>NZ_JAEKEA010000001.1:0-4572500 GCF_016651355.1 Pseudomonas sp. TH04
CACCATCGAACGCATGGCCGAGCATTGGCAGAACCTGTTGCAGAGCATGGTAGACGATCAGCAGCAGGCCATCGGGCAACTGAACCTGCTCAACCTTGATGAGCAACAACACATTCTGCAGCTCTGGAATGGCACCGATTCGGGCTACTCGGCCAAGCGCCTGGTGCACGAGTTGGTCGCCGACCGTGCCCGGGAAAACCCGAATGCAGTGGCGGTAAAATTCGCTGCGCAAACGCTGACGTACGGGGAACTCGATGGCCAGGCCAATCGCCTGGCGCATGCGCTGATCGCCCGTGGCGTGGGCCCGGAAGTGCGCGTGGCCATCGCCATGCCGCGCAGTGCCGAGATCATGGTGGCGTTCCTCGCAGTGCTCAAAGCCGGCGGCGTGTATGTGCCGCTGGACGTGGAGTACCCGCGTGATCGCTTGCTGTACATGATGCAAGACAGCCGCGCGCAACTGCTGCTCACGCACACCCGCGTGTTGCAGCAATTGCCGATCCCTGAAGGGCTGAACACCTTGGCGATAGACCGCAGCGAGGACTGGGCCGAGTACAGCGACACCGCACCCTCGGTCGCACTCGACGGTGACAACCTCGCCTACGTGATCTACACCTCCGGCTCCACCGGCCTGCCCAAAGGTGTGGCGGTGTCTCACGGTCCGCTCGTGGCGCATATCATCGCCACCGGCGAACGCTATGAAACCGGCCCGGCCGATTGCGAACTGCACTTCATGTCCTTCGCCTTTGACGGTTCCCACGAAGGCTGGATGCACCCGCTGATCAACGGCGCCAGCGTGCTGATCCGCGATGACAGCCTGTGGCTGCCGGAATACACCTACGCGCAAATGCACCGCCACAACGTAACCATGGCGGTGTTCCCGCCGGTGTACCTGCAACAACTGGCCGAGCATGCCGAACGCGACGGCAACCCGCCGGCTGTGCGCGTGTATTGCTTTGGGGGGGATGCGGTGGCGCAGGCGAGCTACGACCTGGCCTGGCGCGCGCTCAAGCCGACCTACCTGTTCAACGGTTATGGGCCGACCGAGACAGTGGTTACGCCGCTGTTGTGGAAGGCGCGCAAGGGCGACCCTTGCGGCGCGGTCTATGCGCCGATTGGTACGTTGCTGGGCAACCGCAGCGGCTACGTATTGGACGCGCAGTTGAACCTGCAACCGATCGGCGTGGCCGGTGAGTTGTACCTGGGCGGCGAGGGCGTGGCGCGCGGTTATCTGGAGCGTCCGGCGCTGACCGCCGAGCGGTTTGTGCCGGACCCGTTCGGCACACCCGGCAGCCGTGTGTACCGCAGCGGCGACTTGACCCGTGGCCGTCCCGATGGCGTGGTGGACTACCTGGGGCGTGTCGACCACCAAGTCAAAATCCGTGGTTTCCGTATCGAGCTGGGTGAAATCGAAGCCCGTCTGCGTGAGCAGGACAGCGTCGGTGAAACCGTGGTGGTGGCGCAGGAAGGGCCGACCGGCAAGCAACTGGTGGCGTATGTGGTGCCGACCGATCCGGCGCTGATCAACCAGGTCGAGTTCCGTGACACCTTGCGCCGCGCGCTCAAGGCCCGGCTGCCGGACTACATGGTGCCCACGCACTTCATGTTCCTGACGCACATGCCGCTGACCCCCAACGGCAAACTCGACCGCAAAGGCTTGCCTGCGCCGGATGCGAGCCTGATGCAGCAACGCTATGTGGCACCCGAAACCGAACTGGAACAGCAGATTGCGGCGATCTGGGCCCAAGTGCTGCGCCTGCCGCAAGTGGGCCTGGATGACAACTTCTTCGAAGTCGGCGGCCACTCCTTGCTGGCGATCCAGATCACGTCGCGGGTCCAGGTCGAGTTGGGCCTGGAGGTGCCGCTGGTCGAAGTGTTCCAGACCGAGACGCTGCGTGCCTATGTCCAGGCCGCTGCCACTTTCCGTGCGGGCAGCGCGGAAGACTTTGATGATCTACGTGACTTTTTGAGCGAACTAGAGGCGATTTGAACCATGCTTTCCAACCCGAACATCGATCTGGTCTCGCGCTTTCTTCGCCTGCCGCTTGAACAACGCCAGCAGTTTTATCAGCGCCTGCAAGCGCGCGGCATGAGCTTCGCGCAATTGCCGATTGCCCCCACCCGGCATGATCTCGACACATTGCCATTGTCTTACGCCCAGGAACGCCAGTGGTTTCTTTGGCAGCTCGACCCGCACAGCGCCACCTATCACATTCCTGGGGCGCTACGCCTGCAAGGCCAGCTCGACCTCGCGGCGTTACAGCACAGTTTCGACCGTTTGCTGGCCCGCCACGAAAGCCTGCGTACCCGCTTGGTACAGGACGGTGAGCAGCTGTTGCAGGTGGTGATGCCTGAGGCCAGGGTCGACATCGTGCAGATGCAAACGGACGAACAGCAATTGATGGCGCACGTAGAAGCGCAGGTTGCACGGCCGTTTGATCTGCTCCAGGCGCCGCTGTTGCGCGTGACACTGTTGCAGCTGGCCGACGATGAACATGTGCTGGTGATGGTTCAGCACCACATCATTTCCGATGGTTGGTCGATGCAGGTGATGGTTGACGAACTGGTGCAACTCTATGCGGCCTGCTGCGAGGGCCGCAGCCTGGCGTTGCCGGACTTGCCGATCCAGTACGCCGACTATGCCCTGTGGCAGCGCGGCTGGATGGAAGCAGGGGAGAAAGCCCGTCAGTTGGCGTACTGGCAAGCACTGCTGGGCGGCGAACAGCCCGTGCTGGAGTTGCCCCTCGACCACCCGCGACCGGCGCAACAAAGCCATCGCGGCAACAGCGTGCAGGTGCACCTGCAACCGGCACTGGTCAGCGGTATCAAGCGCCTTGCGCAGCAAGAGGGCGCCACCCCGTTCATGTTGCTCCTGGCCGCGTTCCAGAGCTTGCTCTATCGCTACAGCGGGCAATCGGACATCCGTGTCGGCGTGCCGAATGCCAACCGAAACCGTGTCGAAACCGAGCGGCTGATTGGCTTTTTTGTCAACACCCAGGTGCTCAAGGCTGACCTTGACGGGCAGATGACCTTCGTCGAACTGTTGCAGCAAACCAAGCGGCGCTCGCTGGAGGCCCAGGCTCACCAGGACCTGCCGTTCGAGCAATTGGTGGTGGCACTGCAGCCCGAGCGCAGCCTGAGCCACAACCCGTTGTTCCAGGTGATGTTCAATCACCAGACCGACGCCCAGGGCGGACGCGAAGGGCAGCAATTACCCGGCTTGCGCGTTTCGGAGCTGGATTGGGACAACCAGACCACGCACTTCGACCTGAGCCTGGACACCCATGAATCCCCGGAAGGTATCTGGGCCGCGCTGACCTACGCCACTGACCTGTTCGACGCCGCGACGATAGAGCGTTTGGCGCAGCATTGGCAGAACGTGCTGCAAGCAGTGGTGAGCGCACCGCACAGCCGTCTCAGCGACCTGCCGATGCTGAGCACAACCGAACACACGGTGATTCGCCAGGAATGGAACGCCCCGGCGACCGGCATCGACCTGCACGCGGTGCATCAGCTGTTCGAAGCTCAGGCCCAGCGGCATCCGCAACGCCAGGCGTTGGCCCTGAATGAGCAGGCCATCAGCTATGGCGAGTTGAATCGCCAGGCCAACCGTCTGGCCCATTACCTGATCGCCCAGGGCGTAGGCCCGGAGGTGCTGGTCGGCATTGCCGTGGAGCGCTCGTTGGCCATGGTGGTGAGCCTGCTGGCGGTGCTCAAGGCGGGCGGCGCGTATGTGCCGCTCGACCCGCAATACCCGCGTGAGCGCTTGGTGCACATGCTCGAAGACAGTGGATTACAGCGGGTGTTGACCCAGTCGTCCCTGCGTGAGCGTTTGCCGTTGCCTGAGCACGTAGTGGCCCTGGACATTGATCTGGCCGATGCGCAACTGGCGCAGTGTGCCGAACACAATCCCGGGCTCGACTTCGAACCGCGCAGCCTGGCTTACGTCATTTACACCTCGGGTTCTACCGGTAAACCCAAGGGCGTGGCGATCAACCATGCGGCTTTGAGTGAGTTCGCAAGCATCGCTGCGGGCTACTCGGGCCTGACCCCGGATGATCGGGTGTTGCAGTTTGCGACCCTGAACTTCGACGGTTTCGTCGAGCAGTTGTACCCGGCGCTGACTGTCGGCGCCAGCGTGGTCCTGCGTGGCCCGCAGCTGTGGGACGGGGCCGAACTGTACCAACAGATTATCGCCCAGGGCATCACCTTGGCCGACTTGCCGACGGCCTACTGGAAACTCTTCTTGCAGGATTGCCTGGCGGCCGGCCCACGTGCCTACGGTGCACTGCGCCAGGTGCATATCGGCGGCGAAGCCATGCCGCTCGATGGCCCGACGTTGTGGCGTCGCGCGGGGCTCGGCCATGTACGCCTGCTCAATACCTACGGGCCTACCGAGGCGACGGTGGTGTCCAGCGTGCTGGACTGCAGCGACGACGCGACGGTGATCGGTGCCAGCGCCAGCCCTATCGGCCGCGCGCTGCCGGGGCGTGCGCTGTATGTGCTCGACCGCGATTTGAATCTGCTGCCGGTCGGTGCCGTGGGTGAACTGTATATCGCCAGTGAAAGTGGTCTGGCGCGAGCCTATCTGCAGCGACCTGCGCTGACCGCCGAACGTTTTGTCGCCGACCCTTTCGGCTGCGCGGGCGAGCGCCTGTACCGCACCGGTGACCTGGCCCGCTGTCGCGCCGATGGGGTCATCGAGTATGTCGGGCGCGTCGATCACCAGGTGAAAATCCGTGGTTTCCGCATCGAGCTGGGTGAGATCGAGGCGTTGCTGTTGGCCCAGGCAGGCGTGCGTGAAACGCTGCTGCTGGCCGCTGACAACCAGTTGCTGGCTTACGTGGTCCCCACGCAAGCGCTGTCCGCGCCAGCGCAGCGGGTTGCCGGTGAACAGCTCAAGGCCAGCCTGCGCGAGCAATTGCCGGATTACATGGTGCCGACGCACCTGATCTTCCTCGCGCGCATGCCGTTGAACCCCAATGGGAAGCTCGACCGCCACGCGCTGCCCAAACCGGATGCCGCGTCGGTGCACACCGATTGGCAAGCGCCTGTAACGGCCTTGCAACAACAGGTTGCCGCGATCTGGGCCGATATCCTCGGCACTGAGCGTGTGGGCCTGACTCAGCACTTTTTCGAGCTGGGTGGGCATTCCCTGCTCGCCATGCAGGTGGTCTCGCGCATACGCCAGGCGCTTGACCTCGAAGTGCCACTCAAGACGCTGTTTGAGCAGCCGCGCCTGGATGGCTTTGTCGCGGCCATTGAAGCCCATTCGCCGACTGCGCCCACGGCTCCCGCGCTGCTGCCGGTGGGGCGTGACCAGCCGTTGCCGTTGTCGTATGCGCAGGAGCGCCAATGGTTCCTTTGGCAGTTGGAGCCGCAAAGCGCCGCGTATCACATACCGAGTGCCTTGCGCTTGAAAGGGCGGTTGGACACGGCGGCGTTGCAGCGCAGTTTCGATACATTGCTGGCCCGTCACGAAAGCCTGCGTACCCATGTGCGCCAGACGCACACGGGCGCCGAGCAGGTGATTGACCCGCTGGCGTCATTGCCGATGGTGCGTGCCGATGTCGAGGAAGCCCACCTCAAGGCGCGCGTCGAAGCTGAAATCGCCCAGCCGTTTGACCTGCAACAGGGGCCGTTGCTGCGTGTGACCCTGTTGCGTCTGGCGGATGACGAGCATGTGCTGGTGCTGGTTCAGCATCACATCGTGTCCGATGGTTGGTCGATGCAGTTGGTGGTGCAAGAGTTGGTGCAGCTTTACGCCGCTTACAGCCAGGGGCAGGGCGTGCAATTGCCGGAACTGCCGATCCAGTACGCCGACTACGCGGTGTGGCAACGCAACTGGATGGACGCGGGCGAGAAAGCCCGTCAGCTGGCGTATTGGCGCGAGGTGCTGGGCGGTGAGCAGAGCGTGCTGGAGTTGCCATTCGACCACCCACGCCCAGCGGTGCAGAGCCACCGTGGCGCGCGTTTGCCTATCGAGCTGGCACCGCCACTGGCCCGCGACCTCAAGGCGCTGGCCCAGCAACAAGGCGTGACGCTGTTCATGCTGTTGCTGGCATCGTTCCAGACCTTGCTGCACCGCTACAGTGGCCAGGAAGAGATCCGCGTCGGCGTGCCGATTGCCAACCGCAATCGCAGCGAGACCGAGCGCCTGATCGGCTTTTTCGTTAACACCCAGGTGCTCAAGGCTGACCTGCATGGCCAGATGAGCGTCGCGCAGTTGCTGCAACACACGCGCCAGCGCGCCCTGGATGCGCAGGCTCACCAGGACCTGCCGTTCGAGCAATTGGTGGAAGCGCTGCAACCGGAGCGCAGCCTGAGCCACAACCCGTTGTTCCAAGTGATGTTCAACCACCAGACCGATGTGGGCCAGGCCCAGGTTCAGCATCAACTGGCGCAATTGCGGGTCGAAGGGCTGGACTGGGAGAGCAAGACCGCGCATTTCGACCTGGACCTGGATATTCAGGAATCCACCGAGGGCATCTGGGCCACCTTCGGGTATGCCCAGGACCTGTTTGAAGCCGACACTGTGCGCCGTATGGCCCGGCATTGGCAGAACCTGCTGCAGGGCATGGTTGCCAACCCGCAGCAAACCCTCAGCCAATTGCCGCTGCTGGACACCGCAGAGCAGCAACAGATTCTGCAGCTGTGGAATTGCACCGATTCGGGTTACTCGGCCAAGCGCCTGGTGCACGAATTGGTCGCCGACCGTGCCCGGGAAAACCCGAATGCAGTGGCGGTAAAATTCGCTGCGCAAACGCTGACCTACGGGGAACTCGATGGCCAGGCCAATCGCCTTGCGCATGCGCTGATCGCCCGTGGCGTGGGCCCGGAAGTGCGCGTGGCCATCGCCATGCCGCGCAGTGCCGAGATCATGGTGGCGTTCCTCGCGGTGATGAAATCTGGTGGCGTGTATGTGCCGCTGGACGTGGAATACCCGCGTGATCGCTTGCTGTACATGATGCAGGACAGCCGCGCCAAGCTGTTGCTGACCCACTCGGCGGTGCAGCAGCGGCTGCCGATTCCGCAAGGCCTGGCAGTGCTTGCGGTTGATCAGGCCGAGGCCTGGGCCACGGTTGACGACACCGATCCACAGGTCGCACTCGACGGCGACAACCTCGCCTACGTGATCTACACCTCCGGCTCCACCGGCCTGCCCAAGGGCGTTGCGGTGTCGCACGGCCCGCTCGTGGCGCACATTATTGCCACCGGCGAGCGCTATGAAACCGGCCCGGCCGATTGCGAACTGCACTTCATGTCCTTCGCCTTTGACGGTTCCCACGAAGGCTGGATGCACCCGCTGATCAACGGCGCCAGTGTGCTGATCCGCGATGACAGCCTGTGGCTGCCGGAATACACCTACGCGCAAATGCACTGCCACAACGTGACCATGGCGGTGTTCCCGCCGGTGTACCTGCAACAACTGGCCGAGCATGCCGAACGCGACGGCAACCCGCCGGCCGTGCGCGTGTATTGCTTTGGGGGTGACGCGGTGGCGCAGGCGAGCTACGACCTGGCCTGGCGCGCGCTCAAGCCGACCTACCTGTTCAACGGTTATGGGCCGACCGAGACAGTGGTTACGCCGCTGTTGTGGAAGGCGCGCAAGGGCGACCCTTGCGGCGCGGTCTATGCGCCGATTGGTACGTTGCTGGGCAACCGCAGCGGCTACGTATTGGACGCGCAGTTGAACCTGCAACCGATCGGCGTGGCCGGTGAGTTGTACCTGGGCGGCGAGGGCGTGGCGCGCGGTTATCTGGAGCGTGCGGCGCTGACCGCCGAGCGGTTTGTGCCGGACCCGTTCGGCACACCCGGCAGCCGTGTGTACCGCAGCGGCGACTTGACCCGTGGCCGCCCCGATGGCGTGGTGGACTACCTGGGGCGTGTCGACCACCAAGTCAAAATCCGTGGTTTCCGTATCGAGCTGGGTGAAATTGAAGCCCGTCTGCGTGAGCAGGACAGCGTCGGTGAAACCGTGGTGGTGGCGCAGGAAGGGCCGACCGGCAAGCAACTGGTAGCGTATGTGGTGCCGTTGCACCCGGCGATGATCGACGATGCCGTGGCCCAAGCGAACGGCCGTGAGGTGCTGCGCCGCGCCTTGAAAACCCGCCTGCCGGACTACATGGTGCCCACGCATTTCATGTTTCTGGCGCGCATGCCGCTCACGCCCAATGGCAAGCTGGATCGCAAAGGCCTGCCGCTGCCGGACGTGAGCTTGATGCAGCAGGTGTATGTTGCGCCACACAGTGAATTGGAGCAGAAAATCGCCGCGATCTGGTCCGACGTGCTGCGCCTGCCGCGCGTAGGGCTGCATGACAACTTCTTTGAACTGGGTGGCGACTCGATTATTTCGATTCAGGTCGTCAGCCGTGCCCGCCAAGTCGGTGTGCGGTTCACGCCCAAGGACCTGTTCCAACACCAGACGGTCCAGAGCCTGGCGGCCGTCGCCCGCGAAGGCGAGGGCACCGTGCTGCTGGATCAGTCGGCGCTGACTGGCGAGCTGTTGCTGCTGCCCATTCAGCATGCGTTTTTTGCCGATGACATCCCGGCGCGGGAGCACTGGAACCAGTCCGTGGTGCTGCAACCGCACCAACGCCTGGAGGTGCCTGTGCTGGCGGCGGCGCTACAGGCCTTGATTGTGCACCATGACGCCCTGCGCACCGGGTTTGTCCAGGGTGTGAATGGCTGGGCGGCGGCGTATCGAAGTGCCGAACATCATCAGGCCGAACAGGTGCTGTGGCAGACCACCCTCACAACGCTCGCAGAGCTTGAAGCCTTGGGCGAGGAAGCCCAGCGCAGCCTCGACCTGAGTCAAGGCCCGTTGCTGCGTGCGGTGTTGGTGAGCATGGCCGATGGCTCACAGCGTTTGTTGCTGGTGATCCATCACTTGGTGGTGGACGGTGTGTCCTGGCGCATCCTCCTCGAGGACCTGCAAACCGCCTACCGTCAAATTGCCCAAGGCGCAGCGGTGGTGTTGCCCGCCAAGACCAGCTCCACGCGCGCGTGGGCCGAGCGGCTGCAAGCCTACGCCGGCAGCCCCGCGCTGGCGCAGGAATTGGCGTGGTGGCAGACGCAGTTACACGGCAGCCGCGCCGGTTTGCCCGGCGCCGACCCGCAGGCCAGCCTGAGCAACCGCCATGCACTGAGTGTGACGACCCAGTTGGACCCAGGGTTTACCCGTCGCTTGTTGCAGGACGCTCCCAGTGCTTACCGAACACAGATCAACGACCTGCTGCTGACGGCCCTGGCGCGTGTCATTGTGCGCTGGACCGGTGACGCGTCGATGTTGATCCGGCTGGAAGGCCACGGCCGTGAGGACCTGTTCGATGAGATCGACCTGACCCGCACCGTCGGTTGGTTTACCAGCCTCTATCCCGTGCAGCTGGCGCCGACCGATTCCCTGGCGGGCTCCCTCAAGCAGATCAAGGAGCAACTGCGCGCCGTACCGGAAAAAGGCCTCGGCTTTGGTGCCTTGCGTTACCTGGGCGATGCCGAGGCGCAACAGGCGTTGAGTGCCTTGCCGCAACCACGTATCACGTTCAACTACCTGGGGCAGTTTGACGGCAGTTTCGAGGGCGGCGAACAGGAAGGCTTGTTCGCGCCTTCCGGTGACGCCAGTGGTGCCGAGCAAAGCCTTGACGCACCGCTGGGCAACTGGCTGGAAATCAACGGCCAGGTCTACGCCGGCGAACTGAAGTTGAACTGGAGTTTCAGCCAGGCAATGTTTGCGCAAGCGACCGTGCAGCAGTTGGCGGATGACTACGCGGTTGAGCTCAAGGCGTTGATCGAGCATTGCTGCGCCGCCGCCAACCAAGGTGTCACGCCGTCGGACTTCCCGCTGGCGCGCTTGTCTCAAGGCCAGCTGGATGCGCTGCCGCTGACCTTCTCCGAGGTGGAAGATCTGTATCCGTTGTCGCCGATGCAGCAAGGCATGTTGTTCCAGTCGTTGTACGGCGAAGGGTCGGGCGACTACATCAACCAAATGCGCATCGATGTGGACGGCCTGGATGTCCCGCGTTTCCACCAGGCCTGGCAGGCGGCTGTCGACCGGCATGAGATTCTGCGCAGTGGTTTCCTCTGGCAGACCGATGCAGAGCAACCGTTGCAGGTGGTTTACAAGCAGCGGCGCATGCCGCTTGAGGCGCTCGATTGGACGGACCGCGCGGATTGCCCTGCGGCCCTCGACGCCCTGGCCGAGTCGGCGCGGGCCCAGGGTTTTGTACTGGAGCAGGCGCCGCTGCTGAGCCTGTCGGTCATACGCACAGGCGTGTCGAGTTACCACCTGATCTACACCAACCATCACATCCTGATGGACGGTTGGAGTGGTTCGCAGTTGTTCGGCGAGGTATTGCAACACTATGCCGGCGAGCCGCTGGCTGCGCCGACAGGGCGCTATCGCGATTACATCGCCTGGTTGCAGGCGCAGAACAAAGCCGTCAGCGAAACCTTCTGGAAAGACCAGTTGCTCAACCTGCAGGCGCCTACGCGCCTGGCATACGGCGTGGCGAATGAGGCACCGACGGCACTGGTGGCCAACGGTGAGCATCGCCTGAGCTTTGATGCCGCGCAGACCGAACGCCTCAAAGCGTTCGCGCAGAGCAACAAGGTCACACTCAATACGTTGGTGCAGGCCGCCTGGTTATTGCTGCTGCACCATCACACCGGGCAGGCCACCGTCGCGTTCGGCGCCACCGTGGCGGGGCGGCCGGCCGAGCTGCGCGGTATCGAGCAGCAAGTCGGGTTGTTTATCAATACGCTGCCGGTGGTGGCCACGCCTGAGGCGCAGATGCCGGTCAGCCAGTGGCTGCAACACGTCCAGTCGCAGAATGTGCGCTTGCGTGAGCAAGAGCACACGCCGCTGTTCGAAATCCAGCGCTGGGCCGGCTTGGGCGGGGAGGCGCTGTTCGACAGCATCCTGGTGTTCGAGAACTACCCGGTGTCTGAGGCGTTGGAGCAGGGCGCACCGTCGGGTTTACGCTTTGGTGCGGTGCGCAGCCTGGAGCAGACACACTACCCGTTGACCGTGCTCCTGGGCATGGGCGATAGCCTGGGGCTTGAGTTCAACTACGATCGGCAGGCCTTCAGTGCTACGCATATCCAGCGCCTGGCCGAACACTTCCAGCAGCTGTTGAGTGCGCTGATTGTGGATGCCGACCAGCGCCTGGCCGCACTGCCTTCGGCGGCATTGGCCGAGCGCCAGACGCTGCAGGCCTGGAACGCCACGGCGCAACGCTACCCGCTGCACCAGGCTGTGCATCAGTTGATCGAGGCGCAGGTGGTGCGTACGCCAGACGCGACGGCCCTGGTGTTTGCCGGGCAGCACTTGAGTTACGCCGAGCTGAACCGTCGTGCGAACCGCCTGGCGCATCGCTTGATCGCGGCCGGTGTGGGGCCGGACGTGCTGGTGGGCCTGGCGGTGGAGCGCTCCATCGAGATGGTCGTCGGCCTGTTGGCCGTGCTCAAGGCCGGTGGCGCCTACGTGCCGCTGGACCCGGAATACCCGCGTGATCGACTCACCTACATGGTGCAGGACAGTGGCGTGAGGTGGCTGCTGACCCAGGCTCATCTGCTGGAGCAACTGCCGATCCCGGCGGGCATTCAACACCTGGTACTGGAGACCGGCGAGGCGTGGCTTGAGGGTTATAGCGCACACAATCCTGACAGTGCTGTCGATGGCGAAAACCTGGCTTATGTGATCTACACCTCGGGCTCTACCGGGCAGCCGAAGGGGGCCGGTAATCGGCATTCGGCGCTCACCAATCGGCTCTGCTGGATGCAGCAGGCGTATGGCCTGGAGGCCAGCGACAGCGTGTTGCAGAAAACCCCGTTCAGCTTTGACGTGTCGGTGTGGGAGTTCTTCTGGCCGCTGATGAGCGGCGCGCGGCTGGTGGTCGCCGCGCCCGGGGAGCATCGCGATCCGGCGCGGTTGGTCAGCCTGATCAACGCCGAGCAGGTCACCACGCTGCACTTCGTGCCGTCCATGTTGCAAGCGTTCTTGCAGGACGAGGCGGTAAGCGCCTGCCATAGCCTGCAACGCATTGTGTGCAGCGGTGAAGCATTGCCGGTGGATGCCCAGCAGCAGGTGTTTGCCAAGCTGCCCGGTGCGCGGTTGTACAACTTGTATGGGCCGACGGAAGCCGCCATTGATGTGACCCACTGGACCTGTGTTGATGAAGGGCAGGACGCCGTGCCGATTGGCCGACCCATTGCCAACCTGGGGTGTTATGTACTCGATAGCAACCTGGCGCCGGCACCGCTGGGCGTGCTGGGCGAGCTGTACCTTGGGGGCATCGGTCTGGCGCGGGGTTATCACCGTCGGCCGGCGCTGACCGCTGAGCGTTTTGTGCCTGACCCGCTCGGCAGCGGCGCACGCCTGTACCGCACCGGCGACCTGGCGCGCTATCGCGACGAGGGTGTGATCGAGTACGCCGGGCGCATCGACCATCAGGTCAAGCTGCGCGGGCTGCGGATCGAGTTGGGTGAAATCGAGGCGCGTCTGCTGGAGCATGCCTGCGTGCGTGAAGCCGCCGTGCTGGCCGTGGACGGCACGCACCTGGTGGGTTACCTGGTGTTGCAGGAACCGTGTGCGGACTGGAAAGCCTTGCTCGGCGCTCACCTCGCGTCACAACTGCCGGATTACATGGTGCCCGCGCAATGGGTGGTGCTGACACAGATGCCGTTGAGCCCGAATGGCAAGCTCGATCGCAAAGCGCTGCCCAAGCCTGAAGCACAGGCTGCGCAGGCGTATCAGGCGCCGCAAAGCGACATTGAGCAGCAGGTCGCGGCGATTTGGAGCGAGGTGCTCGGTGTTGAGCGCGTCGGGCTGAACGACAACTTCTTTGAGTTGGGTGGCCATTCATTGCGCGTGCTGCTGCTCAAGGAGCGCATCAGACAAGTCAGCGGGGTCAACCTGTCCGTCAGCCAGTTGATGCTCAACCCCACCGTGCGTGGCCAAGTCAATTGCGTGCAGGGCGAGGTGCGCAGCGAAGTGATCGTCAAGCTCAACAGCCAGACCCAAGGCACGCCGTTGTTCATGTTCCACCCAAGCTTCGGCTCGGTGCATTGCTACACCGCCATTGCCCTGGCACTCAGGGAGCAGCGGCCGGTGTTCGGCGTGATCTGCCGGGCGTTGGTGGAAGAGGGCGCCGCGGTGCCCGAGTGGCAGGCGATGGTTGACGATTACACCGCGCAACTGTTGAAAACTCAGCCACAGGGCGCCTATCGCCTGGCGGGTTGGTCGCTGGGTGGCAACCTGGCGATGGAAGTCGCCTACGCACTGGAGCAAGCCGGGCGTGAGGTTGAATTTGTCGGCTGGATTGATTCGGCCCCGCCGCAGTGGCTCACGCCTTATTGGGATGCGGTGGTGAGCGAGGATGATCGCGAGGTATCAGCCAATGAGCGTCGTGCGGCGTTGCTTGGAGCGATGTTCCCGGCGTTTGCCGAGCAGATTGAAGGGGCGTGGCAACAGTGTCGGCGTCAGGCTGCGGATGAAATCGGGCAATGGCAGGCGTTTGTGGCCTGGGCCGAGCAGACCCTGGGTGAGGCGTTCACCGGCATCAAGGACGCGCTGCTGCGTGGTAATGACGCGCAGATTTCCTGGGAAGTTGACCGGGCATTGAGCGAGCGCATGACCGTGGCTGACTTCAAGCCGATCCAGGCGCCGGTCAGTTGCTGGTGGGCGTCATTGAGCCGCGCGGGGCACTTCAAGGCGCTGATCGAGCAGAACATGGCCGGGGTGATTGGCCAGGGGCGCATCGAGCGTTCGGTGATGATCGATACGGATCACGACGGGATCATCGACAGCGCCGCGTTCATCAACAGCCTGGTGGCGGCCATGGCATAAGGGGCGCCCGTACGAATAAACCCGGATCATTGATCCGGGTTTTTTTTGTGCGTGTTTTCAGGCCAGGCAGGCAAAAAAAAGCCCGATGAAAGCGGCGCTTTCATCGGGCGGCGGTTTGATCGTCCGGGGGCGATCAAGGCATCCGGTCAGAAGTCCCAGCGGGTGCTGAACATCACGTTACGCGGCTCACCGTAGGCGGCCGAGTTATAGAAGCCCACGTTGGTGTAGTAGGACTTGTCGAAGATGTTGTTGAAGTTGACGGTCGCCGAAAGGTTCTTGGTGACTTGGTAGCGCGTCATCAGGTCCACCAGCCAGTAGGATTCCTGGGTGATGTCCTGGTTTTTGTTGAGCGGCGAGTTCCAGATCTCGTACCAGCCCTTGCTCTGCCAGCGCAGGCCGCCACCGATGGTGAACTTGTCCAGGTTGCCCTTGAGCTTGTAGGTGGTGTTCAGGTTGACCTGATGCTCCGGCTCGAAGGTGGAGATCTTCTTGTTGTCTTCGTCGCGCACGATCTTGTGGGTGTAGCCACCTTGTACTTGCCAGCCTGGGCTCAATTCCCCGGAGATTTCCGCTTCATAGCCTTTGGTGACGGCTTTGGAGCTTTTGAACGCATAGTTTTGCGGGGTGGGCGTCTGGTTGTTGTACGCATCGTCCGAGATCGGCCGGTTAGTCTCATGCACCTCGAAGTAGGCGATGCTGGTGTTCAGGCGGCCGTCAAGGAATTCGCCTTTGAGACCGAACTCGTAGTTTTGCCCTTCGTCCGGGTTCAGCAGCTTTTCGTTGCGGTCTTTATAGGTGCTTTCTTGAGGTTGGAAAATATCGGTGTAGCTGGTGTACAGCGAGAAATTGTCGTTGAGGTCGTAGATCACGCCCGCATACGGGATGAACCGGCCGGTTTCCTTGTACGAGGGGTTGATACCGGTGACGTGGTAGTTGGCAACGCGCCCACCGAGGATCACGTTGAGGTCATCCATCACGTTCAAGCGCGTGGTCACGTAGTAGCCGGTCTGGCGGATCGTGTCGTCGGTGTACTGTTGGGGCGGACCGTAGATTGGCCGCGCGATCTTGCCATTCCAGTTGTAGAAGTCGACTTTGTTGCCCTGCGGCCAGTCAGGCGACCAATAGCCCTTGCCCTGCCAGCGCGAGGTACCGATCGAGCCGCCTACCACCAGTTCATGGTCGCGGCCAAACAGGCTGAAAGGCCCGGTGGCATACAGGTCGGCGGAGGTGCTTTTGGTCTCGCCGGTGTACTTCTGCCCGTTGATCGACGCGCTGCCATCGGTCTGGGGTTCAACGAACTGAATCGAACCGAGGTCGGCATGGTAACTGTTGATCTTATGGTCGAGTTGGAACTTGGTCACCCAGCCGTCGCCCAGGTCATGTTCCAGCATGGCAAAGGCGGTACGGGTATTTTGCTCCCAGGAACTCCAGTCAGCGCCGTTGTTGTAGGAGCGCGGCATCTTGTTGATGCTGCCGTTGGAGTTCACCAGCGGGAAGGCACCGGACCAGCTGGAGCCTTTCGGAATGTTGTCCTGGTAGTCGAAGCCGACGGTCAGCATCGTGTCCGGGGACAGGTCGAATTCGGTGATGCCGTAGTAGGTTTCGGTCTTGCGTGAATAGTGGTCCATGAAGGACTTTTTGTCCTGGTACGCGGCAACCGCGCGACCACGCACATTGCCGCTCTCGGTCAGTGGGCCGCTGACATCCACTTCGCTGCGGTAGTTATCCCAGGAGCCTGCGCCCAACTGGACATGGCCCTTGAACTCCGAGGTGGGCTTCTTGCGAATCAGGTTGATGGTCGCACCCAATGAGCCCGCACCGTTGAGCAGGCCGGTGGCGCCCTTGAGTATTTCGACACGGTCATAGATTGCCATGTCGCTCAGGGTGTTGCCCGCCGAATACCCGACGTTGCGCACGGTCGAGGGAATGCCGTCGTACTGGAAGCTGTTGACCGAGAAACCACGGGAATAATAGTTGGTGCGGTCGGTGTCATACGCCGACACGGTGATGCCCGGCGTGTGGCGCATCACGTCATCGACGTTATTCAAGGCGAAGTCTTCGATGTGCTGACGGGTGATGACAGTGATCGATTGTGGCGTTTGCCGAGGCGTCAGGGTCAGCCGTGTGGCGGTGGCAATGGTGCCCGGCGTGTAGGAACCGGAGTCCTCGGTGATGTTGCCCAGCGCGTTGCCGGTCACTTGGGTCGGGCTCAGTTCCAGCCCTGCGGTTGCGCCGGCAGCGGTCACGGTCAGCGAGTTGCCACTGAGGCTGTGCGTGGTCTCAGTCCCACCCAGCAAGGTATCAATTGCCCGCTGTGGCTCCATTTTGCCCTTCACCGCACGACTGTTCTTGCCCTGCACATCGCTTGGGCTGTACAGCACTTGCACGTTGGTCTGACGACCGAATTCCTGCAGCGCGCTCCCCAGCGCCTGTGACGGAATATCCAGCTCGATCTCCTGCGCCTGCGCATAGCCTGCCACCGGCAACGATATCGCCAGGGCCAGGGCGTTCGGAAGCAGATTGATGTTCAGGGCCCGGCGCATGGATAGCGCTTTGCTCAGAGGGCTGAGACCGAGTCTTGCTGGCATGGATGCTTTCTCTTCTATGTGTAAGTGGGCAAGTTATAGGTGTTTATTGAGGCTGGTTCTCATTAACACTAGTGAGACGTTCCTACTTGGATAAACCGGAAAAGAAATTTCAGGCAGGCTCCCATTCGTGCACAACCTGGCCGGCGCGCAGGCGTACCAATTGGTCGGCGATATCGAAATAGCGGTCGTCGTGGCTGATCACGATGATGGTTTTGCCCAGGCGCTTGAGGTCGGGCAGCAGCTCGGTGTAGAAAATCCGGCGAAAGGCCGGGTCCTGGTCGGCCGCCCATTCGTCAAACACCAGCACCGGGCGTTCTTCGAGCCACGCGTTGACCAACGCCAGGCGCTTGCGTTGGCCGGTGGACAGGTCGGTGGTGCTGAATACGCCATCCTTGACGCTGACCTTGTGCGCGATCTCCAGGCGTTCGAGGTATTTGGCGGCGCTGTCCAATGACGAAGTGGCGCTGCCCTGCACCAGGTCATCGAACAGGTAATAGTCGGAAAAAATCGTCGTGAACAGTTGGCGATAATCATCGCGCTCAGGGTCGGTCACGGCCTCGCCGTTGAGGCGGATCTCGCCGGCCTGCGGTGAGTACAGGCCTAGCAACAGTTTGATCAGCGTGGTCTTGCCGCTGCCGTTTTCGCCGACGATAAACACGATATCGCCTTGTTTGATGCTCAGGTTGATCGGCCCCAGGTGGAACGGTTCGCTGCCTTCTACTGCCGGCGGGCGGTAGCTCACGCCGCGCAGTTCCAGGCTGTTGACCACGGGTGTGGGGGCTTCGCTGTCATCCATCAGCAGGTGCGGTTCGGGGGAGGAGAAGCGCTGTGACAATTCGCTGATACGGCCAAAGGCGATCTTCGCCTTGCCCACCACCGGCAGGTAGCCCAGCAGGTGTTCCAGCGGGCCTTTCATGTACAGCAGCACCAGCACGAAACCGGTGATCACGGTCGGGTCCGGGTTCGGGTTATAGGCCTGCATCGCCAGGGCCAGGCCGATCACCACGAAGAACAGCATCGAGCCAAAGGTCTTGGCCAGGATATAAATGTTGACCGAGCGCACCTGGATGTCGCTGATGCGGTCGGCGGTTTCCTGGATGCGATGGGTGTTCATGCGAAAACGCCGTGGCCGGTGCATGCGCAGTTCCTTGGCGCCGGAAGCGATCGCGTTGTAATAACGCTGCAGTTCATCCTCATGGCTGCGCGCCAGGTCGAAACCCTGGATGCCTTTGCCGCCGGCGATGAACTGCACGGCACTGCCGATAATGATCGCCACCACCATCATCAGGAACATCGGCACCGACAGATAGGCCAGGTAACCCAGGCAGCCGAGGGTGACGGTCGCGGCGATGGCCAACGGCGTGAAGGCAAAGGAAAAGTCGCTGATGGTGTCGACATCATGGGTCAGCACCGGGATCAGGCGGTGCGAGCGATACTGCTCGATCTGCCCGATGGGCGCCGACAGCACTTTTTCACCCAGGTCTTTGCGCAGGGCGGCGATGATGCGTTGGCCGACGTAGTTGGTGCCGATGTCTGAAATGATCGAACTGACCAGGGCCAGTACACACAGCACCGCAAAGGTCAGCACCACGCCCTGGGTCATGCCATTGGCCGAATGCAGGGCGTTATTGATGGTGGCCAGCAGCAGGGTGATGGCCAGGCCGCCGACCATGCCGAGGGCGACAGAGACGGTCACGATGCTGCGAAACGGCCTGAGCAAGGCGAGCAGACCTTTGAAGGCGCTGCGTTTGGGGTCGGTCATAAATACTTCCCGGAGAGTGAAAAGAGGGGCTGGGCACACAGACCCTTACCCATGACAAACGAAGCGTCAGCGCGAGTATTTAGCGCCGCACGCCCGACGGCTGCGGCCAGGCATAAATTGCCGCCGGGCTGGTTCGTTCTTGTGCTGTAGGCGCACGTGTATTGGCGCTGTGCGCAGTCCATTCAGCGAGAGCGAAAAATGACCAAAAAGAACCTGGTGTATGTGTGGTCCCTGAGAAATGCCGCGGCCGACAAGGCAGGGCAGCCGGTGGCTTACAAAGACCATGAGCGCTACATGAAATCGGTGTTGGAGTTTCTGGTGGGGTCGCTGAACGACACGCCGCTGGGCGCGGCGTATAACCTGGTCGGCGTGGTCTACGACGATGACGAACACAACCCACGGGACCAGCAGTTGGTCAGCGATTACGGCTTTGCCTATCAGCCGGGCCGCCAGTGGCTGTACCCGGCGGACTTGCGGGTGCAAGGGCAGCTGGTCAACGACCTGTTGCTGAGCGTGCCGTCCACCTACCGCCGCCTGCCTCGCGGTAGCGCCGAACACATCGCCGGCAAGCAGGATTTCGAGCGCCGCTTGCACGACACGCTGGTGGAGTTGAAGGCTGACATCGTGGTGTTGGATGGTTTGTTGGTGATCCTGGATGAACTGGTGCGGCCGGGCGCCCCGTTTGCGCGGCGCATCATGAACATTCACCCGGGGATTACCCGTCTCGAATCGCCTTACGAGCGCCGTGGGGCCTATGCCACCTGGAATGCCTTGTACGGTGCGCGTGGGCAAACCGTGGTGGATTGGGCGACCAAGGCAACCACGCCGTCGCAGCCGCTGTATCTCACCGGGGCGTCGTTCCACTACGTGGACAACGGCATCGATTCGGGTGAAGTGTTCCACGACGTGCTCAAAACCGAGATTTCGCCGCAAGACACCATCCTTGAATTGCGCTGGAACAACTTCAACAACAGCCTGTTCCCGGCGTTGCATGAAGGCTTGGAATTGCTGGCCAGGCAGGCTTGATTCAGCCGAGCTGTAGCTGAGGTATGCAGGGCAAAATGTGGGCGCGGGCTTGCTCGCGAAAGCGCTGTGTCAGTCGCCGGATGTATCGACTGATTCACCGCCTTCGCGAGCAAGCCCGCGCCCACATTTGAGGGGTGTCGGTCTTAGAGATCGCGCACTACGCGAAAACCAATCCAGTCACCGCGCGTCTGCGGGTAGATGTTGTTGCGGTTGCCCGAGCGCGAAAATACCGGCGCCTCGCCCCAGTCATTGCCGCGGATCTGGTAGCTCTCGCAGTTCGGCTCCACCCAGGCGCTGCCGTCGGTGGGCGCGCCGATGTAGTTGGGGTGTTCACAGTCGGCCACACGCTCATACACATTGCCATGCATGTCATACATGCCAAATGCATTCGGCGGGTAACTGCCGACCGGCGAGGAATAGCTGTAGCCATCCGCCGGCCCGTAAGTATTGGCGTGTTCGGCGATGCTGTAGCCCTTGCCTGCATCGAAAGGAAACGGGAACGGTCCGCTTGTGCCGGCGCGGGCGGCGTATTCGCGCTGGGCTTCACTGACCATGTGATACTGCTGCCCAGTCTTTTTCGACAGCCAGGCGACGTAGTTCTTCACGTCGTCCATGTCCATGCATACGGCCGGTTGGCGCGGCCCTTGCGGGTAGCGCGGCTTGCTGGCAATGCATTCGCGGCCGGGGCGAGTGTCGCCATCGGCGATCTTGACCCCGCTCTGGCGGATATAGCTGTCCCATTCGCCGGCGGTGATCTGAAAGCGGCTCATGGCGAAAGGTTTGGCGAAGGTCACGGCGTGCATCGGACCTTCGTCGGGCTCGCGACCGACTTCGTCTTCGGGGGTGCCCATGGTGAACGTGCCGGCCGGCAGCACGACCATTTCCGGGCAGTCCTTGCAGTCTTTGAACACCTTGCCGGGCTGCGGCGTAGCGGCCTGGGCCAGATTCGGCAGTGCCGCCGCGCATAGGGCGGTCAACGCCAGGGCTGTCAGGGGGTTGAGTCGGGATGGATTCATGTGGGCATCTCGTTCAAAGGAAAAAAGTCGCTGTCACAACCGTTGGCTCAGCAAGGTCATGAAGTGCTGGATCTCGTCCGAGCTGTTAAGCAGGCCAGGCGAGGTGCGAATCACTGGGCCGACATCGCGGTCGACCGCATCGACCACCACGCGCTTTTTCATCAGGTAGGCGGCCACGGCATCGCTGTCCTGGCCCTTGACGCGGAAGAACGTAAAGCCGGCTGACAGGTCGGTGCTGCGCGGCGTGACCAGTTCGATCTGCGGGTGGGCCAGCAGTAGGTTTTTCAGCTCGGTGTTCAGTTCGTGAATACGCGCCTGCACGGGTGCCTTGCCCAATGTCAGGTGCAGCTTGAAGGCCTCGTCCGCCGCCCAGCGATGCTCGAACGCGTGGTAGCCACCGGGGGTCATGGTGGTGGCGAAATTGGTGTCTTCGGAGAAGGTCGGCACCATCGGTGTCACGTAGTTGTTCTCGGCATCGCGTGCGCAGACCAACCCGGTGCCGCGGGGCCCGAACATCCATTTATGGGTGCCGGCGATAAAGAAATCGCAGTGCATGGCCGGAAAATCCAGGTTCTCCACGCCAAAGCCATGCACGCCATCGACCACATAGAGAATGCGGTCCTTGTCGTCACGGTTGCGGTTGAGGGCTTCCACCAGCCTGCCGATCTCGCCGATGGGCAGCTTCACGCCGCTGCCGGATTGCACCCAGGTCATGCCCAGCACGCGGGTATTGGGGCGAATGGCGCGCTCGATATTGCCAAGCACTTCGTCTACGGACACCTGGTGGGCATTTTCGAACAAGCGAATTCGGCGCACCTGCGTACCTTGCCGGGCAACGCGAAAATCCAGCACGCTCTGCGTGGCGTAGTGCTCGTGCTCGGTGGTGAGGATTTCCTGGTCAGGCCGCAGCTTGATCCCGCCGTAGATCATTGCGAGGCCTTCCGAGGTACTGCCGGTGAGCGCGATCTGTGGCGGTGTGGCGTTCAGGTAGCGCCCGGCCCACTCGCGGACCTGGCCTTCGCGTTTCCAGGTTTCCTCAAGGCCCCAGTCCATCGCCAGGCCCGGGTTGCGGTCGATCTGCTGGCGGTAGCGATCAATGGCTTCGCGCACGGGCTTGGGGTGTGACGTCACCAGAAAGTTGGAAAAGTGCAGGTAGTCCGGGTCCTGGGTGAACAGCTGTTTGAACCCTGCCCATGAGTCGTTGCGGGCAGGCGCAGGGGCGGCTGCCGTGGCGTGCGGGAGCAGGGCTGCGCCCAGCGGCAGGCTGGCGGCAAGTACGCCAGCCTGCTTGAGAAAAGTGCGGCGGTCGGTCATGGGCTTACTTCAAGGCTGATTAGCGGTTGGCCAAGGGCTTGGCGGCTTTTTGTACCTGGTCCCATACGCGCAGGAAGTTGCCTCCCCACAGCTTGGCAATGTCGGCTTCGGAGTAGCCACGCTGGATCAGCTCGGCGGTGACGTTGCGCACCTCGCCGACGTTTTCCCAACCCTGGATGCCGCCGCCGTCGTTGAAGTCCGACGAGATGCCGACATGATCGATTCCGATTTTGCGCACGGTGTAGTCGATGGCATCGCCCCAATCCTTGAGGGAGGCCTTGGGTTCTTCGTCGAGAATCGCGTACAGCGCGCTGGCGTACTGGCCGAACTTTTGCTCGGACCAGGCGGCAATGATCGCGTCGCCGGGCATCAAGGCCATGGCCAGGTTAGGCAGTGGGGGCAAATCGAAGCGCGCGCGCAGGGCGTTGAGTTTGGCCTGGGTCGGTTGGCTCAAGGGGCGCAAATAGGCCGGGAAGCCCACCACCTGCACCACGCCGCCGCTGTTCTTGATCAGTTGCAACTCCTTGTCGCTGAGGTTGCGCGGAATATCCACCGAGGCGCGTGGCGCCGAGTGGGACGCTACCATTGGTGTGCGGCTTAGTTGCGCCACTTGCTCAACGGCCTTGGTCGACATTTGCGACACGTCGATGATCACGCCCAAGTCATTCAGGCGATGCACCGCTTGCTGGCCGATCGCCGACAGCCCTTCGAGGGCGTCGGTCGAGTCATTGAAAAACGGCAGCGGGCGCGACGAATCGGACCAGGCGTTGTTGCCGATATAGCTGAAGCCGAACATGCGCATGCCGCGTGCCGTCCACAGGTCCAACTGGTTGAGGTCGTTGCCCAGCGGGTAGGCATTGAGCATGCTGATAAAGATCGCAAACTTGCCCTCGCCATGCAGGCGCCGGAAATCGTCCGGGGTGTAGGCGATGCCCACTTGATTGGGAAAGTCGCGCACCATGCCGGAGATGATCTTGTAGCGCACCTCCTGCTCGTGACGGGCTTCTTCGACAAAGCCATCGCTGGGTTTGTGTGGCGCATTGGGGCCGTTCCAGATTTCCGGCCAGCCGAAAATCGTCAAGGCCGCGCCCGACAAGCGTCCGCGTGCGGCCTTGGCGAGGTCGAACTGGCCGCTGCCATCTTTGTCGGCTTCATTGCCGGCCGTGCCGAAATCCAGCGGCACCGTGATATGGCTGTCAAACGACAGCAGACGGTCCTGCATTTCATTGGCCTGCTTGATCACCTCCAGCGGGTAGCCGGCATTGCCGCGCAACCAGTGGTCCCAAACCAGAAAGCCGGCTCCGGCGCCGATGGCCAGTGCCAGCGGCAGGCCGATATACAGCGCCTTTTTCGAACGTGGTTTTGTCATTGCCATCTCAGTCAGTTGAGGCCTTTGCTATCAGGGAAGAACGAGCGCTGGCGGGGGAAATTTAGGCCCGGGCGAGGCGCCGGTAAATTTGTCGCGGCCGCCAACGTTCTAGCTCTGATCAAGCCGTTTTCTAAGGTAAACAATGACCATCTCTCGACGTGGCTTCATCGCAGGCCTGGCGCTGACAGGCGCTGCGGTGCCGGCGGCCTTTTATGCCCATCGCGAGCTGACGCGTGAAGAAGAATTCCCCATCACGGCGGGCGAGGCCACGGTGGAGTTGGCCGACACTGCCGGCCAACATTTGGCGAACAGCCTGCGCGGCGTCTGGAGCCTGCGCCTGGAAGGCCATGACGCCGGCCTCAAGGGCTTGCCGCTGCAAGGCCTGGAATTGTTGCTCGACATCGCCCCGCGCGGGCGGGGTTTGCGCGGTTACCTGGACACCGCGCAAAACTTGCGTGCCGACGGTGAGCCGCGTTACCGCGTATTGGGTGACCTGCTGACAGGCGAGGGCGCATTGCTCTATTGGCGCCTGATCGACCGCGAGGCGGCCAATGGCGCGCCCGCCTATGAGTTCAAGATGAGCCTCGACGAAGTTTGGGCCGACTTCGCCAACGCCGGCAGCGGGACCCTCAGTGGGCAGATCCTCGACCTCAATCGCCCGCTGGCCCTGACCGAACGCGACAGCCGCTTTATCGCCCACAAGCAGCTGTTTCCCGAGGCTCGCGAGCGTATCGGGCTCAACCCGACCTTGTTGGCCTGGCTGATTTCCCCCGAACACCGGCTGTTTCACCAGCTGTGGCACGCCTCCCGGGACCAGTGGCACAAGCTGTCCGATGAAAAGCGTGACGCCCTGCGCGGCATCGGCTGGCAACCCGGGCCGCGCGGCCAGGAGCGCGACGCGCGCGGCAAACGCAAAGACCGTAATGGTTCGGGCATCGACTTCTTTTTCATGCACCGTCATATGCTCGGCACGGCGCGTTCAATGCAGGACCTGCCGTCGTGGCCGCAATTCCCCGCGCCGCAACCGGCCCTGGAGCGCGATCGCCTGGGTTTTGTGCGGTACTTCGATAATCATGACGGCTTTGCACTACCGCCCACCTGGTCGGCGCCGGATGACAACGATTACACCCAGTGGGTCAGCGATATCAAGGCGGCCGAGACCTACCACAGCAACTTCCAGGTGTGGGAATCCCACTACCGCGACCCGCGCTACCTGGCCAGGCTGACCTTGGGCCAGTTGGGGTCGGAAATGGAGCTGGGCCTGCACGATTGGTTGCACATGCGCTGGGCCTCGGTGCCCCGCGACCCGTCCAACGGCGCACCGGTGCCGTTCGCCCGTGACCCGGCGGACTTTGCCGCGCGTTGGTATGCGCCCGAGAACGATTTCCTCGGCGACCCGTTTTCATCCCATGTAAACCCGGTGTTCTGGCACTTCCACGGTTGGATCGATGACCGAATCGAAGACTGGTTCCGCGCCCATGAGCGGTTTAATCCGGGCGAGGTCAGCCGGCTTGAGGTCAACGGTGTGGCCTGGTTTGCACCGGGGCGCTGGGTGGAAGTGGGAGACCCCTGGCTGGGGCCGGACACCCATGGCTGCAGTACCACGCCGGGTGTACAGAGGGGGCGGTCGATGGAAATGGACCCGGAAACCATGAAGCTGGCGCTACGGATTACATTTGCGGCTGAAGAAGAGGGGCTGCAGGCGTTGTTCAAGCGCGTGCCGAAGCGGCCCTGGTATGCGCGGCACTTGAAGGTCAAGTGAGCCCTGGAACGTTTGGCCAAAGGTCCGCCACCAGGAACAAACGTTCGGCTTCCTCCCAGTCCTCGCCGTTCTGAACCAGCCTTACCAGCAGTTGCGCCGGCGCCATTGGCTCGAGTTCGGCCAGCCAGCCGTGCATCTGCTCCTCGCGCCACACTTCACTGGCCGGGTAATGCGCCGGCGCCAGCCAGGCATGCCGGGGCAGCGGTTGCCAACGCCCCGGCGGGCTAACGCTGACGAAGTCCCGCCAGTCACGCTGATGCAACCAGCGCCCGCGCAGATGCTGCGGGTGGGCGCCGTGGGGCGGTTCGGCCTGGCCCGGCCACGGATAGAGCAAATACCCGCCCAGCCACAAATGTGCATCGAACTGCTGAATATCCAGTGCGGCCAAGGCTGCGCGGCTTTCCGGGCGTGCCGAGATCGGCAGTTGATGCTGGGCAAGGTGCGCCAGCTTGCGGTCCAGCCGGTCATGGCAACCGGGGCCGAGCCATTGCGCGGTGTCATGGCCGTCGCCGTCTTGCGGGCCCAGGTAGAGTTTGATCGCCAGTTCCAGGTGGTGCACGCCTTCGCGGTCGCGCAGCAGCATATCCAGCTCACCCAAGGTATGCCCGGCGCGGCGGATCGGCAGGTTGGCGGCCAGCAACTCCACGCCCGGCGCATGCTGCACGGCGAATTGCCACAGGCGCTCGTAGTACAGGCCCAGGCGGCGAGTGCGTGACATGCTCAGCCAATGCTGCAAGGTGCTGCTGTCTTGATCGAGTGTGCGTAACCAGCGTTCGAGACGATCGGGCGCCTGCACCCAGTCGCTGCCGGCCAGCGGATGGCGTTGTGGCCAAGGCGTTTGCGCAAGCATCGGGGGCGCGAGCATCACCCACGCCAAATCGCGCACCTCGGGGTGCCGCAACTGGCGGGGCAGGTTGAGCAACTCTGGGAACACAGTCATGGTCCGAGCATAGCCTTTTAAGCACGGTACGGGTGGCTGAGAAACATTGTCATCAAGGCCGGTGGCGACAAAGGATTTTGCCTGACGCAGCCTTTCGCCCATAATCGTTCTTTTTGCCACACCCCACATCCCGCAGGAGCCCCATGGAGCAATTTCGCAATATCGGCATTATCGGTCGCCTGGGCAGTACCCAGGTGCTGGACACCGTCCGCCGGCTGAAAAAGTTCCTGTTGGAACGCCACCTGCATGTGATCCTCGAAGACACCATCGCTGAAATCCTCCCGGGCCATGGCTTGCAAACCTCGTCGCGCAAGATGCTCGGCGAAGTCTGTGACATGGTGATTGTGGTGGGCGGCGACGGCAGCCTGCTCGGCGCGGCCCGGGCCCTGGCGCGGCATAACGTGCCGGTGCTGGGGATCAACCGTGGCAGCCTGGGGTTTCTCACGGATATCCGCCCGGATGACCTGGAAGTCGAAGTCGCCAAGGTGCTCGACGGCCATTACCTGGTGGAAAACCGCTTCCTGTTGCAGGCCGAAGTGCGCCGCCACGGTGAAGCCATCGGCCAGGGCGACGCCCTCAATGACGTGGTGCTGCACCCGGGCAAGTCCACGCGGATGATCGAGTTCGAGTTGTATATCGACGGCCAGTTCGTCTGCAGCCAGAAGGCCGACGGCCTGATCGTCGCCACGCCGACCGGTTCGACGGCCTACGCGTTGTCGGCCGGTGGCCCGATCATGCATCCCAAGCTGGATGCCATTGTGATCGTGCCGATGTACCCCCATATGTTGTCCAGCAGGCCGATTGTGGTCGATGGCAACAGTGAGCTGAAAATCGTGGTGTCCAAAGACATGCAGATCTACCCGCAAGTCTCCTGCGACGGGCAGAACCATTTCACCTGCGCCCCCGGTGACACCATCACCGTGAGCAAAAAGGCACAGAAGTTGCGGTTGATCCACCCGCTGGACCACAACTACTACGAAGTGTGCCGGACCAAGTTGGGCTGGGGCAGCCGCTTGGGGGGTGGAGGCGACTGATGCTTGATCCCGCGCGTAGCTACGACCTGATTGGTGACGTGCACGGTTGCGCTCATACCCTTGAGCACTTGCTCGACCAATTGGGTTACCACAAGCAGGGCGGCACCTGGCGCCATCCGTCGCGCATGGCGGTGTTCCTCGGCGATATCATCGACCGTGGCCCACGCATTCGCGAGGCGCTGCATATTGTGCATGACATGGCCGAAGCCGGTCAGGCGCTGTGCATCATGGGCAACCACGAGTTCAACGCGCTGGGCTGGAGCACACCGGCGCCACCGGGCAGTGGCAAGCAGTTCGTGCGCGAGCACAACCCACGCCATGCGCGCTTGATCCATGAAACCCTGACCCAGTTCGAGCACCACCCGGCTGACTGGCATGACTTCCTCGGCTGGTTCTATGACATGCCGTTGTTTGTCGACGCCGGGCGTTTCCGTGTGGTGCATGCCTGCTGGGATGACGGCTTTATCCAGCCGCTGCGCGCCACCTTCCCGGATGGCTGCATCGACCAGCATTTCCTGCAGGCCGCTGCCGTACCGGGCAGTTTTGCCTGCAACGCGTTCGACCGCCTGTTGCGCGGCACCGATATGCGCCTGCCGGATGGCCTGACGCTCACCGGTGGTGATGGCCTGACGCGCTCGTTCTTTCGCACCAAGTTCTGGGAAGACGACCCGAAAACCTACGGCGACATCGTGTTCCAACCCGATGCGCTGCCGGAGCCGGTGGCGCGTACGCCACTGTCGTCCTCGCAGAAAAACTCCCTGCTGCGCTACGGCGTCGATGAACCGTTGTTGTTCGTCGGCCATTACTGGCGCAGCGGCAAACCGGCGCCGATTCGCCCGAACCTGGCCTGCCTGGACTACAGCGCGGTGCTGTACGGCAAGTTGGTGGCCTACCGACTGGACCAGGAAACCCAACTGGATCCGCGTAAATTCGTATGGGTCGACGTTGAGCGGCCCGAGGTGATTTCATGAGTACCGTGGCTGTATTGCGTTTGCCACTGAGCGTCGACCTGGGCGGCTTCGTCAAACTGCTGCAACGCATGCAAGTGCCGCATCGCGTCAGCGAGGAAGCGGGGGAGCAGGTGTTGTGGGTGCCCGAGACCATCAGCGACGACGTGCGCGTGTTGTACCAGCGCTTTCCCGCCGGTGACCCGGACCAGCAACTGGATATTCCCGAGCAGGCGCCTGTGGCGCGTGCTGGCTTAGTCCAGCAATTGCGCATGAGCCCGGTCACGGCGCTGGTGCTGCTGGCCAGCCTGATCGTCGGCGCGGTGACGCTGCTGGGCGAAAACCTGCAAGCCATGAGCTGGCTGACCTTCCTGCCGTTTCACGTCTCGGGCGAGTACATCCAGTTCACGCCGTTCGCCGAGACGATGGCTTCGGGGCAGTGGTGGCGGCTGGTGACTCCGATGCTGATCCACTTCGGCATTCTGCACCTGGCCATGAATGGCATGTGGTACTGGGAGTTGGGCCGGCGCATCGAAGTGCGCCAGGGCAGTATCAACCTGCTCGGCCTGACGTTGTTGTTCAGCCTGGTCTCCAACTACGCTCAATACGCCTATGGCGGCCCCGGCCTGTTTGGCGGCCTGTCCGGCGTGTTGTATGGCTTGCTCGGGCATTGCTGGATTTTTCAATTATTGTCGCCTAACCCGGCCTATCGCCTGCCTCGTGGGGTATTGGTGATGATGCTGGTCTGGCTGGTGCTGTGCCTGTCGGGGCTGGTCTCGATGATCGGCTTCGGCGAAATCGCCAACGCTGCCCACGTTGGCGGCCTGGTTATCGGTTGCCTGACAGGTTTGCTGGGTGGGCTTTACAGCCGCCGCAAAGCGTCTATTTGATAAGGAAGAGCCTCATGTCCTCTTTTGCTGAAATGATCGAAAACATCACCCCGGATATCTACGAGAGCCTCAAGCTCGCCGTGGAAATCGGCAAATGGTCCGATGGTCGCAAGCTCACCGCCGAGCAACGCGAGCTGTCCCTGCAAGCGGTGATTGCCTGGGAAATCCAGAACCTGCCGGAAGAGCAGCGCACCGGCTACATGGGCCCGCAGGAATGCGCGTCCAAATCGGCGCCGGTGCCGAACATTCTGTTCAAGTCGGATGCGATCCATTGATTGAAATCGGTCGCGGTGCAGTCAGCAAAATGTCGGCGCAACTCGGTGAGCCGACCGTTCAATACGCGTTTCGTCTGGGCGACACCGAGGTGCCGGTCAACCCGTTGATCGGCACCCACGTGCGCCTGGAATACCTGGGTGCCATTCATTGCAGCCATTGCGGCCGCAAGACCAAAACCAGTTTCAGCCAGGGTTACTGCTACCCGTGCATGACCAAGCTGGCCCAGTGTGACCTGTGCATCATGAGCCCCGAACGTTGCCATTACGACGCCGGCACTTGCCGTGATCCCGGCTGGGGCGAAACATTCTGCATGACCGACCATGTGGTGTACCTGGCCAATTCGTCGGGGATCAAGGTCGGCATCACCCGGGCCACCCAACTGCCGACGCGCTGGCTCGACCAGGGCGCCAGCCAGGCGCTGCCGATCATGCGCGTTGCGACCCGCCAGCAGTCCGGTTTTGTCGAAGACCTGTTCCGCAGCCAAGTGGCCGACAAAACCAACTGGCGCGCCTTGCTCAAGGGCGATGCGCAATCGGTGGACCTCAAGCAGGTGCGCGACCAGCTGTTTGCCTCTTGCGCTGAAGGCCTGCTGAGTTTGCAGGAACGCTTTGGCCTGCAGGCCATCCAACCGGTGACCGACATCGAACCAATCGAGATCCGTTACCCGGTCGAGCAATACCCGGCCAAGATTGTCAGCTTCAACCTGGACAAGAACCCGATTGCCGAAGGCACGCTGTTGGGGATCAAGGGCCAATACCTGATCTTCGATACCGGCGTTATCAACATTCGTAAGTACACGGCCTATCAGCTCGCCGTGCATCAGTAAAAGGATGCCACCCATGCGCACCGAACAACCGAAGATGATTTACCTGAAGGACTATCAGGCGCCGGACTACCTGATCGAAGAGACGCACCTGACCTTCGAGTTGTTCGAGGACCACAGCCTGGTCCACGCGCAGTTGGTGATGCGCCGCAACCCTGAGCGCGGTGCCGGCCTGCCGCCGCTGGTACTCGATGGCCAACAGCTTGAGCTGCTGACCGTCAACCTGGGCGACCAGGAGCTGACCGAGGCAGACTACCAGCTGACCGACAGCCACCTGACCCTGCACCCGAGCCGTGAAACCTTCACGGTCGACACCAGCGTGCGCATCCATCCGGAAACCAACACCGCCCTCGAAGGCCTGTACAAATCCGGCAGCATGTTCTGCACCCAGTGCGAGGCCGAGGGCTTTCGCAAGATTACCTATTACCTCGACCGCCCGGACGTGATGAGCACCTTCACCACCACGGTGATCGCCGAGCAACACCGTTACCCGGTGCTGCTCTCCAACGGCAACCCGATTGCCAGCGGACCCGGTGAAGACGGTCGTCACTGGGCGACCTGGGAAGACCCGTTCAAGAAGCCGGCGTACCTGTTCGCGCTGGTGGCCGGTGACCTGTGGTGTGTTGAAGACACGTTCACCACCATGACCCACCGCGAGGTGGCGCTGCGCATTTATGTCGAGCCGGAAAATATCGACAAATGCCAGCACGCCATGACCAGCCTGAAAAAATCCATGCGCTGGGACGAAGAAACCTACGGCCGTGAGTACGACCTCGACATCTTCATGATCGTGGCGGTCAACGACTTCAACATGGGCGCCATGGAGAACAAGGGCCTTAATATCTTCAACTCCAGCGCCGTGCTGGCCCGCGCCGAAACCGCCACCGATGCCGCGCACCAGCGGGTCGAGGCGATCGTTGCCCACGAATACTTCCACAACTGGTCGGGCAACCGCGTGACCTGCCGCGACTGGTTCCAGCTGTCGCTGAAAGAAGGCTTCACCGTGTTCCGGGATTCGGGTTTCTCCGCCGACATGAACTCCGCCACGGTCAAGCGCATCCAGGACGTGGCGTACCTGCGTACGCACCAGTTCGCCGAAGACGCCGGCCCCATGGCCCACGCGGTGCGCCCGGACAGCTTTATTGAAATCTCCAACTTCTACACCCTGACGGTGTACGAAAAGGGCTCGGAAGTGGTCGGCATGATCCACACCTTGCTCGGTGCAGAAGGCTTCCGTAAAGGCAGCGACCTGTACTTCGAACGCCACGACGGCCAGGCCGTGACCTGCGATGATTTCATCAAGGCCATGGAAGACGCGAACGGCGCCGACCTGACTCAGTTCAAACGCTGGTACAGCCAGGCCGGAACCCCGCGTCTGGCGGTGAGCGAGTCCTACGACGCGGCGGCTAAAACCTACAGCCTGACCTTCCGCCAGAGCTGCCCGGAAACCCCGGACAAGGTGCAGAAACTGCCGTTCGTGATTCCGGTCGAGCTGGGCTTGCTGGATGCGAAGGGCGCCGGCATTGCCTTGCGCCTGGCCGGTGAAGCCGCGGCTGGCGGTACGTCCCGGGTTATTTCGGTGACTGAAGCCGAGCAGACCTTCACCTTTGTAGAGATCGCCGAACAGCCGCTGCCCTCGCTGCTGCGTGGCTTCTCGGCGCCGGTGAAGCTGAGCTTCCCGTACAACCGCGATCAACTGATGTTCCTGATGCAGCACGACAGCGATGGCTTCAACCGCTGGGATGCCGGCCAGCAACTGTCGGTGCAGGTGTTGCAGGAACTGATCGCCCAGCATCAGGCCGGCCAGCCGTTGAAGCTGGATCAACGCCTGATCGACGCCTTGCGCGCCGTGCTCAGCGATGAGCGCCTGGATCAGGCGATGGTCGCCGAAATGCTGTCGTTGCCAAGCGAAGCCTACTTGACGGAAATCAGCGAAGTGGCGGATGTCGAAGCCATCCACACTGCCCGTGAGTTTGCCCGTAAGCAGTTGGCTGACAACCTGTTCGAAGGCCTGTGGCTGCGCTACCAGGCCAATCGCGAGCTGTCCCGGCAGACGCCGTATGTTGCGGCGGCCGAGCATTTTGCTCGTCGCGCCTTGCAGAACATTGCGCTGTCGTACCTGATGCTCAGCGGCAAGTCTGAAGTAGTGGCCGCGACCCTGGAGCAGTTCGACGCCTGCGACAACATGACCGAACGCCTGACCGCGCTGGCGGTGCTGGTGAACTCACCGTTCGAGGCAGAAAAAGCCCAGGCATTGGCGGTGTTTGCCGAGAACTTCAAAGACAACCCGTTGGTCATGGACCAATGGTTCAGCGTACAGGCCGGCAGCACCTTGCCGGGCGGGCTGGCGCGGGTCAAAGCGCTGATGGAACACCCGGCCTTCAACCTCAAGAACCCGAACAAGGTACGCGCGCTGGTGGGGGCGTTTGCCGGGCAAAACCTGATCAACTTCCACGCGGCGGATGGCTCGGGCTATCGTTTCCTGGCGGACCTGGTGATCCAATTGAACGCCTTTAACCCGCAGATCGCTTCGCGCCAATTGGCGCCACTGACCCGCTGGCGTAAATACGACAGCGCACGCCAGGCGCTGATGAAGGCGGAGCTGGAGCGCATTCGTGCGTCCGGTGAGCTGTCGAGTGACGTGTTCGAGGTGGTCAGCAAGAGCCTTGCGTAAGTTCTGCCCATAAAAAAACGGCCTGTTCAGGCCGTTTTTTTTCGTCTCGGATAATCGCCGGTCATCGTGGTGCTCATGCTGTGTTGCCTGGCCCAGCGGTAGGGGCGCGGCCATTCATTTCATCAGCAGTGCGTGTTTGCTGCTGACATTTTCTGACAGGGTGCTCTGCTAAGCTGCGGCACTGTTTCTTTTACGGCGGGATCGACGTGTCACGTACCACTCGTTTACTGACCTTGTTGCAGGCCCTGCGCGGTAAAAAACGCCCGGTAACCGCTGCCGTATTGGCGGCTCAATTGGAGGTGTCCGAGCGCACGCTGTACCGTGATATTGCTGAATTGACTGCACTGGGCGCGCCGATTTTCGGCGAAGCAGGGGTTGGGTATGTGTTACGCAGCGGCCTGTTTCTGCCGCCATTGATGCTCAATGCCGAGGAAACCGAAGCGATCGTGCTGGGGTTGCGCTACGTGGACCAGCGTGGCGATGACGTGCTGAGCCGTGCGGCCGCAAATGCTTTGGCGAAGATTGCCGACGTGCTCGACCCTGCCGCGCAGGAAGCCCTGCGTAATCCGACGCTGCTGCCTGGGCCGCCCGGGTTTGGCTACCCGGAGAACCGCGTGCCGCTTAACGTGTTTCGCGAGGCGATTCGGCAGCAAGCCAAACTGCATATGGAGTACGCGGACGCCAGCCAGACCCAGAGCCAGCGGCTGATCTGGCCACTGGCCCTGGGCTTTCTCAATGAGGTGCGGGTGATCGTGGCGTGGTGCGAGTTGCGCGGTGCTTATCGCACCTTTCGCACCGACCGGGTGGCCGCCGCCGAGGTCCAGGAGACGCGTTATCCGGGGCGGCGCAGCGACCTGTTACGGGCGTGGCGCAAGGTGATGGAACAGAATGAATCGGCGCCCTTTACTCCTGACAAAAACTGACACAGCTCTGGCTTAGCATGACGCCATAAATTGCTAAAAAAGGAGCTGTGCCATGTCCCTGCCTGAATTGGCCCCCGCCATTGCGGCGTATATCACTGCGGCCAATACCCGTGATACCTCGGCCATTACCGACTGTTTCGCCGAGGATGCCAACGTCTTCGATGAAGGGCAGCATCAAGTCGGTACGGCCGCCATCGCCCGTTGGATGGAAGACACCGGGCGGCGTTATCAGCCCAGGGTCGAGGTGATCAAGGTGCAGCATCGCACCGGCAAGGTGTTGGTCAGCAACGTGGTGTCCGGGAATTTTCCGGGCAGTCCGCTGGAGTTGCGCTACACCTTTCGCCTGAACGCGCAGGGCAAGATTTCACGGCTGGATATCTCTGTGTAAGTCATACTGGCACGCATGACTTTTGAATCGCCGCTCACGGCCTACCAACACGCCATCGCCCAGCAGGGGTTTGTGCCTGACGACGCTCAGCGCCGTGCGGTGCAAGCCTTGCAAACCTGCCATGAAGCCTTGCACGAAGGGCGCTCGCCGATTCCCGGGGTTTACCTCTGGGGGCCGGTCGGTCGGGGTAAAACCTGGTTGATGGACCAGTTCTATCAAAGCCTGCGAGTGCCTGCGCGGCGCCAGCATTTTCACCACTTCATGGGGTGGGTGCATCAGCGTCTGTTCCAGCTCAGCGGCATCCACGACCCCTTGCAGGCCTTGGCGCGGGAGCTCAGCCGGGAAGTGCGTGTGCTGTGTTTCGACGAGTTGTTCGTCAATGACATCGGTGACGCGATCATTCTCGGCCGCCTGTTCCAGGTGATGTTCGAAGAAGGAGTGGTGATGGTCTGCACCTCGAATCAGCCTCCCGACCAGCTGTACGCCGGTGGCTTCAATCGCGAGCGTTTCCTGCCGGGTATCGAGGCGATCAAGCAGCACATGCAGGTGGTGGCGGTAGACGGCGGTGAAGACCACCGTTTGCACCCCGGTGTCGGGCTGCAGCGCTATTGGGTGGATCAGCCGCACGCGCTCGCCACGGTGTTCACACAATTGACCGAAGGGCAGGCGCTGGGCAGCGGGCCGATCAGTGTTGGTTTCCGCTCGATTGTGACGGTGCAGTACAGCGACACGGTGCTCTGGTGTCGCTACGTGGAGCTGTGCGAGCAACCGCTGGCCGCGATGGACTTCATGTTGCTGTGCGATCGCTTCAAGGCGATCCTGCTCGGTGACGTCCCTAACCTGAGCGCACAAAAACGCCCGGGCCGGATTGCCCGTGGCACTGAAGATGCTGCGCAGCGCGTGGTGGCCGGTGATCGCGAGTTGCCTGAGCTGTCGGTGCACGATGACAGCGTGCGGCGCTTTATCGCCCTGGTCGACGAATGCTACGACCGCAAGGTGCCGTTGTTCATTGAGGCCCGCGTACCGCTGGAGCGTCTCTACACCGAAGGCTACCTGGAGTTTCCGTTCCGCCGCACCCTCAGCCGCTTGCAGGAGATGCAGTTGCAGCGCTTTGGTGCATCGGGCAACGCCTAAAAAGACGGATGACAGCGTTTTATGTGCACAACCTGCGTACTTTCTGTCAGGTATTTGTCGTAAATCGCCTTCATCTGCGGCCGAGTCCATGCTTACAATCGTCGCTTCAAAGGGAACCGATTCCCTTGTTGTCGTGATTGAGGAAGGAAATGGACACCCCAGACATCCTGGTACTGCAAGCCAGTTACACCAACCCCGTGCACGCCGAGGCCATCGGCCTGGTGCTCAACCATTATGCTGAAGACCCCATGGGTGGCGGCCATACGTTGCCTGCTGACCTGTTGCAGCAACTGCCGGCCGAACTCGCCAAGCGCCCCCACGCGTTCAGCGTACTGGCGTTTGTCGGTGGTGAACCGGCGGGGCTGGTCAATTGTTTTGAAGGGTTCTCGACGTTCGCCTGCCGTCCATTGATCAACGTGCACGACGTGGTGGTGATGAATCAGTTTCGTGGCCTGGGCTTGAGCCAGAAGATGTTGCAAAAGGTCGAAGAGATCGCGCGTCAGCGAGGTTGCTGCAAGATCACCCTGGAAGTGCTTGAAGGCAATGATGTAGCGCAAGCGGCATACCGCAAGTTCGGTTTTGATGATTCGATTTTTGATCCCGCCCATGGGCGTATGCTGTTCTGGAGTAAGCCGCTTTAATAAATCAAATGCAAAAAAAAGGCGCCATTAAATGGCGCCAAGTTAACCTTTGCCAAAGGAGCGGGATGGCACAGGGTCATGCGGATTAACTAACGATTAAATCAGCTATTGGGGCGTTGCTCTGCACTGGTTTGATCGGCAGTGCCAGTCTTAACATTCTTGCCGTCGGCCAGCGCAGTTTGATCCGTTGTGCCGTGCGTCTTCTGCTGCATAAACGTGAAGTTGTTATAGAACTCCTTCGAGCGCTCTGCGCCGCCTTCTGCAAAGGCGGCTGCTGAGGTCAGGGTCATCAAGCTGGCGAGCATCAAGGTGGAGAGTTTCATGGCAGTATTCCCATTAAGAGTAAGAAGTGTCTGATCGCTTCGTGATCCGATTCGTGAAGCGACTATGGCGCTCGCTTATTAAGTGGGAATTAACGTGGTGCGGCCCCGAAGTTAACGTTTTTGTTAACTTCGGGCTCGGTGTTATAGCCGCCAGTCCAGCGCCAGCGTGAGGGAGCGCGGTTCTCCCCAATACACGCCGTTATAAAAGCCGACGCGTTCGTAATATTTTTTATCAAATAGATTATTGACGTTGATTGAGGCCGAAACATGTTCGTCGAACTGGTAGCGCGACATCAGGTTGACGACGGTGTAGGCCTGTTGCGTGATTTTGGCGCTTTCGGTCATCAGGTCGCCGTTATCGTCTCGCGCACCTGTCGGGCGCCGGGCAACGTCGTAGGCATCGCTTTGCCAGTTCACCGCGCCACCCACCGTCAAGCCACGCCATTGTCCCGGCAGGCGATAGGCCGTTGAGACCTTCAACAGATTGAGTGGCTGGTTGCGGTTGGCGCGCTGCTTCTCGCCATTGCGCGAGTGGGTATAGGTGTAGCCTGCGGTAAGGTTCCAGTCCGGCATGACTTCGCCCGATACCTCCACCTCAAAGCCTTGCACCTTATTGCCTTTACCGCCTGATTTGTAGAATTGCTCGCGTGTGATTGGATCCGGCGGTGCACTGTTATCGAGCTCGGCGACGTTATCCTGAGTACTCCAGAAATAAGCGCTGGCCAGGTTGAGACGCTCGTTGAGCAGGCTGCCCTTGAGGCCGATCTCATAGTTGCTGCCCACCACCGGCTCCAGGTACTTCTTGCTGGCGTCGCGTTCGTCCTGTGGGTTGAAAATATCGGTGTAGCTGGCATACACGGTGTATTCGGGTGTTAGGTCGTAGAGCACGCCGGCATACGGCGTCCACATGTCGTTGTGGGTCTGGCTGGTTTTACTGGCGTTGATCAGCTGATTATTGCTGTTGTAGTCAGGCGAGACCGTTTCGCTTTCCCAGCTGCCATAGCGGCTTCCCAGCACGGCGTGCAGTCGGTCGGTGAGGCTCAGGCGGGTGGCGAGGTAGCCCGCCTTCTGTTTTTTACGGCTGTGCTCGCCCTTCAGGCCGGTGGTGCGGTCGGGGAATTTAACGATGCCGCCCATGTGTTGCCACTGGTTGATGTGTTCGTAGCCCGCAGGCGTTGTGTAGCGCTGGAATGGCGAAGTGTCGCGCTGTTCGGACTCGCCGTACCCGACCATCAGCTCATGTTCGCGTCCAAACAATGAATAAGCGCCAGCGAGATTGAAATCCACCACGTCCATTTTCGACGTGCCGACCATCTGGTTGGTCCAGGCACTCATGCCGCTGCCATCCGGATTGGGGAAGCCGGCACCGCCGTAATACACCTTGCCATCAGTGTCGCTCTGTCGATGGGTGTAGGCGGCTTTCAGGCGCCAGTCGGGGGACAGTTTGTGGTCGATGGAGGCGAAGGTGGTCTTGTCTTTCAGCGGCCAGGAGCTCCAGTCGGTGGCCATGTTTGCCGAGCGCGAGAGCCGCGCCTTGCTGCCGTCGCTGTTCCAATAGGGCAGGGTGCCCCAGGAGGTGCCTTGCACATGTTTGTTCTGATAGTCGAAACCTGCGGAAACCACGGTGTCGTCCGTCAGGTCGCCTTCGAGAATGCCGTAGCCCACTTCCCGTTGCAGCGCGTAATTATCGCGATAGGACTGGCTGTCACGGTAAGCCAGTACGGTGCGCCCGCGCAGGCGTCCATCGAACGCCAGGGGGCCGCCCACATCGACGTAGCTGTAGTAGTTGTCATGGCTGGCAGCGCTGACGCCGGTCCGGGCTTGCCAGTCGGCAGTAGGCCGCTTGCGGATCATGTTGACCGTGGCCGAAGGGTCGCCCGCGCCGGTGGTCAGGCCTGTGGCGCCGCGTACGACCTCGATGCGGTCGTAAATGATGGTGTCGGCATCTGACTTCATCCGCCCGAAGGTGCTGAGCATGCCGTCAACCTGGAAGTTGTTGATCGAATAGCCACGGGATGAGTAACCCGCCCGATCCGAGTCCAGGTGCTGCACCGTTACCCCTGTGGTCTGGCGCAGGGCGTCGGTCAGCGTATTGAGGTTGAAGTCATCCAGCTGCTGGCGGGTGATCACCGAGATGGATTGCGGGGTTTCCTTGATGGACAGGTTCAGGCGAGTGGCAGTGCTCATCGAGCCGGTGGTGTAGGCCTGGGTGTGCTCGGTAGTGGCACCCAGGCCTTCGGCGGTGACGCGGGTGCTGCCCAGCTCCAGCACGGTGTGTTCGGGGTCGGTTTCGGCCAGCAGTTCCGGGCTCAGCACCACGCTGAACAGGCCAACGGTGAAGGTCATGGAGCGGGTAAAAGGTGCAAGCATTGCGGCAGACTCCTTGTCTTTGTGGCCTTCTCGATAAGAGAAGGCCTTGGCTCAAAGACGAAAGGAGGCGTGGAACTTTAGGCTTAAACGAGAATGATTGTTATCTTTTTGCCGCGGAGCCTGTGATCACTTAACCACCACCTCGGTGGTATCAGTGCTCTTCGGCTTGAGCAGGCTGAAATCAATCAGGCCCTTTTTCTGGCCGATGTAGGGATCGCCAATCATCAGCGGACGCGGCTTGAAGCTGTCGCTGACCAGGCTTTTGCTGCGGTCCCATTCATCAAAACTCAACCCCGCCAAATCAGCCCAGGTGTGAATCAGCTGTGAGCTGCTGGAGGCGCGCTGTAAGTCGCCGGCGAAGCTCCAGTCATGGGTTTCGCGCCATTTCGGTGAGGCGTAGGCCATGAACGGAATGGTGTACATCGGCGCGGTGGGTTTGCCTTCGTTACGTCCCAGGGTGCTATGGCCCGCCGAGTCGTAGACGTCTTCGCCATGGTCCGAAAGGTACAACAGGAAGCCGTTGGGGTCGGTCTTGGCGTAATCCTTGATCAGGCTCGACACCACGAAGTCGTTGTACAGCACCGCGTTGTCGTAGCTGTTGTAGATCGGCAGCTGGGCGTCGCTGATGCCGGCCGGTACGCCCTGGCGATCAGTGAATTTCTCAAAGGTCGGCGGGTAGCGGTACTGGTAGCTCATGTGGGTGCCGAGCAAATGCACCACGATGAATTTGCGCTCGGCGGGGTCGGCCATGGCCTTGGCGAACGGCGCGAGTACGTCGCCGTCGTATTGGCGGGCGTTCTGGTTGCGGTTGTTATTAAGGTACACCTGCTCGTCGGCCTGTTCGGAGAAGGTCGTGAGCATGGTGTTGCGCTTGGTCATGGTCTGCTGGTTGGTGATCCAGTAGGTCTTGTAGCCGGCCTGTTTCATCACGCTGACAATCGACGGCGTCTTGAGGTACAGGTCCGGGTTCTCTTCATCAGCGAACGTCAGCACTTGTTGAAGCGCTTCAATCGTGTACGGGCGTGGGGTGATTACGTTGTTGAACACCGCCAGTTGGTCGCGCAGCTTGTCCAGCTCCGGTGTGGTGTTGCGCGGGTAGCCATAAAGGCTCATGCGCTGGCGGTTGGTGGATTCACCGATCACCAGCACCAGGGTAGCCGGCTGCCCGGCCATGGTGTCCTTGAGGTTCTTCAAGGGCGGGATCTTGCTGGCGCTGGTCAGCATGCCTTGCATGTTGTTGAGCTGTTCGGTGTAGCGGCGGTAAGCGACGATCATCTGCCATGGCACGGCGGGCTCGACACGGGACTCGAAGCCGTCGATGGCCAGTTCCATGGTCGGGTTGGTCGCAATCTGTTTAACCAGCGGGTAACCGACCACCGCCAGCACAATGGCGGTCGCCGCCAGCATCGCTTGGCCTCGTGGCAGGTAAACCGGGCGCAGGCGCGTCCACAGGAAAACCGCCATGGCGGTATGGGCGAGAAACGCCAGCACAATCCACCAGGCGAAGTATTGGGTCGCGTATTCACCCGCTTCAGAAATGTTCGACTCGAACATGATGAAGATGACGCTTTGGGAAAATTCCTGCTGGTAGATGAAGAAATAACCCAGGCTGGCCATGGAGCAGGCCCACAGCACGATGCCGATCAAGGCGGCAAGCAGGCGCGTACGTCGCGGGAAGAGCAGCATCGGCGCGAGCCAGAACGCACTCAGGAAGAAGGCTTGACGAAAACCGCTGAAACCGGAGGTGCCGGTCAGCTGGATCAGGAGTTGGGTGATTCCCGAGAAATACCAGAAAAACAGAAACAGCCAGCCGAGACCGGCCCAATCAAAGCCTTTCGCAGACGTGGTGCTGCGTTTGAACATCGCCATCCAGTAATCCAACCCGATAATTTTTGCAGTTGACGCGCAAGGACGCACGCAACAGAGGCCACCCATGCATGGGGTGGCCCTTCTTCGCGGGAGTATCGAGAGGGATATGTGAAAACTTTGTGAGAATTTTGTGGACGTTATCTTACATTCTGTTCAGCGGCGGTTCAGCAAAGGGCTGATCGGGCGGCTGACGTCTGATCCAGCTGGGCTTGCAGGTGTGAGCGCAGGCGCAGGACTTCCTGCTGCAGTTGATCGCGCTCATCTTTCAATTGGCGCAATTCATCGCGACGGACGCTGACGTAAAGGGTCTGTGGCGGGCGGGTCATCTGTGCTGTGCTCATTGCTTACCTCGCAAATAGCCGGTAGATCGCGGTGCCGGAACGCATGAGTCGCGCTGCTCGGCAACAGTCAGCGCAATTCTGAATTCTTTTCTGGGGCAATGGAACTTTTTTATTTTTGGTGGTCGCTGTGACTTTTTGGGCGGTGATGCTGAAACGCTGGCATTTTTTTGTGATGAAACTACACGGATCCGCTCTGGACTAACCCTCAATAGGCTCATTGCGCTATAAACTATGTCACACATTTATTTAGTAGTTAGGAGCATCAGCACATGCAACTGGGGATTATCGGACTAGGCCGCATGGGCGGTAACATTGCGCGGCGCCTGATGCTCAATGGGCATACCACCGTTGTATACGACCGTAACGAAGCATTCGTCAAAGGCTTGAGCGAGGAGGGCGCCACCGGCGTTGCCGACTTGAAGGCGTTGGTCGCCGGGCTGCAAAAGCCACGCGCCGTGTGGGTGATGTTGCCGGCAGGCGCCCCCACCGAAGACACGATTAATCAATTGAGTGAGCTGCTTGAAGACGGTGACGTGATCATCGATGGCGGCAATACCATGTACAAAGATGACATCCGTCGCGCTCAAGCGTTGTCGGTGAAAGGTCTGCATTACGTCGACGTCGGCACCTCCGGTGGCGTCTGGGGGCTGGAGCGCGGCTATTGCATGATGATCGGTGGTGACGCCGAAACCGTGCAGCGTCTCGACCCGATCTTCGCCAGCCTGGCACCGGGCCTGGGCAACATCCCTCGCACCAAAGACCGTTCTGTCTCCGCCGACAGCCGCGCCGAGCAGGGTTACATTCATGCCGGCCCAGCTGGTTCCGGGCACTTTGTGAAGATGATTCACAACGGCATTGAGTACGGGATGATGCAGGCCTTTGCCGAAGGCTTCGACATCCTCAAGACTAAAAACTCCGACAACCTGCCGGAGCACGAGCGCTTCGACCTCAACGTTGCCGATATCGCCGAAGTGTGGCGCCGTGGCAGCGTGGTGTCGTCGTGGCTGTTGGACCTGACCGCTGACGCGCTGGCCACTGACCCGAAACTCGACGGTTACTCCGGCTCCGTGGCCGACAGTGGCGAAGGCCGCTGGACCATCGAAGCGGCGATGGAGCAAGCGGTGCCGGTACCGGTGCTGTCGACCTCGCTGTTCGCACGGTTCCGTTCCCGCCAGCAGAGCACCTACGGTGACAAAATGCTCTCTGCCATGCGCTTCGGCTTTGGCGGCCATGTGGAGACTTCCAAAAAATGACGGCTAACGGCAAGAAACTCAAGGCCGAACCTGCACCCCCAACCACACTGTTCCTGTTTGGCGCCCATGGCGACCTGGTCAAGCGCCTGCTCATGCCGGCGCTGTACAACCTGAGCCGCGACGGGCTGCTCGGCGACGGCCTGCGCATTGTCGGCGTTGACCACAATGCCATCAGCGACGCGGACTTTGCCAAGAAGCTCGAGGATTTCATTCGCACCGAGGCCGCGAGCAAGGTCAAGGGCAAGGGTGAAAATGCCCTTGACCCCGAACTGTGGGCCCAGTTGGCCAAAGGCATCAGCTACGTCGAGGGTGATTTCCTCGACGACAGCACCTATGCCGACATCGCCAACAAGATCGCCGACAGCGGCACCGGCAATGCGGTGTTTTACCTGGCCACTGCACCGCGCTTCTTCAGTGAAGTGGTGCAGCGCCTGGGCAGCGCCGGTCTGCTCGAGGAAAGCGATGAGGCCTTCCGCCGCGTGGTGATCGAAAAACCGTTCGGCTCCGACCTGGCAACCGCCGAAGCGCTGAACGCCTGCCTGCTCAAGGTGATGAGCGAGAAGCAGATCTATCGCATCGACCATTACCTGGGCAAGGAAACGGTGCAGAACATTTTGATCAGCCGTTTCTCCAACGTGCTGTTCGAAGCGTTCTGGAACAACCATTACATCGACCACGTGCAAATCACCGCGGCGGAAACCGTCGGTGTGGAAACCCGGGGTAATTTCTTCGAAAAAACCGGCACCCTGCGGGACATGGTGCCCAACCATCTGTTCCAGTTGCTGGCGATGGTGGCCATGGAGCCGCCCGCGGCGTTTGGCGCCGATGCAGTGCGCGGTGAAAAGGCCAAGGTCGTCGGCGCTATTCGCCCGTGGTCTTTGGAAGATGCCCGCGCCAACTCGGTACGCGGCCAGTACACCGCTGGCGCAATCGCTGGCAAGCAACTGCCCGGTTACCGCGAAGAAGCCAATGTCGCGCCCGACAGCAGCACCGAGACGTTCGTTGCGCTCAAGGTGATGATCGACAACTGGCGCTGGGTCGGCGTGCCGTTTTACCTGCGAACCGGCAAGCGCATGAGCATTCGCGACACGGAAATCGTGATCTGCTTCAAGCACGCACCGTATGCACAGTTCCGCGATACCGACGTGGATGAGCTCAAGCCCACCTACCTGAAAATCCAGATCCAGCCGAATGAAGGCATGTGGTTCGACCTGTTGGCGAAAAAGCCTGGGCCGACCCTGGAGATGGCTAATATCGAGTTGGGTTTCGACTACAAGGACTTCTTCGAAATGCAGCCATCGACCGGGTATGAAACCCTGATCTATGACTGCATGACCGGTGACCAGACCTTGTTCCAGCGCGCCGACAACATCGAAAATGGCTGGCGTGCGGTGCAGCCGTTCCTTGATGCCTGGAAGGAAGACAATGGTATCCAGACCTACAAGGCCGGTGAAGACGGCCCGGCAGCGGCCGACGCCTTACTGGCCCGAGATGGCCGCACCTGGCATAGCCTCGGATGAGTGACGCAGCGATTCATCCCATCCGTTTTATCCTCAGCGATGTGGACGGCACGTTGTTGCATCCGGACCACAGCCTGAGCCAGCGCACGGCGGATGCCATTCGCGCCTTGCGCGACGCCGGGGTGTTTTTCAGCCTGGCCAGTGGGCGGCCACCCAAGGCCATGCGGCACCTGATCGAAACCTTCGGCATTGATGTTCCGGTCGCCGGCTTTAATGGCGGCACGCTGATCAACCCGGATGGCAGCATCCTGGTTGCTCATCATCTGCCGATGGAGGCGGCGCTGGTGACCCTGGCGCTGTTTTCAGCAGAGCCGGACGTAGAGGTTTGGGTGTTTGCCGACGGTGATTGGCTGCGCCGTGACCGATCCGGGCCGATGGAGCAGCGTGAAGCCAATGGCCTCGGTTATGGGCCAGTGGTGGTGGAGAGTTTTGAGCCGTACCTGGATCGGGTCGACAAGATCGTCGCTGCCAGCAATAACACGCAGTTGCTGGTGACGCTCGAAGCTCAGTTGCAGCCCAGGGTGCACGGCTTGGCTCAGGTGTCGCGCTCGCAGCCGGTGTACCTGGACGTAACCGCCATGCTGGCCAACAAGGGCGAGGCCTTGAAGACCCTGGCGGCGCACCTTGGCGTGCCCATGGAGCAGACGGCGGCCATCGGCGACGGTGGCAATGACCCGGCAATGTTTCAGGTTGCCGGCTTGTCGATTGCCATGGGGCAGGCGGAAGAGGCGGTCAAGCGCCAGGCCAATGTAGTGACCGGCAGTAATATCGACAACGGTGCCGCAGAAGCGATCGAACGGTTTATTCTCGCGGCACAGTAAGCGTCCACTGTACGCTGACTGAATGTGCGCTCATTGTGGTGTGGTCATGCAATGAGCGCACGTTGCAGTCTCGATTTACTTCGGCATTGCCCACGACGTTAACTGATGGCCGTTTTTGTCGAGTTCAGCACGGGCTTGCAACAACAAATCTTCCAATTGCGCCGGGTCGGTATAAGTGCTCGACGTCAGGTGTTTGCTGCCGATACGGGTATTGGTACGGTCGATGACGCTCAGGCTGAGGGCGCCATTGCCATCGTGCCAGGCCACGCACTGAAAGGGTTGGAAAGCACGGTCTGCGATCAAAAGAGCTTCGTTGATGCGGAGCGGGGCGTTCATGTGGGTCTTCTCTCTAAATGCCCAATCAAGTGAATGCCGTCGGTTGGGCGAGCCAGGCGGCGAGTTACTTGTACTGATGCACGATGGCGGGGTACGGGTCACATCTTAGAACAACAAATTTCGACCTTTCGTGATTGACGTCATGTAAGCGACTGTTTTAACAGCCCAATCAACGTTCTCTTGGGTTGCAACTTTTTACCTGCAACCGCCGTGAGGTGGCTTTTTGCCAACACTTATAGCGAAACGGTACAAGAACAGCGTCAATATCTTGCTAGTGTTAGCGGCAGGTTTCACAAACCTTTGTTTATAAATAACTTTAACAATTTTGGCGCCAAGGAATAGTCATGGTTGTTACACCTGTTCAGCGACGCCTTTTGGTGGTTGACCCCTGCGATGACTGTCACGGCCTGTTGCCTGGCCTGCGCGCCGCCGGGTGGGAGGTGGACAGCTGCGCCCTGAGCGCCGTGGGTGATCGGTCGTGTGATGTGGGGCTGTTGCGTTTACAGCCCTTTCACCTGGAGCGTCCCGAAGCGGTCAAGGAACTGATCAGCCGCAGTGGCACCGAATGGATCGCCGTGCTCAGTCAGGATGTTTTGCGCCTGCAAAATGTCGGTGATTTTGTCTGTGAGTGGTTTTTTGACTTCCACACCTTGCCGTTTGATGTCGCGCGCGTGCAGGTCACCCTCGGGCGTGCGTTCGGTATGGCGCGCCTGCGGGGCAAAGGCCACACGCTGATTGATGCGCAGGAACATGAGTTGCTGGGTGACAGCCGACCGATCCGCGAGTTGCGCAAATTACTGGCCAAACTCGCGCCAACGGAGTCTCCCGTGTTGATTCGGGGCGAAAGCGGCACCGGCAAAGAGTTGGTGGCCAAGACGCTGCATCGTCAATCCCAGCGCCATGCCAAGCCGTTTGTCGCAATCAACTGCGGCGCGATTCCCGAGCACCTCATCCAGTCCGAACTGTTCGGCCATGAAAAAGGCGCGTTCACCGGTGCTCATCAGCGTAAGGTCGGGCGGATCGAGGCGGCCCACGGTGGCACCTTGTTTCTCGATGAAATTGGCGATTTGCCGATGGAATTGCAAGCCAATCTGTTGCGTTTTCTCCAGGAAAAACAGATCGAACGCGTTGGCGGCAGCCAGCCCATTGCAGTGGATGTGCGGGTGTTGGCAGCCACCCACGTTGATCTGGAAGCCGCGGTTGCAAAGGGCTCGTTTCGAGAAGACTTGTATTACCGGCTCAATGTCCTGCAGGTGGTGACTGCGCCCCTGCGTGAGCGACATGGCGACGTGGCCATGCTGGCCAATCACTTCTCGCGCTTCTACAGTCAGGAAACCGGGCGTCGGCCACGCAGTTTCAGCGAGGAGGCCCTCGTTGCAATGGGGCAACACCCGTGGCCGGGGAATGTGCGCGAGTTGGCCAACCGCGTGCGCCGTGGCCTGGTACTGGCAGAAGGGCGCCAGATCGAAGCCGTTGATCTGGGACTCCAAGACGAACCAGCAATCGTGCCGCCGATGGCTACACTGGAAGATTATAAGCACCGCGCCGAACGTCAGGCGTTGTGTGATGTGCTCAACCGGCACAGCGATAACCTGAGCATCGCGGCCCGCATGCTGGGCGTGTCCCGGCCGACGTTCTACCGGTTGCTGCACAAACACCAGATCCGCTAGGGCGGGTAAACCGAAAAGCCCCGCAACGACCCTTATCGTTGCGGGGCTTTTCCTTGCGGGCCTTAAAAGTAGTACGGGAATTTCAAGCTGAACGTAAAGTCCGGCGCATCATCCGTCATGCCGATGGACAGGTTCGGTACGATCGTCAGGTTTTCCGACGCGGCAATGGTCATGCCCACGTTGAAATAACCGGCGTTGGCGTCGCTGGATACCACCGATTGCCAGTCTTGGCCGGTCTGCTTGATCCTGCTCTTACGCTGCACCAGGTCCGACACGGAAAACGACATGCTCATTTTCTCGTTGAGCGCGAAAGCTACCCCTACGCCGAGTTGAAAGCTGTCGCCCAGGCTGATTTTGCCGGGGACTTTCTGATTGACGTTGGGGCTGATATCGCCGAACGACTCCTCGAAGTTATGGGTATACGACAGCGAACCGAACAGCACCGCCGGATCGAAGGTTTTCACCAGGGAGATGCCTGGCGTCACCGACCACACCCCGTTACCCGTCGGCAGGCTTTCCGGCACGGCCAGGTTATTGTTATTGGCTTGCTCGATCAGCTTGATGCCGTAGGGCTCCTGGCCAGTGGGGGCCTTGACGCGCACCGAAACCACAGCGTCCGGCAGGTTGGCAGTCTCATCGAGGAATTTGTAGGCAATCCCGAAGTTCACGTCGCCGATGGTCGGGTCTCGAGTGACGGAGGCTTCCGACATGGCGTTGGCGTCGCCGTTGACACCCCCCGACTGGTACGTCGATTCGCGGTAGACCACCGGTACGTTCAGGTCGAACTGCCAGCGATTGTCCAGGTTGTAGCGCCCGGTCAGGTCCAGCGTCCAACTGTCGGATTTGATCCGGTCCAGGTTGATATTCCCGAGGAAGATCGAGTCCAGTGCCAAAAAGCCGTTGAGCGATAACTGCCGGGCGTCGTAGCGGGCATAGGTGACGCCGGTCTCAAAGCTGAATTTGCCGTTGCCGAAAAAGCCGCTGGCCTCGTTATAGAGGTTGCTGACACTTTGTGCCGGCGCCGAGTCGTCCTTGAGACTTTGCCCGTAGGAACTGCCGCCGCCCGCGCCACCTGACGCCGCCGCAGCGCCCACTCCAGGCGTATGACCTGCCACGGTAGTGCCGCCTTTCTGGAAGTCGGCGGGGGACTTGGCCAAGCGTTTAGGCGCGGGCGTTGCGGGTTGGTCTTCTACTTGCCGTACACGTTGTTCCAGCACCGCCAGTGCTTTTTGCTGCACTTCATAGCGTTGCTTGAGCTCCAGAAGTTGCTGTTTTAAGGTTTCGATGTCGGCGTCCGGCGCGGCGTAGAGCATGGATGCCGGCAATAGCGTACTCAAACAAATCACGGTACGTAACGATAACGATCGATGCATGAAATAAGCCGTCCCTTTCTAATGCGTAAGTGCCGAGGCTCAGCGTAGTTCAATAACCTGAAGGGCGTAGGCCTTTGAGTTGATCGAGGTTAAGGTTCTGGGTGATGTTGTTTAATCCGTTGTTACCCAGCACCACGTTGAGTTGGGTCATATTGTTTACAAAGTTGCTGTTGCCTTGAATGACCGTGCCTTGCAGGACGTTGCCGCTGCCAATTTGCTGCACCACATTGCCCTGGTTGTTATTGGCCTGAAGTGCCATTTGCAGCCCGCCGTTCTTGGCCGATACCGTCACCTGGCCGGCAGCGGTGCCACCGCTGATGGTTTGGCCTGCCATTAGCGCTTGCCCTGATTGCACGTAGTTGGCGGGGGCCAAACCGTTTTGGGTGACGTTGATGTCCACGCCGTTGCTGGCGGTGTTGCCGTCGCCAGCGGCGCGTACGCTTTGCGTCACGCCCTGTCCCGTTCCGAGGCCGGAGCCGCCGATGACCGTGCCGGTGCCTTGAGGTTGCTTGACGATGCCGTTGCCGTCATTGCCGGTGACTTGCACATAAAACTGAGGGGTCACGGTGGACGAATTGACTTGCATATTGGCGGTGCCAGTGACGGTCGCACCGGCGGCATTGGTCCAGGTGCTGCTCATGACGATGCCAAAGCTGATAATCCGGCCCGGCATCACATAGCGTCCGCGCAGCTCGGCCATTTCCGAGTCTTTGAGTTCGATCGGCTTGAACGCCGAGGTCGCATAAGCAGGTGCAGAGGCTGCCAGGCACATCACCGTCAGCCAACGGAAAGTGTTCATCGTGTGCTCCTGGAGCGTCCTGCTCCTTATTGCGCCTCTAAAAGAAGTCGCTCTGGATAAAACCGAAGTCCATCAGTTCACTGTCGCGTACCGGGCTGAACTCGTTCAGTTGGTTCTTGGCGGTCAGTGGGGTGGGCGGGGTGAGCAGGGCGTTGGCCTTGTCATAGCCCTCACCGATGACGGCGAACACGATGCCGTTCCAACCCTTGACGAAATCGTCCTTGGCGTAACGCTTGTTGCCCAGCACGGGGTCGCCGATATAGGCCCAGTCCTTGTCAGCGCGTTGCAACACCACGAAGTGCTTGTAGCCGCGAATGTCCAACAGCACCACAACCGGCACTTTTACGGTGGTCAGTACCTCAGGTGTAATCCGGTAGCCCTTGGCGCGCATGTGGATGCTTTCCAGGTAGCGCTTCATGTCGAGCATGGAGAAACCTTGGGTGCGCACCAGATTCTGGTCAGCGTTGACCAGCATGCCCTTGATGACATGGTCTTCATCCACGTCCATCCAATAGGCTTGGCGCAGGATGGTCGCCAGTGCGGCGGCGCCACAGCTGAAATCGGTTTTCTGTTCCACCAGGTTGGCGAACTTGCGTTCACGGATGCTCTCGACTTTCTTGTAGACCACCGCGCCATTGGGCATGACCACTGCCATTTGCGCTGCCCAGGCAGGGCCGGTGAGTGCTAGCAGTAAAAGAAGGGCTGCGAAGCGCATGATCGTACGACCTGTTGGACGCTGGAATAAAAAGGGCCCTGTTGCCAGGGCCCGATCTGGATCAGAAGCGAGTGATTGCTACGTTGTTCTGACCTTGGTTGCCGCTGCCCGACAGAACGTTGGAGTTCGACACCCCAGAGCTGAAGTTCATCGAGTTGTTCACGCTGGCATTGTTGACCACGGGTTTGGTGCTCCAGCCGTGGCCGCTGCTCAGGTTGAGGGTCAGGTTGCCCGACACGTCCTGCACGCCGGTGACGGCTGCGGAGCCGCTGGAGCCATTGCCGGAGGCAATTGCAACACTGCTGCTGCCTTGGTTGGAGGTGCCTGCTTCGGAGTTCAGTTGAATGATGCCCGAAGCGTGGTTGCCGCTGTCGTTCAGAGAAGCATTGTTTTTAGTACCGCTGTTGAGCACCTTGTTACCGGTGTTCGATTGTGCGGTGCCGGTGCTGGCGAACACGAAGTCTGCGTCGCCGGAAACGATGGCCACATCGTTTTTGCCTTGGTTGTTGTCGCCGCTCAGCACGTTGCCGTTGGCCACGCCACTGATGTTGTTGTAGGAACCATTGGCCGACGCGTTGTTTTTGGTTTTTTCATTGGTGACCACGTTGCCGTGGTTGGATTGACCATCCAGCGTGGTCGCAGACGCGGTGGTAGGCGCTGGCTGTGGATAATGGTTGGGTTGACCCGCTTGAGCAGCAACAGCCATGAGCGCAGCGAGAGCGAAAGCCAGTGGTTTAAGAGCCATTGTAGTTTTCATGGTGTATCTCCTTGCTTCTATTAGTTGGTTAAGTGTTGGTGCGGTCCAGCGATCGACTCAGCTCCATCAGTTGAGTCGTAAGTTCAGGGTGTTAGCCACTCGGTTCCCCACCCCGGCGCTCTGGTTGACCTGTACCACTCCACGGCTGCCGGTGAAGGCCTGGTCGCTGGTAACGACCTGGCGGCTGCCAGTGGTAGGGGTCAACGCTGAGTCGGTTGCAAGCGCAACGGTCTGTTGCGACATGACGCTGTCGTCGATGCTTTGCGGGCCAGCACTCACGCTGATTCGCACGGCATTGATCATCTGGTTCTGGGCCCCGGCGGACTGGTTGACACTCAGTGCACCGTTGCCTTTGCTGAAAGAGTTGCCCTGGATCGCGGCGTTGGCGTTCAGGGAGCGGTCGGCTGCTGCGCCGCTGATTTTTTGTGTGACGGAAAGGTTTGCCTGCGCGTTGTGGCCGACTGCGATGGCGAGGTTGTTGCTCAGTTGTTGCTGGTCGCCGGCTGCCTGGTTGGTCGAGACCACACCGTCGTATTGGTTGCCGGAGTGGGTGATGGTTGCGTTGTTGTTGCTGTCGGCCATCGCCGCTGTGCAACTGAGCGCCGCAATAAGCATCCAGGAGTGGTTCATTTCATTGCCCCCCCGACCATGCCGCTGATGTTGTTCAGTGGGGCGAGGCCGCTGGATATCGCCCCATTGACCGTGCCGGAGATTCCGCTACCACTGTTGTGGCCGGCCGCGCTGCCGGCCCCCAGGCCAGTACTGCTGCCGAAGTTGTTCAGGCCAGTGATGTCGCCATTGGGCATGATGCTGCGTGTAATGCTTGAGCCACTGCTGATACCAGCGATGTCGTTGTCGCTGAGTTCATTGCTGGTGGCGTGCAGGATTTGCGCTGATGGGTTGGCATTCACGGTGGTGGGGTAGGGGTCTTTACCGCGTGAGCGGCCGATTGCATAAGGTTGGACCTGACGCTGGACCACGATCACACCATCACCGTCCGCAAAAGCCGGAAGGCTTGCGCTGGCACTCAGTACACAACTGATCAGCAGGAGGCTCAATGAGCTCGGATTATGTGTGTCCACGGCAGTGTTCCTTATTCTTAGCGCTGACCCTAAACAGCGCTGTAAGGGAGAGAGCAGAACGCGTGCCGCTTTTTATTTGTTGTGGGTATTCAGCGGGTTGTAATTAAACCGAGACCCTGGGATGGCTGGGGTGTTTCACCGTTGAGACAGTGCCCGCATGGCCGCCTATGCGCAGCCCCGCCTCAAGGCTGTCTCAGCGATGTAACAGTCGGCATGACAAAACGATGAATCCGCCCGGGGCGGGCGGTTCAGGCGAGAGAGGTGTTTCAAAAATGGACACTATGGGCGCGAACAGACCTGCAGGTGCAGGCGTAAGACTTAGCCTTTGGGGGTTTTGCGCGGGATCGAATTAAGTACGGGGTTGCCGTCCTGGTTCTGCGTCAGATAAACCGGCAAAACCTTGGGCAGGGAAGGGACGAGGTTGTTGACCTCATTGAGGTTGTAGATGCCGCCGATGCGAATCGCTCCGGTACTGGCGTCTGCCAGCATCACCGGTTTGTTCAGGTAGCGGTTGATCAGTGGCAATGCGTCGCTCAACGCCAGGTTGTCGAGCACCAGCTTGCCCTGGCGCCATGCCAGGCTTGCGTCGTTGGGGTGGATGGCGACGACTTGCGGGGCCGCCTCACCGTGGTGATAGCTGGCCTGCATGCCCGGGCTCAGCGCAACGCTGGCGTGGGCCTGGTCGCTGGACACCTGCACCGAGCCTTCAAGCAACATCACCCGTACCTGGTCTTCATACTTCCAGACGTTGAATTGGGTGCCTGTGACCCGCACCTGCCCCTCGCCAGCCCGCACAATAAACGGGTGCCTGCTGTCATGGGCAACGTTGAAAAAAGCCTCGCCCTTTTTCAAGGTGACCCGGCGTTGGTCCTTGTAGTTGCTGAACACCAGCTCGGTGCCCAGGTTCAACTCGACCTGGCTGCCATCGCCGAGCGTCACCTTGCGTTGCTCATGGCTGGCTTCGACACGTTCATAGGCATTGGGCACCCAACCCGCTTCCCAACCGGTGAAGGCGGCAAGCGGCAAAGCGCCGAGGCAGACCGCGGCAGCCACCGCGTAAGTGCGCAAGCGACGACGCGGCGTGGGCGGCAGCACAACCGGCGCCGGTTCATGGCGCGGCAAGTGATCGGCGACATCCCAGATTTCCAGCATGGCCGCGTATTCAAAGGCGTGCAGTGGATGAGCATCGTGCCATTGCACAAAAGCCTGACGCTCGGCCGCCGTGCAATCACTGGCATGCAGTCGCATGCACCAATGCGCGGCGGCGTCGGTGATGGCGTCATATTCGGCTTCTGAAAGGGGCTTGTCGCTCATGGGCTCATCCTGATTTCGCCCATTCTAACCTCTGGAGGCAGACGGCGAGAACCGCAGTCATGGCGATTGCACATCAATTGGAACTTATTCTCGTTTGTAACCCTCAGAAAATACAGGACACGAGTCCGTCATCCCCCAATGGAGAACGAACATGCTCAAGAAAACCGTAGTCGCCCTGTGTGCAACCACCGCCCTGTTGAGTGCCGGCGCGGCCCTTGCCGATAAGCCGGGGGCCGGCTGGATTCCGATCGAAAAGGCCATTGAGACTGCCAAGACCAAAGCCGCGTATGTCGAGGTCTATAGCGCCGAAGCCGATGACAATGGCTACTGGGAAGTCAAAGGGCGCAAATCCGATGGCAGCGTCTACGAAGCACGTATCGACGGTGTGTCCGGCAACATCCTGCGTGACCAGAAAGACTGACGTCACCTGCGGGGGCCGCTCAGGCCCCCGGCTCCAAAACACGGCCCAGCTGCGTTATCAGGTAGGTGACTGAGTCGGCGTTAGCCAAGATGGTGTCAATGCGTTTGTCGGGGTTGCTCATGAACACCTGCCGAGCGTCGTCGAGGTTATTCGCACCCGTGATGCTAAGCACTTTACGTTTGACGTGATGGGTGTCGGTGTCATGCCCGTAGTCTTCCCACGATGCGGTCAAATCATCCCAGGTCTTGAACAGCATGGTTGCCGGCGTCAACGTCGACAATGCAGTCCTGCGTATGTCCTCCAGGTCGGTTTTCAGCGCTTGAGCACCAGGCCTGCGTGTATTCAACAGATCAGGGAACGGTCGCATGCTGTCAAGGTAGGCAATGTCGGCAGTCTTGGTCTTCAAATGTGTCAACTCGTGTATCAGGATACTGGCTCTGGCGTGGGCGGAGATATCGAAGGGCGCGTTCAGGCGATTCTGGTAAGCATCCAGATCCGGATCAAAGAAACGATCGAGCAGATACAGCTTATGTTCTCTGTCTCCGTCGAGCACAAAGGCGTAGGTGGCGGCCGGATTCAAGCGGCTGGTGCCGCTGACAAACCGTCTGGAATCGGGGCCGGTCAAGCTGGGGTCGCTTAACTCATCCAGTATCCCGTCAACTATCCTCTCGATCCTTTGTACTTGATCAGGGGTCAGGCTGATGACACCGAACATCTCACCGAAAAAAAGGCCGACCTGGCTATCAGGGTCGAGGGAATTTGAAAACTGAGCGATGTTGCGCTTGCAAGTGACGGCGTAGTAAGTCGCCACGTTCAGCGCCTCATTGATGACTTGGGCCTTCCAACTGGAGAGCGCAGCAATGTCGCGGATACCCGTCGCTTGGATATTGATCGCCTCCCGTTCGCTGGCGCGTGCTCTCATGCGCGACAGGGTTTTGCCGAAGCGTGGGTTGTGACGACTCAGATCTAATACCCATTCGCCGCGTGAGTTGAGCCCTACATAGGGCCCCGACAGATCGTCGTTGGCCAGGCGCCAGCGTTGGGCGGTTTTCTTGACTGAATACACTTTGCCGTCCAGCGGGACGTAATTCTTCAAGGTTTTCTGGTCTTTATAAACATCGGTGACGGTGCTTTTTTCAAGGTCTTTCAAGGCCACATCGTGGCCCTCGAAAGGCTGCATCCGCGTACGTGAGGCAGCGGTGATATCCAGGCTGGCGAGTGTGGTGGCGGCGGGTAACGTTTCACTCGACAGTTCGGCCTCTGGCACCTCTTGTGCCGTCGGCGGCGGGCGCTCGGAGCCCTCAAGTTCACTGCGCAGGCCGGCCATTTCAGCCACCCCGCAAATAAAATCTTTCATGGCCGCCTTCCAATGGTGCAGCTGCAGCGCTTCGGCGGAGCGCTTGAACAGCGTGTAGCTACGCCAAACCACCAGCGGATAGGCGAGCTTTCCCGCCATGAACTGCACGGCGGTGCCAATGTCCTTGCGCAGCAGGCTGATGACGCTGTCCCATAGCGGCTTGGCGCCTTTCTCGAATTGGCAGGCAACCACCTTGAGCAGGAACTGCTTGGTTTCATCGAACAGGTAATGCAGGGCGTTGCCTGCGACGGCAGACAAGCCGAGACGGATCTCAAATGGGCGATGATGGTTGTTTTGCAGCAGGTTGCGATAAGTTGCCTGATGTGGTGCTTCCACGTGTGTGAGGACCCAGTCCTGAAGCGCTCCCGGTCTTGCTAATTCATCCAGCAGCGATTGCTCGTTCGAGTATTCCTTGAGTGCATGGTTTTCGTAGAAGGGCGCGTACAGCACCACCGTGCCAGACGCGCCTGCGTCCGAGCTTATCAGGTACATTCCGAGCACGTTGACAGTGCTGGCACCCTCGGTCGCCATCAGCCCCAAAGGGCTGATCATGGCTGACGCACCCGCGAGCGATGCGCGTGCCAGAGCGTCAGGCATGTCGAATACCTGTTGGACCAGGCTCAGTGCCTGCGCAGAAAGACGCTCGCGCAGTTTTTGCTCGTGGGCGTATTGCAAGGTTTGCCACGGCAGTTGCCGGCAGAACCGGCGCCTGCGTGTGCGGCCCTCATCAGCTTGGGTGTTCAAGTGGTCTTGCAACCGCGTCTGGTAAGCGGTTTTCAGGTCCAGCTGCCGGACCATTTGCACCACGGTACTTGCATCCAGTGAGCTCGGCAGGGACGTGGCGGTGCGTGAGCGTGGGCGGATGCTTGCGGCCTCCAGGTCTGGCCAGTGCCGCAAGGCAAAGTCGGTCAGGGTGAAATCATGGATGCCAAGCGCCTGGTGAACAGGAATCAGAATGTCATCGGGGTTGAGGGCCTGGCCGGGAAAGCGTGCCAGCAGTAACGCCTGAAGCGTTGTGAACGCGTGTTCGCGCACGGGCGTGATGCCATGCAGATAGTCTTCCTCATCCGGCGCACTGTCGTGGTATTGCTGGAGCAGCTCCGCCTGATGGCGTTGGTCCTCGGGCGGGGCCATGCCCAACCAGACCGGCAGCGCCTGCTGGTTAATCACGGCGCGGGCGATCGCGCTGGCCCTTGCAAGGTTGGTCGGCGCGGCATGTTCTATGACGGTATCCAGGCGGTCCTGCAAGGCCCGGGCGGGCAACTTCATGGCGAGCAGCTGATCGACGCCGTCCATGACATAGTCGCTGTGGGTTTGCAGGCGATTATTCAGCACATTTTCGTCAATGCGTTGCAGTGCGCCCCATCGATAAACCTGATGAGGAATGCGCACGGAGGGTGGCAGGTTTTCCAGCAGACTCAAGCGCTTGATCGGATGTTCCAGGCGTCGCGTTATGGCTTCGCGCAAGGCGTTAACCGAGGCAAAAGCCTCATGTCCGCGCCGGGGCGTCCAGAGCAGCGCCCTGCCGGAGCGCTGTGGGTCTAGACCGCCGCGCTCAGTCAGTACAAACAGGTTCGCGAGGGGCTGGAGTGTCGCCGACGTGCCGATGCCAAGCGCCAAGGCGTAGGCATCCGGGATAAAACCGTGAATGCCATGCCGGGTCAGGCGTGTAAGGCTTTCAGGCGTGAGCACGGTGTCCAGCACGGCGTGATCCAGGGCACTCAGGGTTTTACCCAGCAACCTCAGTTCGGCCTCACTGCGCAGCCCGTGCAGCATCGAGTGAGCCTGTTTGTCGCGGGTATTACGGTAAAACAGGCGCGGGAGTTCTCGCATTGAGTGGCTGGAAAACACCTTGAGTACTTTATCCATAATCGAATTGAAGGTTTTCAGCGTCATGCTGTGCAGTTGATTGGCACTGCCCTGGTCACGTTTGCCGTAAAACCAGGTTCTGGACGAAGTCGCGAGAGGTCCGGTGTCAAGGCTCAGGCGCTCGATAAAGTGTTCAACCATGCTCAGGGAAGACACGGGCAGGCGGTCTTCACGCTCTTGGGCGCGAGTGGCGTAGGTGTTTATAAAGACCGCCTCTGCGCTGAGGTCCTGTTGCTGTAAGAGCAGTTCCGCGTTCAAGGCGTGGGTGACCATGCTGCGTAATGTCGGGTGCTTTTTGCGCTCCATGGCCAGGGCATCCGCGGTAACCCTCAGGCGTTGCAGTTGCAGTTTGGCGCGCTCTGCCTGCACCGTCGAAGGGCGGTCATTGCCGCTGGTGACAGGGTGGAGGGTCCAGCGACCATCGGCATCCAAGGCTGCCAATCGATCGTCGAGCATGGCGCGTATATCCAGTGCGCTATCGAGCAGGGCCGCCAGGTCGACCTGCCCATCACTGAGCCGGAACAGCCCCAGGGCGTGGTTCATATTGCTGATTTGCTTGAGCGCAATGTCGTCGATCAGGTCGGAAAAAACGTCGCCCGTTACGGGGCGCGAAGCAATGTTTACCTGGTCCAGGCCAATAAACGTGTTGCGCTCATCCAGGGACAGGAAGTTGAGTAGCTCGTCCTCATGCCCAGCGGCCTTGAGCATGCTCAATAACGTATCTTTCAAGTCATCCAGGTCTTCGAGCACCTGCAGCCCGCGAGATTGCGTGTAGAGGTAGGCGCGGCTTTCGCTGATCATCAGTGTGCTGGCCAGCTCTACGTAGTGCTGGTAGGGCGCGTAGATGCGCACTTTTTCCACACTCAGGGTCGCCGAGTAGGCGCCGCGAGCGCTCTGGTCGCTAAGGAATAATGCCTGGAGCCGATGGCTTTCGTCGGCGCTGATAATCTTTTGCTGGCGCTTGAGCAGTGCCTCGATGCGAAACTTCTCTGCCATGACGTGCGCGAAAAGATCCCGGCGTGAAGTCCCGTTGTCGATGTCCTCGTTCCAGTAAGTTTGCAGCAGGCTCTCCAGCAGTTTGGACAGGATGCTGGAGGCCTGTTCGGTCAGCGTTTCCCAGTGCTGATGATCTTGCTCCAACTGGGCCAGGGTGAAGGCGGTGGTGACATGTTTGGGGTTAACGAACTCGCGGGTTTGCGCCTTGGGCCAGGCGTGTCGCACATAGAACTGTAAGAGCGCTTCGCTTAATGGCACGGAGCCGACCCAGCGTCGATCAGTGTTCGGCGGGGTGTTGATAAAGCAGTTCACCTGCGTATCGCGTTGATCCAGGCCTGGAAAAAAAGCCCGCGCCATGATCCCGAGCACTGTGTCGAGCATGCTCGCCAGGGTGGGCGTTTTTTGCAGGTGCTCAAACATGGTGTGTACGTTGGCTTGCTGACACGCCTGCAGGAGCCGCTCCTGGTCTTCCATCACGGCGCCTTCGATGATCTCGGTGGTCAAGGTCATGGCCGTGCCAACGGGCAGTGCGTTGCGCTGGGCAATCGAGACGAACTTCAGCAAGTCCACGCGCTGCAGCGGGTCGGCCAACGCCGCGCTGACGTCGGCGAGCAGCGAGGCATGGCTGTCAGCGACCTGAATGCCGCCATAGGGCGTGTAGAGCAGAGCCTTGGCACCGTCCGGGCTCGGACTCATCAGGAAAGCGCCGGCGATGGGAACCGGGGGTTGCCCCGAGACGTGGATCAGCAACCTTTCGACACGCATGGGATGGCTTTGCAGGCGGGTATCCTGTCGGGCCGTATCATTGGCGTAGTACAGCGTATGCAGCCAATCAAGGTCCTTGACGGTGAGCCCCAGCGCACGCTCCCGCTCGCTGGGTGTTTTGCGGCTAAGGGGCAGCAGGAACTCGTCAAAGAAATACGCTGGGGTAACGCGCACCATGGTCTGTCTCCTTTGTGGACGGGAGATCACAGGGTAAGTACGCGTCAGCGCCGAGCGGGGGTACATAATCAGCCCCGCACAAGTTGACAGCAGGCGGCGTGCGTGGTGTTTAATCAACCGCCTGAATGTTCATTCGTTGCCCCTTCCAATCATAAAAACGGAGCTTCAAATGTCTGCGCAGTCTCCGACAGTTGCCACGGCATCCACCTCAATCGGCTTCTCTGAGCTGGTGGCATTGCTACAACGGATTTTTATCAGGCATGGCACATCCCCGCAGGTGGCTGCCATCCTGGCGCACAACTGCGCCAGTGCTGAACGTGACGGTGCCCACAGTCATGGCATTTTCCGCATCCCTGGGTACCTGAGCACGCTGGCCAGCGGCTGGGTTGACGGCCAAGCCGTGCCGGTGGTCGCGGACGTCGCGTCCGGTTGCGTGCGGGTCGACGCCTGCAACGGCTTCGCCCAACCGGCGCTGGCAGCGGCCCGTTCACAGCTGGTAGCCAAGGCCCGCAGCGCCGGCATCGCATTGCTGGCTATTCACAACTCCCATCATTTCGCCGCGTTGTGGCCGGATGTCGAACCCTTCGCCGAAGAAGGGCTGGTGGCGCTGAGCGTGGTCAATAGCATGACCTGCGTGGTGCCCCATGGCGCCGATCGGCCGCTGTTCGGCACCAACCCGATTGCGTTTGCCGCACCCCGGGCGGACGGCGCGCCTATCGTGTTTGACCTCGCCACCAGTGCCATCGCCCACGGTGACGTGCAGATTGCCGCACGCAAGGGCGAGCGCCTTGCGCCGGGTATGGGCGTCGACAGCCTGGGCCAGCCGACCCAGGACCCCAAGGCCATTCTCGAGGGCGGAGCGTTGTTGCCGTTTGGCGGCCATAAAGGTTCGGCGCTGTCGATGATGGTCGAGTTGTTGGCGGCGGCACTCACCGGGGGCAACTTCTCGTTTGAATTCAATTGGTCGGATCACCCGGGCGCGCGCACGCCCTGGACCGGGCAGTTACTGATCCTGATCGACCCGAGCAAAACCGCCGGGCAACACTTCGCCGAGCGCAGCCAGGAGCTGGTGCGGCAGATGCATGCGGCGGGATTACGGCGGTTACCAGGGGATCGACGTCATCGCACACGGGCGAAGTCGCAGGAAACAGGTATTGAGCTTGACGCGAAGGACCTTCGGCAGTTGCAGGCATTAGCCGAGGGTTAAAAAAGGGGGCCGCTGCCTCAGGCAGCAGCCCCCGTCACTCAGTTGCGGCGACCGAGCAGCAGGCCGACCACCAGGCCAAAGCCTGCGGAAATCGCCACGGTCTGCCATGGATGGCCGCCGATGTAGGTTTCGGTGGCATCGACCACAGGCTTGCTGCGCTCGCGCACGTTGGACACCGAGTCCAGCGCTTGCTTGAGCTTGATGGCAACCTGCTCGCGCAAGGTTTCGCCTTCTTCGCCCACCAGGGCGGCGCTGCTCTTGAGCAGTTTGTCCGATTCTTCGATCAGCGCCGTCAGTTCACTGAAGGCTTGATCCTTGATTTGGTCTTCGACAGCTTGGGCGGCAGTTTTGCGGGCCATTGTGTGACTCCTTGCAGGTGAATGTGACAGTGAACAATGGAGTGTCGGGTGGCGGCAAAAGTTGCAGTTTTTTTGCCGGTAGCGTGGTCCCGAGCAAAATCCGAATCTGGAAGTTTCGACCTACCGTGTAAGATGTCACCTATTTGTGCAGCAGGTAATTCAACATGAGCTTCAATCTGGCCAACAAAACCCTCGCCGAACGCGCCGAGCTGGAAGATGAAAAGTCCCGCCTCTACGACCTGTGGCAAACCAACCTGGGCAAGGCCAAAGGCGAAGCGGCACGCTTGTTCGGCGAGCGCGCCAAGCGCAAGGGCAAGTGGGCTGAGTGGGTGCGTGCGGAACTCGACGGCATGTCGCCGCCGGAGTTTTCCAACATGGTACGCAGCGAAGTCAACAAGCTGATGGCTGCGGCCAAGTAAAGCACGCCACAATCGCCTCACGGACTTTAAGCAGCACCGGATCAAGCTGGGACTGGGTGCGCCAGCCCAGTTCCACCGGGTAGCGCGGCAATGCCAGCGGGCAGGGCAGCACGCGCAAACCGGTCATCTGCGCAATGGCCTCGGCGGCATGCCCGGGAATCGTCGCCAGCGCCTGGCTGCCCTTGAGCAAGTACGGCAGCGCGGCAAAATGGCTGGTGGATGCGCACACTTGGCGGCTCAGCCCTTGCGCCGCCAAACCTTCGTCGGTAATCCCGATAAACCCGCCCGACGACACCAGCACATGCTCGCGCGTGACGAATTCTTCCAAGGTGATGCCGTGCTGGCCTGGCGTCAGGCTTTGCGGGTCTATCAGGCAGCGGTAATCCCCGTCTCCCAGCACGTGCCGGCTCAGCCGGCGCTCGGCAAAGCCGCCAGCGGTAATCGCCAGGTCCAGGGTGCGGTCGAGCAGGGCGGCGGCGACGATTTGGCTATGGGTCTGGCGGAAAATCACCCGCAGTTTCGGCGCGCGTTGCGCTATTTCCGCCATCAGCCGACGGCCATGGGCGATCTCGAAATCATCGGACAAACCCAGCACCACCGACCGGCCCTGGTAGTTGGGATGGGTCGGATGGGTCATCGCCAGGCTCTGCCGACAGCGGTCCAGGGCCTCGCTGATGACCGGCTTCAGCTGATTGGCCCGCAAGGTTGGCGCCAAGCCCCGGCCGGTGCGCACGAACAGCTGATCGCCATACATTTCGCGTAGGCGCCGCAACCCCGCACTGATCGCCGACTGGGTAACACCCAGGCGCAATGCCGCGCGGCTGGCGCTCGACTCGTCGTGCAGGGCTTCGAAGGTTTTCAGCAGGTTCAGGTCAACCTGGGCGATATTCATCTGGTTCATATCATTCAGCACTGAAGTAGGCTTTATTCATGATCCAGGCTGGCCGGAGAATGGGCAACCCCCTTATTCGGAGAGTTCGTCATGCCTGTTTCTACCGTGGCTGCTTTGCAAATTGGCGCCCTGCCGGGTGGCAAGGCGCAAACCCTGGCGCAAATCCTGACCTATGAGCAAGAAATCCTGCGCAGTGGCGCGCAATTGGTGGTGATGCCCGAGGCCTTGCTCGGCGGCTACCCCAAGGGCGAAAGCTTCGGCACGCAGTTGGGTTACCGCCTGCCGGAAGGCCGCGAAGCGTTTGCGCGGTATTTTGCCAATGCCATCGACGTGCCGGGCATCGAAACCGAAGCACTGGCCGGGTTGTCGGCCCGTACCGGCGCGAGCCTGGTACTCGGTGTGATTGAGCGCAGTGGCAGCACGCTGTATTGCACACTGTTGTATTTCGAGCCGTCGGGCGGTTTGGTCGCCAAGCACCGCAAGCTGATGCCCACCGGCACCGAACGGCTGATCTGGGGCAAGGGCGATGGCTCGACCTTGCCGGTGATCGATGCAGCGGTAGGCCGCATTGGCGGCGCAGTCTGCTGGGAAAACATGATGCCGTTGCTGCGCACGGCGATGTACGCCAAGGGCGTGGAGGTGTGGTGCGCGCCTACGGTGGATGAGCGCGAGATGTGGCAAGTGAGCATGCGCCATATTGCCCACGAAGGCCGCTGCTTTGTGGTGAGTGCCTGCCAAGTGCAGGCTTCGCCCGAGGCGTTGGGGGTGGAGGTTGCCAACTGGCCGTCAGACCGCGCCTTGATCGCGGGCGGCAGCGTGATCATCGGGCCGATGGGCGACATCCTGGCCGGGCCGTTGCTGGGCGGGGCGGGGTTATTGACCGCGCAGATCAACACCGATGACCTGGTGCGCGCACGGTACGACTATGACGTGGTGGGGCATTATGCGCGGCCGGACATATTTGAGCTGGTAGTGGATGAGCGTGCCAAACCGGGCGTGCGCTTCATCACCGACTAAAACCCGTCGAGCACGCTGGGCGCAGGCAAGCCCGCGCCCAGCGTAAATTTCAGCGTGCGCGCGCGTGGGCTTCAAGCCATTCCTCGCGGGTCATCTCCCATAACTCGCGTGGCAAAGTCCCTTCTACAAACGCCCCGTAATCCGTGCGGATCAAGCGCATGCCGGTGCGCTCGGAAATCCGCCGTGACCCTCGGTTAGGCCCAGCCTTGGGCACGCGCAGCAGCGGGCGTTTGAGGGTATCGAACCAGTATTCGGTCACCGCCGCACTGGCTTCGCTCATCAAGCCCAGGCCGTGCCATTGCGGGCCGAGCCAAAAGCCACGGTTGTTGTCGTGTTCGTCCATCAGGCTGATAGTACCGATCAGTTGCTCAGGCGCGCTGTTGAGGCGGATCGACCAGTGCCACTCCTTGCCACGGGCCATGGCGGGCAGGGCGTGCTGTTGCAGATAAGTACGCGCGCCGTCGGCCGGGTAGGGCCAGGGCACCAAGGCATTGAGGTAGCGCACCACGGCCCAATGCGGGAATTGCTGCTGGATACCGTCGGCGTCGTCCAGGGTGAGTGGGCGCAGGATCAGCCGTTCAGTGAGCAATGTCGGTTGCATGGCCTTTACCAGGTCGCCGTGTTTGGCAGGTCCAACGTGCCGCGCTCCACAAAGCGCAGGGTGCCGAACAGCCCACCGGCCAGTTTGCCACGCAGTACGTACGGCAAGTTGTTCAAGCTCTGGGTCTGGCTCAGCCCCAGCGTTTGGCGTAATACCGAAAATGCGGAAACGCTGACTGGCACCATCAGCACCGCTTCGGAAAAGCGTGCAATGGAACCGGATTGATCACTCACCCCCGACGCCAGCGGCCGACCATTGACGTCCAGGTCCAAGGCTACGCCGCTGTAGTCGATTGCCGTTTCATTGGGGTTCTGCACCCGTAGCTTCACGGCGAAGCGTACTTCCAGGTCCTGGCTTTGCAGCGGCTCGATGCCGACCACCGTAATGTTGAGCGGGTCGCGGTTGGGGAACAGCGCGCAGGCGCTCAAGGTAAGCAGCAGTAGCGATAGAACCATGAGCTTGCGCATTAACAGATGCTCCTATTTCGTGACGTCCGGATCCTGCATGACCTTGAGGGTAGAGGACTCCGGATCAAATTCATCTTCTTCCAGCTCTAAGAACTCTTCCGGCAGGAAAATGTTCAGCACGATTGCACAGAACGCCCCCACGGTGATCGGCGATTCGAAGATGTTGTGCAGCGCCTTGGGCAAGTCGCGCAATACCTCCGGCACGGCGGCGACCCCCAGGCCCATGCCCAGGGAAATCGCCACGATCAGCACATTGCGCCGATGCAGCCCGGCTTCGGCAAGAATCTTGATCCCGGCCACGGCAACGGTGCCGAACATGATCAGGGTGGCGCCGCCGAGTACCGGTTTGGGCATCAGTTGCAGCACGGCGCCGATCATCGGGAACAGCCCCAGCAGCACCAGCAGGCCGGCGATAAAGTACGCCACGTAGCGACTGGCCACGCCGGTCAGCTGAATCACGCCATTGTTTTGCGCGAAGGTCACCATCGGCAGGCTGTTGAACGTCGCGGCCATCGCCGAGTTGAGGCCGTCGGCCAGCAGGCCCGACTTGATTCGCTTGATGTAGAGCGGGCCTTTGACCGGTTGCTGGGAAATCATCGAGTTGGCCGTCAAGTCACCGGCGGCTTCCAATGGCGAAATCAGAAAAATCACCGCCACCGGTATAAACGCCACCCAGTCGAACGAGAACCCGTACTTGAACGGCACCGGCACGCTGATTAACGGCACCTGCGGCAGCGCCGCCATATCGACACGTCCCATCCACCAGGCCACCACGAAGCCCAGGGTCAGGCCGATCACGATCGAACCCAGGCGCAGGAACGGGTTACTGAAGCGGTTGAGCACCACGATGGTCAGCAGCACCAGCGCCGCCAGCCCCATATTGCTTGCCGCGCCCAGATCGCTGGAACCGAAGCCCCCCGCCATGTCGGTGACCGCCACCTTGATCAACGACAAACCCATCAAGGTGATGATGGTGCCCGTCACTACCGGGGTGATCAGTTTGCGCAGCTTGCCGATGAACTGGCTGAGCACCACTTCGATAAAGGCTGCGAAAAAGCAGATGCCAAAGATCGTCGAGAGGATTTCATCAGTACCGCCGCCTCGGGCCTTGACCATGAACCCGGCACTCAAAATAACGCTGATAAACGAAAAACTGGTGCCCTGCAGGCACAGCAGGCCGGAACCGATCGGCCCGAACGTGCGCGCTTGCACAAACGTCCCGAGCCCGGACACGAACAGCGCCATGCTCACCAGGTACGGCACCTCGCTTTCCAGCCCCAGCACGCCGCCGACGATCAACGTGGGGGTGATGATGCCGACGAAACTCGCGAGCACATGTTGCAGCGCAGCAAAAATCGCTGCGGTGAAGTGCGGGCGGTCTTCCAGGCCGTAGATCAGGTCGGATTTATAGCGGGGGCGGGGCGCTTGAGCGTCAGACAAAATGCGGGCTCGGGTCAGAAAAGGGACGCGAAGGATGCCAGAAAGTGTTGGCTGTCAGAAGTGTGAAAAAATATTTCGAAATGTGCCCATTAATTTCTCAAGTCCGCCGATAGCCTGAATAGGCCCACACATCAATGACAACAGTGGCGCTTAGTGGTCCGAGTGGTGCGTTGACACCCGCGGATCGTGTCGCCGCAGGGATGCGCGCAAACACCCCTTTTTGAGAGCACCCCTATGTCCCTTCGTAATCTGAATATTGCCCCTCGCGCTTTTCTCGGTTTTGCGTTCATTGCGTTGCTGGTAGTAATCCTTGGCGTGTTTGCCGTCAACCGCATGACGACAATCCGCCAGGCATCCATGGACATGGGGGCCAACCAACTACCCAGTGTGAAATACCTCGGTAACCTCACAGAAAACGTTCTGCGCCTGCGCATTCTGTCCTTTCGGGTACTGATCAACCGCGAACCTGCGGCGCTCGAGGAAGCCAAGACGCGCATCGGCGTATTGATGGATAAGGTCAAGCAGGCTCAAAGCGCGTATTCGGTGATGCCGGCGGGTCCCGAGGAGGCGGCCTTGTACAAAACCTTCGCCGCGACCCTTGAGAGTTACTTCGCCGCTCAGGCCGAGATGCTGTCACTGTCCCAGCAAAACAACGTCGAGGCGATGCGCACCCTGATCAACACGCGAATCAAGAACGGTACCGACTTGATGGGCGAGCAACTCAACCAACTGATCGCGTTCAACGGCGCCGATGCCGACCAGGCCGGGCGTAATGCTGAGGCCAGTTACCAACAAGGCGTGACCGGGATCATCATCGTTTCAGTCGCAGCGGCGTTGTTGACCGTGTTGCTGGCCTGGCTGCTGACGCGCAGCATTGTTACGCCGCTGCGCAAAGCGGTGGAAGTGGCGCAAACCATTGCCGGTGGCAAGTTGACCAGCGTTATTGAAGACGATGGCAAGGACGAGCCGGCACGCTTGCTCAGTGCCCTGTCGGCCATGCAAGCCAACCTGCGCCAAACCATCCAGCACATCGCCGGTTCCGCCACCCAGCTTGCCTCGGCAGCGGAAGAACTCAGCGCGGTCACCGAGGAAGCCTCCAAAGGCCTGCAACAGCAGAACAACGAAATCGACCAGGCCGCCACCGCCGTCAACGAAATGACCGCTGCCGTGGAAGAGGTGGCGCGCAACGCGGTGTCCACCTCCGAAGCCTCCAGCCAATCCAACCTGGCAGCGCGTGAAGGGCGTGATCGCGTGGTGGAAACCGTCGGCGCGATTCAAACCATGACTCAGGATGTACAAAACACCTCGGTCATGATCGAAGGCTTGGCCACTCAGGGCCGCGACATTGGCAAGGTCCTCGACGTGATACGCGCAATTGCCGAACAGACCAACCTGCTCGCGCTCAACGCAGCGATTGAGGCGGCCCGCGCCGGTGAAGCCGGCCGAGGGTTTGCGGTGGTGGCCGATGAAGTCCGCGCCTTGGCTCATCGCACCGCGCAGTCGACCCAGGAAATCGAAAAAATGGTCGCCGGTATCCAGAGCGGCACCGGTGACGCGGTACAGTCGATGCAGCAGAGCAACCAGCGCACCCACGCCACCCTGGAAATGGCCCGCGCCGCCGGTGTGGCGCTGGAGCAGATCACCCAATCCATCAGCCTGATCAATGAGCGCAACCTGGTGATCGCCAGCGCCTCGGAAGAGCAGGCGCAGGTGTCCCGTGAAGTCGACCGCAACCTGGTGAACATCCGCGACCTGGCGACGCAGTCGGCGGCGGGCGCTAACCAGACCAGCGCGGCCAGCCACGAGCTGTCGCGCCTGGCGGTGGATTTGAACGGGATGGTCGCGCGTTTCGTGATCTAAGCCGAACGCGTGGGGAGCGCGCTGCTCCCCCGCATTTACACCTCGCTCACGTTGACCCAACGCGCCTCACGCGCGGCCAGGCGAATCGCCGTCGCCAGCCGCTCGACCTCCCACGCCTGGTCAAAGTCGGTGCCATCAACGCCCTGACCCGCCAGCGCCATGATCAATTCGTGTACTTCCAGCGTCTTCAACTCGTTGTAGCCCAATTGATGCCCGGCCGCCGGGCTGAACGCGGCATAGCCGGGCAGGGCGGGGCCCGCCAGCAACCGCTGGAAACCGTCCTGGCCGACACGGCACACACGCAGCTCGTTCAAGCGCTCCTGATCGAACGCAAGGGTGCCTTTCGTACCGCTGATTTCGAAACTCAGGTGGTTTTTGTAGCCATGCTTGAGCCAACTGCTGCTCACGGTGCCACGGGCGCCGTTGGCAAAGCGCAGCAGCGCATGCACCTGGTCATCCACGGCAATCGCGCGGTTCGTCGGGCTGCCGGCGGTGGCGGGGCGTTGCGCGTGGACGGTGTGGGTGTCGGCGCACACGCTGAGCACATCGCCCACCAGGTAGCGTGCCATCGACAGCAGGTGGCTACCGAGGTCCGCCAGCGCACCACCGGCATGGTCCACTTCACACCGCCACGACCAGGGCGAGGCCGGGTCGGCCATGAAGTCTTCGCTGAACTCGCCCTGGAAGCTGATGATCTCGCCCAGCTCTCCATTGGCAATCATCTGCCTTGCCAGGCTGATCATCGGGTTGTGCTGATAGTTATAGCCGACGCGCGTGACCACCCCGGCGGCACGGGCGGCGCGGCGCATCGCGTCGGCCTGCTCCAGGCTGACCGCTAGCGGCTTTTCGCAATACACCGCCTTGCCCGCCGCAATCGCAGCCATGGCCATGGGGTAATGCAGATGGTTGGGGGTGGTGATGGCCACCACGTCAACGCTGGGGTCGTTGATCAGCGCCTGCCAATCGCCATGGGCCTGGGCAAACCCCCACGCCGTCGCGCAACGCTGAGCGCGCGCGGTGTCGGCATCGGCCAGGGCCGCTAACGTGAGGCGTACCGGCAGTTCGAATACCGCCCGCGCATTATTGAACGCTAACGCATGGGCGCGCCCCATGAAGCCTGTGCCGATCAGGCCGATTCCGAGTTCACGCATAGCCGTGGTCCTTTGAATTATTGTTTTCAAGAACGCCATTAATGGAATAAAAATTCACTAAATTCAATAGATGGAATAAAAATTCATTAATCAGCCTGGGGAATGCAGCGATATTCAGGCCACGACCAAACGCCGTCAGTTAACAAAAGATAACGTAGCGCCGATTGTCAGACGATTCGAAAGCCCGATAGGATGGCCCTTGCTTCCTCCAGGCGCTCTAGAGTGCAGGTTTCAGAGCCCGGGAAGGCGAGACCACCTAACAATAATAAATGGGGAGAAAGGTCTATGAGTGAGCCTGTCATGGGTTGGGCTGTTTGCTGCCCGCGCGCCGCACGCAGGGTTGCGATGCTGGCCACAGCGCTCTCGCTGTTTGGAGTGTTATCGACTCCCACGTTCGCTGCCGGCGATACCCGTACGCAGCCGATATTCGCGATTGAATCCCCCAAGGCCAGCAAAGGCCTGATGATCGATGTGGTCCATGCCGGCAAACGTCTGGTGGCGGTCGGTGATCGTGGGCACATCCTCTATTCCGATGACCAGGGCAGCACCTGGACCCAGGCCAAAGTCCCCACCCGGCAACTGCTCACGGCAGTGTATTTCGTCGACGATAAACGCGGCTGGGCGGTCGGCCATGATGCGCAGATTCTGGCAAGCGTCGACGGCGGCGCTAGCTGGACCCAGCAATTTCAGGACCTCAAGCGCGAAGCACCGTTGCTCGACGTGTGGTTCAAGGATGCCGAACACGGTATCGCCGTGGGCGCCTACGGTGCGTTGATTGAAACCACCGACGCTGGCAAACACTGGGAAGACGTCAGCGACCGTCTCGATAACGAAGACCAGTTCCACCTCAACGCCATCGCCCACATCAAGGACGCCGGGCTGTTTATCGTCGGCGAGCAGGGCAGCATGTTCCGCTCCAGCGACGACGGCCAGACCTGGGAGAAGCTCGAAGGCCCCTACGAGGGCTCGCTGTTCGGGGTGATCAGCACCGCCCAGCCGCAAACCCTGTTGGTCTATGGCCTGCGCGGCAACCTGTATCGCTCCACGGATTTCGGTAGCACCTGGGAGCAAGTCCAATTGAATGCGGCGCGTGGCGCCCTGGAGTTCGGTTTGTCGGGCGCGAGTTTGCTCGATGACGGCTCGCTGGTCGTGGTCGGCAATGGCGGCAGCGTGGTGGTCAGTCACGATGATGGCCAGACCTTCAGCGTATTCAACCGCCCGGACCGCATCTCATTGTCGGCAGTCACTGCTGCAGGCAATGGCAACCTGATTCTGGTCGGGCAGGGCGGTGTACGCGTTGCTACGCCGGCCGGCGCTGAACTCGAAAAACAATAAGAAGGCGGGTAAAGAATGAGCAGTCATCACAACGATAAAGCGACCTTGCTTGAGCGCCTGATCTTCAACAATCGCCCGGCAGTCATCGTCATCTGCCTGCTGGTGAGTATTTTCCTGTTCTGGCAGGCGACGCTGATTCGCCCGTCGACCAGCTTTGAAAAGATGATCCCCCTCAAGCATCCCTTCATCGAAAAGATGATGGAGCACCGTAACGATCTGGCCAACCTGGGCAACACCGTGCGCATCTCGGTGGAGGCCAAGGACGGCGACATCTTCACCAAGGAGTACATGGAGACCCTGCGCCAGATCAACGACGAGGTGTTCTACATCTCGGGCGTTGACCGCTCGGGTCTCAAGTCGCTGTGGAGCCCCAGCGTACGCTGGACCGAAGTCACCGAAGAAGGCTTTGCCGGCGGTGAAGTGATCCCGCAAAGTTACAACGGCTCGCCGCAAAGCCTCGACCAGTTGCGCAACAATGTGCTCAAGTCCGGCCAGGTCGGGCGCCTGGTGGCCAACGACTTCAAGTCAAGCATCGTCGACATCCCGTTGCTGGAGTCCTACCCGGACCCGCAGGACCAGGGCAAATTGCTGGCCCTGGACTACCGCAAGTTCTCCCATGAACTCGAAGACAAGATCCGCGACAAGTTCGAAGCGCAGAACCCCAACGTCAAAATCCACATCGTCGGGTTTGCCAAGAAGGTCGGCGACCTGATTGATGGCCTGGTCATGGTGGTGATGTTCTTTGGTATCGCGTTCGTCATCACCCTGATTCTGCTGCTGTGGTTCACCAACTGCCTGCGCAGCACCGTCGCGGTGTTGAGCACGACGCTGGTGGCGGTGGTCTGGCAACTGGGGCTGATGCACTTTTTCGGTTTCGGCCTCGACCCGTATTCGATGCTGGTGCCGTTCCTGATTTTCGCCATCGGTATTTCCCATGGCGTGCAGAAGATCAACGGTATTGCGCTGCAATCCAGTGAGGCGGACAACGCGCTGACCGCTGCGCGCCGCACGTTCCGGCAACTGTTCCTGCCGGGGATGATCGCGATTCTCGCCGACGCCGTGGGCTTTATCACACTGCTGATCATCGACATCGGTGTCATCCGCGAGCTGGCCATCGGCGCCTCCATCGGCGTGGCGGTGATCGTGTTCACCAACCTGATCCTGCTGCCGGTGGCGATCTCCTACGTCGGTATCAGCAAGCGTGCCATCGCCAAGAGCAAAAAGGACGCGCACCGCGAACACCCGTTCTGGCGCCTGCTGTCCAAATTCGCCAGCCCCAAGGTCGCGCCGGTGTCTGTGTTGCTCGCGTTGATCGCCTTCGGTGGCGGCCTCTGGTACAGCCAGAACCTCAAGATCGGCGATCTGGACCAGGGTGCACCGGAACTGCGCCCGGACTCGCGCTATAACAAGGACAACAATTTCATCATCAGCAACTACTCCACCAGCTCCGACGTGCTGGTGGTGATGGTCAAGACCAAGGCCGAAGGCTGTTCGCGCTATGAAGCCATGGCGCCCATCGACCAACTGATGTGGAAGATGCAGAACACTGAAGGCGTGCAGTCGGCAATCTCGCTGGTGACCGTGTCCAAGCAAATGATCAAGGGGATGAACGAGGGCAACCTCAAATGGGAAACCTTGTCGCGCAACCCTGACGTCCTGAACAACTCCATCGCCCGTGCCGATGGCTTGTACAACAACAATTGCTCGCTGGCGCCGGTGCTGGTGTTCCTCAACGACCACAAGGCCGAAACCCTCGACCGCGCGGTGCACGCCGTGCAGGACTTCGCCAAGGAGAACAACAAGGATGGCCTGGAATTTATCCTTGCCGCCGGTAACGCCGGGATCGAAGCCGCCACCAACGAAGTCATCAAAGAGTCGGAGCTGACCATTCTGATCCTGGTCTACCTGTGCGTGGCCACGATGTGCATGATCACCTTCCGCTCTTGGGCCGCCACCCTGTGCATCGTGTTGCCGCTGGTGCTGACCTCGGTGCTGGGCAACGCGCTGATGGCGTTCATGGGCATCGGCGTCAAGGTCGCGACCTTGCCGGTGGTGGCGCTGGGCGTGGGGATTGGCGTGGATTACGGCATCTACATCTACAGCCGTCTGGAAAGCTTCCTGCGTGCCGGCCTGCCGTTGCAAGAGGCTTACTACCAAACGCTCAAGTCCACCGGCAAAGCCGTGCTGTTCACCGGCCTGTGCCTGGCAATCGGCGTGTGCACCTGGATCTTCTCGGCCATCAAGTTCCAGGCCGACATGGGCCTGATGCTCACCTTCATGCTGCTGTGGAACATGTTCGGTGCGCTATGGCTGTTGCCGGCGCTCGCACGGTTCCTGATCAAGCCTGAAAAACTGGCCGGGCAGAAAGGCAACTCGTTGTTTGCGCATTAAGTGCCATTAATCAAAAGCCGCACAGTGTGCGGCTTTTTTTTGCAGTGCTCAGCCTGTCAGTTTTACAGCTTCAGAAACAGCTTCTGATCCAACGGGGCGTTGATATCGGCGTTGATTATTTGCGCGACGACGCCGTTGCTTTTGGCTTCGGCAATCAAGTCTTTTTTGGTTTTGTAGCGTTGCGACGGGATTTTCAGATGCGCTGCTCTGTGATCATCCCGTGGCCAACCTTTCTGCGGGTAGTGGAAGTGGGCGTACCACACCACGTCGATCTTGCCTTTTTTACGCACCGCGTATTCGGTGAATACGTCGCCAGCTTTTGTGGGCACGTCCCGCCGTACCAGGTTGATATCGACAAACCCATGACGCCACAGGAAGTCGACATTTTCCGCTGTCGGCGGCTGAACCAGATAGCCATCTGCGGTGTGTTGTCGGGCCTTTTGCAGCATTTCATCTGCAGCGGTTCGCCAGCGCGCCACCAACTCGGCGGTTTCCGGCCTGCCACCGTGGTTGGCCTCGGCCTGCCGTGCGGTCTCCTTGAGTTGGTTAGCCACGGTCTCCAGCATCTCGTACCAATCCAGAGGGGAGACGGTGTCGCGTCGCTGGGGGTCGTCAAGTTTCTTTTTCTGGAAAAGAATCGATTGCTCGCGTCGCGTCGCGGCATCTATCGACTTTTGCGCATCGCTCTTATAGCTCGCCAAGGGCTTCGGCGAAGCGGCGGGAGACGTTTGCGTGGGCTGGCCGCGGATGATTTTCACCCATCCGCGCTCCTTGGCGTGTTCACTGTAGCTTGCGATAGGTTGGCCGCTTTGTGGGTCCAACACATCGATGATGTCGACGGTTCGGCCCGGCTCGGGCGCGCGTAATGTGCCAATCAAGGTCTCTTTATGTTCGGTCTTGAACACGCGCTGGTTCTGCGGTTTGGCCCTTTGGTCACTGCGCGCGGGCGCAGCCGGAATCAGAAACTGCTCCTCTTTGACGACCTGTGCCAATTCGGCCTGTGCATCGGCGATGAATTCACTCAGTAAAGCAGTGAACCGCTGGTGGTAGTCCGCCCGAAAGAGCTGTGGATACTCTTCCTGCAAGACAAGACTGTCGCTCAGGACCTGTTTGTATTTGGTGATAATGGTGTTTAGCGTCGCGTTTCGCTCGCCCAAGGTGAAGTCGTTGTATTGGCGTAGATCCTGGAGTGCTGAAGCTTCGGCTTTCAGATTGTCCTTTAAGAATCGCTCCATCTGACGGCGCGCGGCATCCTCTGGGAAGCGCGCACCCCATGTCGAGGTCAGTTGATGGAGAAACGACAGGTTGTTCAATTTCGTTGTAAGTTCATTGAGCGCGACAGTCGTGGTGTATCGCCTCTTGATGTAGCCCAACGCTTCCTTGTTGCCAAAAGGTGAATCGCTCTTCCACTCAGCCAACAGCGCGCCGACTGCCTGCCGCGACCGCAACAGTTGTTCATTGTTTTCATAGATTATTTTGTACGCTTCAGTCAATTGTTCGTAGGCTGGCTGTATGCCGCCATTGGCATGTGCTTCCAGCTCTGAGATTGAGGCGCCACGCACGCCGTACTGACGGGTGTCGTTAAACAGGCGAACGTAAAAGTTTTCTATTGCCGTCAAGGTGTGCAGCGTATTTTCGTACTCCACTGAACGGTTGTGCTTGAACTCCGATAGATCGTCTATCCCGCCCAACTTCCTCGGCGCAATGGTTTCAACAGTGGTTTTGCTGGCGGCCACGAGTGATTGCGTCAGGGGTTTGAGACGCTCAAGTTGTTGAGCAATCCTGTCCTTCAGCGCGTCGGTAATCTGCCGTTGCTGTGCATAAGGTTCGGCAAATCGAACGGCTGATGCCTCGGTGCTTGCCAGGTTGTAAAGGGTCTTGAGTTTCTTTCGGGCGCTTTCGTACTCGGTGAGGTCGGCCTCGATGTTTGCCATTGCAGTGTCATGTGTTTTTGAAACTTTCTTGCGCTCTTTCAGGTTGCGCCGATAGTCGGTCTCCGCCAGGCGCTTGGCTTGCATACTGTTCGCGAGTGAATCCAGTGGCCTGGCAGATTTTGGCATGCCGCCTCTGAGTTTGGGCGCCAGGTCAAAATGCCACTTACCCTGCGCGTCGCGTGTGATGGGCGGCGCTGTACGTGCCTTGTTGTGTTCATCGATGACGTAGGCGCCATCCAGGTCGTTTGCCACGCGGAACCAGTGATGGTCGATGTTGGCATAAAGCCGGTCATGAACGTTGTACAGGCCTTTTCTGGTGCCTTCGCCGATGGGCGATCCGGGATCCGTTGGCGCCGCTACTTTGAACGAGTCTATGTGCGCAAGCAGGCTTGGCGTTAACCCGCGTGGGCTCGATAATCGCACGTCAATGGCCGTGTTTTCGCCGCCAAAGCTGCCGGAGGCGGGCGCTGCCGGGGCCTGCCGGATGATGGCTTGGCGGGCAACGGGCTCATCGTCGTGACGGGGGCGTGGCCCGGCGCTGTCGGAATGGGCGTCTTGCTTGAATGGTTCAAAAGTGCGCGCGGGCTCGCCGGGCTCGGAGGCGGACGCGTGGCCCAGTGTCATGCCCAGGTTGACGAGCAGGTCGACCACCGCCGAAGACGGGTCCGGGTCGTTTGGTGTGGAAAGCCGCTTGATATCTTCTTCGCTGTTGGCCAGTTGCAGCAGCCAGCCCGCCATCGCCCCCGGCCCACGTAGCACCGGCAGCAGTGTGTTGAATAACAGCCAGCCAAGTTCCTTGTGCGAAGCCCAGCGGCTTTCCGCGTCGGAGGTGGATTGGCCTTCTGCCAGGGTGACCAGGCTGTCGGCATTGGTATGGAACCAGTGTTTCATCAGGTCGCCGTTGAGCACGTCCTGGCGTAGCGTGGTGGCGGTCGCATAACCGTCGACGGCAAGTGCGGTGGGGGTGGGCGTGGTGGGCGGGTCGAACTCATTGAATACCGAGTAGCGTGAAATATTGGGCGTTTGGAAGCCGCCGTTGCCATAGACTGCTCGGGCTTTGTCATCTTTCAGCCACGCCAGAATACTCTCCTGCAACGCGCCTGGCGTACGGATGGCCTCCAGCAGCGCGTCGCGGCTGGGGAACTCAAGCAGCGCCGGTTTCAGTAGGGGGCGATAGAGAATATGCGGGCCGCTGGTAGCGGCCAGCGGCTCGATCAGGAACATGTTTACGGCGACATCCGGTGTGGCCCCAGGCTTGCGCACAAAGGCCAGGGGCCGAACGGTAATCGCTTGGCCGTCCACCTGCTTGCTGCCTACGCCCGGGTGGGTAACCGCTTCGATAAAGCGATAACCCAGGTCGGTAATGCCAGCCTCGCCCTTGAGCTTGAGTTCCAGCGCCTGCATGGCGAGCTGGATCGGCACTTGCTCGATAAAGCGCGCGGTTCGGTCCCGAGCCGATGGGCTATCGCTTTGCAGCTCGCGGTTCAACAGTTGCGGGTAGTGGCTACCGATATCAACGCTGCTGACCAGGTTCTTGAGCATCTGCGGCATGTGCGGATCGCTGACCGGTTGCCCGCGCAGATAAACCTCCATCTGCCCCTTGGGCAAGCCCGCGAGGTTGTTCAGGGCCATGTCGACCAGGCTCATCTTCTCCCGTTCGATGTAGCCGCTGCCCAAGTCACCCACGGCGACCTTGAACACCACTTCCAGATCCTGCGCGGTGTAGCCTTTACCTGCCAATTGCTGGTCCAGCTGTTGCCGGGCAAAAGTGCGGATATCGGGGATGCCGTCGAGGAAGGTGCGCCCGTTGTTGCGCTGTACGCTGCTGGCCAGTGCCAGTGAATGATGCCGGTAGGTATCGCGTTCTGCATCACTCGCGTGACTGAGCCATGCCGGTAGATTGTCACGCAGCCGCCCAAGCTTGGTAGCGTTGGGGGTATAGCTCCCTGCAAACCATGGGCTTGGGTCGCTGGCCCGGGAAAATACCTGGTCCAGTTCATCAAGCGTGCCCGATGCCGGCAGTCGAATGGATGCGACGTTTTCCAACATGGCATTCAGGAGGGTCGCGGCTTGTATATCGAAAATATTCGCGTCGGGCGCCTGACGCTTCCAATCAAGGCTATCGAAGACGAACGCCTTCTCCAGATTTCGCCCCCAGGCTTCGCCGAAGGCTTGCAAGGAGTCATACGCGGTTACCACTCCGGCAGGCGTCGCATGCAGGACCTGCGTACGGCCGGCCACTTCTCGGGTGATCAGCAGGTCCGGGCTGAGCTGTGCGGATGCGCGATCGTCGTGGCGAACGGCGGCCTCAAGGATGAATACGCTGGCTGCCGTATCGCCTTTCGCGCGCACGCGTTGCGCTTGATTTGGGTAGCTGACGATTTGGTCAAGGGTGTCGCGTTGTTGCTCAGTCAGCCCGGGCTGTTTCAAGGCGGCGGTTCGCAGGGTGTCTCTGAGGGTGTCGCTGAGCCATAGCCATCGGTTGGTCTGTGCGTCGCCGGCACTTTGGGTGGTGTAGGCATTACCGGTGAAGTGACGAAGCAGTGCTTGCTCAAACCCACGCTTGAGGGCCGTACGCAGGCTGCGGATCGCCATCTCGATAGCCTGCATATCGATGCCGGGCACCAGTGCTCCCGCCAGGGGCGCCGGCTTGAGCGTATGACCGGTAGCTTGGTCGATCAACGTGCAGGCAATGCCTTCTTTATCGGTAAAGTCCAGTTCGCCGTCGGTCGTCAGGTGTTTGAGTGCGACGTCCAGCAGGGGCGTCAGGCAATATTGGGGCGGATTGCTCGAGATGGGTTCGGCCAGCGCGGTGTATTCGAGGTCGAACGCCAACGTGGGGTAGAGGGTTTTGAGCGCCTCGCTGAGTAAACCTGACACAACGGAGCGCAGTGTGGGGCGCTCGGCGAACTGCTGGGCGACCCTATTGGCGGTCAGCTCGGGTGAGCTGGCGGCGTTAACCGGCGCGGGCATTGCAAGTGTGGCAGCCGGGGCCGCGGAGAGTCGCGCAGCGGTCAGCCCGGCTGCTCGGCTGCGTCTGCGCAGGGGGTGCTCGTACTCTGCCTGGGACGAGGTCCCGGAGCCGCCCTCAATGGCTGCTTCACGGGCTTCACCCGGTTGGCGGGCACGAGGTGATGGCAATACAGGGCTCAAGGCGTAGTTGAACAGTGTTGGCGGGTGGTTTCCATGAATCATCGTGCAGCTTCCTTGTCGTTAAGATCTGGCTCGGTGTTGCGATTTAACCCTGGCCGCGCGAAGTGAGCAGGTGAGCAAAAGCTAACGATCGGTGCTTAGCCGTGAAATGAACAATGGGTAATAGCCTGTTTCCGAGGCCGCGCTATCCGCGCAAATCCTGATGGCGCCCAGGTCAGCAGGGGGCGCGGTAATTATGGCTGCATGTTAACGGGGCGAATCGATGAGCAGCGGGGTTTAGGTCGATGCAACAAATTGACCTATCATGACGTCTTTCCTTTTGATGATTGATGGTTATGACTGCCGACACCGCTACCTTGCTCGACGCGTTTAACAACTGCCAGATGGTCGAAATCGACGGGCTGCACACGTTCGATTTCGGCCTGGACGAGCATCAATTGCTGATCCGTTGCATGGACGGTCGTGCCGAGAAACGCTGGAGTTTCAGCCTGGAGCAAGTCAAGGCGGCGGTGTTTGATCAAACGCTGCAAAGTTGGACCCTTACCGGTGACTCGGGCGAGCATCGCCTGGTCTGCATGAACGGCGTCACCGGCAATAATAACGACGAGGATGAAGCGGATGATGATGCGTAAATTCTGGCCCCTGCTGATGGCGGGGAGTGTGGGGGCGATGTCGGTGCACGCCGCGCCGGTCGACACCTATGAACTGCTGGTGGGCAGCTACACGGCCGGCACCAGCGAAGGCATCTACCGCCTGCAATTTGACAGCCGTACGGGCCAGTTCAGTGGCAAGCCGGTGCTCGCGGCCAAGGCGGCCAACCCTTCGTGGCTGACGGTTTCCAAAGACCAGAAGCACCTGTTTGTAGTCAACGAGAACGGCCCGGGCCAGAAAGACCCGGTCGGGCGCGTCAGCAGCTACAGCATTGACCCGCACAGTCATCAGCTCACCCTGATCAACCAGGTGCAAAGCCTGGGCAATGAGCCGACCCATTCCAGCCTGGCCGCTGATGGGCGCTACCTGTTCGTCGCCAACTATTCGGTGCTGGAAGACCCGGGCGGTAGCCTGGCGGTTCTGCCGGTCGATGCCAACGGCAAGCTGTCGGCACCGGTACAACTGAGCGGGCACCCGGCGAGCCGCGTCAACCCTGAGCGCCAGGCGTCCAACCATGTGCACTCGGTGGTGTCGTCGCCGGATGGCAAGTACGTGTATGTGCAGGACTTGGGGGCAGACAAGATTTTTGCCTACCGCTACGACCCACAGGCCAACCACGAACTGCCACTCACTGCGGCTACCCCGGCCTCCGTGCCACTGCCACCGGGCAGCGGCCCACGCCACTTGCTGTTCAGCGCCGATGGCAAGCATGCCTGGCTGACCACCGAGATGAGCGCTCAGGTGGCGGTGTTTGATTACAAGGACGGCACGCTCAGCCAAACCCAGCTGGTGGATTTCGCTGCGGGGCAGCCGGTGTCCGACAAGGCGGGCGCGGCATTGCACGCCTCAAGCGACGGCAAATTCCTTTACGTGAGCAACCGTGGCACCACCAACCAGGTCCTGGTATTCAGCATTGACCCGGCCACCGCGCACCTCAAGGAGTTGCAGCGCCGTTCGGTCGAAGGTGACCATCCGCGCGAGTTCAGCCTGGACCCGAGCGGCAAGTTCCTGCTGATCGCCAACCAGAAGAGCAACGAAATCGTGGTGGTCGAACGTGACCCCAAGACCGGCCTGCTGGGTAAAACCGTGCAGAAATTGCCGATCGATGCCCCCAGCGACCTCAAGTTTCTGGTGCGTCAATAAGCCACAGGCCCCGCAGTGCGGGGCCTGACTCTTGTATTAATTCTATTAATAGCGGCTACTGTTTCAAAGCATTTCTAAGGCTCAGCCCTCGGGCGTAAGTTTGGTTTCAAGGCCTTCACCGGCCACCTAACCAAACGAACACAAGGGTTACCGACATGAACTTCAATCTCTTCTCGATCATCGCCGCTTCCGCTGTTTCCGCCACTGTGGCATTGCCTGCCGCTGCCAGCGTGGAAGTCTCCGGCAAAAAATCCAGCACCAGCGCCTACACCCAGAAATACCTGCAACAAAGCGCCAACTTCTATGCCGCACTGGACCACAAGACTCAGCACTGAGCTTGAGCTGAGCAACGGTCAAATGTGGGAGCTGGCTTGCCTGCGATGAAATCAACTCGGTGTATCAGTTGGACCGAGTTGTCGGCATCGCAGGCAAGCCAGCTCCCACATTTGATTGTGTTGGGCTCAGGGTTTTGCCATCACCGCAATAAACAGCGGCGACTCCAGAAAGCGCTGTAGCCAGGCTTGTAACTGGCGATATGGCGTCCCGGCAAACCACTCGCGATCCACATGGGCAAACTGGCGCACAAACGGCGCCAGTGCCACATCGGCCAGGCTCAACTGCTCGGCCAGCAAGTAGTCATTTTCCGCCAACAAACCTTCCAGCGTCTGCAAAAACACCTCCCCCTCGGCCCGGTAATGTTCCATCGGCTGCTCCGGGTAGCGTTCGGCGTACTTGTATCGATTCAAGTGATGTTTGAACACCTGATCGTTCTCGGCAATCAGCGCCAGCACCCTCGGGTCGCCTTGGCGCAACCAGCCATCCGGATCATGCTGCGCCAGCGCCCATTGCATGATTTCCAGGCTTTCCTCGATCACCCGGCCACCCACGCAGAGTACGGGCACCGTGCCCTTGGGCGACAGTGCGAGCATCTCGGCCGGCTTGGCCTTGAGGCTGACCTCGACAATCTGCACAGGCACGCCCGAGTAGCGCAACGCCAGACGCGCGCGCATCGCATACGGGCAGCGCCGAAACGAATACAGCAGCGCCTCGCTCACTTGACCTCCAGGGTGCTCAAGCCATTGCCCTGGCGCTTGACCTGGATCTGCACCGGGATGCGTTCGTGCATTTCCTGCACGTGGGAGATCACCGCCACCTTGCGGCCCTGGGCCTGCAGGCCGTCCAAGGCGTCCATCGCCAATTGCAGCGACTCGGGGTCGAGGCTGCCAAAGCCCTCGTCGATAAACAGCGACTCGATTTTCAGCGTGCTCGACGCCATCGACGCCAGGCCCAACGCCAGCGCCAGCGACACCAGGAACGTTTCGCCACCTGACAACGAGTGCACCGAGCGCAATTCATCGCCCATCTCGGTGTCCATCACCAGCAAGCCGAGCATGCTGCCGCCACGCTTGAGCCGGTAACGGCGCACCAGCTGGCGCAGTTGCACGTTGGCGTGGTGCACCAGCAGGTCGAGGTTGTAGGCCTGGGCGATCTTGCGGAAGGTGTCGCCGGTGGCCGAACCGATCAGCGCATTCAGGCGTGCCCAGCGCTGCCACTCGTCATAGGCCTTGGCGATGTGCTCGGCCAGTACATGGTTGGCCTCCTGGCGGCGCTGGTCTTCGGACTGGCGCGCACGCAATTCCGCGCAGGTTTTTTCAGCGTCAGCCAATTGCTGATTGAGCGCAGCCAGGGCGGCGTCCAGTTGTTCGGCTGCCAGGTTGCCATTGTGCAACGCCTGGTGTTCGGCCAGGCGTTGCTCGCGCTCCTGCAGCAGCACCTTGGCTTGTTCGACGGCTTTTTCGCTGTGCTGCACCTGCTGGCGCAATGCGTTGACGTGGCTGTCATCAAAGGCCAGCAAGCGCGTGAGCCCGTCGTCATGCAGTTCCGGGTGCAAGGCACGCCATTCGCTCAGGCGTTCGCCCAGGGTGTGTTGCTCGGCGGCCAACGCCTGTTGGCGATCCTGCTGCGCCTTGAGGTCGGCAGCCAATTGAATCAGGGCGTTGCGGGTCTCTTGCAACTGGTGGTTGGCGTCGGTCTCGCTCTGGCGTGACTGGGCCACCGCTTGGTCCAGTTGCTGTTGCCACTGTTCGGCACTGCTGTGCTCGCCGAGCAGCGCGCGGAGCGTGTCCTGGGCGGCCTGTTGCCGAGCAGACAGCTCGGTGACCTGCTGGAGCAAGGCGTCCAGTTGCTGCTGGCGATGCTGCTGATGGGTGTGTTCTTTCTCGATGGCCTGCTGGCGCTCGTGCTGCTCGGCCAGTTCATCGCGCTGGTGGCCCAGTTGCTCAAGGCGTTGGCTGACGTGCTGGTCCAACTGCATAAACGTCGCCGCCGGTTCGCGACGCAGACCTTCGAGGGTTTCTGCGGGCAACAGGCTGGCGAAGGCATGGAGTTCTTCGTCGAGGCGTTCGCGGTCGTTGGACAGCTCGCGCTGCTGGTCCACCAGCAACTGGCGGGCTTGCTGGCTCGCGTCCTGGGCGGCTTGCAGTTGTTGCTGCATGCGCCCGGCATTTTGCTGAAGGTTGAGCAGGGCGCCCTGGCGTTGTTCGTCCTGGCTGATGCTTTGCGTCAGCTGCGCCAGTTGCTGGGCCAGCCAGGTGCTGCGTTTGGCGGCATCCTGATTGAACAACGAGGCGGCCAATGGGTGCGCTTGCAGGCTGGGTGTCAGGCCGTGTTGCTGGGTTGCCAGCAGCTCCTGCTGCTGCAGGAACTCTTTTTGCTGGGCAATCAGGCCGCCGACTTCGCCACGCAGCTCGGTGAGTTTTTCCTTGAGCGTGTCGACCGCTTTCTGCGCTGTCGCTTCTTCGTTTTCATCATGGCGGCCGAGGCTGTGCAGCAACGCTTCGGGCTGGTGATACGGGTGCTCATGGCTGCCGCACACCGGGCACGGTTGGTCATCCTGTAACTGCGCGCGCAACTCTTCGACGCTGGCACTGCGGGCCAGGCGCTGGCGTTCCAGCAGTTGCTTGGTCACCGTCAGGGTCTGTTCGGCCACCGTCAGTTCGGCCTTGGCCTGCAGGCCGATCTGGTTCAGGTGTTCGCGTTGCTGTTGGGCGTGCGCGAGCTTTTGCGTCAATGCAGCCGCCTGTTGGTCCAGCTGTTGCTGGCTGTCCCACAGGCGAGTGAGGTCTTCGAAGGCGCGCTGTTGCTTGCGGTTGTCTTGCAACAGGCTGGCGAGTAATTGAATCTGCTCGGCGACCGCCTGCGGCTCGGCACCGGCTTCCTGGTACAGCAGGTCCAGCGCGTCGCGTTGCTGGGCGAATGTTTCGGCAGCGCTGCTGGCGCGCTGTTCGAGTTGCGGCAGCTCGCTCTGGCCCTTGTTGAGGCGGTTGCCGATCAGCATCAGCTGTTGCAGGCGGTCGCGGTAGGCGCTCCAGGCGTCGCTCAACGGTGCCAGCGCGGCACTGCGCTCAAGCTCGGCCGCCAGGCGTTGCAGGCGCCCGGCCACTTGGGTTTGCTTCTCCTGCAACCCCGTGAGCAAGGCCTGGCCTTCTTGGCAGGCGCTTTCCTGTTGCTGTTTGTCGTCGCTGCGCTTGGCCAGGTCTTGGGTCAGGTGGGCGAGGGTGCTTTGTTGTTCGAACGCCTGACGCAACAAGGGCACGGCGTCGGCCTGCTGTTTCAGGGCGTCAGCCAAGGCGGCCTGGGCGGCGGACTGCTGCTGTTGCGCCTGCTCCTGACGCGCTTGCAGCGCGGTCTGCTGCTCAAGGTGCTGCTGAATCTGCACGGCGAGCGGCGCCAGCAACGTGGCGAGTTCAGCCTGGCGCGCAAACTGATGGCGCTGCGGTGCCAATTGCTCCAGGCGGCTCAGGTCCTGACGCTGTTGGCCCTGGCCTGCCCAATCCGCTTGCGCTCGTTGCAATTGCTCAGTTGCATCTTGTTGGCGCTCCTGCCACTCGCGCAACTCCTTGAGCCAGGTGTGCTGCAACTCCAACTGCTTGAGCTGGGCCTGTTGGGTCTTGAGCTGTTGCTGAGCCTCGGCCAACTGCTGGTCGAGTTCGGCGCGGGCTTCGGCGGGCAACGGCACCACGCCGGTCGCCTGGTCTTGCAGCTGTTTATACGCGTCCTTGGCCTCCTTGGCCTTGTCGAAGGCGCGGCGGCCGAGCTGGGTGTAGAGCGCGGTGTCAGTGAGCTTTTCGAGCAGCTCGCTGCGCTCGTTATCGTTGGCCTTGAGGAAGGCACTGAATTCGCTCTGCGCCAGCAACACTGCACGGGTGAACTGTTCGAAATTCAGGCCCAGGGCCAGTTCCAGCTGGGTTTTGTATTCGGTCTTCTGGCTGGCCAGCAGTTGGTCGCTGTCGAGGTCGATCAGGCTCTGTCGGCTGTTCTGCAACTTGCCGCTGGCCTTGTCACGGGCGCGGTTGGCTTCCCAGCGCGCGCGGTAGCGACGGCCGCTGACGCCGACAAAATCCACCTCGGCATACCCACCGCCGGTGCCGCGCCGCAGCAGGGTGCGCGGGTCGCCGATGGAAATGTCGCTGTCGGCATCCGGCATTTTCGCCTGGCCGGTATCGCCAAGGCGCGGCACCGCGCCAAACAGCGCCAGGCACAAGGCATCCAGCAAGGTACTTTTGCCTGCGCCGGTCGGCCCGGTGATGGCGAACAACCCGGCGCTGGCCAAGGGCTCGGCGGTAAAGTCGATTTCAAACGGGCCCGCCAGTGAGGCGAGGTTTTTCAGGCGGATGGCGAGGATCTTCATGGCTGTTCGCCCTCCTGTTGCACTTCCTGGAGCAGCACGGCGAAGTCCTTCAAGGTTTGTTCATCCACTTCGCTGCCGTAGCTGTCCTGCCAGGCGCGGCTGAACAGTTCCTGGGGCGTGAGCTGGTCGAGTTCGATCAGGCGCTCGTCGTCAGTCTCGTCGCTGCCGCGTTTGCCGGCATATTCGGCGGCAATGCGCACCAGGCGAACGGCCTTGCCTTGCAAGGCGGTCTCGATTTGCTGGCGCAGGTCCGGTTGCGGCTCGTCGAGGCGCACGCGCACTTCCAGCCACGGGTGGCGCTGGGTTTCGGCGAGCAGGTCGATGTCGGGCAGGTCCGCCAATTGCTTGAGGATATCTGCCAGCGGCGCGGCTTCCAGGCGTTGCAGGTTGACCGAACGCGGAATCAGGCGTGGCTCGACACTCACCAGGCATTGGCCCTGAAAGGTCACATCGAGAATTTGGTGCTTGTAGCCGATTTCGGAAAACGACAAGGGAATCGGCGAGCCACTGTAGCGAATCCGTTCCTCACCATTCACCCGTTGCGGCTTGTGCAAATGGCCGAGGGCCACATAACTCACGCTGGCATCAAACAGGCTGGCGGGCAGCGCTTCGGCATTGCCGATGATCAGGCTGCGTTCGGAGTCTTCCGACACCGAACCACCCGCCATGTGGGCATGGCTGATGGCAATCAGCGCCTGGCCTTTTTTGCGTTTGGCATTGGCGGCGGCGATCAGCCATTCGTGCACCTGGCTAATGCCGCGCAAGTAATCATCGCCCAGGTGTGCGCCAGTGACTTCCGCCGGGCGCAAGAACGGCAGCGCCAGGCACCAGGCGGCGATCTTGCCTTTGGCGTCAGGCAGCGGGATCAGCAACCGCTCGGCATCCAGTTGGCCGTCATCCAGCCACAGCACTCGCCCCAGGGCATGCGTGCGCAAACGGCGCATCAACGGCGCCGGCAACTCGATACGCGAGCCGGAGTCGTGGTTGCCGGCGATCATCACAATCGTGAGTTTAGGGTTTTGTTCGTGGGCGCTGATGATGAAGTCATACAGGCGCTCCTGGGCCTTGAGCGGCGGGTTGACCGTGTCGAAAATATCCCCGGCGATCAGCAACACATCCGGTTGCTCGGCTTTTAATTGACTCAGCAGCCACGCGAGAAAGCAGGCGTGTTCGAAGTCGCGTTCCTGGCCATGCAGGTTTTGGCCGAGGTGCCAGTCGGAGGTGTGGAACAGACGCAAGGCGAACTCCGTGGAGAAGATGAAAAGGAGGGGAGTTTACCTGTAAAAGGCCACACCGTGCCCGCGGCTGACCCAGATCAACTGTGGGAGCTGGCTTGCCTGCGATGGCATCACCTCGGTGTGACAGAAAGACCGAGGTTGCTGTATCGCAGGCAAGCCAGCGCCAACAGGGGTTATGCGGCGTGCAGGCAGTTCAGGGCGCGGTCGGCGAGGGCTCTGGCGCTGTTGATCAGGTGCTCGGTGGCGCCGGCGATGTGGCGTTGATCGCCGTTCAATCCTTGGCTGGAGACGGCTGCGGTGGCGGCTGCACAGCGTAGCAAGTCGCAGATTTGGGCGAGGGCGTCTTCGAAGCTGAGGTCTGGATGTGGGGTGAAGGACGGCGGTGAGTCGGGTTGTAGGTAGTGGCTCAGGGCGCGTTCGAAGATTTCTCGGTCGAGGGTGAAGCGGGGTGGGTCTGGGACGATTTTTTTCATGAATGATTTACCTACTGGGTTGGGCGCCTTTCTTTTGCCGATCTCACACGTCAAAAGGGTGGCAGCTATGTACGGGGTGAGATACCGGAACCAGTAGGTAGGAGCACCCGGCCAGACCGAAGTCTGCCCGCACACAGCCGCCATAGAGCATATTGCTCGTGGCGCCTAAAGGTTCACGGGATCTCACACCCGATCGCTGATATGCAGCGACGGAGCGAAGGCTAGCCAGTGGACTGAGCAGGCGCAAGGCCAAAGGATTGTCTAGGAAACTTCCCGCAAATTAAAGGGATATGGATTGCTGGCCTTTAACAATGCATGTCGATCAGGCGTTTAGGTAGATATGAGTACATATCCGTTGCTGCGGTAACGGCGGCTTAGGGTTCCGCTCTTACAGCGGGTCACTTTTTTACAAGCGCCTAAAAAAGTAACCAAAAAACGCTTTGCTCCACCACTCGGTGCCTCGCTTAGGCTCGGCATGCCCTCACTCCGGCTTGAATCCGTGGGCCGCCGCAATGGGCCATCCCTGGCCCAGTGCGGCTAACCCGGCGTCCTGCCGGGTTACCCACGGATTCAAGCCTGCGTTCGGCCAGCGTGGTTAACGGGGCCTGTCAGATCAAGGTCAACAGCAGATCAAAAGCAGAGCACGGCGGCCTGACAGCCGACCTGAGTGGATGAAGCAAAAGCGGGGCAAAAGCACAGCAACAGCACTTTTACCGGATGAAATGAGTTCCAAATGTGGGAGCGGGCTTGCTCGCGAAAGCGGTGGGTCAGTCGGCTTATTTGTAACTGACCCACCGCTTTCGCGAGCAAGCCCGCTCCCACAATTTGATCGAGTTTAACTGCCAGGCCGCTGCGCTGTGCTTTTCTGTGGGAGCGGGCAAGCCCGGCTTCCAGACAAGCTCGCGCCCATAGAGGTTCTTTGGTGTGAGGCAGCCCGAGCGTTACTTGGGATACAACGGCGGCAAGCTGGTGGTATCCGTCGCCGGGTCTTGTTCGCGCAACACCACGTTTACCGGATGAAATGAGATCCAAATGTGGGAGCGGGCTTGCTCGCGAATGCGGTGGTTCAGTTACAAATGTGCTGACTGACCCACCGCATTCGCGAGCAAGCCCGCTCCCACAATTTGACCGAGTTTAGTTGCCAGGCCCGAGGCGCTGCGCTTTTCTGTGGGAGCGGGCAAGCCCGGCTTCCAGACAAGCTCGCGCCCATAGAGGTTCTTTGGTGTGAGGCAGCCCGAGCGTTACTTGGGATACAACGGCGGCAGGCTGGTGGTATCCGTCGCCGGGTCTTGTTCGCGTTCAGCGGTGGGAATGGCTTTTATCGCGCGCCATAGGTCTTCGCCCAGCCAATATTGGCCGCTTTCGCTGTACAGCGCGCCGTTCAGTCCGTCCAGCGCATCTGACAACGGCACAAACCGCGCGGCCATATCCGCCAGGGTTTCCGGCTGTTGCCGCGCCCAGGCGTCGAGGGCCTGGCGTGTGGCTTGCGGGTCGTTGGCCTGGGTGGCGCGCTTGAGGTCGTCGAGCAGTGTGCGTGGGCTTGGGCCGGTTTGCGCGGCACGTTGCACCGCCGGTTGCCGACGTGCACGCCACCACAGGCCGAAACCCAGCAGTGTGGTGCACACAAAGATCAGGGTGCTCAGTTGCCACAGCCACAGGCGGTCGTCGTCCGGCGCAGTGATCACCGTCGGCGTGGCGGGGGTGTCCACCACCAGGCTCGGGTTGGTCGCCACTTGAAGGGTGCGCGCGGGCAGGCTGGTGCGTTCGAGGTGGTCCTCGTGGGTGTTCCACCACACCACTTCCACGGCCGGCAGTTCCATGGCGCCGGCGCGGGTCGGCACCAGGGCTTCGCGGTCTTCGCGGCTGCCTGTCAGGCCGTGGTCGTTGCTCTGGTTGGCGAGCACCGGTTGGTCGGGGTAGCGGCGCAGGCCGTTGATGTCGGTGCTGGGCAGCGCCGGCAGTTGCGCGCTGGAAAGGCCCTCGGCCTTGACCGTGAGGCTGCGGGTCAGGGAGTCGCCGACTTGCACGTGATCAGGCTCGGGGTTCCAGGCTTCGCTCAGGCTCAGGCTGCGCGCAGGCAACCACGGCGCATCGGCGGGGTAGAACTCCGGCTTGGGTTTGACCGTCAATGGCAACTCGGCCGAACTGACATGAATCAACTTGCCCGGCTTGGTGCCTTGCAGCGTGTTCTCTTGAGGCGGGCGCGACTCCACCAGGGTCGCACTGAAAGTCTGTGCCGGAATCATCAACGCGCCGCTGTGCTGCGGGTAGATCGCGTAGCGGGTTTCGATCACGCCATGGCGAATGCTGTTGATGACTTTCTCGTAGGTGCGCGACTCGCCCAACTGCTCGATGCGTGCATCGGGAATCTGCAGCGGGGTCAGGCTGCTATCGTCATACAGCGACACCGAATGATAAACGCGCACCGTCAACAGGGCCTGGGCCTGCACGTACACAGTGCTTTGGTCGAGGTTGGTTTCGATGAACACCGGGGCCAATTCGGCGCTGGTGTTCTGGCTGGCAGTTTCGACCACTTGCAGGCTGATCGGCTGGGTCTTGAGCTCACCGACTTGCAGCGGCGGAATCACCACGGTGCCGTTTTCCTTGGGCAGCAGGGTGATGATCCAGCGCGTGGTGGCGTGGTTATCGCCGCCCAGGGTGGTGAGTTGGTTGATCTGGCGGGTGCCGCTGACTTCGAACTGTGCGTCGAGGGGCGACAGGTCGGGTTTGCCGAATTGGGTGACGTCGCTGGACTCCACCGTCAGTTCCACCGTTTCCCCGGAATTGACACGGCTGCGGTCGACGCTGGCGACGAGGTTCGCCGCCTGGGCGTGGCCTGCCGACAGCGCGAGCAGGAGCAGAAGGGTGGTGCGGCGGCTCATCGAGTCTTGTCCTGATGTTGTTGCTGTTCGTACCAGAATTTGCGGCGCAGCAGTTCGCCGGGGTTGTCCGGGATCTCCTGCAACCATTGCTCCAGAGCCTGACGGTGCTCACCGTCGATGCTGGCATCGGCAGGGCGCAAGGGCGGGGTGGTGGTTTGCTCATCCCCTAACTCGCTGCCCGGTACGTCGTTGCCGCCGGCCTTGGGTGCAGTGCCCGGCGGGGTCTCGCCGGTGCCGGTTTCACCCTGGTGTTGGGGCGATTGCTCGCCACCTGTGGCACTTTGCCCGGCGTTGCCCGGTTGCGCAGTTTGGCCGGGTTGGGTGGTTTCGTCATCTTCGTTTTTTGCCGGCTTGGTCGGTTCGGGCTGTGCCTGTTGCTGCATCAGGCTTTCCACCAAGGCTTTGTTTTTCAGCGCCGGTTGCAGGTCAGGCTGGGCTTCCAGCGCCTGTTCGTAGGCGTCGATGGCCGCTTCCAGTTCGCCGGATTTGGCCAGGGCATTACCCCGATTGTAGTGGGCGTAGGCGTCATTGCCTTGGGCAAAACGCTTGATGGCCTCGGCATAGTTACCGGCCTCGTACAGCGCGACGCCTTGCCATTGCGGGTCCTCGAAGCGCTCGGCCGCTTCGGCGGGGCGCTTGTGCTTGAGCAGGTACTGGCCCTGCTGGTCGGGGCGCAGCCACAGGTCCTGAAGTTCAAAGGCGTAACTCGGTTGCGGCGCCCCCAGTAACAGCAAAGGCAAGCAAAACAGCCAGCCACGGCGCCCGGCGCAGGCGGCGAGCAGTAACAGCGGCAGGAGCAGCCAGTAACCCTGGTCGGCCCAGGCGTCGAGGTGCAGCAGTTGGCCATCGTTGCGCAGGGTTTGCGGGCCGTCGAGCAGGTTGAGTTGACGCAGGTCTTTGTCGTCCAGGCGTGCGGCGCGGTAACGGCCGCCCATTTCAGTGGCGAAGGCCTTGAGGGTCGGGCTGTCGAGGCGCGGCACCAGAATCGCGCCTTGGTCATCCTTGAGGAACTCGCCGCTTTCCTGGGTCACCGGTGTGCCTTCGCGGCTGCCGATGCCGAGGATCGACAGCGTCGGCGCCTGTGCACTTTGCAACTGCAGCCGAATGCCTTGGCGTTCCTGTTTCGACAGCGATGAGCCCACCAGCAGCAGGCGGCCCTGACCGAGGCCGCCCTGCTTGAGCAAACCCAGCGCCTTTGCCACTGCCAGGTCGGCGCGATGGCCGGGCTCGGGCATGATTGAAGGGCGCAAGGCTTCGAGCAGGTTACGGCTGGTGGCCAGGTCATCCGACAGCGGCACCAGGGTGTGGGCGCTGCCGGCATACACGACGATTGCGGTCGGCGCATTGTCGCGGGCTTGCAGCAAGTCATACAGCTTGCGCCGCGCTTGCTCCAGGCGATTGGGCGGGCTGTCGGTGGCGAGCATTTCCGGGGTCAATTCCAGCAGCACCACGACCGGGTCGGAGGGTTTCTGGCTGGACTGTTCAACCCGTTGCCAGCTGGGCCCCAGCAACGCCAGCACAGCCAATAGCCAGCCGACACCCAGCAGCACCCACGGCGATTTGCTTTCGCGACCGCTGCCACCACTGAGCAGCACCGCATGAAAGGCCGGTGGCAGGATCATCTGCCAACGCCCGGCGCGTTTTTGCCGGTGCCACAGTTGCCACAGCAGCCAGCCGAGCAGCGGCAGCAGCAATAGCCACCAGGGGCGGAACCAATGCGGCCAGAGGTCGATCATCGACGCCTCCGCAAACGCAGGCGTTTAAGGCGTTGGCGCCATTCGGGGTGCTGTTGCAGGAAAATGCCCTTGGTCGAGAGTTTATTGAAAAAGCGTTGCAGCGCGTTGTTGGGCCAGCGTTCCTGGACCACCAGCAACAGGCTCAGGATCAAGGCCAGGGCCAAGGGTGCACTGTAAAGCGCCTGGGACGGGCGGGCTTGTGTCGGTTGTTGGGCGACGGGCTCTAGCTGGTCGAGGGTGTCCTTGATTTTTTGCAGTTCGTCGCCGTCACGGGCGCGGAAGTAGCGGCCACCGGTCGCCTCGGCAATCGCTTTCAGCGCGGGTTCGTCGAGGTCCAGGCTCGGGTTGACGCCCAGAATGCCCAGGGAGCCGGTTTGCTCGGGGTCGGCGCCAATGCCGATGGGGTAGATTTTCACGCCTTCTTCAGCCGCCAGGCGCGCGGCGGTCAACGGGTCGATTTGCCCGGCGTTGTTGGCGCCATCGGTGACCAGGATCAGCACGCGGCTTTGCGCCGGGCGCTGGCGCAGGCGTTTCAAGGCCAGGCCAATCGCATCACCAATGGCGGTGTTTTTGCCGGCGATGCCGATGCGCGCTTCGTCCAGCCACGCACGCACGGTGCGCCGGTCGAAGGTCAGCGGCGCTTGCAGGTAGGCCTGGCTGCCAAACAGGATCAGGCCGACGCGGTCACCTTCACGGCTTTCCAGGAAGTCGCCGAGCAGGTGTTGGACCAGGCTCAAGCGGCTGACCTCATCGTCTTGCCAGTGCATATCCGGGAAGTCCATGGAGCCGGACACGTCGACCGCCACCAGCAAGTCGCGGCCGCTGGCGGCAATCGGCAGGGGTTCGCCGAGCCATTCCGGGCGGGCGGCGGCGCTCAGCAGCAGCAGCCACAGCACCACGAAGGGCGCTTGCTGGCGCCAGCCCGGCAGGTTGACGCGCGCGCGACGGCGGGCCAGGCCTTCGAGGTCGGCCAGGTAGCTGACTTTCAAGGCGGGCTCGCCGCTGTCGGCCACGGGCAGGATCAGCCGCATCAGCCAGGGCAATGGCAACAGGGCAAAGATCCACGGCCAGGCGAACTCAAACATGTTTGCGAATCCAGGTGTCGACGGCTTGGGTCAGGCCGGCGATGGCCTTGTCGTCGAGTTTGCATTCGGGTTTGTAGGCGCCTTCCACCAGCACCATCCAGCGGGTCAGGCCGGCAGCAGGGCAGCGGTTGTCGAGGAACGCCAGCCATTTACGGCCGTTGAGGGTGTGGCTCTGGCTGTAAGGGTAGTCGTTGCGGCACAGGCGCTTGAGCAAACCGTTGAGCTGCTGCAGCCAGGCGCCGGCGGGGGCGCCGTCGTAGGGTTTGGGCATGAGCGCCAGTTCTGCCAGGGCGGTGATGCGCAGCGGGTCCAGCGGTTGTTCGGCACGCGCCACCGGGCGGCGCGCAGGCAGGAAACGGCGCAGCCACCACAGCCCCCAGGCGCAGAGCGGAATCACCAGCAGCAACAGCCACCAGCCCGGCGCAGGAGGCCAGAAACCAATGGCCGGAGGGGCGATCAGGGGTTGCAGTTGGTCGAGGCTGCTCATTGCTTTTTAACCGGGCGTTGCGGGTTGAGGTATTCGCGCAGCTGCTCGACCATTTCGCTCTGGGTGCTCAAGGGCATCAATAGAATCCGCAGCTTCTGTGCGAGCAGCTCCCAGCGGGCGATGCGCGCTTCGGCCTGGGCCTTGTAAGCCTGGCGTAAGTCAAAGTTAAGCGTGTCCAGCTCCAACTGCGCGCCGCGCTCGGCAAAGCGCAACAACCCCGCAGCGGGCAGGGCGTGGTCCAGCGGGTCGGAGATCGGCAGCAGCAACAGGTCGCAATGCCGGGACAGCAGGCTCAGCTGCTGTTCGGCACCTTCGGTGAGCGCGCGTTCATCGCAGATCACAATCACCAGGCTGCCCGGGCGCAACACTTCGCGACCACGCCGCAAGGCCATGCCGAGGGCGTCGGCTTCGGGGCGGCTTTCGGTGTTGAGGCTCTGATTGACGCGCACCAGGCGGTTAAGCAGTTGCAACAGGCTTTGTTTGCTGCGTCGGGGCTTGATTTCGTAGTGTTCGCTGTCGCCGAATACCAGCCCGCCAACGCGGTCGTTATGCCCCAGAGCTGCCCAGCCGAACAGGCTGGCGGCTTGTGCGGCCAGTACCGACTTGAACATCTGGCCAGAGCCGAAAAACAGCCGGCAGCTTTGCTCGACCATGATGAAAATCGGCCGCTCGCGTTCTTCGTGGAACAGTTTGGTGTGCGGTTCCTGGGTACGCGCCGTCACACGCCAGTCGATGGTGCGTACATCGTCCCCGGCCTGGTACACGCGCACCTGGTCAAAATCCACGCCACGCCCACGTAACTTGGAGTGGTGCAGGCCGATCAACGGGCTGCGCTGGCTCGGCGTGGAAAACAACTGCACTTCGCGCACACGGTGGCGCATCTCAATCAATTCGCTGAGTGTGACGCGGATTCCATCGCTGGCGTTCATGGGTTTCAAGCGACGGCAACGACGTCGAGAATGCGTTGCACCACGCGGTCCTGGTCAATGCCGGCCGCTTCGGCTTCGAACGACAAGATGATGCGGTGGCGCAGCACGTCGAACAGCACGGCCTGGATATCTTCCGGGCTGACGAAATCGCGGCCGGCCAGCCAGGCGTGGGCGCGGGCGCAGCGGTCCAGGGCGATAGAACCGCGCGGGCTGGCGCCGTAGGCGATCCACTCGGCCATTTCCGGGTCGAACTTGGCCGGCGTGCGCGTGGCCATCACCAGTTGCACCAGGTATTCCTCCACCGCATCGGCCATGTACAGGCCGAGGATTTCCTTGCGCGCGGCGAAAATCGCCTGCTGACTGACGCGGCGTTCGGGCTTGGTTTCACCGTTGAGCGCTTCGCCTCGGGCTTGTTGCAGGATGCGGCGCTCTACCGCTGCATCCGGGAAGCCGATCTTGACGTGCATCAGGAAGCGGTCGAGCTGGGCTTCGGGCAAGGGGTAGGTGCCTTCCTGCTCGATAGGGTTTTGCGTGGCCATCACCAGAAACAGCGGTGATAAGTCGTAGGTGCTGCGCCCGACGCTGACCTGACGCTCGGCCATGGCTTCGAGCAATGCCGACTGGACCTTGGCCGGCGCCCGGTTGATTTCGTCGGCCAGCACCAGGTTGTGGAAAATCGGCCCCTGCTGGAACACAAAGCTGCCGGTTTCCGGGCGATAGATCTCGGTGCCGGTGATGTCGGCAGGCAGCAGGTCGGGGGTGAACTGGATGCGATGGAACTGCGCCTCGATGCCTTCGGCCAACTCTTTGATGGCTTTGGTCTTGGCCAGGCCTGGTGCGCCCTCGACCAGCATATGGCCGTCGGCAAGCAGGGCGATCAGCAGGCGATCGATGAGTTTTTCCTGGCCGAGAATCTGCGTAGAAAGAAAGGTTCGCAGCGCGAGCAGCGCTTCACGATGTTCCATCGATGACGGTTCCTGGAGAGGTGAGCCTGGGCGTCGAGAAAAAACGCCGGGCCTGGGGCGCCTACTTTAATGCATCGAGGGGGGTGGCGACTAACGGCGTGACGGGTATTTTTGGCAAATCTTGTAGGAAATTTGTATGGGAACACGCTCAATGTGGGAGGGCCCCCTCCCACATTTGATCGTGGGTGCAGCTTAGATTCGGGCGAACGTACCCGTGCCCTTGAGGATGTTCTGCAAGGTTTCCTCAACTTCAGCCAAATCCGCCGCGGCGGTGCTGTGGATGATCTGCAACTGATCCTTGCCGCCCAGCGCGTCGGCATCGCCCGCCGCCAGTTCAATCAGCAACGTCGTGTCGCTCAGCGTGACCTTCAGCCCGTCCAGGGTCGACGGCTCGTAATCCCAGGTCAGTTCGACTTCATCTTCGTCCGGGTAACGGGTGAGCATGAACATCTCGCCGTTTTTACCGTGGCAGCACAGCATGGCCATGTTGTCTTCTTCGTCGTCGCACGGGGTGGCCATCAGCGCGTCGGTGTTCAGTTGCAGCATGGGAAATCCTGTTTGGGGGAGGGCGCAGCGGGGCAATTGTGCCATTGCGGCGAATTTTGTGCTGCATTCTGTGTCAGACCCAGGGTATGACTTGACGGACTGTATCAGTCATTTTCGGTACTCACGGGCCTGAAAATAGCCGGTTTTTCTGCGCAACAATACGGGTTGCTCAAGTCGTAACCCCAGGCCTGCGTACCGATGACCGAATATGTCGCAGCATCGCAAGCAGCCGTCTTCCTACACTCGTTAAGCTGCGCAACGGATGTGCCCTGTGCCGGGAGTCTGACCTGCCCGTCGTACCGTCGCCCAGCATGCGGCCTATCTTATGGGCGTTGTATGTGACCTCATTGTCTTGTCCAGCTTCACCCACCTGTCACCCTGATTCGTTTATGGTGCTATCAGCCGTATCGACGAACAGCGCTGACGGTCTCCCCGCAAGGGGATAACACGCGACGCTTCCATCAATAACAAGCCCAAGCGGAGTACCACAGATGGCGTTCTTCACCGCAGCCAGCAAGGCCGACTTCCAGCATCAACTGCAAGCGGCACTGGCGCAGCACATCAGTGAACAGGCACTGCCACAAGTGGCGCTGTTCGCTGAACAATTTTTCGGCATCATTTCCCTGGACGAACTGACCCAACGTCGTCTTTCCGACCTGGCTGGTTGCACCTTGTCTGCCTGGCGCCTGCTTGAGCGCTTTGATCACACCCAACCGCAAGTGCGGGTCTACAACCCCGATTACGAACGTCATGGCTGGCAGTCGACCCATACCGCCGTCGAAGTGCTGCACCATGACCTGCCCTTTCTGGTGGACTCGGTCCGTACCGAGCTGAACCGTCGCGGTTACAGCATCCACACCCTGCAGACCACCGTTCTCAGCGTGCGCCGTGGCAACAAGGGCGAGCTGCTGGAAATCCTGCCTAAGGGCACCCAGGGCGAAGGCATCCTGCAAGAATCGCTGATGTACCTGGAAATTGACCGCTGCGCCAATGCCGCCGAACTGAACGTGCTGAGCAAAGAGCTTGAGCAAGTGCTGGGCGAAGTGCGCGTGGCCGTGGCCGATTTCGAGCCGATGAAAGCCAAGGTCCAGGACCTGCTGGCCGGCATTGATGCGAGCCAGTTCAGCATCGACGGCGAAGAAAAAGCCGAGATCAAAAGCTTCCTGGAATGGCTGGTGGGCAACCACTTCACCTTCCTCGGCTATGAAGAGTTCGTGGTACGTGACGGGGCGGATGGCGGTCATATCGAATATGACGCCAATTCCTTCCTCGGTCTGACCAAGCTGCTGCGTGCCGGCCTCACCGCCGAAGACCTGCGTATCGAAGACTACGCCGTGGCTTACCTGAACGAGCCGGTTGTGCTGTCGTTCGCCAAGGCCGCGCACCCAAGCCGCGTGCATCGCCCGGCTTATCCGGACTATGTGTCGATCCGCGAGATCAGCGCCGACGGCAAAGTCATCAAGGAACACCGCTTCATGGGCCTCTACACCTCTTCGGTGTACGGCGAAAGCGTGCGGGTGATTCCTTATATCCGCCGCAAGGTTGCGGAAATCGAACGCCGTTCGGGCTTCCAGGCCAAGGCTCACCTGGGCAAGGAACTGGCACAAGTCGTTGAAGTGCTGCCGCGCGATGACCTGTTCCAGACCCCGGTCGACGAGCTGTTCAGCACCGTGATGTCGATCGTGCAGATCCAGGAACGCAACAAGATCCGCGTGTTCCTGCGCAAAGACCCCTACGGTCGTTTCTGCTACTGCCTGGCCTACGTGCCACGTGACATTTATTCCACCGAAGTGCGCCAGAAGATCCAGCAAGTGCTGATGGATCGCCTGAAAGCCTCGGACTGCGAGTTCTGGACCTTCTTCTCCGAATCCGTGCTGGCCCGTGTGCAACTGATTCTGCGGGTTGACCCGAAGAACCGCATCGCCATTGACCCGCTGCAACTCGAAAAAGAAGTGGTGCAGGCCTGCCGCAGCTGGCAGGACGACTACTCCAGCCTGGTCGTGGAAAGCTTCGGCGAAGCCCAAGGCACCAACGTGCTGGCGGATTTCCCGAAAGGCTTCCCCGCCGGTTACCGCGAGCGTTTTGCTGCGCATTCGGCAGTGGTCGATATGCAGCACCTGAACAGCCTGACCGAAGCCAACCCGCTGGTGATGAGCTTCTACCAACCGCTGGGTCAGGTCTCCGGCCAACGCGAGCTGCATTGCAAGCTCTACCACGCCGATACGCCGCTGGCGTTGTCGGACGTCTTGCCGATCCTGGAAAACCTCGGCCTGCGCGTGCTGGGTGAGTTCCCGTACCGCCTGCGCCATGCCAATGGCCGCGAGTTCTGGATCCATGACTTTGCGTTCATCGCCGCCGAAGGCGTGAACCTGGATATCCAGCAGCTCAACGACACCCTGCAGGACGCGTTCGTGCACATCGTTCACGGCGATGCCGAAAACGATGCGTTCAACCGCCTGGTGCTGACCGCCGGCCTGCCGTGGCGCGACGTGGCTTTGCTGCGTGCTTACGCGCGTTACCTCAAGCAGATCCGCCTGGGCTTCGACCTGGGTTACATCGCCAGCACCCTGAACAACCACACCGACATCGCCCGCGAGTTGACCCGGTTGTTCAAGACCCGCTTCTACCTGGCGCGCAAGCTCACCGCCGATGACCTGGAAGACAAGCAGCAACGTCTGGAACAAGCGATCCTCACCGCCCTGGACGACGTTCAGGTGCTCAACGAAGACCGCATCCTGCGTCGCTACCTGGACCTGATCAAGGCCACGCTGCGTACCAACTTCTACCAGACTGACGCCAACGGCCAGAACAAGTCGTACTTCAGCTTCAAGTTCGACCCGCGCGCCATTCCCGAGCTGCCCAAGCCGGTGCCGAAGTTTGAAATCTTCGTGTACTCGCCGCGTGTCGAAGGCGTGCACCTGCGCTTTGGTAACGTCGCGCGCGGCGGCCTGCGCTGGTCCGACCGTGAAGAGGATTACCGCACCGAAGTGCTCGGCCTGGTAAAAGCCCAGCAAGTGAAGAACTCAGTGATCGTGCCGGTGGGCGCCAAGGGCGGCTTCCTGCCACGACGCCTGCCATTGGGCGGCAGCCGGGACGAGATCGCGGCCGAGGGCATCGCCTGCTACCGCATCTTCATTTCCGGCCTATTGGACATCACCGACAACCTGAAAGACGGCGCCCTTGTGCCGCCGGTCAACGTGGTGCGGCATGACGACGATGATCCGTACCTGGTTGTGGCTGCGGACAAGGGCACTGCGACCTTCTCCGACATCGCCAACGGTATCGCCATCGACTACGGCTTCTGGCTGGGCGATGCGTTCGCGTCCGGTGGTTCTGCCGGTTACGACCACAAAAAAATGGGCATCACCGCCAAGGGTGCGTGGGTCGGTGTGCAGCGTCACTTCCGTGAGCGCGGCATCAACGTGCAGGAAGACAGCATCACGGTGGTGGGCGTCGGCGATATGGCCGGTGACGTGTTCGGTAACGGCCTGTTGATGTCCGACAAGCTGCAACTGGTCGCGGCCTTCAACCACTTGCACATCTTCATCGACCCGAACCCGAACCCGGCGACCAGCTTCGTCGAGCGTCAGCGCATGTTCGAGCTGCCGCGTTCGGCGTGGACCGACTACGACACCAGCATCATGTCCGAAGGCGGCGGTATCTTCTCGCGCAGCGCGAAGAGCATTGCCATCTCGCCACAGATGAAAGAACGCTTCGACATCCAGGCCGACAAGCTGACCCCGACCGAACTGCTGAATGCCTTGCTCAAGGCGCCAGTGGACCTGTTGTGGAACGGCGGCATCGGTACTTACGTCAAGGCCAGCACCGAAAGCCATGCCGACGTGGGCGACAAGGCCAACGACGCGCTGCGCGTCAACGGCAACGAGCTGCGCTGCAAGGTCGTGGGCGAGGGCGGTAACCTCGGCATGACGCAGCTGGGCCGTGTGGAATTCGGCCTCAATGGCGGCGGTTCCAACACCGACTTCATCGACAACGCCGGTGGCGTGGACTGCTCCGACCACGAAGTGAACATCAAGATCCTGCTCAACGAAGTGGTGCAGGCCGGTGACATGACCGACAAGCAGCGCAACCAGCTGCTGGCGAGCATGACCGACGAAGTCGGCAACCTGGTGTTGGGCAACAACTACAAGCAAACCCAGGCATTGTCGCTGGCCGCCCGTAAAGCCTACGAGCGCGCCGCTGAGTACAAGCGCCTGATGAGCGACCTGGAAGGCCGTGGCAAGCTGGACCGCGCCATCGAGTACCTGCCGACCGAGGAGCAGCTCTCCGAGCGCGCCGCGACCGGCAAGGGCCTGACCCGTCCGGAGCTGTCGGTGTTGATCTCCTACAGCAAGATCGACCTCAAGGAAGCACTGCTCAAGTCGCTGGTGCCGGATGACGACTACCTGACCCGTGACATGGAAACCGCGTTCCCACCGAGCCTGGTCGCCAAGTTCGGTGAGGCCATGCGTCGCCACCGCCTCAAGCGTGAGATCGTCAGCACCCAGATCGCCAACGACCTGGTGAACCACATGGGCATCACTTTCGTTCAACGACTCAAAGAGTCGACCGGCATGAGCCCGGCGAACGTAGCGGGCGCGTATGTGATTGTGCGTGACATCTTCCATCTCCCGCACTGGTTCCGTCAGATCGAAGCCCTGGACCACCAGGTCTCCGCCGACGTGCAATTGGAGCTGATGGACGAGCTGATGCGCCTGGGCCGCCGTGCTACGCGCTGGTTCCTGCGCAGCCGTCGCAACGAGCAGGACGCTGGCCGTGACACCGCGCATTTCGGTCCACACCTGGCCGCGCTGGGCCTCAAGCTCGACGAACTGCTGGAAGGCCCGACCCGCGAAGGCTGGCAGAACCGCTACCAGGCCTACACCGAAGCCGGCGTGCCGGAGTTGTTGGCGCGCATGGTTGCAGGCACGACTCACCTGTACACCTTGCTGCCGATCATCGAAGCCGCCGACGTCACCGGGCATGACGCCGCTGAAGTGGCCAAGGCCTACTTCGCCGTGGGCAGTGCCCTGGACTTGCCGTGGTACCTGCAGCAGATCAGCGATCTGCCGGTGGCCAACAACTGGCAGGCCCAGGCACGCGAAGCGTTCCGCGACGATGTGGACTGGCAGCAACGGGCGATCACCATCGCGGTCCTGCAAATGGCCGATGCGCCACAAGACATGGAAGCCCGCGTGGCCCTGTGGCTTGAGCAGCACCAGGACATGGCCGATCGCTGGCGTGCAATGATGGTGGAAATTCGTGCAGCGGTTGGCACGGACTACGCCATGTACGCGGTGGCTAACCGTGAGTTGTTGGACCTGGCATTGAGCGGCCAGTCGGTGCTCGCGCCGGCTTGATCCCGCGGTAAAACCAAAGCCCCCGTATCGTGAGATACGGGGGCTTTTTGTTGGCGGCCGATTTACCCAACACCTGGATTAATTGTGGGAGCAGGCAAGCCAGCTCCCACAGTGGTTTGCGCGCAAAAACTAGCGCAGCGTCGCGCTGGCGACACCCCGGCAAGCTCGGAGGATTTTGTTCAACCCGGTGTTGTTTTCTGGGAGTACGAACGTTGCGGTCAACGGCGCTGCACCTGCTGTGGCAGGTGCCAGCGACAGGGTCAGTGTTTGGCCCTGTGAAGCATCGCTGAGCCAGTAGGCTAATTCAGCGGGCGGAACAGCGGCGCTGAGCACAAAGAGTGTACCGATCTGGAAAGCCCCGCCGTCAGTCCAAACCCCATTTACCGGGAGTTCGATGCTTGCGCGTGTGCCGGTGGTAACACGCAACGGACCGTTTGCGCTGGCGTCTTTACCCTCAAACGGATCGCTGTCGAAACCGAGTGACTGCGGGGCGATCTGCAGCGCAAGGCTGGCCAGCGGGTTCTGCGGGTAACAGCTGATCTCCAGGCTGGCCTTGACGTGAAAGCCGCCGTAGGCGCTGACCCCGACGGTGCGTGCGGTGAGCTTCGGGCTGTCTGCGTAGGGTTGCTCGAGCAACCACACTGGGCGCGCTGGGGTGATGATCGCCGCGCCAAAACCTGACGCGTCGCCTGCCTGTGCGTCGGCATGAAGAGGTAGCGCGAAAAGGGCAGCGAACAAGGTAGAGGTGAAGGCTCGCATGGCAGTATTCATCCGTGTGTAAGGCGTTAGCTAAGGGATGAATGCATTCTGCCGCTCAGCCATAACCGATTATGTCGGCTTTTTCGCAAACGTATCGCGGTTCAGTAGCTTGGTTTCCAGGTGATCCAGATGCCGCGTCATCAGGCTGACTGCGCTGTGCGCATCCTGTTGCTCGACCGCGTCGACAATGGCTGCGTGCTCCTGCCACGCACAGTAAGTGCAGGCGTGCGCCTCATATTGGGCAATGATCAGCGAGGTTAGCGGCACCAGGCTGTTGAGAAACTGCGCCAGGGGCGCATTGCGCGCCATCGCGGCCAATTGCAGGTGGAACTCCCCGGACAGGCGAATCGCCGGCCCGCGTTGATCGCGATCGATGCACTCACGTTCGCGAGCGATCAGCTCACGCAAGTGGCGAACCTGCGTCGGTGTGGCGTGCGCACAGGCCAGTTGCACCACGGTGATTTCCGTCAGGCGCCGCGCTTCCAGAATCTGTTGGGTTTGCAGGGCGTCCGGCGCGGCCACTTGGGCGCGCTGGTTGGGGCGCAGAATGATGACTTGCTGGTGCGACAGCTTTGCCAGTACCCGGCGAATCACACTGCGGCTGACACCAAACGTTTCGCCGAGGCTTTCTTCGGTAAAACGGCTGGCGGGGGCGATGCGTTGTTCCAGAATGGCGTCGAACAGGCGCGGGTAGATGTCTTCCACCGACGGCTTTTTACCGGCTACCAGGCGCATCGCGGGCAGGGCGGTGAAGACTGATTTGCGGTGCAGCGCGTGAGCGGTCATGGCCTGTCTCCAAAAAAGTCAGCTGCCCAGATGGTCGTCCGGGATGTTCAAGCGAATGCCCATGCGCAGGCCTTCCTGGAGGATGTGCCGACGCATTTCGGCACTTGCCAGGGCGCTGTTCTTGTTGCGGATCGCGCGCACCACGGCCTCGTTTTCCTGCAGACGTTCGGCCAGGTGTTCGGGTGAGTTACGCAACACCTGGGCGCTCTGCTTGAGGGCGTTGCTGGTCTGTTGCACCACGTTCTGGAAGATCGGGTTGGAGGTGAGGGCGAACAGTTCTTCGTGGAAGCCGATGTAGGCGTTCATGCCCGCTTCGGCATCGCCTGCATCCAGGGCTTCGCGCATGTCCATGAGCGTCAGGCGCAGTTGGCCGACTTCCTTGCTGCTGATGGACTGGGCGACCAGGCCGACGATGAAGGGCTCGAGGGTGTAGCGCAGTTGCAGAATGTCTTCGAGGCTGGCGTCCGCCACGGCGTCGCTCGATTGCGGTTCGCTGAGGCTGGTTTCCAGCACTACCACGCCCTTGCCCGGCATCGAACGCACCAGGCCGAGGGTTTCCAGGACGATCACGGCTTCACGCAGGCTCGGGCGGCTGATGCCCATCTGCTCGGCCAGTTCGCGCTGGCCGGGCAGCATTTCGCCACGCCGCCACTGGCCCCGCGCCAGGGCGGCGCGCAGTTTTTCGACGACTGAGTTGACGACGGTTGAGGTGCTGATCACGTCTACGTCTCCTTGATAGTGCAAATACGGTGGCCAAACTGGCGACGATCAAACTGTGGGAGCGGGCTTGCTCGCGACGGCGTTGTGTCAGCTAAATAATAGGCTGACTGACACTCCGTATTCGCGAGCAAGCCCGCTCCCACAGTTGATCGGTCTCTCACATGGAATGGGTCAGAACTCCTGATGCGCCGGCAACACCGGCTTCTTGGTCTGAAAGGCATAGCCTTGCTCGCCGTGCAGCACCTTGTTGGCGCGCTGGATATCGATGTCTTTTTCCCAGCGTGCAATGGCCACGGTGGCGACACAGTTGCCGATCAGGTTGGTCAGCGCGCGGCCGATACCCATGAACCAGTCCACCGCCAGCACCAGCACCAGGCCCACCACCGGAATCGCCGGAATGGCCGTGAGGGTCGCCGCCAGAATCACCAGCGCCGAGCCTGGAATCCCATGGGCGCCTTTGGAGGTGATCAGTGACACCAGCAAAATGGTCAGCAGGTCGGTCATCGACAACGGCGTGCCGGTGGCATTGGCGATAAACACGATGGCCAGGGTCAGGTAGATCGAGAAGCCGTCGAGGTTGAACGAGTAGCCGGTGGGAATCACCAGGCCGACCGTCGAGCTGCCGATGCCCAGGTGTTCAAGCTTGCGCATGATCTGTGGCAGCACGGCGTCGGACGACGCAGTGCCCATCACGATCAGCAGCTCTTCGCGCAGGTACTTGAGCAGCGGCAGCATGCGCAGACCGGACAGGCGCATCACCAGGCCCAGCACCAGCCCGACAAAGGCAAAGCAGGTCAGGTAGAACAAACCCACCAGGCTGCCCAGGTGTTGCAGCGAATCCAGGCCATAAGTGCTGGTGGTGAAGGCGATGGCACCGAACACGCCGATGGGTGCCAGGCGTACGATCATGCCCATGATGCGGAAGATGACGTGGCTCAGCTCGTTGATCAGCCGCGAGATCCCGGAAGCGGCCTCACCCACCAGGTTCAGCGCGCTGCCGAACAGCACCGAGAACAGCAGCACTTGCAGCACATTGTTGTCGGCGAAGGCGCCGATCACCGAGTTGGGAATCAGCTCCATCAGGAACTGGCTGGTGCCGCGGATATGTTGGCCCTTGTCGGCCAGTTCATTCAGGCCGGCCGAGGACAACTGCTCCAGGTGGATATTGGCGCCGGTGCCGATGCCGGTGCTGAAGGCCATGATCAGGCCGATCACCAGGGCGACGGTGGTCAGTACTTCAAAATAGATCACCGACTTGAGGCCGATGCGTCCGACTTTCTTCAAGTCACCGGCCCCGGAAATACCACTGACCACCACGCAAAACACGATCAGGCCAATCAGCATCTTGATCAGCTTGATAAAGCCGTCACCCAGGGGTTTGAGTTGTGAGGAGAATTCGGGGAGGGCGAGGCCGCAGACGATGCCGAGCATCAGGCCAATCACGACTTGCAGGAAAATCGAACGCGAGCACCATCTGAGCATGGGAGGGATCTCTATTCGGTGCCCTGGTGGTTCCAGGGCTTAATTGTTGTGGTCTTACCGGTAAGTCCAGTGCGCGGCCAGTCTACGCTCGGTTTTTTTGAAATCACAAGTAAATATTCGCGGTTTGACCGGTCCCGGTCTGACCAGTTGGTCGGTGATGGCGATGCTTGAGCGGTTGGCGGGTCGGAAAAATTTTCGCTTATCATCCACCGCTTGTTACGCGAGGTGATGGATGGACAAACCAGGACTGACCACGGATGCCACGGGGCTGACCCACTGCACCTGGCGCACAGCGGCGCCGGAGTACCCGCGTTACCACGATGATGAATGGGGCGTGCCTGTCGCCGACGATACCCAGCTGTACGAGAAGATTTGCCTGGAAGGTTTTCAGGCGGGCATGGCCTGGATCACCATTTTGCGCAAGCGCGCGCAGTTCCGCGCCGCGTTTGACGGCTTTGACTTTCGCCGTGTGGCGCAATACACCGAGGCCGACATCGTGCGGCTGCTGAATGACCCGGGCATTGTGCGCAACCGCGCGAAGATCGTCTCGACCATCAACAATGCGCGCAGAGCGTGTGAACTGGTGGAGGAAACCGGCTCGCTGGCGCGCTGGCTGTGGGCATTTGAACCGGCTGATGAGGAGCGCCCACCGGTGGTGGACATGGCGTACTGGACAGGCAACCCGACATCACCGGCGTCGGTGCGTTTGTCGAAAGCCTTGAAGAAGCGCGGCTGGACCTTTGTCGGCCCGACCACGATGTATGCGCTGATGCAGGCCATGGGCATGGTCAATGACCACTTGGAAGGGTGTGCCTGCCGACCTCGCATCGAAGCGCTACGCCAACAGTTCACGCGCCCCTGAATCAACCGGCTTCAAGCTCGTGCATGATCGCGCTGTGCCGGTCAATCCAATGGCTGGCACGCCGCTGTCGCGGGCGTGCCAGCCCTCCTGGGGAGTTGGTGGTTCCGGGCGGTCAGGACAGGAAACCACCGTCCACATTCAGTGATACGCCGGTGGTGTAGCTGGAGGCATCGCTGGCCAGGAACAGCACTGCGCCGGCCATTTCGCTCGGGTCCGCCACGCGCTTGAGCGGGATCTGCGCGAGAGCCATTTTTAGGATCGCGTCATTCTTCACCAGCGCCGAGGCGAACTTGGTGTCGGTCAGGCCGGGCAGCAGGGCGTTGCAACGGATGCCGAATTCGGCGCATTCCTTGGCGAACACCTTGGTCATGTTGATCACCGCGGCCTTGGTCACCGAGTAGATACCCTGGAATACGCCTGGGGAAATACCATTGATCGACGCCACGTTGATGATGCTGCCGCCGCCGTTAGCGCGCATCAGTTTGCCGGCTTCCACGGACATGAAGAAGTAGCCGCGAATGTTGACGTCAACCGTCTTCTGGAACGCACCGAGGTCGGTGTCGAGCACGTTGCAGAACTGCGGGTTGGTCGCAGCATTGTTGACCAGGATATCCAGGCGCCCGAACTGTTCGCGGATGCCGGCGAACACCTCGGTGATCTGTTCCATTTCGCCGATATGGCAGGCCACGGCCGTGGCCTTGCCGCCTGCGGCGATGATCGCATCGGCCACGTGCTGGCAGCCTTCCAGTTTGCGGCTGGAGACGATGACATGGGCGCCTTGCTGGGCGAGGAGCTTGGCGATGGCTTCACCGATACCGCGGCTGGCGCCGGAAACAAACGCAATCTTGCCGTCGAGGTCGAACAGGTGAGTCTTGGACATAAGGTTTCCTTCAGAGGGCGGATTTGTCGATGACATTCAGGCTCATTTGCTCCAGCAGCTTGTTCATATGAATGAACTGCGCAAAGCGTTTGTCCTGGGTTTGGCCGTGGAAAAAACGGTAATAGATCTGCTGCACGATACCGGCCAGGCGGAACAGGCCGTAGGTGTAGTAGAAATCGAAATTGTCGATCCGGATGCCGGCGCGCTCGGCGTAGTAATCGACGAACTGACGGCGCGTGAGCATGCCGGGGGCGTTGCTCGGCTGGCGGCGCATCAGTTGCACGGGCGCCGGGTCAGCGGCTTCGATCCAATAGGCGAGGGTGTTGCCCAAATCCATCAGCGGGTCGCCCAACGTGGTCAGTTCCCAGTCGAGCACGCCGATGATTTGCATCGGGTTGTCGGGGTCGAGGATCACATTGTCGAAGCGGTAGTCGTTGTGCACGATGCTGGAGGTGGGGTGGTCGGCCGGCATCTTGTCGTTGAGCCATGCACGCACCGCTTCCCAGCTTGGGGCATCGGGGGTCAGGGCTTTTTCGTAGCGGTCGCTCCAGCCGCGAATCTGGCGCTCTACGTAGCCTTCAGGCTTGCCCAGGTCGGCCAGGCCGCAGGCGCTGTAATCGACCTGGTGCAGTTCAACGAACTTGTCGATAAAGCTTTTGCACAGGGCTTCGGTCCTGGCCGCATCCAGGCCCAGCTCAGGCGGCAGGTCGGAGCGCAGAATAATCCCGTTGACCCGTTCCATCACATAGAACTCGGCGCCGATCACCGACTCATCGGTGCAATGCACATAGGCTTTGGGGCAATAGGGAAAGCCGTCTTTCAGCTGGTTGAGAATGCGGTACTCGCGGCCCATGTCATGGGCAGACTTGGCCTTGTGGCCAAACGGCGGGCGCCGCAGCACGAATTCCTGGCCTGGGTATTCGAGCAGGTAAGTCAGGTTCGACGCGCCACCGGGGAACTGGCTGATGTTAACCGCGCCGCTCAAGCCCGGAATGTGGGCCTTGAGGTAGGGATCGATCAGGCTGGCATCAAGTTCTTCGCCTGGGCGAATCTGGGTCGATTGGTCGTTAAGCGCCATGCTTATCCCTTCTGCTTATTCTAAAGGCCTTGGACTATTGGCTAATCTAATGCGCACCGCCGCCCAGCGACAAGGTCGGGGCGGCTTAATAGGTTAGCGTGTTGGATGATGATCAGCGGGCTTGATGTGTTCAAATCACCAGCATCGCCCGGCCACCGGGGTTGCAGGACAGGTTGGCACCTATTTCGACTTTTGCCAGGTCGATGCCCAGGCCGGCGAGCAGGCTGTTGACCAGTGGGTCGAGCAATGGGCTGAGCACGCTTGAAATGACACCGCTGAGCAGGTTCAGCACCTCGGTCAGTATGCCGACCACCAGGCCGAGCACTAAGCCCAGCAACCCGTCGAGCGTCGGTGTGTGGCTGGTTAACCGGATACCGTTGAGGGTGTTGCTCAGGCTGCCGATGACGTTAGTGGAACTGAAGCTGTAATAGCTCGGCGGCTGCTTCACCTCCGCAGGCGCCACGTAGACATGGTCGCGGGTGGTCTTGGCCACGCTGCTGTCGACCCTCAGGCTGAGGCCGCCGACTGCGTAGGGTTGCCTGGGCTCGCACACGCCCCGGCTGCATTTTTTGACGCCGAGGTCGAGCAGCGCAAAGTCGTCGACTTTGAGGGTTTCGGTGGAGGAGAACAGGTTTTTCGGATCTATCTGGCCCACCATCAATCTCACCGCCGACGTGCTGCCTGTCACGGCCAATGATTTGTCGGCGGGGCCGTTGCAGCGGTAGCCGGTGACGTAACTGCTCCCGCTGGCAGCTTCGAGGGCGATGTCGATTTGCGTGCCCGGCACCGGGTCGAGTGAGCTGCCCAGCAGCAAGCCCACCACATCGGTGACCAGACCGATCACTTTGTTGAGCACGTCGATGACGGGCAACTTCAAGGAAATCCAGGTGCGGACTTGCGCGGTCCGCACAAAAATCGGCTGGGTGTCGATCAACTGCGGGTTGCCAATCGCAGAAATTTGCGCGGGTTCGATGACACGTGTCTTCACCGTGATATTCAGCAGCCCCAGTACGTCCACCGGCAACTCGACGGCCACCGCGCTGGCTTTGTTGGACAGCTGCACAAAGCCCTGAATCAGGTTGAACAGTTGCAGGTTGACGTCCAGGGCGCTCTTGTCCGTGCCGTTTTGTATATTGATCAGGTCGCCCAGGTGCAGGATCTGCGTGCCTGGGGCAATCAGCTTGATTGCTTCGAGGTTATTGATCACCACCTGGACCGCATTACCGCCCAGCTTGAGCACATCGATGGCGGCCTGGATCAACTGGCCGACGGTCGCGTCGGTCTTGAGCAACTGGTCGTAGTTGCCGGCGCTGACGTTGAGGCGGATGGCCAACGCGTCCAGATAGCTGAGCAAGCTGATGTCGGTGTTGATCAAGCCTTTCCAGCCCACTGCATCGATCTGCAATTTGCCCCCCAGCAAGCCGCCGATCAAGCCGTTGAGTGCCGCCGATTTGGTGCTGTCCACCGTCAGCAAGGTACTGCGAACGGTCAGCGTCGCCACAGGCGGCGCGGGTGCGGCGGCGACCGCCGTGGCGCTCAGAAGCGAGGTCTGGCTGAGGGTTCGCGCCGAGAACAATGTGTGGATGGCGTCGCCGATGCTGGTGGCGACGCGATGGGTGGCGATGACCCGGATGGCGTCGGCCTTGGTGGGGTCGGCGCTGAAGGTGCGCATGAAGTCTGCCCCTGTGGCCAGGGTGCCGCAGGCGATTGCCAGCGTGCGATCGGCATCGACTTTGAAGTTGTTGCGTTCCGCGCTTTGCGTGGCAAATTGCGCGGCATTGTTATTCGGCGCCGCGCAGGTGCCGCCGCGGCTCACCGCTTCCAGTGCCGCGGTATCGGCCACACGTTGTAACTTGCGCTTCTCCAGGTACAAACGACCGCTGTCGACCACCAGCAACACAAACAACAATGCGATCCCAAGGGTCACTGCGCCCACCAGACCGATGGCCCCGCGTTGGCGGGCCGGGCCGAGTCCATGGCCAAACATTGTGCGTTCCTTCGCCGGTCATGCACCGACGTCCTGAGCATCCCCGACAACAGTGTAGTCAGGTTTTGCGCAGGCGCTGGCTAATCGCTACTAGTTGCGTGGTGGCAAGGTAACGGGGGTCAGCACGGGGCGGCCCGCGAAGTATTCCACCAGGTTGTCGGCCACGCGCTGCACGGTGTCATGGGCCGCTTCCGGGGACAGCCCGGCCACATGGGAGGTGAGCACGGTGTTGCTCAGGCGTTTGAGGGCGTCGGGCACTTTTGGCTCATCGTCAAACACGTCCAGCGCGGCGCCGCCGATACGCCGCTGCTCCAGGGCGGCCACCAGGTCTGCGGTCACGACCACACTGCCGCGCCCGATGTTCACCAGGTAACCGTGCGGGCCGAGGGCGTCCAGGGCGTGGCGATCAATCAGGTGACGGGTGCTTGCGCCGCCGGGTGTCGCCAGGATCAGGAAGTCCGATGTGCGCGCAAGCTCCACGGCCGTTGCGCAATAGGTGTAGTCGACGTCATCGCGGGGCTGGCGGTTGTGGTAACTCACCTCCATGCCGAACCCGAGGGCGGCGCGCTTGGCGATTTCCATGCCCACCGCGCCAAGGCCGAGAATGCCCAGGTGTTTGCCGCCCAGGGAAGGGCGCATCACCTTGGGCCATTCGCTGCGCCGCACAGCGGCATCCGTTTGCGGAATGCCGCGCACCAGCGAGAGCAGCAACGCCATGGCGTGGTCGGCCACCGACGGTGCGTTCACGCCCGCGCCGTTGGTCACAACAATCCCGCGATTGCTCGCCGCCTGCAGGTCCACATGCTCGTAGCCGGCGCCGATCACGCAGATGATCTCCAGCAGCGGCAGCGCAGCGATTTCCTCGGCATACAAGCCCAACGGCCCACGGGTCAGCACCGCCTTGATCTGCCCACCATGAGCCTTGATCGCCTGGGCGCGCTCGGCTGGCGTCGGCGCCAGAATCACATGAAAGTCGTTGCTCTCAATGATTTGCAGGTATTCGTTGATGGTTTCAACCAGGACCAGAACAGTGGTGGGCATCGGAAGGCTCTTCCTGAAGGGTTTGAGAGGATAAGTATGCGCGATTTGTAAGACAGAACGTTTTGTTCAGTCACAAAAAATCCCGCCTTGGTATCACTGGAACTCAATAGTCTGCGCTGTCACCCGCTTCACGAATGCCCCGGCCAAGGTCGCATTGTGATGCGCGATGATCGCCTCGGCCGACAACGCCGGCGTGTCCATGCAAGTATGGCCGTCCTGCGGCAATACCACCGAAAACCCCAGCTCCGCCGCCACTCGGCAAGTGGTGTCGATGCAGAACTGGGTCTTCATCCCGACAATCACCAGCTCATTGACCTGCGCGGCGGCCAACTGATTCGCCAGATCGGTCCCCAGGAAGCAACTGGGCCGGGTTTTATTGAACAGGTGGTCGCGCGCTTCGTCGACGTCCAGGCCGTGCCACAGCTGCCAGAGCGGGCTGCCGGCTTCAATCGGCGAGCCTGCCGGGCCAGTGTGCCGGGCAACAAAGATCGCTGCGTTGGCGCTGCGGGCGCGATGAATAAGGTGGTTGATGGTGTCGAGCACCCGTTCGCGCTCGAAGGGTTTCTCCGGCCCATCGTATAAACCGGTTTGCATATCGATAATCAGCAGGGCGTTTGCCATGGTCTTGCTCCTTGCAGTGGCCAGCGGGCGGAGCAATAAAAAGGCCCCGTCCATTACTGGCGGGGCCTTGGGTTGTTTCTGGGGGGCTCTAGTTCACGCACCCACAGCAACCGCACGACCCGCCATAAGCGGTCGTGGTGGTGGTGCGGGTGAGGGGGCGCTGAATAAAGTTCATGGCCCGATCATGCTGGCGTGTGCGCGCGACTGTCAACGGGGGCGTCGAGTCTTTTGGCGCGCTAATGGGGGTTTTTCACGGCGTTAAGGAAGTCATCTGTCGCATGAGACACAGTCGTCCAGCCGTGAGAACGCCTATTGCGTCGCGTCAGCCTGTCGCGCCTTGATTTGCGCTGCCTGTGCTATCGGCATGAAATCATAGGTGGGGAAGAATTCTGTATTGTAGACGCCCCAGGCGGTGTTTTCGATTGCTAAATTGACCTCAGCCAAGCGCGAGGCCGGAAGGCGCAGGACGATGACCTGTCCGATGCCCATGGTGATATTCCAACTGACGACTTCCACGCCGGCGGGCGGGAATACCTTGTGAAATTCCTGCTGGGCCAGTTGGGTCTTCAACGCACTTAACGGGCGTGACTGATCGTGTTTAAGGAAGACGGTCAACATGACGGCGTTGTCGGCCGTGGCGGCAATGTGTTTGGTGCTGGAAGTTGTGTTGGTTTGTGCGATGACCATGCTTGGAAGCAGGAGGGTCGTAAGCAGAGCAGGTAATAACAGTGACTTGCCGGGTTTATGTATGTTCATGGTTGGGTACCTTGTTTGTTGTTTTTATAGAACGAGTTAGTCCGGTATTTCAATGCGGCGCGTGAAGTTGGTTAGTTGGACATGGCTGTCTTTAGGGGCCCTTTGTAAGGGGCGTGCACCACATATATGCGAACCGTCGGCTGGTTGGCTACGCTGTCGCGTGGTACTTCCCGAGAGTAGGTGAATTCGCTGTTGTCCAGCTTTTCCAGGCGCCTGACAACCGTTCTGACAGGTCCCACGTCAGGCACCAGAATGTGGGTTTTCCTGTCGCCCGTGATCAGGAAATACCCGCCACCGCCATCCGCGTACTTTGATCGACCGGTCTCGGTGTAAAAGAACTCATAGCGATTTCGTTGAGGGTCCCACATCGATATGCCGACCACGCCGGGGTAGTTTGCCTTGACGTCTTTATCCGGTTCCCCCTCGATATAGACCTTGGTGGTTAACCATTGAGGCGAGGACGCCAGTGCGCGGATATCCCGTTCAGGCTCCACTGGTTGTGCATGACTATTGGGCGGGTTGAATATCCCTGCCAGAAGCAGACCGGCAAATACGACAGTGAGTCTTCGCATATATAACCCCCGTGAACTCAGTAAGTGTTTACCTCAAGTGCGTGGGGGATATTAGGTTGGCGGGTTGAGTTTGCTCAATGGCTATGAATGTTCCTGTAACAGTTAAAGTGGTGTTTTAGTGAAAATATAATTTAGATGCGGGCAGTGTCTTGTCGTGCTGTAGGGTATTTCTTGAAAAGCTCGAACTCCTAAAGGGATGCGCGCTGTGTATGTGCCGTGTTTACGCGACTCCTCAGTGTTCACAAACCGCAGCCAATGCTGTCCGTGCACGCCTGCCGCGGCTAACCATTCCTCTGCTAAGTCTTTGCTTATTCACAAGAATCCCGGACAATCGCGCCCCTGTTATGGTCGGGGCGCTGCCTGTCAGGTTTTTCTGACTCGCCCCGGCCGTGAAAATGCGGAGATCCGACCGGATGAATGATCAGGCCAATAGCGTCGACGAACGCTATGCAACGACACCTGCAACCCTCACAAGCTGGAGCCGCCAGGACACCACCTGGATGCTTGGGCTGTTCGGCACCGCCATCGGCGCCGGTACTTTGTTTTTGCCGATCAACGCGGGCCTGGGGGGCTTCTGGCCACTGGTGATCCTGGCGCTGCTGGCATTTCCGATGACCTTCTTTGCCCACCGTGGGCTGACCCGTTTCGTACTGTCCGGCCGCGAAGGTTCCGACATTACCGACGTGGTTGAAGAGCATTTCGGGCTCAAAGCCGGTGCGTTGATCACCTTGTTGTACTTCTTTGCCATCTTCCCGATCCTGCTGATCTACAGCGTGGCGCTGACCAACACCGTCAGCAGCTTCATGGAACACCAACTGCACATCCTGCCGCCGCCGCGGGCGATCCTGGCATTTGTGCTGATTCTGGGGTTGTTGGCGGTGGTGCGTTGCGGCGAACAAGTAATCGTCAAGGCGATGAGCCTGATGGTCTATCCGTTTATCGTCGCCTTGCTGTTCCTGGCGGTGTACCTGGTCCCGCATTGGACCGGCGGCATCCTCAGCACCGCCAGCGAGGTGCCGGCGCCGTCGGCGTTGCTCAACACGCTGTGGCTGGCGATTCCGGTGATGGTGTTCTCGTTCAACCATTCGCCGATCATCTCGGCGTTCGCGGTTGACCAGAAGCGCCAGTACGGCGCCAATGCCGATGAGCGCAGTTCGCAGATCCTGTCCCGTGCGCACCTGTTGATGGTGGTGATGGTGCTGTTCTTCGTGTTCAGCTGCGTGCTGACCCTGTCGCCGGCGCAGTTGGCCGAAGCGAAAGCGCAGAACCTGTCGATCCTGTCGTACCTGGCCAACCACTTCGACAACCCGACCATCGCCTTCGCCGCGCCATTGATTGCATTCGTGGCGATTGCCAAGTCATTCCTGGGCCACTACATCGGTGCCAGCGAAGGCCTCAAGGGCCTGGTGCTTAAAACCGGTCGCCGCCCGGCAGCCAAGGCGCTGGACCGCATGACCGCTGCGTTCATGCTGGTGGTGTGCTGGATCGTCGCCACGCTTAACCCGAGCATCCTTGGCATGATCGAAACACTGGGCGGCCCGATCATCGCGTCGATCCTGTTCCTGATGCCGATGTACGCGATCCGTAAAGTGCCGGCCATGGCCAAGTACCGTGGGCAGGCCTCCAACGTGTTTGTCACCGCAGTGGGCTTGGTTGCGATTACGGCATTGATCTACTCGCTGCTGTCCTGACGGCAGGCTGCACCCACCAGGGCCGATTCGCGCACAGCGTGAATCGGCTTTTTTTTCGCGTGGGAAAAACTCGCCCATCAATGAGGGCTAAGCTGTCGGCTTATTGGTTCCCTATTTGGAGGCACCCATGGCCCGGCCCCGTCCGCAACTGGTCACAGGCAAGCTGGAAAAGTTGCACCCCACCCAATTGACCGTGGGTCTGGCTGAGGTCACCACCAAGCGCGAAGCCTGGACCAAACTCAAGCGCAAGGAGCGCACTGCGGCGCTCGACAAGCACTGGTTTCCTTGCGTGCTCGGCCCGGACGAGCGTTATTACATCACCGATCATCACCATTTCGGGCTGGCGCTGCTGTTGGAGGGCGTCAAGAGTGTGTCGCTGTTGATGCTCAAGGACCTGTCATTTGTGGACCGCAACACGTTCTGGAACGTCATGGCGTTCAATCAGTGGGTACACCCTTACGATGCGCGTGGCCTGCGACGTACCTACGAAGCCATTCCGCGCAAGATTACCGACTTGCAGGACGACCCTTACCGCAGCCTGGCGGGCATGTTGCGCACGGCTGGCGGTTACGCCAAGGACGCGACGCCGTTCAGCGAGTTTCTGTGGGCGGATTTCTTGCGCAGCCGCATTGGCAGCGACGTGGCCAGCCAGCCAAACGCCAAGGTGTTAAGCAAGGTCATGCTCCTGGCACGCAGCCAGGAAGCGCGTTATTTGCCAGGATGGGTTGGGCCGATTGAAAACTGAAACCGAAACGCCTGTTGTCGTATCCCCCAATCGTACCCAAGACATTCTCGCCGGGTTGTCCATTGCCGGTTTACTGCTGCCGGAAGCCGTGGCGTATTCGAGCATTGCCGCACTGCCGCCGCAGGCCGGTGTGATTGCCTTGTTTGCCGGGCTGGTGTGTTACGGCCTGTTCGGCACCAGTCGCTTTGCAATTGTCTCGGCGACGTCATCGTCTGCGGCGGTGTTGGCGGCAGCCACTGCGAGTCTGGCAGGCGATGACCCGGCGCTGAGGCTGTCCCTGGCGTTCGGGCTGGTGTTGATCACCGGGGGGCTTTTCCTGTTGGCCGGGTTGTTCAAACTCGGCGGTGTGACGTCGTTTATTGCCAAGCCGGTGTTGCGCGGCTTTGCGTTCGGCCTGGCGCTGACGATCATCCTCAAACAGTTGGCCAGCGTGGTGGGTGTGCACCTGGTCGATAACAACCTGATCCGCTTCCTGCCGCAGTTGCTGGAGCAACTGCCCCGTTGGAACTGGCCGGCTGCGTGGGTGGCTGCGGCTGCATTGGGCGTATTGTGGCTGTGCGCGCGGATACCGCGTCTGCCGGGCGGGCTGTTGGTGGTGGTCCTCGGTATTGGCGCCGGGCAGTACCTGGATTTACAGGCCCATGGTGTCGCGCTGATCGGTCTGATCGACCTGCAGCTGGAATTGGGCCACTTGCCGGTCCTGCCGTTCGCGGACTGGTTGCGCCTCGGCGAATTGGCGTTTGCCCTGGTGATGATCCTGTATGCGGAGTCCTACGGCTCGATCAGTTCGTTCGCGCTTAAACACGGCGACCGGGTGTCATCCAATCGCGACCTGCTCGCGTTGGGTGCAGCCAACCTGATCTCCGGGTTATTCCACGGCATGCCGGCCGGCGCGGGTTATTCGGCGACGTCGGCCAATGAGGCCGCCGGTGCCAGTTCACGTCTGGCCGGTATCGTTGCCGCGCTGGTGGTGTTGGTAATTGTGTTGACGGTGTTGCCGTATGTGGCGCTGACCCCGGAGCCGGTGCTCGCTGCCATCGTCATCTATGCACTGGGGCGTGGCTTGAGCCTGCAACCCCTGGGCCGTTACTTTGTGTGGCGGCGTGACCGTTTGCTGGTGATCTGTGCCGTGGCAGCCGTGCTGTTGCTGGGCGTACTGGACGGGCTGCTGGTGTCGGTGGCGATCAGCGTAGTGTTGATGTTGCGTCAGATGTCAGCGGCGGATATTCAGGTGCTGGGGCGTTTGGCTGACAGTCACGACTTTGTCGATCGCCAGCACCATCCGGATGCGTTGGACGTACCTGGCGTGTTGATCGTGCGGCCCAACGAAGCCCTGTTTTTCGCCAATGCCGAACGCATCCTCGGCGCGGCGTTGCGCCTGATGCGTCAATCGCAGGTCGAGGCTGTGGTGCTCAGCCTGGAAGAGTCGCCTGACCTCGATGGCACCAGTATCGAAGCGCTGGCGGCGTTTTTTGCGCAAGTGCGCGGGGAGGGCAAGCGCCTGGTACTGGCCCGCGTGCGGCATGAGGCCCGCGAGGTGTTGCAGAGCTTGCCTGAAGCCTCGGCGTCACAGGTCTTGCTCAGTGGCTTGAGCGTTGACGATGCAGTGCAGCTAGCGCTGAGTGTCAATTCCCAGGCATAAAAAAACGCCGCGCATCTTGCGATACGCGGCGTCCTTTACGTCAATACATCTTAGGCTTGAATCACCGGGATGTTGGCGCTTGCTGCGATTTTGCGGAACTCGGCGATCTGGTCGAAGTTCAGGTAGCGGTAAACGTCACTGGCCATGGTGTCCAGTTTGGCCGCGTAGCCCATGTACTCTTCCACCGTCGGCAGGCGGCCCAGCGTGGAAGCTACAGCCGCCAGCTCAGCCGACGCCAGGTAGACGTTCGCGCCATCACCCAGACGGTTCGGGAAGTTACGCGTCGACGTCGACACAACCGTCGAGTTCGGCTCTACACGTGCCTGGTTACCCATGCACAGCGAGCAGCCCGGCATTTCCATGCGCGCGCCAGCCTTGCCGTAGATGCCGTAGTAACCTTCTTCGGTCAGTTGGTGAGCGTCCATCTTGGTCGGCGGCGACAGCCACAGACGGGTTGGCAGCTGACCCTTGACCTGTTCCAGCAGCTTACCGGCAGCGCGGAAGTGACCGATGTTGGTCATGCACGAACCGATGAACACTTCGTCGATCTTCTCGCCGGCAACGCTGGACAACAGACGGGCATCGTCCGGGTCGTTTGGCGCGCAGAGGATTGGCTCGTTGATTTCGGCCAGGTCGATTTCGATGATTTCGGCGTATTCCGCGTCGGCATCGGCTTCCATCAGCTCCGGGTTGGCAACCCAGGCTTCCATCGCTTGGGCGCGACGTTCCAGGGTACGTGCATCGCCGTAGCCTTCGCCGATCATCCAGCGCAGCAGGGTGATGTTGGAGTTCAGGTACTCGGTGACGGAATCTTTCGACAGCTTGATGGTGCAACCGGCAGCCGAACGTTCAGCCGAGGCGTCGGACAGCTCGAAAGCCTGTTCCAGCGTCAGGTCGTTCAGGCCTTCGATCTCCAGGATGCGGCCGGAGAAGGCGTTCTTCTTGCCTTTCTTCTCTACGGTCAGCAGGCCAGCCTGGATCGCGTAGTAAGGAATGGCGTGAACCAGGTCACGCAGGGTGATGCCAGGTTGCATTTTGCCTTTGAAGCGCACCAGGATCGATTCCGGCATGTCCAGTGGCATAACGCCAGTGGCTGCAGCGAAGGCGACCAGACCGGAACCGGCCGGGAACGAGATGCCCATCGGGAAACGGGTGTGGGAGTCACCACCGGTGCCGACGGTGTCCGGCAGCAGCATGCGGTTCAGCCAGCTGTGGATGATGCCGTCGCCTGGACGCAGCGATACACCGCCACGGGTCATGATGAAGTCAGGCAGGGTGTGGTGGGTGGTCACGTCGATCGGCTTTGGATAGGCCGCGGTGTGGCAGAACGACTGCATGACCAGATCGGTCGAGAAGCCCAGGCACGCCAGGTCTTTCAGTTCGTCACGGGTCATAGGACCGGTGGTGTCCTGAGAGCCTACGGTGGTCATTTTTGGTTCGCAGTAGGTGCCAGGACGAACGCCTTTGCCTTCTGCCAGGCCACAGGCACGGCCAACCATTTTCTGCGCCAGGGTGAAGCCCTTGGTGCTTTCAGCCGGCGCTTCCGGCAGTTTGAACAGGGTCGAAGGTGGCAGGCCCAGCTCGGCGCGCGCCTTCTCGGTCAGGCCACGGCCGATGATCAGCGGGATACGGCCGCCGGCACGCACTTCGTCCAACAGCACCGGAGTCTTCATTTCGAAGGTGGTCAGGACTTCGTCAGTGCCGTGTTTGCAGACTTTGCCAGCATGCGGGTACAGGTCGATCACGTCGCCCATGTTCATGTTGGTCACGTCGAATTCGATTGGCAGAGCGCCAGCATCTTCCATGGTGTTGTAGAAGATGGGAGCGATCTTGCTGCCGAAGCAGAAACCGCCGGCACGCTTGTTCGGCACGTAAGGCACGTCGTCGCCGAAGAACCAGAGTACCGAGTTGGTCGCCGACTTACGGGACGAACCGGTACCGACCACGTCACCGACGTAGGCGATCGGGAAGCCCTGGCCGCGCATCTCTTCGATCTGCTTCATCGGGCCGGTCTTGCCTTGCTCGTCCGGCACGATGCCTTCACGGGCCATTTTCAGCATGGCCAGGGCGTGCAGCGGGATGTCAGGACGGGACCAGGCATCAGGCGCAGGGGAGAGGTCGTCGGTGTTGGTTTCGCCAGTCACCTTGAACACGCGCAGGCTGATCTTGTCGGCCAGGGTCGGGCGGTTCTTGAACCACTCGCCGTCGGCCCAGGACTGGATCACGGCTTTGGCGTGTTCGTTGCCGTTCTTGGCTTTTTCAGCCACGTCGTGGAACGCATCGAACATCAGCAGGGTGTGCTTGAGTTGGGCGGCAGCTACCGGTGCAAGCGTGGCGTCGTCCAGCAACTCGACCAGCGTCACGATGTTGTAGCCGCCTTGCATGGTGCCAAGCAGTTCAACAGCGCGTTTCTTGTCGATCAGGGGGGAAGTGGCTTCGCCCTTGGCCAGGGCGGACAGGAAACCGGCCTTGACGTAGGCAGCTTCGTCAACGCCTGGTGGAATGCGGTTGGTGATCAGGTCAACGAGGAATTCTTCTTCGCCAGCCGGAGGATTTTTCAGCAGCTCGACCAGGCCTGCGGTTTGTTCGGCGTTAAGCGGCTGGGGAACGATACCCAGTGCTGCGCGCTCTTCGATATGTTTGCGGTAGGCTTCAAGCACAGTTATTACCCTCATCAGTGGTCCCACGGGACGCTCATCCAGAAATGAACGGCACGCATGCGCTCGGGGGCTTTTTGGGCCGCAAAGCCAGCGCTGCCGGCATTCCTCACAGAAGCTGCTTTCAAAGTTTTACGCCTGCAGAACGGAGCTGATGAGGGTTGGCGCGGGGTCTGACCTACCGGGTCAAATCCACGCCAACACCGTTCTGAAGGAACGACTGTGCTCGTGACGCTTTGAAAACAGCTTCCAGCGGATTATTGGCGCCTTACAAGGCCGGATGATTCTACGGCAAAAAAAATCTAAAGGTAAGTTGCCTAACCAAGTTTGCTGGGTGATCAATCTTAGACAAAGGGCTAACATGGCGCATTGTTTCGCTGATTTGCGTGTCGTTACCCATGCCCAACCAAACCATCAAGACCCCCTGCGTAGGCCTGTGCTCCACGGTGTACGGTGATCTCGTGTGCCGTGGCTGCAAGCGCTTCCACCACGAAGTGATCCTGTGGAATGGCTATAACGAAGAAGAAAAACGCGCGGTTTGGCTCAGGCTTGAGCAACTGTTGGTGCAGGTAATGGCCGGCAAACTGGAAGTCTTCGACCCCAAGATGCTGCGCGGGCAGTTGGAGCAGCGCAAGATTCGCTTCGTGCCGCACCAGTCGGAGTACTGCTGGGCATACCAGTTGATTGCGCGTGGTGCACGGGTGATTTCTAACCTGGAAGCTTACGGGATGGTGCTGTTGCCGGAGTTTCGTGACTGGGCGTTGCCGGAGCTGCGGGATGCCATTGATCGGGAGTTTTTTATCCTGTCCGAAGCGCATTATCAGCGTTATATCGCGCCGGGGTTTTTGAAAGACGCGCTGGGGCGCTGACTGCACAGGTCAATGTGGGAGCTGGCTTGCCTGCGATGGCTGTCTGCCAGGCGACACATCTTTGACTGATCTACCGCTATTGCAGCATAGGTATCTACGCAACTCTATTAGGTTGCTCTGAGCCTGTGAGGCGTTTAGGTAGATTGAGTACATATCCGTTGCTGCGGTAACGGCGGCTATGGGTTCCGCTCTTACAGCGGGTCACTTTTTTACAAACGCCTAAAAAAGTAACCAAAAAACGCTTTGCCCCACCACTCGGTACCTCGCCCAGGCTCGGTATGCCCGCACTCCGGCTTGAATCCGTGGGCCGCCGCAATGGGCCATCCCTGGCCCAGTGCGGCTAACCCGGCGTCCTGCCGGGTTACCCACGGATTCAAGCCTGCGTTCGGCCAGCGTGGTTAACGGGGCCTGTCAGATCAAGATCAACAGCAGATCAAGATCAAAAGCAGAGCACGGCGGCCTGACAGCCGGCCTGAGTGGTTGAAGCAAAAGCAGGGCAAAAGCACAGCAACAGCACTTTTACCGGATGAAATGAGTTCCAAATGTGGGAGCGGGCTTGCTCGCGAAAGCGGTGGGTCAGTTAGCTCATCTGTCACTGATGCGCCGCCTTCGCGAGCAAGCCCGCTCCCACAATGTTGACCGAGTTCAGTTGCTAGCACCGCAGTGCTCTGCTTTTCTGTGGGAGCTGGTTTGCCTGCGATGCAGACACCTCGGTACATCAGGCAAGCCCAGTCGCAGACCCCATGCCATCTCCCAGATTGACCCAACACAGTCCGAAGAGCAGCCCACCCTCTGCCTGATGTACCCAGTTCCAAATGTGGGAGCGGGCTTGCTCGCGAAAGCGGTGGGTCAGTCGGCTTATTTGTAACTGACCCACCGCTTTCGCAAGCAAGCCCGCTCCCACAATGTTGACCGAGTTCAGCTGCCAGCACCGCAGTGCTCTGCTTTTCTGTGGAGCTGGCTTGCCTGCGATGCAGACGCTTCGATACATCAGGCATACCCAGTCGCAGACCCCATGCCAGCTCCCAGATTGACCCAACACAGTCCGAAGAGCAGCCAACCCTCTGCCTGATGTACCCAGTTCCAAATGTGGGGCTTGCTCGCGAATGCGGTGTGCCAGTCACCCACTCCATCAACTGACACACCACTTCGCTTGTGCTTTTGATCTAACCACTCAGGTCGGCTGTCAGGCCGCCGTGCTTTGCTTTTGACTTTGATCTTGATCTTAGGCGCCCCGTTAACCACGCTGGCCGAACGCAGGCTTTGGAGCGTGGGTAAACCGGCAGGACGCCGGTTTAGCCGCGATGGGCCAAGGATGGCCCATGGCGGCGGCCCACGGTCCAAAGCCGGAGCGAGGGCACACCGAGCCTAGGCGAGGTGCCGAGTGGTGGGGCAAGAGCCCTTTGGTTACTTTGGGGCTTTTCCAAAGTGACCCGCCGTAAGGGCGGAACCCATTGCGGCCGTGACCCAAACAACGGATATGCACTCAGCGCCCCCCGACAACCACAGCACTCAACCCGTAAAGAAAGATGTGTAGATACCTATGCTGCGATAGCGGTTTATCAGTCACATGGATGGTGAACGCGAAGCCGTCATCGCAGGCAAGCCAGCTCCCCCATGGAGAGAGGCCCGCCTGCCTGGCCGTTAGTTAAGGCGCGGGCCACCGCCGCCGGGTGCATGGGGTTGTGGTCGCTCCGGCGGCGCATCGCTCGGCAAGCTTTTCGGCGGTGTGTTCGGGTCTTCGTAGTGCTTGTGCAAGTCCCCGTCCAGTCGGTTACTCGAGGAGCCACCTTTTTGCGGGGTCGCGTCAAAGTGTTCCCACTCCGATTGCTGGAAGCGAAAAATACTGTCGTCGGTCGGCGTGTCGCGGCCTTTGTAGTGGTGGATTTCGTAATGGGCGTATTCGACCTTGTCAGCCCAGTTGTCCTGCAATAAACCGTCGCCGGCCAAGTCGCGGTACCAGTCGTTTTCTTTCTCGGTGGCTTTCTGTTTTTTGTTGTGGTCGACAAAGTAGCCGATGATCCCGCCGACCACCGCCAGCACCACACCCACCAGGAACAGCGGCCCGGTCAGTGCCGCCGCCGTGCCCGCGCCAAACAGTGCGGCGGCGCCGAGCACCCCGGCCGATGCGCCGAACGCACCGCCCGCCACTTGCAGGCCACCCGCGGCCTGGGCCAGCGGGTCTTTGCTGTCGACCCCACTCTTGATCGCCAATGCGCCCAACACGATATCGGCAAAACCCCCGACGATATCCGTGGCCGGGCCCAGCACCTTGATCACCGAACCGGCAATCTTCGCCGACTTGGACGCGCCCAACTTGGCCGCACCTGCCGCCGCGAGGCCGTCATCCAGGTGAGTGGCCAGGCCTTCGGTGGCCTCGGTGACGGCTTTGTCGCCCTCGCCGAACATTGTCGAGATGCCGTCGTATTGGCTGTCAGGCACCGCATCGAGGGCACTGGTAATCTTGGCTTTGACGTCGCTTGGCAGCTCGTTGACGCGAAACTCGAAGTTAGGCTCCTGCAGCCCGTTCTTGCCCCAAATCTCCGGCAGGGTCTTGTCCAGGCCGAGGAAGTCCACCAGGCCGCCTTTGCCCAAGGTCTCGCCGATCTTGTCGCCCAGGCGCACAAAGTGGCTGGAACCGCCGGCAAAGCTCAGGAAGTCCTTGGCAATCGACATCCGCTGCGCCGGGGTTTCACCGAGCTTGCCGCCTTTGCCCACCAGTTGGTAAATCGCCGAAAACAGCGTCACGCCGGCGCCGAGGGAGCCAAGAATGCCCTTGCTGTTCAGGGTGTTGAAGACCTCGCCGAGCATGCCGCGATCGGCCACCGCGATATAGGGTTTGTTCAGTGCGCTTTTCAGGTCGGCTTCGCTGATGGAGCCGTTGTTCTTGTAGACCTCACCCAACTCTTCCAGAGCCTTGGTCACCCCGGCCGACTTTTCCTTGCCCTGCAAGCCTTCGTTGAGGAACTTCTCGAGGGTTTCCTGGGTACGGCGCGGCAGGTCGAGCAGGGTGCCTTTCAATACACCCTTGAGCAGGCCGAATAGGTCCTTGGTGGCCAGTTCCTTGTTCTCGTCGGAGATCTTGCTCGGGTCCGAAAGAATCGCATTGAGGTCGGTGGTCAAACCATCGGCCTGGATATTCTGCGCCGCTTTGCTGGCCGCTTCGGGATCGAACAGTGACAGCGAGGTCAGGGTGTCGCTCAGGTCTTTTTGCGCCTCGGAGGTTTTGCCCTGGTTTTGCAGATCCTTGAGGTACAGCACGTAATCCGGGTTGGATGTGAGGTCCAGCAGCTTCTGCTTGATCTCGTCCTTGTTCGGCAGCTTGTTGATCGCGTCGTCCATCTTCGACTTGTAGTCGGCCTGCACGGTCGGGTCTTTGAACAGTTCGCCGATCTGCTGTTGCACGGCCTTGCCGTCGATGATGTCGTGCATGTCGGCCGAGGTCAGCTCGGTCTGCTTGTCATCGAACTCGCGCCAGGTGGTGTTGAACGGACGCTTGGATTCTTCGTAGCCGGTGATGCCGTGGCCATTCTGGTAGGCGGCCTGGGCTTCCAGGGCGCGGACCAGCTTGGCCCGCGGGTCATCCTTGGGAATCGAGCCGTCTTTGACGCCGGCGCGGTAGGTGTCGATCAGTTGGGTGGTGGCCAGTTCGCTGACGCTGAGGGTTGGCGACTTGTCGTCTTTTTCATCGGCGTGCACGCCGGTGTCCATGTTCAGCACATCCAGGTCAGCGGACTTGGGCAGGTTGTGCTTCGTGCGGGTGTCATCGACTGCGCCGGCACTGAAGGCGTCCCACTTGGCCTTGACGTCATCGTAGAGCTGCGGGCTCAGTTCCTTGGACACGATGACTTTGCCTTCGCTGGTCTCGTAGCGGATCAGGCCATCGCCCAGTTCATCGGGGGAACCAAAGGTGATGTCGGTATTTTTCAGGAAGTCATTCGGCCCCGCCAGCTTGTAGCCTTCGCTTTCGCTGGTGTGGATTTTGTCCCAGGTGTCATGCGCGGTGGCGACGCTCTTGAACAGCTCGGGGCTGACATTCGAGGACACCACCACCTTGGTGCCGTCATGGAGTTCGTAGGTGAGGATGCTGTCTTTCTGGTCGTTGTTCCAACTGAACGTCTTGTAGTCATTCAGGCCCGGCACTGGCGTGTTGGCGTCGGCCAGTGTCGCGCCGTTATTCAGTTCGCCTTCCACCACGGCCTTCTTGCCCGGGTCGGTATAGACCTCGTGCAGGCCGGCCAGGTAGTCGAACAGCTTGGGGTTGTCATCACGGGCCACGACCATTTTCTGGCCGTTGCTTTCGAAACGGATCAGCCCCGGGCCGACTTCATCGACCGGGCCGACGGTGGTGCCACCATACGGCGGCCACACTTCGTTATCGCTGGCGCGCTTGTAGCCGGCGTCTTCGCTGCTGGTGAGGCCGCTGAAACTCGCATAGTCGTCCTTGGCTTTCTGGAAGGCTTCGGGGTTGTCACGCTGGCTGATAACGACCTTGGTACCGTCCTGGGTCTCATAGCGGATCACGCCGGGGCCGGTTTCATCCGGCGGGCCGAGGGATTTGTAATCGGCGAGTTTTTCCGGGGCCTTGCCGTCCGCGCCCAGGCTCTGGTAACCGGCGTTCTGGCTGGCAACCACGCCGGAGAGGGACTTGAAGTCTGCGCTGACTTGCTTGAACAGGTCGGGGCTGTCCTGTTCGCTGACGATGACCTTCTTGCCGTCCTGGGTTTCATAGCGGATCAGCCCCGGGCCGACTTCATCCGGCGGGCCGATGGCCTTGTAGTCAGACAGCGCAGGTGGCGGCGTGGCGTCCTTGGCCGCCAGTTCGTAGCCTTGTTGCTTGCTGGCATCGAGCCCCGATGGCGTCTTGTCCTGGGACTCGACTTTTTTGCTTGCACTGTTTTTGAGTAGCACATGGAACGCTGCGGCTGACTTAAGCGGCGTACCGGGAAGGGATTTGGGGTCGGACAAACGATCAAGGGGCTGGGTCGCCATGCCATGGAACTCCTGCTGTTGCCGGTGGGACTGAAAGGCAAAAACAGTAACAGCAGGGGTTCGGCACTCGCTGCGAAACGTTGTGAATTGCGCCCTAACGGTGACGCAGTGCGTGCGCCATGCGTTGCAGGCCTTCTTCGAGCATCGCCCGTGGGCAGCCGAAGTTCAGGCGTACAAACTGCTGGCTGTCATCGCCGAATTCGATGCCTGCGCTCAAGCCGACCTTGGCCTGTTCGAGGAAGAACTGCTGCGGGTCGTCCAGGCCAAGCGCGCTGCAATCCAGCCACGCCAGGAAGGTGCCTTGCGGGGCATGCATCACCACACCCGGCAAACGGGTGTGCACGGCATCGAGCAGATAGTCACGGTTGGCTTGCAGGTAATGCACCAGCGCGTCCAGCCAGTCGCTGCATTGGCTGTAGGCCGCGCGGGTGGCTTCCAGGCCCAGCGGGCTGACACTGTCGACCATGCCGCAGCGGGCATTATTGAAGCGCTCGCGCACCTCGGCGTTTTGCACCACGGCGAAGCAGGTCTTCAAACCAGCGACGTTGTAGGCCTTGCTCGCCGACATCAGGGTAATGGTGCGCTGGGCGATTTCAGGGCTGAGGCTGGCGGTCGGGATGTGGCGGCGGCCATCGAAACACAGTTCGGCATGGATTTCGTCGCTGATGATCAGCGCGCCGTTTTCCAGGCAGGCGTTGGCCACCGCGAGCAGTTCTTCGCGGGGGAACACTTTGCCCATGGGGTTGTGCGGGTTGCTCAGCAACAGTGCACCGGCGCCGGTCAGTGCCTGGCGCATCGCGGGCATTGGCGTGAGGTATTCGCCGTTGATCAGGTCGAACGGCACTTCGATACGCGGCAGGTTCCAGTGGCCAGGTGCCAAGCGTATCGGCCGGTAATTGGGGGTTTGCAGCACCACCGGTTGGCCAGGTTGCACAAACGCATGCAGGGCCATATTAAAGCCGGGCTCCACGCCGGGCAGGAACAACAGCTCTTCAGGCTGCACGCGCCAGGCGTATTTGGCCCACAGGTCAGCGACGATGGCTTCACGCACGTCCGGGCCGGCGACGCTGTAGCCGAGGATTTGCTGGTCCAGGCGAGCATGCAGCGCTTGCAATATTGCCGGTGGCGCGGCGATATCCATGTCGGCGATCCACATCGGCAAGATGTCTTGCGGGTAGCGGCTCCACTTGGTGCTGCCGGTGCCGAGGCGGGGGTGGATCGTGTCGAAATTAAAGCTCATGGGCGGCTCGTATCAGAGAGGCGGGTGCAAGAATGGCGCTGATTCTAGCGCCATTAATTTTATAGGCCAGTGCTGATTGCCTGCGACAATTGTCGGTGTGCCTGTTCCACCGCCAGAGCGACCGCCTCTTCACCGCGCACCATCGCGCCCAGGTAGACGAAATCGACCCTGCGGATGCCCACCGTCGACAGGATCGCGGTCAGATACGGTGTGAGGAAATCCGGCTCATGCCCCTTGCGTGAATTGCCGCAACTGACCAGCACAAACGTGCGCCGATCCTTGAGCAGTCCGACTTTTTCGAACTGTGCATTCACCGTGAAACTGCGATGAATACGCACCACATGGTCGATCCAGCCCTTGAGCGCCGCCGGCACAGTGAAATTGTGCACCGGGGTGCAGAGGATCAGCAGGTCACAGGCTTCCAGCTCAACAATCAATTGTTCCGACAACGCGGTCGCGTCGCCGCTCAATCCGCCAGGCGTGGTGAGTGCATTCGCATACTCGCGGGTCAGCGGCGGCAATGCCTGGCCGCCGTAATCGCGCTCGATGACCTCGGCGCCCGGCACCCAGTCATTCAGCAGCGCGCGAGCCAGCTGGAAGGTCTGCGCGGCCTTGCCGTGGGGGCTGAAGCTGAGCAACAGGGCGCGGGTCATTGGCTCAAATCCTGGGAGAAATGCATACCGCGCGGCAGCAGGCCTTGACGGAAGTAGAAACGCTGGGCCAGGGCCATGTGCATGCCGGTGTCCAACACCAGGTAGCGATAACCCCGGGCGCGGGTTTCTTCGCGCACCCGGTCGAGCAGTTGCTCGCCCAGGCGTCGACGTTGCAACGCCGCATCGACCACCAGGTCATCGACGTAGATAAACCGCCCGTACAGGGTGTTTTCGGTCAGCCGGTAGCCGGCCAGGCCGATGACCCGGCCGTGCTCGCGCGCGGCCAGCAAGTGGTAGCCATTTTGGCGCTGGCGCTGGACTTGTTCCGCGAAGCTGATGGCGTCGGTCAGGTGCGGCCGCAGTTGCTGCATCAGCGCAAAGCTGGCGATGCAGTCGGCCTCGGTTTCCATCGGCACGAATTCGACATGCTCATTCATCGTTGAGGTGCTCCTGATGGGCCTTGACCGCCGTCGGCACTTTGCGAAAGCTGATGGCGACGCGGTTCAAGGCGTTCATCAGCGAAATCGCCAGGGTCAGGTCAGCGACTTCCTTCTCGCTGAACATCGCCGCCACGCTGACGTAATCCGCTTGTGGCACTTGGGTTTGCGCGACCTGGGTGACCACCTCGGCCCAGGCCAGGGCGGCACGTTCACGCGCGGTGAACAGCGGCAAGGCTTCGTGCCAGGCGGCCAGCAGCATGATTTTTTCCAGGCTCACGCCTTGCTTGAGCAGGTCGCGCGAATGCGAGTCCAGGCAATAAGCGCAGCCGTTGAGTTGCGAGACCCGCAGGTACACCAGTTCAATCAATTCTTTCTCCAGGCCGCAGCCATGGATATAGCTGTGCACTGATCCCAGGGCTTTGTAACCTGCAGGGGCGGCTTTGGCGTAATCGAGACGATGGTTCATGGGCGATCCTTGTTTGTGTAAGGGATGCGCCATTTTCGGTGGCGGCACGGCCACTCAACAGGGGCATGATTGGACAAGTGGGTTGGGACATGATCAGACTCCGCTTTGTCATTCTGCCGAGCCTGTTTGCGATGTCGTCACTGCCCAAATACCAGGAAATCTACCGCCGCTTTCGTCTGGCCATTGATCAGGGTCAGCTTGGCCCGGGTGATCGCGTGCCGTCGGTGCGCAGCCTTGCGCTGGAACTCAAGGTGGCGCGGGGCACGGTGGAAGCAGCTTATCAACTGTTGGTCAGTGAGGGTTTTTTTGAGGCGCGGGGGCAGGCGGGTACCGTCATTTCCAGGGCATTGCCGCAGGTGGCGATGAAACCGCAGCCGGCCGCACTGCCGCAGGCCTCGGCAACCCCGGCGTTGCAAATGGGTCAGCCGGCGCTGGATGCGTTCCCGCGCAAGCTGTGGGCACGACTGGTCACCCGGCAGGTGCGCCGCACCGATGCCGACAGCCTGGGCATGGGCGACGTGCGTGGCGCCCAGGCGTTGCGTGTGGCGATTGCCAGCTACCTGGCGTTGTACCGGGGCGTGGAATGTACGCCACAGCAGGTATTTGTGTGCTCAGGCTATGCGGGGTGCCTGACGCTGGTGTGCGATGCGCTGCAGATGGCGGGGCAGCGTTGCTGGTATGAAGACCCGGGTTATTTGCACGCACGGCAGCTATTGATCCATCAAGGTGTTGAGCTGGTGCCGGTGCCGGTGGATCGGGATGGGCTGGATGTCGAGCAGGGCATGCAGCGTGATCGGCAGGCGCGACTGGCGGTCGTGACCCCGGCCCATCAGAGCCCCCTGGGCGTGGCGTTGAGCGGGGCGCGGCGGCAGGCTTTGCTGGCCTGGGCGCAGGAGCAGGGCAGTTGGGTGGTCGAGGATGATTACGACAGTGAGTTTCGCTACCAGGGTCAGCCGTTGGCGGCGCTCAAGAGTCAGGATGTGCAAGACCGGGTGATCCATGTCGGGAGCTTCAGCAAAATGCTGTTTCCGGGGTTGCGCCTGGGCTATCTGGTGGTGCCCGCTTCATTGGTGGAGGTGTTTGGGCGCAGTGCTGAGGCGTTGCAACAGCGCAGTGCGCAGTTATTGCAGCTAACGGCAGCGGATTTTCTGGAGCAGGGCCATTTCACCCGCCACCTGAAAAAGATGCGCCTGTTGTATGCGCAGCGCCGAGGGTTTTTAGTGGAGGCGTTGCGCGTGCATTGCGCGGCGTTTTTGCGCGTGGATGAGCAAGCCGGGGGAATTAATCTGTTGGCGCGGTTGGTGGTGGCGGTGCCGGATCACGTTGTCGCCGAGGCGGCGAATCGCGAAGGCCTTGCCCTTCAAGCGTTGTCGCAGTGGATGCTTGAACCGGGGCGCGAGCAAGGCTTGTTGATGGGCTTTACCAATGTGGTGACGGCGCAGCAGGCCAATGCGGTGGCGCTTAAGTTGTCCGGCATTCTGCAGGCGTGCCTCAATCCAACGCCGGGCCGTCCGTGACTGAAAGGATGGTCGCTCCCACGCCAGGTGGGAGCGATCCGCCGGTCAGCGTTTGACCGGGGTTGGCAATGTCACGAGGTTGACGTAGCCGTCCCAGAACTTCTGCTGATCGACGCCAAACACCACGTTGGCTTTCTGCGTACCGACCGGTGCGCCTTTTTTGTAGCCCAGTGCACGGCCGTAGTCGGCGCCGAAGGTCGCGTCTACGTCCACCCACAACTCGCGGGATTCGGTGACGATTTGCGGGTTGACCAGGAACAGTGCGGGCAAACTGTCCCAGGTAAAGCTGTGGTAGCTCGGGTCTTTGTCGAACAGCGGCCCGAACTCGTGCTGGTAGAGGTCGGCAATCGCGCCTTTCTGGGCAATCACGCGCTGGTAAACCGATTTGTCGAAGGTGACTTTCTCGCACACATCATTCGGGAAAATCACGTGTTCGATCGGTGAGCGCAACACGATCTTCGCGGCCTCCGGGTCGAACCACCAGTTGAATTCCGCCGCCGGCGTGGTGTTGCCCGGGATCTCCAGGGCGCCGCCCATGTACACGATGCGCTTGATCAGCGGCACGATGTCCGGCGCCGAGCGAATCGCCAGGGCGACGTTGGTCAAAGGGCCGACGGCGAGAATGGTCACCTGGTGCGGGTTGGCCCGCACGCTTTGCACGATGAACTGCGCGGCGGTCTCGCTGCGCAGTTGGGTGTGAGTGGCCAGGCCATCCGGTGGCGCGATCAGTTGCGAGGGCGAGGTAGGGCGCGGGTGTTTGAACGCCCCCGGCCAGCCGGCGCCAAACAACGCTTTCTCGGCCTCGTAGGTGGCGTAGTCATGCAGCAGCGGGTAGGCGGCGCCCGAGTAGACGCCCACCTCTTTTTCCACGCCCATGCGTTCCACGGCCTTGAGGGCATCGACTTGCTCCTGGTCGACCCAGGCATTACCGCTGACCAGGGTCATGCCCAGCAGGTCGATGCGTTTTTGCGCATGCAACTGGGCAAGCATGATAAAGGCCTGGCCGTCATCGTTGAGCACGTTGAAGTCGGTGTCGAAAATGACTTTTTCGGCCGCCTGCGCAGTGCCGGTACACAGGCCGACGGCGACAAACAGCGCACAGCTTTTAAGGAAAGCTTGCATGGTGATTCATCCGCAAGAATTGTTGTTGTTAACGGTTCACCAGTTTCGCCGGCAAGGCGATGACCAGGAAGCTGCTGAGGATCAGGCAGCCGGCGAAGAACCACAAGGCGCCGGCGCTGCTGCCTGTGACGTCGATCGCCACGCCCATCAACGAGTTGCTCACCAGGCCGGCGATATTCGCCAGCGAGCACGCCAGGGCGAAACCGGTAGCCGCCGCCGTGCCTTTGAGAAAGGTCGCCGGCAGGCTGAAAAACACCGGTACGGCGCCGATAATCGCGGCCGAGGCGATGGCGAACAACAGCACCGTCGCAACCACGTTGTGGGTGAAGAATGTGCTGGTGGCCATCGCTGCTGCGCCGATCAGGAACGGCACGATGATGTGCCAGCGGCGTTCACGGTGTTTGTCCGAGCTGGCGCCGATCAGCAGCATGCCGAGCAAGGCCGCCACACTCGGCAATGCGGTGAGTATGCCGATATGGAAAGTATCGGTAATGCCCGCATTGCGGATGAATGTCGGCATCCAGAACCCCATGGCATAGGCGCTGAGCAGGATCGAAAAGTCGATACCGCCGAGCATCCACACTTTGAGGTTGAAGAACCCATCGCGGAAGCTGTGCTTGCTGCCGCTTGCGTCGGCGTCGTCCTTGCGCAGTTCGCTTTCAAGCAAGGCCTTTTCCTCGTCCGACAGCCATTTGGCTTGCTGGAAGCTGTTAGGCAGCGCCCAGAAGGTCAGCACGCCGAGCAACACACTGGGCACCGCTTCAATCAGGAACAGCCACTGCCAGCCACGCAACCCGCCCATGTTGTCGAAGTGGCCCATGATCCAGCCGGACAGCGGGCCGCCGATCACGCTGGACAGCGGCAGGCCGATCATGAACAGCGCGATGATGCGCCCGCGCCGATGGGTGGGGAACCAGGTGGTGAGGTAATACAGCACGCCGGGCAAAAAGCCCGCTTCGGCGGCGCCGAGCAGAAAGCGCAGGATGTAGAACTGGGTGGTGGAGGTGACCAGCATGGTGCAGGCCGAGAGCAGGCCCCAGGTGATCATGATGCGCGCGATCCAGAGCTTCGCGCCGACCCGTTCCAGGATCAGGTTGCTCGGCACTTCAAAGAGGATGTAGCCGACGAAGAACAAGCCGGCGCCGAGGCCAAACGCGGTTTCGCTGAAGTGCAACTGGTCGAGCATCTGCAACTTGGCAAAGCCGATGTTGATGCGGTCGAGGTAGGCGGCCAGGTAGCAGAAACACAGGAATGGAATCAGCTTCCAAGTGATCTTGTGGTAAAGCGTGGTAACGGGGTCGGCGACCGTGGTCGCGGGCGCTGCATTCGCAATGGGCATTGGGGTGTCTCCCGGCGTTGGCTTATGGTTTTTATACAGCCGCTTTTGTTCGAGCACTTCGGAGTGCTGTAAAAGCGACTTCCAAAGGCAGTGTCAGAAGACTGAGATATTTCTGGTTTGGCATTGACCTGTGGCGAGCGAGCATCTGTGGGCGCTGGCTTGCCTGCGATGGCATCGGCGCGGTGTAACAGTTACACCGCAGCGTGCGCATCGCGGGCAAGCCCGGCTCCCACAGGGATCGGCTCCCATTAGGTGAATGCATTTCCAGGCCGGACCTCAGTTTTTTCAAGACCACGCTCTATGGCGCAGTTCTTAATAACGTCTTATTGCTCCCTGAACTTGCGCATCGCCTCCTGCTTGCTCACCACGTCGCCATACTTGCTGTCGATATCGAACAAGTTGGCTTCGTGGGGCGCGGGGTGTCGGTCGCCGACGCATTCGCGCACGACGATGGTGCGAAACCCGTGTTGCACCGCATCCACTGCGGTGGCACGAATGCAGCCGCTGGTGGAGCAGCCGGCCAGCACCACGGTGTCGATGCCTTGGGCGTGCAGCATCGGGGCCAGGCTGCTGCCGAAAAATGCACTGGCATATTGCTTGGTGATCACCACCTCATCGGCCCGGGGCAAGACCTCGGGGCAGAACGCCGCGAGTGGGTTGCCGTCGACCATGTCCTTCATCACCGGGGCTTTCTTGACCCAGATACCGCCGTCGGCGAAGTGGCCGGGATGGTAGCGGATATTGGTGTGCACCACCGCAATCCCCTGCTTGCGGGCAGTGGCCAACAGTTCGACGCTTTCAGTCACGGCAATTGCAACCTCGGGGGCGTATAGCGGCGCGCCTTCGGTGGTGTAGCCCTGCATGAAGTCGATCATCAGCAGCGCGGCTTTTTTGCCGAAGCCAATGCGGTTGCCCCATACGCCCTGGTAGTTGGCGTCGGCGGATTGTTCGCTCATCGCAAAACTCCTCAATACGCGCCGGAGAGCAGGGCGCCGGCCCCTGGAACGATCGGCTCCAGGTTGAGCGCCTTGAGCATGGCGTAGGTGGTGGCGATGGCGGCGGTGAGCACCGGTTTGCCGGTTTGCGCCTCGACCTTGGCCACCACCGGCAGCGACTGCATCTGCACGCAGGCCGAGAGCACGATCACGTCGACGCCTTGCAGGTTCATACCCGCGACGATGGCCGGCAGGTTGGCCGGGTCGTGGCGCGCCACGTCGAGGTTGTCGGGGATCTCCAGGGCGCGCCAGTCGACCACGTCAAAGCCTTCTTCGCGGATGTAGTTCACCACCAGCTCGGTCAGCGGCTTCATGTACGGCGCGACAATCGCGATGCGCTTGGCGCCCATGACTTTCAGGCCTTCGATCAGCGCACCGGCGCTGGTGATGACCGGGGCGTTGGCATCGTTATCCGCCGTGGCCTTGCGCAGGCGCTGCTCGGCGTTGCGGTGATAACCGAGCCCCATGGCCATGATCGCCACCAGGCAGGCGTAACCCAGCACGTCGACCTTGGCATCGGACAGTTCAACGGCGCAACGGTCGGATTCGCCGTCCATCGCCGCCAGTTCTTCTTTGCGCACTTGCTTCATGCGCATGCGGCTGGAGTGAAAGGTAAAGCGCTCGGGGCGAATCGCCTGGCGCGCGGTGAGCATCGCCGGGATCTCGGTTTCCATGGTGGTGTTGGAACTCGGCACGATCTGGCCGATGCGGTAAGGCTTCTGCATGGTGGTCTCCATTCTTATTGTGTGAGGAAGTCGCCGAGGGCGTGGAAGAAACCCTCGAGGTCATCCCACGGAATCATGTGCCCGGCGTTGGGTACGCGGGCGACCTGGATGGCCGGTTGCAGGTCCTGGATTTCGGCGACGTCTTCGTCGAGGATCACCCCGCCGCGTCCGGCCACCATCAACAGGGCAGGGGCCTTGAGGTGGGGCAGGTCCTGGTGGAAGTCCACCGTGTGAAAGTCATTGAAGGCGCGCACGATGGCGGGTTCATAGCAGGTGTGCAGCCATTCGGCGCGCAGCTGCAGTTGCTCTTGCGTCCAGGTGGCGCAGAAAGCGCGCATCGCCGCGGCATCCATCCCAAGCAGGGACTGGCGGATCGAATCGACGTACCACGGCAGTTTGCTCGGGTATTCACGCCGACCGGGGCCAGACACCGGCGGGTCGATCAGCACCACGCGGTTTACGCCCTGGGGATGTTTGACGGCACTGCGCACGGCAAAGCGCGCGCCCATGGAATGGCCGACCAAGTGGTAGCGGTCGAGGTTCAGCGCATCGGCAAACGCACCGATATCCTCGGCGCAGGTGTCCGCGCTGTAATCCAGCTCGGGGCCGGTGGACGACAGGCCGCGTCCGCGTACATCCAGCACATAGGTATCGAACTGCGCGCCCAGGCGCTGCGCGACAAACCCCCAGGTAATCGCCGGGCTGGTGATGCCCGGGATCAGGATCAGCGCCGGGCCTTTGCCGCCGTAACGCAAGTAGTGCTGGCGAATGCCATTGGCCTGGACGTTACCGCCATACAAAAAGGTGCTCACGCGGCCACCCCCGACTTCAGTTCCTGGGCGTACAGGTCATAGCCGTAGACCCAGGCCGGGTCTTCCTGGGCGCGCAGCCAGGTGTTGGCGTTGGACACCGCCTGTACGCGGGACGCGCGTTCCTTGCGGTTGGCTTCATACAGCTCGAACGCCGTGCGGTAATCGCTGATTCCGGTTTCCTGCAGGCAGCGCGTGAGCATGGCGGCATCTTCGATGGCCATGCCGGCGCCCTGGGCCATGTGCGGCTTCATCGGGTGGCAGGCGTCTCCCAGCAATACCAGGCGGCCACGGCTCCACAGCGGTAACGGGTTGCGGTTGCGCAGCGGCCACTTGGTCACGCTTTCGGTGGACTCGATCAGTGCCTGCACGGTGGGGTGATAGCCTTTGAAGGCAGCAAACATCTCTTCGCGGCTGCTGTCGACGAACGCGCCCTGGAAGTCCCATTCGGCATGGGGCACGCCGGTGACGTAGTAGTACTCGTCACGTTTGCCGGTGGTGTAATAGACCATCATGTGACGGTCTTCGGTCCACCACTTGATGCAGTCTTCGAACCTGAGGTCGTACTTGGCCAGTTGGTCGCCACGGATCAGCGCGCGGTGCGCCACCCAACCGCTGTACAGCGGTTTTTCCACGCCGAGCAGTTCTTCGCGAATCTTCGAATTGATGCCGTCGGCGCCGATCACGATGTCGGCGTAGGTCACTTCACCGTCGGCAAAGGTCAGGCGCACCTGGGTGTCGGTTTCCTCAAGGGTTTCCAGGCGCTTGTTGAAGTGCAGCGTGCCGGGTTTGAGGGTGGACATTTGCAGGGCATGCAGGTCGCCACGGTGCACGGTGATGTAGGAAGCACCGTAGCCAGTGAGGGGAATGCGCGAGAGGTAATCGCCGGTTTCGCCGCAACGGCTGAACCAGTGCTCGGGGTGTGAGCCCATCAGGTCCAGCTGTTGTTCGATGCCCATGCGGCGAAAGATTTTCATGATGTTGGGGCCCATGTGGATCCCCGCGCCCAACCGGGAAAACGCTGGCGCCTGCTCGTAGATGTCGACGTCAAAACCGGCTTGCTGCAACAGGGTGGCCGCTGCGGCGCCGCCCAGGCCGGCACCGACGATAGCGATTTTTTGTGTGCTTCCCATGGGGCGTGATCCTCTCTTGGTGATTTCGGGCGGCGTCTGTCCGCAAGGTTTTTAAAGTGTATACGCTCATTTTTTAAAATGGGAAGCCTGTGCTCGCAAAATAATTTTTGGCGCGCAATTGTCATCTGTAACGCTTTTATCCCTTTATCTGTTGGGCTTGTTTCGTATGGTAACGTTGTGGCGCGCTGCTTGCAGTCCGCCAGCAATTCAGGTCTTATCGTTATTAATTGGCGTATACGCTATAAAATTGCACTAAAGTGAAGCGCAGTGCTTGAACGTGGTGCAGCCCAACAGGAGACAGGAAAATGCCGGTAAGCGATTGCGAACTGACCCAGATGTTTGAACACGTGTTGACGCTGTCGAAGGTCGACCCGACCCAAAGCGTTGCCGTGCTCAAGAGCCATTACTCCGACCCGCGCACCGTGCGCGCTGCGATGGATGCAGCGCAGCGCCTGGGGGCCAAGGTGTATGCGGTGGAGCTGCCGGCGTTCAACCATCCCAGGGCGATGGGCAATGACATGACCGCCTACTGCGGCGATACCGCGCTCACCGGCAATATCGCCGCCCAGCGTGCGCTGGAAGCCGCTGACCTGATCGTCGACACCATGATGTTGCTGCACTCGCCGGAGCAGGAGCAGATCCTCAAGACCGGCACGCGCATCCTGTTGGCCGTGGAACCCCCGGAAGTGCTGGCGCGCATGCTGCCCACCGAAGCAGACAAGGTGCGGGTATTGGCGGCCGAGCAACGGCTCAAACAGGCGCGCTCGATTCACGTCAAATCCCGTGCCGGCAGTGACTTTCGTGCGGCATTGGGGCAATACCCGTCAGTGACCGAGTACGGTTTTGCCGATGAGCCGGGGCGTTGGGACCACTGGCCCAGCGGCTTCCTGTTCTCCTGGCCGAATGAAGAAACCGCCGAGGGCGTGCTGGTTCTGGACGTCGGCGACATCCTGCTGCCGTTCAAGACCTACGCGCGCGAGAAAATCACGCTGGAGATCGAGAAGGGCTTTATCACGGCTATTCACGGAGGTTTCGAGGCTGAATACCTGCGTGATTACATGAAGTATTTCAACGACCCCGAGGTGTATGGCATCTCTCATATCGGCTGGGGGTTGCAGCCACGGGCGCAGTGGACGGCCATGGGGCTGCATGACAAGAACGACGGCATGTGCATGGATGCGCGGGCGTTCTATGGCAATTTCCTGTTCTCCACCGGGCCCAATACCGAGGTGGGCGGCACACGCAAGACGCCATGCCATATGGACATTCCGCTGCGGCATTGTGATGTGTATCTGGATGATGAGGCTGTTGTAATAGCCGGTGACGTCGTTGCGCCAGCCGCCTCACTGGCGCGCTGAAGACCAAAGGTGGGAGCGGGCTTGCTCGCGAAAGCGGTGTGTCCGTTAGCCGATGCAGTGGCTGAACCAGCGCATTCGCGAGCAAGCCCGCTCCCACAGGGTTGTCCGGGTTTCTTCAGTGAGAAGCTTGAGTCCATGCATCATCCCCGCCATCATGCCTCCCATTGCTAATCACCCGCCGAGCCCGCCGTGCCTGATTCCTACGTTTTCTCTGAACAAGTTGGCCACCTGCTGCGCAAGGCCTACCAGCGCCACCTGGCGATCTTTCAGCAGAATGTCGGCGACTCCCAACTCACTGCGGTGCAGTTCGTCACCCTGTGTGCGCTGCGCGATCACGGTGCAAGTTCGCTTACCGAACTGGTCAAGGCCACCGCCGTAGACCAGGCGACCATTCGCGGTATTGTCGAGCGGTTAAAGGCCAAGGAGCTGATTACCCTGGAGCCGGACCCGCAGGATAAACGCAAGGTGGTCGTCGACCTTTCCGCTGCCGGTGCCGTGCTGGTAGATCAAACCGTGCCCTGCGCCGCGCAGATCAGCGAGCTGACCATGAGCAACCTCAACCCGGCCGAACGGGTGGCGGTGCTGTTCCTGCTGCGCAAGATGATCGACGATCCGCAGGAATAACTGTGGCGAGCCGGCTTGCCGCGCGTTGGGCGGCGCGGCAGCCCTGAACTAAGCCCGGCGCTGCTTTCTCAGCGCCACAGCACGCTGCCTGAATGGGGCCGCTTCGCCTCTCCACGCGAGGCAGGCCCGCTCCCCACCGCGCGTGTATGCATTCTTTGGCATCGTTTTTGCTCTCGGTTCATGTAGTAGTCACTTCACGCATCAAGTGTGTCGCAAGGCCCCAGGCCGGCGACGCTTTTTTTTGACTGTTTCGTGTAGTAGGCACTTCACCAACTGATACAGGCGAAGCGAATGATCAGCCCACTCATCACGGTAGCGCTTGAGGTCAACGGCGATACCCGAGAAGTCAGCGCCATGGCGGATACGCCGCTGTTGCTGGTGTTGCGCAATGACCTGGCGCTCAATGGCGCCAAATACGGCTGCGGCCTGGGTGAGTGCGGCGCCTGCACCGTGATCATCGATGGCGTGGCGGCGCGTTCTTGTGTGTTCCCTTTGTCGGGTGCGGCAGGGCGAGCGATCGTCACCCTCGAAGGCCTGGGCACCCGCCAGGCGCCGCACCCGGTGCAACAGGCGTTTATCGATGAACAGGCCGCGCAATGCGGCTACTGCCTCAACGGCATGATCATGACCGCCAAGGCCTTGCTCGACCGTAACCCCAACCCCAGTGAAACCGAGGTGCGCAATGAACTCTCGGGCAACCTCTGCCGCTGTGGCACCCATATCGAAATCCTGCGCGCAGTGCTGCGTGCCGCTCACCTCTTGACCGTGGATGGCCGACCATGACCGACACCCCACTTTCCCGTGACCAGTGGCTGGCCAAGGCCGGCGTGTTGCTGGTCGTCGATGATGTGCTGCCGCCTTCGGGCCCGGTGGCCAAGGGCGGCACGCCCACAGTTAAGCCCAAGGAGCTGGGGCTGTTTATTGCCGTCAACGATGACGGCGTGGTCTATGCGTTCAATGGCCATGTGGATCTGGGCACCGGCATTCGCACCTCACTCGCGCAGATCGTCGCCGAAGAGCTGGACCTGAGCCTGGACCAGGTCAAGATGGTGCTGGGGGATACCGAGCGCGCGCCGAACCAGGGCGCGACCATTGCCAGTGCGACTGTGCAGATTTCCGCGATTCCCTTGCGTAACGCGGCGGCCGAAGCGCGACGTTTTTTGCTGGCGCGGGCGGCGGGCCGTTGGGGAGTGAGTACGGGCAGCCTCAAGGTTGAAGCCGGGGTTATCCGCGCAGACGACGGGCGCAGCACCACCTACGGTGAACTGGTCAGCGGCCAGCACGACCAGTTGCGCATCAGCGGTGATGCACCGTTGAAGGCTGTCGAGGATTACCGTCTGGTGGGCCAGGGCGCTGCGCGCGTGGATATCCCCGGCAAGGCCACCGGTGAACTGACCTACGTGCACGACCTGCGCGTGCCGGGCATGCTCCATGGCCGGGTGGTTCGCCCGCCGTATGCCGGGTTGGATTGCGGGGACTTTGTCGGGAACAGCCTGCTGAGCGTGGACGAGGCGTCTATCGCGGATATCCCCGGGATCGTCGCGGTGGTGGTGATTCGGGATTTTGTCGGCGTGGTCGCGTTGCGTGAAGAGCAGGCGATCAAGGCCGCCCAAGCGTTACAGGTGCACTGGAAACCCTGGAACAACGCCTTGCCGGACATGAGTGATGTCGAGCAGGCCATCCGCGACAACCCACGGGTGCGGCGCACGGTGCTTGACCAGGGCCATGTTGATGCCGCCCTGGCCGGCGCCAGCCAGCGCATGCCGCGCAGTTACCTGTGGCCGTACCAGATACATGGCTCGATTGGCCCATCGTGTGGCGTGGCTGATTACCAGGCAACGGGCAGTCGAGTGTGGTCCGGCAGCCAGAACCCCCACCTGTTACGGGCGGATCTGGCCTGGTTGCTTGAGTGCGACGAAAGCCTGATCGACGTCATCCGCATGGAAGCCGCCGGTTGCTACGGGCGCAATTGTGCCGATGATGTGTGCGCCGATGCCTTGCTGTTATCCCGCGCGGTGGGCAAGCCGGTGCGCGTGCAACTGACCCGCGAACAGGAACACCTGTGGGAGCCCAAGGGCACGGCGCAGTTGATGGATGTGGACGGCGGCCTCAACGCCGACGGCAGCATTGCCGCCTATGATTTCGAAACCAGCTACCCCTCCAACGGCGCGCCAACCCTGGCGCTGTTGCTCACCGGCCGCGTCGAGCCGGTGGCGGCGATGTTCGAGATGGGCGACCGCACCTCGATCCCGCCGTATGACATCGAGCATATGCGCGTGACCATCAACGACATGGCGCCCATCGTGCGCGCGTCGTGGATGCGCGGCGTGTCGGCCTTGCCCAATACCTTTGCCCACGAATCCTATATCGACGAACTGGCGTTTGCCGCCGGTGTCGACCCGGTGGAATACCGCCTGCGCTACCTCAAGGATCAGCGCGCCATCGACTTGGTGAAGTCCACGGCTGAACGCGCCCGTTGGTCACCGCGCACCGCGCCGATGCAAACCGCCAATGAAGACCACCTGCTGCGCGGCCGGGGCTTTGCCTACGCGCGTTACATCCACAGCAAGTTCCCCGGTTTTGGCGCAGCCTGGGCGGCCTGGGTGGCGGATGTGGCCATCGATAAGCAGACCGGCGACGTGTCGGTAACGCGCGTGGTGATCGGCCATGACTCAGGGATGATGATCAACCCGGCGGGCGTGCAGCATCAGATTCACGGCAATGTGATCCAGTCTACCAGCCGGGTGCTCAAAGAGCGCGTGACCTTTGAAGAGTCGACCGTGGCAAGCAAGGAGTGGGGCGGTTACCCGATCCTGACGTTCCCCGAAGTGCCGCAGATCGATGTGCTGATGATGCCGCGTCAGGACCAGCCGCCGATGGGCGCCGGTGAATCGGCGTCGGTGCCGAGCGCGGCGGCAATTGCCAATGCAATTTATGACGCCACCGGCATTCGTTTTCGCGAGCTGCCCATCACGCCCGAGCGGGTCTTGGCCGCGCTGAACGCCGGGACGCTGGGCGAACCTGCCAAGTCGCCGGTAACCCGCAAAAAATGGTGGTTCGGCGCAGTGTTCGCAACCTTGGGCGCGGTGCTGGCCACAGCCTGGCCGTTTCACCCTGAAATCGCGCCGATAGCACCGCCCAGTGCCGGCACCTGGTCCAAGGCCACCCTGGAGCGCGGGCGTTTGCTGGCGGCGGTGGGTGATTGCGCGGTCTGCCATACGGCGCCGGGCGGGGCGACCAACGCCGGCGGGCTGGCGATGCAGACGCCCTTCGGCACGTTGTACAGCAGCAATATCACCCCCGACGTGAAGACCGGGATCGGCGCCTGGTCCTACCCGGCATTCGAGCGGGCGATGCGCGACGGCATTGGCCGCGATGGGCGCAATTTGTATCCGGCGTTTCCCTATACGGCGTTTCGCAATATCAACGAGGCGGACATGCAGGCGCTGTATGCCTACCTCATGTCGCAGGCGCCGGTTAGCCAGGCGCCGACGCCGAATGCGCTGAAATTTCCGTTCAATATCCGCCCGTTGATGGCCGGTTGGAATGCGCTGAATTTAAGGCGCGCAGAAATGACCCCGCAGCCTGAACGCGGTGAGCAGTGGAACCGCGGCAATTATCTGGTCAATGGCCTGGGGCACTGCGCGGCGTGCCATTCGCCGCGTAACCTGTTGGGCGCGGAGAAGGGCGGTAAGGCGTTCCTCGCCGGTGGCCGTGTCGATGGGTGGGAGGCGCCGGCATTGACCGGTTTATCGAAAGCCCCGACGCCGTGGACTGAAGAGCAGTTGTTCAGCTACCTCAGCACCGGTTATTCCGACGCCCATGGCGTGGCGGCGGGGCCGATGGGGCCGGTGGTGAGTGAGCTGTCGAAGTTGCCCAAGGCGGATATCCGCGCGATGGCGGTGTATTTGGCTTCGCTCAACGGCGAAGCGGTGGCGCAAGTGCAGGGTGTGGCAGCGGCGGCTGTGCCGAATCCGAATGGTCGTCGGGTGTTCGAAGGGGCGTGCAAGGCGTGCCATGCTGATGGCGTGGGGCCGAAGTTGTTCGGTGTGAGTCCGTCTTTGGCGAGCAATACCAATGTGCACAGTGACCAGCCGGATAATTTGATCAAGGTGATTCTGCAAGGCATCAGCGCGCCGGCGACCAAGGATTTAGGGTATATGCCGGGCTTCAAGGACAGTTTGTCCACTGCCCAAGTGGCGGATCTGGTGGCTTACCTGCGTGGGCAATTTGCGCCGAATGCGCCGGGCTGGGAAGGGCTGGAACAGACGGTTGCGCACTTGCGGGCCAATCCTGGTACTCACTGATGTTTCAAGGTGGATGACGGTCGGTTGCTTTGAGCCTGTGAGGGGGGAGGTGGATTGAGTACATATCCGTTGCTGCGGTCACGGCCACCTATGGTTCCGCTCTTACAGCGGGTCACTTTTGGCAAACGCCCCAAAAGTAACCAAAAGGTCTTTGCCCCACCACTCGGTGCCTCGCTTAGGCTCGGCATGCCCTCACGCAGGCTTGAATCCGTGGGCCGCCGCAATGGGCCATCCTTGGCCCAGTGCGGCTAACCCGGCGTCCTGCCGGGTTACCCACGGATTCAAGCCTACGTTCGGCCAGCGTGGTTAACGGGGCCTGTCAGATCAATATCAACAGCAGATCAAAGTCAAAAGCAGAGCACGGCGGCCTGACAGCCGGCCTGAGTGGTTGAAGCAGAAGCATGGCAACAGCACAGCAACAGCACTTTTACCGGATTAAATGAGTTCCAAATGTGGGAGCGGGCTTGCTCGCGAAAGCGGTGGGTCAGTCGGCTTATTTGTAACTGACCCAGCGCATTCGCGAGCAAGCCCGCTCCCACAATGTTGACCGTGTTCAGCTGCCAGCACCGCTCGACAACCAGAGCACTCAACGCGTAAGCAAAGATGTGTAGCGACCTATGGCTATCGGCAAGCCAGCACCCACTGTTTGAGCCAATTTCTACAGCGAGGTCGGCGTGACCCCGCGCACGACCAAATCGCTGATAAACCCCAGCCAATCCTGCTGCTGCCCTTTAGCCGACAGGTCTTCACCGAGGAAGGAGCTTAAGGTGTGGCGGTTGGAGTTATAGAAGTAGCACAGCGAAGCGATCATCAAGTACACGTGTTTGAGGTCGATGTCCTGACGGAATACGCCCTTGGCCTGGCCGGCTTCTATGATCGGCCGCAGCACGCCGACGGCTTCTCCTGACAGCCGGCGCATTTCGCCGGATTGCTGGGCATGTTTGCCGTGGTGGAGGTTTTCGATGCTCAGGATTGCCACGAATTCGGGGTGTTTGACGTAGTAATTCCAGATAAACGCCACCAAGTCGCGCAGCGCCTGTTCCGGCGTATTCAAGTCCAGCTTGAGTTTGCTTTCGGCTTTATTGAACTGCTCGTAGATGTGCTCCAGCACGCAGATGAACAGGTGTTCCTTGCTGCCGAAATAGTAATAAAGCATGCGGTCGTTGGAGTCGGCCGCTTTGGAGATAGTGTCCACGCGCCCACCGGAATAACCGTCGCGGGTGAACACCTGGACCGCTGCCTGCAGGATGCGCGCACGGGTCTGGTCGGCCTGTTGGGCGCGAATACCGGTCTTCTTGATCACCATTAAAAAGCGCCTTACCGACAGTCAAGGCGCGAAATATAGCATGGGCATTTTTGCGGCCGTTCTGTGACCGACAAGTTCTGTAATAAAAACGCCATTGCGCTGGGGATTGGAATCCAGTCGGGCTATTTTGGTGCGTCTTAATAACTAGAGTAGCCATGGATGAAATACCAACCCTTCAGCCGTACCCTGATTGCCACTGCACTGGTGTTGACGGTCAGCGGTGTGCAGGCCGCTTCCCAGGCCCCGGTGGCCGGTGAAAATGGCATGGTGGTCACGGCCCAGCATCTGGCAACTCATGTGGGCGTCGATGTGCTCAAGGCCGGCGGCAACGCGGTCGATGCGGCCGTGGCCGTGGGCTATGCCCTGGCCGTGGTATACCCGGCAGCGGGCAACCTGGGCGGCGGCGGGTTCATGACCGTGCAATTGGCGGATGGGCGCAAGACGTTCCTCGACTTCCGCGAAAAAGCCCCGCTGGCGGCGACGGCCGACATGTACCTGGACAAAGACGGCAAGGTCATCGACGGCCTGAGTGCCAAGGGCCATTTGGCGGTCGGCGTACCTGGCACGGTGTCCGGCATGGAAACCGCCCTGAGCCAATACGGCACCCTCAAGCGCGCCCAGGTGATTGCGCCGGCGATCAAGCTGGCGGAAAACGGTTTTGAACTGGAGCAGGGCGATATCGACCTGCTGCACACTGCCACCGGCGAGTTCGAAAAAGACCAGGACCTGCGTGCAATCTTCCTGCATAACGGCCAGCCGATGCAGGTCGGCCAGAAGCTGGTGCAGAAAGACCTGGCCAAGACCCTCAAGGAAATCTCCGCCAAGGGCACCGACGGTTTCTATAAAGGCTGGGTCGCCAAAGCGCTGGTGGACTCCAGCCAGGCCGGCAAAGGCATCATCACCCAGGCTGACCTCGACACGTACAAGACCCGTGAACTGGCGCCCATCGAATGCGATTACCGCGGTTACCACGTGGTCTCGGCACCGCCGCCAAGCTCGGGGGGTGTGGTGATCTGCCAGATCATGAACATCCTTGAAGGCTACCCGATGGCCGACCTCGGCTATCACTCGGCGCAAGGCCTGCACTACCAGATCGAAGCGATGCGCCACGCCTACGTGGACCGTAACAGCTACCTGGGCGACCCGGACTTCGTGAAGAACCCGGTCGCGCATTTGCTGGACAAGGACTACGCCGCCAAGCTGCGCGCCGCCATCGAGCCGCAGAAAGCCGGTGATTCCCAGGCGATCAAGCCGGGTGTGTCGCCCCACGAAGGCAACAACACCACGCATTACTCCATCGTCGACAAGTGGGGCAACGCCGTTTCGGTGACCTACACCCTGAACGACTGGTTCGGTGCCGGCGTCATGGCGAGCAAGACCGGGGTGATCCTCAATGATGAAATGGATGACTTCACCGTCAAGGTCGGCGTGCCGAACATGTACGGCCTGGTCCAGGGTGAGGCCAACGCCATCGCTCCGGGCAAGGCGCCGTTGTCGTCGATGAGCCCGACCATCGTCACCAAAGACGGCAAGGCGGTGATGGTGGTGGGAACGCCAGGCGGCAGCCGGATTATCACGGCGACCTTGCTGACTATCCTGAATGTCATCGACTACAAGATGAACATCCAGGAGGCCGTCGACGCCCCGCGTTTCCACCAGCAGTGGATGCCTGAGACCACCAACCTTGAGGCCTTCGCCGTCAGCCCGGACACCCAGAAGATCCTGGAAAGCTGGGGCCACAAGTTTGCCGGTCCACAGGACGCCAACCACTTGGCCGCGATCCTGGTGGGCGCGCCGTCACTGGGCGGCAAGCCGGTCGGCAACAACCGTTTCTACGGGGCTAACGACCCGCGTCGCAACACCGGCCTGTCCTTGGGCTACTAAACGCCGTCAATTACTGCAGGAGCGAGCCCGCTTGCTTCTGCAGCAGCTGTTCGACAGCGGCGAAGGCTTTGTCGCGGCGCGCCTGCCAATCCCCACGAATCACGACCACCGGCTGGCGGTGCTGTTGCAGCCAGTCCAGGCTGCCCTGGAAAAACGCCCGGCGGTCCGCCAGTTCCGGCTGACAACGCTGGCCGTCGGCGGTCCATTCCACATCCTCGGGCGACAGCAGAAGGTGCAGGTCGTATTGCCGCGCCAGCAATTCGCTGTCGAGCCATGCCGGGCAGTCGCCGAACAGGGTCTGGCTCCACAGCGTGTTGGTCAGCAGGTGCGTGTCGAGGATCAGCAGCCGGGGTTGCTGGGCGCGCGCGGCGTCCTCCCAGGCCAGTTGGCCATGGGCAATCGCAGGAATATCCGCCAGGGTGGTGTCACGCTGATAGTGGTCGATGAAATACCGCACGTATTCACCGACCATCAGCCCGCCGAAGTGTGCCTGCAGTTCCGCCGCCAGCCAGCTTTTGCCGCTGGATTCCGGGCCGGCCAGTACCACGACTTTCATGCGTGCAACGCCGGGTCGGCGCGCCATTCACGCCAGCCTTGCACGGCAATCACGGTGAACAGCGCGTAAAGCGCGGCTGTCAGGTACAGGCCTTTATAGAGGAACAGCCCCACGAAGATCACATCCACAGCAATCCACAGCGGCCAGCATTGCACGCGTTTTTGCGCCATCCACAGTTGCGCCACCAGGCTGAAGCCGGTGAGGGCGGCGTCGAGCCAAGGTTGGGCGGCATCGGTCCAGTGCGCCATGGCGGCGCCGAGCAGCAGACTGAAGACTGCGCCAACGGCCAGGCTGATCATGATCGAAGGCCAATCGAGGCTGCTGACCTGGCGCCCTTGCTTGACCTCACCAGCGCGGGTCCATTGCCACCAGCCGTAAAGTTGCAGGACGGCGTAGACCACCTGCAGCAGCATGTCGGAATAGAGTTTCACGTCGAAGAACACCCAGGTGTAAAGCAGCACCATCACCAGGCCGATCGGCCAGCACCACGGGTTCTGTTTGACCGTCAACCAGACAGCGATCACCCCCAGGGCGGCGGCGAACAGTTCAAGCCCGGACATGGCGGTTCCTTGGGGACGTGGGAGAGGGCGGCGATTGTAACTTCAAAATGCCGAAGGACCAATGTGGGAGGGCGCAAGCCGCCTCCCACAGGCTGAACGGTGCTAGACCTTGAACTGGCGCAGCAGCCCATTGAGCTGTTCACTCAATTCGCGCAGATGTGCGCTCGCCACGCTGGATTGCTCCGCCGCCAGCGCTGTGCTGTGCGACAAGCCGGCGGCCTGGGTGACGTTCTGGTTGATGTCTTCCACCACATGCGCCTGTTGCAAGGTTGCGCTGGCAATCGAGGCATTCAAGCCATTGAGGTTATGCAACGCCTGGCCGATGGCGTTAAGGCTGGCACCGGCCTGGCCGGCTTGCTCGATGGTGAGTTGCGAGGCGCTATGGCTGTCGCTGATCACCTTGACGGCCGCCTCCGAATGACCTTGCAGGCGCTCGATCATCGCCTGGATCTCTGCGGTGGATTTTTGCGTACGCTGGGCCAACAGCCGCACTTCGTCGGCCACCACGGCAAACCCACGGCCTTGCTCACCGGCGCGTGCGGCTTCGATGGCGGCGTTGAGGGCCAACAGATTGGTCTGGTCGGCGATGGAGCGAATCACTTCGAGCACGCCGCCGATCTGTGTGCTTTCACTGGACAGCGTGCGGATCACCTCGACGGCCTGGCTGATGGTGCCGGAGAGCTGGTCGATCTGCTGCATGCTGCTGTCGATGTTCACCTGCCCCTGCTGCGCCTGGGCCTGGGCATCGCGCATTTCGCTGGCGGCGTGCTCGGCGTTTTTGGCCACGTCCTGCACGCCATAGGTCACTTCGTTGATTGCCGTCGCCACCAGCTCCATCTGCTGCGACTGTTGCTGGCTGCGGTCATGGGCCTGCTGGGCGTTGGTGCCCAGCTCCGTGGAGGACTGGCCCAAGGCGTTGGCGCACACCTGCAAGTGGCTGACCACCTGGCGCAACTTGGCCGTAAAGCTGTTGAAGTGCTGCGACAGCTGGGTGACTTCATCACGCCCATGGGTGTCGAGGCTGCGGGTCAGGTCGCTTTCACCACTGGCGATGTTGGCCATTGCGTCCACCGCCGCCTGCAACGGCCGCACGATGCTGCGGGCGATCAACGTGACCAGCGCCGTCATGATCAGTGCAATGACCAGGCCGATCAGCGAGGTTTTCCACACCTGGACTTTGAATTCGGCCTGTACATCATCCACGTACACACCGGAGCCGATAATCCAGCCCCAGGGTTCGAACAGCTGGATATAGGAGGTCTTTTCCACCGGCGCTTCGGCGCCCGGTTTCGGCCAGCGGTAGTTAACGATGCCGGCGCCCTTGGCTTTGGCCAGGCTCACGAATTCGTTGAATATGGCAAAACCGTCCGGGTCGCGGATCGCCGAGAGGTTTTGGCCATCCAGCTTGGGGTTGGCCGCGTGCATGATCATCACGGGCGTCAGGTCGTTGATCCAGAAATAATCGTCGTGGTCGTAGCGCAGGCCGCGTACCGCGCTGAGGGCCTGTTTTTGCGCCGCCTCGCGGGTCATTACGCCGGTTTTCTCGAGGTTCTGGTAATAAGCCAACACGCCGCTGGCGGTTTGCACCACGTGTTGTGTCTGCTGGCTTTTGGCTTGGTAGAGGTCACCATGGATCTGCTTGAGCATCAACAACCCAAGGGTCAGCAGCATCAACACGGCGACTATCAGGATCAGCCAAAGACGGCGGCTGATCGACATGCTGCGCAAACTGTTCATCGTCCTGTCACTCCGTGCTTTTTATAATAGTGGGCGCTGCATCGACATTTACGGCTTGTCTGATAGGCTTTCGGCCTGTAATCGAAAAACCTGAGTACTCCCTGATTTTTCACGAAATTTTTGCGGCCCGATGTTGAAAATCCACACCGGGCTTTAAGTGTGCTCGTCGTCAGTGAACTATTAAAAAGACAGACAAGGCATGCCGTCGCGCATGACCTTTGGGGGAAACATGGACTTTTGGACCGCCATACAGGCATTGATTCTTGGCGTTGTGGAGGGGCTGACGGAGTTCCTGCCGATTTCCAGCACCGGGCACCAGATCATCGTCGCCGACTTGATTGGCTTCGGCGGCGAACGCTTTGAAGCGTTCAACATCATCATTCAGTTGGGCGCGATCCTGGCGGTGGTGTGGGAGTTTCGACGCAAGATCCTCGACGTGGTGATCGGCTTGCCGACCCAACGCAATGCCCAGCGCTTCACTGTCAACCTGATCATCGCAGTGCTGCCGGCGGTGGTGCTGGGGGTGATTTTTGCCGACCTGATCAAGCATTACCTGTTCAACCCGATCACCGTGGCCACCGCCCTGGTGGTGGGTGGCGTGATCATGTTGTGGGCCGAGCGCCGCCAACATGCGGTGCACGCTGAAACGGTGGACGAAATCACCTGGAAAGACGCACTCAAAGTCGGTGTTGCTCAATGCCTGGCGATGATTCCGGGGACCTCGCGTTCCGGCGCCACCATCATTGGCGGCCTGTTGTTCGGCCTGTCACGCAAAACCGCGACCGAATTTTCGTTCTTCCTGGCCATGCCAACCATGGTCGGTGCGGCGGTGTACTCGGGCTACAAGTACCGTCATCTGTTCCAGCCCGATGATGTGCCGGTGTTTGCGATTGGTTTTGTCACGTCGTTCATCTTCGCGATGATTGCGGTCAAGGCCTTGCTCAAGTTCATTGCCAACCACAGCTATGCAGCCTTTGCCTGGTATCGAATCGCGTTCGGCCTGGTGATCCTGGCGACCTGGCAGTTTGGCTGGATCGACTGGACGGCGGTCAAGCCATGACCATTCAGTACCCGCGCCTGAAGGCGTTGCTCTTTGTGGTGTTGTGCGCCGCGCCGCTGATCGGCGCGACGCTGGTGTGGTACCGCGGTGAGTCGGTGATTCCGCTGGCGGCCTACGGCGTCGTCAGTGTGGTGGCGTTTTTTCTGTACTGGGGTGACAAGCGCAAGGCGCAATCGGAGGGCCCGCGCGTTCGCGAAAATATCCTGCACGCCGTGGAGCTCGCGGGCGGATGGCCAGGGGCGCTGATTGCCCAACAAGTGTTTCGCCACAAGACGCGCAAAGTGTCTTACCAGGTGCTGTTCTGGGTGATCGTGTTGCTGCATGAGGTGTTCTGGCTCGATCAACTGTTCCTGGGCGGCACGCTGCTGGCGCTGTTGTAGGGGGGAGGCGCTTGGGATGTACTCTGCCAGCCTGCGCCAAGCGCCTCACGCAATCGACGATATGCATCAGCGAAACACCGGCTTTTTGCTCAAAGCACCGAGCGCATAGGGGGCACACGGATGTCTTTATCCGATTCATTGCTACGCCATTCGGCTACCGAGCTTGGCGCGTTGATTCAACAGCGCAAGCTCTCATCTACCGCCATTGTCTGCGCCTACCTCGCACGTATCGAGGCGCTCAACCCGTCGATTAATGCCTTGGTTCAAGTGTGTGCCGAGGCGGCGCTGGCGGGCGCATGGGCGGCCGATCGTGCAGTCGCCAACGGTGAATACTGGGGCGCGTTACACGGCGTTCCTTTTACGGTCAAAGATGTTTTCGACACGCGTGGCGTCGTGTCGGCGGTGGGTTTGCCGGAGCGGGCTCATTACCGGCCGGAACAGGACGCCACCGTCGTGACGCGCATGAAAGCAGCCGGCGCCATTTTGCTTGGCAAAAGCAACTGCCCGCCAGGTGGCGGTGGCGGCGTCACCGACAATCCGGTCTACGGCGCCACGCGCAACCCGCACGCGCTTGCCTATAGCCCCGGCGGCAGCAGCGGTGGCGAAGCGGCGGCGATTGCCGCTGGGCTTTCACCGTTGGGGCTGGGCAGCGACTCCGGTGGCAGCTTGCGCGTCCCCGCGCATTTTTGTGGTGTCTGCACGTTAAAACCCACCAGCGGCCGCGTGCCTAACACCGGTGTTTTCGATCACCTGGGCGGGTTGAGTGACTATCGCAGTCAGATCGGCCCGATGGCCCGGCATGTCGAAGACCTGGCCTTGGCGCTACAGGTCATTGCCGGTGAGGATGGGGTCGATGCCGGGGTGATTCCGATGCCGCTGCGCGGTATGCAAACTCAAACGCTGAAGGGGTTGCGAGTCGCCTGGTACAGCGATGGTGGCATTGAGCCCGTTGACGCGCTCACGCACACCACATTGCAGGCGGTCGCCGATCTATTGGACGCTGAGGGCGCCTTGATCCGCCCGGCCTTCCCCTCGGCGTTGAGCAATGCCCGTGACATTACCGAACGCTATTGGGCAATGAGTCAAGGCTCCGGCGCGCAGTCGATCCAGCTGTTTTCAGATTGGGATCAGTTCCGTACAGCCATGCTGGGGTTCATGGCCGACTACGACATTATCCTGTGCCCTGTCGATGCCGCGCCGGCGACCCAACTGGGAGAGACGCGGCCAGGGCTGTTCAGTCACACGCTGCCTTATAGCTTGGCGGGTTGGCCTTGTGTGGTGGTCCGGGCCGGAACGGATAGCGCGGGTTTGCCGGTTGGCGTGCAGATTGTCGCGCGACCTTGGCACGAGCCTGTCGCGTTGGCAGCAGCAGCGGCCATTGAGCGCGCGCTGCCGTTCACGCGTTGAGGTGTCACGCAAGCTTGAGTCCCACCTGGGTGCGCTTGGGCAGCTTGCTGACGACTAACTGGTGTGAGCGTTGCAACAGGCCACGCAGTTCCTCGGCGTTGAGCGGGTAGGGCGTGTTCATGATGATCCACTGCGCCCGCGCCAGGTAGGGCGCCGGGTGGATGCCGGGGCGGTCCACATGGCCCAGGAACAGGTCTTTGTCGACCTTGAACGCCAACGAATCGCCGCGCAGGTTCTGCACGGCAAACATCTTGTTGCCGGCGATGGAAAACACCCGCACGCCGCCCCATTTGTAGTCTTCGCGCGCGCCGGGCAGGCTCAGGCAGAAGGTGGCGACTTGTTCTTCGGTCATTTTCATAGCAAGCGGTCTCCGCAACCCTTGAAGGCTTCTTCCAGGTAGTCGATCCAGGCACGGATGGCCGGCAGGACGCCACGCCGGTGCGGGTAGACCGCCTGCAGCCAGCCGCCGGGTGACGACCACTGCGGCAACAGCTGCACCAACTGGCCGCTGGCCAATTCCTCTTCGCAATACATCATCGGCAGCACGGTAAAGCCCAGGCCCTTCATGGCGCAGGCTTTGCGCACGATGAAATCGTCGATACCCAGGCGGGCTTCCAATGCCAGGTCTTCGGTGTTGCCTTGCGGGTCGATCAGGCGCAGGTGCACCAGGCGGTCGGCTTCCAGGGCACCGAGCACCGGCAGTTGCTTGAGGTCGTCGAGGCTGTCGATTTGCCGCCCCTGCATGAACTCAGGGCTGGCGACGAGGATCGTCTGGGCCTGGCGCAAGCGCTTGGTCACCAGCAGTGGGTCTTCATCGCCCAGTTCGCGCACGCGCAGGGCCACGTCGATGCCCTCGGCCACCAGGTCGACACGGCGGTTGACCAGGGTCATTTCCAGTTGCACAAGCGGGTGCGCAGCCAGAAAGCCGGCGACCATGTCCGGCAGCATGTGCTGGGCCATGCCCACCGGGCAACTGACCCGCAAGCGCCCGCGCGGTTCGCTGGACATGCTGGCCACGGCTTCGTCGGCCATTTCCGCTTCGAGCAACATGGCCTGGCAATGGCGCAGGTAGCGCTCACCGACGGCGGTAAGGGTCAATTGGCGGGTGGTGCGCTGCAACAGGCGTGCACCGAGGCGTTCTTCCAGCTCGGCAATGCATCGCGACAACCGTGACTTGGGAATCCCGAGCAGCCGCCCGGCCGCCGCAAAGCCGCCGGCTTCGACGACTTTGGCAAAATAGTAGAGGTCATTGAGGTCTTGCATGGTCAACCCGTTGTCCTGTCAGTGGGACGAACTATCCGCGTCTGACGAGGGCAAATCCACTACAAAAAAGCCAGCGCCTTGTGGACGCTGGCTGTGACAGCGGCGGCAAGCCGGCCACACGAGGGCCGTCGCCACAGGGTTATGTACGTGGCCTGAACACCGTGAGCAACAGGGCGAGCCCGGCAAACGCCGCACCGGTGAGTGCCTGGCCCTGCCAGCCGTAGAGCTGCGAGGCGAGCGCACCGGCCGCGGAGCCCAAGGCGCCGCCGATAAAATAGACCACCATGAATACCGTGTTGAGGCGGCTGGTGGCTGACGGCTCCAGCGCCAATACGCGGGTCTGGTTGGCCAGTTGGTTGGTGCGGTTCCCCAGGTCAAGAAAGGTCGCCGCGATCAGGATCGGCCACCACCAACCTTGGGGACCCAAGGTGTAAATCAGGATAAACGCCACGAGCACGATGGTGATGCCGACGCGCTCCAGCAGACGGCCATGGCTGCGGGTATGTTGGCCGATGGTCGAGGCGCAGAGAATGCCGACGATGGCTGACAGGCCCAGCAGCCCGGCCTGCGCGCTGGAAAATCCATACGGCGGCAACGCCAGCAGCGCGGCCATAGAGCCCCAAAACACATTCAAGGCGCCAAATACCAGCGCGCCCTTGAGCGCCGATTGGCGCAGGGTCGGGTGTTGCCTGGCCAGACCCCACAGCGATTTGAGCAGCGCGCCGTACGCAAGTTTGCTGGTGGACATCGACACGGGCATGCGCGTCAGGATCGCCAGGAACAGCACCACATCCAACGCCGCCGCCATCGCGAACATGCCGCGCCAGCCCAGCCAGCCGCTGACCACACCGCTGACGGTCCTGGCCAGCAAACCACCCGCAGACAGACCGCTGACCATCAGGCCCAACACCGCGCCTTTCTGCTCGGGCGCGCTCAGGTCCGAGGCGGCGGGAATGATCACTTGCGCGCTGATGCCCGACAGCCCCAACAGCAAGCTCGCGATCAGCAGCCAGCTATAAGACGGCGCTGTGGCCGAGGCCAACAGGCTGATGAAGTTGATGCACAGCACGGCCAGGATCAAGGTGCGCCGGCTGATCCGGTCGCCCAGTGGCACAAACAGCAGCAGGCCGCAGGCGTAACCGATTTGCGTGAGCATGGCGATCTGCCCGACATGCGCGGTGGACACCTCGAAGGTGTTGGCAATCAGCGGCAGCATGGCCTGGTTGTAGTAAATCGTGGCCACCGAAAACCCGCAGCAGATGGCGAGAAGCAGGCTCAGCCCTTTGGTCAGGGTGGGGGAGTGTGTGTGCATAGCGTGCCTGGTGGCTGTCGACTCTGCGGCGAGAATGAAGTGAAGTGCGCGTTAAATCCAGCGTCGCAGAGGTTTGCGCAACAACGCTGTGGGGCTGGGTGTTGGCTGAAGTTGGATTGTCCTGCTGACAGGACAAACAATCGCGTTTCAGCCCTCTAATCGAACATTCGGTTCATGTGTAGCATCAACCTCACTCGGTCGCCTCGTCGCGATCCTCACTCGGAGATCCCACATGAAACTGTTGCATATCGATTCCAGCATCCTCGGCGACAACTCGGCTTCCCGTCAGCTCAGCGCTGGTGTGGTCAAGGCCTGGCAAGCGGCTGAACCGGGTGTGGAAGTGACTTACCGCGACCTGGCAAGCGAAGGCATCAGCCACTTTTCCGGCGTGACCCTCGGCGCGCTGGGCACCGCTGCCGAGTTGCGTGATGCGGTACAAAAGCACGAAGCCGAACTGAGCGCTTCGTCGCTGGCTGAATTCATCGCTGCCGACGCCGTGGTGATTGGCGCGCCGATGTACAACTTCTCGGTGCCTTCGCAGCTCAAGGCCTGGATCGACCGCATCGCGGTCGCCGGCCAGACGTTCCGTTACACCGAAGCCGGCCCCGAAGGCCTGTGCGCTGGCAAAAAACTCATCATTGTGTCCACTGCGGGCGGCCTGCACGCCGGCCAGGCGAGCAATGTCGGCCACGAAGACTACTTGAAGTTGGTGTTTGGCTTCCTCGGCATCACTGACATCGAGTTTGTCCGCGCCCAAGGCCTGGCCTACGGTGAGGAAGTGCGCAGCAAAGCGCTGAGCGACGCTAACGCAGTCATCAACGAACAATTGTTCGCCGCCGCGTAAGGCTTGTGTAAATTCTGCCTTCGCTCGGTTCCAATCCGAGCTCAGGCGCCTAAACTCTGTACTCTGATCGCCCACAGCGATCGGAGTACGGAGTTTTTTCGTTTACCCGTTGTCATTACTTTGGCCCAGGTTATGCACGCATGGGTTTATCACCCGGTGTGAGTGCCTTGAACCATGGACTTTTCAAATCGATATGCGGCGGGTGTCAGGTGTGGTCGCGCAGCAAAGGTGGACATCCACATGATGCGTCTTTGTGCTGTTTTGGTTCTTTCCCTGCTCGGTGGCCTGATTTCAGTGCACGCCGCGCCAGCGCCGCACCCGCATTGGAGTGTGGGGCTGCACCGCATGACCTTTCTCGACCCGCTGGATCAGCAGCCGATGAATGCCATCGCGTTCTATCCCTCTACCGACGATGACCACAGCACGCAGTTGGGGCCTTATCACGTCGCAGCCACTGAAGACGCCAAGATCGCCATTGGCCGCTTCCCCATGCTGATGTTGTCCCACGGCAACGTAGGCACACCGCTGGCGCTGCATGACCTGGCGACCTCGCTGGCGCGCAAAGGCTTTGTAGTGGTGGCGGTTTTGCACCCCGGCGACAACTATAAGGACCACAGCCGACTGGGTACCGTGAGCAACCTGTATGGGCGGCCGATCCAGATTTCCGCAGCGATCACGGCCACCCTCGGCGACCCGATGCTGTCGCCGTTCGTCAACGTTGAACAGGTGGGGGTTATCGGTTATTCCGCCGGTGGCGAAACGGCCTTGATCCTCGCGGGGGCCAAGCCGGATTTTGACCGTCTGCGTCGTTATTGCCATGAACGCCCGGAAGACCGTGACGCCTGCACGACCAAAGGCGAGTTGGTCATCGACCGCGACGACTTGCAGCCGCAGGCCGACCCGCGTATTCACGCCTTGATGCTGATGGCACCGTTGAGCCTGATGTTTGGCCGCCATACCCTGGCCGACGTGCATGTGCCGGTGCTGCTCTACAGTGGCGATGGCGACAAGCTGGTGGCGGTGGACAAAAACGCCGCCGCACTGGCGCGCAAACTGCCGGAACCGCCGGATTTCAAACTGTTGGCCGGGGCAGGGCACTTCGTGTTCATGGCGCCGTGTGACAGCGATCAGTTGGCGACAATGCCGGCCATCTGTACGGATGCCGACGGCGTAGACCGCGAAGGCATCCACCGCGACCTTATTTCAGAGGCCGGGCGCTTCTTCGTCCACACCCTCGGCCAATCGACTCGCGCCGGTCTGCAGACCGCCGATCAGTAAGCACGGCGCTTGAGCAGTACGGTCAGGCCCAGCGCTGTAACGGACAGTAGCGCCGCGAAAAAGAAGATCCACCCATAGCCGAGGTTCAGCGCCACGGCGCCCATCAACGGCCCGGCGATCGCCAGGGCCAGATCAAAAAACACCGCATAGGCACTCAACCCGGCGCCACGGCTGCTGTTGGGCACCTGTTTGATGGCTTCCACGCCCAGCGCCGGGTACACCAATGACAAGCCGAAACCGGTCAGGCCGGCACCGATCAGGGCGACCCCTGTGGAGGGTGCCAACCACAGCAGCGTCAGGCCCATCGTCTCGATGGTCATGCAGGCAATCGCCGCCGTGAACCCACCAAAGCGGCCGATGGCCGAGATAAACACCAGCCGCGAGAGGATAAAGCACACGCCAAACACCGTGAGGCAGTACGCCGCGCCGGCCCAGCCGCGATTGAGGTAGTACAGGGTGATAAAGGTGGTCAGCGTGCCGTAGCCGATCGAGGCCAGGCAAAGGCTGGCGCCAAACGGAGCAATGCGGCCGAACACCGCCCAGAATGGCAGCCGCTCGCCACGCACCACCGGCACCGACGGTTTGTTACGGATCAGCACCAGGCCCACTGCCGCCAACACTGACAAGGCAATCCCGAGGCTGGTATAGCCGTAGTCCGCGACCATGACGACGCCCAGCGGCGCGCCAATCGCGATGGCGCCGTAGGACGCGATGCCATTCCAGGAAATCGAGCGCGCTGTGTGTTCGACGCCGACCGCGCCCATGCACCAACTGATGGTGCCCACACCGATCAGGCCCTGGGCGACGCCGAGCAGCAAGCGGGCGACGATCAGAATGCCCAGGCTCAAGCCGGGCAGGCTCTCGACCAACGTCGCGAAGAACGTCAGCACGCCGCTGGCCAGGATGCCCGACAGGCCCAGCACAATCGCGCGTTTGGTGCCGACGTTGTCCGACATTCGTCCGGCCATGGGGCGGCTGAGCAGGGTGGCCAGGTATTGCGAACCGATGGTCAGCCCGGCCACCACCGCGCTGAAACCCAGTTGCTCATGCACATAGCCGGGGATGACCGCGATCGGCAGCCCGATGCAGATAAAGGCGATGAAGGTGTAGAAAACGATGGAGACGATCTGCAGGGTGATCGACAGGGACGTGGGGGCGGCGGCAGGCATGGTCACTCGTTCGCGGGCGGTGAGAGCATGATGGCAAGGGCATGGGGGAAAAGGAAGCAGGCTAACTAGTTTGTTTGAGGGGCAGGCCTACGTGGGCACTGCGCGTGTTGTGGCGAGCAGGCTTGCCCTGCGCGGCAGTCCGCATAAAAAAACACCGCGTTCTGCCTGGCAGATCGCGGTGTTGGGTTTCAGGGCCGCTTCGCAGCCCAACGCGAGGCAAGCCCGCTCGTCACACTGGCGTTTTGAGTGACTTAGAACACCACGCCTTGGCTGCGCAGGTAGTCATCATAGGTGCCGCTGAAGTCAATCACGCCGCTCGGGCTCAGCTCGATGATGCGGGTGGCCAGGGACGATACGAACTCCCGGTCATGGCTGACGAAAATCAGCGTGCCCGGGTAGTTTTCCAGCGCCAGGTTCAGCGCTTCGATGGATTCCATGTCCAAGTGGTTGGTCGGTTCGTCCATGATCAGCACGTTCGGCTTTTGCAGGATCAGCTTGCCGAACAGCATGCGACCTTGCTCACCACCGGAGATGACTTTGACCGACTTGAGGATCTCGTCGTTGGAGAACAGCATGCGGCCCAAAGTACCGCGAATCATTTGTTCGCCCTGAGTCCACTGGCCCATCCAGTCGAACAGGCTCATGTCGTCTTCGAAGTCAGAAGCGTGATCCTGAGCGTAGTAACCCAGTTCTGCGGCGTCGGTCCACTTGATGCTGCCGGCATCCGGCGTCAGTTCGTTGACCAGGGTGCGCAGCAGGGTGGTCTTGCCGATGCCGTTCGGGCCGATGATCGCAACACGCTCGCCCGCTTCAACCTGGAAGCTGAAGTCTTTGAACAGTGGCTTGCCGTCGAAACCTTTGGCCATTTTTTCGACCATCACCGCCTGGCGGTGCAGCTTTTTGTTCTGATCGAAACGGATGAACGGGCTGACGCGGCTCGAAGGCTTGACCTCGGCCAGCTGGATCTTGTCGATGGCCTTGGCGCGCGAAGTGGCCTGCTTGGCTTTCGAGGCGTTGGCCGAGAAGCGGCTGACGAACGATTGCAGCTCGGAGATCTGCGCTTTCTTCTTGGCGTTGTCCGACAGCAGTTGCTCGCGGGACTGGGTCGCCACGGTCATGTACTCGTCGTAGTTGCCCGGGAACAGGCGCAGCTCGCCGTAGTCCAGGTCAGCCATGTGGGTGCACACGCTGTTCAGGAAGTGACGGTCGTGAGAGATGATGATCATCAGGCTGGAACGCTGGGTCAGGATGTTTTCCAGCCAGCGGATGGTGTTGATGTCCAAGTGGTTGGTCGGTTCGTCGAGCAACAGCACTTCTGGGTCGGAAAACAGCGCCTGGGCCAGCAATACGCGCAGTTTCCAGCCTGGGGAGACTTCGCTCATCGGGCCGAAGTGTTGTTCCAGAGGGATACCCAGGCCCAACAGCAGTTCACCGGCACGGGATTCGGCGGTGTAGCCGTCCATCTCGGCGAATTCGGTTTCCAGCTCGGCCACGGCCATGCCGTCGTCTTCGCTCATTTCCGGCAGCGAGTAGATGCGGTCGCGCTCGGCCTTGACCTTCCACAGTTCCTCGTGGCCCATGATCACGGTGTCGAGTACGGTGAATTCTTCGTAGGCGAACTGGTCCTGGCGCAGTTTACCCAGGCGTACGTTCGGCTCCAGCATGACCTGGCCGCCGGACGGATCGAGGTCGCCGCCGAGGATTTTCATGAAGGTCGACTTGCCGCAACCGTTGGCACCGATCAAACCATAACGGTTGCCGGCGCCGAACTTGACCGAGACGTTCTCGAAGAGCGGCTTGGCGCCGAACTGCATGGTGATGTTAGCTGTGGAGATCAATTACTTTACCTATCAATAGCTTAGGGTGCGCTTATTTGAGCTGGGACCAATTTGGGACCAATCTGGAGCTTTTCCATTTCGCTCCAGTCCGAGCTTGAGTTGATCCAACGCGCATAAGTCGAGAGCAGCATCTGCACACTATGGCCGAGCTGCTGGGAGATGAAGGCGGGGTTCATGCCAGACATAATGCATATTGTCGCATAGGTGTGACGACAGTTGTATGGCGGCCGACGACGGATATTCAGAGCCTTCAGCGTCGGAATCCACTGCTTGTGCAGGTCAGATGTCTGTTTCACGTACTCCGAGTTCTTTGATGGCGGGAAAATGAAGGGCGTTTCCAGCACTTTCCCTTTGCCTTTTTTCCGACGCTCCGCATACGCCCTGGCAAATTGCAGGGCGTGCATGGCCCGGTCGTTCAACAAAACGAATCGATCTCCGCCGGTTTTCGTACGCTCCACCACTTCCCCTAAGGCGATCCCGCGACACACGTGGGCCGTCCTCTTCTCTTCGTCAACCGCATCCCAGCGCATCGCCAGGGCTTCGGATAGGCGCATCCCCGTAAAAAAAACAAACTCAAAAAATGCCGCATAGATCGTACTGGGCCAGTGACTGTGCTCGTACATTTTGGCGATGATCTGGTTTGCCTCGTCCAGGGTGAAGGGGTCGATTTCCTTCTTACTACGCTTGGGCAGCTCCAGGATCGCCGCCGGATTCTTTGGGATCAACTCCTCAGACACAGCGGAGTTCAGTATTGTCGACAGCTTCGAGATCGCGTTGCGCTTCACCCCTGGCGACTTCCACTCCCTGGAAGCCATAACCCGGCGGAGCAGCGTGGTGGTGATCAGGTCGATCCGCACCAGAGCCAGCCCAGGCATCCAGTACCTGTTTAGCGCTCCCTTGTAGTTCCCCTTCGTGCCGGCCACTACCTCACGGCTATCCAGCCAGAGCTGAGCGTACTCGCCGAAGTTGATCTTCCCGCCTGCGACGTTGCTGGAGCTGGGGAATAGCTCGGCGTACTTGTCGTCGTCGAGCAACCCCAGCTTGATCAGCCCCTTTACCTGATCAACAACCTGTGAGGCTGATTTGATTCCTTTCTGTGTCGCGGGATAGGGGAGCGTTTCACTGCGCCGGCTGCCGTTCCACATAAATCGGATGCGGATCGATCCGTGGTGGAGGTCCATTCCTGCGGGCAGACCCACTGACTTTCGAGCCATTCGTAATATCTCCTGATGCTGTAGATGATCCTGCTGCCATGCTTATTCCAGACGCCAAGAGGTATCTGGTTCCTGGCGCGCTTTGAGCGCAGCGCCGCAATGGTGGTGCCGAGGATTTCGGCCATTTGCGCCTCGGGAACCTTGTCACCGGTGACGCCATCGCTGAGTTGTTCTGCCGCTGACATATCTACCTCCCGCCGGCCGCAGTGGGCCGCGCTGTCTTGATGATATTCATGGGGTGTCCTTGCCGCGCTGGGCGGCAGAAGGTGGGTTAGGAGGGGAGCAGGCCTTTGGCCTTCGCTTCAGCCAGGCACTGCGCTCGGAACTGCCGAGCGGACTCCGTGGCCTGCTGCTTTGTGGATGCCTTCCAGGCCGGACCGATTTGCACAAACTTCTCGCGTAGCTTTCCGCACCAGTGATTGACGAAATTGCCGATTTCGATCTGGCTGATGATTCCCGCGGTGGCTTTCGGCGCTGTCGCGTAATCGACCAGTTTTTGTTCGTACGTTAATTCGGGCATGGGAATACCTCGCCCGCCGCTCACCGGCAGGCATGTAGGGGGTTAGGGGTTAGGGGTAGTTCTTGCTGATGCGCTGGGCAATAGCGTCGAGCTTTTCGGCCATGTACCACATGTCGTTGTTGTCGCGGCGGGATACAACTGGTGCGCGCTGGGCGTTGCGATCAATCAGGATCTTTGCTGCCAGCAGGATCAGCCATGCCTCGACCTTGCGCCGGAAGAACCGCTTCATGGCCTGTGGTCTCGATAGATGAAGACGTAGGCGAACCAGAGGGTGGCGATCATGGCGTCACCTCGCGGTGCGCCCACCAGCAGACTGGGCCGTCATCGGTGTCATGAATCGCCAGGCAGAACCAGCCTTCGCCGTCAGGCCGATCCGGCTCCCAATAGCTGCAGTCCGGGTCGCCGGCTTCGAAATAGCGCTCAGAGACCGCTTCGTCGCTGTGGTATTCGAGTGACACCATATTCACCTGCAAGCCCTGTGCAGCGATCCAGGCCTTGCACTTATCACCGTCGCCCTCGTCGAAGTCGGGCATGTCGGGGTGAGCGAACATGCCGTATTCATCGCGCACGACCGGGGCTGGCTGGATCAATTTTATTTCTTCAGGCATGACTTCGTCCTTGCCGCTATAGCGGCTGACTGTGAAGATAGGGATTTATCAAATATGCTACGTTCTGATTTCGAAAAATCAGAAAATTAGGGGGCGTCTTGTGTATCGATTTTCTGATCTTGGATGCCCGCTAGATTTAAATGCTGTGCTTTACGTTTATTAATACAAGGAGGAATGTAAATGAGTGATGGGACTGGTATTTACTCAGCAATGATTGATCTTGCGAGCAAAGCTGCTGCTGCAGTTGGGCTTATATTGGGGCTTGCATATGCAACAGGCTTTTTCTTCAATATAATTCTTTTTAGTGTTTTAAAAAGCTCTTGGGTTATCGCGCTGATAGATTTGCAGGGGATGATAAAGGATGGGTTGCCGCTTGTGATGCTCTTTCTTTTGATTATGATCTCGTTTTTGATTTTCCTGAGATCTCAAAAAGGGAATCGTAATTTACTGATAACACTATGTATTGCTATATCTTTCGCATTCGTGATTGCTTGGTTTTCTCCAGCTATTGGCGGTGAGTTCAGCTTCCAAACAAAGTTGTTAATTTACTCGGTAGTGATCGTTGGTGTATTAGGGATGGGGATGCTCTCTTGGAGTTTGCACGGATTCATTGAGCAGAAAAAACCAAGGGCTTCTTTAATGGGCGGGTTATTAGGAATGGCTCTTTCATTTTCCGTGGTTCCTGCAATGATTGGCTATCTTACTGCAAAAGATCTTATGTTTGACAGGGAGAAAGCCTCCGTCGTTTTTAATGAGAAAAAAGAGGCTGTAGGGCTTTTGGTTGGCGTCCTTGGAGGTAAATTTCTAATCATGGACTGCGTTGTCCTGAATCAACTTTGGTTAGAGGCAGTCTCTTCTAAATATAAAGTTCGAGAGGCTCCGGGGCTGTGTAATCCTAAGTACTGATACGAATAGGGACTAGGGTTTCTGGATGGTATCGAGGATCTCGGCGGCGCTATCAGTTGAGCGATGTGATCGGGTGCAAATAGCTTGGTGACGATGCGTTGGAAAGCCTTCTTGGGCGGCGAAGTTGATTGATTTGAACTGCTTTTTCCAGCAGTTCCGAAACACCTACCACCCGGGGGGGCATCGCAATGACTGAAGAAAAGAAGAAAGAACCCGCAGGGAACGCCCGCGCATTCCACTGAGAAAAAGCGGGAGCGCCTGAAGGGCTTCAACAAAGACGGCATTCCACCTGGTGCTTGCTGAGCATCACGCGGCCTCTGCCTGACGTTCCTCAGAGCGCCATGGATCGTTGGCCCGAGCCAGCGCTGCCATCGGGGGAGGACTGACGCTGTTGCCGCACATGTGCACCTGCTGGGTCTTGGTGAAAGGCTTGCCGTCGGCGCCGTGGCTGATGATGTAGTCGGCCGGGAAGCCCTGGGCCTTGTACAACTCGGTTGGCTTCAGCATCCGAAGGCAGATGTCGACGATTACGTAGGGCGTGCCCTTGACCATCACGGTGACCATTGCCAGGCGGTCCTTGGTGGTGATCGTCGGCGCCGGCGAGTCGCATGCGCTGATGTTCTCGGTATCGTAGTAGCTGATCAGGAAGGCGGCGACGCGAAGGGCTCCGGCTTCGTGCTCAGGCGACAACGTGAGCGACACCAGCGAGCTCTTGCCACCGCCGCCGGCTGTGATGGTCGGCGCCGGTTCTTCCAGGCCCTGGTCAATGCTGCCGCCGAATGCCCGCTCCATGAATGCGCTGGCCAACCCGTGGTGCTGGCCGCCAGCGCTGATGGTGTGCAGCGGGTCGTTCACGTCACGTGCATCGCAGTTGCCGCGCAAGTGCACCAGGTTCGCGACTGCCAGTTGCTGCTGGCTGCCGGTGTTGGTCACCGTGGTCATGGGTTCGTGCATGCCCTTGGCGTGCGTGGTGTTGAATCCGCCGTTCGCCTGGATCATCACCGTCGTGCTGACGGACTGCCCGCTACCGCTTGCAGTGACGGTGCCCACCGGCCCGCAGATGTCATTGACCCCGTGGGAGCGGCGTTTGTTTGCGCCAGAACCTTCGCCGTGCCCGGCCTGGACGATGCAGGCCGAAGCCAGCGCTCGGTGGTTCTGTGTCATAAGCGTGCCGGTTGGCTGGTCGACGCTCACCGGCTTGCCGGAATACTCAGGCCCACCGGCTCCAACCATCAAGGGGCTGATCAGTGTCAGCTCGCCGCGATTCGCGCACGTTACCGTGGGCAGCGGCTCAAGCGGGTCATTGATTCGATCGCTGCCCTGGTGCGTTGCCGGTGCGATGATTGGGCTCACCACCGAGAAGGCGCCGCCCTTTGGGTAGGAGGTGATGGTGCGCAGCGGCTCGTCGGCAGACTGCACGGTTTCCCCTGACAAGTTGGCTATCGGCACAATGAACGGCGCCGCGCTATCGATGACGAACTTCTTCATGCCCTTGGCAACACGGCGCAGGGTGGCCGGGGCCAGGTCTTTCTTGCGGCCGAAGATGCTTTTGCCCAGGTCGGTGAAGTCGATGCAGTCAGCGGCTGTTTTCCATTTCTGCTGGCCTTTGGCGGGGTTCTTGGCGTGGGTCGGCTCCGGCCACACGATTGGCTGGCCGTCGCACCGGGCGATCATGAACAGGCGTTCCCGGCTGGTTGGCGCGCCGAAGTCGCAGGCCTTGACGACTTTCCACTCAACGACATAGCCCATGCCCTCGAGCAGGGCCACGAAGCGGCGCCAGGTTCGGCCGCGCTGCTTGGGGTCAGGGATCAGGAACTGCTGGCCCACCGGCACGACCTCACCAGGTGCCGCAACGTCGCCGCCAAGTTTCACCACGCGGCCGGTGGCCTTGTCGCGCTTGGCGATCAAGCGGCCCCACTGAAGGATCTGCTTCACGTTCTCCAAGCTGATCACCCGGGGCCGCTTCATGCCTGCCCACTTGAGGCCGATCCACGAAAGGTTGCGGATCTCGCGCTTGCGCGGTTGGCCGCCGGCCGCCTGGCTGTGGTGCGTGCAGTCCGGTGACATGTGGAACCAGCCGACGGCCTTGCCACCACACTCGGTGTCCGGATCACCCTCGAACACGTCGGTAGTGAAGTGCCGGGCGCCTGGGTGGTTGACGGTGTGCATGCTAATCGCTTGCGGACTGTGGTTCTTCGCCACGTTCACCGCGCGGCCCAGGCCAATCTCCAGGCCGGTACCGGCACCACCACCACCGCAGAAGAAGTCGACAACGATCTCATCGTCCTGAGGGTTGAAGCCGAGTCCGTATTGGGTTTTGAAATCGAAGGGGTGTTTCTTCTGTTGTGCGGACATAGGGGATCCTTCAAGATATGCAAATACGATAGGGAAATTAATTAAGGCTGACTCAATGAAAGAAGCTCCATTTGTATCCGCGCTATTAGAGCGTTCATTGAGGTTTGGTTTAATAGGAATACTCGTGCTGCTGCTGCTTTTCACGATTACCTATTTGAGTGTTTTTAATAACGGTCTATCCCAGTCTTCTGACAGCTGGGCTGCATTTGGTTCTTTTTTTGGTGGTGTCTTTGGGCCTGTTGTTTCACTTGTAACGCTTTTCGCTATACTAGTAACTATCGAACTTCAAAAGGGTTTGTTAAGTACTCAAAGGCGAGAGTTTGATCTTCTTAATGATCAGCAAAGGTTGTCGCATCAGGTGCAACTTCAACAAGCTGAATTTTCAAAGCTTTCGGAGTATAAATCTCATCAGCTTCAGCTTCTGGATCAGCAGGTAAACATGTTTGAGCGAATGCTCGATAGATATAATGCGGAAGGTGAGCGTCTTTTCGAACTTGGAGAGAGGACAGGGGTTCCTCGTACAGGTAAACTAGAAATAGTTGATGAAAACATTAATGAGGTTGAAGGTCAGGTGGGGAGGCTTATCCAGCTTTCTGTCGAGATATCACTTGGTGAGTACAGCACTGTTGAAGAAATTAGTAAGAGAATGAAGGAGGAGCTTCAGGACATAGCACCTAAGTTTTTTAAGTTTTCGTAAATTAATTTCGAGATCATCAGCAGGCTTAAGCTGAACCGTTCAGATATCTCATTCCGTAATATTTCGTGGTATTTTGGATTGGAGTGGGATATTACGGGTGACCGGCATGGAGCCGGATCAAGGAGAGAAGCAAGTGGGCATAAATGATTGCTGCGAGGCGTCTATGAATCAAATCGAGGACGGTAAGTCAGCCGACGGATTTGTTAAAACCAGTGAGCGCAATCCAATAGGTAAGGACATGGCGTTCTATACCTGCTCCGAATGCGGAGTGCGCTGGTGCCACACCCAACAAACATTTGATCCGTTTAAGTCCACCTGGGCCGAAGTGAATTAACTGAAGCCCTGCTGAATGTTGATTAGGCGGCGTGAGAAATTGGCACGGCCTTCATGTCGTCTTTTACGTCAGCATCACCGAGGTAAGGCTTCAGCTCCGCGCGGGTGTACTTGCCAGCCCTGATCGTGTCGTTTGTGTATCCGCTGTAGTTGGGCCGGAAATAGACCCCGTCCTTCACATTGAGGATCATGAACAATGGCTCAGGCTCAGGGAAAAGCACCTTGCGCAAAACCTCGGCCCGCTGATAGTTCATCCCGGCCACTGCTCTGGCGATCATGTCTTCCAAGCGCTGTCGGCGGGCCCGCTCGTTTTTCTTGGTCCTGATGTCTGCCGGCCGGTCAACAAATAGCTCAAAGCACGCCTTGTTGGTGTATCCGTATTTGCCGTGAGCCACCCACCAAATGTTGTTGATGTTCACGAATGCTGTGCCCTGGTACCAGCGGCCTTTGCGGTCAGTGGTCCAAACCTTTGCGCCATGCTCAATGGTTTTCTTGTCACCCGATCCCGAGTTGTAATCAGCGGCGGGAATGGTCGGCGGACCGAAGCGGCGCTTACTTACATAGTCGGCATTGATCCAATCGACGTTGGTCAAACCGCCTAAACCGCACTTTCGATCTGACGCCTTGAATGTGTAGCCGGCGAAGACGTTGCAAAGGTAGTCACGAATGCGCGTGCGAGTGCGCTGCATTTCCAGACGCGCCAGGTAAGGCATGTGCTTTTCTTTGTCGCTTTGGTACCGACCGCCATGGTCTGCGCGATCCGGGGTGTTCACGGATTGGAAAAATTCCAACTCAATGCTGCGCCCGCTAATCTTGAGATCGGCTTGCAGATCGCCTTTCACGCAATGGCGTGAATTGTTGTCAGTGAAGATATGGGTCTGCTCGCCGACGGTCCAGCCGATCCGATTGAGCGTTTGAATGATCCGCTTGAACACTTCCCGCTTGAACTTGCGCTCCCAGATCACCTTGGCGTCCCACTCGCGAGGAATACCTTCCTCCCACACAGCCAGGCGCGCCTCGCCGAACGACACGCAACCTTCGCGTTGAATTTGCATTGGATTATCTCCAGTCAGTCGCCGCCCTCCGGTTACCGGTGGTGGCAATTTGATTTGGGGTGGGGTATTAATGCCGAAATTTTTGAAGGATCAAAACTATGCGTACTTGGATTGGCTCACTGATGCTGCTCACCTCTGCTGTAGCGCTCGGTGATGAAGCCCAGATGAAGCAGTGGGAAAAGATGGATCGCTGCTCGAATGCGGCCTTTATCGCCTTACAGATCCTGGAGGAAAGCGCAGACACATCCAAGCAGGCGATTGCTCTACTTGGAGCTGTAGAAGGACTCAAAAACAACACAAAATTGAAAGAAACAACACCTACAGGAAACGAGCTCAGTGGTGCCTATAACTTTGCGCTTCGGATCTCTTACGGGATGCCTCGGCCATTCGCAAAGCGTGATCATGATTGGCTTATTGCCCAAGCTGCGACTTCGTGCACTTTATGGGTTCCAAGCGTTAGCGCCCAGTAACCAAAGCTAGCGGCTGGCCGGCGTTTATAGATCGAGCCAATGATCAATTCGGATCATTTCTCTACTTCATATTTACGGTACTTCCAGCCCAGGCGATGCGATCCGGTTACCGGGTGCGGCGAGTAGGGCGGGGGTATACAAGAAGCCGAGGAAGCGGCTTAAGGTCTGATCTCTACTCATAAAGCAGGTGCAGCGATGAACGATAAAGTCAGCCGCGAGACTCGCAAATTCAAGGATTACGAAATACTCGTTGTGGTCCATTTTCCGTCCGAGAAAACCGCAGAAAAATTCACGGTTCAATACCAGGTATCGAAGGATGGTTTACCCGAGACTGAGCTTCTTGCATCTCATGAGCCGCAAGCCACCCTTGATGAGGCTTTCGAGCATGGCTACTCAATGGGACGTAGCTACATTGAAACGCTAAACGCCTGAATTGTGCGGCTCTATGATCTCGTCGCCCGGATCTTTCTGGATGGCGAGCAGGCTTTTATTGCGGAATGCCCGCGCCACGTTTTGCGATGGTTCGTATTCGTGGCGCGGCGGATTCAGTAGAGGCTGGCACTTCGCAGCGCCCATCGCATGCAGGTGATGAATCATCAGCGTCATTGCCTCGCCCTGCTCAGTGATGCCTGACCACTCCATCAGGTCGGCCAGCGCCTGGCGCGTGCCGGGGCGAACCCTGAGCCTCAATTCCTCTTCGGCAGCCGCCACGCGCTTCCTGGCAGACTTGGCCGATCGTTCTTTCTGCGGTACTGCTGCCATGGCCTACCTCTTCTATTCCGCTGGCCGGCAAGTCCAGCCAGGTTAGTGCAGTTAGCTTCAACAGCCCGTGATCCGCTTCGAAAACATAGATTGAAGTGATGGCTAAATGCGACTACGATGCCGCCCTTTTAAAAAGGGAGTTACATAATGTTTCCAAGGTATTTTCGCTGGATTTCCGGGCTGGGTGTCATTGGTGCGTTGGTGGTATTCGTACTTTCTGGCCTGCGCGTCTGGTCTGGTATGGCGCCTACCACAGATCTGATACAGCCAATTGTTATGGCGATGTTTTTAGGCTGGATGTTCACTCAATCGACGAAGGCGTGAGACTGGTCACGCCGCCACCTTGACTAGCTTCACGCCGGCCAGGACGAACTTGTTGCCCTGTGCTGCAACCATCGCATCGAGTTTTTCCCAGTCTACTGTCAGCACCGAAATCGGGGCGTGGCCACCAGCGACGGCATGGATCAACGCTTCCAGATCGAAGACTTCAGCTTGCAGGTTTATCAGCGCCGCATTGGTGGTTGCTGGCTTCGCGGCAGCCTGAACCGGCGCAGCGACTGTCACCGGTGCTGGGCTTGCAACTGGCGCGGGTTCGATCGGTGCCTTGACTTTCGCCTCGTCTTCGATTCGCTTCAGTTCCTGTTGGCGAATCTGCTCCCGCTGCGCTTCGGCTTTCTGCTCCTCCGCCGTCTGGTGTTCCGAGATCCGCACCTTGATCAGCGCGACCAGGTCGTCGTTCGCCTTCAACACCAACTGCTGCACGTCGTTGAACAGGAAGGCGTAATCAACGGCGAGCTCCGCCAGACTGGTGAGGTTCAAGCGAATGCTGTCTGCTGCCTGAGTTGCATCGATCTTCGCCCGGGCCAGCTCGGTATCAACTGCGTCCTGAAGGCTGGCGATAGTGCGCTTGTTCTTCATGGCGCCGGCGAAGTCCGAAACGACATGAGGCAGCGTGACTTTGCCAAGGGTCTTGTTGATTGCGGCGATGTGATCCGCCAGTGCCAGCTCGGCTTTTTGCTTGATGTTGGTCTTCACCAATAGCTCTTGAGCCTTCACCAGCTTGTCGACTTTCAGGCGAGTCTCGCGAGCATGGGCGCTGATGCGATCCAGCGACGAAAACAGTTCGTCGATGCTTTGGGTCTGAGACAGGGCCTGCTTCTTGGCGGCTGCGACAGCTTCCTCGACATCACCACACCACTTGACCGCCTTCTTTGCGTCGGCGAAGTCCTGGTCGGTGGAGAGCGTGGTTTTCACCGAGTCGATAACGGCTAGGGCCGAATCTTCAAACACCTTCAGGTTGCTGGCGGTAACCATGCCGGTAAGTTCGATGCGCAGCGCTGGCAGCTCATCAGGTGCCTTGCCGACTACGATTGAAGGAGCGTCGGCCATTTCGAAGTTGGTCAGGTCCGCCTCGAACTGTTTCCAGCCCTCGATCAACTGGGCCGCGCGCCCGGCCACCGGCCGGTATTCCATGTGCACGAAGTTCTCCGGCGTGCCGTCCGAGCAAACAAAGATGACCCGCTCAGCGCCGCTCACCAGCAGTTGCTGCTCGAGCTGCCAGTAGTAGTGTGGGGCCAGGTCGCCAGCCTTCACCTGAGCCACGACCGATTCATTCCACAGTTTGTGCTCAAACAGGGTCTCGCCGAGCATCGTGGCGCCGTCCATCGAGGCGAGCAGGTTGCCTGAAGTCCCAACGACCGGATACAGCTCTTCGCCGATCATCACCTCAACCAGGGGGCGAGCCATCGCTTCGGTAGCGTGGCCTTTGTCGAAGATGTACTGCTGCGACTGCGTGACTTCTGGCGCAATGCCTGTCTTCTTCAACGTCAGCAGGTCGGTACGGGTCTGGTACTTCGAGGCGCCCATCATTGCCGGCGCTTCGGATGCGGTGAAGTGCTTGCCGCGCAGCGCATGCCACTCGGCGGAGCCTTGAGGTACGTTATGGATTTTCATGCGGACTCTCCGTCGATAGGTGTCATTCGATTGATTCGGTCGATTTGCGCTTCGCTGAGCGTGTATCGGGATTGAAGAAACGCGATCAGCGTCTCCGAGTTGGTCTTTCCTTGGTCAATGCCGGCCTGCCAGGTCGGAAGCATCGTTTCGAACTTTTCGTCCGAATAGCTTGGATTTGCTTCAGTCTCTTTGGCCGCCGACGGCTTTGGCGTTACATCGCGCGGCGCTTCCTCGAAGGTCTTGCCTTCCATTTCGTCGGCGGTTGGCGCCGATCCGACTTCAGGGAATGCTTTGCGCAGGGCCTGGGCCTCGGCGCATTTGGCGAGCTGGGCAAATGCTCGACGCTTCCACATTGCGTTGGGCGCCGCGGTGTCCTTACTCGATGTCGCGTAGTTTTCAAGCCAACGCTCATTGGCCGTGTATTCTGCAACCAGTCCGTTGCTCATCTGCCGCTTGACCGTCACGCGGCACCATTCGGGATACGTGACTTCTACGCCGCTCAGCTTCGCCGTTACTGGAGGGCCATATTCCGGCTCGCTGATTCCGGCGTACTGGCCGGTGCGCGCCGCCTGGATGCGGTACAGGCCGATGCCAGGCATCACCGTGTCCTGCATCTTTTTCGTCTTCAAGTTCCAGATTGGGACGATGTGCACCGGCTTCAACATTGGGTCCAGGTGCGCGGCCTGGCAGTAAGCCAACACCATCACGACTGAGTTCTTTTCTGCACCGGGGTAGAGGCTGCTGCTCAGCACTTCAACGAGCGCAGCCTCCGACATTGCAGGCGTGTTGTCGTCCTGCTTCATTACTGCGGACATGGGGATTCCTTGCCGCGATGATCGCAGCGTTCAAAATGACTGGGGGCTGTTGGGATAGAGGTGCTGACCTGGCGCAGGTTCAGCTCTGCTGCTGAACCCGATATCGGAGTACTTGAAGCACTCGACCGCCGTAACCAGGCTCTGCGTATTGTTCAACCGGTGCTCCGAAGAAGCCGCGGCGCTCGGCCAGGCTGTAGGCCTCACGCAGGTTGTGAGCACTGATGTCCTCGAGCTGTTCGTCGATCAGGGATTTAACCGGTGCGGTACTCATTGAATCTCCTTACGCCGCCGGCTGACATCCAGTAGGCGGGCGCTATACCAGTGGAATTCTTCTGCGTTGATGGCGCCCGAAGTGAAGTGGCGCACGATCAAGCCTTCAGTCAGGGTCTCGTCGATTAAGGGCTTGTCTGGATCTTCAAGAGCAAACAGTGCTTTATCGATCTCAACGTATGGGCTCACAGTTCGTTGTCCTCGGCCTGGGCGATCAATGCATCGTCTGCCAGATCCTTAACAAGCCCTCTGGCGATGACCTTGAGCTGTTCTTTGGGGTCGGCTACCGCCATCAAGGCTTCGGCGCCGTCGCGGGCCAGGAACCGATCACCCAACAGTCCGGCAATGACCATTTCACCAATGGCGCACTGGCTTTTGCTGTCGCTGGTAATCGCGAACTGCTCTACCTCAGCGGCGAATGCTTTGAATGTCACGCCCTGCGGTGCATGCAGCCGACGCTTGAACTGCACATCGCCGCGCCGATCAACGAGCGTTTCGACCGCGTTGTCGATCCACTCCTTGCGGGAAATCTCCACGGCCGACTCGCTCACTGGTGGAGGCAACTGAGCGTCGTAACGCTCTTGGCATATCTTCAATACTGAGTTCATGGTCGCCTCCAAAGTGGCGGGTTGTACACCTGTATTCGTCAACACTCATGCCTCCCGCTGTTTGCCGATGGGCGCGGGGGAGGAGTGCTGATGGATAGAGGTGGAAGAGGGTATTGGTTACCCAAGCCACAAGTCCCCGTGCAATCATGTAATGAACTACAGCGATTTGAGGTTTTGAGTGGAAATGAAAGGGATCTGGACAGGTGTCGAGAAGGGTTTCGAGCGAGTGATTAATTTTTTGTTTTCTCTCACCGGCATTCCTTGGGCAACGAGAACCGCCAGCGGCGCTCTTATGAGAAGAAACAAATTTTTTGCTGCAGCTGTTTGTGAAACGCTGCTATCACTTGCCAGCATTGCCCTAATCGCTTGGGTGACACACGACGTTTGGGCCTCAGGCGACAAACTCCGAATGACTGTGGTTGTGTTAGGGATTTTGCTGGCAACGATGAAATATTTGTTTGCGCTGCAGGAAAAATACGACCTTCTCCTGACCGGAGCGAAACAAGCAGGCGATCGGGTCTAAACACCTGCATTGCAGTTAACCAGAACGTCCTTTACCCAGTAGCTCTATTCACGCCATTAGCTCGACACACTCAGCCCGGCGCACAATCCGCACCTGAGCCATTCGCCTTTCCGGCGCCCGGCGATCACGACGCAGCGAGTCGTCACTGATCATCGAATGCATCGCGATCAGCGCCGCCAGCACAAAGCAGACCGGCGTGATGATCTGGCGCTTCATGGCCTCAGCCACCAAAGCAGTACGCTTCGTCACGCCCAGCTTGAACATCGCATTGGTCAGGCGCTTCTTCACGGTGCCTGCCTCAATGCCCGCTTCCCGGGCGATCTCTTTCGAGGTGAAGCCCTGGGCAATCCAAAGAAGGAACTGAAGCTCTCGCGGCGCAAGGCCACGTCCGAGGTGGCCTTTCCATGAACCGTTGATGATTGTTGCTTCCATCGTGGTAACCCTCGGTTGGTTTCCCGTTAGTCCCTGCTGCCAAGGACTATCGGTGAAACCCCCGACCTCGCTACTGGCGTCAGGCCGGGGTTGTTGCGTCAGCGGTGTGGCCCGTTGCCCGCTGCTGATTGCAGGGCTGACCGGTCGTCTTCGGTGTGGGCTTCGAGCTTCCTACTCACAGCGTCAAACAGCATCTGTTCGCCATGGATCACAGGTCCTTACAACATGCACGCTACAGCTCTGAATGCCCTGGTTGAGTGGGGCAGGGTGCATGAGGTCCGGCACCCCTCACAGCCGAAGCTCAGGGCGCTAATTCAGTTCAGTTGGATCTCCCTTCTGCCGCCGGGAGTCGCGGGGCGCATTGCTTGCCAGGTCATTCGCACGGTTCGAGCGTTTCGCTCTCGATCAGCCGTCCAGGGTTCTCCTGTCGTGGGCGGGCTATCTGACCCGTCTAATCGCCGGTCGCCGGTAGAGGCAATGCGGTCTGTTGGTATTTCTGTATTGCGCTGACTGTTAAAGAGCGGCGCAGCTTTCGCTGCTGGCCGGCGGTGTTCATTGCTGGCGTGGATGCAAATATAGGTACTCCCATATATTTCGTCAATGGGTATTCCCATATTTTTTATAGGAGACAATAAAAACCCGCTCGGTGGCGGGCTTATTTAGGAATCGCAGTACTCGCGCCAGCCGATTCGGACGGCGCCGTCATCCAGATGCTCGATCCTTATGCCTGCGGTGTCGGCGATGTCTTGGATGACCTGGCGCCATGCTTCGGGGCTTTCGTCGTCGCGCCGGGATACCTCGACCCGCTGAATCCTCTGTACTTGAGGAGAGGCAATTATGCGTTGCAGGCGATGGCCCACAAGCTCGTAGGAGTTTCTCGGTTTAGGTGTGGGGTAGGGTGTCTGGATCATGCGTCGCTCCTTGCGATTGCTGTATGCATACACAGTATTGGCGCTGACATATGTTGGCAATAGGGCGACAAGAAGTTTCATGCATAAATGCATATTTTTTGGGCGAGCCTTCTGGCAGGCAACAAAAAGCCCGCGCGTGGCGGGCTTAATTGACCTGCATATGTCAGTCGGTAACCGGTGGGTACTTGCCGCTCACCGAGTCCCTGTAGACGATTTCGCTAAATAGCCTGGGGCCATCACGCATCGCGACAAGTGCCTGCTTGGCCTCTTCCTTGGTTTCAAATGGACCAGCACCTACGGCCAGGCCGATCATAGAAACAACTGGAAGCCCGGCACTGGAGATGGCGTCCATTGCTCGCTGCTGCTCTGCTTCGTCACGACATGCTGTGGAGGCTACCCAGCCGTTTTTCAGCCTAGGCGCTGCGACAGGCTCGACGTCTGCACCACAGTGCTTGCACTTGACCGCGGCAGCCTTGATGCTCTCGGCACACATAGGGCAAGGTCGCGTGTCTTTCTCTGTCTGGGCAGCAGCAGCTGCGCTTTTGCCGCCCAGCAAAACCATAAGCAGGCCGGCGAGCGCAATCACTCCGCCAACAATCGTGTGCACCTGGCGGTCCGCCATGAGGCCCAGGTTGTTCACCCGTCCGCCGGCACCAGTCGGCACGGACACATCCATGCTCAGCGCGAAGATCAGCCAGCAGACGCCGACGATGAGTGCAAACGTCCCAAATCCTTTCATTGGATCCCTCCAGTAATTGAGCCCGCACTTTACCATTCGTGGCTTACAGCCACCATCGAAGGGTAGGGCGCACAGACAACAAAAAGCCCGCTTGGCGGCGGGCTGTTTCCTAAAACTTCAATCAGCTACGGCGCGGATTTGGCCTGGCTGAATGTTATGTCGTCAACGGCAATCACATCCGTTCTCAGGATTCGGTTCTTTTGTTCGGACGAATAGTGGAAGAGACGAATAGGGCTAGAATCGCGAAGCGAGTCAAATAGTTGATTGACCTTTCCTTGATCAAATTTAGACAAGTCAACTCGGCCTGGGAAAGTGTAATTTGACCCTGGTAACCTCAGGGTCAAAGACAAATAGTCCGGGTGACGTTTCACCATGTCGATGTAAACGTCTTCCCTGCGCTCCTGGCGGCTCTTCGGCTGGGGCTCCTGCGTCCTTATCTTTTCTAGCTCATCGGCATTGAAGTGCTCACCCTGGATATCCATCGACGTGGCGTCCGGAGCCCCAGCTACGATGGCCCTATATCCTTCGGCCGCTCTATCCTTAATAGCGACGGCCTCGGGCGGCAGATTCTTAGAGGCAAGCGCGTCAGCCAGCTTACTGATGAGCATTGCCTGCGTAGTCGATTGTCGCTCCACGCTGGCAATTTTAGCCTTTTCCAAGTCTGATTGATTCCAGCCCGAAAAGACCATGTAGCCCGCCAAGCACAACACGGCAATGATTAGCAGGGCTGTGACGTTGCCTCCGCTCATCTTGTGCATGGGCAGCGCCGAAATGATTTTGTTAAGGACTTCATCGAGCGGACCTTGCCCATTAGTGCTTCCCTTCGTGATCGCTAAGACTATCTCAAGATCTGCCTTGTCAGCAGCGCTCAGCTTACCAATAGATGAAGACCCATAGCGAATCTCGGCGTACGTGCGCAGCAGTTGGTCCTGAAATTCAATGAGCCCCGCCATTAGCTTGGGTGTCAGCGTGCCCTTGTAGCGATCGCCTTCGACCTTTACATCGAATTTAGGCCACCCGCTGAAAATTGGGAAGGATTCGCCGAGAAGATCCATGCGGTCCAAAGCAGCCAAGAAGGATTCAGGTCCATCAACGACAACAACATCACTCATTGAATGCATTCCATGCTCGGTTGTTAAAGCTGCAGCCAGCTTTCAGGTAGCGGCGCATCTGCTAGTTTGGTTTGGTGAGGGGCGTAGCTCCCCCGCCCTGGAAAGCATCAGTAAAACTTTTGCAGCGCCTGCACAACCACGCCCACGATCCGGCAATTCTCGTCAACTGCCTCGATCGGGTAGCTGGGGTTCAGCGGCTTAAGGAACAGCCGGCCGCCGTCGCTGACCAGCTTCTTGAATGTCGCCTCATTGCTGTCCGGCAGCTTGGCCACGACCAGCTTACCTGGTGCGACCTCAGCCTCTGTGTCCACCAGGATCAGCGTGCCCTCGGTGATGCTCTGGCCGGCGGGCGCCGTCATGGAGTCGCCTTTAACTGTCAGCCAAAACGCCGGGCCTTTGGAGTCGTACTCCGAAAACTCGTAGGTGTCCGAGATTCCAGCAGGGTAGGGCTCAACTGCTTCCGCCCAGGCGCCGGCAGCAACCCAGCTGACTACCGGGTAGCGGAATGATTTGGTGGGCTGGGCGGCAGGGGAGATGTTCGATTCACCAGGGCCGGAGGTCGACCCAGGGGCCAGCATTGGCCCGATCTCGTCTGAGAGCCATTTGGCGCTCACCCCGCATGCGTCGGCAATCTTCACGACGTGCGCGGTGGCTTTCGATTTTCCACGCTCAAGGTCAGAAATCGACGTCTGCGTGATACCAGCTTTAGCGGCCAATTCGCCCTGGTTGAGCTTGGCGTGCCGGCGCGCTGCCTTTAAGCGATCTTTGAATTCCATCCGGCGAGTATTACGGGTGCTCCCATATCCTTGCAAATCGGTATTCCCATAACCTACTATATGGGTATTCCCGTATGGAGGGGCGATATGAACAGTATTTACAAAGACCTCGTTGCCTTCATTGGCACTCAGGAGGTCACTGCTGAAAAGCTCAAGGTTGATCAAAGCACCGTTTCCGGTTGGGTTCGCGGGAAGCACGGCATGTCTCCAGTGGTTGCCAAGCGAGCGGAGGCGGTGACCGGAGGTGCGTTCAAAAAAGAGTCCCTTTGTCCGTCGTTTCCCTGGGCCGAGATGGCCGCCTAAGCGAGGTCTCTATCCGCAAATCCGTGTACCCAGTATCGGCCCAGACGGTCTGCGAAGTAAGAAACCTGAAGTCGCTGGAGTTTTATCCAGTGGGTTTTGAAAGAGGGAAACGGGGAGTAGGGCGGGGACGTTGGCGCTTCAGTGCCGAATTCCAGGCAATAAAAAAGCCGACGTACGAGGTCGGCTTCTTCAACAACTTTATGCGAGAGAAATCATGCCAAACATTGTTGCGTTACACAACCCTCGGGGATTCACCCGTATGGACAATAGCCTTATGGAGGCTTTGGCTACGGTTGATCTGCCAGCGCGTGAACTGCGCGTTCTCATGGCCATTGCACGCCAGACCATCGGCTATCAACTGGAAACCAAACGCCTGACTGCCGACGATATCGGCAAGCAGACCAACTTGCGCCGCGACGTCACTTCGAAGGCGATCAGCCACCTCCTTGAGCGGCGCATCATTTTCCGCGTTGGCGGGAGCCGTGGCGATATCGGTATCGCGCCGGTCCGCGAGTGGTCTTTCTTCGAAGAAAAACAACCGAGTCTCACTGAGACCAAAACGTCTCACTCAGACAATATCGTCTCACTGAGACCATCTGCGAGTGAGACCAAAACTGCTCACTCCCTTCTTTATACAAAGAAAGAACCCCTATTAACTCTTTCTACGAAAGAGATTAATTCGCCCCAAGAGCCAGTCGAACCTCCGAAGCCTGATCGCAAGACTCCGTTCGGCATGGCGCAGTTGTTGGCCGACAACCCGCACAGCGTCCCTGAGCAACTGCTCGCCGACTGGCTGATACAGCGCAAGGCCAAGCGCGCCGCAGTGACCGCCACCGTCTGGTCAACTGTGAACACAGAGTTGGCCAAGTGCGCCGAGGCAGGGATCACCGCAGACGACGCAATCACCGAGGCGCTTAATTCCGGCTGGCAGGGTTTCAAGGCGTCCTGGGTGATCAAGCGCCTCGCTGAAGCTGCACCAACTCCGCCCCCTCAGTCGCGCCACACCGGCTTTGCTGAACGCAATTACACCGACGGCTTGATACAGCGTGAGGACGGTTCCTATGCGATCTGAGCCAGTTCAAGCAACACCAGAATTGCCGCCGGGCACCCGGAGCCAGCCCGCCGAATGCGAGACCCACGGCCACTATGACCAGAAGATTTTCCCGGTGCTGGGCAAGGAGCTGAAGAGCGGTTGCCCTGAGTGCGGAAGGATAATTCGCGAGAAGGCCGACGCTGCGGAGTTGGCCAACAAGGCGATGGAGCTGCGCATGGCTATGGAGCGCAAGCTCGGCGCCGCACTGATCCCCAAGCGCTTCGCCAGGAAGACGCTGGACGGCTACATCGCCACCACCACGGAGCAGCGAAAGGCGCTGAACACCTGTCGCCGGTATGCCGCTGAGTTCGCGCAGATCGCCGAATCGGGCCGCTGCCTGTTACTGCTGGGCAAGCCCGGTACCGGCAAGACGCATCTGTCCGTGGCGATCGCCAACGAGATCATGGCCAAGTCGAGCGCAACCGCGGTGTACCGCACCATCGGCGCCGTGCTGCAGGCCATCCGCGCGACCTACGACCACTCCAGCCACCAGAGCGAAAGCCAGATCTTGTCGAGCCTGATCAGTCCCTCGTTGCTCATCCTGGATGAGATCGGCGTCAGCAAGGAGAAGCCGAGCGACTTTGAGCTGACCACGCTGTTCGCGATCATCAACGGTAGGTACGAGCAAATGCGCCCGACTGTGATCGTCTCCAATCTCGATGCCAAGACGTTGCCAGATGCATTAGGCGAGCGCTGCATTGATCGGTTGCGAGAGGGCGGGGTGATCGTCATCCCGTTTGAGTGGGAATCGCAGCGTGGCAAGGAGGGTTTCTGATGTCCGACAAAATCTCAGTCAACTGCCAGGCCAAGCTCTCCGAAGTCATCACCAAAATCAGCGCCATGTACAAAGACAAGAAGTATGTCGTCGTGACCCTGCGCCCGGGCAAGGACCGCACGCTCGACCAGAACCGGTTGTGGTTTGGGATGTACAAGCGCATCGCCGAAATGACCCAGATTGGTGATGCTGCTGACGCCCGGCGCTACTGCAAGCTGCACTTCGGCGTGCAGATCCTGCTGAACGAGGATGCCGGGTTTCAGGCTGAGTGGTACCGGGTCATGCGCCATCTGCCGTACGAAACGAAGCTGGCCATGATGGGCGAGTGCCACTTGTTCGGGCCGGATGGCTTCCCTGTGACCAGCCTATTTAATCGCGCCCAGGGCATCAATTACACCGACCACATCGCTGCCTACTTCACAGAGAAAGGTGTGGTTTTCACTGATCTGCTCAGCAAGGAGGCTGCATGATCGCCAAGCAACCCAAACCGAAGAAGTGCAAGAACCCTGCATGCGGCATCAGCTTCCCGCCGCAGCGCCTGGGCCAGGCCGTCTGCAGTCCGAAGTGCGGTCTGGCAACCAAGGATGTGAATCAGGCGAAGGCGCGTAAGTCGCTAGCTCAGGTCGAGCGTCGCGAGATCAAGGTCCGCAAGGAGAAGCTGAAGAGCAGGGCGGATCATCTCAAGGATACAGAGAAGGCAGTACGCGACTACCGCCGCACCTACGAACTTAGCATCGGCAGCGGATGCATCAGTTGTGGTAACTCGCAGGAATCGATTTTGGCCGCCCAGGGCTGGAAGACTGGCGGCGCGTTCGATGCGGGGCACTTCCTCGGCAAGGGCGCCCGGCCCGAGCTGAGGTTGGTGCCGACTAATATCTGGCTTCAGTGCAAAAGCTGTAATGCGGGCTCATCCAAGTTCGCCCGCAAAGGCGAGACGGTTTCGCAGGGGTTCCGTACCGGCCTCATCGCGCGCATCGGCCTAGAGGCTGTCGAGGCGCTGGAAGCCGACCACACGCCGCGCAAAGAAACAGTAGAGCAATTGAAAGCCATCACGGCCGAATACCGGGCAAAGACCAGAGAACTGAAAAAAGGGGAGGCCGCATGACCTATCGCAACGTTGTTTCAGCAGTAGTTCGGGCGCTCGCGGCCGAGACCATTACATCCGCCGGCGGCTGTGACTTCGAGCCGAAGGTGCAGTGCGCCAAGCAGAAGGGTGAGATCGTCGGCAAGGAGGCGGAGTTCCTCCAGGACTGCTGGGTGTTCGGTCGCCTGCACAAGGCTTTGACCCCGGCGCACTGGCGTGCACTTGTGGCGAAGTACTCAACGCACCAGGAGCGCAAGCACGGCGCCATTTTGGAATTGCTCAACTCGGTGAAGACGCCTGCGCCGAAACGCTTCCGGGAGTGTGCCGTGCTGACCTGGGCCATTCCGCAAGTTGCCGGTGCCGAGGGTAAGCGTTCTGCCGCAGTGCTGCCGGCCGCCTGGTACGACATCACGAATTGGGATAACGATGGTAAGCCAGAGTCGACTCGGTACCGGTGGAGGTCAACGATCCGCAAGACGCTCGATGACCAGGTGAACGACGCGCTGACCGCAGCTCAGGAACTGCTCGACGCAGAGGGATTAATCGAAAGTTGCGCTGCGTAGCAAATCGCTATTGCAATGAGTGAGAAAGTGAGAGAATATTTACCCATCCTGTCGATCTTGCGCGTTAGGGATTAATACTGAAAAGCCTCGCCAATGTGCGGGGTTTTTTGCATTATGGGGGCGGTGACCGAGCGGCTTAAGGTTGAATGAGTGCGCATAGATATCGCACCGGTAGCTAGTCGTTGAGGTGCCCACTACGGGGCTAACCCAAGGCGACCATGGGTTCGAACCCCATCCATCCCCACTTATCCCGAGCCCGGCCAAGCGCCGGGTTTTCTATGCTGGAAATTTGTTCTAAAGAACGCTCGATCGCTGTCGATAAATCCTTATCGTGCATTCAGGGAGCGGATGAATATGTTCGGATTTTTGGCCGACAAGGCGAAGGCATTGTCAGAAGCGGTTAGCGAGACGGCGATCTCAGCGAAGGATGCCGTCCTTAACTCTGTTGGAGAGGGTGCAAGCGCAGCTACTGAGTATTTGGAGAAAAATTGGCCGCAGATAGAGCGCGTCGTGGTTGATGGCCTGCTTACTGTTACGCATGATCGCATCAAGGATGACGAAGCGTTTTTGCTTGTTGCGGAAAAAGCTTTTGAGCTTCTGCCTGCGCCGGTACGTCTTTTGCTCCCAAGGTCCGCATTCCTCGCACATACCGAAAAACATCGGGTTTCAATTGTTGAGTTGCTAGAGGAAAAGCGACAGCAGCGGCTTGCGCTTGAGGCTCCTGCAGCTGTAGTGACTGAAGTGATACCTGCTAGCTAAGGGGCTCACTACTTAAACTCAAACCCGGCCATTGCGTCGGGTTTTTTGTTGCCCATGGAAAGGGCGATTCAGCAAAAGGAATTTGCAGATGTTGAAAGAATTCAGATGCGGTAACTGCAACCGACTTCTCGCCCGCACGGGTGGGGTTACAGAGCTCCAGATCAAATGTTCCCGATGTGGGACGCTGAATCATGTGAAGGCCACGAGCCTCGAGCAATCGCCTTTGAGCGACATGAAAGCGGAATTCTCCGCGACAAATCATTCGACTCAATAGGTGAAAAAATGGCTTTTTCCGTCGCCCCGTTCACAAACAACGGTAGCTCCGTACTTCCGCCTCGGACAATTATGCGCCAGGGCCAGTATTTGGAGTCTCCAGACAAGCGCTACAAGTTGATCCTTCAAGACGACATGAACTTGGCACTTTACGACCATGGCGCCGTAGCGTGGGTGCTTGATTACAACACTCCGTACACATACCAAGATCGCAACCCAAACTCCGACCTCGGCAACTGCTTCTATACCCAAGGCAGCGCGATCATGATGGACCAGATCCGGAAGCGCTCCGTAATCACCACCAGGGGTGTACCTCTGGGTAGTGAGGAGGGGGCGCCGGATCGCATGTATTTGCAGCTTCAAAACGACGGCAACGTTGTGTTGGTTGATGCGGTTCCTCTGTGGGCGAACAACGCAGCTATTCCAATTTCGTATGATCAGCCCTCGATTACTATTCCGCCTGGCACTTCATTGGAACCTGGCAAACTTTACGGCATCGGGAATGTCGCTTTGGTGTTCCAGGGCGACGGCAACCTGGTCGTTTATGGTCCAAACAGCAGCGTCATCTGGGCAAGCTATTCACAGAACAAAGGCGGCACGAAATGCATCATGCAGGGCGACGGCAATCTGGTGATCTACACCGATAACAACGTCGCGATTTGGCACACTCACACCGGTGGCAACCCTGACCTTGCACTCCGCGTCCAGGCCAACGGCCGGATGTCGATTGTGAAAGAGCTTCCAGTGTGGGCGCGTTTCGGCTACGTCCCAACGGTCAAGCCTCGCCGCCCGGTCTTCTATCCGGATCACGGTACAGGTGACCTCCCGACTTACGGAAGTTGGACCTGGAACAACGTTTTGTAACTCGGCCAAGAGCCCCGCCATCGTGCGGGGCTTTTTCGTTTTCGGCCCCACCACCCCTTCGCTCTGAGCTGGGAGTGCCGCTGGGGCCGACCTATTTCAAACATGCCCCACGGAGTCGAGCGCATGGAGTATCTACAGCGCCTGCTCGACAAGATCGACAGGTTCGAACTATTGATTGCGGGCCTCGTTGGGGCGGTGATCGCTAGCTGGTGGCACAAGGACGACTTGAACGACTGGCGTGCCTGGATGATCTTCCTCATCACCGGCATGGCCTGCTCGATCTACCTGACAAGCATGGTCAGCACCTATCTGGGCGTGACCGAGCCGAAGATCGTCGCCGGTATCGGCTTCCTGCTGGGGGCCTTCGGCGGCTCGCTCCTGGCGGCCATCAATCGAGCTATAAAATCCGCTGACCTCTGGGCGCTCATTCGCCAGCGGTTCGGGGGAGGCAACCCATGAATCTTGAACTGATCAACTCCATCGCCTGCGGCCTAATTGCGCTGTGGGCAGCATGGTGCGTACTGAGCGGGAAGGTGAGGGACGGCATCCTCGGGAAGCTGATTTACTCGACGATCGCCATCAGCGGCTTCGTCGTCATGGCGCGCAGCCAGAACATCTTCTTCGGCCCGACCAGTGCAGGCCTGACGCTACACGTCGCCCTGGCGCTGGCCGGTGCCCGGCACATTTTCATGGTCACGTACTGGCAGCGGGTGAAGGTCTGGCTATGCCGGACGCTGAACTGCGAGCACTGCCTGCACTGTGACAAGGCACCTGGTCGTGCCGAGAGTCGCAAGCAGTGATCATCACCACGTACTTGTACGCTGAACAGACGTGGCGATGATTCTATCGATTAAATGCCGATGATTTTTGTGCCGTATGGGTCAGAAAAGTCGTATTCAGTGTTGGCAGTAGCGATGGAGCCCCATAAATGCTGAATGGAGTTAGCGTTCTTCAGGCTGGTCAGTACGGGTACTGTTGCGAACCCTAACGAATCTAAAGTCAGCGCGCGATGCCTGCCGTCACTGAACTCAACACTACCGTCGTAATTGACGTGCAGCATTGGAATGTAAAGGGTTCCTGTAGTTGAGAGTGTTCGGTGATTTTCGGTTAGGCGTTTTGGTAGGGTTCCATTGGTGTGAAACTGGTCCATAGCGACCTTCGCAGCTGCCTTGGCGTCCAGAATCAAAATCACTGGCACATCCTTAGTTGAGAAATGCAGGACGGTAGCGGAAGGCGGCCAACTATTTTTAGTGAGACAGATCATCTTTGCCATCTTGCTGGAGCTCCTTTTGGTGTTCGGGGGAGCGGATGGTGGCACATAGGAGCTGTCTCAACTAGGGCAGATAAATGCATAGACCTTATCCCCCGTTATCGTTGATCGAGATGTCAGAGCTTTCCGACTTCGGCATTCGCCTAACTCCGGCTCCCGAAGTATGGAAATGGCTCCAGGCCGAGATCCTTGCCGACACCGGCAGCATCCACAACGAAGACCATGCTCACTTACTGGATGCAGACATCCGGGTTATGTGGGCGTCGTCGAGCTTCGAGAAGCAGGGCCGCACAGTTCTGGGCCAGGCCGAGCAGGTAGCGTTCCGCGCCGGTGGATGGCAGAAAGCCCGGATGGAGCAACAGATGCGTGATTGGTTCGGCGACGTGCCAGCCTTCATCATCACTCTTGCTGCTGACCACTGCGCCCAGTGCAGCGACCTGGAGTTCTGCGCGCTGATTGAGCACGAGCTGTATCACCTGGCTCACGCGACCGACAAATACGGTCAACCAGCATTCACCCAAGACGGTGCACCAAAGATCAAGCTGCAGGGCCACGACGTTGAAGAGTTCGTCGGTGTCGTCCGCCGCTACGGTGCAAGCCCTGATGTACAAGCGTTGGTGGATGCTGCAAACAGTCCTGCTGAGGTGGGGAAATTGAACATTGCGAGGGCCTGCGGAACCTGTCTGCTGAGATCGGCCTGATTCTTGACAGGCTCTAGACGGATGAGAATTTATGGCAGCCCTGAAAAATGAGGTGAAGAGCTTCATCGTTCAGGCGCTGGCGTGCTTTGACACCCCATCCCAGGTGGTGGAAGCCGTCAAGAACGAATACGGGGTTGTGGTGAGCCGCCAGCAGGTGGAGACGCACGACCCAACCAAGTCCGCGGGGAAGGGGCTGGCCGTGAAGTGGGTGACCCTTTTCCACGACACCAGGAAGCGGTTCCGAGAAGAGACCGCAGAGATCCCGATTGCCAACCGCGCCTTCCGGCTTCGTGGCCTGGGGCGAATGGCTGAGAAGGCCGAGAACATGCGCAACCTGGCGCTGACCGCTCAGTTGTACGAGCAGGCCGCCAAAGAGGTAGGCGACGTCTACGTGAATCGCCGCCTCGAACCTGAAAAACCACTTGGCTCCCATGCGGACCAGCAGCACGCCGTTGCTGAATACACGCTGGAGCCTGATGAGAATGTCCCGACTTCCCCGCACCTATGATCCACCGGTCAAGCTGACGCCCAAGCAGGCGAACATTTACTGCTGGGGTTTTCAGCCTGAGGCCCGCTTTCGCGATGCGGTGTGTGGTCGCCGGTTCGGTAAGACGTTCCTGGGCAAGGCTGAGATGCGCCGCGCTGCACGTCTGGCTGCTGAGTGGGGCGTGAGCGTTGAGGACGAGATTTGGTACGGCGCGCCGACGTTCAAGCAGGCTAAGCGCGTGTTCTGGCGGCGCCTAAAGCAAGCCATTCCCGAGGCATGGCGCGCGCACCGCCCGAATGAAACGGAATGCTCGATCACGCTCAAGTCTGGCCACGTCATGCGCGTGGTGGGGCTCGACAACTACGACAACTTGCGGGGCTCCGGTCTGTTCTTCGTCCTGGTGGATGAATGGGCAGACTGCCCGTGGGCTGCGTGGGAAGAAGTACTGCGGCCGATGCTATCGACTTGTCAGTACCAGATTCCAGGCGTTGGTATGCGTAAGGGCGGGCATGCGTTGCGAATCGGCACGCCCAAGGGCTTCAACCACTGCTACGACACTTATCTGGACGGTAAACCAGGCGGCGAACCGGACCATAAGAGCTGGCAGTACACGTCATTGCAGGGCGGCAACGTTCCTCCTGAAGAGCTTGAAGCGGCTCGCCGGAAAATGGACCCGCGCACTTTCCGGCAAGAGTACGAAGCTGGCTTTGAGAACTACGCGGGCGTCGTCTACTACACGTTCAATCGCGACGAGTGCCGAACCAGCGAGCGAATCAAGCCGGGCGAGGCGTTGCACATCGGTATGGACTTCAACGTCATGAAAATGGCGGCCGTCGTCTATGTCGTGCGTAACGATCTGCCGATGGCCCTGGATGAGTTTCACGGTGTTCGGGACACGCCGGAGATGATCGAGAAGATCCAGACACGGTTCCCTGGGCATTCGGTGGCGGTATATCCCGACGCCAGCGGGCAGAACACCAGCAGCAAAAACGCGAGCGAGTCCGACTTGTCGCTGCTGAAGAAAGCAAAATTCACGGTGATCGTCGACTCCACAAACCCAGGCGTGAAAGACCGCGTGAACTCGGTGAACGCCATGTTCCTGAACGCCTACGGCGAGCGACGACTGAAGGTCAACATCGACCAGTGCCCTCAGCTCACCTTGTGCCTTGAGCGACAGACCTACACCGACAAGGGCGAGCCGGACAAAGATCCGAAAAAGGGTCACGACCATATGAACGACGCCGCCGGCTACTTCATCGCCAAGCGCTATCCGATCAAAGCGATCGTCACTTCTATCAAAATGGGATACGCCCGATGAGCAACGACGTCTCCTTCAAGCGGGCGGAATACACGGCAGTGCTGGACCGCTGGGCGACCGTTCGCGACGTCTGTGCGGGCCAGCACCGTGTTGTCGATCGGCTGCCGTACATCAACGCGCACGACAAATCGCCGGAGAACCAAGATCGAAACCGGGCTTACCGCGAGAGAGCGGTGTTCAAGAACGCCACCGGGCACACCCGTAACGGGCTGCTGGGCCTGGCCTTCCATAAAGACCCGACACTCACGGTGCCGAAGAAGCTGGAATACCTTCAGGACAATGCCAACGGCTCCGGGGTGAGCATTTACCAGCACTCACAAGGCACGCTTGAAAAGGTACTGGAGGCTGGCCGTCATAGCCTATACGTCGACTATCACCAGGATGACGGCATCGGCGGTCACTCGGTGATCCTGTCGTACTGCGCCGAGGACATCATCAACTGGCGCACTGGCATGGTGAACGGCCATAGCGTGTTGACTCTGGTGGTGCTGCGGGAGTCTCCGGAGATTCCTGACGGCTTCGGCTACAAGACAGCTGAGCAGTATCGCGAATTGGCGCTCGAGGAGGACGGTTTTGTCTGCCGTGTCTGGCGTCGGTCCGGGCCGAAAGGTGGCGGGCCGCTGGCAGTCATCGACGAGTTCAAGCCCGAAGGTGTAACCGGTCGCCTCAAGGAGATCCCATTCACCTTCGTCGGCGCGCAGAACAACGACCCAACCATCGATGAATCGCCGCTCTACGACATCGCCATGATCAACCTGGGCCATTACCGGAACAGCGCTGACTACGAAGACAGTGTCTTCTGGTGTGGTCAGGCTCAGCCGTGGATCAGCGGCCTGGATGAGCAGTGGCGCGACTGGATGGAGAAGAACGGCGTTTATGTTGGCTCCAGGGCTCCCATGATGCTGCCGGCTGGTGGTGCATTCGGCTACGCGCAGCCGGCGCCGAACACGCTGGTCAAGGAGGCAATGGCCGATAAGAACCAGATGATGATCGAACTCGGCGCACGGATGGTGGTGGCTTCACTTGCCACCAAAACCGCTACCGAGTCCCGAGGCGATCAGTCGGCATCCACTTCGGTGCTCGCAGGCTGCGTGGCAAACGTCAGCGAGGCCTACACCCGAGCAATCATGTGGTGCTGCGCCTACATGGGCATCGCTGACAAGAAGGTTGCGTACCAGGTGAACCAGGAGTTCGTTGAATTGACGGCTGACCCGCAGATGATCGCGGCGCTGGTGGGGCTGTGGCAGCAACGCGGATTTGCTAAGGCAGACCTTCGGGCCTACCTGCGTAAGCTGGGCTTGATCGCGCCGGAGCGGACTGACCTGCAGATCGACGGTGAACTGGAGGAGCAGGGCGACGGCCTGGACTTGGACGACGAGGACAAACCAAATGGCGGTAAATCCGGCGGTACTTGATGCCACGATCCGGCACGCGGTCTTCCTCGAAAAGCTGAAGGCGGGGGAGGCGGGCAAGTTTGCCCCCTTCCTCAAAGAGATTGACCGCTCGATAAGGGATCGGCTCACCCAGTCAGACCTGACCGAATACAACACGAAGCGCCTTGAAGCGTTGCTGAAGGAGGTCGATAGCCTGTTGCTGGGCATCTTTGACCGCTACAGCGCGCAACTGAACCTCGACTTGGTGGACATCGCCAACTACGAGGCTGAGTTCGAGGCGACCAGTCTTGCCAGATCGGCGCCGGTTGGCGTGTCGCTCGATGTGGTGGCACCAACGGCGGCAGCAATCCGAACCGCAGTGCTGACGAACCCACTCAGCGTGCGCGGCACCGGCGGCGGGAAGCTGCTGAAGGCCTTCATCAAGGATTGGACCGGTGCAGAGCGTGAGCGCGTCACTGGCACGATCCGGCAGGGCTTCTTCGAAGGGCAGACGAACTTCCAAATCATCCGCAGCATTCGAGGCACCAAGACTGCCGGCTACAAGGATGGAATTCTCGCCACCACCAATCGCAATGCCAGCACGGTCGTGCACACCGCGATTCAGCACGTGTCGTCTCAAGCGCGAATGGAGGTGGCCAAGGCCAACACGGACATCGTGCAAGAGATCCAGATGGTGGCCACGCTGGACAGCAAGACCAGCCAGCAATGCCGCTCGATGGACAAGCGCAAGTTTCCAGTGGATTCCGGTCCCAGGCCGCCATTCCACCCGAACTGCCGTACCACGTTCATCTTGCTGACCAAGCTCAGCGCCATGTTCGCCAAGGGCGCTACGCGGGCTTCGGTGGGCGCAGACGGCGGCCAGCAGGTCAGTGCTGACCTCGATTACTACCACTGGCTCCAGCAGCAGCCAGCAGCGTTCCAGGACGTTGCCATCGGCCCTGTCCGGGGCAAGCTGTTCAGGGAGGGCGGGTTGACCGTGGAGCGTTTCGCCGAGCTGCAGCTTGATCGCAACTTCGCACCGCTGACGCTCTTGCAGATGAAAGGACTGGAGCCTCTGGCCTTTGAGCGTGCAGGGATTTGACCCGAGCGGATTGAGCATGTATTGATTGCGCTCCATAAACAAAGGAGTGTTTCTCAATGGGGCAGAAAGCTGTAGGGATAGAGGAACTTGAGGGGTGGTGGATTGATTATGTGGTCGGCCAGCAAGTGTGTGACCGCAAGCCGCATATTTTCTGGGCTGCAGGTGGGGCTGGAATCATCCATCTCAAGTTTCAAGAGCGAAATAGTGAGGCGGTAGAGTTTTCCCCGAGCACGCGCTGGGCAGACGGAGGGCCTCTTCTCGAGCAATTCAACATATCTCTGAGGTGCGATGGTGTTTCTGGTTGGACAGCCAGCGTAGAAGGCGGGAAAAGTTGGTCAGATTTTTTTCCTCTACGTGCAGCAATGCTCGCCTTGATTGCATCAAAGATTGAGGGCGACTGCTACATACCGACCTACAAGTAACAACGATTTTATGAGGCCCCGCCAAGTGCGGGGTTTTTTTATGCTCGCAAAGCGGGCGACACATACCCAAGGGGTGCATCAACGTGGCAGAAGAAAACGAAATCGACCTGGAAAACCCGGCAGTCAAGGCCGCTATCGCGACTGCCGTTGAAGCATCCGTTTCGGGTTTGAAAACCAAGAACTCGGAGCTGCTCGGCAAGCTGAAGGAAACCTCCGGAAAGCTGACCCAGTTCGAAACCCAGTTTGAAGGCATCGACATCGACGCCGTCAAAGGCCTGCTCAGTCGTGCGGGCCAAGACGAAGAGACCAAGCTGCTGACCGAGGGCAAGGTGGATGAGGTCTTCAACCGCCGCACCGAGCGCTTGCGCGGTGACTACGACAAGCAGTTGAAGACCATCAGTGAGCGTGCAGAGAAGGCTGAATCCTTCGCTGCTAAGTTCCAGGGCAAAGTCTTGGGCGACTCGGTGCGCGGCGCAGCACTGAAGGCCGGCGCGCTGCCGGAAGCAACAGACGACATCATCCTGCGCGCCAAAGGCGTGTTCACCCTTAACGAAGATGGCGATGCAGTCGCCGTTGATGAATCCGGCCAGATCATCCTCGGTAAAGACGGCAAGACCCCTCTGACTCCGCTCGAATGGGCGGAATCTCTGCGCGAAAGCGCACCTCACCTGTGGCCAAGGGCTTCAGGGACATTTGCCCCGGGCGGGGGTGGCGGCAAGGCTGCATTCAAGCGCTCCGAAATGACCTCCGAGCAGAAGCGCGACTTTCAGCGCAAGCACGGCCAAACCGCATATCTCGCATTGCCCAAGTAAGGGGATTGACCCATGGCTACAACCGTTAACAGCGACCTGATCATCTACAACGATGAGGCGCAAACCGCATACCTCGAGCGTGTCCAGGACAACCTGGATGTGTTCAACGCATCGTCCAACGGCGCGATGGTGCTGGACAATGAACTGATCGAAGGCGACTTCCGCAAGCGCGCTCTCTACAAGCTGAACGGCTCTCTGGAGCACCGCGACGTCAACTCTGACGGCAAGGTAACTGCCAAGAAGATCTCCGCCGGCGAAGCTGTTGGCGTCAAAGCTCCATGGAAGTACGGTCCATACCAGACCACCGAAGAGGCGTTCAAGCGCCGCGGTCGTCCGGTCGAGGAGTTCTCCCAGATCGTCGGTGCCGACGTCGCTGATGCGACCTTGGAAGGCTTCATTCAGTACGCAACCGCTGGTCTGCGCGCTGCCATCGGTTCCAACGCTGACATGGTGGTTTCGGCCAACATCGAAACCGACGGCAAGAAGACGCTGACCCGCGGCATGCGCAAGTTCGGCGACAAGTTCGGCCGTATCGCCCTGTGGGTTATGCACTCCAGCGCTTACTTCGACATCGTCGACGAAGCGATCACCAACAAGATCTACGAAGAAGCGGGTGTCGTGATCTACGGCGGCCTGCCGGGCACCCTGGGCAAGCCTGTACTGGTGACCGATACCGCGCCGGCGGATGTGATCTTCGGCTTGCTGCCAAACGCCGTAACCATCACAGAGTCGCAGGCCCCGGGCTTCCGTTCCTACGAAGTGAACGATGAAGAGAACCTGAGCATCGGCTACCGCGCTGAAGGCACGGTGAACATCGATGTGCTGGGTTACAGCTGGAAAGCCACTACCGGCGGTTCCAACCCAACCCTGGCTGCCGTCGGCTCCGCTGCCAACTGGGTCAAGCACGCGGGCAGCAACAAGGTCACCGCCGGCGTGATGATCAAGCTGACTACAACGCCTCCTGCCACTGGCGACTAAGCCTTAAACTCAATGCGCGGTCAGCGATGGCCGCCCTGGAGAAACACATGGAACTGACTTACAGCAACCAGCTGAACGGCTTTGATCCGGAGAAGCGTTACCGAAACCCGGAACACTTCGATAAGCCCGAAGCCGGTGTGACCAGTGTGCTGGTGATTGGCGATTGGCCGAGCGTGGTCGAAGCGTATGAAGCGGTCGGCATCGACGTGTCGGTGAAAGAAGCCGAGCGCGTGCAGATTGTTGGCGCGGCCCATCAGGCCGAATTGGAAAAAGTCATCTCGGCTTTGCGTGCTGAAAAGGGATCGATCGAGATCCTTGTTGGGGGCTTGGAAGTGGGTGAGATTCACCGCCCGGAGTCCGGGGAGCTGGCGTTGCGATTGTTTGAAGTGCTGGGCACCATCCATGCCTCGGTTGGTGAGCTGACCTCTGAGCGTGACGGCCTAGCCTTGACTGTCGACGCACTGCGCGGCGAGATTGAAGCGCTGAAGAAGGCTGCCCTCACGCCGCCGGCCGATGAGGCCGGTGAAGTCGCGGCGCTGAAAGCAACGCTCGACGAAGCCAAGGTCCAATATCGGGCAAACGCCTCCAAAGAATCCCTGGAAAAGCTCGTCGCTGATCTGCCCAAGGAGTAATGCTGCGGGCTGTCGGTGATCCGGCGACCAATCTACAAACCATTCTAGAGAGCTGACGCATGACACTCATCATCGAGGACGGCACCGGCAAGCCTGACGCAGAAAGCTACGCGAGCGCCGAGGACCTGGTCATGTACGCCATGAAGTTCGGCACGGTCATCCCCGCAGACGTTCTCGAGCAGGAAGCTTTGCTGCGCCGGGCAGCCTTGGCAATGGATGGCATGACCTGGAAAGGGCGCAAGACGAATAGCGAGCAGGGACTGTCCTGGCCGCGCCGGGAAGTGCTGCTGGACCACGAGATCAAGCCGAACAACTACCTGCCGGCGCGTATCCAGTACGGCCAGATGGCCCTGGCCGCTGAGATTCATCAGGACGATGTCGACCCCGTGGAGAAGCGGAAGGGGGCGGTGCTGCTTGATCGTGTTGAGGGCGCGGTAACGCGGCAGTACGCGGCTATCCCGTCCACCAGCAATCGGCTGTTGCCGGCGGCGCCGGATCGGCCGAGCGCAACGCAATTTGCCGACTATCTACAAAAGCGTGGGTTGTTTGCGGTAAGAGTGTGAGTAAGTGTTGCTCTCCTACTAGTAAGAGAGTATCGTGCGAAAACTCTTACTGTTCTTGGAGATAGACAATGTTGCCGAACGCTCAAAGTCCAAATTTCGTATCCGCTCTCCGCGAAGCGCGGGTTGGGAAAAATATGAGTCAGCGTCAGCTGTCATTAGCTGCCGGGTTCCATTACGGCACGGTTAGCCTGTACGAGCGCGGGGTTCACAAGCCCGAGCCTGAAAGCTGGAAAAAACTAAACGACATACTGTTTGCGGACTCTGACGGCTCTGTATTGCATGAAGTGGGAAATGAGGCAGATGCAGAGGTGACTTTGTCGGAAGCCACTGTCGAAGCGATACTCGATGAACTAAAAGGTCGGGGATTCACGAAAGTGACCCTCGCAAACGGCTGAAGCCAATTCCCCTAAACCCGCTCATTAGCGGGTTTTTTCTTGTGAGAGCTATCATGGCCTTCTACGACGAAATGGCCGTGATGGCTATGGAGATGATCACAGAGTTCGGCCAGCCCGTGACCATCAGTAAAACTGAGCCGGGCGAGTACGACCCGGAGACGGGTGGGGAAGCGCCTGGTGCAACCATCGAGCAGATCGCCCAAGGCATCCTGCTCGATTTCACCGGTATCGAATTCCAAAACAACAGCCTCATCCGGCAGGGCGACAAGAAGCTCAAGATCGCCGCGCAGGGCTTGGCCTGGGTGCCCGGCCTGCTCGACAAAGTGGTTGCCCAGGGCCGCACCTGGTCAATCGTTCCTCCGCTAAAAGAGGTCAACCCTGCCGGTACGGCGATCCTGTATGAGCTGCAGGTGCGGTCGTGAGTCGGGCAGGCGCTGGCCAGTCCGGCAGTTTCGCCCTGAGCCTGGCCGAGTTCGCCGCTCAGACAGGTGAAGCCATCGATGCCAGCGTGCGTGAAATTATCATCGAGGTCGGCAGCAGCCTGATCCGGATGTCCCCCGTGGGTAACCCGGAGATTTGGGCGCAAAACGCTGTGGCGACCCAGTACAACAAGGCCGTCGACGATCACAACAGCGGGCTGCGTAGCGATCCGGACAACCTCACGAAGGGCGGTAGGCTCAAGAAGGGCCGAAAGCTCAACGACGGCATGGACATCAAGGCGCCAGAGGGCTACGTCGGCGGCAGGTTCCGTGCGAACTGGCACATCTCGCTTGGCATGGTCGAGAACGTCACCTTCGACGAGGTGGACCCAAGCGGCGCCGAGACTACCGCGGCGCTGGTAGCCGCGATGAGCGACTTCACTGCCGGCCAGATGGCCTACATCATCAATAATTTGCCCTACGCGATTCCGCTGGAGTTCGGCCATTCCACCCAGGCCCCTGGCGGCATGGTCCGGGTAACTGTGGCTCGCTTCCAGCAGATCGTGCTGGAGGCCATCAGGAACAACCAGGTATGAGTCACGCAATCATCGCTTCAATCTACGAGGCAAAGCTGGTCGCCTGGAACGCTGCCAGGTCGGAGAAGTTGAAGATCGTGTTCGAGAACACGGCCTACACTCCGGCGGCGGGCGAGACCTACCTGCGAGCCTTCACTATCCCGGGCGACACCGCGAGCAACACGCTCGGCGGCGATCACCGGCTGTTCACCGGAGTGTTCCAGGTAAGCATCATCGCGCCGGCGGGCACTGGGAAGACCAAGACGAACCCCATTGCGGTCGAGCTGGTCGGCTTGTTCCCGCTATACGCCAGGGACACGAAGGGCTCGGTCACCGTGGCGACCATGTCGCCAGTCGACCCGGGCCCTGGCATCACCGGTGATTCCACCTACACCGTTCCAGTCTCGTTCTTGTACCGAGCCGACACCAATTGAGCGGCTCGCGCTAGAATCGCTCCATGTAAATGGGTAGGTAGGGGCGTCACCATGGATGAAGATACAAAAGCGCGATTACAGTGGCTGGATGAGTCGGCAGATGATCACGCCTGGAACAACCGCGACGAGATTATTGCCAGCGACAGGTGCATCTGTACTGCGTGCGGGGAATGGTCTACGCCGAGTCAAATTACGAAGTGGTATCTGGAAAAGCATGCCTGTTGTCCTTCCTGCGGCCTTACCGGCGTCGTCATTGGTTCAAAATCTGGGCTGCCTCTTGAGGCTTATCAAGACTGCCGTAATCCTGAATAACGGAACCGCCAAATAATTCGCCCATTGGGCAATCCCAAGAACCCGCCATTGAGCGGGTTTTTTCACATCTGCAAAGAGGAAACACCCATGGGCTACAAACTCCCGAACGGCGGCACCTTCCAGCACGCCGCAACCTACGGCGCGGCACTTCCGTTCGCTGCCATCAGCAATGCGAGCGAGGCGGTGGCTACTGTTGTAGGTGGCACCATTTCTGCCGGCGATATCGTTCTGCTCACGTCCGGCTGGAGCAAGCTGGATAGCAAGGTTGTACGCGTGAAGTCGGCCACCGCGACGGCTATCACCCTGGAAGGTATCGACACCACCGATACTCAGGTTTTCCCGGCAGCAGGCGGTGCAGGAACTATGCGCAAAGTGCTGACCTGGGTGCAGATCCCGCAGATCTCCGACGTTGCCTTCTCCGGCGGCGAACAGAACTACCTGGATGTGGTGTTCCTCGAGGATGACCAGGGCAAACAGATCCCCACCGATAAATCGGCGGCAAGCATGGTGCTGACCATCGCTGACGACCCGGCGCAGGCATTCAACAGCGTTCTGCTGAAAGCTGACGCCGGCAAGCAGATTGAAGCAGCGCGGCTCAACCTGCCCGGCAATGACACCCTGCTGTACGGCACCTACACGTCGTTCTCCAAGCAGCCGGCGGTCTCCCGCAACAACCTGTTGACGCGCACCGTCAACCTGGCGCTGCAGGCCGAGCCGACCCGTTACCTGACTGCGGTGGCATAACCCATGGCAAAGATCAGAATCGCCCAGAACCCGACGTTCAAGGCCTTCGTGTCGATCCCTATCGTTGGGGGCGAGCCCGAGAAGATCGAGTTCACCTTCAAGTATCGGGATCGTCCAGGGCTTGCCGCCTTGTTCGATGAATGGACCCTGAAGCGCGACGAGGCACAGGCCGCCCTCGGCGATAAGCCTACGCTTTCCGAAATCGTAGCCGCTGACACTGAGCAGCAAGCGCAGCAGATCAAGGACCTGGTGGTCGGCTGGGGCTTCGATGACAAGTTCGACGATAAGAGCATCCTGGCATTGGTGAAGTCCTGCCAGGGCGCTGCTGAGGCAGTTGTGAACGCCTACCAGAACGCATTCAGCCAGGCCCGCCTGGGAAACTGACAGACGCCGCCCGTGCACTCTACGCGCCGGCGGCACCTGCTGAACTGATGGGTCTGTTTGGGCTTTCCCCGGGTGACCTTGAAGAGGTGACCGAGGTATGGCCCTGCAACTGGCCAGCGCTTTACCTATTCAACAGGATGTCGACGCAATGGCGTGCTGGTGCCGGCGGCGCGATCGGTCTCGACTACAACTGCATCCGCGATGTGGCCGGCTTTCTCGGCATCAAGAAAAAGAAACTCGCTCAAATCTTTCCTGACCTCCAGGTGCTGGAAGGCGAAGCCTTGCGCGTCATGGCGGAGGAAAGGGAAAACAGCCCGTAACCACGGGCGCTTATTCAAGGTGAGTCGATGAACATTGCAGAACTCGGCGTCAAGATCGACTCGGCCGATGCAGTCCAGGCGAAAACGAGCCTGGATGAAATGGCGAAGGCCGGCGGCCGGGCCGAGCAGTCCGCTGTTTCGCTGATGAGCGAAATGCAGGCGCTGGAGAAATCGCTTTCTACCAACGCCAAAACCACGCAGGACCTGGCAAAGCAGCGTGACGCACTCGCCAAGCTGACCAAGACTGGCGCCTATGGCGAGGCTGAGGCGGCGAAGATCTCCGCGCAGCTCGACAAGCAGCAAGTTGCATTGGCCAAGTCGGCCATGGATGAGCAGAAGGCCCTTAACAGTCTGTTGGGTGCCATCGACCCGGCTCGCGCGGCCCTGGCCAAGCTGGATACCCAGGTAGAGCAACTGGGCAAACATCTGGATGCTGGGCGCTTGAGCCAGGAGGATTACAACAAAGCCCTGAGCAATATCGATAAGGATTACGCAAAGCTCGAAAAAACCAATACCGGTTTTGACAAGCTGCGCCTGGGCACTCGGCAAGCTCAGGAAAACGTTGTTCAGTTGGGCAATGCATTGTCTTCGGGCGACTGGGGTAGTGGTGTTCGCGCCGTGGCTCAGTTGGGCGCTGGCGCGGGTGCAGGGGCTGTTGGCTTGCTTGCCATCCTGACACCGCTGGCTCTGGCTACCGCAGCCGTAGGCGGTCTTGCATACGCCTACCATCAAGGCAGTGAGGAGCAAGATAACTACAACAAGGCGCTGATCCTCACAGGCAATTACGCCGGTGTGAGTGCGGGCCAACTGAGCGATATGGCGCGTCAGATCAGCGCAACGGTCGGTACTACTGGCCAGGCCGCAGAGGTGCTGTCGACGCTGGCAGGCAATGGAAAGATTGCGGGTGCGAGTTTCGTTGAAATTTCAGAAGCCGCCTTGGCGATGGAGAAAGCGACGGGGAAGTCTGTAGACGCGACGGTAGCTGAGTTCGTCAAGATTGCTGAGGATCCAGTTGCTGCTGCGAAGTCTCTGAATGATCAGTATCACTTCCTGACCGCCTCGGTCTATTCACAGATTGTTGCGCTTAAGGAGCAGGGCGACACCATTGGTGCAGCGAAGCTCTTGACCGACACTTACGCCGACACCGTAAAGGGCAGGGCTGGTGAGATCACTCAGAACCTTGGCACTATCGAAAGGGCGTGGAAAGGCATCACGGATGAGGCCAAGAAGTCCCTCGACGCGATAAAAAATATTGGTCGCGATGAAGGTCCGGCCAAAAGGATCGCTGAGCTTACCCAAAGTGCGGCTTATGCTCGAAGCGTGCTCAAAGCTGATCCGGATGACACCGACGCCAAAAAGAAACTCGCGGCTTCTGAGAAGGAACTGTATCAGCTTCAGCTTATGGTCTTTGTTGGCGGCCAGCGAACCAAAGCTCAAGAGGATCAGGTGCGTGTTCAGCAGGAAGGGATTGAGGCCGAGCAGAAGCTCAAGGCAATCAGCGATTCAAACCTGACCAATGCAGAGAAGCGCAATAAGCTGATCAAAGATTACCAGCGGTCAGTCGAAAATCTCCGCAAAGCAAACCCGGACAGTCCGCTCGTCCAGCCAGATTATGTGGCTAAGACGATCCAAAACATTAAAGACAAGAACAAAGACCCCGCGGTTGCTGCCGGCAGCGTGGATCTGACCGGCTTCAATGACGCGAAGAACAACCTCGCGGCCATCGCTACCGACTACAAAAACTACCAGAAGCAGTTGGACGCGGCGCAAAAGTCTGGGCTTATTTCAGAGGCAGACTACCTGTTACGGCGCCAAGCCCTGATTGGTAATGAGCGCGACCAGGTAACGGCGGCCTACGAGGCCGAGATATCCGCTCTGGAGGACGCCAAGGGCAAGAAGTCCACCACTGCCGCGCAGAGCATCCAGCTGGACCAGAAGATCGCTGACGCGCGCGCAGGGATGGTCAAAGCGCAGAAGGACGCTGACAGTCAGCTTGAAGTCCTGGCGACCAACGAGACCGGGCGCCTGGCCAAGCAAGAGCGCGCGATCAGCACCTACGTGCAGGCTCTGGGCCAGCAACAGCGAGCCCTGGAGCTTGCCGGCCAGCGCGCGGTTCTCGGCGTGGGTCAGGGTGACCGCCAGAACGCACTCAGCGGCGAGCTGAACAGCCAGCAAGACCGGTTTGCTCAGCAGTCGCTGGAGCTGGCCAACCAAAAGTCTGACCCGTCGCGGAACATGTCGGAGGAAGAGTTCAAGCGTAAGTCGCAGGCGCTCGCAGACGCGAATAAGGCTGCCACTGACCAAATCCGGCAGAACTACGCGGATGTGGAGAACGCCCAGGGCGATTGGACCAAAGGTGCGACAGCAGCGTGGGATAACTACCTGGACTCGGCACGAAACGTCGCCGGGCAGACGAAAAGCCTGTTCGGCAACGCCTTCAGCTCCATGGAAGACGCGGTCGTCAACTTCGCCACGACAGGTAAGTTCTCGTTCGCTGACTTCACGAAGTCGGTTCTCGCTGATATGGCTCGCATTGCAACACGCCAGGCGAGTTCAGCATTGCTGAGCAGCCTGGTGGGTTCGGCAGCGAGTTACCTCGGTGGTAGCGCGGCCGGTGGCAACGGACTGGCGGCTGGGTCTGCGGGTGCCGCGTCTTCAAACCTTGGGGCCTCGGCTGGCGGCTATTCCGGCTCGTACTTCCCGCAAGCCTTGGGTGGCGCCTGGTCGGGCGGTGTACAGATGTTCGCCGACGGCGGCGCCTTCACCAACTCCATCGTCAGCAAGCCTACGGCGTTCGGCATGGCCAACGGCAAAACCGGGGTCATGGGTGAGGCTGGGGCGGAGGCGATCATGCCTTTGACTCGCACGTCCAGCGGCAAGCTGGGTGTTATGGCCATGGGGGGCAGCGGGGTGGGGGCAACGCAAATCAATGTCGAGGTACATATCGACGGTGACGGCAATGCGTCGTCCACTGCTGACACGCCCGGGTATGACTTGTTCGGCAAGGAGCTGGCCGTGTTCGTCGAGCAGAAATATCAGCAACTGCGCAACAAGGACATGGGCCAGGGCGGCGTCATCAACAAAGCAATCAAGGGGCGCTGATGGCAATCGAACGATTCACCTGGGCAACGGAGAAGGGCGCGGAAGGAGAGATTAACCAGCGCGTCCGGACCAAAAAGTTCGGCGATGGCTATGAGCAGTCGGTCGAGGACGGACTGAATAATCAGTCGGAATCCTGGCCGGTGACGTTTACCGGTATGGCCGCGCGAATCCTGGAGATCAGGAAGTTCCTCGACAAGCACAAAGGGGCAAAGGCGTTTCTCTGGACGCCACCACTTGGCGTGCTTGGGCTCTACAAGTGCAACGGCTACAAGCCTGTTCACCGAGGCGGCCAGGTCTACGCCATCACCGCCACCTTCCAGCAAACCTTTCACCCCTGAGATAACGACCCATGGCACTGATCACGGACATCCAGAAACTGGAGCCCGGCGGCGAGATTCGCCTGTTCGAAATTGACGGTACCGAGTACGGCGCCGATTACCTGCGCTTTCACGGTCACGCCATTCCGCACACACCGGAGGAATTGCTGGCTTACGAGGGATCTGAAGAGGACCTGCCAGCGAAGTCGATCTGGTGGCAGGGCGTCGAGTACGCGGCCTGGCCGGTGCAAATTGAAGGCATCGGTTCCAGCAGCGACGGCACAGCCACTCGCCCGACATTCGTCGCTGGCAACGTCAACGGTCGCGTGACGGCGCTGTGCCTGGCGTTCGAGGACATGCTGAAGTTCAAGCTGACGGTCCGCGAGACCCTGGCGCAGTATTTGGATGCGGCGAACTTCCCCGACGGCAATCCAACTGCTGACCCGACCCAGGAATCGCTGGAAATCTGGTACATCGACCAGAAGACCAGCGAGGACGGTGAGGCAGTGATTTGGGAGCTGTCTTCCCCTGGCGAGATCGACAACCACGGACTGCCCGGCCGGCAGATGACGACTTTCTGCCACTGGGCCATGACGAATGGTTACCGGGGGCCTGACTGCGGCTACACCGGCGCGGCCATGTTCGACGACGAGGATAATCCCACTGATGATCCGGCCTTGGACCAGTGCAAGGGCTGCCTGTCGTCTTGCAAGTTGCGCTTCGGCGAGAACAACGAACTCTCATTCGGTGGATTCCCCGCCGTTTCGCTGATAGCCCGGAGCTGACCATGCGCAAGCACATCATCGCGGCCATCCAGGCGCACTCGGCGGCGCAGTACCCGAAAGAGTGCTGCGGCCTGCTGCTGGGCGTCGGGCGGTCCCAGAAGTACTTCCCGTGTCGGAACATCGCTACTGAGCCGAACGAAGAGTTCCGGCTTGATCCCCAGGACTATGCCGCGGCGGAAGACCTGGGCGAAGTGATCGGCATCGTTCACTCCCACCCGGACGCAACCAGCAGGCCTTCACCGCATGACTTGGCGATGTGCGAGGCCACTGCCTTGCCCTGGCACATTTTGTCGTGGCCCGAGGGCGACATGCGCACGATAACGCCCACGGGCAGCACGCCGCTGCTCGAGCGACCGTTCGTGCACGGTGCATGGGACTGCTGGCAGGTCTGCGCTGACTGGTACCTGCGGGAGTGGGGGATCGAGTTTGAGGCCTTTCAGCGCGCCGATGGTTGGTGGGAGAGTGCGGAGAACGCGAGTCTGTACGAGCAGCACTTCGAGGCTGCGGGTTTTGTGCGTGTCGACCGACCGCAACGTGGGGACCTGATCGTTATGCAGGTCGGCCGGACAGTTCATCCGAACCATGCCGGGATATACCTGGGCACTGATCCGTCGTTACCTGACGAAGAGTCGGGAACCTTCGGCCCCGGCCCATTCCTGCTGCACCACCTGTACGGCAGGCCGTCCGAGATCATCGTCTATGGCGGTCCTTGGCATGACAGGACACGGCTAGTGCTAAGACACTCAATCAGGATGAACTCTAAAAATTGCTAGGTTTCATTGTTGCGCATCTTCTAAGTTGCGTGGCCAGTGCGGCAACAATTGCGCTGTTATCAGCCTCGGGTGATTCTGCGGTCTTTTTCTGGTAGTTGTCGTAAATTGTGTCGTCGAGATATGCAATCGTCTGTATTTTGAGTCTCCCTATTGCAGGTATTGCTGCGGCTTTCACTTCAAGGTTCCTGTCACCGTATGCAATCACGGCATCGCCAAGATTTTTGTATAAGTTTTTTGCTTCATTGCAATATTGGGATCGAACTTCAAACACTTTGTTTTGCAGGGCTGTATCTTTTTCTTGTGTCGATTTCATAGATTCAAGCGTTATCAAGTGTTCCTGCTTGAGCTTTTCTAACTCCCTGTTTGTCTGGTTGTTTTCGTAAGTTGCATACCCTGCTGTAAGGGAAGTGAAAAGCACAGATGCAGCTGCAACCCAGTTAGAACCGCTCATTCGATACTCTCTATCCATTAAAAAAACGGGTGCCTATGGCGATCAGCCATTCTTGGCGTGCAAACTTAATCGAAATTCCTTGCAGGTGGCAATTCTTCTTTTGTGCCGCCAGTGCTACAGTCCCGCCAAACCAAAGAGAGCAGCATGTGAATCTCCTGCAAGGTGTTGCGGGATGTAGCAAGGGTAGGGGGCACCTAGCCAGGCAGACGAAATTGGTGACGTCTACTTTCGACCCAAAGCTGACCTTCGCGAAAGACGGCAATCGGCTCCCAATGAGGATACATGGATTGGGTCACGTTTTTTACGCAACTGGCATGTGATCTGATGCTGATGAGTCTATCCGCTTCCGTCGTTCGAGGACCGCGATCTACCCAGAGCAGTCGTGAGATCAAGGCAAACAAGAGAGAATTGTTATCGTTATATTAGGATAAATGGCGTAAAGGCCCCACCCGTGATACACAACGAGTCAACAGATGGCTTGTCGCCATCAGATACAAGGTGGGGCAGGGATGCAATTTGTAACGAACGGTCCAGATATTCCTGATGAGCTGCTCCAGGCCCATGAAGAAGGCAGGGTCATTTTCTTTTGTGGGGCAGGTGTTTCATATCCGGCAGGGCTCCTGGATTTCAAAGGGTTGGTGAAGCTCATCTACAAGGAAGCGTCGACCACCTTTAATAGCGCAGAGCAGAAAGCTTTTGATAACTACCAGTTCGATGCCACGCTGGATCTACTGGAGCGTCGCTTGCCGAATGGGCGCGGTGCTGTTCGAGAGGCTTTGGCGCGGGCTCTCAAGCCCAAAACTCGGCTCAAAGGCGCAACTGACACGCATGCGGCATTGCTGAGATTGGGAAAGAGCCGGACCGGTGAAGTGCGTCTCGTAACCACAAACTTCGACCGGGTGTTCGATGCCGCAGGTCGGCGTACAAAACAGCGTTTCAATTCTTACTCAGCCCCAATGCTTCCTCTTCCCAAAAAAAGTCGATGGGATGGGGTCGTTTACCTGCATGGCAAGCTGCCGGATAAACCCACCATTTCCGAACTCAACCGGCTGGTCATCACCAGCGGTGACTTTGGACTTGCTTACCTAACTGAACGTTGGGCTGCCCGATTCGTAAGCGAATTGTTCCGTAACTACGTGGTTTGCTTCGTCGGGTACAGTGTCAGCGACCCGGTTCTGCGCTACATGATGGACGCATTGGCGGCTGACAGAATGCTGGGAGAGGTTACCCCCCAGGCGTGGGCGTTCGGATCTTGTGCGCTAGGAGAGGAAAGCCAGAAGACCGATGAATGGAAAGCAAAAGGGGTTTCTCCCGTCCTGTACCACATTCAGCCTGGCGCGAACTCGCATAGGGGGCTGCACCAGACTCTGAAAGTATGGGCCGAGACTTACAGTGACGGAACCACGGGTAAGGAGCGGATCGTAACCACCCATGCTCTCTCCAGGCCTTCGGCCAGCACCCGGCAAGATGATTTCGTGGGGCGCATGCTGTGGGCGCTTTCTGACAAGTCAGGGCTGCCGGCGCGGCGGTTTGCAGATTTCAACCCTGCTCCGCCCTTGGAGTGGCTACTGGGCGCCTTTAGTGATTCCCGCTACTGCCACTCAGATCTCGCGCGTTTTGGTGTTCCTTGTCACGCTGAGCCAGATCCTAAGCTCAGCTTCAGTCTGGTTCAAAGGCCCTCGCCTTATCATTTAGCGGCGCCGATGACGCTGGGAAGCGGGCGCACGGGTCACTGGGATAATGTGATGTTCCAGATCGCTCGGTGGCTTGTTCGGCATCTCGACGATCCAGACCTTCTACTTTGGCTTACTGCGCGGGGCGGATGTATCCACGAGCGGCTTGCATTTCTTATTGAGGATCAACTGGGGCGCACTGCCAAGCTCCATAGTGAAGGAAACACCACTGAGTTGGATGCGCTTCGCAAAAGCTCACCTAACGCGATACCTGGGCTTCACATGCGCAAGCTGTGGGGACTGTTCCTGGCTGAACGAATCAAGTCGCCCTGGAGAGACCTGGACCTCTATAGCTGGTTGGAGCGGTTCAAGCGAGATGGTCTGACTGCCAGTCTTCGACTGCAACTCAGGGAGCTGCTTTCGCCTGTGGTGTCGATCTCCCGGCCGTTTCGATTTTCAGAAGACCAGGATGTCTCAGCAAAAAACCTGCGCGATCTGGTGAACTGGGATTTGGTTTTAGTCTCCGATCATGTGCGATCCACGCTCTCTGAGTCGTCTCGTTCGGAGTGGGCATCGGTCTTACCGTTGCTGCTTGAGGATCTCCAGGCATTGGTTCGTGATGCGTTGGATCTTTTGCAAGAATTGGGAAGTGCCGATTCCTTCCAGGATCGTTCATATTGGGATCTGCCGTCTGTCAGTCCTCACTGGCAGAATCGCGGTATCCGCGAATGGGTCGTGCTCGTGGAACTGCTGCGGGATTCGTGGCTGGCTAATTTCGGAGAACATCCTGAGGCTGGGGCGAAGATTGCGCACAGGTGGTTTGAGGTTCCCTATCCAACCTTCAAACGCTTGGCGTTCTTTGCAGCCAGCCAAGATGGCGCCATTCGTGCTGATGAGTGGGCTGAATGGCTACTTGTCGAGAATGGTCATTGGTTGTGGTCCACCTCCACTAAACGCGAGGTCTACCGCCTGCTTGTGTTGCAAGGGCGCATGCTGCCGCTTGCTGCTCAAGCAAGGCTAGAGGCGCAGATTCTGGCCGGGCCTCCCAGAGCAAATTTCGGGGAAGACATTACAGATGATCGCTATCAGGAGCACGTAGACCGGGCGGTTTGGAGGGGCTTGGCGAAGCTTCAGTACGGTGGGCTTGTGCTGGGTGATCAGGCTCAGCAAAGACTTGATGTTCTGTCCGCAGCCTACCCACATCTACGCTTGGCAGACAATGAGAGTGATGAGTTTTCTCATTGGATGAGTGGGACCGGAGACCCTGATTATCAGCAACAGCGTGTAATCAAACCTGCACCATACAAGCGTGAAGCATTGGTCCAATGGCTTCGAAATGTCCCGGCAGCTGATGAGTATTTCGATGAAGACACCTGGAGAGATGTGTGCCGAAAGCACCTTCTCAACAGCTTGTATGCTTTGGGTGATCTAGCGGACGAGGGCCAATGGCTCGTGAGTAGGTGGCGGGAAGCTTTCCAAGCATGGAGCGAATCAGGCATTGCTCGAAAATCATGGCGTTATGTTGCTCCTTGGATCAATAGGATGCCAGATAATGACCTTGAGCAGATAATTCATTATGTAACTCGCTGGCTTGATGAGGTATCCAAATCAGAACTTCAAGATATGGATTTGTTTTTGAGGCTTATTCGTAGGGTGATGCAACTGCCCCTGGAAGCGGATACGGGGATGACCAGTAATGGTGAACCGATCAATCAGCCAGTCACTGAAGCCATCAATCACCCTATTGGGCACGTTACCCAGTCTTTGTTGAATATTTGGGAGAGATCAGGCCTCAACGATGGTGGTGGTCTGCCAGGGTGGATGGGGCAGATTTTCACCGAGCTGTGCGACCCAGGAGTGGAGCGATACCGTCATGGCAGGGTTCTACTTGCTTCAAGACTTATTGCTCTGTTCCGGGTGGATGAGGTTTGGACAAGGGCAAATCTGCTTCCTCATTTTAGCTGGGCTCGTAATCCTGCTGAGGCTATGAGGGTCTGGGAAGGCTTCTTGTGGTCGCCGCGCCTGTACCGTCCACTTCTGTTGGCCTTCAAAGCTGAGTTTCTCGATACTGCACGCCATTATGCGGATCTGGGTGAGCACGGGGAACAGTTCGCGGCGATTTTCACTTATGCAGCCTTAGGTCCACTTGAGGGGTATGCCAGGGAGGAGTTCCGTGAGGCCTTTGCAACGTTTCCACTGAAAGCGTTACAAGAGGCGGCTCAAGCTTTATCACAAGCGCTGGAGGGGGCAGGTGAACAGCGGGAAGAGTATTGGCAGAATCGGGTCCTGCCTTTTTGGCAACATATCTGGCCAAAATCTAGGGACCTAGTGACATCCAACATTGCTGAATCATTGGTCCGGATGTCCATAGCGGCCGGAAAACAATTTCCTGACGTCCTGAATGCGATTTACGACTGGCTGGTGCCCATCGAGCATATGCACTATGTCATCCACCTGCTTTGTGAATCAGGTCTCTGCACAGTTTTCCCTGAAACAGCGTTACGCCTGCTGGCTGCGGTCGTCGACGAGCAGGGTTGGCCGTCTTCTGAACTTCGCCTTTGTATGGAGGCGATTGCAGAGCAGCAGGCGAATCTTGCTGAACGTCCTGAGTACCGGAGTTTGATGGAATACATGCGTAGCCGTGGCCAGGCCTAGCGCGAATAAACCGATGCAGCGGCTGAATTGATTTTGTACAAGGAATCGGGCTGCGGAGTAATTGGATGAGTGTTTCTAGCCGGTAGCTGCCTCCGGGTTACGGAGATCGTAAACCTATATTTTCTTTAACGTTGAAGCTTAACGACAAGGCAGGTTTACCATCACTACGGGCTTCACCGGGCGTCCACTTTTGGCCGAAAGCGCCTCGTGTTGCGTCATCGGGACGTGAAGTGAAGTTGAAGGCGGTGTGCCATATTGGCGCCCGCTAACCCGAATTTATCCACACCATTTTTCGCAAATGACGATCTTCTTGGGATGCCCGCCTTATATTCGCAGGTCTGAATCCAGGTCAAGTACTGAGCGAGGGCGAATCAAACTTACATAAAGGTAGTGGGTGTTGCCCTAAAAATCCTCCAACTAATCCGAACCTATTTAATATTTATGCTGTTATGCGCGAGCTTTTCTATAAAATTTCGGAATGCTCCAAATACTTTTTTGGAGATTGGGCGGGGCTTCAAGGCACTAACGCCAATTCGAAAAACATCGCCATCTAGTTGTTCTGTGAATCCTTCACACGACGCGAGCTCTTCGTCGTGCTTGAGAACTTTTTCTGCGAATTCTCTGGCAAAAGGTAGAGCATGTTCGTCGAGGTAAGTGCTCAGGTAGTCTTCGTGAACTACATCAATGGCCCAAAAGCGGCTCTTGTTGCGATCGTAATTGTCGCCATCATATTCATGGCGAGTAACTCTTACCCAAGGAGTGAACTGAGTTTCTCCGTCTGACCTTGTAATCACCATTGGAGCACTCAATACGGCGACAGGAAGGGTCAGTTTGGCTTGAAAGTATCGATATGTCGGCTTGGGGTATTCCGAAATCTCATAATGAGTAGCCGCTTTTATTAGAGGCATGACTACGCTGTTATATGCGTCCTCTCCTGAAAGCTCCAGTGAACTTCCGCGACGACCGCACTTGCTAAAGGTGTTGGAGAAAGGAGGGCGCGTTATGAAGTCGTGATTGCTAAGTCCCAGAGCTGTTAAGATGGAAAAAATGTATACAGAACGGTCTTCGTTAGTTGCAATTTCAATGCTATGGCTTTTCAGTCCTGCTATTGGAGGGAAGCCAGTTAGTCTGGCGGGGTGTTCAGTTTCAAAAAATATGAATGGTAGTTCTGACTGTTTGCATTCCAATAAGATGCTTAGGTGAGGCGAAGTGCGTGGTTGGGGGGCGCTATAATCGACTAGCGGCATATTGGCGAAGATATCGAGTGCGCGTAAAGTGCCGCTGTCCCTATCTTTGAATGACCACTCTTCATGGAGGTTGAAGCGGTCGCTTAATTTTTTCGCTACTCTCGTCTGTAGTGGGTATCCAGATTTTTTTATTGCTTCTAGTAAATCCGCCTCTTTGATTCCCTGGGGTAGGTTGTTTTGAATAGGGTTGTTCGGTGTGGCATCCATGAATTAAATTCCATATTTCTTTATTGCTAAGGAGGCACAGAGCAAGTGGGTGAAAGCGCCGAACGCTCGAAATTCGGTGGTTAACAAACGAGCGGCTCTAGAGGGGAGATCACAGGTCGTCAAACCAGATGGAGAGATGCTCCGAACCATCCCATTCAATTCGATATCCGGCTGTTTCCAACCAGTTCGTGAAGGCTTCCATGATGCCGTTCATGTCTGCCTCAGGCATCGCCTCAATCTCTAAGTCCTTCAAGTCAACATGGGCAGAAGCATGGCCCATCGCAACAGCCTGGTTGATACCGTCCAGTACGCGCTTCTTCACGACGCTAGGAACGCTCTGGCGTGCAATCGTCGCCATCTCCTTGGCTCTTGATGCTGGGATCAGCTCTTGCTGAGGCGCCTCACCAATAAAACTCAGCTCAAGCCGAGCAAGTATTTCGGCAGTCGCAGAGCGGCCTTTCTCTTTCGCGGCAGCCATAACCTGATCACGCAGGGCTTCTGGGATTCGGAGATTGAATTGTGGATCGGTGCGGCTCACGAATACCTCGAAACAAAAAGTTTACAGTCATTCGTCAAGAATGCATCACGGTGGTATTGACGACAATGCATCACCGTTATACATTTGAGTTATGAACAACGGTGATGCACAAGGTGAGAATATGAAAGTCAGAGAAATGCAGCAGGTGATTTTTCGTGCGGAGCCAGAAATTAAGGCTTGGCTGGAAAGGAAATCGCAGCAAGAGGAGCGCAGCCAGAACTGGCTGGTGGGGAAGGCGCTAAGGGAGGCGATGCAACGAGATGAACAAATCAAGCAGGCATAAAAAAACCCCAGCGCTGGCCGGCGCTGAGGTTGGGGTTAACGAGATCAACTTCGAGGAAGAAATCGTCATGAGTGATACTAGCACAGCCGTAGCGAAATCCAATGTCATCCCTTTTCGTGCAGCCAAGCTTTTGCTCGTCGAGCACGGCGGTCATCCATACGTTCCAATGAAACCGGTTGTTGAGGGCATGGGGCTGGATTGGAAGACCCAGTACCGGAAGCTACAGGCCGGCCGATTCAAGTCAGTTATGGTCATGATGACCACAACTGGTTCCGATGGGAAAACGTACGAAATGTCATGCTTGCCACTTCGCAAGCTGGCCGGTTGGTTGATGTCCGTCCATGCGAGCAAGGTCCGAATCGATCTGCATGAGAACGTATTGGCGTATCAAAATGAGTGCGATGACGTTCTCTGGGCTTACTGGAATGAGGGCGCCGCCGTTAGCGAGCGTAGCCCTGGCCAGGGCATGACACTCATCGGACAGACCATTGGCACCGATGGTTTTCACATGCTTGGATCTGTTGTAAAGGGGAAGGTAGCAAACCTGCCAGTTGTTGCTCAGCGGCGTGCAACAGCGAAAATCTGGTCGCAAACTCACTCAGCATTCGGCGTTCGTTCAGCTGCCGATATTCCTGCTGAACAGCTCGATGCTGCGAGAAACTTCATAGCCTCATACAGCTTTCATGAGGGTGAATTCATACCGAAAGGGGGGGGGCGCAGGAGTTGAGTTGCCGGCAGAGCTTTCCCCCACTCAGCGTTTTCTTGTGTTTGCTGACGGCGCCGGAAATAGGCAGGTTCAGCCCATACCGATTGATGCTTGCGTGATGACCCATCGGGAGTTGATTCAGGCCATGCTCCATACAGGCGGTGTTCCGGTATCTGCTGATGAAATGCTTGAGTTTGCGATGGCGGCACTCACTAATTTGAAGGCTCGCTTGGCAGTCGTAGCAAAGAGGGAGGCGGCATGAGCATGGAGCTTCTCACTCTGAAGGTGCGCGGGACTTCTCCGCTGATGATGCATAGCGATAAGTTGGCTAACCCGCTGAATCCTGCAACCAAGGCTCACAAAGAGTTGACCGGCAAGCGTAAGAAAACGGATGACGATCATCTGGCAATCGCTCGCTCAGAATTCATCGCCGGCGCCTACTTCGACGAGCGCTCCGGTTTTTATGTGCCGGGTGCGAACTTCGATGCGACATTCCTGGCGGGAGCGAAGCTTCAGAAGCTAGGAACACAATGGAAGCGCGGTGCGGTCGTGATGACTGATAAGGCAAATCTGGAGTTCTCTGGGCCGACAACACCCGATTCTCTTTGGGAGGATCAGCGATTCGTTGATTGTCGCGGGGTTAAGGTTGGACAGGCGAAGATCATGCGTTACCGGCCAATCTTTCTTGAATGGTGCGTCGAGCTGGAAGTCGCAATCAACGCTGACGTACTCAACATTGAGGAGGCAAAAAAGGCCATCACCGATTCAGGCCTACTGATTGGCGTTTGTGAGTATCGGCCGCGATTCGGTCGTTTCGAGGTGGAATATGTCTGAGCTGACAAAGCACCCGAACTATAAGCAAGCCGTCGAAGACTTCCTCAAGGAGTTCAAATACGGTGATTTGGTCGGACATGAATGGCTGGCGGTTCGTTTCGGCATGCCGTCAATGACCGATTCGAAGTCGCTGACTGTTGAGAAGTTTCGTGAGCGTCAGTTCGAGTGGCTGGCGAACGTCGAGGCATTCAAGTCGGACTTGCTCAAGCATCACCAGGTCTGCCTTCAGTCAGTAAGAGGGCGCGGTTACCGCTGGGTGCCGCCTCATGAGCAAACAGAAGTTGCGGTAAGTGAGCTGGGCCGGAATGTCAGGAAGGCTTTTCGCGGGAGCGGAGAAAAGCTTAGGAATCTGAGGATAACGGAGCTTACCGATGATCAGCGACGGGCAAACCTTGACGCTGTCGCAAAGTTTTCCGCGCTGCAAGGCATGACGCGGAAGGCCCTAGCCCAATAGCAACGTAAAGTCCTTTCGATGAGAGGGCATTGCGGTGCGAACGCATCATGTGGCGTGGCGAGACAAGGTTGGGCGAGGCCTGGTTAGGTCGGGCATGTCGAGGTGAGGGCTGACAACAGCGTAATGCCGATTGGAATCAGTCGGCATTGCGGTGGCAGAAGCCGCTGGCAGGTTCTGGTCCGGCAAGTCGCGGCTAGGTCCGGCGGGGTGTGGTTTGATTTGGTATGGGCTGATAACAGCGTAATGTCTCTTCTTGGAGGAGGCATTGCAGTGTTAAAAGTTTTCGATTGATATAGCCCGCATTGCGGGCTTTCGTGTTGCTCTCTGCTTGGTGATAAAGTCTCGCCATATCTCAATGAGGGAACAGCATGAAATTGTTCGTAGGGGCATTGGCGCTGGTATCGATGGCAGGTTGCGCAAGTGTAGGTGACACCCGTAGCAACCCCCCGCTCTTATCGCTGCAATCAAGTAAACCAGCGAAAGTTGTCGCGGAATGCATACGCGACGGCTGGCAGGGGACTACCGTGCTGGGCGCTGGAATCGGCGGGATTCTGCAAACATCTGGTGACCGCTATACGATCTTGGCGCCGGATGCTCAGGCCCCACTGCACTTGGTCGATGTGATCCCGAAAGAAGGAGGATCAAGCGTCCACTATCACTTCTACAGAACCTGGCAGTCTCCGCTTGAGAGAGTCGTCGATGTAGTGAGGTCCTGCGCCAAATAGGCAAGGAAAACAAATAAGCCACCTCCGGGTGGTTTTTTATTATCTGGAGAAAAGCTATGGCTGCACTTGCTATCTACTACTCGCCGATGGAAACGATCCGGCTCGGGGGAATGCTGCGGCAGTTCGGAAAGCAGTACAGGCTTTCTATTCGTACCCCAGCAGAAGCGATAAAGGCGCTTTGTGTGCAAATCCCAGGCTTTGAAAGGTTCCTGTCTAACGCCAAGTCGAGGGGTATGGAGTTCGCTGTTTTCCGAGGGAAGAAAAACATCGGCGAGGATGAACTCTGCTTTCAGGGCAAAGGAGAAATCAGGATCGTCCCCGTCATTACCGGCTCGAAACGTGCGGGCTTGCTACAAACCATTATTGGGGTGGTAATCGTTGCGTTGGCGTGGTGGAACCCACTTGGCTGGTCGGCAGCTACGGCGCTTGCGGTAGGAATGGGTGGCGGCTCAATGGCTATTGGTGGCGCCATTCAGATGCTCAGTCCTCAAGCTGGCGGCCTGAAGATGAGTGCGGCCCCGGAAAACCAACCGTCTTACGCATTTGGATCGGCGAGAAATACCACCGCGTCCGGCAATCCCGTACCGCTTTGCGCTGGTAGGCGGCGATGGGGTGGCGCAATCATCAGTGCCGCCATTTATTCCGAAGATAAAGCCTAGAAATAGGATGTAGCACCGCACCGCCCAAGAGGCGGTTTTTTATTGCCTGGAGAAAAGCATGGGCGCAGCACACAAGTTTGATATACACGGCGCCAAGGGCGGGGAAGACAAGCCAAAGACGCCGACCGAGGCGCCGGACAGCCTGCGCTCTGTCGCAATTGCCAAGATGCTGATCGCCGTGGGCGAGGGTGAGTTTGAAGGCACACCGACTGCTCGCGATATTTGCCTCGACAACACCCCACTGCAAGATCCTCAGGGCAATATGAACTTCCCAAACGTGAAGTGGGAGTGGCGTACCGGGGCCGTGGATCAAACCTCGATTGGCGGAATTCCTTCAGTCGAAAACGAGACGACGATCAGCACAGAATTGCGCAGCGGAACACCCTGGGTGCGCGCCATAACCAACACTCAGCTTTCTGCTGTTCGTGTGCGGTTTGCGTGGCCAGCCCTTCAATCCGTTGACTCTGGCGGCAACATTAATGGCTACCGCATCGAGTACAAGGTTGAATTGGCTACCGACGGCGGCGCCTACCAGCAAATTCTGAGCGAGGCTGTCGACGGCAAGACCACCAGCACCTACGAGCGCACACGTCGCATTGACTTGCCCAGAGCGACAACTGGTTGGCTGATGCGCATCACCCGCCTGACGATCAACCAAAACAACAACAAAATCTCCGACACCATGCAGATCGCCGGGTTTACCGAGGTGATTGACGCAAAGATTCGTTACCCGAATACGGCCCTGCTCTACATCGAGTTCTCGGCCGAGCAGTTCCGCAATATCCCAGCTGTCACCGTTGAATGTGATGGTCGAAAGTGGCAGGTGCCAAGCAACTACGATCCGCGCTCCCGCAGCTACGCCGGAATTTGGGATGGTACGTTCAAGGAGGCGTGGACGGATAATCCCGTCTGGCACACCTACGGCATCACCACAAGCGATCGGTTCGGCCTTGGTCGGCGCATTAAGCCGTGGATGGTCGATATTTGGGAGTTGTATCGGGTTTCCCAATACTGCGACCAACTGGTACCGGACGGGAAGGGTGGCATGGAACCGCGCTTCATCTGCAACCTGAACCTGCAGAGCAAGGCTGATGCCTGGTCCTTGCTGCGTGACATCTCGGCGATCTACCGGGGGATGACCTATTGGGCCCAGGGCCAGGTATTTACCCTGTCGGATATGCCGCGCACCACTGACTTCGACTTCGCCTACACCCGGGCGAACGTCATCGATGGCAAGTTCACCTACTCGAGCGCATCGGAGCGCACCCGCTACAGTAGGGCCCTAATCAGCTACGACAATCCGCTGAACAACTACGACACCGACGTCACGGCCGTGACCGACCAGAAGCTGCAGCGGCGCTACGGCGACAACCCGCTTGAGATCAGCGCCATCGGCTGCACGCGTGAGTCCGAGGCGCAGCGCCGCGGCAAGTGGGCTTTGCTCACCAACTCCAAGGACCGGGCTGTGACGTTCCGCGTTGGCCTGGACGGGCGTATCCCGCTTCCCGGCTACGTCGTTCCGATCGCGGACGAGCTGCTGGCTGGCCGGCCCGTGGGCGGGCGCATCTCAGCCGTAAATGGCAAAGTCATCACCCTGGACCGCGATACCCAGGCCAAGCCCGGTGACCGTCTGATCCTCAACCTGCCCGACGGCAAGTGCGAGGGGCGCACCGTGCAACTGGTCAGCGGCCGGCAGGTCACGGTCACCACGGTGTACTCCGTGGCACCTGAGCGGGAACTGGTGTGGGCTCTCGACGCTGACGACCTGGCCATCCCGCTGTACCGGGTGACCAGCGTTTCCCGGCCAGAGCCTGGCGTGTTCGAAATCTCGGCTATGCAGTACGACCCGAGCAAGTTCGTGCACATCGACACCGGCGCTCGGCTGGAAGAGCGCCCAATCAGCGTTATCCCGATCACCGTCGTTCCGCCTCCGGCGAGCGTCACGCTCACTTCGAGTTACGCCGTAAACCAGGGCATTGCCATCAGCACCATGAACATCTCGTGGCCTGCTGTGAACGGCGCGGTCGCCTATGACGTGGAGTGGCGCAAGGACAGCGGCAACTGGATTAAGGTGCAGCGCACAGGCTCGACGAGCGTCGACGTCACCGGTATTTACTCGGGCGCCTATATGGCCCGTGTGCGGTCGGTGAGCGCCTTCGAAATATCGTCGATCTGGAAGAGCTCCAACCTGACCAATCTGCAAGGCAAGGTTGGCCTGCCGCCGGCGGTTTCGTTCCTGCGCACTACCAGTCTGGTCTACGGCATTGGCATCCAGTGGGCTTTTCCACCTGGTGCAGAGGACACGCAGCGGACAGAACTTTGGTACAGCCAGTCGGCTGACCTGACTACGGCGGTCAAGCTGAGTGACTTCAGCTACCCGCAGGCCAAGCATGAGATGCACAGCCTACTTGCTGGGGCGAGCCTGTTTTTCTGGGCGCGCCTAGTGGATCGGTCCGGCAACATCGGGCCTTTCTTCCCCGTTACCGGTGCAGTGAGTGGCCGGGCCAGTTCCGACCAGACCGAATACGACAAGTACTTCGCTGAGAAGATCGGTAAGGGGGCGCTGTACCAGAGTTTGAGGGAAGAGATCGAGTTGATCACAGGCGATGGCCCCGGCTCGGTGAATGAGCGCCTTGAGGAGGCCAAGAAGGAGTTCAACGACCTCATTAACGAGATCGTCGACGCTCTGGAGTATGACCCGGCCAAGACCTACGCCAAGGGCGACATGGTCCGCGTTGGCCAACACCTGTTCCAGGCGACTAAAGCGGTACCGGTCAATACCACGCCGCCGAATGCCACCTACTGGTTCGACATGGGCACCATCGCCGAAACCAACGAAGCCATGGCCCTGGAGATCAGCAAGAACAAGTCGGCCATCGATAACGTGAACGGGAAGGTCACAGCCACCGCTGAGAAGCTGGACGGCGTTTACGCGACGATCAAGGCAGAGTCGGCAGGGAACGAGGCGGGCAGTGCAGGTGACACCACTACATCCGTCGGTGCCTGGTCGCTGATGTCTGTGATTGCAGATCGGGACTTTGCTCAATCGCAACGGACAGACGGCCTTGATGCAAAGGTAGGCCAGAACGCGGCGAGCATCATCGACGTGGCCAGGGCATCAGCGAACGCCACTGAGGCTGTTGCATCCAGAGTTACGGCGATGGACGCCAAGGTCGACAGCAATGCTGCGGCTTTCAAGTATGAAACAACCGTCCTGGCCAATGCTGACAAAGCACTGGGTGAAAGGATAGAGGCGGTACGTGCGACAGCGGGCGCCAATGCCTCTGCAATTCAGGACACGAACCGGGTCATGGCTGACGCAGACAAAGCCCTGGGCGAGCAGATTAGAACTGTCCAAGCTACTTCGGGCAAAAACACGGCTGCAATTCAGGAGACCAATAAGGTTGTCGCCGCAACCGGTGACAAGGTGTCGGCAATGGTCACTCTCAAGGCTCAGACCATCGTTGGTGGTAAGACAGTAACTTCCGGGTTTGCGTTTGGATCGGATGGTGAGCAGGCAGAGTTTCTGATCTTTGCTCAGCGATTTGCCGTGGTCGATGAAGTAAGTGGTGCTGTCGTACCGATGTTCGTGGTCCAGAACAATCAGGTGTTCATCAATCAAGCGATCATCAACAAAGCATTTATTCAGGAGATCATCTTGGGTATGACGTTGCGCTCTGAATCCGTCGACTCAAAAGGTCGCCCGCTGCTGGAAATCAATGTCAAGGCGGGGACATTCACGCTGCGCAGTTCTGGATCTGGCGGGTCATCACTTCTCAATAACGACGGTCTGTCTGTATTCGACGCTGGCGGCGTTAAGAGGACTATGGTCGGGAGGCTTTCATAATGGACCAATACGGGCTTTGGACATGGGGGGCGGCCGGAGAGCCGCAACTCTCTCCGACCGCATTTACTATGAGGGTGGCATACACTGCTGACATAAACTCAAGCGCATACCCAGCTGGAAAATACTTTGATATTTCTATCGAGGGGGTTAACTCGAGTAACTCCGCTGCTTTTTGCATTCCGAATAAATCAATAGATAGAAACTCTGATAAGCAACTTGAGCCAGAAGTTATAAGTGGCGGCGTCAGAGTGTGGCGTACTATACGGGGTGACCCATATGGCACATCTTCATACTCTAATGCTGGAATGCGATTGGTCGTGGTGAGATTTAAATAAAATGACAGACTCGTATGGGCTGATGTTTCAAAATGCTGATGATGATCGGGTGATTCTAGACTCTGAGTTTGTACGGTTATCTATTCTGTACTCTGGAAGCTATGCACCTAACGGTGCGAATGGTACAGCTCAAGTCTATTTTCCTAGTCCAATAACGACACAAGAGCAGCCGTTTGTTTTCATAAGGCCAGACCCGGCTAATGGTCCGATTAGCATGCTTCCAGGCCTGTTTGGCTCTCCCGGAAATTGGACTGGTTTTGGTATTGGTAAGTACAGTTTGTATAATATAAACCCTGCTGGAAAGTGGTATGTTGCTGGGTTCGGTGCTAAGCCTGTAAGCGAATATGGCTTAAGGCTCTCTTCATCTTCTGGGGTGACATTGTTTGATAGTGGTACACCAAGCGCTCTTTTTGTAAGAAGTACTAACACTTGGACTTATACTGGTTGGAACTATGACTCTCAAGGAATTACTCGGTGTTATTTTAAGGCGCCCTTTGTTTTGGGTGGTGGCGAATATGTATTAATAAATAATCTCGAGATGCCTCTTTGTGGCTCAGAATTTCGACCAAGGCAGCTATATTTTGTTTGGGATTATCCAAATAATCAAATTACTGCAATCACGGTAGGGGTTGGGAATACAACGTATTTAGGTATTCCCTTAATGGTTGGCAAAATGGTTGTGTGATATTAATTAGAGGCGTTATTAAATGGCAAGACAAGAGATCATCCTAGGCGCAGCACCAAATGGCTTTGGTGGTGATCCTCCGCGCACCGCAAGCTCCAAGATCAACGCCATGACCCAAGAGCTTTACCAGGGCTTTGACACGACAAACAAAACTGGCTGGGGTAAGAGTGATGCTGTCCGTCTACCAGATGGCACCAACATGAACAACCTGCCGTACATCAACGCCATTTACACGCTCACTGGTACCAACAACACTAACGTACCCGAAGGCACGCAGAACGGCCACATCATGGTTCAGTGCGCAGACATCTTTGTCCGGCAGACATTCCGGCAGATGGGGGCCAGCGTGACGTGGGAGCGCGGCGGTCAGCAAGGAGGTGGGTGGTCAGCATGGGTAAGATTGGCTCAGTTCGGTGGTAACGTTGGGAATGGCCTGGGCGGTCCTAACGACTTCAATGGCAACGTCGACACGATAGTTGGCAGTGCACCTCTGGGACTTTCCACCTACAACCTTACAGCACTGGCAACTGGCAGCCTTCCTCCAGGGTTCGTTAATAACTCCCCTTTCAACGGCTCAACACTGATGTGCCTCAAGTGGAGCGGAGACTGGTGTCGGCAATGGTTGAGTGGAGGTACTGGTGGTAATGGCGGTTCGGTTGGCGGTACGTACACGCGCCTTATTGCTGGTGGGTCACAGGGGCCCTGGCTACTCGAGTACAACATTCAGAACGCGTTAAACCCCGTGGATAACTCAAACGGCAGAACCGGAGTGATGGACGACAGGGCGCTTGGCCAGTGGCGCGCTAATCGGTTTGCAAGCGGGCTCATGACGGTGTCAACCCAGCTCAACCCAATATCTTTGGCGTCCAATGAGATAAAGGCCACTGACTTCACGCTCCCAGTCTCTTTCCCTGACTGGGGCAAGACCTCGGTGCGAGTTACCGCGGCGCCTACCGGCTCGGCAGACTGGTACGGAGTCACGTCAGCCACTATGAGTAGCCCGACAGCTGGGTACTTCCATATGAGGAACGGACCATTGGGGCAAACAATTACTGAGGTTCGCATAACCGTTCAGGGGTTCTGGAAATAATGAAAATCACACTCTATCAAGTGCTGTCTCACGAAAAAATCGAAGCCTCAGTCTCTGGCGACACTATCACCGTCAACGGCGAAGCTATCGACTTGTCAGTAATTCCGGACGGTTACCGGCTGCCGGCCACTGCTGTAAACAACCCGTGGTTCGTTGCCGGGTCGTATGTCGATCGCGTCGACGGACACTTAAGCATCACGCTTCGATTCCCCGTCGAATGGGACAGCCCAGAAGAGGTAAGGGCTCCAGAGACGCCTATTATCCTTGACGTGAAGAGTGGACCGGTAAAATTCCCAAGCGTGGAGCCAGTAGAAAATGATCAACCTTGAAATGCTGGAGCAGAAAAGGACTGACGAAGATTTGTCGAAAGAAGCTGAGTATCGCGATGCACTGGCCTATTTGCAGTCGACAGACTGGCAAGTGATCGCCAAGTACGAGCGCAAGCGCCCAATCCCCGGTGAGGTCCAGAAAAAGCGCAAGGCGGCTCTCGAAGTTGTGACAGCCGAGTCAACCTTCGAAATCCAATGAGTGAGCGGCCTCAACCTTGACAAACTGAGTATTTTCTTGAAAAGCCTTTGATGGGCAAGCTCAAGCAGGCCATGCGTGCCTGATAGGCTAAGGTTTACTCAGTACAGGAGCCATCCTTGATGAGGAATTGCAAAAACTCTTGGTTCCTACCTTCGCTAGTGCTTCAATGTTGCTATCAAAGGTAGGATCGTTATGAAAAAAAACATTCACTATGCTGGGGCGGATGGCATCCGTGGCTTGGCTTGCCTAATCGTGCTTTGTGTTCATGCAATGGCGCTTTTTTTTAGCGCTTCATACATGCCGCTTGTGGGGACCGGAAAGATAGGGGTTTGGTTGTTTTTTGTTTTGAGCGCTTTTTTGCTAACTGGTAAGTTTGAAGTAGGCGGGTTTTCTCTACGCGTAATTTTGATTTATGCGCTTGGAAGATTTCTCCGTATTATCCCTTTGTTTGCTTTAGTTGCATATCTCTATTATTTGCTGGGTACTATTCAAATAAACACTATTTTGGATCTTCAGAATGCGATTCTGTTACAGCAGGGGTTTGGCCATCTCTGGACTATTCCTGTTGAGTTTAAGTTCTACATATTTCTTCCGATAATTGCTTTTGTTTTAATAAAGGCTAAAGGCTATGGTGGATATAGTGCGACGTTTTTTATGGCGGCTGTTCTAATCCTTATGCAGCAGTGGTTATGGCCATATAGGGATGTTGTTGGAGGTAGCATATCTACTCGCGGGTACCTTTCCAGTTTCACGATCGGGTGTTACTTTGCAGTATCGTTTGAATTCTATCGAAAATATATCACTGCTATGTTTTCAACGATTGTTGGATTGGTTGTAGTGGTTTTGATGGTGCTTTCTAGTCCGTATATGCGAAATTTATTATTTGGCATGCCTATGGATGATTGGCTTGTAAATAAGTTTTTTTATCTGAGCCTGTTGTGGGGGCTGTTTATCGTGGCTCTTGCTGATGGGAAAGGCGCTATTGGGACGATCCTTCAGTCGAAGATTATGAAGAGGCTCGGTGCGTGGAGCTTCTCTATTTATCTAGTTCACTGGTATTTTTATGCGAAGTTTAGTCTTGCAAACCCTAATAGCATTTTATGGATGTGTATTGCTGTTGCGTGCGCAGTATTGTTCGGCGCGATTCTCCATTACGCAGTGGAGGCGCCAATCGAGAAGTTCCGCCATTCAATTCAGGGTCGTATTCGGCCAACGATAGTCGCTTCTTTGTAAGTACTCACAACCAAGAAACTCGCTTCGGCGGGTTTTTTCGCTTGGAGAAACTCAATGCCTTATATCGTTATTAATTCAGCCAACGCTTTTGATCCTGCCAATCTGATTGAATTTGTTACAGCCGAAGAAGCGGATACCAAAGCACGCGATACCATACAGTCGCAACCTCAGGCCATGGTTCAAACGGCTCTGGTGATCAATACCTAAAGCGCCAAAGTGACTGTGAAAGTCGAGCAATCCACCGATGTGCCAAGAGTATAGGCATTACTGATGCCGAAAGTTTGAGCAGTGCCCGCCATTGAGCGGGCTTTTTCATCTGCATAAAAAAAATTTATTTTTTGGAGGCGATGAGATAGATTTCAGAGTTAAGCTGCGGCCCCAGCAAGGCAAACGGACTGCAAACTTTATTTTTGAATTGAAATTTTTTAATAATCTCATGCCTCAGTTGGCGATAGTCAAAGCCCGTATGATGAGGGTGATAACGAAGTCCGGCGGCGATTTCAATAGAAGGCCGAACGCTAAACCTACGGCCTAGGGTGCCTCTTAGAATGTTACCTATCCTTGCGTCAAAATCTCCGCGCCGTCGAGCCATGCGGAAAAGACCCTTTGGCAGGGCAGGCAGCCCAATTTCGATAGGTACACCGACAATCATCCAGCCTCCGCTTTTGAGGATGCGATGTATCTCGTCAAGTGCGAACTGTCGCTCCACATCTGGTAGATGTTCAAATACTTCAAGGCAATAAACTACGTCCGCAGACCCCGAGCATATGTCGCCACTGCTGGCAGTAGTGGTTATATTAGAAATGTTTCCTACCATATCTTTTGCTTCTTGTAGCAAATCTCCCGGCTCATAACACGTAATACTAGATTTTGGGTATTTCCGTGAAAGACGCATCGATAGCTCGCCGTTCCCTGCGCCGAAATCAACAATTGTAGGAGTTGATGTGGATAGCGAGGGCGGAAATAGTTTCATTGCATCTGCAAATCGATGTTCTTGAACGAATCGCTTTAGTCTGCTTCGATCTTTTAATGTTAATTCCGCATAGCTCATATGTACGCTACTCCTTTGAATTTTACAGACATCTGGATTCGCCGCTGCATGGGCGTAGCGACCATGCTGAACGCTTTTGGCGTTTTTATGCTGGTGATAACCCTGCTGGTTAATCTTGTCCGTTGGCGGCAAATTCGAGCCTTCGAACGTAATGAAAATAACTGACCGTCATTGTGCAGTTTTTTTGCGCATGGAGAAAGGTATGCCAATCACCGAGCAGCAGTTGCTGCAGATCCTCCCGAACGCCGGCCGCCAAGCCGGCGTTTTTTTACCTGTGCTGAATACGGCCATGACCAAGTACGGAATCGTCACTCGACTGCGCATCGCAGCCTTCATCGCCCAGATCGGGCATGAATCGGGGCAGTTCCGCTGGCTGAAAGAGTTGTGGGGGCCCACGGCGCAGCAGGCCGGGTATGAAGGGCGCGCCGATCTTGGCAATACGGTCAATGGCGATGGCTTCAAATACCGTGGCCGTGGCCTAATCCAAGTGACCGGCCGGGCCAACTATGCGGCGTGCGGCGATGCCCTGGGCCTGGATCTGATCAACAAGCCCGAGCTGCTCGAGCAGCCGCAGTACGCGGCAATGTCGGCGGCGTGGTTTTGGTCCTCCCGCGGGCTGAACACCCTGGCGGATCAGGGTGAGTTCACGAAGATCACACGGCGCATAAATGGCGGGCTCACAGGCAAGGCCGATCGCCAGGCGCTGTACGACAAGGCGCTGAAGGTGCTGGCGTGACGCCGGTGCAGAAGCTGGTCGGGATGGTTCTGCTGATCCTGGTGCTGATGGCGGTATCTGCTGGCGCCGCCTGGCAGGTGCAGGACTGGCGGATGGGCAAGCAGCTCGCCGAGCAGGCCGCCCTTCACAAGGATGACCTGTCATTGATCAGTGCCGCCGCCGCCAAGCAGTACCGAGACGAAACCGACAAGCGCCTGACCCTGGAGAAAACGCTCGACGGCCAAGACCAACAACACACCAAGGAGTTATCCGATGTCCAGCGCAACCAGGCTCGCCTGCGTGACCAGCTTGCTACTGCTAATGTCCGGCTGTCAGTCCTCCTTTCCGACGATCCAGCCAGTGGCTGCAACGTGCCTACCGCCGCCGGCGCCATCAGCGTGGTTCATGCAGCCCGTCGAGCCCAACTTGACCCAGCGCATGCGCAACGAATTATCGCCATCACCGACGATGGGGATAACGCCGTGATCGCGCTACGTGCGTGCCAAGCGTACGTCAGGGCTGTGGCTCGGTAATCTTCTTCAGCTCTCCCAGCAATCGTTGATTCTCTCTGAGAAGGTAGTCGCGCTGTTCGGCAACGAGCTTAATACTGAGGATGGCAGGCTCTGAGCATCGCTCTTTGAGTTGGCCGATCTCCAGCTGTCCCGCCTTGAGGGATTCCGCCGCCTCGGCCAAGCGGGTGGCCAGTACATCATTCATCTGGACCAGCCCGGCGATGTTCTTCCGTGCCTTGCGCAGCAACGCCTGAGTCTCGCTGAGTTCGTCCTCGAGCAGAGAGCACTGGTGCTTGTACATTTCCAGGGGCGTAGGGCAGCCAAGCCACGCTGAGGTGTCTTCGTCGATGTGCATGATGGGTAAATCCGAATGCTGTATGTGCATACAGTAATCGAGGTTTTGCCGTTGCGTGATTTGAGGCGACGAGAGGCGGTCAGTCCGGTGTCATGAGGACAGCTAGGGTCAGCTTTATGAACTCTTCGTTCTCGTCGATCGTGTGCAGGGCACCGCGCACGTTCTCTGCGACTTCAGCGGAGCCGCGCTGCTCCACCCAGTTCGATAGCTCCATGATGGAGGCTTCGAGGGCAAGTTGGTTTTCATAGAGTTTCGAGAGCAGGGAAGGGATCAGGTCTGAATTCGGCATCGGTGTTCCTCCAGGGAGTGAACAGCGTACCAGTTGATGCGATTTAGGTGGTTTGTGTTCGGTCGGCAGGACGCCAGGGAGGTGGGTTATGCAGTTCCGGCATGAGCCGGAATTTCCCCGTTGGGACCACTTCTGGAACCAACGGGTGCATTTCTGTGCGTTACGGGTGATTACTCATGACGACTTGGCCCAGCAAACACTGATCATCAGCAATCACCGCAATGCATTTTATACTGCATGGTGATGTTAGCTGTGGAGATCAATTACTTTACCTATCAATGAGTTGCGAGCGTGGCGGCAGGAGCCTTCAGGCATGCGTCAACAGCGACATCAAGGCGCGAAACCCGGTCGCTGAGCAGAAAATTTTGGCTGTGTGTTGGAATTTGGCGCGCATTGTCGCATATGTCAGGCGACAGTTGTATGGCGAGCGAGGGATGGTTTCATCAGCGTCTCCGGCATGGCCAGCCATAACAAGGCTAACGCCACCGCAGCCACGCCCGCCAGCGTCAGGAACGCGGCGTTATAACCTGCCTGTTGCACGACGAAACCGGCCAGGCTGCTGCTCAGTGCCGCGCCCAGCCCAAACACCGTGGACAGCGCGCCGAGACTGACGTTGAACCGGCCGGTGCCCTGGGTCAGGTCTTTGACGATGACCGGGAACAACGCGCCGAAAATCCCCGCGCCGATGCCATCGAGCATCTGCACGGCGACCAACCAATAGGGGTCGCTGGACAGGGTATACAGCACGCCGCGCAGCGGCAGAATCATGAAGCCGGCCAGCAGCAACGGCTTGCGCCCCCACAGGTCGGCCTTGAGCCCCACCACCCACGCCATCGGCACCATCACCAATTGCGCGGCGACGATGCACGCCGAGGTCAGTGGCGTGGCCATGTGCAGGTTGATCTGTGACAGCTTCTGACTGACCAACGGCAGCATGGCGGCATTGGCCAGGTGGAACATAGCGCAACAGATGGCGAACAGCAGCAGCGGGCGATTGCCGAGTAATACCTTCATGCCGGAGGGTTGTTCGTGATCGCTGTTGTGAGTCGGGTCAAAGCCCCGCGCAACCTCATGGTCTATCGCCTTGGCCGAGACGCAACTGACCGCCACAACACTGGCCAACGCCATAAAGGCCATCAGGTAGAACACCACCACTGGGCCGAACAGGTACGCCAAGCCGCCGGCCAACAGCGCCGCCACGGCGTTGCCGGCGTGGTTGAAGGTTTCGTTGCGCCCGGTGCGGCGAGTGAACGCGCGCGGCCCGGTGATCCCCAACGAAATTGCCGAAATCGCCGGGGCGAACACCGAGGCGGCGACGGCACTGGCGGCCTGGGTCAAGGCCACCCAACTGAAGGCGCTGACAAACGGCAGCGTCAGGCAACTGACGGTTACGAGGATGGCGGCCACGGCTATCACCGCGCGTTTGCTGCGCGTGCGGTCAATCAGCGCGCCTGCCGGGCCCTGAGTGAGCAAGCCGGCGATACCTGCGAGCGTCATCACCACACCGATGCTGGCCGGGTCCCATTGATGCACGGCCAGCAGGTAGATCGCGAGGTAAGGTCCGAGCCCGTCGCGGACGTCGGCCAGGAAAAAATTCAGGCTGTCCAGGGACAAGGTATTACGCAGATCAGCGTGATTGGCCACGGCGAGTTCTTCGGAAGGGGCATTCAACGGCTGAACGCTCATTGGCTTACTGACCTGTTGGCTTCGACAGAAGTTTCGCCGCCGCCGAGGGTTTTGTCCGACAGGTAAATGGCTTATGTTCCTGAATTCGCTTAAACGACAATCGGGAGACGCAATGGACATGCCCTCAGCCCAACAGGCCATCGCCAGCAACAAAGACGCCTGGGATGCGTCCGCCACACTGCACAAAGACAGCCCTCACTGGAGCGCACTGCTGGCCTCGATTGCCCGTGCGGACTTTTCATGCCTGGACCCGACCATCACGGCACTGCTGCAAGAGGTCGGCGTGGCCGGCAGGGACGTGGTGCAATTGTGCTGCAACAACGGTCGCGAAAGCCTGTCGCTGTTCGCCTTGGGCGCGCGCTCCGTGGTGGGCGTCGATCAATCCCGCGCCTTTCTCCAGCAAGCGCGGGAACTGGCCGACATATCGCCGCACAACCCCACGTTTATTGAAGCCGACATCCATCACCTGCCTGAGGGCTTACAGGGGCGGTTCGATGTGGCCCTGGTAACCATTGGCGTACTGGGCTGGATGCCGGATGTGGCGCTGTTTATGCGGCATGCGGCCGGTACGCTCAAGCCCGGTGGCACCCTGGTGATCTATGAAACTCACCCGTTCCTTGAAGTGTTCGACCCGCGGTCTGCCAATCCGCTGCTGCCTGACAGTTCGTACTTCCAGCGCGATCCGTTCGTGTTGCAGGAGTCGATTGTCTATGAAGGGCTGGACGAGGTGCCAGGGCCGACGTCCTATTGGTACGTGCATACCCTGGGCAGCATCGTAAGCGGTTTGGTTTCGGCGCAGTTGCAGATTGACCATCTGCGCGAGTATCCGCATTCAAACCGTGAGGAATTGTATGACCAATACGAGCACCAACCGGCCCAATTGCCGCTGTGCTTCACCTTGACCGCCACCAAGCGCGCCGTCTGAGCCGTTCGGCTGCGCAAAAAAAGCCCGCCAAAAGAGGCGGGCCAAGGGATTCACTGGAGTAGGTAGGCCTTACCCTATAGGCCGGGAAGTGAAGGCCATGTGAAAACTGTGTCGGCAGTTCGGATGGCGCGCGGTTCAGGCTCGGCGCACAAAAGTGCGCATGGTTTGCCCGGGCCCGGTGCTGAATACCGCCGGGCGCGGCATGCCTTCATCCGCCGCGATAAACACAAAATCTTCACCCTCCAGACGATAACTGGCGGGCAACGGCTTGCCGGCGTCATCGCCCATGGAGTCAACCCAGGTAATGCTTTTGGGTTGGGTGCTGCTGTCCAGAGAAAAACTGCCGGCGAGCAATATCTCGCCATTGACGGTTTTCACTTCGAATTGATCCCCGCTAATCGTGGTAATCGCCCCGGGTGCGCTATGCGCATCAACCGGGTTGAGCACGCCATTGTCTTCCAGGGATGTCTGCTCCCAAGCGCCCTGCAGCATTTGATAGTCCGGGTCTGACAGCGATTGCATACAACTTCCTTACTGCAGAGGGGTGAAGTGCTGTGTGAGCACCTGTTTACGCGCGGTTAATCGGCCAATGTGTAACGGTATGGCGACTGACAGGTGGCGCAAACCGCGTTTTTTCGTGGTTTGCCAGCGATTTAGTCATCGATTGACTACGCTGATTGCATTCTGAGTCTTACATAAGGGACGACCTTGCTTGGTCATCGACATGAAACAGAAACAATCTCTAATAGTATCGGATTTTTCGCCATACCCAGTGGTCTGAGTGCCATAGGTCATTTGTATTCAGGGCGTTGTCTCTGAGTTTCCATGCCTGTCGGGCGTCAAGTCCGAATTTCAGGGGTGGTGGCTTTCTATTGTCAACTTTAGAGTGTTCTTACTTTGAACCAAACTTCTCCGCTCAATTCGCCGGCACCGCCAGATGAAATTGACCTGTTTGAATTGTTCCATGCCATGTGGCGGCAAAAAAAACTAATAGTGGGTTGTACGATTCTTACCGGAATACTCGGCGCGGGTTACGCGTTTCTGGCACCCAAGCAGTATGAGGTCAGCAGTGTGTTGCGCCCTGCAGCCATCAATGAGCTGGATGCGCTGAACCGCTCCGAGGTCTATAAATTGCCTCCCGCTGATGCACTGGCGAAAGTCGGCACGCAGCTGGATTCCTATGAGGCGCGCCTGGGCTTCTTTAAAAGCCATGAGCAATTGTTCGAGGCCTACCAAAGGCCGGGACGCAGCCTCGAGCAGAGCTTTGAAGATTTCAATCGAAGCTCAATCAATGTGATCCAGCCGGACCCCAAGAAAGCCGATCCCCTGAGTAATTCCATTCGCCTGGCGTTGCAATACCCGAGTGGCGTAGACGGCGTTGCAATCCTCAACGGTTTTGTCGACTACGCCATTGCCGCGGAGCGCGAGCAGGTCGGCGCCGACCTTAAGGTAATCGTCAATAACCGCCTCAGCGAACTCAAAGGCAAAATCGACGCTGCCCGTGCCAATTACGAAACCGAAAAGGAATCCAAAATTGCCACCCTGCTGGAGGCCGACCGGCTCAAGCGTGCCCGTTTGCAGGATGAACTCAGTGCGCTGCGCCTGCAGATGAAAATGGAGCGCACCGACCGCCTGGCAGAACTGGCCGAGGCGATCTCGATTGCCAAGTCCATGGGCATCAGGAAGCCGACGACGCCATCCTCCATGGCCGATACCACGCGATCCGGCTCCAATCAGGTGGTGCGCACCGAGATCAGCAATCAGAAGGTTCCGTTGTACTTCCTCGGCACTGAAGCCCTGGAGGCCGAGCGAACCGCGTTGCAACAGCGCACCAGCGATGATTTCACCAATAGCCGTGTTGCAGAAATTGGCAAAGAGCTCCAACTGCTGGAATCCAACCGTGAAGTTGAGATTCTGCAAAAGCGTGGCAACGAAGATATCTTCTTGCGGGATGTTGAACCGCTGCGGGCTGAAACTGCCAGGCTGCGCGGCCTTAACATCGACATGAGCCATTTGAAACTGGTAGCCGTCGACCGCCGCGCCCAGGAGCCGCTGGGCTCGATCAAGCCGAAAAAACTGATGATCATCGCGGTGAGTCTGGTGGTGGGCGTGTTCCTGGGCTTGCTGGCCGCGCTGCTCCGTCACTTTATGCTCGTGCACCGCCAGGCTGAACCGTACGCCCCGGTGGGCGGTGGCCGTTTCCAGCGTGGCGAGCGCACAGACGATCACACTCCGCGGTAAGTACACCTGCAATGGGCCGGTACCCGGGCCGGTCCTCGCGTGCGTATGACGTTTTGTAGACAGCTTTTCACAATTCTTAGTTAACCTTTGGTTACAAACTGTGGCTAAATAGCCACCAATGGCAGTGGTCCGGGCAATGACCCGCGATTAACTGCCAACGTGTAATTGTGATTTCAGCTGCTGCTTACTTATCCTCGGCCGTTGTGGGCTTGCAGGAGCAGCCTGTTCTCTTCTGACGTGTGACGAATCCCTTGAAACTCATTATTGTTGTTCTCTACGTTGCCTCCATTGCGTATGTTCACCTGCGTGGCAGAGTGCGGCACAAGTTGGGCCGCCAGCTTAGCGACCACTCGACGTTCCTGGCGCCGGTCAACTGCTTCCTGTACTTGTTTTCCAAGCAGCCAAGCCGTCCCTTTCTGTCGCCCAGCGATTTTCCAGACCTGACTCCGCTGCAGGAGCATTGGGAGGAAATCCGCCAGGAAGGCCAGAACCTGATGCGCGCAGGCGAGATCAAGCGCTCTGACCAGTACAACGACGTGGGTTTCAACTCGTTCTTCAAGTCCGGCTGGAAGCGCTTTTACCTGAAGTGGTACGGCGACAGCCACCCGTCCGCCATGAAGCTGTGCCCGCGCACCACGGAACTGGTGCAAGGCATTGGCTCGATCAAGGCGGCGATGTTTGCCGAGTTGCCGCCGGGGTCCAAGCTGGTACGCCACCGCGACCCGTATGCCGGTTCCTACCGCTATCACTTGGGCCTGGATACACCCAATGACCCTGGCTGCTACATCAATGTGGATGGCGAAAGCTATTACTGGCGCGACGGCGAGCCGGTGATGTTTGATGAGACCTACATTCACTACGCGGAAAACACCACGGCGCACAACCGCATCATTCTGTTCTGCGACATCGAGCGCCCAATGAAGTACCGCTGGGCGGCGGCGTTCAACCGTTGGTTCAGCCGTAACGTGATGGCGGCTGCCGGTTCGCCGAATGATGATGGCGACAAGACCGGCGGTTTGAACCGCGCGTTCACGCGCCTGTACAAGATCCGGCTGCGTGGTAAAGAGCTCAAAAAGCGCAACCGTGCGCGCTACTACCTGGAAAAGTGGGCGATCTTCGCTGGTCTGGCATTGATCTTTATCCTGATCTAAATCACCCACGGGCGCGAATCACTGCGGTGGTTTCGCGCCCAGCTTGTCCCACATGGTCTTGCTGATCTTCTGCCGGTGGGCATAACCGGCCCACGGATCATCCTTGAGCTGCTTCAGCCTCTCGTGCAGGTTGGCAATCGTCCACTGTTGGGCACTGCGTAACCCTTTCAACTCCTCGCGACTCACCGGCACCGATACCGGCAGGCCAGGTCGTGCCCGCACCGAATAGGCCGCCACGGTGCTCGCCCCACGGGCGTTACGCAGGTAGTCGATAAAGATCTTGCCGACCCGGTTCTTTGGGCCTGAGGTTGCGCTGAAACGTTCGGGCAGTTGCTGCGCCATGAACTGCGCGATGGCTTTGGCAAACGCCTTGACGGTCTCCCAGCCGTCCCGGCGTGCGAGCGGTACAACCAGGTGCAGACCTTTGCCGCCGCTGGTCTTGACGAACGCCTGGAGCCCAAGCTCATCCAATACCGACAGTGTCAGTTGCGCCGCCTCCAGCATGGCTTTCCAAGGCAGTGCCGGGTCCGGGTCGAGGTCGAGCACAAACAGGTCTGGGGTTTCAATGTGGTCCGAGGTGGCGCCCCAGGTATGCAGCTCGATCGTGCCCATCTGCACGGCGCCGATCAGGGCGCTGGCGGTGTCGATTTCCATCAGGCGTGCATGGCCTGGGTCAAGCGTCTGGTCCAACTGTTTGATGTGTGCAATGGCGAGTCGCTCTGAATGTTTTTGGAAGAACTGCTCGCCTTCGATGCCTTGCGGCGCGCGCAGCAGCGACACCGGGCGGCGGCACAGGAAGGGCAGGATCCATTCACTGATGCTCTCGTAGTAGGCGGCCAATTGCTGTTTTTGTGTACCCGTCTGCGGGTCAATCACCCGGTCTGGGTGGGTGATGTTCACGCCGCTGCTGACGCGTTTTGCCGGCGTGGTTTTCTTCACGGACTTGGCGCTCCGCGGCAGCTCACGCGTAATCTGCGTCACTGGCTTATCGGTGCGCAATGCCACGAATGACGCCTGGCGCACCACGCCTTCGCGGGTCCATTCGGTGAAATTCACCTCGCCGACCAGCGAGGGTTCAACCCAGTGCACGCCGCGCGCCTGAGTGCTGGTCAAGGCCTGTTCCAGCGGTGAGGTTTTACGCTCCAGGCGGGCGAGTTGCGCGTAGATCGACTTCAGCGCCGCCTGGTCAAACCCGGTGCCCACGCGCCCGGCATACACCAGCCCGGCGGCGTCATTGACGGCCAGCAGCAGCGCGCCAAACCCGCTGCGCGAGCCTTGGGGCCGCGTGTAGCCGACAATCACGAACTCCTGGCGCAAACGGCACTTGAGTTTGATCCAGTCGGCGCTGCGGCTGCACACATAAGGGCTGCCTGCGCGCTTGCCGATTACCCCCTCCAGGGCGAGGTCGCAGGCGCTTTCGAAGATGTCGCGCTGGTTGGCGGCAAAGGCTTCGGAGAAGCGCAGCAATTTGCTGCGGCTGCCGGACAGCGCCGCTTTGAGCGCAGCACGGCGTGCCTCCACGGGGGCTTCGCGCAGATCCTGGCCTTGCAGAAAAGGCGCGTCGAACAGGTAATAGACGATGTCCAGGCTGCGGCCGATATCGAATGCATTTTGCAGCGCCTGGAAGTCCGGCAAGCCGTCGGCATTGAGGCTGACCACTTCACCGTCCAGCCAGCTGTCCTTGAGTTTGAGCGCCTGCAGGGCTTTGACTTGACGCGGCAGGCGGTCAGTCCAGTCATTGCCATTGCGGCTGAACAGGCGTACTTCGCCGTCGCGGATGCGTGTCAGCATGCGGTAACCGTCGAATTTGATTTCATACAGCCAGTCGCCGGCCGGTGCGCGGTCAACCAGGGTCGCCAATTGCGGGGTGAGCTGTTGGGGCAGGGCGGTGGCGGCTTTCTCGTGCTTCTTTGGCGGCTTGGGTGTACCGACCACCGCGCCACTGAGCACACTTTCCGGCTGGTCCCGGACGATATCGTAGTCAGCGGCCGGCCTGGCTTGCGGGTCCTGTTCCTTGATCAGCAACCACTGTTGCTTATCGCCGCTGCCCTTGAGCCGGGTGCGAACCAATGCCCAATCGCCGGACAGTTTTTCACCGACCAGGGTGAACTTGAGTTTGCCGGCCGCATACGCCTTGTGTGGTTCGTCATGGGGTTGCCAGATACCGCGATCCCACACGATCACATCCCCGGCGCCGTATTGGCCGGGCGCGATACTGCCTTCGAAGGCGCCGTAGCTCAGAGGGTGGTCTTCGACGTGGACCGCCAGGCGTTTCTGGCTCGGGTCCAGGCTCGGCCCTTTCGGCACTGCCCAGCTCTTGAGTACGCCATCAAGCTCCAGGCGAAAGTCGTAGTGCAGGTTGCGCGCGTCATGTTTTTGAATCACGAATGACAGCGCCGACGCCTTGCGTTTAGCGGCCGGCGCTTCGCCTGCGGGCTCTGCGGTAATCCCAAAGTCGCGTTTGCGGTTGTATTCACTCAGGGGCTTTGCCATGGCGTGCTCCGGCGGGTGTCAGGCTCTGGAGGCCTTTTTGGAGGACGTTTTCGCGGCTGGCTTTTTCGATGCGGCCTTTTTGGTCGCGGGCTTGGCGGCGCTGGCCTGGCCGGCAAGGCTGCGTTTGAGCAGCTCCGTCAGGTCGATGACATCGGCCGATTTACGCGCCTCGCTGCCTTCCTGGCTTTCCACGTCTTCGATCTTGCCGGCCTTGGCCTTTTTCGCCACCAGCGCCATGATCTTTTCCTGGAAGCTGTCGCGGTACGCGTCGGGCTGCCAGTCGGCACTCATGTCTTCCACCAGGCGCTTGGCCATGTCCAGCTCGCCCTTGGTCAAACTGGGTTTGGTCACATCGCTGCCCAGTTCCAGTTCGTCAAGGCTGCGCACCTCGGCGGGCCAGCGCAGCATCACCAGAACCAGTGCCGAGTCCAGTGGCATCAGCGCCGCCAGGTGTTGCTTGGTGTGGAGGACCACATTGGCCAGCGCGACCTTGGCGGTTTTCTTCAGCGTTTCGCGCAGCAGGGCGTAAACCTTGCCGCCTCGTTTGTCCGGGGCCAGGAAGTAGGGGGTGTCGATGTTTTGCAGAGGGATCTGGTCGGCCGCGACAAAGGCGATGATTTCGATGGTTTGGGTCGATTTAGGGTGAGCCGAGCGGATTTCTTCTTCGCTGAGCACCACATAGCGGCCTTTCTCGTAGGCCACGCCCTTGACGATATTGTCCTTGCTGATTTCCTTGCCGGTGGCCTTGTTGATGCGCTTGTAGCCCACCGGGTCCATGCTGCGTTTGTCCAGCCAGTCAAAATCAACGCCCTCGGAGGACGTCGCCGAGACCAGTGAGACCGGGATATGGACCAAGCCGAAACTGATCGCGCCTTTCCAGATTGCCCTTGGCATGCTCGCGTTCCTTGAGAAGAGTCGGTGTTCTGGTGACTGACAGGCGTTGGCAAAAGTTTCGGCGGGCAGATGCGCGGACAGATTGTGTTACATCTGATGAGAAACTATTTAATGTCGAAAGCCGAACCCAAGGCGTAGCGTGTTATCGAAAGCAGGTACCACTCGCCGCCAAGAGGCTTTGTCATGAACAGCTGTGTGCGTCATCTTGCAGTGCTCGCATTGGGGCTGGCGCTCGCGCCATTCGCCCAGGCGCAGAACCTGCCCGGCAGCAAGGACTCCAACAACAGCCCCATTCATCGGGCCAACCCCAACAGCATGCAGGGCGCCCAGCCCAATGCGCCGGCCGTTCGCGGTATCCAGACCGGGCCGACCAGCCCCGCACCCACCGTCGAAAATGGTGGCATCGGCAATCGCTACCCGAAACGCGATGCTGCTCCGACCCGCCCCGCGACCGACACCAAAGCGCCCACTTACGATGCCAACGGCAATCGCCGGTAAGGACTCTGTCTTATGTTTCTACGCAAAACCCTTCTAGCCGCACTTTGCGCAACCACGCTGCTGCCCATCACGGCCGTTTGGGCGGCTGATGCCCAGCAGTTCCCCAGCGAGCAAGGCAGCATCACGGCGACCCCCATCGCCAAAGGCCTGGACCACCCGTGGGCGGTGGCGTTTCTGCCGGACAAACAAGGCTTCCTGGTGACCGAGCGTCCTGGGCATCTGCGGTTTGTCAGCCCGGACGGCCAGCTTTCAGCACCATTGACCGGTGTGCCGCAGGTGTGGGCCAAAGGGCAGGGCGGGTTGCTCGATGTGGTGCTCTCGCCAGACTTCAAGCAGGACCGTATGGTCTACCTGTCGTACGCCGAAGGCGGTGGCGAGGGTGGCAAAGCCGGCACCGCCGTCGGGCGTGGGCGTCTGGCCGATGACTTGAGCGGTTTGAAAGACTTTAAAGTCATCCTGCGCCAGGAGCCCAAGCTCTCTACCGGAAACCACTTCGGCTCACGCCTGGCCTTTGATCGCGATGGCTACCTGTTCGTGACGCTCGGTGAAAACAACGACCGCCCGACGGCCCAGGACCTGGACAAGTTGCAAGGCAAAGTGGTGCGGATCTTCCCGGACGGCCGCGTGCCGGATGACAACCCGTTCGTTGGTCAGCAGGGCGTACGCCCGGAAATCTGGTCCTATGGGCAGCGCAACCCGCAAGGGCTGGCCATGAACCCGTGGAGCGGCACGATCTGGGAAAATGAACACGGGCCGCGTGGCGGCGATGAAATCAACATCATCGAGCGTGGCAAGAACTACGGTTGGCCATTGGCAACCCATGGCATCAACTATTCCCTCACGCCAATTCCCGAAGCCAAAGGCAAGACCGTGGAAGGCACCGTGGCGCCCCATCACGTCTGGGAAAAATCGCCGGGCATCAGTGGTATGGCGTTTTATGACGCCGATCGATTCAAGGCGTGGCAGCACAACCTGTTTATCGGCGCGTTATCCAGCCAGGAGTTGATCCGCCTGCAGTTCGATGGTGACAAGGTGATCCATGAGGAGCGTCTGCTGGGTGGTTTGCACGCGCGGATTCGCGATGTGCGCCAGGGGCCGGACGGCTACTTGTATGTGCTGACCGATGAGGACAAGGGTGTGTTGTATCGGGTCGGCCTGAATCAGGACTGAACACCTTCGGCCGGTGGGAGCAGGCAAACCGGCTCCCACCGGTTGAGCGCGGGAGCTATAAACCCAGGTCAGACAAGCCTGGGTGATCATCCGGGCGCCGGCCCAACGGCCAGTGGAACTTGCGCTCGCTGTCCTTGATCGGCAGGTCGTTAATGCACGCAAAACGATTCGCCATCAAGCCGTTCTCGTCGAATTCCCAGTTCTCATTGCCATAGGATCGGAACCAGTTGCCGGAGTCGTCGTGCCATTCATAGGCATAACGCACGGCGATACGGTTGCCGGTAAACGCCCACAATTCCTTGATCAGCCGATAGTCCAGCTCCTTGGCCCATTTGCGGGTGAGGAAGCCTTTGGCTTCTTCGCGGTTGTGCGCAAACTCGGCGCGGTTTCGCCACTGCGTGTCCGGCGTATAAGCCAGGGACACGCGCTGCGGGTCGCGGGAATTCCAGCCGTCTTCGGCCAGGCGGACTTTCTCGATGGCTGACTCGCGGGTAAACGGCGGCAGCGGTGGGCGGACTTCAGTGTTGGATGACATGGGGCAGCTCCTGAACACAATAAGGGTTATCGAAAGTTGCTACGCGTGTGCGTTCAAAGCGCCAATAACGTTCGCGCCATGCATTGCGCATTATCAGCAGCCGTTGCATCACCCATCACCAAAGCAACGGTGATGGCGCCATCGATCAGGATCAGCAGTTGCGCGGCCTGCTGTTCGGGGGCGGCGGTGCCATGGGCTTCACACAGTTCAAGTGCGTACTCGAACAGTTTTTGTTTGTGCGCCTTGGCCAGCAGACGCACCGGGTCTTGCGGGTTGCCGGTTTCGCCACTGGTGTTGATAAAGGCGCAACCGCGAAAGTCCGCCGAGCCAAACCAGACCTTGAGGGCGCTGAACAGCGCCAGCAGGCGTTCGCCACTGCCTTCGCTGCGTTGCACTTCACCGCGCAGCCATTGCATCCAGCGCGCGTCGCGGCGTTGCAGCGCGGCCATCACCAATTCGTCTTTGTTGGCGAAGTAACGGTAAATACTTTTGCGCGAGACACCGGCCGTCTTCACCAGCAAGTCCATGCCGGTGGCGGCGATGCCGTGGCGATAGATCAGCTTTTCGGCGACGTCGAGGATAATGTCGCGGGTTTCATTCAGGGTAATATCATTCATGCCGGCAACAGTAGAACGATCGTTCTCCTTGGTCAATTGAATTTTTCCTCGCTGCGACAGCGAGACCTGAGCACCCCCATGGTGTAAGCTCGGGGCCTCTTCGGATTCGACCATTGCGAGCCTTATGCCGTCGTTCTTCAAACGCTCCCTGTTGCCCAAGCTGCGCGGTTTCCCACTGACTCCCGATGCCATCGAGGTGCTGTCCGGCGCTGATGCGTTTCGCCGTTGCCTGCTGGAAAAAATCCCCCAGGCCACACGGCGTATCTACATCGTTGCGCTGTATTTGCAGCAGGACGAAGCAGGCCAGGAGATCTACGACGAGCTGCACGCCGCCAAGGCTGCGCGGCCCGAGTTGGACATTGTGGTGGTGGTGGATTCGTTGCGTGCCCAGCGCGGGCTGATTGGTGCCGGCAAGCAGCCGGGCAACAGCGCCTGGTACCAGGCCATGACCCAGACCCACGCCAGCAACGTGCCGGTTTACGGCGTGCCGGTGCAAACCCGCGAACTGTTCGGCGTGTTGCACCTCAAGGGGTTTGTGATCGATGACACGGTGCTGTACAGCGGTGCCAGCCTGAACAACGTGTACTTGCACAAGTTCGACAAGTACCGTTTTGACCGCTATCACCTGATCCACAACCCGCCGTTGGCTGACTCGATGCAACACCTGGTGGAGCACGGGCTGGTCGCGTCGAAGGCCGTGCACCGCCTGGACTTGCCCAACCTGCCGACCACCCGCAGCCTGCGCAACGACATCGGCGATTTGCGCAGCCGTTTGAAGCACGCCGCCTATGACACCACCACGGGGCTGTTGCCCAATGGCCATTTGTCGGTGAGCCCATTGCTCGGGGTCGGCAAGAACAACCCGTTGAACCGGGTGATCCTCGAGCTGATCGCCAGTGCCCAGCATCAACTGACCATTTGTACGCCGTACTTCAACCTGCCGCTGCCGGTGACCCGCGAAATCAACCGGGCCCTGGCGCGTGGGGTGAAGGTCGACATCATTGTCGGCGACAAAACCGCCAATGATTTCTACATACCGCCCAGCGAGCCGTTCAAGGTGATCTCGGCGCTGCCTTACCTGTATGAAATCAGCCTGCGCCGCTTCGCCAAACGCCATCAGCCGATGATCGACAGCGGCCAGTTGAACCTGCACTTATGGCGTGACGGTGACAACACCTACCACCTCAAGGGGATGTGGGTTGACCAGCGTTACACGTTGCTTACGGGCAATAACCTCAACCCACGGGCCTTCCGTCTCGATCTCGAAAATGCCTTGCTGATCGACGACCCGCAAGGCCAGTGGCTTGAGCCGCGGCGTACGGAGCTGGCGCAGATTTTTCAGCACACCACCCGCATCGAGCGTTACCAACACTTGCAGACGCTGCTGGAGTATCCACCTGCCGTGGGCAAGTTCCTGCGGCGGGTCAGCCGGGTGCGGATTGAGCGGTTGCTCTACCGTATCCTGTAAAACGGCGTATTTCTTACGACAACTCTCTGACTTCCTTCGCAGTTTTGAGAGTGTGCTTGCTCCTGTAGCAGACGTGAATTCGTACAGTTCCTCTCGACAGTTCTTAGGGACAAGAACTCTTACCCTTCAACGGTACAGAGGAACTAGAAATGTCGAACATCTCGCCAGCCCCTCAGGCTCGTACGTTCACGCCAGCGGCGCTGCCGTTTTCACCCGCACCCGTCGCCAACCCTGCCATCGACACGGCTGTTCGCACCAAGCGCAGCCCCGCGCCTCAAACACCCGATACACAGACCCCCGCGTGGACTCTTCAACCCTTAGTCGCCCCCACCGCTGAAGCCGCTTCCAGGGCCGACCGTGTGCTGCAGACCTCGCTGGGAGGCTCGGCCCTGCGCGGTGCAGCAGACAAGAAAGTGCAGGTTCCACGCGATGCAACGATTTTCCCGCTCTACGATGCCTACCGCAGCGCGCTGAATACGCCTGAAATTCAAGCCTGGTTACTGAGCAAAGGCTTTGCGTTGTCGACGCTGGTGGTCAAGCAAGGCTCGATCAGCGGCAGCATCACCCGCGATGGTGTCTCAAGCGTGCAAACATTTACCACCGACGATGCGTCCGGTTGGCGGCAAGTCAGTGCAAGGTTGCGTGCCGCTGTGCAGGGGCTTGATCCTGACGGGCAGGGCGTGCCGTACGTCAGCGATGACAGCGATAGTTTTTCGCGCAACATGCTCCTGCGCTGGTATGGCGTGCAGCCACCCACCGGCGAGGGTGATGTAAAACGGGTCCAACATGCGCTGTCGACAACCGACTGGTCGACACTGCCTCCCAGCCGAAAGGCAGAGCTTGAAGGCCGGGTGCAAACGGCCAGGAACGCTATCGGCGCTTTGGATGAGCGTGCTCACCTGGCAAACGTCTTGACACAACATCTCGCCGATAAGTCCGATGACGAAGCAGTGGCACTGGCCGGCCTGGAAGTGCAGGTCAGCAGTGCCTCGGCGTTGGCCCGCAACACCAACGGCAAGGTCCTGCTCGACGATGCCCTGCGTTCTCACGGGCAGGTACTGCCCAAGACGGCGGGCGAGTTGCGCAATGCCATCCGTTGGCTCACTGCTGCATTGCCACCGCCTCCCGCCCAGGGAAACTACTCCCATCTGCTCGCAAACGCTTGGGCCCCCGGGCTTTTGTCGGCTGCCGACAAGCGTGTTCTGGCCGAGCTGAGCAACGATGACGAGGAGGAGGATGAAGGCGAGTCGAGCGGGCTCAACCTCCTGCGATTGTTCGGGGTTGACGGCATCCTGGAGCGCAATACCCCTGAAGCGTTGCGTACTCAAGCGGATCACTTTCTCGACCGAGTGTTTCGAGACCCTGTTGCATTGTTCTGGGGTGACCTGCTTGCCCGGGATCGAAGTTTTCTCGGGGCCTCTGGCACCTCGCAATTGTCCGACATTGAGCGCGCGCAGTGGGTAATCGCCGCCATCAAGCTGCAGTTTGATCCTGATGCCCCCGGGCGCGCGGGCACTGTCGCCGGCTATGACCTTTATCAGCCTGGCAACAGCGGGCGAAGCCTGGCCGAGGTGCGTGCGGATGTCGAAACCCACCTCAAACAAAACAAGCTGCTCGACCCCAAGGCCGCGCCACTCGTAGCCCATCTATTGCTGGCGAGTGCGGCGCCCGAGTTTCTGGTGCCAGGCACTCCCGCTACGCTGCGCATAGGCTCCACGCAATGGGCAGACTTGCGTCTGAGTGTCATGTTCGCCGAGCGCCTGGGCGGTGCGGGCTGCTCCCGCGCCATGCCTTATGAGGAGATCATGGCCCTCAGCCGGTTGGATGCGCGAACGCCGGAAGAAGCAGCGGTGCTGGATAATTATGGGGTCGACGTCGTGCTCGACTGGGCCCTGATGCGCGGGCTCTACGCCAGGCCGGCGGACGGCCGATACACGCCGCAGCATTATCAGCGAGCGATACAGGCCTTCGATGCCGAACGTAAGCAGAAGGTAGAGGCCCTGACGTTATTCAACGCAGCGATGCCGACACGCGAAGACCTGGCGATCACAAATTTGCAAAAGGTGTTTGCGGACCTCAGTGTTAAGCAGTTGAAAGCGTTGAGGGTGTGCATCGCAGACCCGAATGAGCGCCGCAACCTAAAAACTTCAGAGCCGCGAACACGCTCTTTGGTGGAGACCTACATGTCCGGCGACCTTAAGCGAGATCGCTGGATGCTGTTGGCCCCCCGGGAGCAGCCGCCGCAACCTGCGAGGAAGAAGTCACCGTATGCGGCTGAGCCGGTGCTGGGTGCCGCCGAGCAAGCCGCTGTGGATAAAAACGTCCAGGCGTTGAATGCCAAAATTGCGCTTTTGCCGAATGTGCAGGACCAGGTCCCCGGTGCGGTCGACACCTATCTGGCCAATTTGAAGCAAGCGCTGAGCGTCATGACACGGCGAATGATTGCGGACCTGCCATTGCCTGATCGCCAGGCGTTGGAATATGGCGCTACCGAGTTGTTTACGCTGCGCGAGCAAACCGATCAAGTGCTGACGCTTGAAGAGACGCCCGGTCGGGTCGAAGAGCGACGAGGACGCAAAGGCACGTTGTTGCGCAACGAATACAACGGCGTGATTCGGTTTTTTGAAGTGTTCCCGGAAAAGCAACTGATCGTAAAACGTGATGACTTGACGGCGCCGTTATCGCTAGGAGGCACCCTCCAGGAACACAAGATAACCTATGGGCCTTGGGCGCCATCGACCGTACAAACGCAGAACGGTCAGGAGCAGCCGTTTGATTTCGCCGCCTACACCTCCAGCGACAGGCCTCGGCCGGGTGTCACGTCCGCACGCATCATTATTGAGAAACTGGGCGACACGTTGCCCGCAGACGTATCCGCGACGCCAAGTAATAGCGCTGGTTTGGTTCCCGACAGTTTTTCTTCAGAGCGAACGCAGGAAATCGTCCGGCGCATCATGCACGGGAACTTCGTGCATCACCGCGATACAGTGCTCAAGCTCGCCCAGGGCGAATTGCCGCTGGAGCAACAGCGCGAACTGTTGCGTCAAAAGGACCGCATTCTGTTGGGTATGATCCCCTTCGTAGGTGCAATCGTGGAACTGACGAAGGGCAATATCGTTGAGGGTACACGCGGGCTGATCCTCGATACGGTGGGTGCTTTTGTAGGCGGCGCCGGCTCAACCTTGCGGCCATTGATCAAGTCCACAAAAGTCGTGGCGCCTTTCGGTGCCAAGGCTTTTCGTGTCCTGGAAAAGGGCGTTCTGGTCGTCAGTGGCTTTTTGAATCCGCTGGACGGCTCAGCGAGCTTGCTGAACGGCGCGGCAAGAGGCGTCTTCGCCGTGCCTAAGCTATTGAGCAAAGCGCTGCGGCCATCGGTGTTGACCACGTTAGGGTCCGTGGAAGAAAAGCTGCGCCTGTGCCTTGGCGTGCACAGCAGCCTGTTCAGTCGTTCACCGATGACTCAGGGTGGCAGTAGCCAGCCTGCCGCTCACGTTGGGCGCAATCATTCGGTGCCCGTGAACGCGGTGCAGGTCGATGGGCAGTGGTACGCAATCAACCCGAGCACCGGTTTGCCAAACGGTACGCCGTTGGACGGGTTTGAACCATTGGGCACAGAGGCTGCGTAAGCACAACGCCCCGGGCCTTCTTGAGGTGCGGGGCGTTACCTGGCCGTTTCAGCCTAGATGTTTCCCTTTGTATATCGAGAAATATCCTATGCGCTATGCGTATGTTTCTTAATACTTTTGTAGTCGATTGTTTTTACGGACAAGAACTCTCATCACTTCAATCTGTAGAGAGACAGTGTAATGTCGACAATCCTTGCGAAAGGTAACGTCACGCTTCTTAGCCAGCCCATCAACCCTCAAGTACCCGCACCGCCCTTACACGCCCCCGATGAACCTCCTGCTTTCATGGCGCCCGCTGTAACCCCGCGCCCCAGTCGGTCCGAACCCTTTAATACCACGTCACTGCGTCAGTTGAAGCTGCAGGAACCGTCTGGCCGCACCCGACGTGATACTGCCACTCAAGGTGCAGACGTGCCCGCCAACCGTGGAAAAGGCCGTCTCCGATACCCGGCTGCGGCTGACGCTGCAACGGCCGACACGGCACTGCAAAAAAAACTGCAGCAGTGGTTGAACACGGGCAAAACGAATGAACTACCTATTCCCAGGAACTCATCGGTTGCACCGTTTGTGGAGATGTACAACGACGCGATCAATGAGGCATCCGTCCAGGCCTGGTTCAGCGCTCAAGGCTTGAAGCCGCAAACCATTCGAGTATTCAGTGATTGCGTAACGGGCGTCGTGGTGCGCGACGGAAAAGAAACGTTCCAGCGTTTCTCGATCACCGATGGTTCAGGTTGGGGCCAGGTGAGTAAACAGGTCAGCGCCTTACAAAAAGTGCTGTCGCCGAATGACCTGGGGTTACCCGGTGTCCCTGGTCCGAGCCTTAGTGCAATGGGACGCGATGTGCTATTGGATTTTTATGGGGTAACGCCGCCACACAATGACAAGTCTGCGCCGGTACTGGGCAAGCAACTCAAGCACCACGGATGGCCCAAGATTGCCCAAACCAAACGCCAGCAGTGGGAAAACCAGTTCAAAGAGCTGTTCGAGTGCCGGCAGGACAACGCCGTACGCACGCGTCTGGTAGAGCAATTTCGATCTCAGTTCACCAACGAACCTGACGATAACGTGTTGAACCTGAACGAGCAGCCCGTGATCGTCGAGCCCGGCGCGGCCTTGGACCAGCGCAGTAAAAAAGCGCGTAATCTATTTCTCGAATTCCTGGGTTCAGCGACATTCCAGGCCTTTCTGAAGAAGGCCGGATTTGATCTGCCCGGCAGCGAGTTCAGGATGAGTGAGTTCAGGCTGTCGGAGGGCGAACTGCAGATGCGCAATCTGGCAGGTGACTGGGTCTCTCTCCAACAACGCTTCGACGAAGAGATTGAGCGGGCGTCGAGAACTGATGACGTAGAAGGGCATAGCGCCCGCAAGATGAATACTGATTTTGATCAGTTAGTCAAGATGAGCAAAAAAACCGGAGATGCGCTGTACTCAACGCGCACTTACGATGCACGTCAGGCCCTGGCGTTTTATGCCCCTGACGTCCCGCAAACCGTTGGCCAGTTACGCGTAACGTTGTCATGGTTGGAGACTCGATTGCCGCAGGCCCCATTGGCGGGTGACTATGCGAGCATGACGCCCTACGGGGAAGGGCAGGCAAGTTTGTCCGATAAAGCCCGTGAAACGCTCACAGGCGCATCAGTCCGGGTCATGGCATTGTTCAAGGACTTTTCCAGCACTTCGCCAGGTTTCCAGTCCCATTCCGACCCGGACAGTCAACTCGCTGCGTTTTTTGATTCGCCGCAGGCCATCGTCCTGGCTGAAGAGATCGCCAAGTCGCTTAAATTGTTTGCAGTGGCCGATGGTCAGGTGCTTCCAAGGGCTGACCGTCATCAGCTCTTGGCAACGGCACTCAAATTCAACGTGGATACAGCTGTGCCAGGCAGGCGAGGGACCGTGGCTGGCTACGCGTTGTATCAGCCGGAAAATCTGGGCCGTACGCTTAAAGAGGTGCGCGAGAGCGTCGAGAAACATTTGGAAGGCAGAGGTGTCGACGCCAAGGTCTCGGCATTGATGGCCCACCTTTTTCTCGCCCAGTCGGCACCCGAGATGCTGGTCAAGCGAGACCCCACCGTACCTGCCGATACCGCGCAAGTACTCAACCGCGACCCGGAATTCATCAAGGTCGGCTCTACCGGCTGGATGAACTTGCGCCTTGGCTGTGCGATAGCGGGCGATGCACGGTTGAACCTCACACAAGCCATGGCTCTGGCTCGCAAGGACGCCGCAGGGCCTAACCAAGAGGCGTTGATCAAGGAGCTGGGCGTCCAGCCGCTGCTGGACTGGGCAGTGATGGCGGGCGTTTTTCCCGCGACTTCAGATGGCAAATACTCTGCGGGGGACTACGAGGCTGCGGCGAAAGCGTTCACCGAGCGCGAAAACCAAACGCGCGAGGCATTCGGCATTTTAATGAACGATCCGCCCACCGAAACAAGCATTTTGATCCAGCAACTGGCTTTGTTATTTCCAGAGATGACCAAGGATGAGATTAGTAACCTCACGCTTGACGGTATCCCTAATTTAGAATTTTCCGCAGGGGCCATTCGAGCGGAGCGAAAAAACCGTGCTAATAAGCGGTTGACCGATGTGATTCTGATGAATCAAGCGAACGATAAGCCGTTATTGGGTCAACAGGATAGTTGGACGGATAACGCATTTATTCATCGCGACGTTTCGATGGCCACCTTTAAAGAGCGCCTCAAGCAACTGCCAAACATTAAGTCGTTAGTGCCCTCCGCAGTTGACAAATACATCACCGAGGCCCGACCAGCCCACTTGACGGCATTGAAGCTGATGTTCACGGAATTACCCCTCAAGCAGCGCATGGCGTTGGAGAGGTCGAAGGACGTTCAGCTCTATAGTTTGCGCCAAGCGACCGGAGACGACCTGGCGCAAGACAGTCAGCCAGATTCAAAGGTAAGCAACAGCCGGGGTGTCCATGGCGTCTTGTTGCGCTACGAAACAGGCGAGGCCACGCCCAAGTACGGTTATTACGAGGTTTTCCCCAACTCGAGAAAGATGATTGAGCGCACGGATTTGCCCGATACGTTGATGCTCGACGGTGAGATCAAAAAGGGTGTGAAACCCTACGGACCTTTCGCCAGCGTCAATACCCAATACCGTAAGGGCACGATGTTGCCGTTCGATTTCGACGCCTATCGGTCAGGCTCCGCGCCACGCTCCGGGGTGAAATCGGAGGTGATCATCGAGAAGCTTGGCGATCCGTTAGAGAGGCCTCCAGCCCACACTCACCATCGCGTACCCGATACCTTTACGTCTTCCATCACTGCTCAAATAGTGCAAAAACTGCAGGCCTATAGTTTTGACGAGAACCGTGTTGGGCTGATCGACTATGCCAACCAACCGACAGCGTTGCACCGACGTACTTTTCCGTTTTCAACGAGCAGCTTGTTCACTGCCGAGAATGCTCGAATGGTACTGAGCCTGATCCCTTATGTGGGCGCCATTGCTGATTTGGTGGAGGGCAACATAGAAGCCGGCGCGAAAGGCCTGGCGATTGACCTTCTGTCTTTTCTTGCCACGGGCGGGTGGTCGGGGGCAAAGAATTTTGCCAAGGGTTTGAAAATGTTGATTCCTTTTAACGGCAAGCCATTCACCATGGCCGGGCTGAAAGGGGGCGCGTCATTGATTCGCGGCCAGTTCAATCCGTTGGAAAGCATTCCTGAGCTATTACGGGTGGGGCCGAAGGGCGTTAAGGTGCTGAGAAAGATCGCTAACGGCGCACCGTTTCATATCGGTTCGAATGTTTATGTGCCGGCCAAGGCTATCGTGCAGTGGAAATGGACCCTGGACGCTTCGGGTACCCAGTTTGCCCGCCCATCGGACGGACAATTTCCAGGCGCCCGCAAAGGCTTCAGCGGGAAGAAGCAAGTCTTGGCAGTGCAGAAGAACGGCTCGTGGTACGCGATCAATTCCATTAGCAACAGGCCTGAAGCGACGCCGCTGGAGCAGTTCACCCCTGAATCCTGACAGCTGCCCCAGGCGTTCGGAGGCCCTTGAGGGCCACCCGAACGCCTGGGCGCCGTGTCAGTTCAAACCCAGCTTGCCACGCAGGGTCGAGAGGTCTTCAGCCAGGGTGTTGACCGGACCCACGAGTGCCTTGCGGTCGTTTTCCTTGACCTTGTCGTAGGTCTCATAGCCGCCATCCTTGGTTTTGTATTTGGCCAGGATCTTGTCCACGGTGGCGAAGTTCTTGTCGACCTTGGCCAGGAAGGCCTTGTCTTGTTTCTCGATCTGGCCACGGAACAGGTCGACGATTTTCTTCGCGCCGTCGATGTTGCCCTGGAAGTCATACAGGTCGGTGTGACTGTAGCGGTCCTCTTCACCGGATATCTTGGTGGCGGCGACTTCTTCGAGCAATGCGGCGGCACCGCCGACGACTTTTTCGGGGGGGAAGGTCAGGCCATCGACACGGGTTTTCAAGTCGTTGACGTCGGTGTTGAGCTTGGCGGTCAGCGTCTCCAGGCCTTTGGTGGTGTTCTGCGAGAACAACACGTATTCGATGCGGTGGAAGCCGGTGAAGTCTTCGGCGGTCACGCCTTTTTCGTGGTCATCGACGCGCGAGTCGATTGAGGCGTCGAGGTCGCTGAACAGCTCGGCAATCGGCTCGATGGACTCATAGTGCACGCGGGTTGGCGCGTAGAGCTTCTTGGCGGTGGCCAGGTCGCCTTGGTTGATTGCATCGGTGAATGCTTTGGTCTGGGTGACCAGCTCACCAATTTCTTCGGTGACGTAGATCTTGTAGTCCGAAACCGGGCCGACCAGGTCCAGCGGCGCAGTCGCGGCGAATGCAGCGAGCGGCGAAAGGCTCATTAACAACGACAACGCAATAATCGACTTCTTCATGTGACGTATCCGCTCTGAGTTTGTTTTAAGTGTTGGCAGTGGTTTGAGGGTGCGTTGCAGCAAGTAGCGTGCGCCCAATGAAATCCTTGGGCCCGACGACCCCCGGCAAGGTGAAGAAGTACCCGCCGCCGACCGGCTTGAGGTATTCCTCCAGAGGCTCGCCGTTGAGCCGGGTTTGCACGCTGATAAAGCCTTTCTCCAGGTCAGCCTGGTAGCAGATGAACAACAGCCCCATGTCCAGCTGACCGTTTTTGTTGACGCCGTTGGAGTAGTTGAACGGCCGACGCAGGATCAGGTTGGCCTGAGTCTGCGGGGTGCGTGGGTTGGCCAGGCGGATGTGGGCATCGAGCTTGGTCAATTTGCCTTCCGGATCCTTGCTGTAATCAGGCACCTGGGTTTCTTTGTCGCCGTCCATCGGCGCGCCCGTCGGTTTAACGCGACCGATGATGCTTTCCTGTTCTTGCAACGGTGTGCGGTCCCAGCGCTCGACGAAGTTGCGGATGATCCGCACGGCCTGATAGCTGCCATTGGCGGCCCAGGCCGGTTCGTCGTTGCCGGGCTGCACCCAGACAATCTGGTCCATGGCCTTGTTGTCGTTGGAATTGGGGTTGGCCGAACCGTCACGAAAGCCCAGGAAGTTACGCGCGCTCTGCGCAGGCTCGCCAGGCTTGGCGGGGGCCTGTGGCGGTACGCTGCCTTCCTGTTTCCAGCGCACCAGCAGCAGGTCCGGCAGGTTCTTCACGATGTCGCGCAGGGCGTGGATATTGGTGTCTGGCGTGTTGGAGGAAAATTGCAGGCTCAGGTCGCCGTGGCACTGCGCCGGTTCCAACGCGTCATTGGGGAAGCCGACCATGCGGATCAGGCGCTTGGGTTTGACGGCGCTGAGGCCGAAGCGCTCATCGAAGAGCGACTCGCCGACGGAGACGGTGATGGTCAGGTTATCCGGTGTCACGACCGGGCCGAGAATGCCGGAGTCGGTGGGCGGCAGTTTCGGGTCGACTTGCGGCACGGTGCCGCCGGTCATCAGGAAGCGGATGCGCTCGTTCAACGTGCGGAACAGGCGCTCGAGGTCTTCGCGGTCGCTGGCCAGTACGTCGAACGCGACCAGCATGCCGCAGGCCGGGCGCGGTGTGACGATGCCGCTCTGGTGCTTGCCGAAAAAGTCCTGGTGGTCCTGGGTCTTGTCACTGCGCGGTGCGGTGGTGACCTGTTCGGCGGCGGCGGCCGCCATGGCCGGGCAGGTCAGGGTGCTACCGGCAATCGCGGCACCGGTGGCGGCCATGCCCAGCAGGACACGGCGGCGTTGCGCTGAAAATTGTTCTGAATCACTCATGTGTTAGCTCGTCTTCACTGCAGGCCGGAAAGGCCAAGGGCGGGGTCGATTCCATCGAGTGCAACGGCCAGAGCCTTGGCCTTGTCGGCGATCTGCTTGCGCTGATCGGCGGTAACGCTGTCATACGCGCTATAGCCGTTATCGGTCTTCAAACCATTGAGTTCGGCGTCGAACGCTTCGAGAGCGCTGTCGATTTTCGGCAGCACGTCAGGCGCGGATTTGCTCAGCAACGGGCGCATCAACTCCACCACCTTGTGGGCGGCTTGCAGGTTGGCGGCAAAGCCATTCAAGTCGATATGGCTGTAGCGTTCCTCTTCACCGCTGGCGGCACGAACATCCGCCAGGCTATTGAGGTTGCGCACCACAATGCTCACCAGTTGCTCAGGTGGCAGCGACTGGGCCAGCAGTTGTTGCTTGAGCGCGGTGACGTCGCTGAGCAGGCGTTGAGCGACCGGCGCCAGGCCCGCCAGATTGCGCTGCTCGAACAGGCTGTATTCCAGGCGGTGGAAGCCGCTGAAGGCGGGGTCCTGCTCGCGCTTTTCAAAGTAGTCGGCGCGGGCGTTGATCGCGTTATCCAGTTCGGCCAGGCGCTGCGACGCCGGCGCCAGTCGCTGATACGCCTCACGGGCTGGCACATACAGCGCCTGGGCCTGGGCCAGGTCGCCGGCCTGAATGGCTTGCTCCAGCGCGGTCACCGCCTTGATCAGTGCACTGCCCTGGCTGCTCAGGTACACGCGAAACTCCGACAGCGGGCCGATAAAGGCCACCATCGACGGCTTGGCCTTGGCCTGGGCGTCCGACTCCGCGGTCGGTGTGACGTGCAACGTACCGCGTGGGTTGCTCAGCAAGCCGCACGTGATCGCATAGTCGCCGGGCTGCAGGTTGGCGTTGATGATCTGGCTTAACCCCGGGGCGATATTTTCGCGTTCTTCGATCACCAGTACGCCGTCGAGGATTTCCCATTCCACCGCCCGGTCGGAGCGGTTGATGATGCGAAAGCTCGCGCGCCCGGCGGGCACGGTCAATTCATTGGGTTCGCAGGCATGCCCATGGATGGTCACGGCAATTTCATTGTGGTTGGTCTGGCGTTTGGCGGCCGCCAACTGTGAGGCGTAGTAGAACAGCGCACCGGCGGCGATCATCACCACCACTGAGCCGGCCACCGCCCAGCGCAGGGCGCGGGAAGACGGTGCCGGTTGAGGGGTTTGGTTGGACAAGAGACGGTCCTTACTGGCTGGAAACGGAAGAGGGTTTGGTGACAGGCCTGGCGGGCGCCGAGGGCAGGAAGAACATCACCAGCGCCACCACCAGATAAATCAGATAGGCACCCAGGGTGCTGACCGTCGGCGCCTCCTGGTACCCGAACATACCGGCCAGGACTGAGCCCAGCGGGCTGTCCATCGGCAGTGCGGTACTGAAGTCGAACAGCACGGTTTGCAGGTGGTTCCACACGCCGGCTTCGTGCAGGGCTTGCACCGAATTAGCCAGGATGCCGGCGGCTACCACCAGGATGAACAGGCCGGTCCAGCGGAAAAACGCGCCAAGGTTCAGGCGCATGCTGCCGCTGTAGATCAGGAACCCGACGATGATCGCCAGGATCAGGCCGAGCAGGGCGCCAATCGGCGCGCCCGGGCCTTCGCTCTGCTGGAACACCGCCAGCAGGAAGAACACCGTCTCCAGGCCTTCGCGCGCCACGGCGAAAAACACCATGGCGATCAGCGCAATTACCTGATGCCGGGAGCCGGCGAGCGCGTGGTCCAGGGATTCGTGCAGGGAATGCTTGATGGAGCGCGCGACTTTGCGCATCCAGAACACCATGGAGCTGAGGATGCCCACGGCCACCAGGCCTACGACACCTTCGAACAGTTCCTGCTGTTTTTGCGGGAATTCAGCGCTGACCAGCTCCAGGCCACCGCCTACCAGCAAGGCGAGGGCGGCGGCGAGGAATACGCCGATCCACACGGCGGGCATCCACTGGCCGCGGCCGGTTTGTTGCAGGTAGCTGGCGATGATGCCAACGATCAACGCAGCTTCAATACCTTCGCGCAGCATGATTAAAAAGGGAACGAGCATTCGGCACCGTATCAAGACTGTTGAAGATGCTAATTTGTAACATAATGATACTCATTACTAAACAGTGAATATTGACCTTTGCTGAACTGCGGCTGAACGGTGGTGGCGAATCGCAACCGCCCTTATGATGCTCATCCTCTTTTGTAGCGTTGAATAGCCCAACTCCCATGGCGGAAAAAGACACCATCTCCATCCATCTGGTCCGTGAGGCCTTGCTGCAAAGTTGCGCCCCCGGTGCGGCCACGGTTGAAGTGTTGAGCAAGGTCGGGATCGCCCCGGCATGGCTGCAGCAGCCCGACGCTCGGGTGCCGGCCACGGCGTATGCGCGCTTGTGGCGCTTGCTGGCGCGGCGCATGGATGATGAGTTTTTTGGTATGGACCCGCGCAAGCTCAAGTCCGGCAGCCTCGCGTTCCTGTGCCGCGCCGCGATGGCGCAGCCCAACCTGGGCGCGAGCCTGGAAACCGGCCTGGGGTTTCTATCCCTGATGCTTGAGCAGATGCCCGCCGAGCTGGTGCGCCAGCAAAGCCTGGCAGAGATTGTGCTGCTGGAGCCCGAGTTGACGCCCCAGCGTGCGTTTACCTATTTCACTTATTGGATGATCTCCCACGGCGTCGCCTGCTGGCTGGCGGGGCGACGCATTCCGATCCTGGCCATTGAACTGCGTTGCCCGCAGCCCGACTTCTGTGACGATTATCGTGTGATGTTCTCCGACAACCTGCGGTTTGATCGGCCGCGCACGCGCATGATCTTTTCTGCCGACTGCCTGGACCTGCCGATCAAGCGCAGCCCGGAAGAACTCAAGCGTTTTCTCGCACATGCGCCGGCCAACATACTGGTCAAGTACCGTGATCCGGATAGCCTGGCTACGCGCATCAAGCACGACCTGCGCCAGATGCCTGCCGATACCTGGCCGGAAACCGAGGGCCTGGCGGCCAACTTGTGTATCTCGGCGTCAACCCTGCGGCGTCGCCTGGCGGATGAGGGCCAGACCTATCAGGGCCTTAAAGACAGCGTGCGCAAGGAACTGGCGATTGTCTGGCTGGCCGAGCCGCACATCAGTTTTGCCGAGATTGCCGCGCGGTTGGGCTTTGCCGATGCCAGCTCGTTTTATAAGGCGTTTCGGAAATGGTCGGGGTCTAATCCGGGGCATTATCGCAGTTTGATTCTTAACGAGGATGCCGTAGGAAAGTGACGGCGGGCTTTAAAACGAAGATGTTTCAGAGCCGCGAGTGGCACGTTTCAACGCGAAAGACCGTGCCAAGGAAGGAGTAGTGAATGTTATCGACACTCAGGAAGTGGAAAAAGCCGCGCGTAAAGGTTGAAAGAGAGGAGCCAACGCTCGTCACTGAAATAGAGGAATCAACGCGTGTACAGGGTGTTGAGTTTGCGAATTCGCAACCGGGCCATGACGCTGCCAGATTGCTTAGGTCAGAGGATTATCTCGACCGTTGGCCGGTAGCGCAGTCGATGTACCGGGCTATCAAGACAGCGCCTGCCGGGTTTTCCACGCGCATCGGTTTGTACGGCGAGTGGGGGGCAGGAAAGACCAGCGTGTTGAACTTTCTGCACAACATTGCGATGGCCAATGAGGACGTGGTCGTCCATGTATCTGCAGGGCGCGCGGCAGATGTTGACAGTTTTATAAGCACTCTCTGTAACAAGATGAGCGTCGAAATAAAACGCATGGGGCTCAAGCCGTACGGGCCCGCGGAGCGCAGGCGAAAGCTTGCAGCTGTTTCGTCGAGTGCCGCGGCAGTCACCAGCGCAACCGGTCAGGTAGTGGGCAAGATGGACGGCGATATCGCCACGACTATCTCCATGGGCGCAGCGTTCGTGGCAACTGTCGCAACTACCATGATGGACCGGTTGAAGCTGACCCTGGAGGAGCTTGAAGGTCTGCGTGAGGTCCTGGCCAAGCGTGGCGCCCGAGTCATTGTTTTTATCGACGATCTTGATCGAGCCGATCCGGCTATTCTGCCAAGCACGCTGATGACCTTGCGTGATTATCTCGACTGGCCGGATTTTGCATTTGTGCTGGCGTTCGACAAAGACATCATTACGTGTTCGCTCAAGGAGTATTCCACCGCGTTTTCTTCTTCTCGCCAGCCATTCCTTGACAAGATTGTCGACCTTGCATTTGAACTGGAACCGCTATCTGCGCACCAGTGTAAGCATCTGAGCGAACGGGCCTTGGCAGAGTGTTGCGACTTCATTCCTGAGCAGGCCAGGACCAATACGGCGCAGTGGTTTCCCGACAACCCGCGCAAGGTGCGTGCCATTGCACGTGAGTTGGGGTGCCTTCGTGATGTTGCAGTGCGTCACGGTGACGGCGAGCTTAAATGGGAGGCGATTATTCTTCAGACGCTGCTCAGGCGCGAAGTGCCAGCGTGCGCAAAAATTGTCGAGCAGAGGCTGTTGGGCAAAGGCAAGATGGCGCTCGCACTTTCTTTAGGGCCTGATAGCAAAACAGAAGCCTTTGCGGTGCACCAGGCGGTCTTTGAAGCATCCGGATATGGGCTGGAAAGTGCAGCGCTCCATCGCTTGCGTCAACTGATCGAGAAATTGCAAGGCTTGCGCAACTTTCAAGAGTCCGAGCAGATCGACTACGAAATGAGCCTGGTAACGCACGTGCCTTGCTTCACCCAACGTGAACTTATGGATGTAATAACGCAGTGGTCCATGAGTCATCGTGATGCGTTGCCGGATGAAGCGCTACGAGCGGCCGCGTTCAGAGGCCAAACGACTCTGGACATTTGTGCCTCGCGCTTTTTGAACATGACCCTTGATCAGTATGCAATTTGCAATAGAGAACTCAAAGGGCAGACATTCAAAGCGCAACACAACAAGACTCAGGAACACGCTCTAGCAATCATCCATTTTCTTGAAAAACTGGTTGCACCACAGCGAGGTGCTGCGTTGGTAAATGCAGCGAGCAGCCTTCAGATATGCAGTCGGATGTTGGACCTGTTCACCACGCATTCCAGTGTTGCTGACTCTGAGTTACGCAGTGCCGAGCTGCGCATCCTCGAGTGTGTCGCGCAGCGCTGCGTGGACAGGGCGCAGTTGTATTACCAGTGCGTGCGGTACCGGAGCGAAGCGCCACTCCCTCAGCTTGTTCAGAGCGTCAGTGATATAACAGTGGGTGCAGCGGTGGACGAAGCGTTGGCGCTATTTACAACCGCCAGTGGCATGAGCCTGTGCCGAATGCAAAGCGCGCCGAATCCACTTCTGGAGATAGTGCGTCGTCACGATTCAGCGCTTTACACCGTTGAGAACAAGGAACGGTTGCGTCAGTTGCTGCTGGGTGACGAGGGCGAAGAGCGTCGTAGCGTAATGGCGTGGAACTGCATGGAATATTTGCGAATACTAATAGATCGTTCAAATGATTTTTCACTGTTTTGCACGCACCATCGACCAATGCTAGAGGCGTGCTGGAGTGCTGTCATCGGCGAGGAATGGGTTTCCAGTGGTGAAGAACAAGTGATGTCCTTGCATCACCGTCTCTGCCTGTGGATCGGAGAGTCGCTTCCTCTTCCTCACTGGGCTAAGGCGTCTCAGCCCACGACTGCATAGTCCACTCCCATCGGTTGTCAGTGATTTACTCCCGTCAATCCGTGAAGGTCATTGCAAACATCAAAAAAAAGCCCCGCGACCGAATGGACCGCAGGGCTAAAAAATTGGCTGGATGCGACCAACCAAAGGAGCTCTTTACCTCACTGGCTGCTGGCGACGACGGTGTCCGGCTGCCAGCCGCCACCGAGGGCTTTGTAGATCGCGACAATCCCGCGATACAAATCCACTTCGGCCTGGGCCTGTGAGTCTTCCGCCGCCAGGCGCTCACGTTGCGCGTCGAGCAGCACCAGGAAGTCCACGGTGCCTTCGCGATAGCGGATCGCGGCAAGGTCGGCGGCGGCGCGGCTGGATTCACTTTGACGAATCAGCGAGACCAGGCGCTGCTGGCGTTTGCCGTAATCACTGAAGGCATTTTCCGATTCTTCCAATGCCAGCAACACGTGCTGCTCATACGTCGCCAGGGCGCCATCGGCCTCGGCATTCGCGCCGCGCAAACGCGCACGCACGCTGCCCAGGTCAAACGCTGCCCAGGTAATGCTCGGGCCGAGGGACCAGGCATTTGCCGCCGCCGAGCCGATCTGCGAACCGCGCCCGGCGGTAAAGCCGAGGAAGCCGCTGAGGCTGACCCGTGGGAACAGGTCCGCCTTGGCTACGCCGATACGGGCGGTGGCGGCGGCCAGTTTGCGTTCGGCACTGAGAATGTCCGGGCGACGTTGCAGCAGTTGCCCCGGGTCACCGATTGGCAACGCCTTGGCAATCGCCGGCAGGTCTTTCGGGCTCAGGTCCACGCTCAGCTTGTCGGGGCGCTGGCCGAGGAGGGTGGCGATGCGGTTACGCTCGCGCACTTGCTCGGCTTGCAGTTGCGGCACGCTGGCTTCAACTGCCGCCAGGCGCGCATCGGCGCGTTCCACGTCGAGCTGGTCGCCGACGCCTGCATCACGCAGGCTGACGGTGATGGTGCGCGATTCCTGCTGGTTCTTCAGGTTGTCCAAGGCGATACGTTCGCGCAGCTGGGCGCCGCGCAGTTGGCCGTAAGCGTCTACCAATTCGGCGATCATGGTGACTTGCAGTTGGTACAGGTCGGCTTCCGCCACCTGTTGGTCAGCGTCGCTGGCTTCGAGGTTGCGGCGGATGCGGCCGAACAAATCGACTTCCCAGGCCATGTCCAGGCCCAGGTCGTAGCGTTCGCTGTTGACCCGTTTGGTGGTCTGGCCCGGGATCTGGCCTTTGCCCACATCACTGCTGGCGCGAGAGGTAACGACCGGCATGATGTCGGTGGCCACGTCATCACGGATGGCGCGTGCCGCCCGCAGACGGGCGAAGGCCACCCGCAGGTCGCGGTTACCGCTCAGCGACTGAGTCACCAGTTGGTTGAGGGTCGGGTCCTCGAACTGCTGCCACCAGATCCCTTCGTACCGGGCGTGGTCATAGCTTTTGGTGTCGGCGGCGGCCGTGATATTGGCCGCCTCCAATTTTTCGGTTGTGTAGTCCGGGCCGACGGCACAGGCGCTCAGCGCCACTACCAGCAGGCTCGGCAGAAAGACTTTCACACTCATTGCTGTGTCTCCAGCTTCAAGGCCTTGGCCGCTTTGCGCGCTTCGCTGCGCTCCACATAGCGACGGATCAATACGTAGAACACTGGCGTCAGCAACAGGCCGAAGAAGGTCACCCCGATCATCCCGGAGAACACCGCCACGCCCATGGCATGACGCATCTCGGCACCGGCACCACTGGACAACACCAGCGGCACCACACCCATGATGAAGGCGAACGAGGTCATCAGGATCGGCCGCAGACGCAGACGGCAGGCTTCCAGTACCGCAGCGAGCGGATCGAGCCCCTCGGCCTGTTTATCCTTGGCGAACTCGACGATCAGAATCGCGTTCTTGCATGCCAGGCCCACCAGTACGATCAAGCCGATCTGGGTAAAGATGTTGTTGTCGCCGCCGGAGATGATCACCCCGGTAATGGCCGACAGCAGCGTCATCGGTACGATCAGGATGACCGCCAGCGGCAGGCTCCAGCTTTCGTATTGGGCCGCGAGTACCAGGAACGCCAGCAGTACGCAGAGCGGGAACACGAACAGTGCAGTGTTGCCCGAGAGGATTTGCTGATAAGTCAGGTCGGTCCACTCGTAGGTCATGCCGTTGGGCAGTTCCTCTTTCAGCAGCTTTTCAATCGCCGCCTGGGCCTGGCCGGAGCTGTAGCCCGGTGCGGCGTTGCCGTTGATTTCGGCAGTGATAAAACCGTTGTAGTGCATCACACGGTCCGGCCCCGAGGTGTCGCTGACCTTGATGAAGGTCGCCAGCGGGATCATCTCGCCTTTGTTGTTGCGCACTTTCAACTGGCCGATCTGGTCTTCATCCTGGCGGAACTGCTGCTCAGCCTGCACGTTGACTTGATAGGTCCGGCCGAAGCGGTTGAAGTCGTTGGCATACAACGAACCCAGGTAGATCTGCAGGGTGTCGAAGATGTCGCTGACCGCCACGCCGTGGGTCTTGGCCTTTTCGCGGTCGATGGCGGCATCGACCTGGGGCACGTTGACCGTGTAGCTGGTGAACAGGCCGAACAACTCCGGCGTGGTACGGCTCTTGGTGATGATGTTCTGCACTTCTTTGTACAGCTCGTCATACCCCAGGTTGCCACGGTCTTCGATCTGCAGGCGGAACCCGCCAATCGTGCCCAGGCCCTGTACCGGCGGCGGTGGGAAGATCGCCATGTAGGCTTCTTCGATGCTGCTGTACTTGCCGTTCAGTGCACCGGCAATCGCACCGGCCGACATGCTCGGGTCTTTACGTTCGTCGAACGGCTTCAAGGTCACAAACACGATGCCGCTGTTCGGGCTGTTGGTGAACCCGTTGATCGACAGGCCCGGGAACGCTACTGCGGCTTCGACACCCGGTTGCTTCAGCGCAATGTCGGACATGCGCTTGATCACCTCTTCAGTGCGGTCCAGGCTCGCAGCGTCCGGCAATTGCGCGAAGGCCACCAGGTATTGCTTGTCCTGGGCCGGTACGAAGCCGGTGGGGGTGTGGGCAAAACCGAACCAGGTCAGCACCATCAACCCGGCATACAGGAACAAGGCGATACCGCTGCCACGAATAACCCGGCGTACGGTGCCGACGTAGCCATGGCTGGCCTTGACGAAGAAGCGGTTGAAGGGACGGAACAACCAGCCGCCGAAGATCTTGTCGAGCACCTTGGAGAAGCGATCCTTCGGCGCATCATGACCGCGCAGCAACACGGCGGCGAGGGCAGGGGACAAGGTCAGCGAGTTGAAAGCGGAAATCACCGTCGAGATCGCGATGGTCAACGCGAACTGCTTATAGAACTGCCCGGTCAAGCCGCTGATAAAGGCCGCCGGAATGAACACCGCACACAGCACCAACGCCGTGGCGATGATCGGGCCGGTCACTTCGCTCATGGCCTTTTCAGTGGCCTGGAAGGGTTGCAGCCCCAACTCGATATTACGCTCGACGTTCTCCACCACCACGATGGCGTCGTCCACCACGATACCGATCGCCAGTACCAGGCCGAACAGCGACAGCGCGTTGAGCGAGAAGCCAAACAGGTGCATCACCGCAAACGTACCGATCAACGATACCGGCACCGCCACCAACGGAATGATCGAGGCGCGCCAGGTTTGCAGGAACAGAATCACCACCAGCACCACCAGGATCAGTGCTTCGAACAGGGTGTGCACCACCGCTTCGATGGAGCCACGCACGAAGATGGTCGGGTCATAGACGATGCTGTAGTCCATCCCTTGCGGGAAGTTCTTTTTCAGCTCTTCCATCTTGCCGCGCACTTCGTTGGAGATCTCGATGGCGTTGGAGCCCGGGCGCTGGAAGATCGGGATCGCCACCGCCGGCTGGTTGTTGAGCAACGAACGCAGGGCATATTGGCTCGAACCCAGCTCGACCCGTGCGATGTCCTTCAGGCGGGTGATTTCACCGTTATCGCCTGCGCGAATAATGATGTTCTCGAACTCTTCCTCCGTCACCAGACGGCCCTGAGTGTTCACCGACAACTGGAAGCTGGTGGCATTCGGCGCAGGCTGCGCACCGAGGGCACCGGCGGCCACTTGGCGGTTTTGCTCGCGGATCGCATTGACTACATCAGTGGCGGTCAGGTTGCGCGACGCGGTCTTGTTCGGGTCCAGCCATACACGCAGGGAGTAGTCGCCCATGCCGAACAGCTGCACATCACCCACGCCGCCCAGGCGTGCCAGCTCATCCTTCACATTGAGCAAGGCGTAGTTGGACAGGTAGAGCATGTCGTAACGCTGATCCGGTGAGGTCAAGTGCACCACCATGGTCAGGTCGGGGGAGGCCTTGTCCACGGTGATGCCGATGCGCGTGACTTCCTCAGGCAGTTTCGGCTGAGTCCGCGTCACTCGGTTTTGCACCTGCACCTGCGCGTTGTCCAGGTCGGTGCCCAGGGCGAAGGTGATGGTCAGGGTCAGCTTGCCGTCGGCGGTGGACTGCGAGGACATGTACAGCATGTTCTCGACGCCGGTGATGGCTTGCTCCAGGGGCGCGGCCACGGTTTCACCGATGACTTTGGGGTTGGCACCCGGGAAGTTGGCGCGGACCACGACGGTCGGCGGCACGACTTCCGGGTATTCGCTGATCGGCAGTTGGAACAGCGAGATTGCACCCGCGATCAGGATCAACAGCGACAGCACCGCTGCGAAGATCGGCCGTGAAATGAAGAACTTGGAAAAATTCATCTTGAGTTGTATCCCTTAACCGCGTGGAGTCGCGACGGCTGCGAGCTTGGGCGCGGCTTTGTTCGGCGCCACTTGCTCCAGGTTGCTGGCTTCAAGCGCTTGTCGTTGTTGTGCCAAGGCGGCGAGGGTTTCCTTGCTGGCCATCGGGATCGTTTCCGGTGCAACCGGCGAACCCGGGCGAATGCGCTGCAGGCCCTTCACGACGATGGTGTCGTCCTTGTTCAAACCGCTGCGCACGATGCGCAGGCCTTCGATCTTCGGCCCCAGTTCCACCGAGCGATAAGCCGGTTTGTCGCCGTCCATCACCAGCACGAACTTCTTGCCCAGGTCGGTGCCGACCGCTTCGTCGTTGATCAACACCGCGGAGTAGGTCCCGCTGCCGACCAGCTTCAAGCGGGCATACAGGCCAGGGGTGTATTCGCCCTTGCTGTTATCGAACACGGCACGGCCACGGATGGTGCCGGTGGCCGGGTTGACCTGGTTGTCGACGAAGTTCATCTGGCCCAGGTGCGGGTTGCCGGTTTCATTCGACAGGCCCAGGTACACCGGTGTGGTCGCGCCACGGCGGCCTTCGCGGGCCAGTTCGGTGTACTTGAGGTACACGCGCTCGTCGGCGTCGAAGTAGGCGTAGACCTTGTCGGTGGACACGACGCTGGTCAGCGGCGTGGTGTCGGCGGTCACCAGGTTGCCGGCGGTGATTTCGGCACGGCTGACGCGGCCGCTGATCGGCGCGGTTACGCGGGTGAAACTCAGGTTCAGCTTGGCGAGGTCCAACTGCGCCTGAATCCCGGCGACAGCCGCGCGGGCTTCCTGGGCAGCGGTGGTGCGCGAGTCGGCCAGTTCGGCGGAAATCGCGTTGCTCTGACGCAGGCGTTCGCCCCGTTGCGCTTCATTATCGCTACGGGTCGCGGCGGCTTTGGTTTGGGCAAGCTGGGCTTCGAGACGGCGCACTTCAGCCTGGAACGGACGCGGGTCGATCTGGAACAGCAAGTCGCCTTTCTTCACCAGGGCGCCCTCGATGAAAGCAACCTGGTCGATCTGGCCGGACACCCGCGGACGAATCTGCACGGTTTCCGGCGCTTCCAGGCGACCGGTGAATTCATCCCACTCGTTGACCGGTTGTTCGAGCACCTTGGCCACGCTGATTTTCGCAGGGGGCATGGCGGCCGCTTGTTCCGGAGTTTTGCCGCACGCGCTCATGACCACCACGGCCAAAATCGCCAGGGGGAAGCGCAAATGTTTGAGTGACTGTTCCATGGAGTGCATCCGCCAATGTATTTGAGATGGGCGGATCATGCGCGGCGAGGTGCTATGTCACGAATCGAATGAAGCAAAGGTAACTATCATTCGGAATGATATAAGCGCGAGATTAGCCCTCTAGGATGCGGGTTTCGTTAGGCAGCTATCAATGGGCTTGATGACAAAGGTCTATTGCGCAGCGTGCAAGGAACACGGCCATCGTCGTGCTGTGCCGGCCAATGGCATTCAAACCGCTCGACCCATTGATCCATCCCAACGCGCTTATTCCGACGCGTTGACGGTGACCGCAGCCGAAATCGAAACGCCCAGTCAATACAGGCGTCCACCGCCGATGATAAACAGCACCAGCATGCCGAACATGTAATGCGCCGGCTGCGTTGCCAGCAGCCCTGCGCACAGCACGGGGCCCAACCGAACCCGCCTTGGCTCGCCACTGCAGCTCACCGCTGGGCGCGACCTTGAGCCGCGTCGGTGCATCGCCTATGGCGGGTTTGACGGGCGCATCAGCGCGTGGCGTTGTGGCCTGGGTTAAAGGTCGTCAAGCGTAGCCCAAGGTCCGCACGGTAGTTGATGCACGGGTGACAGGGCTGGGCGCGCTTGAGTAAACGTTCGCGTGACTTCGCATCTGTGCATAAACAGCACAGGTATTGTTTGCTTATGTGCGTGGATCAAACAGCAGGGCCTGCTTAAGCTGGCCTCGTCAACCCGACGACTGCTTAAGGAAACCCGCTCATGTCCCATGCCATCACTGCTGCTCAAACGACCCTGCGCGCCGCAAACGCTGTCAGCGTGCCGCACGTGCTTAAATCCGTCATCGCCGGCCTTGGCCTGCTGATGAGCCTCGGACAATCTGCCGTCGCCGCCGACGCCCTGGCCAATGCGCAGCCGACCATCCGTGCCATGTTCGGTGCCAAGCCGACCGACCAGTTGGACCCGAAAACCACCGCGTTGCTGGTGATCGACTTCCAGAACGAATACTTCACGGGCCGCATGCCGATCCCGGATGGCATGACAGCGCTGGCCAACACCCAGCGCTTGATTGCGTTTGCCGACAAGCAACATATTCCGGTGATCCACGTGCAGCACTTGGCTGCGGAGGGCGCAGCGGTGTTTGCCAAGGGCGGTAAAACGGTGAACTTCCACCCGTTGATGCAGCCGCGTGCACAGGACAAAGTCATTCAAAAAACCACCGTGAGTGTGTTCGCCAGCAGCGATATCGACGCCCAGTTGAAGCAAGCCGGAATCAAGACGCTGATCATTTCCGGGCTGATGACCCACGCCTGTGTCGCCGGTGCTGCGCGTGACGCGGTGCCGTTGGGCTACGACGTTGTGGTAGCATCCGATGCCACTGCCACCCGCGCAATCACTCGCGCCAATGGGGATTCGGTGTCCAAGGACGCGTTGCACAATGCGGCGCTGGCGGAAATCGAAGACACCTTCGGTTCGGTGCTGAGCACTGCGCAAATCGTCGCCTTGCCCGTGCACTGATCCACCGGACTGCTCGCCTGGAGTCACACTCGCTTCATGAACCAGTTATCTGCCATGCGCGCCTTTCGGTGCATCGTCGAGGCCAAGGGCTTCTCTGCGGCGGCAGAGCGGCTCGACACCACCCACTCGACGATTTCCCGGCAATTGCAGCAACTGGAAGTGGCGCTGGGCGTTCAGTTGATCAACCGCAACACCCGGCGTTTCAGCCTGACCAGCCCCGGTGAGCACTACTTCGCAGCGTGCGTCGATATTCTCGATCGCCTTGATGCGGCCGCCCTGGCCATGGCGCAGGGGCACCAGCAACCCAAAGGCCTGTTGCGGGTCAGCGTGCCGCTGGTGGTCGGCACGCTGGACTTGCCGCACTGGCTGCCGGGTTTCCAGAAGCGCTACCCCGATATCGAACTTGAGCTGTGCTGCGACGATCAGTTCGTCGACCTGGTCGCCGAAGGGTTCGACGTGGCTATCCGTATCGCCAGTGGACTGGCTGACACCACGCTGGTCGCACGCACCCTGACGGTTTCAAAGTTGGTCCTGGTGGCGTCGCCCGCCTATGTAAACAGCCACGGTTTGCCACGCACGGCCCAGGAACTCGACGGCCATCGCTTGCTGGCGTTTATCGGCGCCTCATCCGACTGGGAGCTGTGCCCGCCGCGTGGTGCGCCGGTCAAGGTCACGCCAACGGGGCAGTTCAACACCAACACCCTCAGCGCCTTGCACGCCGCTGCACTGGCCGGCGCCGGCATTGCGTGTTTTACCCAGGCCACCGTGCGCGCTAATTTTGCGCAAGGGCAACTCGTCTCCATTCTGCCCAACTATTCGCTGGGCCAACGGCATTACTTCGCGCTCTATCCGCAATCACGGTATCTGGCGCCCAACGTCAGGGCGTTTGTCGATTACATGGCCGACTTCTACGCGCCGCAAGGGCAAACCGTGAGCGCTCACGGGTAATTTTTAAGTACCGCTTTCGACAGGATTCGATCATGTCAAACCTCCCAACAGAACCCACCACCTTCCACGATCCGTACCAATGGCTTGAAGAGGTCGACAGTGCCAGGGCGCTGGACTGGGTACGGGCGCAAAACCAGAAGACCGCTACACGCCTCGCGCAATCGGACAGCTTCAAGGCGCTGCAAGCCGAGCTTCTGGCGGTGCTCGATAGCGACAGCAATATCCCTTTCGTGGAAAAAATCGGCACGCACTATTACAACTTCTGGATTGACGCCGCCCACCCACGCGGACTGTGGCGTCGCACCACGCTGGAGGAGTACCGCAAGGCCCAACCCGCCTGGGAAACTGTGCTGGACATCGATGCGTTGAACACCCTTGAGGGCGAGAACTGGGTATGGCATGGCGCCAACTGCCTGCGACCGGGCCATTCGCAATCGACCTATCAGCGCTGCCTGATTGAACTGTCCCGTGGCGGGGCGGATGCTAGCGTCACGCGCGAATTTGATCTGGTCGGCAAAACCTGGGTTGAAGACGGCTTCCAACTGCCGGAATCCAAGGGCGGAATGGGCTGGATCGACCAGGACAGCGTGTACGTGTTCACTGATTTCGGTGCGGCCAGCATGACGCGCTCGGGCTACCCGCGCATCGTCAAACAGTGGCAGCGCGGAACGCCGTTGAGCGCGGCCACTGTTGTGTACGAAGGCCAGCACGACGATATGTATATTGCGGCGATGCACGACAGTACGCCGGGCTACGCGCGTGATTTTGTCAGCCGTACGCTGGCGTTCTACAACGATGAGCTATACCTGCGGGCCGACGACGGCAAACTGCGCAAAATCGACGCGCCTGACTCAGCCGAAAAGTCAGTGCACAAAGACTGGCTGCTGCTGAAATTACGTGACGACTGGCCAGTGGGTGATGGCTATGTCGCCGGCTCGTTATTGGCGATCAAGTTTGAACAGTTCATGGCCGGCGGGCGCGATTTCGACGTGTTGTTTGCGCCGTCTGACAGCACCTCGCTGGCGGACATGGACTGGACGCGCAATCACTTGGTGCTGAACATTCTGGATGACGTCAGGAATCGTCTCAGCGTGTTGACGCCCAGCAATGAAGGATGGACGCGCAGCGCATTTATCGGCGCGCCGCCGATGGCGACGGTGGACGTGAGTGCGGTCGACAGCGATGACAGTGACGCGGTCTGGCTGGTCACCCGGGACTACCTCACGCCGGTCACGCTTTCACTGGCTGAAATCGGCGCTGAACCGCATGCGCTGAAAGCCATGCCGGCGTTCTTCGATGCAAGTCGCCATGTGGTGCAGCAGCATTTTGCAGTGTCGAGGGATGGCACCCGTGTGCCGTATTTCCTGGTGCATGAGCAAGGGTTGCAGTACGACGGCAGTGCGCCAACCTTGCTCTATGGCTACGGCGGTTTCGAGTATTCGCTGTGCCCGGAATATTCCGGCGGGCTGGGCCGCGCCTGGCTTGCCAAAGGCGGGGTGTATGCCGTCGCCAACATTCGCGGCGGTGGCGAATACGGGCCGCGCTGGCACCAGGCCGCACTCAAGCACAATCGCGCGCGTGCCTACGAAGATTTTGCCGCAGTGGCGCAAGACCTGATCAGCCGAAAAGTCACCGCGCCCCGGCACTTGGGCGTGCAAGGTGGCAGCAATGGCGGCCTGTTGGTCGGCAACATGCTGACCCAGTACCCTGAACTGTTAGGCGCCGTAGTCGTGCAGGTGCCGTTGCTCGATATGCAGCGCTATCACCACTTACTGGCCGGGGCTTCGTGGATGGAAGAATACGGCAACCCGGACGTACCCGAAGAGTGGGCCTACATCCAGACGTTTTCGCCTTACCACCTGTTCGACCCGGCGCAGACCTACCCGCCAGTGTTGTTCACCACCTCGACCCGTGATGACCGCGTACACCCGGCCCACGCCCGCAAGCTGGCGGCCAGGATGATCGAGGCCAACCAGGACGTCACCTATTACGAGAACATCGAAGGCGGCCATGGGGGGGCGGCGGATAACGCGCAGAGTGCGTACATGAAAGCGTTGGTCTACCGCTTTTTGTGGGAGCGGTTGAGCGTCGGCGGGGCTTGACCGACGCCGGCGGCTCAGAGGCTGTCCGCGTCGCCGAGAACATTGTGACGGGGCTCTAGAGCGGTAGCGTCAGGCGAAAAAATGGCGTTAGTCCCCATTTACACCTCTAACGCCGCCACTATGCGCGTGATCAAAGAAGCCTGACGCGCCCGAAGTGTCCTACCCTCAGCAATCCTCTCCACGGGCGTTACAAGGCGGTGGGCAGGCGCAACTAGCTGGGCGCTTCGGCGTCGCGCGCGCCGTTGGATGTGCGCAACACCGTCGCCTGCCATAATCCACCCGTCTCACCCCAGCCCCCACACGGAGTCCATGCCATTCATGGTGCTGTTCAATCGATTGAGCGCGTTTTCCAGCCAGGCGCGCAGGGCGCTGAAGTTGGTGTGGGGGACGTCGCGTCCCTTATTTATAGGCTTGCTGTTGGCCACCATCATTGCCGGTCTGTTGCCTGCGCTGGCTGCCTGGATCGGCCAGCGTATTGTCGATGGCGTGGTGCACGCGATGCAGATTTATGCAGCCGGCAGCCAGGCGCCCGTGTGGCCAGTGATGCAGTACGTGCTGGCCGAGGCGGGCGTGTTGGCGCTGCTGGCCGCCGCCCAGCGTGCATTGTCAATGCAGCAATCGTTGCTGCGGGTGCAGTTGGGGGTGAAGGTCAACCTGATGATTCTGGAGAAAGCCCAGACCCTCTCACTCCTGCAATTTGAAGACGCCGAGTTTCACGACAAGCTGGTGCGCGTGCGGCAGGGCGCGTCGACACGGCCGCTGAGCCTGGTCACCAAGGGCCTGGGGTTGGTGCAGAACCTGATCGCGCTGATCAGCTTTGCCGTGCTGTTAGTGCACTTTTCGCCGTGGGCGCTGGTGATTCTGGTGGTCGGCGCCTTACCGGTGTTCTTCGCCGAGACGCATTTCTCGGGCAATGCATTTCGCCTGTTTCACCGGCGCGCGCCCGAGACCCGTCAGCAGAATTACCTGGAATCGCTGCTGTCCCACGAGACCCATGCCAAAGAGGTCAAGCTGTTCGGCCTGGCGCCGCTGTTCCTCCAGCGCTACCGCGATAACGCCCGGCGCTTGTACACCGAGGACCGCCAGTTGACGGTGCGTCGCGATGCCTGGGGCTTTGCCCTGGGCCTGCTGGGCACCGCGGCGTTTTATGTGGCTTACGCCTGGGTGGTGCTGGACACCGTGCGCGGCCAGACCAGCCTGGGACAGATGACCATGTACATCGTGCTGTTCAAGCAGGGGCAAAGCGCGATCACCGCCAGCCTCAGCGCGATTGCCGGCCTGTATGACGACAGTCTGTTTCTGTCGGACCTTTATGAGTACCTGCTAACCCCCGTGGTCGTGCCGAGTGGCCGGCTTACCCAGGGCGCGCGTCCCGGCGACGGTCTGCGCTGCGAGCACGTGGGGTTCAGTTACCCCGGCGCTGAGCGGCCGGCATTGACGGACATCAACCTGCACTTGGCGCCGGGGCAAAGTCTGGCCCTGGTGGGCGAGAATGGCTCGGGCAAAACCAGCCTGATCAAACTGCTCACGCGCCTGTATACCCCACACGAGGGGCGCATTCTGCTGGATGGCAGCGACTTGCAAGACTGGGATGAACAGACACTGCGCCAGCGCATTGGGGTGATTTTCCAGGATTACATCCGCTACCAGATGACCGTCGGCGAGAACCTTGGCGTGGGTGACGTCGATGCGCTGAACGACGAGGCGCGCTGGCGCACGGCCGCCACCCAGGGGGTGGCCGCCGAGTTCATCGAACGCCTGAGCAAGGCCTACGGCACACCGTTAGGGCGCTGGCTCGGCGGCCAGGAGTTGTCGGGTGGGCAATGGCAGAAAGTCGCCTTGTCACGCGCGTATATGCGCCAGGAAGCGGATCTGCTGATTCTTGACGAGCCGACGGCCGCGCTGGACGCCGGCGCCGAGGCGGCGGTGTTCGAGCACTTTCGCGAACACGCCAAGGGCCGCATGACGTTGTTGATTTCCCATCGATTCTCCAGCGTGCGCAATGCCGACCACATCATCGTGCTGGACGGCGGGCGAATCCTTGAGGAGGGCAGCCATCACCAGCTGATGGCGGCGGGTGGGCGCTATGCCGAGTTGTTCGATGTTCAGGCGCGGGGGTATCGCTAGGTCCCCGCCCAATCCGGCCAAGGGTATTGTTTCAAAGTTTTAGCACGCCATGCCCACCTCAAGCCCTGTGCACCCCGATGCGCCGCTGAAAGCCTGGCGCAGAACGCCTGACAATACCTCCAGGGTATCCCTTCAGACTTTTTCCATATTGGACGCCCCCGTACCCAGGCGTCAGCCTGAGCCCAATAACGATAAAAGAGTCGCAACCATGACCGTGCTATTGAGTGAGCGCAGCCAGATTTTCCGGGGCGCCGATGCCTACGCGGTGTCGGACTACGTCAACCAGCACGTGGGCAGCCACTGCATTCGCCTGCCTCCCAAGGGCCGGCCCCGGGCGAGTATCAGCCATCGCACCTTCGCCAGCCTGGACCTGTGCCGCATCAGCTACGGCGCACCGGTACGGGTCACATCGGTGGCGCTGGAGACCATCTATCACCTGCAGATCCTGTTGCGCGGGCATTGCCGCTCCAGTTCGCGTGGCGAGGATGACGTGTTCGGGCCGGGGGAAATCCTGCTGATCAACCCGGACGATCCGGTCGACCTGACCTATTCCGCCGACTGCGAGAAATTCATCATCAAACTGCCGGTGCGCCTGCTGGAAAACGCCTGCCTGGAGCAGCACTGGAGCCTGCCGCAGGTGGGCATCCGCTTCGCGACGGCGCGCCACGCGCTCAGTGAAATGGGCGGCTTCCTGCCGTTGCTCGGGCTGATCTGCCATGAGGCGGAAAACGCTGCCGAGCCCCACACGCAGGGCCTGTACGAACGCATCGTGGCCAACAAGCTGCTGGCATTGCTGGGCAGTAATGTGTCGCGGGTGATCCCCCAGGCTGCCCATGGCGGTGGGTTTGAAGCGGTGCGCGAATTTATCCAGCAGCACCTGGGCGAAGACATCAGCGTCGAGCAGTTGATGGCCGTGGCCAACGTCAGCGAACGTTCGCTGTACAGCCTGTTTGCGCGCCAGGTGGGGTTGTCGCCGCGCGAGTATGTACGCCGCTGCAAGCTCGAACGGGTGCACGCACGCTTGCAACTGAGCAGCACGCGCAGCGTGACCGAGGTGGCTTTGGACCATGGCTTCATGCACTTGGGGCGGTTTTCCGAGGCCTATCGCAAACGCTTCGGCGAACTGCCGTCGCAGACCTGGAAACGCCATCGTTAAGCGACGTGCGCCTGGCGGATAGCGATGTGCAGGCAGCGGATATTGACGCGCAGGGCGAACACGTACGGTGAGGGCGCCTGATACAAGAACAACGGAGGGCCCGCCCCATGATCAGTACACTCGACCGACTCGCCTGCCAATTGCGCGAGTCCGTACAGGAAGACCCCGCCACTGGGGTGTTCCGCTGCCGCCGCGACATCTTTACCGACCCCGACCTGTTTGCCCTGGAGATGAAACACCTCTTCGAAGGCGGCTGGATCTACCTGGCCCATGAAAGCCAGGTGCCGCAGATCAACGATTACTTCACCACCTGGATCGGCCGCCAGCCGGTGGTCATCACCCGTGACAAACACGCCGTGCTGCATGGCCTGGTCAACGCCTGCGCGCATCGCGGCGCCATGCTGTGCCGGCGCAAACAAGGCAACAAGGGCTCATTCACTTGCCCCTTCCATGGCTGGACGTTCAGCAACGCCGGCAAGCTGCTCAAGGTAAAGGACGCGAAGACCGGCGCCTACCCGGACAGCTTCGACTGCGACGGCTCCCATGACCTCAAGCGCCTGGCGCGCTTTGAAAACTACCGCGGTTTCCTGTTCGGCAGCCTCAGCGATGCGGTGCCGGAACTCTGCGATTATCTGGGCGAAACCCGCGTGATCATCGACCAGATGGTCGACCAGGCGCCTTTGGGCCTGGAGGTGCTGCGCGGCAGCTCATCCTATGTCTATGACGGCAACTGGAAGCTGCAAATCGAAAACGGCGCCGACGGTTACCACGTCAGCTCCGTGCACTGGAACTACTCGGCGACCATGGGCCGGCGCAACTACGAAGCCGAAGGCACGCGCACCGTCGACGCCAATGGCTGGTCGAAAAGCCTGGGCGGCGTCTATGCCTTCGACCACGGGCATATCCTGCTGTGGACGCGCCTGCTCAACCCCGAAGTGCGCCCGGTGCACGCTCACCGCGAGGCCTTGGCCGAACGCCTGGGCCAGGCGCGCGCCGACTTTATCGTCGACCAGACCCGCAACCTCTGCCTCTACCCCAATGTGTACCTGATGGACCAGTTCTCGACCCAGATCCGCGTGGTGCGCCCCCTCGCCGTGGATAAAACCGAAGTGACCATCTATTGCATGGCGCCCATCGGCGAAAGCGCCCAGGAGCGCGCCACGCGGATTCGCCAGTACGAAGACTTCTTCAACGTCAGCGGCATGGGCACCCCGGACGACCTTGAGGAATTCCGCGCCTGCCAGACCGGTTACCAGGGCGCGAGCACCCTGTGGAATGACTTGAGCCGTGGCGCCAGGCAGTGGGTCGAAGGCGCGGACGACAATGCCTTGGCCATGGGCATGCAACCGCAGCTCAGCGGGGTCAAGACCGAGGACGAGGGCTTGTTTGTGCGCCAGCATGCGCACTGGGCCCAAAGCCTGCAGCGTGCGATCGAGCGCGAGCAGCAAGGGCTGATTGCCAGCGACCGCGAGGTGCAGCCATGAGCCTTGCCCGTGACCACCTGCTGGATTTTCTCTACCGTGAAGCGCGCCTGCTCGACGACCGCCAATGGGATGACTGGCTGGCCTGCTATTCGCCCAAGGCCGAGTTCTGGATGCCCGCCTGGGACGATCACGACACCCTCACCGAAGACCCGCAGCGCGAAATCTCGCTGATCTACTACCCCAACCGTGACGGCCTGGAAGACCGCATCTTCCGCATCAAGACCGAGCGCTCCAGCGCCAGCACGCCCGAGCCGCGCACTGTGCACATGCTGTGCAACCTCGAAGTGCTGGCCGCCGACGGCGCGCAGGTGGACCTGCGTTTCAACTGGCACACCCTCAGCCATCGCTACAAAACCACCGACAGTTATTTCGGTACCTCCTTCTATCGCCTCGACATCGGTGCCGAACAGCCGCTGATCACGCGCAAGAAGGTGGTGCTGAAAAACGACTACATCCACCAGGTCATCGACATCTACCACATCTGAGGACACCGCCATGACGTATGCCATTGCCCTGAACTTCGAGGATGGGGTGACCCGCTTCATCGACTGCAAGGTGGGGGAAAAGGTGCTCGATGCCGCCTTCCGCCAACGCATCAACCTGCCCATGGACTGCTCGGACGGTGTCTGCGGCACCTGCAAATGCCGCTGTGAAACCGGCACCTACGACTTGGGCGACGACTATATCGACGATGCCCTGAGCGCCGACGAAGCGCAGGCGCGCCAGGTACTGACCTGCCAGATGGTGCCGCAGTCCGACTGCGTGATCGCCGTGCCGGTGCCGTCCAGCGCCTGCAAGACTGGCACCACGCACTTTGCCGCGACGCTGGCCGGCATCACCCGACATGCCGATGCCGCGCTGGAGGTGAGTTTCGCGCTGGACCAGGCGCCGGTATTCCTGCCCGGCCAGTACGTGAATATCAGCGTGCCCGACAGTGGGCAGACACGCGCTTACTCCTTCAGCAGTCGCCCGGGCGACACGCGCGCCAGCTTCCTGATCAAACACGTGCCCGGCGGGTTGATGAGCAGTTGGCTCGAGCGCGCCCGGCCGGGCGACAGCGTGGCGATCACTGGCCCACTGGGCAGTTTCTACCTGCGTGAGGTGGCGCGGCCGCTGCTGTTACTGGCCGGTGGTACCGGCCTGGCGCCGTTCCTGTCGATGCTTGAAGTGCTCGCGCAGCGCCAGGAGACCCGGCCGATCCGGTTGATCTATGGCGTAACGCGGGACCAGGACCTGGTGATGGTCGAGGCGTTGCAGGCGATTACCGCGCGTTTGCCCGACTTCAACCTGGTGACCTGCGTGGCGGATCCGCACACCACTCACCCGCGCCAGGGCTATGTGACCCAGCACATGGCCGACGAAGCCCTTAATGGCGGCGATGTCGACGTGTACCTGTGCGGCCCGCCGCCGATGGTCGATGCGGTGCGCGAGCACTTCAAGCAGCAGGGCGTGACCCCGGCCAGCTTCCATTACGAGAAATTCACCGCTAACGCCGTCGCCACGTGCGATGCCGCCTGAGGACTGCCGCATGACTCAACGGTTTAACAACAAGGTCGCGCTGGTCACTGGCGCTGCCCAAGGGATCGGCCGACGGGTCGCCGAGCGTTTGCTGGAGGAGGGCGCCTGGCTGGTCGCGGTGGATCGCTCCGAGCTGGTGCATGAATTGCCGCATGAGCGAGCGCTGCTGCTGACCGCCGACCTGGAACACTACAGCGAGTGCGCGCGGGTGATGGCCGCCGCCACGGCGCGTTTCGGGCGCATCGACGTGCTGGTCAATAACGTCGGCGGGACTATCTGGGCCAAGCCTTTCGAGCATTACGCCGAGGCTGAAATCGAGGCCGAAGTGCGCCGCTCGCTGTTCCCTACGTTGTGGTGCTGCCATTGCGTGCTGCCCTACATGCTGGAGCAGGGCGCAGGCGCCATCGTCAACGTGTCTTCCGTGGCGACGCGTGGGGTCAATCGCGTGCCGTATGGCGCGGCCAAGGGCGGCGTGAATGCCTTGACGGCCTGCCTGGCCCTGGAGACTGCCGGCAGCGGGATTCGCGTCAACGCCACCGCGCCCGGCGGCACCGAGGCGCCACCACGGCGCATTCCGCGCAACAGCCAGCCGCAGAGCGAGCAGGAGCGGGTGTGGTACCAGCAGATCGTCGACCAGACCCTCGACAGCAGCCCGATGAAACGCTACGGCAGCATCGACGAACAAGCTGGCGCGATTCTGTTCCTGGCGTGCGACGAGGCCTCCTACATCACCGGCGTGACCTTGCCGGTGGGCGGCGGCGACCTCGGCTAAGGCGTTTTCCAGCAGCTGACACTGACTCACAACAACAATAAAGAGAGCACTGCCATGCGTAGCCATGATGTCCATTCGATTATCGATAATGCCCCGTTCAACCGCTTCCACGGGTTGATCGTGAGCCTGTGTGCCTTGCTGTTGATCTTTGACGGCTATGACCTGTTTATCTACGGCGTAGTCCTGCCGTCAATCATGCGCGAGTGGGGGCTGACGCCGTTGCAGGCTGGCGCCCTGGGCAGCTATGCGCTGTTCGGCATGATGTTCGGTGCGCTGATTTTCGGCACCCTGGCGGACCGTTTCGGGCGCAAGAAAGGCATCGTGTTCTGTTTCACCCTGTTCAGTCTGGCCACCGTGGTCAATGGTGTTGCCAGCAGCCCAACCGAGTTCGGTCTCTGCCGTTTTATCGCCGGGCTCGGCTGCGGCGGGTTGATGCCCAACGCGGCGGCGCTGATCAACGAATACGCGCCGAAGAAATTCCGCAGCACCTTGATGGCCTTTATGTTCAGCGGCTATTCCCTGGGCGGCATGCTCGCCGCCAGCGTTGGGATTTTCATGCTGCCGGCCTATGGTTGGCAGTCGATGTTTTTTGTGGCGGTGATTCCGCTGCTGCTGTTGCCACTGATTGTGTACGGGCTGCCTGAATCCATCGGCTTCCTGATCCGCCAGGGCCAGCAAGACAAGGCTCGCGCGCTGCTTAATCGGTTGTCGCCAGGCACCAGGATCGAGGTCGACGATGCGCTGGTGATCGCCGACAGCAAAGGTACAGGCGCCTCGGTGGTGGAGCTGTTCCGCCATGGCCTGGCGGTGCGTACGGCGATGATCTGGGTCGCGTTTTTCTGCTGCCTGCTGATGGTCTACGCATTGAGTTCGTGGCTGCCCAAGCTGATGGCCGGCGCCGGTTACAGCCTGGGGTCGAGCCTGTCGTTCCTGATCGCGCTGAACCTGGGCGGCATGGCCGGGGCGCTGCTCGGCGGCCGGTTGGGCGACCGCCTGAACCTGGTGAAAGTGGTGATCTGCTTCTTCGCCGCGGCCATGGTCTCGATCAGCCTGCTGGGCATCAACAGCCCGATGCCGGTCCTGTACCTGCTGATCTTCGTCGCGGGTGCCACCACCATTGGTACGCAGATCCTGCTGTACGCGGGGGCTGCGCAGCTCTACGGCTTGTCGATTCGCGCCACGGGCCTGGGCTGGGCGTCCGGCATCGGTCGCAATGGCGCGATTGTCGGCCCGCTGTTGGGCGGCGCGCTGATGGCGATCGAACTGCCTCTGCAACTGAATTTCATGGTCTTTGCGATCCCCGGCGCGATTGCGGCGCTGGCGATGACGGTATTTGCCCTGAATGAGCGGCGCACCCGTATTGCCTTGCCCGCCGCCGCCGCGCTGTGACTGCCAAATGCTTACGGGCAATGGTCCAGTGCGTCGCGCGAACTGCGTGGAGGGTGATGTCGCACTTTGCCCGCATACGCTCAAAGGACTTGAGCATGGCGCTAGGGTTGATCGGCCGAACAGCCTTCCAGACGATCCTTTGTATGACCGCATCGGCGCTGGTCTTTGTGATAAGCCGACGCTGACTGTTATCAACCTTCGGGCTCAGCCCTGTGGGTAGGCTGTTCAGCATGGGCAAAATTGCAGTGAGCGCACCCTCGCGCAACAGGCCGCCGGGCTGATGGCCCAACTGGCCGACCCACTTCATGAGTGCTGACTCATAGGCGGGCCTTAAACGCTCAACGCTTGCCTGCAGCGGGGCGCCCAGGCAATTGGCATCCATGACCGCTAACTTGAAGTGCCCGCTCATCTGTTCAGGCAATTTAAGATGGCCTTCGATCAGTTTTGTCAGGCGTTGCGCGAAGTCAAGGCGGGTAGCCGTATGGCCATACCCAAATTCAGCAAGGATTGAATGTCGGACCTCGGGGCTGAGTAAACGCTGAAGCCTTCCCGCCACGTCCGCCGTCATGAGCAACTGCTGGAAGTGCTCCAGAAAGACCGCCTCGGCGCGGGTCATCTTTTGTCGCACACCCGCTACTTCTTTGCACAGAAACAGACCGCCGCTGTGCCATTTAGTAGCACATGGCTATTTGTTCTTGCGGCATCGATCCCGCGTATAAACCAAAGATCGCATTCGAATCAGTCAGTTACCCGCACCAAGGGTTGTTGGCACGCCCCGTGCTTTATTGCATCCATGGATAATTGGATACAAAAATACAAAGAGGCTGCCAATGCAATTTTCCCCCACGTATGGTGACCGCCAGCCTCTCACTGCCGAAGAGGAGGCCTACAACTTCCTCCTCGACGCCATCTGCGGCGGTCGTTTGCGCAAAGGCGATCGGTTGATTGCCGAGGACATCGCCAGCGAGATCGGCATGAGCCGCATGCCAGTGCGCGAAGCCTTCCGCCGCTTGGATGCCCAGGGCCTGGTGACTTTGCGGCCCAATCGCGGCGCTGTCGTCGGTGGCCTGGATATCGATGAACTGCACGAAGTGTTCGAGATGCGCAGCGCTCTCGAAGGCCTGGCAGTGCGTGTGGCAGTGGCACGCATCGGCGAGCGTCAATTGGCTGCACTGGAACGTATGCTCGATGAGATGGACGACTACCGTGACGAAAGCGCCGCCTGGGTCAGCCGGCACCGCGCGTTTCACGAATACTTGTGCAGCCTCAGCGGGCGCCCGCGGTTGATGAAGCAGATCTCGGCGCTGTACTCGCTGGTCGAGGCGCCCATGCGCCTGTGGTTGCAGCACGGCGAGAAACCCCTCAGCGCCCGCCAGGAACACGCAGTAATCCTTGACGCCATCCGCTCCGGCGACGCGGCCCGCGCCGAGGCCGTAGTGCGCGAACACATCGAAGGCACCGTGCCGGCGCTGATTCAATTCCTGCAATCGGAAAAATAACCAGAGGTGGGCCCGAGCCCGCCCGTGTTTTGACTTTGAGTCCTGCCCCGTTAACCAACGAACTGGAGTGTCTGGTCATGCATAAACAACGCCGCGCCTTGCTGGTGGCTGTAACCCTTGGTCTCTGCACACAATGGGCGGCGGCTGCGCCCCAGGTACCGGAGCGATTGCAGAAAGTCGACAAACTTGTCTACTGCTCGGGGATGGATTCACCGCCCTTGGTGTCCTTCGACGAATCCCAGAAGCCGCGTGGGCTCACCGTCGACCTGGGCCTGGAAATCGCCAAGCGCCTGGGCAATAAAACCGTGCAATGGCGGGTCATTCCGTTTTCCGGCCTGGTGCCGGCACTGCTTGCCCAACAGTGCGACATGATCGTCGACCAACTGTTCGACAAGCCCGAGCGGCGCCAGGTAATCGATATCGTCAACTACATGTATTCCAGCCAGGCGGTGGTGGTGCCCAAGGGCAACCCCAAAGGCATCAAGACCCTGGATGATCTGTCCGCGCACAAGGTGGCGGTGCTCAACGGCTCTACCATCAAGACCCTGCTCGACACTCAGAACGAGAGCCTCGCCAAGGCTGGCAAGCCACCGATGAAACTGGTGGTCTACAACACCGACACCGATGCGTTCCAGGCGCTGCGCATCAGCCAGGTCGACGCCTATGGCACCACCGTGGAAACCGCCGGTTACTACGCGGCGATGGCCCCGGAGCTGTTTCAGGAAGGGGTGCCTGCATTCAGCCGCATCCTCACCGGCCTGGGCATGCGCAAGGACGACCCGCAACTGACCGCCGCCGTGCAGCAGATCATCAGCGACATGCGCAGCGACGGCAGCTATGTGCAATTGCTCAACAAATGGCATGTCAGCAGCGACACACTTGACTGAGGTTCCACCACGATGAATTTCAATTGGGATGTGTTCTGGCAATACCTGCTGCAGCCCAGTGGGGTCTACCTCACCGGGCTGTGGCTGACGTGCCTGATCAGCGTGCTGGCGATGCTGCTCGGCTGTGTGCTGGGCCTGGCGGCGGCGCTGTTGCGTCTGTCGAAGAACCCGCTGCTGCACCTGCCGGTACGCCTTTACGTGTGGCTGATGCGCGGCACGCCGTTGCTGGTGCAGATCGTGTTTTTGTACACCGCACTGGCAGCGGGCGGGATCTTCCGCTTCGAGGACATTGAGCTGTTCGGGTTGATCATCCCCGGCAATATCCAGGCGGCGATCATCGCCCTGGGCCTGAATGAAGGCGCGTACATGGCCGAAATCATCCGCGCCGGCATTGGCGCGGTGGACAAGGGCCAGTACGAAGCCGGGCGTTCCCTGGGCATGGGGTTCGGCAAGCTGATGCGGCGCATCGTGCTGCCTCAGGCGTTTCGGGTGATCGTGCCGCCGCTGGGCAATGAGTTCAATGTGATGCTCAAGAACACCACGCTGGTGAGTGTGATCGGCGTGCAGGAGTTGTTGCTCAGCACGCAGATGGTGACCTCGGCGACGTTTCGCGTATTCGAGTTGTACCTGGTCGTCGCGATCTACTTCCTGACCTTGACCACGCTGTGGGGCTTTTTCCAACGCTGGCTCGAAAACCGTTTCGGCCAGTCCGATCGACCTTCGGCGCCACCTCCGGCCGCCAGCCGCATGTTCGGTCGCAGCACCCTGAAACTGCTGAGGGGACGTTAACCATGGCGCACCAAAGTGAAGAGCTGATCATTGACGCACAGGATATCCAGAAGTCGTTCGGCGAGTTGCAGATCCTCAAGGGCATTTCCCTGCAAGTGCGGCGCGGCGAAGTGGTCGTGCTGATCGGCGCCTCCGGCTCCGGCAAGACCACCTTTATCCGCTGCATCAACCTGCTGGAAGACATCCAGGGCGGGCGCATTCGCGTCAATGGCCGCGCCATGGGCTATCGCGAACGTGCCGATGGCAGCCTGGTGCGCGATTCGGAGCGCAACATCGCCCGTCAGCGCCGCGACATCGGCATGGTGTTCCAGCGCTTCAACCTGTTCCCGCACATGACCGCATTGGAAAATATCATCGAAGCGCCGATCCAGGTGCTCGGCGTACCGCGTGCCCAGGCGCTGGAACAGGCTCGGGGTTTGCTGGCGCGGGTCGGCCTGGCGGACAAGGCCAGCCACTACCCGTCGATGCTCTCCGGCGGCCAGCAGCAGCGGGTGGCGATTGCGCGTGCCCTGGCGATGAAACCCCAGGCGATGTTGTTTGACGAGCCCACCAGCGCCCTCGACCCGGAAACCGTCGGCGAAGTGCTGCAGGTGATGAAGGAGTTGGCCGAGGAGGGCATGACCATGGTGGTGGTCACCCACGAAATGGGCTTTGCCCGTGAAGTGGCCGACCGCGTGGTGGTGCTCGACCAGGGCGAACTGATCGAACAAGGGCCGCCGGAGCAGATTTTCAGCCATCCCAGCCATCCGCGGACCCGGGCGTTTCTCAGCCGCGTGTTATGACCTTTTTTGAAGAGCCTTTGCCATGTTGAAATTTTCCGCTCACGAATACCCCTATCCGTCGCAACGCCAGAGCGTGTTCGCGCGTCGCGGCATGGTCGCCGCTTCGCAACCGCTGGCGGCCCAGGCCGGTATCGAAATCATGCAGAAGGGCGGTAACGCCATTGATGCCGCCATTGCCACCGCCGCCGCGCTGACCGTGGTCGAGCCCACCGGTTGTGGCCTGGGCGGCGATGCCTTTGCGCTGGTGTGGTGCAAGGGCCAGTTGCATGGCCTGAACGGCAACGGCCATGCGCCGGCCGCCTTGAGTATCGAGGCGGTCAAGGCGGCGGGGCATCAGCAGATGCCGCTGTACGGCTGGACCTCGGTGACGGTGCCCGGTTGCCCGTCGGCGTGGGCCGAGTTGTCCAAACGCTTTGGTAAATTGCCGTTTGCCGATTTGCTGCAGCCGGCCATCAGCCTGGCGCGCGACGGTTTCCCGCTGTCTCCGGTGGTTGCCCATCAATGGCAGATCTCCTTGAACGAATTCAGCCCGCACCGCGATGAGGTGCTGCAAGCCTGGTTCGACACCTTCCTCATCGACGGGCGCGCGCCTCGGGCGGGGGAGATTTTCCGTAACCCGGCCCAGGCCCGCACCCTGGAAGAACTCGCCGCCACCGGCTGCGAAAGCCTGTATCGCGGCGCGCTGGCCGAGCGCCTGGATGCGCATTCGCGCGCCAGCGGCGGCTACCTGCGCGCCAGCGACCTCCAGGATTACCGCGCGCAGTGGGTGGAGCCGATCCACATCAATTACCGGGGTGTGGATGTTTGGGAAATCCCGCCGAGCGGGCAGGGCCTGGTTGCACTGATGGCGCTGAAGATCCTCGAAGGTTTCAACTTCGATCACCGCGACAGCCAGCAAACCTGGCATCGCCAGCTGGAAGCCATGAAGCTGGCCTACAGCGACGGCCTGCATTACATCACCGACCCCGCGCACATGCGCGTGGCGGTGGCCGACCTGCTGAGTGACGACTACAGCACCCGTCGCCGTAGCGAGATCGGCGAGCAGGCGCAGCCGCCCAAACCCGGCGCCCCCCATGCCAGCGGCACGGTGTACCTGGCGACCGCCGACGCCGAAGGCAATATGGTTTCGTTCATCCAGAGCAACTACCACGGCTTCGGCTCCGGCGTGGTGCTGCCCGACAGCGGCATCGCCTTGCAGAATCGCGGGCAGGAATTCAGCCTCGATGAGTCCCATTCCAATTGCCTGGCACCGGGCAAGAAAACCTTCCACACCATCATCCCGGGTTTTCTCAGCAAAGACGGCCAGGCCCTTGGACCGTTCGGCGTGATGGGCGGCTACATGCAGCCCCAGGGCCATGTGCAGATGGTGATGAACCTGGTGGACTTCGGTCTCAACCCCCAGGCGGCATTGGACGCGCCACGCTGGCAATGGCTGGGCGACATGAAGGTCGGCATCGAACATGGAGCTTCGCGCGACCTGGTCAATGCGCTGGCACGGCGCGGGCACAAGGTGCAGACCGACAGCGACCTGACCGACTACGGGCGGGGGCAGATCATCCTGCGTGACCCGGCCACCGGCGTGTTGTGCGGCGGCACTGAGCCAAGGGCGGACGCACATATCGCGGTTTGGTGAGCGGCTACACACGCGCTGAGCCAGACGGCTAATAATGACGGGGTGATGAGTTGTTTGATCTTCGCGACGGCGGCTTAGCGCCCGCTGAAGCAATGATTGAACCTCACAACTCAGACCCCTGTTCGATCTGCTCTGTGACGCTCGACCTCCTTTTTATCCAGCCGGAAGAAGTCGCCGAGCTGGCGTTTTTCCTATCCCAACCCGGTGCGCGATCGATCACTGGCGCGGACATGGCGATTGATTGCGGCGCCTGCGCTGGAAACTGCCGGTGACCCATTGATGCCGATATTGGACAAGAGGTTATGATCATGTCCAAACGTGGAATGGGCGAGTCGGCGGTGGTTGTTTTTACTGCGAGTGGGCGCCGCCGCAAGCCTCAATGTGCACGTTTACTCATCAAATACGACGAGGCTCGCCTTCCGTGATTTCGCGTATCAGGCTCAGGTAACGAAGCGCGCCCAGTCCCAGGGGCCGGTTTTTTACCCAGATGATATCGACCCATAGCCGCATCTGACTCGGCATGTAGTCAAACACCACCTCCGTCAATGCGCCTGACGTGATGAGAGGGTGTACCAGCGATTTTGGAAGATAAGCCCAACCTAATCCTTGCTGCACCAGGTCCAGCGTGGCCAGATAATTGTCGCTGTGCCAAATCCGCCGCGACAGCACAACACGTGGGTCAGAGTCTGCAGGGCCTCCTGTAGCGACGATGATCTGCCGAACGTTGACCAGTTGCTCCTCACTTAAGGGGCTTTTCTTGCCGGCGGCCGCAGGGTGATCTGGAGCCGCAACCGCGACTAACAACTGGCTCCCCGCCTCAAGAAATGTTTCCCGCTCATCAAGCCCTGGTCGTTCAAATCCAAGTGCCAATTGCACACGCCCTTCATGGAGCATGCGCATAGCCTCCGGATGGGACGCGGAGCGAATCTCGATTTCAAGCGTGGGAAACTCCCTGGCGATAATCGACAGCGGACGATTCCATACGCCTGTTTGCAACTCCGGCGCCATCGCAAAGACCAAGCGTTCCTCCAACCCCTGATGGAGTTGGAGGGCATGCGCATCCAGCAGGTTGATCTGGCTCGCGACCTGTCGTGCCTGGGGCTCAAGCGCCTTGGCGGCGGCCGTAGGAATGGCTTTGCGAGTTGATCGGTCAAACAGCAACAAATCCAGCTCTGCTTCAAGCTGCGACACCGCCATGTTGACGGCCGAGGGGACCCGGCCTAATTTTCGCGCCGCCGCCGAAAAGGATCCGCTGTCGATGACCGAAAGGAAAATCTTAAGTGACTCACTGGTAAACGCCATGGGGGTTGTCAGATTTTCTGATGATGATTGTCTTTATGTATCAGATTTATTCGCCTAGTTTCTACTCTCTTTCAAATGAAGTACGTGGGGCACACCATGTTGGATACGCAATTGAGAGGGTATGTTGCACTCGTCAGTGGTGCCGGGAGTGAGTCCGGGATCGGTATGGCTATTGCTCGCAGGCTAGGTGCATCCGGAGCGAAGTTGATCATCACTGCCAGCAGCAACCGCATTGTGGATCGGGTTAAAGAGCTGCGCCGTGAAGGGTTTGAAGTTGAAGGCCGGCCTGTTGACCTTACTGATGAAAACGTGGTGCGTGAATTCAGCCTGTGGGCAGAGTCAGTCTGGGGACGAGTCGATATTCTGGTGAACAATGCCGGGATGTCCATGCACGGCAGCCCTGAGATTTTCTCGGAATTGGCGTCGATGGAACTCCATGATTGGAACCATTCACTGGCCCGAAACCTGACCACCGCCTTTCTGCTGACCCGAGCCGTGTTGCCCGGTATGAAGGCCAGAAGTTACGGGCGCATTGTCAATATCAGTTCTACCACTGGCACCCGAGGGAGCAATCCGGGGGAAGCCGCTTATAGCGCCGCCAAGGCAGCGATGGTGGGCATGAACATGGGACTTTCGCTTGAAGTCGCCAGGCAGGGGATTACCGTCAACAGCGTGGCCCCCGGCTGGATCACCACGGGCTCAACCACCCCGGTTGAAGCCGAGGCGGGGCGCTTCACCCCAATGGGGCGCGCAGGCAGCCCCCGCGAAGTGGCGGCGGCGGTTGCATTTCTGGCATCGCCTGACGCCAGTTACATCACAGGGGAAGTCCTTGTGGTGGATGGCGGGAACTGTCTGGTCGAGAACAAAGCCCCTCACGGCGATCAGTAAGTTTGAATACGCGCCAGCGCGCTCAATCCACGATTGTGGGCGGGGGGCGATAACCGAGATTTATACAAGCGCGATGTATCAAAGAACCTATGAGTGCTTTGAGCCGTATTCGGCTGTCAGTCAGCAACGGACTTTTAATTAATTTGATAATTAACATGGGGTATTGATCATGTCGAACAGTGGAATTAGTGAATCAGCGATTGCTGCTTTTACCGCCTCCGAGCGTGCCCGGTTTATAGAAAACAACCCCACTTCACTGGCGCTGGCCGAGCGCGCCCAGGCGAATCTGTTCAACGGTGTGCCCATGCACTGGATGAGCGATTGGTCGATGCCTTCGCCGCTCTTCGTCCAGCGTGCCAAAGGGGCGCGCTTCACCGATGTCGACGGGCATGAATACATCGACTTTTGCCTTGGCGACACCGGGACGATGTTCGGCCATTCACCTGATCCTATTGTCCGCGCCATAACCGAGCAGGCGAATAATGGCTTGACCACGATGCTGCCGGGCGAAGACGCGGTGGTCTGCGGCGAGTTGCTGGCTGAGCGATTCGAGCTGCCTTACTGGCAAGTGACCGCCAATGCGACTGACGCCAACCGTTATGTGCTGCGCTGGGCGCGCGCTATCACCCAGCGCAACGTCTTGCTGGTGTTCGATGGCTGCTACCACGGCACCGTGGATGACGTGATGGTGCGCTACCGCGACGGCAAAACAGTGCACCGTTCAGGTCTTGTGGGCCAAGCCTACGACTTGAGCCAATACAGTCGATCCATCCCCTTCAACGATGTCGCCGCACTGGAGGCGGCGTTAGCCCAGGGCGATGTGTGCGCGCTGATGTGCGAGCCGGCGATGACGAACATTGGCATGGTCCTGCCGGATCCGGGGTTCATGCAAAAGTGTCGAGAGCTGACCCTTAAATATGGCAGCCTGTTGGTCATTGATGAGACCCACACTATTTCCACCGGCCTCGGTGGATGCACGCGCCACTGGGCGTTGAAACCCGACTTTTTCGTGGTGGGTAAACCCATTGCAGGTGGCGTGCCTTGCGCGGTGTTTGGCGTTAGCGAGCCAGTCGCCTCGGCCATGCGCGACGTCCAGAAGACCATCAGCGAAGAGAGCGGCGGGCATGGCCACAGTGGCATGGGCACGACGCTGTCCGCCAACGCACTGGCGATGCGCTGCATGCGTGTCAGTCTCGAAGAGGTCATGACCGAGTCTGCGTACCAGCATATGTTGCCCCTGGCCTCACGGCTGGCGCAGGGATTTCGAGCGCTGTTCAAGCGGCACCAACTGAACTGGTCGGTAACAGAGTTGGGCGCTCGTTGTGAGTTTCAATTCTGTGCCACACCGCCAAGAACAGGCGCGCAAGCCGAGGCGGCTTTTCACGACAGCCTCCAAATGGCGCTGCATCTCTATTTGATCAATCGCGGAATCCTGATCACGCCTTTTCACAACATGACCCTGTGCTGTCCGCAGACACGTGATGCGGATATCGACAGGCTGATCGCTGAGTTGGATAACGCACTGACCACGCTGCTTGCCCTGCCTGGCGCGCGGGTTATCGCGTGATAACGGCACGTCTGAAAACGCCATTGTTCTTAAATACTGCCAGTCGCTTGAATGAGCGCTAAGAGGTTTGACATGCAATTTGCGGATAAAAAAGAGGCCCTGGATTATCTGGCCGCCCACCCTGAAGTGCTGAGCATCGAGTTGTTCCTTATCGACGCGAATGGCGTTCCACGGGGCAAACTGTTGCATCGCGACGAACTGCTGGCGATCTACGAAAATGGCCGGCCATTGCCCAGTTCCATTCTCGCCTTGACCGTGCAGGGTGAAGACGTAGAAGACACAGGCTTGGTCTGGGAGGTTGCCGACGCCGATTGTTGGACATACCCCTTGGCGGGAAGCCTGACCTTACAACCCTGGCGCACCAACCCCACCGGTCAAGTGCAGGTGAGCATGCACCCGACCCAAGGTATTCCCGCCGCACCGGCGGACCCGCGCCACGTGCTGGTGACCACCATCGAGCGGCTGAAAGCCGATGGATTCCATCCGGTCATGGCCGTTGAGTTGGAGTTCTACTTGCTGGACCGACAACGCGACGTCAACGGTCGGCCGCAGCCGGCGTTGCAGGCCAATGGCGTACGCCCTGTTGCTCCACAGGTCTATGGCGTATACGAGCTGGAGCAGCTTCAACCGTTTCTGGATGACCTCTACGCGGCGTGCGCGCTGCAGGGGTTGCCGGTACGTACGGCGATATCCGAGTACGCGCCAGGCCAGGTCGAGTTGACGCTGGAGCATCGTTTCGACGCACTTCAGGCCATTGATGAAGGCGTACGTTACAAACGCCTGGTCAAAGGTGTGGCCAACAAACATGGGCTGCAAGCGTGCTTCATGGCCAAGCCATTCAGCGACCAGGCCGGCAGCGGTATGCACCTGCACGTCAGCCTTGCCGACGAGCACGGGAATAACTTGTATGCGAGCGAAGACCCACAGGGTACGCCGCTGTTGCGGCACTCCATCGGCGGGATGATGGAGACCTTGTTTGACTCTCTGGCGATATTTTGCCCCCACGCCAATTCATATCGACGCTTCCAAACCGGTAGTTACGCGCCGCTGGCTAAAAGTTGGGGCGTCAACAACCGTACTGTGTCGTTCCGCGTGCCCGGCGGCGCTGCAATCAGTCGGCATATCGAACACCGCATTTGCGGTGCCGATGCCAACCCCTATCTTGCCGCTGCCGCGTTACTTGCGGGCATTCACTACGGCATCACGCATCAAAGCGATCCCGGCGCGGCGATTGTGGGGAATGGCTATGAACAGGCGACCGATTTTCTACCCACCGACTGGCTGACAGCGTTGCAGGCACTGCAACGTTCAACCTGGGCACGTGAAGCGCTGGGCGCTGAGTTCCTGAAGGTGTTCCTGGCGATCAAGTGGCGCGAGTTCCGTCAATTCAATGCTGAAGTCGGGGAACAGGACTGGCGCTGGTACCTCACTCACGCATAAAGGTTGGCCCGTCAGCGCATCTTGAAATGGACTGCTGGAGAGTCGCTGACAACTAAGATGCGTACCGCACATCCTGCGCATTTCACAGTGACTCATCATTATGAGCCGCAGGTCGTATGCCCGCGGCTCGGATCGTAATCACGCATACGATAGGGTCGGGAAAAGTCTACGGGAGCGGGGGCAGTCCAATCCGCTGGAAGTGAATGGCGCTCCATGGTTTGTGCAAAGGCAGAAATGATCAGCCGCACAGCCTGCCAGACGATCCCTAAAGACTGTCAGGGTCGCCAAAAAACATCTGGATCCGCGACCGCAGCCAGCGCTCCCCTGGGTCGTTATCCTGCGACCCGCGCCAGGCCATATGCAGTTCAAAAGTGCGCACCGGCAGCGGTGGGTCCTCTGCCCGCAGGCCGCCCGCCGCTGTGAGTGCCTCGGCTGCGTAGTCCGGCACGGTGGCCAGAATGTCGGTGCCCGCCAGCAAGGTGCCCAGCCCATTGAACTGCGGCACCGCCAGTACCACGTGGCGTTTTCGATTGAGTTTTTCCAACTCTTCGTCAATAAACCCGCTCAGGTCGCCCGCGAAGGACACCAGGGCGTGGGGGCGTGCGCAGAAGTCGTCCAGGCTCAGCGAGCCGGGTACGCTGTCGGCCCGCAGCAGTTTCGGCAGGCTGCGACGCAGTACTTTGCGCTTGGCATTGGCCGGCAGGTCGGCGGTGTAGCTGACGCCGATGGAGATCTCACCGGAGGCCAGAAGGCCCGGCATCAGGATGTAATTGACGCGGCGCACCACCAGCACAATGCCCGGAGCTTCGGCACGCAGGCGTTTGAGCAATGGGGGGAGCAGCGCGAACTCGACGTCGTCGGACAGGCCGATACGGAACACCGCGGTGCTGGTGGCCGGGTCGAACTCGGCGGCACGGCTCACGGCGGTGGAAATCGAGTCCAGGGCCGGGGAGAGCAGGGCGAAGATTTCGACGGCGCGTGCCGACGGCTCCATGCTGCGCCCGGTGCGCACAAACAATGGGTCATCAAACAGCCCGCGCAGACGCGACAACGCCGCACTGATGGCCGGCTGGCCGAGGAACAGCTTCTCGGCGGCGCGGGTCACGCTGCGCTCATGCATCAAGGTTTCGAATACGATCAAGAGGTTAAGGTCGACACGACGCAGGTCGTTACGGTTCATCTTGTGTCCTGGAAGAGTCAGCAAACTTGACGTGAACGGCCATATTCAGAACCCTCAGGTTCCACTTAGACGCATGACCGGCATGAATCTTACGGGGAAAGGCTGGTACTCTGCACAAGATAATTGAGTTTTCCTATAAGAGTTGAGGTCTATTCCTCGGTTGCGGAATCAATGACAGGCATGTCGACTATTAACGCCGACCGATGGCCTTCGCTGGAAAGCCCAGATAGAGTTCATGGCATTAGAGGTTACTTTGACGAGGTTTGCGATGTCCCGCACGATCCGTTTTCACAAGTTTGGTCCGGCCGAGGTGCTCAAATGCGAAGAGCATGCAGCCGCGCAGCCCGCACCGGGCGAAGTGCAGGTGCGTGTCGAGGCGATTGGCATCAGCTGGTATGACATTTTGTGGCGTCAGAACCTGGCGTCTTCGCATGCACGTCTGCCGTCCGGCCTTGGTCATGAGATGGCCGGGGTGGTTGTCGCCCTCGGTGAGGGCGTGGATGACTTGGCCGTGGGCGATAAAGTGGCCAGTTTTCCGGCCGAGAGCCCCAATGATTACCCGGTGTATGGCGAGCTGATCGTTCTGCCCCGTTCGGCCTTGACCCGCTACCCGGATGTCTTGAGCCCGATTGAAGCCAGCGTGCACTACACGCCGCTGCTGATTGCCTACTTTGCCTACATGGATCTGGCGCGGGTCAAGCCCGGTCAATTTGCGCTGGTCACCGACGCCAGCCACTGTGCCGGCCCCTCGTTCGTACAACTGGGCAAGGCCCTTGGGGTGCGGGTGATTGCTGCGACCAAGGACAGCGCCGAGCGTGAGTATTTGCTGTCCCTGGGGGCGGAGAAGGTCATCGTCACCGAAGAGCAGGACCTGCTCATGCAGATCAACAAGTACACCGATAACCGCGGCGTTGATGTGGTATTCGATGGCTTGGGTGGCCCGCAGATGTCATTGCTGGGCGACGTATTGGCCCCGCGTGGCAGCCTCGTGCTCTACGGGTTGCAAGGCGGCAACCAGACGCCATTCCCGGCGTGTGCAGCCTTCCAGAAGAACATCCAGTTCTTCGTGCACTGTATCGGCAACTTCACCGGTAAGCCGGAGCTGGGCATCATTCAGGACCATGTGGCGCTGCAACGTGCGTTGCGCGATATCAACCAATTGACCGCCGATCGCGTGCTGGTGCCACTGAAAACCACGGTATTTGCGTTCAATCAGTTCGTTGAAGCGCACCGTTATATGGACGAATGTCCGTGCCGCGAGCGTGTTGCGTTGCAGGTTGAAGCTGTTTGAGTTGTAGGAGGATTCGCAAATTCGTCTTCAAAACCCTGGACGCATGGGGCAAATGCGCCATTTGACAGGGTTTAACCTGCGCGTTGACTGAAGCGCGCAGGGGCCGTTCCGTCCTGTAAACGATACCTTTCTCCCCGTCGCCGCCCTGAAATTCAGCGCGGCGTTTTTGTGCGCGCGTCTCCAACGCAGTGCCCGATAACTAACTGAACTGGTTTTCGGTCAGGTTCTGTATCTGTTATTCATTATTTCAGCCCTGATAATTGGTGCTTCACTTTCAACTCAAGGACTGAGTAATGAATGACCAATTGAAGTGGCAGTGGGTACTTTCTGTCATTGCGCAGGGTGCAGTGTTTGCAGGCCCCCGCGGACGGGTAGATTTTCACGGCAGATATCAATCCACACCCAAGCGAAGATCGAAGTTTAGTGAGTTTTGTTTGTCGGATAGATCTTTGAACTTATTGTTAAGGCGTTGTAGGAACTTGTCTGAATGTTCCTAGGAGCACTGCCGCAGTGCTCTGGATGCTTGTCGTACGGACGTTCGGTGCCGCAAATGCGCTCGGACGTGGGAAGTACGCAGTCCGTCGATTTGTTGCAAGATGCTGGTGTTTATTTATCCCGAACACTGCGCTGCGGGCAACGTTATTACACATGCAATAGATCGGGCAGCTACGCTCGGTAGTTGTTTGAAACTGATATTTCAACTCAGGTAGTAGAGCTATGAGCGCTATTCACGAACAGGCTATGAATTACGTATACCAGCAAGTTCAGCAACGCTTAGTTGGGTACTTCACCCGTGCAGAACGCACAGCACTTCAATTGTTGATTCAGCGTATCGTCGTGGCCGCCGGTGGTATGGAGCAAGTAGGGAGTTACAAGGTGCTGGTGGCCCATGGCGGCGGCGAAGTCAGCAGCTACACCCTGGCAATGCTGCGCGCCGCACAACTGAGTATCGCCGGGCGCTCGCCCAGAACATTTCAGCTACGGGTCGCCACGCTGTGCCACGCGGGCATGACTCAAGACACCCTTGACGCGATTCATCGCGGTTACAGCCGACTGTTTTTCCATGACGACCCCCGGGTCGAGTTGTTGATGGTCGATAATCAACACGTGCTGCCCTTCAATCACCAACATCCGGTATCTGGCCGGGCCTGTGATACCCACCAGCGCAACATGCTAATGGTGGGGCATCTGACTTCCGGCGATATTCGCGCCACCCTGTGCAACGAGACCTACTTGGCGCTGGGTGATTTCTATCAGCGCGTCACCGCCTGGAAAGGCGGCGTACATGCATTGGTCAGCGGCGACTCTACGCGCAAACAGAGCCAACTCCTCGCCTGGCTGAAAAAGGCCGCTCAAGCCAAAGGTGTCAGCCCTTCGAAGGGCCAGCCAGCTTCGCTCAACGGCCTGTTCACGCGCATGGATGAATGGAGCGGCGACTTCTACCGCGACCTGTACGGTGAGCATTATGTGCCGAAGGCCGACATCAGCCCGGGTGGGCACCGCCACTTGGCGTACATCGGTATTGCCGACCTGCTTGAGGGGATCGATCGCCCCCGCGCGCCCTTGCTCACCGAGTTCATGGCCTACACACCCGACCCGCTGGGCTTTCATTTCAGCCACCCAGCCTTTGCCAATCCGCTGCTGATGGCCCACCTGCGCGGCCTGCAGGCCGAGTGCCTGCGCGAATTGCGTTATGAGGAAGGCGTCGATGAGTTCCTGGTGCTGGCGCGTGAGTACCTGCGTCGGCGGCACGTTCCCGAGGAACTGGTGACTCGGGCCGTCAACCGCGAGGAGCGCGTCGTGTCGAGCACGTACGCGCAGCAGTTCTTCGGCCTGGATGAAAGCCAGCTGATCTGCCTGCTGTTTTCGCCGTTTATCCATCACGGCGAGCGACTGGAAGGTTACTTGCGCCAGTGCCACCCGGGAATGTTGGTGGCGTTGCCTGAACTGCACAAGGTGCTGCAGGGCAAGCCGGCCGCCGAGATGTTGCAGCAATGGGTGACCGATGCCAGCGGGCTGCCACTGCCTTTGCTTCAGCATCTGTACCGCAAACGGCCGATGACGCTTGCCCCCGGTGGCGTACGCAACGGTCCAACGCAACGGCCCCTGGCCAGTGGCAGCATGGCCTGTCAGCTGTCCGGGCGATGACGCTGCGGGGGGCGCGGCAAGTAGACTTCGCTTATCAGGCGGTCTATCGCTACATGATCAACCTGATCAATGAGGTCAGTAGCGATACGCGGGTGAAACTGCCGTCTTTGCGGCAGTTGTCCCAGCGTTTGAATGTATCGATCTCCACCATTCAATACGCGTACTCGCTGTTGGAGAAAGAGGGCCGGGTGTACTCGGTGTCGAAGTCGGGCTATTACGCATGGCCGCTGGCGGGTAGCCCGGTGAGCTGGCCCAGTGGCGATTTACTTGAACGCCTCTATGTGGCCGCGCGGCGCCCGGGCATGGTGGTACTCAGCGGCGACGAGCCTGCGTTGCTGGCGTCGCTGGACGGCACATTGCTGGGGCTGGAGCGCGAACTGGTGCGCCAGTACCCGCGCCATTTGCAGCCGTGGTCCCAACCCTGTGGCGTTTGGGAGCTGAGAGCGGCGTTGGCGGCACGCTATACCACGTCGCCGACGCGTTGTTGGCACGCCGACGACGTGTATATCGGTGCCGACCTGCGCGGTGTGCTCGACATCCTCATTGAGGTGTTGGGCTTGCGCGGCTCCACGGTGATCGTCGAGTCACCCTGCGACTGGCTGATCCTGCGTGTGCTACGGGATGCCGGGGTGCGCATCCTCGAGCTGCCTTGGTCGGACGAGGGCAGTCTGGACCTGGTGATGCTCGAAGGCATGCTGCGCAGTGAACCGGTGCACCTGGTGTTGCTGTCATCGTCGGTCAGCCTGCCTTCGGCGGTCGCGATGCAGCCCCGCGACCGCCAGGGCGTGGCGAAACTGCTGGACCAGTACGCGTGCTGGCTGCTCGAAAACGACAGCTGTGGTGAGTTGGGGTTCAAGCAGCCCCAGGCGCCCCTGCGTGACCTCGTCAACCCCGAGCGATTGGTGGTGTTTTCCTCATTCGAGAAAATACTCGGGCCAGAGGCGCCGTTTGGCTACGCATTAGCGCGCCACAGCAGCGGCGAATTGCAACGTCAGTTCCTGTTGCGCGCGTTCCGGTTGTCCTCAATTCGCCAACGTGCGATTGCCCGTGTGTACCAGAGTGGGCGCATCGACCAGCACCTGCACGACTTGCGCCGGTTGCTGCGTGAACAGGCGGGCGAAATGAGCCAGTACCTGGACCGGTACCTGGGGGATCAAGTGAGCTATCGGATGCCCGCAGGGGGTGGCGCTTTCTGGTTAGGCTCCACGCAACCCGTCGACATGCGCCAGGCATTCCAGTATTTGCTGGCGCGGCAGGTGGTGGTGGCACCGGGAGAACTGTTCAGCGTCAGCGGCCTGCATCACCAGCACCTGCGGTTAAGTCATACTTTCCATGGCCAGCCCAACCTGGAGAGTGCCCTGGAGACACTCGGCGAGGCGCTGCGACAGGCACAGATAGCCTAAGCGCATGAAATTTCTCTCGCTGCTGTAGGATCGATACCGTCGCGCAGTAGTCCAACTCTCAGTAAACTGTCATTTTTTCCGAATCCTTCCTTCTCGAGGTTTATGCATGACAATCAGTCCTTTTGCGGGCAAGCCGGCCCCAGCTCAGTTGCTGGTGGATATCCCGCGACTGGTCACGGCCTATTACACCGGCCAGCCTGATGCAGCGATCTCCACACAGCGTGTGGCCTTTGGGACCTCCGGGCACCGTGGCAGCTCGTTTGAGCTGAGCTTCAACGAATGGCATGTGCTGGCCATCAGCCAGGCCATCTGCCTGTACCGTGAAGCCCAGGGTATCAATGGTCCTTTGTTCGTTGGCCTGGACACCCACGCGTTGTCGACACCTGCCGGTGCCAGCGCCCTGGAAGTGCTGGCTGCCAACGGTGTACACGTCATGCTCGCCGAAGGCGATGAGTACACACCGACCCCGGCCATTTCTCACGCGATCATTTGCTACAACCGTGGCCGTACCAGCGGCCTGGCCGACGGCATCGTGATTACGCCGTCGCACAACCCGCCACAAAGCGGCGGCTACAAGTACAACCCGCCCAACGGCGGCCCGGCCGATACCCACGTCACCAAGTGGATCGAAGCCAAGGCCAACGAGCTGCTTGCCAACAAGCTGGCCGGGGTTAAACGCATCACGCACGCCCAGGCGCTCAAGGCGGATACCACCCATCGCCATGACTACCTCAACAGCTACGTGGCCGACCTGGTCAATGTGATCGACATGGACGCGATCCGCAGCGCCGATCTGCGCCTGGGTGTCGATCCGTTGGGCGGAGCAGGGGTGCGCTACTGGTCGGCAATTGCCGAGCACTACCGTTTGAACCTCGACGTGGTCAACACCGAAGTCGACGCCACGTTCCGTTTCATGAGCGTCGATTGGGACGGCCAGATCCGCATGGACCCGTCCTCCAGCTACGCCATGCAAGGTTTGATCGGCCTCAAAGAACGCTTTGACGTAGCCTTCGCCTGCGACCCTGATCACGACCGCCACGGCATCGTCACGCCGTCCGGTGGCCTGCTGGCACCGAACAACTACCTGGCCGTGTCGATTGATTACCTGTTCCAGAACCGTCCGGACTGGCGCGCCGACGCGGCCGTCGGCAAGACCGTGGTCAGCAGCGGCTTGATTGATCGCGTCGCCGCGCGTATCGGTCGTCGCCTGTACGAAGTGCCGGTCGGCTTCAAGTGGTTTGCCGATGGCCTGTTCGAGGGTTCGCTGGGCTTTGGCGGCGAAGAAAGCGCCGGCGCCTCGTTCCTGCGTAAAGACGGCACCGTGTGGAGCACCGACAAGGACGGCTTGATTCCGGCGTTGTTGGCGGCAGAGATGACCTCGCGCAAAGGCCAGGACCCCAGCCAGATCTACCGTGGCCTGACCGACGCCCTGGGCGAGCCGTTCGCGATTCGTGTCGACGCCAAAGCCACTCCGGCGCAGAAGGCCTTGTTGGGCAAGTTGTCGCCGGAGCAGGTCACGTCCACGCAATTGGCCGGGGAGAGCATCCAACAAATCCTCAGCCATGCGCCGGGTAACAACCAGGCCATCGGCGGTTTGAAAGTGATGACCGAGAACGGCTGGTTCGCCGCGCGGCCATCGGGCACCGAGGATATCTACAAGATCTACGCCGAGAGCTTTATTGGCGAAGATCACCTCAAGCAGTTGGTGGAAGAAGCCCAGGTGCTGGTAGACGGCGCTATCAGCCAATAACCACGCCAAACCCACTGTGGGAGGGGGCTTGCTGCCTCCCACCGTGTCGGTTGAAGCAACGCGTCACGTCAGGCCAGGTCGACCAGCACGATTTCACTGTCTTCCAGCGCCGTCACCCGCAACACCTGCTCATCCGCAATCGCCACACCGTCGCGCGCTTGCGCCCGTAAGCCATTGACTTCAATCACCCCCGTCGCCGGCACCAGATACGCCCGACGGCCGCTGTCGAGCCGATACTCGGCACTTTCACCCGCTTTCAGGTTGGCTGCCACCAGGCGTGCATCGGCACGAATGCGCAGGCTTTCGCTGTCACCGGCTTTGCCGCTGGCCAATGTCACAAACCCCTCGCGATCACCTTTCGGGAATGGCTTGGCACCCCAGGAGGGCGGCAGGCCGGCTTCATTCGGGATAATCCAGATCTGAAAAATCTTGCTCGGGGTGGCTTCCAGGTTGTATTCGCTGTGGGCAATCCCGGTGCCGGCACTCATTACCTGCACGTCGCCCGCCTCGGTGCGGCCCTTGTTGCCCAGGTTGTCGGCATGGCTGATGGCGCCTTCACGCACATAGGTGATGATTTCCATGTCGCGGTGCGGGTGCTGCGCAAAGCCGGTGCCCGGCGCGATGATGTCGTCGTTCCACACCCGCAGGTTGCCCCAGTGCATGCGCTCGGGGTCGTGGTATTCGGCAAATGAAAAGTGATGATGGGCGTCGAGCCAGCCATGGTGCGCGCCGCCCAGGGAATTGAAAGGTCGAAGTTCAAGCATGATCGTCTCCTGTTGATGGGCTCATCATCCTGCAGTGCAAGATCGATAAAAAGCGTAAAAAATGCCTGATTCCTATCAGTTGAATCGATTGATTGCTGGGGTTTTAACTTTTACTTCGTCGCCTAACTGCATGACGTCAAAGCAATTGGCTGGAACTGAGCGCCGATTCCGGCCACCATGGCGGCTCCGCCAAAACCAACCTCATCGCTGGAGTCCGCGTGCCGCAACAAACGCCTGATCTGCCCCCCGAACTGCGCCCGTTAAACGAAATGCCCTTGCTCAAGCGCCTTGCCGCGCGTTTGTTTGGCCATGGCCTCACGCGCCTGCGTGCGCAGCATCGGTTTTCGTGGCTGCACGGCCAGGCCGATGGCTTCCGCAGTGGGCATGAGGCGGGCGTCGAGTACGGTTATCGCGAGGGCAAGGCCGACGGCATCGAGGAAGGTCGGCAGGTGTTGCTGATCCGCGACTTTCGCCCTGAGGAGCACCGCGCCCCTGGCGTGGATGACAGTTTGTTCGACGACTGGCGCCTGCCACTCAGCGCCGAGGTAAAGAAGCGCATGAAGGCTGATGTGGCGCGCTTGCTGCCGGCCCATGCACAGCCAAGTGCGGCGCAGTGGAAGATGATCTTCAGCGACACACCGTCAACCTCAGTGATTGCTGGCGCGGGTGCCGGCAAGTCCACCTCGCTGGTGCTGCGGATCCTGTTGCTGACCCATTACTTGGGCTTTGAGCTGAGCTCGATGACCGTGGTGACGTTCACCCGCGAGTCGCGCAAGGACTTCATCAACAAGTTAATCGAAATTCTCCAATTGTGGGGCCAACCCCTTGGCTTTAAAGACGCTCAGGCGGTGGTGCGCACCTTTCACTCGCGCATTTTGCCGATGGTCCGCAGCCTGCCGGGGTTTGAGCGGCTGCAAGCCTTCGAAAACCTCAGCAGCGGCGTCGAGGACGCCGACAGCAATCCGTTCGACCTGCGCATCAGCGACGCTCAGCGCCAACAGATGAATGCCTGCTATCACCGGCTGCATGGCCGCCACGCGCGCTTCCGCGAGCTGATTGCGCCATTAGCGCGTCACGGCCTGCAACTCAAGGAACTGGAGCGCGACCACCCGGACGTCCAGAAGCGGGTGGCCGTGACCGAACTGGCCGCCAAGCGCGATGAAGAACTCTGCGATGTGATCGAGGACCTGTGGTTTCGCGCCGGCGCCTGGCCGATCAAGGGCATCGAGCCCAGCCGGCAGACGTTTGAAATCAATGGCGCGCACTTCCATTGCCACGGCTATATCGCGGAGCTGGATGCCTGGGTCGTGCTGGGCTTCGATTCGCGGGAAAACGCTCAGATCAGTCGGCCAAACGCGAAGCTATCGGTGCGCGCGGAGTGGGCGGTAAAGCGCACCTTGTTTCAAGCTTTCTGTCGCAAGCCTCTGATATGGTTGGATAGTTACGAATCTTCAAAGCGCCTTTTAAGCAGCTTGGCCGGTGACGCCGCCGCCGGACCCGGTTTTGATTACAAGGTGAAAGGTGAGCTGTCCTCGGCGCCGCTGTTGGACAGTTTTGTCATGGCCGCCGGGTTTATCGAGAACCTCGGGCTGGACGTACCGACGGCGGTTGGCCAAATGAGCTTCGCCAAGGATGACCCGGACCGCTTCTTCTTTGAAGCCCTGAGTATTTTCTGGAAGGCCCTGGAAGATCACCTGCTCGATCAATCGCCGCCGATCATGACCTACAACCGGATGTTCTCGCTGTTCGGCGAAAACACCCCGGAAAACCTCAAGTTGCTCAGCGACCCGCTGCTGCGGCCGATGTCGCACCTGATGATCGACGAGTTTCAGGACGTCTCACCGCAGATCGTCTCGTGGCTGCGGGCCAGCCTGCGCGAGATCCGTAGCCGTGGCCCGGCGATGCACGTAGGGCGTGGCGCACAACGCTCTTCCTTGCTGTGCGTGGGCGATGACTGGCAGTCGATCTATGGTTGGCGCGGTAGCTCGCCCAAGTACTTTATGGCGTTCAACACGGAATTCCCGTCGCCAAGCACCACCCGCGTGATGCTCAGTGAGAATTACCGCAGCCATCAGCACATCATCGACGCTGCCGAGCATATCGTGCGGGCCGCTCCGGCGATCCCCGGCAAGAAGGCCAAAGCCAGCGGCGAACCCAAGGTGCCGGTGGCGGTCACCGTGCAGGAGCGGGACGACGCGGCATTGGGCCGCCGGTTGCTGGAGCACTATCAAAACGGCCAATCCGTGTTAATGCTTTATCGAAAAAGTAGCGATAAGTTACTGATTCAAGAACATATTCAGTCTGTAGTTAATGTGGATTCTAGTTTGCCGCCACACGCGCGCCGGTTGAAGCAGCTGACCTATCACAGCGCCAAAGGCCTGCAAGCGGACGCGGTATTCCTGCTTGGGGATTGCCAGCACGTGACGAGTTCGCCGTATAAGAACCAGGTGTACCGCATGGCCGGCCTGGGCAATGAGGGTGACAGCGAACCGTATGACACCGCACAAAAAGACGAAGTGCTGCGTCTGGCCTATGTCGGGATTACCCGCGCGGTGAGCCATTGCTATTGGTATGTGGAGAAGCCGGAAGGCCAGGGCGTGAATGTGCCCAGGGCGTCAGAGCGAGTCGACGGCAAAAAAGCGTTTTTTGACGATCAGCGTAATCAGTAGCGCCACGCAGTGCGCCTGTGGGCGTCGGCAAGCCCACTCCCACAGGCGGGTGCATTGTGTTTGATCGGTGAGTTCAAGCCCGCAACGACAGCGGTGGCACGAAACTCTCCAGTTCATCCTCTACCGCCTCGATGATTCGCTCTACATCGGCGGCGTTCATCACCGTCGCGCAGGGGATGCCGGCAATCGCAATCAATGTCTCGCCGGTGCCACGGTCGAACAGGCGGGCAACCATACTGCCAGGGGCGTCCATGCTCCCCTCAAAGCCCATTGGATGAAAATGCCAGCGCATCAGCTGGCAGGCGTTGGGGAACGTCACTTTGTTCATGTTGCCCACCTTGTTCATTGAGCGCTTCCTTTAGCTCGCGGCAGGGGGCCAGGACCGTCACTGGTCATGGCATTGACGACCTTAAAAATAGCATCCGTTCGCACCCCGACGGTGAGTTTTTTGCGCCCGTTGGGCGGTTCTCGTCCATTAGGTTGATGTGGGTCATGTCCTGCCACAGCCCAGGCAAAAGGCCACTACTGAGAACGGCTGTTTGGCCATTGTCGGGCCGGTTAAAATTCGGCAATCTCAGTGGTTTATCCCTTACCGAGCCTGACATGCCCGACATCGCCCCCGACGATGCTTGCCAAAACACTCAAGCCACCGGCGAGCTGGTCTTGCGCCACCATTTGTGTTGGCGAAATCGTGACCTCGATGGCGTCATGGCCTACTACCACCCCGACATCCAGTACCACGACTTCTTCCAGAACCGCGTCGTCGGTTACGCCGAGTTGCGTGATTACCTGCAAGCCAGCATGCCTCGCGGCGCCGATGAGGCGATTGAACACACCGACCGTATCCGCGCCGACGGCGACACTGCCTTTATCCAGTACCGCATCACCTTGCGCGGCGGGCAGGGCCTGGTGTCGTTTCGCACCAGCGAAGCCATCACCGTGCGCGATGGGCTGATCTGGCGGGTCAATGAGTATGCGTCGCTGGTCCACGAGCAGCCCACCCAGGCCCTGCGCCCAACCGTCAGCCGCCTGGGCCTGTCACCCCAGCAGTTGGGGCATATGGCCAATGACCTGCAGCACTATTTCGACCTCAGGCAACCCTACCTGGACCCGGAACTGGATTTGCAGCGGGTGGCCAAGGAATGTGGCTACAGCCGCAATCAGATTTCTTACCTGTTGAATCAGGTGCTGGGGCAGAGCTTCTACCGCTACGTCAACCAGGCCCGGCTCCAGTATTTGCTGGCCGCGCTGGACGCCGCCGTGCCGCCGATTAAAGTCGATGACCTGGCATTCGCTGCCGGTTTCAATTCGCTGTCGGCGTTCTACAGTGCATTTCGCCAGCACACCGGCCAATCGCCCAAAGCCTACGTCAAACACATTTCCCTGCGTGCACGCACGCAAGACAGTTAGTAACAGCGCGCTCTAGGATCCAGCCTATCGAAACGAGGTTGGGGAATTTGGCATGCCGGCATGGCGCACTATCAGTTTATGGATGGACCAGTTGGACGACCCGCTGCATGCGCGGCCGTCGCTTGAGCACGACCTGGACGTCAATGTGGCCATCATCGGCGCCGGCTACACCGGCCTGTGGACCGCCTATTACCTGAAACGCCAGGCGCCTGAGTTGAACATCGCGATTATCGAAGCGCAGACCGCAGGCTTTGGTGCTTCGGGCCGCAACGGCGGCTGGCTGATGGGCAACTTGCTGGGTGAAGACCGCCTGCTGGCCGGGCTTTCACCGCCAGAGCGGCGTGCTTCATTTGACCTGCTGCACGGCATTCCCGATGAAGTGGCCCAGGTGCTGGCCCGCGAAGGCATCGACTGCGACTACCGCAAGGGCGGCGCTCTGTACTGCGCCGCGCGTTACCCCGAGCAAGAAGGCAGCCTGCGGCGTTACCTCGACACGCTGTATGCCCAAGGCCTGACCGAAGCCGACTATCGCTGGTTGAGCCCGCAGCAGTTGGCCGAACAGATCCGCATCGCCAAGCCTTACGGCGGGATCTACGCCCCCCATGTCGCGACCATCAACCCCGCCAAGCTAGTGCGCGGCCTGGCGAAGGTGGTGGAGGGCATGGGCGTCAAGATCTACGAAAACAGCCCGGTCACCCAATGGCAGTCCGGTAGCCTGCGCACCGCGAATGCCCGCGTGCGCGCAGCGTGGGTGGTGCCGGCGGTTGAGGGGTACGCCACCACCTTGCCGCCGTTGGGGCGCTATCAGTTGCCGGTACAAAGCTTGATTGTCGCCACCGAGCCGCTGCCCGCCAGCACCTGGGATGAAATCGGCTTGAGCCATGGCCAGGCGTTCGGCGAGAGTAGCCGCCAAGTCACCTATGGCCAGCGTTCAGCCGATAACCGCCTGGTATTCGGCGCCCGTGGCGGCTACCAGTTCGCCGGTAAGTTGCGCCACAACTTCGACCTGACCGACAGCGAAGTGGCGCTGCGTCGTTACCTGTTTGGCGAACTCTTCCCACAGCTTAAGAACGTAAAAATTACCCACTCCTGGGGCGGCAACCTCGGCATGTCGCGTCACTTCCGGCCGCACATGCTGTGCGACCACAAGACCGGCATCGCGCTGTCCGGCGGGTATGGCGGGGAGGGCGTAGGCGCCACCAACCTCGGCGGCCGCACCCTGGCCGATCTGATTCTCGGCCTCGACACCGCCTTGACCACGCAGCCCTGGGTGATCCGCGAGCGCGGCCTGGACGCACTCAAAGCCTGGGAGCCCGAGCCCTGCCGCTGGCTGGGTTACAACGCGATCATTCGCAGCTTTGTCCATGAAGACCAGGTGTTGGCCGACCCGACTACCGCCCCGTGGCGCCGCAAGCTGGCGACTGGCGTGGCCGGGTTCATGGAAAGCTTCATGCACTAAGACGTTTCACTCACAACGAGAAGACCCATGAGCATCACTCAATTCAAAGACGCGCTGAACGCCCACCTGCCGGACTCATCACCCGTGGCCGTGCCTTTGGGCGAGCCCATCGCCGTGGCCTCGACCTTGAGCGTGGAACGTAGCGACGGCGTCGAAACCGGCATCTGGGCATGCACCCCGGGCCGCTGGCGCCGACAAATCAAAGCCCAGGAGTTTTGCCACTTTATCCAGGGTCGCTGCACGTTCACCCCCGACAACGGTGCAGTCGTCCACCTACAAGCCGGCGATGCACTGATGTTGCCGGCCAACAGCACCGGAATCTGGGATATCCAGGAAACCGTGCGCAAGACCTACGTATTGATTCTGTAACGCTTTGATCCTTGATCGCCTGCCATAAAAACAGCCCTAAAACCGCCAGGAAATCGAACCATGAAAGCCATTGCCCTGTTGCCCTTGATGTTGGTGGCCACTATCAGCCAGGCCGCCGAGACCGTGAAGATCTACAACTGGTCGGACTACATCGCGCCGGACACCACCAAAAACTTCCAGAAAGAAACCGGCATCGGTTTCACCTACGACGTGTACGACAGCAACGAAACCCTCGACGGTAAGTTGATGACCGGCAAATCCGGCTACGACGTGGTGTTCCCGTCCAACCATTTCATGGCGCGGCAGATCCAGGGCGGCGCTCTGAAAAAGCTCGACAAAACTCAGTTGCCCAACTGGAAAAACCTCAACCCGGTGCTGCTCAAGGCCCTGGAAAACAACGACCCGGGCAATGCCCATGGCTTCCCATACCTGTGGGGCAGCACTGGCATTGGCTACAACATCGACAAGGTCAAGGCGGTACTCGGTGACAACGCGCCAGTGGATTCCTGGGACCTGATCTTCAAGCCGGAAAACATGGTCAAGCTGCAAAAATGCGGCGTGGCGATCCTCGACAATGGCCCGGAACTGCTGCCTGCGGCGTTGAACTACCTGGGCTTGCCGCACCACAGCAAAAAGGCCGAGGACTACAAAAAGGCTGAAGATTTGCTGATGAAAGTACGGCCATACGTGGCGTACTTCCATTCCTCGAAATACACCGCTGACCTGGCCAATGGCGACATCTGCGTAGCCGTCGGTTTCTCCGGCGACATCCTGCAGGCCGAAAGCCGCGCCAAGGAAGCCAAGAACGGCGTGAAGATCGGCTACAACATTCCCAAGGAAGGCGCCGCGATCTGGTTCGACATGGTCGCCATGCCCGCCGACGCACCGGATGAAAAGGCCGGCTATGCGTTCATGAACTACCTGCTGCGCCCGGAAGTCATGGCCAGCATCACCAACTACGTGCACTACGCCAACGGCAACGCGGCGGCTGACAGCCTGGTAGACCCGGCGATCAAAGCCGACACCAAGGTGTACCCGAGCCCGGAGATGATGGGCAAGTTGTTCGCGCTGGAGGCCATGCCGCTGAACATTGACCGGGTGCGTACGCGGGTGTGGAACACCATTCGTACCGGCCGCTGAATAATGCCCGCGCGCCATAAACGGTCGCTCAACGCTTGCCGATTAATCAGGGATTGTCCAGGTCATGCCCCAGCGACTGGATAAACAACGAAAACAGCTCCGGCTGTGACGAAATATCCAGCTTCGCGTACAGATGCCGCCGGTGCACCTTCACGGTGTCCGGCGAGATCTTCAGGCGCTCGGCCATGGCCTTGGACGAGAACCCGCGCAGCACCAGACGCGCGACTTCCAATTCACGCTCCGACAGCACGCCGCTGCCGAAGTGACTCAGCGCATCCCTGATCTGGCTGTCCATGGCCGGCGCCCGCTGGGTGCTTTGCTGCCAATGCTGCTGCATCAACGGCAGCAGCCACGCCGCCAATGTGGTCAGCAGCCCAGTCTCCTCAAACGTGAACCGGCGCTGCATGCCCAGCGACATTGACAAGGTGCCGGCGCCCGGCAGTTGCAGGATGACCTGCACCTCGTCTTCCAGCACGTTGTCGTGGAAGTAGCTGAGGAAATACTCACTCTGGCGAAAATGGTCCGGCGCGACTTCCTCCAGGCGGTACACGCCGCTGGCGTAGCCCTCGCGACAGGCCTGGTAAAACGGGTCGAGCAAATACAAGCCGTTGAGGTACACCAGCATCGACGCCGGTTTGCTGCTGGGCTGGGCGTCGTATTCCTCCAAGGCCTGGGGCGGACCCTCCAGCGGATAGAAAATCGCCAGGGCGTTATCGAACGGCAGGCATTGGTGCAGCAACAGCACCAGCTGCTTCCAGAACCGCTCGGTGCCGAGGTGTGCGACGGTACGGCCCAGCCCGGCGTGCATGCCGACCTCTCTGAACAGGCTCATGGATCAGGCTCCCGCCAGCAAAAGATCGGCCAAGGGTTCGGCTTTTAACGAGTACCGTCAAGGGGAGTACGCCAATAGGGGAATTGGCTGGCATAAACACAACGTTTAGTTTTGCCACTGTCCAGCGAGAAACATATCCCGCAAAAGCCCGACTTTTCGTTTCTGCCTCCTACCAAAAACAACGACAGAGGATAACGACATGAGTGCTTCCCCCGCGCCAGACGGCGTGCTCAAGCCAACGCTGAGTGTTTTCGATGTGGTGGCCATTACGGTTTCGGCGGTCACGCCGGCCAGCTCCGTCTTCGTGATTGCACCGTTTGCCATCCAGCAGGCGGGCAGTGGTGTGTTCCTGGCGTTTGTAATGGCGGCCTTGCTCGCGCTGATGTTCGCCTTCTGTTACGCCGAACTCGGTCGCGCCCATAACAGTGCCGGTGGTGAATATGTGTATGCCAAGCGCGTGTTTGGCGGCATGGCCGGTTACGCGACATTTCTGACGGTGCTGGTGATGCTGTTGTTTATCCCGCCGGTGTTGGCCACCGGTGCGGCGACGTACCTGAATAACGCGCTGGGCACACAGTTCGACTCGCAAACCGTCGCCCTGGTCATCGTGGTGTGCAGCTACGCGCTGGGCATCCTCAATATCAAGCTAAATGCCTGGATTACCGGCACCTGCCTGCTGTTGGAAGTGGCGGCGTTGCTGGTCATCGTGTGTATCGGCTTTGGCAACCCGGTGCAGCCGGCCAGCGTGCTGTTCCAGCCGCAGATCGTCGAAAATGGCGTACTGCACCTGGCGCCCTGGGCACTGGTGATTGGCGCCGTGGGCATCGGCCTGTTCTCGTTCAATGGGTATGGTCCTGCGGTATTGCTGGCCGAAGACATGAAATGCGGTGGCAAAGGCGTGCACAAGGCGGTGCTATGGTCGCTGGGCCTGGTGGTGGTGATCGAGCTGGTGCCGATCACCGCGCTGTTGATCGGCGCGCCGTCGCTGAGTGCGATGATCAGCAGCCCCGACCCGATTGGCTATCTGCTGACCAGCCACGGCAATGAAACCCTGTCACGCTTGGTCAGCGCCGGGATCTTCCTGTCGGTGTTCAACGCGATCGTCGCGATTGTGATCCAGATTGGTCGAGTGGTGTTCAGCAGCGGCCGTGATGCCCTGTGGACGCCGCGCATCAACGCGCTGTTCACGCGCATTCACCCGCGCTGGGATTCACCGTGGCTGGCGACGTTGTTCCTGGCGGTGCCTTCGGCGCTGTTGAGTTTCAGCTCGAACCTGGCCGACCTGACGTCCTTCAGTGTATTGCTGATCATGCTGGTGTACCTGGTGGTGGCGTTGAGCGCGCTGATGAGCCGGGTGCTGCTGCGCGATCGCGAGCATCCTTATCGCATGCCGTTCTGGCCACTGCCGGCATTGCTGGCGGTGCTGGGCGCCGGTTACCTGTTGGTGACCCTGATCGCGGCGGCGTCCGTGCGCGACATCATGATTATCATCGGCTTGCTGGCCGTGTCGGTGATTTTGTATTGCATCAGTGGCCGGTCGAGTCCGGCGTATCAGAAATTGTAAGGAGTGGGTATGCGTGCACGTCAATTGGGCATCACGTTGGGGCTGGGCACGCCTGGCGAATTGAATGCGATCACCGATGTTCCTGGCGTCCGGGTCGGCCACAGTACGCTCAACACCCGTATCGACGGCAAGCAGGTGCGCACTGGGGTCACCGTGATCCAGCCGCGCGCCGGCGAAGCCAGGCACCAGCCGTGTTTTGCCGGCTACCACGTGCTCAACGGCAACGGTGACGCCACCGGCCTTGAGTGGATCAGCGAGGCCGGTTTGTTGACCACGCCAATGGCCATCACCAACACCCATAGCATCGGCATCGTACGTGACACCCTGATCGCCCTGGAGCGCGAGCGCCTGGCGGACCCGGCGGTGTACTGGTGCATGCCGGTCGTGATGGAAACCTACGATGGCTTGCTCAACGATATCTGGGGCCAGCACGTCAAACCCGAGCACGTGCGCCAGGCGCTGGACACTGCCGAGAGCGGCCCGGTGCAGGAGGGCGCAGTGGGCGGCGGCACCGGCATGATCTGCCACGAGTTCAAGGGCGGCATCGGTACGGCGTCCCGCCGTTTGCCTGAAGCGCAGGGCGGCTGGACCGTGGGGGTATTGGTGCAGGCCAACCACGGCAAACGCCAGGAGCTGCGGGTGGATGGCTACCCGGTGGGCCGCCAGTTGATGGGCATTGCTTCACCGTTCGCCGAACGGGGCACCCCGGGCATGGGCTCCATTGTGGTGATTATCGCCACTGACGCACCGCTGCTGCCTCATCAATGCAAGCGCCTGGCGCAGCGCGCCGCCATCGGCATTGCCCGCACCGGTGGCGGCACCGAGGACTCCAGTGGCGACCTGTTCCTGGCCTTCGCCACCGGCAATCACGCGCTACCACCGGCGGATTACGCGCGCAAGGACCTGCCGCTGAGCACCGTGTTGCGCATGGTCAATAACGACCATATTTCGCCGTTGTTCAGCGCTGCGGCCGAGGCGGTGGAGGAGGCGATCATCAACGCCATGCTGGCCGGCCAGGACATGACCACCGATGACGGCGTCCAGGTGCCCGGGTTGGCGGGCGAGATGTTATTGGCGGCATTAGGCAAGTCGGGTTGGGGCATGTCCCGGTAATCGGGGACAGCGTTAATTAAATAGTCTAAGTAATGGCTCTTTAATGTCGCCAATGACACCGTGACAATATATTGGATCCATATTTCAAGTGCGCCGCGCAACTAGGGCGGCGCTCGGTCTATTTAATATTTAAATAACAGTGGCTGGCGATTTGCCTGCCAACAGCAATGCCGCCCAATAAATGCTACGCGCGACTTCTTTAAGTTGAATCTACGTCACATTTTCAGTTCGGAAATATTTGTAGACGAAAGATTTCAAGTTGTGTCAGTTTCGATACGCCTTCAAAAGAGGCGAGTGATAGGACGATCTCGCCCGCGAGGTTCCTATCGACCCAAGACTGATGCACTTGCAAACAAGGAAGTACGTTTATGTCAAAAGTAAAAGACAAAGCTATTGTTTCTGCCGCGCAAGCCAGCACTGCTTACTCGCAAATCGATAGCTTTAGCCATTTATACGACCGTGGCGGCAACCTCACGGTCAATGGCAAACCGTCCTATTCCGTGGACCAGGCAGCCACCCAGCTGCTGCGTGATGGCGCCGCGTATCGGGATTTTGATGGCAACGGCAAGATTGATCTGACCTACACCTTCCTCACCTCGGCTTCCTCGGCCACCATGAACAAACATGGCATCTCCGGGTTCAGCCAGTTCAACACCCAGCAGAAAGCACAGGCCGCGCTGGCCATGCAATCCTGGTCGGATGTTGCCAACGTGACCTTTACCGAAAAGGCCTCGGGCGGTGACGCACACATGACCTTCGGCAACTACAGCGGTGGCCAGGACGGCGCAGCCGCCTTCGCTTACCTGCCCGGCACCGGCGCAGGCTACGACGGCACTTCGTGGTACCTGACCAACAACAGCTACACGCCGAACAAGACGCCGGACTTGAACAACTATGGCCGGCAGACCCTGACCCACGAAATCGGCCACACCCTGGGCCTGGCTCACCCTGGCGACTACAACGCCGGGAATGGCAACCCGACCTACAACGACGCGACCTATGGACAGGACACGCGTGGCTACAGCGTCATGAGTTACTGGAGCGAGAGCAACACCAACCAGAACTTCAGTAAAGGCGGCGTCGAAGCTTATGCTTCGGGCCCGCTGATCGACGACATTGCCGCGATCCAGAAGCTCTACGGTGCCAACTACAGCACCCGCGCCGGCGACACCACCTACGGTTTCAACTCCAACACCGGGCGTGATTTCTACAGCGCCAAATCCAATGCCGACAAGCTGGTGTTTTCGGTATGGGACGGTGGCGGCAACGACACCCTGGATTTCTCGGGCTTTACCCAGAACCAGAAGATCAACCTCAATGAGACCTCGTTCTCCGACGTTGGCGGCCTGGTGGGCAACGTGTCCATTGCCAAGGGCGTTACCGTCGAGAACGCGTTCGGTGGTGCCGGCAACGACCTGATCATTGGTAACAACGCAGCCAACGTCATCAAGGGCGGTGCCGGCAACGACATCATCTACGGCGGTGGCGGTGCGGACCAACTGTGGGGTGGCGCCGGCAACGACACCTTCGTGTACGGTGCCAGTTCCGATTCCAAGCCGGGCGCTGCCGACAAGATCTTTGACTTCACCTCGGGTTCGGACAAGATCGACCTGTCCGGTATCACCAAAGGTGCAGGCTTGACCTTCGTCAACGCGTTCTCCGGGCATGCCGGCGACGCAGTGCTGAGTTATGCCTCGGGCACCAACCTGGGCACCTTGGCCGTGGACTTCTCCGGGCACGGCGTGGCGGATTTCCTCGTCACCACCGTTGGCCAGGCCGCTGTCAGCGACATCGTAGCGTGATGTAAAGCGCGCGGCGCTTCGGCGCCGCGCTCTAGGATGGAGCGAAAGATGCCGCGTTTTTCTCATTTGATTGCCTGTGCTTCACAGGTGTTGTTCGTTTCGGCAGGAGCCCACGCAATGGCGAGCAGTCTTGTTTTACCCACCACCGCGCAATTGGCCGGCCATTGGCAGCTGCACCAGCAGGATCGGGTGTGCGCGCTGGACTTGCTGGAGCAGGCCAATGCCCTGGCCGGTGATGTCACGTGTGTCACCGAATGGCTGGGCGAGAAACCCCTGACCTGGACGCCCACCCCGGACGGGATCTGGCTGATGAATGCCGAAGGCACGGGCATTACCCATTTGAACCGCCAGAAAGAAGGCGAATATAAAGGGCGCACCCCTTCAGGTGGGGAAGTTGTACTGCAACGAATACCTTAGTTAAAAAGTTATAAGCCTATAACTCGATTTTTATAGTTGGCCGCCCTTATTCAGGGGTTGGGTAACTATTGCGCGTCATTCGCTCACGGAAGATAAGAAGATATGGCGAAGTCCCATGCGGTTGCGCCCTTATTCAGGGCGTTGGGTGAATACAAGCGTATTTTGATCAGCATTGGCTGCTTCACGGCGTTGATTAACCTGTTGATGCTGGTGCCGTCGATTTACATGCTGCAAGTGTATGACCGAGTGCTGTCCTCCCAGAATGAAACCACCCTGGTGATGTTGACGCTGATGGTCGTCGGCTTCTTCGCGTTTATCGGCACCCTGGAAGTCGTGCGCAGTTTTATCGTGATTCGTATCGGCAGCCAGCTGGAGCGGCGATTCAACTTGCGCGTCTACAAGGCTGCGTTTGAACGCAACCTGCAACGGGGCCAGGGGCATGCCGGGCAATCACTGGGCGATTTGACGGTCATCCGCCAATTCATCACGGGGCCGGCGTTGTTCGCGTTTTTCGATGCGCCGTGGTTTCCCATCTACCTGTTCGTGATTTTCCTGTTCAACGTATGGCTCGGCGTGTTGGCCACTGCGGGCGCGGTGCTGCTGATCGCGTTGGCGTGCCTGAATGAATACCTGACCAAAAAACCGTTGGGCGAGGCGGGTGTGTTCTCCCAGCAGTCCACGCAGTTGGCGACCAGCCATTTGCACAACGCCGAAACGATCCAGGCCATGGGCATGCTCGGTGCGTTGCGCAAACGCTGGTTCGCCGTGCATTCGCAATTTCTCGGCTATCAGAACACCGCCAGCGATACCGGCTCGGTGATCACTTCGCTGAGCAAATCCCTGCGTTTGTGCCTGCAATCATTGGTGCTGGGGCTGGGCGCATTTTTGGTGATCAGGGGCGAGATGACCGCCGGGATGATGATTGCCGGCTCGATCCTCATGGGCCGTGTGCTCAGCCCCATCGACCAGTTGATTGCGGTGTGGAAGCAGTGGAGTTCGGCCAAATTGGCCTACCAGCGCCTCGACGAGTTGCTGCGCGAATTTCCACCGGAAGGCGCGCAGATGGCGTTGCCGGCGCCCAAGGGCCATGTCAGTTTCGAACACGTCAGCGCAGGCCCGCCGGGGCGGCGCCTGGCGACCTTGCATCAAGTCAGCTTTAACCTCGGCGCGGGCGAAGTGCTCGGCGTGCTCGGTGCGTCCGGTTCGGGCAAATCCACCCTGGCCCGTGTGCTGGTCGGCGTGTGGCCAACCCTGGCGGGCACTGTGCGCCTGGACGGCGCGGATATTCATCGCTGGGACCGCGACGACCTCGGCCCACATATCGGTTACTTGCCCCAGGACATCGAACTGTTCAGCGGCAGCATCGCCGACAACATCGCGCGCTTTCGCGATGCCGACCCTGAACGCGTGGTCAAGGCCGCGCAACAAGCCGGTGTCCATGAACTGATCCTGCGCCTACCCCAAGGCTACGACACCGTGCTTGGCGACAACGGCGGCGGCCTCTCCGGTGGCCAGAAACAACGCGTGGCGCTGGCGCGTGCGCTGTATGGCGGCCCGCGCTTGATCGTGCTGGATGAACCCAACTCCAACCTCGACACCGTCGGCGAAGCGGCATTGGCCAGCGCCATCGTGCAGATGAAAGCCCAGGGCAGCAGCGTGGTGCTGGTGACGCACCGTTCCTCGGCGCTGGCCCAGGCCGACAAGTTGCTGGTGCTCAACGAAGGGCGCCTGCAGGCGTTCGGGCCGAGCCAGGAAGTGCTGCGCGCCTTGTCGGGCCAGCAGGAAGCACCGCGAGAAAAGGCCGGCGTGAGCCTCAGCCGTCAGTACCAAGCCGGAAGGAATCCAGGCGCATGAGCAGCCTTATTGTTGAACCCCGTTTTGAACAGCGTGACGCCGGTTTCTTTGTCCGTATGGGCTGGTTGCTGACCCTGGTCGGCGCCGGTGGTTTTTTCCTCTGGGCCAGCCTGGCCCCGCTGGACCAGGGCATTCCGGTGCAAGGCACGGTGGTGGTGTCGGGCAAGCGCAAGGCGGTGCAAACCTTCAGCCCCGGCGTGGTCAGCCGGATCCTGGTGAAGGAGGGCGAGCTGGTCAAGCAGGGCCAGCCGCTGTTTCGCCTCGACCAGACCCAGAATCAGGCCGACGTGCAATCCCTGCAAGCCCAGTACCGCATGGCCTGGGCCAGTGTGGCGCGCTGGCAGAGTGAACGCGACAACCGCTCCAGCATTACCTTTCCTGCCGAGCTGAGCGCCGATCCGGATCCGGCGCTGGCGTTGGTGCTGGAAGGCCAGCGCCAACTGTTCAGCAGCCGCCGCGAAGCGTTTGCCCGCGAACAAGCCGGTATCCGCGCGAACATTGACGGCGCCACCTCACAGTTGAGTGGCATGCGTCGGGCCCGCAGCGACCTGACCGCCCAGGCGCAATCGCTGCGTGACCAACTGAGCAACCTGCAACCGTTGGCCGACAACGGCTACATCCCGCGTAACCGGCTTATGGAATACCAGCGCCAACTGTCCCAGGTGCAGCAAGACCTGGCGCAGAACACCGGCGAAAGCGGGCGTGTAGAGCAGGGCATCCTGGAGTCACGCCTGAAGTTGCAGCAGCACAGCGAGGAATATCAAAAGGAAGTCCGCAGCCAACTGGCCGATGCGCAACTGCGCAGCCTGACCCTTGAGCAGCAGCTCACCTCAGCGGGCTTCAACCTGCAACACAGCGAAATCAACGCGCCGGCCGATGGCATTGCGGTCAACCTTGGCGTGCACACCGAAGGTGCCGTGGTGCGGGCGGGCGAGACCCTGCTGGAAATCGTGCCGCAAGGCACGCGCCTGGAAGTCGAAGGGCATTTGCCGGTGCACCTGGTGGACAAAGTCGGCACGCACTTGCCGGTCGATATCCTCTTCACCGCCTTCAACCAGAGCCGCACGCCGCGCGTGCCGGGGGAAGTCAGCCTGATCTCCGCCGACCAGATGCTCGATGAAAAAACCGGCGCGCCGTATTACGTGCTGCGCACCACCGTGAGCGAGGTGGCGCTGGCGAAGTTGCATGGCCTGGTGATCAAGCCGGGCATGCCCGCCGAGATGTTCGTGCGCACGGGTGAGCGCTCGTTACTGAATTACCTGTTCAAGCCGCTGCTCGATCGCGCCGGCTCTGCGTTGACTGAGGAATGAGCATGAAGCCTGTGTTCCTCGCGTTGCTATTGAGCTGCACCAGTGCCCAGGCCGCCATGGGCCCGTTTGATGTCTACGAGCAGGCCCTGCGCAACGACCCGGTGTTTCTGGGGGCCATCAAGGAGCGCGACGCCGGCCTGGAAAACCGCACCATCGGCCGCGCCGGGCTGCTGCCCAGGCTGTCGTACAACTACAACAAGGGCCGCAACAACTCCAAAGCCACCTTGCCCGACGGGCGCGGCGGTAATTACCACGACAACCGCAACTACGACAGCTATGGCTCGACGCTCAGCTTGCAGCAGCCGCTGTTTGACTACGAAGCCTATGCCAACTATCGCAAGGGTGTGGCCCAGGCGCTGTTTGCCGATGAAAGCTTTCGCGACAAGAGCCAGGCGCTGCTGGTGCGGGTGCTGAGCTATTACACCCAGGCGCTGTTTGCCCAGGACCAGATCGACATTGCCCGCGCCAAAAAGAAGGCCTTCGAGCAGCAGTTCCAGCAGAACCGGCACCTGTTCCAGCAGGGCGAGGGCACCCGCACCGATATCCTCGAAGCCGAATCCCGTTACGAGCTGGCCACCGCCGAAGAAATCCAGGCGCTGGATGAACAAGACGCGTCGTTACGCGAGTTGGGCGCGTTGATCGGCGTGCAGAGCGTCAACATCAATGACCTGGCACCGCTGAACCAAAGCTTTACCGCCTTCACGTTGACCCCGGCCAATTACGACACCTGGCATGAGCTGGCGATCAGCAATAACCCCACGCTGGCCTCCCAGCGTCAGGCCGTCGAAGTCGCGCGCTATGAAGTGGAGCGCAACCGCGCCGGGCATCTGCCGAAGATCACCGCGTTTGCCAGTACACGCCAGCAGGAGTCCGACAGCGGCAACACCTACAACCAGCGCTACGACACCAACACCATCGGCGTCGAAGTGAGCCTGCCGCTGTATGCCGGTGGTGCCGTCTCGGCCTCCACCCGTCAGGCCAGTCGCAGCATGGAGCAGGCTGAGTACGAGCTGGAAGGCAAAACCCGCGAAACCCTGATTGAGCTGCGTCGCCAGTTCAGCGCCTGCCTGTCGGGGGTGAGCAAGTTGCGCGCCTATCAAAAAGCCCTGGCGTCGGCCGAGGCGCTGGTGGTGTCGACCAAGCAAAGCATCCTCGGCGGCGAGCGGGTCAACCTCGACGCGTTGAACGCCGAGCAGCAGTTGTACAGCACCCGTCGCGACCTGGCCCAGGCCCGGTATGACTACCTGATGGCCTGGACCAAATTGCACTACTACGCGGGCAACTTGCGCGACACCGACCTTGCGAAAGTCGATGAGGCCTTCGGCCCTGTGAAATGAGCACTTATAAAAACAATAAGGATGATTTAGATGATCACCGATTCACCGCGTTTCAAACCGTTTACTGCAGGCTCTTTGCTCCTGTTGTCCGTTGCGGCACAGGCGGCGTATACCGAGACCGGCCAAGCCGGTAACCCTGCCAGTTGGCGCTCCGCCGAATTCCAGAGCGACTGGGGCCTGGGGCGCATGAAGGCGGATGAAGCCTATGCCGCCGGCATCACCGGCAGCGGGGTCAAGGTCGGCGCGCTGGACTCAGGCTTCGATCCCAATCACCCCGAGGCCGCCAAAGACCGTTATCACGCCGTCACCGCCACAGGCACCTACGTCGATGGCCGCCCGTTCAGCACCACCGGTGCGCTCAACCCCAATAACGACTCCCACGGCACCCATGTCACCGGCACCATGGGTGCCGCGCGAGATGGCGCAGGCATGCACGGTGTGGCCTACAACGCGCAAATCTATGTGGGCAATACCAACGCCAACGACAGCTTCTTGTTTGGCCCGACGCCGGACCCCAAGTATTTCAAGACGGTGTACAGCGCGTTGGTGGATTCCGGTGTGCGGGCCATCAACAACAGCTGGGGCAGCCAGCCCAAGGACGTCAGCTACCAAACCCTCGGTGACCTGCACGCGGCTTACGCCCAGCACTACAACCAGGGCACGTGGCTGGATGCCGCAGTGGATGTGGCAAAGGCCGGCGTTATCAACGTGTTCAGTGCCGGTAACAGCGGTTATGCGAACGCGAGCGTGCGTTCGGCGTTGCCGTATTTCCAGCCGGAACTGGAAGGCCATTGGTTGGCGGTGTCGGGTTTGGACAAGGCGAATAACCAGAAATACAACAAGTGCGGGATCGCCAAATACTGGTGCATTTCCACCCCCGGCGCGCTGATCAACAGCACCATTCCCGACGGTGGATACGGGGTCAAATCCGGCACCTCGATGTCGGCACCGCATGCCACGGGCGCGCTGGCGCTGGTGATGGAGCGCTACCCGTACATGACCAATGAGCAGGCGTTGCAGGTGCTGTTGACCACTGCCACCCAGCTCGACGGTTCTATCACTCAAGCACCGAATACTATCGTGGGCTGGGGCGTGCCGGACCTCGGCCGGGCCATGCACGGGCCGGGGCAATTGCTTGGCCCGATGAATGTCAGCCTGGCCGCCGGGCAGGGCGATGTCTGGAGCAATGCAATCTCTGATCAGGCCTTGCTCCAGCGCCAGGCCGAGGACCGCGCCGAGCACAGCGCCTGGCAGCAAACCCTGGTCGACAAGGGCTGGCAAAACGGTGTGGGCGCGACCGCCAGCCAGCAGGACAAGACCGATTACGCCGTTGGCAACGCCCGCGACCAGGCCGCTGCAAACCGGGTATATGAAGGCAGCCTGATCAAATCCGGTGCCGGCAGCCTGGTACTCAGCGGCGACAGCACCTACCGTGGCGCGACCAGCGTTAATGGGGGGTTGTTGGCCGTGAATGGCGCGTTGACCTCGGCCGTGACCGTCAACACCAGCGGCACACTCGGCGGTTCCGGGCGTATCGGCGCCTTGTCGGTGAACAGCGGTGGCACGGTGGCACCGGGCAATTCCGTGGGCACTTTGCAGGTGGCCGGCGATGTGAACCTGGGCGCGGGCTCCATGTATGCGGTGGAACTGACCCCCACCAGCAGCGACCGCATTGTCGCGGGCGGCAAGGCCGTGCTGGGCGGCGGCACCGTAACCCTGGCGCTGGAAAACAGCCCGACGTTACTTAGCCAGAACCAGGTGCACAGCCTGATTGGCCGTCAATACACCATCCTCCAGGCTGCAGGTGGCATTCAGGGCCAGTTTGGCCAAGTGCTGCCGAATTACCTGTTCCTCGGCGGCACCCTCGATTACGCCGCCAACGGCGTGCAGTTGGACGTGGGGCGCAACAACGCTTCTTTCGCCAGCGTCGCCGCCACCCGCAACCAACGCAGCGTCGCGGCGGCGGCCGAGCAACTCGGCGCCGGTAACCCGGTGTATGAGAGCGTGTTGTTGTCGGACTCGGTCGCCACCGCCCGCCAAGGCTTGCAGCAACTGTCCGGTGAAATCTACCCGGCGATTGGCGCGATGCTGATCAACGACAGCCTGCAACTGCGCGACGCTGTCGGCGAGCGCCTGCGCCATGTGCCGGTGAACGGTGAAAGCAACCTGTGGCTCAAGGCGCTCGGCGCCTGGGGCAAGACCGACAGCCGCAGCGAAACGGCTGGCGCCAACACCTCGATCGGCGGCCTGCTGGCCGGTGTAGACGGTGCACTCGACGAGCAGACCCGTGTGGGTGTGGTTGCCGGCTACAGCGACAGCTCGCTGAATATGGGCAGCGGCACGCATTCGTCGGCGTCCATCGACAGTTACCACTTCGGTGCTTACGCCGGGCGTGAACTGGGCGACTGGCGCGTCAGTGTCGGCGGTGCCTACAGCTGGCATCGCGGCGATGTGAAGCGTGAGTTGCAATACGGCGAAGTCAGCGGCAAGCAAAAGACCAAGCTGGACGCGCGCACGGCCCAGCTGTTCACCGAAGCCGCGTACCGCCTTCACCTGCAACCGCTGGCGCTGGAGCCGTTCGCCAACCTGGCCTATGTGCACCTGGACAGTGACGCGTTCCACGAAAAAGGCGCTGCCGCAGCGCTTGAGCGTGGCAGCGATCGACGCGATGCCGTGCTCAGCACCCTCGGTCTGCGGGCGCTGAAAACCTTGCCTCTGAATGATCACCAGCAGCTTGAACTGTCCGGCTCCCTGGGCTGGCAGCACAGCCTGACGGCGGTTGATTCCGAAGAACACTTGGCGTTTGTCGCCGGCGGGCCGTCATTTGCCGTGCGCAGTTCGCCGTTGCTGCGCGATGCCGCACTGGTCGGTGTGCAGGCCAGCCTCGCGCTGAGCAAGGCCACACGGGTCAACCTGGATTACCACGGCCAGTTGGGTGGCCGCGAGAAAACCCAGGGCGTGGGGCTGAGCCTGAACTGGCAGTTCTAGACGGCAGCGCAGGTCAGCAGGTGGGAGCAGACGGTGGGTCAGTGATGAATGCGACGACTGATACAGCGCTTTCGCGAGTAAGCCCGCTCCCAAACTGGCACTGCGGCGCTGAAGCAAAGTGATTCACATACCGGCAATAAGAAAACTAAGGAAGGTCACCGTGAAAAAACGCAATTCAGGGTTAATTACCGCCACTCACACCGGCCCGGGCTACCCGCTCAAGGCCTTGAGCTGCGTGCCATACGGCGCGTTGCTGTGCTGCCTGGCAAGCCTGGGGACCGCCCAGGCCGCACCCTATGTGGAAACGGGTAAGTTGGGCGACGCCGCGAGCTGGCGCAGCAACGAGTTCAAGGCCGACTGGGGGCTGGGCGCCATCCATTCAGACACCGCGTATGCCGCCGGCTACACCGGCAAGGGCGTCAAGCTGGGGATCTTCGACCAGCCGGTGTACGCCCAGCACCCGGAATTCGCCAGCCCCGGCAAAGTGGTGACGATTGTCACCGAAGGCATCCGCCAATACACCGACCCGTATATTCCGGTGAAGGCGGGCGATGCGTTCCGTTATGACGGCACGCCGTCCCAGGACTCCAACGGCAAGCTGGGTAACCACGGCACCCACGTCGGCGGCATTGCCGCCGGTAACCGTGACGGCGGGCCAATGCATGGCGTGGCGTTCAATGCGCAAATTCTCAGCGCCGAAAACGGCGACCCGGGGCCGGAAGACGGGATCATCCTCGGCAACGACGGCGCGGTGTACAAGGCCGGCTGGGATGGCCTGGTCGCCAGCGGCGCACGGATCATCAACAACAGCTGGGGCATCGGCATTGGCGATCAATACGCCAAGGGCGGCCGCGATCCGGCGTTCCCGAATTTCACGGTCAATGAGGCGCAGGCGCAGTTCAATAACATCCGGCCGATCCTCGGCACGCTGGCCGGTGGTGCTTATCAAGGCGCAATCGATGCGGCCCGCAGCGGCGTGCTGACTATCTTTGCCGCCGGTAACGACTACAACCGCAACAACCCGGATGCAATGTCGGGCCTGGCGTACTTTGTGCCGGAGATTGCCCCGAACTGGCTGTCGGTCGCGGCCTTGCAACAAAACCCGGATACCACCAGCCCCAACCCGTACGTGATCAGCACCTTCTCGTCGCGCTGCGGGTATGCGGCGAGTTTCTGTGTGTCGGCGCCGGGCACGAAGATTTTCAGTTCGATCATCAACGGCACCACCCTTGCCAACCTCACCACCGACTGGGCCAACAAAAACGGCACCTCCATGGCCGCGCCCCATGTGGCGGGCGCTGCGGCGGTGCTGATGGAGCGCTTCCCGTACATGAGCGGCGAGCAGATCTCCACCGTGCTCAAAACCACCGCCACCGACCTCGGCGCGCCGGGCATCGACGCGCTGTACGGCTGGGGCATGATCAACCTGGGCAAGGCGGTTAACGGGCCAGCGATGTTTATTACCGCCGAAGATATCCCGGCTGAGTTCCGTATCGACGGGGCGTATGGCAGCGGGCAGTTTGTCGCGGATTTGCCAGGGATCGGCGCCGTGGTGGATGCCGGCAAACCGACCCAACGCCTGTGCACGGACGTGCATTGCGGGTTGGACGTGTGGAGCAACAATATTTCAGGCCATGGCGGCCTGACCAAGCAGGGCATCGGCACCCTGGTGCTGACCGGCGCTAACACCTACAGCGGCCCGACCCTGGTCAATCAAGGCGTGCTGGCGATCAACGGCTCGGTCACCTCCGACGTGACCGTCGGCCAGCGCGGTGTGCTCGGCGGCTCCGGGCGCATTGGCTCGCTGAGCGCGAAAAGCGGCGGCACCGTGGCACCGGGCAATTCCATTGGCACGCTGAATGTGGCCGGGAATGTCACCTTTGACCCAGGGTCGACCTACGCGGTGGAGTTGTCGCCGACCAGCAGCGACCGGATCGTCGCCGGGGGGACCGCCACGCTCAATGGCGGCACCGTGACCCTGGCCCTGGAAAACAGCCCGACGCTGCTGACCAATGCGCAGGCTGGCAGCCTGATCGGTCGCCAGTACAACATCCTGCAAGCCGCCGGTGGCGTCACCGGCAGTTTCGGTGCAGTAGTGCCGAACTACCTGTTTGTCGGTGGCACCTTGAACTACGCCGCCACTGGCGTGCAACTCGACGTGGCGCGCACCAACAGCTTCGCCAGTGTGGCCGTGACGCCCAACCAGCGTGCTGTGGCGGCCGCAGCTGACCAATTGGGCGCGGGCAATGCGGTGTATGAAAGCCTGTTGCTGGCGCCGACTGCAGCCTCGGCGCAAGGTGCGTTCCAACAGCTCTCCGGCGAAATCTACCCGGCGCTGCAAAGTGCGTTGATCAATGACAGCCGGTACGTGCGTGAAGCCGTGGGCGAGCGCCTGCGCCATGGCGAGATGGGCGCCAGCAGCCAGACCCTCGATAGCCGTGGCAACGTGTGGGTCAAGGCGTTGGGCGCGTGGGGCAAGACTGACAGCCGCAGCGACACGGCAGGCTACACCACGTCACTGGGCGGCATGCTTGCCGGTGTGGATGGCGCGCTGGATGAAGCGACCCGCATCGGCCTGGTCGCCGGCTACAGTGACACTTCGTTGAACATGGGCAACGACACCCATTCACGGGCGTCGGTCGACAGCTACCACTTCGGCGCATACGCCGGGCATGAAATCGGTGCCTGGCGTCTGAGCGGTGGTGCGACCTACAGCTGGCATCGCGCCGACGTGAAGCGCGACCTGCAATACGGCGCCGTCGCCGGCAAGCAAACCGTCAAAGTGGACGCGAGCAGCACCCAGGTGTTCGGCGAGGCGGCGTACCGCGTCAACCTGCAACCGTTGGCCCTGGAGCCGTTCGCCAACCTGGCTTACGTGCACCTGGACACCGACGGTTTCACCGAGAAGGGTGATGCCGCTGCGCTGAAAGGTCGCGACGACAGCCGCGATGGGGTGTTGAGCACCTTGGGCATGCGTGCGTTGAAGACCTTCAACGTCAATGACCACCAGCAACTCGAGGTGTCCGGCACGCTGGGCTGGCAGCACAACCTGAGCAGCACCGACTCCGAACAGCACCTGGCGTTTGCTTCGGGCGGTCCGGCGTTTGCGGTGGAAAGTGCACCGATGGTGCGTGATGCGGCATTGGTGGGCGCGCGGGTCAGCCTGGCGTTGAGCAAGGACGCGCGGGTGAACTTTGATTACAACGGCCTGCTGGCCAGCAAGGAAAAAGTCCACGGGGTGGGGTTGAGCCTCGACTGGGCGTTCTAAACAAGCACGACCTGCTTAATGTGGAACCGGACTTTATGTGGGAGCGGGCTTGCTCGCGAAAGCGGTGTGTCAGTTAACGGCCTCATTGGCTGGTACAGCGTATTCGCGAGCAAGCCCGCTCCCACATTTGGATCGCCGGGCATCAGGTAGATTTGCGTCAGTCTGGAGGCCATCATCGCAGGCAAGCCTGCTCCCACATAAAGCCCGTTCCCTCAGGGGCAACGGGTGTTTTCGCTTTCTCTACAAATCCAACAACAGAGAGGCACTACCATGGGTATCTTTGACTATAAAAACCTCGGCACCGAGGGCTCCAAAGCGCTGTTCGCCGACGCCATGGCGATCACGTTGTACACCTACCATAATCTGGATAACGGCTTTGCCGTGGGTTACCAGCACAATGGCTTGGGGCTTGGTTTGCCGGCCACGCTGGTGGGTGCACTGCTCGGCAGCACGAATTCACAGGGTGTCATTCCGGGCATTCCCTGGAACCCGGATTCGGAAAAAGCCGCGCTGGAGGCGGTGCAAAAAGCCGGTTGGACGCCCATCAGTGCAAGCACCCTCGGCTACGGCGGCAAAGTCGACGCGCGCGGCACCTACTTTGGCGAAAAAGCCGGTTACACCACCGCGCAGGTCGAGGTGTTGGGCAAGTACGATGACGCCGGCAAACTGCTGGAAATCGGCATCGGCTTTCGCGGCACGTCGGGGCCGCGGGAAACCTTGATCAGCGACTCCATCGGCGACCTGGTCAGCGATCTGCTTGCGGCGCTGGGGCCCAAGGATTACGCAAAGAACTACGCCGGCGAAGCGTTCGGCGGGCTGCTCAAAAACGTCGCCGATTACGCCGCTGCCCATGGCCTTACCGGCAAGGACGTGGTGGTCAGCGGCCACAGCCTGGGCGGCCTGGCGGTCAACAGCATGGCGGATTTAAGCACCAACAAATGGTCGGGCTTCTACACGGACGCCAACTACGTGGCCTATGCATCGCCGACCCAAAGCGCCGGCGACAAGGTGCTCAACATCGGCTATGAAAACGACCCGGTGTTTCGCGCGCTGGACGGCTCATCCTTCAATCTGTCGTCCCTGGGCGTGCACGACAAGCCCCACGAGTCGACCACCGATAACATCGTCAGCTTCAACGACCACTACGCCTCGACCCTGTGGAATGTGCTGCCGTTCTCCATCGTCAACCTGCCGACCTGGGTCTCGCACCTGCCGACCGCATACGGCGACGGCATGACGCGCATCCTCGACTCCGGGTTCTATGACCAGATGACCCGTGACTCCACGGTAATCGTCGCCAACCTGTCCGACCCGGCGCGGGCCACTACGTGGGTGCAAGACCTCAACCGCAATGCCGAACCGCACAAGGGCAATACCTTCATTATTGGCAGCGACGGCAACGACCTGATCCAGGGTGGCAAGGGCGCGGACTTTATCGAAGGCGGCAAAGGCAATGACACGATCCGCGACAACAGTGGGCATAACACCTTCCTGTTCAGTGGCCAGTTCGGCAACGATCGCGTGATTGGCTACCAGACCACCGACAAGCTGGTGTTCCAGGACGTGCAGGGGAGCACCGACCTGCGTGACCATGCCAAAGTGGTCGGCGCGGACACGGTGCTCACGTTTGGCGCCGACTCGGTGACCCTGGTTGGCGTCGGCCATGGCGGCCTGTGGGCGGACGGCGTCAGCATCGGCTGATCACCGCCAAGGGTGCCCCCGCCAGCCGCCGCCCCAATACGGCCGGTGGGGGTTGCCATAGCCGTAACCATAGACATGATGCGGACAGTAATAGGGCCGTGGGCCATAACCCCAATGGCCGTAATAGACCGGTGGAGGCGGGGCTTGCACCACGATCACCCTGGGTGGCTGACGAATGATGAGGGTGTCGGCAAACGCCGGCGCACTGGCCAGGGCCACCAGCGTCAACGGAATCAGTAAAAGAGCGCGTACCGTGCGGGACATGACTGCCATGGTCGTCGTTCTCCGTGCTACCGCCCGCGAAAATGAAGGCGGCTTATCGGTTAAACGCCGGCAGGGCGAAAATCCTTCGGTAAATAAATCTTCATGGATCAACGGCGCAGCACTGCGACGGATTGGGCCGGGCTCACGCGTTTAATCACTGCCTGCGAGAAGGTTCGCGCGTTATGTGAGGAGCTGAGCATGTCCCGATTTCGACTGATGCTGTGCGCGCTGGTAGTGCTGGGGCTTGGCGGGTGCGCGGTGTACCCGGCGTATCCGGGCCCATGCTGCTACCGCCCGTACTACCACTCGTACTATTACCATCCCTACTACCACCCGTATTACCACCCGTACTACCGGTATTGATCGGTAGCGGCCCAAACAAAAAGCCCCGCATTGGCGGGGCTTTTTGGTGTGCGGGCGCTTACTTTTCGTTGCGCACTGTCGCGACATCATCCGCCTTGACGCGGATGTGCTTGCCGGCGATATCGGTGAATTCATAGAAACCGTCGGCCGTTTTGGTCTTGGGGGTGTCCTTGGTCAAATACTGCGTGCCGTTTTGCAGTGTCACGACGGTTTGCGTGGAGCAACCCGCCAACAGCAGAAAAGTGAGTGCAACCAGTGGAAGACCCAAATTCTTCATGTTCATAACCCTTACCTTTAACCCTGAAAAGTCCCGCGCCATGGGCTGCGGGCCGCAAATGTTACGCCATCAACTGTCCTATCTGATCATTTTTATACAAAAAGTTGCGTGCGCCATTTATCTATTACCGATTGCAACAGCTCGCCGCTGGCGGCACTCTGTATGCATAACCAGTATTTGATCAGCGCGCGACATGGCCAATCCCCTCGACGATCCCTTGTATTACCTGCATAACTTCCGCCAAGTCCTGCATTGGCTGGGGCAACGCTATGCCGATTTACTCGATCCGGAAGAACAGCATTTCATTCAGCAATTTGACAGGTTGCCGCAAGCGTCCCAAGCCTTGTTGGTGCGCATGGTGATGCGCAAGGGCGTGCACTTTCGGGCGAGCAAACTCAATTATCTGGAGATTGGCTGCACCCGCACGGCCGTGCTGGCACTGGTGGAACAGGGTTGGGTTGAGGATCAAGGGCTGCTGTGCGTGGAAGAGCTGTTTGCACTGCTGCAAAAAGGCGAAATCCTTGCGGCCTTCAAACCGTGGATTGCGCAGCCCAAGGGCAGGAAGGCCGATTGGCTGGCGTTACTGACGGAACAGTTCAGCGAACAGCGCCGGTTTGCCCAGTGGTGCCCGCAGCTGAGCGATGCGCTCTACAGCCTGACCATCATGGATTTGTGCGATCGCCTGCGGCTGATGTTCTTCGGCAATCTGTATCAGGACTGGTCGGAGTTCGTGCTGGCCGACCTGGGCATCTACACCTACGAAAAAGTCCAGTTCTGCGCCGAGTCGCGTGGCCTGCGCAGCCGTGACGATGTGGTCGGTTTTCTGTTCCTGCACCAATGCCAGCAGGCTTTTGAAGCGGGGGAGGCGCTGCACGAGGTGCTGCCACGGATCGCTACGCTTGTCACCGACAACCCCTGGCTGGAAAAACGTCGCGCCAAGCTGTTGTTCCAGGTCGGCCAGTATTGCGAGCGCAGCGCCGAATTGGCGCTGGCGGCGCAGATCTACCGTGATTGCGCCTACCCTGGCGCGCGCGCACGGCTGATTCGCGTGCTGGAGCGTCAGGCGCACTACGCGCAAGCCATGGCCCTGGCGTGTGCCGCGCAACAGGCGCCGGAAAGTGCCGCTGAACAACAACACCTGCTGCGCGTGCTGCCACGCCTGCGCCGCAAACTCGGCGAACCGGCGTTGCCCAAGACCACGCCGCGCGAGGTCACCCGTCTGGACCTGGCACTGGCCCCGCAGCCACTGATGTCGGTGGAGTATTGTGTTCAGGCGCATCTCAGCGAGCCCGATGGGCCGGTGCATTATGTCGAAAATGGCCTGATCAATTCGTTGTTCGGGCTGTTGTGCTGGGAGGCGATTTTCGCGCCGTTGCCAGGTGCGTTCTTCCACCCGTTCCAGCGTGGGCCGGTGGACCTGCACAGTGACGACTTTCACCAGCGCCGCAGCGCGTTGTTCGCCGCCTGTTTCGAGCAACTGGAGGACGAGCGCTATAAGGCCACCATCCGCCAGCGCTACGCAGACAAGTGGGGTATCCAGTCACCGTTCGTGTTCTGGAACCTGCTCAGCGCAGAACTGCTCGAACAAGCACTGGCGTGTTTGCCGGCCGAACACCTGCGCTATTGGTTTGAACGGCTGCTGCTGGACATCCGCGCCAACCGCACGGGCATGCCGGATCTGATCCAGTTCTGGCCGGCGCAAAAGACCTACCGCATGATCGAGGTCAAAGGCCCCGGCGATCGTCTGCAAGACAACCAACTGCGCTGGCTGGAATTCTGTGGTGAGTACCAGATGCCGGTGACCGTCTGCTATGTCCGCTGGGCTGAACCGGCTTGAGCTATAGCGTTGCGGTGCGGGCGCTGTGTGAGTTCACGGCCAAGGTCGGCGACCTCGACCTGCGCTTCACGCCGTCGCCCAGCGCCCAGGAAGGTATCGTCGGCCATCGCACGGTCGCCTCGCGACGCAGTGCGCATTATCAACACGAAGTGGCCCTGGAAGGCGAATTCCAACAGCTCAGGGTGCGGGGCAGGGCGGACGGCTATGACCCGGACAGCAACCGCCTCGAAGAGGTGAAAACCTATCGCGGCGACCTCGACGCCCAGCCCGCCAACCATCGGCAACTGCATTGGGCCCAGGTCAAAGTGTACGGCTGGTTGATGTGCCAGAAACTCGGCCTGCATGAAATCGACCTCGCGCTGGTGTACTTCGACATCGTCGGTGAGGGTGAAACCTTGCTGAACCAGCGTTTTCACGCGGCCGACCTGGAGCGGTTCTTCAACCAGCAATGTGCGCTGTTCCTGGGCTGGGCGCGCGAGGAAATGCAGCACCGCGACGCGCGCAACAGCGCTGCACAACGCCTGGCCTTCCCGCATGCCGAGTTTCGTCCCGGCCAGCGCGCGCTGGCCGAGTCCGTCTACAAGGCGGTCAGCACCGGCCGCTGCCTGATGGCCCAGGCGCCCACCGGCATCGGCAAAACCGTCGGCACGCTCTTTCCGATGCTCAAGGCCCTGGCGCCGCAGCAATTGGACAAGGTGTTCTTCCTCACTGCCAAGACCCCGGGCCGCAAGCTGGCACTCGACGCGGCCCAGGTGCTGTTCGACAGCAGCCCCGAGCTGGCGCTGCGGGTGCTGGAACTGGTGGCGCGGGACAAGGCGTGCGAACACCTGGACAAAGCCTGTCACGGTGATTCCTGCCCCTTGGCCAAGGGCTTTTACGATCGCCTGCCGGCCGCGCGCATGGCAGCCTCGAAGGTGCGGCTGCTGGACCAGCGCAACCTGCGCGACGTCGCCCTGGCCCATGACGTGTGCCCGTATTACCTCAGCCAGGAAATGGCGCGCTGGACTGATCTGGTGGTCGCCGACTACAACTATTATTTCGACTTTGGCGCCATGCTGTTCGGCCTCGCCCAGTTGAACCAATGGCGCGCCGCAGTGCTGGTGGACGAAGCCCACAACCTGGTGGAGCGCGCCCGCGCGATGTACAGCGCCAGCCTCGACCAATACAGCCTCCACACCCTGCGCGACGCTGCCCCCGAGCCGTTGAAGAAACCCTTGCAGCGCCTGAACCGCGAATGGAACGCCTTGCACAAGGAGCAGCTCGCGCCGTACCAGGCCTATGCCACCAAGCCGGACAAACTGCTCCAGGCCCTGAGCCTGTGCACCAGCGCCATGGGCGACCACTTCAACGAGCACCCCGAAGCCCTCGCCGGCGACCTGCAAGCGTTCTATTTCGAGGCGCTGCAATTTGCCAAAGTGGCCGAGCTGTTCAATGAACAGTTCATTTTCGATATCAGCAAGCGTCAGTTCGGCGGCAAGCGCAGTGCGTCAACGTTGTGCCTGCGAAACGTGGTGCCCGCCGAATTCATCCGTCCCAGGCTGACGGCGGCGCGCAGCAGCGTGTTGTTTTCCGCGACGCTCAGCCCGCGTCACTATTACGCCGACTTGTTGGGGTTGCCGGCGGATACCGCCTGGATTGATGTGGAATCGCCGTTCAAGGCCGAGCAATTGCAGGTGCGTATCGTCGATGAAATCTCTACGCGGTTTGTGCACCGCCAAGCGTCACTGGAACCCATCGTCGAGTTGATTGCCCGGCAGTTCGCGGCGCAACCGGGCAACTACCTGGCGTTTTTCAGCAGTTTCGATTACTTGCAGCAAGTGGCGCAACTGATGGCCGAACGGCACCCGCAGGTCGCGCTGTGGTTGCAATCACGCGGCATGGCCGAGGCCGAGCGGCAGGCATTTCTTGAGCAATTCACCCAGCACAGCCAGGGCGTCGGCTTTGCGGTGTTGGGCGGCGCGTTTGGCGAGGGTATTGATTTGCCCGGCGCGCGCTTGATCGGGGCGTTTGTTGCCACCTTGGGCTTGCCGCAACTGAACCCGATCAACGAGCAAATGAAAGCGCGCATGGGCGCGATTTTCGGCGCGGGCTATGACTACACCTATCTGTATCCCGGCATCCAGAAAGTGGTGCAGGCGGCGGGTCGAGTGATCCGCAGCCAACACGACCGGGGCGTGGTGATGTTGATTGATGACCGTTTTGGCGAGGCGCGGGTGCGGCAGTTGTTGCCGCGCTGGTGGGCCGTCGATTAAGTACGTTCGGCTTATTCCCGTCATCAATGATACTGGCATGCCCGCCGCCGATTCTGCAGGCTGATCAAAACACGCAGAAAGGTTACGCCCATGCGCCAGCAAACACTCTCCGTCAACGGTATTCAGCTGTGCGTGCACATCGACGGCGCGGAAAACGGCCGGCCAATCTGGCTGCTGCACGGGTTTCCTGAATGTTGGCACTCCTGGCGCGAGCAGATTCCTGCGTTGACCGCCGTCGGGTACCGCGTATTTACTCCTGAACTGCGCGGCTACGGCGCTTCGAGTTCGCCCGCGGACATTGCCGACTACGCATTGCTGACCCTGTGCGCCGACATCCAGCAGGCCATGGAGCATTTCGGTCACCGTGAGGTGGCCATGGTTGGGCACGACTGGGGCGCGGTGCTCGCCTGGCACCTGGCGTTGCTGGAGCCAACGCGCATTACACGGCTGATCACACTGTCGGTGCCTTTTGCCGGGCGCGCCCGCCGCCCGGTGCTTGAGATCATGCGCGAGCTGTATGCTGATCGGTTCAATTACATCCTGTATTTCCAGGAACCCGGTGTGGCCGAACAGGAACTGAACGCCGACATCGAACGCACGCTGCGGCTGTTCATGCAGGATGAGGACATGTTCCTGCAGCAGAAATCGGTGAAGGCCCGCCTGTTCGCAGGCGTCTCAACCCCCAGTACATTGCCGCACTGGTGTTCCCCGGAGGATTTGGCCATCTACCTGCAGGCGTTCACCGAACACGGCTTTCGCGGCCCGCTGAACTGGTACCGCAACTTCGAACGCAACTGGCAGCACACCGAGTTCCTGGCGGGCCGGCAGGTGCTGCAACCGACCTTGTTCCTGATTGGCGACCGCGACCCGGTCGGCGTGTTCGAAGCCCACACCCTCAAGCGCATGCCCGACTCGGTGCCCGACCTTGAGCAGCAGGTGTTGGCCAACTGCGGTCACTGGATCCAGAACGAGCAGGCGCAGCGGGTCAACGCGCTGATGCTCGGGTTTCTAGGCAGAACGTAAAGGTCGCGCCATGCCCAGGGCGGTCCACCAAGCGGATGCTGCGCCCGTGCAGTTGCAGGATGCGGTGCACGATGCGCAGGCCCAGGCCGCCATCGCGGCGCGCGCCGCCGATGGTGAAGGCCCGCAGGAACAAGCCTTCACGCAACTCAGGGGCGATGCCCGGGCCGCTGTCGCTGACGGTGACGCCCATGCCATCCGCTTCGGGTGACAAGATCACCTCGACCTCGCCATTCACCGGCGTGTGCCGCAGGGCGTTGTCGAGCAGGTTGGTCAGCACCCGCTCGATCAAGCCCAGGTCGGCCAACACCGTTGGCACCTGTGGCGGCAAGCTGGCGGTGAGCGTGATGGACCGGGCCTCGGCGGTCAGTTCGAATTTCTGGAAGATGTCTTGCACCAGGTCCGGCAGCGAAAAACCTTCGATCACCGGCTGGACAAACCCATGTTCCAGGCGCACCAGTTCCAGCAGCGACTGGGCAAGGCCGCCGACCTTGCGGCTTTGGTCGAGGGCGATGCCGAGGTAACGGCGGCGCTCCTCTGGGCTGAGGCTGGCGTCCTTGAGGGACAGCGTTTCCAGGTAGCCATGCAGCGAGGCCAAGGGCGTGCGCAGGTCGTGGGAAATATTCGCGACCATTTCCCGGCGTTCCTGGTCCTGGTGGGTGATGGCGCGCCATTGCTCGCCCAGGCGGTTTTCCATTTGCACGAAGGCGTGGTCGAGCACCGCGATTTCATCGCTGCTATCGAGCTCGCGAGGTGGCGGCTGCACAGGTTTCGGCGCGCCGTTGATGTCGAATCGGCCAACCTTGTCGGTCAGTTGGCGCAAGGGCCGGGTGATCCAGGCAAACGCGATCAGGCCGGCCATCAAGCACAGCAGCGCCACCAGGCCGATGGACCAGAGGGCGATCTTCAGCGCCATGCCGGTGGCGTCCTTTGCGTCGTACACATCGTGGGCTTCGCCCAGCAGCACGACGTACAGGAAACCGGTTTGTTGGCCGTTGGCCTTGAGCGGCGCGGCGCTGAACACCTTGCGCCCGTCAACGCTGCGCGGGTCATCGCCGAGAATCGGCAGCATGGCGCCGCTGAGAAAGCGTCGAACCGGCGTGAGGTCGACGTGGTCACGCAGTAAATGCCCGCTGGGTGCGGCATTACCGACGACGCGGCCGTCGATATCGAGCAAGTACACCTCGACACTCGGGTTGACCAGCATCAATTGGCTGAACAGCGTGCGCACCGCGTCGGGTTTGAGGCCGTCGGCGTCCATCAGCTGTGTATCACGGGCGATGTGCGCCGCGAGGTCGCGGGACAAGCCTTGCACCACTTCCAGTTCGTGCATGCGGTTGGAACGGACCTGCAACCAGGCCGAAGTGCCGCTGCAAACCACCAGCAACAGCGCAAACACGACTGACAGGCGTTGAGTCAGGGTCAGTTTCATGGGCCGCTCTCGGCAAACTTGTAGCCCCGGCCCCATACCGTAAGGATGAGTGACGGGTTGGCCGGGTCGGCCTCGACCTTGGCGCGCAGGCGATTGATATGGGTGTTCACCGTGTGTTCGTAGCCTTCGTGGCTGTAGCCCCATACCGCGTTGAGCAGGTCCATGCGTGAGAAGACTTTGCCCGGCTGGCGTGCGAAGAAATACAGCAGGTCGAATTCGCGCGGCGTAAGGTCCAGGCGCTGGCCTTGCAAGGTCGCATCGCGGGTCAGCGGGTTGATGAAGAGCGGGCCGAGTTCAAGGCTGCCGGCGTCCATCTTCAGGTTACGCGCCATGGCGTCAACCCGGCGCAGCAGCGCCTTGACCCGCGCGACCAGCTCCGGCATGGAAAACGGCTTTGCCAGGTAGTCGTCCGCGCCCAGCTCCAGGCCAAGGATGCGGTGCAACTCGCTGGAGCGCGCGCTGGTGATGATGATCGGTGTGTAGCGCGCCATGGCGCGGGCCCGGCGGCAGATTTCCAGGCCGTCCACACCCGGCAGCATCAGGTCGAGGATCAGCGCATCCCAGCCGCCTTGCTCCAGCAGGCGCAGGCCTTCAGTGCCGTCGGCGCTGTGCACCACCTCAAATTGCTCGTCGCGCAGGTGCAGGCAGATCAAGTCAGCAATATGGGCATCGTCCTCGACGACGAGGACTCGTTTGGGCTGATCCATGGAAAAAAACCTTCGCTTGTAGTTCGCGCATTGTGCGGGTTTTGCACCCGTGTAGTTATCACGAATTGTTTAACTCTGCGTGAGGATTCCGCGACCGGCAAGGGTTCAAGATGGCCTCAGTGCTTAACGAGGAGAACGCCATGTACACACGTCGACAAATACTGCTGGCCGGTGGTGGCCTGGGTGTTGCCGTCCTGGCCGGTGGTGTGCTGAAACAGCTGAGTATGGTCACCGAGGTGCAAGCCGCCGAGACGTTCGAAGTCAACCATACCGAGGCCGAATGGCGCAGCCTGCTGAGTGCCGAGCAGTTCGCCGTGCTGCGCGAGGAGGGCACCGAGCGCCCCTACAGCAGCGCCCTTAATGATGAACACCGTACAGGCACCTTTGCCTGCGCCGGTTGTGCGTTGCCGTTGTTCGCCTCCAGCACCAAGTTCGACAGCCACACCGGTTGGCCGAGTTTCTGGCAGCCGCTGGACCACGCTGTCGCCAGCCATGTCGACACGTCCTATGGCGTGGTACGCAAGGAAATTCACTGCCGCCGGTGTGGCGGCCACCAAGGGCACGTGTTCGATGACGGCCCGGCACCCACTGGCCTGCGCTATTGCATGAATGGCGTGGCCATGACGTTCACGGCGGCTTAAGCCGATGTCTCTGCATATTGATAAGGGAAGATTCCATGTGGCTTCTGGTTCTCGCGTATCTGGGCGGCGTGCTGACAATTGTCAGCCCGTGCATCCTGCCTGTTCTGCCTTTTGTCTTCGCTCGCACCGGGCAGCCGTTTATGCGCAGTGGCTTGCCGCTGTTAGCGGGGATGGCGGTGACGTTCGCCCTGGTGGCCTCACTGGCCGCGGTGGGCGGCGGTTGGGTGGTGCAAGTCAATCAGTACGGGCGTTGGCTCGCGTTGCTGTGCGTTGCCCTGTTCGGACTCACGCTGTTGCTGCCGCACCTGTCGGAACGCTTGACGCGTCCCTTAGTGGCCGCCGGCAGTCGCCTGTCGCAAGCCGCTGGAACGGACGCCAAGCCGCGAGCGGGCGCTTCGTTCCTGATCGGCGTGGCCACCGGTTTACTGTGGGCACCGTGCGCGGGGCCAATCCTGGGGCTGGTGCTCACCGGCGCGGCGCTACAGGGCGCGAGCATCGGCACCACGTTGCTGTTGCTGGCTTATGCCGCCGGTGCCGCTACGTCCCTGGCGTTGGCGTTGCTGGTCGGCGGTAAAGTCTTTGGCGTTATGAAGCGCTCGCTCGGTGCCGGTGAATGGTTGCGCCGTGGCCTCGGTGCGCTGATGCTCGCCGGCGTGGCCGCCATCGCCCTGGGCCTGGACACCGGTGTGCTGTCGCGCTTGTCGACTGCCTCCACGGGCGGCCTGGAACAAAGCCTGGTGGACACGCTGAGTGCCAAACCCGCGCAGCAGGGCGGCGCGATGCTGGCCGGTGGCGCGATGATGATGGCTGCCAACCACAGCGACGCGCTGCCGATCGAAGGCACGTTGCCGCCACTGGATGGCGCAGTGCAATGGCTGAACAGCCCGCCACTGAGTGCCGAAGCGCTGAAAGGTAAAGTGGTGCTGGTGGATTTCTGGACCTACTCCTGCATCAACTGCCTGCGCAGCTTGCCCTACGTGAAAGCCTGGGCCGAGAAGTACCACGACCAGGGCCTGGTGGTGATTGGCGTACACGCCCCGGAATTTGCCTTTGAGCGCGACGTGAACAACGTCAGCCAGGCCATGAAGGACCTGGGCATCACGTACCCGGTGGCGATCGACAACAACTACAAGATCTGGCGCGCGTTCAACAACCAGTACTGGCCGGCGCATTACTTTGCCGATGCCAAGGGCCAGATTCGCTACCACCACTTTGGCGAGGGTGATTACGCCGAGTCGGAGCGAGTGATCCAGCAATTGCTGCGTGAAGCCGGGGCCAAAGATGTCGCCGGTGGGTTGATCGAGGCGGATGCGAAGGGCGTTGAGCAGGCGCCGGACATGCATGAAGTGCAGTCGCCGGAAACCTACCTGGGCTTCCAGCGCGCCGAACACTTCGTGACCACCGGCACCCAGGCCACCGACACCGTGGTGAATTACCCGGCCGCCGGCCCGCTGGGCCTGAACAACTGGACCCTGGAAGGTCACTGGAACGTCGGCGGCCAGCAAGCCACCCTGGACCAGGCCGACGGGCGCATCGTGTACCGCTTCCATGCCCGCGACCTGCACTTGGTGCTGGGCCCGGCGGCTGACGGCAAACCGGTGCGGTTCAAGGTGACGATTGATGGCCAGGCCCCGGGCGATGCCCACGGCACGGATGTGGCGCCCGATGGCCGCGGCACGGTGACCGAACAACGCCTGTACCAGTTGGTGCGGCAGCGCGGCGCCGTGCAGGACCGCACCTTCAGCATCGAATTTCTCGACCCGCATGTGGCGGCCTATGCCTTCACCTTCGGTTAACCGCTTCATTAACTGTTAACCCGGTCAATGTGGGCGCTGGCTGGCCTGCTGCCACCTTCAACCGAGTACTGGAGTCAGTGGTATGAAACTGCTCAAATGTTTACCCGCACTCGCTTTCGCTGCTTTCGTCGGCCAAAGCTCGGCGTTCTCTTTTGGCGCCTCCGAAGACGCGGTAATGATCGCACCACCGGCCCTCGACCTTCCCGCCGCGCCCGGCAACCTGCAAACGGCGGTATTCGCCGGCGGCTGCTTCTGGGGCGTACAAGGGGTGTTCCAGCATGTGCAAGGCGTGAAAAACGCTGTGTCCGGCTACGACGGCGGCGCGGCTGACACAGCCCAGTACGAGGCGGTCAGTGGAGGCGATACCGGCCACGCCGAGTCGGTGTCGGTGACCTACGACCCAGGCCAGGTCAGCTACGGCAAGTTGCTGCAAATCTACTTTTCCGTGGCCCACAACCCCACGGAACTGAACCGCCAGGGCCCCGACAGCGGCAGCCAATACCGCTCGGAAATCTTTGCGCAGAATGCCGAGCAGCAAAAAGTCGCCCAGGCCTATATCGCCCAGCTGGACGCGGCCAACGCCTTCACCAGGCCGATCGTGACCAAGGTCGAGATGGGCAAGGCGTTTTACCCGGCGGAGTCCTATCACCAGGACTTCCTCACCGAGAACCCTTCCTACCCGTACATCGTGATCAATGATTTGCCGAAAGTGGCGCAGCTGAAAAAACTGTTCCCGGACCAATACAGAGCAGAACCGGTGCTGGTCAAAAACCAATAGTCAGCGCAAACCAAAAGGTGTGCGCTTGCTCGCGAACGCGGTGGGTCCGTTACTCATACTGTGCCGGACACACCGCCTTCGCGAGCACGCCCGCTTCGACCTTCGTCGCCACTTCGGTTCAGGATTTGGCTTTTGCCAGGTAAGGCGCCAACCGCCGCGCCATTTCTTCACCCAACGCCTGCAAGCCACTCATTGGCCGCACCATCACTTCAAACTCAACAATCTGCCCTTGCTCGTTAAAGCGGATCAAATCAATGCCCTTTAACTGTTTGTCACCGACCCGCGCACTGAACTCCAGCACCACACTCAAGCCGTCACCGGTGGCCAGTTCGCGATGATAGGCAAAGTCTTCAAACACCTTGAACACCGTGTTGAGGATCATCGACACCACAGGCGCGCCAGGGTAGGGCGTGTGGGCCATGGGCGAGCGAAAGACGGCGTCGGGCGCGAGCAATTCAGGAAGCGGCTTGAGGTCGTGAGCCGTCAGCATGGCATGCCAGCGTTGCAGGCTATGGGCGGCGGCGGGGTGCAGTTTCAGTTCGGACATGCTGTGTACCTGTTCTTATGGTGGAAAGGTCGTTCACCTCGCCAACATAAGAGCGGTAACAAAGCAGGGTCAATCACCCGAATTGACAGTTAAGTGACTGCAATGAACTCACACCACTTCCAGGTAGGAGCTATGAATTGCCCGGGCCAGTTCGCGTACGGTGTCGATGAAGTCGGTGAGCCGACTGTGCAGGCCGTCCTCCAGAATCTCATCGATCCCGGTATAGCGCAGGCGCGCCTCAAACTCGGCCGCCAGGCGCTGCGCCGTGCGCCCATAACTGCCGGGCAAGTCCGCCAGGATGTGGCTCAACTCCTCGATACAGGCGTGCAACGAACGCGGTACGTCGCTGCGCAACAGCAGCAACTCGGACACCGAGCGCGCGTTCAACGCGTTGGGGTACAGTTCGGTATACGCCTCGAATGACGACAAGGCCCGCAGCAGGGCGCTCCACTGGTAATACCCGCGTGCCGACAGGTCGCTGACTTCTTCCGACTCCTCACCAAACATCTCGTAGCGCGCATCCAGCAGGCGCAGGGTGTTGTCCGCGCGCTCGACAAACGTGCCCAGGCGAATAAACCGGTAAGCGTCGTTGCGCATGATGGTGCCCGAGGTTGCCCCGCGGAACAGGTGCGAACGCTGCTTGACCCAGTCGCAGAAGTGGCTGATGCCATGCCGGGCCAGGCCACCGGCGGCGATGCTGCGCATTTCCAGCCAGGTGGCGTTGAGGTTTTCCCACATGTCGGCGGTGATCCGCCCGCGTACCGCGTGGGCATTGCCCCGCGCGGCGCGCAGGCAGTTGTAGATGCTGGCGGGGTTTTCTTCGTCGAGGGCGAAGAAGTGCAGCATGCGCATCGCGTCCAGTTGTTTGTGACGCTCAAGGTAACTGTCCAGGGTGCCGCTGCTGAGCAACGACATGGCCAGTTCATCCAGCCCATCACTGCGCCCGGCCTGGGGCATCAATGACAGCGAATAACTGACTTCGAGCATGCGCGCCAGGTTTTCTGCGCGCTCCAGGTAACGGGACATCCAGTACAGATCTGCGGCGGTTCTACTCAACATACTCAGCCCTCCACCACCCAGGTGTCCTTGGTTCCGCCGCCTTGCGACGAGTTGACGATCAACGAGCCTTCCTTCAACGCCACGCGGGTCAGGCCGCCGGGCACCAGGCGGGTCTCTTTGCCCGAGAGCACAAACGGGCGCAGGTCGATATGCCGTGGCGCGATGCCGTTTTCGACAAAGGTGGGGCAGGTGGACAGGCTCAGCGTCGGTTGAGCGATGTACGCGTGAGGGCGCGCCTTGATGCGTTGGCGGAAGTCTTCGATTTCGGCGGCGCTGGAGGCCGGGCCGACCAGCATGCCGTAGCCGCCGGAGCCCTGGGTTTCCTTGACCACCAGTTCGGGCAAATGGGCCAGCACATGGGACAGCTCATCGGGTTTGCGGCACTGGAAGGTCGGCACGTTTTGCAGGATGGGTTCTTCATCCAGATAGAAACGGATCATTTCCGGCACATAGGGGTAGATCGACTTGTCATCGGCCACGCCGGTGCCAATTGCATTGGCCAGCACCACATTGCCGGCGCAGTACGCCGCCACCAGGCCCGGTACGCCAAGCATGGAATCGGGGTTGAAGGCCTGCGGATCAAGGAACGCGTCATCGATGCGGCGGTAGATCACGTCCACCGCCTTGGGGCCGTCGGTGGTGCGCATGAACACCTTGAGGTCGTGCACGAACAGGTCGGCACCTTCCACCAGCTCCACGCCCATTTCCCGGGCGAGGAACGCGTGCTCGAAGAACGCGCTGTTGAAGCGCCCCGGGGTCAGCACCACCACGTTGGGGTTGTCCAGGCGGCTGGCGCTTTTCAGGGTTTTGAGCAGCAGGTTGGGGTAGTGGTCCACCGGCGCGATACGCTGTTTGGCGAACACTTCGGGGAACAGGCGCATCATCATCTTGCGGTCTTCGAGCATGTAGCTCACGCCGCTGGGGGTGCGCAGGTTGTCTTCGAGGACGTAATAGGTGCCGTCGCCATCGCGTACCAGGTCCACCCCGGAGATATGCGAATAAATGTCGCGGTGCAGGTCCAGGCCGACCATCGCCTGCTGATAACCCTCGTTGCCCAGCACCTGATCCGCCGGAATGATCCCGGCCTTGATGATGCGCTGGTCGTGGTAGATGTCGGCGAGGAACATGTTCAGCGCATTGACCCGCTGGATACAGCCGCGTTCGATCACGCTCCACTCGCTGGCAGGAATGCTGCGGGGGATGATGTCGAACGGGATCAGGCGCTCGGTGTCTTGCTCGTCGCCGTAGAGGGTGAAGGTGATTCCGGCCCGGTGGAACAGCAAATCCGCTTCGCGGCGGCGCTGGGCCAGCAGTTCCGGCGGCGTGTTGGCCAGCCAGCGGGAGAATTCCTGATAGTGCGCACGGCAAGCGCCTTGTGCGTCATTCATTTCATCAAAGAAAGATCGAGCCATTCCAGTACCTTGTCAGTGCCGAGGGTTGCGCGGGTGGCACTGCCGCTTTGAAAAACGCATAGTTTTATGAGCCTGTGGCTGAGGGTGCCAACAAGCCTGGTCCTTACTTTCTTATGGGGTCGGCTCTGGGTCGGGGGGTAACGAATGCTCCTGTATCCGGGCAGATGAATGGTTTAAGCAATGCCTGTGCCGAAACCCGTCATTAACAGACCAATGACCCGCTGGCGAGCGAGTCAACGCACGCCCGGCTGAGCAATGGGCCGAAAAAAGCCCGAGGGCTGCGCGCGCCAGCACCCGCCCGCCTCATGCGATGACCACAACAGTGCGGCGCGTGTTTCACGATGGTGCATGAACAAACTTGAACTTCACTCAGCCCCGATTCTTCTAACAAGGCTTGTCACCTTGTGGAGCATCGTCGTGCCCAGAATCATCTCTCCAAACACGCCAGAAGCGTCGCTGGACGAACACAGTGAACACAACGCCAAGATTTTCGGTTCACCCAAGGACCGTCTTGACTTCTACCGCCGCGAAATTCAGTACGAAACCACCATTCTGGCCAACCGCACTGACGCCTATCTCAGCGCGCAGTCGTTCCTGGTCATCGCCTTCGTCTCCGGCATGGGCAACTTGAACCCGGAGTGGGGCAAGCTGTTTACCCTGGTGGTCCCGGTGTTCCTGGTCATGCTCGGTGTGCTCAGCTCGCTGAATGCCTGGCCGGGCATTCGCGCGGCGTATGAAATCATTGACCACTGGCACTACAAGCAGAGTGAACTGCTGCGCAGCGAGCCGGTGATGGGCATGGCCTATGACGATTCGCCGCTGTTCTGTGAGACCGAGTCGTCCCACAAGGGCTATCGCAAGTCGCTGCTGTTCTCCATGCGCGCGCCGTGGCTGTTTATGGTGTTTTGGGTATTGCTCGGCGCGTATGCGTTTTACATCCAGGTCGATAACCCGATCTCTTGAGCATCGCCTGTTAAATCGGCGGAACTTCAGCGTCCTGCGCGAGACCTTACCTGTATACAGGCGGTGTTTTTCAAGAGAGGTGACCTATGAGCACAAGCAACGATCCCCAAGTCAGCAACCGTAACGATCCGGCAATCGACGGCGGTGAGCCCGCACCCGGCACGGCGGCTGACGCGCCGAAAGATCCGAAGCCTGCCAGCGACCCCAAGGCCAAGGAAAACGACTACAGTCCAGACTTCAAGCCCGAGCGCGAGCCCAAGCCTGAAACCGACGCTGATATCGACACCCAAGGCGGTTAGAGGAGACAGTCATGTCACAAGCACTGGACGACGATGAAGACCTTGACGATGAAGAACTCAATGACCCGGGCAACGAAGACCCGGGTTCATTGATGGATGATGCAGAAGTGCCGCTCAATGACCTGGACGATGCGGCGGATGTGGGCAACACCGAAACCGAACATCTTGGCTGAGCGGTTGCCTATTCAGTGTGCACCTTGGCTCGTCGTTCATACCACGCCAGCATCGGCTGCGTGCTCAACCCATGAACGACGATGCTCAAGGCTATTACCGACACTGTAAGGTTCACCGCTACCGCGCTGTTGGTGCCGCCCAGCCCATGATTGAGCGCGTAGAACAGGTAGTAAATGCTGCCGATCCCGCGAATGCCGAACCAGCCGATCAAACCGCGTTGTCGGTAATCGATCAAACGGCCCCAAGGCATCGCCAGCACGCTCACGGGGCGAATCACGCAGAACAATAGCGCGGCCACCGGCAGTGCGCGCCAATCCCAGTGACTGATCAGCACAATGCCCAACACCGTCACCAGAAACACCTCCATCGAACGCTCCACCAGGCTGCCGAACGAGAGCATGTCGCCCATCATCACGCCAGCGGCGATCTGCGTATCCGCCAGTTCGCTGACATCGCCTTGCAGGGCGCGCTCAGGCGCCACCTCCAGGTGGCCCACCACCGGCAGTGCCAGATGTTCCGATGGGGTCACCGAGTGGCCCGTGGACCTGAACTCCGCTTGGCGCAAGCCCAGCCCGGCGGCGAATACCGACAGAAAGCCATAGCCGCCCACCGCCTCAGCGGCCACATAGGCCAGCGCAATCAACGCCAGGGTCAGGTAGTCGTTCGGGGACAGCGTGCTGTCTTCATTGCTGATGCGCATCCATAGCGTCACGCGACCGATGCCACGGCCCATCCAGTAGCCGATCAACAGCCCGGCCGGCACCGCCCACAGCAGGTTTTTCAGCACCCAGCCACCGAACCAGTCACCGTCAAACCCGGCGTGCTGCATGAACAGCAGGGCAAAGATCACGAAGGGAAAGGCGGTGCCATCGTTCAAGCCGGCTTCGCCGGACAGGCCAAAGCGCAGTGCGTCATAGTCCTGCGCATTGTTGACCTGGACCAACCCCGCCAACACCGGGTCGGTCGGCGCGAGTATCGCACCCACCAACAACGAGACGCCCCAGGACAACGCGAACACGTAATGCAGTGCCAGGCACACCCCGAGGATGGTCAACAGCATCACCGGGCCCGCCATACCAAACGCGATCCGCCATGTGCGATGCCTGAGAGGCAGGCGCAGTTTCAAACCGCTGACGAACAAGGAAAACAACACCGCCACTTCGGTCAGGTGTTCCATCCAGCGCGCCGAGTTTTTGATATCCAGGTGCAACAGGTCCACACCCAGCGGGCCGATGGCTACGCCCAGCAACAGGCACACCGCTGAGGTGGTCACCGGCATCCAGCGCAAATAGGAAGAGGTGAGGGCGAGCGTGAGCAACACAGTGCCCAGTACGGCCATCCACAGAATAAAAGTCATCGAGCGTGCACCAGGCCGTGGTTTATCTCCGTTGGAGGACCACGGCGCGGTGCAGGTTCAATCGGGTTCGATCACTTATCGGCCCAGGAATGATTAGCGCCAATTTTGACTCTGAACTTTAAGTTAAGCGGGAAGTAATGCTCTTTGGTCTTCAGTAACTGATAGCGCAGTGTGATTGGCGGCACAAGGCCCTGACGCGTATACGCCTCTCTCATGCTGTGTTCAATGTTGACGATCGGACCCTGCGAGACGAGTTGTCCATCGATGCGCTTTGCTTCTTTGCCGAGGCCATCCAAACCCAGGTCGTACATGTCGGGTCTTTTCGTTCTAAGGATGTCATTAAACAGGTTCGGCCCCACGGTATCGAATATGTTCGCCTCATATTCTGTGAACTCCGGGGTGTATTGGACAGCGCCATCCGGGCCTCGAGTGGCCGTTGGCCGATGGGCGGCAAAGTAGGCTTTGTTAGCCTCAAACCGTTTAGCCATCTCCTTGATCACCTCGTCAAGCACTGGGTTGGCGGGGCGAGTAGCAAAGTTGCTGGTGTTATAAAAGGATTTATAGTCAGTCACGTGGTGCGTCACTGACGCACCGAGCAGCACGTCGTCGGCGCCCGCAGTTACAGCGGCGGCATCGACGTTGGATTGGATAAGATCATCGGTATCCAGGTAAAAACCACCGTGCTTATTCATGATTGGGTAGCGGGCTACATCCGAAGCTGCAGCCAGATTTTGTCCTTGCCCGCGTCGGAAGTAGCTGTACATTTCGCCGTTCATGAGCTGCTTGAATGCGGCATCTTCATTCAGGTTGAGCACCGTCACGCCAGGCACTTTATCCTTGAGTGTGCTTTTTATCTGTTCAAACACAGCCGGGCTGTCGGCGTCCACGTGCAGGACTGATTTATACGCGGGGGCGCGGGTGGCGTTTTTGGCGATGTTATCGATCAGGTTGTCTGGCAGCTCCTGGCCTGCCCAAAAATAGTTCAGGGTCTTGGGCACGGGCGCCAACTGTGTTGGAATTCTGGGAATCGAGGAAACCTCAACAAAGTGATAGTGGTGGGCGCTGACTTTTTTAGCCTTTTTGTATTCCTCAAGTGTTCCCCCTTGCCATTTGCCGTTGCCACTTCGCCAGAAATACTGCGGAGCGTGTTCGTCGGTACTTCTCCATGCGCCGGCCACGCTGTCGAAGGCAACGTCCTGATCGGCGCCTTTGTAGTTGATCCTGAATGGACTGCCTGAGGTTTCCACACGCTTGATATCATCCATCGGCACGACGTAGGTGCTATTCCCTAACCTGAAAGGCGTCGGTGGAGCCCCCGCACCGCCCAACAGACGTTCGGCACGGGAGGAGGGTGCCCACCCGGACGAACCCAGGTCGGTGACAGGTATATCGGGGCTCGTGCCTTTCGGATGGCAGATGACGCGCTGGCCGTCCTTTACCTGCGACTCAAACAGCCTGCCATCAACCTTCACATATTCCTTTCGACTGCGGCCCACAAACACGTTGTTCTGCAAGCCTTTGGGCGATAGTTCGTCGGTCGCGATGTAGCGGCTTTCATAGCCGTGTAGATCGTCCAGTGAGCGAACTTCTCCACTGGCCGCAATGCGGTTGGGGTTAAAGTCTTTCAGGGGCGGGCCAATGGCTCGTTTCTTTACCGTATCGTATTCATGCCAATTGCCCTGAAACATAACCGCCTGGCGCTCGACTGTTTCTTGCCCCACCTTGACCGTGCCGGTTGCCGCCAGGCCGTGCTGTTCGCTTGCAGTCTGGATTGCGTCGTCACTGGCGATTGCGCGCAAACTGTTCGCGTCGCCCGGCTTGGGTAGATCCGGAACGAAGTTCTCCAGTGGTTTGCCGTAGGCGTGTTTGGTGTGCGGATCCAGGGCGTACCACTGATGGGTTGCCTCATCGAACTTAGCCAGGGCCTTGCTGCTGCGCGTGCTGTTGAGCGCCCTGAATGTTCCTTCCGCGATATCGGCCTTTTTTGCCAATTCCAACAGGTTGAGACTGCGGTACGAACCGCGCAGGTAATTGACCCCTTTATGGGCCTTGCCGGCGACAAACTTTACGCCCCTGGCGGCCCCCAGCGCGAGGTCATCAATACCGCCCAACGGGTTCAGCGCACCAATGGTCGCGCGCCCTAGAATCTTTAGCACCTGGGCCGCTTTTGATAACGCGGAAGCACCCGCCAAGGCGCCTTTTGCGGCCTTGGCAGCGGTACCCACACCGACCAGAAAACCAAAAATATCGAACGCCAGGTCGACCGCACCGTCAGCCGTCTTGCCCTCGCTGAAATTCTTGATCGCGGACCTGAACGGGATCAGGCCCAGAATAGCCTCGCCGATGGCTTCGTATGTCGCGTGTTCCGTCTGATAGGTCGTGGTGCCCCTGGCATAGGCGCCCACCGCAGGCAGTTCCATGTCCATGATCATTGCGTCGACCAGGTACTGGGTTCTGGCACTCGCAACGCTCTTCGGCACACCATTGCCAGCCTGGCTTTCATCGGTGATTCCAGCGGGGTACTGACCTTCGGGTTTTATCCTGTCGTATCGTTTACCTCGTGCAGGATACCAACCCTCGGTCGGCCGGTTTTCTTTATAGACCTTGCCCGGTCGCCGGGTGACAGTGCCCTGCAGTCGGTCGATTGCATACGTCATGACGCTGACTCGGCCGTTGACGGTGCGCCGGGTCTCGACCAGCAGCACGCCTGCTTCAGTACGCAGGGGTTGATCGGGGCTGTCGTAGTCAATTTCTCTGCGCACGGCGATTTCGCCAAACTCCAGATTCTGGCGGTCTTCCAGCGGCAGTTTGGAAATCAATAGTTTGAGTTGCGCGCCGGTGATCTTTTTGACCGCGTCAGCGTAATTGCGAAAGTCCTCATTGAACTGCTTGATTGGATCCGGCAAGGGTTTGAGCCTTGGCAGCACGTCGTTGATATCTATCTGGTCGGATGATGAAACCCAGACCCCAGGCTTTCCGGTATCGGAATCGGGCGGCGGCGACCTGAGCGCTCTGCCATCGATGTACAGGTCCAACAGTGAATAGGGGCCGGGGTACCAGTGGGTGTAGGGTTGCGAAGTGATGCACTTGTTCTCGAACAGCGCGGGGTCAATGGTCGGGAAGGCTTTTTTCAAATGCCCGAGGGCAATCTTTTTCGTCATCGGCGTCTCGGGGTCCGGCAGTGCGGCCGCTTCGCTCATTTCGCTGACATGCTGGTCGAACGCTTTGCGCACCTCGGACAGGGCGGTATCCGTTGTCGGATAGCCCAGACCATTGGGAACGGCCCAGGCTTTGATCGCCTCGTTCTGGGCGGCATATTCAATCTGGCGTTCCTCGTGCGAGATCGGTGCCGCGTTGGCCGCCAGCATGATTTGCGAGTAGTCCCGGAGGGCTGTCGAGCCTGGCGCTTTGGCTTCCTCGCGAGCAACCGCCGTGGTGAAGCTGACCCAGCTGTGGGAACCAATCGTCACTTGTTTCGGGATGCCCTTGACCAGAAACTGCGGTGCGCGACTGGCGAGCATCAGGTAGGCCTGTACTGATGCTGCCGGCACGGAGGAGGCGAGGCCGTTGGCGAAGAGATGCTCCTCCAGCGCCTTGACCACCGCAGATGCCGATTGGTGGCTGTTATTGGCTGAGACCAGTGGGTAGCCGTCAATACTTGCTTCACCGCGGCTGTCGCTGTATTTCCCCACGCCCAAGGCCGCCAGCAACCAGTCGGTGGCGCTGCCTTTTACCGAGCGCGCCTCGAATGTGGCTTGAATCGCCTCGCCCAGGGCCTTGCCTCTGGGGGAGCTGACCAAACTGTCGATGAGTGGCCGCGGGTTGAGCTGTTCTTCAGCGCTGATCGGTCTGCCGTTGAGCAGATAGTCGAGGACATGCTTGAAGGGTTTCAGCGTGAGGTCGCCGAATGTTCCTTCGCGTATAGCCATCCTCAGTTGTGCCTGGTGGTCATGCGCAAGCGGTTCGGGCCACGTCAGCGCGCCGCCCAGATTGCCATGGGCGGCGGCTTTGAGGTCTGTGCTGAGGAGGGCGCTGGCCAGGTTCTGCAGTTGCTCTGGGGTGGTGGGGACGTCCCAGCCATGGTCCTGCAGAAATTGCTGCAGGCTGACTTCATTGGCGGCGGTAATGCCCCCTGACCGGTAGGTACTGACGGCCGCAAGCGGGATCGTTTGTTGCAGCTCGGCCTGGAGTTGCTCGACCGGTGCGCTGCCATTTTCCAGCGCCATCGCCAGGCGTTGCAGTACAGCGCCTGCCCGGTAGCGGTTGTGGATGTCGCCCAGAATCGCTTGCTGATTCTGGAGGGCGTCCTCGCTGGTCGACTTGATCTGATCCGCGCAGCGGCTTGGGTCGAGGCGATCAAAGTTAGGGTTGCGGCTGATTTCGTTGCCGCGTTTGAGCATGCCAGCCAGGGTCAGCGTCTGCGATTCCTGATAAAAACGCCCGACTAGCCACCAGGGCACCGGTACGTCCGGGCTATTGACCGGAGGCGCAATGTGCGAATTGAGGCCGATGAGCTGGGCTGCTTGAAGGATAGGCCCGCTGATAGCGGCCCACTGGCTGTCGTCCTGGCCCAGGGTGTGTAATGTGCGTTGCGGGTCACGGGAACGTTCCAGGCAGAAGGTTATTTGAGCTGACGCCGGGTCGATTTTTATTGTGCTGGTGTCGATACCCTCGGCTCGAATCCACTGCTGAACGTCAGGTGACTGGAAGGTGTCATGTAAGTGCCGCCACCATTGGCCAAAGGTGGAATGGGCAGGAATGTAATCAAAGTCATCAACCTTGATACGACGCCCGGCCAGGTTCAGGGCCATCGCGTATTGCGCTGCCAACGCCCGGTCTCCGCCGGCACGCGTGGTGGCCTCTTCTTCCAGCGGGGCAGCGGTGTCGCGTTTTTGTCTTGAAAGCGGCGGCAGTAGAGGCAGGGCTGGAGCAGGGTTAGGGGCGGCGATGAGTTGATTGGAAATACGGTGCATGGGGCAGTCCTATGGCGTATGGAAACACAGCCTCGGCCTTAGCGGCTAACGAAGCATTGCCCTTGCGTAACGCCCAACGCAGATTGATTCCCTTGGCCCGCCGATTATGTGGTTACCCTATATTTCGCTCCTTCCAGGCCAGCCTGCGGGCGCAGGCTCGATGTATTGCTCCATCAGCGACGAGCCGATGGTTTTCAGGCGGATCATGTCCATCAATTGGCGCAACCCCGGCTGTGACTGGCGGCGGCTGGAGTAGTACATGCACAGCGGTTGACCCAGGCAGGCCCAGTCCGGCATGACCTCTACCAGACGGCCGTCCGCCAGTTCCTGTTGCACCCGGTTGGATAGGCAATAAGCAACCCCCACGCCTTGCAGCGCGGCGTTGACGATGGTCTCGGTGTCGGCAGCGCTGAAATGCCCGGGCACGTCGATACGTTGCTGCCTCGGGCCGTTGCCCAGTTCCCATTTGTAGGGGGTTTTATCGCCCAGGTACATGCGGATGCACGAATGCTGCAGCAGGTCTTGGGGGGCCTGCGGTATACCGCAGCGTGCAAGGTAAGCGGGCGAGGCGACCATGATCCAGCGCAACGTCCCGGTCAGCGGCACCGCCACCATGTCCTGCGGCACGGTGGCGCCATAGCGGATGCCCGCGTCGTAGCCTTCGGCAACGATATCGATCATGGCGTCCTCGACGATCACGTCCAGGCGCAGTTGCGGATAGGCGTTGGTAAATTCACCCAGGATCGGCGCCAGCAGCAGCGCCGCCGCATCGCGTGGCACGTTGAGGCGCAGGCGGCCGATAGGCGATTCGCGGTGCAGGTCGAGTGTGTCGAGGCCATCCTGGATCATCGCAAAACCCTGTCGCAGCTTTTCGGCGAGCAGGGTGCCGGCGTCGGTGGGCTCCACGGCGCGGCTGGTGCGGTACAGCAGTTTGACCCCCAGGCGCGTTTCCAGGTTGCGCATGGTATGGCTTAACGCCGACGTGGTGACCCCCAGTTCGTGGGCCGCATGGCGAAAACTGCGGCGCCGGATGATCGTCATGAACACATTGAGATCGGCCAATTCGGAACGATTGAAAGCCGCCATTACAAGCCTCCTTTATAGCGGTTCGGTTGCATGCGGCGTTGAGCCCTATTCAACCTTGGATGATCTAGAGTAATGGCTTTTATACGTCGCGTTACCGGCAGGGGTCATTTTTAATGCACATCGAGACCCTCCGGATTGCCGGCATCGACAAACCCGTCGCGCGGATTGCCCTCGGTACCTGGTCCATGGGCGGGCATTTGTGGGGCGGCGCGGATAACGAGCAGTCGATCAGAACGATTCGCCATGCGTTGAACTGCGGCATCAACTTGATCGACAGCGCGCCAGTCTACGGCCTTGGCCTTTGCGAAACGCTGATCGGCAAGGCACTGCGCGGCCAGCGCCACAGTGCGGTGATCGCCACCAAAGCGGGCGTGCAATGGGATGATGGCTCGCCTTGGCGCCAGGCGACGGCGCAGCGCATTCGCAAAGCGGTGGAAGACTCATTGGTGCGGCTGGAAACGGACTACATCGACCTGTACCAGGTTGATTGGCCCGATGCGTTGCTGGCCCGCCAGGAAACTGCCGATACGTTGGAGAGCCTGCGCCGCGAGGGCAAGATCCTTGCCGTCGGCGCCAGCCACTGCTCTTGCGCGCACATCAACGATTTCAGCCGGCATACCCCGTTGGCCACCGTACAGCCGCCGTACAACCTGTTTGAGCGCGCCATCGACTGCGACCTTCTGCCGTATGCCAAGCAACATTCGCTGGTGGTGTTGGCCTATGGCCCGTTATGCCGTGGCTTGCTGACCGGCAGCCTGCATGCGGCCAGCTGTTTTGCCGACGATGACAAACGCACGCTCGACGCGAAATTCACCGCGCCGCGTTTTGAGCAATACCTGGCGGCCGTGGCGGCGCTGGATAGCTATGCCCGTGAATGTCATGGCAAGTCGGTGCTCGCGCTGGCCTTGCGCTGGGTACTGGACCAAGGCCCGACCATCGCGTTGTGGGGCGCCCGTACTCCCGAGCAACTGAACGGGGTCGACGAGGCGTTTGGCTGGCGCTTGAGCGCCGAAGACCTGACACATATCGACCGTATCATCGCCAGCGAGCTGAACAATCCGCGCTAGCCGGATTCGATGACACCCTTAAAACGTTAGGGTTATGACAGGGCTGTCGGCAACAAAACACCCTCCCTGTGTGTAGAGGTTTTTGCATGAAGCGCGGTACCGTATTCAAGCTCGTCGGTGGTGGGTTGGTTGGGTTGGCGTTGCTCGGTGCCTGGCAATGGCGGGGCAACCCCGACGCCTTGTGGCAAATCGTCAGCCGGCAATGCGTGCCCAACCTGCAACAGCAGCACACCCCCAGCCCTTGCCTGGCGGTCGATCTGGACCGTGGCTACACCCTGTTAAAAGACCGCAACGGCCCACTGCAGGATCTGCTGATTCCGGTGGATAAAATCACCGGCATCGAAGACGCCGCGTTGGGCCGTGACTTGCTGCCGCATTACTTTACTCAAGCCTGGCGGCACCGCAGTGTGTTGTCGGATGGCCTGAAAAAGCCGATTCCCGATGCGTTCATTTCGGTCGCGATCAACTCCCGTTACGGCCGCACGCAGAACCAGTTGCATCTGCATATCGCCTGCCTGCGCGCGGATATCTTTGCCGTGCTCACCCAGCAAAGCAGCACCCTCAACGAACAATGGCGGGTACTGCCGGCTCGATTGATCGGGCACACATACAGTGCCCGCACGCTGACGGCGGCGGACGCCGATGCGCTCGACCCCTTGGTCGTGTTGCGTGCATATGTCGATGCCCAGGGCGCGAGCATGAGCCAGTACAGCTTGCTGATGGCACCCCGCGCAGACGGCAGTTTTGTGTTGTTGACCACACACTTGGCACTGAGTGAACTGAACCTGGGGTCGGCCGAGGAATTACAGGACCGTCACTGTGACCTGATGACCGCGCGCTAAGCCCACTGTCGCGACGAGGTGGTTAAAACACTGACTGCGACCTGTTCGCTCGATAAACGACACCCCGCAAACGTATCCATTGAACGACTGTTCAGTTTGCACTATGTTGACCGCATCCACCCCTTTGTGCGCAAACGGGTTCGCGCTTTTTCTTCTTGAACGAGAGGCTCTGGCATGCGGTTTTCCCCCTTTGTTGAGCGAATTGCAGGGCAGGGCGTCGCCGCCTGGGACATCCACCACGCCGCGTTCCACGCCGCCAGCCAGGGTGAGGACATCATCATCCTCAGCGTCGGCGATCCGGATTTTGCCACGCCTTCCTTTATTACCGACGCGGCCGTCAGTGCACTGCGCGACGGTGATACCCACTACACCGAAATCCCTGGCCGCCCCCCATTGCGCGACGCCGTCGCAGCACGCTACAGCAACACCCTGTCGCGGCCGGTGGCTGCCGAAAACGTCATCATCGTGCCCGGTGCACAGAACGCGCTGTTCATCAGCTCGTTGTGCCTGCTGCAAGCCGGTGATGAAGTGCTGGTGCTCGACCCGATGTACGTCACCTACGAAGCCACGCTCAAGGCCAGCGGTGCAACGCTGGTGCGCGTGCCGTGTTCGCCGGAGTCGGGTTTTCGCCTGGATGCGCAGGCGCTCGGCGCGGCGATTACGCCACGTACCCGGGCGATTTTCTTCTCTAACCCGAACAACCCCACCGGCGTGGTCCTTAACCCGCAGGAATTGCAAGCCATCGCCGACCTGGCCAACGCCCATGACCTCTGGGTCGTGGTGGATGAGGTGTATGAAAGCCTGGTGTTCGACGGTGAATACCACAGCCTCGCCGCACTGCCGGGCATGGCCGAACGCTGCATCGTGATTGGCAGCTTGTCCAAATCCCATGCCATGACCGGCTGGCGCATCGGTTGGATCATCGCGGCGCCGCAGATGGTTGCGCATGCAGAAACCCTGGTGTTGAGCATGCTCTATGGCTTGCCCGGGTTTGTGATGGAGGCTGCCACGGCGGCGGTGCTGGCCCATGATCAGGTGACGCAGGGCATGCGCGAGATCTACCGGCGGCGCCGTGACCTGGTGGTGGCCGGCCTCGGCGCGTGCCCGGGGATCAAGGTGCAGGCGCCGCAAGCAGGCATGTTCGTGTTGATGGATGTGCGCGGCACCGGCCTGGGCTCATTGGATTTTGCCTGGCGGCTATTCCGAGAGGCGGGCGTGTCGGTGCTCGATGCCGCCGCGTTTGGTGAGCCGGCGCAAGGCTTTGTGCGGTTGTCGTTTACTCTGGGCGAAGCACGCCTGGCCGAGGCTTGCCAGCGTATTGCCGGGTTTGTTGCCCGGCTTGCCGGTGAGCCGCGTGTCGCGGCTGCGCCAGCGCGTGAAGTGCTGCCGCCGGTCGAAGCCAGGAAGATGATTGAAGTCATCGACCTGCATAAGCGTTTCGGCAATATCGACGTGCTCAAGGGCATTTCCCTCACGGCTCGCGAAGGTGAGGTGATCTCGCTGATCGGCGCCAGCGGTTCGGGCAAGAGCACCTTGTTGCGCTGCATCAACATGCTCGAAGTGCCGGATCAAGGCAGCATTCATGTCGACGGCGAAAGCATCAAGCTCAATTACGGCATGCCCGGTGCGCCGCTGGTGGCGGATGCCAAGCAACTGGTGCGCATCCGCTCGACCCTCGGCATGGTGTTCCAGAACTTCAACCTGTGGCCCCACCGCACCGTGCTTGAAAACCTCATCGAAGCCCCGACCCAGGTGCTGCGTGAAAGCCGCGCCGAAGCGATCGAACGCGCCGAAGCCTTGCTGGATCGCGTCGGCCTCGCCGCCAAGCGCAACGAATACCCGGCGTTTCTCTCCGGCGGCCAGCAGCAACGGGTGGCGATTGCCCGCGCGTTGGCCATGCGTCCCAAAGTCATGCTGTTCGACGAACCCACGTCGGCCCTCGACCCGGAACTGGTCGGCGAAGTGCTGCGCGTTATCCGCTCTCTGGCCGAAGAAGGCCGCACCATGATCCTGGTCACCCATGAAATGGCCTTCGCCCGGGATGTGTCCTCCAAAGTCGCTTTTCTGCACCAAGGCATGATCGAAGAAACCGGCACGCCGGACTCGGTGTTTATCGACCCACGCAGTGAGCGTTGCCGGCAGTTCGTCAACGCGCATCAAACGCGCTAACTCCACACAAAGACGGGGCAAATCATGAACTCAAGACCCATGGCAAGCTGGTTGGGCGGTGCAGTGTTGATGTTGGCCGCAGGTTTTACGCTGGCGGCGGAGAAACCCATTGTGTTTGCGGTGGCGGCGGAACCCTATCCACCGTTCACCGTAAAAGGCGGGAATGGCGAGTGGTCGGGGTTTGAAGTGGACCTGATCCACACGCTCTGCGAAGGCATGAAAGCCGAATGCCAGATCAAGGAAGTGGCGTGGGATGGCATCATCCCGTCGCTGCTGGCCAAGAAGATCGACGTGATCTTCTCATCGATGTCGGTGACCGATGAGCGTGAAAAACAGATCGCCTTCAGCCGCGCCTACTACGACTCGCTGCTGGGTGTGGCGGGGCCCAAGGGCGCGACGGTGGACATTACCCCTCAAGGCCTCAAGGGCAAGTTGATCGGTGTGCAAATCTCCACCGTCAGCGCCAATTACCTGAAGAAGTATTACGAAAACATCGCCGACATTAAGTACTACGACACCCAGGAATCGGCCAACGCTGACCTTATCGCAGGCCGTATCGACTACATGATGGCTGACGACACCGCGATCGCGATGATGGTCAAGACCCCCGAGGCCAGTGGCCTGGCGCACATCGCCAGCGTGCCCTACGACCCGATCATCGGGCGTGGCGTCGGTGCCGGTTTACGCAAGGAAGACACCGCGCTCAAGGCCCGCCTCGACACGGCCATCGGCGAGCTGCTGGTGAGCAAGGCTTTTGATGACCTGTCCCAGCATTACTTCGGCGTGTCGGTCAGCCCGTGCAAGCGTGCCGACACCCCGGCGTATGTGAGCAAAGTCTGCGACAGCCCTTATCAGCAAATCGCCCAGAAGACCGAATAAGATGTTTGACCTTCTCCGCTTCGGCGAACAGGGATGGGGTGACGCGCTGTTAAAAGGGTTATGGATGACCCTGCAAATCTCCGCCGGCGCGTTTGCCGTGGGGTTGCTGATCGGCCTGGTCGTGGCCTGCGCCAAGCTCAGCGCGCCACGCCCGATCGCCTTGTTGATGCGCGGCTACACCACGGTGTTTCGCGCGGTGCCGGAGTTACTGCTGATCCTGCTGCTGTACTACGCAGGTTCCATGGGCCTGAACGCGTTGATGCTGTGGCTGGGGTTCGAGCAGGTGAACATCAGCGGCCCGCTGGTGGCGATCCTGGTGTTGGGGCTGGTGCAGGGCGCCTACGCGTCGGAGATTTTCCGTGCGGCAATCCTGGCGATTCCCCATGGCCAGATTGAAGCGGCGCGGGCCTTTGGCTTGAGCGGCATGGGCCTGTTCCGCCGGGTGACCCTGCCGATCATGGCGCCGTACGCCCTGGCCGGCATGTCCAACCTGTGGATCAACCTGATCAAGGACAGCGCCTTGATCAGTGTGGTCGGCACCAACGAATTGCTCTACACCGCCAAGCAGGCGGCGGGTTCGACCCGTCAATACTTACTGTTCTACCTCACGGCCGCCGCCTTGTATTACCTGGTGACGCTGGCTTCCAACTACCTGTCCGGGCGCCTGGAACGACGTATTCGTCGCTGGATGCCGGTTGTCGAGTGAGTGGGCTATGCCTGAATGGATAAGTGATTACGCGGGGCTGATTGCCAAGGGGCTGCAGATTACCTTGTCCTTGCTGGCGATCTCGGCGGTGCTCGGCTTCGTCCTGGCGGTGCTGGTGGCGTTGGCGCGTTTGTCACGGCGCAAGTGGCTGGCCCGGGGGGCGCTGGCCTACACCAGTGTGCTGCGGGGCACGCCGCTGTTGATCCAGATCTATATCTTCTACTACGGGCTGGGCAGTTTGTTCGCCCAGTTTCCGCTGATACGCACCAGCTTCCTGTGGCCATTCCTGCGCGACGGGTATTGGTACATCGTCTTTGCCCTGGTGCTGTCGGTGGGCGCTTATGTTGGTGAAGTGATTCGCGGCGGCCTTTTGGCGGTGCCCAAGGGCGAGATGGAGGCCGCCTCGGCATTCGGCATGACGCCACGCCAGGCGTTGTTGCGCGTGCGCTTGCCCCGGGCGATGCGCCTGCTGCTGCCGACCCTGGCGGGGGAGACGGTGATGTTGCTTAAGTCCACCGCACTCGCGTCGACGATTGCCGTGGTTGACCTGCTGGGCGCGGCCAACGTGGTGCGGGCGCAGACGTTGCAGATCTATCAACCGCTGTTGCTGGTGGCCGCTGTCTACCTGTGCCTGACGTTCCTGATCGAAGGCGTTTACGCCATCGCCGAACGACGCGGCACGCCACTGCGCAGGTCGCTCGGATGAAACAGGATCGCGCGTTGCAAGGGATTGCCCTGTGTTCACTGGCCTATGCGTTTCTGGCGCTGCAGGACGCGGCGATCAAATGGCTGGTGGCTGATTACTCGGTGTTCACCCTTCTGTTCTGGCGCAGCCTGGTGGTGGTGGGCGCGTGCGTGATCGCTGGGCGCATGGGCTTATTGCGCCGTGCATGCACATCGGTGAGCCGCCGGCTGCTGATCATTCGCGGGTTGCTGTCGTTGCTGGCGTGGTTGCTTTATTACACCGCCGCCAAGGACTTGACCCTGGCGGAAATGACCACCTTGTATTTCTCCGCGCCGATCATGGTCACGTTGCTCGCTGCGCTGATCCTCAAGGAACGCGCCAGCCGTGGCCAATGGGTCGCGTTGCTCATCGGCTTTGTCGGCGTGGTGATCGCCTGTCGCCCGAGCACTATGCTCGACCCCGTGCCGATCGTCCTGACCCTCACCGCTGCGCTGTGCTGGGCATTGACCTATATCCAGTTGCGCCAGGTCGACCCGACCACCTCGGTGCTCGAGCAGATGCTCATCACCAATGTGGTGTTCGTGGTGTGCATGGCCCTGACCTTGCCCTGGACGCACACCCCAGCGCCGACCCCGGCCTGGTTGGGCATGTTGGCGGCGGGGCTGGTCGGCGGTATCGGTCAGTTTCTGTTGTTCGCGAGTTTCCGGCGGGCCACGGCGACCTTGCTCGCACCGTTTGAGTACACCGGGTTGATCTGGGCTTTTCTGTTATCCAGCCTGATCTGGGGCACGTCGATGGACCTGTCGCTGATCATCGGCGCAGTGCTGATTGCAGTCAGCGGGACGTTGGCCATGCTCAGCGCCCGCCACCCCGAATCACTCGATGTGGTCGGCGCCGAATGCACCGTAACGCAAGCCCTGTACCCAGCATCGGCAGATGTGCAAGCCGTTGGCGGGGCTGAAAGTGCCGGGGTTGAGGCACCCCTCAAGCCAGAGTCCGTCGAGCATCGCCGATAGGCCAATCGCCGCCAGATGGCTGTCGTGGATCACCAGGTTTTCGCTGCGGGCAAGGTCGTCCAGCAGCTGCTGGATCAATGCCAGGTAGGCACGGTAGCTGTTTTCGTGGGACTGGTTCACGTGGGGCGAGTGGCGGATCAGGCTCCAGAACACCACCCACACGCCCAGCAGGTCGGGGTCCATCACCCGCGGCGAAAAGGACGCGCTGAGGAAGGTATCCAGGCGCGCGGCGGCGCCTTCGGCCTGTTCGACTTGCGCCCAGAGCGCGCTGGTCAATTCGTTGGCGAGCTTTTGGTAGGTTTCGGCGATCAGTGCGTCGATGCTGCCGAAATGGTGGTTGAGCAAGCCCACGGAAACGCCGGCCTCAGCCGCAATCCGGCGTACGGAAATGCCCGCATGGCCGTCGCGGGCGAGGCTGGTCAGGGTGGCGGCAATCAGCAAGTCCCGGCGTTCATCCGGGTCGGCGCGGCGCAGTTTGGGAGGGTCGATGGTCACGGGGATGCCTTTGATGAAGACCAGTGATGAAAAACCAGAATGCTCAGGTTAGTTGAACGCGTGTTCAATCTCTAGCGATTAAATGATGGGAGGAGGGCAAGGCATGGCAAACGACCTTTCGTGGCAGGTGGCGGGCGATGCGGGCCACGCGCTGCACATCGGCGCCTGGCGCTTTGACGGCGACGGCAGTGGGCCGCGTGTGCACCTGCAAGCGGGCGTGCACGCCGATGAAATCGCCGGGATGCTGGTGCTCCACCAACTGCTGCCGCGTTTGCAAGCTTGCAGGGATCAGGGCCGCCTCAAAGGCACGGTGACCGTGGTGCCGCAAGCCAACCCGTTTGGGATCGGCCAATTCCGTCAGGGCCGACTGCTGGGGCGCTTTCACGAGGCTACCGGGCAGAACTTCAATCGCGCTTTCGATCACGCCCTGGCGATGGAACACCCGGCGAGCAACCTCGCGCAATGGCAAAAAAGTCTGCTGCAACTGGCCGCCGATGCCGACCTGGTGCTGGACCTGCACACCGACGATGAGGCATTGCCGTACCTCTACATCCATCGCAGCTTCTGGCCCGAACAAGGCCTGGCGCTGGCCGCGGCACTGCAGGCGCAGGTGGTGATCGTCTGGGATGAAGGCGGCGACGGCTCCTTTGAGGAAACCATCATCAATCACGCCGCGCCGCGCCTGGCCGCCACGGTCGAATTGCGTGGCCAGGCCGACGTCAGCGATGCCCTGGCGCAACAGGACGCCGACGGCCTGTGGGCGTGGCTGTGCATCAACGGGGTGATCGACGAAGTGGCGGTCATCAGCGAATGGCAAGGCGAAGCAGTGGACATGGGCTGCATGGAAACCATCCTGGCGCCCCGCGCCGGTGTGCTGGTGTTTGAGAAAGGCCTGGGTGATCAGGTCGAGGCGGGCGAGCGTTTCGCCAGGCTCATCGGGCGGCCCGGGGATGCGGCGTCAGAAGTGATTTTGCATGCCCCACAAACCGGGCGCATGCTCACGGCCCACCGCGAACGCCTGGTGGCACAGGGCGCGGTGGTGGCGAAGTTTACCGGCACGCGGTTATCCGACAGTTACAGCGGCGGGGTGCTCGACCCGTAGCAACCGCTGCTGATTGAACCTCGCAGTTACAACGGCGGCGTGCGCTCCAGCAAAAGGCGCTCCAGGGTGTCTGCGGGTAATGGCCGACTGAACAGATACCCTTGGATCTGATCGCAGCCGGCCTGCTTCAAAAACGCCAGCTGTTCCTGGGTTTCCACGCCTTCGGCGACCACTTGTAAGCCCAGGCTATGGGCCAGTTCAATGATGGTGCGGGTGATCGCTGCGTCTTGCGGGTTGGTGGTGACTTCGCGGATGAACGCGATGTCGATCTTCAATGTATCGATGGGGAACCGTCGCAGGTACGCCAGGCTTGAATAGCCGGTGCCGAAGTCATCGATGGAGATTTTTACGCCCAGTGTGCGCAATCGTTGCAAGCTGGCGATGGTGTGCTGGGTGTTTTCCATCAATGAGCCTTCGGTCAGTTCAACCTCCAGCCAATGCGGCGCCACCCCGGTTTCCCTCAGGATGCGTTCGATATCGGCAATCAGGTCGCCCTCGATCAATTGATGCCCGGAGACATTCACCGAAACCTCTACGGCACCAATCAGGCCGCGTTGCCACACGGCGATTTGCTGGCAAACGGTGTCGATCACCCAGCGCCCGACCTGCACAATCAAGCCCAGGCTCTCGAGTACCGGTACAAACACCGCCGGCGACACCGTGCCATAGTTGGGACGCTCCCAGCGCAACAAGGCCTCAAGGGCACATATGTTCCCGCCCGCCAGCTCGATCTTGGGTTGGTAGTGCAGGGTGAACTCATGGTTTCGCACCGCCTGGCGCAGGGCATTTTCAAAATCCTGGCGCGCCAGGTCGTGCACGCTCATGCCTGCGGGCTCGCCCGTTTGCCGTTGCAGTTGCTGCTCCAGCATCAGGTTATGAACCTTCAATTGATCACCGCGCTCCTTGAGCCGCAACAGGTTGCGCACCCGCAGCCACAGCTCGACGCGTTCTACCGGTTTGCTGATGAACTCCTCGGCGCCGGTTTCCAGCCCGCTGACGCGCGCGCTCGGTTCACTGAGGGCCGACAACATGATGATCGGAATACTTGCCGTGGTTTCGTTGCCCTTCAAGTGGCTGGCCACCTCGTAGCCGTCCATGCCCGGCATCATGATGTCCAGCAGGATCAGGTCGGGCGGCCGCTGGGCCACGATCTGCAACGCTTCTTCACCGCTGCTCGCACTCAGGGTCTGGTAGCCCTCGTGCTGCAGCAGGGTTTCCAATAACTTGCGAATCTGCGGTTCGTCGTCAACGATCAACAGCGTTGCGGGTTGGCTGGCCATGGAGAGGACTCACAGGTGGGGGCTGATGTGCTGTTGCAGCAAGGTGTCGATGACCTGGTAAAGCTCTTTGTAGCGCAGCGGCTTGATGATGTAGGCGTCGCAACCGGCTAGCCGGGTCTTTTCGCGGTCTTCCTTCATGGCCATGGCGGTCAGGGCGATCACCGGGATGTGTGCGGTGTTGGGGTCCTGCTTGAGCAACGAGGTGGCGGCGAGGCCGTCCATGCCCGGCAACTGGATATCCATCAGAATCAGGGCCGGTTGTTGTTCCCGCGCCAGGGTCAGGCCGGTTTCTGCATCCGCCGCCCACAACACGCTGTGCCCGGCATTGACCAGCAACAACCGCGCCAGGCGCATGTTCGCTTCGTTGTCTTCGACGATCAGGATTTCAGCCATGCCGCCTCCGGCGCGCGGTGCAGCGGCAGCCACACCACAAAGCGCGCGCCCGAGCCTGCGCGGCTGGCCACGGCGACACTGCCGCCGAGCAGGTCGGTGAGTTGCTTGACCATCGCCAGTCCCAAACCCGTGCCTTCAAATTTACGCGCCAGGCTGCTGTCGATCTGGCTGAAGGCCTTGAACAGCTTGCTCATGTCGTCTTCGGCGATCCCGATGCCGGTGTCGCTGACACTCAGCTCCAGGAACTGCGTGCGCGTGCCGGGTTGCAGGTCGAAGCCGTGGGTAGGCCAGTCGCCGGGGATGTGGCCGACATCCGCGAGGCTGACCTCGCGGACCGCCAGGGTCACGGAGCCGCCGTGTGCGCTGAACTTCACCGCATTGGCCAGCAGGTTGTAGATAATCTGCTTGGTCTTGCGCAGGTCCAGTTCCAGGGTGCCAAAATCGTCCGCGCATTCCAGCTTCAATTGGATACGTTGCAAGGCGGCTTTTTCGCGCACGATCAACAAGCTGTTGGCGAGCAACCCCGCCAGTTCCACAGGCTCCAGCTCCAGGTCCATCATCCCAGCCTCGACCTTGGACAGGTCGAGAATGTCGTTGATCAACGACAGTAAGTGCTGGCCGCTGGTGAAGATGTCGCCGATGTACTCGCGCTGCACCTCGCTCATGTCGCCGACCAAACCATCCTTCAACGCCTCTGAAAAGCCAATCACCGCGTTCAATGGCGTGCGCAACTCGTGGGACATGGTGGCGAGAAACTCGGACTTCATGTGGCTGGCGTGTTCCAGTTCCAGGTTCTTTTCTTCCAACGCGCGTTCAAAGCCTTTGCGCTCGGCTTCTTCTTGTTTGCGCGCGGTGTTGTCAGTGCCGATCAACAGGTAGCCGATGATCGTGTCGTGGCGATTGCGCAGCGCCGTTACCGAGACCATGGCCGACAGGCGACTGCCGTCCTTGCGGATGTAGGTGAGTTCGTAGATGTCTTCGATGCCGCGTGAGGCCTTGAACACCAGCGCTTCAAAGCCCGGCGTGATCGGCGTGTCCAGCTCCAGGCTCAAGGCGGCGGCGCGGGTAATCAGCTCGGCGGGGTCGGAGATGTCGGCGGGGGTGATGCGGTTGAGCACATCGTCGGCGGCATAGCCGAGCATGCGTTCGGCGCCAACATTGAAGATCTGGATCACGCCTTTTTCGTCAGTGGCGATGCTGGAAAAATACGCACTGTTGAAGATTGCGTCTTGCAGGGCGCCGGTCTTGAGCAGGGTCTTTTGGCGTTTGAACTCGACGATTTTTTCGGCCCGCGATTGTAATTCGGGGGCTGCGCCAGGGTTGGTATTGTCCAATGCAGTGTTTTCCGTGCATATCAGACCCGACCGTATTCAGAACACGGCCGCAGAGCATGCTCACAGAAAATCGCATGAACGCGATGAGGAGGAGATGAGGTCCTTGGACAATAGCAGATGCTGCGATCAGCACGGTACTCATACACTCAAACGAGTGTATGAGCCGTACACGCTGGCATGCCGCTCAGAGCGCCACGCTGCTGATGATTTGAGTACGGTCATCCGGGTCTGTGACGCTGTTGAAGCCCAACGCATGCGTCAGTTCACGCAGTGGCAGGTTGGTCGCCGCATCTATCGTATACATCCGTTTGAATCCATTGGCTCGCGCGGCCTTTATCAGGTGCTGCATCAAAATGCGCCCCAACCCCAGGCGTTGCCATGTGTCGGCAACCGTGACCGCACATTCGCACTCATCCTCCTTGGCGGTGGCGTAACGCGCCACGCCGATTTCGATCAGCGTGCCGTTGGCGTGCACCAGGGCGATAAACGCCATGCGTTGCTGGTTATCGACACTCATCAACTGATCGAGCAGGGCTTTACCGGGCTCGTTGATTTCGCCAAGGAAACGCGCGTGCCGCGACTCGCGGGACAAACCCTTGATGAAGGCGTATTCCCGCTCACGGTCGTCGGCGGTCAGGGGGCGCACCAGCACGTGGCGGCCGTCGTCGAGTTGTTCGATCCAGTGTTCATGCGGTATGGCCGCATAGACGGCGTCGGCTTGGCTGTTTTGTGCTGCGAGGCTAGGCATGTGATGGCTCCGAGGTGGGGTGGGCAGGGAACATCGCCCTGTCGACAACAATGTGCGTACGCAGGCCCTCGCTACGCAGTGCGCGGCGAGGGCATCAGGCGGTTAATCGACGATCTCGGGCGTCACCATCCATACACTGCACGGCATTTTATACAGCAGGGTTTCGGCGGTACTGCCCAGCAGGCGAGACAGCCCGTGATGACCGACGCGGCCCATGACGATGACATCGACGTTGTAAGCATCGGCATAGCTGGCCAACACCTTCGCCGGGTTGCCCAGAATCATATGGCGCTGCGCCGGCGGGATGCCGTTGCGCGCGGCCAGGTCATTGAAGGCCTGGCCCTGGTCATCAAACAGGCGCTTGGCGGCCACTGAAGAGAAATAGCCGGCCCCGCTGCCAAACCCATACTCCTGGGCGCTCAGGTCGGAAAGGTCGTGGGCATAGACCACCTCCACCTCAGCGTTACACAGGTCGGCCAATTTGCTCGCCTCATGCAGGATGCGGTCGTTGAGGCCCTCATAGCGATCGTCACGATGGAACGGGTCCACCGCAGCGACGATCTTGCGCGGCAATGCATGCTGCGCGTTGCTGACAAAATGCAGCGGTACCGGGCATTCGCGCAGCAGGTGCACATCCAGCGGCGTGAACAACAAGCGTGACAGCAGCGATTCATGCTCCAGTGCCTTGATCACCACGGTCATCGGCTCTTCGCGCAAACGCACCAGAATCTCTTGAAGCGGGCGTTCCACCCACGCCACTTCAGTGGTGACGGTCAGCCCGTATTTGCGCAAGGGCGCGGCCCGTTCTTCCAGCCACTGGCGATGACGCTCCACGTAGCCGATGCGCATTTGCTCCAGGGCCTGCTCGTTGACCAGACCGGCGGTCGCCAGGCCTTCCAAATAGTCGAAGGCGAGGATATGCAGGGCAGCGCCATCGGCCTTCGCCAGGGCTGCGGCGCGGTCGAAGGCGGGGCTGTGTTCCATCAGCGGCGAAACCAGCAGCAAGTAACGGTCTTGGTCAGACATGGCAATCTCCCTCGGGGTCGGTGGCAGCGGCGGTGATACCTGCCGCTGATCATGGCCTGCGCTGCGAGGTCGAGGTTGATCTGTATCAAATTGCCCGCAGGCCCAGAGCGGCACGCGATGTGCGGTCAGTTGCGCGATAGTTGATCATGATCAACCTGCCAGGCGTGATCGCGGCGCAATCTGGAGTTCCCCTGCGCAGGAGATCACCTTATGGCAACCATGAGCGCCGCTGTTTTCGTTGAAAAAAACCGCATTGTCCTGCAGGACAAGCCGATTCCCGACGTTGGCCCGCTGGACGCTTTGGTGCGCATCACCACCACGACCCTCTGCGGCACCGACGTGCATATCCTGCGCGGCGAGTACCCGGTCGCCAAAGGCCTGACCATCGGCCACGAGCCGGTTGGCGTGATTGAACGCCTGGGTGCCCAGGTGAGCGGGTTTGTCGAGGGGCAGCGGGTGATCGCCGGGGCCATCACCCCCAGCGGGCAAAGCTATGCGTGCCTGTGCGGCTGCGGTTCCCAGGACGGCCCCGACACCCGCCACGGCTTTCGGGCGGCTGGCGGCTGGAAGTTCGGCAATACCCTCGATGGCTGCCAGGCCGAGTATGTGCTGGTGCCTGATGCGCTGGCCAACCTGTGCCCGATCCCCGATGGCCTGAGCGACGAACAAGTGCTGATGTGCCCGGACATCATGTCCACCGGTTTTTCCGGCGCCGAGCGCGGCGAGGTCAACATTGGCGATACGGTGGCCGTGTTTGCGCTGGGGCCTATCGGCTTGTGTGCGGTGGCGGGCGCACGGCTCAAGGGCGCGTCGATGATCATTGGCGTCGACGGCGTGACTGAGCGCATGGGCGTGGCCCGACGCCTGGGGGCCACTCATCTCGTCGACTTCAAGCAAGGCAATGTGGTTGAGCAAATCATGGCCATCACGGACGGGCGCGGGGTGGATGTGGCGATCGAAGCCCTGGGCACCCAAGGCACGTTTGAGTCGGCATTGCGGGTGCTGCGCCCGGGCGGGCGCGTGTCCAGCCTGGGGGTGTACTCCAGTGACTTGCACATTCCCTATGATGCCTTTGGAGCAGGGCTGGGGGATTACAGCATCGTGTCGACCCTGTGCCCTGGCGGCAAGGAACGCATGCGCCGCTTGATGGCCGTGGTGGCCAGCGGCGGGGTGGACCTGTCGCCGCTGGTGACGCACCGTTTCAAGCTCGACGACATTGAGGCCGCCTATGAGCTTTTCGCTCATCAGCGCGATGGCGTCATGAAAGTCGCGATTACCCCCTGAAGGCGCCGGCCTATGACCGCCCTGGGGCTTGCCGGCGCCGCCGCCGCGCTGGGCATCGGCATGCTGGTGGGGCTGGAGCGCGAGCGCCACAAAGGGCAGGGCGAGCGCCGCGCGTTTGCCGGTTTACGCACGTACGCGATTACCGCGCTGCTCGGCTATGTCACGCAGCAAGTCGGCGGCGCGCTCTTGTTGGGGCTGCTAGCGCTGTGCCTGGCGGTGCTGGTCAGTACCGCCTACTGGAAGAGCCGGGACACCGACCCGGGAATTACCAGTGAAGTGGCGTTGTTCACCGTGCTGGTGCTGGGTGCATTGTGTGGTGTCGCCCCCGAACTGGCGGCGGCCATCGGTGTGGTCGTGGCCGGTCTGCTGATCTACCGTCATTCGCTGCACGAGTTTGCCCGCAGCCAATTGACCGATGCTGAAATGCGCGATGGCCTGTTGCTGCTGATTGTTGCGCTGGTGGTGCTGCCGCTGGCGCCGGACCGTTTTATCGGCCCTCATGGGGCGCTGAACCCGCGCACCATCTGCACCTTGACGGTACTGTTAATGGCCATCGGTGCGGTTGGGCATGTCGCCGTGCGTACCTTGGGCGCGCGTTATGGCTATGCCATCGGGGCGGTTGCTTCGGGGTTTGCGTCCAGTACCGTGACCATTGCCGCCATGGGCCATAGGGCCGCGAAAGAACCCTCGAACCTGCGCACGCTGGCAGCGGCAGCGATCTTTTCCAACCTGGCGACCGTGGCCCAGGTGGGGCTGATCCTCGGCACCGTGGAGCCGGCGCTGTTGGCCCAGATGGCCTGGTCACTGCTGGGCGGGTTTGTCACCACCGCCGCGTATGGGCTGTGTCTGATGCTGCGCACACCGACGACGTCTGCGGGTCAAGCCATCACCGTGGGCGGCGCGTTCGACCTGAAGCTGGCCCTGCTAATGGTCTTGACCCTGACGGGGATTACCTTCGTGTCGTCGATGATGCTGTTTCACTTCGGCCAGGTGGGCGTGATGTTGACCGCCACTCTGGGTGGGTTTGCCGACGCCCATGCATCGACCGCCTCCATCGCCGCCCTGGCCACCAGCGGCCAACTCGCCCTGCAGGCGGCGTCTATTCCGGTGTTGCTGGCGGTCAGTTGCAACTCGCTGAGCAAGTGCCTGGTGGCGTGGGTCAGCGGCGGCCGTCGGTTTGCGGTGTATGTGATTGCCGGTCAGGTCCTGCTGACCGGCGCGATGTGGCTGGGCCTGCTAGGCCAGTGATCCCGGGATCTGCAAGGTGGCGCGCAACCCGCCGTTGGCCAGGTTGGCCAGGCGGATCTGCCCGCCAAGGCGGTGGGCAATGGTCTGTACGATGGTCAGCCCCAAGCCTGCGCCTTCGGCATTGCCCCGGCTGTAGAACAGCTCGAACAGTCGCTCGCGCTCGTTCTCGTCAATGCCTGGCCCTTGGTCATCCACGGTCAACTCGAACCCCGCGGCCGTTTTGCACAACCCGACGGTAATCACGCCGTGTTCCGGCGAGAAATTCGCCGCATTGGTCACCAGGTTGGTCAGCGCGATATTGATCGCGGACGCGTCGGACCTCACGCCGTAGTCGGCATCATCGACGTCGAACGCCAACTCCAGGCCTTTGCTCAGCAACCAGGGTGTCAACTGAATCAGCGTTTCACGCACCGTTTTCTGCAGGTCGATGGCCTGCGCCTGGGGCTGCGCGCCGCTGGGCTCCAGGCGCGCCATGGTCAGCAACTGGTTGACCAGGCGGCTGGTGCGGTCAACACCCGTGATCAGAAACGCCAGCGACTCGCGCCGCTCGGCTTCCGTACCGGCCTCCAACAGGTTTTGCGCGTGCACCCGCAACACCGCCAGGGGCGTGCGCATTTCGTGGGCGGCGTCGGCGATGAAGCGGCGTTCGCGGCCGAGCATTTCCTGGATCTGCGCCAGCATGCGGTTCAGCGCGGCCTGCATCGGTTCCAGTTCGGTGGGCAGCGGGGTCAGTTGCATCGGTTCCAGGGAGCCGGAATGCCGTGCGCGCAAGGTCGCCGCCATATTGGCCAGCGGCTTGAGCCCCCAGCCGATGGCCAGCCAGACCATCGCGGCCAGAATCAGGCTGCCGAGTATGTTGGGCAACAGCGTGTGGCGCAGGATGCGGTCGACCAGGTCAGAGCGTACGTCGTCGCGCTCACCCACCCAGATCCGCAGCCCATTGTCTTTGTCCTTGAGCAGAAAACCGCGCCATTGACGGCCATTCAGGTCGGCGACATTGCTGTACCCCGGTTGGCCGGGAGGCTTGGCAAATGACGGTGCGCTGGCGGTAAATACCAGGCGCTCACCTTCGCTGTTCCAGACCTGAAAGGCGATTTTGCTCTCGTAGGGGTGCCCATCGACCTTGGGCATCGCTTCGCCCAAGGCTTTGTTGAAGGCGCGATACAGCTCCGTCTGATCGTTACGGGCCAGTGGCATGCTCATCACGCCCTGGAGCAATCGGGCGTTCTGCGCCAGTTGTGCGTCGTAGACTTCGGCGATTTCGTGGTTGCTGTCATGCAAGTTGAGCACGCTGATCACCAGTAGCCCCATGAACAGCAGGCCGATGATCAGGGTCAGGGTGCGCCGCCGAATAGAGCTCATCGGCGCTCCTCAACCAGGTAGCCGACGCCGCGAATGGTGCGGATCAGCTCGCTGGAGAATTTTTTGCGCAGGTGATGGATATGCACTTCCAGGGTGTTGCTTTCGGCCTCTTCGTTCCAGCCATACAGCAACTGCATCAACTGGTCACGGGTCATCACGCGGCCGGGTGGCGACAGCAGTTCGTGCAGCAACTGGTATTCCTTGGGTGTGAGCGGCACCGGCGTGCCGTGGTAGCTGACCTGTTGGGTACTGGGGTCCAGGCAAATGCCGGCGTGCTCGATCACGACCCGCGCCCGGCCGGCGCTGCGCCGCAGCAGTGCGCGCAGGCGCGCCTTGAGTTCGGCGAGGTCGAAGGGTTTGACCAGGTAATCATCGGCACCGGCGTCGAGCCCGGCGATGCGGTCTTCAGTGGCATCGCGCGCGGTGAGGATCAGCACGGGCAGGTTGGACCCGCTGTCCCGCAGACGGCGCAGTACCTCAAGCCCATCCATGCGCGGCAAGCCCAGGTCGAGCACCACCGCGTCAAAGGTTTCGCTGAGCAAGGCATGCAACGCACTGCTGCCATCCTGCAGCCAATCAACGGTATAGCCTTCACGCACCAGTGCCTGATGAATCCCTTCGCCCAGTGCAACGTCATCTTCGATCAGTAATAGCCGCACATGGACTCCTGTCAGTTGAGTTGTTTGTCGAGGTCGGCCAGCAGGCTTTCGATCTCTTTGCGCCGCCCGGCATCGGCAGTCTCCCGACCCGGCCGTGGCGCGGCCAGTAAGGCTTTGCGCAGGGCATCACGGGCCTCGCCATAGCGTTTTTGCCGGTAGAGGTGGTCGCCCCAGAAATACAGACTATCAATGCCCGTCGGGTTCAGTTGCAAGGCTTGCGTGAGCAGCTGTTCAGCCTTGTCGGCATCACCAAAGCCGATCGGCCAGCCGGGGACGCGATCGTACAGCGCCGCGAGGCTGGTGTAGGCCGAGCCTTGCAGGGCCTTGGGGTCCAGAGCGAGCGCTTTCTCAAGGTCTGCCTTGGCCGCCTTGACCTTGCTCAATGCGCCGAGCCCGCCTTGGGCGCCGGCCCAGCTGCTGGTGACAATCCCGGACCAGATCCATGCTTCGGCAGCCTGAGGGCGCGCCTGGGTGAATGCCGTCGCCTGCGTCGCGAGTTGTGCAAACGCCTGGGTACGCTGCGCTTCAGGCAGGGTGTATTGGATATCGGCCCAGCGCGTCTGGATATCACTCAGGCGCTGCTGGTCACCAGCCTCCAGCGCCCAGGTGAGTGGGCTCAAGGCGCTGAGCAGCAGCACGACAAAGAGGCGTTTCATGGGTTCAGATCCTTATTCACGGGTTTATCGCTCAGGCGACGTACCAACGGCAATTGTTTGCGCAAGCCACGGTCAACCAGGTTGGGCAACAGGCTGTTGAGGCGCACAAAAAAGCGCTCAGGCCAGCCCAGGTACAGGTCACGCCGATTATTGGCGATGGCGTGGATCACCGCCGACGCCACCGTCAGCGGGTCGTCCACATTGGACTTGAGCGCGTCGTTCAACGCCTGCGCTGCCGGGCTGTTCATCCGCGTATGGGTGGCGCGCGGCGCCACATACAACACGCCTACTCGGGTATCGGCCAGTTCCCGGCGCAAGGCTTCGGAAAACCCGCGCAAGGCGAACTTGGTGGCGCAGTAAGTGGCATAGCCGGGGTAGCCGATGGAGCCATAGGTGGAGCCGACATTCACCACCATGGCGCTCTCGGCTTGCTTGAGCAGCGGCAGCAGCAGCTTGGTCAGGCAGATGGGCGCGGTAATATTTAACGCCAGCATGCCGTTGATTTCGTTGTCGTCGAGTTGCTCAAGCATGGCGAAATGATTGATGCCGGCCGCGTTGATCAGCAGATTGACACCGCCGATGGCCTCGGCGGCGACCCTGACCTTGCGCCGATCGGCGAGGAAGGTCAGGTCGGCACTCACCCAGCACAGCTGCTGCGGGTACTGCGCAAGCAACGGCTCCAGCGGTGTGCGATGGCGTGCCACGGCCAGTACGTGCGCGCCGCTGGCACACAACGCGCCGGCAATCGCCAGGCCAATGCCACCGCTGGCGCCGGTCAGAACCACGCGGGCGTCAGACAGGCGCATGGGCAGCCTCCGCAATACGTGGCAGGTTGCGGAACATGTCGGTATAGAGCGCGTACACCACCTTGGAGGCATGGATCACGGCGGCCTGATCGTCGGCATCGTCCAGGCTGTTCATCAAGCGGCGGTAGGTTTCCATGTGCCCAATGTCCAGGGAACCGTGGGAACTCAAGTAGCTGAACGCCGTGGCCGGCAGTTGCAGGCGCTCGCGGATGCTGCCGGCGGCGTGGGTCGCCAGGGCGATACTGGTGCCTTCCAGCACATTGACCATGCCGAACAGGCCGACCGGGTTGCCCCGCGCGATCAGGTCATACAGATAGCTGACCATCAGCTCAATGGGTAAACCCGGTTGCCCGTCACGGACCGCATCCTTATCGCCGCCACAGGCCTGGATGTCATTGAGCACCCATTGCTCGTGGCCGTACTCATCCTCGATGTACTCGCAGACGGCCTTGCGCAGCCATTCCAGGCGCGAGGGCAGGCGTGCACCACAGGCCATCATCAACGGCACGGTATGACGCACGTGGTAGTAGGCCTGGGCCAGGAAGGCACGATAGCTCTCCAGGCTGACCTTGCCTTCCAGCGCATCCCGGATGATCGGCAGGCTGAACAGCGTCTGGCGTTCCTGTTGGGTGGCATCTTGCAGCGTGTCGAAAAAATTCACGATGAGGTTTCCTCGTTGAAGGCGGGGGCAAGCTGGGTGTGATAACGCGCGACGATGGCCTCGCGCCGGGGTCGGCCGTTGGCGGTGAGCATGCCGTTGGCGGCACTGAAGGGTTCATCCAGGCGCGTCCAGTGATGCACCTGGGCGTAGTCGGGCAAGCCGGCATTGACGGCGGCGACGGTGGCGGCCAGCTGGGCGTCGGTGCAATCGTTGCGGTGGGGCCAGAGCAGCGCGTGATTCGCGGGCTGAGCTTCGCCATAGACAAAGGCTTGGGCGATGACGCCGCCCTGGGTCAGTTCGGCCTCGACCCAGTCCGGGTTGACGTTGCGCCCATAACTGGTGACGAACTGATGTTTCTTGCGGCCGTTGAGGTAGAGGAATCCGTCCGCGTCGAAGGTGCCCAGGTCGCCGCTGGGCCACCACTGATCAGGGTGGTCGGCGTGGCCCAGATAGCCGAGCAAACTTGAGCCTTTGATCAGCACTTCACCGTCTTCGGCGAGGCGAATCTCCACATGGGGCAGGGGCTGGCCGACACTGCCCGGGCGCTGCGCATCCGGGCGATTAAGACACACCACCGAGGCGCATTCCGATAAGCCGTAACCTTCGTAAACCGGCAGGCCCAACTGCTGCGCCCGTTGCAGCAAGCCCTTGGCCACGCGAGCGCCGCCGACGGCGGCAAAGCGCAGGTGCTGCGGGCTGAATGCCTTCTGCTCAGCGGCGATGACCAGCATTAACAGCAATTGCGGAACCAGAATCAGGCTATGGGGCTGACGCACCGCCAGGCAGCCGAGCAATTGCGCGGCATCCACTGCGCTGGCGCCCTGGATGCCCAAGCTTTTTTGGCTGGGCACACTCAAGGTGGCGCCGGCATACAGCGCGGCATAGCACCCGAGGTTTTCCAGCAGAATCGCCAGCGGCAACAGCGCCAGATGGTGGCGTGGAGCGCTCGCGTGGCTGGCCTGGTGCAACTCGCGGGCAACCCGCAGCAGGCTGTCGGCGCTCAGGCATACGCCCTTGGGCGCCCCGGTGGTGCCGGAGGTGAATGTCACCTTGGCAGTGCCCGATGGCATCGACGGGCGGCCGGCAAAGCTTCTGCACCAGAAGTCGCCGCGTGGCTGGTAACCGGCAGCCAGTAGCTCAGCCTCCAGGTGGGGCTCGGCGATCACCCGTTCGGCCTGGCTTTGTTCCAGGCAATGGGCGCGCTGGGCGGGGCTGAAAAACGGCGGCAGGGTCAGGCAGGTCAACCCTTCGAAGAGTATCGCCAGGTCCCACAGCATGGCGTCGACGCCATTGTCCAGGGCCAGCGCCACCACCTTCACGCCTTCATCACGCAGGCGTTGCTGGCGGTACGCAACTTCGGCGAACAGTGAGGTGTAATCCATTTTCAAGCTATCGCCCCACAGGGCAATGGCGCCGTCGTTGCGTTCGGCATGGCCGCGCAGCACAGCGTGGAAACGGCGGGTTTCAGGCGACATGGCTGTTGTCCTCAAGCGTGGTCGGCAACCCAAGGCGTGAGAACAGGCCCATGTTGCGCAAGTGGATGAACCCGGCGCGGATGTTGCCGACGTGCACCCACGGTTGGCTTTCGTAGTAACTGCCCCACAGATGCCGGTCATCTCCCAGACGCTGCGGGTCGGCCGCGCACAGGGTGACCGGCTTCAAACCGAGGCGGTGGAAACTGTTGACCAGCCCGATATTGCCGGTGAATGCCACCCACTCCAGGCCGCCCATGGCCAGCAACCAAGTGATGGCGATGATGCTCAGGCGCGCACTGCCGGTATCGCTGGCGGCCAGGTTGCCGACTTCGGCAATTGCCTGGCGCTCTACTGTCTGGTCGGCAGCGGCGCTGATCAGGGGGTCGATCGGATGGTCCAGGTAACGCTCCAGAAACAGCGGCTCGGCACATGCCAGCCGTACACCGGCGACCGCACACAGGTCACCGTTGGCGTGGCTGACGCCAAATAGCTGCGGCATGAAATGTCGGATGTCGGCGCCGTGGGCAAGGCGAAAACGCTGTTGGATAAAGGCCTCGAAGGCGGGGCGCTGCGTGTCGTGGGGCAGGGCGCGAGCCAGGCGCATTTGTGCACGGTCGGCCGGGCCGAACAGCACGGGCAAGGGGATGTTCCAGTCGATATCGGGCATTGGCGCAGAGCCTCCCACGTGAAGTTGGGAGAAGTATCAAAGGCATTTCTTAACGGAGTCTGAAGGTGCTGAAAATGATCGTTGGGCCGATCTTCAGACTGCCTTAAGACTTGTTCGGCAGGGTAGCGCCACCACTCACGCAGAAGGCTTTTACCCCATGACTCAACCTCCGCAGACGCAGCGCTACGCGACACTCTCGATGACCTTGCACTGGCTGATGCTGGCGCTGTTTGTCGGCGTGTATGCCTGTATTGAAATCAAAGGCTTGTTGCCGCGCGGGCATGCGCTCAAAGGGGTGTTTCTTGGCGCCCACTCGCTGTTCGGTATCGGCATTTTCGTGCTGGTGTGGCTGCGACTGCTCGGGCGCCTGGCGCCGCGCCCGGCGATCCTGCCACGTCCGCCTCTGTGGCAAACGGCAGCCTCGCACCTGATGCACCTGGCGCTGTATGCCTTGATGGTGGTAACGCCGTTGTTGGCCTGGCTGATGCTCAATGCCGCCGGCAAACCGCTGCCGTATTTTGAGTTTGCCTTGCCGACGCTGGTGGCGCCCGACCCGGACCTGGCCAAGCAGTTCAAGCACTGGCATGAATGGTTGGGCAGCAGCGGTTACTGGTTGATCGGCCTGCATGCGGGCGCAGGGTTGTTCCACCATTACTGGGTTCGGGACAACACCCTGGTGCGCATGTTGCCCGCGCGTTTCGGGCGCTGATCGCGCAGCACACGGCCAGGCATGGGTGGCGGCAAGCATCCCCAGTGAAGCGTTCAGCCATCCATGAAACTCGCGGATTTCAGATTTATTGGCTTGATGAAACGTTTAACCACGCGATAAACGGCAGACGCAAGCGCTTGCGTAACGAAATGCAACTGGAATAGAGTCGGCAGCGTTCGACTACAAAAATAATAATTCCAGGAGCTCATGCATGAGCCTTGAACCCTTGCTTGAGATGCAGGGCATCAGCAAAACCTTTAATGGTTTGCGGGTGCTCAAGAACGTCGGCCTGAAGGTTTACCCCGGTGAAATCCACGCCTTGATGGGTGAGAACGGCGCCGGCAAATCAACCTTGATGAAAATCCTCTCCGGCGCTTACCAGGCTGACCCCGGCGGTGACATCCGCATCGACGGCCAGCGCGTCGCCACGTTTGACCCCGCCACCGCCAAAACCCTCGGCATCGCTGTGATCTACCAGGAACTGAGCCTGTGCCCGAACCTGAGCGTGGCCGAGAACATTTACCTGGGCCGTGAACTGCGGCGTGGTTGGACCATCGACCGCAAGGGCATGCAGCACGGCTGCTTCGAGGTGTTGCAGCGGCTGGGTGCCGAGTTCAAACCCACGACGCTGGTCAGCAGCCTGTCGATTGCCGAGCGCCAGTTGGTGGAAATCGCCCGTGCGCTGCATGCCCACGCCAGGATCCTGGTGATGGACGAACCGACCACGCCGCTGTCATCGCGCGAGACCGATCGGCTGTTCGCACTGATCAAACAACTGCGTAGCCAGGGCTTGGCGATCATCTATATCAGCCATCGCATGGCCGAGATCTACGCATTGTCGGACCGGGTGTCGGTGCTGCGCGACGGCCAGTACATCGGCGAGCTGACCCGCGATGCGCTGTCGGCCGAGGTGCTGGTGAAAATGATGGTCGGCCGCGATCTCTCCGGTTTCTACAAGAAGGAGCACGCCGCCTATAACCCCGGCAACGTGGTGATGCGCGTGCGCGACATGGCCGATGGCAAGCGCGTGCGCAATTGCAGCTTCGACCTGCATGCCGGCGAAGTGCTGGGCATTGCCGGGCTGGTCGGGGCAGGGCGCACCGAGCTGGCACGGCTGATCTTCGCCGCCGACCCGCGCACCTCCGGCACCCTGGAAGTGGTGGGCAAGACCGTTACCCAACTGCGCAACCCGGCGGACGCGATCCGCGCCGGCGTGGTGTACCTCACCGAAGACCGCAAGGCCCAGGGCCTGTTCCTGGACATGAGCGTCGCCGACAACATCAACGTTTGTGCCTGTGTGCCGGATGCCCACGCCGGTGGTGTGCTGGACCGCGGCCATGCTGCGCAACGCGCGAATGATGCGATCAAGTCGTTGTCGATTCGCGTGGCCTCCGGCAAGGTCAATGTCGGTGCGCTGTCGGGTGGCAATCAGCAGAAGGTACTGCTGGCGCGGCTGCTGGAGGTCAAGCCGCATGTGCTGATCCTCGACGAACCCACGCGGGGCGTCGACATCGGCTCCAAGTCCGAGATCTACCGCATCATCAATCAACTGGCGTTGGCCGGGGTTGGCATCGTGGTGATTTCCAGCGAGCTGCCGGAAATCATCGGCACCTGCGACCGTGTGCTGATCATGCGCGAAGGCCAGTTAGTGGCCGAAGTGGGCGGGGCATCCGGCCACGTTATATCCCAGGAACGTATTATTGACCTCGCCACCGGTGGCGATCAGGTGGCTGCTAATGGTTGATTCAAACAACACGATGACAATTGCCTCGGTGGGCAAGGCTGAACGCGTCCGCGAGCTGATGCGCACGGTGGGCATGTTGCCGGTACTGGTGTTGCTGCTGGTGGGCTTTGCCCTGGCCAGCGAGAACTTCCTGACCGTGCAGAACCTGTCGATCATCACCCAGCAGGCCTCGGTCAACGTGGTACTGGCGGCGGGCATGACCTTTGTGATCCTCACGGCGGGCATCGACCTGTCGGTCGGCGCGATCCTCGCGGCCTCCGCCGTGGTGGCGCTACAGGCCTCGATGTCGCCGCAGTTCGGCATGTTCGGGATCGCCGCCGGGATTGGTTTCGGCTTGTTGCTGGGCCTGGTCAACGGTGGGCTGATTGCATTCATGCGCCTGCCACCGTTCATTGTCACCCTCGGCGCACTGACTGCCATGCGTGGCCTCGCGCGTTTGCTGGCTGACGATAAAACAGTGTTCAACCCTGACCTGCCCTTTGCATTTATCGGCAATGACTCGATCCTCGGCGTACCGTGGCTGGTGGTCATCGCCGTGGCGGTGGTGGTGTTGTCGTGGTTCATCCTGCGCCGCACCGTGATGGGCGTGCAGATCTACTCGGTGGGCGGCAACCCGGAGGCCGCGCGGCTGTCGGGGATCAAGGTGTGGAAGGTGTTGCTGTTCGTCTACGCCATGTCCGGCGCATTGGCCGGGCTCGGCGCGGTGATGAGCGCCTCGCGCCTGTTTGCCGCCAATGGCCTGCAGCTGGGCCAGTCCTATGAGTTGGATGCGATCGCTGCGGTGATTCTCGGCGGCACCAGTTTTACCGGCGGCGTCGGCACCATCGGCGGCACGTTGATCGGCGCGCTGATTATCGCGGTGCTCACCAATGGCCTGGTGCTGCTGGGGGTGTCGGATATCTGGCAGTACATCATCAAGGGCATCGTGATCATTGGCGCGGTGGCGCTGGATCGCTATCGCCAATCCGGCGCTCGTACCTGATTTCACTCCCACAATAATCACAAGAGAGATCCGCATGAACCTTAAACGCCTGTTTCCCGTGCTGGCCCTGGCTGCCCTGATGTCCAACGTCGTGCAAGCCCGGGAACTCAAAGCCCTCGGCATCAGCATGGGCTCGCTCGGTAACCCGTATTTCGTGACCCTGGCCGACGGCGCTACGGCGCGGGCCAAGGAGCTCAACCCCAACGTCAAGGTCACCTCGGTGTCGGCCGACTATGACCTGAGCAAGCAGTTCTCGCAGATCGACAACTTCATTTCCTCCAAGGTCGACCTGATCCTGATCAACGCTGTCGACCCGTCGGCGATGGCCTCGGCCATCAAAAAAGCCCGTGACGCCGGGATTGTGGTGGTGGCCGTGGATGTGGACGCCAAAGGTGTCAACGCCACCGTGCAAACCGACAACGTCGAAGCCGGCAAGCTGGCCTGCCAGTTCCTGGTGGACAAACTCGCGGGCAAAGGCAATGTGATCATCCAGAACGGCCCGCAAGTCACTGCGGTGACCGACCGTGTCAAAGGCTGTAAAGCCGCGCTGGCCGCAGCACCGGCTATCAAGGTGCTGTCCGACGACCAGGACGGCAAAGGCTCGCGTGAAGGTGGCCTGAATGTGATGCAGGGTTACCTCACACGCTTCCCGAAAATCGACGGGCTGTTTGCGATCAACGATCCGCAGGCCATCGGCAGCGACCTGGCGGCCAAGCAGCTGAAACGCGGCGGCATCATCATCACCTCGGTGGACGGTGCGCCGGATATCGAGAATGCCTTGAAGACCGACACGCAGATCCAGGCCTCGGCCAGTCAAGACCCTTGGGCCATGGCCCAGACTGCGGTGAATGTCGGCAATGACATTCTCAATGACAAGGCCCCGGCCGAAGCGGTGACCCTGCTCACGCCAAAATTGATCACCCGCGACAACATCGGTACGTACAGCGGCTGGTCGAGCAAACATTGATCCACTGAAGGGGAGCGCGTCATGGTCACCATGGATGACGTGGCGAGCCGGGCGGGCGTGTCGACGTCGACGGTGTCACACGTATTGAACGGCACTCGCAAGGTCAGCCCGGCCACGGTGCAGGCGGTGCAGCGCGCGATTCAGGCATTGGGCTACATCCCCAATACCCTGGCGCGCTCGCTGGCCCGGTCCAGTACCAGCACGATTGGCGTGGCGATCTCGGCGCTGTCCAACCATTACTTCAGCGAGATGGTGCACGCGATTGAAGCCGAGTGCACCCAGCACGGCTTCATGATGCTGTTTGCCGACCCCCATGACGACCCGGAGCAAGAGCTGCGGGTGGTCACGGCGCTGCATCATCGGCGCGTCGACGGCATTCTGTTGGCACCCTCCACCGGCTCAAAGGCCCTGGCGTATCTGCAGGCCAATGACATGCCAACGGTGTTGGTGGACCGCATGATGAGCGAGCAGTTTGATCAGGTCGGGGTGGAGAATATCCAGTCGACTCGGGCACTGGTCGCCCACCTGATTGAACACGGGCACCGACGCATCGGCTTTATCGCCGGGCGGGCAGGGCTGAGCACCACCGATGAGCGCGTGGCGGGTTACCGCGATGCGCTGGAGGCGGCGGGCCTGATATTCGACCCGCAATTGCTGGTCAGTGGCGGCTCCAGCAGTGCGCCGGCACGGGCCGCTACCGTGCAGCTACTGGGCCTGGCCGCGCCACCGACAGCGATCATGGCGGGCAATAACCTGATGACGCTGGGCGCCATGCACGCCCTGCGTGATGCGCACATTGAGGTGCCGGGGCAAATGGCCCTGGTGGGTTTTGATGATTTTGACTGGGCAGATTTTTTCGTGCCGCGCCTGACGTTGATTGCCCAACCGGTCAACGAACTTGGGGCGCGCGCCGTACAAATGTTACTGCAACGCATGGCGTCGCCGGCTGCGCCTGCGCAAAGTGTGCGCCTGGCACCCAGCCTGCAATACCGTAACTCATGTGGCTGTACTTGATTGGAATGATCCGCGTATGAGCAGTCCTGTTTCCCTCGGCATAGACCTCGGCACTTCGGAACTCAAGGCGATCCTGATGGACGTTGACGGCGAGGTGCTGGCCCACGCCGGCGTGCGTTTGAGCGTGTCGCGGCGCCACAGCGGCTGGTCCGAACAAGCGCCGCAAGACTGGTGGCACGCCTGTTTGCAGGCGCTGGAGCAGTTGCGTGCCCATGAGGCGTTTGCCCGGGTGGCGTGTATCGGCCTGTCGGGGCAGATGCACGGCGCGGTGCTGCTGGGGGATGACGATCGCGTGCTGTACCCGGCGATCCTGTGGGACGACTCGCGCGCGGTGGCCGAGGCCGAACAACTCGGCGCCGGCTTTGCCGAGGTCACCGGCAGCTTGCCCATGGCCGGGCTCACGGCGCCGAAATTGCTCTGGCTGCAGCGGCACGAACCCGAGGTATTCAAGGCGATTGATTGCGTGCTGTCCCCCAAGGATTACCTGCGCTTGCGGTTGACGGGCGAGCGCATCAGCGAGATGTCGGATGCCGCCGGCACACTGTGGCTGGATGTGGCGCAGCGTGAGTGGTTTGCGCCCATGGTGGGTGCCACGGGCCTGACGCTGGCGCAGATGCCCAGGCTGGTGGAAGGCGGCGCGGCAAGTGGGTGTTTGAAGGCGAGCGGGTTGGGCCTGTCGCCCGAGGTGGTGATTGCCGGCGGTGGCGGCGATAACCCGGTGGCCGCCGTCGGTATCGGCGCAATTAACGCCGGTGACGGCTTCATTACGTTGGGCACCAGCGCGGCGATTGTGGCGATCACCGATCATGCCGCCGGGAATCCGGCCAGTGCCGTGCACAGCTTCTGTCACGCGCTGCCCAACCGCTGGTACACCATGGGCGCGATGCTCGCCGGTGCCAGTTGTTTGCGTTGGGTCACGCGGCTCACCGGTACGCCGGATGAGCAGACGTTGTTGGATCAGGTGCAGGCCCAATTGCCCATTGCACAGCTCGTGCCATTGGACACGCCGCTGTTTCTGCCGTACCTGGCCGGTGAGCGCACACCGCATAACGATCCTTTATTGCGCGGCGGCTTTATGAGCCTGGGCCACGATTGCACGCCAGCCATGCTCGGTTATGCGGTGATGGAAGGCGTCGGGTTTGGTTTGCTCGATGCCTTGCACGCCGTGCAATCGGCCGGCGCCAACGTCGCGGCATGCGCCCTGGTCGGTGGCGGCGCACGCAGCGAATACTGGGCGCAGTTGCTGGCCAATATCCTGCAGCGCGAGATAGTTACCTTGCACGGCAGTGAATTGAGCGCCTGCATTGGCGCCGCGAAGCTTGGGTTTCTGGCGATCGGGCAGGGTGCCGCCTTGTTGCAGGCGGGCATGCCGGTCAAGGCGCGGTACTTGCCGGACACCGCGCAGCAGCCAAGGCTGCAAGCGCGTTATCGCCAGTTCCAGGGGTTACACGCTGCGGCAACGGCGCTGCACGACTGATCAAGCGCCTGGTGACTGTTGTTGTGGCAAGCCCGCTCGCCACCGCTGCGGGGGCCGCACTGAATTATCCGGTTTAACTGGCCAGACTGCGCAGTACGCGGTCCAGCGAGGTGGTGCCCTTGAGCACGGCGTCGTGCTCGAAACAGATCCAGCCCTCGTTGAACCCATCGACCATGCGCATGCGCGGCATTGGGTGTTGTGCGCCTTGGGCGCGAAGCAAGCTTTCCCAGCGCTCGCGTTCGACCACTTCGGCCTTCACGTCACGGCCCAGGATGTGCCCCAGGGCCTGGGCAATGTCGTTCGGGCTCACCCATTGGCCTTCCAACTCAACCACGCGGCGGCCGGCCCAGTCTTGCTGCAACAACTGCGCGGCGAGGGTGCCGATGTCGGCCGTGGCAACCATCGGCACGCGCTTGTCGAGCGGTTGCAGGAAACTATGGATCCGCCCGGTGTCACGCGCGGTGCTGACATCGTACGCCGCGTTCTCCATGAACCAGGCCGGGCGCAGGAATGTCACGGGAATGTCCAGGGCGCTGAGCGCTTGCTCCATCAGCGTGCGCTGAGTCAGCAGGTTGAGCGCTGTGGCTTGGGCGCCGATGGTCGACAGGCACAGCACCTTGTGGGGCGCGGCGGCCTTGAGCGCCTGGCTGACGGCGGAGATCACCGCACGTGCTTCCGGAAAGCCGGGCTGCGGGTCAAATTCCGACGGCGGCAGAATGAACACGCCCGTGGCACCTTTGAACGCTTCAGTCAGTGCGTGTGCATCTTCCATCCGGGCCAAGGCGATCTCGCAACCCAGGTCGGCCCAATAAGCCGCTTTGCTGGCATCGCGAATCACCGCGCGCACCGGTTGCTGCGCTGCGAGGAGCGCATGCGCCAACGCGCCGCCGACCTTGCCTGTGATACCTGTAATGACGTACATGAGCGTTACACCTCTGGGTTCCAATGAAGGGAGCCCAGCATAAAGACCCGCCTGCGATGACAGAATAGCGATTCCGTCACTGCTTTAATGAGCCCCAGTCATTAATCAGCCAGCGGTGGCAAACGCCGTTTTACCGGGGTTTTCTTGACGATGGCGGTGTTGGTTTCGGCATACGCGTTGAGCCGGTCCAGCAGGCTGTCGAGGTGGTCCATGGTGCGCACGTGCAGGCGGGCGATAAAGCAGTCATCGCCGGTGACTTTGTCGCACTCGGTGAACTCCGGGATCGCCTGGATCTGGCGCTCCACCTCCTGCAATTGGCCAGGCAACGGCCGGATGCGCACGATGGCTTGCAACAAGTAGCCGAAGTGCCTGGGGTCGATATCGACGGTGTAGTGGGTCAGCACGCCGCGCTCTTCGAGGCGCCGCAGGCGTTCGCCGACACTCGGCGATGACAGCCCGGTGATGCCCGCCAGGGCCTTGAGGGACAGGCGCGAGTCGTCCATCAAAGCGGCGATCAGTTGCTGGTCGATGGTGTCAATCATGCGATGTGCCTAATAAGAAAAGGTGATTGCGGCGTTTTGCCTTTCTTAGTCGCTGGAGCGGCTGACACGCAGATTGCCATAATTGAGCCTCACTTGAGGAGCCTCTATCGTGGACACATCTATCCGTCGCGGGTCGTGGGAAATGGTTGCCGCCATGCTGATTTCGGGCAGCATCGGCTGGTTTGTGCTGGTGTCGGGCGTCTCGGTGATCGAAGTGGTGTTCTGGCGCTGCGTGATAGGCGCGCTGACCTTGTTGCTGGTCTGTGCGTTGCTGGGTTACCTGCGACTGAACCTGCTCACCTGGGCCAAGCTTGGCCTGGCGATGCTCAGCGGCGTGGCGATTGTGGGCAACTGGTTGCTGTTGTTCGAATCCTATTCGCGCGCGTCCATCGCCATCAGTACCGCGGTGTATAACGTGCAGCCGTTCATGCTGGTGATGCTGGCGGCGGTATTGCTCGGCGAAAAGATCACCGTGCAGAAACTCGCGTGGTTGAGCGTGGCATTCCTGGGCATGTTGGCGATTGTCACCGCCCATGGCGAGCAGCAACGCGGTGGCGGGGATTATCTGGCGGGTATCGCGTTAGCCCTGGGCGCGGCGTTCTTATATGCGATTGCGGCGCTGATCATCAAGCGCTTGAAGGAAGTGCCGCCGCACTTGATGGCGTTGATTCAAGTGATCACTGGCGCATTGCTGTTGGCGCCGCTGGTGCCTTGGAACAGCTTGCCCGCGACCACAAATGCCTGGGCTGCACTGGTTACGCTGGGCGTTGTGCACACCGGCCTGATGTATGTGTTGCTGTACGGGGCGATCCAGAAACTGCCGACCGCGATTACCGGGGCGCTGTCGTTTATCTACCCTATTGCGGCGATTTTTGTCGACTGGCTTGCCTTTGGGCATCGCCTGGGTTGGCTGCAATGGCTGGGGGTTGTTGCGATTCTGTTCGCGGCAGCGGGGTTGCAGCGGGGCTGGTGGTGGCCCCGCTCCCCAAGGGCTAGTGCGTGCCCTGAAAGATGATATTTTCCGGGTCGAAATGGCCCACGCCGCTGCCCGGCAGCGGTAAGCCAAGGATATGCCCCTTGATCTTGCCCACCACGTGCATCTCGCATGGCTTGCAGTCGAATTTCAAGGTCAGCACTTCGTCGCCGTGGATCAACTGCATCGGCGCGACTTTGGTCTTCACGCCCGTCACACCCTTGGCCTGTTTAGGGCACAGGTTGAACGAGAACCGCAGGCAATGCTTGGTGATCATCACCGGCACTTCGCCGGTTTCTTCGTGGGCTTCAAAGGCAGCGTCGATCAGCTTCACGCCGTGACGGTGGTAGAAGTCGCGGGCCTTCTGGTTGTAGACGTTGGCCAGGAATGACAGGTGCGCTTCCGGGTACACTGGCGGCGGCGTGGTCTCGGCCTTGCGCCCACCTCGTGGGTGCGCTGCAACGCGTGCGGCCGTCAGCGCTTCGATCACTTCGCGGCGCAGTGCCTTGAGTTGCGAGTTGGGGATGAAGAACGCCTGTGGCGCATCCAGCTCGATGTGCGTGGCGTGGTACTCGGTGGTGCCGAGTTGGCCGAGCAAATCGCGCAGTGTCTCCAGCGCTTGTTCCGGCTTGTTGGCCACGCCAAACGGGCCGGGCAGGGTGACGCTGGCGCGGATGCCTTCTTCGCTGGTGGCGGTGACTTCCAGCTGATCTTCTCGCAGGCGTGCCACCCACGACAGACCGATACGGCGCTCGGCCGAGGTCTTGAGCAGCGCCTGTTGCCAGTTATGGTCCAGGTTGCGGTTCAGCGGGTGATTCGGGCGCAGTTGGTGCAGCCCGGCCGGCATCTCGTTCGGCTCGACGCGGTAACGGTAGCGTTTCTCGCCGTCTTCCTCGAACTCGCCTTTGGCTTCTGCAATGTTGGCGCGGAAACCCACGACTTCGCGCTTGATCAGCACATTCAGGCCGTCGCCGTTGGACAGCGGCTCATGGGTGACCACCTGCAGGTCGCGCTTGCCGGCTTTTTCCACCACGCCCACCGGCAAACCGGTGAACGTCGGGGTGTCGAAAGCGCCGATGTCGATCTTGCGATCACTGACGAAGTAGTCGGTGCTGCCACGGTGGAAGGTTTTTTCCGGGTCGGGCAGGAAGAAATGCGCGGTGCGGCCGCTGGACGCGCGGGCCAGGTCCGGGCGGTCTTCGAGGATGTCGTCGAGACGCTGGCGGTAATAGGCGGTGATGTTCTTCACATAACCCATGTCCTTGTAGCGGCCTTCGATCTTGAACGAACGCACACCGGCTTCGACCAGTGCGCGCAGGTTGGCGCTCTGGTTATTGTCTTTCATCGACAGCAGGTGCTTTTCAAAGGCCACGACGCGGCCCTGGTCATCTTTCAAGGTGTACGGCAGGCGGCAGGCCTGGGAGCAGTCGCCACGGTTGGCACTGCGGCCATTCTGCGCGTGGGAAATGTTGCACTGCCCGGAGAACGCCACGCACAAGGCGCCGTGGATAAAGAACTCGATGGCTGCATCGGTTTCATCGGCGATCGCGCGGATTTCCTGCAGGTTCAGCTCACGGGCCAATACCAACTGCGAGAAACCGGCCTGGTCGAGAAACTTGGCGCGGCCCAGGGTGCGGATGTCGGTCTGGGTGCTGGCGTGCAGCTCAATCGGCGGAATATCCAGCTCCATCACGCCCAGGTCTTGCACGATCAGCGCATCGACACCGGCGTCGTACAGCTGATGGATCAGCTTGCGCGCAGGTTCCAGCTCGTTGTCATGCAGGATGGTGTTGATGGTGGTGAACACGCGAGCGTGGTAACGGCGGGCGAATTCGACCAGTTGAGCGATATCGCTCACCTCGTTACACGCATTGTGGCGGGCGCCGAAGCTTGGGCCGCCGATGTAGATGGCGTCGGCGCCATGCAAGATGGCCTCGCGCGCGATGGCGACATCGCGGGCAGGGCTGAGCAATTCCAGGTGATGCTTGGGCAAGGACATAGTTTTTTAGTCAGGCTTGTCACGGTTGAGGCGCGCATTGTAGCTGTGAAATGCCTGACCGGCATCTACCGCAGGGCTGTCAGGCCTTGGCGGCCATCGCGGTGACTTCCACCCGCATGCCTTCAACGGCCAGGGCCGCTACGCCGACGGCCGCGCGAACAGGCCAGGGCTTGGCAAAAAATCGCTTATAGACTTCGTTGAATGCAGCCCGATCAGCCATGTCGGTGAGGTAGATGGTCAGGTGCATGACCCGATCCATCGAACTGCCGGCCTTTTCGAGCGCCACTTTCAAGGCTTGCAACGTGCATTCGCTTTGCAGGGTGATATCACCCAGTTCCAGGCTACCGTCGGCGTGGGTCGGGATCTGTGTGGAGACCAGAATGCCGTTGAAGCCAATGACGTCGGAGGAAATGGAATCGGCATCCGGGTCGGGGGTGTAGGTCAGGTCGTGGTTGGCCATGATGGTTTCCTGGCAGGTAAAAAGGGCCGTCAATTTAAACACAGGGTCACTGCAAATCGGCGCAAAGACAGCAGAGAATTGGCGTCAATTAATAATTATTTTTCGACTATAAAGTTGCCTGTGCCCAAGTCGATAGTGCAATGAAGCAGCCCAGATTCTGCGCACAAACGAGGGTAGGTCATGTTCAATAAAACACTCAAAACAGAACTGACGGCCAGGACGGCCGAAGTTGTCGAGTATAAAGGACTGATTACTGCACTCGAGCGCTCTATGGCGGTGGTCGAATTCGACACCAATGGAAAAGTGCTGCGCGCCAACGAAAACTTTATGAACACCCTGAGCTATAGCGCCGAGCAATTGGTCGGCAAGGCTCATCGTGATTTCTGCTTGCCTGCGCTGACCAGCAGCCCGGCCTATGCGGCGTTATGGAACGACCTCAAGGCGGGAAAATTCGTCTCAGGTACGTTCAAGCGCGTAACCCGTGACGGCCGGGTCGTGTGGCTGGAGGCCAGTTACAACCCGGTGCTGGATGAGCGTGGCCAGGTCCTTAAAGTGGTCAAGTACGCGCTGGACGTTACCCGCAAAGTCGAACAGGAGGCGGCCACCCACAGCAAACTGGTCGCGCTGGACCGAGCGATGGCGGTCATCGAGTTTGACTTGAAAGGGCAAATCCTGGACGCCAATGAAAACTTCCTCAACGTGATGGGGTATTCGCTCGCCGAACTCAAAGGCAAACACCACCGCATGTTTTGCGAGCCCGAGTTGATCAACAGCAATGAATACACCGACTTCTGGCGCCGCCTTAACAATGGCGAATTCTTTACCGGGCAATTCAAGCGTCTGGGCAAGCACGGTCGCGTCGTCTGGCTGGAAGCCAGTTACAACCCGGTGTATGACGGCGATGGCACTTTGATCAAGATCGTCAAGTTTGCCAGCGACATTACCGAGCGCGTGGAAAAGTTCGAGGAAGATTCGCGCGGCGCTTCACGGGCTTACCATATTTCATCCGAAACCGAGCGATTCGCCGAGCATGGCACACAGGTGATTCAAGAAACCGCCAGTGAAATGCGCCGGATTGCCGATAACATCGGCGTCTCCGCGCGGCTGGTGGGCCAACTGGGCGATCGCTCCGAACAAATTACCGCCATCGTCAATACCATCCGTGGCATCGCTGACCAGACCAATCTGCTCGCGCTCAACGCTGCCATCGAGGCGGCGCGGGCAGGTGATCAGGGCCGTGGCTTCGCGGTGGTGGCCGATGAGGTACGGCAACTGGCAGGGCGGACCAGCGGTTCAACAGCAGAGATTGCCGAGATGATCAGCATGATCCTGTCGGAAACCCGTGATGCCGTCGCCAGCATGAATGCCACTCAGGAAGGCGCGCAGCGTGGCGTGAGCCTGGCTGACCAGGCGGGCTCGGTGATTCTGCAGATCCGCACCAGCACCAGCGATGCCGTACAAGCCGTGAGCATGTTTGCTTCAAAGTTGGATGAGTCTGAGGTGATTCCGAAAACCGCGGTCGGCTGGGTGGGATAACGGCGGAGCGCCGGCCGGCACAACAGCCGGTCGGCGCACTGACTGCCTTACAAAAGCGTGAACGGATAGTCGACGATCACCCTCAGCTCATTCAACTTGCCGTCGCGCTGATCGGCATTTGAAGAGACCATGGCGTCACGCACGCGCAGCGACAGGTTTTTCGCCGGGCCGCTCTGCAGCACGTATTTGGCCTCTACATCGGTTTCGTGGTGGTCGCCATCCGCGCCGTAGTCGCCGGCATAGGCGCTGTTGGCCGGGGTGTGGGTGCCATTGATGTCCGAGCCATTGATGTAGCGGGTCATGAAGCTCAGGCCGGGCACGCCATAACTGGCCATGTTCAGGTCATACCGCACGCCCCAGGATTGTTCCCCCGGGCCGTTGAAGTCGCCCCATTGCACCGAGTTGGCCAGCAAGACCGAGTCGCCGCCTTCGCCTGCGCCGTTGTCGCCGGTGCCGATGTAGTCGAACGGGGTGTCGCCATGCACTTTCTGGAACGACAACGTCACAGTGTGCGCGGCCAGGAACGAATAGGCCGCCGCCACCGAGTAGGTGGTGTTGTTGATTGCCCCGGCCTTGGCGCTGCCGGTGTCGAGGGTGCGGTACAGGTTGCCGTCCAGTGCCAGCGACTGGTCATGCGCCAATGGCAGCACGTAATTGAGGTTGGTGTAGTACTGGCGCCAGATATCTTCCAGCTCGCCGGCATACACGGTCGCGCTCAAAGACGGTGTGAAGGTGTATTTGCCGCCGATGAAACTGGCACTGTTGGCGGCCACGTTGGCGTAGGTCGCATAGATATCGTGGTCATGGTTGCTGGTCATGCCGCTGTTGGTGCTGGTGAAATGCCCGGCTTCCAGGTCCAGGCCGGCGATTTCGCTGCTGGTCAGGTCAAAGCCGGTGGCCGTCTGCGGCAAAATTCGTGTGCCGCCAGTGGCGAAGACCGGCGCGGTGGGCTGCATATCACCGAATTTCAGCTGAGTCTTGGAGACCTTGATCTTCACCGCAGCGCCCACCGAACCGTAGCCATTGGCAGGGTCGCCATTTCGGTCGGTGGGCAGCTCACCGGTGCCGGCATCTGCGTGGGTGGCGTCGAGCTTCATCGCGCCGTAAGCGTAGGCATCCATGCCAAACCCAATAGTGCCCTGGGTAAAGCCCGAGGCGTAATTGAGCATCGCGCCCTGGGTCCAGTCGCGGTTGTCGGCCTTGCCGCTTTGGCGATCGCGGTCGAAGTAATAGTTGCGCAACAGGCCGGTCATGCTGCTGCCCTCGATAAAGCCTTTGGAATCTGCCTGGTCGGTGACGGACTCGGCGAAGGCCAGTTGGCTGACGCTGGCACACACCGCCAACGTTAACAGGCTCCACTGTTTGATCATGTTGTTACTTCCCCGGAATAATTAACGCGTGCACAGAAACACCGCATTTTTTTGGACGGAACTTAAGCTGTAATGGGCAGATGTTTTCAGGTGAGCGACAGGCTGTTTTTATTGTGCTCGACGTGTTTGTCGAGACTGATTTTTATCATATTTTTTGCCACCTGCAGCGCGGCCGTTGATTAAACTCGATTAATTAAACTTCACCTCTTTTAATCCGCCACAGGTGTAGCGTTGATAGGGTCTTAGCCGCTCTGCTTCGACAAAACCTTTGGTTTGCCGCCGCAGGCTCTGCGGCGGATTTTTTAGATATGGTCAACTAAACTTAGCTCACTGTTTAAACTCGGAAATGGCCATTCACTAGTGGCGATATAACTCTGCGCGTCACAATTAGTCGTTTTTATCTAGACTGTTGCACCGACGCGCCAATAATCCTCTCGCTTACGTCACAGCCAGGCGACAGCTACGCGATCAACGCCGACAGTGCGCGTAACAAACAGCAAGCGGATTGGTACACAGGGCTCACGGATTAGCGCAAGGGTTTCGGCGTCACGCCGCCGCCACTCGAGGCCATCATCACGGCGAAAAATGGCGACGTTGACGTGGGTAATCCCAACACCCATTACTGACTGCAGATGGACTTTGCCAGCCACACCGTCGAAGTGGCGGCGTGGGTGTTCTCGCCGCTTGCCGCGAAAAATACATGCCCTATCATGGCGCATGCACTCCTCTTAACAAGGACCAGAGGCCTCTTGAATTGCCGGCCGATGACGGTGGCCTCAAAGGCATCGGCTACAACAATGGTCGCGGGTTTGCCCCGGATGGCTCGGGCCCCAGCTGGCGTTCCGATGGGCAAGGCGGCTATGAGGGCACCGGCGAGTACCGCAAGCGTGGGTATAAGTCTGATGGCCGTGGCGGCTATATCGGCACCGGCAATAATAGGGGAGAGCGCTGGAAACCCGATTGAAGCTGCGCTCGCCAGAGGAACGCGGTGCTGATTGTTTCAATCAGCACCGTCGCGACGCTTACTCTTTAACGTCCATGAACTCCGCAGCCCACGCCACGTAGCTCTCCGGCAGCGTGTAGGTATGCGTCAGTTCAGTCGCGCTGAGGTTTGAGGTGCTGCTGGTCATCTTGCGCTGCGCGCGCAGGCTGTCGTAAGTCGCCTTGATCGAGGCAAAGTAGGCGCCGTGGCCGGCCACCACAATGCGCACGCCCAGGCTGGCCAGGCGCTCGCTGTCATTGAGCTTCGGATTGCCGTAGGTCACCAGCATCAGTGGCACGGTGAGGTTTTCTGCGATCTGTTCAAGGTGTTCGAAGTCTTTGACGCCGACCATGCAAATGCCGTCAGCACCGGCATGTTCATAGGCCTTGGTGCGGGCGATGACATCTTCGGTCGGCAATACACCTGCGTTGGTGCGCGCGATGATTGACAGCTGCGGATCGACACGCGCCTCCAGGGCTGCCTTGACCTTGCCGATGCCTTCCTCGACAGAAATCAGGTCGGTGGATTTACGGCCAAACTGGGCGGGCAACAGCGTGTCTTCAATGGTCAGGGCGGCCACCCCGGCACGCTCAAGCTCCTCGACGGTGCGCATCACGTTCAGGGCATTGCCGTAACCGTGGTCGGCGTCAGCGATGAAAGGCAGTTGGGCGACACGGCCAATCCGGGTGGCCTGCTCGACGAACTCACTCAGCGTGATCAATGCAAAATCCGGTGCCGCCAGTACCTGCAAAGACGCGACTGAGCCACCCAGGATACCGACCTCAAACCCCAGGTCTGCCGCGATACGGGCGGACATGGGGTCGAAAACCGAGGCGGTTTCAACGCACATTTTTTTTGCAAGCAATTCACGGAAGTTGCGGCGCAACGCTGAGTGAGAAATCTTCGGCATGTTCTTTCCTGGCTCTGTCATCGTCGAGTGACGATCAATGTCTATTCATGGTGATGCCAGATTACCATGCAGGCGAACCGGGGATTATGACGTTTGAGCATGGGGTAGGCGCCCAACACATGGATTGTTGCTTCACGCTTGGCGGCTGGACACGGCGATAAGGCGCTTTCTGCGCCTAATCACCCATACGCCTGCTGCGCCGTGCCTGCCTCGTGATGGTGCGTCGCGCCAATAAACAGGTACATCGCCGGCACCATGAACAACGTCAACAGCGTGCCGATCGACAGCCCGGCGAAGATCACCAGGCCCATATCATGCCGCCCGGCGGCCCCGGCACCGGAGGCCCAAACCAGTGGCACCACGCCCAGCACCATGGCGGCGGTGGTCATCAGGATCGGGCGCAGGCGCACCGCGGCCGCTTCTTCAATCGCCTCACGCTTGCTGCGGCCTGCGCGCTGCAACTCGTTGGCGAACTGCACGATCAGAATCCCGTGCTTGGTGATCAACCCCAGCAGCGTCACCAGGCCAACCTGGGTGTACACGTTGATAGAGGCGTAGCCCATGGTGATAAAGGCCAGCGCGCCAAACAGGGCCGGCGGCACCGAGAACAGAATCACCACCGGGTCACGGAAACTCTCGAACTGGAAGGCCAGGGCCAGGTAGACGATCAGAATCGAGAACAGCAGCAGGCCGACGAACCCGCCGGACTCCTGGATGAATTGGCGCGATTCACCCGAGAAGTCGGAGGTGTAACCCGAGGGCGCAACCTGGGTCAGGATCGTGTTCAGCTTGGCCAGCAGCTCGCCTTGGGCCACGCCGCTGACGCCCGAGAGCGTGGCCGAGTTGAGTTGCTGAAAGTGGTTGATCGATTCCGGCTGTGTCGACGTCTCGATATGCGCCACCGTACGTGCCTGGATCATGGCGCCTGCGGGGGTACGAATGGAGTAATCGAGAATTTGCTCGGGGTTGAGGCGGTCGACCTGCAACACCTGGGGGATGACCTTGTAAGAGCGCCCGGCGGTGGAGAAGTAGTTGACGTAGTTACCACCCAGTGCGGCAGACAAGGCGGCACCCACGTCGGCTTGGGTCATGCCCAGCGCGGCAATTTTCTCGCGGTCCACCACCAGCTTGGCTTGTGGCTTGTCCAGCTTCAAATCCATGTCGGAAAACCAGAACAGCTGTTGTTTTTGCGCCTCGGCCATGACTGCCTGTGCGACTTCGTTGAGGTTTTCCACCGAGTCGGTGGTGGTGATCACAAATTGCACCGGCAGCCCTTGGGCGCCTGGCAGTGACGGCAGCGGAAACGCCGCGATCGTGGCGCCGGGCACCTGATTCCATTTTTGCTGCAGATCCAGGATCAGCTGAGCCTGGGAGCGCGTGCGATCTCCCCAGGTCTTGAGCAACACGCCACCCAGGCCCTGGTTCAGTGCCGGCAGGCCGGTCAGCTGGAACATTTGCGCGTATTCCGGCTCTTTGTTGGCGATCTGGAAAGCCTGGTCGGCAATCCGTTCCATTTGTTGTGGCGAGGCCGTGGGCGGGCCTTTGATCTGCATGAAGACCAGCCCCTGGTCTTCGGTGGGGGACAGCTCGCTTTTGGCCGTCATGCCGCTGGCGGCGACCAGCAGGAACAGCACAAAACCAAACGTCACCAGCACCGGCCAGATGTCCAGGCCGCCTGACAGCACACGGTGGTAACGCCCGCGCAGCCAGTCAAAGTAGTGGTCGAGCCGGCGTGCGAAACGGCCTTCTTCCTGCCCGGTCTTGAACAGCTTGGAGGTCATCATCGGTGAGAGGGTCAACGCGACCACGGCCGACACGGTCACCGCGCCCGCCAAGGAGAAACAGAACTCCTTGAACAGTGCCCCGGTGAGCCCACTGCGCAGCCCGATAGGCACATACGCAGCAATCAACACCACCGTCATCGCAATGATCGGGCCGCCCAGTTCCCGCGCCGCCAACAGCGCCGCTTCGAGCACGCCTTTGCCTTCTTCCTTGATATGACGGTCGACGTTTTCCACCACAATAATTGCATCGTCGACCACCAGGCCAATCGCCAATACCAACGCGAGCAGGGTCAACAGGTTGATGGAATACCCCAGCAGGTACATCACAAAGAATGTGCCGACCAGCGACAGCGGTATCGCCACCAGTGGCACCACCACCGCGCGGAACGAGCCGAGGAACAGGTAAATGACCACCGAGACAATAATCATCGCCTCAACCAGGGTCTTGACCACCTCGTAGATCGAGGTGTTGATGAACGCGGTGGAGTCATACACGATGTCGCCGCGCACTCCGGTAGGCAGTTGCGACTGCAGTTCGGGGAAGGCCTCGCGCACGCTGTCGGCGACGGTCAGGATGTTCGCGGTGGGCGCCACCTTGATGCCGATGAACACGGAACGCTTGCCGGAAAACGCCACGCTGCTGTCATAGCTTTCGGCGCCGAGGGTGACGGTGGCGACATCTTCCAGGTACACCAGTGCGTCGCCTTTCTGCTTGATCACCAGCCGTTTGAACTCATCCACGCTGTGCAAATCGGTCCCGGCCGTCAGGTCCACCGTCACGGTTTGCCCCCGGGTCGAACCGACGGCAGACAGGTAGTTGTTGTTGGCCAGCGCGGTGGCCACGTCCTGCGCCGTCACGTTATGCGCCGCCAGTTTGTCCGGGTCCAACCAGGCGCGCAGGGCGAACTGGCGCCCGCCGAGGATCTCTGCGGTTTGCACGCCCTGGATCGAATCCAGCTTGGGTTTGACCACCCGCACCAGGTAGTCGGTGATGTTATTGGTGGCCAGCGTGTCGCTGTAGAAGCCCAGGTACATGGCGTCTGTGGTCTGCCCGACGGCGATCGTGAGCACCGGCTCCTGGGCCTGGGCCGGCAGTTGGTTCTTGACCGAGTTGACCTGGGTATTGATCTCGGTAAGGGCCTTGCTCGCGTCGTAGTTGAGCCGCAGCGTGGCGGTGATGGTCGAGACCCCGGTGATGCTCGACGAGGACAGGTAGTCAATGCCCTGGGCCTGGGCAATCGCCGACTCGAGCGGCTGGGTAATGAAGCCTGCGACCGTGGACGCGTCTGCACCGTAGTAGGCCGTGGAGATGGTGACCACGGTATTTTCGGTACGTGGCCATTGGTTCACGGGCAATTCGAAGATCGAGCGCAGCCCCAGTATCAAGATAAACAGCGACACAACCACGGCCCAGACCGGTCGCTGAATAAAGGTATCGGTAAGTTTCATGGGGCACCTTTAATGTTCTTGGGGCGTCGGCGCCGGGTCGTTCAGCGGTGCGGTGCTGTTATCGACCTTCACTGCCGAACCGTTTTTGAGCTTCATCTGGCCACTGGTGATCAGCAGATCGCCTTCTTTCACGCCGGACAGAATGGCCACCTGATCACCACGGGTCGGCCCGGTCTTGATGAAGGTTTGCTGCGCGGTGAGTACCGTTTCGCCCTGGTCATTCTTGCTCGACGTGGCGATGAACACCGTGGTGCCGTAAGGGTTATAGGTGACCGACGTTTGGGGCACGGTGAGGTAGCGCTGGGTGGTCCCCGCGTTGACCACTGCGCGGGCAAACATGCCGGGCACCAGGGTTTGTTTGGGGTTCTCGACCGTAGCTTCGACCGTCACGTTGCGTGTGGTTGAATCGAACTGGGTATCGATGGTGCTGATCTTGCCGGTGAAGGTCTGGTTGGACAGGCCATCGGCGGTCACCGACACCGCTTGGCCGATGGCAATAGCCTCCAGTTGGGTTTGCGGCACCGTGAAATCAATGTAAATCGGGTCAAAGGTCTGCAGCGTCGCGATTTTGTCGCCGGGGTTAAGGTACTGGCCGGGGTTGACGCTGGTAATCCCGATGCGCCCGGCAAACGGTGCGCGGATGGTTTTTTTCGCCACCAGCGCGCGTTGCTGTTCGGCGGCGGCGAGCTTGGCCTTCAAGTCGGCAGTGTCGGTATCAACCTGGGCTTGGGACACCGCGTTTACCGCCAGTTGCGCCTTGTCGCGTTTGAGCACGATCACGGCCAGGTCGGCCGTGGCTTCAAGCGAGTGAAGTTGCGCGATGTCGGCGTCGGCATTCAACTGCACGAGCAGTGCCTGGGCCTCGACGCCTTGTCCGGGTTTGAAGCCGATGGTCCGCACAATGCCGCCGACTTCGGTGGTCACATCCACCCCGCGTACGGCTTTCATCGAGCCGACGGCGGTGACACTCGGTTGCCAATCGCTGAAGGGCACCTGCATGGCCGTCACCACCGCGGCGGGCAAGGGCACTTTGGACTGGGCAATCAGCGCTGAAATCTGCACGAATTTCACCCCGGCAATGATCGCGACTATCACCACGACCACCACGATCATGATCAGCATTGGCCGCCACAGTCGCCGCTTGCGTGGGCTGCCGGGCTGGGGCGGTGGGGCAGCGGCAGTGTTGACTTCAGCCATGGGGTTTCTCGCTGTTTCAGTGATTCAACTCAGTTGAGCCGCGCCGCATCGGCAGGCGCCGCCTTGCTCTTGGTCGGCATGATTTCTTGCCATGACGGCAGGCCGAAACGATCCGGACGGCCCTGGGTGGCGGGGTCCACATCCGCGCGGTTCCACCAGCCACCCCCCAAAGCCTGGAACAGCGCCGTGGTGTCGCTGTACCGCGCGGCCTGCGCCTTGACGCGCGCCAGCGCGGTGTTCTGGTAGGTTTGTTGGGCGGTCAGCAGGTTGATGTAAGCCACCGCGCCGAGGCGAAACTGCGCCTGTACCAACTTGAGGTTGGCCTGTGCGGAGCGTTCCGCCGCCACCTGCTGGTTGAGCGCATCGGCGTCAGCCTGCAGCGCCCGGAGCGCGTTGGCGACATCCTGGAACGCGGTAATCACTGTGCCGCGATAGCGCGCCGCGGATTCGTCATAGGCCGCCACGGCGGCACGTTTGCGATGTTCAAGTGCGCCGGCATCAAATAGCGGTTGGGTGATCGAACCGGCGAGGCTCCAGACGCCGGAGCCGGCTGAAAACAGCTGGGTGCCGCTGGTCACCGTAGACCCCAAAGACCCGGTGATGCTGAACTGCGGCAACTGGTTGGCGACGGCCACGCCAATGTTGGCACTGGCTTGATGCAGTTGAGCTTGTGCAGAACGCACATCCGGCCGCTGGCCAACGATGGCTGACGGCAAGCTGAGCGGCAGTGCTTGCGGGAGTTGCAGAGACGCCAGGTTGAAGCGCTCGTCCCGATCCTGGTTTGGAAAACGGCCGAGGTAAGCCATCAGCTGGTTGCGCGTTTGCGCCAATTGTTTTTGCAGCGGCGGCAAGGTGGCGCGGGTTTGCGCCAATGCCGTTTGCTGAGTGAGCACGTCGGCATCCCCGATGGCGCCCAGTCGGCGCTGCGCCTGCAGCACATCCAGTTGGCCGCTCTGGAGGCGGATGATTTCTTCGCTGGCGGCGACTTGATCCCGCACAGACGCCAGGCTGATGGCGGTATTGACCACATTGGCGGTCAACGTGAGGTACGTCGCCTCCAGTTGGAAGCGTTGGTACTCGGCTTGCGCTGTGGTCGACTCAATTTGCCGACGGGTGCCGCCGAATACGTCCGGGGCGTAGGAAACGCTCAGCGACGCGGAGCTCACCGTGAGAATCGGCGATTCGGCGAGGCCAGACGTGGCCCCGGAGACTTTCTCGCGGGCTTTCTGCACGTTGCCGCTCACCGAGGGAAACAGCGACGCCTGGTCGGCGTAGACCAGCTCGTTGGCCTGGCGCAACGCTGCTTGTGCGGCGCTCACATCAGGGTTGGCCCGTAAGGCTTCTTCGACCAGGGCGTTCAACGCCGGTGAATGGAACAGCGTCCACCATTGCCCGGGAATATCCATCCCGGCAATCAGCCGCTGCGCCGCGCCACCGACGTCAATGTCGGCCTGGGCGGTGGTGGTGAGTGTTTCCCGCGAGTAGTCGGCATTCGCCGCCACGTCGGGCCGTGCGAAATCAGGCCCGACGGTGCAGCCGGCGAGGGCAACGCACAGCAGGCTGAACGAGGCCAGAAGGTGCGAGGGTCGAAAAAGCGCACAGGCTGGCGCCACTGGGTGCGGTCCCGATGCAAGCTGCCGAGGCTGCTCTTTCATAGTCACTCTGATTGATCAGTTGGTTAACTGCTTTTTGGGTTCAGCAATGAGTGCAGGTGCATCAGGCCGGCCGGCTTGGCGTGACGCGGTTCAAGGCACGCGGGGCAGGTGGGTTGAACGTTAATTCAAGAATCGAGTAACCGCCAATAGACGCAGTCTTCAACGGGCGATGATGGGTGAGGGTTGCGCCTATCCTGCGAGTGTCGGTTGACTGCCCCATTGCGCATAACTGCTGTGCGGCGTGAGGGCTTAATCGCCTGGCGTGCGATCACTATAGTTCGAGCACCGTCGCAACGCCTTGCGAGGCGCTGTGCAATCCAGCCGAAGATTGAGGTGAACATCATGAACCGCGAATTCAAGCCTGACCACGCCCACGCCTTGTCGAGCCACTTGGTGGACGCCGAGTACTTTGAATACAGCAAGGCAGCCAATCCCATCAGCGCCAATCTGATCAGCCGAATTCCGTACCACAACTTCCCGGCATCGCTCTACGACAGCGGCCCCTCGCGGGTGGTACCGCTCGACCTCAGCGATGCACTGGGCTGCGCAGGCCCGGCCACCGGGCCGGGGCTGTGTGCCAATTTCATGCGCCTGAACGCCGGCGACGCACTGACCTTGCACCCCAACGCGACGTCGCAAGTGTTTTATGTGATTGCCGGGGAGGGCCGTGTCGTGCAGGGCGAGCACGCCATCGAATGGTCAGCCGGCTGTTTTATCGCGTTGCCTGGCATGCGGGAAGCGCGTTTCAGCGCATCACAGGATGCGCGACTGTACTACGTGCACGATGAGCCGCTGCTGCGCTATCTGGGGGTGACGCGCAGCACCGACCGTTTCGTGCCAACGCTGTACCCTGCAGCACTGGCCAACCAGAAACTGCGTGAAGCGGCAGATGATCCGCATGCCCAGGATCGCAGCCGTATCAGTATCTTGCTGGGTAATCGCAACTTCCCACAGACCCGCACGGTGACCCATGTGCTCTGGGCAATGTACGGCATTCTGCCGGCGGGCTCGATTCAAAAGCCGCACCGGCACCAGTCGATTGCGCTCGACTTCATCATCGACTGCCCCAAGGGGTGCTACTCACTGGTCGGCACTGAGCTGGATACCGATGGCCAGATCCGCCATCCGGTGCGCGTCGATTGGGCGCCTGGCCTGGCGTTTGTGACGCCACCGGGTTACTGGCACGCGCACTTTAACGAGTCCGACCAGGAAGCGTTCCTGATCCCGATCCAGGACGCCGGGCTGCAAACCTATTTACGCGCGCTGGACATCCGGTTCAGCCAATAGTCGATAACGGCGCCGCCCTGGCCTTGTTGCCGGGCGGTTTTAGCCTTTCCAGTAGGGTGTATCACCCAATTGCTCGACGATAAAGTCGATGAAACACCTGACCTTGGACGACACGATTCGCTTCGGCGGGTAGACGAACCACACCGCATACGCGTGCTCCGCGCCACGGATCTCCCATGGATCGAGCCAGGCTTGCAGTTCACCCGCTTCAAGACTCTTGGCCACCAGCCAGTCAGGCAGCAACGCAAAGCCCAGCCCTTGGCGCGCGGCGATTAACTGAGCATCCAGATCATTGATCCGCACACAGGCGTTATGCACCAGTGGCAACACCTCGTTGGCGCGGGCAAACGCAAAGTGCCCGGCGGCATGCGTACTCACAATCGCCGGCAGGCCGGCGAGGTCTGCCGGCGTTGCCGGAACCGGGTGCTCCCTGCAAAAAGCCGGGCTTGCCACCAGCCTGTACTTGCCGTCGCAGATCTTGCGGGCTTTGAGCGTCGAGTCGGCAAGGGCACCAATGCGTATGGCAAGGTCCACGCCTGAATGGATCAGGTTGACCTGCTCGTCATCCAGCACAAGCTCCAGTTTGATCTGCGGGTAGCGGGCCAGAAACAGGTTAACGACCGGAAGGATATGGTGGCGGGCAAATGCGGGCGGCAAGTTGAGTTTAAGTAACCCTCTGGGTTCCTGGTTCAGTGCCGAGGTGGCCGCTTTGGCTTGTTCAAGTTCATCCAGCACTCTGCGCGCGTGCATCAGAAATGTCTGGCCGCCTTCCGTCAGGTGCAGCATGCGTGTGGACCGGTTGAACAGGGCGATGCCCAGATCCTGCTCAAGATCCTTCACGTAGCGTGAAACCGTTGAGGCCTTGATGCCGAGCCGCTCGGCGGCACGCGAGAAGTTATTGCCTTCAGCGGCTTCGACGAAAGCGGTTAGCGCAGTGAAATAATCCAAGTGCCGCCTCGCTATTGAGGATGAGGAAGAGGCGCTCAGGTTACCGGCTCTTGTCACGCGCGACCATTTAACCCCATGGCCACACTGAAAATGGTCGCTGCAAACACGACCAAGGCTACAGGGCGATAAGCCCCTGCAGCCTTGATTGCGGTCTTACACCTTCGGCGCCAGCCACGAATCTTCGGCTTCAATACCATCTGGCTCGTAGGTCCAGGTGATTTTCTCGTAGGTGAACGCCAGGTCTTCCATGTGCCCCATTTGCTTGTTGTTCGGGTCCAGGCAGTTCGGCGTCCATGACTTCATCGACACCAGCACCGCATTTTCAAGCTTCGCTGTGTAGTACTTCTCCTCGGTGCCCTTGGGCGAAATGCGATAGAACTCCAAGGACACGGTTTTCATTTGCTCACCGGACGTCAAGGCCTGGTAGAGCTTGGGCGAAGCCTTGTCGATTTCCTTGGTCAGGGTCATTGCGCCATGCACGCGCTTGCCTGTAGGAAGCCCGGTTTGCGGGTTTTTCGGGATTTCGATGGTGTGGTCTACGGCCTGCAGGAGGATCTTTCCTTCGTGGCCCTGGACTTTGGTCGAACCTTCGATTTTGCCTTGGTTCTGGCCTTCCAGCGTGAGATAGCAGGGCATGGGCATAACGAGCACTCCAGTTCATTGAGTAAGGTGAACGTACGCGATGGCCTTCAAACCGCTTCGCGATGGAGTCAGATTACTGAGCGCGGGCAACCGCGACCCTCCGGTGAATACCTGAATCATTCTTGGGCGCACACGCCCAGTTTGAACGCCCATTGGGTCAGGTCCGCGGCGTTGTGCGCGTCGAGTTTTTTCATCAGGTTCAAGCGGTGGGTTTCAACCGTTTTCAAGCTGATGCATAACAGTTCGGCGACATCGCGGTTGCGCGCGCCTTCAGCCACCAGCTTGAGGATCTGGCGCTCGCGATCGGTCAGCGTGATGCCCGACTGTGCGCTGGCATTTGCACGCAGCGCGGCGACCTGGTCGGGGTTCAAGTCGGCATCCAGGAATGGCTTGCCCGCGAGCAACGTGGCTATCGCCGTCCTGAGCACCTCACTGGTACTGCTTTTGAGGACGTAACCGTCCGCGCCGGCATCCAGCGCCAGGGCGGCGTTTTGTTCACTAAGACGAGCAGTGAGGGTCAGCACACGGATACCCGGCCAGCGCTGGCGTATCAGCGGCAGGGCAGAAAGGCCATCCATCACCGGCATGTTCAGGTCCAGCAGCAGCAAGTCAGGCGCCAGGGCGCGGCACACATCCAGCGCCTGGCGCCCGTTCTCGGCTTCGCCGACCACTAGGATTCCAGGTGCGTCGAGAAGCAGCGCACGCAACCCCTCACGCATCAGTGGGTGGTCATCTACCAGCACAATCCGATAGTCAGCCATAGGTCATCCTGTATGAGGGGGTATCAAAAGAGCCGCGCGCACACGGTCTCAAGACTGCGTAATGCGGCTTCGCAGTCAGCCTGTTTTTGTTGTTCTGCACTGTGTTCAAGCTGACGGCCGAGGAGCTCCAGTTCGCGTTCACCGAATTGCCCGCAGGTGCCTCTGAGGGTGTGTGCCAGTTGCGCCAGCTCAGTGTAATCCGCCACGTCGTACGCCTCGCGCAGCGCACCCAGCAAGTGTTGCGTGTCGACCCGAAACAGCTCGCGCAGGCGCGGTGCCTTGAGCGGCGATACGGCTGGCGGCTCAGTGGTCTGTCCCGGTAACGCGCCAATTGCACCGGCGGGCATCGGCGCAGGTTCCATGCCGCGCTTGAGTTGCCAGGCAATCGCGGTTTCCAATGCGCGGAACAACTGCCCGGGCAGCACCGGTTTGGCCAGGTAGGCATTGGCGCCCTGGCGCAGGAAACCTTCGCGATCACCTTCCATGGCGCTCGCTGTCAGGGCGATGACCCAGACCTCGTCGTCGAGCACCCCGTTCGCCCCCGAACGCAACTTGCCGATGGTTTCCAGCCCGCCCATCACCGGCATTTGACTGTCCATCAGGACCACGTCGAAGATCACTTTGCTCATCAGTTGCAAGGCTTGTTCGCCATTGCTTGCGCACTGGAAACGGTGGCCAAACCGTTCAAGGTACAGGCAGGCGATTTCACGGTTGGTCGCGACATCATCTACCACCAGAACGTTGAGTTGGTAGGCTTGGCCAAGCAGTGTGTCCATCTCCTCGCGTACCGGCGGTACGATCACTTCATCCGGCGCCAGGGGCGGGAAGGGCAGCACCAGGGTAAACGTCGAACCATTGCCGGGCGTGCTTTTGACCCCAAGCTCGCCCCCCATGAGTTGCGCCAGGCGGTGGCTGATGGAAAGGCCCAACCCGGTGCCGCCGTATTCACGGGTGGTGGAGGCATCGGCCTGGCGAAACGCATCGAAAATCTGTGCCTGTTTGTCCTCGGCAATACCAATGCCGGTGTCTTCGACGCTAAAACCCAAGGTAATCCCCGGCCCCTTCCACACCAGTAGGCGCACTGAGCCCCCCGGGGTGAACTTGATGGCATTGCCAAGCAAATTGAGCAATATCTGCCGTAAGCGCAAAGGGTCACCCTTGACGCCCACCGGCACGTCGCTGGCCACCTGCACTGTCAGGCGCAGCCGCTTCTCTTGCGCACTCGGCACCAACACGTTGATCGCCTCGGTCACCAAGGCCACCACGTCGAACGCGGTGTGTTCGACGATGAGATTGCCCGACTCGATTTTTGACAGGTCGAGAATGTCGTTGATCAGTGCCAGCAACACATCGCCGTTATCTCGGATAGACCCCACGAAGCGCAGCTGTGGCGGGTCCAATGATGTGTCGGCGAGCAAATGGCTCATGCCGATGATCGCATTGAGCGGCGTACGGATCTCGTGGCTCATGTTCGCCAGGAACTCGCCCCGGAGCAGATTGGCCCGGTCGGCGCTCTGCAAAGCCTCGCGCAGCTCGCAGGTGCGTGTCTGCACCTGGTTTTCAAGCCCCAGACGCTCGGTGTGAAGGGTGTCGAGCAGGTCGTTATAGGCTCGGGCAAAGCGCCCCAGCTCATCGTCGTGAACCACCGGCAGGCGGCGAGTCAGGTCATCGGAGTGGCGGGTTTCTTCGATGGCCTGGGCAAAACCGGCCAACGGGCGCGCGAGTTGTTGGCGCAGTACGGTGAGCAGGCCCAGGGTCAGCAGCACCAACCCGATCAACGCAAACGGCGCTTCCTTCATGATCAGTTGCAAGGTGTTGGCCTGCAGGCGCGCTCGCGGGTAAAGCGACACCAGGTACCAGTCCAGCACATCCAGGCGCGCGACCACCGCCGTGCCATGGTTGAGCTTCAGTTGCTGGGGAAAGGTGCCTTTCATATCCAGGCCTGGCAACGGCGTCGTCAGGTAACGGTACTCTTTGGGCGCCCCTCCGGGCAGCGTGGCAATCGGCAATCCGGTGTGGTCGATGATGTAACCGTTGTAGCCGCGCAGTAACTGCGACATGCGCGCGAAACGATCGTTGAGCTGCAGGTCATAGCCGGTGATGACTTCCACCTTGCCGTCCTTGTCGCGCCCGATGGCGGCCACGGTAATCAATTGCTGCCCGGTATGGGGGTCATAGACCGGCCCGTCCCAGACTATGTCGGCCTTTGCATCCGGCAGGCGCTTGCTCAAGTCCCGCAGGTACTCAGCACGGCTGGCAGTAAAGCCCTTGACGGGGTAGGGGCCGGTGGTAAAGGCCGCGCCGATACCCGGGAAGTAGAAAAACGTGTCCACAATCATCGACTGACCCGCTGCGCCATAGGCTTCGGCAGCCACCGCGGCACGGGGTAACTGGGTCGACGGCGCGGCGCCCGGGTCCGGCAGCCAGCACAGGGTGCTGCGCGGCGTCGGTATATCGAGTTCTTCGGTCGCCGGGCTGCGCCACAGTCGCAATAACCGGCGGGCGCCATCGGCGCTTTCCTGCAAATCATCGTTATCGACGCGAGTGATCAACTCCACGCGCTGGCTGAGCTCCTGCAGCGACTCGCGCTCCAGTTGATGGTAGACGCGCCACGCGCTGAGCCCGGTTGCAACACACCAACTGCCGGCCAGAACCACGACCAGCACGCAGGTAATGCGTAAAGCCAGTGACCGGCGCCATAGCTTTCTCATTCAGGTGGGCTTTTGGTATCGGCCGACGCTACCGAGGACGGCATGCCCGACCAGCCATAGGCAATCTGCGCCGGGGGGGCCTGCGCGGCCAAACGCCGTTCGGCAACGCTGCCTTGCGCGGCTTCACCCACTGCGTTAGCGGCGTCCTGGGTATCCATGGCGGTCAGTTGATCACTGATGGTTTTCAATTGCTCATTGATCGCCTTGGACTGGCTGTCGGCAGCCTGTGCCTGTTGGTCGGTGTGTAGCAAGGTCTGCGCCCCGGTATACCGATAGGTGAGTGTCAGTTGGGTAATGTTATCGCTGGCCATCAGGTCACGCTGGTCGGGAAAGTCGTCCTGGGTCAGGGTGCGTTGGCCACTGGCAAACGCCTGCAGGAAATCGATGAAGCCATGCTCGCCGGGCCAGCGTTTAGTCAGCGTGTAGTGCGCAAAACGGACCTGCAGGCTGACATCGCCGCACGCGCCCGGCGTCCAGGTGAAGGGCGCGCTGGTGGGGAAATTGAAGTTGTCCAGGACGGTTGAATGGTTGCTGCATTGCAACGTCAGTCGGGTTTGCTGCGGTAATTGCCTGGCGCCCAGGTTGATCGACAGCGGTGTGGCCTGAATGCTGACCACCGAGGCAAGGCTGGGCAGGTTGAGTTGCGGCTGCAACACCGCCTGCTGTGCCTGCAAGGCTTTTTCAGCCGTTTGCAGATTTTGCCGTTGCGCCTGGCGTACAGCATGTTGCGCCGCGGTTTGCCGCGTGGCGGCTGCGAGGTCCGACTGAGCATGTTGCATGCGGCCAAGGTAGGCGAGAAAGGCCCTGCTCAACGGCACTTTCTGGCCCAATGCAATAACCGGTTTAAAGCCCTGCGCATCCTGCTGGATGAAGGTCTTGATGGGACCATTGAGAAACCGTGGGAGCTGGCCGCGCTCGCCATAGAGTGCGTCATTCAACAACACCGGGTCGTGCACGCCTTCTACAGCGCCCAATACCTGGCTGTTCCACGCTTGCTGCAATTGGCTGGCGGCAATCTGGCCGGCATAGGCCATCTCGACATCCAGGCCTCCGGCGGCCAGTGTCCACACGAGCGACTCGCGCGCGTCACCTTGCGTCAGTTGCTGGCGCAACCCGTCGCGCAGGTCTTGAGCATCCCACAGGGCTGCGGACTTGATCGTCGGGTCGTTGCCGAACCCCCAATTGTCGAGGGCGACCTGGAACGCCTGTGCATCGCTCTTGCGCAGGTCAGTGGCTACCGCCTGCAATGTTTGATTGAACTGGCTGAGCACCTTTGCCTGCCTCATATCAGTGTTCACGGCATCCACGCCCTGGGTGACTGAACCGCTGCTGGCGACATCCTTGATTGCGTTGCCGCCCAGTTCATTGGCGATGCGCAGGTGCCCGAGCAGGCTGCCGTTATCCGCGGCGGGGGTTTCTTGCGCCAGTTCAAACAGGCGGTTCATGCGCACGCTCAGTTGCGCCCACGGCCGACGGTTGGCCGCCGGAATCAAGGCGAAACGTTCGGCGGTGCGTTGCAACAGTTGCCGGTAAGGCGCACGTGCGGTACCGACGGTACTGAGCGCGTCGCGCCATTGAGCTTGGCTGGTCATCCGGGCTTGATCCATCGAAAGGTAACCTTCGATAAAGCGGTACCAGGCATCCTGCGTGTCATTCTGGTACTGCACAAGAAAATGCTCACGTTGATTTTTCCATAATGCCTGATTACCGGTCGCCGCGATCAGCTCATCAATGAACCCCAGAATCGCGCTGCGGCCTTCGACCGTAAATGCGCGGGGCAGCGCGGCGTCGGCGTCTTTGGGCAGCTGCGAGTAGTCAGAGTAGCGAAGCGTGGGCAATTGCGGCTGTTGGTCAGCCCAGGCTTCCAACCAGGACAATGATCGATTGGCAAGGCCCAGGCCATTCAGCTGGCGCAGCGCGTTAGCGCGATCCTCCACCAGGGCTCGCTCGTCGGTTTGCCAGTGCAGGTAAGCCTTGAAGCTGCCGCTCAAGGATTGCACCCGCGTGGCACTCGGCACCTGATCCGGCAAAAACCGCCGCAGCAGCGGTAGCAGCTCTTCGCCAGGGCCGGGCAGCGCATTCAGGGAACCACCGGCGAGGCGCGCATTGATCAGGTTGATGCGCCGAACCAACAGCTCCGTGTAGCTGGCGATCAAGGTGTCGTCGCTGCTGGTGGCAATGGCCTGTAACTGATCCGGCAGCAGCCTCATGAACAAGGGGCGCTGCAGGTTTTTGTCGAAGCTGGCCACGTAACCATCACGGTCGAACTGAATCAGTTGATTGACCCGGTTGTGGAACGGCAGCCAGCGCTTCCAGCTCGGCGTCACCTCATGCTCAAGGTTCTCAATAAACTGATGGTACTGGTCAAACCTGTGTAGATCGTGTTCCAGGCCTTTATCCAACGTGCTGGTCGGCGGCCATGTTTGCGCGATCAGGGCCAGCTCGTGACTGACATGATTGCTGGAGTAGATCAGCAGGCCGGCAAAGGCGCCGCAACCGACCAGCCACAGCACCACTGCGGCATGCGCGGACAAGCGGCGCCAGTGCCGCCAACCGTCGATCGCGCGGTACGCGAAGCGTTGTGAAGGCAGCACACGGTCGAACAGTTCATGGCTGAACCAGCCGACCGTGCTGCCATCGTCCTCAACCCCCTGGGCGGTCAAAAACAGGCCGGACAACAACGGAGGCGCGCAGTAAGGGTTGCTGGCAAAGGCGGGTAACAACAGCTGTTCCAATGCCGGGCGCAGCGCGGCGACGCGCTCGGGAAAATGCAGCGCCTGGGCAGTGGGCAGCAGCCGTTGCCCCAGGTCGACCCGTAGTTCGAAGAGGCGACGACCGATCTCACCCAGTACCTTGTCCAGAAATACACGAGCGTCTGCATCGCTGCCATCGACCAGCAGGCCGAGCGCCTGCTGGCGCTGATGCTGAGTAAGGCTGGCAGCCCATTGCGGCATGCCCTCAATGCGTTCAGCGCCGGTCAGGACCAGATACACCGGCAGGCGCGCGCCGAATACCTTCACCAGATCGTCCAGTTGGAGGCGCAAGTTCTGCCCCAGCGCGGTCAGCTGAGCCTTGTTCTGGTCTTGCAGAGACTCAATCGCAATCTCCAGAATCACGCCGTTCAGCGGTTCGCGTCGGCGTGAACGCAACAGGCGCAACAACAGGCGTTTCCAGGCACTGGCAGAATCGAGCAAGCGGCGCGAAGGGTCGAGTACCACGGCATTCTCGAAAAACCACCAGTTGAGTACGTCGCTGGGTGGGCTGCCCGCCGCATGCGGTGCTGAACGCAACGGCGTATCCAGGCCGCTACGCGCCAACAGTGTGCTGTTGGCGCGGGTGGTATCACCGAGCAGCATGAACCAGGGCAGGGCATAGAGTGCAGAGCCCAAGTGGCCCGCCTGGCCCAAACGGGACTGGCGCAGTAAACGCACACCGGTGTTCCAGCACTGATCGACATCGGGCTCGAGCGGCTCGGTGCGCCCAGGCAGGTCACGCTGCAGGCGCTGGCGCAGGCGCCAACCTTGCCAGTACCGCAGCGCCCGCAACAGCAACCAGGTGCCGAGCATCACGGCGAGGAGCATCAGTGGCATGCACCACAATGGCCAGCCCGACAGCACGGTGACGACCCAGCACACACACCCGAGCACAATCAGCGCAACCATCCAGAACACGGCGACAAGCGCTTTCATTAACATTTCAATGGGCCTCCATCAGCATTGCAGCGGCCGCTGCCAGCGGCCGGTCCAGGCCGACGTAGAGTGCCGCCAGCCCCAGCAGCGGAATCACGATCAGCAGGGTAAGCACCAGCGCGGGCACTCGCCGACGCGCGCGGCGGCGTTGCGCCGTGACGCCGAATGAGGGCTGGCTGAACAGCGTGCCGGACGCTTGCAGCGTGGCCATCTGGCCGTCCCGGGCGATGCGTTGCAGGCATTGCCGACGAAACTCGTCCAGCTCGCTGGCTGGGCGCGTTGCGTAGTGGCCGGCAAACCCGGCGAGCAAGGCCAGGCCAAACACCTCACGGACCGCACCCGCTTCTTCCGGCAACGCCTGCCAGCGCTGGAAGAATTCCACCCCGGCCCGCGTGGTAAAAAAGTAGTGGCGTTGCAACGGCGAACGCCGCCACTCAGCGGCGCCGGGCCACGCAGTGGTCATTGCGGTTTCGTCCACCCAGGCCACCACCGAAAACAGCGATTCGCGTACCCATGCCTCGACGTAACCGAGCTCACGGGCGCGACTCGCCGCCATGTCCAGCTGGTTGATGAGGCGTGCTGTGGCGGTGGCTGCCGACGCCGCGGGATCGGCGAACACGGCCCGAGTGCATTCAAAGACGCCGACCCAGCAGTCGGCCAAGCGACCTTCGTTCATGCGCGGACCACCACCAGCTCGACCAGCATGTCTGCCGGGGCGTTGGGCATAAACAATGCGGCGGCCTGGGTGCTGCAGACTGTTTCCCAGGCCTCGCTCAGTGGCTCCAGGCGGTAATAAAGCGCTCCGGGCCGACGCGGCATACCTTGCGGTGGCACTTGCAGGTAAATCAGCTCGACCCCCGGCAATGCGCGGTTGATCAGGTCGGGCATGTCCTGCGGCGCACCCAACTTGGCATCCAGTTCCAGCTGCTGCGCCAACCGCGTCGGATCACCGTCGCTGCGCACCACCAGGTAATAGCGGTGGCGCGGGCCAAGAAAGGCATCCGGCAAGCAGCTTTGAAACAACCCATCGCTGGGCAGCAACCGCACCAGAAGTTCTGAACCGACGCTGATCTCGTTAAGCAACTGGCCGATCAACCCGGCCGCCAGGGTAATCGCCTGGCCGCAGGTTTCATGCTGATAGGACGTCAGCAGCGATCGACCCTCGTGGGTTTGCCCCAGCATGTCGCAACGCTCGCTGAACACACTGAGTTCACCGATCAATTGCCGCAGCGTCCCATACACTTGCCACGGCGAGACGTGTGGCGTCTCCAGCAGGTGTGTCAACAATGGGCCATAACGGTTGAGGATCACCAATGCGAGCAAATTGTGGGTGTGCGCGGCATCGAAGTCACCGTAACGCGCATCGCCGGATTGCTTGAACACCTCCAACTGGCGGGCTCGGCCGACCAATTCGTCACGGGTGTCTCGCAGCGTTTGCATCAATGCCGGTGAGGCACCGATCATCACGCAAGGCGGGATGTAGCGATCGGCCAAATGAATCCGGTCACCGTCGTGCTCCAACCGCGCGATAGGCAGCAATTCATAGGCCCCGAGGTTGTCGAGTTCCTCTTCCCAGAACAGACGCAAAACGTAGGACATTTGCCGCACCAGCGCTTCAGGGGCGTCGCCGTGACGGTCGTCCAGCGTTTGCGGGTCAGCCCTGACGGCAAACCGCACGTTGGCTTTTTCGGCATCTTGCAGCGCTTCGAACACCTGGGCATCCGGTTCGCCCGGCTGGCTGCGCTTGAGCCCGACATACAGCGTGCGGCTGTCGCTGACAAAGTCTGCGAGCGCCAGCGGGCGACACTCCAGTAAGGCGTTGCCGGGGTATTCGACCAGGCTGCCGTCGGTAAACCGCACCGACAGTTGTTCAATCCGGCATTGACGCGACGCCAGCGCAGCATCGTTCAAACACATCGATATCAGCCCCCAGGCATGCGGCTGTTGGCAGGCAAGGGTCCTCGTCACCAGGCTTTCCAGGCGTGCATCATTCTGCTGAAAGTGCTGCGGTTGCAGGAACAGGCCTTGATGCCAGTAGAGCGGTTTGTCGATGTTCATAGGGCACCTCGACAGCGTGGGGAAACACACCAAAAAGCCATCATTGGCCGGCGTCCGTCAGGCTGACTTCGCCTTCGGCGGGTTGCTCGGCGGGCGGTTGTTGCAACTGGCTTTGCTGGCTGCGCAACAGTGCGTCAGGCCCCAGCAACAGGTTGATGGCCAGCGTTTTCGGGCGGGCGGTCCAGGTTTTACTGAAACAGCCGGTGGAGGCCACGTCTACGCCAATCCGGTAGAGCTTGACGCTGCGCTGCGGGTCCAGGTGGGCATAGCCGGCGCTGATGCCGACCATTTTTGCCCCCTCCAGGCGCGGCAAGCGCACGGTGCGGGTCTGTCCCGGCTCGATAAACAGGCGTGTCAGGCCGATCAGGTCCGGTGGCGCGCTGCTCATCAGCAACAGCTTGCTCAGTTGCTGGCTGCTGCCGGTGTAGGCACTGAACGCGTTCGGCTGCGCGAACTGAGTCACCACCAGCAGGAGTGTGTGTGCCTGGCCGTCGTATTGATTGAGGTCTTTGTCGGCGGTCAGCGTGAGTTCAATGCTGTCATCGGCGTAGTTCCACTTCAGCTCGCTCAACGCTTGTTGCTGCGGTGTCAGACCGTTACTGCTACAGGCGCTGAGCAACACACCGAGCAGCAGCACCGCGAGGGTTTTAAGTGCCACGGTGTTCATCTCAACACCAGCACTTTGGTCTGCCCAGGCGCGCTGACCATGCCCACGGTATTCTGAGGGGCACCGTTATGCCCGGTCAGGCAGGTCACCCGCACCGCCGGTTTGCCGCCGACCGTGACGCAGGTGCTGGCGTTGAGAAAGGTCATCTCGCCCATGATCCGGCCACTGAGCAGGCCGCCTGCGGCGCCGGGTTGATCGCCATTGCTGATCGTCACTTTGCTCATCAGCGTCATCGCCGGCATACCCATCACCAGCACGTTCGACATCAGGCCGGCGGGGTCGGCCATGCGCGTGTCGGCGATGTTGGGGTAGGGCACGGGCAAAGGCCCGGTCGGGCTGGGTGTATTACACATGTCAGGGGCGGTGGCGGTAGCCACTGCACCATCATTGGTCAGCATGAACATGGGAGGACTCCTAACCGAGTTTGATGCGCTGGCCATCCAGCGCGACGGTGATGTCGGCGAACAGGTCGAGGGTTTCGCCACGCAGTTGCCAATCGTTTTTGACCTGCTGGCTGACCGAGCCTGCGTAGAGGTCTTCGTGCCCTTCGACACGGCGGCGGCTGTCGCCGAACTCGGCGGTATGGACCTGCGCGGTCTGGTGAGCGTGCAACGCGCTGTCGTGGCGGTGCAGCCAATGGCTGTCGGCGCGCTCACCGCTGACCTGCAGCGTTTGGGTTGTCAGGCACGCGTGGCGGCTGTGCAGCAGGACGTCAGCGCTGCGCACGGCAAGTGCCGCGCCGGCATCCAGGCTGATGCCGTCCCGCGCTTCTATATGCAGCGCACCTGCCGGCACGTGCAGGTGCAGGTCGCCGTCCACACTCAAGCGGGCGGGCGCGCTGCTGTCGCGCTCCAGTACGCTGAGGATGTAGCCGCTCGTATCCTCCATGCAGATCAGCACCGCATCCCCGAGTGCCGGGCGCAGCAGGCAACCGGCGGCGGGCTTGAGCCAGTAACGGCGCCCGTCGGTACTGACGACACCAAAACGCTCGCCATCCTCGGCATTGACCCGCCCATGGTGCAACGTGGCCGGGGATTGACTGTGCTGCGGGGCTTGCAGTGGCATGGTGGTCTCCTTACAGCGTCGGCTGCCAACGGTCGGCGGCCAGGCGCAGTGGGTCGGCAGGGCGAATGTCGTCGAGGCGTGCGCCTTTCCACTGACAGTTGTCCAGTTCGGCGGCGTGCAGGTTGGCGCCGAACAGGTCGGCATCGGTGAAGTCGGCACCGCTGGCGCGCAGATAGATGCATTGGGCGTAGCGCAGGCGGGCCCGCAAGAACTGCGCGCCGGGCAGCACTGCGCCGTTCAGGTTGGCCTGGACCAACCCACTGTCGGTGAAGTCGGCAGCGCTCAGACGGGCGTCGGTAAAGATCGCCTGGATGAGGTTCGTGGCGATGAACCGCACTCGAGCGCCCTGGCATTGGAACAGCGACAGGGCACGGGTCTCGGCGTGGCTCAGGTCCACATCGGTCAGGCTGCTGCGATCAAAGGCACATTGCTCAAGGTGTGCGTCGATCAGGTAGAGGTTGCGCAGCAGGCTGTCGGTCACGCGCACTTGCTGCCATTGCGCTGAGCTGGCATCGGCATCACACAGGCTGACATGATCCAGTTGGCATTGGCGCATGATGCTGCCGCGCAAATTCGGCACTGAGAATGCACAGTCAATGAAACTCAGGTTGCTGGCGGTGGTTTCGTTGAGGTTCAACCCAACGGCCTCGCAGCGTAACCAGCGGCCACCGTCGAGGGTCGCGGTGGCCAGGTTTGCCCCATCGAAGTGACAGTTTCTGAAATCGACCTGACGCAACTGGCTGCGCGAAAAATGGCTGCCTGCCAGTTGGCAGTCGACCCAGGTACAGGCCTCAAGGTCGGCGTCGTTGAAGCACGCGTTGCGCGCATCGATCTGCTCCAGGCGCGCATGGCGCAGCGTCACCCCACGGAAGTCACCACCGGCCAGGCACAGGTTACGCAGTACGCCACCCTCGGCGACGCGTGCGCGCAGTTGTTCGGCGGTTATTGATTCAGACATGTTCGAGTTCCTCGGGTAATCGGCAATAGCTCAATAAAGCGCCGTCCAGGCGGGCCCCGAGGCCTCGGGCGCCTTCGCTGGTGACCGCATGCAGATTGCAGTCGCGCAGGTCGGCCTGATCCAGACGGACTTTGCGTAGGCGGGCTTGCTGCAAGTTGGCGCCGACCCACTGTATTTGGCTGAGGTCACTGCCGGTGAAGTCGGCATTGCGCGCGTCCAGGCGATAACCGTGGCTGCTGCGCAAGTTGCAGCGAATCAGCAGCGCGTTGTGCAGGTGGCTGCCACGCAGGCTTGCCCCCGGCAGTGACACGTCTTGCAGGCTGGCATTGGCAAGGTTTGCGTTATCCAGGCGAATGCCGGGCAACTGGCAACCCAGGTCCAGTTGCAGCTCGGCCGCATGGGCATCGGTCAGGTCGATGTCCTTACCGTTGACCCCAGACCAGGCCGCCGAGCCCAGGCTCGCGCCGGCCAACCGGGCCTGGTCCAGCAGGCAGTCGCGCAAACGTGTTTGCGTTAACTGCGCTTCGCGCAAGTCGATCTGCTGCAGGTCGCAATTTTTGAAGGTGCTGCCGGTCAGGTCGATACCTGGCCAATGCGCGGCAGCTAACACACAGTGATCAAACAGGCAGCGCTGCAGTACGGCGCCGGTCAAATCACTGGCAGACAGGTCCAGGCCGACAAAACGCGCGCCTTCCAGGTGGTCACCCCGGGCGTGGGCGGCTTCGAGTAACGCGCGAGTCCAGGGCCCGGCTTCAGGGATGACGCTGTGGCGGCTGGCAGCAGGCGGCGGCGATTTGTCGTTTAACGGACTGGCCGCCGGCAATTTCATCCGCAGTGCCTGCATCTTCGTATTGATCTGCTGTTCTGTCTCCCGCATCGCTTGCAAACCGGCGCTCAGTTGTGTGCGCACAGTGGCTTTGCGTGACGCCGGCAGGGGCAAGTGGTCAAGACTCGACAGTAAGTCTGTCCTGGCCGTGCGGGGCGCGTTGTGCTCAACCTGTTTGATCGCTTCGCGTAGCGCCTCAGGCTTCATGTGCAGGTGGACCGCGGTCTGGTCGATGAACTGCTCGGTTGCCGCCTGCGCGTGGTCAATGCTGGCCTGAATGCGCGCCTTGAGGGCGGCTGGGTCAAACGGCCGTGCCTCGGCCGGCGGGCGTTGCGTTAATGCGGCGAGGTTAGGCGCAGTCGCCGGGTACTCGGCCGGGTTCAACCGTTTGCCGAAGCGTTTGCCGACGTCGCCGGCACGGGCCAATACGTTGGCTTGTTCGGCCGCGAAGGCCGCGTAACGCGCATCCAGCGAGGCCTGCATACGCTGAATGATGGCGTTTTTGTCGACGGTTTCAGGCGCTATTGGCTTGGCCGCAGGCGGCGGCTTGAGCGACGGCCAGAGTTTTTCGCAGCAGGCGGCGGCGGTTGCCGTAGGTGCGTCGACGCGTTCATACACGGCGCCCAATTGCGCTATATCGGCGCCGTCAAGATCGGCCACAGCGACCTCGGCCCGGTACAGCAGCAACACCCGCTCAACGTCGGGGAATAGCCACACCGTGTCCAGGTGCACTGGCGGCTCTTCGATCTCGGGTGTCGATGCCGTGCGCTTGAGAAACACCCGGGCTCGGAAGGCGGGCAACGTCCCGCCGATTTGCGCCTGCACAGGGTGCATGCCGTCAACGCTCCAGGTTTCGTTGCCGGCCCAGTAATCTGAGTGGCATTGATCCTGAGCGACTTCATCAAACCAGCGGGCGTCGCAATCCAGAGGGGGGCAGGGTGCCCGACGTGCTGTCCAGTGTTTATCGCAAGTGCCCCACAAGCTTCGGCGTTCAAGGCACTGCGGCGGCAGCGGACGCAGGCTGGCGATTGGCAGCGTCTGGCCGGGTAGCCGCATGGGCAAGTGTGCGTTTTCGATTTGCGGCAACGGCATGCCCACGCTGCTGTCGGGGTCTGCCAGATAGCCGCTGCCTTCGGGGTTATCCGCCCAGCCGGCGCCGCCGAACGCGTGCTGCAAATCCAACGGCAAACGCAGGAGCGGGCCGGTTGGACGCGCCGTGAACCCGAGCGCCCCGCGTTCCCAGCACCTGGGTGGGTGCAGGTGCAAGGTCTTACTGACGCTCGCGATGCGCACGCGCACGGCCATGCCATTGCGTTGCTGCTCAGGCGTCAGCGGGTACGCGTCGCCCTGCACGGCGACACTGCCACGGGCCTTTTTCAAACCACTGTCGAACGGCTGTTTGTCGAAGCGCTGGCTGAGCCAGGGCAATGCATGTTCAGCGGCCAGCACCTGGTGGTCGGCACCGAACAGCAGGCCCACGGTAATTGCCAGGGTCGCAGGCCTCGGCCCCTGTTGACGGGCCAGGGTCAGCAGACTTATGTCGGAATAGGAAAGGTGCATGCTTGAACCCTCGTCAGGTAGAAACGCTTTAAGGCTCGAAGTTATCGACCACCTGGAGTGCCGCATTGGCGCCGTCGTCCAAGCCTCTGGCGAGCGCTTCGGCCATTTCGTTGAGCACCTCAAAGGCTTTGAGCCGCGCGATTTCTTCGGCCTCTATCAGCGCTTCCGTCGGCGTGGGTGGGATATACACGGCGCCCAACGTCGCATTGCTCGCACTCAGTTCGTCCAGGCTGGTGTAGGTGGCTTTCAGTTGGGAGGAAACGCTCGCGTTTTTGCAGTGGATATCGCCCACCACATCGACATTGCCCACGAACCGGGTTTTACCGGTAATGGCCACGTCGCCGTCGATCATGATCGTTTTAGGCGACTGGATCCGAATGCCATCGGGGTTGAGTACGATCGAATGCTCAGCGCATTTCAGCGTGATCGAGGTCGTTGCGGTCACCGTATAGAGATCGGCAGTCACCTTGTGCAGCTCGGCTTGAAGCTGTGAGACGGAGGCCACCGTTCTGTCGATCAGCTTCTTGTCCTCGGAAATTGCTGCGACCTTCTTCCCGATCTTCTCCCAGGCGTAAGTGAACCCGTTACACGAGAGTAAAATGCTCACGCCCGACATATTCACGGTGGTCGCTTTTCCTTGCGCAGTGAGGCTTAGCTTGGCCACGCCCAGGCTCGCCTCCGCCTGGGTTGTGGCGGTCTTGAGTGATGCCGAGAAGGTCGGCGCGTTGGTGAATTCAGCCTTGGCGCCAAGGTTGAGCCAGTTCGGGCCGCCCCAGTTGACACCAGTGTTGAGTTCCCCCGGTGTGGGTTTAGGCTCGGCGGGCGAAGCCGGTACCGGGTTATCCGCGCCCGGGTCGCTGCTATGGGCGGCCGCCGGGTCCCCGGTGCCCATCGACAATGAGTACACGCCGGGCACTTCGTGTTTGAGCGAGGACGATGTCAATTGCATGTGGGCGTTGGTGCGCAGTTGCGCGCCGGCGACTTCGCCATTGCCCAGTGTGAAGACGCTGTTGCCGCCAGGCGCACCCAGCTTCAGATGGGCAGCCCCGGGGTGGTCTTCCATCGCCAGGAAGTGCCCTCCGGCCGTGGAGAAGCCGCTCTGGGTGGCGTTACGCTCAACGACCATGCTCGGGTTTTCCGAGTTTGGTACGCAGCCAACGATAATCGGCCGGTCGGGGTCGCCCCCCAGAAATGACACCAACACTTCACTGCCTTTGAGCAGCGGAAAGTGCATGCCATGGCTGGAACCGGCAGACAACGACACCCTGCGCAGCCATGCCGAACCCCGAGTGCTGGGCTTTTGATCGCGGGTAAATGGAAAGCGCACTTTGTAGCAGCCGTGCTGGTTGAGCAGCGGCTTGCCACTGTCGTCGCCATCCACCACCGCACTCAGTACGCCAAACGCGTTGGGTTTTGGGGTGTCCAGAGGCGGGCGGAACTGCACCTCGGCGGGGATCACCAGGAAGCGTGTCTGGGTATCGCCGGCCAGATTATCCTCGCCTGTCGCGGGCAATGGTTGTTGGCCGCTGTGGTGCACTTCAAGCACTTGATAGGCCGCATTCATGCAAGGCCGCGCATGCCCGGCCAAGGCCATCAAACCGCCGGATCGCAGGCCGGTGACATGGCCGCTGCCCTGGAACAGCCGATGACGGCACCCCAGCGCCTGGGCACGGCGTTGCGCCAACCAGAGGCCCTGAGCGTGACTGCCAAAATGCTCGCCATACACGCCGAACTCGCCGCTGAATGCTGGCGAGGTGGCGGGGGCCTGGGCATTGTCGGCGACGCTGCCGGCGGCCACCGACGCTGTGCTGTGTAGCGCCAGTTGCGCATTGCTCGCGGAAAAATCCTGCAGCACCACCTGCTCCGGTTGCACCACGCTGCGCCGGCTAAAGGTGTGCGCTACCGCCTCAAGCCCGCTGTTCAGTGCGGTGTCCAGGGGCCGGTACCGCACCGGCAGCAATGCCTTGGGTTGGGCGCTGCGATCACTGCAAAAGATCAGGGCTTCCTGCTGCTCCTGCTGCTCGAAGAAGTAGTAGCAACCGCTGTATTCCAACAGGCGCGATAGAAAGTCGAAGCTGGTTTCTTCGTATTGGCAGGTGAAGTTGGCTTGCGTGTGGGGGATGTCGTCGTCGCGCAGGCGCAGGTCAAAATCGAAAGCGGCCGTGCGGGTGCTGTCGGCGCCCTGGCCTTCACGTGTCAGGTCGGCATTTTTGAGGATGTCGCGCAACAGCTCCGGCAGGTTTTTATCCAGCCAGATTTCGCTGAAGCGCTGCTGGCGCAGGCGGGTGATGCGCGGCTCCAGCACCACACGGCAATAGTGGTAGAGATCGTCGGCATCCAACAGCTCCACCGAAGTGACGATGCCGTGGTACGGGTGAGCGGCGCCGAGGGCGTCAAACAGGGTCAGGTGCGCGGGTGCACCGAGCATGGCGTCTTCGTTCAGTAACGGGTTCAGTGAAGCCAGTACGACCTCGAAGCGATAGGGCCGTGACAACACGTCTTCACCCTGCCAGCGAGCGACCAGCAGGGGCTCCAAGGCAAGCCCGTCACTCAGGAAGGTGCACAGAGGTTGCTCGGTCAATGTCATGGTCTGAACTCCTGGTTACCTGCGCAATCGAGTCACGGGGCCACTGTAGGTCGGGCGCGTTTTTTTGGCGCTCGGGTAAAGACCTGATTGTTCAGTTGTTCAAGGCTCTGCCTGAATCATTCTCCGGTCTGCGATTGAGTACCGGGACCTTGCGCCCCGACCAGGGTGAATACCGCCTCACCCTGTTCCAGCGTACGGCCCAGCCAGGTGTTGGTGCCGAGGCGCTGCCAACCGTCACCCAAACGCGTGCCACGTTGTTGGTCTGGTTTTAGGCTCAGCACCAGCCGGCATTTGACCGGGGTGTGCAGGTACAACGCGGTTAAGCGTTCGATACGTTTGTAGAGCGCGGTGCCTGGCATCAGCAGGTGAAAACGCAGGGCGTCCAACGGGCCGACCCGGATGTCCAGGGTGCTGCTGCGGTCGCTGACGTGTTGACCGAGGAGGCTGTCCTGCCCCAGCACATTGCCCTGCAGGCCCAACCGGCAGCGGGACTGGTCATCAATCGGCACTTGGGTCAGCACACAGGGCACGACCTCGACGGGGTCGCCGTCGAGTGTGCTGCTGAGCAGTTGCTCCAGGCCGAGGGCCGAGCGCGGGAACTGGTTGAAGAGGCCGGCGTAGCGCACTAATTGCGGGGCAAGCTGGCGCCACTGCGGGTCGGCATCCGCCAGGCCCACCAGCGAGCGCACCAGGTTGAGACGACCCAGGTCACGACGCTCGCCGATCGCCATCCACAGCCGGTGTTTTTCCCAGGCACGAAACAGCAGCGGGTACAGCGCGGCATGCAAAACGTCGAGAAAATCACGGCCGGCGCTGCGGCCTTGCAGTTGCTCATCGATCAGGTCTTCGGTGTAGAAGGTCGGCAGTGGTGACGTCACGCCGTACAAGCCAAAGAAGCTGGCTTGCAGGTGATAGCGCCCGCTGGCGTCCTGGTCGATGGCTAAAATATCGCTCTCGGGGAACCCCAATCCCAGGCCAGGGCGCACGCGTACACCATCGCTGAACGCGTGATCGTCTGCAAAGCGCAGCCGCAGCAAGCGCAACGCCTGGAAAAAAGCATAGTCGCGCCCGTTGGCCAGCAAGGTGTCCTGGGTCATAGCAGGCGTTGCCGACCGATTTTCGCCGGCCACGCCAGTGTTTCCTGATTAACGCTGTCGTACAGGTTGAGGGCTACGAAGCTGTTGACCGCGACACTGCCGGCAAAGAACTCATCGAGCACCACGCCAAACAGGTAAAGCCCTCCGGCCCCCAGAAAATGATCGCCACGGCACTCCAGGTGGACCACCGTACCTTCGATGGGCAGCCCGTTGATGAAGCGCCGCTCGTGCGTGGCAACGACCTTCTCAATGCCGTTGATACGCCGATTATTGGCGTCCTGCCCACCTTCATCGGCGCTTGGCAAGTAGAGTTTGAGCAGGCTCTTGAGGTAATCGGCGTCGAGCAGTTTGAAGTGGTTGGCATTCAGTTGGGAAAGCATGCGCCACAGCAACCGGTCCTGGTATTTGGGCGGATGGCAGGGGGTGATCCCACGAATGTTGCGCAGCGTGACGCGCGCCGGGGTGTTGTCCATCGGCTGGTTGAGGTCCCCGGGGTGCAGGCTTTCAGGCAGTGGGCCGTCAGTGCACAGCAACGAGATCGACAGGGTGACGTCTTGCGGCGATTGGCGGTCGACATACGGCAGGCTGATGAAGTGCTCGTAATCACGCGGGTCATTGCTGCCCTGGCGAATGCGCAAATTGAACGCATCGCGCTGGTAAATGGTGTGGAAGGGGTTTAAGGTTTTTTCGTTGCCGGTGCCCGAATAGGCGCTGACACTCAGCACCGAATGAATGCGCAGACGTTGGCGTTGGGACTGGTTCGCAGGCTGGATGCGATATTCAGCCTGGCGGTGATCGACCCTGAGTGGGTGAGCGTCCTGGGTGAACAGGTTGACCGCGGGCGTCACCCCGAGCATGAAGCTGTTTTCGGTCAGGGCAGGGGCCCACGACGGCACGTTGTCGAACACCAGCTTTACGCTCATGCGGGTGTGTTCGCCGCGATGGCGCCAACGCTGCAAACCGCTCAAGCGCACGAACAGGAATTTTTCCGGTAACGCGAAATACTCCTGCAAACCCCGGTAGGCCGGGTGTGCTGCATCCGGGTAGGGCAACAATGCGTGCGCCCGATCAAATCCGCACGACTGGATGTGGTTGGCCGACAGCAGCGTTATCGGCTGGCCTTCACCCTGGATGCGTATTTCGCGCACATGCTGGTCCAGCAGGCGGAGCAGGGCACAGGCTTCGCTGAAGGTATCCCCCAGGTAAAAGGTCAGGCTGTCGGCCTTGAAGTCATCGGGCGCGACGGTCAGCGCAAGGTCCAGCACCAGGCTGCGGCGCTCTGCGGTTCCACCGTCCCAGCGCGCACCGGTCAGCGTGACCGGTTCAAGGTCGACCGGCATCGTGCTGCGAAAGCTCGCGCGATGGCCGTCAATGGGCACCGAAGCCACTTCGCAGCCGGTCGCGATAGGTTGTGTCTGCGAAAGCGCTGTTCGCGGCGCGAACTGCAGCAGCGTCATGCACGGCAGCGGCTGCAAATATTGCGGATACAGCAACTGCGCCAGCTCTTGGACAAATTCGGGAAACTCGTCATCCAACCGCTGGCGCACCATGCCTGTCAGGAACGCCACGCCTTCAAGCAGGCGCTCCACATCCGGATCGCTGGCCGAGCCACTGCCCAGCAATGGCGCCAGGGCCGGGTTGCGCTGGGCAAACTCATCGGCCAGATGCCGCAGGTTATTCAGTTCACTTTGGTAGTAGAGGTTCTGCACAAGTCCACCTAGCGCATTGACAGCGAGACACGCCCGTCGCAGGAGACGAGGGTCGATAAGTGGATGGGGATGTCGCGGTCATTGATCGCGACCAATCCGTCGAGCATGAAGCGCAACGACAACACCTCGCGGCCATGTTCGGCCAAGGTGATGCAGGGGGATTTAAGGCGCGGTTCGTAACGCGCAACCATGCGTGTCATGTGCTCGATGATTTGCGCCGTTTCCCCGGTGGCGAAACTGCCGGCCAGGTTGGTGAAGTCGGGCACCCCGAAATCCGGGTCGATTGGCACGCTGCCTTGGCGAGTGTTGAGAATTCGGCTCAGGTGCGCCATCAGTGAGTCCAGCAACACTTCAGCCTGGGTCAGGTGCGAGCGTTCGCTGCCCACTTGCAGGGCACCAATGCGTTCCAGCAGGCGTTTTTCTTTCATCACCGGTCCCTCAAGTACTCAGGATGCCACGGGTGCGGCCATCGCCACGGCCATCGCCACGGCGATGGCCGCAGGGTTCAGCTCTTGTCCAGCTTGCCGACCAGCGACAAAGTGAACGAAGCGCCCATGTATTTGAAATGCGGCCGCACCTTGAGGCTCACGCGGTACCAGCCTGGATCGCCTTCGACGTCGTGCACCGCAATATCCGCCTGGCGCAATGGCCGACGGCTGCGCACGCCCACGGCGGGGTTGTCCATGTCGGCGACGTATTGACGGATCCAGCCATTGAGCTCCGACTCCAGGTCGCCGCGCTCTTTCCAGGTGCCAATGTTTTCGCGCTGGATGACCTTGATGTAGTGAGCCAGGCGACTGACCACGAAGATGTAGGGCAACTGAGTGCCGAGTTTGTAGTTCAACTCCGCTTCCTTGCCTTCTTTGTCATTGCCAAAATACTTGGGTTTCTGACAAGAGTTGGCGGAGAAGAACGCGGCATTGTCGGTGTTCTTGCGCATGGTCAGGGCAATAAAACCTTGCTCGGCCAGCTCGAATTCCCGTCGCTCGGAGATCAGCACATCGGTGGGGATTTTGGTCTGCACCTCACCCATGGCTTCGTAGTTGTAAATCGGCAAGTCACTGACCGTGCCGCCGCCTTGCGGGCCGATGACGTTGGCACACCAGCGATACTGGGCGAAGCTGTCGGACAACCGGCTGGCAAACGCAAAGGCGGCATTGCCCCACAGGAAGTCGTGGTTGCTGGTGTTCACGCTTTCGTTGTAGCGGAACTTCCTGACGGGCACCGTCTCTTCCCCGTAAGGCGTACGCAGCAGGAAGTGCGGCAACGTCAGCCCCACAAACCGCGAGTCTTCGCTCTCGCGAAACGCATTCCACTTGATGAACTGTGGGCCTTCGAACACGGCTTGCAGGTCTTTCAGGTTGGGCAGCTGGGAAAAACTCTCGACGCCAAAAAACTGCGGGCCCGCCGCTGCGATGAAGGGCGTGTGCGACATCGTCGATACGGCAGCGATGGACTGCAGCAGCTTGATGTCCTGCGAGCCAGGGTTGAACTCGTAATTGCCGATGATGGCGCCGAATGGCTGGCCGCCGAACTGTCCGAACTCTGCGCTGTAAACCGCCTTGTAGAGACCCGAGCGCGTGATCTCCGGGGCGTCTTCAAAGTCGTCCAGCAACTTTTGCTTGGACACACTGAGCATTTCCAGGCGGTTGTTTTCACGAAAATCGGTACGGTCGACCAAAAATTTCAACGAACGCCATGACGCTTCGAGTGCCTGGAAACGCTCATCGTGCAAAATAGCGTCGACTTGACGGCACAGCTTGGCGTCCAACGCTGCAATCATGTCGTCGATCAGGTTGGCACTGACTTTTTCTACCGCGCGGCTGGGTTCCAGCAACTGGGCGACAAACGCCTCAAGGCCTTGACGCGTCACCGCGTAGGCCTCGTCGCCAGGTTTTATTCGCGCGGTATGGATCAATTGATCGAGTAGCGAACCCTCCTGGTGCGTGGTAGATACTTGCGTGGCCGGGTTTTGCGTTGCTTCTTGGCTCATGGCTTTACTCCTTTTCCTCAACGCCCAGCTCACCGAGCAAGCGGGCACGCGAACCGTCGTCGCCAATCAATGCCTGTAATTCCTTACGAAAGTCGGGCACGTTGCCCAGTGGGCCTTTCAACGCCTTGAGTGCATCGCGCAGGGCGATCAACCGGCCGAGCTCCGGCACCTGCTCAACCAGGGCGTCCGGTTCAAAGTCACGAATCGATTCGAACTTCAGCGTCACCGCCAGGCGTTCGTCTGGCGTCGCGTTGTCCGAGAGGCGGTTGGCGATGGACAGTTGCAGGCTCAGGTTCTGGCCTTTGAGCACGTCGGTGAAGTTGTCTTTGTCGACGCGAATCGGTTTGAGTTCTTCGACAGGGGTCGGGTCTTCACGCAGGGTGAAGTCCCCGATCACCAGTTGCTTGAGCGGCAGCTCGACCTGTTCCTGGGCATCGCCCGTCGCAGGTTTGTAGACAATATTGACGCGCTCTTTAGGCGCGACGGAACCGTCACTTGCCATGGTGTTTCTCCTCAGTGAGCGACGCGCAGAGGCCGTCGCGTCTTGTCAGGGGTTCAGTCGGTTGGCGCGCAGGCGCTGCGCTTGCGCCAGAAACCATCGAGGTCCAGGCGTGACAGGCGCCGTGACCATTCAGACGAATTGCTGTGCTCAAGCATCATTTCCAGCAGCGGCTTGACCAACTCAGGCTCCCATTGCTCCAGATTGAGCTCGTCGGCGCGGGCCAGCAGGCCTTCGAGCGCGATACGCAGATCGGGGTGGGGGTCGAACCGATAAACCAGCACGCACTGCGAGGCGCTCAGCCTGAAACGATCGCGCGCGCTGGCGGTTTGGGCGATGCAGCGCTGCAGTTCGGCTAGCCCTTCATTCAGCCGACCGTCATTGGCCATGCGCCGAGCGTCTTCGACACAGGCCTCGATAGCATCCTTGGGAGCGGCCACGGGCGTCGTCGGTGCCAGGCTTTCCAGCCACGCGCGGGTGGCACCATCGGCAAAGGGCATGCCGTCGGCAAAGTTCAGCTCAATAACCCCGGGCAAGCGGCTGACCAGCCCGTGCACCTCGTGCGCTACGGCCTGGGCAGCAGCGCACGCACCCGCCTGTAAAAGGGCGGTGTGGCTGATGCGATTAAGGTCGAGCCAAAACGGGTAGCTGCTCAGCCGCCCCTCACAGAAGCGCGCGATATCCAGCGGCTCGGCGATCTGCTGTAAACCCAGGACACTCTCGCGCAGCGTCAGGGGCGGAGAGGGCAGGCGAGTGCTTCGACCCTCGCTGGGAGGAAGCGCTTCGACGGTGATCCAGATTGCCTGGCGATTCAGCCGATAGGTCAAGGGCAGCGCCGGGCGCTGATGCAGACAGTAGGCCTGCACCGGACGCAGCGCCTCGAACACCGTTTCTACGTTGCTGATGATGGCTTCATCATCGTCCAATGCGGTCAACCTCGGGCTGATGACACTGGGCGGGGCGCCGATTGCGAGGTCGGCGAGCGCGGGCTGCGGGGCGGGCGACGCCGAGTCCGGGGCGGGCTGTTGGGTTTGGCTACGGGTTAATTGCTCCAGGCGCCGACGGACTCTGGCAAAGCTCGGGGCCTGGTCGTCCTGCGTGCGCCAGAATGCCTCGATGGCATCCCAGTCGCTGATCAAGCGCTCAGCCGCCGGTGCGTCCAACGATTCGAAAGGCTCTGTCAGCGTCTTGTCCAGCCACTCGATCAGCCATTGCGCCTGATTGCGCCGTGCGCGCAAGCGCGAAGCGGGTGGCGTCAGGGTGTGCCAATAGAGGTCGAGCATTTCTCTGAGCAGGTGGACCCCAGCGCTTAGCCCGGCCATTGCGCGCAACCGCGTCCAGGCACACAGCAGCCATATGGCGACACTGAGGTCTTTACCTTCAGACTTGAGAATGCCCTCGCAGAGTGTCGACAACCGCTGCCAATCCACCGCTTCAAGCGCATGGATATTATTGAGCTTGTCGATCTCTGCCTGAGCCGCAGCAAACGCATCCCCGTCGCGAGGGTTGTGACCCGCCGGGTACTGCTCATTGATGGGACAAGCCCCCAACTGATCCTGGTCACCGTGCATAGTTCGTTTGCCTTCTACTGCCTGCTTAAAGGAGTCGTGCGCAGGCCCGAGGCAATACGCGAAGGGCCTGGGGCTTGACGACTAAGCAGTACCGTAGGGGATGGGGGCGAATCATCCCATCAGGTCAACACCTGAAAGCGCAGGCCAATAGTGCGCTGATTTCGGTCCGACACGGCGCCTCACGTTGGCTTCGTCTTGCCGGTCATCGCTTCGGGTGAAACCACCCACACACTGCAGGGCATTTTGTAGAGCAAATCCTCCACGGTATTGCTTTCCAATCGTTTCATGCCGCCGTGGTTGAGACGGCCCATCACAATGACGTCAATGTCATAGGCATAGGCATAACTGGAAAGCACTTTGGCCGGGCTGCCCATGATCATGCGTTGGTGTTCCGGCGCAATACCGTTGCGGTCGGCGAGCGCTTGAAAGGCCTCGGCCTGTGCGTCGAAGAGGTGCTTGATCTTGCCGGGTGAGAGCAGCATCGACGCATAATCGCAGCCGTACTGTTCAGCACTGCTGGATGAAAACTCGTGCGCATAGATCACATCCAGTTCGGCGTTGCAGGCACTCGCGAGCCTGCCGGCTTCCTGGACGAGCCGATCGTTAAAAGCTTTGTATCGATCATCTCGGTGGAACGGGTTGACCGCCGCGACGATTTTGCGTGGCAAGGCATTGGTCATATGGCTGACAAAGTGCAGGGGCACCGGGCATTCGCACAGCAGATGGATATCCAGTGGCGTAAACATCAGGCGTGAGATCAGCGAGTCATGCTCGACCGCCTTGATGAGCGCCGTTATGCGCTGCACCTTCAGGTGAATGATGATTTGCTGTAACGGCCGTTCCACCCACAGCACCTCGGTGGTGATCGCTACGCCGGTCTCGCGCAGGCTGCAGGCTTGGGCTTCAAGCCATAGACGATGCTGCTCAAGATAGCGTTGGCGCAGCTGCGTCAGCACCGGCTCCTCGAGCATGCTGACCGCCGCCAGCCCTTCCAGGTAATCAAACGCCACAATGTGCAGCGCCGCGCCCGCGGCCTTGGCCAGCGCGGCGGCGCGAGCGAATGCCGGGCTGGTTTGCAGCAGGGGCGAAACGATCAGCATGAAACGCAGTTGCTCAGACATGACAGCACTCCCGTTGATGATCACGCGCTGCAGTGTTCTTCAGGCGTTAACCTGCCGACGCGTGCAGCAGGCTGAAGTGGCAGGTATTTCAGCCGCTTTTTTTGGCCTGGTACATCGCGCTGTCTGCCTGTGCGAGGAACTGTTCAATCCTGACGCCACCCGCAGAAAACAGGCTGATGCCGACGCTGATGTACGTATTGATGCAGTGACCCTCGATCACGAAAGGCTGGTTGATCGCGGCGACCAGCTTTTCAGCCAGGGCTTCGACCTGAGCGGCTTGGTCCATGCCGCTCACGAGAATCGCGAATTCGTCGCCGCTCAAGCGACACACCACGTCGGACCTGCGCACTGACTGGCTAAGACGTTCCGCGACCGCCACCAGTAACTTATCGCCACACGCATGGCCCAGGGTGTCGTTAATGGACTTGAAGCGATCCAGGTCGATGAACATCAACGCCAGGGGCTGTTGTTGCCGAGTGGCTTGGTTGACTGCTTGAGTGAGCAGGCTGAGGAACAGGCTGCGATTGGGCAACCCCGTCAGCGCATCGTGGAAGGCCAGTTGTTGCATGCGGATGCGGTCCTCATCCGCGACCCGGAAGTTGTGCAGGACAGCGATAAAATGCGTCACCACTCCCTGAACATCGAATACCGGGGTAATGACCTGATTGACCTGGCAATTGGAACCGTCCTTGCGGCGCTCGATCAGTTCGCCCTGCCACGTCAGGCCCGCCATGATGGTCATCCAAAGCTCGCGATAAAACGTGGTGGTTTGTCTGCCCGAAGACAACAGATGCGGTGTTTGACCGATCAATTCCGCCTTGGAATAGCCACTCATGAGGCAGAACGCTCTGTTGATCCAGACGATGCACCCCGTCCTCTCGGTGATCAATACCGGGTTGGTCGCAGCGTCCAATGCCCTCACCAATAATTGTTGGTCATTTTCGATCATGGTGCCCTCCGACGGAGCCCGTCACGCGGCAAGCGCTGGTTCAGGCTAGGGCAACGGGCAGGGCGGCGATTGACCAAAGTCAACTTTTGCTGGCGCAAGCTGATAAAGATCAACTGGGTACCGAACCGGAACGCTCAACCTGAAGGCTCATTCACGTCGTGAGATGGCCGCGTGCCGAGGTGCCCCATGTTGCAGACTCAGCGTTTGTTGTTGATTGCCCCTTCCTCCATGACGCGCACAGCGGCGTTTGAGCGTGCCGCTGCCCTGGCACATGCAATGCAATTGCCATTGCATATCGTGGCGTTCGATTATTTGCAGGCACTGGCGGTGGCCGGCCTGTTTGCGCCCGAGCAGATCAGCCGGGCGCGCGAAGGGTTCCTGGAAAACCACCGCAAATGGCTCGCCGAACAAGCTGAATTGATCAGCAAGCACGGGCTGAAGGTCACCAGCGAGGTGGTGTGGGTTCATCATCCTTATGAGGAGATTTTGCATTTCGTCAACGAGATGCCGCTGGCCCTGATCGTCAAGGATGCCGAGCACGTGCCAACGCTCAAGCGCGTGTTTTTCACACCGCTGGACTGGCAATTGCTGCGCGATTGCCCGGTACCGGTACACCTGGTCACCGATGCGTACCCACCATTACCGCGCAAGGTGCTGGTCATCGTCGATGTGCTGCGCAGTGAAGACCAGGATGCGGTGTTTAACGACCAGATTGTGGCGGCTGCCAGCCAGTTGGCCGACCAGTGCCAGGCGCAACTTGACCTGTTGCACGTTTATGACTGGGCCGCGGTATACGCCACCGACATGGGGTACGGCGCAGTCCCCCTGGCCGAGGGGCTGTATGAAGCGCTGAACGAAGCGCAGCACGAAGCGTTTGCGTCCCTGGCCGAGCGTCAGGGCGTGCCACCTGACCGGTGTCACTTCATCGAAGGTTCACCGCTGCTGAGCATCTGCGACTTTGCGCGTACGCACCAGAGTGACGTGATCTTCATGGGCACGGTACAGCATTGGGGGCTGGACAAACTCTTGGGCACTACCGCCGAAAGTCTGCTGCATCAGGCGCCCTGCAGTGTCTGGGCAGTCAAACCGCCGCGGGACTGAAACACGTCGTGTGAAATGAGCCAATCCCTGCATCAGGCGTTCACTGCCCTGGCTGACCGTTACGGAGTACCGCCGCAGCGCCGCGACGTTGTGATGGGCCAGGCGGTCCCGGTGATTGATGAGTTCGTCGAACAGTTCCAGGCCGATGTGGTGGTCATGGGAACCGTTCACCGGTTCGATCTCGACCGCCTGATCGGCAGTCACACAGCGCGCGCGTTGTATTCGGTGCCGGGCAGCATTCTGGCGATCAGCCTAACGCCTTGGACGGCAGTGGGTTTGTTGATAAAGATCAGAGGCCGTGCCGACCAACGCCAGATACTGGGCCGGTACTCAACTCATTTGAACCACGGGACAACCATGAACAAATACCTTTGCACTTCATTGCTGGCACTGTCGTTGGCAATGTCTGCCGGTTGCAGTCATCAACATGCCAAAGAGCTGGAGGCTCGCCTGGATGGCGCGGAAAACAATGCTGCCAGCGCGCGACTGCGGGCGGATGAAGCCTACATCAAGGCTGAAAAAGCCGCGGCGGCAGCTGACCAGGCACAACGGACTGCCGATGAGGCCAATGCGCGGGCTATTCGGATGCTTGAGAAAGCTACCCGCAAATAAGCATCTCTGCCTGGTTTGAACCGGGACCGACTGAAACAGGGCAGGCGTATTCATGGGCACTGACTCCATGCCTGCCACCGATCACCCGACTATTTCCCGGCGCGCCCCGCGATGAGCCGTTGGCCTGAACATCGCGGGGCGGGCGATCACAAGTGCAGGCGATGAATGACCTGGCGGGAATCTTCCGGATCATGGTGTGTCTCGAACCCCAAGGCACTGGCCAGATCGCGCATTGCGGTGTTTTCGGCGGAATCGACCGAGTACATCTGGGTAAAGCCATTCCTGCGTGCCGCCTGGATCAAATGCTTCATGAGGTGTGTGCCTAACCCCAGGTGCGTCCATTCATCGGCGACGGTGATCGCGCACTCACACGTCTGTTTGCCGGTGGCCGCATAACGGCTGACGCCGATCTCGATCAATTCGCCGTTTTCATGGGTGAGCGCGACATAGGCCATGCGTTGTGCGTTATCGGTGTCCATCAACTGATCGAGCATTGCTGTACTCGGTTCATTGATCTGCGCGAGAAAGCGCATATGTCGCGACTCGGGAGACAGGCGCTGGATAAACGCGTACTCGCGATCACGATCTTTTTCCGTCAGCGGGCGGATCAGTACGTGGCGACCGTCTTTGAGCGATTCGATCCAATACTGGCCGGCCACTTTGGCGTAGATATCGACGGCGCGGTCGTTGTGTGCTTTGATAGTTTGCATGGGGTGATCCTCCATCCGGTTCCGATCGGCGCGCCGTGAATTAACCGCGCGGGCCATTCCTTTTACGTCGATGGCGCGGCGTGATGCTGATCTGGATCAGCAACCCGTGAGGCGGGCGCGTAAAGTCGTAGTAGGCGCGTCAACGCACCAGGACGATTGCGCCGTTGAATCCACCGGCGCGCAGCTGCGCCAGGGCCTGATGGGCATCGTCGAGCGCAAAGCAGGTGACATCCCAGTGCAAGGGGGTGTGCTGTTGCTCTGTGAAGAACGCGGTACCGTCGCCTCGTGAGGTTGGCCACCGAACGAATGCTGCGCTCGCCCACAGCAGCCGGTAAGGAGCGTCAGAGCGTGACAGGGCGATGGCAGCCTGCGACGAGTTGCTTGAGGCCTTCCATGTCCTTGATCTTGACGTTCCGGGCGGCGATATCCACCAGGCCCTGGTCGCGCAGGTGCGCGATGCCCCGGCAGATGGTCTCCAGGCGGAGCCCGAGGTAGGAGCCCATTTCTTCGCGGCGCATTTTCAGGACGAAGTCCCTGGAGGAATAACCACGCGCGTTCAAACGTTGCGACAGGTTAAGCAGGAAGGCGGCAAGGCGCTCATCCGAGTTCATATTGCCCATCAGCATGAGCATGGTGTGATCCCGGACAATTTCCCGGCTCAACAAGCGATTGAGATTGTGTTGCAGCGACGGCAGGCTCTGCGCAAGTTTCTCCAGTTGTGCAAAGTGAATGGGGCAGACTTCGCTGTCTTCCAAGGCAAACGCGCTGCAGGCATGTTCGTCGGCACTGATCGCGTCCAGGCCGAGCATCTCGCCGGGGATTTGAAAACCGGTGACCTGCTCGCGCCCATCGACTGACACCAAGCAGGTCTTGAATGAACCAATTCGCACGGCGTAAAGCGAGCGCAAAGGGTCGCCGGCGCGGTACAGCGCTGCGCCTTTTTTGACCTTGAAACGCTGCACGATCAGCTTATCCAGGCGTTCAACTTCATCACCGGAAAGGCCGATTGGCAGGCAAAGCTCAAGCACACTGCATTGTGAGCAGGCTGACTTGAGGCTCTGGACCTGGAGTGCACGGGTTTCGGGCATGGGTGTTGCTCCACCTGGGTATCCCCTGAGCTTAGGAGCAGGGTGCGTAACCGGGCACTCAATTTACGTCTTATCAGCGGCAAAACGACCAGTGGAGGAAAAAGCTGTACGAATGGATTGTCGTTGCATAGGTCTTGCGTGCATTTGGATAGTGGCCCTGTCCAACACTCATTCATTTGGATACAGCGGCGTCTTGGCTAGTTGATGTAAATCAACAGCTGAACGTTTCAGGCTCCCACAATCGTTCGAGGCAAATTTGCTTTGTGCATTGGGTGGAGACCTTCATGGGCGACTTTCTGAGTCAAGAAGAACTGAGCGGGCTGGATGCCTATTGGCGGGCCTCCAATTATCTGGCAGTCGGACAGATTTACCTGAAAGACAACCCTTTGCTGAAGGTGCCGCTGAGCCTGGCGCACATCAAACCGCGGTTGCTGGGGCACTGGGGCACCACGCCGGGGCTCAACCTGATCTACACGCACCTGAACCGGTTGATCAACCAGTACGACCTGAACATGCTGTTTGTGGCCGGCCCAGGCCATGGCGGGCCGGCGGTGGTCGCACAGACTTACCTGGAAGGCACCTTTACCGAGTGCTGGCCGGCGGTGGAGCAAAACACCAACGGGCTGTTGCGGCTGTTTCGGCAATTTTCATGGCCCTATGGAATTTCCAGCCATGTTTCGGCGCTGGTCCCAGGTTCGATCCACGAGGGGGGCGAACTGGGCTACTGCCTGGCCCATGCCTATGGCGCCGCGTTTGATAACCCGGACCTGATCGTCGCCTGCGTGATCGGCGACGGCGAGGCGGAAACCGGTCCACTGGCCGCCAGTTGGCACGCCAACAAATTCATCAACCCGGTGCGTGACGGGGCGGTCCTGCCGATCCTGCACCTCAACGGCTATAAAATCGCCAATCCTACGGTGCTGTCCAGAATCAGCGAAGACGAGCTGTCAGCCCTGATGTATGGCTATGGCTACGATGTGTATTTCGTTGAAGGTGATGACCCGGCACAGGTGCATCAAGCCTTGGCGCGCACGCTGCACACGATGGTGCTGAAGATTCGTGAGGTTCAGCACACGGCGCGTCAGCCGTGGCGCGCCGAAGCGCCAGAACGGCCGCTGTGGCCGATGCTGGTGTTGCGCACCCCCAAAGGCTGGACCGGCCCGACGTTTGTCGATGGCCATCGGGTCGAGGGCACGTGGCGCGCCCATCAAGTGCCACTGGCCAGCTTTGAACAGCCGGCTCACCTGCAGCAACTTGAGGATTGGCTGAACAGCTACCGACCCGCCGAGCTGTTCGATGCCAACGGCGCCGTGCTGCCCGAGATTGCTGCACTGGCCCCCACCGGCCACCGGCGCATGAGTGCCAACCCCCATGCCAATGGTGGGCAGTTATTGCAGGCGCTCGACTTGCCACAGTTTGCCGATTACGCCGTAAAAGTGGAGGTTCCTGGCAGCCTGCGTGCCGAAGCGACTCGGGTGCTGGGGCATTTTTTGCGCGATGTGATGAAAAACAATCGCAGCACTGGCAACTTCCGCCTGTTCGGCCCGGATGAAACCGCCTCCAATCGACTGGAGGCGGTCTACGACGTCAGCGCCAAGATGTGGATGGACCCGCTGGAGGCCGATGACCTGAACCTGGCGGCCGATGGCCGGGTCATGGAGATCCTCAGTGAGCACCTTTGCGAGGGATGGCTTGAAGGGTATGTGCTGACGGGGCGCCACGGCCTGCTGTCCTGTTACGAGGCCTTCATCCACATCGTCGATTCGATGATCAACCAGCACGCCAAGTGGCTGAAAACCGCTGCTGACGTGCCGTGGCGCAAACCTGTGGCCTCGCTCAACCTGCTGCTGACGTCCCATGTGTGGCGCCAGGATCATAATGGCTTCTCCCATCAGGACCCGGGCTTTATCGACCTGGTGGCGAACAAGAAATCCGACGTGGCGCGTATCTACCTGCCCCCCGATGCCAACTGCCTGCTGTCGGTGGCTGACCACTGCCTGCGCAGCCGCAATTACATCAATGTGATCGTTGCCGGCAAGCAACCGGAGTGGCAGTGGCTGGATATCGATGCCGCCCGGCGCCATTGCCAGGAGGGCATCGGCCGCTGGGCCTGGGCGTGTCGGGATGATGAGGAGCCGGACGTGGTCATGGCCTGTGCCGGCGACGTGCCGACCCTGGAAACCCTGGCGGCCGTGACCTTGTTGCGCGAGTCCGTACCGGACCTGCGGGTGAGGGTGGTGAATGTCGTGGACCTGATGGTGCTGCAACCCGCCTCGCAACATCCCCATGGCCTGTCGGATAGCGCGTTCGATGCACTGTTCACCGTCGATAAACCGGTGATATTTGCCTTTCACGGGTATCCGGCGCTGATCCATCGACTGCTGTACAAACGCACCAACCATGGCAATTTCCATGTGCGCGGCTTCAAGGAGGAGGGGGCTACCACCACCCCGTTCGACATGGTGGTGATCAACAATCTGGACCGCTACCAGTTGGCACTGGATGTGGTCGAACGCGTGCCCAGGTTGCAGGCGCAGCGACCCCTCGCGCAGTCGCGCTACTGGGCGATGATGGAGAAGCACAAGCTCTACTTGATCGAGCACGGCGAAGACATGCCGCAGGTGTTGAAGTGGCAATGGACGCCGGCGCCGTCGTGAAAGAAGGCGCTACTTGTGCTTCCAGTACTTCTGCATTTCAAGGAACAGGAACGACGCCGTCCAGGTGATCAGTACCAGGCCGGTGAGGGCTTGCAGACCGGTCAGGTACTTGAGGTTGCCTTCGGGAGTAATGTCGCCAAAACCGATGGTGGTGTAGGTCGTGAACGAAAAGTACACGCAGTCCATGAAGGAACCATCAAAATTGCCCTTCAAGTGCCCCCATGCACCGGAGCGCGTCATCAGGTAATAAGCCAGCGCGAAGCACCACACTTCGATGGCGTGGGCCAGCAGGGCGCCCAGCACACCCGCCACCACCCTGAATCGGTTCGAAATTTTGAGCCTGGGCAGCCAGTCATTCAATCGCAACAGGCATTCGTAATGGATGACCACCGCCATGATGACCACCAGCGTGTTGATCAGCGTGACAACCAGCATGGCGAGGCTCCGGGGGATTGACGCGGTCAGGCGATCAGCAGGTGATCCTCAACCCGCATGACACCCGGAACGGACCAGGCCGCACGCTCGGCAAGCTTGCGCTCGCGCCACACGTGAACCTTGCCTTCGAGCCTGACCACATCACCGTCCACTCGGACGAAAACGTTCTTGTCATCGATTTCGGCATTGCGCTTGAGGGCCTCTTCGATGCGCTGGCGGATATCGGTCACCTCGGCATTCGGGCGCAAGGCCAGCCGGTTGTTCACGCCGACCACGCCGGATAATTCATGCACCGCACGCTCCAGGGTTTCCTTCTGGTATTGCCAGTCCACGTCGCCGTCCAGGGTGATCCAGCCTTTTTGTACAGTGACTTTAATGTCGTTCTGAGGAACGTCGGCGCTCCAGTCGATGATGTTCAAGACTCGCTCGGCAAGGGTGTCGTCCGCCGTACCGGCGTGTTTGTCCAGCCGCACCTGAATTTCCTGCGCAATGGCCCGCACCCCTTTGACGCCCTTTGCCGCGCGCTCGGCATTGACTTTCTGGGGGTAACTGCTGACGTGGCCGGACAGCGTGACAATGCCGTTTTCCACCGATACCCCAATACTGGCGGCGTTGATCTCCGGATGAAATTCGAGTTCTTCCATTACGCTTTTACGCAGGCTCAGGTCGCTCATGATGTTGTCCTCGGTCGAGTTCGATGGGTATCACAGGCAGTCAGGCCCGGTCCGTGTGTTCTACGCCTGGGCGACGGAAAGTCATTGAGCTAAATCAACAAGCCAGGTGTGAGCGGCAACCGGCCGGCTGCACGGTATTTAGTTGATAAAAATCAGCGCCTGCCTTGGGTTGAACCCAATACTGAACAGACAGCGCCGCAGGGAGCCCGACCGCGACATCGGGTTTGCAGTCGAGCGCACCGCCGTTGTCAGGAGACCGCTGTAATGCCCACACTCAACCGTATTTTATTAATCGCCCCGACCGAAATGGCCCGTACTCCGGCGTTCGACCGTGCGCAGGCGCTGGCCTGTGCCACCGGAGCGTTATTGCACATAGTGGCGTTTGATTACGTCCAGGCCCTGGCGGTGGCCGGCCTGTTCGACCATGACGCCATGGCACGCGCGCGCGAGGGTTATTTACAGGTGCATCGGCACTGGCTTGAGCAGCAGGCACGCCTTGCGGGGGGCCAGGTGACCAGCGAGGTGGTTTGGGCCAAAGCCAGCCTGGAGCATGTGCTTGAGTACGTGAATGACTTCCATGCAGACCTTGTGGTCAAGGATATCCACCACGTGCCCGCACTCCGTCGGGCCTTTCATCAACCACTGGACTGGCACTTACTGCGTGACTGCCGCTCGCACCTGCATCTGGTGACCGAAGCCAGGCACCCAAGGCCCGTGAAAATACTCGCGACCATCGACCTGTCCCACCTTGAACAGTTGACCCATGGGGTCAATGAGCGAGTGCTTGACCTGGCGTCCACACTGGCGGCCTCTTGCGGTGCCAGGTTACACCTGCTGAGTGTGAGTAATTGGTCGGTGGTGGGGGAGCGGTCGATGAGTGTGCCCACGCTGACCCTGGACGACAGCCTCAGAGACGCGGTCAATGACGCGCAGGTCGAGGCATTCGAGACGCTTGCATCACGTTATGGCATTGAAGAGAACCACCGGTATCTGCTCACGGGAGTCCCTCATGCGGTGATTGAACGGTTTGCCGAGCAGAATGCGTTCGATATCGTGGTACTGGGTGCGGCCCATTCCCGTGGTGGCGGCCGGTTCAGCGGCAGCACCAGCGAACGTGTGCTCAACCACCCACCGTGCAGCTTGATGATTGTGCAGCCACTGGTCTGATCCACGCGTACAAAAAAACCTGGCCGGGTAACCGGCTAGGGGCTTAGCAATGCGACGGGCCTGGGTTCAAGTCTTCGCAGGCTGCCAGTCGGCTGGCTTGGAGCGAGAGGAAGGATGCGGGCGCAATGTGCAGATCGATGCCATGGCGAAGTCTCCACAACACAGGCGAACGTGTGCTGGGCACTAAACCACCGCGCCAAACAACGCCCCCACGGCGGCGGTAATGCCCATGGCCAACGCTCCCCACAGCGTCACGCGCCAAGCGCCTATGATGATTTTTGCCCCGCCGGCCTTGGCCGCAATGGCGCCAAGGCCGGCAAGAAAGACCAGCGACATGCCGGATATCCACGGGACTACGCTGTGGGACGGGGCGCCGAAAATGACCGCCAGGGGCAAGGCGGCACCGAGCACGAAGCTGGCGGCCGAGGCCAGCGCTGCTTGCAGCGGTTTGGCCGCGAGTGCTGCGCTGATGCCGAGCTCGTCTCGCGCGTGTGCGCCCAGTGCATCGTGTGCCATTAATTGATCGGCGACCTGATGGGCCAGCTCGGGCGATACCCCACGGTGCATGTAGATATGGGCAAGCTCGCTGTGCTCGGCTTTCGGGTTGCTGTCCAGCTCCGCCCGCTCCCGAGACAAGTCAGCCCGCTCGGTATCGGCTTGGGAGTGCACGGAAACATATTCACCCGCCGCCATGGACATCGCGCCCGCCACCAGCCCGGCAATGCCGGTAACGATCAGTGTGGAGTGGCTGGCGTTGGCGGCAGCGACGCCGATCAACAGGCTGGCCGTGGAGACGATCCCATCATTGGCCCCCAGGACAGCGGCGCGCAGCCAGCCGATCCGGTCACTGCGGTGATGCTCGGTGTGCCGGTGCATGAATTTCATGGTTTGATGGCGCTCAGGTTATTCACGGGTTTGGATTGGCGGCTCAAGCCTGCGCTTGCAGGGTGCCGCCTACAATCGAAATTTCTGTTAGTTCGTCACCGTCGCGCAGCACGAACAGTGCGTCCATCCCGCGTTCCTGTGCCAGGCGTGGGCCTTCAACTTCACCCAGCACCATCAGTGCCGTGGCCCAGGCATCAGCGAGCATGCACGAGCCCGCCACGACGGTAACCGCTGCGAGCGCGTTGCGCAGCGGTGCGCCGGTGACGGGGTTCATGGTGTGGGCGCAGGATTGCCCACTCATCTCCACCCAGTGGCGGTAGTCCCCGGACGTGGCGATGGCGGCGTCGACGAGTTCCATTACGCCCATGACTTGCCGCACGCCCCGGCAGGGTTTTTCAATGGCCACGATCCAGGGTTGGGCATCTGGCTTCATGCCCCGGGCGCGCATTTCGCCGTCAATGCCGACCAGGTAGCGGGTGATGTTTGACGCTTCCAGGCAACGGGCCAGTTCATCGACGCCAAAGCCTTTTGCGATGCCGTTCAAATCCAGGTTCAGCGGCGCCCGTTTGCGCACCCGATTGCGTTGCGAGTCCACCACCAGCGCCGCGCTGGCGGAGAGTCGCGCGCGTGGCAGTGGCATCGTGAGTGCTTGCGCGGTGATCGTCTGTTCGCCGGGGCCGAAGCCCCAGGCTTGCACCAGATCGCCGACGGCAATGTCGAAGGCTCCGCCGGATTGCTGGCTGACCCGTAACGCAGCGGCCAGCACCGTGCTCAGTTCCTTGGGCACTGGCAGCCATTCCTGCTCGGCGGCTGCGTTGAGGCGGTTGAGGTCAGAGTCGGCTTTCCAGGTAGACATTTGCCGGTCTACCCGGCTCACAGCGTGGGCCAGGCGCTGGCCGATTTCGTCGGTGTCGATGCCCGCCGCCGCATAGAACACCGCGGTGTAGCGGGTGCCCATGGTCTCGCCGTTCAGGTTGTAGCGCTGCACATCAGTAGACATCTTCACGGTAGCGTCCTTGTGCCTTGAGGGTCAGTACGCTCAGGTTCAGCGGAGCCAATATTTCATCCAGGGCCTGCATCACGCCTTTGGCCATTTCACGACTGCCGCAGACCAGCACCTGGGCGCCTTTTTCCACCAGGCGGCGCAAGGACAGTGCATCACTGCGCAGCCGGTCCTGGACGTAGCCACCGTTCTGTACCTGGGAAAAAGCCGCGCGCAATGCGGTAAGTCGCTGGTCTGCCAGGTAGCGGTTAAGTTCAGGCTCGTACAGAAAGTCCGAGGCCGGGTTGCGCCCGCCCCAATACAAATGCATCGGGTGGCGGGCAGTGTTGTTGCGAATGAAGCCCGCCAGCGGGCCAATGCCGGTACCGGCACCGATCAGGATCACCGGGTGTGCCCCCGACGCAGGACGAAACTGTGGGTTGGGCTGGATAAAGGCTTCGACCGAAGCGCCGAGGTCCAGGCCATGCAGGAGTTGCGAGCAGAGGCCTCCTTGGTGTTTGCGTACGCAAATCTCGAGCACGCCGTCCGTGGAACTGCTGGCCAGTGAATAAAAACGCGGTACCGGGCTATTCGCCGGGATAATCCCTACCAGGTCTCCTGCCTGGAAGCCCGGTAGCTCGCTGTGCGCCTTGAAGCGCAGGACGTGGGTTGGCGCATTCACTTCTTCGCCATAAACGATGCGCTCGGCCAGCTCCAGTTGATAGGTGCGCGGGGGCTCCGGTGTATGGGCCAGGGCCAAGTCATGCCCCAGTGCTGTGGCCAGGGCGTGGCCCCAGCGCGCAAATTCCTGGGAAGACTGGCGGTTGACGGTTTCCAGCCCCAGCAACGGTGAGGCACCGGCCAGTTCCAGCGCGGCCTGCACCCGATGGGCATACTGACAGAACTGTGGAAACTGGCGGTCCCCAAACCCCAGTACTGCAAAGGGCAGGCCGGGTTTGACGCCCTTGTGGTTCAGCCGTGCCAGAAACTGCGCGGCCGACGCCGGTGCATCGCCATCACCGTGGGTCGCGGTGAGGATCAACAGTCTCTGGGCGTTGCGGTACTCGCCTTTCCATTCATTCATCGGCGCGCTGTGCACGTGGTGCCCAGCCTGATGCAAGGCCGCATGTAACGTGTTGGCAAACCCCCATGTGGTGTTGTTTTCAGTGCCTACCAGAATCACGCTGTCGGCCGAGTGAGCGGGGCTGTTGTGGCGAATGTTCGGACCGGCTTTGCGACGGCGCCACCAGAGCAGGATGCCGGTCACGCTCATCAATGGCACACAGAGGGCACAGAGCCCGAGTGGCAAGCCCAGCCACCAGAGGCCTTCTGCGGTGTGGAGCTGATAGACCCATTGGTAGACGGTGTGCATGGAGTCGTGGGGTTGATAGGACAGCAGGGCGCCGCTGACCGGGTCTACGTAGCCAACACCCTGGGCCGTGCGCAACGAGAACACATCGTTTGGGTTGCCCGGGCTCGGGTAGACCAGTTCGCGCAGGTCATTCAGGTCGATGGCCTGCAAGGCCTGCAGGTTCGCCACCGGTAACGCCGGGCCGGCGCTGAGGTGGGTGGGGAAGGCCGGTTCACCCTGGCTGCCATCGGCGATCAAGCCGAAGGTCGTGGCGGCCATGTACAGCCCGCTTACGGCCGACAGCAGCAGCCCGAGCAAAGCCAGGCGCCCGACTTCCGCATGCCAGCGTTGGCTGAACGTGCCGCGCAGTGGCCGCAGCAGGTTGCGCCAGCCACCCAGGCGCCGGGCCAGCAGCAACGCGCCGGACACTGCCAGGATCAACATGAACAACGCACCGACGCCCGACACGCCATGGCCCGGTGTGCCCATGAACAGCGCGCGGTGCAAGTCTTTCACCCAGCGGGTGAAGGTGGACGGCGCGTAGGGCGCGAGGCCCTGGCCGGTCAGTGGGTCAACCGTTTCCGCCCCGGACTGGCCATCGCGGTTGTAGTAGACGATGACCGTGCCGGAGGCGGTGCGCTGGATTTGCTCCACGCCTGGAAAGTGATGTGCGACGCCTTCCGCCAACTGGCCGACATTAAGCTGGCCGGCAGCGGTGGACGTGTTGTGCAGGCGTTCGAGCGCCGGATCAACCGACAATACCGCGCCACTGATGGCCAATATCATGACCAACAGGGCGGCGATCAGACCGGGCAGCGAATGAAACTGGCGAAGCATGTTCAGCCTCCTGAAGGGGTGGGTGCTACAGGTCGTAAGTAAACGCGTTGACGTAAGTGCTGCCGGTTGCCGGCTTGCCTGATCCTTGGGTGGTCAGGGGGACGCTGATGTCGGCTCGTCCTTCACGCTGGTTCTCCACGGCGCTGTCGATTCGGATCTGATACCCGGCATCAATCAAGGTGTCAGCCAATTCAACACTGACTTTGAGGGTGCGTCCGCTGCCCACACTGGCACCGCTCACCCCATCAAACTCCCTGGGGTTCTGGCCGCTGCCGCGGGCCCAGTCAGTCAAATGCCGGTAGTACTTGGCCTTCTTGCCGGCGACCCACAGGGTTTTCTGGTACTGGCCGTTGGCATCGGTGAGGTAAATCGCCAGGTACGCATCGTTACCGTTGTAGTCCTTGAGCTGGGTCGTCAGGGTCACTTCACGGGCCTGGGCCAGCCCCGGCAAGGCAATGGCGCCGGCGAGGCAGGTTGCAGCGATGAATTTTTTCATGAGGATGTCCTGGTTGAGCGTTGTAGCGAGAGCCTGGACTTGCTGGCTGACAACAACCTGAAAGCCCGGGGAGAAATCGAAATGCTCATTCAGCACCCGGGCTGACGAGGTAGTCCCGGGCATCGCCGTCGTCGCCGAAATTGACGTGCAACGTGCGCAGACGTAGGGAGGCGGGTGCATAACGCGCCTCGATGGCGTTGCCCCTGCGGTCAGTGCCCCTGAGCGTGTAGCAACCGTCGTCGACCTTGATGCGCTGCACGCTCCAGCTGTATTGCTGCTCTACGCGTTGACGCAAGGTCTCTCGCGGTTGCCAATCGCTGACGGGCTCGCTGCAGTCGTCATCGGCCTGCACGCTACCGCTGAGCAACAGGCTCAACAGCGCGGTACGTGCAATAAATGCGGTTTTCATGATCTGTCTCCTGCCGGATAGGCCTCTGTGGCCTACCCTAAGGGGCATTCCTGACAACCAGCTGAATCTTCAGATTCACCTCAGGTCTGGCGGTTAAGGTGCTGCACGACACTCATCAGGATAGGTAGCAGATGCGGGTTTTATTGGTTGAGGATGCCCCCGGGTTGGGGGAGGCAGTGCGCGAGCAGATCGCCGACGACGGCCATGCGGTTGATTGGGTGCAGCGCCTGAACCACGCAAGCAATAGCGTGCGCACCACGCCTTATGACTTGATCCTGCTGGACCTGATGTTGCCGGACGGTCGCGGGTTGGACTTTTTGCGCGAGCAGCGCTCAGCAGGCAACGTGACCCCGGTGATTATCCTCACCGCCCAGGACCAAATATCCGATCGCATTGCCGGCCTCAATGCCGGCGCTGACGACTACTTGGTCAAACCGTTCGACCTGTTTGAACTCTCGGCCCGGGTGGCAGCCGTGGCCCGACGTTACAGCGGTAACCCCAACCCGCAGATCAAACTCGGTGAACTGCAGATCGACATGAACGCTCGCACAGTCCAGCGCGCCGGTATCACCGTGGATTTGACCGCACGTGAGTGGGCGCTGTTCGAGGCATTCGTACAGCGCCCCAATGCGTTGCTGTCGAAGTCCCAGCTCGAAGAGCGCCTGTACGCTTTTGGCGCGGAGATCGAGAGCAACACCATTGAGGTCTATATCAGTCGCCTGCGTAAAAAACTGGGACGCGACCTGGTTGAGACCGTTCGTGGCATGGGTTATCGGTTGACGCCAGTATGAAGTCGCCGATAAGCCTGCAAAAACGCCTCGGCCTGGGATTGACCCTGGGTATGACCTTGCTCTGGCTGGGAGCGACCGTCGGTGCCTGGTTGGTGGTGCAACATGAACTGAACGAGGCGTTCGACAGCGCCCTGGAAGAGACCGCGCAACGCATCCTGCCCTTGGCCGTGCTGGAGATCAGCAACCGCGAGGCGCCCCGCGAAGCACAACACGTGGCCCCCCTGAAAATGCACAAGGAATACCTGACCTATCTGGTGCGTGATGCACAGGGCCGGATTTTGATGCAATCCCACGATGCCAACCCGAAGATCTTCAACAAACATCCGGATGAAGGGTTTTCCACCACTGAAAAGTACCGGCTGTATGGGGCTAGCGCGCTACGTAAAACGCTGTTCATTGAGATTGCCGAACCGCTGGCGCATCGCCGTGAAGCGGCGCAGGAAGCCTTGTTTGCGTTGTTGCTGCCGTTGTTGGCGTTGGTTCCTATCAGTCTGTTAGGCACCTGGTTATTTGTGCGCATCAGCTTGCGCAGCGTGTTGACCTATCGCCGTGCCCTGGAAACCCGCGGGGCCGGGGATTTGTCACCGATCAACGTGACACGCTTGCCGGCGGAAATCGACCCATTGGCCGAAGCGGTCAACCACTTGCTTGAGCGCCTGCGCAAGACGTTGGAGGCCGAGCGCAGCTTTACCGCAAACAGCGCCCATGAATTGCGTACGCCGCTGGCCGCGACGTTGGCGCAGATTCAGCGCTTGCGCCAGGAAGCGCCAGAAGGCCCGTTGCGCGTGCGGGCGGCGAAGATCGAAAACGCATTGCACGATTTGGCGCGGCTCTCGGAAAAGCTCATGCAACTGGCCAAGGCCGAGGGTGGTGGGCTGTTATCCGAGGCGCCCCAGGACCTGATCCCGTTATTGGCCCATGGGGTGGACGAGTGGAACCGCAACAATGGGCAGCGAGTCCACTTGCGGCTGCCGACCCAGCCCAGTGTTTACACTGTGATTGACCCGGACGCGTTTGGCATTTTGCTGCGCAACCTGATCGAAAACGCGTTGAAGTACGGTGCCGTGGACCAACCGGTCGAAGTCAGCCTCACGGACCAGGCGCTGCTGCAGGTGATCAACGGCGGTCCGCCGGTGCCGGCGTCGGTGTTGCAACGCCTGACCGAACGCTTTGTGCGGGGTAACAGCGAAGCCAGTGGTTCAGGGTTGGGCTTGGCGATTGCCAAAACGATTGCGCTAGGGGTCAAAGCAACGTTAACCCTGGCCTCGCCCGCAACAGGCCGGGAGGAGGGGTTTGAAGTCCGCGTCCAGTTTTTTGCGCCTGCCAACGTAAACGTCGCTTGAGCCTCGACGACACGCATTGAGCGCGGGTATCAAATACGCCTTGGCTCACACCATTCGCTTTCATGGCTATCACCTTAATCAGCGCGTGTGACGGTCCAACACCGCAAACAGGTACATACCGGCCAACATGGCCAATACGAACAGGATGATTTGCGTGTGCCCGGTCAGCAGAACAGCGACCGCTGGGCCAGGGCAGATCCCCGCAATGCCCCAACCGATACCGAACACCAGGCTGCCGACAATCAAGCGGGCATCCAACGCCCTTTTCGTCGGTAACTGCAGGGCGGCGCCGAGCAAGGAATGCGTGTTCCTGCGCGCCCAATTCAGAGGGATAACCGCCACTGCGATGGCGCCTCCCATCACCAGTGCGAGTGACGGATCCCAGGCCCCGGCCACATCAAGAAAAGCCAGTACCTTGGCGGGGTTTGCCATGCCGGCCAGGAGCAGGCCAAGGCCGAAGATCAGTCCTGCAAAAAATGCGCTCAACTTGATCATCTTTATATGCCCACCACGTGACGAAGGGTGTACACCGTGGCCACGCCAGCGAACATAAAGCACACAGTTGCGGCGATGGAGCGGGGAGACAATCGAGAGATCCCACAAACGCCATGACCGCTTGTACAGCCGGAGCCGTAACGGGTTCCCAAGCCGACGAGCAGGCCCGCAATAATCAGGGCCGGCCACTCGGCCTTAATCTCGATCTGCGGCAATACGGCGAACGCCCCCCACAACAATGGCGCAATCAACAGGCCAAGCAGAAATAGCGCCTTTTCGCTCCAGCCTTCACTGCCAACATGCAACACGCTTCCAAGCAGACCACTGATACCTGCGATACGGCCATTGGCGAGCATGAACATGCTCACCGCCAGCCCTATCAAGGCCCCTCCGCCTAACGAAGCCCAAGGCGTGAAGTTGACCCAATCAATGCTCATGTTGCATCTCCTGCGCAGAAGGGCGGGTAAAGGACTTGGATCGCCGCGAGCGCGGCAGGCTGGCTGATTCGGCAATAGAATCGACCGCAGAATCATTTTGTATTTGTATAATATATATTTTTACATATTGAAAGGCCCGAGCCATGTGAAGCGGCCCGGGAAGGTCTTTTATCAGGTCAGCGTTGAAGGGATTTGTTGCGTCGGCAACGCTCTGAGCAGTAGCGCACCTCATTCCAGCAGCGAGCCCATTTCTTGCGCCAGACGACATTGAATCCGCACACCGCACAGGTTTTTACCGGGAGTTCGCTCTTCTTCAAAACGACTCCCCGGCATCGAGCCTGGCGAGCAGTGTCTGGCCACGATCCCAGAGCGCCTGTTGTTTGGGTTCAGCCATCCGGTCGAGGTTTTTGTAGACCATGCCCAGGCGCTGGTTGCTGCGCAGAAGGTCTGCGTGACGCATCAGGAAATGCCAGTAAAGCGAATTAAACGGGCAGGCGTCGTCGGTCGTGCTTTCGCTGACCTTGTACGCGCAGTTGCGGCAGTAGTCAGACATGCGCTTGATATATTGGCCACTGGCGCAGTAAGGCTTGGAGCCCAGGTACCCGCCATCGGCGTGCATGACCATGCCTAATGTATTGGGCATCTCGACCCAGTCGAACGCGTCCATGTAAATCGCCAGGTACCAGTCGCAAATCTGAGTCGGCGTGATGCCGGCCAAAAGCGCAAAGTTGCCGGTCACCATGAGCCGCTGGATATGATGGGCATAGGCGTGTTTCAAACTTTGGCCGATTGCCTGGCTCATGCAGTTCATTTTGGTGTCACCCGTCCAGTAGAACCCTGGAAGCGGCCGGCTATTGCCAAATAGATTGCCGCTGGCGTAATCGGGCATTTTCAGCCAGTAGACACCCCGTACATATTCACGCCAGCCGATGAGTTGACGAATAAAGCCTTCGGCGGCGTTTAATGGAATCCGGTGCGCCTGATACGCCGACTCGACGTCGTTGCACAGCTGACGCAGATCCAACAGGCCAATATTGAGCGCGGCGCTGATCCGCGCATGAAACAGGAAGGGGTCATCACTGGCCATGGCATCCTGGTAGTCGCCGAATGCTGCCAACCCCCAGTCGAGGAAATACTCCCACAACGCCTGGGCGTCGGCGTGTGTCACCGGGTAGTCAAAGGTGCCCAGCTCGCCGTAATGGCTGCTGAAGTTTGTTTCGACCAGGGCCAGCACCTCCTGGGTGATGGCATCCGCCGTAAAGCGCAGGGGCGAGGGGGCCCTCACATTGTTGGGCAGGGCCTTGCGGTTTTCCGCATCAAAGTTCCAGGCACCGCCAACCGGGCTGCCGTCGCCATTGAGCAGCAGAGCACTTTTGCGCCGCATCTCACGGTAGAAATACTCCATGCGCAGCTGCTTTTTGCCTTCGGCCCAGGACGAGAATTCGGCGCGTGTGCAGAGAAAGCGGCTATCGACATGCCACTCGATGGCCAGGCCGCAATCCTTGAGGGACTGTTCCAGACGCCAGTCACCGCATTCCGTCAGATGCAGCGACTGCGCCTGCAGCCGCGACTGCCAGCGCCGTAACTCGCCCGGCACTGACCCACTGTTGTGCGGATCATCGAGGCGGACGTACTGCACGCGGACGCCACGTGCTTGCAGCGCCTCGGCAAAATGGCGCATCGCGCTGAAGATCAGTGCAATTTTCTGCGGGTGATGTGGCACGTGGCTGGCTTCCTCCATCACCTCGACCAGCAAAACCGTATCGTGCTCGGCGTCCAATGCCTGCAATGAGGCCAAGTCAAAACACAACTGGTCACCCAAGACCAGGCACAGTCGCTGTGTCTTGTTCATGTGACACCCCGTACCTACCACGGCAGCCGCTCTCCGTTGTAAGCAAAAAACTCGCCGCTGTCGGCAGGCTTCAAGCTGTCAATCAGCAATAACAATTCGCGCGCCGCCGTGCTGGCGGGCCTGGCGGCAGATGCCCCGCGAAACGGCTGAGACAGGCCCGAAATAACCGTGCCGGGATGCAGGCTCAGCAAGCGCGTCTGAGGGCGGGTTCGCGCCAGTTCGATGGCCGCCGTTTTGATCAGCATGTTCAGTGCTGCCTTGGAGGCACGATAGGCGTACCAGCCACCCAAGCGATTGTCGCCGATGCTACCGACCTTGGCGCAGAGCATTGCCATTGCGCCATGAGCGTCCAGTAACGGCAGAAAATAACGCAACACCAGAGCAGGCCCCAACGTGTTGACTTGAAATACCGACTGCAATGCGTCTGCCTCAATGGCGGTGTAACTTTTTTCAGGTTTTATGCCGTCGCGATGTAGCAACCCGGTCGCCTGCACGATCAACTGGTACGGCGCTTCTTCAGCCAATGCAGCTGCCGCTGCGGCGATACTGCCGGCATCCTCCAGATTCAGGCAGGGCACACTGTTACGCCCCAGTTCACGCACGTACGCGCAGTTTGGATCCTGATTGAGCCACTCACAAAAAGCCGAGCCGAGCGCACCACTGGCGCCTATCACCAAGGCACGATAACCCTCGCCAAGGGAGTTCATCTTGAAGGAACTGTTCATTCGGCCTCTCCCACGCTCTGAAGCGATTGGTTGGTGTTAACCCGCACGCCCTATCAGTTGTAGAAACTCCTGACGCGTAGCGGAGTTGTCGCGAAAGGCCCCCAGCATCACCGATGAGGTCATCACCGAGTTTTGTTTCTCCACCCCACGCATCATCATGCACATGTGCTTTGCTTCAATGACGACCGCCACGCTGGCGGCATCGGTGGCGCGCGCAATGGCGTCGGCAATTTGCTTGGTGAGATTTTCCTGAATCTGTAAGCGGCGGGCGAACATGTCCACGACTCGCGCCACTTTCGACAGGCCCAGCACCCTTCCAGTGGGGATGTACGCGACATGCGCCTTACCGATGAAGGGCAGCAGGTGATGCTCACACAATGAGTACAGCTCGATGTCGCGGACCACGACCATCTCATCGCTTTGCGATTCGAATAGCGCGCCGTTCACCACGTTCTCCAGATCCATCGTGTAGCCATTGCACAGGTACTGCATCGCCTTGGCCGCTCGCGCGGGCGTGTCCAATAACCCCTCTCGCTCGGGGTTCTCGCCCACACCGACAAGGATTTCACGGTACTGATCGGCTAATGACGGTTTCATGTTGAGTCCTCGCAGCCATGCTGCACTTCGTGTGACGATAAACCTTGGTGTTCGGCAGGGGCGGCTGCGTACCGTCTGACGCAGATCACGGGGCATTGGCGAGTTCAGATTTGAAGCAGGCTCTGCGCCCGACCCGTGACATCGCAACGCCTGCGCGATCGGCTTGTTTCAACGTGGCGGCTTGTCGGGTGCCGATTTTGCCGCCGGCAGCGCGCAACGGTTATCGACACAGCGACGACCGCCCTCAGGGTGAGGTAACCACGCCAAATGCGGACGTAAACGGCAGAACAGGCGATAACCGAATTCAAACAGCGGGCGCAACGCGCGCCATGTCAGTGGCGCCGCCCAACCCCCCAGCCCCGCAGCTCGCCAGCTCCACAGGGTGGCGTCCAGGCCGGTCAGCCAGCGACCATCGGCGAAACGGGCATGCAGCACCGACTGCATTTGCGCGAAGGTGAACCCTAGCGCCTCGGCGTCAAACGCCACGCTGCTGATGTCAACAAACAGCAGTCGAGTGTCTGAGGCGTGCCCTTGCAGGAGCTTGATTTCGCGCGCGCACAGCGGGCAATCACCATCAAAGTACAGCGTCAGTGGCCAATGGGTTTTGTTGTACATCGAGCATGCCCGTGTATAAGTTTTGTACAAGATATGCTGAAATATACCGACTGACAATGGGCACTTTTTTTTGCTGTGCTATGGGTGAGGATGCTCAAACGCCTCGGCAAACAGGTCAGGTCGATAGCCGGCTGCGGCAAATAGATGCTCACGGGATTCGTCGATCGCCGCACGCAGCCGCTCACTGTCCACGCCCAGTACGTTGCCGCCGCGTTTGACGATGCGACCGCCGATCATGACCGTGTCAACATTGCTGCGTTCGGCCGCGTGTACCACGGTGCCGAATGCGTTGCCCGACGGGTAAAGGTTTATGTCCTGGGTATTGATAAGAATCAGATCAGCCTGTTTGCCGGGGGTCAGGCTGCCGATTTTGTCCTGTAATCCTGCACAGGCTGCGCCGTCAGCCGTGGCGGCTTTGAGCAGGCTATGAGCCGGCAGGGTCACCAGATGATGCGCTGAACCGCAGCAACGCTGCGGGTGCATGCCCATGACGCGTTGCAGGTAAAATGCCACCCGCATTTCCATAAACATATCGCCGCTATAGGACGTTTCGTTATCGACGCTCAGTCCCGGGCGGATACCGTGACGCAGCGCGGCCTGCATGGCGAACATTCCATCCTCGATGCCGTAGTGCGCATCGGAGCGCGGACATACGTTCACGCGCACACCCGCCTCGCGCAGGATTTGCCAACCTGCGTCCGGCAGTGCGGTGCAGTGGTTGAAGATGTTATCCGGCCCGAGCAGTCCTTTGCGATGCAACCCTGCCAGCTCGGTTGCCATGTCTGCGCCAAAAAATTCGGTGACGATCGGCAGGCCCAGCCGCCGGGCTTCAGCCCACAGTTCGGGTTCCAGTTGGGCCATCATGGCCAGCGAAACCAGGCTGTTGTCTGCATTTTTGAAATATTTCTGTTGCAGGCGTTCGAGGTTGCCGGGCCAGTGGGCTTTATCCCAGTCCCCGGAGACCGGCGCACCGCAGGCGTGAATCGAGCGAATACCTGCGTCAAGCAGCGCCTCGACAGCGGCATCGGAGTGCGCGCCGGTGCGGCTGTTATGGGAGTTATCAATCACGGTGGTGATGCCGGCGTCAATGCAGCCTAATGCGGTCAGCAGGTTGCCGATATACATGTCACCTGGGCGATAGAATTTGGCGAACGAGTAGTGCGTGGCGTTGCAGTAGTCCTCAAGCGTTTGCGCGTTCGGATTAATCCGGCGCAGTTGCCCCTCCCAGGCATGGCGATGCGTATCCACCATGCCTGGCATGGCAATCATGCCGGATGCGTCGATAACAATGGCGTCGTCGAGCTCAATGTGTGCCTTGATCGATGTGATTGTGCTGCCTTCGATAAGGATATCGCCGCGGGCCAGGTTGCCTGTTTCACTGTCCATGCTGAGCACAGTGGCGCCGCGGATAAGGGTGCGGGCGGCTGGCGAGGCGGGCGGCGCGACGATGTTTCGGGTATATCCAGTCATCTTCTGCTCTCCGTTTGAGTGGGGTGAACAGACGGTACGGAAAGTGATACTCCCGACAAAGACGGTTAAACTGTTTTAATTATTCAGCAAATACGAACAATACTGGCCGTTCGGCTGCTGCTGTCTTGGTTTATGGAAAAAGAATATGGACCGCATCCAGGCAATGCAGGTTTTCGTCCGTGTGGCAGAGGCGGGGAGCTTTATTCACGCGGCGCAAACGCTGTCGTTGCCGGCCTCTACGGTCACCAGCAGCATTAAGGGTCTTGAAAAATATCTGCAGGTGCGCCTGCTGAACAGAACCACGCGGCGGGTCAGCCTGACACCTGAGGGCGCGCGGTATCTGGCGCAATGCCGGGAAATCCTCGAACTGATCGAGCAGACCGAGGCCAGCCTGACGGAGTCCGCAAATCGGCCGCAGGGGCGATTGCGGGTGGATATGCCCGCAGGCATTGCGCATTTTATCGTCATGCCAAAGCTGAAAGACTTTTACACGCGGTACCCGGATATCTACCTGATGATAGGCGTCAACGATCGGCAGGTTGATCTGATTCAGGAGAACGTGGATTGCGTGATTCGGACCGGGCAGCTCAATGACTCCACGCTTGTTGCACGCCCGCTCGGCCAGTTCCGCTGGGTGACGTGTGCGTCTGCGGCCTATCTGCAAGATAACGGCATTCCGCAGACTCCGGACGACTTGTCACATCACCGGGCTATTCATTATTTCTCGGGAAACGCCAGGCGAACCGGTGAAATGTGCTTCGGCACCGGCACTGAACAAATGTCAGTCCCGGTCAGCGGCGCTGCGGCCGTCAATGAGACAGGGCTCTACATAAAAATGTGCCTTGAAGGTTTCGGCCTGGTGCAGCTCGCCGAGAGAGTGGTCTCAGAGCATCTGCGGGAAGGGCGGCTGATCGAAGTCCTGGCAGATTGGCAACCCGCGTGCGTGCCGGTGACCTTGCTCTATCCGCATCAGCGTTTTCTCTCACCGGCAGTGCGAGCATTTGCTGACTGGGTGACCGAACTGATCCGCGACGGCAACTCGGCAAGTTGAGTGCAGCGGATGGGTCACGGGTGGATAAAGCCGCACGGCCAAACATATAAGACCTTGACCTACGTGGACCCGGAAGGTGTTGCTGAGCCGGTTGCCTCGGCGGAGGATACCCGTCGAGGCAACCGGCAGTCATTCTACTGGCACCGACCTTCTTCGCTTGCTTGTCCTATCCAGGCTTCCAAGGCCTTGGCGCTCATAGGCTTGGCTATCAAGTAGCCCTGTGCTTCGGAACATCCCCACTGTATTAACAGGTCGAGGATTTCCTGGTTTTCTACTCCTTCTGCAACTACCTGGTAGCCGAGCCCCTTGGCCAGCCCGATGAGGGTTTTAACCAGTTGCTTGTCATTCTGATTGCTGCCCAACCCGCTGATCAGCGACTGGTCAAGCTTGACGGTATTGGCCGGGAGTTCTTTCAAATAAGCCCAGTTGCTGTAGCCGGTACCAAAGTCATCAACCGCTACCTCTACGCCAAACTGACGCACGCGCTCCAACTGCCGGATGACTTCGTCAGGGTCGGTCATGAGCATGCTTTCGGTAAACTCAAGTTCAAAGCTGGCGGGGTCCAGGCCGTATTGTTGAATTTCATGAATCATCGCATCGACGAATTCGGCGTTTTCAAGATCGCTGACGGTAATGTTCATCGCAATACGCAGGTGCACGCCTTGCGCTTTCCAACTAATCGCTTGCTGGATGATTGCGTTGAGCACCCACAGTCCCACGGAGGGTATGAGTGCGGTTTTTTCAGCCAGGGGGATAAATTCAGCCGGGCTGATGGGGCCCAGTAACGGGTGCGTCCAACGTAATAGTGCTTCGACTGAGTGACACTGCCCTGAGGGCAGTTTGACTTTGGGCTGGTACACCAGGCTGAACTGTTTATCGGCGCTGACCGCTTCCGGCAACGAACTCAACAACATGAACGCGCGTTGTTGAGCCGCATCAAAATGGGGTTCATAGAGCGACCATCCCAGCTTACGGTCACGGGCCTCATCCGCCGCACTGACCACCAGGCGCAGCCAGTCTTGCTGGAGCACAGCGCTGTGAATCGGCAGAACGCCAATCCCCACTTGCATGAGAATGGGGATGGCGTGGCACTCGACAGGCTTTTTGAAGTCCTTGAGGATGCTTTCACAAATGTGCTCGGCCGTCTGATCCTCCTCAAGCAGGAAACCAAACCGCGTCGGGCTTATTTTATAAAGTAGGCACTGTGGCGGTAACAGTTTTTGTAGACGCGCTTTGATTGCCAGGATCAAGTCTGCGGCAAAACTGTAGCCCAGCGCCTTTACGATATCGTTGAGGAACTTTGGCGAGACGATATCAACGGCATACACCTGGCACGCGCTGTCAGCCTTTAGCGCCTGGCGTATATCTTCCTCAAGGCGCAGTCGATTAAACAGCCCCGTGGGTTGGTCGACAAAGTTTCGAGAGCGCATGCCGCGTATGCGCATCATCACCAGTTCAGCGAAACCTTTGAGCATCTCGCTATCACGCTCACTCATCGCAGGGCGTGAGATCGTATCAATGATGCACAGGCTTCCCAGCGTAAACCCCTCTTCGGTAATCAGTGGAGTGCCCGCGTAATAGCGAATATACGGAGGCCCCGTGACCAGGGCATTGTCTGCAAAGCGCGGATCAAGAGTTGCGTCCAATACCTCCAACGGGGTGTTGTCCAGCGTCGAGTAAGCGCAGAAGGACACTTCCCGTGATGTCTGGGCTTCTTCAAGCCCTACGCGCGCTTTGAACCATTGCTGATGCTTATCAACGATCGAAATCAGCGCTATGGGGGCGTTGTAGTAAGCAGAAGCCATCTCGACGATTTTATCGAAGACAGCATCGTAATCGCTGTCAGTTGGACAAAATTTTTCGACCTCTTTAAGCCGTTCAATTTCATCCGGCGGAATAGGAGCGCCTTGGCCCATGACAATCCTCGGAATACCTGTGGTCATATACACCGTATCAGACAGTGCCATCATTATGATGTTGTTTTTTTCTATCCTCGGATAAATGAACGGTAGGCAGGCGTGCAGCCACCCATCGACCACACGGATCACTCCATGGACTGCTTTATCTTGTGACCCGGCCTGCGATAAAGGTACTTTTTACACGCCTAGCGCTTTAAGACACCGGGTGGAGCAGGGCTCCGACGTGAATAAATAAGGAGTATGAGATATGCCCATTCAATCGCGCCTCAGCCCACTGTCTGAAGCACACATGGATGAAGCACAGAGAACCGTCCTCAGACAGATCATCAGCGGCCCACGAGGCAACCTTGACGGCCCGTTTTTAGCATGGATTCACAGCCCCGAGCTTGCCGATCATGCTCAACGGCTGGGAGCGTTTTGCCGATACGGCACGCGCCTGGAGCCTCGATTGACCGAGCTCGCTATTCTGCTCACTGCCGCTTGGTGGCAGTCCCAGGCTGAGTGGCAAATTCACGAACCCATTGCCCGTAGCGCTGGCGTGCCAGACAGCGTAATAGCCTCGCTCAAACAGCAGGTATTGCCCGAGTTTCAAAGGGATGACGAGCGCATTGTGTATTGGCTTGGGAAGACCCTCTATGAATCTCGTCGTGTGGATGACGCCCTATACGCCCAAGCCGTTAGTTCGCTGGGCGAGCCAGCCGTTGTCGAGCTGATCGGGGTCTACGGGTACTACGCGTTAGTCGCGATGACGCTGAATGTTTTTGAGGTGCGTCGGGATGGCGATGTACCACTGCCATTTCCCGAATCCTAGCGGTCGCTTCGAGTGACGCGAATGGTGGGTATGAACCCGGCCGGGGGCTGACCTGAAAAAGTTCGGTTGTTGGAGTCATTAGGCGTGCCTGGCCCTTATTAAATCAGATTAATCTCGTGTATTTCTAGGCGTTCGAATATATGCGCGATCTGGATCTAGACATAGAGTTGTGTGGGGTAAAGGTGTCCTTTCGCGCCTTGGAACCACATTGTCCAACGCGATAATCATCTGGAAAGAGGCCACGCTTTGGCTGGATATGGAACGCACAAAAGCATCGTTTTTTGACTGATACACAGCAGATACTCGAAAAAGCACGAATGAGAATGAGTGGCAAATGGGAATCACTGGTATATCATGCCTCGCGAAATTCCCGGCAGGTTGACTTTCCCGTCCGCTCATCCATCAGGTCAAAAATCCATGCGTCGTACCCTGATTTCACTCTGCGTGCTTCAGTCGTTTTCCACGTTTGCCTGGGCGCAGGTTGCGAGTACCGAAAATACCAGCCTTGAACTGCAAGCCATCAATGTCACGGGCGAATCAGTCCCGGAGACGGCGCAAGGGCCGGTCAAGGGGTATCGCGCCACACGCTCTGCCAGTGCGACGCGCACTGACACCTCAATTCATGAGACGCCTCAGTCCATCAGCGTCGTGCCCAAAGACGTGGTCGAGGACATCGGTGCGACTCGCTTGCAGGAGGCCCTGGACTATGCGGGCGGCGTCGGCCGCGCGAACAACTTCGGCGGCCAGGGACTTACCAGCTTTACGGTGCGAGGCTTTACCACCGCCGAGTTCTACCGCAACGGTTTTCCGATTAACCGTGGCTATCCAAGCATGCCGGACGCCAACAGTATTGAGCGCCTTGAAGTGCTTCGCGGACCGGCGACGATGCTCTATGGGCGTGGCGATCCCGGCGGTACCTTCAATGTGGTCTCCAAGCAGCCATTGCCTGAGCGCACGGTCACATTGGGTAGCCAGCTGGATGATCAGGGTATGAAGCGCGGCACCCTGGATGCCTCCGGCCCACTGGACGAGCAAGGGCGCCTGGCCTATCGCCTCAACGTGGTAGGCGAGGGCGGTGACACCTTCCGTGACCATGTCTCAACCGAACGCTATGGGGTAACGCCGGTACTGAGTTGGCAGGTCAATGACGACACCAAGGTGATTTTCGAAGGCGACTTCATGCGCAACAATCATCCGCTCGATCGAGGCCTGACTCGTTTCGCCAACCAACGCGGCACCGCGTCCCGCGACACCTTCTGGGGTGAAAAATACGCCGGTAACCTGCACAACGATAACAACATGGCTCAGTTGCGGTTCGAGCACATGCTCAACGACAACTGGAGCCTGGGCGGCGGTTTCCAGTGGTTGGACGGTACGATGAAGGGCAATGCGGTTGAGGCCAACGGCGCTACCAGCTTGAATGCCGATGGGCGAACGCTCCAGCGCAATTTCAACTACCGCAAGTTGGACTGGACCGACAAAGACTATCAACTGAACCTGACCGGGCACTTTTCCACGGGAGCCTTTGATCACACGTTGCTGACCGGTGTCGAGTACGAAGTGTATGACTACTCGTCGATCATCCAACGCTCCAGCGGCGCGGCGGGGGCTTTTCCAATCGACATCTTCAACCCGGTCTATGGCCAGCCACGTCCGGCGCTGACGCGTACGCCTACCCACGACAAAGAAAACCTCAAAACTTACGCGGCCTTCGTGCAGGATCAAGTGGCGCTGACCGAGCGTTTAAAAGTACTCGCCGGTGCGCGTTTTGAACGCTTCGAGCACGCGTACGAATCCTACGTGCCCGGCGTGAAAAACTGGAACGCCGCCGACAACGCCGTCACTCCGCGCGTGGGTGTGATGTATGACCTCACTGACACTGTCGCGATCTACGCGGATGCCGCACGCTCGTTCAAGCCCAACACGGGCGCCAGTCGCCAAGGCGGCGGGTTCGCGCCGGAGAAGGGCAAGTCCTACGAGGTGGGTGTGAAGTGGGAAGCGCTTGACCGGCAGTTGAGTGTCGATGCGGCGATCTATCAGATCGACAAGAGCAATGTCCAGGGCGTCGACCCCGTTGATTCAGCCTTCAATGTCGCGACAGGGCAGGTACGCAGTCGCGGCTTTGATCTAAACGTGGCCGGCAACCTGACGCCCGAGTGGCGGATGATCGGCGGCTATGGCTACGTGGATGCCGCAGTGACCAAAGACACCACGGTGCGCACCGGCACGCGCCTGGCGAATATTCCGCGCAATAGCTTCAGCCTGCTCAACGTGTATGAATTTCAGGATGGCGCGCTCAAGGGATTGGGCCTCGGCGCAGGTGGAAAATACGTAGCCGAGCGTGCCGGGCAGACCGCCAACAGCACCTTCACGATGGGCGCTTACACCGTCGTCGACTTGCTCAGCTATTACAAAGTCAACGAAAAGGTCAGACTCAACCTCGACGTGAAGAACCTGTTCAACCGTGAGTACGAAGAAGGCTCGTTCCTGAACTTCTACGCTTACCCCGGTGAACCTCGTACGGTGCAAGTGGGCGTCACTTACACCCTATAGACGCAGCAATCCATCAGACCCTAGCGCTCCAGTATGGGGCGCTTGCCAGATGTTCACGCTCAGGGTTGGCGGCGTAACCTAAATCGGTGTCCAAGATAACGTGCCTTTCCACGACTACCAGCACCCATTCACAAACTGGTTACGTCCCTGCGCCTTAGCGTTGTACAAAGCCTGATCTGCTACCTCAATCAACCCTTGCAAATGCTCCAGTTGAGACCCTGTGGCTGTCGCAATGCCGATGCTCACACTTAGCCGTCCAAACGGGCTGGTGTGATGCGCAATATTTTCTTTCTTCAACAGGTCGAGAATGCGCTGTGCAACCGCTGTGGCGCCGTCACTGTCGGTGTCTGGCATGATGATGCCCATCTCCTCGCCGCCATAACGTGCGACCAGGTCTGACGGTCGCCTTAAACACGCCTCGAAAATTCTGCCAACCGTCTGCAGGCACGCGTCGCCTGCCACATGCCCGAACGAGTCGTTAAAGCGTTTGAAGTAGTCGATATCGATCATCAGCAAAGCCAGCGTCGTGCCCTCACGCTTTGCTCGCAGCGCCTCCATGGCGAGGCTCTCATCAAAACAGCGCCGGTTTGCCAAACCCGTCAAGGCATCCTTCATTGCCAGCAGTTCAAGCTGCCTGTTCGAGGAGAGCAACCGCTGCTGAGTTTCACGCAACTGATCCTCTGCCTCGGTTCGACGACGGATATCCAGGATCAAAAACCAGCCGATAATGCCGATAAGCCCCAGCAACCCCGAAACGACCACCGCCGAGAGCAGGGCCTCTGTTCGCCACGCGGCGAGGGCTTCGCGTTTACCGAGTGCCACTGTCGTGATCAGCGGCAGCCGGTCACTCTTGCGGAAGGCGTAGAGCCGCTCCACCCCGTCCAGGCTGGAGGTGAACGACGCGGTGCCGACTGACCGATCGACAAGGTACTTTGAATAGATCGGCGACGAGGAAAAGTTGCGCCCCATGTCCTGCTCGCGGAAGGGATAGCGAACCAGCAACGTACCGTCGGTGTGGGACAAGCCGATAGCACCCTCCTGTCCTACATCGATTTTTCCAAACAGCCGCAAGAAGTTTTCGATCCCCAAGGTGACTGACACGACCCCGGCAAATTCGCCGTCAGCACCATTAAACCGTCGGCTGATGGTCATCACCCACTCCCGATTAGAGCGGCTGATGATCGGTGGACCGATAAAGATCTCGGGGGATGGATCATCACGATGATGGATGAAGTAGGCTCGATCAGAGCTGTTTGCCCCGGCAGGAATCGGCCGGTTGGAGGACATTAACCAGTGCCCCTTATTATCGTAAATGGTGATACCGCTCAGCTGTGGCATCAGCGGCTCCTGGCGGCCTACCAACGCCCGCAGCCGCTGAATTTGCGCAGGTCCGCTGCCTTCGGTTTCCAGGCGTTCGACAAGCCCGAGCAACAACAGCGCGCTCTGGCGGACGATGCCTTCGGAATAAGTGGAGAGCGCCTGAGTAAGGTTCAAGCCATGGACGTTGACTTCCTCCAGTGCTCGATCTCGAGAGGCAAACACCTTCCAGACAGTCAATGACGCCAGGGAACAACCAATAACCAGCAGTAAAAGCACAACCAAGTGGGTATCACGCTTCACGTTACTACCTTATGGAAAGCACGGTTTCCATTACAGCGGATATCGGACCTGGGCGTTAGCAGCCGCCACTCGGCTTTGTATCGGCCAAGGATACAAGTAGTTATGGAACACTGCAGCAAGAGATCATGAGCGCGAAAAAGATTTTTTTCATCGCTTCATAGTGTTTAGAAGAGGGTGTTCAAACGGCTGGTAAAGAGGGGCACGCGTGTTAACACACGAGTAAGAATATGGGCACGTAACCGCGTTACCCCTGAGAACTAAAATGAGCCGTGCTATTTTGCCGCAGGCCTTGTTAAAGGGTTTTGCTCGGTATCATTATTGGTGGCCCTTCGTGGCCAAGGTCATACTCCGTGACGCGACTGCTCACCGCACACTAGAGCGTGTTGCGTCAGATATCGGCGCTTCTCAGGCAAGCGTTTTAGTGACATATCATTCAGCGCACGTTGTCGCCTGACCCTTGTTTTGACGTTGCATGCCATCGAACCTCAATGGGAATCTGCTCGGGTGATCAAACCGTTATTGTTGCTGCGCCGTCGCTTCGCCTCTATCCGCTGGCGTACTCGCATCACGCTCTGGGCCGCGGCCACCCTTGCGGGGCTGTTGGTGGTGATGTTCGCCCGCCTGGCCGACCTGGCACTGATGCAGTTTGCTCAGCAGACAACCGAGCGGCCTTGGTTGCCGTTTATCTACACACCGTTGATCGGGATGCTGGTGGTCTGGCTGACCACGCGCTTTTTTACCGGGGCCCAGGGCAGTGGTATTCCCCAGGTGATCGCAGCCACACGGCTGGCCCACCAAGGCAAACCCGTCAATCATTTGCTGTCTTTGCGTCTTGCGTTCGCCAAGATAGGTCTTGGCACGCTGGCATTGACGGGGGGCTTTTCGGCAGGGCGCGAGGGCCCCTCGGTTCAAGTGGCCGCTTCGATCATGCACTTCTTTCACCGCTACCTGCCCAATGCGCGGATTATCCGCCCCGAGGACCTGATCCTGGCCGGAGGCGCAGCAGGCATTGCTGCCGCGTTCAACACACCCTTGGCCGGCGTGGCGTTTGCGGTAGAAGAGTTGGGGCGAAAGCTGGAGACCCGCACCAGTGGCGTGTTGCTCAGCACGATCATTCTGTCGGGGATGGTCGCGATCGCGTTACAGGGCAACTACAACTATTTCGGCCACTTTGACGTGCAAGCTGTCAACCTCGATACCGTCGTTCTTGCGCTGGCGTCCGGTATCGGTTGCGGCCTGCTGGGCGGGTTGTTCAGCCGCATGCTGCTGTGGCCACAACGGCATCAGCGATTCGTCCTCTGGGAGTGGCGCCGCTTACACCCCGTCTGGTTCGCCGGTGGCTGTGGGCTGATTGTGGCCATACTCGGCTGGCTCAGTGGCGGCATGTCATTCGGCAGCGGTTACGGCATCACCTCGCAGCTTATTGTGACCGACATTGGCCTGCCATGGCATGCCCCGATCACGCGCTTTCTGGCCACCGTCGTGACCTATTTTTCTGGTATCCCCGGCGGTATCTTTGCGCCATCCCTGGCGGTAGGTGCTGCGGTGGGCGCGAATGCCGCCGACTTTTTTAACGTGGCGGCGCAACCGATGATTGCGCTCTGCATGGTCGGTTTCCTGGCCGCGGTAACCCAGTCGCCCATCACGTCCGCAATTATCGTCATGGAGATGATCGACAGCCATGGGATGGTGATCAGTCTCATGGCCGTTGCCCTGATTGCCAAAGCGGTCAGTGCTCGAATGGGGCCGGAGCTATATCAGCAGCTGGCACGCGGCTTTCTGCAAACGCCCGCCACTGCTCGGGCCGACAAGCATTAGGTTCTGGATCGGCACGATACTGCGGCTATGACCCTAGGGGGGACGAGTCGCCCCCCTCTAAAGGTTTCAGTCGAAACGGAACGAGGCGCCATAAGCTGACGCGGGCAAATGGCTTGAACCGTCACGCCGTAACCGAGAGCGGAAGGTGCCGCTTTGCGGCTGGGTTCGGTAGAGGCCACGTTTTTGCAACTCTGGAATGACCAGCTCAACGAAATCTTCAAGACTGCCCGGGCTGAGCAGCGGATTGAGCATGTAGCCGCTGGTGCCAGAAATACGCGCGTGTTCCTCAATGCGTTCGGCTACCTGTTGTGGAGTACCCACAAGGATAAGGTCACTGCCTCGGGTTACATTGGCAAAGCGCTGTTTCACATCACCGGCGGTCAACGGTTTGCCACTGCCGTCAGGCCGCATCACGTAGGAGGTCATTCCTTCGGTGTGGGTCGAAAGCGCCTCACTGTCAGCGTAACGGCTGATATCGATACCGGTGTCGCCGGCGTAGCTCACCAATTGGGCCTGCAAGTGATAGTTGCTTTGCAGCTCATCATATTTGCGCTGAGCTTCGATCTCGGTCCTGGCGGTGACAATTCGCAGCACTGTTAAAGATTTCACGTCCTCAGCCTGCCGGCCGCGCGCCTGGGCTTGAGCCCAGATTTCTTCCAGCCCCTGACGAATTTCCAGAGGGCTGGATTTGGCGATGAAGATCAATTCAGCATGCTTGGCCGCGAATTGCCGTCCACGTCCTGACCAGCCGGCCTGGATCAGTAAAGGTGTGCGCTGGGGCGATGGAGAGGTCAGGTGCGGCCCGGCCACCCGGTAATGTTCGCCAACGTGGTTGATGGGGCGTACACGATCACCCTGCGCGTAGAGCTGGCGAGTCTTGTCGGCGACCACCGCGTCGTTGGCCCAACTGCCTTCCCAGAGCTTGTAGACCACATCCATAAACTCTTCAGCGCGCTCGTAGCGATCATCGTGCTTGATCATCTGCTCCAGGCCGAAGTTGCGGGCTGCGCTGGACAGGTATGAGGTAACGATGTTCCAGCCCACCCTGCCATTGGTGAGGTGATCCAGCGTACTGAAGCGTCGGGCGTGAGTAAAAGGATGCTCGTAGCTGGTGGTCACGGTGACCCCAAAGGCTAGGTTTTCTGTCACTGCCGCCAATGCCGGTATGATCATCAACGGGTCATTCGCCGGCGCTTCCACGGCCCATTTCATCGCCGCGTCAGCGTTGCCACCAAACACGTCGTAGAACCCCAGGACGTCCCCGAAAAACAACATGTCGAGGTGAGCCTGGTCTGCAATGCGCGCCAGGTTCGACCAGTAACCCAACGAGTTGATGGCCAGTCGTTCGTCAGCCGGGTGCGTCCAAAGACTTGGCGCACCGCCACAGCCCACACTGGCTTGCTCATAGAGCGCGAACAACAGAGGTCTTGGATCTGACATGGTGGTACCTGAAAAAGAGTAAGTGGAGGAGCGTGTCACCGCTGATTCTTGAAGCCTTTACCGTAGTGGCGTTCAAGTCTGTGCTGTATCAATTCAAGCCCTATGGACAACAGCCAGTAGATGACGGCGGCGGTGGTCAGCATTTCGATGTAGCGGTAAGAAGACCGCCCATAGGACTGCGCCAGGAACATCACCTCCCAGACGCCCATCACCGAAATCAGCGATGAGTCCTTCAGCATTGAAATGAACTGACTGGTTGTCGGGGGAATGATCGTGCGCATCGCTTGCGGCAGGATAATGTGCACGAAGGTCGCCGTTGGGCTAAGACCCAGAGCCATCGCCGCTTCGCGTTGTCCGGGGGCGACAGCCAGGATACCGGCGCGAAAAATCTCACTCAGATAGGCACCATAATTCAGCGAGAGCGCAATTATCCCCGCGCTGATCGCCCCAGGTACGACGCCCAACTGCGGCAAGCCCAAGTAGATCAGCAGAATCTGGATCAGCAGCGGCGTACCGCGAAAAAAAGACGCATAGAAGCTCGCGATACCGAACGCCACTGCGCTACGTGACAGGCGTGCAAGCGCGGTCATGAAGCCAAGAAGCAGCGACAGCCAGATCGAACAGAAGCACAGAAACAACGTCAGCGCGGCACCCTGCAAGAAGCCGTTAGGCCCCAAATGCAGGCCGACCAGATTTGGCCACTTCTCCAGAATGATCGAGAACTTCAGATCGAAGCTCATGAAAAACATCGCGCACACGCCGAACAAGCCTAACCACGTCAAATACAACCGAGTGCGAAAGCCAAAGAGCTGCCTCAATCGACGCGAATCGTTTGCGGATGCGATATTTACCTTGGCTGGGAGAGGGGGAAGGGCTGTCATTGGCTGATATCAGAGCCGATCCACTTTTGCGAAATCTTGCTCAGCGTGCCGTCGGCTTTAAGTTGAGTAATCACGTCGGTGACTTTGGCATTCCACTGAGGGTCGCCTTTTTCGATGGCGACTACGTTTGGTTCGGCGTACAGCGTATCGCCCGCAATTTTGAAGCGAGGGTCCTGAGCAATTCGCTCGCGGGCAGTAATGAGGTTGGTGACCATGGCATCAAGACGCACGCCAGTACCCAGCGCTAGATCCTGGAAAGCCACTGTCTCATTGTCGTAGGGCGCCACCTGAACATTATCGAATGGATAACTCAAAGGCTTGTCCTCGGCGCCCTCGATCACCAGGTTTTTGTTCAAGTAGGCTTCGTAAGTCGACGCACTGATCACGCCAACTTTTTTGCCGGACAAGTCTTTGCTCGCCCTGATGTCGTTGTCCTTGGCGTTCACCACGATCACCGCGGGCGACTGGTAATACTCGACAGGGAAATCGAACACTTCGGCGCGGGCCTTGCTCGGGGTCATCGAGCAGACGCAAATGTCATAGCGCCCGCTCCAGCGGCCAGCAGCAATCACATCCCAGGACGGTGTTTCCAATGTGAGCTTCACTCCAAGCCGTTGCGCAACAGCCTTGGCGACATCCACGTCAAAACCGTCCAGCTGGTTCTGTTCGTTGAGAAAAGAGAAGGGTGGATAGTTTTCCATCAAGATACCGGTCAGCTCGCCTTTTTGCGTCACGCGATCCAGAACGGGGCCTGCGAAAGCCGTTGAACACGTAGCGAGCAACGCCAAGCCAAACGGTAGAAATGCCGTAGTTTTCAAAGACAAATACCCCAATCAATTCAAAAATCTGAATAGATTAAAACGCACTATAAAACACGTTTGTACTTGTTTTATGGAATAAGAGGCTTGCTTAAGGCTATATCGTAGGGCGCCGGCGCACACACCTTCAGAACTCGAGTCTCAAGGACCATGCCGTCCGAGGCTTTTCAGCGGTCGCGACAGAGTGGCGAGCGTGCTCTATCTGGAAGGTTGATTTTAGGTGCGAAGCTCGAATAATAAGCAGCCCTGGGGCGGGACGTGCAGCGCTCTAACCCAACCATACTCCACGCATAAATGGCCCCAGAGCGAAAATGGCGTTAGCATTCCGTCCATTCGGCTTAAACAGCCTGTTTTTCAGATCAGGGTCGCATCGTGGAAAAGCTAAAACGCCTCCAAAGTGGAATCGAAGGGCTCGACGCTCTGCTCAAGGGCGGGCTGGTAGCAGGCTCTTCATACATTATCCAAGGGCGCCCAGGGTCTGGTAAAACGATTCTGGCCAACCAGCTTGGGTTCCATCACGCCGAAAATGGAGGCCGGGTTTTAGTCGCAACGCTTCTGGCCGAGTCACATGACCGTCTTTTTCAATTCCTTTCGACGATGAGCTTTTTCGACGCGTCCAAGGTCGGGGCTGAAATCCAGTTTGTCAGCGCATTCGATACGCTGGAAAACGAAGGACTGGATGAAGTAGTCAAACTGCTCCGGCGCGAGATAAGCCGCCAGAAAGCTACCGTTATGGTGGTGGATGGTTTGCTCAATGCGCGCTCAAAAGCTGATTCGCACATCGACACCAAAAAATTCATCTCTGAACTGCAGGGGCACGCCGCTTTTGCGGGTTGTACCGTGCTGTTTCTGACCAGTTCCCGCCTCGACGATGGCAGCCCAGAGCACACCATGGTTGATGGCGTGATTGAAATGGGCGAGGAGCTATATGGCACGCGTTCAGTGCGTAGAATTCAGCTGCGTAAGACGCGCGGTAGCTCGGCAATGACGGGGCTTCACGAGTGTGAAATTACCGAAAATGGCTTGGTGGTTTACCCAAGGCTGGAAAGTCTCTATAGCCACCCATCCTCTCCTGATAGCGCCGACATGACGCGTATCGCCAGTGGCATTCAATCACTGGACGACATACTCGGCGGAGGCCTGCACAGTTCCAGTGTGACGCTGGTCATAGGCCCCTCCGGCATTGGCAAGACAACGCTCGGCCTCAAATTCCTGTCTGAGTCGACGGTGGAAGCGCCGGGCCTGCATTTTGGCTTCTACGAAAGCCCACAACGGCTGCGACTCAAAGGCCAATCACTGGGTATCGATATCAAAGACATGGAGGACCGTGGCGCCCTGTGCATTGCCTGGCAGCCTACGACTGAGGGATTGCTGGATGGGTTGGGCGCACGACTGCTGAGTCTCGTTGAAGAAAAGGGTATCAAGCGCCTGTTCATCGATAGCTTGAGCGGTATGAACCGCGTCACCACAAATCCGGCGCGAATTAATGACTTTTTCAGTGCGCTGATGAACGAACTGCGATCCAGGGGCGTGACGGTATTTGCCTCGTGGGAAATGCGCGATCTTTTTGGCTCCGAGGTCAGTGCACCTAACTCTGACCTGTCCAGTATCGTCGACAACCTTATGCTTATGCGGTTCTCTGAAAATCAGTCTGAACTAAGCAGGACGCTTTCCATTCTTAAAGTACGAGACAGCTCTTACGACCCTTCGCGTTTCGAGGTCGTCATTCGTGATCAAGACGTTTTCCTGAAAAAGGCTTCGAGACATGAACCATCAGTCCCCACTGAGTCATCGCCCGGTTCAGCATCTTAAGTCTTTGTGCGGGTTGAATTAACATGACCACCATCCTGGTCGTCGACGACGAATATCTGATCGCTGACATTCTCAGCTTCGCGCTGGAGGATGAGGGGTTCATGGTGGTAACGGCCAGCAATGGTCGAAAAGCGCTCGAAGTGCTCGATCGAGAGCGGCCTGCGTTAATCATTACCGACTTTATGATGCCGGTCATGGACGGCCTGGAATTCGCCACAGCCGTTCGAGCACTGCCTGGCGCGAATCACTTGCCGATCATCTTGATGAGCGGCGCTCAGGCACACATCGGTATGCAGAGATCCGATCTGTTTGATGCGGTATTGGCAAAGCCATTCGACATCGACTTGATCATTGCCGAAGTTAAAAAGCTCTTGGCTTCTGAAGAGTAGCTGTTCGATCCACCAGTGAGGGTGACTGGGGTGAATGTGGCTTCAACGCCCTCGGAGAACACCTGACGCAGTTGCTGCGGTGCACTTACCGTGCGATCAGGCGCTGGCGTTTCACTCTCTAAGTGCGCATGAGCAAACGCCGCGGTGGCAGTTGCAAAGGATGCAAGCAACGCTACGGAGCGTCAGGTTTTTTCCAAAATGAGTGGCATCTTTATTACCTCTGCTTAACGACGAGTAAAGGTTTGCTGCGAATTCGTATTCTGTATCGCTGAGGCCAAACAGGGCCCCAGCGGTTACCCACATCAAAAGTCCAGGGTAAGCCCGGCGTACAACGCGCGCCCATCACCGGGTGAGTGCAGGGACGCTTGGGCACCGTCCGGGTCGTACCAGACGTATTCGTAATAACGGTTGGTGAGGTTTTTCAACTGCAGGTCGACGCTCACTGACTCGCTCACTTTGTAGGTGGCACCGAGGTTCATCAGCACGTATCCGCCATACGTTCCTTGGGTGTTTTCTCGTTCCAGGTAGGAGTGGGTCTGGCCGTTCATCCAGGCGGTCAACTGCAAGGCAGGTGTTGCTTCATAGCTGATGCCAGCGTTGTAGAGGTGATGGGGGATATGGTCGATCTCCTGGCCTTTGCTGTTGGGCAAACTAGTACTTGGCTGGAGTATTTTCGAATACTGCCAGGAGTAGGCCATCCAGATGTCAGTGCGTTGGTCAGGGTGCAGGTTCATCTGTAAGTCGTAACCCCAACGTCGGGTTTCACCAACGTTATCTGAGTCGCCGCTCGGGTCGTTGAGGCGGCGACTGACTTCACCCGAGGCCTCTTGCTGCCAGTAGGCGATGCGACCGTCAATCCAGTCCGCCGGGGTGAACTTGATGCCGGTTTCCCAGCCTTCATTGATTGAAGGTGCCAGATCGGTATCTCTTGGCGGGATTTTGTAGGCGGCCGCGCCGGTGCCAACCTGGAAGGTACGGCCCCAGTTGGCATAAAAACTGGCCACGTCCCACGGCGAGTAGACCACACTAAGCTTGGGCTGTTTGATCAGGCCATAATCGTTGATGTCGTAGTCCAGGCCGGTCATTTCGTTGGTGAAATCACCCTGAATTTTGTCGACCCGATACGCCGGTACGATCTTCAGCGACTCGAAAGGTTTGATCTCCGCCTGGACGTAAGCGCCGTAGGTGTCGAAATCGAACTGCTGGTCGCGGGTAGTTGCCAGGCGAGCACGGTCTTTGGTGCGATAGCGTTCACTCTTGTTCTGCTGTTGTTGTACGTCTGCACCACCTTCCAAAGCGAAGTCATACAGCCAGCTAACTTCAGGTCGCCATGTCAGAGATGTAAGGGCGCCATACTGGGTTTCGTAGGCATCACGTTCCTGTTGGGCGCTCGTGCGCCAATATTGCGTCCAGCGTCGATCATCGAAGGTGTTGACGTAAGTCTTCGCTGACCACGCGAGGTTCTCAGCCACGTCTGTATCGAAATGCAGGCTGACCTGATTCATACGCCGAGTGCCCTTGTCGGTGGCGTTGAAACGGTTGGTCATGCTCGGATGATGGCGGGCGTCATCTTCGGTCAAATAGCCGGGTTCCTGAGCCTCAGCTTCGTAGTGACGGGCGATCAGGCCGATTCGGTAGCTGTCGTCATCCGGTGTGTAGAACCACTTACCAGACATCGAAAACCTGTCTGCCTGGGAATGATCCCGGTAGCCATCGGATGTTTGATAGGCAAAGAAATAGTTCTGAGTCCAGTTGCTGCTTTGCATGCCCTTGGCAAGTTGGGTTTCCTGAGTGTTGAAGCTGCCGTAACGAATCCGCGCCTTGCTGTAGTCCCCACCGGTGCGGGTCAGCATGTTGACGTTACCGGCGATGTTATTCAGACCATAGCGCGCATCACTGGTGCCTCGGACAACCTCGATGCTGTCCAGCTCCATGGGGAAAATCATGTCAATGAACGGCATGTTGCCGTCGTTGCTGTTGCTCGGAATCCCGTCGATCAACAGCTTTACGGCGTTCACTTCGCCTTCGCCGTTAAAGCCCCGGAAGGAAATTTTCCCTGAGGTCGTGCCCTGGTTGAACTCGGTGAGCATCACGCCGGGAGCTCGGCTGAACAACTCCCAGCTGTAATTGACTGGCATTTTTTCCAAGATATCGCCCCCGAGGATATCCACCGAGCTGAGTACACTGCTGGTACTCAAGGGGCCGCTGGCTGAGCCCTGAACGTTCACGGTGCCCAGCGTCAGGGTCGAGTCTTCGACTTTACCGACGTCGGCCAGCGCCGCGCACAAAGGGTCCATTGCGAATAGGCCAACCGACATCAACGGCCATAGGGAACGGGACACAGACAAACGCTTTGCAGGACGCAAAGTAAGTGAAGCAGGCATGGCACGCACTTCCTGGTGATCAAGAAACTTTAAAGGCGTCTAGCGTCCATCGAGGCCGCTAAAAGATTTAAATACGCAGCACCGGACAATGTCGCGGTGTTGTGATCAGGCGAAGGGAGAGGCGCGTGGACTTAGGCTTGGCCACCGAATCCTGGGATGGAGCGTCGGCAGTTCAGGATTGTCGAGGGACGTGTCGGATGTGTATTGCGGTAAGAAGTGGCGGTAGTAGTTGGAGGGAAGCGCTGCCATTCCCGCATGGCCACAGCAGCAATCACCGTGCTGCATAACCGTTTTTGAAGGGGCTTGCTGGACAGTCTCGAGTGTTTTCTTGAACCCGGGAGGTAAAGCTTGAGAACTACCTCCCGAGCAGAATCCCCCCCAAAGCATCAGCTGAACATCCGGCGTCTGCATAGCGCGGCTCAGCGGCATGGCAAACATGTTTAGCAACACGGCCAGGCAGGCGATCCAAGGGCTGATGCGTTTCAACGAGGACATGTGCAAGGTCAGCGTAGAGGGGCGCTTATTTAGCCGCAATTAAGGAGCGATGTAAAAGTTTCACACGTGCGCTATTTCGCCGCAGGCGCGTCATGTCGTTGCCGAGATGGCTGATGGGCTGACGAGTAGGAGGCGAGGGCGCTTGATGCCATTGCACCTTCAGGTGCCATCGAGAAAACCCGCCGAGGCGGGTTTTCCAGACGCAGTAACATTTGCCTGTGGGGCTCTGACTTACTGAGACATGTCATTCTTTTTCATATCGTCTTTTTTCATGCTGTCTTTGGACATTGAGTCCTTCTTCATCGTGTCCTTACCCATGGAGTCTTTATGCATTGCATCCTTTTTCATCGTGTCCTTTTTCATCGTATCGTGGGACATCGTGTCCTTCTTCATCGTGTCATTGCCCATCGTATCGTCGGCGTGTACAACGGCGACGCCCACTGCCAGGCACATACCTAGGATTGCAGTAGTAAACCTTTTCATAGTGAAGCTCCTTGATACTCAGGTTGCGAATAAGCGCAGCCCGGGCTGCGCAATGGAGTTGCCACGGGCGTCAGCTGCCACCGAACCAGTTGTAGCCTTGGTCTTCCCAGTAACCACCCGGGTAGGTATTAGTGACGAAAATCGCTTGAATGTGTTTTGGGTTCTTGTAGCCAAGCTTGGTAGGCATGCGCAGCTTCATTGGGAAGCCATATTCGCGCGGCAGGACGGCACCGTCGTAGGTCAGCGTCAGCAGCGTTTGAGCATGGAGTGCCGTGGCCATGTCGATACTGGTGTAGTAATCGTCGGCACATTTGAAACCGACGTACTTTGCGTCGGTATCGGCCCCGACGCGTTTTAGGAAATCACTGAAGCGCACACCGCCCCAGCGCCCGATGGCGCTCCAACCCTCGACACAGATGTGCCGGGTTATCTGGTCGCTCTGTGCCATGGCACGCAGTTCCTCAAGCTTCCAACTGCGCTTGTCGGCGACCATGCCGGTGACTTCCAATCGGTAGGTTTCTTCATCGACGACAGGCGCTTCGTCGATGCCGTAAAAGGCGTTGAAGGGGAATGGCCGCGTAATCATCGACTCAGCGTAGGTGGGGGCCATGGCGTTCGGGCTGAACAACCAGCCTTGCACCCGGTCATTGAAGCGCGACATGGAGGACAGCGCCGTTTCAACTTGATCGTTATCGGAAATGTTACATCCGGACAGCATCGCCACTCCGCCCAGGGTCAAGCTACGCAGAAGAAAGGCGCGCCGTGAGCGATCTTCGACCTGGAGCGAAATAATTTTGCGCGCATCCATCAAAATGGACGACTCATCCAGCTCTGGACTTTGTTCACGCTTCTTCATACGCGCTCCTTATGGCCGGCAATCATGGCCCATAACGTCTTTGGAACCAGTGCGACCATCACCAAATGCACTGCGATGAAAGCCACCAACAGAGACATCGCAATGAAGTGCACATGCCGAGCGCTGTCGTAGCCGCCCAGCAGTTCACGTAGTAGCGGAAACTGAACTGACTTCCACAAAACCAACCCGGAAATCACCAGAACTGCAATGTCGAGCATCACAAACAGATACGCCACACGCTGCACATGGTTGTAATGGCTTATATCGTCATGCCTCAGCCGCCCATGGAGTGCAGACCGCAGGTCATGAAAAAAGCCTTTGGGTGATACGGGAAAAAAACGTCGCGATAGGCGGCCGCTGAAAAGATTGAAAAGTAGGTAGAGAAGGCTGACTACGACCAACATCCACATTGCTGCAAAATGCCATTGCAACGCGCCCCCCAGCCAACCACCCAAGGTAATCGATGAGGGAAAATTAAAATTATAAAGAGGAGAGGCGTTATAGATACGCCATCCACTGGTGACCATTACCAACACCGCCAAAGCGTTCAGCCAATGGGCCAATCTCAACCAGGCTGGATGGCTGCTTTGCGGTGTCACAGGAGCAGCCCGGGTTGTTTCAGGTGCCGCTTGCATTGGAGGAGACTCCAAACAGGAATAACGTCATAACCATTTGATCGAGTGTAGACGCTGACTAAAAACACGACGCACCTTCGAGACGGGCGAAGCGTTCCGTACGTCCAATAGGCCTCTCAGGCAGGTGGCCTTGATCCGAAAGCTTTAATTGACCCCGACAAATTGACGGGTTGATGACAAAGCCGAACACGTTGAAGGGGGGTTCACGCTCGAAGCGGCATTCAGGGGTTTACGGCGAGTCAACATCATTTTCGTAGCCTATGTCGCCAGCCAGCTAGGCTTGTAACGTCAGAAGGGCGTTATCGATGAGGGTGCGTTTATGCCAACTGTAAAAACTGCTCTTGTACTTGCGGGTGGTGGGAGCCTTGGCGCGGTTCAGGTCGGCATGTTAAAGGCACTCGTTGAGGCTGAGGTTGCCTTCGACCTGGTGGTGGGAGCGTCGGTCGGCGCCATCAACGGTGCCTACTTCGCAGCCAGACCGAATGCCAAAGGCGTGAGCGAACTCGCGGACTTTTGGCGCGGTCTGCGTAAGTCGGATGTGTTTCCGTTCTCGGCGCTCGATACCCTCAAGGGTATTCTTAATCGACGTGGGCACTTGCTGAGCGCATCCGCATTGCATCGTTTAGTGAGCCGGTCACTGCCGGTCAAATGGATCGAAGACACCGAGTTACCGCTTTATATCGTCACCACCAATTTGCTCAGTGGTGCCGAAGAACTTCTGTCGAGTGGCAGTGCTGAGCAGGCTTTGCTCGCCAGCGCCGCAATTCCGCTTGTGTTTCCCAGCGTGCGAGTCGGAGAAAAGTTCCTGGTCGATGGCGGAGTCAGCAGCAACACGCCGATTGCCAGTGCGGTGGCATTGGGCGCAACGCGGGTTCTGGTTCTACCTACCGGATTCGGTTGTGCCTGCCCATGTCCGCCCAGTGGACTCGTTGCGCTGGCCTTGCACACGCTCAATTTGATGAGCATGCGTCAACTGGTGCGTGACATCGAGTTGTACCGCACACGCGCAGCCATCCATGTCGTCCCGCCGTTGTGCCCACTGGACGCTTCAGTGTTTGACTTCAACCAGACAGACCAATTGCTGCAGCGTGCTTATCAGTCAACCCAAGCCTGGATAGAAGAGGGCGGATTGGTTCGCGACGGGATACCCGATTCGTTACTCGCCCATACTCATCATTTTGGTAAAGAGTGATCTTCGCCTTTCAAAAGGCAGGTTTACCGATTGCCTGCGGCGGTAGATGACCCTGGCGCTGAATGGTGGGTTCACGTGCGCCGCCTTTTCACGGGATGTGGAAGGATGCGAGCCGAGATCAAAAACTGACCAGTTCTCGTTCTTCCAGTCGAGAATGCTTCCGTGCGCCTCTCTGGTCAGTGACGCTCGGAGGTGTGGAATTCGTTTTGTGGTGATCGATACAAAACCTGTGCTATGGTCAACGACAGTTCTCAAGCGCGTGCGAAAACCATGGCCCGTCCCCGTACATTCGATGAGTCGACTGTTTTAACAGCAGTCGCTGAAGCGTTCTGGACACAAGGCTATGAGGGTACCTCGACCCGAGACCTGGTCAATCGCACAGGGCTCAATCAGCCAAGCCTTTACAACGCGTTTGGCGACAAACGTAGTCTTTATCGTCGCGCCCTCGTGCACTATCTGGAGTGCAGTGTGCGTGATCGAATTCGGCGCCTTGAAGCGCTGCCAAACGCTGGAATGGCCATAACCAGGTTCTTCGCAGAAGTGTTGAATCGCACACTGAACGATCCTTTTCAACGTGGGTGTCTGCTGGTGAATTCTGCCCTCGAAGCCAATGCAGAAGACACGGATTTGCGACAGGCCGTTGCCGAAGAGTTCGAGTCCATTCGCAGTTTTTTTGAAGGCCGCTTGCAAGCCTTCCACCTGCAATCTGCCGATTTTGTTGAGATTGATGTAAAGCAGGGGGCGCATCATTTGCTCAGTGTGTTACTGGGGATTCGAGTTTTGTCTCGGATTAATCCCGACCCGGTGTGTGTAATAGACGCCATTGGTATTGCCATCAAAAGCCTTGGTCTTCCTCCCTTGGCTCTAGCGATGTTCACTGAAAACCACTGCACGGAGTCAATATGATCAAACTCTACTATCACCCGTCTCCTAACCCCGCGAAGGTTGCGCTGTTCTTGGAGGAGTCAGGCCTTGAGTACGAACTCATCCCTGTTGATACGCGCAAGGGTGAACAGCACGATCCGGCGTTTCTCAAGATCAATCCGAATGCCAAGACACCGGCTCTGGTTGATGGTGACAACGTGGTATTCGACAGCAATGCCATACTGCTCTATCTGGCTGAAAAGACCGGGATGTTCCTGCCTGCTGACAACCTCAAGGCGCGAGGTGAGATGTATTCCTGGCTCATGTTTGTCGCGACCGGCATCGGCCCGTACTCTGGACAGGCTGTTCACTTTAAGCACTTCGCCCCCGAGCCAAAAGACTACGCCGTTACCCGCTACACCTTCGAAGCCTGGCGTCACTGGACGATCATCAACGAACATCTGGCCAAACAGCCTTATATGCTCGGAAGTGAGTACACGCTGGTGGACATGGCCGTATGGGGTTGGGCGCGCGCGGTACCGTTCATCCTGGGTAATGACGCTTGGGCAAAACTTCCAAACGTAAAACGGCTCCTTGATGACATCAATGCTCGACCGGCAGCACAGCGAACTGAAGAACTGAAGACCCAGCACAACTACAAGACTGAGATGGATGCTGACGCGCGTAAAGCAATGTTCCCTCAGATTACTCAGTAGACGCGCCAGATCTTGATCGACTGGCATTGCTGGACGCCCGGCTAATGGGCAGAGATTTACTGCTCTTTAGGCATCCGGGCTACCGCACGTCACTGCCCCGTGAGTATTGGTAAAGTGGCGCACTGTGCTTGGTTAACGACTGCGGGCCCCGGAAAGGGGCCCGCACCGTATGGCCTTTACCTATCCGTTGTAGCGCGACCTAGGGTATCAAGCGCATCGCGCGGAGTTTGTCGAACACATCAAAGAACGCTTGATCGCTCGCCTGGTAGGCGGTGAAGCCCATTGCACGGCTTTTCGACATGTCAGTGACGACTTCGATGGGTCGACCTAGGTCTGCGTCGGTATGCCATGGGGAGATCAGGCGATCTATATCGGCTTCTTTCAAGCCGTGCTCCGCGACTATTTGCGTCCACGCGGCTTGGTCTTGCGCCATTTGCGTCTCAAGCGGTGAGAGTGCGGCGGGATAATCGGCAGCAGGTACGTCGAAGTATTCGGCAATTCGGCTCCACATCCATTTCCAGCGAAACACATCGCCATTAGTGACATTGAATGCCTGGTTGGCCGCAGCCGGCGTGGTGGCCGCCCACAGTTGTTGTTTCGCCAACTGCCGTGCATCCGTCATATCGGTGAGGCTGTCCCACTGCACGCTTGATCCCGGAAACACAAAAGGGCGATGGGTGTGTTTGCAGATCGAAGCGTAGACGGCGAGGGTGGTGGCCATATTCATCGCGTTGCCTACGGCAACTCCGGTGACCGTGTGCGGGCGATGAACGCTCCATGTGAAGCCGTCCTTTTCAGCCGCGGCGAAAAGTTCGTCCTCTTGGGCGTAATAGAAATTCTCGACATTCAGACGACCCTGCTCTTCGCGGAACGGTGTTTGCGCAAGGCGGCCTTTACCATAGTCTTCGAAAGGGCCGAGGTAGTGTTTCAGGCCAGTAACCAGTGCTACGTGCTCAACGCTCTTGGCTGGGCGAATGGCGGCGAGCACGTTGCGTACCATGGCGGCATTGACGCGAATGTTTTCGGCCTCCGTGGCTTGCCGTGACCATGTGGTGATGAACACATGCGTCGGTTGCAGATCCGCAAGCGCATGTTCCAGCGCCGCTGGATCTTGGAGGTCTGCCGCAATGGGGATCACACCTTGCGATGGCGACGGGTGCCGCGATAGCGCGGCGACCTGCCACGTGTTGTCGATCAGTAACTGAGTGATGGCGCTGCCGACGATGCCGCTGGCGCCAACGACCAAAGCTGTTTGGCTCATAAGTTCCTCCTAGATGTAGGTTTGGGAGTCCACCTAAGCCACAGAGGTTCAACCTAAACAGGATCGGTATGGGCGGCCGTCATAGCCTCTATTCCTGGATAAAGCGCTACATCAAAACCAGGTCCAAACGCGCAATCGAGTATCGACGTAACTTGGCTGGTCATGGGTACGTGTTTCATCCTCGCGGCAGCGCTGCCTCTCTCAAACGCGTTCTTGCGCCAGCCAGGCGCGCTGAAAATGAAGATATCTTCATCTGCTTGTAACGGGCGTGTCCGGCACCTAGCATCGTGCAAACCGAAATCATTACCATCTTCGTCGGATGCCATTATGCGTTTGTGTGACCTGCCTCACCGCCAAAAAGCTTGCGTAACCCATGTGGAAGGAACCGGCAATGCTGATCCGCTGAGTCAGCGGTTACAGGACATCGGCTTCGTGCCGGGCGAGCAGGTTACGGTGGTGGCGCGGGCGCCCTGGGGCGGTGATCCGGTGCTTATCCAGGTGGGGGGCAGCCGGTTTGCGCTGCGCCGCAACGAAGCCCAAATGATCCTCGTCGAAGTGAGCGTTTGAATGGCCACCATCCGTTTAGCCTTGGTGGGTAATCCGAACTGTGGAAAGACCGCGCTGTTCAATTTGCTGACCGGCGCCAGGCAAAAGGTTGCCAACTACGCCGGTGCTACGGTGGAGCGCAAGGAGGGTGTTGCACGTACGGCCAGTGGTCGCACATTCCGTGTGCTGGATCTGCCGGGGACTTACAGCCTGGCCTGCGTCAGCCAGGACGAACAGGTCACCTTGAACGTGCTGCAGGGCTTGTACCCCGGCGAGGAGCGCCCCGAGTTGTTGCTGTGCGTGGTCGATGCCACCAATCTGCGCTTGCACCTGCGCTTCGTGCTTGAGCTGCAACGCCTGGGATTACCGGCGGTCCTGGTCCTGAACATGGCTGACGCTGCACATCGCCGAGGTATTCGCATCGATACCGCTCGACTCTCGACCGCGCTCGGGATGCCGGTGATAGAAACGGTCGCCGTTCGCCGTGATGGTGCGCGGGCGTTGTTGAACGCGGTGGATGGCTGCGATGACATCCAACCGGCACCCGCCCCGGAGCAGGGCGCCGACTTACATGCGCGCGTGCGTGACATCCTCGAGACATGTGTGAAAACGCCGCACCTGTCCGATGCGCGTGTTGATACGCTTGATCGATGGTTGATTCACCCGGTGGCAGGGCCGCTGGCACTGGTCACCATCATGTTTCTGGTGTTCCAAGGGGTTTACCTGATCGGCAAACCTGTCACCGACTGGATCGGTGACAGCTTCAGCGCGCTGTCCGTCCTGGCTGGCACCTATCTGCCAGAGGGGCCATTGCGCGGGCTGATTTGCGATGGACTGATCAGCGGGCTGGGCACCGTGCTGGGGTTTATGCCCGAGATCCTCGTGCTGTTCTTTTTCATCTTCATTCTTGAAGAGTCTGGCTATCTGCCGCGGGCTGCTTTCATTCTGGATCGGCCGATGCGTGCCGTCGGCTTGACGGGGCGTTCGTTCATCCCGCTGCTGTCGAGTTTTGCCTGCGCGATTCCAGGCATCATCGCCGCGCGCAGTATCAGTGATAAATACGATCGGCTCACCACCATACTGGTGGCGCCGCTGATGACTTGCTCAGCGCGGCTGCCGGTCTATGCCCTGTTGATCGGCGCGGTAATTCCAGACATCCGTGTCGGCGGCGTGTTCGGCCTGCAGGGGTTAGTGTTGCTCGGTTTGTATGGCGTAGGCATCGTCGGCGCCATGGCAGTCGGCTGGGTGTGCAAGCGTTTCAGGCCAACGACCCAGCAGCAACCCATGCTGATGATGGAGCTGCCGGCCTACCGTCTGCCGCGCGCACGTGACCTGATCCAAATGCTCTGGGAGCGCGGTTACTTGTTTCTCAAGAAACTGACGGGCGTCATTCTCGCGCTCACGGTGATCATGTGGTTTATCTCGAACTTCCCCAACCCTCCGGCTGGCGCGACCAACCCGGCGATTGATTACAGCTTTGCCGGGTATTTGGGCGCTTCGCTTCAGCACGTGTTCGCGCCGTTGGGTTTCAACTGGCAAATCACGCTGGCACTGATTCCAGCGTTCGCCGCGCGCGAAACCGCAGTCGCGACCTTGGCCACGGTGTATGCCGTGGCCAATGGCGACGATCTCACCTCGCTGACCCAAACCCTGGCCGCGCAAGTGCCGCTGGCCAGCGCGTTATCCCTGATGATGTGGTTCGCCTTCGCGCCGCAATGCATGTCTACCCTGGCGGTGATCCGCAAGGAGACCGCCAGTTGGGGGCAGGTCGCCCTGGCGTTCAGTTACATGTTCGCAGTCGCCTATGCTCTCGCGTTCATTACTTATCGAATCGCAGAGGCCGCCTTATGACCCTGGGACTCATGGCTCAATATACCGTGATCGGCGTGTTGCTGATTGGCGCGGTGTTCAGTGTGTGGCGACGCTTGGCGCCCTCCAAGGCCGGAGGCTGCGCCAGCGGTTGCGGTACGTGCTCTTCCGGCTGCCAACCCACCCAACGCATCGCGCTGCGCACCCTGGATACGTCGACAATCGACGAGGCTGAGCGTAATGGCAGCCGTTCTATAACTGTGCCGTCTGACGATTGAACCGCGGCGGCTCTCCAGTGATCGCCCGGCTCAACGGCGTGCCAATCAACAGCCGTTGCGTTTCATCCAGCCTGCAAGGGTATTAAATTGCGCCGATGAACATTGGCCGAAGCTACCGATCCCCCTAGCTCAAATCATGCAGGTCTCGCCCGAGAGGCTGGCTCAACGACCACTCAGAAAACCGTACCCTCAACCCCTGTCGCTGCGGCGTGCAGCACATTGGGCCAACTGTATAGCTTTGCGCCGCTGGAAATGGTGCAAGCCTGAGCAATGGCCAAGTCATGCCGTCCGTGGAGTATTGCAAGCGCAGCACGCCATCGGACACGGTCACGCGAAGCCAAAAATCGGTTGGGTCGCCAGAAAAGCAACTGGGCGCCCAATCCGACGTGCCGTGTGTCAGCACGCTACTGATCATCGGCATGCCATCGTTATATTCAATGCCTGCTTTGAGCCAAGTCTCCTCATTGAGCCTGACCATAATGCCCGCTTGATCATAGAGCTCGCGAAAATCGGCGTTAACTCGGACTTGGGCTGTAAAGCTTGCTGAGGTTGCAAACCCTAAGAAATGTCCGCTGTCGCGTATGAATCCGTAGTGCGTTTTACGCCAGAAGTCGGTTTGGGAATCGGTAACCACCTCCAAGGTGCCGTCGCTAAAGGCTTGGCAAGAGCGCGGTTTATTCAGCCAGTCAGCCGTTCGCCAAATTGACGCTTCACTGTCCTGACTGAGCTCTGCGTTCTGCTTCCTGTCCATCATGTTACCTCGACAATTTATCGGATGGATCGGCGCTGCAATCCTGCTCTCTCTGCACTGGCTCGAAGGCCACCTGCCGAGCATCGGTGCAGGCTCAAATCACCGGGAGCGTAGACGTTGCCATTCATTCCAGCAGTCCTGCGCAATGAGGTCTGGATAGCCGCGCTCTTCTTCCATGGCTAAAGCCGTGCTGAAGGGTAGAGCGATACACGTAGATGCGTCTCGGATTTCGCAAACCTCAGCCTCGGTCAGTGGCGCGCCTTTTTTATCCTCGGCGGCTCGCAGCACTGCCGCCAGAGCCGGCACAAAGACGAGACATAGCGGATCTGCAGTCATCAGTTTCCTCCCTGAGTCGATTAGAAATTGCAGGGTTGGCCAGTGTCGGACATCAACATTACCTTGGCGTGCGAACCGCAAAGATCGCTTCGCCATTTGATCAACTGAGCGCCCAACAATCAACTTTGAACTAATCACTACGCCCGCCCCCCTAATTCTGTGCAAGTTGCCTCAAGCCCAGGCAACGCCTGGGTTACTCAATCACACACGAAGGCTTGGTGAATCATGAAAAGCGAACAAGTTGAAGGCGCTGTAGAAAAAGTTGCCGGCAAGGCGCAGAGCGCAGTGGGTAAACTCTTTGGTGATTCGAAGCTGGAAGCTGAAGGCGTGGGACGTCAAGCTGCTGGTCAGTTGACCCAAACCTATGGCGATGCACTGGACAGCGTATCGACCTTTGTTAAAGAGAAACCAGTTGCTGCAATCGCGATTGGTGCCGTCGCTCTGTTGGTTCTAGACCGTCTCTTGCGCCGCTGATTTAGCAAAAAAGGACGTTTCGACAGCGGCGTTCTTTTTGCGTTTGTCTATCGCCCGGCACCCTTGGCTCTGTCAATCAGTGGGCCTCGGGCGCGCGGGCGGTATGCACGGCTCACCTCCATCGTGCGCTGACCGCCGGTGCTAAGGTCAAGTCAGGAGAGGAGGGCGTTGAAAATTTGTGCGGGTGCTGACCGCGCTGTATTGATTTTTGGTGGGCAACCCAAGCTCACGCTGAATCAATCCCGCGTTTTTGCACGCCCGCACAGCAGTTAATTTTTCTTCAGAAACCTGAGCTCCGGACGGACTCGGTACACGCTGGTCATTTCCCATCTGCCTTGCGAAATCGGCCAGGATTTTGGGAAAGAAAACGGGCACAGTTCCTTAGCTAGATTTTCAGCGAGCGGCAAGTTATTGCGGCAAGCAGTGAATCGCCAGCGTCATAGTGGTGAAATCTTGAATGTTGCTGGCGGCAGATAATCCTAGGGGAGCTACTCCTTAAGAGATGATGATGGACACTCGACTTAGATCATTCATTCCACGATTTTGACGGCTATTCGGCCTTCGAGTCGTCCGCACCTTATGCACAGCTAAGCTCGTCACTCCGTAAAATAATCCAATAACCAGGTGCTGCCGCCAGACTGAACAGGGACAACAATCCTGAGCAGACGATTAGGAACTGGTGACCAGACTCCAGATCCAGAACGTGGCTGAAAGGGAACGTGGCACGTTATGAACCTATCTGACGTAGTACATGATTTAACATAATATACATTATGCGAACCATCCTATAAGGCCTGAGGGGCTCTGGTGGTCAGATTTGCAGGCAGGCACTGCTTCTTACGCATCACCTGGTCCAGCTTGCTGCTTGGCGATGTAACTCACGATGAATGTATCCTGCGATCCACGCTCCTTGTGATAACCAACCACGTTGGCCAGCGTCCACCTCAACATCCTCATAAGAATCGAGTCAGAAAATTTCGCGCTGTCGGACTCATACGGATACCGGCTGTTGGTGAATACATTGCGGTATCTCTCAAAGCAATCTTCTTGGCTGTCCAAGGCCAGGCTGCAACGGATCTGGTCAGGAACGGCATAAAACAGTGTCAGCAAATCATGCTTGTCAGGGTTCTTACGGTTCGTTTTGCCGAGACTCAGCAGCTGCTGGTGAGCCTTGGCAAGTGCTGCCGGATCAAGCTTATAAGTTTCGCCTGATGTCCCTGGGTTCTGATCAGGCAACGAGATGAAGCTTTTGAGCAGGATCTCCATGCCGATTGCTGCATTGACTTGTGCTACGTGCGGCAAGTGTTGAGCGTCAAGCACCTCGGCTGCTTTCAGGTAGCTATGAGCGCTTTCAATCATCCAGCCTGGGAAGTGAGCCATCGCAGTAATCCATTGCGTTATGAACCGATTTACGGGATGAGCCAAGTCTTTTGTGATTAGAGAAAACGAAATAGTATCGGCCAGACAGGGATAATTTGTGCTTCAGCGCACCGTCGTTGTTTGTTTTCAGCGCGGTAAATTGAGCGAATGAAGACTTAAAATACCGTCAACATTTCACAGTACCCTTCTCCCTTTATTATTCGATTTAATTATAACTAAACTAAATGAGTATTTAGTCGAGTTATAACCATAACCTGCCAGCATTGGCAAACGCGTATATTCCCTCCTCTACGCTATACCTACGCGCAACACGTTGAGGTTGCGTTTAAACAAGACAAAGTCGGCATCTCATATTCGCCCTCATAACGGCACTACCCGCCCAGGTTTTATCGCCAGCACACTGCACGGCGCCTGATGCAAGAGTTGCTCGGCAGTACTGCCCAACCGTTTTTTAAGCCCTTTGTGCTGCACGGTTCCCATCACGATGACATCGGTAAGATGGTCCATGGCAAACGCACAAATACTCATCAGGGGCGCGCCCTCGATGAAGTGGCGACATTCCACCGGTACGCCGTGGCGCTCACACAAGGCAGCGAATGCCTCCTGCTGAACCACGCCCAACGTGTCATAAATGCCGGTGGCCAAGGGTAGCGCGCCGTAACCCATGTCTTTTGCATACACGGCCGTCCAGTCGAACACGTGCACGACCTCCAGCCTGGCATCACACTGTTCGGCCAACTTCGCGCCGGCGTCGATGATCTGGTCGTTAAACACAATGTCCTGTTCTTCACTGCGCAACAGATCAACGATAGCCAGCACTTTGCGTGGCAGTGGGTTAAGGCTGTTAGTCACTAGATGAACCGGTGCAGGGCAATCACGCAGCAGTTGCCAGTCCAGTGGCGTAAAGAAGATACGTTTCAACACGGACTCTTCCTGAGCATCTTTGATAATCAGCGCCAGTTGTGTCTCGTTGACAAACTTCAGGATTTCTTCGTACGGGTGCTGAACCCAGATCACTTCACTTGTGGCATGAATGCCCTGCTGGCGTGCCAGTTCGGCTTGCTTCTCCAGCCACAGGCTGTGGGTCTGCAGGTACCCTTCCCTCGCCTGGCCTATTTGTTCGGGAGCGAACAGACCGGCCACCGCCAAGGCTTGTAAATAATCAAATGCGACGATATGCAGCGGCAGTTGCATGGCTTTTGCCAACGCATTCGCCCGGTCAAACGCCGCTGTTCGGATCATGGCCGCCGGGGCAATCAACAGTAATGGTGGGCAGGACATGGTGCACCGCAGGGTCATGAATAAGGCTCCAGACTGAACGGTTCCAAACCCGATAACTTGATCCTTGTCAGTTAACGTGCCGTGGGAGTCGAACCGTTCGCGAGCCAATACCGACGATACTGAGGTTCATCGACCCTCTGAGCTTCGCAAGCATGCGAAGCACCGCAAGCCCCTTCAGTAACCGCTCGCCGCCGTCATCGCGCCGCCCACGATCGCAATTCCCGAACTGCTGCCCAAGCGCGAAGCCCCGGCCTCAATCATTTTCACCGCAGTCGGGTAATCACGCACCCCACCGGACGCCTTGACTCCAACCCCGGCGCCCACGGTTCTGCGCATGAGGGCCACGTCTTCGACCGTGGCGCCGCTTCGGCTGAACCCGGTAGACGTCTTCACGAAAGCCACACCCAAGTCCCGGCAGATTTCGCACGCCTGGACTTTCTGTTTGTCGTCGAGCAGGCAGGTTTCCAGGATGACCTTCAACGTTACGGTGCCGCAGGCCTTGTGGACCAGGGCAATATCATCGCGTACCGCGTCCAGCAGCCCCTCCTTCAACCAACCGATATTGAGCACCATGTCGATCTCCCCTGCCCCGGCGGCAATCGCCCGTTCAGCCTCAAATGCCTTGGTGTCACTCAGGCCAGCGCCCAGCGGGAAGCCCACCACCGCACAAATCACCACGCTATCGTCGCTCAGGCACGACGCGGCGTAAGGTACCTGTCCCGAATTCACACACACCGAATAAAAGCCGTGTTCCCGGGCTTCCTCGCACAAGGTGCGAATCTGCTCACGGGATGCGTCGGGAACCAGCAAAGTGTGATCGATGTACTTTGCCAATGCTGTGGGTTGAAGAGTGTTCATTTAACGGCCCCTTGCCTGTATGTTGCCAATGATCGTGTGCCGCTTGTCACAGCGCTCACAAGAATGCGTTATAATAGTCACAATTAATGTTACTTATTTAACAGAAACAATCAAGCCCTGGAATACTCGTGGACAGTAGAAAAGCCGAGCGACTCAAGCTTATCCAACAAGCCTTGCAGGACCAGAACGCCATTCACTTGAGGGAAATGGCTGCGTTGCTGGACGTTTCCGAGATGACCCTGCGCCGCGATCTCAATCACTTCAGCGATCACCTGCGTCTTCTTGGCGGCTACATCACCCGGGGCGGCAGCGAGGTCAGCGAATACCGGGTCGCCGACCAGGGCACGCGTCACGTCGAGGAGAAACGCCGCATCGGCAAGCTCGCTGCCGGTTTGATACAGGCCGGTGACACAGTCTTCTTCGACTGCGGCACCACCTCGCCCTTCGTCATTGACTTCATCCCCGACGAGTTGGAGTTCACTGCCGTGTGCAGTTCGTTGAACGTGTTGCTTAAGTTGCACAACAAACCCAACTGCCACATCGTCTTGTGCGGCGGCACCTTTCACCGCAAGAACCAAGTGTTTGAAAGCAGCGCCGAAAGCAGCATTCTCGACAGCGTGCGCCTGACGTGGGCCTTCGTGACGGCGGCGGGCGTCAGTCAGGAGTTCGGTGTGACGTGCTTCAACTTCAATGAAGTCGAGGTCAAGCAAAAGGTCCTGCGCCAGGCCCAGCAACGCGTGTTGCTCGCCGACTTCAGCAAGTTCGACACGGTGCGCACCGCCCATTTCGCCACCCTGGAAGACTTCCAATACGTGGTCAGTGACAAGAAAATCCCCCGCGCCTATCAAGACGTCATCCAGGCACGCGGTGCGCAATTGCTGGTTTAACCCAACAGCCTCTGCCGTTCCTGTTCAGTCAAATAGCCGGTGGTCACGCTGAATGAAGCGCTCGCCCCGGCCGCCAGCTGCCGCACGTGACCTTTGGCTTTCTCCGCGGTGTAGCCCTCCGGCTCGCAGGTCGACGGCAGCACGAACGCAGCCACTTGCTGATCCGGTGTGTGCAGGACCCAGCGTGCAGCGTGTTCGAATTGCTCGGGGCGATAACGGGTGTAGAACGCAGCGCCGTCGGGATGCTCAAGCAGAAAGTGCGCGTGGCCGGTGGCGTCGGTGCCGACACCATCGAGGAAAAACACAATTTCAGGGTCATACAGCGCAGGCGTTTCGAGGCAGGCCAACTGGCCGGGATGCTCGGCCAGTTGCGCCATGTAGGCACTCCAGGCGGGCGTCGGCTTGACGTGGTCCGGCACGCTGGTACGCAGGCGCAGACGCTGCATGCCCAGTGGCTCGACGAACCGCGCACCGTCCACATAGGCGTAGTTCATGTGGGCCATGTACATCAAGTCCATCGGCTTGCCGGCCAGGTTCGTCACGTGCATCTCAATATCGAACAAGGCCGAATCGGCGCGCAGTGTCACGCTGGGGCAAGCCCGGTAACGATCACCGAACCCCTTGGCAAACTCATAGGAACCGCCCAGGCGCACAACGCCCTCACCCAGCTCCAGCCAGGCTGTGTCCATAGGCGCACAAGGCATTTCGCCATGCAAGGCATGCGTGTCATCCGGCGCCGGGCAACCGTTGCGCAGCAAGCCACTGTGAAACATGAAACAGCCATAAGTATCAATGACCGTCGGGCTCGGCCGGGGCTGCTCGAACAGGTTGCTCATGGTCAGGTCGCAGCCATCGAACACGGCCGACCAGATCATCTGCCCTTGATAAGGCAGGATCACCAGGCGTCCACGGCTGTTCTCCAGGCTCACAGCCAACACGCCGGACGCATAGGTCCAGGCACTGACCTTGAACGCCTCAGACTGCAAAAGGATCTTTTCCTGCTCACCAAACACCGCACGATACAGCGGGATGCGTGTGTTCATGAGGCCACCGCCGCTGCTGCGCTCGATGGCAAGGGGGCGGACTGGCGCAAGCATTTGATCGCATACATCACAATCACGATAAAGCACAGCAACGGCACGCTGTACGCCAGCTGCATGTTGCCGCCGCTGGCATCGGACAACAGGCCCTGAAAGATCGGGATTACCCCGCCACCGACAATGCTCATCACCAGCAACGACCCGCCGACGCCGGTGTCTTCACCCAGGCCATCAATGGTCAGGCCGTAAATGGTCGGCCAGCATGGGCCGAGAAAAATACTCACGCCAACCGCTGCGTACACCGCCGAAATGTTTGGCACCAGGATCGTGTAGGCCAGCAGCACAATGCACAGCACGCCATAAATCGCCAGCACCCTGGCCGGGTGCAGCCGGCGCATCAACAGGTTGGCGATCATCTTGCCGACAAAGTACGCGGCGAAGGTGGTCAGCAGAAACCATGAAGCGCTGCGTTCATTCATACCGCCCATTTGCATGGCCAGGCGAATGGTAAAACTCCACACCCCCACCTGCGCACCCACATAGAGAAACTGCGCCAGTACGCCAAACGTAAAGCGCGGGTTACGCCACAGCCGCCCCAGGCTTTGACGCAGGCTGCCAGGCTTGCTACCGGCCGGCTTATTGCCCTTGCACGCAGGGAATCGGGTAATCGCGATCAGGATAAACATCAGCACCAGAACAGCGATCATCCACTTGTACGGCAGCAGCGTGGACTGGATCATTTGCAACTGCTGCACCGCCGCCTCGGAGGCGCTCATTTGCTTCAGTTGTTCTGTGGTGGCGTCGGAGTCCTTGAACATCACGAAGCTGCCCACGTAAACCCCGGCCATTGCGCCAAAGGGGTGAAAGGTCTGCGAAATATTCAAGCGTCGCGTCCCGGTTTCCCGCGGGCCCATCAGCGTCGAGTAGGTGTTGCACGCGGTTTCCAGGAACGACAGGCCGGCTGCAATCACAAACAGTGCCAGCAGGAACATGCCGTACTTGGCGGTGGACGCCGCCGGAAAAAACAGCAGGCAGCCGAACATGTACAGCAACAGCCCGATCAGAATCGTGCTTTTGTAGCTAAAGCGCCGCACCACCATCGCGGCCGGAATTGCCACAAAAAAATAGCCCAGGTAAAACGCCGACTGCACGAAGGCGGTCTGGAAATCACTGAGCAAGAACGCTTTCTTAAAGTGTGCAATCAGCACGTCGTTCATGCTCGCCGCTGCGGCCCACAGTGCAAAGATGCTGCACAGCAGGATAAAGGCGAACCAGGGCGTGCGGTTCAGGTAGAAACCGTCGGGGGTTTGTTGCAGCGCAGGTTTGTTCATTATTGTTCTCCGGGCTGGTGGGGGTGTTACCGCTGTTGCTGGAAGCGGGCGAATGCTTCGCTGTCGGGATAGGAAGTCTGCGTACCCAGCGCCATCACCGAGCAGGCGGAATACGCCACGGCCTGTTCCATGGCCTGACGAATCCTGCCGTCGCGGTTCCAGTGTTGAATGAAGCAACCAATAAAGGCGTCACCGGCACCGGTGGTGTCACGGGCGGCAACCCGTTGGCCCGGCACCTGGCATTCACCCTCCTCGCCGATATACAGCGCGCCGTGCTCGCCAAGGGTGACAATCACGTGGCGAACGCCGCTGGCGACCAGGGTTTTTGCGGCCGCACGGGCTGACTCCGGCGAGTCCACGTTCTGGCCGGTGATCAGTGCCAGTTCCGATTCGTTGGGGATCAGGAAATCCAATTTCGCCAGGTGCTCGGCGCTCAATCCGGCCATGGCCGGTGCCGGATTGAGCAGTACCGCAATGCCATGCCGGTGAGCGAATTCGATGGCGTAGTAGACCGTCTCCAGGTTGATCTCCAGCTGCAGCACGATCAACGTGCACGCGCGCAGGTCGACTGCCGCCGCATCGATATCCGCCGGCGACAAGTGCGCATTGGCGCCTTTGACGATCAAAATGCTGTTATGGGAGTCGGGCCGGACAAAAATCGGCGCCACGCCGCTGGAAACACCAGGCACCCGCTGCACGTAACGGGTGTCGATACCAAAGCGCTGGAAGTTGGCCAGTGTGTTGTCGGCAAACATGTCGTCACCGACCTTGCTCAACATCAACACATCCGCCCCAAGCTTGGCTGCCGCCACCGCCTGGTTGGCCCCTTTGCCGCCGCAACCGAGGGCAAAGCCCGGTGCTTCCAGGGTTTCGCCCTGGCCCGGCATGCGGTCGATGTAGGTAATCAAATCCACCATATTGCTGCCGATGACTGCGATCTTGCTCATTGCTATTCCACCTTGTTGCGGCACAACCAGGCAGGTTGTGGCGCTCTTGTTTTGTTATTTAAATAACATTAGGTGTGAATATTCAATCTTTTTTTACGCCGAAGGATCAACGGAGCGCGCAAAGGCGCGGCGGCGCCCTTGGGTCGTCGCTGATTGACTTCGTCGGCGCGGCTGCAAAGCCCGGCGCCAGAAGGCTCGGGACGCAATTATGTAGCGCGTGTGTAAGCGTCACCTTGTGCCCCAGGGGAGCGCTCACTAAGCTGGCCGATCTTTTTTGATGCAACCCGGAACCACCATGTCTCGAAGTATTGCCCACCTCGCCTTGCTGCTGGGGTTGATCACCGCCATCGGCCCATTCGCCATCGACAGCTATTTGCCCGCGCTGCCCACCCTTGGGGCCAGCCTGCAGGCGTCGCCAGCGGCTGTGCAGATGAGCTTGACGGTGTTCTTCATGATCATTGGCGTGTGCCAGCTGTTCTACGGGCCCATCAGCGATGTGTTCGGCCGCAAGCCGCCGATTTATGCAGGCTTGGTGATTTTTGCCGTGGCCAGCGTCGGTTGTGCGCTGGCCCCCACGATTGAAGTGCTGATTGCCTTTCGTGCCCTGCAAGCGTTTGGTGCGTGCGCCGGCATGGTTATCCCACGGGCCATCGTCCGCGACCTGTATACCGGCCACGAAGCGGCGCGCTTGATGGCTTTGCTGATGCTGGTGATGAGTGTTTCACCGATCCTGGCGCCCTTGGCCGGCAGCGTGGTGATTTCACTGTGGAGCTGGCGTGAAGTGTTCGTCGCGCTGGGCGTCGTCGCGGTGCTGTGCCTGGTGATGACCATCGTACAACTGCCGGAAACCCATCCGGCCGAGCGCCGTTTGGGCAAGACCTTGGGCAGTGCGTTCGGCAGCTATGGCGCCCTGCTCCGTGACCCGGTATTCACTGGCTTGTCGGTGGTGTGTGGCTTTGGCCTGGCGACGTTCTTCGTGTTTATCGGCAGCGCGCCGTTCGTGTATATCGAGTATTTCGGCCTGACACCTACGCAATTCAGCCTGTGCTTTGCGGTCAATGCGGCCTCGTTCTTTGCCATGAGCCAATTGACGGCACGCCTGAGTGCGCGCTTTGGCCTGCCCCCGCTGATTCGCTGGTCGGTTGTCGGCGTTGCCGTGGTCATGACATTGCTGGCCACCTCTACGCTGTGGAGCGACAACCTGGCGCTGATGATGACCCTGCTGTTTATCGGTTTCGGTTTTCTCGGCCTGTTACTGCCGGCCGCGGGGGTGTTGTCCATGGAAGACCATGGTGCCGTGGCGGGTTCCGCGTCGGCGCTGCTCGGTGCGATCCAAATGATCACCGCCGCGGTGTCCATGACCCTGGTCGGCGTGTTCGCCGACCACACGCCGGCGCCCATGTTGGTCGGCATCGCGCTATGTGCCGTCGCCGCAATGCTGGTCACCCTGTGGACCCTGCGGCGTTTGCCGACGCACCTGGCCTGTGCAAGGCCCTGACATTGTTTTGATTGATAGCCGTTATTGGCCGGAATCCGTTCTGGGGCGGGAGCAGGCTTTATAGAATGGCGACCACACTCAAACCACCACCGATGGGTGCTGGAGGTCGTCATGCGTTACCTGCTTATTCTAATGCTGAGCATGGTCAGCACGTTAGCCGCCGCCCAGGGCGAGCCCAATCCGGGCGCTGACACACCGGCCAATCAAACCGACGATTACGCCGAAGACCTCGATATCGCCAAGGCCGTGCGTACCACCAACGCTGCATCCACCACTTGCGGCCCGGTCAAGGGCCATGTTGTGTACGTGGACAGCCGGGGCGTGCGCCACGAACTCGACTACATGCGGCTCGCAGACAGCTGCCCGCACAGTTGAGCGCGCTTACAAATCAAACCGATCCACCGCCCGCCGTCGCTCGTTGTCATCGCGCACGTCATAGCTGGCGGTCGTCTGGATATTGGTGTGATGCGCCAGTTTCTGCGCAATCGACAGGTCATGCTCTTCGATCACCCGGGTGATGAACGAACGCCGGAAATCATGCGGCATGATCTTCACGCCCACCTGTTCGCCGCGCTGACGGGCGATGTAGTAGATCGCGTGCTTGGTAATGCGTTCGCGCGTGATATGGCTGCCGCGACGGATACGATTGAACAGAAAGCTATCGTCCTGTTCGCCGTCCTTGAGGTGCGCGCGGCGAAACTCCAGCCAGGCTTGCAGCTTGGCAAACGCCCAGGCCGGCGCGTACTTGACCAGTTCCTTGTTGCCCTTGCCGATCACGCGCAAGCTGCGTTCGTCGAAGTTGACCTGCGCCAGGTCGAGGTTGACCGACTCCGACTTGCGCATGCCAGAGCCATACAACAGGCCGATCACCGCCGCATCCCGCAGGCCTTGGGGGCGCGGGTCGGCGGCGCAGACTTCCATCATTTCGCGGATCAGTGTGCGGCGCAGGTTACGGCCCTGTCCCAAACGGGTGCCGGGCGTGGCCTTGACCGAGCGCATCTTCAACAGGTGGTCCTGGCTGATCAAGCTCAGGCGCCACGCCTCGTTCATTACCCCGCGTACCGCGTTCACATACAACGAAGACGTGTTCGGCGCATAGCCGTCCTCACGCAACGCGGCGACCAGGGCAATCACCTGTTCAGGTTGCAGCAGGTGCCAGTCGATCTCGTCGAGGTTGATGTCTTCAAAACCCAGCCGGTCGGCCGCGTCCTGCAGCACGTAGCGCATGGTCAGTTGGCTGGAAGGGGCCAGACGGGTGAGGTAGAGGGTCAGCGGGTTGCGGATGGACTCAGTCAAGGTAGATCAGCCTTTGGATTAAATACCTCGACCAAGCCATTGTTTAATCGAGGTATTTAGTGAATTGGCGAGCACCGAGTCTAACGCACGACCGGCCCCTGCACAAAATCACGGGGCCGACTCGTCATCCTCTGTGGCGTTTTCCGGCTGAGGCTGGGCCTGGGATTGGCTCCATTCGGCGTCCTGTTTCTGCATCAGCCCAAACCAATGCTGGCGCATGAACGCCAGGTAGCCGTCCGGCGCCTTGGCGAAGTCACTCTCGTCGCCATAGCAGCCCGGGAGCGGCAACTCGGTGCCCTGCTCCTTGTACTGGCTGACCAGCGCCTGTTGCGCTGCAATAGAGCAGTCCGTCGGCAGCGGCATGCCACGCAGGGCGCCGGCTTCCTCGTCCCACCAGCTCGCGCCAACGCGATCGACACCGCGCAGGCGGTACTTCTGGGATTTGCCCACATGCATGATCAGCTTGAATTCACGAGGGCTGACGTCGCTGGTGCAGGTTCGCGAATAGCCCACCGTGGCCTGGGTCAGGCCATCGCCGGTCAAGTCGGTGACCTTGGTTGCCGCCATGTCAAAGTGCAGCGCTGCGTCGAATTGGCAATGCTGCACATCGTCATACAGCATCCACACGCGTTTGGGATGGTCGCCCGCCAGCAGGTATTGGGCCGCGTAGACGAAGGCCGACTGGGTGCCGTCATCGTCACGCTCACCCACTTGCTCGGCGAGTACCAACAGGTTTTTGCCTTGGCGGTCGTCCCAGGTGTAAGCGGCGACCTGCTTGCCACGCACTTCCACGCCCTCCGGTACCTGCTCGATACTTGTGAGCGCCACCCCGTCGTCGGCCCTTACGGTGGTGACACAGGCCACAGCCATCAACAATCCCAACAACGCAGGCCGCAATTGGCCGCGAAAAAGCTGCACGCTATTCATCCGAGTACCCTGGCAAGAGATGGCTTACTTTACCGGCACTTGAAGGGCATTGCAGAGAAGATTGTTGAATGACAATCGGTCGGCGGCGCAACGCTTTAAAATCCCAGCGGTTTTACCCGGTAAACCTATTGCCTGGCGCTTCAGTCACTTAGCTGAACCCTAGCTGTCTACCTGTCAAATAAACGAGTTTTTCATCCGCCTTTCATATTCGTTCAACATTTTTCCGCTTAACCTTGGCCGCAGAACTTGAGAACAAACCGCGTTTTCCCCGACTAACCTGTTGATTACGCTTTACCTTTCATCTATTTCGTCTTTAATCTGATAGCTATGGAAGAATCTGTTACCCGTCTGCAGGAAAGTCGAATGAATGCCGCAAACCCACGCTACGTTTAATCAGCCAGCGTTTATCGGACTGATTACTGCTGTTTTCACGCTTCAATTGCTCTAGCCCCGAGGTCATGAATCTTTGAAACCCTACCCTATTCATTGCGTGTCGATCGTTATCCCGGTCTACAACGAACAAGAGAGCCTGCCTGAATTGCTGCGTCGCACGACGGCAGCCTGCAAGCAACTGGCTTACGAATACGAAATCATCCTGGTGGATGACGGTAGCCGCGACAACTCGGCCCAATTGCTTGAAGACGCCGCCGCTGAAGACGGCAGCAACGTGGTAGCGGTGATCCTCAACCGTAACTACGGCCAGCATGCAGCGATCATGGCCGGCTTCGAGCAGTGCCGCGGCGAGGTGATCATCACCCTCGACGCCGACCTGCAGAACCCGCCGGAAGAGATCCCGCGCCTGGTGGAACAAGCCGCCCTGGGCTTCGACGTCGTGGCGACCGTGCGTAACAACCGCCAGGACTCGGCCTTCCGTCGCTGGCCGTCGCGCCTGATCAACCTGGCGGTGCAACGCTCCACCGGCGTGGCCATGACCGACTACGGCTGCATGCTGCGCGCCTACCGCCGCACCATCGTCGACGCCATGCTCGCCTGCCGTGAGCGCAGCACCTTTATTCCGATTCTGGCCAACGGCTTTGCCCGGCACACCACCGAGATTCTGGTGCATCACGCCGAGCGCGAACACGGCGAGTCCAAATACAGCGCGATGCGCCTGATCAGCCTGATGTTCGACCTGCTGACCTGCATGACCACCACCCCGCTGCGCCTGCTGAGCATCGTCGGCTTCAGCCTGGCGGCGCTGGGCATGCTGTTTGCCTTCGCACTGGTGTTCCTGCGATTGGTGTTTGGCGCCGAATGGGCCGGCTCAGGCATGTTTGTCCTGTTTGCCGTGTTGTTCGTGTTCACCGGTGGTCAATTCATCGGCATGGGCCTCTTGGGTGAATACCTGGGGCGCATGTACAGTGACGTGCGCGCCCGCCCGCGCTTCTTTATTGAAAAAGTGCTGCGTAACCAACCTGCAGCACCCGCTCCGGTCGTCGTGGTCGACGGCCTGACAAGTTCTCACACTTCCACTTCTCCTTCCGATCAGGTTTCGTCATGAATTCAAAAGCTGTTGTCTTCGCTTATCACGATATTGGCTGTGCAGGCATCGAAGCCCTGCTGACCGCCGGTTACGACATTGCTGCCGTGTTCACCCATGCCGACGACCCCAAGGAAAATAATTTCTACGGCTCCGTCGCTCAACTCTGTGCCCGCAACGGCATCCCGGTACACGCACCGGAAGACGCCAACCACCCGCTGTGGATCGAGCGCATTGCCAAGCTGAACCCGGATTTCATCTTCTCGTTCTACTACCGCAACCTGCTCAGCGAAGCGCTGTTGGCCACCGCCAAAAAAGGCGCGTTCAACCTGCACGGCTCGCTGCTGCCTAAATACCGTGGCCGCGCACCGGCCAACTGGGTGCTGGTCAACGGCGAAACCGAAACCGGCGTGACCCTGCACCGCATGGTCAAGCGTGCCGATGCCGGCGCGATCCTCGCCCAGGAAAAAGTCGTTATCGACCGCACTGACACTGGCCTGACCCTGCACGCCAAGCTGCGTGAAGCGGCCACCAACCTGCTGCGCGATGCCCTGCCACAACTGGCCCAAGGCAAGCTGGCGGAAACTGCCCAGAACGAAAGCCAGGCCACCTACTTCGGCCGCCGCACCGCTGCCGATGGCAAACTGGACTGGAAAAAGCCGGCTGAAGAGCTGTTCAACCTGGTTCGCGCCGTTACCCAACCTTACCCGGGCGCCTTCTGCGCCGTAGGCGAGCACAAACTGATCGTTTGGCAAGCCGACGTGGTCAAGGGCAACGAAGGCATCGCGCCAGGCCGTGTGATCAGCGTCAACCCGCTGCGCATCGCCTGCGGTGAAGATTCCCTGGTGGTCAAGTTTGGCCAGCGCAACGAAAACGGCCTGTACCTGGCCGGTCCGTCCCTGGCCGACGAGTTGGGCCTGGTAGACGGTTCCGTACTGCGCGGCGCCGAGTCCGGCCGCAAGCCACGTCGCACTCGTGTACTGATCCTGGGTGTGAACGGTTTCATCGGTAACCACCTGTCCGAGCGCCTGCTGCGTGACGACCGTTATGAAATCTACGGCCTGGATATCGGTTCCGACGCTATCGAGCGCCTGCGCAGCCACCCGAACTTCCACTATGTGGAAGGCGATATCAGCATTCACTCCGAGTGGATCGAGTACCACATCAAGAAGTGCGACGTGGTCCTGCCGCTGGTGGCCATCGCTACCCCGATCGAATACACCCGTAACCCGCTGCGCGTGTTCGAACTGGACTTTGAAGAGAACCTGAAACTGGTTCGCTACTGCGTCAAGTACAACAAGCGTGTGATCTTCCCGTCGACCTCCGAAGTCTATGGCATGTGCCAGGACCAGTATTTCGACGAAGACACCTCCAACCTGGTGGTTGGCCCGGTCAACAAGCAGCGCTGGATCTACTCGGTCTCCAAGCAATTGCTCGACCGTGTGATCTGGGCTTACGGCGACAAAGGCCTGAACTTCACCCTGTTCCGTCCGTTCAACTGGATGGGCCCGCGCCTGGACCGTCTGGACTCGGCACGTATCGGCAGCTCCCGCGCAATCACCCAGCTGATCCTGAACCTGGTGGAAGGCACGCCGATCCGCCTGTTCGACGGTGGCGAGCAGAAGCGTTGCTTCACCGACATCGCTGACGGCATCGAAGCCCTGGCCCGCATCATTGATAACGACAACGATGTCTGCAACGGCCAGATCATCAACATCGGCAACCCGGAAAACGAAGCCAGCATTCGTCAGCTGGGCGAAGAACTGCTGCGTCAGTTCGAAGCTCACCCGCTGCGCAGCAACTTCCCTCCGTTCGCCGGTTTCCGCGACGTAGAGAGCAAGGCGTTCTACGGCACCGGTTACCAGGACGTGGCACACCGCAAGCCAAGCATCGAAAACGCCAAGCGCCTGCTGAACTGGGAGCCAACCGTTGAGATGAGCGAAACCATCGGTAACACCCTGGACTTCTTCCTCAAAGAAGCCATGCTCGAAATCGCGGACAAGCGCTGATGCAGGCAGGTCTTCGCATCGACGTCGACACCTACCGTGGCACCCGTGAAGGTGTGCCACGGTTGCTGGAGTCCCTGGATGAAGCCGGGGTGAAAGCGACGTTCTTCTTCAGCGTTGGGCCGGACAACATGGGGCGCCACTTGTGGCGCCTCATCCGTCCGCAATTCCTGTGGAAGATGCTGCGTTCCAATGCCGCCGGGCTGTATGGCTGGGATATCTTGCTGGCCGGCACCGCCTGGCCGGGCAAGCCGATTGGTCGTGACCTGGGGCATTTGATGCGCCAGGCCAAGGCCGCCGGCCATGAAGTCGGCCTGCACGCGTGGGACCACCACGGCTGGCAGGCCAACACCGGGCGCTGGAGCGACGCACAACTGGTCGAGCAGATTCGTCGCGGCGTCGACACCTTGAGCGACATTCTCGGTGAACGCATCGACTGTTCTGCCGCCGCCGGCTGGCGTGCCGATGAACGCGTGGTGCAAGCCAAGCAAGGTTTCAACTTTCGCTACAACAGTGATTGCCGGGGCACCAGCCTGTTTCGACCCACCTTGGCCGATGGCAGTGCGGGCACCCCACAAATTCCGGTAGACCTGCCGACCTTCGACGAAGTCGTCGGTCCGGTGGTGGCTGCCAACAATTTCAACAGCTTTATTCTCGACCGGTTTACCGAGTCAAAGCTGAACGTCTACACGATCCACGCAGAAGTAGAAGGGATTCTGATGGCTGAAGATTTTCGCCAATTGCTCGCCCAGGCCGGGCAGCGCGGCATCGACTTCAAACCCTTGGGCGATCTGCTGCCCGCGGATGTGACCACCCTGCCCCAGCAACACCTGGTGCGCGGCGCGTTAAGCGGCCGCGAGGGATGGCTTGGAGTGCAGCAGGCATGATCCGCCGCTGGGCATTGCCCCTGCTCCTGTTGGCGTTTGGTGTGTTTTATCTGTTACCGCTGGCCAGTCATGGCCTGTGGATTCCCGATGAAACCCGTTATGCACAAATCAGCCAGGAAATGCTGCTGACCGGCAAGTGGGCTTCGCCACACTTCATGGGCATCCGCTATTTCGAGAAACCCGCCGCCGGCTATTGGATGATCGCGCTGGGCCAGGCGATGTTCGGGCAAAACCTGTTCGGCGTGCGCTTTGCATCCGCCCTGAGCACCGGGCTGAGCATCCTGCTGGTGTACCTCGTGTCTCGTCGGCTGTGGAACGACCCGCAAAAAAGCCTCGTCAGCACCGTGCTGTACATGAGCTTTGTCAGCGTGGCCCTGCTCGGCGGTTATGCCAACCTGGACCCGCAATTCACCTTCTGGGTCAACCTGACCGGTGTGGCGCTGTGGTTCTGCTTCGACAGCACCACCCGCCGCGGCCGTTTGTGGTCGTGGGCCTTGCTCGGTTTCGCCTGTGGCATGGGTTTCATGACCAAAGGCTTCCTCGCCTGGCTGCTGCCGGTGTTGATCGCCCTGCCCTACGCGATCTGGCAAAAACGCTTTCGTGAATTGCTCGGTTACGGCGTGGTCGCCGTGGTCGTCGCGATTGTGGTCAGCCTGCCGTGGGCACTGGCCGTGCACCTGCAAGAGCCGGACTACTGGAACTTCTTCTTCTGGCACGAGCATATCCAACGCTTTGCCGGCGATGACGCCCAGCATGCCGAGCCCTTCTGGTTCTACCTGCCGCTGATGGTCGCGTTCTCATTGCCGTGGATCGCGCTGCTGCCGTCCACGGTGAAACGTGCGTGGCTGGAAAAGCGCCTGCCTAAAACCGTGTTCCTGCTGTTATGGCTATTGATGCCCCTGGCGTTCTTCAGCCTGGCCAAAGGCAAGCTGCCGTCGTACATCATGCCTTGCCTGCTGCCGTTGGCCCTGCTGATGGGGTCGACCCTGAGCGACAAGCTTGCCCAGGGCCAGGCTCGCGCACTGCGCATCAACGGCTGGCTGAACCTGGGTATCGGTATCGCGGCCTTGTTGGCGATCAGCTGGTTCCAATTGAAGAATCCGGTGTACGAACGCGGTCAGGAAACCCTCAGCCTGGTGCTGGTGTTTACCTTCCTGTTCGGCTGGATTGTGGTCAACCTGCTGCAGGCCGCGCGCCCGTTGAAACTGTGGGCCGCACCGGCGATCGGCAGTTGGTTGCTGGTCGCCTTGGTGCCCGCCGCCCTGCCCCATTCGGTGGTTTACAACAAGACGCCGGATCAGTTCATCATCGACCACCTGCCGGAGCTGCAACCGACCGCCGCCCTGCTTAGCAATGACCTGGGCGCCGCGTCGGCCCTGTCATGGCGTTTGGGCCGCCCGGATGTGAGCCTCTACAACACCGTCGGCGAAGTGAAATACGGCATCGCCTACCCCGACACCGCGCATCGCAAGATCGATACCAGCGAAGTCCAGCAATGGATGAGCGAGGCGCGCAAAAAGGGGTCTGTCGGTGTGGTGATGCGGGTCAAGGGCGACGACGAGGTTGCTGAAGTGAACCTGCTGCCCCAGGACGGTAAACGCTACGAGCAAGGCAATATCGTGATCCTGATCTTCCCACAGGCTGCGCAATGATCACATTGCTTCTGCTATTGAGCGCCTGCCTGCTCACCTGTATGGGCCAGGTTTCGCAAAAGTTTGCCGTGGAAAGCTGGCGCGGCCAGCCGCACGGATGGGCGCCGAAACTGCGTTCCCCGTGGCTGTGGTCGGCACTGGTGTGCCTGGGCCTGGGCCTGTTGGTGTGGCTGCTGGTTTTGCAGCGCCTGGAGGTGGGCATCGCCTACCCGATGCTCAGCTTGAATTTCGTGCTGGTGACGTTGATGGCGCACTTTGTCTTTCATGAGCACATCGATGGCCGTCATTGGCTCGGTGTGGCGCTGGTGATCGGCGGCGTCGTACTGCTCGGGCGTCACGTATGAGCCGCGCGCAAGGGTTTGCCCTGGCCTTGGGCAGCGTCGGCCTGGTGAGCGCCGCTCAACTGGGCATGCGCTGGAGCATGACGCGCCTGCCACTGCCGGACGCCTGGCTGAGCGCGTTCAACAGCAACGCCATTGATCTGGGCGCCCTCGGCGTGGTCATCCTGGCAATCATCGCCTATGCGCTGTCGATGGTCTGCTGGCTTGGCGCGCTCAAGCATTTGCCGCTGGGTCGCGCCTATTCGCTGCTCAGCATCAGCTATGCGCTGGTGTACCTGCTCGCGGCCAGCCTGCCGGTGTTCAACGAACATTTTTCGCTTTCAAAAACCCTGGGGGTGGCGTTGGTCATCCTCGGTGTTCTGGTTATTAACTCTCGTCGTGCTAGCGTTGCAAGCCCCAGGAATGCCCCATGAAAATCAGTGTATTTGGTAGCGGTTACGTCGGTCTGGTACAGGCCACCGTATTGGCCGAAGTCGGTCACGATGTGATCTGCATGGACGTTGACAAGAGCAAGGTCGAGTCGCTTCAGAAAGGCCATGTGACGATCTTCGAACCGGGCCTGGCTGCCATGGTCAAGGAAAACCTGGAAAGTGGCCGCCTGCACTTTACCTATGATGAAAAACTCGCCGTTGAACACGGTGAAGTGCTGTTTATCGCCGTGGGTACACCCTCGGATGAAGACGGCTCGGCCGACCTCAAGTATGTGCTGTCGGTCGGTGACGCGGTGTCCCGCCATCGTGTGGAACCGGTGATTCTGGTGGAAAAATCCACCGTACCCGTCGGCACCGGCGACACCTTGCGCGCCCATATCGAAAAAAACCTGCACATCGCGGGCCGTCACCTGGAATTCGATATCGTCTCCAACCCGGAATTCCTCAAGGAAGGCACGGCCGTCGCCGATTGCCGCCGCCCGGACCGCATTATCATCGGTTGCGAACGTGAAGAAGTGCGTGAAGTGATGCGCGACCTGTATGCGCCCTTCAACCGCAACCACGACCGCATCATTTTCATGGACCTGCGCAGCGCCGAACTGACCAAGTACGCCGCCAACTGCATGCTGGCCACCAAGATCAGCTTCATCAACCAGATCGCCGAGCTGGCCGAACACCTGGGTGCGGACATCGAAGCCGTACGCCTGGGCATCGGCGCCGACTCGCGGATCGGCTACCACTTCATCTACCCGGGTTGCGGCTACGGTGGTTCGTGCTTCCCCAAAGACATGCGCGCCTTGATCCACAGCGCCAAGGAAGCCAACTGCTCCAGCGACCTGCTTGAAGCGGTCGAAGCCATCAACCAGCGCCAGAAGAGCAAGCTGTTCGAACGTATCAACGCTTACTTCAAGGGTGAACTGAAAGGCAAGACGTTCGCGTTGTGGGGCCTGGCCTTCAAGCCCAACACCGATGACATGCGTGATGCACCGAGCCGTGTGCTGATGGAAGCCCTTTGGGCCGCAGGCGCCAATGTCCGTGCGTTTGACCCTGAAGCCATGCAGGAAACCCAGCGCATCTACGGTGACGAGTCGCGCCTGACGTTGCTGGGCACGCCGGAGTCCGCCTTGAGCGGCGCCGATGCGCTGATCGTCTGCACCGAATGGCAGCAGTTCAAGGCCCCGGATTTCGACCTGATCCTCGACCGTCTGAAAAACCCGGTGATTTTCGACGGTCGCAACCTTTACGACGGCGAGCGCCTGGCGCGCAAAGGCTTCAAATACTTCCCAATGGGTCGTGGCGATTCCTGCGAGTTGCCGATCCCTCAGCAAAACTGGGTAGCGCCGGTCAAGGAAGACTGACACGTGAACAAAGCTCAACCGCCCTTGCTTACTGCAACGATCCGCAACCAGTCGCTGGGGCTTGGGCTCCTTGCGCTGGTGCTGTTTATCGTCGGCAATTGGCACCAGGCTATCATCGGGTTCGACTCGCGCTTCGTGGTGTTTGCACAAGAGATGCTGCGCCATGGGCCGAGCTTCTTTCCCACCACCTATGGCCAGCCCTACGCTGACTATCTGGCGACCTCGACACTGCTGACGTGGCTGTTGTCCTTGCCGTTCGGCCAGGTCACCAGCCTGACGGCATGGCTGCCGACGTCGATTGCGTCGGCACTGATCGTAACCCTGGTGTACCGCCTCACGGCGCCCTACTCCACGCGCTGGGGTCTGTTGAGCATCGCGATGTTGCTGCTCAGCAGCACCTTCATCAGTGAAACCCGTGCGGTGTCCCTGGACCAGATGCTCGCCGCCATCGCCCTGACGGTGTTCTACCTCGGTTATGCCCACGATCACTTCGGTGCCGCCAAGCGCCTGCATTGGTTGTTCCTGCTGGTGATTCTCGGCTTTGCAGTGCGTGGGCCAATCGGCCTGGTGATCCCAACCGGCGTGCTCTGCAGCTATTACCTGATCAATCGGCAATGGCGCCAACTGTTCACCTTTGGTGTGCTGGCGCTGGCCCTGTTGGTGGCGTGTGTCGGCCTGCTGTTGCTGCTGGCCAAGCTCAGCGGTGGCGAAGACTTCATGCAGGACGTGATCCGCATGCAGTTCCTCGGGCGCATGGACGGCACCGAAGGCTCCAGCGGCGTGTTGTATTACTTCACCAGTTCCATGGGCAACTATGCGCTGGCCTACCCGCTGGCGCTGTTGGTGCTGGTGGCGGTGGTCATCGGCGGGCGCCGCGCGCCGGACCCGGCGCTGAAACTGGTGGTGTATTGCGCAGCGGCCGGTCTGCTGGTGATGCTGGGCTTGTCGGTACCCCAAGCGAAAAAGGCGCGCTACATCCTGCCGATGCTGCCCATGGCGGCGATCATTGCGGCCTACCCGTTCCAGGTCACCCAGGGGCGGCTGTTCGCGGCGCTCCGCGGCCTGATCCTGGGCATCTGGACGCTGTTGCCGGCGCTCCTGGTGATAGGCTTGGTGGTGGCGCGCAAGCGCTACCCGGCCCAGTTGGACAACCTTGGGTTGATCTTCACGTTACTGGGCGTGCTTCAGGGGTTGGCATTGCTGTCACTCCTCAAAGCACGCCTGCGCACGCTGGGGCCCGCATTCGCGGCGGTGCTGGCGCTCTGGTCAACCTACATCGTGGTGGTCGAACCGCTGGAACGTACGCTCTACGACACCCGCACCTTTACCCTCGCAGTCAAGGCGCACATCATGCAGCAACCGGCACCGGTGGTACTGCATGGCTTGGGTAAAGACGCGAAAGCCATCAAGTTCATGGTCAACTTCAACTGCGATAAGGTCCCGCTGTTCACCCAATCGCCCGCCGATCTGGCCCCGCTGCAAGGGCCGGCCTGGCTGGTGATGAGTGCTCAGGACTTCGAAAAACTGCAAGATCCACGCTTGCGCTCGATCACACCGACGCTCAGCGGGGAGTTCGACAAAGACCCTTATGTGTTGCTGCATCTGAAGAAAGCTTCCGCGCCTTGATCGCAGGCGCTGAACGCTGTCACAGCGGTCTGACAGAAACAACGCCCACTCCTCAAAAAGTGGGCGTTTTTCGTTATTAGCGCCAGGAAAGCGCCTACGTCGCTATGCGTAAAGGCTGGTGCGCTTTGCCTTCCGATGCCTGGAACCGAAATGTAGACTCGTTCGCCAAGTGCGTTAACTATTTACTTCAGGACGCTGCCATCCCCTCTACGCACAGTGGCTGCCATTATTAAAAGGGCAATACCGTGCCAGAAGATTTGTTGCTTATTCCTGCGCCGCGGCTGGATCGGCTGATGGAGCTGCGCGACGCGCTGGTGGCGTTGAAAGGCCCATTGGCCAACAACACTGCGCTACAGGAGAACCTGCAAAGGCAGTTGTTCAATGAAGAGACCCGTACACGTGTGCTCGGGCGGATCAACCGGCCGTTCACCCAGAACACACGCTTAACCCCTTGTGGCGAGGCGTTTTAACTCACTCTTTTTGCATTCAACCTTCATTAATATGCATTGGCACCCCTGTGCTCCGGTCGGCACACTGTTAAGGGTTCCTCCCCCAACTATTGGAACGCTCAAAGGGCTTTCGCGGGAAACCTGCCAAGCCCTTTTTTTCGCCTGTTATTTACGGACTGCTCCGATGCTCGCTCGCTGGTTACCCGCTGCAATCAATACCCGCCCTGCCGAATGGAGCCGCGCCGCAATCGGCATGGCCTTGGGCACGCTCTTCAGTGTCTGGGTGTGTGCTCGGCTCTTTGGCATGGACGTCGCGCTGCACCTGCTCGGCCCCCTGGGGGCTTCCGCCGTGCTGCTGTTTGCGGTGTCGTCCGGTGCGTTGGCGCAGCCCTGGTCGATCATCGGCAGCTACTTATGTGCCGCGGTGGTGGGGTTGCTGGTCGCACGGGTGCTCGGGCGTACCCTGGGCAGCGCGTGTCTGGCGGCCGGCATGACCGTCATCCTGATGTGCTGGCTACGTTGTTTGCACCCACCGGCCGGTGGCCTGGCCATGACCCTGGTCCTTGCCGATCCGGCCTCAATCGCGCTGGGTTGGCACGAGTTGGGCCCGGTCATGCTCGGCGCGAGCGCCCTGCTCGCGTGTGCGCTGGCCTATAACAATGCCACGCGCACGCGCTATCCCAAGGGTCCAGTCGAGTCGCCTGCGGTCATCATCGGCCGTGCTGCACCGGCGCTGGACGCCTCGATCACCGCAGCCGACCTGAAACAGGCCATGGCCGAAATGGAGCAGTTTTACGACGTGCAACCTGCCGAGCTGGAACAACTGATTCACGCGGCCGAAGGCCATGCGCGGCGGCGCAGCATTGGCGAGGTGCTGGCCGGCCGAGTCGCGTGAGCTGATCTGCATAAATGCAAAAACGACCTGCATGATTCCGGGTTGTACGGGGCAAATTTGCACTGGTACGATCGCGAGAAGGTTCGTTCACGGACATCTTGATAAAGAACAATAAAAGCAGGGAGTTACAGATGACTGCTCAGGTTTCATCCGAAGCAAGCCACGCCGAGGCTCTTCAACCGGAGGGCCGCCAGCACGAGGTGCTGGCCGAGGTGCGCAACCATATCGGCCACCTCACCCTCAATCGCCCCGCCGGCTTGAACGCCATCACCCTGGAGATGGTCCGCAGCCTGACGGCGCAGTTACAGGCCTGGGCGGATGATCCGCAGGTTTACGCCGTGGTCCTGCGCGGCGCCGGTGAAAAAGCCTTCTGTGCCGGTGGCGACATCCGTTCGCTGTACGACAGCTTCAAGAACGGCGACACCCTGCACCAAGCCTTTTTCGTTGAAGAATACGCACTCGACCTGGCCATTCATCATTACCGCAAACCTGTCTTGGCGCTGATGGACGGGTTCGTGTTGGGCGGCGGCATGGGCCTGGTGCAAGGTGCCGACCTGCGCGTAGTCACTGAGCGCAGCCGCCTCGCCATGCCGGAAGTGGCCATCGGCTATTTCCCGGATGTGGGCGGTAGCTACTTCCTGCCGCGTATTCCGGGCGAACTGGGGATTTACCTCGGCCTGACCGGCGTGCAGATTCGCGCGGCCGATGCACTGTATTGCGGCTTGGCGGACTGGTCTATCGACAGCGCCAAACTCAGCGACCTCGACCACAAGCTCAATCAACTGCAATGGCAGGATTCACCGCTCAAGGACCTGCAAGGCGTATTGGCCAAACTGGCGGTGCAGCAATTGCCCGATGCGCCCCTGGCCGCACTGCGACCTGCGATCGACCATTTCTTCGCCTTGCCGGATGTGCCGAGCATCATTGAGCAATTGCAGGAAGTCACCGTCGCCGACAGCCACGAATGGGCCCTGAGCACCGTCGAGCTGATGCAAACCCGCTCGCCGCTGGCCATGGCCGTGACCCTGAAAATGCTGCGCCGTGGCCGCCGTCTGCCGCTGGAGCAGTGCTTTGCCCTGGAACTGCACCTGGATCGCCAGTGGTTCGAGCGCGGCGACCTGATCGAAGGGGTGCGGGCGCTGATCATCGATAAAGACAAAGCCCCCCGTTGGAACCCGCCGACTGTCCAAGGGCTGGACGCCAGCCATGTCGACAGCTTCTTCCGCGACTTCGTGCAGAGTGGGAAATAGGTCATGCAAGATATTGAATACACTGAAGAACAGGTAATGATCCGTGACATGGCGCGCGACTTTGCCCGTGGCGAAATCGCCCCGCATGCGCAAGCCTGGGAAAAGGCCGGCTGGATCGATGACGCTCTGGTCGCAAAAATGGGTGAATTGGGCCTGTTGGGCATGGTGGTGCCTGAAGAATGGGGCGGCACCTATGTCGACTACGTGGCGTATGCGCTGGCGGTAGAAGAGATCTCCGCCGGTGATGGCGCGACCGGCGCACTGATGAGTATCCATAACTCAGTGGGTTGCGGGCCACTTCTCAACTACGGCACACACGAGCAGAAACAAACCTGGCTGCCTGACCTTGCCAGCGGCCAAGCCATCGGCTGCTTCTGCCTGACCGAACCCCAGGCCGGCTCCGAAGCCCACAACCTGCGGACCCGCGCTGAACTGCGTGATGGCCAGTGGGTCATCAATGGCGCCAAGCAGTTTGTCAGCAACGGCAAGCGCGCCAAGCTGGCCATTGTGTTTGCGGTGACTGACCCGACGTTGGGCAAGAAGGGCATTTCCGCGTTCCTGGTGCCCACTCAGACGCCGGGCTTCGTGGTTGATCGCACGGAGCACAAGATGGGCATTCGCGCCTCGGATACCTGCGCCGTCACACTCAGCGAGTGCACCGTGCCCGAAGCCAACCTGCTGGGTGAGCGCGGTAAAGGCCTGGCCATTGCCCTGTCCAACCTCGAAGGCGGGCGCATCGGGATTGCCGCCCAAGCGCTGGGCATTGGACGGGCGGCGTTTGAGGCGGCGCTGGCGTATGCCCGTGATCGCGTGCAATTCAACCAGGCAATCATTGAGCACCAGAGCATTGCCAACCTGCTGGCAGACATGCAAACCCAGCTCAACGCCGCACGCTTGCTGATCCTGCACGCCGCGCGCCTGCGCAGTGCCGGCAAGCCGTGCTTGTCGGAAGCCTCCCAGGCCAAGCTGTTTGCCTCGGAAATGGCCGAAAAGGTCTGCTCTTCAGCGGTGCAGATTCATGGCGGGTATGGGTATCTTGAGGATTACCCGGTGGAGCGTTACTACCGGGATGCGAGGATTACACAGATTTACGAAGGGACCAGTGAGATTCAGCGGATGGTGATTGCCCGAGCACTGAAGGACTACCAGCTCTGACAGATACGCCGCTCCCACCTGTGGGAGCGGGCTTGCCCTAATGCCAGTCAGTTAAGCGAACGAAATGCTCAATGCAGCGAAGATCAAATGTGGGAGCGGGCTTGCTCGCGAAGGCGGCCTGAAGCAAACATTGATGTTGATTGACCCACCGCTTTCGCGAGCAAGCCCGCTCCCACCATGGGGTCTACCGTGTTTTTGGGGTCAGCTTACTGGTCCTTGAACTCAGGCGCGCGCTTGGCCACAAATGCCGCCATGCCTTCCTTCTGGTCTTGCGTCGCAAACGCTGCGTGGAACACCCGACGTTCAAAGCGCACGCCTTCGGACAGGCTCACTTCAAACGCACGGTTCACACTTTCCTTGACCATCATGCTGATCGGTACTGACTTGCCAGCAATCAGCGTGGCGACTTTCAGCGCCTCTTCCAGCAGTTCATCGGCCGGCACAATGCGCGCGACAATCCCGCAGCGCTCAGCTTCCACCGCATCGATAAAGCGCCCGGTCAGGCACATTTCCATGGCCTTGGCCTTGCCCACCGCGCGAGTCAGGCGCTGCGTGCCGCCCATGCCCGGCAAGACACCGAGGTTGATTTCCGGCTGACCGAACTTCGCCGTATCACCGGCCAGGATAAAGTCGCACATCAACGCCAGTTCGCAGCCGCCGCCCAAGGCGAAGCCGTTAACGGCCGCAATGATCGGCTTGCGGCGGTTGGCCACGCGGTCACTGTCGCTGAACAGGTCGTCGAGGTAGATTTGCGGGTACGTCAGCTCGGCCATTTCCTTGATGTCGGCACCGGCGGCGAAGGCTTTTTTTGAGCCGGTCAACACGATGCAGCCGATTTCCGGGTTAGCTTCCATGCTGTCGAGGGCCTGGTTCAACTCGCTGACCAATTGCGCGTTCAAGGCATTCAGCGCTTGCGGGCGATTAAGCGTAATCAGCCCGACGCGGCCCTGCACTTCGAGCAAAATGGTTTCGTAACTCATGTATTGGCTCCTTAAAGATTGCGTGAGATGACCATGCGTTGAATGTCGCTGGTGCCTTCGTAAATCTGGCAGACCCGCACATCGCGGTAGATCCGCTCCAACGGGAAGTCGTTCAGGTAACCGTAACCGCCCAAGGTTTGCAAGGCGGCCGAGCAGACTTTCTCGGCCATTTCCGAAGCAAACAGTTTGGCCATGGAGGCTTCGACCAGCGCCGGCTTGCCGCTGTCGCGCAGGGCGGCGGCGTAATGCACCATCTGCCGGGCCACCGCGATTTGAGTGGCCATGTCCGCCAGACGGAAGGCCACCGCCTGGTGTTCAATCAACGCTTTACCGAAGCTTTCGCGCTCGCGTGCATAGTCGCGTGCCGCTTCAAACGCGGCGCGGGCCATGCCCACCGATTGCGAGGCAATCCCCACGCGGCCGCCTTCGAGGTTGGCCAGGGCGATTTTGTAGCCTTCGCCCTCCTCGCCCAAGCGATTGGCGACGGGCACTTTCACATCCTCAAACAGAATCTGGCACGTGTCGGAAGCGTGTTGGCCCAGCTTGTCTTCCACCCGCGCGACCGTGTAGCCCGGCGAGTCGGTCGGCACGATAAACGCGCTGATCCCACGTTTGCCGGCTGCCGGGTCGGTGACTGCAAACACAATCACAATGCCGGCGTTCTGCCCGGAGGTGATGAACTGTTTGCAACCATTGAGCACGTAATACTCGCCTTCAAGGCGCGCACGGGTTTTCAGGCTGCTGGCATCAGAGCCTGCCTGTGGCTCGGTCAATGCGAAGGCACCGAGCATGGCGCCACTGGCCAAGGGTTTGAGAAACTGTTCTTTCTGCTGATCGTTGCCGAACTTGAGAATCGGCACGCAACCCACCGAGTTGTGCACGCTCATGATGGTCGAGCAGGCGCCGTCACCGGCGGCGATTTCTTCCAGCGCCATGGCATAGGCCAGGTAGCCGGTGTCGCAACCGCCCCACTGCTCCGGCACCAACATGCCGAAAAAGCCCAGCTCGGCCATTTCGCCGATGGCTTCCTTGGGGAAACGGTGCTCGCGGTCCCATTCGGCGGCGAACGGTTTCAGGCGTTCCTGGGCAAATTGCCGGGCCGCCTCGCTGATTTGCACTTGTTCGTCATTGGGCAGCATGTTGAGTCCTTAATACAGACATTCGACGGCCATGGCCGTGGCTTCACCACCGCCGATGCAGATGGCGGCAACGCCGCGCTTGAGGCCTTTCTGGCGCAGGGCCGAGAGCAAGGTCACCAGGATGCGCGCGCCGGAGGCGCCGATCGGATGCCCCAACGCACAGGCGCCGCCGTGCACGTTGACCTTGCTGTGGGGGATTTCCAGCTTGCTCATGGTCACCAGGCTGACGACCGCGAAGGCTTCGTTGATCTCGAACAAGTCCACCTCGCCCAGGTGCCAGCCGGTCTTGCTCATCAGCTTGCGAATCGCGCCCACCGGCGCCACCGGAAACAGCCCCGGCTCATCGGCAAAGGCCGCATGCCCGTGGATCACTGCCAGCGGCTTGAGACCACGTTTTTGCGCCTCGGACTGGCGCATCAGCAGCAACGCCGCCGCACCATCGGAGATCGAGCTGGCGTTGGCCGCCGTCACCGTGCCGCCTTCACGAAACGCCGGTTTCAGGCTGCTGATCTTGTCCAGCCTGGCCTTGGGTGGTTGTTCGTCATGCACGATGGTTTTTTGCTCTTTACCGACAGTCACCTGTACCGGGACAATCTCCGCAGCGAAGCTGCCGTCGGTAATCGCCGCTTGCGCCCGGGTCAGCGAGGCGATGGCAAACGCGTCCTGGGCTTCACGGGTAAACCCGTTGTGCTCGGCGCAGTCTTCGGCAAAGGTGCCCATCAGGCGACCCTTGTCATACGCATCTTCCAGGCCGTCGAGAAACATATGGTCGATCACCTTGCCGTGGCCCATGCGGTAGCCGCTGCGCGCACGGTCCAGCAGGTACGGCGCGTTGGACATGCTCTCCATGCCACCGGCGATCACCACCTCGACACTGCCGGCCAACAGCGCGTCGTGGGCCAGCATGGTCGCTTCCATGCCTGAGCCACACATCTTGTTCAGCGTGGTGCAGCGGGTGGCCTTGTCCAGCCCGGCACCCAGGGCCGCCTGACGCGCAGGCGCCTGGCCCAGGCCTGCAGGCAGTACACAGCCGAACAGCACTTCATCCACGGCATCGGACGCAATGCCGGCCCGCTCGACCGCCGCGCGAATCGCGGCGGCGCCCAGTTGCGGCGCGGTCAGCCCTTTGAGGTCGCCCTGGAAGCCGCCCATGGGCGTGCGCACGGCGCTGACAATAACGATCGGATCGTTCATGGATAATCCTCCTTACCTGGCAGCCATGCGCAAGGCACCGTCGAGACGGATCACCTCGCCATTGAGCATGCTGTTTTCAATGATGTGTCGCACCAGCGCAGCGTATTCGGACGGTTTGCCCAGGCGTGGCGGAAACGGCACGCCGGCGGCCAGGGAGTCGCGCACTTCGGGGGTCATGCCCGCCATCATTGGCGTTTCGAAAATGCCGGGGGCAATGGTCATCACCCGAATGCCATAGCGCGCCAATTCACGCGCGGCGGGCAAGGTCAGGCTGGCGATGGCGCCTTTGGAGGCGGAATACGCGGCCTGGCCAATCTGCCCGTCAAACGCTGCCACCGATGCGGTGTTGATGATTACACCGCGCTCACCGTCGGCATCCGCCTCGGTGTCAGCGATGGCCGCAGCGGCCAGGCGCAGCAGGTTGAAGCTACCGATCAGGTTGACGTTGATCACCTGGGCGAAGCTGGCCAGCCCGTGGGGGCCGTTCTTGCCGAGGATCTTCTCGCCGCGTACCACACCGGCGCAGTTAATCAGGCCATGTAAACCACCAAAGGCTGCAACGGTGGCGTGAACGGCAGCTTCAGCCGCGGCTTCCTGGCTGATATCCGCCACCACGCTGCAGGCGTTCTCGCCAAGCTGTTGGGCTTTGGCCGCCACGGCCTCGGCGTTCAGGTCCACCAGCATCACTTTGGCTCCGGCGGCGATGAGCATTTGCGCGGTGGCCGCGCCGAGGCCCGAAGCACCGCCGCTGACCAGGAATACCTTGTTTTCAATCTGCATCACTGTTTCCTTAAAAGTGGATCAAGCCAGTGCCGCTTGGGCCTTGGCGATTTCCTGATTACGCAAAATAAAGCGCTGCAGCTTGCCGCTCGGGGTCTTGGGCAAGTCACTGACGAATTCGATTTCCCGTGGGTAGGCATGGGCGGCCAGGCGTTGGCGCACATACAGGCGCAGCTCCTCGGCCAGTTGTGGGGTGGCGCGGTATTGCGCGTTGAGCACCACGAACGCTTTCACCAGTTCGGTGCGCTCCGGGCAGGGTTTACCGACGACTGCTGCCTCAATGACAGCCGGGTGCTCCACCAGCGCGCTTTCCACGTCGAACGGCCCCACGCGGTAACCGGAGGTGGTGATCACATCATCACTGCGCCCGACAAAACTGATGCTGGCGTCCGGGTTCAGCTCGACGGTGTCGCCACTGAGGTAGTACTTGCCCACAAAGGCTTTGGTCTTGACCCCGTCATAACCGGCAAACCAGCACATCGGCGATTGTTCACGGTCGATGGCGAGGATTCCCGGCTGCCCGGCGGGCAACTCCTGATAATCGTCATCCAGCACCACGATGCGATGCCCCGGTGAGGCAAAGCCGGCCGAGCCAACATGCACCGGGTGCGCCAGGCCATGGTGGTTGCACAACACCATGCCGAGTTCGGTCTGGCCGTAGTGGTCGTGAATGGTGACCCCCAGGTTATCGGCGAACCAACGGATCACCTCCGGGTTCAACGGCTCGCCGGCGCTGCTGACGATGCGCAGCTTGCCCTTGATCGAACGGGCGAACTGCTCACCACCGGCAATCAGCAGGCGATACGCGGTGGGAGAGCCGGTCAGGTTGGTAATCCCGTATTTATTAATCACCCGGCAGGTACTGTCGAGGGTGAACGGGCCATCGTAGAAGGTGATCGGATGGCCCATGGACAACGGCCCGGTCACGCCGAAATAGATGCCGTAGGCCCAGCCTGGGTCGGCGACGTTCCAGAACGCATCTTCGGGGCGCAGGTCCACCGCGTCACGGGTGTAGCTCTGAAACGCAACAATCGCCTTGAGCGGCACCGACAGCGCTTTCGACGGCCCGGTGGTGCCCGAGGTGAACATCAGCAGGAACGGATCATCGCCGCCCAGCAACACCGGCTCGCACACTGGGGAATAGTGGGGCAATTGGGCCCAGAAACTGTAATCTCCCCGCACAATGCCTTCACCCTTGGCCCCGGCGACCGTCACAATGGTTGGGCACCCCTGCACCTCGGCCAGCTTGGGGCGGTTGACCGCATCGGTGACCACCAGTGCCGATGCAGAGCTGCTCAGGCGATGCTCAATCGCTTTGGGGCCAAACGCGGTAAACAACGGCTGATAGACCGCGCCGATGCGCCACGTTGCCAATACCACCACCAGCAATTCAGCCGTGCGCGGCAGCAGGCCCGCGACCTTGTCACCGCGCTTGACGCCCTGGGCCTGCAGGAAATTGGCGAAGCGCGCCGCCTGCTCCTGCAACTGGGTAAAGGTGTACGTGGCGCTCTGCCCGTCCTTGCCCTCCCAGAACAGGGCGATGCGCCCCGGCAGCGCGTGCCGGTCGCAGCATTCCACGCAGGCATTGAGCGCCTGAAGATTGCCGGCCAGCGCGGCGTCGACGGTGTGCTGGTAATCGAATTCGGTCGTAGCGGCCAGGTAGTCACGCATTGCTTCAAACCCTTCTGTGTTTTTATTTTGATGACGGTTTTGAGGACAACAATCGTTGAAATAGTCGCTCTGGAGCGACGACGCAGCAATGGTCAAAGCCTTCAACTTCGCTGACTGGTTTGGCCAATCATTGATTGCGCTGATCAGCCGGTCAGTCCAAGTGATTGGACGCCCACGGCGCTTGCTTCTAACCTGATGGCCTGCGCCACCACAGAAGCCTTCCATGATCGTTCGCCCCAAACCCAACCTGCTGGGCATCCTGTTTTCCCTCAAGGGCTCGATTGCCAAGCGCATTGCCCTGCGCAGCCTGCTGGTCACGTTACTGGCCTCAGTGATCGTGTTGGTGGAAACCCTGCACCCGGCGTATTTCTCCAAGGTCAACGCCACGCCCTTCACGTTGCTTGGGCTGTCGCTGTCGATCTTCATGAGTTTTCGCAATAACGCCTGCTATGACCGCTGGTGGGAAGGCCGCAAGCAGCTTGGGCAAATGGTCATCGAGGTGCGCTCGCTGATTCGCGAAACCCAGGTGCTGGTCGATGCGCTTGAGCGCGCCGCCCTGTTGCGCGGTGTGTGCGGCTTTGCCCATGGTTTGATCGCCCGCCTGCGTCATGAAGATGAAGCCCGGGCCATCAAACCGTGGATCAGCATCGAGCAGGCGCACCCCAACCTCCCCGACCGCGTATTGCAGCAACTGGGCGGGCAATTTTCGCGGCTGGCAGAACGCGGCACGATCAGCGAGTGGCGCTACACCCAGCTGGAAACCCGGCTGGTCAGCCTGAGCCAGGTGCAAGCGTCGTGTGAGCGCATCAAAAGCACGCCGCTGCCCTTCCCCTATACGCTGCTGCTGCACCGCACTATTTACCTGTTCTGCATTCTGTTGCCGTTTGCCATGGCCGAGCCATTGGGCTGGCTGACGCCGCTGTTCACCGCCATCGTGAGCTACACCTTCTTTGGCCTGGATGAAATCGGCGACGACCTGGAGGACCCGTTCGGTTTCGATGAAAACGACTTGCCGTGCAATGCGATCGTACGCACCCTTGAGCGCGAGATTCTTGCCGCCCTCGGCGAAACAGCGCTGCCAGCTGCGCTGGAGCCGGTTGAATACGTGCTGAACTGACACGGGTTTGACACTCGCCGTGGTCTGACCGAAGCTGATGGCTTTGCGATAGCCGCCCCTGCTTTTGGACGCCTGCATGTCAAAGTCACGCCGTTACTCCATCATCGGCCTGTGCGCCCTGTTATTAATTGTGTTGGTCACCTGGTTTTTCTCCCGCTCCAGCCCAGTGGCCGTGCCGCCGGCGATTGCGCATGGCTACTCCAAAGCCTTGAAGCAGGCACGTAATGGCGAGCCGGGGGCCGCGCGAGTGCTGTATCAACAGCTCGGCCGGCCGGACCTGTCCCCCGAGCGGCGCGCGGCATTGCATGCCGAACTGCCCAATTACCCCAGCCCACAGGCGCTGAAACTGGCCGATAAAGACCTGGCCGATGAGTCTCCACTGGTCCGCGAGGCGGCCATCCACAGCATTGTCGGCCTGGTACCCAGCGGCCAACGCACGCTGTTACTCGGCCCGGTGCTGGATGACCCTGAACAAGACGTGCGCTTTGCCGCCGCGAATGCCTTGCTCGGCCTGTCGCCGGATACCCTGGGGCTGTATTTCGGGCCCTTGCAGCAAGTGCTGGATGAGTTTGTGAAAAAGCTCAAGGGCCAGCCCGAAACGGCTGAAGGCTGGATTCAACTGGCGCGCCTGTACATCCACAGCGCCTTGCTGCCGGAGGCGCAAAACGCACTGGAGCAGGCCATGCGCATGCAGCCGGACAATCTGCAGGCGGTGGTCGCACAAATCGAGCTTTTGGACAAACAAGGCAAAACCGATGAGTCGCGCCAGTTGCTGGCGCGCCAATTGGCGGCCCATCCCGAGTCGGCATACTTGCAACACGCCCTGGGCATGTGGCTCTTGCACCACGGCGAACGGCCCTACGCCCTGCTCGGTTTGTCCAAAGCGGTAGAGCTTGAGCCGGACAATCAGGATTACCGTTACGACCTCGCCACCACCCTGCACGCCCAGGAGGAATTGGAAGCGGCTCAGCGTCAGCTGGAAGAAATCATCCAGCGCCACCCGGCCAATCGCAAGGCGCGGGTGCTGCTGGTCAATTACTGGAAAGAGAGCGGCCAGTTGCAGAACGTCCAGGTGTTACTCGCCCAACTTGAGCAACAAAACCCGGATGATCCCGCCCTGCAGCAAGGCCTGTAGCCGCACCGAAAAGTTATAAAAGTTAGCCAGGCTTGTACAAATTGCGCAAAACGTTGAACCGCTACGGGCCACTACGGTCAAGTGAATATGGCGCGCCCAAGGCGGTGCGCTCCTCTACTTGTTGTACGTGACCCGAGGGCACTTCTTGTCTACATCCAAAGCGCTGTTCAGTGAAAAGGCGGCCACCGGCATCGAAGGTCTTGATGACATTCTTTCCGGCGGGCTATCGCGCAGCCACCTGTTCCTGCTGGAAGGCGAACCTGGCACAGGTAAAACCACCGTAGCGCTGCATTTTCTGCAGGCCGGCGCTAAAAACGGTGAACGCTCCTTGTACATCACCCTGTCCGAAACCGAGCGGGAGTTGCGCCAAGGCGCCGAGTCCCATGGGTGGGACCTGGATGACAATATTTGCATCTTCGAACTGACCCCGCCGGAGAGCCTGCTCGATGCTCAGCATCAGCAAAGCCTGCTGTATTCCTCCGACCTGGAGCTGGGCGAAGCCACTCGGCAGATTTTTGAAGAGGTGGAACGCGTCAAGCCGACCCGGGTGGTGATCGACAGCCTCTCGGAAATCCGCTTGCTCGCACAAAGCTCGCTGCGCTATCGCCGGCAAATCCTGGCAATCAAGCACTATTTTGTGCGCTACAACGCCACCGTGCTGCTGCTGGACGACCTGACCACCGAGTCCCTCGACAAAACCGTGCACAGCGTGGCCCACGGCGTGATTCGCCTGGAAGAATTGACCCCCACCTACGGCGCCGAGCGGCGTCGGGTGCGGATTGTGAAATACCGTGGCCAGAAATACCGCGGCGGGTTTCATGACTTCACCATCATGGGCGACGGCATCCACGTATTCCCCCGCCTGGTTGCGGCCGAGCACCGGGGCGGTTACGTACGCCAGACGTTGAGCAGTGGCATCCGCGAAATGGATGCCTTGATCGGCGGCGGTGTCGAGACCGGCTCCAGCACCCTGATCCTCGGCCCTGCCGGTACCGGCAAATCCTTGATATCGATGATCTTTGCCGCTGCCGCTGTGGCCCGTGGCGAGAAAGCCGCGCTGTTTATTTTCGACGAAGAACTGGGCCTGTTGTTCGAACGCATGAACAACATGGGTATCGACCTCGCGGCCCTGCAAGCCACCGGCAACCTGCTGATCGAACAGGTGGACGCCGCCGAGCTTACGCCTGGCGAGTTTTCCCACCGCGTGCGGCGCTGCGTCGACGAACGCGGGATCAAAACCGTGGTGATCGACAGTATCAACGGCTACCAGGCTGCAATGCCGGAAGAAAACTCACTGATCCTGCATATGCACGAACTGCTGCTGTACCTCAACCGCCGGGGCGCCGCGACCTTTATGACCGTCGCCCAGCACGGCCTGGTCGGCGATATGCAGGCGCCCGTGGACATCACCTATCTGGCCGACACCGTGATTCTGCTGCGCTACTTCGAGGCGCTCGGCAAGGTTCGCCGGGCCATTTCGATTATCAAGAAGCGCACCGGCGCCCACGAGTCGACCATTCGCGAGTATCGAATCAGCGGGCGTGGCCTGACGATCGGCGAGCCCCTCGACAACTTTCAAGGCGTACTGCGCGGCATCCCGACCTACATGGGCGCCGGTTCCCCGCTGCTCAAGGAAGACGGCGTGTGACCGGTCTTTCCCCCGTCTCCGAACGCGCAATCATCCTGGCGCCATTGGGCCGTGACAGCGCCCTGGCGCTGGCGATGCTCAACGAAGCCGGCTACAGCGGCGTGATTGCCGGCAACCTCACGGCGCTGTGCGAGGCCCTGGAGCAAGGCGCCGGCATGCTGTTGATTGCCGCTGAAGCCTTGCGCGGCGTGGATTTGCAACCGCTGCTGGAATACCTGCATGAACAACCGGCCTGGTCAGACCTGCCCATCGTACTGATGACTCACCACGGTGGCAGCGAACAGAATGGTTCATCCCATCTGAGCGGGCTGCTGGGCAATGTGACCTTTCTGGAGCGGCCCTTCCACCCGGTGACCCTGATCAGCCTGGTGAGCGCGGCCCTGCGCGGTCGGCGCCGGCAATATGACGCGCGTGACCGCCTGATCGACTTGAGCGAGAGCGAACTGCGTCTGCAACGCACGCTGGAGACCCTTGAGCAGCAGGTTGAAGAACGCACGGCGCAGTTGCGCAGCAATGAAGAAGCGCTGCGCCAGTCGCAAAAAATGGAAGCCGTAGGCCAACTGACCGGCGGCATCGCCCATGACTTCAACAACATGCTCACCGGGATTATCGGCAGCCTGGAGCTGCTGCGCAGGCGCGTTTCGCGCGGGAAACTGGATGATCTGGACAGCCTGATCGACCTCGGCGTGACCTCCGCCAACCGCGCCGCCGGCCTGACCCATCGGCTGCTGGCGTTCTCCCGTCGCCAATCCCTCGACCCCAAGCCCGTGGAGATCAACCAGTTGGTCACCTCCATGGGCGAACTGCTGCAACGCAGCATCGACGAAAGCATTAGCCTCGACATGCGCTTGGCCGACACGCTCTGGACTGCGGAGGCCGACCCTAATCAGCTGGAAAGTGCCCTGCTCAACCTGGTCATCAACGCGCGCGATGCCATGCCCAATGGCGGTCGGCTGACCGTGGAGACTACTAACCGCCACCTCGACAGTGTGTTCACCGCCGCCTACGGCACGTTGCTGCCGGGCGATTATGTGGAGCTGAGCGTGAGTGACAACGGTTGCGGCATCCCTGAAAGCGTGATTGGTCGCGTCTTCGACCCCTTCTTTACCACCAAGCCAATTGGCCAGGGAACGGGCCTGGGCCTGTCAATGATCTATGGCTTTGCCCGACAATCCCATGGCCATGTGATCATCCACAGCGAAGTCAACAAGGGCACGACCGTCAGCCTGTTTCTTCCGCGCTTTATCGGTGAAACCGTGGCGGCCGCCGCAGTTAACCCGGCGCTGTTGCCATTTGCCAATCCAGGCGAGACGGTGCTGATCGTCGAAGACGACCCGGCTGTGCGCGTGCTGGTCAGCGCGGTTCTCAAAGAGTTGGGGTACGGTTTTGTGGAAGCGGGCGATGCCAGCGCGGCGGTACCGATCATTGAGTCTGACCAGCGCATTGACCTGTTGATCAGTGATGTCGGCCTGCCCGGCATGAATGGGCGGCAACTGGCGGAAATCGGGCGGCAACTGCGCCCGGAGTTGAAAGTGCTGTTTATCACCGGCTATGCCGAGCATGCAGCCGTGCGAGGTGGCTTCCTCGACCCGGGAATGCAACTGATCACCAAACCCTTCACCTTTGACCTATTGACGGCCAAAGTGCGCGAGATGATCAAGCAATAGGGCTGCAGGGCAGCCCTGGTGCGTTTCAGGCCAGCAAACGCTGGATATGCTCTTGCAGCGTATCCAGGTCAAAGGGCTTGGCCAGGATCGGCGCATTGAGCGTGATCGGGCTGTTGCAGTCGAGAATTTCCTGCGGGTAGCCGCTGATAAAAATAACTTTCAGCTCCGGGCGCAGCATGATTGCCGGCTCGGCGATCTGCACACCGGAAATGCCACCGGGCAAACGGTAGTCCGTCACCATCAGGTCCAGGTGCGGCTTGGTCGCAAGGATTTCAAAGGCCTGCTCCCCATCGATCGCCTTCAATACCCGGTAGCCCAGGCCGGCCAGGTACTCACCCAGCACGAACATAATGGATTCGTCGTCTTCGACGATCAGTACGACATCTTGTGCATCTTCACTCATGGGAAGCCTTTGTCCGGTCAGTTGCTGCAAGTACGACCATGGGGTCACGCAGAGGTTGCGTCGAGGTGACGATTGATTTCATACCGGCGCCTCAAGCGGCAGGCACACCCGAAACAGGGCGCCCTCGCCTATACGGCTTTCGACCTCGATGGCCCCGCCATGGGCGGTTACGATCTGCTCGGAAATAAACAAGCCCAAGCCCAGGCCTGCCGCTACATGGCTGGCCGAAACACGCTCGAACTGCTGAAAAATACGCTTCTGGTTGTCTTCGCTGATACCGATGCCACGGTCACGCACTTCGACGCGCGCCTCTCCATGTTCGGTATACACCCGCACATCCACAGGGCTCTTGGCCCCGTAGCGCAACGCATTGGTGAGCAGGTTGGTCACCACCTGCTCGATACGAAACTCATCCCAATGACCCACGACGCCCTCTTCGGCCTCCAGGTGCATGGAAGAGTCCGCAGCAGCCACCTGCGGTGCGAAGTTTTGCACCAGGTTACGCACCAGGTGGGTCAGGTCGACGCGCGCGGGGCGAATCGACAGCTTGCCGGTGCGGATGCGCGACACATCGAGCATGTCTTCGATCAGGCGAATCAGGCTCTGAATCTGGCGCTCATCGCGGTCGACCATCGCGTGCATCTTGTCCAGCGTAAACGCGGCGGCGTTGTCGCGGGCCAGGTGCATCTTGCGCAGCTGGGTTTCCAGGATCAGCCCATTAAGCGGCGTACGCACTTCGTGGGCGACGATCGACATGAAGTCGTCACGCATGCGCACCGCCTGTTCCAGCTCGGCCTGGGTGGCCTGCAGGCGCGTCAGCAACAGCTCCTGCTCACGACGGCTGCGCTCCAGGGCTTCGACCTGCAGTTTCATCGCCTTGCTTTGGCGATACAGGTCCACAAACACGTTGACCTTGCTCTTGACCGCGTGGATATCCAGCGGTTTGTGCAAGAAATCGACGGCGCCGCTTTCATAGCCTTTGAAGGCATAGTTGAGTTCACGGCCGGCGGCGCTGACGAACACAATCGGGATATTTTTGGTTTTTTCAGTGCCGCGCATCAGTTCGGCCAGCTCGAAACCGTTCATGCCGGGCATCTGCACATCGAGAATCGCCATGGCGAACTCGTGCTCCAGCAACAGTGACAAGGCCTCGTCGGCGCTCAATGCCTTGAAGACCTGGCGATCCTCGCGCTTGATCAGCGCTTCGAGGGCGAGCAGGTTTTCCGGCAGATCGTCGACGATCAGCAGTTTGGCCTGGACAGTACTTAACATGGGGAAGGTTCCAGGGAAGCCAGCAATGAGCCAATCTGGCTCAACGTGAGAATATGATCAGGTGTATGCAAGGCCAGGGCCGCCAGGGGCATCACGGCGATGCGTGCTTCGGTGGGTTCTTGTACAACGGTGGTGCCACCCGATTGTTTGACGTGGGCAAGGCCTCGCGCGCCGTCGTGATTGGCGCCCGTCAACAGAACCGCCAGCAAACCGCTGCCATAGGCATCGGCAGCGGACGCAAACAAGTAATCGATGGCAGGTCGGGAATGGTGCACGCGGTCTTCCTGGCTCAGGGACAGGCTGCGGTCGTTTTCCACCGACAGGTGATAACCGGGCCCGGCGAAATACAAGGTACCCGCCGCTATCACTTCCTTATCGCGTGCCTCTTGCACTGGGATGCGCAGGCGCCGCGCAAAGACTTCGGCCAACTGACTACGGCGCTCATCCGGCAGGTGCAATACGGCAATGATTGGCACGCTGAAGCTACCCGGCAACGCGCCAAAAATATTCAGCAACGCCTCGACGCCGCCGGCGGACGCGCCGACGACGATGGCTTCAATCCCGCTGATTGGGTGGGTTGCGGCGTCGCTCATGATTTTCGGTAGATCCGTTCCTGCTTGACCAAGGGTTCGAACTGCTTGCTGTAAGCGGAAAAATCCAGGGTTTCTTTACTGCCCAGCACCAGAAAACCGCGGTGGCAGAGCGACTCATGAAACAACCCGAACGCCCGATCCTGTAATTTTTTATTGAAATAAATCAGTACGTTACGACATGAAATTAACTGAGTTTCTGAGAACACACTGTCGGTTGCCAGGCTGTGATCGGCAAAGGTGACGTTCTCGCGCAGTGATTTGTCGAAGATCGCGTAATCGTAGGCCGCCGTATAGTAATCGGCAAATGAACGCTGCCCGCCAGCCTGCTGATAGTTAGCGGTGTAGGCCCGCACATTCTCCAGGGAGAAAATGCCTTGCTTGGCTTTTTCCAGCGAGGCCGGGTTGATATCCGTGGCATAGATGATCGTGCGTTCCAGCAAGCCTTCTTCGCGCAGCAGGATGGCCATGGAGTACACCTCCTCCCCCGTGCTGCAACCGGCGATCCAGATCTTGATCGACGGGTAGGTCTTGAGCAATGGCACGACTTCCTGGCGGATCGCCAGGAAGTGCGACGGGTCGCGAAACATCTCGCTCACCGGGATAGTGAGAAATTGCAGCAACTGCATGAACGCGGCGGGATCGTGCAGCACACGCTCCTGCAACGCGGAAATGGTCGCGCAGTCAAACTGGCGCAAGGCATGGGCCACGCGGCGCTTGACGGACGCACCCGAATAGTCGCGAAAGTCATAGCTGTACTTGAGGTAAATCGCCTCGATCAGCAGGCGCAGCTCAATATCGCTGCTTTTGTCCAAAAAACTTCGCTCCACTTAAATGCGTTCCATCTTCGGTAGCCATACACGTATCAGCGAGAACAGACGGTCGAGGTCAATCGGCTTGGCCAGGTAGTCGTTCGAGCCCGCCGCGAGGCAGCGTTCCTGGTCGTCTTTCATGGCCTTGGCCGTCACCGCAATGATCGGCAGCTTCTTCCAGCGCGGGTCCTGGCGGATCAAGGCGGTCGCCTCGTAACCATCCATTTCCGGCATCATCACGTCCATCAACACCAGGTCCACATCGTCAACTTCATTGAGCCTGTCGATCGCCTCACGGCCGTTACGCCCGATCACCACCACGGCGCCCTTGTGCTCCAGGGCACTGGTCAGGGCGAAGATGTTGCGCACATCGTCGTCCACCAGCAGGATCTTGCGGCCTTCGAAGACCTTGTCGCGGCTGCGCGCGGTCTTGAGCATCTTCTGGCGGTCATGGGACAGCTGGGATTCGACTTTGTGCAGAAAGAGTGTCACCTCGTCCAGCAAGCGTTCAGGTGAGCGCGCGCCTTTGATGATGATCGAGCGCGAGTACTTGCGCAGCTCAGCCTCTTCGTCACGGGTCAGGTTACGCCCGGTGTAGACGATCACCGGCGGGAACGAACAGATGTCCTCGGTCGCCATGCGCTTGAGCAGCTCATTACCCAGCATGTCCGGCAGTTTGAGGTCGATGATCATGCAGTCATAGATGTTGGTGCGCAGCAGATCCAGGGCGGCCTGGGCGAAGCCTACGTCGGTGATTTCAATGTCATCGTCGCCGATCAAGCGGGCAATGCTGTCGCGTTGCAGGTCATCGTCTTCCACCAGCAGGACGCGTTTGACCTTTTGGGTCAATTTGGCTTCCAGACGCGCAAACACGTCCTTGAGCTCTTCGCGGGTGGTCGGCTTGACCGCATACCCGATGGCGCCCATGTGCATCGCAGCCTCGACGCGATCTTCCACGGAGATCACATGCACCGGAATGTGGCGGGTATTGGCGTGTTCCTTGAGGCGTTGCAGCACGGTCAACCCGGAATGGTCGGGCAGGCGCATGTCCAACAGGATGGCGTCGGGAATGAACTCCTCGGCCAGGCTGTAGCCTTCGTCCGCGCCATGGGCGACCAGGCAGTTGTAGCCCAGCTCATGCGCGAGGTCGAACAGGATGCGCGCAAAATTGGGCTCGTCTTCCACCACCAGAATACAACGGGTGGTAAACGGTGCCTTGTCGCGATCATCGGCAAAACGCGGGATCTGTTGTGCGTCGGCAATCGGCAGCGCAGACACCACAATCGGCTTCGGAGCAGGCGCTGCGACGACTTGGCGTGGCTGTTCAATCGGCGCGTCGTGCTCCGTGCGCTCCACATAGTGCTCCGGCAACACCAGGGTAAACACGCTGCCCTTGCCCGGCTCGCTGGTGACGCTGATGTAGCCGCCGAGCAACGTCGCCAGGTCGCGGGAGATCGACAGCCCGAGGCCGGTCCCGCCGTAGCGGCGGTTGGTCGTGCCATCCGCCTGACGGAACGCTTCGAAGATGCTTTCCTGCTGGTCGGGCGCAATGCCGATCCCTGAGTCGCGCACGGTAAAGGCAATGCCCCCCTCTGCGGCACGGGACACCGAGAGGCTGACCGCACCTTGCTCAGTGAACTTGACCGCATTCGACAGCAGGTTCTTCAGGATCTGTTCCAGACGCTGGCGGTCGGTAAACAGCATGGTCGGTGAATCTGCCTGCACTTCAACCTGGAAGCCCAACTTGCGGTCGGCGGTCAGCGGCTCGAACATCACACGCAAACCATCCACCAGGCGCGCGACGCTGGAGTTTTCCGGGCGCACCTCAAGCTTGCCGGCTTCCACCTTGGAGATATCGAGGATGTCGTTGATCAGGTTGAGCAGGTCATTACCGGCCGAATAGATTGATTCGGCGAACTTGACCTGTTCGGCGCTGAGGTTTTCCTGAGGGTTTTCCGCCAGCAGCTTGGCCAGGATCAGCGAGCTGTTCAGCGGTGTGCGCAACTCATGGGACATGTTGGCGAGGAACTCGGATTTGTACTTGCTGGAGCGCTGCAATTCGTCGGCGCGGTCTTCCAGTTCGATCTGGGCGCGGTTCAGCTCGACGTTTTTGCGGTCCATGGCATCGCGCTGCTCGGCGAGGGTTTGCGTCTGCGCGGCCAACTGCTCGTTGGTCTGCTCAAGCTCGGCCTGCTGGGTTTCCAGGTGAGCCTGGGACTCCTTGAGGATGCGCGACTGCTCTTCCAGCTCCTCGTTGGCGGTCTTGAGCTCTTCCTGCTGGACTTGCAGCTCTTCGTTGAGTTGCTGGGTTTCGGCCAGCACTTCCTGCAGGCGCTGGCGATAACGCGCAGCTTCAATGGACGTGCCAATATTGCCGGCAATCAGCTCCAGCAACTCGACATCACGCTCTTGCAGCGGGCGCAGGAAGCCCAGTTCAATGACCCCGTTGACACGGTCATCGTCGCTGGTCGGCATCACCATCACGCTGCGGGTTGCCCCCTCGCCCAGGCCCGAACTGACCTTGAAGTAGTCCACCGGCACATCGTCCAGGCGAATCAGGCGATTGAGCTGGGCGGCCTGCCCGACAATGCCCTCATCGCTGTAGATCGACTGTTCACGCTGCTCCTGTTCACGTGAGAAGCCATACGTGGCCACACGCTTGAGGCCGCCGTGTTCTTCACGCACATACAGCGCAGCCACCGCCGAGCCCATGTATTGGGCACAGAAATGCAGAATGTTGCGCCCCAACACATTGAGGCTGAGTTGCCCCAGCACCTGTTCGGCCAGTTCGGTTTGACCGTTGCGTAGCCAGGCCTGCTGTTCCAGGCGTCGGGCAATCTTCTGTTGTGACGCGAGGTTTGCGCTGTAACTATCTGATAGAGATACTAAATTCTTTCTTCCGCTGTACGCCAGGAAACCACTCAAGCCGAGCACGAAGATCAAATACAGGGTGACACTGACGACCGTCGTGCGGGTGACGTCTGCGTTGCGGGCGACACGGAACTGCTGCTCCATGTCCACCGCGTTTGCATATTCCTGGCGAATGGCGTCGGTCAGGCTCTTGCCTCGGCCAGACTTGACTGCGCCGCGGTAATCCCCGCTCTGGCGCTGCAGGTCAACCATTGATTGAGCGTACTTGTTCCATTCGACCTGCATCGACTCCAGGCGTTTGAGGCGATCCACTTGTTGCGGATTGTCTGCCACCAGTTCCTGCAGGTTACGTAAGTCGCCAATGATGCGCGGCTTTGCCACTTCATACGGGTCGAGGAAATGCTCGTCACCGGTAATCAGGAAGCCACGCAAGCCGGTTTCCAGGTCAACCGTCAGCTTGGACGACTCATTAAGGTTGTTAATGACCCGATCGGTGTGCTCAACCCACTGGATCACCGACAACAGATAGGTAATCAAGACGACAAAAAAAGCCGCGCTGAGCACGCCCACGCCCAGGGGCAAGGCCACGTTTCGGCTCAGGAGTTTACGGAAGCTCTTTTCATCGACAGACGGAGCGGGAGTCATGGGCATGCCTTGGCCAAGTGCGGAAAAAGGGGGAGTTTGCCCGAATACCATCGCCCAGGGCTACGTTTGTGCGCTGATTTGAAGCAAAAGCCTACTCATAGCAGGTGAATTTCAAGGTGATTTGGTGCGGTTGATTCAACTGATTAACACACCTCAAAACATGTTCCTACAACAAAGGAGGAACGCACGTTCATGGTTCTCGCACTCAGGACTGCGCCTCAGGAACACGGAAGATCTTTTGGAAGGCGTCTTTTCATGGCCCGCCAAGGTAATTCAAATGAACATCACCCACCTAGCACCCCAACCTGACATTACCGCCCACCGCCAAACTGTCACTGAGCCTGACATCACCCCGCAAGACGCCTCAGGCACGTCAACAGCGACACGTTCGGATAACAGCATCGCTCAGGCGCCCACCACGAGTTCCTTGCAGCGCCTGCTGGCTGACCAGGAAAACCTGAGGAGCCTCGCCCTCAGACTCCGGGGTATTCTTCCCTGGGTTAACGACGGCTTCTCAACGGCTGCCTGGTTGAACAAAAACACCCTCCCGCTGAATCCGAACTCATCCCAGGCCTTAGCGCATACAACGCCGCCAACCTTCACGAGCCTCATTACTGAGCTCGGTTATGACCTGCCGCGCACTGCGGATGAGTTCACTGCGTTGGCGCAAAAAATCGAGCAAAAAGCCTTATTGCATCCGTTGGGAGATTTAGGTGGCGCGCTGTCCTGGCCAGTCCCCCTATCGAGAGCAGACGAACTCAAGCTCGACCGCTTCCTCTCTTCCGACAATACCGGAGTGCCAGGCCTGCCGTTGCCGCGCGATGGCAAGGCGACTCTGGGTTACCTGTTGAGCGCCAGCGCGTTGACGCCAAGCGATCTGCAGGATCCGGTCAAGGCGTTACAAACATTGCTCGACACGCCCAGCGCTCAGGCGCTCGGGCACGCGATACAGGCGCACTTGGGAGGGGTGTCTTCGGACACCAGTATTTACGACTATCTATTAACCGCGATTAACGTTGGCCTTGACCCGAAATCCGCAACGATCTCGCGGGATCGTAACAATGTGGCTGATTATGACCTGGCGCACCCTGACAATATTGGACGGTTGCCGTCCTCGATTGTTGAAAGTCTGAGCCAGAAGCTTGTCTCAGACGGCAAAGCCACACAGGCAACGGCTAAACTTGCGAGCCACCTGCTGCTGGCCAGCCGGTACCCACACTTTCTCATCAAAGATATCCCTGCCAGTGTGACCTACGGCAGCACCGTCTGGACGCAACTGAGCCTTGCAGCCGCCAAGATCGAAGCGCAAACACCTGGCCGGGTGCAAACCATGACCTACGCCGAGGTATTGGTCGCAGCGGAGTCCATGCCGGCGAACAACCACGCGGTTCAGTTTGCCCAGCGCGAAGCCCTGCGAGATTGGGGCGGCAGCCAGGGCGTGCTGACGGCGCCTGACAGCGAACCTTCGGAGGCCGACATCGAAAGGGTCAGGCTCGCCTATAACGATCAGTTGACGGCGCTGCCGAACATTTCTTCGTCGATGCAGACCGCTTGGCCCAGTCGCGAGAAGATGGCGCTCAGCCTACTTGAAGCTGCGTTTCCGGGGGTTGATCCACACGTTTTTAAAGCCAGGGTTTTAAAAAGATTCTACGAAGGTGGCGGCCGCGCTCCCGGGGTTTATCCAGAGTTGCGCTCCATGCTCGATATCGTGATGGAGGGCGTAAAGCTGAAGAAAAATTATCGCTGGATCATCACCAGTAACATCGGTGTGCCGATCAACGACTTCAACAACTTAGTCCGGTCCGATAAAGCGAGCGTTGCCGACCTGTTCGACACAGCGTACGCAGAGACGAAAAGTGCCCAAGCCGATGGGCACCGCGGGATGGTCAAATACCTGATTTCCAAATTGCCACTGGCGGACCGCAGGAACCTTGAATCCGGCAAACTCGAGTTCTTCCACACCAATGACTACAAGATAGCGATGGATTTCACGTCGCCGCTCGCCTTGTCAAAACGTGGGAATACACTGCATGTAAAAACCACGCTCGCCGGTGAAGTCAATATTTACCGGATTGACACCAGCAAGGGAACTATCGAAAAAGACAACCACCTGACCCGTACATTCACCGAGCCTTACAGCGGTGAAAAACTCGATAGACGACATGCAAACACAGTATCCCGAACGACACTTCTGGCCCCCCCGTACCCTGGCAACCACGCCGACGAAAACCCCCAACCTCCTGCGATCCCCAACAGCTATGGCTCCGAACGCACCGCTTTTATTGCCGATGCTTTCCTCAAGGCTCTCGCTCTGGATAACGACGATCTACTGAACCACGCCAGGGGCGTGTCGTCGTTCGACGCAGACCGGTTGTTCAACGCGGCGATTGGTGAGTTTTTTCTCAACCTGATTCCGCTTCGGTCTGCCATCGTCAACTTCAAAAACAACAAGATTTCCGACGGGTTATTTGATCTGTTCTTCGATGTGATTGGGCTGGTCACACTGGGCTCAGGTAAAGCCGCACACGCCGCAAAAGCGCTGGGTACAGGCCTGAACGCAACCAGCAAGGTCGTGAAAACGGTCAAGTTCATTGGCACGGCCACCCTTGAGGCGCTCAATCCGCTCAGTGGTCTGGGCGACTTGGCGGTTGGCGGCGGTAAGCTACTGGGCAACAGCGTCAATTATCTATCGGCCAAAGGACGCGATGTCATCATCAAGCTCAAAGGCCTCACAGGTACATTCGATGGACTGAAAGCGGCCAGCAAAACCCACGGCGTCGCCGCGACAGGTTCCTATAAGGTTGCGGGGCAGACCATCGAAGGCGGTGCGGTATTTCATGAGGGCAAATGGTATGCCTATGACCCGATCAGCGACCGCCAATACGGTCCTGCGCTCAAGGACTTCATACCCAAAGTCGCCGCCCATGACGGGGAAGTCCGAGCGTTCACCGATAGCTGGCTGGGGAAAATGATCGGCGCCGTAGTCGCCCCTCCTGCGGTCAATGCAAATTTCCTTAAAGACTTTGTGTCCGCGTTATCCAGAGCCAAAGCAGAGGACAATGCCGCGTATATAAGGGGTCAGAACACGGGGAAACCAGACGCGATCTTTGGCTACTCCCCAGCGCTGAAAATTGATGATTTGAAGCGTCTTGCAGTCGCTGAACGGCGTACGCCGACGGAGCTCGGCAGCCTGGTCAAGCGCATAGATGAACTGCAAGCGCTGCCCGACCGATTCAAAACGGCCCGTGAAACGGCGCAACTCGTTGACGCTGATGCCTATAAGAGAGGGTATGAGGCCGGTAGCCCAGAAGGTATCAGTGGGTTCGCAGGCACGTTGACCCTGAACCAGTGCGCAGAACTGGCTATCGTGCGCGGCCGTACCCCCGAAGAGCTCGGCCGCTTGGTCAAATATATGGAAAACCGAAGAATTGCCGTCGGCCTGGAGAATTTCAGGGTATTCAACGCGGAGATAACCGCTGCGGGTGGCAAAGCAGTTCCCGTTCCGCAAGGCTTTTACCTCAGCCAGGTCTCCCTGCTGTCGGACGGCGAGTGCGCAGCGATCTCTAACGTGATGGCATCCGCCGCTGCGCACCTGAGCCCCGGCAAACAAGACGTCTTTATGAAAAACATGTATGCCGCGATGGTGCCTGCGCTGAGCCCCGGCGACATCGCTGAATTGAGAAAAATTGACCCGAACAAAGCCACCATCGAACAGCGTCGGGCAGCAGACGTCAGCAAGTTCCGCGTGCAGTTGAACCAAATGCAAGAGGTGATGGGCACCCGTTTTCATCACGGAATGCAGGCTAGACAAGTCCCCCACACTGAAATCATTGCGGAACTCGCCAAAGCGGGTAAGGCCTCGACGTCAAAAACGCTATTGATCAATGGCCCAGGGCACGGCATTACGGCCGGTTACAACGCCAAAAAGCGCGAATGGTTTTATTTCGACCCTAACTTCGGGAAAGCCACATTCACCAGCGAAGCGGCGATGAGTGCTGGGCTGGAAAGCACCTTGAATCGTGGTCTTAGTTCACAATTAATGCCGCACTTTCCAGGCACCACTCGCGACACCCCCCAGTATAAGATTTCGGTATTCGACGAAGCGAACCTGAACGCTACGCTCAGTGGTTCAGGCGTCGACGTGTCATTCCTCTACCAAGAGAATTTATTTAAAACCACCCTGTAACCCTGACTGAAGACCCAGCGCTGCCGCTGTGGCGGTGGTTTTTTCTGACGGCCATCACCTTGCGTCAATGGTGCTTCTGGAACATGCCATTGACGCCCCGCCCCTGTTGATGACAGCCGCTCGCAGGCAACGCGACATTTCCCCCCATTCCCTTCACAATGCCACAGCCTACGGAACTTGCCGAGATTGACGCGACTCATTAGAGAATGGTCTTTCAACCGCTAAAGACCTGCCCTTCCATTTTTCGGGAATTTTCACTATGTCCGCTACCTCCTCCACCATCCTTGTAGTCGAAGACGACGCCATCGTGCGCATGCTGATCGTCGATGTACTTGAAGAATTGGAGTTCACAGTGGTTGAAGCTGCAGACGCTGAGGAGGCCTTGAAAATCGTCGAAAATGCTGGCCTGGTAATTGACCTGATGATGACTGACGTGGGCCTTCCGGATATGGACGGCAAACAACTGGCGACCAAAGTGCGTGAACTGCGCCCCAGCCTGCCGATTCTGTTTGCCAGCGGCTATGCCGAAAACATTGATGTATCGCCCGGTATGCAGGTGATTGGCAAGCCGTTCTCGATCGATCAACTGCGTGACAAGGTCAAATCGATGTTGCCCGCTGCCTGAGCCGACCTCGTTCGACGCCGCCCAGCAGTGGCGGCGTTTCGCCCTCTTCGCAACACCCTGCCCGCCCCCCATAAGCCCATCCATGCATACGGCTTTCCAGCAAGGCGGGATATTACTGCCAGCTTAAAACGACGTGCGCGACCCGACATCAGAATGACTGCGATCTACTTCAGTTGAGCGTGTTTGAAGGGATTAACGTGACGTGCGGCCATTAAAAATGGAAACTCGGCGTTTTACTCTACACCGCCCTTTAAAAAGCACTCTGGAAGGACGCAACAACATGATTGGAAAACCGACGCGCCTGCTGTTGGCGAGCCTCTCGATTCTGATGAGTACCGGCGCTTGGGCCGATTTTACCGCAACCCCTGCCGAAGCCCGGGCCATCGCCAAAGAAGCCTATCTCTATGGCTACCCGGTGGTGGCGATGTACAAGAGGCTCTACACCCAGGCCGTTGATAAAGGCGGGGCCAAATTCAAGGCGCCGTTCAATCATATCGCGAGTACCGCCCAGATCTTCACGCCCAAGGACACGGCGTTCGCCACCCCGAACGCGGACACACCCTACTCGTTCGTATGGATGGACCTGCGCAAGGAACCTCTGGTACTGACCCTGCCAAAGATCGAAGACAACCGTTACTACTCGGTGCAGTTGATCGACCTTTATACGCAGAACATGGCTTACCTGGGCACCCGCAGCACCGGCAACAATGGCGGCCACTACATGATCGCCGGCCCGGACTGGAAGGGGCAGCAGCCGGTTGACATCGACCGAGTGATCTACAGCGAAAGTAACATCGCCTACGCTTTGTATCGCACGCAATTGTTCGACGACAAGGACCTGAACAAGGTCAAGCAGATTCAAAACGGCTACAAAGTGCAGGCGCTGAGCAGCTATGTAAAACAGCCCGCACCGGCGCCGGTGCCGAAGATTGAATGGCCCAAGCCTACTGCGACCATGACCGAAGGCCCGCAGCTGTTTCGCTACCTGAACTTCATGCTGGCGTATGCCGCGCCCCAGGACAGCGAAAAAGACCTGTTGGCCCGCTTTGCCAAGATCGGTATCGCGCCTGGCGCGCCGTTCAAGGCCAAGGCATTGACCGCCGAACAGCGCAAGGCGCTGGAAGATGGCATCGCCGATGGCCGGGCTGAGTTTGCGGCATTCAAAAAGGACAAGATCGACACCCATCAAGTGTCCAGCAGTGACCTGTACGGCAGCCGCGATCGCCTGAAAAATAACTACCTGTACCGCTATGCCGGGGCCGATCTGGGGATTTTCGGCAACTCCCCCGACGAGGCCATCAACCTGACCTACTCGGTTGACAGCGAAGGCAAGCCGGCCAACGGTGCGCGCCACAGCTACACCGTGCACTTCAACAAGGACCAATTGCCGCCCGCCGATGCATTCTGGTCGTTGACCATGTACGACGCGAAGACCAAGTTGCTGGCGCACAACCTCAAGAAACGCTACCTGATCAATTCGCGGATGCTGTCCGACCTCAAGCTGGACGCCGACGGCGGGCTGACCCTGGCATTGCAGCACCACGAGCCGCCCAAAGCCGAACAGAGCAACTGGTTGCCGGCCCCGCCCGGCCCGTTTTATGCCGTGCTGCGGATTTACCTGCCCAAGCCTGAAGCGGCGCAATGGACGTTGCCACCGCTGACACCGCTCAAGTAACACCCGGTGCCCGGCCGAAACCACGCTTTGGCCGGGTACGCCCCTCCTCCATGAAATGACTGCAGCCCTGACCTCACTGACGCAGGGCTTGCGAGCCTGCCTGATTCGCCGCCCTGCCCGGCTATAACAAAGCTGGCGCCGGCAATGCGTGCAACCCTCAGCGGTTCTTCAGCTTCACATAAGACTGATACACGTCTGCCGCCCAGCCATCGATGACGCTTTTAACGTCATCAGCTTTCATCACTTGAGAATCGTTGGACAACGGCTTGCCGGTGCCTTTGCGAACCACCTGCGCGAGCACCTTGCCCGTTGCGCCATCCAGAAACTGCGCCTCAGTGCCCAGTGTGGTTTCCTGGTCACGAATACCGGTTCCGGTACTCACCGCGGCCACCACCAACGCCACGGGAATGTACTCGTAAGGCTTGAGGCTTTCGGTCTTGCTGCTCACTGCGGTAATGGCTGCGCGCACCACGATCACGCCAGGGCCGGGGGCATTGGCCAACGGCATTGACCTGGTCAACTCGCGCTTGAGCGCCGCGCTGTAGTAACGGTTGATGCCGTCCAGGGTACTAGACGGGATTTTCGTAGTGGCCTGGGGTTTGGGATAGAACTGAGTGGGTTCGATATACACCGCGGTGTAGCGTTTGAGGTCCAGGTGGGGATCGACCCAGCGCATCACCTCGGCCCCCGAAGGCGACTTGGCCGCTTTCAGTTGGCTGTAGTCCGCGAGAAAACCGGAATACTCGCCCGGTTGGGGGACCTTCGAGGCGCAGCCGGACACTGCAACCGTAGCGACGCACAGCGAACTGAGCATTAGCCTTAGTTTCATCATTGAACTCCCTGGCGGTCATCGTCGAAACAACGGTCCCTAGGTATAGCTAACACGGAAGGAAATTGCTCAGCCACGTTCGCGCGGGATCAGGCTTTGTAACTGCGCAGCCAGGAAGTTGGCGTCGAAGGCGAACGTGTCCGGGTCTTTCAGGCCATTGGTTTTCTTCCATAGCCAGTCATGTTTTTCCGGCGGCAGCACCAGCGAGATACTGCCGTGCCGAGCAGCGGTCAGGCCTATCACCGAAACGTTAATCAAGCCGCCTGTGCCCATGACTTCCGGCACGAACTCGACGGCTTTGCCGGTGATCTGCACGGTGAGCTTCTCGGTCTTGAAGGTCGAGCTTTCGACCGGCAGGCTTGGGCTGCTGGCGACATAGGCTTCGCGATGGACGTCCAGCAGGCCGACGGTCTTGACCGGCTCCAGCCACTGTTCAATCTGCCCGAACAACTCACCGAGTTTTTGCGCCCAGCGTGCCGACTGCAGGTCGAATTGCTGTTTCTTGTGCGCTTCGCTATCGGCGTAGTGACGAAGCATCTCGCCCAGTTGCTGTACATCGTCCATTGCAGATTTCCTTGGGTGAGCCAGGTTGCGAAGTCAGATCATGGCAGAAGTGACGGCTTGCCGTATGGCTTAAAACTGCTCCGGTCATTTAGCCGGTAACTGCATATGACTAATCTGCAGGCGCTGAGTAAGGTAACGCGACATTCCTTGTCAGGAGCTTCGCATGCGTACCATCGGCCTAATCGGCGGCATGAGCTGGGAGTCCAGCGCCGAGTATTACCGCATCATCAACCAACGCGTGCGCAACCAGCTTGGCCCACTGCGCTCTGCGCAGGTGTTGATGTACAGCGTGGATTTCGGCCCGGTGGAACAGGCTCAGCATGCCGGCCGCTGGGATGACGCCGCGCTGATTCTGGAAGATGCCGCGCGCCGCCTGCAAGCCGGCGGTGCCGAGTGTGTGGTGCTGTGTACCAACACCATGCACCGGGTGGCGCCACGCATCGAAGCGGCGGTGTCGATTCCGTTTCTGCATATTGCCGATGCCACCGGGGCGGCGGCCGTAGCGCGCGACACGCTGAAGGTCGGCCTGCTGGGCACCGCGTTCACCATGGAGCAGGATTTCCTCAAATCGCGTCTGGCCGCCCAGGGCTTGACCGTGCTGGTGCCCGACGCGGACGAGCGCCAGGCCGTGCACCGGATCATCTATGAGGAGTTGTGTGTCGGGGTGATCAAGGCGGCTTCGCGTCAGGTCTATCAGCGCGTAATCGCGAGCCTGGCCGCACGGGGTGCCCAGGCGATCATCCTGGGCTGCACGGAAATCGGCCTGCTGATCAAGCCTGAACACAGCGACCTGCCATTGCTGGACACCACCGAGCTGCATGCGCAGGCTGCGGTGGCGTTCGCGCTGGCGGATTAAGCCGATTTGCGCAGGCGCGCCATGCTCAGGGTGTCGACAAACACACCGTCACGCAGGGCGTAATCGCGCAACCGGCCTTCGACTTCGAAGCCAAACTTGCGGTACAGGTTATGCGCCGCCTCGTTGTCGGCGTACACCGTGAGTTCGACGCGGTGCAGGTTCATCCAGTTGTCGGCTACATCCAGCGCGGCCGTCAACAACCTCGACCCCACACCCTTGCCCTGCCAGGCCGTCGCCACGCCCATACCGAATGAACCGACGTGGCTCTGGCGTACGCGCAGGTACTGCTCCATGCCGAGCTGACCAATCACCTCGCCGCCATGCATCGCCACCAGCTGTAGCCGCCGCTCGTTGTCCATCACCAGGCGCTTGCGCCAGGCCTCGATCGACTGAAAAGGCATTTGCAGCACCTGACGACACACAGCCGGTTCGTTATAGAGCGCAGTCACACCTTCAAGGTGGGCTTCGGTAAAGCGCTGGATCACGATGTGGGGTTCAGGTGTGTGCATTGTGTTTCATCCTTTGAAAGACAAGTGGCAGGCCAGTGTAGGGGCAAACCCGCGTCTCTGACGAGCGCGAAGTCCTCGCGCAAATCAGCCGGCGATGCCTGCGTCGCTACGAAAACGGTTGCACCCGGGCTGGATCGAGCCGTTGGCGCACGGGGTTGCCGATTAAACCTTGAGCGCGGCCAGCCGCCATAAGCGTGCGATGTCCGCGGCCCGCTCGCGTAACAAACGCGGCGCTTCACTGCAGGCCTGTTCCAGGCTCATCGGGCCCGAAGGCAAGGCGAAGGCGGCGTCCACACCGTGAGCGTACATTTGCTCGTAGCCCTCGCCCAGCGTGCCGGCAATCACGATCACGGGCACGTTGTGCTGGCGGGCGATGCGTGCCACGCCGAACGGGGTTTTGCCGCGCAGCGTCTGGGCGTCGAAACGGCCTTCGCCGGTAATCACCAGGTCGGCACCGCGTACGGCCTGGTCCAGCCCGACCAATTCGGCGACCACCTCAACCCCGGCGCGAAATTGCGCGCCCAGGAAGGCCTTGGCGGCGAACCCGAGGCCTCCCGCCGCGCCACTGCCCGGCTCATCGCGCACATCGTTGGGCAGCACCTTGGCGCAGTGATCGGCAAAGTGGCCGAGGGCGGCGTCCAAGTGTTCGACCTGCTGCGCATTCGCACCTTTTTGCGGGCCGAAGATCGCAGAGGCGCCGTGTGCACCGCACAACGGGTTGTTGACGTCGGCGGCAATCTCAAAACGCACGTGGGCCAGCCGTGGGTCCAGTTGTTCGAGGCTGATGCGCTCCAGCTGAGCCAAGGCCAGGCCACCGGGCGCAAGTGCCTGGTGGTGAGCGTCGAACAGTTGCACCCCGAGCGCCTGCATCGCGCCTGCGCCGCCGTCGTTGGTGGCGCTGCCGCCAATCGCCAGGATGACGCGCCGGGCGCCGGCATCCAACGCCGCGCGTATCAGTTCGCCGGTGCCGTAGGTGCTGCTGGTGCAGGCATCGCGCTGAGCCGGCGGCACGCGTTGCAAGCCGCTGGCTTCGGCCATCTCGATAATCGCGGTGTGGCTGTCGGCCAGCCAGCCCCAGTGCGCCTCAACCGCCCCACCCAACGGGCCTCGCACGGTGTGGCTGCGCAGTTCGCCATGGCAGGCGGCGAGGATCGAAGCCACCGTGCCTTCACCGCCATCGGCCATCGGGCACTGGATCAGGCGTGCCTGCGGCCACACGTGGGCCAACCCTTCGGCAATTGCCTGGGCGACGCCTTCGGCACTCAGACTGTCCTTGAATGAGTCGGGGGCGATGATGATTTTCATGGGGCTTCTCCGTTTTTTATAACGCCCATGCTGCCAGTTGGCTGCGGCAATGACGCCGGTCAGATGCACAAGGGTGAGCGAGGTTTGTTGTTCATTTCGACAAAACCTGGGGCAACAGCTGTACGCCAAGGTAAAGGGCAAGCATGCCATCGAGGGTCAGTGGGTCGACACCACTCAACTCGGCTATGCGCTCCATCCGATACCGCAGGCTGTTGCGGTGAATACCCAACGCATCGGCACACGCCTGACTCTGGCCGTCGTGTTCGCACCAACTGCGCAAGGTCGTCAGCAACTGACCGTTGGCGTCCTTGGCCAGCACTTTGCGCAACGGGTTGAGCAGTTCGTCGAGGGCGTCTTCATTACGGTGTCGCCAGAGCATCACGGGCAGGCGATAACGGTTGAGCGTCAACAACCGGGAGTGCGGAAGAATGTCGCGACCATAGGCGAGCAAATCCCCCACGCGACGGTAACAACGGCGCAACCCCGCCAAACCATCGGCCTGCCCGCCCACGGCCACTCGCAGGATATTCCAGCCGAGGCCTTCGAGCTTCTCCAGCAAGCGCAGGTTATCCACGTGCACCGCTGCAGGTCGGCACCACAGCAGGGAAAATTGCGCGCAGCTCACGCACCAACTGTCCGGGTAGCGGCTGGTGAGCCAGGTGCTCAACGCGTCCGCCGATTGGCCCACGCCCAATTCGAACAAGTACGGTGTGCGCGTCATTTGCGGTTTGAGCCCCAGCTGTTGCGCTTCATCGACCAAGCGCGGCGAGTCGCCGGCGTCGGCCAGCAGCAACGCCAGCAGATCATCACAGCGCTGGCGCCGCCATTGCTGTTCGGCTTGTTGATGACGATGGCTGACCAGCATTTCGGCGGTCATGCGCACCAACTCGGCGTAAGTACGCAGCAGCTCCGGCTCACCGGTAATGCCGAGCACGCCGATCAGCCGCTGGTCGTGCATCAGCGGCAGGTTGATGCCCGGTTGCACGCCCTTGAGGTGTTTGGCGGTCTGGCCGTCGATTTCCACCACACGACCATTGGCCAGCACCAACTGCGCGCCTTCATGACGGGTGTTGATGCGCTCCGGCTCGCCGCTGCCGAGGATCAAGCCCTGGCTGTCCATGACGTTGACGTTGTAGGGCAGGATCGCCATGGTGCGATTGACGATATCCTGCGCCAGGTCATGATCCAGCTCGAACATGGGGCTAAGTTCCTTGAAAGGCAGGGTTGTTCATCGGCACAGCGCAAAGGCTGCTTGACTGTGCGCTGGCACAAAGACAGCGCCCCGGCCGGTGGCCGAGACTCTTTGGGCGATCAACGTTACCCTCGCATCGCGAAAAATCATAATAAAGAGAGACTGCCATGTCACAGAGCGCCGCTGCCACACTGGCCACCGATGACGATAAAAACGCCATCTACAAGCGCATTACCCTGCGCCTGATCCCCTTCATTTTTATCTGCTACCTGTTCAACTACCTTGACCGGGTGAACGTTGGCTTTGCCAAGTTGCAGATGCTCGACGCCTTGAAATTCAGTGAGACGGTGTACGGCCTCGGTGCCGGGATCTTCTTTATCGGCTACGTGTTGTGCGGCGTGCCAAGTAACCTGGCGCTGACCAAGTTCGGCCCGCGCCGCTGGATTGCGTTGATGATGATCGTGTGGGGCACCTTGTCCACCTGCCTGCTGTTCGTCACGACACCGACGCATTTCTACGCCCTGCGCTTATTGACCGGTGCGGCTGAAGCCGGCTTTTTCCCTGGCGTGGTGCTGTACCTCTCGCAGTGGTTCCCGACCTTTCGCCGTGGGCGGATCATGGCCTTGTTCATGTCGGCGATTCCGGTCTCCGGCTTGCTCGGCAGCCCATTCTCCGGCTGGATCCTCAACCACTTTGCTGCAGGCCAGGGTGGCCTGGCGGGCTGGCAGTGGATGTTCCTGCTGCAAGGGGTCCCGACGGTGATACTCGGTGCACTCGCGTACTTCCTGCTCAGCGACAGCTTTGCCAATGCCCGGTGGCTCACCGCCCATGAGCGTGCGGTACTGGAAGCCGATCAGGCGACAGACTTGGCCAACAAGCCGAAAACTGCCACCGATTCGCTCGGCGCGGTGTTCAAGAACCCGGCCATCTGGGCGTTCGGCCTGATCTATTTCTGCATCCAGAGCGGCGTGTACGCGATCAACTTCTGGCTGCCGTCGATCATCAAGAACCTGGGTTTCAGCGATAACCTGGTGATTGGCTGGCTGAGTGCGATTCCGTATCTGCTGGCCGCGGTGTTCATGCTGCTGGTGGGCCGCTCCGCCGACCTGCGCAAGGAGCGTCGCTGGCATTTGGTGGTGCCGATGTTGATGGGCGCGATCGGCCTGGTGATCGCGGTGAATTTCGCCACCACCCCGGCAATTGCGATTCTCGGTCTGACCATCGCCACCATGGGCGCCCTCACCGGCCTGCCAATGTTCTGGCCGGTGCCAACCGCCCTGCTCAGCGCGGGCGCGGCGGCAGGCGGTTTGGCGTTGATCAACTCCATGGGCCAGATGGCCGGCTTCCTCAGCCCCTACATCGTAGGGTTTGTGAAGGATGCCACCGGGTCCACGGACATCGCGTTGTACCTGCTGGCGGCGGTGATTGTCGCCGGCAGCGTGCTGGCATTGCGCATGACGCGGACCTTGAAAGTCTGACGACAACACCGCCAACCTGAGCGGTGCGCCTTGCCATCGAGCCACACCCCTCAGGCCGGCTGCTGGGCCGCCGTGCGCGGCCCTTTGATCGTTTTGGTGTTGATCTCAGCCGCCACGGCGGATAAACCGCGCATGTCTGCTGTGTTTACAGCAACCCCCCGCCATCGATATCCAGCACGGCACCGGTCATAAATCCATTCTCCATGGCCAGCACATACCCCGCCGCAACTTCCTCAGCCTGGCCGACTCGCCCCACCGGCAAGCCCCCGCCAGCCTTGGCGAACATCGCCAACCGTTGCTCCTCTGCCAGGCCTGCATAAGCCGGCGTATCAATCACACCCGGGCTGATCACATTGACCCGACGTGGCGCCAACTCTTTTGCCAGTTGCTTGCCCAGCGCCTCGGTCGCTGCGTTGATGCCGGTCTTGATCAACTGGCCGGGCGCCAGTTTGCGGCCCAGTTGGCCCGAGGTCAGGCTGATGCTGCCGTGCTCAGCCAAAAACGGCAGTGCCTGTTGGATCGCCCGCAGCGCGCCCCAGAGTTTTACATTGAAGTTGTCCTGGGCTTCGGACAGGTCGGTTTCACTGAGGTTTTTGGCGCGCACCGACGGCCCGGCGGTAAAGACCAGATGATCAACGTGTCCGACCGATTCGAACAACCGCTGCAGGGAGACGCTGTCGGTGACGTCGACCGGCTCGCTGCGCACACCGTTGTCGACACTCGCGGTCAACCGGCGCCCGGCCAGCACCACCTGGGCGCCACGTGCTACGGCGGCCTTGGCCACTGCTGCGCCGATACCGCTGCTGCCGCCAATCACGATGACGGTTTTACCGTTGAGGGAGGATGTCATGAGGTTGATACCTGAGTGAGAAAGTGAGCGTTGATCTTCTCAGCTTGGCAATCGGCGAAAAATCCCGGTAAAACGACAAGATCTTTAAAGGATTTTTACAAATGAGCTCAACCCTGGACCTTGAAGTGTTTGTGCGCACCGCTGACACAGGCAGCCTCTCGGCAGCCGCGCGTAGCCTTAACCTCACGCCGGCAGCGGCCAGTATCGCCCTCAAACGCCTGGAAACCCGGCTGGGCATCCGCCTGCTCGCCCGTTCCACCCGCAGCATGCGCCTGACCGAAGAAGGCCGGCGTTATCTGGACAGCGTACGCATAGCGCTGGAAGCCTTGTCCGAGGGCGAGCAGGCGATCAAACAACAAGGCCAAAGCCTCAGCGGCCTGTTGCAGTTGGCTGCCCCCTCGGATTTCGGGCGCAATGTGCTGCTGGGTTGGCTGGATGAATTCAAACTCGAGCACCCGAACATCCGCCTGCAGTTGCTGCTTAACGACAGCAACGCCGATCTGTTCCGCGACACCGTCGACATCGCCTTGCGCTTTGGGGTGCCACGCGACTCCAGCCTGGTGGCATTGCCCGTCGTGCCCGGCCATCAGCGCATGCCTTGCGCGAGCCCTGACTACCTCGCGCGTCACGGCACACCGCGTACGCCTGCCGACTTGGCGCAGCACAGTACGTTGCGCTACATGCGTCGCGGGCAGCCAAATAACACCTGGTACTTTCGCCAAGGGGCACAGCTTCAGGCAGTTGAAGTGAGCGGGGATTACCTCAGCGACGATGGCGAAATTGTTCGCCGCTGGGCCTTGGCCGGCCACGGGATTGCGTATAAGGCCAACCTGGATATCGCCCGGGATATCAAGGCCGGGCGCCTGGTGCCGCTGCTGCCCGATTGGCAAGGTGAGCCCACCCCTTTCAACCTGATGTGCCCTCACCGCCTGCAAGTGTCGGAACGGGTCAAAGTGCTGCACCGCTTTTTACAGGAACGCTGTCAGACCTTGCTGAACACATGAAGAACGCCGCGCAGGGGTTGTTCCAGAGCCCTTGAGTCTGGTATTGCATCACTCACGTTTCCCAGCCATGAGGATCTTTGAATGATTTATCGCACATTGGGCCAGTCCGGGTTGAAGGTCAGCGCACTGACCCTGGGCACCATGATGTTTGGCGAACAGACCAGTACCGAAGACGCGCTGCGCATCATCGACAAGGCCTGGGACCAGGGCATCAACTTTATCGACACTGCCGACGTTTACACCGGCGGGCGCTCCGAGGAAATCGTCGGTGAAGCCATCGCCCGCCATCGTGCGGATTGGGTGGTGGCGTCGAAAGTCGGCATCGGCCCGTTGGACGGTTTACCCAACCGCAATGGCTTGAGCCGCAAGCGCATTTTCAACGCCCTCGAAGCCAGCCTCACCCGCCTCGACACCGACTACCTGGACATCTATTACCTGCACCGCGAAGACCACGACACGCCGCTGGAAGTCACGGTGTCAGCAATAGGCGACCTGATCCGCCAAGGCAAGATTCGTTACTGGGGCCTGTCCAACTACCGGGGTTGGCGCATCGCTGAAGTGATTCGCGTGGCCGAGCGTTTGGGCGTAGACAAGCCGATCATCAGCCAGCCGTTGTACAACATCGTCAATCGTCAGGCCGAGATCGAGCAAATCACCGCCGCAGCCGCCTATGGCCTGGGCGTGGTGCCTTACAGCCCGCTGGCGCGTGGTGTGCTCAGTGGCAAATACGCTCCGGATGTAACGCCCGAAGCCGGCAGCCGCGCAGCACGTCAGGACAAACGCATTCTGGAAACCGAATGGCGGGTTGAGTCGCTACGTATCGCCCAGCAGATTCAGCAATACACCCAAGGGCGTGGCGTGGGGATCGTCGAGTTTGCGATTGCCTGGGTACTGAACAACTCGGCGGTCAGTTCGGCGATCGTCGGGCCGCGTACCGAGGCCCAGTGGGATGCGTACACCGGGGCGCTGGATGTGAAGATCAACGCTGAAGATGAGGCGTTTATTGACTCGCTGGTGACACCGGGGCATTCGTCTACACCGGGGTTCAATGATTTAGGCCATTTTGTGTCGGGGCGGATTAGCCGATAACAACAGCCGCCGACACTCTCCAGTGTGGGCGGTGTTTTCGTTGCAGGCTTAGGGTTTTATTTCTACTTTAACGTCTAACCCATGGGCAGCCTCTCTGATGTCCTGTTCTGTCAAAGGCACTTGTTTTAATATCTTCGCGATCACGGCGGCGACAGTCCTGTAGGTGCCATAGCCAGGTACAAAGCCTTGAGCGGTAGTGGCGAACACTGTAAGCGCCTGGTCCATTTCACTTTTTGGCAGACCGAACACCTTACCGATATCATTATTTTTATTTAAAAACAGCAACACTGCATTGACTGGATTGTCCAGGCCCTGCTGAACAGTGTCGGCAGTGGCTTTATCTACACCCAGCATTTGCAAAAAAGCAGACACGCCGGTAAATGGTTTTTCGAGAAAATTGGCAACGACATTGATCACAGCACTCAGGTCACCACGCTCCCTGAAAACGAGCGCCCTGAATTGTGCCAGTGTTATTGGCACAAGCGGCAATTGACTGTGAGCACCATTTTTGAGGAAGTAAAAATTACCTCTATTGCCAGAACCCAGCAAGTTACCGTGGTAGTCGTACCGATAGACCACTTTCTCGCCATCGGGTCGTACACCACTGAAGGTAGGCTTGCCTGCATCAATCGACTCGAGTTCCTGATTAACAAGGCCATTCACAAAAATACACTGGGTGGGATTTGCGCTGAATTGATTCAGGTGTTCAAACACATTCCCAATGATCTGTTTCCCTGGGCCCATCAGCACCTTGGGGGCGCTGCCTTCAGGCGCGTAGGCCAGTGCCTGCACGGCGGCACTGACCGGTGCAGATTCTGCTTTATCTCCAAAGTGGGCAAGAAAGGCGTTAAACGTTTCAGGCTTTTTGGGTAAATCTTTCAAAAAATTATCTATTTCCCGATAACTTTTAAATTCATGATTTGACTTAAAGTCTTTCTGCTGCATCCACAGTACGAAGTTAACTTTGCCTGGCACGATAGGTTCGCGCTTGACCATGAACATATCCTTGGCCTGATGACGCCCCACATTAAACGTGTAAACCGTTACGTGGGGCTGCTTCGCGGCATCTGGCAATACCAGCGCATCAAGCAATTCTTTGCCGCCCGGCGTCAGTACGCCGCGTTCTGTATCGCTTGCCAACGATGCGGAGAATTCTCTATAAATATTAAGCTTTTTCCAGGCCGGTATATCATCCTTGGGAAATGCGTGGCTTTCGCCAAATCGACCGATAATGCCAGGCAGGCCGCTGAAAGAAGCTGGTGAGGAGCCATAATAGGGTGAGATACCGCGCATGCCGTCTACTCTCTATCAAAAGTCTAAACCATTAATTTGCTGAGCGGTTTTCCACGCGCACCGTCGTAACAGGTGCGGTGACTGACACTCAGGAAGTTGCCATTAATCCGTTGGGGTCGAGCGGTTTCCATGGCTCGCCTAAATGCAGCAGCGCTTTAGGCAAGAGAACGTTCAGCCAGGCTAACTAAACGTTGTAAAACCTATGTGATATCTGCGTAGGAGTTTGTTCCATTAAATCGGCTTAATCGTCGTGACAAACAATGTCATGCACCCTATATTCCCCCCAGATTTCCTGTCTTTTGTATCCATGGGTTTTGGCGAGGACGCTGTGTCTAAAGGTGTTGTGTTATCGGTATCGGCCTCGGTGTTATTTGCCGTGATGTATTACTTCACTTCGTTGCTCACGCCATTGAGCGGCCTGGAGATTTTCGGTTGGCGCATGTTGCTGACCATGCCCTGCATGACCGTGTTCATGATCGTCAGTGGCGAATGGCGGCGCGTGTGGGAGCTGGTGCGCAGGTTGGTGGCCAAGCCGAGGCTGATCGGCGGCGTGCTCGTGTCATCGGCCTTGCTGGGTTTGCAATTGTGGTTGTTTATGTGGGCGCCGCTTAACGGGCGCAGCCTGGATGTGTCGGTGGGGTATTTCCTGCTGCCGCTGACCATGGTGCTGACCGGGCGCCTGGTGTACGGCGAACAACTGTCGCGCCTGCAGCAGATCGCGGTTTTTTTCGCCGCGCTCGGGGTGCTGAACGAGTTGTACCAGGCCGGTGGTTTTTCCTGGGCGACACTGGTGGTGATCATCGGTTACCCGATCTATTTTGTGGTGCGCAAATACCTCACCACCGACCACCTGGGCGGGCTATGGCTGGATATGGCGCTGATGCTGCCCGTGGCCTGGTGGTTTGTGCAGCACGGCGAACAAGGTTTTGCGGTGATGGACATTCATCCCAAGCTGTATGCGTTGATTCCGCTGCTGGGGGTCATCAGTGCCTCGGCGTTGGTGAGCTATATCGTTGCCAGCCGCTTGTTACCCTTCAGCCTGTTCGGGCTGCTCAGTTATGTAGAGCCTGTGTTGCTGCTGGTGGTGGCGTTGAGCTTGGGAGAAGGCATCAAGGGCGGCCAATGGCTGACTTACATCCCGATCTGGCTGGCGGTGATGGTGCTCGTGTATGAGGGGTTCAAACACCTGGTACGCCAGCGCAGAGCGTAATTGGCAGGCAATAAAAAGCCCGCCCGAGGGTTAACCTCGGGCGGGCTTTTTTACGCTTAGTCGGCGGTCAGGACGCCACGACGCACCTGGTCACGCTCGATCGACTCGAACAGTGCCTTGAAGTTACCCTCGCCGAACCCATCATCGCCCTTGCGCTGGATGAATTCGAAGAACACCGGGCCCATCAGGGTTTCCGAGAAAATCTGCAGCAGCAGACGCTTGTCGCCTTCAATCGAGGAGCCGTCGAGCAGAATGCCGCGTGCTTGCAGTTGGTCCACCGGCTCACCGTGATTCGGCAGGCGGCCTTCAAGCATTTCGTAGTACGTGTCCGGCGGCGCCGTCATGAAGCGCATGCCGATTTTCTTCAGCGCGTCCCAGGTCTTGATCAGGTCGTCGGTGAGGAACGCCACGTGCTGGATGCCCTCCCCGTTGAACTGCATCAGGAACTCTTCGATCTGGCCGGCGCCCTTGGAGGACTCCTCGTTCAGCGGGATGCGGATCATGCCATCCGGGGCGCTCATGGCCTTGGAGGTCAGGCCGGTGTATTCACCCTTGATGTCGAAGTAACGCGCTTCACGGAAGTTGAACAGTTTCTCGTAGAAGTTGGCCCAGTAGACCATGCGCCCGCGATAGACGTTATGGGTCAGGTGGTCGATAACCTTGAGGCCGGCGCCCACCGGGTTGCGGTCGACGCCTTCGAGGAACACGAAGTCGATGTCATAGATCGAACTGCCCTCACCGAAACGGTCGATCAGATACAGCGGCGCGCCGCCGATGCCCTTGATCGCCGGCAGGTTCAGTTCCATCGGCCCGGTTTCGATGTGAATAGGCTGGGCGCCCAGCTCCAGCGCACGGTTATAGGCCTGTTGCGAGTCTTTGACCCGGAACGCCATGCCGCACACCGACGGGCCGTGCTCGGCCGCAAAGTAAGACGCGAGGCTGTTGGGCTCGTTGTTGAGGATCAGGTTGATCTCGCCCTGGCGGAACAGGTCGACGTTCTTGGAGCGGTGGGTGGCGACTTTGGTAAAGCCCATGATCTCGAAGATCGGCTCCAGGGTGCCCGGGGTTGGCGATGCGAATTCGATAAATTCAAAGCCCATCAGGCCCATTGGGTTTTCGTATTGGTCGGCCATTTTCGGCGCCTCATTCTTGTAGTGAACACACAAATAGTCAGTTGCGAGCAAGGATGAGGTGGGAGGGAGGCGCACAAGAGAGGCCCCGCACGCTGCGTGCGAGGAAGTCACCAAAGATCAGGGGGGAGCCGAGTAGCTTCATGGTTACATCAGTCTCTGACAGCCGAGGCTTGCGTGAGCGCAAGTCCATATTCTTGTATGCGTAAATCGATTCTACACAGCGTAACAGTATTTGTCCGCACTCTTATCAAATCCCCATTGGCTTGGCCTGCGCAAGGGGTTTGTTGCACAGGTATATGCCGCACAGGATCACCGCGCCGCCCAGCCCCATGGCCACGGTCAATTGTTCGCCCAGCAGTAATGCGCCGCAAATCACGGCTGTCAGAGGGTTCAGCGCAATAAACACCCCGGCACGGGTCGCGCCGATGCGCCGAATGCCGTCGTAATAGCCGATGTACGCCAGGGCTGATCCCAACACGCCCAGGTACAACAAACTCAAGACCTGCGGCAGATGCAGGCTGCCGAGCCCGGCGACAGTGAAACGCCCCATAACCAGGCTGAGGAGCGTCAGCATCAAGGTGCCCAGCAGCACTGACCAGGTGACGGTTTGCAACGGACCGAGGCTGCGATTCAGCTCACGGGAAAACAGCGAGTAGATCCCCCACCCCACGACGCAACCAATAATCAGCCCGTCGCCGCGCCAGTTGCTCGCGGTACTGTGCAGCACCTGCGGGTTGCGACTGACGATCACCACGGCCGCGCCCGCCAGGCATAAGGCGATGCCCGCGACTTTGCCGGCACTCAGGCGCTCTTTGAAGAGCCACCATCCGGCCAGGCCGATCACTGCCGGATTCAACGCCACGATCAACGACGCGCGCGAGGCGTTGACGTAATGCAGGCCATAGAAAAAACACAGGTTATAAAAAAAGATGCCAAAAAAACCCAGCACGAACAGCCGCACCAGTTGGCGAGCACTGGGTCGCGCCAGAGGGACCCGCGCGCACAGCATAAACAGCAACAGTGCCAGGCTGGCCAGGATAAACCGCAGGCTGGCGGCCAGTAACGGGTCGACCCGATCAGCCAGGTAGCGCCCGGCGACAAACGTGCCGCCCCATAGCATGGTAACGGCGGCAAGTTTCAGATAGGTCAGTCGATCGGACACGGGTTGCATGAGGATTTGCTCGGGGCACTGAAGGATTGGCGTATTCTTCGACTAATGATCGGTAATCGTAAAATGAGCCTTTACTCATGACCCTGACCCAGTTGGAAATCTTTTCGTTGGTCGCCGAACTGCAAGGTTTTACCAGTGCGGCTCACCGCCTGGGCATCAGTCAATCGGCGGTGTCGCATGCAATCAAAGCCCTGGAACAAGAGCTGGGCGTGGAATTGTTCCGGCGCCACCAGTCGTTGGTGGAACTGAGCGATATCGGCGCGCAATTACTCGGGCGCGCCCGCGCGATGCTCGGTCTGGCCAATACCTTGCAACAGGAAGCGGCCGACGCCCGTGGAATGAAACGCGGCACGCTGCGGATTGGGTCGTTCGGGCCGACGGCATCAATCCGTCTGCTGCCGACCCTCCTGCAGCAGTTTCGACAGGCTTATCCGGGTATCGAAGTGCACGTGGACGAAGGGCCCGACCGACAGGTTATCCAGTGGCTGGATGAGCGACGCATCGATGTCGGGTTCGTGGTGCTGGATCACGAACGCTTCGACACCGTGGCCTTGTTCGAGGACCAACTGGTGGCACTGCTGCCCGCCGCTCATCCACTGGCCGCCAACGCGGCGCTGCCCCTGGCAGCGCTGTGTGATGACCCGTTTATTCTCACCGAGGCCGGCTCCTCGGAACTGGTGATGCGCTTGTTCAGCGAGGCACGGTTAAGGCCTAAAGTGCGTTATCGCTGCGCCCAGCTGCTCAGCACGCTGGACGCCGTCAGCCGTGGTGATGGGTTGAGTATCGTCGCGCAAGCGTCGCTACCGGAACGCGTCGACCCGCGCTACGCTGCGCGGCCGTTGACGCCGGCGGTGCCCCGCCGGATCGGCCTGGCCGTGCTTGACCGTCGCCAATCCTCGCCGGCCACCCTGGCATTTATCGCGCTGGCGCAAAAGTGCACCGCCCCCGGACTTATCGCACTGAACGATACCCCGTCAACGCTGGCTTGAACGGCTGAGAGCGACAGAAGAAAGCATTGTTGGTGGCGCGCCTACTGTTCGCAGCGATGTTTATCGTCCCAGGATGAGAGACTCGCCACAACTGACCCAGAGGCCCGGGGCATGGGCTTTAAACAACCGAGCGCCCCAGCGCAATGCCATCTATCATCGGCATACCTCCCTGTGTTTATCGTTATTGGCTGCCCCTATGCCCCTCACCGCCAAAGGCCCAAGAAGCCGAACTGCACGCGCCCTTATCAGCGGCATCTGTGGCGTGCTCCCGGTTTTACTCGGGGTTGCGATTCTTTATTGGCAAGCCGAACGTACGCTTGAACAAAGCACGGAGCAAACCGCCCACGAAGCCGTTCGCCAATTCGACTTGATGCTCGACAACACGGCCCTCGCCGCCCGGGCCTTGCTGCCGCTGGCCGGCCAACCTTGTGACAACGGCACGCAACTGGCGCTGCGTGAGCAGGTGACGCGTCGGCCGTTTGTGCGAGCGACGACCCTGTCCTGGCAGAAAAACATCTATTGCAGCTCGTTGTTCGGCGGGACTTACCAGTCAGCGGTCAACCCGGACGATTACGTTGATGGCGTGCTGTGGTTGATGAACGGCAACCCGGTGACGCCGGACACCGCACTGCTGGTTTACCGCCTGGTCGACGGCGACAAAGCTGCATTTGCCTCTGTCGACGGCTACCACCTGACCAACGCCTTGCGCCTGATCAGCCGCTACACGTACCTGATCCTGCAAGTCGGCCCCAACTGGCTGGATGCCGACGGCAAAGTCCACAACACAGCGGTGCCGGAGTTTGCCGTGGCCCATCATCACCTGGCCTCTGAGCGATATCACTACAGTGTCGACGCAGGCATGCCCGACGGTGAGGTCTGGCGTTATATGGAAGCGCGTTACCCGGCACTGTTCAGCCTGCTGGTGTTCTTTGGCGTACTGGCGGGCATGCTCGCGCACTGGCTGCAAAAGCGCTCGTCCGCCCCCACCCACGAGCTGCAGCGCGCCTTGGGTGCCAACGAGTTCATTCCCTATTTCCAACCCGTGGTACGCGGCGATACCCATGAATGGGCCGGCTGTGAAGTGTTGATGCGCTGGCAACACCCGAAGGAAGGGTTGGTGCGCCCCGACCTGTTTATCCCGCTGGCCGAGCACTCCGGCCTGATCGTGCCGATGACCCGCTCACTGCTGCGCCAGACCGCCGCGCAACTGGCCCCGCACGCCGCGCGCTTCAGCCCGGGCTTTCATGTCGGCGTGAACATCACGGCGCACCACTGCCTGGATCTGGACCTGGTCCAGGATTGTCGGGAGTTTCTCGCCGCCTTTGCCCAAGGCCAAGTGACCCTGGTGTTGGAGCTGACCGAGCGCGACCTGATCCAGCCTACCGACATCACCCGCCGCTTGTTCGACGCCCTGCATCAACTGGGGGTGATGATCGCGATTGATGACTTTGGCACCGGCCACTCGAGCCTGGCTTACTTGCGTAACTTCAACGTCGACTACTTGAAAATCGATCAAAGCTTTGTCGCCATGATTGGCGCTGATGCACTCTCCAGGCATATTCTTGACAGCATCATCGAACTCTCCGGCAAGCTGGACCTGGGTATTGTCGCTGAGGGTGTGGAAACCACGGAGCAGTGCGAATACCTCGCGGCACAAGGTGTGGATTTCCTGCAGGGTTACCTGTTCGGCCGACCGTTACCCTGTGAAGAGTTCATTAAGTCGCTGGCCAGCCATTGAATAGCCATCTACTGCGCTCAATGAAATAATCTTATTTAAGCAACGGCGTGATTTACTCGTGCGACATTAACTACTACAATTTTTCCTGCCTGTGCTGAACTCGCAGAAAGGCCTCTTTCTTTGAGTCACCTTAAGCTCTTGGCTTACTAGCTTTGTCTGCAGTTGATATCAGCCAACTACACTATTGGAGTACAGATTTTGTCCAGACTCGCCGAATTTCGCGCAGCAGAAAAAGCCCTTCAAGAACAGCTTGCCCAGCTGGAATCACTGAAGAACGACGCCGGCCTGAAAAAAGAAATCGAATTTGAAGAAAAGCTGCAGGGCTTGATGAAGCACTACGGCAAAGGCCTGCGCGACATCATCTCGATCCTTGATCCGAACCCGGGCAAAGCCGGTGCTGCCGTGACCGCACCCAAACAGCGCCGCGCACGCGTGGTCAAGGTCTACCATAACCCACATACCGGCGAGCTGATCGAGACCAAAGGCGGCAACCACCGCGGCCTGAAAGCCTGGAAAGAACAGTATGGCGCCGCCACTGTAGATTCCTGGCTTCGCGGCTGATCGACAACGTCTGGCAAAAAGCCCCGCATTGGCGGGGCTTTTTGTTGGCGGGTTCAAAAACGAATCCAACTAACCGTTCACTTTGTTCAAAATCGATCAAAATGGATTGTTCAAAGTTTCAGACTGTCGCGCACCGAACTCACTTCGCCCCGACTCGCCTCATAGGCTTCGGCTTGCCCCGCGTATGAAAAAACATACGCTTTATCGGTATCAACCGCGCCCACCAATGTTTGTGACAATACGTGTCGCCCGTTCTCGGTAATCACGCAAGTAGTTTCCATCGCGTCAAGACCACTCAATGTGGTTGGGTGCATTTTGCTGCACACGCTTTGATAACCACTGCGGGCAAATTCTTTCTGGATGGATTTACGCATGTCCAGCAACACACCCTGAAGATTAACTTTATGCCCGGCCTCAATCGGTGTGCCGGTCAACTCCATGACCATCAAGGTATTGCCATTTTCATCATTCTTGATCGCGCGTTGCCGAGACACCGCCTGAGGGGTTGCCGGTGCCGCGTCGTCGGGCACCACCTCCTCGACTTGCCAGCCGCTGGGCCAATGAATTTCCGGGTCTGCCGCTTGCACGAACGAACTGCCCAACAGTGGACCAAACAGCACACACAACGCACTTAACAGCGGTTTACGGAATTCAATCATTACGAAAAACACCCAAGGTTCAAGCGCCAAAGTTTGACGCCCGACACCCGCAAGTCGCAAGCGCTGTGTGACCTTTTCATTTGGCGCAGCAGGCAGGCCTTGCGTATCATGGCGCGGCTGCATGGATGCTTGCCGCAAGCCAAGGGAACGCTACTCTCACTTCAAGCCGAGCTTGCCCGATTTTTTCTGGAGGGCCCATGAGCCTGCACGATCTGAACACTTTCCCGGGCGTCACCGCCCAACCCGACACCGCGACCACCCACTTCGTGTTCAACCACACCATGCTGCGGGTCAAAGACATCACCAAGTCGCTGGATTTCTATACCCGCGTCCTGGGTTTTTCCCTGGTTGAAAAGCGCGACTTCCCGGAAGCCGAATTCAGCCTGTACTTCCTGGCCCTGGTGGACAAAGCCCAGATCCCGGCAGACGCCGCTGAACGTACCCAGTGGATGAAGTCGATCCCGGGCATTCTGGAACTGACCCACAACCACGGCACTGAAAACGATGCCGATTTTGCCTACCACAATGGCAACACCGACCCTCGCGGCTTTGGCCATATCTGCATTTCGGTGCCGGATATCGTGGCGGCCTGCGAGCGCTTTGAAGCCTTGGGTTGCGATTTCCAGAAACGTTTGACCGATGGCCGCATGAAAAGCCTGGCATTCATCAAGGACCCTGACGCGTACTGGGTTGAGATTATTCAGCCGGCGCCGATGTAAACCGCCGATAGGGGCGTGCGCAGTGTCACTGGATGCCTGCCCACGCAACGCGCAAGCACAAAAAAAACCCCATGATCACTCATGGGGTTTTTTATTGGCCGGTGTGGTTTTATGCCGGCGCGGAGGTTCGGATCAAGTGATCGAATGCACTCAGGGAAGCCTTGGCACCCTCGCCTACCGCAATCACGATCTGCTTGTACGGCACAGTGGTGACGTCGCCGGCAGCGAACACCCCTGGCAGGGACGTTTCGCCACGGGCATCGACAATGATCTCGCCACGAGGCGTCAGCTCCACAGTGCCTTTGAGCCAGTCAGTGTTGGGCAGCAAACCGATCTGCACGAAGATGCCTTCCAGGTCGATGGTGTGGAACTCACCGCTGTCGCGATCCTTGTAGGCCAGGCCCGTGACTTTCTGACCATCGCCTTTGACTTCGCTGGTCAGCGCGCTGGTAATCACGTCAACGTTCGACAGGCTGTAGAGCTTGCGCTGCAACACCGCATCGGCGCGTAACTTGCTGTCAAATTCAAGCAACGTTACGTGGCTGACGATACCGGCCAGGTCGATGGCCGCTTCAACGCCAGAGTTACCACCGCCAATCACCGCTACACGCTTGCCTTTGAACAACGGACCATCGCAGTGCGGGCAGAAGCACACGCCTTTGGCTTTGTATTCTTGCTCGCCCGGTACACCCATTTCACGCCAGCGGGCGCCGGTGGCCAGGATCACGGTCTTGGACTTGAGGGTCGCACCGCTTTCAAAGCGAATCTCGTGCAAGTCACCGGCATTTTTCGCGGGGATCAAGCTGCTGGCACGTTGCAAGTTCATGATGTCCACGTCGTACTGACGCACATGCGCTTCAAGGGCGCTGGCCAGTTTCGGCCCTTCGGTCTCTTGCACAGAGATGAAGTTTTCGATGGACATGGTGTCCAGCACCTGGCCGCCAAAGCGCTCAGCTGCCACACCGGTGCGGATACCTTTACGCGCCGCGTAGATGGCCGCCGACGAACCGGCCGGGCCACCGCCGACGACCAGCACATCAAAGGCGTCTTTGGCGCTGATTTTCTCGGCGGCTTTTTCGATGCCGCTGGTGTCGAGTTTAGCGAGGATTTCTTCCAGGCCCATGCGGCCCTGGCCGAAGTTCACCCCGTTGAGGTAAACACTGGGCACTGCCATGACCTGGCGCTCATCGACTTCAGCCTGGAACAGCGCACCGTCGATAGCGACGTGGCGGATGTTCGGGTTAAGCACCGCCATCAGGTTCAACGCCTGGACCACGTCCGGGCAGTTCTGGCACGACAACGAGAAGTAAGTCTCGAAGCTGAACTGGCCTTTTAAAGCGCGAATCTGTTCAATCACTTCGACACTGGCCTTCGATGGGTGGCCACCCACTTGCAGCAGGGCCAGCACCAACGAAGTGAATTCATGGCCCATAGGGATGCCGGCGAAACGCAGGCTGATATCGGCACCCGGGCGGTTGATGGAGAACGATGGCTTGCGCGCATCATCGCCATCGGTTTTCAGGGTAATCAGCGTGGTGAGGCTGGTTACGTCCTGCAAAAGAGCAAGCATTTCCTGGGATTTCGCGCCGTCGTCGAGGGAGGCGACGATCTCGATCGGCTGGGTGACCCGTTCCAGGTATGACTTCAACTGAGCTTTAAGATTGGCGTCCAACATACGGGCGATTTCCTATTAATTCGGTTTATTGCAGACAAAAAAACGCCCGAGCGAATCTCGCCCGGGCGTTTTGAGGGCGGTGCAGCTTACTTAAGGTGCGGCAGAGCCCGCCCTGAGGTCGTTCACAGGTTTAGATCTTGCCGACCAGGTCCAGGGACGGAGCCAGGGTAGCCTCGCCTTCTTTCCACTTGGCTGGGCACACTTCACCTGGGTGAGCAGCAACATACTGAGCAGCCTTGATTTTGCGCAGCAGTTCGGAAGCATCGCGACCCACGCCACCATCGTTCAGTTCAACGATTTTGATCTTGCCTTCTGGGTCAATCACGAAGGTGCCGCGGTCAGCCAGACCGGCTTCTTCGATCAGTACGTCGAAGTTGCGGGAAATGGTCAGGGTTGGGTCGCCGATCATGGTGTACTGGATTTTGCCGATGGCTGGCGAAGTGTTGTGCCAGGCAGCGTGAGCAAAGTGAGTGTCGGTGGAGACGCTGTAGATTTCGACGCCCAGTTTCTGGAATTCGGCGTAGTTGTCAGCCAGGTCTTCCAGCTCAGTTGGGCATACGAAGGTAAAGTCAGCCGGGTAGAAGAACACGACAGACCATTTGCCTTTCAGGTCAGCATCCGACACGTCGACGAAGTTGCCGTTTTTGTAGGCGGTAGCTTTGAACGGTTTTACTTGGCTGTTGATGATAGGCATCGATGACTCTCCGTCAGGGGTTAGTAAGTTGATGAGATGAATCCTACCCACTCTTTCCGACGATGGCTCATTGGCAAACCTGATGCTGACGATTGGTTTTCGCTATCAAGTGGCGCTATTAATAGAAGAAATCTCAAATCAGCGGTTGGGTGGCCAAGGTCATGCCAAGAAAGGGCGTCGCTTCAACATAGCGCATGGCGGATTTCATGTCGCTCCAGCCGACGTAGCTCATCAACGACTTCAAGTCCCAGCCGCTGCGGTGGGCCCAGGTGGCAAAGCCTCGACGCAGTGAGTGGCTGGTGTATTGATCGGCCGCGATACCGGCGCGTTCCAAGGCCTGGCGCAGCAACGGGATGACACTGTTGGGGTGCAACCCCTCCTCGCCCAAATTGCCCCAGCGGTCGACTCCGCGAAATACCGGGCCGCGCACCAGCGCCGACGCGCTGAGCCATTCGCTATAGGCCTGCACCGGGCACAACCGCAGCAACGCCGGGGTCTGGTAGGTCTTGCCGAGGTTGTCGCGGTCACTTTTGCTGCGCGGCAGATACAGGCTGATGCCGGCGCCCGGTATGGCCTGCACATGCTCGATAGCCAGGCGGCACAGTTCATCACTGCGAAACCCGCGCCAGAAGCCCAGCAGGATCAATGCCGTGTCGCGCTTGGCGCGCAGCAATCGCGACGGGTCCTGATCAGTCCGCGCCTGAATCGCCTCTGCCTCAAGGCAGGCGACCACCTGCTCAAGGTGCTTGAGTTGCAGCGGCTCGGCCTGTTTCTCCTGCGCCGGGTGCACCGCACGAATGCCCTTGAGCACCTTGCGCACCACCGGCGCCTTGGTCGGGTCAGGGAAACCCTGGCTGGTGTGCCACTGCGCCAATGCCGAGAGCCGCAGCTTCAAGGTGTTGACCGCCAGCACCCCGGCGTGTGCCACCAGATAACGCGCCACGCTGTCGCTGGTCGCGGGCAGGAACCCACCCCAACTCACTTCAAAGTGCTCAATGGCCGCGCGATAGCTACGCCGCGTGTTATCGCGGGTGGCGGCATTGAGATAACGCTCCAGATCGCTCATGAAAAGCCTATGCGTACTGCTGACGGGTGAATTGACGCTCAATACCGCTATGACACGGGATAATACGCCAATATCCCATCTGTTGAATCATGAATTTAAACGAGATTTTATTCGTGTTACAGTATGTATCTACATAATACGTACCACAGTACTAAATCGACGGAGACTCCATGGCTCGCGGCGGCATAAACAAAGCAGTAGTTCAAACGGCACGCCTGGCGATCCTTGCCCGCGGCGAGAACCCGAGCATCGACGCAGTCCGCATCGAAATGGGCAATACCGGTTCAAAAACCACGATTCATCGTTATTTGAAGGAGTTGGACGAGAGCGAAACCCGGCTGACGATCACCGAGGCACCCATCGACGACGAGCTGGGTGAACTGGTTGCACGCCTGGCCCAACGCCTTAAAGAAAAGGCCCAGGAGCCGATTGACCTGGCGCTGGCGCAGTTCGAACAACAGAAAGCCGCCCTGCTCGCCCAGCTGCAAGCGCTAGAAGAGGCTCATAGCCAGCTCAGTCAGCAATGTGCTATCCAGGCCGCCGCCCTCGCAGAAGAAAGTGCCGCCCTGCAAACCGCGAGCACCAGCCTGCAAACCGAGCAAACCCGTAACGCCGGGCTCAGCCAGGCGTGCAGCGATTACGAATTACGCATCAACGACAAGGACGAACAAATTCGTTCGCTGGAAGAAAAACACCTGCACGCACGGGAAGCGCTCGAGCATTACCGCAATGCAATCAAGGAGCAGCGCGAGCAGGAACAGCGACGTCATGAAGGCCAGTTGCAGCAGGTCCAGGCGGAACTGCGCCAGGCCCAGCAAAGCGCCATGGTGCGCCAGGATGAGATCACCCAACTGCACCGTGACAATGAGCGACTGTTGATCGAGCACCGCGTCACGATCAAGGAGCTGGCCGCCCTGCAGGCGCAAACCCGCCAGGATCAGGCCGCGCAGCAAAAACTCAGCGAGCAGGTCAGCCTGATAGAAAGCGAGCGCACCCTGCTTCAGGAGCGCCTGCGGGTTGCCCTACTGGAGAGCCAGTCACGCCAGCAAACGCTGAACGAACACCAGATGGCGAACAAGAGCCTGGAACTGGACCTCATCAAGGCCCAGGCCAGTATCGAGGCATTGCGCCTGGCGGCCGTCGTTGCAACGACGCCAGAGGCAACGCCCGACACATGATCAGTCCGCCACAGGCGTGCGCATGGTGACGAACTCTTCCGCCGCCGTAGGATGCACGCCGATGGTTTCGTCGAAATGCTGCTTGGTCGCGCCCGCCTTGAGCGCGATCGCCAGCCCCTGAACGATCTCGCCGGCATCCGGCCCGACCATGTGGCAACCCAGGACTTTATCGGTGTCGGCATCGACTACCAGTTTCATCAGGTTTTTTTCCTGGCAATCGGTCAGCGTCAGCTTCATCGGCCGGAAGCGGCTTTCAAAGACCTGCACCTTGTGGCCCTGCTTCTTCGCGTCTTCTTCGCTCAAGCCGACGGTGCCGATGTTCGGCAGGCTGAACACCGCCGTCGGAATCATCGCGTAATCCACCGGGCGGTACTGTTCTGGCTTGAACAAACGACGGGCCACCGCCATGCCTTCAGCCAGGGCTACCGGCGTCAATTGCACACGACCAATGACGTCGCCAATGGCCAGGATCGACGGCTCAGCGGTCTGGTAAAGGTCATCCACCGTAACAAAGCCACGCTCGTCGAGGCTGACGCCGGTGTTCTCCAGCCCCAGGTTGTCGAGCATTGGGCGGCGACCGGTGGCGTAGAACACGCAATCGGCCTCCAGCACACGCCCATCTTTCAGGGTTGCCTTTAGGCTGCCGTCTGCTTGCTTGTCGATACGTTCGATATCGGCATTGAATTGCAGGTCCAGGCCGCGCTTGGTCAACTCTTCCTTCAGGTGCGTACGCACCGAGCCATCAAAACCGCGCAGGAACAAATCGCCGCGATACAGTAGCGTCGTCTGTGCGCCCAAACCGTGGAAAATACCCGCGAACTCAACCGCGATGTAACCACCGCCAACGACCAGCACGCGCTTGGGCAGTTCTTTCAGAAAGAACGCCTCATTGGAGCCAATGGCGTGCTCACGCCCCGGGATCTCCGGGATCTGCGGCCAACCACCGGTAGCGATCAAAATGTGCTTGGCGGTGTAACGCTCGCCATTGATTTCCACCTGGTGCGGGTCAACCAGCCGCGCATGCCCTTCATGCAGGGTCACGCCACTGTTAACCAGCAGGTTGCGGTAGATACCATTAAGGCGATTGATTTCACGGTCCTTGTTGGCGATTAAGGTCGCCCAATCAAAGTTCGCTGCACCCAGGGACCAGCCAAAACCGCTGGCCTGCTCAAAGTCTTCGGCGAAATGCGCACCGTACACCAACAGTTTCTTCGGCACGCAGCCGACGTTAACGCACGTACCGCCCAGGTAGCGGCTTTCCGCCACAGCCACCTTGGCGCCAAACCCTGCGGCAAAGCGCGCCGCGCGAACACCGCCGGAACCGGCGCCAATTACATACAGATCAAAATCGTAGGCCATTTCACTCTCCTCGGCAGGGCATCAGCATACCGATTTAGATGGGGCTAAAAAACGAAAAAGCCACCCTAAGGTGGCTTTCTCTTAAAACAGGTCAGGCAACCGTGAATCAGTAAGCCTTGCCAGTTTTGTAGAAGTGCTCATAGCAGAAGTTGGTCGCCTCGATGTAGCCTTCAGCGCCACCGCAGTCGAAACGACGGCCTTTGAACTTGTAGGCAATCACGCAGCCGTCTTTGGCTTGCTTCAACAGAGCGTCAGTGATCTGGATCTCGCCGCCTTTGCCTGGCTCGGTTTCTTCGATCAATTTGAAGATGTCCGGGGTCAGGATGTAACGGCCAATGATAGCCAGGTTCGAAGGTGCATCTTCCGGCGCTGGCTTTTCAACCATGTCACGCACACGAATCAGGCCATCACCAATGTCGTCGCCAGCGATTACGCCGTACTTGTTGGTTTCCAGAGGATCGACCTCTTGAACTGCAACGATGGTGCAGCGGTATTTCTGGTACAGCTTGACCATCTGGGTCAGTACGCCGTCGCCTTCCAGATTGACGCACAGGTCATCCGCCAGTACCACAGCGAACGGTTCGTCACCGATCAGTGGGCGCCCGGTCAGGATCGCGTGGCCGAGGCCTTTCATCTGGGTTTGACGGGTGTACGAGAACGAGCACTCGTCGAGCAATTTACGGATACCGACCAGGTATTTTTCCTTGTCGGTGCCCTTGATCTGGTTTTCCAGCTCGTAGCTGATGTCGAAGTGGTCTTCCAGCGCGCGCTTACCACGGCCGGTAACGATGGAAATTTCGTTCAGACCGGCATCCAGTGCCTCTTCGACGCCGTACTGAATCAGTGGCTTGTTCACCACCGGCAGCATCTCTTTAGGCATGGCTTTGGTCGCTGGCAAGAAGCGAGTGCCGTAACCGGCTGCTGGGAACAAGCATTTCTTGATCATATGAGTCCTTACAAAGGGCTGTGCGTACGGAATTCGGCGCAGTCTAATGAGGCCGCAGTCACCTTACAATGGGTCCTGCTGGCGTTGCGATGTCAACATAGAGAAAAAATGTGCGCGTAAGTTCCGCTGATCCTACAAGGGCGTTACCAACGGCACGACAAACCACGCCTTGACCCCTTTGATTAAGAGGGCTGTCAATGTTTTAGCACGCTTTTCGACGCAAGGCACTGACCTGCAACAACTTGCCCGCTCCCAGCGCGTTTGGCGCTATGATTACGCACTTGAACCACACCACGAGATTGATAGATGTCAGAACCCAAAGGCGTAAACGGCTACCTGATCACAAAGCGAGCGGACGGCTGGCACCTGATCAACTTCCACGGTGACAGCGTCGCCGGGGCATTTGCGACCGAAAGCCAGGCTGTTGCAGTCGCCGAGGTGTTCGTGGATGAAGCTGGCCACGCGTCGAGCAAAAGACCCAAGGGCAAGTAAGCCTGCAGGCCCTTTGCAAAAAGCCCCGATGATCGGGGCTTTTTTGTGATTGGCTGTACCTAGGTGGCAGTTCGCTATAATCTTGCGCAAACGCCCCACGACAGTGTCAGCGCCCTTCCAACACCCTCGACGACGATTCCACTATGAACAAGATTCTGGCACTGCCTGCACTACTGGCGCTGATGGCCGGCTGCACCACCACTTCCGATACTTACCTGAAAAATGGCGAGCAAGGCCTGACCATCGACTGCTCGGGCGAGGCCAACTCGTGGGCCAGTTGCTACGAAAAAGCCGATGCTTCCTGCGCCGGCACCGGCTACCGCATCGTCGGCACCGAAGGCACGCCTGCGTTGAAGGAAAGCGACAAGACCCTTGGCAAAGACGTGGGTAACTTCAAGAGCCGCAGCGTGGTTGTCGTTTGCAAGTAAGCCTGAGGGCTACAGGTGAATTTCTGCGAACTTGATGCCAAGGCCGCGCAGGATTTCTATCAGGTCATCCAGGCGCGCAAATGATTCGACTTCATCGTGCTCATCCACCAGGAAATAACTGCGACCGCCGCTTTTCTTGAAGAACACGATCCACTCGCCCAGGTCGGCAGGATTCTGGATGACATGGGTGGCCGAGATTTCGCCCTCGGCATGGCGGGCTGTGACGTGTTCACGTTTCATGACGATTTCCAGAAAAGACAAATGCCGCGCATTCTCAAGGCTTGCGCGGTATTTTTTTGGATTGGATAACCAACAGTTTAACGGATCTGCAAACCCCAGGGTAATGATCCTTTGTCGACGACACCTGACATCAACGCCAAAAAAAACCTGATGCCACTATCGCAGCGTCAGGCTTTTTTATCGGATTCAACGGCGTGGGTGAGCCTGAGGCTCAGCCGGAAATACACGCCTCAGCGGCTTTCTTGATATCACCCGGGCGGATCGGGACATTGGACATGCTCTCGTAGAGCTTGATGCTGCTGCCGCTGGAGCGATCTTCAATCTCGAAGATTGCCGAAGGGTCGGCCGAGAATTTCTGCGGCACAATCACCTGTATACCATCCTTATGGGGCTCGATCTGCGGCGGGCGACGGGTGTCGGCCAGCTTGCGCACCACACAGGCGGCATATTCCGGCGGTTTTTTCCCGGAAATCACCACCAACGTTGGCGGGGTCTGCTTGATATCTGCAACCGAAGCACATCCACCTATCGCCAAGGCCAGAACCAACACACTCCACTTCATACTAAAACCTCCGATAAAGACCCTACGACAGCTTAGAGAGTAAATTTCTCCCGCCAACGTAGGATTTATCTCTGAAAACTCGGTAAATAACTGTTTTAAATTGTCGAAGTCGTCGACGACGACCCGATAATAAACGCGCTGGGGCTGATAAACTCTATCTTAACCTACGTATCATTCTGATTTTTCAGAAAAAGCCCTTCTGGAGACACCCCATGAAATTCATCCACCAGCGCGAGCACCTCAACGAGGGCGACATCGTTGTCATCGAATGCTCGCAGACCTGCAATATTCGCCTGATGAGCGATGCCAATTTTCGCAGCTTCAAGAACGGCGGCCGCCACACCTACCACGGCGGTGCGTTCGACAAATTCCCGGCGAAAATTACCGCGCCCAGCACCGGTTTCTGGAACATCACCCTGGACGTGGTGACACGTCGCGCCATCAGCGTTACCCGTAAACCCGCGTTGTCCCACAAGATCCGCATCGTTCGTCGCACCAGCACCAAACTGAGCTGAGCCGAACCCTCGACAGGAAACAAGCTGTGACCACCACGACCAAATACGTCATCAAGTACAAGCTCAACGGCGAACGTCGCTTTGAGTTCGCGCAATTGCACACCAACAGTGTCGAAGAGGCCAAGCAAGCCCTGGCGAAAATCCACGATGCCAGTGACGAAATCACTGACATCAACGTGAGTAAGGCGCTGTAAACCATGCCTGGGCCGACTGCCGACCTGTTCGCCGAGGATGCGTTGCAGCAACCTGCGCGGCGCGAACAGATTGGCGAAGAGTCCTACGTACTGAGGGGCTATGCCCTGCCCTGGATTGAGCGCCTGCTGCCTGAGCTTCGCCAGGTGCTGGCCCAAGCGCCGTTTCGGAAAATGGTCACGCCCGGCGGCTTTACCATGTCAGCGGCGCTGAGCAGTTGCGGCGCACTGGGCTGGACCACCGACACGTCTGGCTATCGCTACAGCCCCCTCGACCCGCGCAGCCAACAACCCTGGCCAGCCATGCCCAGCGCGCTGCGCCAACTCGCCACACGTGCGGCAGCCGAGGCCGGCTTCAGCGCGTTTTCCCCGGATGCCTGCCTGATCAACCGCTATGTGCCTGGGGCCAAGATGTCCCTGCATCAGGATAAAAACGAGCGCAACTACGACGCGCCGGTGGTTTCCGTGTCGCTGGGCCTGCCGGCGATTTTCCTGTTCGGCGGCGCTGAGCGCAGCAGCAAGCCCCAGAAGATCGCCTTGTTCCACGGTGATATCGTGGTCTGGGGCGGCGTTGATCGCTTGCGTTTTCATGGGGTGATGCCGATCAAGGACGGCGTGCACCCGATCATGGGCCCACAACGCATCAACCTGACCTTTCGTACCGCCGGCTGATTTGACCGCAAGCTTCGGAGTGCCGAGTATCCCCGCAGCGGCTAATCTGCCCGTGATCCGTCAAGAGTGCAGGCCATGAACAACGAACATGACCCACGCTGGGCCGCCATCATCGCCCGCGATGCCAAGGCAGACACGCTGTTTGTCTACGGCGTAAAAACCACAGGCGTGTATTGCCGCCCCAGCAGCGCCTCGCGTTTGCCACGCCCACAAAACATCGAATTCTTCGACACCCCCGAGCAAGCCGAGGCTGCCGGTTATCGCCCGAGCAAGCGCGCCGCCAGCGACCAGACCCAACTGGCTGCCCACCATGCGCACTTGGTGGCGACGGCGTGCCGGTACATAGAACAGGCCGAAACGCCGCCCAGCCTGGATGAAGTCGCCCGTCTGGCCGGGCTGAGCGCCTTTCATTTCCACCGCGTATTCAAAGCCATCACCGGCCTCACCCCCAAGGGATACGCCAGCGCCCTGCGCGCGCGCAAAATACGCGACGGCCTCTTGAACGAGCACTCGGTCACTGACGCGCTGTATGACGCAGGCTTCAACTCCAACAGCCGCTTCTACGAGTCCGCCGATCAATTGCTGGGCATGACGCCGACGGACTACCGGGCCGGCGGCACTAACAGTGAGATTCGCTTTGCCGTCGGCCAATGTTCACTGGGCGCGATTCTGGTGGCACAGAGCCAACGCGGCGTGTGTGCGATTTTGCTGGGGGATGACCCGGACAAACTGGTGCGAGACCTGCAGGATCAATTTGCGCAGGCACAATTGGTGGGCGCGGACCGCCACTTCGAACAGCTGATTGCCCAGGTCGTGGGCTTTATCGAAGCGCCTGCGCTGGGGTTGGATTTGCCGCTGGACTTACGCGGTACCGCCTTTCAGGAGCGAGTATGGCGGGCGCTGCGCGATATTCCGCTGGGCAGCACCGCCAGTTATGCGCAGATTGCCGAGCGTATCGGCGCCCCCAAATCCTTTCGCGCCGTGGCCCAGGCCTGTGGCGCCAACTGCCTGGCGGTGGCGATCCCCTGCCATCGCGTGGTACGCAGCGACGGCGAGCTGTCGGGCTACCGCTGGGGCGTAGCGCGCAAGCGGCAGTTGCTGGAGCGCGAACGCCAGTAATGGCCTAGCGGATGCCGATATAAATTCGCGCCACTTCGTCTGCCTGATAGACCTCGAAGTCAGTGACAAACGCCCGCGACTCGACACCCGGTTTTTCGAAATAAGCCCAGACCTGTTGCCAGGTGGCAATGATTGCGTCCGGCATTGGCCCGCGCGCCTCAAACACCAAATACCGGCCCGGCTCGATCACCAGGCTTTCAAAGCCTTGCGCCGCTGCGGTGGAGGCAACACCCGCCATCACATCAAAAAAACCACTCGCATCCGACTCATAGCCGCTGTACACCCCGTACACCGGCGAGTCGGGGTGCTTGCCCGGAATTGCCTGGTAAAGCCCCTGCTCAAAAAACCGTTGCCACAGCGGGCCGATTTTCGCGCTCGCGGGCAGCATTTCATCGGCATTGCGGGTCCGCACTTGCAAGCCCGAGACCCTGGTTGCTGCCACGACCTGTTCCTTGATTGCTGGCAAAGCCCTCTCCTTTCAACGCTGCAATTGACGTTTACGGAATTCGGCGACTTTATGCCGGTTACCGCACAAGGCCATGCTGCACCAGCGACGCTTATGGGCCTTGGTCCGATCATAAAACCACAGCACGCATTCCGGATGCTCGCACCGCCGGATCAAATTGAAATCGCCGGCCACCAATAAATTAGCTGCAGCTTCGGCAATCGGCGACAAAAATTGCTCTGCCGTCTGCGATTTGCGTTGACGCTCCAACAGCGGCGCCCCGGACGCCGGCCAGACCAGCTGTGGATGGCTGACTGCCTTGCGCAAAAAACTGTTGAGCGCCGTGGGATTGCCGAGCTGACCGAGCTTGCGCGTCACGACGAGGTCACGGACCACCTCGCGCAACTCACGTGCGGCGGCGAGCAAGGCGCCCGCTTCAAACGCAGGCATGGCCGCTGGCTGAACCCACTCCAAACGCACTAACCAACGCTGGACGTCAGCGTCGGTCTGCCAGAAATCCCACGGCATGCCATCGATATTCGCCAGGGTATTGAGCATGTCCAACACCGGGTCATCGGCAAGCACATAGGGTTCCAAGGGTGCCGCTGGGGGCGTAGGGATGGCCATGATTCGTCCTCGTGTTCATCGCGCAATCGTAACCACTATTTTTGTGCATGGGTAGTTACATTCGACAAACAGCTAACCTGAAATATTAATTTGACAGGTTACATAATTCAGCGCAGCGTTTAAATGGTAACCCGTAATAACCACTAAACAAGTTACCTAAGGTATGCCTGCCATGTCGATCCAAGCCCCTGTCGTTCGCTACCATCACGTCGATGCCGATGGTGTGCGCGTGTTCTACCGTGAAGCCGGCGACCCGGCCGCACCGGTGATATTGCTGCTGCACGGCTTTCCCAGCTCCTCGCACATGTACCGCGACCTGATCCCGCTGCTCGCCACACGCTTCAGGGTTATCGCGCCCGACTTGCCGGGCTTCGGCTTCACCGAAATACCTGCCGAGCGCGCTTACCACTACAGCTTCGATAACCTGGCGGTGACTGTCGGGCATTTCGTCGATGCGCTGAAGCTGTCCCGCTACGCGCTGTACGTGTTCGATTACGGCGCACCGGTAGGCCTGCGGCTGGCCGTGGCGCACCCAGAACGGGTCAGTGCGCTGATCTCGCAAAACGGCAACGCTTACCTGGAAGGCTTGGGCGATGCCTGGGCACCGATCCGGGCCTATTGGGCCGAGCCGAGCCAGGCCAACCGGGACGTGATCCGCACAGCGGTGATCAGCCTGGACGGCACGCGCTACCAGTACCTGCACGGCGTGAGTGAACCGCAACGGGTTGCGCCCGAGTCCTACATGCTGGATGCGCTGTTGATGCAGCGCCCCGGCAACGCCGAGATTCAGCTGGACCTGTTCCTCGATTACCGCAACAACCTCACGCTCTATCCGGCGTTCCAAGCGTTCTTCAAAGCCAGCCAGGTACCCACCCTGGTGATCTGGGGCCAGCACGATCCGTTCTTCATCCCGCCCGGCGCCCTTGCCTACAAAAGGGATAACGCGAATGCCGTGGTCGAGCTGCTCGACACCGGCCACTTCGCTCTGGAAACCCACGCAGTGCTTATCGCTGAGCGCATTCATGCGGTGCTGGGCGAGGCGATTGACTGAAGTCGCTACACGAAATCTCGGCTTCGTCCAGTGAATAAAACAGACTGGCCGGGTGCCAAGGGCCCTGCTAAAACAGCGAAAAGACCGACGACTGCTGGAGACGCATCCCATGAGCACCTGGCCAGACACCCGAATCCTCGACCTGCTGGGCATTGAAGTGCCGATTATCCAGGCCCCAATGGCGGGTGCGACCACCACCGCCATGGTCATCGCGGCCAATCACGCAGGCGGGCTGGGCTCTGTGCCGGCGGCCGCGCTGAGTCTCGAGCAACTGCGTGAAGCCTTGAGCACCGTTCGCCAGGCAAGCTCGCGCCCGATTAACGTGAATTTCTTCTGCCATCAACCGCCCGCTGCGGATGCGGTGCGTGACCGCCACTGGAAGGCGTTGCTGGAACCTTATTACCGCGAACTCGGCGCCGATTTTGATGCGCCAACGCCCCTCTCCAACCGCGAGCCGTTCAGCGAGGCCACCTGCAAAGTGGTCGAGGAATTTCGTCCCGAGGTGGTGAGTTTTCACTTTGGCCTGCCCGAAAAAGCCTTGCTCGACCGGGTAAAAGCCACTGGGGCCAAGGTGCTGTCATCGGCCACTACCGTAGAAGAAGCCATCTGGCTGGAACAGCATGGCTGCGATGCAATTATTGCGATGGGGCTAGAGGCTGGCGGGCATCGTGGGTTGTTTCTCAGCGACGACCTCAATACCCAGATCGGGCTGATGGCACTGGTGCCGCAAATTGTCGACGCAGTGAGCGTGCCGGTGATTGCCGCTGGCGGAATAGGTGATGCGCGCGGGATTGTTGCGGCATTCGCCCTGGGCGCGTCAGCCGTCCAGATCGGCACCGCGTACCTGTTCACGCCGGAAGCCAACGTAACCGCCTCCCACCACTTTGCACTGCGTCATGCCCAAGCCAGCGAAACGGCGCTGACCAACCTGTTCACCGGCCGCCCGGCACGCGGGATCGTCAACCGCGTGATGCGTGAACTCGGCGCGATCAACCCGGCCGCGCCTGCCTTCCCGACCTCCGGCGGCGCCTTGATGCCCCTCAAGGCCAAGGATGAAGCGGGTTTCAGCAACCTGTGGTCAGGCCAGGCACTGCGCCTGGGTAAAGATCTCTCCACTTATGACCTGACGCGGCAGTTGGCGGAGCAGACCCTCGCCAAGCTCACGCGCGACTGACCTGTGGGGCAACTTTGCACTGTACCGGCAATGGCCAACCGCTATATATTCCCGTACATAGCGGTAGAGTCTTCCCCCTATAACAAGCCGTACACCGCCCAAAGGAGCTGCTTCATGATGATCCGCGCCTCACGCTTGGCCCCCACTGCCCTGGTAACCGTTATTGCCGCCCTTGCCTGCGGCTCGGCCCAAGCCGATGAAGTGCAGGTCGCCGTCGCCGCCAACTTCACCGCGCCGATCCAGGCGATCGCCGCCGACTTCGAAAAAGACACCGGCCACAAACTCGTTGCAGCCTACGGCGCCACCGGTCAGTTCTATACGCAGATCAAGAACGGCGCGCCGTTCGACGTGTTCCTCAGCGCTGACGACACCACCCCGCAAAAACTCGAAACCGAGGGCGACACGCTCAAAGGCTCGCGCTTCACCTACGCGGTCGGCACCCTGGCGCTGTGGTCGGCCAAAGAAGGTTATGTGGATGCCAAAGGCGACGTGCTGAAAAAGAATGCCTTCAAGCACCTCTCCATCGCCAACCCGAAAGCCGCTCCATACGGCCTGGCCGCCACTCAAGTACTGGCTAAAGAAGGCTTGACCGACCAGGTCAAGGACAAGCTCGTCGAAGGCCAGAACATCACCCAGGCCTATCAATTCGTGTCCACCGGCAATGCTGAGTTGGGCTTTGTTGCCCTGTCGCAAATCTACAAAGACGGCAAACTCAGCAGCGGCTCGGCCTGGATCGTCCCGGCGGCCCTGCATGACCCAATCAAACAGGACGCCGTGATCCTCGCCAAAGGCAAAGACAGCGCCGCCGCCAAGGCCCTGGTCGAGTACCTCAAGGGTCCGAAAGCCGCAGCGGTCATCAAGGCCTACGGTTACGAGTTGGCCAACTAAAATGCCGCTGTCGAGTGCCGATTTTTCCGCAATCTGGTTGACCATCAAACTGGCGTCACTGACCACCGTGATCCTGCTGGTCATCGGCACTCCGATTGCGCTGTGGCTGGCGCGCACCGGTTCGCGGTGGCGCGGCCCCATCGGTGCGATTGTCGCGTTACCGTTGGTGTTGCCACCGACGGTGATCGGTTTCTACCTGCTCTTGACCATGGGCCCCCATGGTTACTTCGGCCAGTTCACACAGTGGCTGGGCCTGGGCACCCTGACCTTCAGTTTTGCCGGGCTGGTGATTGGCTCGGTGATCTATTCCATGCCGTTTGTGGTGCAACCGTTGCAAAACGCCTTTTCTGCCATCGGCACTCGCCCACTGGAAGTGGCCGCAACGCTACGCGCCAATCCTTGGGATACGTTTTTCACGGTGATCCTGCCCCTCGCGCGCCCCGGGTTTATCACCGCGTCGATTCTCGGTTTCGCGCACACCGTCGGCGAGTTCGGTGTGGTGCTGATGATCGGCGGCAACATCCCGGATAAAACACGCGTGGTCTCGGTGCAGATCTACGACCACGTCGAAGCCATGGAATATGCCCAGGCCCATTGGCTGGCGGGCGCCATGGTGGTCTTCGCTTTCGTTGTGTTGCTGGCGCTCTATTCCAGCCGTAAAACCAAGATGGGCTGGAGCTGATCGATGATTGATGTACGCCTGAACCTGCACTATTCCGGCTTTGCGCTGGATGTCGACCTGCATGTGCCCGGCCGCGGCGTCACCGCGCTGTACGGGCATTCCGGCTCGGGCAAAACCACATGCCTGCGCTGTATCGCCGGGCTGGAGCGCGCTGAAGACGCGCGGGTCCAGGTCAACGGCGAGGTCTGGCAAGACAGTCGCCTGGGGCTGTTCGTGCCGCCGCACAAACGTGCCTTGGGCTATGTGTTCCAGGAAGCCAGCCTGTTTCCCCATCTGTCGGTACGGGCCAATCTGGAGTTCGGCTTCAAGCGCATCCCACGCAAGCTGCGCCGTGTGGACATGGCTCACGCGACCGAGCTGCTGGGCATCGGCCACCTGCTCGAGCGCCACCCGCAGCATTTGTCCGGCGGCGAGCGCCAGCGCATCGGCATCGCCCGCGCATTGCTCACCAGCCCCCAGTTGTTGTTGATGGATGAACCGCTGGCGGCGCTGGACAGCCAACGCAAAAGCGAGATCCTGCCGTACCTCGAACGCCTGCACGACGAACTGGAAATCCCCCTGCTGTACGTCAGCCATGCCCAGGACGAAGTGGCACGGCTGGCCGATCACATTGTGTTGCTCAGCGACGGCAAGGCCCTGGCCAGCGGCCCCATCGGCGAGACCCTGGCGCGCCTGGATTTGCCCCTGGCCCTGGGCGATGACGCCGGCGTGGTCATCAATGGCAGCGTCAGCGCCTATGACGCGCACTATCAATTACTCACCCTGCAATTGCCCCACAGTGCGTTGTGCATGCGCGTGGCCCATACACCTCTGGCGTTGGGCAAACAGCTGCGAATCAAAGTGCAAGCGCGCGACGTCAGCCTGAGCCTGCAGGCGCAAGAGCACAGCAGCATCCTCAACCGCCTGCCGGTGACGGTCACTGAGGAGATGTCGGCGGATAACAGCGCCCATGTGCTGGTGCGCCTGGATGCTGCGGGTACGCCGCTGTTGGCGCGCATTACGCGCTTCTCCCGCGACCAGTTGCAAGTGCATCCCGGCCAGACACTGTGGGCGCAAATCAAGGCGGTGGCGGTACTCGCATAACTTTTTTGCACGCGCGCAAAACCCTGCGGTCAATCAGTCATACCGGCCTGATCCGTTGCCAAGGAATTTGCACGATGCCCGACTCCGCCCCGACTGCCGAGCTGCCCCGCGACCTGCATTACGTTGACGACACGCAGCCCGGCATTCGCCGTAAAAAGCTGCGCGGCAAGTTCCAGTATGTCGACGCCAAAGGCCAACGCATCACCGATGCCGAGGAAATCAAACGCCTGAATGCCCTGGCCGTGCCGCCGGCCTACACCGACGTGTGGATCTGCGCCGACCCGCGTGGCCATCTGCAAGCGACCGGCCGCGATGCGCGCGGTCGTAAACAGTACCGCTACCACACGCGCTGGCGAGAGGTGCGCGACACCGACAAGTATTCGCGGCTGCAGGAATTCGGCAATGCCCTACCCAAACTGCGCAAGCAACTGGAGGCGCAAATTGCCGCCCCAGGCTTCACGCGCGAGAAAGTCCTTGCCACGGTGGTGATGCTGCTGGATGCGACGCTGATCCGTGTCGGCAACACCCAGTACGCCCGCGACAACAAATCCTATGGGCTGACCACCCTGCGCAACCGCCATGTGGACGTCAAGGGCAGCGAAATCCAGTTCCAGTTTCGCGGCAAGAGCGGCGTCGAGCATCAGATCAGCGTCAAGGACCGACGCCTGGCCACGGTGGTCAAGCGCTGCCTGGAATTGCCGGGGCAGAACCTGTTTCAGTACCTGGACGAAGCCGGCGAGCGCCACACGGTCAGCTCCCACGACGTGAATGCGTATTTGCACAGCCTGACCGGCGCCGACTTTACCGCCAAGGACTATCGCACCTGGGCCGGCACCGCGATGGCACTGGCGGTGCTGCGGGAATTGGCGTGGCAACCGGAATCCGACGCCAAGCGGCATGTGGTGGCGATGGTCAAGGATGTCGCCAAGCAACTGGGCAACACCCCGGCCGTGTGCCGCAAGTGCTATATCCACCCGGCGGTGCTCGAGCATTTCAGCCTGGGCGAACTGTCCAGCTTGCCAAAACCGCGCAAGCGCACCGGCTTGAAAGCCGAGGAAGTTGCCTTGGCGATGTTCCTCGAACAACTGGCCGCTGACTTGCCGAAAAACGCCAAGGTGGGGTAGCCTTGGCGTCCCTTCTGACTCACGGGATGACCGCCGACGTGAACAACTAAGCCTTCCAAAATGTAGCTGCAATGAGCCGCCCGGCGCGCTTGTTGGCCTGTTCGACATTTTTTTGGAGGTGCTGATGACTGACGTCAAACGGCTGCCCGTACTCGTATCCCTGCAACACGTGAGCTTCCAGTTCGCCAATGGCGAAACCCTGCTGGAAGATTTGAACCTGTCGATTGATCACACGCCCACCGGGATTGTCGGCCGCAATGGTCGCGGCAAAAGTCTCTTGGCGAAGCTGATCGCCGGGGCGCTGACGCCCTCCTCCGGCACGCTCGACCGTAAGGCCCGCGTGGCGTACGTGGCGCAAACCCCGGAGATTGAAACGGGCGCAAGCATCGCCGGTTTCACCCGTACCGCCGAGGCCCTGGCCGCGCTTGCGCGCATGGCCAGGGGCACGCCCCAGGCCAATGACCTCGAAGTGATCGACGATCGCTGGGACCTTGCCGAACGTCTGCGCGCCGCCCTTGATGCCGCCGGTTTGCAAGCACTCGGTGTTGATACCCCGGCCGATCAATTGAGTGGCGGCCAACAGGCCCGGGTCGCCGTGATTGGTGCGCTGCTGGCGGCGCCGGATCTGCTGGTGCTGGATGAGCCCACTAACCACCTCGACAGCGCCGGCCGCGACTGGCTGCTGAACCGCCTCGCCGATTGGCGTGGTGGCCTGGTGGTGGTCAGCCATGATCGGCAGTTGCTCAACACCCTGGCGCGCATCGTCGAGCTTTCGCCCCTCGGCGCACGGGTGTACGGCGGCAACTATGATGCCTATCGCCGGCAACGCGACAGCGAACACCAGGCTGCGGTTGCGGCAGTTGAGCACGCGCGCCTGGCGCGCAGCCGCGAACGCAAGCGCCTGCAAAAGGATCACGACAGCCTGCAACGCAGTGCTGCCCGCGCGCGCAAACACGCCGAGACCGCCAATGTCTCGCGGTTTACCAAAGCCCGCTGGAAAGGCGCCGCCAAGGAAATCGTCAGCACGGTACGCAGCGCACATCATGCGTATAAAAACGAGCTTGATGGGCGCGTGCGCCACGCCTACGAGCGTGTTGTCGATGAAACACCCACCCTGCTTGCGCTGCCTGGCTCGGCACTGCCCAACGGCCGACACGTACTGACAGTGGAGAACGCCCAACTGCCATGGCTCGACCCACGGCAGCCGTCTGCCTACGTCACGCTTGACCTGTCGGGCCCGGTACGCGTGGCCGTGCGCGGCCCCAATGGTTGCGGCAAATCCACACTGCTCAAACTGCTGGCGGGCCAATCGCAGCCTGTCAGCGGCGACTGTGCGGTGCACGTGCCCTGCGCGTATATCGATCAACAGCTCGCGCTGCTGGACGACCAACGCTCCCTCGTAGAGCAACTCAACCTGCTCGACACGCCGCTGGCCGAAGCGCAGTTGCGCACGCGCCTGGCCTTGCTGCAACTGGATGCGTTGCGCGTCACTCAACCCGTAGGCCGATTAAGTGGTGGCGAGCGTTTGAAGGCCGCGATGGCGATTGCCTTGTGGCGTGAAGTACCGGCGCAACTGTTGCTACTGGACGAGCCGACCAACCATCTGGACCTGGAGTCGGTGCTGGCGTTTGAACAGGCGCTGCAAGGGTTTAGCGGCGCAATAGTCGCGGTGTCCCACGACGAAGCGTTTGTGCAGGCGATTCGACCGACCCATCACTTGATCTGGCAGCCAGCGGGATGGCACCTGGAGTATGTCTGAGGTCATTGCATGCGCAATCAAAGCGCACTACGGTGGTGGCCGAATAATCTCACCGAGGAGCCCGGCCCCATGCTGCCTTCGTCCCAACGACTTTACGCCAGTGCCGCACTCGCCCATCGCCAACGCTGGCGCGGGCGCGTCGGCATGATGCTGGTGGCCAGCCTTTCCGTGCTGGCAGGCATGACCGATGCGATTGGCTTCATGGCCAGCGGTGATTTTGTCTCGTTCATGAGTGGTAACACCACGCGCCTGGCAGTGGCCATCAGCGCAGGTGACCTCGGCCTGACCGGGCGCTTGCTGTTGCTGGTGCTGGTGTTTGTGGTCGGCAACGCCTTGGGCGTGGTGGTCAGCCGGCTCAGTCGGCGGCATGCACTGCCGTTGCTAATGTGCATCGCCACCTTGTTGTGTGGCGCAGCCGTGTGGCCCTACGACAATGACTTGCCTGCGTTACTGGCGGCGATTACGGCCATGGGCATGCTCAACGCCGCAGTGGAAGAGGTCAACGGCTTGCCGGTGGGCCTGACGTATGTGACGGGCGCGCTGTCCCGCTTTGGCCGCGGGCTGGGGCGCTGGATGCTCGGCGAGCGCCGCAACGGCTGGCGGGTGCAACTGGTGCCGTGGGCCGGGATGTTTGTGGGGGCGGTGATCGGCGCGGTGCTGGAGCATCAGCTTGGCCTCAAGGCGCTGCTGGTCAGTGGCGCATTGGCCGCGTTGCTGGGGTTGGTGTCACTGAAGATTCCCAGGCGCTGGCACCTGGGCTACATGCCACGCTAGGAAGACAGGAGGCTCGCCCGACGTTTCGGCCTCGACATCCGTGTGCTGGTAAAGAGCTATCACGTCGAGCGAGCGGAAAGAATGATAAGCCAATGCCCGCCAGTTGTAGCGCCGGGCATTTCCGAATATCACTAAGGCAAAGGATTACAGACAGGTCGCGAGTGCCGCCAAACGGCGTTTAGCCGGCATCGTGTCCTCGGCCGCGTAGTACGTCACGCTGGAGCCTGCGCCAGCGACGCGCACGTCGACAAAGTAATCGCCGCCGGTGGTGTAGACGGTAAACCCACCCGCCTCAAGCGGCTCCTTGAAGCCCCCGGCGTCCACGCCGAATACCGCTTCGTCCTGCCAGCCGAACTGAATACATTGGGCAACCACCAGCGTGGCCTTGTCCGACGCCAGGGTCTTGTAGGGCTGACCTGCGCGCGCGTCTTTCATCTTCGAGCCCGCGCAACCGGACAGTGCCGCCACTACCAATGTGCCAATTACCAGCTTGTGCATGCCATCGCCTCCTTGTAAAAAATGCGACTCTACCATTAGCCAGCGACACCCAAGGATTATTCAGTCACCCTGTCGCCGACTTGCAACCTCGCTTCTACCTGGAAACCCGATGACCCCCAACGCCGAGCGCTACAACCCTTCCACCGACTACGCCGACAAGCTGGTCAGTCGCATCGGCCAGACACCTGCGTGGATCGCCAAGCGTATCGGTGTCACGGACAAGCGCATTCGCTACATTCTCGATGGCGAGCGCACCGTCAAGGGTGAGAGCACGCCGATCCAGATGACCTACACCGAGCAGTTCGCTCTGGAATGCCTGGCGGCCGAAGCCAAGGCCAGGAAGAAGCCGGTACCGGCCGCCGAATGAATTTAGTTTCACTGTGAAGGGAGCGCACACTGCCTATAGTCAGCAGGCTCATTTTTAAGAAATCTCCCTTCTGCCCGCTCTCCCGCGGGCTTTTTTTTGCTGCTGATTCAGCGCCACCAGCGAAACAGATAGAACAACGCCATGCTGAGCAGCACGGTGATCAGGACGCTGCGCGTCCAGTACATCAATGCCACGGCGCAAATACCGGCCAGCAAGTAAGGGTTGGCCGGGCTCAGGTTGAGCGTGTGATCCGCGAGGAAAATAATCGGCCCGCAAATCGCCGTGAGCATGCCCGGCACTGCAAACCCGAGAAACTCGCGCGCACCGCGGTTGAGGCGCACCGGCAGGCGTGGCTCGATAAACAGGTAACGGTTGAGAAACACCGCCAGGCCCATGGCCACGATCATGATGTAGATCATTTCAGCCCGACTCCCAGTCGTTTGCAGGCAAACCCTGCGCTCATCCCCAGCACACCGGACACCACCACCGCCGATTCCCAGTGCAGGTAACTCAACCATACCGAGCACAGCAAGGACACTGCGACGCACACCACGGTAGGCACGTCGCGCACGACGGGGGTGATTAACGCGATAAACGTCGCGGCGATGGAAAACTCCAGCCCCAATTGATCAAGGCCGGGAATGCTTTTGCCAAGCACGATGCCGGCCAGGGTGAAGAGGTTCCAGATGATATAGAACGTCAGGCCGACGCCCAGGGCATACCAGCGGTTGAAGGTCTCACGGTCATAGTGGTTGACCAGGGCGAAGAACTCATCGGTCAGCAGAAATCCCAGGCTCATGCGCCAGCGGGTATTGAGCGATGAGAGTGTCGGGCGCATGTGCATGCCGTAGAGCAAGTGCTGGGAAGTCAGCAGCAAGGTGGTCAGCACAATCGAAATCAGGCTGGCGCCACCCTTGACCATACCGATAGCCACCAACTGGGCCGCACCGGCGAACACAATGGCGGACAAGCCCTGAGCCTGCAGCGGGGTAAATTGCGCATCAATGGCCATCGAGCCGGCCAGCAGCCCCCAAGGTGCACAGGCCAGGGAGAGCGGAATAACGGCAATGGCGCCGCGTCCGAACGCGTAGTGAGGTAAGGCTGTAGGCATGGAGACGGCTCATCGACAGACAGTCGACAAGCATGCCAGCGTCATGCGCGGCCTGTCTTGAACGATCGTGCTCAGGCGAGCCTTACCAGGACCTGTTCAACCGAGTCGCGCGCTTCGCGCAGCTCATGGGCATCCTGATTAAGCCGGTGAATGGTATTGAGCAACCGTTGGCGCAGCACTTCATCACCGAGCTTTTCAACGGCGCGCATCAGGTCAAACGCGGCGGTTTCGTTGTTATCCGCGACGGCGTCGAGGGTCTTGCGCAGGTTGCGAGTGGCACGGGTCACGCGGGTTCTTCCTTCATCAGCAATGGGCAGGCACTTTAGGACATTCGTGTTTCAGTTTAATTTCAGTCACTTGTGGTTGATTTGGCGGCGTTTGATCCACGTCAAACGAATTCAGGATTTGACCTACATATATGGACATCCGTATATTCGAATAAACATATGCATGAAGACCATGAGCATGTCTGACCTCCTCTCCCCGCCCACCCTGTTCAAATGCCTGGCCGATGCTACCCGCGCACGCTTGACGTTATTGATCCTGCGCGAGGGCGAACTTTGCGTGTGCGAACTGATCCATGCTCTGGACGACAGTCAACCAAAAATCTCCCGCCACCTGGCGCAACTGCGCAGTTGTGGGTTGTTGCAGGACCGTCGCCAGGGCCAATGGGTCTATTACCGCATTAATCCAGCACTGCCCGCCTGGGTGACACAGGTGCTGGAGACTACTTTGCAAGCCAACCAGCCATGGTTGCAAAACGACGCGCTGCGTCTTGATGCAATGGGCGACAGACCACAACGGGCCAGCAGTTGCTGCTGAGCCATCGGAGCGTTTACTCATGCTTGTCGCAATTGCGATTTTTATCTTCACCATCGTACTGGTCATCTGGCAGCCCAAGGGCCTTGGGGTGGGTTGGAGTGCAACAATGGGGGCAGTCCTGGCCCTGGCCTGTGGGGTCATCAGCCTGGCTGACATTCCGGTGGTGTGGCACATCATCTGGAACGCCACCGGCACGTTTGTTGCGCTGATCATCATCAGCCTGTTACTCGATGAGGCCGGTTTTTTTGCCTGGACCGCGCTGCATGTGGCGCGTTGGGGCCGTGGGCGTGGTCGACGGCTGTTCGCCTACATGGTGCTGCTCGGCGCACTGGTCTCGGCACTCTTTGCCAACGACGGCGCGGCGCTGATCCTGACCCCCATCGTGATGTCGATGCTGCTGGCGCTGCGCTTTTCCCCGGCGGCGACCCTCGCATTCGTCATGGGCGCCGGGTTTATCGCCGACACGGCGAGCTTGCCGTTGGTGGTATCAAACCTGGTGAACATCGTTTCGGCCGATTACTTCAAGATCGGTTTCAATGAATATGCCGCCGTCATGGTGCCGGTGAACCTCGTCAGTGTGGCTGCCACCCTGGCGGTGCTGCTGTGGTTTTTCCGCCGCGACATTCCTCAGGTCTACGACCCGGCCGACCTCGAAGAACCGGCCAGTGCCATCCACGACCGCGCGACCTTTCGCGCCGGCTGGTGGGTACTGGGTATTTTGCTGATCGGCTGTTTCGCCCTGGAACCGCTGGGCATTCCCATCAGTGCGATTTCCGCCGTGTGCGCCGTATTACTGCTGGTCATCGCCGCCAAAGGCCACAAGATTTCCACGCGCAAAGTGCTCAAAGACGCGCCGTGGCAGATCGTGGTGTTTTCGCTGGGCATGTACCTGGTGGTCTACGGCCTGCGCAACGCCGGCCTGACCACCTACCTGGCGACCTGGCTCGACACCTTCGCCACTTACGGCGTGTGGGGCGCGGCCATGGGCACCGGTGTGCTGACGGCGCTGTTGTCATCGGCGATGAACAACCTGCCCACGGTATTGATCGGCGCGCTGTCCATCGAGTCCAGCCATGCGGTCGGCGTGATCAAGGACGCGATGATCTACGCCAACGTAATCGGCAGTGACCTGGGCCCGAAAATCACCCCCATCGGCAGCCTGGCCACCTTGCTGTGGCTGCATATCCTGGCGCGCAAAGGCATCACCATCACCTGGGGTTATTACTTCAAGGTCGGCATTGTGCTGACCTTGCCGGTGCTGTTGATCACCCTCGCCGCCCTCGCTTTGCGCCTGAGTATCTGAAGGAGATACCGAAATGAAAGTCCTGTTCATGTGTACTGCGAACAGTTGTCGCAGCATTCTCTCCGAAGCGGTATTCAATCACTTGGCGCCACCCGGCTTCGAGGCGATCAGCTCCGGCAGCTTCCCCAAAGGCCAGGTCCTGCCGCGCAGCCTGAGCGTATTGCAGGCGGCGGGCATCAGCACCGAAGGGTTGTACAGCAAGGGCAACGATGCCTTTGAAGGCAGCCCGCCGGACGTGGTCATTACCGTCTGCGACAAGGCTGCCGGAGAGGCATGCCCGGTGTATTTCGGGCCGGCACTGAAGGCGCACTGGGGCTTGGAAGACCCGTCCGATGTTGAGGGCGATGATCAACGTCTCAACGCTGCGTTCAGCGCAACGATGGACATCATCGCCACCCGCTGCCAGGCGTTTTTCGCGCTGCCGTTTGCCCGCCTGGGCCCGGTGGAACTGAAGGCTGAGCTCGACCGCATCGCGCGGTTGTAGGCGGAGAACCTGATGACGACGCTGCCTAACCTCGACACACGCTTGTCAACACCCCTGCATACCGGGCCGACTCACCCGCCGCGCATCCTGCTGCTTTACGGCTCTACCCGGCCGCGTTCGTTCAGCCGTTTGCTGGTGGAGGAAGCTGCGCGCCTGTTAAGCCACTTCGGTGCCGACACACGGATTTTCAACCCGTCGGGGCTGCCTCTGCCGGATGATGCCCCTAACGACCATCCCAAAGTCCAGGAGCTGTTGGACCTGATGCAATGGTCCGAAGGCCAGGTCTGGTGCTCCCCCGAGCGTCATGGCTCGATGTCGGCAGTGTTCAAGGCGCAACTTGACTGGGTGCCGCTGGCGTTGGGTGCCGTACGGCCGACCCAGGGCAAGACCTTGGCGGTGATGCAAGTGTCAGGCGGCTCGCAATCCTTCAACACCGTCAATCAACTGCGTGTGCTGGGGCGTTGGATGCGCATGTTCACTATTCCCAATCAATCCTCGGTGCCCAAAGCATTCATGGAGTTCGACGACCAGGACCGCATGAAACCCTCGGCGCTTTACGACCGCGTCGTCGATGTGATGGAAGAGCTGGTGAAGTTCACGCTGTTACTGCGCGATCGCCCGGACCTGGTAGACCGTTACTCAGAGCGTAAGGAAAGCGCTGACGAACTGTCGCAGCGCGTCAACCAACGGTCGATTTGATCGGCCCCGCCAGCGTATGCTCAAGCCCACCTCTTTACGAGCTGAATGATGAGCGCTATTCAACACGCCTGGCTGGGCAACTACGAAGTCAGCAGCACCACCTGCACCGGGCTGACCTTTGCCCGTCACAGCCATGATGAATGCGTGATCGGCGTCAACCTCATCGGTGAGGAAAAGGTCTGGCTCGATCGCCGCGAGTTCGAGGCCGGGCCGGGCACCATCACTTTGTACAACCCGGGTCAGATCCAGGGCGGCGGCGCGGCTGAGGGAGCGCCCTGGCATTTTGTCAGCCTGTATGTGACTGCCGACCAACTGGCAACTGACCTGGGGCTGTCGCACCTGGAGTTTGATCGCTCGCTCTGCTTTCAACCTGACTTGGCGCAACGCGTGGCGGCGGCCGTGAAAGGCGCCTTGAGCGGCGATGCATGGGTCCGCGAAGCCCATGAGGAAGCCCTGGTTTTACACTTGGGAGACGTGGTCGGCGTCAGCGGCGTACGCCTGCCCGGCAGCCCCCGCACCGGCAACCGCATGATCGGTCGCGCGCAGGAATTGCTCGCCGCGCAACTGCAGCAATCACTGCCCCTGGACGAGCTGGGCAATGAATTGGGGCTGTCGAAATTCCATCTGTTGCGTGCCTTTCAGAAAGAAACCGGGCTTAGCCCCAGGCAGTGGGCCATGCAACTGCGAACGTGCCGCGCCAAAGGACTGTTGCGCAACGGTGTCTCGGCCAGTGATGTCGCCCACGGCCTGGGCTTTGCCGACCAGAGCCACCTGAATCGACACTTCCGCGCCGCCTATGGCATCACCCCTGGCCGCTATCAAAGCGTGTTGAAACGCTGAACAGCGCAATCTGGTTCAAGACGCCCTGCCCGACCATCACCACACTGCTCGCCTCTTTTGAAGGAACGCGGGCATGTTGACGATCTTTTTTTACGCGCTGGTATTCGGCTTTGTGTTTTGCCTTTCGCCGGGCGCGGTGCTGGCTGAGACATTGCGCCGTGGCTTGCTCCACGGCTTCATACCGGCCCTGCTGGTGCAGATCGGCTCACTGGTGGGCGACGCGGTGTGGGCGGTGATTGGCCTCACCGGCATCGCCCTGCTGATTCAACATGACGCGGTGCGCGTGCCACTGACCATCGTGTGCGCGCTGTACCTGGCGTGGCTGGGCGTGCGCAGCCTGATCGATGCCTGGCATTTGCCCGCACCCAGCCACGCACCCGCCAGTTCCGGGTGCAACGCACTGGCAGTGGGTGCGGCCATTTCCCTGGCTAACCCGAAGAACATTATTTACTGGGGCGCACTGGGCAGCGCCTTGTCCGGCATCGTCGGCACCACGCCCAGCCACGGGCAAACCCTGATGTTTTTTGCCGGCTTCATGTTGGCGTCGGTGTTGTCATGTTTTCTGATCGCCGCGCTGGTCAATTTGTTACGCCAGAACGCATCACCGTTCTGGCAGCGCGTCAGTTATGGCGCATGTGGCTTGGTATTGATCTATCTGGCCGCTCTGGCGGCACACGGACTATGAAAGTTATATAGGTTGTAACTTCAAGGTGCGGCTTAACTGAATGAACTCTGAACACCGGATAATTTAATTAATCATGCGTTGACATTTTGTAACCGTCTGAGTAGATTGCCCCTGCCCACAACTGGGGCCTTTTTTAAACCTCACAAAAGAAGCCAATGGACACAGTATCTAGTCGCTGTCCGAGCACCGCATCAGCGGGCATCGGGCGCCAAACCCAGAATATGACAGGACTCGCCTTCCAGGTCCGGTAAGCTGCGCTAGAGCTTGATGCTCCACCGTAACTGCCTCACCGGTCGTCCGTCCGGTCCCGAGGTGTGTTATGACCTTCCAACTCATTGCTTTACCTGATGTGCGTACACTGGCCGCAGCCTTGCGCGCCAAGCTGTGCCGCGAGCCCGTCGGTTTTTCGCCGACCCGCTCGGCCTTTGCTGCACCCTCTCCCCAAGTGCGCCCGGCTCCTCCGCTGGCGCACTGGCGTGTCTGCCCTGCCAGCGGCCAATTGCTGCAGCAATGGGATCACGCCGACCCTCAAGACCCACAGAGACCGATGGTTTCCAGACTGACACACGCCGGCCTGATGCTCGGACTTTACGTGAGCACTCGCGCCGCTTAAGCCGGCTGGAAACAGTAACTTCCCAATTCATGTTCTGGAGTTCTTTATGAACACGTCCAGTAGTAGCCCGCTGCGCGTTAGTTAATTAACGCGCGTGTGGCGGGCACACTAGAAGTTAAGTAGTCACCCTATTTAAACCGATCGCGAAGTCCGCGGCTCGGCATGCTTTCGCTCGCCTGTATTCAGGTAAGTACCGGGTATGTTTTGTCGAGAATTGGCGACAGGAGTACAGACAATGAGCGCCGTAAAAAACACGCCTCTGCACAAGAAAAATGGCACCGCCGCCGACACCAAACTGTCGATGCGTGCCGCCCGTGAAGCCCAGAACGGCCTGTCGGCCACCCTTGCCAATGTGCGCGCCACCCAGGATGGTTTAACCGAACTGGATGCCTCGGCGCGTCTGCAACGCGAAGGCTACAACGAAGTGGCCCATGACAAGCCGCCTCACGCCATCGTCCAATTCCTGCAGGCACTGAACAACCCGTTCATCTACGTCCTGCTGACCTTGGGCGGCATCAGCTTTGTCACCGACTACTGGTTGCCGCTGCAGGCCGGTGAAGAAGTCGACCTGACCAAAGTCATCATCATCATGACCATGGTCTTGCTCAGCAGCCTGCTGCGTTTCTGGCAGGAGCACCGCTCGGCCAAATCCGCCGAAGCCCTCAAAGCCATGGTGCGCACCACGGCCACGGTGCTGCGTCGTGAGCAGGTCGGTGCCCAGCCGACCCTGCGTGAAGTACCGATGCGCGACCTCGTAGCGGGCGACATCGTGCAGCTTTCCGCCGGCGACATGATCCCGGCCGACATCCGCCTGATCGAGTCCCGCGACCTGTTTATCAGCCAGGCCGTGCTGACCGGCGAAGCGTTGCCGGTCGAGAAGTACGACACCCTCGGCGACGTCACGCAGAAATCCGCAATACCGGCAGCCGCCGACCAAGGCAACCTGCTGGACCTGCCGAACATCTGCTTCATGGGCACCAACGTCGTCAGTGGCCGCGCCAAGGCCGTGGTGGTCGCCACCGGGCCACGCACCTACTTTGGCTCCCTGGCCAAAGCGATCGTCGGCTCACGGGTGCAAACCGCGTTTGATCGTGGGGTAAACAGCGTCAGCTGGCTGCTGATCCGTTTCATGCTGGTGATGGTGCCGATCGTGTTTTTCCTCAACGGTTTCTCCAAAGGCGACTGGGGCGATGCGTTCTTGTTTGCACTGGCGGTCGCCGTTGGCCTGACACCTGAAATGCTGCCGATGATCGTCAGCGCCAACCTGGCCAAAGGCGCCAACGCCATGGCCAAGCGCAAAGTCGTGGTCAAGCGCCTCAACGCGATTCAGAACTTCGGCTCAATGGACGTGCTGTGCACCGACAAGACCGGCACCCTGACCCAGGACAAAATCATCCTTGAGCATCACGTCAACGCCTTTGGCCAACGTGATGATGCGGTGCTGTCCCTGGCCTGGCTGAACAGCTTTCACCAGAGCGGTATGAAAAACCTGATGGATCAGGCCGTGGTGCAGTTCTCGGCACAGAACCCGAAGTTCCAGGTGCCGTTTGCCTACAGCAAAGTCGATGAACTGCCGTTCGACTTTGTACGCCGTCGCCTGTCGATCGTGGTCAAGGATGCCGCCGGCGACCAGTTGCTGGTGTGCAAGGGCGCGGTGGAAGAGATGCTGAGCATTTCCACACACGTCATGGAAGGTGGCGATGCCGTACCGCTGGATGAGCGCCGCCGTGAAGCGTTGCTGACGCTGGCGAACGACTACAACGAGGATGGTTTCCGTGTGCTGGTCGTCGCCACCCGCAACATCCCGAAAGCATTGGCTCGCCAGCAGTACACCACGACCGATGAGCGCAACCTGGTGATCCAGGGCTTCCTGACGTTCCTTGATCCACCCAAAGAAACCGCAGGCCCGGCGATTGCCGCGCTGCAACAAATCGGCGTAGCGGTGAAGGTGCTGACCGGCGACAACGCAGTGGTCACCAGCAAGATCTGCCGCCAAGTCGGCCTTGAGCCCGGCCAGCCGCTGCTGGGCGTAGAAATCGAAGCGATGGATGACGCAACCCTGTTGCGCCGCGTGGAAGAACGCACGGTGTTTGCCAAGCTCACGCCACTGCAGAAATCCCGGGTACTCAAAGCGTTGCAAGCCAACGGCCACACCGTGGGTTTCCTCGGCGACGGCATTAACGATGCACCGGCGCTGCGCGATGCCGATGTGGGCATTTCGGTGGACAGCGGCACGGATATCGCCAAGGAATCGGCCGACATCATCCTGTTGGAAAAGAGCCTGATGGTGCTGGAAGAAGGCGTGCTCAAGGGCCGCGAAACCTTCGGCAATATCATGAAGTACCTGAACATGACGGCCAGCTCGAACTTCGGCAACGTGTTCTCGGTGCTGGTCGCCAGTGCGTTTATCCCGTTCATGCCGATGCTGGCGATCCATCTGCTGCTGCAAAACCTGATGTACGACATCTCCCAGCTGGCCTTGCCGTGGGACAAGATGGACAAGGAATACCTGGCCAAACCGCGTAAGTGGGATGCGAAAAACATCGGCCGTTTCATGATCTGGATCGGGCCGACCTCGTCGATCTTCGACATCACCACCTTTGCGCTGATGTGGTACGTGTTCTCCGCCAACAGCGTGGAAATGCAGACCCTGTTCCAGTCCGGCTGGTTTATCGAGGGGCTGCTGTCGCAAACCCTGGTCGTGCACATGCTGCGGACCCGCAAGATCCCGTTCTTCCAGAGCACCGCCGCGTGGCCGGTGTTGATGATGACCGCCATCGTCATTTGCCTGGGGATCTATGTGCCGTTCTCGCCCCTGGGCACCCTGGTGGGCCTGGAGCCGCTGCCGCTGGCGTACTTCCCATGGCTGGTCGGCACGCTGTTCGCCTACTGCTGCGTCGCCCAACTGATGAAGACGATCTACATCCGCCGCTTCAAGCAGTGGTACTGATCACCCCCGCCGTTTAAACGGTGGCGGTCGCCCGGCCGCCACCGTGCAACACAAGGACACTCACGATGCGCGTCTTGATCTGTGCAGGTCGTCATTACGCCGACACCAAAAAGTCCCGCCAAGTGCTGGACGCTTACCACCGCCTGCGCCCCGTGCAGGTATTGATTCACGGCGGCAACCAATTCCTGGGCAGCGACATCGAGGAATGGGCGCGGGAACTCGGCATCGACGTGGTGCGCTACCCGCCCAATTGGCAACGCCATGGCAAGCAGGCGGAACGCCAGCGCAACCATTTCATGCTCGTCGACAGCCGGCCCGACGTGATCATCGCCCTACCGGGTGGTGACGACACTTCGGAGTTGGTCTGCCAGGCCAAATCCAGCGGCATTTCGGTGCTGACCGTAGAAAGCTGAATTCAAGCGAGGTGCATCATGCACAAAAAACATACCCCTCAACACTCGGACGGGTTTGCCAAATATCGCGCGCGTCATTACCGCGGAGCCCGCCATACCCTGCTGCTGTTGCCACCGGCCAAGCGCCGCGCACTGCTACGTAACCTGATCTTCATCGGCACAACCCTGGGCCTGGTTTTGCTCGCTGCGTTGTTCTCCAAGGCCCAGGCGGCCGGCGGCGCCTATGTGGTCGACGACGGCGCGGTGAACGCGCCGGGCGAATGCAATGTTGACGCCTGGTACACCGCCGATCGCCACCAGGGCAACAACCATGGCCAAACCCTGAACCCGGCCTGCACGTTCAGCGCACTCCCCTCTGTGCAATGGAGCGCCGCACTGTCGCGCGCCAGCAACGCAGGCGATGCCGAGACCCAGGTCAGCCCGCAAGTGAAGGCGCAGGTGTGGTCTCAAGATGCGTTGGGGCTGCAGGTAGCCGTGTCGGCCACCAGCCATTTTGCGCTGGACCGCCACCATGCGTTCGACGGTGCGGACTTGAATGTGCCGTTGACCTGGCAACCCGTATCAGCGCTGCGCCTGAACCTCAACGGTGGCTGGACACATGCCTACAACGGCGGCGAGCAACACCATCGGCTGACGTGGGGCACCGGCTTCGAGTATGAGCTGGCGGATGCGCTGACGCTGATTGGTGAGCGCTATGGCCAGGAAGGCGGCGACCAGGCCTGGCAGGCCGGGCCGCGCTTCCATGTTGGCAAAATGGTCGACGTGGATGTGGTCGTCGGGCAAAGCCTCAGCGGGGACCGCAATCAGTGGTTGACCACAGGCGCGACCATGCGCTTCTAAGGGTTGGCCTGCTGCTCCAGGTGCAATTGCAACTGTGGGTCAAGTTGCAACTGCGCCGCCAGTTCGTCCAGGTAGGCGCGCTCCGCAGCCTGCTGATCATTGACCAGCATCACGCTGGCCAGGTAGATCTCCGACGCCAGCGCCGGGTCGTGGGCATACTCGGCAAAATCGGCTGCACTCAGGGGTTTGGCGACTTCGGCGTCGAGCCACTGTTGCAACTGCGGGTCGTCGGTATGGCGGCCGATCTCGGCGGAAATCATCTGTTGTTCCTGATCGTCGATCTCGCCGTCCGCCTTGGCGGCAGCGATCAGCGCACGTAACAGCGCATGGCTGTGGGCCTCGGCTTCCGGGCCTTGCAGTTGGTCGACCGTCTGGAAGGCTTGCTGCGGAGCGCTTGCCTGTTGGCGCTGCCACGCCTGGTATGCCTGAAAAGCCGCCATTCCCAACGATGCCAGCGCTGCATAGTTCATCCCGCCGCCACGCGCTTGCGTCGTGCCGCTGGCGGGGGCACCGCCCAACAAACCGCCAAGCCCGCCGAGCAAGCCCCCCAGACCACCGCTGGCCGGGGCATTGCCGGTGTTGTTACCTTTCAACAAACCACCCAGCAGACCGCCCAGGCCGCCTGAGGAGGTGCCGCCTGACTGCCCGGCGCGGAGCAGTTGTTCGAGTAGATCGCTGGTGTTCATCGTGTTGCTCTCCCGGAGCACAGTAGTAGCGTTCATCAACCATAGACCGCTCCCGCAGGAACACCATGACCGCCCGGCGGGCACGCTTTATCATGGCGTGATCCCGCCAAGAGAGCACACACGTGAACCGCATCGAGCACATTGCGTTGATGGCCACCTACAACCAGTGGATGAACCGCAAGCTGTATGACGCCGCGAGCACACTGACCGACGCGCAGTTGGCGGCGGACCGGCACGCATTTTTCGGTTCGATCCTGGGCACGCTGAATCACCTCGCATTAGGCGATACGGTCTGGCTCAAGCGGTTTGCCCAGCACCCGGCAGGCTTTGCGGCGTTGGCGCCGCTCAGTAGCGTGGCCATGCCTGGGGATTTGAAGCAGGTCGCCTTCGGCACGTTGCGCGAACTGTCGGACCGTCGCGCCTGGCTGGACCAACTGATCATTGATTGGGCACACAGCCTTCGCGAGCCTGAGCTGGATCATCGCCTGCACTACCACAACATGCGCGGTATGCCGGCGGACAAACCGTTCTTCAGCTTGCTCGTGCATTTTTTCAATCACCAGACGCACCACCGGGGCCAGGCAACAACGCTGCTGACCCAGGCGGGTGTGGATGTTGGTGATACGGACCTGCTGGCACTGATTGACTGATTTCAGCCGGCGCTGAACGCGGCGTAGGCCTGCATCAAGCGTGGAAAGTCTTGCGGCTCGGGCAACTGCGCAAAGCTTTCAACGGCTGGCGTGGCCGCCCAAGGCAGTTTTTCACAGGTCCAGGTTTCCATAAACGGCACATAGTCGCGGGCGTTATCCAGTAAGGTCGCCCGCACGTTGACGAACTCGTCGATGCCATGCGGGCGTGTAAACAGCCAACTCATACAATGCGGGCAGCAATAGTGACGGTCTACACCGTGCAGGCCGCCGATAACCGGGCAGCCCTGGGTGACGGTAAAGCCGGCCGCCGGAATCAGGGCGCTGAGGGAGAACGCGCTGGAGGTCATTTTCTGGCAACCGCTGCAATGGCACGCCATGGTGATCACGGGTGGCAGGCTGACGCTGAAACGCACCCGGTTACAGCGGCAACTGCCTTCCAGCGGCAGGTTTTCGACGCTCATCATTCATTCCTTTTTTATGTTTTTTGGCCTGACAGGGTAACGTGAACACGCGTAAGGGCAAAACCGAACGCTGCGCCGTACGTGGGGTCGTAACTATACGGCGCCGGGGTTCATTGCCCGGCCCCGCTTGCGCGTAGCCGCTGCTTTTGGGATGCGCGCTCCCCCATAAGAAGGAGACGCTTACATGGTCACTCACTTCAAGGTCGCCGGGCATCTAGCCTGCGGCCACCACGGCACCGACCTCCCTTCCAGCACCGAGCTGAACCGAGTCAAATGCCGCACCTGCCGTAATACCGACGCCTACAAAGAAGCCCGTCGTACCCAGCGCAACGCCGCCCGCCGCACCGCGCGCAAAGCCAAGACCTCTACGGCCATTGACTGGCGCAGTGCCTGGACGCAACGCCTGACCGACCTGCCCGGGTTGCAGCGTCTGCCACGCGGGTTCAGCGGGCAGCCATTTGTTTGATTGCTCGACTTATTCAGGTGTTGAAAAGATGTTCAACAGGTTCCCCTCAGGATCCTGAAGCAGCGCGGACGTATTGCCCCATGGCATGTTCGTCATAGGCATCACCACTGCCGCGCTGCCGACCTGAAGCACCAGCGCCGCCACATCAGCCACGTGAAACTCCAGGATCGCCGAACGATTGCTGGCGGCGACGGCCAGCCCGTTGTTATGCAGGCGGATCAAGCGTTCGTCGCTTATCGCCAGGACGACACCCTCGAAGTGAAACTCAGCGAACCCCGGTGCAAGGTGCCGGGCCTCGATGCTTGAGAGTTTTTGATAGAACTGGACGAGGGCGTCAAACTGCGCGGTAACCAGACGTACAGATGCAAATTTCATGGCCGGACCTGTGTTTAAAGTGAGCACTCACTCTAAATGAGCCGCCTACCGGTTTTTGACAGGAGTGTTTCGCGAGGTGGGAAAAACCTCGCCATAGCGCCGGGTTCCCTGTGTAGATCACTGATCTGACAAGCTTTTTCAGCTTTGCATGAGTGCAACAAACGCAGCTTTCAACCTTGCATCCAAGCGCTTGGGTCTATATATTCCCAACCCTGCTGCACCGCGCTACCGCCCGAATGGCGAAACTGGTAGACGCATGGGACTTAAAATCCCCCGCTCGTAAGGGCGTCCCGGTTCGATTCCGGGTTCGGGCACCATCCTTTGTTCTACTGACGGCCATAAATGTCCGTAGAGCCGTCTAAAACTCGCTCTCTAGCGAGTTTTTTCGTTTATAACAATCCGTCAGCTTCCAAGCGATTCCAGCGATTTCAAGGGTAATATTTTGGGTGCAGGTCAGTTCCGTAACTGGTAGTACCCTTATGTCGCGCACTAAAACTCCACTTTTCTGATGCAGCTTGTCGCACTGCCAAACCTCGAGACCGCGCCTATCAACTCTTCGATGGTGAAGGTCTCTATCTCTTAGTGCAGGCCAACTGTTGGAAAGGTTGGCGCATGCGATACGTCAAACCCGATGGCAAGGTGGTCCTAACCTCTTTCGGCAATTGAACTGTGATCAGCCAATGGATGCGCGGACCAAATGGTTAGAGGTCAAAAAGCTCCTGGCGCAATTGACCCGTACAAAACAAGCCGTCGTTATAGCGACTGGGTCGCCGTTGATGTGTTGCCACGCAGTGGGCGATGCTTGTATGTATTCAATGCGGTTTTTTCGCATTGCCAGCTACCCGCTAATGCTTTGAGAATATCCGTGTGCCTTATAGCTAGGCGGACTGAAAAAGACTAAAACCCGCCTCAAAAAAACTAACTCACTGTCAATTCTAACAGTAGAAATTATAAGATTTCCGGCGGATTCTGGATATCAACATCAAATCAAAAGCAGGATTAAAATGGCAAAGATACGTATAAGGCTTACAGTGCATATTGGGCAGGGCTATTTGTATTAGCGCCTGGAGTTGACAGTGATTGCGCCATAACAGCTTATGGCCTGGCCATAAATTAAGAGAACTTTGAAAACCACAACCACAAGTTTCAGCATTTGATCAAACCAATGAGGCACTATCATGAAATGGCCAATAGAGATCCACAACGACGATGAGTTTCAAGCTTTTATTTCGAAGAAAACGCTTCCAGTTATACTATTTTTCTTTAACGGAGCATGTGACTTCGACGGAAATGACACCTACGTAATAGATATTATCAATGCAGCCTACAATGGAAAAGCCATATATCTGTGTGTAACCGAAAACAATCTTGACCCCGCCACAATTGAATTATTCAAGAAGTACTCAATCAACAAACTACCCTCTTACGCTTTTGCTATCCCCCACCGTCCAAATGAGGTGTTCACGCTCGAGAAACCTGACTGCTTTGAACTTGGCGATTATTTAACAAGATTCTTAAGTTTTGATTATGGAACGAACTCATAATAAATGATAATGCTACCAAGCTTTACGGTTTCGCTACGTTGTGTCACCTTTTCATCGAGACCTAAAGATCGCCCGCTTGATCGGACGTACGTCGTAAATCGAGAAGTTTCGAGCCGCTGGCAACATCAGAGAACTGTTGCCAGCGATTTGATCCGAGCATTGTCAGTGGCTCAAAAAAGCAGACGTGTAGTGCTAAGGGAAAGTCTGAAGTACCCACCGGGTTTTGATGTCCTCGCTGCCCGAGGTTCAAAAAATACTGAATCGGTAAAGAACGTATACCATTGCTGCCATTCCACTCGCCCCATACAAGCCAATTGCTCAACGCCCTGCCGTTGCTCCGAAAGCACCTCCACCGCCCCCCAAAAGTTAATTCTATTACAAACCAATAAGGCGGCAGAGTTCGTGTGAATGATGCTAAAACTCTTTAGTGCAACCGTCATAACCACACCACCTTGCAACTTACCCTTTAATTTTTTTCAGCCTCTGGTTGACGCGCTTTACTTCAAAAGCCGTGGGTTCGAAGTCATCTCTGTGCCACTCCAACATATTTTCGTATTTTGGGTGGCTAGGGAATGCCATCACCTCAAGGTAATCGAATTACCCTGGCCAACCGCCAATATCCTCTGGTGGGCAGGCATTGGCATCTTAGACACAATATTGCAATTGAGAGCATGCCGCAGCAGGCAGTCTCTTTTCGACTTTAATACGGCGTTCTGAATCGCCCGAGCCACTTTAGAGATTCTCCGGAGGGCCAACTCAAAATGCTTTTGGGGCATCGAAACCTCCAACACCTCAATATTCGGACATACGACACCTCGTAAAATTGCTCATGAAACGGCTAGATGTACCAGTTTTTTTGCCATGAACCTGCGTGATTCCAAACATGCCGAGTGCCTTCAGGAAAGGATATGTTTAGTGATAAAATCCCAAACGCGAAAAATAAAAACATTAAAATTCAAAAAGTCACAGATTTTTCCAATCCAGATTTTCCACCATAAATATCAAGGGCTTGCATGATGAACTTCATGCAGGTCCTTATCTTTTCCGCTGCGCAAATCCACCCCCGCTTCGTAGCGCTTCCTCGGCGTCCTGCCGACTGAACACCCATTCCTCGCGGCGCTGGAATGATCCTGAATGACGGGTCACGGTCGCGCTTACTGGTCCAGCGCTGGCAATCATCTCGCGGCGCATGCCGATTGAATTGCGTGGGCGCGCTGACAGTCGGCAAATTCCCTCCTTGATACGTTCTTTTCAAAATTCTTACAAAATCTGTAACGCACCGCGTTGAACTAACTCTAGGTCTACAACACTGACTGACCTTTAGGAAATCCCATGCTCTCAACACGCTATTCCCGTTTTCTTCGCCAGTCGTTTGAAGTCGAATTCATGCGCTGGGTGCTGGTCTTGATATTTCTAATGTTTGGCTACACAAAATGGTTTGATTACGAAGCCCAGGCATTGGTCCCGCTGATCAGTAACAGCCCCCTCCTCGCCTGGATGTACGGCGTGTTTGGCACTCAGGGTGCAAGTTATGCGCTAGGCGCAGCTGAATGGACTATCGGTCCGGGCCTGGCTGTCGGTGCGTGGTCGCCACGGATCGCGCTGATTGCCGCCGCCGCGTCCGCGCTGACCTATCTGACAACCGCCAGCCTGCTGCTGACCACGCCGGGCGGCTGGGAGGCGTCGGCGGGTGGTTTTCCCGCCATGGGCGGCGCCAGCTCTTTTCTGATCAAGGACCTGGTGTTGCTGGCCGGTTCGTTGGTGCTGCTCAAGAACGCGGCGCAACAACTGAAAGCCTGCACCCAATAGCCTGACGCCACACAGGCCGTCGTGAATGAATTGAGACCGCGCCTGGCCACGATTGTCTAAGCTCACAGCGACTGAGGGCTAAGCCATGTGCGGAAGACTTTCACAGTATCGGGGCATTCATGACTTCGTTGCCGCGCTCAGCATGCCCAATGCACTAGCGAACAACGCCGGTGAGCAACCGATCGAGCGTTACAACGTGGCCCCGACCAACCAGGTAGCCCTGCTGCACGTCCAGGGCGAACGGCTGTTGGCCGATCCGGTGCGGTGGGGATGGCGGCCACATTGGGCAAGGGATCGCGTCACGCCAATCAATGCACGCGTCGAAAAAGTTGCCCACAGTGCGTTTTTCCGGGCGATCTGGCCGCACCGGGCAATCACGCCGATCGACAATTGGTTTGAGTGGGTCGATGAAGGTGGGCCGAAGAAACAGCCATACCTGATCCGCAGGCGCGACGGTGCGCCGGTCCTGTGTGCGTCCATTGGCCAACTGCCGGATGCCGATGAAGGTCCGGGCGAACATGACGGCTTTGTGATTATCACCGCCGACAGCGCTGGCGGGATGGTCGACATTCACGACCGCCGGCCGGTGGTGCTCACGCCGGAACTCGCGCGCGAATGGCTGGACCCGGCCACGTCAAAGGCGCGCGCCGAGCAGATGGCGTTGCACCAGGGTGAGCCCTCCACGGCTTTCGAGTGGTTCAAGGTTGACCCCGCCGTGGGCAACGTGCGCAAACAAGGGCCGGAACTGATCCGGCCAATCAGCCGGCGATAGCCTGAAGCACGCCTGGCAAGTCTGATCGGTCTTAGACCATTAACCGCAGGCGTCTACGTGCAAGCCAATGCCCGTCTGTTTGGCCATCATGGTCAACATCAATTCCGCCGCCGCCGGGTCTCCCTGATGCAGTTTATGGAATAACGCTTCCATCAGGGCAACCGTCAGAAAGTCCGCATTGGCCGGCGAATGCTCAACAAAAACCAGTCCTTGGGAAGCAAATTCACTGTTTGCGCTCGCCTCTACGCCGGCAATCAAGTCCATCGTCTGCTCAACCAACTCGTCGACACAGGACGCCAGCTTATCCGACAGATAAATAGACTCACTTTCAGTAAATTGCTGCTCCATCGTTAAGCCTCCTATTCACACCCAAGAGCCTGCGCGTTGCCCAGCCAAATGGCCGCGCCTCGAACCCTGCGGCACGCATCCTGATCGCGAGCCCGCATGTTGTCGATAGTGGGGTTTCCGGTTTTTTCGAACTCGCGCCTGACGGGCGTACCAGGGTGGTTGAGCGCCTCCAGCCCCTCGCTAGGTAATTCACGGGGTACAGGCTTCGCCTCGGGAGGCGCTGCCGGTTTAGGCAGCTCATTGATGGCCGCACCAAATCGCTGGAGTAACGGGCCCTCCGGCAATTCATCGGCGGCAACCGTGGTCGACATGAGCAACGTCAACAACGCCGTGCTGTATCCCTTAAACACTTTCAACACTTGACCCTTTGAGCGAACTGACTGAGTAGCCCGAGCTCAGCCTTCGCTGCACCCGAACAAGCAAACACTGCCCGCCCGACGGCCTGACGCCGGGTGATCGTTCGTGCGTCATGGCCGGGCGGGTAGCCGATTCTGAGCGAAACCGTTCGGCTGTGCACTTATTGAACTGTTATTGAACTGTAAATCCGCACGTCAACGGCAGCCGCTGTCGCGGCAAGCACCGTTATCGGCGTGCCACCGGCGAGCAATCACCGCGATCGGTTATGGCGGGCAGCACACGATTCAAGTTCGATATAAAACTCACCGCACCCACCTTATAAAGTCCCATAAAGCGGCGCTCGCTCATGCGCGCGCTACAACAGTTGGGCAGTTTTCAACCTGCAGTTGGGCCGGCGTCTTAATTACGCGAAACATTAGCATTAACATCTGTAACCGCAGCCGTACTATATCGAGCTTAGATAGCTCTATTTAACGCTTCCAGCGGCTTGCTTTAATAGCGCTATAAACCTTACCCTCGCGCCCCAATAAAGTCTAACTACTACCGTGCAAGCGGTGTTTTCGCACGGCGAGACGAGTCTCCATTTCAACTAGAGAAACAACACATGAACCATGAACAGTTCTCTGACGAACCTGAAGACGAAGGTTATAGTCAGCTCGAGCGTGCAGCGGCCGCCTCCCGGTGCACCTGGGTCAGCGTCATCGTCAATACCGTGCTCTCGCTCACCCAGATTGCAGTAGGCGTACTGTCAAAATCCCAGGGGCTTGTAGCCGATGGGATTCATTCACTCTCCGACTTGATCGCTGATTTTGTGGTGCTGTTCGCCAGCCATAAAGGTAAAGAGGATGCCGACGACGGTCACCCGTATGGGCACCTGCGTTTCGAGACCGCAGCCTCCATGGTGTTGGGCCTGTTACTGTTGATCGTGGGCATCGGCATGATCGTCTCCGCAGTGTTCAAGCTGCAAACCCCTGAGTCGATTCCTACGGTGCACGTTGCGGCCTTATGGGTGGCTGTTGCTGCGCTGGCGGCCAAGGAGCTGTTGTTTCGCTTCATGCTCAGGGTCGCCAAAAAAGTGAAGTCCAGCTTGCTGGTTGCCAATGCCTGGCACGCCAGGTCCGACGCCGCGTCCTCCTTGGTTGTCGGTGTTGGCATCGTGGGTAACCTGGCGGGTTACCCGATCCTTGACCCCATTGCTGCGCTTGTCGTCGGAGGCATGATCGCCAAGATGGGTGGGCACTTTACCTGGGACTCATTGCACGACCTGATGGACCGGTCTGCCGACGAGCAGGAAGTAGCAACTATTCGCGCGACGCTGCACAACACACCCGGCATTAAAGGTGTCCATGATCTACGCACGCGAAAAATGGGGGATATGATCATTGTCGACGCGCATATCGAAGTGGACGCCTCAATCAGCGTTGAAGAAGGGCATGCGATTGCAGTGTGTGCCAGAGAACACGTGATGCGTATCCCTCGCGTTTTGAACCTGATGACGCACGTGGACCCGTGGCGGCGTCCAGATCTTGATCATTAACCGGGCAAACCGATTGCCGCATAGATTATCAACAGTAGCGGCGGGTAACCCTTCACACTTCATTAAGACGCGTTAAGTTGCCCAACCAAACTTAAGCCCGGGAACCGATCTCAATTATTTTTATTCATGCGTCCGTCGATCAAAACACCTAAACATTAAAAAACCTCGCCGATAGTATGAACTCACACTGCAACTTCTTAAGGGGATCAACATGACATCGGCCATCACGGGTACGACCCACCTCACACCCGGCCAACCGGCAGCCATCAAGCCTCAAGTTCGCCCAGCCGTGCAGGCAGACAGCGACGGCGATCATGACGGCAGCACGCCAGGTGAAGTCGAACAACCCAAAGCGACCTCGGGATCGATAGGTACGCAAGTCAACACGACGGCCTGACCGTCAGCAGAAATGGACGCGGGGACTAATCCCCCTGCGCCTTTGAAGAATTTGCATCAGGGCCTGCCGCGGTAGAGAACGTATCGCCACGCAGCGCCGCAGCCGGTGCACTGAAAGCAGCTCTCGCCTGCTCACGCTGAGAAAGCCTGTCATTTTCAGGAACGTGAATGACCGTCTTCATCCCCGTATGCTAGCTGGCTAACGCCATCCAAGCGGCGCCCTGCAGAACCCGCGAACGTCAGACAACCGAAGCGAAATACCCAGCATAAAACCCTGAGTTTACTGGCCTTAACCTGAAATAAAGCTATACCTAAATTGCACTCAATCAGGGGAACATCATGCTGTGCCTTAGGTTACTTTTCTTCACTAGCCCGAAATTCCGCTCCTTTGTCAGAATTGATCAAAACGGCGTCTGCTCAGGGCTCATTCGATGCCAACAATCGCCTGGCGAATCATGGGTGGAAGTCGATGAATTCTGCTTGAGTTGGCTCGGCAAACCGCTACCGGGCCACGCCTGTCAAACAAAGCGCGCTGCATGGGTCTGATGAAGACCGACGTCGCGTGACGTTCAACGTAAGGTCTAGATGCACTAGCGCAAGATGATCCATTGAAGCGCGTCCTCAACCGATTGGCCGACGCCACCGGGCGTGACGTTGTGCCCCAGCTCGGGATAGAGCCGGTATGCAAATGCCTGGCCCTTGGCACTCATTGCGTCCAACCGCTCCATCGCCAGGAACGCCGGTGTTTGCAGGTCCTTGCCACCCAGCAGCCAGAGCCCTGGAATCGAAACCCGGGCAAGCGAGTCGCGGGGGTCCGTGTCGGCAAACGCGTAGCGGTCAGGGTCTTCAGCGATATGCGTGCGTACGTCGGTTTCGCTGTGGTTATTCCAGAAGTCCGCTTTGCCCTGCGTCAGGAACTGAAACCGCAGTTGCTCACGCGTTGTGAGCAGGGGCCCGCTGAACAACACCATGAAGCGCACGCCGGGGTTGTGTGCTGCCGCGATGGGAATGATCCAGCCAGCCTGGCTGAAACCGACCAGCCCAACCGGCAACCGACTGGCCGCCAGCGTGCTGGCTAAGGCCGCGACGGCTGCGTTCGCATCACCCGCCAACACCGTCAGGTTCGACGCATCCAGGTTGTTGGTGCCGACCTCCGGGCCTGCATAAACACCGGCAGATTGGCCGACACCCCGCTTGTCATAGGTCAACACCGCGATACCCCGCGCGGCCAATAGCGTCGCGAAGTTTGTCATGCGTTTTTCCTGCCCGGAACCGTCCACCAGGACCACGCCGGCCTTAGGATGCTCAGGCAAGAAGACCGTGCCGGCCAGTGAAATACCGGCACTGGTGAAGGTAATGTCCTGTGTTGCAAAACCAGTCGGTTCAGCCAGGGTCAAACGGGGCAACAGCACACACAGCCCAAGTAAAACACCCATGGATAGGCGCATGATTCAATCCTGAAAGGGGAACAGCCGAGTAGCGGTGGTGCTACGTTGCCATTACCCGGTTGCGATCTCGTGACGCGAGTCGTTCATAAACGCACCCGATCGAGGATTAAACGCCTATAACTGATGTGCCATCGCACAACCGTGCAAACACCCACCTATCGGAGCATCACGATGAACCCGACTAAAACCGCGCTGGTGTTAATTGAGTTCCAAAACGATTTCACCACCCCGGGCGGCGTCTTCCACGACGCCGTCAAGGGTGTCATGCACCAAACCGACATGCTGGCGAACACCGCTACCACGATCCAACAGGCACGCAAGCTGGGTGTGAAGATCATTCACATGCCGATCCAATTTGCCGAGGGCTACCCCGAGCTGACGAACCGCTCTTACGGGATTCTCAAAGGCGTGGCAGACGGCAGCGCCTTTCGCGCAGGCAGCTGGGGCGCCGAGATCAGCGCCGCGCTGCCCCGTGAGCCCGCCGACATCGTGGTAGAGGGCAAACGCGGGCTGGACGCCTTTGCCACCACCGGCCTGGACCTGGTGTTGCGCAACAATGGCATCCAGAACCTGGTGGTTGCGGGCTTCCTGACCAACTGCTGTGTCGAAGGCACGGTTCGATCCGGTTATGAAAAGGGCTACGACGTCGTCACGTTGACCGACTGCACCGCGACCTTCAGTGAGGAGCAACAACACGCTGCCGAGCACTTCACCCTGCCGATGTTTTCGCAGACGCTGAAACACACCGCGTTTCTGCACGCGTTGAACGCCATCCCGTCCTGAAATAGCGTTACGGCGGCCTCAGCCCAACGCCCGATGCAACGCATCGGGCGTTTTGTATGGCGTCGACGAGTCAATACGTGTGTTCAGCACCTACAGCATCGGCGAATGACTGACCACCCGCAGCGCCAGCCCTTCGTAGGCATCCAGCGTGATGGTGAAATCCCCCTCGGCGGTGAGATCGCCTTCAACCCGCTCATTGATGATGTCCACCACTGGCCCCGGCGCGATGTTCGGCAGGTGCAGGGTTTCAGTGATCGGTGTGGCGCCGAAGTTAAGCGCGGTGATTTGCGTGCCCTTCCCGGCCGGCAACTCGTGAACCATGATCAGCAAACCAGGATGCTCGACATCCGGCACCAGAATCTGGCGGCTGGCTGCGATCCCGTAGGCATTGCGCACCGCGAGGATTTTCTGCAGCTGTGCGGCAAATGACTCCGGGTCCTGCAATTGGCGGTTGAGGCTGCCGTACAAGGTTTTCGAACGCGGCATTTGCCCTGCGGACAGCTCGGCATCCGGGTTCAGGTCCACCAGGTCATAGGCGCCTCGATGGATCCAGCGGGTGTCCCCATCGCCCATCAAGTGCGCCACCTCATCGGCCGCCAGTGGCAACGCGCCCACCAGGTCCCAGCCGGACAAGGCAAACACCCCCGGCTGCATGGCGTTGTACATCACCAACAGCAAATGGATCTGGCGGATCTGCTGGATGTCGGCCGGCGTAATCGCCTCCAGATCACGAATGCCAAGGGCGGCGGTGATAATGCTGGCGGTGGTGCAGGACACGCCGTTGGTCACGAATTTGAGGTTATACGGCGCATGGTCACCGGCCAGGCGCTCATACATCTGTTCGCGAATATGCTCGCGCAGGATGTTGCCGGGGAACGTCTGACCTTGATAGAGGTAGCTGTCGTGGGCGTGCAAGGTCCAGAAATGCACGAGTTCCAGGGTCAGCTCATCGTGATTCTGCAACGCATGGATGAGTGAACCGGGATCGATTCCCTGGCTGTGCATCTCACGCAACATCAGGCGCAGAAACTCGGTGTCGCCCATCAGCAACGCATGCTGGTAAGCCGGCCGCGTGATGAAGTCATAGGAAAGATCGGCGCCGCCGTGAGACATGGCCGCGATGTCGTCTACGGTCAGGTTCAGCTCTTGAAAGCTGAACCCGCCCGCCTTACGGATCGCCCCGCCCAACAACTGGTTGCCGGTAATAGACAGCGGATGGCTCTCGGACCAGGCGGTGCCATCCAACTTGCGCTCCACGCCGAGGAAACCATTGGCATCGAGGCGCAGGATCTTGGCGCCCATCACATCAATGGCATGCAGGGCATCGCCGATGATCATCTGCTGCGCCGCAAACGAAGGGTCCAGCCAGTTCAGTGACGGCTGGCCTTCCTTGAAGTAATGCAGGTACACCCAGCGGCGCGGCTTGCCATCCACGCCGACGACCACCGGTGTTGCGCTCCAGTCGGTTTCCTTTACACCGGGTTCGAAGAAAATCACCCGCTGTAACTGGCCAACGATGTAATGCTTGTCGCGCAGCGCATCCACCTGCAGCGGGCTGAGGTTCTGCGCATCACGGCCCTGCGCCACTTCAGGTAGCAGCGGCCAGTCCTCTTCGCGGATTTCCACCATGTGGTACAGGCCGGGATAGTCCTCGTACGCCATCTCGGCCAGGCGAAAATCGGCGCCCTTGCCGGTATGGGAGGGAATCACGTCGTCAATGATCACCGCATTATGCGCGGCAGCCATGCGCGTCAGCGCCTGCAACTGTGCTTCGGTGCCGAGTTGCGGGTCGATGTCGAAACTGATGCGGTCGAAATTACCGTCGATGGTCGGCGTATGCCGGGTGCCGGAAAGCCCACCGGACTTTTTCAGCGGGCCATTGTGAATGCCCTGGATGCCGATCTTCGACAGCGCATGCCACAGGCTCTCATCGCCGAGCGCCTCGAGCACCGTGCCGTGCTCACGGGTCACAATCGACGCCGGGTACGCGGTAAACCACACCGACGACAACGCGGTGGCATCACGGGGCCGGGTCTGCGCATACGGCTGCTGCCACAACCGCCCCTGCCCCGAATAGAGCTTGGCCCGTTGACGCGCCGCGTTGAGCATCGATTGTTGCACCAGCCAGTTCACATGATCGTTGTCAGCCGCCGTCATAAGCCCAATACCTGTGTTCGTGAAAAGGTTACTCGTAAGCATAGGAGGGGCGACGGGGGCGATTCGTTGCATCGCAATACGTGCAACTACTCCAGCTGGCGATATTGCCTTGGCGTAAACCCGGTCAACGCCTTGAACTGGCGGGTAAATGCACTGTGGTCGGTGTACCCGCATTGCAACGCCACTTCGGTGATGGGCAGGTCGGTGTGCAGTAACCGATGCGCATGCTCCAGGCGCACTTTTTGGATCATCTGCCGTGGCGTCAGGTGGAACACCCGTTTGCAATAGCGTTCCAGCTGCGCCACGGAAATCCCGGCGATCCGCGTCAGTTCGCCAAGGGTGACGCGCCGGTTGAAATGCTCACGGATGTGCTCATCCACGGCCGCCAGACGCTGGTACGCCGGGTGCGTTTCACTGGCTGACTGAAGGTCCACCGAAATACCCGCCAAGCCAATGATCTCCCCGCGCTGGTTGTACAGCGGCCATTTATGGGTCAGGCACCAGCCGGGTTCACGGCTGCCGTAAAGATGCAGTTCCAGCTGATCTTCAAGCACAAACCCTTGCTCCAGCACGCGCCGATCCTGCTCGGTATAACCCGGACCCAGTTGAGCGGGGAACACCTCGGCGCTGGTCTTGCCGAGCAATGGTTGCAGTTGCTTGAGGCCACAGCGTTGCACCAGCGTCCGGTTGGCGAGCAGGTAGCGGGCGTCGATGTCCTTGATGAAGATCGCGGCATTGGGGATCACATCCAGCAGCGGCAACAGCTGCGCCGCTCCGGCCAATAGCTGTTCGATGCTGTGGGGACGAGCCCCCTGGAATAGGGCCGTAAACGCGCTCTGCACCATGACGTTGATTGCTCATTCATTCGTCGACGCCAGGCAGATTGCGCCATCTGCGCGGCACTGTCGAGCACCGCAAAGTGTGCTGAATTCGTCATCCATCGCCATGCAAAACATCAATCGCCGCCGCGTTCGTGGGTTCACGATAGCGCCACTGCATGCCTATCCAATAACTCACAAGAAGGCGCCGCCATGTCTGCTCAAGGCAAGTTCAAGAAACAACTTTCACTGATGGACCTCACCTTTATCGGGCTGGGCGCCATCTTCGGTTCGGGCTGGTTGTTCGCGGCCAGCCACGTGTCCGCGATCGCCGGGCCTGCCGGGATTATTTCCTGGCTGATCGGCGGTTTCGCCGTGCTGCTCTTGGGTATTGTGTACTGCGAACTCGGCGCCGCCCTGCCGCGTGCCGGTGGCGTGGTGCGTTACCCGGTTTACTCCCATGGCCCACTGCTGGGCTACCTGATGGGCTTTATCACGCTGATCGCGTTCTCAAGCCTGGTGGCGATTGAAGTGGTCGCCTCGCGCCAATACGCAGCGGCCTGGTTTCCCGAACTGACCAAGGTCGGCTCCAACGACCCGACCCCCCTCGGCTGGCTGCTGCAGTTCGCCCTGCTGTGCCTGTTTTTTATCCTCAACTACCGCAGCGTAAAGACCTTCGCCATCGCCAATAACCTGGTGAGCGTATTCAAGTTCATCGTGCCGCTGCTGGTGATCGGCGTGCTCTTCACCTTCTTCAAACCGGCGAACTTTCAGGTCCAGGGTTTTGCGCCATTCGGCTTGTCGGGCATTGAAATGGCGGTATCGGCCGGCGGTGTGATTTTTGCCTACCTGGGCCTGACGCCGATCATCTCGGTGGCCAGTGAAGTGAAAAACCCGCAACGCACCATTCCGATTGCGCTGATTCTGTCGGTGCTGCTTTCGACGGCCATTTATGTGCTGCTGCAAACCGCGTTCCTTGGGGGCGTGCCAACCGCGATGCTCGCCGACGGTTGGGCCGGGATCAGCAAGGAGCTGGCGCTGCCCTATCGCGATATTGCGCTGGCTCTGGGCGTGGGTTGGTTGGCCTATCTGGTGGTGGCCGATGCTGTGATCTCCCCCAGCGGCTGCGGCAATATCTACATGAACGCCACCCCGCGTGTGGTGTACGGCTGGGCGCAGACCGGCACGTTCTTCAAGCTCTTCACGCGTATCGACGAAAAATCCGGCATCCCGCGCCCAGCGTTGTGGCTGACCTTTAGCCTGTCGGTGTTCTGGACCCTGCCGTTCCCGTCCTGGGAAGCGCTGATCAATGTGGTGTCCGCAGCGCTGATCCTCAGTTACGCCGTCGCCCCGGTCACCGTCGCTGCGTTGCGCCGCAATGCACCGGGTATGGCGCGGCCGTTCCGGGTCAAGGGCATGGCGGTACTGGGGCCGCTGTCGTTCATCATCGCCGCGTTGATCGTGTACTGGTCCGGCTGGAGCACCGTGTCGTGGCTGCTCGGCCTGCAAATCCTGATGTTTGGGGTGTACCTGCTGTGCGCGCGCTGGGTGCCGACTGCGCACCTGAACCTCAAGCAACAAGTGCGCGCCTCGGCGTGGCTGATCGGCTTCTACGCGGTGACCATCCTGCTGTCCAAACTCGGCAGCTTCGGCGGTATCGGGGCGATCAGCCACCCGTTTGACACGCTGGTGGTCGCGGTCTGTGCCCTGGGTATCTATTACTGGGGCGCCGCCACCGGCGTGCCTGCGCACCTCGTGCGCCTGGAACACGAAGATGACGAAAGCGAAGCCGTCAGCGACCTTCATCACCACGCCTCATTGTCCCCGGCCACCCACTGATTGGAGCGTTTTATGAAACGGTTGCACGTTATCGACTCCCACACCGGCGGCGAACCCACACGCCTGGTCATGACCGGTTTTCCTCAGCTCACGGGCACCACCATCGCCGCCAAGCTCGACCACCTGCGCAGCGCGCACGATCAATGGCGGCGCGCCTGCCTGCTGGAACCGCGCGGCAATGACGTACTGGTCGGCGCACTGTACTGCGAGCCCATCACGCCGGGGGCTACATGCGGGGTGATCTTTTTCAATAACGCCGGTTACCTCGGCATGTGCGGCCACGGCACCCTCGGCCTGGTCGCCTCCCTGCACCACCTGGGGCACATCGCGCCTGGGGTGCACACCATCGACACGCCGGTGGGTCCCGTCGCCGCCACCTTGCACGAAGACGGCGCCGTGACCCTGCGCAATGTGCCCGCCTACCGCTATCGCCAGCAGGTGCCGGTGGACGTGCCTGGCCATGGGCGGGTGTATGGCGATATCGCCTGGGGCGGCAACTGGTTTTTCCTGGTCTCGGAGCATGGCCAAACCCTGCAAATGGACAATGTCGACGCCCTCACCGACTACACCTGGGCGATGCTCAAGGCCCTGGAGCACCAAGGCATTCACGGTGCAGACGGCGCGCTGATCGACCATATCGAACTGTTCGCCGACGACGCCCATGCCGACAGCCGCAACTTTGTGATGTGCCCCGGCAAGGCCTACGACCGTTCGCCGTGCGGCACCGGCACCAGCGCCAAACTGGCGTGCCTGGCCGCCGATGGAAAACTCGCCCCCGGCGCGCCGTGGGTACAAGCCAGCATCACCGGCAGCCAATTCGAAGCCCGTTATGAATGGGAGGGCGAGCGCATTCGCCCCTTCATCACCGGCCGCGCGTACATGACCGCCGACAGCACCCTGCTGATCGACGAACACGACCCTTTCGCCTGGGGCATCTGAGCCCCCGATCTATAGTCCAAGGAGTTAGCACAATGAGCGACAACATCTTTACCGGCTGCATCCCCGCGCTGATGACCCCGTGCACCGCCGAGCGCAAGCCGGACTTCGACGCGCTGGTCGCCAAAGGCCGCGAGCTGGTCGATATCGGCATGAGCGCCGTGGTGTATTGCGGTTCCATGGGGGACTGGCCGTTGCTGACCGAGGCCGAGCGCCAGGAAGGTGTGGCCCGCCTGGTCGCCGCCGGTGTGCCGACCATCGTCGGCACCGGCGCGGTGAACAGCCGTGAGGCGGTGGCCCACGCAGCCCATGCGGCCCACGTCGGTGCCCATGGTTTGATGGTGATCCCGCGCGTGCTGTCCCGTGGTGCGTCTGCAACGGCGCAAAAAGCGCACTTCTCGGCCATCCTCAAGGCCGCGCCCAACCTGCCGGCGGTGATCTACAACAGCCCATACTACGGCTTCGCCACCCGCGCTGAGCTGTTCTTCGAACTGCGCCGCGAACACCCGAACCTGATCGGCTTCAAGGAATTCGGCGGCGGTGCCGACCTACGCTACGCGGCGGAAAACATCACCTCCCAGGACGCTAACGTGACCCTGATGGTCGGTGTCGACACCCAAGTGGTACACGGTTTCGTCAACTGCAACGCCACCGGTGCGATTACCGGCATCGGCAACGCTCTGCCTCGGGAAGTGCTGCAACTGGTCGCCCTGAGCAAGCAGGCGGCCAAAGGCGACGCCAAGGCCCGACGCCTGGCGCGTGAACTGGAAGCCGCGCTGGCCGTGCTGTCGTCCTTCGATGAAGGCTGCGATCTGGTGCTGTATTACAAGCACTTGATGGTGCTTAACGGCGACCAGGGCTACGCCCTGCACTTCAACCAAACCGACATGCTCAGCGACGCCCAGCGGCATTACGCCGAGAACCAGTACACGCTGTTCCGTCAGTGGTACAGCAACTGGTCGGCCGAACAGAACCTCGACTGATCGCTTCGCGCCGCTGTGGTGCGCACAGCGGCCAACCCTTTTTTACCAGGACGACCCCATGATTCTGACGGGCAAGATGCTGATCGGTCAGCGCGCAGTTTCCGGCAATCGCGATGCGATCCGGGCCATCAACCCTGCGACCGGCACGCCAATGGAACCGGCCTACGCCGGCGGCCATGGCGAGCACGTTGAGCAGGCGTGCGCGCTGGCGTGGGCCGCTTTCGACAGCTACCGAGAAACCTCACTGGCGGAGCGCGCCGCGTTTCTTGAAGCGATTGCGGACAACATTGAAGCCCTCGGCGATGCGTTGATCGAACGCGCCGTGGCCGAAACCGGCCTGCCGCGCCCACGCATTCAAGGCGAACGCGGCCGGACGTGCGGGCAGTTGCGAACCTTTGCCCGCACTGTGCGCGCGGGTGAATGGCTGGATGTGCGCGTGGACACGGCGCAGCCGCAACGGCAGCCGCTGCCGCGTGCGGACCTGCGTCAACGGCAGATCGCGCTGGGGCCCGTGGCCGTGTTTGGCGCGAGTAATTTCCCGCTGGCGTTCTCGGTGGCGGGCGGTGATACCGCGTCAGCATTCGCAGCCGGTTGCCCGGTGATCGTCAAGGCCCACGGCGCGCATCCCGGCACCAGTGAGCTGGTCGGCCGCGCAGTGGCCAAGGCGGTTAAAGACTGTGGGTTGCCGCAAGGTGTGTTTTCGCTGCTGTACGGTTCGGGTCGCGAGGTGGGCATTGCATTGGTCACCGAGCCGCGTATCAAGGCCGTCGGCTTTACCGGTTCGCGCAGCGGCGGTATCGCGCTGACCCAGGCGGCACAGGCGCGGCCGGAGCCGATTCCGGTGTATGCGGAAATGAGTTCGATCAACCCGGTGTACCTGTTTCCTGCCGCCCTGGAGGCGCGCGCGCAACGCCTGGCCGAGGGCTTTGTGGCTTCGTTGACCCAAGGCGCCGGGCAGTTCTGTACGAACCCGGGGCTGGTGATCGCGATCGCCGGCGCGGCCCTTGATCGCTTCGTCGCCACCGTGAGCGAACGGCTCCCGGGCTGCGCGGCGCAGACCATGCTCACACCCGGCATTTTCAATGCCTACACAGCCGGTGTGCGTGCACTCGCAGAACACGCTCAGGTCGTCGCAAAAGGCTTGGCGGCCGAAGGCCCTAACCAAGGCCAGGCACAGGTGTTCATCACCCGCGCCGACGCGTTTTTAACCCATGCGCCGCTGCAAGCGGAGGTGTTCGGCGCGGCCTCCCTGGTGGTGGTGTGCGCCGACGATGCGCAAGTTCGCCAGGTTTGCGAACACCTGGAAGGCCAACTGACCGCCACGTTGCACTTGGATGAGGATGACCTGATACGCGCCAAAGCCTTGCTCCCCGTGCTGGAACGCAAGGCCGGTCGCCTGCTGGTCAACGGCTGGCCGACGGGCGTGGAGGTCTGCGACGCCATCGTCCACGGTGGCCCCTTCCCTGCCACATCCGACTCACGCAGCACCTCGGTCGGCACGGCGGCGATCCTGCGGTTCCTGCGCCCGGTGTGCTACCAGGATGTCCCGGACAGTTTGCTGCCGAGCGCGCTGCAACACGGCAACCCGCTGTTGTTGCGGCGGTTGCTCAATGGCCAGAGAGAGGCTTAGGCAATGCCTCACTCCAACTCAGCAGATATCGCGGTCATCGGCGCCGGCATCATTGGCGTCGCGTGCGCCCTGCAATTGGCGCGTCAAGGCCGCCGAGTGGTGGTCATCGACCCACAGGACCCGGGCATGGGCGCCTCCTACGGCAACGCCGGGCACCTGGCCACCGAGCAGGTCTTTCCGATTGCCGACGTGTCGATTCTCAAACGCCTGCCCGCCATGCTGATGGACCCCATGGGCCCATTGCGCCTGGACTGGAAATACCTGCCCCGTGCCCTGCCCTGGTTTGTGCGCCTGTTGCTGAACCTGCGCCCGGCGAACTATCGGCGCACGGTCGCGGGCATTCGCGCGCTGAATGAGCCCAGCCTGGGCGCGTGGCAACGGTTGCTGCACAGCATCGACCGGGCCCACCTGTTGCGCCAGGACGGCTCGTTACTGGTGTTTGAGCGCGCCGCCTCCCGTGAGGCGCTCGATGCGCTGCGCCAGCGCATGCAGCAGCAAAACGTGCCGGTGGCTGACTGGTCGGGTTCGGCTGTGCGCGCGGCGGCGCCGCAGTTGAGCGACGAGATCCAAGGCGGCTTGTTTTTCCCGGCGACCGGGCATTTTGTTGACCCGTACACGGTGGTGTGCGAACTGGTGAACGCCGCCAAGGCCCACGGCGTGCAATTTATCAAGCAGCACGTGGTGGATGGGCGGCTGGCGCCAGAGGGTGTGTCACTGCTGACCGAACAGGGCACGTTCACTGCACGCCAGGTACTGATCGCCTGCGGCGCGCACTCGGCGAAACTGACTGCGGCACTGACCGGCAAAAAAGTCCCGCTGGACACCGAGCGCGGCTACCACCTGATGTTGCCGTTTGAGCCGCACCGCCTGCCCTTTGCCGTCACCTCGTTCGAACGCAAGTTCATCATGACGCCCATGGCCACCGGCTTGCGCCTGGCAGGCACCGTCGAATTCGCCGGGCTCGATCGCCCGGCAAATATGCAACGCGCATGGCAGTTGCACCGGCTGAGCAAGGGATTGTTTCGCCACGACCTTAACGTGCAAGGCGCCACACCGTGGATGGGGTTTCGGCCATCGCTGCCTGACTCGCTGCCGGTCATTGATCGGGTGTGCAATGGCAAGGTGCTGCTTGCGTTCGGGCACCAGCATTTGGGCTTGACGCAGGCCGCAGTGACCGCGGAAATCGTCGTGCAGCTGGCAGCCGCAACGCCATCGCTATCGGGCCTGCCAGCGCTTGAGTGCTTCCGGTTGGATCGCTTCCAGGCCAACCTGCTGCGTGAGGCGTTTTAGTCACGGGCTTGGGATGCGCCCAATAGAGCATCGGCCGTCGCTTGAATCTCATCGCGCATCCACAGCTTTCCAGCCAGCCCGCCGGGATACCTTGAACGCCATAATAAGCGCCCGCCAACTGGCCGACGATGGCCGCCGTGGTATCTGCATCATCCCCCAGGTTCGCGGCCGCGAGCACGGCATCCGCAAAGCACTCGGTGTGCTGAAAACACCAGAACGCGGCTTCCAGGAGCGCTGATCCAGGCACCCGGTTATACCACTCGACTGACCGCCTCCTCCGGGGGTTGAGCGCGGCCTTTGCAAAGAATCAGATAAGTCCTGCGCGGTCTGTAGGAACGACCTCCCAGGATGCTTGCCAGTTGCAGACATCCCGCCAGCACACAGGCGCCGCGCGAAAGCGCCGGGCCGATCGCGCTCTGCGCCGGCGGCATGTCCCCCCACCCAGATGGCTGACTAAACATCAGGTGACGATTCTGACGGCCCCAACCCAAAAAGTAGCTGATAAAACCTACGCATTCATTGTGTACGAGACCGCTGTCTTGAAAAATAAGTCTTCACCTGCTTCATCCAACTGGTGCTGGGTTGGCAAGCTGACACCTCCTTTTACATTGCTGACCTCCTTGCCTCGCCAGGCCTTGATCGCTTCTTTTCTCGCGCGAATCGTCGGCCCTCTGGTGTTGGTGATAGCGCCTGCAGGGTTTGGCAAAACGACGCTGTTGATGCAGTGGCGACAAGTCCTGCTGTCAGCCTCAACACCTTCGACCGTCGCTTGGCTGTCATTGGATGAGGCGGACTGCGACCCTAATCGTTTCCTCGCCTATCTGATCCTGACGCTGGACCACGCAGGCCTCGATCTGGGCCACCTTACAGGCCTTGCCCATGCACAGGCGCTGGAAGCCCAACCGCAGCGCACGATAACGGCGTTGCTCCACGCACTGGCGCGTTCAGACCGAAAGGTCACGTTGTTCCTGGACGATTATCACGCGGTGGCAAACCCTCAACTCGACGCCATCGTGCAGGCCTTGCTGGAACAGGCTTCGCCGTGGCTCGAATGGGTTGTGTCCGCACGCCAGCGGCCCGTCTGGCCGCTGGCGAAGTGGAAAGCCAACGGCTGGGTGCACGAAGTATCCGCCCACGCGTTGACGCTCACCCCCTCGGAAACCGCAGCCATACTGGGCGCCGATATACCGGCCGCCGAACTGCACGACTTGCACGAGAGAACCGAAGGTTGGGCGATGGCCGTGCAATTGGCCAAATTGTGGCGCAGCAGTGGTGATGCATCGTTGTATGGCCTGCATGCTTTTTCGGGGCGTGTCACCGACATGGCCGAGTATTTCACGGGGCAGGTGGTACAGCGCCTGTCACCGCAGTGCCAGGATTTTCTGCGGGACATGGCGTTGCTCGAGCGCTTCAACGCCGAACTCGCCGACGCGGTACGTGGCCGCAGCGACAGTGCGCAGTTGCTGGCGCAGTTGACACACCTGGACGCCCTGCTCGTCCCCTTGGATGCCGGTCGCCAGTGGTTTCGTCATCACCGATTACTCCAGGACTTCCTCAATCAACGTATCGATGCGGGCGCAGCACGTAACATTTATAACGCCGCCGCCCAATGGCTGGCTGAAGAAAAGGACTGGGTACAGGCCATACGCTATGCGTCGCGTGCCCGTAACACCCGTCTCGCGGTTGACCTGCTGGTGCAGGCCGGCGGATGGGAGGTGGTGCTGCACAACGGCATTCGTTACGCAGAAAGCCTGCGTCAGCAATTCGATGAAAAGACGCTGCGCACCGAACCGGACCTGTTGCTGCTCCAGGCGTACTTGCACGCCAAGCTCGGCGAACACGCCCTCGCCAATCAATTGCTCGATTTGATCCGCGACCGGGTCCAGGCAGATCGACGGCTTGCGCGAGACTTTCATGTGGTACGCACGCTGGCCGATGGCTATATCGATCGATTCGATTTGCCAAGCTGCGAAAGCGCTCCAGGCGACACTATGCTCACCGCCGGTACCCTGGAATGCGCGCGTGCCTTGCAGACCCTCAAGCAGGGTCAACTGTTGCTGTCCCTGCAAGTGATTCGCTCGGCGCACCTCAAGATGCGTGTGGTCGGCAGCTCACGCGGTGAGAGTTACTGTCGCATCCACGAGGCCCAAGTCCTCGCCTTGACAGGCGATATCGCCGGGTCCGCACAGGTCGTCGACATCGCGGTGGCTATCGCCGACAGCCAGTTCGGCAGCGAGAGCTCTGTCAGAGCAGTGGCGGGCTGCCTCAAGGCGCAGCAGCTGTATTGGCAAGGTGCCTGGGCCGAATCCACACCCTGGGTTCGCGACGGTTGGGCCTCGCTCAAACAGACCGACGCCTGGCTGGATATCACGGCCGTCACCGCGGAGGTTGCCTGGCGCACTTCGCTGCGCAATCTTGGACTGCAACCGGCGTTACTCGAACTTGCGCAGGTGGCCGAACTCGCCACTGCGCGCAACTGGCCGCGGTTGACACGGCTGGTTAACGCCTGGCGAGTCGACCTTCTGGTGCAAGGCGGCGCGTTGACGCAGGCGCGGCAGGAGGCGCTGGCCAATCACCTGGAACGCGCGGCAAAGAGCCCTGATGACTGGCGCAACCATGAGGCCGCAACGTTGGCACTGGCCAGGTTACAGTTCGCGACGGGGGCATCGGCTGACGCACTCAATCACCTGCAGCGCGGCGCGCAACGCCTGCAAGAACGCGGCTTGCAGTTGCCCGCCTGGCGCCTGCAACTGCTCGCGCTGGCCGCCCAGGGCAAGGGCCGTCCACCCGAGCAAAACGCGATCCTGGCCTCGATACCCGCCCTGGCACTGCCCGGCCTGCTGCTGGAAGCAGGGCCTTGCATACTGACGGCGCTGGAAGCCTGTGCCAATACCGCCCACAACCAGCACGCGATCATCACGCGCCTGCGCGGGTGGCGCGCCCACCCGGTGCGTTCGCGCATGTCCTTCAGCGCCAAGGAAACACAGATTCTCACCTTGCTCGCCCAAGGCCAATCGAACAAAGCCATAGCCCTGGCGATGGATATTTCTGAAAACACCGTGAAGTTCCATCTCAAGCATGTGTTTACCAAGCTGTGTGTCGACAGCCGCACCGCCGCCATGGCTGCAGCGTTGCGTCTTGGGCTGCTTGACGCGCCTCACTGATCCACCAACCTACCCAGGCGGGTAGTCGATGCGCCCCAAACCTCGTCACCTACCCGCCCTGCTCATAGCCTGCGCCGCGCAGCGCGCCCTAGCATGCCTCAACACCAGCGAAAGGCTCTCGCCTGGCGCCCCTCACAACGTAAGTACAGCAGGAGATGCCCTGTGGGTATGGACGGCAAAACAGTGCGTGTGGCCACCGACGTCGGCGGTACTTTTACCGACCTCGTGTATTTCGAAAACAACCCGGCCACCGGCGAACAAACGATTCGTACGGCCAAAGTCGACACCACGCCACCGAACTTCGCTCTAGGCGTGCTCAATGTCATCCGCAAGGCTGACGTGGATTTGGCGGCCGTAGACTTCCTGGCGCACGGCACCACTGTGGTAATTAATGCCCTGACCGAACGCCGGGGCGTCAAGACAGGATTAATAACCACCCACGGCTTTCGCGATGTGCTGGAGATCGCCCGTGCCAATCGCCCGGATTACTTCAACCTGAAATGGGTAAAGCCAGCCCCCTTCGTACCGCGCTATTTGCGCCGCGAAATAACCGGACGCTTGCATACCAATGGTCAGGAGCGGCAACCGCTTGAACTGGCGCAAGTCGCCGCAATCATTGAAGCGTTCCGCGCCGACGACGTACAGGCGATTGCGATTTGCCTGCTGCACGCCTATGCCAATCCGGCCCATGAACAGGCCGTACTGAATGAAGTGCGCAGGCTCTGGCCAGACGTGTCCGTCGTCGCGTCCCATCAGATCACCCGGGAATGGCGTGAGTATGAGCGCTCCAGCACGACCGTGCTGTCCGCCTATGTCCAGCCCATCGCCGCACGCTATCTTGACGAGTTGGCCAGCGGTTTGCGCGACAGCGGCTACAAGGCCCCGTTGTACATCATGCAGTCGAACTGTGGCATCGACAGTGTGGAGCATGCGCGGGAAACGCCGATCACCATGGTCGAATCGGGGCCAGCCAGTGGCTTTTGGGCGGCTGCCGAGTTGGGACGGCTGATTGACGAACCGAACGTGCTGGGCCTCGACATTGGTGGTACCACAGCCAAATGTGCACTGATTCGCAACGGCCAAGTGTCGATCAAGACCGACTACTGGATTGAACGTAACCGGATCAACGCGGGTTACCCGATCATGGTACCCGTAGTGGACCTGGTGGAAATCGGCAACGGCGGCGGTTCGGTCGCCTGGGTGGACGACTTCGACAAACTGCATGTTGGCCCGCATTCCGCCGGCGCCGTGCCGGGGCCTGCCGCCTACGGCAACGGCGGCACACAGATCACCACCACCGATGCCAACCTGATGCTCGGGCGCATCAACCCGGATTACTTTTGTGGCGGCAACGTGGTGGCCGACCTGCCTGCCGTTGTGCGTGAACTGGACGCCCTTGGCCAACGCCTGCACTTGCCGCCGGATGAGATCGCACGCGGCGTCGTGCGCTTGGCCAACGACAACATGGTCAATGCGTTGAAGCTGGTGTCTTTGAGCCGCGGGCATGACCCGCGTGAGCTGACATTGATGGCATTCGGCGGCGGTGGCGCCATGCATGCCGTTGCACTCGCGCAAGAGTTGGGTGTGCGAAAGGTCATCGTCCCCCGCAATGCTTCGGTGTTCTCGGCTTGGGGCATGACCCTCTCGGACTTGCGACGCGACCTGTTTATCAACCGCTTTGTGCAGACCGCCCACCACGGCGAACGCCAGCAGGCTCAATTGTTTCTCGAAGAGTTGTCGGGGGCCGCCCGCGAACAGTTCGTCGCGCAAGCCATCCCCCCTCAGCACGTCGAAATCCAGATGCATTGCAAGTTGCGCTATCAAAACCAGGAGCACGCGGTCGAAGTACCGCTCGACCCGCACGAACGCATCGACACCGACTGGGCCGTGATCGAACAACGCTTTCACACGCTCTATGAGCAGCACTACACCTACGCCCTACAAGCCCCGGTGGAAATCATCGGCTTTCACCTGGTGGCCATCGCTCAAGTCGGCAAATTGGCGCCCCAGGCGCTGCCCGTCACCGGGCGCCTGATCGGTGATGCCTGCAAGGGCCAGCGACGCGTCGACTACGCCCAGGAAGGTATTCATGAGGCAAGCCTCTATGACTACGCCCTGCTTGAACCATTGATGACATTTTTCGGTCCGGCCATTGTCGAGGACGCAGGCACAACCGTGGTGGTACACCCCGGCAACCGCGTGCAGGTGGATCGTCTTGGCAACCTGCACATCATGATCAACGGCTGACGGAGTATTCACCATGCACACCCTCGATATCTTTACGCGCGACATCATCCAGAACTCGCTTCAGGCGATTGCCGACGAGATGTTCACCGCCATGCGCAAGGCTGCCATGAGCCCGGTGATCTACGAAGTGCTGGACATGGGCACAGGCATCACCGACGCGCACGGTGAGATCGCCAGTTCCGGCGCAGGCATTCCAGCCTTTGTCGGCGTGCTGGACAAAGCCGTGAAAAAAATTCGCCAGCATCATCCGTTGCCGCAGGATATTGAAGAGGGTGATGTGTTCATCAGCAACGACCCTCACGATGGTGCAGTGACTCATCTGAACGACGTGGTATTGGCCATGCCGGTGTTTGCCGACGGCCTACTGGTTGCCTGGACCGCGAACATTGCGCACTGGAACGATGTGGGCGGCCGAGTACCTGGGTCGTTATCGACGGATGCCACGGATATCTTTCAGGAGGGCCTGCGCCTGGGCTCGGTAAAGCTGATCAGCAAGGGCCAACCAATCCGTTCGGTGTTGCAGATATTGCGGGCCAACACCCGTATGCCGGACTTCATGGAAGGTGACCTTTGGGCCGGGGTCGCCGCCGTACGCGGTGGCGCCGCACGGCTGCGCGAGCTCACCGAAAAATACGGCACCGTGCTGTTTTTGCTGGCGATGAAAGACTTCATGGATTTGGGCGAAAAGATGTCGCTCAAAGCCCTGGCAACATTGCCTGCCGGGCAACTGAACCTTGAAGAGCTGCAAGACGACGGCAGCCTGTTCAAGGTTCGGATTGATATCCGCAGCACTGAGTTGGTGATCGACCTGCGGGACAACCCGGACCAGTGCCTGGGGCCGACCAACCTGAGTCGCGACGGCGCGGTGGTCGCCGCACAAATGGCGTTCAAGGCCTTGACCACGCCGCAAGGCATCACCAATGGCGGTACTTTTCGACCCCTGCGGGTACTGACTCGCCCAGGCTCGTTATTCGACGCCATGCCGCCTGCCGCAGAGGGCTTTTACTTCGAGAACCTGATTCGGGTGCACGACCTGATCCTGTGCTGTCTGGCCCAGCAGTTTCCCGATCGTTTGCCCGCCGGCAATTTCGCTTCCGTGTGCGCCACAATCATCGGCGGCGTGCACCCGGACACCGGCCGCGTGTTTACCCTGGTGGAGCCGGAAATCGGTGGCTGGGGCGCAGAACCCGGGCGCGATGGCAACAATGCGGTTTACTCCGGTTTGCATGGTGAGACCTACAACTGCCCCGTTGAAGTCTGTGAGGCGCGTTATGGGCTGTATGTAGAGCGCATGGCGCTGAATGACGAACCCGGCGGGCACGGCCAGTTCCGCGGTGGCCGCGGCGTGTGCATTGACTACCGGATTCGTGCCGATGACAGCTTCATGACCTGCGGCTACACCCGTTCGGTCATCCCGCCCTGGGGCCTGGACCAAGGTGGCGAAGGCACGCCCAATTATGTCGAAGTCATCCGCAAAGACGGTCAACACGAGCGTTACTGCATGGCCAGCGGCATTGCATTGAATGCCGGAGACCTGGTCAGAGTTCGCACCGGCGCAGGCGGCGGGTATGGCCCTGCCAGCCGGCGCGACCCGCACGCCGTTCGCGAGGACCTGAAAAATGGCTATATCGACGCTGCGACCGCCCGCTCGGTTTACGGCCTGACACTTTAGCCCCGGGGCGCCTCGAACCCACCTGACGCGCGGCTTGAAAACAACAACAAAAAAGAGAGCACAACCATGAAACCGCAACACTCATCGCGTTTATGGGTAGCGCCCGCGCTTGCCCTAATTTTGGGATTCACACCCTCGGCACAGGGCGATCAGTTCATTGGATTCGCCCAGCCGGGAATACCCGGAAAGTGGGCATTGGAATCTTTCCCCGTGTTCAATCGCACCAAGGATGGCGACGTGCGAGCGGGCAGTAATACGGTCCTGGCGTACTTCTCCGAAACCGGCTTGACCGGAACGCAGCGCGATCAGGTGCAGTTCTGGGTAGGCGCCGATGCGGGTTACACCGGCGCTAATGGCACACGCAGTAATGGTTCGTGGGGCGTCGCCTCCCCCAACCTGGGCCTGGCCTATTACTACAACGTGCTAGAACCCACCAGCCCGTATGGCTCCGACGACTTCACCACGTTCTGGGTCAACCCAACCCTTTCGCTGGAGTTTCCCAACGGCAACGATGAAGGCACGGGATATGGCGCCTTCGCCAACCGCTACGGTGCCAGCTTCAGCGTCGCCAACTACCTGCGTGTAGGGCGTTTCGCTGCCACATTCACGCCGGTCGGCATCCATTACGCCGCGCGCAATCGTCACGCTACCGACCTTGGCGACGGTGCCCCCACGCGGCTTCAAGGGGGTGTCAGCTGGTGGTTCGCAAACGTTGCGGCCGGGTATCTGGTGACCGACGACTTATGGCTCGGTGTGCATCACGCCTATCACATCAACAACCGTACGGCCTCGGACTTCAAGGAATCGCGCCAAGGCAAAATCGGCCCGGCGATGACCTACACAGGTTTCAGCAAACAGGGCTTCTTCCTGTCGACCAACCTGAACGTCGATTACTACCACAGCGACAACCTGCCCCATTCCAATAGCTTGACCATGGCGCTGGTTAAATTTTTCTAGCGCCACTCACTCGCCTATGAGGAATACCGTATGGACAGCACTCCCCCCACTCTTGCGCCCCACGACATGCCGGTCATCGTACGCTGGCTCAACCCCATCGGGTGCCCGACCTTCGACGCGCCTATCGCCGAGCTGCTGCACAGCATCAAACAACCCTCCACCGAAGTTGAGGTCGTGTCGTTCGACATGGCCTCAAGCCCCACCCACCTGGAATACCGCGCCTACGAGGCTCTCACCTATGAACGCACCGTGCGCGTTGCCCGCGATTGTGCACAGTCGGGCGTGGATGCATTGGTGCTGGGCTGCTTTTACGACCCGGCATTGGCCGATGCCCGCGAACTGTCCGGTAAGACCCTGGTCGTGGGGCCCTGCCAGGCCAGCCTGCAAGTGGCGGCGCACCTGGCGAATCGGTACTCGATCATTGTCGGGCGTACCAAATGGATTGAGCAGATGCGCAGCCTCGTCCAAAGCTACGGTGCCGGCGACAGATTGGCGTCCATGCGACCGCTGGGCATGGGCGTGGATGAGTTCCAGCTCGACCACGCGGTGACGCGCCGCAAGATCATCGAACAAGCCCGGCGCGCCGTCGAAGATGACGGCGCCGAGGCCATTATCCTGGGCTGCACCATCGAATTCGGCTTTTTTGAGGAGGTGCAGCGGGAGGTCGGCGTACCGGTGATTGACCCGGTAGTGGCGGCATTCAAAGTGGCCGAAGCCATGGCCGGAATGAAACGCAGGTTTGGCTGGCGCCCGAGCCGCGTGGGCAGCTGTGAGCCGCCACCCGAGGCCGAAATCAAACGATTCGGCTTGTTCCAGGGCCCCGCCCCCATCGGCAATCGCGTCAAAGCCTGACCACAAAAAGGATAGCCACTATGAGTGAGATTCCCTCGACGCCACACACTACAGCGGCGCTCAATCGCAACGTGGGTGATGTGTTCAGAGACGTTCCGCTAACCCGTAACCACCTGCGGTGTTGCCTGGTGTTGTTCCTGGTATTTGCGATTGAAGCGTGGGAGATGATGATCATCGTCTACACCGCGCCGCTGATTGCTGCGGATTTTTCCCTGGATGCACTCGCACTGGGCCATCTGATCGGCGCGATGTTCATCGGCATGCTGCTGGGGGCGTTGGCCTGGGGCAAGCTGGCCGAACACATCGGTCGCAAACGCGCGATTATCTGGAGCCTTGGCAGCTATGGGGTGATCTCGTTGGCCAGCGCGTTTGCACCGGACTATTCGAGCTTGTATGCCCTGCGATTGCTCTCCGGAGTTGCGGCCGTGGGCATGATAGTGGTGACATTTGCGCATTTTCAGGAGCTGCTGCCGGTACGCCATCGCGGCGCGTTGACGGTGTATCTCGCCTCGGGCTGGCCGATCGGAATGTTATTGGCCCTGGGCGCCACGGTATGGCTGATGCCATATGGTTGGCGCGCCGTTATCGTCTTGAGTTCGCTGGGCGGGTTATGGGCGATTGCCGTAGCGCGCTGGGTACCAGAGTCGCCTTACTGGCTGGCGTCAGTCGGGCGCCAGGAAGATGCCAAGGCAACAATTTATACATTGAGCCAAGGCTCGATGCTTATACCCGAGGGGTGCGAGCTGCAGGTCGATCGGACAACATCCGGGCGTCAACGCGACATGTTCACGGGCGCACTGCTCAAGGTCAGCCTGCTGCAAATAACCGTTAACTTTACATTTTCGTGGGGTTACTGGGGCCTGCAAACATGGCTGCCGACGCTGCTCCAGCAACGCGGCCTGAGCCTGCCGCAAAGCTACGGTTTTATTGCGCTGTCGGCGCTGTGCATGATTCCGGGGTACATGGCGGCGGCTTATTTGACCGCGCGGCTGGGGCGTAAAAAAGTCATCCTGAGTTTCATTGGCGCAGCGGTGCTCGCCGGGTACGGATTCGCCAACGCCCATAGCCTGGAAATGCTCTACCTGAGCAACTTCGCCCTGGCCTTTTTCAGCCTCGGTGCCTGGGGTGTATGGGGTACCTGGATTGGCGAACTGTACCCGACGGCCCTGCGCACAGCGGGCTATGGCTGTGCCATCTTCGCCCAGCGCGTGGCGAACGTGCTGGCACCCTCGCTGATCGGTGCACTGATCGCCTATGGCTCCTCGTTCAACCTGACCGCCACCATCATCAATGCGTTCCTGCTGGTCACGATGTTGCTCGCCGCGTTGATTCCCGAAACGGAAGGCGAGGCATTGCGTTAAAGCCCCCTGGCTTCACCGTCGAATCCGACTGATCCAAGCGCACGCTACTGGCATTCACGGGCTGGAATAGCAGATTGAATAGGCGCCTTAAACGGCTCCCGATATCGGTCGGGAGCCCCGGATCACCCTTGGAAACGGAGTTCCCATGGACAGCAATCCACCACCAGACCGTTTGGTTTTCCCCATGCAGCGCGGGCCTTTTCAAAACAACGGCGCCTCGCCGTGGTACTGCACGCTCAATCTTGGCACGCCAGGGCAAAGGCTGAAGTTCGCGATCGACTCAGGCACTAATATCAATTGGGTCACATCGACGCTCTGCCCGCATGATCAATGTGTCCATTTCGCGGATGGCCGTTTTGACGTTGCAGCGTCCAGCACCTTCCGTTTTACCGATTGCCTGCGTCGGCCTTACAGCTTTGGCCCATGGGGCACGATGCAGGTCGAGACGGCTTCAGACGTATTGGCCACGCCAGCCGGCGCTCGCTTGGATACCCAGCTGTTTGTAGCCGCGAACTATGCGGGTGAGCAATTCAAACAGCTCGACTGGGACGGCGCACTGGGCCTGCCTTGTAGCAGTGCGTACGTAGAAAGTCGCAACTCGTTTGTGCTCCAGTCATTGATGCGTGAGGGGCAACTGTCCCCGGCCTACCCGTTTGTGGCGTTTGACTGGAACCGTCATGAGCGCAATGGCACCTGCCAAATGGGCGCGGTTGACCCGTTAAAGACTCAGGGCCCACGCCTGTTTTTACCCTGGTCCGCCTACACCGCCTTGCCCGGGGTTGAATACATCTGGTCGACCGAACTCAAGTCTTATACCGTCGGCACAGAACAGTTGGCCGCCGATATCAAGTTCGCGATCGATTCCGGTTCTTCGCGGTTCAAGGGCGACGATACATTGATGCGCCAGACACTGGCCCGTATTGCCCAGGGAGGCGAACCTGACGTTGTGTTGGGATTTGCCGACGGCGAACTCACCTTGGGAGCCAATCTCTACAACTGCCTGATCGACGAAGGTCCGCAAAAAGGCCAGGTGCTGCCACAGTTCAATGCACTCGGCCTGACCGATCTCGTGCTGGTGGGGTCGGTGGTCATGGAGCATTGCTACACGGTGTATGAATACCAGGTGGTGCAATGCTCGAACACGGTTTACTCCCTGTCACCGGTGGGCGTCTGGCTATTCAATCGCCCGGATAGCCCGCAAATCATTACCCAATCTTCTTCGCGGCGCTTCGCCCCCGGCGAACGAACGGTGCTCGACGGCAAGACCACCCTGCTCAGGGTTGCCAGTGAAACTGTCTCGGTCGCAGGCACCTGGCAGAACGACTACGGCTCACTGATGAGCCTGAACGTCTCGGACCGGCAAGTTTGCGGCTCTTACCAATCTTCAACCGGCTCAACTGGCCGCTATGCCATCCGCGGATTTACAGCGGGAGCAGGTGCCACACGCATTAAAAACCAGCCGTTGGCATTGGCCATTGAGTGGCACGACCTTGGCGACGAAACGAGCGACCCCAGTTGGAACTGGGTCTCGGGATTGAGCGGGCAGTTGAGTACTGACGACAGAGGTGATGTGCTGACACTGTCGCACCTGCTGGTCGCATCCGGTGACTTTCCTGACCTTGCGAGCCGGGGAAACTACCTCGACAAGCTGGTGTATCGCCGAGTGGCAGAACACCCCCCAGCCACATCCTGTGAGCCTATCGAAGTGATGCCGGTCGAGAACGCGTTAGCCGGCCAATGGGTCGCCCTTGATCAAACGATCCTGTCATTGACGGTTGAGGCTGACAGCCAACATCGATTCGGGATGGTTCGAGGCTTTCTAACCACAAACGACACCGCTGTCGAACTCACCGGCTTTACCGACATCAACGCCGTCACCAGCAAGCTCGCGTTGCAATCCGTTAGTTTGACCGTAACAACTACGCAGGACGGTGCCGTCTCGACACTCTGCGGCACTTTGGATTTTGTGCAGCAAACGTTGAATCTGCTGGTACTGGCAAGCTCGCCAGTCCCGCCCGCACAGGCCTACCTCGCAACGAAAATTTCCTCGTTGAATTTCATCCGCGCTACTTCACCAGTCTCTTTTCCTTAGACGGTCTGTACCCGAAATACGCGCTATAGCACTTGCTGAAATGACTCGGTGAGACAAACCCGCACGCCACCAGCACGTCCACTTGCGACAGTTCGGTGTGCTGCAACAGGCGCCGCGCCTCGGTTACACGTAACTCCATGTAATAGCGTTGCGGTGTGGTGCCCAGTTGCTCTTTGAACAGCCGCTCAAGCTGGCGGCGCGAGCGGCCGGCGTAGACGGCCAGTTGATCGAGCTCCAGCGGTTCTTCGAGGTTGGCGTCCATCAACTTGACCACTTCGCGCAGCGGTGCGCTGACGCAGACATTTTCCGTCGGTTTGATGCGTCGGTAGCGCGATTCTTCGAAGGCGAGGATGTCTTCGATGCCTTCGACCAGCGCCTTGCCGTGCACGCCTTTGATCCAGTCCAGCGCCATGTGGAATGCACCCGACGGGCTGGAAGCGGTCAGTCGGTCGCGGTCGATCACGTAGGGCTCACTGGTGACCTGGGCGGCCTTGGACACTTCTGCCAGTGCCGGGCGATGCTCCGGGTGGATGGCGCATCGATAGCCTTGCAGCAGCCCGGCGCGGCCCAGGAACCAGGAGCCGTTCCACAAACCGGCGAGGCTCACACCCTGTTCGGCCGCGCTGCGCAACAGCTGGATGAAATCTTCGCCCGCTTTGAGCTCGGTGCGAAAGCCACCGCAGACGACCAATAAGTCCAGGTCGGGCAACACCGACAGCGCCAGGCGCGCATCGGGACGGATCACCAGGCCCAGGTCACTGATGACTTCACCGTCGCCGCAACCAAACGTACGGGTGGCGAACAGCTCGGGGCGCAGCAGGTTGGCGGTGATGAGTGTATCGAGGGTCTGGGTGAATGCGGGCAGGGAGAAGTGTTCGAGCAGCAAAAACCCGACACGCGTGACCTGCGGCGGCTGCTGGGTGTTTTCATTGAGGTAGCGCAGGTTCTTGCCTTTCATGCCACCGCTGAACTGGCGTCTTTCCATCGAGGGTTGGCCCACTCTTATTGTTGATGCAGTGGGCGCTATCTTAGGGGCAAATGCGCAAACTGTCCCGGTGCTTTGCCCGGACGGTTAATGGCTGATCTTTAGAAAACCGCCGGCCTTGCGGCCCCGCAGTCGCAGCGTTGCCGGACCATCTGATACGGTTTTTTCTTTTCTATCTGCGCCTGTATCGAAATGCCGCCGAAGCGGACAATGGCGCCATCCCGACATTCCTGTCGCTCCCCTTCCCTTCGGAGGCCTTATGACCAAGATGGCAATTTTTCTGTTCGGTTTTTTGGTGTTGACCATTGGCATTGGCTTGCTGGCGACCATCTCGCCGGTGTAACCGCGGAACCGGGCGGGCCGCTTGCGGGGGCATCGACGCAGCCGATCAACTGACAAACAGCATCGGGTACAACGACAACACCAGCAAGCCGGCCATCGACCAATTGAACACCCTTATCCAGCGTGGCTCGCGCAACACGTTACGCAGGCCGGTGCCGAAGCCCGCCCATACGCACACGCTGGGCAGGTTGACCACTGCAAACACCAGGGCAATCACCAGCACGTTGGTCACATACCCCTCAGCCGGCGTGTAGGTGGTGATCGCGCCCAACGCCATGATCCATGCCTTGGGGTTGACCCATTGAAAGGCGGCTGCGCCTAAAAAGGTCATGGGCTTGCCGTGCTCACCGCTGCTGTCGGACATGCCTCCAGACGTCGCAATCTTCCACGCCAGGTACAGCAAGTACGTCGCGCCCACATAGCGCAGTACGGTGTAGGCCCAAGGGAAGAGTTTGAACACCTCACCCAGGCCCAGGCCGACCGATATCACCAACAGCATGAAACCAATACTGATCCCCAACGCATGGGGCATCGAGCGGCGGAACCCGAAGTTCACGCCTGAGGCGAGCAACATCGTGTTGTTGGGCCCGGGGGTGATTGAAGACACGAAGGCAAACAGCACAAACGCTGACAGTAGGCTGGTAGACATGAACATGGCGCGGCATCCAAGCGGTGATGGTATGCCTGCGACAGTAGTCGGTTGCGGTCACAACCGCCCCGTACAGCTAGGGGCGGATCGAGGAATACACTTTGGCCCTAGTCAACAAGAGCCCATCCGGTTTGCCACGGGTGACGCAGTTTCAACCTGACTGGAAACGGTTCCCGATGGTTGCGCCGGGAACCGTCTATCTTGGCTGACAACACACGGGGCTCAGTTTTGTGGCCGTTGCTTGGTCGAGTCCAGCTCGGCTTTTTTACCGGTGGAAATCTCGGTGATTTGCGCGGACTTGGCGATGGCGAAATCAAACGTGTCCTGCATTTTGGCGATGGCGTCGGTCGACGTGCCGTTCAACCCACCGTTGGCGGCCCAATCGAAGTTCCACACCCCCGACAGGTTATCGGCACCGGCTACGTCGTGAGTTTCGATGGCGGTGAACACATCCGGATGGCGCTCCATGTACTTGGCAGCATCGGATACATCGGTAGGCACCTTGCCAGAGGCATTGTTGGCCAGCTGCGTCAGTTCCTGCTTGGTAATCGCTGACTTGCCGGTCTGGCGCAGGTAGTCGGCAATCACCTTGCTGGACTTGGCAATGTTCAACTTGTCATCGAACGTAGACGGTGAGGACTTTGGAGTGTTCGGCCCGCCGGCTGCGGGCGTTACGGTAGTAGACATCGGCGCTGCTCCCTCAATGGAACGAATGAAATCGTCGTGCTGACGATACCCCGACGCGGACGTTAGCATGGGCAAAGAGCCATTCCCCACGCTTCACAACATTTCACAACGGCAGGCCGGTTTTCGCAGCGCGTTCGCCGGTTTAACCAGGCTAATCAGAGGATGCGCAGTTGCTCAAGGATTTCGCCTCGCAGGATAAGGCCCTTGGGCTAGGCTGGACGCTATCAAGGGCTGCACACTCATCAACAGGGAGGCACATGATCCACATTCGTGAAGCGACCAACGCCGATATCGATACGCTGCGTGAGATCGGTTGCGAAACCTACCGCGAACACTTTTCGACGTTATGGTCTCCTGCCGGCCTGCAAGGTTTCCTCGATCCAGACTTCTCAGCCAGCGCGCTGGGCCGGTCACTCGACTTACCCGAACGCCAGCTCTGGCTGATGGCTGCAGACGAACACGGTAAGGCAGTTGGATTTGCCAAGGTCAATTGGTCAACCCCCGCGCCTTTAACCGGTGACGTGGGTGCAGAGCTGCAGAAAATCTACTTCCTGAAATCCGCCGCCGGGATGGGTTACGGAAAACGACTGTTGCAGGTCATTCGTGATAAAGCCGCCCAGCGCGGGGAACGCTGGCTTTGGCTGGACGTGCTCAAAACCAATGCACCTGCGCAGCGCTTTTACCAGACGGTTGGGTTTCAACGCATCGGCGAAATTCCGTTCAGTACGGACCTGGCTGAAATCGGTATGGTGGTGATGGCGCTTGAATTGCAGCCATAAACGGGGAAGCAAATGGAAGCATTGATCCATGGGCTCGATGGGCCCAGAACCGCTCAGCAGGAACTGTTTTACGACCTTGAAGACGCGACCGCTGTTATCGGCTGGTCGCTGGTTGAACTGACGGCCATGGCGCAAAGCGGCAGAACGCCGGATGAAGCCGTGGCGCTGATGAAAGTATGCGCGCAGTTGATCGCTCAACAGCAAAAGCTTGGCGTGTACGCAGAAGAGGTCAAGGTGCACCGTATCGTCCGGGCAGAGGCCCCGTGAACACCGGCCGGTCGCTTAGGTGATCCGCCACCCTAAAAGGAATGTATGCATGCCGTTCTCACCGCAAGAAAGCCGCGCGTTACTCGCCCTCAAGGGTGTCGGCCCCACCGTCATCACACGGTTGGAGCAGATGGGCATCGACTCACTCGACGCGCTCGGGAAATCCGATGTGAATGACATCCTGGCTCAGGTATCGGCGGCGCTCGGTTCGACGTGCTGGAAGAACAGCCCTCAGGCCCGCGCGGCGATTACTGCCGCGATAGCGCTTGCGAGGGCTCAGGCTGAAGAGGCGTGAGCGCCCCTGGGGGGCCCATGCCTGAAATGAGCGAGCCAGACGGTTGATCATGCATCATGATCGGCTACTCGATGTGATTGAGGCGTGGGTGTGGCTGGCCGAGGCTCACATGCTTGCTCGCCGGCTTATCACTTGAATTTGTCTAAACCCTCTAACCGGGCACTTATCTGCTGACAATTTTTCCGAAGGGAATCAACAAAATGTTCCACGGTAGACGATTCGGGGCGGTGCAACGGCCGTACGACACTGACACAGTAAGAAATTGAATGTGAAAAGCGACGAATCTGCAAACCTCGCCCGACATAGTCGAGGGCGGTGATCGGATTCACAATGGCAACGCCCACCCCCAGGTTAACGGTCGCACACACGGCGCTCGCGCTATGTGTCTCTACCGCGAGCCGTCTTTCAATGCCTGACTGGTGGAAGATAGCGTCCGTTTTTCTTCTGTAGGGATCATCCGCCGCAAGGTAAACAAAATTTTGCCCCTCGAAGTCTTGTGGTGTGAGGACTGTTTTCGCATTTAATTCGTGATAAGACGGTAAAACACACACCACGTCGAGGTTCAAGAGTGTTTCGATGTAGGTGCCCGGGGGTGTTTCCAGGGTTTCAGTCAACCCCAGGTGATAACGCTGAGCAGTCAGCGACTCCTCGAGGGCGGGCGATTCCTGGGGCGTGATATTGATGCTGACGCCCGGAAATTCACTGCAGAAATCCTGGCAGACCTGTGGCAACAAGGCATTCGAGAAAGCCGGTATGCACGTCAACGAAATTTGCCCTTGCCGAAAATGCCTGATGGCCTCGACGGCATTTTTCACTCGGGCTAACCCCACATAGCTGCGTTGAACTTCATCGAACAACATCAGCCCATGCTCAGTCGGAATCAACTTTGCACCCGCGCGCTTGAACAACGTCAACTGAGTCAGCGTTTCGAACCGGCTGAGCTCTCGGCTGATGGTGGGCTGCGAGGTATGCAGAAGTTCAGCGGCACCCGTCGCGCTGCCTGTCGTCATTACCGCCCAAAATACTTCCACATGGCGAAAACTGAAATTCATGAGCCAACCCGCGATGAATCGAACAAGCCATACCATATCAGAAATGAATAGCCAGCCACTAAATTGATATTTTTACTTTGTTTTTTTGCTGAGCATACTTTCCAGGTACTCGAGACTTTAATGATCAGGATGATCGCTACATGAGTGCGCTTATCGCGTCCTGAATAAAATAACCCTACAGCGAGCGGGCGATGAAATACCGGCGATTTGGACGACTGGAATGGAATGTTTCTGAAGTGGGATATGGAATGTGGGGGGTCGCGGGAGGTGAAGGGGGTTGGACCGGCTCATCCGATGTCAGCGGCATGGCGGCGTTGGAGCATTCGATTCAACTAGGCTGCAACTTTTTCGATACGGCGTGGATTTATGGTCGTGGCCACAGCGAAAAAATGCTGGGGGAAGCATTACGAAACCACCCAGGCAAAACCTTATATGTAGCCACTAAAGTCCCCCCCAAGAACCGCGAATGGCCTTCTCACCGGGGCGACCGTTTAGACCAGATTTTCCCGCCCGACCATATTGAAGAATATGTCGAGAAAAGTTTGCAGTCACTCGGCTTGGCGTCCCTGGATTTACTGCAATTTCACGTCTGGGAAGATGCGTGGGCTCATGATGAATCCTGGATACGCGTGGTGGATGACCTCAAACGGCAACGCCTGATTCGCGGCATCGGCATCAGTGTCAATCGCTGGGAACCCACCAACGTACTCGACACACTGAAAACAGGAATGATCGACGCGGTACAGGTGATTTATAACGTCTTTGATCAAGCGCCTGACGATGAATTACTTCCGTTATGCCGCGAACTGGACATTGCCGTCATCGCCAGGGTGCCGTTCGACGAAGGCTCTCTGACGGGGAATTTAACGATCGACTCAACGTGGCCTGCCGGTGATTGGAGAAGCAGCTATTTCGTGCCAGAAAACCTGGCAGCGACGGTGGCGCGGGTCGAGTCTTTGAGACGGGCTCTTCCCGCCGATACTCAGCTATCGGACGTCGCGCTGAGGTTCATTCTGTCCAACGATAACGTCGCAACGACTATTCCTGGCATGCGCTCTATTCCACATGTCGAAGCGAACATGGCGTGTTCTGACAAGGGCAAGATAGAGCCTGCGTTAATGACGCTACTACGACAGCACCGATGGGACCGTGAACCGACCGCGTGGTCGCAGTAACAGGCGTGAAGCGAAACTGTTAATAACAACAACTCTCTAAAGGACTACCGCGTGAAATTCTCGGACTTGAAAGGTAAGAAAGTTGGCATCTGTGCCTCCGGTGGCTTGGTCAGCTTATTCATCGCGCAGCGTTTGAAAGAGGAGCACGTTGACGTCGAACAGTTCATTGTCGACATTGGTCAACCGGGCGATGAAGCACACGAGTTTTGTGCAGACAACATCGAATTGATGCAGGCCGTTAATGTCATTGATTTGAAGGAAGACATTGCGCTCAGCTTTCTCCACGCTGTACGTGCCCAGGCGCAGTACGACGGTGGCTACTGGAACACGACTGGCATCGCCAGAGCCCTAACTGTTAAAGGCCTGGTTGATGCATTGCGCGAACGTCAGTGCAGTGTATTGGCCCACGGCGCCGTTCATGGCGGCAACGATGAATTCCGCTTCAATTACTACCTGAAAATGTTTGCGCCAGAGATCACGCCCTTTTCTCCCTGGGAAGACCCAACCACGTCAGATCGTTTTCGAACCCGCGTAGACATGGGCGACTTTGTTGCCGACGCCGACGAAACCATGATGCGTACGAAAGCCCATCACTCCGTTGATGCCAACGTCGGCGGTGTGTCGCATGAGAACCGCGAAGTTGAGGTGCTCTCAAATTCACCCGACATGATCAGCCCGATCATGGGCGTCAAGGTCATGGATGCGCCCGACGTGCCAGAGACTTGCAGTATCACCTTTAAGCAAGGTATTCCCGTTGAGATTAATGGTCAGTCAGTGAGTTACTACCAGGCACTCGCTGAAGCCAACAGGATCGCAGGCCGCAATGGGGTGGTCTTGAAGAACGTATTGGAAAACCGAATGAACGGCACTAAAGGCCGTGGCTTATACGAATCTCCGGGGCTGGATATGCTCGGCATCGCAGCGAAACATCTACTGCAAGCAACGGTCGACAAGGACTCGTGGGAGGTCCTGCGGTTTTTGTCACCCTTTATCGCACGTCAATCGTATGCAGGTCGTTTGTATGACCCCGCCACGCAGGCCGCATTGGCCAACGTAGCCACATTGACTGAACAGGCGAATGGCACCGTCGATGTGATCGCTTATAAAGGCAACTACATGGTTGACCGCGTACGCGAATACTCCAAGTCGCGCTTTACCGCACAGCAATTCCGTTTCGCTCATGGCGGGCAAAAGTGGATCACTGAATCCGTTTAAGCCATGAGGGGCTGACTGTCCTGGCATCCTGCACATATTGCTGAAATAAAGGTTAACTATGCAGCACAGACTAATTGTTTTGTGGGCCCCTCCACGCTCGCTTTCCACCGCATTTGTACGTGTGATCGCCGCGCGTGGTGACTTCACTATCTTGCATGAGCCTCTGTGCGATCTGTCGGCGTGTGGTATATACAGCCATCCGCAGACGGATCATTCAACTCAGACGTTGAACAATTCAACCGAGCTTTTCAATTATGTACAGGCATTGCGCGCGCAACGTGCTGTGTTCATCAAGGACACCTGTGAGTTTGACTATCGTCATCGACTGACGGGAACGTCTTATATGCGCGAAGCACAACATGTGTTCATGTTGCGCAATCCGGAAAAGGTTATTAACTCACACTACTATATTAACCCAGACCTTACCTGCAGCGAGGTGGGCTACCAACACTTGGCTGAACTCTATGATGCCGTGAAGGCGGAGTCGATACATTCGCCCTTGTTCGTTGATGCGGACGACATGATCCTGAGCCCTGAGTGTGCAATTTCGAACTTTTGCAGGGATGCTAACTTGCAACACCTGCCCGCTGCTCTCCAGTGGCAGAGCGGACACTTGGATGTGTGGGAGCGAACCCAGCATTGGCATTTGGATGCAGCAAACAGCACAGGCATTGCGCCGATCAAAAAGCAATACAGCACGCGCGTCGACAACCACCCGGTACTGCATGAATTCTACTTAGAAAATATGCCGCATTATGAGTATTTGAAGCGTGAAAGGGAGGCTGTACTAAACAAGCACCTTGGCGACCTAGGGTAACGAACGAAATGCCTATATCTGATGTGGCCTGTGACCTGACCTGGCAATTATTTCCCGTGGAACAATCTATGCGCAGCGCTAGATTGAAACAAAAACCTTGTGTGCTTTGGTTTACCGGCTTGAGTGGGGCTGGAAAGAGCACCGTGGCCGGTCTGGTAGAATCGCTGTTATTCCAGAAAGGTTACCTGACTTACGTGTTGGACGGGGATAACGTACGTCATGGGCTATGCCGTGACCTGGATTTCACCCACCAAGGGCGAAGTGAAAATATTCGACGGGTGAGTGAAGTCAGCAAGTTGCTTGCTGACGCGGGCTTAATCGTATTGACCGCATTTATTTCTCCTTTTCGACATGATCGCGCCCAGGCAAGAGCGCTGATTGGCGACAGTGATTACGTGGAAATCTTTATCAATGCCTCTTTTGATGTGTGCGAGGCACGCGATCCAAAAGGGCTCTATAAAAAGGCCAGGGAGAAACAGGTCGCCGAGTTTACCGGCATCGATTCTCCATATGAACCACCGGTACATCCCGAACTCATCATCAATACGGACACTCAAACCGCAATTGCTTGCGCTGAAAAGATTGTCAACTATTTGTACAGCACGGGTCGGTTGTTATTGGAATCAACGGATGACTGCTTATCCCGCGAGCGGGTCAGTGCACGCAGTTAAGCTCATCAATTGGAGGAAGCAAGATGGACTATTTTAATTTTGTCGACGGTCATTTACATGTGGAGCACCTTGATGTTCGTCAGATAGTCGAACAGCATGGAAGCCCCGTGTATGTCTATTCAGCACACACCTTGAAAAATCACTACACCGTGCTGAAAGATGCGTTTTCTGCCCTCTCGCCGTTGATTTGTTTCTCAGTTAAAAGCTGCAGTAATCTCAGCATCCTTAAGCTCTTGGTCGATCAAGGATCAGGGCTGGATGTGGTCAGTGGCGGTGAGCTCCACCGGGCACTGATGGCGGGAGTGACTGCGGACAAGATTGTGTTTGCCGGGGTCGGCAAGTCGCGTGAAGAAATTCGCTACGCGGTTGAAGCTGGCGTTTTCCTTTTTAATGTGGAGTCTGAAGGCGAGCTGCTGCGTCTGGATGAGGTCGCCAGGACGGCCGGTAAGCGTATAAAAGTGGCCATTCGTATCAATCCGGATGTGGCGGATGCTGGCACCCCTGAGAAAACCTCAACAGGCGGCCGCCAGACAAAATTTGGCATACCGATGGAACGCGCCTACGAACTGTTCGAGCCGAAACGTTACTCAAGCGTCGATGTCGTTGGGATCCATATTCACCTTGGATCGCCGATTCCATCAGCTCAGACCTATTTGTCTGCCATCGATAAGATCGAGGACATGATCAACCGACTTAAGGCGACTGATTGTGCGATCGAATTTGTCAACATTGGCGGAGGTTTTCCAGCGCAGTACGGGACCGAAAGCAATCCCGTTGGCTCATTAACTGAAACGGGAGCACTTATTTGTCAGCGTCTGCAAGGGCTGAAACAGCGCGGTATCCGCTTCATCATTGAACCGGGTCGTTCGATCAGCGCAAATGCCGGTATTTTGCTGACCACCGTCGAATACATTAAACAAGGCTGGGATCGAAAGATCGCTATTGTCGATGCGGGCATGAACGTACTGCTGCGGCCCACCCTGTATGGTGCCAACCATGTTATTTGGCCAACCCATTTTGAAAATTTTTCTGGCCATTGGACGGCGTTAACCCACAGCGCTCAGCAGTCCGACGCCACTCACTTGGAGGAGACCGATATTGTTGGGCCTATTTGTGAGACCGGCGATCACTTTGCATTAGGTCGAGCATTACCGGCGTTTGACAATGGCAGTGTATTGGCGATTTTTTCATGTGGTGCGTATGGCATGAGTATGGCCAGCCAATACAACTCCCGTGGGCGCCCACCCGAAGTCCTGGTTGAGGGAATCAATGCCAAGTTAATACGGACTCGTGAAACTCACGAAGATTTAGTGGCTCACGAATTATGTGGCTTGGACAACGCTTGACGCTGACGCACTGCGGCGGCTCTCTAAATAGATTGGAATGTGACCATGACTCACAACATTGCAGTAATCGTCGATGCGTATTCCACTGGCGCGAAACTGGCCGCTAAGTTTCATGCAGAGGGCGTAGCGGTCCTGCACGTCCAAAGTGCCTCGCCCATCATTGATTTTTATATCAACGATTTCAGGCCCGACGACTTTATCGCCAACGTGGTATTTAACGGTTTGGCGGAATCTCTAGTCGAAATCAATCGATGGTTGAACGGCATCAAGCCTATTTGTGTTTTGGCCGGCGCCGAAACGGGCATTGAACTTGCGGATCTGCTCGCCGGCGAACTCGGCGTGGAGGGAAACTCCACAGAGACGTCGCGTGTTCGGCGAGATAAATACGCAATGGCCTGCGCGCTTAAAGAGGCGGGGTTAGCCACACCTTATTTTCTGCGCACAGACAATTTACACACGTTGACTGAATGGGCCTCAGGCCACGGCTGGCCAATTGTGCTGAAGCCCTTAGCCAGTGCAGGTAATGACAGTGTATTTTTCTGCAATGACCGAGCCGAACTGGAAAGTGCTTTTCACTCCATCTATAACAAAGCCAACCGCTTTGGTGGGCACAATAACCATGTGCTGGCACAGACCCTTTTGAAGGGGACGCAGTACGTCATTAATAGTGTTTCAATCGACGCGCAGCATTATATTTCTGATATGTGGATCGATCGCCGCAAAGTGATTGCCGGCGCCTCAAATATTTATGATTGCGAAGAACTTCTGCCCTATGAGGGCGAGGTGCAGGCGGCTTTAGTCAGCTATATGAAAAAAGCGCTTGATGCGCTGGGTGTGCACAATGGGCCCGCTCACTCCGAAATCATGATGACGGCTGAAGGGCCGGTGTTGATTGAAACCGGCGCCCGCCTGCAGGGCGCAATGCTTGAAGAAGCGGTTATTGAGGCGCTTGGCGAGAGCCAAATCACGCTGACGATCGAACGTTATTGCCACCCTCACCTGTTCAAACGGCGTTTGGGCCAGCAGTACGTTTTATCAAAACATGTCCTATGCGTAGCGATGATCTCCGACCAGGAAGGCGTCGTTGTTGATACAACCGGCTTCGAGAGGATTCGCTCGCTTTCTTCCTATGCCTGCCATTTCCACCTGCCCGAAAAGGGCGACACGATTACACGCACCATCGACTTATTTTCGATTCCGGGCGTTGTTTACCTGAGCCATGAAGAACTCGCCGTTTTACAGGCTGATTACGCAACGATCCGTCGGCTTGAGAGTGCACACCAAGTGTTTTCTCTGAATGAGAACGTACCTGTATAAAACCGGGTTCACTCGGCCCTAGCTGAGTTGAGCGAGTACCACAACCTTTTCTCGCTTGCCGGTTGACCACTTACAGCATCTCTGACGAACGCACATAGCGCTTAGATTGTTTATACATTTCTATTTACAGGAGTATTAGATGATTATTGGTCAACGCGAGCATTCACCCCTGAGTGGCTGTCAGCCAGACAGGCTAAGTGTACTGGCGATGGTGTATAAGGCTGCACACAGGCAGGGAAGCAAAACAGCAGTCACCTGCGGTGATCAATTCCTTACTTATAATGAACTCATAGCCGCTGCACGCGCCAACGCAAAGCGTTTGCACGCCTGCGGTGTGAGCAACAAAGATATTGTGCTTTGTGCGTTACCGACCGGCGTCGAGTTACCCATTGCGTGGTTGTCTGTGATGATGACCAACGCCATTATTATTCCGGTGGATGCCAAATGGCCGGAAAATAGAATACACGCAGTCGTTGAGGCCAGCCAGGCAGCATGGGTTATCACGAATGGAGAACAGCCGGCCTTAAGAAGTGCCGGCCTGAACCTGTTTGAAATAAGACTCGACGGCACGACTGACTTAAATGCTGAAACACACGCCCAGTGTTTCTCAGACGACCTGCTCTATGGTTTCTTTACATCGGGATCAACCGGCCGCCCGAAATGCGCCTTGAATTATCATGCCGGGCTTGTGAATCGCTTTACCTATATGACCAAGCGATTTGGTGGCGGGCACACTGTCTATCAGAACAGCGCGCCGTTGTTCGACTCATCAATTTGGCAAATGCTGTGGCCGCTTACCAACGGCGGCGTGGCGGTATTGCCTAAACAGCGCGATCACTGGAATGTCGAGTCGCTGGTAGAAGAGATTGAACGTCATCACATCACGATGACTGATTTCGTACCCACCCTCTTCAAATTATTAACTCGTGCGCTGGAGAATGGGACCCTTGCCGCAAAACGCTTGGACAGCTTGCGGCATGTCTTGATCGGCGGAGAAGAGATTGACGCTGCATCCGTGCACACATTTAGGCGCTTTTTCCCACGTTGTACGGTCATCAATACCTATGGTCACACCGAGGCATCGATCGGGATGGTATTTCATGAGGTGTGCGATCACGACAATGACAAGATTCCACTCGGTCAACCTATCGATAATACGTATGTCAAAATTGTCGACGACCAGTTGAGGCCCGTGACGGATGGCGTCTTTGGGGAAATCGTTGTTGCCGGTATTTGCGTCGGAGGTGGCTACCTGAATGCCCCGGAACTGAGCGCACGATCCTTTATACGTAATCCCTTTTCAGACCTGCCTGGCGACAAGGTTTACTTGACTGGGGACATTGGCCGTATACGGCCCGATGGTTGCCTTGAATATGGCGGCAGAGCTGACGACCAAGTCAAGGTGCGCGGGGTGCGTATCGAGCTCAACGAAATAGTGTCGGCAATCAAGGCCGGCTTCGACGCCGTAAACGACGCACTGGCATTTGTCTTGCCCACTCAGCAGGGCGATGCGAGTTTGGCGCTGGTCTACGTGGCGCCACACGCATTGGATTTACAGCATGTACGACGCGAACTGGCGCGGCATCTGCCAGCGACACACATGCCACAGTTAGTGCATCACTTGAAGACTCTGCCTATTTCACCGAATGGGAAGGTAGACCGTAAACGTATAATCAATGACTTGAAAAACGATCATTCTGAAACGCTGCAACCCTGTAGCAACAGTACCCTGCTGGAAAAAATTATTGCGTGTTATCGCACCGTACTGCTGAACAATCAGATAGGGAGTGAAGACGACTTTTTCGAATGCGGTGGAGATTCGCTAGCAGCCGCTAATCTATCACTGGCATTGTGCAAGCATCTTGGAACCGATGTTCCGATGACCGCCATTTATCAGTTCGCAACGCCGTCGCAACTGGCCGACTTTATGAGCGGCTGTGAGCAAACGTTCGAAGCCACGCCAAGCGACAGTTTGGCGAGGGTCGCATTCAATAATCACCAGCCGACAGCGACAATGAGCTCGACGCTCTTATTGACCGGCTCGAGTGGTTTTGTAGGCATTCATATTCTTGCGCACTTATTAGCCACCACCCACCTGCACGTGACCGTCCTGTTACGTGGCAGCAACAGAGAAAGCGCTCTATGCCGCTTGGAGAAAGTGTTCCTGAGCGCGTTCCCTGCACGCGTATTACAACGCCAACGTATTACTGTCGTGCTAGGTGATTTGGCCTTGCCATGTTGGGGCTTGGATCCAGACGAATGGCAACATCAATGTGCTTCTATTGATGAGGTGATTCATTGTGGCGCGGCGGTCAATTTCCTGTTCCATGCCTCTCAATTGTTCTCAGCTAATGTGGGTGGAACCCAGGAACTCATCCGATTCTGTAATGAAGGTAAGGCCAAGAGGTTGCACCACATTTCATCGTTGGCAGCCAAGCTGCCAGCCGTGTCTGGCCGCGATCCGGAAGGCATTGTCTCGGCCATCGAGGCAGCAGCATTGGGTGTTACCGGGTACGGGTATACCAAATACCTGGCAGACAACCTCGTCGTTGCCGCACAGCAGCAAGGGCTGCATGCCAGGATTTATCGTGTCGATGATGTGCTGCCGTCAATGAGTACCGGCTACTCAAATGGCCAGTCCCTTTTTCATTTATTGCTTAAGCAATGCGTTCAGATGGGCGTGGCACCTGCGGGCTGCGGCAGCCTTGGCCTATTGTCAGCGGATGCGTTGGCCGAGTGGTTGTGCACGTTTGTGGGTAGCCAGGAACGGTTCCAGAGCGGAGCCCCCCTGATTGATGTTGTTGGCCAACACTATGTCGAATTTGACGACATTGTGCGCTATACCGCGCAGAGAACGGGTCGTGATATAGCCTGCGCCTCCTATACAGAATTTTTGTCGATGCTAACGCACGCGGGTCAAAGCGAAGCGACGCTGATACAGCAAATATTACCGCCCGTGAATGCTGACAAAGTGGCATTCACCAAAGCGCCCCGTTGCCTGCCAGCAGATATCCCTCAAGCTCATCTACTTACAGCGGACCTGAATAGTTTTGATGCTTTTATTCACCTGTTCAAAGCCGAACTGGATGAGCGTTCAAACAACCAATGTTGTGTGCTGAGCTAACGCGCGAAGCGTGGGCTTTAACATTCAAACGCGCTTTAACTATTTATCTGTATTTTCCAGGAGAGACCTGTGATGCGTCGCTTAATTATGATCGGTGGTTGGACAGAAATTTATGTAAAAGCCAAGGCGTGTGGCTTCCATCTGACCGTCGTACAGCAAAAAGAAGATATTACCTTCGAAGACTTTCTTATCGCGGATCAAATTATTTCCTCTCCCATGGGCGAAAAAGTAGTCGTCGACCTGGTTGAGACGCTGCACCGGCGGGAAGCCTATCACGCGGTCGTTTCCTTTCAAGAGTTTGGCCTCTTGAACGCAGCGCTGATTCAGGAACGGCTGGGCATTTTGGGCAACCCTATTGGCCCGGTTTTATTAACGCGCGACAAAGGGCATATGCGCGCGCACATGAAGGCAAACGGCATACCATCGATTCCATTCGCAACCGTTAACAGCCCTGAAGAGGTGATCGCTTTTGCACAGCAGTGCGGATGGCCCATCATCATCAAGCCGGTGAACGGTGCGGGGAGTCTACAAGTGCACAAACTGTTTTCAGAAGATGAAGTCGTGCCAGCCTATAACGCGATCAAACAGGATTTTTTGACCACCGATTTAATTAAATACGACTTTCCTGACATCGGGATCATCGCGGAAAAGTTTATCGAAGGGCCAGAAGTCAGCGTCGAGGCTATTTCCTGGGACGGTCAGCACACGATACTAGGCGTCACCGACAAAATCACAACCGGCTATCCTGGTTTTGTAGAGACCGGGCATAGTATGCCCTCGGCACTTGCCCCTGAAAAAATTGATGCCATTAAACAGCTGACCATCTCTTTCCTGACCTCAATTGGTCACCTGTATGGTCCCTCTCATTCGGAAATCATCTTTTCGGAAACGGGGCCCGTCATCGTCGAGTCTCATACACGCACGGGCGGCGACCGCATTTTTGAAATGACCGAGTTAGCGTGTGGCGTCGACATGTTTACCGCTACGCTTCAAGGCTTGTCTGGGGCATTCCCAGACATTCAAATGACTAAAACCAACGGGGCCGCTATTCGGTATCTATCGTTGCCGACTGGCCGGGTGACGAGCATTTCAGGGCTGGATACCGCTCACCAATCGCCTGGCGTCGTCAGGTGCGATATCACGGTTAAGGCGGGAGACATCTGCAAACGCCCTCAGAACTCAGATGAAAGGGCTGGGTACATTCTTGCGAACGGGGACAGTGGACCGCAGGCCATTGAAAATGTGATGCGAGCCTTAGCCAAGGTCACGGTTGAAGTGGAGCGCCTTAATGCTTAGCTTGCTCTCGCTCATTGCCGGCCGCGAATTCAGGAAATACATAGCCGCGTCGATATTAACCGCCATTGGCAGCGGCATGTATTTCGTTGCCATTTCTTGGTACATCTACACAACCTCTGGCTCCGCAATGGCAGTCGGTTGGGTGTTGATCGTTTCTTCATTGCCGGGTTTGTTGTTTTCACCGTGGATTGGGGTGCTGGTTGACCGGTGGAACGTTCGATCCATTTGCATAGTGGCCGATTTTGCGCGTGCGCTGATTTTGCTGTTCGTTGCGGTTTCGATGTACTACGGGGTATTGGGGCTCACAGCAGTTTACCTGGCGACCTTTCTGATCGCGCTGTGTGAGCACTTTTTCCAACCGGCCGTGGGGGCGTTGATACGCGATATTGTCCCGAAGGAGCGCCTGCTTGAGGCCAATGTTTCGAGCAGTATGAGCATGCAAATCGGTTTGCTCATTGGAGCAAGTATTGGCGGCTTTTTAGTTGCGCTTTTCGGCACGCAATATGTGGTAATCATTAACATCATTTCCTTTTCCATCTCTGGTGTCCTTACCCTATGGATAAAACACACGCCCGCCATCAAACATGCAGTCGAAAGGTTAGTCACGCCCGGCGCCATGAGAGAGTTTTATGACGCGATTCGCTATGCGATTGGCACACGTTTTGTAATTGGGCTGGCGCTCCAGCAGATGTTTATTTATGTAACACTTTCTGTGTGCAATACACTTCTGCCAATTTTCGCTGATAGAGAGCTTTCAGCGGGCGCCCAAGGGTTTGGGTTAATTGATGCCGTGTGGGGAATGGGTGCCATCTGTGGCGGTTTTTCACTGACCTATCTTGTGAAAAAAATACACGCTGAGTGGTTTGGCGTGTTCGGCCTGGGTGCGATTTCCTTTTTGCTGTTTGTTTTCTTGACGGCAAACAGTGTCCCTCAAGCGGCGGCGGCTTATTTCCTGTTAGGCGCATTTGTCGTCATGATTCGGGTCAATTCAGACACCCTTATTGCTACAGGCGTAGAGCCCTCGCAGTTTGGAAAAGTCAAAGCAGCCATTTCGATGTTTATCTCTTATGTGAGCCTGATTGCTTACGCCGGTGTGGGTTACCTGGGAGATATAATGTCTGTTCGTTGGATTTATTTCATATTGAGCGTAGTTATTTTATGCTCCGCGTTGGGAATGACATGGAAAAACATATTAAAAGACAGACACTTGTTATTGATGGATAAAATCAACAACGCTAATTAAACCGTCTAAAAAACTAAACCTTTAGTCTCTGGACTGGCCGCTATCAAATCGGATAATTGCACTGCGTTAATTGGATTCCGCTGCAAATACATAAGGACGGTCTGAAGTACCCACCGATTTTTGATGCCCTCACGACTTGAGGCTCAAAAAATCATAAATCGGCGAAAATCAGACCTTGCTTTTCCTTATTCCACGGTTCTTCCCTTTGGTTGCGGTAGGGATGACAGTTACTGGGCGCTTGATCACGCGAAACGGATGCTCAATCTTCGCCCGCACCTGCGCTTTCGCGTATTCGATCTTGCGTAGCATGCGCCTGATCAGACTATTTTTTGCGTGCTTTTTGTAGCGGCTTGACCGGGGCGGCAATCGACCAGGTCATCCTGCGATTCTGATGCTCTGGACTGTTGGCGCAGATTGAAAATCTGACCCACCCTGCCGATTGTAAATTGACTCAGGACGGATTGCTGTCTCTTGTCCCAACAATTGTGAATAAGCTTAGTAGCAGTGTTCCGGTTGAGAGAATATAAGTGGTGTGAGGAAAAACGAGTTTAGATTTTTAATGGTCCACTACGAAAAACCGTGTCGAGCGCAAGCAACTCGAGATTGAACGGCCGCTTCTGGCCGATTCTGTTGAAAAAGTCGACCATGGTTTCCGCAGCAGAAAAGTATGCGTTCGAGATTGAAATCTTTACTTTCGGCAGAGGCTTACGGACTCAGATTTTACGTAGCAGTGTGCAAAAAAGGTGTTTTAACCAGTCAATGACCTGGCTGTTTGGGCGAACCGACTTTTTCAACAGAATCGGCCGATTGCTGCCCGTCACAAACGGCAAAAATCGGCCAAAAGGAGCCGGTCACCGAGAAAAGAACTCCGCCGCGTTTTAATACTATCGGGCGCCCTTACCTTTGGCACGATACCGACATTAGGTTCTTCTGTGTTCGACAGAAGCGACTTTGATCAGCTCTCCACTGAGCAACTGACTTTTTGGACCGCGCACAATGATTGCCCCGGTATGGACTCCCGCTGTGCCTTGGGAGGAAGGCTATCTCACCTGCTCTGCATTGATTGGCGCCAGCCTCCTTTTCCGGTCCTTTCAATTTGTAACAACGTCCTGACGCAATTACGATAGAGTCTTTTCACACCAACAGGACTCTCCAAGCAATGGACATGCGTCGCCTTTTATCCTTCTCCTGCAGCAAAGCTATACTTCCTCTTTTCCTCGGACTGTGTTCCGGTAATGCACTGGCCAGCGGCCTCAGCGAAAGCCTGGTCTCGTGTGAGCCGTCATTTTTCAAACACCTGTATTCCCAGCGCGCCGATCTGGGGAAGACCGTCAAGCTGGCCCGCAACGATCAGCACGGCCTGGCCTGGCCGCCAGTGCTGGACCGCCGCAACTTCAACACTGCTTTCCAGCACTTCACCCCCGCTGTCGACGACCAGGGCCTGCGCCTGACTAGCTACTACGACCGGATCATGGACCTGGGCGAGCAAGGCATTTACTACTTCTGGGGTTTCGAAATCGATGCCAGCCGCGAGCAAGTCATGGCCAAGTTGCCGCATGCGGAATGGCAGGAGGCAGGCGAGTACTTCATTTCTAAACCACGGATCAAGGCGGACGCCAATTCCGCCTGGCAGAACAACCCTGCGGCGGCCTCGGGCATCGCTCCGGCGGCGGGTTCCGCGGAAAAGCTCCTGATGCTGAGCGTCGAGGACGGGAAGACCCGCCTGCTCTGTTCGTTGCAGGGCAGCGTCGATGAGCTTCTGTTGCAGCAGGAACGCCCGGACCTGGCACAGGGAACCACACGATGAGGCGCCTGCCATGCCTAGCAGCGGTATTGCTGCTGGGTGGTTGTGCCCACGGCACTGTGCCGCAGAAAGCCGTGGCCGAAGCGCCGGCCACGACGCCTGCTGGCATGTTCAAACTGCTGGAGGACGCCAAACTGGCAACCTACTTCGACGCACACTCCGTCGCCTTGTACCAGGGCAATCCGCATTTGCGCCAGTTCTACCTAATCAACAATTACCTCGGACTCGCCGCCCCTAGCGGTAAACTTCCAGAGATTCGCAGTTCGCGGGCGATCCAGGTGATCAACTGCGAGCGGGACGAAATGGCGCAGTTCGGCCGGGTTTATTTCTCCGAACCCTTTGCCCTGGGGCATGAAGTGACGCGCAAGAGCGATACTCCGCAATGGGGACCGTTGGAGCGGCAGTCGTTGATCGGGAGGTTGCGCGATTCGGTATGCAAGATCGATGCGGCGCATCTTCGGGCGGGTAATCCGGGGTAGCTGTATCTTTGCATGAGCAGGCGGCTATCACGGCGTGCCTGCTTTCAGGTGGCAGGGGTGGTGTCTTTCCTCTAAACGACGGAACTGGCCGTTTTCGGCCATTTTGCGCTGCTAGGTCCGCAGCCAATAGTAGAGGTCGTACTTCGACTTCATGTGTTGAGGATGCTGGTTATCGGAGTCGGGATCTGGAATGGCGACTCGGCGAGTCCAGAGTGGGAACCACTCACCATCCCGCACATCGCTATCGCTAACCATTCGCACATTCTTCAGCATGGTTCGCTCGCAGGCACCGAATTGGACGAAATTGACCTGCGCCTCGATCAAGCTACATCTATTCGGTCCATCCACTTGGTGAGGGTAATAGAGTTGGAACACGTCATCCTCCCAGAAACAAATTGGGCAAATATCGTATGACCCTGGGTGTTCCTCGAAGACTGCATATCCGCAGCATGGGCAGGTAAACATCAATTTTCACTTATGGGTGGCAGTCTACTCTTGGTCGATTTTAGCAACATGCTGAACGGCTGCAATGGGTCGATTGCTGCCAGTCAGGCGCAAAATTACAAGCTTTATCGGTGATGAATTGGAACTGCTGATCCTGTAAGCCAGGTATTCCTTGCCTTACAGAGCCGACCTGAAACCTGCGTACCACTCGCGTACCAACACTACTTCCACGCAGTGACACCCTGCCCCTCAAGACACACGGCAATCAGCCAAAAATGGTCGCTCTTACACCGACCCGTACATTATCGGCCAAGCGACATGGCTTCTTCGTCAAAATTGAAAGCACATGCCCGGTCGGCTAGTACAGCCGCGTCATAGTATGATTGCGGCCATCAACCATCACAGAATATGGATGTTACAAATGCGTTTACTCTTGCCGATGGCCGTAAGCCTGACCCTTATCGGCTGCGCCACTACTAAAACCGATGTTCGCAACGAAGCACAAATCAGCCAATATGACCCGGCTAACACTGCTCGCGTGCGCCTGATCACGGGCGACACCACCCATGCGGGCTTCATCAGTGGACAGACCTGCGAGGCGTTTTACAACGAGTCCCTGCTCACCAAAACACCTGAAGAAGCAGGATGGCAAACGGCGCATGTCGACTCGGCCGGACTCTACCCTTTTCGGGCGACAGACAGCCAAAACAGCGTGATTGGCATGCCTGCCAGTAAGGCGAGCAAAGCCATCAATCAGTCACCCAAGGTGTTTGACGAGCATGTCATCCCGGCCGGGAAACCCTTTATTGCAGGGTTCGCCATGGGGGGCTCGCAGATATCATGCTTTCCCGCGCCAGTCACGCTCATTCCCGACCCCGGCAAAGACTATGAAATGGAACTTCAAATTATTAAAGTCAGCACGTGGAAAGCAGGCTGCGTGATTGCCGTTCGACAACTATCCACTCAGGCCAATACCACCGTCGAAACACCATTAAGACCGCAAGTGTGTGCAAAAACACCGTCGGGCTGGTATACGGCCAACGCAGCACCTTCGCCTTAACAGTTGAGCGAATAGTCATCCCCCAAGATCTGCTGCAGCTCAAGTCGCGCAGGCTGCCATTGGCCATTCCCGGTCACTTGCTGCCTCTCGCCACCGTCCATTCTGGTCGGCAGTGTACGAGTCGGCCGATGTTTTTGAGTGGTTTAAGGTCGACGTCCCGTTGGACAACTTGAAAAACAAAGGATCCTGTTTGGTCCAGCCCGCGCGTTAGAAAAGGCCGCCGAACGCATTCTGCTCCCAGTTCATGATCACCAGTTCACCGCTAACCTCACTCCTTCCTTGTCGTTGGTTAGACGTGGTGTATCGATGTAGCGGATTTTGCCGTTCGTCCCTGGGACATGCAAACAATGTCGGTGTCTCAGAATTATCCCAATTACCGGGCCGGGCATAATCCGCAGGCATAAAAAAAGCCCCGCAAGCTCAATGGCTGCGGGGCTTTCAAGAGTGGAGGCCGAGGTCGGAATCGAACCGGCGTAGGCGGATTTGCAATCCGCTGCATAACCATTTTGCTACTCGGCCTCAAACGATCAATGTCATTAGCATCAACATTCACCGCATAAAAACTTGAGTGGGCTATAGAACCCTGCCTCTACTCTAACTCATTGAATACATTGAAGTTTTTAATGCTTCGTTGCGTTCGATGGGCGCCATTATGTACTCATTTGCTTTTTGCTGCAACCCCTTGATTTCAAAAATATTTCGTATTGGCATCAAGGGGTTGCGCACCTGCCCTACTCCTTGATGACGTGCTCATGGTACTGCGGGTCGGCCTTTATCTGGGCTTCGGTGAAGGGCAGTCGGCGCAGTTTTTTCTCGGAGAAGGCTTGAGTCTGGTCCTTCGAGTGTTTCGACGCGGGATTGCTGGATTCGGAGAATGCCAACACGCCCAGGGCTTGGGGGCCTTGGTCGTCGAAGGTGACGATTTGCAGGTAGCTGGTGCCGCTGACCACTTCACGTTTGCCGTCGGCACGCGGCACGCTTTGCATGGCGTTGTAGATGCCCAGTTGCTGCGGGCCACCGTGCATGGGGGTTTGGCCGGAGATTTGGATCTCGCCCCAGCGGCTCAGGCCGTGTGTGCTGACGTCGGCGGTGGAGGCCAGCATGGCTTCGCGCAGGGCGTTGGCGACCGGCTCGCGCTCAATGGCCAGGCCGCTCGGCGTGGTCAAGGGGTGTGCGGGGTCGAAGGCGACGCGCCAGGCGTCAGGGATTTGCTGCAGGTGTTCGACCAGGTTGATGAAGTGTACCAGACCGATACCGCTGTCGAGGTTGGCGTGCCGGTCCCAGGTTTTCAGGCCGGTGCACAGTGGTTCAAGCGCAGCCGCGTCAGCGCCCAGGTGCTTGGCGCAGAATTCAAGCAGGTCGGGCATCACCAGGCCCGCGAGGTACACCTCGTTGTCCATGACCATGTCTTGCAGGTCGGCCACGCTGATCGGTTGTTGTTCCAGGGACTGCAGGCGCTGCACGGCAAATCGCGCACGGGGGCCGAGGCCGATGTGGTCCTGGCTGATCACCGGGGAGAAACCGCTCAATGGCGCCTTGGGGTTGGCCATCCATGCCGAGTCGTTGGCATGTTGCACATAGTCGGTACGCTGCAATTGCGGCAGTTGGTCGGCCGCGAAGATGCCCGGTTGCGCCGCACGCGGGTCGATGTCCCAGGCACAGGCGCTGCGGGAGCCGTCGAGCATGATCAGTTGCAGGCCGGCGCGAGGATCGCTGCATTGCGCAAGTTTGGCAGCGCTGACGTTGGGCACCACCGACAGGTTCATGTACAGGCTCTGGCCCTGGTCATCGGCAGCCAGGGTGTTGACCCACGGGATACCTTGCAGGGTGTGCACCGAGGTTTGCAGCGCCTTGAGGCTGCCGGCGCGGTTCATCGCGTCCCACTGTTGCAGCACGCGGTCATTGCCCAGGTTGGCATCACGCAGGCTGAACGCGTAATGGTTGTCCCAGTCGAGTTTGCGGGGCCACTGCACCACCGGGCCGAATTGCGAGCTGTAGACCGTATGGCTCACACTTTTGACGCTGCCGTCGGCTTGTTTGACCTGCACCTTGACGGAGGTCTGGTCGAGGGGAATGGACTTGCCATCCAGCACATAGCGCGTGGCATCCTTGGGGTCCAGGGTGAGGCGATACAGCGTGAAGTGCTTGGAGGTATCGACCGTGTGCGTCCAGGCCACATGCTGGTTAAAGCCGATGTTGATCACCGGCAAGCCCGGCAACGCGGCGCCCATCACGTCCAATTGGCCGGGGATGGTCAAGTGCATTTCATAAAAGCGCATGCCACCGGCCCAAGGGAAATGCGGGTTTGCCAACAACATGCCGCGACCATTGAACGAACGGTCACGGCCCACGGCCACCGCGTTGCTGCCCCTGTCCAGGGTGAAGCGCTGCTGGTGGGCGGCGGCCAATTCAAACGCTTTGGTGTTGGACGGTACGCTGGCGGTGGCTTGAGGCGGTGTCGCGCCGACCAAGGCTTCGGCGAATTGGCCGACACCGCCTTCAACCAACAACCTGCGCGTCAGCTTGACCAGGTCTTCAACGTTCAAGGGCCTTACCCACGCCGCCTGGCACTGCGCCGGCGCACCCTGCTCTTTAAGGTAGCGGTTGTAGCCAGCCACATAACCTTCAATACGCTGCTGAATCTGCGGCGGCTGCGCCTTCCAGAAAGCGGCAACGGCTTGCGGCGTATTCAGCCAGGTGAAAAACACATCACTGGCGAGGTTGTTACGCGCTTCCAGGGTCGACTGGTCGGGGCCGAAAAACCGTGCGCGCTCACCGTTCACCGTGACCACTTCATTGGCCAACAGGCACAGGTTGTCCTGGGCATAGGCGTAACCGATGCCGTACCCCAGGCCGCGCTCATCCGAGGCGCGAATGTGCGGTACGCCGAACGTGGTGCGGCGAATATCCGCCGACGTCTGTGCCACTGGCTCGCGCGCCGATGCGGCAACGCTTAACCCCAGCAACAGTCCCGCCACACACGCCCTGGACAACCCGTTGGAAATAATCACGCAAACCCCACAGTCAAATTGAACACCCTCACAGGGCGCTGTGCCCCCCACGTAAGGACGCAGACAGCCAGGAATAATTTAGACGCGAGCATGTTCATTGGCGGCGATTGACGTGTGACAAACAGGATACCGACAAATTTTCTACATGAAGGACTTCATGATTTCCGTGGCTGGTTCGTCTAATTAACCAAGAGCGCCATCATTTTCCTGATCAGGCTCTGATAAGGAGTTTTTCGCATGTACAACTCGCACCTGCCCACGGACGGACCTTCACCGGCGGCCGACGCCAATTTTGGCGGCGGCGCACACGCGTTCGGCAAAGCGCCGGGCAAGCAGCCCGAGCAACAGGGCAACCAGCGTATTCGCCACTTGCTCAAGTGTTTCGGTTTGCGCACCAGCCTGATTCGGCTCAAGGTCATCGACGCCCTCCTCACCGCTGCCGACAACCAGCGCACCCTCGGCGTGCGTGGCGTGCACAGCCATTTGTTGGAGCTGGGCATCCCGTTGTCGTTTCTAAGCGTGCGTGAGGTCCTCAAGCGCCTGTGCGCCGAGGGCGTGATTACCCTCAATGCCGATAAAAGCTACAGCCTCCATGCAGAGGCCGCCAAACTCCTCAACGGGCACGCCTGACGCTCTTGGCCGAATCGCCTGGCGGACTCAGAAGTTAGGCTTGACCTTGCGACGCATGATGCCGTTGATCACCACCACAGTGACCGCCACGGCGATGGCAATGTACTGGAACGTTTTCTCGCTGATGACGCCGGTGTTCTGCAGGTAGGACAGGCCAAACATCGTCCCCAGTACCACCAGAGAAATCAGAATCGAATATTTCAAACGTTGCTTTTGGGTCATGACGGGGTCCTGAAGCTGATAAATGTATCCACTGTGTATCGCCGAGCATGCCAAGCGCATACCCGGTAACGGGGATGGCGCGGGGTCGGCAGGGTCCTATGTTACAGGCGCTGAAAATTTTTGGCTTGTTCCACGCCTGATTGAACCTGTCGGTACTTTAGAGGATTTCAAAATGCTCCGTCGAATCACCCTGCTGATTCCATTGCTGATCATGCTGAGCATGAGCGGCTGCTTCTTTTTCCCCCACGGCGGTGGCGGTGGCTGGCACGACCACCGCTATGACGATGGCCACGGCTACGAACGCCGCTGATAGCCTGTGAGTCTCGCTTTGCATTGCGCAAAGCGAGACCCTTGCCGTTCAGCCGGCGTGCACCCATCGCTGGTGCAGCCACCGCGCAAACGCATCCAGGGCAAACCCCAATAGCCCGATCAACAGCACCATCGCCATCAACTCCGAATAGGCCAGGCGATCACGCGTGTCGAGAATGTAATACCCCAACCCGGCACTGACCCCGAGCATTTCGCACGGCACCAACACAATCCACAGAATGCCGATGGCCAGGCGCACGCCGGTCAGCACATGCCCCACTACGCCGGGAATAATCACTCGCCGCAAGGTTTCCCAGCGCGTCGCACTCAGGCTTTGACTCAACTGCAGCCACCGCGGGTCCAACTGCCGCACGCCCGCGGCCGTATTGAGCATGATCGGCCACACAGCGGCAAACGCCAGCAGGAAGTAAACAGGTGAGTCACCCACGCCCATCAACATCACCACGATAGGCATCCAGGACAGCGGCGAGATCATTCGCAGAAACTGAAAGGCCGGCGTGGTGGCCGCCTCCAGGTTGCGCGAACTGCCCACCAGCAAGCCCAGTGGCACCCCCACCAGTAACGCGAGAAACAACCCGACGAAAATTCGCTTGAGGCTAACCGCGATGTGCAGATAGAGCTCACCGCGCCCAAGCAATTCCCACAGGCTGCTCAAGGTCGCCGCCAGCGAGAAACGTGCCGACAGGCCATCGGCCGCGCCAAACACCTTTACCCCCAGCCACCACAGCACCAGCAAACCTGCCAGGCCGCTTATTCCGAGCAACCAGCCAGGCCATATGACGGTTTTGCCGTTGTTCAAACGCCAATCTCCTCGTGCCGCTCGTAACCGTCCGGCAGACCGAAGGTCTGCATGCCGCCCACCGACTCGATCGCCTGACGGACAAAACGGTCGTCGACCAGGTCTTTGGCCACGAAGGCCGGGTCCAGATCGGCGAGAAAGCGCTTGTCGCCTTCGATCAACGTGTCCTTCAAGCGCCGCACCAGTTCCTCGGTGTAGCTGGGGAACGGATAAGGTTGGAAGTCGATGCGGTGCTCATCCCAGTTGGCGTGCTGGATCGCGCCGTCGGCGAGGTAAGCGGCGCGGTCGGCAGCCGCCGGCGCGAGGACTTTGCTCAATGCGGGTTCAGCATGCGGGGTGTAGCGGTTCGGGCCGTCCTTGGACAGCAGTTTCACCGCCTCTTCGCGGTTATCACGCGTCCACACCTGGGCCTTGACGATGGCATTCACCACCTTCTGCGACCATTCCGGGCGGTTGGTCAGGTCATGCTCGTGCATGAACACCACGCAGCACGCATGGTTGCGCCAGACGTCACCGGTAAATCGTTGCACGCGCCCGACCTTGAGGTTTTCCGCCAGCGCGTTGAACGGCTCGGCGACGATATAGCCATCGATGCGTTTGCTGGCCAGGGCCGGCGGCATGTCGGAAGGCGGCAGCACGATCAGGTTGACTTCATTGGCCGCAATCTCAGTACCGGCAGCACGTGCCACGGGCGTCAGGCCGTTGTCGCGGAACAACTGCTGCACTACCACGTTGTGAATCGAATACCAGAATGGAATCGCCACCGACTTGCCGCCCAGTTGCTTCACCTCGGTAATGCCTGGCGACACGGTCAAGCCGGAGCCGCCGACGTGGTTCCAGGCCACCACTTTTGCCGGGACTTTGCTGCCGTAGCGTGCCCACACTGTCATCGGCGAGAGCAGGTGAATCACGTTGACCTGCCCGGAAATAAACGCCTCGATCACCTGGGCCCAACTGCGCAACAGCACAGGGCGCTCGGCCTTGATGCCCTCGGCTTCGAACAGGCCGTTGTTGTGCGCAACCAGCAGCGGTGTCGCATCGGTGATCGGCAAGTAGCCGATCCGCACCGGAGCATCCGGCTCGCTGGCGGCGCGGGCGTGCAGGCTGCTCAACAGCGGCATGGCACCGGCGGCACTGAGCACGGCGGACAGTTTGAGAAAGTCACGGCGCGAGTGAGTGAGGTCATCCAGACACATGTGAGAACTCCGGTTGTTCAAGAGGGTTGGGTTGAGGGCGGCTCGCCTGCCGTAAGGTTTTCAGAATCTCGATACGCAGTGCGCCGATGGCCTCCACCTGTTCCTCGCGCGGTTGCGGCAGGTCGATGTGCCATTCGCCCAGGGTCCGCGCCGGGCGGTTACCCAGTAGCAGGATGCGGTCGGAAAGCAGCAACGCCTCATCAATATCATGGGTAATCAGCACCGCCGCCGAACCTTGCTCGCGGTTGACCTTGAGCAACAGGTGCTGCATGTCGGCGCGGGTGACTTCATCCAGTGCGCCAAAGGGTTCATCCAGCAGCAACACTTGCGGTTGCCGTGCCAGGCAGCGGGCCAACGCCGTGCGCTGGGCCATGCCACCAGACAACTGCGCGGGGAACTGCTGACGCGCAGGGTGCAGCCCGACCGCCGCGATAGCGTGGTCGACGCGGCGGCGGCGCTCTTCGGGACTCAGCTGCGGTTGGCGGGCGAAATCCAGGCCGAAGGCGACGTTCTTTTCCAGACTCAACCAAGGCAACAGGCTGGGGTCCTGAAAGGCTACCGCGACCCTTGGGTGCGGCCCGTTCAACGGCTCGCCCAGCACCTGCACTGTGCCGCCCTGGGGCGTCTGCAAACCGGCCAGTACGCGCAACAGGCTGGATTTTCCGACGCCACTGGGCCCGAGGATCGACACCACTTCGCCAGGCCGCAATTGCAAGTCGAACCCTTGCAGCACCGGCCCGCTGGCGTAGCCCAGGCAAATCCCCTGGGCGCTCAATACCATCGGTATCATAGATTGGCCTGTCGCTGCAACTCGGTGCGCAGTTGCACCAGGCTTGGCGTGACAATCGGCACAAAGGCCGACTCGCGCCAGCGCCGGGCAAAGCCGCTGCCGTGTGCGGTGAGGTACGCCTTGCCGCCGCTGGCCTGCAGTTCAAGTTGCACGGCGCTGGCGGCTGTTTCTGCCAGGGCAATACGCAGTTTGAACAGCGGCACCGGCTCTGCCGCAAACCGTCCGGCCAGCAACCCCTTTTTCAACTCGGTGACCAGATGGTCCAGCGTTACCCGCAAGGCCTCCAACTCATCACGCAACACCGTGCGGCTCGCGCCCAGGTGGTTGGCCACTTCCGCCAGCGAACGGCGCGCCAGACCGATGGACATGCCGCATTGCAAGCCCAGGAACGCCGGGCGTACTGCCGGCAAAAATTTGCTCGCGTCTTCATGCAGCAACCAGTCACGGCTCAGCTCGACGCCTTCCAGCCCCAGTGCCGCCGTGTTGCTCGATTGCAGCCCCATCAGCTCCAGGTCGCGGGAACGCTGCAACCCCGCCACCGAATCGGGGATCGCCAGAATAAACGGCGCGCCGCCACCGGCCTGCTCGATCGCCGCCGCCGCAACAAACCCGTTCTTGCGCAGGTTGGTCACCCAGTGCAGGCGACCGTTGAGGGTCCAGCCGTGGTCGTTCGGCTCGGCGCTGATTTGCAGCGCCTCGATCCCCGAGAGAAACTTCATTGCATTCGACAGCCCCGTGGCGCCGGCCAGTTTGCCGCTGAGCAAGTCCGGCAGTAGCTGCTCGCGCAGCCGCTCATTCGGGCTCTGCAGCAAATACTCGATAAAGGATCGCTGGCCCCAAAAGACAAATGCGGCCGCCAGGGAATGGCTGGCGACATTGGCGATGGCGTCCACCGCACCGGTTACATCGCCGCCCAGCCCGCCGAGTGCTTTCGGCACGCCGATACGTAATACATTGGCGTCTGCCAGCCGTGGCAGCACTTCCTGTGGATCGCAACTGCCCACATCCAGGGCCTGCGCTTGAACATCGAGCCAACGGCTCAAGATTGGGTCAAGCATTCGTGTTTCTCCTTGTTACTGCAGGTGGACCATCGCCCATTCAGCTTGCCGGTTTTTCCCAACGGTATTGCGCCAACTCCGGGTTCAACGGGGTACGGGCAAACACGTTAGCGAAGTTGCACAACGTTGCCAGGCTCACCCCTAAAATAACTTCCAGCGCCTGGCCATCGGAGTAACCGGCGGCACGGAATGCCTCGAAGCCGGCATCGCTGACATCACCGCGGGTGGCGATCACTTCACGGGTGAAGGCGGCGAGTGTCTCATACCGGGCATTGGGCAATTCACCGCGCTGGCGCAACGCATCAATGACGTCTTCCGGCAGCTTGGCTTTGTTGCGAGCAACGGCTGTGTGCCCGGCGACGCAGAAATCGCAGCCGTGGGTGGTGGCGGCAATCAGTTGCACCACCTCGCGGTCGGCCAGGCTCAGTTCAGACTTGGCGTTGAGGCCGGACACCGTGATATAGGTTTCCAGCGCGGCCGGTGCATTGGCCAAGACGGCGAGCAGGTTGGGGATGAAACCCGAGCCCTTGAGGGCGTTTTCCAGGAACGGCTTGGCCGCTTCAGGTGCGGTTTCAGGGGTCAGCAACGGTACGCGGGACATGGAGTGGTCTCCTCATGGGTTGATGGCTCCAGTCTGTTGGTTATAAAAAATCCCCTCAATAGGCTAAAGTAGCGATTACTTGCTCTTGAGTCTTTACGTTAGATGAATTCGTCCAGTGCTCTCGTCGATTGGTTATTAGACAGCCTCGAGCTCAACACCAGTCTGTTCCACGTTGGGCGCTATTGCGGCGACTGGCATGCAAGCACGCATGGCCTGGCCAGCGCGAGTTTCCACTTGATTGTGCAAGGCCAGTGCTGGCTGCATATCGACGGAGAATCCGCCCCCCAGCACTTGAACAATGGCGATGCGCTGTTTCTGCTGCGCGACCTTGAATATCGGCTGTCCGGCGAAGCCACGGCGCAGGGCGCGCAGGAATCTCCACGCCGTGCGATGCTGGCGCTGGATAACGAGGCCGGCGATGGCGTCGGGCTGGTCTGCGGTTTCTTCCACTTCCATTCCGGCCTGTCGGCGATGATTGTCGACACCCTCCCCGCCTGGATCATCCTGCGTGCCGGCGACCCCTCGTTGACCGCCGCGCGCAACCTGTTCGACCTGATCCTGCAAGAATGCCAGCGCACGCCCGCGCCTTCCTCGGCGTTGCTTGAACGTCTTTGCCACTTGTTGTTTCTGTATGTGCTGCGCCAGCAAGTGCTCGACAACACCGCCCTCGGTGGCCTGGCCGCATTGGGCCGGCAGCCGGCATTTGCGCACTTGCTGGAACAGCTTATCGCTCGCCCGGCTGAGGCCTGGACCCTGGAAAGCATGGCGGCCTGTACCGGGCTGTCGCGCTCGGCGTTTTTCAAGCGGTTTAACGAGCTGTGCGGCCGCTCGCCCGGCCAGGTGCTGTTGATGATGCGCATGCGCCATGCGTGCCAGCTGTTCAAGCAAGACCAGACGGTGGCGGAGGTCGCGTTGGCGGTCGGCTACCAGTCGGTGGCCGCGTTTACCCGCGCATTCCACAAAGTAACCGGGCAACAGCCGGGGGCCTATCGCAAGGCTCAGGCCTAGCGTTGCAAGCCATTGCCCGGCCGCAACGTCACTGCTGGCTTGTCTGATCCTGGCGTTGCAGGCCGGTGCCGGGCTGACTACACAGCTCGACCAACCAATCCACGAATACCCGCACCCGTTGCGACAACTGGCGGTGCGGCGGGTACAGCGCGGTGAGTGCCATGGTGGGTACTGGCAGCTGTGGCAGCACCGGCACCAGCGTGCCCTTGGCCAGTTGCTGCATGGCGTGATAGTGGGGAGCCTGGATCAGGCCATACCCGGCTTCGCACGCAGCGAAATACGCGTCGGAACTGTTGACTGCGACGACCTTCGCCAGGTTGACCACGCGCAACTCGCTGCCAACCTGAAACTCCAGGCCGAAGCGTTTACCACTGGCACTGGAAACGTATTCGACCATCTGGTGATGGGCCAGATCGTCCAGGCTCGCGGGCACGCCCATGCGCGCAAGGTAATCGGGGCTGGCCAGCGTGAGCTGATCCATCACCGCCAGGGGCCGCGCCACCAGCGACTCGTCCAGTGCCAGGCCACCGCGCAGCACGCAATCCACACCTTCACGGATCAGGTCCACCGGGCGGTCGTTAAGGCCGATTTCCAGTTCGATCTGCGGGTAGCACGCGGTAAACGTCGGCAACGCGGGGATCACGATAAGCCGGCCGATACCGGATGGCATGTCGATGCTTAACGTACCGCGCGGGTTCTGACGGCGGTTTGAAAACACCGCCTCGGTTTCTTCAAGGTCCGTCAGCAACTGCACACAGCGCTGGTAATACGCCGCGCCGTCCGGGGTCGGATTGACTTGCCGGGTGGTGCGCTGCAACAACTGCACGCCGAGGTGTGCCTCCAGTTGTTTGATCATGATCGTCACCGAGGCACGCGGCAGTTGCAGGCTGTCGGCGGCCTTGGCGAAGCCGCCCAACTCAACGATTCGGGTGAAGACGCGCATGGCGTTAAATCGGTCCAAAGCTGGGTAAACTCCAGGGATTATTTAGAAAATCATAATAGTGATAGCGGTTTTAGCCGCTTTATCCCTGAGTTGTCGAGGAGAACAATGGGCCTTTCCCATCAAGGAGCTCCCCCGATGCACACTCGTCAACTTGGCAAGAATGGCCCTCACGTCTCCGCCATCGGCCTCGGCTGCATGGGCATGACCGATTTCTACACCACCGGCAGTGATACCCAGGAAGCGCTTGCGACCCTGCACCGCGCCCTTGAGCTGGGCGTCACCTTGCTGGACACCGCCGACATGTATGGCCCCTGCACCAATGAAGAACTGATCGGCAAAGCCATCGCCGGCAAACGCGATCAGGTGTTCCTGGCCAGCAAGTTCGGCTTTGTGCGCGACCCGGCAAACCCCGCGGCACGCGGTGTGAATGGTCGCCCTGAGTACATCCGCACGGCGATTGACGGCACCTTGAAGCGCCTGGGCGTAGACACCCTGGACCTTTACTACCAGCATCGCGTGGACCCCGAGGTAGCCATCGAAGAAAGCGTCGGGGCCATGGCCGAGTTGGTCAAGCAAGGCAAGGTGCGTTACCTGGGCCTGAGTGAAACCTCGGCCGCCAGCCTGGAACGTGCCCACAAGGTGCACCCGATCAGCGCCTTGCAAAGTGAATACTCGCTGTGGAGCCGTGACCAGGAAGACAACGGTTGCCTGGAGGCGTGCGAGCGTCTGGGCATCGCCTTTGTACCCTACAGCCCACTGGGGCGCGGCTTTCTCACTGGCACCTTGAAAAGCCCGGAGGACTTCGCGGCCGACGACTATCGCCGCTCCAGCCCAAGGTTCCAGGGCGAGAACTTCGCAAAAAACCTGTTGCTGGTGGATAAGGTGCGGGCGCTGGCCGCCGAAAAAGGCGTGACGGCCGGGCAATTGGCATTGGCCTGGGTACTCGCCCAAGGCGATTACCTGATCCCGATCCCGGGCACCAAACAGCGCAAGTACCTGGAAGAGAACGTGGCGGCCGTCGACATCGTCTTGAGCCCTGCCGAATCGGCAGCGCTGACGTCGATCTTCCCCGCCGGCGCGACGGCAGGTTTGCGCTACAGCGAAGCCTCGATGAGCCTGGTGAATCAGTAGCCGGCGTGACCCGGGCGCCCGCGTGTGGGGGCGCCCGATTTTTCTTGCACCATGGTACCTAAAGGTCCGTCTTACCAAGCCGATAGCCCGATGAAGCTCTAACAAAGCCGCGTCGATAATAAACGCTTCGTAAGGACGACCTCATGCCCCCAATTCGCTCCATTCAAACCCGCTATACCCTGTTTCTGGTGCTGTTCGTCCTGGTGCTATTGGTGCTGACGGTGGTGGGTATCGGCCAGTTGGTGGCCCCCAAGCTACGGCTAACTGAAGAGCAGGTGGTGCTCAACCGCGTCGCTGAGGTGGCCGAACAGATCAAGGGCGAGCTGAACAAGGTCCAGGCCCAGCAACGCAGCATCACCCAAACCATCCCTCTGCTCGACAGCGATGCCATCGACAAAGTCCTGCCCGGCCTGGTGGACCAGTACGGCGAGCTGAAAGTATTCGGCGGCGGCATCTGGCCGCTGCCTAACCAACGTACGCCAGGGCGCAACAAGCACAGCACGTTCTGGCACCGCGATGCTTCGGGCAAGCTGGCCGTCAATACCTTCTGGAACAGCGACGCCGCGCCTAATTACTACGACCAGAGCTGGTACAAAGGCGGCCTCGCCTCGCCGCGCGGGCAATGCGCCTGGGCCGCCGCCTATAAAGACGATGCCAGCCAGGAGCCGCGTACCAATTGCGCCATGGCGATCCAGCGTGACGGCGCCGCGTATGGCGTCGCCACCATCGACGTGACACTGGGGTTCTTCAATGACCTGGTGGCCAACAAAGAGAAAGACATCGGTGGGCAGATGCTGATCGTTGAAGGCGACGGCAAGATCATCAGCAACAGTTCACGCATCAACAGCCCGGTGGTGTTGAAGAACATCAGCGAACTGGCCGGCACCTCGGCGTTTGCCGCTCAGGTCAGCAAAGCCCTCGCTCATCGCGACCAGGGGCTTCAACGCGCTGAGTTCGACAACCAGGGCGTGGCCAGCACCTTCTACCTGCGGGCGATCGAAGGCACCCCTTGGTTCCTCGCCACCGCCTTGCCGACGGCGCTGATCACGGCCCAGCGCGATGACGTGCTCGGCAGCCTGGCCATGCTGCAAATTCCCATGGTGCTCCTGCTGGTGCTGCTGGCGTTCTTTGCAATCCGCCAACTGGTGCAGCGCATGAAGACGCTGAAAACCAATATCGACGCGCTGTCTGCCGGCGATGCCGACCTGACGCGCCGCATTACCATTCGTGCCGAAGATGAACTGGGCGCCATCGGCCACTCGGTGAACCACTTTATCGTCTACTTGCAGAACATGATTGGTGAAGTCACCCAGGCCACGGGGGCCATGTCTTCGGGCCTTGAGCAACTGCAAAAAACCTCGGCGCACACCAACCAGATCCTGGTACGCCACGCCTCGGAGACCGACCAGACCGTCACCGCCATCACCGAAATGAGCTCGACCGCCGACACCGTTGCGCAAAACGCGGCGGAAACCGCCTCGTTCACCCAGCGCGCCAACGAGCACGCCGACCGCTCTCGCGTGGTTGTCGGCGAAGCGTCCAGCAGCGTCAGTGCCCTGATCGGCGAAGTCGCCAGCGCGACCCACACCGTTGAAAACATGCGCCAGGATGCTGCGCGTATCACCGAAACCCTTGGCGTCATCGGCGCGATTGCCGGCCAGACCAACCTGTTGGCACTCAACGCCGCGATTGAGGCTGCCCGCGCCGGCGAGCAAGGCCGCGGTTTTGCGGTGGTGGCCGACGAGGTCCGGGCGCTGGCCGCACGTACCCAGGCCAGCACCTCACAGATCAACGAGATGCTGGCACGCCTGACGACCGGGGTAAGTTCGTCGGTGGCCGCCATGGAAAACACCCAGGCCAGTTGCCAATCGGCGGCGGATGCTACGGCGCGGGTCAACACCGGGCTTGACGAAATGGCGGGGTCGGTCAGCCATATCAACAACCTCAGCACCCAGATCGCCACGGCCGCCGAGCAGCAAAGCGCGGTGACCGAGGAGATCAACCGCAGCATGGTGCAGATCCGACATATGGTCGACGAGTTGGTGGAAAGCGGCCATGCCACTGAAACCAATACGCAAAGCCTGTTGAATGCGAATGGCCGGGTGATTGCGCTGATGAGTCGCTTTAAAGTCCGTTGATCAATTGCCTCAGTACTCCCGTGCAAAGCGCGGGAGTCGGACTATTCTGACAGCTGCGATAGGGTGCCAATACTCGCCACACAGGAGGTGTGTCATGCACGCTGCTGAGCCTTCGGTCCGCTTGGAACAGATCAGTCAGGAATGCTTTATTCAGGCGCCTCCCGAGGTCGTCTACGACTATGTGACCCAGCCTGATCGCTGGCACGAATGGCACCCCTCTTCCCTCAGTGCCGACACCGGCACCACCGGTTCGCTTGCGGTCGGCGCGCGCTTTAGCGAAATCATCGACTTGCTCGGCGTGCGCGTCCCCATGAGTTATCGCGTGCAGGTAGCCTGCCGCCCCAGTGAATTCAAAACCGTCTTCACCTCCCTGGCCGTCGACGGCACCATTCACTATGTCTTACAGGCTGACAGCGGCGGCACCCGGTTCAAGCGCGTGTTGACCTACGAGACCGAGTTGCAGCTTGCCACCTTGCATGAACGCATGGTCGCCCTGTCAGCCATTGCGCTGGACCAGCTCAAACATCGGTTGGAAAACACTGCCTTCGTATAATTTTGAAACATTACAACCGCGTCCTGCTGGAAAAAGCAGGGAGAATGCCCGGCTTATTGCCCTGCATTCAGTGAGACATCCCATGAAAACCACCTTGCGCCTGGCCCTGCTTTCAGCCCTGTTCACCACCACCCTGGCGCAGGCCGCCGACCTGATTGCCATTGACGTCCATCGCGACGCCAACTGCGGCTGCTGCAAGAAGTGGATCAGCCACCTGGAAAGCAACGGGTTCAAGGTCAATGACCATGTGGAAGCCGACATGAGCGCCGTCAAGCAGCGCTTGGGCGTAGCGCCGCGCCTGGGCTCGTGCCATACCGCGGTGATCGACGGCAAGTTCGTCGAAGGCCACGTGCCCGCCGAGCAGGTACTGGCCCTGCGCAAGCGCGACGACTTGCTGGGGATTGCCGCGCCAGGCATGCCCATGGGTTCGCCGGGCATGGAAATGGACGGCATGAGCGATGCCTATCAAGTCATCGGCCTGACCCGGGAAGGTCAAGACGTGGTGGTGGCCGACTACCCGGCCCGTTGATTGATGCTCGCCGGTTACCTGGGGCTATTTTTCGCCGCCTTCGGTGCGGCCACGCTGCTGCCAATGCAATCGGAGGCGGTGCTGGTGGGCCTCTTGATCAGCGGGCATTACAGTGTGTGGGGGCTGCTGTGCATCGCCACCGTCGGCAATGTACTCGGCTCGGTGGTCAATTGGTGGCTGGGGCGCTCGGTTGAGCGTTTCCAGACGCGGCGCTGGTTTCCGGTCAGCCCACGGCACCTGGAAAAGGCCCGCGTGCATTACCAGCGCTGGGGGCATTGGTCGTTGTTGCTCAGTTGGGTGCCCATCATCGGTGACCCGCTGACCCTGGTGGCCGGGGTCATGCGCGAGCCCTTCTGGCGCTTCCTGCTGTTGGTTACCGTTGCAAAAGGCGCCCGCTACAGCGTGCTGGCCCTGCTGACGGTGAACCACCTGGCAGCCGCATAACCCGGCTTGAATGCCTCTGACGGATCGCTGGCGCAGCGCCGGCCTATCTCGCTGCGCTGCGTTAATCCTCGCTTAATCCCCTCGCCACAGCATCCGGACACTGTTGTTTTCGGAGCCTGACCCATGACGCTGATCCGTTCACTGTGCGCTGCCGGCCTGCTGCTGGGCAGCGCCCTTCCCGCCTTCGCGGCCAGCGAAAGTCCCGCCTACGGCCCTGAACTGCAAGGGTTTCAATACCCCTACCCGGTCGAACACTTCACCTTCGAGTCCCAAGGCAAACCGTTGCAGATGGGTTACATGGATGTGCCCGCCGAGGGCAAGGCCAACGGGCGCACGGTGGTGTTGATGCACGGCAAAAACTTCTGTGCGGCCAGCTGGGACGCGTCGATAAAAGCCCTCAGCGCCGACGGTTATCGGGTGATTGCGCCGGACCAGATCGGCTTTTGCACCTCCAGCAAGCCGGATCATTACCAATACAGTTTCCAGCAATTGGCGATCAACACCCACCAACTGCTTGAACATCTCGGCATTCAAAAGGCCACCCTCGTCGGCCACTCCACCGGTGGCATGCTCGCCACCCGTTACGCGCTGCTCTATCCGGCGCAAACCGAGCAACTGGGGCTCGTTAACCCCATTGGCCTGGAAGACTGGAAAGCCTTGGGCGTGCCCTACCGCAGCGTCGACCAATGGTATGCGCGCGAGCTTAAACTCAGTGCCGACGGCATTCGCCAATATGAGCTCAACACCTATTACGTCGGGCGCTGGAAGCCTGAATACGAGCGCTGGGTGGAGATGCTCGCCGGCTTGAATAAGGGGCCGGGGCATACCCAGGTCGCCTGGAACTCGGCGTTGATTTACGACATGATCTTCACCCAGCCGGTGTACTACGAGTTCAAGGATTTGCAGATGCCCACCCTGCTGCTGATCGGCACGGCCGACACCACCGCCATCGGCAGCGATATCGCACCGCCTGCGGTCAAGGCCAGGCTCGGTCACTATGACGTGCTCGGCAAACAGGTGGCCAAACTGATCCCCCACGCCACCCTGGTGGAATTCCCCGGCCTGGGGCATGCGCCACAGATGGAAGAACCGGCGCGGTTTCACCAAGCGCTGTTACAGGGCTTGAATGCCCTTTAATCCAACCTTTTTCGAGGCACGCGTGAATGTCGGTACAGATCGCAGTCATTGATGATTGGCAAAATGTGGCCAGTGGCGTGGTGGATTGGTCGCTGCTGGCGCCCGTCGGCGACGTGCATTTTCTTCACGACTACCCGGCGGATACCGCCACGATGGTCGAGCGTTTGAAGGGGTTCGAGGTGATTTGCGTCATGCGCGAGCGCTCCACCTTCGATAAGGCCCTGCTGCAAGGCCTGCCGAATCTGCAATTACTGGTGACTGGCGGGATGCGCAACGCCGCCATCGACATCCCTGCCGCTAAGGCCCTGGGTATCCAGGTCTGCGGCACTGATAGCTATAAACACGCGGCCCCGGAACTGACCTGGGCGTTGATCATGGCCTCTACCCGCAACCTGCTGGCCGAAGCCAACTCGCTACGAGAGGATGGCTGGCAGGTTGGCCTGGGGGGTGATCTGTATGGCAAAACCCTGGGCGTGCTCGGGCTGGGCAGCATTGGCCAGAAGGTCGCGAAATTTGCCCAGGTATTTGGCATGCGGGTGATTGCCTGGAGTGAAAACCTCACCCCTGAACGTGCGGCCGAGTCAGGCGTGACCTGGGTGAGCAAGCGTGAACTGTTTGAGCAGGCGGATATCCTCACCGTGCACCTGGTACTCAGCGACCGCAGCCGTGGCCTGGTGGATGCCCAGGCACTGAGCTGGATGAAACCGTGCGCGCGCCTGGTGAATACAGCGCGCGGGCCGATTGTGGATGAACAGGCGCTGGTGCAGGCGCTGCAAGCCGGTCGATTGGCAGGGGCCGCTCTGGACGTATATGGCGAAGAGCCGCTACCGGCCGAGCATCCGTTCCGGCGCTTGCCGAATGTGCTGGCGACGCCCCATGTCGGGTATGTAAGCGAGCAGAATTATCGGCAGTTCTATCAGCAGATGATCGAGGATATTCAGGCGTGGGCAAACGGCGCGCCCATTCGCGTGCTGGGCTGACGCACCAATCAGGTGCACACGCACCCCTATGGAGAGGGCCCTGCTCCTCTCCACACCCATCGCGCTGAGCCCCTGAATCAGCGCAGGCTGGCAAACTTGCCTATCGTTACAAGTTTTTTGTCCTACAAAATCCCCACATAAACCGTACAGCTTCTTGGATCTGGCCTAGACTCATGACCGATGGGTCCGTTCCAAAACAAAAACCCCGCAAAAAATCGAAACTTTCCAACTCTGCCGTAGGTCCAGTTTTTAAGGGAGGCGAGTGCACGCGGCTCACGCCAAATGCCCGTCCATCCAATCTTTTTTAGCAATCAGTGCAACTGGCATACGCCTTGCCAGTTTGTACAGTGCTTGTGCGCCTGGCCGCAGGATGTGGCCAATCGGAGCCGATGGCAGCGGGCCATTAGCCGACCAAATATGTGGGAGAGAACTATGATCAGTGCCGCTGTAGATACTCAGGGAGAGCGTTTTAGTCAGGTGGCAGGGGGACCGACTACGTTGGCCGACCTGCCCAATACTGTGCGGCCGATCGTGAGTCAGAACCCTAATCGCAAGAAAGTCCTGTTTGTGACCTCGGAATTTGCCGACCTGGTGAAAACCGGCGGCCTGGGCGACGTGTCCGCCGCCCTGCCCCGCGCCATGGCCCACTTGCATGATGTGCGGGTATTGATTCCGGGCTATCCGCAGGTAATGGAAAGTGACAACCCGATCCATATCATTGGCGAGCTGGGCGGCCACGCGGCGCTGCCGCCCTGCAAGATCGGGCGCATGGACCTCAAGGACGGTCTGGTCATCTACGTGTTGATCTGCCCTGAGCTCTATGAGCGTGAAGGTACGCCCTACGGCGCCAATAACGGCCGTGACTGGCCGGACAACCATATCCGCTTCGCCCGCCTGGGCCTGGCCGCCGCTGACATCGCCGCCAACCTGGCGCAGATCCACTGGTGCCCTGACCTGGTGCATGCCCACGACTGGCCTGCCGGGCTGGCGCCCGCCTATATGCACTGGCGCGGGTCGCGTACGCCAACGCTGTTCACTATTCACAACCTCGCCTATCAAGGTGTGGTCAGCCTGGCCTCCACGCCTGAGCTGGGTATTCCGCCGCATGCCCTGCAACAGGAAGGCATGGAGTTCTACGGCAAAATGTCATTCCTCAAGGCGGGCATGGCGTACTCCAGCCACATCACCACCGTGAGCGCGACCTACGCCCAGGAAATCACCACCCCGGAATTCGGCTGTGGCCTGGATGGTTTCCTGGCCAGCAAGACCCAGCAAGGTCTGCTCAGTGGCATTCCCAATGGTATCGATGAAAGCTGGGAAACCTCGACCGACACGCACCTGACCCATAACTTCAATATCGGTGACTGGGCAGGCAAAGGCATTAACGCCGCCCACGTGCGTGAACTGTTCGGCCTGGCCGACTCTACCGGTCCACTGTTCGCCGTGGTCTCACGCCTGGTGTATCAAAAAGGCCTGGACCTCACCGAAGCGGTCAGCAGCTTTATTGTCGAGAACGGTGGCCAAATCGCGATTATCGGCCGCGGCGAACCGGAAGAAGAGCAAGCCATGCGCGAACTGGCCTTGCGCTTCCCCGGCCAGGTCGGCGTGCGTATTGGCTTCAACGAAACCGATGCACGGCGCATGTTTGCCGGCAGCGACTTCCTGCTGATGCCGTCGCGCTATGAACCGTGCGGCCTGAGCCAGATGTACGCGCAACGCTTCGGCTCATTGCCGGTGGCGCGCAATACCGGCGGCCTGGCAGACACCATCGAGAATGGCGTCACCGGGTTCCTGTTCAATGAATCCACGGCGCAAAGCTACGAAGAAGCGTTGAGCCGCGCGTTCAGGGTATTTGCCAACAAAGGCCTGCTCAATGCCATGCGCAGCCGCGCCATGACTCAACCTTTCAACTGGTGCCAGGCGGTAGAACCCTACGCCGAACTGTACGAACAGCTTGTCGCCAAGGCGCTGGGGAAATCGGCTAAATAATCAAGGGAGGGCTTCATAGATGCCGTCACGGAATCTGGAAACCTGGCCCCACGGCGCAATCATGTTGGACGCGCAACACACGCGTTTTGCCTTGTGGGCGCCAGACGCGTTTTATGTCAGCGTTGAATTGGAAGACGGCAAGTCCATCGCCATGCTGCCCCAGGCAGATGGCTGGTTTGAAGTGGAGGTGAAGTGCCCGGCGGGCACTCACTACCGCTATAACATCGACGGCGAAACCGATGTACCCGACCCGGCATCCAGGGCGCAAGCCGACGATGTGCATGGTTGGAGCGTCGTCGTCGACCCGCTCGCCTATCAATGGCGACACCCTAACTGGCAAGGCCGCCCCTGGCATGAGGCGGTGATTTACGAGCTGCACGTTGGCGTACTGGGCGGGTACGCCGCTGTTGAACAGCAACTGCCGCGCCTCGCCGAACTGGGCGTGACCGCGATTGAATTGATGCCCTTGGCGCAATTCCCCGGCGAGCGCAACTGGGGCTACGACGGGGTTCTGCCCTACGCGCCGCATTCTTCCTACGGCTCCCCCGAACAGCTCAAGGCCCTGATCGACAGCGCTCACGAGCATGGCCTGGCCGTGATCCTCGATGTGGTCTACAACCACTTCGGCCCCGATGGCAATTACCTGGGCCAATACGCCAAAGGCTTCTTCCAGGAAGCGGTGCACACGCCCTGGGGCGCCGGGATTGATTTCGATCGCCGTGAGGTGCGCGACTTCTTCCTCGACAACGCGTTGATGTGGCTGTTGGAATACCGCTTTGATGGCCTGCGCCTGGATGCGGTGCACGCCATCGACAATCCGGGGTTCCTCAAGCAATTGGCACACCGCGTGCGCCAGCAGGTGGATACCGGCCGCCATGTCTGGCTGGTCCTGGAAAACGAACTCAACCAGGCCAGCCTGTTAAAGCACGATTTCAATGCGCAATGGAACGATGACTTTCATAACGTCCTGCACGTATTGCTGACCGGCGAAACCGACGCCTACTACAGCGACTTCGCCGCAAACCCGACCGACAAACTGGCGCGCTGCCTGGGCGAAGGGTTCATCTACCAAGGCCACACCACGCGCCATGGCCATGAGCGCGGCGAACCGAGTGGTGACCTGCCACCGAGCGCCTTCGTGGCGTTTTTGCAGAACCACGACCAGATCGGCAACCGCGCCTTGGGCGAACGTCTGCACCAGCTGTGCTCGCCCCAGGCGCTTAAGGCGGCGACCACCTTGCTGCTCATGTCGCCGATGATCCCCCTGATGTTCATGGGCGATGAAACCAACGCCAGCGAACCCTTTCTGTTTTTCACCGACCACCATGGCGAACTCGCGCAAGCGGTACGCGAAGGCCGGCGCAACGAGTTTGCCGACTTCGCCGCGTTTGCCGATCCGCAACGCCGCGAACGCATACCCGATCCGAATGCGCTGCCGACCTTTCGGCAATCGGCGCCCACGTTTACCGAGAACGCGCACGCCCAGCTCTACCGCCAGCTGCTGAGCCTGCGCCACCAGCATATCGTGCCGCACTTGCCGGGCAGCGTTCCCCTCGGCGCACAGGTGCTGGCTGAAGGCGCCGTGACGGCGCGTTGGCGCCTGGGTAACGGCAGCGTATTGCAAATTGACTTGAACCTCAGTGCCACACCGCTGGATCACCCCGCGCCGCACCACCTGTTATTCGAAACGCATGCTGCTGATGGGGCGCACCTGTCGCCGTTCAGCGCACGCGTCGCCTTATCCCCTGTTGGAGAGCACCCTTGAGCGAAGCGAAACTGGAAATTCTCGCCAGCCGTGCGGGCCTGGCCGTCGATTGGATCGATGCAAACGGCCGCCTGCAACATGTCAAACCCGCTGCCCTGCGTGCCGTTCTCAAAGGCCTGGGCCACCCGGCCGATACCGACGCCGAGATCGATGCCAGCCTGCTGGAACTGGAGCGGGTGCAACAAGACAAACACTTGCCGCCGCTGCTGACCGTCGACACCGGCGATGGCCTGGATCTGGCGCGCTACTTCGCCCCGGACACGCCCTGCCGCGTGAGCCTGGAGAACGGCGAAACGCTGGAGCTGCGCCTGGATGGCAACGCGGTACTGCCCGGGGTCATCGCGCTCGGCTACCACCAGGTGCATATCGACGACCAGACCTTCACCCTGGCCGTAGCCCCCACCCATTGCTACAGCGTGGCGCAAGCCACGGACAGCGAACCTGCCCGCGCCTGGGGCCTGAGTGCCCAACTGTATTCGCTGCGCCGCCTGGGCGATGGCGGCTTCGGTGACACGCTGGCCCTGGAACACCTGGCACGCAGTGCCGCCGAACGCGGCGCCGATGCCTTGGCAATCAGCCCGATGCACGCGATGTTCAGTGCCGACACAGGGCGCTACAGCCCGTATTCACCGTCCAGCCGGCTGTTCCTGAACAGCCTGTATGCATCGCCCGCCTGCATTCTCGGCGAACGCGAAGTGCGCAACGCCATAGAGGCCTGCGGTCTGGCCGATGAGCTGCACACACTCGAACAACACACCCTGATCGACTGGCCCACCGCCGCCAAAGCCAAGCAACAGCTGTTGCGCGCCTTGTATGAAGATTTCCGTCACGGTGAGCACCCACAACACGCCGACTTCCTGAGCTTTCGACAGGCAGGCGGCGAAGCCCTGGAAAACCACTGTCGCTTCGAGGCCGTGCAGGCCGCTCGCGCCGCCGCCGGGGAAGACCTCGACTGGCGGCACTGGCCCGACGCATGGCGCACCCCGCAAAGCCCGGCGCTGGCACAGTTCGCCGAGGAAAACCGCGATGAGATCGGCTATTTCGCCTTCGGCCAATGGCTGATCGCCCGCTGCCTGGAGCGCGCCCAACAAGCCGCCCGTGGCAGCGGCATGGGCGTCGGGTTGATCGCCGACCTGGCGGTTGGCGCGGACGGCGGCGGCAGTCAGGCCTGGAGCCGTCAGGATGAGCTGCTGGCCGGCCTGACGGTTGGCGCGCCACCGGACATCCTCAACCGCGCCGGACAAGGTTGGGGCATCTCCGCGTTTTCCCCGGAAGGCCTCAAACGCAACGGCTTTCGCGCTTTTATCGAAATGCTGCGAGCCAACTTCGCCCACGCCGGCGGGTTGCGTATCGACCATGTCATGGGCCTGCAACGCCTGTGGGTGATTCCGATGGACGCTTCGCCGCGTGAAGGCGCGTACCTGTATTACCCGATCGACGACCTGCTGCGGCTGCTGGCATTGGAGTCGCAACGTCACAAGGCGATTGTGCTGGGCGAGGACCTCGGCACCGTGCCCGATGGCCTGCGCGAAAAACTCATCGGCCGTTCGATTCTGGGCATGCGCGTGTTGCTCTTCGAACAAGGCCACGACGGCCAATTCAAACCCATCCTTGACTGGCCGGACAACGCCCTGGCAACCACCAGCACCCACGACTTGCCGACGCTCAATGGCTGGTGGCACAGCCGTGATATCGAATGGAACATCCAGTTGGGCCTGATCGATGCGCCGACCGTGGAGCAATGGAGCGAACACCGCCTGCGCGAACGCCAGGCACTGCGCCAGGCCTTGAGCCAGGACCCGCAGAACTTTGTCGATGAAATTCGCAATGACACGGACCACATGATTGACGCCAGCGTGCGTTACCTGGGCCACACCCGTGCGCCGCTGGTGCTGCTGCCGTTGGAGGACGCCCTGGGCGTCGAAGAACAAGCCAACCTGCCTGGCACACTTGATACGCACCCTAATTGGCGACGTCGCCTGCCGGGTGAAGCGGCAAGCCTGCTCGACAATGCAGGCGCTGCCCGCCGCCTCGAACTGCTGGCCGTCGCGCGTAACCAAGCCCGTGAGCGTGACCGATGAAAGCCTTACCCCTGCGCGCCACCCAGCGCCTGCAATTTCATAAAGACTTCACCCTCGATGATGCGGTGCCGTTGGTGCCCTACTTCGCCCAATTGGGCATCAGTCATTTGTACGCCTCACCGCTGCTCGCCGCCCGCGCCGGCTCCATGCACGGCTACGACGTGGTCGACCCGACCACCGTCAACCCCGAGCTGGGCGGCGAACCCGCTTTGCGCCGTCTGATCGCCGCGCTGCGTGAGCACGACATGGGGCTGATCCTCGACATCGTCTCCAACCATATGGCCGTCGGTGGCGCGGATAACCCCTGGTGGCTGGACCTGCTGGAGTGGGGCCGCTTAAGCCCCTACAGCGAATTCTTCGATATCCAGTGGCATTCGCCTGACCCGCTGCTCAAAGGCCAACTGCTGATGCCATTTCTTGGCAGCGACTACGGCGAAGCCTTGCAAACCGGGACCCTGACGCTGCATTTCGACGCCGCGCACGGTGCGTTCTACGTTGAGCATTACGAACACCGTTTCCCCATCTGCCCTCGCGATTACGCGGTAATTCTGGGCACCGATGCATTGCTCAAGCCGCTGTCCGACCGCTTCAATGCCCTCGCCTATCAAGACGACGCCTACGCCGAAGCGGCGTGGCTCAAGCAGGCGCTGGCCGAACGCGCCACCGCGGACGAGGTGCTGCACGCCATCGAGCACAGACTCAGCGAATTCGACGGGCGCCAGCCTGACGGCTTTGAGCGCTTGCACCAACTGCTTGAGCAACAGGCCTACCGCTTGGCCAGTTGGCGCACTGCGGCGGACGACATCAACTGGCGGCGCTTCTTCGACGTCAACGAGCTGGGCGGGTTGCGGGTCGAACGCAGCGCCGTGTTCGAAGCCACCCATGGCAAGATTTTCCAGCTGATCAGCGAGGGCCTGGTGGATGGCCTGCGCATCGACCATATCGACGGGCTGGCCGACCCACGCGGTTATTGCCGCAAGTTGCGCCGTCGCGTGGATTCGCTGTCACCCGAGCGGCACTTGCCGATCTTCGTCGAAAAAATCCTCGGCGAAGGCGAGACCCTGCGCGAAGACTGGCAAGTGGACGGCACCACCGGCTACGAGTTCATGAATCAACTGTCGTTGCTGCAACATGCGCCCGAGGGCTTCGGCCCCCTTGCCGACTTATGGACCCGCCACAGCGAACGGCCCTCGGCGTTTATCGAAGAGGCCTGGCTCGCGCGCCAGCAAATCCTCAATGGCTCGCTGGCCGGTGACTTTGAAAGCGTGGCCCAGGCCCTGCTGCAGGTAGCCCGCGATGATGTGATGACCCGCGACCTGACCCTGGGCGCGATCCGCCGCGCGTTGCAGGCGCTGATCGTGCACTTCCCGGTGTACCGCACCTACATCAGTGCCCGCGGCCGCAGCGAGCGTGACGATGTGTTTTTCCTGCAGGCACTGGCCGGTGCCCGAAGCACCTTGAGCGAAGCTGACTGGCCGGTGCTCGATCACTTGGAAAAATGGCTCGGCGGCCAGCCTTGGCGCCAGCGCCCGGTGGGCCGTGAGCGCAAGATCCTCAAGCATGCCTGCGTGCGTTTCCAGCAACTGACCTCACCTGCCGCCGCCAAGGCCGTGGAAGACACCGCGTTCTATCGCTCGGCGGTGCTGCTGTCGCGCAATGATGTGGGCTTCAGCACCGAGCAGTTCAGCGCGCCGGTGGACGAGTTCCACGCCGTCAACCAGCAACGTTTGCAGACGTTCCCGGACAACTTGCTGGCCACCGCCACCCACGACCACAAGCGCGGCGAAGACACCCGTGCGCGTCTGGCGGTACTCAGCGAATGTGCGCCGTGGTACGTCGAGCAGGTCGAGCACTGGCGCACCCTCGCGGCGAAATTGCGCGACGACGCCCAAAGCCCTTCGACCGGCGATGAACTCATCCTCTACCAAGTGCTACTGGGCAGTTGGCCGCTGGACCTCGACCTTGACGTTGAGGACTACCAGCAACGCCTCTGGCAATGGCAGCAAAAAGCCTTGCGCGAAGCCAAGTTGCAAAGCAGCTGGAGTGCGCCCAACGAGGCCTATGAACAGGCCGTCGAAGCGTTTCTGTCGCGGCTATTGCTCAGCGAGGAAGGCCACGCACTGCGTACCGCCCTCGCTACCGCCGCCCAGGCCATCGCCGCGGCCGGTGCCGTGAACAGTCTGGCGCAGTCCTTGCTTCGCCTCACCGTGCCGGGTGTGCCGGACCTGTACCAGGGTGATGAGTTCTGGGACTTCAGCCTGGTGGACCCGGACAACCGGCGCCCGGTGGATTTCAACGCACGGCAACGCGCGCTGAACACACCACCGGACATCGGCGAACTGTTGTTCAACTGGCGCGACGGGCGTATCAAACAAGCGCTGATTGCCCAGGTGTTGGCCCTGCGCAAGGCCGACCCCGAGATCTTTCGGCACGGCCGTTACACGCCACTGGAAGTCATCGGCAAACACGCGGACCACGTCGTCGCGTTCTGTCGCGAGCATCAAGGCAAACAGCTGCTGGTGGTGGTGCCACGTTGGTCCCATCGCCTGCTGGAAAATAGGCCTGAAAAGGGTCCGCAGCCCCACGTCAATGCGCAGGTTTGGGGCGATACGCGGGTGAAATTACCATTCGCCGCCACGACACAAAACTGGAAGGGACTTTTTCATACAGGCGCAGTCACACCAAACAAGGAGCTGTTGATCAGCACTGCGCTGGGGGATTTCCCGGTCAATGTCTTTATCAATCCTGATGATCAAGAAAGCTGAAATTTTCTGTGAGGAGCATTGTGATGAGTACTGAAGACAAACGCATTCGCGAGTTAGCGCATCAGATCTGGGAGTCTGAAGGCAAACCCCATGGGGAGGACGCGCGTCATTGGGAAATGGCCCGCAAGCTGGCCGAAGCCGAAGCGCTGACGCCGAGCAAGCCCAAGCCCGCCGCCAAACCGAAAACCGCCCCCAAGCCTGCGCCAAAACCCAAGCCTGCGGCCCCGGCCGCCGGCAAACCGGCGCCCCCGGCGGCTAAAAAGCCGGCAGCACCGAAGAAGCCCAAGCCTTAAGCCACTTTGTCTAATGAGCCTCCTTCCGCGTTGTCGGCGGGAGGTCATTTTCACTTTCCACTGCGTCAGCTGAACGATCGTCGGCACGGTCGCGCTCGGCCCGAAAAAAGACCCTTTGCAGGAGCAACTCAATGAGCAAGCCCGACAACACCCAACCGACGCCGGAAAACGAGCCGTCGCGGATTCGTGAAGGTTTGCCCTTCCCCCTCGGCGCCACCTGGGACGGCTTGGGCGTTAACTTCGCGCTGTTCTCGGCCCACGCCACGAAAGTCGAACTGTGCCTGTTCGACGACACTGGCGAAGTGGAACTGGAACGCATCGAACTGCCCGAATACACCGACGAGACCTTTCATGGCTACTTGCCCGACGCCCATCCTGGGCTGATTTACGGCTACCGCGTGTACGGTGCTTACGACCCGGCCAACGGCCACCGCTTCAACCACAACAAATTGCTGATCGACCCCTATGCCAAACAGCTGGTGGGCGAACTCAAATGGTCCGAAGCCTTGTTCGGCTACACCATCGGCCACCCGGACGACGACCTCAGTTTCGACGAACGCGACAGCGCGCCCTTCGTGCCCAAGTGCAAAGTCATCGACCCGGCGCACACCTGGGGCAACGACCAGCCGGTACGCGTGCCATGGGACCGCACGATCATCTATGAAACCCACTTGCGCGGCATCAGCATGCGTCACCCTTCGGTGGGCGAGTCGGTGCGTGGCACCTGCGCCGGGCTGATGGAAGAGGACGTGCTCAAGCATATCCGCCAGCTGGGCGTATCGTCGGTGGAACTGCTGCCGGTGCATGCATTCGTCAACGACCAGCACCTGCTGCAAAAAGGCATGACCAACTATTGGGGCTATAACAGCATCGCCTTCTTCGCGCCGGACCCACGCTACCTGGCCAGCGGCAAAATCGCCGAGTTCAAGGAAATGGTCGCGCACCTGCACGAAGCCAAGCTGGAGGTGATCCTCGACGTGGTCTACAACCACACCGCCGAGGGCAACGAACGCGGCCCGACCCTGTCAATGCGCGGCATCGACAACGCTTCGTACTACCGGCTGATGCCTGACGACAAGCGCTTCTACATCAACGACTCCGGCACCGGCAATACCCTGGACTTGAGCCACCCGTGCGTACTGCAGATGGTCACCGACTCCCTGCGTTACTGGGCCACCGAGATGCACGTCGACGGTTTCCGCTTTGACCTGGCGACAATTCTCGGCCGCTACCGCGACGGCTTCGACGAGCGCCACAGCTTCCTCGTGGCCTGCCGCCAGGACCCGGTGCTGCGCCAGCTGAAAATGATCGCCGAGCCCTGGGACTGCGGCCCCGGCGGCTATCAAGTGGGGAATTTCCCGCCAGGTTGGGTGGAGTGGAACGACCGCTTCCGCGACACCGTGCGCGCCTTCTGGAAAGGTGATGACGGCCAGTTGGCGGACTTCGCCGGGCGCATGACCGCCTCCGGGGAAATGTTCAACCATCGCGGGCGCCGGCCTTACAGCTCGGTGAACTTCATCACCGCCCACGACGGTTTCACCCTGCACGACCTGGTGTCGTACAACGACAAACACAACGAAGCCAACGACGAGGACAACCAGGACGGCAGCAACAACAACCTGTCCTGGAACCATGGCGTCGAAGGCCCCACCGACGACCCGGAGATCAACGCACTGCGCCTGCGCCAGATGCGTAACTTCTTCGCCACCCTGCTGTTGGCCCAAGGCACGCCGATGCTGGTGGCCGGCGACGAATTCGCACGCACCCAGCACGGCAACAACAATGCCTATTGCCAGGACAGCGAGATCGGCTGGGTCAACTGGGATTTGGACGACGACGGCAAGGCGCTGCTCAAGTTTGTAAAACGCCTGATCAAGTTGCGCATGGCCTATCCGATCCTGCGTCGCGGCCGCTTCCTCGTGGGTGATTACAACGAAGATATCGGCGTCAAGGATGTCACCTGGCTCGCGCCGGATGGCAACGAGATGAGCACTGAACAATGGGAAGACAGCCACGGTCGCTGCCTGGGTATGTTGATGGATGGCCGCGCCCAGGAAACCGGGATTCGTCGCCCGGGTGGCGATGCGACCTTGCTGCTGGTGGTCAATGCCCACCACGACATGGTGAATTTCCGCCTGCCGCCAGTGCCTGAGGGCGAGTTCTGGACCTGCATGCTCGATACCAACGACACGGCGGTGCGTGGCCAGGAACGCTTTGATTTCGAACACGAGTACGCTGTCACTGGGCGCTCACTGTTGCTGTTCGAACTGCAGCACGACGAGGTGTGAAATGGCCCTGCATGGATTCCTTCAAGGCAACCGCAGCTATGCGAATACGCAGGCGCTGGGGGCTGCCCTGAGGGCGCTTCAGGAGGAAGGCCTGGACCAACTGCCATTGCCTGGCAGCGGCCAGACGTTGGAGCGCTTCAGCCGGCTGGCACAGGTGGCAGGGCATGACCTGCGCCTGTGCAAGCTGTTCGAAGGCCACACCGATGCGTTGGCGATCATCGCGGAACTCAACAGCCCCTTGCCGCCCCTGGGCAGCGTCTGGGGCATGTGGGCCGCCGAGCCACCCACCGCCAAGGTTCACGTGCACCGTGACGGCCATCGGCTAATTGTCGACGGGCGTAAAGCCTGGTGTTCCGGCGCGGCCGTGGTCAGCCATGGCTTATTGACGGCCTGGGACGAAGACGATCATCAGCAACTGGTCGCGGTAGAAATGGACCAGCCTGGCGTGAAGGTGACGGACGAAGGGTGGAGCGCGGTCGGTATGGCGGCGACCGCCAGCGTCGAAATCGTCTTCGACTCGGCACGCGGCATCGCAGTCGGCGGCCCGGGCGATTACTTGTCGCGCCCGGGCTTCTGGCAGGGTGGCGTCGGCATCGCGGCGTGCTGGTATGGCGGCGCCCAACGCTTGGCCGAGGTGCTGCGCGAGCAATGCAGCAAGCGGCCCGAACCGCATGCCCTCGCCCATTTGGGCGCGGTCGACAGCCTGCTCAACAGTGCGGCCTGTGTGCTGCGTGATGCCGCTGAGCAGATCGACCGCGAACCTCGGGCGAATGCTCGGCCGCTGGCCCAACAGGCACGCGCCTGCATCGAAGATACCGTCGAGCAGGTGATCCGCCATGTGGGGCGCGCGGTCGGTGCGGGGCCGTATTGCAAAGACGCGCACTTCGCGCAGTTGATGGCGGACTTGCCGGTCTATGTGCGCCAGAGCCACGCCGAACGTGACCTGGCCGCCTTGGGCGAGCTGGTGCTCGAACAACCTACAGGGAGGTGGCTGTTGTGAAACCCAACCCGATCGTCGGCCAGGGTACGCCGCTGCATCAGTGGCAAGCCTCCTCTCATATGGCCGAGCTGCCACACATCAGCATTGAACAGTTGGTGCCCGCAGGGCATCGCGCTGTGATCATCGCCCCGCACCCGGACGACGAAGTGCTCGGCTGTGGTGGCTTGCTGCAGGGTTTGGCGGCGCTGGGCCGGCCGCTGCAGTTGATTTCCGTGACCGACGGCAGCGCCAGCCATCCTGGCTCCACCCGTTGGCCGGTGGCGCGTCTGGGCGTGATACGCCCGCAGGAATCGGCGCAGGCCCTGCACCGCCTGGGCGTGCCGCTGCACAGTTTAATCTGGCTGCGCGCGGGGTTCACCGACAGCAAGGTGGCGGAACGAGAAGAGGCGCTGAGTGCGTTTATCCAACGCTACCTCAAGCCCACCGATGTGGTGTTCACCACTTGGCGCGAAGACGGTCACTGCGACCATGAAGCCGTCGGCCGGGCCAGTGCAAAGGCCGCCCTCGCGGTGGGCGCAACCCTCTACGAGTTGCCGGTCTGGACCTGGCACTGGGCAACCCCCGAGGACAGCCAGGTGCCATGGCACCGTGCCCGCAAACTGCTGCTGACGCCCGAAGCGGTGGCGCGCAAGCGGCACGCGATTCACGCCTTTGCCAGCCAGTTGGAGGGTGACCCGCAAATCGGTCTTGCGCCGGTGCTGGCGCCCTATGTAGTGGAGCGCTTGCTGCAACCTTTTGAAGTGGTGTTTGTATGAGTGTGGCCACGCCGTATTTTGATCAACTGTTCGCGGGCAATGACGACCCCTGGGCCTTTCGCCACCGCTGGTACGAGCAACGCAAACGCGCGCTGACCGGCGCGCTGCTGACCCGCCCCCGCTATGCCTCGATTTTTGAACCCGGTTGCGCCAACGGCGAACTGAGTGCCGAGTTAGCGCTACGTTGTGAGCGCCTGGTGTGCTGCGACACCGCCGCTGCCGCCGTCGCGCTGGCGAAAACCCGCTTGCTGGAGTTCCCCCACGCCCAGGTCTACCAGGGCCGCCTGCCCGACCAATGGCCGACAGGCCGGTTCGAACTCATCGTGCTGAGCGAGCTGTGCTACTACCTCGACGCCGATGACTTGCACCGTCTGATTGACTGCGTCCTCGCTTCACTGACGGACAACGGGCAGTTGCTCGCCTGTCACTGGCGACCCATGATCGAGGGCTGCCCGCACACCGCCGAACAGGTACATGCGGTACTGCAACAGCGACTGGACATGCCCCACGTCGTGCACCATCACGAAAGTGATTTCCTACTCGACCTGTGGAGCCGTGACGGCACCTCGGTCGCCAGCCATGAGGGCTTGCGATGATCGGCATTCTGATCCCGGTACATAACGAAGAAGCGTTGCTGGCCGAGTGCCTCAACGCCGCAATGATTGCTGCAAGCCACCCCGGATTACTCGGTGAACCCGTGCAGATCCTCGCGGTGCTCGACAGCTGCAGCGATGGCAGTGCGGCGATTGCCCAGGCGTATCCGGTGCAGTGCCTGCCGGTACACGCGCGCAATGTCGGGCACGCGCGTGGGGTGGGTGCGCGGCATTTACTCAATCAAGGCGTGCGCTGGATTTCGTGTACGGACGCCGATAGCCGTGTCGCCCCCGACTGGTTGGTGGCGCAATTGGCGCTGGGCACCGACGCGGTGTGTGGCACCGTGACCGTCGACGCCTGGAGCCAGGGCTTCGGCCCTGCGGCGCAAATTCGCTACCACCAGGCCTATGAGGCTCGCGACGGCCATCGCCATATCCACGGTGCCAACCTGGGTATCAGTGCGGGCGCCTATGTGCAGTCCGGTGGCTTCGAGCCGCTGGCCTGCCACGAAGATGTGCAACTGGTGCGCAACCTGGAGCGGTGCGGCGCATCCATCGCTTGGAGCCACACGCCGCAGGTCACTACCAGCGCGCGCCTGGACTGCCGTGCCCAAGGCGGTTTTGGCGATTATTTGAAAAGCCTGATGCAGGCCACTTGAAAAAATCGACATTGCACGATGTAAAAGCGCCGAATCCTTGTCTATGCTGAAACCGCCTTGCTGCCATCCAGGGTTGGATGGCCGCCGTTCACCGCAGCGGAGCCTGCGGTGAAACAAGACAGCTGATTATAAGAAGTCGTCTCCGCAGAGGGCACGACCCAGCATCAATCCACAAGGACGTACTACTCATGAAGCCTGCCTCCTTAAGCGAGGGCCGTCGCGGCCCTGCGCAAATCTGGAACAGTGCGCCCCAGCTGGCGCAAATCCCCGCCATCAACCCTTCTTCACTGGTGCCCCGCGGGGCGCGAGTGGTGGTTATCGCCCCCCATCCGGGTGACGAGGTATTGGCCTGCGGGGGCTTGCTGCAACTGCTCAGCACCCTTGAATACCCCCTGCTGTTGATCTCCATCACTGATGGCAGCGCCAGCCATCCAGGCTCTAACCTGTGGCCGGCGAGCCGCCTGAGCGTGATTCGCCCGCAGGAAAGCGCCGAGGCACTGCGGCGCCTGGGGATGCCGTTACACAGCCTGAAGTGGATTCGTGGCGGCTTTTGTGACAACGCCCTCGGCGTCCGCGAGCAGCCACTGAGCCAGTTTATTGCGCGCTACCTGCAACCCAGTGATGTGGTCTTCACCACCTGGCGCCACGACGGCAACGATGACCATGACGCCGTTGGCCGCGCCAGTGCCAAAGCCTGCACACTGACCGGCGCGCGCCTGTACGAGCTGCCGGTCTGGGCGTGGCACTGGCCGGCGCGCGAAGGCTCGGTGATCCCTTGGCAACGCGCGCGTAAAATTCGCCTGGACACCTGGAGCGTCGCCCGCAAACTGCACGCCGCCCATGCGTATGCCAGCCAATTGGACGGCGACCCGGAAATCGGGCTGGCGCCGATACTCGCCCAGGATTTGCTGGAGCGCATGCGCGAGCCTTACGAAATCGTGTTCACCTGAGTGAGGCCTAGGTATCGCACTGTGAGTGATGGTGAGTGCCCACGCCTATGCCGGTTGCGGCAACATCGCTGACAGCCACCAACGCGCGTATTGCGAAGCCAAAACCAGTGCCCAAAGCTGTAGCAACATTCGCGACAGCACCTAGCGCAACGCCTGCGAGGCGATGAAGCGCTGATCGCAGCCCACGCGGGGCCCGCCGCACTTGCTCGGCGCGGGCCCCGCGGCACTGAATGCCTCGGTTGTTATCACGCCTGCCCTTCTCTTACGCTTGTGAGCACCTCAACCCGAGTCGCTATCGGAGCACACATGGACTTTGCCACCCTCTGCCTCTTCCTCCCGGCCTGCTTTGCCCTGAACATGGCGCCCGGACCGAACAATTTGCTGTCCGTCAGCAACGCCACGCGCTATGGCTATCGCACCTCTTGCCTCGCCGGCATTGGCCGCTTGCTGGCCTTCGCGGGCATGATCGCCCTCGCCTCAGCCGGCCTGGCGGTGGTACTGCAAACCTCGGAGCTGTTGTTTTACGCGCTCAAGATATTGGGGGCGGCGTACCTGTTTTATCTGGCGTTGCAGTTGTGGCGGGCTAATCCGGCGGCGCAGCCTGAAGCGGCTACGGCCAAGGTGGGATTGTGCGCACTGGCGCGTCAAGAGTTTCTGGTGGCGGCGGGCAACCCGAAAGCCATCCTGATCTTCACTGCGTTCCTCCCGCAGTTCGTGGTGCCCGGCCAACCGATCACGCCACAGTTCGCACTGCTGGGCGCGATGTTCCTGATGCTCGAATGGATCGCCATCAGCGCCTACGCCTATATGGGCCTGCACATGCGCCGTTGGTTCGCCGAGCCACGTGGCCAGCGGGTGTTCAATCGCTGCTGTGCGGGGCTGTTGTCGGCAGCAGCAACGGTGTTGTTAATGGCACGCCGGGCCTGAGCCGTATCGCCTATTACGGAGTGCGCATTGATGACCAAAACCGAACTCGCCAACTTCTACCAGGGCTACATCGCTTGCCTGAACCGTGAGGACTGGGATCGGCTGGGCCACTTCGTCCATCCGGATGTCATCTACAACGCCCGCCCGATCGGCCTCGCCGGTTACCGCGCCATGCTGGAACGGGATTTCCGTGAAATCCCCGACCTGGTGTTTCGTATCCAACTGTCGCTCGCCGACCCGCCCACCCTCGCCAGCCGCTTGAATTTCAGGGTCAGCCCCAGGGGTGAGTTTTTCGGGCTGCCGATCAATGGCAGGACGGTGAGCTTCGATGAGAACGTATTCTATGAATGCGTCGACGGCAAAATCGCGCACGTCTGGTCAGTGATCGATAAGGCTTCGATTCAGCAGCAGCTAGCTGGATAACACACCGTGGAGACCCAAAATGAACAACAAAAATACGCTGTGCCTGTGGTTCAACGGCACCGCGCTGGAAGCCGCGACGTTCTATGCCCAGACCTTCCCGGACAGCGCCGTGAAGGCAGTACACCATGCCCCTGGCGACTATCCCAACGGTAAACAAGGCGACGTGTTGACCGTCGAATTCACGGTCCTGGGCATCCCCTGCCTGGGCCTGAACGGTGGGCCGGCGTTTCCCCACACTCAGGCGTTTTCATTCCAGGTGGCGACAGATGACCAAACGGAAACCGACCGCTATTGGCACGCCATTATCCAAAACGGCGGCCAGGCCAGTGCCTGCGGCTGGTGCCAGGACAAGTGGGGTTTGTCCTGGCAGATAACGCCGCGCGTGCTGAGCGCTGCGGTGACCCATCCCGACCCGGCGACGGCCAAGCGTGCGTTTGACGCGATGATGACCATGAGCAAAATCGACATTGCCGCCATCGAGGCCGCCGTGGCCGGGCGCTGAAGGCCTGCAAAGATCGCGGGTGGGCGCGGGCTTGAGCGCTCCCACAGACATCGGCGTTCTGGCATCCTTACCGCCCCAAGTCGTCAAACGCGAGCGGTAGGCCCATGAACCACGGCGTCAAACTTGAAGCACGCACTGTCCCGGTCCCGCAGTCGATCAGCCCTGAAGCCCAAGCGACCCTGCAAAGCCTGGTTGGCGCGGACGGCGTGCCGCTCAACGCGCTGCACGCCATGCCCGCGCCCGACGACCACGACGGCTGGCGCCGCCTGCAAGCCGCCGTTGCCGAGCACTACGCCAGTGTCAACGCCGGGCAGGCGGCCGCCCTGCGCGCCAGCCTGCACACCATCACCGTAGAAAATGCCACTGTGCACGTGGCCACACCGGCGACTGAGAGTGAGTTTGCCTACATCGACCTGCACGGCGGCGCGCTGGTCTTCGGTGGCGGGGAAAACTGCCGCATCGCCGCAGGCAAGCAGGCCGATTTGCACAACATGCTCTGCTACGGCATCGATTACCGCATGCCACCCGAGCATCCTTACCCGGCCGCGCTGGATGACTGCATGGCCACCTACCGGCATGTGCTGCAGCACCACGCCGCAGAACACATCGTGATTGGCGGGCGTTCGGCCGGCGGCAACCTTGCGGCGGCCCTGGTGTTGCGCGCCCGTGATGAAGGTTTGCCACTCCCGGCGGCGCTGGTGCTGCTGTCACCGGAGGTGGACCTGACCGAGTCCGGTGACAGTTTCCAGGTCAACCGGACCGTCGACGTGATACTGCCCAACCCGTTGATGGGCACCAACCTGCTATACGCCAACGGCGCCGACCTGACTCACCCGTACCTGTCGCCACTGTTTGGCGATTTTGCACCCGGCTTCCCGCCGACCTTCCTGCAAAGCGGCACGCGGGACCTGTTCCTGTCCAACACCGTGCGCCTGCACCGCGCCTTGCGCCAGGCGCGGGTGCCGGCGGTGCTGCATGTGTTCGAGGCGATGCCCCATGGCGGTTTCATGGGCGCGCCGGAAGATGCGGAGTTGGCCGCCGAGGTCGCAGAATTTGTGCGGACGCAGCTGCAGCGGGGTTGACACATTCAGTCACACGCCCTGAAGATGGAGGCCTTATTCAGGGTGTGTTACCTCATGTCCGCATCGTCTTTCGCTAACGTTTCCGTCATTGGCTTGATTGCCAAGGCGCAAGCGTACGTTGCGCACACCCTCAAATCGAAGAAACAGTCGCTCATGTGACCGGGGCGCGCTGTCCCGTCAGATGAGCTGACTGGACATTGAGCGCAACGGACCTCCCTCCTCTTTGCACAATTGCCTAGGCCCTTCTGACGGTGACTCCAGCGGTCAACTATCAGGAGAAAGTGCATGTCATCGTTTCAAGGTATCTGGGTTCCCGTGGTCACGCCGTTTCATGACGGCGCCATCGACTTTATCGGCCTGCGCCGGCTGATCAGCCATTTGCTCGACAAGCACGTGGCCGGGATCATGGTCTGCACCACGACCGGAGAAGCCGCCTCGTTGAGTCGTTCCGAACAGCTGGCGGTGCTGGATGCCGTGTTGCAGCAGGTCCCGGCGCACCGCGTGGTGATGGGCCTGTCGGGCAACAACCAGATAGAACTGCTGCAGTTTCAGCGCGAGATCCTCACGCGCCCGGTGGCCGGCCTGCTGGTGCCGGCGCCGAGCTACATCCGCCCTTCGCAGGCGGGCCTTGAAGCGTTTTTCCACACCGTGGCCGATGCGTCCGGCGTGCCGATCATTCTCTACGACATTCCCTACCGCACGGGCGTGACCTTCGAACAGGCCACGTTGCTGAGCATCATCAAGCACCCGCGAATCGTCGCTATCAAGGATTGTGGCGGTAACCTGGCCAATACCCTGGCGCTGATCGCCAGTGGCGAGGTGGCGGTGTTGTGTGGCGAAGACATGCAGATGTTCAACGCGTTGTGCCTGGGTGCCAGCGGTGCGATTGCGGCCTCGGCGCATGTGCAGACCGCAGACTTTGTGGCGCTGTGCCAGCAGGTGCGGGATAACCAGCTCGTCGAGGCCCGGGCGACTTTTTTCACGTTACTGCCACTGATCAACACTCTGTTTATGGAGCCCAACCCGGCGCCGGTCAAGGCTGCGCTGGCCCTTGAAGGGTTAATCGGCAGTGAGCTGCGGGCGCCGATGCAAGCCGCCAGTGCACGGGTACAGCAGGCATTACGCCAGCTGCTGTAAAGAGCCGACCCGGCTCATGCGCCAAAAAAAGACATCCAGCGGACCGCCCGGTTGCGACCGGCGCGATCCCGGCCTATGTTCCAAGCCATGCTGTGCATTTCTGCTGTGCCTCCCTTACACCTAATCCGTGCCCAGGTGATGACATGCCCACGCTTTCCCGCCCCGCCGTACTGGAACTGATCGGCAACACGCCGTTGGTCAAGGTCAGCCGTTTTGATACTGGCCTGTGCACGCTGTTTCTCAAACTTGAATCGCAAAACCCTGGCGGCTCGATCAAGGACCGTATCGGCCTGGCCATGATCGACGCCGCCGAACGCGACGGCCGTTTGCGCCCCGGCGGCACCCTCATTGAAGCCACTGCCGGCAACACCGGGCTGGGCCTGGTGCTGGTGGGCCGGGCCAAAGGCTACCGCGTGGTGCTGGTGGTGCCCGACAAGATGTCCACTGAAAAAGTGCTGCACTTGAAGGCGATGGGCGCCGAAGTGCATATCACCCGCTCCGACGTCGGCAAGGGCCACCCCGAGTATTACCAGGATGTTGCCGCGCGCCTGGCCAAGGACATTCCCGATGCATTCTTCGCCGACCAGTTCAACAACCCGGCCAACCCGCTCGCCCACGAAACCAGCACCGCCCCGGAGATCTGGGCGCAAACCCAGCATGATGTGGACGCGATTGTGGTGGGTGTCGGTTCGGCCGGCACCCTCACCGGCCTGACACGCTTCTTCAAGCGGGTGCAACCGGACCTGGCCATGGTGCTGGCCGACCCGGTGGGCTCGGTCATGGCTGAATACAGCCGCAGCGGCCAGCTGGACACGCCAGGGTCGTGGGTGGTGGAAGGCATCGGCGAAGACTTCATTCCATCGATAGCCGACCTTTCCAGCGTGCGTCACGCCTATTCCATCAGCGATGAAGAAAGCTTCGACCACGCCCGCCAGTTACTCAAGGCCGAAGGTATCCTGGGCGGCTCGTCCACCGGCACCCTGCTGGCCGCCGCCCTGCGCTATTGCCGCGAACAAACCACACCGAAACGGGTGGTCACCTTCGTCTGTGACACCGGCACGCGCTACTTGTCGAAGGTCTACAACGACCAATGGATGAAGGACGCGGGCCTGCTCCAATACAAACACTACGGCGACTTGCGCGACCTGATCGCACGCCGTTTCGAAGACGGCCGGGTGATCAGCGTCAGCCCCGACGACACCTTGCTCACCGCCTTCCAGCGCATGCGCCTGGCGGACGTTTCACAGCTGCCGGTGCTGGTGGACGGCCAGCAACTGGTGGGGGTGATCGATGAGTCCGACATCCTGCTGGGCCTGCACAATGACGCCGCGGACTTCTCCATGACCGTCGCCAGCGCCATGACCGCCACCGTGCACACCCTCGCCCCCGGCGCCAGCCTCGCCCAATTGCAGGCGGAACTCGATCGCGGCCTGGTCGCCATCATCGCCGACGCGGCGGGCTTCCACGGCCTGATAACCCGCGTCGACTTGCTCAATCACCTACGGAGATCCCTTGCATGAGTCAGCCCGATAAAAGCGCCTTTGCCACCCGCGTGATCCACGCCGGGCAATCACCCGACCCGACCACGGGAGCGCTGATGCCGCCGATCTATGCCAACTCCACCTACCTGCAAGACAGCCCCGGCGTGCACAAGGGCTTTGATTACGGTCGCTCGCACAACCCGACGCGTTTTGCCCTGGAGCGCTGCGTCGCCAACCTTGAGGGCGGCAGCCAGGCGTTCGCCTTCGCGTCCGGGCTGGCCGCGATTTCCACCGTGCTGGAACTGCTGGATGCCGGTGCGCATGTGGTGTCCGGCAACGACCTGTACGGTGGCACCTTCCGCCTGTTCGACAAGGTGCGCCAACGCAGCGCCGGGCACCGTTTCAGCTTTGTCGACCTGACAGACCTGGCGGCGTTCGAAGCGGCGTTGCAGGACGACACGCGCATGGTCTGGGTCGAAACCCCGAGCAACCCGCTGCTGAGCCTCACCGACCTCAGCGCCATCGCGCGGATCTGCCGTGAGCGTGGCATCCTCTGCGTGGCTGACAACACGTTCGCCAGCCCGTGGATTCAACGCCCGCTGGAATTGGGGGTCGACATCGTGGTGCACTCGACCACCAAATACCTCAACGGCCACTCCGACGTGATCGGCGGCATCGCCATCGTCGGCCACAACCCGGCCCTGGCCGAGCGCCTGGGCTTCCTGCAAAACTCGGTCGGCGCCATCGCGGGCCCGTTCGATGCCTTTTTAACCCTGCGCGGCGTGAAAACCCTGGCACTGCGCATGGAGCGCCATTGCAGCAACGCCCTGGACCTGGCGACCTGGCTGGAACAACAGCCGCAAGTGTCACGGGTGTACTACCCGGGCCTGGCGTCGCACCCGCAACACGCGCTGGCGCGTCGGCAAATGCGCGGGTTTGGCGGGATGATTTCAGTGGACTTGAACACAGACCTGGCTGGCGCTACGCGCTTTCTGGAGAACGTCACGATCTTCGCCCTGGCCGAGAGCCTCGGCGGCGTGGAAAGCCTGATCGAACACCCGGCGATCATGACCCATGCCAGCATCCCCGCAGCGACGCGGGCGCAGTTGGGCATTGGTGATGGGTTGGTGCGATTGTCGGTGGGGGTTGAGGATGTGGAGGATCTAAGGGCCGACCTGGCCCAGGCGTTGGCGCGTATCTAACCCGATCGTCCAACCATGAATAGCCCGCTCCCACCGTTGGTTTAGCGTCAGGCTGGAGTGATGATGGCAACTGCCGGTTTGGCGTTGGCGCTGATCCAACGGCAACACTCGGTCAAGTGTGGGAGCGGGCTTGCTCGCGAAAGCGCCGTGTCAGTCAACTGATGTATCAACTGACCCAACGCCTTCGCGAGCAAGCCCGCTCCCACCGTTGGTTTAGCATCAGGCTGAGGTGATGATGGCAACTGCCGGTTTGGCGTTGGCGCTGATCCAACGGCAATACTCGGTCAAGTGTGGGAGCGGGCTTGCTCGCGAAAGCGCCGTGTCAGTCAACTGATGTATCAACTGACCCAACGCCTTCGCGAGCAAGCCCGCTCCCACCGTTGGTTTAGCATCAGGCTGAGGTGATGATGGCAACTGCCGGTTTGGCGTTGGCGCTGATCCAACGGCAACACTCGGTCAAGTGTGGGAGCGGGCTTGCTCGCGAAAGCGCCGTGTCAGTCAACTGGTGTATCAACTGACCCAACGCCTTCGCGAGCAAGCCCGCTCCCACCGTTGGTTTAGCATCAGGCTGAGGTGATGATGGCAACTGCCGGTTTGGCGTTGGCGCTGATCCAACGGCAACACTCGGTCAAGTGTGGGAGCGGGCTTGCTCGCGAAAGCGCCGTGTCAGTCAACTGATGTATCAACTGACCCAACGCCTTCGCGAGCAAGCCCCGCTCCCACCGTTGGCTTAGCGTCAGGCCGAGGTGATGGTGGCAGCTGCGAGTTTGGTGTTGGCGTGATCCAACGGCAATACTCGGTCAAGTGTGGGAGCGGGCTTGCTCGCGAAAGCGCCGTGTCAGTCAACTGGTGTATCAACTGACCCAACGCCTTCGCGAGCAAGCCCCGCTCCCACCGTTGGTTTAGCGTCAGGCCGAGGTGATGGTGGCGCGTGCGGCGTGCAGTTTTTTGTAGCTCTCGATTAAGCGCAAATGCCGGTCCAGCCCTTCCAGCTTCAGGCTGGTCGGCGTCAAGCCATGGAAGCGCACCGTGCCATTCACCGAGCCGATTACCGCGTCCATCCGCTCGTTACCAAACATGCGGCGGAAGTTGGCTTCGTAGTCTGCCAGCACCAGGTCCTCGTCCAGATGCATCTCCAGCACCGCATTCACTGCCTGGTAGAACAGGCCGCGATCGGCAGTGTTGTCGTTGTACTGCAGGAACATTTCCACGCACTCTTTGGCCTCTTCATACTGCTGCAAGGCGAGGTAGATCAGCAGCTTCAACTCCAGGATGGTCAGTTGACCCCATGCAGTGTTGTCGTCGAACTCGATGCCGATCAGGGTGGTGATGTCGGTGTAGTCGTCCAGCTCGCTTTCCACCAGGCGCTCGACCAATGCCTTGAGTTCGTCATCGTCCAGGCTGTGCAGGTTGAGGATGTCGGCGCGGAAAAACAGCGCCTTGTTGGTGTTGTCCCAGATCAGGTCGTCCACCGGGTAAATTTCCGAGTAGTCCGGCACCAGAATACGGCAGGCGGTAGCGCCAAGGTGCTCGTACACGGCCATGTAGGATTCTTTGCCCATACCTTCGAGAATACCGAACAGGGTCGCAGCTTCTTCGGCATTCGAGTTCTCACCCTGGCCCGAGAAGTCCCACTCGACGAACGCGTAATCGGATTGGGCACTGAAGAAGCGCCACGACACCACACCGCTGGAGTCGATAAAGTGCTCGACGAAGTTGTTCGGCTCAGTGACCGCGTGGCCTTCAAAGGTCGGTTGCGGCAAGTCGTTCAAGCCTTCGAAACTGCGCCCCTGGAGCAATTCGGTGAGGCTGCGCTCCAGCGCCACTTCCAGGCTCGGGTGCGCGCCAAACGAAGCGAATACGCCGCCGGTGCGCGGGTTCATCAGGGTCACGCACATCACCGGGAATTCACCGCCCAGAGACGCGTCCTTGACCAATACCGGGAAGCCCTGGGCTTCCAGGCCTTGAATGCCGGCCAGAATTCCCGGGTACTTGGCCAGTACCTCGGCAGGCACGTCCGGCAGCGCGAATTCGCCTTCGATGATTTCGCGTTTTACCGCGCGTTCGAAAATTTCCGACAGGCACTGCACCTGGGCTTCGGCCAGGGTATTGCCCGCGCTCATGCCGTTGCTGAGGTAGAGGTTTTCGATCAGGTTGGACGGGAAGTACACCACCTCGCCATCGGACTGACGTACAAACGGCAGCGAGACAATGCCGCGCGCTTCGTTGCCGGAGTTGGTGTCGAACAGGTGCGAGCCACGCAGTTCGCCGTCGCGGTTGTAGATCTTCAGGCAGTAGGCGTCGAGGATCTCCGTTGGCAGCTCATCGTTACGGCCCGGCTGGAACCAGCGCTCATCCGGGTAATGCACGAACGGCGCGTTGGCCAGTTCTTCACCCCAGAACTGATCGTTGTAGAAGAAGTTGCAATTGAGCCGCTCGATAAACTCGCCCAACGCCGACGCCAGTGCGCCTTCCTTGGTCGCGCCCTTGCCGTTGGTAAAGCACATCGGCGAGTGCGCATCGCGGATATGCAGCGACCACACGTTAGGCACGATGTTGCGCCACGAGGCGATTTCAATTTTCATGCCCAAGCCAGCCAGGATGCCGGACATATTGGCGATGGTCTGCTCCAGCGGCAGGTCCTTGCCCGCGATGTAGGTGCCCGCGTCGGAGGTCGAGCCGGGCATCAACAGCGCCTGGGCATCGGCGTCGAGGTTTTCCACATCTTCGATGACAAATTCCGGCCCGGCCTGCACGACTTTCTTTACCGTGCAACGGTCGATGGAACGCAGGATGCCCTGGCGATCCTTGTCGGAGATGTCCGCCGGCAACTCGACCTGAATTTTGAAGATCTGGTTGTAGCGGTTTTCCGGATCAACGATGTTGTTTTGCGACAGCCGAATATTGTCCGTGGGGATATTGCGCGTTTCGCAGTACAGCTTCACAAAGTACGCCGCACACAACGCCGACGAAGCCAGGAAGTAATCGAACGGACCCGGGGCCGAACCGTCGCCTTTGTAGCGGATCGGCTGGTCGGCAATCACCGTGAAGTCATCGAACTTGGCTTCAAGCCGAAGGTTGTCGAGAAAGTTGACCTTAATTTCCATGCGGGCACACCAGAATAACGAGCTAAACAAATTGGCCGCTATTATGAGGATTTTCAGCGGGAAGTCTCAGGGTTTTCAGAATTGCCTGCCGATCGGTGCTAACGTCCATCCACCTCTGATTAAAGACATTCGCCCATGTCCATCGCCGATAACCTCCTCGCCTTCACCTTCGCCGCCACCGTGCTCACACTGACACCCGGGCTTGATACCGCATTGGTATTACGCACCGCCACGGTCGAAGGCAAACGCCAGGCGCTGCATGCCACGCTGGGCATCAACGCCGGCTGTTTGTTGTGGGGCGCGGCCGTGGCCTTTGGGCTGGGCGCGTTGATCGCGGTGTCGGAGCTGGCGTACAACCTGCTCAAGTATTGCGGCGCGGCGTACCTGGCGTGGCTGGGGTTGAACATGCTGCTGCGCCCGCGCCGTTCACTGTCACCCGCCGAGGCCGACGGCAAGCCGGGTGGCAACTGGTTTCTGAAGGGCATGCTGGGCAATGTGTTGAACCCCAAGGTGGGGATTTTCTACGTGTCGTTCCTGCCGCAATTCATCCCCCAAGGGCATGCGTTGATTGCCTGGACCTTCGGTCTGGTGAGCATTCACGTGGTGCTCGGCCTGGCGTGGTCGCTGGCGTTGATTGCGGCCACCCGTCCCCTGTCGGGTTTGCTGCGTCGGGAGAACGTCATCCAGTGGCTGGACCGCACCACTGGCATGGTCTTTGTGTTGTTTGCCGCGCGCTTGGCGTTCAGCAAACGCTGAACGCGGCGGGCCGTCAGCACAGGCGGATCGACAGCTCGATGTCATCGGCAAACGGCACCGACAGGTAGCCGTTCTGCGGCGAGCGCACATGGGCCAGGTATTCCGGGCAGTAGTTGGTGTTGTCAGCCACCACCAGCGCACCGGGCCGCAAGTGTTTTTCCACGCAGTTCAGCACCTCGCCATACAGCGCCTTGGCACCGTCGAGCAGCAGCAGGTCGACCACTTCCGGCAGGTGCGTGGCCAACGTGACCAGCGCATCCCCTTCTCGGATTTCGATCAGATCACTCACGCCGCCTGCGATGAAATGCTCACGGGCCAGGGCAATCTTCGACGGCTCGAACTCGCTGCCGATCAACACTCCACCGCCGTTGTCACGCAGGGCGGCGGCCAGGAACAACGTGGACAGGCCGAACGACGTGCCGAACTCGACGATAGCCTTTGCTTGGGTGCTGCGCGCGAGCAGGTAGAGCAGGTTGCCGGTGTCGAGGGAAACCGGCAGCCACAAATCCTTAAGCATCGTGTAGAGCGCCACGTAGTCGGTTTTGCTGTGCATCAGGCGGTCGCGCTCTTCGTCGCTGACGCCGTTCAGGCTCGGGCTGGTGGCAGCGCCCGCTTGTTGGTAGAGGCGTTCGATCAAGGGCGCCAAGGGCGCAGTAGTCAGGGTGGTCATGATGGATTTCCGTGTGGTCGGGACTAGAATGCGATTAATTCGTCGCATTAAAAGTATGCGAGTGATTCATCGCCTTCGCTATTCGCGTTCGCCCCGCTGCCGGAGCCCAGCATGACAACCCGCCAGACACCGCGTATTTCCTCACGCAAACAGCCACAACAGGCGCGCTCCACCGAGCTGGTAGCGGCGATCCTTGAAGCGGCTATTCAGGTTTTGGCCAAGGAAGGTGCCTCCCGTTTCACCACCGCACGGGTGGCGGAAAAGGCCGGTGTGAGTGTCGGTTCGGTGTACCAATACTTCCCCAACAAGGCCGCAATCCTGTTCCGGCTGCAGAGTGATGAGTGGCAGCAGACCACACAGATGCTGCGCGACATTCTCGATGAAACCGAGGTGCCAGCGCTGACGCGCCTGCGCACCCTGGTGCATGCCTTTATCCATTCGGAGTGCGAGGAAGCGCTGATGCGCGTGGCGCTGAATGACGCCGCGCCGCTGTACCGCGACGCGCCCGAAGCCGCGCAAGTACGTGCAGCCGGCCAGCGCGCCTTTGAAGACTTCATGCTGCAATTGCTGCCCGACGCACCACCGGCCAGCCGCGCACTGGCGTGCGAGCTGATCCTCGGCACCCTCACTTGCGTGGGTAAGGAATATTCCGGCAGCCCACGCAGCGCCGCCGAGATTGAGGTTTACGCCGACGGCATGGCGGCGATGTTTTGCGCCTACGTGAAGTCGCTCAATCCACCCTGATTGTTTAACCCATTTATAACTGAAGGTTCACAAACGACGATTGATCGCACCGATACACGATGGGAGCATCGGTGCCCATGATTTCGCTCCTGCGCTTGATCCGTGGTCACCTACTGCCTTCCTTCCCGAAGGTGCAGGCGCGCCCCTGCGAAAACCCTCTGGTCCATATCATCCTGGCCTTCTGGGCGCTGTGGCATTGCCGCCATGCGCGCCCGCCCGACACCCGCCTCTGATTGAAGTCGAATACGCCTCGCCGGCATTCATTTATCAGAAGGATCACCCCCATGACCGCAGCCATGCGCCCCGTCATCGGCGCTGCCCAGCGCAGTGCCTCGTATTACACCGCCAGCCTCAACGACACCACTCAATACCCGACCTTGCAAGGCCAGGTCAGCGTCGACGTGGTGATTATCGGCGGCGGCTTCACCGGTGTCGCCAGCGCGGTGGAACTCGCCGAGCGCGGGCTCAAAGTGGCGATTGTCGACACCCACCGTATCGGCTGGGGCGCCAGTGGCCGCAATGGCGGGCAAGTCACCGGCAGCCTGTCGGGTGACGAAGCCATGCGCGCACAAATGCGCAAGCGCCTGGGCGATGAGGTCGACGATTTCATCTGGCACCTGCGCTGGCGCGGCCATGAAATCATCGAGCAGCGGGTCAACAGATACGCGATTGCCTGCGACCTCAAGCACGGTCACCTGCATGCAGCGATGAAACCCTCGCACCTGACCGAACTGCGCGCCTTTCACGCTGAAGCACTACGGCGCGGCATGGGCGAGCACGTCAGCCTGCTCGATCAGACGGCGGTGCGGCAGCACCTGGACAGCACGCTGTACCTGGGCGCGCTGAAAAACACGCGCAACCTGCACCTGCACCCACTCAATCTGTGCCTGGGCGAAGCACGCGCGGCACACAGCCTCGGCGCGTTGATTTTCGAGAACTCCGAGGTACTGCAAATCGTACATGGCGAGCGCCCCGCCGTGCTGACGGCACACGGCCGAATCGACGCGCGCCAAGTGCTGCTGGCCGGCGATGTGTACCACCGACTGGAACCCAGGCAACTCAAAGGCAAGATATTCCCGGCGATGGGCGGGATTGTCACCACGGCGCCACTGGGCGAACTGGCACAGCAGATCAACCCGCAGGATTTGGCGGTGTACGATTGTCGGTTCGTCCTCGATTACTACCGCCTGACGGGTGATGGGCGGCTGCTGTTCGGGGGCGGCGCCCATTATTCCGGGCGAGACTCACGCGACATCGCAGCCGAGTTGCGCCCGTGCATCGAGCGCACGTTCCCGGCACTCAAAGGCGTGGCCATCGAGTTCCAGTGGAGCTGCGCGATGGGCATTGTGATGAACCGCATCCCGCAGTTGGGCAAACTCTCCGACAACGTCTGGTACTGCCAGGGCTACTCCGGACACGGCATCGCCACCAGCCACATCATGGGCGAGATCATGGCTGAAGCGCTGACCGGCACGCTGTCAGCGTTCGACACCTTTGCCGGGTGCAAGCACATCAAGGTGCCGCTGGGCGATGTGTTCGGCAACCCGATGCTGGCGGTGGGCATGTGGTACTACCAGATGCTGGAAAAGCTGCGCTGACACACGGCGCATTCCATCGCACCGGCAATCGCTGCTATGTTTCGCTCCTCGCCAGCCCAGGAATGCGCCATGGAACCGTTAGACAGCAACGCCGCGCTGATCATCATCGACATGCAACAGGGCATGCGCGATCCCAAGCTGGGGCGACGCAACAATCCGCAGGCCGAGTTGCAGATTCAGCAGCTGCTGCACGCGTGGCGGCAGGCGCAACGCCCCATCGTGCATGTCCGGCATATGTCTCGCTCGCCGGGTTCGGTCTTTTGGCCCGGCCAGCCGGGCTGTGAATTCCAGCCCGCACTCGCACCGCTCAAGCAGGAGCACGTGCTGGAAAAAAACGTTCCGGATGCGTTCACGGCCACAGGCCTGGAGCGCTGGCTGCAGGTCCGTGCGATTAAACAATTGGTGGTCGTTGGGGTGATCACCAATAATTCTGTCGAGTCTACGGCACGCTCCGGCGGCAACCTGGGCTTTGAGGTGATAGTCGCGGCGGATGCCTGCTACACGTTTGATCAAACCGACTTGTCCGGCCGCCTTTGGCCCGCCGAGGACGTGCATGCGCTGTCGCTGAGTAACCTGGCGATGGATTACGCCACGGTTGTCGAGACAGGCGATCTGTTGGCCCGCTGTCAAGCCGGGAGAGGGAAATGAGCAAGGTTGCTGGCAAGCGAAGCGTCGTTTGAGTGCCCAACGCTCAGAACACGCCAGCGGTGACCAGCATCTCGACAAGTGCCTGCGGCCATACCGTATCCGTCGTCGATTGCAACTCGTCAGCGGACCACCAGTGATGATCCGCCATGACCTGGGCTTCCTGCACCGTCCATTCGTCTCGGGAAAGGACTTCGTTTTGCGCATGAACAACAAAATACTGCTCAATGGCTAACACGGTTTCGCCACTGGGTAACATCAGCGAAAACCGGCGGTCTGCCACCGGCGCTTGCACAGCGCTGACCACAATGCCGGTCTCTTCACGCAACTCGCGGAGTGCAGCCGCCTGGAAGGTCTCTCCCGCTTCAACACCGCCGCCGGGTGTCGCCCAGTAATTTCTGCCGGCCAGCGCCCCCTCTTTATGCACGAACCTGAAAAGAAGCACCTTTCGCGAAGGGCTGATAACCAGCAGCCGAGCGGCTTTTCGCTCACGCATGGGACGTGATTCCTCCTTCAAAAGCCTTACATACGCGTTCGCCAAGCCGCTCGACCAGCCTCACCAAATAGCCGTCCGGGTCCTGCACCAGAAACTCGCGCTGCCCCACTTCGACCTCGCCCGCCCGGTACCACACGTCCTGGCTGGCCTTGAACAACGCATAGCCAGCGGTCTCAAGCCGTTGAATCACCGGGCGTACCGCCGTGACATCAATCTGCAAGTTGATACCGCGCCCAAACGGGCGATCCAACGCAGCGGTCAGCCATTGATTGGCCTGGGGGTCGACCTGCTCAAGCATCACCTGGGCGCCATCCAGGTCGAGATAGGCGAAGCCGTCTTCCAGACGTTGATAGGCAACCTTGAACCCCAGGTACGTGACCCAGAACGCCAGGCTCTTGTTCAGATCGGTCACCATCAACTCCGGGACCAGTTTATTTCTCTTCATCATGGACCTGCTTCCATTGCGGGTTAACTCAGTCGCTGGGCAATCTTCCTGCCGGCGCTTGCACGCCGAGCTTACATGAGCCTGGCGTTGATAACCGCTGTTACGGGCCGCCTCTGTTGCGCTCCAGCACAGCGAAACCGCGCTGAATGACCTAGTGAACTTACACAACAAAAACAATTTTTGTTGTACACAAAATATCGCTAAAGATTTTCCGGGCACGCGCCGAAACAGCAGTGATAGCAAATCGCCGTACCTCGCCCGCGAGTCGACGATTTGGCCGCCCTCCCCGCTGATGGTCGTCTCGATGAAAATAAAAAATAAGCTGGTGCTCGCGTTTGTATCCGTTGCTTTTATCCCCGTCAGCGTGGTTGCAGTGATCTCTGTGGTGAACACACGGACCGAGGCCGTTGAGCAGTTCATTGATGGCAGCACCCGCGAAATACGCCAGATCGATGGCAACATCCGCCAGTTTTTCGATGGCACGATGCAGAACGTCGATCAAATGTCCGCTGATCCTGTATACACTTCCGTGAACACGCTGAAGGATTACCAACCGGCCAATGCTGCCAGCCAACCGATGCCGGCGCAGGCGCAACAGGTGATCGACCAGTTTGCCCGGTTCGGCGCCACGCACCCGTCGGCGGCGATTCTGTCGATTGGCCTGGAAGACGGCACCTACGCCAAATGGCCCGACGACCCACAGCTGGCCAAGTACGACCCGCGCGCCCGCCCGTGGTACAAGGCCGCGATGGCCTCCCCCGGCAAGACCGTGCGTACGCCCGCTTACTATTACGACAAAGATGACGTGGCGCTGGTCGGTACTGCGCGGGCGCTTCTCGACGCTGCCGGCAAAGCCAAAGGCGTGTTCGTGGTCAGCGTGTCATTAAAAAACCTCACCGAATTGCTCAAAAGCATCAAGCTCGGCGAGAGCGGCTACGTGATGTTGATCGAGGATGGCGTGGTGCTGGTCGACCCGCGTAACGCCGCGCACAACTTCAAGCCGCTCAAAGACCTCGGCGTGCCCTATGCGCAGTTGGCGGACACACCCCAGGGCTCGACCGAAGTGGTGATCGATGGCGTGCGCTATATGGCCAACGTGTGGACCTCGCCGGGCCTCGGCTGGCGGTATGTCGGGTTGATCGAATACAACGAAGTGATGGCCACAGCCACGCGCATGACCTACCTGACCACGGTGATCGTGGCGGTACTGGTGCTGATTTTCGGCTTGATCGCCGCGGCGTTTTCCAAGGTGATCGTTAAACCGATCGGCCAGGTCAGTACCGGCTTGCAGTCCATCGCCGAGGGTGAAGGCGACTTGCGCCATGAGCTGCACGTACAAGGCAAGGATGAAACCGCCGAGCTGGCCGGCTGGTTCAACAAGTTTCTCACCGCGATCCGTCAGCTGATCCAGCACATCGGTGCGGCCTCCACCAACTTGCAGGACGCGTCACGGGTCAACAGCCAAGTGGCGCACAACATGAACGAAGCCGCCGGGCGTCAGCGTGAGGCGGTGGAGTTGGTATCCACGGCCTTCAACGAGATGGTCGCCACCGCCAACGAAGTGGCGCGTTCGTGCAGCGGTGCGGCGGAATCGGCCGAGAACGGCCATCGCCGCGTGGCCGAGGGCAAGCAGCAAATCGAAGTCACCACCGACAACGTTAATCGCCTGGGCCGGCGGTTGACCGAGTCGTCCCAGGCCATGGTCGAACTGGAAGCCGGCAGCCGCAGCATCAACCAGATCCTCGGCACCATTCGCGCGATCGCCGAACAGACCAACCTGCTGGCGCTCAACGCCGCCATTGAAGCCGCCCGGGCCGGCGATCAAGGCCGTGGGTTCGCCGTGGTGGCGGATGAAGTGCGGGCGCTGGCCAAGCGCACCTCCGATTCCACCGGCGAAATCGAACAACTGCTCGGCACCCTCGGCAGCAAGACCGAGGAAGTCACGCAGAAGATGAACAGCTGCATGGACCTGTCGCGGGCCAGTGTGTCGTCCATCGAAAACGCGCGGGACAGTTTTGAGGGCATCCAGTTGTCGGTGAATGAAATCCGCGACCAGAACCTGCAGATTTCCGCCGCCGCCGAGGAACAACACAGCGTCGCCGAGGAAATCAACCGGCATATCCAGCAGATTTATGACGAGGCGCGGCTGGTGGAAAGCCTGGCCAATTCCGCCCAGGATGATTCGGGGCAGTTGGCCAAACTGTCGGAAGAGTTGAATGGCTTGGTGGGGCGGTTCAAGTCCTGACGTCATGCACCCGTTGATCAAGGACGATCATCGGCGTGGCGCATCGAACAGGGCGTTGCACGCCCACCAAGCGACCTAAGCCTGCTGTGAAACCATCCAGGTGACCAAGGCTTGCAGGCGCGTGGTAAACGCTTCGCGCTCGGCACTGGGGTTGCGCGCCTCAAACAGGAAATACGCGATCTGGATGCGCATGCTCGGGTAATGTTGCACGAACAACGCAACATGTTCTTCCAGGGTATGCGGCCAGCCTGAGGCGTCATCGGCGCGCAACGTGTGAGTGGCCCGAATCACCCGGCGTGCCGCCTCTCGCTGCAAGCGAAGACGCTCTGCCTCAGTCGCGGCGCGCGTGATGCGCGCAAGATAAGTGCTCAACACGGGTTCGAAGTCAGCATTCAAGGCCAGGGCAATTTCCCGCGAAGGCCTGAATCGTTCGAACTGCACAGAGAGGTCATCGCCCCACACACAACGGCAATGATGCTTGAGCCAGAAGCCCCATTGGTTGGTGTTCTCAGGCGCCAGCACTTCGGCGCGATACCCCAGGTCGAAGTCGATTTTGCTGACGATCGGATGTCGCTGTTCCAGCACCTGGCGCAGCGCTTCCAACGACTCAAGCACCTGCGCATCCGGCCGCTCGCCGGCTACCAGCGTGAGGTCAAGGTCCGACTCACCCGGGCGGGCGTTGCCCCTGGCCACACTGCCATACACAAAAATCGCCTCCAGCCCCAACCCGGCCTGCGAAAGGGTCGCACACACATCCGTCAGCACGGGCTGGAATTCAGGCTGAAGGGCAGCATCGCCAACGGTTTGCACAAAGCCCTGGGCATCAACACCGGTCACCGTACTCATGGGCGATGCACCTCAATCAGCAAGCCTTCCGCCTCACTCGGCGCACAGAAGTGGCGGGTGATCAGATCAAACTCGGCATCGGTGGCGGTAAAATCATGCTCGCCCCGGGCATTGCGCGCATGCAGGCGAGCACGGCAGGTGGCGTCATCCAGTTCGAGGTAATGCAGGCGATGGGGCACCTGCGCCGCCTGTGCCAGGCCCAGCAGCCATTCGCGATTGGCCAGTGTATTGGCGGGAACATCCAGCACCACATTGACCCCGGCCTGCAACAGGTTAATCACCAACGGGCCGAGTACTGCGCGAACGCGCTGGGCACGGCTTACGTAATCGGTAATCGCGCGGATCTCGCCGGGGTAAAGCTGTGCAAGCCAGTGGTCCTCGCTGAGGACGATGGCCGCGTGCTCGGCAGCAAGGGTTGTAGCCAGGGTGGATTTTCCGGAGGCGATCTTGCCGCAAAGCAGATGCAGGGTGGGCATGCGTCGGTTCCTTATGTCTGGCACGCAAGCATGGCATTTTTTCGGCCTGAGCGACCTCACCAGTGCGCATAAAGTGCCAGCGGTGCCAGGTTGGGTTGCTGATGGCCTGGGTGGAATCACACGCGGGGACTGCACCTGAACCGTGTGCTCATAATATTTGGACACGAAATACCCTGAACTATCTGACGAACGCGAGGCTCCGTTCCTATGCGCTGCCCCGACCCCTGGGGCGTTGTACAACAAGGAGCCGCCCTCACCATGACTACCCTTCCTGTCTACCGCCACTCAATCCCGGGACCGCTGCACGCGACCCTGCTGGCTGGCACCGTGCCGTTGTTTCTGGGCGCCCTGCTCAGCGACATCACCTACACCCAGACCTACCAGATTCAATGGGCCAACTTTGCCTCCTGGCTGATCGCCGGTGCGCTGGTGTTCTGCGGGCTCGCACTGTTGTTTGCGCTGGTCAATCTGGTGCGTGCCGAGCGCAAGTCGGGTCAACCGGTGGTGTATGCCCTGCTGCTATTGGCGACATGGGTACTGGGCCTGGTCAATGCGTTCCAGCATGCCAAGGACGCCTACGCCGCCATGCCGACCGGCCTGGTGTTATCGGTGGTCGTCACCGTGCTGACGATTGCCGCGACCTGGACCGGACTGCGCACAGGAGCCGCCAAATGAAAACCGCCCACACACTGACCTTACTCAGCGCTGCCCTGTTATTGACCGCCTGTGGCGGCGAAGGCGACAAGACCCAGGCCCGTGGCCCCGATCCTAAATTGCCGGAACAGCAAAGCAGCCTGTTGCCGAGCATGAAAATCGCCGAGCCCACGCCGTGGGGCACGCAAAAACCCACAGTGCCCGAAGGCTACAGCGTCACCGCCATTGCCACTGACCTGGCCATCCCGCGGCAAACCCTGGTATTGCCCAACGGCGACATTCTCGTCGCCGAAGGCCGTGGCGGCAGCGCGGCCAAGCTCAAGCCCAAGGATGTGATCGCCAGCGTGATCAAGGCCCAGGGCAACACCAAGGTCAAGGGTGGCAACCGCCTGACCCTGCTGCGCGATGCCGATGGTGACGGTACTTACGAACTGAAGACGGTGTTCGCCGATAACCTCAACGCGCCCTACGGCCTGGCCTTCGCCGACGGCAAACTCTACGTTGCCAACCAGGACGCGCTGGTGCGCTTCGACTATGCCGACGGCCAGACCAAGGCAAGTGGCCCGCCCACCACAATCACCGACCTGCCGGCGCAGATCAACCACCACTGGACCAAATCCCTGGCGGTGAGTGCTGACGGGCGCCAGCTCTATGTGGGCATTGGCTCCAACAGCAACATCACCGAGCGTGGCATGGAAGTGGAAATCGACCGGGCGATGATCTGGCAGATCGACGCAGCGACAGGCGCACACAAGCCCTACGCCACCGGCATCCGCAACCCGACCGCGCTGACCATTCAGCCGGGTTCCGGGCAATTATGGACGGTGGTCAACGAACGCGATGAACTCGGCCCGGACCTCGTGCCGGACTACCTGACCTCGGTGCGTGAGGGCGCCTTCTACGGCTGGCCCTACAGCTACTGGGGCCAGAACGTCGACCCACGCGCACAACCGCAGAACCCGGCGAAAGTCGCCGCCGCGATCAAGCCGGATTACAGCCTGGGTTCCCACGTTGCGGCACTTGGGGTGGATTTCTCGATGGCAGAAATGGGTGAGAAATTCGCCGAAGGTGTATTTGTTGGCGAGCACGGCAGCTGGAACCGCGAAAACCCGGTGGGCTACAAGGTGATTTTCGTGCCGTTCAGCAATGGCAAACCAGCCGGTGAGCCCATCGATTTCGCCACCGGTTTCCGTGGTGATGACGGCAAAACACGCGGGCGCCCCGTGGGCGTCACGGTAGACCCCAAAGGCGCGTTGATCATCGCGGATGACTTGGCCAATACCGTTTGGCGGGTGACGCGCAACCGCTGAACAAAGGCTTTGACTTGGTTGCCTGAGGCAACAATATAATTGCCCCAGGCAACCAACCGAGCATCCTCATGGCCACGCCCCTTGTAGAACGCGCCGCGATCATTCGCGGTTTCAACCGTTTTTACACCCACCAGATCGGCGTGCTGCAGGAACACCTGCTGCAAAGCGACTACTCGCTCACCGAAATCCGCGTGATGTACGAGCTGTCCTCCCGTGGTGACCTGACCAGTGCCGACCTGTGCCAGATGCTGGGTCTGGACCCGGGCTACCTGAGTCGGCTGATCAGCGGGTTCGAAAAGCAAGGCCTGATCCAGAAGGTCCGCTCCGTCACCGATGCGCGCGCGGTGCAACTGCACTTAAGCGACCTCGGCCGAACGGTGCTGGCGCCGCTGGAGCAGAAAACCCAGCAGGAAGTCATCGCGTTACTCGAAGCCTTGCCCGAGCAACAACAACGCCAACTCACCGGTGCCATGCAACGCATCCAGTCACTGCTGCAAGGCAGCGCGCCAAGCTATTTGCTGCGCGACCCGCAACCGGGCGACATGGGCCTGGTGGTGCAGCAACAATCCGCGCTGTATGCCCGCGAGTACAACTGGAATTGGGAATTTGAAGCCTTGGTGGCGGAGATCGTCGCCAAGTATCTGCGCGAGTTTGACCCGGCCTCCGAGCGCTGCTGGATCGCGGAAAAAGACGGCGACGTGGTCGGCTCGGTGTTCGTGGTGCGTCATGACGCGACCACGGCCAAGCTGCGCATGCTCTACGTGGATGCCAGTGCGCGGGGCATGGGCATTGGTCAGCGTCTGGTCGATGAATGCCTGCGTTTTGCCCGCCACGCCGGTTACCAGCGCATGATGCTGTGGACGGTTAACACCCTGATCGACGCACGCAAGCTCTATCAGAAAGCCGGATTTACCTTGGAGGAAGAAGAGCCCACGGTGAGTTTCGGCAAGGCATTGATCAGCGAAACCTGGGCCCGTGACCTGTAATGCCTTCCCGCGCCGTCACCGGCGCGGGAAGGCAGCGCTTACAGATCGGTGATTTCCTTGTGGCGTGGCACCAGCGCTTTCATCACGCTCCACGCCACCAGGTACGCCAGCGCACAGATCGCAAACATGATCATGTAGCCGGTGTGAATGTCGTTGATCGACTTGTAGTAGTCGAACACCCAGCCACCGATCTTGGTCATCACCACACCACCCAAGCCACCCGCCATGCCGCCGATACCGACCACGGAGGCCACGGTTTTTTGCGGGAACATATCCGACACGGTGGTGAAGATGTTGCACGACCACGCCTGGTGCGCCGAGGCGCCAACGCCGATCAGCAGCACCGGCACCCAGAAGCCGAGGTAACCGAACGGTTGCGCCAGCAGCACCACCAACGGGAACAGCGCAATCACCAGCATGGCTTTCATGCGGCCGTCATACGGCGCATCGCCACGGGCCATAAAGTAGCTGGGGAACCAACCACCGCCGATACTGCCGACCATGGTCATGCTGTACAGCACGGCGAGCGGCATCACGATATCCGCGCCTTTCATGCCGTACTGCGCCGCCAGGTAGGTGGGCAGCCAGAACAGGAAGAACCACCACACGCCGTCCGTCATGAACTTGCCGAAGGCGAACGCCCAGGTCTGGCGGTAAGTGAGCAATTTGAACCAGGAGACTTTTTTCGCCGTGGCCCCCACAGGCTCCGGGGTGAACGGTTGCACCGTCTGGTCGCTACGGATATAGGCCAGTTCTGCCGCCGACAAGCGTTTTTGCTGCTCCGGCTTCTGATAAAGCGCCGACCACACCGCCACCCAGACAAACCCCAACATGCCAATCACGATAAACGCGGCTTCCCAGCCCCACAGGCCGGCAATCAACGGCACGCAGATCGGCGCCAGGATTGCGCCGACGTTAGCGCCGGAGTTGAAGATACCGGTGGCCAGCGAGCGTTCTTTCTTGGGGAAGTATTCAGCGGTGGCCTTGATCGCGATGGGGAAGTTGCCCGCCTCGCCAATTGCCAATATGGCGCGAGACAGCATAAAGCCGGCAATCGACACCGGAATCACCGCCAGGCCGATTGCACCGCTGAGCGCCGCGATCCCCTGGCCCATCGGCACCGAAAACGCATGCATGATCGCGCCGGTGGACCAAATGGCAATCGCCACCACGTAGGCCGCCTTGGTGCCGATTTTGTCGACAAACCGTCCGGCAAACAGCATGGAAATCGCATAGACAAACTGGAACACCGCCGCGATGTTGGCGTAATCGGTATTGCTCCAGCCAAATTGCGTCGACAGTTGCGGTGCCAACAGGCTAAGCACCTGGCGGTCGAGGTAGTTGACGGTGGTGGCAAAGAACAACATCGCGCAGATGGTCCAGCGATAGTTGCCGACGGCCTGGCCGACGCGATGGGCGTTGAGGGGCTCATTCAAATTCATGGCATCACTTTTTATTTTTGTTAGATAGGACATACGCAGTGTCATATGTCGTCGTACAACTATAACTTTTATAGCGGGCTCCCTACGCGCTGTCAATCTGAAAGATTGCGGTTTATTGAGGCATCAGGCGTATACGCAAAGACTCAACCAGGCACGGTTGTAGGATGACAAATACGAAACACCCGGCTCGGCGCTTTGCCCGGTACGTCATCAAGCAGGCCGAAAGGCTTCAGCCCGAGCTTCTCCAGCACCCGAATCGAGGCTGCGTGATCCGGTCGCACCAGCCCGAACACCGCGGGAAAATTCAGGGTTTCGAACGCCAGCACCAGCGCATCACGCCCCAGTTCGGTGGCGTAGCCCTGCCCCCAGGCCTCGACGGCAAAACGATAACCGAGGTTGATGCGCCGCTCGGTCAGGTAATGGAGCGGCGCTACACCGCCAAAGCCAATCAGGTGGTGCGGTGCTTCGATGCGCGCAATCGCCCACCAGCCGTACCCCTCGGCGGCCCACTGTTGCAGCCAGTGGTTGAGTAAGCGCTGGGCATCCTCAAGGCTGGCCATAGGGCCGGCGGGATTGAACAGGTTGGTCTGCGGATCGCCGAAGATCGCGAACAATCGCTGCACGTCGCTCGGCAATGGTTGACGGTAGACCAGCCTCGGGGCGCTGTCGGGCATTCTGATAATTCCTGGTTTGAAGCATGAAGTTCAATGCATCTGCAAAAAAACGCAATGAGTGGTGAATTATTTGGTGTCGACTTGTATCTGAACTGACAGAGCGGTGCCATTGCAACGGTGGCACCTCCCCTGTTCAGTTTTAGAGTGGCCCGCATGAAATTACGTAAGAAAAGCGTCAAACCGATTGGATTAAAAGACATCACGATTGTCGACGATGCCAAGGTGCGCAAGGCGATCACCGCCGCCGCACTGGGCAACGCCATGGAGTGGTTCGACTTCGGCGTCTACGGCTTTGTCGCCTATGTGCTCGGCAAGGTGTTCTTCCCGGACGCATCGCCCAGCGTACAAATGATCGCGGCCTTGGGCACCTTCTCCGTGCCCTTCCTGATTCGCCCCCTGGGCGGCCTGTTCTTCGGCGCCCTGGGCGATAAATACGGACGGCAGAAAGTGCTCGCCGCCACCATTGTGATCATGTCCCTGAGCACCTTCGCCATCGGCCTGATTCCGAGTTACGCGTCGATTGGCATCTGGGCGCCGATCCTGTTGTTGCTGTGCAAAATGGCCCAGGGTTTCTCGGTGGGCGGTGAATACACCGGTGCCTCGATCTTTGTCGCCGAATACGCGCCGGACCGTAAACGCGGATTCCTCGGCAGCTGGCTGGACTTCGGCTCCATCGCAGGCTTTGTGCTCGGCGCCGGTGTGGTTGTGCTGATCTCGACGATAGTCGGTGAAGCCGATTTCGAGGCCTGGGGCTGGCGTCTGCCGTTCTTCCTCGCCCTGCCCCTGGGCATGATCGGCCTGTACCTGCGTCATGCACTGGAAGAAACCCCGGCCTTCCAGCAGCACATGGACAAACTTGAACAAGGCGACCGCGAAGGCCTGACACATGGCCCCAAAGTATCGTTCAAAGAAGTCGCCACCCAGCACTGGCGCAGCCTGCTGACCTGCATCGGTATCGTCGCGGCCACCAACGTGACGTATTACATGCTGCTCACGTATATGCCGAGTTACCTCTCGCATAACCTGCATTACAAAGAAAACAGCGGCGTGCTGATCATCATCGCGATCATGGTCGGCATGCTCTTCGTGCAACCGTTCATTGGTTTTGTCAGCGACAAGATCGGCCGCAAGCCCTTCATCATCGCCGGCAGCATCGGCCTGCTGTTGCTGGCCATCCCGGCGTTCATGCTGATTACCAGCGGCAAGATCGGCTTGATCTTCGCCGGCTTGCTGATCCTGGCCGTGGTGCTGAACTTCTACATCGGCGTCATGGCCTCGACCCTGCCGGCGATGTTTCCCACTCACCTGCGCTACAGTGCATTGGCGAGTGCGTTCAACGTTTCGGTATTGATCGCCGGCCTGACCCCGACCGCAGTGGCCTGGCTGGTGGAGAGCACCAACGACCTGTTCATGCCGGCTTACTACCTGATGGTGTTTGCCGTGGTCGGCCTGATCACCGGCCTGACCATGAAGGAAACCGCCAACAAGCCGTTGCGCGGCGCGGCGCCGGCAGCCTCGGACATGGAAGAAGCCAAGGAGATACTGCAAGAGCACCACGACAATATCGAGCAGAAGATCGAAGACATCGACGCCGAAATTGCTGCACTCGAAGCCAAGCGCCAGAACCTGGTGCAGCAGCATCCGCGCATTAACTAAACCGGACCGTGCGTGGTGGCTCGCGCCACCACGCCATTGGAGTGCTCAGCATGATTCCAAGCGTCACCGCAGCACACTCGTTACTCAGCGCCGCTGAACGCGCGGCCATCGCCGAAATCGAAGCCACCACCAGCATTCTGCAACTGGTCACCCGCCTGACCGGCATGCGCTTCGCCGGGATCGCCAAATTCACCGACCTGGAATGGGTGGTGTGTGCGGCCCATGACCCGCTGCACATGGGCATTCATGTCGATGACGTACTCGACCTGGAAACCACCTTGTGCAGTGAGTTCTGCATCAACCCGCAAACCCTGTTCATCCCCAAAGTCAGCCAGAACGGACGCTTTGCCACGCGCCCGGTGGTCAAGCAATACGCCATCGAGAGCTACGCCGGCGCGCCGATCTTCCTGCCCGACGGCCGGCTGTTCGGCGCGCTGTGTGCGCTGGATTCGCAGTCGATGCTATTCGACGACCCCAACCTGCCGGAAACGCTCAGCCTGTTTGCGCGGCTGATTGGCTGTATTTTCTTCGCTAATTTGACCGCGGCTGATCAGTGATTTTGCCGCGCAGCGTGGACATGTCACGCTTGGGCGGCGCACCGAACAGTCGGCTGTACTCGCGACTGAACTGTGACGGGCTTTCATAACCGACCTTGAACGCGGCGCTGGAGACATCCTGATGCTCATTCAACATCAAGCGCCGCGCCTCGTTCAGGCGTAACCACTTCTGATACTGCAACGGGCTCATCGCCGTCAGCTGGCGAAAGTGATGGTGAAAGGTCGCTGCGCTCATTTGCACGCGTGCCGCCAAATCCTCCACGCGCAACGGCGCGTCGTAATTGAGCTTCAGCCAATCGATCGCCTTGGCAATCCGATAGCCCTGCCCGTCCACGGCGCAGATCTGGCGCAGTCGACCGGCTTGATCGCTCTGCAACAGCCGGTAGTGGATCTCGCGCTGAATCAAGGGCGCGAGCACCGCTATCGCCTCAGGCTCATCCAGCAACGCAACCAGGCGTGCAAACGCCGCCAGCATGCCTTCGGTGACAGTGCCGATGCCAACCCCTTTCATCACCGCCCGTTGACGGGTCGGCGGCACCTCACGCTGGGCGATCAACTCGGCCAGGATGCGCAGGTCCAGCTTGAAGGTCAGCCCCAGGCAAGGTTTTCCTGGGCTGGCGGCGAGCACCTCTGAATTGGCGGGAATGTCCAGCGAGGTCAGCAGAAATCGCGACGGGTCGTACGGGTAACCCTCGCCACCGACCCACAGCTGCTTCTCGCCCTGAGCGACCAACACGACGCAGGGCTCGACCATGCACACCACCGGCGTCGCCGGCTGCTCACGCCGATAAAAACCCAGGCCGGGAATGGGCATGGGGTAGTCGCCGGGCGTTGAAACCCGCGAACCAATGGCCTGGATCAGCGCGTCCAGGGGCGATGGAGTGATGTTCATAACGGGCTCTGTCCGGTCTTCAGTGAACTTTACCTCGGGTCGCACCTGAGCGTCCTCGGCAGGTGGCAAGACTCAGAGGATCAGGCAAGTAATCCAGTGGAACGCACTACAGAAGCCCCACCCCCAGCGGGAAAATGAGTGCACCAACCTCCTCAAGGATCACTGCATGAAACGCCTCTTGCTTGCCCTGTGTGTGCTGGTCACGTCTTTTTCTTCATTGGGAGCCGATATGTCCAACGGTGCTGACAACTTCTACACAAGCGACAAGGTGACGGTACAAAAAGTCACCTTCAACAACCAATACGGCATGCTCGTTGCGGGCAATCTGTTCACCCCCAAGGGCCTTGCCTCGGGCTCAAAACACGCCGCAATCATCGTCGGCCACCCGATGGGCGCCGTTAAAGAACAGAGCGCCAACCTCTACGCGACAAAAATGGCCGAACAAGGCTTCGTCACCCTGTCACTCGACCTGCCGTTCTGGGGTGAAAGCGCAGGCCAGCCGCGCAACGCGGTGCTGCCCGACCTCTACACCGAAGCCTTCAGCGCTGCCGTGGATTACCTCGGTACTCGCCCACCGGTGGACCGTGAACGCATCGGCATTCTCGGCATCTGTGGCAGTGGCAGCTTCGCCATCGCCGCCGCCAAGATCGACCCACGCCTCAAGGCGATCGCCACGGTCAGCATGTATGACATGGGGGCGGCCAATCGCAACGGCCTCAAGCATGGGGTAACGCTGGCGCAACGCCAACAACTGCTTCTGCAGGCGGCCAACCAGCGCTATGTGGAATTCCAGGGGGGTGACACCGCCTACACCGGCGGTACCCCGTTGACCCTCACCGGCGATGCGGTGGGTGATGAGTTCTTCGACTTCTACCGCACCCCGCGCGGCGAATTTACCCCGGCCGGTGCGTCGCCGCAAACGACCACCCGGCCGACGCTGACCAGCAACGTGAAGTTCATGAATTTCTACCCGTTCAACGACATCGAGACGCTCTCCCCGCGCCCGCTGCTGTTGATTACCGGCGCTAACGCCCACTCCCGCGAGTTCAGCGAAGACGCCTACCGGCGTGCGGCCGAGCCCAAGGAATTGGTGATTATCCCGGGTGCCGGCCATGTGGATCTGTACGACCGCGTCGACCTGATCCCATTCGCCACGCTCACCCGCTTTTTCAAAGGTAACTTGAAGTAATGTCCGCTAACACTCATACGCACAGCTGGGGTGCCGTGTTCGCGATGTCACTGGCGGCATTCGCGCTGGTGGCCTCTGAATTCATGCCCGTAAGCCTGCTCACGCCGCTGGCGAGCGACTTGCACATCTCGGAAGGCCAGGCTGGCCAGGGCATTTCGGTTTCCGGGCTGTTCGCCTTGCTCACCAGCCTGATCATCGCTGCCGTTGCGGCGAAGGTTGAACGCAAACGCCTGCTGCTGGCGCTGACCGCGCTGATGATCGTGTCCGGCACCGTGGTGGCGTTAGCGCCGAACTACCTGACATTCATGCTCGGTCGCGCGCTGATCGGCGTGGCCATTGGCGGCTTCTGGTCATTATCGGCCGCTACCGCGATGCGCCTGGTACCATTGACACAGGTGCCGCGCGCGCTGGCGATCGTCAACGGCGGTAACGCGCTGGCGACGGTGATTGCGGCACCATTGGGCAGCTTTCTGGGCGGGCTGATCGGCTGGCGTGGCGCGTTCTTTTGCGTCATCCCGGTCGCCGTTGTGGCCGGCGCCTGGCTGCTGGTGAGCCTGCCTTCGCTGAAGAACGATGACAGGCGCACGACCCGCAATGTGTTTCGCCTGATGAAGAATGCCCGCGTAGCCCTGGGCATGCTGGCCGCCAGTGTGTTTTTTATGGGCCAGTTCATGCTGTTCACTTACCTGCGCCCGTTCCTGGAAACGGTGACTCAGGTCAGTCTTCCCATGCTCTCGCTGATGTTGCTGGTGCTCGGCCTGGCCGGGCTTGCCGGGACGTTCCTGATTGAGCGCTTTCTGAACAACCGCCTGTACCAGGCGCTGACGGTCATTCCATTATTGATGGCAGCGATTGCCCTGGCGCTGGTGGCATGGGGCAGTTCGCCGGCGGCGACCATGCTGTTGCTCGGCGTCTGGGGCCTGGTTGCCACCGCCGCGCCGGTGGGCTGGTGGACTTGGCTGTCGCGGGTCCTGCCTGACGATGCCGAGGCCGGAGGCGGACTGATGGTGGCGATTATCCAGTTGGCGATTGCCTGCGGCGCCACGCTCGGCGGTGTGGTGTTCGACCTGAGTGGCTACCGGGCGACCTTTGAACTGAGCGCGGGGTTGCTGGGTGTCGCCGGCCTGCTGGCTTACCTGAGTTCACGTCGGCTTACGGTGGCACGTGTGGCAACGCGCACTACCTGAAAAACTGACTCGGCGTCTTGCCAAACTGTTTCTTGAACATGCTGGTAAAGGCGCTCGGGCTTTCGTAGCCCAACTCGATGGCGACATCAATAATCTTCTCCCCCACCGCAATGCGCTCCAGCGCCAGCAGCAACCTGGCCTGTTGGCGCCACTGGCCGAAGGTCAGGCCGGTTTCCTTGCGGAACAGGCGCTGGATGGTCTTCTGGTCCAGGTCGAGGCGCTCACTCCAATCAGCGACCGTGGACGCATCGCCAGGGTCGTGTTGCAGCGCCTGGCAAACGCGGTTGATCCGTGGGTCGGCGGGCTGTGGCAGCGACAGGGGCAACGCCGGAAGAATCGCCAGCTCATCGAGAATCAGGTGCATGATCCTCGCGTCACGCGAATCCTCGGCATACGGTGGCTTCAAACTCACCGACGCCTTGATCAGCTCGCTCAGCAACGGTGAGATACTCACCGCCTTGGTCTCGGTCGGAAGGTTCGGGAAGGCATCGGGCCGCACAAACACACTGCGCATTTTCAGTGTGCCCACGCAGCGCAAAGAGTGAACTTGCCCGCTGGGCATCCAGAAGCCGCGACTGGACGGCACGGTCCACTGGTTCTGCGCCGAATGCACCACCATCACGCCCTCGATGGCGTACAGCAGTTGATGCTTTTCGTGGCGATGCTCGGGTATCACCCAATTCTCGGGATAATCAGTGGCGGAACTGATGACAGCCCAGTCGCCCTCGTCGATCTCCTGCAGAAATAAATCCAGTGGTTTGATCATTTCGCCCTTTTTGCGACAGTTGCCTCCCGAATTTCGTGAGACAGGCATTTTTGTCGAATCTAGCATAAACGCCGAAACAATTAGAAATGGACAGCCGGCATCGTACTGGCTGCCCCTGTTCGCTGCCTTGTATGGAATGCCTGCATGTCGACCCTGACCGCGTCACCCGCCGCTGCAACCACTGCGCCCCAAATAAGCCCGCTGGTCATGCGCGTTCTCGGCGCCTGCGCCCTGGCGCACATGATCAATGACCTGATCCAGGCCGTGCTGCCGTCGATTTACCCGATGCTCAAGGCCAATTACGGGCTGAGCTTCACCCAGGTGGGCCTGATTACCCTCACCTTCCAACTGACCGCCTCCCTGCTGCAACCCTGGATCGGCTACCACACCGACCGCCATCCCAAACCCTGGCTGCTGCCGGCGGGCATGGTGTGCACCCTGATCGGCATTCTGATGCTGGCGTTTGTCGGCACGTTCCCGGCGATATTGCTGGCGGCGGCGCTGGTCGGCGTCGGCTCGTCGACCTTTCACCCGGAAACCTCCCGCGTGGCCCGTCTGGCCTCCGGCGGCCGCTACGGCCTGGCGCAATCGACCTTCCAGGTCGGCGGCAACACCGGCAGCGCTTTCGGCCCGTTGCTCGCCGCGGCGATCATCATTCCCTACGGCCAAAGCCACATCGCCTGGTTCGGGCTGTTCGCGGTGTTTGCGATTCTGGTGCTGTATGGCTTGAGCCGCTGGTACCGCCACCACCTCAACCTGTTCAAGCTCAAGCAAGGCGGTAAAGCCACACACGGCTTGTCCAAAGGCCGCGTGACGTTTGCCCTGGTGGTGCTGGCGCTGCTGGTGTTCTCCAAGTACTTCTACATGACCAGCCTGACCAGCTACTTCACCTTCTACCTGATCGAGAAGTTCCAGCTGTCGGTGTCCAGTTCGCAGATGTACCTGTTCCTGTTCCTTGGCGCGGTAGCGGTCGGCACCTTTGCCGGTGGCCCTATCGGCGACAAGATCGGCCGCAAGAAAGTCATCTGGTTCTCGATCCTCGGCGCCGCGCCCTTCACCCTGGCGCTGCCTTATGTCGACCTGTTCTGGACCGCCGTGCTCAGCGTGGTGATCGGCTTTATCATCGCCTCGGCCTTCTCCGCCATCGTGGTCTTCGCCCAGGAACTGGTGCCGGGCAATGTCGGGATGATCGCCGGGATCTTCTTCGGCCTGATGTTCGGTTTCAGCGGGATTGGCGCCGCATTGCTGGGCTTGCTCGCCGATAACCATGGCATCGAGTACGTCTACAAGATCTGCTCGTTTCTGCCACTGGCGGGCATCCTCACGATCTTGCTGCCCTCGACCAAAGGCGTCTGACCGGCCGATCATCGGCTGGCTGTGTGCCATTACCCAGAATGCTCTGAAAAACCTGCGTGTGCGCTTACAATCCCGATTTTTAAGCGCACACCCAGGCAGCCCGGCACGACATGACGCTCGACCCTCCTACGATTCTGACTCTGACCATCGCGTTGGCCGCCGCTGCCGCGTTGTACCTGGCCATTGAATGGCGCAGCGTGCGCGAATCTTCCCTGCTGTTCTGGGCTGCAGGTTTTGCGACCATCAGCGTCGGCTCTACCCTGGCGTTGCTACGCGGCAGTGGCCTGTTGATGATCGGCATCTGGTTCGCCAACGGCTTGCTGGTGACCGCGCACTTTTTGTTCCTGCTCGGCGTGGCGCGTTTTACCCAGGCGCGCCTTTCACCGCTATGGCTGTTGATGCTGCTGGTGTGGCTGGGGATGCTGATGCTGCCGGTCGAGCTGCCATGGTCCAAAGCCATGCTGGCGGTGCAGTCGCTGCTGGTGGCAGTGCCGACCCTGCGCGCCAGCTTTCTGCTGCGCCCGCACGGCAAATCACTCAGCATCGGCGCGGTGCAGTTGCGCTATGTGCTGCTGATCCATGGCGCGTTTTATGTGGCCAAAGCGTTGTCAGTGATGATCCCCGGCACACTGATTGACCTGGCGGCCTTCAAGGGCGAAATCATCCAGGTGTCCCTGGTGGAAGGTGCGATGGCGATCATGCTGATCGCGCTGTCGATGACCGGCTCCGAACGCTACCGCCGCGAGCAGCAGATTGCCCGCCTTGCAGCCCGCGACCCACTGACGGCACTGTTCAACCGGCGCGCCCTGGACTTGCAGGCACCGCGCCTGCTGGCCCAGGTCTCACGCGCCCAGCCGGGCGCTGTATTGTTGATCGACATTGACAATTTCAAGCTGGTCAACGACCTCTATGGGCATACCGCCGGTGACCGCTTGTTGGTCGCCCTGAGCGAAATGATTCGCGCCGTGGTGCCCCAGGGCGCGTTGGCGGCACGCCTGGGTGGCGATGAGTTTGTAATCCTGCTGAATCAGGCCTCGACTGCGCAGATCGTCGACCTCGGCAGCCGACTGCGCGAACAGTTCCAGCAACTCGCCGCGCAGACCTTCAGTACGCCGGTACCGGTGACCTTGAGCATAGGCGCGGACCTGTTCGACCAGCCGCCGCTGAACTTATCGGCCCTGATCGAACAAAGTGACGCCACACTCTACGAAACCAAGCGCGGCGGGCGGGACAGCATGCGGCTGGTGGACCGCACCGGCGCTTTCGGCGAGAGGTCGTAATGCACCGCCACACTGCGCCGACCACGCCTTATCAGCTGATCGCCAAAGACAATGACCAGGCGCAGCTAAACCCTTGAGCCCTTGCCTATGGCAGGTTGTTTGTGTGGCAAGTCTGCTCGCCACCCTAAGCTCGCTCAGCCAAAGGGATTTCATCCCAACCTCAAGACCACCTGGGCAGCGAGCCCGAAGAGGCAGGCAACACCCACTGCATAGGCCAGCGTGCGCCAGGGCTGCAGCCCTGCCAGATACGTCACCGTGTGCGCCAATCGGGCCAGAGTAAACAGGCCAAATAGCCAGCCCGTGACACCCGGGGAACTGCCCAGCGCCACGCACAATCCACCCAACACAAAAAACAGCGGGATGTTTTCCAGGTCATTGGCCCATGCCCGTTGCGCCCTGGCGACTTGCGACAATTCCCGGGGCTGCACCCTGCGCCCGAAGAACGCCGCATCTTCACGATGAGTGAACGCCCGCCGCCGAATCCGCCAAAAACCCTGGTAGCAGGAAATTGCAAACATTTTCAGGCACAACACCAGCACGCAGCCTGCGTAGATAGCCAGCAGGTCATTCATCGCGGGCCCCATTAACGACGATATAAAGCAACGGCCCCACCGAAACAAAGACTGCCGTCAGCGCGAAATACGGCAGCACAGACACCACTGACCGCCCGCGCCCACGCGCATCCCGATACATCCATATACACGCCAGCACTGCCATCAGGTACAGGTCGATCACCACCTGCGCGGTGTCCGGCCGCGACATCAATTGCCGCCCAAAAGCCAACAGTGATTGCTCGGCGGTGAGCATCGTCGCCAGCGTATAGAGTGAAAATCCAACTAACCCGACCAGGGCAATAGAGGGTCTGTGCATGGTCTCGTCCTTGAAGTGAATGAAGCGCACGATAGTGATAAGGTCTTGGCCCTCGCAATGACCTCACAGGTTATGAACCCGCCATGGACACCACTGCCGGCGAACAGCTGCGCCAACTGCGTCGCCACGCCAAGCTGAGCCAACTGGACCTGGCCTTGATCACCGGGGTTTCGCAACGCCACCTCAGTTACCTCGAAACCGGCCGCGCCAAGCCGAGCCCGGGCACGCTGCACAATTTATTGACCGCGCTGGATGTGCCGCTTGAGCAGTGCAATCGCGTGTTCCTCGCCGCCGGTTACGCGCCACGCTACACCGCCACCCCACTCGCCTCACCGGCCATGGCCGCGATTCGCGAAGCCGTCAGCCATGTGTTGCACGCCAATAACCCGGCCCCGGCGATTCTGTTGGGCAGCGAGTGGCAAGTGCTGGCGGCGAATGCCAGTACCGGCGTTCTGTTTGAACGGGTGGGGCTTGAACCGGATGCGGCAGACGGGTTGAACCTGCTGACCACGCTGCTGCAAACCGGCGGCTTGGGCGACCACCTGATCAACGCCGAAGAGATCCGAACGCTCGCCTGGCAACGCGCCAGCCGTGAGGCGCTGGGCAATCCTGAATTGGCGCGGTTATTAGCAAGTCTGCCGACGCCCGCCAACACCGAACCGCCCGAACATATGCCGCCATTGGTGCTGACGCGTATCCGCTCACCCGACGGCGAGCTGAACTTTCTGTCGACCTTCACCACCTTCGGCATGCCTCAGGACATCACCCTCACCTCACTGCGTATCGAGCACCTGATTCCGGCTGACGCGTCCACGTGGCAAGTGATGCGCGCCGCCTACGCGGACTATACGGCGCTGGTTTTGTGAAATATCTGTCCGTAGACTGCCGCCATACCTCCCACTTGAAGGCGGCGAAAAAAACGTGATGCAAGTTACCGAAGTCTCCATTGCCCAATTGCGCGCGGCGCTTGAAGCCGGCCAGACCACTGCCGTTGAACTGGTAAACGCCTACCTGGCGCGGATTGATGCCTATGACGGCCCGCAGACCGCCACCGCGTTGAACGCCGTCGTCGTGCGCAACCCCGAGGCCCTTAAAGAAGCCGAGGCGTCCGACGCACGCCGGGCGCAGGGCAAAACCCTGGGGCCATTGGACGGCATTCCCTACACCGCCAAAGACAGCTACCTGGTCAAGGGCCTGACGGCGGCTTCGGGCAGCCCGGCCTTCGCCAAGCTCGTCGCGCAGCGCGATGCGTTCACGATCGAACGCCTGCGCGCCGGTGGCGCCATCTGCCTGGGCAAGACCAATATGCCGCCGATGGCCAATGGTGGAATGCAACGTGGGGTCTATGGGCGCGCCGAAAGCCCGTATAACGCCGACTACCTCACCGCGCCATTCGCTTCCGGCTCGTCCAACGGCGCCGGCACCGCCACGGCGGCCAGCTTCGCGGCATTCGGCGTGGCGGAAGAAACCTGGTCAAGCGGGCGTGGCCCGGCGTCCAACAATGGCCTGTGCGCCTACACCCCTTCTCGTGGGGTGATTTCGGTGCGCGGCAACTGGCCGTTGACCCCGACCATGGACGTCGTGGTGCCGTATGCGCGCACCATGGCCGACCTGCTGGAAGTGCTCGACGTGGTGGTCGCCGAAGACCCCGACACCCGTGGCGACCTGTGGCGCCTGCAACCCTGGGTGCCGATCCCGAGCGTGGCCTCGGTGCGCCCGGCGTCGTACGCCGAACTGGCCGTCAATAGCGAGGCCCTGGCCGGTAAACGTTTCGGTGTGCCGCGCATGTACATCAACGCTGACCCCGAGGCCGGCACCAGCGAAAAACCCGGAATCGGCGGGCCGACCGGGCAAAAGATCAACACCCGGGCCAGCGTCATCGACCTGTGGCATGCCGCACGCCAGGCACTGGAAGCCGCCGGTGCCGAAGTCATCGAGGTGGACTTCCCGCTGGTGTCCAATTGCGAAGGCGACCGCCCCGGCGCGCCGACGGTGTTTACCCGCGGCCTGGTGTCCAAGGCATTCCTGCACGATGAATTGTGGGAACTGTCGGCCTGGGCCTTCGATGACTTCCTGCGCGCCAACGGCGACCCCGCGCTGAACCGCCTGGCGGACGTCGATGGGCCGCAGATCTTCCCCCATGACCCGGGCACCTTGCCCAACCGTGAAGATGACCTGGCCGCCGGCATGGACGAATACGTGCGCATGGCCGAACGCGGCATTACGCCATGGAACGAGATCAGCACCGTGCCGGATGGCCTGCGTGGCCTGGAGCAGACCCGGCGCCTGGACCTGGAAGACTGGATGGACAACCTGGGCCTCGACGCCGTGCTGTTCCCGACCGTGGCCGATGTGGGCCCGGCCGATGCCGACGTGAATGAAGCCAGTGCCGACATCGCCTGGAGCAATGGCGTCTGGGTCGCCAACGGCAACCTCGCCATCCGCCACCTGGGCGTGCCCACCGTCACCGTACCGATGGGCGTGATGGCCGATATCGGCATGCCGGTCGGCCTGACCTTTGCCGGGCGGGCGTACGATGACTCGGCGCTGCTGAGCTTTGCCAGCGCGTATGAAGCCACCGGCAGCAAACGCCTGATTCCGCCGCGCACACCGCCGCTGTAGAAATTGTGGGGGCTGGCTGTGTTTCAGATCAAGCCATGTAGCGCCACAACGGCCTGAACGCGATCAACCTGGGGGAGCGGGCTTGCTCGCGAAAGCGGAGTGTCAGGCGATGCATCAGGTGACTGGCAGACCGTCTTCGCGAGCAAGCCCGCTCCCACATTTTGACTGTATTTCAAGTCGAGCTCGGTGGGAGCTGTGTTTTAGATCAGGGCATGTAGCGCCATAACGGCCTGAACGCGATCAACCTGGGGGAGCAGGCTTGCTCGCGAAAGCGGAGTGTCAGGCGATGCATCAGGTGACTGGCAGACCGTCTTCGCGAGCAAGCCCGCTCCCACATTTTGACTGTATTTCAAGTCGAGCTCGGTGGGAGCTGTGTTTTAGATCAGGGCATGCAGTGCCACAACGGCCTGAACGCGATCAACCTGGGGGAGCGGGCTTGCTCGCGAAAGCGGAGTGTCAGGCGATGCATCAGGTTACTGGCAGACCGTCTTCGCGAGCAAGCCCGCTCCCACATTTTGACTGTATTTCAAGTCGAGTTCGGTGGGAGCTGTGTTTTAGATCAGGGCATGCAGTGCCACTACGGCCTGAACGCGATCAACCTGTGGGAGCGGGCTTGCTCGCGAAAGCGGAGTGTCAGGTGATGCATCAGGTGACTGACACACCGTCTTCGCGAGCAAGCGCGCTCCCACATTTTGACTGTATTTCAAGTCGAGCTCGGTGGGAGCTGTGTTTTAGATCAGGGCATGTAGCGCCATAACGGCCTGAACGCGATCAACCTGGGGGAGCGGGCTTGCTCGCGAAAGCGGAGTGTCAGCTGATGCATCAGGTGACTGGCAGACTGTCTTCGCGAGCAAGCCCGCTCCCACATTTTGACTGTATTTCAAGTCGAGCTCGGTGGGAGCTGTGTTTCAGATCAAGCCATGTAGCGCCACAACGGCCTGAACGCGATCAACCTGGAGGAGCGGGCTTGCTCGCGAAAGCGGAGTGTCAGGTGATGCATCAGGTGACTGGCACACCGTCTTCGCGAGCAAGCCCGCTCCCACATTTTGACTGTATTTCAAGTCGAGCTCGGTGGGAGCTGTGTTTTAGATCAGGGCATGCAGCGCCACAACGGCCTGAACGCGATCAACCTGTGGGAGCGGGCTTGCTCGCGAAAGCGGAGTGTCGGGCGATGCATCAGGTGACTGGCAGACCGTCTTCGCGAGCAAGCCCGCTCCCACATTTTGACTGTATTTCAAGTCGAGCTCGGTGGGAGCTGTGTTTCGGATCAGGCCATGTAGGGCACGGCAATCAGCAGGATGGCGGTGCCGTGGGCGAGCGTCGCCGGCAACACGCCATAACGCATGCGCACCAATGCGCACGCCAAGCCTTCGATCAGGGTAAACAGCAACACCGGCCAGCCCAGTTGGGTGACGCTCAAGGCCAGGAAAGCATGACAGGCTGCGAAGGCCACGCCGCTGATCAACGCTGCCCGCAACGGTGTGACCTGCTGCTCCAGATAGCCCTGTAAAAAACCGCGAAACAGCACCTCTTCCAACGCATTGGCACCATAGGCCAACACCACCATGCCCGGCAGCCACACCCAGTAGCCGGGGATCGCGGAAGCCTCGATGCCTTGGTAAAGCCTCAGCGGCACGCCGATCAAACAGCCCACCGCCAGTGCAACAGCCAGGCCAACCGCCGGGTTGCCGATGGTCCCGCGCACCCACTGCCACAGCTCCGGCGCTATCCGTGCAAGCACAACAATCGATAGCAGCGATAAACCACCCAGCGCCGCCAACACAAAGGCATTGCCGCTGAATGCAATCTGCACCTCGCCGCTCAACGACCAGATGCCCAACGGCGTCAGCGCATCACGCAGCAACACAAATGCCATCAGCAAGATAAGGATGCGTAGCGCGGACAACGCTCTGGGCGTCAGCGCAAACCACAGGCCAAACAGCAACACGCCGGGTGCCAGGTAGCGCGCATAGTTGACCAGCACCACCCAGCCTGCGGTAATCATCAACGGTTATTCCCGCAGGTTAAGTGTGAGCAATGGCCAGCATTTCGATTTCAACCGCCGCTGATTTGGGCAGCTGCATCACACCCACCGATGTGCGTGTGTGCGCCCCGGCGGCACCGAGGATTTCATGCAGCAAGTCGGAGGCCGCATTGGCCACTTCGCTCTGCTGGTCGAAATCTTCAGCACTGCGCACGTACACCGCAATGCGCGGGATTGCCTTGACCTGATCCAGCGAACCCAAGGCCTGCTTGAGCAGCCCCAGGCAACGCAATGCGCTGATACTGGCCGCGATTTGCGCCTGTGCCAGGGTCAGGCTTTCGCCGACTTTTCCCGGCAGTACGATGGTGTCGCCGACACGCGGAATCTGGCCACTGATGTACAGGTGGTTACCGTCGCGTACCAGCGGCGTGTAGTTGCCGCCGATTTTGAATGCTTCCAATCGATAGCCGATGCGCTCTTGCGCAGCCTGGTATTTCTGATCCGGTGTCATACGCGTGAATCCTCCTGGCGACGTTGCCATTCATCCACCACATCGCCCAGCGTCTTGGGAATGTCGTTGCGAATCCAGGCCATCAACGGCCGGTCGAACTTGAACGCCGGGCCGCAGTGTTCAAGCATGAATCGGCGAACTTTTTGGGTATTTTTGTAGTGTGGCGTCACGGGGGTGGCACGGGTCATGACGCCGCTGTGCCAGTCAAAATCCATTTTGCACCTCGGCCGAGTGGTTGTTTCGCCAGTAGCATAGCGATGTGCTACTGGTGCAGGAAGCGGCACGCGAACGCCTTGACACTTATTTAATGTGTTGGGATGTCGTACGAGTCAGTCGAATTTCCATGAACCCTTTAATTCTTACCTTTTTTTGACTTATCAAAATTTCACTTTCCTTCGTTGACGAAAATATTGCATGGTTGTACGACGACTAAAGTGGTCGTAGCGCCCCCAACAACAATAAGGAAACACCCATGCCAAACGTCAAACTGCTGATCGGTTTTCTGTGCCTGTTTTCCGGGTACGTCGCAGCGGCGCCCGCCGCCGCTGAAAAGGAGGTGGCTCAAGCGGTCGACCAACTGACCCAAGCCATGCTGCACCTGGACCTCAAGACGCTGCACGCGCTGACGTCCGACAAACTCACCTACGGCCATTCCAGTGGCAAAGTGCAGGACAAGGCGCAGTTCATCGCCGATCTGGAAACCCACACCAGCGCCTTCAAGACCCTGGAAATGCAAAACCAGACCATCACCCTGGACGGCGACACGGCACTGGTGCGCAACCACTTTCACGCCCTGGCCGTGAACAGCGGCGTCGACGTGCCGACCGACATCGACAACTTTCAGGTCTGGCAAAAGCAAAAAGGCAAGTGGCTGCTGATCGGGCGTCAGGCGTACAAATACTGATGACCGCGGTGAGCCGCCCAAGCTCGGCTCACCACTGCACCACTCTGCGCACGCGCACCAGTGCCGTGCGTAGCGCCGCCATGTCCACCGAGCCCAGTGCCAGGCGCAGCGCATGCGGTACACACGCCGAGACGGCAAACGGCTCGGCGGTGGACACCGAAATGCCCTCGCGTTGCAGGGTCATGGCGACCTGATCGGCCCGCGCCTCTTCTTGCAGCGGCAACCACAAAAAATACGACGAGGGGTGGCTGATGTAATCCACCCCGGCCAACACCTGCGCGGCCAAGGCTTGTCGTGCCTGGGCATCCTGGCGCTTTTGCGCTTCCAGGCGGGCGACGGTGCCGTCCTCGATCCAGGCGACGGCAATCGCGCTCATCACCCCGGGCACGTTCCAGGTGGTGGCCATGATGGTGCGTTCAATCGCCTTTACCCATGCCGCAGGCGCCGCAACAAAACCGACGCGCAAGCCGGTGGCGACGCTCTTGGAAAAACCGCCGACGTACACCGTGCGTTCCGGCGCCAGGGCTGCCAGTGGCGGCGGTGCGTCCTCGGCCAGGTAGGCGTAGGCCGCATCCTCGATCACCATCAGATGGTGCTGGCGGGCGATGGCCACCAGTTGTGTTCGTTGCTCCAGGCTCATCACCCAACCCAACGGGTTATGCAGGGTCGGCATGCTGTACACGGCGCGCACCGGCCGCTGGCGACACAGGCGTTGCAAAGCCGCCAGGTCCGGGCCGTGGGCAGTGACCGCGATGGCGACGATTTCCAGGTGCAAGGTTTCCGCCAGCACCTTGAACCCCGAATACGTCAACGCGTCGACGGCGATCACATCCCCCGGCTTGAGCAACGCCATCATCGCCACCGCCAAACCGTGCTGGGCGCCGCTGACCACCAGCACCTGCTCGGCCTCCACCGCCAGCCCTCGGCTCACCAGATGGCGGGCCATGGCGGCGCGCTCGTGCAAACGGCCGGCATGGGGCTGGTAACGCAGCAACGCTTCCAGATCGCCCGACAACGCCAATTGGCGCAAGGCCGTGCGCAACAGCTCCGCCTGCCCCGGCAGCGACGGGTAGTTGAAGTTAAGGTCGAGCATCCCCGTCGCGACGCTCATCTGCCCACTGCCCTGCCCTGGCGGCAACGCGATCTCGCGGACAAACGTGCCACGGCCGGTTTCACCGCTGACCAGGCCCATGGCCTCAAGTTCGGCGTACACCCGGCTCGCGGTCACCAGTGCCAGGCGGTGGTCGGCGGCCAGTTGCCGGTGGGTGGGCAGGCGCGTGCCGGGCGGCAAAACCCCGCTGCGGATGTCCTCGGCGAAGGTGTCGACCAGCGACTTATAGCGGGCGCGCGGCATAGGCGGTGTATCCATGACAATTTTTTGATTGTGCTGATATTCGACCCTAGGATGCCCGTCACGCAACCCTTCCTTTCGAGCACAGCCCATGGAACGTACCTCAGCGCTCAACCCCCTCGACAGCAGCACCCAAGGGTGGATCAACGGTTTTATCGGCGTCGTGATTTTCAGCGGTTCATTGCCGGCCACACGCTTGGCGGTGATGGAATTCGACCCGGTGTTCCTGACCATGCTCCGCGCCACCCTCGCCGCCGTGCTGGGTTTATGCCTGCTGCGGCTGTTCCAGGCGAAGCGCCCCGCGCGTCATCAATGGCTGCCCCTGGTAATCGTGTCGCTCGGCGTTGTGGTCGGCTTTCCCTTGCTCACCGCGCTGGCCTTGCAATACGTCACTTCCGCCCATTCGATTGTGTTTATCGGCTTACTGCCGCTCGCCACGGCAGTGTTTGGCGTGCTGCGCGGCGGCGAGCGTCCGCGCCCGGTGTTCTGGTTATTTTCGAGCCTGGGCAGCCTGCTGGTGATGGGCTACGCCGTGGCCCAAGGCTTGAGCGCCGCCCCTGCCGGTGACGTGCTGATGCTGTTGGCGGTGTTGGCCTGCGGTCTGGGTTACGCCGAAGGCGCCAAGCTCTCGCGCAGCCTGGGTGGCTGGCAGGTGATCTGCTGGGCGTTGGTGGTGTCGCTGCCGGTGGTGGCGCCCTTGAGCCTGATCCTGGCGCCGTCGACCCTGGCCGGGATCAGCCTGCCGGCCTGGCTGAGCCTGGGTTATGTGGCACTGTTCAGCATGCTGATCGGCTTTGTGTTCTGGTATCGCGGCCTGGCCCAAGGCGGCATTGCCGCCGTCGGCCAGTTGCAGTTGCTGCAACCGTTCTTCGGGCTGGCATTGGCGGCGGGCCTGCTGCATGAGCCGGTCAGCCTGGGCATGGTGCTGGTGACGGTCGCGGTGATCGGCTGCGTGGCCGGCGCGAAGCGGTTCGCCCGTTAACGGCCCTAGCGTTGTGGCGCGACCATCTTGAATTTGATGTTGATGCCGTTGGACACCACGCTATTACCAGCCCACTCGCCCTCACCAATGTTGAAGTCGTCGCGGTTGAGGATGAACTCACCGTCGAACACGCCGATACCGCTTTGCTCCTTGAGCACGACCTCAATATTGACCGGCCGCGTAATGCCCTTGATCGTCAGGTTGCCGGTGATCCTGTAGCGGTTGTCGCCCAGCGCGCGGGCACCGTTGGATTCATACACGCCCACCGGATAGGTTGCGGTGTCGAACCACGCCGGTTGCTGCAACCGGGTGTTGGCGTCCTGGCTGCCGGCATCGATACTGGCGAGGTGGATCTTCAGCAATGCGTGCGCCGCCTCGGGCTTTTGCGTATCGAAGGTCAAGGTGCCCTCGAAGTCGCTGAAGGTGCCGTACACCCGCTGCCCGAATTGCTGGAAGGTAAAGCTGATCTGGCTGGCCGTGCGGTTGACGTCTTTGTACTCCACGGCCTGGGCATTGGAAAACCAACCCACAACCAGAGCCAGCATGACGACCGGGTGCGTTCGACGCTTCATGGAAAACTCCGCAGGAGAAAAGAACACGCGTGCTGAGCTTACACGCCACGCCATGGATGTATTCCCATCGGGCGTTTGTCCTGTTAAACAGAGTAGTCGCCCCAGCACAATAAGGACTTTGCATGCACACCCCTTCTCTGCAGGACACCACCGCCCCCGAAGGCATTTGCTACGGCTGCGGCGGCAGCAACCCGCACGGCCTGCACATCAAAAGCCGCTGGGACACCGATGGCGTCCATGTAATTGCCGAGCATCAGCCGGACGCCAAATACAGCGGCTGGCCCGACCTGGTCTACGGCGGCCTGATCGCCATGCTGGTCGACTGCCATTCCAACTGGACCGCCATGGCCTACCACTACCGCGCCGAACAACGCGCGCCCGGCAGCCTGCCGCGCATCGACTGCGTGACCGGCAACCTGGGGATCAAATTCATCAAGCCGACGCCGATGGGCGTAACGCTGAGCCTGCGCGCACGGGTCGAAGGTGACGTGGGGCGTAAAAGCCGCGTGGTCTGCGAGGTGTACGCCGGTGACGTGCTCACCGCCGTCGGCGACTCGGTGTTCGTGCGCGTCGACACCGGGCAACTGGCCGCCGCCGCCCATGGCCGCGACAGTTGATCCTGGTCTACAGTGATGACCACCGCTAATCGAGGACTGCTCCGATGACTCGTCTCACCGCGAAAGACTTTGCCCCCGAACTGCTGGAACTCTACGACGGCTACGCCCACGGCAAGCTCAACCGCCGCGAATTTCTCGACCGCGCCGCGCTGTTCACCTTCGGTGGCCTCACTGCCTCGGCGCTGCTGGCGGCCCTGAGCCCCAACTATGCGCTGGCCGAACAGGTCAAATTCACCGACCCGGACATCGTCGCCGACTACATCACCTACCCCTCGCCCAAAGGCAACGGCACCGTGCGCGGCTACCTCGTACGCCCGGCCAAGGCCAGCGGCAAACTGCCCGCCGTGGTGGTGGTGCACGAAAACCGCGGCTTGAACCCCTACATCGAAGACGTCGCCCGGCGCCTGGCCAAAGCCGGCTTCATCGCCCTGGCACCCGACGGCCTCACCTCCGTGGGCGGCTACCCCGGCAACGATGAAAAAGGCGTGGAACTGCAACAAAAAGTCGACCCCACCAAACTCATGAACGACTTCTTCGCCGCCATCGAATGGCTGATGCACCACGACAGCAGCACCGGCAAAGTCGGGATTACCGGCTTCTGTTATGGCGGCGGCGTGACCAATGCGGCGGCGGTGGCTTATCCGGAATTGGGTGCGGCGGTGTCGTTTTACGGGCGCCAACCAGAGGCCAAGGACGTGCCACGCATAAAAGCACCGATCATGCTGCATTACGGCGAGTTGGACACGCGGATCAACGAGGGCTGGCCGGCGTATGAGAAAGCGCTGAAGGCCGCAGGCACGACCTATGAGGCGTATATCTACAAAGGCGCCAATCATGGCTTTCATAATGATTCAACGCCACGGTATGACGAGGCGGCGGCGAATCTGGCGTGGGAAAGAACCCTCGGCTGGTTCCACAATTACCTGGCCTGATCACGATCTGAAAGGTGGGAGCTAACTTGCCTGCGATGGCGGTCTTCCAGTGACAAATGTGCTGGCCGGCCCGGCGTTATCGCAGGCAAGCCAGCCCCCACATTTGATCGGTGTTGCCCGCTCGCCATGCATGGTCAAAGGCCAGCAATCCATATCGCTTTAATTTGCAGGAAGTTTCCTAGACAATCCTTTGGCCTTGCGCCTGCTCACGCCACTGGCTAGCCTTCGCTCTGTCGCTGCCTATCAGCGAACAGGAGTGGAAACCTGAGAACAAGTAGGCCCCCTTATCAGGAGCTTATGTATGAGCAAAAGCCATTCGGATTCAACTCGCTTCACCCCCGACCGCAAGATCTTTGATCGCGCCCTGAGTCACTATCTGCAACCCGCTTCACCGCAATCTTTTACCGTGAATCAAGACCTAAGCTTCGAAGACGCCCTCGCCCAAATCTGCAACCTGCTGCGCTGTGCTGCGGCCACCGCTGCCGACATCACCCAAGGCCTGAGCGGCGATCAACACCATATGGCTGGCGCAACCGAACACCTGATCGACATGGCCCGCACACTTGCCGACCGCGCACTGGATTGCCTGCAGCCCAGGGCATAAGCCAGCGCCCCTGACACGGCACAAAACAAAGGTGGGAGCTGGCTTGCCTGCGATGGCATCACTTGGGTCTGTCAGAAAAACCGAGGTGTTTGCATCGCAGGCAAACCAGCTCCCACATTGGACACTCACTGTTGTCGTAAAAATAAGGGTCAGACCACGTTTAGTGCTCCGCCAGTAGACTAGTGGTCTGACCGCATTTTTTGCATCATCAAGCGCAGAGCTTGGAGTAAATTTGTGGGGATCCCTCAGGGTCAGACCACGTTTAATGCACCGCCAGATGAATAGTGGTCTGACCCTGAGGAATCCCCGATTTTTCTTACGAAAAATCAAGAAGTTGGAATTATTGAAGAAGCCTGCATGAGTCGGCAACTTGGTTTGCACCACACAAAAACAAGATCCCCGACCCATGCAAGCCATCCGATTTTTACACAGAGCGCTCGCTCAAGCACTGCCTTCAATCCATTCTCGTCGCCTGACAACACTGATGAGTTGTGTCAGTTCGTTACTGCAAGGCCGCCGCTTGACGCTGACAGCGCTCGGACGTTTTATGCCAGGTCAGGCGTACCCCAAACATGCGATCAAGCGGGTTGATCGGTTGCTGGGCAATCAACACCTCAGAGCAGAGCGCCCGCTGTTCTACTGGGTGATCCTGCGGGCGTTGCTAGGGTCGATGAAGCATCCATTAATCTTGGTCGACTGGTCCCGAATTGATGCTCCCGGCAACGCGTTTTTGTTGAGAGCCGCGATACCGCTGGCGGGGCGCTCATTTCCTATTTATGAAAGTGTTCATGAGCGCGAGGGTTGCCCCAAATATCAAAACCGCCTGCTCAAAACACTGGCTGAACTACTGCCCGATGGATGTGTTCCAGTGATGGTTACCGATGCAGGTTTCCGGCGCCCATGGATGAAAGCAGTGGCCGCGCAGGGCTGGTATTACGTGGCCCGCATACGAAATCGTGAGCTATATCGGGGTGACGAAAATGAGTGGCTACCCGTGAAAAATTTGTATGCGTTGGCCACCTCGTCACCCAAGTCGATTGGCCGGGTCGAGATGACACGTAGCGCTCCACACTTGATCGATTTGTACTGCGTGCGACATTCAGCCAAGGGCCGCAAGCATCAACGAGTGACCGGCTCAATCGCCAAAAGTAAGCTCAGCCGACAGTCAGCCAGGCGTGAACGGGAGCCATGGTTGCTTGCCAGCAATCTGAAGCAAGACGAATGGAATCCAGCAAAAATCGTAGCGATTTATAAGCGCCGTATGCAGATCGAAGAAGGCTTCCGAGATGTAAAAAGTGAGCACCTGGGATTAGGCCTGAATCTGCATCGAAGCCATTGTCCAAAGCGCATTGAGGCGCTGTTGTTGATTGCTGCTTTGGCCAACTACCTTCTCTTTTTAACAGGGCTGCAGGCACGAGAAAGCGGTTTGGAACGACGCTACCAAAGCAACAGCGTCAAAGAAAAGCGAGTGCTCTCATTGTGGCGACTAGGCTTGGAATACTGGCGAAGCTGCACAGATTTTGGAGGCCGAGGACACTTGGAAATAGTGGAGCGGGCTCTGCGTGATGAGGTGTGCCATCAAGCGCAGAGCTTAGGGTAAATTTGTGGGGATCCCTCAGGGTCAGACCACATTTAGTGCTCCGTCAGAAGAATAGTAGTCTGACCCCATTTTTCTCGGCTCTTAACTGCATTATCGACTTTTCCGTGATAGGGAGCACCTTCATAGTCCAATCGGCGCATGGCGTCTGCACTTTCGCCGGCAGCTCCTGTCGCTTTTGCACCATCAAATTATTGGAGCAAAAACCTCTCTCTTAGTTTTTCCACAACTCGGCTCATTGCTACAAGCGGGTCGACACCATCCTGAGAGTAAATACTGCACGAAGCCATATCTTCCGGATAATCAAAGTCCGCATAGACTTCCTGAAGTCTATTTATTTTATTTTCGTCACTGTCATTCGACGTATCAATACAAAGTAGAAAAGCTAAACGCCACTTTTCAATTTCGGCAAGAAGGTTCGTCATCTCCATTTGTTTTGAGACAACCTCAAGAAGTTCTTCATCGCTTAAATATTCGCCTCCAGCAATGATGGCAACGCGCTCGCTTTCGCAACCATTTAAAAGCTGATTCATGGCAAACTCAAAAATATCTTCTCGCCTTATCCAGCGCTTTCTAAATCCCAAAAAAATGGTTGACCAACAAGCCAAACCCAAACTAATCAATACACCAAGTGGGGACATTACCTTCTCCTTATTTTTTCGGAATTTGGTTAGGCAGGCCAGTTACTTGACCACCGGGAATAAAGCGCCGATGAGTCACGTTGCCTTCATCAACAATCCATTCAAAAACCCCACCAACTCCGTTATTGCTGCCTTCAATCTGCCTTAACTCTGACACCCTAACCACCTCGCCACCTGGTCCTTTGGTTGGTATCTCAAATTTAGCTGCATCACCAGCATAGTTATCAATTATGTCATTAAATCCGTGCTGGCCATCAGGAAGTTTATTTGCGCTCCCGACTCTTGGCTTCCCTATGACTGAATTATCAATTGCTTTTGAAGAAAAATAGGGGTCAGACCCTGAGGGATCCCCGATTTATCTTACCGAAAATCAAGAAGTTGGAATATTGAAGAGGCCTGCATGAGTCGGCAACTTGGTTTGCACCACACAAGAGGAAAATAGGGGTCAGACCACGTTTAGTGCTCCGTCAGAAGAATAGTGGTCTGACCCCGTTTTTCATTGGACCAAGTAAAAATTACTCTTTTCGACGATAAACGACCCTCTCAGCTTCCGACAAGCTAGGTAGGTCTTCGTTGCCGACCAAAATTTCCGACTTGCATTTTAAATTTGAGTCCTGATAAGCAGTATATTGACATATGATATCTTCGACCTCATCAATATCATCCTCTATATTTTCTTCAAGATAAAATCTAATTAACCAAACATCATCTTCACAAGACAATACCACCATCCTGAAGTTTGGAGTAACTGCCCCCAGCATCGCTTGAACAAGCATTAAGACTTGGAAATTCCAAGTTTTCAATTCAGCTTCTGCATTCATTTCTGAGTCCAATTAGGGTTAGCAGGGACAATACTTGGGCTTTTTGTACCTTTGATGATAAAGACATTAGTTGGCTGAGCGGTTATACCAACGCCAGCGTTAACGTTAGTGCCGGTTACGCCTTCAAACTTGACCACCGAAAACCCTTGAGCATTCTTACCTAAAATCTTAACCTGCCCTATGCGGTAAGCGTCTAGTACTTTTTGAGCATCATCAACGCTGCTCAAGAACCCACCGCCTCCTCGAGCTTCAAGCTCAGGAAGAATAGTGGTCTGACCCCATTTTTCTACAAAAAAACAGCGGTTAGACCACGTTTAGTGCTCCGTTAGAAGAATAGTGGTCTGACCCCATTTTTTCACATTTTTTCATAAATTACATTCCATGATGATGTTTGACATTGAGATCGTACTGCTTAAGAGTCTGCTCAAATTTAGCTCTGACCTCAGGCGTCCAGCTCTTCCAGTAGTACCCACTAAACTCATTAGCGATTACCGCCCCGTTGGGCCCTCGCCGGAAGAATAGTGGTCTGACCCCATTTTTCCTCTGCCGGTAGATTGAGCGCTTCTTGATCTTGAATAAACGTTCCCCAACTAGACTGGAGACTTCTTCGAGTAACGCTCTTCTAATCTCTCCACAGACCTTAGAACACTGCCCCCATCATCAGGAAAGAAAGTAGAGTAAACATCAGCTGCAATTTTCATCAGGGAAACGTAGTCTGGCACTGGGATACTTGAAGTTTCCACTTCGCCCAAAAAGAAACTGACCTCACTGAAATCTTCTGGATCGTCCCAGTCCTGATCAAGAGAGTAAAAAAATCCTTCACTCACAGAGAAGCCAACTCCCCGCGAAGCGTCATAGATAAACGCTGGAAAATTAGTCCTCCCCCTCGCCATAGAAGCCTCTATCAATTCGTAAAGGTCTTCATAATCCAGACCAGTTGAAGCAAATGACTCCTTTAGGCTCTCAAGCCAAGCCAAGCTAGCCATCAGTTTGTCCTCCGCGGCATAGTGATAAAGGAGTTTGTTATTTCTCCAGTCTTGCTATTACGGGGATTCCTCAGGGTCTGACCCCGTTTTTCTGCAATATTTGCAACAAAGACTCTTCATAGGAGACATCTAACTCTTCACTATAAGCGGCCATAGCAGCTTCGCAAAGCTTATCAAACTGTCTAATTGTGTCACTCACTTTTTGGCACCCACGCACCTGATCTAGGGTTACCAAGAGTTGGCACCCATACTTTTTCTACGTACTTCCCTGATACGTCAAAGCCTTTTTGGGCAAAGGCTTTTTCTGCGGCGGCCTGCGCCGCTGGACCACTCAGCGTCTGACCCATTTCTCTGACCCCATTTCTCCTTTATTTTGATGGACTTATGAAAAACGTGATCCGCTCAATGTTTTATCGAAGGGACCAGTCGTGTATCGATATAAACTTGATAACTTGTTCTGGCGCATCTTCTAAGGAAGCTCTGTAGTCCGTAACAAAACTAATCCCCGTCAATATGCTTCCGAATTTCTTCAGAAGAAAGTCATCATCCGCATCATTAAACAAAACATCAAACTCCCTTTCCAAGCTCCGAAGATCATCTCCCACGCTGACACTATTAAATCTCCCAAAATACCCTGCACCTACGGAAATTCTATAAAGCCTTCCTGCATTCTCAAAGTACAGCGAGACCACCTCATTCATAAATCGATATGAAAATAAAAGTTCATTACCAAAACCGATCCGCCTCTTAATTCCGACCCAAGAGTTATTCTTAAGGAGAATATCACGAACAGGTACTTCCGGACCGTACCACTCAACCTCCCCAACCTCTTCGCTAACATTGGAAAATGACTCACCCAAAGAAAATCCTGCTGCTGATATACCTGGAATAAGGTCAGCGTACAAATCAGGGAATAAATTTCTCATATATCAGTTCCAACCCTTCCACTCACCGCCCTCATATTTCAGACGATTTCCTTGGGTATCATAGTATTGTTGATAACGCGTAATAGTGCCTGGACTAAAATCAGGCGACGGATCAATTACCCGTATTTCTATATTTTTATTGCCAACCTTCTCAGTACTAACAAGCTTATAGTACGGACTATCACCGTGGGTTCCACCGCCCGGATGAAACTCTACCTCTTTTATTGTCGGGTGTCCTTCAACGTTAAAGACCTGTGCTTTACCTGAAGTACCAGCCAATGGTGCTTTCGGCGTAAGGCTCGCACCATCAAGCGTTAACGACTGCTTGATGTCATCAATCGACTTACCCCACATGCTCGACGGCGATTCAGCAATATTTCGAGGAATCCCTGCTTGGGCAGCCAGATCGTCTCTCAGCCCAACACGCGCAATCGCAGAAGTAGCCGGCACTTCAGCTGCGCCCGTCGCTTTTACTACCGTCAACTCAGCCTTAACAACCTTAGCAGTGACCTTTTCGACGAGCAAGGCCCCGCTTTTGAGCGCTCCCCCAACCCCCGTCCCTAGCGCCACAACGTCGCTTATCAGCTTCCCGGCTTCACGCCCTGCGTTAAACGATCCACTCGCCCCGGCTCGTTCATACTCCGATTGCAGATTGTCAATTCGTTCGATGTAGGACTGCTTCATAGTGTCCGAGACATGACCCAGCACATCCTCGCTTTCAAGCACGGACCTCAACGCCCGAAACGTCTGTATCGGGCTGCCGGCAACTTCCAAGATGCCCTTGACCGTATCAAGTAGCCCTTCCGGCACGCCAACCACTGCCCCACCCGCAAAGCTGGCGTCCTGCCCGGCGTCGATCAATTCCCACTTCGTATTGATCCTGAGTCTTTCTAGTGCATCTTCGCTTTCTGCCAGCTCTTTCGCTCTCTGAGACTTTTGATGCTCGCCCAGGTAGTTGTACTGCGTAGCATTCTTCGCGACCCAAGCCCCCTTCTCCATGGCGGCCGCATCTGCATCCTTCTGCCCCGCCGCCGCCAGCACACCGACAATCTGCGAACTCATCGTCAGCAATTCTTCATTGCCTTTGACCAGAGTATTCAGATGAGTAACCAGCGCCTCATTCGCGCCCGCAGCCAGCGCACCGGTTTTGAAGTCGCCGCCCGTAGCTTCAGCCAGCAAACCACCGACCATCGCGTGAATCGCAATTTTGGGTGCAGATCCATCGGCAACTACACCTTGGGTGTAATTACCCACCAGGTTGAAACTCGCTGCCGCCAGTGTATTGAACAGCGCGCCTTTCAACGCATCGCTAGCGCTACCGCCCTGTCCCAGCGCCTTGCCCAGCAGCATGGACGTGCCGCTTTGCAATGTCTGGTTGGCAGCAAATTTACCGACACCACTCCAAGTATTCAGCAGACCTTGCGTCGTAACTTTCCCAGTGATTGTGTTTGTTTGAGTACCCGTCCAATCACCAAAATAAGCAGCGGTCAGGCCTGCTGTAGCACCCGCAATCACATACCCCTTCATCGCATCCGAAGAAGTCACATCCTTAAGCACTGCGCCCAGGTTGCCGCGATTATTGACGACGCTGACGCTTGCGTTGGTGGAGGCTCCCGACGCCACAGCCCCAGCTACCGCCCCTGCCGTACCGCCACCCGCTGCAGCTGCCGCCATAGGCCCAACCACCGCCGCCATCACAATCGCAATAATGATCTGCGAAGCCGGCCCCAACCCCGAGTTGCTGTACTTGAAGCTGTCATGAATCTCCTTGACCTGCCTCCAGTCCACATCACCCCTTGCCTCGGCGTCCTTGATCCACGCCAACTGGGGATCAGCCTTGACCATCGCATCAATGGATTGGCTGACGGTCTGTTGATTGACCTGATTGACGTCAATCTTCAGGCCTTCGACCGCCTTGATCGCGATGCTGCCCTCGGCAACCATTTGGGTCTGGCGCAACGTCTCGTCGGTGTTGCCTTTGCCTTTGGAAGACACCCAGAAGGCATTGTTATTGCTCTTCTCATGACTCTCCTGCCGCAAATCCTTCACCGCCTCAAACGTCACCGCCCCACCACTGACAATCGCAATATCCCCGCCACTGTCGAGCTTCGCCGCTTGATACTTCTGATCCCCACCGCTCTCCAGCGTCAGGTTGCCCCCCGTCTTGATCTCGCTCCCGACATTCTTCACATCGGTCACTTCATCACGCTGGGTTTTCTTGCTGCCCCAACCGCCCTTTTTGCTCATGTCGTACAGCGAATAGTTGCTGTCTTGCGCGGCCAGCAGTTGCAGTTCGTTATCGGCATGCACGTAGGCTTCGTTGCCCGCGCTGATCTTGCTGGCGACCAGCGTCAGGTCGGTACCGGCGACAGCTATCAGGTCGCCGCCGGCTTTCAGTTCCGCACTTTGTTGGGTGACGTTGTCGAGTTGGGTGGTGGTTTTGGTGCCGCCTTTTTTGCCTTTTGAGTAGTCGTGTTGTTCGTTGGCGGCGGCGGCCAGGGTCAGGTTTTCGCCGGCTTTGACGCTGAGGTCTTTGGCGGCGCTGACGGTGCTGGCGACCACGGCGATGTCGCGGCGGGCGTCGATGGCGAGGTTACCGCCCACGTCCACGTTCGAGCCGTATTGCAGGGTGGTTTGCTCGGTGCCTTTGACGCGGCGGCGTTGGGGAAAATAGGGGTCAGACCCTGAGGGATCCCCGATTTTTCTTACGAAAAATCAAGAGGTTGGAATATTGAAGAGGCCTGCATGAGTCGGCAACTTGGTTTGCACCACACAAAAACAAGAACCCGAACCCATGCAGGCCATTCGATTTTTACACAGAGCGCTCGCTCAAGCACTGCCTTCAATCCATTCTCGCCGCCTGACAACGCTGATGAGTTGTGTCAGTTCATTACTGCAAGGCCGTCGCCTCACGCTGACAGCGCTGGGACGTTTTATGCCAGGTCAGGCGTATCCAAAACACGCGATCAAGCGAGTGGATCGATTGTTGGGCAATCAACATCTGAGAGCAGAGCGGCCATTGTTCTACTGGGTCATGCTGCGCGCATTGTTGGGCTCTCTGAAGCATCCTTTAATCTTGGTCGACTGGTCGAGAATTGATGCACCTGGCGACGCCTTCTTGTTGAGGGCTGCAGTCCCGTTTGCGGGACGCTCGTTTCCTATCTACGAAAGCGTTCATGAGCGCGAGGGTTGCCCGAAATATCAAAGCCGCCTGCTCAAAATGTTGGCCGAATTATTGCCTGATGGATGCGTCCCAGTCCTGGTCACTGATGCAGGTTTTCGTCGCCCCTGGATGAAGGCCGTAGCGGCGCAGGGCTGGTATTACGTGGCTCGCATACGAAATCGTGAGCTATATCGTGGTGACGAAAATGAGTGGCTACCCGTGAAAAATTTGTATGCGTTGGCCACCTCGTCACCCAAGTCGATTGGCCGGGTCGAGATGACACGTAGCGCTCCACACTTGATCGATTTGTACTGCGTGCGACATTCAGCCAAGGGCCGCAAGCATCAACGAGTGACTGGCTCAATCGCCAAAAGTAAGCTCAGCCGACAGTCAGCCAGGCGTGAACGGGAGCCATGGTTGCTTGCCAGCAATCTGAAGCAAGACGAATGGAATCCAGCAAAAATCGTGGCGATTTATAAGCGCCGTATGCAGATCGAAGAAGGCTTCCGAGATGTAAAAAGTGAGCATCTGGGATTAGGCCTGAATCTACATCGAAGCCATTGTCCAAAGCGCATTGAGGTGTTGTTGTTGATTGCTGCATTGGCCAACTACCTTCTCTTTTTAACAGGGCTGCTGGCACGAGAAAGCGGTTTGGAACGACGCTACCAAAGCAACAGCGTCAAAGAAAAGCGAGTGCTCTCATTGTGGCGACTAGGCTTGGAATACTGGCGAAGCTGCACAGATTTTGGAGGCCGAGGACACTTGGAAATAGTGGAGCGGGCTCTGCGTGATGAGGTGTGACATCAAGCGCAGAGCTTAGGGTAAATTTGTGGGGATCCCTCAGGGTCTGACCCCATTTTTCGTGTTAACCAACACGTTGAAACCTGAGCCACCACCCTCAAGCAGTGCCGAGCTTCCCGTCGTCATAGATGTCGGCAAGACTGCGTACCTTGGTCAAGTTGCCGGTTTGAATCACGATGGTCTTGGCAAACATATCGCCGAGGCGGGTTCTGGACTCAAGAAAAATCCACACCCAGTCGATGATCATCAGCACCCCGGCATTGCGGGTAAATGACTGAGAAATGCAGCAGCCCTCACGGGTTTTACGGTCGACGACCGCGATGCTCAGTAACCGCTTGCCCAGGCTCTGGCCATTGGGCAGTGCATCTGCGAGCAAGAGGTAGGCAAAACCTGCGAAAAACGCCGCAAGGAACCCGCCCTTGGCCGTCACGGCGGGGACGAACGCCGACAGCACCTCGGCGCTGAACTTGACGATGAAAAAGATCAGCACCGCGATGCCAGAGTCGATGATTCGGGCCAGCAGGCGACGGCCGATGCTGGCCAGAATGGTCGGCCGTTTAGCGGGGGCAATTGCGTCCATACGGTGTCACTCCGTCTTATGTAAACAGCAACAACGGCCGAGCTCTGCGCCCGGCCGCCTCAAGCGCTTTTTTAACTCACTTGCTTTCTTTTGCCACGGTACCCAACGACGCGTCCTTGACCAGATAACGGCCTTCCACATCGCTCAGCACTTTGAGGCTGTTGCGCGCCACGGCGAAGCCCATTTCGACTTCCTGCTTGAGGTAAACCACCTCACCGGCCTTGACGTTGATCGGCATGTCAGCCCAGTTTTCAGCTTTAGAACTGATCACGTGCTGACCCGGCGTCACGAAGAAATAAATGTACTGGTTACCACGGTTGTAACCCATCTCCGAGTCGGCTTCCTTGTCATCCAGGAACACGTTGAACCGCACCATCATCCCCACGTTGCTTGGGCGTACGACATACACCAGGCCTTTATCGGCGACCGCGGCCTTGGGCAACGAGTAGTTCGCCACGTCAGCCTGCATCTTCTCCACCGACGGCGTCGAGGAGCAGCCAAACAGCGTGGCCAGGGACAATACAACAGCAGCTTTGCAGAACAGCTTGATCATGTACTTCTTCCTTGTGGTGTGACGGTAGAGCGGATTGAGAGCCCCGGCGATTGGCCGGCGCGGGTTCTTTGATGCGTTTAATCATCGCCAGGGTGTCGGCCATGGGGATGAAGACGTGAAGCGTTGTGCGTGGGTCAGCACTTTGATGCCTTGCGTGGGCTTGGCCACACAACGTGATGAGGATAGTTTGGTAAAACGACACGTCCCACTCTGGGAGAACAATAGTGGTCTGACCCTGAGGGATCCCCACAAATTTACCCTAAGCTCTGCGCTTGATGTCACACCTCATCACGCAGAGCCCGCTCCACTATTTCCAAGTGTCCTCGGCCTCCAAAATCTGTGCAGCTTCGCCAGTATTCCAAGCCTAGTCGCCACAATGAGAGCACTCGCTTTTCTTTGACGCTGTTGCTTTGGTAGCGTCGTTCCAAACCGCTTTCTCGTGCCAGCAGCCCTGTTAAAAAGAGAAGGTAGTTGGCCAATGCAGCAATCAACAACAACACCTCAATGCGCTTTGGACAATGGCTTCGATGTAGATTCAGGCCTAATCCCAGATGCTCACTTTTTACATCTCGGAAGCCTTCTTCGATCTGCATACGGCGCTTATAAATCGCCACGATTTTTGCTGGATTCCATTCGTCTTGCTTCAGATTGCTGGCAAGCAACCATGGCTCCCGTTCACGCCTGGCTGACTGTCGGCTGAGCTTACTTTTGGCGATTGAGCCAGTCACTCGTTGATGCTTGCGGCCCTTGGCTGAATGTCGCACGCAGTACAAATCGATCAAGTGTGGAGCGCTACGTGTCATCTCGACCCGGCCAATCGACTTGGGTGACGAGGTGGCCAACGCATACAAATTTTTCACGGGTAGCCACTCATTTTCGTCACCACGATATAGCTCACGATTTCGTATGCGAGCCACGTAATACCAGCCCTGCGCCGCTACGGCCTTCATCCAGGGGCGACGAAAACCTGCATCAGTGACCAGGACTGGGACGCATCCATCAGGCAATAATTCGGCCAACATTTTGAGCAGGCGGCTTTGATATTTCGGGCAACCCTCGCGCTCATGAACGCTTTCGTAGATAGGAAACGAGCGTCCCGCAAACGGGACTGCAGCCCTCAACAAGAAGGCGTCGCCAGGTGCATCAATTCTCGACCAGTCGACCAAGATTAAAGGATGCTTCAGAGAGCCCAACAATGCGCGCAGCATGACCCAGTAGAACAATGGCCGCTCTGCTCTCAGATGTTGATTGCCCAACAATCGATCCACTCGCTTGATCGCGTGTTTTGGATACGCCTGACCTGGCATAAAACGTCCCAGCGCTGTCAGCGTGAGGCGACGGCCTTGCAGTAATGAACTGACACAACTCATCAGCGTTGTCAGGCGGCGAGAATGGATTGAAGGCAGTGCTTGAGCGAGCGCTCTGTGTAAAAATCGAATGGCCTGCATGGGTTCGGGTTCTTGTTTTTGTGTGGTGCAAACCAAGTTGCCGACTCATGCAGGCCTCTTCAATATTCCAACCTCTTGATTTTTCGTAAGAAAAATCGGGGATCCCTCAGGGTCTGACCCCGTTTTTCTTTTAAATAGGAAATGAGCGCCCCGCCAGCGGTATCGCGGCTCTCAACAAAAACGCGTTGCCGGGAGCATCAATTCGGGACCAGTCGACCAAGATTAATGGATGCTTCATCGACCCTAGCAACGCCCGCAGGATCACCCAGTAGAACAGCGGGCGCTCTGCTCTGAGGTGTTGATTGCCCAGCAACCGATCAACCCGCTTTATCGCATGTTTGGGGTACGCCTGACCTGGCATAAAACGTCCGAGCGCTGTCAGCGTCAAGCGGCGGCCTTGCAGTAACGAACTGACACAACTCATCAGTGTTGTCAGGCGACGAGAATGGATTGAAGGCAGTGCTTGAGCGAGCGCTCTGTGTAAAAATCGGATGGCTTGCATGGGTCGGGGATCTTGTTTTTGTGTGGTGCAAACCAAGTTGCCGACTCATGCAGGCTTCTTCAATAATTCCAACTTCTTGATTTTTCGTAAGAAAAATCGGGGGTTCCTCAGGGTCTGACCCCATTTTTCCAAACTAACGGCGATACGAGGAAATCAACGCTTTTGCAATTACACTTTCTGCCAAGGAACCAGCTTCCAACTCAGCTAACTCATCCAAGGAAATGAAATTAGCATTTAAATAATTATAGAGTCTTGTTTTTCGATCTACACCCCTCAAAGCAATAACGCCATACTCTTCGTTCGCGCTTTCATACGCAAGCCAATCAAATCTCCCATTACATATAATAATCGGATACCCAACAGTACCTTTAAAAAAATCTTCGAACCCTTTAGTTATCCAGCAAGCGTCTTTACCCGCATCACTTCCACCAATAGAGAAGCAGGAACCAGCTAACTGTTCGCCTCCTGAAAACTTTATAAAGACATCCGATTCAAAACTACAAAGGCTTTCAGAAATCAACCCCAAAAAAAGCTCATGAAAATCAAGCAGCGGTCGCTCAAAAAACCAAAATGACAGATTTTCCGCAAAATAGATATTCTTCGGTAAGTCTTTATCGAAATCAACGACACCTGACAATTTGTCGAGAAATAGAGACAATTCCAAACCTTCAATTTTCAAAACCGCCATAACTATTTCCCTGAAAATCTAATTTTTACGATTGGTTTTTTTATGCCTTCCATACTTAATGACGCTGAAGGCTGCCCGGTGGACGTTGAAGATGGATAAAATCGATATGTTTTATCACCGTTAGTTAGCACAGTGACTGAGCCATCCTTAGAAAACGTTTTCTTGTAGCCACTAGATTCAAGTGTTTTCATAGCACTTCCCTGACTAATATTTGCCTCAATCTGCCCCGCACTATTTCGGGTAGCCTTCGGTAAAAATTCAATCAGTGTAGCTTTTGGGCTTGAAGACCCAGCAGCCGATCTTCCCACTAACGCCATCGCACCGGCCACACCCAGACCAGTAAGAATATTAGCTTTCTCACCCGGCTCCAGCTTATGCCCATACATCCGATCCACCCAAGTGGTGGAAGCGTTCCAACGATCAAGATCGGCAGCTTCCTGCGGCGTCAGCCAACCCTCTTTCAGGCTCTTGGCAAACGCTACCTGTTTGTCCATCGCAAACATATCTCCCCACCCACTCGGGTTCGGGGACAGCGACATGGGCTCGCCAGGGTTACCTTGCAGCAAGCCAGGCACATCATAGGTGGTTTGTCGCAGTAACTTCAGCAGCTCCTGGGCAACCGGATCGTCCATTCGAATAGAGCTATTGACGATATCGTCTACGCAACTGCGCGTCTTGCATGACTTGATGGGGTCGGAATTTTCAGCAGACAGTTTCTCGTATTTACCCAGAATGCCTTTAAGCTTGTCTTCGCCGCAGGTCTTCGTTGCACGGCAATCCTTGATTTCCTTAAGCAGACCTTCAGCCTCAGCATGCTTGAGGTTGTTATATACAGTGGCCTGTTGGGCTACCCACGCGGCCTTTTCCTGAGCCTTTTCGTCACCACCTGCAGCCGCTGCGACCGTCATCCCCACCAACTGAGACGTCATCGCCAATAGGCGTTCATGCTGGTCTCCAGGGAAAATCTTGTCACCAACCAAGCTAATCAGCGCTTCGTTAGCACCCGCGGCCAAAGCAGCGGTGCGGAAATCTCCACCCGCCGCCTCGCCAATCAATCCGCCGACAATGGCGTGTACCGCTACTTTTGTGGAGAGGTTAGTTCCAAGAAGTGCATCACCTACCTTGTTATAAATGGCTCCGCTCAAGCCATCTGCCGCCATCCCGATTGCGGCCTGCACGACGTTATCTTTAAATTTCCCACCGTTAGCCACTGTATTCAGAGCAGAGCGTACGGCGAGTTGAGTGCCTAGGCTATCTGGCACATACCCGCCACTGATGCCTGAAACAACGTAACCCTTCAGCGCTTGACTGGATGTCACATCCTTAACAACGGCACCCAGGTTTCCCTTATTGTTTATCGCGCTGATCACTGCGCCGCTGGTTGCCGAACCAATCACGGCTGTTGCTGCAAGATTTCCCCAACCGGCACCAACGAACGTGCCCGCAGTTGCCCCGACAGTGGAGATCCCTCCTGCCGCCATGGCAGTACCGGACCCGGCCGTGGCGCCCGCGGCGCCGCCAGCCATCACGCTCCCAGCTCCCGCAGTCAATGCCGTCACGATGATAATAATCGCCAGCATCGCGCCCTGCCCAAGCCCGGAATGGCTGTACTTGAACGAGTCATGCATTTCCTGCACTTGCCGCCAGTCCACATCCCCACGCTTCTCAGCGTCTTTTAGCCAAGCAAGCTGCGGATCTGCCTTGACCATCACGTCGATGGTCTCGCTGACGGAGTGCTGGTCGATTTTCTTGATATCAATCTTCAGACCATCCACTGCCTGGATGGCTACTTTCCCCTGCGCAACCATTTGAGTCTGGCGCAGCGTCTCGTCTGTATTACCCTTACCTTTGGCACTGTTCCACGCAAGGTCACTTTTGCTCTTCTCATGACTCTCCTGCCGCAAATCCTTCACCGCCTCAAACGTCACCGCCCCACCACTGACAATCGCAATATCCCCGCCACTGTCGAGCTTCGCCGCTTGATACTTCTGATCCCCACCGCTCTCCAGCGTCAGGTTGCCCCCCGTCTTGATCTCGCTCCCGACATTCTTCACATCGGTCACTTCATCACGCTGGGTTTTCTTGCTGCCCCAACCGCCCTTTTTGCTCATGTCGTACAGCGAATAGTTGCTGTCTTGCGCGGCCAGCAGTTGCAGTTCGTTATCGGCATGCACGTAGGCTTCGTTGCCCGCGCTGATCTTGCTGGCGACCAGCGTCAGGTCGGTACCGGCGACAGCTATCAGGTCGCCGCCGGCTTTCAGTTCCGCACTTTGTTGGGTGACGTTGTCGAGTTGGGTGGTGGTTTTGGTGCCGCCTTTTTTGCCTTTTGAGTAGTCGTGTTGTTCGTTGGCGGCGGCGGCCAGGGTCAGGTTTTCGCCGGCTTTGACGCTGAGGTCTTTGGCGGCGCTGACGGTGCTGGCGACCACGGCGATGTCGCGGCGGGCGTCGATGGCGAGGTTACCGCCCACGTCCACGTTCGAGCCATATTGCAGGGTGGTTTGCTCGGTGCCTTTGACGCGGCGGCGTTGGTAGGCGTAGTCGTCCTGTTCGGTCTGGCTGGCGATGACCACGTCGCGCCCGGCGGTCACGCTGGCGTTGCCACCGGCCTTGAGGTCGCTGCCGATGTTGAGCACATCGCGCCCGGCGTTGAGCTTGAGGGTGTCGGTGGCTTCGAAGCGCGAGGCGTCGCTGGCCACGTCGTTGCGCAGTTGGTAGCCTTCGCCTTGCTGCTTGAAGGTGGTGACGGTGCGCTCGTTGAGAATGTCGCCGGTCACAGCGGTGGCGCTGATGTCGCGGGCGTTGATGATGCCGCCACGGGTGTTGCGGATCGAGTCGGTGGCGAGCATTTCCAGGCGGTTGCCGGCTTGCATCAGGCCGCTGTTGTCGATGTTGCCGGCGACCATGCTGAGGTTGTTGGTGGCGCGCAGGGTGCCGCTGTTGTGCAGGTCGCCGCCGGTGATCAGGCTCACGTCCTGGCCCTGGATCAGTGCGCCGTTGGGTGCCAGGCGGTTGTTGGCCTGGGCCAGGTAGAGCACTGGGGTGAGGACTTTTTGGCCATTGACCTCGGCTTCTTCCATCCACACGATGTCGTGGGTCAGCGCCGCGACTTGTTCGGCAGTCAGCGACACGCCGAGTTGCAGCTTGAGCGCGTCCTTGTAGCTGATGGCGTTGTCCATCAGGTAACGGAACAGCGCGTCGTCACTGGCGATGCCATCGATGTAGCGCTGGCCGGTGCGGGCCACCACGGCTTCGCGGATCAGGCGTTGCTCATAGAGACCATCGCCCAGGCGTTTCCAGGCGGTATCAGGGTTGTAGCCCAGTTTGCCCAGCAGGTAATCGGAGCTCATGAACTGCTTGAGGTCGGTGAGCGCCGGGTTGGTTTCGATCAGGTATTTGTGGCTGTTGTCGACCGCAGCGATTTGCGGCAGCCCTTGCACGCGGGTTACCGACGGCGCGCGGCTGTCCAGGTTCAGCGGGCCCTGGCCAGTGACCGCGCCGCTGAGCGGCTGGCCATCGACGCTGAAACCACGCTCTTGCACGGCGCTGTAGTCCAGCGGTTTTTCGCGGTCTTTGTCGGCAATCTGGCGGCCGCCGACGCTGAAGTCGCCATTGCCCGTGGAGGCGCTGCCGGCGCTGTCTGCCTTGGCCTGTTGGCCGCTCAAACGGAACAGGCCATTCTGGCCGGTGGGCAGGCTGAAGCCGGGCAAGGTGGCCGGGTTGACCTGGCGCTGTGCCAGGTCTGGCGGCAGTTGCGCGGTAATCGCCGGTTTCACCGTGGAGGCGAACACGTCGGAGTTGGTGTTGTGGTTTTGCGCCGGGGCCTTGATGTCGGTGGCGTTGGGGCGAATCACGCTGTTGTCGATTTTTTGCGTGGCGTTGACCGTCACCGAGCCGGCCGCCTGAATCACCGCCTGGGCAATGACGCTGCCGGCGGTCGGCACCACGTAGGTGCTGGTTTCGTAAAAGTTACCGATGCCGGCCATGATCTTGGCCAGGGTCATCTCACCTGGGCGGTAGTCGCCGGAGTTGGGGTTGTTATAGACGTTGAACTGGTTCTGGCGCTCCATGAAGGTGTTGTAGAAGCTGCGGTCACGGGTATAAAAGCCCGAATTCAGGTGCACTTCTTCGCCGCCGGCCGCACCACGGTTGGTCAGCACGTCGGTGTTGATCAGGATGTTCTTGGCGGCAGACACCGAGCTGTAGAGGTTATCGAAGGTCTGGCTGCCGACGGTCAGGTCGCCACCGGCGTTGATGAACGCCGAGGCCGAGCTGCCGACCAGCACGTCTTCGTATTTCTCTACGGAGGTGAAGTACAGCTCGCAGCCTTTGCCTTTGCAGAAGTCGTTGGAATAGATATTGAGGTTGCCCGAGACCAGTTTCTTTTGCGTGCTGAACTGGTCGCGGCGGTTGCTCAGGGTGTCGGCCAGCAGGCGCATGTTGCCGGCGCTTTCCAGGCTGCCGGAGAGGTTTTCGATCAGGCTGCTGCGCGCGCCCGCATCGTCGCGGGCAATGTCCAGGCCGCCGAGGCTGTAGACGTCGCCGTAGCTGTTGCGCACATCGTTGGCGCGCAAGGTCATGTCGTTGCCGCTGAACAGCAGGCCCCTGTCGTTGAGCAGGTGGGTGGCGTTGAGGCGGACTTTTTCCGCGCCGCCCAAAGTGCCGTAGTTGTTCAGGGTGGTGGCGTTTACCGTGAGGTCGCCGAGGGCGGTCAGGCGCCCGTGGTTGGTCAGGGTGCTGCTGTTGACCTGGGTGACCGCGCCGCCGGCAATCCGGGCGTTTTCGCCCAAGTCCATGCTGGCGCTGGTGAGGGTCATGGCGCCGAGGCTGCTGACCCGGCCGTTGCCGCTGTAGCCGCCGCTGAGCGTGAGGTTGAGGCTGCCGTCACTGGCCAGCAGGCCGTCGTTGGTCCAGGTGTCGCCCGTGCCGGTCAGGCTTTGTGCGCCCAACAATTGGCCGCTGGCGGTCTGGGTGAATTGGCCGATGTCGAGGTTCAAGCGCCCGGCCTGGATCACGCTGCTGTTGGTCCAGCTCGCTGCCTTGATGTCCAACTGGCCGTTGGTGACAAAGCTGCCGCCGGCACGGGTGACTTGATCAGACGTCAGGTCGAATTTGCCGCTGCCGGTGTGCACGATACGGCCACCGTTGTTGTCGAGGTTGCCGGCTTGCAGGTTGAGATTTTCGTTGGCACTTTCCAGCGCGCCGGAGCGGTTATCGAACAGCCCCGCCACGTTGATATCGGTGTTGCCCGCGCGGCCCATGGCGCGCAGGCTGCCACCGGCGTTGTTGAAGGTTTGTGCGGCAAGGCGCAGGGTGTCGTCACTTTCGATCAGGCCGAAGCGGTTGCTCAAGGTGCCGGTGAGGCCGAAATCGATGCTGCGGGCGCCGACCTTGCCGCCGTTGTTGGCCGCCGTGTCCTGGTTATCGAAATCGGCGGCCGTGACCTTGAGCAAGGTGTTGGCATACACGCCGCCGCCCTGGTTGTTCAGGCTGCTGGTGACAATGCGGTTTTCACCGCCCAGGGCCGACAGGTGCCCCAGTTGGTTGAGCACACCGCCCTTGGCGTCGATATCCAGCGATTGCGCCTGGGTGATGCCGCCGCCGTTGTCGAACAGGCCGCTGACCAGTTTGATCCAGCCTTTGCCGCTGTTGAGGATGCCGCCGCGGGTGTTGGCCACATTGGCCGCGTTCAGGTCGAGGTTGCCGCTGAGGCTGTCGACTCGACCGCTCTGGTTGTTGAGGGCGCCGCTCAGACGCAGCAGGTTGTCGGTCTGGCTTTGTAAGGTGCCCTGCTGGTTATTGAGGGTGCGAGCGGCAAGCTCCAGCTTGCCCTTCTGGCTGTAGATCAGGCCGTCTTGCTGGTTGTTGACGTCACCGGTCAGCAGTTTGATCAGCAGGTCTTGCTGGCTGGCGAGGGTGCCTTTACCACTGTTGTCCAAATCGCCGCTGGCGAGGGTCAGGTCGAGCCGGTTTTGGCTGACCAGTTGGCCGCCACGGTTATCGAGGCTGGCGGCGTTCAGCAGCAGCGCGCCGCCACTGGCCAGGCGCGCATTGTTGGCGTTGATCAGCGCACCGCTGAGGGTGCCTTGCAGGCTGCCCTGGCTGATCAGTTGGCCGCCGCTGTTGTCCAGGCTCTGACCGATCAGGTTGATGTTGGCCGCGCTGATCTGGCCGCCACGGTTGAGGATCTGGCTTTGGGCGTGGTTGAAACCCAGCAACTGGCTGGAGGAAATCAAGCCGTTGTTGCTGTTATCCAGGCGCCCGGCAATGCTCAGGCCTACATCGCCCTGACTGGAGATGATGCCTTGGGCATTGTTGAGGCTCGCCGCGCTGAGGGTTTGCAGGCCCTGGCTCACCAGGGCGCCCGCCGCGTGGTTATCGAGGGCGCCGCTGAGGTTGGCGTGCAGGCTGCCGTTTTTGCTCGACAGCGTGCCTTCGGCGCTGTTGTCGAGGCTGCCGCCGGCCACGGTCAAACCGTTCCAGCCGGAGATCAGGCCCTTGTTGGCGTTGATCAGGGTGTTCGCCTCGACACGCAGTTGATCGGTGCTGAGGATGGTCCCGCGATCGCTGTTGTCGATACGCAGGGCCGCCACGCTGAACCCGATATTGCTGGAAATTTCGCCCTGTTCGCGGTTGGTCAGGTTGGCCAGGCGCGCAAAGCTCAGCGGTCCTTTGGCGCTGATCAGGCCGGCGCTGTTGTCGAGGTCGCCACCTTGCAGATCGAGCGCAACGGCACGTTCGCCGATCAGGCGGCCCTGGCGCTGGATCAGCTGTTGCACCACCAGTTGCAGGTTGCCCTTGGCCGAGACTTCACCGCCAAGGCTTGAGTCCACATGCTGTCCTGCCAGGCTGAGGTAGCCCTGGCTGTTGATCAGGCCCGCAGTGTTGTCGAGGTTGGCGACGTTCAGGCTCAAGGCCTGCTGGCTGCCAATCACGCCGTTGCGGTTGCTGACATCGGCCGCCGTCAGCGTGAGGTTGCCATCACTGACCAGTTGCCCGCCCTGGCTGTTATCCAGCGCGCCGGTGCTGAGGGTTTGGCGGGTACCGGCCGAGAGCCGGCCTTTGTCGCTGTTATTTAATGCGCCGGCCGTTGCATCCAACGTGGTCGCAGCGCTGATCAGGCCCTGATCACGGTTGTCCAGGGCGCCAGCGACCTTGAGGTCCAAAGCGCCACGGCTGGCAATCGCGCCACCGGCCTGGTTATTAAGGCTGCCCGCCGCCACCTGCAAGAGGTTCTTGGCGGATACCACGCCTTCGACGCTGTTATCCAGCGCCTGGGCGATGCGCACCTGCAAGCTGTCGCCACTGATGACTTTGCCGCCACGGTTGTTCAGCGTGTCGGCCACCACCGCAAATGATTGCGTGCTGGAAAGCTCGCCGCCCTGGCTGTTGTCGACGCTGCCGAGGTTGCGCAGCAGTAATTGGCCAGGGGTGGCAATCAGGCCGTGGTCACGGTTGATCAGTTGCCCGTGGTTCAGGTCCAGGTCGATGCTGGTATTGCTGACCAGTTCGCCGCGGTCATGCTGGTCCAGCCCGTCGAGGTTTGCCTGCAGCGTGGATTTGGCGAAGATCGAGCCTTGCTGGCTGTTGTCCAGTTGCCCGGTGTTAAGCAGGATCCCGGCGTTACTGCTGATACTGCCGCGCTGGCTGTTGTTAAGGCCCGCACTGCGCAGGTCAAGCTGTTGCTTGGCGCTGATCACACCGGCCTGGCTGTTGTTCAGCGTGCCGGCATTGAGCGTTAACGCGCCGTCACTGAGTAACACGCCCTGCCCTTGGTTAAGCAGATCGCCGCTCAGGTTGATGTTCACGCCCGTTTGGCTGATCACGCGGCCGCCCAGGCTGTTGTCCAGTTGCCCGCCGTTCAATTGCAGGCTTTGGCGCGCCGCCAACAGGCCTTTGTTCTGGTTGAGCAGGCGTTGCACGGTCAGTATCAGGCCGCCGTCACCAATGACCTTGCCGCCACTGTTGGTGAGTTGATCGGCACCCAGCCGCACGCGGGCCTGGCTGGAGATTTCACCCTGCTGGTTGAGAATGCTCGGGCTGTACAGGTCGACGCCACGGGTGGCAGCGATGAGGCCGCCGTTGCGGTTATCCAGGGCGGTGCCGGTAAAACTCAGCACGCCTTCGCTGACCAATTCGCCAGCTTGTTGGTTGAGCACGCCGACGGTTGCCAGCAGGTCGCCCTTGGCGCTGATACGCCCGGCGCCGTTTTCGATTTGACTGGCGCTGAGGGTCAGGCCGCCGTCGCTGCTCAGTCGGCCGCCAGTGCTGTTGTTCAGGCTGGCCAGTTCGATGCGGGTGTTGGCCTTGCTGCTGATCACGCCCTGCTGGCTGTTGTCGACGCTACCGCCGGTAAGGGTCATCGCCCCGTCGGCAATCACCAGGCCGCCCTGGTTGGCGAGCGTATCGCCGTGCAGTACCAAGGTGTTTTTACTCGATACCAGCCCGGCCTGGGCGTTATTGAGTTGGCCGACGCTAACCTGTTGCGCGCCCTGGCTGATCAGGTTGCCTTGATTGTGGTTATCAAACAGCCCGGCAATGTTCGCGGTCAGGTTGCCCTGGCTGGCGACGGTGCCTTGGCCGCTGTTGTCCAGGCTGGCGGCCTGCAGGGTCAGCAGGCTGGTGGCCGAGAAGATCCCCAGGCGGTTGTCGATCGCGCCGCTGGCGAGCACATTAAGGTGGGCGCCCAGCAGTTTGCCGGCGCGGTTATCCAGGGTGGTGGCGGTAACGCTGGTTTGGTTGGCGGAGATTTCGCCTGCCTGGTTGCTCAGTAGCCCGGCGGTTACATGGGCCTGTTGCTGGCTGGCCAGCAAGCCGTTTTCATTGCCCACTTGCCCGGCAATCAGCGTCAGGGAATTGAGGCCGATCACGCGGCCGTTCTGGTTTTGCAGGGTCGCCGCCGTGACGTCGGTGCTGTTGTCGCTGTGCAACACACCACCGGCGCGGTTATCCAGGCCCGTGGCATTGACCTTCAGCGATGCCGTGCCCAGCACGCGGCCGCCACGGTTATCCACTTGGCCTGCGCTGACCACCGCGCTCGCGCCGCTCAACGTCGCGTTCTGGTTGTCGAGGTTGTGTGCAGCCGTCACTGTCAGGGCGCGGCTGGCAACCACGCTTTGGGTATTTTTAAGGCTGCCCGCAGACACGCTGACATCGCCATTGGCATTGCGCGTTTCATCGGCGTTGACGCCCGCTTCGATGATCCCGCTGTTGGTGACCTGGCCAGTACTGGCCAGGCTAATGCTGTCGCGGGCGGCGAGGCTTTTCTGGTTGACCAGGCCCTGGGCGCTGGTGACCTGCACGCTGCTGCCGGCGTAGACCTTGTCGGTCAGGTTGACGTTCTGCGCGGTGACCTTGATGTTGCCGGTGGCGGCGGTCTGCGCCAGGCTCAAATGCCCATTGGCATCCAACTGGATATCGCCGCCGCTGGCCGCCAGGGTGCCGTCGAGCTTCACGCCCACACCGGCTTCGGTGCCCACCAGTTTGATCGCACCGGCGTACATGCCGCCCAATGCCGACGAGTCGATTGCCAACTCCGGCTTGGCGCTGCCGTCATCGGCACGCGCCGTCGCATTCAAGGTCTGCGCGTTAACGTCGTTGCGCCCGGCGACCACGGTCAAGTTGCGCGCATTGATCTGGGCATTGATTTTGGCTGAGCGGGTGATGATTTCGAAACGGTCGACGTTGCTGGCGTTCAAGCCCTGGCCGTCGATGGTCACGGCGCCGCCATCGACCTGGTAACGGTCCAGACGGCCGTTGTCGAGCACCGGTTTGCCGGTGGTCAAGGTCACATTCGGCGTATTGATGAAACCGCAGCCGCTGCAGGTGATGCCGTACGGGTTGGCCACGATAACCTTGGCCGACTGCCCCGCCACTTCGGTGTAGCCACGCAACTGGCTGGGGCTGCCGCCGTTGACTTCGTTGAGGATGATGTTGGCGGCGCGGCCTTGCAGGTTCGGGTTGCCGAGGATGATCCCGCCCAACTGGGTCGACTGCGTGATGGCGGTGGCGTTGTTGAGGATCACGCCATTGGCGCCGACGTTGTAGTCCTTGAACTGGTTATGGGACAAACCACTGCCGTTGGGCGCGGCGATGTTCACCACGGGAACGCCATTGCCTGCCTGGCCGACGCTGGTGCCCGGTGCGCTGACGACGATGCCGTCGGCCTGAGCCAACAACGGCTGCCAGAACAATGCATTGGCCAGGATCAGCGCCAGCCCGCGTTTGGGCAGGCCGATGAACGAGTCACGGCGTTTCAGGGCAGCCGAAGGCTGGCGAGCGAGGAAGGCAAACTGGCGAACATCCATTTCAAATTCTCGATGCAACGGGGCGTTGAATTAGAGGAAAAAATCCATGCGAAAGTAGATCGGCGCTTCGCGGTCAAGCAGCGCGGCCGGTCGTTCCAGCGAGTGGGCAAAGGTCACGCTGGTGCTGACGTGCTGGCCACGGGCGAACAGCTCAAACGAATTGCTCGACACCCGGCCATGCACTTCGCGGTTGTAGCGCGCGTTACGGATAACGCCTTGGTCATAGCCGACACTGGCGCCGTATTCGCCGAACACCGGGCGCAGCCAGCCGAGCGTTACCGGGCGGCTCCAACGCAGGTCATTGCGCCAGTAGCCGCCGCTGTCACCATTGAGTTGCTGGTCCTTGAAACCGCGTACCGACGAAGAGCCACCGAGGCTCATGCGCTGCGGGCTGAACAGCACGTCTTCACTGCGCTGGCCGGTGGCCAGGCTGGTGAAACTGAAGGACTCACCCCACAGCCTGAACGGTTGCAAGTAGCTGACGGTGGCGGTGTATTTGCGGTAACGCGCATCCGGCACGCCCGGGCCGGGGTTGTGATTGCCCTGGGCGTCGAACGCGCCGGTGCCGTTCTGCATACCGACGTCGAGGTTGACGAAGGCGCTGCCAATGCGGCGCCCATGGTTGATGCCCAACTGCAACTCACTGAGGCGATTGCTGCTCTCTTTGAGGTGGTTGTCGTTGATGTAGTTGTTGGTGCGCAGGTGGGCCACGCCAACGTTCACCGAGGTTTTGCTCAGGGCGTCGCGGTGGATCACGCGCTCGGCGCGCAACTGATGGTTTTGGCTGTCGCCGGTTTGCTTGAAGTCAAAGCCGTCGCCTTGGGCCACCGAGCGATAATCGCTCTGGTTGTAGCTGTAACTGAAGTTCCACCACCCCCACGGCACGTTGTAGTAGAGCATCGCGTTTTTTGAGGTTTTCTGGTGATCGCTGATGGCGTCGTGGCCGCCGCGCAGAATCAACTGGTCGGCCAGACCCAATGGGCTGTCCCATTCAAAGCCTGTGCCCCACTGCTGCTCTCCGGTACTTTTCTGGCCATCGTTGTTGCGTGACAAACTGGCACGCCACGGCTTTTGTGGCGTGTTTTTTACCAAAACGCTACTGCCGCCCACTGCGTCGCCGGGCGCCAGTTCCATTTGCGCCTGGTTGGACGCAAGACGGTTGAGTTGATCAATGGCTTGTTCAACTTCGCGCAAGTTGAGCAAGTCGCCGCTATTACCGGGAAAGGCCATGGCCAGTTCGCGGGCTGACAACTAACTGTTGTCGACGCCTTTCAGACGTTCAAGTTTGCCTTCTACCACCAACACTTGCAGATGCCCCTTGGACAGGTCTTGTTGCGGCAAGTAGGCGCGGCTGGTGACCAGGCCTTTGTCGATGTAGTGGTCGGTAACTACCTTAAGCAAATCATTGAGTTGGGACACACCCAGGCATTGATCGATAAAGGGTTCAAGCAGGCGTTCGCGCTGAGCACCAGAGAGGCTGTCGGCGCCGTTGAGTTCGATGGTTTGGATGGGGAAGCAACGGGTGTCCACCGGAGCCACCGGGGCTGCCGGTTTTACCTCTTTGCCGGGCAATTCCTTGAGTTCTTGAAGACGTCGCTGTTGCTCTTCCAGCAGTCGGTTTTGCCGATCGCGAATCAGGTCCTGGTCGCCAGGATTGGTCGCGGCAAAGGCGCCATCAAGGGCACTGAGGCACAATAACGTCAGGCATAGAAAAGGCCGAGTCCATGGCGTTGGCAGGTGCATATCCGTTCCGTCGAAAAATGATGGCGGCAACCTAACATCGAACTTAGGAGATGCCAAGATTCCGACAAACGTGATATTCACGTTAGAATCGCTACTATCTTATTGATTTAAAAGCACTTTATTGGTTTAACACCTTGAATGCTCATTAACGTTTCAGACCAACGGCAAAGCACATCGACTTGACAGTCACAAAGTAATAAAAATTCAAATAGGACGTTGCCTAGGATTCGCGCGAAAAATCGTAAAAAACACAACCCGCAACAAACTGCTCTCCCACTGCGCGGTTGCGGCGCCTTGCCTTCAAGTGCAGAGGGGCACCCACTGGAACACCCCAATGTGTTCCAGTGCGACGTCGTAGCGTGGTTAGTGCTCCAACGCATAGCGCCGACAATGGTTGAGATAACCCTGCTCGTGGCTGCCCACCAACTGCACCACACTGGTCCATAACCACGACGGTGCATCCAGTTGTTTAGAGCGGTTTTCCTGCAATGCCGCCATCCAGTCCTTGCGCGTTTCCCGGTCCATCTGCCGGGCGTGGGCGATGCCGACGACGCGGGCCAGGTATCCGGCGGCGTGCATGGCGTCGGTCTCGCTCAGTGCATCCAACTCCAGCTTCATGTCCTGGGGCAGCAATTCACGGATGAAAAAACCGTGGTCGAGAAACCGCGTCGCCACCATGCGCTCACCCAGGCCGGGTGACAGTTGGCGTGCGCCTTCCACCACACGCCGGCCATTGTCACGCGGCATTTTCGCCCGCGCTGCGCGAGGTGCAGCAGCGCCGACGGCTTCCTTGATGTCGATCAGGCAATATTCCTGATCATCCTTGTCACCAACGCCCAGCAGCGCCGCATAGCGCTTCAAACCCAAGGAACTGCAACCCTTGACCCAATAAGCCGAGTCCAGCAGCTCAACCTTGGCGTCTTTGGGGCGGCCCTTGAGCGAGCTCACCAACTGGTGGATTTCGTCCGAAGCACAGACGGTTTCCAACGCGCTCTTTTCCGCCCGGGACAATGACCAGAAATGCTTGCCCAACGGGATGGTCGGACGCACATTTTCGATACGCTCACGCGCGAGGTTTTTCCAGGTGCGCTCCACTGCACTGCGCATGCCGGCCTTGACCTGGGACGGGCGCGGCGGCACTGCATCGGGTTTGTCTTTAAAGGCTTGCTCGTAGCCGACCATCATTTCTTCGAGCATGCGCGCGGTCGTCACCCCCGGTAGGTCCGAGCCCCGCGCGGCGGTGGCCAGGGATAAGGCCAGACGTACCAGGTCGTGGGCCGGGTTGCCGATCACGGTCTGGTCAAGGTCGCGTATGTGCATGTCAATACGGCCCTTGTTGTCGCCGGTAGGGCCCAAGTTGCCCGCGTGGCAATCACCACAAATCCAGATCGCCGGGCCGTGGGGCAAACGGCGGCCAGGGAGACTGTGCAGCCACTCGTAAAATTGCACCGTGCTGCCTCGCACGTAGGCGTGGGCGGAACGCGCCATCTTCAAGTTGCGCAATTGCGTGAGGTGGGGAATGCGGTCAGAGGGACGCGGGGTTTTCATGGATTAACTCAGTACAGGAGAAACGATAGAGCCTGGCCTCACCACGAATGTTTCATAATGTTTCAAAAATAGTCAGTTGGGTCCTCTAATTAACAACAGGGCCGCCATCACCAAAACCTACAATAGATTCGGAACACACCGACTTGCTTATCCAGCAGCCATCACCATGATCAGACACTCGTAGCGACGAGGCTGTGCAGATGGCTTGTGGTAGGTGTCAGGGGTTGAGCGCGCGCGTTGCCGAGTGCAGGCCAGTTTCAGAAAGGTGCCCTGCGACCGGCCCTGTCGGGTACTTGCACGGCCACCGTTCCGCGCAACCAGCCTTTGAACGCGAGCATTGCCGAGGTCTCCGCGCGCGATTGCAAGCGCGTCAGCCAATAACTGCCGGTGGTAATGCCCACGTCGAAAGGTTGACGAATCACATCCGTCGCCAGTTGGCGCGAGAACATCATCGCCGGCGCCAGCGCCACGCCGATGCCCTGCAATGCGGCTTCCATCATCGCCAGCGAGGAGTCGAATACGATATTGCGCGGTATCAGGGTGTCGGCAGGCAGCCCGGCTGCCTGGAACCACAGGTTCCACTCATCGGCGCGGTAGGAGCGCAGCACGGTATGTTTGAGCACATCGGCAGGTGTGTGTAATTGCTCGGCGAGTGCCGGCACGCACAACACCGTCAACGGCGCTGCCAATAATTGGCACGCCTCGGTGCCGTGCCAGGCGCCCGCGCCGAAACGGATCGCGTAATCGAGGCCTTCGGCGGCGACGTCGACGCGGTTGTTGTGGGTCGACAGGCGCAGGTCGATAAACGGGTAGCGGCTCTGGAACTCCGGCAGGCGCGGCAGCAACCAGCCGACGGCAAAGGTGCCGACCGCGCCCACGGTGAGTACTTCGCGGTAATGCCCGCCCTCGAACTGGCCCAGGGTATGTGCAATACGGTCGAAGGTCTCGCGCAACACCGGCAGCAGGGTTTCGCCCTCACTGGTCAGCATCAGGCCGCGTGGCAGGCGTTTGAACAAGGTGACGTTCAGTTGCGCTTCCAGGCTTTTGACCTGATGGCTCACCGCCGCCTGGGTCACGCACAGTTCAATGGCGGCCCGGGTAAAGCTCAAGTGACGGGCCGACGCCTCGAATGCACGCAGGGCATTGAGCGGCAAATGCGAACGCAGCATGGCTTACCCCAAATTTTTCTAATGGCAGGTGCGAGATATCATCGTTTGTCGAAGGGGCAAAATCCACTTAGATTTGCGGCGCCTGCGCAGGCCTTGATCGTCAGAGCATCATTTATAGGGAAGCGAAGCACCATGAACCACACCGTACAAAAAATGCTGATATCGGCCTTATTGCTCGGCTCCGGCACCTGCATGGCAGACGCCGACATGCGCCAGGTCATCGACACCCGCGTGGCACCGTTGATGCAGCAGCAAGGCATTCCCGGCCTGTCCATCGCCGTGGTCAACAAGGGCAAGGCGCAATACTTTAACTACGGCGTCGCGAACAAGGACACACAACAGCCGGTGACCGAGGACACCCTGTTTGAAATCGGCTCGGTGAGCAAAACCTTCACCGCCACCCTCGGCGGTTATGCCCAGGCGACCGGCAAGCTCAAGCTCTCCGACAAGGCCAGCCAGCACTTGCCCGCGCTGGCCGGCAGCGCCTTCGACCAGATCAGCCTGTTGCAACTGGCGACCTACACGCCAGGCGGCTTGCCCCTGCAGTTTCCCGACGCTGCCGACAGCGCCGAGAACATGCTCGGCTACTTCCAGCATTGGCAACCGACTTACGCGCCGGGCGCACAACGCCTGTATTCCAACCCGAGCATCGGGTTGTTCGGCTATCTGTCGGCGCAAAGCCTTGGCCAGCCGTACAACGTCGCCATGGAGAAAACCCTGCTGCCCAAGCTGGGCCTGAGCAACACCCACGTCAGCGTGCCCGCCGACAAATCCGACCAGTACGCCCAAGGCTATGACAAGCTCCAGAAGCCTGTGCGCGTGGGCCCCGGCGCACTCGACAGCGAAGCCTATGGCATCAAGACCAGCGCCCAGGACCTGGCTCACTACGTCATGCTGAACATGCACCCGCAAACCCTGGAAAAGCCGCTGCAACAAGCCATCGCGGCCACTCACGCCGGTTACTACACCGTGAACGGCATGACCCAGGGCCTGGGTTGGGAACGCTACCCCTACCCGATCAAACTGAACGCGTTGCTGGACGGCAATTCCACGCCCATGGCGATGGAACCGCACAAGGTCAATTGGCTGACGCCCGCACAGCCGCAACCGGCCAACGTGCTGTACAACAAAACCGGCTCAACCGGTGGTTTTGGAGCGTACGTGGTGTACGTGCCGAGCAAGGATATGGGCGTGGTGATTCTGGCGAACAAGAATTACCCGAATGCTGAGCGGGTCAAGTTGGCCTATACGATCTTGAGCGCGCTGGACCACTAACGCCTGGCAAAAACCAAATGTGGGAGCGGGCTTGCTCGCGATAGCGGAGTGTCAGTCGCCGAATTCATTGGCTGACACGCCCTCATCGCGGGCAAGCCCGGCTCCCACAGGGTATTGCTGCGTTAATGAGTGCTACATCCCCAGCCAGTGCGGCAATGCCAGCGAGATAAACGGCAAATAGGTGACCATGATCAGGAACACCAGCAAGATCATCAGCCACGGCATCGCAGCCCGAATGGTCTGCCCCAGCGTCAGCCCGGTCACCGCCGAGGTCACGAACAGGTTCAACCCCACCGGCGGGTGCACCAGGCCGATTTCCATATTGACCACCATCACAATGCCCAGGTGAATCGGGTCAATACCCAGCTTCATCGCAATCGGGAAGAAGATCGGCGCCAGGATCAGCACGATGGCCGACGGTTCCATAAAGCTGCCCGCCACCAGCAGCACGACGTTGACCATGATCAGGAAGCCAATCGGTGTCAGCCCTTCAGAAATGACCCAGGCGGTAATTTCCTGCGGGATTTGCTCGGTGGTCAACACATGCGCAAAGAGCATGGCGTTGGCAATGATGAACATCAGCATGATCGCCAGCCGGCCGGACTCCAGCAGCACCTTCGGGCAGTCGCGCAGTTTCATGTCCTTGTAGATGAACAAGGCGACAAACGCCGAGTACACCGCCGCCACCGCCGCCGCTTCGGTTGGGGTGAACATGCCGCTGTAGATGCCGCCGAGGATGATCACCAGCAACAGCAAGCCCCAGAAGGCGCGACGCGCACAGCTCAACCACTCACGGAACGTCGCGCGTGGCTGTGCCGGGAGCTTTTTGATGCGCGCAACGATGTAGATCGCGACCATCAGCATCAAGCCCAGCAGCAACCCCGGAATGACCCCGGCCATAAACAGCTTGCCGACCGAGGTTTCGGTGGCTGCCGAGTACACCACCATCACGATTGACGGCGGAATCAGGATGCCCAGCGTGCCGGCATTACAGATGATCCCGGCGCCGAACTCCTTGGGATAACCCGAGCGCACCATGCCCGCCACAGCGATTGACCCCACCGCCGCCACAGTGGCGGGCGACGAGCCGGACAACGCCGCAAACAGCATGCACGCCAGCACTGCGGCAATCGCCAGGCCGCCACGGATATGGCCAACACAGGCGTTGGCGAAATCAATCAGGCGTTGCGCCACACCACCGGTGGTCATGAACGCCCCGGAGAGCAGGAAGAACGGAATGGCCAGGAAGGTGTAGGCGTCCGAGGTTTCAAACAACTTGATCGCCAGCGAACTCACCGAGTCCTGGCTGAACATCAGGATCGACACGGCGCCGGACAAGCCCAGGGAAATCGCAATCGGCACGCCGAGAAACATGAACACGAACAACAGCAGGAACAAACAGAGCACGGCCATCAGTGACGCTCCTCATGGCTGCCGGCCAACTTGCTGGCCTCACCGGCCTCGTCGGCCAACCCCAACCCGACCTGGCGGTGGGTGAACAGGCGATAGAAAATTTCCAGGTAGCGGATAAACACCAAGGCAAACCCGATGGGCACGATGATCACGATATCGCCAACGTTCACGCCGTACTGGTCGAGGTCTTCGGCGCCGATATCGGCCGTCATCACCGCACTCACCCACTTGTAGCTGGCGACCATGAACAGCCCGGCGTAGGCCAGGCAGCACAGGCACGCGAGCATGCCAAGCAGGCGTTGCACCGGGCGCTTGGTCAGTTTGACCAGTGCATCAACACCCAGGTGGCCGGCGGTGCGCACGCCGTAGGAAATGCCGAAGAAAATCAGCCAGCCGAACATGGCCTTGGTCAGCGCTACGCTCCACGTCATGTCCTGGGCCCAGGTCATGGTGTGGTCACCAAGGGCATTGAAGAACGGGCTGCTGACGGCCCACTTGTCGGCCAGGGAGAAGAACAGTGTGTAGATGTTGTTGAGCATGACGTAGACGAATGTCACCAGGGTCATGGCGGCCAGCAGGAAGGCAATAAAGCCTTCCTCCAGGTGCTCCCAGACGCGCCTTAGCGTTTGCATGGCAAAACCTCGCGAAGCAGAGATAGGTAGGTGCAAGGCTCGGGGTGATCACCGGATCAACATCTGGGCGCGGGCTTGCGCGCGAATGCGGCGTGTCAGTCGCCAGTGTCTCCACTGACAGACTGCATTCGCGAGCAAGCCCGCGCTCACATGAGAACGCGGTACGGCCCTGAATTACAGGTTGGAAGCGTCCGCCGCCTTGATCAGGTCAGCCCCGATCTCGCCTTCGAACTTCTGCCACACCGGGCGCATGGCTTCGCGCCACAGTTGGCGTTGCTCGGGGGTCAGTTCGATGATTTCGCTGGTCTTGGCGTCGATGATTTTTTGCTTGGCCGACTGGTTCAGCGCTTCGGCCTGTTTGTTCACCTCGGCCGTGACCTCCAGCATGATCTGCTCGAGGGTGGTGCGGATATCCGGTGGCAGGCCGTTCCAGAACTTGGCGTTGGTAATCACCATGTAGTCGATCAGGCCATGGTTGGACTCGGTGAAAAACTTCTGCACCTCGTTGACCTTCTGGCTTTCATAGTTCGACCAGGTGTTCTCGGTGCCGTTGACGGTGCCCGTCTGCAGGCCCTGGTAGACCTCGGCGAAACTCATCTTGCGCGGGTTGGCGCGGATCGCCTTGAACTGTTCTTCGAGCACGCTGGAGGCCTGCACGCGGAACTTCAGGCCACGGGCGTCCTTGGGCTCACGCAGGGCCTTGTTCGACGATAGTTGCTTGAGGCCGTTGTGCCAATAGGCCAGGCCGAGGATGTTTTTGTCCTGCATCGAGGTCAGCAAGGCTTTGCCCTGGGCGGCCTGGAAACGGTCGACGGCGGCCAGGTTGTTGAACAGGAACGGCAGGTCGTAGATCTGCACTTGCTTGGTGTATTGCTCGAACTTGGCCAGGGACGGCGCCAGCATCTGCACATCCCCCAGCAACAGTGCTTCCATCTCCTTGCCATCCCCGAACAGCGACGAGTTCGGGTACACCTCGACCTTGACGCGGCCCGGCAGGCGTTCTTCGGCGAGCTTCTTGAACAGCAGCGCGCCCTGGCCTTTGGGGGTGTTTTCGGCGACCACGTGGGCGAACTTGATCACAATCGGGTCCGCCGCCTGGGCCAGGCCCGCGACAAACACAGTGGCGGCGCAGAGCAGCGCCCGAGAAAGCTTGAGCATGGGGAATCACCTTTTTATTGTTGTATTGCAAGGCAAGGTGCCTGATGTAATGCGTGTAGTGAATTTCGAATTTTAGATACCTGCGTTCGGCCTGGCCGAACGCCAATGCACAGCACAATGAAGCGCCACTGTGGCCGCCGGTCTCGTCAGTTAGAGCTGGGCCGCCAGCAACCTTTGCGCGCGCAGCAGCACCGGGGCATCCACCATCTGCCCATCAATCTGATAGGCCCCTGCCCCGTGCGCACCGGCGTCCACCACGCGCTTGGCCCAGGCCAGGTCTTCGGCGCTCGGTGCCAAGGCTGCATGGATCAGTGCAACCTGCCTGGGATGAATGCACAGCGCGCCGGCAAAGCCCATTTCATAGGCATGCCGAATCGCGCGACGCAAACCTTCAGGGTCGTCGATGGCCGGGTGCACACCGTCCAGCGGCGCGACCAACCCGGCCGCGCGCGAATGCACGATCAACGTCAAGCGGGCCTGGTCGAGGGCGAATTGCGCGGCCGGAGAATGGCTGCTCAGGTTCAGGTCGAGGGCCAAGTCCAGGCCGCCAAATGACAGACGCTCAACGTGCGGCGCCTGGGCGATTTCGGCCACGGCCAGCAAACCCCGGGCACTTTCGATAATGGGCCAGATGACTTTGCCGGCGGCCGCCACCACCGCCACTTGGGCGGCACTCTCTACCTTCGGCAGCAGCACGCCCGCCACATTTGCATGGGCTTTGCAGAACGCCACATCGGCGAAATGCTCGGCATGTTCCGGCGCATTAATGCGCACCCACACCTGGGCCTCTGGATGCTGTTGCAAAAACACCCCGAGGTTATCCCGTGCCTGACGCTTGAGCGGTTCTTCCACGGCGTCTTCAAAATCCACAATCACCGCATCAGCGCCACTGGCCAACGCTTTGGCAAACCGCTCCGGGCGGCTGCCGGGGACAAACAAGGCGGAACGAACGACAGGCTTTGGCATCACTGAATTCCTTATTAAATAACGCCGCGGGTACGCAGACGGTCGATGGCGTCACCCGAATAACCGAGCTGAGCGAGGATGGCCTGGCTGTGCTGACCCAGCGCCGGCACTGCATCCATGCGTGGCGTGAAGGCGGCATTACGCGCCGGCGGCAGTAATGACGGGAGTGGACCGGCCGGGCTGGCGACTTCACGCCAGCTGTCACGCGCCTTGAGTTGCGGGTGGTCCCACACGCCTTGCATGTCGTTAACCCGTGCGCTGGCGATCTGCGCATCTTCCAGGCGCTGGATCACCGCCTCGACGTCCAGCTGCGCAAAGCTGTCATGGATAATCTGGCGCAGCGCGTCGCGGTTGGCCGAACGCTTGAAGTTGGCGCTGAAGCGCTCGTCAGTCGCCAGCGATGGGGTGAGCAGCACCTTGTCGCAAAACGCCGCCCATTCGCGCTCATTCTGCAACCCGAGCATCACCGTGCCGCCGTCGCCGGTGGGAAACGGCCCGTAAGGGTAGATCGTCGAATGCGCCGCCCCGGCACGCGGCGGCTGAGGCGCGCCGTCGAACGCGTAGTACATCGGGTAGCCCATCCACTCCACCAGACTTTCCAGCATGCTCACGTCAATGCGGCTGCCCTTGCCGGTTTTACCGCGCAGCAACAACGCAGAAAGGATGCCGCTGTAGGCGTACATGCCGGCGGAGATATCGGCGATGGAACAACCGGCCTTGGCCATCTGGTCGTCGCCCGGGCCGCCGGTGACCGACAGAAACCCGCCCTCGCTCTGGATCAGCAAGTCATAGGCCTTCTTTTTCTCGTAAGGCCCACCTTCGCCATAACCGGAAATGTCGCAGACAATCAGGCGTGGAAACCGCTCCTGCAGCGCCTCGAACGACAGGCCCATGCGCGCTGCCGCACCGGGCGCGAGGTTCTGCACCAGCACATCGGCGTCGGTCAGCAGGGTTTCGAGAATATCGCCCGCCTCGTCCTGCTTGAGGTCCAGGGTCAGGCTTTCCTTGGAACGGTTAGTCCACACGAAATGCGAGGCCAGGCCGCGTACGCGCTCGTCGTAACCACGGGCAAAGTCACCGGCCCCGGGGCGTTCGATCTTGATCACACGGGCGCCCAGGTCCGCCAACTGGCGGGTGCAAAATGGCGCGGCAATCGCGTGTTCCAGGCTGACAACGGTGATGCCGTCCAGCGGTCGTTGATTAGTCATGAAGGGTCCTCAAAGCCAGTCGGCCAGGGACGCTGCGTGGCGCAGGTTCCAGACCTTTTCGATCAGTGCGTCAGCTTCGGCCGGTGTGCGCGCGCCGCTGAATTGGGTGAGGCGCTGGAACTTATCTGCCAGTTCCACACGGCTCAGCGTGTTGCCCGGGTCACCTTTGGGCTCGTCGATGGCGCCGTGCAGCGTGCGGCCGTCGACCGTGGTGACAGTCACGCGGCCCAGCCAGCGTTGCGGGTAGGCGCGGTCGACCTCGGGGTCGAGGGTCATGCTGACCTTGTCGCGAAAGGCCCAAACAGCCGGGTCGCTCAGTGCGCATTCATGGAACTCGGTCAACCCGGCCTTGCCATGCACTGCGATCAGGCCGAGCACGGTGCCCATGGAGAATTTGGCCTGGTGCACGCTGGTCGGCACGTTCACACGCCCCAGCACGTCGATGGCGCCTTGATGGACACGGGTTTGCACATGGGCGATTTGTTCGGCGCGCAGCCCGTTGCGCTGCATCACCTCCAACAGCGCGTCGGCGGCCGGATGGGTGTGGCGGCACGAGGCGTGGAACTTGAACGAGGTTTCCAGCAGCGCCCAACGGCTGCCGAGCTCGGCTGACAACTTGGCAGGCGTGGCGTCACTGGACATGCCCGCCGCCAGGCCCTGGTCGCCTTCAAGGATATTGCGCGCGCCGGTCAGCCCGTCCGCCGTGAGGTAGGCCGCGAGCAAGCCATCCGCCGCCGCTTTGGCGGTGTGCAATTGTTTGGAGTCGGCGGCGTCGCGCAGGAACTCCCACAGCCCGGCGGCCTGGGTGCCGGCAGTGCCCAGCAGGTTAATGAATTGCTCTTGGTTGAAATCCAGTAACTTGCCCACGGCGACAGCCGCGGCCAACGTGCCGACGGTGGCCGTGGTGTGGAAGATTCGATAGTGGGAACGGCCCATGAATTCACCGATGCGAATCCCCGCTTCATAACCGGCCACCGAGGCCAGGAGCAACGCGCGGCCGGATTTTCCGAGGTCTTGCGCGGCGGCTAACGCGGCCGGAAACACCACGGTCGCCGGGTGCAGCACGGAGCTGTTGTGCAGGTCGTCCTGCTCCACCAGGTGCGACGACGCCGCGTTCACCAGGGCGGCGAAATACGCGCTGCTGCTGCCACCGCTGACGATGACCTGGGCCGGGCCACGGCTCGGCCCCATCTTTTGCGCATAGCGTTCGAACAACGTAATCGGGTGCGCGCCCTTGCTCGCCAAGGCAGACGCCAGCCAATCCAGATACAGGTCTTCGGCACGCGCCAGGACGTTGTCGGGCAACTGCGCGTAGCTCAACTCGGCCAGGAATCGACACAGGGCTTGGGTGTGGCTCATGGTCCGTCCCTCAGAAGCTGCGTGGCAGTTCGAGCAGATGCTCGGCCACGTAGGACAGGATCAAGTTGGTAGAGATCGGCGCCACCTGGTACAGGCGCGTCTCGCGAAATTTGCGTTCCACGTCGTACTCGCAGGCAAAGCCAAACCCGCCGTGGGTTTGCAGGCAGGCGTTGGCCGCTTCCCAGGACGCCTTGGCGGCCAGGTATTTGGCCATGTTGGCGCTCGCCCCGGCCGGCTTGCCGCTGTCGTACTCCTCGCAGGCACGCCAGCGCATCAGGTCCGCCGCTTCGATTTCGATATGTGCTTCGGCAATCGGGAACTGCACGCCCTGGTTCTGCCCGATCGGCCGGCCAAACACCACCCGGTCGCGGGCGTAGGCACTGGCCTTTTCGATAAACCAACGGCCGTCGCCAATGCACTCGGCAGCGATCAGCGTGCGTTCGGCATTCAGACCGTCGAGGATGTATTTAAAGCCCTTGCCCTCCTCACCAATCAGGCTATCGAGTGGCAGCTCCAGGTTGTCGAAGAACAGCTCGTTGGTTTCGTGGTTGACCATATTGGCGATGGGCTGCACGGTCAGGCCGTTGCCGATGGCCTCGCGCAGGTCGACGAGGAAGATCGACATGCCTTCGGACTTTTTCTTCACCTCAGCCAACGGCGTGGTGCGCGCCAGCAGGATCATCAGGTCGGAATGCTGCACCCGCGAGATCCACACCTTTTGGCCGTTGATCACGTACTTGTCACCGCGTTTGATCGCGGTGGTCTTGATTTTGGTGGTGTCGGTGCCGGTGGTGGGCTCGGTGACGCCCATCGACTGCAGGCGCAATTCACCGCTGGCCAGTTTGGGCAGATAGAAGCTTTTTTGTGCTTCGCTGCCATGCCGCAGCAAGGTGAACATGTTGTACATCTGGCCGTGAACGGTGCCGGAGTTGCCGCCGCAGCGGTTCACTTCTTCAAGAATCACCGACGCTTGCGTCAGGCCCAGACCGGAGCCGCCGTAAGCTTCAGGGATCATTGCCGACAGCCAGCCGGCGTCGGTCAGGGCTTTGACGAAGGCTTCGGGGAAGCCTTTTTGATCGTCGATCCTGCGCCAGTAAGCGGCATCGAATTCGGCGCACAACGCGCGTACACCGTCGCGAATGGCATTGAGTTCTTCGTTGTCATTGGGGTTCATTCACGGCTCTCCGCCTGGTGTTCTTGGCTTATTCGAAGTGGATTTCAGCGGTCTGCGCCAGGCCGTCGGCGTTACCGGCCCACAGTGCGGCGACGCCCGGTTCGGTAACCCGCCCGCCGACTGCAAAGGGCTGTGGCGCGATCAGCGGGCGCACGCCTCGATAGGCAAAGCGACGCACGCTCGCGTCGGGATGCGCACGGCAAAACGCGCGCAGGCTCAGCGTGGCGATCAGCGGGCCGTGCACCACCAGCCCCGAGTAGCCTTCGGTGCCGGTGACGTAGGGGTAGTCGTAATGGATGCGGTGGCCGTTGAAGGTCACGGCGCTGTAGCGAAACAGCAGGGTGGGCGTGGGGTTGATCGACTCCTGCCATTCACCTTGGGCGAGTGCCTCGCCATTGCCCTGCTTGGGTGGCGTGGGCTCGCGGTAGACGATGTCCTGTTCTTCGCGAATGGCCAGGCGACCGTCCTGGGAATAGTCATGACGCACCGTGACAAACAGCAGCGAGCCGGTGCGGCCGGTTTTTTCTTCGACGTGGGTAATGGTCGACACGCGGCTCGCCGCCTCACCGGCACGCAAGGCATGCAGGAACTCGATACGCCCACCGGCCCACATCCGATTGCGGTTATCGGCAGCAGGCAGAAAGCCGCCACGGGCCGGGTGGCCGTCGGTGCCCAAGGCCGATTCCGGCAGCGGGTCCTGGAAAAAACACCACTGCCACAGCGGCGGTAGGTCCGCGCCGTCTTCGGGCACGGCCTCGCCGAAGGTGGCGGCAATGCGCTTGAGCAGGTTATGGCTTAAATGGTCGTGGGCGGTTTCGCTTCGGCCGATCCAATCAGTGGCGCTCATCGGGTGCAGGTCCTCGGGCAGTGGGTGTCTGCTGCGGATCATGCAAGCGCCTGCCCGTTCTGAGAATTTGCATTTCAATAAACCAGCGTTCGGTTATGCTGAACGCCACTCACAACACTGCACCTTCAGGGTGGGTGTTTATTGCGATGCGATTCGTGTACACACCGGAGCCGCCATGCACTTCGATCTCGCCGACCTGCGCCTGTTTATCCATATCGCCGAATCCCCCAGCCTGACTCAGGGCGCCAAGCGTGCGTTTCTGTCGCCGGCCGCCGCGAGCGCGCGGATCAAGGCGCTGGAAGGCCAGTTGGATACGCGCCTGTTGTACCGCGACAGCCGTGGCGTGGAAATCACCCCGGCGGGCGAACGCTTGCTGCACCATGCGCGGCTGATCATGCGCCAGGTGGATTACCTGAAAAGCGAGTTCACCCAATACGGCGTGGACTCCGCCGGGCATATCCGCATCTTCGCCAACACCACGGCGGTGACCGAGTTTCTGCCGGAAGTGCTGGCGGGCTTTTTGTCCCAGCGCCCGGGCGTGACCGTCGACCTGCAAGAGCGGCTGTCCCGCGATATCGTGCGCGGCGTGCTCGATGGCACCAGCGACATGGGCATCATCGCCGGGCCGGTGGAAGCGGCGGGCTTGCAAGTGTTGCACTTCAGCACGGATCAATTGGTGTTGATGGTGCCCGTGGGCCACCCGCTGGCCAGCCAGCCCTGCGTGACCTTGGAGCAAACCCTCGCGTACCAGCATATCGGCCTGCACGAGGGCAGCACCTTGTTGAGTTTTCTGCGTGAACACGTGGAGCGCGTGGGCAAGCACTTGTCGCTGCGTATCCAGGTGTCGAGTTTCGAAGCAATCTGCCGGATGGTCGAGGCCGGCGTGGGCATCGGCATCATTCCCGAATCTGCCGCCGTGCGGCACAGCCGCACCATGCAGTTGGTGACGGTGAAGCTGGATGAGCCCTGGGCCATTCGCGAGCGCAGTATCCTGGTGCGTGAACTGGAAGCACTGCCGGGCACCATTCGCGCGTTGATTGCGACGTTGATGCCGCAAAGCGCCTAAGCTCAACAGTCACCTTGCCCGAGGAGACGCCCATGCACCTTGAAGGATCCTGCCATTGCGGCGCGGTCACGTTCAGCCTGACCAGCCAGCACCCCTACCCCTACCAACGCTGCTACTGCTCGATTTGCCGCAAGACCCAGGGCGGCGGCGGTTATGCGATCAACCTCGCGGGGGATGCGCAAAGCCTGAAGGTTCAGGGCCGCAAACACATTTCGACCTACCACGCCCGCCTCAAACCGGATGGCGCCAGCCGCGCCCATGCCAGTACTGCCGAACGGCATTTCTGCGCGCAATGCGGCAGTGCGTTGTGGCTGTTCAGCCCGGAGTGGCCGGAACTGATCCACCCCTTCGCCTGCGCCATCGACACACCGTTGCCGGTACCGCCGCAACACACGCATTTGATGCTTGGCTCCAAGGCCCCATGGGTCGAAGTCAGCGTGCGCAAAGGCGACTTGCAGTTCGATGAATACCCCGAAGAGTCCATCGCCCAGTGGCATACGCGGTTAGGGTTGACGCGTTAACAGTCTTTGACAGTTTCCCGACAAAGCTCTCAAAGATTGTTGGCCGGCTGCGCCCTAGCATTCGAGCATCCAAACCACCATCCGGGTGCTCTTCATGTTTCGCACGTTGCGCGGTATTCCGCTCTTGGGTTGCCTGCTCGGCAGTATCGGTTGCCATGTGCAACCGCCTGCCCCGCCGCCGATTCCAAAAGGCGATTACGGCGCGATCATTCGTTACCTGCAAACTCGCATTCCCCAGGACATGGCGCGTGAAAATGTACCCGGCCTGTCAATTGCGCTGGTCAACGGCCAGGAGCTGATCTGGGCGCGAGGCTTCGGTGTGGCCGACAAGGCCCAAGGGGTGCCGGTCACACCCAATACGGCGTTTCGCGCCGGCGGCATCGCCAAGCTGCTCACCGCCACGGCAGCGCTGCAACTGGTCGAGCAACAGCGCCTGACCCTGGATGCGCCGATCCAGCAGACGCTGCGCGAGTTCTACGTGCGCTCGCGCTTTCACAGCGACCCGGCGGCCGCCGACCGTGATATCACCCTGCGTCGCTTGCTCAGCCACCAGTCCGGCTTGCCCAGCGAACACCTGCGCGACCTGCGCAGCACCTTCGCCATGGGCCAGATGCCGATGCGCGTGGCCGGCGTTTGGCTGAGCAGCCCGCCAGGCTCGCAAGTCGCCTATTCCAACCTGGGTTACTCGTTGGTCGGCGCCGCGATTGAGCGCAGCAGCGGTAAAAGTTTCGAAGCCCAATTACAACGCAGCCTGCTCAAGCCACTGGAGATGAACCAGTCGAGTTTTGTCGGCACCGGTACGCAGTTGAGCTTTCGCGCCCTGGGCTACGAAGACGGTGTACCGAGTACCGATGCACACGTGCGGGACCTCGCTGCTGGGGGGTTGTGGGCAAGCCCCAAAGACCTCAGCCACTACGTGCAGATGCTGTTCGCCCAAGGCCTCTATAAAGGTCAGCGCGTGGTGGGCAGTGCATCGATTGATGAGATGTTCACCCAGCAAAACACCGGCAATGCGCTGGATTTCGATTGCCAGATGGGCCTCGGTTGGTTTTTGGCACCGTGCGGCGATGAACCGATCGGCCCCGGTGTGCGCACCTACCAGCACAGTGGCGGCGGCGACGATTTTGCCGCGCAATTGAGCGTGCTGCCGGACCAGCAATTGGCGGTGATCATCATGGCCAATGACGGCAACGCCGAAGAACTGGTCGCCCGTATGGCCACCGAAACGCTGCGCCTGATGCTGCAGGCGCAAACCGGCCAATCCATCTGCGCCGACGACTGCCAGGCACCCGAGCATGGGCTCAAGTTACGTCACGTGCCGGCCGCCATCGACCGCAAGCGCCTGGCGGGCTTTTATGCCACCGCCTGGGGTGTGTTCCGAATCAAGGATGACCATAACCGGCTGGCTGGCGAGCTGGCCGGGTTCGACTTTGAATTGTTGCGCGATGAGCACGGCTGGCTGCGCGCGCAGAAAAAAGTCCTCGGCTTCTGGCTCAAGGACCTCGGCGAACTGGGCCGCGTGCAGTTGGACGTGGTCACCGTGCAAGGCCGCCAGATGCTCACTGCCCGTAGCCACGGCCAGCGCCTTGCCATCGGTGAACGCATCGAACCGCCGCCGTTGCCAGTGGCGTGGGCTGACACCATCGGCACCTACCAGGTGCTCAGCACCCATGAGCCCGACGCGCCGTTGAGCGGTATCAGCGTGCGCCTCGAAGAAGGCTTCCTGGTGATTCGCGGCCAATTGCACAACGAGCCGCTGACCGATTACATCCTGCTCCCCGTCGACAACGCCCACGCGGTGCTGGCCGGCAACGGCTATGGCCTGGGCGACACCGTGAGCCGCCAGGTCAACGGCCTCAGCGCTTCGGGCTACGCCTTCAAACGTACGCAATCGCCCCACAACCTCTTGAGTTTCTAACACGGAAGAACCGCCTGATGCGCCCAAAAAACCTGTGCCTGTCATTCACCTCACTGTGCCTGCTCGCCGCCGCCGACACCGCGATTGCCGAAGACTGGCAATACAGCCTCAAGGCCGGCGTGGCCAACGCGCCACGCTACAGCGGCAGCGACGAACGCATGACCGCGCCAGTGCTGGGCGGCAAAATCGTCAGCCCCTGGGGAATCTTCCTCGATACCAGCAAGGGCTTGGGCTGGGGTTACGAAGGCAATGCCCTGAGTTTCAGCGCCTATGTCGGCCCCAGTGCCTCGCGCAAGGATAAAAACCAGCGTTTGCAGGCCGGCTCCAACCGCCTCATAGGCATGGGCGAGATCAAGTCGCGCGCGCAATTGGGCGTCAGTGCGGCCTACAACCTGGGCGGCGTGATAGTCGGCGCGACCCTGGAACACGCACTCAAGGAAGATGCCCACAAGGACACCGGCAAGGCTTACACCCACCTGGAACTGAACCTGGGCACCACGCTTTATGAGGGCCGCTTCGGCTCCGTCGATGCCGGCCTCAGCAGCCACTTTGGTGACCGTGAATACCTGCAGACCTGGTATGGCGTGACCACCGGCCAGGCGGCGCAAAGCCGCTTTAAGGCCTACAAGGCCGGTGCGGGCAATATCAGCAATGGCATGAACCTGGTGTGGAGCCTGCCGATCAGTGAGCACACCCAGTTCTCGACCTTGCTGGATGTGCAGTACCTGGCCGATGCCGCGGGCAAAAGCCCGATTGTGGAACGACGCTTGCAGACGTCGCTGATAGGCATCGTGGAATACACGTTCTGATCGGGTAGCACGATAAACCTGGGGGCGCTGGCTAGCCGGCGCCCCCAGCCTGCTCACCTCAAGCCTTACTCGGCATACGCCCACGTCATCCGAAACGACGCCCCGCCCCACTCTGAATCGAGCACTTCGACCTGCCCGCCGTGCCACTGGCTGACCCGTTTGACCAGCGCCAGGCCCAAGCCGAACCCGCCCGTGCGGCGGTCGCGGCTGGTGTCCAGACGCAGGAAGGGCTCGAAGATCTTGGCGCGACCGTCCAACGGCACACCCGGGCCGTCGTCATTGACCTGCACCGCGTAACCGCTGCCGAACGCGACCAACGACACTTCCACACGGCGCTCGGCATAACGAATGGCGTTGCGCAGCAGGTTGATCACCGCGCGGGCCATAAAGCGCGGTTCGATCTGGATAAAGTCGACCTCGCACGTGCGCAACGTCAGCTGCACCCCCGCCGCTTCCGCCTCCAGGGCCACGCTGCCGATGACGCTGTCGAGCCAACTGTGGGCTTCGATATTTTCCCGGGTGACCTGGGTGGCACCGCGCTCGAGGCTGGCGTAGGTGAGCAGCTCGGAGACCATTTCTTCCAGTTCGCCCAGGTCGGCATACATGTCGGCGATCAGCTCGCGGCTCTGGCGCGGGTCGGCCTGTTGCTTGAGTTGGTCGAGTTCGAAGGACAAGCGCGCAATCGGCGTGCGCAGCTCGTGGGAGACAGCGTTGGTCAGTTCGCGCTGGTTGGCGATCAGGCTTTCGATGCGCTCGGCCATCTGGTTGAAGTGCCCGGCCAGCTCACGCACTGTGGAGCGGCGCGGCAGCAGGATGCGCGACGCCAGGTCGTTGTCACCGAAGCGTTGCGCAGCCAGGCGAATATGCTCCAGGTCGCGCCAGTGCGGGCGTACCCAGAAATACAGGACGATGGCCAGGCACACCCCGAGAAAACCGTATGCCCACATGTATAGCCATTTGGGTTCTTCGGGCAACTTGATGTCCAGCAACTGCGGGCCGTCATCGATCGTGGTCAGGAACTCCATGAAGTCGCCACGCACCACCAACTGGCCGTCCGCCAAGAGTTTTTGCTCGCGCTCGTCCAGCGCCAGGCTATCGCGCGACACCAACTTCAGGCGCAACCCGTAATGAGGCTGCAGTTCTGCCAGCCGAGCGTCCCGGGCCGGCCCTTGCAGAGGCCGCAGTTGTTCGACCAGGCCGTAAGCCGGGCCGCGCAGGGCTTCGCGGTTATACACCTCGTTGGCCTCGGGCAATAACTCGTCGAAGGTGTAGTTGACCAACCAGATTGCCCCGGCCAGACCGAGCGCCAGAATCACATACAGGCGCAGAAACAGGCGCAGCATCTAAACCTCCCACGCAAACGGATTGAACAGGTAACCCTTGCCCCAAATCGTCTTGATGCACACCGGCTCGCGCGGGTTGTCGTTGAGCTTGTTGCGCAATTTGCTGATGTAGACGTCGACGCTGCGGTTGAGGCCGTCAAACGCGATACCGCGCATGCGGTTGAGAATGTCGTCGCGAGAGAGGATTTTCCCCGCGCTGCTGGCCAACAACCACAGCAACTCGAACTCCATGGTGGTGAGGTCGATCGTCTCATCGCCCAGGCTGACCACCCGGCAACTGCGATCAATCGACAATCGACCAAACGCCAACGAACCCCGCACGGTGGGTTCGGGCACCTGGCGGCGTTGCAGGGCCCGCAAGCGTGCCAGCAATACCGGCGGCTTGATGGGTTTGATCACATAGTCGTCGGCCCCGGACTCCAGGCCCAGAATATGGTCGAGGTCATCTTCCTTGGCGGTCAGGATCACGATGGGTGTGTCGGACACATTACGAATCTCGCGGCACACGTGCAGGCCGCTCTGGCCGGGCAACATGAGGTCGAGCACGACGATTTTCGGCTTGAAGTCGAGGAATGCCGCCAGGGCCTGATCGCCGCGGTGCACCACGCGCACCTCGAAACCGTGTTGTGACAGGAAATGCGCGATCAGCCCTGCCAGCTTTTCATCGTCCTCAACGAGCAGGACTTTGCCCAGACCCAGGTTTTCCATAAATTCTCAGTGTGGATGCGCGGATTGAAGTGCGGGCATTATAGGTGGCAAGCTGGCCAACAGAAGCAACCGGCCATTACGGGCCGACGAAGCTTCATGCTTTTAAGAGTTTTTAACAAATACTCCGCAATCTTTAACGCCATTCACAGGGAGTTGTATGCGCAAGGATTACCTGGCGTTTTTTGTTTCGCTGTTCCTGTCGCGGCTAGCCGACCAGATTCTGTTGTTTATCGTGCCATTGATCGTGTTCCAGACTACCCAGAGTGTTGCCTGGGCGGGGCTGGCGTTCTTTGTCGAGTCACTGCCGCGTTACCTGGCGTTCCCGGTGTGCGGCGCCGTGTGCGACAAGTTCTCGCCGGTGCGCATCCTGCACATCAGCCAGGTTTACCGGGCGCTGGCCTGTGGGGTGGCGGTGGCGTTGTACGGGGTGTTCGACGGCATTTACTGGCTGGTCATGCTGTCGGCGCTGTGCGGGGTGCTGACCACCCAGGGCATCATGGCGCGGGAAGTACTGATGCCGCATATTTTCAAACACTACACCTACACCAAGACCCTCTCCTATTCGCAAATTGCCGATCAGAGCGGCCTGGTGCTCGGCCCATTGGTGGCCGCGCTGATGCTCGAAGTCTGGGCGTGGCACTGGGTGGTGCTGGGGGTTGCCGGGCTGTTTGTGCTGGCAGACCTGGCGATGCGGGTTTGGCAGCGCACGAGTGCGGTGACCCTGGAAACCTTCGAGCAGCATCAGGACATCTGGCTGCACCCGCTGCGCATCGCCTTCGGGCATATCCGCAACCTGGTGGAATTGAAGCGCATCATCACGCTGGCAGTGGGTGTGAACCTGATCATTGGGGTGACGCTGGCGACTTCGGCGGCGATGGTCACCGGCCAGTTTGCCGCCGGCAAGGATGCCTATGCCTTGCTGCAGGCGGCGGGCGCGGTGGTGACGATCGCCATTCTGTTTTACCTGGCTCGCGCCACACTGCCGTTGAAGGTATTGGGCGGGCTGTCGTACTCGATGATTGCCGTGGGCGCGTTGATCACGGCCATCAGCCCCGGGGTTTGGGCCTATACCGTCGGGTTCCTGCTGATCACCGGCTTCGACAAGATGTTCAACGTGTACCTGCGCAGCACCCGTCAGCGGGTGATTCCGGTACAGGACTTTGGCAAGACGGTGGGGGTTATCACATTGTTGAACAACCTCGCCCAGCCGCTGGCGGGCCTGGCTATTGCCGTGCTGGCCGCACCGTTGGGCACGCAGACGGTGATCCTGCTGTTAACCGGCATCACGGCACTGATTGGCGTGGCCGTGGCCTCAGGCTGGCACGCCACTGTGAAAGCGGAACTCGACGTCGGGTGATTCGATGAGTGCCTGCTCGGCGGCCCTTACCCGCTCGATCACCTGAGCGATGTCCTTGGCGTCACCGTACTGGTACGCCAGCTTCAAGTAACCCTGAAAGTGCCGCGCCTCGCTTTTGAGCAATCCGAAATAGAACTTGCCGAGTTCGTCGTCCAAATGCGGCACCAATGCTTCGAAACGCTCGCAACTGCGCGCTTCGATAAAGGCCCCGACCACCAGCGTATCCACCAGTTTGACCGGCTCGTGGCTGCGCACCACTTTGCGCAAACCCGAGGCATAACGGCCGGCGTGCAGCTGGCGCAGCTCGATCTTGCGCTTTTTGATCAGGCGCATCACTTGTTCGTGGTGCACCAGCTCTTCGCGGGCCAGTCGCGACATCATATTGATCAGGTCAACATGGGCGTGGTACTTGGCGATCAGGCTCAGGGCGGTGCTGGCGGCTTTGAATTCGCAGTTCTTGTGGTCGATCAGCAGGGTTTCCTGATCGGCCAACGCGGCCTGGACCCAGGCGTCGGGGGTGCGGCAGCCGAGGAATTCGTGGATTTCGGGCAGGTTCATCGGGCTCACGGGCAAAAGGATCACAAAAGGGCGCCGATTATACCGACCCCGCTGCAGACCACCAGCCGCAGGCGTTGATGTGCATCAACATGACGTCTGGCGGGCAGCAACTATAGTTGTCCCAGGCCCCTTTATTTGCGTCTCTGGAGATCCGTCCATGCAAGCCATCCGCAGCATCCTGGTGGTCATCGAGCCCGAGCATTCGGAAAGCCTGGCCCTCAAGCGCGCCAAGTTGATCGCCGGGGTCACCGGCGCACACCTGCATTTGCTGGTCTGCGACAAAAAACACGAGCATTCGGCGATGCTGAGCCTGCTCAAGTCCGGCTTGCAGGAAGACGGCTACAACGTGACCACCGAACAAGCCTGGAATGATAGCCTGCATGAAACCATCATCGATGTGCAGCAGGCCGAGGGCTGTGGCCTGGTGATCAAGCAACACTTCGCCGACAGCCCGCTGAAAAAGGCCCTGCTGACGCCGGCGGACTGGAAACTGCTGCGCTACTGCCCTAGCCCGGTGCTGCTGGTGAAAACGTCAACGCCCTGGGCCGACAAAGTCGTGCTGGCGGCAATTGATGTGGGCAACAGCGATAGCGAGCACCAGGCGTTGCACAACACCATCATCGACCACGGCTTCGACATTGCACGCCTGGCCAAGGCGCAATTGCACGTGATCAGCGCCCATCCGTCGCCGATGTTGTCGGCGGCCGACCCGACCTTCCAGCTCAAGGAAACCATCGAGGCGCGCTATCGCGAGCAGTGCAAGGCGTTCCAGGCCGAGTTCGACGTGGATGACGCGCACCTGCATATCGAAGAAGGCCCGGCTGATGTATTGATCCCCCATGCGGCACATGCGTTGCAGGCGGCGGTGACCATCATCGGCACCGTGGCGCGCACCGGGATTTCCGGGGCGCTGATCGGCAATACGGCGGAAGTGGTGCTGGATGCAGTGGAAGGCGATGTGCTGGTGCTCAAGCCGCAGGAGTTGATGGATCATCTGGAGGAGCTGGCTAACAAAGCCTGAGACAGCCCCTTAAAACGATGAGGCGCCCGTGTGGGGGCGGGTTTGCCTGCGTTAGCCATAGGTATATACGTGTTTTTTTACGGGTTGAGTGCTGTGGTTGTCGGGGGGCACGCTGCGTACATATCCGTTGTTTGGGTCACGGCCGCAATGGGTTCCGCCCTTACGGCGGGTCACTTTGGAAAAGCCCCAAAGTAACCAAAGGGCTCTTGCCCCACCACTCGGCACCTCGCCTAGGCTCGGTGTGCCCTCACGCAGGCTTTGGACCGTGGGCCGCCGCCATGGGCCATCCTTGGCCCATCGCGGCTAACCCGGCGTCCTGCCGGTTTACCCACGCTCCAAAGCCTGCGTTCGGCCAGCGTGGTTAACGGGGCGCCTAAGATCAAGATCAAAGTCAAAAGCAAAGCACGGCGGCCTGACAGCCGACCTGAGTGGTTAGATCAAAAGCACAAGCGAAGTGGTGTGTCAGTTGATGGAGTGGGTGACTGGCACACCGCATTCGCGAGCAAGCCCGCTCCCACATTTGGAACTGGGTACATCAGGCGGAGGGTGGGCTGCTCTTCGGACTGTGTTGGGTCAATCTGGGAGCTGGCATGGGGTCTGCGACTGGGTATGCCTGATGTATCGAAGCGTCTGCATCGCAGGCAAGCCAGCTCCCACAGAAAAGCAGAGCACTGCGGTGCTGGCAGCTAAACTCGGTCAACATTGTGGGAGCGGGCTTGCTCGCGAATGCGCTGGGTCAGTTACAAATAAGCCGACTGGCGCACCGCATTCGCGAGCAAGCCCGCTCCCACATTTGGAACTGGGTACATCAGGCAGAGGGTGGGCTGCTCTTCAGACTGTATTGGGTCAATCTGGGAGTTGGCATGGGGTCTGCTGCTGGATATGCCTGATGTACCGAAGTGTCGGCATCGCGGGCAAGCCAGCTCCCACAGAAAAGCAGAGCACTGCGGTGCTGGCAGCTGAACTCGGTCAACATTGTGGGAGCGGGCTTGCTCGCGGAATGCGCTGGGTCAGTTACAAATAAGCCGACTGGCACACCGCTTTCGCGAGCAAGCCCGCTCCCACATTTGGAACTCATTTCATCCGGTAAAAGTGCTGTTGCTGTGCTTTTGCTTCTACCACTCAGGTCGGCTGTCAGGCCGCCGTGCTCTGCTTTTGATCTGCTGTTGATCTTGATCTGACAGGCCCCGTTAACCACGCTGGCCGAACGCAGGCTTGAATCCGTGGGTAACCCGGCAGGACGCCGGGTTAGCCGCACTGGGCCAGGGATGGCCCATTGCGGCGGCCCACGGATTCAAGCCGGAGTGAGGGCATACCGAGCCTGGGCGAGGTACCGAGTGGTGGGGCAAAGCGTTTTTTGGTTACTTTTTTAGGCGTTTGTAAAAAAGTGACCCGCTGTAAGAGCGGAACCCATAGCAGCCGTTACCGCAGCAACGGATATGCACTCATATCTACCTAACCCCTCACAGGCTCAAAGCAACACAAAGAGTTGCGTAGATACCTATGGCCATCACAGGCAAGCCAGCTCCCCCAAATGATCGGGGTTTACAGCTTGGCGATGGACACTTCGGTCGACTTCACAAAGGCAATCACCTCGCTACCCACTTTTAATTCCAGATCCCGCACCGAGCGGGTGGTGATCACCGAGGTAACGATGCCAGACGCAGTCTGCACGTCAATTTCGGACACCACTTCCCCCAGCAGAATTTCCTTGATCACGCCCTTGAACTGGTTGCGCACATTAATCGCTTTAATGGTCATGTCGGGTTTCCTTTTGGCTGTTGGGTCAATCCGCACGAATGCGCAGGCCCTCAAAATGCGCCATTCAATTAGCGATTAAAAGGAATAAATAACTCTTTATTTATTCGATATAAATATATGCGTACTGTTCACCCGGCTACAGCGAATCAACACACTGCTGGCGCAGCTCAAGGCACTGTCCTTGACCGAGCTACAGCGGGCCCATGTGATTTAGGCCAATGTGCGACTGAGTGTCACCCAATACCGCGTCCGCGCCCGCACCTCAAACCCCAGTGTCTGGGCCAGCAGGCTGAGGATGCGGTCGGTGTCATCCAGGCGAAAGCTGCCGGTGACCCGCAGGGTTTCCAGGCTCGGGTCCCAGCGCAGCACACCGGGGCGATAACGCTCCAGCTCGCGCAAAAAATCCCCCAGCGCCTGGTTTTGCGCGGTCAAGACGCCGTCGCGCCAGTCCAGTTGCTGCGCATCGAACGGCATCCGCTCCCCAAGCCCCTGGGACTTTAATAACGCTTGCTGACCGTTGCTCAACGTCGCCAGTTGCCCGCTCACATCGCGCACCTGCACCGCGCCCTTGAGCACCGACACCCGGCAGCCGGTCGGCAACTGCCGCACACACACCTCGGCCTGGCTGACCTGGACCTGGCCGTAGCGGGTGTTCACTGCGATCAAAGCCGAGCCCGGCACACTCAGCGCCAATTCCCCTTCCACCAGCGTGATGCGCCGATGCGCGCGGTCGACATCGACGGCCGTGGCGGTATTGAGTTGCAGGCTACTGCCATCGACCAAAGGCAGGCGTTTGCGCTCGCCGGTGGCGGTGTGCAGATCGGCACGCCACGCCTCGATGGGCAACTGGCGGCTGATCAGCCACGCCGTCGGCACCAACGCTGCAACACCCAGGGCACGCTTGAGCAGTGCGCGCCGCGCCGGTTGCGGGCGGTCGAGGCTGGCCATCGCCAATGCGTGTGGCAAGTCGCTGAACCGCTGGCGCAGGGATTGGGCTTTTTGCCAGGTCTGTTCGTGTTGAGGATGGCTGTCGCGCCATTGCTGCAAGGCCGCATGGTCACGCTCGGTGGCGGCGCCGGACTCCAGCAATGCCAGCCACTGGGCGGCGGCGCGCGCGACATCGCGACTCACAGGTCCACCAGCAGGCAATGTTCGTAGGCCTGGGCCATGTAACGCTTCACCGTGCGTTCGCAAACGTCGAGCCGTTCGGCAATCTCTCGATAACCCAGGCCTTCCAGCTGGCTCCACAGAAACGCGCGGCGCACCAGCACCGGTAAACCGTCAAGCAACTCATCCAGTGCTTGCAGGGTTTCGAGCATCAGCCAGCGTTGTTCGGGTGACGGCACGCAGGCGTGCGGCAGGTTTGCCAACGCATTCAAGTACGCCTGCTCAAGGCTGCGCCGCTGATGAAAATTGACCAGCAGGCGCTTGCCGACGGTCACCAGATAGGCACGCGGTTCCTGCATCTGCGCAATGGGCTGCGCACTGGCGAGCACGCGCAAAAAGGTGTCCTGGCTCAGGTCCGCTGCATCCCAGGCATTGCCCAGGCGCCGCCGCAACCAGCTTTCCAGCCAACTGCGGTGGTCGCGGTACAAACTCGACAACGTGAGTTCGGCAGCGTGGGTCGGGGCAACAGCATCAGTCATGGCGAGCAACCTGCGCGGCGCGAGTTAATCTCAAATGAGATTAATTCTATTTAATATCGAGCCGACACACCATGTTCTTTTCAACATTGCGTTTATACGCAAGCCTCTGCGTCAAATACCTGACCGCGCCCGACCACGCTGGCAGGTGCCAACACCGCCCCCGGCGCTAACACCGCATTGGCGCCGATTCGGCACTGATCGCCGAGCAACGCGCCGAATTTATCGCACCCGGTGCGCTGCAATTGCCCGTTGATCCGCACCTGCACGTCCTTGTCCTCGCGCTCATTGCGGTAGTTGGCGACGATGCTGCCGGCCTCCAGATTGACCCCATGGCCGAGCACCGAATCGCCGACAAAGTTGAAATGCGCCAGCTTGCTGGCACTGAACACAAACGAGCTTTTCAACTCCGCACCCGGGCCGATGATGCACTGCGCATCCACCCAGCACCCGCCGCGCAGCAGAGAACCACTGGCGATAAAACAATGCGCGCCGATGATCAGTGGCCCCTTGAGCACGGCGCCGGACTCGACGGTGGCGGTACGGTGGATGGCGATTTCATCCTGAATGACGTAAGCGTCTGCCGGCAACTGCACCAGTAATTGGCGAACAATCGCCGGGGCCTGGGCCACCAACGCCCAAGGCGTCAGGTCAGCCCAAGGCGCCAACGCGGATTGGGATACGTCGGCAATGTAGTCGGTGAGTCGGATCAACGTCGAACCCTCCAGCGGTCAGAGAAGCTCGAAACGCTAGCATGGCGGACGTGAGAAACCGATCTTTACTATTTGTCTTGATATGGATATTTTATCCAAAAACGCACACAAGGTCCGCTCATGCAACTGCCTGACTACCACGACGTCATCGCTGCCGCCCAACGCCTGGCAGGCGTCGCCCATCAGACGCCGGTGTTGACTTCGCGCACCCTCGACGCCGAAACCGGCGCCCAGGTGTTCATCAAATGTGAAAACCTGCAACGCGCCGGCTCGTTCAAGTTTCGCGGCGCGTTCAACGCCCTTTCGCAGTTTGATGCGCAGCAGCGCAAGGCTGGCGTGGTGGCGTTTTCCTCCGGCAACCACGCCCAGGGCGTTGCGCTGGCCGCTCGTTTACTGGGCATGCCGGCGACCATTGTGATGCCCACCGACGCGCCTGCCGCCAAGGTTGCAGCGACCCGGGAATATGGTGCCAGCGTGGTGCTGTATGACCGTTTCACCGAAGACCGCGAACAAATCGGCCGCACCCTGGCCGTCGAACACGGCATGACGCTGATCCCACCCTACGATCACCCGCACATCCTCGCCGGCCAAGGCACCGCCGCCAAAGAGTTACTGGAATTCAGCGGCCCGCTGGACGCGCTGTTCGTCGGCCTGGGCGGTGGCGGCATGCTCTCCGGCACCGCATTATCGACCCGCGCCCTGTCACCGGATTGCCAACTGTTCGGCGTCGAACCGCAAGCCGGTAACGATGGCCAGCGCTCGTTCCACAGCGGCAGCATCGTGCATATCGACACCCCGGTGACCATCGCCGACGGCGCGCAAACCCAACACCTGGGGAACTACACCTTCCCAATCATCCGCGACCTGGTGAACGACATCCTGACCGTCTCCGACGCGCAGTTGATCGACGCCATGCGCTTCTTCATGCAGCGCATGAAACTGGTGGTTGAACCAACCGGCTGCCTGGGCCTGGCGGCATTGCGCCAACTGGGCGAGCGGTTCAAAGGCCAGCGCGTGGGCATCATCGTCACCGGCGGCAACGTGGACATTCAGCGCTACGCCGCCCTGCTCAGCGAGGCACCATGAAGATCATCCACACGTCGAAGGCCTCGGCACCGGCCGGGCATTATTCCCAGGCGATCAGCCACGGCGACACGCTGTATATCTCCGGGCAATTGCCGGTCAGCCCGGGCGGGCGTCACAACCTGTCGGCGCCGTTTGCCGAACAGGCCCAAATCGCACTGCATAATCTGTTGGCCATCCTCAGCGCCGCCGGCGGTTCGCCGCAGGATCTGGTCAAGGTCACGGTGTACGTTGCCGGAGTCGGGCACTGGCCGGCGTTCGACCGCGTTTACGCCGCCGCGCTGGGCGATCACCGCCCTGCCCGCGCGGTGGTGCCGGTGCCCGAGTTGCATCACGGTTACCTGGTGGAGATTGAAGCCGTGGCGCGCTATTTGGCGTAGGTGTAGACCGCCGCGCGCGACACGCCCAGGTGCGAGGCCACGGTTTCCATGGCCCGCCGAATGTCCATGCAGCCGGCGTCTTTGAGCTCTTGCAGCAGCACCCGCCGGTCTGCCGTCTTGAGTGCACGCGGCGTGGTTGCCAGGCGTGCGGCGAACTGGTCGATACGCGTGCGAATCAGGTCGGCGCCCGAAGGGTCGAGGGACTCGCCGGGCTTGTCACCGCTGACCGAACCGAACTGTTCGAGCATGCCCTGCAAGCCCCGGAACAACGAAAGATCGACATTCATGCACAAGGCGGCGACGTACTTGCCGCTGGCGTCCTTGATACCAATCGAGGTGCTCTTGACCTGGCGGCCATCGGCGAATTGGTTCTGGTAATTGGCGATGACCTGGGGGTACTCGGGGTCGGCAATTCGCGCCAGGCCCAACTCGGTGGCCGGGTCACCCGGCTGACGCCCGGAGAGGTTGTTATGGATCGCCAGGATCGCGTGCTGCGGGTCACGCAAGTCATGCAGCACCACCTCGCAGAATGGGCTGAAGGTCTTGCTCAAGCCTTCGGCAATCTGTTCGAGCTGGCTGATCAGGGTGGTGTCTTCGGGAGAGGTCTTGTTCATGCAAGACAACATATCCAGTCCTGGACAGGCCGTCAATTTAGCCACTGCCCCTCATTGTGGCGCTTTAATTTTGAACACCCCTGCCGCCTTGCCGATACGCTGAAAATGCAGCGCACTCTCCAGCGCATGCAACCGCGCGCCACCCGCCTGAGGGGGCGTGTCCGGGAGCGGTTGCGCGGCGGGTAGATGCTTACCCGGCGGATAGAAACCTCTGGAGGATGACGGTTGCAGGCTGTTTCAGTTCTGCGAAGATAGCCGCCCCACGGATGGCTATGCCTTCATTGACAGGAGTGAAATTCTTGACCGTCGCCGCCCTGCTATTTGCCGAAAGCTTTCCTATTGCAATCACTGACAACCTGATCAGTTCCAACCTGGCGCCCGATATACCGCCCACCACGCCGTTGACCGGCCCGGAGTTGCGCAAGGGCAATGCAGGCAAAAGCTTCCCGACAGGCTTGGCGCTCAAGGTCTGGGCATCCGAATTCGGCTTTTACTTTCTGTATGCAGGGCGCGTCGATCACGCGCGGCAACTCTTCGACAGGGTCGAACAGGTGGTCTATCGGGAACAGAAATACACCCTCGATCGCCACCAAAACATCATCGACGATGCCAATTATCATGGGCTCGACGCGAGTTTTATCGTGGTCTATCTCGACGAGGGATTCATCGCCTACGCCGGCGATGCCGACCGCCAAACCACACTGATGGGTAAAAGCTTCGGCAAAGTCCTGGTTATCGGCTCCGGGCGTGACTCGCTGATACAGGCGATGGACACCCTGGAGCGTCGCCAGACCCTGACCTTGCCCGAGCTCGAACCCGTCAACCTCGACTACGCCACCCACGCCATTGCCAACGCGCTCGCGGTAGTGGGCCGCTCAAGCGTGGAATACATGCGCGCCCACTCCGCCTTTGCACAACAGTCCACCGGTGCACTGTTCAATATTTCTTACTTTCCAAACCTCTATGGCTGGAGCGTGACGAATCCTGCACCCGGCTGGCTTGCGAACCGACTCTGCCAGATATTCACTCACAGCGACGGCACGGGCACCTACCTGACACGCCTGGTGGTGACCCGCCAGGAAGTAGGTTGCACGCACCTCGAGACGTTTTTCTTCAGCGGCCACCAGAAGCTGGACTTGGCCCAGGACGAATTCACGCTGGACTTGCGCAACCTGACACTCAGCCGGATCAGGGCCCTTTATGACGACAGTGAAAGCAGCGAAATGCCGGTCCTGGAAGAGGACCTGGCGTTGTATCAGGTCATTGTGTACGGCCAGAAAGACGCGCCGGGCATGCCACCGGCTATCAGCCACACCGTCACCTATGATTGCAGAAGCGCTAGCCTGACCATCGCCAACGTAGCCGGCGCCTTGCGCTTCACGCTGCACCAGCCGTTAATTCGCAACCTGTGGGCACGGATCAATCGGGAAACGGCATTACTGCCCACGCGAACCCCCTTGATCCTGCATCCAGGCTTGTCTACCGCCAAGCGCCGAATCTGGTTAAAGCTTGAGAACCTGCAACCCAGCGGCTCCTACAAATTACGCGGCATGAGTGCGCTATGTGCGTACGCTGCAAGCCTGGGCAAATTCAGAGTTTTCTGCCCGTCAGGCGGCAATGCCGGCCTGGCCACAGCCATTGCTGCGCGCAACCTGGGGCTGCAAGCCTGCATCGTCGTGCCCACCACCACTCCCGAAGCGACCCGAGCGCGCATCCGCCGGGCGGGTGGTGAGGTCGTGGTGCATGGCGATCTATGGGAAGAGTCCAACCAACGGGCGTTGAGTCTGGCCAGCGATTCAGACGCTTTTTATGTGCCAGCCTTCGACCACCCGATGTTGTGGGAAGGCCATAGCAGCCTGGTCGACGAAATTCTTGAAGACTGCCCGAATGTGGACAGCATCGTCAGCTCCGTCGGTGGCGGTGGTTTACTCGCAGGGATCCTGACCGGACTCGAACGGCACAAGCGCTACGACTGCAAGATAATCACCTGCGAGACGGCGGGTGCCGCCTCCTTCCAGGCGGCGATGGCGGCCGGAAAACCCGTACGCCTGCCGCGCATCGACACCGTGGCCAAATCACTGGCGGCGTCTCAAGTCGCCGCGTGGCCCGTTGAGCACATCCGCGCATTTGCCCATGAATGCGTGGTACTCAGCGACGCCGACGCAATGATGGGCGTTGCCCGTTACGCCGACGATTTGCGTCAGTTGGTCGAGCCCGCTTGCGGCGTATCGTTGGCCGTTGCGTACCTCGACCATCCGGCCATCGCCGAAGCACACGATGTGGTGATCATCGTGTGTGGCGGCGTGAGCATCACCGCCGAGCTGGTGGCGCAGTGGCAACAATCCGTCTGACTAACACCGCAGGCGTCGGCCAGCCGACGCCTGCGCTCGGCACGCTGAATCAGGCATCCTGCAAAATCAGGTCAGCGCCCTTCTCCGCCACCATCAACACCGCCGCATGGGTATTGCCCGACGTCACATTCGGAAAGATCGACGCATCGACAATCCGCAACCGGTCCAGCCCATGCACCTTCAAGCGTTTGTCCACCACCGAGACCTGCGGGTCCGAGCCCATGGCGCAGGAGCCGCACAGGTGGTAGATCGAGCCGCTGTTTTCACGGAAGTATTGCAGCATCTGCTCATCGGTCTGCACCGCCGCGCCCGGTAATACTTCAGCCACGGTGATGCCCTTGAGCGCCGGCGCCTGCATGATCTTGCGCATCAACCTGCTGCCCTGGATCACCTCGTCGATGTCCTTTTGCGTGCTCAGGTAATTGGGGTCGATGAGCGCCGCGTCCCGCGGATTTTTCGACGCGATGCGGATGGTGCCGCGGCTGGTCGGGCGGCACGGGTTGAAGCACAGCAGGAAGCCGGAGTAAGGCTCGGGCTTGAGGCTGGCCTTGTTGTTTTTCGGAATCTGGTACGACAGCGGGTTGAAATACAGCTGCAGGTTCGGGTCTTTCTGCGCGTCGTTGCCGCGAAAGAAACCACCCGCCTGATTGACACTCATGGCCAGCGCGCCTTTGCGCGTAAACAGGTACTTGAGGCCGAGCTTCAACTGGCCGAACAGCGAGCTGAGTTCGTCATTCAGCGTCGGGATATTGGCCTTGTAGTAGTAGCTGGCGCACAGGTGGTCTTGCAGGTTATCGCCCACGGCCGGCAGGTGCTTGACCAGCGGGATACCATGCTCGGCCAGCAATTGCTGGTCTGCCACGCCGGACAGTTGCAATATCTTGGGCGTGTCCACCGCGCCGGCGCACAGGATCACTTCCTTGCGCGCGGTGAAGGTACGGACCACGCCGTGCTGGGTGATGGCAATGCCGGTGGCGCGTTGCTGGTCGTCGAACAGCACGCGATCAACCAGCGCATGCAGTTCCACGGTCAGGTTCGAGCGACTGAGGGCCGGGTGCAGATGAGCAAAGCTGCTGGAGCAGCGCTCGCCCTTGCGGGTGTTGACGTCATACAGCCCGGCACCTTCGAAATTCGGGCCGTTGAAGTCGTCGCTGTGCGCATAGCCGAGCTGTTCGCAGCCCTTGAGGAACACGTCACAGATCGGATGGGTCTGGCCCTTCATCGGCGTGATGCTGATGGGGCCACTGCCGCCGTGGTACTCGGTGTCGCCCAACGGGTGGTTTTCCAGCTTGCGAAAGTACGGCAGCACGTCCTTAAAGCCCCAGCCGTCGTTGCCATTGGCGGCCCAGTCATTGAAGTCATGGGCCTGGCCGCGCACATAGATCATCGCATTGATCGAGCCCGAGCCCCCCTGCACTTTGCCCCGTGGTGCGTAGATTTCACGGCCTGCCAGCTGCTTTTGCGGCTGGCTGTAGTACATCCAGTTGAAGGTCGGGTTGTAATACATCTTGGCGAAACCGACCGGGATCTTGAACCACCAGGAACTGTCTTTGCCGCCGGCTTCCAGCAGCAACACGGAGTATTCGCCCGAGGCGGACAACCGGTTGGCCAGCACGCACCCTGCGGCGCCGGCGCCGGCGATGATGTAGTCATATGTCATGCACAATTACCGCGTTATTCGTAGTGAAGTGCCTGGCTCAGCCTTTGGCCGGCGAGGTGTCTTTGACGTCGGCCGGTGTGGCAGCCATTTGCAGGTGCAGGCGCTCGCCTGTATACGGCGTGTGCTTGCGCACCACGTCCATGTTCAGCTCTACCCCCAGGCCCGGCTCAGTGGACGGAATGATGTAGCCGTCCTCCCATTGCAGTGGCTTGGTCAGGATGTCGGCATGGAAACCGCCCCAGGTCATGATGCTTTCCTGGATCAGGAAGTTCGGCGTGCAGGTGGCCAGTTGGAAACTCGCCGCCGCGCCAATCGGCCCGTTGTATAGATGGGGCGCGATCTGCGCGTAGTAGGCTTCGGCCATGCTCGCGATTTTCTTCGCCTCCAGCAGCCCGCCGCAGCGCGCCACGTTCATCTGCAGGATCGACGCGCCGCCAGCTTGTAGCAGCTTGAAGAATTCATACTTGGTGGTCAGTCGTTCGCCCGTGGCGATCGGGATACTGGTCTTGGCCGCCACTTGGGCCATGGCCTCTTCCTGGCCAGGCGGTACCGGCTCTTCGAACCAGAGCGGGTCGTATTTCTCCAGGCGCTTGGCCAGGCGAATTGCCGACGACGGCACCATCTGCCCATGGGTGCCGAACAGCAGGTCGCACTTGTCGCCTACCGCCTCGCGGATCTTGCGGCAGAAGGTCTCGCAGCGTTCCAGCACTTCCAGGGAAATCTGGTGGCCGGAGTACGCGGTGTACGGCCCCGCCGGGTCGAACTTCACGGCGGTAAAACCTTTGTTCATGTTCTCGATGGCGCACTCGGCCGCCAGGTCCGGGTCGTCATAGTCATACTCGCCCTGGCTGTTGACCGGGTACAGGTAGGTGTAGGAACGCAGGCGCTCGTTGACCTTGCCGCCGAGCAATTCGTAGACCGGCTTGTTGGCCGCCTTGCCGATGATGTCCCAGCAGGCCATTTCCAGGCCGCTGACCACACCCATCATGGTCAAGTCCGGGCGTTGGGTGAAACCGCTGGAATAGGCCTGGCGGAAAAAGCGCTCGATATGGTGCGGGTCGTGGTCGAGCAGGTAGCGCTCAAACACATCCTCGATGATCGGCAGCATGGCCTTGGGGCCAAAGGTGGCGGCGTAGATCTCACCGACACCTTCGATGCCGCAGTCGGTCTTGAGCTTGACGAACAGCCAGTACATCCCACCAATGTGCGGCGGTGGAACGGCGACGATATGGGTTTCAAGGGCGACGATTTTCATCTCAGGCACCTGTCTGGTTGAATTTTTTACGGTTGATTCGAGCACGCAGGGTCAGGGCCGCCAGGGTCCCGAGCACGCCGACAAAAGCGATGTAGCCGAAGTACAGGTTGTAACCGGCCTTGCCTGGGTAGGTGTCGGTCAGGTAGCCATTGATCAGCGGGATAAAGGTGTCGGGTAAGTAACCCACTACCGAGACAATACCGATGGCCAGGCCAGTGATGCGCAGCGGGATGTCGCAACTGTCGAGGATCGCCCAGTACAGGCCGCGAATCGCATACGTCATCAGGCCGATGAAGATCACCGTGCCGATCAACAGGCCGAGGCTATTGAGCGCCGGGAACACAATCAGCCCGACCATGGCCAGCGTTACCAGCACCAGCGCGACGATCAGCACCGAGATATTCGAGAACTTGTCCCCCAACCAACCGCCGCCAATGCCGCCGATGGGGCGCATCCACAATTTGATGGTGGTGATGGTGCCGGCCATGACGGCGGTCATGCCGCTGCCTTGCAGGTAATCGGAGAAGCTGTAGGTGGCCCAGAACATGTGATAACCGCAGAACACAATGGCGGTCACCAGCCACAGCTCGGGGATCTTCACCAGGGTCGTGAGGTCGGCAATCAGGTTGAACTTACCCTTCTCCACCGCCGACGTTTCGGCCATGAACTTGGGGTCCTTGAGCAACACCAGCCCGCAGCCGATGGCGATGCAGATGAACGAATACAGGTAGACCACCTGTTTGAAACCTTCGGCCGCCGACTGGCTGCGGGTTTCAGTGGCATAGGCGAACAGACCGAGGGCCACGGTTGCCAATAACGCTTCAACCAGGCCGCGACCGCCATCGAGTATCCCGAAGAAACGCCCTTGCTCAGTGGGGTGGGCGATCATCTTTACGCGCTTGAGCACCGAGGCCCAGAAGGTCAGGCCGGTGGTGAGCCCCCAGCAACCGAAGATAATCATCAGGCCGGTCATCGACGGCACCGTCGAATACCAGAGGCCCAGGGCGCCGGTGGCGACCAGCGAGAAAAAGATCAAAAAGCGCGGCGGCAAACGGTCGGCCAGCCAACCGCTGGGCAGGTAGCTGAGCAAAAAGACGGTGCCGAGCATGGAGTACAAGTAGCCCAGTTCACTGTGGTTGATCTGGAACACGTCAAGCATGGTGGTCTGGTAGACCTGGCGCAGGTAGAGGATCGGGTAAATCGCCCCGGCGGCCAATACCAGCAAGAGCAATTGGAAATAGCGACTGGCGGTGTCGCTTTTTGCCGCGGACACGGCATCGAGATCCTGGGCAACGGGTGCAGGCTTGGACATCTTGATGACCTCGGACACCCACTGTGCAGGTGCCCTCATAATTGTTTTTATTGAAGGTGCAGCCGGTGTGCGTGAATCAGTACTTCATGACCACCAGACGGGTCTGGGTGAACTCCAGCATTCCGTGCTTGCCGTCATCGCCGCCCAGCCCTGAGCGTTTCCAACCGGCGTGAAAGCCCTGATACGGGTCCGCCGGGGTGCGATTGACGTACAACTCGCCGGCTTCAATGGCGTTCGCCACTTTCATCGCCGTGCGGTAGTTCTCGGTGTAGAGCACCGACGACAGGCCGAACTGATGGTCGTTGGCCATGGCCAGTGCCTCGTCGATATTGCGGTACTTGAGCACCGGCAGCACGGGGCCGAAAATTTCTTCCTGGATGATTTCCATGTCCTGGCGGCAGCCGCTGAGCAAGGTCGGCGGGTAGAAATGGCCGGGGCCCTCGGGCAGCACGCCGCCAGTTTCCAGTACAGCACCGGCAGCCACGGCGCGCTCGACCATGGCGTGGATGTTCTTTTGCGAACTGGCGTTGACCAGCGGGCCCATCAGGCTTTCATCGTTGGCCCGGTCGCCGAACTGGACGGCGCTTATCTGGGTTTTCAGTAAGGCCAGGAACCGGTCGTAGACGCTCTCGTGCACATACACCCGCTCCACCGCCGTGCAGAGCTGGCCGCAGTGGGTTGTCTTGGAGCCGATGATGGCGCTGGCAGCCTTTTCCAGGTCGGCATCGGCCTCGATGATCGCCGGGGTCTTGCCGCCCAGCTCCAGAGACGGCTTGGCGATATTGGCCTTGCAGTAATCGAGCACGATACGCCCGGCGTTCACGCTGCCGGTAAGCGTAATCAGGCCGACCGCTTTATGCGTGCAGACGCTGGCGGCGGTGGCATGGTCCATGGTCAGGATGTTGATGACACCGGCCGGAAGCCCGGAGGTGACCACGGCCTTGGCAATTTCGAACGCCGACAGCGGCGTGTTGTTGCTCGGGCGCACCACCACGGTATTACCGGCGATCAGCGCCGGGGCGACCTTGCGCAGCAAGGTGTAGACCGGGTAGTTGAACGGGATCAGGCAGGCCACGACGCCAATCGGCTCGCGTTGCAGGAACAGGTTTTCATCCGGCGTGTCGCTGGGGATGATTTCACCTTCGATGCGACGCGCCCATTCGGCGTGATAGCGAGTGATTTGTGCGGCGTAGCGTGCTTCATTGCAGGCATCGCTGACGCTCTTGCCGGACTCGCGGGCCAGGGCCGCACCGATGGCTTCGGCGTGGCTGTCGAGGGCGTCGGCCAAGGCGCGCAAGTGTTCGGCGCGTTCGATACTGGTGAGTTTGCCCCAGGTTTTCTGGGCGATGGCGGCAGCGTCGACGGCGGCAATGGCCTCATCGGCGGTGGCGGCGCTCACGTGGCCGACCAGGGATTCATTGGCAGGGTTGTAAACGGCGATCAGGGCGTCGCTGGCGGGCTCGACGAACTGACCGTTGTAGAAATTGCGCTCGAATTGCATGTGGTTTGCCCAACGTTGTTGTTTTGCGAGTGACATGCAGTTTTGTATTTGCTTGGGGGGTGTGCAAACGACTTATTGGGCGGGGTAACGTGAGGAAAACGAAGGTTACGGGTGTTCGAGTACCTATCCGTGACGGCGGTATCGGATAGGTACTCGAACTCACCCCGCCGCCGTAGAAGGCTCCAACTGCCGCTGCGCCAACCAGATTTCCTCCTGCAGCCAGCGCCCAAACACCTGCAACTGCGGCATATCCGTCTGCTCCGGCCGGGTCACCAGCCAATAGGACTGATGCCCTTCCACATGCACATTCAACACCTGCGTCAACTGCCCACTGGCCAACTCCGACGCCACCATATGCCAGTCCGCAATGGTAATCCCCAACCCATCGACCGCCGCCTGTATCGCCAGGTTGAGCAAATCAAACTCATAACCGCCCTGGGTATCGACCCCGGTAATCCGCGCCGCATCCAGCCAATGCTTCCATGTGAGATAACGCTGATCTTCACTCGCCAGCACATGCAGCAACGTCATCCGATTCAAGTCGATACCGTCCCCGCCACCTTCGCGGGCGAACAACGACGGTGTGCACACGGCGATATGCCGCTCCTGGAACAACAACGAGCTGTCCAGACCATCCCACTCACCATTACCAAAACGAATCGCACAGTCGAGGGTGCTGGTCTGTGCCAGGGTGTCCTGCATGCAGGTGGTGATGCTCAACTCCAACTCCGGGTGTTGCTCGCGCAGCCTTCCCAGGCGCGGCATCAACCAGCGGCTGGTAAAGGTCGGCGGCGCGTGGAGGTGCAGTCGGTTGGAATGGGTTTTCTGCTGAATGCTGCGCACCGTCAGCTCGATCTTGTCAAATGACTGATGCAACGCCCGCAACAACACACGCCCGGCACTGGTCAGCTCCAAATGGTGGTGACGCCGCTCCAGCAGGTGTTCCCCCAGTTGTTCCTCAAGCTGGCGGACCTGGCGACTGACCGCACTTTGGGTCACGTTCAACAGCTCGGCAGCCCGGGTAAAACTGCCGGTGCTGCCGGCAACTTCGAAGGCTTTGAGGGCATTGAGACCAGGCATTTTGCGTTTCATGGGGGGCACTCGACAGCAGCGGACAAGGAAGATTGAGCAGAGCAATGCTGCACACAACATACCTTTTTGTATTGAACCTGGGGTAGCACCCTCTGCGGCCGAAGAAAACTCGGCTAACGCCCACTGCGTCGTTTTTAACCTGAATACGTCGCTGACGAATAAATAGCACGCGTATGACGCATGCACACTAAGACAATTAAGCATTGGTCGCCCACTCACCACAAAAGTTAGTCTCTGCAACAACTCACCCATTTGCCTGACTCATCATTTAAATCAGGGCCGCGCCATGTCGAGTACGTCTGTTTCATCGCGGCGAAGTATTGCGCTGTTGGCACTGGTGTTCACCGCCTGCAACGCCACCACCCACGGTTTCAGTATTTTTCTGTATTCCGCTTTATTGCCGCAGATTCGCCAGGTATTTGAACTGAGCTACAGCCAGGCGGCGCTGATTGCCGCCTTGCTGCAGCTGTTTTATATGGGCGCGTCCATCGCCAGCGGCATTGCCGCGGCGTGGGTGACCCCGCGCACCATGGTGCGGCTGACCATGGTGCTGAGCCCGGTGTTGCTGGCGCTGGCGGTGGCGACACCCTGGGTGCTGCCCTTTGCCCTGTGCCTGGCGCTGGTGTCGGCGTGTGCGGTGTCGAACTGGAACGCGATTGCGGCACTCGCCCGCGAGGTCATCCCGGCCAGCCACCGCAGTCGCGTGCTGGGGCTGGCGTCTTCGGGGGCGGCCTTTGCGATTTGCCTGAACGGGTTGCTGATCACCTGGCTACAGGGGTTGTCGTTACGCCAGTTCTGGCTGATCTGCGCAGGCTTGACGCTGCTGGTCACGCTGCTGACGCTGTGGGCCTTGGCCCCCTACACCGAACAGGCGCCACGCGCCAGCCGGCCGCCCGCGTTCAATCAGGTGCTGAGGCAGTGGTTGAACGTGTGCCTGGAACACCCCGTGGCCATGCAGATTGTCTTGCTCAGCGGGTTTATCGGCGCAATCAGTGGGCCGTTTCTCAATTTTCTGTCGGCATTTGTCAGCGAGCGCCTGCACGCCGGCGCAGCAGTGACCGGCTCAATGTGGACGCTGATCGGCATCGGCGGCGCAATCGGCGGCCTGCTGTTGGGCACGCTGGCGGATCGCTGGGGTGCGTTGCGGGTGCTTGCGCTGAGCATCGGCGCTTTCGGCCTCGCCATGATTGGCCTGCTGTGGCATCCCAGCCTGTTGTTGAGCTGGTTGGCCGCCGGTGTGTTTGCAGTGTTCTATTTCCCCTCGTGGGGCTTGATGGCAGCTTATCTCAGCGCACGCCTCAACCCGGTGCACAGCCTGCAAGTGGTGAGCCTGAGCATGGTCAGCTATGGCTTGGCCAGCGCCTCGGCCAATGGCTTGTGCGGCTGGCTGTTGCAGGCCAGCGGCGAATTTGCCGGGGTGCATGCGTGGATCGTCGGCTGGGTGCTCGCGGGCCTGTTATTGCTCAAACGCATGGCTCGGCGAGCGACTGACGCTGCGCGGCCTGTCCAGGTACCCTGAGCGCCCCAACTGGCGCTGCAAAATCTCTACCAGCGCCGCCACTTCCGGCACCTGGCAACCGGCTGAACGCCAGAACATCAGGCGGGCCGGCGCAATCGGCGGGAAGCCTTGGCGCTCATCCAGAATCTGCCAGCCAGCCGGCACCAGGCGCCGCGCCATCACCCCAACCGACAAACCCTGCTCAATCGCAATCGCGATTCCGCGAGGACTCTGACTGGTGTACACCACCTGCCATGAACGTCCAGCCTGGGCCAGCGCCTGCACAGCATTGGCACGGAACGCACAGCCCTCGGCGTACACCGCCAGCGGCACCGACTGGCGCCCCACAGCACTCCAACTCGGCGCCGCCACCCACACCAGCGGCTCGTCGCACAGGTATTCACCGGGCTGCAGGCCGGCATGTTCGACGCCCAACACCAGGTCCAACTCGCCGCGGTGCAACCGGCTGACCAGCGCGGTGGACATCTCGCAGCAGATGTCCGGGCGCACTTGGGCAAACTGCGCCTGGAAGTCCTTGAGCATCCCGCCCAGACAGTATTCCGCGTAGTCCTCCGGCATGCCCAAGTGGATACACACCTGCTCATTGGGCAATTGCGCCGCAGCCACGGCCTCGTGGTGCAGCTTGAGGATTTGCCGGGTGTAAATCAGAAAGGTTTCCCCACTCGGGGTGAGGCCGATGGAGCGGCTAGTGCGATGGATCAGCGGCGTGCCAACAATCTCCTCCAGCCGCTGCAAGCTCTGGCTGACGGTGGACTGGGTTTTATGCAGACGCTCGGCTGCGGCTGAAAAACCCTGGCACTCGATAATTGCCACAAACACTTTAAGTAAGCTGCCATCCAGTTCGCCTGACATAACTATCGCCCCTGCCGATGGATTCGATCACAACTTGTAATTTCCACTTCAAATCGCTTTACGCAACTATCCACTCAACACAACACCCTACTTGGAGCCGTGTATGAGTCTTAAACTTGCCGATGCCGAAACCGGTGATATCAGCGACATCATTAATACTGCGCTGTATCCCATACATGATTCGGGCCATGTCCAATTACAGGCATTAATTGAACATGCCCGCGCCGAATTGGCCGAGGACGGTTGCTGCCTGCTAAAGAACTTCCTGCGCCCCGAGGTGTTGGAACAGGCGCGCCTGGAAGGCCAGGCACTGTCAGGCAAAACGTTTTATTCGGTGCGCAAGGTCAACGCCTACTTCACCGAAGACGACGCCAGCCTGCCCCAGGATGACCCGCGTCGCACGTTCATGGAGCGCACCAGCGGCTTTGTGACCCGCGACATGATCGCCCCCGACGCAATCATTCATCGCCTGTATGTCTCGCCGATGATGAAACGTTTTATCGGTGCATGCCTCGACGAACCGGAGATTTTCGAATACGCCGACCCTTTCGCCGGACTGGTCATCAACGTGATGCCCGAGGGTACCGAGCAGCCTTGGCACTTCGACACCAACGAATTCATCGTCAGCATGATGACCCAGAAGCCCGAGGCCGGCGGCCTGTTCGAATACGCGCCGATGATCCGCTCGCGCAGCCAGGAAAACCTTGGCGCCGTGGGCAAAGTCGTACGCGGCGAAGACCGCGCGCAAGTCAAGGAGCTGACGCTCAACCCCGGTGATTTGCAGATCTTCAAGGGCCGTTTTTCCGTACACCGGGTCACCCGCGTCGCAGGCGCCACCGAGCGCAACACGGCGATCTTCGCCTACTCGGAAAAGCCCGGGATCATTGGCCGCGCGCAACGCACCAAACAGCTTTACGGACGCCTGTCCGAAGCCCACCTGCAAGCCGAACGCAACCTGGTGCGCAGCGACCAGTTGCTCGACTGATTCACCCCTAAAAACCCATAAAACCGTATTTGCCCTGCGAGGAACACTCCATGAGTCTGTCTGGCCCGAACCGCAACCCCACCGACTGTGAGCCCACCTATGACGAAATCCAGCAGATCCAGCTGGACCGCCTGCAACGGGTGCGCAACGAACTGAAAAAACGCGACTACGCCGCCTGTGTTCTGTTCGACCCGACCCACATGCGCTACGCCACCGGCTCACGCAATATGCAGGTGTACTCAGCGCGTAACCCGGCGCGCTATGCTTTTATCCCGGCGGAAGGCCCGGTGGTGATCTTCGAGTTCGGTGGCTGCCTGCACCTGGCCGAAACCCTCAATACCGTGGATGAAGTGCGCCCGGCCAAGGCGATCTCCTATTACTTCTGTGAAAGTTTTCTCGGCAACGTCACCGCCGACTGGGCCGCCGAAATTGACGAGTTGGTGCGCAAGTGCGGTGGCGGTAAACGCATCGCGATTGAAAGCGCCACCTCGGCGGCGGCCTTCGAATTGCAAAAGCTCGGCTACCAGGTGTTTGACGCCCAGGAACCGTTGGAGCGTGCGCGCTGCATCAAGGTGCCCAACGAGCTGAAGATGATCCGCGCCAGCCTGCGTGCGACGGAGGCCGGAGTGCGGTTGATGGAAAGCAAGCTGACACCCGGCATCACCGAGAACCAGTTGTGGTCGCACCTGCACCAGCATGTGATCGCCACCGACGGCGACTACGTCGAGACCCGCCTGCTCTCCTCCGGGCCACGCACCAACCCCTGGTTCCAGGAATGCAGCACGCGGCCGATCGAAGCCGGTGATCTGGTGGCACTGGATACCGACGTGGTCGGCCGCTTCGGCTACTACGCGGACTTTTCGCGGACCTTCCTGTGCGGCGACCAGGCCGCCACCGCCAAGCAGCAAGAGTTGTACAAACTCGCCTATGAGCAAGTGCAAACCAACGTGGAAATGCTCAAGGCCGGACGCAGCTTCAAGGAATACGCCGAGATGGCCTGGAAGATTCCCGAGCATTACAAAAACAACCGCTACTTCGCCCTGGTGCACGGGGTTGGCATGACCGGCGAGTACCCTTACGTGGTGCACCGCGAAGACATTGACGCGCTGGGTTACGACGGTGTGTTCGAGGCCGGCATGACCATCTGTGTGGAAAGCTACATCGGCCACGACGACGGCGGCGAAGGCGTGAAGCTCGAAGAACAGATCTACATCCACGAACACGGCATCGAGTTGCTCTCCGATTATCCGTTCGACCCACGCCTGTTGCCGCGCTGAACGCGTCTAGCGCGACAGGTGGGCCTGGGCAGGACCAGTAACATGCATTTATAGAACGTTACATCGCAGAATTTGTCGTTTGTCGATCTTTGCGCAAATGACAAAACTGCGGGCATCTCTAATAAAAACAACATGAGAGTTGCCCTATGTCCTGTCCCAATGCCCACCTCCTGACTTCGTTGCGCCTTGTTCTCCTGCCGGTTTCACAGCGGTCCGTGCTGCGCCTTGGCGGCGCTTGCCATTGACCCTTGCGGTTCAACAAAAACGCATATTCGCAAGTACCGGAGAGGCTTATGAAAGAGTTGACTACCCTGGACGGCGCCGCGCCGCATCCAGCCGTAAATGACCTGTGTTCCCAAGTCCAACGTGGCGAGATCAACCGCCGCCAATTCCTGCGCACCACCGCCCTGCTGGGCATTACCGTGGCCAGCGCCAGTAGCTTTATCGGCTCGGCCTTGCTCGGCAACGACGCCCAGGCCGCCGACGCCACACCCGCCCGCCAAGGCGGCAGCCTGCGCTTTGCCTGTGCGATTCAGGAAATCCAGGACCCGATGCTGATCACCTGGATCGAAGCCTCGAACCTGCTGCGCAACTCGCTGGAATACCTGACCTGGGTCGACGCCGATAACATCACTCACCCCTACCTCGCCGAAAGCTGGAGCCCCTCCGACGACCTCACCACCTGGACCTTCAACCTGCGCCAGGATGTGAAGTGGAGCAACGGCGACAGCTTCAACGTCGACGACGTGCAGCACAACATCGAGCGCTGGATTGCCGCTGACTCCAAGTCGGTCAACCGCACCGCCTTCCAGGACATCAAGGCCTTTGAAAAAGTCAGCGACTACCAGTTCCGCCTGCAGCTCAAGCGGCCGATGTTGGCGATCCCGGAAATGCTCAACGCGTTCACCTGCGCCATCGTGCACCGCAGCTTCAAAGCCGGTGATGACTGGGCGAAAAACCCGCTGGCCACCGGGCCGTTCAAGCTGGTCGCGTTTGCGGTGAACAAACAGGCGACGTTCGCCAAGCGCGCCGATTACTGGGGTAAGCCCGCCAACCTCGACGAACTGCGCTACATCGACATGGGCACCGACGTGTCCACTCACCTCGCGGCCTTGCAAGCCGGGCAAGTGGACGTGCTGTACCGCGTGACCGTGGCCGAGCTGGACCTCGCCAAGCGCCTGCCCGGCGCGCAATTGCTCACCTGCAAATCCGCGCAAACCGTGGTGATGCGCATGGCCTGCGATCAAAAGCCGTTCACCGACCTGCGTGTCCGCAAGGCCGTGGTGTTGTGTGCCGATAACGCGCAGATGCTCAAGATCGCCTACCGCGGCATGGGCACCTTGGGCGAAGACCACCATGTGGCGCCCTCCCACCCCGAATACTTCCCACTGCCCAAACGCAACCGCGACGTGGCGATGGCCAAGAAGCTGCTGGCCGAAGCCGGCTTCCCGAACGGCATCGACATCGACCTGATCGTCGGCAACACCCAGGGCCGCTATGAACAGGACTGTGCGCAGATCCTGCAACAGAACTGCCTGGAAGCCGGGATTCGCATCAACCTCAAAGTGGTGCCGGCCGCCCAATACTGGCCGATCTGGGACAAGGCGGCGTTCAGCCTCACGTACTGGGCCCATCGCCCACTGGGCGTGATGTCCCTGGAGTTGGCCTACCGCGGCGGCGGCGCCTGGAATGAAAGCCACTACAGCGACCCGGCCTTCGATGCCGCACTGGACAAAGCCATGGGCATCATCGACCCAAAGCAACGCGCCGTGGCCATGCAAAGCGTCGAGCAGATCCTGCAGGACGCCTGCGTGATCGTGCAGCCGTTCTGGGGCGACAAGTTCACCGCCGTGAGCAAAAAGGTCCAGGGCTTCCAGGTGCACCCTTCCGACTTCTACCCGATGGGCAGCGTGTGGCTGAGCGCCTGAACTAAGGCGCGAACTCCCTGCCCGTGCGCGGGCAGGCATCCCAATATTCGTCGGAGCATGCACTCATGGCTCATTTTCTATTGCGCAAGTTACTGGCGCTGGTGGCGACCCTGCTGTCGGTGTCATTGATCGTGTTCCTGGCCCTGGAACTGAACATCGAGGACGTGGCCATCAACGTCCTTGGCCCCTACTCCGCCGCAGATCAGCGGGCGGCGTGGCTGGTGGAACATGGCTACAACCAACCGTTTGTGTGGCGCTACCTGGTGTGGCTCAAGGACTTTGTCAGCGGCGACTGGGGCACCTCGGTGTACTTTCGTGAGTCGGTGATCAAGCTGCTGCTGCCCAACCTGGCACAAACCCTGACCCTCGCCGGGCTGGCCTTGCTGGTGATGGTGCCCGTGGCATTGACCCTGGGCATTCTCGCCGGCATCCGCCAGGGCTCCGCGCTCGACCGCCTGGTGTCATTCCTGTCGATTGTCACCACGTCGATTCCCGATTTCGCCAGTGCGGTGTTCGTCTCGGCAATCTTTGTGTTCTGGCTCAACTGGCTGCCGGGTGTCAGCAGCATGAGCGACGGTTTCAGTGCGATAGAGCTGGTATTGCCACTGATGGTGTTGTGCTTGTTCGGCATCGGCTACCTGGCGCGAATCACCCGCGCGTCAATGGTCGAAGTGATGCAGTCGCCGTATATCCGCACAGCACGACTCAAAGGCGCCTCCACCGCACGCATCGTCGTGCGCCATGCCCTGCGCAATGTGCTGATCGCGCCGATCACGGTGATCATGCTGTACATCCCGTGGCTGCTGTCCAACGTGATCGTGGTCGAGGTGTTCTTTGCCTACAAGGGCTTCGGCTCGTTGCTGTACACCGCGTCCCTGAACCACGACGTGTACCTGATCGAAGCCTGCGCCATGGTCAGTGCCGTCGTGGTGGGCATCACCAAGATTTTCTCAGACCTGGCTTATACCTGGCTCAACCCGCGCATCACCCTGCGCAGCCTCGGCGGAGGTGCCCAATGAATCGCCTGCACGCCTTCAAACATCCCTTGGCCTTGCTCGGCCTGCTGCTGGTGGGCGGCTGGGTCGTGATCGCGCTCTTTGCGCCGTGGCTGGCGCCCCATGATCCGCTGGAAAGCTTTACCCCACTGCTGACCCCATTGACCAGCGGCGATAATGGCCAGCGCTTCCTGCTGGGTACCGACATGATCGGGCGCGACATTCTCTCGCGGCTGATCTGGGGCACCCGCACCGTGCTGTTCTGGTCGATCCTGGCCACGCTCACTGCGTTCGCCGTGGGCATTGCCATGGGCCTGTGCGCCGGTTACTTCAACGGCTGGGTCGATGCCGTGCTGTCGTATGTGGCCGACACGGTGCTGTCGTTCCCGGTGCTGGTGTTGTACATCGTGATCATCATTGCCCTCGGCGCATCGGCGCTGAATATCCTGATTGCGGTGACCTTCACCAGCGCCCCGGCGATTTTCCGCATCATGCGCGCGCTGACCATCGACATCCGCTCGCGGGACTACGTCCTCAGCGCCATCACTCAGGGCGAAGGTTCGCTGCGGATCATGCTGGTGGAAATCCTGCCCAACTGCGGCGGCCCGCTGATTGTCGATTTCTGCCTGCGCATCGGCTACACCGCGATCATGATCGGCGCCTTGGGCTTTCTCGGCCTTGGCCTGCCGCCACCGACCCCCGACTGGGGCGGCATGATCAACGATGGCCGCGCCATGGCCATCGCCTTCCCGCACCTGGTGATCTTCCCATGCATTGCCATTTCCACCCTGATGCTGGGCTTGAGCCTGCTGGCGGACGGCCTGGATGAAAACGCCCAACAAGGCGCAAGGAATTGAGCATGAACCCACAACCAGTATTACGGGTGCAAAACCTGTCGATCGAACTGCCCGCCGGCGCCGACCGCAGCCACGCCGTGCAAGGCATCAACCTGGAGGTACGCAAGGGCGAAATTCTTTGCGTAATCGGTGAATCCGGCTCGGGTAAGTCGGTGCTGTCGGCGGCGATCATGGGCGATTACGCCAAAGGCCTGCGGCATGCCGGTGGGGTGATCGACTTTCTCGGTGACGACATCTGCCGCCTGGACGAAAAACGCCTGCGCGAACTGCGCGGCAACCGCATTGCGATGATTTTCCAGGAGCCTATGGCGGCGCTGAACCCGGCGATCCGGATCGGCAAGCAAGTCGAAGAAATTTTCGCTATCCATGCCCCGCAAATGCCCCAGCGCGACCGTCGCGAACGCATGCTCGCGCTGCTTGAATCCACCCAGTTGCCCGACCCGCCACGTATTGCCAACAGCTTTCCCCATCAACTGTCCGGCGGCCAATGCCAGCGCGTGGTGATCGCCATGGCGCTAGCGATGAACCCCGATTTGTTAATCGCCGACGAGCCCACCACGGCCCTCGACGTGACCACCCAGGCCCAGGTCTTGAAACTGGTGCGCGAGCTGCGTGGGCGTGGCCAGCACGGCATTTTGTTCATCACCCACGACTTCGGCGTGGTGGCGCACATTGCCGACCGCATTGCCGTCATGGAAGGCGGCCGCCTGGTGGAAATCGGTGAGCGCGACCAAGTGCTGAATGCCCCGGCGCATGCCTACACCCGCAAGCTGATCGCGGCAGTACCGGCACTGCACCCGGAATTGCACACGCCGAGCGCGGATGGCGAGTTGGCGTTGCGCATCGAACACCTGACCAAGACCTACACCGTCGGCGGCAGCTCGGTGGCGGCGCTGCGCAACGTGTCGCTGAACCTGCCACGCGGTAAAACACTGGCGATTGTCGGCGAGTCCGGCTCGGGTAAAAGCACCCTGGTTAAAGCGGCCATTCGCCTGGTCGACAGCGACAGCGGGCATGTGTGGGTCGGCGACACAGATTTTCTGGCCTTGCGCGGCTCGGCCCTGGCGGCCAATCGGCGGCGTATCCAGATGATCTTCCAGGATCCCTACGGCTCGCTCAACCCACGGCACCGCGTCGGTGACATCATCGCCCGCGCCGCACAATTGCGTGGGTTGTCGGCCAAGGATGCCTGGGCCGAGGCCGGTGATTTGCTCGAACAGGTCGGCCTCAAGCGTGACGCCCTCAAGCGCAAACCGCGACAGTTCTCCGGTGGCCAGCGCCAGCGCATTGGCATCGCCCGTGCGCTGGCCATGCGCCCGGAAGTGTTGATCGCCGATGAAAGTGTCTCGGCGCTGGATGTGTCGGTGCAAAAACAGGTGCTGGAGCTGCTCGCCGACCTGCAACAGCAGTTGAACCTGAGCATCCTGTTCATCACTCACGACCTGCGTGTGGCGGCGCAGATCAGCGACCACATCGCCGTGATGCGCCAGGGTGAAGTGGTGGAATACGGCACCGCCGAACAGGTACTGCTCAGGCCACAAAACAGCTACACCCAGGCCCTGCTGGCCGCTGCGCCGGGCGCGACGCAACTACCGGCTGCCGGCCCCCCGTTGAGATTGATCCGCCCCGCAGCGCACTGAGTTGTCACCCTTTCCCTGCGTCGCAGCGTTCGCTGCGGCAACGGGCTGCTGTTGCCAAAAAATAACCAATAATGAGAGCAAAACCATGCGACCAACCCTACGTTACATCGCCCTGGTCCCTGTGCTCGGCGCCCTTGCGGCACCGGCCATGGCTTATCAGGTCACCGACAACCTCGACCTCGGCGGCGCCGTGCGTGCACGCTGGGATTATGACCCGGATCGCGACATCCAGAAGTTCGGCCTCGACACGGCCTTCCTCAGCGCCAAGTACAACTCCGACACTTGGATCGGCGAGGCGCAGTACCGGTTCTACGGGCGTTCCTACCCGTACCAGTACACCAAGAACTACGGCGATATCCAGTTCGCCAAGTTCGCCTGGGTCGGCTACAAATTCAACCCGAACCAGCAGGTGCAAGTGGGCTTGAACACGGTGCCGTTTGGTTTGCAGCCTTACTTTGGCAGCACCTTCTACGAGACCCTGGGCAACGTCATCGGCCTGGAAGACGTGCAACAGGTCGGCGCCAAATACATCCAGCAAAGCGGCGACTGGAATATCCAGGCCGGCTACTACCTGCGCCCGGCGTGGCAAGGCAAAGGCACCAGCAAGGGCGTGACCTACTCCAGCGTGATCTCCGAAGCCGACAGCTACGTGGGCGACGGCAGCAACAACCAGGAGCGCAACACCGTGGTGGTGCGGGTGGCCAAGGCCCTGGAGCTGGGCAACTGGAAATCCGAAGTCGGGCTTTCCGGCCTGACCTCCACGCTGGAAAACAAAGACACCAACGACGACGGCCGCCGCAATGCGGTGGCAATCCACTACCTGGGCAAGAACGGGCCATGGGGCGTGCAATTGCAGGCGGCGCGCCAGCAAATGTCACCGCGCAACCCGGGCACCAATAGCGTCGTCACCCTGGGCGGTTATGACGGGACGTTCAACGTGGCCAGCCGAGGCAACTTGTACGTGGCGGATTTGAGCTACGACGTGGGCGGCAAATACCTGTTTGACCAGGTCAGCGGCGTAAAGCTGTATGCCAACTACAGTGCGTTTGATAAATCCGAAAGTCAGTTCAAGACCTCGCAGCGGGTGATCCTCGGCACGTCGTTTTCGGTGAGCAAGTTGTGGGTCGCGACAGAGTGGTTGATTGGCAAGAACGATCCGTATATCGGCGGCAGCAGCTACACCGAAAGTTTGGGCGCGGGTGGCAGTAACCAGTGGGAGAATCAGCTGTATATGAACATTGGGTACTACTTCTAATCGGAGGCGATACCACTGAAGCCTTCGCGAGCAAGCCCGCTCCCACATTAGGAATGCATTCCAACTGTGGGAGCGGGCTTGCTCGCGAAGAGGCCGCTACAGGCACTATAAAAACAACCAGTGTGGAAGTCCTTTCATGCGCCAACTGCCCGCTCTCAACATGCTGCGCATCTTCGAAGAAGTCGCCCGCCACCGCAGCTTCAGCCAGGCTGCCGTGGGCCTTAACGTCACCCAAGGCGCCGTCAGCCGCCAGATCAAACAATTGGAAGACTACCTCGGCGTCGCCCTCTTCATCCGCACGCCCCAAGGCCTGTCCCTGACCGAAGCCGGCTTCGCCCTCTCCCCGCACCTGAGCGACGCCTTCGACCATATCGAGCGCGCCCTGCAAGCCGTGCGCGTACCCAACCTGCGCCAGCGCCTGCGCATCGTCGCGCCGCCGACCTGGGCCACGCGCTGGCTGTCGGCGCACTTACGACGCTTTTGCGAGCGCTATCCGGCTATCAACCTCAGCGTCACGCACCAGAACAGCCATGACAGCCTGGCAGAGATCGACTGCCGAATTCGCTTCGGCCGGGAATCAGACCCGCATTGCCGCAGCGAATTGCTGGTGATGGAACGCCACATCGCCGTGGCCAGCCCGGAGCTGTTCAGCGACGGCCAACCGCCCAACCTGCAGCGATTCCCATTGCTACACATCCTGCACGACGGCAAGCGCTTGAAGGTCTGGGAAAACTGGCTGGCTGCCATGGGCCGAGACGACATCGATGCGAGCCAGGGCCTGGAATTTAGCACCCTGGACCAAGTCATACACACCGCCCTGGCGGGCGGCGGCCTGGCCGTGATAGACCGGCAAATGATCGAGCGCGAACTGGCGAATGGCAGTTTATTGCCCATCACAGCGGTGGAAGTGATCGGCCCGTATGGTTATTGGCTGGACGTGGCAGCGGACAAGCAAGGCTTATCCAAGGTCCGATTGTTTACCGAGTGGTTGAACCGCGTGAGTAACCCTTGAGAGCGACTACATAGCCATTGTTTGGGTAATGGCGGCTACGGGCTCCATGGAAGCTGGCCTGCCTGCAATGGCATCTACTGCTTATGCCTGATGTACCCGAGGTGTCTGCATCGCAGCGGTTCGGCGGTCCGACAAGCCAGCTCCCACAAAAAAGCAGCTCTTGATCCGGACCTTGCCCTGGCTGTTGCTTCTACCACTCAGGTCGGCTTTCAGGCCGCCGTGCTCTGCTTTTGATCTGCTGTTGATCTTGATCTGACAGGCCCCGTTAACCACGATGGCCGAACGCAGGCTTGAATCCGTGGGTAACCCGGCAGGACGCCGGGTTAGCCGCACTGGGCCAGGGATGGCCCATTGCGGCGGCCCACGGATTCAAGCCGGAGTGCGGGCATGCCGAGCCCAGGCGAGGCACCGAGTGGTGGGGCAAAGCGTTTTTTGGTTACTTTTTTAGGCGTTTGTAAAAAAGTGACCCGCCGTAAGGGCGGAACCCTAAGCCGCCGTTACCGCAGCAACGGATATGCACACCAACACCCCAACACCCCCGACACCCCCAACACCCCGCTATCGCAGCCAAGCCAGCGCCCATCTTAGAGCGACGTTGTCTTACAAGCCCCCCATCAACAAGTATTTGATCTCCAGATAATCATCCAGCCCATACCTGGAACCTTCACGACCCAGCCCGGACTCCTTGATACCGCCAAACGGCGCGACTTCAGTAGAGATAATCCCTTCGTTGATACCCACCATGCCGGCCTCCAGGCCCTCAGCCATGCGCCACACCCGGCCGATATCACGACTGTAGAAGTACGCAGACAACCCAAACGGCGTGTCATTGGCGCGCTGCAGCACCTCGGCCTCATCCTTGAAACGGAAGCACGCCGCCACCGGGCCAAAGGTTTCTTCCTGGGCGATCAACATATCGCCATGGGCTTCAGTGAGGACAGTGGGTTCGAAGAAAGTGCCGCCCAACGCATGGCGGCGACCACCGCACAGCAGTTTGGCGCCCTTCTCCAGCGCATCGCCGACATGGGCTTCAACCTTGGCCAGTGCCGCCGCGTTGATCAGCGGGCCTTGTTCGGTTTCGCCGTCCAACGCGCTGCCCACGCGCATCGCGCTGACCGCCTCTGCCAGTTTGCCGGTGAAGGCCTCGTACACCCCGTCCTGGATAAAGAAGCGGTTGACGCACACACAGGTCTGCCCGGTGTTGCGGAACTTGGACGCCATGGCACCTTTGACGGCGGCCTCCAGGTCGGCATCGTCGAACACAATGAATGGCGCGTTGCCGCCCAGTTCCAGCGAGACTTTTTTCAACGTGTCGGCGGCCTGGCGCATCAGCAGCTTGCCGGTGCGGGTGGAGCCGGTGAATGACAGTTTGCGCACCACACTGGAGGCTTGCAGGGCACCGCCAATGGCCACGGCGTCACCGGAGACGATGTTGAACACACCCGCCGGAATGCCCGCCTGCTCAGCCAGCACCGCGAGGGCAAATGCCGACAGCGGGGTTTCTTCCGAGGGTTTAAGGATCATGGTGCAACCGGCCGCGAGCGCCGGACCGACTTTGCGGGTGACCATTGCCAGCGGGAAGTTCCACGGGGTGATGGCCGCCACCACACCAATCGCTTCCTTGGTCACGATGATGCGTGCATCCGCTTTGTGGCTCGGGATCACGTCGCCATAGGCGCGCTTGGCTTCTTCGCCGAACCACTCCAGAAAACTCGCGGCATAGACCACTTCGCCCATCGCTTCGGCCAAGGGTTTGCCCTGTTCCAGGCTCAGCAGTTGGGCCAGGTCCTTCTGGTGGCTGAGCATCAGGTCGCTCCAGCGCTTGAGGCGCTGGCTGCGCTCCTTGGCGGTGAGCTTGCGCCAGGCCGGCAAAGCCCGGTTGGCGGCATGGATGGCCAGGTCGGTGGCTTGCGCGCCGGCGCGCTGGACGTCTGCAATCAAGGCGCCATTGGCCGGGTTGAGCACCGGGTAGGTCGGTCCACCGCTGGACCATTGGCCATCTATGTAGTTGCCAGTACGGATCAGCGGGTTCATGCCACGGCCTCAATCAGGTTGAAACGGTCCAGGCCTGGGCGGGCCTCGCGCAGGATGCGCTTGCCGGCGGTGTAGTCGTTGATCACATCGCACGGGGTGTAGTTGCGTTCCAGTTCGTGCAACTCTTCGGCATCCAGCTGGGTGTCGAGGGCCGCGAGTGCGCTGTCAAATTGCGCGGTGGTGTCGGCGCCTACCAGCATCACATCGACACCGGGATGATTGGCGACCCAGGCCTGGGCGATCTGCGCATTCGATACACCGCGGGCGCGTGCCACGCGTTGCACCGAATGGGCAATGTCGAACGACGCCTGGTCGCTGTACATCTGCTGGGTGAAGAAGTCGGTCTGGTTGCGGGTCGACTGCACTTCGCCGGTGAGCAAGCCACGGGCCAGCGGGCTGAACACCGAGACACCCAGGCCCTGGTCGCGGCAGAACGGGATCATCTCGCGCTCTTCTTCACGGTAGGCGCAGTTCAATTGCAGCTGCATATTGATCGGCTTGACCCAGCCATTGCGCTCGCAGGCCATGAGGATCTTGGCCAACTGGCCGGTGAGCATGGTCGATACGCCGATATAACGCGCCTTGCCGGCACGCACAATGTCGTTCATCGCAGCCATGGTTTCTTCGACCGGCGTGTTCACATCGAAGTAATGCAACATGAACACGTCGACGTAATCCATGCCCAGCCGGCTGAGGGACGCGTCGATGCTGTCCAGGATGTGCTTGCGCGAGTGGCCGCTGGCGTTGATGCCATGGCGGGTGCCGTAACCGACTTTGGTGGTGACCACAATGTCTTCACGCCGTGCCACGCGCTTGAGGATGCGCCCAACCACTTCTTCACCGACGCCCGCCGAATAAAAGTCAGCCAGGTCGATGAAGTTGACGCCGTTGTCCAGAGCATGCGCGACGATCGGCTCGCTTTGCTTCTCATCAAAGATCCACGGTTTCCAATCCGGGGTGCCCATGTTCATGGTGCCCAGGCACAGGCGCGAGACTTGCAGGCCGGAGTTGCCCAAACGGATGTAGTGCATGGCAGTCTCCTCAGGCCTTGGGCGTGTAGAAAGGGTTGCTGATGTGGTTGACCACGTCGGCCAACTGCGCGGTGTACGGTGTGCCGGTCAAGGCGGCACGGATCGCGGTGCGGCAGGCGTTGTAGTTATTCAGGTAGACGGCGTCCAGGTCATCGCAGGCCGGGTTGACCCAGTTGGCGGTAACGATGGCCCACTCGTCTTCGGCTTCCGGCGGCAACGTACCGTCGAGCAAGGCTTCGAGCACCGCCTTGGCGATCCCGGCCTGGGACGCGCCCCAGGTGGCATTACCGTGCAGGTCACTGTCGATGGCGGCCTTGTTGACGTAGAGAGTCATGGGTTTGACCGGGATGTTCGGCTGGGCAATCACCATGAACGGGCAATGGCCCTGGCTTGGAGAGGCGAGGCTGTTGGCAAACGCTTGGCCGGCAGGACCATTGCGTGGGCCGATCAGGATATTGATGTGGGCAGCATTGACGCCTGGGCCTTCGAAGCCTTCGCCGATGTACAGATCAAGTGCTTTCATTTTCGCAAACGCTCGTTGTTGTTATGGGGAGCTTGTTGGCGAGTTTTAGCACTGGCCGTTGAGGCGGCCGTAACCATTAAAAGTCATAGGGCTGTGAGTTTTGCTCATGGCCCCTGCGACGATCGATGCCCGTTTGCGCCGTTGACCTGCTGTATCACACACCATATAGTGTGCCCACAAACAGAACAGACCACTACATAGTGTGCAGCATCGGTAATTACCGACCACACTACGCGCAGTATTTCAATGCCGAGTAGCCTGCAAATCGCCTATTTTTGGACGGCCTCAAACGCCGTCAGAACAGACCAGGAAGGAGTATTTCAATGCTGAGTTGGGACGAAGTCGACAACGAAGACACCGGCGCAGCGGTGATCAAAGGCGCCAACGCCGGCCATGCCAGCGAAGCCAACATGGACCGTCTCGACGGTGCCGGCGCCGCTGCCGCCCTGGAAGCGCGCAACGTGACAGCCAGTGACTCCGCCGCCATCGTGCGCGCCAAGGCCGCCCTGGACAAACTCGACGTCGCCGAAGGCCTCGCTGAGCTCGAAGGCTCCGCCGCCCGCGTCGCCGTTGACGAAAAGCGCATGATCAACTGCCGCGCCGACCTCAACCAACTCGTGCCCTTCAAGTACGACTGGGCCTGGCAAAAGTACCTCGACGGCTGCGCCAACCACTGGATGCCGCAAGAGGTCAACATGACCGCCGACATCGCGCTGTGGAAAAACCCCGAAGGCCTCACCGACGACGAACGCCGCATCGTCATGCGCAACCTCGGCTTCTTCTCCACCGCCGACTCCCTGGTCGCGAACAACCTGGTGCTGGCCGTGTACCGCCTGATCACCAACCCGGAATGCCGCCAGTACATCCTGCGCCAGGCCTTCGAAGAAGCGATCCACACCCACGCCTACCAGTACTGCATCGAATCGCTGGCCATGGATGAAGGCGAGATCTTCAACATGTACCACGAGATCCCATCGGTGGCTAAAAAAGCCGCCTGGGGCCTGAAATACACCCGTTCGATCTCCGATCCGAAGTTCGAAACCGGCACCGTCGAAACCGACAAAGAACTGCTGCGCAACCTGGTTGCTTACTACTGCGTCCTCGAAGGCATTTTCTTCTACTGCGGCTTCACCCAGATCCTGTCCATGGGCCGCCGCAACAAAATGACCGGCGTCGCCGAGCAGTTCCAGTACATCCTGCGCGACGAGTCGATGCACCTGAACTTCGGTATCGACGTGATCAACCAGATCAAAATCGAAAACCCACACTTGTGGGATGCCGAGATGAAGGAAGAGGCGACCCAGATGATCCTGCAAGGGACGCAGCTGGAGATCGAATATGCACGCGACACCATGCCCCGCGGCGTGTTGGGCATGAACGCGGCGATGATGGAGGATTACCTCAAGTTCATCGCGAACCGTCGCCTGTCGCAGATTGGCTTGAAGGAAGAGTACCCAGGCACGACTAACCCGTTCCCGTGGATGAGCGAGATCATGGACTTGAAGAAAGAGAAGAATTTCTTTGAGACCCGTGTGATTGAGTACCAGACCGGCGGTGCATTAAGCTGGGACTGATCAATGCGGATCCGCAGTTGTCACAACCCATTGACGCGCGTACCCATGAGCTGACTGCGGGTGCTCGAAATAGGGCGTTTCTAAACCGAGCCTCTCGTCGAAACGAGGCGTTTAGCGGCGCCCATGCATGAGCGTGCAACACCAAGGTATTGCCGAGACAAGACCACCCGGACGGCCTCTTTGCAGGCAGCTCCGGGTGCGTTATGCGGTGGGTGTGTCTCAGTGCCGCAGCAGTTTGCGCAGAGGGACGCCGTCTTTAAGCACCGGCGACTTGATGACGATGTAGCTGAAGTACTTGGAAATGCCGATGTTCTTGTCCAGCAGGCTTTCGACCACTTCCTGATAATGCTGAATGCTGCGCGTCATGAAGCGCACCAGGTAATCGTAGCCACCGCTGATCAAATGGCATTCGAGCACTTCATCCACCAGACGAATGTTGGACTCGAACTTGGCGAAGTCTTCCCGCTTGTGATCGCTGAGGGTGATCTCGGTAAATACCGTGACCGAATCGGTAATCTTTGCCAGGTTCAAGTGTGCCTTGTAGCTGGAAATATACCCGGCCGACTCCAGCCGCTTGACGCGTTGAAGGCAGGGACTGGCCGATAAGCCAACGGCATCGGCGAGGCTGACGTTGGTCATCCGGCCGTCCTTTTGCAGCTCGACCAGAATGCTGATGTCAATCCGGTCCAGTTTCACTAGTCCTTCCATTGCGTACCTCTTGACTGCCATTTGTAAGACAATCTTCTAGCAAAATCAGCGCCGTAAAGACAGCTGATGCTGAGCCACCAGATCCGCCATGCTGTTGATGCAGTAATCCGCCGCACACGGCGTGGGCTGTCTGGCACGCTGACGGCCAATCAAACAGCGGTCCGCCCCCCCGACTGCGCCGACAGACGCTCGCGTCACATGCAGCACAGGCTCTGCTTGCAGCGCTGGGTGATTAAGCCATTCAGGGTCTTCGGCCAGGGAGATGAAATCCTCCAGCGCGATTCCCAGGCGCTCACATAACAGGGCGCGATCTTCCGCATCGCGGTCGCCGCGTACCAGCAACCGGTAGAACTTGCGCAGGTACAGCATAGCGCCTGGCGCGTCCTCGAAAAGTGACCAGTTGCCGGCTGAACGCGCAAAACTCATGCCCTCCTCCCAACTGGCCTGCAAGCCCCAGCCCGCCGCCAGTTGGCGATGGGCAAAGCACAGCACACCACTGAAGCCTAGCTCAGCAAAGCGTGGGTAGAGCGCCGCCACCACCGTATTGTATTCGGCCAACACCTGTTCTTTTTGCGGCTGGCCGCCACGGCTGTCGAGCAACGGCTGCAAGGCCGTCCAGACGCCCGAATCCCGGTCCACCAGCACTTCGTCGCAATCAATCAGCAACGCTCGATACGTTGTCAGCCCCATGGTGGGTCAAGCCTCCAATGATGCATTTTATTCACTCGTGCTCCATAACGGCTCGCGCGGGTACTGGCTCAGTTCAAGACCCGTGCCAAAGCGCCCTGAAGAATCTGCAAGGCTTCGTCGACCTGAGCCTCGGTGGTGACCAGGGGCGCCAGGAAGCGCAATACGTTGCGGTACACGCCGCACTTGATCACCAGCAAACCACCTTTGCGCGCTTCATCAATCAGCCGCTGATTGAGGTCAGCGTCTGGTGTGCGCGCCTCGTCGTTCTTGATCAGCTCGATGGCCAGCATGAACCCGGTGCCACGCACGTCACCGATTTGCGGATGACGGCTGCGCAAGCTCAGCAAACCCTGACGCAAACGCTCGCCCAGCGTTTCAGCGCGCGCCAGCAAGTGTTCTTCCTCGAAGGCATCGATCACCGCCAGAGCCGCCGCACAAGACAAGGCGTTACCGCCATAGGTACCGCCCAGGCCACCGGGCAACGGCGCGTCCATGATCGCGGCCTTGCCGACCACACCCGACAACGGCAAGCCGCCGGCCAGGCTCTTGGCCACAGTCACCAGGTCGGGCTGGATGCCGGCATGCTGGAAGCCGAACCACTTGCCCGTGCGGCCGAAACCAGTCTGGATTTCATCGAGGATCAGCACAATGCCGTGTTTTTCGGTCAACGCGCGCAGCCCTTTGAGGAACGCCACCGGCGCCGACAGGAAACCACCGTCGCCCTGCACCGGTTCAATAATGATCGCCGCGACCCGCTCTGGTGCCACCTGGGTGGCGAGCAACTCGTCGAGTGCCGCGAGGGCCATGTCACTGGTAACGCCGCGATAGGCATTCGGATAGGGTGTATGGAACACCTCCGGTGCGAACGGCCCGAAATTCTGTTTGTACGGCTGGCTCATCCCCGTCAGCGTCGTACCGAGCAAGGTGCGCCCATGGAAACCGCCACGAAAGGCAATCACAGCCGAACGGTTGGTGTGGGCACGCGCAATCTTCACTGCGTTTTCCACGGCCTCGGCCCCAGAAGTGAAAAACGCCGCTTTATAGGCCTCCTTGCCACCGATCATTTCGCACAGGCGCTGGGCCAGGTCCAGATAAGGTGTGTAGGCGACCACCTGGAAACAGGCGTGGGAGACTTTCTGCAGTTGCGCCTGCACTGCCGCGACCACTTTCGGGTGGTTGTGGCCGATGTTCAGCACGCCGATGCCGCCGACGAAATCCAGGTAGCGCTTGCCGTCCACATCCCACAACTCGGCACCTTGGGCGTGATCGATCACCAAGGGGTGAGCAGTGACCAGCCCACGAGGCACGAATTGATCGCGCTGGCGGAGCAAATGAGGGGTTTCGTCGACTTTGCTATTCATGGCATTTCCCATCGTGAGTCCGGCAACCGGAAGGTGGTTGCGATGGTGTTCAGGTTACGACGTGTACGAAACCAACTAAGCCGAACTTGCCCCGTGAGAAATTCGGATCGACTGTTTTGCCCCTTCCTTTCAACAGATCCTGCGCCGGGCTTGAGCGATGATGAACACTCTCTTTACCCGACAGGAAATGCCCATGGCCTTGCTCTACAAAGCTGACCCGGTGCGCGGCCAACACTGGCAGGCACTGTTTGCCGAACACGCAGCGGATATTCAGTGGCGCGCCTGGCCAGAGATCGGCGCCCCTGATGAGATCGAATACCTGGCCGCCTGGCAGGCCCCGGATGATCTCGAACAGCTGTTGCCCAATCTAAAAGTGTTGTTTGCCCTGTCGGCCGGGGTCGATCAACTGGACCTCGACCGCTTACCGGCGCACCTGCCGGTGGTGCGCCTGCTGGACCCGGGCATCACCCAAGGCATGTGCGAGTACGCCAGTTGGGCCGTGCTCAGCCTGCACCGGGATATGCTGCTTTACCGCCAGCAGCAGACAGCACGCTGCTGGCAGGCGCATTTACTGCAACCCGCGGTGAGCCGGCGTGTCGGCGTGATGGGGCTGGGCACCCAGGCGCAGCAAATTCTGGCCACCCTCAAGCCGCTCGGTTTTGCCTTGTCTGGCTGGGCCCGTAGTGCCCACAAAGTGCCAGGCGTGGACTGCTACGCCGGTGAACAGCAACTGTCCGCCTTCCTCAGCCAGTGCGATATTCTGCTGTGCGTGCTGCCGCTGACGGAACAGACCCAAGGCATTCTCGACGCGCAGTTATTCGCCCAACTGCCACGGGGCGCGGCCCTGATCAACATGGGCCGTGGCGGGCACCTGGTGGAAAACGACTTGCTTGAGGCGCTGGCCAGCGGGCAGCTCAGCGGCGCGGTGCTGGATGTGCTGCAGCAAGAGCCGGCACCGGCAGATCATCCTTTTTGGGGCCACCCGCAGATCGCACTGACACCGCATATTGCAGCGATGACCCAACCACAAACGGCTTTTGGGGTGTTGTTGGAAAATATCCGGCGCCACCAGCGCGGCGAGCCGATGCTGGGTGAGGTAGATCGGCGCCAAGGGTATTAAGGGACCCGGCAATGCAGGGCATCGCCGGTTTGTGGGTACTTAGCGCAGCTTCGCCGCAATCGCCAGCCCCACATCCTGAGTCGAGCCCTTCCCGCCCAGGTCCGGGGTAATCGGCCCCTGCCCAATCACCTCTTCGATCGCCTGCAGAATCCCGTCGTGTGCCGCGAGATAACGTTCATCCCCGTTACCCAGGAAGTCCAGCATCAGCGCGCCGGACCAGATCATCGCAATCGGGTTGGCAATGTTCTGCCCGTAGATATCCGGTGCCGAGCCATGCACGGGCTCAAACAACGACGGAAACCGCCGCTGCGGATCGAGATTGGCCGAAGGCGCGATTCCGATGGTGCCGGCACAGGCTGGCCCCAGGTCGGAAAGAATGTCGCCAAACAGGTTCGATGCCACCACCACATCAAACCGGTCCGGCTGCAGCACAAACCGTGCGCACAGGATGTCGATGTGCTGCTTGTCCCAAGTCACCTCTGGGTACTTCGTGGCCATCAACGCCGTGCGCTCGTCCCAGTACGGCATGCTGATGGAAATCCCGTTGGATTTGGTCGCTGCGGTCAGCCGTTTGCGCGGCCGGGTCTGTGCCAGGTCGAAAGCGAACTTCAGAATCCGGTCCACCCCGCGACGGGTGAACACCGACTCTTGCAGCACGAACTCATGCTCGGTGCCTTCGAACATTTTGCCGCCAACCGAGGAGTACTCACCTTCGGTGTTCTCGCGGATCACCACAAAATCGATGTCTCCCGGTTTGCGCCCGGCCAATGGGCACGGTACGCCTGGAAACAGCCGAACCGGGCGGATATTCACGTACTGGTCGAAGTCGCGGCGGAACTTGAGCAATGAGCCCCAAAGGGAAATGTGGTCCGGCACTTTGTCCGGCCAGCCCACGGCGCCGAAATAGATCGCGTCGAAACCCTTGAGCTGTTCGAACCAGTCGTCGGGCATCATCTGACCGTGTTCCAAGTAGTAATCGCAGTGCGCCCAATCGAGCACTTCGATGCTTAAATCCAGCTGCCATGTCTTCGCGGCCTGCTCCAGCACCCGCAAGCCTTCCGGCAGGACTTCCTTGCCAATACCATCGCCGGCAATCGCGGCAATTCTGAATACCTTGCTCATCTAACGTGGCTCCCGCTGTCTGTGAATGACAGCCCGCCGATGTGGAAGGCTTTGACTTCAAGGTATTCATCCAGGCCGTACTTGCTGCCTTCTCGGCCCAGGCCTGACTGCTTGATGCCGCCGAACGGCGCGACTTCCATGGAAATGATGCCGGTGTTGAGCCCGACCATGCCGAACTCCAGTGCCTCACCGAACCGCCATGACCGGCGAAGGTCCTGAGTGAAATAGTAAGCGCCCAAGCCGTAAGGTGTAGCGTTGGCCAGCGCCAGGGCTTCGGCTTCATCGGTGAACCGCATCAACGGCGCGACCGGGCCAAAGGTTTCTTCGTTGGCCAACAACATGCTGGCGTGGGTGTCGCCAAGGACTGTGGGCTGGACGAATAGGCTGCTGCCCTCGGGAATCCCGCCGCAAAGCAACTGTGCGCCCTGGCTCAGCGCATCATTGATGTGCCGAGTGACTTTGTTGACGGCTGCCAGGTTGATCAGCGGGCCGATGGTGACGCCAGTGTCGAGACCATTGCCCAACTTGAGCTTGCCCACCTCTTCAACCAGCCGTTGAGCAAAGCGTTCGTAAATGCCGTTTTGCACGAGAACCCGGTTGGCACAGACACAAGTTTGGCCGGCGTTGCGGAACTTGCTGAGCATAATACCGGCCACGGCCTGCTCCAGGTCCGCATCGTCAAACACAATGAACGGGGCATTGCCGCCCAATTCCAGGCTCAGGCGCTTGATGTGTTCGGCACTCTGGCGCATCAACAGGCGGCCGACGGCAGTTGAACCGGTAAAGGAAATCTTGCGTACCGTCGGGTTGCTGGTCAGCTCTTCGCCAATGCCAGCAGGCATTCCGGTCAAGACGTTGAACACACCGGCCGGGATGCCGACGCGCTCGGCCAACACCGCCAGGGCCAATGCCGACAAAGGGGTGAGGTCGGACGGTTTGACGATGATCGGGCAACCGGCAGCCAGGGCTGGCGCGCACTTGCGGGTGATCATTGCGTTCGGAAAATTCCACGGTGTGATCGCCGCGCAGACGCCCACCGGTTGCTTGAGGGTCAGCAAGCGACGGTCGCCGCTGGGGGCCGGCATGGTTTCGCCGTAGACCCGCCGTGCCTCTTCGGCGAACCATTTGACGAAGCCGGCACCATAGCGGATTTCACCCTGGGCTTCGTTCAGCGGTTTGCCCTGCTCACAGGTCATGATCAGCGCCAGGTCGTCGAGGTTGTCGATCATGGCTTGGTACCAGCGCTCCAGCAACACGGCACGTTCGGCCGCCGGGCGTGCGCGCCAGGCGGGCCAGGCCTTGTCGGCAGCCTCGACGGCCCGGCGGGTTTCCGCGCCCTGCATGGCCGGGACCCGGGCGAGCAATTGGCCGCTGGCCGGGTCGATGACGTCCAGGGTCGCGGCATTGTCGGCGCCAATCCACTGCCCGTTCACATAGGCGAGTTCTGCCAGAAGGCTGGGGTCTTTCAAACGATTCTTGAGCATGGTCGAGTCCTGATCCGAGACAGTCTCCAGTCTAGGCAGGTGTCGCAGGTGAGGATGCTGAAAGCGTGCTTCCAGCAGTGTCGCGTGCTGAAAATCAACCCGCGACGGCAGGCTCTACCAGCACGCGCCTAGCCTTTCAACGAACCCAGCAACCCTTGCAAAAAGCGCTCGCCGGCTTCCATCTGGCTGATCTCGACAAACTCATCCGGCTTGTGCGCCTGCTCGATGGAGCCCGGCCCGCACACCACCACCGGCACATCCAGACGCTGCTTGAACAGGCCGCCTTCAGTGCCGAACGAGACTTTCGAGGTGCCCGTGTCCGGCGCCGCAAATTGCTTGAGGAAGCGCACTGCTTCGACACTGGGGTGCGTGTCGAGACCCGGGTAGACGTTGACGGTTTCAATTTCGATGGCCGCCACGCTGGAGAGCTTCTGCGCCTCACGCACGATCACTTCAGCGCGCTCGTGCATCTGGTCCAGGAACTGATCGAGGTCGTCTGCCGGCAGGTTGCGCACCTCAAAATCCAGGGTGCACAGGTTGGGCACGATATTGAGCGCCTTGCCGCCGACAATCTGCCCGACATGCACGGTGCTGTAGGGCACGTCGTAGTCGTTGTCCTGGGCGCCGTGGCGTTGCAACTGCTGCTGGCTCTCGCGCAGGGCGCCGATGAAGTCACAGGCGACGTGGATCGCATTCACTGATCGCGGCGCCAGCGATGAATGGGCTTCCAGGCCGCGACAGTAAGTGCGGTAAGAGCCTTTGCCCTTGTGGCCCAGCACAAACTGCATATTGGTCGGCTCACCGATCATGCACAGAAACGGGCGCACCGGCGCCAGGTGCAACACGTCAAGCAAGCGTCGCACGCCCACACAACCAATCTCTTCATCATGGGACAACGCCAGTTGTAACGGGCGGCTCAGGCGATGATCCGCTGCATCGAGCATCGCGTCGATGGCCAGGGCGATAAAACCTTTCATGTCACAACTGCCGCGGCCGTAGATACGCCCGTCCTGCACAGTGGCGGCGAAGGCGGGAAAGGTCCAGGCCTGCCCCGCCGCCGGCACTACGTCAGTGTGCCCGGACAGCAGCACGCCGGGCTGGTCTTTGGGGCCGGTGCTGGCAAACAGGTTGGCCTTCTTGCCGCTTTCGTCGCGTACGATCAACGACTCGATGCCCTTGGTCGCTAACAGCTCGCGTACGTAGTCGATCAGGGCCATGTTCGACACCGACGACACGGTGTCGAACGCCATCAGCTGTGTGAGAATCTCGAGAACGCGCGGTTTCATGAGGCCTGGCTCCGTTGTGCGGCAAGGTGGGCAAAGCGGGTGATGGAGAATGGCTCGATCGGGGTGCTGGTGCTGCCGGTACTGAGCAATTCGGCCATCACATCGCCGACCCCTGGGCCCAATTGGAACCCGTGGCCACAAAAACCAAAGGCGTAGAACAGCCCATCGACGGTTCCGCTGGGGCCCATCACGGGCAACGCGTCTGGCAGGTAGCCTTCAATGCCGCTCCATACGCGGATGATGTTGAGGTTGCCGACACCGGGCAGCAGCCGGCGCATCTGGTTGACCTGGTTGAGAATACTGCGCGGCTCGACCTGAGCACGACGGTTGAGCATGTCCGGCTTGCTGCGGTAACCGCCGCCGATAACGATATTGCCACGGGGAATCTGGCGGAAGTAAATCACTTCCTCAGGGATCTTGGTGTACACGCCGATCACGGTCGGCAACGCATACGGCACCGGCTCGGTAACGGCCATTTGCGGGCCATGGGTATCCAGCGGCACCGGTTCGCCGAACTGCGCCGAGAGTTTCTGGCCCCAGGCACCGGCAGTGATCAACAACTGCGCGGCATGGAACTGGCGGCCGTCGGTGGTGGTGACGTGAAAATCGCCGCCTACCTTCTGGACCTCGGCGACCTCAGTGCGCTCCTCAATCTGCGCACCCAGGCGCCTCGCCGCGCGGGCAAACGCCGGTGCGGCCAAACGCGGGTTCGCATGACCGTCGTGGGGCGCGTAGGAGCCGCCCTTGACCTGCGCGCCAAGAAAGCCGAAGCGTTGGCGCAGTTCGGCGCCGCGATAGATTTTCAGGTCCAGTTGCGCCGCTTCAGGTGCGGCAGCGTAGGCCTCAAGTTCAGCAATTTCATCTTCTCGATAACACACGCGCATGTGCCCGCTGGCGATGAATTCCAGGTCGTCGTCGATCAGTTCGGGCAAACGTTTCCACAGCGCCCAGGAACGGTTGGCCAGGGCCAATTGGCCGAGGAAGCGCCCTTGCCGCCGCACGTTGCCGAAGTTGACGCCGCTGGCGTATTGGCCGATCTGATCGCGCTCCAGCAGGATTACCGATTGGCCACGACAGCGCAAAAAGAAGGCGCTCGCCGCGCCCATCAGGCCACCACCCACAATCACCACGTCTGCTTTTTGCACGCTCATGGAGCGACCTCCTCGGTGAGCATCGACAACGGTTTGACGGGTGCCTGGCCACGCTGGCGGCCCACCTCCCGAACCTGTACGCCAGCAGCGGCCGCGATCACTTCCGCCCCCGCCTGGGAGCAATAACGGCCCTGGCAACGGCCCATGCCAACCCGACTGAACGCCTTGGCGCGGTTCACTTCACAGGCGCCTTTTTCACTGACTACGCGACGTAAATCGCCGGCGCTGATCATCTCGCAGCGACACACAATCGCACTGTCGGACAGGGCCTTGGCCTGTTCGCTGGGCCAGGGGAACGCCTGCGCCAACCCAAGGCGAAACTGGTCCATCACATCCAGCGCCAGGCGTTGCGCGTCGCGCAGCCCTGTATCGAAAGGGTGTTTAAAATCCTCCAGCAAGGTCAGCGCCACCAGTCGCCCGGCGTGCTCGGCCGCATCGGCGCCGCGAATTTTCGAACCGTCGCCGGCCGCGTACACACCCTTTACGGAAGTGCGTCCGGCTTCATCCACCGACAGCCACCATTGGCTTGAAGGCTCATCGAACGCCATCTTGCAGCCGGCCAGGTCGCCCAGTTGGGTTTCCGGGCGCAAGTGATAACCGAGCGCCACAGCGTCGGCCTCCACGGTCAGGGTTCGCCCGTTGGCGGTGTTGAACCGCACACCACTGACGCCGCTTGCGGCATCGCCCAGGACCTGCAACGGCTTGATACCCAGGTGCACCGTGACCTTTGCCCGGTACAGTTGCGCCAGCAGCTTGATTCCCGTGAACAGCAAGCCGGGGCGCGCCAGCAGCTTGGGCAGAGCCTTGATACGCAGGCGCATCGGCGACGTATCCAACACCGCCGCCACCGTCGCGCCCGCCTTTACGTACTGGCTGGCGACCAGGTACAGCAAAGGCCCGCTGCCCATGAACACCACGTTGTGGCCAATCGATACCGCCTGGTTTTTCAGCGCGATCTGCGAACCTCCGAGGCTATAGGTACCCGCCAGTTGCCAGCCCTCAATGGGCATCAAGCGGTCGGTAGCGCCAGTGCAGAGGATCAACGCGTCGTAATCCACCGTACTATGGCGGCCCTGGCTGACGCAGCACAATTGCCCCGGCGTGAGGTTCCACACCAACGTGTCGGGGCGGTAATCAATCGCGCCGCGCAGGCGATCGAAACTCTGGTGCAAGTCCTGGGCCTTGGCGGCTTCGCTGCCGTACAACGTCGTATAGTCGCGAGTAAACCCTTCGGGTTGGCGGCGATAGATTTGCCCGCCGTCGCGGCGATTTTCATCGATCAGGATCGGTGTAATGCCGGCGCTCACCAGCGTCTCGGCGCAACGAATGCCCGCCGGACCCGCGCCCACGATGACTACCCGTGCAGTGGCCATTTCGCCTCCGGTTGTGTGGTGACAATATCCAGGCCCTCGCGGACCTCATTAGAGCAGGCACGCAAGCGTTCGCCGCTGCGGGTCCACACCCAGCAGTCCTGGCACGCCCCCATCAGGCAGAAGCCTGCGCGACGGCCGGTGTCGAACTCCGACTGCCGCAACGTGCTGCCCTGCGTCAGCAAGGCGACCATCAACGTGTCGCCCTGCAAAGCCTCGATGGGTGCGCCATCCACGGTCAGGCTGACCGTCGGCCGCGCCTGTTCGGCCAACCTCACAAAACGCCCTTTCATGCATAGGCTCCCAACGTCATGGTGTTAATACCCTGCTGAGTGTTCAGCAATTGGGCCGTGTCGTGATGGCAGAGAATTTCACCACCGTTCTCCAGGCTGCGGCGGCTCGGCGCGGTGAGGTTGCACAAGCCGTCGACCCGCACCGGGCAGCGATTGAGGAACGTACAGAGTTCCGGCACATTGGCGCGCGCGCCAATGGGGGGCAACGCGCCACCGGAGGCGCCGCAGGTTTCCAGCCAACCTTGGCGCAGCTCAGGTACCGAGTGGATCAACACGTCGGTGTAGGGATGAAACGGCGGCTCGGCAAACGACTGGCGGCTGCCGGCCTGAACCTTATGGCCGCTGTACATCACCACAATGTCGTCGCACAGCGCACGTACCGTGGAGATGTCATGGCTGATAAACAGGTAGGAAACGCCAAGCTCCTGACGCAAGTCGCGCAGCAGTTCGAGAATCGCCGCGCCCACCACGGTGTCGAGGGCCGAGGTCACTTCATCGCAAAGGATCAGGTCGGGCTTGGCGGCCAGCGCCCGCGCCAGGTTGACCCGCTGCTTCTGCCCTCCAGACAGCTCATTGGGGCGCCGCTCGGCCATTGCGCGGGGCAGGCGCACCAGATCGAGCAGTTCGCCAATCCGCGTTTGCAACGCCGCGCCTTTGAGGCCGAAATACATCTTCAGCGGCCGACTGAGTATGGTCGCCACGCTGTGCATGGGGTTCAGTGCGGTGTCGGCATTTTGAAACACCATTTGAATCCGTCGAAACTGCTCGGGGCTGCGCTCGGACAGGCTGCCACCTAAGGGCTGGCCATCGAATGTCAGCCCGCCGAGGGCCGGGGTCAGCAGCCCCGCAACCACGCGGGCCAAGGTGGACTTGCCGGAGCCCGACTCGCCGATCACCCCAATGGCCTGGCCGCGTCGCACGGTAAGGTCTATGTCTTCGAGTACCCGGATCGACGGCATGCCTTGCAGGTTCTTGTTGCCGTAGCCGGCGGTGAGGCCGCGGATGGTCAGCAGCGGTACATCTTCGGCAATCCCGCACGGCGGACGGATGGTGGTGTCAGGGCGCGCGGCTGCCAGCAGGCTGCGCGTGTACTCATGGGTCGGGGCTTTGAGCAGCGGCGCCGTGGCGCTCTGTTCGAAGATCTGCCCACCATTGAGTACCACGATCTGGTCAGCCATTTGCGCCACCACGGCCAGGTCGTGAGAGACATACACGGCCGTGGTACCCCGCTCGCGCACCACCCGCTTGAAGGCGCGCAGCACGTCAATCTGGGTGGTCACATCGAGCGCCGTAGTGGGCTCGTCGAGCACCACCAGAAGCGGGTCGCTGATCAGCGCCATTGCCGCCATCACCCGTTGCAGTTGCCCACCAGAGACCTGATGCGGATAGCGTCGGCCGATGCGCTCCGGGTCGGGCAGCGCCAAGTCGCGGAACAGCCCGATGGCTCTGGCTTGCAGTTCGGCCCGAGTGCCCAGGCCATGGATCAACGCGCCCTCCACGACTTGGTCGATGAGTCTTTTCGCCGGATTGAACGCCGCCGCAGCGCTTTGCGCGATGTAGGACACCCGGTTGCCACGCAGGCCTTGCAGCTGCTTTTCGCTCAGGGCACGCATGTCGTGCTCACCGACTTGCACAACTCCGCCGGATAAGCGACAGCCCCGCCGCGCGTAACCGAGCAGCGCCAGGGCGATGGTGGTCTTGCCCGAGCCGGACTCACCGATCAACGCCAGCACTTCACCTTTTTTCAGGGAAAAACTCACGCCTTTGACGATTTCAACCTCGCCACGCTCGCCACAGGCGACCACCCGCAGGTCTTCAACGCGAATCAATTCACTCATTTCAATGGCCTCCCATACGTCGACTACGCCGGGACGACAGATGGTCGATCAGCAAATTCACACCAATGGTCAACGTACCAATGGCGAGCGCTGGAATGATGATGGCCAGCGCGCCCTGGTTGAGGCCGCCGATGTTTTCCCGTACCAGGGAGCCAAGGTCCGCGTCTGGCGGTTGCACGCCCAGGCCCAGAAAGCTCATGCCGCTGAGCAACAGCACGATGTAGCCGAAGCGCAACCCCAGATCGGTCAATACGGGGTTGAGCATATTCGGCAGGATTTCCATGCACGCCACGTATAACCGGCGCTCGCCTCGGGTACGGGCGACTTGCACGTACTCAAGGGCTTCAATGTTGACCGCCATGCTGCGGGCGACGCGAAACGCACCCGGGATATAGCTGATAACGGCGGTGCAGATCAGCAGCGTCACTGACGACCCAAAGGCCGAGACCATGATCAGTGCAAGCATTTTGCTGGGGATCGAAATGAACGCGTCCATGATGCGGCTGATGACTTCGTCCAGCCACTTGGGTGCGACCACCGACAACAACGCAGAACCGGTGCCCAGGGCGCTGGCCAGTAACGCCGCGACCAGCGCCAGCCCGACGGTGAACCGGGCGCCCACCAACACCCGACTAAGCATGTCGCGGCCCAGGTAATCGGTGCCAAACGGGTGGGCGAGGCTAAAGCCTTCGAAGATGTTATCGGACACCACTTCACCCACAGGGTGTGGCGCCAGCCAGGGGCCAAACAGCGCCACCAGCAACCAGGCCACGCACACCAATGCTCCCACCAGCCCCAACCACGACGGAGCGCTGGAGACTTTGGCGAGTGCCAGGGCTGAGGACACAGGCTTTGACTTGGCAATGAGATTGTTCATTGGTTTCTCAGCCTCGGGTTGGACAGGATTGCGCAGAGGTCGGCGAGCAGCACCAGGCCCAGGTAGGCCGCGCAGAACAACATGGTGCAAGCCTGCACCAGCGCCATGTCGCGGTTGGTCACGGCGTCGACCATCAAGCTGGCAATGCCGGGGTAGTTGAAGATGGTTTCGACGATCACCACCCCGCCCAACAGGTACGACAGGCTCAGGGCGATGGCATTGGCAATCGGGCCGATGGCGTTGGGCAAGGCATGGCGCAGCACAATACGTATGGGGCTGACGCCTTTGAGGCGCGCCATTTCGACGTAGGGGCTGTCGAGCTGATCGATCACCGCAGCGCGCGTCATGCGCGCCATTTGCGCGACGATGACGCAACACAGCGTCATCACCGGCAAGGCATAGGTACGCATGAATTGCAGGGGTGAGGTAATGTCGCTGGCATACGACAGTGCCGATAACCAACCGAGGTTGACCGCGAAAATCAGCACGGCCAGGGTTGCCACCAGAAACTCCGGCACCGCAACCATCGCCAGGGTGACAAAGCTCAGGCAGCTGTCGATGCGCCCACCCCGGCCCATCGCCGAGCCGATGCCCAGCACCAGCGCCAACGGCACCGAAACCAGCGCCGTGACACCCGCCAACATCAGGGTGTTGGGCACTCGTCCCGCCATCAATTCACCCACCGGCATCGCATTGGACACCGACACCCCCATGTCGCCGGTGAGCAGGCTCATCAACCAGTGCAAGTACCGCAACACACCAGGCTGGTCCAACCCCAGTTTCAGGCGCAGCGCCGCCACCTGTTCAGGGGTCGCGAACTGGCCAAGGGATTGTTGTGCAGCATCCCCCGGCAGTACTGCCGTGATCGCAAAAACGACCATGGACACGATCAACAAGGTCACCGCACCGGCACCAAAGCGCCGGCAGATCAACCACAGTGTATGGCTATTCATCGCACTGCCCTCCTCAAGCGTCCAACCACACCTGCTCGGCGAACATGTAACCCATGAAACCACCCAGCGGGTTGGTGTCGTAGCCTTTGATGCGCTGGTCGACGCCGTCGATGTTGCTGATAAATACCGGCACGCCGATGCCACAGTGGTCGTGAACCAGGGTCTGCATGTCGCCATACATTTTGGCGCGCTTGGCGTCGTCGGTCTCGCCACGTGCCAACATCAGTAACTGGTCGAATTGATCGTTCTGCCAGCCGGACTCGTTCCACGGCGCCTTGGACTGGAAGAATTGCGAAAACATCACGTCGGCATTCGGCCGAGGGTTGATGTTGCCGAAGCTCAAAGGGTGCTTCATCCAGTGGTTTGACCAGTAGCCGTCACTGGGCAGGCGGTTGACGTCAAGCTTGAGCCCGGCCTGTTTCGCCGACTGCTGCAACAGCACGGCGATGTCCACCGAACCGGTCGCAGCGGGTGACGCCATCACGGGCATGGTGATGCTTTCCATACCGGCTTTCTTCAGCAGGAACTTGGCTTTTTCCGGGTCGTAGACCGTCTGCGGCAAGTCGCTGTTGAAGTAGCGCGAGCCCGGTGCAATCGGGTGATCGTTGCCGACCACGGCAAAGCCACGGAACACTGCGGACTTGACTTGCTCACGGTCCAGCAGCAGCTTCATCGCCTGGGTGAATTCCGGGCTTTTGCCGGGCAACTGATCCTGGCGGATGATCAAGTCAGTGTAGTTGCCGGACGGCGCATCCACGACCCGGTGTTTGGCACTGGCAGCGATACGTGTGGTGGAACGTGGGTTGACCTCGTTGATCATGTGTACGTCGCCCGACAGCAGCGCGTTGACCCGCGACGGCTCGTCGGCGATAGCGATGAATTCGATTTCGTCCAGGTACGGCAAGCCCGGTTTCCAGTAGTTCTTGTTGCGCACGGCAATCGAACGCACCCCCGGTTTGAATTCACCCACGGTGAACGGCCCGGTACCGATGCCTTTATTGAAGTCGGTGGTGCCCTCAGGGACGATCAACAGGTGCGACACCGCCAGGATCGACGGCAACTCGGCGTTTGGCGCGCTGAGGCGAATCTGCACTTCGCTCGGGCCGCTGGCCTTGATCTCTGCGAACTGCTCCATCAACGGCATGACCTTGGAACCAGTGAGCGGGTCCTTGTGCCGGTTCAGGGTGAACACCACGTCGGCAGCGCTCAGCGTCTTGCCGTTGTGGAAGGTCACGTCTTTGCGCAGGGTGATGGTCCACAGGGTGGCGTCGGTATTCTCGATACGCTCGGCCAACTCCAATTGCGGCACCAGGTGTTTATCGAATCGGGTCAGGCCGTTATAGAACATGTAGTGGCGCGCATAGTCGGTAGACAGCGCGCCCTTGGCGGGGTCAAGGGTATCGGCGGTAGACGTGGACATACCGGCGACACGAATCTTGCCCCCCGGCTTGCCTTTACCTGCGACAGGCGCGTCATCGGCAAACACCTTACCGGCGGCGCTGAACAGACTGCCGGCACCGGCGGCGGCCACACCCGCAACACCGAGCATTTGCAGGGCATTGCGGCGCGACATACCACGGTTGAGACTTTCGAATACCCGCAGGCTCTCCTGGCCGGAGATCAGCTCGGGGGTGTTTTTGTTGTCAGTCATATCAAAGCTACCTGTCGATAATCGGAAGAATCGAGTGCTCACGGATGTCCGGAGCGTCCTGAAAAAACAAACGACGGTGACGCAACAACGGCAACTCAGTGCAAATAATCCTGGAAGCGGTAATAGGCACCCACGAACGGCAGGAACCAGGGTTTGCCGAAGTGCCCGGGAATCGCCGGCCATTCGAGCTCACGCCAGGGGTTGGCGGCTGCGTTGCCAGCCATCACCTCTGCCATCACCTGGCCCATGTGCACCGACATCTGCACGCCATGGCCGCTGTAGCCCATCGAATGGAACACCCCGCCATGCTGGCCTGCGCGGGGCAGGCGATCGGACGTCATGTCCACCAAACCGCCCCAGCAGTAGTCGATCTTCACGCCCGCCAACTGCGGGAACATGTTCAACATCGCGGCGTGCAGCACCTTGCCGCTCTTGGCATCGGAGACGCTGTCCGACATGGCGAACCGTGCCCGACCGCCAAACAGCAAGCGGTTGTCCGGCGTCAGGCGAAAATAGTTACCGATCATGCGGCTGGTCACATAGGCCCGATGCTGTGGCAGCAACTGGTCGATCAGGGCCTGGGACAAGACTTCAGTGGCGATGACAAAACTGCCTACCGGGACAATCCGCCGGCGGTACCAGCCGAGGTCGCCATGCTGGCAAGCACCGGTGGCCAGCAAGACTTGCCCGGCATGCAGCGAGCCCTTGGCGGTAGTGACTTGATAGCCGCCCGCCTGGGCCTTCCAGTGGTTGACCTGGGTGTGCTCATAAATCATTGCGCCACGCCGCACGGCCGCTTCGGCCAAGCCGACACCAAAACGGCCGACATGCATTTGCACACCGTTGCGTTGCAGCAAACCGCCATGGAACTGCGCCGAGTTGACTTCAGCGTGCGTCTGTTCGGCGCTGAGCAACTCGACATCGGCGTCGACCTCCTGGCGAATCAGCTCACAGGTGCGTGCAAGTCCTTCGTAATGCAGGGGCTTGGCCGCCAACTTGAGCTTCCCGTTGCGCACCAGGTCACAGGCGATCCCTTCCTGCTCGACCAGCGAAACCACCGTCTGCACCGCACTTTCATAGGCCTGGTAATAAGCACGCGCCTTGGCGGCACCGAGGCTGGCGTGCAACCCGGCATAGTCCTGGGCCACGCCGGTATTGCACTGCCCACCGTTGCGCCCCGAGGCTTCGCCGATCACCCGGCCGGCGTCCAGCACGACCACACTGGCGCCATTACGCGCCAACGCCCGCGCCGCCGCCAGGCCGGTGAACCCTCCACCGACCACGGCTACATCGACCTGCTTGGGCAAGTCGCCCAGCCGGGCCCTGGTAAACGCCGGTGCGGTGTCGAGCCAATAGGATTCACTGCCCATGTCTTACCCCTTGGTGTGCTGTTACAGACCGACCAACGCTGGCAGCCCGCCGATATCGGGGATCTGCTGGTAACCGTAGAACGCATTGCCGGGCACTTCATGGCCACGGGCAACGAACGCCTTGTTTTTGATCTTCATGTCATGGGCCGGCATCAGGTCATAACGGAAGCTCGAAGACACATGCAAGATGTCTTCCGGGCCGCAGCCAAGGTTGTCGAGCATGAATTCGAAAGCGGCCAGGCGCGGCTTATAAGCCTGGGCCTGTTCGGCAGTGAATACTTTGTGGAACGGCGCGCCGAGCTTGTCGACGTTGGACATGATCTGGCTGTTGCTGGCATTGGAAAAGATCACCAGGGGGATCTTGTCGGCGATCTTCGACAGGCCGGCCGGCACGTCCGCATGAGGGCCCCAGGTCGGCACGGCGTCGTAATACAGTTGGCCTTCCTCGCGATACTCGATACCCCAGCGCTTGCAGGTACGGGCCAGGGCCGTCTTGAGGATTTCGTCATACGGCCTCCAGTCGCCCATCACCTGATCGAGGCGGTAGGCCGAGAAATCCTTGACGAACTGGTCCATCTGCTCTGGGGTGATGCGGTCGGCGAAAATTTCGCGGGTCATGGTGCCCATATGAAAGTTGGTCAGCGTACCGTAGCAGTCGAACGTAATGAATTTGGGGCGAAGAAAGCTCATTGAGTGCGGTCCTGAAGTTCGTTGATTGTGACAAGCGTTCGCTGCCCTGGTGGCACGTCGGCCTCGTTGCAGCACAGCTTCATTACACCACTGTGAAATCAGCATATGACGTCTAAAACGACCTGCGCTCAATACAAACCACCGTTTTGGTGGCTGGCCTCAGCAGAGTTTGCGGTGCGCGCCAGGCTTGGGCAGGCCCCGCTTTTATGCGCTTTTATGGGCCTTTGGGGGTAACGAGGCTCAAGAAAGGGCATGGCGGGCAGCAGTCACTGTGCTGCAAGCAGTATTTTGTGCGGTTGGCCGATCACGCGCGTCAGCGAATGGACAGTGCGCTATAGAGAAGAGCGCAAGCCTGCGCCGATACCAGCCGCTTCGCCCCTGAATTCCGGCCGGCCGCGCCTGGAAAAACCCCTGGCATTTGCTGCTGACCTCGCGACGCAATTAAGTAGTAACTGTGGTGATGTGGGGTGCCGCACACGGAATCTGCCGAATATTCCAGGCCCTCTTGCCAGCCTGTATGGCAGGTGGGATACAGACGCGCTCATGATGCAAAAAACAACCTTCCATGGAGACTCGCCATGTCCGCCCTGCCACACCCTGCTTATGTCTACCGTCCGATGACGGTCGCCGACCTGCCGGCCGCCCATGCCTTATCGGTCATGCTCAAATGGCCCCACCGCCTGGAAGACTGGGCGATGTTGCAACGGGTCAGCGACGGCTTCGTGGTGCTGGACGGCGAGCGCCTGATCGGCAGCGCCTTCACCTGCCCTCAGGGTGATTACGCAACCATTGGCCTGGTGATCGTCAGCAATGACTACCAAGGCCAGGGCATTGGACGCCGCTTGATGGAAAAGGCGCTCGACGCCTGCCAGGCGCGCACGCCGATTCTCAACGCCACCCTCGCGGGTGCGCCACTTTATGCAAGCCAGGGGTTTGTCGAGTTTGGGCAGGTGCAGCAGCATCAAGGCCAAGTGCGCGTGCCCGCCCTGGAGGGCCTGGACGCTGGCGAAACCTGCCGTGCGTTACGCGCCGATGACCATGCCACGCTGTTGGCCCTCGCCAATGCCGGCAGCGGCCTGGACCGCCGTGAAGTGTTGCCGGAACTGCAGGTAGAGCACGCCATGGGGATTGAGCGCGAGGGCAAGTTGCGCGGCTTTGCCCTGCTGCGCCCCTTTGGTCGTGGACGCTGCATCGGCCCGGTGGTGGCAGAAAACCTCGAGCAGGCAAAACACCTGATCAGCGAATTACTGGCGCGGGTACCGGACGCCTTCGTACGCATCGATATCCCCGCCGATTGCGGCCTCAGTGACTGGCTCGAACAAGCCGGTTTGAAGCACATCGACACCGTCACCCAGATGGCCAAGGGCAAACCGCCCCAGGCCAGCCAAGGCGTACACCCTTTTGCGCTGATCACCCAAGCGATCGGCTGATTTTCCTTATGGAGCAGTGCCCATGTCATCTCCCCGTATCCTGCTGTTGGCGCGCGCCGACGGTAGCCGCGTTACCACGCCGTTGAACACGGCTGCCCTGAGCGCGCTCGATCCATTCGGCGATGCGCGCCAACTCGCCTGGCTGGGCGACGATGGGGTGTCCGCCGGCTTGGTGCAGTTCAGCGGCGACGCCGCGATCGAAGACTTCCCCCACAGCGAGACGCTGGTGGTTCACGCCGGCCATGTAGTGCTGCACACGGCAGACCAGCACGTAGACCTGAAGGTCGGCGACAGTGCCGTGATCGGCCGTGGCACACGCCTCTCGGTGCAGGCGAGCGCGGGCAGCCGATGGGCGTTCTGCGCTGTCGACCTGGCCGATGCCCCCCGGCAGCACGGCTTGACGTGGCTCGACCCGCGCGCCCTGCTCAACCCCTCTGCCGCACCGGAACCGCAAATCCTGATCGGCCCTCCCCCACAGTGCCGGGCGCTTAATCTGTTTGATGATGCCAGCACAGAACTGCGCGTCGGCATTTGGGACTCGACGCCCTACGCCCGGCACGGCCGCCCGCACAAACTGCATGAGTTGATGTATCTGCTTGAAGGTAGCGTCACCCTGCAAGATGCCGAGGGTGGCGAGGTGACGATCAACACCGGTGACACGGTGTTTGTGGCAAAAGGCGCGCCGTGCGCTTGGACCAGCACAGTCTATGTACGCAAGGTCTATGCAGTGAAGTGAGCCGGCATGTTCAGTCGGTTGTCAGGTTTTCAACGCGTCTTCCAGAAAAGCCACCAAAGCCTGCACACGCGAACTGCGCAGTTTGCGCGAAGGCACCAGCAAGTTGACCGGTGCGCTGTCGAAGCTCCACTCCGGCAGTACCCGTATCAGGCTGCCGCTGGCGATTGCATCACTGACATCCCACTGCGAACGCAGCACCAACCCCAAGCCTTGCTCGGCCCAACGCCGGGCAACGCTTCCATCATTGCTCAACAATACCGGTTCGATGCGTAGGGTTTTACGCGCCTGCCCCTTACGCATATGCCAGAGCGTGACATCCTCATCATTTTCACGGATGCAAATGCAGCGATGGGCAGCGAGCTGGTCTGGCGACACCGGCACACCCTGTTCGTGCAGATAGGCTTCGCTGGCGCATAACCATCGCTCGTTTTGCGTGAGCTGCCTGGCCGTCCACAGGCTGTCGTTGAGGTGGCCGATGTGAATGACTGCGTCGCTGTCATGGCGATCAGGCCAGGGTGTCTCGCGCAAATCCAGGTGCAGGCAAAGCTGCGGATGCAGCCTTGCAAAACGTGCCAACAATGGTGCAATGCGCTGTCGACCATAGCCAAACGGGGCCGCCAACCTCAATGTGCCAACCAGCCTTTCGTCCTTTTGCTTGAAAGACTCTGGAAGCGACTCCAGTTGTTCCAGCAAGACCGCACTCTCGCGCGAGAACCGCTCACCATCGGCCGTCAGGCTGAGCCGCCGTGCGTCGCGGTTAGCCAGGGTCAGCCCCAGCAGCGCCTCCAGTTTACGCAGGCGCATGGAAAGCGCCGGAGGTGAAACATTCAGGGCTCTGGCAGCGGCACTCAGCGACTCAGAGCGGGCAAGCGTAACTGCCAGGCGCAGGTCTTCGATGGAAATCATTCAATTTTACTTAATGATTGATGATTTCTCATTGAACCACAGGTTAACGATAGCTGAGTAGAGTGCAGCCTGTACCCAGCCACTTGAGTTCTGCCATGTCAACGCCGATTGCCTCTCTCGACACGCCCGTTGCGCTAGTCGATGTCGCGCAAATGCAGCGCAATATCCAGCGTATGCAGCAACGTATGGACACCCTCGGCGTACGTTTGCGCCCGCACATCAAAACCAGCAAGTGCCTGCCCGTCATCACGGCACAGATGGCTGCTGGCGCCCGCGGTGTCACGGTTTCTACCTTGAAGGAAGCTGAGCACTGTTTCGCGCAAGGCATCAGTGACGTGTTCTATGCCGTTGCAATAGCCCCGGGCAAATTACCCGCGGCACTAGCCCTCCGGCGCAAAGGCTGCAACCTGAGCGTACTCACCGACAGCGTCGCAGGCGCTCAAGCGATCGTCGACTTTGCACAGCAGCACGACGAACGCTTCGAGGTGTGGATTGAAATCGATTGCGACGGCCATCGCTCAGGCCTGGCCGTTGAAGACAATGCGCTGGTAGCCGTCGCACGCGCCCTGAGCGAAGGCGGCATGCAACTGCGCGGCGTGATGACCCACGCGGGGTCCAGTTACGAGCTGGACCGCCTCGAAGCCCTGCAAGCGCTGGCGGAACAGGAACGCTTACTCTGTGTACGCGCCGCCGAAATAATCCGCGAAGCCGGCTTGGCATGCCCCGAGGTCAGCATCGGCTCCACCCCCACAGCCCTCTCGGCACTGAACCTGGACGGCGTTACTGAAGTGCGGGCAGGCGTCTATGTGTTCTTCGATCTGGTCATGCACAACATTGGCGTGTGCCGGGCAGACGAGTTGGCGTTGAGCGTCCTGACCACCGTTATTGGCCATCAGCAGGATAAAGGCTGGATCATCACCGACGCAGGCTGGATGGCCATGAGTCGCGACCGTGGCACACAACGTCAGCGCCAGGACTTTGGTTATGGACAAGTGTGTACCGAAGCGGGCGACTGGATCGAAGGCGCGCTGGTCACAGGGGCCAATCAGGAACATGGCATCATCACCCTCGGCACCCCGAGTGCTGACATGGTCGGGCGCTTCCCTATTGGCAGTCGTCTGCGCATTCTGCCCAATCATGCCTGCGCCACCGGCGCGCAGTTTCCGGATTATCACGCCCTTGACGTCGAGGGCGCCGTACACACATGGAGTCGCCTTCATGGTTGGTAGTCTTAAGGTGATGCGTATTGCTCTCGACCACAGTGAGGCGCCCTCATGAAACCGCAAAAAAGCGATGTATTGATTATCGGCGGCGGCATCATGGGGTCGGCGTCAGCGTTTTTTCTCAGCCGGCGTGGACACTCCGTCACCCTGCTGGAGCGTGATCAGATTGGCCAGTACGCCAGCGGCGTGAACTTCGGCAACGTGCGGCGCCAGGGGCGTTACCTGGGGCAGTTGCAACTGGCTAACCGCTCCTTTGCCTTGTGGAAGCGCCTGCCGGAGCTGATCGACGACGACCTTGAGTTCATCGCCAGTGGCCATATGCGCGTGTGTTACCGCGAGGACGAGATCGCTGAGCTGCAAGCCTACGCCGAGGCTCCCGAGGCCCGTGAGCTGGGTTTGCAGATCCTGACCGGCAAAGCCTTGCATACCCGCTTTCCGTTCCTGGGCCCGGAAGTCAAAGGTGGCTCCTACGCCCCTCACGATGGCCACGCGAACCCACGCCTGGCGGCGCCGGCGTTTGCCCGGGCGGCCAGGCGCCTGGGTGCGCGGATCGAAGAGCGTATCGAAGTCATCGAGGTGCAGAAAGTGGGCGGTCACTTCCACGTCACGACCACCGATGGCCAACGCTTCGTCGCCGAGCAACTGCTGATCACCGCGGGCGCGTGGGCCGCCAAACTGGCTGAGCAATTCGGAGAACCCGTACCGCTGGAACCCAATGGCCCGCAGATGTCGGTGACCGAACCGGTTCCTTACGCCTTGCCGACGGTGATCGGCGTATTTACCAAGATCAAGGAAGAGGTGATCTACTTCCGCCAGATCCCGCGCGGCAACATCATCATCGGCGGCGGCAACCGCTGCACCCCGGACATGCTCAACCGGCGCGCCTTCTTCAAGCCCGAAAGCCTGCTCAACCAGATGCGACAAATGCGCCGCCTGCTACCGGGCGCCGAGAAGCTGAACATCATCCGGGTATGGAGCGGCATCGAAAGCTACACGCCGGACTCTCTGCCGGTCATCGGCCGCAGCGGGGCCGTCGATGGCTTATTTTATGCGTTCGGCTTCTGTGGTCATGGTTTCCAGCTTGGCCCGGGCGTCGGCGATGTGATGGCCGAACTGATCAGCACCGGCAGTACCAGCACCTTGATCAGCCCATTCGATATCCGCCGGTTCACGAACCCCAGCGCGATTGAAATGCCGTTATCGGCAAGCCTCCTCAACACAGGCAAACTTATATGAGTCGCGTGCCAAAACGCCCTGACTGCCCGACCCAAAATCCTCAACTTCAAGGAGGTTGCATGTCCGTAACGTCAGGCTCTACCTATCGGTACCGTGCTGTTACCGCGGCGGATATGCCCGCAGCACACGCGCTCTCGGCCCACCTGAAATGGCCTCATCGAGAAGCAGACTGGGCCATGGTGCAGCGCACATCGCAAGGCTTTGTCGCCGAGCATAAAGGGCAGTTGGTGGGTGTCGCGTTCACTTGCCATCAAGGCGCTTACTCGTCCATCGGCCTGGTGATCGTGAGTGATGAGCACCAAGGAAAGGGGATCGGGCGTCAACTGATGAACCTGTGCTTGGCAGCCACTGCACCACGCACGCCGATTCTCAATGCCACCGAGTCGGGCGCACCGCTCTACGCAAGCATGGGGTTCGTCGACTTCGCGCGTATCCAGCAGCATCAAGGGGTGCCACAGGCGCCTGAGCAGATGCCTTTGATCAAGGGCTCGCAGTGTCGTGCATTGCATCCTGCGGATTACCCTCGGCTGATTGAATTGGCCAATGCGGGCAGTGGCCTGGACCGCACAGCGGTGCTCAATGATTTGCTCCCGATGGCCGAGTCTGTGGTCGGTATTGACGTGGATGGGGAACTACAAGGCATTGCCCTCCTGCGTCGCTTTGGCCGTGGCCATATCATTGGACCGGTTGTTGCAAAGAGCCAGGAGCAAGCCCAACACCTGATTACCCACCTGCTGCGGTTGATACCTGGCGCCTTCGTGCGCTTCGACATTCTTGCCGATTGTGGGTTGGCCGTCTGGCTGGAGCGTCTGGGGCTGCCATGCGTTGATAGAGCGCCGCGGATGGTTCTGGGCGCGCCCCCGAAATCAATCGACGGGGTCAGCCAGTTTGCTCTGGTTACCCAAGCAATCGGCTAGCGATCCCGGCGGGCCGCAAGCGTTTTATACGGTGCAAAAGGCTCCGTTGCATTAATGCAAAGTAAGCCCGCCAGATACAGCAGAATATCCCTTGCAGACGCGAACAACGGCATATTTTGCAGGGCCGTTTTGTTAGCTTATTAAGACGACACGGCCCCAAGCATTTACGGGGCGCTACAGCGACGCGCTTGTTCGCAGCGCCTATTACCGCTCTAAGGAGCTAGTTGGATGACCACGCAATCTTCGAATAGCCATGGCGTTGATCCGCAAACCTCTCTCATGTTTTATATCAACGGCCGTTGGTGTTGCCCGGCGATCCCAGCCAGTTTGCCGGTGGTCAATCCTGCAAGTGAAGAGGTTGTTGCACAGGTCGCCCGCGGATCTACCGAAGATGTCGATCGGGCAGTGGCTGCGGCGCGTGCGGCATTTCCTGGTTGGTCTGCTTCCTCGACAGCAGCGCGTGCGCGTGTGCTTGGCAAGCTCTACGAGCTGATCCTCGAACGAAAAGAGCTGCTTGCCCAGGCCCTCTCTCTCGAAATGGGCGCAGCCATCGGTTTCGCCCGGGCGATGCAAGTTCCACTGGCGGCCGAACACGTGCGTGTCGCGCGTGACCTGCTGTCCAGCTATCGTTTCCAAACGGTTGAAGGCGGCACCGCGATTGAACGCGAACCCATCGGTGTCTGCGGCCTCATCACGCCGTGGAACTGGCCGCTTTATCAAATCACCGCGAAAGTCGCCCCGGCGATAGCTGCCGGTTGCACAGTGGTGTTGAAACCCAGCGAACTGTCCCCCCTGAGCGCCCTTCTTTTTGCCCAACTGGTACACGACGCAGGCCTCCCGCCCGGTGTCTTCAACTTGGTGAACGGAAGCGGCTCCGAGGTCGGCGCGGCCATGGCGGCGCATGCCGATATCGATATGATTTCAATCACCGGCTCTAACCGCGCTGGCGCACTGGTTGCGCAAGCGGCGGCGCCCACGGTGAAACGCGTTACACAGGAGTTGGGAGGCAAGTCCCCAAACCTTCTGCTGCCCGACGCCGATTTCGCCAAAGCCGTGCCCTTGGGGGTGATGTCTGCATTTCGCAACGTAGGGCAATCCTGCAGCGCGCCGACAAGAATGATCGTTCCAAAAAACCGCCTGGCAGAAGTTGAGTCGCTGGCTGCGGCAACCGCCAATGCAATCATCGTGGGTGACCCGCAATCGGAAGACACGATACTGGGCCCCATTGCCAACGAGGCACAATTCAATCGCGTTCAAGCCATGATCAAGCTGGGCCTGGACGAGGGTGCAAAACTGGTTTGCGGTGGGCCAGGACGCGTGCCGGGTTTTGAGAAAGGCTTTTTTACCCGACCGACTGTTTTCTCCGAGGTGGACTCTGCAATGCGGATCGCTCAAGAGGAAATTTTTGGTCCCGTGTTGTGCATCATTGCGTATGAGACGGTCGATGAGGCGGTCGCTATCGCAAACAATACGATCTATGGGCTGGGCGCCCATGTTCAGGGGCAGAACCTTGATCTTGTACGGGCTGTTGCCTCTCGCATTCGTGCAGGTCAAGTGCACCTGAACTACCCCGCGTGGAATCCAATGGCGCCCTTCGGTGGCTACAAGCGCTCGGGCAATGGTCGAGAGTACGGTGTACACGGCTTTGAAGAGTACCTTGAAACCAAAGCTATCATTGGATTTGGTGAGGCGTGAGTCACCGACGTTTCAAACAGCGGCCGGCTGCCGCTCTTTTTTCCCCCTAAAAAAACTCAATCTAGGTTGTTCAGTAGGTACTCAGGTCATTTTGAGAAGCGCTTTCAAGACAGCCACCTTTGGATTCCCTAAAGTGAAATGTGGGGGCTGGCCCAATTTGTCACACAGCATTGACGCGTTGTCACGATGAGCTGACAGACAGATCTGGAAATAAGCTGGCTGATAATTCAGGCCCTTCATTTACCTGCAGCACTGAGGAGAACAGCCAAGCCGTACACTTGAAGGTTGAAAGTCCGCAACATTGCTCGCGAATGCAGTCTGTCAGTCAATAAATCAGCTGACGGATTCAGCGCATTCGCGAGCAAGCCCGCACCCACTTTGGTGTGCGCCAGTCAGCCAACCCAGGACGCATCCCGCTCCGTCTGCAAGCCATAGCGTGCAATCGCTTCCTGGCACACCCGCACCTCCAGGGTTCCCTGCTCCACCAGCGCCGTCAGCGCCGCCAGCACAATGTGGTGCCGATCGACCTCAAAGAAATCACGCAACGCCGCCCGAGTATCACTGCGACCGAACCCATCGGTGCCGAGCACGGTGTAGCTGGCGTCCAGGTACGAAGCGATCATCTGCGGCACCGCGCGTACATAGTCGGACACCGCAATCACCGGTGCGCCGTGGGGCAAGCAGTCCTGGACATGGCTGCAACGCTTGGCGGCCTGCGGGTGCAGGCGATTCCAGCGCTCGACGTCGCGCGCTTCGCGCGCCAGCTCGCTGAAACTGGTGACGCTGAACACCTCGCTAGCCACTTGCCAATCCTCGGCCAACAACTGCGCGGCTGCCTGGGCCTCACGCACCAGGGTGCCGGAACCGAGCAAGCGCACCTGAGCGTCGACACCGCCCTCCAGGCGATACATGCCCTTGATGATCGCCGCCTCTACCCCTGCGGGCAGGCTTGGTTGCGGGTAGTTTTCGTTCATCAGGGTGACGTAGTAGAACTCGTCCACGTCGTGTTCGAGCATCTGGCGCATGCCGTGGTCGAGAATCACCGCGAACTCGCCGGCAAACGCCGGATCGTAGGCGCGGCAGTTGGGCACGGTGGCGGCGCTGAGATGGCTGCTGCCGTCCTGGTGCTGCAACCCTTCGCCACCCAAGGTGGTGCGCCCGGCGGTGGCACCGAGCAGGAAGCCACGGGCACGTTGATCGGCGGCAGCCCAGATCAGATCGCCGACGCGCTGGAATCCGAACATCGAGTAATAGATGTAGAACGGCAACATGCGCAGGCCATGCACCGAATAACTGGTGGCCGCCGCCACCCAGGAACTGATGGCGCTGGCTTCGCTGATACCCTCCTCCAGAATCTGCCCGTCGGTGGCTTCGCGGTAGCTGAGGATCGAGCCGATGTCTTCTGGCTCGTAACACTGGCCGACACTGGAATAGATGCCAATCTGCTTGAACAGGTTGGCCATGCCAAAGGTGCGCGCCTCATCGGCGACGATCGGCACAATACGCGGGCCCAGGGCCTTGTCCTTGAGCAGGTTGGTGAGCATGCGCACGAAGGCCATGGTGGTGGACATTTCCTTGCCCGCCGCCAACGTGGCGAAACCGGCGTATGCCATCACCGGGGGTACGTTTACCGGCGCTGCGCGTTGGCTGCGGCTGGGCACATAACCGCCCAGCGCATGGCGACGCTCACGCAGGTAGCGCAATTCAAGGCTGTCATCCGACGGTTTAAAGAAACTCAGCGATTCGGTCTGCGCATCCGACAGCGGCAGCTGGAAGCGATTGCGAAAGGCCAGCAGCGCCTCGCGATCCAGCTTCTTCTGCTGGTGAGTGGTCATCTTGCCCTGCCCGGCTTCGCCCATGCCGAAGCCCTTTTTGGTCTGGGCCAGGATGACCGTCGGCTGGCCTTTGACGCGGCGCGCGGCGTGGTAGGCGGCGTGGATCTTGACCATGTCGTGGCCACCGCGCTTCAGGCGGTCGATCTGTTCGTCGCTCATGCCCTTGACCAGTTTGGCCAGAGACGCACTTTGGCCGAAAAAATGTTCGCGGTTATAGGCGCCGTCTTTCGCGGCGAACGTCTGGAATTGCCCGTCGACCGTTTGCGACAGGGTATTGACCAGTGAGCCGTCGCTGTCCTTGGCGAGCAAGGCATCCCAGTCGGAACCCCACACCAGTTTGATCACGTTCCAGCCGGCACCGGCAAATAACGCCTCCAGCTCGTCGATGATGCGACCATTGCCGCGCACCGGGCCGTCGAGGCGTTGCAGGTTGCAGTTGACCACCCAAGTGAGATTGTCCAGGCCTTCGCGGGCGGCCAGGGTCAGGGCCGACATGCTTTCCGGCTCATCCATTTCGCCGTCACCGAATACGCCCCACACGTGGCGGTCGGTGGTGTCCAGCAAACCGCGATGCTGCAGGTAACGCATGAATCGCGCCTGGAAAATCGAACTGATCGGGCCGATGCCCATGGAACCGGTGGGGAACTGCCAGAAGTCGGGCATCAACCACGGGTGTGGGTAGCTGGAGAGCCCGCGCGCGCCGGCTTTTGGTGCTCCGATCTCTTGCCGATAGTGGGCCAGGTCGTTTTCGCTCAAGCGCCCTTCGAGAAAGGCACGCGCGTAAATACCGGGCGCAGAATGCGGTTGGTAGAACACCAGGTCGCCGCCGAACCCATGGTTGCGGGCGCGAAAGAAGTGGTTGAAGCCGACTTCGAACAAATCCGCCGCACTGGCGTAACTGGCGATATGCCCACCAAGTTCGCCATACGCCTGGTTGGCCCGCACCACCATGGCCAGGGCATTCCAACGCACCAGCGAGGCCACGCGCTCTTCGGTGGCGAGGTCGCCGGGAAAGGCCGGCTGCTGCTCGACGCTGATGCTGTTGATATACGGCGTGCCGTGGCGCGGTTTCCAGTCGATAGCCGGGGCGCTGCCTTCACGTGCCAGCAGGTCGAGAATCTGCCGCGCCCGCGCCGGACCGGCATTGGCCACCAGCGACGCCAGAGCGTCACGCCATTCGTCCTGTTCTACTTGATCCACAGCCGTGTGACTGACTGCACGCGCGAAACCGTTCATGGGCACCTCCGGGCTTTTTTTCCAGTTTATGTCGGTGCCAGAGGTTTTTTTGACTGTTATCCGCCGTGCGCTTGCGCACTTTGAGCATGAATCACTGCCAATCCGCTTTTTTCCAGCACGTTGTGCTGAAGCCCCCTGAAACCCGTAACTGTGTTTAAAATGCCGCCCGCTCAAAGAACGACGCTGAATGATGAACCCAGACGCACTCGCTACCTTGCACGCCCATTTGCTCACCGCCCTGGCCAGCGCACCCGCTGAAACCCGGCGCTTGTTCCACGGCCGTGGCCGCTGCTGGCCGGGCCTGGAACAACTGACGGTGGACTGGCTGCAAGGCGTGGTGCTGGTTGCCCTGTTCAAAGAAACCGCGCATCTGGAGGCTTTGAAGCAGCACCTGTTGCAAATTGATTGGGCGCAGTTCGGTGTGCATACGGTCGCCCTGCAACACCGCTACCTGCCGCAGAGCACCACCGAATGGCTGGTGGGCGCTGCGATTGATGAGCTGACCATCACCGAAGGCGGCCTGCGTTACCTGATCGACCTGGGTAAAAAGCAGAACAGCGGGCTGTTCCTCGACATGCGCTACGGCCGCAACTGGGTCCGCGAGCAGGCCAAGGGGCAGCGCGTGCTCAACTTGTTCGCCTACACCTGTGGGTTTTCGGTCGCTGCCATCGAAGGCGGCGCGGACCATGTGGTGAACCTGGACATGGCCCGTGGTGCCCTGAGCCGCGGGCGCGACAACCATCGCCTGAACGGTCACGACCTGAGCAAGGTCAGCTTTCTGGGCCACGACTTGTTCAAGTCCTGGGCCAAAGTCACCAACAGCGGCCCTTATGACCTGGTGATCATCGACCCGCCCTCCTTCCAGAAAGGCAGCTTTCTACTGACCAAGGACTACCAGCGCGTACTGCGCCGCCTGCCGGATTTGCTCACGGCGCAAGGCACGGTATTGGCTTGCATGAACGACCCGGCCTTCGGCGAAGACTTCCTGATTGACGGCGTCACCCGCGAAGCACCGGGCCTGCGCTTCATCGAGCGGCTGGAGAACCCACCGGAATTTGCGGATATCGACCCACAAAGTGGTCTGAAGGCACTGGTGTTCCGTCAGGGCTGATGCCGAAACGTCTTACGCTTGCTACGCTAAGTGATACGCCGGGCAGGTGAACCTTATCCCTCTCTTCCCGGTCGATACCTGCATTCCCTGGCCAGACTCGACGGCGTTACGTTGTCGGCTGCCCCGTTTCACCTTTTGGAGAACCGCCCGTGATATCGACCCTGCATGTAGCCAGACTCAAAGCCTGGGGCGCCCACGGCTTTACCGCCACCGGTGTGGTATTGGCCTTCCTGGCCACCCTGGCACTGCTGGAAAACTCACCCAAGGCTTGCCTGCTTTGGCTGGGCCTCGCGCTGGTGGTCGATGGTGTCGACGGCTCGCTGGCGCGCCGAGTGAATGTCAGCACGGTATTACCGAGCTTTGATGGCTCGGTGCTCGACCTGGTGATTGATTACCTGACCTACGTGTTTATTCCGGCACTGTTTATCTACCGCTATATCGACCTGCCGGACTTTACGCACCTGTTCACGGTCTCGGTGATTCTGGTGTCGTCGTTGTTCTGCTTCTGCAACGTGAATATGAAGAGCAAGGACAACTACTTTGTCGGCTTCCCCGCCGCGTGGAACGTGGTTGCCCTGTGCGTCTACATCATCCAGCCGCAAGCCTGGGTCACCTTGCTGACCGTGATCGGCCTGGCGCTGTTGACGGTGACACCGATGAAGTTCCTGCACCCGTTCCGGGTCAAGCGGTTCATGCCGATCAACATCGCGGTCACCACCATCTGGTTGCTGTGCAGCTTTCTGATGGTCGTGGATTATCCGAATACCAACCCGTGGACGTTCGGGTTGTGGTCGCTGATGTCGGCTTACTTCCTCGGGATTTGTGTGTGGCGCACCGCGCTGGAATGGTTAGGCACACACCGTTAATAAAGTGGGCAGGATTTAAAAGGTGGGAGCGGGCTTGCTCGCGAAAGCGGTGGATCAGTTACAGATGTGTTGACTGATACTCCGTTTTCGCGAGCAAGCCCGCTCCCACATTTGGTTCTGCCTTGATCAGACAGGTAAGATACTGGCCTTCGGTACAGCCCTTTCGCTGCGCCCTGCCAATAATAAGCCCTGCCCATGCCCTTCGAACTCAGCGTTGACCTGACCACCCTCGCCATTCTCGCCGTCGTTGCCTTCATCGCCGGTTTCATCGACGCCATCGCCGGCGGCGGCGGCCTGCTCACCACGCCGGCCTTGCTGACCGCCGGCATGCCGCCACACCTGGTACTGGGCACCAACAAGCTGAGTTCGACGTTCGGCTCCGCCACCGCGAGCTTCACCTTCTACCGGCGCAAACTGTTTCACCCGCGCCAATGGGTGCACGCCATCGTCGGCACCCTGATCGGGGCCCTGGCCGGTGCGGTGGTCGCCCACTACCTGCCCGCCGAAACCCTGAACAAAATGCTGCCGGTGATCGTGTTCGGCTGCGGTGTGTACCTGCTGTTCGGCGGCACGCCCAAGGCGCCGCTGGATGCCGATGCACCCATCAAGAAGAAATGGCAGTCCACCCAAGGCTTCGGCCTGGGCTTCTACGATGGCGTGGCCGGCCCCGGCACGGGCGCGTTCTGGACGGTGAGCACAATGCTGCTGCACCCGATCGACCTGGTCAAAGCCAGCGGCGTGGCGCGCAGCATGAACTTCGTCAGCAACGCGGCAGCGCTGTCGGTGTTCATCTTCAACGGTTCGGTGGACTGGATCGTCGGCCTGGCGATGGGCTTCTCGGTAATGGGTGGCGCGTTCTTTGGCGCACGCAGCGCGATCAGCGGCGGCGCCAAATTCATTCGCCCGGTGTTTATCACCGTGGTCCTCGGCCTGACGGTGCGCCTAGCCTGGCAGCACTGGTTCAGCGTGGCCTAAGCGTCGGGCCAGGTAGAGGTCGATCAGGTAACGCGCAATCGAGCGTGACGCCGGCAATGGCGGCAGGTCGTGGATGTTGAACCATTGCGCGTCTTCGATCTCATCGGCCTGGGGCACGATGTCACCGCCGGCGTACTCGGCATGGAACCCGAGCATCATCGAGTGTGGGAACGGCCAGCATTGGCTGCCCATGTACTGGATATTCTTGACCTCCACCTGCACTTCTTCGCGGACTTCGCGAATCAGGCAGTCTTCAGCGGACTCACCCGGCTCGGCAAACCCGGCCAGGGTGCTGTAGACACCGCTGACAAAGCGCGGCGAGCGGGCCAACAGAATCTCGTCGCCACGGGTCACCAGCACGATCATGCTCGGCGAAATCCTCGGGTAGCTGCGCAGGTCACATGCCTGGCAATACATCGCCCGCTCCCGTGGCACCTGGACCATGGCCTGGCCGCAACTGCCGCAAAACCGGTGCTCCCGGGCCCAAGTGCCAATCTGCGCGGCGTAACCCAACACTTTGTACAGCGTGTGGTCGCCTTGCAGCATGAAGCCGCGCAAGCCCTGCCAACTGCAACCCGGCACATCACTGGCCGAGTTGAGTTCAAGCAAGTACACCGGTTCGCCATCGAGGTGGCCGATGCCATGTTCGGCGAATACCGAAAGGTCCTGGCGCTTGAGCCATTCCCTGGGGAATAGCGGGCCGTTGGTGTCATGCAAAAAGCCTTCGCGGCTGCGGGCGACGGCCCAGCCGCCTGGGGCGTCGTTGTCGAGCAGCGTTGTGGTAATCCAGCCTGGGGTCATGTCGGTCAATCCACGAATTCGGGTTTCTGCTTGCTCATGTGGGCCGCGATGGCCACACGCAGGTCGTTGGATTGCAACATAGCCGAGTTCCAGGTGGCAACGTATTCCAAACCATCATTGACCGTATGGTCGCGCATGTAGCTGATCATGGCCTTGGTGCCGGTCACGGCGATCGGCGACTTGGCGGCGATTTGCCGGGCGATGTCCATCACGCCGGCCAACAGGCTTTCCTGATCGGCATACACCCGATTGACCAGGCCGATGCTGCGCGCTTCCTGCGCGCCAAACTGACGGCCGGTATACGCCAGTTCACGCAACATGCCGTCGCCGATGATGCGCGGCAGACGCTGCAAGGTGCCGACGTCGGCGGCCATGCCGATGTCGATTTCCTTGATGGAAAACTGCGCATCCTCGGCGGCGTAACGCATGTCGCAGGCGCTGATCAGGTCGATAGCGCCGCCAATGCAGTAGCCGTGGATCGCCGCCAGTACCGGTTTGCGGCAGTTGTCGACGGCGTTGAACGACGCTTGCAGTTCCAGGATCTTGCGGCGCAGCAGGCGTGCGTTGCGGCCTACGTCCTTGCCGAAGGCATTGGCCACCGAGGCGAGCATCATCAGGTCGATGCCCGACGAGAAATGCTTGCCGGCGCCGCTGAGCACCACGGCGCGCACCGCGTCGGTGTCTTCGACCCACTGGAAGATGTCGATGATTTCGGTCCAGAACGCCGCGTTCATCGCGTTGATCTTTTCCGGGCGGTTGATCTGCACATGGGCAACATTGCCGGTAATTTCGACGAGGAAGGCTTGGTATTCGGACATGGCAGTGATCCCTGACTGGCGAGTGATAAGGCCCGAACTATAACAAGGGAGCGCGACGGCGCATCGGCCAAAAACGGGACTGGCAAAGGTAATGAAAGGGTGTGGGCGGCAGGTTCACGCAGCGCCGATACATTTCATCCCGAAAGCGCGCCATATCGGCTATAAATCAGGGCCCTTGCCTGGAGCCGTGTATGCCGACCACGTTGCGTTCATCGTTGATGCTGGCCCTGGTGGTCGTGCTGACCGGGATCGGCGCGGGCCTGGGCGGCATGCTCCTGGCGTTGCTGCTGCATGCCATCCAGCATTTGGCCTACGGTTACAGCCTCGACAGCCTGCTCAGCCATGAAACCTTTTTATGGGGCGTAACCGCTGCGCCGCCGGAACGCCGCCTGTGGGTGCTGATGGTGTGCGGCGTGGTGGCCGGGTTGGGCTGGTGGACGATTTATCGCTACGGTCGCCCGCTGGTCAGTATCAAGCAGGCGGTCTCTCCCAGTATGCCGAGCATGCCGCCCAAGACCACCCTCGCCCACAGCGTGCTGCAGATCATCACCGTGGCCCTTGGCTCGCCACTCGGGCGTGAAGTGGCGCCGCGTGAAGTCGGCGCGTTGGCGGCGACGTGGTTGTCGCAACGTGCGCGACTTGAACCGGACATGCACCGTTTGATCGTGGCGTGCGGTGCGGGCGCCGGGCTGGCGGCGGTGTATAACGTGCCGTTGGGCGGTGCGATATTTGTGCTGGAAGTGCTGGTGGGGGCATTCAGTTGGCCGGCGGCGGTGATTGCCCTGACGACTTCGGCGCTGGGCGCGGCCGTGGCGTGGATCGGTTTGGGCGCGCAATCGCAATATGAGGTGCCGCATTTTGTGCTGAGCCCGGCATTGATCGCCTGGGCGCTGGTCTGCGGGCCGGTGTTTGGCGTGGCCGCCTATGGCTTTACCCGCCTGACCGGCGCCGCCAGGGCCAATGCCGCGCGCGGCTGGCGTTTGCCGGTGTTGTCGGTAATCAACTTCACGATTATCGGTGGGCTGGCGATGCTGCTGCCGCAGATACTCGGCAATGGCAAAGGCCCGGCGCAATTGGGTTTCGACAATGAACTGAGCATCGGCCTGGCCGCCATTCTGCTGCTGGTCAAGGTACTGATCACCGCCAGCAGCCTGCGCGCCGGGGCCGAAGGCGGCCTGCTGACGCCGGGCCTGGCCAACGGCGCATTGCTGGCGATCATCCTCGGCGGTGGTTGGAGCCTGCTGTGGCCCGGCGTGCCGCTGGGTGCGTTTGCGATCATCGGCGCGGCGGCGTTCCTGGCGGCCAGCATGAGTATGCCGTTGACCGCGATTGTGCTGGTGGCGGAATTTACCCGCATCGACCATGACTTTCTGGTGCCGATCATTCTCGCCGTGGTGGGTGCAATGTGCGTGAGCAAGCTGTGCCAACGTCGCGGGTAAGTCCCGGTAAAAACGCTGGAAAAAAGCTCGCCCAGGCGCCATTCTTCGCGCTTTAAGCCGCCCACCAGCGGCGCTCGACGCTCAAAGGAAATGCCATGCACGCCCAACCTCTCGCCCCTGCCGATTTCGAATTCATCGACGACACCTTGCTCAAGTACGGCGACGATCACTCGGTGCTGAACCTGGCCGAACTCGACGGCTACTTCACCGCGCTGGTGTCCAGCCCGGCTCAAGTGGAAGTCGCTGAGTGGTTCCCGGCGATCTGGGGTGGGCAGAACCCGGCCTGGGAACAGGTTGAAGAGGCCCAGCGCTTCCTCGAACTGTGCGTGCGCCATATGAATAGCCTGGCGGCGCAACTGGCAACCGACGCGCACACCTTCAAGGCCCGCTTTGATGACACCGAACATCTGGGCCAAGCCGTCACGCTTGCCGAAGAATGGTGCTTTGGCTATATCCGCGGTGCCGCGATTGGCAACTGGCCGGAACTGCCCGCCGAACAGGCCGCGCAGTGGGAGAAAATTTCCTGGTGCGCCGAGCAGGATAACTTCGAGTTGCCGGCGGACCTGGATGTAAACGCCCATCAACAGCGGGTCAGCGAAATCGAACCGGCCGCGCGGGCGTTACATGATTACTGGTTGAGCCAACGTTAATCGGGCTTATTTGAAGTCCAGGTCAAACGCCTGATAAAACGCGTTGCCGGTGTTGGCCACGATCCACATCAACACCACCACGTGCCGGCCCTTCTTGCCTTTAGGCAGGGTGACCTGGTGTTCGACCTTGGCTTTCATTTCGCCGGAGTGCTGGTAGTAAGGCACTTGGGTGTAGAAGTCTTCAAAGAATGGCTTGGCCTCCAGTTGAGCGCGGCTGATGCGCTGCTTGGGGTCCCAGCCATCCTTGGTGATCAACCAACGATAGCCACGGGTGACGTGGGCGGCGGTGTATTCCCACTGCACCTTGAACACCTGGCCCGCCTCGACATTCAGCAACGGCCAGTTAAACGGGGTATTGAGCTTTTTGCTCATTTCCTCGTCGGTGAAGTTAATACAGTCACGGTCGTCGGTTTTACCGCCGCTCAGGATATGCCCATCGCCAGGTGGCGTGACGCTGGGGTCATCGGTTTCATAGGGAGCAGGGAACGGCCCGGCGGTGAGTGCCGGGAAGTTCTTGCCACCTTCCATCTCGTTGACTTGCCAGTTGCCCAACAGCCCGCGTTCGACTGCCACGGAACCACGGCTGGCCGGTGTCACAACGCGACCATGTCTGAGTTGAGTCTCGGGTTTGTTCATTTCATTCACTCCTTGATTGAATAAGCCCCGTCATGGGGCACGCTTCGAACTTACCTCGCTGCGTTTTATTGTCCAGCCGACGCTTCTCTCGGAAACGTCATACTTCGCCTGCGTTTCGCGGAGTAAAGGCCTTTGTCCTGCATCAATTTTGTCACTTGTCCTATTCGGTAACGCGCGGTACGGCTACACGCTGAGGCAGGGATAAGTCGCCAACTCGACGCCAATGCAGGGAGTGTCGGCCTGTTGGCGCGCAAGATCGAAGTGGCGCGCCAGGTCGCCGACTGCAGCGCTACCCACCGCCAGGTGAATCGGCTGATGGCGCCGTAATACGCGCCGTACAACGATCCCTGCTCGACAAGCGTGGCGTGTTTGGCTGATTATTCGGTCCGTCCGTCGCGCCACTGCGCACCACCTTGCCTTGATCAGGAGCCTTGTACCTTGAGTTCGCAGAAAACCGTGACCGTTACACCGCCTAATTTCCCCCTGAACGGCAAGGTCGCGCCGCCCGGCTCCAAATCCATTACCAACCGTGCCCTGTTGCTGGCAGCCCTGGCCAAGGGCACCAGCCGCCTGAGCGGCGCGTTGAAGAGTGATGACACCCGCCACATGTCGGTGGCCCTGCGCCAGATGGGCGTGACCATCGACGAGCCGGACGACACCACTTTCGTGGTCACCGGCTCAGGTAAACTGCAATTGCCCACGCAACCGCTGTTTCTCGGCAATGCTGGCACCGCGATGCGTTTTCTCACCGCGGCGGTGGCGACGGTCGAAGGCACGGTGGTGCTGGACGGCGATGACTACATGCAAAAACGCCCGATTGGCCCGCTGCTGGCGACCCTTGGCCAGAACGGTATCCGCGTCGACAGCCCAACCGGTTGCCCGCCAGTGACCGTGCATGGCGTGGGCAAGGTCAAGGCCAAACGTTTTGAAATCGATGGCGGCTTGTCCAGCCAGTACGTATCGGCCCTGCTGATGCTTGCCGCATGCGGCGAAGCGCCGATTGAAGTGGCGTTGACCGGCAAAGACATTGGCGCCCGTGGCTATGTGGACCTGACCCTGGACTGCATGCGCGCGTTCGGCGCTCAAGTGGAGGTGGTTGACGACACCCGCTGGCGCGTCGCCCCGACCGGCTACACCGCCCATGACTACCTGATCGAACCCGACGCCTCCGCCGCCACCTACTTGTGGGCCGCTGAAGTGTTGACCGGCGGCCACATCGACATTGGCGTCGCCGCGCAAGACTTCACCCAGCCGGACGCCAAGGCGCAAGCCGTGATTGCCCAGTTCCCACACATGCCGGCCAGCGTCGTTGGCTCACAAATGCAGGACGCGATCCCGACCCTCGCAGTGCTGGCCGCATTCAACAATACTCCGGTGCGCTTCACCGAACTGGCCAACCTGCGCGTGAAGGAATGTGACCGCGTACAGGCGCTGCACGACGGCCTTAACCAAATCCGCCCAGGTTTGGCGAGCATCGAAGGTGACGACCTGCTCGTCGCCAGCGATCCTGCGTTGGCCGGCACCTCGTGCACCGCGCTGATCGACACCCACGCCGACCACCGCATTGCCATGTGCTTTGCGCTGGCAGGCCTGAAGGTCTCCGGGGTGCGTATTCAAGACCCGGACTGCGTCGCCAAGACCTACCCTGAATACTGGAAGGCCCTGGGCAGTCTTGGGGTTGCGCTGAGCTACTGATCCAACGCGTCGGCATGGGGAGGGAGTGATCATGACAATTCGCCAACCCTGCCCACCCGGCGTGTGTGTCTGCGATCGCGAACAACTGCTGCAAGCCCCTGACGCCGACCTGCGCGTCCTCAGCCTGACGCGTCAGGAAGAGAAAAAGCTGATCGAACGCCTTGAAGACCTCAAAAGCCTGCAGGACCTGGAGCACATGCAACAGCGGATGTACGAGCTATTGGGTATCCGCGTGCATGTCGCGCCGGGGCACACCGAGGTGAAGAGCATGCGCGGGATTCTGATCACCCTCGATGAGCTGCCCGGTATGTGCCGTAAAACCCGGCAAGCCATCCCGGCGGCGATTCGCAGAGGCATGGAAAAACGCCCGGAAATTGCCTACCGCCTGCTCGACGCCCACGATTTGTTCCGCGAAGGCTGACTACCCGGCGACCGTCTCGTTTGCAAACAGGCCCTGCCCTAGCGCCTTCGCCGTGTGCAAATGCGCCTGCGCCGTGCCGCTTTCCGACTCCAGCAGCAACTTCGACGTCACCACCTGTGCGCCGCAGTAATCAAAAATCCCGTAGTCAATCTGCGTGCGCATCGCCTTGGCATAACCATGTCGTTCAAACGCGCTTGCGTCCGCTGCGCCAACTGCCAGCAGATGCACCTGCAAATGCCGCAGTTTTTTCACCACGGGGCTGTCCGGGCCGTAATCAATCGCCCAGCCGTTGACGAACACCCGGTCGACCCAGCCTTTGAGCAGGCCCGGCAGCGACCACCAATAGATCGGAAATACCAGCACCAAGGCATCCGCGCGGTCGATACGGGCCTGTTCGGCAAGCACATCAGCGGGCGGTTCGGCGTGCGTGCGGTGAACCCGATGGTCGGCGGCGGTGTAGCGCGGGTCGAAGCCTTCGGCGGCGAGGTCGGCGATCTCGTACGTATGGCCGGCCGCAGTCAGCCCTGCCGCCACTTGCACGGCGAGGCTGTGGGTCAGGGATTTGGGGTCGTGGTGGGCAACAACGAGCAGTGCGTGCATGACATTGACTCCGTTTCAGTTTAGTCTGCGCTTAAGCTACTTTTAGTAAGTTACGACCCTTAAGTTACTTTTGGTATATAAGTATGTCAAGCGATGAATCCCCTGCCCCTCGTCGACGCCTTGCACGCGAAGATCGCCTTCGCCAATTGCTGGACGTGGCCTGGCAACTGGTCAGCGATGAAGGCACCGAAGCCCTGACCCTTGGCCGCCTGGCGGAACTGGCGGGCGTGACTAAACCGGTGGTCTATGACCATTTCGTCACCCGCGCCGGATTGCTGGCGGCGCTTTACGAGGACTTCGACAGGCGCCAGAACCAGGTGCTGGCCGATTCCCTGGACGCCAGCGCCGCAACATTGGCGGACCGGGCGTGGGTGATTGCCTCGTCCTATGTCGATTGCGTGTTATTGCAAGGCCGGGAAATCCCCGGCGTGATTGCCGCCTTGAGCAGCTCGCCGGAGCTGGAAACCCTCAAGCGCAAATACGAGGCGATCTTCCTCGATAAATGCCGGGACGCCCTGGCGCCGTTCGCCGCCGGCGCCACTGTTTCCCAGGCGGCCATGCGCGCCATGCTCGGCGCGGCGGAGGCCTTGTCCCATGCGGCGGCCAGTGGCGAGATCAGCCGCGAAGAGGCGCAGCAGGAGTTGCTGGCGACGATTCTGGCGATGGTCAACCGGGCGCGCGCTTGAATCATTCTTGACGCCGATGCCGACGGCTACAGCGTGATGACCCGCGATGACGGCAGCCAGCCAGCAACGGGCGCGTGACCACGCCCGGCGATCTGACGCAGCAATAAAAAAACCTCCCTTGGGAGGTTTTTTGCTTCAGGCCTGGTGTTCACTTACAAACCGCTGAACCTTGCGTGTCAGCTGATCAAGATGCCGATCGCGCTGCTTCTCGGCGTCGACCATGGCACGCTTGCCGTGCTTTTGCAGCAGGTAGGTATGAATCTGCCGCACCTCCAGCGAGCTGTATATCGCTGCCACGTCCAGCACCGCCATCAAGCCATCCGTGCCGTAATCGCGTGTGTTCATCAACACCTGAGTGCCCCGCGCGCCGCGTACCTGAAAGCCCATGGCGGCGAAGGCCGGCACCTTTTCCACGGCACACGCCAACTCGGCATGGGGATAGCGTGCCAATACCTCGCGCATCATCGCGCGCGCCACCCCCTGACGCCGGAAACCTGCCTGCACGGCCATGAAGGCAATACCGCAGGCCTGCGGATCATCCTTCACGGGCAGGTACAGGCAAAAGCCGATCAGCTGCTCCTCCTCCATCGCCACAACTAACTCAACCGCAACCCCTTTGGACCCATCCAGTGCCTCCAGGTACAGGTGCACCTCAAAACCAATGGCGTATTGATAGATGTTGTAGAGCAAGTTACTCGGTGCCAGCGCAACGCTGCTGATGTCGGTGAGGTTGTCCACCACCATCTGCAGGATCTGGCTGTTGATCGACTCGGGGCACGGCGCGGTATAGCGGGTAAGGCTGAACATGCAAATTCCTGGGGGTTCGCGTCAAGGCAGCCGCGATTGTACCTGCTGCGGCCGGTTCAGTGCCCGCACACCTCACGCAAACAACCACGCAGCCAGCGATGGGCGAGGTCGCCATCCAGGCGTGGATGCCAGAGCATGGACAGGGTAAATGTCGATAGTGCCAGCGGCAACGCGAAGCTATACAGACCCGCGCGCTGATTGGCGGTGTAGCGCTCGGGCACGCTGGCGATCAGGTCGGTGTCGCGTGCAAGGGCGATGGCCGTGGCAAACCCGGCGACGATGGTGCTGATGTGGCGCTTGAGGCCTTGGGCGTCGAGCGCGTCGTCGACCTCGCCACGGTCCAACCCGCGCCGTGACATGTAGACATGCTGGCCCTCGGCAAAACGCTCGGCGCTGAACGCGCCATGGCTCAGCGGATGACCGCTGCGCACTACGCCGACCAGGCGATCGCGAAACAACGCCTGGGTCAGCACCTCGGGGCTGGCCGTGGCGTCGACCACGCCGATGGCCAGGTCTACGCTGGCATCGCGCAGCAAGGCATTGTCCTTGTCCGTCTTGTTGACGAAGCGCAGCCGCACGCCGGGCGCCTCCTGGGCGATGCGCGCCAGCAACGCCGGGCCAAGATTTTCGACAAATTCTTCGCTGGAGCGCAGCGTGAAGGTGCGCACCACCTGGCGCATGTCCAGGGATTGCGCGGGCCGCAGCACCGCCTGGGCGTCTTGAACCAAGCGGCTGACCTGTTCACGCAGCGCCAGCGCACGCGGGGTCGGCACGAGACCACGCCCGGCACGCACCAACAACGGGTCGCCGGTGGTTTCACGCAGCCGTGCCAGCGCACGGCTCATGGCCGACGGGCTCAAGCGCAGGCGCTTGGCGGCCAGCGCGACGCTGCCTTCGGTGAGCAACACATCCAGGGTAATCAGCAAGTTCAGGTCGGGCATTGGCGCTCCTTATCAGGCGTTGGCTGCAGGTATTAGCTGCAACCCATGCGTCTTCCGCCATGTTAGGCGACGACGTAGATTTGTGACAGCAGCGTTCACTCAAGGAATCCTCCATGCACACCTCTTCTCGCGGCGCTCTTGTCTGCCTGTCCCTGTCCATGTTGCTGGCCTCGCTGGGGACCAGCATCGCCAACGTCGGCTTACCGGCGCTGGCGCACGTCTTCAATGCATCCTTCCACGCGGTGCAGTGGGTGGTGCTCGCGTACCTGTTCGCAATCACCGCAGTTATCGTCAACGCCGGCCGCCTGGGGGATCGGCTCGGCCGCCGTCGGTTGTTGCTCAGCGGTTTGCTGCTGTTTGCCGCTGCGTGCGCGCTGTGCGCTGTCGCACCGTCATTGCCATGGCTGATTGGCGCACGCGTCCTGCAAGGCTTGGGTGCAGCGGTGATGATGGCGATGACACTGGCGATGGTCGGCGAAACCGTCTCCCGAGAGCGCACCGGCCGCGTGATGGGCTGGCTGGGCACGATGTCGGCCGTCGGCACCGCCATGGGTCCCAGCGTCGGCGGGATGCTGCTCAGCCTGTGGGGCTGGCGTGCGCTGTTTCTGGTGGGGGCGCCGTTGGGCATGTTGGCCGCGGCCCTCGCCTTTCTTTATTTGCCGGCTGATCGGCAGGCCCCAGCGGCCACCTCGGGCGATGGGTTCTGGCGGCCATTGAAGGACCCGGCGTTGCGCGCAGGGTTGGCAATGAGTGCGTTGGTGTCGGCGGTGATCATGAGCACCTTCGTGGTCGGGCCGTTCTATCTATCCCGTGGTTTGGGGCTGGATGCTGCCTGGATGGGCCTGGCAATGGCCGTCGGGCCTTGTGTGTCGGCGCTCAATGGCCTACCGGCAGGCCAGCTTACCGACCGGCTGGGCAGCCAGCGCATGACCCGCGCGGGCTTGGGCGTCATGGGGCTCGGCGCGCTGTTGCTGGCAGTGGCTTCGGGCTTGATCGCCTACCTTGGCTCACTGATTCTACTGACCCTGGGCTACAGCCTGTTCCAGGCCGCGAACAACACCGCGGTGATGAGTGATGTCGAGCCCGCACGCCGTGGCACGGTCTCCGGCCTGTTGAACCTGTCACGCAACCTCGGGCTGATTTTCGGTGCCTGGGCGCTGGGCGCAGTCTTTGCCTGGGCCAGCCCCGACGTGCCCCATGCGACCGCGCAAACCGTGGCTAATGGCCTGCACGTAACCTTCGGCGTGGCACTCGCGCTGATCGTCACTGCGAGCACCTTTGCCTGGCGCCGCAATAGCGCCGAGAACTGCCCGCAGAACGTCCGTTGAGGCAAAAAAACAAAAAAGGCGTTGCGCCAGACCGGGTTACATCGCGCATCATGGGCACTTTCAAGCTCAAGGGTAACGTCCATGCGCGTGCTGTCATTGATGATGGGTCTTACGACGCTGGCCGCCAGTCTGGCGTTCTGCGCCAGCGCGATGGCGAATGAAGAAAGTCAGTTAGTGCAACAGATCAACGAATACCGCAGCCAGGTACAGCGCTGTGGTAACCAGGGCTCCCAAGAGCTGCCACCGTTGGCCAGCGACACGCGGCTGGTGCTGCCGGCGACCAATGTCGGCGACTTGCAGCAGGCGCTGGCGCGGGCCGCGTACCCGATGGTGAATGTGCAAGCCATCAGCCTCTCAGGCCCCAAAAACGCCGACGCGGCCATGAAAGCGGTGCGCGAAAGTTTCTGTCGCGTGGTGCTCGACCCGCAATTTGTCGATATCGGCGTGAGTAACAGCGGCCAGGATTGGCGCATCGTGCTGGCCCGCCCGCTGTTGTCCAGCGGACTCGGGGATTGGCAGACCGAAGGCAAGCAAATCCTCAACCTGGTCAACGCCGCCCGGGAACAACCACGCCAGTGCGGCACCCAGGCATTTACCGCGACCACACCGCTGTCATGGAACGACGCGCTGGCCAATGCCGCCAACAGCCACACACGCAATATGGCCAACGGCAATTTCTTCGACCACTTGGACCATGACGGCCGCACACCCGGCGACCGTGCGGAACTGTCCGGTTATATCGCGAAGAACATCGGCGAAAACATTGCCGCCGGCCTCGATACCCCACGCAAGGTCGTGGACGGCTGGCTGGCCAGCCCGGGCCATTGCGCCAACCTGATGAACCCGCAATTTCGCGAGTTGGGGGCAGCCTATGCCATGGATCCGAAGAGTGACGCGGGGATTTATTGGACCGCAGTGTTCGGCACGCAATAGCCTGCTGGGGGCGCCTCTGCGCCGGGTAGGTCGATCGGTTCAATGGGGTGGAACATCAAATTGCCATCCCCGCGCTGATTCCGCTGAACTGGCCGCAGGGATTCCGGTCTGTAGCTGGATGCGCTGATATAATCAGCGCTCCCCCTGAAGACCGTGGCAATAAGGTATCCACCCAATGATGAATTGGCTGCAAGGCAGCAGCGAGATGGCTGAGCGCGTCCGTCAGCATGATTGGGCCAGTACGCCGCTCGGCGAGCTGGAGCAATGGCCCGACGTACTCAAAACCACGGTTGCGCTGTGTTTTGCCTCAAGCTTCCCCCAGTCCATCATCTGGGGCCCCCACCTGATCACGCTCTACAACGATGCGTTTATTCCTATTCTTGGCGATAAACCTGATTCGCTTGGGCGGGCGTTCAGCGAAATCTGGCGTGAGGCGTGGGATGACATCGGCCCTATCGCCAACGCCGCCTTTGAGGGGCACCCGACCTACATCGAAAACTACCCGTTGGTGGTTGAGCGTGGCAATGGCCCGGAGCAAGCGTACTTCACGTTTTGCTACAGCCCTGTGCGTGACCCGCAAGGCCGGGTCGTGGGCATGCTCGACACCGTCACCGAAACCACCGCGACCGTATTCCTCTCTCGCCGCCTGGCCGTATTGGATGCAATTGGCAGCGCCGTGACCCACTGCAGCGATGCCGAAGCCATCATGACCACCACCACGCGTCTGTTGGCCGAACACCTGCAGGTGTCGATTTGCGCCTATGCCGATATGGAGGCCGATGAAGACGGCTTCACCATTCGCGACAATTGGTCGGCGCCGGGCTCGCCCAGTATCGTCGGCCGTTACAGCCTGGCAGCGTTCGGCGAGCTGGCCGTAAGCCGCCTGCGCGCAGGTGAGCCGTTTGTGATTGGCGACAACCGCCTGGAAATGCCCGCCGAGGTGTCCGCTGTCTTTCAGGCACTGGGCGTCACGGCGACTGCGTGCTTCCCGCTGATCAAGAACGGCCGCCTGACCGCGCTGATGGCCGTGCACCACAAATTCGCACGCGTGTGGTCGCCGTATGACCTGGCACTGGTGGGTGAAGTCACCGAGCGCTCCTGGGCCCATATCGAACGGGTGCGCGCCGACGCCGCCGTACGCGAGGGCCTGGCCGCCATTACCGAACTGAACGCCACCCTGGAGCAACGCGTTGAAGAACGCACCAGCGCCTTGACCCAGGCCGAAGCCGCGTTGCACCAGTCCCAGAAGCTCGAAGCCATCGGCCAGCTGACCGGCGGTGTGGCCCACGATTTCAACAACCTGCTGACGATCATTCGCTCTTCGGTGGACTTCCTGCGCCAGCCGGGGTTGTCCGAAGAACGCCGCCAACGCTACATGGGCGCCGTGTCAGACACCGTCGAACGCGCCAGCAAGCTCACCAGCCAACTGCTCGCCTTCGCCCGCCGGCAACCGCTCAACCCGGAAGTCTTTGACGTTGGCCAGCGGGTCAAGAACATCGGTGAGATGCTCGAAAGCGTGACCGGTGCGCGCATTCAGGTGCAGGTCCAATTGCCGGAACAGGCTTGCTATGTGTGCGTCGACTCCAGCCAATTTGAAACCGCACTGATCAATATCGCGCTCAATGCCCGCGATGCCATGGAGGGTCAAGGCACCCTGACCCTGCGCGTGGCGAGTGTGGCGGCGCTACCGCGCATCCGTGGCGATGCACACGCACACCAGCCGTTTGTAAGCATTGCGCTGGCCGACACCGGCAGCGGCATTGAAGCCGACGCCGTCGAGCGTATTTTCGAACCATTCTTTACCACCAAGGCCGTGGGTAAAGGCACTGGCCTGGGGCTGTCACAGGTGTTCGGGTTTGCCAAGCAGTCCGGAGGCAACGTCGATGTCACCAGCACCCTCGGCCAGGGCAGCGTGTTCACCCTGTATTTGCCCGAGGCGCAGCCTGTGGCCGGGCAGCTCGGCCCAGCCGAGGAAGCCCCCAGCCCGGCGTTTGACACCACACTGCGGCATATCCTGATCGTGGAAGACAACCTCGAAGTGGGCCGTTTTGCCAACCAGATCCTGCAGGACCTGGGTTACCAGACCACGTGGGCAACCGACGCCGAACAGGCACTGGCGCTGGCCGGTCCGGACGTGAGCGGGTTCGACGCGATTTTTTCGGACGTGGTAATGCCCGGCATGACCGGCGTGGCAATGACCAGGCTGCTGCGCCAACGGCGCCCCAACCTGCCGGTGGTACTGACCTCGGGCTACAGCGAAGAGCTGGCCGACAGCGCCTACGAGGGCATCGAGTTCCTGGCAAAGCCCTACTCGGCCGACCAGGTGGCGCGCGTACTGGCCAGGTCGATGCGGCGAGACTGAACCCTACTCAGCCCGCCTACTCCGCCACCACGACCTGATTGCGGCCCATGGCTTTGGCGCGATACAGCGCTTTGTCGGCGCTGTTCATCAGGCTGTGCAGGTCCTGATCGGGGCTGCGGGTGGTGGCCACCCCCAGGCTCGCGGTCAGCCCCTGTACCGGCTCGGAGGCCAGGCCGGCAATCGCGGTGATCAATTGTTCGGCAATGCCCTGTGCAGTCTCCAGTGTCGTATTGGGCAACAACACGGCAAATTCCTCGCCGCCAAGCCGACCATACACGTCGGCCTGGCGAAACGACGCGCTGATCACCCCGCCAACCTGGCGCAAAACCTGGTCGCCGGCCTGGTGGCCGTAGGTATCGTTGATGGCCTTGAAGTGGTCCATGTCCAGCATCAGCGCGCTCAGCGGCTGTCGGTGTTGGCGACACTGCGCATACAACAGGTGGGCATGTTCAAAAAACGCGCGACGATTCATCAACCCGGTGAGCTCGTCAGTCTGAGCGGCGCGTGTGGAAATGGTGTGGGCGCGCTCCATTTGCCGGGTCAGGCGAAACGCTTTTTCGAGGGCATCCGACAGTTTGCGCGTGGCGCTGACCACGAAAGTCGAGAACACCAGCACTGCAATCGCCACGCCCACTTGCATGGGCGAGGGCTGAAACAGTAACCACAGCGTGCTCGGCAATAACACCAGAGACATGGAGCCCAACGTCATATAACGGTAGGCCGAATAACAGGAGACCGCGCTGACCGACATACCCACGGCAAATAGAATCACCAACACTTGGGACACACGGTCGTCCGGCGGCATGACAGCCAATGCGCCAATGCCCCAGGTCGCGGCGGAGAGCATCAACGTCACCCAGTAGCGGCGCTCCCAACGCGCCGGCGTACGCAGACTGTTCGCGCAACGAAACCAGTCCATGAACATCTTCAGCCGTAGCAGTGACGTCACCCCCAGCACCACCAGCCAGGTGCGCATGACCGTGTGATCAAACCGGTCCCAGCACAGCCAGCAGAGCATGCCGGCGCCCAGGTAACTGCCGAAAATGGCAGCGAACGACTGGCGAAACAGCTGGTGCAAACGGTCAGTTCGCACCTGCTCTTCGATAAAACAATCCTGGTCCTGCCCAAGCCCAAGGCCATTCATGAAATACGCCTGCTTCAACTGCCGCAACAAAGGTGCCATTGTGGCACCCTGCCAGTACCCCGGACAATAGAATCCGGTTGCTAGAGCCTTTAAAGCGCTTCCGGGCGCAAAATCAGCACACCCAATGGCGGCAAATTCAGCGACAGCGATACCGGCTGCCCATGCTGCGGTTCATCCTGGGTAAACACCTCTCCCCCATTGCCGTAATTGGAGCCGGCGTACGTGTCGGCATCGCTGTTGATCACCTCGCTCCAGCGCCCGGCAAACGGCACCCCTACCGAATACGCCTCACGCGGCACCGGGGTGAAGTTGGCGACCACCAGCACCGGTTTGCCGTCCTTGCTCCACCGCAACCAGGCATAAACGCTGTTGATTGCGTCGTCGCCAATCAGCCATTGGAAACCTTGAGGCGCATCATCCTGTTCGTGCAGCGCGGGCTCTTCACGGTAGAGGCGGTTGAGGTCGCCCACCAGCTTTTGCACGCCCCGGTGCTCGGGGTACTGCAGCAGGTACCAGTCCAATTGCTGGTCGTGGTTCCACTCGCGCCATTGGCCGAATTCGCAGCCCATGAACAGCAGTTTTTTACCCGGGTGCATCCACATGAAGCTCAGGTAGGCGCGCAGGTTGGCAAACTTCTGCCAGCGATCACCGGGCATCTTGTCGATCAACGAGTGTTTGCCGTGCACCACTTCATCGTGAGAGATCGGCAGGATAAAACGCTCGGACCAGGCATAGACCAGGCCGAAGCTCAGCTCATTGTGATGATGGGCGCGGTACACCGGGTCTTGCTGGATGTAATGCAGCGAATCGTGCATCCAGCCCATGTTCCACTTGTAGTTGAAGCCCAACCCGCCTTGCTGGGTGCCCTGGCTGACACCGGGCCATGCCGTGGATTCTTCGGCAATCACCAACGCACCCGGCGCTTCGAGGGCGACCACATCGTTCAGATGACGCAGGAAGTCGATGGCTTCGAGGTTCTCACGACCGCCATAGCGATTGGGCACCCACTCGCCGGCTTTGCGCGAATAGTCGCGGTACAGCATCGACGCCACCGCATCCACACGCAAACCATCGATATGGAAGTGTTTAAGCCAATGCAACGCCGAGGCCAGCATGAACCCGTGAACTTCAGTGCGGCCGAGGTTGTAAATCAGCGTGTCCCAATCCTGGTGGAAGCCTTCCAGCGGGTTGGCGTATTCGTACAGCGCGGTGCCGTCGAACTGCGCCAGACCATGGGTATCGGTGGGGAAATGCGCCGGCACCCAGTCGAGGATCACGCCGATGTCGGCCTGGTGCAGGGCATTGACGAAAAACCCGAAGTCTTCCGGCGAACCGAAACGCGCAGTCGGTGCGAATTGCGACAACGCCTGGTAGCCCCAGGAGCCACCAAAGGGGTGCTCCATGATCGGCATCAGCTCGATATGGGTGAAACCCAATTGCTGTACATACGGAATCAAGCGTTCAGCGAGTTCGCGCCAGCCGTACTGACGGGACACTTCACCAGCCTCATCCAGCTCGCACTGCCAGGAGCCTACGTGCAACTCGTAGATCGACAACGGCGCAGTGGGCTTTTGCTTGTCGGCCCGCGCCTGCATCCACGCGTGGTCTTGCCAATCCACCTGCAACGGCGCGGCGACTTTCGAAGCGGTGTCCGGCGGCAGTTGAGTCGCCAGCGCCATCGGGTCGGCCTTCAGCGGCAAAATCCCGTTGGCGCCAAGGATTTCGTACTTGTAGGCCGCGCCTGGTTGCAGGCGCGGGATAAAGATTTCCCACACGCCGGAGGGGTGACGCAAGCGCATCGGGTGGCGACGACCATCCCAGATATTGAAATCGCCCACCACCGACACACGCCGGGCATTCGGCGCCCAGACGGCAAAGCGCACGCCCGGTATGCCATCGACACTGGTCACCTGAGCACCCAGGCAGCTGCTGAGGTCGCGGTGATTGCCTTCGGCAAACAGGTACAGGTCCATTTCACCCAGGAGCAACTGGTTGAAGCTGTAAGGGTCTTCGGTGATCTGTTCACCGCCGGCCCACTGGATTTTCAGCAGGTAGTCCTGGCGGGTGTTGAAGTGCCCGACAAACAAGCCCGGCACCTGGGTCGCATCCAGGCTGCCGATCGGCTCACCGCTGTCGCGTGCCAATACCTGGACGCTCAAGGCCTCCGGCAAAAAGGCGCGAATGAACTGGCCATTTTGCTCATCGTCGTGCGGGCCGAGAATCGAGAATGGATCGTGGTGCTCGGCGCGTACCAGGGCTTCAATGTCCTTGGGTGCCGGCATGGCAGTCAATTTCGGTTGCAGCGGTTCTCTATGTGTAAAACTCATGACGTCTCCCCACCGCGTGCAGTTTTCGATATAGGTGTAAGCCCGCTGAGCAGGCCGTGTAAACCTTGTAGCGGCACCGGCAACCAGGTCGGGCGGTTTTCCGCTTCGTAAGCCACTTCGTACGCGGCCTTCTCCAGGCTGAACAACGTCAGCGCGGCACTCTGGCCGTCGGCCTCCTGCCAGTCATGCGCCAGTGTAGACGTAGCCTGATGATAAGCCTGCGTAAAAGCCGCACGCGCTTCACTCAGGTATCGATCCGTCACACGCTTGCGGGCAGTGTCCGCCTCGGGCGAATGATCCACCCCTTGCACATTCAGGGCCATCGCCGCGGCGTAATCAAACGAGCGCAGCACGCCACTCACATCTTTGTAGGGGCTGTGCTTGCCACGTCGTTCATGCAACGGCCGCGCCGGTTCCCCTTCAAAGTCGATCAGGTAAGCATCGCCCTTGACCACCAGTACCTGGCCCAGGTGCAAGTCACCGTGGACACGAATCCGCAGCCCGCCGGCCGTGGCTTTCGCCAGGGCCTGCACGTGACTGCCAATGGCTTTTTTGTGTGCCAGCAACTCACTGACCAGCGCCTGATCGGCAGGGTTCAATTGGTTTTGATGAAGGTTGAGCAATTGCAGCGCACGCTCGATCTGTGCCCCGACATCCTTGGCCCAGGCTTGGGTATCCTTGGCCGTCGTGACTTCAGGCTTGAAGTCTGCATTGGCAGTTTTCGCTGCCAATACCGCGTGCATTTCACCCAGGCGCCGGCCGAGCAACGCGGCGAAGTCGGCCAGTTCACCCAACGCGTTGTAGTGCTGTTCCTGCTCGGAAATCGCCTCTGCGAGTTCGTCGCGAATCGCGCGTTCGAGGTTGTTCTGGGTCCAGCTCCAGGCGTCGCCCTGGTTGCTCAGATAGCCCTGGGCAATCATCAGCAGGTTGTCCTGCCCTGCGCTGTCGTGGCGAATCATCGAGCCCAACAGCGGCGAAATGTTCGGATACCCGGCTGCGGTCAGGTAAGCGCTCATTTCCAGTTCCGGATGCACCCCGGCGCTGACTTTACGGATCAGTTTGAGCACCAGACTCTCGCCGACCACCACCGAACTGTTGGACTGCTCGGCGGCCAGGTAGCGCACTTGCGACTCGTCGTTCAATGGCAGGTTGGCCAGGTGCGAAGTGGCCTCAAAGCGCAAATCGCCGTTGTCGGTCGTCAAGACCGTGCCCGCCTGCAGGGCCTTGATCACGGCGCGAATAAAGTGCTCAAGACTGAACGCATCGGTCACCAGGCCGACCTCGCGGGCGCGCCGTACACGGGCCAGGGCCAATTGCTGGGGCAACGCGCTGGTGAACTGGTCTTCACCCAGGAAGCCGAACGGCAGCTGATAGCGGCTGACCTGGCCGCCACTGCTCACCTCCAGCTCACTGAGCAGCACCGGATGCTGTGGATCGCCAAAGCGCACACCGTAGGCAATCCGCACGCTGTCGATGGCCGTGTCCTTGCCGGCGAACCAGCGCCGCTTAGGCAGCCAGGCCGGCAGCGAGGTATGCTCCAGCGTGGTGCGGCACGGTTCGTCGAGTAACTCTTCCATACGTTTTTTCAATACCAGGGTAGTGAAGTCAGGGATGCTCTGGGCAGGCTCGACGTGCCAACTCGGCATCTGGTTTTCCGCGGCGAGCACGAACCAGTAGAAGCCGTACGGCGCCAGGGTCAGCAGGAAATTCAGCTGGCCGATGGGCGGGAACGCGTTACCGCCGAGCATTTCCACCGGCACCATGCCCGCAAAGGCTGACAGGTCCAGCTCAGCCGCCTGGGCACTGCGCGACACGTTAGCCACACACAGGATGAGCTCGTTGCGCCCGTCTGACCCGGTGTATTCGCGGGTATACGCCAGAATGCGGCGGTTGCTCGGCGAGAGCATTTTCAAGCTGCCGCGGCCAAAGGCTTTGGACTGTTTGCGCACCGCCAACATGCGGCGCGTCCAGTTCAGCAGCGAATGCGGGTCCTGGGCCTGGGTTTCGACGTTTACCGACAGGTAGCCGTACTGCGGGTCCATGATCGGCGGCAGCACCAGGCTGGCCGGGTCGGCGCGGGAGAAACCGCCGTTACGGTCGATCGACCACTGCATCGGCGTGCGCACGCCATCACGGTCGCCCAGATAGATGTTGTCACCCATGCCGATTTCGTCGCCGTAATACAACGTCGGCGTGCCGGGCATCGACAACAACAGGCTGTTGAGCAGTTCAATGCGGCGGCGGTCGCGCTCCATCAGCGGCGCCAGGCGCCGGCGGATGCCGAGGTTGATGCGGGCGCGACGATCAGCGGCGTAGTAGTTCCACAGGTAGTCGCGCTCTTTGTCGGTGACCATTTCCAGGGTCAGCTCATCGTGGTTGCGCAGGAAAATCGCCCACTGGCAATTGGCGGGGATCTCCGGGGTCTGGCGCAGAATATCAGTGATGGGGAAGCGATCTTCCTGGGCCAGCGCCATGTACATGCGCGGCATCAACGGGAAGTGGAAAGCCATATGGCATTCGTCGCCGTCGTCGCCTTTTTTGTCACCAAAATACAACTGGGTGTCTTCCGGCCATTGGTTGGCTTCGGCGAGCAGCATGCGGTCGGGGTAATGGGCGTCGATCTCGGCGCGGATCTGCTTGAGGACGTCGTGGGTTTCCGGCAGGTTTTCGTTGTGGGTGCCATCGCGCTCGATCAGGTACGGAATCGCGTCCAGGCGCAGGCCGTCAATGCCCATGTCCAGCCAGTAACGCATCACCGACAATACCGCTTTCATCACTTGCGGGTTGTCGAAGTTGAGGTCCGGCTGGTGGGAATAGAAACGGTGCCAGAAGTACTGGCCGGCCACCGGGTCCCAGGTCCAGTTGGACTTTTCGGTGTCGAGGAAAATGATGCGCGTGCCGTCGTATTTCTGATCGTCGTCCGACCACACATAGAAGTCCCGCGCGGCCGAACCCGGCTTGGCCTTGCGCGCCCGCTGGAACCAGGGATGCTGGTCGGAAGTGTGGTTGATCACCAGTTCGGTGATCACCCGCAGCCCGCGTTTATGTGCCTCGCTGATAAAGCGCTTGGCGTCGGCCATGGTCCCGTAGTCGCTGTGCACACCACGGTACTCGGCGATGTCGTAGCCGTCGTCGCGGCGTGGCGAGGGGTAAAACGGCAACAGCCAGATGGTGTTCACGCCCAGGTCGGCGATGTAATCGAGCTTGGCAATCAGGCCGGGAAAGTCGCCGATGCCGTCGTTATTGGAGTCGAAATAGGATTTAACGTGTACCTGGTAGATCACCGCGTCCTTGTACCAGAGCGGGTCTTTGATAAAGGTGGCAGCCTTGGGTTTCTTCGCCATTGGAAACTCCTGAAATGCTTGAACATTGACCTGAAGGGGCGGGTTCGAGGCGGGCGCTGGCGGGCCTGCGATAGTCGCGTGTCAGGCAATCAACGTGTCACTGATAAACGGCTATCACCGGCAAGCCAGGTCGCACATTTGATCCTCATCGATGTGAGGATCAGGCTCAGTTCAGGATGGAGTGATTCTCCAGATACCAAACGGCATCTGCGGGTCAAGCCGCGTCCACTGGGTCTTGCCGTACCAGGTCCAGCGGTGGCCGCTCATCAAGTCTTCGCCTTGGGTCTGGGCATCATCGGGCAAGCCCATTTCCCACAACGGCAACTCAAAATGCGCCTCTTGGGCGTTGAATGGGTCGAGGTTGACGGCGACCAGAATGAAATTGCTGCCGTCTTCACTGCGTTTGCCGAAGTACAGGATGTTGTCGTTCCAGGCGTTGTACAGCTTCAGCCCCAAGTGCGTGTGCAGCGCGGGGTTCTGCCGGCGAATACGGTTGAGCTGGGCGATTTCGGCAATGATATTTCCGGGGGCGGTGTAGTCCCGTGGGCGGATCTCGTATTTCTCTGAATCCAGATACTCTTCCTTGCCCGGGACCGGTGCCGCCTCGCACAGCTCAAACCCCGAATACATGCCCCACAGGCCCGAGCCCATGGTGGCCAGCGCCGCGCGGATCAAAAAGCCCGGGCGGCCGGACTCATGCAGGAAGCCTGGGTTGATGTCCGGTGTGTTGACGAAGAAGTTCGGCCGGTAGCATTCGCGCCACGGCGACTCGTTCAACTGCGCGAAGTATTCACTCAACTCGGCCTTGGTGTTGCGCCAGGTGAAATAGGTGTAGCTCTGGGAATAACCGACCTTGCCCAGGCGCGCCATCATCGCCGGCGTGGTGAAGGCCTCGGCCAGGAAGATTACGTCGGGGTGCTTGGCGCGCACATCGCTGATCAACCATTGCCAGAACGGCAGCGGCTTGGTGTGTGGGTTGTCGACACGGAAGGTCTTCACGCCCTCTTCCACCCAGCCCACCACCACGTCGCGCAACTCGGTCCACAGGCTCGGAATCGCGTCAGCCGCATAGAAGTCGACGTTGACGATGTCCTGATACTTTTTCGGCGGGTTTTCCGCGTATTTGATCGTGCCGTCCGGACGCCAGTTGAACCAGCCCGGATGCTCTTTGAGCCACGGGTGGTCCTGGGAACACTGGATGGCAAAATCCAGCGCGATTTCCAGGCCATGGTCGGCGGCGGCCTTGACCAGGCGACGGAAGTCGTCACGGCTGCCCAATTGCGGGTGGATGGCGTCATGACCGCCCGCCTCGCTGCCAATTGCGTAGGGGCTGCCAGGATCCTCCGGGCCCGCCGTCAGGGCATTGTTCTTGCCCTTGCGATGGCTGCGGCCGATAGGATGGATCGGCGGAAAATAGAGGACGTCGAACCCCATGTCGTGGATCATCGACAAGCGTGAGTGCACATCGTTGAAGGTGCCGTGGCGTGCCGGATCGTCGGTGATCGAGCGGGGGAACAGCTCGTACCAACTGGCAAACTGTGCGGCGCTGCGCTCAACGTCAATCGGGTAGGCGGGGCTGATGCTCAGGTAGGCGCGGTGGTCGGCCTGGGTCATCAGGTGTGCACTTTCTTCGTGCAGGAACTGCGCAACCTGCTCGGTTTCCAGCCGGCCTGCAAGCTCGTGGTGCAACAACATCAAACGATCGCGCAATTCGTTGTCACTGCGTTCAGCCGCTTGCAAGACCAGGCTGCGGCCCTCCTGCAACTCCAGGCTGACGGGCACCCCGGCCTCATGTTTCTTGCGCAGTTCGTAACAGAAGCTGGCGAAGGTATCGATCCAGGCTTCGATGCAATATTCGTGAAGGCCTTGCTGTGCAACGGTAAACGCGCCTTCCCAGCCATTGTTGCCGACATCGGTCATGACCACGCTGTGCCAGCTTTCATCCTGCAGCGGGCGCCAGCGGATCAGTACGGCGAGCTTGTCATGGCCGTCGGCGAACACCTTGCTGGTAACGGTTACCCGCTGCCCAACCACAGTTTTTAAGGCGAATTCGCCGCCGTCGATTACCGGGGTGGTGCTTTCGATAGCGATCCTGGGCAACAGCAACGCCTGGGACAGCGGCAATGGTGAATGGTCTGGAGCCAGTGTTTCAGCAGTCATCGAGCATCTTCCCCTTACGCCCTGTGGACGCTCTTTGCTTGATCCGAATTCTGATACGGCGACGCTCTCCCTGAGCAGGGCCGTAATAGGTCCGAGCCTGTGGCCAGGTGAAAAGTTCAGGTGGATATGCCGCCATTGGGCGGGGAATCAATTCTCCCCCGCGGTTGTCCACCGATAGAGCAAAGCACAAAGGAGGCCACACCGATGAATATCCCGATCCCGGCTGAAACGCCTGACCCGAATATCGACAACCCGACCCTGCCGCCCAGCGAACCGCAACCGATTCCGGAGAAAGAGCCGCCGGAAAACGAACCGCCGCCCGTGCAAGAGCCGCCCACCACTGTGCCGCCGGTCATCGTCTGAAATAAACCTGGCGAACACGCACTTGCCCGCAATCAAGCACTTTGCGGGCAAGCACTACAGACACTTCCTACGAACGGTAAAGACAGCTCTTAACTCTACGCCCCTCCTCATCATCAGAAAATCTGCTCGCGTGGACCTCGCCCTTGCTTCTGTTTGGCGCGGTCCCCTTCAATCACAACGCGAGTGCTGACTATGTCGATAACATCGTTGCCCCCCCAGGCTCCCCTGCCAATGCTGTCGAACCCCAACCCGACGGGCTCAAATGATCCCGCACCCAAACAGCCACCCGAGGGGCTTCAACGCGACAGCCTCAATAATCCCCGCAAACCGCTGCACAACGAAACGCCTGAAAGCCCCCTGACCGCCGAGACGCCGACAACGTCGGAACCTTCGCCAGACGTCATCGCCAAGATGAACAGAATCACCGAACTGTTAAGCCCGGACAGTCTCATCCAGATGATGCGCGATCCATACGCCAGGAACACTGCGCAGAGCCTCAAGGACATGCGGGAGTTGTTGAGCGAGGAATCACTTAACACCCTGACCAGTGACCCTGCCGAGATGTCACGTTTGCGGGATAACATCGGCCAGTTATTAAGCGAAAAACACATCCAGGCCAGACAGGCTGAAGCCGCAGTGATCCCAAACCCCAACCTGACGCAAGAAAGGATCCGGGAACGCACGCGCAAGGTCGACCCCACAGAAAGCTACGTGGCTTACAAGCAAATCGAAACCGAAAGGCAACAGGAGCATGCCAATGCTCAACAGCGCATCCGGCTGAGCACCCCGCTCAGCAAAAACCTGATGGCTATTGGCAAGCCATTTCAGAACGCCGAGACCGACCGCAACCCAGCGGCAAAATCGAAACCCCTGCAACCCAAGGAGGACAGCACGCCCTCCGGCATCGACAAAAACCCCGCGGATGCCAACACCGGAGCCTCAGCCGACGCCGTCACCAAAATGAACAGAATCAACCACCTGCTAAGCCGCGACAGCCTCATCCAGATGCTGCGCGAACCGGATTCCGAGCAAACCACGCAGCGCAAAACCGAGTTGCAGGAACTGTTGAGCGAGGACTCGCTTAAAACCCTGGCGACGGATCCCGTAGAACTGGCCAAGCTGAAAAACACCATCAGCCAAATCTTCAGCGAGACCCATCTGCAAGCCCTGCAACGCGAGGCCGATGCCATGCCAACGTCAGCGCCGCCGAAGGCCGAGACCGACAGCAACCCTTCGGCAAAATCGAAAGTCCTGCAACCCAAGGAGGACAGCCAGCCCTCCAGCATCGACGAAAGCCCGGCGGACGCCAACACCAAAGCCTCGGCCGACGCCATCACCAAAATGAACAGAATCAACCACCTGCTAAGCCGCGACAGCCTCATCCAGATGCTGCGCGAACCGGGTTCCGAAGAGACCGCACAGCGCGGAGCCGAACTGCAGGAACTGTTGAGCGAAGACTCGCTTAAAACCCTGGCGACGGATCCCGCAGAACTGGCCAAGCTGAAGAACACGATCAGCGAAACCTTGAGCGAGGCCAGCCTGGAAGCCCTGAAACGCGAGGCTGCGACCCTTCCTGGGTCAGCGCCGCCGACTGCACAGGTGCACAAGGACGCGCCGCAGCCCGAGACCGACTCATCCGCCGAGCTTGCCCCCGCAGATCCGGGCAATACCGCGGTGCCCCGCCCTGCAGGCACGCCGCAGATTTTCAGCTACAACGACCTCAGCGCGAACCCTGGGGCGGTGATGAGCTTTACCTCAGGCACAGACAAGATCGATCTGAGCGGCATTCGCACGCAACTGGGTGAAAAGCCGTTGCCATTGGTCGAGCGTTTCTCCGGCGTCAGTGGCGAGATGACGATTAATTACTACGCGGGCAGCAACACCAGTTTCGTGACGATTTCGCGCAAGCCGGGTGAACCACCGTTCGAACTGAAGGTATTGGGCGAAGTGCGCTACCGGGACATCCAGGCCTGATAGCCACTCACTCGTCCTTTTCCAGCCGCTTGACGATCATCGGCATCACGCTGAACACCGCCAACGCGAGCAACGTACTGAGCACCGCCGTCGATTCACGCCCCAGCCCCGCTGCCACACCAATGGCAGCGGTCATCCACAACCCGGCGGCGGTGGTCAGGCCTTTGACGTGCTGGCCTTCTTCATCTTCCTTGCCCTTGAGAATCGTCCCCGCCCCGAGGAAACCAATCCCCGCAATGACGCCCTGCAGCACCCGGCTCATGGCATCGGCCTGGCTACCCGACATCTGCGGCACCAACACAAACAATGCGGCCCCCATTGCCACCAGCATATGAGTGCGCACACCGGCTGCCTTGCCCTTATGTTCACGCTCAAAACCCAGAATGCCGCCCAGGACCGCGGCGATCAGCAGGCGCACGGTAATCTGAGTGAGCTGCCGTGCATCACCGATATCGGCGAACTCGGCGTGCAGGGTTTGCAAGACTTCTTGCCACCAGGCGTCCATGAATGCGCTCCTTTGTCAGGGTGGGTAAAGATTGCCGTCAAAGCATGGACAGCAGCGACCGCCAGTCAGTTGCCTGGAACGCCTGGCAACGCCGTGCACCCTAACGATCACCAGCCTTTGCAAAGGAGATCAGCATGCCAGTCCGTATCGAACATCAGACGTGTTATTTCAAGGTCAACGACGATGGTCAGGAACAGAGTTTGCCGGCGGGTGAAGTCACGGTCAGCACGGATGTTGGCAAGTCCATGTCCTACGTGGCCCTGAGCGGCGAGCAGATTTACATCACCGAAGCGGAGGCCGACGCGCTCACAGTGGCCGGTGCAACCGATGGGCGCCAGCACAAGAAGGTCACCGAGCCTGGTTCGGCGATTTAATTGATCTGTATCAGCGCACGCTCAATACTGCTGCACCCTAGGCGCCATGGCGTGCAGCAGATTGTCGCAGGCGCGCGCAAAAAGCCCATCTGATCCGCTTTTTATCGCCACACCTGAGTCTGTTATGCAAACAGCTCGGCGCTCATAGTTCATCGGCCTGATGGAGGCTGATGAGCGAACGACCATGAGCGAAAGAATCCCAACCGTGGAAACCTTTGAGCCACTGCACCCAAAGAAGGTCAAGGCCAAATCCAGTGACAACCTGATCCATACCCGTAGCTTCAGCGGCCTGTACCGCACCTTGCGCGTGAGTGGCGCCGCTGTGCTGTTCCTGGCGTTTTTTGGCACCGTGTGGCTGAACTGGGGTGGGCGCCAAGCCGTGCTTTGGGACTTGGCGGAAAGCAAATTCCACATCTTCGGCGCGACTTTCTGGCCCCAGGATTTCATCCTGCTGTCGGCGCTGCTGATCATCTGCGCCTTCGGTCTGTTCGCGATAACCGTATTTGCCGGCCGCGTATGGTGCGGCTACACCTGCCCGCAAAGCTCGTTTACCTGGCTGTTCATGTGGTGCGAAAAGGTCACCGAAGGTGAGCGTAACCAACGCATCAAGCTGCAAGCGGCGCCGTGGAGCCTGGCCAAGCTCGCGCGGCGTTCGGCCAAACACACCCTGTGGCTGGGCATCAGCGTACTGACCGGGCTGACCTTTGTCGGCTATTTCACCCCCATCCGGCCGTTGGCTACCGAGCTGTTGACCTGGCAAATGGGCGGCGTGAGTCTGTTTTGGGTGCTGTTTTTCACCGGAGCCACTTACCTCAATGCCGGCTGGCTGCGCGAAGCGGTGTGCATGCACATGTGCCCGTATGCACGCTTCCAAAGCGTGATGTTCGACAAAGACACCTTGACCATTTCCTACGACACGGCGCGCGGCGAACAGCGCGGGCCGCGCAAGCGCGACGCCAGGCCGGCCGACGTCGGCCTGGGTGATTGCATCGACTGCCAATTGTGTGTGCAAGTGTGTCCCACCGGTATCGATATCCGTGACGGTCTGCAAATGGAGTGCATCGGCTGCGCGGCGTGCATCGACGCCTGCGACTCGATCATGGATAAGATGGGCTATGCCCGTGGCCTGGTGAGCTATACCTCCGAACACCAACTGCAAGGTGGCAAAACCCGCCTGCTCAGGCCGCGGCTGATCGGCTACAGTGCCGTGTTGCTGGTAATGATCGCGGCATTGGTGGTGGCCCTGGTGGAACGTCCGATGGTGTCGCTGGACGTCACCAAGGACCGCGGCATGTTCCGCGAAAATAGCCAGGGCTTGATTGAGAACATCTACAGCCTCAAGGTCATCAACAAGACCCAGCAGCGCCAGGCCTATCGCCTGGAACTGGTCGACGCTGAAGGCTTCCAGTTGCAGGGCAAGACCGAGATCAGCCTCGCGCCGGGCGAAATCAGCGATATACCGGTGTCGGTCGCTTTACTGGCCGACAAGCCGGCGAGCAGTTCGCAAACCCTGCGATTCAAGGTGACGGATGTGGACGAGCCCTGGATCTACAGTGCCGCCGACAGTCGCTTTGTGGCACCGATTAACCGCTGAGGTAGAGCGGAATATGCCCAGACTCAACGGCGCAGGCGGGCTTGCTCGGCGTGTACCCACTGAAAATTGTTTAAGGCTCCGATGAAACGCTACGAAAAATTCGCCGATGACATCGCAGAACTGATCCGCTCCGGCGTCCTCGGGCCCGGCCAGCGGGTGCCGTCGGTGCGCTACGCGAGCCAGACCTACGGCGTCAGCCCGTCCACGGTGTTCCAGGCCTACTACCTGCTGGAGCGCCGTGGCCTGATCCGCGCACGGCCGCGTTCCGGCTACTTCGTCAACACCCATGCACCGAGCCCGTTTTCCGAGCCTGTGGTGAGTGAGCACGTGCATGAGTCCACCGAAGTGGATGTGAGTGAGCTGGTATTTTCGGTGCTCGACTCCATCAAGGACCCCACTACCGTGCCTTTCGGCTCGGCCTTCCCCAGCCCGATGCTGTTCCCGCTGCCCCGCCTGGCCCGCTCCCTGGCCAGCGCCAGCCGCGAGATGGACCCGCGCCTGGTGGTCACCGACATGTCGCCGGGCAACCCCCAACTGCGGCGACAGATTGCCCTGCGCTATATGGTCGGCGGCCTGATGCTGCCCATGGAAGAGCTGCTGATCACCAATGGCGCCCTGGAGGCGCTGAATTTGTGCCTGCAGGCCGTGACGGAACCGGGCGACCTGGTGGCCATTGAAGCACCCGCGTTTTATGCCTGCCTGCAAGTGCTGGAGCGGCTGAAGCTCAAGGCGGTGGAAATTCCCGTGCACCCGCGCGACGGCATCGACCTGAACGCCCTGGCGAAAAGCCTGGAACGCTACCCGATCAAGGCTTGCTGGACCATGACCAGCTTTCAGAACCCGATGGGCGCGACCTTGCCGGAGGCGAAAAAACAGGCATTGGTGGAACTGCTGCGCACCCATCAAGTGCCGCTGATCGAAGACGATGTGTACGCCGAGTTGTACTACGGGCAACACGCGCCAAAGCCGGCCAAAGCGTTCGACACCGAAGGGCTGGTGATGCACTGCGGCTCGTTTGCCAAAAGCCTCGCGCCGGGCTACCGCGTCGGCTGGGTGGCGGCCGGGCGCTTTGCGCAAAAGGTCGAGCGGCTGAAGCTGATGACCTCGTTATGCCCGTCAATGCCGGCCCAGGCAGCCATTGCCGACTACTTGCAACACGGTGGCTATGACCGGCACTTGCGCAAATTGCGTTACGCGCTGGAGGAACAACAAAGCGCCATGCTGGCCGCGATCGCGCGTTACTTCCCGGCACAAACGCGGGTCAGCCAGCCGGCCGGCGGTTATTTCCTGTGGCTGGAATTGCCGGAGCAAACCGACTCGTTGAAGCTGTTCCAGATGGCCCTGGCCCAGGGCATCAGCATTGCGCCGGGGCCGATCTTCTCGGCAACCCAGCGCTTCAGAAATTGCATTCGCCTGAACTACGGCAGCCCCTGGACCGAGGCGTCGGAGAAGGCCATGGAGACATTGGGGCGGATTGTACGCTCGTTTTAAACTGGAACTCAGATAAAGGAAAAACCACCTACAACGGCGCGCACGTTCCAGCAAAAGTGTGTGTCCTTGATCTCAACCAACAGGTTTATTTCCATGTATATGTCTGTCACTTCCGCGGTCCTAAGGTTACCGTCCATCCCACCCCACTACATGCGTGCAGAGGAACAAAAACACCTGCGCGAGATGACGGGGCCTGTTAGCCGCTCAGCAGTAGATCACCGTTCGGCAGACCGGATCATCGAACAAAGTGCGGTAACCCGACGCTTCCTGGATGGCCGCGAACATTACCTGGTGGGCGATGACCTCAAGTTGCAGGTGGGCGATTGGACCAATGCCAATCCTGCCCCGCAAGCAAGGGCCGATGCGGCCTACAACCTGGACAAAGTATTACGCTTTATCGACAACGTGGATGATCGAAGCCTGAACGCAAGCGTCAGTCGCAATGGGCAGATCGACGGGTTTTCCGAGAGTGGCTACAGCTACGTGGACAACTCCGAGGCCAGCCTGCTCAGACGGTTTTCCTGGTACGGGTATGAAGAACTGCGCCACCAGCCCACCTGATGACGCGGTACGTTAACGGCCGCCGGCCAAATCCACGAATGTCCCAGTGGCGTAGGAAGCCTTATCCGACAACAACCAGATAATCGCTTCCGCCACCTCATCCGGGCGCCCGCCACGGGCCATGGGGATACCGGACTCCAGCTTGCTGACCCGGTCCGGGTCCCCGCTCAAGGCGTGAAAGTCGGTAAAGATATAGCCAGGGCGCACCGCGTTGACACGAATCCCCTCACCCGCCACCTCTTTGGACAGGCCAATGGTGAAACTGTCCAAGGCACCTTTGGAGGCGGCATAGTCGACATATTCACCCGGCGCACCCAGGCGTGACGCCGCCGACGACACATTGACGATACTGCCGCCCTGCCCGCCATGCTTGGGCGACATGCGCAGCACCGCGTGCTTGGCACACAGGATCGGCCCCAGCACGTTGGTCTTGATGGTTTTCAGGATGCGAAACTCAGACATCTCGTCGACCCGCGACTTATGCCCGACAGTGCCGGCGTTGTTGACCAGGGCGGTGACACGCCCCAATTCAGCATCCACACGGCTGAACAACGCGATCACTTCATCTTCGATGCTCACATCGGCACGCACGGCAATCGCCTGCGCACCCAGCGCGCGGACCTGATCCAGCATGCGCTGGGCAGCGGCTTCATCGGACTGGTAGTTGAGGCAAATGCGATAGCCCTGGCGAGCGGCCAGCAACGCGGTCTCGGCGCCGATACCACGGCTGCCCCCGGTGATGATGAGGACTTTGTCCATGCGTGCGGTCTCCTGAGTCAACCTGATCGTTAGGGTTGGCCCCAAGAATACCCGTCACCCAGTGCTTTTGTCAGGCGTTAACGCCTCTTCGGCGCGCTGGATGTCGGCCATGAAACCCTCCGCCGGCAACGGGTGGCCCAACAAATAGCCTTGCAGGGAATTACAACCCAGGCGGGTCAGGAAACTCTGCTGCACATCGGTCTCCACACCTTCGGCGACGATTCGCAGCCCCAGCGCCTGGCCGAGCGCCACAATGGCCGAGACGATAGCGGCATCATCGCTGTCGTGTTCCAGGTCGCGCACGAAACCGCGGTCGATCTTCAACTCGTTGGCCGGCAGGCGCTTGAGGTACATCAGGCTCGAATACCCGGTGCCAAAGTCATCAATGGACAGGTCGACGCCCATGTCCGCCAGTTGCTGCAACACCATCATGCTCGCATCGGCATCGCTCATGGCGGTGGTTTCGGTGATTTCCAGGGTCAGGCTGTTGGCCGGCAACTGGTGACGGTCCAGGGCTGAAGCGACACTTTTTACCAACCCGGCATGGCAGAACTGCAACGCCGACAGGTTGACCGCAATGCGCCAGTCTTCATAGCCCTGCAGGTACCACAGGCGCATCTGGCGGCAGGCTTCGTTCAGCACCCACTCACCGATGGGAATAATCAAGCCGGTCTTTTCCGCCAGTTCGATAAAGGTGGCCGGCAGCATCAACCCCTGCTGCGGATGCTCCCAGCGCAGCAAGGCTTCAGCGCCAATCGCAATACCGCTGAGCGCATCAAACTTGGGCTGGTAATACAATCGAAACTGCTCGTGCTCAACGGCGTTGCGCAGGTCTTGCAACAACTGCAATTGCTTGCGCGCGTTGGTGTTCATCGACACATCGAAGAAGCTGTAGCCATTCTTGCCCATACCCTTGGCGTGGTACATCGCGGCGTCGGCATTCATCAACAGTTCTTGAGGGGTGTTGCCGTTGCCCGGAAACAAGGCAATGCCGATGCTCGCGGAAATATTCAGCTCATGTTCGGCGACCTTGAACGCACGATTGATCAGCCCGACCTGACGTTCGGCCAGGCCCATCGCATCATCCGGCTGCGTCAATTGCACCAGCAGCACAAACTCATCGCCGCCGATACGGGCCAGGGTGTCCTGACTGCGCAGGTCCTCGCGCAGACGCAGGCCCACCTCCCGCAGCAACTGGTCGCCCATGTGGTGGCCAAACGCATCGTTGACGGGCTTGAAGCCATCCAGGTCGATAAACATCAGGGCAAAGCACCCGCCCTGCTCCTTCACTGTCTGGATGGCTTGTTGAATACGGTCGGCGAGCAAGGTGCGGTTCGGCAGGCCGGTGAGCATGTCATGCAGGGCCAGGTGGGTCAGTTCCTGGTTGGCCAGGGTCAGGGAGTCGGCCAGAACGGCGGTGCGCGCTTCGAGGCGGGCATCCAGCAGCGAGGTCAGCAGCGCGATGATCAACACCGCCAATGACGTGATCAGCACCAGGTTATCCAGGCCCTTGCCGCTCAGGCCGGTCAGCGCGGCGCCACAAAAACTGTCGTCGGCAAAGCGTGCTGCAGCCATGCCGGTGTAATGCATGCCTACGATTGCAATGCCCATGATCACCGCAGCGCCCCCGCGTGCCAAGCGCACGTAAGGGGTGTTGCGCCGCAGGTTGAAGGCGATCCACAGGGCAGCGCCAGAGGCGACTACCGCAATCAGCAACGAAGCGCCGAACAACGTGGGGTCGTAGTCGATACCCGGGGTCATGCGCATCGCCGCCATGCCGGTGTAGTGCATGCTGCTGATGCCCGCCCCCATGATCAGCGCACCAAACGCCAGCTGCCACGCAGGCAAGCGGGCCTGACTGACCAGCCATAGTGCGAAGCCGCTGGATAACACGGCGATCAGCAGCGACAGCGCGGTAATCCCCAGGTCAAACCCGAGGGCGAACGGCAGGCGCAACGCCAACATGCCGATAAAGTGCATGGACCACACGCCTGTGCCCATTGCCAATGCGCCACCCGTCATCCACACATAAACCGCGCGCCCCTGGGCGGTCGCGAGGCGGCCGGCCAGGTCCAGCGCCGTGTAGGACGCCAGGATCGCGACGAACAGGGAGATCACGACCAGAGAGGGGGAATAGCTACCGATCAGCATGGGCTTTCTCAAGACTGACGGGCGTGGGACGCCCGTGCCAGGTGGCAAAGCGGGCGATTGTAGCGAGAATAAATCTTGGCGAGTTGATTAATTATCAGAAGGCCAGCATCGGCGTTTTGACGTCAATCCAATGGCTGTAAAGCGCCGGTTTCAGTGGGGTTGGCGTCACTCCTTATTGGCTATCGAGGTCACCCCGTCCCATCCACCGCCCAACGCAGCAATCAGTTGCACACTCGCCACCAACCGCGTTTGCAACAGCGTCAGCACCGTGCGTTCGTTACTCAACGCCGTCGCCTGCACGGTCACCACATCCAGGTAGGCAATCAGCCCGGCCTTGTACTGGTTTTGCGTCAACCGCAACGACTCCCGCGCCGCGTCCAGGGCTTCATTGCTGACAACGGCCTCGTCCTCCAGCACCTTCAACTGCACCATGTAGTTTTCCACTTCGCGAAAACCATCCAGCACCGTCTGGCGGTACTTCGCCACCGTCTCGTCATACGAGGCCTCCGTTCGGTCGACTTCCGCCGAACGCTGACCACCGTCAAACAGGGTCATCGCCAACTTCGGCCCCACTGACCAGAAACGGTTCGGCAAGCTGATCCAGTTGGCGTAGGTGCTGCTGGAATACCCCCCCGCCAGGCTCAAGGTCAAGTCTGGATAATAAGCCGCCTTGGCCACGCCAATATTGGCGTTGGCGGCGATCACCGAACGTTCGGCCGAGGCGATATCCGGGCGACGTTCCAGTAATTGCGACGGCACGCTGACTGGAATTTGCGGCAGTGCGGGGATGTCTTTACTGACCGCCAGATTGAAGTTGGCCGGCGCCTCGCCAATCAATACGGCGATGGCGTTTTCCAACTGGGCACGTTGCCAGATCAGGTCGATCAGGCTGGCCTGGGTGGTCTTGAGCTGGGTTTGTGCCTGAGCAATCGCATCCTTGCCGGACACACCGGCGCGGTACTGGTTTTCGGTCATTTGCAGCGAACGCTGGTAGGCGTCCAGCGTGGCTTGCAACAAGCGGGTCTGTTCATCCATGACGCGCAGTTTCAAATAGCTTTGCACCAGCTCGGACTGCTGGCTCAGGCGCATCGCCGCGAGGTCCGCCGAGCTGGCCTCGGCCGTGGCTTCATTGGCTTCCAGGCCGCGGCGCAACTTGCCCCACACATCCGCTTCCCAACTCACGCCCAATTGCGCGTTGAGGGTGTCGCGAATACCACTGCTGGAACTGCTCAGGCTGGCACTGCTGCTGCCGGTCCCCTGGCTGGCGCGGGTCTTGCCGACGCTCAGGTCCACGCTCGGGAAAAACGCCCCGCGGGCGCTGCGCACCTGGGCCTGGGCCTGACGGAAGCGCGCTTCGGCCTGGGCGACGGTCTGGTTGGCATTATTGAGGCGTGTCACCAGCTCATTGAGCTGGCGGTCGCCATACAACTCCCACCAGGCGCCGCGAGCCAGGGAGTCACTGGGCGTGGCCTGACGCCAGCCCTGGGCTTCCTTGAATTGCACCGGTTCGATGACCGCCGGGCGCTGGTAATCCGGGCCGATGGCGCACGCGCTGAGCAGCGCGCCGCACAGCACCAGGCTGGCGACGCGGGAACCACGCGGCATACTCATGGCCAATTTGGCAAACGTTGAATCGGTCATAGCGCAGTGTCCAAGGCAGCATCAGTACGCACACCGCGCCAGGCATTGAAGCGGTGGCGCGCGCGGTCAAGATAGAGGTAAACCACCGGAGTGGTGTAAAGGGTCAGGATCTGGCTGAACACCAGGCCGCCGATAATGGTCAGGCCCAGCGGCTTGCGCATTTCCGCGCCGTCGCCGGCGCCGAGCAGCAACGGCAAGGCGCCGAGGATGGCGGCAAGCGTGGTCATCAGGATCGGTCGCAAGCGCAACAGGCAGGCGCTGCGAATGGATTCCAGCGGGCTCATGCCGTCATGACGTTCCAGTTGCAAGGCCAGGTCGATCATCAGGATCGCGTTTTTCTTCACCACCCCGATCAGCAGGAACAGCCCCAGCAGGGAAATCAGGCTGAATTCGCCCCCCAACAGGTAGATCGACAGCAACGCGCCCACACCGGCCGATGGCAAGGTCGAGAGGATGGTCAGCGGGTGAATGTAGCTTTCATACAAAATGCCCAGCACCAGGTAAACCGCCACCAATGCCCCAAGGATCATGAACGGCTGGCCTTTCTGGGTCGCCGCAAACGCATCGGCGGTACCGGCCATCTTGGCGATCACGTCTTCGGGCAAGCCCACTTTGGCAATCGCGCGCTCAATGGCGGCGGTGCCCTGCTCCACCGTCACCCCAGGGGCCATGTCGAAGGCAATGTTTTCCGAAGCGAACTGGCCTTCATGACTGACGCGGTCGTCCGCCAGGCTGTTTTCGTAATGGGCAATGGTCGACAACGGGACCCGCGCGCCGGTGGACGTAATCACCTGCATCTGGTTCAGGGTAATCGGGTCCTGGGCGTATTTCGGGTTGACCTCCATCACCACCTGATACTGGTTGAGGCTGTCATAAATGGTCGAGATCTGCCGCTGGCTGTAGGCGTTGTTCAGCACCGCCGTGACCATGTTCATGTCGATACCCAGGCGCTTGGCCTGGTCGCGGTCGACCACCAGCGTCACCTGCGCCGCACCCCGCCCTTCACGGGCGTCGATGGCGGTCAGCTCCGGCAATTCGCGCAGCGCGGCGACCACTTTCGGGTACCACAGGCGCAGCGCGGCCAAGTCACCGCTTTGCAGGATGTAGGAGTATTGCGCACTGGTCTGATCGCGACTGCCGCCAAATTGCAGGTCCTGGTCGGCCATGAGGAACAAGCGCCCGCCCGGCACCAGTGGCACGTCCTTGCGCAAACGCTCGATCACCGCCTGGGCCGAGATCTTGCGTTCGGCGATCGGCTTGAGGCGCACCAGCATCACCGCGTTGTTGGTGCCGTTGTTGCCACCGATAAAACCGGCCACGCTGAGCACCGCCGGGTCCTTGAGGACCGCCTTGCGGAACGTCTCCATTTTCGGCTGCATCACATTGAATGACAGCCCATCGTCGCCACGCACAAAGCCGATCAACTGGCCAGTGTCCTGCTGCGGCATAAAGGTTTTTGGCACCACCACATAGAGCGCGACGTTCACGCCCACGGTAATGAACAAGCTGAGCAGGGTCAGGCGACGGTGGCGCAGTACCCAGTCCAGGCTGCTCGCATAGGCTGCGACCATGCGGTCATTGACTTGCTGGCTCCAGCGCTGCAAGCCGGTCATATGCCCCTTGATATGGGGCTTGAGCCAACGGGCACAGAGCATCGGCGTCAAGGTCAGCGAGACGATCAACGAGACAATGATCGCGGCCGACAAGGTGATGGAAAACTCACGGAACAGGTTGGTGACAATGCCGCCCATAAACAGGATGGACAGGAACACCGCTACCAGCGATACGTTCATCGACAGCAAGGTAAAGCCGACTTCCTCGGCGCCCAGGTAGGCCGCCTTCATGGGCGGCACCCCCTCGTCGATGTGCCGGGAAATGTTCTCCAGCACCACGATGGCATCGTCCACCACCAGGCCGGTGGCCAGGATCAGCGCCATCAGCGAGAAGTTGTTCAACGAGAAGCCGAACAGGTACATCACCGCAAAGGTGCCCACCAATGACACCGGCACCGCCAGGGTCGGAATCAATGAAGCGCGGAAGTTACCCAGGAACAGGTAAACCACCAGCACCACCAGGGCCACGGCAATCAGCAAGGTCATCTCGGCTTCATGCAAGGTCGCGGTGATCACCGGCGAGCGGTCCATGGCCAGGTTGAGTTTGACGCTGGACGGCAGCACCGCCTGCAGGGCCGGCAACTGTGCCTTGATTTGTCGGACCGTCTCGATGATGTTGGCGCCGGACTGGCGGTTGATCACCAGCAACACCGCCGAATCATTGTTGAAAAAGCCACTGTTGTAGCGGTCTTCCACGCCGTCACTGATCGTGGCCACGTCGCCCAGGCGCAGGGCCGCGCCGTTCTGGTAGCGAATCAGCAGCGGTTCGTAGTCCTTGGCCTTTTCCAATTGGTCGTTGGCCTGGATCTGCCAGTTGCGCTCGCTGTCTTCCAGGGAACCCTTGGGCCGCCGCTGGTTGGCATTGGCGATGGTGTTGCGCACATCGTCCAGGGCCACGCCGTACTGGTCGAGGGCCTTGGGTTCAAGCTCGATGCGCACCGCCGGCAAGGAACTGCCGCCGATCTGCACTTCACCCACACCCGGCACCTGGGACAGGCTTTGCGAGAGGATGGTCGACGCCAGGTCGTACAACTCGCCCTTTTTGAGCACGTCGGAGGTCAGCGAGAGCACCATGATCGGTGCCTGGGACGGGTTGATCTTCTTGTAGGTCGGCATGCTGCGCATGCCACTGGGCAACAGGTTGCGCGACGCGTTGATCGCCGCCTGCACTTCCCGTGCGGCGCCGTTGATATCACGGTCGGAATCAAACGCGAGGATCACCCGCGTGGAGCCCTGGCTCGACGAGCTGCTCATAGTGGTAATGCCGGCAATCGCGCCGAATGAGCGCTCCAACGGCGTGGCCACGGTGGACGCCATGACCTCGGGGCTGGCGCCGGGCAAGCTGGCCGAAACCACGATCACCGGAAAGTCGATCTGCGGCAGCGGCGATACCGGCAGCAAGTTGAAGCTGACGCCGCCGAGCAACAGGATCGCCAGGCTCAGCAGCATGGTTGCTACCGGGCGGCGAATAAACGGTCCGGACAGGTTCATGACTCAACCGGCTCCAGGCTTTGCGGCTCTTTGCGCCAGCGCCGGCCAAGACGGTCGAAGTACAGGTAGATCACCGGCGTCGTGAACAGCGTCAATACCTGGCTTACCAACAAACCGCCCACCATCACCAGGCCCAGAGGCTGGCGCAGTTCAGCGCCGGAACCGGTGGCCAGCATCAAGGGTACGGCACCAAACAACGCTGCCAGCGTGGTCATCAGGATCGGCCGGAAACGCAACAGCGCCGCTTGATAGATTGCCGTCTGCGGGTCGAGGCCCTGGTTACGTTCGGCGTCGAGGGCGAAGTCGATCATCATGATCGCGTTCTTTTTCACGATACCAATCAGCAAAATAATGCCGATGATCGCGATCATGCCCAGGTCATTGCCACTCAGCAGCAACGCCAGCAAGGCCCCCACCGCCGCCGACGGCAAGGTGGAGAGGATGGTGATCGGGTGGATGTAGCTCTCGTACAGCACACCCAGCACGATGTACATGGTGACCACCGCCGCCAGGATCAGCAGCAAGGTGCTCGACAGTGACGCCTCGAACGCCTGCGCCGCCCCTTGGAACTGGGTCTGCACGCCTATCGGCATGCCGATGTCTTTCTGGGTCTGGTTGATCAGCTCCACACCTTTGCCCAGCGCGACGCCGGGGGCCAGGTTGAATGACATCATCACCGCCGGGAACTGGCCGATATGCGCGATCGCCAACTGCGCCTGACGCTGTTCTACGTGGGCCAGGCTCGACAGCCGCACCTGGCCGCCGTCAGTGGTTTTCACGTGGATCTGGTTCAGCGCGGCAGGCCCGAGGGTTTCACCGGATTGAGCCTGCAGCACCACGCGGTATTGGCTGGCCTGGGTGTAGATGGTGGAAATCTGTCGCTGGCCGAAAGCGTCATACAGCGCATCGGTGATGGTCGACACACTCACCCCCAGGCGTGAGGCCGCATCGCGGTCGATGACCAGGAACACCTGCAACCCCTTGTCTTGCAGGTCGCTGGCGACGTCGGTCAGTTCCGGCAACTGGCTGAGGGCGTGCACCAGTTTGTCGCTCCACAACGCCAACAGCTCGGCGTCGGGCGACGACATGCTGAACTGGTACTGGGTGCGGCTCACGCGGTCTTCAATGGTCAGGTCCTGCACCGGCTGCATGAACAGGCGGATACCCACCAGCTTGTCGATTTCCGGCTGCAAGCGCGTAATCACCTGGGCTGCGCTCAAATCGCGCTGGCCGTGGGCCTTGAGGTTGATCAACAGGCGCCCGCTGTTGAGAGTGGCGTTATCTCCATCCACACCGATGTAGGAGGACAGGCTTTCAACGGCCGGATCGGCCAGGATCACCTTCGCCAGCTCCTGTTGACGCTGGCTCATGGCGGCAAATGAAATTGACTGTGGCGCTTCAGAAATCCCCTGAATCACCCCGGTGTCCTGCACCGGGAAAAACCCCTTGGGCACCACCAGGTACAGCACCACGGTCAGGCCCAGGGTAGCGATGGCCACCAGCAGGGTCAGCGGCTGGTGCTTGAGCACCCACTGCAACTTGCGACCGTAGGCTTCGATCAACCAATCGATCCAGGCGCCGCTGGCCTTGTAGAAACGGCTTTGTTCGTCTTCCTTCGGCTCGCGCTTGAGCAGCCGCGCGCACATCATCGGCGTCAGGGTCAGCGAGACCACCAGGGAAATCAGGATCGCCACCGCCAGGGTGATGGCGAACTCGCGGAACAGCCGCCCGACCACATCGGCCATGAACAGCAGCGGGATCAATACCGCGATCAACGACAAGGTCAGGGAAATCAGCGTGAAGCCGATCTGCTTGGCACCCTTGAGGGCCGCCGTCAGTGGCGTATCGCCTTCCTCGATATAACGCGAGATGTTCTCCAGCATCACGATGGCATCGTCCACCACAAAACCGGTGGCGATGGTCAGGGCCATCAGCGTCAGGTTATTGATGGAGAACCCCGCCAGGTACATCACGCCGAAGGTGCCCACCAGCGACAACGGCACGGCGATCGACGGAATAATGGTCGCGCTGACACGGCGCAGGAACAGGAAGGTCACCATCACTACCAGTGCAATGGCGATCAGCAGTTCATGCTGTACGTCCTTCACCGACGCACGAATGGTTTGAGTGCGGTCGGTGAGTACCGTCACGTCCAGGCCGGCCGGCAGGTTGTCGGTGATGCTGGGCAGCAACGCCTTGATACGGTCAACCACCTCAATCACGTTGGCGCCCGGCTGACGCTGGATATTGAGCAGCACGGCCTGGTTTTCGTTGGCCCAGGCGGCGAGGCGTTCGTTTTCTGCGCCGTCGACGATTTGTGCCACGTCTTTAAGGCGCAGCGGTGCGCCATTGTTGTAGGCCAGGATCAATTCGGCGTATTGCTGGGGCGACACCAACTGGTCGTTGGCGTCGAGCATCGATACCCGAGTCGGGCCATCGAAGTTGCCCTTGGGCTGGTTGACGTTGGAGGCGGCAATCAGGGTGCGCACGTCCGACAGGTTCAAACCATTGGCGGCCAGGGCCTCGGGGTTGACTTTGATACGCACGGCCTGGCGCTGGCCACCGGCGATGCTGACCATGCCGACGCCGCTGATCTGCGCAATCTTTTGCGCCATACGCGTGTCGACCAGGTCATTGAGCTTGGGCAGCAACATGGTCTTGGAGGTAATCGCCAAGGTCAGCACCGGGGTATCCGCCGGGTTGACCTTGTTGTACACCGGCGGCGCCGGCAAATCCTTGGGTAGCAGGTTGGTGGCGGCGTTGATTGCAGCCTGCACCTGCTGCTCGGCGACATCCATATTGATATCGAGGTTGAAGCGCAGGGTCAGCACCGACGCCCCGCCGGAGCTGGTGGACGCCATCTGGGTCAGGCCGGGCATTTGCCCGAACTGACGCTCCAGCGGTGCCGTGACCGCGCTGGTCATCACATCCGGGCTGGCGCCGGGGTACAGGGTCATCACCCGGATGGTCGGGTAATCCACTTGCGGCAAGGCCGATACCGGCAGCAAGCGATACGAGATGATACCGGCGAGGACAATCGCCAGCATGCTCAGCGTGGTGGCAACCGGGCGTAGGATAAACAGCCGCGACAGGTTCATGAACCGACCTTTTGCGCCTTGCCGGTGTTAGCCCCGGTCTCCCCTTTTGCTGCGGGTTTGCCTTGCAAGTGTTCGGTCGGCGTGGTCTGTACGTCGCTGCTGTCGTTGACCACTTCGATTTCACTGCCGTCTTTCAAGCGGTCGGTGCCTTCCAGCACCAAACGGTCGCCGGCCACCAGGCCTTCCTTGATCACCGTGTTGTCGCCATCGGTGTCACCGATCACGAGGGGCTGAACCTTGACCTTCTTGTCGCCATCGAGCTTGTAGACGAAGGTGCCGTTATTGCCGAACTGAATCGCCGCGGAAGGTGCGAGCACGACGTTATGCAGGGTATCGGCCAGCAGGTGCACGTTGACGAACTGGTTGGGGAAGAGTGCCTGGTCCTTGTTATCGAAACGGCCCTTGAATTTCAGGGTGCCGGTGGTGACGTCGATCTGGTTGTCGAGGCTCTGCAACACGCCGACAGCCTGCTTTTTCACGTCGCCACGGTCCCAGGCTTCCACGGGCAGCTTGTTGCCGGCGTGATAACGGCTGAGCACGGTGTCCAGCGTGTTTTCCGGCAAGGTGAACGCCACGCTGATCGGCTGGGTCTGGGTGATCACCGCGAGGAACGTGGTGTCGTTGGCGGCGACCAGGTTGCCCACATCGACCTGACGCAGGCCGACGCGGCCGCTGATCGGCGCGCGAATCTTGGTGAATTCGAGGTTGAGCTTGGCGTCATCCACCGCGCCCTGGTTGGTCTTGACCGTGCCCTGGTACTGCATGACCAACGCTTCGGCGGTGTCCAGGGTCTGTTTGGCGATACTGTCCTGGGCATACAGGTCGCGGTAGCGCTGTACATCAACTTGTGCATTTTTCAGCTGAGCCTGGTTCTGCAACAGCGTGCCTTGGGCCTGCAGCAAAGCGTTCTGGTAACTGCGCGGGTCGATTTCCGCCAGCAAGTCACCGGCCTTGACCATCTGCCCCTCTTCAAAGGCGATCTTCACCAGCTCACCGCCCACCCGGCTGCGTACATTAATGGTGTTGAGCGCGGTCACCGTGCCCAAAGCCTTGTAGTACACCGGAAACTCACCCAGCACCGCCGGCGCCACGCGCACCGGAATCGGCCCGGTGGAACCGCCGAAGCCCGGGCGCATCATCCCCGACTTGCCGGCATGCCCGGCCGGCTTTTTCTCGGCAGTATCCTTGGTGCTGCCGGGCCAGAATTTCCAGCACAGGCCGGCGATAACCAGCAGCACGAGCAGGCCAAACAGCCAGCGGCGGGAGTTGCGGGGGGAGGATTGCATGGATTGATCAACCATTGGGCGCGAGAGCTTCTTCTTTGGGAGGCTGAAAGATAAGCACTGGAGCGCATTAAGAAAAGCGCCTTTACCGGCTATTTACCTTGGGCTTACAACTTTTAACTTCTGACCTTAGTCCGTTCGCTATTTCATTAAACCGCTGACGGGTAAATAAAAACGGCCTGGACTAGGCCAGGCCGCAATCATGTATCAAGCGTGTTACTGCAAAACGACAGTAATGCGCTGAAACAGTTACTTCAAAACAGCCAGGGCGGCTTCGTAGTTCGGCTCTTCACCGATTTCGCTGACCAGCTCGCTGTGCAGCACGTTGTTGTTTTCATCCAGCACGACAACTGCGCGTGCGGTCAGGCCTTGCAGCGGGCCGTCGGTCAGAGACACACCGTAGTCAACGGCAAAGTGGGCGTCGCGGAAATCCGACAGGCTCAGCACGTTGTCCAGGCCTTCGGTGCCGCAGAAACGCTTCTGGGCAAACGGCAGGTCGGAGGAGATGCACAGCACAACGGTGTTGTTCAGGGTGTTGGCTTCGGCATTGAACTTGCGCACCGAGGTGGCGCAGGTCGGGGTGTCGACGCTTGGGAAGATGTTCAGCACTTTGCGCTTGCCGGCGAACGTTTCCAGGGTGGCCTGGGACAGGTCAACGGCGGTCAGGCTGAACGCTGGAGCAGGGGAGCCGGTCTCCGGTAATGTACCTTCAACCTGGACAGGGTTACCACGAAGGGTGACTTGAGCCATGAACGGAATCCTTATACTGGGTTTGATTGAACGAATTCGAGAGCCCGAAGTTAACCACAAACTGAGGAGGCTACCTACCGCCAGACATAAATTCTCATAGCGCGCCAAGGACACGGGCCTATGGTTTAATTGCGCGCTTTTCGCACGCCCCTCAAGGAATCCGTTGTCGATGAATCAGCCCGCCACCAAAGTCCTGGTCATTGGTTATGTCTGGCCGGAGCCGCGTTCCTCGGCGGCCGGCGGGCACATGATGCAGATTCTGCAGAGCTTTCTGGACCACGGCTGGGACATTACCTTCAGCAGTCCGGCGACCGTAGGCGAGCACAAGGCCGACTTGCCCGCGCTGGGCATACGCGAATGCGCCATTGAACTCAATAACAGCAGCTTCGACGACTTTATCCGCGAACTGGCCCCGGATATCGTGCTGTTCGACCGTTTCATGATGGAAGAACAGTTCGGCTGGCGCGTGGAGAAATGCTGCCCCGATGCTGTGCGCGTACTGGAGACGTCTGACTTGCAAAGCCTGCGCGACGCCCGTCATCAACGTTTCAAGGATCACCTGAAAGCCCATCCCGACAGCGATGACTTTACCGCGCTGTTCCAGCCGGCGCTGGCGCAGGAATTCCAACTGATGGCCAACACCGACGTGGCCAAGCGCGAGATCGCCGCCATTTACCGCTGTGACATCAGCCTGATGATCTCCGACGTGGAAATCCGCCTGCTCACCGAGCAATTCAATGTGCCAGCCGCCCTGCTCCACTGGTGCCCATTGATGCTGCAGCCCCCCACCGAGGCCTTTGCGCCGTTTGAAGACCGTGCGCATTTTCTTAGCATCGGTAACTTTCGCCACGCGCCCAACTGGGATGCGGTGCTATGGATGAAGAACGGCGTCTGGCCCTTGATCCGCCAACAACTGCCGGGCGCCCAGCTGCATATCTACGGATCGTACACACCGCCAAAGGCGACTGCGTTGCATAACCCGGCGCAGGGTTTTCATGTGATGAACTGGGCTGAAGATGCCCTGCAAGTGATGTCGGCTGCACGTATCTGCCTGGCACCCTTGCGTTTCGGCGCCGGGATCAAGGGCAAACTGGCCGACGCGATGCTGTGTGGCACGCCGAGTGTGACCACCCCCATCGGTGCCGAAGCGATGGGCGACGGCCACGCCTGGCCGGGCGTGATCGAACCGAGCGCGCCAGCCCTGGCGGCGGCCGCCATCGCTCTGTATCAGGACCGTGAGCGCTGGCGCCAGGCCCAGGAACAAGGGCGCCAGCTGCTTGCCCGGCGCTACGATCAAACGGTCCATGGCCCGGCACTGGTGGAATGCCTGGAGCACTGTCGCCGCCATCTGGCGGCCCATCGGCGGGACAACTTCACCGGTAGCATGCTGCGCCACCACGCGCATAAAAGTACCCAGTACATGTCGCAATGGATCGAGGCAAAAAACCGCACGGTATAAACACCGACGCTGGCGAGGTCGCGCGCAAGGGGGCATTATCCTACGCAGCAACCACAATAAAGCGACGGCAGCATGACCCGAGCAACGCGAATCACCGACCCTTCCTACGAGCTGATGGACGATCACAACGGTCTGTCCATCATCTATCGCCAACACGGCTTCCCCTGCCCGCTGGTGCGCTGGCATTTCCATAAGGAATACGAACTGCACTTGATCGTCGCAAGTGCTGGCAAAGTGTTCATCGGCGACTACATCGGCAACTTCTATCCCGAAAGCCTGTTCCTCACCGGCCCCAACTTGCCTCACAACTGGATCAGCCAAGTGGAGGACGGTGAGCGGGTGCCCAAGCGCGACATGCTGGTCAATTTCACCGACGAGTTGTTCGAGCATGGCAGCCACATTTTCGCCGAACTCAAGACGCTGACGCCGTTATTGGAGCGGGCTCAGTACGGCATCGAGTTTCGCTGCAAAAAGACCATCGCCCAGGCCATGACCTTGATGCAGCGCATCGAGGAGGCCCAAGGCATGGCGCGCCTGGGGCACTTCTTTATTTTGCTGGAAGTGCTGAGCGCGTGTGAGGACTACCAATTGCTGTCCGGCGCGACCACCCTGCAATGGGCCGACGAACACAGCATCGACCGCACTAACCGCGCGGTGGACTACATCTTTGCGCACTACGCGCGGGAATTGTCGCTGGAGGAAGTCGCGGAACACCTGGGCATGAAGCCAACCTATTTCTCGCGTGTGTTCAAACAAGCGACGGGGCGCACGTTTATCGAGTTTGTTAACCGACTGCGTATCAGCAAATCCTGTGAGCTGCTGGCCGATGGCGATAAAGCGGTGACGGACGTGTGCTTCGAGTCGGGCTTCAACAATATCTCCAACTTTAACCGGCGCTTTCAGCAGCTCAAGGGTATGACGCCGTCCCACTACCGGCGCCTGGCTGTGCAGCGCCTGACCGAGCAGAACCTGGGATAGTTGGACGTCAGGTCTTACCGTTCATGCAATGCACCCACCTGCTGCCCCTCACTGTGCTCTATGGAAAACATTGCATTACATCCGGCAACACTGGCCGGTGAACTTCTACACGCCCAATACCAATAATCCTACGGTTTGTTCGAGATAGGTTTCCACGAACTTATCCGCCCTGTACGCATTAGATAACGACTGCGTATCAGGTCATATCTCGCACCGCTTAGGAAAACTTTCTTATGAGAATCGAGCCATTACGCTCCAGCCTGTCTCACGCTTTCGTCAGCCCTACACAACCCCAGTCCGACGTTACCCCTATTGATCATGCGCGGACTAAACGTGACAGCCTGGTGGTGGATCTGACCACTCAACAGATCGCAACCCGATTGATCAGAGCAGGCGATACCGCCCTCTGCGCCCTGTATAGCGCCGCATTGATGGACCAGGTCATTGCCGATCCCACCGGAAAGAAACGCTCACGGGAGACCCGCGTCATTTCCGATATTCCGCCCTTCTCGACATTCGGTAGAGCCTGGGCGCAGCTTGCCCACGCCATTCAAAGCGAGCCGTTTGCAGGTTTCGCCAGGCAACACAAAATTGATCCATCAACCCTTATCTTGAACACGCAGTCAGGATGGACGCTTGATTGCATTGCTGACGGTCAACCTCGCAGTTTCAGCAAATACTCTGCGGGCTATGAGCAGGCCACCGCAGCGGTCACCGCCGCCGCTCGGGCGTTCCACTCGCCACCAAGAACAACGCTGAAATACACCGGCGCGAACCTTGCGCCTGCCGAGGTAGTAGGCAACTTCTACGGCGCGCGCCAAGACGCCACCCCAGCGGACGTCCTCCACTCTATCGCGCTGCTGCAACAAAACGACGCCTTCGATGCACTGCGTGAACCCGACGCCAAAGCACCCGCGTTCAACCGCCCCGCGTATTCGCACATCCGACAGCAACAACGTGAAGCGATAGAAGAGGTTGCAGGGGAAATCGCATTGAAACCCGAGCTTCTTTCCGCGTCGCAACACGCGCCCACGCCGTCGGTTGCGGAGGCTGATCGGCAAATGGCGAGAATGTACGGCAGCGCCTTGTTAAGTCTCAGACCCGAAATGGCGCGTTTCGGCAACGGCCCACGCACCGGCTTTTTAATGTCTGAGATACCTGAACACTCCACCCTGGGGCAAACCCTGCGCAACACCAGCGTGCCGCCTGGCAAAGATGCGCAGATCAGCCTTGCCTGGATCACCAGCTTTTACGCCGAGCCAGGTAATGACGACACGTTGGTGGGCGTGCTCGCACAAGCCTCAACGCTCGCTCGCAACGGCTTTCAGGCGCTGAACGCGTCCACCCCTCCCACCGACATGCGTTCACGCGCGGTCCAGCAACGCCAACGCGCCGCTATCCAGAAGCTCAAAGCCCCCAACGCCACTCCACCTACCGAGTCTGCGCCACCGCCTGACACACCCAACCCACCCGTCAACCCGCTGGCCGCTATCGCACGCCGACAGTTTGCGGGTGAGCCCAACCTGTTCTCGGTAGTCGCACGCCTGCTCAGTGAGAGGATCAAGCAGGCCGCCCCCGCGTTGGACGTCGACGTAAACCAGATCGCCATCGAAATGCCCGACGTGGACAACCCAGGAGCACTCAAGCGAATCCCCTTGATGACACTTGCCCTGGACTATCTGGCGGGCGGCGATGCCCCAAGTCTCACCGCCAGTCATAGAGCGTTTGATACTCGCCCGGATTTGCTGGCAAGGACTGGCAACGCTGGCGACGTCCCACTGGCCCTCGACCCGTCCGCCCTGAGCGACGTCATCGGCAGCCTGCCGGCCCAACTGAATCAGGCCTTCGAGGCGGATTCGCGTGAATACTGGGACAAGCAGGCCTTCAGCGCGCCAACCAATGCCGACAGCGTTTTCACCGGCAGCCACCGTGATGTGGTCAAACGTATTTTGCGCAGTAACCTGCAACTGGCCAGCCTGAAACAACCCGGACTGGATGAGGCGCAACGGGAAACCATCGACATGGTCGTCAGGCATCCCGAAGGCTCGACACGCCCCGCCCCGCTTGACCCCAATTCATCCGGAGCCACCGTCTATACCCTGGCGGGCTCAACAGCGAACATGGTGATTCATCGCTACTTGGCGGACTCAAATCGCGCCATTCTCTTATTGGTGGAACCCAGCGGGAAAATCACGCCTTATAACACCTGGGACGCTATCGAAAAGACGCAAGCGGTTCGCCAGGCACTCGATGGCAATCTGTTCGATGCCCAGGCTGACGCCCTTATCAAACACGCTCAAGGCGATAGCCTGCTAACCCCGCCACCCGGCACAAATAACCCGACGCACACAACGAACCCACTGCCTGACTGGCTGGATAGCGCCGACGAAGCGCAGCGATTTGTGATGCATGAGCTCAGCCAGGGCCTGGCGAGCTTCCTGCAGCGTCACAAAGGCCAGGCGTACAACAGCGACATCAAGGACATCCGCACGTTTGCGCAGCAACGATTTGACCTGTTACCGCCAAACAAGCATCTAACGCCGCACGCCGCCGAAGATCTTGAGGTGGTCTTTAAAGTGCCTTACGGGACGCAGCGCTCGGGTTTTATTGATCGCCAAACCATGAGCCTGACTGACATGCTGCTCAACAACCTGTCGGGACTGCCGAACGGCCAAATAGAGGTGTTTTTCAAGACAGGACTCAAGGATGAAAACGGCGATGAAATAAAAGTCAGAGTGCCCGCACTTGAGAAAGAAGGTGTGCTCAAGCAGCTGATTACAGACCTCGATATCGGCAAAACCTACCCTGCATTACTCAAGGAAAAACTCCTCGACAACCCCACTGAAATGGCCGCGCGTCGATCATTGTTTGCCCAGCAAGTACCAATCGAACTGCAGCTCAAGGCGCTGGAACTGAGCATCAAAAAGCAAGCCGGTTTCAACGCCACAGGGTTCCGATACATCCAGGAAATACTCAAGCCGGGGCCTGGCCCCAGGATCGTCGACGCCAAGGAGATCGTCATTCGACCGTTGGCCTTTGATAACAAGGCGCAAGGCACCACCGATGTGGTCGAAGGTGCCTACCTGATCGAACCCAAAGACAGCACGAGCGGTCCGCATATTTTGTACCGCCCGCTGATGGCAGATGCCCCTCTGCTGCAATTTCCTACTCGCCAGGCACTGCTGGAAGCCCTGCAGCAGCCGGGCAAATTGCAAAACGACACCCTTGCGTGGTTGCCTGACGAAACGACTCGACAGCTCTACCGCGGCAACGGTTTTAAACACCCCAACCTGGTGATATTCGGGTTCAACCTGGGCTCCGTTTCCGCCAACGAGACGATCCCGTTGGCCGTGGACACGCGCCTGCAGCAAACGCTGCAAGACGGGAAGTTGATGGAATACCTGTACGAAGCCAACGCCCAGAACTTGATCACCCTCGCCGGACAACACTCGACATCCGACGCAAAAAGCCGCTGGCAGTCGCTCAAGACCGGGGGGTTCCTGCTACTCAATGCGCTGTTGCCAGCACTACGCGGCCCGGGTGCAATCCTCGGCCTGGCGTTGCAGGCTGAGGGCATCATCAACGACCTGGAGACGCTGCGCGATGACGACTCGAAGAATAAACAGGCGGCGCTGACCGATCTGTTGGTCAACCTGGCGACGTTGTTGATCCATTTCAAGGCGCGATCATTGTCCGAGCCCTCCAACACGCACTCAGCAATACCGATAACCGAGGGCACACGGTTGATCGATGGTGCTGTGCCACCCACCCCACCTCCACAGCGCTTTCGAATGGGCGGCCCACTGGAACAAATCACCCCGTTGGACGGGGAGATCCAAACCAACGTAGATACTTACAACCGTAAAGGCCAAGAAGTAAAGCGCCTGAACATTATTGGCCATGCGGCTGACCCTGAGGGCGAGCAAGCCGCGAGGATTGTAGGCGAAGGCGATAAACTTTACACGGCGGAAGATATTAATAATGAACTCATCGCACGAGGCATTGATATTCGAAACTACGCGGAAGTGCGCCTCCTCGTCTGTTACTCATCCAAAGGCGGTGAAAACTCCCTGGCGGCACAGCTGCACGCTCTGACTGGAGTTCCCGTCAAAGGCTATGAACGTACGGTAGAGCTGGGATACGCTACCCGCGACGGCGGGATAGATCCGGAAGACATATACAAAACAGCGCTCAATAAATTTCGTGCCAAGTACCCCAGGTTCTCTGAAGCTGACAAAAAAGAACTCGCAGAAATAGAACTAAACAACAAATTAAAAGACATTGATCTTTTTATTAACGTGGAAAAGAAGACCGGTAAAAAAGTCAGAGTGAACTGGGGAACGCTAGCAGCTCCGATCTGGGAGGAGGTGGAAGTCGATTACCGCCCCAAGCGTTTCGGCCCCCCGAAGAGGCGGCTAGCGACTGGCCCTGTCGACGTTCAGAGCACGTCTAAAGAGCTGCGCAATATAGGTGAATATAAAGATTTCAAGGAACTGCCCACGCCTGAAAAACTGGCAAACAGCATTGCTTTTACAACGTCGGATGACGGCCAGTATGAATATTTTCTGGACCGACCGGAGGGCAGTAAAGAAGTCAGATTAAATATTGTTGGGCATGGCGACAAAGGTGGCGCCACCTTCAAAAGTGACTTAAAAGGCGCACAATCCTATTCGCCCGAAGCATTCGCCAAATTAATTGCACCCACGCTGAAAAATACCGGTGCTACCCAAATCAGGATGGTCAGTTGTAGGTCCGCCAGTACAGGCTTCTCTGAAGCGTTATCAAAACTCTTGAACGTTCCTGTGAAGGCGCCCGTTGGTACAGTCACACAGTTTGAAGTCATGAAAGACAGGTACTGGATTTTAGAGAAGTTCCCCAACCCACGTCGCCCCCACGACCACGAGTGGAAGACCTTTACACCGACTTCACCGGCTGCGTAAACAGTCAGCGTCCCGGTGACTCGGGACGCGCCCGCTTTAAGCCTTTGGCGGACTTTGAAGACGTTTGCCCGGCCCCTCTATTGAGGCTGACACCGCCGAGTTTTATTACACACAGCGGGAAACTCCGCAACCCAACGAGGTCGTTTTCAAAAAGTGCACGTCTGCTCAAACACCGACGATCAAAGATTACCGGGACACCCTCAGTCGGACAGTCCGCGATCCACACGGCATGCCGTACGTCGACTGTGCGGCGGTGCTTTTCGCCAAACGTCGGTAAACCGTTTCAGCCGCCCACGCAATGAGTGCAAAAAAGTATCAGTCCCAGTGCGCCCAAGGATTTGTCACACGCCCATTTCAACGCTGTAATCAACGCACACTCTTCCTGACCGTCTGTAGGAAGACACAACAACAATAACTGTCCTTCTGTAGCCCTCGGGCGCGGAAATGGAGTGCGCGATGAAGTTCACAGCAAAAGCTCTGCTTGCCTGCACCTGCATGACCCTCAGCGCCGTCAGCCTTGGCGCGCAAACCCTGACCATTGCCACAGTCAACAACAGCGACATGATCCGCATGCAAAAGCTCTCGAAAACCTTCGAGACCGAGCATCCGGACATCAAGCTGAACTGGGTGGTGCTCGAAGAAAACGTGCTGCGCCAACGCCTCACCACTGACATTGCCACCCAGGGCGGACAGTTCGATGTGCTGACCATCGGCATGTACGAAGCTGCACTCTGGGGCGCCAAGGGCTGGCTGGAGCCGATGAAGGACCTGCCAGCGTCCTACGACCTCGACGATGTATTCCCTTCTGTGCGTGACGGCTTGTCGGTAAAAGGCGCGCTGTACGCCCTGCCGTTCTATGCCGAAAGCTCGATCACCTACTACCGCACCGACCTGTTCAAAGACGCCGGGCTGAGCATGCCCGAGCACCCGACCTGGACCCAGATCGGCGAATTCGCCGCCAAACTCACCGACAAGAGCAAAGAACAATACGGCCTGTGCCTGCGCGGCAAAGCCGGTTGGGGCGAGAACATGGCGCTGATCACCACCCTGGCCAACGGTTACGGTGCGCGCTGGTTCGATGAGAAGTGGCAGCCGGAATTCAACGGCCCAGAGTGGAAGGACGCGTTGAATTTCTACGTCGACAACATGAAGAAATCCGGCCCACCGGGTGCTTCCAGCAACGGTTTCAATGAAAACCTGGCGCTGTTCAACAGCGGCAAGTGCGCGATCTGGGTCGACGCCAGCGTCGCCGGCTCGTTCGTGACCGACAAAACCCAGAGCAAGGTCGCCGACCATGTCGGCTTCACCTTCGCCCCACACGAGAAGACGGACAAGGGCACTTCGTGGCTGTACTCCTGGTCCCTGGCGATCCCGACCAGCTCCAAAGCCAAGGACGCTGCCAAGGTGTTCACCAGTTGGGCCACATCCAAGGAATACAGCCAACTGGTCGCCAAGACCGACGGCATCGCCAACGTACCGCCAGGTACGCGCAAATCGACCTACAGCGACGAGTACATGAAGGCGGCGCCGTTCGCCAAAGTGACCCTCGAATCGCTGAAAGTCGCCGACCCGACCAAACCGACCCTCAAGCCAGTGCCGTATATCGGTATCCAGTTGGTGACCATTCCCGAGTTCCAGGCGATTGGTACCCAGGTCGGCAAGTTCTTCTCGGGCGCGCTGACCGGTCAGCAAACGGTGGATCAAGCCTTGACTGCCGCGCAGACCACCACCGAGCGTGAAATGAAGCGGGCGGGTTATCCCAAGTAAAGCAGGCTAGCCCCTGTCAATGTGGGGACCCGTTTCATGTGGGAGCTGCTTTAGCTGGGAGCTGGCTTGCCTGCGATGCAGACATCTCGGTCTGTCAGTTAAGCCGAGTGGATGCCATCGCAGGCAAGCCAGCGCCCACAAAAGCCCGCGCCCACGTTGACCGCGCTTCGACTCTCGTTCTGCATGTACCTGACTGGTTCTGACCCTATGAATACCAACGCTGCCCAAGTGCAAACCGCCCCGCAGGAAACGCCGCGCAAAAGCCGCCTGGCCAACCCCGGCTGGTTCCTCGTCAGCCCCTCGGTGGCCTTGTTGCTGCTGTGGATGATCGTGCCGCTGGGCATGACCCTGTACTTTTCACTGATCCGCTACAACCTGCTCTACCCTGGCGAAAACCAATTCGTGGGGCTGGAGAACTTCACCTACTTCATCACCGACTCGGGCTTCCTGCCCGGCGCCACCAACACGCTGTTGCTGGTCGGCAGCGTGTTGCTGATCAGTGTGGTGTTCGGCGTGCTGATCAGTGCGTTGCTTGAGGCGAGTGAATTCTTTGGTCGCGGCGTGGTGCGGGTGTTGTTGATTTCGCCGTTCTTCATCATGCCTACCGTCGGTGCGCTGATCTGGAAGAACCTGATTTTCCACCCGGTGTCGGGCGTGCTCGCCGCCGTGTGGAAGTTGTTCGGCGCCGAGCCCGTGGACTGGCTGGCGCACTACCCGTTGCTGTCGATCATCATCATTGTCTCGTGGCAATGGCTGCCCTTCGCCATCTTGCTGCTGATGACCGCCATGCAGTCCCTCGACCAGGAACAAAAGGAAGCCGCACGCCTGGACGGTGCCGGCGCCATCGCGATCTTCTGGCACCTGACCCTGCCCCACCTGGCCCGCCCGATTGCCGTGGTGGTGATGATCGAGACGATCTTTTTGCTCTCGGTGTTCGCCGAAATCTTCACCACCACCAACGGTGGGCCGGGCTACGCCTCGACCAACCTCGCCTACCTGATCTACAACCAGGCGCTGGTGCAGTTCGACGTGGGCATGGCCTCGGCCGGCGGCTTGATTGCCGTGGTCATCGCCAATATCGCGGCGATCATCCTGGTGCGGATGATCGGCAAAAACCTGACTGACAAGCCTTGAGGGCCGCGCCATGACGCTTCAACAATCCCGCCGCCTGCAAAGCCTGTTGCTCGGCACCCTGGCCTGGGCCATTGCGATCCTGATTTTCTTCCCGATCTTCTGGATGGTACTGACCAGCTTCAAAACCGAAATCGACGCGTTCGCCACGCCGCCGCAGTTCATCTTCACGCCGACGCTGGAGAACTACCTGCACATCAACGAGCGCAGCAACTACTTCGCCTACGCCTGGAACTCGGTGGTGATTTCATTCAGCGCCACCGCCCTGTGCCTGCTGATCTCGGTGCCGGCCGCGTACTCCATGGCGTTCTACGAAACCCAGCGCACCAAGGGCACGTTGCTGTGGATGCTGTCGACCAAAATGCTGCCACCCGTGGGCGTGCTGATGCCGATCTACCTGCTGGCCAAGAGCTTTGGCCTGCTGGATACGCGCATTGCACTGATCATCATCTACACCCTGATCAACCTGCCGATTGTGGTGTGGATGGTGTACACCTACTTCAAGGACATCCCCAAAGACATCCTCGAAGCCGCCCGCCTGGACGGCGCCACGCTGTGGCAGGAAATGGTCCGCGTGCTGCTGCCGATTGCCAAGGGTGGCCTGGCCTCCACGGTGTTGCTGTCGCTGATCCTGTGCTGGAACGAGGCGTTCTGGTCGTTGAACCTGACCTCGTCCAGCGCCGCGCCCTTGACCGCACTGATCGCCTCCTACTCCAGCCCCGAAGGTTTGTTCTGGGCCAAATTGTCTGCCGTCTCGACCCTGGCCTGTGCGCCGATCCTGATTTTTGGCTGGATCAGCCAGAAACAGCTGGTGCGCGGTTTGTCCTTCGGCGCCGTGAAATAACGGCTGTTCTCTAACAAAAACGAATTTAGACGTGGAGGCCCATCCCATGGCCAACCTGAAAATCAAGAATCTGCAAAAAGGCTTCGAAGGCTTTTCCATCATCAAGGGCATTGACCTGGAAGTGAACGACAAGGAATTCGTGGTGTTCGTCGGCCCATCCGGCTGCGGTAAATCGACCCTGCTGCGTTTGATCGCGGGCCTTGAAGAAGTCACCGAAGGCACCATTGAACTCGATGGCCGCGACATCACCGAAGTCACCCCGGCCAAGCGCGACCTGGCGATGGTGTTTCAGACCTATGCGTTGTACCCGCATATGAGCGTGCGCAAGAACATGTCGTTTGCCCTCGACCTGGCCGGCGTGGACAAGAAGCTGGTGGAAAGCAAAGTCAGCGAAGCGGCGCGCATTCTCGAACTCGGCCCGTTGCTGGAGCGCAAGCCCAAGCAGCTGTCCGGCGGCCAGCGTCAGCGGGTGGCCATCGGCCGCGCGATCGTGCGTAACCCAAAGATCTTTCTGTTCGACGAACCGCTGTCCAACCTCGACGCCGCCCTGCGCGTGCAGATGCGCCTGGAACTGGCGCGCCTGCATAAAGAACTGCAGGCGACCATGATTTACGTGACCCACGACCAGGTCGAAGCCATGACCCTGGCGGACAAAGTCGTTGTGCTGAACAGCGGCCGTATCGAGCAAGTCGGCTCGCCGCTGGAGCTGTACCACCAGCCGGCCAACCTGTTTGTGGCGGGGTTTCTCGGCACGCCGAAAATGGGTTTCCTCAAGGGCAAGGTCACCCGTGTTGAGGGCCAGGGCTGTGAGGTACAACTGGACGCCGGCACCCGGATCAGCCTGCCGCTCAGCGCTGCCAGCTTGAGCGTGGGCAGCGCGGTGACCCTGGGCATTCGCCCGGAACACCTGGAAATAGCCGCGCCCGGCCAAACCACGCTGACTGTCACCGCCGACGTCGGCGAACGCCTGGGCAGCGACACCTTCTGCCACGTCATCACCGCCAACGGCGAGCCATTGACCATGCGGATTCGCGGCGACATGGCCAGCCAATATGGTGAAACGCTGCACCTGCACCTGGACCCGGCGCACTGCCATCTGTTCGACACCGACGGCGTGGCCGTGGCCCGACCACTGCGCGCTGCCGCCTGATTTCGCGAGATATGTGATGAAACTGAATAAACAGAACCTCACCCAACTGGCGCCGCACGTGAAAATCCCGGCCTACGCGATTGCCAGCACTACGCAGGGTATCGCCCATATCGGCGTCGGCGGTTTTCACCGTGCGCACCAGGCGTATTACACCGACGCCTTGATGAATACCGGCGCTGGCCTCGACTGGAGCATCTGCGGCGTCGGCCTGCGTGCCGAAGACCGCAAGGCCCGCGACGACCTGGCCGGCCAGGATTACCTGTTCACCTTGTATGAGTTGGGCGATACCGACGACACCGAAGTGCGGGTAATCGGTGCCATCAGCGACATGCTGCTGGCCGAAGACGGCGCTCAAGCGCTGATCGACAAGCTGGCCAGCCCCGAGATTCGCATCGTCTCGCTGACCATCACCGAGGGCGGCTACTGCATCGACGACAGCAACGGCGAATTCATGGCCCACCTGCCGCAGATCCAGCACGACCTGGCGCACCCTGAGTCACCGAAAACCGTGTTCGGCTTTATCTGCGCGGCGCTGACCAAACGCTGCGCGGCCGGCACTGCGGCCTTCACCGTAATGTCCTGCGATAACCTGCCGCACAATGGCGGGGTCACGCGCAAGGCGCTGCTGGCGTTTGCTGCCCTGCACAACGCTGAGCTGCATGACTGGATCAAGGCCAACGTCAGTTTCCCGAATGCCATGGTCGACCGCATCACGCCCATGACCAGCACCGCCCACCGTCTGCAGTTGCACGATGAACACGGCATCGACGATGCCTGGCCGGTGGTGTGCGAACCCTTTGTGCAGTGGGTGCTCGAAGACAAATTCGTCAACGGTCGCCCGGCCTGGGAAACGGTCGGCGTGCAGTTCACCGATGACGTCACGCCCTACGAAGAGATGAAGATCGGCCTGCTCAATGGCAGCCACCTGGCCCTGACCTACCTGGGTTTTCTGAAGGGTTACCGGTTTGTTCACGAGACCATGAATGACCCGCTGTTCGTCGCCTATATGCGCGCCTATATGGACCTGGACGTCACGCCCAACCTGGCCCCGGTGCCGGGCATTGATTTGACCCAGTACAAGCAGACCCTGGTGGAGCGCTTTTCCAACCAGGCGATTGCCGACCAGTTGGAGCGCGTGTGTTCCGATGGCTCGTCGAAGTTTCCCAAGTTCACCGTGCCGACCATCAATCGTTTGATCGCGGATGGGCGTGAGACGGAGCGTGCCGCACTGGTGGTGGCCGCGTGGGCGTTGTACCTCAAAGGTGTCGATGAGAATGGCGTGGCCTACACGATTCCGGACCCGCGGGCACAGTTCTGCCAGGGTCTGGTCAGTGATGAGGCATTGATCAGCCAACGGTTACTGGGCGTTGAGGAGATTTTTGGCACGGCTATTCCCAAGTCAGCGGAGTTTGTGGCAGCGTTCGAGCGGTGTTATCAAAGCCTTCGAGATCAGGGCGTGACGAAGACCTTGGAAGGTCTGCTCGCCAAGCTTAACTGACTAAACCGGATCAACATGTGGGAGCGGGCTTGCTCGCGAAAGCGGTGAGTCAATGAAGAATAAATTGACTGAAACACCGTATTCGCGAGCAAGCCCGCTCCCACATTGATCACACTTTCAATCCCACAACACTGCTGAGCACGCCACCATGACCCAGCAAAACCTCTACCTCGGCATCGACTGCGGCACCCAAGGCACCAAAGCCATCGTCCTCGACGCTTCCAGCGGCAAGGTGCTGGGCCTGGGCGCTGCCGCGCACACGCTGATCAGCGGCGCCAATGGCCGGCGCGAACAACACCCAAAGGAATGGCTGGACGCCTTCACCGAGGCCACTCACCGCGCCCTGCAACAGGCGGGCGTGGATGGCCAGGATATCCTCGGCATCGGTGTCTCCGGCCAGCAACACGGCCTGGTTTTGCTGGATAGCCAAGGCCAGGTGTTGCGCCCGGCCAAACTCTGGTGCGATACCGAAAGCGCGCCGGAAAACGATCGCCTGCTGGCGTATTTGGGTGGCGAGCATGGCTCGCTGGAGCGCCTCGGGGTGGCGATTGCACCGGGTTACACGGTGTCGAAGCTGCTCTGGACCCGCGAACACCACCCGGACGTGTTCGCCCGCATCGCCCATGTCCTGCTGCCCCACGACTACCTCAACTACTGGCTGACCGGCCGTGCCGTCGCCGAATACGGCGATGCGTCAGGCACCGGCTACTTCAACGTGCGCAGCCGTGAATGGGATGTGGCACTGCTCAAGCACATCGACCCGAGCGGCCGCCTGCACGCGGCGTTGCCGGCGTTGATCGAAGCGCATCAGCCGGTTGGCACGATCCTGCCCGCCATCGCCGAGCGCCTGGGCATCAACCCGAACGCCAGCGTCTCCAGCGGTGGCGGCGACAATATGATGGGCGCCATCGGCACCGGCAATATCGCCCCCGGTGTCATCACCATGAGCCTGGGCTCATCCGGCACCGTGTATGCGTTTGCCGACCAGCCGAATGTCAGCCCGCAGGCATCGGTGGCGACCTTCTGCTCCTCCAGCGGCGGCTGGCTGCCGTTGATCTGCACCATGAACCTGACCAACGCTACCGGGGTGATTCGCGAGCTGTTCGACCTCGACCTGGCGGCGTTCAACGCATTGGTCGCCCAGGCCCCGATCGGCGCCGATGGCGTGAGCATGCTGCCCTTCCTCAACGGCGAACGGGTGCCCGCCCTGCCCCACGCCACGGGCAGCGTACACGGCCTGACCATGACCAACCTGACCCGCGCCAACCTGTGCCGCGCAGTGGTCGAGGGCACCACCTTCGGCCTGCGGTATGGCCTGGACCTGTTGCGCCAGACCGGCCTGCAAGGCCAGAGCATCCGCCTGATCGGCGGCGGCTCGAAAAGCCCGGTGTGGCGCCAGATGGTTGCCGATATCATGAACACCGAAGTGGTCTGCACCGAACAGAGCGAAGCGGCGGCCCTCGGCGCGGCGATCCAGGCCGCCTGGAGCCAGTCCGGCGAGCCCCTGGCCAGCCTGTGCGACAAATGCGTGAGCGTCGATCTGGCCAGCCGTACGCTGCCGTCGGCCGACCATGTAAGCGCCTATCAACACGCCTACGAGCGCTATCAACAGCTCGTGGCAAGCCTTTAAGAGCGAACGACTATGTATCTGGTGTGTGGCGAAGCGCTGTTCGATTTTTTCAGCGAAGAGGATGCCAGCGGGCAGGCCTCCAAGGTCAATTACAAAGCGATTGCCGGCGGGTCGCCGTTCAACGTCGCGGTTGGGTTGCGTCGCCTGGGCATTGAGGCCGGGCTGTTCGGCGGGTTGTCCACCGACTTCCTTGGGCGCCGCTTGCTGCAAGTGCTCAGGGACGAAGGCGTGAGCGAGCAATTCCTGGTGGAGTTCGCGGCGCCGACCACGCTGGCAATGGTCGCCGTGGGTGCCAATGGCTCGCCGCAATACAGCTTTCGCGGCGAAGGCTGTGCTGACCGCCTGCTGGAGGTCGCGCACCTGCCGACACTGGGCGACGAGATTCGCGGGCTGCACATCGGCTCGTTTTCGCTGGTGGTGCAGCCGATTGGCGACACATTGCTGAGCCTGGTCAAGCGCGAAAGCGGCAAGCGCCTGATCAGCCTCGACCCCAACGTACGGCTGAACCCGCAGCCGGACATCCAGCTTTGGCGTGACCGCGTGGCCGAGCTGGTCAAGCACGCCGACCTGATCAAAGTCAGCGATGAAGACTTGCACCTGCTTTACCCCGATCAGTCGCCGGAAAGCGTGCTGCACGGCTGGCTGCAACACCGCTGCCAACTGGTGTTCCTCACCCGTGGCGGCGACGGCGCCAGCGTCTTCAGCCGCCAGCACGGCACATGGTCGGCACCGGCGGTCAACGTGGTGATGGCCGATACGGTAGGCGCCGGGGATACCTTCCAGGCGGCGTTGATTGCCTGGTTGACCGAGCAGCAGCTGGATTCGGTGGAAGGCCTGCACCAGCTCACCCGTGCGCAGATCGACAGCATGCTGGGTTTTGCGATCCGTGCCGCCGCCCTGACCTGCAGCAAGACCGGGCCGGACCTGCCGTATCGCAACCAGCTCGGCTGAACACACGTTCATGAAGGTTTTGTCAGTTAGGCCGACATTAATCCAAGGTTAATCCCGCGCGTTGATCGTGAACGTGACCGCACTCACCGCCCTGCGGGGCACGTGCGGCCGCCGGTGCATCGTGTGGATGCGCCCGCGAACGACTTGCGGAGAACCCTCATGAAACTGCGTACCTTGGTTTTTACCAGCACACTGGCCCTGGCAGCGGTCTCGGGCCTGGCCCAGGCTGACACCCAGCAAGCCGCCGGCAAGCCGGTGCCCTATCAATACGGCATGCCCTTGAACATCGACAAGGTGATCGCCATGCACGAAACCGACACCCATGAGTGCAAGGTCATCAATGCCGATATCAAGTTCGTCGATAAAGCTGGAAAAGTCGAAGATGTGGGCTATCGGAAGATGTCCGAAGCCTGCGACTTTCAGAATTGAGCCGTTGAAAGGCACGCGACAAGCCCGCGCACAAACGCGTAATCTTGCGGGCTTGTCACCAGGCTGAAAGGATTCGCCATGCCGTTGAGTTTCCGCACCCTCGCCACCTTTACCGCCCTGTTGTGCTTCACCCTTGCCCTGCTCTGGGGGTTACGCCCGGGCCTGCTGCTGTGGCTGTGGAGCGTTGAGTACTCCAGCGCTACCGGCCTGGTTGCACGCCGCAACGCTGCGTTGTTCCTGGCCATCGGTATCATGTTTTATCGCGCACGCCATGCCCCCTCTGACGCGACACGCCGTGCCCTGACGAGCGGGTTTGCCACCGGCTGTCTGGTACTGGCAGGGTTGGGGCTAAGTGAATGGATCAGTGGCAATGCAGGCCCTGGCATCCTGCTGGCGGTGGCCACAGAAACCGTACTGGGCCTGGCGTTTATCCAGGCCCACAGGTCTTCGGTAATTCAACCTCAAGCGACAGGCTAGTAATAACCGCGCGCGCCGACTCTTTGCAGTGCGGGTGTATGGGTATGCTTGAGGTCTTCACGCAACCCGCTGATGAGATTGCAAATGGCCCGACTGCTGTCGAGTTTATCGGCGTTGATGCCTTTGACTTCCAAATCCACGCGGTCGCGGTCGCGGTCGTCATAGACCTTGATCGTCAGCGACGCATCTTCGGCTTTGGTGCATTCACACCGTTTGGGCAGGAAACTTCCTTCAATAATGCTGCGAAGTTCTAATTCCGAAAGCATGGCCAACCTCTCCTTTTATGAGACTGCCAACAAATTATTGTGTATCCGGCAGACGCTTGCCTGCCACGCCTTACCGACCCTGGAAGGCGCTTACATTCACCAGCCTACTCGGCAAACCGGAGTCTTGTTGTAACTTTTCCTCATAAGTGGCGGGCCGGTTTATATAAGTCGGTTGCCTCAGGGCAAATTATCGTCGAACAGCGTCGATTAAACGTTTATGCACTAACTTGCACCTTGTGCCGCCACTCTTTCAGCAACATGTCGCAAACTATCAAAGTTGATATTGGCCCCGGAATTCACCGCCACCAGGGTCTGCCCGCGCATGCCGTGTTGCCCCACATAGCAGCAAATGCCCGCTACCGCCAGCGCGCCAGAAGGCTCGGTGATGGAGCGCGTGTCGTCGTAGATCAATTTGATGGCACTGCACAATTCGTCGTTACTGACGGTGATGACCTCATCCACCCAGTCGCGACAGATCTCAAAGCCGAAGGCGCCGATCTGCGCCACAGCGGTGCCATCGGCAAACCCGTCGACACTCGGCAGCACCACGCGCTCACCCGCGCGCAGGGCCGCCAACAGGCAGCTGGAGCCTTCGGGCTCGACGCCGACGATGCGCACCTCGGGTCGCAGGTATTTGACGTAAGCGGCAATCCCGGCGATCAGGCCACCGCCGCCCACCGGCACAAAAATCGCATCCAGCGGGCCCTGTTGCTGGCGCAATAGTTCCATGGCCACAGTGCCTTGGCCAGCGATCACGTCCGGGTCGTCAAAAGGTGAGACAAACGTGCACCCCGAGGTTTCGGCCAATTGCAGCGCATGGGCCAGGGCAAACGGAAAGCTCTCCCCGTGCAGTACCGCCTCGGCCCCCCGCGAGCGCACGCCCAGCACCTTCAACTCCGGCGTGCTGCACGGCATGACGATACGGGCCTTGATCCCCAGCTCCAGCGCCGCCAGCGCCACGCCTTGCGCATGGTTACCGGCCGATGCCGTCACTACACCGCGGGCTTTTTGCTCAGGCGTCAGTTGCACGAGCTTGTTGTAGGCGCCACGAATCTTGAAGGAGAAAGTCGGTTGCAGGTCTTCGCGCTTGAGCAGTACCTGGTTGCCGAGCAACGCGGACAGTGCGGGGGCGACTTGCAACGGGGTACGCACCGCCAGGTCGTAGACCGGGGCGGCAAGGATCTTTTTCACGTAGTGCTCAAGCAGTCCGGGGTCGGCGGTGTGGGTCGCTGTGCAGGTGCTCATGGGTGTCTCCTGGCGTTTTGTAAAGGGCGCTGGAGACGGAAAAACAAAACCCGCCTCTAGGGCGGGTTTGGGTGCAGCCGTGCGCTATCCCGCCAAATGAGGAATGGCGGTAATAATGCTTGGCTGGCTGCGGAAGGCTTGAAAAGTCATGCAACGAAATTAACCGGCGATCACCCGGCAAGTCAATGCTCTACCGCCTTTCAGCGCGCCGGGGTTTACGAGCTATATACGAAACGTATACGCTTTGTATATCCACACAGCACAGTGAACCGCATGGGCATCGTCAAGATCACCGACCAACTGCACGAACAGCTCCGCCTGGCCAGCGCCGCCATGGACCGCTCGATCAACGCCCAGGCCGAGTTCTGGATCAAGATTGGCCTGCTCGCCGAACTCAACCCGCAGCTGCCCTACAACGAGCTGATCAATAAGCTGTTGCTGGACAAACCCGACCTGATCCGGGGGCGCGGCTGATGATCAAGACTCCCGCTCAACTGGCCGTCATGCGCGAATCCGGGCGCCTGCTGGCCCAGGTGTTCACGATGCTCGACGGTTTTGTCGCCGCCGGACGCTCCACGTTGGAGCTGGACAGCGCCGTCGAAGCCTTCATCCGTAACGATTTGCAAGCCCGCCCGGCGAGCCTTGGGCAATACGACTACCCCTTTTGCATCAACACCTCGATCAATGAAGTGGTGTGCCATGGCATGCCCAGCGCCAAGGAAATCCTTAAGGACGGCGATATCATCAACATCGACATCACCCTGGAAAAAGGCGGCTTTATCGCTGACTCCAGCAAGATGTACATGATCGGCAACGTGGCGCCCAAAGCGCAGCGGTTGGTGGAAAAGACCTTCGAGGCGATGTGGGCCGGCATCCGTCAGGTTCGCCCCGGCGCGCGCCTGGGTGATATCGGCCATGCGATCCAGAGCCATGCGCAGGCCAACGGCTACAGCGTGGTGCGCGAATATTGCGGCCATGGTATCGGCCGTGAGATGCACGAAGAACCGCAGATCCTGCACTTCGGCCGCCCTGGCACCGGGCTCGAACTGCGCGAAGGCATGGTCTTTACCATTGAGCCCATGCTCAACCAGGGCAGCGCCAAAGTGCGCAGCCTCAAAGACGGCTGGACGGTGGTGACCAAGGACAACAGTCTGTCGGCGCAATGGGAACACACGGTCGCGGTGACAGCAGAGGGATTCGAGATACTGACCTTGCAACCAGCCGCCTGAATGACACACACGTGTGAGAGCTGGCTTGCCTGCGATACACGCGGCGCGGTGTTTCAGGCGCTCTGCGGTGATGCCATCGCAGCATAGGTATCTACACATCTTTTTTTACGGGTTGAGTGCTGTGGTTGTCGGGGGGCACGCTGCGTACATATCCGTTGTTTGGGTCACGGCCGCAATGGGTACCGCCCTTACGGCGGGTCACTTTGGAAAAGCCCCAAAGTAACCAAAGGGCTCTTGCCCCACCACTCGGCACCTCGCCTAGGCTCGGTGTGCCCTCACTCCGGCTTTGGACCGTGGGCCGCCGCCATGGGCCATCCTTGGCCCATCGCGGCTAACCCGGCGTCCTGCCGGGTTACCCACGCTCCAAAGCCTGCGTTCGGCCAGCGTGGTTAACGGGGCGCCTAAGATCAAAATCAACAGCAGATCAAAATCAAAAGCAAAGCACGGCGGCCTAGTAGCCGACCTGAGTGGTTAGATCAAAAGCAAAACCGAGGCGGCCTGACAGCCGACCTGATCTTGGAAACTGAACTCAATCAACTGTGGGAGCGGGCTTGCTCGCGAAAGCGGTGTGTCAGTCAGCACATTTGTAACTGAACCACCGCATTCGCGAGCAAGCCCGCTCCCACATTTGGATCTCATTTCATCCGGTAAAAGTGCTGTTGCTGTGCTGTTGCTCTGCTTTTGCTTCAACCACTCAGGCCGGCTGTCAGGCCGCCGTGCTCTGCTTTTGATCTTGATCTTGATCTGACAGGCCCCGTTAACCACGATGGCCGAACGCAGGCTTGAATCCGTGGGTAACCCGGCAGGACGCCGGGTTAGCCGCACTGGGCCAGGGATGGCCCATTGCGGCGGCCCACGGATTCAAGCCGGAGTGCGGGCATGCCGAGCCCAGGCGAGGCACCGAGTGGTGGGGCAAAGCGTTTTTTGGTTACTTTTTTAGGCGTTTGTAAAAAAGTGACCCGCTGTAAGAGCGGAACCCATAGCCGCCGTTACCGCAGCAACGGATATGTACTCAATCTCCCTAACCCCTCACAGGCTTAAAGCAACACAAAGAGTTGCGTAGATACCTATGGCCATCGCAGGCAAGCCAGCGCCCACACGTGTTCAGTGCTCACACCACATTTGCGCCACCGGCGATGCGTTTGAGCCCCACCACCATCAACCCCGCCCCAACGCCCATCGCCACCATCAGCAGCGGGTACGACACCCACCAGGGCGTACCCGCTGTCATCATGCTGAACTCCGACATACCGCCCACGCTGGCAATCAGGTTGAGCGGCAGGAACACCACGTTGATCAACGTCAGCTTGCGCAGCAGGTTGTTCATGCTGTTGTTCATCAGGTTGCCACGCGCGTCGATCAACCCGGAAAACACATTGGAGTAGATCTCCGCCTGCTTGTAGCACTGGTGGTTCTCAATGATCAGGTCATCGATCAGCCCCAAGACCTCGGCGCTGAAATGTTCCTTTTCCCCGTGGTTGCGCAACCGCGACAGCACCGCGCCGTTGCTGTGCAGCGCGTTGATGTAATAGATCAGGCTCTCACTGAGGTTGAACATTTGCATCAGGTGATGGTTGCTCATCGACGCGTTGAACTGTTGTTGCAACTCACGCGCCACCAACTTGATCACCTTGAGGTGGCCCAGGTAGTGATGGATGTTGTTGAGCAACAGATCGAGCAGCACGTCCAGCGGCGTGTGCAGCGGGCGGCGAGCGCCAAGCCCGGACAGCGGGGTTTCATCGGTGGCAATCACCAGCAGGCGGCCCGGCGAAAACAACAGGCCGCAGGACGCCACTTCAAACATCAGGTTGCCACCGCCGGCGTATTTCTCCGGGCGTTTCCAGATCAGGAACAGGTAGTCGGGGTGAAATTCAATACGTGAGACTTCATCCGGGTCGAGCGCCGAGGCCAGGGCGTGTTCGTCGAGTTTGTGGTGGTCGCGCAGCCATTCGCGTTCGGCAACATCCGGGTTGTTGAACAGCATGATCGGCGCGTCGTCCCTGTCGCCGTTGCGCAGCTTGCCGTCGGTCAGTTCAAAACGCTGGATCATGGCGTGTCACCACACCTGGCCCTGGCGTTTCAACTCCAGGCGCCTTACAAACTCTTCCAGCACCAGCGCATACAGGTCGTCTTGCAAGTAGGCATCTTCGATACCGGCATCCATATTGGGGTTGTCGTTGACCTCGATCACCACCACCTTGTCACCGGATTGCTTGAGGTCGACGCCGTAGAGGCCATCGCCGATCAGGTTGGCGGTCTTGACGGCCAGTTCCACCACCGCCTTGGGCGCTTCGTGGACCGCCAGGGTACGGCATTCGCCGTTGATGTCCTGGCCGATGGCCTTGTGGTTGTAGATTTGCCAATGGCCCTTGGACATGAAGTATTGGCAGGCAAAGATCGGCTTGCGGTTAAGGACGCCAATGCGCCAGTCGTACTCGGTGTAGAAAAACTCCTGGGCCAGTAACAACACCGAATGTTCAAACAACTCGGCGGTGGCCTTGAGCAAGGCGGCCTGGCTTTCAACCTTGATCACACCCCGCGAGAAGCAACCGTCGGGAATCTTCAACACCAGCGGGAAGCCGAGGCGTTCGCCGACCCGCTCGAAATCTTCCGGTCGCTCCTTGTAGAGAATTTCGGTGGCGGGCATGCCCAGTTGATGGCTGTTGAGCAGGTCGGTGAGGTAGACCTTGTTGGTACAGCGCAGGATTGACGCCGGGTCATCCATCACCACCAGGCCTTCGCTTTCGGCTTTCTTGGCAAAACGGTAGGTGTGGTTGTCGACGCTGGTGGTCTCACGGATCAGCAAGGCGTCGTATTCGGCGAGGCGCGAATAGTCCTTGCGCTCGATCAGCTCCACATCAATGCCCAGGCCCTTGCCGACCCGCACGAAATTCTCCAGCGCCCTGGCGTTCGACGGCGGCAATTGTTCCTGGGGATCATGCAGGATGGCCAGGTCATAGCGGGCCAATCGACGTGAGCGCGGTTGGCGCCAGATCTTGCGGCTGAAGTTGTCGAGGGCGTGGGCGAACTGGTCTTCCTGGTCGTCGCGCAACTTGTGCAAGACGCCGGATTTCACCCCCTCGATATGCCAGCCGTTATTCTTGCGAAACTCAACTAACAAGATCGGGCATGGAAACGTTTCAAACAACTGACGGGCCAACTCCTGCAGCGGTTCTATATTGGTTCGGCCAAAGTACAGTGTCAGGGTAAAGCCTTCGGTATTGCTGTAGAGGTGATGATTCAAGGCTTTATCGAGGGTTTTATCCAAGTCATCCAGGGACAAGCCATACAGCGACTTCTTGGTCAGTTCGCTGATGGTACGCACCGAGGGAATCACCTTGTGCCCTCGTGCTTCGGCCAGCAACGAGCAGTAATAACCGTGCCCCAGGTACTTGTAGCTGCGGCACAGGTTGATGACCTGCACGCGCTTGCCCGTTTCGCTCTCGCGGGTTTGTTCGAGGTATTCCTGGGCCGTGACGATGTCTTCGCTGGGGAAGTAGGAGGCCCAATCTTCCTTGCGCTCGACAATAATCACGACTTGACTGGAACCTTTAAGAGGTGCGGAAAAATAACCGTTGGAAGTTATTGTCGCCGCGACGGTTTGCTCGGATACTTCACGCCAATGACTGTGTACCGCCGACATAATATTTGATCCGCTTTAGAGAACTCGACCTTTTCTATTAAGCACGATCTTTTAGAGAAGTCCCGTTTCGTTACGCAACTTTTACGGCGGTCATATGGCTCTTTCCTTTCGCGTTGCAACCCCCGCTGATGTGCCCGAATTGGTGGCACTGGAACAACATTGTTTCACCACTGACCGGCTGTCACCGCGCAGTTTCCAGTGGATGGTCAGCCGCGCCCATGGCCAGTTGCTGGTCGCGGAAAATGACCAGCAATTGCTCGGTTATGCGCTGGTGCTGTTCCATCGCGGCACCTCGCTGGCGCGGCTCTACTCCATCGCGATCGCCGAGCACGCACGGGGCACGGGCCTGGGCAAGCAGTTGCTGACACGCATTGAAGCCTGCGCCGTGGCGCATGATTGCGCTTACCTGCGCCTGGAAGTGCGCACCGACAACCCCGGCGCCCTCGCCCTGTATGAACGCAATGGCTACCGGCGCTTTGCCCTGATCAACGACTATTACGAAGACCACACGGCGGCCATTCGCCTGGAAAAACGCATTCTGCAGCATCAGGTCGCACGTCCGCAGAGCGTGCCGTACTACCAACAGACCACCGACTTCACCTGCGGCGCCGCTTGCCTGTTGATGGCCATGGGCGCGCTGGTGCCCAATCGGCAGGCACAGCGCCGTGAAGAGCTGCAAATCTGGCGCGAAGCGACCACCGTGTTCATGACCGCAGGCCATGGCGGCTGCAGCCCGCAAGGTTTGGCACTGGCGGCCTGGCGCCGCGGGTTCAAGGTGCGCATGCAGGTGAATGTACGCGGGCCGCTGTTTCTCGACGGCGTGCGCGACCAGCATAAAAAGGACGTCATGCGCCTGGTCCACGAAGCGTTTGAGGAAGAACTGGCAGGCAGCGATGTCGAGCAGGTGCTCGGTGGCGCGCTGGATTTACCTCAGGTATTGCAGGACGGCGGACAGCCACTGGTGTTGATCAGCAGCTACCGCCTCACCCGCTCCAAATCGCCCCATTGGGTGATGGTCACCGATTGCGACGCAGATTTCGTTTACCTGCACGACCCGGACGTAGACCACAGCCAGCATCGCCAGCCCCTGGACTGCCAGCACCTGCCGGTCAGCCATGGGGAGTTCGAACGAATGTGCCGCTTCGGCAATAACAAATTGCGTGCGGCGGTGGTGCTCTTCAAGCCACTTGCTTGATCCCGGCCTTGGCTTCCAGCGCGCGTACCAGCGGCAACACGCGTTTGCCGAAGTACTCGACTTCCTCCTGGAAATGCAGGAAGCCGGCCAGCACCAGGTCCACGCCCACGGCCTTGAGCGCGACGATGCGCTCGGCAATTTGCTGCGGGGTGCCGATCAGGTTGGTCTTGAAGCCGTCGTTGTATTGCACCAGGTCTTCGAAGCTGGACTTGGCCCAGTTGCCCTCACCTTCCGGCGAGGCCTTGCCGGCCTGCTTGGCGGCATCACCAAACGCATTCACCGCTTCGGGGTCGGCCTTGTCGATGATTTCTGCGAGCACCGCGCGGGCTTCTTCCTCGGTGTCGCGGGCGATCACAAAGGCGTTCACACCGACTTTGACCGCATGATTATTCGCCGCGGCCTTGGTGCGAATGTCGTCCACCTGGGCCTTGATGCCTTCCGGCGTGTTGCCGTTGGTGAAGTACCACTCCGACACGCGCGCGGCCATGTCCCGCGCGGCCCGCGAGCTGCCGCCCTGGAAGACTTCGGGCTGGCCCAATGGCTTGGGTTTGAGGGTGTAGTTGTTGAAGCGGTAGAAATCGCCCTTGAAGGTGAAATCGTCCTGGCTCCAGATGCCTTTCAGCGCGCGGATAAATTCCTCGGAACGGCGATAGCGCTCATCGTGCTCCAGCCACGGCTCACCGATAGCCTGGAATTCGCCCTTGAACCAGCCGCTGACGATATTCACCGCGATACGGCCGTTGGTGAGCTGGTCGATAGTCGCCAGTTGCTTGGCTGCCAGTGCCGGCTGCCACGGGCCGGGCAAGATCGCGGCGATGACCTTGAGCCTGGTGGTGGCCGCCAGCAGCGCATGGCTGAACGCTACGGACTCATGCTGGTTCTCGGCGCCGTAGCCGGCGGTGAAGCGAATTTGCGTCAGGCCGTATTCAAAGCCTGCCGCTTCGGCCAACTGCGCCAGTTTGCGGTTGTAGTCGATGCCCCAATGGGTGCGTTGTTCGATCTTGCTCACCACTAACCCACCGCTGACGTTGGGCACCCAGTAGGCAAATTTCACGGCTTGCTGACTCATCTAGCGGTACCTCGCACAAAGGGATGTACCCAAGGGTTGAGCAGCAAGCGTGCCAGGCCATGGCAAACGCCCTGGCCATGGGCATTGCGGTAAGAAACCCAGCGCCGGCTCGCTGGGCAGTTGCTGTCAGGGATCGCGCCGGTTTGTCGAAACACTGTTGCTGGAGCAACAGTGGAAAGCGCCCTTTGCCCCAAAACACGGGCTGAAGAGCCCGGCACGGACTGTGCAATCACCGAACCACTTGATCACTGCCCAGGAGCCGTACCCCATGACCGAGCAACACGTCATCAACCCGCTGTCCACCGGCGTCGACTACCCCTCCCTGGCCGCACGTTTTCGGCCGATCTTCCAGCGTATCGCCGACGGCGCAGTGGCGCGTGAGCACAGCCGCACCCTGCCCCATGAGCCGATTCAATGGCTCAAGGAGGCCGGCTTTGGCGCGGTGCGGGTGCCGCTGGAATACGGCGGTGGGGGGGCGTCCCTGCCGCAGTTGTTCGAACTGCTGATTGAACTGGCCGCCGCTGACTCCAACGTGCCCCAGGCCCTGCGCGGCCACTTCGCGTTTGCCGAAGATCGCCTGAATGCGCCACCGAGCGCGGGCCGCGACCTGTGGTTCAAGCGTTTTGTCGATGGCGATATCGTCGGCTGCGCCTGGACGGAAATTGGTAATGTCGCGATCGGCGACGTCGTCACCCAGGTCAGCCCCGACGGCGACACATGGAAACTCAACGGCGAAAAGTTCTACAGCACCGGCAGCATTTTCTCCGACTGGATTGACGTATATGCCCAGCGCAGCGACACCGGTGGCGACGTGATTGCCGCCACCCGCACGCGCCAACCCGGCGTGGTGCAAAGCGATGACTGGGACGGCTTCGGCCAGCGCACCACTGGCAGTGGCACCACACGCTTTACCGACGCCGTCGTCGACGCGGAAAACCTCATCGATTTTGCCACCCGTTTCAAATACCAGACGGCGTTCTACCAGTTAGTGCTGCTGGCGACCCTGGCCGGCATTGGCCGCGCCGCGCTCAACGACGTGGCGCATCAGGTGCGCAATCGCAAACGCATTTACAGCCATGGCAATGCCGCCCACGTCAGCCAGGATGCGCAGATTCAACAGGTCGTCGGTGAGGTGGCCGCCCGCGTATACGCCGCTGAAGCCTGCGCGCTGAAAGCAGCAGTGCCGGCGCAACAGGCGTACCTGGCGCGATTTGCCGGGGATGACGCCGCAGAGCGGGCAGCGAATGTGGCTGCCGAAATTGAATCGGCGACGGCGCAAGTGGTGGTGTCAACGCTGATCCAGCGTGCCACCAGTGAATTGTTCAACGCACTCGGGGCCTCGGATGTGCGCCAGGGCAAAGCCCTCGACCGTCATTGGCGCAATGCGCGCACCGTGTCATCCCACAACCCGTTGATCTACAAGGCGCGCATCGTGGGTGATTGGGTGATCAACGGCACCGAACCACCGTTTGTCTGGCAGATCGGCAACGGCCCGGCCAAGGCCTGACGCGCAAAAACCGCTGGGAGCAGACCGAATGGTCTACGCCCTAAAACGCCAGCTTGTAGCCGATGGTCATCAACATGATCGCCAGGCAGGGGCGCAATACGCCGTCCGGGACTTTGCCGGTCATGTGGCTGCCCAGGTAAATCCCCGGCAGCGAGCCCATCAGCAAAAAGCCCAGCAGGTGCCAGTCCATATTGCCCATACTGGCATGGCCCAGGCCCGCCACCAGGGTCAGTGGCACAGCATGGGCGATCTCGGTGCCGACTAAACGTCGCGTCGCCAGGAACGGGTAAAGGATAAACAGCGCGACGGTGCCCAGGGCGCCGGCGCCGATGGAGGTCAAGGCAACCATGGTGCCGAGGATTGCCCCGGTGACCACCGTCAGCACGTTCAAGTTACGCGGGCTCATGTGGTAATCATCGCCGGCATGACGCTGGGCGAAGGCCAACAGGCTTTTCTTGAACAGGATCGCCAGCGCGGTCAGCAGCAGCACCACGCCAAGGGCTTGCTTGATCACCGCGTTCATCGCGCTGGGGTCGGTGTGCAGGCTGGCGAGGAACCACAAAGTCAGCAGCACCGCGGGCACACTGCCCAGGGTCAGCCAGCCGGTGATGGTCCAGTCGATGTTCTTGTTCTTGCTGTGTACCAGCACACCACCGGACTTGGTGATAGCGGCGTACAACAGGTCGGTGCCCACGGCGGTGGCCGGGTTAATGCCGAACCACAACAGGATCGGCGTCATCAAAGAGCCCCCGCCGACACCTGTCATGCCGACGATAAAACCAACGATCAGGCCAGCGATTACAAAACCAATATTACCCACATCCATTCCAGCTACCCGCGGCCTTATAAATTACTGGCCGCAGGATAGCGATTTTTCTTATAACCACTTATATCAATATGATCTGACTTTATGCTTTTTCTGTCAGTCGATGGTAGACGTAGGCCTGGGTCTGATACGGGAAGGCAACGGTGTCACGCCCGCGCAACGCCGGGTGGGTGTCGATCAGCCGGCGCAATTGCGCCGTGACCGTAGCCTTTTGTGCGTCGGGGAGCGCTGCGATAAAGCTCACCGACAGGAAGCGGTCCATGATCACCTCCTGTGGGCTGCCGACATGCTGATAGGCAAAACAGGTCATCTGCGCTGCGCAAAAATACTCGCCAGTGAAGGCTTCGCGCCAACGGCCGGTATGAAAGCGCGGCGTGTCGCCTTCATAAGGCGTGATGATTTGAGTAATGGCGGCGACCCAATCCACCGACTCGTCGCGCACATTCCACACCAGCCCCAGGCGCCCATCCGGTTTGAGTACCCGATGGATTTCCGCCAGGGCCGCCTCGCTGGAAAACCAATGGAAGGCTTGTGCGCACACCACCGCATCCGCCACGGCGCTTTCCAGCGGAATGGCCTCGGCAGTGCCATTGACCAGGTGCACATCCGGCAGCAGCTTGCTCAACTGCGCGCCCATTGCCGGCACCGGTTCCACGGCAATCAGCGTGGGCGCCAGGGTGTTGAGGACACGCGTGAACTTGCCGGTGCCGGCGCCCAGGTCGATGACCGTCGACTGCGCGGTGATACCGAGTGTGTCGCTCAGCCAGCCAGTGAGTTGCCGTGGATAGTCCGGTCGACCTTGGGCGTAAGTGACGGCCTGGGTGGAAAACCCTTGCTGCGCAGACGCGTGAATCCCAGTCATTGCCAATCTCTCCTCGGGTATTGCGGGAGCACAGTGTGCGCCCTTCGCGATTTATTTTCTAACCGCTGCATCCAATCGGGCAGGCCATGGGTAGTACCCACAGCAACCCTGCTGTTCTACTCAATGGAGAAGTCCCGATGAACGCTAAAGCATTGCTCTGCCTGACCGGTTTGCTCGTCGCCGCCCCGACTGTCTTTGCCCAGGCCGGTTTGCCCGACAGCATCAAGGTGCCGGATGGCCACAAGGTGGCACTGGAAACCACCGGTGTCGGCGAAATCACCTACGAATGCCGCGACAAAGCCAACGCCGCCGGCCAGACCGAATGGACCTTCGTCGGCCCCAAGGCGGTGCTGAATGACCGCAGCGGCAAGCCAGTAGGCACCTACTTCGGGCCGCCAGCCACCTGGCAAGCCCAGGACGGTTCGAAGGTGACCGGCACCCAATTGGCAGTGGCGCCGTCGGGTGAGGGCAACCTGCCCTATCAGTTGGTCAAGGCCAACCCGGCCGAGGGCAAAGGCGCGATGACGGGGGTGAGTTACATCCAGCGGGTCGCCCTTAAAGGCGGCGTGGCGCCGAGTACCGCGTGCACCACCGCCAACAAGGGCAAGCAGGAAGTGGTGAAATACCAGGCCGACTACATATTCTGGGCCGCAAACTGAGCCTATTCAGCTAGGCTAATGCGCTGGCGCCCCGACCTTAGGGTCGGGGCATTGATCCTGTTCCTGCGGCGGAAACCCCGGTCCTTGCCTGAAGCCACTTTTGACTACGAAGCTTGCCTACTGGCCTGCGCGCGTGGCGATCAACGCGCCCTGCGTCGGTTGTATGAGCAAGACAGCAGCCGTCTGCTCGGCGTAGCTTTGCGCATTGCCCGCGATAAGGCCCTGGCCGAGGACATCGTGCACGACGCATTTATCAAGATCTGGCGCGGCGCTGCCAGCTTCGACCCCACGCGTGGTTCGGCGCGTGGCTGGGTGTTCAGCGTGACCCGGCACCTGGCCTTGAATGCCGTGCGCAACCCTCACCGTGAAGTGGCGTTGAGCGCGGAACATGACGCCGTCGCGGCCGCCGACGACAGCTTTGAATTCAGCACCCGTACCGGGCAGATTCAGCACTGCCTGGAACAGCTCGACCCGGCTCGTCGCCGTTGCATCCTGCATGCTTATGTCGACGGCTATTCCCACAGTGAAATCGCGCAGAAACTGGACACCCCGCTGGGGACCGTCAAAGCCTGGATCAAACGTAGCCTCGCCGCGCTGCGGGAGTGCATGGCATGAGTAACCCACTGGATGAACTGGCCAGCGAATACGTACTGGGCACCCTGCCCGCCGAACAGCGCGCTGAGGTTGAACGACGCCTGCAACACGACGCCCCATTGCGCGCAGCGGTGGACGCCTGGGAACAGCGCCTGCTGCCGCTGACGGCATTGGCCGAACCGGTGCCGCCCTCCGCACAGTTATGGCGGCGCATCGAACGCACGGTCGGGCGCGCCGATAGCCGCGAGCCTTGGTGGAACCTGCTTGCACTCTGGCGCGGCTTGGCCGGCGCAGGGTTGGTCACCACACTGGTACTGGCCGCGCTGCTGCTGACGCGCCCGCCCGGCGCCGACCCGACCTTCGTGGTAGTGCTGGTGGCGCCGCAAAGCCAGGCACCGGGTTGGGTCATCCAGGCCAGCAATACTCAGCAGATCCAGTTGATTCCGTTGGGCGTGATGGAAGTGCCGGCCGACAAGGCCCTGCAATTCTGGACCAAGGGTGATGGCTGGCAAGGCCCCGTGTCGCTGGGCCTGGTCAAACCGGGGCAGACCCTGTCAGTGCCCTTGGACAAACTGCCCCCGCTGACGCCAAACCAGCTGTTCGAGCTGACCCTGGAAGACCCGCGTGGCTCGCCGACCGGCAAGCCGACCGGGCCGATCCAGGCCATCGGCCGCGCCGTCAAGGTGCTCTGATCAGCTGACGCTGGGCAACCACACGCGAAACCGCGCACCGCCCAGCGGCGATGCCAGCGCGGTCAACGTGCCGCCCTGGGCTTCCAGCGCACGCCGGCTGATCGCCAGGCCCAGGCCGAAGCCACCCGTGGCGCGGTCACGGCTGCGGTCCAGGCGGTAGAACGGCTCGAAAATGCGCTCGCGCTGGTCCACGGGAATGCCGATGCCGTCGTCATCCACCCAGATTTCACAGCCATTGGCACACACCTTGACGCCCACCTGGATGCGCTTGTCGCAATACCGCGTGGCGTTGCGCAGCAGGTTCTGCAGGGCGCGGGCGGTGAGGCGTGGGTCGAGGCTGACGCGCTCTTCGGCACAATCGAGCGCTACATCGATAACGATCTCGGGGTTTTCCAACTCGTCATCGACGCTGCCCAGCACGCTGTCGATAAACTCGTCGATCACTACGTCGACCCGCTCCGGCAACTGTGCCGGATTTTGCAGGCGGCTGTAGGAGAGCAATTCCAGCACCAGTTCGTCCAGCTCACGGATGTGCGCCACAAGGCTTTGCAGACGCTCGCGGCTGGCCTGAGGCAAGTCTTCCGAGAGGGCCAGGGCCAGGCCGAAATCCAGGCGGGTCAGCGGCGTACGCAGTTCGTGAGAGACGGCATTGAGCAGGTCGCGCTGCTGGTTGAGCAGGCTCTCGATATCGTCGGCCATGGTGTCGAATACCGAGGCCAGGCTGCCGATGTTGGAGCTGGCCGGAATGTGCGTACGCTCGGTCAGATTGCCCCTGCCCAGTTGGACGGCGGTGGTCTTCAGGCGCTCCAGGTCGCGCCAATGCGGGCGCAACCAGAACAGCAGGCACGCCAGCAGCGCAGCACCGATCAATACGTTCATCGACCAGTACAGCAGGTTCATGTCCAGCGGGTCAGGCGGGATGGTCAGCTTGACCACAAACTGGTCGTTCACCGGTGAACTGATTTGCTCCATCCAGCCCCACTCGCCCAGGCGGATCACTGGTTGGCCTTGCTCCAGCAGGTGTTCTTCTTCAGGGGTGTAGCTCGCGTCCTGACGCAGCAGCAGTTGCACCTTCAGCGGCGCAAAGTCACGGCCCAATTGCGCGGTAACCTCTGACCAGTGTTCCACCGGCACGCGCAGATATTGTTCGACGATCAGCTTTTGCTGGCCGCGACTCTGCTCGACGTTGTAGTTCATGTAGCGATGTTCGAACACCTTGATGACCAGTTTGGGAATCAGGTAGATCGCCGCACTGTAGGTGACGATAGTAATCAGGTAGAGGCGTAGCAGTGCACGAACCATCGATCAGCATTCCCACTCGGAACGGCTGAACAAGTAACCCTTGCCCCACACGGTCTTGATTTTGCGCGCTTCGCCGGCATGGTCGTCGAACTTGCGGCGCAACTTGGAAATGGCCACGTCCACAGAGCGGTCGGTGCCGTTGAATTCGATACCGCGCAGGCGTTGCAAAATCTGGTCGCGGCTGAGCACCTCGCCGGCATGCCGGGCCAACACCACCAGCAGGTTGTATTCACCGCTGGACAGCTCCACCGCCTGCTCGCGCCAGGTCACCGTGCGTTCGGACAGGTCGATACACAGGTTGCCCATGATGATCTGGTCGTTGGCAACCTGGGGGTCGGACAGGCTGCTGCGGCGCAACAAGGTGCGCACTCGCGCCAACAGTACGCGCGGCTCGCAGGGCTTGGTGACATAGTCGTCGGCGCCCATTTCCAGGCCCAGCACCTGATCGTGGCTGTCGTCGCGCGCGGTGAGCATCAGGATCGGCAAACCCGCCGAGTCGGCGCGCAGCAAGCGGCACACCTGCAGGCCGTCAAGGCCTGGCAGCATCAGGTCGAGAATCACCAGGTCCGGCGGGTTGAGGCGCGCGCGCTCACGCACGTGATCGCCACGGCTGAGTACGCTGACGTGGTAGCCATTGCGTTCCAGATAGCTGGCAATCAGCTCGGAGAGCGCGGCGTCGTCTTCCACCAGAAGGATGTTGGGCATGGTGCTTCCAAATAATACGGTTTGTTGGTGTGCTGCAGGATTGTGCAAGGATATACGCCCCCGGCGTTCAGCGCGCCGCACCTTACATTTCTTCACAGACGGGCTACAGAGCTTCACAGCACCGCGGCGCAGGTGTCTTTAGGATGCGCCAGTCAATATTGGGATATGAGCATGTCGAAGAATCTGTTTGCGCCGTTTTGCCTGCTGGCCTTGACGCTGGCACTGAGTGCTTGTGGCAAGTCGGCCGACGAAGCGCCGGAAATGCCCCTGGCCAAAGTCCGCGTCGAAACCCTGCAGGCCAAACCCCTCTCCATTACCAACGAACTCAGCGGGCGTATCGCTGCACCGCGCATTGCCGAAGTGCGTGCCCGGGTCGCTGGGGTGGTCATGCAGCGCGTGTTCAAGGAAGGCCACGACGTAAAACAGGGCGATGTGCTGTTTCGCATTGACCCGGCCCCGTTCAAGGCCGACCTGGACAGCGCTCAGGCCAACCTGGAAAAGGCCCAGGCCAATGCGTTCCAGGCGCGTTTGCAAGAACAGCGCTACAGCCAGTTGGTAGAAGGCAATGCCATCAGCGGCCAGGACTACGACAACGCCCGCGCCGCCGTGCGCCAGACCAACGCCGAGGTCGCCGCCAACAAAGCCGCCGTCGAGCGTGCCAAGCTGAACCTGGGCTACGCCACCGTCACTGCGCCGATCTCCGGCCGCATCGGCCGCGCGCTGGTGACCGAGGGTGCATTGGTGGGCCAGAACGAAGCCACGCCACTGGCGATCATCCAGCAACTGGACCCGATTCACGCCGACTTGACCCAGTCGACCCGCGAGCTGAATGACCTGCGCCGCGCCTTCCGTGCCGGCAGCCTGAAGCAGGTCGGCCAGGACCAGGCCAAGGCCACGCTGATCGAGGATGACGGCAGCCTGTACCCGCTGCCGGGCAAATTGCTGTTTGCCGAGATCAGCGTCGACCCGGGCACCGGGCAGATCATCCTGCGCAGCGAGTTCCCCAACCCGGACCTCGACCTGCTGCCCGGCAGTTTTGTGCGTGTGCGCCTGGAACAAGCGGTTGATAGGCAAGGCATCAGCGTGCCGCAACGCGCCATTACGCGCGACAGCGCCGGCATCCCGATGGTGTTGCTGTTGGACGCCGAGCAGACCGTCAGCCAACAGCCGGTGGAGCTGGGCGCGGTCATCGAGGATCGCTGGATCGTCAGCAGCGGCCTCAAGCCCGGTGACCGCATCATCGTCGAAGGCCTGCAACACGCGCGCCCCGGTGAAAAAGTCGAAGTGGACGACAGCCCGGCCCCTGGCCAGCTCGTAAAGGAATAACCCGCCATGCCGCAGTTCTTTATTGACCGCCCGATTTTCGCCTGGGTGGTCGCCTTGTTTATCCTGCTGGCCGGCGCGCTGGCCATCCCGCAATTGCCGGTGGCGCAGTACCCCAACGTGGCGCCGCCAAAGGTGGAAATCTACGCGGTGTACCCGGGCGCTTCGGCCCAGACCCTGGATGAAAGCGTGGTCAGCCTGATTGAGCAGGAGCTCAACGGCGCCGATCACCTGCTGTATTTCGAATCCCAGAGCAGCCTGGGCTCGGCCACGATCACCGCCACCTTCCAGCCGGGCACGAACCCGGAAATGGCCCAGGTGGATGTGCAAAACCGCCTTAAAGCGGTGGAGCCGCGCTTGCCGCAAGCGGTGACCCAGCAAGGCTTGCAGGTGGAAAAGGTGTCTGCCGGCTTCCTGCTGCTGGTCACCCTGACGTCCAACGACGGCAAGCTCGATGACGTTGCGCTCAGCGATTACCTGGCACGCAACGTCATGAACGAGCTCAAGCGCCTGGACGGTGTCGGCAAGGCCCAGCTGTATGGCGCCGAGCGCGCCATGCGGATCTGGATCGATCCGCAGAAGCTGATCGGCTTCAACCTCACCCCGGCCGACGTGAACGCTGCAATCAGCGCGCAGAACGCCCAGGTCTCGGCGGGCAGCATCGGTGATTTGCCGGGGACCAAGACCCAGGAAATCACCGCCGCCATCCTGGTCAAGGGCCAACTGTCGACGCCGGCAGAATTCGCCGACATCGTGCTCAAAGCCAATCCCGACGGCTCCACCGTGCGTATCGGCGATGTGGCGCGGGTGGAAATCGGCAGCCAGGAATACCAGTTCTCTACGCGTCTGAACGGCAAGCCATCCACCGCCGTCAGTGTGCAACTGTCGCCGGGCGCCAACGCGCTGAACACCGCAACCCTGGTGCGGGCGAAGATGGACGAACTGTCGCGCTACTTCCCGGCCAACGTGGAGTACAAGATCCCGTACGACACCTCGCCCTTCGTCAAGGTCTCGATTACCAAAGTGGTCTACACCTTGCTGGAGGCCATGGCGCTGGTGTTTGCGGTGATGTATCTGTTCCTGCAGAACGTGCGCTACACCTTGATCCCGACGCTGGTGGTGCCCATAGCACTGATGGGCACCTTCGCCACCATGTTGCTGCTGGGTTTCTCGATCAACGTGCTGACCATGTTCGGCATGGTGCTGGCGATCGGTATCCTGGTGGACGATGCGATTGTGGTGGTGGAGAACGTCGAGCGCATTATGGTCACCGAGGGTTTGTCGCCCAAAGAGGCCACGCGCAAGGCCATGGGCCAGATTACCGGGGCCATCGTCGGTATCACCCTGGTGTTGGTCGCGGTGTTTCTGCCGATGGCGTTCATGCCGGGTTCGGTCGGGGTGATCTACCAGCAGTTCTCGCTGTCGATGGCGACGTCGATCCTGTTCTCGGCGTTCCTCGCCCTGACCTTGACCCCCGCGTTGTGCGCAACCCTGCTCAAGCCGATTGCCAAGGGCGAGCACCATGCCAAAGGGGGGTTCTTCGGCGGCTTCAACCGGCGCTTTGAACAGCTCACCGACCGCTACGAAGGTTGGGTGGCCTATGCCCTCAAGCGCAGCGGCCGGTACCTGCTGATCTATCTGGTGTTGCTGGTGGGCCTGGGGGTGATGTTCAGCCGCCTGCCCTCCTCGTTCCTGCCGGTGGAGGACCAGGGTTACACCATTACCGATATCCAGTTGCCGCCGGGTGCGAGCAAGAACCGCACCGTGCAGGTGGCCGAGCAGATCGAGGCGCATAACGCCGAGGAACCTGGGGTGGGCGATACCACCATGATCATGGGCTTCAGTTTCTCCGGCTCCGGGCAGAACGCAGCGCTGGCGTTTACCACGCTCAAGGACTGGTCGGAACGCAGCGGTGTTGATTCGGCCTCGGCGATTGCCGACCGTGCCAACGCCGCTTTCGGCGAGCTTAAAGATGCGATTGCCTATGCAATTCTGCCACCGCCCGTGGACGGCCTCGGCACCTCCAGCGGTTTCGAGTTCCGCTTGCAGGACCGTGGCGGTGTCGGCCATGCGGCGTTGATGCAAGCACGTACCGAGTTGCTGGCGGCCGCTGCGAAAAGCCCGATCCTGGCCAACGTGCGCGAAAGCGCCCTGGCTGAAGCACCACAAGTGCAGTTGCAAGTGGACCGCAAGCAGGCTAACGCCCTTGGGGTCTCCTTCGCGGACGTGGGTAATGTGCTGTCTTCGGCCATCGGCTCGGCCTATGTCAACGACTTCCCCAACCAGGGCCGCATGCAGCGGGTGGTGGTGCAGGCCGAAGGCGACCAGCGCAGCCAGGTGGCGGACTTGATGAAGATCAACGTGCGCAACAAGGACGGCAAGATGGTGCCGTTGTCAGCGTTCGTCGAAGCCAAGTGGACCCAGGGCCCTGCGCAGTTGACGCGTTACAACGGCTACCCGGCCATTGCCATCAGCGGTGAAGCAGCACCGGGGCACAGCACCGGTGAGGCGATGGAAGAAATTCAGCGCCTGGTCAGCCAACTGCCGGCGGGCCTGGGTCAGGAATGGACCGGTTTGTCGTTGCAGGAACGCTTGTCCGGTTCCCAGGCGCCCTTGCTGCTGGGCCTGTCGCTGTTGATCGTGTTCCTGTGCCTGGCCGCACTGTATGAAAGCTGGTCGATTCCAACCTCGGTCTTGTTGGTGGTGCCGCTGGGTGTGCTCGGCGCCGTATTGGCGGTGACCTTGCGCGGCATGCCTAACGATGTGTTCTTCAAAGTGGGCCTGATCACCATCATCGGCTTGTCGGCGAAGAACGCGATCCTGATCATCGAGTTCGCCAAGGACTTGTATGAGCAGGGCGAAGACCTGATCGACGCCACCTTGAAAGCTGCGCGCCTGCGTTTACGGCCGATCATCATGACATCACTCGCGTTTATCCTCGGCGTGGTGCCACTGGCCATTGCCACCGGTGCCAGCTCGGCCAGCCAGCAGGCGATCGGCACGGGCGTGATAGGCGGGATGATCACCGCAACCCTGGCGGTGGTGTTTGTACCGGTGTTCTTTGTGGTGGTGATGAAGCTGGTGCGCAAGCGTTCATAACCGGTTTGAAAATGCGCTATGGTGCTCACAACCTCCCCTGTTGTGAGCACCTATGGCCTTCCTCGCCCGCACCCACCCTCGCCTCTCCGCCGCCGCCGTCCTGGGCCTTGCCGTGGGCATCCTGGCACCCGCTGACACGATCATCAGCAAAATCCTCATTGGCTGGAATGCCGGCGTCTGGACCTACCTGATACTGATGCTGTGGCTGACCAGCCGCTCGCGGGCCGACGACGTCAAACGCTTCGCCGAGATCGAGGATGAAAACGCAGGGTTGGTGCTGTTTATGGTGTGCATCGCGGCGATTGCCAGCCTGGCGACCATCACGCTGAACCTGGTGGGCAGCAAAGACCTGGACAGCACCGCGCGCCTGCTGCATTACGGGTTTACCGGGATGACGGTGATTGGTTCATGGTTGCTGACCGGGGTGATTTTCAGCGTGCATTACGCGCGCCTCTTTTACACGTGGGAAGGTGACGAGCCGGCGCTGCGCTTTGCCGAAGGTTTGCGCAACCCCAACTATTGGGACTTCCTGTACTTCTCGTTCACCATTGGCGTGGCGGTGCAGACGGCGGATGTAGGCGTGGCCACACGGGGTATGCGCAAGGTGGTGCTGGGACAGTCTTTGATCGGTTTTCTGTTCAATACGGCGATTCTGGGCTTCTCGATCAATATTGCAGCAGGCCTGTTTAGCTGAGCCCTGAACACCGATGCTTTAAAAAGGCTATTAAAAAATATTTTTTAGACTGTCAACTTCGACAGTAGACACCTCCCGAAAAAGCCCTTTAATAGCGTCAGTCATTCAAACTAGAGTGTGCGATTGTGCGCAGATGCCCTTTTCATCAGGGCCACAACTAGCAGTCAAATAAACTTTTGTAAACTGTGACTTCTGACAGTTACCTAACTCTTCTTTTTGCGGCTTTATAGGAGTAGACAGAAGCAATCGCGCTTCTGGCTTTCGTATAATCATCATGAACGGAGAGGCGATTATGTCAGTAACAAACAGCTTATCGACGAATGCCCAGAAGGCGCAGTTCATAGGTACCATTGGCGAACACCCATTTGAAACTACGACCGCTCAAGTCGAGCAAACAGATAATTCCATCGCATTTACCACGACGCATCGAGACGACGGGGATGGTTCCGAGGAACTCTATATCAGATTCTCTAAAGCAATCACCCCTGACGAGGTGCGGCAGTTGACGGGCTCCAGAACTGACCAGGTGTGGGTTCAACTAAAACGAAGCGAAAACCCCCGAGCATATCCCTATGTCGAAGGCAGCCTGACTCTGAACAAAATCAGTGATCACCCTTTCGCCGTCATTGGCTCCGTGTATGCCGTCACTCAAGATCCAGAACTTAAACTGGACGTTAAGTTTGAAGTAACCGTTTGAACCAGCCGGCTCCGCAGAAAACAAAAAAAGCCCTGATCTTGCAATCAGGGCTTTTTTATCAGCGTTGTCTCTTTCTATTTAGAAAGCATAGCGTACGCCAACGTTAACAGCGGCTTTTTGCTTGATTTTGTCACTGGTGCTGGTCTCCAGGTCGACATGCGCCTGCAGGTCCTGGGTAAACGACACCGCCACACCGGCACCGTACTTGGTGCGCGAGCCCGACAAATCATTGTTGAAGGTCTGGTTGTTGACCGTGACCTTATTGTTGTTGGCAAACTCGTGGACCATTGCCGCACGCAGGTAAGGCTTGATCAGCGTGCCATCATCGAGTTGGAACTCATGACCAACGGTCGCGCCGGCCTCGGCAGTCCTTGAGCGGGTGCGCTCACCGTCCACTTGCAAACCGTTTTTCAGGCTGTACGTACCACCTTGGACCACAATGGTCGACAGTCGGCCGTAAGGTTCAATAAAGGAACTCTCACCAAGCTTGATATGACGGCCGAGTTCAGCCGATACACCACCGCCTACGTTGTTGTAGCCACCCTTGGTAGACGTGTTGTCACTGAGGGTTGCCTTGGCCTGGTTCTGGAACCGGTTGGCTTTGGCCACGGCATCAAAATAGAAACCGCTTTCTTCATCCATCCAGGTGGCATAGGTACCCAGGAAGTAGCTCTTGACGGTACCGGCAGCGCCGCGCGCCGGGTTTACGTCAGAGTTACTGTGGCCGCCAAATACACCCACCTTCCATTGGCTGTCGCCCAGCGGCGTGTCAGCACCGATGGAGAAACCTTTCAGGTTCTGCGAGTAGCCGGTGCCCGAACTCTGGGACACATCATATTTACTGCCAAAACCACGGATCCAGAGACCGGTGCTGTGCGGGGAGTAGCGCAACTCACCCATACGTTGGCGCAATGAGCCCTCTTCGGCGGTCATGATGGTCACCGGGGTGTTGAACAATGCCGTCACCACGCGTGCACTGCGACTGATCACACGGGTTTGCGTGTCCAGAAACCAGTCATTGCCTTCCTGTTTCAGGTTATAGGCATAGGCACCCATGTCGACCGGGCCGCCCTCCAGGGAGAACGCCGCGTCACCGCCGCCGGTGTGCACAACCTGGGTTTTGACCAGTTCGCTGCCGCTGGCTGCGAGTGCCAGGCTGTGGTTGCCTGTGGCTTCGCCGGTCACATTGATAAAGTCGGTTTTGCCTTGGTCGAAATCGGTGCCCATGACAAAGGTGCCGTTACCCGAAAGCGTTTGAAGGTTCAGCTGGTAAAACTCATTCGCCGCGCCCATGGTCACCGTACCACCGGCCATGTTCAGCGCACCCACCTGGCTGTCACCGGTCATGTTCCAGTTGGACGTGTTGCCTACACTCAAACTGGAGACATTCTGCAACTGGCCAGTCAACTCGGCGTTGTTCTGCAGGCTCAGATTGACAGTGCTGCCGGCGTCCGCAACGACGTTACCGGTCAAGCGGCTGTTATCCACATTCATCGTCGCCGAGCCGCCGCCCGTGACGCTCAACAGCTTACCGTCGCCACCCTTCAACTGGGAATTATTCAGTACATCGATGGTGACTGTCGGCGTTCTACCGGTCGCGCCCCGCACCAAAATAGCTGAGCCGCTGACGCCTTCTACACTGGATTGGTCCAATACCAGCTTGCCCTCAGTGGTATCGCCGCGCCCCCGGGTAAACACCACGCCATTGGCGCCACCGCTGATTGTACTTTGGCTGGCCGTCGCCGCACCGCCCTGCAGGCTCAGACCGATGGAATTCGCCCCGGTACCTTGCACCACTGTATTATTTTTGAAGTGCAATTGGCTGCCGCTGGTGGCTTGCGCGCCGCCCAACAGGCCACTGATATTACTTGAAGTAATCTCGGCGGAAGAGCCACCACTCACGCCCACAATGCCAAGGGCTTGCAAACCTACGCCCTGAGTGTTGGTGATCGTGCTGTTACTGACAGTCGCCTTACTGTTTTCCAGGCGCACCGCACCGCCCGTGGCGTTACTGGAAGAAACACGGGCTGATTCGATATTTACCGTGGAGCCTGAAACAGCGCGGATATCATTGACCGAACTGCCTGTATTAACATTCAAAGTGGAGTTCGAAAGGTCAATGGTTGTCGCCGATGCACGGTTCATATTCAAGGTAGACTGACTGGACAGTTGCCAGCTGGTCACGGCTGAAGTGGCGTCAATGGTTTGTTGTTGACCAATTAACTGAACAGCCTGCGCTTGCCCCTGAACCGCAACATACAGGCAGAAGGTAAGGGTTGGAACTTTCATCATCGCACTCAATGGTTTGAGTTCGAACGTATTCAGTGCCGACATGGGCAATCACTCTCTGATAGCGTGTTGGAAAACGGTTCGGCTTGCTTCCGAAGAATGTGACCTCACCTGTGAGGCACACAGAGTACGGAGCCGCCTATCCAAACTCTGTAGGACTTATCCCTGTTTAAACACAAAAAACACCCATAACGCTGTAATCAATTAAACAAAATAATGATTGCGCCTCCCCCTTCCTGAAAAGGGGGAGGCGCTGCGGATAGCTCTTTTTATCAAGGCGTGGTAGGGGTTACTATTTCCTTATCACAATACGCATTGACGACGACTGAACGCCCACCGACCGACGCAAAACCACGCCCTACCACCCCGTCGGCAAAAGTCGTGGTGACGGTGACTTCCAACGTGCCTATGCGCAGATAAATAAGTAGAGCGCGATACGGTAGCCTGAACGTGTAACCACTCAGGCGGATAGCGTCCGTTATATCAACGTCAGTACTAAAGGGCTGTGTTACTAACGGTGTACCGGTCCGGGGCCTGAATACCTTGGCGTTCAGAGTCAGTTTTCGCCCAACCACCATCCGTGTGTCCCCCGCCACAAAGAGCTCAAGGTAATGGTCAGGCGGCGTTGTCCCTGGAATGTCTACCAATGAAGTGCATCTCACCTCACCGGAAGTGAGTCGCTGGAATACAGGGGCAGGCAGGGCCTGAGTAATCGCGCCTATAACATCAACCGGGGTGGCGGGTGATATATTCGGGTTGGTTGTGCCCGGCCCTGTAACGATGTAATGAAAGAGCTGTTTGACATTACCGCCAGGTTCAATAGCGCTCCATGGAATTGTAAACTTGAGCGTTTCACCCGGGAGCAACGTACCGATAGGTTGTGGAGGCTGGATGATGGTGCCATCAGGCCTCACAAGATTAATCATATAGCCCGCTTGAGGAGGCGCACCCGTGGTCCAAATATCGACCTCTACATTGACGGGCAGATTGGCGTCAACGTCTTTTAGTGTGTCCTGCCCGCTCGGCGGGGTGCCTCGACCAAAAAAGCGCGCTGGGGTCAGATTTATATTAGGTGTTCCTGGCTCTCCGGGGTTGACCGGCCCTGGAACACTTAAATCGACATTGATCACTTTCGGGGTCGAGGGGAATATTTCGCTGCCACGAACGACTCGGTAGAGCACAGTGACCGGTTGCGGCCCTACCTGAGCGCCATATTCAGCACGAATCAATGCGTTGAGGGCGGCGCCCTTGAACACCACATCGAATGCCGTAGCCGGCGTCAGAAGGCTATAAGGCTGCGAGCCCCATTTAATCTCAATTTGATCCAATGTGGGTTGGTGGTTCGTGAAAGCTCTTACCCGCGCCTCAATCACTGCTTGATAGTCAGCGTTGTCCAGTAAATCATCGGTAGTTCCCGATTCTGGGCTCGGCGCCAACGGGATAAAAATTTGTCCTTGGCCCGGTGGATCCAACACCGACACCTTCAGAAGTTCAGCACTGGAGGGCAAACTCTGGTTACCGGATTTGTCTGTGAGGATGTAGTACAAGTACTGGGTAGCGTCAGCGGTGAACGCTGATGTCGGAAATGAAAACGGAGTGTTGGCAGCGCCCAACATTGGGAACGGGGACCCTACCTTATATTTGTCATCCTTGTTAAACATGTCTGGCCCAAGGAACAACTGAACCATATCACCGTCCGCAAACTGGCCGACCGCCTCGGTAAAGTTATTGGGCAGTACATTGCCAGGGATGGTTGGATTATTGGCAATGTAGGTACTGGTAAGCGGCGATGGCAGCGTAGACGGCAGGACTACTTTCAGCGGGGGTTTGCTATTGCCATCATTGACAGACCGATAGGGACCATACCTATCAACAATAAAGGGTGCCGGATCCGAAAATTCAGAGGGGTCCCCTGCGACGCCCCCCAAGTCCTCATAAATGACGTACCGCATTTCTTCATGACGGTGCAAAAAACCGCCACTAGGGGCTGTGATAACAATAGGAGTAAGAATATCTTCAGCCACATTCAATTGAGCTTTTTTCTTCATGACTCCCCAATCGGCATCCGGTCGATTGAGGTCTCTGGATTGGACTTCAATCCAATACTCAGGCGCTGAAAACTGACCCGTGTAACACATAAGGGTAATTCCAGTATCTGCCGTCGCTGTTGCAACAAGGCCCGTGTCATCCAGTTTCTCTACCAATATCGGTGCAGGCAGAGTGGGATTAATGGCGAGAATAGCCGCAGCATCTCTCGCTGATATTTTATCAACCATTTCATAGTCTCCTTAATTGCTTGATATGCACAAACTGGTAAAAAACACATCGACAACGCGTTAATCACTTACGATTCCATTAACGCGCCGGCGACTAAAACAACCTGATTATTTTTCACCTGGCCCTATGCCGTTCGGTCCACAGTAATTACCCGTGCTAAACTTCCGATCAATTTGCACATAGGCTATCGCTGACGTGCCGATCAGAATCTTATTTTGGAATACGCTGTAACGTGCCGAACCGCCGGCGAAATCACTCAACGGCCTGATCAACGTTTCATACTCTGCCGCCGTTATCTGGAAGCGATAGACTGTATTTGGCTTGCCATCAGGGCCGGTGCCCCACTTGAATTCAAACGTGTCGGCAGTGGACGGAATTGGGTTACGGTCGGGATAATTCCTGAAACCCTGCAATGACAATACGATGACATCGTTCGGCTGCAGTACCTGTGGGCTCGGATCAATCAACACTTCAACAACCTGCCAAATCGGTGGCTTGGTATTGCAATTAAGAATCCGATTAGGGTGTTGTAACGACTGAGGAAAACTCGGCCGTGGATAGTTGATGGGCGGGGCAAGACTGACAAAAACAGTTTGATCAGGGGACAACTGCTGGTTTACCCCATTGTCCGTCTGATAGTTCACAAGGGTCGTCGCATTACTGCCACCGGCCTGGACCACCGACCAGGGAATCAGGTTGTCGAAGTCGACCACTCGCCCTCCGACATCACCTGCTTTGACAAGATAAGTCGCAACCGGCGCCGCCTGCCCCGGCCAGTAAAGTAAGGCACGCTCGCCCACTAAGGGGTTGTCGAACAAGGCAAAGGAAGCTCTCACCGGCTTGTTGGCATCGCGGCTGTCCAAACGATTGGGGGTCGCGGAGACCGCGCCTTGGATGTTGACCAGGGCTAATTGACGGTTCAGCAGTGCGGGCGCCTGAGGGTTTTCCTGGCCCGCGATCGTCATGTCCACGGTGACGAGCTTCAGCGGCGAGCGTACGCCCGGGCCGACGGTATCTCCCGCACGAAGAATGAAGTAACGCACCGGCAAATTAATAATTCGCCGCAGGTTCGCGCCCTTGGCGATCAGTACGCTCCAATCCACGACGACCGAATGGGGCAACCGGTTGACCGTTGTCGCAGGGAGCCTGATGCCATCCCACTCGACAACACACTGATCACCCGGCAACAGGTTGTCATACTGACGCACTCTCACCGAAACAATACCGCGGGCGTCCTCTCGATTAATCAACAGATCGGACTCATACGCCGGCACTTCAGGCGGTGACAGATTGGCAGGCAGCGCATTCAGACGCAGCTGGGTCTTGGCGGAAAATGAGTAACTCGATAGATTGCCGACTTTGTCTTGTAAGCGGTAAATGAAATAAAGCTCCGAAAAAGCGGAGAACTTACGAATTTCCGCCACCGGCATCTGTATAGTCATTGGCCCGCTGACAGCCACAAAAGACTGCCGATGATTGGGCGGACGCGACACCGTTGCTTCAGTGTCGTTTAAATAGCCGAGCACCGTATCACCTGTTTTTCGATCAAGGTAATCGCCGGGGATGATAATATCCAACGTCTGATTATTACTAAGATCAAACTCGGTAATGGGGTTATTAACAAATGTTGCAGCCGCCAAATCCTGGCCTGCCCCTGGAGCGGCTCGATCAATAATGATTGTAGACACAGGTGAGTATTCGAATGACGGGTTATCCAACTCAAGCGGGTGAACGCGATAAAATATATCCACCACGGCGTTGTTCTGAAAATAATCCTTAGGAATACTGGCTTTATCATAAGGAAAGCTAGCCTCCGTCAGAGGCCCGGACAACGCTATGGGTCCGATATCGACAGGCTGACTACCACGCACATGCCAAACAATATATAGCCAGTCAGTTTCGTTTTCCCCAGCCAGAAACATCCACGGTGTATCAATAACCACCGGAATGTCTTTGAATGATAACTCCAGGGGAACCAGCCCATCGGGCAGAACACCAACAACCTTAAGCGGAGCCAATGTCGGCGTAGCGGATATACCGACGGGCACGGTGCTGGTTAAACCTTCGGCATTATTGCCGTTATTATCCACTAACGTTTTTTCCATGGTGTTCTCCGCTAACTCGGCGATTAACTATTACGCATTGCGTTAAGCAGGATTCAATACCCAATTGCGGTGAGCCGATACTGTCAGATTTCACAGGTAACACCTCCGTTCGTCGGGTTTGGCCACACTGAGCGGACGTGCTTAAAGCGAAATACACTTGACGGGCTTTCATTGTTGAGGTCTCCTGAAACCGGTTTCACAGCATCACCACCTCCAATAAGAAAGGCCTGCCACCGTGACTTCTTTTTCCGCCGCCCAGCGCAGCCGCGTGACCATGCTCGACGTCGCCGAACGCGCCGGGGTGTCCAAAGCCAGCGTGTCGCGCTTTATCGGTGATGACCGCGCCTTACTGTCCGACGCCATTGCCTTGCGCATCGAACAGGCGATCAGTGAGCTCGGCTACCGCCCCAACCAGATGGCGCGCGGTTTGAAACGTGGGCGCACGCGCCTGATCGGCATGCTGGTGGCCGATATCCGCAACCCCTATTCCATTGCCGTGATGCACGGCGTCGAAACCGCCTGCCGCCAGCACGGCTACAGCCTGGTGGTGTGCAACACCGACCGCGATGACGAGCAGGAGCGCCAGCATCTGGCTGCGTTGCGTTCGTACAACATCGAAGGGTTGATCGTGAACACCCTTGGCCATCACCTCGACCAGTTGCTGGAGTTGCAACGGGAAATGCCGCTGGTGCTGGTCGACCGCAAGGTCGAGCCGCTGCACAGCGACATGGTGGGTTTGGATAACTTCGCGGCGGTACGCATGGCCGTGGAGCATCTCCAGCAGCAGGGTTATCGCGATGTGTTGCTGGTGAGCGAAGCCGCCGATGGCACCAGTTCCCGACTGGAACGCCAGACCAGCTTCAAGGCCGAGATTGCCAGTCGCCCGGGGTTGACCGGCGCGGTGCTGGAACTCGATGCCGAGCTGGAAAATCGTCTGCAGGCCTTTCTTGCCAACCCCGGCCCCAAAGCCTTGTTCTGCGCCAACGGTATCGCCGCCCTGGCCTGTACCCGCGCGCTCAAGTCGTTGGGCTGCAACCTGTTTGATGAGGTCGGCCTGATCGCCCTGGATGACCTGGACTGGTACCCGCTGGTAGGCAACGGCATCACTGCCCTCGCCCAACCGACCGAAGCGATGGGCGCCAGCGCCTTCGACTGCCTGCTCAAACGCTTGCGCGGCGATGACGCGCCGACCCGCACACTGGACCTTTTGCCGGAACTGATCATTCGCGGCTCAACTCAATCCCCTGTGGAAGCCGGCTTGCCTGCGATCGCGGCTGCCCAGCCGACGCAGTAATCGACTGATTCAGCGCCATCGCCGGCAACCCCGTTCCCACGCGTGTTTTGTGAATAAAAATGAAACCGGTTTCAGAGGTAAACAACAATGCATAAATACCCCGTCTCCATCAGCCTCTCCAGCTACGGCGCCGACCTGGTTCGCCAGCAGGGCCAATTGAGTTTTGTCACGTTGCTCAATGCTGCCGGCGCCCAGCGCATCGAATGGCGTGAAGAACTGCTGACCACCGAACAACCCGCCGTCCTCGCCCAGGCCGCCGCTGAGCACGGCCTGGAATCGGTGTTTTCATCACCGCTGGAGCTCTGGGTCGCCGGGCGCGCCCAGCCGAATGCCGAACTCGCCGCCACCCTGGACCGCGCGCAAGCATTCGGCGCACGCTGGCTGAAAGTCTCCCTCGGCTACTTCACCGACACCAACGACCTGCAAAGCCTGCACGCGCTGCTCAACCGCCACCCGGTCCAGTTACTGGTGGAAAACGACCAGACGCTGCACGGCGGCCGTATCGAACCGATGCAGCGCTTCTTCACCGAGGTTGAACGCCTGGGTCTGCCGGTCAAAATGACGTTCGACATCGGCAACTGGCAGTGGCAGGACCAATCCGCAGTCACCGCCGCCCGCCTGTTGGGCCGGCACGTGGACTACCTGCACTGCAAGGCCGTGGCGCGGCGCCAGGACGGCAAGCTGGTGGCCTTGCCACCCAGCGCCTGCGACCTGCACATGTGGGAACAACTGCTCAAGCATATGACTCAAGGTATTACCCGGGCCGTGGAATACCCGTTGCAAGGCGAAGACCTGACCGACGTCACCGCGCAACACGTCGCCGCCCTCGCCCTCCTTGGCCAGCCCCGTGCGGAGAATGCCCATGTCTGAGATCGATATCCTGTCGTTCGGTGAAACCATGGCGATGTTCGTCGCCGAACAGACCGGCGACCTGGCCGAGGTGGCCCAGTTCCACAAACGCATTGCCGGGGCCGACAGCAACGTCGCTATCGGTTTGTCGCGCCTGGGTTTCAATGTTGCCTGGCTGAGCCGGGTCGGGGCTGATTCCCTCGGGCGGTTTGTCATCGACACACTGAAAAAGGAAGGCCTGGATTGTCAGCATGTGACGGTCGACCCGCTGCACCCCACCGGTTTTCAGTTCAAGTCCCGCGAAGAGACTGGCGCAGACCCGCAAGTGGAGTATTTCCGCAAAGGCTCGGCCGCCAGTCACTTGTCGATTGCCGACATTCGCCCCGCACTGCTGCAAGCGCGGCACCTGCATGCCACCGGTATTCCGCCGGCCTTGTCCGAGGCCACCGGCGAGCTGTCCGTGGCGCTGATGACGCAGATGCGCAAAGCCGGGCGCAGCGTGTCATTCGACCCGAACCTGCGCCCGTCCTTGTGGGCCAACCAGCCGCAGATGATTCGCCAGATAAACGCCCTTGCACGCCTGGCTGACTGGGTCTTGCCGGGCTTGAGCGAAGGCCGCTTGCTCACGGGTTTCGACGACCCGGCCGACATCGCCGCCTTCTACCTCGACCAGGGCGCCGAAGCCGTGGCCATCAAGCTTGGGCCGGATGGCGCTTACTTCCGCACCCACATGGACCAGGGCTTTGTCGCCGCCGTGCCGGTGGAAAAAGTCGTCGACACCGTCGGCGCCGGGGATGGTTTTGCCGTCGGCATGATCAGCGCCTTGCTCGACAACCTCAGCTTCCCCGAGGCCGTACAGCGCGGCAACTGGATCGGCAGCCGCGCCGTACAAAGCCGCGGCGATATGGAAGGCCTGCCCACCCGTTCGGCGTTACCCACTCGATCCGTTGCATGACCCACACCCTGTTGCCACAACTACAACAAGCTCAGGAGCAACCCCATGGATACCTTGAAACTCGCCACCCGCCGCTGGTGGTACATCATGCCCATCGTCTTTATCACCTACAGCCTGGCGTACCTGGACCGCGCCAACTACGGCTTCGCCGCCGCCTCCGGGATGGCCGAAGACTTGATGATCACCCCAGGCATGTCGTCGCTGCTGGGGGCGCTGTTCTTTCTCGGTTACTTTTTCTTCCAGGTGCCGGGGGCCATCTACGCGCAGAAACGCAGCGTTAAAAAACTGATTTTCGTCAGCCTGATCCTGTGGGGCGGCCTGGCCACCCTGACCGGGGTGGTGTCCAACGCCTATATGTTGATCGCCATTCGCTTCATGCTAGGGGTGGTGGAAGCCGCGGTGATGCCGGCGATGCTGGTTTACCTGTGCCACTGGTTTACCCGTGCCGAACGCTCGCGGGCCAACACGTTCCTGATCCTCGGCAACCCGGTGACCATGCTGTGGATGTCGGTGGTGTCAGGTTATCTGGTGCAGCATTTCAGTTGGCGCTGGATGTTTATCATTGAAGGCCTGCCAGCCGTGATCTGGGCGTTTATCTGGTGGCGCCTGGCAGATGAGCGGCCCAAGGATGCGCAGTGGCTGAGTGACGCGCAGAAGCAGGACTTGGAAACCGCCCTGGCGGCCGAGCAAGTCGGCATCAAGGCCGTGAAAAACTACGCCGAAGCCTTTCGCTCGCCCAAGGTCATCATCCTGGCGTTACAGTTTTTCTGCTGGAGCATCGGCGTGTACGGCTTTGTGCTGTGGCTGCCGTCGATCCTCAAAGCCGGTTTGCAGATGGACATGGTCGAAGCGGGCTGGCTGTCCGCCCTGCCTTACCTGGCAGCCGTCATCGGTATGCTCGCAGTGTCCTGGGGCTCGGACAAGCTGCAAAAACGTAAACGTTTTGTGTGGCCGCCGTTGCTGATCGCGTCCATCGCTTTCTACGCGTCCTACGTCCTGGGCGCCGAGCACTTCTGGTGGTCCTACACCCTGCTGGTGATCGCCGGCGCCTGCATGTACGCGCCTTATGGCCCTTTCTTCGCCATCGTCCCGGAGATCCTGCCGGCCAACGTTGCCGGTGGCGCCATGGCGCTGATCAACAGCATGGGCGCGCTCGGCTCGTTCGGTGGTTCGTACCTGGTGGGTTATCTCAATAGCAGCACCGGTTCGCCCGGCGCCTCCTACCTGCTGATGAGCGGCGCATTGATGTTCGCCGTGGTGCTGACGATTTTCCTCAAGCCCGGCGCCAGCGACCGTGAGCGCGCGCCGTCGCCTACGTTTGAATTGAAGGTAAAAACCCAATGAAGAAGTCTGTCGTTTTATACAAAAAACTCTCGGCGCCATTGATGGCCCGCCTGCACGAGCACGCCGATGTCACCCTGATCGACGCGCTGGACGAGCCCGGCCTGGCCAGGCTGCGTGACGCCCTGCCCAGCGCCCACGGGCTGCTGGGTGCGAGCCTGCGCCTGGACGCCGAGCTGCTCGCTCTGGCGCCCCACCTGGAAGCAGTGGCCAGCGTCTCGGTCGGTGTCGACAACTACGACATCGACTACCTGACCCAACGCGGCATCCTGCTCAGCAACACCCCGGACGTACTCACCGAAACCACCGCGGACACCGGCTTTGCGTTGATCCTGGCCACTGCCCGTCGCGTGGTCGAACTCGCCGACATGGTGCGTGCCGGCCAGTGGAACAAAAACATCGGCCCCTCGCATTTCGGCAGCGACGTGCATGGCAAGACCCTGGGCATTATCGGCATGGGCCGCATCGGTGAAGCCCTGGCCCAACGCGGGCATTTCGGTTTCGGCATGCCGGTGATCTACCACAGCCACTCGCCCAAGCCGTTGGTAGAAGCGCGCTTCGGCGCGCAATACCGCAGCCTCGCGGCGTTGCTCAAGGAGGCTGACTTTGTCTGCCTGACGCTGCCGCTCACGGCTGAAACCGAAAAACTGATTGGTGCTGAAGAATTTGCGCTGATGGGCCCCGAGACGATCTTTATCAATATTTCTCGGGGCAAAGTCGTCGATGAAGCCGCGCTGGTCGAGGCCCTGCAGCAACGTACGATTCGCGCGGCGGGCCTGGATGTGTTTGAGCGTGAGCCGCTGAATCACGACTCGCCGTTGTTGCGCTTGAATAACGTGGTGGCCACGCCGCATATCGGTTCGGCGACCCACGAAACGCGGGAAGCGATGGCCCGTTGTGCGGTGGATAATCTGCTCGCGGCATTGTCGGGGGAACGGCCGAAAAACCTGGTGAATCCGGCAGCCTGGAAACCCTGAATCCCGAGCGCTGAACAGGTTCAATGTGGGAGCGGGCTTGTCGGACCGCCGAACCGCTGCGATAGCATCAACTCGGTGTACTTAGTGGACCGAGGTGTCTGCATCGCAGGCAAGCCAGCTCCCACAGAAAAGCAGAGCACTGCGGTGCTGGCAGCTAAACTCGGTCAAAATTGTGGGAGCGGGCTTGCTCGCGAATGCGGTGGGTCAGTTACAAATAAGCCGACTGGCACACCGCTTTCGCGAGCAAGCCCGCTCCCACATTTGGAACTGGGTACATCAGGCAGAAGGTGGGCAGTTCTTCAGACTGTATTGGGTCAATCTGGGAGCTGGTATGGGGTCTGCGGCTGGGTATGCCTGATGTATCGAAGTATCTGCATCGCAGGCAAGCCAGCTCCCACAGAAAAGCAGTGCACTACGGTGCTGGCAGCTGAACTCGATCAACATTGTGGGAGCGGGCTTGCTCGCGAACGCGGTGGGTCAGTTACAAATGAGCTGACTGGCACGCCGCATTCGCGAGCAAGCCCGCTCCCACATTTGGATCTCATTTCATCCGGTAAAAGTGCTGTTGCTGTGCTGTTGCTCTGCTTTTGCTTCAACCACTCAGGTCGGCTTTCAGGCCGCCGTGCTCTGCTTTTGACTTTGATCTGCTGTTGATCTTGATCTGACAGGCCCCGTTAACCACGATGGCCGAACGCAGGCTTGAATCCGTGGGTAACCCGGCAGGACGCCGGGTTAGCCGCACTGGGCCAGGGATGGCCCATTGCGGCGGCCCACGGATTCAAGCCGGAGTGCGGGCATACCGAGCCTGGGCGAGGTACCGAGTGGTGGGGCAAAGCGTTTTTTGGTTACTTTTTTAGGCGTTTGTAAAAAAGTGACCCGCTGTAAGAGCGGAACCCTAAGCAGCCGTTACCACAGCAACGGATATGTACTCAATCTCCCTAACCCCTCACAGGCTTAAAGCAACACAAAGAGTTGCGTAGATACCTATGGTCATCGCAGGCAAGCCCGCTCCCACATTGAGATCATCAACGCTTTAAAATCAGCGCAACGCCCGGCGCAGTACTTTGCCAACCGTCGTCTTGGGCAACTCGTTGCTGCGAAACTCCACATACCGCGGCACCTTGTACCCTGTCAGGTATTCCCGGCAATGGGCGAGAAGCTGTTCCTGAGTCAGGTTCGGGTCTTTGCGCACCACAATGATCTTGACCTTCTCCCCGGTCACAGCGTCTTCGACACCGACTGCCGCCACCTCGCCGACACCTGGGTGCAACGCCACCACGTCTTCGATTTCATTGGGGTACACGTTGAAACCCGAGACCAGGATCAGGTCTTTTTTGCGGTCAACCAGACGGATATAGCCGCGCTCGTCCATCACGCCGATATCACCGGTCGCCAACCACCCCTCGGCATCCAGCACCTCGGCGGTTTCCTTCGGGCGTTTCCAGTAGCCCTGCATCACCTGCGGGCCGCGCACTTGCAGTTCGCCTTGCTCACCGATGTCGGCCAACTCGCCATCCTCACGAATAAAGCGCACCCAGGTCGACGGCAACGGCACGCCGATGCTGCCGGTAAATTCCATCTCGCGCATGCGTGAAATGTCGATGGGGCTGATGCTCACCACTGGCGAGCATTCGGTCAGCCCGTAACCCTCGACAATCGGCACCCCGGTGACTTCCTTCCAACGCTTGGCCACCGCCGTGTGCGTGGCCATGCCGCCCGCAATCACCATGCGCAAATCCGAGAAGTCCCGCGCGCAGAATGCCTCGTTCTCCAGCAAGCCGTTAAACAGCGTGTTGACCCCGGCAATCCCATTGAAGCGCTCCTTGCGCAGAATCATCTGCACCCGCTTCACGTCCCGAGGGTTGGCGATCAAGATGTTACGCCCCCCCAGGCACATGAACATCAGGCAGTTCACCGTGAGCGAAAAGATGTGGTACAGCGGCAGCAAGGTGACGTTGGTTTCCTGTGTGTGCTGATCCAACTGATCACCGACCCACGCCTTGGCTTGCAGCAGGTTGGCGATGATGTTGCGGTGGCTGAGCATCACGCCCTTGGCGTCGCCCGTGGTGCCGCCGGTGTATTGCAAAAAGGCCAGCTCATCGAGGCCCATGGCGACCGGCAAGTGATGCTGCGCCCGCCCCTGTTTCAGCACCTGGTTGAAGCGTACCGCGCCGGGCAAATTAAACGCCGGGACCTGCTTTTGCACATGGCGCAGGATGAAGTTCATCGCCGCGCCCTTGAAGGTGCCCAGCAAATCGCCGATGGCCGCCACCACCACGCGCTTGACGTTGCTGCCCGCCACGACTTTTTCCAGGGTACGCGCGAAGTTTTCGAAGATCACCACGGTTTCAGCGCCGCTGTCCTTGAGCAGATGCTTGAGTTCATGGGCGGTGTACAGCGGGTTAACGTTCACCACCACCGCACCGGCCAGGATCGTGCCCAGCAGGCAAATCGGGTACTGCAAGCAGTTGGGCATCATCAGCGCCACACGGTCGCCCTTTTTTACACCCTGGCCCTGCAGCCACGCGGCAAACGCGAAGCCTTGCACTTGCCAGTCGGCATAGGTCATTTCGGTGCCGATACTGACGTAGGCAACCCGCTCGCGAAATTTCTCCAGGTGTTCCAGGAATACTTCGCGCAACGACGGGTAGGCGTCGATACCGGCCTCAATGTCCGCCGGGACGCCGGGCAGGTAAGCGTTCAACCAGATCCGTTCAGTGCGTTCCAGGCTTACAGCGTTCATGGCAGTCTCCTTGTTGTTGTTATTGATAGCGCTACTTTTCGACGATGGCGGTGATGCCCAGCCCACCCGCCGCGCAGATCGAAATCAAGCCGCGTCCGCCGCCGTTTTCGTGAATGGTCTTGGCCAGTGCCGCCAGTTGTCGGCCACCGGTTGCGGCAAACGGGTGACCACAGCCGAGGGAGCCGCCGTTAACGTTCATCTTGCTGCGCTCAATGCTGCCCAGCGGTGCATCCAGGCCGAGCCGCTCGCGGCAATAATCGGCGTCCTCCCAGGCCTTGAGGGTGCACAATACCTGGGCGGCAAAGGCTTCGTGAATCTCGAAAAAATCAATGTCGGCAACGCTCAGGCCTTCGCGCTTGAGCATACGTGGCACCGCATAGGCCGGCGCCATCAACAAGCCTTCGGTGCCGTCGACAAAGTTCACCGCTGCCGTCTCGCCGGTGCGCAAGTAGGCCAACACCGGTAAGCCCCGTTCTGCCGCCCAGGCTTCACTGGCCAACAGCACCACTGACGCGCCATCGGTCAACGGCGTGGAGTTGCCCGCCGTGAGGGTGCCATTCTGGCGGTCGTAGGCAGGCGCCAGGCCCGCGAGTTTTTCCAGGCTGGTATCGGCGCGCAGGTTGTTGTCACGGGCCAGGCCGCGATGAGGGCTGATCAGGTCGTCGAAAAAGCCGCGTTGGTAGGCTGCCGCCAGGCGCTGGTGACTGGTCAGGGTCAACTCATCCTGGGCCAGCCGTTTGATCTGCCAGCGCTTGGCCATTTCTTCACAGTGTTCGCCCATGGACAGGCCAGTGCGCGGCTCGCCATTGCGCGGCAGCAACGGCTTGAAAAACATCGACGGACGCACCTTCAATAATGCCTTCACCTTGGCGCCCATGCCCTTGGCCCGGTTGGCCGCGAGCACGCTATGACGCAACGCTTCGTTAAGGCCGATAGGCGCATCGGACGTGGTGTCGGAGCCACCGGCAATGCCCACTTCGATCTGGCCCAGGGCGATTTTATTCGCCACCAGCAAGGCGGCTTCCAGGCCGGTGCCGCAGGCTTGCTGCACGTCGTAGGCAGGTGTTGCGGGTGACAGCGTGGTGGAGAGCAGCGATTCACGCGCCAGGTTGAAATCCCGCGAATGCTTGATCACCGCGCCCGCAGCAAACTCGCCCAGGCGCTGGCCGTGCAGGTTGTAGCGGTCCACCAGGCCTTGCAAGGCGGCGACCAGTAAATCCTGATTGCTGTCGTGGGCATACACGGTGTTGGAGCGGGCAAAGGGAATACGGTTGCCGCCGATGATCGCCACGCGGCGGGTCGGGGCCGGGTTAAAGCTGTAGTCATTCATTGGGGGCGCTCTTCACAAGTGGGCAGCCAAATAAAAAGCCCACGCATATGGGGTTTATCGCCCGCGACATTGCGCACTTCGAACTCACGCCGTGGGCCGGTGACAGGCCGGTTCCACAGGGCGACCTGGCCGGGCAGGAAGATTGGCAGCTTGAAGTCGCAATGGGCGTGGGCCTGATCCAGGCCGCCCGGCGGTTGCTGCGCGGCCAACGCGCGGCCGAGGGTCCACATGCCGTGGGCAATGGCGCGGCGAAAGCCAAAGACCTTTGCGCCGATCAGCGAGGTATGAATCGGGTTGAAGTCGCCCGATACGTTGGCAAATCGCCGGCCCAGGTCGGCGGGCAACACCCAGCGCTGGGTGCGTAACAGGCCCTCTTCCTGCAATGCCAGCACGTCGTCCCACGGCTCGCCCACCGGGGTTTTCACGGCGCGGCGCAAGTACAGGCTGTCGCTCTCCCACACCAGCGTGCCCGCGCCATAGGCGCGGGTGGCAATGCTCAGCGCCTGGCCCTTGGGATGCGCCACCCAGCGCTCGCAAAACACCTCAAGGCGCAGGGCCTGGCCTTCCTGCAAGCGCTGGTGCTGACGAATGCGATTGGCCAGATGCACCATGCCGCTGGCCGGGTACGGGAAGCTGGGCCGAGTCAGCAGCATCAGGTGCAACGGGAACGCCAGCACGTGGGGATAGGACAGCGGCACGCCCTGCTCGCGCCGGAAACCACACGCGCGGCCATACGCGGCAATGCCGCTGGGCGACAGCTGCGCCGCCGAGCGCACCAGAAGCGCCGTGGGCAACGCGGGCGCACCGTCGAGCTTGGGTTTGCGCAGCGCGCGCACGCCGTCCAGCAACAACTGAGTGCGCGACGGCGGCGGGTCGATAATCTGCGTCACGTAGTCCATGGCTCAGGCTCCCAGCAGGCTTTGGCCGCACACGCGTACGACTTGGCCGTTAACCCCGCCGGATGCAGGGTGCGCCAACCAGGCGATGGTCTCGGCCACGTCGATGGGCTGTCCGCCCTGGGACAGCGAGTTCATGCGCCGCCCCGCCTCGCGAATCATCAGCGGGATGTTTGCGGTCATCTGAGTTTCGATAAACCCGGGCGCGACCGCATTCACCGTGACCTGCTGCGCCGCCGCCAACGGTGCGAGGCGCTGCACCAGGCCAATCACGCCGGCCTTGGAGGTGGCGTAGTTGCTTTGCCCCAAGTTGCCGGCGATGCCGGAAATCGACGAGACACACACAATCCGCCCACCGCGGTTCAGCCCCTGGCCACTGAGCAATGCCGTACTCAATTGCAACGGTGCTTCGAGGTTGACCGCCAGCACACTGCGCCAGGCAGCTTCGGTCATCTTGGCGATGGTCTTGTCGCGGGTGATGCCGGCGTTATGCACCACCACGTCAAAGGCACCGTATTGGTTGACATGCGCCTGCAACAGCGCGGCCGTATCCGCTGCGGTGATGTCCAGCGGCAAGGCGGAGCCGTGCACACTGCTGGCGGCTTGCAGCAGCGCGTCCTGGGCCTGAGGCACGTCCACACAGACCACATGGGCGCCGTCGCGGGCCAGCACCTGGGCGATCGCCAAGCCAATGCCACGCGAAGCGCCGGTGACCAGGGCACGCCGCCCCGCGAAGGGTTTGTCCCAGTTGACGGCAACGTTACCGTCCACCGGGGTTTCCAGGCGTACCACCTGCCCCGACACATACGCCGAACGGCGTGACAGGAAGAACCGCAGGCTGCTGTCCAGGGCCTCTTCGGCACCCGGCGCCACATAAATCAATTGCACGGTGATTGCCCGGCGCAGTTCCTTGGCCAACGAACGCACCAGGCCTTCAAGGGCACGTTGGGCGACGGCCTGGGGCAGGTCCTGGCAATGTTCCGGCGCAGTGCCAAGCACCACCACGCGACCGTGGTGGCCAAGGCGTTTGGCATTGGCATGGAAAAACACGTAGAGCGCGTCGAGCTGCTGCAAATCGAGCACGCCAGTGGCGTCGAACACCGCGCCCTGGACCTTGACGGTGGACGGCGCCTTGGGCGTCGCCGGCGTGGCGGCGACCGTGTCGGTGGCGGCGAAAATCGCTTGCACCCGTGCGCAAAGCCGCCCTGCCCCGGCGACAATCACCGGGTTGACCAGGCCGTGCTGGCCACTGCGGTGACGTTGCAACGGCAAGGGTTGCGGCAGGCCGATGGCCTGAGCCAGGCGGCGGCCCCAGGCGGAATTGACGAAGGATAGGTAGCTGTCACTCATAGATAGATCCACTTACAACGCTGCGTTGCCGTGTAAACCCGATCAAATGTGGGAGCTGGCTTGCCTGCGATGGCGGTGTGTCAGGCAGACCGCTATCGCGGGCAAGCCCGCTCCCACACTGACCGCGTTTTCCCTAGTTGACCGAGGCGTTTTCGCTTTGGCTGCTGCGGCGCTTCGCCGTCGGTTTGGCCAACGCCTGCTGACGCTGCTGCAAGGCTTCCAGCAAACCGAAATCCTGCGGGAAGTCGTCGACCTGAATCCCGTGGTCGGCATAGTCCACATAGCGCCCCAGCAGGCTGTCTTCGTCGTCGCTGATCAGGTCCAGCGCCCGCGCCTTGACGCGCCAACCGGTAAAGGCTGTGGCGGAAATCGGCATGGCTTCGATCACGCCTTGCTTGATTGCGGGCTTGAGCCGAGCGTCGATCAGTTCCACCTGCGGCAACAGCCGGAAGCCCAATTCGCCATAAGCCAGCTTGTCGATCTCCGGACGCGGAATGTAGGAATTGGCCAGTAAGCGGTCGCGGGTTTCGCCGGGGGTTTGCACCACCTCAGCCACTTGGGCCAACAGGCGGTCCGCCGGTTTACGCAGGGGAATTCCGAACGGGAAACTCAAGCCACGCACGATTCGCGCAGCGGCTTTCGACGGGTAGTTATCGAGCACTTCGGCCAGGGCTTCATGGGCGCGCAATAACGCATCCTGGGCCGACCAGTGCACCAGCGGCAGGTCCGCCTGGGGCCGACCATCATCTTCAAACCGCTTAAGCACGCAGGAAAGAATGTAGAGCTGGGACAGAATATCCCCCAGGCGCCCGGTGATGCTTTCCTTGCGCTTGAGGGCTCCGCCCAGTACGCCCATGGAAATATCCGAGATCAACGCCAGCACCACCGAGAGCCGATTGGCCTGGCGGTAGTAGGATGCCAACGCCGGATCGGTCTTGGCCGGTGCGGACATCAGGCGTCCGCCCGTCAGCGCATGCACCGCCGCACGGACGGTATTGGCCAGCACAAAACTCAAATGGCCGAACATCGCGCTGTCGAAGGCTTCCAGCGCCTTGCGCCGATCCGGGTTGCGCGCCGCTTCCATCTCGCGGAACACATAGGGATGGCAGCGAATCAGCCCCTGGCCAAAGATAATCAGGCAGCGGGTCATGATGTTCGCGCCTTCTACCGTGATGGCAATCGGGCTTTGCTGGTAGGCGCGGGCCAGAAAGTTATTGGGCCCCATGCAGATGCCTTTGCCCGCCACGATGTCCATGCCGTCGTTGACGATGATTCGCGCACGCTCAGTGACGTGGTATTTGGCAATGGCGGAAATCACCGAGGGCTTTTCACCGGCATCCAGGGAAGCCACCGACACCTTGCGCACCGCATCGCAGGCATACAAATGCCCGGCCATGCGCGCCAATGGCGCCTGCACGCCTTCGAACTTGCCGATGGGCAGGCCGAACTGTTTGCGCATCGCGGCATACGCGGTGGTGCCGCGAACCGCCACTTTGCCCAGGCCGACGTTGGCCGAAGGCAAGGAAATCGCCCGCCCGGCGGCCAGGCATTCCATCAGCATGCGCCAGCCGTTACCGACTTGCTCACGACCGCCGATCACCCACTCCAGGGGAATGAACACATCCTTGCCGGTGGTCGGGCCGTTCTGGAATACCGCATTCAGCGGCCAATGACGGCGGCCACTGTTCACCCCCGGATGAGACGTCGGGATCAGCGCACAGGTAATGCCCAGCGACCCCGCCTTGCCGAGTAAACCCTGCGGGTCTTCGGCACGAAACGCCAGGCCCAGCACCGTGGCGATCGGGCCCAGGGTGATGTAGCGCTTGTCCCAGGTCACCTTGAAGCCGAGCACTTCCTCACCCTCGTGCATACCTTTGCAGACGATGCCCAGGTCCGGAATCGCCCCGGCGTCGGAGCCTGCATAGGGGCTGGTCAGCGCAAAGCACGGGATGTCTTCACCCCGCGCCAAGCGCGGCAAGTAGTAATTACGCTGGGCATCGGTGCCGTAATGCAGGAGCAATTCTGCCGGGCCCAGGGAGTTGGGCACCATCACCGAAATCGCCGCTGCCGAGCAGCGGGTCGACAACTTCATCACCACTTGCGAATGCGCATAGTGGGAGAAACCTTTGCCGCCGTACTGCTTGGGAATGATCATGCCGAGGAACCCGGCGTCCTTGGTGTACTGCCAACCTTCGGGAGACATGTCTTGCCAGACCTGGGTGGTCTCCCAGTCGTTGGACATGTCGCACAGCGTCTCGACTTCATTGTCGAGGAAGGCCTGCTCTTCGGCGCTGAGGCTTGCCGGAGCAGCGTTGAGCAGGCGATCCCAGTTGGGCTTGCCGCTGAACAGCTCTGCGTCCCACCACACGGTGCCGGATTCGATGGCGGCGCGCTCGGTGTCGGACATCGCCGGCATGATCGTACGAAACAGGCCCAGGGCCTTGCTGGTCAACAGCGCGCGACGCAGTGGTTTGAGCGTCAGCAGCAAGGCCGGCAAGACCACCAACACCGCCGCGACGCTGAGACCCAGGCCCGCCACCGCATTGCACAGGTAACCAACCGCCAGCCAGATCAGGCCAGCGCCCAACCAAAGGGCTGCGGCGGCCTGTCGATACGCCAGGGCAATCGCTGCGGCGAGACCCACCAATAACCAGATAATCATGGGGATACCTCTACTTGATTCAGGGCACGGGCAATGCGCAGGCAGCTCAAAATGAACTGCGGCGTAAGGCCACACTACAAACTTGAAAAGACAAATTCAAATTTTGTTTTGAAATTTTTATTTAATGCGTTTGCGCAACAACAAAGGGCTGAACGCGTCAGCCGGCTGGAGCAGCAATCCGGACAGTTTCAGCTGCGAGCACCAGGATGCGCCGGGTGCTCGAGCCGTGGTGGGTTTAGAACTTGTAGGTGGCTGACAGGCTGACAATGTCGCCTGAAGACTCAGCCGTACCGTCGAGACGACCGCCGCCAAGACGATCAACGTTCTGGGTTCTGATGTTGACCTTCTGAACAAACTGGTGCGAATACGCGGCGTCCAGCGACAAGCCTGGAATGGCCTTGATATCGTAACCGGCACCCAGCGATGCAAAGTAACGGTCGCCGTCAGGGATACGCGGATCGCGGGTCGAGTTGCGCGTCGGGGTTTGGTCATACGCCACACCGGCGCGCAGGGTCAGCTCGTCCGTAGCTCTGAAATCTCCCCCCACGGAGTACATCCAGGCATCCCGATAGTTGTAGGGAATGGCAACGATCGTCGAGCCTTCGGACTTGAGTGTCAGGTCCTTGAAGGATGACCATTGCGTCCACATCGCGCTGACACCCAAGGTCCAACGGTCGTTGAACTGGTGCACCCAGTCGATCGCGGCAGTCGCCGGAATATCCAGCTGCGTGCTGGCATTGGCGCCGTTGGGGTACAACTTCAGGCCAGGGTACGCCGTTTCGACCAGCGTCTTGCCGGTACCGAAGACGGTGTCGTCGGTCATCAAGCCGTTGTTCAACACATCCGCCCGGATGTTGTATTTACCGGTCATCTTGTTTTTGATTTTGGCGTGGTAGTTAAGGCCCAACGAGTCCTGCTCAGTCGGCTTCCAGACAACGCCGGTAAACCAGCCAACGGAAACGTTATCGACCTTGACGCGCATCAGTGCGCTGCCGACGCCCGACGGAAACGCCCCATTGCCCAACCCGGGAGAGACCGAGGCCGCCGAGAACAGATCGATGTTCTGGCTGACAAAGCCTTGGCTACGCTGGACGATCATGCCACCACCGATGGAGAAGTCGTCACGCACCTTGAACGATAAGGAACCCGTCAGGCCGACGGTTTCGATTTTGGTGTCCACGGCGAAGTCGCGAAACTTGGAGTTTTCATTCCAGGTGGTACGCATCCCTTGTGGCACAACCTGACTGAGGCCGAATGCAAAACGGTCACCCATCGGGATAACCAGAAAACCGGTCGGCAACCAGGCAGTGAAGCCGCCCTGGCCACCGTCATTGTTGTTGACGACTGCCGTACTCGGGTCAAAGCTGCCATCGGGCATCACGGCGGTATTGGATGCTGGGTTACCGGCGTAATCGTAAGCCTGGCCGCTGTATTTAATCTTCACACGCGCATAGTCGACGGTCTGTTGAACCACGGCCTGGTCGACAAATGCCATGGCCGCCGGGTTGTTGTAAGCAGAGCTAGGGTCGTTCTTGAACAGAGAACCGCCGCCGAACGCCCGACCCCATCCAGGGGCACCGTACGTCGGCGTGGAGAAACCACCCGCCTGCACGGGCGCTGTCATCATCAGCCCCCCCAGTAATGCCAGCCCCAGCAGTGTGTGAGCCTGTTGTTTCTTAGTGATCATGCGGCACTCCTTATTATTATGCGCTCCCGGCATTGCCGGCTTACCACGTCAGCCGGCACCTCTTGCGAGGCACCGGTTTTTCAACGGGTGATCAACCCTTCGTTCTGCACTGCGCGCCCGTTATGGGTTAACGGTCAGGCCGGCGGCAGTGGTGGTCAGCGAGACAATGTTGCAGCCGCCGCTCAGCGCCTGGTTAGCCGCGGTCAACGTGTGAGTCGCAGGGTTCCAGGCCACGCTGATGGTGGACGGCCCGCAGTCGGTGCCAGGAAGTACGATGGTTTTTTTGATGGTGTAACCCACGTTCTCCACTTGGCCTACAGCGCCCGACAATGCGGTCAGCTTCCAGCCTGGCGACGGGATGCTTTTGAGGGTTGGCAACGCGCACAGGCCGCCACCGGTCAGGGCCGCATTGTTGATGGTGGCCACACCGCCACTGACATTACCGCTGAAGGTAATGCCGCATGTCACAGAGCCCCCGAATGAAGACGGTGACTGCACGACGATGGAGCCTGCGGTGGTGGTGAAAGGACCTTCCGGGCTGATCGAAGCCGCAGTGGCCATCGAAGCAGCGCCCATGCAAACAGCCAGAGCAGTCAACGACACGAGAGTTTTCAAGCTTTTCATTGTTTTTCCTCACATGTTATGGCGAGTCATTTCGCCAGGGGTAATGGCCATGAACGAGAAGTCACGGTGAAACTGCAGAACGTCCCTTTCCAGCCAAATTTCAATTCAATTACCGCTGCACCCTTCGGATGGGTTTATTCGACGACTTTGAAAGTCGGCGGCATCTTGATCGACACCGTTTTGATCGTGCAGTCTTCGCCAATCGGTACATTGGCGGCTTCCAACTTGCCAGTGGCGTTATCCCACGTCCCGTCGGCCGTGGACGGACCACACTTGCCACCCAGGCCAAACGCGTGCACATCCACACTGATCTTCGACATGGAACCGCGCTTGGTATCTTTGGCAACTAATACCCACGGCAAGTTGATTGCCTCGACACGGCTGCACTTGAGGCCGCCCTCGAATTCAACTTTATCGACATTCACCGATGCGCCATCGGCGGCAACTTTGCCGGCGACCTTGATGGTGCAGTCGGCACTGATCAGCGCGCCTTTGGAAAAACTGATCGGGCCTTGCGCCGTAAAGGCGCTGCCGGCGGGCTCGATCCGCGCCGCCTGGGCCTGCTGGTAAACAATCAGGCCCAGGGCGGCCAATACGACATGCGCGGTGAACGTGGCAGGGCTTTGCATAATGTACGTCCTTCCCTTGAAATTATTGTTGTCGGGGCAAACAACTTACTGACCACTCAATCGGTAAAACCTGGGCGATGAAAACCCGCGCGATACACAGATCGCGAGTTACACAACGCCTGTATTACGTCAGCTTAGAATGGCGTGGCACTGTTACTGTACTTCTCCAGGTACTTCAACCGTTGCGAAGGTTGAAGATTGGTCAGGGTAATATCCCCGGCATAATGATTGAGTACTCGATGGTCCATGCGCCGCCGCCACAAGTACGGCACGTAGGCCCAGACAATCATGCTCGCGTACCCATAAGGCAATTGCGGTGATTCATCAAAGTGGCGCAACGACTGGTAACTACGCGTGGGGTTGGCATGGTGGTCGGAATGCCGCTGAAGTTGGAACAGAAAGATATTGGTGACAATCCGGTTGCTGTTCCACGAGTGCCGAGGCGAACACCGTTCATAACGACCGTTGGGCAACTTCTGGCGTTTAAGCCCGTAGTGCTCGACGTAGTTGACCACTTCCAGCAACGAGAACCCGTAGACACCCTGAATGATCAGGAACGGAATCACCGCCGCGCCCAACCAGACAATCATCACCCCCCACAACACCACGCTGTACATCCAGGCACTGAGCACGGCGTTCTTCCAGTGCCAGGCCGGCAGGCCGAGTTTGCGCAGGCGCTCGCGCTCCAGGTTCCACGCCGACACGGCGCTGAACCACACCGAACGCGGCAGGAACGCCCAGAAACTTTCACCCAGGCGTGAGCTGGCCGGGTCTTCCGGTGTGGCAACGCGTACATGATGACCACGGTTATGTTCGGTGTAGAAGTGCCCGTAGAACGTCGGCGCGAGGGTGACCTTGGCCAGGAACACCTCCAGCGGTTTGGGTTTGTGCCCCAGCTCATGCGCGGTGTTGATCGCGATGCCAGTGGCGGCCCCCGTGGACATTGCCATGCCCAAATAAGTGAACGCGCTGACCTCACCGTGCAGCTCAGTGCGCGCGGTAATGAATGCTGCGGTTCTTGCCAAGCCGCCTGCAGGGTCAAGGGTTGCGGTGGCATGCAGCAAGCCGCCGTTGATGATCCATTCGATACCACCGGCGGCCAACCAGCCGGTGATCACCACCGAAGCGATAACAAACAGCACGCCGGTGTAGACGATCCAGCGGTAGTAGCGTTGGGATTCGAGGTTGCTGACCGCGGACTCGGGCGGGTTGCTGACGTCTTCACCCAGCAGGCCGTCGATCAACGGGATCAAGCCGAAGATCACCAGTACGCCGACCCACCACAGTTGCTGCACGCCGGTGGTGATTGCCAGGGCGCCGGACAGCAACGGGGTTGCCAGGGGCAGGATGCCGAGCCACCACAAGTGGCGTTTGGCGTCGGTCCAGACGTGCGCGGTTGCGAGGGTCTGATTCATGGCAGCCTCCGCACGCAGCGGCGCGGCAGGCAAAGATTCGCGGCATTCAACAGGGGCACGCAGCACTGATGGCGGCGAGAATTCAGCGATGCGATAAAAGGCGTTTTTTTCATTATTTTATTCGCTCTTAGGCATTTCAAAAACTGTTTCAAATTAGACATTGAAATAATTTTTTTAAATAAATAGCGCGGAATCGTTAGGTCGTCAACTAGTTTCTTGGAACCATTCTCACGTGACCGGGCAGTCTCTTTTTCAGCCGTTTGGCCAGGTGTCTAGGGCAAGCTTCGACGCCATCGAACCGCGAATCGGGTTGCACATTTATTTGCTCGCCAAGGCAAAGGCCGGACGCAGCACCGTCGCACTCGCGGCCGGCGTGACCCGCTTGGCGACCTGATCCACCAGCGCTGCCACGCGCTCTGTGGCGGTGATCGGCAGCATATGGCCACGGCCCTCCAGCACCTGCAATTTCAGGCCCGGCACCTTGCTTGCCAGGCCCTGGCCATGCTTTTGGAAGTCGAGCACGTTGTCGCGCGCGCCGTACATCAACCCGATCGGCAGGGTCAATTGCGGGTAACGCCTGACCATGTCGGGCAGGTCATCATTGACGAGGTTGATCTCACTGGAAGCGGCGTAGAAGTTGTCAGGACGCATACCGAGCAAGCCACCGCCGCGTGTGGCAAAGTCGGGCGGCGCGGCATCGGGGGCGAACACGCCCTTCACCACCGAACCTCGGGTGAGCAGGCCGACAGGCACCGTCAGCGTGTGCGACAGCCAGCGCCGCAACCACGCCGGGCGCACCGCCAGCGACACAAACACCAGCGGCAACATGCGCTGCGGGTGGGTCAGCGGCGCCACCAGGATCAACCCGGACACCGCCTGAGGGTGATCAAGCGCCAGCGCCAGGGCTATCGCCCCGCCGAGGGAGTGCCCCAACACCAGCGGTTTATCCAGGTCGAGCGTCTTGATAAAGGCCGCGATTTGCCGAGCCTGGGCCGGCAGATCCGCCGCCGTACCTGCATGGCGGCTGGAATAGCCCGACCCCGGACGATCAATCGTGATCACGCGAAAGCGGTCACGCAGCTGGCTGGATAAGGCATAGGTCAAGTTGCGACTGCTGCCCATCAGCCCGTGAATCATCACCAACGGTGGGCCCTGACCTTCCTCTACGTAATGAAAGCGCTCGCCATCGACCTCCACGAAGCGCCCGTTGATCGGAACGGCCGCTTCAATGCGCTGCGTCATCCAGGCACTGAACCCCCATAACACAACGCTTGCGGCCACAAGCACACCCGCAGCGACAACCCATTCGACAGCCATAGCTCGGTCCTCTGCTTCCCTGCCGCTGGCGACCTGACCGTTATTGATCAAGGCCTCAGCCATCGTCCACACCCTGGACCTAAACTTCATGCATGCCGCGCTCGTCCGTCGGATAAGTCGCACATGCGGAACAAGGTCCTAGCGTAGGCGATATTTTCAGGTAGATTATTTAAAATCTTTTTTAAAATAAATAATTCATTTTTCCTTTGCAATGGTGTTCTATCTAAAAGACAAAACAAAAACACAGGAGCACACCCGATGCCCTCCCAGCGCTCCCTCTATGAGGCCTGCCTATGAATGCCCACAGTGATTCAATCGACATCGCCATCATCGGTTCAGGTTTCGCCGGCCTGTGCATGGCGATCAAACTCAAGGAAGCCGGGCTCAGCGATTTCTTCATCGCCGAGCAGGCCGAAACCCTCGGTGGCACATGGCGCGACAACCATTACCCAGGTTGCGCCTGCGACGTGCAGTCCCATGTGTATTCGTTTTCGTTTGCGCCGAACCCGGACTGGACGCGGCAATTCGCCCCGCAGGCGGAGATCCGTGCGTACCTTGAGCAGTGCGCGCGGCGTTTCGCGCTGGCGCCCTACCTGCGCTTCGGCATGGGCCTGCAACGCGCGGTGTTTGATGATCAGCAGCAACGCTGGCAACTGAGCTTCAACAATGGCCGACAGGTCAGCGCGCGGGTGCTGGTGTCGGGCATGGGCGGCTTGTCGCGCCCGGCCCTGCCGGATATTCCGGGGCTGGACAGCTTCAAGGGCAAGCGCTTCCACTCCCAGCAGTGGGACCACGACTATTCATTAAAGGGCAAACGCGTCGCCGTGATCGGCACCGGCGCGAGTGCCATCCAGTTCGTGCCGCAGATCGCGCCGCAGGTGGCGCACCTCGACCTGTTCCAGCGCACGCCGCCGTGGATTATGCCCAAGCCCGACCGCGACATTTCGCGCATCGAGCGCTGGGCCTTCAAGCACTTGCCGTTCACGCAGCGCCTGGTACGCGGCGCGTTTTACTGGGCACTCGAAGGCCGCGTCGTAGGCTTTGCCTTGCACCCAAAACTGATGAAGATGGTGCAGAAAATCGCTGTGCGCCACCTGCATAAACAAGTGGCCCGCCCGTCCCTGCGCAAAACGCTGACGCCGGACTACACCATCGGCTGCAAGCGTGTGCTGATCTCCAATGACTATTACCCGGCGCTGTCGCGCAGCAATGTCGCGGTGGTGACCGACCCTGTGGTGCGTATCGAAGCCGACGGGGTTATCACGGCCGACGGCATCAAGCACCCGGCCGACTGCCTGATTTTCGGCACCGGTTTCCAGGCCAGCGACCCCCTGCCCCGCGATTGCATCATCGGCCGCGACGGCATAGACCTGATGGACGCGTGGCGCGATGGCGCCCATGCGTACAAAGGCACCACGGTGCCGGGTTATCCGAACCTGTTTCTGATCGTCGGCCCCAACACCGGCCTTGGGCACAACTCGATGATTCTGATGATCGAGGCCCAGGTCACCTACATCCTTGATGCGCTCCAGCACATGCAGCGCCAGCGTATCGCCACGGTCGACGTCAAACCCGAGGTGGAACGCGCCTACAACCTGCAACTGCAGGACAAACTCAAACGCACCATCTGGAATACCGGCGGTTGCCAGAGCTGGTACCTCGACCCACGCACCGGCAAGAACACCACGTTGTGGCCCGGCTCGACCTGGCGTTTCAAGCAAGTCACCCGGCATTTCGCGCTCAAGGACTATGTGGTTGCCCTGGCACCGCCGCACGCCATCCCCCACGTGATGACAGCGCCAAACGCCACTGCCGAAGGAAGCCTGTCATGAAGTCATTCAACGGCCGCGTGGCGGCTATCACCGGCGCGGCTTCCGGCATGGGCCGCGCGTTGGCCCTGGCGCTGGCACGGGAAGGTTGCCACCTGGCCCTGGCGGACAAAAACAGCCAAGGGCTGGAGCAAACCTTGGCGCTGATCAAGACCTCGACACTGTCGCCGGTGAAGGTCACCACCCAGGTCGTGGATGTGGCTGACCGCCAGGCCATCGAAGCCTGGGCCGCGCGCTGCGTGAGCGACCACGGCCAGGTCAACCTGATCTTCAACAATGCCGGCGTGGCGCTGTCGAGCACCGTCGAAGGTGTGGACTACGCCGACCTGGAATGGATCGTCGGTATCAACTTCTGGGGCGTGGTGCACGGCACCAAGGCGTTTTTGCCGTACCTGAAAGCCAGCGGCGACGGGCATGTGGTCAACACCTCCAGCGTATTCGGCCTGTTTGCCCAACCGGGCATGAGCGGCTACAACGCGACCAAGTTTGCCGTGCGCGGCTTTACCGAATCCCTGCGCCAGGAACTCGACCTGCAACGCTGCGGCGTGTCCGCCACCTGCGTGCACCCCGGCGGTATTCGCACCGATATCTGCCGCAGCAGCCGCATCGACGCGAACATGACCGGCTTTCTGATCCACAGCGAGCAACAGGCCCGCGCCGACTTTGAAAAGCTGTTCATCACCGATGCGGACCACGCCGCCAAGGTCATTCTGCAAGGTGTGCGCAAGAACAAACGCCGCGTACTGATCGGCCGCGACGCGTACTGCCTCGACCTGCTCGCCCGCTGCCTGCCTGCGGCTTATCAAGCCCTGGTGGTGTTCGCCAGCAAGCGCATGGCGCCCAAACCACGCACGCCGGTGTTTGAACCCAACGACGAACCCCGTCTCTGAACAGGAGCACGCACCATGCTACCCATCCGTCGCGATATCCGTTTTGCCTTGCCTGCCGGGCGCATCAAGGACTGGCATGAACAGGGCCCGTTCATCACGCACTTCTTCAATGCGTTGTCGCTGCTGTTTCCCCAGGGCGAGCTGTTTTTCATGGACAGCGTGCGCCATTACCGCCAGCGCATCGACGACCCGCAACTGAAAAAACAGATCCAGGGTTTTATCGGCCAGGAAGCCATGCACAGCCGCGAGCACGTGGCCTACAACGACCTGCTGCAAGCGGCAGGTCTGCCGGCCCATACCCTCGACCGGCGGCTCAAATTCATCCTCGACCTGCAAAAAAAACACCTGCCTGCCTCTTTCAATCTGGCGGTGACCATCGCCCTGGAACATTACACCGCGATGCTCGCGGAAATCCTGCTCAGCGACCCCACGCGCTTTGGCGACTCACTCAAGGGCTACCAACAAATGTGGTACTGGCACGCCCTAGAAGAAACGGAACACAAAGCCGTGGCGTTCGATGTGTGGAACACCGTGATCAAACCCGGGCCCGCGCGCTATCTGCTGCGCACCGGCACCATGCTGACCACCACCGCGCTGTTCTGGCTGGTGGTGTTTGATTTCCACCTGCGCCTGCTGGTTGCCGACCGCAAGGCCGGTGGGCACCTGAAGGGCTTCTGGCGCATGCTCAAGTTTCTGTATGGGCCCAAGGGCGTTTTCCCACGCATGCTGCGGCCGTGGCTGCATTACTTCAAACCGGGCTTTCACCCCTGGGACCACGACAACCGCAAGCGCCTGGCGAGCATCGACGGGTTGATCGAAGAGATCGAGCAGACCCAACGCGAATACGCGTCAGCTTCGGTTTAAACCTGAGTTGACGCGCGCTCGCGGACAAAGCGTTGCAGCTGATCGCCGGGCAGTGCCTTGCTGAAATACCAGCCCTGGATGAACAGTTCGGGGCCGGTACTCAAGAACGCCAACTGCTCGGCGGTCTCCACCCCTTCCACTACCACGCCCAGCTTCAGCGCCTCACAGAAACGCAGCATGCCGGTCAGCACCTGCGCGCCCTTGGGGTCGCGCTGGGCGACCACAAAACTGCGGTCGATCTTTATGAAGTCCACCGGAAACTGGTGCAGGTAACTCAACGCCGAAAACCCGGTACCGAAGTCATCGATATACACCTTGGCGCCGATCGCTTGCAGTTTCTGGATGGTTTGGCGGGTCACCTGGGTATCACCGACCAACGCGTCTTCGGTGATTTCCACCGACACCTGACCATGGGCCTGCGCAAGGATTTCCACCAGACGCTCGCCGTAGGCGGCATCGGTCAGGGTGGCGCTGGAAATGTTGATGGTCATCGGCAAGGTAAACCCGTTTTTCTGCCACTTCTGGTACTGGCGCACCGCCTGGGAGGCCACCCACACATCCACATCCGGCATCAACCGCGCCTGGGCGAGCCATTGCAGGAACTCCCAGGGTGAGTGCACCGTGCCCTGGTTGTCACGCGCGCGCATCAGCGCCTCACAACCGGTGCACAGACCGGTGCGAGTGGAGACCTGGGGCTGGAATTCGAGATAGAACTCATAGTCGCTGATCTGCTCGATGCGGCTCAGTTCGACGGCCTGACGGGCCAGGGTCTTGTGGGACGCCAGCACAGGGTCCAACTCCAGCAGGCGGCCCTTCTCTTCGAGGCCGCGAAAGGTCATGTCCAGCGACTTGAGGTACACCGTACCGCCTTCGCTGGCCTGGCGATGAATCGCGCGTACATACGGTGCATACACCAGGGTGCCCACACCCAGCAGCAGCACCTGCAACACCACGGCCGCCGCGTCACCGTGGGTGCTGAGGTAGGCATTGAGCAACACCGGCGAAGTCAGCGGCACGCTGGCCACCGCCGGTGACACCCAGCCCAGGTTGACCACCGTCAATGCCACCACGGCGTTGAGCGCCGGCACCAGCAGAAACGGGATAAACAAACGCGGGTTCAGGATGATCGGCAAGCCGAACAACAACACCTCGCTGACGTTGAATAACGACAGCGGCAAACTGGCCATTGCCAGCAAACGCATGGACTTGCTTTTGGAGAACAGCAGAATCGCCAGCAACAGGCACAACGCCCCGCCAGACCCGCCGATAAACGCGAAACAACCCAGCAGGCCATTGTTGAGCAGGTACTTGATCGGCTCACCCGCCGCGAGTGCGGCGCCATTGAGCACCACCGCCTGGTCCAACACATCGAATAACGGCTGCATGGCATACACACCGTGAATGCCGAAAAACCACAGCAACGAATTCATCAGGGTTACAAACAACCCGCTGCCATAAGGCGATTGCAGTGCATCGAGCACCTGCGGCCCCTGGAGTTGCGCCACATACGGGATCAGTAACAGCAACGACAACACCACCACCAATACCAGCGCAGTAATCGCGCCCGGCACCACCATATTGATGGCCCCGCGCAGGTTATGGCCGACCAGGTCCCCGTTGACCAGGCGGGTCCAACGAAAACGGTGCAGCCAGGCAATCGCCGGCACATTGAGCAGCGGCGAGGCGATGGCAATGAACAATACGAAGGTCGCCGAAGCACGCGGGTATTCGCGCAAGACAAACGTGGCGACCACCACATGAGCCAGGCACAAAAAAGCGACCGGTAATTGTGGCAGGCGGTGCTGGATCGCCAGCATGTAACCAATGGAGGCCGCCACCAGCAGCGGAATGACCGAACTGATCTGGTTGTGCAACCCCGACAGAAAGCCCACCACCTGCGGATCGAACCCCAGCACCCTGGCGCATTCGGACAGGATCAGGAAACCGGCCGACACCAGCAGGCACGGCAGAATCCACAGGAGCCCCTCACGTATGGCGCGCAGTGATTCGGTACTGGCCAGGGCCGCCAGGCGCTGAGTCAGGAAAAGTTTGAACAGCGTTTGCACCATGCCCCGCCCCTCCGCACATCGCGCTCTGCCCCTGGTGGCAGCCCCGAAAACCTCGTGTAACGCTACACGGCCAGCTACCGAGAGCGAAAGGTTTTTGCCGCGCCACCCGCAATTATTCAGAATTAATGTCGGCCCTTGATGCTTGTCGCCTACGGTGAGTGAGCCCATGCTTTGGGTGGTTACTCTCGAACGGACTCGAGCCCAGGCCTTGCTCCGTGTGTCTTACCCGACATCCAGGTGCCTGCCCATGCGCCGCATACTGCCCCTTATGACCGGTGCGCTGCTGGGTTTTCCTGCGCCGCCATCAATGCAAACGAAACGAGTTTCCCCACGCCCACGCCAGCGATCCGGCCCGTATCCCATGGAGGGTCGGCGCCCCGCCGCCGGACCGAACCCTGCGTGTTGAGGCGATTGCCCGCGACCTGATTGCAAAACCAGCGGCATGACCCCATCTAGTGATCTCACCTCATCAGGAGTAAGCCCTTGTCAGAACCAGGTGATAATCACCAGCGCGCCCTGGACCGTTTCTTGAACGAACACCCGCAGGTCTGCGCGGAACTGGACACCCTCAACCCTTTGGCGGCGCAAGCCAAAGGCGAAACCCTGGCGCAATACCGTGCCGAACGCCTGCATGAAGCGTTCGAAGCCGAGGCGGAACGTCAGAACCTGTTTGCCTGGGAACTGACCCTCAAACTGACCGTAGAATCGAACGAGGCCTTCGAAGCCCAGCGCCTCGAAGTGCACAAGGAGGTCGCGCAGATGGCGGGGTTGAGTTGGGATGAGTATTGTCAGCTGCATGATTTACCCGGTTGAGTCCAGGCTAGCTAAACCAGCGTCGGCGAGCACGCGTCATGACTTCGCCCAACTCCTCGACGCTGATCGTTCGGCGCTCAGGGTCCACTGCCAACGCCGCGCGTAACGCCGACCAGCACTGTGTCGGCAGTTGCCGAGGGCAGCACGGTCGTTCGGCGTCTCGACGCTCACCGAGACGTTTCCCATGGGCCAGTTCATACAGCACGCTCGCCACCCCATACAGGTCAGTGCTCGTGGTAAGCGCACCGCCCGCCAACAACTCCGGGGCGGCATAAGCAGGGGTCCACGCGTTGAACCTGCCCCGACTCAAACTCGGCAGTCCTGCCGCAACGGGTATCGGCGCATGCCCGAGGCCGAAATCGAACAAACGTACGCCCTCCTCACCCACCATGATATTGACCGGCTTTACATCGCCATGCAGCACGCCCTGTCGATGGACGTAAGCCAGGGCACTCAGCAACTGCACAGCCAAGGGCTGCAGCTCTCGCCAGGGTAAGCCGCCCGGACACTCCAGCAGCAGCCGGTCCAGGGTCATACCCTGCATCAACTCCATGGTGAAAAAAGCGATCTGGCTGCTGATATCCACCTCGAACGCAAACACCCGCACGACATGCTCATGTCGCAGGCTGCGGGTCAGGGCAAACTCGCTGTAAAGCAGCACATGAGCATCGGGGGCCAGCGTGAGACGCTCGCCAAGCACTTTGATTGCCAGATGGGCGCAGGGCTCGCCAAATTGTTCGTGCAACAGGTCGCGCGCACGGTAGACCACGCCCATGCCTCCCGCGCCCAACTCTCGCTCAAGGTGATAACGCCCAGCCAGCAAGGTGGGCGTGCCCGTCCCGGTGTTCATGAGCGCACCACCACAGCCGTCAGGTCATCCCGCGCGGGCCCTTGCAACACCGCCGTGAACAACCGGTCCACGACCTGTTGCGGCGTGCCTTTATCCAGAGCGCTGCCAAGCTCGACATGCGTCAATCCCTGGTACACGCCATCGCTGCACAACAGAAAGACGTCGCCGGGGTGTGTGCTCAGCTCCAGCACCTCAAGTTTGAGCGGATGCCGGGCCCCGACTGCGCGTGTCAGTGCTCTAGAGTCAGGATGAGCCTGGGCCTGCGCCAGGCTCAACCGCTGTTCATCCATCAATTGGCGCAGCAAGGAATGATCTCGCGACAGCTGATACAGCCGCTGGCTTCGCCACAGGTAACAACGGCTGTCCCCCGCCCAAATGCACGCGGCTCGACGCCCATCCAGCAGCAATACCACCACGGTACTGCCCATGGTGTCGTCGCTGCCCTTGGCAGTCGGTCGGTCTTCACCGCCCAAACGCCGGCTGAGCCTTTGCAGGCATCGCCGAACCGCTTCGATACGCTGGTCAAACGTGTCTTGGGCCGGCAACGCGGCAAGACTGTCGACCACCGACTGGCTGGCCATGTGCCCGGCCCGATGCCCGCCCATACCGTCTGCCACCACCCAGCAACCTTGCTGCGGGCAATCCAGGAACGCATCCTCATTGCGCTGCCTGGCCTTGCCTCGTTCGGAGCGCGCGGCACTGCTTGCAGGCGATGTCGGTGGGGTCATAACTGCTCCGGCAATCGGAACGTACGCCACGTGTCCAACTGAAATGCGCTGGGTACACGCTGGCTGACCAAGACATAGTTGGCACGCAAACCGCCGAGATCCGACTTGAGTATCTGCGCATCCCGCCCACTGGCAGGCTCGCGCTGCATCAAATCAAAGAACCGGAACAACGACCAGGCCCCGCTGTTCTTCTCGATGCCCAACGGCCGCTCCGCTCCTCGCTCCAAAACCAGGCTGCTCCGACCATTGTCCACCTCGCTCGGCCAGTGGAACGCCACGGGCACGATCGGCCCATGCCGGTATTCCAGCTGCTGCCCGCCAAAACTCAGGACCGACCGGCTGACCGCCTGGTCCAGGCTGTAGGGTGCCAGCGTAAACCGAACCGCCAGCTCGCCTTGGTCTTCAGCGAAAAAGCCTCGGCGGATGATCTGCGCTTTGGACAGTTGCTCCAGTAACGATCGTGACATCGGCAGGCTTCGGCCATCCAGGCCACGCAACCGGTAGCGTCCCCCCTCAACGCTGACAAACGGCCGCAGGTAACTTTCCTGGAACTTTGCCAGCACACCTTGTGGGTTGAAAAAGGCCTGGAAATCGCTCAGGGCAACGTCACTGCCCGCGTGAGCATTGAACGGGTAACGCTGGCGAATCGCCTTGGCATACAGACCGTACACTTCACTCTGATAATGTTGGTTCACATGCCGATAAGCATCATCAAACAAGTGTCGCCAACTGTCATCGGCAAGGCCTTCAATCCAGCCTTTGAGTGGCAGCGGCAAGCGCGCAGCGATATCACGCAATTGTCCCAACCCAGGCTGTTGCCCTTCCATGCGTTGCTTCACCATCTGAAAAGCTGCCCGCTCCGGTGAGCCCTCACGGTTCAGCGCCGCCAGCTGCAGGTGTATCGCGTCAAGCTGACGCAATGCCAGGGTCAACTCCGCCCCCGGGTTTTGCTGTTCATCAAGCAACTGATGCAGGGGCTCGAAGCGACGCTGCAACGCGCGTCTCGCGCCGTCATCACCGGCAAGGTTCGGCAGTTGACCGGCCAATACATGACCAACCGCCGACCGAGCGATTACCGCCGCATCAACCGCCTCGCGGGCCACGGCTGCCAAAGGGGCGCCGACGTCCAGCAAGCGGGTATTTTCACGCACCTGCTGTAACAGCAACACCAACGGCGACTGCGCCGATGTCAGGCTCGCCAACTGGTCGGTGTTTTGCCTAAGACTCTCGGTATCAAGCAACCTGATGCGCCCCAAGGCATTGCTCCAGACGTCGGCATACTCACTGAAATAGCGCTGTTCCAGTTCGATCATTAACCGACGCAAATCCATCACGCTGAGGTCGGTGGCCTGCCCCAGCACCCAGTTATCCTGGACAATCGCATTGATCAGTCGAGGCCCCTGCTTGTCGAAATACTGCACATAACGCTTGCTGTAGAATCCGGGAATAGGTTGGTCAGGCGCAGTAAAAACCGTACCGCCCGTTAGACGGTAGGGCTCCAGATTCAGCGCTTGCTCGCGTAACACGCGATACACCACGTCTGCCAGCGACTCGCCACGCAGCGCCTGGCGAGCCTGGGCCACCAATTCATCATTGAGTGTCGCTACAAACGGTTGCTCAAGCAGCCGGCCGAAGTGTTCATCCAAGCGGACCTGCACCGAGGCCTCACCGGCAAAGCGCTCGGACCACAGGCTCGCTACACGCTCCGCCAGCCAACGCGTATCACGGCGCTCGCGCAGGTTAAGCATCAGGTACGCGCGCAAGTTGTCCAGCAACCGCTCGCGATCCCCAAGGCTGGACCGCACTTGCTCTTCGAGCACAGACACGGTTTGGGCCATTAACTGCTGCAGAGCGTCGTTATAAGCACTGACCAACAGTGGGCGAGTCACTTCGCCCTGGAATAACCCGGCTCGCGCCAACACGCGCGCTTCTGCCACAGGCGGAAAAACCCGAGTCGCCGCCAGGCGCTTATCCAAAACAGGCAATAAGACCAGGGTCTGGTCCACGCCTGCCTCGGCCGGCGTATCGGTCTTAGCGAGCTGCGCCAACTCTTCCAAACGTTGATGGTTGAGCGAATAGCTGTGCATCCAGAGCGCGCCCGCGACGCCGATGACCAGTGATGTTGCGATCGCCAACCCCGCCTGCCGCCAACGAATTCGGCGATATTCCTGGGTATCGAGCCCCGCGAGTTCGGCTTCGGCGAAAATCACCTGGTTGAACAGGCCTTTGACAAAGCGTTCGCGCCGCTCACCCGCACTGGTCAGATAAAACCCCCGCAAACCGTTGATCCGCTGATTGCGATGGGCGGAAAATGCCACCTCGACAAACAGGCATAACCGTTCGCCAATGCGCGAAACCTGCTGCGGAAAATCAAGCATTCGGCCACGGCGTTCGACATTGCGCTCCTGGTGCAAGCGCACAATAAGCTCACCACTCAGCCGCTGCAGCAACGCCTCGAATGCCTGACGCACCTGCGCCATTTGGACACCGGTGCCGCTGACGGCGACGAGCTCACCCAGCACGCCGTCCGCAACACTGCCGTGCGGCGTAGCAAAAAACTCGCTAAACCCCGGTATTCGGTCAGCTTGGGTCAGCACCAAATAGATCGGGATATCGACATGCAGCGTCTGCTGAATATCTTGTAAGCGGCTATGTACATGCCGTGCGTGGCGTTCCAGATCATGCTCATTGCTGCCCAGCAAGGTGTCCACCGATAACGCCACCACCACGCCATTAAGTGGCCGAACTCGGCGCCTGGACTTGAGCAGGTTCAGCAATGTCGTCCAACCTGCGGCGTCGACAGAGCTGTCGGGTTGGTCCAGATAACGCCCGGCGCACTCGATCAGTACGCCTTGATCAGCCAGGTACCCGTCACAGTAAGCAGCCCTGCCTAGCGGCCTCGACCCGGATTGATCCGGCGGTAGCTGCACTCCGTTCGCGGCCAACAAGCAGGTCTTGCCACTGCCCTGCTGCCCAATCAGCAAGTACCAAGGCAGCTCGTTACGCGAGCGTGCGCTACGCCCAAGGTAACGCTGAGAGGTTTTCAAGGTTTGCAGCGTTTCCTTGAATCGGCCGCGCACGTGTTTCCGTTCATTCTCTATCAGCCCCAGATGTTGCGTGCGTGTCTGGTTGTCGAGTGTTCCGGCCCGGGCAGCCTGACGAGCACCCGCGATGACCATCGCCAGGCCCCACAGCAAAAACAACCCACTGATACTCAAAAGTCGGGCGGTAGAGCTTTGCCAGAACCGGTGGTCATCCACGGCCAGCAGCGGCCCAAAAAACCACACCACGGTTGCGCCGGACAGCACCAGCAACAAACTCCATACCCAAACTCTGCGCAGCACGGCGCCCGCGCCCTTGAAGAATGCGTTCATTCAATATTCCCAGCGTTACAAGGGCGTCAGAGTCAGTTCCGGCGCCGAAGATTTAAAAAGTTGCAACACACTTGCTCGCTCTTGCCCGAGCACCCAGGCAGCGCCCGAATACATCGCCAGCAAAGCGACCACACCGAAAGCCACAAACCAGCGGGCGGGGATCATGCGCGGACGCTTACGCCGTGCCTGCACCGGCCGGGGGGCGCACATCGACAGAGAGGGGGAGTCGCCCCGGACATGCCTTATCTGTCGATACAAGGCATCTCGTACCTCTTCAAGCTGGACCTCTCCCCGCGCCATAACTCTGTATTTGCCTTCGAAACCCATCGACAGGCACAGATACATGAGCTCCAACATCGCCAGGTGCTTGACCGGATCACGGGAGAGGCGCTCCAGCAGTTGGAAAACCTTTTCGCCGCCAAAGGTTTCGTTATGAAAGCGGCTCAACAAACTTATCTTCGACCAGTCGCTGCGACTTCCCCATGCCGTAGTGACTACCGCTTCATCAATGACGCTGCACAGGACATAGCGTGCGGACACCACCTGACCGCTCTCCATGCCCTCGTGCAGGGCGCGGGCTTCGAAGCGGGTGATGCCTGCGGACAGGCGATCATTGAGTGTCTGCAGGTTTTCCCGACCAGCGCTGCGCTTCATTTGGAGCAGCTCAGACAGCGCATCCCAGGCAGCGGCTACCAGAGGGTTAAGGCCCACATTGAAAGGTTGCGCGCCTTGTACAGCGGCGGCATAGATCATGCGGTCCTCCAGTTGCTCAAAACGCGGGGGCGAGAGGAAGTCGGTTATCGGCCCCTGAGCAGGACCGTGGCCGTCACGATCAAGCAGGACGGTTTTTTCATCCTGCGGGTATTCACTTTCCATATTCATGATGTTCAATTCCTGATTGCCCAGAAGGTCAGCTCCAGCTCGGTAAATTCGCCGCCGACATGGAACGCAAAACCACCCGATTGCTCCAGCTGCACAACATCACGGGCACTGAGTTCAAGCATGAAATAGGTTTTACCGGCGTGAAACGGAATTTGGCGTGGCGCCACCGGCATCGGCTTTACCTTGATACCGGCAAGGTGCAGATTGACCAGTTCGCGAATGCGCTCCACAGGCCCAATCTTGAGATGGGCCGGCAACCGGTGGCGAAGCTCTTCAGAATCGCACTGAGCAGCGACCGCCAGGATGAATGTCGCGGTGCCCAGCAGCTTGAGATCCGCCACCGGGCAGACCATCACCCCGTACTGGCGTTGTTGCAGCACCAATTCCACAGCATGCTGCTCAAATACCATCGACAGCACGGTGCGCAGCCCCGCCATCAGCCCTCGAAAGCTTGCGCCTTGGTCGCCATGGAGGTAACGCACGTCAAGATTGGCGCGCTTGCTGTCACTGGCGAAAGTCGATAGCTCGCCCAATATCGACACCATCTCGCGATACAGCATTTGTGTCGGCACTTGCGCTTGGGTCAGGTAGTGACGCAACACCGGCTCGGTCCGGTTGATCAGTTGCAGCATCAGAAAATCTGCGACCTGCGCACCTGCGGTCACGCTGTTACCGCAAATACGCTCGGCAATGGCATCGCCACGGCTGGCCAACAGGCTGATCACTTCCTTGAGGCACGACGACACAAAGCCCGAGCCCTGTACATAAATGAACGTCGGCACAAAATCTGTATCCATTCTGACCCCCTCTTCGCAAGAGGCGTCCAATACCTGGGCAATCTTCAGCTTCACGTAGGCTTCATCACCAGGGTTGTCACCCAGCAACAATCGTAAATCAGGACGTGCACAACTGATCCGGCAAAGAGCGTCCAGCCCGCCATTCGAGTCACCGACATCGATCTCGCAGGCAATGTAGCGTGCCAACACATTGGGCTCACCCTGCGTTCGGGTTTCAACCTGGTTGTTGGTCGCCATCGGCAATGCGAGGTAAACCGATTGCTTTCCCGAGTTGGCCGGGACTTCCAGCACCAACGGCGCCATGGCGGCAGTCAGTTCGAAAAGACTGCCATCCGGTAAAACGCCGCTGGCCTGGTTGACGACCAGCTTGCCCAGGTTGAGGTACTGCAAGTCGACGTCCAGTGCCAGGAAACCCCAGGCATCACTGCCAAGCAAGCGGGTTCGGTTGAGCTGCTGGTTGTAGTAACGGTCGTTGTGCTGCAGGTGCTGGGGGCGCAGCAACATGCCTTCCTGCCAGATGACTTTATGAACCGGCATGTCAATTCTCCACCACGCCAACGATCGGTTCGGCAACGCGAACACCCGACTGGTCGAGCACCAGATGGGCTCGCGTAACGTGCTGCGGGGCCAGCGGCACCACCCATCGCCATTGCACGTGGGGCAAGTCGCGGTAAGCCGCCACCACCCCCACGTAACGACTTTGTGGTTCGCTCCTGAGCTTGAGAGCCACCTGCTCGCCGGGACGCAATTCCAGTTCCTCGCTGTTCACCCAGTCTTTGGGCAGCGCCTGCTCGGCACGCCCATAAAGACTAAAAAAATCTGCGTGTTCGAATGCGACCGGATGCTTCAGCTCCAGCAGGTGCACCACCACTGGCGAGGGACGCCCATGCAGGTCAGGGTTAACCTGTTCGGTGGCTGTCAACGTCAGGTCCAGCTTGGTTAACGTGGAAAAGGGTGACACGCTGCTACAACCAACCAGCAGGCTCGATACAATCAACAGGGGTAAGGCGACACGGGGCATGACTATCATCCTGGGTATCCGGCGAATAACGCCGAGGTCAGGCGTACCTGCTCCTCATACGCCTTGGCAAAGTCGCCGTGCAAAGGCCGTGCGCTCAGCGTTTCTTCGTCGATCAGCCGTTGGTAATGACGCTGGTAGGCCCGCCAACGCGCTCTGTCGCTGAAGAACCTCGGCGCCTTGTCATGGCGCTCAAAACTGAGCAGCAGGTCGCCAGGCGCAAACGCCGCCTGTTGAGTACGCATCGCCGTGCGACACGCAACCAGCAAAGCAACCTGATGCACTTGCAATTGCCGATGGAGCTGAGCAATGACCGCCTCGGCGCTGCATTGCTCCGGCTCGTTCATCTGTAGCAACGATGCCAAGGCTGCGCTGATGCCCGCACTGTGTTTAAAACCGTTCGGGATCTTGATTGAAGCGCCAATACCCAGGTTCCACTCATTGCTCAGCTCATCGTGAGTGTGCAGGTTCTGTTGCAGCCCACTGATAGCGTGCCTCAGCAAACTCGCCACCTTGATCGCCAACGCCTCACGACCAGAGACATCCAACGTGACACCCAACGCTTCGGCAAACTGCGTCCAGAACGCTTCATCGACCGGGGCCGAACGCACGGCAGGCAGGATGGGCGCTATCACGTCGTCGAAAGTGTCCGCCGGTGTCGGTATAACCAGATGATCCTGTTCCACTGAACCGCGATACATGCCTGCCTCGGGAGCGCCTGCGGTGTCTTTCAATGCATCCAGTTCACTCGAACACACTGCATGCATCTGCTCGCGGTCCAGCTCGTGAACAGGGTCCAAGCCCAGATAGGCATCGTCGGGTATCACCCTGCTCTCGGCGAACAGCCCTTGACGATACGATGCCGTTCGCTCATTCAGTCGCGCCCTGACAGCGAATGGCCCCAATTGGAAGACATCCCCATCAACGATCAATCGCGCCTGGCCCTTTTGCAGGGCCTCGCCGCTGCTCAACTGGCAGATACCGTTGCTGCTGATATCCGTCAGGAAATACCGACCGTCACGATAACCAACCAGGCCGTGGTGGCTGGAAAGCAATCGGCTCGGATCTGGGATAATCCAGTCGCAGCCTGCCCCACGGCCGACGACGCCGCCAATACCGTCAAACACCTTGCGTGTTGGCGGCTCAACACTCCCGGCGTCACACACTTCAAGCACTAATTGCATGGCACGCTCCCTTTTCATTGGCCGCGACGGGTCGCTTGGGGGTCACCCAAAGGACGATAGTCAGCATCATCAAACACGTAGTTGGCGTTACAGCCGGTCAACAAACACAGCACAAGCACCACGACTTGCCATGGACGGTCAGGCATCAAATTTCCCCCAGAAGATAAGGCCGGCGGCGAATCGCAGCGGCCACAGGTACGCCATTCAGCATTCCCCACGGGACGCGCTGACAGGGATGTTCAAACGCGCAAGCCGGTAGAGCAGCGTGCGACGTGCGACCCCAAGTTCACGTGCGGTCCGCGTTCGATTACCACGGTTCTTGTGCAGGCAATCGATCAGAAATACTCGCTCTACCCGCTCCAGGCGCTGGCGCAGCGTTGCTTCGACGACTGCGTGAGCAGGCGCCGACGGCAGCAACAGATGGGCAGGCAAAATCACACCGTCATCGCAGAGCAACACTGCGCGTTCCACCAGGCATTTGAGTTCACGGACATTGCCCGGGAACGCATGACTGGAGAGCTGATCAAGCGCAGCGCTGGACCAACTGACCAGCGGCTTTGCGAGCGCTGCACACACACTTTCAGCGAAGTAGCGTGCGAGCAGCAGCACATCCCCGTCCCGCTCCCGCAAGGCCGGCAACGGGATTGGGAACTGCGCCAACCGGTAATACAGGTCTTCGCGAAAAGTGCCCTGGCTGACCATTGCCTTCAGGTCGCGGTGCGTCGCGGCGATGATTCGGACATCGACTTTGTGGGCGGTATTGGCACCCAGCGGGCGCACCTCGCCCTCCTGCAAAACCCTCAGTAGCTTGGCCTGCAAGGACAGTGGCATATCGCCAATTTCATCCAGTAGCAGTGTGCCGCCGTGGGCCGCGTCAAACAGCCCCGCATAGTTACGCTCCGCACCGGTAAACGCGCCTTTGCGGTAGCCGAACAGTTCACTCTCCAGCAAGCCCTCGGGAAACGCCGCGCAGTTTTGCACCACAAACGCCCGCGCACTGCGCGGGCCTGCTGCGTGAATGGCGCGCGCTACAACCTCCTTGCCGGTCCCCGTTTCACCACTCAACAGAACGGTAAACGGTGTATGCAAGACCTTGTCGATCAAGCGGCAAGTCTCATCCATCGCCGTGCAGTTGCCGATCAAGCCGTAGGCGTCGGTAGCAGGTGTGCTGCGCTGGAGAGCAGCAGTGACTTGCCCTGATTGTTTATGCCGCCACAGGGCTAACTGGCTGAAGGTAAAGCTACCCAGTTGGCCCAACGATGCGGCGTAGCCCTGCAATTGCGCCGGATACTGGCTGGCATACAGCAGCACACCACACACTGCCTTGCGCCGATTGAACAGGGGCACGCATGACAGCGAGTGCCAAGGCAGGGCCGCCTCAGGCAGGAAACAGCGGTCATAGGCGCTGTTGCGCAGTTCATCAATGGTCAGGGAACGATGCTGGTTCAGGACATAATGCAAGAGCTGTTCATTCTGAAAGTCCACGCTTGCTGCCAGGGAATCCAGTGATGACGCCCCGGCAAAATGCTGAGCTATCAACCCAAGCTGGCCGGTCGTTTCATCTTGCCAGTACAGTTGGCAAAGTTCGCACTGGCTCAGTTGCGCAACCGCCGTGACACAAAGGTCTGCCAGCGTCGAGTCATCACTCTCGGTCCCCAGACGGGTGAACCAGCTCAGCAAGCGGTCGGCGTAGACCAGAGGATCAGGCAACTGGTTAAACAGACTCTCCATCATTGGCTGAACTCACAGACCGGTACGCCGTTGCCATCCAGCGCTACATGGGTCATTGACACACACTCGCCAATGGCCATCGCACTGAGTAGACGATCCACAATGGGCGGTAGCAGATGGGACTCGATCCAGTGGTCGATGTACCGCGCACCACTGTCATGGTGAAGGCAGCGCTCGACCATGTGTGTAACCAGCTCGGGGGTATGGCTGAACACCAGCTTGCGCCGGTGCAGCCGTTGAGCGAAACGCTCCAGCTTGAGGCTTACCACGTCGCGTAGCCGTTCGCCCGCAAGGGGGTAATACGGCACAACGCATATACGGGCGAGCAAGGCTGGCTTGAAGTGGGCGCGCAACACTGGGCGAATCGCTTCTTCCAGGACCGCTGAATCAGGACGAAAGCCATCGGGGCACAGAGCCGTGATGCAATCGCTTCCCAAGTTGGACGTCATCAGGATCAGCGTATTACGGAAGTCGATTTCACGGCCTTCACCGTCATTGGCCAAGCCCTTGTCAAAGACCTGGTAAAACAGGTTCAGCACTTCCGGATCCGCCTTCTCGATTTCGTCGAGCAGCACCACTGAATAAGGGCGTTGGCGCACCGCCTCAGTCAGCACCCCGCCCTCGCCGTAACCGATGTAACCGGGCGGCGCTCCGATCAAGCGGGACAAGGCGTGTTTCTCCTGGTATTCCGACATATTGAGTGTGGTGATGAATTGCTCGCCGCCATACAGCAACTCCGCGAGTGCCAGGGCCGTTTCGGTTTTTCCGACACCACTTGGACCGACCAGCAAAAACACGCCCACGGGTGCCCCGGGGACGTTGAGGCCCGCAGCCACAGCACGCAGATTGCGGTCAAGAGCCTGCACTGCAGGTGCTTGCCCCAGAATTCGCCTGCCCAAGGCATCGGCGAAACCCAGGACCCTTTCACTGTGCTCAAGGGCCAGCTGTTCAACGGGAATACCGGTCCAGCCACTGATCACCTGCGCCACCACCCGTGGGCATACCTCATGGTTCAGCCGCCGCCGCTCACTCAGCGCGTGGCGTCGTTCGGCCGTTGGCAACTCAACGTGCGCAAGCCCCTCCCCTGCACTGCACGCATCAACCTTTGGCTGACGCGAAGAGAGTGTCCGCTCGGCCAGGGCTCGTTGTTGAGTCCAGCGGTGTTCGGCTCGCTCCCGTTCAAGCTCAATGGCTTCCAGACGTTGGATCAGCGCCTGCAAGGCCTGCTCGTCAACAGGCAAACCTGCGTCGCTATCCCGCTCGAGCGCCACGCGTTGCCGCATGCCCTCTGCCAACTCGGCACACAAACGCTGCAACGGTTCCGGCGGCGCTGTCAGGCTTATACGCACCTGAGCGCAGGCCGTGTCCAATACGTCCACGGCCTTGTCCGGCAACTGGCGTCCTGCCAGGTATCGAGCGCTCATCTGCGCTGCCGCCACGACTGCATCGTCACGTACGTAAACACCATGGCTGGCTTCATACACTGGGACAAGCCCACGTAAAATGGAGATCGCCGCCGCCACGCTCGGCTCGGCCACCCGTACCGGCTGGAAACGCCGCGCCAATGCGGGGTCCTTTTCAATGTATTGTTTGTATTCGGACCAGGTCGTGGCCGCGATCGTGCGCAACTGTCCGCGCGCCAGGGCTGGCTTGAGCAAATTGGCAGCGTCGCCTCCGCCCACCTGAGCGCCAGCGCCCACCAAGGTATGTGCCTCGTCGATAAACAGGATAACGGCCTGCGGTGAGGCGTTGACCTCGTCGATAACGCCTTTTAGCCGCCGTTCGAACTCACCCTTGATGCTCGCGCCGGCTTGCAGCAAGCCCATGTCCAAGGTCAGTATTCGTACGCCCTTGAGTGGCTCCGGCACCTGTGAGGCAACCACCTGCAGAGCCAGCCCTTCGACGATGGCTGTTTTACCCACTCCGGCGTCTCCGACAAGAATGGGGTTGTTCTTGCGCCGACGCACGAGGATGTCGATCAACTGGCGGATTTCCGCGTCTCGACACAGAACCGGGTCGATGCGTCCTTCGCGAGCCTGACGCGTCAAATCGTGGGTAAAGCGCTCCAACAGCGACTCACCCTGTGGCGAAGGAACGGCTTCCAATCGCTGGTTCAACACGCAGTCGCGCACACGTTGCGTGTCCAAGCGACTCAATAATTGCTGATAAGCACTGCCCGCGTGCTGCAACGGATGGAGCAGGAGCGCCAGCAATAATGCCCCCTGGTCAACCTCGACTTGCCCCAATTCAAGGTGAGCAACCATTAACGCCTGTTGTAACCACTGCACGAGTGTCGCGGCAAACACCGGACTACGCGATGCGCCTTGCTCCCCGTTGAGCAGCAACAGGGCCTGCAGCTCGGCGGGGGCAATCTCCGCGTCCGCCAGCGCCCTCACCAAAGGACCATTGGGGTGCTGCAGCAGCGTCAGCAGAAGGTCCTCGACCAGCACCTCCTTGCCCCCGCGCGCCACACATCGCTCGGCTGAACGCTCCAGGTCGAGGCGAGTCGCCGCCGTCAATGTGCGGATCAATTGTTGCAGGTCTACATTCATCATAATCATCAGTCCCTAATGAGAGTTGCTGGCCAGGGTGACCACGCCGTCAGCACGCTCGTACCCCAGCCAACTGGTCCAACCGAGACGACAGACGTTGCGTTCCCCGATATGCAATGGCCTCACTTCGCCGTCGGCCAACACCAGGCGCAGGTCATAGTCCAAGGGGGTTCGCACCATCAACCGAACCAGTGAACACAACGGCCTGTAGTCGTCGCCAGCGGGCAGGAACTCGTGAAAGCGCTGCCAGCTCAAGCCCTTGATATGCACTCTGAACTTGCCACTGCGGTCTGCGACCTGAAGCCCGAGCATCAGGTCCTCGCCGAGCAGGTTGTTCGCTGCGCCAAGCCGGTTGCGTTGCTGTTGGGCAATGGTCACGGTGCGAGCGACCCATTGTTCGATGAACACACCGCGGTGTTTGAAGTAGTGACGCAATACCGCCTCAATCAGGGCCGCCGAATGTGCCCGCAGGCTCAACAATCCCAGACAGGGCAACAGCCGCTTGCAGTCCAACTGCGCAGCGTCGCGAATCTGGCGGCTGCCCAACCCGACCAGTGCGAACATCTGCTCGGAAAACGCGTCGCTGGCCCCGGTGCGAAAACACGCCCGGTAGCGATATTTGCGCCAAATCGGCAGCATCAGCCTGTGCAGGCGGTGGTGAAATACATCAAGAAAGTCACGGCTGACATTCCCACTCGCCTGCTCTTGATAAAACGCAGGCAATGGCGAGCCGGCACCAAAAAGTCCGAGCACATTCAGGCGAAGACGTGCCCGTAACTGGTTGCGTTCGACAAAAAACTCCACCCGATCAATATCGTGCCCGGGGAACCCCAAGCTGGAGTTGGCCTGGAACTCGACCTTCTCATAGAGCTCGTCATCCTCCAGCAATGGATAAGCGTCGCGTAGACGCTCGATCACCTGCAGCACCGCCTGGAAGAGCGAATACTCACGAATCGATTGCGATAGTGCAGTCATAGCAGGGCCTGCTGACCCATCCGGGGTGGCCATAGATACACGTCTCCTTGTGTGCTGGTAACCCGCAGTTCGTGGTACGAATTAAGGCTGGCGTAAAGAGCAAAAAACTCATTGAGTGCCGAGGCGAAGACAAACATGTCGCCCCGGCTGACAAACCCACTGGGGTCAATGTTCAGGTCGACTCGCAGGCCACGTATTGGCAACCCACGATGCATTCGGTCGACGGCCTCGTGGCTGACAGATCTCAGTGCATCCAGCCTTCGTTGACTAATGTTGTGCGCCTGTCGATCGTGATAGCGCGGCAAGTCGTAGGTTTGGAGAATGACCTTCAAGGCCCGTGTATCGGTCAATGACAGGTAATTGAGCGACATGTTGCTGATCAGCTTCCAAAGGAAGTCCTGGTCCAGCGGCGGAGGGAAGCTCGCCGTCGGCGCGCAGATATTGCGAAACGTAAGAAATTCCGGCGTTTGTTCACACGGTTGGTTGATCTCACCAACCTGCAACAGCCGCGGTAAGCCGTGGTTGGTGCACGTCAACTCAACTGAGAGTGTCTCCTGTTGATCTATGGGGCCAATACCGAGACTCAACCAGGTATCAAGCTCGGCGCCCTGCACCGAGGAACGTTGACGAATGCTGTAGCTAGGGGCTTGCATCGAAACGCCACTGTCGCTGTCATGTTCGAAGGATTCGAATGGCACGTACGTCTGGTAGCCCAGCCCACCGGGACGCCATCCGGTAACATGGTCAACGGAAAATACCGCAGCGTTGCCCCGTGCAATGCCACCCGGGAGCAGCAGGTAATCATCCTGCTTGCCATCCAGGCGAATCGGCACCGCATCCTGCTTGAACAGGTTAGTAATCGGCGTGCAATACAGCTTTACGTTATCCAGCGTGGGGCGATGTGGCTCATGTTCCTGAGTGTGCAATTTGAAGCGCAGCTCTACGCACCTGGCCTGCTTGAGGAGTTCGTTTGGTAACCTCTGCAGTGCATCCAAACCCAGTACATCGACAAACAGATACTTGTCCGCAAATGCAAAATACTCTTGCAGGTGGCGGTAGCCGCTGAAGGTGTTCGCCGGATAGGGAATCAGCGCCTGATCTTCGTCAAACCCCACAGGTTTTACTTGGCTGGCGGAAAGTCGCAGCGATAAAACCTGCCCGTCGCGACCATTGATCGCAAGCCCATCATGGTCAAAGAGCACCACCTCGGTGCTTTCAAGATGACGTAACAGGCTCAGGTACAACCCTTGACTCACTTGTCGATCACCCGCCAGGTGCAAGCGCAACTGAGTGAATGCCCACTCACTGAAATTGCCCTCGACGCTCATTTCCAGGCGCAGGTTGAGCGACGCCCGTGTTCCCTGTGACAGGTATTCCAGGCCACTCAGTTGCAACGGCATGACTTGAGTGGCGTAGCACGTTCGGAAGCGGCAGCGCTCACCGTTGACCAGCACGCTTTCGACCGGTGTATCCCGATCAACACTCAGCGTGGTGCACGCGTGCTTCAATGGGTCAAACTGCAAAATGCTGAAGGCCGGCAATGGCCGCATGTAATTGGGCCACAGCAAGTGCATCAATGAATGGGTCAACTCAGGAAGCTCGTCAGCAAGCTTCTGGCGCAGGCGCCCGGTGAGAAAGGCAAAGCCTTCCAATAGACGCTCGACGTCCGGGTCCTGGCCTGAATCGGCAAGAAAGGGTGCCAGGGCGGGATTGCGTTCAGAAAAACGCCGCCCAAGCGTGCGCAATGCACTGAGTTCACTCTGGTAAAAGAGCTCAAAGGACATCAGGTAACACCTCGACCCGTCCACCACCCACCAGGTGTGCGTTAAACACCACAGGTTGGATGACACCATCGATGACGACGGTTGCCTCAATCACAAACGCCAGTACCAAAGGGTTGTAGGCACCCTCCCTCCTCCTGACACGTACATTCCCCAACCGAGGCTCGTACGCCTGGATAAAGCGTTCAATCGCCAAGCGCGATTGGCTGAGTGATTCATGCAGGCTCAAGCGCATGTCATTGAGGTCGGGCAGCCCATAATCTGGTAGCGCCTGGACACTGCCGGCACGCGTACTGAGCATTCTCTCCAGATGCGCGGCAATACACGCCACGCTGTCGGTCCTGGCAGGCACCAGACCGTCGAGACGCTCAAAAAGGCTGCGATAATCGGGTATCCCCTGACCCTTCCTCATTCTTTGTCGAGTTTGCCAACGAGGGACAGCGTAAAGTCCGCCCCCATGTACTTGAAGTGCGGTCGCACACTGAGGTTGACGCGGTACCAGCCGGGTTCACCCTCGACATCACTGACCACGATACGGGCAGCCCGCAATGGACGCCGCCCGCGAACCTCGGCGCTGGGGTTCTCTTGATCTGCGACGTATTGGCGGATCCATTTGTTGAGCTCCAGTTCGAGGTCGGTCCGCTCCTTCCAAGACCCCAGTTGCTCACGCTGCAATACCTTGAGGTAATGGGCCAGGCGATTAACCACCATCATGTAAGGCAACTGGGTACCCAGGCGGTAGTTCAACTCAGCGTCCTTACCTTCGGTACTGCCCCCGAACGTTTTGGGCTTCTGTACCGAACTGGCCGAAAAGAATGCCGCGTTATCACTGCCCTTGCGCATGGTCAGTGCAATGAAGCCCTCTTGCGAAAGCTCGTACTCACGACGGTCAGAGACCAGTACTTCGGTCGGGATCTTGGTTTCGATTTCCCCCATGCTCTGGAAGTGATGCAGGGGCAGATCTTCCACCGCGCCACCGCTTTGCGGACCGATGATGTTCGGGCACCAGCGAAACCGGGCGAAGCTGTCAGTCAGTCGAGTGGCAAACGCAAAGGCAGTATTGCCCCACAAATAGTGCTCATGACTGTTGACCACGTTTTCCTGGTAGGCAAATGTCTTGACCGGGCATTCAAGGGGATCGTATGGGGTTCGCAACAGGAACCGCGGCACAGTCAGTCCGATATAACGCGCATCCTCGCTCTGACGAAAGCTTTGCCACTTGGCGAATTGAGGCCCTTCGAAATGATCCTTGAGGTCCTTCATGTCAGGCAGACCGGTAAAGCTTTCGAGTCCGAAAAAGTTCGCGCCTGCGGCAGCGATAAATGGCGCATGGGCCATGCAGGCAACGCTGGCGGCGTACTGCATCAGCTTCACGTCCGGTGCGCTTGGCGAAAGCGAATAGTTGGCGATAATGGCGCCCACCGGCTGCCCGCCAAACTGACCATACTCGGCACTGTAGATATGTTTGTAGAGCCCGGACTGAGTGATTTCCGGCGAATCTTCGAAGTCATCCAGCAGGTCCTGCCGTGAGACATTCAGTAGTTCGATCTTGATGTTCTCGCGAAAATTGGTCCGGTCGACGAGCAATTGCAAACCTCTCCAGGAGGCCTCCAGCGCCTGAAAATCCGGATGGTGAAGAATCTCGTCCATTTGCTGGCTGAGCTTCACGTCAATCTCTGCAATCATTCGATCAACCAGGCGTTTCTTGACCGGCTCGCCGCTGTTGTGCGGCTTGACCAGCTCTTCGATAAACGCCGAGACACCGCGCTTGGCAATGCCATAAGCCTCGTCATCCGCACTCAGTAGTGTCTGGGCAATGATGGTGTCTAGGATGCTGTGTTCTTCGGTGACTTGTGTGGATAGCGGATGCTGTTGGATCGTCATGGCGTCAGTGTCCTTTTACTGAAAATGTCAGGCGGTGGGATCGCTCAATCCCAATTCAGCCAATACCCGGGCTCGGGACCCGTCATCCGCCAAAGCCCGCTCTATGGCCTTGCGAAAACTCGGCGTGTTGCCCAAGGGCCCTTTGAGCGCCATAAGCGCTTCACGCAATGCCATCAGTTTTTGCAGCTCCGGAATCTGCTCGACCAAATTCGCCGGGCTGAAGTCTTTCATCGAATTAACCCGAACCTGGATAGCCAATGCGTCCACATCCGCAGACTCCTGGAGCCGGTTGGGCACACTCAGCGTCAGCTCCAACGCCTGCTTGGCCAATACGTCGTCAAAGGTGTTCTTGTCGATGCCGATGGGCTTGCGGTCTTCGAGCTTGCGTTGATCCTCGCGCTGGGTGAAATCGCCCAACACCAGCAATTTCAGCGGCAGTTCGACTTCTTCCTGGGCACCGCCAACGGCTGGCTTGAAGGTGATATTGATGCGTTCCTTGGGTGCTACCGAACCTTCTTTGGCCACGGTAAATCTCCTTTTCCGAGTGGATCGAAGGCCTATTCAAGTACCGCCTCAACATCGAAGTGGCACAGCCTTCGGTGGGTATCTTCCTTACGCTCACGTACGGTTTGGCTTTGCGGCAAAAGCTCGCAACAACGGTACAAAAGCTGGGCTACGTGGAGGGCCAGATCTGGCTCCCAACGATCCAGCCCCGCATGTTGCAGTTCGTGATCCAGGCCTTCGAGTTGCACCTTCGCCAACGCTTGCTTGCCTGCCAATACACACAACCGAGCCAGGGCCAGCCGCCAGTGAAAACGAGCACGCTCGCTGCGAGCGGCGTGCATGCCCTGCTTGAGTTCGCGCACCGCCGCCTTGAGACCGTCTTTGCGTAACGTCGGCATGACGTCCTGCAAGGCTGCCTCCCAGGGTTCGGTATTGGCATCAACGACCTCGCCGGGCGGCGCCGGTGGCTGCAAGTGGCGAGCGACCTGCAAAGTGATCCAGTCGCGGGTGGCGCTATCAGCAAACGGCACGCCGTCGTGAAACCTGAACTCAGGCAGATGTGGCAGACGCTGCAGTAACAGCGCAAAGCTCACTTCCAGTTCGGTCATTGCCAGGTTGGCCTGCAAAGCCTCAAGGCACTCCCAGACCATGCGCAGGCCGTCAAACCAGAACAATGCGCCTGCCAGACTGGTCTCAAGTTCCAACAACAGTTCGCCGTACTGCCCCTGGGCAAAACGCTCCCGATAGCGCTTGAGCTTGTCGGACGCCGGGCCGCGCAGCACCGTGAGGCGCTCGCTGTCAGCGTCCGGGTAGCCGTTGAGTGCCAGCCAGGTCAGTGTCCGGTTAAGGCGCATGGCGCGCAGGTCGGTGGCGTTCTGGCGCAGCCACCAGTGACACAAGGGCCGGGCTTGTTCCTGCAGTGTGCGCAGTAACTTATGTGCCTCTTTTTCGTTTTCTACCGAAGGCTCGGAATTCAGTAACCGGGTCGCGGCCTGCTTGACCTGAGCCATCACGCCGGTTGCAGCCACAGCATGGGCTTCCCCTTGCTCTGCATGCGCCAACCGCTGCGCCAATTGCCGGCGCACGGGCAACAGCAGTGGAGCCTCATCACTCATGTGCGCAGACCAGAGGTCATCAAGGTGTGTCAGATGCTCAAGCATGCGTCGGAACAATGGCTGCTGATCGTTGAGCGGCAAGCTTTGCGTAAACAACGGTTCAAGACGCAGCACCAACCAGCCAAAGGCTGCACCACGGGTACGCAGCTTTTCCGGGTAGGCAACCGCCCAATGATGCTCACAGAGATGACGCAACACCCCCAGCCCCGCCAACAGACCAGGGAAAGATTCACGCTGATATAAGGCCCAGGTCAACCAGGCGGCCACACGTAAATCCTTGGTGTGCTGGCGCAGCAGACATTCACTGATTTGCGTCACTTTGAGCCAGTCCGGCTGAGCGGTGACATGAATCGATTGCAGCTTGCCAAGCTCGGATTCAAGGGCTTCATATTCACTCGAAAAACGCATATCGCTGCCCGCAAAATTAATGTGCGAGCAAGGCAATAAAGCAAGTTCAAGGTAATAAGCACACAAAGCGCCTGAATAAACCATTTTGAGCCATGCACCCTATAAAAAATAACATCCGCCGAAACAAGCACACTTACCCACACAACTAGCCGCGCTCCGAATCCCACTAAGCCTTTCACGAGATTCGCAAACCTTAGCCATGCATAAAATATTCAGCAAGCATCGAATCCGCACTTAAGGAATTTCCTACACCCTGCGTAACGACTGGGCTGCGCATCATTTTGCGCAGATCAAATTTGCCAAAACCCTTAATTAATTCACGCAACCAATAACCGCCCACAACAACACGATGAGCAACTTAGTGCGCACTTCTGCGCAGCCTATTTCACTTAAAATCCAATAAACCACCCGACGACTTAGTTAAAACTCCGCCCTCATCACGCCACCTTATTGTTTTTGTTGCGCTTATTATTTTCAGGCACGCTTTTTGTTATAGGAGGTTGCCCACCCGGCACAATCGCCGCAGGGAATTACCTCAACTACCCGGCAAGGAAACCCGTCATGCCAACACCCGCGTATCTTTCAATCACCGGTGTCAAACAAGGTCTGATTACGGCAGGCACTTTTACTCAGGACTCGGTAGGCAACATTTATCAGGAAGGCCATGAAGACCAGATACTGGTCCAGGCATTTGCTCATCAGGTGATTATTCCCCGTGATCCGCAATCGGGTCAGCCAACAGGCCAGCGGGTTCATAAACCGTTGATGATCAGCAAGGTCTTCGATAAATCATCGCCCCTGCTGTTCAGTGCGCTAACCAGCGGCGAAGAAGTCAAATGCCGGTTGGAGTGGTTCCGCACCTCCTCGGCTGGAACCCAGGAGCACTACTTCACCATCGAACTCGAAGGGGCGACCATCGTGGACATCCAGTCGCGCATGCCCAACTGTCAGGCACCTGAAAACGCGCACTTCACGCATCTGGAAGACGTGCACTTCACCTATCGCAAGATCATCTGGACTCACGAGGTGGCGGGTACTTCCGGCTCTGATGACTGGCGTAGCCCGGTCGCCGGCTAACCCTGGAGGATGCAGGAACCGGCGCCATGGAGGGCGCCGGTTCTGCCAGGCGGGTTGTTACACCATCGCCAGCGGGTGCTTGCGCTTGGGGGCGCCAAACACACGGTCGATGGCATCCAGATCGTGCTCGTCCAGCACCAGTTTCGCGGCGCTGGCGTTGAGCCGCACATGCTCGGGACTCACCGCTTTGGGGATCGCAATCACGCCCTCCTGGCGCAGTACCCAGGCCAGGGCGATTTGTGCGGGTGTGGCCTCGTGTCGGTGGGCGATCTGCTTGAGCGTCGGGCTGGACAGCAGCTCACCGCCCTGGGCGATTGGGCAGTACGCCATCAACGGCAAATGGTGCTGTTGCCACCATGGCAGGAGGTCGAACTCGATACCACGCTCTTCGATGTTGTAGAGCACCTGGTTGGTGGCACAGACTGGGGAGGCAAGTTCCTGCAGGTCGGCGACGTCAAAGTTGGAAACACCCCAACGGCCGATCTTGCCCGCCTCGCGCAGACGCTCAAAGGCTTCGACGGTTTCTTCAAGCGGGTACTGACCGCGCCAATGCAACAGGTACAGGTCAATGTAGTCGGTACCCAGGCGCTGAAGGCTGGCATCGCAGGCACGGGGAACGCCCTTGTGGCTGGCATTGTGAGGGTAGACTTTACTGACCAGGAATACCTGATCGCGCTTGCCGCGAATGGCCTCGCCGACCACTTCCTCGGCGCCGCCTTCACCGTACATTTCGGCGGTGTCGATCAAGGTCATGCCCTCGTCTATACCCAATTGCAACGCGGCGACTTCAGCTCTGCGCTGGTCTGGGTTTTCGCCCATTCGCCAGGTTCCCTGGCCGATGACAGGGACGGGAACACCGGCCAGATCAATGGTACGCATAACAACCTCCTGATGAGTTCGCGGATTAACAGTGTGGCACTGACCGGACAAAAGGGTTCAATCGAAGTATGGTTAGCCTTTTCCAAGTCGCCAGGACGGACCTGCAATGCTGTTTGTCGTCATGCTCGGGGGCAAGCACCCACGGGCTAAAATCGAAATTCACGATGTGGTATTCGCAGTCGCGGATACGCTGCAACACACCTACACCCAATTGCGCGACGGCTGGTTCGGCAGCCCTAAGGGTGTGCATATCGATGCGTGGATGGCCGTCGATGGCGTCGACGGCTGGAAAGTCGAACTCAGCCAGATGGCGCCGCCTGCCGACGCGCATCACCTGTACTTCATCAACCTCGGCGGCTACGAGGCCAACGCTTTTGGCGAGGCCCATCATTACCTGCTGGTGGTCGCCCGGGACAAACAGGAAGCCAAGCGCAAGGGGCAGCGGCAAATGTTGCAACACTGGTCCCAGGCCCACACCGATGGCGTAATGGATATCGACGACTGCTTGCCGATTGATCTGGTGGACGGTCGCTATGTTCACCTGGTGCAAGGCCCGCACCAGCCGATCATCCAGCACAACGACTACATCATCCTGCCGTGAGCCCTCACGCGTCGGGCATCAGGGCTTTACCAAACAGACGATTCCCATGGGTTTCCCCCTGGAAGGTATACGTCGGCGCACCCAGCAGCGCATAACCGCGCCGAGGGTAAAAACCCAGCGCGCGCGCATTGCCCACCCACACGGTCGCCCACAATAACGAGGCGCCGCCGAGCTTGGCGCGCTGCTCTGCCGCTTGCAGCAATTGATAGCCGATCCCCAGGCCGGTAAATCGCTCCTGTATATACAGGCGTTGCAGTTCGGCAACGTCAGACGCCTCGATCATCGAATGGCTGGCGGTGAGTTTGACCTGGGCAAAACCAACGAGATGGCCATCCGACTCAGCCACCACCAGCGAGATATCGGGCTGCGCCATCAGTTCGGCGATGGTCTGCGGCGCAAAGGCCTGCAACGCTTCATTGGCAATCGAACGGCGAATGCCCTGCGTCGCGTAGGTATCAAGGAACACCTGCATACCCAGCACGCCAATGCACAAGGCGTCCTCGGCAATGGCATTACGAAGAGTGATTTCAGGGCGGTTGGCAGCAGACATTGAGCCTCCGTACTCGTGGGTCCCAAAGAGCTACGTTTTACCACGAATGCCGGTAACAGCAATTGCCACTGCCGATGTGCCACAGTAGGGTTGATCCCTCGCCCTACCCGCAGGAACCCACCATGCGCTTTTTTTCCGACCCCGATGCCGTTGCCCGCTACGCCGAGGGCCCCGTGCGCCTGGTGCCGGGCTTCGATGGCTTGCAGCGCATGACCACCCTGCTGCTGCGCGAAGCGGTACCCGCTGCGGGCAATGTGCTGGTGCTCGGCGCCGGGGGCGGCCTGGAGTTGAAATGTTTTGCCGACGCAGAACCGAACTGGCGTTTTGTCGGTGTGGACCCGTCGGCTGAGATGTTGAAGCTGGCGCAGGCGACGTTGGGCCCTTTCAATGCGCGCGTGCAGTTACATGAAGGCTATATCGATACCGCGCCGTTGGGGCCGTTTGATGGGGCGACGTGCCTGCTGACCCTGCATTTCATCCCCAAGCCAGAACGCCTGCAAACACTCAAGGCGCTGTGGCAGCGGTTACTGCCCGGCGCACCGCTGATTGTGGCGCACCATAGTTTCCCGCAGACACCGCAGGAAAAAGCCCGCTGGTTGAAGCGCTATGCAGCGTTTGCAGTGGACTCGGGCGTGCCGGCGGAAGATGCCGAACGGGCGATTACGGCGATCAGTGCGCAACTGCCAGTGCTGTCACCCGAGCAGGATGCCGCCCTGATGCAGGACGCCGGGTTCGAAGACGTGGCGTTGTTCTACGCAGGCTTCAGCTTCAAAGGATGGGTGGGCTACAAGCCACGCTAGCCGCTTTACCAACTGCCTGACGCCCCACCGCCACCACTGGAACCGCCGCCACCGGACGAGCTGCTATCGGAACTTGAGCGACTGGAACTTGAGCTGCTGGCGCTCGAACCACTGTCACCGCCAGACCTTGAACCGGAGCCCGAACCTGCAACGCTCTGCACAAACAGAATAAACGCGGCGAACGAGGCCACCGGTATCGCGACGATCCAGCCTTCGTAGCCGCGCCCCACCAGCCAACCGGCCAACACATAAATCGCCACGACCACCAGCGCACGCACGCGGAAGAAGCGCGGGCTGTTCTTCCACGACGCCCTGATGACCAAAAACAGCCCCGCGTACAGGCCCAGAATCAATGCGCCGCCTAATGGCCATAGCAGCCAATGGACCAAGTTGACGTCCATCAACCGATCCGCCATCAATACTCCGCCGATGTACACCAGCAAGCCAATCACGCCGTAAAACACTCGGCGCGCCAGCCACAGCGCACCGAAGGTCGCACCACCAATCAACAGGGTCAGCGGCAAGAGCAACAGGTAGACCGGCCAGTCCCGGCCGCCGCCGTACATCGTCAGCAGCAGCGTCACCACCAGCGTAGCAATCAACGCCAGGCGCCAATGCAGCTTGCCCGCAGCGATCAGCACACTGCCGACGGCGCCGACGATGAACGCCAGCAACACCGCGATCGCTTGAGGGTTAAGCCCCGGCGGTGCCACGTCGGGCAGGTCGCCTCCGTCCACCAGCAGCGTCAGATCGTCGACCGCCTGTTGAATACCGCCCGCGTAGTCGCCCTGGCGAAACGCCGGAGTAAGGTGTTCTTCAATGATGCGGTGCGCCAGCAGGTCGGTGACGGTGCCTTCCAGGCCGTAGCCCACTTCGATACGCACCTTGTGGTCATTCTTGGCGACCACCAGCAGGATGCCGTCATTGACGTCCTTGCGCCCCAGTTTCCAGGCACGGAACAGTGGGTTGGCGAAGTCTTCGATGCTCGCGCCGCCCGTGGTCGGCACCAGCAGCACGGCAACTTGCGCACCTTTGCGCTGCTCCAGTGCCGCGAGCTGAGATTTCAGGCGATCGGTGGTGCCGGTGTCCAGCGTATTGGTGAGGTCGATCACCCGTTGGTCGAGGGTCACCTTGATTGGCGAGGTATCGGCCAGGGCCGTATTCAACAGGGCGAAAAATACTAAGGCCAATACACTCAAGACCGATTGCCGCAAACACAGCCGCATACATTGTTACCTGAAATTTCATCCTGAAGGGCCTGACTTTACCTTATCGGCGCTATAACGCGTGACCCCGCGCCTGTGACTATTTAAACTGCCCATTACGGCAAAATAGCAAAATGCCATCCATGAGAACGCCATGAACCTGAAACATCGCAACAACGTCAGTGTGATGGGCAGCGGGTCGGCGACCCTGGTGTTCTCGCATGGTTTCGGCTGCAATCAGGCGATGTGGAATTACCTCGCGCCGCCATTCATCAACCGCTTTCGCGTGGTGCTCTATGACCTCGTCGGCGCCGGGTTGTCGGATGTCAGTGCGTTCGACAAGGCCAAATACAGCGCGCTGGATGGCTACGCCCACGACTTGAACGAAATTATCGACGCCTTCGCCAGCGGCCCGGTGATTTTGGTCAGCCATTCAGTCAGCGCGATGATTGGCACGCTCGCCGACCGCCTGGCCCCCGGCCGTATCGCCGCCCACGTGATGATCGGCCCTTCGCCGCGCTACATAGATGACGTTGATTACGTCGGCGGTTTCAAGCGCAGTGATATAGACGACCTGCTCGATACCCTGGACAGCAACTACCTCGGCTGGTCCAGCGCCATGGCCCCGGTGATCATGGGCGCCCCCGAGCAACCAGGGTTGAGCGCCGAACTCAGCGACAGTTTCTGCCGCACTGAACCCGATATCGCCAAGCAATTCGCGCGGGTGACCTTTATGTCGGATAACCGTCAGGACGTGATCGGCCTGACCACGCCCGTATTGATCCTGCAATCGAGCGACGATCTGATCGCGCCGGTAGTCGTGGGTGAGTACCTGCACAGCGTGCTCCCCAACAGCACCTTTTGCCTGGTGGACAACGTCGGCCATTGCCCGCACATGAGCGCACCGCAGGCCTGCGCAGCGGCGATGGAAAATTTCCTGGGGCCGTGGGGCATGGCCCATGTCGGCTGAGCTGTTCGACAGCGCCGCATGTGCCCTGGCCGTCACCGCCGAGGACGGCACGATCCTGCATGCCAACGCACGACTCGGGGAATGGCTGGGGTTGCGCAACGCCGAGTTGCACGGGCGGCCCTTCCAGGACCTGCTGACCATCGGCGGGCGGATTTTCCACCAGACCCACCTGGCACCGCTGTTGCGCATGCATGGCAGTGTCAGCGAGGTAAAGCTCGACATGCTGCACCGCGATGGGCACAAGGTGACCGTCTTGCTCAACGCCCGCAAGCGCGCACAGGCTGACGCCGTGGTGCATGACCTGGCGTTGTTCGGCACCACCGACCGCGACAAGTACGAACGCGAGCTGCTCAATGCGCGCAAGCTCGCCGAAGCCTTGTTGCAGCAAAAAAGCACTGCCGAAATCGCGCTGCATCAGGCCCAGGCCGAGCTGAGCGAAGCCTATGCTGTCGCCCAGCGCCGCGCTTTATTTGCCGAGCAGATGATGGCGATTGTCAGCCACGACTTGAAGAACCCCCTCACGGCCATCCGTATGGCGTCCGACTTTCTCAGCCGTAGCGAGCGCACGCCCAAGGAACGCCAGTTGCTGGGCCATATCGCCCAGTCGTCCGAGCGCGCCCAGCGGATGATCGCCGACTTGCTGGACTTCACCCAGGCCAGGGTCGGCCACGGCATCAGCGTCAAGACCACCGCTGTGGACCTGCACGGGGTGATTCAACACGCCGTCGATGAGCTGCGCGTGGCCTTCCCCACCGCCACGTTGAAGCACCACACCGAAGGCACGGGCGCTGCGTGCCTGGATGCCGACCGTGTGCAGCAGATCATCGGCAACCTGGTCGCCAACAGCGTGGCGTATGGCGACGTACTCATGCCGATCACGATCACCTCACGCCTGGCCGACACTCGCTGCGAAGTGGCGGTGCACAACTACGGCGCAGTGATTCCTGAAACCCTGCTGGCCGGGCTGTTCGAGCCTATGACCCGTGGCACCGACCAGGGCAGCGAGGTGCGCAGCGTCGGCCTGGGCCTGTATATCGTGCGCGAACTGGCCAAGGCGCACGGTGGCGATGTGGCAGTGAGTTCCTGCGAAAACACTGGTACAACCTTTACCGTAACGTTCTAAAGCACGTAGGCCGCGCCCTGCATGATCGGCTCCACGCTGCCGGTCAAGACGACGCCGCCCTGCCCGTCCCACTGCACGGTGACCGTCCCGCCGTCGCACTGCACTTGAACCGTGGCATCGAGCAAACCGCGCCGGATCCCATTGACCACCGCCCCGCAGCAGCACGAACCGGAGCCCAGCGGCACGCCACCACCACGTTCCCAGATGCGCAGGCGGATATGCTGGCGGTCCAGCACCTGCACAAAATGCACATTGGTCCTGGCCGGGAACAATGGATGCGTTTCCAGCGCCGGGCCCACGGCTGCCACATCGAGCGCGGCCAGGTCATCCACGAAATACGTGCAGTGCGGGTTGCCCATGCTGCACGCCGCCGGCGCGCCGTCGATGGGCAAGGTGCGCGTGTCGATCGCCGCGGCCAGCGGCACTGCCGCCCAGTCCAGTGAGGGGGCGCCCATGTTCACCGAGACCTGCTGCGCCGCCGCCCGCACGCAGGTCAACAAGCCCCGGTCGGTGCGCAATACCACCGACTGGCTGCCGGTTTCATGCATCAAGCGGTCGGCCACGCCGCGGGTGGCGCTGCCGCAGGTTTGCAACGGCGTGCCATCGGCATTCCAGAACTTGATACGAGCGGCGGCGTCGGTGCAGTCGAGTACCACGGCCAATTGGTTGAAGCCGATGCCGGTATGGCGGTTACCCAGCCGACGGGCGATCTGCGCGGTAATCGGGTCATCCTGACCGCGGCGGTCGATGATGATGAAGTCATCGCCATGGGCATGCATCTTCACGAAGGGCAAGGTCATGGGCTGTCCTGGGTTTCTACGGGGTTGGCGGCAAGCATACGGGAGTTTCATCAACGCCGATTCGGCTGCATGCTAGCGTGGGCACGATCGAGTCCTGCTGAGCCGACCATGAAAACCACCACCGTCGCCATCACCGCACTGCTGGCCGTGCTTTCCCACGCGGCCATGGCGGCTGCGCAAACACCGAACCTGTGCCAGCCGGCCGCTTCGAGCCCGACGTCCAAAGCGCTGCTGGCCGCCGCACAACGGCAGTTGACCGACTCGCCCGCGCCGTTGCCGCATTTGCACACCGAAGGCACGCTGCCAAACCAGGGCATCCGCACGCAAAGCATTGCCGCCGAGAAGGACTGGCCGCTGATGCGCCAGGCGGCACTGGCCTGGCGCATCAGCGGCGATCCGCGTTACCTCAAGCAAGTCGACGACTACCTCGCCGCATGGGCCGACGTGTACCAGCCGGACTTCAACCCCATCGACGAAACCAACCTCGATATGCTGATCACGGCTTACGCGTTGACAGCCGATCACTTGCGCCTGGAAACCCGCGCGGCCAGTCGCCGTTTGATCAGCGCCCTGGGCAACGGCTATATCGCGCAGATCCAGCAATTTCACGGGCAGAAAAAAGGCACCCAGACCAATAATTGGCAGAGCCATCGCGTCAAGCTGGTCAGTGTGGCTGCCGCAGCCCTCGGCGACCCGGCCATGCTCGAGCACGCCCATCAATTATTCAAACAGCAGGTCGCCGATAACATCCTGCCCGACGGTTCGGTGACCGACTTTCAAGACCGTGACGCCTTGCATTACGTGGTCTACGACCTTGAGCCTCTGGTGCAAGCCGCGCTGGCGGCCAAGCCCTACGGCGGCGATTGGCTGAACCTCAAGGCCAAGGGGGCCTCGCTGGCCGCAGCCCTGGACTGGCTGGTGCCCTACGCCACGGGGCAACGCAGCCATCAGGAGTTCGTGCACACCCACGTGCAGTTCGACAAAGACCGCGCCGCCGTAGGCGAAGCCGGTTACAGCGGTACCTGGCAGCCCAACAGCAGCGCGACGCTGTTCTGGCTGGCCGCACAACTGGACACGCGCTATCTGCCCACGGCGACGCAATTGGCTGCGCACCCGGCGGACTGGATCAGCGCCTGCTATTTAAAGTAAGCGCGGCTAGACTGGCCGGCGACTCTCATCAAAGGATTGAGCATGCTTATTGTATTCAGCGGCCTGCCGGGCACCGGTAAAACCACGATTGCCCGTGAACTGGCACGGCGCACGCGCGCGGTGTACCTGCGCATCGATGTGATCGAGCAGGCGCTGCGGGCGTCGGCGGTACTCGCCGGCGATGTCGGCGCCAGCGGCTACAGCGTGGCAAATGCGCTGGCGTTGAGCAATTTGCGCGTGGGGCAGACGGTGATTGCGGACTGCGTGAACCCGGTCAAGGAAAGCCGGGAGGCGTGGAAAGCCGTGGCGGCGGCAGCCGATGTTGAGTGGGTGAACATCCAGGTGGTGTGTTCTGATCAACACGAACACCAACGCCGAGTGGAAAGTCGCGCTGGGGATATTCCCGGGCTGCTCCCCTCGACTTGGCAAGCGGTGTCAGCGCATGAGTACGAGGCCTGGGAAGAACAGCCGTTGACGCTCGACACCGCGCGGATGACAGCGGATCAGGCTGTCACCAGGATCTTGGCGCAGATCGCCTAGAGCAAGGCGCCCATCGCCTTCATCAACACCGGGTCACGCCCATAAATATCCGGCGCGTACAGCAGCCCGCCCTGGCGGTCGACCTCCACGGTCCAGTACCCCAACAGCACCGGCACGGGCGTGGCCAGCCGGAATTCATGGGTCATGCCGGTCGCCAGCAACTCATCGGTGCGCGTGCGTTCGGCCGGGGTTACCAGCAAGTCACGCAGCAACATGGGCTGCTCAACCCGCACACACCCCGAACTGAACGCGCGCGGGCCTTTGGTGAACAAGGGCTGGCTCGGCGTGTCATGCAGGTAGACCGAATACGGGTTGGGAAAGCGCATCACGATCTTGCCCAACGGGTTGCGCGGGCCGGCTTCCTGGCGCAGGAGAATATTCCCGGGGCGCGACCAGTCCACCTGGTCGGCCGTGAGTGGGTGACCTTGGGCATCGAGCACTTGCAGGTTTTGCTGGCGCAGGTATTCGGGGTTGAGCCGGATGGCGGGGAGCTTGTCCTCACGCATGATGGTGGGCGGGATCGTCCAGGTGGGGTTGAGCGTCAACCGCGTAATCCGTGACTTGAGCAACGGCGTCTGCCGCTCCGCCCGCCCGACTTGCAAGCGGGTTTGCCACACCGGGATACCGCTCTGATAAACACTCAGTTGTGCGGCCGCGACGTTGACCACCACCCCTTCGGGCTCCAGGTCCTGGGCCAGCCAACGGAAACGTTCGAGGTTGATGCGCAGCTGGTCGCGGCGCATCGCCGGGCTGATGTTGAGCTCGGCCACGGTGCCGGCACCGATCACACCGTCTGCCTGCAACGAGTGGCTGAGCTGGAAGGCCTTGACCGCCTTGACCAGTTCGTCACGGTATTGCGTGCCGTTGCCGGTCGGCGCTTTGGCCAGGTACCCGCCGTTGTAAAGACGCCGCGCGAGTTCGGGTACGCGCGGGTCGTCCATGCCGGGGCGCAGCAACGGGCCGGAGGCGACCGGGTCCCAATGCGGCAACGGTTGCAGGCGCACGGTGGCATAGGTACTGCGCAAACTGCGATAGAGGTCGGCGCTGGGGCGCGCCTGGTCAAACGCCAGGGCCAGGTCGTGCAGGCCGGTCGCGGCAAAGGCCAGCACTGCGGTGTTGGGGTCTTGCAGCGGTGGCTGGGAATGCCACAGCGGCTCGAAGCGCGACTGCTGCAAACGCCCGTAGTGCAAGTCCTGCAGGGCTTGCAGGTATTGCTGGCTGGTGCCGATATCGCTGCATAGCACGTTGGCCGTGGCGTCTGTTGCGGGCAGGCTATAGTGGTTGGGGTCCAGGCCGTCGTCAGCCAGCAACCGCAATTGGGCTTGCAAGGTCTGGCGGCGATCAGCGGCTGACCACAGCGGACTGTCACCCTGCTGCTGGTAAAACGCTTGCAAGCGCAGTTGGGCCGCTGCGTCTATTTGTGGGGCAAGGCCCGGGCAAACGCTGGGTAACTGCGCGAGGGCCAGTTGCATCGGGCTGATCGATACAGGCGGCACGGCGTCTGCCGGCAGCTCATCGGCTGTCGCGACCAATGGTGCAACGAGCAGGCAAATGCTCAAGTAACATGCGTGTTTTTTGAACAATTGTCTTAACTCCAATCCACAGCGGGGGGATGTACTGTAGATGCTGACTTTTATATGCCGCTTCGGTTTGATCACCGTAACCCTGGCTACGCTGAGCAATGTTGCGCTCGCGGCCAGTGCCACGTCTCCTTCTTTGTATAGCAGCCTGGCGCGCTCGGCTCCAGAACTCAATCCCACCGTACTGAAAAGCGCCTTGAGCGCCGTGCAGTGCGCGGTCAATAACGGCGAGGAGCGCTCGGAGCGCCTGGCCGTTATTGACTACTCCCAGCCCTCTACCGCTCGTCGGCTGTGGATCTTCGATTTACGCAAAAAAACCCTGGTGCTGCGCGATCTGGTGGCCCACGGCGCCAAATCCGGGGAAAACTTCGCCACCCAGTTCTCGAACCTTGAAGGCAGCCACCAATCCAGCCTGGGCTTGTTTCGCACCCAGGAAAGTTACCGCGGCGCCCACGGTTACTCGTTGCGCATGGACGGGCTGGAGCCGGGCTTCAATGACCAGGCCCGCGACCGCGCCCTGGTGATCCATGCCGCCGACTACGTCAACTCGGCGTGGAGCAAGCGCGAAGGCCGGATCGGCCGCAGCCAGGGCTGCCCTGCCGTGCGCCCGCAAGTGGCGCGCCAAGTGGTAGACAAACTCAAGGATGGGCAGTTCATGTTTTCCTGGTACCCGGACCAGCGCTGGCTGAAGTCGTCGACCTACCTCAACTGCAAGCCCCAACAAGTGGCGAGTAGTCGTACAATCCGTGGTGGTTAGCCTGTCCCCACCGATAAAAGAGAGCGTCGCATGCTTCTACATAAATCCACCTGGATCGAGATCGGGCAGTTTCTGGAGCGCAGCCGCACGGTGGTGATCCCCATCGGCTCCAACGAGCAACATGGCCCTACCGGCCTGCTGGGCACCGACTGGATGTGCCCGGAGATCATCGCCCATGAGGCGCAGCAGCACGCTGACATCCTGATCGCCCCGACCTTCAATATCGGCATGGCCCAGCACCACCTGGGCTTTCCCGGCACCATTTCATTGCGCCCGTCCACCTTTATCGCCGCGATTGGCGACTGGGTGCGCTCGTTGGCCGGGCACGGTTTCGAGAAGATCCTGTTTTTGAACGGCCACGGCGGCAATATCGCCACCATCGAGGCTGCGTTTTCCGAGCTGTACGCCGAAGCCAGCTATGCGCGCCGCCCGGCCGGGTTCGCGCTGAAACTGGTGAACTGGTGGGATCTGGAAGGCGTCAACGACCTGGCCCACCGCCAATTCCCGGTCGGCCACGGCAGCCATGCCACGCCGTCGGAAATTGCGGTGACGCAGTGGGCCTACCCGGAATCGATCAAGTCCGCCGAGTATTCACCGCAGATCGCCAACACAGGGCCGATTCGCGAGGCACTGGACTTCCGCGCACGCTTCCCCGATGGACGCATGGGCTCGGACCCGGCCCTGGCGACCGTGGAAAAAGGTGGTGAGTTGGTCGCGCTGGCGGCTCAAGGGCTTGTCAACGTTGTCGACAGCTTCAGCAGCGAAGCAAAACCTTAAGCCGTAAGCAAAAAAATGTGGGAGCGGGTTTACCCGCGCCCACACTGGCAGCGGTGAGGCCTGATGTTACTTGCAGTCCTGCGCCGCCGTCTCCAGGCGCGACGGCTTGAGCGCCGAAGCCAGCGGCTTGCGCTCATACATGAAGACCTTGCTGCCCTCTTGGGACTTGTAGGCTTCCAACACATCATCGGCGGCAATCTTGCTGGTCAACACGACTTTGGCGTGGCGCGAATTCTGGGTCACGGTCGATGTGATGCCGGACTTTTCAAGCTTGGGCAATACGCACTGCAGATAACCTTCAGGGGTCTTGTCGGTTTGCAACGTCAAGGTCGGAGCATTGGGAGCGGTAATACAGCCGGTCAGCAACACGGAAGCAAAAGCCAGGGCCGGGACGAAAAAAGAGCGCATAAACATTCCTGAAAATAACCAATAGGGTTCACATCAATCCACGCGTCAACCTGCGCGAACCAGGGCCTTGAGCGATACATCAAACTGCTTCAAGGCATCAAGCTGTACATCACGCTGCTGTTCAATCTGCGCAGCAATCTCGGGCGCCGCCTTGTCCAGCACCCACACCGACGGCACCTGTTTGAGCACCGAGCCTTCGGCCTTGGCGATGTATTGCAGGTTCGCATCGTAGAACCGCGCCACAAAGCGCGCTTCAACCCGGTCGTTGCGCTGGGTCAGCAGTTGGTTATGGGTATCGAGCACCACCACCACATCCGGGTGAGCCTGCACCAGCTCATCCAGGCTGCTATAGACAGTCACGCTGCGAAAAGTGCCCTGCAGCGAGTTCATCAACCAATCAATCGCCAACTCCGGGTCGGAGCTATTGACGAACGCCTCGCGGATGCGCCCGTCGAGGGCATCCTTGGCGCCGTTCATGGCCATGGCGTGGTAGCGTTCAAGGTAGTTGAGGTTGTCGCGGGTGTTTTCGCTGTACAACACCCCCACCGACTGCGCGTGCTGCAGGGAGTCTACGCTACCGATGAGTGGCAGCAAATGGCCCGTACGCAGATCATCGGCAATCGCCGGGTTGGCCAGCATTGTGGTGCCGAGCATCAACATGATTAAACCCAACTGGATCATCGTCCTCATCGCGCATTTCCTTGAACAGCGTCTCGATGGCGTGATTGTCCGCTTTTCGCATAAAAACAGAACTTGCGATCCTTGATGGTGACTATCATTTGAACCGATAGTGTCGCCTACCCCGATCGTCATAAAACTATAAGGACCACGCTATGAAGCCCTACCAGAAAACCTTCGACCGCATCCGCGAAGCCGTACTGCCGGAGTTTCGCGAGCGGGTCGCCGATTACCTGGTCGATTATGAACACGTGTTGCAGGACGAAGCCGCGGGCGCCGACAAGCGTTACGCCAGCGCCCAGCAGCTGCGCGGTTACCTGCGCGGCTTGAACACAACGCGGGTGCTGGGCATGGCGGATTGGGAAGACCTGGACCGGCGCGTTGCCCAGGAATCGCAAGAAACCGCTAAAGCGCCGGGCGTTGCAGGTTGACCCACGCCTGTACCGAGGGCCGCTGCCACTGGTGCCGGGCGTAGGCGACCAACTCGTCAGGCACGCGGTCACCGCCGAGGATCAAGCGATTGAGCATCACGGCCAAGTCCACGTCAGCAATGGACCATGCGCCGAACAGGTTCACCGGGTTGCCCGCCAACAGCGTCTGCGCCGCCTCGATCAACTTTTGCGCCGCCACTTGCGCCACCGGCGACAACGGCGGGGCTTTTTGCCCGCAAAACACCACCAGGGTCGAGCGCTCCTGGCGAATCGGCAACAGGTCGCTGCGCAACCACGCCTGGACCTGTCGCGCCCTCGCCCGCTGCCTTGGGTCCGCCGGGTACACCGCAGTTTCAGGGTAGGCCTGATCCAGGTACTCACAGATCGCCGAAGACTCCGACAGGGCAAAGTCTCCCTCCACTAACGTCGGCACGCGCTGGGTCATGGACAGCCGCGCAAACTCCGCGGTCTGGTGGTGCGCCGCGTCGAGATCAAGGCAGACCGTGTCGAAGGCCAGGCCTTTTTCCCGCAGCGTGACGAACACCGACATCGCGTAAGGGCTGGTGAACATTGAATCAACGTAAAGGCGCAGCGGGCCATGGCTCATGAGCAGTCTCCGTGTGTGAGCCGTCACGCTACGAGATCTGCGCAGAGAAAGACAATGCAGGGATTTTATGGGGGCATTCCTGGCGGGAATAGCAGCAATGATGGCAATATCATAGCGAATAGCTACTCTGCGAAATCGGCCACGCCGTTCGTAGTTCTTCAAGGAATGATCAGCTTATGAAACAAGCAGTTGTCGTCATCCACGGCATCGGCGAACAACGCCCGATGGACACTTTACGCGGCTTCGTGGAAGCGATGATCCCGACCGACACGCCGGGCGGCACGCCGTTCTACTGGAGCAAGCCGGACCGGCTTTCGCGCAATTTCGACCTGCGCGTTCTGAAGTCGTCGGGGCGCACCAGCACGGATTTCTACGAGTATTACTGGGCCCACAAGATGCAAGGCACCAAGGTTGGCCACCTGCTGGGCTGGCTGTGGGATATTTTCAAGCGCCCGCGCCGTGACATTCCCAATGCCATCGTGCCGATCTGGCGCACCACCCGCTGGACGGTGATGATGCTCCTGCTGCTGGTCGCGACCGGCACCCTGGCCACGGCCTGGGGCGAGTTCGATCATGGCGACAACCCTTTTGCCCTGGTTCCGCTGCTGGTCGCCGCCATCGGCCTGGGGTTGCGCTATTCCGCGCTGTCCTATTTGGGTGACGCGGCACGCTACCTCAGCCCCAACCCGCAGAACGTCGTGGTGCGCGAACAGATCCGCGCCGATGGCGTTGAGTTGCTGCGCGCCCTGCACAAAAAGGGCGACTACGACCGCATCATCGTCGTCGGCCATAGTTTGGGCAGTGTGATTGCCTACGATATCGTCGGCTACCTGTGGCATGAACATCACGACCAACTGACCAAAGTCATCCCCAGCAACCGCGAACTGGCCAGACGTTATGCCGACCACGCCGCACTGCAACCGGTGGTCAAGGAAGCACTGCCCAACGCCGGCGCGGCCCTCGACGGCAGCCTGGGCAGCACGTTGAGATTTCGCGAACAGCAGGCCGAGGCGTTTATCGAGCAGCGCGGCCTGGGCAACCCATGGCGCATCACCGACCTGGTCACTGTCGGCAGCCCGATGGCCCATGCCAGCCTGCTGCTGGGCCGCAGCGTGAGTGATTTCAAAAAACGCATTGAACGCCGCGAAGCCCCGGCCTGCCCGCCCACCGAAGACACCCAGGGCTACGGCTACAACGCCCGCCAGCCGGTGATGCTCGGCCAGAAACCGTTCACCCCGCACTACCTGCACCATGCGGCAGCATTTGCCGTGACGCGCTGGACCAATCTCTACTTCCCGGCGCCCTTCGGCCTGTTTGGCGATGTCGTCGGTGGCCCGGTCAAGCCAGTGATGGGCGCCGGCGTGCTGGACCTGCCGGTCACCGTCGGCAAGTGGCAAGGCTGGCTCGCCCGCTCCTGGCTGAGCCACACCCGTTACTGGAGCGAGCGCGGCGGTGCCCAGGGTTACCTCGGCACGCTGACCGAGGATGCCAACGCAATCAGCCACGGACCACGCCCCTCGGCCACCGAAGCGTTGCGCTGGGCGGTCGACCTCAAGGGCCTGCGGCGCTTTCGTCCAGCCCCCGCCGAGGCCGCCCTGGCGCAGGCCGAGGCCTAACCTGCGAAGCCGCCAGCCTCGAGAAATTCATGCTCCTGTGGCGTGGTTGCTCTTGCCAGCACCGCGTTGCGATGGGGAAAACGCCCGAACCGTTGGATGATATTCGCGTGCTCATTGGCCCAGTGGCGGGTGCTGGCATCCAGGTGCTGGTTCAACGCCACTGAACGCTGCTGATCCGCCGGGTCTTCCGAATGCTCGAACGGCAAATAACAGAACGCACGCAGTTCGGGCTCGATCAACTGATCAAGCCCGGCCTCGACCATCCGGTGTGCGTACAAACGCGCCAGCGGGTCGGTGGCAAACATATGCGCGGTACCGCGAAACGCATTGCGTGGGTACTGATCCAGCAGGATCAACAAGGCCAGCGCGCCGTGAGCAGAACCCAGCCAGCCTTCCAACTCGCGGCGTGCCGCCTGCATGTGGGTCGCGTGAAACCCGTCGCGAAAGGCCGCGTCGAACACCTCGTCCTTGGCGAACCAGCGCTTGGGCCCGGCCTGCTTCCAGAACTGAATCACCGCCTCAATGGATTGCTCGTTGATGCCTGCCATCTTTACCTCCACTCAACCTGTGTCGTTCATTATCGACGCCGACAGACTCGATTAAGTTTCTCGACCTTAAGTCGCGCCTGCTTCGAAACGAACGCGCCACCGCACACAGGGTTTAGCTCAGGCCAGCTCAGCCCGCAGTTGACGCGCCGCAGCGACCATATGGATCAGCGCCGCTTCAGTCTCCGGCCAGGCGCGAGTCTTCAAACCGCAGTCCGGGTTGACCCACAGACGCTGCGCCGGAATCCGCTTGGCCGCCTTGCGCAGCAAATTAACCATTTGCGCCACATCCGGCACGCGTGGCGAGTGGATGTCATAGACACCCGGGCCGATGTCGTTCGGGTAAGCGAAGGCTTCGAACGCGTCCAGCAACTCCATGTCCGAACGCGATGTCTCGATGGTGATGACGTCGGCATCCATTGCCGCGATGGACTCGATCACGTCGTTGAACTCGCTGTAGCACATGTGGGTGTGGATCTGGGTTTCATCGCGCACGCCGCTGGCGCACAGACGGAACGCTTCGCTGGCCCAGTCCAGGTAGTGCTGCCACTGCGAGCGACGCAACGGCAGCCCTTCACGGAACGCGGCTTCGTCGATCTGGACGATCTTGATGCCGGCGGCTTCCAGGTCGACCACCTCGTCACGAATCGCCAGTGCCAGTTGACGCGCCTGCACTTCACGGCTCACGTCTTCCCGTGGGAACGACCACATCAGCAGGGTCACCGGGCCGGTCAGCATGCCCTTCATGACCTTGCTGGTCAGGCCTTGGGCGTAACGGATCCACTCCACCGTCATGGCCTTCGGACGGCTCAGATCGCCAAAGATCACCGCCGGTTTCACGCAGCGCGAACCGTAGCTCTGGACCCAGCCAAAGCGGGTGAACGCGTAGCCGTCCAGTTGCTCGGCGAAGTATTCAACCATGTCGTTACGCTCGGCTTCACCGTGCACGAGCACATCCAGGCCAAGGTTTTCCTGCACTTCAACGGCGTGTTTGATCTCGCTGTGCATGGCTTCGACGTATTCGGCCGCGCTCAGCTTGCCGGTTTTGTAGGACTGGCGCGCCAGGCGGATCGACGCGGTTTGTGGAAACGACCCGATGGTGGTGGTCGGGAACAGCGGCAGGTTCAGGCCGGCACGCTGTTTGTCGATCCGCTGGGCGAACTGCGACTGGCGCTGGCTGTCGTTGGCGGTAACTGCCGCCACACGGGCTTGCACCGCCGGCTTGTGAATACGCGGTGAAGCGGCGCGGGCCGCTTGTACCGCGCGGCTTTGCGCCAGGGCGGCGAGCACGCTCGGTGCGTCGGGTGCGTTGACGGCCTGGGCCAGCACCGCGACTTCCGCGCACTTCTGCAGGGCGAAGGCCAACCAGCTTTTCAGTTCACCATCCAGCGTGTCTTCACGGCTCAAGTCAACCGGGCTGTGCAGCAGCGAGCAGGACGGTGCAACCCACAGGCGATCACCCAACTTTTCATGCGCATGTTGCAAGGTCGCCAGGGCTTTTTCCAGGTCGCAACGCCAGACGTTACGGCCGTTGACCACCCCCAACGACAACACTTTATACGCCGGCAAGCGGTCGAGGATCGTCGGGTATTGATCCGGCGCGCGCACCAGGTCGATGTGCAGGCCGTCGACCGGCAGGTTGGCAGCCAGGCCGAGGTTCTCTTCGAGGCCGCCGAAGTAAGTGGCAACCAGCTTTTTCAGCGGGTCACGCTGGATCAGGTTGTAGGCACGCTCAAACGCGTTTTTCCACGCTTGTGGCAGGTCGAGCGCCAGGATCGGCTCGTCGATCTGCACCCACTCAACGCCCAGGTCAGCCAGGCGCTGGAAGATCTGGCCGTACAGCGGTAGCAGGCGCTCAAGCAGGTCGAGCTTATCGAAATCGCCGCCCTTGGCCTTGCCCAGCCACAGGTAAGTCAGCGGGCCGATGACGACCGGCTTGACGTTGTGGCCCAGATCACGGGCTTCCTGCACTTCTTCGAACAGCTCATCCCAGCCGAGGTGGAACTGCTGGTCGACGCTGAATTCCGGCACCAGGTAGTGGTAGTTGGTGTCGAACCACTTGGTCATTTCCTGGGCGTGGGCACCGCCGCAGCAGCTGTCACTGACCCCACGCGCCATGCCGAACAAGGTGTGCAAGGTGGCTTTGCCATCGGCCGGGCGGAAACGTTCAGGGATCACGCCGAACATCAGCGAATGTGTCAGTACCTGGTCGTACCAGGCGAAGTCACCGGCGGGCAGCAGCTCGATTCCGGCCTGTTTTTGCAGCGCCCAATGGGTCTTGCGCAGGTCACGGCCGACGGCACGCAGGCCGGCTTCGTCGAGTTCACCCTTCCAAAACGCTTCCTGCGCTTTTTTCAGTTCACGATCGCGTCCAATGCGCGGAAATCCAAGGGAATGAGCGACTGCCATGACATACAACTCCAACGTAAGTATTGATGGCAGCCATTGTCGACAGAGTCTGATAATGAGACAAACTCATTTTATTTCAGACCAACACAAGATTTGCTCATGTTGAAGTCAGGTGCAGGTAGAACGCGTGAAACATGAAATACGCACACACCGCCAGTGCCACTCCCATGCAGCGGTTGAACACAGTAAACGCCGACGTCCCGCCGATTCGCCGTCCCAGCAACGCGCCGAGCAACGCATAAACCCAAGGCGCGCCGAACGCACCACACGCCAGTAATGCCGACACTCCGGCGATGGACGCACCGCTGATATGCGCCGCCGGCAACATCACACTGGTGATCGGCAGCACTGCCATGATGCCTTTGGGGTTAAGCAACTGAATCACCAGGCCGTTCCAGAACGTGAGGGTTTTGCTCGGCTCGCTGGCAGCGTCCTCGACAACCGTGCGGGCAGTGAACACCTGATAGGCCAGGTACAGCGTGTAAATGCCACCCGCCAGCGAGATATACGGTAACGCCGCCTGGGAGATGAGCGCCTCGCCTGTGTACCCAAACAGCACGAACAGCAACAGCATCGCGCAGCCTACGCCGATGAAAAACCCGGTGGAGCGTCGGAATTTGCCGGTAAGCCCGGCATTCAGGCCCATGAAATTGACCGGGCCCGGGCTGTACATGACACTGAATGCGTAGAGAAAAATGTCCATGGAGAACCTGCCGTAGTAGAAGTCCGGCGAGTCTATGCAGCGGTTTGCGCTGAATCTTGTACGTTTGTGGTTCACCGCTGGCCGTGCCCCTTCCATCGCGCATACCATGCCTGAAAACAAATACTAAAATGAGCCCCCATGATCAAAGCCAGCCTGCGCACTCACCTGACCCTGTGGTTTGCCGGTTTGTCGTTACTCACACTGCTCAGCGTGGGTTCCTATGTCGGGCATATCGCCACGGAGCAGATGAAGCAGGCCAGTGGCAACACGCTGCTCAGCACGGCCCGCTCGACGGCGGCGCTGCTGGCCGTGCAATTGCGTGAGCGCCAACTGGAAGTGTCCTTGTTGAGCAAGGCACCGCTCATGCGCCGGGGCAACCTCGACGTGCCGGATATCCTGACCTTGATGGAACTGCGCACGCAATCGCGCGCCGAATATGCGTGGATGGGCGTCGCCGATGCCGACGGGCGTGTGCGGCAGGCGGTCAACGGGCTGCTGGTCAATCAATCGGTGCAACAGCGGCCGTGGTTTCAGGCGGGCATGCACGCCGAGTACACCGGTGATCCCCACGAAGCCCTGTTGCTCGCCAAGCTGTTACCCAGTGCGGCGAATGGCGAGCTGCAGCGCTTTATCGATTTCGCCGCGCCGATTCGCAATGCCGAGGGTGAGACGATCGGCGTGCTGGGGGCCCATGCTCACTGGAGTTGGGTGACCCAGATCGTCAATTCCGCGGTGATGCAAAAGGATGCGATCCCCGAGGTCGAGGCGCTGATTGTCGACTTCGACGGCCGGGTGCTTTACCCGGAATTGCTCGCCGGCGAACACCTGCCGCCCAACCAGTTGAGCCCACCCTCCGGCTGGTCCACGGGCAATGGCTATGTCACCGCCTCGGTGGCGGTGCCTAGCCCATCGAATGCCAAAATGACCTGGTACATCATGGTGCGCCAACCGTTGGACGTCGCCCTGCAACCGGCGCGCACCCTGCTCCACAAACTGTTGCTGCTCGGCTTGCTCGCGGCGATTGTCTTCGTACTTGCCGCCTACTACGTCGCGTCGTCACTCAGCCGTCCCATCGAGCGCCTGGCCAAGTCGGCCAAGCAAGTGCAGGACCAGCGGCCCGGCGCCGTCTTCCCCCAGGAACACGCGGTGCTGGAAATCGCCCAACTGGGCCGTTCCATCAGCGGCATGACCCAATCGCTGCTCACCAAAGAGCGCGAACTGCAGGACGCCAACGCGTCCCTGGAAGCCACGGTCGCCCAGCGCACCGCCGACCTCACCCGTGCCAATGCCGATCTCTTGAGCCTGGCATCACACGACGCACTCACCGGCGTCTACAACCGCCGCCGCTTCGATGAAAAACTCGCCGAGAACGGCCTGCTGTTCCAACGCACCGGCCGGACCTTTGCCCTGTTGCTGATCGACGCGGACTACTTCAAGCGGGTGAACGACACCTATGGCCACGCGGTGGGCGATGACGTGCTGTGCCATCTGGCGGCATTGATCCAAAGCACCACCCGCGCCACCGACTTTGTCGCGCGTTACGGCGGTGAAGAGTTCGCGGTGTTGCTGCCGGAAGTCGAAGAGCCCGACAGCCCCGACGTGGTCGCCGAGAAAATCCGCGCCGCCGTGGCGGCGGCAAAATTTCCGACGGTGGACCATGTCACCGTGAGTATTGGCGTGAGCATCGCCCTGCCTGCAGACCGGGATTCTTTGGCGCTGCTCAAGCGCGCGGATATGCAGCTGTATGAAGCCAAGGCGGCGGGCAGAAATCGGGTGATGTGAACGTCGATAATCCATCCACTGTGACCAGCGGCTGATTCACCACAGTTCCCTGTTGCGTTGAGTCCAAGGCCGTCTGATTGAGCGGGGAAGATGCGTGATACAGGCCAGCGAAGACCTTGCAATACACACGTTGGGCGAACTCCCCCAGCAGATCCACGTCCTGGAAGCCCAGGCCGTTGCCGAAGGGTTCAGGTTTCTGACGCGGCTTATCACTGAATGGGAAAACCACTCGAATCGATTTGAGCAACCCGGTGAGTGCCTGTTGGGGGGCTTTCATCACGGCCAGTTGATTGCCGTCGGCGGTCTGTCCTGCGACCCGTACGCCGGCCCGAGGATCGGTCGGCTGCGCCGCGTATACGTGGCACCCGCGATGCGCGGCCGTCGTATCGCAACGGCCTTGGTAGCGCAGCTACTGGAATACGCAGCGGTTCACTTTCAGGCCGTGCGCCTGTTCACCGATACACCACAGGCCGCGCACTTTTATCTGCGCTGCGGTTTTCAACCCATCGATGACGACAAGGCGACGCACGTAAAATCACTCACGCCCTTGAACGCACGCGCCTCAACACAGCCGTGAGGCGCGGTGCGTCCACCAGTTACATCAACGGAATCGAATAGCTCACGAACAGGCGATTCTGATCCTGGTCGCGCGCCACCTCACTGCGCGACATGCCGTTGCGCCAGCCGAACCCGACGTTTTTGAACGTACCGCTTTGCACCACGTAATCCAGGGAAATATCCCGCTCCCACTCGCTGGCATTGTTGCCGGCGGTGGTGAGGATATGGTCGCCCTTCAAATACATCACCGACGCCTTCAGGCCCGGCAGGCCCAGCGCGACAAAGTCGTAAGCGTATTGCGCGAAGGCGGTGCGTTCACCGGCCTGGATGAAGGTCTGCACCGTGCGGTCGGTGTAGAGGTACAGGCTGGCGCCACCCTCCCCTTTGTTCACCAGGCCACCCTGGTTGAGTTGGGCGAAGTTACTGTCGTCGGAGACTTGCTGGTAACCGGCGGTGATCGCATGAGGCCCCAGGGAATAAATGAAGGCGGCGCTCCAGGTGTTGTTGTCGATCTCGCCGTTACCGTTCTTGGTATAGCCGCCGAACTTATAACCTTCGGCGCGCCCGGCAGCGCTGCTGTTTTTACCGTCGGAGGTGGTCTTGAAGTAACGCAGGTCGGTTTTCAGTGAGCCGTAGTCGCCCAGCGGCAACACATGGATCAAACCGGCGAAGTGCTGTTGGTAATAGTCTTCAAGGTTGGCGTAGTAGTACTGGACCAGCAGGTCCTTGTTCACTTGGTAGTCGGCACCGGCGTAGTTGAATTTATTGCTTTCCCGGGTGCCGCCCGCCGCTGCCAGGCCGCTGCTGTCGCTGGAACCACGGCCGGTGGTGTGTTGCAGTTGACCGCCGATCAGGGTCAGGTTGTCGATGTCTTTACTGGTGACCTGGCCACCTTCGAAGGATTGCGGCAACAGGCGGCCATCGTTGCTCACCAGGATCGGCAGGTTCGGCCGCAAGTAGCCGTAGCGCAGTTCGGTCTTGGCGAAACGCGCCTTGGCCGTCGCGCCAGCACGTGTCCAGCTGTCCGCCGCTTTGCCGTCATCGTTGGGGATCATCGAGCTGCCCACGTGGCGGCCAGCGCCGCTGTCGAGGGTCACGCCGAGCATGCCGACGGCGTCAAGGCCAAAACCGACGGTGCCCTCGGTAAAGCCCGACTGGTAGTTGAGGAGGAACGCCTGGCCCCACTCTTCGGTCTTCGACGGGGCGGCGGCGCCGTCACGGTTGTCGTTATTGAAGTAGAAGTTGCGCAGGCTCAAGTTGGCTTTACTGTCACTCAGGAAATCGGCGCTCGCCAAGGGGCTCAGGGCAATGCCCAGGCTGCCGGTCAATACGCTTAATACATTCAATGTGGCTTTCATCAGGACGAACTCCGGCGCGGAATCCAGGTTCCGGGCGCAAAAAAAAGGCAGCAGGAAGCACGCGACCCCACTGGCGTGTGGCCGGTGCACTAACGGGCGTTTAACTACTTAGTTGAGCGAAGTGAACCTCCGTAGAACCTCAGTCAATCAATCCATGAGCGTCATAAAACGGATACGGCCCCGGGTAATCCCCGAACACGCCGTTGTGGCTGATCAAGCCTTGCTGCTCATCCCAGCGGTGCAGCAGGTAACCCGCCGGCTCCAGGTTGAAATGCGCGGGCGCGGCGTCTTGCAGGTCGAGCACGATCTGGTGGGAAGTGCCGGGGCACACACAGCTCAAGCTACCGCCGAAACGCCGTTGCATGGGCCGATGCAAATGCCCGCACAACAGGCGCTCCACTTGCGGGTGACGGGCAACCACGCGCTCCAAAGCGCTGGCGTTGATAAAGGCTTCGCGGTCCATATGGCCAATGCCGCTGACAAACGGCGGGTGATGCAGGATCAACAAGGTCGGCGCAGCGGGACGCAGCGCCAACTGTTCGTCGAGCCACTGCAACTGGCTGTCCAGCAACTGGCCGCCATGGCCACCGGGAATGGTCGAGTCGAGGCCGATCAGACGCAGCGGATGTTCGTCCACCACCCAATCCAACGGGCCCTCGGCCGAGGCGGGCAAATAAGCGTGATCGCGGAAGGCATCCAGCAACGGCGCGCGGCTGTCGTGGTTACCGGGCACCAGGTAGCACGGCATCTGCAGGCGTGCCAGCTCAGGGCGCAGCACGGCGTATTCGTCGGCGCGACCGAAGTCCACCAGGTCGCCGCTGACCACCACAATATCGGGCCTGGGGTCGCTGGCGTTCAGATGGTCGACGGCTCGGCGCAGCGCGCCCAGGGTATCGACAACGCCGTAGGTCAGGCGATTGCCGGCTTTAAGGTGCAAGTCGCTGATCTGCGCAACAAGAAACGGACGGTTCACAATAGGTTCTCACGCATTCAGGGTGAACAACATGTGCGGCGCAATGGCCAGGGCAATCGGCGCGCCGACGGTGTGCAAGTGGTTGTCGCTGCAGTCCACCAGCAGCGGTTGCGGCCCACCGATGTCCACCAACAGGCGGCTTTGCGCGCCCTGGAAGAACTGCGCCAACAGGTGGCCGTGCAAGTGCCCTTCCCCCTCCATCACGCGCAGGTGTTCGGGGCGGCAATACACGGTGCCGGGGCGCTCGGCGGCGTGCCACGGCAGCTCACCACCACAGACTTTCAGGCCGTGGGCGGTGCGGTCGAGGACCGCAAAGGCATTCAGATTGCCGACAAATCCGGCAACGAACGCGGTGGCCGGCTGCTGGTAGATCTGCCGGGGGCTGGCCAGTTGCGCGACACGCCCCTGTTCCATCACCAGGATGCGGTCGCCCAGGGCCATGGCTTCGCCCTGATCGTGGGTGACAAAGACCGAGGTGATGCCGAGCCCACGCAACAGTTGGTCCAGCTCACTGCGCAGACGCTCGCGCAATTGCGCATCGAGGGCCGCCAGGGGTTCATCCAGCAACAGCACTTTAGGTCGCGGAGCCAGCGCCCGAGCCAGGGCCACGCGCTGACGCTGCCCACCCGAAAGCTCATGGATGCTGCGCTTGCCGTGCTGCTGTAAGCCCACCAACTCCAGTAACTCTTCACAGCGCTTGTTGCGCGCCGGCGCCGACATGCCGCGAATCTTCAAGCCATAGACGATGTTGCCGGCCACATCCAGGTTAGGAAACAGCGCGTAATTCTGGAACACCATGCCCACGTCGCGACGCTCGATGGGCAGACGGGTGACGTCTTGATCGCCGAAAAACACCTGGCCCACGTCCGGGCGCTCCAGGCCGGCAATCAGGCGCAAGGTCGTGGTTTTGCCACAGCCGGACGGGCCAAGAATCGCCAGGGTTTCACCGCCTTCGACAGTCAAATTCAAGTCATGCACGGCCACGGTGCCGTCGGCAAATGCCTTGCGACAGCCCTGCAACCGAATAGTGATAGCGGTCATCGACGCTCTCCACGGGACAAACGAGCACTGATGGCCTGCAGCGCAACCAGCAGCGGCACGATCATCAGCAAAAAGATAAGGGTGTAGGCGCTGGCAATTTCCAGGCGGGCCGAGGCGTAGCTGTCGGCCAGGCCCACGGGCAGCGTTTTGGTCATCGGTGTGTGCAGCATCCAGGTCAGGTTGAATTCACCCAGGCTCAGGGTGACCACCATCAGCACGCCGGCGAGAATCCCCGCCCGGCAGTTCGGTACTACCACGCTGAAGAAGCGTTTGATCGGCCCGGCACCGAGGCTCGCCGCCGCCTCCTCCAGCACCGGCAGTTGCTGGCGCTGCATCACGGCCATCACCGGGCGCACCAGAAACGGCAAGGTGAACAGCACGTGGCCGACGAGGATGAACAACCAACTGCTGCGAAACGTGCCGAACTGGCCGTAGGTCAGCAGCAACGCCAACGCACTGGCCAACCCCGGCATTGCCACCGGCAGCACCATCAGCTCCTCGAAGGCGCGACTGAAGCGGTTGTTCATCCGCACCAGGGCATAGGCCGCAGGTACGCCGATCACGCCGACGCACACCGCGCAGGCCAGGGCCAATTGCAGTGACAGCCACACGGTCGGCGAATAGGCCTGCCACACCTGGATCAGCCAGTCGAAGGTCAACCCACTGGACAGGCCGACAAAGAAGTTGCGGGTCAACCCGGCCAACAATGACATCACCACCGGCACCAACATGAAGGCGCACACCAGCAGGGTAAACAGCAGTTGAATCACAAACAGCGAAGAGCGTTTCACAGGACTGTCCCCGCGTTTTTGACCAGCCGTCGTGTCAACAGCAACACGGCCCAGGTCACCGCACCGAGCACCACCGACAGGGCAGCGGCGACGGCAAAGTTGGCGTAGTTGGTGAACACGTTGTAGATCGCCACCGGGGTGACGTTCAGCCGCGTGCCCAACGTGAAGGCCGTGCCAAACGCCCCCATCGAGGTGGCAAAGCAGATCGCCCCGCACGAAGCGAGCGCGGGGGCCAGGCCCGGCACGATGACGTCGCACACCACGCGCCAATGGCCGGCCCCCAAAGAATGAGCCGCTTCTTCGAGGCTGCGGTCGAGGCTCTCGCACGCCGCCATCACCGTGAGAATCACCCGTGGAATCGAGAAGTACAGATAGCCCACGAACAGCCCGGCCAACGAATACGCAAAGATCCAGCGCTCACCGGCCAGTTGCAGCCCCAAGGCGGCGAACAGGCCTTGGCGCCCGGCCAGCAGGATCACCAGGAACCCCACGACCACGCCGGGAAACGCCAGCGGAAAGGTCAAGAGCGCCACCAGCGCCGAACGCCCGAAGAACTGCTGGCGCGCGAGAAATACGCCGCTGATGCCGCCGATCAGTAACGCGACCGAGGTCACCACCAGCGCAAGGATCACGGTTTGCCCCAGGCTGCCCAGGTACTGCGCACTGCTGAGCACCTGCCAATAACCGCTGCCCAGGCTGTCGCGGCTTTGCGCACCGAGCACCACCAGGTGCGCCAGCGGCAACAGCCAGAACGCGAGCAGCACCGCAAACGCCGGGGCCAACGCCCAGGCGGCGTGTTTTGCCGATGCGGCCACTTACTTGACCTCGTTCAGGTAACGGGCGGCGAAGGCTTCCTGCACAGCGGCCATTTTTTCGTAGTCGACCACGCCGGCACGCGCATAGTCGCTGTCCGGCAGGAACTGCGCGGCCACATCCGCGGGCATTTTCATCGGCCGTACCGGGCGCAGGTAGGCCTTGGCCCAGAGTGCCTGGCCGGCGTCGGACAGCACAAAGTCGAGGACCTTTTCCGCATTCGCGCGGTGCGGCGCGTTAGCCACCAGGCTCATCACGTACGGCACGCTGATGCTGCCCTCTTTGGGGATCACGAAGGCGACATTGGCGTTGTCCTTGTAACGCGCGCGGTAGGCGTTGAAGTCATAGTCCACCAGGATCGGCAGCTCGCCGGACAGCACCCGCGCATACGCGGTCTGCTTGGGCACGATGGGCGCGTTTTTCGCGAGCTTCTGAAAGTAGTCGATAGCAGGCGCGAAGTTGTCCAGGTCGCCGCCCAGCGCGCGGTTGATCGCCACGGCAGAGACGTAGCCGACAAACGCGCTGGACGGGTCGAGGTAACCGACCATGCCTTTGTACTCAGGTTTGAGCAGGTCGGCCCAGCCTTGCGGCACCGGCAAGCCGCCCAGCGCGTCGACGTTGACCATGATGCCCAAGGTGCCGGAGTGAATCGCGAACCAGTGGCCGGCCGGGTCCTTCAAGCCGGCGGGGATCTGTTCCCAGCCTTTGGGTGTGTAGGTGTCGACCACCTGGGCTTTTTGCGCCTGCAGGCCGAAGGTCACGCCGTAATACACCACGTCCGCCACCGGCGCGGCCTTCTCGGCCACCAACTGCGCCAGGGACTGGCCGGAGTTCTTGTTGTCCAGCGGCACCTGCACGCCGGTGCTGGCGGCGATGGCCTTGAGCTGGCTGCCCCAGTCCGCCCAGTCGGGCGGGCAGTTGTAGCAAATCGCGGTTTCGGCGGCCTGGGCCAGGCTGGCCGCACCGCACAGCAGCACGGCTGCCAAAGTTTTACTGAACGCGCGCATCAAGCGTCTCCTCGTGGGGTTGAGTGCTTTCGCCGGGCCGGATATGGCAAGGCAGACAATGGGAAATCGGCGATTGGCCGGCGATCTGCGCCAGCAATTGATCAATCACGGTGCTGGCGAGCAGCGCGATGGGTTGCACCACGCTGCACAGGGTCGGGTGCATCTGCGTGCCGAGCGCTATGCCGTCGAAGCCCATCACCGACAGTTGCTCGGGCACATGCCAGGCGTTGCGGCGCAACTCGGCGATCAGGCTGATGGCCAGGAAATCGTTGGAACACACCAGCGCAGTCGGGGCCTGGGGGCCGTGGAGAAAGGGCGCGATGGCCGCGAACTCGGCCTGGGTGTGGGCCGGCATCTCGATGACCGGGCGGGTGTTGAGCCCGTACGCTTTCATCGCGTCGCAATAGCCCGCGTAACGCAGGCGAGCGCGATCGGACTGCAACGCGGGGCCGGCAACCATGCTGATGCGGCGGTGCCCCGCGTCGAGCAAATACCGCGTGGCCAGGGCCATGCCCGCGCGGTTATCGACTGACACCGCGCTGTAGTTGGGGTTGCTCGGTTGGTGATACGCCAGCACGAACGGCGTTTGTTCGCTGGCGAGGCTGTTGAGCACGCTGTTGCTTTCGGCGTCGGTCACCGTCAGCACGAGGCCGTCGACGCGTTGGCGCAACAACTCTTCCACCACCACGCTTTCGCGTTCGCTGCTGTAGTCGGTGGTCGCCAGCAACAGGCTGTAGCCGCGCAACCGTGCCGCACGCTCCATGGCCTGGAACTGTTCGGCGAACACCGGGTTGAGCAGGTTGGGCACCACGACGCCAATCAGCTGGGTGGTTTGCAGGCGCAATTGGCGGCCGAGCAAATTGGGCCGAAAGCCCAGCTCACGAGCGGCGGCGAACACCTGCTCACGGGTGGCCGGGCGCACCTGGTCGGGTGAAGCAAAGGTGCGGGCGGCGGTGGCGCGGGATACGCCAGCCAGCCGTGCAACGTCTTTCAAGTCAGTCATTGTCACTCGCTTGAGATCGATCTCATTGGCGAGGACAGTAACGGGGGAATGTGGCAGGAAGGTGGTGGGCAGATGACGGTTTGATGTCAGTGAAGCCGGCAGGCGCCGGCGACCCTGCGCCTATCAGGGATTGCGGATCAACCCTTGGTCGAGCGCAACCGCGAGGATGTCTTGCGCGCGGACGTTGACCCAGGTGGACGCATCCGGCTGCCCCACCACCGCCAACCATCGCCCCACCATCTGATCGCCGAGCGCATACCCCAACCACTTGGGCTTGTCCGCCGTACCAAAAAACCACGCATTGTGATCGTAGTACGTTGCCTCCAGGGCGCTCAGGTCCACCGGCTCCGCTCGCAACGCCTCAAGGCTGAACGCCCTCTCCCACGGCTCCGGCTCGCTGCCCAGTAGCTGGCGCACAAACTGCCCGGCCAGGCCTTCACTGACCAATGCTTCGCCCAACGTCCAGCCATACCCAGGCCCGGCCATGCGCAGGCAATGATGCACCTCGTGTATCACATGCCGATGCACCGCGCCGTGTTTCAGGCTGGCGGCAAAATTCGGATTATCCGGATCAAAGGTCATTGAGAACATCGTGCTGCGGTAGGCGCGTCCCACCAGGCCCAGTTCCGCGATGGTTTCACCGGGCAGCCGCTGAATCAGCGCATCCAGGCGTGGCGCTGGCATCCACCTGGAAATGGCCTCGTAGGCGATCTCGAATTCTTCCGTCAACGGCTTGCGAAATTCGCCCAGGGCGCCCGAAGCCTCCAGCCAATGCAGTGTCCATGCGTCCATTCTCACCTCTCGTCGCTTCCACGTGGCGTCGTCACTCATGCGCCTCATCATACGGATGGGCTGTCATATTGGCAGGGCATATTAAAAGCGGCGCGCAAAATCCGCCCGCTAACCTTTCGATCTGATCCAAGTGCGGGCACAATGCGTGTCCTTTTTTGGCAGGCACCGCCGCAGGCTCTCAAAAATGATCAAAACGCCGTACTACCTCATCGACAAACAGAAGCTTCTGGTCAACATGCAGAAGATTGCCTACGTGCGCGAACAGTCCGGCGCCAAGGCTCTGCTGGCGCTCAAGTGCTTTGCCACCTGGTCGGTGTTCGACCTGATGCAGGAATACATGGACGGCACCACCTCGTCGTCGCTGTACGAGTTGAAGCTTGGCCGCCAGAAGTTCGAAGGTGAGGCGCACGCCTACAGCGTGGCCTGGGCCGACGATGAAATCGAAGAGATGCTGGATAACTGCGACAAGATCATCTTCAACTCCATCAGCCAGCTGCAGCGGTTTGCCGAACGCAGCGAAGGCAAGACCCGCGGCCTGCGTGTGAACCCGCAGGTGAGCAGTTCCGACTACCTGCTGGCCGACCCGGCGCGCCCGTTCAGCCGTCTGGGCGAATGGGACCCGGTGAAGATCGAAGGCGTGATTGAGCAGATCTCCGGCTTCATGTTCCACAACAACTGCGAGAACGCTGACTTCAACCTGTTCGACCAAATGCTCAACACCATCGAAGAACGCTTCGGCGCGCTCCTGCACAAGGTCAACTGGGTCAGCCTCGGCGGCGGCATCCACTTCACCGGTGAAGGCTATGCCATCGACGCCTTCTGCCAGCGCCTCAAGGCGTTCTCGCAGAAGTACGACGTGCAGGTGTACCTGGAACCCGGCGAAGCAGCGATCACCAACAGTGCCTCCCTGGAAGTCACCGTGCTCGACACCCTCTACAACGGCAAAAACCTTGCCGTGGTCGACAGCTCCATCGAAGCCCACCTGCTGGACCTGCTGATTTACCGCCTCAACGCCAAGCTGGCGCCGAGCGAGGGTGAACACACCGTCATGGTGTGCGGCAAATCCTGCCTGGCCGGGGACATCTTCGGCGAGTACCAATTTGATCGTCCGCTGGCCATCGGCGATCGGCTGTCGTTCATCGACACCGCAGGCTACACCATGGTCAAGAAAAACTGGTTCAACGGCCTGAAAATGCCGTCCATCGTAGTGAAACAACTCGACGGTACAGTCGAGGTGGTTCGTGAATTTGGTTACGACGACTACCTGTCCAGCCTTTCGTAAGCTGGCGGATAAAGGAGAGATAAAGCAATTGAAAAAGAACGTTCTTATCATTGGTGCAGGAGGTGTCGCCAAGGTGGTGGCCCACAAGTGCGCGCAGCACAACGACGAACTCGGTCGTATTGCTATCGCGTCGCGCAACATCTCCAAATGCCAGGCCATCATCGACAGCGTCAAGGCTAAGGGTAGCCTCAAGGTTCCCGCCCAGATCCAAGCCTTCGCGCTGAACGCCCTGGACGTGGAAGCGACCAAGGCCCTGATCCGCGAGACCGACTCGCAGATCGTCATCAACGTAGGTTCCGCGTTCCTCAACATGTCGGTGCTGCGCGCCTGCATCGATACGGGCGTTGCGTACCTCGACACCGCCATTCACGAAGAGCCGGGCAAGGTCTGCGAGACCCCGCCGTGGTACGGCAACTATGAGTGGAACCACCAGGAAGAGTGCAAACAGAAGAACATCACCGCCATCCTTGGCGTGGGCTTCGACCCAGGTGTCGTCAACGCGTATGCCGCGCTGGCGCAGCAACAGCATTTTGACCGCATTGATTCGATCGACATTCTCGACGTCAATGCCGGCTCCCATGGCAAATATTTCGCCACCAACTTCGACCCGGAAATCAACTTCCGCGAGTTCACCGGGCAGGTGTGGAGCTGGCAGAACAGCCAGTGGACCAGCAACACCATGTTCGAAGTCAAACGCACCGATGACCTGCCGGTGGTCGGCTCGCAAAACCTGTACCTGACCGGCCACGATGAAGTGCACTCGCTGTCGAAAAACCTCGACGTGCCCAACGTGCGTTTCTGGATGAGCTTCGGCGAACACTACATCAACGTGTTCACCGTACTGAAAAACCTCGGCCTGCTCTCCGAACAGCCGGTCACAACCGCCGAAGGCCTGGAAGTGGTGCCGTTGAAAGTGGTCAAGGCCGTGCTGCCCGACCCGTCTTCGCTCGCCCCTGGCTACACCGGCAAGACCTGCATCGGCGACCTGGTCAAAGGCACCAAGGACGGCCAGCCGCGTGAGATGTTCATCTACAACGTGGCGTGCCATGAAGAAGCCTTCGCTGAAACCGACAGCCAGGGCATCTCCTACACCGCCGGCGTGCCACCAGTCGCCGCAGCGCTGCTGGTCGCGCGTGGCGAGTGGGACGTTAAACACATGGCCAACGTCGAGGAGCTGCCGGCTGAGCCGTTCCTCAAGGCGCTGGACGTGATGGGCTTGCCGACTCGGATTAAAGACGAGAACGGTGACCGTGCCTGGGATGCAATTGCCTGATAGGCGATCGCTGACTGAACAAAAAAATGCGCCCCACGGGGCGCATTTTTTGTTTGGGCACATGTGAGTCGTCAGAACAATGGCGATCCAAATGTGGGAGCGGGCTTGCTCGCGAAAGCGGTGTATCAATACCGAATACGTTTACTGACACCCTGCATTCGCGAGCAAGCCCGCTCCCACATTTGGGGCTCTCGCATCACTGCTGCTCAACCGTCCGGCTTGAAATGACGTCCTGCGGCGCCAGCAACCAGTGCCGCGTAACAGTCCATCCCAAAAAGACCTTCGCGCCGTCCTCAGTTGCATCGTGCTGATGCAACACTTCGCCGGCGCAAACCTTACGCAAGCCACTCATCACCGGCAGGAATGTCTCTCGAAAAGCCACTGGCTGTGTGGCGAAACAAGCCTCGACTGACGCCATGGCATCCCTGCGCTCACCCTCATCAAGCATCGCCAGATAGAACACCATCTGACGCCAGGCATAGGCGGTATTCTTGAGCATTATCAACCGAGCATGATAGTGCTCAATCCGCACCTGCTGCCGTTTGCAGATCCACTCAAAACACACCCGCACCATGACGCCTAATCTAGATTGCAGCAAAACTTTCAACCCAAGTTCTTCAAACAATAACGCGAGATTCTGCGTGGTTAAAATCTGCTGTTGCTCAAGAATGGTGCCGTTGGTTGCCGGGTGCCACGTACCCAACTCAACCCCTGCACGCTTTGCACACAAGGTCGCAAAGGCATCGCTTGCCACTCGCGCACGTCGTCGCCCTCTGGTATGAAGGCTCGCCAGTTCATCGGTATTAATGTCGTAGTAACGTGTGTAAAGAGAGCCTGCCAGCACCCGGCCTGCTCGCCTGGCAGCATCGGCAAACTTATCGGAAAACTTACCCATGAAGATATCTGCAGCGACCTCCTCCACAAAGGGCAGGTCCAGTTCCGCAGTGTCCGCCAGTGCTGAAAACTCCTGGAGAAGTTTGTTAGGCAGGATGGCGTAGGGGAAGGCAGAAAGCGTCAACGCCGACGACTCAACCAGCGCTTGTTTGGCTGCTCCCGCCACCACAGCGCCGGACTGGCGGTCGCCTTCAATGACGGCAACCCAAGGCAACTCACTGAGGCCAACCCGACGCTGAAGGTTCAGCAGTAATAACGAACGCCGTCGACGGAACGCGCGATAATTAGAGGCGTATACCATTCTCAGCGCTTCATCGCGCAACCCCGAGCTACTCAGTTGCGCAGTCATCGCGGGCAACACCCGCGCGACGGTATCACCTGAAGTAATCAGCCCATGCTCAATCAATTCACTGATCGTGCCACTCCGGCAGCGTTGAAGGCGGCGCTGGACCGCCGGTGGAATGGCAACGCCCTCGCCTAGCCCAAACGCCAATGCTTCCTCAGCGGTGATCGGCGCTGCCAAATCAGCAAAATCCGAGAGACCACCTGCCGCGGGGTACATTGAGAGCCGATTCGCCACAATACGGGCAATGAGGTGATGCTCCGGCCCCGCCACCTGACTAAGCTGACCCGCACGCAACGCCAGGTGAGAAGCTGACCCCGGCTCGCCATGCTTGCGCACAAAATCATCAACAATTTGCCGTACGCGACCGACTTGACGTCCGCTGAGCGATTGTGCGTCGCGGGCGCATTGCCCAAGTAAAGAAAACAGTTCCTCCACGCGATCCGAAGATCGCCTGTTGATACCGAGCCGTTTAAAATCCAGCTCTAGCTCGGCCGCCCGCTCGCGCCATCCACTCGGGTAATGACGGCACGGCCAGCCTGCATCATAGGTAAGGAGGAAGTGCGAAACAGCTGAATCATAAAGCGGTAAACGCGTTTCGATCGTCTGTTTCTGCACAACGATCTGCGCCTGGGAAGGCAAGGTTGAAAGCAACTGTTTGATCTCGCCAGCGTCCACAATGTGCACCTGCGCGGCTGAAATCGGCAGTTGCGTAGAGATCGACGGGAAGAAACGCAGCCGGTCAAAGAACGGCCCAATCACGTCTATCAGCGCCCGAGCCTGCTCGGTGCGCTGCTGCATGACCAGCCAAGCTACTGTCAGTAACGCGGCCTCTTCCGGCACATCGACCGCATAATCACAGCGGGCTAAACGTGAATTCAGAGCCTCAAGGCCGTCATCCGTGAGATGCCAGGCATTGATATCGAGCCGTTCAAAGCCTGGACGAATACCTGGAATAGAGGCGGCCAGTTCACGCTCATAGGCCGTCAGTTCGCCACCTGCCAACAGATTGCCGGTAGCAAAGCCGCCCGTGACGACCTCCAGCGTAACCCAGCCTGGAATCTCAGCAATCGGTGTACGCGAACCATACTCGACGGTGCCTTGCAGCAAGTTCCCAATGACCTGCTGCCAGCGTGAGATACGTCGGCGGGCGTTAAAGCGGGCGACTGGGCCGCAATCCAAATCGTGCGCGAGTAGCGCTTTCGACAGTTGGAAGACTGCATAACCTGCGTCCATGCTAGTCACTCCCTGTGATCTGGAGGTGTGCCCAGATTGCTGTGTATGTGATGGGTCCGGAGGCTGGATTCGAACCAGCGCCCACCCGGTTAAGAGCCGAGTGTTCTACCGCTGAACTACTCCGGAACAGAGCGCGCATTGTCGAGCAACGCCTAAAAAATGTGAAGGACCACGACCGTCATAATGCTGAGGGCAAAAAAACTCTAAAGAACTGTCAATTCTCACAGGTTACTCAATCCACTAACTGCGCTAGCTTAGCCGGTCGAGAGGTCAATCATCGATTGGCTTACACATTCATCATGAGCGAAAGGACTCGTCCATGAGCCGAAAAAAAACCGCAAACCGCAACACTTCGCCGATCAAGCCACGCGCACGCAACCGCTTAGGCATCACCGCCCACCTGCCCCGCTGGGTGTTCGTGCTGCTCATCGCACTCTGCGCCCTCGGCGCACTGCAAGAGCGCATCCGCCGCGTACGGCCGGTGTACGCCGTGCTGCTGTACGTTGGCGTGTTCATGTTGTTATGGGCGGGCTGGATACGCTGGTTTGCGCCTGGCTCATAGCTCCCGGGCCTGCCCCTCGCTATCAAAGAAATAGATATTCTCGTGCTTGTAACCCCACCGCCCGCCCCGTTCGCGGACATGCGGCTCGAAGGTAAAACACGCCACCTCATCAAGACGCCGGTGATTGCCCGCTTCAATGTAAAGCCGCTGATCACGCCGCTCGCAGAGGCTGTGGCCCACATTGGCGGCAAAATCCAGGTTCTCGAAACCGGCCGTCTCGATCAAATCATTGGCAAATTCATACAGCGCATTGAAGGTGGTTTCAGGCCTCACAAACCGCCGCATGCGCTCATGCAATTCGCGCTCGGTCGCATGGCCACGGCTGAATTCAACACCGATCGGCACCGCCCGGCAAACGCCCTCTTCCATGTAAAACGACCGAGCACAATCGCCCCAAAGGCTGCCGGACCTTGGGCTCAGGTCCACCGTTATCAGGTTGTGGGTTCCCACCGGTTCCTCTGCAGGCCGATAGTCACGGCCAGACACGGAAAGCAGGCTGCGCGAACCGAGCAATACAAAGGCCGGGCAGTCGTAATACCACGTGTCCGGGTAGCCGGCTTCGGTGAGTAACTGTGCGGCATTGCGGGCGATGGAGCTTTCTGTCGAGTCGGGCGTGATGCTCGCGATGAGCCGCTGCAACACCCTCTTGGCTGCGGTTTGGACGACATCATTCGGCGGTTTGGGCATGGTCGGTATCTTCCTTGAGTGGGTGTGGTTTAACCCGATCGCAAAATCGTTCGACGCCAGATGCTCTCGGATATTTCCCACAGGGGTTTCAGGTTGTCGGTCGGAAGTGCGCTGACTAACCTCTCGTCGTCGCTGCCAACTCAGTGACCGGACTTGACCGTCCGATTAATTAGAGGACTGCTACAGCCAGAACCTATTTCAGGCGTTTTTTTTACGCCTGAGGTATCGTGTCGCGGTAGCTGTGCGCGGGATACCTTCGGGTATGCCGGATTTCCTTTGATTGCCGGTCGGTCAACCCGCGTACGGCTGCCACCCTCTTCGCTTGACCGCGAATGTTGGCAGCTTCACTCAATCTTAGGACCTTCACCATGATCAAAGACAGCCCAAATCCCCCCGACCAGCAAGACTACGATACCAGCACCCTGCACGCAGTGGCCTACCGTGCGATCAACCACTACCTCAACCCCGGCAAACCCCTCCCAGAACCGAGTGAAGGCCTCTTCACCGTGCGCGCCGACCTCGGCACCGAAACCCTGCTGGTTAACGCATCGCAGGACCTGGCGTCCATCAGCGACATCGCCAACCACCTGGCTTTCGAAATCGACGGCTCCCAACGCAATGTCGCGCTGGGCATCTGCCGGATGCTCGAAGGCGTACAACTGCTGGTCGACAAAGCACTGAACGTCGCCCACCCGACGGCCTGAGATGGACGAGATAGAGCGCCTGAGCTATCTTCGGGCGCTCTATCGACAGACCCGGAACAGGAAGTTACCGCTTGAGCACGTCGCCCCTATTGCGAGGCCGCACCTTTGCCCTCCTCGCCGGCATTGCCTTTATCGCCGTCGACCAGTTGGTCAAACTGCTGGCCCTGGTTTCACTGCAAGCCAGCAGTTTTAAAATCGGCCCTAACCCGATCAATCTGGCGCTGGAACTGAGCCTTAACCCCGGCGCATTCCTCAGCCTGGGCGCGGCGTTGCCGCCGCAGGTCAAACAACTGATTTTCATCGTCGGCGTGGCCATCGTGGTTGCGTGGGCACTGGGGTGGTCGCTGTCCAATTGGAGCCAGCCGCTGCGCAAGGTCTTGCCGCTTTACGCAATCGCCTTGGGCGGTATCGCCAATTTGATCGACCGGGTATTTCGGGACGGGCAGGTGGTGGATTACATGGTGTTGAACGTCGGGCCGACGCACACTGGCGTGTTCAATATTGCCGATATTGCGATTACTGCCGGCGCAGTGTTCCTGATGCTCGATCTGTTCGTGAAGCCGCGCAACGCTTAGGTATCAATGGGGATCTACGGCCCCTGCCGTAAATCCCCCAGCCATCAAAACACCGACCACCCAATCCGCTCACTCAACAACTCCAACGCCTTCATCCCCGCCAGCGAGTTCCCCGCCGCATTCAGCTCCGGCGACCACACGCACACAGTAAACTGCCCTGGCACCACCGCGACAATCCCACCGCCAACGCCACTCTTGCCCGGCAGGCCGACGCGGTAAGCAAAATTGCCCGCCTCGTCATACAGCCCGCTGGTGGCCATGATCGAGTTGACCTGTTTGGTCTGGCGCGCGGTCAAGATCTGCTCGCCGCTGTGGGCGCTCGCGCCCTCGTTGGCGAGGAAGCTGAATGCCTTGGCCAAATCCAGGCAGCTCATCTGCAACGCGCAGTAGTTGAAGTAGCTGTGCAGCACCGCGTCCACGTCGTTGTGGAAGTTGCCGAAGGACTTCATCAGGTAAGCCATGGCCGCATTGCGCGCGCCGTGCTGGGCTTCGGATTCGGCGACGACGCTGTTGACCAGAATCTGCGGGTTACCCGACAGGCGCCGCACAAAATCACGCATCGACAGGATCGGCACGGCAAAGCGCGACTGGTTGATATCGCAGATCACCAAGGCACCGGCGTTGATAAACGGATTGCGCGGGCGGCCGCGCTCGAATTCCAACTGCACCATGGAGTTGAACGGTTGCCCGGAAGGCTCGTGGCCCAGGCGTTCCCAGATGCTTTCGCCGCCATGGTCGATGGCCTGCACCAGGCTGAACACCTTGGAGATACTCTGCACCGAGAACAGGGTGTCGGCATCACCGGCGCAATAGGCCGAGCCGTCGTTGCCATACACGGCAATACCGAGTTGATTGGCGGGCACATCGGCCAGCGCGGGAATGTAGTCGGCGACTTTACCCTGGCCGATCAGTGGACGAACTTCGTCGAGGATCGACTCGAGCAGGGCCTGCATGTCTTGTCCGGTCATGTTTCTTTGAATCAGTGATAGCGGGGCGCGGAGGATACTTCAATGCGCCCGAAAGCCCCACTCTATCTCTACCACCCGCTCGAATATCACGAGGTAAACCACGCGCCGCCCCTGCTGCTACGCCAGGTGGATAAGCGCCACTTCGGCTGCTCGGCAATGGTCGAGAACGGCCCGTTGGGCCGGACGATTGGCATGGACTGATGCACGCCCTGTAATCCATGTGGGCGGTGCCGTTTAGAAATGCGCCACATCCGACACCTGTTCATCCAGCACATCCCGCGCCAGCGCCCATGCGCGGTCCCTGGACTCCACCACCAGCAACGGGTAGCCCCAGGCCTTGCCGAACGTAACGGCGAACGGCTTGAGCGCCAGGCGCTTGGCCGCGCTCGGCTCGACCTGGATCATGCCTTTGACATAGGTGCGCAGTGCCTGTTTGTTTTTCTTCATCCAGAGCGAGGCGTGTTTGCGCTCTTCGTGGGAGTGTTCGTGGTTGCTTTCGTCGACGGCTTTTTCGTGCAGCAGTACGAACGCTTGCTCGCGCGCCAGCAGGCGTTCAAACATCACGAACGCGTCAGCCGGGCCGCCTTCGTTGGGGGCGTCAAACACGATTTTCACCACGGGGAACGTCGAACTGTCGAGGCGCATGGCAGAGCTCCTAAATGAGAGTAGATCTCACTATAGGGTTCATGTTGCTGGACGGCATTGCATAAAATAGCCAATATATTTCGCAATTCAGCCAAGCAGTTGACCCGTCATGCACCGCCATCGCCTTGATCAGCACGACCCGTCAAGGGCCAGAGACGCCGACGTGATCCCGCGCGCGGTGGTGGCGGTGGGCGCTACGAGCACGTCCAAGCGCTGGGAGAACGCCCCCCACGCTCATCGCAAGGGCCAGTTGATCTACACGCTGCGCGGGGTCATTCATTGCCAGATCGAGGCCGGTATCTGGATCGTGCCGCCGCAGTGCGCGCTGTGGATTCCCGGTGGTCTGTCGCATGCCGCACGGGGCTCCGGCGAGGCGGAAGTGTATTGCCTGTTGATCGATCCGCAGGCCGCCAGCGCCCTGCCCGCTCAGGGCTGTACGCTGGCGGTGTCCGGCCTGTTGCATGAGCTGATCAGCAAAGCGGTCAGCTTCCCGCACTTGTACGAAGAAGACAGTGCGCAGGGGCGCCTGATCAGCACACTGCTGGACGAACTGGCGCAGGCCCCGGTCGAAGCCCTGCACCTGCCCATGCCCCGGGACCTGCGGCTGCGGCGCCTGGCCGACAGCCTGCTGGATGACCCGGCAGACAAAGCCACGCTCGGCCAGTGGGCGGTGCGCATAGGCATGAGCGAACGCAGCATGACGCGGCTGCTGTTGCAGGAGCTAGGCTTGAGTTTCGGGCGCTGGCGCCGGCAGTTGCATGTGATCCTGTCCCTGCAACGCCTGGCCAGGGGTGAAAGTGTGCAGCGGGTCGCGCTGGACCTGGGTTACGAGAACGCCAGCGGCTTTATCACGATGTTCCGCAAAACGGTGGGCCAGCCGCCGGCACGATACCTGGCGGACCGCCCCGGAGCGTCGAGCGCCACGGCGCCTGCCGCCATCGCCCTGCACCCCGGTCCGTGATCAACGCTGAACCGGAATCCGAATGTCGCCACCCTTGCATTGGGTCTTGACGCTTCTGGGGCAGCCGGCAAAACGCAGTTCCTTGCTCAGGCACACGCGCACTTCGGACAACACCTTGCCCTTGCAGATGACGGCCATGCCATGGTTGCCCATGGCCGGGTTGCTCTGGCGGAACAGGTTTTCAATCGCCTGCGCATCCAGGTCATTGGGCACGTTGAACGGCTGCAATTGCTGCGGGATCTGCACGGCCGCCAAGGCCGTGTCGGTCGCGTCCAGATAGCGCGACGCATCCAGCCCGCTGCAGGTGCCGTGCTTGGCCCACTCATGTTTGAGCAAGGCCTGCGTGGGGAAGATCAACGCGCCTTTGGCCAACTCAGCGGCCGACAACCGCGATTGCGCATCACACGACGCTGGCCAGCCGCCTTTGGCGTATTGCGGCCACAGCCCATGCAGCACAAACCCGTAGCCTTTGCCCGAGCACTGCTCGTTACTCGGGTGCGTCAGGCAGAACGTCGGCGACCATGACAACGACAGCACATAGAAATCAAAATCGTCCGCCGGCCGTTGCTCCCGTGGTGCTGCTTGCGTCGCCATACTGGCCAGCACCAACCCCAGCGCCATAAAGGCTGCCTTGTAGTTCATCGATCCATTCCTTGAAAACGTAAGCGACCAGTGTGGGCCCTGGCCCGTGCCCACCGACAGTCGCAGAAGCCACGCCCGCCCTGGGAAAATCAATCAGGACGGCGCGGATTGCGTAGCAATACTTTGTCCAGAATGCGGTCGGTCTTCAGCGCCTCGATCGCCAGTGATGGATGCTCGGCGTCCCCGCGAATGTGCGCGTTCATGGCCTGCACGTGATGCCACTGGATATGCTCATGGCAAGGCACTGCCAACACTTCGTTTACCTCACCTTCAAGACGCAACGGCTCGTCCTCGAACACCGCAAAGGTGATGCGGCCCGTGCTGCCGATCAGTTCGACGCGGTCTTCGCGACGATCGGCGACGAAGTTCCAGCAGCCCATGCCCAACGCGCCCGAGCTGAAGGTCCAGCAGGCCGTCACCGCGTCCTCCGCCGCATACTGCCCCACCTGACGAGCGGTAAAACCGGTGACTTCGACAATATCGCCCGCTAGGTACTGGAACAGGTCAAACCCGTGGCTGGCGAGGTCGGCAAAGTAGCCGCCGCCGGCGATGGCCGGGTCGGTACGCCAATTTTCGGCGCTGGCATCGGCGGGCGCCGGCGGCTTGCACAGCGACCAGGTCACATGGCGCAACTCACCGATGCGCCCATCCCGCAGCCAGTCACGCACCTGCTGAAAACGTGGCAGCGAACGGCGGTAGTAGGACACGAACAAATGCAGCCCGGCGCGCTCGAAGGTGCGCTGCATCAACGCGCTTTGCTCGGCGTTGAGGGCCATGGGTTTCTCGACGCAGCAATGCTTGCCTGCCGCAGCCACCATCAGGCTGTATTCAAGGTGACTGTCGGGCGGCGTGGCGATGTACACCGCGTCCACTTCGGGGTCGTCGATCAGTGCCTGGGCGTCGGTATAGAAACGGGCAATACCGTGGCGCGCCGCATAATCGCGCACAGCGGCTTCGCGGCGCCCCATCACGGCCACCAGCGCAGAACCTGGCAGTTTGTAGAAAGCGGGTCCACTCTTTAACTCAGTGACACTGCCACAGCCAATCATGCCCCAACGTACGGTATTCATCAGTTGTCCTCGTCCGTTTTCATCAAGGGGGAAGTATCCACATCACCACCCGACTATGCCACCGCCGATTAGCATGACAATTGCATTACACTTTTATGACAGGCAATCAGCTAACTAAGGAGGTGTAGACCTTGAAAATACGCGCAACCGTTATTTGCAAACATGAGGAGCGCATCCTCTTTGTGCGCAAGGCCAGGTCAAAATGGGCGTTGCCAGGCGGCAAGGTCGAGCGTGACGAGCGCCCGATCGGGGCAGCCGCACGCGAGCTGGAAGAAGAAACCGGGCTGAATGTGGACGGCTTGCTGTACCTGCAGGAATTGAAAGCCCGCGACACGGTGCATCATGTGTTCGAAGCCTCGGTGGTGAACATTGCCGATGCGCGCCCATGTAACGAAATCATTGATTGCCGGTGGCATGCGTACAGCGCCATGGAGGAACTGGACACCACCGACGCCACCCGGCACATCGTCAAATCTTTCGTGCGTCGCCTCTGACGCCGCGCCTCACCCCGCCCTCCGTTTTCTGCCGTTCGACAAAGGATTTGACGAACGCGGCAGCGGCTGTACGTCTTGCCTCGGCCATCCAACCGCTTTAATCCGCTGATTGTCGTGCGCACGGGCCTGCACCGGACGTCACGAATGTTGGGGATTTCGGTGTTGCATCAAGTGGGTATGGCGAGGTTGCAGGTGGACAGTGCGCTTAGGTCGCAAAGACCGAGTCGCCTGCATCGCAGGCAAGCCAGCTCCCACCGCTGACCGGGCCTGATTCAGGAGCCAGGTCGTCACCTGCATACAGATCAAGAACGCGGTCTATTCCCCGCGACCTGGGGGAGTTTCTCCTTGGTTTTACCCTGCCCGCGCTGGTACAGCGCCTCGACCAGTTTCTGCCGTTCATCCTGGGGCAAGTTGCTCGCGAACTGCGCCAAGGTGGTATCCACCAACGCCCGGAGCGCCACGTCCGCCTCGCGCGCCTTGGCCAGTTCGGCGACCAGCACCGCGCGGTCCAGTGTCGGCGCTTCGAGTTGCTTGATCACACCCAGCCGCGCTTCGCGACCGGCCATGATCAGCGGCTGGCTGTCAGCACGGTTTTGCCGCAGCAGCTGGCGCAACTCCTTGCGGCGCTCTGCCGGCAACTTGATCATCGCCTGGCGCAGGCCATGCTGGTTGACCACCGCTTCGGCGGGCCTGGCCGTCGCCATCCACTGATACAGGCCGCCACCTACACCGCCGATCAGGAACACGTTGAGCAACACCGAGACGACCAGCCAGGGTTTAAGGGACTTTACGCTCATTGCTCGGTTTCCTCGGCGTTGACAGTGAAGACGACGTCGGCATCACCCTGATCGAAGACACTCGGCAGCACTTCCGATGACAGCATTGGCAATGGCCCGCTCAACGACGCCACCAGTACCCCGGCGGCGATACCGGCAATCCCCACACCGACCAGGCCGGCGGGCGATAACCAGTTGGCATAGCGCGACCAGAAAGAGGCGCGGCGCGGCGCGGATTGGCGAATCTGCCGAGCCAGCGCCGGATCCGCGCAGGCCAGTTGATGGCTGTCCATCTGCCTGTCCAGCCAGCCCGCCGCGCACAACGCCGCGCGCGCGCTGGCGTTACCGCTGTCGAGCAACGCCTGAGCTGCGGCTTGTTCAGCGCTGGGCCAGCGATGCAGGCTGGCCCCGTAGGCATCAGCCAGGTGCGCAAATCGTTCGGGTGTCATGATGTTCCCCTTCCTGGGCGGGCAAGCCCGGGTGTGTCGGCAAGTTGGCTGCGCAACTGGCGTCGGGCCCTCGACAGCAGGCTCTCCAGTGCCTCGACGCTGATATTCATCAGAGCCGCGGCGTCGATGTTCGACAGCTCCTGATAGTACTGCAGCACAATGGCTTCGCGCTGGCGCTCGGGCAAGGTCGCCAGGGCGGCGGCCATTCGGGCGCTGCGGTCGGCGGTTTCCAACTGCTCATCCGGGGACGGTGCGCTGTCCGCCAGCGTCAACGCCTCGTCCTCATTCAGCGGGCGCTCCTTGCGTCGGCGCAGACGGTCATGGCACAGGTTGAGTGCCACCCGGTGCAGCCAGGTGTCAAACCGCGCTTCACCGGCGCGCCAGTTGGCCGCCTGGCGCCAGATCCGCAAAAAACTTTCCTGGGCGACGTCCTTGGCTTCGTCGGCATCGCCCAGGATCCGGCTGGCGAGTGCCAACAAACGCGGCAACTTGCGCGTCACCATTTCGTTGACGGCAGCAGGCTCGTTGTTGCTGATACGCGCCAGTAGCTCAACGTCAGGATCAGTGTCTTTCAATCGGGCAGCTCTCGGTCCGCAGGCTAAGGATCAAATTTCAGCGGACCCAATGGCCTTCGCGCCAGTACCAGTTCGGGCCACGGGATTCCCAATGCCCAGGCTCCCAACGGGCATTACGCATCACCGGCTGCCAATGGCCCGGCACCCATGCATAGGCACCGCGTTGCCATTTCCAGTGGCCACGGTCCCACGCGTAGCCCGGGCGTTCGGCCGGGATCACTTCCACACGCTCGGCCGGAGGCGCCTGGCGAATGATCACTTCGGTCTGGGCAAAGGTCGGGGTACTGACAAGCGCGGCAAAGGCCAACGGGATCAACAAGGCATAGCGCAATTGGGCCAGTGTTCTCATGGCAACTCCTCCATACGGCGAACGAAAATGCTCGCTGCTGATGGGTTGAACGGTGCCTGGCGGAAAATCCGTCGCACGTCGCGCAGCTTTTTTTCGAGGCCGCGGCTCAGAGGAGTATTGCGCAGGGGATGAGCAGGTTTGATGAAATGTGTGCAAGCACCGCGACGGATGTGCGCAGGTGGCGGCGTTCAACCGGTAACGCCGCACACACCATGAGGAAATACCATGTCCCGTCGACTTTATAAGCTGGCTGCCGCCCTGTTGATCGTGAGTCTCAGCGGCTGCGTGATCCTGCCGGAACACCGGCATTGCTGCTGGCGCTACTACGGCGCAGTGTCCACGCCCAGCCGCACCGTCAACGGCTAGCCCACCGCCGCAAAGCCACGGCGCCCGGCCTTGATCTCGGTGCGCAGTTCGCCAATAAGGTTGGAGATGGAACGGATACTGTCCAGGCCTTGGGGCGACACCCGGGTGAGCAGCAAATCGACACGCCCGGACGCCGGTTCGAACACGCTGATACGCAGCGAGCCGTCGCTGTTGAGGCTGCAATCACAGGCCAGCGGCAGGAAGCCCACGGCCATGATGCGGTTGAGTTCAATGATCGAAATCATGCTGAGCCCCCCGTCCCTGGGTTCTACCCTGTTGATGTGATGCAACCAGCATAGATAGGGTTGTGCCTGCTACTGAGCAATTAATTCAAAAGTGATACCTGTGCCGCATTTTGCCCTGTAAAAGCGTGTGCGCTGGCGCCAGAAACCCAGCACACGACCTCTCGTCTGCCACTTTGGCGAAGGCTTGACTCACGGCGTGGTTCAAAAGACGCTCTTGGCATTTAGCCATTACTTGAGCCGCCCGCCATGAGCATCAACCCACCGAACCAGCCGGATAGTGACGTGTACAAGACGCTGCTGGAGTCGACCAGGGCGATCCCTTGGCGCATTGATTGGCAGACCATGACCTTCAGCTATATCGGCCCGCAGATCGAAGCGCTGTTGGGCTGGACCCCGCAAAGTTGGGTCAGCGTGGATGACTGGGTAGCTCGCATGCACCCGGACGACCGCGAATACGTGGTGAATTTCTGCGTGTCGCAATCACGCGCCGGCGTGGACCATGAAGCCGACTATCGCGCACTCACGGTGAACGGTGACTATGTGTGGATTCGCGACGTGGTGCATGTGGTGCGCGAAGGCGATGAAGTCCAGGCACTGATTGGCTTTATGTTCGATATCAGCGAGCGCAAGAAGACCGAAGAACACCTGATCCGCCTGCAAAAACAACTGGAGGAGTATTCCTTCCAGGACGGCCTCACCGGCATCGCCAACCGCCGAATGTTCGACACCGTACTCGAACGGGAGTGGGCCAGCGCGCAGCGAAGCCAACTGCCGTTGTCGCTGATTATTCTCGATATAGATTTTTTCAAGCAGTACAACGACCACTACGGCCATATCAAGGGCGATGAATGCCTGCGCCAGGTGGCCCGAACCTTGTCACTGGCGGCCAACCGGCCACGGGATTTCATTGCACGTATCGGCGGCGAGGAGTTTGTGTGGTTGCTGCCGGAGACCGACGCGGCATCAGCCAGGCAGGTGGCCCAACGCTGCCTGCACCTGATCCGCCAGCAGCAGATCGAACACGAATGTTCAGCGGTGTCCCAACTACTGACACTGAGCCTGGGGGTCGGCACCCACGTGGTTACGCCGAACAGCGCGATGTTGGGGTTTGTTGAATCCGTCGACAAGTTGCTGTACCAGGCCAAACGCAATGGACGGATGCGTGCGGAGTTTGCCGATATTGAAAACTGACACCGAGGTCAAACGCCGGGCAAAAAAAATCCCAAGTAGCTGATGGAAACTTGGGATTTAAAAATGCATAAACCGTGGGAGGTGAACGCCCGGCAATAATACCCACTGTATAAACCTGTAACAAGATTATTTTAATCCTTTCGTCGGATTAAAAACGCCGTAAGTCATTCAATAACCACACAATTTTCAGGGTCCACAAGACTCGCCGTGCCACTTTTTGGTGCAATGGACGGTGATAACCCCGACTAACTAGCGGCTGTAAGTCCGCTATTAAAATAGGGTTATTGCCTATAACGGCGCGACACTTTCGGAATAACGCTTGTTCAGTTGCTTACAGACTTCGGGGGACTCAAAGCGTGCAGGTGATGCCGCACGAGCCACATTTTCCAAATGTTTGCAGAGGGCCAGGCGCTCTGCTGCCTCTAGCCGATCACGGTCTACCTGAGCGTTAAAGCGTATAAAACAGACGCCGAGCAGCACCGCGACGCACAGAACGCCGATCGAAAAATAGCGAAAGCTGTTGGCCGCAGCGGGTTCAGGTAGGTTCATTGTTTTGCGGCGCCCTGCTCTTTTCATAACGCACATCGTCGCCATCGACCTGTCCCACCTTCGACCAACCCAGTCGCTGGTAAAACCCATTGGCCCTTATTTCATCACGCCCATCCGTGACCAGAAACACGCGGTCGTGGCGCTCAAACAAGGCGGCTTCAGCCACCGCCATCAGTCGGCGGCCCAAACCACGGCCCTCGTAGGCTGGGAGTACAAACATCGCGAACACCTCGCCTTCGGCCAGGTCGACCATGGAAAAAGCGGCGAGCACGCCATTCACTTGCGCGACCCATATACACGGCGCTTCGCGGATGCTGTCTGCCAATACCTGCGGCGTGATACCCAGGTCGGCCAGCTGTTCATGACTCAAGTGGTTTTGCCGCACGGCGGTGCGGATGGCAAACACGGTGTCGATATCCGCGAGCGTCGCCAGCCGTATAAGGGTTTCCATAGGCGCCTCCTCCCCACAAGCACGCAATTGTATGCAAATAGAAACCTATAAATTGTCGTGGTTTTGTAAGAGACAGCGCGCGACTACAAGGAATCTGTCTGCTGGCGACGACGGAACTGCCCCGGCGCCACGCCGTGGGCCTTACGAAAACAGCGGGAGAAATACGCTTGATCAGTAAACCCACAGCGCTCGGCGATCACACCGATCATTTGCGCGCTGTTGAGCAATAGGGTGCGCGCCAACTGCATGCGACGGTCAAGCACCCACTGGGAAAAGGGTTTGCCGGTTTCCTTGCGCAGCAGATGGGTGAGGTAGTTGGGTGACAGGAACGCAGCCGCCGCGGCGTCGGTCAGGTTGAGGGTCGGCTCGTGCAGGTGCTCGCGGATATAGCCCTGCAGGCGTGCCAGGGCGTCTTTGCGACCGCGCTGTGTGGCGTTGTTGGCGGCCAACGCCTGCAAGGGTTCGGCGTACTGTTCGCAGACGAGGCCGATCAGTTGGAACAGATAGCCTTTTAGCCGCTCACGCGCGCCGAACGTGCGCTGGGCGTCCAGGGTGCGCATATGGGCGAGCCAGGTTTTCACGTCGTCGAAGGCCGCGTCGTCGAGAATGAAATCCAGTTGTTCCTGGAAGCGAAACGGCGACAACTCCGGCGCCTGGCCGATGGGGATGTCCTCCAGGTCCAACGGATCGCAAGTCAATTGCGGCAGGAAAAACCCCTGGCTGAAGTTGATCAGCATGAACTCGCCGTCTTGCGGGTGGGGAATCACATGCAACCGATGGGGCAGGATAAACGCCACGGCTTTGTGCGGAAACGCCCGCACCGCGCCACCAATATGTTGCACGGTGTCGCCGCCCAGGTTGATCTGGATCTGGAAGTATTCATGCCGATGCGGGCTGGTCAGCGCCGCCCGCCCGCGTTTATCGCGGATATAGAAGTCGGGGCGGTCGCTGCGTTGTTCCATGCCATAGGTGGTAACGCGGGTGCCTGGCATAACGGTCTCTCGGGTGGCCTGGGCACCACTTTAGCCTCAACCTTGGCCGAGGGTGAAACTCAACGCGCCCACGCCGTGGATGCCGGCGGTGACCCCATCCCCTGGCTGCAACACGCCGACGCCCGCTGGGGTGCCGGTAAAGATCAGGTCGCCGGCCTTGAGCGCCACGGATTTCGAGGCGTGGCTGATCACTTCACTGACCGACCAGATCTGATCGGCCAGGTCGCCGACCTGGCGCTGCTCACCATTGACCTTGAGCCAGATTTTGCCGTTTGACGGGTGGCCTACTGCACTCACCGGCTGCAACGCAGTACAGGGCGCCGACTCATCAAAAGCCTTGGCCCATTCCCACGGGCGGGAGAGTTTTTTCGCCTGGGCCTGCAGGTCACGGCGCGTCAGGTCAATACCGACGCCATAACCCCAGATATGCGAAAAAGCCTGTTCCGGGCGGATATCCACCCCGTCTTTGCCGATGGCCACCACCAGCTCGACTTCGTGGTGCAGGTCTGCGGTCAACGGCGGGTAAGCAATCACCCCTTCGGCCGGCACCACCGCGTCCGCCGGTTTCATGAAGAAAAAGGGCGGCTCGCGATCCGGGTCATGCCCCATTTCACGGGCGTGCTCGCTGTAGTTGCGGCCCACGCAGAAGACGCGACGCAACGGGAAACGCGCGTCGCTGCCTTGGATGGCCAGGGATGGGGTTGGCGCGGGGGTGAATACGTAATCAGTCATGGCCTGTGCCTCTTGGTTTACCTGGCGCCAGTATGGCGAGGCCCGCCAGGGCAAAGTTGGACAGGTCTACGCAGATTTTGCACTGGCCAGTGCAAATCGCCCGTGGGTCATTTGCGCGCCACTTTGTAACGCAGGCAATCCTGATAAAAACTCTGCCGAATCGCCTCCGGCTTAAGCCGTGAACGGCTGTCATACGTCTGTTCAGTGATGCCCATCGCCATCATGCGCATCCACGACTTGCTGAACTTGATGGTCTGGATCTTCTGCCGCGCGGCATACAGCGACACGCCCGACAGTTTGAGTTCCTGAGCCCTGGCGGCGGTGCCTGCGCCCCAACTGCACATGTACTTGTCACCCTCGCGCAGTTCCCGTGCCTGCACAGCAGCCGCACCGCCAGCCAGGGAGCAGGCGATCAGCATCATTCCAACAGTGCGCATTTGCATCCCCACCTAACCACCTGAAAATAAAAGTGATTCTGGCGAGAATTTTTTTACAAAGGGGCCATTAAATTGCCTTATCGACGACTTATCGCTGCTGATAGGTCGCACTCGCGCGGTTATCCCGGCAGGCATAGACCGCCGTGATGTCGAGGTGATCGTTCTGGCTGGCGCAATGAGCTGGGTCGCTTAATACACTAACAAAGAGTCTCTCGATCATGACTTCAACGAGTATCTGAAATTAGGAAAGGCCAAGAAAATCCCGGGTTCCATGTCCAACTTGTACTTTATTCAACCATGAGCGCTTGGCTTGATGAACGATCAGGCATTCGGCCACTCACCCCCACGCCACCACCAACAACCCCACCCCCAACACCAAACACAACGGCGAATAAAAATACGTGTCCAACCTTGCAAACCTGGACCCACCCACCTTCTTGAAAAACCCTACCAACTCCGAATCCCCAATTGCCCTGGCAAACATGACCAAGGCTATCGCGCTGATCCCCCACTGCAGTGCGCCATGGGACACCGGTGAGAAATACAGCCCGGCCCGCAGGCAGACCAGCAAAGCAATCGCCACCAACCCCATCGCGACGAGGAATGTGCCGAGTGCCGAGGGCTTGAACGCTGGCCTTGGCCCGCGGGCGAATTCGCCGGGCAGTTGGGGAATGGCCGCAACGCTGCCGAGTTTGCCACCGGCAGCCCAGTACAGGTGCACCATGCTGATGCAGGTAAAAACCCCGACGATCCACCGTGCGATGACAAAGCTCATGACTGGCTCTCCCTGAAAGGTGCGCATGAGGATAGTCGCCCTGAGATTTTTTGTAGGCATTTCGTCGGAGGCTGATGGTAAAGTGCCGCCCCATGAAAATCGCCCGTACCGACCGCTCGCTCATTGCCTGGATGCTTTATTGCTGCGTCCTGTTCAATGTGTTCGCGTGCAGTATTGGTCACGGGCAGATGCTGGGGATGCAACTCAACGGCATCGGTGGCCAGTTCTGTACAGTGGACCCGCGCACCCAGGCGCCAACGCAGACTAACTCCACGGATGAGAACCTGCCGACGCTGTCCAAGGCGTTCGGCTGCCCGCTTTGTTCGACCGGCGGCATGGGCCCGGCACTGAGTTCCAGCCTGAATGTGGCGGTGCTGCCACAACCCCACGCACCACCACCGGCCGTGGTTCTCGCCGCCGACATCCCTGCCCGCTTCACCTGGCCCACGGCCAACCCTCGCGCGCCGCCCGCGTTCGCCTGATTCCTTCGCTTTCCGATCTGCACCGGCCACCGTTCCCATTGGGGAATACGGGCGGCTGTGCGTTGTTTTCAAGCCAAGTTTTTCAGGATTCAACCATGAAACATTTACCCTTGTTGGCGGGCCTGTTCGGCTGCCTGCCTGTCGGTGGCTGGGCGCTGGAGTTAGCCCCCACCACCATTGATGGCGAACAATCCACTGAGCCGGGGCTGGCCCTGGATCAATCCAGCGGCATGGCTTCGCGGCTGGGCTTAAGCGTGCGGGAAACCCCGGCGTCGGTGGCGATCGCCACTCGCAGTGATATCGAGCGCCATGGCGCCAAGACCTTTCGCGATGCGGCCAACACGTTGCCAGGCGTCAACGCCAGTGCGCCGCCCGGGTTCGGCGGGTTTGTGTCGTATCGTGGCTTTACCAGCAGCCAGATCACCCAGATGTTCAACGGCATCAATGTCGCCACCGGCTTGGCGCGGCCGGTCGATGCGTGGGTTTACGACCGGGTGGAATTGGTCGGTGGCCCCTCCTCCTTGATCAACGGCGCCGGCTCCGTGGGCGGCTCGCTGAACTACGTGACGAAGCTGGCGACCCGTGAGGAACAGGCCGCCGAAGGCCAGCTCACGTATGGCAGCTACGACACCGCCGGCATGGCCTTTGGCCTCAATCACGCGCTGACCGAACCGGGTGCCGAGGTGCAGCATTACGCGCGCCTGGACGTCAGCCGTAACACCAACCACAGCTACATCGACCGCGACCAGCGTGATGCCTGGAGCCTGGCGTTTTCCCTGCTCAGCGACCTTACGCCCAACCTGTCCCACACCCTGGCCCTGGAATACCAGGATGAACACGAAGACAGCCCGTATTGGGGCACGCCGGTGCTCAATCCCAAGGCCGGCGAGTTGAAGATCGACAAACGCAACCGCTTCAACAACTACAACGTTGCCGATGGCCGTTACGAACAGCGCACCCTCTGGGCGCGCTCGATCATCGACTACCGGATCAACGACAGCACCACGCTGAAAAACACCCTTTATCACCTCGACAGCCAGCGCGACTACCGCAACCTGGAAACCTACCAATACAACACTGACAATAGCGCGGTGAACCGCTCGACCGCTTATCAAGTCCGGCATCAGGGCGAGCAGAACGGCAACCAGTTCGAGCTGCGCCATGACGACACATTCTTCGGCCTTGCGACAACGTGGTCGGGCGGCTTTGAGTACAAAGTCAACAGCACCACCAACAACCCGCTGAACGTGCCGGGTAACAGCACGGTGGACCCGAACAACTACAACCCTGGGCATTTCTACGCTATCCCAGGCACCAAGCCTGGCTTCGTCAAAGACAAAACCAACCAAGTCACCACCCAGGCACTGTTCGTGGAGAACCGTCTGGGCCTCACCGATAAACTCTCGCTGCTGACGGGTTTGCGTTACGACGCTATCGACCTGGACGTCACCAATCACCGCAGCATCACCGCCACCAACCCACGGCATTTCAAGCGCAGCTGGGAGCCGGTAACCGGCCGCGTGGGCCTGACCTACCAGTTCATTCCATCGGCCAATGTGTATGTGCAATACAGCACGGCGGCTGAACAGCCATCAACCACCACCCAGGTCTTCGACGTGTCGACCGGCAAGCAGTGGGAAGTGGGCAGCAAGTTCGATTACCTCGACGGTCGCGGCTCGGCCACCGTCGCGGCCTACAAGATCGAACGCAAGGATTTTGCCGTCACCAACCCGTTGGACCCGAACAACAGCATCCCGGTGGGTGCCCAGACCTCCAAGGGCATCGAGCTGGCCAGCTCATTGCGCATCACGCCAAGGCTGCTGGCCGAGGGCAACGTTGCCTGGGTGGACGCCGAGTACGATGACTTCAACGAGAAAGTCGCCAGCGGCGCGGTGGTCTCACGCAAAGGCAACACCCCCACCAACGTGCCCAAGCGCGTGGGCAACCTGTGGCTGACCTATGACGTTTCTGAGGATTGGCAAGGCGGTGTGGATGCGCGGTATGTCGCTGAGGTGTTTGCGGACAATGCCAACACTCAAACGGTGCCGGCCTACACGCTGTTTGGGACGTTCCTGCGCTACAAAGTCGACTCGCACACCTCAGTAACCGGGCGGGTGCGTAACCTGACGAATGAGGTGTACGCCGAGTTTGCGCATGTGTCGCCAGCGTATTACCTGGGCTCACCAAGGACCTTCGAGGTCGCGGTGCAAACCAGGTTCTAATGCTGCTTTGCGCTTAGAACGGTGGGAGCGGACTTGCCCGCTCCCACCTTTGGATTTCCATTCCAAACAACGACCGTCGATTACTTCAGGCTCGCCTGCACTTTCTGCGCCACGTCTTCCGTCAACCAGGCCTTCCACACCTCAGGGTGCTCTTTTAGAAATGCCTGAGCCACATCCCGTGGCGGCGTGTGGTTCTCACTCATCGATGCCAGCGATTTATTCAGTGGCTCGATCGGGAACTGAACCTTGGTAAAAAACTCGGCAATCTGCGGGTGGTCTTTTTGGAACGGCGTCGATACACCAATACTCAACTTGGACGCCAGCGACCGAGTCGGCCTCGGATTGGGGTTATCCGCGTCGGTGAGGGTCTTCCAGGCATCGGCGTCAAACGGCGGCTCTTGCAACTGGATCAATTTGTAACGCCCCATCAAGGGCGTCGGTGACCAGTAGTAGAACAATACCGGTTTGCCTCGACGGATCGACGACGCAATCTCGGCATCGAGTGCCGCACCGGAGCCGCTGCGGAAGTTCACGTAGCTGTCGTTCAGGCCGTAAGCCTTGAGTTTCTGTGCGTTCACCACTTCCGACGTCCAGCCGATCGGGCTGTTCAGAAAGCGCCCTTTGCCAGGGGCCTCGGGGTCCTTGAACACGTCCTTGTAACGCGCCAGGTCCTGCACGGTCTTGAGGTCCGGCGCCAACGGCTTCAGGCCTTTGGCGGGGTCGCCCTTGACCACGTACTCCGGCACCCACCACCCCTCGGTGGCACCCTTGACCGTATCGCCCAAGCCAACCACTTTGCCTTCGGCTTCCGCCTTGATCCAGACCGGACTGCGGCCGGCCCACTCTTCGCCAATCACCTGGATGTCATTTTTCGCCAAGGCGGTTTCCAGGGTGATGGTGGTGCCGGGCAAGGTGTCGGTGGGCAGGTCATAGCCCTTCTCGACGATAAACCGCAGCACCTCGGTGATGAGGCTGCCGCTTTCCCAGTTCAGGTCGGCGAAATGCACCGGTGCCTGTGCGGCCGATATCGGCAGTGAGGCCACCGACAACCCCAGGGTCGTCAGCGACGCCGCCAACAGCGATCTCAATCCTTTCATGCCTTTGCACCTCGCATTTTCACAGCCATCGCGGAAGGCTTTGCTGCGGATGCGCGAAGCCTCTGAATAGTTAAGTCAACTCAACTGTAGTAGAGGTTCCGGGAGAGCAAAAATACACGCGGTGTCTGGCGACTATTCGCTGGCCTTGAAGGTCACCAGTTCGCCCTTGCGCCACTTGGCGGCCTTACCGGTCACGGCCTTGAGGGTTTTGGTCAGGCCTTCCTGCAGTTGCTCATTGGCGGCAAACACCAGCATCACGCTGTGGCCTTCCTTGAATACGATGCCCTGCCCTTCAGTGGAAGACACGAAGGCGTAATCGCCCAGGCCATACACCGTCAACTTGATGTCGCGGAACTTCAACTCGAACTTGCCACCTTCACGACTCGGCAGCACGGCCGCGCGGAAATGGTCACCCACCTTGAGCTCCAGGCGCGGCTTGTCATCCACGACCAACGCCGTTTCGGTATCGATCTCGGCGATGTAGATGCCTTCCGGTGTCTGTTCAGTGATGTAAACGAAACGGGATTGAAACTGCTTGACCAACTTTGCGCGCAAATCACCCAGCACGAATAACGCGTGCATATCCAGATTACTGACTGCCAAGGAAACGCCCCCACATCAAAAAGAACGCCGACCGCCAAAGCGGGCAGCACAAAAAAACGATCCGCCGCCACAAAAAAGTGCGCGTAGCCACGATCACACATTCGTTAAAATACTGAAGAGAACCTGCTGCTACGTCATGAGACTAGTACAGGCGTGCGCGATGAACCTTATGCAAGGTCATCTGGCGCAACAGACAATCACAGATTCAACGGCCCGAGAACACGGGCCGATCAGCTTCAGAGAATAACCCAGTTAAAAACGCAATTTCCGACAACCTACACATAACAAAATACCTGGTTTGGAACCAAGCATCGGCTGCCGACGACAATACTAAAACAGCAACACGGGTTAAAACCACCCGAAACGCTGCTGGTGAGTCAACAAGATTGATCGACAGGAGCTGGCCATGCAATCACGCCCCCACGACGCTACGCCGTCCCGCACTCGTTCATCACGTCACGACGAGCGCCAATACTACTGCCTAGATTACCCCAACGGGTACCCCAATGCCGTTCTTTACCAAGTTGTACCGGCCGGGCGCAGTTTCTTTCATATTCTGGAAGTGACCAGCGGCAGGATCAGAGGTTTTCGCAGCACGCACGCTCAGGCCTGCGAGTTGGCCAAACAACTCGAAGCCAGCCTGCACGCCACTTACGGCGGGTTCGTTTCGTCGTCTGGATGACTTTACTGCGCCGTCGCCCGTCAACAACTGCCATACTGCCCCGTCCATTGAAGTTTGCCCCCAGCGGGTCAGGTTTCATCAGTGCAGTTACCTAGAAGGGAAGGCTATACGTGACGGAATTTGATATTGGCGAATTTTTCATCCATGGCGATGCGAGGGAAGTAGACGGTGAGTTTCAAGCGGTGATCATCATGCGGGCCAAACCACCGCTGACCACGGTCACCACGCATCAGGTAGAAAAAGATCGTTGGTTCAAGACTGTCGACGCCGCCGCCATTGCGGCAAAGGATGCCGCCAGGGCGCTGAAAACCGCCGTGGACTCGGGGGCACTTAATTCCTGAACTCTGCCGCGCCCAGAGCCTCACATGCACAACGACCATCACCTTGCATGGAGAATGATCATGGACGCGCCAATCCCAACCCTTGAAACCCTGTTTGAACAACTCGGCCTGGATTCAAGCCCCGAAGCCATCGACGCATTCATCGGCGCACACACGCTGGAAGAAGACGTCAAGCTGATCGATGCCCCTTTCTGGACGCCGCAACAGGCGGCGTTTCTCAAGGAAGAATTGCGCGAAGACGCCGAATGGGCCATCCCGGTGGATGAACTGAACCAGCGTCTGCATCAACCGCACTAAGCTCCGTCAATGCAGGCTGTCTGACTGTTCCAGGCGCATCAGCGCCTCCCAGGCAGCCCTGCACTCCTCGGCTTCATCACGACTGGCGAACGCGGTGCCGCGTTGCTCGCCATTGAGCAACACCACCCAACAGGCTTTCTGACCCAGCGCACGCAGGGCTTGTGGTACGCCACTGCCGATCATCACGGCGACATCAACCTTGTTTTGCATGGAGCCTCTCCGCCACATTAGTTAGCTGCCTAACAATGTTGGCCATGCTACGGTTTTATTCCAGTTGGAAAAAGCTATCTGCGGAATAGCTCCATTGCATAAACAGCAACAATCCTAACGCGCGGCTTTAGCACCCTCCGGTTTATAGCCCAGGCGCAAACCACCCCAATGCCTGCCCCTGACCATAATCGGCACTGACAAGTCGTGCATCAATTCGCCGGTATCACGGGTATAGGTCTGTAACAACACCGCTTGTTGATGGCTGCCGCAACGAATGCCAGTGCGGTCGTCGAATTTGCGTTTGGTGCGGTTCTGTAGCGCATCGACCTGATCATCACCAGTGAGAGGGTGAGAGAACGCCTTATTGTGCGTCGGCACATAGCCCTGAGGTGTGCAGGCAATGGCGAACACCAGCCCTTCATGGCGCGGCAGCAACGCCTCCTGGATCGCCGGTAAGACTTGGTCGGTGTAACCATCAAAACGCGTGTGGTATTTGCTTGGGCGGGTATTCGGGATCGGCGTGTAGCTGCGGTCAAACAAATCCTCCAGGCTGATACGGTTTTGCAGCAGATCAGCCTCGAACTGTTCGGCAATGTGCGTGGCCCCTTCACGGGCCAGGTCGTAGATGCGCTGGTGATAGTCATCCAGGCCGACCTCAGCCAGGCGTTCGCTGATGGTTTCCGCCTGCCCTTCCATTTGCACGGCGACATCAGCCAGCTGCCGGGTTTGCTCGTCGCTCACCGTCAAGTCGCTGCGCATCTGCTCCACGGCGTGGAACAGGCTGTCGAGTTGCGTACGGTTGGTGTCGGTGCCCTGCGCAATTTCATGGACTTGCCCTTCCACATCCGCCGCCAGGCTGGCGATGTTTTCCAATTGCTCGCCGGCGTGCTCCACCTGCTCGACGCCGATGTGCAGGTCCGCCGACAGTTGGCGAATCTGCTCAACCACTTGAGTCGTGCGTTGTTGGATATCCGCAACCATCACCCCGACCTCGTCGGTGGCCGTGGCGGTGCGTCCGGCGAGGCCACGCACTTCATCGGCGACCACGGCAAAGCCGCGGCCGTGCTCACCCGCACGTGCCGCTTCAATCGCCGCATTCAATGCGAGCAAGTTGGTCTGGCTGGCGATGGATTGGATCACCAGGGTCACGCGCTGGATTTCCTCACTGCGCTGGCTCAAGGCTTCGATCAGTTCACGGCTGGCATTCGCGCGCTGGCTGAGCTGGCGCATGCGGGTGATCGACTGCGCCAGCACTTCACGCCCTTGCGTGCTGCACTGATGCGCCTGGCTGGCCGCGCTGAGGGCTTGGCGGCTGAGCTGGGAAGTGACCTGTTCGGTGCCGATCATCACTTCGGCATTGCTGACAATCTGCTTGGCGGCGCTCAGCTGCGACTGCACCCGCGCCGCCAGTTGCTTGACCGAATAGGCCACGCCGGCCGCGGAAAGCGCGTTATGGCTGGTGGTATAGGAAAGATCGCGGGTCAGTTCGCCCACCGTGTCGGCGGCCTGGGAAAGCTCCACGCGGGGCGCACGGGGTTTAAGCGCAGGCAGCCAGATGACCAGCAAGGCCAGTGGCACGCAGAGGTACAGCGGCAAACCGGCAAACGCCAGGCCCAGCAATACCAGGACCAGGGCGGCGCTCTGCACAAGCTGCGTCGGCCAGCCGGGCAGCACGCGCGCCACCGTGTGCGGTGGCACTGCTGCGCCCATCAGAGATCCGTCTCCAGCCATCGTCGTTACCCCGCTGCTTGTCATTATTGTTCACGCATTAGACGCCAGTATTGGGCCATTATCCATGGGCCTTTAGTGGAGTTCCTGCAGTAGATCAATAGACAGGGGTGTCGACGGTATTTCTGGACACCGCATGCACGGTGTCCACGTTCAGCACAGCAGCCTTCAGCGTATCAGGCTTGACGCTGGTGCTTGTCGATCTGCTCGTGGCGCTCTTGCGCTTCGATGCAGTATTTGGTGGTCGGGCTGATCAGCAGGCGCTTGAGGCCGATAGGCTCGCCGCTGTCGTCGCACCAGCCAAAAGAGTCTTCCTTGATGCGTTCCAGCGCGCGCTCAAGCTGCGGCAGCATACGCTGGTCGCGGTCGATGGCATTCACCAGCCAGGTGCGCTCTTCTTCCACGGAAGCGGCGTCAGCCGGGTCAGCCGGGGTGTCCAGGCTTTCGATGGCGATGCGGTTCTGCTCAATGCGCTCGTGGTGTTCCACCTTCATGTCTTGCAGCAACTGCTCGAAAAAAGCGTGCTGTTCGGCATTCATGTAGTCATCCGCCGGCATGGCCAGCAACTTTTCCTTTGTCATTGATTTCTCTATAAAAAATACGTGCATTAAGGCGAATAAGGGAACTTCCCGGAAGGCCTGTGCAGGTCTCGGAAAGGCGCCATCCATTTCAAGCGCCACCCGGCACTCAATTTACGAGGGGCGGCAGTCTAAGGCCGACTTGAGGGCTCAGCAACTGAAAAGACAGGCATTTTTTCCCAATTAACCCCCAAAGGCACCAGGACGGGCTTGGCGAATGGTCATCGGAGTGCGTTTATAGCAAGAAATTCAGTCTTGTGGAGCTATATAGAAGACAAACGGTTAGAACTCATAGGCGCAGATCCAACTGTGGGAGCGGGCCTGCTCGCGAATACTGAGTGTCAGGCCGCGCATCGGGCACTGATACAGCGCTTTCGCGAGCAAGCCCGCTCCCACACGTTGCTGCTCTGCCAGTTGTAAATCTGCGTTAGCGCTTAAGCTTGCGCTTGTTGCGATACTGGTCGATCACCACCGCCACCACGATGATCAGGCCCTTGATGATGTCCTGGATGTACGCGTCCACCCCGACAAAGGTAAACCCGCTGGCCATCACCCCGAGGATCAACGCGCCGATCACGGTGCCGGTGATGCGCCCTACCCCGCCTGCCAGGCTGGTGCCACCGATGACCGCTGCGGCGATCGCGTCCAGTTCATAGGACATGCCCATGCCGGCCTGGCCGGTAGCGGCACGCGCCGACGCGACAACCCCGGCCAGGCCCGCCAACAGCCCGGCAATGCTGTAGACGATGATCAGATGGCGCTTGACGTTGATCCCCGAGGTGCGCGCCGCCTGCATGTTGCCGCCGATGGCGTAGGTGTACTTGCCGTACTTGGTGTAGCGCAGGGCGATATGGAAGATCACCGCCACCACCAGGAAGATGATCACCGGCATCGCACCATGACCAATCGCCGTGTAGGAATCCGAAAGCATGCTCACCGGTTGGCCTTCGGTGTAGTAACGCGCCAGGCCCCGCGCCGAGACCATCATGCCCAGGGTGGCAATAAACGGCGGGATCCCGGTTACGGCGATGATACTGCCGTTGATCGCCCCCGCCAGCAGCCCTACCCCCAGGCCCATCGCCACCGGAATCCACACCGGCAAGTCGGTCAGGCTGGGGAACACCGCGCGGGAAAAGTCCGAGGTTTGCGCCAAGCTGGCGGCGATCATCGCCGATAACGCCAACACCGAGCCGGAGGACAGGTCGATACCGGTGGTGATGATCACTTGGGTCACACCAATCGCCAGCAGCCCGATGATCGACACTTGCAGGATCATCAGCACCAGCCGCTGGGAGTTCATCAGGAAGCTCTGGTCACGCACGATCCAGCCGAACAGTTCAAACACCAGGCCGATGCCGATCAGCACCAGGAAGATGCTCAGCTCGGTGGGTAAACGCCGACGGTGCTTGACCGGTGCCGTGGCAGGCTTGTTGTCTGTTATTGCGTTCATAGCCAATCACCTTCTTATTCTGTGCTGTTCGTCAGTGGACTACGGTCATACCGGAAGCCAACTGCATGACTTTTTCCTGGGTTGCATCCGCGCGGTCGAGGGTGCCCATCAGTTCGCCTTCGTGCATCACCATCACCCGGTCGCTCATGCCCAGCACTTCCGGCAGCTCGGAGGAAATCATGATCACCGCCATGCCTTCGCTGGCGAGGAAGGAAATCAAGCGATAGATCTCGGCCTTGGCGCCCACATCGATGCCTCGGGTCGGCTCATCGAGAATCAACAACCGTGGGTTGGTCATCAGCCAACGCGCCAGCAGGGCTTTTTGCTGGTTGCCGCCGGACAACGTGTCAATGCACTGCTCAAGGGATGGGGTTTTCACCCGCAGCTTCTTGCACATGTCTTCGCACAAGGCGCGCAACGCCTTCTGCTGGATAAAGCCGTTGCCCGAGTAAAGCGGCAACACGGCCATCTCCATGTTTTCCAGGACCGACAGGCACGGGAACAGGCCGCTGAGCTTGCGGTCTTCGGTCAACAACGCAAACCCCTTCTCGATGGCCATGTGCGGGTCGCTGATGCGCACCGGCTTGCCATCGAGGGTGATCTGCCCGCCAGAACTTGGGGTGATGCCGAAGATCGTTTCCGCCACATTGGTGCGGCCCGAGCCCATCAACCCGGCGATGCCGAGGATTTCACCGGCATGCAGATCGAATGACACGTCCTTGAACACACCGTCCAGGCGCAGGTCGCGCACCGACAGCAGCAATTCGCCAATGGGCGTCTCGCGCACCGGGAACAGTTGACTCAGTTCACGGCCGACCATCATCGAGATCAGGCTGTCGCTGTTCATGCTGTCGGCGCGCTGCAAGCCGATGTAATGGCCGTCGCGAAACACCGCGACTTCATCGGCAATGGCGAACACTTCGTTCATTTTATGCGTGATATAGACGATGCCTTTGCCTTGGGACTTGAGGTCGGCAATGATCGAAAACAGGTGGGCCACTTCCTTCTCGGTAATGGCTGACGTCGGTTCATCCATGATCAGAATGTCGGAGTCGTAGGACACCGCCTTGGCGATTTCGACCATCTGCCGCTCGGCGATGCTGAGGTTACCGACGTGCTCTTCGGGGTCCAGGTTGATACGCAAGCGTGCCAGCAATTCGGCAGTGCAACGGTGCATTTCACGGTGGTTGACCATGTGCAGGCTGTTGAGCTGCTCGCGACCGATCCAGATATTTTCGGCGATGCTCATGTGCGGCATCAGGTTGAGTTCCTGGTGGATCATCGCGATCCCGGCCTTCTGCGCCGCCAGCGGCGTTTCGAACACAATCGGCTTGCCACGCAGACGAATTTCCCCTGCGTCGGGCTGGTAGATACCGGCGATGATTTTCATCAGCGTCGATTTGCCCGCACCGTTCTCGCCCATCAGCGCCAGCACGGAACCGGGGCGTACCCGCAATTGCACATCGGCCAGGGCCACGACACCGGGAAAGCCTTTGCTGATGTTGACGATTTCCAGCAGGTAGGGTTCTTCCTGCAGCACGGGCTGGATGCCGGGAGGCTGCGAGGCGGTGGCTTGAGCAAGCATATCGGGTACTCCATCAGCAGAGCGACCGTGGCCGCCCTGCTTGCTTATTGTTGTTATGAAGGGCTACTTGAAGTCTTTGACGTTATCCGGCGTGATCAGCTTGAACGGGATGATTACGTTCTGCTCGACCGGCTCCTTCTTGGCCATCTTGCGCGCCGCTTCCACCGAACCGACCGCCTGGCCCTTGGCGTCCTGGAAGGCCGACGCGGCCATGTCACCCTTGGTAATGGCGTTCAAACCGTCCGGCGTGCCATCCACCCCGGCAATCAAGACGCTGCCAGGCTTGGTACCCGCCGACTTGAGGGCCATGGACGCGCCAATGGCCATCTCGTCGTTGTTGGCCAGAACCGCATTGAATGCGCGACCCTGGGTCAGCCAGTCGTTGACCAGGGTCATGCCCTTGTCCCGCAGCCAGATGCCGGTCTGCTCTTGCTCGATGGTAATGCCGGGGTATTTGGCGAGGACTTCCTTCACGCCTTTGGTACGGTTGGTGGTGGAGTTGTTCGCCAGGTCACCCAGCAGGATGACGATCTTGCCCTTGCCGCCGAGCTTTTCGGCGATGTACTGCATTTGCAGGCGACCGGCCTCGACGTCATCGGACGTCACCGCAACGACATCCTTGGGCAAGTCTTTTTGGTCAGGGCGACGGTTGACGAAGACCAGCGGAATGCCCGCCTTGGTGGCGGCACTGATAATGTTCTTGGTCGAGGCGGTATCGACCGGGTTGACGATAATCGCGTCGACTTTCTGGCTGATAAAGTTCTCGACCTGGCTCAGTTGCTTGACCACATCGGCCCGAGCGTCTTCGAACTGCAGCTGTACACCGTCACCTTTGGGATACGACTTGGCTTGCTTGTCCATGTCTTCGCGCAGGTAGGTCAGGAACGTGTCATCGAAAGCGGACATGGTCACGCCCACCTTGATATCGGCGGCCGCGGCAAAACCGCTGGCAAGCAGCATGGACAAGGCCAGTGCGGTGAATCGGATCGGGGTCTTCATGAACGGTCTGTCTCCAATTTCTTGTTGGTTTTGTGGACGTTGCGTTTATCAGCGCGTGGCTGGCGAAGACGGCAGTTGAACCACCGGTGCGCCCGGAATGCAGCACACCAGCGCGCCGTTGTTTTCGACGCACAGCACATTAAGGAAGGAGAAATAAACTGGCCGCGCGCGGGGCAGACCGCGGGGCGCTTGAGCAGGGCGTAAAACTCGCAGTACAGCGTTGAAGATTTTCATCTGACGGTACCTGGTTGTTTTTGATCTTGTTTTTGTAGAGTCGCTCGAATCGAGTCCGAGACGTACTTTATGCAACCTGGAAAAGACTTTATTGGAAAATAATTTCCATATCAACCTGTTTTAGAATTTTATTCTATTTTTGTTGAAACCACCTGCTGGCGCTCGTTGCTAAGGCGCGCGGCGTCCAATATACGGGTGGTTTCCAATGCATCATTGGCATCGACCGGCAGCGGTCCCAGGCCTTGCACAGCACTTTGCAGCTGGCGATAGAACTGCGTCCAGCAGCCTTTCTCCGACGGCACCCGTTCACGCTCCTCACCCTGTTCAAACCAGCCCCAACGCCGATGCTCTTCAGCCCCCCAGTGCTCGCCTTCGGTTTTCGGCGACTTGCCCGCCATCAGCGCGGCTTCCTGACCGTCCAGCCCCTCCACGGTGTAACACCCCAAGGTGCCACTGACGCGAAACCGCGGGGCCTGGCTGTTTTGCAGCGCACTGCCCCACAGGTGAGAAATCACCCCATTGGCGTGCGTCAGGGAAACGAAAAAGCCGTGATCGAGGCTCGGATGTTGCGGGCTGAATTGCAGTTGCGCGAACACCCGGTCCACCGGGCCGAACAATTGCAGCGCCTGGTCCACCAGATGGCTGCCCAGGTCGCGCAACCAACCGCCGCCGCTGGCATTGCCCACCGCGTCCGGGCTGTAACGTTCGACGCGCGACTCAAAGCGCGTAACGGCGCCCAGGGCGCCGGCGTCGATCAATTTGCGCAGGGTCAGGAAATCCGAATCCCACCGCCGGTTCTGGTAGACGCTGAGCAACACGCCCTGGCGTTCGGCGGCCGTGATCAGGGCCTGAGCCTGTTCGGCATTGGCGGCGAAGGGCTTGTCGCTGACCACCGCAACCCCGTGTTCGATGGCCTCCAGCACCAGGGCCGGGCGACCTTTCAGCGTGGTGGATATCACCAGCGCATCGACACCGGCCTCAACGATCTGGCCAATGGAGTCGAAGGCCTTGAGGCCTGGATGGTCGCTCGCCAGCTGTAGGCGACGCTCGGGGGAGCGTGTCACTACGCCCACAAAGGTTACGCCGGGCAGGGTTGCGATCAACGGTGCGTGAAAATACCGGCCGCCGTGGCCGTAGCCGACAAGTCCGATTCGCATATATGCGCTCCTTCATGAAGTGGAAACCCGATCTGAATGTGGCAGCTGGCTTGCCTGCGACAGCGGTGTATCAGGCGGCATCAATGTTGAATGTGCCGCCGTCATCGCCGACAAGCCAGCTGCCACACCGACCGAGTGCGTTCAGTGGAGTGGGGCTCAGCCGTAGAAAGGTGGGCGCGGTGGCAAGCTGACCTTGATGATCTGCTCGCTGCTCTGCGCTTCGATACACGCGTCCGCCGCCACTGCCGCCGCAAACCCATCCCACGCCGACGGCCCGCCGACGTGCCCGGCGCGCACGCTGTCGATGAAGGCCTGCAACTCGACGTCGTAGGCGCCGATAAAGCGGTCTTTCCAATCCATCAGGATCGCATTCGACAGCTTCGCGCCACTGCGCAACTGCACCTGGGACGGTTCCGGCAGCTTGGCGATACCGGTCTCCCCCACCACTTCGCACTGGATGTCGTAGCCGTACTGGCAGTTCACAAACACTTCCACGTCAATGCGCGTGCCCTTGGCGGTTTCCAGCAGAACAATCTGCGGGTCGCGCAGGTGGGCCAGGGCCTTGCTGGTCTTGCGCGGGAACACCACCTGCACCGACACGTAGTCGTCGTTGAGCAACCAGCGCAACACATCCAGCTCGTGGATCAACGTGTCGGTGATGGCCATGTCGGTCTTGTAGTTCTCGCCCACCGTCGGGTTGCGGTGCGCGCAATGCAGCATCAACGGCTCGCCGATCTGGCCGCTGTCGATCACAGCCTTGAGGGCGCGATAGCCTTCGTCATACGGGCGCATAAAGCCCACTTGCACCAGGCGCTTGCCGTAGGCGACTTCCGCATCAACGATCTTGCGGCAGCCTTCGGCCGTCACGGCCAGGGGCTTTTCGCAGAACACCGGCTTGCCGGCGGCGATGGCGGCCAGCACGAATGCCTCGTGGCTCGGGCCCCAGGAGGTGACCAGAATGGCGTCGACTTGCGGCGAATTGATCAGCGCATGGCCGTCGGCGTACACCTCGGCGTCCAGCTTCAAATCGGCCACGACCTTGGCAGCTTGCTCAAGGTTGATGTCGGTCACCGCAACCACCTGGCTGTTAAGCAAGGTCTGGCTGCAACGACGAATGTGGTCACGGCCGATGGCGCCCGTACCGATTACACCTAGCTTCAAAGACATACCAAACTCCTCTTGTTATTAGTACTGCCGGGCCTTGGCCAGCTGTTCATTGAGTTTTTTCGCCGCCGCATTCGTGCGTTCGCTGGTGGACACCTGGGCCACACCCACCCGCCACCAGGACAGGTAGCCGTGGATCATGGTCTTGGGCAGTACCTTGATATCAATCAACGTCGATACCGTTTGTGTGCGCGCATCGGCCAGCGCCGACTCAAGCTGTTCCACGGTGCTGACCTTATAAGTCTTGCAGCCATACGCCGCCGCGCTCATGGCGAAATCCACCGGCACCAGGCCGCCGTCGAGCTTGCCGCTCTCGGGGTTGCGGAAGCGAAATTCAGTGCCGAAGCTGTCCATGCCGTTGCCGATCTGCAGGTTGTTGATGCAGCCGAACGCCATGTTGTCCAGCAGCACCACGTTGATCTTGCGCCGCTCCTGAATCGAGGTGGCCAGCTCCGAGTGCAGCATCATGTAAGAGCCATCGCCGACCAGCGCGTACACCTCTTTGGACGGCTCAGCCAGCTTCACGCCGAGGGCGGCGTTGATCTCGTAGCCCATGCATGAATAGCCATATTCGACGTGGTAGGTGTTGACGCCTTTACTGCGCCAGCTGCGCTGCAAATCGCCAGGCAGGCTGCCGGCGGCGGCGACGATGATGGCGTCATCGGCCAGGGTGTCATTGAGCACACCCAGTACACGGCTCTGGGTCAGGCACGAGCCGGTCAGTTCGATGAATTCGCGCAGCACCGCGCGATCCAGGTGGTCATCAACCTGCGGAACAAAATCATCACCGCTGTATTCCACGTGATGCACGCGGTCCACTTCCGCTTCCAGCTGCGCCTTGGCGTCGCAGACCTGCTCGCCCCAACCGGCGCGGTAGTCGCCCAAGGCGTCGGCCAGTGCCTCAAGGCCCACCTTCGCGTCCGCCAGCACTTGCACGCCGTCAAGCTTCACGGCATCGCAGGGGCTGATATTGAGGTTGAGAAACGTCACCTCGGGGTGCTTGAACAGCGATTTGGAGGAGGTCGTGAAGTCGGTATAACGCGTGCCGATGCCGATAATCAGATCGGCCTCGGGCGCCAGCAGGTTAGCCGCCAGGCAGCCGGTTTCACCGATGCCGCCGACGTTCAGCGGGTGGCTGGACACCACCGCACTCTTGCCCGCCTGGGTTTCAGCAAAAGGAATCGCAAAGCGTTCGGCAAAGGCTTGCAACGCAGCATTTGCCCCGGCGTACTTCACCCCACCGCCGCAGATGATCAGCGGCTTGCGCTTGCCGCGGAAGGCGGCCAGGGCGTCAGCGATCATCGCGTGGGTGGCTGGGCGACGCTCGATACGGTGCACGCGTTTTTGCAGGAAATAGTCCGGGTAGTCCCAGGCCTCGGCCTGCACATCCTGAGGCAGCGCCAAGGTCACCGCGCCGGTTTCGGCGGGGTCGGTGAGCACACGCATGGCGTGGATCGCGGCGCTCATCAACTGTTCGGGACGGTTGATGCGGTCCCAATATTTGCTCACCGAACGGAACGCATCGTTGGTGCTGATGCTCAGGTCGTGGAATTGCTCGATTTGCTGCAACACCGGGTCAGGCTGACGGCTGGCATACACATCGCCCGGCAGCAACAGCAACGGGATTCGGTTGGCCGTGGCGGTCGCCGCAGCGGTGAGCATATTGGCCGCACCCGGGCCGACCGATGCGGTGCACGCGTAGATCTTGCGGCGCAGGTGCTGCTTGGCAAAACCGATGGCGGCGTGGGCCATGCCCTGCTCGTTGCGGCCCTGATGCACCACCAGGTCGCCGCTGTCCTGCTCCAGGGCCTGGCCCAGACCGAGCACGTTGCCGTGACCGAAAATGGTGAATACACCGGCGACAAACTTGCTCTGCACGCCATCGACTTCGACGTATTGGTTATCCAGAAACTTCACCAGGGCCTGGGCCATGGTCAATCGTGTTGTGGTCATGTTCGCACCTTGTATGAATGCAAATCTGTCGATCAACAGTGATCTCAGGGGGGAGCGTCAGGGCCGGGCGTTTTGCAGATGGGCGATGCTCGCGCCCAACGCCTGCCGAATATCTGCCAGCCCATGCACGCTTTCAGCAAACGGCTCGAACGACAGATAGCCGCCGTACCCGGTACTGAGCAAGGTGTCGATCTGCGCGGCATTGCCGAGGATATCGCCCTCGCCGACCAGCACGCGGTGGCCGTCGCGAATCGAATTCAGGGGCGCGTCTGCATCCTCGACGCCGGAGATATGCACCAGCCCGGTCAGTTCCGGGAAGAACTCATGCTCGCGGGCCAAGTGATGGTGAAAGGTGTCGTGCACCAGGCGGAACACATCCAGCCCACCCATCGCCTTGATCGCCTCCACCGCCACGCGCTTGCGTCGCAGGGCACATTCCTCGAACCCCAGGGGCTCGATAAACCCCTGAATCGCGTATTCACGCAGGATCGGCGCCAGCTCGCTCAACGCCGTGCGCAAACCGGCGGCACGCTGGGCTTCGCTGCGCGCATCGCCGCGCTCATTCAGCGGGCACATCACCAGGCCTTGCGCACCGCATTCGCGGGCATAGGTGGCGAGGGCGATCGCCTGGGCGCGACGCTCATCGTTCCACACATCGAACGGGTACAGCGCGTTGATCGACAGCACCGTAATGCCCTGCTCTGCGCACAGTTCGCGCACGCGGCTCGCCGGGGTGCCGAACTCGATTGCGTGCCCCTTGAGGTCGTTGCGAATCTCGATGGCATCGCATTTGAGGGCCACGGCCAACTGGATGAAATCCGGCAGGGAAAGGTCGGGCGCAACCATACGATTAAGGGCAAAACGTAGAGACGACTGCATTGTTATTGTTCTCCGTCCTAACCGATTAGAGGTCCAGCAGCCAGCTGTGCTGTGGGTCGTTATGGAAATGCCAGGCGCGCTTGGGACCCGCCATCACGTTCAGGTAGTACGACTCGTAGCCATACGGCACGCTGACCGGGTGATACCCCTTGGGCACCACCACCAAGTCGCTGTTTTCCACGGCCATGGCCTGGTCGATACTGCGGTCGTCGGTGTACACCCGCTGGAACACGAAGCCTTGCGGCGGGTTGATCTGGTGGTAGTAGGTTTCTTCGAGAAAACTCTGGTGCGGCAGGTCATCGGTGTCGTGCTTGTGTGGCGGGTAGCTCGACGAGTGGCCGGAGGGTGTGCGCACTTCCACCACCAACAGCGAATGGGCGGGCTCGCTGTCGGGCAGGATGTCGCACACATAACGGGTGTTGGCGCCTTTGCCGCGCACGCTGCGCTTGCACTGTTCAGGACGGATCAGGCGCGGTTCAAAGCCCTGCGCACCGGGCGCGGCGCACACCGCAATCTGCACGTCGCTCAAGGCGGTAATCTGCGCCTCGGTGCCCGGTGGCAGGTAGGCGGCGAAGGGTGACTTGTCTTCAAACACCGACTGACGATCGCCGAGGTTCTGCCAGTTGAAGCCCTCGCCTTCGATATTCACCCGGCCGCTGAGCAGCACCAGGCACACCTCTTTATCGCCGGCGCTGACCGGCAAGGTTTCACCGAGGCTCAGGCGGTAGGCGGCAAAGCCCACGTACTCCAGGCGCCCCGCTTCCAACGCGACCATGGTTTGCCCGCGTTTGCTGCTTTTGACCAACAAGCTCATCACTCAGTCCTCTGGTTGAGAAGCGCGCGCAACGTGTCATAACCCTTCTTCGCATAGATATAGCTGGGCGCCACGGCCGGGTCCTGCTCAGCCTCAACCACCAGCCAGCCCGGGTACTGCGCGGCCAGCAATACATCAAGCAGCTCGGCAAAGTCGATATCGCCATCGCCGGGCACCGTGAAGGTGCCGTTGACGATGCAGTCCGGAAAGCTCCACATCTGATTGCGCGCCAGTTGCACCACCGGTTTGCGCACGTCCTTGAAATGCACGTGGCAGACGCGATCGATGTGTTTGCGCAACACCTCGATCGGCTCGCCACCGCCCATGTAGCAGTGACCCGAGTCGAACAGCAGGCCGACTTCCGGGCCGGTTCGGCTCATCAATTGGTCAATGTCCTCCGGCGACTCGACGTAGGCGCCCATATGGTGGTGGTAAGCCAGGCGCACACCCTGGGACAGGGTGAAGCGCGCCAATTCGGTGAGTTTGTCGGCATAGTCCTGCCAGGCCTGTTCGCTGTGCAAACGCGGGCGTTCGATCAGGCGCACTTTCGAGCCCTGGATAGAGTCAGCCACTTCGCCGTAGACCAACACAGTGGCGCCGTTCTGTTTCAGCAATTCGACGTGACCGGCGATGGCCTCGATTTCCTCGGCGACCGAGCGCCGCGCCAAGCGGCTGGAGTACCAGCCGGAGACCAGCGCCAGGTCATAGGGGCGCAACACATCGCCAACCCCTTTGGCGTCCTTGGGGAATTTGCCGTTGAGTTCAAAACCTTCGTAGCCGATTTCCTTGCCTTCGCTCAGCGCAGTGCTCAGGGGCGTTTCGCCGCCCAGGGCCGGGAGATCGTCGTTGCTCCAGGAGATCGGGTTAATGCCAATTCGGATTGCGGGCATGGCTGCACCTATTGTTTTTATCTGACTTAAGCCTGGTGAGGTTTGCTTGGTGTGGTTGATTGCATGCCACTTCAAGCGCTGTATTTAGCCCCGTGCACTGCGCCAGGCGTTGATGAGCTGTTCGAAGGTTTGCTGCACTCGCTCAATCAGCGTCTCATCGTTAATTTCCCCCGCCATCCACGCGCGGCTGGGTTCCTGGAAGATCGTGCGGCCCACCGCAAACCCACGGCACGTGGTGCTTTGGCTGGCTTGCTGGAAGCCATCGGCGAGGCATTCAGCCGACGCGTTGAGGCCCAGCAGCACCACGCCACGGCAGTACGGGTCGCGCTCCTGGATCAGTTCGTCGAGCTGTTTCCAGTCAGCCGCCGATTGCGCCTCGATCTTCCACCACGCCGGGTAAATACCCAGGTTGTACAAGCGTTTGAGGCTGCGATACAGCACGTCCGGATAGCTCGACGGGTGGTCTTTGGGCGGGATGACTTCCAGCAACAGCTCATGGCCGCTGACCAGCGAAGCTTCATACACCGCCTTGAGTTGCGCTTCCTGTTCCAGGCGCAGCATCGGTTCGTCGTCGGGGTGGAATTGCACCAGGCACTTGATGATCTGCTCCTGCGGCCAGGCGATCAGATTGCTGCCTACCGAACGACCGTGCTCAAACGCCAGGGGCCGCGAGTTCTGCACTTCCACCGGGCGGGCGATCCACCAGCCGCGACCACTGGCGGCATTGAGCGCGTCCTGCCCGAAGCGCTGATCGGCCAGCAGGCCCACATCCGCCTCGACACCTTGCTCACGCAGCTTGTATTCCACGCGTTCAATGGCCTGGATAAACAGCTGCTTGATGTCGCTGATACGTGTCAGGTCCTGGCCGCCTTTTTGCGCCAGGTCCACCAATTGCCAGCGGTGGTCAAACGCAAAGACGAACAGCTGCTTCCAGGCTTTACGCGGCACCGTGACCCGGTGCAGGCGCTGCAGGGTGACGTCCTGGTCTGGGCGGGTAATGGGCACCGGGCTATTGAACAGGTAATCCAGTTCGGCAGGCGTTGGCATGGCCGGTGCGCAAGCGTGGCGGGACACGACGAGACCGCCGCAAGCGTTGGCCAACTGGCTGCAGCGTTCATCACTGGCGTCGTTTATCCAACCGCTGAGGAAGCCCGACATGAACGCATCGCCGGCCCCAAGCACATTCAGCACTTCCACCCGCACGCCCGGGTAAATCGCGCCATCCTCCAGCCGCGCGGGTACCGCGCCGTGGATCACCGTGCAACCTTGCGGGCCGAGCTTGACCACCAGGGTCGCCGGGGTCAGCTCCCGTACGGTGCGCAACGCGGTGAGCAAATCTTCACTGCCGCCGGCAATCAAAAACTCTTCTTCGGTGCCGACGATCAGGTCGAAACGCGGCAGGATTTGCTGCACATGCTGGCTGACATTCTGGTCGGCAACAAACCGCGTTTCACCATCCGCCTTGCCCGCCAGGCCCCACAGCACGGGGCGGTAGTCGATATCCAACACGCGCTTGACGTTATGTTTGGCGGCATAGTCCAGGGCCTGGATGCTGGCCTTGTACACGCCATCGGTGGAGAAATGTGTGCCGGTGATCAACAAGGCTTTGCTGGAGGCAATAAAGGCTTCGCTGATGTCCTCAGCGCGCAATGCCATGTCGGCGCAGTTTTCGCGGTAGAACACCAAGGGGAACGTTTCGCGGTCCTTGAGGCCCAGCAGCACCAAAGCGGTCAGGCGCTCCGCGTCGACCTTGATGCCGCTGACATCGCAGCCCTCACGGGCCAGGGATTCCACCAGGAAGCGGCCCATATGGTCGTCCCCTACCCGGCTCAGCATCGCCGACTTGAGCCCCAGCCGCGCGGTGCCGAAAGCGATATTGGCGGACGACCCGCCGAGGTACTTGGCGAAGCTGGACACGTCCTCAAGCCGCGCACCCACTTGCTGTGCGTAGAGGTCGACGCCCAGGCGCCCGAGGCAAATCAGATCCAATTGACGCCCACTGGCAAAACGAGTCTGGCCCATGCTGGCTCCTGTTATTTTTATCAGCCTGCGTGGTGCCGCCGTGGTGACGGCACACGCTCTTGGTGCAAGCAGACTAGAACGTTCAGCGGCCTCAATCAATATTTATTCCATAATTATTTTTAGTGGAATATTTTTTCCAATAAGCCAGCATAATGGCATGCCAGCCCTCCTGCAGCGTTTCAGCGGCGCGCAGGGGCCGTGATGCCGGGGTATTTTTTTGCGCCTACCCTGTAGACTTGCGCGCACCCATCAGCGCATCAGAAGAACAAGCCAAAAGGATTACCCATGTCCCGCACCGATCAGCCGGCCACGCCCGAGACTCCTTCGCAAGACCCTCTCGCCAGCCCCCCGATCAATGCCGAGCGCCTGTTGCAGCTGATCACCGACGAATACGAAAGCCTGCCGCGCCAGCTCAAACGCATCGCCAGCTACATGAGCCAGCAAAGCGACCGGATCATGGTTGACCGCATCAGCGACATCGCCCGCGAATGTGAAGTACACCCGTCGGCCATCGTGCGGTTTTCCCAGCGTTTCGGCTTCAGTGGCTTCAGTGAGATGCAGGCGCTGTTTCGCGAGGCCTACACCCACAAGACCACGCCGGTGCAGAACTACCAGCAGCGCATTCGCAGCATGATCGCGAACAAATCGCAGAAGGCCAGCGGCGGCGACCTGGCGCGCGAATGTGTGAATGCCACCCTGTCCGGCATCGAGCGCCTGGGGTTGGAACTGGATGATGTGGCGTTTGAGAAAGCCGTCGACCTGGTGGTCAATGCCGACAATATCTACGTGGTCGGTGTGCGCCGCTCCTTTGCAGTGGCCGATTATCTGGTCTACAACCTGCAACACACCAACAAGCGCATTCACCTGATTTCAGGCCTGGGCGGCAGCTACCGCGAACAGATGCGCAGCGTGCGCGCCAATGACCTGGTGATTGCCATCAGCTTTACGCCCTACGGCAAAGAGACCCAGCACTGCCTGCGCATTGCCCAACACCACCAGGCCAAGACCCTGATCATCACCGACAGCAACCTCTCGCCCCTGGCCAAGCGGGCGAACGCGGTGCTGTTGGTGAATGAAGGGTCGTCATTTGCCTTCCGTTCGTTGAGCGCCACCTTGTGCCTGTGCCAGGCGTTGTTTATTGCCGTGGCGTACCGGTTGGAATTGAAGGTGGATGAGATTCACGAGCAGGTCGGCTTCGACGACTGACCTGATGTCACCGCAGACCTAATGCGCGAGCAGCTTGCCCGCGATACCCCTGCCGCGATGGCGGCGGGTCAGTCAATGGCGATGGCGTTGGGCGCGAGCCTGGCCAAACGCGCGTCACGTCGCGAGTAGCAATGTGCTCAGCACGCGCCCGTGAAAACGGATCTGCGCGAGGGTCAACGCGGTGTAGCCGATGATCACCGCCGGCGGCAAGTTCGCCTCGACGCAAAACGTGCCCAACGGTTGCAAGGTCAACCCCACAGCGGCGGCACGCGCGCAGAAATCCGCCTCATCGGCGCCGGCCGGCAACCACAGCACAAAGTGCAACCCGGCCTGCTGACCGCTGACCGTGCAGCCATGCGGGAGGCAGGCCAGCAACGCGTCGCGGCGGGCCTGATACGCCTGGCGCGAGGCGCGCAAGTGGCGCACAAAGGCCCCGCTGCCCAGAAACTCCACCAAGCCCAATTGATCCGTAACGCCCACTGACTGGCCACTTAGTTGCAAGGTGCGCAGCAATGCGGGTCGTAGCGTGGTGGGCACGACCATGAAACCCACGCGCAAGCCGGGGAACAGGTTCTTGTTGAAGCTGCCGCAGTAAATCACCCGATCGCCGCCATCCAGGGATTTGAGCGCCGCCAGGGGTGCACTGTTGTAGTTGTATTCGCTGTCGTAATCGTCTTCGACCACCCAGGCATCCGCGCGCGCGGCCCAGTCCAACAGCGCCAGGCGGTGCGAGACCGACAGGGTCATGCCCAGCGGCGCCTGGTGTGCAGGCGTGACATACGCCAAGCGCGCAGTGCCGGGTAGCTGGCCGGTGTCGAGGCCTTCAGCCGTGAGCGGGATCGGCACCACCTGCGCGCCTGCCAGCCTGAACAGGCGGCGCGCCGGTTTATAGCCGGGGTCTTCGACACACGCCGTGTCGCCCGGTTTAAGCAACGTGCGCGCAATCAGGTCGAGGCCATGGCGAATACCGGTGGTGACGATCACCTCATCGGCCTCGCAGTGCATGCCGCGATAGCTGCGCAAGTAATCGGCAATGTGCGCGCGCAAGGCCGGTAACCCGGCCGGGTGGGCGGCTTCCAACGCACCCGGCCCTGCCGACAGCAGCCCACGGGTGATGCAGCGTGCCCAGGCTTTCAGATCGAACAGGCCGGCATCCGGGCGCCGTGCAACGAAAGGCACGTGACTTTGCACCCCCGCCTCGGGCAGATCGGGCACGGCCATACGGCGTGGGCTTTCGGTGGGGGCCGGGGCCGCAATAAATTGCTCGGGGATCACCGCGCTCACCCGCGTGCCGGAGCCCGCCACGCGCTGCACATAGCCCTCGCTGTGCAGGCGCTCGAACGCCGCTTCGAGCGTGCCGCGCGACACCAGCCAGCGTTCGGCCAGGCTGCGCGTCGACGGCAAGCGGCTGCCGGCCGGCAATTGGCGGGTCAAGATCGCCGTGCGCAAGGCCTCGTAGGCGCCCTGCTGCTTACCGGCGTCCAACGTATCCGGGCGCGGCAGGTCCAGGGCGGATGCGGCTTTTCCTCGGCTCATAGTGGTCCAATCACTCTATGCATAAGTGGCCCTGAGGATTAAACCACAAAGCCGCTAGAGTTCGGGTTCAATGAATGGCGAAGGCGCTTCCCATGACTCAACGCGTGCTCTCCTCCTGGTTCTGGCTGGTGCTGCTGACCGTACTGATCGGCCTGCCGCGCATCACCCTGGACATGCACCTGCCGGCCTTGCCGGCCATGGCCGATTACTTCCACAGCAGCGACAGCCAACTGCAACTGACCCTCACGCTGTACACCTTGGGCTCGGCGATATCTTTGCTGGTCAGCGGCCCGCTGACGGACCGCTTCGGGCGTCGCCCGATTTTGTTGGTGGGGCTGTTTCTGTATGTGCTCGCCACCGTTGCCTGCGCGCTGGCCAACAGCCTTGAGGTGCTGATCATCGCCCGCCTGTTCCAGGCCCTGGGCGGTTGCTGCACCACGGTGATCGGTCGGGTGATCGTGCGTGATTACTTCGACCGCCATGAGCAGGCGCGCCTGCTGGGCCTGATTTCCATGGCCATGGCCATCTCGCCGATGGCCGCGCCGGTGCTGGGCAGCCTGATGCTGCCGTTTATCAACTGGCGGGGTCTGTTTGTGGTGCTCGGCGTCATCGGCGCGGGGCTGTACCTGGTGGTGTATCGCCGCTTGCCGGAAACCCGTCCGCCGCAAGTCGCTGCAGCGCCGCCAAGCAATCTGCTACGCCTGTACGGCCAGCTTCTGCGCGACCGTTACTTCCTGCGGTATTCCCTGGCCATCGGCTGCGTGTACAGCACCTATTTCCCGTTTATCAGCGAGTCGTCGGCCTTGTTGCAACGGGGCTTCCACCTGTCCACCACGGCCTACGCGCTGGTATTTGCCGCGACGATCAGCGGCTATATGCTCGGGGCGAACCTGTTCCGACGCCTGGTGCTGCGCTTTGAACCCGATGCGTTGATCAGCGCTGCAATCGGCCTGAACGTGCTGGGTAGCCTGCTGCTCGCGGCGGCTACGGCCTTGTTGCCGGCTGATTGGCTGGCCATTGTGCTGCCGATGGTGGTGATCATGGTGTCGGTGGGGATGGTGATTCCCGCCTGCCAGCTCTCGGTACTGCAGCCTTACGGCGCGATTGCCGGGACGGCATCGGGGTTGTTCTTTTTCACCCAGATGTTCCTGACGGCGGTCAGCAGTTGGGCGACCGGGCTGCTGTCGGACGGTACTTCACAACCGCTGGTGATCATGACCCTGGTCGCGAGTGCATTGCTGGTCACCGGCTGGCTGACACTGCGCCCCCCCAAACGTGAAAGCGGGCTTGCTCACGAAAGCGCTGCATCCGTCAGCTCATGAATCGCTGAAAGACCGCCTTCGCAAGCAAACCCGCTCACACTGGGGACCGAGCCAGGCTCAGGTTTAGTGCATGAAGATCGCGATCAGAATAATGACCGGGATCGGCACGCCGAGGAACCACAGAAGTAATGAGCGCATGATGTTCTCCTTGAATTAACGGACAAAGTGTTCGGTTTCGACATACACCACGGCATCCCGACGACGACCGCCGAAGGTAGCGGCGAAGCTGGCGAAGAACGCACCGATCAACAGGGCAATAAAGGTCCACAGCGAGGTGTAGGCAGCCACTTTCGCCGCGGTATCGGCCGCTTGCTTGGCCTTGAGCTTGGCGTCTTCGATGGCTTTACGGGCTTCGCCGTAGACCTTGTCGATCCGCGCTTCGGCGTCGGCCTGGCTGAGGTTGGTGCGCTGGCTGATCAACTGGGCAAGGTAGGCACGGTCTTCCGGTGCCAACTGGCCGTCGTTGCTCAGTGTGCGGGTGAGGATGCGGGCTACCACGCCGTGTACGGCGTCGTCGCTGACGGCGGCTGGGCGGTCATCGCGGAACAGGCTGTCGACGTAATAATCGAAGTCGCCGCTGTTGGCGCCTTTGGCGGCGCTGCCGGCTGCCTGGCTCATGCCGCTGGCGGCGCCCGCTGCTACGCTGGCACCGGCTTTCACGCCACCGCTGACCACGCTGCTCACCGAACCGACTACCAGCACCGCAGTGACCAGCGTCGCAACCGCCCAAGCGAGGAAACCATGGGCGGTGTCGCGAAAGTACACTTCATCGCCGTGCATATTGGCCCACTTCACGCGCAACCGGCCGGCGATATAACCGCCCAGGCCCGAGGCAACGATCTGGGTAAAGGCCAGCCAGATAATGGTGGAAATGCCAAGCCCCTTGGCACTGATACCGCTGTCGGCCCACGGCGACACCGCCGAAAAGCCCAGGCCGAAGCCCAGCAGCACCAGGATCAGGGACAATGCAGCGGCCGCTGCGGCCCCGGCAAAAATCGCCCCCCAGGATACCCCGGAGAGCGAACTCGACTCTTGCAGCGTGGATGAGGATGTGATCATTGTTGTTTTGCTCCCGGCAGGAAAAATAGTGTTACAAGTCTCAAAAGGGACAGTGCAGGCAGCGTGCCAGCCGGCGCATAAATTAAAATCCTTATATTTCAACAAGTTAACTAAATTGAACTTCGTTAAACCATGCAAGTTGCAAGAAATGCGTGTTGAGGGCGGGCGTTATGCAATCTCGCCTCAAACGCGATGCGCGTCGCCGCTGGCTTGCCTCGGCTAGCGGCGTATGAATGACAAAACGGTTGCCGGCCCACCGCCATTGCCGGCAAGCCAACCCCCGCACCGCAGTGGCTCAGCGATTAAATGTGTGGTGGTTTTGCCAACATGAAGTTTAATTTAGGAAACATTCAGCTGGTTCTTGGCAAAATAGCCCCACTTCTAGTGTGAATCGCTCACCAGGTAATCCTATGACCCGTATTTTGACCATCGAGGATGACGCCGTAACGGCCCGCGAGATCGTCGCCGAGCTGAGTAGCCATGGACTGGACGTGGATTGGGTGGACAACGGCCGTGAAGGCCTGGTCCGTGCTGTGAGTGGTGATTACGATCTGATCACCCTCGACCGAATGCTGCCGGAGCTGGATGGCCTGGCCATCGTCACGACCCTGCGCACCATCGGGGTGTCGACGCCGATCCTGATGATCAGCGCCCTCTCCGATGTCGACGAACGTGTGCGGGGTTTGCGTGCCGGCGGAGATGACTACCTGACCAAACCGTTCGCGTCCGACGAAATGGCCGCCCGCGTCGAAGTGCTGCTGCGCCGCAAAAGCACGGTCAAGGAATTCGAAACCGCCTTGCGCGTGGCCGACCTTGAACTGAACCTTATCAGCCGCGAAGCCAGCCGCGCCGAGCAACCGCTGAGCCTGCTGCCGACCGAATACAAACTGCTCGAATTTTTGATGCGCAACACCGGGCAGATTCTCTCGCGGATGATGATTTTCGAGGAAGTCTGGGGTTATCACTTCGACCCGGGCACCAACCTGATTGACGTGCACATCGGTCGCCTGCGCAAAAAAATCGATCCACCGGGCCTCACGCCGTTGATCCGCACGGTACGAGGTTCCGGTTATGTCATTGCTGAACCCCTCTAAGGGCTGGCGCTCCTCCAGCAGCCGCTTGCTGGCGCTTTACAGTTCGCTGTTTGTGGCCTGGAGTTGCATCCTCATGGGGGTGCTGTACTACGAGGTGTCAGGGTACCTCAGCGACTTGTCGCGCCATTCGCTGATGCAGCGCCAGCATTTGTTTCAGCGTTTCGACGGCGAAGAACTGGTGGAAGCCCTGACCACCAGCATGACCTTCGACATGAAGGGCGTGGACGCCTATGGCCTGTTCGATGAGCAATTTCGCCCATTGAGCGGCCCGATCCGCGCCGTGCCACCGGACCTGCCGTTGGACGGCAAGATCCACGCCCTGGCCAATTGCGTCGACTCCGACGACCCGAAACTTCCCAAGGACAGCTGCGACGCCGTGGCCACCCACACCGAAGACGGCCGTTGGCTGGTACTGGTGCGCGCCAACGGCTCGCTGTTCGGCGTCACCCGGATCATCTGGCATGCCCTGCTGTGGGCGCTGTCGCTGACGATTATCCCCGGTGCGGCCGGCTGGCATTTGTTGCGCCGCCGTCCGCTGCGCCGCATTCGCGGGATCCAGGCCAGCGCCGAGGCTATCGTCGCCGGCGACCTGACCCACCGTTTGCCGCTGTCGAACCGGCGTGACGAACTGGACATGCTCGCCGCCATCGTCAACGCCATGCTCGACCGTATCGAGAAGCTGATGAACGAGGTCAAGGGCGTGTGCGACAACATCGCCCATGACCTGCGCACCCCACTGACACGCTTGCGTGCGCAGCTTTACCGCATCAAACAAGAGGCTGAGCAAGATTCGGACTACGCGGTGAAACTTGACGATGCGATTGCCGAAACCGACACCCTGATGGCGCGCTTCCGGGGCCTGCTGCGGATCTCGGAGCTGGAAGACCACCAGCGCCGCTCAGGCTTCCTGGTCATGGACCCGTTGCCGCTGCTGCGCGAGCTGCATGACTTCTACCTGCCGCTGGCGGAAGAAGGCGAATTGCAGCTGCGGCTCGAAGTGCCCGAGTCACTGCCATGGATCACCGGCGACCGCGCGTTGCTGTTCGAAGCCCTGGCCAACCTGTTGAGCAACTCGATCAAGTTCTCGCCACCGGGCGGTGAAGTGATATTGCGCGGGGTTAACGACAGCGGCAGCACGCGCATCGAAGTACACGATACCGGCCCGGGCATTCCAGCGGCGGAACGCAATGCGGTGTTCCAGCGCTTCTATCGCGTGGATGAAGGCGACCAGCAAGGCGGGTTTGGTCTGGGCTTGTCGATTGTCGCGGCGATCATCAACTTGCACGGGTTCAAGCTGGAAGTCGGCAGCAGCCAGAGCGGCGGCGCTCGGTTGGTGTTGGAGTGTCGGCAGCAGCTGATGCCCGAATAACCCAACTGCCACAAACCCCGGTGGGAGCTGGCCTGCCTGCGATGGCAATCTGTCAGGCGACTTTTTCATTGCCTGACACTCCGCTATCGCAGGCAAGCCAGCTCCCACAGGGAACTTGCGATGCCTGTTGGATCAGGCCGGGTAGTTAGCGCGCAGCGCCTCAAGCCCGCCGCTGTAAACACCGGCAAACAAGGCCTCCACCTGCGCATCCGTGGTCCCGGCAGCCGGGGTGAACACACCGGACCAGGTCACTTTCGCCGACGCCTCGGTCAACGCCTCAACCTGCAGGGTCGCCAGGTAAGCACTGACCGGAAACGGCGACTGCTCAATGGTGTAGCTGTAGGTGCGCGCCACGTTATCAAAGCTCTGCATACGCTCGACCACCACACCGCCATCGGCGGTTTCCAGGTGGCGCAAACGCCCGCCTTCACTCGCCTCACTCTTGACGATCAAGGGCAGCCAATCCGGCAGCGCGTTAAAGCCACCCACCAATTGCCAAACCTGATCGGCCGAGACCGGAATTTCAATCACAGAAGAAGCTGTCGCCACGATAAATACTCCAGAAAAAATAACAGGTCAGATCGCCATGCTGTCGACAACACCACCGTCGACCCGCAACGCGGCACCGGTGGTCGCCGATGACAGGGGTGAAGCAATGTACGCCACCAGGTTGGCCACTTCATCCACATTTGCCGCACGCTGGATGATCGAGGTAGGCCGCGCATTGCGCACAAAGACATCCGCCTCGTCCCGCGCGCTGCGCCCGGACTTGGCCGTGGCGTCCTTGAGCATATGCTCCAGGCCGTCGGTAAAGGTCGGCCCCGGCAGCACCGCGTTGACGGTCACGCCCGTACCCGCCAGACGTTTGGCCAGGCCGTGGGAGACGGCCAAATTGGCACTTTTGGTCACGCCGTAGTTGATCATGTCCGCCGGTGTCGCCACGCCGGACTCCGACGACAGGAAGATCACCCGCCCCCAGCCCTGCTCGACCATACCCGGCACATAATGGCGCGCCAGGCGCACGCCGGCGATCACATTGACCTCGTAGAAGCGCGTCCACTCGCTGTCCGGCGCCTCAAAGAAATCCACGTCGTTGAAGATGCCCAGGTTGTTGACCAGGATGTCGGCGCGCGGTTCAGCGGCGAACAGTGTCGCGGCACCCTGCGCCGTACCCAGATCTGCCACCCACCCGCGCAGGTCAGCCGCCGGGACCGCCTGGCGAATGCTTGCCAGGGCGGCATCGACCTTGCCCGCTTCACGCCCGATCACCACCACGGTTGCGCCGGACGCTGCCAGCGCCTGGCTGATGCCCAGGCCAATGCCTGCGGTACTGCCGCTGACGATGGCTACTTTGCCGCTCACATCGATGTTCATATCAGACTCCTGAAATTAAAGTGGCAACGGCGCACGGGCCGAGATCAAGCCGGCATCGCGCAGCGCCTGCCAGAAGGCCGCCGGAATCTTCTCTGACAACGCGGCGACGTCTTCGGCAATCCGCCCCGGACGACTGGCACCCGGAATCACCGCGGCCACTGCCGGGTGGGCCAGGCAAAATTGCAGGGCGGCTGCTTTCACGCTGACGCCAAACGCCTGGGCAATCGCCTTGATCTGCTCGACGGTGTGGCAGATCGCCCAGCTCGAAGAACGCTTGGGCCTGACCCTGTTCGAACGCAGCCAGCAACACATTCGGCTGACCCGCGATGGCCAGACCTTTCTTGCCGAAACCAAGGCGCTGCTGACCCATGCCAATCGCCTGGAATCGTTGGGCAAGCGCCTGGGCCGCGGCGAAGAAGGTGGCCTGTGCATCGGCCACATCGAAAACGCCATGCACGCCGGCGTGCTGCCCAATGCCCGGCGTGTACTGAGGGACGCCCGGCCGATGATTTCGTCGCCGCCTGCATCCGCGCCGGTTTCACGCCGCAAGTCCCCATGGAAGCCAGCGAGCCGTTTACTGCACTCGGCCTGGTAGCCTCGGGATTGGGCGTGGCCCTGGTGCAAACAGGCCTGAGCCGCAATGCGCCACCCGGTGTGGTGTTGCGTGAATTGCCCCGGCGGACCTACACCACCCCGCTGTGGGCGGCATGGCATCGGATCAACCTGCGGCCCTTGGTCGAAACCTTCCGCAAGGTGCTCACCGAACCTGAAGCCTGACGATAAATGTGGGAGCGGGCTTGCTCGCGAAGGCGCTGAAGCAGTCACCGAATGCAGCGCCTGGCACCCTGCTGTCGCGAACAAGCCCGCTCCCACATTCAGACTGCCGCGCGTCAGCTGACCCACTCGCGCAGCCGGAACCACAACATCCCCAACGCCAACAGCGGCGAACGCAAAGCCTTGCCGCCCGGGAAGGTCATGTGCGGCACCTGGCTGAAAATATCCAGGCCCTGGCTGTGGCCGGCATGAATGGCTTCGGCTAAAAGCTTCGCGCACCAATGCGTTACGTTGAGCCCATGCCCGGAGTAGCCTTGGGCATAGAACACATTCGGGTATTGCTGGAGCCGCCCGACCTGAGGAAAACGGTTGGCGGTGATGCCAATTTTGCCGCCCCACTGGAACTCGATGGGCGTGTTTGCCAACTGCGGAAACACCTTGAGCAGTTTCGGTTGCATATAGGCGGCGATGTCCGCCGGGTCACGCCCCGAGTAATGGCAGGCACCGCCGAACAACAGGCGCCGATCAGCGGAAAGCCGGTAGTAATCCAGGCCGACTTTCTGGTCGCACAGCGCAAAGTTTTGCGGGATCAATTGCTTGGCCAACGCCTCGGATAACGGTGCGGTGGCGATGATGTAACTGCCCGCCGGCAGGACTTTGCCGCTCAAGCGCGGCTCCAACTCGTCCAAATGTGCATTGCACGCCAGCACCAGGCTGGCGGCGCGCACCGTGCCACCGGCGCAACGCACCTGCACCGTGTCGCCGTGGATCAGCTCCAGCACCTGGGTGTGCTCGAAAATCCGCACCCCGAGGGACTCGGCCACCTGCGCCTCGCCCAGCACCAGGTTCAGCGGATGCAAGTGCCCGGAGCCCATGTCGATCAGGCCACCGGCATAAGCCGCCGAGCCGACGACCTGTGACATCGCCTGCGGGCCGACCAGACGGGTTTGATGGGCATACCCCATCGCCGCCAGGCTGTCCTGCTCGCCTTTGAACGCAGCGAACTGCGCCGGGGTATTGGCCAATTCGCAAAAGCCCCAGCGCAGGTCGCAATTGATGGCGTGTTCGCGGATACGCTCGCCCACCAGCGCGACTGAATCAATTCCAGCTCGCTCCAGGTAACGAACGCCCTCCTCGCCGACAAATTTGGCAAACCCCGACACATCATGGCCGATACCGCGAATCAACTGCCCGCCATTGCGTCCGCTGGCGCCCCAGCCAATGCGCCGGGCCTCCAGCAGGATCACCGAGAGCCCGCGCTGGGCCAGCTCAATGGCGGTGTTGACGCCGGTGAAACCACCGCCGATCACGCAGACATCGGCGCTCAGGTCGGTGCCCAGCGACGGACGCTCAGGCATGGCATTGGCCGAAGCCAGGTAATAGGACTGGGCGTGGTCGCTGGCGTGCTTCATTTGTTGGTCTTCACTTTGCTCCAGGCGCGGGTCATCAGGCGCATGGTCGCCGGGGTCGGCGTGGTGGAAATATAGAGTTTGTCGAGCACTTCCTGAGACGGGTACACCTCAGGGTTGTTCACCAGTTCCGGCGCCATAAAGGGCTTGGCCGCCGGGTTGGCGTTGGCATAACCGACCGAGGCACTGACCTTGGCGATTACCTCAGGGTCGAGCAGGTAGTTGATAAAGGCGTGGGCTTCTTTCGGGTTGCCGGCGTCGGCGGGAATGGCCAGCAGGTCGAACCACAGGTTGGAGCCTTCCTTGGGAATCGCGTACGCGATATTCACGCCGTTCTTGGCTTCCTTGGCGCGGTTGGCGGCCTGAAAAACGTCGCCGGAATAACCGAAGGCCACACAGATATCACCGTTGGCCAAGTCCGAAATGTACTTGGAGGAGTGGAAATAGGTGATGTACGGCCGCAGCGTCAACAGCTTGGCCTCAGCCTGTTTGTAATCCTCGGGGTTCTCGCTGCGCGGGTCTTTGCCCATGTAGTTGAGGATCGCCGGGAACAGCTCGTCCGCCGAATCGAGGAAGGCCACGCCGCACTCGTGCAGCTTCTTGATGTTCTCGGGTTCGAACAGCACCGCCCACGAATCGATGTGGTCTACGCCGAGCACCTGCTTGACCTTGTCGACGTTATAGCCGATGCCGTTGGTGCCCCACAGGTAGGGCACCGAGTGGGCGTTGCCCGGATCGTTTTTCTCCAGCAGCTTGAGCAACTTGGGGTCGAGGTTCTTGAAGTTCGGCAACTGCGAGCGGTCCAGCTTGAGGAACGCGCCGGCTTTCACCTGGCGCGCCAGAAAGTGGTTGGACGGCACCACCACGTCGTAGCCGGTGCGCCCCGCGAGCAGCTTGCCTTCCAGGGTTTCGTTGGAGTCGAACACGTCATAGATGACCTTGATCCCGGTCTTGGCCTGGAAATCGGCCAGGGTGGTCTCGCCGATATAATCGGTCCAGTTGTAGACGCTGACCGTCGGCGCGGCCTGGCTTGCACTGCTGAACGCCGCCACCAGTGCCAGTGGGAGAAGCTTTTTCACAAGACGCATATCGACACCCCTTTGAGTTTTTTTAGACGCTCAACAGCAGGAACTCACGCTCCCAGGAACTGATCACCCGCTTGAAATTTTCGTGCTCGGCGCGTTTGACCGCGACGTAGCCGCGCACGAACTTATCGCCCAGGTACTGCTTGACCGTGTCGCAATCTTCCATGCGCGCCAGCGCATCTTCGAGGGTGAACGGCAGGCGCAGGTTGCGGCGTTCATAGGCGCGGCCTTCCACCGGCGCGCTCGGCTCGATCTGTTCGATCATGCCCAGGTAACCACACAGCAAGCTGGCGGCAATCGCCAGATAGGGGTTGGCATCCGCGCCCGGCAGGCGGTTTTCCACGCGCATCGCGTCGGGGCTGGAAGTCGGCACGCGCAGGCCGACGGTGCGGTTTTCTTCGCCCCACTCGACATTGACCGGCGCCGAGGTGTCCGGCAGAAAGCGGCGGAACGAGTTCACATTGGGAGCGAACATCGGCAGCAGCTTAGGGATGTACTTTTGCAGGCCGCCGATGTGGTGCAAAAACAGTTGGCTCATCTTGCCGTCGGCGTCGACAAATACCGGCTTGCCCGTGGCAATGTCCACCACGCTCTGGTGCAAGTGCATGGCGCTGCCCGGTTCGTCGGCGACGGGCTTGGCCATGAAGGTGGCCGCCACGTTGTGCTTGAGCGCAGCCTCGCGCAGGGTGCGTTTGAACACGGTGATCTGGTCGGCCAGATCCAGGGCGTCACCGTGGCGGAAGTTGATTTCCATCTGCGCCGGGCCGTCCTCGTGGATCAGCGTGTCGAGGTCCAGGCCCTGGAGCTCGCACCAGTCGTAGACGTCTTCGAACAGTGGATCGAATTCGTTGGCGGCGTCGATGGAAAACGACTGGCGTCCGGTTTCCGCGCGGCCGGAACGGCCCACCGGGGTTTTCAGCGGCAGGTCGGGGTCTTCGCAGCGCTGGGTCAGGTAGAACTCCATTTCCGGCGCGACAATCGGCTGCCAGCCTTGGTCGGTATAAAGCTGCAGGACTTTTTTCAGCACATTGCGCGGCGACAGCTCGATGGGATTGCCCTGCTTGTCGAAGGTGTCGTGGATCACGATGGCCGTAGGCTCGATGGCCCATGGCACCACGTACGTGGCGTTGGACACCGGGCGGCAGATCATGTCGATGTCGGCCGGGTCGAGCAGGTCGTAGTAGATATCGTCGTCGACAAAGTCCCCGGTCACCGTTTGCAGCAACACACTTTCCGGCAGGCGCATGCCTCGCTCATGCAGGAACTTGTTGGTGGGCGCAATCTTGCCGCGTGCGATGCCAGTCAAATCACTGATCACGCATTCGACTTCGGTAATCTTGTGTTCTTTCAGCCAGGCGGACAGCTGATCGAAGGGGGCGTTCATAAGGACCTCGTCATGGGTTGGATGCGGCGTCGGCTTGTACTCTCGGCGCATTGAGGTCTATCTTGATGCCGCCGCACGTCGGCATCTATCCACTTTGCACGAACCATAACGCACCAATAGAGTGCGCCCAGGTTACCCATGACACAGGCAACAGCTTTGCGCGTACAGGCCTTCACCACCGGTGATGTGGCCGCTCAATGCAGTGCGACACCCGGTTGGGTGCAGCAGTACCAGCAGATGTCCCCGGGGCATTTTGCCGGGCATATCCGCTACCTCGACCTGCAAGGCGTGCAGGTGTACGAAGAGTGCATGAACACGCGCGTGGAACAGCACTTCAACGCCCCGCCGGGCGCGCTGGCGTTCTGTTTCGATGGCAGCGACAACGCGCTGTACATGCTCAATGGCGAAAGCCGCAACACCTGGATCACCCCGGAAAATTACCGTGAAGTGGCCGTCGTGTTCGGCCCGCAGTTCGTCCAGCGCCATGGGCTCGACGTGGCAAAACTGGAAGGGTTGTTCATGGCACCGCTGACGTGCCAGCAAAACGCGCTGTTCACGCGCTGGCTCAGCGGCACACTGACACGGTTGTCCGCCACGCTCGACCCGATCAGCCGCGACACCCTCACCCAACAGTTACTCGACGATTGCCTGTTCATTCTCGACAACGCGTGCGTGTGCCTGGACCGTAGCTCGTTACAGCGTCGCAGTGCAGAACGCCAGTTGATGGCGCGCATCGGCGAGTGGGCGGCGGATGCACCGGACGAAACCGTCAACTTGCTCGAACTGGCGCAGATTGCCGGCGTGCCGCTGCGTCACTTGCAGCAAGGGTTCAAGACCTACACCGGCATGAGCCCGGCGCAGTGGTTGCGCTTGCGGCGTTTGAACGGCGCCCGCCGCGAACTGCTCAACGCCACCGACACCACCGTGGCCGAAGTGGCGATGAACTGGTCGTTCTGGCATTTGGGGCGGTTTTCCAACAGCTATCGGGCGTTGTTCAAGGAACTGCCCAGCGAGACCCTCAAGCGCCACGCTTGAAACACCGTCAACCGGTGGCCGAGCCGGCGCTTTGCATCTTGTAAAACCTCACACATACCCCTAGCTTATGCGCCCCCCTGCCCTGCGCTTTAAGGCCCTGCCCCCATGGTTTTGCGTTTTCGCCCCGTCGTCACGTCACGTTTTGCCCTTGGTTTGCTGCTCAGTGGCGGTATCGGTAGCAGCCCGGCGGCTGACATAGAACTGCCGGCGGTACAGGTCCAGGGCCAGGAAGAATCCGGCTACCGCACGGACACCGCTTCGGTCGGCGGCTTCAATGAGGCCCCGCTGCTGGACACGCCGGCATCGATCACGGTGATTAACGCCGCGCTGATCAAGGACCAACAAGCGCGCCTGCTCAGTGAAGTGCTGCGCAACGATGCCTCGGTGGGCGACAGCTATGCGCCCATCGGCTACTACGAAAACTTTGTAGTGCGCGGCTTCTCGCTGAATGCCGCGAGCAGCTACAAGATCAACGGGCGCACCATCACCGGCGAACAGAACGTCGCCCTGGAAAACAAGCAGCAGGTGGAAGTGCTCAAGGGCCTGGCCGGTCTGCAAAGCGGGATTTCCGAACCCAGCGGCGTGATCAACTACGTGACCAAACGCCCGGAGGATGTACGTTCGGTGACGGTGGCCACCGATGACCGTGGCAGTGGCTATATCGCCACCGATGTCGGCGGCTGGTTTGGCAGCGAGCAGCAGTTCGGCCTGCGCGCCAACGTCGCCCATGAAGACCTCAACGCCTATGTGGAACATGCCAATGGCCAGCGCGATTTTGTGTCCCTGGCCTTCGACTGGAACATCAGCCCCGACGCGCTGCTGCAACTGGATGCGGAATACCAGACCAAGCAACAGCGCTCGGTGCCGGGTTATCAACTGTTGGGCGGCACGCAGGTGCCGCATGACGCCTCGCCAAAAAAACTGTTGGGGCACCAGAGTGGTTCCCACCCGGTCGGTATCGACGCGTTGAACCTCAACGGCAAGTTTGAGTACCGCTTCAGCGACCAGTGGAAAGGCAGTGTGAGCGCGGCGCGCAGCAAGGTGGTAATTGATGACTACAGTTCGTTTGCCTGGGGTGGCGACACTCAGGGCGTCGGCAATTACTTCAGCCCCGAAGGCAACTACGACATCTACGACTACCGCAGCCCCGATGACACCCGCCGCGACGATGAAGTCCAGGCGGCCATGACCGGGCTGTTCGACACTGCAGGCCTGGGCCATGAGTTGACCTTCGGCACCAGTGCGTTTCGCCGGGTGATCGACAAACGTAAGTCAGTCAATGAGTGGATCGGCAGCGGCAATATCTATGAGGATGCGCCCACCTTCACGCCTACCGATAAACCCCTGAACGACAGCCACCGCAACCTCGACAGCCGCCAATACGGGCTGTTCGTCACCGACCGCATCCGTTTCAACGAGCAATGGCAGACCATCCTCGGCGGTCGCGAAGTGCGCCTGGATGAAAAAGCTTTCGATGAGAATGGCAACGTATCACGCCACACCCAGCAATACGTGTTCCTGCCTCAAGCCTCGTTAATCTACACACCCGTGGAAAATATCTCGCTGTACACCCGCTACAGCAAGGGGCTTTCGCTGGGCGGCACTGCGCCGTGGTTCGCCACTAACAGCGGGGTCACCCTGGCACCGACTGTCTCGCGGCAAATCGAAGCCGGTGTTAAATATGACTGGCGCCGCATCAGCTTCGCCGCCGCCGTATTCCAGACGCGCCAGGCTTATCAGTACGCCAGGCCCGCAGGCGACACCTTCACCTACGTGCAACAAGGCGAACAAAAAAACACTGGCCTGGAACTGTCCGCCAACGGCTGGGCCACCGACCGCCTGCAAATCGCAACCAGCGTGGCGGCGATTCGCGCGCGGGTGAACAACAGTGGCACGCCAGATTATGAAGGTCACCAGGCGATCAATGTGCCCACACTGCGCGCCAGTGTGTACGCCGACTACGCGTTGCCATGGATGAATGGTTTAGCGCTGCTCGGCGGCGTGCAATACAGCGCCAGGAAATACGCCAACCGCAGCGGCAATGTGGAGGTCGGCGATTACGCAGTGGTCAATGTCGGCAGCCGTTACACCACTAAAATCGACGGTTATGAAACGGTGTTTCGCCTGAGCGTCGACAACCTGTTCGACAAGCGCTATTGGCGCGATGCAGGCGAGTACATGGGCGATGACTATCTGTTCCAGGGCGCACCGTTGACGGCGCGGCTGAGTGCTTCGGTCAACTTCTGAACACCCGCGGCGTTGCCATCCACAGCGCCGCCACGCCGCAGATCAACAGACTCCAGCCAAGGTTCTGGGCCCAGGCCACCAGGGTCAGTCCCGCGCCGATGACCAGGTAATACAGCAAGCCGAATACCGCGGCGGCGCTGCCAAGGCGGTCGGCATAACGTACAAGCGCGGCCCCGAGCACATTAGGAATCGCCATGCCGAATGCCAGCACCACAAGCAACATCGGCCCTACGAACAACCAGCTGTCTTGCAGCAGCAAGACCAGCAAGCCACCCAACACCGCTAATCCGGCGGCGGTCAGTACCAACTGATCACCGTTCATGCCACGGTTGAGCAACCGCTTGTTCAGCCAGGCCCCGAGCCCAGACCCCAGCGCCAGCAGCACGCCGCTGTAACCAAACTCAGCGGCGGACAACCCCAGTTGTGAAAAGATAAACGGGCCCACGCTGTAATAGCCGAACAACGCGATATTGAACGCCGCCACCAACCCGACCGAGCGCCAAATCGCTGCGTCCCTGAGCATCAGGTTCAGAGTCTCGAGCAGCGATGCCGTCGGCAATGACACTGGACGTGTTTCAGGCAGGGCCCAGACGCACCAGCCCCATAATGCCAATGCCAGCAGCAACAAGCCCGTGAGCATGCCGCGATAACCAAAGTGCTGCACCAGGGTCGCGCCGCTGAACAAACCAAGCGCCGGGCTGGCAGCAAGGGCAACGCCCATTATGGAAAACACTTGGGCCAATTGCGCACCATGGAAACGGTCGCGCAAGATCGTCTGCGTCGCCACCGAGCCTACTGCCGCGCCAAACGCGGCCAGGGCCTGGGCCAGTAACAAAGCATTGAACGTGCTTACACCCAAGGCCAGCGCTGTGGCGCCAATATATAAGGCCAGCCCGGCCAACATCACCGGTCGACGCCCCCAGCGATCGCACAACCGGCCCCACACCACCACCCCGAACGCGAACGCCAGGAAATACACCGAAAGGGTCTGCCCTGCCCGTTCAGGCCCAACCGCAAACGCCCGACCGATATCACCCAGGGCCGGGCTGTAAAGCGTTTGGGCCAGTTGCGGAAACATCAGCAACACCACCGCCAACACCCCTATTTTTTTTAGGTTCATCAACAACTCACTCGCATAAAACAACGCAAGAAGTTTAAAGACGAGCGACTGGGCTATTATCCTGACTTCGACAACTTATCGATTAAATCGGACAACCTATGGCTTGGCTTGCCGCCGATGCATCCTTCGATCCCGACTGCCTGGCGGCGCCCGTTGTGGGCATCGCCGCGCTGCTCGGCGACCATGACTCCGGCCTGCATCGGCACCAGCGCGGGCAACTATTGTTCACTCGACAAGGGTGCACCCGTATCACCCTGGACAACCAACTGTGCCTGCTGCCGCCCTCCCGTGCGGCGTGGATACCCTGCGGCGTGCCCCATCGCGCGGTGATGCATAAAACAGTGGATTACCGTTCGTTGTACGTGAGCCCGGCATTGGCCGAGCAATTGCCAAACCAGGTACGGGTCATTGAAGTCAGCACCTTGCTGCACGCGGTGCTGGAACCGATGGCGATGGCCCCCTACGAGACCGATTGGCACAGTGGCCGATATGCCCATCTGTTGGCCTTGTGCCTGGACGAAATCCAGGCTGCCGCCGAGCAGCCGATGCTCCTGCCATTGCCGCAGGACAAACGCCTGGCCCCCTTGCTGGCCGACCTCGAAACATTGCCACCCACACTGCAAGACCTGGAAAAGCAAATTGGCGCCAGCACCAAGACCATCGGCCGGATTTTCCTGCGGGAAACCGGCCTGGGCTATCAGCAATGGCGCCAGCAGTGGCGCTTGATGCGAGTCATCGAATTGCTCGCCACGGGACGTAACGTGGGCTACTGCGCCTTCGAACTGGGCTTTGCCAGTGACAGCGCGTTGATCGCCTTCTTCAAACGCATGACCGGCACCACGCCACGCGGGTACTTGAAGACACACTGAACGGCTACTTCAGGCGGTTGGCGCGATGCAGTCTTTGTCGGCGGCGCGGGGGCTGGCAGACCGGGGATATGTACGCGGTCACCCAGGCAAAGGTATCACCCGCAACCGCCGCACCGACTTGTAGGAAAAGCTCGAATAGATCTCTTTGACGCACGGCAAGGTCTGCAACACCTCCCGCGCAAACTCGCCAAACGACTCCAGATCCTTGGCCACTACCTCAAGTAAAAAGTCATAGCGCCCCGACACGTTGTGGCACGCCACGATCTCGGGAATCTCCAGCAATCGTTGCTCAAACGCGCGAGCGATTTCCTGGGTGTGGCTCTCCATCATGATGCTGACAAAGGCCGTCACGCCATACCCCAGCGCCTTGGGCGAGAGGATCGCCTGATAGCCGCTGATCACCCCGCTCTCCTCCAGATTGCGCACCCGTCGCCAGCACGGCGACGTGGTCAAGGCAACACGCTCGGCCAACTCGGCCACGGTCAAGCGGGCATTGCCTTGCAGGGCGTTCAAGAGCGCTTTGTCGGTGCGATCCAGGCTGATGGGCATAGCTTGCCTCTATTCATTATTTTTAGGGGTATTTCATCCCTTAAACCGGGATTTGCGTGCAAATCTTGCAACGTTCATCTGTGGTTATGAGCATAGCATTGTAGGAAATAAGGAGCGTCCGACATGAACAATAAACACAACACATTCGGCTTTTCCACCCGCGCCATCCACCACGGTTATGACCCCAAGGACCATCACGGCGCACTCGTGCCGCCGATCTACCTGTCCGCCACGTTCGCTTTTCCCACGGTCGAATACGGCGCTGCCTGCTTTGCCGGTGAAGCCAGCGGGCATTTCTATACGCGGATTTCCAACCCGACCCTGGCCCTGCTGGAGTCGCGCATGGCGACCCTGGAAAACGGTGAGGCGGCCGTGGCGTTCAGTTCCGGCATGGGCGCGATTGCTGCGACGTTCTGGACCCTGCTGCGCCCAGGCGATGAAGTGATCGTCAGCCAGACCCTCTATGGCTGCACCTTCGCCCTGCTGCACCACGGCATCGGTGAATTCGGTATCAAGGTGCGCCATGTCGACCTCACCGACCTGGCCGCCCTGCGCGCGGCACTCACCCCCGCCACCCGGATGATCTACTGCGAGACCCCGGCCAACCCCAACCTGCGATTGGTGGATATTACCGCCGTGGCCGCACTGGCGCATCAGCAGCCCAACATCACCGTGGTGGTCGACAACACTTACTGCACGCCTTACCTGCAACGCCCCCTGGAACTGGGGGCCGACGTGGTGGTGCACTCGGCCACCAAATACCTCAGCGGCCACGGTGATATCACCGCCGGTATCGCCGTGAGCAATCAGGCCCTGGCGCAACGCATCCGCCTGCAAGGGCTCAAAGACCTGACCGGCGCAGTGATGTCGCCGCAGGACGCGTCACTGTTGATGCGCGGCCTCAAGACGCTGGCCCTGCGCATGGACCGCCATTGCAGCAACGCCCAGGCGGTGGCCGAAGCCTTGCAGGCGCACCCGGCCGTGCAGTGGGTGACCTATCCCGGGCTGCGCTCTTTCGCGCAATACGAATTGGCGGCACGCCAGATGAAACAGTCCGGCGGCATGATTGCCTTTGAACTCAAGGGCGGCATCGAGACCGGTCGGCGCTTCATGAATGCCCTCAGGTTATTCACCCGCGCAGTCAGCCTGGGCGACGCCGAGTCGCTGGCCCAGCACCCCGCCAGCATGACCCATTCCACCTACACCCCGGAAGAACGTGCGCAACACGATATCAGCGAGGGGCTGGTGCGGTTGTCGGTCGGGCTTGAGGACGTCGCCGACCTGCTGGCAGACATCCATCAGGCGCTGGCCAAATGCAGCCGCACTGCGCCACGTCGGGCTTTGAGCGACGAGCACGCCATGAAATAAGGCCTGGGTTTGATGTAAGCCTTTCTCACAAACGGTGGTCGGACTGGTCTGACCGCCGTTATGCGTTTTTAATCTGATTTTTTGCAGATTGGATCCCCATCCTTTTGTCAGGCTGTACTAGCATAGGTGATCGGCGGGCGCGTTATCACTGTAGGTTATTCAGCCTGGTTACCTGCTTGGACCCCGTCGTTATAAGGCTGAGTACCCGCATTCGAAACTCATGGACGAACTGATGAACTCACACCTGTTCCCCCATATAGGCAAAGTCATCGCCAGCACCGGCAGCCGCCATTTCCCACGCATGCTGCATGACCTGATCCTTACTCAACTGGCAGTGGACGCCACCCATATCACCCAATTGCGGGTGAGTGCAGAGGGGCAAACGCGACGCCGGATCAGCCCGGTCTACACCGACTCGGTCGCGGCCTTGGGCGCAGAGCAACCCGCCGCACAACTGCACCTCACACGCCGCAAGGACGATGTGCGCTACGTGCTGTCGGTGTATCGCTCGCATCAGTCCGAGAGCTTTTCGGCGCAGGAACGCAACATGCTGCAGGACTTCTCCACGCTGTTGCTGCCCATGGTCGAGAAACACATCACCGCCATCCAGCCCGGCCGCCCCTGCAACGATGCAGCGGAGCCGGAAAAACCAGGCATCGAAACCCTGCGCCGGCGCATCGAAGAACGCCTGCTGCACTCGGGCCTGAGCTTGTCCAAGCGTGAACTTGAGGTGTGCGTAGGCCTGCTGGCCGGGCGCACGGCACCGGAGTTGGCAGAGCAATTGACGTTGAAGGTCAACACCATCGAGAGCTACCTCAAACGCGCGGCGATCAAGCTGGGGATCAGCGGGCGGCACTCGTTGTTGCGGTGGATGTACGCCACCGAAGAAGGGCTGCCCCCGCCGCTCTGACGCAGTGCAAAACCCGCTGGGAGCCGGCTTGCCGGCTCCCACACTGGATAGCGGCTGCTTGAGCGCAATCAGTCCCTTGCAAGCGCCTCAATCGGGTCCAACCGCGCCGCGTTCCTGGCGGGTACAAAGCCAAACACGATCCCGATCATCGTCGAACAGGCAAAGGCGGTGACGATAGATCCCAGGGAAAACACCATCTCCCACTCCTTCACAAACAACGAAAACAGATAGCCGATCGCGAACGACAGCGAGATACCGATCATCCCGCCGATCAGGCAGACCATCACCGCCTCCACCAGAAACTGTTGGCGGATGTCCGACTGCCGTGCGCCCACGGCCATGCGTATACCAATTTCACGGGTGCGCTCGGTGACCGACACCAGCATGATGTTCATCACCCCGATACCGCCCACCAGCAACGAAATCACTGCGATCAGCGACAACAGCAGCGCCAGGGAGCGGCTGGTTTTCTGCACGGTCTGCATGATGCTGTCGAGGTTATTGGTGAAAAAATCCTTGGTGCCATGGCGTTGCAGCATGAGTTTATTGACGTTGTCTTCCACCACCTTGCTCGGCTGGCCGTCCTTGATGCGCACGGTGATGCTGTCCAGATGACGCTGCCCCAACAATCGCCCCGCCGCCGTCTCATAAGGGACCCACACGTTGAGCGCCTTGCTCGCGGCAAACATGTTTTTGTTATCAGCCGTCACACCGATCACCGTGCACGGCAAGTTGCCCACCAGGATCACCTGGCCCAGCGGGTCAACGTTTGGCCCGAACAGACGGTGCCGGGTGTTGTGGTCGATCACCACCACCTGGGCCTGGCGTCGCGCGTCGCTTTCGCTGAAGGCGATGCCGGCTTCGAGCTTCAGGCCTTTGACGTTGAAGTAACGGTCGCTGACCCCATTCACCTGCGCGTCCACGTCGATATTGCCGAAACGCAGCAGCAGGTTGCGGCCGACCACCGGCGTGGCGCTGTCGACGTAGTACAGTTGGTTCAACGCCTCCACATCCGACGGCATCAGTGTCTCGATGGCCGAGGCGCGGCTGTCACCGAAACTGGTGCCGGAAAAGATGTCGATGGTGTTGCTGCCAATGGCCTGGATGTCCTTGAGCACATAGCGCTTGGCACCTTCGCCGATGGCCGAAATCGACACCACCGAGGTGATGCCGATGACGATGCCGAGCATGGTCAGCAAGGTGCGCATGCGGTGGGAGATCAGCGCCACCCAGGCCATGTTGAACGCTTCCTTGAACAACCCCAGGCTCGCCACCAAACGTCGGGCGCCGCTGCGCGTGGACTCGATCGGGGCTTCGCTGGGCAGCGCCAGGCCGACACGGTCATTGGCCTGGTCGCTGACAATCTCACCGTCGCACACTTCGACAATGCGCTGGGCATTCGCCGCCACGTTTGGGTCATGGGTGACGATAATCACCGTGTGCCCGGCGGCGTGCAGTTCAGCCAGGATACGCATCACCTCCTTGCCGCTGTGGGTATCGAGTGCGCCGGTGGGTTCGTCGGCGAGAATCACCTCGCCGCCGTTCATCAACGCCCGCGCGATACTCACCCGTTGCTGCTGCCCGCCCGACAGCTGGCTGGGCCGGTGGGTGGTGTGCCCGGCGAGGCCCAGGCGCGTGAGCAATTCCCGCGCCCGGCTGTGGCGTTGGGTCTGCGGTGTGCCGGCGTAGATCGCCGGCATTTCAACGTTATGCAACGCACTCAGGTGCGCGAGCAAATGGTAGCGCTGGAAGATAAAACCGAAGTAGTCGCGGCGCAGCTCCGCCAACTGCTCATCGCCCAGCGAGCGCGTTTCGATACCCTTGATTTTGTAGCTGCCGGCGGTGGCGTAATCCAGGCCGCCGAGGATGTTCATCAGGGTCGACTTGCCCGAGCCCGAGGCGCCGATGATCGCCAGCATTTCCCCGGCATGAATGCTCAGGTCGATGCCTTTGAGCGCAATGAACTCACGCTCGCCGGCCATGAACGTACGGGTGATGCCCTTGAGTTCCAACAGTGGCTGGGTCATGCGTCAGTTCCCCGCCACAGCAGGTGTGGCGTCGCCGATCACGACGTTATCGCCCTCGGCCAGGCCCTCCAGAACCTGTACTTTGACGTTGTTATTGATCCCGGTCTTCACGTCGCGCGACACCGCCTTGCCCTTGGCATCCAGCACGCGCAGCGGGTAACTGCCATCGGCGTTGCGCGCCCCGAGTGCCGCCACCGGCACCATCAATGCAGCCTGGGCAGTGTCGAGCACGATGCGTACCTGCGCGGTCATCGCGATGCGCAGGCGGTGTTCGGGGTTGGGCACGTCGAACAGTGCGTTGTAGAACACCGCAGTGTTTTGCTTGGGTGTGCCCGCCGTCTGGGTTTCGAGGAAGTTCTGCGGCGCCGGCTCAGTGCCGCGCAGCTTGGCGTAGTAGCGCTTGTCGGCCTCGCCCAGGATGGTGAAATACACCTGCTGGCCGGGGCTGATATGGATCACATCCGCCTCCGACACCTGAGCCTTGACGGTCATGGTGTCCAGGTCTGCCAGCTTGAGCAGCACCGGCGCCAGCTGGCTGGCGATCACGGTCTGGCCTTCCTGGGTGACGATCCCCACCACATCGCCATCGATGGGCGCGACGATACGGGTGTAGGCCAGGTTGACCTTGGCGGTGTCGATCTGGATATGCGCACTTTTTATCTGTGCGTCCAGGGACAACAGGTTGGCCTGCTGCACCTGGAACGTCGACTCGGCGTCTTCGAAGTCCTGGCGCGAGACCGACTCGTCAACCTGCAAGCCCTTATAGCGTTCGTAAACCGCCTTGGCCTGTTTGAGTTGAGCGGCCGTGGCACGGCGTTGGGCCTGCAGGTTTTCCTCGTCTACCTGGGCTTTGCGCAGGGTATTCTGCAGAATCAGCGGGTCGATTTCGGCAAGCCATTGGCCCTTTTTCACCTTGTCGCCGACTTTGACTTTGAGGGATTTCAATTGGCCGGAAACCTGGGCGCCGACATCCACTTGCTTGATGCCTTCCAGCACGCCGGTGGCCAATACAGCGTTTTCGATGTCGCCGCGTTCGGCCGTAGCGGTCAGGTATTGCGGGGCATCAGCGGGTGCTTGCACCGCGTAGACGACCAGACCTGCCACGATGGCGACTGCCAGGAACACGCCTGTTTTGCCAAACTTCACGACACCACCTCCCCAATCACCACACCGTCCAGCCACCACCGCGCAAGCCCGTGAACATTCGGGGCCTTGAGCAATGTGAAGTGATTGCCGCCGCCATACCAAACCTCCAGGCCACTGCCCTGACGCTGCCAACCGTCGATCATTAACCCCTGCTCCCGTTGATTGCCCGCTGCATCCAGCGCCGGGTCCTGCGCCAATACCAATCGCACCACCCCGTGGTAGCGCTGGGTCGGCCGATACACCGTGCGCAAGGCTGCGGCATACGTACGTGCGGGCCCCGCCATCGCGTCCACACTGGCGCGCGCCGGCAACAAACCGACCGCGACCATCCCGGCATGCAGCCACTCACGCTGCGCCACTTCATCACGCCCGGCAAACGCCACAGGGTCGATGTCCAGGGACTGTCCGGCCGACAACTGCATGGCGTCGATCAACCGCAACAATGCCGCCGTCGACGTATACGGCCGCCCTACCACGCCATTGCCGCCCGGCGACTCACTGTCGATCACCGTCAACGACGCCACCTCTCGGCCCATCGCCTGCAACCGCACGGCCATCTCCAGCGCGACCCAGCCGCCGAACGAATGCCCGACCAGATGCACCGGCCCGCGCGGGCACTCCTGCGCCAGCGCCGTCAGATAACACGCGGCTGCCGCTTCCACCTGGCTATGGGGCACCGCCTCGCCATCCAACCCACGCGGCTGCAAGCCGAACAGCGGCCAGTCGCGCCCCAGCGCTTCACTCAAACCGACAAACCCGGTGACGCTATCCCCTGCCCCAGGTACACAAAACACCGGCGCATACCCCGCCCGCCCGCTCTGAATGCGCAACAGCGGCTGATACACGCCTTGCTGCACCGCCGAACCTGTGGCCAGCGCCTCGCTCATCGCACGGCCCAACGCCTGAATATGCGGCGCCTGCATCATGCTTTGGTGGTCACCTGGCACGTCTATCTGGCGCAATTGCCCAGGTGCCAACGCCGCCTCCCAGCCCAGCGAAACACTGCGCCGCGACAACTCGGTCGGCCGCTCCATGGCGCTAAACAAATGCACCGGAACCGGCAACGCAAACACGCTGTAATGCGCCAGCGCGTGCCCATGCCCCACTTCCCGCTCGATAAAGCTCAAGAGGTCCGCGTCCGTAGCCGCTGCCATTTGCGCGTATAGCAGACCTTCATCGCGACAGCGTTGCAGCAGAGCCGCAAAGTCCAGCTGTCCAATGCCCGCCTCCAACTGTTCAAGGCTCGCCAGCTCATCCACACCTCCCTGTGCTTTCCAATACGCAGTGCACTGCAACAACAAATGCCGCTTCAGGGCATCCGGCCCGATCCAGCGCGCCTTGCCCTGGTCGGTCATGCGCGGCACGTAGCTGTCGATCAACCCGAGGAACTCAACCGCTTCATCCAGCCCCAGCAGTTGCATCGCCACCTCATACGCCAGCACGCCGCCGAACGACCAGCCCGCCACACGGTAAGGCCCATGGGGCTGAACGCTGCGAATCAGGCCGACCAGGCGGGCCGCCAGGCCTTCCATGGTGTTCAGGTGCGCCTCACCGAGCGCCAGGCCCGCCAGGCCATAGATCGGATAATCACCGGGCAAGTGTTGGCCCAGTGCCGGGAAGTACACGTCCATGCCGCTGAATTCATGGATCAGGAACAGCGGCGGCTGCGAGCCGCTGCTGCGCACCGTTATCAATGCACTGTGACGCACCGGTGCATCCGTGCGTTGGCGCAACATGGCGGCCACACTGGCCACACTAGCGTGCTGGAACAACTCGGCCAGAGTCACCTGCAGGCCGGCTTCATCCAGCAGGTTGACCAGTCGAATGGCCAGCAATGAATGCCCGCCCAGTTCGAAGAAGCTGTCGTGTCGACCGACTTGCTCCAACTTCAAGACATCCGCCCAGCGCTGTGCGAGGGTGTCTTCCAACGCATCGGCAGGCGCTTCAAACTCGCAGCCGGTAAAGGCGTCCAGGGCCGGCAGCGGCAAGGCTTTGCGATCGACCTTGCCATTCGCCGTCAGCGGCAAATGCGCCAGTGGCACATAGGCGGACGGCAGCATGTATTCCGGCAATTGGCCGTGCAGGTGCGCGCGCACACTGTCGATGCCAACGGGCGCGGCCGCCCAGGTGAAATACGCCACCAGGCGCTTGTCACCCGGCACGTCCTCACGCGCCAGGACCACCACGTCCTGGATGGCCGCAAAGCTCGCCAGGCGGGCTTCGATTTCACCCAGTTCGATGCGAAAGCCGCGGATTTTCACCTGATGGTCGTTGCGCCCGATACATTCCAGCAGGCCATCCACCGTCCAGCGGCCAAGGTCGCCGGTGCGGTACATCAAGGCTCCCGCGTTGAACGGGTCGTCGACAAACTTTTCCGCGGTCAGCTCCGGCCGGTTCAAATACCCCTTGGCCACGCCGTCACCACCGATGCAAATCTCACCGGTCACGCCCAGCGGCACCGCCTGCAATTGCGCATCCAGCACATGGATTTGCGTGTTGGAAATCGGCCGCCCCACGGGCACGCTGTCGGCGTCATCGGCGATCGCGCGCACTTCATAAGTGCTGGCGTAAGTGGTGGTTTCCGTCGGCCCATAGCAATGCACCAGGCGCAATGCGGGCGCCTGCGCCAGCAGGCTGCGGAACGCCGCCGGGTCGCCACGTTCGCCGCCGCACAACAGCATGCGCAAGCCGGCCAGGGCCTCGGGAATCATCTGCACGTACTGGTTGAACAACGCCGTGGTGACGAAGAGCACCGTCGCCCCGCTCAACGCCCGCCCGAAAGCCACCGGGTCGAGCAATGTGGCGTGGTCGACAACCTGCACCTGGCCGCCGTTCAGCAGCGGGCCCCACACGTCCATGGTGCTCGCATCGAACGCTGGGTTGGAGGCAAACGCCACGCGGTCGGCGGCATTGAAGTCGGCGTAGCCGTTGTTAAGCACCAGGCGCGTGATGCCGCGATGCGGCACCAACACGCCCTTCGGCGTGCCGGTGGAGCCGGAGGTGTACATGATGTACGCCACGCTGTCCGAGGACTGCGACACGTCCGGGTTGTGGCTCGGTTGCGGGTCAAGCGCCAGGCTGTCCAGGTCGAGGCGCCGCGCCGGGTACTCGATGGCGGTATCGCTGCGGGTAATCACCCAGCTCGCGCCGCTGTCCTGCACCATAAAGCCCTGGCGCTCGGCGGGCGCGTTGATGTCCAGCGGCACATAGGCGGCGGCGCATTTGAGGATTGCCAGTTGGCTGACCAGCAGGTCCAACGAACGCGGGAGCAGGATCGCCACGTTATCGGCAGGACGCACGCCCAGGCTCAGTAAGTGATGAGCCAGACGGTTGGCGCGCGTATTCAGTTCGCCGTACCCAAGGAGGTGCTCGCCGTGCAACGCCGCCAAGGCATCCGGGCGGGCCTGGGCCTGGGCTTCGAACAGGCGCTGCACCGTGTGTTCGCGGGGGAACGCGCGGGTCGTGGCGTTGAAGTCCGCCAACTGCTGGCGTTCAGCGGCCGCCAGAATCGGCAGGCAGCCGATGGCGACTTCACGGTTGTGCTCCAGTGCCTCCACCACCTGTTCAAGGGCCGTGTGCAGGTAGTCACACAAACGTCGAGCCCCCGGCCCCATGGCTTCAAGGCGCAAGCCATCACCCAGGTCATCAACGCTCACCGACAGCGCGTAATTGGTGTGTTCCTCGGCCTTGAGCAGCTGAATGCCCTGCCATGCCGCCGCCACGCCACCGGCTTGCGGCGCACTGTGACGGTAGTTGAACAGCACGCTGAACAACGGTGTCGCCACCGGCACCGCGCTGCAACGTTGGGCCAGTGCCAGCGGCGCATGTTCATGGCTGAGCAGTTGGGTCAGCCGTGCATGGGTTGCACGCAGCGTGGTGTGCACTGAGTGTTGGCCCAGGTCGACCCGCAACGGCAAGGTGTTGATAAACACCCCCATGGCCCGTTCGGCGCCTTCACCTCCTTGCAGGCGACCGAGCAGCACCGTGCCGAACACCACCTGTTCGCGGCCGCTGACTTTGCCCAACACATGGGCCCAGGCCACATGCAGCAGGCTGGCGGCACTGACACCCGCTTGGCGCGCCTGGGCACGCAGGCGCTGGCTCAACTGAGGCTCAACTGCCCGCTGAGCTTTTTCAGCGGCGCCCAGGTGTTCGACCTCGGTGGGCGCGTCGATCTCACCCAGCATCTCGCGAAAGAACGCCTCGTGATCATCAACCCCCAGGCGGGTCTGCGCGACATAGTTGCGATACGGCACCGGCGTGCCCAGCTCGGCCTCTTGCCCCAACAGAAATGCCTGCATTTCATGCTGCAGGATTTCCAGCGCAAGGTGGTCCATCACTAAGTGATGGAACAGCAACGTGGCGACCACTCGCTGGGGCTCCTGCGTATACACAAGGCGCATCAACGGGGCTTGGGCGAGGTCCAGGCGTTGCGGCAACGGGCCGGTTTCGACGCGTAACGAGGCTTCACGCCAAACCACCTGCACCGGCTCTTCCAGGCCGTCCCAATGGAAGGATGAACGCAGGATGTCATGCCGCCGGATCACCGCCTGCAGCGCCCGGGTGAAGGCTTGCAGGCGCAGCAGGTTGGCAAAGGCGAACTGCGCCTGCAGCAGATAAGCGTCACCCTCCAGCACGGCGCGGTGGTGATAAAGAATGCCCGCCTGCAAGGGCGCCAGCGGGTAGATGTCCTGCACATTCGCCGCACCGCCGGGGATGCCGGCGAGAATGCGCTCGATGGCCGCCGGGTCCAACCGGATCAGCGCCAGCATGTCCGGCGTGATGTGGGTGCAATCAGCAGCAATGCGGTTGGCCGGCACCGCGACTTCGCGACCACCGCCCAGCGCTGCCGCCAGGGCGGCCAGTGTCGGCTGACCAAACAGCACTTTCACATCCGCCGACCACCCGAGGCGGCGCATCCGGCCCATCAGGCTGACCGCCAGCAATGAATGCCCGCCCAGTTCAAAGAAGTTGTCGTGACGGCCCACGCGCTCCACATTGAGCAATTCGGCCCACAGGCTGGCCAGGGCGATTTCGGTATCACCTTGAGGCGCCTCATACGCGCGCACCACCCGTGAATCCAGGCCCGGCGCCGGCAAGGCCTTGCGGTCGAGCTTGCCGTTGGGGCTCAGCGGCAGCCCATCCAGGTGCACGAATATCGCCGGCACCATGAACTCAGGCAGGTGCTGCAGCAGGTGGCTGCGCAGGCCGTCGATGTCACTGTGAGTGCCGGTGTAATAGGCGACCAGCCGTTCTTCGCGGGCGACCACCGCCGCTTCGTTGACCTGCGGATGTTCCAGCAGTCGCGCCTGGATTTCGCCCAGTTCAATACGCAAACCACGGATCTTCACCTGGTCATCATTGCGCCCCAGGTACTCGAGAGTGCCGTCGACCAGGTAGCGCCCGACGTCACCGGTGCGGTACATCCGGCCGTGGGTGAACGGGTCGTCGAGGAAACGCTCGGCGGTCAACTCCGGCCGGTTCAGATAGCCCCGCGCCACTTGCACGCCGCCGATGAACAACTCGCCCACCACGCCCAACGGCACCGGCTGCAACTGGCTATCGAGCACATACATGCGTGTATTGGCGATGGGTTTGCCGATCGGCGTATTGTCCGGCGTCACCGCGCCTGCGCAGTTCCACGCCGTCACATCGACAGCGGCTTCGGTCGGGCCATACAGGTTATGCAGCGCACTGCCTGGAAGCTGTTGTTTAAACCGGCGCACCAGGCTGCCCGGCAAGGCTTCACCGCTGCACATCACGCGTACCAGCCCGGCGGCCTGAGTCACATCGCCATGGGCGAGGAACACATCGAGCATTGAGGGGACGAAATGCACGGTGGTGACGTGTTCGGTGGCAATCACTTCGCACAGGTACACCGGGTCTTTATGCCCGCCTGGGCGCGCCATTACCAACCGTGCGCCGGTAAACAGCGGCCAGAAGAACTCCCACACCGACACGTCAAAACTGAACGGGGTTTTCTGCAGCACGGTGTCCTGCGCCGTAAGCCCATAAGCGTCTTGCATCCACAGCAGGCGATTGACCACACCGGCATGGTCGTTGATCACGCCTTTGGGCTGGCCGGTGGAGCCGGAGGTGTAGATTACATAGGCGCTCACGCTCTGGACGCCGAGGTTGTCGACGGGTTGATGCTGCCAGGTCGGCTGGTCCAGATCGACCACTGCCACCTCGCCCAACAAGCCACGTGTAGCCGCTTGGGCCAGCACCACTGCCGGCGCGCTGTCCTGCACCATGTAGGCAATGCGTTCGTGGGGATAGGCCGGATCCAGCGGCACATACGCCGCGCCAGCCTTGAGAATCGCATACAAGCCGATGACCATCTCCAGGCCCCGCTCGACGCAGATCGCCACGCGCGAATCCGCCTGTACGCCCAGCGCCTGCAGGTGACGGGCCAACTGATTAGCCTGCGCGTTCAGCTCGGCATAGGTCAGGTGCTGCTCGCCCGCCTTGACCGCCACCGCATGCGGCGTGCGCGCCACCTGCGCCTCGAACATCCCGTGCAAGGTCTGCTCAAGGTTGTAACTGACGGCGGTGGCGTTGAAATCGAACAGCAGCTGCTGACGCTCACGTTCACCCACCAGCGGTACATGCTCCAGCACCGCCTGGTCGTTATCGACCATGGCCTGCAGCACGCGGGTGAAGTAGCCGGCATAACGCTGCACGGTCGATTCATCAAAAAGTGCCACGGCATATTCCAGCGCACCGAGAATGCTGCCCTGCACTTCGCCGAGGTTCAGCGACAGGTCGAACTTGGCAAAGTGGCTGTTCTCGACGATGCCTTCCAGGGCCAGATCACCCAGCGCGAGGATCGGCGCGCTGCTGTCCTGCCAGGTCAGCAACGTCTGGAACACCGGGCTATGGGCCAGGCTGCGCAGCGGCCGGGTGATTTCCACCACCTGCTCGAACGGCAAGTCCTGGTGGGCCTGGGCGTGCAGCGTGAGCGCCTTGACCCGCGCCAGCAACGCCTCGGTGCTCAATTCGCCCGACGTGTCGATGCGCACCGCCAGGGTGTTGACGAACAGGCCGATCAACCCTTCGATTTCGCTGCGATTGCGGTTGGCCACCGGCGAGCCAATCACCACGTCGTGTTGCCCGGACAACCGCGCCAACAGCGAGGCCCAGGCACTCATCAAGGTCATGTACAGCGTGGTGCCGTGCCGTTGGCTCAAGGCCTTGAGCCCGGCGGTGAGGCGTTCATCCAGGCGCACGGCGACGCTGCTGCCGGCATAGTCCTGCTGCGCCGGGCGCGGGCGGTCGGTGGGCAGCGTGAGCAAGGCCGGCGCACCGGCCAGGGCTTGCTGCCAATAACGGCTCTGGCGCTGCAGCACTTCACCACTGAGCCACAAGCGCTGCCACACGGCAAAGTCGCCGTATTGAATTGGTAACGGCGGCAACGGGTCGGGCTGGCCGTGGCTGAAGGCTTGATACAGCGCCATCAGTTCGCGGGTCAGCACGCCCATCGACCAGCCATCGGAGACGATATGGTGCAGGGTCAGCAACAGCACATGGTGCTCGTCCGCCATCACCACCAGTCGCCCGCGCAGCAACGGGCCGCGCTCCAGGTCAAACGGCGCCGAGGCCTCGCCGTGGATCAACGCATCCAACGCCTGCTGGGGTTGCGGGTGACGGCGCAGGTCCTGCACTTGCAGGGGCAGCACGTCTTCGGCAGGCATGATCAGCACGTGGGCGTCATCGCCTTGCTGGGCAAAACGACTGCGCAGGGTTTCGTGGCGCGCAACGATACGCGCCAGCGCCCGTTGCAAGGCCTCGACATGCAACTGCCCGCGCAAACGCAAGCCGATAGGGATGTTGTAGGCCGTGTTGGCACCTTCCATCAGCGCCAGGAACCACAGGCGCTGCTGGGCGAAGGACAACGGCACAGGTTCGTCACGGTTGGCCGGGAGGATGTCCGGCAACGTGCTGCGCCCCGAGCGGGCCAGCACCTCGGCGACCGCCGCCAGTTCGGCATTGGCAAACAGGTCGCCGAGGTTCAGTTCAACCCCGAGGCGCTGGCGCACCTGCGACACCATGCGCATCGCCAGCAGCGAGTGCCCGCCCAGTTCAAAGAAGTGATCGCGGCGCCCGACACGTTCTACGTGCAGCACATCGGCCCAGATCTGGGCGAGCACGCTTTCGATTTCGCCCTCGGGTGACTCGTATTCGCGGGTAAACACGGCGGCCCTATCCGGCGCCGGCAGGGCGTTGCGGTCGAGTTTGCCGTTGGCGGTCAGGGGCAGCGCGTCAAGCTTCACATAGGCAACCGGCACCATATAGTCGGGCAGGTGCGCCACCAGATGGGCGCGGATATCACCGACGGCCAACGGGTCGAGCTGCGCATGTTCAGTGAAGTAAGCCACCAGGCGATCCTCACGGACCAGCACCACGGCCTCCTGAATCCCCGGCAACTGGTTGAGCTGGGTTTCGATCTCGCCCAACTCAATGCGCACGCCGCGGATTTTCACCTGGTCATCATTGCGCCCCAGGTACTCGAGAGTGCCGTCCGGCAACCAGCGCGCGAGGTCACCCGTGCGGTACATGCGGCCGGGGTTGAACGGGTCCTGCAGGAAACGTTCGGCGGTCAGTTCCGGGCGATTCAAATAACCGCGCGCCACGCCCTTGCCGCCCACATACAACTCACCGGCCACCCCCAATGGCACCGGCCGTTGTTGTTCATCCAGCACGTACACCGTGGCATTGGCGACAGGTTTACCGATATGCAACGGCTGCCCGGCCTCGACCTTGCCGGAAGTGGCAACCACCGTGGCCTCCGTGGGGCCGTAGTTGTTGATCAACTCGAAACGCTGGGCACGCGCGAACTGGCGCAGGCGATCGCCGCCGATCAGCAAGGTGCGCAGCGTGGGGTGTTCGATCTGTTGGCTGAACGCGTACTCGGCCAGCGGCGTGGGCAGGAAGCACACGTCCAGCGGCTGCGCGCACCACCAGGCCAGCAAGGCGTCGACGTCTTGCGCCCCTTCATCGGCGGGCGGCAGGTGCAAGGTCGCGCCGACACACAGCGCCGGCCACACTTCCCAGGCCATCGCATCAAAGCCGAAACCGGCGACGCTGGCGGTGTGGCGCCCGGCACACAGGTCAAAGGCACGGCAGTGCCAGTCCACCAGATTGGCCACCGTGTGGTGTTCGACCATCACGCCTTTGGGCAGGCCGGTGGAGCCGGAGGTGTAGATCACATAGGCGAGGTTCGACGCGGTCGCGGCGGCCTTGGGGTTACTCGCCGAATGGTGCTGCCAGGTGAAGCGATCCAGGTTGATCACCGGCACATCAAGGGCAGGCAGGCGCTCCAGCAGGGCGTGCTGGGTCAACACCGCCACCGGCGCACTGTCGGTCAGCAGATAATTCAGGCGCTCGGCCGGGTGGGACGGGTCGACCGGCACATAACAGGCTCCGGCCTTGAGGATCGCCAGCAACCCGGCCAGGGTATCCAGGCCACGACGGGCGACGATGGCCACGCGGTCATCCGGTTTGACGCCCAAGGCCAGCAGGTGATGGGCCAGCAGGTTGGCTTGCTGGTTCAACTCGGCGTAGCTCAGTTGGCGGCCCTGGTGCACCGCGGCGACGGCCTCGGGTGTGCGCGCGGCCTGGGCTTCGATGCGCCCATGCAACGTGGTGCCCTGCGGGAAATGCGCCTGAGTGGCGTTGAACTGCTCCAGCAGTTGTTGTCGCTCGGCGGCAGGCACCACCGACACATGGTGAAGGGCCGTCTGCGGCGCTTGCTCCAGCGCGGTCACCAGGTTGTCCAGGGCGGTTTCCAGGTAGGCGCAGACGCGCTGCGGGTCGACCAAGGTGCTGGCAAGCAGGCTCAAGCCAAAGCCGTCACCGAGGTCATCCACACTCAAGGTCAGCGGGTAGTTGGTGCGCTCTTCGGCGCTGAGCGCGACGATCCCTTGCCAGGCCGACGCCGCCGCGTTATCGGCCGCCGGCGCACTGTGACGGTAATTGAGCAGCGCACTGAACAGCGGCATCGGCGCTGCCACGCCGCTGCAACGCTGGGCCAGCGCCAAGGCGGCGTGCTCATGGCGCAGCAAGGTGGTCAGCCGTGCGTGGGTGGCCTTGACCCCGGTGCGCACGTCCTGGCTGCCTACGTCCACGCGAAACGGCAGCGTGTTGATGAAAATCCCCAGCGCCCGATCGGTGTCATGACTGCCTTGCATACGGCCCATCAGGACGGTGCCGAATACCACCTGTTCTTTGCCCGCCAGCACCCCCAACACCTGGGCCCAGCCCAGGTGGAACAGGCTGGCGGCACTCACACCGAGTTGCCGGGCTTGCGCGCGCAAGCGCTGCGCCAACGCCGGCGCCAATGGCAGGCTGACTTCAGCGATGCCGCGGGCATCGCCCTGCACATCCTGCAACCCAAACGGCAACGTCGGCTCGCTGATATCGCCGAGCATCTGGCGAAAGAACTGTTCATGTTCCTGCTCGCTGATGCCCAGCCGCGCCTGGGCCACATAGTTGCGAAACGGCACGGGCCGGCCCAGCGCTGCGCCCTGCCCCAGCAGGCACGCCTGCAGTTCGTGGCACACCACTTCAAGGGCACTGTGGTCGAGGGCCATATGGTGGAACAGCAGGGTCGCGACGATCCGCTGATTCAGCGGGTCGTCGGCACGTACCAGGCGCAGCAGCGGCGCCTGCGTGACGTCGAGGCGATAGTGGCGGGCGTCGAACAGCGCGTGCAATTGCGCGGCGATGTCGCCGTCCGCCGGGTCGAGCTGAAGGGCCTGCACCGGCAGGCGCGCCTGGCGCCAGACCACTTGCGAGGGTTCCTGCAAGCCGTCCCAGACCACGCCTGTGCGCAGGATGTCATGGCGGTCCATCACGGTTTGCAAGGCCTGGGCAAATGCCTCGAAGCGCGCCAGGTGGTCAAACGCGAACTGCGACTGCATCACATACGGGTCACCCTGTTCGGCGCTGACGTGGTGGAACAAAATGCCTTCCTGCAAGGGCGCCAGCGGGTAGATATCCTGGATATTCGCCACGCCGCCGTCGACGGTCGAGACGATACGGTCGATCTCGTCCTGGCTCAGCGTCGACAAGGTCAGCATGCCCGGCGTGATGCGCTCGGCACCGGCCGGTATCGCATTGGCTGGCACCTCGACTTCACCGGCCTTGCTCGCCGAATACTCCCCGGCCTGGATCAACGCGATAAGCCCGGGTTTGTGTTCGCGCAACGCGGCAAGGATCGCCGGGTCGCTCAACGCTTGTTTATTGCCTTGCACCGACAACTGCTCGCCCTTGAGCGCCAGTTGGATGTCCTTGGTTTTCAGCGTCGCCAATAGCTCAAGAATACTCACAGGACGATCTCCATTCGTTCGGTTATGGCGGCGTAGCCGGCCAGGGTCGGCTGTTCAAACAACGCCCGCACATCGGCTTCCATGCCTTCCTGGCGCAGGCGTCCGATCAAGCTCACGGCGAGCAGCGAATGCCCGCCCAGTTCAAAGAAGTTGTCATGGCGCCCTACCCGCTCCACTTTGAGCAGTTCCGCCCAGAGCTGCGCGAGAAGGATCTCGGTGTCACCTTGCGGCGCCGCGTACTCGCGCACCCTCAGCGCGTCCATACCTGGCGCAGGCAGGGCCTTGCGGTCGAGCTTGCCGTTGGGGCTCAGGGGCAGCGCGTCAAGCTGCACGAACAACGCAGGCACCATAAAGTCCGGCAGGTGCTGCAACAGGTGGGCGCGCAGGTGTTCGATGTCGGCCGGCGCACCGGTGTAATAAGCCACCAGGCGATCGTCACGGGCCACCACGGCGGCCTCGTTAACCTGCGGATGCACCAGCAGCCGCGCCTGGATTTCGCCCAGTTCGATGCGCAAACCACGGATCTTCACCTGGTCATCGTTGCGGCCCAGGTACTCGAGATTGCCATCGGGCAGGTAGCGGCCGACGTCACCGGTGCGGTACATACGGCCACCTGTGAACGGGTCCTTGAGGAAGCGTTCGGCGGTCAGCTCAGGCCGATTCAAGTAGCCGCGCGCCACTTGCACGCCGCCAATGAACAGCTCGCCGACCACACCCAACGGCACCGGCTGCAACTGCGCATCCAGCAGGTACATGCGCGTGTTGGCAATCGGCTTGCCGATCGGCGTGTTGTCCGGCACATCGGGGCGTGCACAGTTCCAGGCCGTCACATCCACGGCCGCTTCGGTCGGGCCATACAGGTTGTACAGGCCGATCTCCGGTAATTGCTGCTTGAAGCGCCGCACCAGGCTGCCCGGCAAGGCTTCGCCGCTGCACATCACGCGCACCAGCCCGGCGGCCTGGCTGACATCGCCGTGGGCCAGGAACACCTCGAGCATCGATGGCACAAAGTGCAGCGTGGTGATGTGCTCCGCTTCGATCACTTCGCACAGGTACGCCGGTTCCTTGTGGCCGCCCGGGCGCGCCATCACCAGGCGTGCGCCAGTCAACAGCGGCCAGAAGAACTCCCACACCGACACGTCAAAGCTGAACGGGGTTTTCTGCAGCACCGTGTCATGGGCTTTGAGGCCGTACGCGTCCTGCATCCACAGCAGGCGGTTGACCACGCCGGCGTGCTCGTTGATCACGCCCTTGGGCTGGCCGGTGGAACCGGAGGTATAGATCACGTAGGCCTGATGCTGGGCGGTGAGCCCCGGCACCTGAGGGTTGGCAGCAGGCTGGTGTTGCCAAGTGTCGTGGTCCAGATCGAGCACCGGCACATCGCCGAGCAACTCAACGGTGGCGCCCTGCGCCAGCACCACCACGGGCGCGCTGTCTTGCAGCATGTAGGCAATACGCTCGCGAGGGTACGCCGGGTCGAGGGGTACATAACCGCCACCGGCCTTGAGGATGGCCAACAGGCCGATGACCATGTCCAGGCCACGCTCGACGCAGATACCCACACGCGAATCCGGCTGTACGCCGCGTTCACGCAGGTGATGGGCGAGGCGATTGGCGCGTTCGTTGAGTGCCTGATAGGTCAGCTGCAGGTCGCCGGCTTTGACCGCGATGGCATCCGGCGTGCGCTCGACCTGGGCTTCGAACAGGCCGTGCAGGGTCTGGTCGAGGTTGTAGTGCACCTGCGTTGAGTTGAACTCCACCAGCAGTGTGTGCCGCTCGTCATGGCCTAGGATCGGCAAGCGATTGAGCGCCTGATGCGGTGCCTGCTCCAGGGCATCGACCAGCCCGGCCAAGGCTGTTTGCATATAGCCACACACCCGTTGCGCGTCGATTTGCGCCAGGGCGGTGACCTCGTAGCCATCGCCCAGGTCATCCACGTTCAACGTCAGCGGGTAGTTGGTGCGCCCGTCGTTGACCAGGGTTTGCATGCCTTCCCAGGCCTGTTGCGCGTCTGCCGATTGAGTCGCGGCGCCGCGATGGCGATAGTTGAGCATCGAGCTGAACAGCGGCGCCGGTGCCGTCACCCCGCTGCAGCGCTGAGCCAGCGCCAGCGACGCGTGCTCATGCCCCAGCAACGCGGTGAGCCGGGCATGGGTCGCACGCACCGCGGCGCGTGCACCTTGCGCGTCGATTTCCAGGCGCAGCGGCAAGGTATTGATAAACACCCCGAGCGCCCGGTCAGCGCCCTCGCCGCCTTGCATGCGGCCCACCAGCACCGTGCCGAACACCACGCTGTGACGCCCCGACGTCGCCGCCAGCACTTGGCCCCAGGCCAGGTGGAACAGGCTCGCGGTGCTCACGCCGAGCAACCGGGCCTGGGCGCGCAGGCGATGGTTGAGGGCGCTGTCCAGGCGCAGGCAATGTTCTTCGATGGCGCGGCCGTCGCCGCGCACATCCTGCAAGCCGAACGGCAAGGTCGGTTCGTCCACATCACCGAGCATTTCGCGAAAGAAGCGTTCGTGTTCCTGTTCGCTCACGCCCAAACGCGCCTGGGCCACATAGTTGCGGTACGGCATCGGCGCCGCCGTGGGGGCCGGGTGGCCGAGCAGATAGCCCTGCATTTCGCGCAGCACCACGTCGAAGGCGGTGTGGTCGAGGGCGATATGGTGATAGAGCAGCACCACCACGACACGCGCGTTGGCCGGGTCGTTGGCGTACATCAGGCGGATCAGGGGCGCCTGGCTGATATCCAGGCGGTAGCGCCGCGCATCGAAACGCTCGTGCAGACCGGCCAGTACATCGCCTTGCAGGTGCACGGCCTGCATGCTCAGCTCGGCTTTGCGCCACACCACTTGCAGCGGTTGCGCCAACCCCTCCCACACCACACCGGTGCGCAGGATGTCATGCCGGTTGATGACGTGTTGCAGCGCCTGGGCAAAGGCATGCAGGCGCTCCACACTGTCGAAGGCCAGGTGCGATTGCAGCAGGTACGGGTCGCCCTGCTCGGCGGTGATGTAGTGATAGAGAATGCCTTCCTGCAACGGCGCCAGCGGGTAAATGTCTTGCACGTTGGCGGCGCCGCCGGGGACGCGGGCGACCACCTGATCAATCGTCGATTGGTCGAGTGTCACCAGCGTCAGCATGTCCGGGGTGATGCGCCGGCAATCAACGCTGATGCGGTTGGCCGGCACCTGCACTTCGCGACCACTGCCCACGGCGGCGGCCAGGGCCGCGAGCGTTGGCTGGCTGAACAGCACACGCACATCGGCGCTGAGGCCGACCTGGCGCATGCGTTCGATCAGGCTGACGGCCAGCAGCGAGTGGCCACCCAGTTCGAAGAAGTGGTCGTGACGGCCGACTTGCTCGACCTGCAACACCTCGGCCCAGATACGCGCCAGGGTGGTTTCCACCTCACCTTGAGGTGCCTCATAGTCGCGGCTCAGCAACGACGCTTGATCGGGCTGCGGCAGCGCCTGGCGGTCCAGTTTGCCGTTGGCAGTCAGGGGCAGCGCGTCGAGCTTGACGTAGGCGGCCGGCACCAGCGCGTCGGGGAGCTGCTCGCGCAGTTGTGCGCGCAGGGTGTCAATCTCCAGCGGGTAGTGTTCGGTGAACCAGGCGATCAGACGGCCCTCGCGCACCAACACCACGGCTTCGCCGATACCGTCCAGCGCCGCCAGGCGGCTTTCGATTTCGCCGAGTTCGACTCGCACGCCGCGCACTTTGACCTGGTCATCATTACGGCCCAGGTACTCGAGATTGCCATCGGGCAACCAGCGCACCAGGTCGCCGGTGCGGTACATGCGCCCTTCGTTGAACGGGTCTTGCAGGAAGCGTTCGGCGCTCAAGTCCGGGCGGTGCAAATAGCCTCGCGCCACGCCGCCGCCGCCCACATACAGTTCACCGGCCACGCCCACCGGCACCAGACGCTGGTGTGCATCAAGCACGTACGCACTGGCATTGGCGACCGGCCGGCCGATATGCAGCGCCTGCCCGGCGCGCACGCGGCCAGAGGTGGCGACCACCGTGGCTTCGGTCGGCCCGTAATTGTTGATCACGGCAAAACGCCGCTCCTGAGTGAACTGGCGCAGACGGTCGCCGCCGATCAGCAGGATGCGCAGGGTCGGGTGTTGCAGGTTCTGGCTGAACGCGTACTCGGCCACCGGCGTCGGCAGGAAGCTCACGTCCAGCGGCTGCGCCAGCCACCAGGCGAGCAACTCGTCGATGTTTTCATTACCGACGTTGGCCGGCGGCACGTGCAGCGTTGCCCCCGAACACAGCGCGGGCCACACCTCCCAGGCCATGGCGTCGAAACCTGCACCGGCGACACTGCTGGTGTGGCTGCGCGCATCCAGGCCAAAAGCTTCGCAATGCCAGTGCACCAGGTTTTCCACGGTGCGGTGTTCGACCATCACGCCTTTGGGTTGGCCGGTGGAGCCCGAGGTGTAGATCACGTAGGCCAAATGGGCCGCAGTCAGGCCGGCGAGCTGAGGATTGCTCACGGCAAGGTGTTGCCGACTGTCGTCCAACAGGTCCACGGTGGCGACCGCGCCCAACAGATCACGGGTGCCGGCTTCCGCCAGCACCGCCACCGGCGCGCTGTCCTGCAACAGGTAAGCGATACGCTCGGTGGGGTACGCCGGGTCGATGGGCACATACCCGGCGCCGGCTTTAAGAATGCCCAGCAGCCCGACCAACATCTGCGGGCCACGGCGGCAGCAGATCGCCACCCGATCATCCGGCTGTACGCCCAGCGCCAGCAGGTGATGGGCCAACTGGTTGGCGCGCTGGTTGAGCTGTTGATAGGTCAGGGATTCGCCGTCCTGTTGCACGGCAATCGCGTGGGGCTGACGTTCGACCTGGGCTTCAAAAGCCCCCTGGACGGTCTGCCCCGTCGGGAAATCGGCGGCGGTTGCGTTGAACTCACGCAGCAGGGTTTCACGTTCTGCCGGCGGCAGCATCGGCAACTGATGCAGAGCGGTGTTCGGTGCCTGCTCCAGTGTCGTGACCAACTGCTCCACGGCGTTATGCATGTAACCACACAGGCGCTGGGCGCCGATCTGCGGCAAGGCCAGCACGGTCAAGCCAAAGCCTGCACCGAGATCGTCGACGCTGAGGGTCAGCGGGTAGTTACTGCGCTCTTCGCCGCCCAACAGTTGCACGCCTGCCCAAATGCCGTGGCCGTCGCGGGCCATCTCGCCGGGGCTGCTATGCCGGTAGTTGAGCAAGGCGCTGAACAGCGGCACGGCGGCCGGGACGCCGCTGCAACGCTGAGCCAGCGCCAGGGACGCATGTTCATGCGCCAACAACCCACTCAAGCGTGAATGGGTTGCCTTGAGCGCGCTCGCGGCGCCGCCAGCCACATCCACCCGCAGCGGCAAGGTGTTGATGAACATGCCCAACGCGCGGTCCGCGCCATCGCCGGCCTGCAGTCGGCCCATCAAGACGGTGCCGAACACCACGTCGTCGCGCCCCGACAGCCACCCCAGCACGTGCGCCCAGGCAAGGTGCATCAGGCTGGCCGCGCTGACGCCCGCCACACGCGCCTGCTCACGCACCCGCAACGCCAGCGCCGCGTCCAGGGGCTGCTCGGCCTCTTCGATATCCCGGCCGTCGCCCTGCACATCCTGCACGCCAAACGGCAAGGTTGGTTCATCGACATCGGCGAGCATCTCGCGGAAGAACTGCTCATGCTCGGCCACGCTGACTCCCAGGCGTGCCTGGGCTACGTAGTTGCGAAACGGTGCAGCCACCGGCAAGGCATGCGCCTGGTTGAACAGAAACGCGCGCATCTCCTGGCCGACCACTTCCATGGCGGTATGGTCGAGTGCCAAGTGGTGGAACAACAGGATGGCGGCGACCCGATCATTCGCAGGGTCCTGGGCGTAGACCATGCGCAGCAACGGCGCCTGGGTGATGTCCAGGCGGTAATGGCGGGCGTCAAAGCGCGCATGCAGTTGTTCAATGATGCCGCCGTCGGCCGGGTCCAGGGCGACGGCCTGCACCGTCAACGGTGCTTCGCGCCAGACCACTTGCACCGGGCTGGCCAGGCCTTCCCAGACCACCCCGGTGCGCAGGATGTCGTGACGCGCCACGACCTGTTGCAGCGCGCCCATAAAGGCGTGCAGGCGCTCAAGGCTGTCAAACGCCATGCGCGATTGCAGCAGGTACGGGTCGCCCTGCTCGGCGCTGATATGGTGATAGAGAATGCCTTCCTGCAATGGCGCCAGCGGGTAGATATCCTGCACATTGGCCGCGCCGCCAGGGACTGTGGCGACGATGCGCTCGATGGCGCCTTGATCAATGTCCAGCAGCGTCAACATCGCCGGGGTGATACGCGTGCAGCCCGGTGGAATGCGGTTGGCCGGCACCACAATCTCGCGCCCGCTGCCGACCGCCGCCGCCAATGCGGCAAGGCTCGGTTGGCTGAACAGCACGCGCACATCGGCACTCAAACCCACCTGGCGCATGCGTTCGATCAGGCTGACCGCAAGCAACGAATGCCCACCCAGCTCGAAGAAATGGTCATGGCGCCCGACGCGTTCCAGCTTGAGCACGTCCTGCCAGATCTGCGCCAGCAGGGTTTCCACCGCGCCTTCCGGCGCCTCATAGCCACGGCTGAGCAACGCACTCGGCCCCGGCACCGGCAAGCCCTTGCGGTCGAGTTTGCCGTTGGCGGTCAGCGGCAACAGTTCCAGCCAGACATAGGCCGACGGCACCATGTAATCCGGCAACTGGCCTTGCACGTGGGCACGCAGCGCTTCGATTTCCAACGCGGCCTGGGCGGTGTAGTAGGCCACCAGGCGTTTATCGCCAGGCTCGTCTTCGCGGGCCATGACCACCGCATCCTTGACACCGGGGAACGCGGCCAGGCAGCTCTCGATTTCACCGGGTTCAATGCGGAAACCGCGGATCTTCACTTGCAGGTCATTGCGCCCCTGGTACAGCAAATTACCGTCGGCCTGCCAACAGGCCAGGTCGCCGGTGCGGTAAAGCTGGCCTTCACCAAAGGGGTTCGGGATAAACTTTTCGGCGGTCAGTTGCGGCTGGTTCAAGTAGCCGTTGGCCACGCCCGCACCGCCGATATACAGTTCGCCGACCACGCCCAGCGGCAGCGGCTGCTGGCGCGCATCCAGCACGTAGGCCTGCGCATTCGCAATCGGCCGCCCAATCGGCACGCCGCCCGCGCACGCCGCGCTGATTTCAAACGTGGTGGAGAACGTGGTGGCTTCGGTCGGGCCGTAGCCGTTCAACAGGTGCTGGGGCTTACCGTGGTTGAGCACGCGGCCGATCACCAGCGGGTCAAGCACATCGCCGCCGACAATCAGGTAGCGCAACTGACGGAACACCGGCAGCAATGCATCTGCGTATTGATGGAACAAGCCTGCGGTCATCCACAGCACGCTGACCGCCTGCTCCTGCAACAACGAAGCAAAGGCCGCCTGGGACAGCAGCACCGCATGCTCGACCACCACCACGCAACCGCCATTGAGCAACGGCGCCCACACGTCGAGGGTGCTGGCGTCAAAGGCCGGGTTGGACGCGAAGGCCACACGGTCACGCTCATTGAAATCGGCGTAGCCGTTGTTGAGCACCAGGCGCGAGACCGCGCGGTGCGGCACTTGCACGCCTTTCGGCGCGCCGGTGGAGCCGGAGGTGTACATGATGTACGCCACGCTGTCGGACGACTGGACCAGGTCGGGATTGCGCGGTGACAGCGCATCCAGGTTCAGGTCGGCCAGGGCCGTCAACACGTGGCGCGCACCGCTGTCCTGCACCATGAAGGCCTGGCGCTCGGCCGGGGCGTTGACATCCAGCGGCACATACACCGCCGCGCACTTGAGGATCGCCAGTTGGCAGACCAGCAAATCCAGCGAACGTGGCAGCGCAATCGCAACACTTTCGCCCGGTTGCACACCTTGGTTGATCAGGTGATGGGCCAGGCGATTGGCCCGGCGGTTGAGGTCGCGATAACTCAATGACAACGCGCCATGCACCGCCGCCACGGCTTCGGGACGGGCCAGCGCCTGGGCTTCGAACAACTGGTGCACGGTGAACTGCGCCGGGTATTCGCGGGCGGTGGCATTGAAACCCACCAGCACCTGGTGGCGTTCGGTTGCGGGCAAAATCGACACCGCGTGCAGGGGCGTGGTCGGCGCTTGTTGCAGCGCGGTGACCAGGTGGGCCAACGCGGTGCGCATAGAGTCGCCCACGCGCTGCACATCCAGCGTGGCCACGCCTTGTACGGTGAGCGCAAACCCCGTGCCGAGGTCATCGACGTTCAGCACCAGCGGGTAATTGCTGCGCTCTTCGGAACTGAGAATGTCGATCCCGGAGGTGGCGAACGGGCTGGCTCCCGGCGTGTCCCCGGCTGCGCTGTGGCGGTAGTTGAGCAGCGTGCTGAACAACGGCAGCGAACCCGACACGCCACTGCACCGCTGGGCCAGTGACAGCGAGGCGTGCTCGTGCCCCAGCAACTGCGCGAGGCGCGCGTGGGTGGCGCGTACGCCGGCTTGCACACTGGTCGCGCCGAGGCTGACCCGCAGCGGCAAGGTGTTGATGAACATCCCCAGCGCCCGGTCGGCGCCCTCGCCGCCTTGCATACGGCCGAGCAGCACGGTGCCGAATACCACGTCTTGCTGGCCGGAAACTTGCGCCAACACCTGGGCCCAGGCCAGGTGCACCAAACTGGCAGTGCTGACGCCCAGTTGCCGCGCCTGTTCGCGCAGGCCTTGGCTGAGGGCCGGGTCCAGTGGCAGGTGAGCGTCGACAATACCGCTGCCGTCGCCATTGACATCCTGCAACCCGAACGCCAGCGTCGGCTCGTCGATATCGCCGAGCATGTCGCTGAAGAAGGCTTCATGTTGCGCCTGAGTCACCCCCAATCGCGCCTGGGCCACGTAGTTGCGGTACTGCACCGCGTCCGGCAGTTGCGCGCTGCGACCGGCCAGGCTTGCGCTCATTTCCTCCACCAGCACGTGCAGGGCGGTGTGATCGATCAGGATATGGTGCAGCAGCAGGATGCCGACGAAGCCGTCCTGCTGCGGGGCGTATCCAAAGTGCATCAACGAGGCGCGGGACAGGTCGAGGCGATAGTGGCGTGGGTCGAAGCGTTGTTGCAGCTGCGCCAGGGCATCACCCCCCTGCACGTCGATGCGCTCAACCGCCAGCGGCGCCTGGCGCAAGACCACTTGTACCGGTTCATCCAGGCCTTCCCAGAGCAGGCTGGTGCGCAGGATGTCGTTGCGGGCTATGACGCTGTGCAATGCACCGACAAACGCATCCAGCGCTATTTGGTCAGCAAAGCTGAACTGCACCTGCAACACATAGGGATCGCCCTCGGTGGTTGCCAGGTGGTGATAAAGAATACCGGCCTGCAACGGCGCCAGGCCGTAGATGTCCTGCACGTTGGCGATACCGCCGGGCACGGTGCGCAGGATATGGTCGATGCCGGCCTGGTCCAGCGCCACCAAGGGCAGCATGTCAGGGGTGATGTGTTCGCTGGCGGGCTCGATCAGGTTGACCGGCACCTGTACGTCCCGCTGCCCACCCACCGCAGCCGCCAGGGCAGACAGCGTGGGTTGACCGAACAGCACGCGCACATCAGCGCTCAAGTCCATCTGGCGCATGCGTTCGATCAACTTGACCGCCAGCAGGGAGTGGCCGCCGAGTTCAAAGAAGTTGTCGTCGCGGCCCACCTTGTCGAGCTTCAACAGCTGCTGCCAGATACCGGCGATGGCGGTTTCAATCGCGCCTTGCGGGGCGGCATAGTCACGCCGCGCGAGGGCATCGGCATCCGGTGCCGGCAAGGCCTTGCGGTCGAGCTTGCCGTTGGTGGTCAACGGCAACTTATCCAACAGCACGAAGGCGCTGGGCACCATGTATTCGGCCAGGCTCAGCAGCAGGTGGTCGCGCAGTGCGGCGGCGCTGACGTCGGGCTCGCCAATCACATAGGCGACCAGGCGTTTGTTACCCGGCTCGTCCTCACGGGCGATCACCACGGCGTCACGCACGCCGTTGGCGGTGGCCAGGCGTGCTTCGATTTCACCCAGTTCGATACGAAAACCGCGAATCTTCACCTGGTCATCGTTGCGACCCAGGTACTCGACGCTGCCATCGGCCAGCAGGCGGCCGAGGTCGCCGGTCTTGTACATGCGCAGGCCGGTGGCCGGGTCGGCCAGGAAGCGTTCGGCGTTGAGCGCATCACGGTTGAGGTAACCGCGCGCCACACCGGCGCCGCCGACGTACAACTCGCCAACCACGCCAAACGGCAGCGGCTCGCGCTGCTCGTCCAACACGTAGAGCTGCAGGTCGGGAATACGCACGCCAATCGGGCTCACGCCGACCAACTGCGCATCCGCCGCTTCCAGCGCGCGATAAGTGACGTGCACCGTGGTTTCGGTGATGCCGTACATATTGACCAATTGCGTTCCGGCGTTGATCGCGCGGCTGTACCACGGTTTGAGCATGCCGGGCTCCAGCGCTTCGCCGCCGAAAATCACCTGGCGAAAGGAATGCGACTGCGGGTTGCTGCCCTGTGCGGCGATCAGTTGCCGGAAGGCACTCGGCGTCTGGTTGAGTATGCTCACGCCGGCTTCGCAGAGCAGCGTGTAGCACTCATCCGGCGAGCGGCTGACCAGTTGCGGCACGATCAACAGCTGGCCACCGTGCATCAGCGCGCCCCAGATTTCCCACACGGAGAAGTCGAACGCAAAGGAATGAAACAGTGCCCACACATCGTTGGGGTTGAAGCCGAACCACTGCTCGGTGGCCGTGAACAGCCGCGCCACCTGGCGATGCTCGATCATTACGCCTTTGGGCAGGCCGGTGGAACCTGAGGTGTAGATCACATAGGCGAGGCTGGCCGGGCTGAGGTTGACCCGCGGGTTGACGATGGACTCACCGCGCACGCTGTCGAGATCAATCGCCATGCGGTCGCCGACCAGATGGCGAGTGTTGGCGTGCACCAGCACCGCCGAGGGTTCGCTGTCAGCCAGGGTGTAGGCGATGCGCTCCAGCGGGTAAGCCGGGTCGATGGGGACATAGCCGGCACCGGCCTTGAGGATGCCCAGCAGGCCGATGATCATTTCCGGGCCGCGCTCCACGCAGATCGCCACTCGATCATCCGCGCGTATGCCTTGGGCCAGCAGGCGGTGGGCGAGCTGATTGGCGCGTTCGTTGAGTTGGCGATAGGTGAGGCGCAGGTGTTCAAAGCGCACGGCAATGGCGTCGGGTTGGGCGGCGGCGTGGGCTTCGACTTGCTGGTGGATCAGGGCGGTGTCGGTGTAGTGCGCGGGGCTTTGGTTGAGGCTGTGCAGCAGGTGGTGACGCTCGGCATCGGGGAGAATATTCAGGCCGCTCAGCGGCTGATCCGGTCGCTGCTCCAGGGCATCGGCCAGGCTTTCCAAAGCGGTATGCAGGTAACCGGCAACGCGTTGCGCACCGATGGCGGCGTCGACCATTACCGTCAACGCAACGTCTTCACCCAGGTCATCCACGTTGACCGTCAGCGGGTAGTTGGTGCGCTCTTCGGCGCCCAGCACCTGAATGCCTTCGGCAACCTCAATCACGGCGGCCATATCGGTGGCGGCGCTGTGGCGGTAGTTGAGCATCGCGCTGAACAGTGGCATAGGCGCCGCCACCCCACTGCACCGCTGGGCCAGTGCCAGGGAGGCGTGTTCGTGATTGAGCAAGGCGCTAAGGCGTGCATGGGTGGCCTGGACCTCGGCGCGCACAGCCTGCGCGCCCACATCCACGCGCAGTGGCAAGGTGTTGATAAACATGCCCAAGGCGCGCTCACTGCCCTCGCCCGCGCCCATGCGGCCGAGCATTACCGTGCCGAACACCACCGACTCGCGACCGGAGACCACCCCCAATACACGCGCCATAGCCACGTGCATCATGCTCGCCACGCTCACCCCAAGCGGACGCGCCAAGGTGCGCAGGCGACGGCTTACGCTGCTGTCTACGGGAATGCGCGCTTCATCAATGCCCTGCCCATCGCCGCGCACATCCTGCAGGCCGAACGGCAAGGTCGGCGCCTCGATATCCGCCAGCATCTCGCGGAAGAACGCCTCATGCGCCTGCTCGCTGACGGCGTGCCGCACGTGGGCGATGTAGCTGCGAAACGCCACCGGTTCAGCGGCTTGGGCTTGCTGGCCGGCCAGGTACAACTGGATTTCATGGCGCACCACGTCGAGCGCAGTGTGGTCGAGAATAGTGTGGTGAAACAGCAGCATCGCCACCACGCGCTGGTTGGCCGGGTCGTCGGCAAACACCAGGCGCAGCAACGGCGCCTGATCCAGGCCCATGCGGTAAGTGCGTGCATCGTAGCGCGCCAGCAGTTGGGCCAACACGTCGCCGCCGGTCAAGGAGGCGTGTTCGCACGCCAGGGTTGCCTTGCGCCACACCACTTGCAGCGGCTCATCGAGGCGCTCCCAGGCCATCGAGGTGCGCAGGATATCGTGGCGGTCGACGACCCATTGCAGCGCTTGCGCAAACCCCTCCAGACGCGCGCGGTTGTCGAACACAAACTGCGCGTGCAGCACGTACGGATCGCCCTGTTGCGCCGACAAATGATGGTAGAGCATGCCCTCCTGGAGCGGCGCCAACGGGTAGATATCCTGCACATTCGCCGCACCACCGGGGATGGCGGCGACAATCCGGTCGATGGCCGCTTGGTCGAGGTTGACCAGCGGCAACATGTCCGGGGTGATGCGGTACGCCGGGCTCAGCCAGTCACCGCCATGCTCGGCCACCCACTCAAGCAGGCGCGGTTTGTGGGCAATCAGTTGGTCCCACAGCGCGTCATCCAGTGCCTCATCGTCGCCCAGGATGATCAGGTCGCCCTCTTCCAGTTGCAGACGGATCGCATGGGTGGAAATCGCTGCCAATAATTCGCTGAACTGCATGGGGGTAACCTGCCTGATAAGTCACGGTTGAGGAGAAAGTCCGTTTTCAGCTGCCGCTTGCATCGGGTGTGCTGGGCGCCCTGAAAAAATCGCGGGCACAGCCGGAGGCCAGGAGCGGCTTCCGGCAGGCTTGAAAAATTAAGGGATTTGGCAGGCGGGGGGTGACATGGGAAGCGGGGACAAGCGGGAATCAGGGAACGTTCACTTTTATTGCAGCGGCACGCTGTCGATATGCCGATAGTCCAACTGCAACGCAAGCGCCAGCTGTTGGGCGCGCCCGAGCTGGATCGGGCCGCGCTCGATATCCACCAGTAATCCCGGGCACTCGAGCGCCGCTAATCCGGCGATATCTTTGAGCCGCCCATCGGTAATTACCAGCAAACGCTGCTGCTCGGCCGGGTAGCGCTTGCGCCGCGCGTGCAGCCAATGCCCGGCTTCGGACAGCGCCGCCAGCAACGGCGTGCCGCCTCCGGCACCGAGTTGAGCGAGCCAATCGGTCAGGCCCTTGGCGGCTTTCAACCCCTGCACCTGCCATTTGGGCACGTGCCCGCTGGCCGTCAGTAACGCCATGCGCGCCCGTTGCCGATACGCGTCATCAAACAACTGGGCGAGCAAGCCTTTGGCGTCACTCAACGCACCATGGCGCCGGGTGGACGCCGAGGCATCGACAATCACCAGCCACAACTCATGGGCTGCACGACTGCGCAGGTGGTACACCAAATCCTCACGGGTTTGCGGGCGACCACCGAGCAAGGTGCCCGGCCAGTTGATCGAACCAAACGGTGCGCTACGCGCTTTGCCGTGCCTGCCTTTTTCCAGTCGCCCCGCCTTGGGCCGGGCATCCGCCCCCGCGTCAGGTCGGGGGCGAATGCCTAGGGCTTTTTTGGCCAGGTGGGCACATCCCGGCGCGCGCCCGTGGGCAACGGCGCTGCGGGCATAGCGCCCCATTGGCCTTGGCCGGGTGAGCTGTCCGAAGGTTGTGGCGCCTGGCCTTTATCGGGCGGGCTCGCCGGAGGCGTTTGCACCTGGCGACGATGACGCAAGGCAAATTCGGCCACGGTGTCGATATCTTCCTCGGCGATAGCGCCCGCGCCGCGCCAGGCTGCATGGGCGCGCGCGCCGCGCAACCACACAAGGTCTGCGCGCAAGCCATCGACACCGGCGGCAAAACAGCGCTCAGTGATCTGCGCCAATGCCTGATCATCCAAGGCAATGCTGTCGAGCCGCGCCCGCGCCTGGGTGCAGCGATCGCGCAAGGCGGCTTGCTGCGTAGCCCATTGGCTGCAAAACGCGGCAGGATCGCTGTCGAAATCCAGGCGGCGGCGGATAATCTGCCCGCGCTCGGTGGGCAGGGTTTGCCCGCTCAAGGCCACATTGAAGCCAAAGCGGTCGAGCAGTTGCGGGCGCAACTCGCCCTCTTCCGGGTTCATGGTGCCGATCAATACAAAGCGTGCCGAATGCCGGTGGGAAATGCCGTCGCGCTCGATCAGGTTGGTGCCGCTGGCGGCCACATCGAGCAGCAGGTCCACCAGGTGATCAGGCAGTAAGTTGACTTCATCAACGTACAGCACGCCGCCGTCAGCCTTGGCCAGGACGCCGGGGGAAAATTGCGCGCGGCCTTCGCCCAGCGCTGCGTCCAGATCCAACGTGCCCACCAGCCGCTCTTCGGTAGCGCCCAACGGCAAGGTGACAAACTGCCCGCTGGCCAACAAATCCGCCAGGCCTCGGGCCAACGTGGACTTGGCCATGCCGCGCGGGCCTTCGATCAGCACGCCGCCGATTTTCGGGTCGATGGCGGTGAGGCACAGGGCCAGTTTCAAGTCGTCGGCGCCGACCACGGCGGACAGCGGGAAATGCGCAATATCAGTCATCAGCTGTCTTCTTCTATGTCCAGCAACAGGTTTTCCAACGCCTCGCGATACGCGCCCGGCGCTTGCCACATGCCGCGCTGCTGGGCTTCGAGCATACGCTCGGTCATGTCGCGCAGGGCATCGGGGTTGTGCTGCTGCACAAACGCCCGGGTGTCAGGGTCGAGCAAATAGGCGTCGGCGAGCAAGGCGTATTGGTGATCATCAATCAGCGCAGTGGTGGCGTCGAACGCGAACAGATTGTCCACCGTCGCGGCCATTTCGAACGCGCCTTTATAGCCATGGCGCTTCACGCCTTCGATCCATTTGGGGTTGGCGGCACGGGAACGGATAACCCGGTTCAGCTCTTCCTTCAGGGTACGGATCCTGGGCAGGTCCGGCTGGCTATGGTCGCCATGATAGCTGGCGGCCTTGTCACCGCTCAGGGTTTCCACGGCGGCGAGCATGCCGCCCTGGAATTGGTAGTAGTCGTTGGAATCGAGCAGGTCGTGCTCGCGGTTGTCCTGGTTCTGCAGGACCGCCTGCACCTGGCTCAGGCGCTGGGCGAACTGTTCGCGGGCGGCAGTGCCTTCGTCGGCACCGCCATACGCATAGCCGCCCCAGTTCAGGTAGACCTCGGCCAAATCCTCGCGGCTCTGCCACAAGCGACCATCAATCGCACCCTGTACGCCCGCGCCGTAGGCGCCAGGCTTGGCGCCAAAGATGCGCCAGCCGGCCTGTTTCGCCGCTGCCTCTTCATCCAGGCCCGCGCTGAGCAGCGCCTCGCGCTCGCTGCGCACCTTGGCCGCCAGCGGGTTCATGGCATCCGGCTCATCCAGGGCGGCCACCGCTTGCACGGCTGCATCAAACAGCCGGATCAGGTTGGCAAAGGCATCGCGGAAGAACCCGGACACGCGCAGCGTCACATCGACGCGCGGGCGATCCAACAAACTGATCGGCAGAATCTCGAAGTCATCCACGCGCTGGCTGCCGGTGGCCCACACCGGGCGTACGCCCATCAGCGCCATGGCCTGGGCAATATCATCACCGCCGGTACGCATGGTGGCAGTGCCCCAGACCGACAGGCCGAGCTGGCGCAGGTGGTCGCCGTGGTCTTGCAGGTGCCGCTCAAGGATCAGGTTGGCGGATTGAAAGCCGATGCGCCAGGCGGTAGTGGTGGGCAGGTTACGCACATCCACGGTAAAGAAATTGCGCCCGGTGGGCAGCACATCCAGGCGCCCACGACTCGGTGCGCCGCTGGGGCCTGCGGGTACAAAGCGGCCACTTAACGCATCCAGCAAACCGCGCATTTCCGCCGGCCCGCACGCATCCAGGCGTGGCGCCACGACGATGCGCAGGCTTTCGATGACCGCCTTCACGTCCTCCCAGCCGGGTTCCTCCAGTTGCTCGAGCGGCCCTTCCAGCGCTTGTTCGATCAGCCGCGCGGCGTATAACTCCAGGCGCTCGCGGGTATCACCGGCAGTGCGCCAGAGCTGCGGATCAATGGCTTGCAGCACCTCGGGGCGACGCCCGGTCCACGGCTCGGCCAGCGCACAATCGAGTGGGTCGAAGCCCAGCGCAAACGCCTTGGCCAAAACACGCAGCAAGCTCGACTGCGGACCACGCCCATCGCCGCGCGGAATGCGCAGCAAGGCCAGCAAGGTGTCGATGCGCAAACGGCCGTCGGGCGACTCGCCAAAAATATGCAGGCCGTCGCGGATCTGCGACTCCTTCAAGTCGCACAGGTAAGTGTCCAGGCGCGGCAACCAGATCGCGGCGTCGGCGTCGTTGTCCAGCTCCAGCTCCTGATCGATATGGGTTTCGCGCACCAGCTTGAGAATGTCTTTTTGCAATTCAAGGGCGCGGCGCGGGTCCAGCAATTGCGCCTCGTAATATTCGTCGGCCAACAGCTCCAGGTTACGCAGCGGGCCGTAGGTCTCGGCCCGCGTCAGTGGCGGCATCAAGTGGTCGATGATCACCGCTTGAGTGCGCCGCTTGGCCTGGGCGCCCTCGCCCGGGTCGTTGACGATAAACGGGTAGATATTCGGCAACGGCCCCAGCAGCGCGTCGGGCCAGCAGTTTTCCGACAGCCCCACACCCTTGCCCGGCAGCCATTCGAGGTTGCCGTGCTTGCCCACGTGGATCACGCCATGGGCGCCGTAGGTGTGGCGCAACCAAAAGTAGAACGCCAAATAGCCGTGGGGCGGCACCAGGTCCGGGTCGTGATAGACCGCGCTGTGGTCCACCTGATAACCCCGCGCCGGCTGGATGCCGACGAAGGTCAGGCCCAGGCGCAGGCCGGCGATCATCATGCGGCCGTCGCGGCACATCGGATCGTTCTGCGGCGTGCCCCAGCGCTCCAGTACCGCCTGGCGATTGGCTTCCGGCAGGCGCTTGAACATCGCCTCGTAGTCGTCCAGGCCCAGGCTTTGGTGGCACGGGCGCAGGTCGAGGCTGTCCAGATCGTTGGTCACGCCGCCAAGCAGCTCATGAATCAAGGCCGTGCCGCTGTGCGGCAACTCACTGGGCACCGGATAACCGTCGGCTTGCAGCGCGCGCAGGATATTCAGCGCCGCCGCCGGGGTATCCAGGCCCACGCCATTGCCGATGCGGCCGTCGCGGGTCGGGTAGTTGGCGAGGATCAGCGCGATGCGCTTTTGCGCATTCGGCACCCGCGCCAGCTCAACCCAACGCCGCGCCAGCTCGGCGACGAAATCCATACGCTCGGGCGCAGCGCGGTAACACACCACGTCGGACTGGCTGCGCTCACTGCGCCAGGCCAGGTCTTTGAAGCTGATGGGACGGCTGATAATGCGCCCGTCCAGCTCCGGCAAGGCAATATGCATCGCCAGGTCGCGCGGGCCGAGGCCTTGCTCGCTGGCCTCCCAGCCGGGCTGGTTGTCCTGGGCGCAAATCGCCTGGATCACCGGAATATTGCGCCGGAACGGGCGCAAATGCGGGGCTTCCGGGCTGGACTGGGCAAAGCCGGTGGTGTTCAGAATCACCGCCGCCTGCACGTCATCCAGCCAGTCTTCGACCACCGTCAGGCAGCCGGGCTCTTTCAAACTGGCCACCGCTATCGGCAACGGGTTAAGACCCGCCGCTTGCAAGCGTTGGCAGAACACGTCGATAAACCCGGTATTGGCCGCCTGCAAATGCGAGCGGTAGAACAGCACGGCGGCTACCGGCCAGTCTGCCTGCCAATCCGACTGCCAGTCATTCAAGCGCGGGTTGGCTTTATGCGGGTGATAAATCGCGGTGCGCGGCAGGCTTTGCGGTTCGGCCCAGGCATAGTCACGGGCCAGGTAGCTGCTTGCCAGGCAGCGATAGAAATCCAGCGCGTTGCCCAAGCCGCCCTGGCGCAGGAAGTGCCACAGGCGGTCGCGCGCGTCCACGCCTACGGTGCTCAAGCCGCTGAGTTCCGGGTCCGGGCGATCATCGCCCGGCACCAGGATCAGTTGCACGCCACGCTCGGCCAACTCCACCAGGCGCTCGATGCCGTAGCGCCAATAACCGATGCCGCCGTGCAGCGAAATCAGGATGACCTTGGCGTGGCGCAGCACCTCGTCCACGTACAGGTCGACAGAGGCATGGTTTTGCACCTGCATCGGGTTGGCCAGGCGAAAGCTGGGGTAGTCGTCGGGTAACTGCTGAGCCGCTTCGGCGAGCAGTGCCAGGCTGGAGTCGCCGCTGCACAGGATCACCAGTTCAGCGGGGGTTTGGCCTAAGTCGGCAATGTTGTCTTCCGAGACGAAACCGCCGGGCTGGGTCCTGAGCAGGTGCATGGGTTAAACGCTGAGGGCGGCGCGCAGTTGCGCTTCGAGGCCCGCCGCGTCCAGCGCCTGGCCGATCAGCACCAGACGCGTGACGCGTGCTTCATCAGCCTGCCAGGCACGGTCGAAGTGCTTGTCGAAACGTGTGCCCACGCCCTGGATCAGCAGGCGCATCGGTTTGTTCGGGATCGCCGCGAAACCTTTGACGCGCAGGATGCCGTGTTGCACCACCAACTGCGTCAGGGCGTCGAGCAGCAGCGCTTCATCGGCTTGCGGCAGGTCGATGGAGATGGAATCGAACGCATCGTGGTCGTGGTCGTCTTCACCTTCGTGGTGATGATCGTGATGGCTGTGGCGGTCGTCGATGTGTGCTTCGGAACCGGCGCCCAGGCCGATCAACACGTCCAGCGGCAGGCGACCGCTGCTGGCTTCGATGATTTTTACGGCGGGTGGCAGCTCTTCGGCGACTTCGAGGCGCACGCGGGCCAGGTCTTCAGGGCTGATCAGGTCGGATTTATTCAGGATCACCAGGTCGGCGCTGGCCAGTTGGTCGGCGAACAGCTCATGCAGCGGCGATTCATGGTCCAGGTTCGGGTCGAGTTTGCGCTGGGCATCCACCTGGTCCGGGAACGCGGCGAAGGTTCCGGCGGCCACGGCCGGGCTGTCGACCACGGTGATGACCGCGTCAACCGTGCAGGCGCTGCGGATTTCCGGCCACTGGAAGGCCTGGACCAAGGGTTTTGGCAGGGCCAGGCCCGAGGTTTCGATCAGGATATGGTCGAGGTCACCGCGACGGGCGACCAACTCGCGCATCACCGGGAAGAACTCTTCCTGCACGGTGCAGCACAGGCAGCCGTTGGCCAGTTCGTACACGCGGCCGTTGGCTTCTTCCTCGGTGCAACCGATCGAACACTGCTTGAGGATTTCACCGTCAATGCCCAGCTCGCCGAACTCGTTGACGATCACGGCGATGCGACGGCCCTGGGCGTTGTCGAGCATATGGCGCAGCAAGGTGGTTTTGCCCGAGCCGAGGAAGCCGGTGACGATGGTGACGGGAAGTTTGGCCAGTGTTTTCATCGGATGCCCTTTGGGGCGGGCATACGGGACGATGGCCCTGCGCAACGCGCAGAAGCTGATTTCGTCACCGGATCACCCCGCCCGGTTGAAGTAGAAAATCGGTGACGAGGCAGGTCTCCTGGCTTGGGGCATGCGGGTCTTGCGACCGGCGCTGAGTGCGCCTTCCCGCCGTATCGGCAGTGGCGTGGCAGTCAGATGAACCCTTCACAGTTGCGGGGGCAGCCGCGGCTTGAACCGCGTTCCCTTCTTAGCTTCGACCTGGGCCGAAGAACCTCGAAGGTGCAAGGCTACGCAGTGCGGGGAAGCGGGTCAACGTTGATTGATACACGGACCGGGGCGCTCGCCGTCGGCGGCTTGAAACAATTCCAGATCTTATTAACCGAACGCTCCGGGAACGCCATAGCCGCATTCGACACATATGAGTGAACAGACCTCAACATAAAACGGAAATCACCATGACGCTCACGATTCCTCCCTATGTCAATTCACACTTGCCCGCAGCTCTCCTCCCTCAGCAAGCCGCGCCTACGACTGCACGTTGGACGGAGCCCGTTGACCAACTCCACCCCCGAGAACTGGCGCAAGCACTCCAAACCTATTTTGATGCTATGAGCGATCCGCGCTTTACCGAGACCATTACCAAAAAGTCCCTTCAGCGAGTGGCAGATGGACGACCGCTGAACGGGGTGCCGCCAACCCACACGCAGATCGAGATTGCCCAGGAAGTATTGAAGCGCAAAGACCTCTTCCAGCAACTGGACTTTACCAGCGGCAAGGACGGTCAAATCAGCCGAGACGATCTCGCGACTGAGACCGGTGACTTCCAACGCCTGAGCGACCGTGCGCTGATCACCCTGGTGGGCAAACACTTCAACGAATTTGGCGGCGGCGACAAGTACGTGAACTTCACCGAGTTGCGAGAAGCTTCCGGTGAACTGCCAAGCGCTAACACCTTCAGCCCGCAAGCGAGAGGGGTCGCTCAGGCCCTGCTCAAACGCAAAGAGTTGCTTGACCGCCTGGATATCGGCGTGGGCTTTTTGGGGTTCTCAGGAACACAAGATCAGCGCTTCGATCAGCGCAACGTTGAGTACACACGCACCCACAGCTCGCCGGAATTTCACTACCCGGACTGATCGATCGGCCCAACCAGCGGGTGGCGGCTGGCGAATTTCGAGAGCCGCCAAACCTCTATTTGACGCCTATCCCCCGCCCATGCTCTCCTACACCTCTTGTTTCGGGTGCCCTTCACAGGGTGAAACGGGAAACCGGTGACTCACGTCGACACGTGCGAAGTCCGGTGCTGCCCCCGCAACGGTAAGCGAGCGAAGCGTCACAGCCACTGTGCCCCTGGCATGGGAAGGCGATGCTTTCAGGACTCTGTTCATAGAGCCCCCTCGCAAGCCCGGAGACCGGCCCGAAAAATCAGATAACAAACCCGCGGTGGGCGGGCGCTGTTCAGAACCCTGCGTGCCTGGCTCGCGGGGTTTGCATGCGCTCGTTTCACCCTGACACCCAGAAGGGACGCGCCATGTCGATCATCAGCAGCACCTCGCACACCACCAGCAGCACCGCCACCCTGAGCCAACGCCTGAGTGCCGCCATCGGCGCGTCGATTCTGGGCGCGTGCCTGGTGTATTTCGCCGGCTTCTCGCATATCGAGGCGGTGCACAACGCGGCCCACGATACCCGCCACAGCGCCGCGTTCCCGTGCCACTGAGGCCTGCCGACATGATCAAGCGTATTGCCCAAACCGCAGGTTTCACCGGCCTGCTGGCCGCCCTGTTGCTGACCTTGCTGCAAAGTTTTTGGGTCGCCCCGCTGATTCTGCAGGCGGAAACCTTTGAAAATGCCCCGGTCGCCGAAGTGGCTCACGCACACGCCGCTGGCGCCGCAGCCCACACCCACGACGCCGAAGCCTGGGAGCCGGAAAATGGCTGGCAGCGTGTGCTGTCGACCACCGGCGGCAACCTGGTGGTAGCGGTCGGTTTCGCGCTGATGCTGGCCGGTCTCTACACCTTGCGCGCACCGACCCGCACGGCCCAAGGGTTGTTGTGGGGCTTGGCCGGTTACGCAACCTTTGTACTGGCCCCCACCCTGGGCCTGCCGCCGGAATTGCCGGGCACTGCTGCCGCCGACCTGGCGCAACGGCAGATCTGGTGGATCGGTACCGCGGCCTCTACCGCTGCGGGGATCGCGCTGCTGGTGTTTGGCCGCAACGGGCTGCTGAAAATACTGGGCGTGGCGATTCTGGCCGTGCCACATATCATCGGCGCGCCGCAGCCTGAAGTGCATTCGATGCTGGCACCCGAAGCCCTGGAAGCGCAGTTCAAGATCGCCTCGCAACTGACCAACGTCGCCTTCTGGCTGGCCTTGGGCTTGATCAGCGCGTGGCTGTTCCGCCGCAACCGCGACGGTCAATACGCGGCATGACACTGGTGGTCGGCCTGGGTTGCCAACGGGGCTGTGATGTTCACAGCCTGCTCAGCCTGTTTGACACCGCCCTCGCCGACGCCGGCATTGCGCGCCATCGCATCACGGCGTTGGCAAGCATTGATCGCAAACAGGCTGAACCGGGCTTGCTGGCCCTGGCCCGACTGCTGGAACTGCCCTTGCAGTGTTTTGGCGCAGAACACTTAACCGGTTATGAAGACCGTTTGAGCCACAAGTCAGCCGTCGCCTTTGCGCATACTGGCTGCTATGGCATCGCCGAAAGCGCCGCCCTGGCCCTGGTTGAACAGCTCTCCCAGCGCCCTGCCCGCCTGTTGATTACGCGCAAAAAATCCGCCCAGGCCACCTTTGCATTGGCATGCGCCGACTAAAATCCCGATAATTGCCCTCCTCGATCATGAGCAATCTTCATGCTCGCCCGTTTTTCAACAGGAATTCCCCATGACCGTCTACTTTATCGGCGCCGGCCCCGGCGACCCGGAATTGATCACCGTCAAAGGCCAGCGGCTGATCCGCAGTTGCCCGGTGATCATTTACGCCGGCTCGCTGGTGCCCGCCGCCGTATTGGAGGGCCATCAGGCGGAACAGGTGGTCAATAGCGCCGAATTGCACCTGGAACAAATCATCGAGTTGATCCAGGCGGCCCATGCAAAGGGCCAGGACGTGGCGCGTGTGCACTCCGGCGACCCGAGCCTGTATGGGGCGATTGGCGAACAAATCCGCCATTTGCGCGAGCGGGGCATTCCCTTCCAGATTATTCCCGGGGTCACCGCGGTGGCGGCCTGCGCGGCATTGCTGGAGGCGGAACTGACCCTGCCGGACATCGCCCAAAGCGTGATCCTGACCCGTTACGCCGACAAAACCAGCATGCCCGCCGGTGAGGCGTTCGACAGCCTGGCGCGTCATGGCACGACTATGGCGATTCACCTGGGGGTCAACCACCTGCACAAAATCGTCGCCGAACTGCTGCCGCACTACGGCGCGGACTGCCCGATTGCCGTGGTGCACCGCGCGACGTGGCCGGATCAGGATTGGGTTGTCGGCACACTGAGTGATATTGCCGAGCAGGTCGCCGCCAAGGGTTTCCGGCGTACGGCACTGATCGTGGTCGGACGGGTGCTGGCAAGCGACCGCTTCAGCGAGTCCTCACTGTACCGGGCGAGCCACGCGCACCTTTATCGCCCCTGAAGAATGCGGGGGTCAGCCCCTGCACCTCTAACTGAACGACCGCGTTCGCGAGCAAGCCGGCTCACACAGTTGATCTTATTTGTTAGAAAGACCGCGCAAGACACTGAATTTAAAGCATAAAAAAACGACGCTCACGGGGCGCCGTTTTTTTGTTCGCAGTGAACGCCTTACTCAGTAGTAGGCGTTTTCTTTCTGCGTGTGGTCAGTCACATCGCGTACGCCCTTGAGCTCTGGAATGCGCTCGAGCAGGGTGCGCTCGATGCCTTCACGCAGGGTCACGTCGGCCTGGCCACAGCCTTGGCAGCCGCCGCCGAATTTCAACACAGCGATGCCATCGTCCACCACGTCGATCAAGCTGACCTGACCGCCGTGGCTTGCGAGCCCCGGGTTGATCTCGGTTTGCAGGTAGTAGTTGATGCGCTCGTTGACCGGGCTGTCGGCGTTGACATTCGGCACCTTGGCGTTGGGCGCCTTGATGGTCAACTGGCCGCCCATGCGGTCGGTGGCGTAGTCGACCACCGCGTCGTCGAGGAAGGCTTCACTGAAGTTATCGATATACGCGGTGAAGCTTTTGAGCCCCAGGGCGGTGTCTTCAGGTTTCTCTTCCCCAGGCTTGCAGTAGGCGATGCAAGTCTCGGCGTATTGAGTGCCGGGCTGGGTGATAAAGACGCGGATGCCGATGCCTGGGGTGTTCTGCTTGGACAGCAGATCAGCCAGGTAATCGTGCGCGGCGTCGGTAATGGTTATGGCAGTCATGGAAACTCCTCACAGGCTTGCCGCCAGTTTACGCCAAATTATTACCGAGGTACAAAGTCCTAGTGTTTTTGTCGGGATAGTTTTTTATGTGGGCGCCTCGGGAGGTGTACCTAGCCGTTGCTGCGGTCACGGCCGCTTAGGGCTCCGCCCTTACGGCCGGTCACTTGTGAAAAGAGCCCAACTGCACCCAAAAGGCACTTGCCCCACCACTCGGCACCGCGCCCAGGCTCGGTGTGCCAGAACAAAGGCTTTGGACCCTGAGCCCTCGCCATCGGGCGCCTGAGATCAAAATCAACAGCACAGCACGGCGGCCTGGCAGCCAACCTCAAGGGTTAGATCAAAAGCAAAGCTGGGGCAGCCTTACAGCCGAGCTGATAACGGAAGACAAAACTCGGTCAAATTGTGAAAACGTGCTTGCTCGCGAAGGCAGCGCATCAGTGACAGATGAGCTGACTGAACCAACGCATTCGCGAGCAAGCCCGCTCCCACATTTGGATCTCATTTCATCCGGTAAAAGTGCTGTTGCTATGCTGTTGCTTCAACCACTCAGGTCGGCTGTCAGGCCGCCGTGCTCTGCTTTTGATCTGCTGTTGATCTTGATCTGACAGGCCCCGTTAACCACGCTGGCCGAACGCAGGCTTGAATCCGTGGGTAACCCGGCAGGACGCCGGGTTAGCCGCACTGGGCCAGGGATGGCCCATTGCGGCGGCCCACGGATTCAAGCCGGAGTGAGGGCATGCCGAGCCTAAGCGAGGCACCGAGTGGTGGGGCAAAGCGTTTTTTGGTTACTTTTTTAGGCGTTTGTAAAAAAGTGACCCGCTGTAAGAGCGGAACCCATAGCCGCCGTGACCGCAGCAACGGATATGTACCCCACCCAAATCAAAAATCACAAATTCTCATACCGATTCATATCCAACACCCCATCCTCAACCGGCGTAGTCTCAAAAACATACCGCGACAAATCATGAAAATACTGCCAAAACAGCGGATGACTACGCCTCACCCCCCACCGATCAACAATCCTCTCAAACCGCTGGGCATCCTTGGCATCCTCCATCGCCGAAACAAACTCCGGCACCTCCCCCGCCGGAATGTTGAACATAAAGTTCGGATAACTGCTCAGCACCCCCGGATAGATGGTCACCGTATCCAGCCCCGGCTGATAGCGATAAGCCTCACCCAGCAAAAACGCCACATTACTGTGCGCACGATTACGCAACATGCTGTAAACCACCCGCTTGCCGCTGGCGGTTTCGACCCGCAGCATCGTGGCCTCAGGCAATTGCTCAATCACCTTGAGCCCCGCCGCCGGCCTCGACGTGAGGCGACTGAGCGCCTGCTCCGCATCCTGCAACGCCGGATCAATCCCATCACGCGAGCAATAGGCACCGGTACACCGGTTGATCGGGTCCGGACTGGCATTCAGGTCACCGTAGCGGGTCAGCAACTGATGGGCAAAGTCGCGCTTCGGGTCCTTCTCATCCAGATGCAGCCCACTCGGCGTGTCATCATCAATCGCCTCGTAGTCCAGCCAGAGCTTGAGTTTGCCGCTGTTCTGGTACCAATCGTCCATAAAGTCGTCGCGGCTATCGGCCGGCATCAGGCGCAGGAAGTTCTGCTCGGCGCCATTGCGGATCAGGTCGAAGTACAGCCGGGTCTGGGCCTGGTGCGAGACATTACCGAACACGTCAAAGTTGACCACCAGTTGGTAGTAGGTGCGCTCCAGCAACGGGTAATCGAACAACCACATCGTCTGCGGGACTTCACCGATCAGGCCTTTATTGACCGAGGCACTGTCAAAGTGGCGGAAGATGCTCAACAGCGCATTGTCATTGCCGGCCCACAGGGTTGACCAGCTTGGCGCCGGCAGGTCGGCGTAACTGTCCCGGCGCAGGGCTTCGTACTGGTTGCGCTTGTCGCGGTACTTGAGCCACAGGCTGAGCACGCTGCCCACGTCATCGTTCTGGCCGGGCATCGCCAGCAACGGCGTGGCCTGGCCACGGTAGCGGGCATCGGTGATGTACAGGTCGTGATCGGGTGCCTGGAACAGCGCCCAGAAGTTGTCGCGGATCACGTCCGTGGCAATCTGCCCGCGGCACACCGGGCCACGGATAAACGTGCGTACAAAGTACTCGGCGTTGTCCAGCATGAACTGGTAACGCGCCTGCGCCGGGATCGCTTCGAAGGTCTCGAACGGGTTGGCACGCCGCCCGGGGCCGTAGCCCGGCGACGCGGTCACCTGCCAGTCGCCGCTGTAGAACAAGGATTTGACCCGTGCCAATTTCTGCGCACTGAGCGGATAAGTGATGTGGGTTTTATGCACAATCACCCCTTGTACCGGCCACAGGCGGTAATACACCCGAGTGCCGGGGTCGTCATTCGGGCGACGGGTGTTGATCAGGTCAATCGGCTGCCCGCTGGGGGTGCGTGAGCGTACCCACTGGAAGAAATGCCCGGGTTCGCCGCCTTCAAAATACAGATGCGCAATAAACAGGTGCTCAAACAGCCAGCGCGCCACCAGGCTTTGCCGGGCGCCGGGGGCGTTGAGCAGGTCTTCCCATTGCAGCACCTGGGCCGCTTCCTGGGCACTCGGCGCCACGCCTTGTTGATCAATCGGCGCACCGGAGGCCAGCCAGCGTTGCAGGGTCTGGTATTGCTGGTCGCTCAAGCCGGTGACGGCCAACGGCATGCCTTCATTGGGGTGCGCGCCGGCGTAGGCGTCGAATTCGCCTGGCGACGGGCACACGTTTTCGCGGTTCAGGCCCAGCACGATGTCATCGGGCAGTTTGCCGTTGGGCTGCAAGGGCGCACGGCGGTGGCCCAGCTCCAACATGCGCGCCATCAGCGCGGCCTGGCTGCCCTGGGCATCAAGTACCGAGCTGAAGCCTTCGCGCTGCCAGGCGGCTTTACCGAACGCGTCATAAAACAGCCGGGTCGGCTTGGTGGCCTGGCTGCGCTCACCGTCATAGACCGGCACTTTGGTCGCGCCGCGTGCCGCGCCTTCGCCGCTGCCCAGGTTCAACTGGCAGGCCGAGTCATAGCAGGCATGGCAGGCCACGCACTTCTCAGTAAAAATCGGTTGAATGTCACGGGTATAGGAAATCGCCGGGGCGGGATCTTGGGCCTGTGTGGTAGTGCCAATCAGCAAAAGTGCAAGGCTGATAATGATGCGATACGGCATGAGCCTGGTCCCAAAATGAAGCCAAAATAAAAAACCCGCGAATTCTACCGGCCTGGAACCCACAGCAACATGAACGATATTCATGCAAAACCTTGGCATGCTCCAAATAGGCACAGGTTTGCTATGATTCGCCCCCTCCGAAATGCCTGACCAGAGTAGTCCCATGTCCGATCGTAGCGCTCGTCTGCACGCCCTTCATCAAGCCCTCAAGGAACGTATCCTGATCCTCGATGGCGGTATGGGCACGATGATCCAGAGCTACAAGCTTGAGGAGCAGGATTATCGTGGCAAGCGCTTCGCCGACTGGCCGAGCGACGTCAAGGGCAACAACGACCTGCTGGTCATCACCCGTCCGGACGTGATCGGCGGCATCGAAAAAGCCTACCTGGATGCCGGCGCCGACATCCTGGAAACCAACACCTTCAACGCCACGCGCATTTCCATGGCCGATTACGGCATGGAAGCCCTGGCCTACGAATTAAACGTAGAGGGCGCGCGCCTGGCGCGCAAGATCGCCGACGCCAAGACCCTGGAGAACCCGGCCAAGCCGCGTTTCGTCGCGGGCGTGCTCGGCCCTACCAGCCGTACCTGCTCGCTGTCGCCTGACGTGAACAACCCCGGCTACCGCAACGTGACCTTTGATGAGCTGGTGGAAAACTACACCGAGGCGACCAAAGGTCTGATTGAGGGCGGCGCCGATCTGATCCTGATCGAAACCATTTTCGACACACTCAACGCCAAAGCGGCAATCTTCGCTGTGCAAGGGGTGTTCGAAGCGCTGGGCATCGAGTTGCCGATCATGATTTCCGGCACCATCACCGACGCGTCCGGCCGTACCCTGTCGGGCCAGACCACCGAAGCGTTCTGGAACTCCGTCAGCCACGCCAAGCCGATTTCCGTAGGCCTGAACTGCGCCCTTGGGGCAAGTGAACTGCGCCCGTACCTGGAAGAGCTGTCGAACAAGGCCAACACCCATGTGTCGGCGCACCCGAACGCCGGCCTGCCCAACGAATTCGGCGAATACGATGAACTGCCGTCGCAAACCGCCAAGGTCATCGAAGAATTCGCCCAGAGCGGCTTCCTCAACATCGTCGGCGGCTGCTGCGGCACCACGCCGGGCCACATCGAAGCCATCGCCAAGGCCGTGGCCGGCTATGCGCCACGCGCGATTCCGGATATTCCCAAGGCTTGCCGACTGTCGGGCCTGGAGCCGTTCACCATTGACCGCAGCTCGTTGTTCGTCAACGTCGGCGAGCGCACCAACATTACCGGTTCCGCACGCTTTGCCCGTTTGATCCGTGAAGACAACTACACCGAAGCCCTGGAAGTCGCCCTGCAGCAGGTGGAAGCCGGCGCCCAGGTGATCGACATCAACATGGACGAAGGGATGCTCGATTCGAAGAAGGCCATGGTCACCTTCCTCAATCTGATTGCCGGCGAGCCGGACATCTCCCGCGTGCCGATCATGATCGACTCCTCCAAGTGGGAAGTGATCGAAGCCGGCCTCAAGTGCATCCAGGGCAAGGGCATCGTCAATTCCATCAGCATGAAGGAAGGCGTCGAGCAGTTCATTCACCACGCCAAGCTGTGCAAGCGCTACGGCGCCGCCGTGGTGGTGATGGCCTTCGATGAAGCCGGCCAGGCCGACACCGAAGCGCGCAAGAAAGAAATCTGCAAACGCTCCTACGACATCCTGGTCAATGAAGTCGGCTTCCCGCCGGAAGACATCATCTTTGACCCGAACATCTTCGCGGTCGCCACCGGTATCGAAGAGCACAACAACTACGCCGTCGACTTTATCAACGCCTGCGCCTATATCCGTGACGAGCTGCCGTACGCGCTGACCTCGGGCGGCGTCTCCAACGTGTCGTTCTCGTTCCGCGGCAACAACCCGGTGCGTGAGGCGATCCACTCGGTGTTCCTGCTGTATGCGATCCGCAACGGCCTGAGCATGGGTATCGTCAACGCCGGCCAACTGGAGATCTACGACCAGATCCCGGCCGAGCTGCGCGATGCCGTGGAAGATGTAGTGCTCAACCGCACCCCGGAAGGCACCGACGCCCTCCTCGCCATCGCCGACAAGTACAAGGGCGACGGCAGCGTCAAGGAAGCCGAGACCGAGGAATGGCGTGGCTGGCCGGTGAACAAGCGCCTGGAACACGCGCTGGTCAAGGGCATCACCACCCACATCGTCGAAGACACCGAGGAATCCCGGCAGTCGTTTGCGCGCCCGATCGAAGTGATTGAAGGCCCGCTGATGTCCGGCATGAACATCGTCGGCGACCTGTTTGGCGCCGGCAAAATGTTCCTGCCCCAGGTGGTTAAATCCGCCCGGGTAATGAAGCAGGCCGTGGCCCACCTGATCCCGTTCATCGAGCTGGAAAAAGGCGACAAGCCGGAAGCCAAGGGCAAGATCCTCATGGCCACCGTAAAAGGTGACGTGCATGACATCGGCAAGAACATTGTCGGCGTGGTACTGGGTTGCAACGGCTACGACATTGTCGACCTGGGCGTGATGGTCCCGGCCGAGAAGATCCTGCAAGTGGCCAAGGAACAGAAGTGCGACATTATTGGCCTGTCCGGCTTGATCACGCCGTCCCTGGACGAGATGGTGCACGTGGCCCGCGAGATGCAACGCCAAGACTTCCATCTGCCGCTGATGATCGGTGGCGCCACCACCTCCAAGGCGCACACGGCGGTGAAGATCGAGCCCAAGTACAGCAATGATGCGGTGATCTATGTGACCGACGCCTCCCGTGCGGTGGGCGTGGCCACGCAGTTGCTGTCCAAGGAATTGAAACCGGCCTTTGTCGAGAAAACCCGCCTGGAATACATCGACGTGCGTGAACGCACCTCGAACCGCAGCGCACGTACCGAGCGCCTGAGTTACCCGGCGGCGATCGCCAAGAAGCCACAGTTCGACTGGAGCACCTATACCCCGGTGAAACCAAGCTTTACCGGTGCCAGGGTGCTGGACAACATCGACCTCAAGGTCCTGGCCGCGTACATCGACTGGACGCCATTCTTTATCTCCTGGGACCTGGCCGGCAAGTTCCCGCGCATCCTCGAAGACGAAGTGGTGGGTGAAGCGGCGACCGCGCTCTACGCCGATGCCCAGGAAATGCTGAACAAGCTGATCGACGAAAAACTCATCAGCGCCCGCGCAGTGTTCGGTTTCTGGCCGACCAACCAGGTGCAGGACGATGACCTGGAAGTCTACGGTGACGACGGCCAGCCGATTGCCAAACTGCATCACCTGCGCCAACAGATCATCAAGACCGACGGCAAGCCGAACTTCTCCCTGGCCGACTTCGTTGCGCCCAAAGACAGCGGCGTGACCGACTACATCGGTGGCTTCATCACCACCGCCGGTATCGGCGCCGAAGAAGTGGCCAAGGCCTATCAGGACGCGGGCGACGACTACAACTCGATCATGGTCAAGGCCCTGGCCGACCGTCTGGCCGAGGCCTGCGCCGAGTGGCTGCACCAGCAGGTGCGTAAAGAACACTGGGGTTATGCCAAGGACGAACAGCTGGATAACGAGGCGTTGATCAAAGAGCAATACAGCGGCATCCGCCCTGCCCCGGGCTACCCGGCGTGCCCGGACCACACCGAGAAAGCCCAGCTGTTCCAACTGCTGGACCCCGAGGCCCACGAAATGCACGCCGGCCGCAGCGGTGTGTTCCTCACCGAACACTACGCGATGTTCCCGGCAGCGGCAGTCAGCGGCTGGTACTTCGCCCACCCGCAGGCGCAGTACTTTGCCGTGGGCAAAGTCGACAAGGACCAAGTGCACAGCTACACCGCGCGTAAGCACCAGGACTTGAGCGTCACCGAGCGCTGGCTGGCACCCAACCTGGGTTACGACAACTAAGAAGCGCGGTATTCACCTGCCCGGACCGCTTGCAGCATCGACCGCTGCAGGCGTTCGAAGCAGGCGGGTACCGGGCCTTGACGCGTGCAAGCTCGGTGTTGAAAGCGGTATCCGGATACCTCACCTGACATGAGCAAAATCGATTTCCTGTGCGTACCGATCATTGGATCACACCGCAAAGGATTTCATCATGCCCACCCCGCACACCCCTGCCCCCTGAGCCAACTGCCAGCATCGGCGGTGCATCAACGTTTCTCGACACGCCCGGCGTTGTATTCGGTGGTATGCAATGCACTGCGCAGTCGGATACTGGCGTGTTACCCATCGCTGCCCCTGGATCTGCCGACGCTCAAGCTCGCCATCCCGCAGCCAGAAGGTCACTACATCTACCGGTCGCTGATGGAAGTCGCTCTGGCGCACGTACTCGACCCGCAGTTGCTGGACCTGCACACACGCCGCGAGCTGCCGTATTACCTCACGCAACAAATCCCTACGGTGTTGAAACCCACACCGCCTGCGCTGATCGATATGCAGGTGATCGCGCACATCATCGACCAATTGCGCGTGTCGCTACCGCTGCATTTCCAGCAGGAACTGGCGGACTACTGGAGCGCAAGCGATAGCCACGGCCGCAGTCGCTGGCAATGGCTGAGTGAGTTTCTCAATGGCCAGATGACGGCCGCAGCGGCAGGTCAGTCAAGCCTGACCGACAACCAACGGGCCATGCTGACAGCCGTCGCCGCATGGCCGGGGCGGCTTGACCGGCTCTCCCACGCCTCGCCCACCACCTATGCCTATTTCATTGAAAGCACACTCGTTAAAGGCGCAGAAGAAACACGCCTGCTGAGCCCGGACCTGCTGCTGGTACGCGATCAACAGGTGCTGCTTTACAGCATCGCAGGAAGGGTTGAGGCGTTTACCTCCATCGATGATTTCAGTCACGCCTGGGGCGCCAGGATGCAGCGTCAGTTCGAGTTCGACAGCCTCACCTGGAGGCGTAACGAACCCGACGGCAACGTGTTCGAACAACAAGCCGGCCTGCTCCTCGACCAGGCGTTGGAAGACCTCGCGGCGTTGACCTTTGAGGGCCAGGACGAAACCACGCTGCAGCGGCGCCTGGACACGCTCACCGACCCGGCGGTTTTCTTTACCCAGGTTGCGACGCCTGCCGCACCGCACCTGCAGACGATCCGCGACCAGTTGCCCGAGTGGCTCACGCAAGCCAGCGCCGATGACCGCTTTGCGTTGCACCGCCACCAGCAGGAGATGGCGCAAGTATTGCGACGCAACCAGGGTCAATCGTTCAACGACGGCATTGAGAATATCCATGACTTCAGCCGCGCGGCATTACGCAAGCAGATGCGAGCCGATCATGGTGACTACGACCCCGACGAGGTCCTGCTGGACTTTACCGTGGCCGCCGGCTACCCGGGTGGCGCAGGTATCGTCGAACACGTGCGCCTGTCATTGACGGAGCTGGCAGTGAAGAACCTGGCCGGCAAGCCTTCAGGACGGCTGACGCTTTCAGCCAAGGGAGGCCTGGCATTGCCAGGCTGGCTGGACGAAGGCTACCTGATGGGCAGCAGCGGTTTAATTCAGCGCGTCGACATAGGCAGCACGTACCCGCAAAGAATCAGGGATGTGCTGTTATCCGACACCCGTGACGCACGGCGCCGGGAACAGCTGTTTACCCGCGAACTCAAGGTCAAGCTGCCGATGCAGGCGTTGGAATACAAGATTCGCCAACAGCACGGCCTGACCGTCATGGGTTATCGCTATGTGAAGGCGCTGATGGGCTCGATGCCTTCGGACCGATACGTCGACGGCGAGGAGATCCTCCTGCGCCCATTGGCGTTCTGCCGCAAAACCGGCGCCCAGCCCGATGAGGTCAGCAACGCGTTCATTATTGAACCCAGGGATGTGCGTGTCGGCCCACACCTGCTGTATCAACCACTGTATGCCGACTGCCTGCATGAATACCCGACACGCCAGGCACTGCTCGACGCACTGGCCAAACCCGGCGAACTGCAAAACACGGTGCTGACCTGGCTGACCGACCAGGCACGCCCTATCTACGCCAACGGCGGCATCAAAGAACCTCACATCATCCGCTTCCTGGCGGGGGATGAATTCAGCCCTCCCCAACACCCCGCTCCCGCGACCCTGGCGGTCGATGAAGGTGCCGACGAGTGGCTGCAATCGCAAGTCAACGGCCAACTGCTCAACCATCTATACGGCAGCACTGCGCGGGCACTGGTCGACCTGGCAGATCGCGAGTCGGTGTCCAACAGCGAAAGCCGCTGGGCCGTTGTGATGGAAGGTGCGTGGCTGCTCTTCAATACCTTACTGTTGCCACTGGTACAGGGGCCAGCCATGTTGGCGGGTTGGTTCATAGTACTGGTCGCCAGCCTGGAGCAGGACCTGGCCGGGCTGGACAGCAGCGACCCGACTGCCCGTGAGCTGGCGTTGATTGACCTGTTGCTTAACACCGCGATGGTGCTGCTGCACGCTGCCACACCGGCCAACCGGCCTCGCCAGCCGCTGCTGGAGCCCAGCGCAGAAGACCCGGCACTGCGCCTTGCTCGCTGGCGCCGCCCTGCGGGCCTGCCCCATGCGCCCAGTGCCGCAGTGGTCCATCAGGGCGCTGTGGCGCTGCCAGGCGAACCTCCGGCGACCGGCCACACCGCATTGGACTTCACCCGTTCACTGGCCAGCCCTTGGGCAAGTGCAAGGCTGATGCAGGCGTTGCTTGACCTGCATGTGCCGTGGCCTGCGTCCCTGCCGCCGGCGCAGGCAAGCGGCCCTCTCAAAGGCTTGTACCGGATTGACGGCGCCTGGCACGCCAGCGTCGGCGCGCTGCTGTTCCAGGTCAACGTGGTCCAGGGTTTCAACGAGGTTTACCTGGTTCATCCGCAGCATCCGCAACGTCCCGGTTTCAAACTGACCAGTGACCAACAGGGGCGCTGGGGGCTGGACCGACGAGCCAGGCTGGAGGGCGGCATGCCCAGAGAAAGACTCGCGGGGTTGGCGGAGCGTAATAAACAGCGATTGCAGGCGCTAAACCCAGCGTTGGAAAACCTCACTCGGGAAGCGCAGCAACTGGCAAGCCAGGCCCAGCAATTCAACAGCGCCGTCATCACCGCCCGGGTTCGACTGACCGAGCAACAACGCGCACTGAAAGAGGATTGGGAACGGCTCAACAACCCCCAATTGCTGCCCGCCTTGCGCTCCAGAATCGTCGAGCGCCATGAGCAACGGCAACGCTCGACGTTACGCGCCCTGCATGACTGGAACATCGCGGTGGAGAACTACCGGGAAAACACCCGCACGTTTGTCGATGTGCTGCAACAGAGCGAAGCCACGGCTCGCCAATTGATGGAATTGGACAGGACCGAGGTGAAATACAAAGATGCGCGCGATAACGCCACAACCAACCTGTTCCAACACTCGCTGGTGTCCTATGCGAACCTGCATCAGAAAATCTCACACACGCTGCAAACCCGACGCGGCGAAGACCTGGCTGAACTGCTAAGACGCGTCGACAGAGAACTGCCCGATAACATCACAGATGCCTATGAAGTGTTCATCAGCGGCGCGATGCAACGACTGGAAACGCTCAAAGAGATACTCGAACTCACAGAGAACATCGAAGCCACTCTGCAGCAGGCAACCTCAGCGCTGCGCGCGAACCTGCTGGCAGAACTTCCACCTGACCGCATCATCTCCTCGGCCATTATCAAACATCACCTGCTGCTGGCCCTGTTTGAGCTGTTACCGGATCGCACGCCGGGCCCAAGAAAACCGGAGGAAAGCCCTTTCCTCGCTATTCTCATCGACCGTCAAGCCACTGTCGGCATATTTGCACACACGGAAATGCGCACGACCACCGGTTACTCACCCGCCGAACAAATGGCCGTACTCAAAGATTCCCTCAAGCGATATGAGCAACTGGAAAACGCCGTCATCTCGCTCTCCGAGATGCATTCGAGCCTGTTACGGGACGAATACCGAGGCCCGTTCCTGGAGCAACTGGGCGAAGCCCGCGCAAGCCTTGAAGCACAACTGGCAAGCTTAATCCTGGTTGAAGAAAAAATTACCCCGCGCCCCGCGCCCGACAGGGCCAAACGCCCCAAAAAACCCACTCGCCGAGTGATCAAAACCGTCGACAAGACCAGCCTGATCGGCGATTTGCGGCCAAGCAGCGCTGATGCATCGGGCAATTTCGTCGATATCAACGACACCTTCACAGGCACCCTCCTCGCCACGTATCACGAGCACCCCGATGAAGGGGTGTGGAAAGTGGTTGAACCCGCAGACACGACCACACAACTGCCCCCACGGGCCATTCGGCCGCTGAAGACGCTAAGAGCGCTGGCGCAAACCCTGACAGCCGATCGCGCGGGTATCGACGCAAGCATTCGTTTTCAACAGCGAAAACTTCAAGAGCCCGGCCGTATAGAGGCAGTCGACCCTTATGAATGGGAGGTGATGCTGACCCAGCACGCGGCGAAATTTGAAGCGCTTGCGGCAGAAATAGACCGCGACCACGCCACTGATAGCAGCGCCACCGCCTTGAGGAATCACGTCCTTGAAGAAGCCGCATCCGCCACGCAGAAGGCCCGCGAGGTGTGCAGTGAAGGCTACAAACTGCAACGCCCGAAAGCCGCCAACATTGCCTATTTATGGAAATACGGCTTCGTTGATATCAATCTGGTGCGCAGTCGCATCAAATTGAAGGCCGGCGATTACCTTACCGAATATGCAATACGCGACAAAAGCCTGATCAAAGCCGGCAAAAAGGCTGACGAGACTGTCTTGTGGTATGCCCACTTCCATTATCCCTCTGAGCATGCGCCCGCATCCCAACCCGCCTTCGGCCATTTGAAAACCCGGGCTGAGCGTCTGTTCACCCGCCGAGAGCTGATCGAACAATCGCGCGCTAACAACCGTGCGGTGGTCAATCTGGACAAAGCCGAGATCAAGCCACCACTGGATCAGACGCTGTTTCTTGGGCTGGAGGTGTTAAAACCTGAGTGACGTTTCCATTCGCTTGTCTATGCTTTGCATAACGTCCGGCCGAAGAGGGATATATGGAAGACCCAAGCGATAACAAACCGCCGACCTTCTGGCAGATGCTGCACAGCGTGTTGGCGGCAGCGTTCGGTGTGCAAAGCGGCAAAAACCGCGCTCGCGACTTTACTCACGGCAAGCCCAGCCACTTTGTGGTCCTGGGCATCCTGTTCACAGCGGTGTTTGCGCTGACCTTGTTCGGCATTGTCAAACTGGTGCTGCACCTGGCGGGCGTTTAACGCAACAGCAGTTGCAGGCTGAACGGGTAACGGTAGGACGGTGGCTTGCCCACCGCTGACAGTGCGCGAAAATCCACTGGCGGCATTGGCCCCAATAAGCGTTGTGCCTGCCTGGCGTCGATCAGCTGGAACAACGCTTGCTGGCGGTCACGCCCGCCGTAGGCGGCGATATCGACGCCCTTGGCGTCATCATTGATCAACACCATGGCCCAGCCACCCAACGTGAAGTGCCCGGCGACGAGGGTTGTGAGCCGGCCGTCGAGGCGTGCCTGCAAGATGCCCGGCGAGCTGTTGACTGCACTGAACAGCGCGTCCTTGCCCGGCACGCGCCCGCTGTCTTGCAGGGCCTGCATGGCGCCGAGCGCCATCTCATCGTTGGCAGACCATACCAACGACGTCTGGGGATAGCGCTTGAACAATTGCGTGGCTTGCTCGAATGCGCGCTGGCGGCTCCATTCGCCATACACCAACTGGCGCAGACGCACTTGCGGGTGCTCGGCCAGGGCGCGGCGCAAGCCCTGCTCACGTCGCTGTGCGGCCGGCGTATTTTTAACCCCAGAAAACGCCAGCAGGTCCAGAGACTCACCGGGTGCAACCGGGCCATGGCTGCGCAGCAGGTCGGTGAGCATCAGGTAACCGGCCTGCTCGTCATCGGCCACCAGGCTGCCGATCCACTGCGCGTCTTTGTGCACGTCGAGCATTTGCAGTTGAGCGGCCGTCAACGCATTGTTCACGATCAACAGCTTGACCCCGCGGCCCAAGGCCATGCGCAAGATCTGCGGAGCAATGTATTGTTCGTTTACGAACACCAAGTAGTCCGGGCGGTTTTCCCCTTGCAGGGCTTCGCGCGCCTGGGCGACGGTAGTGTCCGGGTTGCGCTCGGAATAACGCACACGCAAATCCAGGCCGAGGTCCTTGGCGGCGGCCTGCATGAATTGCGCGTAGGTGACCCAGAAAGTTTCGGTCGACGTGCCCGGGTTAAGAAACACCACTGACGTCGCATGGGCCATCGCCCCGTACGCCGAGCCCAATAACCACACGCACGCAATCAGAACCTTCAACATGGTCGTTTGAGCCTTGGATGTTGACCGCCATGATAATGGCAAATTGGCAGTCAATCGAGGCTCAATCCTGCTTCATTTACTGGTGGCCAACCCAGAAAACGGCGGTTCCGACCACCAGAATGATCAGAAACAGAATGGCCCAGGCATCAACGGTACTGTCAGGTTTACGGGCTTTAGTCGAATTGCTCATCGCATCGCCTCTTGTCGGTTTTATAGGTGATTGCATTAAGACTCGACGACAGTAAAGTTCATGATTGCCCGCATGACAAATGTGGGTATCGCGATAACCGTTCTCATTAGTCAATTTGGTTATTTACATATACTCAAACATCACTTTTGCGCATAAACGCAAACTGGTATCGTGCGCCGGCTCCGTTGGGAGTGCGCGGCCGTGCGCGCAGATTTGCCGAGAACAGGACCTATATGTACGTATACGACGAATACGATCAGCGCATCATCGAGGACCGCGTCAAGCAGTTCCGTGATCAGACCCGACGCTATCTGGCAGGTGAACTGAGCGAAGAAGAGTTCCGCCCTCTGCGCCTGCAAAATGGCCTTTATGTTCAGCGCTTTGCGCCGATGCTGCGGGTGGCCGTGCCCTATGGCCAACTGACCTCGCGCCAGACGCGGATGATGGCCAAGATTGCCCGCGACTTCGACAAAGGCTACGCCCACATCAGTACCCGCCAGAACGTGCAGTTCAACTGGCCGGCGCTGGAGGACGTGCCGGACATCCTCGCTGAACTGGCGACCGTGCAGATGCACGCCATTCAGACCAGCGGTAACTGCCTGCGCAACGTGACCACCGACCAGTTTGCCGGCGTAGCCGCCGACGAGCTGATCGACCCGCGCCCCTGGTGTGAAATCGTCCGTCAGTGGACCACCTTTCACCCGGAATTCGCCTACCTGCCGCGCAAGTTCAAGATCGCCATCAATGGCTCGACCTCGGACCGCGCCGCCATCGAAGTGCATGACATTGGCCTTGAGCCGGTGCACAACGCCGCTGGCGAGCTGGGTTTCCGTGTGCTGGTCGGTGGCGGCCTCGGTCGTACACCGGTGGTCGGTGCGTTCATCAATGAGTTTCTGCCATGGCAGGACCTGTTGAGCTACCTCGATGCCATTTTGCGGGTCTACAACCGCTACGGCCGTCGTGACAACAAGTACAAGGCCCGGATCAAGATCCTGGTCAAAGCGCTGACCCCTGAGGTGTTTGCGCAGAAGGTCGACGCTGAGATGGAACACCTGCGCGGCGGCCAGACCACCCTGACCGAAGCCGAAGTACACCGTGTGGCCAAGCACTTCGTCGACCCTGAGTACAAGGCCCTGAGCAATCAGGACGCCGAACTGGCCGCCCTTGACCAGCAGCACCCAGGTTTCGCCCGCTGGCGTACCCGCAATACCCTGGCGCACAAAAAACCGGGCTATGTAGCGGTGACCCTGTCGCTGAAACCTACCGGCGTTGCGCCAGGTGACATCACCGACAAACAGCTGGACGCCGTCGCCGATCTGGCCGAGCGCTACAGTTTCGGCCAACTGCGCACCTCCCACGAGCAGAACATCATTCTCGCCGACGTTGAGCAAAGCCAACTGTTCACGCTGTGGGGCGAACTGCGCGAAGGCGGTTTCGCCACGCCGAACATCGGCTTGCTGACCGACATCATCTGCTGCCCGGGCGGCGACTTCTGCTCCCTGGCCAACGCCAAATCGATCCCGATCGCCGAATCGATCCAGCGCCGTTTCGACGACCTGGACTACCTGTTCGACATCGGCGAGCTGGACCTGAACATCTCCGGTTGCATGAACGCCTGTGGTCACCACCATGTCGGCCACATCGGCATCCTGGGCGTGGACAAGAAAGGCGAAGAATTCTACCAAGTGTCCCTGGGTGGCAGCGCCAGCCGCGATGCGAGCCTGGGCAAGATCCTCGGCCCGTCCTTCGCCCAGGAAGCCATGCCCGAGGTGATCGGCAAGCTGATCGACGTGTACATCGAACAGCGCACCGAAGATGAGCGTTTCATCGACACCTACCAGCGCATCGGCATCGACTTGTTCAAGGAGCGCGTCTATGCAGCGAATCATTAAGAACAACGAAGTCCTCGACGAAACCTGGCACCTGCTGCCCAAGGACGCGAGCTTCGACGGTATTTCCAACTGCGACGACCTGATCGTACCGTTGGCCTTGTGGCGCGAACACGCCCATGCGCTCAAGGCCCGCGATGGCGGCCTGGGTGTGTGGCTGGACGCCGATGAAGAGGCCGAAGAAATCGGCGACGACGTGGAGCACTTCCAGGTTATCGCCCTGAACTTCCCGGCCTTCACCGACGGGCGCAACTACTCCAACGCCCGCCTGCTGCGTGACCGCTACGGTTTCAAAGGCGAGTTGCGCGCGATTGGTGATGTGCTGCGCGATCAGCTGTTTTATCTGCACCGCTGCGGGTTCGATGCCTTCGCCTTGCGCGCCGACAAAGACCCGTACGAAGCGCTGGAAAGCCTCAAGGATTTCTCGGTGACCTATCAAGCCGCAACGGATGAACCGCTGCCCTTGTTCCGTCGTCGCTAAGCGTTAGCACCTGAAAAAGCCCTGGCATGCCAGGGCTTTTTTTATGGCGTGAGGTTGATCGACGCCAGCACTTGCTTTTGACCCATCGAACACGGCACATCTGCCGGGTGCGCCCGCACCGCCTCGATCACGCCCAGCAACTGCGCTTTGCTGTGGGCCAACTGCGCCTGCATCCCTTCGATCTGCTGCACCTTGCGCTCCAGCGCCTCAATCAGCTCGTCGCGCTTGTGTTCGCCTGGAGCCGGCATCAATGCCTTGAGCTCCTGCAAGGTAAACCCGGCCTGCTGCGCGCTCTGAATCAGTTGCAGGGTTTGCAACGCTTGCGCTGAATAGCGTCGATAGCCATTGGCCTGGCGCCCCACCTGGCTGATCAGCCCTTCGGCCTCATAAAAGCGGATACGCGACGCCGCCAGCCCGCTCTGTTTTGCCAGTTCACCAATATTCATTGCCACGCCCTGCTTGACATTAAAGTTAACTTTAAGCTTAGCCTGAGGCCTCCCCCGCTCAGGAGTCAATCCATGTCGCCCTTTGAAGCTTTGCAACTGCCCAACGGCCAAATCCTCACCAACCGCATCGCCAAGGCAGCGATGGAGGAAAACATGGCCGACGCCCACCAAGCGCCGTCGCGCGAATTGAAACAGCTGTACAAAGCCTGGGCGGACGGTGAGCCCGGTCTGTTACTGACCGGCAACGTGATGATCGACCGCCACGCCATGACCGGGCCCGGCGGCGTGGCCCTGGAAGACGAACAGCACCTGCACAGTTTTCGTGAGTGGGCCGATGTTGCCCGCGCCAAGGGCGTGCACTTTTGGGTGCAGCTCAGCCATCCGGGTCGCCAGACCATGGCCAATCTGGGCCAGCAAGCCTTGGCACCCTCTGCCGTTGCGCTCGATCTGGGCGGTTTTTCGAAGATGTTTGCCAAGCCCAAGGCCATGACCGAACACGACATTCAAGACGTAATCAACCGCTTCGCCACCAGCGCGCGCCTGGCCGAACAAGCCGGGTTTACCGGGGTGCAGATCCACGCAGCACATGGCTATTTGCTCAGCCAGTTTCTCTCGCCGCTGAGCAATCTGCGCACCGATCGCTGGGGCGGCTCGCTGGAAAACCGTGCGCGCCTGCTGCTGGAGGTAATCAACGCAGTGCGCGCCAACGTCAGCCCCTCCTTTTGCGTGGCAGTAAAGCTCAACTCGGCGGACTTCCAGCGCGGCGGCTTCGAAGAGGCCGATGCCCTCGCCGTGGTCGAGATGCTCAACCCGCTGCCGATTGACCTGCTCGAATTATCCGGCGGCAGTTATGAGGCCCCAGCGATGCAAGGGGACGCACGGGACGGCCGCACCCTGGCGCGTGAAGCGTACTTCCTGGAATTTGCCAAGGAACTTGCAACCATCGCCACCATGCCACTGATGGTCACCGGTGGTATTCGTCGCCTGCCGATCGTGCAGCAGGTGCTCGACAGTGGCATTGCCATGGCCGGCATCGCCACCGCCCTGACGCTGGAGCCGCAGTTGATCAAACATTGGCGCGCAGGGCGCGACCTGAACCCGCAACTCAAACCGATCAACTGGCAGCGCAAGCCGCTGGCCGCCCTCGCCACCCTGGCAGTGGTGCGTTACCAGATGCGCCGCCTGAGCCGCGGCCATCAGCCCAAGCCCAAGGTTGCCCCGTGCATGGCGCTGGTCCGTGACCAGTGGTTTATCGCCCGCCGCACCCGCCAATACCGCGCCGCCATGACGCAATCTTCACATTAAGCGCGGAGCATTCGCCGTGATCGAACTGTCCCCTATTGATCAGCAATTTTTTACCTCACTGACGATTGGAGTTCTTCATGGCGAAAATCAACCTGGCCCAGCAATTGGCGACCACCCTTGAACAGGCGGGCATCAAACGCATCTGGGGCCTGACCGGCGACAGCCTCAACGGCCTGACCGACGCCCTGCGCACCATGGACAGCATCGAGTGGATGCACGTGCGCCACGAAGAAGTCGCCGCGTTCGCCGCCGGTGCCGAAGCCGCCGCCACCGGCGAACTGACGGTGTGCGCCGGCAGTTGCGGGCCGGGCAACCTGCATTTGATCAATGGCCTGTTCGACTGCCACCGCAACCATGTCCCGGTGCTGGCCATTGCCGCACAAATCCCGTCTTCGGAAATCGGCCTGAACTACTTTCAGGAAACTCATCCCCAGGAACTGTTCAAAGAGTGCAGCCACTTTATCGAGTTGGTGAGCAACCCCGCGCAAATGCCCCACGTACTGCACCGCGCCATGCGCTCGGCGATCCTCAATCGCGGTGTAGCAGTGGTCGTGATTCCTGGCGATGTGTCGCTGCTCGAGGTGGAAGACTCGCTCAAGCCGTGGCCAGCCCTGCACGCACCGCGCACCTTGCCGGCGGAACAGGACCTGCAACGCCTCACCGAGATCCTGCAGAGCAGCCAGAAAGTCACCCTGCTGTGCGGCAGCGGCTGTGCCGGCGCGCACGACCAGGTGGTGGCCCTGGCCGACGCCTTGGGCGCGCCGGTGGTGCATGCCTTGCGCGGCAAAGAGCATGTGGAGTGGGACAACCCATTTGATGTGGGCATGACCGGCCTGATCGGTTTCAGCTCCGGCTATCACGCCATGCTCGACTGCGACACGCTGATCATGCTCGGCACCGACTTCCCGTACCGTCAGTTCTACCCTACCGACGCGAAGATCATCCAGGTCGACCGCAACCCCCAGGCCCTCGGGCGTCGGGCCACGTTGGACCTGGGTATCGCTGCTGACGTCAGCGAGACCATCGACGCGCTGTTGCCGCGCCTGAGCCGCAAGACCGACCGCAGCTTCCTCGAGACTTCACTCAAGCATTACCAGAAAGCCCGCCAGGGCCTGGACGACCTGGCGCAGCCATCAAAGGCTGGCCGACCGATCCACCCGCAATATGTCGCGCGTATGCTCAGCGAGCTGGCGGACGATGATGCAATTTTCACCGCTGATGTGGGCTCGCCCACCGTGTGGGCGGCGCGTTACCTGAAGATGAACGGTAAACGCCGCCTGATCGGTTCGTTCAACCACGGCTCGATGGCCAATGCCATGCCCCAGGCCATCGGTGCCCAAGCAGCGTTCCCCGGGCGCCAGGTCATTTCGATGTCCGGCGACGGTGGGTTTGCCATGTTGATGGGCGATTTCATCTCGTTGGCGCAGTTGAATTTGCCGGTCAAAGTCATCGTGTTCGATAACTCGTCACTCGGGTTCGTCGCCATGGAAATGAAAGCCGCCGGCTACCTCGACACCGGCACCGAATTGAAAAACCCGGATTTCGCGGCCATGTCCAATGCCATGGGCATTCTGGGCATCCGCGTGGAACACTCCGAAGACCTCGAACCGGCCTTGCGCCGGGCCCTGGCACATGACGGCCCGGTGCTGGTGGATGTCGTCACCGCCACCCAAGAACTGGTGATGCCGCCCAGCATCAAGTTGGAACAGGCCAAAGGTTTCAGTCTGTATATGCTCAAGGCGGTGATGAGCGGGCGCGGCGATGAAGTCATCGAACTGGCGCGCACCAACTGGTTGCGCTGACACTCAGTAACGCCGGGAAGCGCCATAACGGACCACGACCTGGGTGATCACCTCGACCAGGCGTGAGTCCGCCTCCGGCGCGCTGAACAGGCGGAACTCGGCGTCCGGCAACGCGGGCAAACCCTGTTCGCTGCCGAGTACCGTCAAGCCCGGCTTCACTTGGCTGAGTGCCATCGGGGCAATTGCAAACCCGGACATCGCGGCAGCGTGCAACGCCGCGTAACTGCTGCACTGCAAGGCGGTGCGCTGGGCGATACCGGCCTGGGCAAGACGGGTCAACGCCGCCTCGCGGTAAGGACAGGGCGCCGGAAACAGGGCCAGCGGCAAAGGCGTCGGTAATGCCACCGTCGGTTGCGCGGACCAGGCCCACACCAGCGGCTCTCGCCACAACGCCAGGCCCGGCTCGCTTGACTCGCATAACGACCCCACGACCACATCCAGCTCACCCTGCTTCATCAAACTCAGCAACGAACCGGGAATGCCCACCTGCACGGTGATCTGGATGCCTGGGTATTCGGCGGCAACGTCTTGCAGCTCACGCAACAGGCGTGCGTCGGCGAACTCCTCCGACACACCCACGCGCAGATCTCCTGCAAACGCCGAACGGGTCAGCTCGGCCCAGGCATTCCGATTCAACGCCAGAATACCGCGCGCGTAGGCCATCAACCGTTGGCCGTCCGGTGTCAGCTGTTGGGAACGCGTGGTGCGCGTGAGCAACGGCTTGCCGACCTGTTCTTCCAGGCGCCGCAAATGCCCGCTGACGGCCGACTGCGTAAGGTGCAGACGCTCGCCTGCACGACTGAAACCGCCCTCATCCACCACCGCGACGAAGGTTTTAAGCAGCACGCCATCAAACATATTCTGATATCTAATTAATAGGCCTCCAAAACACGATTTATATTTCATCAAGCGCTATGTTGCAATGCTCGGGTCAACTTTCTTCGAGGCCCACCATGACTACGCTTCTGCACATCGAATGCTCACCCCGCAAACAGCGCTCCGCATCCCTGGAAATCGCCCGCCAATTTATCCAGCGTTATCAGCAGAACGCCCCGGACACCCACGTGGTGACCCTGGATGTGTGGGCCCTCGACCTGCCTGAATTCGATGGGCCGGTGATGGACGCCAAGTATGCGGGCCTCAGCGGCGTGGCATTGAGCGACGAGCAACGCGTCGCCTGGACGGCACTGAAAGCCCTGGCGGCCCAGTTGCATCAGGCGGACGTATTGGTGTTCTCGGTACCGCTGTGGAATTTCGCGATCCCTTACAAGCTCAAACACTTTATCGACGTGGTGTCGCAGAAGGATGTCTTATTTGAGTTCAGCCCGGAACACGGTTTGCGAGGCCTGCTGCAAAACAAGACGGCGGTGAATGTGTACGCGCGAGGGATGGATTTTTCCGCACCCGGCGCGCAGGCGATGGACTTTCAGAAACCCTATCTGGACGCCTGGCTCGGATTTATCGGTGTGACGGATGTGCACACGCTGTCGGTGGAAAAAACCCTGCTGGGGCCGGAGGTCGATCAGACCTCCCGCCAGCAATCCACCGCACACGCGCTGGCACTGGCGGATCGCCTGGCCTGACCGCAAAAACAAAACACCCGGCGCTGGCGGCCGGGTGTTGCGTATTCAGCCGTGTTGTTTCTCGACCCAGGTGCCATAGGCATTGATAAACGCCTGCAGGAATGGCTTGGTCTTTTCCGACACATTGCCCGCCTCATCGAACGCGCTGCCCGCGCCCCCCAAGTAGGCTTCCGGCTGCTGCATGCACGGCACATCAAGAAACACCAGCGACTGGCGCAGATGGTGGTTGGCGCCGAAGCCGCCAATCGCGCCCGGCGACACACTGATGATCGCCCCGGGCTTGCCGCTCCAGGCACTTTGCCCGTAAGGGCGAGAGCCCACATCAATGGCATTCTTCAGCGGGGCGGGCACGGAACGGTTGTATTCCGGGGTCACGAACAGCACCGCGTCGGATGAACGTACCTGCTGACGGAAAGTACTGTAGGCTGCGGGCGGTGATGCCCCGTCGATGTCCTCGTTGTAGAGCGGCAAGTCGCCAATTTCAACGATGTTCAATGTGAGGTTGGCTGGGGCCAGTTCGGCCAAAGCCAGGGCGACCTTGCGGTTGATCGACTCTTTTCTCAAGCTGCCAACCAGGACGGCAATCGTATAGACCTTGCTCATTGAGGTTTTCCCGACGTCTGACTAATGGAGCTTGTAGTTATAGAGTTTTCGCGACAGGTTCACCAGAAGGTTTTAATGAGGCCCAAGACGTTTGACTCACCGCTGCCAGCGTAGGAAGCGTCTGAAAACATCAACGAATAGTATTTTTTTTCCATAGGTAAACTACCCCGCTCCATGACGGTCTACAGAACCGCAAATCGAGTGTTTATCTCCAGAGGTTCTAAACAGATGGCTGCAGTACTTGTCGGACAGTTCCATGCCAGAGACGCGGAAGGACGCGTGTATTCGGTGCATGAGTTCCAGGAATCCAACCCGGTGCAAGGCGACCTGGCTGGCTCGGCGCCCACCACTACCTACAAGCTGGCCATTGGCGATCGTGTAGAGAAGCTGGAAGGCGATGAATTCAGACTGATCCAGTCGGACAAAATTATCGTCCGCGAATCCCCAACGTTCCTCGCTTCATAAGATCCCGCCTTATCGACCTGCTCAGTCCTGGCCATTGATGGCGTTGACTGGGCTGGGTGATCAGGGTCGGCGTATCTCCGTCACCTCGACGCCCTGCTCACCGTCCATTTGCCTGAGCGTCACCATCAACCGCCCCCGCTCGCCCTCGACGGCAAACAGCGATCGCTTGTAGCCCGAGGTGCCGTAACCGGGATAGGCGACCACCTGCCTGACCAATGCAATCTCCAGCACCGCGCCGACCTGCTCGCCTACCTGTTCCTGGGAACGGATAAACGCCTCCAGGGCGAGATTTTCCGGGGTGTGTTCATCGTGACTATTGAGGAGATAAGCAGCCACGCTACCAAGGGTCACCAGGACCAGTAGTTGCTTGGCCGTTACCCCGAGGAATGTCGAGGGTATAGGCATGTGAGACCGGACCTGTTTTTGTTTTAAGTGCCGAGTAACCGGCATTGGTCGTTGATGATCAGATGCGCCATTCTAATCAGGTCGATGGGTAATGCCAGATGAATCAGTTGTCGCCGTAGGTAATATCCTTGTTCTCGCCGACACCGCCCAGTGTGCGGTCCTTGCCAAACGAGAACAGGTCGAAGGGCGTTTTCGCTTGCGTGGCCGGATAGTGATACTGATAGGCAATGCCCCAAGGGTCGGCCAGCAGGTCTTCGCTCACGTAAGGCCCCTTCCATTTCACCTCGCCAGCCGGTGCCGAGGTCAGCGCTTCCAGGCCTTCTTCATCAGTGGGGTAACGGCCAATGTCTTGATGAAACTGCTCGACAGCCTTGCCCAGTTCGGCCACTTGGGCTTTCGCCGTGGCAATTTCCTTTACGGTGACCTCACCCAGTAAACGTGGCCCCACCGCAAACGCCAGCACGCCAACGATGATCAACGCCACCAGCACCGCCCAACGCGTAAAGCCACGCTGGCCGGGGATCTTTCCGATTGTGGTACGTCCTGGCATGGTAAGGCTCCCCATTGTCCCTCGGTTGATACGTTCTTATATGACCTGATCATTGCAGTTGTATACATGCTAACGCTGCCCGACACCCGACCACGCCCGTGCTGTTTTTTCCCCAGCCATTGAAACCCCACCGCACTGAACATAGACTCCGGCGATGCGTTTACGTCATATCGAAGTGATTCAGGCCATCTTGCAGACCGGACACCTCGGCACGGCCGCCGAATGGTTGCAACTCCCCGTGGGCGATGTGGACGCCACGCTCAAGGATGCCGAGCGCCAATTGGGCTTCATGCTGTTTGCCAGCGTGCGCGGGCGTTTGCAAGCGACGCGCGAGACCTTGGAGCTGCAGGCTGAAATCGCCCAGCTCTACGAAGCGCTGGAACCGGTGCAACGCCTGGCCAGCCGCTTGAAACACCATCATGCGCCCACCCTGCGTGCAGTGTGCACCCCGCCCCTGGCCAATCAACTGCTGCCGCAAAGCATCGCTGCATTGCGTCGGCGCTTCCAGGACACGCCGTGCAACCTGTCGAGCCAGCCGACCCGGGAGATAGTCAGAAACCTGCTGCTGCGCGAAGCCGATGTGGGCCTGAGCCTCTATGACCCGCAGCACCCACACATTCAAAGCACGGTATTGGCGCAGGGCAAACTGCAATTGCTCGCGCCCCACGGCTGGCTCAAGCCCAAGCAAAAGTACATTGCATTACAGGAGCTGGCCGGGCAATCGATGATCGGGCTCGAAGGGCATGACCCGTTAAGCCGTCTGCTCGACGCCAAGTTGCAGGCTCTGCGCCCATTGCCGGAGGTGCAAACGCGGGTGCAGACCTATCAGATGATGCGCAGCCTGGTGGAGGCAGGGGAAGGTTTGGCGATTGTCGACCCGTTCACCGCATCCGGTGCCCGGGAGATCGGGCTGGATGCTTGCCCGTTATCTCCGCCCATCCCGGTAATCCTTTACGGTTTGACGTTGAAAGAAACTGAATCGACGCCAGCGCTGAATGCCCTACTGGAGATCATCACGCACAAGGCCCAAGCCTTGCTGGCCGGCACACCGCCGAGCGCGCCAGTCGCGTAACGCAGACCTTTGCTCCCCTGCCCCCGACACACCTCCTGACAGTCAAGCGGGAACCCCTTCCGACGTTTTCTTCACCTATTCGCTGCACAAAGCCCCATTGGGGCGCTGTGCAGGACGATATACCACCACTACGGAAGGCTCCTCAATGAACGTGACCCATCACGCCACTACTGCGCGTCTGCCTCTGAGCAACGTCGCCAACCACTACCAACCACAGCTCGCCAGCCCCCTGATCAGCCCCCCAACGGCAGCGGATAATGATGCGCCTGAGGTAGCCGACGCGCTCGACAACCCCACCGCCCTGAAAAAAGCCTTCGGTGAACGCTGCAACTGGAGAGAGCTGGCCAACGCACTGCGCGCGCTGCTTGAGGAACTGAGCCAAACGTTCCCCGGTCACTTAACCGGCGACCAGCAAATCCGTGTTGCCGCCGAACTGGCCGTGCGCCTGAGCACGCTTTCAATACCGGTCTGTGAAGACTCCGACTACTACCAACAACACCAGCTGACCCCAAGCAATCTTTTCGTCAAGCTCCAAGCGTACCTCGCCGGCAGCGGCCTGAACGTACCGACAACCCTCGACGAGGTGCTCGCGCTGTATCAAACCGCGACCAAGCACGTGCAGACCCACCCCCTGGGTAATTTCAGCGGTGCGTTGTCTTGGCCAAGCCCTATGGCAGGCGTGGATAAACAAGCCATCCTCGACCTGCTGAATGCGCCTGACTCAACCCTGCCTGGGCTGCCATTGGCCGATAAACGCAAGGGCGTGCTGGGCTATCTGTTATCGGCAGCCAGCCTGTCGAACGATGACTTGAAAAAACCCGCCGAAGCGACGCAGATGCTGCTGGGCTCAGCCGCAGCCAAAGCACTGGGCGAGGCCATACAAACCCGGCTGGGTGGTGTCGCGACGAACACCAGCCTCAATGATTACTTGCTGGCGGCCATCCACCTCAGCCTGGACCCGGAAGCCGTGCACGCGCCGGTGCGCAACGGTGTCGCCGGCTTTGACCTTGGGCAACGCCAGCAATGGGGTAAACCGGCCGCAGCGGTTATTGAGGGTTTGAGTCACCACCTGGTGAAAGAAGGCCGTGCCTCTGCGCAATCAGCCGACCTTGCCGCCCGGGTATTGCTGGCCCGCACCGCACCTGAATGCTTGGTCAAGGACATCCCGCCCAGTGTGAAGTACGGCAGTATTCCCTGGACACAGCTGGCCATTGCCGCAGCCAAACTGGAAGCCCAAGCGCCGGGGCGCGTGCTCACGATGACCTACAGCGAGGTATTGGCTGGCGCCGAAAATATCGAGATCGACGCAAACCTTACCCAATATATCCAGCGCGAAGCGGTGATCAATTGGGGCGTGGTCAATGGCCTGTGGAACGCCGGCCAGGTGCCCTCGGATACCGAAATGCAAGGTTTGCAGCGCGCCTTCAGCACCCAACAGAGCGCTGTGCAGGCGACAGCAACGGCACTCGCAACACCGCTTCCGAACCGTGAAGACATGGGGCTGGCGTTACTCAGAGAAGCATTTCCGGGGGTCGACGACAGCGTCTTCAAGGCCAAAGACATCGTCAAAGTCTCAAAGATCCCAGGGCGGCCGGGCCGCTTCCCCGGCGAGCACTCGATGCTCGATATCGTCATGCAGGGCGACAAGACCAATGCGGACCGCAACGAACATTGGGAAACCCACAACCAACGGATCCCCATTCAGGCGTTTTGCGAGCAGTCAACCAGCGGCAAGCTGAGCGTCGCAGAGACCTTTACGCAGCACTACGCATCTGCCATTGAGGCAATGAAAAAAGGCCATTCGGGCATGGCTCACTACCTGATATCGACCTTGCCGCCGGAGGACAAACAGAATTTCGAGTATGGCGAGCTCGAATTTTTCCAGACCAACGAATACACCCTAGGCACCGACTTCTGGACCCAAACCCTGAGTAAAAGAGGCCATACGCTGGATGTAAAGATCACCCGTGACGGGCAGGTCAACATTTATCGCATTGATACTCACGCCGGCACTATTTCCAAAGAAAACTACAAGATCCATACGTATTCGCCGCCCTACGACAAACTCGAGACGAGGGTCGCCAACGCCTTGCATAAAACCGTGCGGTTTAACCCCTTCCCGACCGAACACAGCCTGCAGGCGGGGGAAAAAGACACCCTCTTGCAAACGCCACAGGTCTTCGACTCCCCGCGCACCCACTACATCTCCCGGGTGTTCACCCAATCGCTTGACCTAGACAATGACGACCTGCTCCAGCATGCCAGAGGGTCGACCTCTTACGATAAAAGCGCAGCTGCCGACGATGCCATCGGCCAGTTCCTGCTCAACCTGATTCCCTTCAGGTCAGCCGTTGTCAATTTTATGAAGGGCAACGTCGGCGATGGCTTGTTTGACCTGGGCACTGATGTTGTGGGCCTGGTGACCCTCGGCCTGGGCAAAGCCGCCCAAGCGGGCAAAGTGCTTGCCAAGGGGTTGACCAGCCTGAAGGCGGCGACGAAAACCGCACGATTCGTAGGCACCGTTGCCATTGAGGCGCTCAACCCCTTGAGTGGCGCCAGCGACCTGCTCAGGGGCGCGGGCTGGCTGATACGCCGCGGCGCACGCCTGGGCAAGGAAGCGGTGAATGTGCTCAAGGGTGCCAGTGGTAGCTACGATGTGCTCAAGGCAGCAGGCCAGCAGCATGGTTTGGCGGCCGTAGGCACCTACACAGTGGCCGAGCACAGCCTGGAAGGCGGCGCCGTGTTCCGCAACGGTCACTGGTATGCCTACGACATCGGCAAGGGGCAACCCTATGGAGCGCCGCTGAAAAAATTCCAGCCGGCAGTCGTGGCGAACGCGGGCCAAGTCAAGACCCTGAATAAATCTGCGCTGCTGGGTTACGAGGCAACAGTGTCCCCCGAACTGCTCCGGGTGAAGGGCTTGCAGGCCAACGTCTACGTGGGCCCGAACAATATTGAATATGTGAAAGTCGACGGTAAGCTTTATCGGTCCACGCTCAAGGATGGCCAGCGAGTCATCCAGCATCCCGACGCACGCCAAGCCGATATTGCCGTCAGGGACCTGGGCGTCGCCGGCTGGGAGCCTTCCGCCTCGGCCAACCGTTTATTCGGCGGTGCCCCCGACAACTCGCCTGCCTGGAAGCTCGACGAAAACACCTACGTAATGCCGATAGATGATGTACGAGTCAACACATACCCGGGTTCGTTCCCTTACTCCATCAACTATGACGGCATGAACTATCTCGCCACCTTCGATACCCGTGTCGGGGCCTGGAGCCCAGATGCCGCAAACGGTATTTATTTCTGGAGAACGGGAAAGAACAAATGGCAGCGAGGCACACTTGATGAAATGAACAAAGCCAAAAAGATCGACGCGCATAATTTCAAGTTCGTTGATGCGACCCCGCCGGCCATCCTGCAAATGCCGGAAAATATCCGCCCCCTACCCAAAGACATTCACTATTTCTGGGCCGGCGGCGAAATATCGGAGAAGTTGGTCAAGAACATCGCGGCCAATACCGAAAAGATGCCGGGGTTCAACGCCATTGTGCATGTTGACGCCGATACCCCAGCGCTGTTCACAGCCATCAAGGCCAATCTGGAAAACAACGCACCGGGCATCACCGTCATGAACTTGCACGAAGAGGCATTTTTCCAGCCCCTGAAAAATTCGGAAATGTATGCCTATTTCCGCCAGGGCCAGGGCAAGAATCTCGCCGCCGCCTCTGACGTGGCACGCTACCCGTTAATGAATAAATATGGCGGCATCTATCTCGACACCGATGACACGATCAAAGGTGCTGTCGGCTCGGCAGGCCTGCACGCCGGAGACTCGGATATCCTGATCGGCGCGCCGGTCGCGCACACACTGACCGACTACAGACTGTTCTTTAATACGAGCAACTTCGCCACCCAGGCAGACAACCCGGTCGTCACTGAAATGATTGCCGAAATGAATCGCCGCTTCAGCAATAATAAAGCCTACTTTCAGGCCAATCGCCCGACCACGGGGCGTGATGCCAATGGCGCGGTCAGCTACACGGCGGATTTCCGGACCTACGAGAGCAGGATTTTCGAGACCGTGGGCCCGAATATGTTTGACGACGTGCTGAAAGCCAGGCGACCGGACATTTACGACGCAGGCTTCGATAAAAAAAGTAAAGAAACCAACTTGGTCAATGGCAGACTGAGGCTTGGCAAGCCGTTCAACCTCGACACCGAAACGCGCCAATATTATGCCGACCGAGGTATATCGGCACCGAGCGACCTGCAATCGAGGGTAGATGAGGCCAAGAAGCACTATGGGGCCTTCCGTGATCAATTGCAGGTAGAGGTCGGCGCCGAACACTCCTGGATCGACTCCTAACCTGCCCCGAGGCCTTTGAGGTGGTGTGAAAAGCTGGCAGACGCAACGTTCAGTCCGTGCCCAACTCGGGCTTGAACAGCCGATACCAGAAAATCGCCACCTCACGGGTCTGCGGATCAATCCCGCGATAACGCAGTTGATCGATCCCACCCATCACGTATCCGCAACGCTCATACAGGCGGCAGGCGCCGAGGTTGTTGTTCTGGGTTTCGAGCATCATGCCCGGCAGGTTTTTCTTGCGCGCCCAGAACTGCGCCACGTCCAGCAATGCCTTGGCCACACCATGCCGCCGTGCAGGCAAGGCCACCGCCAGTTCATCAACGTGGGCAAAACCGTTCCAGTTGGTGCTGACCACGACATGCCCTACCGCACGGTCATCCAGGTAAGCCATAAAAATCGCACTGTCGGGTGCGTCACGAAAACTGGCGAACTCTTCCGGGTCGATGCCATAGCACTTGCGGTACGGCAGGATGCGCTCCACGCCCCATTGCTCGACACGCTTGCCCATTTCTGGCACGGCATAGGCGCTGACCTCAAAGCTGAAATCATTGCCCCACACGTAGGCATCAAAACCTTCGTCGGCGACCCGCACGCTGAGCCCTGGGTACTTCGGGTTCATTACAGCTTGCATAAACATCCTTAACCCTTGATGCAATCGACGGTGTAACAACGGCCATTGCCGTCATCTTCGTGTTGCAACCCATGAACATCGGCGACAAAACCGGGGAAGCTGCTATCGAACGTGCGGGCGAACGCCAGGTAGTCGATGATCGACCGCGTCGCCTCGGTAAAACGCTCGCCCGGCATGATCAACGGAATGCCCGGCGGATAAGGCACCAGCATCACGGCGGCGATGCGCCCTGACAAGGCATCGATGGACACAGCTTCGACTTCACCCCTGACCAACTGATCGTATGCGTCAGCCGGTTTCATCGCAATTTCCGGCAACACTGTGTACATGCGCTTGAGGTGCCTGGCCGTGGCATTGCTGCGGTAACAACTGTGCAATTGGTCGCACAGGTCGCGCAAACCCAGGCCTTGATAACGCGCCGGCCCCTGTTTGAACACCGAGGGCAAACAACTGGCCAAGCTGACGTTAGCGTCGTAGTTGCGCTTGAACTCCAGCAACTCGGTGAGCAAGGTACTCCATTTGCCTTTGGTGATCCCCATGGAAAACAGCACGAGGAAAGAATACAGGCCAGTCTTCTCCACCACCAACCCACGCTCCCAGAGGAATTTGCTGACGACCGCCGCAGGAATTCCGCACTCGCTCAACGCGCCTCCGGCATTCAGGCCGGGCATCACCAGCGTCACCTTGATCGGGTCCAGCAACACGTAGTCTTCGGCCACATCGCCAAAGCCATGCCAGTCATCCTGAGGGTGCAACAGCCAATCCGCAGTGGCCACCCGGTCGATACCGGCGACTGAAGGCGGCTGCCAGATCGAAAACCACCAGTCCTCGGCGGCGATATGCTGGCGCAGGTTAGCCAGGGCGCGCCGGAAGCTCAGCGCCTCATCGAACATCTCTTGCAACAGCGAACGCCCGGCCGGGCCTTCCATCATCGCCGACGCGACGTCCAGCGAGGCGATGATGCTGTATTGCGGCGAGGTGGAGATATGCATCATGAACGCTTCATTGAAACGGTCGCGGTCCAGTTGGCGCGCGCCGCCGTCCTGCACATGGATCATCGACGCCTGGCTGAAGGCTGCCAGCAGTTTGTGCGTCGAGTGTGTGGTAAATACCAGCGGGCTGTCCGCAGTACGCGAGGTGCCCATGCCATAACGGCCGGCGAAAAACTCGTGGAACGCCGCGTAGGCGTACCAGGCCTCGTCGAAGTGCAAGACCTCGACACTGTTGCCCAATTGCTGCTTGATCAGCTCGGCGTTGTAGCACAGGCCGTCATAGGTGGAATTGGTGACCACCGCCAGCTTCACTTTCGGCGGCCGGCCACGGGTCAACGGGCTGGCTTCGATTTTGGCCTGGATCGATTCGGGGCTGAATTCGCTCAGCGGGATCGGGCCGATAATCCCCAGTTCGTTGCGTTCCGGGCACAGGTACAACGGGATCGCGCCGGTCATGATGATCGAGTGCAATACCGACTTGTGGCAGTTGCGATCCACCAGCACCAGGTCGTCGCGACCGACCATGGAATGCCAGACGATCTTGTTGGCCGTCGAGGTTCCGTTGATCACAAAGAACGTGTGATCGGCGCCGAAGTTGCGCGCGGCACGCGCTTCGGCTTCCGCCAACGGGCCCGTGTGATCGAGCAGCGAGCCCAATTCGGGCACGGACACAGACAGGTCCGAACGCAGGGTATTTTCCCCAAAGAACTGATGAAACGCCTGCCCAACCGGGCTTTTGCGGTAGGCCACACCCCCGCCATGGCCGGGTGTGTGCCAGGAGTAGTTGGAATCGGCAGTGTGCTGCACCAGTGCCTTGAAGAACGGCGGTAACAAGCCATCCAGGTAGGTGCGTGCGGCGCGCGCGACTTGCCGGGCAAGAAACGGCACGGTGTCTTCGAACAGATAAAGAATCCCGCGCAACTGGTTGAGCTCGCTCATGGCATCAGCCGGCGCATTCTCCAGGGTAACCTGCTCGCCCAGAGCAAAGATCGGCAGGTTAGGCGCCCTTACCCGTGCCAGGCGAATCAACTCGACCATGTTTTGCAGCAAGTGGGTATTTTCACCCGCCCCTTCGGCGGCGATCAACATGCACGCCAGGCCGTGATGGGTAGAAGCCACCAGCCGGCCTTCGGCGTAGTCGACAGCGGAGAAGATGCTGAAGCCCTCTTGTTCCAGCTCGTGGGCGATGCCTCGAACCCGGTCACCGGCAACGGTGTCGGCCTTTATGTCTCGGTGTACGATAAGAACAGGGAACTTCAGGTCTTTGTACATGAGCGCTTGTAGTCCTGAGGGCTATGCATTCAGGGTAGAAGCTGGGAGCGGATGACGCGAATGAAGATTTTCCCGGCGATGATGTTCAACAGCGGGAGCGAGCTTGCTCGCAGGTGCGGTGCATCAGCCAGCACCTTGATCCATTGACCCAGCGCTATCGCAGCCCACCCGCGCCGACATTTTTCAACCGTGTTGAATCAGGCTATTGCTGGGTCAGTTGCGACCACAGAGCCGGCGCACCGGCCGACTTGGCAATCGCCTCCAGCCGCGTTGCATGCTCAGCCAAGTCCTGCTCGCTGGCACGGATGATGGTGGTCGGCTTGCGATCCGCCGGCAAACGGCGAATTTCCGAAGGGCGGTTGCCCGAGCCCTCCGCCGAACCCGTGCCATCGGAGGCGTTACCGGCCAGGGACAGGCTGGTTTGGCCGCCGGTCATGGTCAGGTAAACGTCGGCGAGAATCTCGGAGTCGAGCAAGGCGCCGTGCAGTTCACGGCCGGAGTTGTCGACGCCATAACGTTTGCACAAGGCATCCAGGCTGTTGCGCTGGCCTGGGTGACGCTCACGGGCCATCATCAAGGTGTCGAGGATCGAGCAGTGCTGGGAGATATCCGCACGATCGCTCTGCCCCATCAGGGCAAATTCGTTATTGATGAAACCGACGTCGAACGCCGCGTTATGGATGATCAGTTGGGCGCCGTTGATGAATTCGAAAAACTCGTCGGCCACTTCGGCGAAGCGCGGCTTGCCTTTGAGGAATTCGTCGGTGATGCCGTGAACGCCGATCGCACCCTCGTCACTGTCCCGATCCGGTTGCAGGTAGACGTGAAAGTGACGGCCGGTAAGGCGGCGCCCCATCAGTTCGACACAGCCGATTTCGATGATCCGGTGGCCATCGGTCACCGGCATGCCGGTGGTTTCGGTATCGAGTACAACAGATCGGATGGCCATCAGGGTTCAGCTCTCAACGGTGGTGTATTTCAAGGGGCGCAATATTAGCACGTCACACCTTACGCAGCCCAAGACCGGCCCAAGGCGCTTGATGCGCGACAGTTTTTAACACGCTTTAGCAAAGCTGCAGCAGTTCGCCCTGGACGCGCATGCCAGCCTGCGCACCCCACTCGAACGCGGACCGTACCGCCCGATAAACCGGTCAAAAACCCTGTATGCCCTGGTGCTGATGGGCAGCGCCTGCACGGCGCACGCCACCCGCTTCGTGATGACGACCGACGTTCTGGTCAGCCTGTCCATGAGTGACACCCAGGGCACGAGTTCTTCCTTCAAGCACGACAAGAGTGTGCAGGCCGCCAGGCAGGACGCCGAATCGTTTGTGGCCAGTGATGGCCAGATCCGTGGCGTGCGCCTGACGTTGGCGCTGATGCCTATCCGCGCGCGTTTGCCGGCGCAAACCTTCAGCGACATGCAGCTGGCCCAGGCCATCGCCGCCCTTTAAACCTTAGCTCTGCTTGTAACCGCGCACGTCATCCACGCCACGGTTGGCCAGTTGGTCGGCGCGTTCGTTGCCCGGATGGCCGATGTGCCCGCGCACCCATTTCCAGGTGATGTTGTGACGGTTGCACTGCTCATCGAGCAGTTGCCACAGGTCGGCATTCTTCACCGGTTCCTTGGCCGCGGTTTTCCAGCCGCGCTTCTTCCAGTTGACCATCCACTCGTTGATGCCTTTCATCACGTATTGCGAGTCGGTCACCAGCAGCACGTCACACCGGCGCTTGAGTTCTTCCAGGCCGCGAATGGCGCCCATCAGCTCCATGCGGTTGTTGGTGGTATTGGCTTCGCCGCCCCACAGTTCCTTCTCCACGCCCTTGCACACCAGCAACGCGCCCCAGCCGCCGGGGCCGGGGTTGCCCTTGCAGGCGCCATCGGTGAAGAGTTCTACGGTATCGGTCATCGGTTGCATCCATCAAAACGGGCTGGCGGTAATCGACCGACAGTATCCCGAGGCCGAACGATTCGGCCGGTCATCAAAAAGGGGGGTTACGGTTCACTCTGCTTGCGATTGACCTTGGCCATCGGCATCGGCACCAGCTTGCCCATGGGTTGGCGTTGCACCTGACGCACCGGCCGCAGCCCGACCACGATCTTGCGCGCCACCAGTAAATAGAAGCCGCCACCCGCCAGTTGCCACGCACCCGCTCGGCGCTCCCAGCCGGCCAGACGGCCTTGCCACTTGGCTGACGCAAGCGGCGGACGATAGCACCCGAAGCGGCGTTTCTCCAGCGCAAAACCCAGCAGGTTCAGCCAGTCGCCTACCCGTGATGGCGCAATGCAGCGCGCCTGGCGCAGGCCATCATGGGCGAACACATGGCGCAGGCCCCAACTGCTCCAGGGGTTGATGCCGATAATCAACAAATGGCCACCAGGGCGCACACTGCTCGCCGCTTCACGCAGCAAACCGTGGGGTGACAGACAGAAATCCAGGCCATGCTGCAACACCACCACATCGGCGGCATGCTCGCTCAACGGCCAGGCCTGCTCCTCGCAGACGATCTCCACCCCCGGCAGCGGCGCGCCCAGGCGCACATTGCGCTGGACCTGCGGCGCAGCGGGCGGCGTCTGCGCCGACGGGCCGTAGTGCACCAGGTAACCACCAAAGAACCGGCCCAGCTCGTCTTCGAGCATGCGCCGTTCTTCATCCAGCAAAAATTGCCCGATCGGCCCGGACAGCCATTCACGGGCCGCGCTGATCAGGGCCAGCCATTCAGGATCGGCCTGGGCGAACGCTTTATCAGTCATTGCATTCTCCAACTCGCCTAGACGTTCTAAGATGCACCAATGTGTTCAGCTTGGCGAATCGAAGAATGATACAGATCAGTGCACTCCCCGCGTTCACCGACAACTACATCTGGTTGTTACAAGACCCGCACACCCAACGCTGCGCCGTGGTCGACCCCGGCGATGCCGAGCCGGTGCTGGCCTGGCTCAGGCAGAACCCGCAGTGGGCCCTCAGCGACATCCTGATCACCCACCATCACCATGATCATGTCGGCGGCGTCGAGCAACTGAAAAGTGTGACCGGCGCCAAGGTTTACGGCCCCGCGAGCGAAAACATCCCGGCGCGCGACGTGGCGTTGATGGATAACGACCGCGTCACGGCTCTGGGCTGGGACTTCGACATTTATAGCGTGCCGGGGCATACCCTGGGCCATATCGCCTTTTACCATCAGGGCGTGCTGTTTTGTGGCGACACCCTGTTTGCCGCCGGTTGCGGCCGCCTGTTCGAAGGCACGCCGGAGCAAATGCACACCTCATTGCAACGCCTGGCCGCGCTGCCCGACGACACCCTGGTGTACTGCACCCACGAGTACACACAAAGTAATCTCAAATTTGCCCAGGCCGTGGAACCGGACAATGCCGATATCGCCGCACGCGTGGAAACCGTCAAGCAGTTACGGGCCCGTGGCGAGATGACGCTGCCGTCCAATTTGGCCCTGGAAAAACGTACTAACCCTTTTCTACGTACCGCAGAAACATCCGTTAAACAAAAAGCGGACGAACGGAACGGTCGCGACAACCGCTCTGGGGCCGAGGTGTTTGCTAGCTTGAGGGCATGGAAAGATAAGTTCTAAGAGGATGCAATCTGATACGGAATTTCTGAATGGTTGACCGGAACCAAAGCGCTTTCTAGAATCGCCCGACATTTTTGCCCGGAACTTACTTCCAGCCAATGTCGTCATCTATTCGTAAATCCATCTCTTCAGACGCATTGACCCGCCTGGCTCAAGCCGTGGCGGTGGCTGTGTCCGCGACTCTGGCGGGCTGCCAATCGACAAATTTCGCTGCACAATCCACCGTGCAACCCAAACCCAATCTTGCCGCCAAGATCAAGCAAAAACCTATTTGGCTCTCAGAGAAGCCCAGCCCCGAAGTCCCCCAGGATGTCTGGGAACGCATGCGACGGGGCTTTCAATTGCAGGACGGCCTGGGCGTCAACCCGCGCATCGAGCAACAGCGTTTGTGGTTCGCCAGTAACCCTTCCTTCCTGGAGAACGCCGGAGAACGCGGCAGCCTCTACATTCATTACATCGTCGAACGCCTTGAAGAACGCAACATGCCCCTGGAGCTGGCGCTGCTGCCAGTGATTGAAAGTGCCTACAACCCAATGGCCTATTCGCGCAGCGATGCGGTCGGCCTGTGGCAGTTCATTCCCTCCACCGGGCGCTACTTCAACCTGCGCCAGACCCGTGCCTACGACGGCCGCCGCGATATCACCGCCTCCACCACCGCCGCCCTGGACTATCTGACACGTCTGCATGACATGTTCAACGGCGATTGGTTGCTCGCCCTGGCGGCGTACAACGCCGGTGAGGGCACGGTCAGCCGGGCCATCGAGCGCAACGAAAAGCTCGGCCTGCCGACCGACTACTGGAACCTGCCCCTGCCCCAGGAAACCAAGGACTACGTGCCCAAGTTCCTGGCGCTGTCCCAGGTGGTACTGGCGCCCGAGGCTTACGGCGTCAACCTGAGCCCGATTGCCAACACGCCCTACTTCGAAGTGGTTGAAGTCAAGCAAAGCATGGACCTGTCCCGGGTCGCCGCGCTGGCTGAGATCGACGAAGACGAACTGTTCCAGCTCAACCCGGCGTTGAAACAACGCACCACCCTCGACGGCCCCCAGCATTTGCTCGTACCCAGCTCCAAGGCGCAGCTGCTGACCAGCACACTGTCGACGATGAAGCCGGAAGAATTGCTGGCGATGCGTCCGAAAAAGCAGGTGTTCGACGAAGTTGAGACCACACGGGTTGCCGGGCGCACGCGCAGCTACAAAGTGCGCACGGGCGACAACCTCACGCTGATCGCCAAGGCGAACAAGGTCGATGTGCATGACCTGCAGCGCTGGAACAAGCTCAATGGGCAGGCCCTCAAGGTCGGCCAGACCCTGGTGATGCAAGACACGCGCAAGCTGGTGGCCAAGGCTGACAGCAAGAAGCCGGTGCAATACAAGGTCAAGAAAGGCGACTCGTTGTACATCGTCGCCAAGCGCTTCAACGTTGAGATGCAACATCTCAAGCGCTGGAACCCGCGTACTGGCCAGGCGCTCAAGCCGGGGCAGATGCTGGTGGTTTCCGGGCCGCGCTAAGGCTTCAAGAATACTGGGGCGCTCATGGGGGAGCGGGCTTGCTTGCGAAAGCGGTGGCACATTCAACATCTCTGTTGACTGACACACTGCCTTCGCGAGCAAGCCCGTTCCCCCATTGCATTCCCAGTGTTTCCAGCCACCTTTTTCCAACCGGAACAAGCTGTTACTGTACCGATCATAAAGCCCAAGCCGCCTGGATCGGATCTCTGACTTGAAGCGTCCCCTCCTTCTACTAATAAGTCTGGCCTTGAGCTTTGCTGCGAACGCGACGATTACCGAGAGCCACGGTTATACGCAGTTCGGCGTGCTCAAGTACCCGGCCAAATTCACCCACTTCGATTGGGTAAACCCTGCAGCGCCTAAAGGCGGGACCTTGCGGGTCATGGCATTTGGCACGTTCGACACGCTCAACCCTTACACCTTCAAGGGCTCAAGCCCGGTTTCCACCCCCAATTTCCTGCAATACGGCGTCAATGAGCTGAACGAGCCGTTGATGGTCGGCACTGGCCAATACGCGCCGTCCGGCGACGAACCGACCTCCAGCTACGGGCTGATTGCACAGTCGGTGGAGTACAGCGAGGACCGCAGCTGGGTGGTGTTCAACCTGCGCCCGGAAGCGCGCTTCCACGATGGCAAACCCATCACCGCCTATGACGTGGCATTTTCCTATCGCACGCTGCTGACCGAAGGCCACCCGCAGTACCGCACCAACCTGCAGGAAGTGGCGCGGGTCGACATCCTCAACCGGCATCGCATCCGTTTCGTGTTCAAGCGCGCCGGCAACCCCTTGCTGATCCTGCGCCTGGGCGAGCTGCCGGTATTGCCCCAGCATTACTGGAAGAACCGCGACTTCAAGGCCACCACGTTCGAACCTCCGCTGGGCAGCGGGCCGTATCGCATCAGCAAAGTCACCCCTGGCCGGCAACTGGTGTTTGAACGGGTCAAGGATTACTGGGGCAAGGACCTGCCGGTCAACCAGGGGTTCTACAACTACGACAAGGTCGAAGTGGAGTTCTACCGCGACAGCGACGTGGCCTTCGAAGCCTTCAAGGCCGGCGAATTCGACATCTACATCGAACACCAGGCCAAGAACTGGGCCACCGGCTATAACTTCCCGGCGGTCAACCGTGGCGATGTGATCAAGGCGCAAATCGCCCACCAGATCCCGACCCAGAGCCAGGGCCTGTTCATGAACACGCGGCGTCCGACCTTCGCCCAGGCCAAGGTGCGCGAGGCGCTGGGGCTGATGTTCGACTTTGAGTGGACCAACCGCACCCTGTTCAGCAGCGCCTACAAACGCACCGTGAGCTACTACCCCAACAGCGAATTTTCCGCGACCGGCGTGCCGGTGGGACGCGAGTGGCTGATGCTTTCGCCGTACCGTGACCAGTTGCCGGCCAACCTGTTGACGCAAGCCTTCAGCCTGCCGCAGACCGACGGTCGTGGTATCCCGCGCGACACCCTGCGCCGCGCCCTCGCCCTGCTCGGCGAAGCCGGCTGGAAACTGTCCGGGCAGCGCCTGCTGGACAGCAAAGGGCAGCCGCTGCGTTTGGAGATCCTGCTGGTGAACCCGAACCTGGAGCGCATCCTGCAGCCGTATGTCGAGAACCTGAACAGCATCGGCATCGACGCGCGCTTGCGTACCGTGGACCGGGCGCAATACAAGCAGCGCCTCGATCAGTTCGACTTCGACATGATCCTGGTCACCCTCAACCAGACCCTGAGCCCCGGCCTTGAGCAGTGGCAGTACTTCCACTCCAGCCAAGCGGCGATCAAGGGCAGCAAGAACTATGCAGGCATCGCCAACCCGGTGGTCGATCACCTGCTGGAGCAACTGCTCGCGGCGCAGACCCGCGAAGAACAATTGGCCGCCGGCCGCGCCCTGGACCGGGTGCTGCTGTGGCAGCACTACAGCATCCCCAACTGGTACCTCAACTATCATCGCCTGGCGTACCGCAACCGGTTCGCCTTTGTCACCACGCCGCCCTACAGCCTGGGCCTGAGCGCATGGTGGCTGAAAGCTTCGGAGAAAGCCCAATGATGTCTTTGCGCAACGCATTGCTCACCAGTCTGTTGCTGTGCTCTGCGGCCAACGCCGCGCCGCAACATGCGTTGACCCTTTACAACGAACCGCCGAAGTACCCCGCCGACTTTAAGCATTTCGACTACGTAAACCCCGACGCGCCCAAGGGCGGCACTTTTCGCGAGTCGGCCATGGGCGGCTTCGACAGCCTTAACCCCTACATCAGCAAGGGCGTGCCGGCAGACAATCTGCCGCTGATCTACGACACCCTGGCCATGCAAAGCCTGGACGAGCCCATCACTGAATACGGGCTGGTGGCCGGCAAGATCGAAAAGGCGCCGGACAACAGTTGGGTACGCTTTTACCTGCGCCCCGAAGCGCGCTTTAACGATGGTCACCCGATCCGCGCCGAAGACGTGGTGTTCACCTTCCAGGCCCTGATCAAAGATGGCTCACCGCTCTACCGCACCTATTATGCCGACGTCGACGAAGTGGTGGCCGAAGACCCGCTGCGCGTGCTGTTCAAGTTCAAGCGCACCAATAACCGCGAATTGCCGCTGATCCTTGGGCAACTGCCGGTACTCCCCAAACATTGGTGGGCGACCCGCGACTTTGCCAAGGGCAACCTGGAAATACCGCTCGGCAGCGGGCCGTACAAGATCGCCGAGGTCAAGCCCGGGCGCATGGTGCGCTATGAGCGGGTCAAGGACTACTGGGCCAAGGACTTGCCGATGACCCAGGGCTTCTACAACTTCGACAACCGCATCACTGACTATTACCGTGACGGCACCGTCGCCCTGGAAGCCTTGAAGGCCGGGCAGTTCGACTACTGGCTGGAATTCAGCGCGAAGAACTGGGCCAACGCCTACAACATTCCGGCCGTCGCCCAGGGGCGACTGATCAAGGAAGAAATCCCCAACGGCAACCCCACCGGCATGCAGGGTTTTGTGTTCAACACGCGCAAACCGATGTTCCAGGATGTGCGGGTACGCAAGGCCATCAGCCTGTTGCTGGATTTCGAATGGAGCAACAAGCAGCTGTTCAACGGTGCCTACACCCGCACCCGCAGCTACTTCGAGAACTCGGAAATGGCCGCCACCGGCCTGCCCGGCCCGAGTGAATTGGCAATCCTCGAACCGTTTCGCGACAAGCTCCCCGCCGAAGTCTTCACCCAGGCCTTTGAGCCGGCCAAAACCGACGGCAGCGGCATGATCCGCAACCAGCAGCGCGAGGCCTACCAGTTGTTGCAAGAGGCCGGCTGGAAGATCGTCGACGACAAGATGGTCGACACCACCGGCAAACCTGTGAACATCGAGTTTCTGCTGGCCCAGACCGACTTCGAGCGGGTACTGCTGCCCTTCAAGCGCAACCTGGCCGACCTTGGCATCAACCTGGTGATTCGCCGCGTTGACGTTTCGCAGTACATCAACCGCCTGCGTTCGCGGGACTTCGACATGCTGGTGGGCAGCTTCCCGCAATCGACGTCACCGGGTAACGAACAGCGCGAATTCTGGTCCTCGTCCAGCGCCGACAAGCCTGGCAGTCGCAACTACATGGGCCTCAAGGACCCGGTCATCGACCAACTGGTGGAAGCGTTGATCGACGCCAGCTCACGCCAAAGCCTGGTCGACCACGCCAAAGCGCTGGACCGTGTGTTGCAGTTCGGCTACTACGTGATTCCCAACTGGCACATCAAGACCTACCGCGTCGCGTACTGGGACCACCTCGGCCACCCCAAGACCCCGCCACGCTACGACGTCGGCACGGCCACCTGGTGGGCCAAACCCGCAGCCAAGCCGGCCATCACCCTGGACACTTCACATAGCGCCGATCCGGCGAGCGGAGGCGATTAAATGCTGGCCTATATTGTTCGCCGCCTGTTGCTGATCATCCCCACGCTGTTCGGGATTTTGCTGATCAACTTCATCATCATCCAGGCCGCTCCCGGTGGCCCGGTTGAGCAGATGATCGCCAAGCTCGAAGGCTTTGACGGCGCCACCAGTCGCATTGCCGGTGGCGGCGCCGAGGTCTCGGTGGCCGGCTCCAGCTACCGTGGCGCGCAAGGCCTGGACCCGGCGCTGATCAAGGAAATCGAGAAGATGTACGGCTTCGACAAATCGGCACCGGAACGTCTGTGGATCATGGTCAAGAACTACGCGCGGCTGGATTTCGGCGACAGCTTCTTTCGCGATGCCAAGGTCATCGACCTGATCAAGGAAAAGATGCCGGTGTCCATCTCCCTCGGGTTATGGAGCACGCTGATCATGTACCTGGTGTCGATCCCGCTGGGGATCGCCAAGGCCACACGGCACGGCAGCCACTTCGACGTGTGGACCAGCTCGGCGATCATCGTCGGCTATGCGATCCCGGCTTTCCTGTTTGCGATCCTGCTGATCGTGGTGTTTGCCGGCGGCAGTTACCTCGACTGGTTCCCCTTGCGTGGGCTCACCTCGAATAATTTTGACGCGCTGAGCTGGGGCGGCAAGATCCTCGATTACTTCTGGCACCTGGCCTTGCCTGTCACGGCCCTGGTGATCGGCAACTTCGCGACCATGACACTGCTGACCAAAAACAGCTTCCTCGATGAAATCAACAAACAGTATGTGGTCACCGCCAAAGCCAAGGGCCTGACCAACCACCGCGTGCTGTACGGCCATGTGTTTCGCAACGCCATGCTGCTGGTCATTGCCGGGTTCCCTTCGGCGTTTATCGGGATTTTCTTCACCGGCTCGTTGTTGGTGGAAGTGATCTTCTCGCTCGACGGCCTGGGCCTGATGAGTTTTGAAGCGGCGATCAACCGTGACTACCCGGTGGTGTTCGGCACGCTGTTTATCTTCACCCTGCTGGGGCTGGTGGTGAAACTGATCGGTGACCTCACCTACACCCTGGTCGATCCGCGTATCGACTTTGCCAGCCGGGAGCATTGAGATGAACCTGTCCCCCCTCAATCGCCGCCGATTCGAGCGTTTCAAAGCCAACAAACGTGGCTGGTGGTCGCTGTGGCTGTTCCTGATTCTGTTCGTGCTGAGCCTGGGCGCGGAATTGATCGCCAACGACAAGCCGTTGGCCGTGCACTTCGACGGCGACTGGTACTTCCCGGCGCTCAAGCGCTACCCGGAAACCACCTTCGGCGGCGAGTTCCCGTTGGAGGCCAACTACAAGAGCCCGTATATCCAGGAATTGCTCAAGGCCAAGGACGCCTGGACGCTGTGGGCGCCGATTCCGTTCAGCTACCAGAGCATCAACTACGACCTGAAGGTGCCGGCGCCCGCGCCGCCCTCGTCGGTCAACCTGCTGGGCACCGACGATCAGGGCCGTGATGTGCTGGCGCGGGTGATCTATGGGTTCCGCGTGTCAGTGCTGTTTGCCCTGACACTGACGGTGCTCAGCTCGATCATCGGCGTGGTCGCCGGAGCCTTGCAGGGTTTCTATGGCGGCTGGGTCGACCTGGCCGGGCAGCGTTTCCTGGAGATCTGGTCGGGCTTGCCGGTGCTGTACCTGCTGATCATTCTCGCCAGTTTTGTGCAGCCCAATTTCTGGTGGCTGCTGGGGATCATGCTGCTGTTTTCCTGGATGAGCCTGGTCGACGTGGTGCGCGCCGAGTTCCTGCGCGGGCGCAACCTCGAATACGTACGCGCGGCCCGCGCCCTGGGCATGCAGAACGGCGCCATCATGTTCCGGCATATCCTGCCCAATGCCATGGTCTCGACCATGACCTTTATGCCGTTCATCCTCACTGGCGCCATTGGCACCCTCACCGCCCTGGACTTTCTCGGCTTCGGCCTGCCGGCTGGGTCACCGTCGTTGGGTGAACTGGTGGCCCAGGGTAAATCCAACCTGCAAGCGCCGTGGCTGGGCATGAGTGCATTTGCCGTGCTGGCGATCATGCTGAGTTTGCTGGTGTTTATCGGCGAGTCCGCGCGCGATGCCTTCGACCCGAGGAAATGAGATGAATCAGGACAATCTGATCGAAGTCCGCGACCTCTGCGTCGAGTTCGTTACCGGCGACCATCACCACCGTGTGGTCAACAATGTCAGCTTCGATATCAAGCGCGGCGAAACCCTGGCCCTGGTCGGCGAAAGCGGCTCGGGCAAATCGGTGACCGCCCACTCGATCCTGCGGCTGCTGCCTTACCCGCTGGCCCGGCACCCGGCCGGCACCATCAACTATTCCGGGCAAGACCTGCTGACGCTCAAAGAAAAAACCATCCGGCATATTCGCGGTAACCGCATTGCGATGATTTTCCAGGAACCGATGACCTCGTTGAACCCGCTGCATTCCATCGAGAAGCAGATCAACGAAGTGCTCGGCCTGCACAAGGGGCTCACGGGCAAAATCGCGACCCGTCGCACCCTGGAATTGCTCGAACTGGTGGGCATTCCCGAACCGCACAAACGCCTGAAGGCTCTGCCCCACGAACTGTCCGGCGGCCAGCGCCAACGGGTGATGATCGCCATGGCGCTGGCCAACGAGCCCGAGTTGCTGATCGCCGACGAGCCGACCACGGCCCTCGACGTGACGGTGCAGTTGAAGATTCTCGAACTGCTCAAAGCATTGCAGGCGCGGCTGGGCATGGCGTTGCTGCTGATCAGCCACGACCTGAACCTGGTGCGACGCATCGCCCACCGCGTATGCGTGATGCAACAGGGCTGCATCGTTGAACAGGCCGAGTGCGAGACGCTGTTCCAGTCGCCGCAGCATCCTTACACCCAGGAACTGTTGGCGGCGGAGCCCAGCGGCGGGCCGGCCACCAATGCGGTGGGGCCGCCGTTGCTGGAAGTCGCCGACCTGAAGGTGTGGTTTGCGATCAAGAAAGGCTTTTTGCGAAACACTGTCGATTACGTCAAGGCGGTGGACGGCATCAACTTCAGCCTGGCCCAGGGCCAGACCCTGGGCATAGTCGGCGAAAGCGGCTCGGGCAAATCGACCCTCGGCCTGGCGATTTTGCGCCTGATCGCAAGCAAAGGCGGGATCCGCTTTGAGGGCCAGCAACTGGACCGACTGACCCAACAGCAAGTGCGCCCGTTGCGGCGAGAAATGCAGGTGGTGTTTCAGGACCCCTTCGGCAGTTTGAGCCCGCGCATGAGCGTCAGCGAAATTGTTGGCGAAGGCTTGCGCATTCACAAGATGGGGACGCCGGCGGAGCAGGAAACGGCGATTATTGCAGCGCTCAAGGAGGTCGGCCTGGACCCCGACGCGCGGCACCGCTACCCGCACGAATTCTCCGGCGGCCAACGGCAGCGCATCGCCATCGCCCGCGCGCTGGTACTCAAGCCACGCCTGATTTTACTGGATGAGCCAACGTCAGCACTGGACCGCACGGTACAGCGCCAAGTGGTGGAATTGCTGCGCAACTTGCAGGCCAAGTACAACTTGACCTATCTGTTCATCAGCCATGACCTGGCAGTGGTGAAGGCCCTGAGCCACCAACTGATGGTCGTAAAGCATGGGCAAGTGGTGGAACAGGGAGAAGCGTCGGCGATCTTTACTGCCCCACAGCATGCCTACACACGGCAGTTGTTGGAGGCAGCGTTCTTGGTACCCGCGGGTGTCCGCGGTTGACCTTGGGCATATCCATTATTTGGGTGATGGCTGATAGCAGTTCCGCCCTCACGGCGCGGGCCGCCTAGAACCCAAAACACATCAAAAACCGAGCACCGCGGCCTCACAACCGCCCTGGCGATGGAAGCAGATCTCGGTCAAATTGTGGGAGCGGGCTTGCTCGCGAATGCGCTGGGTCAGTTACAAATGAGCTGACTGACCCACCGCATTCGCGAGCAAGCCCGCTCCCACATTTGGAACTGGGTACATCAGGCAGAAGGTGGGCAGTTCTTCAGACTGTATTGGGTCAATCTGGGAGCTGGTATGGGGTCTGCGGCTGGGCATGCCTGATGTATCGAAGTGTCTGCATCGCAGGCAAGCCAGCTCCCACAGAAAAGCAGAGCACTGCGGTGCTGGCAACTGAACTCGATCAACATTGTGGGAGCGGGCTTGCTCGGGAATGCGGTGGGGCAGTTACAAATAAGCCGACTGGCACACCGCTTTCGCGAGCAAGCCCGCTCCCACATTTTGAACTGGGTACATTAGGCAGAGGGTGGGCAGTTCTTTAGACTGTATTGGGTCAATCTGGGAGCTGGTATGGGGTCTGCGGCTGGGCATGCCTGATGTATCGAAGTGTCTGTATCGCAGGCAAGCCAGCTCCCACAGAAAAGCAGAGCACTACGGTGCTGGCAGCTGAACTCGGTCAACATTGTGGGAGCGGGCTTGCTCGCGAATGCGCTGGGTCAGTTACAAATGAGCTGACTGACCCACCGCATTCGCGAGCAAGCCCGCTCCCACATTTTGAACTGGGTACATCAGGCAGAGGGTGGGCAGTTCTTTAGACTGTATTGGGTCAATCTGGGAGCTGGTATGGGGCCTGCTGCCGGGTATGCCTGATGTATCGAAGTGTCTGCATCGCAGGCAAGCCAGCTCCCACAGAAAAGCAGTGCACTGCGGTGCTGGCAGCTAAACTCGGTCAACATTGTGGGAGCGGGCTTGCTCGCGAAGGCGGCGCATCAGTGACAGATGAGCTGACTGACCCACCGCTTTCGCGAGCAAGCCCGCTCCCACATTTGGATCTCATTTCATCAGGTAAACGTGGTGTTGCTGTGCGTTTGCTGTGCTTTTGCCCTGCTTTTGCTTCTACCACTCAGGCCGGCTGTCAGGCCGCCGTGCTCTGCTTTTGACTTTGATCTGCTGTTGATCTTGATCTGACAGGCCCCGTTAACCACGCTGGCCGAACGCAGGCTTGAATCCGTGGGTAACCCGGCAGGACGCCGGGTTAGCCGCACTGGGCCAAGGATGGCCCATTGCGGCGGCCCACGGATTCAAGCCGGAGAGAGGGCATGCCGAGCCTGGGCGAGGCACCGAGTGGTGGGGCAAAGACCTTTTGGTTACTTTTGGGGCGTTTGCCAAAAGTGACCCGCTGTAAGAGCGGAACCCATAGCCGCCGTTACCGCAGCAACGGATATGTACTCAACCAACCAACCAACCAACCAACCAACAAATCATTGGAACTTTGCCAGGAAATAACCGCCTGAATCCGGTACGCTCACCCTTTTTACATCAAGGAGTTACTCCCCATGGCCAAAGCCACCGCCCGTCACATCCTCGTTCCCACTGAAGAAAAGTGCAACGAACTCAAAGCCCAGATCGAAGGCGGCGCCGATTTCGCAGAAATCGCCAAAGCCAACTCCAGCTGCCCATCCAGCAGCGACGGCGGCAACCTGGGCTCGTTCGGCCCAGGCCAAATGGTTAAAGAATTCGACACCGTCGTCTTCAGCGCCCCGGTCAACACCGTGCAAGGCCCGGTAAAAACCCAGTTCGGTTACCACCTGCTGGAAGTCACCAGCCGCCAGGACTGATCCAGTCTGCGCTGACGCTCTAAACAACGGCCCGCCTTTTGGCGGGCCGTTGTGCATGTGGTGACGGGCGACGCTTAAGCCGTTAACGTACCCGTCCCTATTCTTCTTCACCTGGCGTTCAAGGCTGATAATGCGATTGGCTTTTTCCCTGAAACTCCTCGGCGCTGCCCTGGGCCTGCTAATGGCCAGCACCGCCGCGACTGCAGCCCCGCAAACTTACTTGACCGTGTACGGCGAACCCGCCAAATACCCCGCCGGTTTCACCCACTTCGACTACGCCAACCCTGACGCCCCCAAAGGCGGCAGCCTGCGACGCTCAGCCATCGAAATCGGGCGTTTCGACCATGTGTTGCCGTATATCGACAAAGGCATCGGCGTCTCCCAGGTCGACGGCTGGCTGTACGCCCCGCTGGCCCAGCGCTCCCTGGATGAGCCCTACACCGTTTACGGCCTGGTTGCAGAGAAGATGGAACGCTCGGACGACGGCCTGTCGCTGCGTTTCTACCTCAACCCCAAGGCGCGTTTTGCCGACGGCAAGCCGATCACCGCCGAAGATGTGCGCTACAGCTTCGACCTGCTGATGACCCAAGGCAGCCTGCGTTTTCGCACCCTGTTCGCCGACGTCAAGCACGTCGAAGTCGAAGGCGAGCGCCAGGTGCGTTTTGACTTTTCCAGCAATGAAAACCGCACCCTGCCCCTGGATATCGCCACCTTGCCGGTATTCCCCGAACACTGGTGGAAGACCCGCGATTTCGCCAATGGCGGCGGCTATGAAGCCCCGCTGGGCAGCGGCCCGTACAAAATCAGCAAGATCGACTCCGGCAGCACCATCACCTTTACCCGCGACCCGGACTGGTGGGGCAAGGACTTGCCCGTCAGCCGTGGCCTGTACAACTTCAATCACTTGAGCCTGGAGTATTTCGGCGATACCGAGGTGGCGCGCCAGGTACTGCGCGGCGGCGCCTACGACTTCAATCGCGAGTTCTCCGCCACCGGTTATTCCATCGGTTACAACGGCCCGGCCCTCGACGACGGCCGCCTGCAACGTGCGCACCTGGCCAAAGAAATGCCGCAACCGGCCCAAGGCTATGTGTTCAACGTACAAAAGCCGATGTTCAAGGACCGCCGGGTGCGTCAGGCGCTGGCGATGCTGTGGGACTTCGAATGGGCCAACCGTCAGATGATGCGCAACCTGTACATTCGCCAGCAAAGCTATTTCTCCAATAGCGAGCTGGCGGCGAGCCAATTGCCGACCAAAGAAGAGCTGGCGATTCTGGAACCCCTGCGTGGGCAGATTCCCGACGAAGCCTTCACCCAGGTGTTCAAGGCGCCGGTCACCGACGGCAGTGGCATGATCCGCGACAAGCAGCTGCAAGCCCTGGCCTTGCTCGAAGCGGCCGGCTGGACACCGGATGGCGACAAGCTGGTGAATGCACAAGGCGAACCGCTGGAGTTCACCTTCCTCAATGCCCAACCCGGCCTGGAACGTCTGTTGCTGCCCTACAAACGCAACCTCGCGCAGATCGGCATTACCCTGAATATCCGCCGCATCGACTCCTCGCAATACGTCAACCGCATGATGGCGCGGGACTACGACATGATCGTGATTGGCTTCCCGGTGACCACCTCGCCCGGCATGGAGCTGTACAACTACTTCGGCTCCCAGGCGGCCTACGACCCCGGTGCCAATAACTACATGGTGTTGAAAGACCCGGCCGTCGACACCCTGATCAACGGCCTGGTCAAGGCCAACACCCACGCCCAGATGCTCACATACGCCCACGCCCTGGACCGAGTGCTGCAATGGAGCTACCTGTGGATTCCGAATTACTACCCGCCCGGCACTTCCGCCGCGTGGTGGAACCGCTTCGGGCGCCCGGCCATCGAGGCCAAAAACGACGAAGCGCTGGAAACCTGGTGGGAAATCAGCCCCACGCCACTGACGAATGAGCAAATGAACGCCGAGTTGAAAAAACGCGCAGGTGCCCGCTGATGTTTGCCTATATCGTGCGGCGCCTGCTGCTGATCATCCCGACGCTGGTGATCATCCTGCTGGTGAATTTCGTGATCGTCCAGGCCGCGCCCGGCGGGCCGGTCGAACAGGCTATTGCGCACTTGCAAGGGATCGGCGGGGGCGGCATCGGCGGCTCTTCCGGCGAAAGCATCAGCGGCTCGCGGGCCAGCCGTGGCCTCGACCCCAAGCTGATCAAGGACATCGAAAAACAATACGGCTTCGACAAGCCCGCCCCGGAACGCCTGTGGTTGATGCTCAAGAACTACGCCCGGCTGGACTTCGGCAACAGCTTCTTCCGGGGCAAGACTGTGATCGACCTGATCCTGGAAAAGATGCCGGTGACCATTTCCCTGGGTTTATGGGCCACCTTGATTACCTACCTGGTGTCGATCCCTCTGGGCATTCGCAAAGCCGTGCGCCATGGCAGCAGCTTTGACGTGTGGAGCAGCACCGCCATCGTCATCGGCTACGCGATGCCGGCGTTCCTGTTTGCGATGTTCCTGATTGTGCTGTTCGCCGGTGGCACGTCGCTGAACTGGTTCCCGGTGCGCGGGCTGGTGTCGGAGAACTTCGACGAACTGAGCACCGTCGGCAAGATCGCCGACTACTTCTGGCACCTGGTGTTGCCCGTCACCGCGCTGGTGATCGGCGGGTTTGCCACCCTGACAATCCTCACCAAGAACTCATTCTTGAATGAAATCACCCGCCAGTATGTGGTCACGGCCCGCGCCAAAGGCTTGAGCGAACGACGTGTGCTCTATGGCCATGTGTTCCGCAACGCGATGCTGCTGGTGATCTCGGGGATTCCCCAGGCGTTTATCAGCGTGTTTTTCGCCGGTTCCCTGCTCATCGAAGTGATCTTCTCCCTCGATGGCCTGGGCCGCATGAGCTACGAAGCCGCCGTGTCGCGTGACTACCCGGTGGTGTTCGGCTCGCTGTTTATCTTCACGTTGTTCGGCCTGCTGATAAAACTCATCGGGGACCTTTGCTACACCCTGGTGGACCCGCGTATCGACTTCGCGGCGAGGAACGCCTGATGCTTAATCTATCCCCGGTGGCGCGTCGGCGTTTCGAGCGATTCAAGAAAAACCGTCGCGGTTGGTGGTCGCTGTGGCTGTTTATCGGCCTGTTTATCCTGACCCTGGGCGGCGAATTGATCGCCAATGACAAACCGCTGCTGCTCAGTTTCAAGAACGAGCTGTATTTCCCGGTGTTCAAGCGCTACACCGAGCAGCAGTTCGGCGGGCAGCTGCCGTTCCAGGCCGACTACCGCAGTGACTACGTGCAAAAGCTGATCAAGCAGGACGGCGGCTGGATGCTGTTCCCGCCGATCCCGTTCAGCGACGACACCCCCAACTACGAACTGACCCGCCCTGCCCCCAGCCCGCCCTCGGCGGTGGACTGGCTGGGCACTGACGATCAGTCGCGCGATGTGCTGGCGCGGGTGATCTTTGGAGCACGGGTGTCGATCCTGTTTGCACTGGCGTTGACGGCCATCAGCGCCGCCATCGGCATTGCCGCCGGGGCCTTGCAGGGTTACTACGGCGGCTGGGTGGATCTGCTGGGCCAGCGCCTATTGGAAGTCTGGTCCGGATTGCCGGTGCTGTACCTGCTGATCATTCTGTCGGGCTTTGTCGAGCCGAACTTCTGGTGGTTGCTGGGGATCATGGCGCTGTTTTCCTGGCTGGCCCTGGTGGACGTGGTGCGCGCCGAGTTCCTGCGCGGGCGCAACCTGGAGTACGTCAAGGCCGCCCGCGCATTGGGCCTGGGTGACGGCAAGATCATTCGCCGGCATATCCTGCCGAATGCCATGACCGCCACCCTGAGTTACCTGCCGTTTATTTTGACCGGAGCGATCTCCACGTTGAGCGCCCTGGATTTCCTCGGTTTCGGCATGCCGGCGGGCAGCGCGTCGCTGGGCGAGCTGATTGCCCAGGGCAAGCAAAACCTGCAAGCGCCGTGGCTGGGCCTGACGGCATTTTTCACCCTGGCGCTGATCCTGTCGCTGCTGGTCTTTATTGGCGAGGCATTACGTGATGCCTTCGACCCACGTTCATGAGTGACTGCAGATGAACCTGATCGAAATCCGCGACCTCAGCGTCGCCTTCAGCGGCCAGACCGTCGTACGCAACCTGAGCCTGGACGTACGCCCCGGCGAGTGCCTGGCATTGGTGGGCGAGTCGGGCTCGGGCAAGTCGGTGACGGCCCATTCGATTTTGCAATTGCTGCCCGAAGCCGGCACGGCAACCACCGGCTCCGTGAAGTATCGCGGCCAGGAGTTGATCGGCGCGCCAGCCGGCACGTTGCAAAAGCTGCGCGGCAACCGCATTGCGATGATCTTCCAGGAGCCGATGACCTCCCTCAACCCGTTGCACAGCATCGAAAAGCAAATCGGCGAAACCCTGCTGTTGCACAAGGGCCTGGGCGGCAAGGCAGCGCAGGCGCGGATCCTCGAACTGCTTGAACTGGTGGGCATCCAGAAGCCCCAGGAACGGCTCAAGGCGTATCCGCACCAGCTCTCCGGCGGCCAGCGCCAGCGCGTGATGATCGCCATGGCCCTGGCCTGCGAGCCGGAACTGCTGATCGCCGACGAACCCACCACCGCGCTGGACGTGACCGTGCAGCGCAAGATCCTGCTGCTGCTCAAGTCCCTGCAACAACGGTTGGGCATGTCGCTGCTGCTGATCAGCCATGACCTCAACCTGGTGCGCAGCATTGCCCAGCGCGTGTGCGTGATGCACGCCGGTGAGATTGTCGAGCAGGCCGATTGCCAGACGCTGTTCACCGCACCGCAGCATCCTTACAGCCGCCTGCTGCTGGATGCCGAGCCTGCCGGTGATGTGCTGTGCAGCGACGAGCGCGAGACGGTGTTGCAGGTCGACAACCTGACCGTGCAGTTCCCCCTCGGCGGCGGGCTGTTCCGGCGCAAAACTTACCTGCGTGCCGTGGACGGCATCAGCCTCAGCGTGCAGCGCGGCAAGACCTTGGGGATTGTCGGCGAGTCCGGTTCAGGCAAGTCGACCCTCGGCCAGGCGATCCTGCGCTTGCTCGACTCCACCGGCAGCATCCGCTTCCAGGGCCACGCCCTCGACCCCCTGAACAACCAGCAAATGCGCCCGTGGCGCAAGCAGATGCAGGTGGTGTTCCAGGACCCGTTCGGCAGCCTCAGCCCGCGCATGTCGGTGCAACAGATCATCAGCGAAGGCCTGGAAGTGCACGCGCCGTGCAGCCTGGCCGACCGCGATGCGCAAGTGATTCAGGTGCTCAAGGACGTGGGCCTCGACCCCGCCAGCCGTCATCGTTACCCCCATGAGTTTTCCGGTGGCCAGCGCCAACGCATCGCTATCGCCCGCGCCTTGGTGCTCAAGCCGGCGCTGATGTTGCTGGACGAACCCACGTCCGCCCTCGACCGCACGGTGCAGAAGCAGGTCGTGGCGTTATTGCGTGAACTGCAGGAAAAATACGCCCTGACCTACCTGTTTATCAGCCATGACCTGGCGGTGGTACGCGCCATGGCCCACGACATGATCGTGATCAAGGATGGCAAGGTGGTGGAGCGCGGCGCGAGCCATGACGTGTTCGAGGCGCCGCAGCACGCGTACACCAAGGAGCTTCTGGCGGCAGCGCATATTCCTTTGTAGGAGCGCGACCCTCTTCATATTTTATGTTGGCGGCGGGTGCATGAATAGCAACGAAAGCCTCAAGGATTACCAACGGGTGCGCGGCCTGGCCATCCAGTCGCTGTTCGAGATCATCGAGCAGTCCAGCGAAGGCACAGTGATTGTCGACCGTGACGCGAATATCGTCTGGATGAACGAGCGCTATGCCAAGCGCTTCGGCCTCAAAAGCGCCGACGATGCCATTGGCCAGCCGTGTGAGCAGGTGATCGCCAACAGTTTGTTGCGCCAGGTCGTGCGCAACGATCAGCCGATTTTGCTGGATATCCAGGACACGCCCAAGGGCCCACTGGTGGTGATGCGCCTGCCGATTCACGACGATGCCGGCGCGGTGATTGGTGCGATTGGGTTTGCGCTGTTTGATGAGCTGCGCAACCTGTCGCCACTGATCGAGCGTTACCTGAGCATGCAGCAGGAGCTGGCCTCCACGCGGTCGTTGCTGCGTTCGCGGCAGAGCAAATACAACTTCGCGCACTTTATCGGCACCAGTGCGGCCAGCCTGGAAGTCAAACGCCGAGCGCGGCGCAGTGCGAGTGCCGAGTCACCGGTGTTGCTGCTGGGCGAAACCGGAACTGGCAAGGAGCTGCTGGCCCAGGCGATCCATGGCGCCTCGCCGCGTGCGCACAAAGCCTTCGTCAGTATCAACAGTGCCGCGATTCCCCACGACCTGCTCGAAGCCGAGTTTTTCGGCACCGCGCCGGGCGCGTTTACCGGGGCCGACCGCAAAGGCCGTCCCGGTAAGTTGCAGATCGCCCACGGCGGCACGCTGTTTCTGGATGAAATCGGTGATATGCCGCTGGCGCTGCAAAGCAAACTGCTGCGGGTGTTGCAGGAGAAGGAATACGAAGCGGTCGGCTCCAACGACATGCTGCACAGCGATGTGCGGGTGATTGCCGCGACGTCCATGGACCTCGAAGCGGCGATCAAGCGCGGTGAGTTTCGTGCAGATTTGTATTACCGGCTGAATGTGCTGCCCATCCAGGTGCCGCCCTTGCGGGAGCGACTGGATGATATTCCAGCATTGAGCGAGGCGATTCTGGAAGAGCTGCGCAGCCAGCATGAACTGGACCGCGAGGCCCTCGCGCTGTTGGCACAGCATGCGTGGCCGGGGAACATCCGTGAGTTGCGCAATGTGCTGGAACGCGCGGCGTTGTTGAGTGATGACCTGATGCTGGATGCCAGGGAGATTCGCGCGGCGATTGGGACGTTTAGCCCGGTGACGCGTGGCCCGGTGGAAACCCTCGAGGGCGAGACGTTTGCGGCGGCGCGGGAGCGCTTTGATCGGCAGCTGATTGCCGCGGCGTTGAAGGCCTGTGACGGCAATGTGGTGGACGCGGCCAAGCGGTTGGGGCTGGGCAGGTCGACGCTGTACAAGAAAATGGTTGCCCTTGGCATCGCCTAGTCTCAAAACAGAGAAACAATTCTATCTATGAAGACAATCTAATGTGGGAGCGGGCTTGCTCGCGAATGCGGTATTTCAGCCAGCTCATCTAGCACTGACACACCGCTTTCGCGAGCAAGCCCGCTCCCACATTGGGCCTTCACTTGTCTCTAGATAGAGACAAAATTCTGACCCGCCGATCTAAATTCAAATAATATTCTTATATTTCAACACGTTAACGTTTTGGCACACATCTCGCTATAGCCCCTCTCCAAAGCACCACCCCACAACAATAACAATCCGATTTGGAGACACACCATGAGTGTGATCATTGCCCTGGCAGCCCTCGCGCTGTTGATGCTGGCAGCCTACCGTGGCTACAGCGTTATCCTGTTTGCCCCCATCGCCGCCCTCGGCGCTGTGCACCTCACCGACCCGTCCGCCGTCGCCCCTGCCTTTACCGGGGTGTTCATGGAGAAAATGGTCGGCTTTATCAAATTGTATTTCCCGGTGTTCCTGCTTGGCGCGGTGTTCGGCAAGCTGATCGAGCTGTCGGGCTTTTCGCGCTCGATTGTTGCCGCCGCGATCCGTTTGCTTGGCACACGCCAGGCGATGCTGGTGATCGTGCTGGTCTGTGCCCTGCTCACCTACGGCGGCGTGTCGTTGTTTGTGGTGGTGTTTGCGGTCTACCCGTTCGCAGCGGAGATGTTCCGCCAGAGCAATATCCCCAAGCGCCTGATCCCGGCAACCATCGCCCTTGGCGCGTTCTCGTTCACCATGGACGCCCTGCCCGGCACGCCGCAGATCCAGAACATCATCCCCAGCACCTTCTTCAATACCACCGCGTGGGCTGCGCCGTGGCTGGGCTTGATCGGCACGATCTTCGTGTTCTGCACCGGCATGCTCTACCTGGCGCGCCAGCGCAACAAGGCCCAGCGTGCCGGCGAAGGCTATGGCACCGAGCTGCGTAACGAGCCGGAAACCGCCGAGAACCTCACCTTGCCCAACCCATGGATCGCGCTGTCGCCGCTGATTCTGGTGGGCGTGATGAACCTGCTGTTCACCCACTGGATTCCGCAGTGGTATGGCAAGACCCATAGCCTGAGCCTGCCGGGCATGAGCGCGCCGGTGACCACCGAAGTCGCCAAGCTCACGGCAATCTGGGCGGTGCAGGCGGCGTTGCTGGTGGGCATTGTCATGGTGCTGGTGTTCGGCTGGTCGGCGATTCGCGACAAGCTCGCCGAAGGCAGTAAAAGCGCGGTCAGCGGTGCGCTGCTGGCGGCGATGAACACCGCATCGGAATACGGCTTTGGTGCGGTCATCGCCTCACTGCCGGGCTTTCTGGTGCTGGCGGACTGGCTCAAGGGCATCCCCAATCCGCTGGTCAACGAAGCGATCACCGTGACCTTGCTGGCCGGTATCACCGGTTCGGCCTCGGGCGGCATGAGCATCGCCCTGGCGGCGATGTCCGAAAGCTTTATTTCCGCGGCTCATGCGGCCAATATCCCCCTTGAAGTGCTGCACCGGGTAGCGGCCATGGCCAGCGGCGGCATGGACACCCTGCCCCACAACGGCGCGGTGATTACGCTGCTGGCGGTGACCGGGCTGACCCACCGCGAAGCCTACAAGGATATTTTCGGCATCACGATTATCAAGACCCTCGCGGTGTTCGTGGTGATCGGTACTTTCTACGCCACCGGCATTGTGTGAGGTTGACATGACGAACTTGAACGGCAAGACCGCCCTGGTCACCGGCTCCACCAGCGGCATCGGCCTGGGCATAGCGCTCAGCCTGGCCAAGGCCGGCGCCAACCTGATCCTCAACGGCTTCGGCGACGCCAGCGCGGTGATCGCCCAGGTGCAGGCGTTCGGCGGTAAAGTCGGCCATCACCCGGCAGACGTCAGCGACCCGGCGCAGATCGCCGACATGCTGGCCTATGCCGAGCGTGAATTCGGTGGCGTGGATATATTGGTCAATAACGCCGGCATTCAGCACGTGTCGGCGGTGGAGGATTTCCCGGTGGAACGCTGGGATTCGATCATCGCGATCAACCTGTCGTCGGTATTCCACAGCACGCGCTTGAGCCTGCCGGGCATGAAGGCCAAAGGCTGGGGGCGTATCGTCAATATCGCCTCGGTGCACGGCCTGGTCGGTTCGGTGGGCAAGGCCGCGTACGTGGCGGCCAAGCATGGCGTGATCGGCCTGACCAAAGTGGTGGGCCTGGAGACGGCCACCAGTAACGTCACCTGCAACGCCATCTGCCCCGGCTGGGTGCTGACGCCGCTGGTGCAGAAGCAGATTGATGACCGTGCGGCCAACGGCGTTGATCCGCAGCAGGCGCAGCATGATTTGCTCGCGGAGAAACAGCCGTCGCTGGAGTTTGTGACACCGCCGCAGTTGGGTGAGCTGGTGTTGTTTCTGTGCAGCGAGGCCGGTGCCCAGGTGCGCGGCGCGGCGTGGAATATCGATGGCGGCTGGCTGGCGCAGTAAACCCCGGCTATTCCACACGCAGGCGTTTTAAAATGTGGCAGCGGGCTTGCTCGCGAAGGAGGCGCGTCAGCCAGTTTGTAACTGACCCACCGCATTCGCGAGCAAGCCCGCTCGCACATTTGCTCCGTGCTGTTGGGTAGATTTCATCTAAGCACAAGAGATTGCGCAATGTCCGAGATCCTCTGGCAACCTTCCCCGGAACGCATCGCCAACACGCGGATGGACCAGTTCCGCCGCTTCGCCAACGACCGCTACAGCGTGCAACTGCCCGACTACCCGGCCCTGCACCAGTGGAGCATCGACCAGCGCGCCGACTTCTGGCAGGCCATCGTCGGGTTCTTTGACGTGCAATTTCGCAGCCCGCCCTCGGTGACGCTGATCGAAGACCGTGAAATGCCCAGCGCCCAGTGGTTTCCCGACGCCACGCTGAACTTTGCCGAACACCTGCTGCGCCGCCGTGATGATCACCCGGCCGTGGTCGCCATCAGCGAGGACGGCCAGCGCGAACAGCTGACCTACGCCGAACTGGCTAGCCACGTCGCCGGCCTGCAACACAGCCTGCGCGCAGCGGGTGTAGGGGTGGGCGACCGCGTGGCCGCGTGCATGCCCAACACCTGGCAAACCCTGGTCGGCATGCTCGCCACCAGCAGCCTCGGGGCGATCTGGTCCTGTTCATCGCCGGACTTCGGCACCCAAGGCGTGATCGACCGTTTCGGCCAGATCGAACCCAAGGTGCTGATCACCTGCGCGGGTTATCGCTACGCCGGCAAGGCCATCGACCAAAGCGCCAAGCTGCATGAAATCCTCGCGCGCCTGCCGTCCCTGCAACAGCTGATCATCGTGCCGTATGCCCGGCCACAGGCGACAGCCGCGGATTATCAGACCCACGCCAAGGTCACGCGGTGGGACGACTTTTACCAACCCGGCGGCGAACCTGAATTTGTCGCAGTGCCGTTCAATCACCCGCTGTACATCCTCTATTCCAGCGGCACCACCGGCGTGCCCAAGTGCATCATCCACGGCACCGGCGGCGTGTTGCTCACGCACCTCAAGGAACACGGCCTGCATGCCGACCTGTCGCGGGATGACTGCCTCTTTTACTACACCACGTGCGGCTGGATGATGTGGAACTGGCTGGTGTCGGTGCTGGCCCTCGGCGCGACCGCCGTGCTGTACGACGGCTCGCCCTTTCACCCCGGCCCCGAACGGCTGATCGACCTGATCGATGCCGAGACAATCAGCGTATTCGGCACCAGCCCGAAATACCTCGTCACCCTGGAAAAAGCCGGCCTGCAACCGCGGCTGAGTCATGATTTGAGCAGCCTCAAAGGGCTGATTTCAACCGGCTCGCCGCTGTCGCCGCAGAGCTACGACTACGTGTACCGCGACATCAAAAGCGAGCTGTGCCTGTCGTCGATGTCGGGCGGCACCGATATCGTCTCCTGCTTTGTGATCGGCAACCCGGTGCTGCCGGTGCGGCGTGGCGAAATGCAGTGCAAGAGCCTGGCGATGGCCATCGAAGTGTGGAACGACCAGGGCCAGCCGCTGATTGGCGAAAAAGGCGAATTGGTCTGCACTCGGCATTTTCCGGCCATGCCGATCGGGCTGTGGAATGACCCGCACCAGCACACGCTGCGCGCGGCGTATTTCAGCCAGTTTCCCGGTGTATGGGCCCAGGGCGACTACGCCGAACAACGCCCCAATGGCAGCCTGCTGATTCATGGGCGCTCCGACGCGGTGCTCAACCCGGGCGGTGTGCGCATCGGCACGGCGGAGATTTATCGCCAGGTGGAAAAGGTCCCGCAGGTCCTGGAAAGCCTGGCCATCGGCCAACGCTGGCAGGACGATGTGCGGGTGGTGCTGTTTGTGCGCCTCAATGAGGGCATTGAACTCGATGACGCCCTGGAGCAACAGATTCGCCAGGTGATTCGCGCCAACACCACGCCGCGCCATGTGCCGGCGAAAATCCTCGCCGTCACCGATATCCCGCGCACCATCAGCGGCAAGATCGTCGAACTGGCGGTGCGCAACGTGGTGCACGGTGAACCGGTGAAGAACACTGACGCGTTGGCAAACCCGGAGGCGCTCGCGCAGTTTCGTGATCGACCGGAGCTGGCATAAACAAGAAAGGTTTCCGCCCTGAAGCACGCAGTTGAAGACAAACCCCCAATGCATGCTATTTTTCGAGGGGTAGTCAGCCGTTCCCGTGTCGCGGGATAATCGGCTTTGTCGTCTTTCAAAGTGTCGGGTTTAGGGTTTTTTCATGAACGTAACATCCACCGGAAGCGAAGCCGCTGCATTGATTGCACGGCTGGACTGGGCGCGGAGCCCCCTCGGTGAATCCAGTGACTGGCCGCAAAGCCTGCGCACCGCCGTCGATATCGTGGTCCACTCACCGATGCCGATGCTGCTGCTGTGGGGCAGCCAGCTCACTCAACTCTACAACGACGGCTTCGCCGCGCTCGCGGGCAACAAACACCCCGGCGCCATGGGCCAACCCGCGCATGACACCTGGCCGGAGCTGGAAAACTTTACCGCACCGATCTACGACGCCGTCCTCACCGGCCAGGTGCGCACCTTCACCGAACAGCGCTTCGTCCTGCAACGCAACCATCGCGACACCGACATCTGGCTCGACCTGACCTACAGCCCGGTCCGCGATGAAAGCGGCACCGTCGCCGGCATTCTGGTCACCGCCATCGAGACCAACGAGCGCCGCAGCAAAGCCCTCGAACTGCAACAGCGCTCCGATGACAGCCTCAAGGCCCAGCACAGCACCGAACAACGCCTGCAATTGGCCCTGGCCGCCACTGATGCGGTGGGAACCTGGGACTGGGACATCGGCGAAGACCGCTTTATCGCCGACGCCCATTTCGCCTATTTGCATGGCGTCAACCCGAGTGACGCCGGCCTGTTGCCGATCAGCGACTACCTGCAAGGCGTGCACCCCGAAGACCGCGGCATGGTGGCGCGCAGCATCAAACACTGCATCACCTTTGGCACCGAATACGCCGAGGAATACCGCTTGCTGCAAGCCGACGGCCAACTGCGCTGGGTGTTCGCCCGTGGTCGCTGCTACAAGGACCCGCAAGGCCGCCCGGCACGCTTCCTTGGCGCCGCGCTGGACCTGACCGAACGTAAACACACCGAGCACGCGCTGCGCCAAAGCCAGACCGAGCTGCAACTGATCATCAACGCCATGCCGGTGCTGATCGGCTACGTCGACCACGAACAGCGTTTTCGCCTGAACAACAGCGCCTACCTCGACTGGTATGGCATGACGCCCCAGGAGCTGTACGGCAAGACCATCCGTGAGGTCATCGGCGACGAGCTGTATGCCGGGCGCGAAGACAAGATCGCCGCCGCGCTCAAGGGCAAGGCGTGCAGTTTCATGACCGTTACGCCCCATCACGACGGCCGCCCGCGCCACGCGTTGATGAAGTACCTGCCACGCTTCAGCAATGACGGCTCGGTGAACGGCTTCTATATCTTTGTTATCGATGAGACCGAACGCAAACTCACCGAAGAGGCCTTGCGCCACCTCAACGAGAACCTCGAAGAGCGCGTCGCCCAGCGCACACAGGCGCTGGCTGAAGCCAACCAGCGCCTGCAAAACGAAATGTTCGAACGCGAGCGCGCCGAAGACGCGCTGCGTCACGCGCAGAAAATGGAAGCCGTGGGCCAGCTCACCGGCGGCATTGCCCATGATTTCAACAACATGCTGACCGGGATTATCGGCAGCCTGGACTTGATGCAGCGCTACATCAGTGCCGGGCGCAGCGACGAAATCGGCCGCTTTACTGACGCCGCCGTATCGTCCGCCCATCGCGCGGCCGCCCTCACCCATCGGCTGCTGGCGTTCTCACGCCGCCAGTCGCTGGACCGCCGCCCGCTGGACCCCAACCAGCTGGTAGCGTCCCTGGAGGATCTGTTCCAGCGAACCAAAGGCGCGCATATCACGCTCAAAGTGCAACTGGGCCGCGATATCTGGCCCGTGAATACCGATGCCAGCCAGTTGGAAAACGCCCTGCTCAACCTGGTGATCAACGCACGCGACGCCATGCCCGACGGCGGCGAATTGCTGATCGAAACCGCCAACAGCTACCTCGATGGCAGCGACATCACCACCCTGGAACCGGTGAAGGCCGGCGACTACGTGATGCTGGGCGTGTGCGACAACGGCACCGGCATGGCACCGAAAATCCTGGCCAAGGCGTTCGACCCGTTTTTCACCACCAAGCCTATCGGCCAGGGCACAGGCCTTGGGCTGTCGATGATCTATGGGTTTGCCCAGCAATCCGGTGGCCACGTGACGATCCAAAGCGAGCCCGGCCAGGGCACCTGCGTGCGCCTGTACCTGCCGCGCCTGTATGGCACCGCCCTGGAAAGCCACCTGCCGCAGCATTTGAGCGAGGCCCCGTTGGCGCTGGCCGGTGAGTCGGTGGTGGTGGTCGAGGATGACCCGGCGGTGCGCATGCTGGTGGTCAATGTGCTCGATGAGTTGGGTTACACCGCACACCAGGCAGCGGACGCACGCACGGCGCTGCCTTTGCTGGAGTCGGATTTGCGTGTGGACCTGCTGGTGACCGATGTCGGCTTGCCGGGCATGAACGGCCGGCAACTGGCGGAAATCGCCCGTCAGCACCGGCCCGGCCTGCGCGTGTTGTTCATGACCGGTTACGCCGAAAAAGCCGCCGAGCGCCAGGGCTTTCTGGAAGACGGCATGGACATGGTCGCCAAACCGTTTTCCGTTGACCTGCTGGCAACAAAAATCCGCAGCATGATCAGCGTCGACGAATGAGTTCAGGCATAATCGCGCGCCGCCGCACACCTGGTAGAAATCAATGAAAGCCCAAGCCCGTCACATTCTGGTGAAGACCAGCGAAGAAGCCGAACAGCTCAAGCAGCGCATTGCCAAGGGCGAAGCGTTTGATGTGCTGGCCAAGAAATACTCGACCTGCCCGTCCGGCAAGCGCGGCGGTGATTTGGGTGAAGTGCGGCCAGGGCAGATGGTCGGGGCCATTGATGCGGTGATCTTCAAGAAGCCGGTGAAGGTGGTGCATGGGCCGATCAAGAGCAAGTTTGGCTATCACCTGGTGCAGGTGTTTTACCGCGACTGAGGGTTGGGCTTTAGACCGCTTTCGCGAGCAAGCCCGCTCCCACAGTTGACCGAGTTCCTTCAGTTGAAATGCAATCAAATGTGGCAGCGGGCTTGCTCGCGAACCGCCGCGGGCGGCTATTCCACCGACTATCTTGGGATCAGTGCACCCGGCACTTGAATCACCCGGCTCGCCAACCGATGCCCCGCCAAGGCCGCCGCCTCTGGCGAACCACCCGTGAGCCGACTGGCCAAATACGCCGCACTGAACGAATCCCCCGCCGCCGTCGTATCCACCACGTTCTCGACCTGCAACGCCGGCACGGCAAAGCGCTCGCCTGCGCAACGGATCAGACACGCCTGCGCCCCGCGCTTGAGCACCACTTCCGCAATGGCCGGGTACGCCGCAAACACCTGCTCACTGTCGGCGTACCCAAACAGCGCACGCTCGTCATCTTCGGTCAGCAAAGCGATATCCACCTCGGCGAGCACCCGGTGATACGCCGCGCGCGCCGCCTCGACACTGGCCCACAGACGCGGCCGGTAGTTGTTGTCGAAGACCACCTTGCCGCCGCGACGGCGGGTTTCGATCAGGCTTTGCAGTAAGCGTTCACGCCCGATTTCACCCAGCACCGCCAAGGTGATACCGCTGAAATACACCACGTCGTAATCCGGCAAGGCCGCCAGGATCGGTTCGGCGGCCGGCGTGGTGAAGCAATCACGCACGGCGGCTTCATTGCGCCAGTAGAGAAATTTGCGTTCGCCGTTGGCGTCCGTCTGGATGCAATACAACCCCGGCAAACGGCCGGGCAAGCGCTGAACCCTGTCCAGGCCCAAGCCTTCGTCGCGCCACTGTTGGCACATGGCATCGCTGAAACTGTCATCGCCCAAAGCGGTGACGTAGTCGACCGTGCCGACAGCGCCCAGCTCGCGGCGCAGGTACACGGCCGTGTTCAGGGTGTCGCCGCCGAAGCTCTGCTGCAGGCTGCCGTCGGCGCGGTGCTGCAATTCGATCATGCATTCGCCGATCAGGGCGATGCGCGGTTGTGTGTTCATGCCTTTGATCTCTGGTGTGGCTGATGGCTCCTTCGCGAGCAAGCCCGCTCCCACAGTTGACTGCATGCCTTCAGATACAACGCGGTCAATGTGGGAGCTGGCTTGCCTGCGATGGCCCCTAACCTCTGGTGTGGCTGATGGCCCCTTCGCGAGCAAGCCCGCTCCCACGGTTGACTGCATGCCTTCAGATACAACGCGGTCAATGTGGGAACTGGCTTGCCTGCGATGGCCGCTAATCTCTGGTGTGGCTGATGGCCCCTTCGCGAGCAAGCCCGCTCCCACGGTTGACTGCATGCCTTCAGATACAACGCGGTCAATGTGGGAGCTGGCTTGCCTGCGATGGCCGCGACTCGGTCTAGAAGCAGGTCTGCAGCGACTCGATCACCTGCAACTGCTCATCCACCAGGCAGCCCACTTGCCACTTGTCGAAGGTCAGGCACGGGTGCGAGGTGCCGAAGGAAATGATGTCGCCGATACGCAGCTCAACCCCTGGTGCCACGCGCATGAACGCGTGCTGGTCCATCACTGCGGTGACTTTGCAGGCGCTCACGTCATCGCCTTCGGCCGGCAGGATACCGGCCTTGTAGCGCTTGAGCGGCACCGGCAACCCGGCGTCGTAGGCCACGTCGCGCTTGCCCAGGGCAATCACCGCAAAGCCGGGCTCGGGCAACGATTGCACGTGCGCCCAGACTTCCAGCGCAGGGCGCAGGCCTTCATTGAGGTCGCTGCGGCGGTCGAGCACGCAGCATTGCGCGTCTTTGTAGATACCGTGGTCGTGGGCCACGTAGCTGCCGGGGCGCAGCACGCTGAGGAAACGGCCGGCGGCGTTTTGCGTCTCGAAGGACTCGGCGATCAGGTCGTACCAGGCCGAACCCGACGCGGTAATGATGGGCTTGGGCAGGTCGAAAGCGCCATTGTTTTGCAGGTCCACGGCCAATCGCACCAGGCTGGCGGCGAACTCGCGGATGCCACTGATAGCGTGTTCGCCGTGGATGACACCTTCGTAGCCTTCGATGCCGGTAAGGGCCAGGGCCGGCTGGGCCTTGATCGCCTTGGCGAGCTCACGCACTTCCTGCTCGCTGCGGCAACCGCAGCGGCCGCCGACCACGCCGTACTCGATCATCACGTTCAGGCGCAGCCCACGGGCGGCGAAGAACAGGCCCAGGTCGGCGACGTTGTCCGGGTGGTCGACCATGCAGTGGAAGTCGAAATCAGGATCGGCCAACAGGTCGGCAATCAACGCCATGTTCGGCGCGCCGACCAGTTGGTTGGCCATCAACACGCGGCGCACGCCACCGGCATAGGCGGCACGGGTCTGCACCGCATTGGCCAGGGTAATGCCCCAGGCGCCTTGGGCGAGCTGGCGCTGGAACAGTGCGGGCATCATGCTGGTTTTGCCGTGGGGCGCGAGTTCTGCGCCGCTGTTGCTGACAAACGCTTGCATCCAGCGAATGTTGTGTTCCAGGGCGTCACGGTGCAGCACCAGGGCCGGCAGGCTGACGTCGCGGACCAAGTGGGCGCCAATCGCGGCGGCGCCTTTTTCAACGGCGTTGAAGGCAGACATGGAAAACTCCTATTCGTTGATGCGGCGGGCCAGGTGGTTGGCGCTGTCGATCAACACCCGGCGATAGTCGTTGTAATTTTTAATCGCGTCGGCCCGTGGGGCGACGATGCACAAGGTCGCAATGCTGATGCCTTGCGCGTCGCGAACCGGGGCAGCGAAGCAATGGGTAAAGGTGTCGGCCACGCTGTCGAAGGAGAAGAACCCATCGAGCGTGGCCTGGCGGATCTGCGCCAGGAAGGTGTCCAGCGCCAGGCGCTGGCCGTCCGGCAGGATGAAATCGTCGTCGTCGATCAGGTCGATGATTTGCTGGTCGCTCAAGTGCCCCAGCAACAGGCGCCCGGAGGCGGTCCACGGAATCGGCGCGTTTTCGCCGATGTCCGACGAAATACGGAAATGCCGCTCACCTTCGCGCATCAGCGCCACCGTGTATTTGCGCCCGTTGAGCAGGCACATCTGTGCGGTTTCGTGGGTTTGGCTGACGATTTCCTGCAAGGCGTGGTCGGCCTCGCGGGTCAAGTCGAAATGGCGCAGGTGCGCCTGGCCGAGGAAGTACAACTGGCGGCCGAGGTAGACGTGGCCGTCCTTGCCCACCGTTTCCAGAATGCGCCGTTCCAGCAGCGACGCGACCAACTCATAGACGGTGGATTTGGGGCTGCCGATGCCGCTGGCAATATCATTCGGGCGCAGGGGCTGGCCGATTTCCTTGAGAAAATCGAGGATATCAAAAGCACGGTCCAGGCCTTTGGCGCGGCGTTTGATGGTGTCTTCGGTCATGGCAGTAATCGGTCCCGTCAAATGTGGGTGCTGCACAGTGATCCCCTGTGGGAACGGGCTTGCCCGTGATTGCGGTGGGTCAGTGCCAGATGGGCTGGCTGACACGCCGTCATCGCGGGCAAGCCCGCTCCCACATGGGATCTCCTATGGTTTCAAGCATGGGGCATTTAGCCTTTTTTCTTGTAGGCCACGCAATCAATCTCGACCTTGCAGTCCACCATCATGTTGGCCTGCACACAGGCGCGCGCCGGGGCGTGTTCCGGGGTGAAGTATTCGCCGAAGACCTTGTTGAAGCTCCAGAAGTCCCGTGGGTCTTCCAGCCACACACCCACGCGCACCACGTCTTTGAGTTCGTAGCCAGCCTCTTCCAGAATCGCCACCACATTGCGCATGGTCTGGCGGGTCTGCTCGATGATGCCGCCGTTGATGATTTCACCGTCCACCGCTGGCACCTGGCCCGAGACGTAGAGCCAGCCGTCCGCTTCCACCGCACGGGCGAAAGGACGTGGCTGGCCACCGCCGGCGGTGCTGCCGGTGCCGTAACGAGTAATGGTCATAACGTTGCTCCTGATTAAAAACGAATGTTCTTCAAAAATTCCGCCAGGCGCGGCGATTGCGGACGCTCGAAGATGTCCTTCGAGGTGCCCTGCTCTTCAATACGGCCCTGGTTCATGAATACGATCTTGTCCGACACTTCATAGGCAAAACGCATTTCGTGGGTGACCAGCAACATGGTCATGCCCTCCTCCGCCAGGCCCTTGATCACGCTCAGCACCTCGCCAACCAGTTCCGGGTCGAGGGCCGAGGTGACTTCGTCGAACAGCATCAAGCTGGGGTTCATGGCGATTGCACGGGCAATCGCCACACGCTGTTGCTGGCCGCCGGACAATTGGCCGGGGAAGTGGTTGCGCCGCTCCAGCAGGCCGACACGGTCGAGCCATTTTTCGGCCAGGGCCACGGCTTCGTCCTTGCCCATTTTCTTCACCTTGAGCAGGCCCAGAGTGACGTTTTGCAACGCCGTCAGGTGCGGAAACAGGTTGAACTGCTGGAACGCCATGCCGGTCATCGCGCGGTGCTGGGCAATCACCCGCTCAGGGTGACGCACACGCTTGCCGGCGATTTCGCTGTAACCGATCGACTCGCCATCCAGGGTGATCTGGCCGCCCTGGAATTCTTCGAGCAAGTTGACGCAACGCAGCAGCGTGGTCTTGCCCGAGCCGCTGGAGCCGATCAAGGTCACCACGTTGCCGCGCTGCATGGACAGGTCGACGCCTTTGAGCACTTCCACCTGACCGTATTGTTTGCGCAGGCCGCGAATGTTCAGCAGCGGTGAGGGGGTATGTGGTTGGTTCATGGCAAGGCCACCCGCTTTTCAATGTAGCGCCCGAATAATTCGATGGCGTAGTTGATGACAAAGAACAGAAACCCGGCGAACAGGTAGAACTCCAGGGTCATGAACGTACGCGCGATCACTTGCTGGGTGCTCAGCAGTAACTCAGCCACGCCAATCACCGAGAGCAAGGTCGAAGCCTTGACGATTTCCGTGGAGGAATTGACCCAGGTCGGCAGGATCTGGCGCAGCGCCTGAGGCAACAGCACGTAACCCAGGGACTGGTAGAACGTCAGGCCAATCGCCTTGCCCGCTTCCAGTTGCCCACGGGGGATGGCTTGCAACGCGCCGCGCACGATTTCCGAGACGTGCGAGCCGCAGAACAACGTCAGCCCGACCGCCCCGGCCTGGAACGCGGTGATCTGCCAACCGAGCGCCGGCAGCATGTAGAAACACGCCAGCACCAACACAAACACAGGCGTGCCACGGATCAGGTCCACGTACAGACGAAACGGCGCACGCATCCAGAATTTGCCGTAGGTCAGGATCAACCCCGCGAAGATACCGATCAGCGTGCCAAAGATAATCGCCAGCACCGAGCAATAAATACTGGTCTGAAACCCCGCCCAGAGGGTATCCCGGGCGATCCACAACTCATGCAGCCAGCTGGGGGACTCGTACATGGAAACCCTCCTTAACGACGGATCGCCAGACGCTGTTCCAGGTAACGGAGCAGCATGGCGATGAAATAACAGGCGGCCACGTAGAGCGCGGTCGTGACCATCCAGGTTTCAATCACCCGGTAGCTTTCGACGTTGATCTTGCGGGCGTAATAGGTCAGCTCCGGCACCGCGATAGCGGCGGCCAACGAGGTGTCCTTGAACAGCGAAATAAAGTTGTTCGACAGCGCTGGCAACACGTTGCGCAGCATCACCGGCACGGTGATGTAGGCACGAATGCGCCACTCGCCCAGGCCAATGGCCAAACCGGCTTCACGCAAGCCCTTGGGAATATTCAACAGCCCGGCACGGAACACTTCGGTCAGGTAGGCACCGGCATACAGCGACAGGGTGATGATGAAGGACGGGATTTTGTCGAGACGAACCCCCAGCGACGGCAGGGCAAAGTAGATCAACAGGATCAGCACGAGGATCGGCGTATTGCGGATCACCGTCACGTACACCGAGGCGAAGACGCGCAACGCCCGGTGCCTGGACAGCATGGCAAATGCCATCATCAAGCCGATCACACAGCCAATCGCGATCGACAGCAATGCCAGCTCAAGGCCCAGACCGAGCCCCGCCAGCAAGCTGGGGAAATCACGCCACACGGCGGCAAAGTTCAACTGATAGTTCATGGTCGGCAGTACCTGAAGCGGGGCGCAACACGCTGCGCCCCCGGTTTACACATCACTTGAATTCAACAGGGAAACCAATCGCAGGCTCTGGCAGGTCCACACCGAACCACTGCTTGAACGACGCTTTGTAGGTCGGGAATTCCACGCCGGTCATGGCCTCATGCAACGCCGTGTTGACGAAGTTCAGCCAGTCCTGGTCGCCACGCTTGACGGCGCACGCGTAGGTTTGCGGGCTCCAGGCGTAGGTCGGGCTGCGGTAGCGGCCCGGGTTCTGCACCATCAGGTACTTGACCGAGGATTGGTCGGTGGCGGCAGCATCGGCGCGACCGGAGTTCACGGCCTGGTACATCAGGTCAACGCTGTCGTACTGATCGACCTTGGCTTTGGGCAGCGCCTGGTGCACCAGCTCTTCGGCGTAGACGTTTTGCAGCACGGCCACGGTGACGCTGTCGCCTGCGGCTTGCAGGTCTTCGATTTCTTTGTATTTGCTGTTGTTCGGCAGCAGCAGGCCCACGCCTTCGCGGTAGTACGGCAAGGTAAAGGCAACCTGCTGGGCACGGCTGGCGGTGACGGTGATGAACTGGCAACTCATGTCGACCTTGTTGGTCAGCAGGTTGGGAATGCGTGCGTCGGACGACTGCACCACAAATTCGACCTTGCTTGGATCGTTGAACAATCCTTTGGCCACGATGCGGCCGATGTCGATATCAAAACCTTGCAACTTGCCATCCGCTCCCTGGAAGTGCCACGGCGCATTGGTACTGCCTGTACCCACGATGAGATGCCCACGCTTGAGCACATCATCGAGTTTGCTGTCCGCCGCATGCACGACGCTTGCGAGGGAAGCCGATGCGGCGAAGAGAAAAACACACGCTTTAAACACGGAAGGTCGGTGATGCATGACAAGCACTCCAGGAGTTGTGTATTCCGCTATACCGGAACCTAGTATGTAACAACGGAATAGACAGCAGAAAGTGTGCCACACGCAGTAACAGAAAAATATGCCGAGGATAAATTCGTTATAAATCAGAAAGATAATTTCTGATCAGCTGTACAGCGGGATGCCATCACGCGCAATCAGATTGCTACCCAAGGCCCCACACCACCGTGACAGGCCCCAACCGGGTGCACCACCACAGTGTTACCGCGCACCCTTGCGGCGCGGGCGCACCCTGCAAAAATCTCCAGGCTGGACTAGCCTTGGCACATCCAAGCCAACACGGACGACCTCTGCGATGAAGCTCAGCCTCACTCTGGTTTTGCTGTCATGCCTGGCAGCCGGCAGTGCCTCGGCGGCTAACGACCGCCGCGAATGCACGGAACAACTGCGCAAACTCAAGGAAGCTTTCAATACCAACTACACCAGCCAGAACCACCATGACTATCGGCGGGCAAAGGCGTCCAGGGACAATGAGGAATACCAGAAATGCGCGAATCAGGCGCGCAAGGCACGGGAACGCATGGAGCGCACCGACGATGCGTGAGCGGCGTCACCTGTGAAGGTTGACAGTAGACGGTGGTGATCTCGCGATTTAGCGTACCCGCAACCATTCGGCCGGGCTCGCAAGGGGATCATCATGGGCGTTGCAAAAACGGTTATTCACGCGCACAACGAATACCAACGAATCCTGAATGAACACCCGCTGGTTATTGTGTTGTTCACGTCCCCCTACTGTCAGGCGTGCTTAGGGGCTGACCTGCGCTTTAATCGCATCGCCGACAAATACGCCGGGCGTGTAAAAAGCATGCTCCTGGACACCACCCAAACCCCGCCGATTGACGGGGTTAGCGGCACCCCAACGCTGGTGGTCTACAAAAATGCCCTTGAGGTCGAAAATCTCAAGGGCATCGGTGCCCCCCATGAACAGGAAGCGGTCCTGGAAGACGTGTTTAAAGACTACGCGCCCTAGGCGTCAGCAGCACTTGCGTCACCCGCCGCTCTTCCACCGCCGCCACGGTCAGGCGCCAGCCTTCATGCTCAAGGCTGTCACCGACCATCGGCAGGCGATCCAGCAGGCTCATCACCAAGCCTGCCAGGGTCTGATAATCCTCGGTGGCAAGCGCATTGAAACCGGTACGCTGACGAACCCGATTGAGGTTCAAGGCGCCATTAACGCGAAACCCCTCGCCCTCCTCGACACTATCCGGCCCCTCGATTTCGCTGGCGTCCGGCAACTCACCGGCGATCGACTCGAGAATGTCGGTCATGCTCAACACGCCCATGAAATCCCCGAATTCGTTGATCACGAAGGCGATGTGGGTCGACTCCTGGCGCATCTGTTCCAGGGCGTTGAGGATCGAAAAGCTCTCCAGCAGGTTGATCGCCCGTCGCGCCAGGTGCTCCAGGTTCGGCTCGTTGCCCGCCAGGTATTCCTTGAGCAATTCTTTTTTGTGCACGAAACCCAGCGGCTCATCCACCGCGCCGTTACGGATCAACGGCAGGCGCGAGTAGGACGAATGCATCAGTGTGCGGCGGATCGTCTCGGAATCGTCCGCCAGATCGATACAGTCCACCTTGGCCCGTGGCGTCATCAAGGTGCGGATCGGCCGCTCGGCCAGTTGCAGCACGCCACTGATCATCACGCGCTCGCGGCGATCAAACAGCGGACCCTGGGTTGCATCCGGTTCGCCCAGCAAGTCGGCGACGTCGTCACCCACTTCTTCCACCGCCAGGCTTCGGCCGCCGAGCAAGCGCATCACCGCATGAGCGGTACGCTCACGCACCGGCAACACGCCTTGCGCCGACTTCTTGCGACGGGCACGGGCAATCTGGTTGAACAGCTCGATCAGAATCGAGAAACCAATCGCCGCGTACAGGTAGCCCTTGGGAATATGGAAGCCCAGGCCTTCGGCGGTCAGCGCGAAACCAATCATCATCAAAAAGCCCAGGCACAACATGATGACCGTCGGGTGCGCGTTGACGAAACGGGTCAGCGGCTTACTCGCCACGATCATCAGGCCGATGGACACGATCACCGCGATCATCATCACGGCCAGCTCATCCACCATGCCCACGGCGGTAATCACCGCGTCGAGGGAGAACACCGCGTCGAGCACCACGATCTGCGCCACGATCGGCCAGAACATGGCGTAAGCCACATTGCCCGTGCGCTGCGCCACGTGGCCTTCAAGGCGCTCGTGCAACTCCATGGTGGCCTTGAACAACAGGAACACACCACCAAACAACATGATCAGGTCACGGCCAGAGAAGCTCTTGTCGAACACCTCGAACAGCGGCTGCGTGAGCGTCACCAACCAGGAAATACTCGCCAGCAGGCCCAGACGCATCAGCAACGCCAGCGACAAACCGATCAACCGCGCGCGGTCGCGCTGCTCCGGCGGTAACTTGTCCGCCAGGATCGCGATAAACACCAGGTTGTCGATGCCCAGCACCAGTTCCAGCACAATCAAGGTCAACAGGCCGAGCCAGGCCGTTGGATCCGCTAACCATTCCATTTAATAGAGTCTCTTTAAAGGTTTCAGAACGCCGGACACGGCAAAGCGCGGTCAGTGGACCGGGACAAGGTTAGCAGTCGGAATACGGGGTGCTTCAGCGGGAACAGCGACAGCGGATGTCTTGGGGAAAGACGACTGGGAGGCTCCGAGAGGGTGTTCATGCAGGTCCTGCAATAAGAAAAGGACTTGAATCGTACAGGCGAAACCCAAACTTCCTACAACGCAAAATTATTACAAAATCTGTCCCCAAGCACGCACAAAACCAATGTGGGAGCGGGCTTGCTCGCGAATGCGGAGGTTCAGTCAATCCATATGTCGACTGACACACCGCCTTTGCGAGCAAGCCCGCTCCCACATTTTGACCTGCGCAATATCAGGTTTTGCGTGTCGCATCATCCAGCGCCAGGATGGTGTGGGCATTCGTTACCGTGGTCGCCAACGTATTGATCACCCCCGAGCGCAACGCGCCAAGCGTTGCCGCCGCCTTGGTGTTCTCACTGGCAATCGCCACGACATCCGGGATGCGGAACAACTCCTGCACCGTCAGCCCGATCACCCGGCCTTGAATTGCGTTGACCGCCGGCTGGCCGTGAATATCGATAAAGTCATACCCCATCATGTCGCCCACGGTGCCGGACAACCGCGCCTGCGCGATCTCCTGCGGCGAAAACCAGCCCATGCGCACCATGTTGCTGTTCTCGCTCATGTCGCCAATGCCAATCAGCGCAATGTCCGCGCGCCGTGCGCGATCCAGGGTCGAGCGCACGGTGTCGTTGTTGATCAACACGCCGCGTAACTCGGGGTTCGCCACCAACGCCGGGGCGTACAGGCTTTCGCTCTCGCCACCAAAACGCAGGGCCAGGCGTCGGCAAATATGATCGGGGTTCATGTATTCGCCAGCCTTGAGCGAACCGCCGATGGCGCAGACAAACGTGCAATTGCGCGTCACCGGCAAAAACACGTTATCCGCCACGGCACCGACGTTACGGCCCATGCCCACGGCGACAATCATGCCGTCGCTGAGCGTCTTGTTCAGGTAATTCGCCACCAGGCTGGCGACAGCCGAGCGCTGGGTGTCGGGGTCGCTGTGGTCGACCGCAATCAAAGCGCGGTCCAGCTTGAAGCGCTCCACCAATGCCCGCTCCAGCTCGTTGTTCATCGCCGGGTGCTGCAACACGCGCACCTCGACAATCCCTTCATCGCGCGCACGTTTGAGCAAGCGGCTGACTTTCGCCCGCGACAGGTCGAAGCGTTTGGCGATGGCTTCCTGAGTGACGTTCTCAAGGTAATAGAGCATCGCCACTTCGGTCATCTGATCGATATCGCTGGCAATGCGCTGGGTACTGTCACTCATGGGGACGGGCTTCCGTTTCGGCGTCAAAGGCGCATTCTCCCGACTCTTGCCCCGTTACGTCCACTACTGATGCCCATCGCGCTCGATCGCATTGATCCGCTCGACCTTGGCCCCTGAACGCGCGGCCTCGAACTCCGACTCCAGGAACGACTTGACGATACTTTTGGCCAATTCGGCGCCGATCACCCGCGCGCCGATCGACAGAATTTGCGCATCGTTGCTCTTGCGCGCGCGCTCCGCCGAATAGGTGTCATGGGCCTGGGCCGCACGAATGCCCAGCACCTTGTTGGCCGAGATCGCCATGCCGATCCCGGTGCCGCATACCAGCACACCCAGGCGTTGCTGCCCGGCATTGATGGCGGTAGCCACCGCCAGGGCGATGTCCGGGTACAGCACCGGCGCCGTGGAATGCGTGCCGAAGTCGGTCACCGGATAACCCAACGCCTCGATATGGCGCTTCAACAGCTCTTTGAGCTCAAAACCCGCTTCATCGCATCCGATAGCCACCGGGAAAGGTGTGTTCATGGCATCTGGCTCCACTGCCGAGAAGGCACTTAAGATCGATCAAATGATCAGTCACTGAAATTTCTATCAGTCATTTCTCAGGCAATAAGCCCTTTCTGTCAAGTGAGTTTTAACTGACCCTCCAGTCAAAGCCCTATTACAGGGCACTATTAATACTCATGGTGGGATTCATAGGTTTTAAGTGAAAGAGATTGACTGATCAGAATTTCATTTGGTACACATATGATCACAGCGAAACATGACTGTGCGACCTAATAAGAATTCACAGCACGAGGACACGCCGATGGCCACGCCATTACTGCTCCAGGCTGAACACGTCGCCAAGGCTTACGCCGGGGTGCCTGCCCTGCGTGACGGGCGCCTCTCTCTACGGGCCGGCAGCGTGCATGCGTTGTGTGGCGGCAATGGCGCCGGCAAGTCGACGTTCCTGAGCATCCTGATGGGCATTACCCAACGCGACGCCGGCAGCATTGCGCTCAACGGCACCCCGGTTCAGTTCAACCGCCCCAGTGAAGCCCTGGCAGCGGGGATCGCGATGATCACCCAGGAACTGGAGCCCATCCCCTACATGACCGTCGCCGAAAACATCTGGCTGGGCCGCGAACCGCGCCACGCCGGCTGCATCGTCGACAGCAAGACCCTCAACCGCCGCACCCGCGAGCTGCTCGAAAGCCTGGAGTTCGACGTCGACGCCACCCGCCCCATGCACCGCCTGAGCGTGGCGCAGATCCAGTTGGTGGAAATCGCCAAGGCGTTCAGCCACGACTGCCAGGTGATGATCATGGACGAACCCACCTCGGCCATCGGCGAGCACGAGGCGCAAACCCTGTTCAAAGCCATCCGCCGTCTCACCGCGCGTGGCGCCGGCATCATCTATGTGTCGCATCGCCTGAGCGAACTGGCACAGATCGCCGATGACTACAGCATCTTTCGCGATGGCGCCTTTGTCGAAAGCGGACGCATGGCCGATATCGACCGCAACCACCTGGTGCGGGGTATCGTCGGCCAGGAGCTGACGCGCATTGACCACAAGGTCGGCCGCGAATGTGCGCCCACGACCTGCCTGCAAGTTGACAACCTGAGCCGCAACGGCGAATTCCACGACATCAGCCTGCAACTGCGCCAGGGTGAAATCCTCGGCATTTACGGCCTGATGGGGTCGGGGCGCAGCGAATTCCTCAACTGCATCTACGGCCTGACGGTTGCGGATTCCGGCAGCGTGACCCTGCAAGGCAAGCCCATGCCGATCGGCTTGCCCAAAGCCACGATCAACGCCGGCATGTCGCTGGTCACCGAGGACCGCAAAGACAGCGGCCTGGTGCTCACCGGCAGCATTCTTTCCAACATTGCGCTGTCGGCCTACAAACGCCTGTCGCGCTGGTCGCTGATCAATGCGCGCAAGGAAACCCAACTGGCCCAGGACATGGTCAAGCGCCTGCAGATCAAAACCACCTCCCTGGAACTGCCGGTGGCCTCCATGAGCGGTGGCAATCAGCAAAAAGTGGTGCTCGCCAAATGCCTGTCGACCGAACCGGTGTGCCTGTTATGCGATGAACCGACCCGGGGCATTGATGAAGGTGCCAAGCAGGAGATTTACCACCTGCTCGACCAATTCGTGCGCGCCGGTGGCGCCGCCATTGTGGTGTCGTCCGAAGCCCCTGAGCTGCTGCACCTGAGTGATCGCATCGCCGTATTCAAGGGCGGCCGGCTGGTGACTATCAGCACCGACACCGCCCTTTCCCAGGAAGCCTTGTTGAGTCTTGCCTCATGAACGCCAAAACCATCGCTGCCCCCATGACTGCCGCGCCGCGCAATCGACTGCGTTTATCCCTCGACCGCTTCGGCCTGCCGCTGGTGTTTATCCTGCTGTGCGTGGTGATGGCGTTTTCCAGCGAATATTTCATGACCTGGCGCAACTGGATGGACATCCTGCGCCAGACCTCGATCAACGGCATCCTCGCCGTGGGCATGACCTACGTGATCCTGACCAAGGGCATCGACTTGTCGGTGGGCTCGATCCTGGCCTTCGCCGGGCTGTGCAGCGCAATGGTCGCGACTCAAGGCTACGGCCTGCTGGCGGCCGTCAGTGCCGGGATGTTTGCCGGGGCCATGCTCGGCGTGGTCAACGGTTTTATGGTCGCCAACCTGTCGATCCCGCCGTTCGTGGCCACTCTCGGCATGCTCAGCATCGCGCGGGGCATGACCTTCATTCTCAACGATGGCAGCCCCATCACGGACCTGCCCGACGCCTACCTGGCGCTGGGCATTGGCAAGGTCGGGCCGATTGGCGTGCCCATCGTCATCTTCGCCGTGGTCGCGCTGATCTTCTGGATGGTGCTGCGCTACACCACTTACGGCCGCTATGTGTACGCCGTGGGCGGCAATGAAAAGAGCGCACGCACCTCCGGCATCGGCGTGCGCAAGGTGATGTTTTCGGTGTACGTGGTGTCCGGCCTGCTCGCCGGGTTAGCCGGCGTGGTGTTGTCGGCCCGCACCACTTCCGCCCTGCCCCAGGCCGGGGTTTCCTATGAGCTGGATGCGATTGCCGCAGTGGTTATCGGCGGCACCAGCTTGTCGGGCGGCACCGGCAGCATTGTCGGCACGCTGTTTGGTGCGTTGTTGATCGGCGTGATCAACAACGGGCTGAACCTGCTCGGCGTGTCGTCCTATTACCAGCAGGTCGCCAAGGGCCTGATCATCGTGTTCGCCGTGCTGATCGACGTGTGGCGCAAGAAAAAACGCTAATCGCTTTCCCTCCCAACAATGAACTGAACGACCTACAACAATAAGCGGAGTTCTCACCATGAAACCTGGAATGACGTTGGCCGCCGTTGCGGCTCTCTCCCTGCTCGCCAGCAGTATTGCCCTGGCCGCCGATGGCAAGACCTACAAAGTCGGCGCCGCCGTGTACGGCCTCAAGGGCCAGTTCATGCAGAACTGGGTCCGCGAGCTGAAGGAACACCCGGCGGTCAAGGACGGCACCGTGCAGTTGACCGTGTTCGACGGCAACTACGACGCCCTGACCCAAAACAACCAGATCGAAAACATGGTCACCCAGCACTACGACGCCATCCTGTTCGTGCCCATCGACACCAAGGCCGGCGTAGGCACGGTAAAACAAGCCATGAGCAACGACGTGGTCGTCATCGCCTCCAATACGAAAGTAGCCGATGCCGCCGTGCCTTATGTGGGTAACGACGATGTGGAAGGCGGGCGCCTGCAAGCCCAGGCCATGGTCGACAAACTTAACGGCCGCGGCAACGTCGTGATCATCCAGGGCCCGATTGGCCAGTCGGCGCAGATCGACCGGGAAAAAGGCGAACTGGAAGTGCTGGGCAAACACCCCGACATCAAGATCATCGAGAAAAAAACGGCCAACTGGGACCGCGCCCAGGCCCTGACCCTCACCGAAGACTGGCTGAACGCGCACCCCAAAGGCATTAACGGTGTGATCGCCCAGAACGACGACATGGCCCTCGGTGCCGTGCAGGCGCTGAAATCCCATGGATTGTCATCCAAAGACGTGCCGGTGACCTCGATCGACGGCATGCCGGATGCGATCCAGGCGGCGAAGAAAGACGAAGTCACGACCTTCCTGCAAGACGCCCAGGCCCAGTCTCAAGGCGCACTGGACGTGGCATTGCGCGCACTCGCCGGCAAGGACTACAAGCCGCAATCGGTGATCTGGGAACGCTATGCCAAGGACGTGAAATGGGCCGACGGCACCGCCAAGAACTACATCCTGCCGTGGGTGCCGGTGACCAATGCGAACGCGGATGCGCTGTACAAACAGGTCAGCGGCGGTAAGTAACGGTTTCGACCTGTGAATGCATTCCAACTGTGGGAGCGGGCTTGCTCGCGAAGGCGGTGTGTCAGTCAGCACATCCGTCAGCTGATCCACCGCTTTCGCGAGCAAGCCCGCTCCCACATTGGATCTCCACCGTTTTCAAAAATGGAGTTAATCGTATGTCTGGATTCTGGAACCAAGCCTTCGACCTCACCGGCCGTTGCGCGGTGATTACCGGTGGCGCCGCCGGCATCGGCCTGGCCTGCGCCAGCCTGCTGGCGGAACGCGGAGCACGCGTGGCGTTACTGGACCGTGACCCGGCCGTGGTGGCCGTCGCCGCACGCCTGGGCGCCGAGCATCTGGGCATTGCCGTCGATCTGGGTCAGATCGGCCAGATACAACCCACCATCGTCCACGTATTCGAACACTTTCAGCGCCTGGATTACCTGATCAACAGCGCCGGCATCGTGCTGCTCGACAAGGCCGTCGATGTCAGCGAAAGCGCCTGGGACAGCACCCTGGACATCAACCTCAAAGCCAGCTTCTTCGTGGCCCAGGCCTGCGCCCGACACATGCTCGCCAACGGCGGCGGGCGCATCGTCAACCTCGCCTCCCAGGCCGCCGTGATCGGCCTGGACCGCCACGTCGCCTACTGCGCCAGCAAGGCCGCCATCGTCGGCATGACCAAGGTGTTGGCCATGGAATGGGCGCCGCAGATCAACGTCAACGCCATCTCCCCGACCATTGTCGAGACCGCCCTGGGCAAGAAAGCCTGGGCCGGTGAAGTGGGTGAAAAGGCCAAATTGCAGATCCCGGCCGGCCGTTTTGCCCAGCCGGAAGAGATCGCCGGGCTGGCGCTGTACCTGCTCAGCGATGCCGCGCAGATGATCACCGGCGCCAACATGGTGATCGACGGCGGCTACAGCATTCAGTAGTTCATTTTTTGTCGTGAGGTTTTGTCATGTCCACCGTCACCGAACGCACAGCTGAACAGCTCTCCCCCAGCATCCCGAAAACCATGCAGGCCGTGGTCTGCCATGGCCCGGAAGACTATCGACTGGAAACCGTCGATGTGCCCACGCCCGGCCCCGATGAGATCCTCACCAAGGTCGAGCTGTGCGGCATTTGCATGGGTGACATCAAGACGTATCGCGGCGCGCCATCGTTCTGGGGCGATGCCGAACAGCCGCGCTACGTGAAACCGCCAATGATTCCCGGGCATGAGTTCGTCTGTCGCGTGGTTGCCCTGGGCCCAGGCGCCGAGAAGCGTGGGGTAAAGGTGGGCGACCGGGTGATCTCCGAGCAGATCGTGCCGTGCTGGGGCTGCCGCTTCTGCAATCACGGCCAGTACTGGATGTGCCAGAAACACGACCTTTATGGCTTCCAGAACAACGTGCAGGGCGCCATGGCCCAGTACATGATTTTCACCAAGGAAGGCATCATCCACAAAGTGCCGGAATCCATCGCCCCCGATGAAGCGATCCTGATCGAACCGCTGGCCTGCTCGCTGCATGCCGCCGAGCGCGCCAATGTCGACCATGACGACGTGGTGGTGGTAGCCGGCGCCGGCACCCTGGGCCTCGGCATCATCGGCGCCGTGCGCCTGCGCAACCCGAAAAAGCTGATCGTGCTGGACATGAAACCCGAACGCGCCGCCCTCGCCCTGCGCATGGGCGCCGACGAAGTATGGAACCCGGCCGACGTCGACGTCATGGCAAAGATCCGCGCGATCACCGACGGTTATGGCTGCGACATTTATATCGAAGCCACCGGGCATCACAAGGCGGTGAACCAGGGCCTGGCGATGCTGCGCAAGCTGGGGCGCTTCGTCGAGTTCAGCGTATTTAATGACGAGGCCACGGTAGATTGGTCGATCATCGGCGACCGCAAGGAACTGGACATCCTGGGTTCGCACCTGGGGCCGTACATGTACCCGCGCGCCATCGACTTTATTGGCAACCGCAAGATCGACATGCGCGACGTGGTGACCCACAAATTCGCCCTGGCGGATTTCAAGGAAGCGTTTGCGGTGATGGAGCGCGGGGACAAATCGCTCAAAGTTGTACTCGAGCCTTAAGAACGCCACCTATCAAACTGTGGGAGCGGGCTTGCTCGCGAAAGCGGAGTGCCAGGCAACACATGCATCAACTGAACCACCGCTTTCGCGAGCAAGCCCGCTCCCACATTGAATTGTTGTTGCCCCTAAGAACAAGAACACAGGAACCCGCGTTATGAATCGAGTCATCAACGATCCGGACCACGTGGTCGAGGACATGTTGCACGGCATTCTGGTCGCCCACCCCGAACTGCGCCAATACGAGAGCAACCCTCGGGTCATCGTCAAAGCCAGGCCATCGGGGCAAGGCCGGGTTGGCATCGTGACCGGCGGCGGCTCGGGCCATGAGCCGGCGTTTCTGGGCTACGTCGGCCCCGGCCTGGTGGACGCCGTGGCCGTCGGCGAGATTTTCTCCTCGCCCACCGCCAAAAGCTTTTTCGACGCGTTCCGCGCCGCCGACCATGGCGCTGGCGTAGCCTGCCTGTACGGCAACTATGCCGGCGACAACATGAACGTGAAGCTGGCAATGAAAATGGCCGCCAGCAAAGACATGCGCATCCGTACCGTGGTCGCCAACGACGATGTGGCCTCCGCCCCCAAGGTCGATATCGCCAAGCGGCGCGGCGTCGCCGGGGAGATCTTCATGTGGAAGATCGGCGGTGCGGCAGCGGCCCAGCATTACGACCTCGATGGCGTGATTCGCGTCGCCCAGAAAACCGTCGATCACTGCCGCTCAATTGGCATCGGCCTCACCCCGTGCACCATTGCGGCGGTGGGCAAGCCAAACTTCCAGATCCCCGACGGCCAGATGGAACTGGGCATCGGCCATCACGGCGAACCGGGCATTGAAGTTGTGCCCATCGAGCCCGCCGCCGCCATGGCCGAACGCATGCTCGCACCGATCCTGGCTGACCGTGATTTCAGCCACGATGACAGCGTGGTGGTGCTGGTCTCGGGCCTGGGCGCCACACCGGTGATGGAGCTGTACATTTTTTACGCCGAGGTCGAGCGACAGCTCAAGGCCAAGGGCTTGAAGATTCACCGTTGCTACGTGGGCAATTACTTCACCTCCCTGGAGATGATGGGCGTCACCCTCACCCTGCTCGGCCTCGACGCCGAGCTGAAAACCTTGATCGACCAACCGTGCCGCTCCATCGGCATGACCCAGGCGGAGTGAACCATGAGCCAGCATTTTTCCACCCGCGACGGCAGCGCTATCGTCGCCGACCTGGTCAGCGTGATCGTGGCCAACCGTGAATACCTCAGCGAAGTCGACGGCGCGATTGGCGACGGCGACCACGGCATCAATATGGCCAAGGGTTTCGCCCACTGCGGCCGCATGATCGAAGGCCGCCAACTGACATTGGCCCAAGCCCTGGATGAGCTGACCCTGAGCCTGATGGAAGGCATCGGCGGCTCCATGGGGCCGTTGTATGGCAGCCTGTTTATCGGCATGGCCGACGAAGTGCGCAGCAGCGAGGCTATCGACGCCGCCACCTTTGCTCGTTTGCTGCGCGGCGGTTTGACCTCGCTGCAGGACATCACCGAAGCGGGCGTGGGTGACAAGTGTTTGATGGACACGCTGATCCCGGCGGTTGAAGCCTTCGAACGTGCGCAGGCACAAGGCGCGGGTTTCAGCGCTGCGCTGGAGGCGATGAAAGCCGCCGCGTCCCAAGGCCGCGATTCAACCAAAGACCTGGTGGCCAAAATCGGCCGGGCCAGCCGTTTGGGCGAGCGCTCCCTCGGCGTACTGGATGCCGGCGCCGTGTCGTGCTGCCTGATCCTCACGCGCCTGGCGGACTCGGTGCAGCCGCGACTGAGCGTTTGACTTGTTGGATATACCGCGCCACTGCCGGCGCTTGCTCAAAGCGCCGGTAAATCAACGACAGCCAGGACGCCGCCTCGCAGCCATGGAGAGTGCGGTAGACCACGCCCGGCAAGCTCACATGCCCGACCATCGACGCCGGCACCACCGCCACGCCCTGCCCTAGCGACACCAACGCCACCACCGCGACCAAGCCGCCCGGTTGCGGCCCGAGACGCGGCGCATAACCACCCTGCGCCGCGACGTGCAACGTGCCGCTGATTTGCTCCGGCAAGATAAAGGTTTCGTTTTGCAGGTGTTCACAACCAATCGCCTTGAGCCTCAGCAGCCAGGAATCCTGCGGCAGCGCCAGCACGAAACCTTCACTGTCGAGGCGCACCGCCTCTACCCCATCGGGCAGCGTCATTGGCGAGCGGATGTAGCCGATGTCATAGCGCCCGTCTGCCACCGCCGTCGGCAATGTGGCCATCGCGCATTCGCGCACATTCACGCTCACCTCCGGAAACGCCTGGCTGAACGCCTGCATTTGCCGCTGCAGCAGCCCGGTGTATACCGCCGAGGCCACGTAGCCCAGTTCGACATGCCCGATCTCCCCACGGCCGGCGCGCTGGGCGCTGCGCTGGGCAAACTCGAACTGGCGCACCGTGGCTTGCGCCTCGGTCAGTAACGCCGCGCCCGCTTCGGTGAGGCTGACTTCGCGCTGCTGACGGATAAACAGACGCGTGCCCAACGCAGTTTCCATGTCCTGGATCTGACGGCTCAAGGTGGGCGGCGCGATACCCAATTGCTCGGCGGCGCGGGTGAAGTTGCGCTGGCGGGCGACCGCCAGGAAGTAGCGGAAATGGCGGATTTCCATCGCAGGATTAGCTCAAAGGTAATGAAGTGCTTCAGCCCAGCTAACAACGCAAGCAAGTGCCAGGGATAAGCTCACGAAACATCAACACTAGAGAGCCCTTGCGATGTACGTCAACTGTCTTTTCCGTATTGCCTGTAAGGTAATTCAGCCATGAACCGGGTCAGCCCACGCTTGACGCTGCTCACCGCTTGCGGCGTTTGTTCGCTGATCGTGCTCGACACTAATATCGTCGCCGTGACGCTACCGAGCATCGCGCGCGACCTGGGCGCCAACTTCGCCGATATCGAGTGGGTGGTCAGCGCCTATATGCTCGCGTTCGCCGCACTGCTGTTACCGGCCGGCAGCATCGCCGACCGCTTTGGGCGCAAGAAGACCCTGGTCTGGGGCTTGAGCGTTTTCATCCTGGCGTCCATCGGTTGTGGCGTCGCGCCGAATGCAGTGTTTCTGGACATTGCCCGCGCCGTCAAAGGCGTCGGCGCAGCCTTACTGCTGACTTCGGCCCTGGCCGCCATCGGCCATACCTTTCACGATGACATGGAGCGTGCCAAAGCCTGGGCGTTCTGGGGCGCGTGCATGGGCGTGGCAATGACCGCCGCGCCGACATTGGGCGGGCTGATTACCCAATACCTGGGCTGGCGTTGGATTTTCTACCTCAACCTGCCCGTCGGCCTGGGCTTGATGGCGCTGGTGCTGCGTGCGATTCCAGAGTCCCGCGATACCCAGTCAGCACGCCTTGATCCGTGGGGCAGCCTGGCATTCAGTGCCAGCCTGTTGTGCCTGATCTGGGGGCTGATCGAGGCCAACCGCATCGGTTGGGACAGCCCGTTAACCTCTGCGCGCCTGATCGGCGGGGCTGTGTTGCTGGGGGTGTTTGTGCTGGTCGAACGCGCGCAACAACGGCCCATGGTCGACCTGCAACTGTTGCGACACCCACGGTTTATCGGCGCCTTGCTCGGGATGTTCGCCTATGCCGGCTGCGCCCAGGTGATGATGACGTTGCTGCCGTTCTACCTGCAAAACGGCCTGGGCTTCTCGGCCATTGCTTCGGGCCTGGGCATGTTGCCGTTTGCCCTGACTATGCTGATTTGCCCACGCATCGGTGCACGCCTGGCGGTGCGCTTTGCGCCCGCGACGATGATGGCCGCGGGGTTGACCCTGGTCGGCGGCGGCAACCTGTTGAGCGCCTGGGCGGTCAATGTTGGCGGCTACCTGCCCTTCGCGTTGGCGATTACCGTCACGGGCGCCGGGGCCGGCCTGCTCAATGGCGATACGCAGAAAAACATCATGGCCTGCGTGCCACGCGACCGGGCGGGGATGGCGTCAGGCATCAGCACCACCATGCGCTTCAGCGCAATCATGTTGGCCATTGGTGTGTATGGGGCATTACTGAGCAGCCACAGTGAGCAGTTGCTGCGCGCGCGTATTGACACACAATGGCAGGCCCAAGCGGCGGGTATCGCTTCGCGGGTCGTGGCCGGGGATATGCCGGCGGCGATGGGCTTGTTGCCGCAGGCGGCACGGGACGTCGTGCAGCCGCTGGCGCGGCAGGCGTTTGTGGGTGGGTTCAGCACGGTGTTGTGGGTGGCGGGATTGTTGGGGCTGCTGGGGGCGTTGGTGGTGGGGATGTTGATGCGAAAACCAATTCCCTCAGTACAACAACAGTCTTCCAGACTGACTCAGAACTAAATGTGGGAGCGGGCTTGCCCGCGATGGCGGCGGGTCAGTCGGTAGATGTATCGACTGGGACATCGCTATCGCGGGCAAGCCCGCTCCCACATTGGGATCGGCTACATTCTGGACTTACCAGAAACGCTGCTGGGTCAACCGGCTCCACCACGTCAACAGCACACGGTCTACCGAGCCACTGGCCGCCAGGCCGACTCGCTCCTGCAGGCTTTTACGCTCGGCATAGTGCAGGTGGAACACCTCGGCGGTCTTGGCCTTGGTGGCCAGGTACTCGTCGCTGGTTTGCAGTTCGTCGACCAGTTGTTTGTCGAGGGCAGCAACACCCAGCCACACTTCACCGGTCGCGACGTCATCGATTGCCAGCTGTGGGCGATAGCGCGACACGAAGTTCTTGAACAACTGATGCGTGATATCCAGGTCTTCCTGGAATTTCTCGCGGCCCTTCTCGGTGTTTTCGCCAAACACGGTGAGGGTGCGTTTGTATTCACCGGCGGTCAGCACTTCGAAGTCGATGTCGTGCTTTTTCAGCAGGCGATTCACGTTAGGCAACTGCGCCACCACGCCAATGGAACCGAGGATGGCGAACGGCGCGCTGATGATCTTCTCACCGATGCACGCCATCATATAGCCGCCGCTGGCCGCAACCTTGTCGATGCACACGGTCAACGGCACGCCGGCCTGACGGATACGCGCCAGTTGCGAAGAGGCCAAGCCGTAGCTGTGTACCATGCCGCCGCCGCTTTCGAGGCGCAGCACCACTTCGTCCTTCGGCGTGGCCAGGCTCAGCAGCGCGGTGATTTCATGGCGCAGGCTCTCGGTGGCCGAAGCTTTGATGTCGCCGTCAAAATCCAGCACGAACACCCGTGGCTTGGCCTCGGGTTTCTGCTTGCCTTTCTTCTTTTCGGTTTTGCTTTCGGACTTGCGCAGGGCCTTGAGCTGGTCCTTGTCGAGCAGGCTCGACTCCAGGCGCTCACGCAGGCCTTTATAGAAGTCATTGAGCTTGCTGACCTGCAATTGGCCGGCGGATTTGCGACGCCCCTTGCTGCGCAACGCCGCGAAGCTGATCAATACCACCAGAATAGCGACCACCAAAGTGACGGTCTTCGCCAGAAAACTCGCGTATTCGGCCAGAAAATCCATGTGACTCCTTACAAGTTGCAGTGCGCCGGGCGCGGATGGTCTCAGCATACCGATGGCACTGCCTTCGGACCAGTGCTCAAACCGCCAGCAGCGGCCCTCTAACGCGCTTTTAAAACAAGCGTATGTTTTTTCATTGACAGCTCGCGGGCATCCTCATAACCTCGCCAGACTTTCAACGTACCGGGAAAACGGACGTGGGCAGCATTTATTTGATTCGACATGGCCAGGCCTCCTTCGGTGCAGACGACTATGACGTCCTGTCGCCCGTCGGCGTGGAACAAGCGCAAGTGCTCGGTCGCCACCTGGCGGACCTGGGCATTACGTTTGACCGCTGTGTCTCGGGTGACCTGCGTCGCCAGCAACACACCGCCACTGCCGCATTCGATCAATACAGCGCCCTCGGCCACCCCATTCCACCGCTGGAAATCGACACCGCCTTCAACGAATTCGACGGTGAAGCGATCATCCGCGCCCTGCTGCCTGACTTGCTCGCCAGCGAGCCCCACGCTGTGGACGTGCTGCGCAACGGCGCGCAGAACCGCAGCGAATTCCAACGCATCTTCGCACTGATCATCGAGCGCTGGCTGGCCGGCACCTATGATCCACCCGGGCTGGAGAGCTGGCTGGGGTTTGTCGAACGTGTACAAGGTGGCCTGCAACGCATTCTTGAAGCGGCCGATAACACGCACAAGATCGCCGTGTTTACCTCCGGCGGCACCATCACTGCCCTGCTCCACCTGATTACCCGGATGCCTGCCGCCCAGGCCTTCGAATTGAACTGGCAAATTGTTAACACTTCGCTCAACCACCTGAAATTCCGTGGTCGCGAGGTGGCACTGGCTTCCTTCAACAGCCATACCCACTTGCAACTGTTGAAGGCGCCGCAGCTCATCACTTTCCGATGAATTGCGGCCAACCGTGACCCCAAGGTCACTGGACTCACCCATAAAGGATCGAAACCATGACTGACGTAGCCAAAGCTGTAGAAGCAATGAAAGCCAAATTCAACCCAGCCGCTGCCGACGGCCTGGACCTGGTGTTCGGTTTCCGTATCGACGACACCCAGAACTTCTCGCTGGTGGTCAAGAACAACACCTGCGAACTGCTGGAAGGCGAAAACCCGGACGCCCAGGTGACCCTGGTGATGGACGGCGAAACCATGAAAGGCATCGTTGACGGTTCCACCGACGGCATGCAGGCCTTCATGGGCGGCAAACTGCGCACCGAAGGCGACATGATGCTGGCGATGAAGCTGAGCGACCTGTTCCCGGCTTGATTCAAGGGCAGCCTTGAATACCGATCCCGCCTTTGCCGGCGGGATTTTTTTACATTGCGAAAACTACCGAGCGTACACGGTCACTTCAGAAAGCGCTTATCCGCCCATAAAAATCAATGGATCTATCGCAAAAAATTTTGAATCACTAGTATTTCTGACAGTAGTCGTTGATCACTCATACCGGCACATTGAAACCCTCCGAAACTAAAGAGGGTAGTCAGCATGGAAAGCCAATCCGACGATTTTGGGAATGTGACGGTATCAATCAATCCTGAAGAGCAGGTCACTCTAACGACGCAAAATAACCTGACGATAACGACCAGGATCATTGCCTTGAGCGAAGACGGAACGTGCCTTGTCACCGATTCAGGAGAGAGCATTCAAATTGATCAGATCGCCGACATCTCACCGCCAGTGGCACTGCGTACAGCGAGATTTATCAGCGGAATAACCTTGGCTGCGGGCAGTCTTGCAACCACCGTCTCCGGCGGCAGCGTTAACAAGCCCCCTCCTCTGACGTTCACATACATCAATGGAATCAGAGTGCCACTCAAATAACGCTGCGTTGCTGCAGCTCTGTCAGGGGCTACTCTTGGGCTGCAGCAGCAACGCCACCAACGCACTCCAGCCAGTCTGGTGTGACGCGCCCAACCCACGCCCGGTTTCACCATGGAAATACTCATGGAACAACACCAGGTCACGGCTGGCCGGGTCCGCTTCCAGCTGCGCATAGCCTGCCATCGACGGCCGCAGCCCGTCTTCATTCCTTAGAAACAATCGGGTCAGACGCTGGCTCAGACTGTCGGCGACCTCCTCCAGAGACGCCAGATAACCACTGCCGGTCGGGTACTCCACCGAGAAGTTGTCCGCGTAGTAGCGGTGAAATTCGCGCAACGATTCGATCAGCATGTAATTCACCGGCATCCACAATGGCCCGCGCCAATTGGAGTTGCCGCCATACAAGCGTGAGTCGGACTCGCCGGGCTGGTAGCGCGCGCACAACGTGTCGCCATTCATCTTCAGCGCCAGCGGCTGCTCAGCGAAAGCCTTGGATAACGAACGCACGCCAAAGGCCGACAAAAACTCCGTGTCATCGAGCATGCGCCGCAGCAAATCCTTGGTGCGCTCGCCGCGCAACAACGCCAGCAGCAGGCGATTGCCTTGCCCCGGTTCGTTCCAGCGCGACACCAGCTTGGCCAAATCCGGCCGGTGCTTCATGAACCCCAGTAGCCGTTCACGCAACCCCGCAAGGCCTTCATGTTCGCGCTGCTCCAGCACCAGCACGGCGAACAACGGCATCAGGCCGACGATGGAGCGCAGGCGCACCGGCTCGTTCTGGCCGTCGGGGCGGTGCAGCACGTCGTAGAAGAACTGGTCGTGCTCATCCCACAAGCCCTCGGCGCTGTCGTCAACGCGGTTGATCGCCCCGGCGATATACAGGAAATGCTCGAAAAACTTCACCGCGATATCGACGTAGACCCCATTGCGTTTGGCCAGCTCCAGACCGATGCGCATCAGGTCCAGTGCATAAGCGGCGACCCACGCCGTGCCGTCGGCCTGATCCAGCTGGTAGCCCGGCGGCAAGGCAGCGGAGCGGTCGAACAAGGCAATGTTGTCCAGGCCCAGGAACCCGCCCTGGAACAGGTTGCGGCCCTCGGCGTCTTTGCGGTTGACCCACCAGGAAAAATTCAGCAGCAACTTGTGGAAAATGCGCTCAAGGAAATCCATGTCGCCGACCCCGGTCAGCGCCTTGTCCTGCTGATACACCCGCCAACTCGCCCAGGCATGCACCGGCGGGTTGGCGTCGTCGAAACGCCATTCATACGCCGGCAGTTGGCCATTGGGGTGCATAAAGCGGTCTTTCACCAACAGCAATAATTGTTGCTTGGCATACTCCGGATCAATCAGCGCCATCGCGACCGCCTGGAAGCCCTGGTCCCAGGAGGCGTACCACGGGTATTCCCAGGTGTCAGGCATGGAGAGAATGTCGAAGTTGGACAGGTGCCGCCAATGGGTATTGCGGATATGCAGGCGCTCGGGCGGCGGCGCAGGTTGGGCCGGGTCGCCGTCGAGCCACTGGTTTACGTCAAAATAATACAGCTGTTTGGACCACAGTAAGCCGGCGAGCGCCTGGCGCTGTACGTTGCGCGCATCTTCATCGGTGATCCCCTGTTGCAGGGCCGCATAGAAGTCATCAGCCTCTTGCCGGCGAAGCTCAAACAGCTTGCGCGCGTTGACCGCAGGTGCGTCCGTGGGCGCAAACCGCAGGTACAGGGTTTTGCTCTCCAGGCCCGCCAGTTCAAGGCTGAAGCGCGCGGCGACTTTGGTGCCCGCGTCCCGGCGAATCGCCGACTGAACGCCGTCCACCAGGTAATCATTGATGCCATCCTTGAACGGCCCAGGCGCCGGCTGCCCATCCAATCGGGGAATATTGCTCTCGTTTTCGCAGAACAGCCACTCGAGCCCGTCCTGCCCCCAGGCGCTGAGACAGCGATCGGGCAGTTCATGATGGAAGGCCAGCACCTGCTCGCCGTCCAGCCGCAATTGCGGCTTGGGCGCGTCAACGGTCCAGCTCCAGTCATTGCGCGCCCACAACTGGGGCAGCACGTGCAGCTGCGTCGGCTGATCCGAACGGTTATGCACGGTGACCCGCATGAAAATATCGTCGGGATGGTGCTTGGCGTATTCGACGCTGATGTCGCAATAGCGGTTGTCTTCAAACACGCCGGTGTCGAGGATTTCGTACTCGGCATCTTCAAGCCCGCGGCGGGCGTTCTCGGCGATCAGGTCCGCATAAGGAAACGCGGCATGCGGGTATTTGTAGAGCATGCGCATGTAGGCATGGCTCGGTACGCCATCGACGAAAAAGTACAGTTCCTTGACGTCTTCACCGTGGTTGCCCTCGGCGTTATTCAAACCGAACAGGCGCTCCTTGAGGATCGTGTCGCGCCCGTTCCAAAGCGCCAGGCCCAGGCACCAGCGTTGAGCCTTGTCGCTGAACCCGGCCAACCCGTCCTCACCCCAACGGTAGGCGCGGCTGCGGGCATGTTCATGGGGGAAGTAGGTCCAGGCATCGCCATCGGCGCTGTAGTCTTCGCGCACCGTGCCCCATTGGCGTTCACTCAAGTAAGGGCCCCAGTCGCGCCAACGTTCGGGCGCTTCGGTTGCCAGGCGCTGGCCTTCAATCGTTGCGAGGATGTTGGTTGCAGGCGTGGCCGTCATCGGGTCCTCCATCACTGACACAGTGAGGGGCAGTGTAGAACCGCTCCACGCCCGGATGCACATGAAGTCTTATCCACCCGCGCAAAAAAAGAGGCCGCTGATTAGGCGGCCTCTTTTTTCGACGCTGCAAAAGCGCGCGCGTTCTTAGAAGATCGCGTAGGTATAGTTGAAGATCAGACGCGTTTGGTCCTGGTCCGCCGTGCCGGTGTTATGCCCTTTGTAGGTACCGGTACGGAAGGTGGTACCAAAGCCTTTGAGCGGGCCTTCCTGCACAACGTAGTCCAGGCGGAAGTCGGTTTCGTTTTCTTTCTGGTCAGCGCCGCCGGCGACTTTGGACTTGATGCCCGTGCCGTCCAGGTAAGCCACGGACGCTTTCAGCCCAGGTACGAAGGCCTTGAAGTCATAGGAGTACTGACCAAAATTGACCTGCTCGCCCGCACGGGAGAACTGGCCCACCACGGCATCTGTAAACAGGTAGAAGTCGCTGCCGCCCGCGCCCTGTGCGTTTGGATCGGCGATGCTGCCCTGGTTGACCCAGACGAAGCCGCCGTCGTCGCTGACGCCGATGTGGCCAAGCATCAAGCTGCTGCCGCCCAACTGGTAGGTGAACGCGGCGCTGTAGGTTTTGTTATCCACTTCGCCAGCGTGTTTGGCGTAGCCACCGTTGTTGTTGAACTGGTAGCCGGCCTCACCGTTTTTGCCATCGCTGCTGCTGTCGAAGTAACGCAGGTCAGTCTTGAACGACTGGTCGTTGCCCAGCGGCAGAACGTGAACCAGGCCGAAGTAGTTCTGTTTGTAGAAGTCCTGCAGGTTGGCGTAGTAGTACTGCAACGTCAGGTTTTTCGCGATGGCGTTGTCAGACGAGCCGAACGGTTTGTAGTCCACACCGCCGAACTTGAAGCTGTCGCTGTCGCGGGTACCGCCAGCGACGCTCAACCCGGTGGAGTTGCTGGAAGCACGGCCTTCGGCCTTGTTCAGCTCACCACCGGTAAAGGTCACGTTAGGAATGTCACTGGACGTGAGGATGCCGCCGTCAAAAGTCTGCGGTGCAACACGGCTGTCGTTGGAGACCAGGATAGGCAGCACCGGGGCCAAGGCACCGCCGACGTGCAACTCTGTCTGGGAAATGCGAAATTTCACGTTACCCGCAGCACGGCCGAAACTGTCGGCAGGCTCGGTGCCGTTGTTTTTGGTCGGGAAGAAGCTGTTGCCGTTACCGGACAGGCCTGGGCCTGCGGCGTGGCCATCGCCACCGTCCAGGCGCAGGGCACCGAAAGCCATCACATCGAAACCGACGCCAAGGGTGCCTTGGGTGTAGCCGGATTTGTAGTCGAAGCGCAGCAATGTCGCGGCTTCGCGCAGATCGTTGCTGGTCCCCGAACGGTTGTCCGCACTGTAGTACATCGTCCGCGAACTGACCGCTGCGTGGCTGTCTTCAAGAAAGCCACTGTGCCCCGTGCCTGTGCCCAGTGCGCCGAGCCCGAAATCGTCCGCGCAAGCCTGTTGCGCGAGCAGTGCAGCGGTGATGGATAACGCCAGTGTAGAAATTTTCATGTGTCGCAGCCCCTAAACATTTTTTTATGTGCGTTGTGTGCAAACGGCGTTTTCATCCCTACAAACGTGACGATTGTTTCATGAGGACCGGGGCGCGCCTCGTGAAGAATTTGTTAGGAAAACCGCCGAAAAATGAAATTTTTCAGCCGTGCATTTTTGTCATATTCGCGTCATATCATTCATTTGCAGAATGAAGTCCTGAGGATTCTTCGTTTGCAAGCCAAGCGCCAGCCCAACAAAATCCTGAAAAATGCCAAGCCTCCTTTACAGTGTTCAGGAATTTTTCTATGCCAAGCGCCGCCTATGTCAGCCCTGACGAAATACGCAAAGACTTCTCCAGGGCCATGTCCGACATGTACCGAGATGAAGTTCCACTGTATGGCGCGCTGATGGCGCTGGTAGCAGAGACCAATGCGCAGGTATTGGACAGTGACTCACGCTTGGCCGGGCAGTTGCGACGCACGGGCGAAATTGCTCGCCTGGACATGGAACGTCACGGCGCCATTCGCCTGGGCACTGCCCTTGAGCTGGCAACCATCAGCCGCCTGTTTGCGGTGATGGGCATGCAACCGGTGGGCTATTACGACCTGACCCCGGCCGGCGTGCCCGTGCACTCCACCGCTTTTCGCGCGGTGCATGAACGTGCGTTGCAGGCCAGCCCGTTCCGGGTGTTTACCTCACTGTTACGCCTGGAACTGATCGAAAACCTCGAACTGCGCGCCTTCGCCGAAAGCGCCCTGGCCAAGCGCTCGATCTTCACCCCCGGGGCGCTGGCGCTGATCGAACAAGCAGAACGCGACGGCGGCCTGAGCGCCGCAGATGCCGCGGCATTTATCCAGCAGGCCCTGGAAACCTTTCGCTGGCACCACACCGCCACCGTCACGGGCGCGCAGTACCAGCAATTGAGCGACCAGCATCGCCTGGTCGCCGACGTGGTGGCGTTCAAAGGCCCACACATCAACCACCTGACACCGCGCACCCTGGACATCGACCACGTGCAGGCCGCCATGCCGGGCAAAGGCATCACCCCCAAGGCAGTGATCGAAGGCCCGCCACGCCGCGAGTGCCCGATCCTGCTGCGCCAGACCAGCTTCAAGGCCCTCGACGAGCCCATCGCCTTCACCGACGCCCAAGGCAGCCACAGCGCACGCTTCGGCGAAATTGAACAGCGCGGTGTGGCACTGACCCCCAAAGGCCGCGCCCTGTACGACCAACTGCTGAACGCGGCGCGCGACGAACTGGGCGCGTTGCCGAATGAGAGCAACGCGGCACGTTATGTGGCGTTGATGGAGCAACACTTCCAGGCCTTCCCCGATAACCACGCGCAAATGCGTGAACAGGGCCTCGCGTACTTCCGCTACTTCGCCACTGCACAAGGCTTGGCGGCACGCGGCCAGGCCGACCAACCGCAAACGCTGGAGGCGTTGATTGCTGCCGGGCACGTGGATGTCGAGCCGTTGGTGTATGAAGACTTTCTGCCGGTGAGTGCGGCGGGGATCTTCCAGTCGAACCTGGGCGATGCCGCGCAAAGTCACTATGCAGCCACATCGAATCAGGCTGAGTTCGAAACGGCACTGGGCCGCCAGACGATTGATGAATTGAAGCTGTATGGCGAGACGCAGCAACGCTCGATGGATGAATGCATGCAAGCGCTGGGGGTATGAGGCCGGTGTGAAACAGGTTGCCCACCCGGCTCAGCAGCGCAATCCTTGCGCCGCAACAGTCCCCAGAGCCGGGTGGACGGCGGGCATCATAGTCAGTGAAGCGCCGCCTGTCCCTCAGACAATTCTGAACAAATATTACCGCCCCGATGTAGGAGCGAGTTGCAGCACAATCTTGTCTTTGACCAACAGGCGTTTCTTCTTCAGTTTCTCCAGTTCGTCGTCCGCTCCGCCTGACGACTCGAAAACGAGTACCTCCTTGTCGGCGGCATCGTATTGTTCGAGCAGCGAATTCAAGCGGTCATCGCTCCTCCTGCGTTCGTGAACAACTTCCTTGCTCAAACCCAAATCCTGATACAGGTCGTGTTTCACTGGCATGGAGTACCTCCGCAAGTTGATCAATGGCCTACCCTGTTGAAGCTAGCTCATTCCAAGGGGTCTTGTCATGTCTTGGGTCAATGCGTCCCCGTTCGTCGCAACGCGACCGATGGGATCAAACCTTTGCCACCCCCTGCCCTCCACTGTAGATCGCCACCTGAGGGAGAACGGTTTCATGACTCATGCTGCCACTGCTGTCGACACCCAATGCATCAACACCATTCGCACCCTGGCCATGGACGCTGTGCAGAAGGCCAACTCCGGCCACCCCGGCACGCCCATGGGCCTGGCGCCGGTGGGGTACACGCTGTGGAGTCGGTTCCTGCGCTATCACCCGCACCATCCCGACTGGCCCAACCGCGATCGGTTTGTCTTGTCGGTGGGGCATGCGTCGATGCTCCTGTATTCGCTGCTGCACCTGGCCGGCGTGGTCGAGATTGATGCCCACGGCAAACGCTCGGGCCAACCGGCGATCAGCCTGGACGATATCAAGCAGTTCCGGCAGATGAGCTCCAAGACCCCGGGCCACCCCGAATACCGCATGACCACCGGGGTAGAAACCACCACGGGCCCGCTCGGCCAGGGTTGCGCCAACAGCGTGGGCATGGCCATGGCCGAGCGCTGGCTGGGCAAGCGTTTCAACCGCGATGACAACGTGCTGTTCGATTACAACGTCTACACCCTGTGCGGTGACGGCGACATGATGGAAGGCATCAGCAGCGAAGCCGCGTCCATTGCCGGGCATTTGAAGCTGGATAACCTCTGCTGGATCTACGACAACAACACCATCAGCATCGAGGGCCACACCGAGCTGGCGTTCAGTGAAGACGTGACCAAGCGCTTCCAGGCCTATGGCTGGCATACCCTGCATGTCACCGACGCCAATGACCTGCAGGCCTTGAGCGCCGCACTGGAGACCTTCAAGACCAACACCGGCGCGCCGACCCTGATTGTGGTCGACAGTGTGATCGGCTACGGCTCGCCCCACAAACACAACACCGCCGCCGCCCACGGCGAACCGTTGGGCGTTGAGGAAATCCGCCTGACCAAAGCCGCTTACGGCTGGCCGCAGGACTCCAGCTTCCTGGTGCCCGATGAAACCCGCACGGTGCTGCGCGATGCGCTGCTGGAGCGCAGCCAGCCGCTGTATGAAGAATGGAACCGACACTTGTCGCAGTTGGCACAGTACGAGCCTGAACTGGCGGATGAGTTGAGCCGCATGCGCGCCGGCGAAATGCCGGAGCATTGGCAGGATCAGTTGCCCACCTTCAACACCGACGCCAAAGGCGTGGCCAGCCGTGCCGCCGGTGGCGAGGTGCTCAATGCCTTTGCCGAGCAAATCCCCTGGCTGCTGGGCGGCTCGGCGGATCTGTCACCGTCGACCAAGACCAACCTCACCTTCGACGGGGCCGGGCGTTTCAGTGCTGACGACTACAGCGGGCGCAACCTGCACTTTGGCATCCGCGAGCACGCCATGGGCGCCATCGCCAATGGCATGGCGCTGTCGTACCTGCGCCCGTATACCTCGACGTTCCTGGTGTTCAGCGACTACATGAAACCGCCCATACGCCTCGCGGCGATCATGGAGTTGCCGGTGGTATTCGTGTTTACCCATGACTCGATTGGTGTGGGTGAGGATGGGCCGACGCACCAACCCATCGAGCACCTGACTCAACTGCGTGCTACGCCGGGGCTGCTGACCCTGCGCCCGGGCGATGCCAATGAAACCCTGGAACTGTGGAAAGTCGCCCTGGCGCAAACCCATCGGCCAAGTTGCATCGTGCTGTCACGCCAGGCGTTGCCGACTCTGGACCGTACCCAGTATGCGGCCGCCTCCGGTGCCGCCAAAGGCGCCTACGTGTTGGCCGGCGCTGACAAACCTGAAGTGCTGCTGTTGGCGACGGGCAGTGAAGTCAGCCTCGCAGTGGCAGCGTACGAACAGCTGACAGCCGAAGGGATTGCCGCACAGGTGGTCTCGATGCCGAGCTGGGAGCTGTTTGAGGAACAGGACGCGGCTTACCGCGACAGCGTGTTGCCACCAGCCGTCAAGGCGCGGGTGGTGGTGGAACAGGCGGGCCCCTTGGGTTGGGACCGCTATGTCGGCCAGACGGGCGCCAAAGTGGTGATGAACAGCTTTGGCGCGTCGGCGCCACTGGCCAAGTTGCAGGAGAAGTTTGGGTTTACCCCTGAAAACGTGGTGAAGCTGGCCAAGCAACAGCTGGCTGAACACGGGTAATCCGCTGGGAGCGCGCTTGCCCGCGAATGCGCCAGCAAGCGCGCGCCCACTGTTGATCGGCGTTGATGCTCAGGGCAGCTCTCGTGCCAGAAACGGCGCGGTCCGGCTGGCCTTGCTTTTCGCCACTTTTTGCGGCGTGCCACAGGCCACCACCTTGCCGCCCAAATCCCCGGCCCCTGGCCCGATATCAATCACCCAGTCACTCTGGGCGACCACGCGCATTTCGTGTTCCACCACCACTACCGTGTGCCCCGCGTCCACCAGTTGATTGAGCTGGCTGAGCAAGCGGTCCACATCCCGTGGGTGCAAGCCGGTCGTCGGCTCATCCAGCACATACAGGGTGGCGCCCCGCGCGTTGCGCTGCAATTCGGTGGCGAGCTTGATCCGCTGCGCCTCGCCGCCGGACAGTTCGGTCGCCGGCTGGCCCAGGCGCAAATACCCCAGGCCGATATCGCGCAGCACCTGCAACGAACGCAACACAGCGGGCTGTTCGGCAAACACTTCCACCGCCTGTTCCACCGTCAGCCCCAGCACCTGGGCGATGCTCAGGCCTTGCCAGGTGACCGCCAATGTCTCGGGGTTATAGCGCGCACCGTGGCAGGTCGGGCATGGTGCATACACGCTGGGCATGAACAGCAATTCAACACTGACAAACCCTTCCCCCTCGCAATTGGGGCAGCGCCCCTTGGCGACGTTGAAGGAGAACTGCCCGGCGTCATAGTGACGTTTCTTCGCCGCGGGTGTGGCAGCGAAGAGTTTGCGCACGTTGTCGAACAGCCCGGTGTAGGTCGCGAGGTTGGAGCGCGGCGTGCGGCCGATGGGTTTCTGGTCCACCTGCACCAGACGGCGGATATGCTCCAGCCCACTGCTGATCCGCCCGCCACTGCTTTGCGGGGCGGCGTCTTCCAGGCTCGGTTCTTCGTCGCTTTGCAGCACACGGCCCAGGCCGGTGCCCACCAGTTCCAGCAGCGCCTGGCTGACCAGGCTGGATTTACCCGAGCCGGAGATACCGGTCACCGAGGTAAAGCAGCCCAGCGCAAAGTCCACACGCAAGTCATTGAGATTATTGCGCGTCACGCCTTCGAGCTTCAGCCAGCCAGTGGGCTCACGTCGCGCCGGCGGCGATGGGCGCCGCTCAGCGAACAAATACTCGCGCGTCTGTGACGCCTGCACATCCGCCAAACCGGCTGGCGGCCCACTGTAGAGGATTTGCCCGCCGTGCTCACCGGCCGCCGGCCCGACGTCGATCAGCCAGTCGGCGCGGCGCATGGTTTCCAGGTCATGCTCCACCACAAATAATGAATTGCCTGCGGCTTTCAATCGATCAAGCGCGGTGAACAGGGCCTCACCATCGGCCGGGTGCAGGCCTGCGGACGGCTCATCCAGTACGTAAATCACCCCGAACAGCTGCGAGCCCAATTGCGTCGCCAGGCGCAGGCGCTGCAACTCCCCGGAGGACAACGTCGGCGTGCTGCGCTCCAGCGACAAATAGCCCAGGCCCAACTCGGTCAGCGTGCTGACGCGCTCAAGCAGATCCTGGGCAATACGCTGGGCAGCGAGGCGCTTTTCCACCGACAGTTTCATGCTGTCCTGCCCCGCCGCCACCGGACGCAACAACTCGGCCAGTTGCGCCAATGACAGCTGCGACAACTCACCGATATCCACCCCGGCAAACGTCACCGACAGCGCCGCCTGGTTCAAGCGCTTGCCCTCACACGTCGGGCAGGCGCTGCCCTGCATGAATTGCGAGACGCGCTTTTTCATCAGCGCACTTTGGGTATGGGTGAAGGTGTGCAGGATATAGCGCCGCGCGCCACTGAACGTGCCCTGGTAGCTCGGCTCCAACTTGCGTTTCAACGCATCGCGGGTCTGCTCGGGGGTGAAGCCTGCGTACACCGGTACGGTCGGGGTTTCCTCGGTGAAGAGGATCCAGTCACGCTGCTTTTTCGGCAGGTCGCGCCAGGGGATATCCACGTCATACCCGAGGGTCACGAGGATGTCGCGCAGGTTCTGCCCTTGCCATGCCAACGGCCAGGACGCCACCGCACGTTGGCGAATGGTCAAGGAAGGGTCGGGCACCATCAGCGCCTCGGTCACTTCATACACACGGCCCAAGCCATGGCATTGCGGGCAGGCCCCTTGGGGCAGGTTCGGCGAAAAGTCCTCGGCATACAGCATCGCCTGCCCCGGCGGGTAGCTGCCGGCACGCGAGTACAGCATGCGAATCAGGCTCGACAAGGTGGTGACGCTGCCCACCGAAGAACGCGCACTGGGCGTACCGCGCTGCTGTTGCAGGGCCACGGCCGGGGGCAGGCCTTCGATGGAGTCCACATCGGGCACGCCCACCTGGTCGATCAGGCGCCGTGCATAGGGTGCCACCGATTCGAAATAGCGGCGCTGGGCTTCGGCATACACCGTCGAAAATGCCAGGGACGATTTGCCGGAACCGGAGACACCGGTGAACACCACGAGGGCATCCCGGGGAATGTCCACGTCAACGTTACGCAAGTTATGTTCGCGGGCACCGCGCACGCGGACAAACCCGAGGTGGTGTGCCGCGATCGGGGGGATGTTGCGTTGTGAAGTCATGGGCAACCTTGTCTTGCGGTGAGCACGCTGTGCACCCTCTGTGTCAGCGCTTCGGGGCTGTAGGGTTTGCTCAGCAGATGAATGTCGGGGCTTAACAGGTGATTGGTGGAGAGCATGTCGCGGGTGTGGCCGGAGGTGAACAGCACCGCGACAGGTGGCTGCTGCACGCGCGCCCAGTCGGCCAGGTCGGTACTTTTGACCCGACCCGGCATCACCACGTCGGTAAAGATCAGGTCCGGCTGCACCCCGTTTTGCAAGGCTTGCATCGCGCGATCACCGTCCTCGGCCGTGAGTACGGTGTAGCCCGCTTGCTCCAGCAGCTCGACAACGGTCAAGCGTACGCCCTCATTGTCTTCAACCACCAGAATGGTTTCCTGACCACCGCTGTGGGGCGCCAGCTCGCTGTGCTCGTCGAAACATTCCGGTTCCAGGCTACGCGGAAAATACATCTGTACCACCGAACCGCTGCCCTCCTCGCTCCACACCTCCACATGCCCGCCACTTTGCCGCACAAAGCCGAACACCATGCTCAGGCCCAGGCCGGTGCCGTGGCCTTCACGCTTGGTGGTAAAAAACGGCTCGAAGGCGCGCTTGAGCACCTCCGACGTCATACCGACGCCCGTGTCGGTCACCGCCAGACGCACGTATTCACCCGGCTTGATACTTTTACCGATGCAATCGCCAGGGTTGAGAATGATGTTTTCGCCGTTGATGCGAATCACGCCCTCGCCTTTCATGGCATCCCGGGCATTGATTGCCAGGTTGAGCAGCGCGTTTTCCAGTTGATTGCGGTCGACATTGATGCACCAGGAATCCTGAGGCAGTTGCACGTCGATATGAATGGTTTCGCCCAGTGCCCGTTGCAGCAGTTCACCCAACCCAGCATAGATGCGTTGGGGGTTGTACACCGCCGGCGACAACGGTTGGCGCCGGGCAAAAGCCAGCAGCTGCGATGATAATTTGGCCCCACGCTCCACCGCGGCAATGGCCGCTGAGACACGCCGCTGCACCTGGGCATTGTCCGGCTCATGCCGGGCCAGCAAGTGCAAGTTGCCGGCGATCACTTGCAGCAGGTTATTGAAGTCATGGGCCACGCCGCCAGTCAGGCCGCCGATGGCTTCGAGCTTTTGCGACTGGCGCAGCTGGTCTTCGGCGGCGGAACGCGCCTGCACTTCGGCGGCCACGCGCTGTTCGAGGTTGTGGGTCAGCTCCTGACGCAGACGCTCGGACTTCACGTGCTCAGTGGTCTCGGTCACGATCACCAGGACCCCGGCCGGTTGCTGGTTATCATCGGCCACGGGACTGTAGGTCAGGTCCATCCAGACTTCTTCCGGCATACCGTTACGCAGCAACTCCAACGGAAAGTCGCGGTACGACAAGGTGCCACCCGCCAGGCACGTGTCGAGTACGTTGCGGTTGAAATCAGCGACTTCCGGCCAGCCCAGTTCCACAGGTGTGCCCAACAGGTACGGGTGCCGGCCACCGGCAAACACCGAATAACTGTCGTTGTAAATCATGTACCCCAACGGCCCCCAGAGCATCACCATCGGCATGGGCGATGCCAGCAGCATCTGTACGGCGCAGCTCAAGCTATGGGGCCACGCGTCAATGGGCCCCAACGCGGTGGATGACCAATCGAACGCGCGGATCCGCTGGGCCATTTCACCGCCCCAGCCTTCGCAGCCATGGGTATTGGACAAAAAATGCATCGGTTGGCTCTTGGCGAACAAAGGGGTGGGTAAGTGGCACAGTTCCACTGATAAAAGCTTGGAGCCTGGCGGCAATAAATCGTTTCATTGCATATAGCTTATCCATGGAGACATGGGCAACTAGTGAAAATCCCGACTGCGCACATTGATCCCTTCCAGCAACGCTGTCAGGTCAGTCAAACGCCCGGCGATCAGGTGCCGTACTTCGCCCACCGCCTCCCAGCGCCCGTCGACTTTCAGCAGCCGCGAACCGACCAGGGCCTGACGCTGACGCTCAGCCAGGTCGCGCCAGACGACCACATTGAGGTTGCCGAACTCATCCTCCAGAGTGACAAAGGTGACGCCACTGGCGGTGCCTGGGCGTTGCCGGCCGGTGACCAAGCCGGCAACGCTGACATTGCGCCCATGCGCCACCGCCATCAACTCCACGGAGCTGCGACAGCGCCGCTTACGCAGTTCATCGCGCAACAACGCCAACGGGTGCGGGCCAAGGGTGGTACCGAGTGTAGCGTAGTCAGCCTGCAGGTCTTCGCCGACCGTGGGGGCCGGCAGCGCCACCGTCGCCTCGTCAGGACTGGGCAGGCCGGCAAACAGCCCGAGTTGCTTGTGCACGCCGGCGACCTCCCAGCGCGCGGCGTGTCGATTACCGGCCAACGCGCGCAACGCACCGGCATCGGCCAGCAACGCTTGGGCCCGGGCATCCAGCCCGGCACGCGCGTCCAGGTCGGCGATGTCGCTGAAGGCCCGGTGTTGACGCGCCCCTTCGATACGTCGCCCGTCCTCTTCGCGAAACCCCGCGATCATGCGCAAGCCCATGCGAATCGCCGGTTGCTGGCCGTCGATGGGCTCCAGGCTGCAATCCCAGTCACTGGCCAGCACATCCACCGGGCGCACCTGCAACCGATGGCGCCGCGCGTCCTGCAGGATCTGGTCCGGGCTGTAGAAGCCCATGGGCCAGCTGTTGATCAACGCACAGGCGAAGGCCGCCGGCTCATGGCATTTGAGCCAGCAACTGGCATAGGTCAACAAGGCGAAACTGGCCGCGTGGGACTCGGGAAAACCATAGCTGCCAAAGCCTTTGATCTGCTCGAAGATCTGCGCGGCAAAGGCCTCGCTGTAGCCGTTTTTCAACATGCCGGTGCGCAGGCGTTCCTGATGCGGTTCAAGCCCGCCATGGCGTTTCCAGGCGGCCATCGAGCGCCGCAACTGGTCGGCCTCGCCGGGGCCGTAGTCGGCGGCCACCATGGCGATTTGCATCACCTGTTCCTGAAACAGCGGCACGCCCAAGGTGCGCTCCAGCACCGCCTTGAGCTGCGGGGAAGGATAGGTGGTGGGCTCTTCCTTGTTTCGCCGACGCAGATACGGATGCACCATGCCACCCTGGATCGGCCCGGGTCGTACGATGGCGACCTCAATCACCAGGTCGTAGAAGGTTTGCGGGCGCAGCCTCGGCAACATCGACATCTGCGCCCGCGACTCGATCTGGAACACGCCGATGGTGTCGGCCTTGCTGATCATCGCGTAGGTGGCGGCATCTTCCTTGGGGATGTCCGCCAGTGACAGGTTCAGGTTGCGATGGCGACGCAGCAAATCGAAGCAGCGGCGGATCGCGCTGAGCATGCCCAGCGCCAGGATATCCACCTTGAGCAGGCCGACGGCGTCGAGGTCGTCCTTGTCCCACTGGATGATGGTGCGCTCGGCCATGGCGGCGTTTTCCACCGGCACCAGAGTGTCCAGCGGGTATTCGGAAATCACAAAACCGCCGGGGTGCTGGGACAGGTGCCGAGGGAAGCCGATCAATTGCTGGGTCAGCGTAAGCACCCGGCGCAGGATCGGGCTTTGCGGGTCGAAGCCACCTTCACGCAGGCGTTCAAGGGGCGGCGCATCTTCGCTCCAGCGCCCGCAGCACTCGGCCAGGGCATTGATCTGATCCGGCGGCAAGCCAAGGGCCTTGGCCACATCGCGCACCGCACCGGCCGCGTGGTAACAACTGACCACCGCCGTCAATGCCGCGCGGGTGCGGCCGTAGCGCTGGAACACGTACTGCAGCACTTCTTCGCGGCGTTCGTGTTCAAAATCGACATCGATATCCGGCGGCTCGTTGCGCTCCCTGGACAGGAAGCGCTCGAACAGCATGTTCATCAGGCTTGGGTTGATCTCGGTGATACCCAAGGCAAAACACACCGCCGAGTTGGCCGCCGAGCCCCGGCCCTGGCACAGGATCGAGCGGCTGCGGGCGAAGCGCACAATGTCATGCACCGTGAGGAAATAGCTTTCGTAGCCCAGCTCGCTGATCAACTCCAGTTCATGGTTGATCTGCTGCAAGGTCTTCGCATCGACGCCCTGCGGCCAACGCTGCGCGATGCCTTCTTCGGTCACGGCGCGCAACCAGGATTTTGCGTTATGCCCTTCGGGCACCAGCTCGCGCGGGTAGTGGTAGCGCAACTGGCTCAAGTCGAAGGTGCAGCGACGCGCGATGGCCAAGGTCTCGTCAAGCAAGGCTTGCGGGTACAACGCGGCCAGGGCCTCCAGGCTGCGCAAATGCCGCTCGCCATTGGGGTGTAAACGCGTACCGGCTTCGGCCACCGACACGTGATGCCGGATCGCGGTCATGGTGTCTTGCAGGGCGCGGCGGCCACGCGCATGCATGTGCACATCGCCGCACGCCACCGCCGGAATCTGCAGGCTGGCAGCCAGGTGCAAGCGCTGCTCCAGATGGCGCGTATCGTCCTGGCCGCAGTGCAGGTGCACCGCCAGCCACAGGCGCTCGGCGAAGGTGCGGCGCACCCATTGGATCGAGGCCTGGGTGTCGCTGTCTTCGGCCACCCACAGCGCCAGCAGGCCCGGCAGCGGTTGATCGAAGTCCTCTTGCAGCAGGCGATAGCGGCCTTTTTCGGCGCGGCGGCGAGCCACGGTAATCAAGCGGCACAGGTGCTGGTAGCCGGTCAGGTTTTCCACCAGCAACACCAGTTTCGGGCCGTTCTCGATGCGCATCTCGCTGCCGATGATCAACGGCAAGTCCACCGCCTTCGCCGCCTGCCAGGCACGCACGATGCCCGACAAGGTGCATTCGTCGGTGATCGCCAGGGCGCTGTAGCCCTGACGCCTGGCGCGCTCGAACAACTCCAGCGCACTCGAAGCGCCGCGCTGAAAACTGAAATTGGACAGGCAATGCAGCTCGGCGTAGCTCATGCAAACCAGCCTTGCAGCCACAGCCCATCGCTTTGCCCCACCGTGCGGTAGGCCCAGCCTTGCTGACCGGCGCGGGTCTGGATCAGGTAATAGTCGCGGCGGATATCGGCGCCATCCCACCAGCCCGATTCGATGCGTTCCGGGCCCATCAAAATCTGTACGCCGTGCTCGGCCAGCAAGGTCGGTTCGGGCAACAACCAACCGGGGCGTTGCACCTTGTTCAAGGTCGGGCACGCGCGGTTATCGGCGGCCGCTTGCCAGGCGCATTCAGGGCGGTGGTCGGCGTGAAAACGCAGGCCTTGCACCGCCTCGTCCCCCAGACGCGCACGCAGGCGTTCGCGCAGTTGCGCCCAGGGCAAGGTCTGTTGCGGGCGGTCGTCGAACAGGTCCTGGCGTTGCGGCACAAATACCGGCAAGTCCTGGGCCACCAAACGAAAGCCGCGTACCGGCGCGGTGACGTGCACCTGCTCCAGGCGCCCGCGGGCCAGCTCGAACAGCATCGCCGGTTCGCGTTCGGCGCTGAGCAGGCCGACCTTGATCACGCTGTCGGGCGCCTGGGCGTGTTCCAGGTGCAGGTCAAAGCGCTGCACGCCACTGTCACGCCCACACAGGAAGGCGGATAGGTCGCCCGTTAAACGACGCAAGGGGAACAGCAGCGCCTGGTGGGATTGCACATCGAAATTCAACTCGATGCGCACATCGAAGCGATCCGGCGGCTGATAGAACGCCAGGGCCAACGGCCGCTGCCCGCTCAGCGCATCCAGGTGCTTGAGCAACTCCGCGTCAAAGCGCCGTGCCAGGGTATGCCGAGGCAACGCCTGCACCTGGGCCAACGTACGCAGGCCCATGCGCGACAAAGCCGTGGCGGCTTGCGGGTCAAGGCCCGCGCGGTCGACAGGCAATGGCGCCAACGCCTGCATCAAGGCGTGATCATCGGCCACGGCCAGACCATCGTAGATATTCGCCAGCACCCGCGCCGCCGCCGGGTTGGGCGCCGCGACGATACGGTGGCGAAACCCCAGTTCGGTCAGCTCCTGGCGCAAACGCGCCTCAAGCTGCGGCCACGGCCCGAACAAGCCAAGGCTCGATTCGATCTCGAACAGCAAGGCGCGCGGGTAATACACGCTGACCTGGGAACTGAAACGGTAGGCCCAGGCCGCGAGAAACTGCTGCCAACGCTCGATCTCTGCGGGGTCGTATTCGGCGCAGGCAAAGGTCTTGGCCAGGGCATGCGCCGCCGTCAGGGATTGGCCGGGGCGTAACCCCAAGGCGCGCGCGGCGTCATTGACGGTTTGCAACACACGACGCTGCGGCGTACCGGCCAGCAGCGCCAGCGGTTGGTCGGGGTCGGGATGCAGACGCTGCACCCCGTCCAGCGCCAATTGCGGGAAGACAATACACACCCAGCGCATGGCAACCTCAGTGCCCCGCCAGGGCAATCGGCGCCGGATGGGCCAGCCCACCACGGCACTTGAGCACGCGCACCTGGGCCGGCCTGGCTTCGACCGTCAGGCGCAAGGCGGCGGGCGAAGCGTTGACCGCCTCATTCAAGGATCGCCAGGCAAACGCCAGGGTCTGTCCGGTTTCCGCCGCCACCTGCAAGCGGCGCAAGGCCCGGTCATCGGCTTTGCGCGGCCAGCACAACACCGCGCCGCAACTGCCCGAACGCAGGCACTGCTCCACCGCCCACAAGGCATCGCGTTCGTCGGCCTGGATCACCGAGAGCTGACGCAAATCCACCCCGGCGTTCTGCCAGGCGTGAGGGTACGGAGTATAGGGCGGTGCCACCAGCACAATGCGCTCGCCTGCCGCCGACAACCGCGCCAAAGTCGGCAGTACCAATTGCAGTTCGCCAACGCCCTCCTTGGCGATCAGGATTTCACTCAAGGCCGACTCTGGCCAGCCGCCGCTGGGCAGCACCGCATCCAGCGCCGCAAGCCCTGTGGGATGCACGCTGGCCGCTGGTGCGGCAGGCCGGCCCTTCCAGACTCGGCCGCCATTGAACAGCGAGTCCAGGGCAACGACGGCGCCCATCAGCCTTGCCTCACCAGGCCGCAGAACACCCCTTCAATGGCCAGGTCCTGATCGGGGCCTACCACGATGGGTTGATACGCGGGGTTGCGTGGCAGCAGGCGTACATGCTCGCCGTGACGCTCGAAGCGTTTGATGGTGACTTCGCCGTCCAGGCGCGCCACGACGATTTGTCCGTTCAAGGCCTCGGCGCTGCGGCGTACGCCCACCAGGTCGCCATCGAGAATGCCGTCTTCGATCATTGAGTCGCCCTGCACGCGCAGCAGGTAGTCAGGGGTTTTCGCGAAGGTGCCAGGGTCGAGTTGCAGACGGCTGTGCACCTCAGCATCGGCGCCGATGGGCAAGCCTGCCGCGACGCGGCCGAGGACGGGGACGTCCAGCCATTCGGGGCGTGCCGGTTGGTTGAGCAGACGGATACCACGCGCCTGATTGGGGTTGACCTCAATGAAGCCGGCTTCGGTCAGCGCCACCACATGCTTGCGAGCCACACTGCGCGAGGCGAAGCCAAACGCCTCGGCGATCTCGGCGAGGCTGGGGGGCTGGCCTTGTTGCGCGATACGCTCGCGGATAAAGGTCAGGATGGCAGTGCGGCGGGGAGTTAGAGTCGTCATGGAGTACATTTGTACTCTTGTGGGAAAATTCTGACAATAGCCGGTAGTCGGGAGGTCGACACCTATCAGCGCCCACAATTGCCGCCAATCACCGCCCCCGCAAACGCGCGCCGAACAAACCCGCTCGAATCGCCCAAAGACCCATTAACAGTCGCGGAGTGATCCAGCTCCGGATAAAAATGCCATTCAACCCGGTCCCCAACCTTGCACGCATCCCGCACCAACGCCTTCTGCCCCGGCACAAACACATCGCGGTCCTTGCCGCCGGTCCCCAAAAACAGCGGAATGTCGGTTTTCAACGAGGGATAAGCCGACGCCCGATTGACCCGATCCAGCGCCGCCTTGGGTGACCGCTTGAAGCTGTTGTTAAAGGTCAACCCGTGCGCCACCACCCGCTGCTCGATGGCATGCAGACACTCCTCCTGACTGGCTTTGAACGCTGGCAGCGCCTGCTCGGCCAAGTAATCGGCCGGCACAAAGGCGGGGTCCAGCAAACTGGCCGTGCTCAGCCGCAAGAGGTTATAGGCAAACGTGGGCACCACCGAGCGGCGGGCATTTTCAAGCTCCGGGTTTTGGCCTTGCGCATGCGCGGTGGCATACGGCGTCCCCGTCGCCACCACGCCCACAATATCCAGCTCCGGCGCATAGCCTTTGGCCGATACCGCCGTGGCAAACGCCGCCCGGCCGCCCTGGGACTGCCCGAATACCACCACGCGCCTGGACAGGTTGAAATCCGCGGCACCGACTGCACGAATACTGTCCAGCACGCCATAGGCCAGCGGCCGAGTGAGCCCGTAAGGGTGCAGGCCCGGCGTGCCCAACCCCTGATAATCGGTGGCCACAATCGCGTAGCCCTGGTCGAGCCAATAATTGAGGTAGCGCGTATCCCGTGGGCTGCGCTCGTTAAGCGACGGTGCACAACGGTCAGCACTGCCGACCGTGCCATGGGCCCAGGCCATCAGCGGCCAGCCACCCACTGGCGGTGTGCCCTTGGGCACGAACAGCGCACCGGACACCGCAATGGGTGTGGTGCCGTCGAGCCCATCAGTGGAGGTGTACAAAATCCGCAGGTTCTGCGCGGCCGAGGCGAGGCTTTGCTGCGGTGTGAGTGCTTCGCTGCGCAACAGTGTGCCCGGTGCAGACGGCACAGGCTCGGCCCAGGTGTAGAACGTATCGCCGGCCTGGCTACTGCCCGCCACCAGTACACACCACAATGCACACCAGCGCATCAGGCATCACCACCCTTCTTTCAACATGCGCAATTCAAGGTACTGCAACAACATGATGGTTTTGCCATCCACAATCTCACCGCTCTGCACCATCGCCAGCGCCTGTTCAAAGCTGCGTTCCAGCACCTCGATGTCTTCGCCCTCCGCCTCCAGGCCACCCCCCGCGCCGACCTGATCCGCCGGCTGGTATTCGCCGATAAAGAAGTGAATCCGCTCGGTCACCGACCCCGGACTCATGAACGCCGAATAGATCTTTTCCACATGGCCCACGCGGTAGCCGGTCTCTTCTTCGGCTTCCAGGCGAATGCGCTCTTCGGGGCTGGCGTTATCCAGCAAACCGGCAGCGGTTTCGATCAAGTAACCCGGGTAATCATTGACGAAGGTGGGCATGCGAAACTGCCGAATCAGCAGCACCGTGCGCCGCTCACGGTTGTACAACAGGATGGTCGCCCCGTTGCCTCGGTCATACACTTCACGGGTCTGGGCTTGCCAAGTGCCATCCCGGCGGCGCAAGTCAAACGTGTATTTTTTCAAAAGGTACCAGTTGTCCGAGAGCGTCTCTTCGGCGGTGATGCGAACGGGGCTGCTGTGCATGGTCGGGCCTTTGCTCAAAGGAACAGGAGGATGTCGCGCCGGCCTTGTCAGCGTCAAGTTGGCGATGACCTCACTGGCTGTCGCGGATACGGCTACAATCGCGCCCCAAGAAGGATCTCTCTGCGCCGGGTTCAAGGAAATGATGCTGCACATCCCGACACTCCTGATAGTGGCCGTGTTCGTATTCTGCCTGATGGGCCTGCTCACGGCGCATGCCTGGAGCCGTGGCCGCGAGCCGACCCTGGGCTACCTGAGCATCATGCTGCTGCTCGCCTCCCTGGGCACGGGGCTGATCGTCGTGCGCGGCATGGGCATGGACTTCGTTGCGCTGATCATCGGCAACGTGGTGCTGTTGCTCAGCGCCGCGATGAACTGGACCGCCATGCGTGCCTTCGTGCAAAACACGCCCAGTCTGCCAGGCATCTTTGCCGGTGCCGGGCTGTGGCTATTGATGTGCCTGGTGCCGCCGTTCTATGCCTCGTTGTCGGCGCGGGTCACCTTGTATTCGCTGCTGGCGGCAGGGTATGGGGTGCTCTCGGCCCTGGAGCTGTGGCGCAAACGCGAGAGCCTGGAAGTGGCCTATGTACCCGCGCTGGTACTGACCCTGTGGCACACCGGCTTCTATGCCATTCGCGCCTTTACCGACCCCGGCCTGCCCATCAAGAGCGCCCAGCAATCGGGCAGCGAAGGCGTTCCGTTTTTCTCGTTCATGTTGTTTGAGTCCATGCTGTACGCCATCGGCATCGCCTACGTCACGCTGGCGATGGTCAAGGAGCGCGCCGAGCTGCGCTTCAAGGCCGCCGCCTTCAGTGACGCGCTGACCGGTGTCGGCAACCGCCGCGCGTTTATGCTCACGGGTGACAAGCTGTTGGCCGACAGCGCCCGCCGCCGCCAGTGCGTGAGCCTGTTGCTGTGCGACCTGGACCACTTCAAACGCCTGAATGACACGTTCGGCCACCCGATGGGCGACCAGGCGTTGATCGCGTTCAGCCGGGTCACCGAGGCGACCTTGCGCAGCAGCGATGTGTTCGCGCGCATTGGCGGCGAAGAGTTCGCCTGCCTGCTTGCCGACAGCGATGAAGCCGGCGCGTTTGAAGTGGCCGAACGGATTCGCCAGGCGTTTGCCCAGCTCGACCTGCTGACCCCCGGTTTCCTGAGCGTCAGCATCGGCATCGTCACCACCGATGCGGCAGGCTACGACCTTTCACACTTGCTTTCCCAGGCCGACCAGAGGCTGTACCAGGCCAAGTCACGCGGGCGCAATCGGGTTCAGGGGATGGCGACAGCCTGAGGCGATTGCTTGATACGCGGCCATGCGGCGGCGACTTCATCGGCGCTGCCCGCCGTGATTCGCGCAAGATCGCACGGGTAATCCACCCCGGCGTTATCGGCGCCACTCATCACTGATCACTAGCCGGGCGCCGCCCGCTGCCAACGCCCGTGCATAGCTGAGACCCAGCCCGCGCGCGCCACCGGTGATGATGGCCGTTTTAGCGGTGAAATTCCTGTGCGTACGCGCCTGTTCGGCCGCCGCCCCTAACAACCCGCGCCCCCGCTGTTCAATGCGGTAACACTTTGCAAGCAAACCTCTGGGTCGACTGTCGAATTAATTCCTGCGGCCTTGCACCATCTGGTAAAACGCGTGCTTCGCCTTTGTCCTGGAACCTTCATGCCATCTCGTTTGCTGTCTCGCCTGGGCCTGCGCTGGTTTCCCCTGCTGTGCATGGCCATTGTGATCATCGGTCTGCCGGTGGGCTGCGCGGTGCTGCAACACAAGGAACGCGAGCTGGTGTTTCGCATCGAGCCGGGCACCGCCGGTTGGTACACCGGCCTGCCCAAGGCCGTACAGGAATTCGATATCAAGCCCGCCAGTTTCAAACCCGGGCAGAACCTTCACGGCTGGTGGTACCCGGCGGACAACAAAGATGCGCCGGCGATCCTCTACCTGCACGGCGTGCGCTGGAACCTCACCGGGCAATTGTTTCGCATTGAGCAATTGCACGCGCTGGGCTTCTCGGTGCTGGCCATCGACTACCGTGGTTTTGGCCAAAGCCACGGTGACTTGCCTTCGGAAACCACCGTGTATGAAGACGCGCGCATTGCCTGGGAGCGCTTTCAGGTGTTGCAGCCCGACCCCGACAAACGCCTGATCTACGGGCACTCACTGGGCGGTGCGGTCGCCATCGACCTGGCCGCGCAGTTGAGTCAACACACCCCGGTGCCCGTGCGTGGGCTGGTCATCGAGTCCACTTTCACGTCACTCGGGGACGCGGCCGCCGCCGTGGCCAATACCTCGCTGCCGGTGCGCTGGTTGCTGTCGCAGAAGTTCGACTCCATCGACAAGATTGCCGACGTGCACATGCCCCTGCTGGTTGTGCATGGCCTCGCCGACCAGTACGTGCCACCGCGTTTCAGCCAACAATTGTTTGACGCCGCCCAGGGACCCAAGCGGTTATTGCTGGTGCCCGGCGCCACCCATAACAACAGCATGAGCCTGGCCGGCCGCAGTTATGGCCAGGCGCTGGACAACCTGATGCGATCAAGGGGGCCGGCGCAGGTCGTCACGCATTCCACAGGCCGTGGTGACGACTCATAAAAGTGCTTTTCGGCACTGGGTTCGCGCTTGGCTGTCAAGCGCCAACCCTGCCCATACTGGCCCGCGCCGAAAGTTGATCAAATATTAACCGAGGGTTAAATCGCCAACCCTGCCGGGCCTTCGCAAAGTTATCCACAGAGATACCCACGGTTTTCGTGGACAACTCTTTTTACTTTTTTACGATTTTTTTGCTCAATAAACGCCGGTGGGAAAAGAACCCGGCAGCAAAATCTCGCGATTCACATCGCGTATATCGTTATAGCCGCACAGCGCCATCGACACATCCAACTCACGGGCGATGATGTCAAGGGCCTTGGTCACGCCCGCCTCGCCCATCGCCCCCAACCCATACAAATGCGCGCGGCCGATCAGGGTGCCTTTTGCGCCCAATGCCATGGCTTTAAGTACGTCCTGGCCAGAGCGAATGCCGCCGTCGAGCCACACTTCAATCTGATTACCCACCGCCTCAACAATCGCCGGTAACTGGCTGATGCTCGACGGCGCCCCATCCAACTGACGGCCACCGTGGTTACTCACCACCAACGCATCCGCGCCGGAATTGGCCGCCAGGCGCGCGTCTTCCACATCAAGGATGCCCTTGATGATCAGCTTGCCGCCCCAGCATTTCTTGATCCACTCCACATCATCCCAACTCAGGCGCGGGTCAAATTGCTGGGCAGTCCACGACGACAGCGAACTCATGTCCGCCACGCCTTTTACATGCCCGACAATATTGCCGAAGCCGCGACGCTGGGTGCCGAGCATGCCCATCACCCAACGCGGTTTGGTCATCATATTGAGAATATTCGGCAGGGTCAGTTTGGGTGGCGCCGACAGACCGTTGATCAAGTCCTTGTGGCGCTGCCCGAGAATCTGCAAGTCGAGGGTCAACACCAGGGCGTCCACCCCGGCGGCCTTGGCACGCTCGATCAACTGTTCGATAAACCCGCGATCACGCATCACATACAGCTGGAACCAGAACGGCTGGCCGACGTGTTCGGCAATGTCTTCCAACGAGCAGATGCTCATGGTCGACAAGGTATAACGCAGGCCGAACGCCGCGGCGGCGCGGGCGGTCAGGATTTCGCCATCGGCATGCTGCATGCCCGCCAGGCCGGTGGGTGCGAGGGCGACAGGCATGGCCATGTCCTGGCCGATCAGGGTGGCGCGGATCGAGCGCTCATCGATATTGCGCGCCACCCGCTGGCGGAATTTGATGCGGGCAAAATCGCTTTCATTCGCCCGGTAGGTACTTTCAGTCCAGGAGCCGGAATCGGCGTAATCGTAAAACATCCGGGGGACACGTTTTTGCGCCAGTTTGCGTAAGTCTTCGATGGTTGTGATCAACGACATCTGGGTCACCTCTCCCTGAACTGAGCGCAGAGAGTAACCGCCCATCGGCTGCGCAACCAGCCATTGCGTTTACTTCGGCAGATGATTAACCTCGCACAAACCCGCAAAAAGAAGCACAAGCATGCACAACACTCACCACGCCGTCGACCTGCCTTCTTTGCGCAAACAAAAGATCCTGTTGCTGCTGGAGCGCGACGGTAAAGTCACCGCGTCAGAGCTGGTTGAACACTTTGCCGTGTCCCAGGACACCATTCGCCGCGACCTCGGCGAACTCGCCGCCGCCGGCTTGTTGCAACGCGTGCACGGCGGTGCCCTGCCCCGGCCCAAAGACACCGGCAAGGACTTCTTCACCCGCGTCGGCGAGACCAACGAGGTCAAGCGCCACCTTGCGCAGCTGGCGGCCGAGCGTGTCGAGGATGGCCAGATCGTGCTGTTCGATTCCGGCTCCACCACGCTGCAGATTGCCCAGTCGTTACCGCGCTCGATCCGCCTGACCGTGGTCACGCCGTCGCCGATGATCGCCATCGCCCTGGCGGATCATCCCGAGGTAAAAGTGATCCTCGCCGGTGGTCAGCTCAACCCCGCCACCTTGTCCACCGGCGGCCAGGATGCTGTGCGCCTGATCCAGAGCATCAAGGCCGACCTGCTGTTTACCGGCGTGTGCGCGTTGCATCCACAGGTCGGTATCACCTCGCTGCATTTCGATGAAGTGGCGGTCAAACAGGCCTTGCTCGACAGCGCATCCCATGTCGTGGCCGTGACCATGGCCGATAAGCTCGGCGCGGTGGAACCCTTTGTGGTCGGGCCGTGCAACCGAATCCATACACTCATCACGGAGTGGCATGTGCCGAGTGTCGAGGCGTATGAGCAGTTAGGCTTGGAAGTGCTGCGCGTGGAAGTCGAGTAGCCACAACCCATCGGTCACTGCGTGGCCGCTGGCGGTGTTATCGAAGATGCACCAGGTGGGAATGCCGGACGCGACCGCCTGGTTCAACTGTCGCGCGAACGCTTGCACCCGTTGCGGGCCGTAGGCGCTGTGGTAGATACGCGGCGAACCGTGCAGGCGCCAATAGCCTAAGCCCTGCCAACCCGCGCCCGCGTCGATCACCGCAGGGTCGGCGACCACGCGAGCAACCCGCCAATCCACCAACAACGCTTGCGCCTCACGCCATGTGGCATGACGCGGTTCGAGCACCACAGCACCGGCAAAGCGCTCGCGCAATGCACTGAAAAAACCCGCCGCTACAACCGGTTCATAACGCAGCGAAGGCGGTAGTTGAACCAGCAGGCAGCCAAGCTTTTCGCCCAGATGCAGGCACTGCCCGAGGAACTCATCCAGCGCCGCCTCGCAGTGCTGCAAACGCATTGCATGGGTGATGCGCTTGGGCAGCTTGACCGAGAACCGGAACCCCGGCGGCACCGATTCTGCCCAGCGCTGGTAAGTCTTGGGCAGGTGCGGACGGTAAAACGAGCTGTTGATTTCCACCGCATTGAAACGCGCGGCATAACGCTGCAAATGCGTACCCTGCTCGGCAAAATCCGGCCAGCGTTCACGGGGCAAACGCCAGCCGGCACACCCCACAGACAGCAGTGCCGTCAAAACAGCACCGTGGCCGCGTCGCGCATGAAAATCTCGATAGTCTTGGGCCCGACCCCATCGAATTCGCCCAGGCGCTTTTCAAAGGCCTGCCGGTCCTCGCTGGCACTGCGGATTTGGCTGATCTTGCCGGCGTACTCGGCGTTCAATTTGGCGCTGAGGTCGAGCAAGCGCTGCGCCGTGGTTTCGTCGTAACGCACGTAATGGGCGCGCCCGAGCATGCTCACCAATTCACGCGAGGTGCAGTGCTGCAACTTGCGCGCAGTGTCGCGGCCCTGCTCTTCCACAATCACCTTGTAAGCCTGCGCCGCAATGGGCGCCTGGATACGCTTGCCCATCAGGAAGCTGGCAATGAACCATCTGAACAGGCTGGCGTCATCCCCGGGCTTGAGCTCGATGCCCAGTTCAGACGCGGTAATCGACCGAGCCATACTCAGTGACCCAGCTTGCGCTCAGCCTTGGCGGCTTGCTCGTTGATGGCATCGGTCTGGCGCTCGATGTCCTTGATCGAGGTGGGCGTCAGCACCTTGTCCACAGTTTCGGTATGCGGGTTCGCACGCTCCAGCGTCTGCCCCTTGGCAGGTTTTTCGGTGCCTTTCTGCGCGTCTTCCGAGCTGATGGGCGATGGGGTTTTATCGACGGTGTTGTGATCGGTCACGGTGTATCTCCAGGCAGTTGAAGGCCCACCTGAATCAGCAGGCACTTATGCAGCAGAGCCCTGCGAATGGGGTTAGTTCAAGGAAATTGCCGTGCAGTGCCACCGGCGAAATAACTGCGAATTAATTTAAACCTTTTGCACCAGCACTCGCTCAACCAACAGGTACGGCATCACGCCATTATCGATTTCAAGGAGCTTCACCATGACTACGCTGTTGATGAAACAAATGGGCCTGACCGTTGTGCTGGTTGCGGGTTCGATCACCACGGCCATGGCCGCTACGTCCAACAGTTTTGTCGACGACGCCGCCCAAGGCGGTATCACCGAGGTCGAAGCCGGCAAGCTGGCGCTGGAAAAAAGCAGCGCGAGCGACGTGAAGACCTTCGCCCAACACATGGTCACCGACCACACCAAAGCCAACCAGGCACTGGCGGCACTGGCGAAGAAACTCGACATCGAAGTCCCTGATGACGCCGCGCTGACCGACCAAGCCAAGAAGGCCATCCTGGAACTGCGCGACGAATCGTTCGACAAGGCCTATGCCAACAACCAAGTGGCGGCCCACGAAAAAACCGTCGAACTGTTCAAGAAAGAAGCCGCCTCTTCGGACAACGCCGAGTTGAAGGCCTTCGCCACCAAGACCCTGCCAACCCTTGAAGCCCACCTGAAAATGGCCAAGGAACTGCAAGCCAATCACGCCCACTGATCCGTCCCTGACTAAGGAGCCCAACCATGCGTTCGCAACTCAACGGCAAGCACATCCTCATCATCACCTCTAACACCGGTATCGAGCGCGATGAGTTGCTCAAGCCGCTGCAAGCCCTGCGCGCCTACGGCGCGACCGTCACGCACGCCTCAAGCAAAGGCGGCACGACGCAGACCTTCGTCGGCGACACCGAGAAGGATCAAACCGTGGAATCCGACGTGCAACTCTCGGCGGTCGTCAGCAGCGACTTTGACGCCCTGGTCATCCCTGGCGGCACCGTCAATGCCGATACCCTGCGTCAGGATGCGGCTGCGTTGAAACTGATCAACGACTTCGTCAAGGCCGGCAAAACCATCGCAGCGATCTGTCACGGCCCCTGGACGCTGATTGACGCCGGGGTGATCAAGGGCAAGACCTTGACCTCCTACAAGAGCGTACGCATCGACCTTGAAAATGCCGGCGCTGCCGGCTGGGTCGACGCCGAAGTCAAAGCGTGCACCGCTAATGGCTGGACCTTGATTACCTCGCGCACACCGGATGACTTGCCGGCGTTCAACGAGGCGATTGCCAAGACCGTGGCAGGTTAACCCCAGCCCTGGAACGCAAACAGGCGCCCCATGGGCGCCTGTTTTCAGTCCGGTTCAGCTTCAGTTTTTACGCACTTCAGGCATCTCGCGTTTCGGCCCGAACATCGCCCAGGCGATCAGCCCGAACAGCGGCACGAAGATCAGAATGATCAACCACAACCCTTTGGTCTCCCAGCCACCGGTGCTGCGCAGAACGACGTTGATCGCCCACAATTCCAGGACCAGCAGAACCACTGCCAAAATGATCCAGATATATTCTAATTGCATGAGTCACCTCCTGAGGTCTATGCGTTAGGTCAAGCAGATGGCGTCAGGGTTCCATCTGATTTTCCGCCAACACTCACGCCCAATCATTGCGGCGCATCCTGAGCAACCTTCTAGACTCAACCTCAGTTACCGCTTTTGCGTTGGATTACGGAGGTTCAGGATGACCGAGCACGTTATTCACTTTCACTGCCAGATCGACCAGGGCACCAGCGAACGCTTTCGCGACTGTTGCCTGGATGCAATTGACGAAGGCGCCAGTTCCCTGCTGCTGAACCTTTCGACCACCGGTGGCAGCAGCAATTTCGGCTTTACCCTCTACACCTTCCTCAAGGCGCTGCCGGTGCCGTTGTGCGCGATTAACGCGGGCAATATCGAATCCATGGGCATCATCATGTTCCTGGCGGCCAACCGTCGCATCACCACACCGCACTCACGTTTTTTGATCCACCCGATGAATTGGCATTTCAGCCAAAGCTCGGTGGACCACCAGCGCCTGCGCGAGTACCTGTCGAGCCTGGATAACGATTTGGCGCGCTATGTGAAAATCTATGAGTTGGAGACCCTCCAGGCCGACACCCAGCTGGATATTTTCAAATGCCTGTCGGCCGAGGAAAAAGTCATCGCCGCCCATGAATCACTGGCTTACGGGATCGCTCATGAGGTCAAGCAGGTGGTGTTTGCCGAAGACACCCAGCATTGGAAAGTCAGCGGCGGGTAACCACCGCTCGTCGCAGGCTCGCGAACTTTTTCAAACTTTGATTGGCACGGCGCATTCCCAATTAAGCCACACCATGGAATGGATTCACTCATTGATGAGGCATTGGGAAATGGCTACCAACGGAAACACCCCGCCAGGTGCAGGCGGCAGCCAGCCTTGACTGATAGACCACCGGCGCCCGGGAGTTGCCGGGCTTCGGCCTGATCAAGGAGACAGCGTCATGCGTACTGCCCAAAGGATTTTGCTTATCGTCGGTTTGACTGCCGTGCTGGCAAGCCCAGCCTTCGCCGCCTTTGGCGATAACGTCGCCCCGGCCAACGCGCTGAACAGCGACAGTGCCGCCGGTTCCGCACTGCCTCCTGGCACTTACCCCAGCAGCCCGGCGGACAGTAGCCGTGGCGGCGACAGCGGCAAGAAAGCCACCCGCGACAGTGAAAAGCGCCCGCCCACGCCAGCCAAGGGCAACCAGCCCTCCCCGGACAAGCACAAACGCGCTCACGGCAAACAACGCTCAGGCCAATGAAGGCTCGTCCGTCACGCCCGGCGCTCGAAAAACAGCGTGCCGCTGCGCCTCTGCGCCCCTTACATCAGCGGGATGCTGTAGCTGACGATCAGCCGCGTTTCATCCTTGTCGGCCGTGTCATTACCGCGCAGCACCGCACTGCGCCACGTCAGGCCAAGCCCCTTGAAGGTGCCGGTGGGAATCACGTAGTCGACGCGCACATCGCGCTCCCACTCACGGTTGTCCCCACGCGCCGCACGGATGTTGCTGCCGTGGAGATACGTCACGCTCGACCGCAGGCCCGGTATACCAAGGCCGGTGAAGTCATAGGCGTAACTGCCCACCGTGGCCTGCTCCCCGGCATTGATGAACTTCAGTGATTGCGCATTGGTGATCAGGTACAGCGAACGGCCCTGCCCCTGGTTGATATGAGGAAAATCACTTGCGCCAGTGGTCTTCTGATACCCCAGGCTCACGGCATGCCCGGACAGCGCATAGGTAAACAACGCACTCCACAGGCGGTTGTCGACCTTGCCCGAATTGACACCCGCCCCGTAATACCCCGAGCTGACATAGCCTTCGCCTCGCCCGCTGGCACGGGCGTTCTTGCCGTCGGCGGTGCTGTAGAAATAACGCAGGTCGGTCTTCAATTGCCCTACCGGCAACTGCCAGTTGTGCACCAGGCCGACAAAATGCTGCTGGTAAAAATTTTCCAGACTGGCGTAGTAGTACTGCACTTGCAGCGGCTTGCTGACGGTGTAATCCACCCCGCCGTAGTAGAACTGATGGCTGAACGCGCCTTTGACCGGGTCGTTGGCACCGCCAATGGACATGCCCTGGCTGTTGCTGGAGTTGCGGTCCAGCACCTGCTCGATTTTACCGGCGACCAGGTTGACGTCCTTGAGGTCCTTGGAGTCCACCTGATAGCCACGAAACGTCTGCGGTAACAGGCGGCCGTCTTCGGACATCAGCACGGGCATCTTGGGCAGCAAGGTGCCGACTTTCAGTTGGGTCTGGGACAGGCGCACATTGCCGGTGGCGCCGACCTTGCTGAAGTCGTTCGCGGCCTTGCCATCGGACAGCGGGAATACGCTGCCGGGGGTAGTGTCCTCACCGGCCTTGCCGGCGCGCCCGGAGGCGTCCAGACGCAGGCCATACAGGGCTTGCAGGTCCAGGCCGAGGCCGACCGGCCCTTGGGTAAAACCCGACTGGTAGTTGAACATGAACGCCTGGCCCCATTCTTTATCCGAGGCGGCTTTGGTGTTACGCGTGTCCTGGTTGTAATAGAAGTTGCGCAGGTCGAGGTTGGCTTTGCTGTCATCGATAAAACCCGACGCAGCCGCCTGCTGCGCGACGCCGAGGGAAACGGCGAGCGCCAGGCAAGTGGTGTGATTCATGAAGGCTCCGAGAAGTCATTGAGGCAACCCCGTCACAGCCCAACCCTGTTCTGTGTAAGCCGGGTGGTGCTGCTATCGACGGGTGCGCGCACGGTATAGCGTTGGGCTGCCGGGAAACAGCCGCTAAAACCGCCAATCACTGTTTCAGTTTTCGTAACAATCCAATGCCTTGGGTAACCACGACGGGGCGAACCCTGGGTTGATCACGTGTTGTCGAAGCGCTCCCGCGCCTGGCGAAACCCTTCACCGTTTTCCACCACCCAGGTCCACAGCGGAATCATGTGCACCAGCAGTTCAGTCCCCAGGGCCGAGAGCGCGTATTCGACCCTGGGCGGCACTTCCTGAAAATCATGACGCAGCACCAGGCCGTCCCGTTCCAGCTGGCGCAACGTGCGCGTCAGCATGCGCTGGGTGACCCCCTGCAGGCGGCGGCCGATCTCGGCGTGGCGCAAGCGTCCGGATACGCCCAAGACATGCACGATACCCAATGACCAGCGGTTGCCCGCATGGGTCAACACCTCACGCTTGAGGCCATCATCGTCAGCGCTCAGGGCATCGCACGCCTCTTGCGAGCGGCGGATGATCTCGTCGTTATCCATAGGGGGCTCTCGGTATCACGGGTGTGCCTTCTTATGCGCGGCGATTAATTCTGCAAGCATGCCACGACTTTCATCACCGACGGAGAACCCTATGACTGCCTCTTCCATGCTGGTACTCGGTGCCGGCGAATTGGGCATGGCCGTGCTGCGCGAGTTGGTTGTATTGGCCGCGCCGCATAACACACGCATCGCGGTGTTACTGCGCCCCGCCAGCCTGCAATCGGCTGCGGCGCAGACCTTGCGCGAGCAGGGTGTCGAGGTGTTGGCCGGCGATCTGCAGAACGACAGCCAAAGCACCCTCGCCGCGCTCTTTTCGGGCTTCGCCACGGTTATCTGCTGCACCGGTTTCGCCGCCGGCCCCGGCACACAAACCAAACTCGCACGGGCCGCCATCGAAGGTGGTGTGCAACGTTATATACCGTGGCAGTTCGGCGTGGATTACGACGTGATCGGGCGCGGCAGCCCGCAGGATACGTTCGATGAACAGCTGGACGTACGCGACCTGTTGCGCGGGCAACAAGCCACCCAGTGGCTGATCATCTCCACGGGCATGTTCACCAGCTTTCTGTTTGAACCGTCGTTCGGCGTGGTCGACCTGACGCAACACCGCATGCACGCCCTGGGCGACTGGGACACTGCGGTCACCGTGACCACGCCGCAAGACATCGGCAGGTTGACCGCACGCATCGTGTTTGCCGAACCCGCGCTCGGTAACCAAGTGGTGTACACCGCAGGCGATACCCTGACTTATCGGCAACTGGCCGACACCGTCGATGCCGTGCTCGGTATCACGCTCAAGCGCGCGTGCTGGTCAGTGCCAACGCTGCTCGCGCAGCTGGCACGAACCCCGGACGACAACCTGCAGAAGTACCGCGCAGTATTTGCCCAGGGCAACGGCGTGGCCTGGGACCCCGCCGTGACCTTCAACGCTCAGCAGCAGATCGCCGTGACCAGCGTCGCGCAGTGGGTTCGCCTTAACCTCACGGCACCGACAACCAGCCGCTGAAGCCCTCTTTTTGCGTCAGCGGGCACCAGGCAAAATCGCCGGTCGGGGCCGGCAGTCGCTGCTGTTCGACGCCGACCACCGCCGCGCCCTTCCAATCGAAAACCGTTGAATCGCGCCAGGCAAGGACCACGCCCTGGGCCTGGCTTTGATCGGTATTGATCCAGCGTGCTGCCGCTGCCGCCATGAACGCCTCGATGGGCTCGTCGTCGATCTGCAGTCGATACGGCGACGTGAGCAGCCAGCGGCAGACATTCAGGTGATAGGTCCAATCCTGCGGTGTCTGGTTGCGGTAGGCCCAGGTCATGAAGCTGCGAAACAGGTTCAAGCCCTCCGGCGGATCAAGCTTGAGCAGTGCCGGGCAGATATCGAACAAGGTGTGCCAATGCGGCAACAGGCGTGCATCCAAATGCACGAAGCAGCGGGAATTGCTGGGGTATTCGGGCCGCAACGGCTCGGCGCGCAAGCGCCGGGACGCCTTGCTGACCAGGCGGCTGGCGCCGGCAGGCAATAGATGGTTCATGGAACGCACTCACAGTCGTGACGATAGAACGCCTCCTGATCACAGGAAGCCCAAGGCACACGTCAGAATGCGGGGGAAGCGCGCGGGTTGGCCGAGGGCCAGGCGTAGCGCGGCGGGGCTTTGTTGCGGCGCTCGTGGGCCGGGCGCGGGGTTTGCTTGAGGCTCAGCAACCAGGCCAGGCCGATGAGGAACACGATAGCCACGGTCACGGCAGCGCACACCGGGCAGGCAAAGTAGTTCGAGATGTTGCTGGAGGCCGGGATACCTGACCCTTGGTCGGAAACTGGCGCCTGGCTACCGTCCACCGAACAGAACGCCCCGCCGATGCCATTGAGCTGCTGGCCCAACATTTGCCCATGCCCCAAACCGCAGGCGAACACGTTCATCAGCACGCAAAAGTACAGGGCCCAGGCGATCAGCGAACGGTCAGGGTGGCTCAATTTCATGGCGGCGACTTTACCATCGAAGCCGCAAAGGGATGAAGCACCACGCGCCCCTGTGGCAGAACGTCGCAGATTCCGCCGACTGGCCAGGGTTGGTAGACTGGGCGCCCTCCTCGTTTCTACCTTTCAAAGCCTGGCTTTCGCAGCCTGATGTGTAGATCCAGAGCAATGCAGGCGTTTCACAGGATGCACAGTTGATGAGTACGTTATTCACCCGCCGCAAAGTGCTGACCGGTATGGGCCTGCTGGGCCTCGGCAGTTTGCTGGGCGGTTGTGACTACAGTCCCAAGCTGAACTTCAAGTACGGCAAGGACCTCAGTGACAAGATCATGGGCCGCACCTTCAAGCTCAAGAACACTGATGGCGAAACCGTCACCCTGAGCTCGTTCCGTGGCCTCATGCCCGTGGTGTTCTTCGGTTTCACCCAGTGCCCGGCCGTGTGCCCGACGACCCTGGCCCGCGCCGCCCAGGCCAAGAAGCTGATGGGCCGCGACGGCGAGATCATGCAAGTGGTGTTTATCACCCTCGACCCCGAGCGCGACACACCGGAACTGCTCGACCGCTACGTCAAGGCCTTCGACCCCAGCTTCGAAGCGCTGTACGGCACCCCGGAAGAAATCGCCGTGGCCGCCAAGGAATTCGGGATCTTTTATGAAAAGATCCCCGCCGGTGACACCTACACCCTGTCCCACACGTCCACCAGTTTCGTCTTCGACACCCGCGGCAATCTGCGCCTGGGCCTGTCGGCATCCCTTACCGCTAAAGAGTGCGCAGAAGACCTGCTCACCGTCATGGAGGTCTGCTAATGACTGCCGTTCAACACCTCAAGCGCATCACCTTCGGCCTGACCCTGCTGGGCCTCGCGGCGCACGCCAGCGCCCAGGTACACGTGAGCGACGCGTGGGTCCGCGCGACCGTGGCGGGCCAACCGTCCAGCGGCGCGTTCATGACCCTCACCGCCGACAGCGACAGCCAATTGCTCAGCGTTGCGTCACCGGTGGCCAAGGACGTGCAGATCCATGAAATGAGCATGAAAGACGACGTGATGCGCATGGGCCCGGTGAAGTCGGTCGCCCTGCCCGCCGGCAAAGCAGTCAAGCTCGACCCGGACGGTTACCACGTAATGCTGATGGGCCTGACCGGCCAGATCAAGGAAGGCGACCAGGTGCCGCTGACCCTGACCGTGGAAAACGCCAAGGGCGAGAAACAGTCGATTGAAGTGAAAGCGCCGGCCCGCGCCTTGAATGACATGGGCGACATGGGCGGCATGGACCACAGCAAGATGCATTGAGCCGCACCCGTCAGCACACGCCCGGCACCGCGCCTGGGCCCTGAATGGTTAGCTCAACAGCGAATTTGCGTACGCCGCAAATTCGCTTTTTTGTGGGCGCTGGGTGGGGTGTTTCGCCAGGGGTGAGGCTCAATCCACAATAAACAGCTTCGCCCCCGTGCGGGTGGAGGAGCGATGCCCTTCCATGTCGTTGCCCACCTGGTAACTCATCCCGGCCGTCAGCGTGAACTGGCGGCCATCCTCCAACTCGGTGTGTAACTCGCCCTCAAGGCACAGCAGGACGTGCCCGCGCCAACACCAGTGGTCGGCCAGGTAGCCGGGGGTGTACTCGACCATGCGCACACGGGTGGTGCCAAACTGGCAAGTGCGCCACACCGCATTGCCGGTAACGCCGGGATGCGTCACGGGGTCGAGGCTGGACCAGTCGGTGATGCCAAACGGGACGGCGGTCAGTTCCATGGTGGGCTCGCAGATCAGTGAACGGGGCCCAACACTATCCACCCGGCAGACGCTGGGGTAGACACAGATCGCGCGCTTTTGCGCGATACAGGCGCCCGTGCTTGTTATGCTGCCCGCCCTGCTCTCATGGACGCGTGCTTATGCAGATCGACCCCGCTTTCATCCTTGCTGAAACCGAGCACTGGTTGCTCAACCATCACCTGGCCTCAAAACTGCCGGGTTACCTGATGCTCGGCGCCAAATCCCCCATCGACAGCCTCGCCGACATGCCCGAGGCCGCACTCGCGGAGCTGGGGGGCTTACTGGCTCGCACTCAACGGGTGATGGAGGCACAGCTGCGGCCGAAATGGCTGTATATCAGCCGCTATGGGCATATGCCGGGCTTTCCACTGCATTTTCATTTCATCCCGGTGTATGACTGGGTGGAGCAGGCGTTTTGGCGGGATCAGCGGTATCGGGTGCTACAGGGTTTTGGCGCACAGGAACAGGCGTTTACCGATGGGGCGGAGTTGACGTTGTTTGTGTGGCGCGAGTTTGGCGAGAGCCTGACGCCGCCAATGATTCAGGGGGCTTCGGTCGAGCAGGTGATTGAGCGGCTGCGTGCGGCCTTCAGCGCCGCGTGAAGAGCAAGTGTGGGAGCTGCCGAGCGTTAGCGAGGCTGCGATAGCGGTGTATCAGGCGACACCTATTTTGACAGTGCCACCGCCATCGCAGCCTCGCCGGGGCTCGATAGCTCCCACAGGGTTCGGCGGTGTTCGTTACACCGCCGACAGCCGCTTTACCATCGGGATGCACGCCAAGGTTAACCCCGACGGCGAGTGATACACCGCCTGCTCATTGCCCACATACCCGCACGCTCTGTAGAAGCTCGCCGCGTTCAACGTGGCGTCCAGCACCACCTGTTCAATCGCTGATGCCCGCGCGAGCTTTTCCAGGTGCTCCAGCATGTGTTTGCCGTACCCACGGCCGGTGAACGCCGGCAGTACAAACAGCGCGCCCACTTCATTGTTGTCGAGGTCGAGCATGCCAGTGGCGACCGGTTCACCCTGTACCCAGCCCAGGTAAAACGGTTTGTCCATCAGCACGCTGTAGCCGTCCTCAGCGCTGCCTCGCGTCCACAGCGCCATTTGCTCAGCGGTGTAGGCGCCGATGCATTGGCTGCGAATGGCTTCGCGGCGGATGTGAAACGCGGCGTTGGCGTCATCAGGGGTGGCCCGTTTGATTTCGAGCATTGCGTGGTCCTTTCATGCGTTTTCATGGCCCTCGCGGGTGAATGAATAACGGTCGATATCCGTTCGTAGCGTCCAGCCCTGGCCTTGCCAATACTGAGCCGCGTGGGTGTTGGTCTTGAACACGTCGAGGTGGCATTTGTGGATGCCCTGCTGCTCCAGCGCGCTGAGGCAACGCTCGACCAGCGTTTGCGCGATGCCCTGACGGCGAAAGCCCGGCAGCACCAGCAAGTGCTGCAAATACCCGCGCCGCCCATCATGGCCGCACATCACACAGCCGATCAACCGGCCTGCGGCTTCGGCGACAAAACTCATCTGCGGGTTACGCGCCAGATAACGCTGCGTGGCCTCGCGGCCGTCGGCATCGCGCAGGGAAATGCCGGGGGTGTTTTGCATCAGTTCGAGCACAGCGTCGTAGTCGGTTGGGGTCATGACGCGGATCGTAGGCATGGCATGAAACCTTGTGGGAGCGGGCTTGCCCGCGATGGCGGTGGGTCAGGGTACAAACGGGGTCAGACCACCCTAATTTTTAGTGCCAAAGCGCGCACGCCTTGGGTAAGACGCTCAATGCGAAAAATGACTCTAAAGGGCTGGCAATAAGCCTGCTCTGCTTTTTCCATACATTCGAGTTTATGAAGAATTGTTTAGGTTGCGCTCGCAGGCCGTGGCTAGGCGAGATTCCTGCTTGGGCAAGCGTTTTTTGAACGAGTGAATTTAATGTCGAAGAATCAGGGTTTTAGAAATCAGCGCGGCACTGAAACAGCACTCAGCGTTGGTTTTTTTATTAGCCCCCTATCATTTTTTCCTAGCGTTCTATTCCAAAAAGGTCTTTGGTCGACAAATTCGGCGCATGTTTTATTTCGCGTAGATGTAACAAGTTGTTTCATTTTTTTGCCGTTTTTCGGTACCGACAAGGGGGGCTTTCTGTCGGCGAACAGGTGAGCTCCGTTCGTTACGACGCGGTGGGTTAAGCCTGGGACATTGATGATTTTGCGTGTGCCTGTTCGGCGCACTGCAAACAAGGGATTTGTACAATTATCGAGGCTCGAACCCATGAATCATGTGATCAATTCCATACTGGAAAATGCATCAACTCGCCCGTCACTGCGCCATACCAACCCCGCGTTACTGCATGACGTTCTATGGCGAGCACTGGAGCACGCACTCAAGGCCAACACAGATGACGCTTCCCAAACTCCGCACACCCGAGCCTGCCTGAGGATCTACGCCGAAATCGATACGCTGTCGTATCTGGACAAGGCTGATGCGAAATTGGCGGCGGCGTTGGGCAAGGCGTTCTTCGAGTCCCGCTCCAGCAAAGACGTCGAGGCGTTCTGGAAGTTGTTGCTGATCAAGCAGCTGCTGTTCGAATTGTCAGTCAGAAGCGTGGCGACCCAGATTGCTTCGCAAGCCAGCCTGCCCCGTCAATTGCTCACGCTCGACTCGCAGTTGATTGCGGCGCCGGCCGGGGTAAATATCAGCCTGGGGCTGCTGTGCAAAGAGACCGACCAGCTCAAGCATTCCGTCGTGCTGGCCTTGCAGAAACTGGCGCAGCACGTCGAAGACCGTGGTCTCAAAAAGCCCCAAGTCACTGCGCAGCTGTTGCTGGAGTTGTACAACGCCGTGTGGTCGGGCAGTAATGGCACCGATATCGAGTCGCAGATTTTTTACGCCGACAGTGTGTATGACGCGCTGCCCGACGTGCATCACGCCCTGGGCCTGGCGACGCAGGAAAAATGGCTGAGCTTGTTTACCTGGTTATACGGCGACAAGGATGGCCGCCCCTATGACACCAACCAGCACACCGAAACCCTGGTCGTGGCGCTGGAAACCGCGCTGCGCAACCGCTACATCGCTGATATCGACAGCCTGATCAAGGCCGGCGGCGCACAGCATCGCCTGGAAGAGATTCGGGCACGCCTGGGCAAGGATCACCCCGCGCGTTTCGAGCAGCCCGCCGAGCTGATCGAGGCACTGGGCAGCATCCGTTTTACCCAGCCGGCGGCCATCGACCGCCTGCTGCTGCGGGTGCATGCGTTTGGCTTTCACTACCTGGATATCGAGTTTCGTGAAAACGCCGAGATGTTCGCCAGCGTGGTCGATGAAATTTTGTCCAGCCAATGGCTGGAATCCATCGGCCTGGGCCAGGGCCTGCACTATCGCGAGCTGGATGAACGTGCGCGTCAAGCTGCGCTTGAGGTCGCGCTGGAAGGCGAGGCGGCCCAGACACCCGCGGCCCTGTGGCAAGGATATCTGCAACGCACCACGCCGATTTATACCAGGAAAGCCCAGCAATACGCCGGCCAGGATTACATTGCGCTGATGGAGCAGGACCCGAGCTATATCCGCATGCACGATGCGCGCAATGCGATTGAGCGGTTTGAAATGCTCGACCGTTATCGCGACAGGATGAAAATCCACGGGATCGCCGAGTACACCTCAGCCCTCAGCACGCTGGAGGTGCTGTTCTTGATGAAGGCGGCCCAAGTGCGCGACGGGATCGACATCGCCCTGCAACCCGAAGACCTCGCCGGTGCCGAGCGCACGCTTGCCACGGTGCATGAGGTGTATGAAAACCCGGTGTACCGTCAGCACCTGGCAACACGCGGCAACCGCCAATACATCACGTTTGGCCCCAGCGACACGGGCAAGCAAGGCGGCAAGGCCATGCACAAACTGAATATGGCGATTGCCAACCAGCACAAGTCGATTGCGGCCCGCTACGGCATCGAAGTGGTCGTCCACGTCATCATGGGTGGCGAACACGCGCGGTGTAACGGGGTGATCGCCGAGACCTTGCAGGAGTTCGGTGCGCTGGAGGGTCCGGAAACCCGGTTCATGCTGGCCGGGTGCGCAGAGATGCGCGCTCATCTGCTGACCCGCAACCAGTCCGTCAACTTTCTCAGCCAGTTGTACCGTATGCACGCCGAGCCCCAGCCACAACCGTCCGAGGTGGTCATTGCCGACAGGATTCAACGTTGGGGGGACGTGGTGCGCCGCTACCAGGCGACGTTCTTCGAGCACCCGGCACTGCCCGCTCTGCTGCGCGACCTGGCGCGATTTGACGTGGTCAGGGCCACCGCCAAGGGCACCCGGCCGCCTTCGCGTATCTTCAACATCAAAGTGTTCGAGTCGCGCCCCGATGCCATTCGTGCGATTCCCTGGACCCGCGCCTTGCTGGCCGGTGGGTTGCACAGCGAACTGATCGGCGTCGGGCAGTTCGCGCAAGAGCCGGCCACGCAGTTGGCGAAGGCCTTCAACGAGGATGAGAGCTTTCACACCTACGTCAAGGGCATGGCCTACGCCATTGCGCGAACCGACCTCAAATGCGCCTGGCTGACCTTAACCGGCAGCATCCCGGAAAAGGCCCACATCCTGGCGCTGGCGCAAGCCTTGAAGACCGAAGCCGTCGGCACGGCCGAGCAACTGCTGGCCAGCCTGCACCTGGAAGTCATTGAAGGTAAGCGCTTTGTCCACAAAGCCAGCACCGGCACCGAGCCGGCGGACCCGTGGAAAATCAAGGAAAGCAGCTTGCTCAATCTGTGGCCGAGCCTCAAGGCAGAGGTCTACCGCAAGGAAAAGAACCTGCGAATCTATCGGTTGTTTCTTATCTACGCCAAGCGCAATCCCGAGTTCATCCAGTGTTCATCGCTGAATGATTTCTACAGCGGGTTCCTCGCGGCCGTGAGTACCGACGCGGGCCTGGTCGATCCCGCAAGCGCGCACCATTTCACCTGGTGATTAACCCCGATACCCAGGGCAACCTGGGTATCGGCAGGCGCTACCCTTCAAGAGGATCAACTGTATGGCATTTACCACCCTGATACTCGATGCCCCCGGGCCGCCGTTACTGTTTGAGGAAGTCGATCGCTTTCTTGAACTGGGCCTGGTCGTCACCCTCAACCTGCACTACTTCGCCGACAAAGACCGCATCCGGCAGCACTACGCCACGCGCATTCACTATGCCGAGATCAACTGCCATGACGAGCCTGCCTTTATTGCCGCGGTGACTCAGGCCGGGGGGTATAGCGTGTTCAAGACGCGCCTGAACATCCCCTTCGGCGCCAGCCTGATCCGCGCCGCCACCTCGCCCGCGCTAGCCACACCCCTGCGCGCCATTGCCCAGGCCGGCACCGGGGTTAACCATATTGATCGGCTGGCGTGCGAGCAGTGTGGCGTGGCGATACTCAACACGCCAGGTTCCAACGCGGCCGCTGTTGCCGAATACGTCGTGGCCCAGGCGCTGTTTCTGTCGCGCGACCTGGATGACTACAACACCGAAACGCACAACGGCCATTGGGCAAAAGGCAGCTTGGCACCTGCCCGCGAATACGCCGAACTGACGCTTGGGCTGGTGGGCACCGGCAGCATTGCCCGGCAGGTGGCGCGCAAGGCTGCGGCGCTGGGCATCAAGGTGATCGCCACCGGGTCCGAGCGGTTTACCGAACCGGTGGCGCGCAGCCTTGAGCTTGAACGACGAGCAAGCCTGGAACAGTTACTGGCCGAGGCAGACCTCGTCTCGATCCACGTACCGCTCACCCCGCAGACCCGCGGCTTGTTCGGCACTGCCGAGTTCCGGCAGATGCGCCAGGGTTCAATCCTCATCAATACCGCTCGCGGCGGGATCGTCGACGAGCACCAGTTGGCAGCCTTCATGCGCCAGTTTCCCAGGCACATCAAAGCGGTCGCCATCGATACCTTTGCCCTGGAAAAAGACCGGTTCGACTCGCCACTGACCGGCATTCCCAACGCGCAACTGACGCCACACATCGCCGGCAATACCACCACGGCAATCAGGACGGCGTCGCGCCAGATCGTCGACAAGATCCACGCACTCCGTGCCGCCGCCAGCGCGCGTTAACCTACCGGACACAAGGAAGGCCACATCATGCAAACCTCTATTTTTACCCGTCTCAACGCCCTGAGTTGCACCGACCTCAGCGATGCGATGGACCGCCTGAAAATCGTTTGCCAGTGCACCGGCATCATGCCTCTGGACCGCTCGTTCAACCTCACAGGCAAAGCCTGGACCCTGCGCTACGGCCCTACTGGCCTGGACGGCGGCTCGGTGGGTGACTACATCGACGAGCTTGAGGCCGGCCAGGTGGTAGTGATCGACAACCAGGCGCGGCTCGACACCACCGTGTGGGGCGACTTGCTGACCTCCACCGCCGCCCGCAAGCAGTTGGCCGGAACGGTGATTGACGGTATCTGCCGCGATGTCGACCGTGCGCTGGCGCTTAACTACCCAATCTTTGCCCGGGGTAACTGGATGCGCACCGGCAAGGATCGCGTGCGTGTCGAAGCGATCCAGGCGCCCGTTACGCTGGGCGGCGTGCGGGTACAACCCGATGATTGGTTGCGCGGCGACGGTGATGGCCTGGTAGTGATTCCGGCCGGTTCACTGAGCGAAGTGCTGGCGGTGGCCGAAGAAATCCACCAGGCCGAAGCGCATATTCGTGCGGCTATCGAGGCTGGCGTTCCTTTACGCAAAGCCCGCGCCGATTACGGCTACCACGCCTTGCAGACCCCACGCCGCTGACGGGCCGACGACTGAAGCCGCAGCGGGTGCGGCTTCAGTTGATGCCGGTGCTGTTTATGCTCAGCGTAATCAGCCACAACGCCCTCAACCTGTAAGGCGCGGCACTGTCGATCATCACCCTGGTGCAGACTTTCGCGTATCGCTGGATTCCGACCGCCAAAGCCGCGCGGTGATCTCCATCCTCGTACTCGCCGCCTGCGCGATTGCAGCCGTGTTCGCCGGCAAAGACTTCATCGGCCACTTCGTCGACATGGTGCTGGCATATGCAGTGGGGATTGCGGTGCAGACTGCGTTTATGAACACGCCGCTGTGTGTGGGGCCGATTTCCGAACACCTTAACGGGGCGGATTTGTCTTGGGTGGTGACGTCGCCGTTGTATTTTTGGTTGGCGAGTCGGGGTAGTGCTTAAAAGCGACGGATGGATGGGGGAAGTTGGTGGGTGGGGTTTGAGTGAACCGACTGTAGTGTTTTGAGACGGATGGGTGGAACCATCCATATCGTGGCTTTGCGGCTGGGGTGTGGGTGGTTTTTTTGTTTTTGGTGGCTAGGCTGCGGAATTAAATGCCCTTCGGAGACATATTTGTGTTGCGTCTGACCGACCAAAATAAGGTGCTGTGACAAAAACTCACAGAGATTCGACCCTTAGGTAGCGTGGTCGGGTCAGCGGGCAGCAGTTGCAAAGCCGCGGATGAATCGGTCTGCTTTCGGCCCAGAGTGTGTAAAAACGCTTCGCCAAAATTGAAGTGTGCGCGTCTACGTTAAATCTGAAATTTATCGGCACGTCTGCAGATGTGGATTTCGCTTAGAAACGCGATTTCCAGTCCGGTTTTTAGCACTTGGCGCGCGCAAAAACGTTTTTACACAGCCTCGGCCAAAAGCGGTCACTCAGAATGCTACAGCTGCCGCCCCGCTATCCGTTACCACGGTCTACTGTATATTTCGGTTCAGATGGAAATGTTGCGAGAGGATTGAAGCGTGGTAGCAATACGAGAATGGTTAGCTCGACTGCAAAATCATCAGGCACCCGTCACGCAATGGGCGGCTCAGCGTCGTGACGAAGCTGCGCATTTGCTCGGCAATGCAGAGGAGAGTGGAGACTGGATAGCGCTGACTACACACTACAACGGCTTCATTCGCGAAGTCGCCGTCAGGGCGCTACGTGACCAACCCTCTCCCGAAGCATTAGCAGCATTGATAGAGCGGTTGAACGATTGGGTGCCACAAATTCGCGATCTGGCAACGGAAAGTCTAAATCATTACCTATCGCCCTCCCATGTTCAGGCCTTGTTGTTCGCGCTCGAACCCCTCATGGCGCTGGCTTCGCGTCACCGTGCAGACCACGGCCCCACGCTGACGGCAGTGCGCAACATCCTTCAGGCGGCCGAGGTTCACTCTGATGTCTACGCAAACTTCCTGGCGCGACAAGGCAGCGCGGCACGCTACCTGTTTAAATTGTTGCTGGAAAAAGATATCGATAAACAGACGCTTCTGCGAGACGCGCTGGCCCATCGAGAATTAACTGTACGCGTGGCAGGCGTGGCTGCTTGCCAGGCGTTGCCAGATGCCCAAGCACTGCAATTGCTACGAGAAGCCCTTCCACGTCCAGGGGCGAAGGTACGAGTCTGCGTAATGCGTGCCCTGTTACCGTTGCTGGAAAATCCACAACCGTTGTTGTGCGCGGCTTTGCTGGATGATTCGCGGTCCATCCGCTGTCTGGCGCGCTGGGTCGCACCGAAGCACGGGATCGATGCTCGGGCCATATTGGCAGGACGACTGACGGAAGGCTTCCCCAAAGCAAAGCGCGGTTGGCTAGGTATCCTCGCCCTGGCAGCAGAGCTTGATGTCGAACTCGAACAACGCTGGTTGATAGCAGCTGCACGATCCAATTATCCCACCGTGCGACGAGCCGCTATGGGTCAGCTGGGCGAGGGACTATCGGTTGAGCTGCTTGCGGCACTCGAAGATCCGTCGGATACCGTATTTCTTGCAGCTGTCGCCCAACTGAACAAACAATCGTGGGCTTTATTGCATACCGGGCTGGACGCCAAACTAGACAGGGATTGGCATGCACTATCCGATAAACGCCGATATGCCCTCATGCGACTGCGTCCGAAATGGCAACAAGTAGCTTACCTGCTGGCACGGTTGACTACAGAGCCCAGTGCACAAGTGTTTTGGGCAGAAAAGGTCAACCTGTGGTGCGAAGAGCAATATCAAATTGTCGATCCGGCCACGTCCAGATCCGAGCGAGGGAAACTGATTGAGCAGCTCCGAAGCCTGGCATCGCAAGGACTTATCAGCAGCACCAATTTCGCACGAATCTCGAAATGATGGCGTATGTGTGACATAGAGCAAGCGGCACCATCCGGCCCAGAGTGTGTAAAAACGCTTCGCCAAAATTGAAGTGTGCGCGTCTACGTTAAATCTGAAATTTATCGGCACGTCTGCAGATGTGGATTTCGCTTAGAAACGCGATTTCCAGTCCGGTTTTTAGCACTTGGCGCGCGCAAAAACGTTTTTACACAGCCTCGGCCATAAGCGGACGGTTATGTAGGGCTCAGCAGGACTCACTGGTGGCTTGGAGGTAACTACAAAACTAGGGGCGATTCACCGACCAGCGCAAGTGCCATTCCGCTTCATCCGTGTTCACGCATGCCCCCAAGCACATCGGCACGAACCCCATCTTGCGGTAGAAGGCAAGTGCGCGAGGATTCTTCGCATAGACGCTCAGTTCCAAATAGCTCCGGCGGCGCTGCGCAAATCTCACCAGTTGTTCGCCCAAGCACTGCCTCTGCCTTGATGCTGTCACAAACAGTGCCGACAGCTCGTCACCATGCAGTGCCACAAACGCCAATAGATGACCGCTCTCCTCCAGCAACCAAACTTCACACTCAGGAAAATATTCGTGGCACATGGTGTCGTACTCGGCGCGCCAATACTCGTCAGCCACGAAGCTGTGAGCTTGTAAGCTGGTCTGCAACCACAAATCACTTATCGTCGGCATATCCGCGCTTTTCGCGCGCCGGATCGTTTGGCATTTCGATTGAATAGGCTCTGTCATATACATTTTTCGCCGAAAGGGTCGCTGTAAATCGCGGCAGTCACTCTATGTAGCTTTCTCCCCGCGTTCGTTTCCTTGATGGATAGTAGATTCAAAGGGTGGGTTTGAGTCGCTATTGGTTTTGTGGACATTCGATGACCACTATTGGCCGATTGCTGCCCGTCACAAACGGCAAAAATCGGCCAGAAGCAGACAAAACCGTGGCAAATGGATGGCATGGGCCGCTATGCTGAGTCTTTGCAAAGTACTGAGCTTGCCGTCACCAATAAGAATGTCAGTAATCAGGATAGTCACATGCATCACATCATCGGTTTATACACCTCGAAGAAAACAGAGCAACTGTGGCGGCTAGAGTCTCAAGACCAAATTGTTTTCAGATCTGATTGCTTTCATTCCCTTGGTTATTTTTACCTGATAGCTCCTGCTTTTGAACAATATGCTCAAAGAGATGCAAGGGTAAGCATTACGTCAATGAACGTAAGATTTTGCCTCAGAGGTGACGATCTAAATAACGCGGTGGAAATTTTGAATAATTTCGAAATGGCGCTATATCAGCGACCCACAAGCTGGCGGGAATATCTAGGTGAAATTCAGTACCCCAGGCAACCACGGCGGCCAATTCAACCGCTGTTATTCAGGGAGCGACTATCTCGACTCGTCCACAAGCTGCGAGCGTTAGTGCTTAAAGCTCAAGCCCAGGATGCAGGCCTTGTGTATGGGAACGGGGTCTGTTACCGCTCTCTGCGCGGTATAAAATTGCCGTCCGGTACTGTTGTGTATTCTTAGATCCTGGTTAACGGTACAAGCCTTTCTTTTTGCTTGGGACGTGATAGAGCTCGCCCTTCAATCAAACCAGAATATTTACTACGAAAAATTATATGAAAAAGCTAAGTAACGATTTCAGTGGGGCACTCCGAACATTTGCATACTTCATGGCAAGTGGAACCCACTACATGCTAAAAAACGTGGAGTACCTAGACGTTTATGGCTCAGAACCAAGTGCAATTGAGATGGTGTTCGCAATATTTGCGAACGTGATAGAAATGGACAGTGAAGGGAATGTGCTCAATTTCACCCACGCCCAAAAGAGAGCGACTGACTACCTAAGGTCCTACTGCGACTCATCTTTCAAAGTGACGCCACCTCTTGAAGACTGGGAAACCGAACTTTATGGGCCGCCCCCACTCGGACGCTAAGAGCGGGCTTTAATCTGTTGCGAAAAAAACACATATTGGAAATTTCTCCCTCTTTACTGAACGACCGCTCTTGGCCGTTTGCTGCCACTCACGTTGCACGGTTCCCAGCTATCTGCGGCCCGTTACGCCAGGCTGTGATCGGCCATTGTCTACCAGTCGCGTATGCAAACTGCCTGGTAAACACGATGCAAATGACTGATTAGTTCGAATGCAAATAGATGAGCAGGCATGTGAACCCAACCAAACCCTCCTAAAAATCAGTCAGAAACATCTCACAAAGCCGAAAGACGCATCCACTTTGCCAAACCCTCCTCAAGCACGTATCGCCTTTAAACATGCGGCCTGGAATGCTTAAACGCAGATTCAACCAGGCTCCCAAAAGAGTCGCCGTTTCCGCAAACCATCCCAGCAACCGCACAGCCCACCGTTGCCTCGCCAAAATCAGCCCTCTATAGTCCGTTCCGTCGTCAGCTTGATCGACGATGGGATTCGCAGCCCTAAAAAGGAATTACACCAAAAACCGTTAAGCCCGACAGAGCCGATTACCGGTGATGTCTTGTTCTACGGCTGTTAGCTATTTTTCTTTCTTAGGGATTTCTACCTTGAAAATTCAACACCCGCCCCGCCGCTTCACTCCCATGTCCCAAACCGCAACCGAATACCCTGTCCTCCTCATCGACAGCGACGCCCCGCTCAGCGAGCTTCACGCTTGCGCCAGCGAACGTCTCAACGCCGCCCTCGCCTACCTGCACCTGATGGCGTGCTCCAATGTCTCCGACTATGCCGAGCACGACATCAATACGGTCGCCAATACCGCTCGAATCATGGTGCAGGATGTGGCGGATGTGTTTACGGTGATGGAGCGGCGCGGGTTTGATGTGGCTGCTGTGAGTTGATGTGATGTGAGCTGTGTGGAAACCCGCTTTGGCGGGTTTTCTGGTTTTTGGTGAACTTAAACAGGGCTACTGATCCGGCTTTGAGAGTGCCTGTACCGCCGCCTTCGCAGCCTCGCCGGGGCTCTACAGCTCCCACCGTTTGATCTTTGTTCGACGCTGCCGGTGCGGCGATGGCGAGTGTTTGGGCGTGCCGCTATGATGTGGCCTTTCGTTTAACGCCCCAGGAAACGCCCATGCCCGCCCTCACCTTCCGCAACGCCCGCCCCGACGATGCCGGCCGTTGCTTTGACATCGAAATCAGCGCTTACGAAGGCGATGAAGCCGCGACGCTGGAAAAGATCGCCACGCGCATTGCGCAGTACCCCGAGGGCTTTTTGATTCTGGAGGCGGATGGTGCGGTGGTGGGTTTTATCAACGGCGGCTGCGCGCATCAGGTGGTGATGTCGGATGAGGCGTTCAAGGAGTTGGTGGGGCATGCGGCCGAGGCGCCGAATGTGGTGATTATGTCGGTGGTGGTTGACCCGGCGCAGCAGGGCAAGGGTTATTCCAGGCTGCTGATGACTGAGTTTGTGCAGCGCATGCAGGCGATGGGCAAGCAGACGATTCATTTGATGTGCAAGGAGCAACATGTGCCGTTGTACACGCGCATGGGCTACACCTATGTGCAGCCTTCGCCGTCGGAACATGGCGGGATGGCGTGGCATGAGATGGTGATGGCGCTTTAACCGAGGAAGCGTTCTGTGATGACGGCAGCGCAGATTGAAATCAGCGACCAACCCCACCCCGATGCCGAGCGCCTGCTCGGCAACGGCCTGGCTGCGTTCAATGCAGCCATCACCGGTTGCAACGATCGCCGGCCGCTGACGGTGCTGCTCAAAGACCCTGACACCCGGCAGATTCTCGGCGGCATTACCGGCAAAACGTCCCTGGGCATGGCCTTTCTTGACCTGTTCCACCTGCCCGACGCCCTGCGCGGTTCGGGCCTGGGCAGCCAATTGCTGCAGGCCTTTGAACACGAGGCGCGGCGGCGCGGTTGCCGCAACGCGGTGCTGTACACCCTGAGCTTTCAGGCGCCAGGCTTTTATGAGAAACACGGCTGGCTGCGGTTTGGCGAAATACCCTGTGAACCCGAAGGCAGCAGCCGGGTGTTTTTGTCTAAAGTGCTTTGATCAACGGCCATGGCGATGCAGCACCGGGCTGTGTAATGATCCCTGCTCGTTCCTCAAGGGATGGGGCCACCGCCATGACGCTGAACACCTCCGCTCACCCCGCGCAAGCGCCGCGCTTCTGGCGTGACGAGCGCTTGCCGTTCATTGAGGCGCGCACCATCGCCGACGGGCGCAAGGTGACGTATACCCGCCACTCCCACGAGCACTTTTCCATCGGCGCGATCACCACCGGGCGCAGTTATTACCACTACGGCGCGCAGACGTTTGAGATCAGCGCCGGCACGGTGGTGTTGATGAACCCGGGCGATGTGCATGCGTGCAACCCGATCTACGACCAGCCGTGGTCGTATCACATGCTGTACCTCGACACGCCGTGGCTGACTGACCTGCAATACCAGCTGGGTTTCAGTACCGACCAGGGTTATCGGCCGTTCAACACGCCGCACACCCGCGACAGCGTGCTGTACAACGGTTTGATCGAGCTCTACGCACTGCTGTTGGATGAGCAGGCCGAGTTGCTGCAAAAGCAAAGCGCGCTGGTGAGTTATTTCACCGAGGTGCAGCAGCGTTTGAACCCTTCGCTGACGCCGGTGCGGGAGGTCAACCACAAGCTGGAGCGCGCCGCCGAGTACATCCGCGCGCACTGCACCGAGGCGTTGAAGCTGGAAGATATTTGCCTGGCGGCCGAGTTGTCGCCGTCCTACCTGATCCGCGCGTTCAAACAGTATTACGGGCTCACGCCGCATGCGTTTCTGGTCAACCGGCGCATTCAGTTTGCGCGCACCCAGTTGCGCAACGGCGCGTTGATCGCAGACGTGGCGCTGGCGGCCGGTTTTGCCGACCAGGCGCATTTCCAACGCACCTTCAAACAGCATTTCGCCGCCACGCCCGGGCAGTACCGCGACTTGCTCAAGCCATCAGCAAATAACCCACACTGGCCACCAGCAACGCGGCCATTGAGCGGTTGAACAGGCGCACGCCGTGGGGGTTGCTCAGGTAGCGCCGCAGGAAGGTGCCGGCATACGCCCAGCACGCCACCGACAGGTAGCAGATCACCAGGTACAGCGCCGCGAACAGCCAGACTTGGCGCGCATCGCCATCGGCCACAAACAAGCCCATGCCCGCCACGCACGCCAGCCACGCCTTGGGGTTGAGCCATTGCATGATGGCGCCGTAGAGCATCGACGGCGCAGTGGCGGTGCCCTCGGCGTCGAGCCGGCCATCGTCCACCGCGAGTTTCCAGGCCATGTACAGCAAGAAGGCCACCCCGCCCCACTGGATCAACTGGGTGAGGAGCGGCCAGCGCACCAGCACTTCATGCAGGCCCAGGCCGATCAGCACCAACAGCAAGGTGAAGCCGACAGCGGCGCCGACTACGTGTTTCTGGCTGGCAACAAAGCCAAAGCGCGCGCCGGCGCTGAGCGCGACCACATTGACCGGGCCCGGTGTGATGGAGGTGGCCAGGGCGAAGGCCGCCATGGAAATGATCAAGCTCATTGCAGTTCCTTTTGATGATGCCGCGTGAAGATGGCATCACGGTAAAGGGCTGAGCGCGCGGGGTATTGAAGAAAATGCCCCTGGGTTCGTGGGCACGTTCCGTTCAGGCGGGTAGCTGGGTGAAGATGTCTTCGAGGCCCAGCACGCGGCCGTCTTCGGACAGGACCTCGACTTTGCGCAGCGGCTTGAGCGCCTGCGCATCCAGCAAACGGGTGCTGCCAGCCGCCGGCTCGGTGAAGGCTTCGCCCCATTGGGCCAGCGTCACCAGTACCGGCATCAGCGCGCGGCCTTTGTCGGTGAGTTGATATTCACTGCGCGCGCCAATTTCGCTGGTGTGCAGCAGGCCTTGCTCGACCATGTCCTTGAGGCGGGTGGCGAGGATGTTTTTCGCCACGCCCAGGTGCTTCTGGAAATCCCCGAAGCGCGTCACGCCAGCGTATGCGTCGCGAATGATCAACAGGGTCCACCAGTCGCCCACCACATCCAGCGCACGAGCAACCGGGCAGCAGTCGCCTTCCAGGCATTTGCGTTTCATCGTCGGGCCTCCCGTTAGTCAGAACTATTAGGTTGCATTATAGGACCAACAGGCTCAGGATAAAAACGGTTTCATCATTAAACCTAATTCGTTGCCTGGAGTTCATCATGGATATTCGTGGAAAAGTCGTACTGGTCACCGGCGCCAACCGTGGCCTGGGCAAAGCATTCGTCACCGCGCTGCTGGCAGCCGGCGCCGCCAAGGTGTACGCCGGTGCGCGCGACCCGGCCAGTGTCGATATTCCCGGCAGCACGCCGGTCGCGCTGGACATTACCGACCCGGCCAGCGTGCAGCGCGCCGCCGAGCAGTGCACTGATGTGAGTGTGTTGATCAACAACGCGGGCTGGCTCAAATACGGCTCGTTGCTGGCCGCAGACAGTGTTGAGAACCTGCAGCAACACTTTGACGTGAACACCTTCGGCACCCTGCGCGTGAGCCGCGCCTTCGCGCCGATCCTGGCCAAGCACGGCGGCGGCGCGCTGATTAATATCCTCTCGGTCTTGAGCTGGCTGAGCCCGCCCGGCACCGGCGGCTACAGCACCTCGAAAGCCGCCCAGTGGGGCCTGACCAACGGCCTGCGCGGCGAGCTGCGCGAACAGAACACCCTGGTGATCGGCGTGCACCCGGCCTACATCGATACCGACATGGTCGCCGAGGTGCAGGCACCGAAGAGCACGCCTCAGGAAGTGGTCGCCATCACCCTCAAAGCCCTGAGCGAAGACCGCGAGGAGGCCTTGATTTCCGACATGACTCACGCGGTAAAAGCCTCACTGTCGACCGACAGCCCGGTTTACCTCGCTCAGTGATCAACGAACCGTGCGCGCCCACCGCGGCGCGCACGTCAGTGATCCGCACGACGTTCGGGTTTTCCCGCAATGACCGGCTACAGCCCGCGATTGCGCAGCCACTGCAAAAAGCCTTTCTTGACCGGCACCGCCGGCGTTTCCCGGGTCAGGGCCTGCGCCGTGTGCACACGAAAATCCAGCAGCGCCTTCATGGCTTCGCTGATGTCATGCCGCGCATCCAGGCAAGGTTTGAGGTATTCCCTTTCGATGCGGTACAGCGTGCAGAAGGTCTTGGCCGAGAAATCCGCCAGCGTCGCCTCCTCCGACAAAATCCCCGCCTCGCCAATCACCTCGCCCGGCCCCATGCGCCCGGCTTCGAACTTGTGGCCACCCTTGACCAACATCACCGAGACCACGCCGGACTCGACGATGAACAAATGGTCGCTGACCTCGCCCGCCGGCAAGATCATCTCGCCAGCGCGGTAGGTGTGCAGGGTCATGTTCTGGCTGAAGGTGTCTTTCTCTTCCTGGCGCAGGGTGGAGAAAATCGACGAGCGCTCCAGCAAGGCCCGCGCAGCGGACATCGCCGGTGGCGCGCTGCTTTCGGTGGCGGACAACAGGCCTACGCCCGCCGCTTGCAGGTGCCGGAACGCCAAATCGTAAAGCTGGTTGCGTACTTCGCGTTTGAGGCCCATGGCCGGTACAAACCCACTGATCTCATAGTCGACGCCGCCACTGGCCGAGGTTTTGAACGCCACGCTGGGCGCGGGTTTGGCCAGCAGGGGTCGGCAACCTTGCATGGCGCGCTCCAGCGCCTCGATCACGGTTTGCGGGCGCGCATGGGGGCTGACTTGCAGGCTCACCGCCAGGCCGAACATGTCCGCCGGGCGTGAGAAGTTGATGATCTTGGCTTTGGCCGCCAGCGAGTTGGGGATTACCGCCATGCTGCCCTGGGAAGTCTCCAGGCGTGTGGCGCGCCAGTCGATGTCGGTGACGCGGCCTTCGGTGCCGTCGATAGAAATCCAGTCATCGACCTGATAGGGCTTGGTGGTGTTGAGGACGATCCCGGAAAACACATCGCTCAAGGTGCTTTGCAACGCCAGGCCGACGATGATCGCCACGGCGCCGGAGGTGGCGAGCACGCCCTTGACGGGCAGGTCGAGCACATAAGCCATGGCGGCAATGATCGCGATCAGGAAAATCACTGCGCCGATCAGGTCCTGCAACAACCGCCCGCCGTGCCCGACCCGATTCATCATCACCGTGCCGAGCAACACCGTGAGGGTGCGCGCAGCGAACAGCCACCAGCCGATCTGCAACCCCGTGGCGGCCAGGTGCAAGGCGGTGTTGTCGGCATACGGCGCGAGTTGCATGGGGTTCATGCCGTCGTTGAACAACACGGCGCTGTAAACGGCAAAAATCGCCAAGCGCGCTGCGAGTTTCCAGTTGGCGAGGTTGGCGGAAATAAGGCGCCACACAGCGATATCGATAAAGATCAGCGCCACGGCGCACAACATCGGGTGATCAGCGATAAATGAGGGCATCCAGGCGACTCCAGGGCGAATGCCCAGAAGATCGCATGAAACAGGAACGCTGGAAAACAAAATGTGGGAGCTGGCTTGCCTGCGATAGCATCACCTCGGTGCAACGGATACACCGAGGTGCCTGCATCGCAGGCAAGCCCGCTGCCACAGGGGTATTGCGCCCGGCAATCAGCCCGCCATCTGCCCGAAACGCCCCGACTGGAAGTCGGCAAACGCCTGATGGATTTCCTGCTCGGTGTTCATCACGAACGGGCCGTGGCCGACGATAGGCTCGTCAATCGGCTCGCCGCTGAGCAGCAACACTTTAGCGTCATCGTTGGCCTCCAGCGTGAGCTGATCACCCTCGCGCTCGAACAACGCCAATTGTCCTTGGCGCGCCACTTCTTCGCCATTGACCAGCACCGTGCCGCGCAGAATCACCAGCGCAGTATTGCGCCCGGCGTGCAGGTCCAGCGTCACCGCTTTACCGGCATTCAGGCGCACGTCCCACACGTCAATTGGCGTAAAGGTGCGCGCAGGGCCATGAGTACCGGCGAATTCACCGGCGATCAGGCGCAGTTGCCCGGCGTCGTTGGCCAGCGGCAGCACAGGGATGTCACCGTCGACAATGGTCTGGTAACCGGCGTCGGCCATTTTGTCCTTGGCTGGCAGGTTGACCCACAGCTGCACCATTTCCAACGCCCCGCCGCTACGGGCAAAGGCTTCGGAATGGAACTCTTCATGGATGATGCCTTTCGCGGCCGTCATCCATTGCACATCGCCGGGGCCGATCTTGCCACCGGCGCCGGTGGAATCCCGGTGCTCGACTTCGCCGTCATACACGATGGTCACGGTTTCAAAGCCGCGATGCGGGTGTTGGCCGACGCCGCGACGTTGATCGGTGGGCGTGAAATCGGCGGGACCAGCGTGGTCCAGCAACAGGAATGGGCTGATGTGCTTGCCCATCGAGTCGTAGGAAAACAGCGTGCGCACCGGGAAGCCGTCGCCGACCCAATGGGCGCGAGGGCTGGTGTAGATGCCGATGAGTTTTTTCATGGTGTACCTCCAAAGTACGACCACCATAAGGCTGCTGGCGTTTGAGCACTAGCCGGCAAACGTGGCCTTATTCGTTCTATACATAGGACAGTGCTTTGTCCGCGGGCTGGCGCCGAAGCCTTGCCGTATAAGGGCGGCAAGGCCTTGACTGACAGCGTTGACCCGCTGCGCTATGCCGTCTGGTGTTTGGGCAGAAGAGGACAAAAGCCGTTGAAACTTCCCACGTAACAGCCGGACAAGCTCTACAGATCTCTCCTTAAAACCTCTGCAAAGTCCTTCGCCTGACTCAACAGTGCGAGGGATTGCGGATGGTTTTCTTTGTTAGGGCGCCGGGTGACGGTGCCTACCCATGATTCCGGTCATTGCCAGGTTTGTCCTGGCCCCCATGGATGCCAAAGCACCGGATGTTGAAAGCGTCTTCCGTGATTTTCGAGAGTGCCTGAACACTTTTGACCAATGGGCCGAGAGCTTCTGGAGTGGTTCGGCGCTGGAAGTGGAGCAGGTGTTCAAGGTTGGAGAAGACGTCGCACTGGTGGCGCCGGTCTCTTCCAAAGCGCCAAGCCCCACAGTTGCGATGTGCAAGGCCCAGGGTTCCTTGACCCTGGTGCATATGTTCGAAAGCACGCAGTTCGTGCCGATCGGCAATACGCCGGTGATGCTGCAAGCCATTGCCGTAGATGGCAGCCCGACAGGGCCGCCCATCCATCACACCATCGGCCCCAGCGGCATTCTTGAAGTCAGAGAATGCACACGTGATCAGCGATACCAAATTACGTTTTACCCCAACGTTTCCAAAGATCACGTCAAGGCGTTGTATGCGTCTTATCAGTCGGTGATTGCGGGGTTGGAAGTTCGCCCCCGCGATGAGTGGACGAAGACCTCAAGCGCCCAATGGACCGACTTTGCAAACGCCACGCCTATTGAGCGTAGCGCGATGCAAGGCGTGGCATTTGCCAGTGGAATCAGCCAAGCGTTCTACAACCTGTGGGACAACTTTACGCAACTGTATGACCTGCTGGCGGATATCAGAACCAACAGCCAAAAGTTGCTGCAATACATCTCCCAAACCGAACTTGACGATCTGCTGAAACTGGGCAAGGACGCCATTGCGCAGGGTCTGCTGGTACTCAGCGACGAACCGCTGTTGTTCATCTATCTGTCAGCCATGGTCGGCTGGATACGCATGCTTCCACCGCCAGACATGTATGAGCTGCTGGGAGAGGTCACCGGCGAAGTATTGATCAACTTGTTTCTGATCTGGGCGACCCGGGGTATGGGCGTGCAACTTCGGCTGGGTGCTCAGGTATTGGGCCCTATCAAATCAAGACGGGTGCGCAACTGGTTGCAGACGCTGGCGGGTCAGTTGGTGGGGCCGATATTGGAGCCGCATCTGGCAGCGGTTAAGCCCTTGATGCTCGGTGGCCCTGCCACACAGATCAAGACCGTGCCGGTTGCGCCGTTGAAGGCGGGGGAGCAGTTGGTTTCCAACCCGGTGCCGGCGGTTCGTAAGAAGACCCAGCAGACGACATTGGTGCGCCAGGAACCTGTCGACGATGTGCCGGCTGCGGGTAAGAACCCGAACGGCGATGCGGCCGCCCCGGCGGACAAGACGGCCACCAACGGTTGCCCGGTGTCGATGGTGACCGGCGAGGAATTGCTGACCCTCACCGACGGTGTGCTGGACGGGGTATTGCCGTTTGAGTGGACACGGTTGTATCGCACCAGTGCGGTGGATGTGGATTGCGGGCTGGGGTTTGGCTGGAGTCATGCGCTGGCCCAGCGGTTGGTGGTTACGGGCGATTCGGTGGTGTGGACGGATCATGAAAACCGCTCGACCGCCCTGCCCCTGCCTACAGTGGCTCGACCGGCGATTACCAACAGCCTGGCCGAAGCGGCGATTTATCTGGGGGCTTTGCCCGATGAACTGGTGCTGGCTCAGGCGTCACGTTTCTACCATTTCCGCGACGGTTTACTCACAGCCATCAGCGATGCGTATGACAACCGCCTGCGGGTTGTTCGAGATCGTTTGGGGCGAATCGAACGGCTGGATAACGGTGCGGGCCGCTCGCTGTTTTTGCGCTATGCGTTCGGCCGCATCGCGGCGGTGGACTACCAGGTTCATCGCGCCAAAGGGCCTGAACCCTTTGAATGGGTGACTGAACAGAACGTCGTTTCTTACGCCTACGATGACCTTGGCCGACTGGTGTCGGCGACTAATGCCGTCGGTGAAAGCGAGGTTTATCGGTACGACGATCAGCACGTCATTCTGGAGCGGCAGCTGGCCGGCGGGGCGAGCTTCTTCTGGGCGTGGGAACGGGCTGGCAAGGCGGCACGCTGCATCCGGCACTGGGCCAGTTTTTCGCAGATGGACACGCAGTATGCGTGGGATGACAACGGCCGGGTCACGGTTCACAACGCTGATGGCAGTCGCGAAGTTTACGTGCATGACCAGCGCGCGCGGCTGGTGCAGCGTATTGATCCCGACGGCGCCGAGCACTTCAAGTCCTATGACGACAAAGGCCGGCTGACGGTCGAGCAAGACCCGTTGGGCGCGGTGACGGCGTATCAGTACGACGACGCCGGACGGTTGGTGGCGTTGTTTCCTGGGGAGGATGAACCGACTTCCTACGAGCACGATAACGGGTTCGTACGGGTTGTACGGCGTGGTGAGGCGGTCTGGAAGTATGAGCGCAACGACCAGGGCGACGTCATTCGCAAGACTGATCCCGACGGGAATGTCACGGACTGCAGCTACGACAAATACGGGCAACTGAGCGGGATTTGGTATCCGGATAACAGCTGTCACCGGCTGGTCTGGAATGAACGCGGTCAGTTGCTTGAGGAGCAACTGCCGAATGGCGCTATCAAACGCTATCGCTATGACGCTCTTGGGCGGAAAGTTGCGCACGAGGATGAACAGGGTGCGCTGACGCAGTATCAGTGGGACGCCGCCGGGCGTCTGCTGAAACTGACTCGGCACGATGGAGCTACGCGGGAATACAGCTACAACCCCTACGGAAAAATCACCGCCGAACGCGATGAACGGGGCCACGTCACTCGCTACGAATACGCCGACGGCCTGCACCTGATCAGCCGCCGCATCCATGCCGATGGCACTCAGGTCAACTACCGCTACGACAACGTACGGTTGCTGCTGACCGCCATCGAAAACGAAGTCGGCGAAACCTACCAGCTCGCTTACCACCCCAATGGCCTGATCCAGCAGGAAATCGGTTTTGATGGCCAGCGCACCGCCTACGTTTACGACCTCAACGGTAACCTGGCGGAAAAGACCGAATATGGCGATGACGGCAGTCAGCTAATCACCCGCTACGAGCGAGACCACGCCGGCCGCCTCGTACGAAAAACCCTGCCCGACGGCAACCTTGTTGATTATGCCTACGACCGCCAGGGCAACCTCCTCAGCGTTGACGACGGCCACTGGGCGCTGGCCTACGAATACGACCCACAAAACCGCCTCACCGCCGAACACCAGGGCTGGGGCACCTTGCGCTATGGCTACGACGCCTGCGGCCAGCTGCAAAACCTGCGTCTGCCGGACAACAACCGCCTCACCTTCAACCACGACAAAGGCGGCCACCTTGCCAGCGTCGAACTGAATGGTGAAACACTCACTTCTCACCTGTTCAAAGCCGGTCGCGAACACCAGCGCCAACAAGGCCAGCTCCTCAGCCACTACCACTACGACGAACAAAACCGCCTGCACGCCCACGCCGTCAGCCAACAGCAACACACCCTCTACCAGCGCCAATACGACTACGACAACACCGGCAACCTCACCCGCCTGCTCGACACCCGTAAAGGCCAACACGACTACCACTACGATCCCCTCGCCCGTCTGACTCGGGCCGATCACTCGCAAGACGTGCAAGAACGCTTCGGCCACGACCCGGCGGGCAACCTGCTGATGCAGGATCGACCCGGCCCGGACATCGTGGCCGGCAACCGCCTGATGATCCAGGGCGATCATCATTACGACTATGACGCCTTTGGCAACCTGATCCGCCAAAGGCGCGGTAAGGGTCACCAACTCGTCACTGAATACCGCTACGACAGCCAGCACCGGTTGATAGGCATCACCCAGCCCAATGGGCAAACAGCCAGCTATCGCTATGACCCGTTTGGGCGACGGGTCAGCAAAACCGTAGACGACATCACCACAGAGTTTTTCTGGCAAGGCGACAAGCTGATTGCCGAGCATCACGCAGATCGTCATCGCAGTTACCTCTACGAACCGGACAGCTTCCGCCCGCTGGCACTGCTGGAAGGCTTTGGCCCTAAAGACACCCAGCCCTTCCACTACCAACTCGACCACCTCGGAACACCGCAGGAGCTTACAGACCCAGACGGTGAAATCGTCTGGTCGGCGCACTACCGCGCCTACGGCGAGATTGCCCGCCTCGACGTCAGCAAAATCGACAACCCGCTGCGCTTCCAAGGCCAATACTTCGACCCGGAAAGCGGGCTGCACTACAACCGCCACCGGTACTACAATCCGGATATTGGTCGCTACCTGACGCCTGACCCGGTGAAGCTGGCGGGTGGGATTAACGCGTACCAGTACGTGCCCAACCCAACCGGATGGGTAGACCCGCTGGGATTCGCATGCGTCGCAGGAAGTTGCCCTCGTAACCAAGAGCAACAACCACATCAAACTAGCGAGTCCACGCAATCATCCACGTATGAACAAGCATTGAATAAGGCCTTGAAATGGTTGCTAAAAAATGACTTTCGCGCAGAAAAACCAACGCAGGGAAAATTCGGCCCTCGAAAAGGAGAACCGATCGGTATGCAAACAGCCGATGGCAAAACTGGCTATCGCGTTGAACACGACGAAAGAAATGGCGCTCACATAAACGTGTGGTCAGGTAAACAAAAAGGGCCGCATTATCTTTTCGATGGCAGCCAGAAACTCGTACTCAAACTAACCAGAAGATTTGAAAAGAAATGAACTACTTTGACGAAGAGCTAATTAAAGACCTCAAAAAATTAAATATAACCTTCAGCATTCTTTCTGAGGCTGAGCATAATGCGATAGTCAACAACATCAATGAGACGATGCCATTCTCGGGAAGCCAAATTGCATGGAGCAAACTAAAAAACAGCATAAACTTTGGGTTTGAAGCGTCAAATCTAGCCATATCGTTACTAACCGAAGAAATCAACAAAAAGACCAATAGAAAGCTTTACTTTGTAGGTGACGCATGCTCCGAGGGCTATTCAATAGATCCTGAAAAATTGGGCGAGGTGCTAAAGATTCTCTCCGAATTACCTCAGCACACTTACATTATTCCGGAGCCGATGACCTGGATCGCCTGCCTTTCATTTGAGGGTCATATTGATTTCGCAGCTATTCACGCATAGAGACTGCCTTGGACATAAATCTATTTAAATTCGGCCTTTACATAGCGAGCTTTACATACTGAAATCTCCCTTTGGATACATTCCTTTCAAACCTATGATCTCGTTTAACGACGCTTTCAATATGCGGCCTTGAAGAAATCAAAGGTGAAGCGTTGTGGAACTACGACCCAAAAAAATAAAAAAGACAGAGAAAAATCGTCGTTCTTTTTGTTTTGAAAGACCCTATATACCTTTCTGATAGACATCGATTTGTACTGACGTCTGCACTCAAGGGTGCGCTCGACTCGCTCGACTTTTATTTGGCCGAAGAATTTGAAATCGATTACGACGTGTACATAACGGTGGCTTAGGATGAAGCAGAAATAGCGGATCCCCGAGGCTTCTTTGCCGCCATCTACCGATTAGCCAACATGAGTTGGAAAGACAACCTCCACAAAGCCAGCCTGGAAGACCAATCAACAGGGTGAGAACACCACCTATCTCACTGAAACACCCCATCACTGTGGCGAGCAGGCTCGCCACATGAGCAGGATCACCCTTTCAGTGAGACCTGCGAACGCTTCAGCGCCTGGAAAGCTCCATAATCATCCGGCTCAACAGATAAATACGCGGCGCCACACTCTCCACCTCGGCATATTCCTCCGGCGTATGAATATTCCCACCGACAATCCCAAACCCATCCAACGTCGGCGTCCCAACCCCGGCGGACAGGCTTGCATCCGCCGCTCCGCCGCTGCCTTCAATGGTCAGCTTGCGCCCTAACTCCCCATAAATCCCCTGGGCAATCGCCACCAATTTGTCCGACTCCGGCGTCTGCGGCATCGGCGGCAGGCCGCGCAACAGGCTGGTCTTCACTTCGGTTTCAGGGATCAACTTATTCGCTGAAACGCGCGCGAGGTCTTTCTCGATCCGATCAAATTCTTCCGGCAACGCAGCACGCACGTCGGCCTTGGCGGTGGCTTGGTCGGGGATCACATTGGTGCGGTCACCGGCTTTGATGACCGTGAAGTTGATGGTGGTTTTCTTTTCTTCATCGCCGAGTTTGCCCAGTTGCAGGATCTGGTTCGCGGCTTCCATGGCGGCGTTGCGGCCCAGTTCCGGGGCGACACCAGCATGAGCGGCTTTGCCTTTGACTTCGACCACGGCGGTGGCGCTGCCTTTGCGCCATACCACCAGGCCGTCGGCGGGGCGGCCGGGTTCGAGGTTGAGGGTGACGTCGTGGCTTTTGGCGGTGTTGCGGATCAGCTCGGAGGCGGCCTCGGAGCCGGTTTCTTCGCTGGCGTCGAGTAGGAAGGTGATGTTTGCGTAGTCCTTGAAGCCCTGGTTTTTGAGGACTTTCAGCGCGTAGATGCCGGCGACGATGCCGCCCTTGTCATCCATTACGCCCGGGCCATAAGCGCGGCCGTCTTTGATGTGGAACGGGCGTTCGGCGGCCGAGCCTTCCTTGAACACGGTGTCCATGTGGGCCATCAGCAGGATCCTGGCTTTACCGGTGCCCTTGAGGGTAGCGATCACATGGCTGTTGTTGGCGGCCTTGTCCGGCAGCAGTTCGATGCTGAAACCGAGCTGTTTCAGTTCATCGACGGCGATGTCGCGCACTTGGGTCAGGCCTGGCTCGTAGCCGGAGCCCGAATCAATATTCACCAGGCGCTCCAACAGTTTCAAGGCATCGGCCTGGTACTGTTCGGAATCCGCCTGGATCTGTTTGTGGGGTTCGGCGCTGTAGGCCGGCATTGCGCAGGACAAGGCCAGGGTCGCGGCCAGGAGGGTACGGGAGAAGGAGAAGAGCATGGACCGATCCTTGTTTTTTGTTGGGAGGGGCTGCAAACACCCTACCCCACTAAACCGACCGCAACCAACTCCCCTGCACAGCGCTGACCCGGTTACGCCCGCTGCTCTTGGCTTCATACAAGGCCTGGTCAGCGTCGTTGAGCCAACTGGTGGAATCGGCGTGGGCGGCTTGATACGGGGCCAGCCCAATGCTCAGGCTGGCGCGCAGGGTCGGGTCCTGCACATAGGCCAATGCACTGAAGCGATCGCGCAAGGCGTCCATCACTTCCGTGGCCCGAGCAAGTGGCATATCCGGCAAAATCACACAAAACTCATCTCCGCCATAACGCCCGGCCATGTCGGAAGCCCGCAGGTTCTGGCGCAGGACTTTACTCAGTTGGCGCAGCACGATATCGCCAGTGACATGCCCGTAGGTATCGTTGATGGTCTTGAAATGGTCGATGTCGATCAGCGCAATAGCCGCGCCGACCTGCTCGCGGCGGCAGCGCTGAAACTCGATTTCCAGATGGTCTTTCCAGGCGCCGTGGTTGAGCAGGCCGGACAGGCTGTCCGTGCGGCTCAACGCCAGCAACTCGCGTTTATGCCGGGCCAGGGTCACGGCCTGGCGATAGCAGATCCACCCCAGCGCCATGGGATACAGCGTGAGGATCGGCAAGCACGCATACAGCTGGGTCTCGGTGGTCACGGCGATAAACGCCGGACCCAATAGCAACATTGACGCGCCAATACCCAACGCCTGTGCGACCCAACCGGCCAACATAAAGCGAAACCCGCCGATGGCGACGTTGTTCATGGTCATCATCGACAGCGTGGTGACGCCGGGCAGCGGGTTGAAGTGCATGGCGCCGACCCAGAACCCGCCGCAAAAGGAGTCGAACAGCAGGTTGCGGCGTTCGCTGCGCAGCGAATTGCTCGCGCGGCGCGACCATTGATAGGCAAGGTGCGGCCAGACAAAGGCGTTGATCACCATCCATACCCACACCCACGCCGGTGGGTGCAGGGGATACATACCAAACACCACGCACACCAAGCCGAGCGTCAGCCCCAGTAAGCGGGATTTGTATAACCGTGAAGCGAGCGGAAGTCCATTTCCTCCGGCAGCTGACATGGTCGGGTGTAATCCTGAGAGAATGCCTGGAGTCTATCAGGGCAACAGCAAATCGCCACTACCGCTCATAAGGCTGTAGATCAGGCCATTCAGTGCGAAAACCCGCGCGCCAGCATCAACGCCACACCCAGTAGCAACACCGCCGTGACCCGCTGCAACAACACCCGGCGCTTGGGGTTTTCCAATACGTGCTTGATGCGCTGGCCGAAATAGCAGTACAGGCAACCGCTGGCAAATTGCAGCGTCAGAAAGGTTAACCCCAGGATCGCGATATCTGCCGATGAGGTGTGCTCACCTGAGCCGGCAAACTGCGGGAACACCGCGCTGAACATGATGATGGTCTTAGGGTTGGAAAACCCGGTCAGCAAGCCTTTGCCGAACAGGCTGCGCGAGCCCTCCACGGCACCGGCCTTGTTGATCGCGACGCCACTGCTGGTCCACTGCTTGTAGGCCAGGTAAAGAATGTAGGCCACGCCAACAAACTGGATGGTCTGGGTAATGGCGAGGTTGCCCTTGATCAACTCCGAAAAGCCCACGGCAAAGATCAGGATCGAAATCAGGTAGGACACCGTGGCGCCGATCTGCGCCGGGATCGAGCTACGCAGGCCGTCTTTCAAACCCAGGCTCAAGAGCAGCAGGGTCATGGGGCCGGGGCTGAAGGTCATGGTGGCGCAAAACAGCAGAAAATACAGAAACGAAGACAGTGTTAACGCAGTTGTCATGGTCCGGGACCTTGGTTTGAAAAAAACAACGGAGCGGGCCTCGCAAGCGCCCGCCCCTGGGCCCATCAGGCGACCGCGATTTCGGTCGTCAGGGATTCGCGGTACATCAGCGCCAGGTCAGCCAGGGCAGCCTTGGCGGTCTGGTTGCGGGTTTCGAACGCCACCAAGCCTTTCCAATTGGTTTCGACGATGGCCTGCACCACGTCGGCGTAGTCACAGCTGCCGTCATGAATGCCGAAGTGCTGGTCTTGCACGCCATTGTTATTGCTGAAGGAAATGCCCTTGATGAGGTGGTGATACTTGCGCACCACCTCCGCCGGCAGGCCGTTTTCGATATTGGCGTGGCCGGCATCCAGGAAGAAATACACGTTGCTGTGCGCTTGCAGGCGCTCGAATACAAAGGCGTATTCAGCTTCGTGGGTAAAGATGTAGTGGAACGGCCGGTAGTTGACGTAGTTGGACAGGTTCTCCAGGTAGATATCCGTGCCCTTGGCCGCGGCGTAACTTGCCAGTTCCTGTACCGACTTGAGGTAGTGCTCCAGGGCAACCTTCTTGGCCATCAGCACCATTTTCGGCTCGACGATGCAGCCACCGTGAATGATCAACGGCGCGCCCAGACGGCTGGCGATATCGATCTCTTTTTTCACGTACTCCACGGCCGCCACACGGAACGCCTCGACGTCACTGCCCAGTGGGGCCTTGAAGTTGCCGTGGAATATCGGCCGAACGCCGCTCGCCTCGATCTGCGCCTGCAGGCTGACGATGCGTGCCTCGGTCCAGTCGTCAACCATTTCACCGAACAGGCTGCCGTCGATGTACCAGTGGGTGCAGTCGCCTTCGACAGCGGTTTGCAGGCCCTTTTCCGCGCTGAGGTATTTCTGGTGAGCCACACCGGTACAGAACGGCACGGTGGGGTTGATCAGTTTGCTTTCCATGGAGCGATTCCTTTCGTTGATGGAGGGTTAAATTTCGATGGCCATGAAGTCGGCCTTGGTCACGCCGCAATCCGGGCATTTCCAGTCTTCAGGCACCTCTTCCCAAGGGGTGCCTGCCGGGATTCCGTCCTCCGGAATGCCCAATTCTTCTACGTACATAAAGCCGCAGGGTGCGCACATATAAGTCTTCATAAGGATGCGAAATCCATTGCTCGCCTGTAGGGAATGTCGCCAACTCCTGGCGAGATGGCGCGCAGTCTAGGGGAGCGGCATTGCACAAGGCAGGTAAAGTGATGCCTAATCCGGCCTAACTTCACCGGTAAAAGTACCGGCAAAGACAAGGAAGGTTTATGTTTGTATCCGCTATCGCCTTTGTGGAAGGCACGCCCAAGGTCCAGCAGATCGTCGCGGCGTTCAGCCAGGCGATCGAAAGCGGTGAATGGGCGCCCGGCAGTAAGTTGCCGTCGGTGCGTGAGTTGACCCAGACCCTGGGCGTGAGCAAGTTCACCCTCAATGAGGCACTGGACCGTCTGCGTGGGCGCAACCTGCTGACCTCAAGCCAGGGTCGCGGCTACTTTGTGGCGATGGAAACCGCCCACCCGACTTCGGCGACCTGGGTCGACCTGCTGCCCCAGGACCTGCTCAGCGTGTTACGGCGCCCGCTGGTCACCGTCAGCGGCGAGTTGCGGCCCGGTGGCGGCCACTTGCCGGAGGAATGGTTGAACGGCGAAGCCATCCGCCAAACCATGCGCAGCGTGGTGCGCGCGCCGTCGTTGCGCATTGCCGGGCTGGGCACGCCGGCCGGGCTGTTGCCGCTGCGCCAGGCCCTGCAACAGAAACTGCACGCCGACGGCCTGTCGGTGCCGGTGGAGCAAATCATCACCACCCCCAACACGGTGCAGGGCCTGGACATGCTGATGCGCCTGCTCGCACGCCCCGGCGACACGGTGCTGCTGGACGCGCCGTGTTACTTCAACTTCCACGCCAACCTGGCCCTGCATGGCGTCAAAGTGGTGACTATCCAGCGCCGTCCCGACGGCTTTGACTTCACCGCCCTCGAACAACTGCTGGCCGAACACCGCCCCAGCCTGTATCTCACCACCAGCGTGCTGCATAACCCTACCGGCCATTCTTTCAGCCCCAGTCAGGCGTTTCGCCTGCTGCAACTGACCCAGCACTACCACTGCCATATTGTCGAAGATGACCTCTACGGCGACTTGCACCCCAACCCGCCGCCCCGACTGGCGACCCTTGCCGGCCTGGAGCAGGTCACCTACCTGTCGGGGTTCTCCAAGATCCTCAGCGCCAACACACGCGTCAGTTATGTGGTGGCCGCGCCGCAGTTGGCCGCCAACCTGACCAACATGAAGTTGATGAGTGGCGGCGTGACCTCGGAGCTGTTCGAACAGATTGTCTATCGCATGCTCAGCGAAGGCAGCTATGCCAAACACCGCAAGCGTATGGTGCAGCGCTTGATGGAATCGGGTGGGCGTGTCGAACAGTGGCTCAAGCGCTGCGGCTGCGAATTGCCGATGGCCTTTGAAGGCGGCATGTTTATCTGGGCGCGCCTGCCACCGGGGGTGGACGGCGAGCAGCTGGCCCAGGAGGCGTTGAAACGCAGCATGGTCTTGGCGCCGGGCGCGCTATTCGGCTATGACCCGGCGCACCTTGATTCGATGCGCTTCAATGTGGCCCACAGTGACGAGCCACGCGCACAACGGGTATTCGAAGCGCTGCTGCTGAAGGCCGGGCGTAAGCCTTGAGCGGTCGCGCCATGGATGCGCAGAAGCCGATCACTCACTACCCGCTCAACGCCGATACGCCAACCACCTCACACAGCGATCCCCGAGGCTTTGCACGCCCTGCACCAGCGCCACCAACACGATGACCGTCACCACCATGATCTGGTTAGTGAAACGCTGGTAGCCATACCGTCTCGCCAAGTCGCCCAGGCCGCCGCCACCGATCACGCCGGCCATGGACGAAAAGCTCGGCGCCGACCTCGAACTGTTCAAGCAGGCCCGGCTGGCCCCGGGTGATCTGCGAAGCGGCGCGGTTGTAACCGCGAAAGTGCGCGGAGTTGAGCATGCCAACCGCGTGCTTATCGGCGACGGGCAAGGCAAACCATGCGCGGGCCTGCTGCTGCACCTGGCTCAACAGCGCCGGGTCGATCCCGTGGCCGGTGAGGTAGAAAAACCCGATATGCCGCGCGGCTGCGGGCTGCCGTCGAGCTGGGACGGGTCGAGCAACGGCACAGTGTGCGCCAAGGTCCGGTTGCGCTTTTAGTGCGGCCTTTAATGCACATTACTGATAACTTAAACGCAACATGATTCGGCAATTTAATAATTAGGTTAGAACCAACAGGCATTTTACAGACCCACCCGCTGCCCTTACTTTTGACCCGAGTAACCGACCCCACGCCCGGAGGAGGTGTTAACCCCGTCATCAGCAAGGACAGACCATGAGCATTGAATTCATCGGCTATATCGGCGGCCACCACGCCTCCGAGATCCACCCGCGCAGCGGCCCTACCCTGCAACCCGACTACGTCGAAAGCGTGGCCCGCGCCCACGAAGCCGCAGGTTTCGACCGCGCCCTGGTGGCCTTCCACTCCAACAGCCCGGACAGCACGCTGATCGCCGCACAGGCCGCCAGCGTGACCAAAAACCTGCAGTTCCTGATCGCCCATCGTCCAGGTTTTACCCAACCGACGCTGGCGGCACGCCAATTCGCCACCCTGGACGTGTTCAACGGTGGCCGCACCGCTGTGCACATCATTACCGGTGGCGACGACCGTGAACTGCGCGCCGATGGCAGCCATATCGGCAAGGACGAACGCTACGCACGCACCGACGAATACCTCAGTGTGGTACGTCAGGAATGGACCAGCGAACAGCCGTTCAATTTCGACGGCACCTACTATCAGGTGGAGGGCGCGCACTCGACGGTGAAATCGCCGCAGCTGCCGCACATTCCAGTGTATTTCGGGGGTTCGTCCAAGGCCGCCATTGAAGTCGCAGCCAAGCATGCCGACGTGTATGCGCTGTGGGGTGAAACCTATGAGCAGGTGCGCGAAACCGTGACTCAGGTGCGTGCGGAAGCGGCCAGGCACGGGCGTACGATTCGCTTCAGCTTGTCGTTGCGACCGATCCTCGCCGAAACCGAGGCGCTGGCATGGGCGCGGGCCGAGACGATCCTGCAACAAGCGACCGCGCTGGCCGAAAAGAATGGCTTTGTGCGCCGTGAACCGCCGAATGAAGGCTCGCGGCGCTTGCTGGCTGCAGCAGCGCAAGGGTCGCGACTGGATAAGCGTTTGTGGACCGGAATTGCCGGGTTGCTCGGCGCACAGGGCAACTCCACTTCGCTGGTAGGCACCGCCGAACAAGTCGCTGAAGCGTTGCTGGATTACTACGACCTGGGCATCACCACCTTCCTGATCCGTGGATTCGACCCGCTCAATGATGCGATCGACTATGGCAAGCAACTGATCCCACTGACCCGCCAGCTGGTCGCAGCGCGCGAGCAGGCCAAACAGGTCGCTTAACGATGCGCGCCAGCGCCGTGCACAACCCTGATGGCAACACAGATCAACTGTGGGAGCGGGCTTGCTCGCGAAAGCGGTGGGTCAGTCGATATCTCCGTTGACTGACACTGCGCATTCGCGAGCAAGCCCGCTCCCACATTGTGCCCTGCGTTTTACCCACGCAAGCGTGCCAGTTCTTCTGCGCAATAGTCACCCAACCATTGCCCCGCCTCGGTCAACGACGCACTGCTAGGGTGGTGGCGGTGATGTCATAGAGCTGCGCATGCCCGATTCGATGCGCGCCAGCGCCGTGCACAACCCTGATTGGCAACACAGATCTACTGTGGGAGCGGGCTTGCTCGCGAAAGCGGTGGGTCAGTCGATATCTCCGTTGACTGACACTGCGCATTCGCGAGCAAGCCCGCTCCCACATTTTGCCCTGCGTTTTACCCAGGCAAGCGTGCCAGTTCTTCTGCGCAATAGTCACCCAACCATTGCCCCGCCTTGGTCAACGACACACTGATAGGGTGAGTGGCGCTGTTGGCAGGCGGTGATGCCATATCTTTCGATGCGCGCCTGCGCCGTGCACAACCCTGATGGCAACACAGATCAACTGTGGGAGCGGGCTTGCTCGCGAAAGCGGTGGGTCAGTCGATATCTCCGTTGACTGACACTGCGCATTCGCGAGCAAGCCCGCTCCCACATTTTGCCCTGCGTTTTACCCACGCAAGCGTGCCGGTTCTTCTGCGCAATAGTCACCCAACCATTGCCCCGCCTTGGTCAACGACACACTGATAGGGTGAGTGGCGCTGTTGGCAGGCGGTGATGCCATATCTTTCGATGCGCGCCTGCGCCGTGCACAACCCTGATGGGCAACACAGATCAACTGTGGGAGCGGGCTTGCTCGCGAAAGCGGTGGGTCAGTCAATATTTCCGTTGACTGACACTGCGCATTCGCGAGCCAGCCCGCTCCCACATTTTGCCCTGCGTTTTACCCAGGCAAGCGTGCCGGTTCTTCTGCGCAATAGTCGCCCAACCATTGCCCCGCCTTGGTCAACGACACACTGATAGGGTGAGTGGCGGTGATGTCATAGAGCTGCGCATGCCCGATTCGATGCGCGCCTGCGCCGTGCACAACCCTGATTGGCAACACAGATCAACTGTGGGAGCGGGCTTGCTCGCGAAAGCGGTGGGTCAGTCAATATTTCCGTTGACTGACACTGCGCATTCGCGAGCAAGCCCGCTCCCACATTTTGCCCTGCGTTTTACCCACGCAAGCGTGCCGGTTCTTCTGCGCAATAGTCGCCCAACCATTGCCCCGCCTTGGTCAACGACGCTCTGCTAGGGTGGTGGCGGTGATGTCATAGAGCGGCGCATGCCCGATTCGATGCGCGCCTGCACCGTGCACAACCCTGATTGGCAACACAGATCAACTGTGGGAGCGGGCTTGCTCGCGAAAGCGGTGGGTCAGTCGATATCTCCGTTGACTGACACTGCGCATTCGCGAGCAAGCCCGCTCCCCCATTTTTTAGTCATTCAGTGATTTCAAACTCAGTTTTTGTAATCGGTATCGGTGCGTTCCAATTGCCGAATCAATGCATTCCAATGGCGTGCCACGCCCGGCCCTTCGCCATTGCTGAACACCTTGGCCTGCTCTTCGACCTTGGCCACCACGTCTGCCGGCGGGAAGATCAATTGAGCATTGCCGCCCGCCTGCGCCGCAATCTGGATGGTGCAGGCGCGCTCCAACCCTTGCAGCTGCTGGAACGCATGCTCCACGCTGACGCCAGCCGTCAACAGCCCATGGTTGCGCAAGATCATCACACTCTTGTCACCCAAATCGGCCACCAGCCGCTCACGCTCATCCAGGTCCAGGGCCACGCCCTCATAGCCGTGATAGGCGACTCGCCCGGAGAACGCGATGGCATGTTGGGAGATCGGCAACAGCCCGTCCTTTTGCGCCGACACCGCAATACCGTCACGGGTGTGAGTGTGCAGCACCGCTTGCAGGTCGTGGCGGGCACCGTGAATAGCGCTATGGATCACATACCCGGCGTAATTGATGCCCAGGCCGGTGGGGTCATCGACCAGGGTACCGTCGAGGTCGACCTTGACCAGGTTGGAGGCGCTGATTTCATCGAACAATAGCCCGAAGGCGTTGATCAGAAAATGCTCCTGCGGCCCCGGTACACGCGCGGAGAAGTGCGTATAGATGTGGTCGGTCCACTTGTACAACGCCGCCAGTCGATAGGCCGCGGCCAGTTTGACGCGCACCTCCCACTCTTCTGGCGTGACGCGCTGGCGAACGTTGCTGGAAACGCTGGAGATCGGGGTGACGCTGCTCATGGCAAAACTTCCTGGATGGCCTTAAGGACTTCCAGTCAGCCTATGGGATGGCAAAAAATAATAAAAATCACATTTTAATCTAAGCTAATTATTATTTTTTTTCATAACCTTAATGCTCAGGCCGCGTCCCGCAGCTTGTGCAACGACGCCGCCACCCACTGGCCAAACGCATCCACCGGGCCTTGCAGGTTGCCCAGGAAATGTGGGTAGATCAGCCACAAATCCAGCACCGGCTTGAAGTCCTTGAGCGGCATCACCGCCAGTTGCTCGCGATGGGCGCTGCGCTCCAACAGCGGCCGTGGCACCAAGCCCAGCCCCAGGCCGTCCGCTACCAGCCCCAATTGCAGCTCGGTGCCGAAGGTTTCCAGGTTGACCCGCAATGCCAAGCCTTGATCGGACAACGTGCGCTGCAAACCGGCACGGAAACCGCAGCCATCCGGGTTGAGAATCCAGCCATTCTGGTACACGTCCGCCAACTTGCAGGGCTTCTTCGGTAACTGTGCCTGGGCACACACCACCACCAGCTCCATCTTGCCGATGGACTCACCGACAATGTTGTCCGGGAATATCTTGCCGGCCGGGAACAAGGCCGCCGCCGCATCCAGCTCGCCGCGCTCGATCTTGCCCACCAACTGGCTGCCCCAGCCGGTGGCGACCTGGGCGCGCAGGTCCGGGTATTCGGTACGCAACTGCTTGAGCGCATCCAACAGCACCGCATCGCCGATGGTCTGCGGCACACCCAGGCGCAGCACACCGGTAGGCGGCGCGTCCGTGGCTACCAGCTCACGCAGGGCATCCATCTCACGCAGGATCAAACGGCATTGCTCATAGACCCGGGTGCCGATCAGCGTCGGCTTGAGGGGTTTGGTATTGCGGTCGAACAGCTCCACACCCAGCGCCTGCTCGAAGTTCTGCACACGGCGGGTGATAGCCGGCTGGGTCAGCTGCAACGACTCGGCTGCATGGCTGATGGACTGGCAACGAATCACTTCGACAAAGGCATCGATATCGTCAATTTTCATTTGGGCCGCACATAGAGAACAGTCATTAAGATGTGTGCCAAGCATAGTTGCCGCCACGCTGCCTGGATAGCCCAGGCTGGAATCAATAACGTCTAACGCTATTCAGACCGGTTCTAAATTACCTTCAGCTATAAGCTAATCATTAAAAAATAGCATATTAAATACAAACATTATGCTTATATAAAACCATCAACCGCACGATGGAACTGCCATGACCCAGGCCCCGCACCCCGAGAGACTCAGAGCCTTTATAGGCGCCCTGGCGGAATTGATCGACGGCAACCCACGCGAAGGCGACCTGTTGCACCGTGGCGGCAAGTTACTGGCGCAACTGGTCAGCCACGATGACTGGCTGCCCGACGAATACGCCCAACCCGACCCGCAGCGCTACCAGCAATTTTTGCTGCATGCTGACTCACGCCAGCGTTTCAGCATTGTCAGTTTTGTGTGGGGGCCGGGGCAAAGCACACCGATTCATGACCATCGGGTGTGGGGGCTGATTGGCATGTTGCGTGGCGCGGAGTTTTCCCAGGGGTTCGAACGCGCACCCGACGGCAGCCTGGTGGCCGAAGGCAAGCCTGTTCAGTTGCTGCCGGGCCAGGTCGAGGCGGTGTCGCCCAAGGTGGGGGATATTCATCAGGTCAGTAATGCCCACCGCGACCAGGTGTCCATCAGCATCCATGTGTACGGCGCCAATATCGGTGCCGTGCGCCGCGCGGTGTACCAGCCCGACGGCAGCGAGAAACTGTTTATCTCCGGTTATTCCAACGCCTACCTCCCGAACATCTGGGATGTGTCCAAAGAAAAGAGCCCTGCCCTATGACCACCGTATCGACCCGCAGCTTTGCCCAGATTCGCCAGGCCTTGTTGGACCGTGAGGAAGTCGCTCTGCTCGACGTGCGTGAAGAGGCGCCGTTTGCCGAGTCTCACCCGCTGTTCGCGGCGAACATCCCGCTGTCCAAGCTGGAACTGGAGGTGTATTCGCGAATTCCGCGTCGAGACACCCAGGTCACCGTCTACGACAACGGCGAGGGGCTGGCGCAGCGTGCCGCTGAGCGCCTGGTTGCGCTGGGCTACACCCAGGTCAGCCAGTTGGCAGGTGGGCTCGACGGTTGGCGGCGAGCCGGTGGCGAACTGTTTATCGACGTCAACGTGCCCAGCAAGGCCTTTGGCGAACTGGTCGAAAGCGAACGGCATACGCCGTCCCTGGCGGCTGAACAGGTGCAGGCCTTGCTCGACAGCCAGGCCGATGTGGTGGTGCTCGACGCGCGCCGTTTCGACGAATACCAGACCATGAGCATCCCCACCGGCATCAGCGTGCCCGGTGCCGAACTGGTGTTGCGCGCCCGTGAACTGGCGCCGGACCCGGCCACGCATATCATCGTCAACTGCGCCGGGCGTACCCGCAGCATCATCGGCACCCAGTCGCTGATCAATGCCGGCATCGCCAACCCGGTGTCGGCCTTGCGCAACGGCACCATCGGCTGGACCTTGGCCGGGCAGACACTCGCCCATGGCCAGTCGCGCCGCTTTGCCCCAACGTCAGAAGAACACCGCCGGATCGCCGCCCAGGACGCGCGTCGCGTTGCCGACACAGCCCGCGTCGGCCGCGCCACGCTGGCGGACCTGCAGCGCTGGCAGCAGGAACCGACGCGCACCACCTACCTGTTTGATGTGCGCACCCCGGAAGAATTCGAAGCCGGCCACTTGCCCGGCGCGCGCTCCACGCCGGGGGGCCAACTGGTCCAGGAAACCGACCACGTCGCCAGCGTACGCGGTGCGCGGCTGGTGCTGGCGGATGACGATGGCGTACGGGCCAATATGTCGGCGTCCTGGCTGGCCCAGCTTGGCTGGGAAGTGCATGTGCTGGACGCGCTGCAACCGGCGCATTTCAGTCAACACGGTGCCTGGGTTGCCCCGGTGCCCGCGCCGCCCCAAGCCGAACTCATCAGCCCACACACCCTCGCTGACTGGCTGGGACATGGCGACACGGTCGTGTTGGACTTCACCGCCAGCGCCAACTATGTGAAGCGTCATATCCCGGGGGCCTGGTGGGTGCTGCGCGCGCAGTTGCCCGAGGCCCTGGCCAAGGTGCCGACTGCCCAGCGTTACGTGCTGACCTGCGGCAGCAGCCAATTGGCGCGCCTGGCAGTGCCCGAGGTCGAAGCCATTACCGGCAAGCAGGTGTTCCTGCTGCAAGACGGCACGGCCGGCTGGATCAACGCGCAACTGCCGCTGCAAGCCGGTGAAACCCACCTGGCCTCACCACGCATCGACCGTTACCGCCGCCCCTACGAAGGCACCGACAACCCCAAGGAAGCCATGCAGGCGTACCTGGATTGGGAGTTCGGCCTGGTCGACCAACTGGCCCGCGACGCCACCCACGGCTTCCATGTGATCTGACCCCACCACTGACGCTACAGCTGCACCGCGAGCGGTGCAGCGCCCAAGGACATCCGACCCCTTCTCCAGGCGGAGGTATCCGTACCCTTTCAACAAACGCCTGGAGTTTGTCTCATGCTGTTCTCCACACCGTTCAAGCGCCTTCTGCTGGGCGCCGCCCTCGCCCTCGGCCTGGTCACCACCGCCCACGCCGCTGACCTGCAACCGCTGCGGGTGGCCAATCAGAAATCCACGATCAAGGCGCTGCTGGAAGCTTCCGGCGAAACCAAAAACGTCCCGTACGAAATCAAGTGGGCGGAGTTCCCGTCCGCCTCGCCGTTGGGCGAAGCCTTGAATGCCGGCGCCGTCGATATCGGTGCCTTGGGCGATGCACCGTATGTGTTCGCCCTGGGTGCAGGGGCATCGCTCAAGGTGGTCAGCATCATCCACGCCGAAGGGCGCAACACCACGGCCCTGCTGGTGCCCAAGGACTCACCGATCAAGACCGTGGCCGACCTCAAGGGTAAAAAAATCGTCACCGGGCGCGGCTCCATCGGCCATTACCTGGCGATCAAGGCCCTGGCCAGCGCTGGCCTGACCACCCAGGACGTGCAGTTCATTTTCCTGCTGCCCAGCGAATCGCGCCTGGTGCTGGATAACGGTACGGTCGACGCCTGGGCCACATGGGACCCCTACACCACCGTGGTCACCTCACAGAGCCAGGCCCGCGTGTTGATCAGTGGCAATCAGCTGCTGAGCAATCACCTGTATTTCGCCGCCACCCGCCAGGCCATCGCTGAAAAACGCACGCAACTGGATGACTTTGTCGCCCGCGTCGATCGCGCTTACGCATGGGCCAACACGCACCCCGATGAATACGCCGCCGCCCAGGCCAGGATCACCGGCCTGCCGTTAGCCGTGCACGTGGAGGTGGCCAAAGACACCCATCTGTCCCCCGTGCTGATCGACGACGCGGTCATCCGCGGCCTTCAAGCCACTGCCGACACCTATCAAAAAGAAGGCCTGCTGCCCAACCACATCGATGTGTCGCAGGGCTTCGACAAGCGCTTTAACGCCGAGCGTGTCCCCCATTCCCAAGCATCGCGCTAACAGGAGCAGCACATGAGCAAGCCAAGTCAATTGAAGCCACGCCATTTGAAACTGGGCGCCATGGTCCACGGTGTCGGTCACGGCTGGGGCGAATGGCGCCATCCACAGGCGCAAGCCAATGCCAGTACTCACTTTGGCTTCTACAAGCAGCAGACTGAACTGGCCGAAAGCGCCAAATTCGACTTCGTGTTTATCGCCGACAGCCTGCACATTCACGCCAAATCCAGCCCGCACTACCTCAACCGTTTCGAGCCGCTGACGATCCTCTCGGCCCTCGCCGCATTGACCACGCATATCGGCCTGGTGGCGACGGTGACGGTGAGCTACACCGAGCCTTACCAGGTGGCGCGCCAATTTGCCTCCCTGGACCATATCAGCGGCGGCCGCGCCGGGTGGAACGTGGTGACCTCCTGGCTGAGCGGCACCGCCGATAACTTCGGCAAAGCCGAGCACCCGCCACACGCCGTGCGCTACCGCATCGCCAAGGAACACCTGAACGTGGTCCAGGGCCTGTGGGATTCCTGGGAAGACGACGCCTTTACCTACGACAAACAGAGCGGCGAGTTTTTCACCCCGCACAAGCTGCATGCCCTGAATCACAAAGGCGAGTTTTTTTCGGTGAAAGGCCCGCTGAACATCGCCCGCTCGCGCCAGGGCCAGCCGGTGGTTTTCCAGGCGGGCACCTCGGAAGATGGGCGTAACTTTGCCGCCGAACATGCTGATGCGATTTTTGTGCACGTCGAGAATATCGACGAGGCCAAGGCCTACACCGCCGACTTGAAACGCCGCGCCAAGGGCTTTGGCCGTGACCCCGACAGCCTGTCGATCCTGCCCGGTATCCGCCCGATTGTCGGGCGCGATGCTGCGCAGGTGGAACGTCGCTATCAGCAGGCCGTGGACCTGGTGACCATAGAAGACGCCATTGTGGCGCTGGGCCGCCCCTTCAACGACCACGACTTCAGCCAATACCCGCTGGATGAAGCGTTCCCGGAGCTCGGCGACCTGGGCGCCAACAGTCAGAAAGGCGGCTCCGACCGCATCAAGCAATGGGCCAGGGACGAAGGCCTGACATTACGCGAAGTGGCCCTGCGTTTTTCGCGGCCCAATCGCGATTTTGTCGGCACGGCGGAGCAAGTCGCCGACGCGATCCAGACCTGGTTTGAAACCGGCGCCAGTGACGGTTTCATCATCAACTCGGTGTTGCCGGATGGCTTGCAGTTCTTCACCGAATGGGTGGTGCCGGTGCTGCAACAGCGCGGGCTGTTTCGCACTGAGTACAGCGGCCACACCTTGCGCGACAACCTCGGGCTGCAAGTCCCGGCCAATCGTTACAGCGTGGCTGAAGCGCCCCTCAAGGCCCTGGCTTGAACGAGGTGGCTGGCGCCCGATCACCGCGTGTCGGGCAGCCCATGCAGGGGCTCAACCAGCGCCCTTGCGAACCCGCCCGCCCCCCATTTGACTGAGTACAGACTCATGACGCAACCGTCGTTACGCTCCGTGGAAGTCGCCAACTTCGAAGCCCTGCTCGAACGCCTCAGCGCTGAATTGGCCAGCAACGCGCATGTCTATGATGAGAGCGGCGCCTTCCCCCATGACAACTTCAAGCGCTTGCATGCGCATGGATTGGTCGCCTTCACCGTGCCCAAAGCCCTGGGTGGAGGCGGCGCCAACCTGCCCCAGGCACGCCAAGCCATCAGCGCGATTGCCAAGGGCGAGCCCTCTACGGCACTGATCCTGGTGATGCAGTACCTGCAGCACACACGCCTGCAAGACAGTAAAACCTGGCCCCGCCACCTGCGCGTGCGCGTCGCCGAAGACGCGGTGCGCAACGGTGCGTTGATCAATGCCCTGCGCGTCGAACCCGACCTCGGCACCCCGGCCCGTGGCGGCCTGCCGGCAACCACGGCGGTGCGCACCGCCGAGGGCTGGCGCATCAGCGGGCGCAAAATCTACTCCACCGGCAGCCATGGCCTGAGCTGGTTCAGCGTGTGGGCGCGCAGTGACGACAGCGACCCGTTGGTCGGTGCCTGGCTGGTGCCCAAAAACAGCCCGGGCGTGAGCATCATCGACACCTGGGACCATCTGGGCATGCGGGCGACCTGCAGCCATGAAGTGGTGCTCGATAACGTATTAGTGCCGCTGGACCACGCCGTCAGTGTGAGCCCTTGGAGCGCGCCGCAGCCGGAACTCGATGCCGATGGGTTCCTGTGGATGTCGGTGTTGCTGTCGTCGGTGTATGACGCGGTGGCCCAGGCCGCGCGGGACTGGCTGGTGAATTGGCTGGAACACCGCAAGCCGTCCAATCTCGGCGCCGCGCTGTCGAGCTTGCCGCGTTTTCAAGAAACGGTCGGCCATATCGACACCCTGCTGTTTGCCAATCGCAGCCTGCTTGATGCGGCCGCCGAAGGTCACACGCCTGCCGCCAATGCCGCGCAGCTTAAATACCTGGTGACCGGCAATGCGATTCGCGCCGTGGAGCTGGCCATTGAAGCCTCGGGCAACCCTGGCCTGTCGCGCCACAGCCCGCTGCAACGTTACTACCGCGACGTGTTGTGCAGTCGCGTGCATACGCCACAAAACGACGCCGTGCTGCAAGGCGTCGGCAAAGCGGCCTTCGCCCAACGTGCCCCCCTCTGAAGAAGGAACGCTCATGAGTCAGGTGATTATCGCCAGCCAACTGGACGAAGATTATAACGATGTGATTCGCGAACGCCTCGCGACGATCCACCCGCAGGCCCAAGTGATCGGCGTGCCCGCCGGCGTGCCGAGTGACCTGCCGCCCCAGGCCAATATCCTGCTGCTGCGCCCGATCAATGTGCGCGGCTACACCGCACCGGACACCCCACCGCCCGGCTGGCCCTATGGCGCGCAGTGGGTGCACCTGGTGTCATCGGGCATCGATTTTTACCCGCAGTGGCTGTTCAACGGCCCACCGGTCAGCACCTCCCGGGGCAGCGCCGCCGATAACCTCGCCGAATTCGCCCTGGCGACGCTCTTCGCCCCGTCCAAGCATTTGCCGGACATCTGGGTGAAGGACGCCCAGTGGCATTTCACCGCACTGCGCCCGCTCAAGGGCACCACCCTGGGCCTGCTCGGCTTTGGTGCCATCGGCGAAGCCCTCGCGCACAAGGCCCTGGCCCTTGGGATCAACGTGGTCGCACTGCGCCAACGCGCGGCGCCCATTGAGCTGGAAGGTGTAGAAACCGCGCGGGATATCCACGACCTGTTCGCCCGCGCAGACCACCTGGTACTGGCCGCGCCACTCACCGAGGCCACTCGGCATATCGTTAACCGTGATGTGCTGGGCAGCGCCAAGCCGGGGCTGCACCTGATCAACATTGCGCGCGGTGGCCTGCTGGACCAAGAGGCGTTGCTGGAAGCGCTGGACAACGGCCGGATCGGCCTAGCCTCGCTGGACGTGACCGAGCCGGAACCGTTGCCGGACGGGCACCCGCTGTATACCCATCCGCGTGTGCGCTTGTCGCCCCATACCTCAGCCATTTCGACCAACAGCAGGCAGGAAATTGCCGAGACGTTCCTGGCGAATCTTGAGCGTTATGTAAGCGGTTCAGCGCTGGCCAACGTGGTCGATCGCTGAGCCGAACGCTGACCAGAATGTGGCAGCGGCTGGCTCGCGACAGCGGCGTATCAGCCGACCCATAGAGTCACTGACCCAGCGCTTTCGGGAGCAAGCCACCTCCCACAGGGGGGCTGTGTTGTGTCAGTTGCTCAGCAGCCGCCGGCCAGGCGTTCGCGCAGAAACTCCACCAGGGCCTGCACCGGTCTGGAGCTTTGCCGGTGCTGTGGGTAAACCGCAGACAAGGTCAGCGCCTCGGGGGCGAAGTCTTCCAAGACCGTGACCAGGCGCCCGTCCTGCAATGCATCGGCGACGATAAACGTCGGCAGGTACGTGACGCCCAGGCCGGCAATGGCCGTGTCGCGCAGCAGCTCGCCGTTATTGACGCGCATCCGCCCGCTGACGTTTACCGACTGCACTTTGCCCTTGCTCAGGAATCGCCATTGCACCTGGCGGCCATGGCCGTAGGGCAGGCAGTCGTGGTCGCCCAAATCGTCGGGTTTGAGCGGCGTGCCGCGCTGGGCCAGGTACTCGGGACTGGCGCAATACACCCGCTGGACACTGCCGATGCGCCGCGCGATCAGCGTCGAATCTTCCAGCGTGCCAATACGCAGCACCAAGTCATAGCCTTCGCCGATCAAGTCCACGGGGCGGTCGCTCAGGTCGACTTCCACCGACACGTGCGGGTGGCGCTGCAGGAACAACGGCAACAGGCAACCAAGATGAGCCATGGCAAACGACAACGGCGCGCTGAGGCGAAGAGTGCCGCGTGGTTCGCTGTTCTGGCCAGCGATGCCCTGCTCCACCTGCTCGACTTCACCGAGCAGGCGCAAGGCCGATTCGTAGTAACTCTGGCCCAGCGGCGTCACGTCCAGACGCCGCGTGGAACGGTTGAGCAACCGCACACCGAGGCGGTCTTCCAACTGGATCAGACGGCGACTGACAAACTGCTTGGACAGACCCAGTTGCTCGGCGGCGGCGGTGAAACTGCCGGACTCCATGACCTGGCAAAACAGGCGCATGTCTTCGAAGGGGTTCATTGTCGCTTCTCGGTGGACATTTTGCGGTTTTATAGCCTGTCAGCAGCCCCACCACAAACCCAATGTGGGTACACCCACCCATGTGCGAGGGGGCTTGCTCCCGATCGCGGTCTGTCAGTCACCGTTGAGGTGGCTAAAACACCGCGATCGGGAGCAAGCCCCCTCCCACAGGGTTTTACCTGAATGCCTGAGCGCAGGTTACTTGGCGGTAAACGCCGAGTAGCTGTTCATCAGGTTGCGGTAGTTGGGAATACGCGGCGACAGCAGGTTGGCCAGGCCTTCCATGTCGTTGCGCCAGTCGACTTGCAGCTCGCAGGCCACCGAGAACCAGTTCACCAGGTGTGCACCCGCCGCGCTCATGCGTGCCCACGACGCACGTTGCACGGCTTCGTTGAACGTACCGGAGGCGTCGGTCACCACGAACACTTCAAAACCTTCAGCCAGCGCGGAAAGGGTCGGGAATGTCACGCAGACGTCAGTTACCACGCCGGCAATGATCAGTTGCTTGCGGCCGGTGGCTTTGACGGCCTTGACGAAGTCTTCGTTGTCCCACGCGTTGATCTGGCCAGGACGCGGGATGTACGGGGCGTCCGGGAACAGTTCTTTCAGCTCGGGCACCAGCGGGCCGTTGGGGCCGGTTTCAAAGCTGGTGGTGAGGATGGTCGGCAGCTTGAAGAACTTGGCCACATCGGCCAGGGCCAGCACGTTGTTCTTAAATTCGTTGGGCGAGAAATCCTGCACCAGCGAGATCAGGCCGGTCTGGTGGTCCACCAACAGCACCACAGCGTCGTCTTTGTTCAAGCGTGTGTAAGTCATGGGGTAGCTCCTTTGGGGGTTGATTGTCAGAAGGCAAAACACGAGCAGCCAAACGCGCCCCAGAAACCCTGGAAGTCGCTGACCGGCACGCTGGAAAGCCGCGCTTTTTCATGGCCATGGGCATGCACGCCACACGGGCCGCTGCATTGATGGACTTGGGCTTGCAGCGGTGAGCCGGGGCGCCAGTGCCCCGGCACCTTGACCACCGGCGACCAGTCCGGCAGCACCGGCACCGACGGCGGTGCGAAATCTTCGAAGTCACCGGCGCCGTACACCACCTTGCCGCCGACCACAGTCAGCACCGACTCGATCCATTTGATGGCTTCTTCATCGACGCTGAAAAAGTCCGCCGACAGCGCGGCGACGTCGGCCAATTGGCCAACCTTGATCTGGCCTTTCTTGCCCTGCTCCGATGAGAACCAGGCACTGCCGTGGGTGAACAGCTCCAACGCGGTGAGGCGCGACAGGCCTTCGGCGTGCAATTCAAGGCCGCCGACGGTGCGGCCGCTGACCATCCAGTACAACGAGGTCCACGGGTTGTAGCTCGACACCCGCGTGGCATCGGTGCCCGCCCCGACCGGCACGCCTTCGGCCAACATGCGCTTGATCGGCGGCGTGGCTTCGGCGGCCTTGGCGCCGTAACGCTCGACGAAGTATTCGCCCTGGAACGCCATACGGTCCTGGATCGCAATACCGCCGCCCAGGGCGCGCACGCGTTCAATATTTTGCGCAGTGATGGTTTCGGCGTGATCGAAGAACCACGGCAGGCCGTTGAACGGGATGTCACGATTGACCTTCTCGAACACGTCAAGCATGCGCGAGATAGACTCGTTGTAAGTGGCGTGTAGACGGAATGGCCAGCGCTGCTCGACCAAGTGGCGCACCACCGGCTCCAGCTCTTGTTCCATGGTCAGCGGCAGGTCGGGGCGCGGCTCAAGGAAGTCTTCGAAGTCGGCCGCCGAAAACACCAGCATCTCGCCGGCGCCGTTGTGGCGCAGGTAGTCATCGCCCTGATGCAGGGTGACGCTGCCGGTCCAGTGTTTGAAATCGCTGAGTTCTTCCTTGGGTTTCTGGGTGAACAGATTGTAAGCGATACGCACCGTCAACTGCTCATCCTTGGCCAGTTGTTCGATCACCACGTAGTCATCGGGATAGTTCTGGAAACCACCACCGGCATCGATCGCACTGGTGAGCCCCAGCCGATTGAGTTCACGCATGAACTGGCGGGTGGAGTTGACCTGATACTCCAGAGGCAATTTCGGCCCCTTGGCCAGGGTTGCATACAGGATCATCGCGTTAGGCCGCGCCACCAGCATGCCGGTGGGGTTGCCGTTGCTGTCGCGCACGATCTCGCCACCGGGCGGGTTCGGCGTGTCCTTGGTGTAGCCGGCCACACGCAACGCCGCGCGGTTGAGCAAGGCGCGGTCGTACAGGTGCAGCACGAACACCGGCGTATCCGGCGCGGCCTGGTTCAGCTCTTCCAGGGTCGGCATGCGCTTTTCGGCAAACTGGAATTCGTTCCAGCCGCCGACCACACGTACCCATTGCGGCGTTGGTGTGCGATCAGCCTGGTCCTTGAGCATGCGCAGCGCATCGGCCAGGGACGGCACGCCTTCCCAGCGCAGCTCAAGGTTGTAGTTCAGGCCGCCACGGATGAGGTGCAGGTGCGAGTCGTTGAGGCCGGGAATCACGGTGCGGCCCTTGAGGTCGATCACCTGCGTACCGCTGCCACGCAAGGCCATGGCCTCACCGTCGGTGCCGACCGCCACAAAGCGGCCCTGGTGGATGGCGACGGCCGTTGCGCGTGGGTTTTCACGGTCCACGGTGTGGAACTGGCCATTGAACAGAATCAGATCGGCGTTCATAGGGTTTCCTTTACAGAGGCTTCAAGCCAGGGAGCGAACAGACGGGTAGCCGCCGGCATCAGCAGGTAAACCACCAGCAGCACGATGGTCAGGGTGACGAGGAAGGTGGCAACCACGTAGTTGGAAAGGAACGGATGCAGGCGCAACACCGGGCCCCAGATGATCGGCACCAGCAGCGTCAGCGGCAGGATGACAAACAAAGTCACCACCGCCTGCTTCCAGCGCGGTGGTTTGGCGGCGCTGTCGGCCAGCGGCGCAAACCAGAATTCGTTGACGGCACCGATTTCGGTGTTGTCGCCGTCGGCGAGCAGGGGCGTGGCTTCGTCGATCAGGGCCTTGCGTTCCGGGGAGTCGAGCCAGCGCTCAAGTGCCTCGGTGGAGCGGTAGCGCAGTACGCAGGTAAACAGCGCCAGGCGGTTTTGTTTGCTGCGTACCACGTCGACACCGAGGTGACCTGGGCGCTCACCGGCGATACGCACGATGCGGCGTAGCCAGGCTTCGTAGTCGGCTTCACGGCCGGGTTTGATCAGGTGTTTGACGACCAGGGTGACGACTTCGTCGGGGCTGGTTTTGGGTGTTGGGTCCATGGCGTTGATTCCCCCGTGGAGAGTTGAGCGATGGAGGGAGTTTGGGGGGCTTCGGGGGTTTGGAATTGGATGTATGTGCTGTTTGGCGTGGCGGCCTCTGGGCCGACCAGGCTGGTGGTTGTATGGGGTACATCTCCGTTGCTGCGGTAACGGCGGCTTAGGGTTCCGCTCTTACAGCGGGTCACTTTGGAAAAGCCCCAACGCAACCAAAGGGCTCTTGCCCCACCACTCGGCACCTCGCTTAGGCTCGGCGGGCTCTCACTCCGGCCAGCGTGGTTAACGGGGCGCCTAAGATCAAGATCAAAGTCAAAAGTAGAGCACGGCGGCCTGACAGCCGACCTCAGTGGTTAGATCAAAAGCACAAGCGAAGCGGTGTGTCAGTTGATGGAGTGGGCGAATGGCGCACCGCATTCGCGAGCAAGCCGGCTCCCACATTTGGAACTGGGTACATCAGGTAAAGGGTGGGCTGCTCTTCAGACTTTACTGCGCCAATCTGGGAGCTGGCATGGGGTCTGCTGCGGGGTATGCCTGATGTATCGAGGTGCCTGTATCGCGAGCAAGCCCGCTCCCACATTTGGAACTGGGTACATCAGGTAAAGGGTGGGCTGCTCTTCAGACTTTACTGCGCCAATCTGGGAGCTGGCATGGGGTCTGCTGCTGGGTATGCCTGATGTATCGAGGTGTCTGCATCGCGGGCAAGCCCGCTCCCACATTTGGAACTGGGTACATCAGGTAAAGGGTGGGCTGCTCTTCAGACTTTACTGCGCCAATCTGGGAGCTGGCATGGGGCCTGCTGCGGGGTATGCCTGATGTATCGAGGTGCCTGTATCGCGGGCAAGCCCGCTCCCACAGAAAAGCAGAGCACTGCGGTGCCGGCAGTTAAACTCGGTCAACATTGTGGGAGCGGGCTTGCTCGCGAATGCGCTGGGTCAGTTACAGATAAGCCGACTGACCCAGCGCTTTCGCGAGCAAGCCCGCTCCCACATTTGGAACTCATTTCATCAGGTAAACGTGGTGTTGCTGTGCTTTTGCCCTGCTTTTGCTTCAACCACTCAGGCCGGCTGTCAGGCCGCCGTGCTCTGCTGTTGACCTTGATCTGACAGGCCCCGTTAACCACGCTGGCCGAACGCAGGCTTGAATCCGTGGGTAACCCGGCAGGACGCCGGGTTAGCCGCACTGGGCCAAGGATGGCCCATTGCGGCGGCCCACGGATTCAAGCCGGAGTGAGGGCATGCCGAGCCTAAGCGAGGCACCGAGTGGTGGGGCAAAGACCTTTTGGTTACTTTTGGGGCGTTTGCCAAAAGTGACCCGCTGTAAGAGCGGAACCCTAAGCCGCCGTTACCACAGCAACGGATATGTACCCCATACAACCACCAGCCTGGTCGGCCCAGAGGCCGCCACGACTAACCACCCCCCGCCATATGCTCACTTATGCGCCCCCGCAACCACCGCTCCGCCGGATCATTATCATGCACCCCACTCCAAACCATCGATAACTCCGCCGCCTCGATCTCAAACGGCGGATCCTCAGCCCGCAACACAGTCCCCTCAGTCAACGCACACGCCGCATAATCCGGCACCGTCGCAATAATCTGCGTCCCCGCCAACAACGCCCGCAACCCACTGAACTGCGGCACCGCCAACACCACCCTTCGCGCCCGGCCAATCCGCGCCAGGTCCAGGTCGATATTGCCGCTCAAATCCCCCGAAAACGACACCATCGCATGGGGCCGTTCGCAGTACTCATCCAGCGTCAACGGCGCCCCACCCTCATCCCCACGCAATACCTTGCACGGAATATCCCGCAGCTTCTTACGCTTGGCATTCGCCGGCAGCTCAGTGGTGTAACTGACCCCCACCGAAATCTCGCCACTGGCCAACAACGCCGACATCAACAGGTAATTAGCCCGGCGCACCACCACGATAATCCCCGGCGCCTCCTCACGCAGTTGACTGAGCAACGGCGGAAACAACCCAAACTCCGCGTCATCAGACAGCCCGATACGAAACACCGCGCAACTGGTCGACGGGTCGAAATCCTTGGCACGGCTGACCGCGCCGGAAATGGTGTCCATGGCCGGTTGCAGCTCCTTGAGTATCGCCAGCGCCCGTGGCGTGGGCTCCATGCCTCGCCCGTTGCGCAACAGCAACGGGTCGTCGAACAAATCCCGCAATCGCCCCAATGCGGCACTCACCGCCGGCTGGCCCATGAAGAGTTTTTCAGCGACCCGAGTCAGGTTCTTTTCGAACATCAGCGCCTCAAAAATCACCAGCAGGTTCATGTCGACGCGGCGCAAGTCGTTGCGGTTCATGGCGTTATCCAAACGGTTTCCAGGCCGCCAGATAAGCACCTCGAACGCTTATGCGATTGCACGCCTGTGCTGTCTTTTGCGCGCCATCACCTGGCGAAATTAACAACGATTAACTCGTCAGCCAAACGGTTCGGCGCCAAAAATGACGCGGTCTACACTGGACCCATTCACCGGGAACGCTCCCATCGACTACGGATATTTGTCATGGCCCGACCTGAGTACTGTGCTCCGCGCTTTTCTGCTGCCGGTGGCCTCTGCCCTCGGCGTGAACGTATTGCCAAACAACTCATCCTCGCCAACCTCGGTGAAAGCCTGGCGATTGCTGACCTGGCGCAGGCTTGCGCGCTGTCGCGCAGTCACTTTTCGCGTGCGTTCAAATGCACCACCGGGCTGTCACCGCAGGAGTGGATTCGCCAACAGCGCATCGAACGCGCCAAGGAACTGATCACCCATTCCTCCTTGAGCCTGACGCAAATCAGCCTGGAGTGCGGGTTTTGCGACCAGGCGCACTTCTGCCACATGTTCACGCGCAGTGAAGGGGTCAACCCGATGACCTGGCGAAATCACCAATTGCGTCACAAGTCGCAAGTGATTGCGGCCTAGTGGTCGGCACACGCCTGGAATATGCTGGCCAGACCCTATCCCAGAGCTCCGGCCTCCATGAATGACCTCGGCGACCAGGCCGTGCATTTCGGCCCCTACCGCGTCCACCCGCACCAACGGCTGGTGCTCGAAGCCGGTCGGCCGTTGCGTCTGGGGCGGCGCGCGGTGGAGATTCTGCTGATCTTGCTGGAACACGCCGGCAACGTGGTGAGCAAGCAGGAGCTGATCACCCGGGTCTGGCCGAAAACTGTGGTGGAAGACACCAACCTGCGGGTGCATATGGCGGCGTTGCGCAAGGCATTGGGCGATGGCCAGGCCGGGCAGCGTTATATCGTCACGGTGGCCCAGCGCGGCTACAGTTTTGTGGCGCCACTGAGCATCGAACCGATGACGATTCCTGCAGACGGCATTCCCCATAGCCAGGGCCATAACCTGCCGCTGCGCCGCACGCGGATGATCGGCCGCCAGGCACTCATCGATGCACTGGTGCAGCAACTGCCCCAGCAGCGCTTTATCACCCTGACCGGCGCGGGTGGCATCGGCAAGACGACCGTGGCGCTGCGCGTGGCGGAGTTGCTGATTGGACATTATCGCGACGGCATTCGCCTGCTGGACCTGGCGCCGCTCAGCGCGCCGTCGATGATCTTGCCCAACCTCGCCGCCCTGCTCGACCTCACGCCTGCCGAACATGAGCCGCTGCTGACGTTCGCCCGCGACCTGCAAGCGCGTCAGTTGCTGCTGGTCATCGACAATTGCGAACACCTGCTGGACGACATCGCACTGATCAGCGAAACCCTGCTGCGCCACGCGCCGCACCTGCACATCCTCGCCACCAGCCGCGAAGCGCTGCGGGCCGAGGGCGAATCCGTGCAGCGCCTCGAACCGCTGGCCTGCCCGCCCGCCAGCGGCAATCGGGCCCAGGCCCTGGGTTACCCGGCCCTGCAGCTGCTGGTCGAACGCGCCATGTCCCATCAGGACAGTTTTGAACTCAGCGAAGCCGAGTTGCCCCTGGCGATTGATATCTGCCAGCGCCTGGACGGTATTCCCCTGGCAATCGAACTGGTGGCCGCGCAGATTGAACGCTTCGGCCTGGCAGGGTTGCTGGTGCAACTGGAAGACAACGTGCGCCTGCTCACCCGTGGCCGGCGCAGCGCCCTGCCCCGCCATCAAACCCTGCGCGCTACGCTGGATTGGAGCTTTGATTTACTCACGCCGTGCGAGCAGATTTGCTTGCGCCGCCTGGCCGTGTTTCGTGGCGGGTTCAGCCTGGCCAGCGCAGCGGCGGTAATCGCCGGCGAGCAGATCGCGCCGAACGAGGTGTTGGGTTCCATCACCCAGTTGGTGGCCAAGTCGCTGCTCAACGTGGAGGCTGGCGATGACGAAATGGTCTACCGCCTGCTGGATATCACCCGCACGTACGCCCTGGAAAAACTCAGCGTGGCGGCTGAACTCGACGCCACCCGTGAACGCCATGCAGCGCGCTGCCTGGCGCTGATGGAGCAGGCACAGGACGACTGGGAGCTGATCGCGAGCCAAGCCTGGATCGACCGTTATGCACCGCTGCGCGAAGACATTCGTGCCGCTCTCGATAGCTGCCTGAGCGATTCAGGCGCGCACCTGCTGGGTATTCGTCTGACGGTCAGTGCCATGCCGTTGTGGCAAGAATTATCGCTGCTGCGCGAACACGGGCTGTACGTGGGCAAAGCCCTGGCGCGCTTGCCTCAGTCAGGCGCACCGAGCCAACGCCTGCACATGGCGCTGCAACTGGCGCTGGGCAGTGTTTCCTACCATGCCCAGGGTGCAACGCCGCAGACCCTCGAAGCCTTTGCCTGTGCGCAACGCCTGGCGCACGCCGGCAAGGATTTGGGCGGCCAGTTACGTGCGGTATCCGGGCTGATGGCCGTCAACCTGTGCGATGGAAACTACCGTGAGGCGTTGGTGCACAGCCAACACTTTGACCGACTGGGCCTGCATTCCGAACCTTTGCTGGACCTCAGCGCCCAGCGCCTGCGGGTGCTGGCGCAGCACTTCGCCGGTAACCAGGCGCTGGCGTTGCACAACGCCGAACAAGTGATCCAGCGCATGGCGCACAGCGGCCATCTGAATCGTTTTACTCACGGTTTTGGCGTGCAATACGACCAGAGTGTGGCCGCGTTGACGATCCTCGCGCGCATCCTGTGGTTGCGCGGCTTTGCGCAGCGGGCCTGGCGTACCGCCAACCAGGCGCTGGAGTTGGCCTTGCAGCTCAACCACGGCACCTCGATCTGCTACACCCTGGCCCTCGCCGGTGTGGTCATCGCCCGCTACAACGGGGATGCCGAAGCGGCGAGTGCACGCCTGGAACTGTTGCTGCAACAGGCACAAAAGCACTCGGTGCAGTTGTTTCATACCTGGGCACGGCACTATGAAGGCACCGCAGCCCGTGAGGACCTTGCAGGGCTGGGCCTGGTTCAGGACACCCTCGTGACCTTTGATGCCGCCACGGTGGATGACGCGATGTTGGAACGCGCCAGAAGCGGCGGCGCCGGTTGGTGCACCGCCGAGATTTTGCGGGTACGGGCCGAGGCACAGACCGATACGCGCACACGCGAAACACTGCTGCTTGAAGCCCTCGGCGTGGCGCATCAACACGGCGCGCTGGCCTGGGAGCTGCGCAGCGCAACGTCACTGGCGCGACTGTGGCAACGCCAAGGGCGTACGCAGGCGGCCCGCGAGCTGTTGAGCTCGGTCTACGCGCAATTCAGCGAAGGCTTTGCGACTCGCGACCTAGTTCGCGTGCGCAGCCTGCTCGACGAGTTGCAGGACAAACGGCCGGCCTGAAAAGGGCCCCAGGTAATGCCCATAACCCTGTTGCAAATGCGCCACCTGCACCGGGTCGCGCAGCTGCGCCAGCGCATAGCTGCGCACACTGTTGAGCAGGCGGTAACGCTCCGGGCCGGGACCTGGCTCCACGGTCAGCAACGACGTCGCAGTCAGGCGCGCCAGCAGATAGGACAGGTCGGCGTGCTCCAGCTCGGTGCCGGCGACCCAACCGGTCAGGGTGGGCAAGGTCACCGCCATTTTGAACAGCGCGAATTGCAGGAACAGCCAGCGCTCCGGCAGGCTCAAGCGCTGATAGCTCCATGCCAGGGCCGCGGCCAGGGATTGGTGGCGCTCCACTGCCGTGCGGCGGCCTCGGGTCAGTACCTGCAAACCGCGTTGCAACTGGGCCTGCACGCCGTGTACGCCCAGGGCCTCGACTTGGACCGCCGCCAGTTCCAGGGCCAGGGGAATGCCATCCAGGCGTCGACAGATAGCCCGCAACGGCGCCAGGTCCTGGGGCCGCAACACAAAACCCTGCTGACTGGCGTGAACCCGTGCGACAAACAATTGCACCGCCGGGTACGCCAGCGCCTGCTCGACACTGCGCCAGGCGGACGGCGTCGGCTGTGTCAGGGTGGGCACGTGCTGCACCCATTCGCCGGGCACCTGCAAGGCTTCGCGACTGCTCAACAACAGCGTCACCTGGGGCGCGTGCTCACGCAGTGTGCGCACCAGATGGCGACAGGCGCCGAGCAGCAAATCGGCACCGTCGAGTACCAGCAACAGTTGGCGTGTCGCCAACTGGCGGCTCAGTTCAACCGCGTTTGCACAGGGTTCCAGCTGCAGCGTATTGGCCACGTGCCGCAGCATCTGCATCGGTGCCTGCACGGTTGCCAAATCCACCCACCACACGCCGTCGCGATAACGCGGCACTGCCCGTTCGGCGAGGGCCAGGGCCAGTGTACTTTTGCCCACACCGGCGCAGCCCGTGAGCATCATCAGGCGTTGGCCGGACAGGCGCCGCACCAGCGCGCCCAACACCTGATCACGGCCGACCACCGGGCTCAGGCGGATCGCCAGATTGTGCCGAGGTGGCGTCGACGGCGAAGGACTCTGCAGCGGCGCCACAAAACAGTAACCGCGCAGCGGATCGTTAAGGATGCACGGTTGCCCGACGAGCGCACGGCGCAGTGCGGCGATGTGCACACGCAGGTTGTTCTCTTCCACCACGCTGCACGGCCAGACCCGCGCAATCAGCGTGTCCTTTCCGACAAATTGCCCCGGCGCCTCCAACAGTACCGCAAGAATATCCAGCGCTCGCCCACCCAACGGCACCGGCAGGCCAGCCTTGCTGACCAGGCGTTGTTGCCGGTGAAAGGTGTAGGGGCCAAAGCTCACTGCGTGTGGGTTGTTCATGTGGCTAAGCGCTCAAACACCCGGCCTTGGGCGTTTGCGCATCCTTTTCCATGGGCATGCCGTTATCTTGCCAGCTACCCGTGACAGGACAATGCTGGCACAGGGAGCGATACGGCCAATCAGGTGCGCAAGACGGACATCCGCGCGTTAACTGAACTGCTGTCGGTATTGGGTAGGGTTTAGCCCGAGCTTTTCACTGAACAAAAAGCGCATATGCCGCACACTGCCGAAGCCCGCGCGAAAAGCGACGGTCTTGAGCGGCAGGTCGGTGGTTTCCAACAAGTGGCGGGCGCGGTCAATGCGCGCGCCTTGCAGGAAGGCCATCGGCGTCATCTGCACCTCCTTGGCGAACAGCCGTGCAAAGTGGCGCGCGCTCATGCCTGCCAACGCCGCCATGGAATCGACAGTGAACGGCTGGTCCAACTGCGCCAACACCTGGTTCTGCACCCGGGTGATTGCGGTTTCCAGCGGCGCGACGGCAGCGGTCATCGGGCTGAACTGAGCCTGGCCGCCCTGGCGTTTCATCACCACCAGCAACACCTTGGCCACGTCCACCGCCACCTGCTTGCCATGGTCCTGGGCGACGATCGACAACGCCAGGTCGATACCGGCGGTCACCCCGCCGGAGGTGATCAAGCGGCCATCCTGCAAGTAGATGCGATCAGTCTCGACGATGGCCTTGGGGAAGCCCTTGATCAAGCGCTCAGTGTAATGCCAGTGAGTTGTGACGCGATGGCCGTCGAGCAGGCCGGCATGCCCGAGTACAAAGGCGCCGGTGCAGATTGAACCGAAGCGCCGCGCGCGGGCTGCTGCGGCCTTGAGCCAGGGCAGCAGCGCGGGATGGCATTCGTTATAGGCACCGGGGCCGCCAGGGACCAACAACACGTCATAGGCCTCGTCGGCCTGCTCCAGCAGCAGGTCAGGTTGTATCAACACGCCATTGGAGGCGCGCAATGCGCCGGGTTCGGTGCCAATCGTGAGGATTCGGTAGTGAGCGGCCGCTGGAAGATAGCGATTGGCAATGGAAAACACTTCCAGCGGCCCGGCCATGTCGAGCAGCAGGAAGTCCGGAAACAACGCCATGGCCACGGTTTTCATGAAGAGAAAAGTCCATCGAGAAGGAAGTCGAGGCGGCATTATGGCATGCCTTTTACTGTCAACTTCAGAGAGACAGTTATTCAGATTCCAGCCTCTTAATGAATTGGTCCGTAACCATTAACCTTCTTCTCAACGCAAGCGCCCTGCATCACGCAGGCCGCGCTCACTTGAGGACAAGACCATGCTGACCCTTCGCAAAGCTTCGGAACGCGGCGCCGCCAATCACGGTTGGTTGAAGTCGTTTCACACCTTCTCGTTCGCCAACTACTGGAACCCCAATGAACAGGGTTTTTCCGACCTGCTGGTGATCAACGATGACCGCGTTGCGGCCGGTAAAGGCTTCGGCCAGCACCCGCACCGCGACATGGAGATTTTCTCCTATGTGCTTGAAGGCGCCCTGGAACACAAGGACACCCTGGGCACCGGCTCGGTGATTCGCCCTGGCGATGTGCAACTGATGAGCGCCGGCAGCGGCGTGGCCCACAGCGAGTTCAACCACAGCCAGAGCCTGGGCGTGCACTTTCTGCAAATCTGGATCGTGCCGAATGTGGCCGGCGCCGAACCGCGCTATCAACAGGAGCACTTCAGCGCGGCGCAGAAACGCGGGCGTTTGCAGTTGATCATCTCGCCGGATGGCGCCGAGGGCTCGCTCACTGTTCGCCAGGATGCGCGGGTGTATGCCGGGCTGTTCAAGGGCGACGAAGCCGCGACCCTGGACCTGCCGCCGGATCGTCATGTGTACGTGCATGTGGCCCGGGGCAGCGTTGAAGTCAACGGCCAGCGCCTGCAGGAAGGCGACGGCGCCCGCGTGCGGGACGAACGCCAGATCCGCCTGAGCCAGGGCGACGATGCCGAGGTGCTGGTGTTTGACCTGCGCCCTCAGGAACTGCCGCAGATGCCATGACCGTGTCCACGATGGCCCGCAAAACGGGCCATCGCTGGCGTCGATAGTCACCATCAGCGCAATGAAGTTCTCTTAAAAAATCCAACGCGTAACATCAAACCCATGCCAAACGGCACCCCACTAAAACACTCGGAGCACACCACCATGAAACGCCAAATCTTGCTTAGCCTCGCTTTCTCGGTACTCGCTGCAAATGCTTTTGCTCACCCGGTTGTCGCTGAAGGCGGCGCGGATCGCCTGCAAGGTAACCGCGTAGCAGAAGGCGGTTCTGATCGTCTGCTGGAACGTCGTGTCGCCGAGGGCGGTGCTGATCGCTTGCAGGAACGCGGTCTGGCTGAAGGCGGTGCTGATCGTCTGCAGGAACGCGGTCTGGCCGAAGGCGGTGCGGATCGTCTGCAGGAACGTGGTCTGGCTGAAAGCGGTGCTGACCGTCTGCAGGAACGCGGTCTGGCCGAAGGCGGTGCGGATCGTCTGCAGGAACGTGGTCTGGCTGAAGGCGGTGCTGACCGTCTGCAGGAACGCGGTCTGGCGGAAGGCGGTGCTGATCGTCTGCAGGAACGTGGTCTGGCGGAAGGCGGTGCGGACCGTCTGCGCGGCAACAACGCATAACCCCGCACTGTTTGCGGGGCACCCCAAACCGGCCTGATCAGCCGGTTTTTTTTCGTCCCTGATTAATCCAGGCTGGGGTCCACCCACACCACCGCCTTGCCGATCTGCTGCCGTGCCTCGATGCGTTCATGCACCTGCTGCACCGTCTCCAGGGTGTAATGCCCCGCAATCTCCACCGTCAGCGCCCCCTCCAGCATCGCCGCAAATACCGCATTGGCACGCCGTTGCACGGTCGCCCCATCGGCCATATGGTCGGCCAGCCGTGGTCGTGTCAAAAACAACGAGCCCGCCTCCCCCAGTTCAATCGGGTCAAGGTCCGTCAACGATCCCGAGACGTTGCCGTAGTTAACGATCAAACCACGCGTGCGACAGGCCCGAAAGCTTTCACGCAAGGTATTTTTGCCCAGCGAATCGAAGACCACGTCCACCCCGCGCCCGTCCGTGGCGCGCAGGACGTGGTCGGCAAAACCCTCGTACGTCCAGGCCTGATGCGCGCCGCGCTGCCGGGCAATCGCGCATTTCTCGGCGGTGCTGCCGGTGGTGAACACCGTCGCCCCGCGCCGTCTTGCCATTTGCACCAGCAATTGCCCGATGCTGCCGGATGCCGCGTGAACCAGGCAGGTGCTGCCCGCCTGCAAACGGGCCACATCGTCAATCAGGTAGTGGGCCGTGCAGCCCTGAAACATCGCCGCTGCAGCCTGATCGAAAGTAATGGCGCCGGGAATCTGCGCGACTTTGTCGGCCGGCACATGGGCGTACTCGGCATACGCGCCCCAGGCGATGCACCAGGCCACACGGTCGCCCACGGCCAGATGACTCACGCCCGGGCCGACCTCCACCACCACACCGGCGCCCTCCATACCCAACGTGCACGGCAGGCGCACCGGGTAAGTGGCAGAGTGTGCGTATTTGCCTTGGCGCGTATGAATGTCCATGAAATTGATCCCGGCGCAGGCCACTTTGACCAGCACATGCCCGGCCGTGACCTGGGGTTTTGCAACGTGGTGGCAAAGTTGGGCGACTTCGGGACCACCGTAGGCTTGCAGGGTGATGGCTTTCATGCGGGACAACTCCGTTTGCACTGGGAAGCGGCCATGGTAAAAGGACTTGATCGGCTGGAATATTCCCCACTCTCTCCCAGCCTCTGTGCGGAAATAACCCGATGTTCGACTGGCAGGATCTGTATTACTTCACCGTCTTGGCCCGTACCCAGTCACTGTCGGCGGCCGCCCGCGAGTTGCAGGTGGAACACGCCACCGTCGGGCGCCGCGTCGACGCGCTGGAAAAAGCCCTCGGCGTGAAACTGGTGGACCGCCTGCCCCGCAGCCGCCCGCTCACGGCCCAAGGCCTGGCGCTGGCAGAATTGGCGGCTGGCATGGGCGAGATGGCCACCGAAGTGCTACGCCTGTCGCGCGTCGCCTCCATCGAACTGGCCGGCACCGTGCGGGTAAGTTGCCCGCCGTCCATCGCCAACCATTGCATCGCGCCTCACGTGGCGCGGTTGCGCGCCGAGTACCCGCAGTTGAACCTGGTCCTGATGCCCTCCACCCAGCTTGCCGCGCTGGACAAGGGCGAAGCCGATATTGCCTTGCGCACGGTGCGCCCCGACGAAGACGCACTGGTGCGCCGCAAGGTCGGCGTGGTGCGTTTTGGGCTCTACAGCGCGCCTGAACTTAACCGGCTACCGGCCGCTCAATGGACCTTCATCGCCTACGACAGCAGCCGCGACCACTTGCCCCAACAAGCGTGGATGCATCAACTGCGCGGCCACCGCCCAATCGTGTTTGCCGCCAGTGACCTGATCACCCAGCAGATGGCCGCCCGCGCGCACGTTGGCGCCGTGGTGCTGCCCACCCTGGTGGGCGATCACGACCCGCTGCTGGCGCGACTGCCCACCGCCAGCGACGGCCCGGTGCGCGATATCTGGCTCACGGTGTACCCGGATATCCGTCGCTCACCGTCGGTGAAAGCGGTGATGGAGTTTCTGGTGGCATGCATTGAAAGTGAGCCGCAGCTGCGCCGTTGACTCAGCCCGACGTCACCAGGAATTTCTTGCGATACGCCGCCGGCAGCATCCCCACGCGCTGCAGGAACAGACGACGGAACGAGTTACTGTCTTCATAGCCGACCGCGTAGGTGATGCTGTCGAGGGTCATGCGCGTCGACTCCAGCATCTGTTTGGCGCGCTCCAGACGCAGGGTTTGCACATAGGCGATGGGCGTATAGCCGGTCGCCTCCTTGAAACGCCGCTTGAAATTGCGCACGCCAAAGCCAAAACGCCGGGCCACGTCGTCAATCACCAGCGCCTGGGCAAAGTGCTGTTCCAGCCAATGCTGCACCCGCAGGATTTCGCCATCGCCATGACTCTTGGGCAACGACCACATCGCATACACCGACTGCTCGGTGCGCACGTTGTCGATCAGCAGGTATTTGCCACAGGTATGCGCCAGCTCCGGTGAGCCGAAGCGGCGGATCAGGTGCAACATCAAATCCATTGCCGCGCTCGCGCCACCGCAGGTGATTACGCGGTTTTCTTCGCAGAGGATCTGCCCGTCATCCAGGACCACGCCGGCATAACGGCGCCGGAACAACTCCGCGAATGCCCAGTGGGTGGTGGCCCGCAGGCCTTGCAGCAGGCCGGTCTCGGCGAGCAAAAACGCCGCTGTGCACATCGACGCCACCACGGCCCCTTGGGCATGCTGTTCTCGCAACCAGGGGCCGTAGGCAGAAAAAGTCGGCAAAGCCTCTTTGAGGGTAAAGAGGAAACCGGGGATGAGGATCAGGTCGGTCTGACGCACCTGCGCAACGGCGCACGCCACCTGCAAACGCTGCCCGCCCCAGGCGTCCACGGCCTGGCCGTCGAGGGACGCGACCACGATCTCGAACGGCGGGTGGTCGGCAAACAGGTTGGCGGCACTGAGCATTTCCAGGGCCAGGGTCGCACTGGCGGCGGAGCATTGGTCCGCCAGCAGCAAGGTAATGTGCATAAAAGCGCCCACGTGCGTTTTTGGCATGAAATAAGTCATTTGCGCACCTACTTTAGCCGATCTCGGGCCCGTAAAGTGCGGCCCTTGATCAACTGCCTGGCGCTTTTATGAATCTCTGGTTTCGCTTGCTGTTCATGTTGTCCCGCCGCCCCTGGCGCAAGCCCGCCCATGGCCTGGCAACCACCGTGGTGCGCATGCGCGTATGGCCGCTGGACCTGGATATCAACCGGCATGTCACCAATGGCCGGTATTTCTCCCTGGCGGACGTTGCACGCATGGATTTTGTACTGCGCACCGGCGCGTTTCGCGTGGCCCTGCGCAACCAGGCGTTGCCGATCGTCGGCGATACCTGGGGCAAGTTTCGCCGCGAGTTGAAGCTGTTCGAAGTGTTCGAGGTGCACACCCGCATGCTCGGCTGGGACCACAAATGGAGCCTGATGGAACACCGTTTTGTCAGCAAGGGTCGAGTGGTGGGCGTGGTGGTGATGCGCGGGCTGTTTAAATCAGCCAAGGGCACCCTGCCCCCGGCCGAGTTCTTGCGCGAGCTGGGCTTGGCCGAGGCGTCGCCGCCTATGCCACAGTGGCTGAGCGACTGGGCGCAGAGTTGTGATGATTTGAGTGTGCAGTTGCGCGAAGAGGAGCAGGTTTGAGGTCACGGCGCGGTGGCGTAACAACTGCTCAAGGCCGCTGCGGATGGGTTTGGCCTGTGTACTACCCAAGCCGGCGACAGGCTTCGCCGGCGTGTGCGTTGCGGGTGGAAGCGCTGCGTTATCGCGGCTGAAGAAAACGCGGTCATGACTACCAGCTCTCGCCCAACCCCAGCAGGCCCAGTATCTGCCGGCGCAGGTCCACCAAATAAGGATCATCGCGGTGCCGCGGGTAAGGTCGATCAATGCTCAACTGCGCCTGAACCGTCGCCGGGCGGTCACTGAACACAATCACACGGTTGGCCAGCAACAAGGCTTCTTCCACATCGTGGGTCACCAGCAGCGCCGTGTAGCCTTGGCGCTGCCACAGGTCGATGAGTTCCTTTTGCATGGTGATGCGGGTCAATGAATCAAGTTTGCCCAACGGTTCGTCGAGGATCAGCAACCGTGGCTGATTGACCAACGCGCGCGCCAATGCCACCCGCTGCGCCATGCCGCCGGAAAGCTGCCGAGGATACGCACGGGCAAACGCGCCAAGGCCGACCTTTTCCAATGCCTCATCCACCTTGAACGCATGCGTCTTGAGTAAACCCTGAGCCTCCAAGCCAAGCGCCACGTTGTCCCACACGCGGCGCCACGGGTACAGGGTCGGGTCCTGGAACACCACCACCCGGCTCGGGTCCGGGCCGACAATGGGTTGGCCATCGGCCAACACCCTGCCGACGTCAGCCGGTTCCAACCCGGCAACCAGGCGCAGCAAGGTGGATTTACCGCACCCCGAAGGCCCGAGCAGCGCCACACATTCGCCCGGCGCTACGTCCAGCGAAACCCGCTCCAGCACCGGCAGGTGTTGCCCGTCCAAGGCGAAGCCGTGACTCAGCTGTTCTATGCGCAACGCCAGCCCCGTCGATGCCGATGTCGATGCCGCGTGTGCCAGGGCTACCATTTCATCGCTCCTTTCTGCCAGGCCAGTAACCGGTCACGCACCACGAACAACCCGGTGATCAACCCTGAACACGCCAGCGCCATGATCAACAATGCCGCGTACATGTTCGCGTACGCCGCCCACCCCTGGGCCCATTGCAGGTACCAACCGATACCGGATTTCACCCCCATCATTTCCGCCACTACCAGGGTCGAGAACGAGGCGCCCAGGCCCATGAACAGGCCGACAAACACATGGGGCAACGCGGCGGGAATCGCCACCTTGAAGATTAAAAAAGCGTGCTTGGCCCCCAGGGTACGCGCCACGTCGTAATAGGCTTTATCCACACTCGCCACGCCGGACCAGGTCAGCACCGTGACCGGAAACCAGGTGGCCAGGGCGATCAGGAAAACGCTGGCGCTCCAACTGCTGGGGAACAGGAAAAAACACAGCGGCAACAATGCCGTCGAGGGCACCGGGCCAAGGATGCGCAACACCGGGTGCAGCCAGTAGCCGATCCGCGTGGACCAGCCAATCGCCACCCCCGCGACGAAGCCGGTTGCCGCCCCCAACGCCACGCCCGAGCCCAGCAGCAACGCCGAATGCAACAGGCTGTCGGCCAGGCGCGCGTAGTCTTCGAGATACACCGCGAGCAACGCCTGGGGCGGCGCGAAAAACGGCACCGGCAGCAGCGCCAGTTTGGCCGTGAGCAGTTCCCAGATGCCCAGCAACACCGGCAACGCGATCAGCCAGGGCCCGGCATTGCGCAACCGTCGACCCAGTGTCGAAACGTGCCGACCGAGCAGGCTCAAGCCAATAAACAGCACGGCCACACCCACGCACAGGTTTGCCAGCCCCTGAGTCAGCGGCCAATGGCGCGTCGCGTTGGGCCAATAGCTGATCAACACGGCAACCGCCAACCAGGCAGCCACCACGCTTACGCCCTGCCACCAGAGTTTGAACGCCAGAGGCGGGTTCAAGGCCGTGGTATCAACTGAAGACATCAGCGGTGATCTCCTTGGCAAATTCCACCGGATCGGTGCCTTTGCTGATGACTTCCACAGTTTTCAGGTCGGTGACGTAGGTGGTGATTTCCTGGGTCAGCGCCGCGCCGACCGCATGGTGGCCATGGGTGTGATCGTGGAGGATCGCCTGCACTTCTTCGGTCGAGGTGTTCAACGCATAGGCCTGGAAGCCCTTGGCAACCGCTTCGGGGTGCTGCACGGAATAATCGTGGGCTTCCAGAATGGCCTGGGTCAGCGCCGCCACCACGCGCTTGTCTTCGCGCACCAACTTGCCGGTAACGCCCACCACGCAGCAGCTGAGGTTGGCGTATTCCTCCACCAGGTTGGTGGACAATTCGCGCGCCACGCCGGACTTTATCAAGCGGTACATGAAGGGGTCACTGCCGCTGACCGCCTGCACTTCGCCGCGCGCCAGAGCGGTGCCCAGCAGGTCGGCCGGGTACAGGCGCCATTCGACATCGCGCACCGGGTCGACGCCGTGTTTTTTCAGCAGGATCGAGAAGAAATTACGGTCCGGACTGGCCATGTCGGTGACGCCGATGGCCTTGCCCTTGAGGTCTTCCAGTTTCGTCACGCCGCCGTTCACCGCACTGAGCAACCGCAGGCAACCGCCATGGGTGCCGGCAGTGAGTTTCACATCAAAGCCCTGCTCCAGCGCCTTGAGCCAACGCAGTGCCATGCCCACGCCCGCATCGGCCTTGCCGGTGGCGATGGCTTCGAGCAGCACTTCGGTGGAGTTGCCGAAGTTGACGAGTTCAACCTCAAGGTTGTGCTTCTTGAAGAACCCCTGGCCGTGGGCAATCACCACCGGGGCCAGGCACACCGCATTGAGGTTGACCGCCAGCTTGAGTGAGCGTGGCGCATCGAGGCGGATAAACTCGCCAGTGCCGGCCGGCTCCTGTGGCGTGTTGTGGCCCGCCTGTTCATTGGCTGCCAGGCCCAGGCGTGGCAGGGACAGCAGCAAGGGGCTCGCCAGGGTGATGCCGGCCAGGCCGAGCAGACGGCGGCGGGTTAAGTGATCAAAAGCAGGCATGCGAAATATCCCTTTTATCAAATCAGTTAGTGAGATCGGCCAGCCCCAGATGCTCGCGCAGCGTCGAACCTTCGTACGCCGTGCGGAACACCCCTTTGCGCTGCAAATGCGGAATCACGCTCTCGACAAATTCGCTGAACGAGCCCGGCAAGTAGCCCGGTGAAATCACAAACCCGTCACAACCGCCTTGCTCGAACAGCTCGGCTAACTGATCGGCGATCTGCGCCCCGGTGCCCACCAATTGCGGCACGCGCACGCTGCTGGCAAAGATGCGGCCGAGGTGTTCCAGGGTTATTTCGGGCCCCTGCATCAGCAGCTTTTCGGCGGCAGCGGCGTGCACCAATGGCGACCGCGCCACTTCGGCCAAGGTGGTGTTCAACGGGAAGGGCGAGAGGTCCACATTCAGCTGCGAAGCCAGTGTCACCAGGCCCAACTCGGGCCGCGCCAGGGCGTTGTGTGTGTCGCGTTTGGCGCGTGCCTCGGCTTCGCTGCCGCCAATAAACGGCATTACCGCAGTCAGCACTTTGCAACTGTCGGCGTAGCGCCCTTGTTGCACCACCTGGGCGCGCACGTCCTCGCGGAAGGCGCGCATGGCCGCCAGGTGTGGGTGAATGGTGAAAATCGCCTCGGCCCAGCGCGCGCCAAACCGCCGACCGCGCCCGGACGAACCCGCCTGGATCAGTACCGGCCGGCCCTGGGGCGTGCGTGGGATATTCAGCGGGCCTTCGACCTTGAACCAGTCGCCCTGATGCTGCACCGACTGGATCAGCGCAGGGTCGGCGAGCACGCCGCTGTCGCGGTCCAGCTTGAGCGCGCCCTCGCCCCAGCTGTTCCAGAGTTTCAGCGCGACCTCGACAAATTCATCCGCGCGGTCGTAGCGCAGGTCGTGTTCCAGGTGCTTGTCCTTGCCGAACAGGCGCCCTTCGCTGTCGTTCATCGAGGTCACGATATTCCAGGCCGCACGGCCCTTGGACAGGTGGTCGAGCGTGGCGAATTCGCGGGCGATATGCGCCGGTTCGTAGTAGGTCGTGGAGCGGGTCGCGCCCAGGCCCAGTTTGGTGGTTTGGCCGACCAGGTAGGAAAGGATCGGCAAGGGGTCGAGGCGCGTGGCGTCCTGGGCGCCGTAGCGCAAGGCGAACTCACGCGAGCCGCCCATCTGGTCGCCCACAGCCAGGCGATCAGCGAAAAACAGGAAGTCGAACAGGCCTTCTTCTACCACCTTGGCCACGCGAGCGTAATACGCGGGGTCAAGGTAATTGCCGACGGTTTCAGGGTGGCGCCACACCGCGTGGCTGTGCACCACGGGACCGCTCAACAAGAAGGCGGATAAGTGGATTTGGCGGCTGGTTGTCATGGGAAGCCTTGGCAGCGGGGCAGAATAGATTCAGGCCTAAAACTTATATTAATAATCTCCTATTATGAAAGAACGATATAATTCTATGGTTATGCCCGATTCGCCGAAACCTCAAAAAAGCCACCTAAGCTCAGATCAAAAGAGTATTTATCGAATGCTTTTTAGAACTTTAAGCTTGAAGATATTTCGCTGAAAATCGAGCGCACCATGCCTATTCGTCGTCCCCTCGCCCTTGTTATCGGGCTGCTGGCCTGTTCCGTCGCCCTGAGCGCACAAGCCCAGGAAACCGTGCGCATCGGTTACCAGAAGTCCTCGACCCTGATCACCCTGCTGAAAACTCAGGGCACCCTGGAAAAAGCCCTCAAAGCCGACGATATCGGTGTGAGCTGGCACGAGTTCCCCAGCGGCCTGCCGCTGCTCGAAGCCCTGAATGTGGGCAACGTGGACATCAGCGCTGACGTGGCCGACACCGTGCCGATCTTCGCGCAGGCGGCCCAGGCCAAGCTCACCTACTTCGCCCAGGAAGCGCCCTCGCCGTCAGCCCAGGCCATCGTGGTGCGCAAGGACTCGCCGATCCAGCAATTGGCGGACCTGAAAGGCAAAAAAATCGCGGTGACCAAGGCGGCCGGCACCCACTACTTATTGATCGCCGCGCTGGCCAAGGCCGGCCTGGCCTTTTCGGATATCGAGCCGGCCTATCTGTCACCGGCCGATGGTCGCGCAGCGTTCGAAAACAACAAGGTCGACGCCTGGGTCACCTGGGAACCCTTCCTCACCAGCGTGCAACGCCAGCTACCGACGCGCACCCTCGCCGATGGCGCCGGGCTGGCCAGTTACAAGCGCTATTACCTGACCGGCACGTCTTACGCCAAGGCGCACCCCGAGGTGTTGAAGGTGGTGTATGAGCAGTTGGAAAAAACCGGTAAATGGCTGAAAACCAACCCGCAGGACGCCGCGAAAGTGCTCGGCCCGCTGTGGGGTAATCTGGACGTGGCCACGGTTGAAGCCGCCAATGCGCACCGCAGCTATGAGGTGCAGCCGGTGACGGTGGACCAGTTGGGTGAACAGCAGAAGATTGCCGATGCGTTCTTCAAGGCGGGGCTGTTACCCCAGGCGGTGGATGCGCAGGCGGTGCAGACGTGGACGCCGTGAGGCCAAGCGTCGCGCCTCATTCGTCAAGCGTGCCTTGCGATAAAACCTATCGCCGTTTGTTCTGAGAGCCTGTTAGTTTTCACAGTAGACGCTCCCTGCGATGCTTCTTAGTCTGACGTGGTCAACCCACCCTGCAAGGAACATGACCATGGCATTCGTCGAAGACTACAAAGGTTATCGAATTGAGGCAGGGCCATGCGGCGGTCACTACGACAGCTATGGCAACCTGGTCGGTCAGGCCAACGCCTATCGCGTTGTAAAACCAGATGGAAGCAGGACCGTGAGCCAACCGACGTTAGCTGACGCGAGGGGTTACATTGATACCCAAACCTTGTCTTGTACAGACATGCCTCGCTATCAAGTCCGTGTATCAAATGGGTAGGCCGCCGGTGGGCGTGAACGGTCAAAGAAGGGCAAAGGTTTCCTTTGGCCGTCGCGGTTGCCGGGCCGTTACTGGGCGCCGACGGCACACCGTTGGGTTCGCTGATGGGGGTGGGCAGTGATGATCAAGCCCACCTGCTGAGGTGGCTCGCGACCGCGCCGTTTACGCGCAACGGCTAGTTCCAAGAGGTAGACGTGCAGTTGTTCCAGAACCGTTGGCCGCAGAACACCAGCGTCCCTGAGGCCTGGCGGATCGGCGAGCGGGTAAACAAGCGGCTCGGGAAATGGTACAACGGGTGTCCCCTGCCGCCTCTGGAGACCGCCGCCCATGACGTCCAAGCTCGAACAACTCAAGCAATTCACCACCGTGGTCTGCGACACCGGCGACCTGGAAGCCATCAGCCGCCTGCGCCCGGTCGACGCGACCACCAACCCGTCGCTGCTGCTCAAGGCCGCCGCCATCCCGGAATACGCCGAGCTGCTGCGCAACGCGGTGAACCTGTCCAAAGGGAATGTGGGCCTGGCGTGTGACCACTTTGCGGTAGCGGTGGGCGCGGGCATTCTCAAAGTGATCCCGGGGCGCATCTCCACCGAAGTCGACGCACGTTTGTCCTTTGACGAAGACGCACTTTGGGCCAAGGCCAACCAATTGATCGCCCTGTACGACCAGGCCGGCATCGGCCGCGACCGCGTGCTGATCAAACTGGCCTCCACCTGGGAAGGCATCCGCACCGCCGAACGCCTGGAAAAAGCCGGCATCCAGACCAACCTCACGCTGCTGTTCTCGTTCGCCCAGGCCGTGGCCTGCGCCGATGCGGGCGTGTTTCTGATCTCGCCATTCGTGGGCCGCATTTACGACTGGTACCGCAAAAACACCGGCCTGGATTACACCGGTGCTGAAGACCCGGGCGTGCAGTCGGTGACGCGCATTTATAACTACTACAAGGCCAACCAGATCAACACCGTGGTCATGGGCGCCAGCTTCCGCACCCTCAGCCAGATCGAACAACTGGCCGGTTGCGATCGCCTGACCATCAGCCCGGACTTGCTGCAAAAACTCGCTGAAGATACCGGCCCGCTGGCGCGCAAATTGGTGCCGGGCGCCGAGGGCGAAGCGCGTCAGCAGTTGACCGAAGCGCAGTTCCGCTGGGCGTCGAATGAAGATGCGATGGCAACCGAAAAGCTGGCGGAAGGGATTCGGCAGTTTGCGCGGGATCAGGAAAAACTCGAGGCCGTGCTGGCTGCCTTGTGATAGTCCTGCCTATGAATCACAGGCTATTTATCAAAAGCCGGAAGTAGAATGACGAACAGGGTCTTAGAACGGCCCTTTCGTCATCACCTGCTCATCAATAAACCGGCGCAACATCCTGATCCGCTGCGTATAGGCATCAGTCAAGCAACTCACCTGCGCGCCGCACGCACGACGCTGCTTGAGCCACGCGCTTTGCCCGTCCATCAATGAGCCCCGCGCGCCCATGGCCATGAAGTGTTTGTTCAAGTCGTAGAGCAATGCCATCGTCACATCCTGGTCATTCAGGCTGACGTGCTGGCAGACAGCGATTTCGTCTGGCGCCTTGGCTTTGGCACAGTCGAAACTGGCGGCCGAAGCTACGGGGCTGAGCAGCAGCCCGCAAACACCCGTAAGAACTGCAATAGCAAGGGTTTTGATCATCAGACGTTTGTCTCCTCAGTGACGCACCACGCCCTGCCCGAACCGATGAATCGCCAGGCAATACCCAATTAACGCCAGTGCCGCCAACAACCCGCCTGCGGCGCCGATCCAGGCGAAGCCGAAGTGGCTGCCGACCCAGCTGCCCATCAGCGCACCGCCGCCGATGCCGATGTTGTAGATCCCGGAAAACATCGCCATGGCCACGTCGGTGGCGTCCGGGGCCAGCACCAGCACCTTGGACTGCATGGCCAGGCCAAACCCCATGATCGCCATGCCCCAGACCACGCTCAGGCCGACGAGGTACGCCTCGGCACCGCTCAATGGCAGCATCAGCGCCAGGCACGCGGCGAGCAGGAACACCGCGCTGACCACAAACAGGTGCGGGTTGAAGCGGTGCACCAGGCTGAACAGCAGCGAGCCGATGATGCCCGCGCCACCGAACACCAGCAGGATCAGGGTTACGGCATTGCTGCTCATGCCGGCGACACCTTCGACGAAGGGTTCGATGTAGCTGTAGGCGGTGAATTGCGCGGTGACGGTCATGGCGGTGAGCACATAGAGCGCCACCAGTGCAGGGCGTTTGAACAACAACGGCAGGCTGCGCAGCGAGCCGGAGTTCTGGCTTGGCAGCGGCGGCAAGGTGCGCGCCAACCAGAACACCAGGGCGGCGGCGAACGCGGCAATCACCAGGAACGTGGTGCGCCAACCCATCGCCTCGCCGAGCAGGCGCCCCAACGGAATGCCCAGGACCATCGCCAGCGAGGTGCCGGTGGCCAGCAAGCCGAGGGCTTGCACCTGCTTGCCGTGTGGCGCCAGGCGTACCGCCAGCGAGGCAGTGATCGACCAGAACAACGCATGGGACAAGGCGATGCCGATGCGGCTGACCATCAACAAGCCAAAACTGGTGGCGACACTGGAAAGAATGTGGCTGGCGATAAACAGGCCGAACAGCACGATCAGCAGCTTGCGCCGCTCAACGTTGCGCGTCAGCAGCATCACCGGCAGCGAGGTCAGCGACACAATCCAGGCATAGATGGTGAGCATCAGGCCGACGCTGGCGATGGGCATGTCGAAGCTGGCGCCGATGGCGCTAAGCAGGCCAACGGGCACGAATTCGGTGGTATTGAACACAAAGGCGGCCAACGCGAGGGCGATGACCGGTTGCCAGTTGGCTTGGGGCGTTGCGGCTGAAAGGCTCATTGACGGGCGAGGTACTCTGGCGATGATCAAACGGCCACGCAGAACAGCGCCGCCGCCGAGCATTCTATAGGTTTCTCGGCCCGTTGTTGACGCTCATCCTGCTCAAAACGCCCTAGGGTCGCTTAAGGCGAGGTCATGGTGATCACGTAGTTACCCGATTGAATTGGCTTTCCGAGGCTATCCACCAAGACATACCGCTGGTCGTAATAGCGCCCGTTGCCGATGTCGGCTACCAACTTTACGTTGGCTGCCGCATTGCCCAACGCTTTGACGCTGGCGACCGGACGTACATCGAAATGGTTGCCACGGCTGGCCATCGGGCACCCCTTCAACTCCATCACCGAGCTGTTCCCTGCCGAAGTCGTACATCCCGACTCGACAATGCTGCCATGAAATTGAATCACACCTTGGGATGAGGCCATGCAGGCCCCCGCCCACACCGCAAGGAAGCCTGTAGCGATTGGCAAACGCATACCGTTCATGTCGATGTTCCTTCTCGGGTTATTTAGAAGGTAGTCGACATTTTTTGCACAGACTTGAGAGATTTCGTGTTTTTAAGAAATGACTGATAGACGCGATAAGTCAGCCTTGTGCGCCAACCGCCTGATTGACGCCGCTTCCGGCAGTTGTACAGCGCTGAACACCAGGCGGTCGTCGATCTTCGCGCTCTGGATCGTCAGTTGCCGCGGCGGCAGGTCGTAGATGAAAACCTGCCCCACCGAGGAATGATCACGGCAGAAATCATCCAGGTTGAACCCCTCGTTGCCGGCGAGGCTGGCATTCATCAGCACCAGGTCAAAGCCGCGGTCGCCATACTCCACCAGGTTGAGCAGGTCGCTCAGGCTCGGAACCGGCGCAATGGCGTAATAGCCCTGGCGATTGAGATCGCGCTCCAGGCGCAGGCGTTGAGCATGCTCGGGGTCGGCAATCATGATGCGCAGCGCTTTGTTAATCATCGATGGGCACCGGCAAGGTTGCTGGACACCGGCCGCCCGGCACTGCGCTGCAACCAGCGCAGCAGGTCGACGCCATTCATGGGGCGTGCATGCCAATAGCCCTGCCCCTGGGTGCAACCCAATGCCAGCAATGCTTGATGCTGTTCGGTGGTTTCAATGCCTTCGATCACCACCGACATGCCCAGGGTCTGCCCCAGGGCCAGGGTGCTGCCGATGACGGCTCGGCAGCGCGGCTCGTGCAACAGGCCGCGGACGAATTCCGCGTCGAGTTTTATTTCGGTGAACGGCAACTGGCACAGGCGCTGCAACGAAGAGAACCCGGCGCCGAAGTCATCGATGGACAAGCGGCAGCCCATCATGCGCAAACGCACCAGGTTCTCCAGGGAGACGGCCGGCACTTCAAGCAATCCGCTTTCAGTCAGCTCGAACGTCACACTGGCGCAGGGCGTCTGATGGGTGGCGAGGAGGGTTTTGATCCGCGCCGTCAGTTCCACGTCGGCCAACTGCGCGGCGTGCAGATTGAAAGCCAAGTCCAAGGCCAGTCCCTGGCTCAGGGCCTGCCCCTGAAGGACCAGCGCTTGTTGCATCAGGCAAAACAACAAGTCGTCCATCAGGCCGCTGCGCTCCATCGCCGGCAGAAACACCGCCGGTGACAGCACTCCCTGGAAGGGGTGGTTCCAACGAGCAAGTACCTCCACGCCCAGCACGGCGCCACTGTGCAAGTCGAACTTGGGTTGGTAATAGGCTTGCAGTTGTTGCTCGAGAAGTGCCCGCCGCACCTGTTGCTCGTCGGCCAGTTCCAGGCTCGACGACGGTTGCGGCGTCCTGCGGCGGGTACTCAAGGCCCGTTCGAGCAACAGCTGCAACGTCTCCACCTGCAACGGTTTGCCGGTATCGCCGAGCATGTTGACGCCGAGCAAGGCGCCCATCTGGCTCACAGCACGGCGTACATCCCCCGGCAACCCGCTGCTGACAATAATTGCGCCGACCTGGCCGGTCGCACTGATGCGTTGAATGAACTCCAGCCCGTCCATGCCTTCCATTTGCAGGTCACAGACCACCACGTCCACGGAACCGGCGCCTTGCAGCACAGCCAGGGCTTCGGTGCCGTTACCCGCCTCCAGGACCTCGCCGCAGCCCAGTTGTTTGAGCAGGTTGACGGCCACGGAACGCTGGAAAAGGTGGTCTTCGAGTACCAACACCCGGAGCGATGTAAAGGACATGACGGCTCTCTCGCTTGCTAAAGGGAGGGGACGAGTGTGCGCAAACGATCGAAGCCATTCGCGTAGAAACGTCCGCAATTTTGTTAGGATTTTTCTGAGCCTCCCGCAGGGGGCTCAGTAGTAATTGATAGTGAATGTGGCCGTCGCATTCGCGGGGCCGGCGGTGATGCTGCTTTCGGTCTGAATGTACCGAGCCTTCAGCGGGATGACATAGCTCGCGCCCTCGTCGGTACGAGGCGTGATGCCACTGGCGCGCAACGTGGCCAACGGTAGCGGCCCCCCTGCGCTGTCAGCCACTTGCACCCCCACACCGGTAGCCGCTTTATCGCCACCCGGGGCAGCAGGGTTAAGACTCAGGATACCCAGCGAAGCATTCAGAGGCGTGCGGGTCGGGTCGATACGTACTTGCAGTACGTTGTTTTTGCGGGAGTTCAGGTTACCGACGCTGCCAGCGCCGCCGTTGCTGGTCCAAGTCGGCCCACTCGCCTGGTAGTAGCCGTTGAACGCCGGGCAATTGTTCAGCGCAATATTAAAGTCCTGCCAAGGCGTTGCTGTGTTCAGGCCCGAAAACTCAGCGAGTTGATGCTGGCCCATAGGCACTGATACATCCGGGGTAGAACAGGTGCGCGAGACGATATTAATGCTGCCGGAAAAATCCAGCCGGACCGGGGCAATGGTGTTATCCGTGATCAAATCACGCGCAGCCGACGGAATATTACTGCCGTTGATCACGCCTGCCGAGACTGGACCCGTCTTGATAAAGAGCACGGTGTAAGACGTAGTGCCAGGACCCAAGAGGATCGTGCAGGTCCCAGAAGCACCCGAGCAGTTTCTCCAGTTCCAGTCGTAGGGCACTGCATCCGCGCCATGGACGACCACGATTCCAATTCCGGCGACGCCGCTCTCATAAACCTTTCCGGCATACGGGCTGCCTGACCAACTGGCCAGTGGCAAAGGGGTGCGGGTAAAGAAATTTCGCTCGATCGCGTAAGTGGCAATGTCATTGCAGCTCACGTTGATGCTGGTGGCCGGAAAAAAAGTCTGCCGATAGACTTCGGCGCCCAGAGGCACATCCCGTCCCACCGTGAGGTTCCCGCCCGATAACGGCATGGTGACCACGACACCTCGATTACCCACCGGGTTGCTGTCGGCAAACCGACACGTCGCAGCAAGAGCACTTTCACTGGCGATCAGGCCCAGCGCGCAGACTACCCAACCGCCAAGACTGAAGACCGGTCGGCGCATAACGTTCTGAACAAAAGCCAATATAGTTTTCATGACATCTCCGAATTATTTCAACAGCGCGGCATTCAGCCGCGGAGCATTCGCTTGCGACGAACACACCACATCCACTTGACGCAGTTGTTGGCCATCACTTTTGCCCGGAGGCAGCGCCAGCATGCATTTCTGCTCCGCAGCCGGTCCCCAACTGATCAGCAGTTGCCGGGCGTTTTCCTTGACCCGCGCGTACAACTGGCCCCCCTGCCCGACGAGCCCTACCGAAACGCCGCGATCGTCATTGACCGTGGCGCCGAACGGCAGCGGGCTGCCATCGGCCAGGGTGACGCTGAGCAACAATGCCTCACCAGTACTGGTGCCATATTTGAGCGCGACAACGGCCCCGGCACGCGGCGCGACCTGCTGGCTGGTTTCTGCCATCTCGACATTCAGTGAAGAACCCAGCGGGTCAATCGCCACTTCGTTTAGCTCATAAGGGCGCAGGTAAGGCACCACCGCATTGCCACGGCCATCCAGCTTGAGACCTGGGAAGCCAACGACCTTGGCGCCCTCGGCACCTGGCGCGCTGACAACAGCCATGGTTTCACCGCGATACGGCGTGAACGTCACCCCATTCGGGTGCGCGACCACACTGCCACTGGCATTCACGGACAGGCTGTCATAACCCTCGCCACGGCTGACTGTCGCGCCGACCAAGGCTTTGGAACCGGTGTACTGACCATTGACCGAGGTACTGTTGGAACGCGTGGCACCTTCGTGGCCACCGGTCAGGCTGTAGCTGTACTGGCGATCCTCGCCGGCGGTGCCACTGAGGGTGGCTTGTTCGCTGTACTGGCTATTGGTATCGCGCATTAAGCGCGTCGACAACTGTGGCTGGTTGGTCGAGGCGCCAAACGCCAACGGCATGCTCATCGTGAACAGCAGGCTGTTATCCATCTCCCCCAAGCCGACCCGACTGCGGTTGGCACTCACGCCATAGCTGACACGCCCAACCTGCTTGTTGTAGCTGAACTGGTACTGCACATCCCGCCCCGGCTGATTCCAGTAGTCTTGCGAGAAACCACTGAACGCCACCTGGCCCCAGGGCCCAAGGCTCTGGTTGGCGGTCAGGGACATCCGGCTGCGTGGGCGGCCGTAAGCGCTGGTGTCGATCCCATTACGCTCTGCATCCAGCAGTAACGTGGCATTGCTGAAGTCCAGGTACTTTTCCGTGGAAAACCGTGTGGCGGCCAAGGCAAAGTTACTGCCGGTGCTGAGAATATTTTTGCTGTAGCTCATGCGCACACTTTGCCCGCTGTCCTGGCCGCTTTTGAACTGCGTCTGGGCCTGGGTGACGTCGATCGCCATCGCGCCGATCGGCGTACTGAATGCCAGGCCGCCCAGCAGCGAGCGGTAATCGTCGCTGCCTTGTGCGCCGGTGTAGCCAGTGAAGATATTGCTCAACCCCAACTGATAGGTGCCCTGCGCCAACCTGGCCTGGCGCGAGGTGAAGTTGTTGCGGGTCTCACCGGCCGTGACGCTGTAGCGTGAAGTGCCAGGGCGCAACAGTTGTGCCGCGGCGGCGTAAGGCACGATAAAGCGCTGCTCACTGCCATCCGCCTCATAGACGGTGACGTCGAGGTCGCCGCCGTAGCCGGTGGAATACAGGTCATCAATCACAAAGGCGCCCGGCGCCACGCTGGTTTCGTAGAGCAGATTACCGGCCTGGCGGACTGCGACTCGTGCACCGGTGCGGGCAATACCGCGAATCACCGGCGCATAACCGCGCTGGGATTCAGGCAACATGCGATCGTCGGTACCCAGCTGCACACCGCGATACGCCAGGGTGTCGAAGATTTCGCCACTGGTATTGGACTCGCCCACGGTCAGTTGGCTGCGTAAAGGGGTGATGTCACGCTGCGCGTAGGTATTGAGGGTCTGGTAGTTTTGCCCTGTTTCCTTCTGCCAGCTCATCGAACCGTTATGGCGCAAGCGCCAGTCGCCGAGGTTCAAGCCGGCGTTCAGCCCCAGGTAAGCCGAATCGTCATTACCGAAGTCGGTTCTGTTGTGGCTGCCGTTGAAGGTGTAGCTCAGGGTGCCAGCAGTGACGCCACGGTCCCACAGCTCCGGGCTGACATAGCCCCTGGCATCACGGCGCAGGGCGATTTGCGGAACACTGATGTCGAGTAACTGGGTGGACGGCGAAAAACTGGCCGTGGCGCCGTCGATCAACTGGCCGATGTCCAGGCACGGCGCGCCGCTTTCCAGGCTCGCCAAGGCTTCACGCGACAGCTTGTGCATATCCACACCGAGCAGTTCCAACATGCTCTGGTTGAAACAGACCACCGGGTTGCTCCCGTCCTCAGCCGCATTAATACGAATATCCTGACGGGTGACGAGCTTGCCGTTAATCGCCATGTCTGCCCGGTATTCGCCGGGCAGTACCGGGTTACCTTTCTCGTAGGGTGCAAGGTCCAGGCTGCGGGAGTCTTCAGGCAAAAAGGCATCGTTGAACTGCACGTCTTCGGCCCATGCCCCTTGCACGGTCATCACGCCCGGCAACAGTGCCAGGGCCTTGATCAGCATTGCAGTCACTGGATTGAGGGCAAAGCGAGGTTGCACCTGCGGGCAATTGCCCAGGCGTGGAATAGTCGTCATAAGGTACTCGTGCGCGGGAACGATCGCGTAACGATCAGGGCTTCAGCGGCTGCTTGGTCGGCACTAAAGCGCCGTAATCGTTGATGGCGTTGAACTCGACCTGTGCCGAAGCGCCTGGCTGAGACTTGAGAGTCGGCAAGGCGAACACCGTGCTTTCACCGGGGCCGACCATGCCGCCGTCACCCTCGTAACGCTGGGTGCCCGCGACCAGGGTCAATTCCGCCAAAGACACGTGGTAGACCGTTGGGTTAAACGCTTGCAAGGCATAACCCGCACCGTCGGCAATCACTTTCCATTGCACCTGTTGCGGCGCGTCGCCGGGCGAACCTGGCAGGCCGTCGGGGCGGTAAAAAATCTTGATCCGGGAGCGGAAGGCCATTTGCAGCACATTCATCTCCACCGGGCCTTCGGCCTTGGGCGGGATCTCTAATATGTTGAACCAGAACACCGACTCTTTATTGGCCGGCAAGGACGCCCCCGTGAACATCAGGCGCAGGCTCTGGCCTTTGCTCGGGTCAATTCGCGAGACCGGCGGCGAGAGCAAAAACGGCGCCTTGGAACTGGTGGGGCTGGACTGCACATCCCCGGTGTCGACCCAGGCTTGCACCAACGCAGGTTTCGAGCCGTTATTGTTGAGCTTTACGGTGATTTCTTTCTGACTGGCCGGGTACACCAGGCGAGTCCCGGTGATCACCACACCGGCCATGGCCTGGGAACAGACCAGCGAAGCCAGGATCAACCAGGCCCCAAACCGAACTTTCTTCACGCAAGACATAAGACACCTCCTCCGCCCTACATCAGTGCGCCGGTCACGGCGCACTGATGTGCAAGCGACTTACTTGTAGTCGATGTTGTAGGTCACAGAGCTGAGCACGGTGCCAGGGGTGGCGGCGCCGGTTGCGTAGTACTGCACGGCGTAATCCATACGCACACCGCCGGAAGCCAGGGTGTTACGCGAGGTGTTGGTTTTCTGGTTGGTGTTGCCCGCCTGAATGACGTTGCCGTTCACGGCGTCGATCAGCTGCAACTGCACCAGCGAGGCGGTACCGGTGGTGTTGTTCAGGTTACCGGTGGCGGGGTCGACGGTGGCGCCGGAGTTGAAGAACGCGGCGGCGGTGGTTGCCGTGCCCGTGCAACCGCTCAGGGTGACGTCAAAGCCTGTACGGCCTTCGGTCTTGCCGGCGACGTCGAGCAGGCTGTTGGAAATGGTCGGCAGCGTGACGGTGGCGACCGCTGGGCTGACCACACCACCAACAGAGATGGTGCAGGTCTGGCTGACCAACTCGCCGGCAAAATTGATGGTGCCATCGGCCGCAGTGGCGAACTGAGCGCCGGTTGCGCAAAACAGGGCAGCGAGGGTGAGTGCTTGAACTTTCATGGTACAGCTCCAAAGGGAAGGTTATGAACACCATCGCCAAGCCTTGTTGGGCTGCCAAACGCCGAAGCGGGTGAGCAACGAACACAACACATGTCTTGTGCGACAGGTACATCTTCCCGTGAGGAGCAGACCACTCACGTAGTATCCATCCCCGCACCTTGTAGGAAATTTCCTAGCGGATTTTTTCTCTTGCCACGCGCGGCCAATAAAAAAGCCGCAGCGTGGCGGCGGCTTTTTCACGGTGCAGTGCGATCAGGCCAAGAAGATCTCCAGGCGCTGCCCCAGCTGTTCCATGGCTTGCTGCAGCGCATCGACCGCGTCAGTCAGCACTGCCGAGTTCAACCCTTTGCAGCCAGCCTCCAGCGCCTCGCAACATTCGATCAAGGCATGCGCCTGGATGATCCTCGCACCGCCCTTGACGCGATGCGCCAAATCACTGAGACCGCTCAGGTCATGCTGGGTAAACAACCGGATCAGTTGCGCCATGTCCTGTGCATTGCTGGTTGCCAGGTCCTGCAGCAGGCTTTTGATAGCAGCGTCATCACCACGGCTCAGGTGGATCAGGCTGGTCAAGTCGATGCCGTCGATGCTCGGTAGCGGCGGTTCTTGCGCCAGGGGAGCGACCGCGCCAGCAGATACCAGGGACGCCAATCGGGCATTGAGGTCATTGAGGCTGATGGGCTTGAAGAGGCAGTCATCCATGCCCGCCTGCAGGCAGCGGTCCTTCTCTTCAGGTTGGGCGTTGGCGGTCAAACCGAGGATCATCCCGGGTGCAAGCCCCCTGCTGCGCTCTTCATCGCGGATGGCGCGGGCCAGTTCATAGCCATTCATGATCGGCATGCTGCAGTCGGTAATCACCACATCGAAATGCTGATTGCGCCAGGCGCGCAGGCCATGGGCACCGTCTGCGGCGTCGCTTACCCGGTGCCCGAGAAAGCTCAGTTGCTGGGTCAGCAACAAGCGATTGGCCGGGTAATCGTCGATCACCAATACATGCAATACCTGGGCGGCTTGAGTCACCACCACTGAGGATGGCTCAGGCTCGTCAACCGGCAGCAAGGTGGGCAAAGCGAGACGGACCTCCACTTGGGTGCCTTGCCCTAACACGCTGCTCAAGGTCAGGGTGCCGCCCATCATCTCGCACAGCGTACGGCTGATCATCAGCCCCAGGCCCGAGCCACTGCGAGCCGCCTGCCCGTGGTTGCTGGCCTGGCTGAACGGGTTGAACAAGCGTTGTTGGTCGTCAACGGAAATGCCACTGCCGCTGTCCTCGACCCTCAAGCAAAGCGCCAGCCGCTCATCATTGCGGCTAAGCTCGGCGCTGACGCTTAATCGAACTTGGCCCACGGCGGTGAACTTGATGGCGTTACTCAGCAAGTTGGAGACAACCTGCTTGAAGCGCAGAGGGTCGACCAGGACCTGGCAGTTGAGCGTGGCGTCCAGATCAAGGATCAGCCGCAGTTGCTTCTGCCGCGCCAAGCCCTCGAAGATGCGCGCCACTGACTCGACCAGCGCCAGCAGATTGGCCCGCTCCGGCGCCAGGGACAGGCGCCCGGACTCGATGCGTGCGATGTCGAGGATGTCACCGATCAGGTCCAGCAGCCCGTGGGCGGCATTGGAGGCCACCTCGATGGAGGCTCGGTCCATGTAACCTTGATCAGCTTTTTTCTGCGCCAGCTCCAACATGCCGATGATCGCATTCATCGGTGTGCGGATTTCGTGGCTCATGGTCGCCAGGAAGGTGGTTTTGGCGCGACTGGCATCGTCGGCATGGTCCTTGGCCTCACGCAAGGCCTCCAACAGGTGCTGGCGTTCGCTGATATCGATCCAGCCGCCGATCATGCCATTGACTTCACCGTCGCTGCCTCGGTACGGCAACATCCAGTGGTAGATCATCAGGACCTGGCCCGTGCCCATCGTCAGGCAACGGTCCTGCACACGCGGAACCCCTTCTTCCATCGCCTGTAAATAGTCCTCGTGGTAGCTGGCGGCCTCGCTGGGGTTACTGAGTACACCATCCATCACAGTCTTGCCGATGACGGCTTCGCGTTCGACGCCAAACACGCTCAGGTAGCCGCTGTTGCACACCACCAACCGCCCTTGGCGATCACGCACATAGATGGGGTGCGGCGTGCCATCGATCAGCACGCGCATGAACTCCAATTGATCATTCAGGGCAATCTCGGCCTGCCTGCGCGTGCGCATCAGCCTGCGCAGGTAAGCAATCCACAGCATTGCCACCAGCAACAGCACGCTTGCCAGGGCAAAGCCCTGAATGATCACCGTGCGGTTGCGCAGCCAGTAACTGTCATCCACGGCAATGTCGCTGCGCCAGCGGTTAGTGACTTCGTCCAGCTCTTCGGGCGGGATGCTCAGCAACGCTTTTTCCAGGATCGAATACAGCTCAAGGGAACCCCTGGAAGTGGCAAATGCCGTGCGCGCCAGTTGCGTGCCCACGGTGCTGGTGATGCGTAGCTGCTCCCGGTACTCACGCGCGATCATGTAGCGGGCGATGATCAACGAATTGACCGCCGCATCCGCCTTGCCATCGGCCACCAGCGCCATCACTTCCTGGGCGTTACGCCCCTCCACCAGCTCAATCCGTGGGTACTGCTCGATCACCAGGTCGCGTATCGGATTACCGTGTATCAATGCCAGCCGTTTGCCCGCCATCTCATCCAGGGTGCTTGGGCTGTTGGGTTGGGTGCGGCTGACCAACACATACGGGGTATTCAGGTAAGGCCGGGTAAAGTGCAGCACGCCCTCGCGGGACGTACTTGGCGTCAGCGTAATCAGCAGGTCGGCCTTGTTGGCACGCACTTTGTCGACCATATCGGCCACTGAAACCGCACGCGCCACGTCGAACTTCAAACCGGTGCGCAGTGACACCTTGGCCAGCACATCGGCACTGATGCCGCGAAACTCGCCCTCTTCATTGAAGAACGACAGCGGCAAGAAGCTGTCGTCAACCGCCACCCGCACTGACGGATGCGCATCCATCCAACGTTGCTCACTGGCGCTGAAGTGCAATGCCGTACGCCCGGGGATACTGCTGCCACCGGCACTCCAGCGCCGCTGGATATTCATGCGTTCGCTGATCGGAATCGCCGCCAGCGCGCTATTAAGCACGCGCTGCAGGCGCGCATTGTCGTGAGCCATGGCAAACGAGAAGTTGCTCGCTTCTACTTGGGAGAAGTCAGCCAACTGCACATTATTCAAGTAATTCTTGTTGATCAGAAAATTGGCGCTGAGCGCGTCGCCCAGGTACACGTCGGCGCTGCCGAAGGCCACCGCACCGATGGCACTCAAGGTCGAGGGAAACAGTTGCAAGGTGGCCTTGGGGTAAAACGCCTTGACCGCCTCGGGTGAGAGGTAGTGATACAGCATCGCGATTTTCTTGCCCGCCAGGTCCGGCGACAGTGCACGGCTGTCGCCCAACCGTGTCACCAGCGCCGGCAGGTCATCGGCGTAGGCCGTCGACAGCAACAGCCCGGCATCGGCGGCCTCATAGCCGTTGGCGACGCCCAGAAAGTCCACCTCTCCCCGCTTGAGCGCGTCGATCACCTCGCCACGCGAGGCATACCGGCGCACGTCTACCCGAACGCGCAATAACTCACTCAATAGCTGCGCGTAATCGGCCGTCATACCTTCATAGTCGCGGCCATTGTTGACCATGCCGAGCGGCGCATAATCCGGGTTGGAGTCGCCCAGGACCAATACATCCTTGCTGCGCAGCCAACTCCAGTCCGCCTCGGTAAGCACGGCCTGGTAACCATCGACATGGGAGCGCCCCAACACCTGGAACGCGCCGACCTGCGAGCCCGCCAGGGCAGCACCGTTGAGTGCCATGCCAAGTACCAGTAGCACCATCCACTTACGCAAGAGAAGGCTCATCAGATCAGGTTATTACGTTTGGCAAAGTCAGCGAGGTAGACCACAGACTTGACCTTGAGCTTTTCGATCAAGCGCGTTTTATAAGTGCTGACGGTCTTGTTACTGAGCAGCATGGCGTCACCGATCTCCTTGTTGCTCAACCCTTGGGACAACTGTTGCAAAATCGTCAGTTCACGATTGGAGAGGCTCTGGATCAACTCCAGGTCGGTGGTTTCGACATCACTGCGGCGCACCGAACTGTTGGCCAGGTTCGGAAAGAAGGTGTATCCGCCCATCACCGCCTTGATCGCTTTAATCAGTTCGTCCAGGTCATTGGTCTTGGAGATATAGCCGGCGGCACCGGCCTTCATGCAACGCATCGAGTAGAACAGTGGCGATTGAGAAGTCAGCACCAGGATCTTGCACTTGAGGTCCAGTGCACAGATTCGCGCGATGACCTCCAGGCCGTCCAACTTGGGCATGGCGATATCCAGCACGATCAGGTCGGGTTCATGCTCGCGCGCCATCTGCACCGCGTCTGCCCCGTTATCGGCTTCGGCAACGACGTCGAAATGCTCTTGCTTGAGCAGCATTTTGACCGAAGAGCGAATAAAAGGATGATCGTCCACAACTAACGCCTTAAACATAACTACCTCTGCGAGACACACCGAAACGCGCCGAGTGTGCTTAGACCCGTCGCATAAAACAGTGGAAAAAGTGATCGATCAATACCACGCTCAAAATACACGAGCGCGATTCAAGTGTAGAGAATATCTGGACGACCTCAGACGTTATCCAACCCCACGCGCTGACTCGCAAGGTGTGTTTCCAGCCACACCAGCAGCCGATGCCCCGCCATTGGCCGCGCCAGGTAAAACCCCTGGCCGATTTCACACCCCAGGGCCAACACACCTTCATGGGCGCGCTGAGTGCCGATGCCCTCGATCACCAAGCTCATGTCCAGCGAGCGCGCCAATGCCAACGTACTGGCGACCATGGCCTGACTGAGCGGTTCGCCAATATGGCGAACAAACTCGCCGTCGAGCTTGAGTTGATTGAAGGGCAGTTGGCAAAGCAGCTTGAGCGATGAAAAGCCCATGCCAAAGTCATCGATAGCCAGGCCGCAGCCGAGCATGCGCAGCCGCAGCAGGTTTTCCTGGATTCGCGGTGAGATATCCAGCAGACCGTTTTCCGCCAGCTCGAACAACAGCGTCGAACCGGGAAGGCCATGGCGCAGCAACGCCTGCTGGATATGCCCCATCAACTCGTTGTTGAGCAATTGCGAAGCGTGCAGGTTGAACGCCAGTTCGAGCTGGATCTGCTGACGACGCAACACCCCGAGCAGGCTCAGGCCTTGCTCCAAAAGTTGCATGAACATCTGGTCGATCAAATCGTAGGCCAGTACGGCAGCCAGAAACTCCGCCGGCAACAGCACGCCGCGGGTTGGATGCTCCCAGCGTACCAACACCTCTACCCCCGCCAGGCGCCCGGTGCCCAGCATGAATTTGGGCTGAAACCAGGCACGAAACTCACCCAGGGCCAGGCCTTGATGAATTTCCTGCTCAGTGGGCAAGGCCCTGGAGGCAGACGGACGCAGCGACGCCGTCGGCCGCTGGCAATAGCCGCGCAATAACTGGCGCAGGGCGCGCAGCTGCAATGGCTGGCTCAATACACCCAGCACGTGCAGACCGGACAGACAACGCATATGCACCACGGCGCGGCGCAACGCGGGATGGAGCTCACTGCAAAACACCACTGCACGCGCCAGGCCTGCCCGTCTGACGCGTTGCAGGAAGTCCAGGCAGTCAAGACTCCGGTCGGCCACGTCACAGAGCACGATGTCGACCCCGCCGCACGCCTGCATTTGCGCCATGGCGTGTTCGACGTCGCTGGCCTGCAGCACAGTGGGCAGCCCCAGCCGATCAAGCATCTTGATCAGAACACTGCGCTGAAAGCGTTGGCTTTCCAAAACGAGGATGCGGAGGTGAGCCATGCTTATCAACCACTTTGCAAAAGCGAAGTGGGTGATAATGACCAGGAACAATCCGATCCTAAGAAGGAAGCATCCTGTCGATCTGTAGGAAATTTCCTAGCAAAAAAACCTTACCGGCATACGCGGATCACGGATCCACCTGCGCCATCAGTTCTGGAATGCTTTCCGGCCGTCTGGCATAGCGCTGGGCCAGCGCCGCACACACCATCAACTGGATCTGGTGAAATAACATCAGCGGCAGAATCAACACGCCCATGGTCGCCCCGGCAAACAGCACCTGGGCCATCGGCACGCCCGTCGCCAGGCTTTTCTTCGAGCCGCAGAACAGGATGGTGATGCGGTCTTCCTGGCTAAAGCCGAAAGCCTTGCCGAGCACGGTGGACGCGACCAGCACCAACGCCAGCAACACACAGCACGCCACCACCAGGCCGCCGAGTTCCCACAGTGGGATCTGGTGCCAAATGCCTTCGTTGACCGCTTCGCTGAACGCCCCGTACACCACCAGCAGGATCGACCCTTGGTCGACAAACTTCAGCCAGGATTTATTGCGGCCGACCCACTCGCCAATCCAGCGCCGGGCGATCTGCCCGGCCACAAAGGGCAGCAACAGCTGCACGCTGATTTTCAGGATCGCGTCGACGGTGGAGCCCGCGTCGCCGTGCACGTTGAGCAACAGCGTCACCAACAACGGCGTAAGAAAAATGCCGAACAGGCTGGAGGCCGCCGCGCTGCAAATCGCCGCCGGGATATTGCCGCGCGCCAAGGAGGTGAAGGCAATCGCCGATTGCACGGTGGCCGGCAGCGCACACAGGTAAAGCATGCCCATGTACAGGTCGTTGCCGATCAGTGGCGAGAGCAGCGGCTTGAGCGCCAGGCCCAGCAACGGGAACAGCACGAAGGTCAGGCTGAACACCAGCAAATGCAGGCGCCAGTGGCCGGCACCGGCGACGATGGCCTGGCGCGACAGCTTGGCGCCGTGCAGGAAAAACAGCAGCGCGATGGCCAGGTTGGTCACCCAGCCAAAGGCCACAGCGGTTTGACCACTGGCGGGCAGCAGGGAAGCGAGGATCACCGTGCCGATCAGGGTCAGGGTGAAGTTATCGGGCAGAAAACGCGGGCGGGTCATAAGCAAATCTTCCAGGGGTTGCCAAGAGCATCGTCGCGACTCTAACGTAATGGCTTGTTACCGACTAACGCCAATGAGCCAGTAAATGCCTCCTAAAGGACATGACAAGACGGTTCGACGCAGTGTGCCGGGGCTTTCCAGCCTGCCACGCCCGGTGTATGGGCGCACTGAATCACTGCCCAACCGGGCGCTGACGCGCCGGCACAGTCACCCGTGGGTGCAATTGTCCTACGCGATTTCCGGGGTGCTGGAGATCCAGACCAGTGTCGGCCGTTTCGTCGCACCGCCCCAGCGCGCGGTGTGGATTCCGGCGGGCATGCCGCACCGGGTGTTCAGTTCGCCGCACACGGAAATGCGCAGCCTGTACCTCGATTGCAGCGTTACCACCTGGGCGGCAGAGCGTTGCCAGGTGCTGGAGGTGAGCAGTTTGTTGCGCGAGTTGATTCGCAGTTTCAGCAAACTGCCGGTGGAATATGCCGAAAATGGGCCCGACGGGCGCCTGGCCCAAGTGGTGCTGGACCAACTTGCCGCCGCGCCGCAGGTGGACTTGATGTTGCCGTTGCCCCATGACGCGCGGCTGCGGCAGATTTATCGCAGCCTGAACCTGCACCCGGAGCAGCAGACGACGTTGGGGGCTTGGAGCCAGAAGCTGGGGGTCAGCGAGAAAACCCTCAGCCGGTTGTTCCTGAGTGACACCGGCCTGACCTTTCGCGCCTGGCGCCAGCGCCTGCGACTGCTGAGCGCCCTGCCCGCCCTGGAACAAGGCGAGCGCGTGACGGATGTGGCATTGGCGTGTGGCTATGAATCGACATCGGCGTTTATCAATGCGTTTCGCCAGCAGTTTGATGCCACACCGGGTGAATTCTTTCGCTGACTCTTAGACGACGAAGCTCCCACAAGTTGTGCGTATTTCAAGTCAAGCAGGTGACTCAGCTGCCATTCCCGCCATGGGCCTCTTCAAAGAAGTAATCCTTCCAGCTCGCCGCTTTGTTTTTCAATACACCCAATTCCTGCAACTTCTCGGCGTAGATATAGGTGCGCTGCGGCACGATGGTGAAGTCGATTTCCGGGTCCTGGACGATTTTCTCCACCAGGTCCAACGGCAGCTTGGATTCTTCTACACGGATGTACGTTTTGGCGGCGGCAGGTTTGTCGGCCTTGATGATCTGCTCGGCCTCGGCCAGGGCATCGTAGAACGCCTGGTAGGTCTTGGGGTTTTCATCGTGAAACTTCTGCGTGGTGTACAGCACGTTGAACGACGCCTGCCCGCCCAGAATGTCGTAGGAACTGAGCACCTTGTGCACGTTGGGGTTTAACAATTCCTGGTACTGGAACGGCGGGCTGGAAAAGTGCGAATTGATCTCCGAACCACCGGCAATCAACGCGGCCGTGGCATCCGGATGAGCCAGACTGATGGAGATGTCGTCGAACTTCTTATAGTTGGCCGCACCAAACTGCTTGGCGGTTTCAATCTGCAACGTGCGTGACTGGAAGCCCACGCCTGCGGCCGGCACAGCAATGCGGTCTTTCTCGGTGAAATCGTTAAGGGTCTTCACATTAGGGTTGTTGGTCAGCAGGTAGTTGGGCATCGAGCCTAACGACGCGATGGCCTTGACGTTCTGCTTGCCCTTGGTGCGGTCCCACAAGGTCAGCATCGGCGGCACACCAGCCGACACCACGTCCAGCGCACCAGCCAGCAGCGATTCATTCATCGCGGTGGCGCCGGAAATGCTGTTCCACTCCACCTGGATATCCAGGCCCTGCGCCTTGCCGTGTTTTTCGATCAGGTGCTGGTCGCGCACCACATCGAGAATCAAGTAACCGATACCGAATTGTTGAGCGATGCTGATTTTGCCCTCGGCCTGGGCGCCAGGGCTGAGCAGCGTACTCGCGGCCGCCAGGGACGCGGCCAGCAGGGTCAAGGAGGAACACTTGAAAGTCATGGGGAATCTGCCGCGTTTTCGAGAAGGTGATGAAGCCTAGCGGCGATGTTTAAGACTGGAAAAGAATATCGGGATCTATTGTTATGCAAATTATCCCCAAAAAACCGCGTGGCTGTTATTGTGCCGCGCTTTGAAAGACACCTGCCGACCTGCGAGGAGATGAACGTTGAACACTGACGATAAAATGACCGGGGACCTGTTCGAGGTGGATAAGCGCCTGTCACTCAAGCCCGTGGTGGACTTCAACGCCTACCTGCGCAGCGCCTTTGGCGACGGCCCGTGCACCTGCGTACGTTGCGCCGCGGCCAACGGCGATGAGACCGGCTATGCGTTCCAGCACACCTTCCACTTCGACGGTAAACCCAGCCACCGCCGCTTCGCCTCTACGGCGGGCAGCGATGTGTTGATGGCGCTGAAAAAAGCATGGTTGTCGTACACCAAAGCCGAGCTGCCGCTCAGTGGTGTATTGCTGCTGGAGACGGTGAAGGAGTTTGTTGAACCGCAGTTGCACAAGCGCCTGACGCCGCTGTTTCTGGCCAGTGAGCTGGTCAAGGATGTGGATGGGCAGTTGCTGGTTCAGCCGCAGGCGGGTTGAACCCACTCGAGAACTCTTCAGAAATAAAAAGCACTGCTCTACTTGCCAAGCAGTATAAAAAACTGTCAATTCTCACAGTATCAAACCTATTCGTCCTGCCTTATTTTCAGTCCATTCAGGCCTTAACTTTCTAGACAGCCCGACCAGCGCCTGAATAATTGCTCACTCAATTAAGGATGATCAAAATGACTTTGAAATATGGCACTCAAGGCGACATTTCCGGTGACCTCGCCGGTGCGGACGATGTGACTGTAATTGCTCTACTGGCCACCATGATGGGACGCTTTAGGGTTCTTCCAAACGCCCGGCCTGGTGCAACGGTTTTGATCGTTACCCAAGACTGTCAGAACGGAGAACTCACGACGACGAACATTACTGGCTACGCGCCTGATACCATCCTTTATCTAAAGAGAAATCATGTGTATCAGCTGACGTCCAAGGGTTCGACCTGGGATATGACAATCCGGGATCTGCAATCGGGCGCTGGCTACGGCCCCGTCAATATCCCACCCGCCTCTCAGTAACGCCCCTTAAACGGACCAGTCATCCGTTCTAAACCTGAAAAACGGCACGCAAGCGTGCCGTTTTGTGATCACGAACCCGTGATTACTTACGCGCCGCCTCCCACTGCTTCAACAGATCACCATAAGCCACGGTTTCACCTTTAGGCTTTTCATTCGCCAGCTTAGGCTTCGGCGCACCCGGTTGGTCAAACCAGTATTGGGCATCACGCTCGGGGTTCATTTTCGGGCCACACACCGGCTGCACCTTGGAGCGTTCCAGGCGCGTCATGATCGCGTCCTGTTCCTTGGCCAGGTTGTCCAGCGCCTGTTGCGGGGTTTTCTCGCCGCTGGCGGCGGCCGCGATGTTGCTCCACCACAGTTGCGCCAGGCGTGGATAGTCCGGCACGTTGGTGCCGGTCGGGGTCCACTCCACCCGGGCCGGGCTGCGGTAGAACTCCACCAGGCCGCCGAGTTTGGGCGCCAGGTCGGTCATGGCCTGGGAGTTGATGTCGGACTCACGAATCGGCGTCAGGCCCACGATGGTTTTTTTCAGTGACACTGTTTTCGACGTCACGAACTGCGCGTAGAGCCAGGCCGCGAGTTTTTGCTTCTCGGGTGTCGATTTGAGGAAGGTCCAGGAACCCACGTCCTGATACCCCTTCTTCATGCCCTTTTCCCAATAAGGCCCGACGGGCGATGGGGCCATGCGCCATTTCGGCGTACCGTCGGCGTTCACCACTGGCAAGCCCGGTTTGGTCATGTCGGCGGTGAACGCGGTGTACCAGAAAATTTGCTGGGCGATGTTGCCTTGGGACGGCACCGGGCCGGATTCGGAGAAGGTCATGCCCGCCGCTTCCGGTGGTGCGTAGGCTTTCATCCAGTCCACGTATTTTTGCGTGGCAAACACGGCGGCCGGGCCGTTGGTATCGCCGCCACGGGTAACGCTGGAGCCCACCGGGTGGCAGTCCTCCACGCGAATGCCCCATTCGTCCACCGGCAAACCGTTGGGCAGGCCTTTGTCGCCTCCGCCGGCCATGGAGAACCAGGCATCGGTGAAGCGCCAACCCAGCGACGGGTCTTTCTTGCCGTAGTCCATGTGCCCGTAGATACGCTTGCCGTCGATCTCCTTGACGTCCTCGCTGAAGAATTTGGCGATGTCTTCATAGGCCGACCAGTTCACCGGCACGCCGAGGTCGTAGCCGTATTTTTCCTTGAACTTGGCTTTCAGCTCCGGACGCTCGAACCAGTCCGCGCGGAACCAGTAGAGGTTGGCAAATTGCTGGTCGGGCAATTGGTAGATTTTGCCGTCCGGCGCCGTGGTGAACGAGATGCCGATAAAGTCTTTGATATCCAGGGTCGGCGAGGTGAAGTCCTTGCCTTCATTGGCCATCAGGTCGGTGATGGATTCAGTTTTGCCATAGCGAAAGTGCGTACCGATCAAGTCGGAATCGTTGACCCAGCCGTCATAGATATTCTTGTCGGACTGCATCTGGGTTTGCAGCTTCTCCACCACGTCGCCTTCCTGCAGCAGGTCGTGGGTCAGCTTGATGCCGGTGATTTCGCTGAAGGCCTTGGCCAGCACCTTGGATTCGTACTCGTGGGTGGTGAGGGTTTCCGACACCACGTTGATCTTCATCCCACGGAACGGCTCCGACGCCTTGATAAACCACTTCAACTCTTCGAGCTGCTGATCGGCCGTCAGCGTGGACGGTTTGAATTCGCTGCCGATCCATTTTTTTGCGGCATCTTCATACGCATCGGCCCAGGCCGTAGCGCTCAAACCGCTGAGGGCCATGACGGCGGCCAATGAAATGCTATGTCGCAGCTTATTGTTTTTATTCAACATAGAGACCTCCTGGTTGTTTATTCACGGAGCACTAGCCCCAACGCATCACACACAACAGCCACACCAGGGACAGCGCGGTCGCCACCCAGATGCTCCAGCCGGTTACGCCGATCACCAGCAGATGCAGGTAGGCGCTGCCGAGAAGACCGATAAACAAGCGATCACCACGGGTGGTGCTGATCGGCAACAAACCACGGCGCGGGATGCTCGGCGAACGCAGTTCCCAGGTGGTCATACCCACCAGCAACAGGGCAATCGCCGCAAAGAACAACGCGGTGGGGGTGGTCCAGGCCATCCATTCCATCATCGACTCCTTTAGACCCGGCCCAGGGCAAAGCCCTTGGCCACGTGGTTGCGAACAAACCAGATCACCAGCATGCCGGGCAGAATGGTCAACACCCCCGCCGCCGCCAGTACGCCCCAATCGATACCCGATGCCGAGACCGTACGGGTCATCACCGCGGCGATGGGCTTGGCGTTGACCGAGGTCAGCGTGCGTGCCAGCAACAGTTCGACCCAGGAAAACATGAAGCAGAAAAACGCGGTAACGCCGATGCCGGAACCGATCAGCGGGATAAAAATCTTCACGAAAAACTTCGGAAAACTGTAGCCGTCGATGTAGGCGGTTTCGTCGATTTCCTTAGGCACCCCGGACATGAAACCTTCCAGAATCCACACCGCCAACGGCACGTTGAACAAGCAATGCGCCAACGCCACCGCGATATGCGTATCGAACAGGCCGATCGACGAATACAGCTGGAAGAACGGCAGCAAGAACACCGCCGGAGGCGCCATGCGGTTGGTCAGCAGCCAGAAAAACAGGTGTTTGTCGCCCAGAAAGCGATAGCGCGAAAACGCATAGGCCGCCGGCAGTGCCACGCTCAGGGAAATCACCGTGTTCAGGCTCACGTAATACAGTGAGTTGAGGTAGCCGGTGTACCAACTCGGGTCGGTGAAGATCACCTTGTAGTTGGCCAGGGTGAAGTCCTGCGGAAACAGTGTCAGCCCGCCGAGGATTTCAGTGTTGCTCTTGAACGACATGTTCAGCAGCCAGTAGATCGGCACCAGCAGGAACAGGATGTAGATCAGCAGGGGGATCACTTTCTTCATAGGCATAAGACGCTTGCTCATGTTGGCAGCCTCAGCGGTTCGCGTCGGAATGGGTCATGGCGGTGTAGAACAGCCAGGACACCAACAGGATGATCAGGAAATACACCAGGGAAAACGCCGCCGCCGGGCCCAGGTCGAATTGACCTACGGCCATCTGGGTCAGGGTCTGGCTCAGGAAGGTGGTGGCGTTCCCGGGCCCGCCGCCGGTGAGTACAAAAGGCTCGGTGTAGATCATGAAGCTGTCCATGAAACGCAACATCACCGCGATCAGCAGCACGCTTTTCATCTTCGGCAACTGAATATGTCGGAACACCGCCCAGGCGGACGCACGATCAATCCGCGCGGCCTGGTAGTACACGTCCGGAATCGCCCGGAGCCCCGAGTAACACAGGAGTGCCACCAGGGACGTCCAATGCCACACATCCATCACCAGCACAGTGACCCAAGCGTCCATGGTGTTGGCGGCATAGTTGTAGCTGATGCCCATGGCGTTGAGGGTTGAACCGAGCAAACCGATATCCGCACGGCCGAAGATCTGCCAGATGGTGCCCACCACGTTCCACGGAATCAGCAGCGGAATCGCCAGAATGATCAGCACCAGCGAGGACCAGCGGCCCTTGGTCGGCATGGTCAGGGCAATGGCGATACCCAGCGGAATTTCGATCAGCAGCACGCACGCCGAATAGATGAACTGGCGCAGCAAGGAGTCGTGCAGGCGCGGGTCGAGCAGCACCTGTTTGTACCAGTCGGCACCGACAAAGTAGCGGCTGGACTGGTCAAAAATGTCCTGCACCGAATAGTTGACCACCGTCATCATCGGGATCACCGCACTGAACGCCACCAGCAGGAACACCGGCAACACCAGCCACCAGGCCTTGTTGTTCTGCACCTTATTCATGGCAGCACCTCCAGCAGGTAATCGTCGGCATACACCATCAACCACTGCGCGGGAAAGCTGATTGAGGCGTTGCCTTCGGGCACCGGTTTGTCTTCGGCCAAGCGCACTTTCAACGGCGTACCGTCGAGGTTGAGGGTAACGATTTTGTAGGTGCCCAGGTCTTCCACATGGATGACGTCGGCCTGCAGGGCGTCGGGGTTGTACTCGTCCCACACGTGGATAAATTCCGGGCGGATGCCGACCTGCAGCTTTGTGTAGTTGGTCTCACGGAGACGTTGCTGCAAGGCCTCGGATAACGGCAGCAGCGTCCCGGCAAAACGTACCCCACCGGCCTCGGCCTGCACTTCGATCAGATTCATCCCAGGGCTGCCGATGAAATAGCCGACAAACGTGTGGCTGGGCCGCTCGAACAACTCACGCGGCGTGCCGAACTGCACGATTTGCCCGCCGTACATCACCGCGATCTTGTCGGCAAACGTCGAGGCTTCGAGCTGGTCGTGGGTCACGTAGACCATGGTGATATTGAACTGCTCGTGGATCTGCTTGAGCTTGCGCCGCAGTTTCCATTTGAGGTGTGGGTCGATCACCGTCAGCGGTTCATCGAACAGGATCGCCGACACGTCGTCGCGCACCAGGCCACGGCCCATGGAGACTTTTTGTTTTTCATCGGCGGTGAGGTTGCGCGCCTTTTTGCCCAGCAGGTTTTGCAGGTCGAGGACTTCGGCAATCTCCTGCACCTTACTGTGAACTTTCGCCTCGGCCATGCCCTGGTTACGCAAAGGGAACGCCAGGTTGTCGAACACCGTCATGGTGTCGTACACCACCGGGAACTGGAACACCTGGGCGATGTTGCGTTTTTCCGGGGTCAAGTCGTTGACCACGGCGTGATCGAACAGCACCTGGCCTTCCGAGGGGCTGAGCAGGCCCGAGATGATATTGAGCAGGGTCGACTTGCCGCAGCCCGACGGCCCGAGCAAGGCGTAGGCACCGCCCTGCTCCCAGACGTGGTTCATTTCCCGAATGGCGTAGTCCTCGGGGCCATTGGGCGCAGGGTTGTAGCTGTGCGCGAGGTTCTGCAAGTGGATCTCGGCCATCAGGCAACCCTCGACACGCGGCGCCCGGGGGCCTGGACCAAACGGCCCTGACCATCGAACACAAACAGTTTATGGGTGGGGATATACACGCGGATCGGTGCGTCAACGTCGTACTCGTGTACCCCTGGCAGGTGCAGCACCAGCAGGAAATGTTCGCTGCGCACATGCAGGAAGGTTTCCGAGCCGCTGATCTCGGCGACCTCCACAGTCACCGCCAGCTCCAGGTCGTCGTCATTGCTCGGCACCAGGCTGATGTGGCTGGGGCGCACGCCAAAGCGGAACTCGCCTTCGCCGATGGGGCGCAGGTCGACGTTCAGCGGGAAGTGCACGACATTGGCAAAGCTCACTTCATTGCCGCTGATACGCCCCGGCATCAGGTTGATCGGCGGCTCGGAAAACAGCTCGGCGGCCAGCACGGTCTGCGGCTGGTGATACACCTCGGCGGCCTTGCCGCTTTGGATCACCCGGCCTTCGTGGAGGATGGTGGTGGTGCCGCCCAAGGCCAGCGCCTCGTTGGGCTCGGTGGTGGCATAGATGGCGATGGTGTGGCGAGCCTTGAACAGTTCGCGCATTTCCTGACGCAGCTCTTCGCGCAGTTTGTAGTCCAGGTTCACCAGTGGCTCATCGAACAGGATCAACTCGGCATCTTTGACCAGTGCACGGGCCATGGCTGTGCGTTGCTGCTGGCCACCGGAGAGTTCCAGCGGGTGGCGCTGGAGGAATTTCTCGATGCGCAGCATCTTCGCGGTTTCGAGCACTTTGCTCTGGATCAGCTCGTGGGACACCCCGGCCTGGCGCAACGGCGAGGCGATGTTTTCGAACACGGTCATGGTCGGGTAATTGATGAACTGCTGGTACACCATCGACACGTTGCGCAAGCGCACCGGCTTGTGCGTGACATCCACGCCATTCATCAGGATGCGACCGCTGTCGGGCTTGTCCAGACCCGCCATCAAGCGCATCAGGCTGGTCTTGCCGGACAGCGTGCGGCCGAGCAATACGTTGAAGGAGCCGGCTTCGAAACGCAGGCTGGCGTCGTCGATCCAGGTTTGGCCTTCGACGACGCGGGAGACATGTTCCAGGGTCAATGACATGACACGCCCTTTTTATTATTGGAATGAATCTGCCCACTCGTCAGAGCGAATTCCATGCCATAAATGCCAGGTGCTTGATCCGTAACGAAATGGGCCCAATACGCTGCTCAGGCGTGAACACAACTGAACACCGAAGGCTGAACAACTGAACAGTCACGGGTTGACAATGAACAGTTCTGAACAACAATTGATGGGCGTCGCCGAGCTAAATGTGGGAGCCGGCTTGCTCGCGATAGCGGTGTGTCCGTTAACAGATTCAGTGGCTGAACCAGCGCCTTCGCGAGCAAGCCCGCTGCCACATTTTTGAACCTGCTGCTCCAGCTAGCGTTTGCAAGCCTCTATAACAATAAAAAGAAGGTCGCCCTCATGGCCGAACCCCAGGCTCACGACACCCTTATCCAGGATTCCTGGCGCCGTTGCCGCGCATTTGGCCTGGACCACCAGAGCGCACCGAGCTTCGACCAACTGCCTGCCGAAGGCATCAGCCAATTGCTGGAAAGCCAGCATTCCCTGGTGCAAACCACCCATCAGGAAGTGCTGCCCTACTACGAAAACATCCTGAGCAATTCCAACTGCCTGATCATGCTGGCCGACAACCAGGGCCAGGTCCTGACGTCGTGGGGCACCCAGCGGTTTATCGAGCCGAAACTGGCGCACGGTTTCAATGCCGGCGCCAGTTGGCGCGAGCGCTCCACCGGCACCAATGCCATCGGCACTGCGCTGGCCTGTGCCCAGGCGGTGCATATCGAGCACGACGAACACTTCCTTAAAGCCAACCGTTTCATGACCGGCTCGGCGGCGCCGATCTTCGATGCCCAGCGCGAAATCATTGCCGTGCTGGATGTGTCCAGCGACAGCTACCTGCCGCCCTCCCACACCCTGGGCATGGTCAAGATGATGAGCCAGACCGTGGAAAACCGGCTGATCCTCAACCTGTTTCGCGGCGAGCATTTTCAACTGACCTTCAACACCGGCCTGAACAACCTCGACAGCCAATGGGCCGGCCTGCTGATCTTTGATGAAAGCGGCCAAGTGCTGTCGGCCAACCGCCGTGCCGATAACTTGCTGGGCATCAGCTTGTCGCGGGTACTGATCGACAGTTTGTTCAAGGTGTCGTTGCTGGAACTGCTGAATCAGCCGGAGGGGCTGCCGTTCTCCCTGCAGGCGGCCGGACGCAATCGGTTCCAGTGTTTACTGAAGCGGCCAAGCAAAATGCCGGTGCAGGCGCGCGTCTTCAGTGCGCCCAAACCCAGCGCTCCCGCACCGGCGACGCCGGCCGCGATCAGTCTCAAGACCCTGCACTTTGGCGACATCCGCGTGGAAAAAGCCGTGCGCCAGGCCGAGCGATTACTGGAAAAGGACATTCCGCTGCTGATCCACGGCGAGACCGGCGTGGGCAAAGAGGTCTTTGTCAAAGCCCTGCACCAGGCCAGCTCACGCAGCCGGCAGGCGTTTATCGCCGTGAACTGTGCGGCGATTCCGGCTGAGCTGGTGGAATCGGAGCTGTTCGGCTACGAAAAAGGCGCCTTCACCGGCGCCAACCAGAAAGGCAGCATTGGCCTGATCCGCAAGGCCGATAAAGGCACCCTGTTTCTCGACGAAATTGGCGATATGCCACTGCCGACTCAGGCCCGTCTGCTGCGTGTATTGCAGGAGCGCTGCGTACAGCCGGTGGGCAGCAGCGAGCTGTTCCCGGTGGACTTGCGGATCATTTCCGCCACCAACCGCGCGCTGCGCGAGTGGGTGCAGGCCGGGCGCTTTCGTGAGGACTTGTTTTACCGCATCGGCGGCCTGACCCTGGAGTTGCCGCCGCTGCGCGAGCGCACCGACAAGCGGGCGCTGTTCCAGCAATTGTGGCAGCAACACCGCGAACCGACCCAGTGGGCCGGGCTGAGTACCGAGGTGCTGGCGTTATTCGAGCAACACCCGTGGCCGGGCAATTTGCGTCAGGTCAGCAGTGTGTTGCAGGTGGCGCTGGCAATGGCCGAGGAACAGCCGGTGCGCCCGGAGCATCTGCCGGATGATTTTTTTGTGGATCTGCAGCGGCCGACGCCATTGCCCACCCATGAGCGTTTGGATGACAGCACCGACCTGACGCAACGCCTGCAGGCAGCAGGCGGGAATATTTCCCACCTGGCGCGGGAGCTGGGGGTCAGCCGCACTACGTTGTACAAACGCCTGCGGCAGAACGAAGGCTGATCGGCAGCGCTCGCCTCGACGGTGCTTAACGCCAGCGCCATGACACGCCGGTGTAAATGCCCCGACCGTCGGCCGGCGTGGATCGCGCAACATCCATACCCTTGTCGTCGTAACCCGGCGTGACGGTGTTGGCATAGCGCCGGTTAGTGAGGTTGCGCAGGTCGACCCAGGCTTGCCAGTCCTGCTTCGGTGCGTCGTAGCCGAAGGTGGCGCCAAGTGTGGTGTAGGCCGCAGCAAAGTAGGAGTTGGCGTAGTCCACCGCCACGCGCGATGCATGCTCGGTGTTCAGGCTGGTGTAGAAACCGGTCGGATGGCTGTAGCGCAGTTGCGCCTGGTAGTAATGTTTGGGGATGCCCGGCAAGGTGTTGTCGCCGAAACGGTCATCGTCGCGGTAGTGGAAGTCGCTGAAGGTGTAGGCCTGGCGCAGGTCAAGCTGGCCATTACGGCCGCCGTCCCACAGCGGGCTGAGCAGGCCCAGCTCCACGCCTTGATGCACGGTGGGGCTGGCGTTGGACTCGGCGACAATCGCACTGCTGTTGGCGGTTTGGGCCTGGGTTTCGACCGTGAGCAATTCGTGGCGCACTTCGGAGCGGTACAGCGCCAGGTCCCACTGGCCGAACCACTGCTCGCCACGCCCGCCGATCTCCAGGGTGGTCGCGGTCTGATTGCGCAAACTCACGCCTTCGCGTTGCAAACCGGTGGCCGGGCCGCTGCCGGGGGCAAAGTATTTATTCGAACCCCAGATCATCGACCACGCGTGCGGCGGCTCGACTGAGCGGCTCAGGTTGCCGTACACCTGCAACTGTGGGGTGAAGTCATACCGCAGGCCAATGCGGGGTGCGTAATCCCAATCATGTTGACTGAGCGGCGCCTGGCCTTCGGGATAGGTGACCTGGGTTTCGCGGCGCGTGTAAATCGCGGCCAGGCCAGTGGTCAGCCACAGGTCCGGGACCAATTCCAGTTCGTTGCCGACATGCAGCACGCTGTCGGAGCCCAAATAGCTGTAGTCGCGAGTCTTGGTGCCGGGGGCATACGGCGCAGTGTTACCGGCTGGGGTACGCACGTATTCAGAGGCGCCGTTGTTCGGCATCGCCTGGGTGGTGCGCAGGCCAATCGTGGTGTTGCTGTCGTGGCCGAACAGACTGTCCTGGCGGAGGTACTTCAGGGTGCCGCTGACGTCGGTGTAGGCGACTTTCAGGCGGTTGGTGCCTTCGCGCAGGTCCATCGGGTAGTCGTGATAGGCCAGCCCGACTTCGACGCGCGACTGATCGTCCAACTGCAAGGTGGTCTTGTTGGCGATCCACGTCGAGCCGGGCTGCAGGCGTTTGGAGTCGCGGGCGGCATTCAGGCTGTTGGCGGCACTCGGGTCGTGACGGATCTGGTAGCGCGTCAGTTTGCCGGGTGAGTCGTTGCTGGTTTCGCGGTAACGAAAATAGAAACGCGTCTCCAGGTCCGGGTTGAAACGGTAACCGAAGTTCGCCGCGACGCCCTTGCCGCTGCCGGCGCTCTGGTGCTGGTAGCCGTCGGATTCGGCGTCGGTGAGGCTGATGTAGTAGTCAGCGTCCCCGAGCACCTGGCCGGAACTGATCTCGCGCTGGGCATAGCCGCGGCTGCCTGCTTCATAACGTACTTGCAGCGTGGGCGCGTCATAGCCGGTATGGGTGATGTAGTTGACCGAGCCGCCCAGGGCCAGCGCGCCCTGATCAAAGCCGTTGGCGCCGCGCAGCACCTCGACGCGGCTTTGCCACAGGGGGTCCTTGAGCTCGTAAGGTGTACCGCCCGGGCCGGTCAGCGGCAAACCGTCGAACATTTCATACAGCCCGGACGCATGGGCGCCGGGGCTGCGGTTCAATCCGGAACCGCGAATCGAGAGCTTCACGCCTTCATTGTTCGCCGCCTTGGCGTACACCCCAGGCTGGTACTTGAACACATCTTCGTTAGTACTCACCCGCCCCTGTTGCACGCGGCTCATGTCGATGTAGTTGGTGCCACCGGGCACGTTTTTTAGCTGCGCCTGGGCGACTTCACCCGCGCTGGCCTCGCTGCTGGTGACTTCGACGGGCGCCAGTTGCAGTGTTTCGGCGTGCGCCAGTGAACTGAGGGTCAAGGCGGCGAACAGGAGCGGAGGTTGGCGCAACAGCATGGTCAGGTCCTTGGAATTCGGGGGCGTGACAGGCTCGGGTTATGCCGGAGCCCATCAGGCGAACAGTGATGGGAAGCCAGGCACGCTCACCGGGTCACGCGTTATTAACGGACCAGACCCTTCCCACAACAACGTCGGACCGGGTTTGCTTTTTAGGCCCAACTCAGACGGCGGTGCGCGGTGTGACGTCCTACCCGCAACGCTTGGATCGAACGCAAAACGCCGCGAATAATCGGGGCGTTTCTTAGGGCGCGGGACCTGTCAGCGGATGCAGCACACCACGACACCCCCATAAACACAGGAACGAACATTCGCTTCAGGCCCCGGGGCTGGTTTCTGAAAGGTCCAGCGTCTGCATGAAGTCATCCGCCTCCGTCCCCGGCGGGAACCGGAACCCATACATCTCATCGCAGGCCAATATGCGCGCGAGGGTGTCGCGCAGCTGCACCTCGCTCGGCGCGTCACGCAGCAGTTTCTGTGCCGGCAGTAACAGCTCAGCGCGAACGCCCTGGGCGCTCGCGACGTCGATGACGGCAAAGAGGATAAATCGCAGGCGAACTTCGCGATCAGTTGACCCAAGCGTTTTTCGCTTACCCAAGGTAGGCACTCGTCGTTAAGAAAAGTCCGAGGCTATGGCCGACCCAGGGTGTGTTTCAAGCGAAGGGGACCAAGATAGGCCGTTTCCTACACGGGAAACGGAAACACCGCACTACCCGGTCCCGCAACGCGTCACTGCACCGGCAAGAAGTTCATCAGCAGCAAGCTCTGCGCGTAATTGAGCGCGACACGTCGGTAACGCTCATCGAGCATCTGGGCGAGCAGGTCCAGGCGCGCGACCACCTTGCCGAACTCAACGGCAAAACTGAGGTTGCTGCCCTCCTCCGATATTTCATTGGAAAACAGCAGCAACACACCATTGGCATCCTGACGCTGGCTGAGCAGCCAGGTGGCTTTCTCGATATTGCGCGCGGCGTTGCTGACAAATTGCGGGTTGATCGAATCGGTCATATAAAACTGCAAGCGACCGCCATGGGCCGTCACCAGCATGCTGCCGATTGCATAGATGAATGCCCCGACCCGGTCGCCGCGAAATTCCGGGCTCAATGAATAGCTTAAGGCTGCCAGGTCACGGCGATCCCCCAGCGCGGGCAGTGATTGACGGCTCTCGATGGCCTGACGGATGGCCCGCGCAGCACTGACCGCATCCGGGTAGCCGGACTGACGCCACTGGTTGGGGTTGCGCAGGTAGAGCTTGTTCATCAACAGATACAAGCTTTGCAGGTTGTCACGCATGCTCAGGGTTGCCATGCGATCGACACTGGTTTGAAAGAACTCGTCCGGTTTGCCATCGCTGAACTGCCTGGCGATGTCGCGCCCCTGTTGCTGGCTGCAACCGCTCAAACTGAATACAAACACCGCTGCCAACAGCAGCGGCCATCGCGTGATAAAAGCTATAAACGTTGGATCCATCGGCACCGGTTCTGGCTGCTGTCCACGCGCTGAATGAGCGTGGTCGTGACAGGGATAGATCAAGAGAATCAAAAAAAGTGCGACCAGCAGGCCTGGATCAGCAAAGGCCTACAGGCGCGGGGACCGTCATCAAGCGTGCAATCCTCTTGAATACTTGCCTGATCCTGCGAGTTATCGATGAGGGTATAGATAGCCCTTGCACCGTGGTCTAGAGTGCAACGATGGGCAATTTATAAGAAAAGCCACATCAACCGATGATCAGCAGGTGAACCATGCAATTACGTATCAACCAAAAAGCCTATGAGGTCGATGCCGACGCCGACACGCCATTGCTATGGGTGATCCGCGATGACCTGGGGATGACCGGCACCAAGTACGGCTGCGGCCTGGCGCAGTGCGGCGCCTGCTCGGTACTGGTGGACGGTAATGTCGTGCGCTCCTGCGTCACGCCGGTGGCCGCAGTGGTCGGCCGTGAAGTCACCACCATCGAGTCGATTGAAGCCGATGACGTGGGCAAGCGCGTGGTCGCGGCCTGGGTCGAACACCAAGTGGCGCAATGCGGTTACTGCCAGTCGGGACAGGTGATGGCCGCTACCGCGCTGCTCAAGCACACCCCCGCGCCCACGGACGCGCAGATCGAAGCCGCCATGATCAACCTGTGCCGCTGCGGCACCTACAACGCTATCCGCACGGCCGTGCACGAACTGGCCGCCCAACCTGCCAGGACGGAGAGCGCTTGATGACTACGCGCAACCCACCACTCGACGCGCCATTGGGCGAGCCGATCAATCTGTCCCGTCGGCGCTTTCTCGCCAGCACCGCCGTCGGTGCGCTGGTCATCGGCTTCGGCCTGCCGCTGGGTGCGTCCAGGGCTTATGCCGCAACGGGCGGCCCCGCAGAACGCGGGACCCAGGTGCCGGCATTTCTCGAGATTCGCCCGGACGGCAGCGTGCGCCTGCTCAGCCCCTTCATGGAAGGCGGGCAAGGCACCCACACCGCGATGGCGCAGATTGTCGGCGAAGAACTGGATGCCGACCCGGCCACCTTCGTGGTTGAAGCCGCACCGCCCGGGGAAGCCTATGTGGTGATGGAAAACGGCATGCGCATCACCGGTGGCAGCATGTCCATCCGCATGAGCTACCCAACCATGCGCCGCCTCGGCGCCCTCGCCCGCGCCATGTTGCTGCAGGCCGGCGCCGAGCAATTGGGCGTGCCCTTAGCCCAACTGACCACGCAGCCCGGCCGCGTCGTACACGCCGCTTCCGGCCGCTCGCTGGGTTACGGTGAGTTGGCCGGTCGGGCCCTGGACATGCCGGTGCCCGACCCGGCCACGATTACGCTGCGCGACCCGAGCCAGTTCCGCTGGATCGGCAAGCCGGTCAAACGCCTGGATGCCTACGACAAATCCACCGGCAAGGCCCAATACAGCATCGACCTTAAGGTCGACGGCATGCTCCACGCCGCCGTCCAGCATGCGCCACGCCTGGGCATGACCGTCGGCAGCCTGCGCAACCAGGCACAGGTCGAGGCCATGAAAGGCGTGCACTCGGTTCACCAACTGCCGGGCGCCGTGGCGGTCGTTGCCGAACGCTGGTGGCATGCCAAGCGGGCGGTGGAGGCGATCCAGGTGGAATGGCTGGAAGCGGCCGCCGGTTCGAGCGTGCGCGCGATGCCTGCGGACTTCTCCAGCGACAAGTACCGCGACTTCCTTGCCGCCCAACAGGGCCCGGCCCGTGACGACGAAAACGAGGGCGACGTGGCCGGCGCGCTGACCAACGCCAAGACCAAAATTGAAGCGACCTACCACAACCAGTACCTCAACCACGCCCAGCTGGAGCCGCCTTCGGCCCTGGCGCGCTTCAACCCCGATGGCTCGCTGGAAGTGTGGCTGCCCAACCAGGCGCCGGATATGTTCCGCGCCGACATGGCCAAGCGCACCGGGCTCTCCATCGAACAAATCACCCTGCACTCGCCGCTGCTGGGCGGCTTTTTTGGCCGGCATTTCCTGTACGACTCGGCCAACCCCTACCCGCAGGCCATCGCCTTGGCCAAGGCGGTAGGCCGCCCGATCAAACTGATCTGGAGCCGCGAAGAAGAGTTCCTGCGCGATGTGTTGCGCCCGGTCGCCGTGGTCAAGTTCCGCGCCGCGCTGGACGACAAAGGCTTGCCGGTGGCCATTGAGGCGGTGAGCGCTACCGAAGGCCCGTCCGAAGCCATCGCCGGCAAACAGGGCGAAAAACTCGACCCCACGGCGCTCGAAGGGTTGTCGGGCAAGTCCTACGCCATCCCCAACAAACGCATCGCGCAGATCTACGTCAAGGGCCCGGCCATGCTCGGCTACTGGCGTTCGGTGGGCAACTCGCTCAACGACTTTTTCTACGAAGCGTTCCTCGACGAACTGGCCGACAAAGGCGGCCACGACCCCTACGAACTGCGCCTGCACCTGCTGCGCGACAACAAGCGGCTGACCACCCTGCTGCAAGCGGCCGGCGAGTTGTCCGGTGGCTGGAAACGGGGCCCCTACACGGCCGAGGACGGCACCCGCCGGGCGCGCGGCGTGGCCATGGCCTCGCCATTCGGCTCGCACGCGGCGGTGATCGCCGAAGTGTCGATCGAAAGCGGCCAGGTCAAGGTGCACCATATCTGGGAAGCCATTGACCCGGGCAGCATCGTCAACCCGGCAATCGTCGAGGCGCAGGTCAATGGCGCCGTGGCGTTGGGCTTATCTCAAACGTTGCTGGAGGAAGCGGTGTACGTGGATGGCAAACCACGGGCGCGCAACTACGACCTTTATCCGATCCTGCCGCCCTCGCGCATGGCGCAAGTGCATGTTCGGATCGTCGAGAGTGGCGAAAAGATGGGCGGCATCGGTGAACCGCCGTTACCCGCAGTGGCGCCAGCCGTGGCCAATGCGGTGGCGCACCTGACCGGCCAGCGTATCCGCAGCTTGCCATTGAGCCGATACACCTTCAGCTAACCGACAGGGAATGCCCATGAACAACCGACGATTGGCTGCAACCGCAGGCTGGCTGGCGCTGGCCTGCGTGGTCGTGGCCGGGCTACTGGCGTGGTACGTCACCCGCCAGCCCGCCTCACCGCTGGAACAACCACACACCACCGGCTTCGACCCGGCCCTGGTCAGCCGTGGCGAGTACGTGGCGCGCCTCAGCGACTGCGTGGCCTGCCACAGCCTGCCGGGCAAGGCACCGTTCGCCGGCGGCCTGGAGATGGCCACCCCGCTGGGCGCCATTCACGCCACCAACATCACCCCGGACCGCGACACCGGCATCGGCGCCTACACCGCAGCCGACTTCGACCGCGCCGTGCGCCACGGGGTTGCGCCGGGTGGCCGACGGCTCTACCCAGCCATGCCCTACCCGTCTTATGCCAAGCTCAGCGATGACGACATGCGCGCGCTGTACGCGTTTTTCATGCAAGGCGTAGAACCGGCCAAGCAGCCCAACATCCCCAGCGACATTCCCTGGCCACTCAACCTGCGCTGGCCCATCGCCCTGTGGAACGGCGTGTTCGCCCCGAACGCCACCTACGCCGCCAAACCCGGCCAGGACGCGCTGTGGAACCGTGGCGCCTACATCGTCCAAGGCCCGGGCCACTGCGGCAGTTGCCACACGCCCCGCGGCCTGGCCTTCAACGAGAAGGCGCTGGACGAGAGCGGCGCGCCGTACCTCGCCGGCGCGTTGCTCGACGGTTGGTACGCGCCGAGCCTGCGCCAGGACCCCAACACCGGGTTGGGCCGTTGGAGCGAGCCTGAAATCGTGCAGTTCCTCAAGGTCGGGCGCAACAAGCATGCGGTGGTCTACGGCTCGATGACCGAAGCGTTCAACAACTCCACGCAGTTCATGGCCGATGAGGACCTGGCGGCGATCGCGCGTTACCTCAAGTCACTGCCTGGCGATCCGCAACGTGATGGCAGCGCCTGGCAGTACCAGGCCGTGGCCGCCGACGCGCGCCCGGACCTCCCCGGTGCGCACACCTACGCGACCCGCTGCGCGTCCTGCCATGGCCTCGACGGCAAGGGCCAACCCGAGTGGATGCCACCCTTGGCTGGCGCCACCTCGGCATTGGCTAAAGAGAGCGCCTCGGCGATCAACATCACCCTCAACGGTTCGCAACGCGTGGTAGCGGCTGGTGTACCGGACGCCTACCGCATGCCGGCCTTTCGTGAGCAACTGTCCGACCAGGAAATTGCCCAGGTGTTGAGCTACGTGCGCAGCACGTGGGGCAACCACGGTGGCGCGGTCGACGCACAAGCGGTCGGCAAGCTGCGTGGGCATACCGACCCGGCCAGCAGCAGTCCGATTATTCTGCACATGCGCTGAAAAAAGCGTTCAGCGCGCCGTCAGGTCAACCGAAAAACAACACCCATTCGGTTGCCTGGCGGTGAGCTCCACCCGCCACTGCTGGGTGCTGCAGATACGCTGCACCAACGACAGGCCAAGCCCCAACCCTTCTCCCCGGCTGTGCTCACCCCTGACAAACGGCTGGAACATCGCCTCGCGTTTGTGATCGGGAATGCCAATGCCGCTGTCCTCCACACGAAAACCGTGCTCGCTCAACGTCAGCCGAATAAAGCCGCTGTCGGTGTAGTGCCAGGCATTGCGCAGCAGGTTGCCCATGACCGACTGCAACAGCGTCAGGTTGTACTCCACGGGTGAGGTGTGTCCGCTTTCATAAATGAATTCAAGGCCTTTTTCGCGAATCATTCGCCCCCAGATCTCCACCAGGCCATCCGCCACGTCCTTCAACGTTGCCTGGGCGCCCTGGCCCTGGGCACCCGAGGCCCGTGCCAGCGTCAGGAAGGTGTCCACCAGTTGCCGCATCTCATCGGTGGCCCGCGCAATCCGGCCCACCTGGGCCACCGAACGTTGATCCAGCGAAGGGTCACCGAGCAACAATTCGCAGGAGCTGGCCAGCACCATCAGCGGTGTGCGCAGTTCGTGACTGACGTCACTGGTGAACAGCTTTTCCCGGCTCAACGCATCGCGCAGGCGCCCCAGGGTCTTGTCGAAGGACAGCGCCAACTCCCCCACTTCATCCACGGCGTAATCCGGATGCAGCGGCGGCGCTACATCCAGCAACTGGTCGCGATGACGCACTTGCCGCGCCAGGCGTACCACCGGCGCCATCACGCGGCGCGCCAACAAGCGGCCCAGCAGGACCGCCAACAGAATGCTCAGGATAAAACCCACCGCCACCGCGCCGAACAGCACCCGCTCGCGTTGCTTAAAGCTTTGCTGGTTGCGCATCAGCACGTATTGGCGCCCATCCACCACCTGCGACACCGCGTAGTAGGCCCGCCCCTGAAAGTCGACTTCCTGGAAACCCGGCGCCAGCCCGGCCAGCAACGGGTCAAGCGCCAGGTCACCCTGCTCGCCCTGGGCGAAAAACAATTCGCCTTTGCTTGGGCGATGGCTCCAGCTGGCCGTGTCATCCTGGCGCAACAGGCGGTTCAACCCGCTGCCGAGGTCGGCGCTGGTCAGTTTGTATTCGATCACATGCACGGTGGCGATAATGCCCGCGGCAAACACCCCCGCCACGAAGGCGCTCATCAGCGCAAACACAATCACGATCCGTTTCGTCAGGCTGTGCCTGAAATCCATTGCCATACGGGGTCCCACGGCTGCGTTCAACCTGAAATACCTGCTGAGTCGGGTACTGCCTTTCGACGCCGACGTTCGAACCAACCATAGACCACGGGCGTCGTGCAGAGCGTAAGCACCTGCGAAACCGCAAGCCCACCACTGTCGCCATACCCCGCCGTGGGTACAATTGAGAACCGGCGTTATACCCGAACGCCTACGGCAGCGCACTCAGCAACGCTGCCCGCGAGGTTATAAGCGTTGAAACAGCGACAGTGGCCGGGTGGAGAGGCGATTGAACAGGGTAGCCGACTCGCGATAAGGGCTGATTCGTCGAGCAATAACCCTAGGCTACCAGCCGTACAAGACGGTCCAGAGGACACAGCCAGCGATCCAGACCATCCCAAAATTAAACGGCCACAGCGCCCAACGCTTGAGAGACAGGGGGACGGACGCCAGCTCAGCCTCGGTCACATCCCCTCTTTTGATGTGCATGTTGGGCATTGCCAACATTTCAGAGATCACGAGCATGCGATAAAACCTATCGATGCGCTGATTTCTACCCCAAAATCGTTTGTTATCGCAGACCAGCTTGTTCTCGCTGAAGTAGCTTTCCAGCGCTTCGAGCTTCGTGTACTCAGCGTATAAAGTGAGCCCTGAGCCAACCAGCGCCCCTGTAGATAAAAAGATTGCGAGGACGAGTTGAAAATCCATGCTCAAGCGCCCTCTGGTTGAAAGATCAAATCACCCTCGATCTCTTCGATCTGTCCACCGAGAAACGCACCGAAAGCGCCAGCTGCATTGCCCGCGGCATAACCTCCCGCCGCGCCGCCGATCACTGCGCAGGCCAGCGCACCGTTTCCTTTAGCCGCGATGCCCAAAAACGTCATACAGCCGCGACGGGCGAATTTCGCCCCCATAGTCCCTCCCCAAGAAGCCCCCGCCACACCGCCTACCAACTTCCCCGACTCCACATACTTCGCCCGCCGACACTGCGCCTCCCGCCCCTGCACACACGCCTCCTTGATCTCCAACCCTGCAACGCCCACGTCCAGTCCCAAGCCCACATAGGTCCCCTTCCCCAACCACTTCGACATCTGCGCAATGTCCCGCGTCCGCTGCGCATACCCGGCGATCTCGCCCTTATGCAGATAGCTTTTGGTTGAAATCCCCAACACCTTCTTCAACGCCTGATTGCCCTGCAACCCGGTGCCAAATCGCGCCGCGCCTTGCAATTGGGCGTCCAGCAGGCCGAACAAAGCCTTGCGCTGGCGTAAAAACGCCTTACGATCCAAGCCACCGCTTTTAAGACGCTGATGCAGCCGCTCAATCTCCTCCAGCGTATGCGCCACTTCGTCCAGGTGCCGCGCCCACGCCGACGTCGCGCTGCCCACGCCCAACGAGCCATACCCCAGAAAGCTTTGCAGCAGGTCGTAGTTGTTGACCACTTGGGTTCCGGCGCCAGCGTCCAGCTCCCGACGAATCACCTCGGCCTGGCGCATCAACCAGGCCTCCTCCCTTGAACAGCTCACGCTGTAGGTATCGGGCACAACCACCAACTGCCCCGGTGTTACCAGCCCTGGGAGCAGGTGCCGGTTCAACACGTCGAAATGATCGGAATGCTGTTGGCTCGGGGCGCCGCCCATCAACCGGGATTTCAAGCTGCGGTAGTCCGTCGTACGGTCGTTGATATAGCCCTGCGCCATGCTCCACATCCCTGGATGCAATGAAGATGGCGTCGGAATATAAGCAAGCGAGTACGCCCTGGACACAAGCCCGGGAAGGCCGAGCAACATTTGGGAAGTTGCCTACATTGCAGGGAAGCAGTGCCTACAAAAAAGCCACTCACCACCACGGCTATAGGGCCTTGGGGTTCGGTGTAGAGCCCACGATGTGTGGATATCAATGGCAATCACAGGCAAGCCTGCTGCTCTATTTTAGGGGTGGGGTGAGTGGCATTTGGTCATGGTTTGTAAAGGGCCAGCAAGGCGTGTCTCTTTAAATTGCAGGACGTTTCCTAGACAATCCCTGCCGCCTTGTGCCTGTTGGAATCGATGACTAGTCTGCGGTCCGTCACTGCTCATCAGTGATCGGGTTTAGTCGCTCGGAGTTCAGAACAGGCGCATTGTCCCATGAAGTTTTATGGTGGCTGTGCGCAGGGCGCCTTCGGGCGCGCCGGGTTCCTGATCTGACCGGTCGACTAACCTGCGTACAGCCGCCACCCTCGTTTAGTCGCGCAGAGTGTCGGTTCCTTGATCAGACAGGTACTAAACAATGAAAAAAGTTGTCCCCGATCCACCCCGCCATTCCACCAAAGACCGCGCCGCCTTCAACCGCGCCATCGACCATTACCTGCCCACCCAAGGTGTTCAAATCGAAGACCTGAGCTTTGAAGACGCCCTGCTCTACACCGCCAGCGTGCTCGACAGCGCGTCTGTCACGGCGCTCAATTGCAGTGAACTGCTGACCAACCCCGAGCGGGCTAAGATGCTGGCGGTGTGGCATTTGCTGGAGCTTGCCAAGACCACCGTGGATCGCTCCATCGGGTGCCTGAACCGCGCGCCTCGTCCCGCCTAAACTGAGTTAAACCCTGTGGGCGCTGGCTTGCCTGCGATAGCGATCAGTGAAAAATCCGCCAACTGACCCGCCGCCATCGCAGGCAAGCCAGCGCCCACAGTTGACTTGCGTCAGTTGATAACGCTCATCACGTTTATTTACCGTTTATTTGACGTTTTTTTCTCATTTCGGGCTCTACATTCGCCGCGCCCAAACATGCAAATGATTCCTATTGGTCCAGCCTCAATCGACCTCTCACGGGCTTCCCGTGCATTCATAAAAACCGGAGCGTTCAGCGTATGGCTTCCCGTCTACCCTCTTTCTTCACTAAAGCCCTGCTGGCCACCGCACTGCTCGGCACCGGGTCGGTGTATGCCGCCGACGCCGTGGGCATTGTGGTGTACAACGCCCAGCACGAAAGCCTCACCAAGGCCTGGGTTGAAGGGTTCACCCAGGAAACCGGGATTCCGGTGACCATACGCAACGGCGACGACACCGAGATGGGCAACCAGATCGTGCAGGAAGGCGCGGCCTCCCCGGCTGACGTGTTCCTCACCGAGAACTCCCCGGCCATGGTGCTGGTGGACAACGCCGGGCTGTTCGCGCCGGTGGCGCCAGCCACCCTGGAACAAGTGGACGCCGCCTACCGCCCGGCCCACGGCAAGTGGTTGGGCATTGCCGCGCGCTCCACGGTATTTGTGTACAACCCAAGCAAATTGAAAGAAGCCGACCTGCCGAAATCCCTGCTGGACCTTGCCTCGCCAAGCTGGAAAGGCCGCTGGGCCGCTTCCCCGGCCGGTGCCGACTTCCAGGCCATCGTTGCCGCGGTGCTCGAATTGAAGGGCGAAGCCGCCACCCTCGACTGGCTCAAGGCGATGAAAACCAATGCGAGCATTTACCGGGGTAACAGCGCGGTGCTCAAGGCCGTCAACGCAGGCCAGGTCGACAGCGGCGTGATTTACCACTACTACAGTTTCGTCGACCAATCCAAGACCGGCGAAAACAGCAAGGACACCCAATTGCACTACTTCAAGCACCAGGACCCGGGCGCTTTTGTGAGCATTTCCGGTGGCGGTGTTTTGGCCTCCAGCAAACATAAAGACGAGGCCCAAGCCTTCTTGAAGTGGATTACCGGCAAAGACGGCCAGGCGATCTTGAAAGACGGCAACGCCTTCGAGTACGCCGTGGGCCAGAACGCCCAATCGAACCCCAAGCTGGTGCCGTTGGCGCAACTGGACGCACCGAAGGTTGACGCGTCCAAGCTCAACAGCAAAAAGGCTGTCGAGCTGATGACCCAGGCCGGACTGCTCTGATTGTTGCCTCAAGCCCCAGTGCCAGGTATCGCCCACGCGATACCTGCGCCACCACAACGACGCACCCAAGGTCTGTTCAGAGGCCGTGGGGGCACGTGGGTCACCAGTTTGTCAGTACTGGTTTCGCTGTTGGCGCTGTTGCCGATTGCGTTTGTGATCGGCGTGTCGTGGCAAATCGGCTGGGCGCAAATTGAGGCGCTGGTATGGCGCCCGCGCGTCGGCGAATTGTTGTTCAACACCGTGCTGTTGGTGGTGTTCACCCTGCCGTTATGCGTGGTGCTGGGCATTGCGCTGGCCTGGCTGACCGAACGCACCAACCTGCCGGGGCGACGCGTCTGGTCACTGTTGGCGGTGGCGCCGCTGGCGGTGCCGGCATTTGTGCACAGTTACGCCTGGGTCAGCCTGGTGCCTTCGATTCATGGCTTGCCGGCCGGCGTGCTGGTGTCGGTGATTGCCTACTTCCCGTTTCTGTACTTGCCGGTGGCGGCGACATTGCGCCGGCTGGACCCGGCCATCGAAGACGTGGCCGAGTCCCTGGGCCTCAAGCCCTGGGCGGTATTTATGCGGGTGGTCTTGCCGCAATTACGCCTGGCCATCTGCGGCGGTGCCCTGTTGGTGGGCCTGCACCTGCTGGCCGAATACGGCCTGTACGCGATGATTCGCTTTGACACTTTTACCACGGCGATCTTCGATCAGTTCAAATCCACCTTTAATGGCCCGGCAGCCAATATGCTGGCGGCCGTATTGGCGCTGTGTTGCCTGGCGATGCTGAGCGCGGAATCCGCTGCACGCGGCCATGCCCGATACGCGCGCGTTGGCTCCGGCAGCGCCCGGGACCAGCGCATCGTGACCCTGGGCACCCGCACCACCCTGCTCGCCCTCGGCTTGCAAGGCATGACCTGTGCGCTGGCCCTGGGTATCCCGCTGATCACCCTGGGCAAGTGGTTGATCGCCGGTGGCCGTGAGGTCTGGCAGTTCAGCGAACTGCTGCCGGCGCTGGAGCAAACCGTGCTGCTGGGGATAGCCGGTGCGGTATTGACCACCTGCGCGGCGGTGCCGATTGCCTGGCTGTCGATTCGGGCGCCGGGACGCCTGCAGCGTATCCTGGAAAGCTGCAACTACATCACCAGCTCGTTGCCCGGGATCGTAGTCGCGCTGGCACTGGTCACGGTGACCATCCACTTCGCCCGGCCGATTTACCAGACCACGATTACCGTGCTGCTCGCCTACCTGCTGATGTTCTTGCCACGCGCGCTGGTGAGTTTGCGCGCAGGTATCGCTCAGGCCCCGGTGGAGCTGGAAAACATGGCCCGCAGCCTCGGTCGCTCGCCGGGCCGCGCGTTATGGCTGATCACCCTGCGCCTGGCCGCACCGGCCGCCGCTGCGGGGGCGGCGCTGGTGTTCCTGGCGATCACCAATGAACTGACCGCCACCCTGTTGCTGGCGCCCAACGGCACCCGCACCCTGGCGACCGGCTTCTGGGCGATGACCAGCGAGATCGACTACGCCGCCGCCGCACCTTACGCGCTGATCATGATCCTGTTGTCACTGCCGTTGACCGGCCTTCTCTACCATCAATCCAAACGCACGGCAGGCCGATGAACGCCCTCGAACTCCACGCCATCTGCAAATCTTTCGGCACCCAGCGCGCCCTGGCGGACGTGACCTTGTCAGTGCCCACCGGGAGCCGCACGGTGATCGTCGGGCCTTCGGGCTCCGGCAAGACCACTTTGCTGCGCATGATTGCAGGCTTTGAATTCCCCGACACCGGCAGCCTCACGCTGAACGGCCAGACATTGGTCGACGCCACTCACGCCGTGCCCGCCCACCAGCGCCAGATCGGGTATGTGCCGCAGGACGGCGCGCTGTTCCCGCACATGACCGTGGCTGACAATATCGGCTTCGGCCTGGCCACCAAGGGCGAGGCTCGCCACACGCGTATCGCCGAACTGATGGACAGCGTAGCCCTCGACGCCACCATGGCCGGGCGTTGGCCCCATGAACTCTCCGGCGGCCAGCAGCAACGGGTGGCGCTGGCCCGGGCCTTGGCGCAACAACCACGGCTGATGTTGCTCGATGAACCGTTTTCCGCGCTGGACACCGGCTTGCGCTCGGCCATGCGCAAGATGGTCGCGCGGCTGCTGAGCGACGCGGGCATTACCACGATTCTGGTGACTCACGATCAAAGCGAGGCGCTGTCGTTCGCCGATCAGTTGGCGGTGATGCGCCAGGGTCGCCTGGTGCAGTCCGGTCACCCGATGGACCTGTACCAGTACCCCGTCGATGAGCAGACCGCATTGTTTCTCGGCGAGGCCGTGGTCATGCCCGCCCGGATCGAAGCGGGCTGGGCGCATTGCGGCCTGGGGCGCGTGCAGGTCGACAGCAAGACCCACTCCACCACGGCGCGAATCATGCTGCGACCGGAGCAATTGCAGTTGAGTACCACCGACGTTTCCGGCTGTCGAGGGGTGGTGACCGAACGCGAGTTCGGCGGCAATACGTGCACGCTGACTGTGGTGTTGCAACCCGATGACGCCGAGCCAGGCCCCGCCATTCTGGTGCGCAGTTCAGGCCTGCAAGCGCCTCCCATCGGCAGCGGGGTTCACCTCACCACGCTCGGTATGGCCCATGTGTTGAAAAAAGCTTCGCCCCTCAGTCTCAGCTAAGTTTCGGGGCCTACCTTCTCCCCTGCGCCCACCACCGCGCAGTCAAGGAGAGGTAACCCCATGAATGCCACAGCAGCCCGTTGGCTGAACAAAGTACCCGAGGTGACGCTGTCATTCTGGGTGATCAAGATATTGTCCACGACCGTGGGCGAAACCGGCGCGGATTACCTCGCCGTCAATGCCGGCTTCGGCGCCGGCTGGACCAGCCTCGGCATGGCTGCGCTGTTGGCCGTCGCGCTGTTCGGGCAGATGCGCACCAAGGCCTACACGCCCTGGATTTACTGGCTCACCGTGGTGCTGGTGAGCATCGTCGGCACACAGATCACCGATATCCTCACCGATAAACTCGACGTCAGCCTGTACCTCAGCACAGCGATTTTTGCGGGCCTGCTCGCGCTTAACTTTGTGGTTTGGTATCGCACCGAGCGCAGCCTGTCGATCCGCGACATCGTCACGCCACGGCGTGAGTGGTTTTACTGGACGACGGTGCTCTGCACGTTTGCCCTGGGCACCGCTGCCGGTGACCTGGCCACCGAAGCGCTGGGCCTGGGCTTCACGCTCGGCGCGGTGATTTTCGCCGGTTTGATCGCCGTGGCCATGGTGGCCTGGCGCGTGGGCGTCAACAGCGTGCTGACCTTCTGGGTCGCCTACATCCTCACCCGACCTTTCGGCGCCTCCCTCGGCGACCTGCTGACCCAAGCCAAGACCTATGGCGGCCTGGGCATGGGCGCCAGTTGGACCAGCGCGCTGTTCCTCTGCGTCATTGTCCTGCTGGTGGCCGTCGCGCAAATCAGTGTCAGCAACCGCAAAGCCATTACCCAATAACGACTCACCTCAAGGAAACCCTCATGCGCGTTCAAAACATGATCCGCCACGCCGCCATTGTTTCAGCGATCTTTATGCTGGGCATTGCCACCGGCTGCTCCAAACCTGCCGACAAACCCCAAGACACCGCCGGCGGCGCCACCGTCACGAGCAGCCAAGCCCATGCGTCAAAACTGGGCGACCTGTCCGAATTCCGCGCCATCGCGGCGGACGTGTCGGCGCTTGTCGCCAAGCACGACCTGGCGGGTGCCAAAGCCCGCATCAAAGACCTGGAAACCAGCTGGGATGCCGCCGAGGCCGGGATCAAACCTCGGGCCGCGAACGACTGGCACGTGCTGGACAAAGCCATCGACCGTGCACTTTCGGCCCTGCGTGATGGCAACCCGAACCAGGCCGACTGCACCGCCTCGATGGAGGACTTGCTCAAGACCTTCGATGCGATGAAAGGCTGACATCAGACAATCATGCTTCAATACAGACGCGGTGATCCTTTCACCGCGTTTGCTTTTGCTGCGGAGGCGACATGCGGATACTGCTGGTCGAAGACGACCCGATGATTGGCGATGCCATCCAACGCGCGCTCAGCGATGCGAGCTATGCCGCCGACTGGGTCAAGAACGGCCTCACCGGCCTCGCCGCACTCGACACCCAACCTTACGACCTGGTGCTGCTGGACCTGGGCCTGCCCGGCAAGGACGGCCTCGATGTGCTGGACAGCATCCGTGGGCGCAACAACCCCGTGCCGCTGCTGATCATTACCGCCCGTGACAGTCTCGATGACCGCCTGCGCGGCCTCGACAGTGGCGCCGATGACTATCTGCTCAAACCATTCGACATCTCGGAATTGCTCGCGCGTATCCGTGCGGTGTTGCGCCGCAAAGGCGGGAACGCTCTGCCGTTGCTGGACAATGGCAGCGTGTCGCTGGACCTGCTCACCAAGCAAGCCAGCACCGACGCGCATCGCAACGTCGCCCTTTCCAGTCGCGAATTTGCGCTACTGCAAGCCCTGCTGATTCGCCCAGGAGCAATCCTCTCGCGCAGTGAGTTGGAAGACCGCCTGTATGGCTGGGGCAATGAGGTCGAAAGCAACGCCATCGAGTTCCTGATTCACGCCTTGCGGCGCAAGTTGGGCAGTCATGTGATCAAGAATGTCAGGGGCATGGGATGGATGGTTTCAAAAAGCGTTTGAGTGAATCGGTCCAACTGCGGCTGTCGGTCACCCTGTCCCTGGCCATTTTGCTGGTGGCGCTGGTGGCCAGCGTGTTTGCCTTTGTCTCGGCCTTCGACGAAACCCACGAACAGCAGGACGACACCTTACGCCAGGTCGCGATGCTGTATGACCGCCAGCAGATGACCCTGCACTACCCACAAGGCCCGGCCATTGATGGCGATGACGAAGAATCCCGGGTAATCATTCAACACCTGGGCGACGGCCGGCGCGCTACGGGCATCAACGATGAAGCCTTGCCCTTGCCCTTCCCCACAGACCTCGCTGACGGGCTGTCCACCGTTGAGGTGAGCGGTGAAAACTTTCGCGTGCTGGTGCACACCACGGCACGTGGCGAACGCATTGCCGTGGCCCAGGAATCCGATGCCCGCGACAAGGACGCCCGCGAAAGCGCCTGGCGCAGTTTGTTGCCGTTCCTGATCTTGTTTCCGGTGCTGCTGTTGGTGGTTGGCGATCTGGTGCGCAAGTTGTTTCGCCCGATTGGTGTGCTCGCCGCCGAGATCGACCAGCGCGCCGAGCAGGAACTGCACCCCATTGAAGAACAACACCTGCCCAGCGAAGTGCGCCCGTTTGTGGTGGCGATCAATCGTTTGCTGGCCCGCGTTGAGCAGTCGATGGACAGCCAGCGGCGCTTTGTCGCCGATGCCGCTCACGAACTGCGCTCGCCGATGACCGCCCTGGCCCTGCAAGCCGACCGGCTGGCCGCCACTGACCTGTCGCCCATGAGCCGGGAGCGTTTTGAGCCGCTGTCACGCGGCATCCAACGCGGCCGCACATTGATCGATCAACTGCTGAGCCTGGCGGCGGCGCAGTCGGCGTCGGAGCGCGTGCGAACATCGCTGTCGGTGCATGCCGTGTATCGCCAGGTGCTAGAAGACCTATTGCCGTTGGCCGAGCGCAAACAGATCGACATCGGTGTTGAAAGCACTCAGGACGTGCAGGTGATGTTCAACGCGATGGACCTGTTCACGCTGGTGAAAAACCTGGTGGATAACGCCATTCGCTACACCCCGCCGGGTGGGCGTATCGACCTGTCGGTGGCGGTGATGGCTGACACCATTCAACTGCAAATCAAAGACTCGGGGCCCGGTATTTCAGTCGAGGAACAGGCGCGGGTGTTTGACCCGTTCTATCGCAGCCTGGGCACCGACGAGGCCGGTTCCGGCTTGGGTTTGTCGATCGTCAAGGCGATCACCGATCGCACCGGGGCGCAGGTGCAACTGTCATTTACCGACGCCGAGGAGCAGCGCGGGTTGTGTGTCAGCGTGTGGCTTGCGAAATAACCCTCAGCCGCCAGCTTTTTTTCGCCTGGATATTGCCTGCCAGAACTAAAAGTCCATAATGGACAAATTAGTTTATCTGCGGAGATAGCCATGTCCAGCACGCCTCAAGTGATCAACCAAGCCCAAGCACGCGAACTACTCGCCAAGGTTGACGTGCCCCGGGTGCTGCGCAAGCTGTTTCGCGACCTGGCCGCCGGGCTGGCGGTGCAGCCGGCGCAGCAATGCGTGGAGTTCCCGCAAGGGGCCGGCGATTTCATCAACTATTTGGGCGTGCTGACCGAAGACGCGGTGTACGGGGTCAAGACGTCGCCCTATATCGTGCGCGAACAAGGGCCGCTGGTGACGGCATGGACATTGTTGATGTCGATGCACACCGGCCAGCCGCTGTTGCTGTGTGATGCGGCCGAGCTGACCACCGAACGCACGGCCGCCACGACCGCCTTGGCGGTGGACGCCCTGGCGCCTGCAGCCGCCCGACGCCTGGCGATTATCGGCAGTGGCAAGGTTGCCCAGGCGCACCTGCGCTATGTGCAGAACCTGCGCGACTGGCAGCACATCAGCCTCTTTTCACCGCGCCTGGACCGTGCCAGCGCCGATACCCTGGCCCATCTCAACGGCCTCGACCCGCGCTTGACCCTCGCCAGCAGCTGCGAGGCTGCGCTGCAAGACGCGGACGTGATTCTGCTCTGCACCTCGTCGGCCGGCCCGGTGATGGACCCCGCGCGCCTGAGCAAACCGGCGCTGATTACCTCCATCAGCACCAACGCCCCACGCGCCCATGAAGTACCGCCGCACTGCCTCAACGACATGCATGTATTCTGCGACTATCGCCAGACCACCCCGGGCACGGCCGGCGAAATGCTGATCGCCAGCGAACAACACGGGTGGGACAAACGGGCTGTCATCGGTGACCTGCCCGAGTTGCTCAGCGACATGGCGCAGCGCCCCGACTACGACCGCTGTGTGTTTTTCCGCTCGATCGGGCTGGGCCTGGAAGACGTCGCACTGGCCAATGCCTTGTATCAAATCCGGCGCTAAGCCCTTTTTTTGGAGATGTTCATGAGCCATGCAGACTTCATCATCATCGGCGGCGGCATTGCGGGCGCTTCCACGGGTTTCTGGCTGTCGCAGCATGGCAAAGTGCTGGTGCTGGAGCGTGAAAACCACCCGGCCTACCACTCCACCGGGCGTTCGGCGGCGCTCTACACCGCCGCGTATGGCACCCCGCAAGTGCGCGCGTTGACCCTGGCCAGCCGGGCGTTTTTCGACAACCCGCCGGCGGGTTTCTGTGAGCATCCGTTGCTCACGCCGCGCGGCGAAATGACCGTGGACTTCAGCGGCGACCCGGCGGAGCTGGAAAGCCAATACCTGAGTGCCAAAGCCACGGTGGCACAGGTGGAGCGCCTGAGTGTCGACGAAGCATGCGCGCGGTTGCCGATCCTGCGGCGCGAAAAAGTCCACGGTGCAATCTTCGACCCGACGGCCAGCGACATCGACACCGACGCCCTGCACCAGGGTTATTTGCGTGGCATTCGCCGTCACAACAGCGACGTACGCACCGACAGCCACGTGCTGGGGCTGACGCGTGACGCCGACGGCCTGTGGCACGTGCGCACCCAGGATGCGACGTACACCACGCCCATCATCATTAACGCCGCCGGCGCCTGGGCCGACCATATCGGCGCATTGGCCGGCGCGGCGTCCATCGGCTTGCAGCCCAAGCGCCGCTCGGCGTTTATCTTCGCCGGGCCCGAAGGCGTCGACACCCATCAGTGGCCGATGCTGGTGGCCCTCGACGAAGCTTTCTACATGAAACCCGATGCGGGCATGTTCCTCGGCTCACCGGCCAACGCCGACCCCGTCGAGCCGCAGGATGTGCAGCCCGAAGAGCTGGACATCGCCATGGGCATTTACCAGATCGAAGAAGCCACCACCCTGACCATCCGCCGCCCGACCCGGACTTGGGCCGGGCTGCGCAGTTTTGTGCACGACGGTGATTTGCTCTCCGGCTTCGACGCACAGGTGCCGGGGCTGTTCTGGGTCGCGGCGCAAGGCGGCTATGGCATTCAGACTTCACCCGCCATGGGCCAGGCCAGTGCGGCCCTGGTGCGCGGCGCGCCGCTGCCGGAGCAACTGACGCGGTTCGGCCTGGACGCTGGTATGCTCTCGCCCGTCCGCCTGGAGCCGCATTGATGAACACCGCTGAGCAAGACAAGGTTGTCCAGAACTTCCGCACGATTGCCGATGCGATCGCCACGTTGTTCTTCCCCCACGCCGAAGTGGTGCTGCATGATTTGCGCACGCAAAAAGTCGACTACATCGCCAATAACCTGTCGAAACGGGCCATCGGTGATGACTCGGCCCTGGAGGACATGCTCAGCGATGACATCCATGAAGTGAATATCGGCCCGTACGAAAAGCTCAATTGGGACGGTCAGAAAATTCGCAGCTTGAGCAGCGTGCTCCACGACCACAAAGGTCGCCGGCTGGCGGTGTTGTGCATCAACCTGAATATCTCGCTGTTCGAAAACGCCAAGGCGGCACTGGACCTGTTCCTGTCGCCGAGCAAGCTGATCCCGCAACCGGACTCACTGTTTCGTGATGACTGGCAGGAACGGATCAACACCTTTTTGCATGCCTGGATGCGCGAACGCCAGCTGAGCCTGAACCTGCTGACCCGGGACCATAAACGTGAGCTGGTGCTGGCGTTGCATGCCGAGGGCGCCTTCAAAGGCAAGAGTGCGTCGAACTATGTGGCGAATGTGCTGGGGATGGGCCGGGCGACCGTCTACAAGCACCTCAAGGAATTGAAGGGTTGAACAGATAATCCTCGCCACACCTGCGAGCCACGGTGGGCGCTGGCTTGCCCGCGCCCACCGTCACCCAGGTTGTGTTCAGGACCGCATTCGCAGTCAGTCGCCGTAGATATCCGACTTGAAGTACTGCTGTGAAATCTTCTGGTACTCACCATTGGCACGGATACCGTCGATGGCCGTGTTCAACTCACTGACCAATGCCGTATTGCCCTTGCGCACCGCGATCCCGGCGCCCTCGCCCACGTATTTCGGGTCCTTCAGCTCCGGGCCGACAAAGGCGTAGCCCTTGCCGCGCGGCATCGCCAGGAAGTCACTCAGGGGGATGGTGTCGGCAAAGATCGCATCCAGGCGACCTGACGCCAGGTCCATGTAGATTTCTTCGTTATTGCTGTAGCGCTTGACGTTGATGCCCTTGGGCTCGAACACCTCGGTGGCATAGCGGTCGGTGGTGGTGGCGCGTTGCACGCCGACGGTCTTGCCCTTGAGGCTGGCGTACTGGTCGTCCACGGCTGCACCGTCCTTCATCACCAGGCGCGAAGACGTGAAGTAATACTTGTGGGAGAAATCCACCGACTTCTTGCGGTCTTCGTTGATGGTCATGGACGACAGGGCCATGTCGATTTTCTTCACTTTCAGGGAAGGAATCAGCCCGTCGAACTCACCCTCGACCCACACGCACTTGACCTTCATCTGAACGCACAACGCGTTGCCGATGTCGTAGTCGAACCCGACGATCTTGCCGTCCTGGGTCTTGGAGGCGAACGGTGGGTACGCCGCCTCGATACCGATGCGCAGGGTTTTCTCGGCGGCCAGCACATGGCTGGAGGCAAGCAGGCTCAGGGCCAGGCCGGTGATCAGCGTGCGTTTCTTCATGATCGTTGTCTCGCAAGTTGTTGTTGGTTTGGCAAGCGTGAAGAAAGGGAGAAGTGCAACGTGTATTTGTACTTATAATTCCATACTGGACTTTTACGTATTGATCGTCAATCCGCCGCTATCCCGGCCACCTCCGTAAAACCTGATCTGAATTGCCATAGGCCCTGCACACACCTGGAGGCACTGGGGTGCGATAAAGGGGGGATGCGCGCGGCGCGCAAAATTATTGCCCGTCTCCATCGTTTCTCCACAAAACCTCCCATGAAAGCGCACGTTGATAACGCACAATTGCGATCGCCGTGGCGCCTCGTGGCGCGGGCTTACCAGGAGAAACAGATGATTCCTGCCCTGTACGTCGCAAAAACCGGGTTGTCTGCCCAGGACACCCAACTGACGACAATTTCCAACAACCTGGCGAACGTTTCGACCACCGGCTTCAAACGTGATCGCGCTGAATTCCAGGACCTGCTGTACCAGATCAAGCGCCAGCCAGGTGCCAAGTCGACGCAGGACAGTGAGCTGCCTTCAGGGTTGCAGCTGGGCACCGGCGTGCACATCGTCGGCACGCAGAAAAACTTCACCAGCGGCAGCCTGCAAACCACCGGGCAGCCCCTGGACCTGGCACTCAACGGCCGGGGGTTCTTCCAGGTCCTGCAACCGGATGGCACCACCGGCTACTCGCGCGACGGCACGTTTCACCTGAACGCCAACGGCCAGGTCGTCACGGCAAGCGGCTTCGCGCTGGAACCGGCGATTGTCGTGCCGGACAACGCCAAGACCTTTACTGTGGGTCAGGATGGCACGGTGTCCATCACCGTGGCCGGCAACCCCGCCTCACAAGTGATCGGCAACCTGCAAACGGCCGACTTCATCAACCCTGCCGGCTTGCAGGCGATCGGCAACAATCTGTTTCTGGAAACCGCGTCCAGTGGTGCACCTCAGGTCGGTACGCCGGGGGGCAACGGTTTTGGCACCACCCTGCAAAGCACCCTGGAGACCTCAAACGTGAGCACCGTCGAAGAGATGGTCAATATGATCACCACGCAACGCGCTTATGAAATGAATTCAAAAGTGATTTCCACAGCCAACCAGATGCTGGGCACCCTCACCCAGAAGCTATGATCACTCCTTGGAAACGCGGCCATGGACCGGCAGCCACGACCAGGCAGATACGCGCGAGCACACGGACGTAAAAGCTCGCCGCGTATTCACCGAGCAGACCATGACTGATATTCCCGTTGCATCAATGCCCCGTCCGGACAGCGCCAGAGAAACCCAGGCACTCGTGCTGATTGCCGAAGATGAACCTGAAATCGCCGACATCCTGCTGGCCTATCTCAAACGCAGTGGCTTTCGCACCGCACACGCACGTGACGGCCGCCAGGCCCTGGAAATGCACCTGACGCTCAAGCCAGACCTGGTGTTGCTGGATGTGCTGATGCCCCACGTGGATGGCTGGCAGGTGCTTGCCGAAGTGCGTCATCGCGGCCATACGCCGGTGATCATGCTGACGGCGCAGGATCAGGACATGGACAAGCTGATGGGCCTGCGCATCGGGGCCGACGACTACATCGTCAAACCGTTCAACCCGGCCGAAGTGGTTGCGCGCACCCAGGCCGTACTCCGACGCGCCATCGCTTACCACTACCGCGCCAGCCCCACGGTGCTGCGGGTGGACGCGTTTGAAATTGACCTTGAAAGCTATGAAGTCACGGTGACCCTCGCCGGCCGAAAAGTGCCGCTGGCATTGACGGTGACGGAGTTCAGGTTGCTGGCCCAACTGGCCAAGGCGCCGAAAAGAGTGTTCAGCCGCGCCGAACTGCTGGCCCAGTGTTCACCGGAAAGTGACAGCCTGGAGCGTACCGTCGACAGCCACATCAGCAAACTGCGCCGCAAGCTCGAAGACCTCGGTTTACAAGGCGTACCCACCAGTATCCGGGGGGTGGGCTACCGGTTTGGGTGTGTGTCGTGAAGGGGCTCAATGGCTTGAGCCGCCAGATCATCCTGTCCATGTCCGCCGTGGTGTTGTGCGTGATCGCCCTGGCCGTGATCGGCTCTTATATTTTCTATGCGTTGCTATGGACGTACTGGCCGCTCACGGACGAAGAAGTGAATGAGTGGCTGCCAGCCAACATCGAATGGGTGTGGATGGGTTTGACCACGTGTGTGAGCCTGGCGGTGGGCTCGATTGTGGCCTTGAAGCTGTCTCGACGAATTCTGATGCCACTGAATTCCGTGGCCGAGAACCTGCGCAAACTCGCCGACGGCGACCTGGATGTACAAGCGGTTGCCGGTGACCAGTCGATTGGCGAAGCAGCCATCCTGGTGAACGATTTCAACAGCATGGCTAAACGCTTGCAGCGTATGGCGCAGGAACAGGCGTTCTGGAATGCGGCAATTGCCCATGAGCTGCGCACGCCACTGACCATCTTGCGGGGGCGCCTGCAGGGCTTGGCCGAAGGCGTATTCGAACCGGATACCGCGCAGTTCTACAGCTTGTTGGGCCAGGTAGAAGGCCTGACACGCTTGATCGAGGACTTGCGGGTGGTCGGCCTGGCCGACAGTGGCTACCTGGAACTCAACCTGCAGGAAGCCGACCTGGCCACGGGCATTGAGGACGATGTGCGGCTGTTCGAACCCAGCCTCACTGCCGCCGGCTTTGTCCTGCAACTGGACCTGCAACGCCGCACGATGCGCTGCGACCCGGCGCGAATCCGCCAGGCGCTGCTGGCGCTGTTGGACAATATCCGACGGCACGCGACACCCGGAAACGTGATCGTGCACCTGAGTACCCGCGACGGTTTCAACTACCTGCGCGTGCGCGATGACGGCCCCGGTATCGACGAACGCTTCGCGACGCATTTGTTCGACGCCTTCCAACGCGGCGAAAACTCCCGTTCACGCGCCCAAGGCGGCAGCGGCCTGGGCCTTGCGGTGGTGCGCGCCATCGCCCTCGCCCATGGCGGCGCCGTGACCTGCCGGCGCATGGAAAACGGCGGCACGCTGTTCGAACTCAGCTGGCATGTTTGATTTAACGAGGTACCGCGATGCGTAGCTTTTCCTGGGTGTTCAGGAAAACCACCGACTACAGGCACTTTGCTTTGCTGGATGCCGAGCACGTGTGTATTGCGTTCAAGAGCTGTCGCACCAAACCCGTCGGCGAGCACTGGGTGGAAGTTGAACGCGTCAACCTGTCCTGGCTCGGACGACCGCTTCCAGGCTGCCCTCGCGCAGAGGAGCGAGTGTCGACATGAGCAATGAAGTGGCCCGACTTGAGGCGTCGTTAAGACTGCACACGCGGCGCTTGAAAAAACTGCAGCGCGCCTGGGTTCCACTGCAGCAATGCGCGCCCAAGTGGGTATTGGTGTTATGGATTGTCGGCGTCTGCGTGTCGCTGGGCACCCAGTGCTACGGCCACTGGCTGGTGACCGCACCGATGATCTGCGTATTGATCGTGGCGGAAATCATCGTCGAGGAGCGGCAGATGACACTGTTATTGCGCGCGGACCACGCGCGCGATCTGCTCAGGCGGGCGCGACTTGACGGCGGGTATTGATCACAGCGTCGTTCAGCACACGCCGCAAAAACCGGGGCCGCCAACGAACGGCAGCCCCTGCTCCGGGTTTTACACGGCTATTTACAGCCGATCCGGCTCGGCAATTGGCCCTGCTTCGCCTTCAGTGCGGCCTGCACCGACGGCGGCAACTGGTTCCAGAACGTGAGCCCGGAGCGCTCTTCGATGTGCTCAACCGTCACCTGATAATCACAGAAGTTCGCACCTTTAGGCGTTTCCTGGTTCATCACAAACGAGGCATACAGGCCGTCTTCCGGTGAGCGGCCCACAAAGATGATCTTCCAGTACCCGCTGGGAATGGTATGGACCTTGTTCGTGCCCGGCAGCGTGCCGACAAAATGCTCATACAAAGGCCCGGTGGTGACATACACCTGGTCGATGCCGGGCGCTTTGCTGAGGTTGCGCTCCTGGTCTTCAAGGTGCGCCCAGGCCCCCTGGTTGAGCTCGGCCTTTTGCGGCGTGATATTGGACAGGTAATTGAGGGTCTGCCAGTCAGGGACGCCGGCCATCGACGCGAGATTGGCCTGATGGCCACGGTCGACTTTGAGCGCGACATTGGCGCCGTTGTAATCCACCGGGTCGAGCGTTTCCCCTGCGGGGATATCCGGGTCGGTCTTCCAGTCGCGCGGGCGACCGCTGGCCGGGGTGTCCTTGGTGATTTTGTACGAGACCCAGTTCGCAAACTTGGTCGAGCCATTGTTGTTCAACGTGTACGCCTGACGGTTCAAGGTCAGCGGGCTGCCGCCAGCGGGGCACCCCACCGAACAGTTATCGAACGGCAATGCCTGCTGCTGCGGCTGGGCAGGGATCGCGGATTCGCGGGTTCTATCGGGTGTCGTACAGGCCGCTACAAGCGGGATCAACAAAAACGCCAGGTGCTTGAACTTCATACTTCCATGCATGGTGTAGCTCCTTGTGGGTGACTCAATGACCACGGTAAATGGCACGTCGACTGCTGCGGTTCCTTCGCGAGACGACCTGCACACTGAACCACTCCAAACATTTCAATATGAGCAGAGGGTCTGGTTTTTTTGCGGGTTCGGGCTGGCCGACGGCTGAATGCCCAGAGAGACGCGGTGAGCGTCAGGTAGAGCGCCAGCACCTGATGCTCGCGTGGAAACTCTAACGGAGCCGGCCACACGATGGAATCGAACTGACCCGTCGTGCGTTTAATCTTGTACGGGTTCGTAGCGGATTGTCCTGGATTCCAGTGGCTTTGCGCACAAACTGCCTCGCCAACACGCGCGGTTTATCGACGGTGACCAGGTTCAGAGCCACCCCAGCCGCACACTGCAGGCGGCCAACCCGGCCACCGGCCAGGCCGCGCACTGCCTGCGGTGTTCGGCGGGAATAAAGCCTCGGGGGTGGGTCGAGCGTTCGGCGGCGCCTTTATTGAGGACTGCTTCGCGTTGAAGTCGGTGATGATCCGCTGCTGAACGCAATCCCATGATGGCCTGACAGCCGACCCGGAACCCGATTGAAGGCGATTTATGGATCCATTAAACCCTTTTGCGTCCGATAATCGCCCGGAATAACCCGATTACCGGCTTGACCGCCACCTGACTCTCCAATTTAATGGATCCATTAAATAACAATAATCCGTTGCCTGGAGAGTCACCATGTACCCGAAGAACACGTGGTATGTCGCTTGCACCCCCGATGAAATCGCGCAAAAACCGTTGGGCCGGCAGATCTGCGGTGAAAAAATGGTGTTTTATCGTGGCCTGGAAGGCGCCGTGGTGGCGGTCGAGGACTTCTGCCCCCATCGTGGCGCACCGCTGTCGTTGGGCTATGTCGAAAACGGCCACCTGGTGTGCGGCTATCACGGCCTGGTCATGGGCGGTGACGGCAAGACCGTCGATATGCCGGGCCAGCGGGTGCGCGGCTTTCCCTGCAACAAAACCTTCGCCGCCGTTGAGCGCTACGGTTTCATCTGGGTCTGGCCGGGTGATCAGGCCCAGGCCGACCCCGCGCTGATCCACCACCTGGAGTGGGCGGTGAGTGACGAGTGGGCCTACGGCGGCGGGCTGTTTGATATCCAGTGCGATTACCGCCTGATGATCGACAACCTGATGGACCTGACCCACGAAACCTACGTGCACGCCTCCAGCATCGGCCAGAAGGAAATCGACGAAGCGCCACCCGTGACCACGGTGAACGGGGACGAAGTGGTCACTGCTCGGCATATGGAAAACATCATGGCCCCGCCGTTCTGGCGCATGGCCCTGCGCGGCAACAACCTGGCCGACGATGTACCGGTGGACCGCTGGCAGATCTGCCGCTTCACGCCGCCCAGCCATGTATTGATCGAAGTCGGCGTGGCCCATGCCGGCAAGGGCGGCTACACCGCCGCCGCCGAGCACAAGGCCGCGAGCATCGTGGTGGATTTCATCACTCCGCAAACCGACACCTCGATCTGGTACTTCTGGGGCATGGCGCGCAACTTCAACCCGCAGGATGAGGCACTCACCGCCAGCATTCGCGAAGGCCAGGGCAAGATTTTCAGCGAAGACCTGGAAATGCTCGAACGCCAGCAACAGAACCTGCTGGCCCACCCGACGCGTAACCTGCTCAAGCTGAATATCGACGCCGGCGGCGTGCAGTCGCGCAAGGTCCTGGACCGCCTGATCGCCCGGGAACGCGCCGGAGCGCCAACATGATTGAAGTCGTGGTGACATCCCGCCGCACCGAAGCCCAGGACATCTGCAGCTATGAACTGGCCAGCGTCGATGGCAGCCCACTGCCGGCTTTCAGCGCCGGTGCGCACATCGACGTGCACTTGCCAGACGGGCTGATCCGCCAATACTCGCTGTGCAATCACCCGCAAGAGCGGCACCGCTATGTGATCGGCGTACTCAACGACCCCGCGTCCCGAGGGGGCTCGCGCAGCCTGCACGCCCACGTGCACACGGGCACCCGCCTGAGCATCAGCGCACCGCGCAACCTGTTCCCGCTGGCCCACGAAGCCCGGCGCAGCCTGCTGTTTGCCGGAGGCATCGGCATTACACCCATCCTGTGCATGGCCGAGCGCCTGGCACACACGGGGGCCGATTTCGAGCTGCATTACTGCGCCCGCGCCCGTGAGCGTGCGGCATTTGTGCAGCGTCTCAAGGCGTCACCGTTTGCCGAGCGGGTGTTCCTGCATTTCGACGAGCAGCCCGACACCGCCCTGCATGCCGCCGAGCTACTGGCGGCGCCGGCAGACGACGTGCACGTGTACGTCTGCGGCCCCGGCGGGTTCATGCAGCACATACTTGAGAGTGCCCGGGCCCAGGGTTGGCAAGAAGCCTGCCTGCACCGTGAATACTTTTCGGCGGCACCGGTGGACAGCAGCCTCGACGGCGGGTTTTCGGTGCAGATCGGCAGCAGCGGCGAAGTCTTCGAGATCCCGGCCGACAAGAGCGTGGTGCAGGTCCTGGAAAGTCACGGCATCGAGATTGCCGTGTCCTGCGAACAGGGGATTTGCGGCACCTGCCTGACCCGCGTGTTGCAAGGCATACCGGAGCATCGCGACCTGTTCCTCACCGAGCAGGAACAGGCGCTGAATGACCAGTTCACGCCCTGCTGCTCGCGCTCGAAAACGCCCTTGCTGGTGCTCGATATCTGAACCGCATCACGACGCGGGCAGGATCACCTTCATGCGTGCGTCGGCGGTGGCGGCGCTGAAGATTTCGGCATAGCGCAAGGTCGCGTTGGCATGCTCGCGCATGATCGCTTCGGCGCGCGCGCCCTGGCGGTTGACCAGCGCGTCGAAGACCGAGTGATGTTGCATGTGGGCATAGTTGAAGCGCCGGTACTCGCGGGCCATGTCCTCGCGGTCCACCGCCAGCGCCGTCACCGACGCAAAGGGCAGGTGGTCATTGCGCGCCAGGGCATCGGCAATCGCCGGGTTGTGGCTGCCTTCGACGATGACCTGGTGAAAGCGCATGTTCAGGTCGTGATAGACCTCAAGGTCGTCTTCGGTCACATAGCCCTTTTCGAACAGTTGATCGCCCTCGACCAGGCAGCGCTCCAGCACGGCACGCGCTTGAGCCGACAACCCCTGCTCGGCGGTCTGGCGCGCCGCCAGGCCTTCGAGCACGCCGCGCACTTCAACCGCACCGGCAATGTCGCTGGGGCTCACCGAGCGCACCTGATACCCGCGCCCGCCGAACGGCACCAGCAGCCCTTCCTGCTCCAGGGTACGGAAGGCCATGCGCACGGGCATGCGCGACACGCCGAAGCGCTGCGCCGTGGGCGTCTCCATCAGCCGCTCCCCCGCCACCAGCTCCCCGCTGGCAATCATCTTGCGCAGTGCGACCAACACCAATTGACCGGGCTTACTCATCCAGGCAACTTCCAGAAAACATGGGCCGCCATAGTACCGCAAGCGCCTGCCGGCGTCAGACGAACGCCAGCGCTGCACGGGCGCTGTCTATCGCCCCCAGGTGCTGGGCCAACCGGGCAGGCAGGTAATCAAAAAAGAACCCGGCACTTTGCAGCTTGGCGGCGCGTAACGGGTCCTCTTCGGGCAATGCCCTGGACACCCGTGCCGCCCGCGCCCAGGCAAAGGCCAACAGTGCCACACCGCACAGCTGGAGAAAATCCGGCGCTGCCCGATAGGGGTATTCGCGGTCTTCCTGCGCCTGTTCACGCAGGGCGCTCACCGTCGCGGCCAGTGAGTCGCACAGGTTGCCCAGTGCCTCGGCGAACGCCGCGCACTCGGCGTACAGCGCGCCCTGCCCGGCCTCTGCACGCAACGTGTCGAGCAGCAAGCCGAACGCCCGACCGTCATCCCCGAGCACCTTGCGCAGCAGCAGGTCGTTGGCCTGGATCTCGTTACTGCCCTCGTAGATCATTGCAATGCGACTGTCGCGCAGGGTCTGTTCGATGGCGAACTCGGCGACATAGCCGTAGCCACCGAAGACCTGCAGTGCATTACTCGCCTGGCGAAAGCCCTGCTCGGTGAAAAACGCCTTGATGATGGGCGTCAGCAGTTGCGCCAAGGCGACGGCCGATGCGTCCTGCTGATCGAGCAGGTGCGCCGCCCAATACCCGATGGCGCGCATGCCCTCGCTAGTGGTGCGCAGCTCCAGCAACACGCGGCGCATGGCCGGGTGATAATGGATCGGGTCGGCCGCCTGGGCGGCCACTGCTTCAGGCCTTGACGGTGCGCGCATCTGCACGCGCTCGGCGGCGTACTGCCGGGCGTTCTGCCAGGCGGCCTCGGCATGCCCCAGGCCTTGCAGGCCGACATGCAGGCGCGCCGAGTTCATCATCACGAACATCGCGGCCAAACCGCGATTGGCGTCGCCGATCAGCCAGCCTTGGGCCGCGTCGAACACCAGCGAACAGGTGGCACTGCCCTTGATACCCATCTTGTGTTCAATGCCGTCACAGCGCACCCCGTTGACCTGGCCAGCGTCCAGTAACTTGGGCACCAGGAACAGTGAAAGCCCGCGACTGCCCGACGGCGCATCAGGCAGCCGCGCCAGCACCAGGTGCAGGATATTGGCCGTGAGGTCATGCTCACCGCCGGAGATAAACAGCTTGCTGCCGCTCAGGCGATAGCTGCCATCCGCCTGGGGCTCGGCACGACAGCGCAGTAAACCGACATCGCTGCCGGCCTGGGGCTCGGTCAGGCACATGGTGGGCAAGGCCTGCCCGCTGATGATCGCGGGCAGGTAACGCGCCTGCAACCAGGGTTCGCCATGCGTCTTGAGGCACAGGTAGGCGCCGTGAGCGATGCCGGTGTACATGGCCCAGGCGTGGTTGCTGGCGTAGAGCATTTCTTGCAACGCGGCGTCGAGCAGTTGCGGCAGGCCCTGCCCGCCCAGCGCCTCGGCGCACGCCAACCCTGGCCAACCGCCTTGGGCATACGCGCGATACGCCTCGGCAAAACCGTCCGGGGTGCTGACCTGGCCCGCCTGCCAACGGCAGCCCTGGCGGTCGCCGCTGCTGTTCAACGGCGCCAGCACGCCTTGGGTGAAACGGGCGGCCTCCTCCAGCACGTGCATCGCCAGGGGCAGGTCCAAAGCCTCCCATGCGTCGTGGGCCTGCAGCCAATGCTCAAGCACAAATTGCATATCGCGCAGGGGCGCCTGATAGCTCCACATCGAGACACCTCATCAAATTAAACAGGCTGTGTATTCAAGCGCGCCAGGCGGGATTTTCGATCAACAGCGCCATGCCCTGCCCGCCGCCCACGCACGCCGCGGCAATCCCGTAGCGCAGGTTGTGCTGGCGTAATTGCCGCGCCAGGCTCATCACCAGGCGTAACCCGCTGGCCGCCAGTGGATGGCCCAGCGCCAGGGAACCGCCTTGGACGTTGAGCCGATCGCTGTCCAGCTCCAGCTCCAGCTCCTGGGCCACCGCCAGCACCTGGGCGGCCTGGGCTTCATTGATCTCGAAGCGGCCGATGTCGCCCAGGCTCAGCCCACTGCGCTGCAGCAACAGGCGGATCGCCGGCGCTGGGCCAATGCCCATGAACTCCGGGGCTACACCGACCACTGCGCTGGCCAGCAGGCGTGTCAGGGCCGGGCGTGTGCAATCAGACGCGCGCCCTACCAGTGCCGCCGCCGCGCCGTCGACCACCGCACAACTGTTGCCGGCGGTTTGCACCCCATCGGCATGCACCGCACGCAACCGTGCCAGGGCCGCCAGGTCGGTCGGCCGTGGGTGGCTGTCTTGGCTGACAACCCCCGCCTGGCGCGCCAGGCTGATGCGCCGCGATTGATACCCCTCAAGCTCGAACACCTGGTTATCCACCGGGACGATTTCGTCGACCCAGGCACCCTCCTGTTGCGCCTGCAACGCGCGCTGGTGGCTGGCGCAGGCATAACGGTCCACGGCCTCGCGACTCAGGCCATAACGCCGCGCCAGGTTATCGGCAGTGGCGATCATGTCCAGACCTGGGGCCGGGTCGTACAGCGCTTCCCAGAGGAAATCCTTGAATTGCACTTCGCCCCCCAGGCGGAACCCACCGCGGTGGGTGTAGGCCGCAATCGGGTTGCGTGACATCGATTCAGCCGCCACGCACAAGGCCAGTTGCACCTCGTCGCGCAGTTGTTCAGCGGCCTGGCGCAACAGCTCGAAGCCGGTAGCGCAGATGCGCTGCACCCCCAGCGCCGGGACCGCTTGCGCCACACCGCTGTACAAGCCGATATGCCGTGGCAGCAAGTAGGCATCGAAGCTGGCCTGGGCCATGGAACCGGCCAGCACACTGTCAACCGCCTGCCCCTGGAGGCCGGCGCGAGCCAGCACTTCACGGCCAACCTTGATGCCCAGGTCGATGGGCGACACCTGGGACAGCGCCCCGCCGAGGTCAACCCACGGCGTGCGCACGGCCTCGAACATCGCCGCATCGGCAAACGCCGAATACTGCCCGGCGCCGCTCACGGTTTGGGCCCGGCACGCAGGATTGTCGGGTCTTCGCCGCGATACAGCGCTTCAACCTTGGCCGCACGCCATTGCAATACCGCGCGCTGGTTGATCGAGCCTTTGTCGGTAATTTCCCCACGGTCGATGGACGCCGGCTCGTCGAGCACGGCAATCCACTCCAGGCGACTGGCATTGCCGGTGGCCTCGCGATTGAGCCGTTGCAGCCAGTCGCCGAACCATTGGCGCACCGGCGCGCTGTTGAGCACCTCGGCGTCGCTGGCCTCTGCGTTCAAGCCCGACAGCCGGCGGCATTCATAGGCCCTGGGGAACACCAGCGCTCCCAGGCATTCGCGGTCCGGCGCGGCGATCACCAGGTCCTGCACATAGGGTGAGCCTTCGAGCACCGCACGATTGCGCAACGGACCGACGCTGACAAACACCCCGGAGGACAGCTTGAAGTCTTCGGCAATACGCCCGTCGAACATCAGCCCCCAGTGTGGCTGATGGGGATCGGCGAGCTTGATCGCATCACCGGAACAGTAATACCCCTGCTCATCGAACACCTCGGCGGTTTGCTCGGGCGCGCGCCAATACCCCGGCATGATGTGCGGCCCGCGAAAACGCCCTTCAAACTTGCCGTCCACCGGCACCAGGCGCACCTCGCAGCCTGGCGCGGGCAAGCCGATATAGCCGGCCATGGACAACGGCCCGGTGGTGAACGTGCAGGACGGCGCGGCTTCGGTCATGCCCAGCCCGGCCATCATGCGGATACGCTCGCCGCAGTGCTGTTCGGCCACGCGGTCGAGGCGGTCCCAGACACTTTGCGACAGGCCGGCGGCAGCGAAGAAGAACAGTTTCATCCGCGCAAAGAACCGCTCGCGCAACGCGGCGTCCTGTTCCAGGGCGTTGACCAATTCTTCCCAGCCCTTGGGCACCGTCAGGTAGGCGGTGGGCGAAATTTCCTTGAGGTTGCGCAGGGTCTGGGCAAAACCCTGGGCTGTGGGTTTGCCGTCGTCGAGGTAAAAGGTGCCGCCGTTGTAGAGCACGATGCCGACGTTGTGGCTGCCGCCAAAGGTGTGATTCCACGGCAGCCAGTCCACCAGCACCGGCGGCTCCTCGCCGAACACCGGAAATGTCTGCAAGAGCATTTGCTGGTTGGCGCACAGCATGCGCTGAGTGGTGATCACTGCCTTGGGCAGTTTGGTCGAGCCCGAGGTAAACAGGAATTTGGCAATGCTGTCGGGGCCGGTGGCGTTGAAAGCCGCGTCGGCCTCAGTACCGGCCGACGTGTGCAACAGGCTGGCGAAGCTGATCTGAGTGCGCCCGGGCACCTGGCCGCGCACGCTGATCAGCGGCGTTTCGGGCGGCAATACGGCATCGATCGCCCGCTGGTAGGCCGGCGCATCGCTGACGAACACCAGCCCGGGTTGCAGCAGGTCACAGACATGCCGCAGCTTGGCGAAATCCTGGGACAACAACGAATACGCCGGCGATACCGGGCAGTAAGGAATACCGGCGTACATCGCGCCGAGGGCGACCTGCAAATGTTCGATGTCGTTGCCCGACAGCAATGCCAGCGGCTTGTCCGCCGACAGCCCGTAACTCAGCAGGCCCTGGGCAATCGCGCGTACGCCGTCGAGCATCTCGCGGTAGCTGACACGGCGCCAATCACCGCCGGCCTGGCGTGCCGCGATAAACGTCTGCTCGGGCCGCACCCGCGCCCAATGCACCAGGCGATCGAGCAAGCGCGCCGGCAACTCGGCCAGGGGTTCCAGGGAGCGCATGTGCAACACGCCCTGTTCTTCAGTGACCGCCACCGGTGCGTGGCCGATGGAGACCTCGCGGTATCGCGGTGCGGGCTGGGGTTGCGGTCGGAATTCGGAACTCACAAGGGTGTCCTCCAGCAAGGCGGATCACAGCCGCCTTGTTATTGTTAGGTCGCAGCAACTGCTCAGATCGGGTAATGCCGTGGCCCGTTCTGCAAGGTCACCCAGCGCAATTGCGTGAAGTGCTCAATGGACGCCTTGCCACCAAAGCTGCCGTACCCACTGGACTTGACCCCACCAAACGGCATCTGCGCCTCGTCATGCACCGTCGGGCCATTGATATGGCAAATACCCGACTCGACCCGCTGCGCCAGCGCCAGCGCGCGCCCGGTGTCGCGACTGAAGATCGCCGCCGACAGGCCGAACTCGGAATCGTTGGCCAGCCGCAACAAGGCTTCATCACCCTCACCACGCAGCAGCACGGCAACCGGGCCAAAGGACTCTTCGCGGTACACGCGCATCTGTTCGGTGACACCCTCGATCAGGGTCGGCTGCAGGATGCTGCCCGCCAGTTGGCCGCCTGCCACCAGCCGCGCGCCCTTGGCCAGGGCATCGTCGATCAGGGCCTTGATGCGTGTGCCGGCGCTGGCGTCCACCAGCGACCCCAGTACCGAATCCGCCGCCGCGGGATCACCCGCATGCAGGGTCGCGACCTTGGCCGCCAGCTTGGCGGTGAACGCATCGGCGACCTTGGCATCGACGATCAGGCGTTCGGTGGACATGCAAATCTGGCCCTGGTTGAAATAGGCGCCAAACGCCGCCGCCGCTACAGCAGCGTCAAGATCGGCATCGTCGAGCACCAGCAACGGCGCCTTGCCACCCAGTTCCAGCAACGCCGGCTTGAGGTGACGCGCCGAGAGCTCGCCGACAATCCGCCCGACATGGGTCGAACCGGTGAAGTTGACCCGCCGCACTGCCGGGTTGGCGATCAGCCGCTCGACAATCGCGGCGGCATCCGCCGGGGCATTGCTGATGACGTTGACCACGCCATCGCCCAAGCCTGCATCCTGCAATACCTGGCCAATCAGGCGGTGCACCGCCGGGCTTATTTCCGAGGCCTTAAGCACCACGGTATTCCCGCAGGCCAGCGGCATGGCGATGGCGCGAGTGGCGAGGATGACCGGCGCGTTCCACGGCGCGATGCCCAGCACCACGCCGCACGGTTGACGCAAGGCCATGGCGAAACTGCCGGGGACATCCGAGGGAATCACCTCGCCTGTGATCTGGGTGGTCATCGAGGCCGCTTCGCGCAGCATATTGGCCGCCAGGCGCACATTGAAGCCATACCAGTTGGCCATGGCGCCGGTCTCGCCGGCGGCGGCGATGAATTCACTGCTGCGCGCCTGCAATTGCTCGGCAGCGTTGAGCAAGCGGGTGCGGCGTTCGTTGGGCGCCAGCGCCGCCCAGGCAGGGAACGCGGCTTGGGCGGCGGCGACGGCGGCGTCGGCATCTTCCAGGGTCGCAGCGGCCACCCGCGAGACCACTTCACCGGTCACCGGGTTGCGACGTTCGAAGGTTCGACCGTCACGGGCGGGGCACGACTGGCCGCCGATCAACAGGGGCACGTCCAGCATGGTGATTCCTCTTTATTGTCTTTATCGGGAACACGTTCAAGCAGGGTACAACGGCGCGGCCAGGCGGCCGCGCCCTTCAGCGTTTATAGGCCTGCAGGCCAGGCTTGATGCTCTTGTCGTCGAGGAACTGTTTCATGCCCTGCTCGCGACCGCCTTCGGTGTCGAGCAGACGCGACTGATCGAGCTTGGCGTAGAGGTAATCCTCGTTCTGCTCCCAAGTCAGTTCGCGGCAGCGCTTGAAGCCATGCTTGGCGGCACGCAGCACCACCGGGTTTTTTTCGAGCAGGTTACGCGCCAGTTCGATGGTCACTTCGCGCAGTTGCGCCAGCGGCACGCTTTCGTTGACAAGGCCCATTTCGGCGGCTTTCTGCCCGCCAAAGGTCTTGCCGGTCATGATGTAGTACAGCGATTGACGATGGCCCACGGTGTCGGCCATGGCCTTGCTCACCAGGTTACCCGGCGGGATGCCCCAGTTGATTTCCGAAAGGCCGAAGGTCGCTTCGTCGGCGCAGATCGCCAGGTCGCACGCCACCAGCGGGCTGAAGCCACCGCCGAAGCACCAGCCATTGACCATGGCGATGGTCGGCTTGGCGTACATGCGCAGCAGTTTCCATTGCCATTGCGAGGCTTCGCGGCGGATTTTCTCCTGGAGGATTTCCGGGCCGGCATCCACTTCGCGAAAGTATTCCTTGAGGTCCATGCCCGCCGTCCAGGCTTCGCCCGCACCGGTGAGGACCAGCACGCCGGCGGCAGGATCCTGCTCGAGGGTTTCCAGGACGTCGATCATTTCCCGGTTCAGGGTCGGGCTCATGGCGTTGCGTTTTTCCGGACGATTGAGAATGACCCAGGCGATGCCTTCTTCGATCTCAACCTTGACTGTGGTCCAACGGCCTTCGTAATTGCTCATGGCGGTACGCTCTTGTTCTGGGTGTGAAGATGATTCGAAATTAAACCGCAAATATAGTTATGTCAATTAACTATTAATCTGAATAACCAATATTTTTCCTGCTTAAAACCCGCGTGGCGCATGCGCTGTGAAAACCCGGCATAGCCATAGCGCGTCAACACCGGCAAACTAGATACTCTTATTAACCTGCACCTTCTGAGGATTGCACTGCCAATGGCCAAGCCTTCCACCATCGCCACCGCCAGCCAGGCCCTGCCCGACAACGACGAGGTACGGCCGCCGCTGGATTCAGCCCTGGACGATCTGATCGGTTACGCCATGCGCCGCGCCCAGCTCAAGCTGTTCCAGAACCTGATCGGCCGGTTGTCGGACCACGACCTGCGCCCGGCGCAGTTTTCGGCCCTGGCAATCATCGAGCAGCACCCTGGGCTGATGCAGGCCGACCTGGCTCGCGCCCTGGCCATCGAGCCGCCCCAGGTGGTGCCGTTGCTGAACAAGCTGGAAAGCCGCGCCCTCGCCGTGCGGGTGCGCTGCAAGCCGGACAAGCGCTCCTACGGGATCTTCCTCAGCAAGACCGGCGAAACCCTGCTCAAGGAACTCAAGGACATCGCCGCACAAAGTGATCTGGACGCCACTGCCGCCCTTGACGGCCAGGAACGTGAAGAGCTGCTGCGCTTGCTGAGGAAGGTCTATCAGGACTGATCGGCTTACCAGAGCGCCACGGTGTAGAGCACCAGGAAACGGGTCTGGTTTTCATCGCGAAAGGCCGCGCCGCTCGGGAAGTCATTGCGGTAGATCGACTTGCGTGCCATGAACCCGACATTCTTCAGCGGGCCGCTCTGAATCACATACCCCAGTTCCATTTGGAACTCGCGCTCCTTGCGATCCTCGGCGTTGAAAGCGGCCAGTTCAATGTGGTCGCCACGCACATAACGCAGCCGAGTCTTCAGCCCCGGCACGCCTGCTGCCGCGAAGTCATAATCGTAGATGGCCTGCCAGGTGCGTTCCTTGGCGTTGAGAAAGTCCGAGCTCATGGTCAGCTCGCTCATGCCCATCAACTCTGTTCCCGAGATATAGGGCGTGGCCGTCTCCCCACTTGAGTGCATGTAGCCAAGGCTGACGCGATGGCCGCCCAGGCGGTAGCCAAACAACGCCGAGAGGTTGCGGTTATCCACCTTGCCCGCCTTGGCACTGCCATCCTCACGGCTGAAAAAACTGCGCAGGTCGCTGGTGAGCACGCCATCGCCCACCGGCAGGTTGTGCAGCAGCGCCAGGGTGTCCTGCTGGTAGAGGTCCGCGATCTGCGAGTGATAAACCCGCAGGCTGAGGTCTTTGTTGACCTGATAGTCACCGCCCACATAAGCCAGGTGCGAGGTGGTGGCGGTGGCGTTGAAGCGCCGGTTGGGTGAGGCGATGGTCATCGCCTGGTAGTCGGTGGAGTCGCGCTTGTTGATGCGGTCGATATAGCCCGTGTTGAGTGTCAGGCCATCGATGTCCTTGGAGCTCAACGTGGTGCCGCGAAACGTTTGCGGCAGCAGCCGCGACGGACTGGCAAAGGCAAACGGCAGGAAGATCGACACATCGCCGGCCTTGACCGTGGTTTGGGCGAACCGCAGTTTGGCGGTTGGGGCCAGCCGCGAGTACTCGTCGGCGGCGCGCTTGTCGCTGGCCGACACCGGCAACAACTCGGTACCGCTGCGGTCCGGCGAAGAGTCGAGCTTGACCCCCATCAACCCGCGTACATCCAGGCCAAAGCCCACCGGGCCAGGGGTGTAACCCGATTCCAGGTTGAGGATAAACGCCTGGGCCCATTCCCGCGCGGCGGTCTTCGCACCGTCGTCCTTGTAGTCGCGGTCCAGGTAGTAATTGCGCAAGGTCAGGGTGCCGTGGCTGTCGTCGATAAAACCTGCAGCCCATAGCGAACCGGGCAGCACGCTCAAGGCCAGCAATGCCATCAGCCGGCGTGGAGCGTTGTTCGACACACAGGAAACGGACGCCGCTGCAACGGCGCCCTCCATAGGGAGTTCTGGCATGTTCGATGTCCATTTTTGTTGTTGTTATTGGGTTGGCGCACGCGCGGCCCTGTCAGCCTCGCAAACCAAGAATGGAAACAGCCGACGGTACTCGTCAACCGTAACTGACCGATAATCGAACATTAATAAAGCTATCTATTTTTTAGACATTCACAGACAAGTATCTCAATCGATTGAATCTAATCACTTTATTCTGTTTTTTTACGGATTTTATTCCACGATTCATTTTTTAGTTATATTTGTTATCTTAATCCTCAGCAGCCACTCAAGCTCGCCACCACAACAAAAACAACAATGAGGTTTGCCATGGACAGTCCATCGCGTCGTTCGACGCTGACTATTGCGTTGTGCTTTATCGTTGCGCTGATCGAAGGGTTCGATCTGCAAGCCGCCGGCACCGCCGCCGCCGGGTTACGTCAAACCTTCGCCCTGGATCCGAAGATGCTCGGTTGGGTGTTCAGCGTCGGCATCATCGGCCTGTTGCCGGGGGCGTTCTTCGGGGGCTGGGTTGCCGACCGGATCGGGCGCAAGAAAATCCTGGTGAGCGCCGTGCTGCTGTTCGGGCTGTTTTCCCTGAGCACCGCGTTTGTCGACAGCTACTCAAGCTTGTTGCTGGTGCGCTTTCTCACCGGCCTGGGGCTGGGCGCCGCGTTGCCCAACCTGATCGCGCTGTGCGCCGAAGCGGTGAGCGAACGCAATCGTGGCACGGCCATCAGCGTGATGTACTGCGGGGTGCCCCTGGGGGGTGCATTGGCCGCAGTGGTGGCGATGTTTTCCAGTGAGCACTGGCAGACCACGTTTATTATCGGCGGCCTGGCGCCCTTGCTGGCCGTGCCGTTGATGATCCTGCTGCTGCCTGAATCCAGCGCCTTTCGCCAACAGTTCGACAACACGCACGGCGCCCGCCCCTCCACCGGCCAGGCGCTGTTCGGCGACGGTCGCGCGCGCACCACACTGGCCTTGTGGCTCAGCTACTTCTTCACCCTGACCGTGATGTACATGCTGCTTAACTGGCTGCCGTCGCTGTTGCTGGAACAGGGTTTCAGCAGACCCCAGGCGGGCATGGTGCAGATGCTCTTCAATATCGGCGGCGCCCTGGGTTCGCTGCTCGGCGGCGTGCTGCTGGACCGCTGTAATGCCCTCAAAGTGGTGGTGTCCGTGTATGCCGGGTTGCTGGCGGCCCTGGCCGGGGTCGGGCTGTCGGTGGGCATCGTGCCCATGGCTATTGCCGGCTTTGCCGCCGGCTTGTTCGTGATGGCTGCGCAGTTGGTGCTGTACGCCTCGGCACCGCCCTCGTATCCAACCTCGGTGCGTGCCACCGGCGTCGGTGCCGCTGTGGCAGTGGGCCGCCTGGGTTCGGTGGCCGGGCCGCTGGCGGCCGGGCAACTCCTCGCCGCCGGCGCCGGCACGGCCGGCGTACTGCTGGCGACCTCCCCCGGCGTGGTGATCGCCGCACTGACCATCATCAGCGTCATGGTGCGTACGGCGCCACTGAACCTGGCCACTCCGCAAGCGGCCAGGCCCACCAAAGCCTAGAACTGGTGCAGCCAATTGAGCACCAGTTTGTTGCCCTCGGTGCGGTTCTGCGCCTGCTGTTCGAAGTAGGCGTTCACCGATAGCACGTTCTCCTTGTTGAAGGCGTAGACCAGGCCTGGGCCGATGGCCCAGACCTTTTCGCGACGCCCGCTCACAGCGTGCCCGTCCACCTGGGTGTCGGTGATCTGCTTCAGCCAGTAGCCGTTAACCCCCACGCTCAGTTGCGGGTTCAAGGCATATTGCAGCGTCAGGTTGGCATGCAATGCCTGGCCGGCCTGGGTATCGGAAACATCCCCGAAGCCTGCCTGCGGATCATCATTCTTGCCATTCCACAGGTACATGAAACGCCCGCTCGCCGACCATGTCGGGCTGAACCAGTACGTCGCCGCGTAATACGGGTTGAATGACCAGAAGTTGCTGCCGGGGTTGATCGAGCGATGGCGGTCATAGGCCCCCACCGGGATCGAAACATCAGCCTCGACACGCTGGGTCAACAGCGGGCTGCCATCGGCGCGGTTCAGGCTTGGCAGTTGCAGGAAGGCACCGACCGTCAGGTCACCGAAGCCAGCACGGGAACTCAGCGCCGCATTGTGCAACCCATCGTCGACATTCACCTGGGCCAGGGAAGTGTTGATCAGGGTGAATCCGGGCATCGCGCCATTGGCCAGGGGCTGGCCGACGTAGATGATCTGCGTGGTGGGCGCGACCACTTCCAGGTCCTGCCTGGGCAGCGCCAGCTTGTTGCCGTGGGCATCATTGAAACGGCTGGCCCGCGAGTAGGTCAGGTACTCCTCCAGGTACCAACCGGGGCCGGCCGGCGCTGGCGAGCCGTCGTAGAAACTGGTGCTGCCGAGGTTGAGTCCGGGCAGGTCGTAGGCATGTGCAGTCGATGTCAGTGCGACAAATGTCGTGGCCGCAACCGTCCGCAAGATAGGCTTGAGCATCTTGTATGTCCTGTATTTTTGTTGTTGTTCAAGACTCCCGGCACGCAGGGGCCGCACCGGGATTTATCGCTGTGCCAGGCCCTACACGTAGGTGGCGGCCAACCCACCGTCCACCGGCAGGTTGACCCCGTTGACCCAGCGCGCAGCGTCCGAGCAGAGGAAGGCAATCACCGCCGCCACCTCATCGGCCAGCGCTGGACGGGTCATGCGCTGGCTGTCCTCGGCCACCCGCTGCGGCCCGAGCATGCTGACGAAATCGCCGAGAATCGGCGTAAACACCGGCCCCGGCGCCACGCAGTTGATACGCACCGAGTGATCGCGAAACCAGCCCTGGGATTGTTGGAAGCTCCACACGATCAGCGCTTCCTTGAAGTATTGATAACAGCTGGCCTGCTCCACCGGATTGGCCGCCAGCCACTGCTGCCCGGCCTCGAAGCTGTGTGTCGCGGCCAGCGCCTTGTGCAGCTCCAGCCGTTGCGGCCATTGCGCGCCAAGCACCGAGGCAACATTGACGATGCTGCCGCCCGCCGGCATGCGTGGCAGCAACGATTGAGTCAGGTGCCGCAGCCCCAGGTAATTGACCGTCGCCACCGCTTGCTCGGGCGCCGTACCCGGCACCCCAGCGATGTTGCACAGCCCGTGGACCCGCGCGGGCAGGCGCGCCACCAGCGCATCAATGCTGGCAGGGTCACCCAGGTCAGCCTGGAAGAAGCCATCCAGGGTCAGTTGCGGTTCATGGCGATCCACACCGATCACCGTGGCCCCCTGGAAACGCGCGAGCCGCGCCAGCTCGGCGCCAATGCCGGAAGCGACGCCGGTGACGATCAGGGTTTTGTTGTGCAGGTTCATGTTCAAGCCCTCTTATTTTTGTATAGGCATGGGTGTATCGAATCGATGAGCCAGGGCCCAGAACGGCCACGGCTCAGAATGGATAGGCAGGCGGAGTATTTTTCAGCGTGACCCACTGCCACTGGCTGTACTCGTCCCAGTCCGCCGGCCCGCCGACGCTGCCGCCGTTGCCGGAGGCACCGCGCCCGCCGAACGGGTTGATGCATTCGTCGGCCACGGTCTGGTCGTTGATGTGCAGCAGGCCGCAGTCCAGCCGCTCACCGATGGCCATGGCGCGCCCGACCGACGGCGAGATGATGGCGGCCGAGAGGCCGTACTCCGTGCGGTTGGCCAGTTCGATCGCTTCCTCGTCGGTGGTAAAACTGACCACCGTGGCCACCGGGCCGAACAGCTCTTCCTCAAAGGCGCGCATGCCCGGACGTACGCCACTGAGCACGGTGGGCTGGTAGAACAACCGGTCATAGTCGCCGCCTGCCTCCAGCCGTGCGCCGGCCTGCAGGCTATCGCTGACGATCTCGTGCACGCGCAGCAATTGCCGTTGGTTGATCAACGGGCCGAGCGCCGCTTCACCCCGGGCGGCATTGCCCACCGTGAGTGCCCGGGCCTTGTCCGCCAGCTTGCGGGTGAGGCTTTCAGCGATGGATTGATGCACGAGAATCAGCCCGGTCGCCATGCAGATTTGCCCCTGATGCAGCCAGGCGCCCCAGGCTGCATTGCTCGCGGCCAGGTCGAGGTCGGCGTCTTCAAGAATGATCAGCGGGTTTTTCCCGCCCAGCTCCAGCGCAACCTTTTTCAGGTGTCGCCCGGCCACTTCAGCGACTTTGCGCCCCGCCGCCGTCGACCCGGTGAACGCAATCATCCGCACATTCGGATCGCGGCACAGCGCTTCCCCCGCCGGCGCCGCGCCGGGCATCACCTGCAGCAGGCCCTTGGGCAAGCCCGCCTCTTCAAACAGCCGGGCAATGAGAAACCCCCCACTGACCGGGGTCTGCGGGTCAGGCTTGAGCACCACTGCATTGCCTGCCGCCAGCGCCGGGGCCACTGAGCGCAGTGACAGCACCAGCGGAAAGTTGAACGGTGAAATCACCCCGACCACGCCGTGGGGCTGGCGCCGTGCATAGGACAGTCGGCCGGCTGCACTGGGCAGCACCACCCCGTGAGGTTGGGACAACAGCCCCGCCGCCTGATGCAGCAGCACAATCGCTTCACGCACTTCGTGCTCGCCCTTGAACAACGCGCCCCCGGTTTCCCGGGCGACGTACAGCGCCAGCTCGGCGAAGGACCGCTGGGCCAGGTCCGCCGCCTTGCGAAACACCTCGGCGCGCTCCCGTGGGCCCAACGCAGCCCAGGCCGGCTGCGCCAGCGCCGCACTGCGGCAGGCGACGGCGATGTCGGCCGGGTTGGCCATGGCGCAGCGCATCAGGGGTTCGCCGGTGGCGGGTTCAATCACGTCAATCACAGATCCCGAAACGGGAATCCAATCGCCGTTGAACAGGCATTCGGACGCGATGGCCCGCTGTAGAAAGGGGGTGGTTTCAGACATTGGCATTGGCAACTCCGGTTCTTGTAATTGTCATCGTCTGCACAGGGTGCAAACGCCGCATCAAGCCTTGAGCAAAGGCTGTGCCGCTTGCACGCAACGGCGCGCACATAAACCGACGAGGGCTCTGGGTCGAGGCCTGCCGCGCAACGCTCACACGCCTGGGGCGATCGCCCGCAAAAAACCCGGGCTGCGCCACTTGTTCAATTGATAAGGTTATGTTTTATAACTATCTGAGCAGTTGCTCATATCGATCACTCGCTTTGCAGGGGCATAACAATGACTAATCCCCACAGCGCGCTGCCCGACGACCGGGTGGCCAGCGCGCCGTACCCTCCGCGTGGCGACAGTCGCCAACTCAGTGACAGCAGCTCGCCCACCACAGCGGAACTGGCCGACTGCCTGTTCTTTTCCCCTGAAGACGGGCGCATCTGGCTCAACGATCAACGCATGTTGTTGCTGCACAGTTCGTCGTTCGGCGCCCTGCGCGCCGAGGTCATCGAGCGCCTGGGACTGGACCAGGCCCGGGGCCTGTTCACCCGCACCGGTTATGCCTCCGGCGCACGGGATGCGCGCTTGATCCGCGAGCGCTGGCCACAGGCCGATGCCGCCGCGGTGTTTCGCGCCGGGACACACCTGCACACCCTGGAAGGCATGACCAAGGTCGAACCGCTGCACTTCAAGTTCGATGCCGACTCGGGGTTCTATGAAGGGGAATTTCTCTGGCACCACTCGTGCGAAGCCGATGAACATGTGGGGGCCTACGGCATCGGCCAGGACCCGGTGTGCTGGACCGAAACCGGCTACGCCATCGGCTTCGTCAGTGGCCTCTTCGGGCAAATGGTGATTTTCCGCGAAGTGGAATGCCGTGGCATGGGCCATCGCCGTTGCCGCGTGATTGGCAAGACGGCCGAGCAATGGGGTGATGTCGAGCAGGACCTGCGCTACCTGAATGTGTCCCAGGCCGTCACCGGGCCTGCCACCCCCACGCTTGCAGGCCCGGTGGGCAGCGCTGGCGAAACCCGCCCGCCGCAACCGTTGGTAGGCGCCAGTGCCGCGTTCAACGCGGCGATGCAAGCGCTGCAAAGGGTTGCACTGACGCCCGCGACGGTGCTGATCAGCGGGGAGTCCGGCGTGGGCAAGGAGATGTTTGCGCGCCAGCTGCACCAGCTCAGTCGGCGCCATGACAGCCCGTTTGTGGCACTCAATTGCGCCGCCATCCCGGATAACCTGGTGGAGGCCGAACTCTTCGGTGTCGAACGCGGCGCCTATACCGGCGCGACGCACTCGCGCCCCGGGCGATTCGAACGGGCCCAGGGTGGCACGCTGTTCCTGGATGAAATCACCAGCCTCAGCCTGCCCGGGCAAAGCAAGTTGCTGCGAGCCTTGCAGGAACGGGAAATCGAACGGGTCGGCGGGGTGCGCGGGATCAAGGTGGATGTGCGCGTGGTGGCCGCCACCAATATCGACCTGCGTAAAGCGGTGGCAGACGGAAGCTTTCGCGAAGACCTGTTCTACCGGCTGAACGTTTACCCCATCGCCCTGCCCCCGCTGCGTGAACGCCGGGACGACATCCCGCTGCTGATCAATGCGTTCCTGACGCGCTTCTGCCAGGACTACGCCCGGACCCCGGCAGGCCTGACCATGCGCGCCCTGAAGACGTTGCTGCGCTACGACTTCGCGGGCAATGTGCGCGAGCTGCAAAACCTCATCGAACGCGGCCTGATCGCCAGCGACGACGGCCAGGCCATTGACCTGGTGCATCTGTTTCGCAACGAACCGCTGCCCGCCGAACCCTATGGCCTGGATGATCAGGGCAGCCTGTCAAATACCGGGCAGGCGCCGCGCTCGACGCTGCTGGATACCCTCGACCCGTTGGACCAGGGGTTTTCCATCGAAGGCCTTGAGTCGCGCCTGATCACTGAAGCGTTGCAACAAAGCGCCGGCAACCTGGCTGCGGCCGCCAGGCTCGTGGGGCTCAGCCGTGCTCAATTTGCTTACCGCATGAAGAAGCACCGGCGGCAAACCCCTTGAATGGCAATTAGTGCTTTAAAAGCTTTACCCAATTAAGTATTTTGCAGGGGTATGGGGCCAACACGCGCCCCTCTTTTTATTCGTGACAAGGACCTCCTGTGAGCGGACTGCGTGAACGTCAGAAAGCCGAGCGCCGGCAAGCTATCAGTAAAGCGGCGGTCGAACTGTTTGAGCGCCAGGGTTTCCAGAACACCACAATCGAACAGATCGCCGGCCAGGCCGGGGTATCGCCGCCGACGGTGTTCAAGTACTTCGGCAACAAACAGGAAATCATCCTGGAGATCCTGCACCACGCCGATCAACGCGCGATCAGCGATACCCGCAGCCTGATCCACGAAATCGACGACCCGGTCGAAGCGCTCTGCCACCTGGAACGCCTGCTCACGGGCTATGCCCTGGAAGTCATGCACCCCAGCCTGTGGCGTGAACTGCTGCCACTGATCCTGTTCGGCGGCAGCAATGGACTGCCCGAAGGCTATCGGGCCATGAACGATGCGCTCAGGGCCGAAATCAGCGAACTGCTGCGGGAACTGCAACGGGCCGGCAAGCTACGCGCGCAACTCGATGTGGAATTGGCCGCGTTCCTGTTGAACGACTATTCGCACCTGCAATTGTTCAGGCTGGTGAACCAGGAACACCCGGATATCGACGCGCACTCAACCCAGGTCAGGCGTATCACCGAGCTGCTGTTTTACGGCATGCAGGCCTGACCGCTTCTGGTGGCGGGCCTCAGTAAAAGCGATAGCAACGAATCACCACCTGGTCGGCGCACGGATAATGCACCAGGCCGATAAAGCTTGATCGGGTGAGCCAGTCCAGCCGCCCCTTGGCCACCTGGAACACCGGCGTGCAGGTGCAGCGGTATTCCGTCTCAGGAATCGGCCATTGGCCGTCGCTGTCCAGCTGGCGGCCATACTCAGTCAGGCTCAGCACCCCCCGGTTACGGATGTTGATCACCTCGCCTTCGTCGGTCCTGACGCTGTAGCGGGCATCCAGTTGACCGATGCCATCCGGGCGCAAAAGAAAGCAATCTGCTCCGCCCGCCAGGACCTGGCCGCTGATGCCGACCCCATCGAAATCCCCGCCCAGAATCGGGTAGTTGCAGCGCAGGCCTTCAACGCTGTCGCCCAGCATCACACCCGGCCCAATCGCAACGCGAAGGGTCAGCACCCGCTGCAAGTTGGGGGCAATATTCATCCGTTCAGGCATGGCAAGCTCCGAGCCCGGCGCACACGCACCGGGCCACACAGATCAACGGTTGCTCTTGATGGCGGTCCAGGTGCGGGTACGGATGCGCTCCACGGCGGGCGGAATCGGCTCCAGGGCAAACAGGGTCTTGCGCGCTTCGTCCGGCACATACATGTTGGGGTCGTTGCGGATGCTGGCGTCCACCAGCGCAGTAGCGTCCCTGTTCGGGTTGGGGTAGCCGATCTTGTTGCTGATACGGGCAATCACGTCCGGGCGCAGGATGTAATTGATGAACGCATGGGCTTCCGCCAGATCGGGGGCCTTGGCCGGGATCATCATTACGTCCGACCACATCGGCGCGCCTTCCTTGGGCAGTGCCATCTGGACCTTGACGCCCTTGCCGGCGGCATCTGCCAGGCGCATGGCCAGTGCGACGCCGCCGGACCAGCCCACGCCCACACAGATATCACCGTTGGCCAGGTCCATGCCGTAGCGCGACGAGTTGAAGTAAGTCACGTAAGGGCGAATCTTCATCATCACCGCCTGGGCTTGCACATAGTCCTCACGCTTCTGGCTATTGGGGTCGAGGCCCTTGTAGTGCAAGGCAATCGGCAGGATCTCGTTACCGGCGTCGAGAAAACCCACGCCACAACTGGCGAGCTTGGCGAGGTTTTCTTCCTTGAAGATGATGTCCCAGCTGTTCATCTGCACGTCGGGGCCGAGGGCTTTGCGCACCTTGTCGACGTTGTAGCCGATCAATGTGGTGCCCCACAGGTAAGGCGCGGCGTAGCGGTTGCCGGTGTCACCCACGGCTTCCAGGGACTGCATGAACTGCGGGTCCAGGTGCTGCCAGTTGGGCAACTGCTTGCGGTCCAGCGGTTGCACGGCACCGGCCGTGATCAAGTGCCCCAGGTTGGCGGTGCCGGGGAACACCACGTCGTACCCGGAGTTGCCCGTCAACAGTTTGGACTCCATGGTTTCGGCACTGTCGAACACATCGTAAATAGGCCGAATGCCGGTTTCTTCCTCGAAGCTCTTCAGCACTTCGGGTGGCAGGTATTCGATCCAGTTGTAGATCCGTACGGTTCGTTCTTCAGCCAGGCAAACACCACTGATGAGCAACGAGGCGACAGTGCCCAGCACGGTATTACGCAGAAATCTGTTCATGATCAAAACACTCCAGCGCGGCCGCGATGGCTCGCAGCACTTAATAGCGGTAGGTGAAATACAGTTCCAGCGCACTGAACGTCTGGTCATCGCCAAACACCTGTTTGGCGGCGGCCAGTGGCTTGACCCAGTTGTACGACAGCGACGTATAGAACGACGGTGTGGGTGTCCAGTCGAGGAAAACCACACTTTCGTCGGCAAAGCGCCGATCGCTGACCGGTGCGCCCAGGTAGTTTTTCTCGTCCAACCAGAACTGGTAGTGAATCGCGCCGAGGGTCAGGGTTTCGTTGAGGTGGGTCTTGAGGGAGAACTGCTGGACATTTTCGTTGCTGTTGAACAGCAGGTAGTTGCCGACCACGTCCCCGACCAGCCACGTGCTCCAGTCGACAAAGCCTTTGCTCAGTGGGTCCCAGGCTTTTTGGCGGTTGTCGGTGAGGTTGTCGTCGCCGGAAAAGCTCGCGTAGCGGTAGCCAAGGACCGGCGTCAGCGGCAAGGTGTTGAAGGCATAGTCGGCCTGGGCATACCAGGCGCTGGCAGCGTAATCGACACCCTCGCCGCTGCCCCGCTCCAGCGCGTACTCAGCATTCAGCGTCAGCGCCTGTACGCCGGGCACCTTGGCGTTGAGCGCCCGCAGGTTGTACACCTGCATCCCGTCCCGGCGGCGTGGGAGCGTGCTGCCTCTGGGGCCAAGGGCATTGACCTTCATGGCCATGGCGCCGAGCGTCACCTGGTCATCGAGGTTGTAATCCACGTTGACGCCGGTCATGCGAAAATCGCCCAAGTCATCATCGGTGCGTAAGGTGAAGGCCTGAGACTTCAGCGCGCCATGATCCCAGGCGAGGATCGCCGAATCCTTGAAGGCGGTTCGCGGGCCGAGCCAATAAGCACCATCCTTGTACTGGTCGAGGTTACCGTCCATGACGATGAACCCCGTACCGATCATGTAGTTCTGGCGGCCGGCGGTGAGCTTCCACTCGCCGGCGCGAAAACCGCCATAGAGTTCTTCGGCGGCGGCCTTGCCATCGGAACTGCGGCTGAAGCCACCTGCATCACCATCGCCGAAGGTGCTCGCCGCCACCAGGGAACCGCCCGCGAGCAGGCTAAAATCCGGTTGCAACGCATACTCGAGTTTGACCCCCGGCTTTACGTAGACCTCTTGCCAGTTGATCCGGGCGCCGCCGTTTTTACCGTTGCGCGCATCGACCCGGCCGCTGCCGAAGTTGACCCCACGGGTAAACAAGGTTGCCCCGCCTGCGGTGAGATTGACTTCGCCCTTGAGATCACCGTCCTCAAAGGTGTAGCCCGCGAATGCGACGTGGGTGGTCAAGGGTAAGCCGACCGCCAACAGCGCTCGAGAGAAACGCTTGCTGAATACCATAAGAAGCTCCTGTGGAATTATTGTTGTTACAGGGCAGTCAATGGCGACGCAGGGCGCCGCCAACACCTGGGCAAGCCAGGTGAATAGAACGCAAAAAATCTTATTGTTTGGCGTGGGTCAGTGGCTCAAGTGGGCGGCGATCGCGCGCAGCATGCGTACGCTGTCGGTGTCGAACGGGCTGACCGCATCGGTGAGCGAAGACTGCTTGACGATCACGACGCCGGACGGCTTGTCGATGAACAGGTATTGGCCATGAATCCCCCCGGCCATCAGGGCCTGGCTGTGGTCGTTGAACACGTACCACTGGCTTCGATAGGAGGCACCGGGCGTCCAGTGGGAGAACTCGGCATTTTGCGCGTAGATCGCCGGATCCGCGCCAGCGGTGATACGGGCCACCGTCTCGGGCGACAGCAGCTCTACGCCATCGTGGCGACCGTTGTTGGCCAACAGGCGACCGAAACGCGCCATGTCTCTCAAGGTGGCGCTGAAGCCCGCCCCGGCCACATTCCGGCCCCAGGGATCGGCCAGAAAATAGCCGTCGCGGTCGCACCCCAGGCGCCCCCAGACCTCCTCCAGCATCTGACTGCACGCCTTGCCCGAGGCACGTTCCATGACCCACGCCAAGGCTTCGGTGGTGGCCGTCACATAATGGAAAAAGCCCCCGTGGCTGCCGCGCTTCTTGAGAGATGGCAAGTACTGGTACAACGATTCGAACTGCGCGTACTGCGCCGGTGCCGGTTGAAAGCCGCAGGCATAGCCGTACTGCGAGCTTTCTGAATTGGGGTCGTCATACACTTCGCTGTAGTCGATGCCCACCGCCATGTCGAACAATTGGCGCACCGTCGCATCGCCAAACGCGCTGCCCGCCAGTTCAGGCACGTAGTAAGCGGCCGGCCGCTCGGGCTTGAGCACGCCACGCGTCACCAGCTGTTCACCCAAGGTACCGATCAGCGACTTGGTGACCGAGAACATGATGTGCCGGTCACAGGCGCGCTGGCCGTTGAAGTAGCGCTCGAACAACACCGTGTCACCCTGCATCACCAAAAAGGCGTCCGTCTGGCTGGCGACAAGGTGCTCGATCACACGGATGCCCAACCCACTCTCACTGTCGAAACACAACTGATCCAGCGCGCGCGGGGCCTCCTGAAGCTGACCGACAGGCCCTGGCCCCGCCGACACATCAATGCTGGGGCGCAGTCGCGCCAGATGACGGAACCCCCACTGATTGAAGGGCGTGCGCATCCAGTTGTTCCACGTTACGCGGTGATCCGGCGCGGCGGGAAACCCCTGCATCAGCAGCGGCGCCACGCGAGTGGCCAATGAAGACTCATTGGCCTCGACATAAGAAGTCGCGAGGGAGAATTGGGCTTTATGACTCATCGGGATAACCCTGAAGATGACTCTGCATGAAGCAGATGCAGAGAAATAATTACCCCATACAATATTTTAGTCAATAAAACTTTTTACCAGAAAAACAAATATTGCTGCGCGCTTGGATCGGCGCTACACCGTCCTGATAAGCCTCCTGCAACCGGGTCAAATTTTGAAATGCTTGAAAACTGCGTGCACAAGAACGGGCTCGGCGTGTTTTCAGGGAGGTGCGCGGCAAAAGTCATGGAAAGACTTTTCTTTGGACGAAAAAAAATGGACCTCTTTTCAGAGGTCCATTTTTTAATATTTGGAGCGGGAAACGAGACTCGAACTCGCGACCCCGACCTTGGCAAGGTCGTGCTCTACCAACTGAGCTATTCCCGCGTCTTGGTGGTGTGCATTCTATAGAATCCAGAACCCCCGTCAACCCCTTGATTCAAAAAAGTTTTATTTCTTTTCAACGGTGGTGCGCAGGTGAGGCCAGGCAGCGCGCAAATACTGGAGCATCGACCACAACGTCAGGCCTGCGGCAACGAGCAGCAAGGCGTAGCCCATCAGAACCCAGAAGGAGAAGTCCGAGGGGTTGGCCAGCAGAATCACCAGCGCAAGCATCTGCGCAGCCGTTTTCCATTTGCCCATGTTGGAAACGGCCACGTGGGCGCGGGCGCCGATTTCGGCCATCCATTCGCGCAGGGCCGAGACGACGATCTCGCGGCCGATGATCACCGCAGCCGGCAATGTCAGCCACAGGTTGCCGTGTTCCTGCACCAGCAGGACCAGGGCGACGGCCACCATCAGTTTGTCGGCCACCGGGTCCAGGAACGCGCCGAAGGGCGTGCTCTGTTCCAGGCGGCGCGCCAGGTAGCCGTCGAGCCAGTCGGTCGCAGCCGCAAAAGCGAATACCGAACTGGACGCTGCATAGCTCCATTCGTAAGGCAAATAAAACAGCAAAATGAAAATCGGAATGAGCAGGACGCGTAGAACGGTAATCAGATTAGGGATATTCATCGGCACAACTGGCTACGAGGTGAGAAGGCATTCTATTCGCTGTGCAGATTTGCATAAATCAGCTCAGCGAGCTTTTTACTGATACCGGGTGCTTTGGCAATTTCGTCAATGCTGGCACGGGATAGCTCCTGCAAGCCACCAAAATGTTTAAGCAGGTCACGGCGACGGGTCGGACCAACGCCCGCGACCCCTTCCAGGGTTGAGGTTCGACGGGTTTTGCCACGGCGGGCACGATGGCCGGTGATGGCAAAACGGTGAGCTTCGTCGCGGATCTGTTGAATCAGGTGCAACGCGGGTGAGTCACCTTTCAAGGTGAACTCATGAGCGGCATCATTCAAGTACAACGTTTCGAAACCGGCCTTACGCGTAGCGCCCTTGGCAACACCCAGCAGAATCAGGTCGGGAACGGCCAGCTCGTTGAGCACGTCACGGGCCATGGACAACTGGCCCTTGCCACCGTCCACCAGCAGGATATCGGGAAGCTTGCCCTCCCCGTCCTTCAACTTGCTGAAGCGCCGCGTGAGGGCCTGGTGCATGGCGGCGTAGTCATCGCCGGCGGTGACACCTTCAATGTTGTAGCGCCGGTAATCGGCCTTGATCGGCCCTTCCGGCCCGAAGACCACGCAGGACGCCACGGTGGCCTCGCCGCTGGAGTGGCTGATGTCGTAGCACTCAAGACGCTGGGGCGGCTCGTCCAGGTTGAGGACTTCGGCCAAGGCGTCAAAACGCGCAGCCACGTGCTGTCGATTCGCCAGGCGCGCGCTCAAGGCCTGTTCGGCGTTGGTCACCGCCAGTTGCTGCCAGCGCGCGCGCGTGCCGCGTACGCGGTGGCTGATGTCCAGCTCGCGGCCGCGCAGCGCGTGGATCGCTTCGATCAGCGTGGGGAAGTCTTCATGCACCACGTTAACGATCAGTTCGGACGGCAAGTCGCGTTCGGGGCTGCTGACGTAGTATTGGCCAAGGAACGCAGCCATGACTTCAGCGACTTCCTCGTCGATACCGGTCTGCGGGAAGAAATTCTTGCTGCCCAGCACTCGCCCGCCACGCACACTGATCAGGTGCACACAGGCGCCGCCCGGGTTAACAAAAGCGGCGATCACATCGACGTCCCCCGTACCGCCCTCCATGCTTTGCTGGTCCTGTACACGCCGCAGCAAGGAAATCTGGTCGCGCAACTCAGCGGCGCGCTCGAAATCCAGGGTGCTGGCGGCCTGTTCCATGGCGCTGGAGAGCTCATCAGTCAGCGCATTGCTGCGCCCTTCGAGGAACATCACCGAATGGCGTACATCCTCGGCGTACTCCGCCGGGTCAACCAGCCCGACACAAGGCGCCTTGCAGCGTTTGATCTGGTATTGCAGGCAAGGTCGCGTGCGGTTTTTGTAGAAGCTGTCTTCGCACTGACGCACGAAAAAGGTCTTTTGCAGCAGGCTCAAACTTTCTCGGATGGCGCCGGCGCTCGGGTATGGGCCGAAATACTTGCCCTTCTGCTTCTTTGCGCCCCGGTGAATACTCAGGCGCGGGAAGTTGCCGTCGGATAAATACACGTAGGGGTAGGATTTATCGTCACGCAGCAGAATATTGTAGGGCGGCCGCCACTCCTTGATCAGCGTCTGTTCAAGCAGCAGCGCTTCGGTTTCATTGGCGGTGATGGTGGTTTCGACCTGAGCGATACGCGCCACCAGGGCGGCGGTTTTCGGCGCAAGACCGGTCTTGCGAAAGTAGCTCGCCAGACGGCTTTTCAGGTTTTTGGCTTTGCCCACATAAAGCAGGCGTGCCTCGCTGTCGAACATGCGGTACACGCCGGGGCGGCCACTGCAGGTTGAAAGAAAGGCACTCGGATCAAACGGTGTGGTCATGTCAGGCGCTGGCGTCCACCATGCCGTGACGCACTGCGAGCAGGGTCAATTCAACATCACTGCTGATGGCGAGCTTCTCGAAAATGCGATAGCGGTAGGTGTTCACGGTTTTAGGCGACAGGCACAGCTTGTCAGAGATCGACTGCACTTTCTGGCAACCGACGATCATCAAGGCGATCTGGATCTCGCGCTCCGACAACGCATCAAACGGCGAGTCACTGGTAGGCTGGAAGGACTTGATCGCCAACTGCTGGGCAATCTGTGGGCTGATATACCGCTGGCCAGCAAATACCAGGCGGATGGCTTGCACCATCTCCGCCAGGCCTGCGCCCTTGGTCAAGTAACCGGCCGCTCCTGCCTGCAGAAGGCGGGTAGGAAACGGGTCTTCCTCGCACACGGTAACCACCACGACTTTGATGTCCGGATGGCTGCGTAACAATTTGGTAGTTGCGCCAAGACCGCCGATCCCAGGCATCTTGACGTCCATCAAAACCACATCGGGTTTCAACTCCCGGGCCTTGATCAGGGATTCCTCCCCCGACTCGGCCTGACCGACTACTTGCAGGCCATCGATGTCAGCCAGCATTCGTGTAATGCCTGTACGAACGAGATCATGGTCATCGACTACTAGCACCCTAATCAAGCAGACACCTCGCGATATGGTCTTATAGGTTGCTGAACACCTTAGCAAAAAACCAAGGCGCAGACCTAGCCGCAAGCGTCATATATATTGAGTTTGCGCAGGATAGAGGCTTCTACCGAGCGACACGCCGCAGATTATGCTGAGCAAAAGGTCAGGTTTGCTCAAACATCGGCTTGAGTTTTCCGTTCTTTGCCGCTGAATGTTCCGCCAACGTGGTGGTCAATCGACGGATAGCATCCTGATCCTCCTTGAACATGGCTCGGTAGTTTTCAAGGATCTTTTCTTCAAGCTGACTAAGGTTTTCCAATTGGATGGGCGTCGGACTCCCCGTCAGCACATATAAAAGATCCACCCCACGCTCGGCCACGCGTGACAAATAGTCAGCCTTGGGCGCGCGGCCACCGCTCTCGTACTTGCCTTGGGCGTTAGCTTCAACGCCGCCTATTTCACCAAAAATCTTCTGTGACAGGCCAAGACGTTCTCTCTCCTGCCTTAAGCGCGAACCGATTCCACTCATTTGGATGTATGATCCTTTATGGCACACCCCTAGAGGTGACACACTCATCTCGTTTTACACAAACTTGAACGGTTTTGAACTATGCCCGGTATTCGCACTGCTGCACAAGCCAAGGCTTGGTTGGAACATCAAGGAAAGTCAGTTCAAGCGTTCGCTCGTGAGCACGGCGTCGATCCAGCCACGACGTATCAAGTGCTCGCTGGGCGTAAAAAGGGACGGCGTGGGGAAGCCCATAAGGTGGCGGTCCTGCTGGGCATGAAAGAAGGGATTATCGTGGACGAACCTGTTGCTCCACACAGCGAGACACAAGCTCTTTCCTGATAGCAGTATGCGCTTATTCGTACAGCGTACCTGTTTTAGTCAGCTTGGATTACGTGGCACTCGCGCTCCATGCACCAGAAGCAATCTTCTTCCCCGACGATACTCAACCCCTGGCGCTGATACAGCCTTCTCGCCGGGTTGGTCTTGAACACGGTCAAGCGTAAAAGACCCAACCCCTGCGCACGCGCCTTGAGCACCATTTGCTCCAACACCCAGCTGCCTGCGCCTTGCTGGCGGCAGCGCTCGAGCATGTGCAATTCGCGGATATACAGCGCCCTGTGATCGCGATTGACGCTGATAAACCCCATCACGCTGTCATCATTGCAGATCAGCCAGTTTTCACGCGCTGCCCAGGCAACGTCAAAGCCGCTGTCAGACCACAGCAACCCGTACTGCTGGTAGTAGCGGTTCATGGCGTCATGGGTCAGCGTTCGCGCAAACGGTAGGTCGTGGCGGGTGGCAGCGCGCAGGTGAAAGGCCATTTAGAGCGCTTCCACATGCCCGGCCCAGTGCTCGCCATCGCGGCGGGCAATCACCAGCGCGTCGCCCATACCCGGCGCGGCAGCAAGCAGGCTGCCGTCGGCTGACCAGATGGCGCTGCGACCCGCGCAAGCCCAGCCACCGGATGGGCCACCGTGATTGGCCATCAGCACCAGCATCCGATGCTCGGCGGCGTAACCCTGCAAAAGCGCACTGTCCGTCGCGTAGCCGCCTTCACTGATCAGCACACCGGCGGCGTACACATTGGCGCCGGCTTCAGCCACCTGACGCGGATGGCTGGCGTGGGAAAAGTCCGCACACACTGCCAGCGCAATGCGCTCATCCCCCCACTCGAGGGCTGCACCGCCCTGCCCCGCGACAAACGCCACCTCTTCGCCAGGATGCAAATGCTGTTTGGTGTAGACCGCCAGCGAACCATCCGCGCCCAACACCAGTGCGCCGATCAGCACGCCTGCCCCGGGTGCCACACGTATCGGCATCCCCACCACCGCCGTCAACCGCAACGCTTGCGCCCTCTCACGCAGCGGCTCAAGCAGCGCATCCTCGGGGGCAATCGCCAAACCGGCCGCCAGCGCCGGCTCGTAGCCGGTCAACGACAACTCTGGAAACACCAATAACTGCACGCCTCGCGCCGCCGCCGTTTGCATAAACGCCAGGTGCCGACGGATATTGGCCGGCACATCACCCGCGATGGAGGTGGTTTGCGCAGCAGCAAGGGTGAAGGCAGTCATGGTCGCGTCCCAGCAATAGATATCAAAGTGTAAGCAGCATATCGGCACTCACCCATAGCCGTAAGTCCCTCACGCGATAGAAATTACTGATTGAATCCTGCCATGCGCCTCTAGTAAGCTCGCCCCATCATTTGGAGAAACACCATGTTGCAACTCACCCACTCTCAGGTTTGCCCTGCTGCCAGCGCCCAGCGCTCGGTATCGGCTACCCGTGGGAACGGTTTGAGCGCACTGGTCAGCTTTTATTTTGGGTATTGGTTTAGCCACTGGCGCGCCTGATACCTGAAATCGGCGCCCACTACTCAAGGGGTCGCCTACCAGAGAAATCTAACCCCCGGTCGGCTCCCCGACCGGGGGTTTTGTTTTTTCAGCCCTTAATTATTTTGCGTCACACCGAACACTAAAAGGACTCACGACATGAACTACTCCACTTATTACCGCTACGACACTTCCACTGCATGGCGATTTAGCAAGCTCCGTTCGGGACAGCCTGCCGCCTCCGATCGGTCACCTATTGGTGGCAAGCCAACACACGCAGCCAATACGGCCAATTGTCGAACACCCCAGTAGGGCAGAGCGTGCGGGAACAGCCCGCCGCTTGCCCAGGAAGCCTTGAATATGAACTCCTCCATCGCCGCTCTGCCCGTCTCTGCCCTGACCAGCGCCAATGAAGCCCTGACCCAGCGCCTGCCCAGCGCGCTTGAGCTCAAGCATCAGTTGCCTCTGAGCCCGTTCCTCAATGAACAGATCCATGCCCATCGCCAAGCCGTGCGCGCCATTCTTGATGGCGAAGATTCACGCTTGCTGGTGATTGTCGGCCCGTGTTCAATCCACGACCCCGAATCGGCCATGGAATACGCGCGCAACCTGAAGAAGCTGGCACTTGAAGTCAGCGACCAGATGCTGCTGGTGATCCGTGCCTACGTCGAAAAACCGCGCACCACCATCGGTTGGAAAGGCTTGGCCTACGACCCGCACCTGGATGGCAGCGACGACATGGCCGCCGGCCTCACGCTGTCGCGCCAACTGATGCGCGAAATGCTGCGCCTGGGCTTGCCGGTCGCCACCGAACTGCTGCAACCGATGGCCGCCGGCTACTTCGATGACCTGCTGAGTTGGGTCGCCATCGGCGCACGCACCACGGAATCACAGATCCACCGCGAAATGGCCAGCGGCCTGGGCATGCCGGTCGGTTTCAAGAACGGCACCGACGGCGGGGTTGCGATTGCCTGCGATGCAATGCGCTCGGCGTCGCACCCGCATCGCCACTTCGGCGTCGACAGCCAGGGCCACCCGGCGATCATCCAGACCCCGGGCAACCCCGACACCCATCTGGTACTGCGCGGCGGTCACCGTGGACCGAACTACGATGCGCACAGCGTGGCGCAGGTGAAGCACGACTTGGCCAAGACCAAGGTCGCGGCGCGGATCATGGTCGATTGCAGCCACGCCAACAGTGGCAAAGACCCACTGCGTCAACCGGCGGTGTTCAACGACGTGCTGGAACAGCGCCTGCAGGGTGACACCTCGCTGATCGGCATGATGCTCGAAAGTCACTTGTTCGAAGGTTGCCAGCCGTTGAGTGCATCGATGAAATACGGCGTGTCGGTGACTGATGGTTGCCTGGGCTGGAACAGTACCGAGCAGTTGTTGCGCAGTGCGGTCGAACGCCTTCGCGCACACAGCAACGCCGACTGACCGATGGGCAGCAAACGGAGGGCGCTGGCGTGCCTGCTCCCTCCGTTGCACCGTGAATGGCTCAACTGAGTGGGTACAGCGCCTCATCAAACTGGGCCAATGTCGGAAACACCAAGGGCTGCTCATCCAACAGCCCTTGCAGCCGCTGCTCATACCCCAGCAGAAAATCCCGCCGCGCCTCGTCACTGATATACGGCACATGCCACGCCACAAACGGCGCCAGCACCGTGTACCCGACATACGCCAACGTACCGCGCAGGATCGGGCGTAACATAGCCTCCAGCGGCCCGTGAATCGCACCCTCACCAAACATATGCTCGCGCCCGCCCAAGGTCACCGTGACCAGCGCACGCTTGCCCGCCAACCCGCCCTGATCATAGAACCGCTTACCGCCATAACACACACCGGACACCAGCACGCGGTCGACCCAGCCCTTGAGCATTGCAGGCATAGAGAACCAGAAGATCGGAAAATTAAGGATCAGCAGATCGGCCCACAGCACCTTATCCAACTCGCTCTGGATATCCGCCGCGATCGACTGTTTTTTTACCCCCAGACGTTGCTCCAGGGCATACACCAGATACTCGGGATGCTCGCGCGTTGAAAAGTCAGCTGCCGACGCCACCGGGTTCCACTGCATGGCATACAAGTCGCTGACCTGCACCTCATGCCCCAGGCCTTGCAGCGTGCTCACGCCCTGGTCGCGCAACGCCGCGGTAAAGGACTGTGGCTCAGGATGGGCGTGAACAATCAAAACCTTCATGTGAACTCCTAAACGATGTGCGCCGCCCGTTGGGCCAGCAAATGATCACGCCAGTCCGGGGCCATGTCCGATTCCGATGAACAGGGTTATTGTCACCCAGGGTCCGCCGCCCGAGCAGGTCAACAGGCACAGGCATGTCTCAGCTCGATCAAGGTCACGCCCTTGCGTTTGAAGCCGTTGCGCAAGTCCGTTTGCAATTCATCCAGGCTCTTGGGTTGGTACACGGCACAACCGAACGCCTGGGCAAACAGTACAAAATCCGGGTTGCGCGGCAGCACGCCGATAGGTTCGATAGCCAGGCTCAGCATGTAGTCGCGGATCTGGCCGAGGGCGTCGTTATTCCACAGCAGCACCACCAACGGGCTGTCCAGTTCCTCCACGGCGGTCGCCAGTTCCTGTGCGGTGTAGAGGAAACCGCCGTCCCCCACCAGCACCAGGCCCGGGCGCTGCGGCGCGCCAAACTTGGCGCCGATGCCGGCGGGCAAGCCATAGCCCAAGGTGCCGTAGCCGGTCGGGTGCAACCAGCTGCGCGGGGCGCGGCTCGGGTAGGCGTAGTTGCCGGTGTAGGCCAGTTGGGTCATGTCACTGCTGATGAACGCGTTGGCAGGCAGTTCGGCCTCGATGCGCTCGAAAATGGCTTGATGAATGGCCTGTAGCGGCCCGTGCCCAAGCGCTACCGCGTGGCGCAAGGTCGCGACCTTTTTGATCGACGCGTCAGCATCGCGCGGTGCAGGCGGTAAACCGGCGAGCAAGGCCAGCACTGTCTGGTGGGCATCACCGTGCAACGCCAGTGCGCAGGGGTAGAAATCATTGAATTTGCGCGGGTCGATATCCACCCGTAACAGCTCACCCTTGATTGGCAAACGCTCGCGCCAATAATCGGTGTCAGCCATTTCCGTGCCGACCGCCAACACCACATCGGCCTCGCTGATCAGTTGCCAGCCCGGTTCCACACACAGGGTGGCCCCGGCATTCAGCGGGTCGTTGACCGGCAGCAGCCCCTTCCCGGCAACACTGCTGAAAAACGGCGCCGCCAGAAGCGTACTCAAGCGCTGCAACGCCTCGCCTGCGGCCAACGCACCGCCGCCGGCAATGATCATCGGCCGCTTGGCTGCCGCGAGCGTGGCCACTGCCTGCTCCAGCACGTCGGCCGATGGCACGCCACGCCCTGGACGGCGGACCACGTGATTGCTCCAGTCCCATCTGACCGGTGCCGCCAACACATCCAACGGCACCGAAATATGCACCGGCCGTGGCCGCTCGCTGTCGAACACTGCGTAGGCACGGGCGATCAACTCAGGCAGATCCTCGGCACTCAATGCCACCGCCGAAAACGCGGTGATGGGAGCGGTGATCGCTCGCTGATCCTGGGTCTCGTGCAAGCTGCCCCAGCCTTTGCCGAGGCTGGCGGTGGCGTTGACGCTGGAGATCACCAGCATCGCAATGGAATCGGCATAGGCCTGGCCGATGGCGGTGGCGGCATTGGTAACGCCGGGCCCGGTGATGACAAAACACACGCCCGGTTTGCCGCTGACGCGCGCATAGCCGTCGGCCATGAACCCGGCGCCCTGCTCGTGGCGCGTGAGCACGTGGCGAATGCCACTGCCGGGCAGGCCGCGATACAGCTCCAAGGTGTGCACACCGGGAATGCCGAACACCGTGTCGACGCCATAGTTGGCCAACAACCGCACCAGAGCCTGGCCGCCGGTCAGCGTTTTATCGTGCATAGCCATCTCCTAGGCGAATCAATGCGTCGACCGCCGTGGCGCCCCGGGCATTGACCAGCAATGGGTTCACATCGAGTTCCAGCAACTGTTCGGCGTTGGCACAGGCGTAGTCGGCCACGGCGCGAATGGCCGCGACCAACGCGCCCATATCCGCCACTTCCCGCCCGCGAAAACCGTGCAGCAACGTGGCGCTGCGCAGGCTGAGCAACGCGTGGCGAATCGCATCGTCAGTGGTGGGCAGCAACAGGCTGCGGCTGTCCTTGAGCAGTTCCACCAGGATGCCACCGGCGCCAATCACCAGGGCCAGGCCGAAGTCGTTTTCACGTTTGATGCCCACGATCAACTCAGCCAAGGGCTGGGCGGCCATGGGCTCCAGTAGCAGTCGATCGAAGGCGACGCCGGGTGCATACGCGGCGATTTGCGCGCGCATCTGCGCGATGGCAGCCTTTAAAGCGGCGGCGTCTGGCAGGTTGAGCGCCACCGCCCCGGCTTCGGTTTTATGCGGTAACTCGGCGCTGACCGCCTTGAGCACCAACGGGTAGCCCAACAGGTGTGCATCAGCCATCGCGCGTTCCGGCGTACTCAACACACCCAGTGGAGTGGGTAAGCCAAATGCGCGCAACGCCTGTTTGGACGCCCACTCATCCAGGGTCACACCACGGCCGGCCAGAGCCCGTGGGCACAGTGGTTCGAGGATCGATTCGCCCCGCTCAAGCAAGACGCGACGATGGTGTTGGTAGTCGGCAATCCGCGCCCACGCCGCGAGCGCGTCTTCCACGCCCTGCAAGGCGGGAATGCCGTGGGCATGCAGGCGTTCACGGGCATGGACCGGCAACAGTTCGGGAAAAGCCGAGGTGACGAAACCGCGCTTGCCATGGCGGCTGAGCGCCGCGCAAAACAGCTCCAACAGCAGGTCGCACTCCTGGCGCTCACCGGTCAAGGCTGCCGGGTAATCCAGCACCAGCATGGCGGCATCAGTGTCGGTGCGCAGGGCCGTATCAAGCATGCGCTGCAGCGCTTCACGGTCGCCCCAGATGGCGGTGGTGAAATCCAATGGGTTGACCAGGTTCGCGTAACTGGGCAGCACCTGCGCCAGTTCAGCGCGCTGGCCTGCGTCGAGTTTCGGCAGGGCCAGATGGTTGCGCTCGGCGTAATCGGCAATCAGCCCAGCGTCACCACCGGAACAAGCCAGCGCGATCAGGCGCTTGCCTGACGGCAGGTTGCCGCACGCTGCGGCCTTCAAGGTTTCGACAAAACTCACCGGCCCGCTCACGCGGATCACGCCCAGACGGGCAAACAAACTGTCGTACAGCGCATCGGAGCCGGACAGTGAACTGGTGTGACTTAACGCCAGCTCGGCGCCGATCTGCGAGACGCCGGTTTTCAGCGCGATGATCGGAACGCCTTGTTCCAGGGCTTTGTGCGCCGCGCGGGCAAACCCTGGCACATTCTTCAGGCCTTCCAGGTGCAGGCCGATCGCGGTAACGCGCGGTTCGTCGAGCAATACGTCCATCAATTCGGCCACGCCCAGTTGTGCCTGGTTGCCCACTGAAGCCATGTAGGCAACCGGCAACGAGCGGTCGCTCATCGACAGGTTGTAGGCGAAGTTGCCGCTCTGGGTCAGTATCGCGACGCCCTTCTCTACCGGCTTACCACCATGGGCCACCGGCCACAACGCCGAGCTGTGCAGGTAGTCCAACAGGCCGTAGCAGTTGGGGCCGAGCAAGGCCATGTCGCCTGCCGCGTTGAGCAACTGCTGTTGCAGAGCTGCACCGTCGGCGCCGGTTTCGGCAAAGCCTGAGGCGTAGCAAATCGCGCCGCCCGTGCCGATGGCGGCGAGCTCGGCGATGCAGGTCAATGTCAGCTCACGGTTGGTGGCGACAAACACCGCATCCGGGCCGCACGGCAAATCCGCCACGCGGCGCACACAAGGGATGCCGTCAAGGTGGTCATGGTGCGGGTTAACCAGCCACATTTGCCCGGTGAAACCGCCGTCGGCGCAACGCTTTAAGGCGCGAGCCATGCTGCGCCCGCCAACAAATGCCAGGTGCCGGGGCGCCAGCAGGCGCTTGAGGTTGTCGCCAATAGTCTGGGACATAAGCGTTCTCCGCGCCGATCAGCGCAACAGCGGCCGCAACAGTTCGCGCGCAATGATATGGCGCTGGATTTCCGAAGTGCCTTCCCAGATCCGTTCGATCCGTGCGTTGCGCCAGATGCGCTCCACCGGTCCTTCATCCATCAAGCCCATGCCGCCAAAAATCTGCACGGCTTCGTCGGCGACCTTGCCCAGGGTTTCGCTGGCAAACAATTTGGCCATGCCAGCCTCGCCGTCAGTCATGCTGCCCTGGTCCATCTTCCAGGCCGTGTGCAGGGTCAATAATTCCGCAGCGCGAATCTGCGTGGCCATGTCCGCCAGCTTGAAACTCACACCTTGATAGGTGCCGATGGGCTGGCCGAACTGCTTGCGATCCGCCGCCCATTGCAGCGATACGTCCAACGCCCGCTGAGCCTGGCCGACGCAATTGGCGGCAACCATCACGCGGCCGGCGGTGAGCCAGGCATTGGCGACATCCCAGCCCTTGCCCACGTCGCCGAGCACCTTGGACGCCGGTACGCGGCAGTCGTCAAAGAACATCTCATAGGTGTGATAGCCGCGGTTGCTGACGCACTTGGGACCTCGGCGGATGGTCATGCCCGGGGTGCCTCGGTCGACCAGAAACGAGGTCACCTCGTTGCGTGGGCGGCCGTGGTATTCATAGGTGTCGGTCACGGCAAACACGATGGCGAAATCGGCGTGCCCGGCATGGCTGATAAAGTGCTTGCTGCCGTTGATCACAAAGTCGTCGCCGCTGCGCACGGCGCGGGTCTTGATCGCGTTGGCGTCAGAACCGGCACCCGGTTCGGTCAGCGCGAAGCAGTCGATCTTCTGGCCCTGCACGCAGGGCAACAAGTAGTCGTCAACCTGCGCGCCGGTACAGGCCATCAGGATCTTGGACGGGCGCGCGACAAACACATGCAGCGCCCACGAGACCTTGGACAATTCTCGCTCGATCAGCGCCTGGGACAGGTAATCGAGGCCGCCGCCACCGACCGCTTCGGGCATGTTGAACGCATAGAAACCGGCAGCGATGGCCTTGTCACGAATCTGCGCGGCAAGCGCCGGCGAGACCTCATCGGCACGGTCCACCGCCACCTCATGAGGCAGCAACTCCTTGGTCACAAAACTGCGTACCGCGTCCACCAACATGTCTTGTTCTTGGCTGAGTTGGAAATTCATCGCGCTACCTGCTCGGAGGTGTTGGGGTTATTGGCCGCAGAAATGTGCCGGGCGCTTTTCCATGGCCGCGCGCAAGGCTTCGCCACCGTCGACACTGCGCCCGCACAACAGGCCGGCAGCCAGTTCGGCCTGCAGTTGCTCGGGCAGGCTGCGACCTTCGCCTTCGCGGATCAGGGTCTTGGTCTGGGCGAAGGCGAAGGTCGGGCCGTTGGCCAGGCGCGTCGCCAACTCAGTGGTGTGCGCGTGGAGTTGATCGTCGGCGACCACCTCGCCGACGAGGCCGGCAGCCAGGGCACGGTCGGCGCTCCACAGTTCATCGAGGAACAGCAGGCGCTTGGCCTGTTCGCTGCCGATCAGGCGCGGCAAGTGCCAACTGGCACCGGCATCCGGCGAGTAAGCCATGCGGGTGTAGCCGGCCTTGAAGCGCGCCGACTGCGCGGCGATGCGCAGGTCACAACACAAGGTGAGGTCCATGCCGGCGCCGACGGCGGTGCCGTTGATCGCAGCAAGGGTGGGTTTGTCGAGGGTGTGCAGGCGGGTCATCAGGGCGTGGGCGGTTTCGGTCCAGCCGTAGGTTTCCAGGGCGCCACGCGCTTGGGCTTCAGCCCATTCCGCCAGGTCGGCGCCGGCGCAGAAGCTGCGCCCGTTGCCGGTCAACACCACCGCACGCACAGCGGTGTCGGTATTGAGCGTATCGAGCAAGGCATGCAGGTGCTTGAGGGTCGGAATGTCCAGTGCATTGTGCTGGGCCACCCGGTTGAGAGTGATCCAGGCAACGCCTGCTTGCACATGGCTGAGCACGGGCGAATCGGTCGTCATGGCTTCCTCGAATTATTTTAATTGGCTTGAGGGGTGCGACATGGCGAGATACTAAACGAGTGTTCAGCAAGGAGACAATCGGCAAACTGCAAATATTTTCAAACGGGAAATACCGGCCTGGACCTTGCGTCCAGGCGGCGAGAAAAGCTCAGGCTTTGAGTGGGTAACGCAGGCGACCGCCGCCCTGCAAGCCATCGACCCAGGCTTCGCAGATCTGGATGCCCTGCTCCGGCGTAAAGGTGCCTGGGTTGAGCCCCGACTCCAACCACAACCCATCGAGCAAGGCGCTCAAGCCGATGGCGGCCAGGTCGGCGTCGAACTGCTCCCATCGCTCCTCCCTGGCCATGTCCGTCAGGGCCGAGCGCATGATGGTGCGGTACTCGCCATAGGAGTGTTCGTGGGCCAGGTTGATGGCAGGCGCGGTCTTCACCGCGCCCCAGAATACCAGCCAGGCATCCAGCAGTTGCGGGTCGAGCAGCTGCGGAGAAAACGAGCCACGAAACAACGCCGACAAGCGTTCCCGAGGTTGCGGGGGGGCCTTGGCCATGGTCTCGCGCAACAGGCTCATGACTTGGGCGGTGATCGTGCGATAGGCCTCGGCCACCAGTTCATCCTTGCCCGAATAGTGGTGGCTGATCAGCCCCACCGACACCCCGGCCTCGGCACTGATCTTGCGAATCGAGGCGCCCTGGAAACCGTCGCGCTTGAGGCACGTGAGCGTCGCCTGGACCAGATTGGCCTTGCGCAATTCCGGCTCCATTCGGGAGAAACGGGATTCCTGGGTCATAGGGCGATTTCCTGCGGTTGAGTCGGCTGCACGACTCTACATCAGTCGCGGTAACCGAGCGACACCCGATCCAGCCTGCGCAGCAACGCCACTCGTGACTTCTGGTAAAGAGTCCTTTTCGGCTTCGGCGGTTTTTCCGAAGGAACGACGCGGGGATACTCGACGCCATTGTTCACCCCCTTGAGGAGTTACTGATGTCCATCCCGACCCACAACGTCCCCGCCTTCGGCCTCGGCACTTTCCGCCTGCAAGGCCAGGTGGTCATCGATTCCGTGCGCACCGGCCTGGAGCTGGGCTACCGCGCCATCGACACCGCGCAGATCTATGAGAACGAAGCCGATGTCGGCCACGCCATCGCCGCCAGTGGTGTACCGCGTGATGAGTTGTTCATCACCAGCAAGATCTGGGTGTCCCATTTTGCCGATGGCCTGCTGATTCCCAGCCTGCGCGAAAGCCTGAGCAAACTGAAGACCGACTACCTGGACCTGACGCTGATCCACTGGCCATCACCGGAGGAGCAAATCCCCGTTGCCGAATTCATGGGCCAATTGCTTGAAGCCAAGCGCCTGGGCCTGACCCGCCAGATCGGCGTTTCCAACTTCACCATTGACCTGATGAAGCAGGCCATTGCTGCGGTGGGCGCCGAGAACATCGCCACTAACCAGATCGAACTGCACCCCTATCTGCAAAACCAGCAGGTCGTGGATTTCGCCACCGCCCAAGGCATTCAGATCACGTCGTACATGACCCTGGCCTACGGTGAGGTGCTGAAAGACCCGGTGCTCCAGCACATCGCCGAACGCCATCAGGCGACACCTGCGCAAGTGACGTTGGCCTGGGCCATGCAGTTGGGCTATGCGGTCATTCCGTCGTCAACCAAACGCGCCAACCTGGAGAGCAACCTCAAGGCCCTGCAGTTGACCTTGAGCGCTGCCGACATGGCGCAGATTGCCGGCCTGGAACGTGGCCACCGCTTGACCAGCCCCAAGGGCATTGCGCCGCGGTGGGATTAACCCCCGGCGATCGGCTTGCAGGATAACTCCCGCAGCCACGGCAACACCCGCAGGCCTGTGGCGGCCGCGGGTGGGTCGATGATGTCCATGAAATGTTCAAGGTTGATGGTGTCAGGTACTCCGGGCAGCCGTACCAGCACAGGCGGCATTGCGCCAGCGGGTTTGCCGGGGTCGAGGTGGTCGTAGAGCAACACATGGCGTACCTGCGGCTGCGGCACGCTGGCCTGCGCGGCAAGCCCCGCACTGATGATCAGGACGTCAAACGGTTCGGCCGGGACCGCGGTGAGAATCTGGACTTCTTCGTAGGTTTGCACCGGCACAATCCGGTGATACCCCAACTGATTGAGCATTTTTTCGATGTACAGCCTTTGCAGGTGCTGTTCATCGGCAATCAGGATGGTCAGTGCTTTGTTCGGCATGGCAAACCCCTGGGCTGGCAGTACGCGTCATTGCGAGCGGCTCATTTTCCAGACATATCCAGAAGACAAAATCAGCCATGTTCCCCCTTCACGTAGGAGTTCTCCCAAATCTACCGAATGACCGTAAATCGCAGTCATGGCTGCTTGCCGTAGTCACTCAGTCGTTTATGCAAATCACCCATTGCCTGGTCCAACGCTTCAATTGCAGCCCCCAGTGCGCTGCGCGCCTGTCGTTCACAGAGGCTTTCCAGGGTTTCACAACAGGTGATCAACGCTTGGGCCTTGACCATTCGCGCCCCGCCCTTGACCCGATGAGCAAGGTCGTGCAGGCCGCGAAAACTGACCTCGCGTTGCAGCAACGGGAGCATCACGCGGTCTGCTTCCAGGCTGTCGAGCAACGCATTCAAAAGCTCCTTGAGCGCTACTTGATCGTCCCCCGTGACCACCCTTAACGCAGCCAAATCAAATACCCCGTCAACGCCGGGTACGCCTGGGCTCAGCGCGAGCGAGGCCAATGCCGAGCGTAAGTCCTCAAGCCCGGCAGGTTTGAATAAGCAACCATCCATGCCCGCCTGCCGACAACGCTCGGTTTCTTCCGGCTGTGCATTGGCGGTAAACCCCAGTAGCAAACACGGCTTCAAACCTTGCTCACGCTCTTGCGCACGAATCTCACGCGCCAAGGCATAGCCATCCTTGAGGGGCATGTTGCAATCGGTAATCACCACATCGGGGTGCTGGGTTTGCCAGCGTTCAAGCCCTTGAACGCCCTCTTCGGCAGTGACGATGCGGTGCCCCAGAAAACTCAGTTGCCGGGCCAGCAGCAAGCGGTTGGCCGGGTAGTCATCCACTACCAGGATGTCCAATACACGGGTAGCCAGCACGGCTGGGGCCGGTGCTGAAACCTCAGGCGGCAATGCCGCTGCCCTGGCAAGCGTCAACGACACATCCACCCGCGTACCCTGCCCGAGCACACTGCTCAACTGCAGCTTCCCCGCCATCATTTCGCACAAATTACGGCTGATCACCAGGCCCAATCCCGACCCGCTACGCGCCGATTGTTCGGTATTGCTGCCCTGGATAAACGGGTTGAACAGCCGTTGCTGGTCCTCGGCACTGATGCCAATACCGGTGTCTTCTACCCATAACCTGAGGCTCAGTTGGTCTGCATCGGGCGCCACGACTGTATGCGCGCCCAACCGCACCTGGCCATCGGCGGTGAACTTGATGGCATTGCTCAGCAGGTTGGACACCACCTGTTTGAACCGCAACGGGTCGATCAACACCGGGCAATCAATCAGCGGGTCAAGCTCGACTTGCAGCGCCAGGCCCTTGGCGCGCGCCAGCCCTTCGAACACCCGTGCCACCGACGTCAACAGCTCATGCGGGTTGGCCGATTCCAGGGCAAGAGACAGGTGGCCAGACTCGATCCGCGCAATGTCCAGAATATCGCCAATCAACTCCAGCATGCCGTGGGACGCAACCGAGGCGACGGCCAGGGCATCACGGTCGGCACGCCCCTGTTCGGCGTTGGCAAGCGCCAGCTCGATCATGCCAATCACGGCGTTCATGGGCGTGCGGATTTCGTGGCTCATGGTCGCCAGGAACGTGGTCTTGGCACGGTTGGCGGCATCGGCCTCCTCCTTGGCCTCCTGCAATTGGCCCAGGAGCCGCTGGCGCTCGCTCACATCCACCCAACCGGCAATCATGCCCACCACGTTTTCGTCGCCATCACGGTACGGCAGCATCCAGTGATAAATGGTCAACACCTTGCCATTGGGCAACCTGAGTACCCGATCATGAATCTGCGGCTCGCCGCGCTCCATCAGCCGCAGGTAGTCCTCATGGAAAGACTGGGCCTGCGGCGGATTGCCGGTGTCGGTTTCTGTCACGGTCTTGCCGATCACCGCTTCGAGCCTGAAGCCAAAGACGTCCAGGAAAGCACTGTTGCAGGCCATCAGCCGCCCTTGGCGGTCACGCACGTAAATCGGGTGAGGCGTACCGTCGATCAGCACGCCCATAAAGCGCATCTGGTCGCTCAATGCCCGCTCGGCCTGGGCCCGTTTGCGTATCAGGCGGCGCAGGTAAATCGCCCATCCAAGGGTTACCAGCAGCAATACCGCCGCCACGCCAAACCCTTGGATAATCGCACTGCGATGGCGCAGCCAGTGGTCTTCGATGATCACATCGGACCGCCATGGGTTGCTCAACTCATCCATTTCCTGAGGGCTGATGCTCAGCAACGCCTTGTCCAATATCGAGTACAACTCCAACTCGCCACGGTTGACCCCAAACGTCATGCGTAAAGGATCAGAGCCGACCGTGCTGGTCACGCGCAAGCGGTCACGGTACTGAAAGGCAATGAGGTAACGCGCATAGATCAATGAATTGACCGCGCCATCGGCACTGCCGTTGGCCACCAGGGCCATCGCCTCCGTGGGGTTCCCGGCCTCCACAAAGTGGATACCGGGGTAGTCACGATTGATCACCTCACGCAGCGCGTTGCCGCTGGTCAACGCGAGACGTTTTCCGATCATGTCCTCCAGGGTCACCGTGCCGGGATAGTCGCTGCGGGTGACCAATACCAGTGGGTTGGTCAGGTAGGGCCGTGTAAAGCGCACCTGATCAGAGCCTTCGATGCTCGACGCCACCACCGCCATCATGTCCGCCCGGCCCTTACTGACCGCGTCAATTTGCTGGGGCATCGAACCGCCGGAGACCACGTCGAACTTCAAACCGGTGCGCAGGCTGATCCGGGATAAAACGTCGGCACTCAAGCCCTCCAATTGCCCCTGTGCGGTGAAGGATGCCAACGGCAGCATCTGGTCGGATGCGACTACGCGGACCCGCGGGTGTTTCTCCAGCCAGCGCTGTTCGCTCCGGCTCAAGTGCAGCCGTTCCGCGCCCAGAAAACCAAGGTTGCCGGCACTCCAACGGCGCAATATGTCCATCTGTTGGTTAGCCGGGATCGCCCTCAGCGCCGTATTGATGATACGCAACAAGCGAGTGTTGTCGCGGGCCATGGCGAACGCGAAAGCGTTGGATTCCAGGGTGGAAAAATCCGCCATTTGCACATTGTTGAGGTGGTTACGGTTGATCTGGTAATTGGCGGTGATGGCGTCCCCGAGATAAACATCGGCACGGCCAAATGCCACGGCGCCGATGGCCTCGAAGATAGAGGGAAACAGTTCCACATGGGCCTTGGGATAATAAGCTTCGACGACATCGGGCGGCATGTAGTGATAGAGCATCGCCACGCGTTTGCCTGCCAGGTCGACACTCAGGGATTGGGTGTCTCCGGTACGGGTAACCAGGATCGGTTGATCATTGGCGTAGGAACGCGACAGGACCAACTGTGAGTCACCTGCTTCAAATCCGTTGGCCGAGCCAAGGAAATCAATGGCGCCCTGCTTGAGTGCCTCGATCACTTCATCGCGCGTATCGTAGCGCCGGACCTCAACGGTAATATTCAGCAGCTGTGCGAGTAACTTCGCATAGTCAGCCGTGACGCCTTCAAGCTCGTCGTTGTTATTGGTCAGTTCGAACGGCCCGTAATCGGGCGCGGAAACCCCCATCAACAGTGTTCGCCGCTCGCGCAACCAGTGCCAGTCGGCTTCCCCCAACACCACGGACGGGCCAGTACCGTCAACGTTGGAGTGCCCCAACAAGCGCAGGGTATGCGGCTCATCAAGGCCAACGGCCGTCAGCGGAAGCAGGCTCATCAATAGCAAGGTGATGAACCCTCGAACCTGGGCACGGGTCATTTCAAATCAAATCAGATGATTGCGCTGGGCAAACTTGGCCATGTGCACCACGGACGACATGCGCAGCTTCTCCTTGAGCCTCGTCTTGTACGTACTGATGGTCTTGTGGCTCAGCAGCATTTGATTGGCAATTTCGTTATTGCCCAGCCCCAGCGCCAGCATCTGCAACACCGCCAGCTCGCGATCCGACAGCAACTGCACCAGCTCCAGTTCCGTAGCCTGCAAATCATCACGGCGTACCGAACTGCTCGGCAAACTGGGAAAGCAACTGTAGTTGGACATCACGGCCTTGATCGCTTTTTGCAGCTCGTCGAGTTCCCCGGTCTTGGCGACAAACCCCATCGCGCCAGCACGCATGCAACGCGAGGAAAAGAACTCCGGCAGGTACGACGTCAGCACCAGGATCTTGCACGGCAAGCCCAGCGCCTTGACTCGACTGATCACCTCCAGCCCACCCAGCTTCGGGATGGCCAGGTCAAGAATGATCAAGGCCGGGCGCCCCTCCCTGGCCTTCTGCACGGCATCGGCACCATTACCTGCCTCGTCAATCTCGCTGAAGCCTTCCAGCGTCAGCAGATGGCGGACGGTTTTGCGGATAAACGGGTGATCGTCAACGATTAACGCTTTGCTCATAACACTCCCCTGAGAGGTAAGTAGACTTACACACCACACGGGACACAGGTACCTGTGAGAAATGACAGTGCCGACCAGCGGCGCGGTCCCCACTCAAGGACGATAGCCAGGCTATGCCTGGTCCCTTTCGATTGAAAACAGGCCGAACACGTACAGCCAAACCGCTGCCGCCGGCTAGTTACAAGGGCGCAACCTTAGCAACGAAACGACGTTTCAATCGAAGGGATAGTCCCAACCATATGTAGGAGTTTTCCTCGCAAAAGCCTTCACCACCCAACGCTTTTTCAGCCTTGTTACGCCTAGGCTAATCGGTGGTACTCGGGCTCCAGAAAGCCTGCACGACCAGGGTCGACGTGGAGATGCGCGCCACCAGCGCATCCAGTTCGTCGCCATCGACTGACGTGGCGGCAAGGGTGGCCTCGATTTCCACTTCTTCGCTGCCGAATGGGCGTACGTCGACGTCGCTGGCCGGGTAGTTGCAGCGCGCCAACTCGGCTTCCAGCAATACCATCACCGCCTGTTGCTGGCTGCGCCGTGCGATGACATACAGGATGTTGGTCACCTCGGCCGACACCACGTCCAATGGCTGACGGTTAATGTTATTGACGATTGGCCGCAGCAAGGTATTGGCCGCCAGTACAAACAGCGTGCCGAGCAGTGCTTCGAGGATCAGGTCGGCCCCCGCACACGCCCCTACCGCCGCCGAGGCCCAGAGCGTGGCGGCGGTGTTGAGCCCGCGCACATTGCCTTCCTCACGCATGATCACGCCGGCCCCCAGAAAGCCGATGCCCGAGACCACATACGCGACGACCCGCACCGCGCCTTCCGCACCGCCCAGGCGGTTGGCCATGTCGACGAAAATCGCTGCGCCCACCGCTACCAGCACGTTGGTGCGCAAGCCCGCCGTGCGCTGGCGGTACTGACGCTCAAAACCGATCAAGCCACCGAGGATAAACGCCGCGGTGAGGCTGACCAAGGTGTCGACCAGGGTGGTGAGGTTGATGTTGTTGATGGCTTGCATAAAAACTCTCCTTGAATGCAGCAGCAAGCTGATTGCGCCGTTGGCCGCTGTGGGCGCTGGTTTGCCGACGTCCACAGCGGCCAACGGTGTGACGCAGTAAGGCTGTTTACTGCCAGCCGAACCTGCGGATATAGAAGCCCTTGACCGCCTGGGTCAGCGCCATGTACGCCAGCAAAATCACCGGCAGGAATACGAAGTACAACGACGGCAACACCTGCAATTTGAAGTAGTGCGCCAGCGGCCCCATCGGCAGGAAAATCCCCACGGCCATGATCACCCCGGTCATCACCATCAACGGCATCGCCGCGCGGCTTTGCAGGAACGGGATTTTCGGCGTGCGGATCATGTGCACAATCAGCGTCTGGGTCAGCAGCCCCACCACGAACCAACCGGACTGGAACAGGGTCTGGTGGTCGGGCGTGTTGGCATCAAACACATACCACATGAGTGCAAACGTGGTGATGTCAAAGATCGAACTGATCGGACCGAAAAACAGCATGAACCGCCCCACTTCGCCCGGCTGCCAGCGCTGCGGCTTGGCGAGCATTTCGTCATCGACGTTATCGAACGGAATCGCGATCTGCGAAATGTCATACAGCAGGTTTTGCACCAGCAGGTGCATCGGCAGCATCGGCAGGAACGGAATAAACGCACTGGCCACCAGCACCGAGAACACATTGCCGAAATTGGAACTGGCGGTCATCTTGATGTACTTGAGCATATTGGCGAAGGTGCGGCGACCCTCGAGCACGCCCTCCTCCAGGATCATCAGGCTCTTTTCCAACAGGATGATGTCAGCCGCTTCCTTGGCGATGTCCACGGCGCTGTCCACCGAAATACCGATATCCGCCGTGCGCAACGCCGGCGCGTCGTTGATACCGTCGCCCATAAACCCCACCACGTGCCCGTTGGCCTTGAGCAGGCGCACGATGCGCTCCTTGTGGCTCGGTGTCAGCTTGGCGAATACGTTGGTGGTTTCCACGGCCTTGGCCAGCTCGGCATCGCTCATGTCTTCAATAGCGTTACCCATCAGCAAGCCCTGCTGTTCCAGGCCCACTTCGCGGCAGATTTTGGCCGTCACCAGTTCGTTGTCACCGGTCAGCACTTTGACCGCCACACCATGGGCTTTCAGGGCCTTGAGTGCCGGCGCGGTGCTCTCCTTGGGTGGGTCGAGAAACGCGACATAGCCGATCAATGTCAGGTCTTTTTCATCCGCCAGGCTGTAGGTGTCGCGCCCCGCCGCCATCGGCTGTGCTGCCACTGCCACAACGCGCAGGCCTTCTTCGTTGAAGGCCGCCGTCACCTGGCGAATGCGCGCCAGCAACTCATCGGTCAGCGCTTCGTTGGTCTCGCCATGGCGCACGGTGTTGCACACCGACAGAATCTCTTCCACCGCACCCTTGCAGATCAACAGGTGCGGCTGGTCCTGCTCAGCCACCACCACCGACATGCGACGCCGGTTGAAGTCAAACGGAATCTCATCGACCTTCTGGAACGCCGTGCCGACTTGCAAGTCGCGGTGCACCTCGACGTGCTCGAGCACCGCCACATCCAGCAGGTTTTTCAGGCCGGTCTGGTAGTAGCTGTTGAGGTAGGCCATTTCCAGCACGTCATCAGATTCTTCGCCCCACACGTCCACATGGCGCGCCAGGAAAATCTTGTCCTGCGTCAGGGTGCCGGTCTTGTCGGTGCACAGCACGTCCATAGCGCCGAAGTTCTGGATCGCGTCCAGGCGCTTGACAATGACCTTCTTGCGCGACAGAAACACCGCGCCCTTGGCCAGCGTGGAGGTGACGATCATCGGCAGCATTTCAGGGGTCAGGCCCACGGCAATCGACAGCGCGAACAACAACGCCTCGGTCCAGTCGCCCTTGGTAAAGCCGTTGATGAACAGCACCAGCGGTGCCATCACGAACATGAAACGGATCAGCAACCAGCTGACTTTGTTGACGCCATGCTGGAACGAGGTGGTCGCACGGTCAGTGGCGGTCACGCGTTGCGCCAGCGCGCCGAAATAGGTGCTGTTGCCGGTGGCCAGCACAATCGCCGTCGCCGCACCGGACACCACGTTGGTGCCCATGAACAGGATATTTTCCAGGTCCAGCGGGTTACGCGCCTGGCTGTCGTGCTGGTGGACGAACTTCTCCACCGGCATCGATTCGCCGGTCATCGCCGCCTGGCTGACAAACAGGTCCTTGGCGCTGAGCACGCGGCAGTCGGCGGGAATCATGTCACCGGCCGACAGCACGATCAGATCACCCGGCACCAATTGTTTGATCGGCAGCTCAATGCGCTTGGCCCTGTCGCGGCGCAACACCGTCGCGGTATTGCTGACCATGGCTTTCAAGGCGTCGGCGGCCTTGTTCGACTTGGCCTCCTGCCAGAAACGCAACAGGGTCGACAGCACCACCATGGAGAAAATCACCGTGGCCGCCTTGATGTCGTCGGTCAGCAAGGAGATCAGCGCGAGCAAGGTCAGCAGCAGGTTGAACGGGTTCTTGTAGCAGTGCCACAAGTGCACCTGCCACGGCAGCGGCTGCTCATGCTCGACCTCGTTGAGGCCGTACTGCACGCGCAAGGCGTCGGAGTCCTGAGTGCTCAACCCCTCGGTGTGGCTGCCCAATTTGCCGAGCAATTGCACAGCACTGCTATTGGCCGCGACCACCAGGGTTTGCGCCAGGGTCGGCGGTACTTCGCGGCTGACGTTGGCGTCGGTCACGGTCTCGAGCATCGCCAGGCGGCGAAAATGCCGGGCAATGTGCCGGTTCCGCAGGAAACCGGCGAAGAACTCTTTGAGCAGTGTGAGGTTCATGGTGTAACTCCTGCGCGAGGAAACCTTCGTGCAGGTACGACCGACTGCACTGCGCCCTTTTCAAAGGCACAGTCAGCCTGGCCCGCCGGCCATAAAAGGCAGGCGCGTCCGTAACCTCCTGATTGATATCAGGGGCTGGTCAGCGTCGATGAGAGGGGGTCGGGCAGGTGCCAGGACTGGCCGCTGCCGCAATGCCGCTTCTCGCTTGGTTGGCGAGACAACGGCATCGGAAGAATGCGCGTTACCTTGCCAAGTATGTGCCGGTTACCGAAACCGGCCGACGACTGTCACTCGAACAAGTACCCACTTAGGGTCTCCGCTATTGATGAAAACGCGCGGAGTTTACGCCCCGACTCCGGAGGAGTAAACCGTAGGAAAGTTTACCAACAGGGAATAGGAGGATTCTTCAGGGTGGGTTCAGGAAAGCATTCGGCGTCACAGCAGTGACGTGAGAAAACCGATCGCAACGAATGAATAGAAGGCGCCGCAAATCAGGCCGAACGATTTGCGCGTCCGGGTGAAAAACGGTTCCGCCGAGTGGGAGGAAAAGGCCAGTGCGTAGGCACAGAAAATCAGAAACCCCAACAGCGCACAGCCCGCCACCAGCACAAAACTGGTCCAGGCCGGCGCATTCGCGCTGAGCCCCACAGTGGTCACGGTGAACCAGGTCAAGGCCGCTTTGGGGTTGGTCAAGTGAATGCCCAGCCCCTGCAAATAGAAGCCGAGGTTTCGGGTCTGTTTTTCCCGCACCCGTGCCACCATCGTCGCGTTGTGGGCCAGTGCGCTACGGATCGACTTCCACGCGAGGAAGAACAGGTAGCACGCCCCCAGCACCTTCAGCCACAGCAGGATCTGGGTATTGGACATCAACAACGCCGAGACACCGGCAGCCGTCATCGCCCCCCAGCACAGCGACCCGGAAATCACCCCGGCCGCCAAGGCCAGGCCTGGCGTGCGTCCATAATTGAGGGAGGTATTGGCGATCGCCAGATTGCCAGGCCCAGGGCTGGCGGTGCCGATCACGTAGACGCCCAGTGCCGCCACGAAACTCGAAAACTCGAACATAGATGCTCTCTTACCCGTCGCGCCAACGCGCAGTGAACACTTCAAGCCACGAGCGGCTTGAAGTGACTTGCCCAAAAACTACTTGAAACAACGATGATCCGGCTCTTGGGCACGAATCTTCTCCATCCAGGGCTTGAGTTCCGATTGTTTGTACAACCGCTCCCCCCAGTTCTCCGGCGAAACCGGCAACGGCCGCCCTACCAGGATGTAGTCGGTCAGCAGATGAATAAACTGCTGCAAGCAATACGCGCCGACATGCAGGCGCAGGGACGATGCTGTCTCGGCCGGCGCCACATTGAAGCGCGCGACGTTGATGATCTGGCCACTGTCGACCGATGGCGCAAGGTGGTGGCACGTCGAGCCGTAGGTTTCATCGTTGTAGTAAATCGCGTAATGCTGACTGCCCAGCCCGCGATACTTGGGCGGCGCTGGGTGCAGGTTGATCGCGCCCTTGCGCGCATTTTTATAAATGCTCTGCGGGAAGATGAAGTCGCCACGGTAGGAGATGATCCAGTCGCCTTCCCAATTATCCAGGTGATAGGGGTAAGGATCGCCCGGGTCCCAACAAAACACCTCAAGGTTGGAGAATACGGTCTTGGCGAATTCCACCCCATGATCGCACCAGTCCATGGTGCACACCGACAGCAGGACTTTGTCCTTGCACGGCTCGATTGTCTGCATCTTCACTGCTCCATCTCTACGTAATTTGGGTGAATGCGCGATACATCACCTGACGGCTAATGAGCCACGGCCCGCACCACCGCACTGAACCGTTCAACCATTTGCGCCAGCTCGTCTTCACGGGTGATAAATGGCGGTGCAAACAGCACATGATTGCCTTGTACGCCCTGCACGGTGCCACTGCCGGGGTAGATCAGCAGGCCGCGCGCCAAGGCCTCTTGCTTGAGGGCTGCGGCATACGCGCCACCGCCCTTGAACGGCGCCTTGGTGGCGCGGTCTTGCACAAATTCAACACCGACAAACAGCCCTCGTCCGCGCACATCGCCGACGGTATCCAGGTCACTCAGGCTTTCCTTGAGCCAGCTGCGCAGTTGCTCGCCGCGCTGGCGCACCTGGGCCAACAGTTCGTCTTCAACGATGACCTGCTGCACCTCCAGAGCGATGGCACAGGCCAGCGGATGGTTGACATGGGTTTGGCCGTTGCCCAATACGCCCGAGCCCTGAGCCATCACCGAATGCACCTGCTCACTGATCAGCAGCGCTGAAATCGGCATGTAGCCGGCGGCGAGGCCTTTGCCCACGGCAACCATGTCCGGCACGATGCCGTCGTCGGCATACGCGAACAGCTGCCCGGTACGGCCCATCCCAGCCATCACCTCGTCGAGAATCAACAGCACATCGTGGCGCTCGCAGACCGCCTTGATTTTGCGCAGGTAACCCGGCACCGGCGGAACAGCGCCGCTGGTCGAGCCCACCACCGTTTCAACGAAAAACGCCGCGACATTTTCGCTGCCCAAGGCGCAGATTTTCTGGTCCAGCTCTTCGGCCAGACGGGTCGCATACTGCTCTTCACTTTCGTCGTGCCGCTGATCGCGGTAGGCGTAGCACGGCGACACGAACTCGGCCGCCGGGAACAACTGGCCAAACACCGATTGACGCTGCGGGTTACCGGAAATGCTCAGGGTGCCCAGGGTGCTGCCGTGGTAGCTCTGGCGCCGGGAAATAAACACCGACTTATTCGGCAGCCCGCGTTCGCATTGGTACTGGTAGGCGATTTTCATCGCCAACTCCATCACCTCCGAGCCTCCCGACAAAAACTGCGCCCGCGCCAGGCCGCCGCTGCCCGCCACCAGGTATTCCGCCAACGCTTCAGCGGGCGCCGTGGTGAAGCTGCCGGCATGGGCCCAGGCGAGTTTTTTCGCCTCCCGCTCGAACGCTGCAACGATGCGCGGGTGGGCATGGCCCAGGCTCGACACCGCGACACCGCCACAGGTGTCGAGGTAGCGTTTACCCGTCGCGTCCTCCAACCAGCACCCGGCGCCACCCACCGCAAGAATCGGTGAGGTATTGAGGTTTTTGTAAATCACCTTTGACATGGACACAGATCCTTAGGCCGATGGCGTTACGGTTGTTTGACGGCGTGATCCCAAGCGGACGGCGCCTGGTGGAAGCGACGGCCAAACCGTGAGGAATGCAGCACCGAACGCGTCAACCCGACGGGCAGAAGGACCACCATGAACACGATAAACGCGAGAAATCTCAGCATGGAAAAAGCTCCGAAAAGTTAGAGGTCACGATCAGTCCAGCGGGATTTCGTTGCGCCAGTCGACGCTGTCAACAAAGGCAGGCTGGCCCGGCCGCTCCAGTACGTAATGGCCGAGTACCAGAACGTCCATTTCCGTGCGCATAAAGCAGGCATACGCCTCCTCTGGCTTGCACACGATGGGCTCGCCGCGCACGTTGAACGAGGTATTGACCAGTACCGAACAGCCTGTGCGTTGCTTGAAACTGCGCAACAAGTAGGTGAACGGGGCGTTGTTTTCCTCGGTCACCGTTTGCACCCGCGCCGACAGGTCGACATGGGTCACTGCCGGCAATTGCGAGCGAATATTGTTGATGCTGCCCAAGCCACGCTCCGGGCCGCCCTCTTGCAACGATTGCGGGGTTTTGATGGCGTCCGACACCGGTGCGACCATCAGCATGTAGGGGCTTTTTTCGCAGATATCGAAATAGCTCCCGGCGTCCTCGGCCAGTACTGCCGGGGCAAACGGGCGGAACGACTCGCGGTACTTGATCTTCAGGTTCATCGTGCGTTGCATCTGCGGGTTGCGTGCATCGCCGAGAATCGAGCGCGCGCCCAGGGCACGGGGGCCGAACTCCATACGGCCCTGGAACCAGCCCACCACCGCGCCATCGGCCAGTCGGCTGGCGACCTGGTCATACAGCCCGTTGTCGTCGTAGCGAATGAAGGGGTATTGGTTTTCCAGCAGGAAGGCCGCGATTTCTTCATCGTCGAAGCCCGGTCCCAACAGGCTGCCGCTCATGGCGTCCGACTTGCTGCTTGCCAGGTGCGGGCGACCGCAGCGCTTGACCGCGTAATCCATCGCGGCCCCCAAGGCGCAACCGGCATCCCCGGCTGCCGGCTGGATCCAGATCGAGTCAAACCGCCCGGAGCGACTGAGCACGCCATTGGCCACGCAGTTCAATGCGACCCCGCCGGCCAGGCACAGATTGCGCTGGCCGGTCTGCTTGACGGCGGCCGTCGCCAACCCCAGGACCACCTCTTCGGTGACTTTTTGAATCGACGCCGCGAGGTCACATTCACGCTGCGATATCGGGCTTTCGGGTTGGCGGATCGGCCCGTCGAACAGCGCTTCGAAGGCCTCCCCTACCATGCGTTCACCGCGCAGGTACTCGAAGTACTTCATGTTCAACGTGAACGAACCGTCGGGGCGGATATTGATCAGCTCATCGCGAATCTTGTCGGCATAGATGGGTTGGCCATAAGGCGCCAACCCCATCAATTTGTACTCCCCGGAATCGACCTTGAAACCGCAGTAATAGGTCATCGCCGAATACAGCAGGCCGAGGGAATGCGGGTAGGAAATCGAGTTTTTCAGCTCAAGGCTGGAGCCCTGGCCTTGCCAGATCGTGGTCGAATGCCATTCGCCAATGCCGTCGATACACAGCACCGCGGCGTTCTCGAACGGTGAGGGATAGAACGCAGCCGCTGCATGCGAGCGGTGATGCCGCGACGCCTGGGTGCGCGGCGCCTTGCCCCGCCCCAGCGCCTCAAGCTGCTCATCGACGAACTTGAGCACGTTCCACTTCCAACGAATCCATTCCGGCATTGCATTGATAAATGTGCGGGCGCCGCCGATGCCGCCACTGGCGAAAGAGGACATCACCCGGGAGAATTTCTCCTGAGGGTCTTCGTAATAGACCACAGCCTCCAGCTCATCCAGGGTAATCCCCTCGGCATCCAGGCAGTACGCAATCGCCTGGGCAGGGAATGCCGGGTCGTGACGAACACGGGTGAAGCGCTCTTCCTGAGCGGCAGCCACGGGCACGCCGTCCTTGACCAGGGCGGCAGCACTGTCGTGGTAGAAGGCAGATATTCCTAAAACATACATAGCCATTTAAGTGTGCATCCTCATCACATCCTGCCAATCCGTGGAGTTGCCTGTGCCCGTCGAGCGGTGAGCGGCACAGCAACTGTCTATGCGTTTTAAAACCATCCTTGAGCGAATGGCAGACTTTTTATGACCGGTATCAACGACACCACCAGCACCAGGCTCATGGCGATATTGAAGACCTTCAAATGCCGCGGCCGCGTTAGAAAGCGCCGCAGGTACTGCCCAAAAAACACCCACACCATCGAGCACGGTGTGCCGAACAAAAAGAACAACAGCGCAATCAGAAACACCTGCAGGGTGTAACCGCCCAGGGGCGACGTGTAAGCCAACACCGCACCCACCGCCATGACCCAGGCTTTCGGGTTGACCCACTGAAACAATGCCGCGCCCGTGAACCCCAAGGGCTGGCGGGACGGGTCACCGAGGTCGGTGGTGGGCGAGCGCGCGGTCTGATACGCGAGAAACAGCAGGTACACCGCCCCGATCACTTGCAACCCATCATGCAGGCCTGGGTACTGCCGAAAAATCGCGCCGGCGCCCAGGCCGACCGCCACCACCATCAACGGAAAACCGATGTTGATCCCGGCCACATGGCGCAGGGTGCGGCCCATGCCGAAGTTGGCGCCCGAGGACATCAACATCACGTTGTTCGGCCCCGGCGTGACACAGGTGGCGATCACGAACACTGCCACCGCGTAGTAATCCAGAGCCTGCATCACTGCCCCCTTATCAACGGTAGTCTTCCAACGTGCCGCGTCGACGGATATCAACGGACACACAATGGAAGCCGCCGCTCAAACTGCGCGCATGCCGCATCTTCAGCGGCGCCACATCGATGCCATGGCGTTCCAGCGCACGAATCAACGGGACTTGCTGGTCGTTAATCACCGCCAACGCCGGGTTGACCATGATGAAGTTCATGCCCTGCCAGATGGATGCACGTGGGTAGGACCAGCAATAACCGGTGTCGACCATGTCGGGCGCCCAGATAATGTCCCAGTGCTTGAACACCTCCGGCACCTGGTCCTTGCCGATACGCTCAGGGTTCAATACCACCAACCCGGGCCGTACCAGGGTGATCGTGGTGTCCAGGTGCGTACCGTCGTAGAACCCACTGAGGGCGTGCACGCGGTATTGATCACCGAGCACGCGCTTGAGCCATTCGTAGCCCAGCCGATTGCCACTGCGCGACTCCAGATAAAGAATGTCGCGCCCCATACGCAGCACGTTGGCCGCATCGAAAATAGGCTCCTCATTGGCAATGATCGACCCTTCACGCGGGTTCACCCGGTAAGTGTTGTCCCCCAGTTGCGGCTTGGGGGCCGAGATCCAGTTGGCGCCGCTGGCGAAATACGCTTGCAGGTGTTCACGGTAAGCGAAGGGTTCGAAGTAGCGGCTGCGCAAGGCCATCGGCGCTTCAATGATGGTCTTGCCGATCGGCAGCAAGACGTCCCGTGGGCAGTAGTTGTATTCACCGTCGGTCTTCCAGTCGGACGTCCCGAAGACCTCGGCGTGGTAGGACTTCCTGGGGCGGCGTACGGTAACGCCATGCCCGACCAGAAAGGCTGCGAACGCGTCGAGGTCTTCTTCGGCCTCTGCAACGACCTGCTCGGGATAGGGGCCCGACGGAATCTCATGCATGGCGTCGTGATGTTCACTGTAATCAAGCGCGAACAGGCCCTTGTCCGGCCGAGGCACGCGCGCGCCATGGGCGATACCCACGATCATTTCCTCGAGGGGGTCCCATTCGTTATGCACTTCTACCAAAGACATAGTTGCTCCTCGTGGGGGTTACTGATCGGTCGCGTGCGCCAACACTTCGCGCGTGATCGGCAGATGATGGAGATAGCCGTTTGAAGCGGTTGCCCGCTGCGTACGCGGTAACACCCGCCCTACCGATGACAGGCCCAGTCGACTCAATATCGAATCCCACTTGCCCGGCATCGGCGCCAGTGATTCATAGCCCACGCGCACGCGCTGCCATTGCTCGGCAACGGCTTGCGCCGTGGTCAATGCACGCATGTACGCGTCAATCGCATCGGCAGCCCAGGCCGAGTGCCCGGTGGAAACGTTGTCGATGGTGTTATGCAGGTCGACGAACGCGGTGCTGAAACCGTAGTGGCGCAGAAAACGTCGCGCAGAACGATAAGTACCGCCCACGCCGGATAACTCCATCGCCAGGTTCATGCCGAGAATTTCCGGCATAAAGGTCACCGGCAGCTTGCCCAGGCACAGCCAATACACCGGCAAGCGGAACGACGCCTCGTCCAGGCGCGGGTCCTCGGCAAATTCACGGCTGCCGGTTGGCGCCAGCTCGAAATCCATCTCGCGCAAGCCGTCGCGGTAGATCTTCGGATGATTGAGCGCAGCGACACCGTTGCCCAGCTCATCCCAATACGTCTGAAACAAGCTGTAGCCGACATGGGAAGACGCCAACCCGACATCGGTAAACCCTTGCAGCCAGGCACCGTCGATCAGCGTCAAGGGCGCCAGCTGCAGGGTTGAATCAACGATTTCTTCACGGCTCGGCATTTGCGCCGGGTCGCTGTTATCGAATTGCTGGCCGTGCTGGTCATGCTTGTCGAGCAACCAGGCGCGCAGCACATGGGTGCCCCAGTGTTCGGGCAGTTGGCGCCCGGAGGTGTTCAGTGAGCGCTGCGAACGCGCCAGCCAACGGGACACGTAGGCGTGAGCAAATTGCAGGGTGGAGGCCTCCAGCGCCCGCCCCTGCAAAACGAAATAGGCTTCGCGCAAACTCTGGGGCCAATGGCCGAGACTGGCCTCGGCGCCCACGGTTTGGCGGGCCTCAATGGCCACGTTATCGACCGGTTGGCGAGGCAGCTGCTGACTGCCGGCGAGCTGGGGTAAGGCGTCGATCCATTGGCGAATCACGCTCAAATCCGCGTCACTGAAGATGCGGAACATGCGCCCCGTCGGCGCTACAAGGCTGGTCACCAAGAGGCTTTTTTTCGCGTTACCGGGGACGATCAAGCGGCTGCGAGACAGCACATCCAGCAAGGGCGCCGGGTCGGTCTGTGCCTCCTCAAGCCAGAGCGCCAGGCTACGGCCTTCGATCAGGTAGTTCTGGTGATACACCGCGCCAACCCTGGCCAAGCGTTGCACCAGCTGCATCATGGCCTGCTGCGGGCACGTGGCGGTCAACGAAGCGTTGTACAGCCGGGCATTCCAGCGCTGCAACGCGCCGAATACCCAACTGGCGCCACGCATCAAGCGGGCCTGGCGGGCGTCACTTTGCAAAGCCACCTGGCGCGCGACCCACTGGCTGATCTGGCGCAGCGAAGCCGGCTCCATGCCAGGGAATGACTCGCTCAGGTCCAGGCGCCGTACTTCCAGCGCCATACCGTCAAGGTGCCCCATCGCCGCCCAGCCCGGACATAACCCCACCGCCCGCAATGCCCAGTCGATACCGCACAGCTCATCACCAAATTCATCACTGCGCCGGCTCAGCGCCAACAGCAATGCAGGCAACTCAAATGCGTCGTCACTGAGGTCCGGCAACGTCGACAGTTGCGCAGGTGCCAGGGCATAAGCCGTCAGTTGCAACTGGCCCAGCAGCGCCTTGAAATGGTGGGCCCGTGACGCATTCGGGTAACCGACGCCCACGTCATGGGCGAACAATTGCATGATTCGTAGCTGCGCCGGGTCTTCGAAAACCCCGGGCGCACTCATGCCTTGAAGCCAGCAGCCGAGCACCGAGGCCATCGGTGCCGAATAAGTGGCCAGCGCCTGCGCAAAGCCAAGGGTGTTGTTGCGTTCAGCGGCCAGCGCCGCAGCGCTGGCGTATGCCGTTGCCTGAGACACTTGCCACTGATCGATCCGAGGCGACAGCAGCGCCAGCGGCGTTGGCTCGCCGCTGCCCAACAGACGGTTGAGGTACGCAGCCTCCAGAAAACATTCAGGGTCGAGCGCCAGGCGATACAACTCGCGCCAGCTACCCTCTTCCATCATGCGCGTTGAAACCGAGCCATCCATAGCCGATACCTTGTCCAATCAAACGTCAGAACATTGGATAAATAGAGGAGTCGGGTTTTTTCTTCTTTTTTCCAAACAGGCGCTGAAAAAACTTTTTGATCGATTTCATGAGCAAGTCCTTTTACCGAGTGACATCAAGAATAAGTTTCGAAACCAGGTCGTTGCCGAAGTCGGTGAAGTGAATACGGTCGACAAACTGCCAATCGTCCGGGCCCAGGGCCTCAGCCAGCAAAGGCGTGATATCGACAAAACCGACGCCCATGCCCTGTGCCCCGGCCCGCAAACGCTGGGCGTAGGCTTCACGCACTGAGGTCTGCAGGATGTCGCCGTACACGTCGGTGAAGTTTCCTGCCTGGTCGAGCTCGGCGAACAATTGCTGTTCTTCCGGGCTACCGGTTTCCCGTACCCAACCGGCCAGCGGTTGCAAGATGAACGTCAACTTCGCCCCCATGTCGGCAGCCAGGGCACGCCAGATATCCAGGTGCTGCAAGGTCAGGTTGGCGGCGTAGTCAATCTGCTCCTCCATCGACTGCGGCGCCGGGGGCTCGGGCTCAGGTTCCTGCGCCTTGCCAAACAGATTCGACAGGCTCCACGACGTGGACGCCGGCTCCGCAGGGGCCAATGCCTCGAAAAACTGATGGCAATTGAAGAACGCCCCATACTCGCCGCGATAATGTTCGGGCTGCCGAGCCAGGCCGAGGTTGTTGAAACCGGAAAACAGCACGATCTCGTCCACCTTCGGCAAACGGTGCTTATTAAGGGTGAACAGGGTCAATTCTTGAGTGGAGTTGAAACTGCGACCGCCAAAGTTGAGCCAGTGCTGGCCACGGGGGTCGTTTTGGGTGAGGCGCGACGCCAATGTCTGGCTGTCAGCACTGGCGCCAATACCGAATACCGTCGAGCTGCCCGCCAACAACCTGACCGGGCCACTGCTTTGCCCACCGTCGGCCACCGAATACCGCGTGGTCAACGACTCCGAGTAGCGAAACCCCGCCGAATCGGTATTGACCACGAAGGAGCGATGGTCAGTCGGGTGGAAGTACATCAAATAAGGTAACCAACGAACCTCGCCACCATCGGTGAACTTCTGTTCATATTCGGCCATTTGCGGTGTGAGCGTCATCCTTGCCGTCATTGCGCGTGGTCCTCTCGTTATTCGCTGGGCAGATTCAGGTATCTGTATGGGTCATGCCGGGCATGTCTTGAAATTTGACTGTGCCAGGTGCTGCCTTGCCATTTCGCGACTACCCTAACCATGGTCCTGCACCGTTACGGGGCTCATCATCCCAAGACCACGATGTGTATTGCAGATACAGAAAACCCCAATCTTTTAAATACAGATTGGCCTTTTTGTAAGAAAATTCTTCAAAAAAACCCCTCTCTGTACCTTCTTAAGTGACAGATGAGCGGCTACAGTCAGAACCATGACTCTCTATCTGAACCTCGCCGAATTTATCAGCAGCCGCATCGAGCAGGGCCTTTATGGCCCCGGCGAGCGCCTGCCCTCTGTGCGCACACTCAGCCATGAGCACGGCGTCAGCCTGACGACCGTGCAACAGGCCTACCGTGTATTGGAATGTTCGGGGCTTGCGATACCACGCCCCAAGTCGGGCTACTTCGTGCCGGCCAACCGACGCATCGCGCCCTTGCCACAAATGGGCCGGCCGATCCTGCGCCCGGTGGATATTTCCCAATGGGATATGGTCCAGGAGCTGATGCGCTTCGATGAGAACGCCGATATTGTTCAATTGGGATGTGGCATGCCGGACATCACCGCGCCCACGCTCAAGCCACTGCTGACGGCAATGGCACGCATCAGCCGGCGCAGCGATAACGCCAGCCTGCAGTACAACCGGATTCAGGGTGTATTGGCGTTGCGCGAGCAGATCGCAAGGCTGTCGATTGATTCGGGCTGCCGCCTGAACCCGGCCGATATCGTCGTCACCAGCGGTTGCCAGGAAGCCCTCTCCACCGCCATCCGCGCGATTTGCTCACCCGGCGACATTGTCGCCATTGCCTCGCCGAGCTATCACGGGATGATGCAGATCCTCAAGGCGGCCGACCTCAAGGCCCTGGAGATTCCCACCGACCCCGTCACGGGCATCAACCTGGAAGCCCTGGAAATGGCCATGGAGCAATGGCCGATCAAGGTTATCCAGTTGACCGCCAACTGTAATAACCCGTTGGGCTACATCATGCCTGACGAGCGCAAACTCAAACTGATACGCATGGCCCAGCGCTTCGACGTCCCGATCATAGAAGACGATATCTACGGTGACCTGTCGCACCGCTATCCACGGCCGCGCTCACTGAAGTCCTTTGACGAGGACAATCGGGTGCTGCTGTGCAGTTCATTTTCCAAGACAGTCGCGCCTGGCTTGCGCGTTGGCTGGATCGCACCCGGGCGCTATCTGCCACAGGTGCTGCACATGAAATACATTGGCTCCGGCGCGACGGCCACCCAGCCGCAGTTGGCGGTTGCCGAATTCATCGCCAAGGGCAATTACCTCCTGCACCTGCGTCGAATGCGCAAACAATACAAGCGCAATGGCGACCTGATGAGCGAGTGGGTCAACCGCTATTTCCCGGCGGGCACCCGCGTCAGCCAACCGCAGGGGGGCTTTACGCTGTGGGTCGAACTGCCCGATGAGTTCGACATCTACACCCTCAACCAGTTGCTCGAAGCCCAGGACATCCAAGTGGCGAACGGCAATATGTTCTCGGCAGCAGGAAAATACCGAAACTGCATCCGCCTGAACTTCGCCAATGCACCGACGCGCAAAGTCGAGATGGCGGTACTCAAGGTCGGGCAAACCATCAGCCAACTGAAGCAACTGGAGGCCAACGGTGGCCAGGCCCGGCAGGATGGCCCAACCGTTTGAGGTGGCACGCTTGCCTTGCGGCGGTTACGGCGAGTCGGGGCGATCCCGACCGACTCGCTCCAGGTACTCATCCACCCGCCCACCGGTCAGCGCCTTGACCTGAATCGACACGCAATTGACCTGCCGCCCCATCCGAATGCCTTCACGGCGTCGTACCTGCACATACCCAAGCCGCGGCCAAAAGCGCTCGGCCTTTTGATTGCCGATGACCACGGTCAGCCGCAACCACTGGGCGCCTTTGCCGATAGCCCACGCCTCAAGATCCGCATGCAGCTGCCGCGCAAGCCCGGTGCCATGCAAGCGCGTATGCACCAGCAGCAGCCCGATATGCCACACACCGGCCGCCAACAGGTCGGCGGCAATGTTCACGACCGCAACCAATTGATCATCCGCATCGCGGTAACCCAACCAGTACATCCGGCTGCAGCGCCAGCCTGCGGGCAGTTGGCCCTGCAACTCTTCGTGCGCCTCAGTCGGCAAAGCGGGCTCGCCGTTGACTGCGATGAAATAATCCGGCGCCTGCTCAAACAACCGCTGCAACTCAGCCGCATCACTGACCTGCAATTCAACCACTCGAACACCCGTGACGGCGCAACCCGGCAACGGCGGTGAATCAACGTCCATGTTCAACTCCGTTCAGTCATCCCGCGTCAGCACTTCCAATAACTCAATCTCAAAGCGCAAATGGCTATTGGGTTTGATATGCGCGCCCATCGAGCGTTCGCCGTAGGCCAGGTGCGCAGGCACATACAACCTGCGCACGCCGCCGACCTGCATACCCATCAAGCCTTGATCCCAGCCCTTTATGACGCGCCCGGTGCCGATCACGCATTGGAACGGTTTGCCACGCTCCCAGGACGAATCGAACACCGTGCCGTCTTCCAAAGTGCCGGTGTATTGGGTGGTAATCAGCGCACCTTTGACCACGGCTTTGCCGTCGCCCACGCGGATATCAGTGATCTGGAGTTCGTCGTGACTCATGGGAGGCTCGTTGAAGGTGTAAAGGCTGGGGTTTTCCCAGAAACGGGTGGGTTTGGCAAGTGTAGGAACAGTCTGATCAACGACATTTCCCTTTAACTTGCAGGACGTTTCCGAGAGAATCCCAGCCGCTTGCGCCGCTCAAATTGCATGGCTAGTCTGCGTCGGTCACTGCCAATTCAGTGATTCGGGGTTTGGTAGACCACGAGTGATTAGGCGCAAAGCGCCCCCTTCTGCAAGGCTCTTTTTTTCGGCCCTGCGTTATGGTGGCCGTGCGCAGGGCACCTTCGGGTGCACCGGGTCCTAATCACCGGTCTACCAATCTGCGCACGGTCACCACCCTAAACGTCGTTTGGTAGCGATGGTGGTGACTTTCCAACTTTGATTAGGAGTTGAAATCATGGACAAACTTGTCCCCGCACCACCCGCATCAGAACCGCACTTCTTCACCACCACCCAAGCGCTCAGCTTCGAAGACGCCCTGGCCCACGCCAGCAGTGTGCTGCGCTGTGCAGCCGTTGCGGCACAGACGGCGAGTGAGCAACTGGACGGTGATTCACGCACATTGGTGATCTCGGTATTGCACCTGGTGGACATGGCCAGCGTGATGGTCGACCGGTCACTGGAGTGCATGCAGCCGCACTAAGCAAGTCGCGGCAAGAAGTCGGGTTTCTTGCCGCGAATAAACTCAGCCGATTTGCAAGCCCCTCTGACAACTCGAAGTGAAAGCGCCTGATTTATCCCCACCGATCAAATCGACTCTTATGAAAGGCCAACCACCAAGGTTGCATTCCCTAAGAGGTCATCCGCAATGCACCAAGCCACCAGCCCTGTTCATGTTTGCGTCATACAATTCGATCCTCAGGTGGGTACCGACCACCGCAGCGCGAACCTGCGCCATAGCCTGGAGCTGGCGACGGAAGCCGCGAACGGCGGCGCCACGTTGATCGTGCTGCCGGAGCTTTCAAACTGCGGTTATTACTTTGCCAATCGCCAGGATGCCTTCGATCACGCCGAACCCATTCCCAAAGGCAGAAGCGTGCAGGCATGGGTGGAGTTTGCCTGCCGCCATCAGGTGTATCTGGCCGCGGGCTTGAACGAAATCGACGGCATGCAGTTATTCAACACAGCTGTTCTGATAGGCCCGAACGGCTTTATCGGCAAGTACCGCAAGGCTCATCTCTGGAATTTGGAAAAGCTATGGTTCACCCCTGGAGATACGGGCTTTCCAGTCTTCGATACGCCCATCGGCCGAATTGGCCTGTTGATCTGCTGGGACATCTGGTTTCCCGAAGTACCGCGCATTCTCAGCCAGCAAGGGGCCGATATTATTTGCAGCCTGAACAACTGGGTATGGACGCCGCCCCCAGTGTTCGATGAATCCGGCACGTGTATGGCGTCCTATCTGACAATGACGGCCGCTCACGTCAATAACGTGTTTATCGCCGCCGCCAACCGAATCGGTGAAGAACGCGATGCACGTTACTTGGGGTGTTCGTTGATTGCCGGGACCCATGGCTGGCCTATCGGCAAAATCGCGTCAGCCAACCGACAGGAACTCGTGTTCGCCGATATCGACCTCAGCCATGCGCGCAGCGCGCCGATCTGGAATAGCCTCAACGACTTGCAAAGGGATCGGCGCATTGATCTCTACGATCAGACACTCGGTTACACCCGACACCGTGCATTACCGCGATAAGTGGCCCACTCACAACCAGTGCCAAAACCGACTCCAAAACCCGCGCCCCAAATCATTCTTGCAGCCCGCGTATTGCGCCGCATACATCTGCGAACGCGCCTGTACCTTGCTGGCCACCGGCGGCAGCCAGGCTTTGGCCGCGTAGGTACGCTGGCGGTAGCCGCCCCAGCCTTCGTGGTAGTTCAGGTATTGGCCGTAGGCGTCGTATTTGTACACGCCGTTGATGGTGTAGGTCTTGTCCATGTACCAGCCGATAAAGTCGATGGCGTCGTCGAAGTCCCGACGGTTGGCGCCGCTGCGGCCGGTGCTCTTGCGGTAGTCGCTCCACACTTCATCCTTGGCCTGGGCATAGCCGGCGGCGGTGGAGACGCGGCCCCAGGGGATGATCCACAGCAGGTATTTGCGCGGGGCCAGGGCGTCCTGACGGAAGCCGGACTCCTGATACATGATCGCCAGCGGCACCTGGATCGGCACGCCCCAGCGTTTTTGCGTGACCTTGGCGGCATCGTACCAGTCATCTTTTTCGCGAAAGATGCCGCAGATGTCGTTGGGTGTGCGTGGCGGCGACGTACCGCACGCCGCCAGCATTGAGGTGAGTAATAACAGCCCGACGATTTTGCCTGCGCTCAAAGTGCACCTTTGCGTAATCCGCGTAAAAAGCCGGCATTTTACGCGTTCAGCAAAGCGGCGTCCTTGCCGCAAACACTTTTAAGCCAAAGGCACTCGGCGAGTGGTCAGCGCCATACGCCCGACAAAGAAGCTCAGGGCTACGCCCAACAGCAACAGAGCCAGGGTGCTCCAGGCTGCGTGGGAGAGCTGTTTAGCCGCCACTTCACCGGCTTCACGGGCTTTCTGCTCGGCCTGCTGCTTCAGCTCGTCAACTTTTTGCATGGCTTGCTGATAAGCCTGGGCATAGTTGTCGACGATCTGGGTCGCTTCCTCTTTGCTCTTGCCGGTACGGGCGGCAACGATGTTGATCAGTGCATCTTTATCCGCAGCGTTCAGCGCCGGTTCACCCGAGGCTTTCACGCGTTCGAACCACTGCTTCAATGCTTCGCCAGCCTGGGCTGGATCGGTGGCCGCAGCGGTAGCCGATTGCTTGCCGTCAGCGGCAGCCTGGTCAGCCTTCTGCTCAACGTTGGCGGGGTCCAATTCAGGCTTGCCGCTTTGCTTGAGCAGTGTGTCCAGTTGGCCTTGCAGGCTGTTCCAATCCAGCTGGATGCCCTGCTCGCTCAACTGCTGCTTAACACTGTTACCAATGCCCGGTGCTGCCGCCGCAATGCCGCTACCGGCAGCCGACAGACCTTTGCCCACGACGTTGCCAGCGGTGCCGACCACACTGGCGGCCAAACCCGCCAACAGCCAGGTGGTGAGCAAGGTGGTGACGGTCCAGGTCAACACACCGTGCAGGCCACCGCGATCCGGCGCTGTGCGGCCAGCCACGAAGGCACCGACGCCGATGGCGATCAGTGTCGACACGAACAGCCAGATCCCGGCGCCCGTACCAAAGCCACTCAGCGGGTTACCTGCTTGCATCGGGTCGACGGCACTCGCCCCGATAGCCGTACCGAGCACACTCAGCACCAAATAGGTCACCAGTGCAATTGCACTACCGGCCAATACCGAGCTCCAGGACACACGAAACAGCGAACGATTGGTTTCATAGACAGTGGTCATACAAAGGTCCTTCACAAGTTATGAGAGCAAGGCACAGTGCCTTGATGGTTGTGAGTGTGGCGAAAGGACATACGTTCAGTCGTGGTCCAAATGCACCAGATGAACTGGTACATTCGCACTTCCCGCGTCGCACTTTCTCTGCACTATCATCAACCCCGGGTGTCGTACCCCCATGTGCCATCTACCGGGAGAAACCATGAGCCAGGATGTCCTCGCGAAAGAAACCAACCGCCGCCATTTGCAGCAGATCATCTCCGGCTTATCCGACGGTGTGATCCTGGCAGAGGTCGACCAAACCATTCTCTGGGCGAATGAAGCCGCGCTGACCATGCATGGGGTGAGCGAGGTCGAGCAGCTCGGTGCCAATACCAAGCAATACGCCGAGCGTTTCGCCTTGCGCTACCGCAACAACCATCCGTTGCAACTGGACACCTACCCGCTCAGCCGCGTGGCGGCCGGTGAAGAATTCAGCGATGTGGTCGTGGAAGTCACCCCAACGGCCGACGAAGAGCGCAGTTGGGTGCACCGCGTGCGCAGCCTGGTATTGAACGACGCCCACGGCGAGCCGGAGTTGTTGGTGCTGATCCTCAGCGACGCCACCGAGTGGGCCAGCGCCGAGCAGCGCTTCGAGAAAACCTTTAATGCCAACCCGGCGCCCGCAGTGATCTGCCGCCTGAGTGACTTGCGCTACATCAAGGTCAACCAGGGTTTCCTGGAGATGACCGGCTACAACCGAGACCAGGTGATCGGCCGCTCGGTGTATGAACTGGATGTGCTGGAGCATGCCGAGCGCAAGGACCTGGCCGTGCAGCGCCTGGGCGAAGGCGCGACCATCCCGCAGATGCAGGCCGAACTGCGCTTGCCCGAAGGCGGCAGCAAACTGGTGATCGTCGCCGGCCAGCCGTTGGACATGAACGAGGAAGACTGCATGCTGTTTTCCTTCACTGACCTGGAGCCGCGACGCAAGGCGGAAATAGCCCTGCGCCAGAGCGAAGAACGCTTCGCCAAATCGTTCCGCCTGACGCCCGTGCCGACGCTGGTATGCAGCGCCGCCAACCGGCAGGTGGTGGATATCAACGAAGCATTCATGAACATCACGGGCTACATCAGCGAAGAGCTGATCGGCAAAACCGTCGAAGACATCCACTTTATCGACAGCCCCCAGGCAGGCGCGCAGCTGTTCGCCACCCTGGAAAAAGCCGGCAATCTCGACGGCCAGGACCTCAAGGTGCGCAAGAAGGGTAACGAGGTGATCGACTGCGTGGTCTCCGCCGACACCGTGATTATCGAGGACGTGCCCTGCTACCTGTTGGTCATGATGAACATCACCGAACGCAAACGCTCGGAACTGGAGTTGGTGGCGGCCATCGAGGAAGTCATGCAGGACGCCTCGTGGTTCAGCCAGACCCTGATCGAGAAACTGGCCAACGCCAAGAGCGTCAACAGCCCCAACTTGCCGAGCGTGAGCTTTACCGATCTGACCGCCCGTGAGCGCGATGTGCTGGGCTTGATCTGCGAAGGCCTGGCCGACAAGGAAATTGCTTCGCGCCTGAAACTGGCACCCAACACGGTGCGTAACCATGTGGCCACGGTGTACTCCAAACTCGGTGTGCACAGCCGCAGCGCGGCGATCGTTTGGGCCCGTGAACGCGGGCTGTTCGCCGGTGAATTGCGAGTAAAAACCAAGCAATAGAGTGCAAATGCACTAGTGCAACCAGTGCAAATTCGCCTTATTGAGTCGTGATGCGCTGCATAACCTTGAAGAGTGGGCACAGGGCTTTAAGTCCCGTGCCATCAGGTTTGATCTCTTTGAGGAATGCACCATGAAAAGCGAACAAGTCAAAGGCGCCATGGAGAAAGTCGCGGGCAAGGCCCAGGGCTTTATCGGCGACCTGACCGGTGATGAGCAATTGCACGCTGAAGGTGTTGCCCGCCAGGCCGCAGGCCAATTGCAGCAAACCTATGGCGACGCGCTGGAGACGGTGAGCGAATTTGCCAAAAACAAACCGCTGGCTACCGTGGCTGTCGGTGCCGGAATCGGTCTGCTTGTGGGTCTGTTGCTGCGTCGTCGGTGAGGAGGCTGAGCCACATGTTCACGCTCTCGCAACTACGTAACTGCATTGAAGAGGCGCTGCTGCCCCTCACCTGCGAATTCACCTTGTGCCGGGACGCTTCGCTGACACTGAAAGTGTTCGATGCCGAAAGTGGCCGGGTTGACCTGGTGGTCACGGGCATCAGCGTCAGCAAGTTGCAGTCGCCACAGGCCGTGGAAAAAATGGTTGAAGAACTGCGCTATGAACTGCAGAGCAACACCATGGGCCACCTGACGCTGGACGACCTGCCCCTGTCGCCTACGGCGCAATAACCGCGCACTGCCCAAGTGGCCGCCGCTTCAACGACGCGCCACTCACGTAAAACACCCCACCACCTACGATAAACGCCGCCAGCATGCAGAACATGCCGTGGGCCGGCAGGCTGGCGTTGAAGGTAACGCGACCGGTGTGGTCGGTTACCTTCGCGCCAGCGTCAGCCAACAACAGCGGTCATTTCTTGACGGGCGTGATCTCGAGAATGGTGCCGTTGGTGGTTTTCAGCAGCACAAACCTGTCACCCACCCGAGCCCACTGGCTGTCTGCTTCAGGCTGCTTGAGGCCACGTTTTTTCCAATCGCTGACGGCCGATTCCTTGCGCATCAGCATATCGGGGGCGCGGTCGCCCTCTTTCAAATCACGCGCGTTGATGTTTGAAGGCTTTACGGTTTCTTGGGGCGTATCACCGGCCTGCACGACAAAACTGGCGGTGGACAGGCCGGTGGCGACCAGCAGGCAAGCGGCGAGGATTTTAGACTTCATGGGTGCTCCTTCAATGAATGATGCGTACCCAGGTTCCGACCGCGCACGCGCAGAATCATTCAGCCAGAACTCGACTTCAAGGGGGGTTATACAACGGCCACCGGCGTGCCCTGATGAAACACCATCCGCCACTGCCCCGCCTCTTCGCGCCAGACTGAACTGCGCAACGAATGCCCAACCCCTTCCCGATAGCCGCGATAAGTCACCAGCGCTACGCCTTCACCCAACACGTTCACCGCAAACCCCGTCATGCTCCGCGCGCAAAACCCTTCATCCAACAAGCCGGTCATTATTTCGGCCTTGCTGCCCCAAACATTCCCGCTGGCGCCAAACTCAAAAAAATCATCGGACAGCAACTGCGACAGTTGGACTGCGTCTGAACGGGTGGTGCACCCCTGCAGCGCCTGTTCCTGCTCGAATAAAAGCGCTTCCAATGCGATGTCCATTGCTCCCATGAAATAAATCCTGTAATTTTTCATGAAATTTATCGAAATAAATTTCATGAACCAACAGCAAGAACTCGACGCTCTGGCCGTCCTGATCCACGACCTGCGCAAGCACAAGAAACTCACCCTCGCCCAACTCGCGCAAAAAATCGAGCGCTCGGTGGGTTTCCTGTCTCAGGTGGAGCGCGGCCTGTCGCGCCCGACCGTGGCGGACTTGACTGCCATCAGCCACGCCCTCGATGTGCCCACCACCTATTTCTATAGCCTGCCCAAACCCAAGGCGGTGGCCTGGGTCACGCGCCCCAACGAGCGGCGCACGGTGTACTACGCCAATGGCATTACCGACATCCTGGTCTCGCCGAGCATGAACGCGGCCTTTTCGATGCTCGACAGCCTGCTGGCACCCGGCGCCAACAGCGGTGAACAGACCATGAGCGACCGCGCCGAGCAGGCCGGTTTTGTGCTGGAGGGCGAACTGACGCTGTGGGTGGACGGTGAGGCCGATCCGGTCACCCTCGGCCCTGGCGACAGCTTCCACCTCGCCAGTTTCGCCCATTGCCGCTATGCCAACCTGACTGAACTGCCCGCCCGCGTGCTGTGGGTTTACAACTAGGAGCAAGACCCGTGAAAAGCCATTCCTCCACGCTGCTGGCCGAGGTACGGACGTTCCGCCAGAACCACCCTGACGTGCGTTACGTTGACCTGATCGCCCTGGACATTCCCGGGCATTTCTATGGCAAGCGCTACCCGGTGGACATGCTGGAAAAAGTCGCTGCCGGCAGCCCGTTGAAGCTGCCGCAAAATGCTGTGCTGCTGGGGGCGCAGGGCGGGCTGTTCAAGATTGGTGACTATTGCTTTCACGATGGCGACCCGGACGCCAACCGCCGCCTCGTGCCAGGCACGCTCAAGCCGGTGAGCTGGGAGTCACAGCCGCTGGGGCAAATGCTGATTACCTCGGACGGTACCGAAGCGCCGATCGAATTCGAACCCCGCGAAGTCTTGGCCAAGGTCCTGGAGCGCCTGCACCACAAAGGCATCCATCCGGTGGTGGCGTTCGAGTTGGAGTTCTATCTGTTCGATAAAAAGCTGGACAGCGGCCTGCCGCAATTCGCCCGCGACCCGCTGAGCGATGACCCCGATGACCAGCCCAACCTGCATATCGAACGGTTGTCGCGCTTTTCTGAAGTGCTCGACGATATGGCACAAACCGCCAAGGACCAGGGCATCGACATCACCGTCATCACCGCCGAACTCGGCCCCGGCCAGTTTGAAATCAACTTCGGCCACCTTGACGACGGCCTGCGCGCAGCCGACTGGGCCGCCCTGTTCTGCCGCAGTACCCGTGGCGTGGCACTCAAACACGGTTACCGCGCCAGCTTCATGGCCAAGCCTTATCTGCAATACCCTGGCAGCGGCATGCATGTGCACGTGAGCCTGTACGACGGCGCGGGCAACAATGTGCTCGCGGCGCACCAGCAACAACCGCTGCGTCACGCCGTGGCCGGTTGCCTGGAACTGCTGCCGCACTGCATGCCGATTTTCTCGCCCAACCACAATGCCTTCCGCCGCCTGGGCGGTACGGTCAATGCGGCGACCCGCGCCAGTTGGGGCTTTGAGGACCGCGATGCGTGCGTGCGCATTCCCGAGTCCGACCCGCGCAACCTGCGTATTGAACACCGCCTGGCCAGTGCCGATGCCAACCCGTATCTGGTCTTGGCGGCGATCCTCGCAGGGTTGGAGCATGGCCTTGAAGCCAGGCAAGAACCCTTCGCCCCGTTGAACGAGGACCGAAACAGCGGTGCCGACTTCCCCCTGGAAATGCTCGACGCCGTGCGCGCCATGCAACATCAACCCGTGGTGCGCGATAAACTGGGCGGCGAATTTGTCGACGTGTATTGCGAGAACAAACGCCAGGATCATCTGGCCTTTCAACAAGAGATCAACGCGCGGGAATACCGCTGGTTTCTCTGACGCCCTGGAACCCACGATGACCGAGCAAAGCGCCCCAGCCCTCAAGGAAATCTTCAACGTCGAACGCCTGCAGCACATCGCCCGCGAAATGTCGGCGGTGTACCCGGCGTTCGACGCCAAGGGGTTTCTCAAGCATGCCAAGGCGGGGCTTGCCGAGTTGTCGGTGATGCAGCGCATGGCGCGGGTCAGCGAAAGCCTCTACGCCGTCATCCCCTTGGATTATGCGCAAACCCTCAAGCTGCTTTACGCCCTCGCCCCGCGTCTGAACAGTGGGTTTGTCAGCCTGTTCCTGCCGCACTATGTGGCCAGTTACGGCCAAGGCGACTTCAAGCGCTCCATGGCCGCGCTCAAATATTTCACTACGTTTGGCTCGGCCGAGTTCGCCATTCGCCACTTTTTGCTGCACGACTTCAAGCGCACGCTGGCCGTGCTGCAGGCATGGTCGCTGGACGACAACGAACATGTACGGCGCCTCGCCAGTGAAGGCTCACGCCCGCGCCTGCCCTGGTCCTTTCGCCTCGCCGAGGTGCAGGCCAACCCCGAGTTGTGCGCGTCGATCCTCGATAACCTCAAGGCTGACAGCAGCCTGTATGTGCGCAAATCCGTGGCCAACCACCTCAATGACATCACCAAGGATGACCCCGACTGGGTGCTCAGCCTGATCGAAGGCTGGCACCTGGATAACCCGCACACCGCGTGGATCGCCCGCCACGCGCTGCGCAGCCTGATCAAGCAAGGCAACACCCGCGCGCTGACGATCATCGGCGCCGGGGCCCGCGCCGAGGTGAAGGTTCACCACCTGACGGTCACCCCGGCGGTGATCAACCTGGGCGAGCGCATCAGCCTCTCTTTCAGCCTGGAGTCCACTGCCGCCACCGCACAAAAGCTGGTGGTGGACTACGCCATCGACTACGTAAAAAGCGCGGGGCATAGCGCGGCCAAGGTGTTCAAGCTCAAGGCCTTTACCCTGGAAGCGGGTGAGCATCAGAGCATTCGCCGCGAGCAACCTATCCGCGAGCTGACCACGCGCAAGCACTACCCAGGCAAACACTCGGTACACGTGCTGATCAATGGCGAGAAGCTTGGAACCGCCGAGTTTGAGCTGCTGAAACCCTGACTTTTCTTACACAAAAGGCTCTATTCCGGGCCTTTCAGCCAACGTCATTGTCGAACAATCCTAGATTTTTTTGTTGAGACCCATTATCATCTGCGCCTTATTGCTACCCACCGGGTAGTTGTTTCAATGTGTCACCCGAGGCGCCCATGTACCGTTTTTCGTTTCAACGCCCTTTGATTGCGCTCAGTCTGGGGCTGGTCACCCATTCCGTTAGCGCCGCCCTGCAACCCATGGCCGAAGCCCCGCTGGCCGGCGACACCGAGTTGCATTGCCATTTCAACCGCGATGCCAGTACCGACTGCACCACCACCTATCACTACACCATCCTTGCGCCTAACGGCCGCGAAATGCTCTCGCGCATCGACTTCGATTACTCCGAAGGCGACACCTTTGAAGTGATCAGCGCTCAATCCACCCAGCCTGGCGCCAGGCCGATCGCGCTGGATGCCGCGCAAATCGACACCCGCACCGCGCCCAACCCGGACCAGGGCTTTCGCCGCGACAAACAGACCTCCCTGGCCTTCCCGAACCTGCGCGTCGGCACCCAGGTTCGTTACACCGTACGCGAACATCGCGCTGCCAAGCCGCTGATGACCCAGTTTCACTACGCCCTCACGTTCGGCCCGAGCGCGGTCCGTCGCGACCACGTCAAGGCACGCTTTACCGCTGAGCGACCGATCCAGTGGCGCAGCGAACTGTTCGACGATTTCAGCGTGACCCCGTCGGCCGACGGCAAGACCCTGGACGTGGTCCAAAAAACCCCGATCTATCTCAACTACATCAATGAGTCACCCGGCGCCGCACTGATGCGTACCCCGCGCCTGGAAGTGGGCAGCGCCATGGATCGCCAAGCGTACTTCGGTGATTTCGCGCAACGCTATAACCAGATCCTCGGGGCCCAACTACCCGCGCAAAGTGCCGCAGCCGTGGCCGCCGCACGCGGTTTGCCACCGGCTGAACAAGTCGCCGCGCTGATGCAGCACATCAATGATCACTACCGCTACCTGGGCGACTGGCGCGCCACGGAGCGCGGCTATGTGCCGTTCAATCTGGCTGAAATCGAGCAGCATGGTTATGGCGACTGCAAAGACCTGGCAATCCTGCTGACCGCCATGCTCAAGGCCAGTGGCATCAAGGCCGAGACCGCGTGGGTCAGCCGTGGCGAAGTGGTGGACTCCTTGCTGATTCCCGGCACCAACGCGCCGAACCACGCCATCGTGCGTGCGGAAGTGGATGGCCAGGTCTGGTGGCTCGACCCGACCAACCCGGTGTTTGCCCCAGGCCAGACGCTGCCCGATATCCAGGACCGCTGGGTGTTGGTCAACGACGCCCAAGGCCAGGTGCGCGAAGAACATATCCCGCTGGAGCGTCCCGAAACCAGCATGCGTCTGAACAAGCAGGTGCACTACGACCAGCAAGGCAACGGTGCGACTCAAGCCACTATCGTGTTCAGCCGCCTGCCGCTGATGCAAATGAGCGTGTCCGACCGCCAACAGGGCGCCACCGCCACCGACCAGGACCTCTGCGCGCGTTTCGGCAGCGAGATCAGCGACTGCCACATCACCCGCTCACCCACCGCGTTTGTGGTGCACGACGGCTATACCGTCAGCGCAACCTTGAACGACCATCGCGGCCTGGAAAAGCTGGCAAACAACTACGTCTACACCGATGAGTCACTCAAAGGTCTTTGGGATGGTTTTATCAATTACCGCCGCAACGGCCAACAGGCGGACCTCTACATGGGCAACCCGGAGACCCACGACTATAGCTTCGTACTGACGGGCGGCAAGATGGAAAAAGCGATCCCCGGCTGCCAGGTACGCTCGCCGTGGTATGACCTGGACCTGGAAGGGCAACGCACGGATGACGGGTTGCGCTACCACTATCGCCTGAGCCAGAAAACGCGTTGGTTGACCCATGCTCAAATCACCAGTGATGCGTTTGGCAAGATGATAGAAGACGCGCGGGCCTGTGCCGAACAGGTGCATCAGGTGGTAAAACTCTGAGCCCTGGCTGACACCACACAATCAACCTGGGGGAGCGGGCTTGCTCGCGAACGCGGTGGCGCAGTTAATACATTTACTGACTGACACGCCGCTTTCGCGAGCAAGCTGCGCCCACAGGTTCATCCGGTTTCTTCAACTGGATTCGCCGAGCAGCAAACCTTGCTCGTGTGCGCACAACTCCACCACGTAATCCCACAACACGCGCAGCCGCACGGACTTGTGCAACTCCCGACGCGAACTGATCCAGTAGCTTCGCTCAATCCCCTCCCCCGGCAGCAACGGCACCAGGTCCGGGTCGCCGGCAGCCATGAAGCATGGCAACACGGCAATTCCCAATCCCGAACGCGCAGCCTGATGCTGGGCAATCACGCTGGTGCTGTGGAACACCACCTTGGGGTTGCGGCAAAAGCTGCTGAGGAGTTTGAGTTCCTGGCTGAACAGCAGGTCGTCGACGTAATCGATCCATGCGTGGGCGGCGAGGTCTTCGCGTTTCTCGATCGGCGGGTGACGGTCCAGGTAGGCACGGCTGGCGTAAAGCGCGAGGCGGTAGTCAGTGAGTTTGCGCGTGACCAACTGATCGACGCTGGGCCGTTCGAGGTGGATGCTGATTTCCGCTTCGCGGTTGAGGATGCTGACGAAACGCGGCACGGCCACCAGTTCCACTTCCAGCCCCGGATAACGCTCAAACAGCCCGCCCATGCGGCTGGCGAGGAACATCACGCCTAAACCTTCGGCCACCCCCAGACGAATCTTGCCCAGGGGCGCGGCGCGATGGGTGAGTTCGTCTTCGGCCAGCAGCGCGACGTTTTCCATGGCTTCGGCGTGTTTGAGCAGGGCTTCGCCGGAGGGCGTCAACTCGTAGCCCTGCGCGTGCTGTACAAACAGTGCGGTACCGAGGCTTTTCTCGATCGCCTCGATGTGACGGGCCACGGTGGCATGGGTGGTTTTCAGACGCTGCGCGGCGGTGAGCAAGCGGCCACTGCGTTGCAACTCAAGAAAAAACCGTAAGTCATTCCAGTCGAACATGTCGTCTCCGTTGCGAGAGCCTGAGCCGCACTGTTTAAAAACGCACAGCAGCTGGGTAAAAACTAACATTTTTAAGACGAAAACTAACAACTAGGATGGAGCCAATAAGAAAAACAAGCGAGACCTCAGATGCCCATTGCAGCTGCTGAATACGATTACGTAGTCGTCGGCGCCGGCCCCGCCGGTTGCCTGCTGGCCAACCGACTGTCCGCCAACCCCGCCCACCGCGTGCTGCTGCTTGAAGCCGGTGGCCGCGACAATTACCCCTGGATCCATATCCCCGTCGGCTACCTGTTTTGTATCGGTAACCCACGCACCGACTGGTGCTTCAAGACCGAAGCCCAGGAAGGCCTGCAAGGCCGTGCACTGAGTTACCCACGCGGCAAGGTGCTAGGCGGCTGCTCCTCCATCAACGGTATGATTTATATGCGCGGCCAGGCCCGGGATTACGACGGTTGGGCTGCGCAAGGCAACGCCGGCTGGGCCTGGAAGGACGTACTGCCGCTGTTCAAGCAGAGCGAAAACCATTTTGCCGGTGGCTCGGAATTTCACAGCGACGGCGGTGAGTGGCGCGTCGAGCAGCAGCGCCTGCATTGGCCGATCCTGGATGCCTTTCGCGATGCGGCGGCGCAAAGTGGCATCGCGCCGATCAGCGACTTCAACCAGGGCGATAACGAAGGCTGCGGCTACTTCCAGGTCAACCAGAAAGCCGGGGTACGCTGGAATGCGGCCAAGGCGTTTCTCAAGCCGATCCGCCAGCGGCCGAATCTGACGGTGCTGACCGAAGTGGACGTGGACCGTGTGGTCCTGGAAAACGGCCGCGCATCCGCGGTGGTCGGGCGTCAGCACGGCCAGCCGGTGAGCTGGAAAGCGCGCAAGGAAATCGTGCTGTGCGCCGGCTCGGTCGGCTCACCGGGCATCCTGCAGCGCTCGGGGATCGGCCCCTCGAATGTGCTCAAGCCGCTGGGCATCCATGTGCTGCATGAACTGCCTGGCGTGGGCGGCAACCTGCAGGATCACCTGCAGTTGCGGCTGATCTACACGCTGGAAAACGCACGAACCCTGAATCAGATCGCTGGCACCCTGTTGGGCAAGATGGGCATGGGCCTGCGCTATCTGTATGACCGCAGCGGTCCACTGTCGATGGCGCCCAGCCAGCTCGGTGCTTTTGCTCGCTCCGGCCCGGAACAGACCTCGGCCAACCTTCAATACCATGTACAACCGCTGTCCCTGGAGCGCTTCGGCGAGCCGTTGCATGCATTCCCGGCATTCACCGCATCAGTTTGCGACCTGCGCCCGCAGAGCCGTGGCCGTATCGATATCCGCTCGGCAAACCCGGCGGATGCGCCATTGATCCGGCCCAACTACCTCAGCCATCCGGAAGACCTGCGGGTTGCCGCCGACGCGATCCGCCTGACGCGGCGCATTGTCGCCGCACCGGCGTTGAGCGCGTACAAACCGGTGGAATACCTGCCCGGCGACGCGCTGCAAACCGAAGCACAACTGCACGAAGCCGCCGCACGGATCGGCACGACCATCTTCCACCCGGTGGGCACCTGCCGCATGGGCAGCGACACCGACGCCGTGGTCGACGCCCAACTGCGCGTGCACGGCGTGCCCGGCCTGCGCATCGCCGATGCCTCGGTCATGCCCCGCATCACCTCCGGCAACACCTGCTCACCGACACTGATGATCGCGGAGAAAGCCGCGCAATTGATCCTTTCGCCGAACACAAGGAGCCTCGCCCCGCAGAAAGACACGGTTCATGCAATCTGAATAGCGGCGCCGCACCCGGCGCCGACAGTGGAACAACAATAAATAATCACTGTGAGGGATACCCGATGTCAGAACACGCTCAACCCCTGGGCTCCGCGGTCCGCGCGAGCACCGGCAGCGAATCAAGAAAAGTCATTTTCGCCTCGTCCCTGGGGACGGTGTTCGAGTGGTATGACTTTTTCCTGTACGGCGCCCTGGCGGCGGTGATCAGCAAGCAGTTCTTTGCCGGGGTCAACGACACCACAGCGTTTATCTTTGCCCTGATGGCCTTTGCCGCCGGCTTTGTAGTCCGGCCGTTCGGCGCGTTGGTGTTTGGGCGCCTGGGCGACATGATCGGGCGTAAATACACCTTCCTCGTGACCATTATTTTGATGGGCGTGGCGACCTTCTGTGTCGGGCTGTTGCCCACCTACGCCAGCATCGGCATTGCGGCGCCGGTCATTCTGATCGTGCTGCGCATGCTGCAAGGCCTGGCATTGGGCGGCGAGTACGGCGGCGCAGCCACCTATGTGGCTGAACATGCGCCCGCCGGTAAACGCGGCCTGCACACCAGCTGGATTCAATCCACCGCGACCCTCGGCCTGCTGCTGTCGCTGCTGGTGGTGCTGGCCTGCCGTTACTTCACCGGCGACCAGTTCGAGGTGTGGGGCTGGCGTATTCCGTTCCTGTTCTCCATCGTGCTGCTGGGCATTTCCACCTGGATTCGCATGAGCCTGCATGAGTCACCCGCGTTCCTGAAAATGAAAGAGGAAGGCAAGGCCAGCAAGTCGCCGATCCGCGAGTCCTTCGGCAAGTGGGAAAACCTCAAGGTGGTGCTGATCGCGCTGTTCAGCATCAACGGCGGGCAAGCGGTGACCTTCTACGCGGCGCAATTCTACGTGCTGTTCTTCCTCACGCAATTCCTGAAGATGGACCCGGCGCTGGCCAACATGCTGTTGATCATCAGTGTGGTGATCGGCGCGCCGTTCTTTATCCTGTTTGGCTGGCTGTCGGACAAGGTCGGCCGTAAGCCGGTACTCATGCTCGGCTTGTTGCTGGCCACCGTGCTGTATTTCCCGATCTTCAAGGGGTTGGCGCACTACACCAACCCGGCGATGGACCAGGCCAGCCACCAGGCCCCGATTACCGTACTGGCCGACCCGGCCACCTGCACCTTCCAGTTCGACCCGGTGGGCAAGGCGCGTTTTGACAGCCCGTGCGACAAGGTCAAAACCTTCCTGGTCAAGCAGGGCCTGCCATACAGCAGCGCTGTAGCCCCCGCGGGCAGCCCGGTACAAGTAAGCGTCGGTGACGTGCGCATCGATGGCTTCGACGAAGCCGCCCTGCGCGGCGCGGTGACCCTGGCCGGTTACCCGACGTCGGCGGACATGGCCCAGGTCAACAAGGTGATGGTCGTGGTGCTGATCGTGGCGCTGATCCTGATCGCCGCGATGTGCTACGGCCCGCTGGCGGCGTTGATGGTAGAGCTGTTCCCGACGCGCATCCGCTACACCTCGATGTCCCTGCCCTACCACATCGGTAACGGCTGGTTTGGCGGGTTCCTGCCGACCGTATCGTTTGCCTTGGTGGTGTACACCGGCGATATTTTCTATGGCCTGTGGTACCCGGTGGTCGTGACCGGGGTCAGTTTGATTGTGGGGTTGTTCTGCCTCAAAGAAACGCGGAATGTGGACATCAATAACAACTGATCTAAAAAACGCCGAACATCCCCTGTGGGAGCGGTCTTGCCCGCGATGGCGATTGTTCAGTCACCGTTGTAATGACTGACACATCGCTATCGCGGGCAAGCCCACTCCCACATTTTGGTTTCGCGGTGCTCACACACATTGCTGTACATCCATACAGATAATGGTTGCTCAAATCCTTCTGACTCAGCATCCTGCAAGGCATCAACCCGATGTGACGTGATGACCATGCGGCTGTACCTCTGTGAAAAACCCTCCCAGGCCAAGGATATCGCGGCCGTGCTCGGCGCCAGTCGTCGTGGCGATGGCTGCTGGCTGGGCAATGGCGTCACAGTGACCTGGTGCATCGGCCACCTGCTGGAAACCGCCCCGCCCGATGCCTACGACGCCAAATACAAGCGTTGGGTGCTGGCCGACCTGCCGATCGTTCCGGAAAAATGGAAGATGCGGGTCAAGCCCAAGACCGCCAGCCAGTTCAAGGCGGTCAAGCGTTTGCTGGGGGAAGCGCAGGAACTGGTGATCGCCACCGACGCCGACCGTGAGGGCGAGATGATCGCCCGTGAACTGGTGGAGCATTGCCGTTACCGCGGGCCCATCCAGCGGCTATGGCTGTCGGCGCTCGATGACGCCTCGATTCGCAAGGCCCTGGCCGCGCTCAAGCCGGGCGCCGAGACTTTCAGCCTGTATCACTCGGCCCTCGGCCGCTCCCGCGCCGACTGGCTGATCGGTATGAACATGAGCCGTTTGTTTACCTTGCTCGGGCGCCAATCCGGTTATCAAGGCGTGTTGCCGGTGGGCCGGGTGCAAACCCCGACGTTGCGCCTGGTGGTGGACCGCGACCGCAGCATCGCAGACTTTGTGCCGGTGGCTTATTGGGCCATCGATGTCGACCTGCGCCATGAACGCATGACCTTCACCGCGCAATGGCGCGCCAGCGAGGACGCCTGTGATGATCAGGGCCGCTGCCTCAACCCGCAACGGGCTCGGGAGGCCGCCGATGCGATCACCACTGCCGGTACTGCGCGCCTGGTGAAACTGCGTACCGAACGCATGCGCGAGGTAGCCCCCCTGCCCTTCGACCTCGGCACATTGCAGGAAATCTGCTCGAAGAAGCTCGGCCTCGGCGCCCAGGAAACCCTGGATATCGCGCAATCCCTTTACGAAACGCACAAGGTCATCACCTACCCGCGCAGTGATTGCGGCTACTTGCCGTTAAGCCAGCACGGCGACGCGCCGAAGATTCTCGCAGCGCTGGGCCGTGCGGATGCGGCGGTGAACGAGCTGATGCCGCATATCGACCCGCAACGCCGTTCGCGAGCCTGGAACGACGCCAAGGTCAGCGCGCACCACGGCATCATCCCGACCGGCGCAGGCAAGGACGTCGGGCAACTCACCGGCAAACATCGCGCGGTCTATACCCTCATTCGTGCGCGTTACCTGGCGCAGTTCCTGCCCAACCATGAATACGATCGTACCCAGGCGGATTTCGACTGCGCCGGCCAGGCGTTGCGCGCAGTCGGCAAGGTCGTCATCGAGCCGGGCTGGAAGCGCGCGCTGCCCGAAGCGCTGGCGCCCGCCAAGGGCCGAGAGGCCGCCGCACCGCAAGCGTTGCCGACGCTGGTGCAGGGCCAGGATTATGCGGTGGCCAAGGTCAACCTAAAGGACCTGTGGACCCAACCGCCCAAGCCGTTCACCGAAGGCGACCTGATCAAAGCGATGAAAAACGTCGCCAAACTGGTGGAAGATCCACTCCTCAAGCAAAAACTCAAGGACACCACCGGGATTGGCACCGAAGCCACGCGCGCCGGGATCATCCAAGGCCTGCTGGACCGTGGTTACCTGGTCAAAAACGGCAAGGCACTCTCCGCGACTGCGGCGGCGTTCAGCCTGATCGACGCGGTGCCACGGGCGATTGCCGACCCCGGCACCACCGCGATCTGGGAACAGGCACTGGACATGGTGCAAAGCGGTGAAATGAGCCTGGAAGAGTTTGTCGCCAAACAGGCCGCCTGGATGAGTAAACAAGTGGCGCGCTGCAATGGCATGCGCATGACCATCAGCGGCCCGGCCAGCCCTGCAGGCCGAGGCGCTACGCCGTGGAAAAAGAAACGCAAGAGCACCCCGCGCAAAACGCCAGCCACCCCCGCCAAGCGAGCGAAAAAACCGACAAATGCTGGATAACGTCGAAAAAATCCGGCGAATGACGTTTTTCGACGGGTTTAACGCCGCTTTGGACCTTGCTCCGTCGTGGGCCGTCTAGGATTCTGTAGGTGACCCGCTGACTTCCCAACAACAACACCGGAGTGGCCGCCATGAAGACCGTTGCACAATTGCTCAAAGCCAAGGACCAGAAGAATCACGACGTCCACACGATCCAATGGGACCACACCGTGTTTGAGGCACTGGTGCGGATGTCCGAGAAAAACGTCGGGGCCTTGCCGGTCGTCAAAGAAGGCACGGTTGTGGGGATCATCAGCGAACGTGATTACGCGCGCAAACTTATACTCAAAGGCTTATCGTCGGTCACCACCAGGGTGGATGAGGTGATGAGTTCACCGGTGATCACCGTCGATACCCATAAAACTGTCGAGGCGTGCATGAACATCATGACCGACAGTCACCTGCGCCACTTGCCCGTGGTCGAAGACGGCAAACTGCTAGGCCTGCTCTCCATCGGTGACCTGGTCAAGGAAGCCATTGCCGAACAGGCTGACCTGATCAAGCAACTGGAGCAATACATCCGCGGCGAATAGGAGACCCCATGCTCGACACGCTGGACTATCAACAGGACCACCTCGATACGCTGCACCGGGCCATGGCTGAACGGCGCTTTTTGGTGTTGACCGGTGCGGGGATCAGTACGTCGTCGGGTATCCCTGACTATCGCGACAGCGAGGGCGTGCGTCGAGGCAAGGCGCCAATGATGTACCAGGAGTTCCTGGCCACTCCTCAAGCGCGGCGCCGCTACTGGGCGCGAGCGATGCTGGGTTGGCCACGGGTACGCATCGCCCAACCGAACAAGGCTCATCGGGCGCTGGCGACATTGCAACAACGCGAGCGCATCAGCGGGCTGATCACGCAAAACGTCGATGCCTTGCATGACCAGGCCGGCAGCCATGAGGTGATCGAACTGCATGGCAGCCTGCATTGGGTGCTGTGCCTGGATTGCCAACAGCGCAGCGAGCGCGATGTGATCCAGCGGGTCATGGAAGATCAGAACCCGTATCTGGCCGGCGTTGATGCCGTGCAGGCGCCCGATGGCGATACGCTGCTCGATCCAGCCTTTGAAGAGCGCTTCCAGGTCCCCCACTGCCCTTACTGCAACGGCCAACGGTTGAAACCGGATGTGGTGTTTTTTGGCGAGAATGTCGCCCAGGCAACGGCGGCCAAGGCAATAGCTGCGGTGACGCACGCCGAGGGCTTGCTGGTAGTGGGCTCATCGCTGATGGCCTACTCGGCGTTCCGCCTGTGCAAAGCAATGGTGGAACACGGCAAGCCAGTGATTGCCATCAACCTGGGCAAGACCCGTGGGGATGAGCTGTTACAGGTAAAGATCGAGGCCTCATGCGAGCGGTTGCTGCCCTTGCTGGTCGAGCGATTGGGGCAGTAGGAACACTGCAGATCAAAAAGTGTGGGAGCGGGCTTGCTCGCGAAAGCGGATTGTCAGTTAACAAATGTTTAGCTGACCCACCGCACTCGCGAGCAAGCCCGCTCCCACAGGGTTCGTGTGGTGGTTCGACGATCGTGCCCTTCGACCCACCGCACAAAAAATGACGCCCGAGTCACGTTTTCGCGCATTCTCCCGTCCCTGCTGCGATTTATGTAGTGCTCTAAAAAAATCACTACATAACCGTTGACGTAACCTTTTTGTCCTTGCATTATCGAGACGTCTCCCGGATCGGGAGCGTTGGTAACAAGCGTTTTGAACAAGCTCGTCTGACCGCCGAGCTGTTTTTTCCGGATGTGCACTGCCCACAAGGCAGATTGATGAAGCTGACCGGCTCGAAAGAATCGGTACAAGGGGCTCAAACGCTACTTGTCTTCGTTATGAAACCATTGCGTAGCAGTTCATCAGCAAGACTACATGCATCAGGTTCAAGACCCTGCCCGTATTCGGCAGACCGTCACTGACGCCCGGTTTTCGGAACCGGAGACAACTAAGCAGTATTAACGAATCAACTGATAGATCGCCAACTGGTCAAGGGGCTTACACATGAATCTGAACAACCAACCTACTATCGATGAATTGGCTGAGATGTTCGCAGCGCAGAAAGACAAACTCGACGACCATATCCTGTGGATTGGTAAATCGGGTGAAGTCAACATTGACTGCCTGGCGCCCCATACCGAAGAAGCCGAGTTCGACCGTAACCACCATGAACTGGCGGCGCGCCTGAAGATGTACCGCCGCGGCCAGGGTTATGTTGGCAAGAAAGCGGCTGCCGATCGCAACTTTATCGAGCAAGTTTTTCACACACTTAATACCGAATGGCAGCACCTCAAAGGCCAATCGCAGGTTAAAGTGATTGATAGATACTGCTGATAACAGTGCCACTTAATTTTAAGCCCGCTCGTTTATTCGAGCGGGCTTTTTAATACCTGACGTTGCTTAACTTTATAGCCGTGCAGGAAACCTGCCCCTCGCCGCTTCATCGCGAAAAATATCAAACAACACCTGCGCCGCCGCCGACAACTCATGCCCGGGTTTGGTCAGAACACCAATGGGCCGCTCGATCACCGGATCGCCCAACGTAATGCAATGGGCACCCGCCTCCTCCATCTGGCGTGCGCACAATGCCGGTACGGCACTGACGCCCAGGCCGTTAGCAACCATCTTGCCCACCGTGGCCAGTTGATGACTCTCCAGCGCCACCGGCAACTTCATCTGCAAGGCACCCAAGTGTTCCTCCAACATCACCCGCACCGTGGAGGGCCGTTGCAGAGTAATGAACGGTTGCTCCAATAAGGTTTTCCAGTCGATTTCGGCACACTGTGCCAAGGGCGAATCGCCCGGCACCACGGCGATGAACCGGTCCAGGTACAACGGCGTGAATGCCAATGACGAACCTTCGGACGGTTCGAACGCCACGCCCAGTTCCACCTGACGGTCGCGGACCATCTCCAGTACCTGCTCGTTGATCAGGTCATGCACCGTCACATTCACCTGAGGGTAACGTGCGCGGAATATCTTCAGAATCGGCGGCAGCAGGTTGCCCGCAAACGAGGGCATCGCGGCCACGGTGACGCGGCCACGCTGCAGGGTGAAGCGCTGGCGCAGTTCATCCTCGGCGTTGTCCCACTCCGCAATCAGGCGCCGCGCCAGGGGTAACAACGATTCACCTTCAGGCGTCAGCGCGACGTTGCGGGTATTGCGGCTGAACAGGCGGCCACCCAAGCCCTCCTCCAGCCCCTTGATCGTCAGGCTCAAGGCCGATTGGGAAAGGTGCAGGCGCTCGCAGGCAGCGGCGAAACTCAGGCTCTGGGCCACGGCGAGAAAGGCTCGCATCTGTTTAACGGTCATAAAGCTGCTCCGGGCCACACGTCGACTATGCTGTTTTCTAAATCAATCAACCTTAAAAAACAACTTAACAAATCAATGCGTCGGCGCAACACTCGGCTCATTGGCTGGCCCACAAACAATAAAAGAGGTGCATATGGCAGGTTTCGATAAACGCGTGGCGTCCTATGAAGAAGCACTGGCAGGCCTGGAAGACGGCATGACGGTGCTTTCCGGTGGTTTTGGCTTGTGCGGCATTCCGGAAAACCTCATCGCCGAGATCAAACGCAAAGGCACCCGCAACCTGACCGTGGTTTCCAATAATTGCGGCGTCGACGGTTTCGGCCTGGGCGTGCTGCTGGAAGAAAAGCAGATCCGCAAAGTGATCGCGTCCTACGTCGGTGAAAACGCGCTGTTCGAGAAGCAACTGCTCAGCGGCGAAATCGAAGTAGTGCTCACCCCACAAGGCACCCTCGCAGAAAAAATGCGCGCAGGCGGTGCCGGCATTCCGGCGTTCTTCACCGCTACCGGCGTCGGCACCCCGGTGGCCGAAGGCAAGGAAACCCGCGAATTCAACGGTCGCCCGTACCTGATGGAAGAGTCCATCACCGGCGACTTCGCGATTGTCAAAGGCTGGAAAGCCGACCACTTCGGCAACGTCATCTACCGTCACACCGCCCAGAACTTCAACCCGCTGGCCGCCACCGCCGGCAAGATCACCGTGGTCGAAGTTGAAGAAATCGTCGAACCGGGCGAGCTGGACCCGGCGCAGATCCACACCCCTGGCATCTACGTCGACCGGATCATCTGCGGCACCTTCGAGAAGCGCATCGAACAGCGCACCGTCCGCAAATAATCCTCCAGCCCAAATAATAAGGAGACAAGAAATGGCTCTTACCCGCGAACAAATGGCTCAACGCGTCGCCCGCGAAATGCAGGATGGTTTCTACGTCAACCTCGGCATCGGCATTCCGACCCTCGTGGCCAACTACATCCCCGAAGGCATGGAAGTGATGCTGCAATCGGAAAACGGCCTGCTGGGCATGGGTCCGTTTCCGACTGAAGAAACCATCGATGCCGACATGATCAACGCCGGCAAACAAACGGTGACGGCGCGCATTGGCGCGTCGATTTTCTCCTCCGCCGAGTCCTTCGCGATGATTCGCGGCGGCCACGTCGACCTCACCGTGCTCGGCGCGTTTGAAGTCGACGTACACGGCAATATCGCCTCATGGATGATCCCCGGCAAACTGGTCAAAGGCATGGGCGGCGCCATGGACCTGGTGGCCGGCGCGGAAAACATCATCGTCATCATGACCCACGCCTCCAAGGACGGTGAGTCCAAGTTGCTCAGCCAATGCAGCCTGCCGCTGACGGGCGCCAAGTGCATCAAGCGTGTGCTGACCGATCTTGCTTACCTGGAAATCGAAAATGGCGCTTTTGTCCTCAAGGAACGCGCACCTGGCGTCAGCGTTGAAGAGATTGTGAGCAAGACCGCCGGTAAACTGATCGTCCCGGACCACGTTCCAGAAATGCACTTCCAGTGAGGACAGATTCCATGCAAGACGTCGTGATTGTTGCTGCCACCCGCACCGCCGTGGGCAGCTTTCAAGGTTCGCTGGCCAGTATCCCGGCGCCGGAACTGGGCGCGGCCGTGATCCGTCGCCTGCTGGAGCAGACCGGCCTGGACCCGGCTCAGGTGGATGAAGTCATCCTCGGCCAGGTGCTCACCGCCGGCAGCGGCCAGAACCCTGCGCGCCAGGCGTCGATCCTCGCCGGCCTGCCGCATGCTGTGCCGGCCTTGACCCTGAACAAGGTGTGCGGTTCTGGCCTCAAAGCGCTGCACCTGGGCGCCCAGGCGATTCGTTGCGGCGACGCTGAGGTGATCATCGCCGGCGGCATGGAAAACATGAGCCTGGCGCCGTACGTTCTGCCCGCTGCGCGCACCGGCTTGCGCATGGGCCACGCCAAGATGATCGACAGCATGATCACCGACGGCCTGTGGGATGCATTCAACGACTACCACATGGGCATCACCGCCGAGAACCTGGTGGACAAATACGGCATCAGCCGCGAAGCCCAGGACGCCTTCGCCGCAGCCTCCCAGCAGAAAGCCACTGCAGCGATTGAGGCCGGTCGGTTTGTCGATGAAATCACCCCGATCCTGATTCCTCAGCGCAAAGGCGACCCGGTGGCTTTCGCGGTCGATGAACAACCGCGCGCCGGCACCACTGCCGAATCCCTGGCCAAGCTCAAGCCCGCGTTCAAAAAAGACGGCAGCGTCACCGCCGGCAACGCCTCCAGCCTCAATGACGGCGCGGCGGCGGTACTGCTGATGAGCGCGGATAAAGCCAAGGCACTCGGCCTGCCCGTTCTGGCGCGTATTGCCAGCTACGCCAACGCCGGTGTTGACCCCGCCATCATGGGCATCGGCCCGGTCTCGGCCACCCGCCGCTGCCTGGAGAAAGCCGGCTGGAGCCTGGGCGAGCTGGACCTGATCGAAGCTAACGAAGCCTTCGCCGCGCAATCCCTGGCGGTGGGCAAAGAGCTGGAGTGGGATGCGGACAAGGTCAACGTCAACGGTGGCGCTATCGCCATCGGCCACCCGATCGGTGCCTCAGGCTGCCGCGTGCTGGTGACCCTGCTGCATGAAATGATCAAGCGCGATGCCAAGAAAGGCCTCGCGACGCTGTGCATCGGTGGTGGTCAAGGCGTAGCCCTCGCCCTCGAACGCAGCTGATTCAAGAGCAACATGGAAAAGGCCCGGTTCCACGAAAACCGGGCCTTTTCTTTGCGCGGCAGGCCTGAAAAAACACCCAGATGACTTCACTGTCAGTCGGTACGAGGCACCGCAAACACCGCGCTCGCCCGCGCGACGACCTTCTCCCCCACCTGCAAACTCGCCGTGGCGAACGCCATCTGCCGACCCCGTTGATGATGCTCCAACCGCACCACCATCCACTCACCCACCTGCACCGCGCCCAGGTAGTCCAGGGTCATGCTCGCGGTCATTAACGGCAACGCTGGCTCGCTGGAAAACGCCATCGCATACCCCATGCCGATATCCGCCAGAGTCGCTAACACCCCACCGTGCACCGTGCCGCGCCCATTGGCATGGCGGTTGTCGGCGCGCAGGCCGATTTCCAGCTGCCAACCTTCACCGCGGCAATACGCCGGGCCTAACAAGTCGAGCAACGGGCTGCTGCGCGGCAGCGAGACGAACCCTTCGGGCACAGTGTGAGCGATCATGGCGCGTTCTTCCTTGGCATAAGGTTTGAGGTGTACGCCTGGCTCTGCGAGGCTGCCATCACCATCAGCCACGCAAATCCTGCGCGATGCTTTGCGTAAATACGCCAGACCCGCTTTAATCGCGATCCATTTCCCCTGCACCGCCAAAGGAACTGCCATGCGCCATCTGGAAGGCACAACAAAACCGCTGCTTCTGATCTTGCTGGCCGGCCTGGCCCTGGCGGGTTGCTCGCCCAAGGATCACTCCCGCGCCTCCGTGATCAACGGCGAACAAGGCCGGGCCGGTGCGCAGTTGGCCTATGAGCATGAGCTGACGCTGGCGCTGCCTGGCGCCCTGCTTGCACCACGTATGCACGCTACCCGTGAGGCGTGTGAGTCGGCACGTTTCGGCGCCTGCAATATTCTGGGCATCACCGAGGATGACCATGGCGGCACGCTCATCCTGCGCATCGCGCCTAGCGGCGTGGAGCCGATGGTCACACTGGCCGCTGAAGGCGGGAAACTCGGCCAGCGCATCACCAGTGCCGAAGACCTGGCCGACGCGGTGGCCGATGTGCGCCGTCGCCAGGATCGCCTGCAAGCCCAACAGCAACGCCTCGACGAACTGGCCAAGCGCAAGGACATCAGCGTCAGCGACCTGATCGCCCTGAGCAAGGAACAGGCCGCTGTCGAAAACGAACTGCAGGAACTGGCACAGGTCGCCGCGGGCCAGCAACGTCGCCTTGATACCAACCGTGTGACCCTGAACTTCCGCTCTTCCGACGGTGCGCATCAACAGTCACGCTTCAGCCGAATGTTCAGCAACCTGGGTGACAACCTGGTAAACGGCACGGCGGACGCCCTGGAACGCGCCAGTTATGTGCTGCCGTTTTTGATCCTGGCGTTCCCGGTGGTGTGGTTGTGGGTCTGGCTGTGGCGCCGGTTCGTTAAACGCCGCCCATGATCAGCGCTTCATACAGCGCTGATAGCGCTCATCCACCCGCTTGGCAAACCACGCCGTGGTCAGGTTGCGGGTGATCTTCGGGCTCTTGAGCACGATGCCCGGCAGGATCGCCCGTGGCATCGGCTTGCCTGCCGCCTTATCCGCTAGAGCAAACACACGCTGGTAGAGGGTGGTCTGCTCAAAGTCCAATTGCTCGCCCTGCTCCAGTTGGCTGCGGATGCTGGGGTTGCGCATGTCCAACTTCGAACCCAGTGAGCGCACCGCCAGCTCTGTGGTACCCGGCAGCAGCGACCCATAACGAATCAAATCCCCGTCCAACGCCAGCTCGGTGCCGCTGGCACGGCTGACGGCAGCCTGAAACGCAGCGTTACGGCTGGCATACCAGCCCGCGTTGAAATCGGCGAAGCGGTACAACGGCTGGTCGTAGTTCACCGGGTAACCGAGCAGATGGGTGATACCAAAATACATCCCACCACGACGGGTGAAGACTTCGCGTCGAATCGTGCCATCCACGGTGTAGGGATAATCACGGGCGTGTTGTTGCGCAAAGTCGATGCTGACCTGCATGGGGCCGGCGGTATGCACCGGGTTGAAACCGTCAAACAAGGTATTGCCCAAGGGCACACTGCTGATGAAATCATCAAAGATGCCGCTGAGGTCCTTCTCTGTACGTGCGCCAGTGAGACGATCGGCGTAAGTCTTGCCGCTGGGCGAGCGCAATTGCAGCGCGGCACGCACCACAAACGCCGGGACATGGACCTTGCCGGCACGGCGCAGAATTTCGTCCTGGGCGATCTTGCCCATGTTCGGTACGGGTGGGTCGACCTGGTAGGTGGACTCTTGCTCGGTCACCGCCAGCACAGCGCAGATATGCTCGGTGCTGGGGTAGATTTTCTGGGTGTCGAAAGCGGTGTAAATGTCCTGGGCCCAGCCACTGCGGTCCGGTACCGAGGCTGGCAACAGGCGCACGATCTGCGCCTTTACCTCGGCTTCGCTGCGCTCAGGCTGCTGCGGGCCACGTGGGGTGGAGCAGCCGGCCAGCACCAGCAACGTAGTGAGGCACAGGATCAGACGGCTTGAATACATGGGGCTTCCTTGAATAACGACGGGCCGGGCAATGCGGATATCGACAGGTAAGTCTAACCGGGGTTCGCCAACCTGGTGCACTCGCCAGTTATCACCGAACGTGACAGCATCCGTCATCAGCCATTCGCACACGGAGTTGGATGCCATGCTCAGTCTGAATGTCCTCGTCACCTGCCTGATCGTCTTACTGATCCCCGGCACTGGGGTGATTTTTACCGTCTCTACCGGCCTGACCTCCGGCAAACGCGCCAGCATATTTGCCGCGCTGGGCTGCACCGCCGGGATCATCCCGCACTTGCTGGCGTCGATACTGGGCCTGTCCGCCCTGCTCCACACCAGCGCCTTGGCCTTCGAAGCACTGAAATTCGCCGGCGCGGCCTACCTGCTGTACCTGGCCTATGCCACCTGGCGTGACCGCTCGGCCTTTGCAATGAACGACACGCCGACAGTTGCGACCGCGCGCAGCCTGATCCTGCGTGGCTTCTTGCTGAACATTCTTAACCCCAAGCTGACAATTTTCTTCCTGGCCTTCCTGCCTCAATTCGTAACGCCAGGCGGCACCGCGCCGGCCTTGCAGATGCTGGTACTGAGCGGCGTGTTCATGGCGATGACGCTTGCAGTGTTTGTGCTGTATGGCCTGTTGGCGAATGTGTTTCGTCGTGCAGTGGTCGAGTCGCCACGTGTGCAGAACTGGCTGCGACGCAGTTTTGCCACGGCCTTTGCCGGGCTGGGGTTGAACCTGGCGTTTGCGCAGCGCTGAGAACGCGTTGAATCATGTCAATGGATCACTGACAAGGACTACTGAAACTTCCCACGCAACAGCCGGACAAGCTCTACAGATCTCTCCTTAAAACCTCTGCAAAGTCCTTCGCCTGATCACACAGTGCGAGGGATTGCAGATGGTTTTCTTTGTTAAAGCCCAGGGTTTTGGGGCTGTCGCTTGAACACGGCCATTGGCAGGCTGGCCCTGACCCCAATGGATGCCAAGACGGTCGATGTTGAAACCGTCTTGCGCGACTTTAGAGAGTGCCTGAACACCTTTGACGACTGGGCTGCGAGCTTCTGGAGCTTTTCGGCGCTGGATGTCGAGCAGGTGTTCAAGGTCGGCGACGAGGTGGCGCTGGTCGCGCCCATCAACCGCGCCATTTTTCCCAGCAGCACTGTTGCGACGTGCCAGGCCAACGGCACGTTGACCCTGGTGCACATGTTCCAGAGCACGCGGTTTGTGCCGATCGGCAACACGCCGGTGGTGCTGCAACGTGTCGATACCAACGGCGGGCCGCTGGGCGAGCCAATCCACAAGACCATCGGCCCCAGCGGCATTCTCGAAATCACCGAGTGCGACCGCAACCAGCCGTACCGAATCAGCTTCTATCCCAACGTTTCCACAGATCACGTCAAGGCGCTGTACGCGTCTTATCAGTCGGTGACCGGGGCGTTGGAGGCGCGCCTGCGCAGCGAGTGGATCGGCACGTTCCAAGCGCAGTGGAAAGACTACACGGACGCTACTCCGCTGGATCGGCGCCGGATGCTGGAAGCGGCGTTTCTCAGTGGCATGGGCAAAGCGCTTTACGGGCTGTGGGACAACATCACGCAACTGTTTGACTTGCTGGCGGACATCCAGCCCAACAGCGAGAAATTGCTGCAATACATCTCCCAAACCGAACTTGATGAACTGCTGAAGCTCGGCAACGACGCGATTGCCAACGGCCTGCTGATACTCAGCGATGAGCCGCTGTTGTTCATTTATGTGTCGGCGATGGTCAGTTGGATGCGAATGCTGCCGCCGCAAGAAATGAACGAACTGATGGGGGAAATCACCGGCGAGGTGTTGATCAACCTGCTGCTGATCTGGGCGACTGCGGGAATGGGTGTGGCGGTACGCCTGGGTACGCAGGTGCTGGGGCACATCAAGTCTGGGCGGGCCCGGGATCTGCTGGAGTTGTTGGCGACCAAGCTGGTGATGCCCAGGTTGGAGCTGCATGCCGAGGCGGTGAAGCCACTGCTGATTGGTAGCGTGGCGACGCCGATCAAGACCGTGCCGGTTGCGTCGTTGAAGGCTGGGGAGCAGTTGGTTTCCAACCCGGTACCGGTGGTTCGTAATAAGACCCAGCAGACGACATTGGTGCGCCAGGAACCTGTCGACGATGTGCCGGCTGCGGGTAAGAACCCGAACGGCGATGCGGCGGCCCCGGCGGACAAGACGGCCACCAACGGTTGCCCGGTGTCGATGGTGACCGGCGAGGAACTGCTGACCCTCACCGACGGTGTGCTGGACGGGATATTGCCGTTTGAGTGGACACGGTTGTATCGCACCAGTGCGGTGGAAGTAGATTGCGGGTTGGGGTTTGGTTGGAGTCATGCGCTGGCCCAAAGGCTGGTGGTGGATGGCGATTCGGTGGTGTGGACGGATCATGAGAACCGCTCGACTGCCCTGCCCCTGCCTACAGTGGCTCGGCCGGCGATTACCAACAGCCTGGCCGAAGCGGCGATTTACTTGGGCGCTTTGCCCGATGAACTGGTGCTGGCTCAGGCGTCACGTTTCTACCATTTCCGCGACGGTTTACTCACAGCCATCAGCGATGCGTATGACAACCGCCTGCGGGTTGTTCGAGATCGTTTGGGGCGAATCGAACGGCTGGATAACGGTGCGGGCCGCTCGCTGTTTTTGCGCTATGCGTTTGGTCGCATCGCGGCCGTGGACTATCAGGTTCATCGCGCCAAAGGGCCTGAACCCTTTGAATGGGTGACTGAACAGAACGTCGTTTCTTACGCCTACGATGACCTTGGCCGACTGGTGTCAGCGACCAACGCCGTCGGTGAAAGCGAGGTTTATCGGTACGACGATCAGCACGTCATTCTGGAGCGGCAGCTGGCCGGCGGGGCGAGCTTCTTCTGGGCGTGGGAACGGGCTGGCAAGGCGGCACGCTGCATCCGGCACTGGGCCAGTTTTTCGCAGATGGACACGCAGTATGCGTGGGATGACAACGGCCGGGTCACGGTTCACAACGCTGATGGCAGTCGCGAAGTTTACGTGCATGACCAGCGCGCGCGGCTGGTGCAGCGTATTGATCCCGACGGCGCCGAGCACTTCAAGTCCTATGACGACAAAGGCCGGCTGACGGTCGAGCAAGACCCGTTGGGCGCGGTGACGGCGTATCAGTACGACGACGCCGGACGGTTGGTGGCGTTGTTTCCTGGGGAGGATGAACCGACTTCCTACGAGCACGATAACGGGTTCGTACGGGTTGTACGGCGTGGTGAGGCGGTCTGGAAGTATGAGCGCAACGACCAGGGCGACGTCATTCGCAAGACTGATCCCGACGGGAATGTCACGGACTGCAGCTACGACAAATACGGGCAACTGAGCGGGATTTGGTATCCGGATAACAGCTGTCACCGGCTGGTCTGGAATGAACGCGGTCAGTTGCTTGAGGAGCAACTGCCGAATGGCGCTATCAAACGCTATCGCTATGACGCTCTTGGGCGGAAAGTTGCGCACGAGGATGAACAGGGTGCGCTGACGCAGTATCAGTGGGACGCCGCCGGGCGTCTGCTGAAACTGACTCGGCACGATGGAGCTACGCGGGAATACAGCTACAACCCCTACGGAAAAATCACCGCCGAACGCGATGAACGGGGCCACGTCACTCGCTACGAATACGCCGACGGCCTGCACCTGATCAGCCGCCGCATCCATGCCGATGGCACTCAGGTCAACTACCGCTACGACAACGTACGGTTGCTGCTGACCGCCATCGAAAACGAAGTCGGCGAAACCTACCAGCTCGCTTACCACCCCAATGGCCTGATCCAGCAGGAAATCGGTTTTGATGGCCAGCGCACCGCCTACGTTTACGACCTCAACGGTAACCTGGCGGAAAAGACCGAATATGGCGATGACGGCAGTCAGCTAATCACCCGCTACGAGCGAGACCACGCCGGCCGCCTCGTACGAAAAACCCTGCCCGACGGCAACCTTGTTGATTATGCCTACGACCGCCAGGGCAACCTCCTCAGCGTTGACGACGGCCACTGGGCGCTGGCCTACGAATATGACAGCCAAAACCGACTCACCGCCGAACACCAGGGCTGGGGCACCTTGCGCTATGGCTACGACGCCTGCGGCCAGCTGCAAAACCTCCGTCTGCCGGACAACAACCGCCTCACCTTCAACCACGACAAAGGCGGCCACCTTGCCAGCGTCGAACTGAATGGTGAAACACTCACTTCTCACCTGTTCAAAGCCGGTCGCGAACACCAGCGCCAACAAGGTCAGCTCCTCAGCCACTACCACTACGACGAACAAAACCGCCTGCACGCCCACGCCGTCAGCCAACAGCAACACACTCTCTACCAGCGCCAATACGACTACGACAACACCGGCAACCTCACCCGCCTGCTCGACACCCGTAAAGGCCAACACGACTACCACTACGATCCCCTCGCCCGTCTGACTCGGGCCGATCACTCACAAGACGTGCAAGAACGCTTCGGCCACGACCCGGCGGGCAACCTGCTGATGCAGGATCGACCCGGCCCGGACATCGTTGCCGGCAACCGCCTGATGATCCAGGGCGATCATCATTACGACTATGACGCCTTTGGCAACCTGATCCGTCAGCGACGTGGCAAAGGCCATCAACTCGTTACTGAATACCGCTACGACTGCCAGCACCGGTTGATAGGCATCACCCAGCCGAACGGAAAAACAGCCAGCTATCGCTATGACCCGTTTGGGCGACGGGTCAGCAAAACCGTCGACGACATCACCACCGAGTTTTTCTGGCAAGGCGACAAGCTGATTACCGAGCATCACGCGGATCGCCATCGCAGTTACCTCTACGAACCGGACAGCTTCCGCCCGCTGGCACTGCTGGAAGGCTTTGGCCCTAAAGACACCCAGCCCTTCCACTACCAACTCGACCACCTCGGAACACCGCAGGAGCTTACAGACCCAGACGGTGAAATCGTCTGGTCGGCGCACTACCGCGCCTACGGCGAGATTGCCCGCCTCGATGTCAACAAAATCGACAATCCGCTGCGCTTCCAAGGCCAATACTTCGACCCGGAAAGCGGGCTGCACTACAACCGTCATCGCTACTACAATCCGGACAGTGGTCGTTACCTGACGCCTGACCCGGTGAAGCTGGCGGGTGGGATTAACGCGTACCAGTACGTACCGAACCCTACGGGGTGGGTAGATCCGCTAGGACTCAATAAATGTCCCGGTAAATGCGGTCCCTTTGAGGACGTCGAAGATCCGGCAAACAGTGCAAGAGTCAAAGGCGACCAGCCGACGCTGCCTGCACCTGAAGAAATCGAATGGACAGCTCATGGGTATAAGCACAGCCCCTCAAAAAAAATGCCTTGGAAAGATATTTTGGCAACAACAAAGTCCGGTCCAGCCAAGTACAAGCCAGGCATAAATATTGAAAACTTGGAAAGAGAAGCCTATAAAAACGGCAGAGCAGTTACTAATGGAAAACCATGGAAAGTGATGGAGTACCCTGAGAGCATTGGCGCCAGCGAAGGAGTATCCAGCCGTTGGATACGTATTGAATTAAGCGCGAAAACAATCCACGGCCACCCTATTTCAGAGCAAGAGTTTCGGAGGTTAACTAAATGATCTCGTTAGAATTTCTACAAGGCAAAGTAACTTACGACGAACTCTCTATGTTGCAGGATTCAGGGGTAGAGCATCAAGCCCACCATCTGAAAGAGGACATGCTTCAAGTGGAGTATCCAAACGGTTTCCTCATTGATGTAGGTTGGTATCCTTCATTCGACGCAAAAGGGCACTTCCAAATAAAAGTCGTTAAAGACTATGAATGGGAATTTCCCACTTTAACGCTTACCGCGCAGTCAATTGACTCGCTAATCGAGCAACTGCTCCTCGCTCAAGTTTCGATTCGCGCAGAACTTCAAAAAACGCCAATTCATTGATCGATTGAAAACATCTAATGAAGCGTGTTTCCCCAAGCTGGTACCTGCGACGAGCACACTCGCTCGCCACAGGATCACAGACCGGACTCAGATCCCAGCCAACGCCAAATCCATCGCAAAATACGTAAAGATCAAATCCGCCCCCGCACGCTTGATCGACCCCAACGTCTCCCGCACCACCCGCGCCTCATCAATCGCGCCGGCCTGGGCGCCAAACTTGATCATCGCGTACTCACCACTCACCTGATAGGCCGCGACCGGTAAGCGTGAGGCTTCGCGGATGTCGCGGATGATGTCGAGGTAGGCACCGGCGGGCTTGACCATCAGCGCGTCTGCGCCCTCTTGCTCGTCCAGCAGCGATTCGCGCACGGCTTCGCGGCGGTTCATCGGGTTCATCTGGTAGCTTTTGCGGTCGCCCTTGAGGGCGCTGCCACCCGCTTCACGGAACGGGCCGTAGAGGGCCGAGGCGAATTTGGTGGAGTAGGCCATGATCGGAATATGGGTGAAACCCGCGTCGTCCAGGGCGCGGCGAATCGCCTGGACCTGGCCGTCCATCGCTGCCGAAGGGGCGATCACATCGGCGCCGGCACGGGCGGCGGCCACGGCTTGCTTGCCGAGGTTGACCAGTGTCGCGTCGTTGTCGACATGAGCACCGTGCATCACGCCGCAGTGGCCGTGGTCGGTGTATTCGCAGAAGCACGTGTCGGACATGACGATCATTTCCGGCACGGCGTCCTTGATAATCGAGGACATGCGCGAAACCAGGCCGCGTTCTTTCCAGGTGTCGCTGCCGTTCGCGTCCAAGTGGTGGGACACGCCGAATGTCATCACCGACTTGATCCCGGCACGGGCAAAACGCTCGATCTCACCGGCCAGTTTCTTCTCGGGGATTCGCACCACGCCCGGCATGCTGGTGATCGGTACGAAGTCGTCGATTTCTTCTTCGACGAAAATCGGCAACACCAGATCGTTGAGGGTGAATTCGGTTTCCTGGAACAAGCCACGCAGCTCCGGGGAGCGGCGCAGGCGACGTGGGCGGGCTTGGGGGAACTGGCTGGTCATGGTTTTCCTGACTGGATGCTAAAACAGTAGAGGCAAAAGTCTTTGGGGCCAAAGCTTATGCCTCCAGGCCCCGGCAGCACAAATGCCAAGGGGCCAACAGTGTATTGCGTGGCCCGTAACAATTCATTGATCTAGAGCTGTACACGCCCTTCGATGCATACCGCTACCTCGCCGCCGATCCAGATTTCATCGCCATGATGCTCGACGCGAATACGCCCGGCGCGTCCCATGGCCGTACCTTGGCTGACCACGTAACGGCTTGGCGCCAGGCCTTCACTCAGCAACCATTGGGCAAGGCCGGCGTTCAGGCTGCCGGTGGCCGGGTCTTCCGGGGCGCCGTCGCCGGCGATAAAACCGCGGACTTCGAAGTGCGTGTCCACATCGTCGCGCGCCGGGTCACAGGGCGCGATGACGCCAACGGCCAAACCGTGGAGTTGCGAGTAATCCGGCTGCAAACCCAGCACCTGTTCGCGATCGGCCAGCATCAGCGCCAGCCAGCCCCCACCATTGTCCACCCACTGGCTGCGCACAATGGCCTCGGGCGCCAGCCCCAGCGCCAGGCGCACGCGTTCGAGCACGGGAGTTTCCACCGCGCCGGAACGCAATAACGGCGGAGCAATGAACGCCAGTTGATCGCCTTCGCGACGGACACGCACCAGGCCGATTTCGCACTCCTGGATGATCTCCTCGCCTTTGGGCACGCCGCCCGCGTGCAACCAGGCATGGCAACTGCCCAAGGTCGGGTGCCCGGCGAACGGCAGCTCGTTGAGCGTGGTAAAGATTCTCACCCGATAATCCGCCCGCGGATCACGCGGCGTCAGCAAAAACGTGGTTTCGCTGAGGTTGGTCCAGTTAGCGAAGTCGGCCATTTGCTGGTCGGTGAGGCTATCAGCGCCCAGCACCACGGCCAACGGGTTACCTTTGAGTGAAACGCTGCTGAATACATCCAGCTGTTTGAAATCGAACGTCTGCATGCTTCAGCTCGGTATGTTCAGGCCGCGGATCACCGCAGGGCGGGCAACAAAGCCGTCCAGCGCGCGCAGCACATTAGGGAAATCAGCAATGCCCACCAGGTCGCCGGCTTCGTAGAAGCCAATCAGGTTGCGAACCCATGGGAACGTGGCGATGTCGGCGATGCTGTATTCGTCGCCCATGATCCAGGTGCGACCCAGCAGGTGTTGTTCCAGCACGCCCAGCAAACGCCGAGACTCGGCGGCGTAGCGATCACGCGGGCGCTTATCTTCGTATGCCTTGCCGGCGAATTTGTTGAAGAACCCGACCTGGCCGAACATCGGGCCGATACCCGCCATTTGAAACATCAGCCACTGAAGGGTTTCATAGCGGGTGGCCGGGTCTTCGGAGAGTAACTGGCTGGTTTTTTCGGCCAGGTAAATCAGAATCGCGCCGGACTCGAACAGCGCCAGCGGCTGACCGCTCGGGCCATTGGGGTCGATGATCGCGGGGATTTTGTTGTTGGGGTTCAGGGACAGAAACTCGGGAGACAGCTGGTCCTGGGTTTCGAAACTGACCTTGTGCGCTTCATAAGGCAGGCCCAGCTCTTCGAGCATGATCGACACTTTGACCCCATTGGGCGTGGGCAACGAATACAGCTGCAAGCGTTCCGGGTATTGGGCGGGCCATTTGCTGTTGATCGGGAAAGCGGCAAGTGCGTTCATCGGAAAGTCCCCAGGCGGAAAGTCCCCATAATAGCCAGCGGCTCGCCGTCCTGCATGGGTCATCATTGCGCAACATTACTGCGCTAATCTCGCGCGCTGACGAACCAAAGAGCCGATACACACTCTTAAGTGCGCCATCAGGGTGAATGGAGACACTCGTTACAACGACACGGAAAACCGCAGGACGCCGCATGCGTCACTGGCGCCGGGCCTGTACGACTTCAACCCAAGCACGAAGACTCGACACGACAATGACAATCAAGCCTCTGTGCCTTACTAAACGCCTTAAACGCTATTCATACATCATGTTGCCGCTGCTGCTGGTTGGCGGCGCAATCGGCCTGACGCTGGAGTCGCGGATCAGTCGCGCCGAGCCGGTGGATGGCGTACAAACCCTGGTCTTCCTGCGCCACGGTGAAAAACCGGCCGGCGGCCTCGGCCAGCTCAACTGCCAGGGCCTGAATCGCGCGATGAACCTGGCGAGCGTCTTGCCGGAAAAATTCGGTAAGGCCAACTACGTATTCGCCGCCAACCCGACGCGCAATGTCGAGGAAGGTGAGCACGACAATTCCTACAGCTACATCCGGCCACTGATGACCATCAGCCCCAGCGCCATCAAGCTCGGCCTGCCGGTGAACATCAAGTTTTCAGCCAACGACACCAGCGCCCTCGCCGACGAGTTGGTCGAAGACAAGTACCACAACGCGATCATCTACACCGCCTGGTCCCACGGCTACCTGCCAGAGCTGATCAACAAGGTGGCCAGTGAAGCCTCGGGGGAAAAACACACGATCACTGAGGATTGGTCGGGCGACGACTACGACACGCTCTATGTCCTGACCTTGACCTGGCACAACGGCAAAGCCTCACTGCTGAGCCGCAATTACAAGCAAGGCCTGAATAACGGCGAGCGGACATGCCCGGACGCCACTCAAGTCAGCGCAGATATCTGAAGCTTGCGCGCCACAGGCGTATGATGCCCCGCTATTGAACCATCTGCGGATCTGCACCATGCCCAACCTCATCTCCCAGCAGCCCAACCGGGGCTGGTCCTTCTGGTGGAAACCAGCGCTGTTCGTGCTGGTGGCCTGCATAGGCCTCTACTATGTGAAGTGGTCGCCCTATTACCTCAAGGCGTTCGTGGCGGCGGATAACCACAGCATCGGCGCCTCGATTCTGAATGACCAGCAAAGCTCGCCACTGGCAGCGGCGCTGGCCTATGCCCAGGTGTATTTCCTGGCGATCTGGAAGGCCGCCGTGCTGGCGGTCATTCTGGGCTCGCTGTTGCAAGTGTTGATTCCCCGCGACTGGCTGTTGCGCCTGTTCGGCCGCGCCGGGCTGGGTTCGACCGTACGTGGCGGGCTGTTCGCCTTGCCGGGGATGATGTGCAGTTGCTGCGCGGCCCCGGTGGCAGCCGGCATGCGCCGTCAGCAGGTGTCGGTGGGTGCGGCCCTGGCGTTCTGGATCGCCAACCCGGTATTGAACCCGGCGACCCTGGTGTTCATGGGCTTTGTGCTGGGCTGGGGCTTTACCGCATTGCGGCTGGTCGCAGGGATTGTGCTGGTGGTCGGCGTGTCCCTGGTGGCGCAGCGGATTGCCCGGCCCGACCAAGTGCCGGAAGCCGCACTGGAAGCAGTGGCCGACGTCAGCCAGGTCGAGTCGCAGCCGTTCCTGAGCCGTTGGTTAAGTACCCTGTGGCAGTTGTTCTGGAGCACGATCCCGATCTATATCGTCGCCGTGCTGGTGCTGGGAGCTGCGCGGGTCTGGCTGTTCCCTCATATTGACGGGGCCATGGCCAACAGCCTGATGTGGCTGGTGCCGCTGGCGATCGTTGGTACGCTGTTCGTGATTCCTACCGCCGCCGAGATCCCAATCGTACAAACCATGATGACCCTGGGCATGGGCACCGGGCCGGCCGTGGCCTTGCTGATGACCCTGCCCAGCGTGAGCCTGCCGTCACTGCTGATGCTGCGCAAGGATTTCGACGCGCGCGTACTGGTGACGGTGGCCGGGCTGACCATGCTGATGGGCGTGGTGTGTGGGTTGATCGGGGCGGTCCTTCTTTAGATTTCTGGCGACGTTGAGGACCCTTTCGCGAGCAAGCCCGCTCCCACATCCAACCGTGCTCATCCTGTAGGATCGCGGTCGTAATGTAGGAGCGGGCTTGCTCGTGAAGAGACCCTCAAAACCAGCGACTATGCTCGCCTGGCACTCCGCTCGCGCAAATACTCCACCACCGCGCCCTGCTCCCCCGCGAACTCGATCCGTGCGCCCTTGCTTTCACGCTGGAAGGCGTACATCGGGTCGTAATACTCGCGCAGCAACCCTTCGATCCATACGCGGTGCAAGTCCACGGCAGCGCTGCGGGCCTGTTCAGCCAAAGCGTCCTGCAAAACAGCCTGCAAGCGCTGGAAGCGCTCGCCGCCCAGGCGTTTATGGATATTGGCCAGGCTCTGGGTCAGGCGCTCGGCAAACAGCGCCTGGCCATTTTCGCCAAACACCTGGATAAACTCGGCGCACAGGTCGACCACGTAATCGCGCAAGATCCTTTCGACCCGGCCTTCAACGCTGTCCTCCAGCCACACCATCGGGAATGTCTGCATGCCTTTGTGCAACGGCAAGGGCAGCGCACAACTGCCTATCATGCGGCTCTCATCCTCAACGACAAATTGTTCGATCCCCGCCGCGCGTTTTTTCAGCAGGTCCACCGCCAGGCGGTTTTCGAAGTCGATGTTGGACGGTTGTGTCGTGGCGCGTTTGCCGAAGCTGGAACCGCGATGGTTGGCGTGGCCCTCAAGGTCCAGGGCGTTATGCAACTGGCCAAGCACCTCGGTTTTACCGGTGCCGGTCATGCCGCCCAGCAATACGAAATCACACTCGGCGGTCGCCTGCTCCACGGTCTCCAACAAAAAGGTCCGCATGGCCTTGTAGCCACCGCCGACACGGGGGTACTCGATACCGGCTTCGGTTTTCAACCATTGCTGCACGATCTGCGAGCGCAGCCCGCCGCGAAAGCAGTACAAGTAACCGTCAGGATTGGCCTTGGCGAACTGCGCCCACTGTTCGATACGCTCAGCCTTGATCGCCCCCGAGACCAGCTCATGCCCCAGCACAATCGCGGCTTGCTGGCCCTGCTGCTTGTAACAGGTGCCGACCCGTTGGCGCTCGTCATCGGTCATCAACGGCAAGTTGATCACCCCGGGAAACGCGCCCTTGATGAATTCGATCGGTGCGCGGGTATCCATCATCGGCCGGTCGTTGAGGAAGATGTCGCGGTAGTCGGTGATGTCGGTTGCCATCAAAACACCTCTACCGCGTGTGTCTGTCGCTCAACCAGTGCACCGATCGGCTCCAGGCTCAGGCCCAGCTCGGCAGCCACCGCGTGGAACTCAGCGTCACCTTCCGCGGTAACGGCGATCAACAGGCCGCCACTGGTCTGCGGGTCGCACAGCACGCGTTTGTGCAGCTCCTGCAAGCGCCCGACTTTGCTCGAGTAGCTGTCGAAGTTGCGCAAGGTGCCACCGGGCATGCAGCCCTGATCCAGGTAATCCTCAATCCCGGCCAAGAGTGGGACTTTTTTGTACTCAATGCGGGCTGTGAGAGCACTGCCGTCAGCCATTTCCACCAGGTGGCCCAACAGGCCGAAACCGGTGACATCGGTCATGGCCGTGACGCCAGCCAACTTACCGAAACGGCTGCCCGGTTTGTTGAGCGTGCACATCCAGTCACGGGCCACGCCGACATCCGCCTCGCGCAATTTGCCCTTCTTCTCGGCGGTAGTGAGGATGCCGATGCCCAGCGGTTTGGTCAGGTACAGTTTGCAGCCGGCGGTAGCGGTGTCGTTGCGTTTCATATGGCGCTTTTGCACGATGCCGGTCACGGCCAGGCCGAAAATCGGCTCCGGGGCATCAATGGAGTGGCCACCTGCCAAGGGGATACCGGCGGCATCGCACACCGAACGGCCGCCACGGATCACTTCGCGGGCAACCTCCGGCGCCAGCACATTCACCGGCCAGCCCAGAATGGCAATGGCCATCAACGGGTCGCCCCCCATGGCGTAGATGTCGCTGATCGCGTTGGTGGCGGCAATGCGCCCAAAGTCAAAGGGGTCATCGACGATCGGCATGAAAAAGTCGGTGGTGGAAACCACACCGCGTTCGTCGTCGATGGCGTACACCGCCGCATCGTCGCGTGAGGCGTTGCCGACCCACAGATTGGGGTCGAGGTTCTGCGCGCCACTGCCGGCGAGGATCACTTCCAGCACCTGGGGCGAAATCTTGCAGCCGCAACCCGCGCCGTGGCTGTACTGGGTGAGGCGAATCGGCTCGTTCATGGTGGACCTCAAGGTAACAAGTGGGCGGATTCTATCAGACAGCAAAAAGCCGGCTGGACTCTTGAGCGTTCAGCCGGCTTTCGGGTTCAGCGGTTACTGCCTGGCGGCGAGCAAACGCTTGTGGCGATTGCGCCGCGCGATGTTCAGGCACTCGATCACCGCCGAGAACGCCATGGCCGCATACACGTAGCCTTTGGGCACGTGAGCGCCGAAGCCTTCAGCGATCAACGTCATGCCGATCATGATCAGGAAGCCCAGGGCCAGCATCACGACCGTCGGGTTGTCGTTGATGAACTTGGCCAGCGGTTCAGCCGCCACCAGCATCACGATGACCGAGGTCACCACAGCAATGATCATGATCGGCAAATGCTCGGTCATGCCCACGGCGGTGATGATGCTGTCGATGGAGAACACCAGGTCGAGCATCAGGATCTGACCAATCGCCGCAGCAAAGCCGATGGTCACCACGTTGCCGGTGGTTGCCTTTTCTTCCGGCTCGGGGTCCATGCTGTGATGGATCTCGGTCGTTGCCTTCCACACCAGGAACAGGCCACCAGCGATCAGGATCATGTCTTTCCACGAAAACACCTGGCCGAAGATCTCAAATACCGGGGTCGTCAACTGCACGATAAACGCGATAGTACTCAACAGGCCCAGGCGCAACACCAGCGCCATGCTGATGCCGATACGGCGCGCCTTGGCTCGGTGCTTCTCGGGCAACTTGTTGGTGAGGATCGAAATAAAGATCAGGTTATCGATGCCCAGCACGATTTCCATGACGATCAAGGTGGCCAGTGCCACCCAGGCGGTGGGGCTGGCGGCCAGTTGTAAAAGGTAATCCATAGGTCAGTCCTGACGTTGTGCTGGGGAATTAGGCTTCTTTATTGCCGGTTTCAGGTTCTTTGTCTTCCTGATCCGCCTTTTTTTGCGGACTGATCAGGCCTTGCGTCGCCTCACTCAATGCCTGCTCGGCGGCTTTGTGGGTGTCATCAATGGCTTGCTTGGCCGACTCGGTGGCCTTGCCCATGACTTGCTGGGCGCTTTTTTCGACTTGATCACAGCCGCTGATCACCACCAATGAAAGCGCAAGTAAGGCCGCCGCGCCCAGAGAATTGAGTTGCATGCTGTATTCCTCGTTAGAACCAGTGGGTCCAAATAGTGGCCCCTCGATAGCGAGGCATTCTATGCAGTCGAACAGTTCAGTAAAATTCGTATTTTTCTCGTATATACTTCGATTTTTACGAAGTGTAGTCCACGATGCTTAATTATCGACAACTGCATTATTTTTGGGTGGTGGCCAAGACCGGCAGCATCGTGCGCGCCTGTGAGCAATTGAACCTCACGCCCCAGACCATCAGCGGGCAGATCAGCCTGCTGGAGCAGACCTTTGGTATCGCGCTGTTTCAGCGCGTCGGCCGCCAGCTTGAACTCACCGAAGCCGGGCGCCAGGCCTTGCCCTACGCCGAGCAAATGTTCCAAACCGGCAACGAACTGGAGGCGATGTTGCGCGCGCAGCCCAATGAGCAGCAGATCCTGTTCAGGGTCGGCGTGGCGGATGTGGTGCCCAAATCCATCGTTTACCGGCTGATCGCCCCCACGATGGAGCTGAGCGAACAAATCCGTATCACCTGCCGCGAGGACAAACTCGAACGTTTATTGGCCGACCTGGCGATTCAGCGCCTCGACCTGGTGATCTCCGACAGCCCCATGCCCACTCACTTGGACATCAAAGGCTACAGCCAGAAACTGGGGGAGTGTGGCATCAGTTTTTTCGCCACCCAGGCGTTGGCCGACCAGTACGGTGGTGATTTCCCACAATGTCTGCAGGGCGCGCCGCTCTTGATTCCGGGGGCCGAGACGGTGGTGCGCAGCCGCTTGCAGCGCTGGTTCGCCGAGCAGCAGATTCAACCGAAGATCATCGGCGAGTTCGATGACAGTGCGTTAATGCAGGCGTTTGGCCAATCCGGCAGCGGGATCTTTATCGCCCCCAGCGTGATTGCCGACGAGGTGGTGCGCCAGTACGGGGTGGCGCTGATTGGCCAGACCGATGCGGTGACCGAGTCGTTCTACGCGATCTCGGTGGAGCGCAAGGTCAAGCACCCCGGCATTGTGGCGATTACCGAAGGCGCTCGACGCGAGTTGTTTACCGCCCTGCCCTGACGATTCAGGCGTTGGATGCGACCGGCTGCCTGGCGGTCATCAGCCACAACGCCAGCAGGATCGACACCAGGATAAACCCGGACGCCGCAAAGCCCAGGCTGCCAAGGCCGAGGGTGTCGATCACATGCCCGCCGACCATTGCCCCCAGGCCAATCCCCAGGTTGGCTCCGGCAATATTCAACGACGCCGCAAACGCCGGTGCATGGGGCGCGGCCTTCATCAGCCGCACGTGGCTGACCAGGAACAGCGCCGCCTGGGTCACGCCCCACACCGCCATCGCCGCCGCGAGGCCGACGGTGGAATGAATCGCCGGGACCAACGCCACCATGCCCGCGATCATGAACCCACAGAACACCATGGACGCGATCAACGGGTGGCGGTCCACTGCGCGCCCGCCGAGTGAGTTGCCGATCAGGCCTACCGCGCCAAACCCCATCAGGCACCAGCCGACCAATGTGCCGTCAAAGCCGGCCAGACGCTCAAGAATGTCCGCCAGGTAGGTGTAAGCGGTGAACATGCCGCTGAACACCAGCACTGACAGCAGGATATGCCCCTGCATCAACGGGTTGCGCAGGATCTTGAATTGCGAGCGCAGTGTCACTTGGTCGTTCTTCGGCTGGGTCACCGGCAGGTAGATAAACAGCAGCAATGCCTTGGCCAACGCCACCACCGCCAGAATCGCAAACGCGGTACGCCAGCCGAACATGTCGGAAATCAGCGTGCCGACCGGAATGCCGAACACCGTGGCACAGACGATGCCGAAGCCGATTTTTTCAATGGCTCGTCCGGCGTATTCGGGGCCAACAATGTCCACCGCCGTCTCGCTGGCCAAGGCCCAGAACACCGGCAACCCCAATGCCGGAATCAACCGCGCGAATGCCATCACCCAAATATTCGGCGCCAGCGCCGCCAGGGTATTGGCCACGCCGAACATGATCAGGATGCTGATAAACAAGCGCTTGCGTGGGAAGCGCGCGCAGTACGCCGTCAGGAACGGACCGAACGCCGCCACGGTAAAGGCGAACAAGGTCACCAACAAACCCGCTTGGGACACGCTGACATTCAGGTCCCGGGCAATCGATGGCAGCAGGCCCACGATGACGAATTCTGTGGTCAACACAGTAAAGCCGGCGGCCGACAGCAGCAGGATGGGAAACAACATAAAAACTCCAGAAACGACGACATCAACGACAGCCCGAAGGGCTCGCTGACGGAGAGGAAAGATGAGAGGCAAGAATGTTAACAGAGTATGTCTGGATTTTGCCAAAGCCTGCGGGTGCGGGTGACGCAATGCCGCACCGAACGGGACGCTTCCTACAGCATGTTAGACTCCGCACCTACTGCCTACAGCACTTTCCGCCTGCAATGCTGCGTTCTATTAAAAAAACTAGAGACAACTGTTTATGACTGCTGCCCCTTCCCTGTTACAACGACTTATGCGCGTCAGCCTGGTTACCCAAATTGTCTTGGGCTTGCTTGCCGGGATTCTATTGGCCCTGTGGATGCCCGAGGCTGCCCGCGCTACCGGGTTTATCGGCAAGGTGTTCGTCACGGCCCTGAAAGCCGTTGCGCCGATCCTGGTGTTCGTACTGGTCATGGCGTCGATCGCCAACCATAAACACGGCCAGGAAACCCATATCAAGCCGATCCTCTTCTTGTACCTGCTCGGTACCTTTGCGGCTGCCGTCGTGGCGGTGGTCGCCAGCACGCTGTTCCCGTCGTCCCTGGTGCTTGCCACCCATGACGTCGCGGTAAGTGCTCCCGGCGGCATCGGCGAGGTGTTGCAAAGCCTGCTGTTGAGCGTGGTGGATAACCCGGTGAGCGCGCTGATGAATGCCAACTTTATCGGCATTCTGGCGTGGGCCATCGGCATGGGCATCGCGATTCGCCATGCCGGCGAAACCACCCGCACCGTGCTCGACGACCTGTCCAACGGCGTAACGCTGATCGTGCGCGTGGTGATTCGTTTCGCGCCGCTGGGGATCTTCGGTCTCGTGGCCTCAACCCTGGCCACCTCCGGTTTTGGTGCCCTGCTCGGCTACGCTCACCTGCTGGTGGTGTTGATCGGCTGCATGCTGTTCGTGGCATTGGTGGTCAACCCGGCCATCGTGTTCTGGAAGCTGCGCCGCAACCCCTACCCGCTGGTGCTGATGTGCCTGCGTGAGAGCGGCATCACCGCTTTCTTCACCCGCAGCTCCGCGGCGAATATCCCGGTGAACCTGGCGTTGAGCAAACGCCTGGGCCTGCATGAAGACACCTATTCGGTATCGATCCCACTGGGCGCCACCATCAATATGGCCGGTGCCGCAATCACCATCACCGTACTGACCCTGGCGGCCGTGCATACCTTGGGTATCACCGTCGACCTGCCGACCGCCGTATTGCTCAGCGTGGTGGCAGCGGTGTGTGCCTGCGGGGCGTCGGGCGTGGCCGGTGGCTCGTTGCTGTTGATTCCCCTGGCGTGCAGCCTGTTCGGTATTCCCAGCGAGATCGCCATGCAGGTCGTCGCCGTAGGTTTCATCATTGGTGTGTTGCAGGATTCGGCGGAAACCGCGCTCAATTCGTCCACCGATGTGCTGTTTACCGCCGCCGCATGCCTGGGCCAGGAAGAACAGCCGGCTTAACCATCAGGCGTAAAAAAGCCCGGGGCGGTTCGTTGAAGAACCGCGCCGGGCTTTTTTGTACCTGGGTGCTTAGAACGCGCCCATGTAATCGCGCTTGCCCACTTCGACACCGTTGTGACGCAGCAAGGCGTAAGCGGTGGTGACGTGGAAGAAGAACTGCGGCAGGCCGTAGGTCAGCAGGTAGGACTGGCCGCTGAAGCGCTTCTCTTTCGGGGTGCCTGGGCGGGTGATGATCTCGATGCCTTCCTTGCCGTCGATTTGCTCGGGCTTGATCGTGTCGACAAACGCCAGCACCTTGGCGATCAGGGCTTGCAGGTCGGCAAAGGTCACTTCGCTGTCTTCGTACTTCGGCACTTCAATCTCGGCCAGGCGTGCGGAAACGCCCTTGGCGAAGTCGACGGCGATCTGCACCTGGCGCACCAGTTGGAACATGTCCGGGAACAGACGCGCCTGCAACAGAGCATTGGGCTCGATGTTCTTGGCGGTGGCATGGGCTTCGGCTTTGTTCAGCACATCGCTCAGGGCGTTGAGCATTTGCTTGAAGACCGGGATGGAGGCGGCGTACAGGGAAATAGTCATGACAGTCTCGCGGTGATGGCAGGGTGTGTAACCAGCGGCGATTATAGACATGCCAGCTGCGTGTGCAGCTTGTCTTTTATTTTTTCAGGATTAGGCTAGGTGCGGGCGCTCTCAATGAGTTTCCCCGTCGCGCCGGGTTGTGCCTTAACGCGGGCCCTGCGTTGCCGGCCTTGGAAAGGGAACAACCATTCCCAGCGGCCTGCGTCTTGCCTGGCCCGCTTTAAGGCGACAACACGACGGGAACACTCATTGAGAGCGCCCCCTCTTACTGCATAGGGAAAGCGCGATGACCGCCGAGCACGCTACCGACACCCCAGAACCACGCCTGAACAGCACGGAAATCCGCATCCTGGGCTGCCTGATCGAAAAACAGGCGACCAACCCGGAAACCTACCCCCTGACCCTGAATGCATTGGTGCTGGCCTGCAACCAGAAAACCAGCCGCGAGCCGGTGACGAACCTCAGCCAGGGCCAAGTGGGGCAAAGCCTGCGCGCGCTGGAAGGCCAAGGTTTCACGCGCCTGGTCATGGGCAGCCGGGCCGACCGCTGGGAGCATCGCGTCGACAAGGCACTGGAGTTGGTGCCGGCCCAGGTGATACTGATCGGGCTGCTGTTTCTGCGCGGGCCGCAGACGGTCAATGAACTGCTGACCCGCAGCGGGCGCATGCATGATTTTGAAGATGCCGAGCAGGTGGTGCACCAGCTGGAGCGCCTGATTGCGCGCGGGCTGGCGCTATTGGTGCCGCGTCAGGCAGGGCAACGGGAAGATCGTTACACCCATGCGCTGGGCGATCCGGCGGATATTGAGGTGATTCTGTCGGCGCGGGGTCATGCGGTGGAGCGCTCGGCCGGTGCCGTCTCTTCGGATCGTATCGAAGAACTTGAAGCCCGGATTGCCGCATTGGAAGAGCGCCTCACGCAGCTGGAACAGGCTTAACACGGTCAACCTGTGGGCGCTGGCTTGCCAGCCCCCACATGGGTTCTGCCGGGTTCGCTAGGCTCGGGCAAACGCCACGGCTTGTTCAAACTGCGCCTGCGTCGGCCGCACGCCGGTGTACAGCACAAACTGCTCCAACGCCTGAATCGCGATCACTTCCAGCCCGGTAATCACCCGCTTACCCTGGGCGCGGCCACGCACAATCAGCGGTGTTTCGGCCGGGATCGCCACCACATCAAAGACGGTGTCAGCAGCATCCACAGCGTCAGCCTCAAAGGCTAACTGGTCGGCTTCCGCCCCGCCGGTCATGCCAATCGGCGTCACGTTGACCAACATCTGCGGGCGCAAATCACCCAATTGCGCTTGCCACTCATACCCCAGACCTTGTGCCAACGCCCGGCCTGCCGCCTCATTGCGCGCGACAATCACGCCGTTGGCATAACCACCGTCGCGCAAGGCACTGGCCACGGCCTTGGCCATGCCGCCGCTGCCACGCAGGGCAAAGCTCGAGTCTTTTGGCACCGCGTGCTTTTTCAGCAGTTGTTCGATAGCAATATAGTCAGTGTTGTAGGCCTTGAGATGGCCGTTGGTGTTGACGATGGTGTTAAGGGAGGTGATGGCCTTGACCGACTCGTCCAGCTCGTCGACCAAGGCGATACTGGCCTCCTTGAAGGGCATGGACACACCGCAACCACGAATGCCCAGCGCCCGAATACCACCGATCGCACCGGGCAAATCCTGGCTACTGAACGCTTTATAATAAAAATTCAAACCCAGCTGTTCGTACAGATGGTTATGGAAACGCAAGCCAAAATTCCCAGGCCGCGCCGACAATGACATGCACAGTTGGGTGTCCTTGTTGGGGTGCATCTGCATGGGTAACTCCTTAAGTAAGCAATTCGGTACAGATCCTTACACAACCTTTACCTATCGGCCGTGCTGTTTTTCAGAAATACGTTGTCTTAAAAGTATCCCCGCGACAATCCTTGAGTCTATTGATTGCAGACCACAAGCGCAGGGGCTAACCGAGGAATGACCATGATCCGTAAAATCCCCAAAATCGCCTTGCTTATCGGCGCACTCGCTATGGCAGGCCAAGCCTCCGCCCACGGTGGTGGTTGGGGTGGCCCGGCCGTGTTGGGTGCTTTGGTCGGCGCCGCCGTAGTGGGCTCCGTGGTTGCCAGCCAATCCCAGCCGGTCTACGTGCAGCAACCGGTGTATGTCCAGCCGCAACCGGTGTACGCCGCGCCGCCCCCGGTCTACTACGCACCGCCACCGCCGGTGTATGTGCAACAACAGGTTTATTACCGCCCGGCGCCGGTCTATTACGGCCCACCGCGCGGCTATTACGGCCCTCCCCACGGCTACTATGGTCGCGGCTGGTAACACGCAATTGAGCTGACAGACACAGGCCTCGCCGACACGCGGGGCCTTTTTTTGCCTGAAAAGTCCGGATTCGTCCTGCCAAGGTCGCTATGAGGACAATGTTCCGCGAGTAATCGCACATGATTATGGCCAATGACCCCTTGCTCGAAGGCGCCTCGCGCTGTCATGTTTGTGTCACCCAACACTCTCACTATCGACACTGTCCACCCAATAACAACAAGGACGACTGACCATGCCCACGCAAAACCCCCATCGAACCGCTGGCCTGTGCACATCCAGCAAGGTCTACAGCGCACTGACCGAACTCAAGCACCTTGAGGGCCACCGCAGCGCAAAATTCCTCTCGCTGCTGGCGGAAAACCTGGTGCGTAAGGGGCTGCTCAGTGAACAGGAAGTGGTTTCCATGCTCGATCAAGTGGTGGATTGACGCCTGGCGTTAATGTCGACTATCGAGACTGGTGATTTTTCCTACGGGCAAACAGCCAGTATGGTGAACTCCATCGCCATTGGAGGTATTTATGCCTACTGTTCAGATCATGTCCGTCATCGGCAGCGCAGTCCCCGCCCCTCTTCGTGAGCACGGCTTGCTGGCCTGTTGGTATCTGGTGCGCGATGGCGAGCCCATCAGCGGCCCGCTCACCTCGTTGTCCGCCGCCGAAAAACAGCTGCAGCAAGCGTCGAACTTCAGGCTCCACGCTTGAGCGTCACTCGCTGTAACGTCTAGGGCAACGGCAGTTTGACCCGTGGTTTGCTTTCCACGAACAACGCCCAACTGGACATAAACAGCGCCGCTACCAGCGGGCCGATCACAAACCCGTTCAGGCCGAACACCGACAGGCCGCCCAAGGTCGAGATCAAAATCAGGTAATCCGGCATCTTGGTGTCCTTACCTACCAGGATCGGGCGCAGCACATTGTCCACCAAGCCAATCACGAACACGCCGAACAGTCCCAGCACCACGCCCTGCCAGATCGACCCGCTCAAGAGGAAGTAGGCAGCCACCGGCGCCCATACTATTCCTGCGCCGACCGCCGGCAACAGCGAAAGAAACGCCATCAGCACCGCCCAGAGCAACGCACTGGGAATGTCCAGAAACCAGAAGATCAACCCTCCCAGCGCACCTTGGGTCACCGCCACCAGCACGTTGCCCTTGACCGTCGCGCGTACCACCCGGTTGAACTTGAGCTGCAACCGACGCTTTTGCGGCTCGGCCAGCGGCACCGCCGTACGGACCTTGCGCACCAGTTCCGGGCCGTCGCGCAGCAGGAAAAACAGCAGATACAGCATGATGAAAAAGCTCACCAGGAAATCAAAAGTACCCTGGCCGAAGCTGAATGCCTGGGTTGCAAAGAACTGGCTGCCTTGCATTGCACTCTTGACGATTTTTTCCCGCAGGCCTTCCAGGTTGCCCATGCCGAAGCGGTCAAGCAGGTGCTGGAAGTACGGCGGCAGCACGTTTTTGAACTGCTCGATATACCCCGCCACATCCAGCTTTCCGCTCTCGATATTGTTATAGAGGGTCGCGCCCTCTTGCACCAGCAGCACGCTGGTAATGATCACCGGCAAAATGGCAATCAGCAGGCACACCGTCAGGGTGGCCAGGGATGTCAGGTTGCGGTTCCAGCCAAACCGCAGCTGCAGGCGCCGCTGCATCGGGGCAAAGATAATGCCGAGGATCACCGCCCAGAACACCGCGCCGTAGAACGGCAGCAATATCCAGATAAAGGCGATGGTCACCAGGGCCAGCAACAACAGCAGGGTTTTGAATTGCAGGTTCGTTTGGTTCATGTCCGGTCCATGTCAGAAAAGCAAAGGGCCTTCGTAAGCCCTGATGCTTAGTCCGCTGCGAAACCTGGGAGTGCCCTTGTTTATAGAACGAGCATAGACCGCATCGCTCAATGGCTTGAGGCATCCGACCGCGCCTCACTCAATAGAGCACTTATTCCGCAGGGCGCACGCCGGTGCCCATCAGGCGATCCGTTTCGGAGCACTGCGTCCAGGGCTTTACGTACGGCTCGGAGGCGCTTGAGGTATCGCGCGCGCGTCACGAACCCGCTGGCGATACAAAATCAGCAAAAGGACGATCTGGATCAATAAAAGCGGCTGCCGGCTCCTTTACCCTCGCGACCTTTTACGACTTGAGCCCATGCCCCCTGTGATCGCCCCCGAGTTGCTCGCCCCCGCCGGCACCCTGAAAAACATGCGCTATGCCTTCGCCTACGGCGCCGATGCGGTCTACGCCGGCCAGCCGCGTTACAGCCTGCGGGTGCGTAACAATGAGTTCGACCATGCCAACCTGGCGCTCGGCATCCACGAAGCCCACGCACTGGGCAAACGTTTCTACGTGGTGGTGAATATCGCGCCGCACAACGCCAAACTGAAAACCTTCCTCAAAGACCTGGCCCCCGTCATCGCGATGGGCCCGGATGCGCTGATCATGTCCGACCCGGGGCTGATCATGCTGGTGCGGCGCCACTTCCCCTCGATGCCGATTCACTTGTCGGTGCAGGCCAACACGGTGAATTGGGCCAGTGTGGAGTTCTGGCAGCAGCAAGGCATCTGCCGGGTGATTCTGTCGCGGGAGCTGTCACTGGAAGAGATCGGTGAAATTCGCCAGCACGTGCCGGCGATGGAGCTGGAAGTGTTCGTGCACGGTGCTTTATGCATGGCCTATTCCGGGCGCTGCCTGCTGTCCGGGTACATGAACAAACGCGACGCCAACCAGGGCACCTGCACCAATGCCTGCCGTTGGAAATACCAGGCCATGCCGGCGGTGGAGAACGCCACCGGCGATATCGTCCAGGAATTTCAGCCTACACTGGGAATCGGCGCGCCGACCGATCAGGTGTTTCTGCTCCAAGAAACCCAGCGCCCCGATGAACAGATGCCCGCGTTCGAGGACGAGCACGGCACCTACATCATGAACGCCAAGGACCTGCGCGCGGTGCAGCATGTGGAACGCCTGACCCACATGGGCGTGCATTCGCTGAAGATCGAAGGCCGTACCAAATCCCACTTCTACTGCGCGCGCACCACCCAGGTGTATCGCAAAGCCATTGATGATGCGGTGGCCGGCCGAGCCTTTGACCGTAACCTGATGACCGACCTGGAGTCCCTGGCGCAACGCGGCTACACCGAAGGTTTTTTGCGCCGTCATGTGCATGACGAATACCAGAACTACCAGAACGGCAGCTCGGTATCGGAACGTCAGCAGTTTGTCGGCGAATTGACCGGCGAGCGCCGGGGCGAGCTGGCCGAGGTCAAGGTGAAAAACCGCTTTGCCGTGGGTCATCACCTGGAACTGATGACCCCCGCCGGAAACTTTCACTTCGACCTGGCCACGCTGCACAACGCCCAGGGCGAAGCCATCGAGGTGGCGCCCGGGGATGGGCACACCGTTTATGTGCCGCTGCCGGCACAGATGGACCTGCAGTTTGGCTTGCTGATGCGGGATATCTGACAGGGCGCCGGCCTGGTTTTAACGCCAGACAACCCTGCCGCCAAGCCAGATGTGGTCAGATCCGGAACTGACCGACAAGCTGCCCCAACCGCTGGCCGAGGTCCGCCAGGCTACGTGAGGTCTGGGCACCCAGTTGGGTTTCATCAGCCACGCTGTCCACCGCCACGGCGATCTGATGCACGCTGCGGTTGATCTCTTCGGCCACGGCGGTCTGTTCTTCCGCCGCGCTGGCAATCTGCGCGTTCATGGAATTAATCGTGCCGATCAATTGGGCCATGGTGTCCAGCGAGGCCCCGGCTTCGTTGGCGCGGGCTGAGGTGCCGTCGCCCGCATCGCTGGAGCGGCGCATCGAATCTACAGCGGCTTCGGTGCCTTTTTGCAGGCGGTCGATCATGCCCTGGATTTCCTGGGTGCTGGTCTGGGTGCGACTGGCCAGGGCGCGGACCTCGTCGGCGACCACGGCAAAACCACGCCCGGCCTCGCCGGCCCGCGCGGCTTCGATGGCAGCGTTGAGCGCCAGCAGGTTGGTCTGCTCGGCAATCGAGCGGATTACGCCAAGCACACTGACAATCGACGACACGTCCTGTTGCAGGCTGTCGAGGGACACGCCGCTGCTGCGAATATCGTTCACCAGGGCATGGATCTGCGCGATGCTGCCGTCCACCACACGCTTGGCGGCCTGGCCTTCCACATCGGTTTGCTGTGCCGCCACCGACGCACCCTGCGCACTGCGCGCAACTTCTTGCGCAGCGGAAGACATCTGGTTGATCGCGGTAGCGACCTGATCGGTTTCATGGCGCTGGCGCTCCATGGCCTGCTCGGAACGCTGGGCCTGGTCCGACACCTGGCTCACCAGGCCGGTGAGCTGCGCAGTCATCTCGGTGATCTGGCGCACCAGGCTGTGGATCTTGTCGACAAAACGGTTGAATGCGCCGGCCAGATCGCCCAGTTCGTCCTGACTGGTAATGGCCAGGCGGCGGGTCAAGTCGCCCTCGCCCGCCGCGATATCGTCGAGGTTGGCTTTCATCAGGTTCAGCGGACGCAGGATGGTATTGGCCGTCACCATGCCCACGGCAGCAATCACCAACAGCACCACCACGGCCACGCCGAGAATACTCAGCAGCACGCCTTCCATGCGTTTCTCGACCTTGGCCTCGACCACCGCCACCTGGGCTTCAATGCCGTCGAGGTTGACCGACGTACCGATCACCATGTCCCACTTCGGCAGGTACTCGGTGTAACCCAGCTTGGGCACCAGTTCGGTCTGCCCCGGCTGGGTCGAGCTGTATTGCAGATAGTGAGTGCCGTCTTTACCGACCTTGACCAGGTCGCGGTTGACGTAGACCCCATTGGGGTCGCGGTTGTCCTTGAAGCTCTTGCCAACGCCGTCCGGGCTGTTGCCCTTGAACAGGCGAATGGTCTCGGAGTCGTAGCCGAAGAAGTAGCCGTCCTTGCCGTAGGTGGTGTTGGAGAGCAGTTTGACCACCTCCGCCCGCGCGGCGGTGTCGCCCGGCGCGGCAGCATCGTAGAGCGGCTTGACGGTGGTCATGGCCACTTCCACATAACTTTTCAGCGTGGTTTTGGCGTCGTTGAGCAGGCGCTGGCGGGTTTCATCCACCTCGTTGCGCGCCTGGCCCTGGAGCATCCACACGGTGGTCAGGCTGATGACCACCGCAAACAGCAACACCGGCACTACGGCGAGGGACAGGACTTTGGCCTTCAAACTCAGACGCATAGCTTTTCTCTCTTATTCGTGGCGACTTGAGAGGTTAACGGCCAGTTACAAATTATCTGTAGGTTAGAGCGTCATCGCAGCAATCCAGCCAAACGCCAGCAATGGAATGTTGTAGTGCAGGAAAGTCGGCACCACCGTGTCCCAGATATGGTGGTGCTGGCCGTCGATGTTCAAGCCGGAGGTCGGGCCGAGCGTTGAGTCTGACGCAGGCGAGCCGGCGTCGCCCAGCGCACCGGCCGTGCCGACAATGCACACAATGGCCAACGGGCTGAAGCCCAGTTGCACACAAAGCGGTACGAAAATCGCGGCAAGAATCGGCACCGTGGAAAACGACGAACCAATGCCCATGGTCACCAGCAGGCCTACCAGCAGCATCAGCAACGCGCCCACCCCACGGCTATGGCCGATGAATGCCGCCGATGTTTCCACCAGCGAACGCACATCACCGGTGGCTTTGAGCACTTCGGCAAACCCCGAAGAGGCGATCATGATGAAGCCGATCATCGCCATCATTTTCATGCCTTCGGTAAACAGGTCGTCGGTCTCACGCCAGCGCACGATGCCCGACACCGAGAAGATCAGGAAGCCGGCCAGGGCACCGATAATCATCGAGTCCAGCCACAGTTGAATAATGAACGCCGAAGCAATCGCCAGCCCGGCCACCAGCAAGGTCAGCGGGTTGTACTGCACCGCGACTTGCTCGACCCGCTCGATTTTTTCCAGGTCGTACACGCGCTTTTTGCGATAGCTGACAAACACCGCCACCAGCAGGCCGACCACCATGCCTAACGCGGGCAGGCCCATGGCGTGGGTGACATTGACCTGGCTGATGTCCACGCCGCTCTTGGCCACATTGGCCAGCAGGATCTGGTTAAGGAAGATATTCCCGAAGCCTACCGGCAGGAACATGTAAGGCGTGATCAGGCCGAAGGTCATCACGCAGGCGATCAGGCGGCGGTCCAGTTGCAGCTTGGTCAACACGTATAACAGCGGCGGCACCAGCAACGGGATAAACGCGATATGGATCGGCAGGATGTTCTGCGACGCAATCGCTACCACCCACAACAGGCCGATCAGCAGCCATTTGACGTGGCTGCCGCCGCTGGCTTCCTGACGATCGACTAATAGCAGCGCCTTGTCCGCCAAGGCATGAGCCAAGCCGGATTTGGCAATCGCCACCGCGAAAGCGCCGAGCAAGGCGTAGGACAGCGCCACGGTCGCACCGCCGCCCAAACCACCGTTGAACGCCTTGAGCGTGGCCTCGATGCCAAGGCCACCGGTCAAGCCACCCACCAGGGCGCCGACAATAATGGCGATGACCACATGCACGCGGGACAGGCTGAGCACCAGCATGGTGCCGACCGCGGCGATGACTGCGTTAATCATGGTTACCTCAAGACAGAAACACAAAAACCAGGCATACCCGCGCCCGGGCGGCCATTGAGGTGGCGCCAGCGTGCAGGCTTTAAGAGGTCTTATTAGAGGGCGCGCACTTTGCAGCAGCCGGGCGCGCATGTCAAAAAACGGCGTCGCTTTTCAGCTTTCAATTGAACGTTTAAACAATAAAGAAAGCCGAAAAGCGGCCGATAGCCTGACTCTCTGTGTTTTCAGGCTAAGGATGCTCCTCGATGTCCCTCAGACAGCTCTCCATACAATGGAAAATCACCCTGCTCGCCGGCCTCTGCCTGCTGGGAATCGTGACCCTGCTGGTGGGTCTGTCGCTGTACCGCATGGAGCAGAGCTCGCAACAGGTCAAGGCCTCCAGCATGCAGATGCTCGACGAGTCCGCCCAGGCCCGCATCGAGGCGCAAGGTGAAGGACAGGCGCTGGGTATTCGCCAGCAATTCATGGATGCCTTCCAGTACGGCCACGGCTTTTCACGCCAGGTGCTGTTTTTGCGCGAACAGGCTGAAAAACGCTTTCTCGACGCCTTCGACACGCGCGAAGACCTGACCCGCCAGGTCAAGGCTGCGCTGCAGGCCAACCCGGACTTGCTCGGTTTGTCGCTGGTGTTCGAAGCCAATGCGCTGGACGGCAAGGATGAGTTGTTCGCCAACCAGGCCGAACTGGGCAGCAACGACAAAGGCCGATTCGCTCTCTACTGGTCGCAGCCGACACCCGGCAAACTGACCTCCATGGCATTGCCCGAAAGCGACATGTCCGACACCAGCACAGGCCCCAGCGGCGAGAAAGCCAACGCCTGGTTCACCTGCCCGCGCACCACCCTGAAACCCTGCGTCATCGAACCGTACTTTTATATGATCGACGGGCAAAACGTGCTGATGACCAGCATCGTCTTCCCGCTGATGGTCAATGGCAAAGTCATCGCCTCGTTGTCGGCGGACATCAACCTCAACAGCCTGCAGGCCGTTAGCCAACAAGCCAGCCAGAAGCTGTATGACGGCCAGACCCAGGTCAGCATCCTCAGCCCCACCGGCTTGCTCGCCGGCTACAGCGCGGACGCCAGCAAACTCAGCCAGCGCCTGGACAAGGTCGACCCCGCCAGCGGTGCGCAATTGATCAATGCCCTGGCCAGCAGCACGCAGACCCGCAGCCTGCGCGCCGACCACCAACTCAAGGTGCTGGCGCCCTTCACACCGATTCCCGGCGGCAAACCGTGGGGTGTGTTGCTGGATGTGCCGGAAAAAGTCCTGGTCGGCCCCGCCGAAGCGCTCAAGACACAGTTGGACGCCGATAACGCCCGTGGCACCTGGCTGGAACTGAGCCTGGGCCTGCTGGCCGCGGTGATTGGCTTGATCCTGGTGTGGCTGATGGCGCGCAGCGTAACCCGACCGATCCTCGGCGTGGCCCGCATGCTGGAAGACATCGCCAGCGGCGAAGGCGACCTGACCCGCCGCCTGGCCTATGACAAAAAGGATGAGCTGGGGCAACTGGCCGGCTGGTTTAACCGCTTCCTGGACAAGCTGCAACCGATTATTGCCCAGGTGAAACGCTCGGTGCAGGACGCCCGTGGCACCGCCGACCAGTCCGCCGCGATTGCCAGCGAAACCAGCGCCGGCATGGAGCAGCAATACCGCCAGGTCGATCAGGTGGCGACCGCTTCCCACGAAATGAGCGCCACCGCCCAGGATGTGGCCCGCAGCGCCGCCCAAGCGGCACAGGCTGCGCGCGACGCCGACCAGGCCACCCGTGAAGGCTTGACCGTGATCGACCGCACCACCACCAACATCGGCCACCTGGCGGCCGATATGAGTACGGCCATGGCCCAGGTCGAAGGCCTGGCCGCCAATAGCGAGAAAATCGGTTCGGTGTTGGAAGTGATTCGCGGCATTGCCGAGCAGACCAATCTGCTGGCGCTCAACGCTGCCATCGAAGCCGCGCGCGCCGGTGAGGCCGGCCGTGGCTTTGCGGTGGTCGCCGACGAGGTCCGCAACCTGGCGCGACGCACCCAGGAGTCGGTAGAAGAAACCCGCCTGGTGATCGAGCATCTGCAAAGCGGCACCACCGAGGTGGTCAGTTCCATGGGCAACAGCTATCGCCAGGCTCAGGGCAGTGTCGAGCAGGTCGGCCAGGCGGTCACCGCCCTGCGCCAGATCGGCGAGGCCGTCACGGTCATCAGCGACATGAACCTGCAAATCGCCAGCGCCGCCGAAGAACAAAGCGCGGTGGCCGAAGAGATCAACAGCAATGTCGCGACGATTCGAGATGTGACCGAGTCGTTGTCGGAGCAAGCGAACGAATCGGCGCGGGTCAGCCAGGCGTTGAACAGCCTGGCGAATCAGCAGCAGGGGCTGATGGATCAGTTCCGCGTTTAAGCGAATGGCACACACCCTGGGCCCGATGAAGGGCCCAGGTGAGTGAAAGCCCCCGCCCACGGGTTGACCTGCGCGGTGTCAACCGTGGCGCTTGGGCAGCTCGATCAGCACTTTGAGCCCACCCTGCTCACTCTCCTGCAACTGCAGCACCCCGCCCCACACCTCGACGATATCCCGCACAATCCCTAGACCGAGGCCATGGCCGTCGACCTGTTCATCCAGGCGCGTGCCACGGCTGAACACCTGGTCGCGCTGGGCCTGCGGGATGCCCGGGCCGTCGTCCTCGATCGCCAGCAGATAGCTGTGCGCGGTTTCGCTGACATTCAAGCGCACTTCGGCGTCCGCCCATTTGCAGGCGTTGTCCAGCAGGTTGCCCAACAACTCCAGCAGATCTTCGCGGTCCCAGGGCAGTTGCAGGCCGGGCGCAACGTGGTAGCTCAAGTCCAAGTGTTCGCCGTGAATCATGTTCAACGTGGCCAGCAGGCCGGGCAGTTCCTTTTCACAATCAAACAAGGTCCCCGGCAGCGTTTCACCGGCAAGACGGGCACGGTTAAGTTCGCGGTTGAGGCGTTGTTGCACCTGCTCAAGCTGGTCACGCAGCAACTTGCTCAGCTGCGGATGGTCCTTGAGCACCTCGCTTGACGCCGCACTCAATAACACCGCCAACGGCGTTTTCAGCGCGTGGCCGAGGTTGCCCAAGGCATTGCGCGAACGCTTGAGGCTGTCTTCGGTGTGGGCCAACAGGTGGTTGATCTGCGCCACCAGCGGCTCGAGTTCCAGCGGCACTTGAGTATCAAGTTGCGAGCGCTGGCCCTGTTGCAGCTGAGCAATCTGCTCACGGGCGGTTTCCAGCGGCCGCAAGGCGCGGCGCACCGTGACCCGTTGCAGGATCAGCACCAGTAACAGCGCCGCCAGCCCCAGCACCAGACCAATCTGGCGCATCAGGCGAAAGCTTTCCCGCACAGGCGTGTAGTCCTGAGCCACGCTGATTGAAATCGACTGGCCGAAGCGCTTGTAGTCCGAACGCAACACCAGCAGTTGCTGACCTTCCGGCCCCAATTGCAGGTTACCCTTGAGCCCGGCCTCGGGCAGGCGCGGCAACTCCTGGTCCCAGAGCGAGCGTGAACGCCAGTGCTCGTCGGCAAAATCAATGCGGAAATAGTGCCCGGAAAACGGTCGCTGATACGCCGGTGACAGGCGTTGCTCATCCAGTTGCACACCGTTCGGCCCGCGCACCAGTGCCACCAGCAGGTTCTCGCTGTCGTTGCGCAACCCAGCATCCAGGTAGCGCTGCAAGCCGGCCTCGAACAGCCACAAACTGGTCTGCGCGAGCACCACGCCCACCACCACCATCACGCTGATCAGCCCCAGGCTCAGGCGCCGCTGGATCGACCTCATGCCGGGGCGGCGCCAAATCGGTAACCCTGGCCGCGCCGGGTTTCAATCACGCTGCGCCCCAGCTTGCGGCGCAGGTGGTTGACGTGCACCTCCAATACATTGGAGTCACGCTCGGTCTCACCATCATACAAATGTTCAGCCAAGTGGCTTTTCGACAGAATCTGTTCCGGGTGCAGCATGAAGTAGCGCAGCAGGCGGAATTCGGCGGCCGTCAGTTGGATCTCGTCACCGTCACGCAGCACACACTGGCGCCCTTCATCCAAATGCAAGCCGGCCGCTTGCAAAGTCGGCTGGTTGGCCTGGCCATGGGAGCGGCGCAACAGGGCCTGGATGCGCAAGTGCAGTTCTTCAGGGTGAAAAGGTTTGCTCAGGTAGTCGTCGGCGCCGGCCTTGAGCCCTTCGATACGCTCGGCCCATGAATCGCGTGCGGTCAGCACCAGCACCGGGGTGGCCAGGGCGGCTGCGCGCCACTGCGCGAGCACCTCCAGCCCGGGCAGCCCTGGCAAGCCGAGGTCGAGGATGATCAAGTCATAGGGTTCGCTGCGGCCTTGATACGCGGCGTCGCGCCCATCGGCCAGCCAGTCGACGGCGTACCCCTGGCGCTGCAGGCCCGCCAACAGTTCATCGGCCAGCGGTACGTTGTCTTCCACCAGAAGCAGGCGCATCAGTCGTCTTCCTTATCTTTGAGTAACTCACCGGTGCTGGCGTCGAGCTCGATTTCACGTACCACACCTTCGACGGTCAACAGCTCGATTTCGTAGATATAGCGCACCGGGCGCTCCTTGTGCTCTTCAAGTTCGGCATCCAGCAGCTTGGCGCCTGGGTAGCGTTCGAACGCCGGGCCCAACAAGTGCTCCAGCGGGGCGATAACGCCCGTTTGGCGCAGGCGCAAGGCTTCGTCCTGACCAAGGTCGTGGGCCGACAGGCTTGAGCTGGTGAGTATCAATACCAACACCACCTGCCGGCCTGCGCTTAGATTTACCTTCATTGCGTGTCCTGATGTTCCTTGAGGGCGGCCCGGTGATGGGCTGGGGCCAAATAGGCGATGGGACAATGATACGGGGGGCGAACCAACCCGTGAGGGTTTTCACGTAAGCGTGCGTTTCCGGGGGCATGTCCTACGCGACCCCACGTTAACCCTGGCAACTTAACTGAAACTGAATTGCCACCATGGCAATTTTAGCCAAGCGCTTTTCCCTCATCGCGCCAGATTTTCTATACTGCCCTCCTCGCGTCAAAAGAGACCGGTATGACAGCCATCCACATCAAGTTTCCCGCCCTGACCCTCAAGGCCGGCAAACGCGCCTTTACGCGCATTCGCGAACACGGCCTTGCGCCGGCAGATGTCGGCATTCTCCCCGGCGCGGCCGGTGGCCCCAAAGCCCTGGGTATTCAGGGCCTGGACCTGGCGCTGTTCGGCGAGTGGCTGCCCCGCGCGCCGCGCGAACGCGCACTGATCGGCGCGTCCATCGGCTCCTGGCGGTTTGCCAGCGCGTGCCTGCCCGACCCGGTGCAAGGCCTGCTCGACCTCGGCCGCCTGTATAACGAACAGCGCTTTGCCAAAGGCGTGACCATGGCCGACGTCAGCCATAGCTGCCAGCGCATGCTCGATGACCTGCTGGCCGGCCGCGATGCTCGGGTGCTGGACAACCCCAACTATCGCCTGAACATCATGGTGGTCAAGAGCCACGGGCTGCTTGCCGATGACCACCGTGGGCGGCTGGGCCTGGGCCTGTCGTCGGTGATTGCCGACAACCTGCGGGGCCGCGCGCGGCTGTCGCGGCATTTCGAGCGGCTGATCATCCATGACCCACGCCAGGCGCCGCCGGTACATCCGCTGAAGGATTTCCCATCGCGCTTCCTTGACCTGGAACTGGGCAACCTGCGCCAGGCACTGCTGGCCTCCGGCTCGATCCCCATGGTGATGCAAGGCGTGCGCGACCTGCCCGGCGCGGGCGCCGGCACTTACCGTGACGGCGGCCTGCTGGACTACCACCTCGACCTGCCCTACCACGGCGATGACATCGTGCTGTACCCGCACTTTACCGACCGGGTTATCCCCGGCTGGTTCGACAAGGGCCTGCCATGGCGACGCAGCAATCAACAGGGTTTGCAGGATGTATTACTGCTGGCACCGTCCAAGGACTACCTGGCCCGCCTGCCCCACGGCAAATTGCCGGACCGCAGCGATTTCAAGCGTTTCATGGGCGACGACCCGAGCCGCAACAAATACTGGCAAACCGCGATGAGCGAGAGCCAACGGTTGGGGGATGAGTTTCTGGAGTGGGCGGACAACGGCAAATTGGGCGAGCACTTGCAGGCCCTTTAACGCAACAGCGATCTTCTCAGCGTGAGCGGTGTCCTCGCCGCACGCTCAGGCCGTTACTGCAGCGCCCCGCCGTTGACATTTCGATGCAAAAACTAAGATTGCCAGCGTTCTAGCTTCACGCACTATGCGGGCGTCAGGCAGACGCGTATCACGCGCCCAAAACGGATGAGGCAGCGTACAGAATGCACGCCGCCCCACATTGCCAAGCGTCGAGCGTCAGTGAGTGGCTTGAGTCGAGGCTGGCATGCCGCCCCTTGGCTGCGACCGGATATGCTGCAGCAAAGGACTCAACGCACCGCCCCAAATAACAGCGTTCGCGAGTTTGGTGGGGTGGTTGATGGTGTTTCCGCCCACACTGCCGGGGTTGGTGCCGAAATCCCCTAATCCATAGATTTCAATGTCGTTTAAATCGGGCGCACCGTGAGCCTCAGGAACACCCAAATTCGCCACCCAATTGGAGATGGTGCCCTCTGCGCCTGACACTACCAAGCCGACTTTACCGAACCGCAGGTTGTTGAAGTCATACACGGAAATAACGTTAACGCCATTCAGATACACCTCGTGCCTGGCCCCGCGAACCGTCACTTTGATGCTGACCGACGTTCCATCCGGGATGGCTGCGTAAACGGCTGACCGACCAATCACAGTGCCGCCCCAGTAAAGCAGGACCTGGTTGGCTGTGACTTGCGCAGTGTACTGACTCAAGCCTGAGCCCATGGACCGATAGCGAATAGCGCCAATTTGTCCAGACCAACTGGGCATCGTGAAAGTAGCCGACAAACTGACATCCTGGCACGCCCTGTTGAACATCGCAGCGCCACGCCCCTTGAGGGCGTATTGCTCAGGCGAACCGGACACCGCGAATGTCGTGCCTGTTTCCGGACTCCAGCCGGAGGGGTAACTCGCAAGGTTATCGTCGCGAATAAAACTGAGCTTATCGACATCGACACCGGCGCGGTGAATATTGAACAGTCGGTTAATATCCAGGACCGTTAGATGTCGAACTTTCGCAACATCCCGCGCTGCGTCAGCCGCGACTTGAACCTGCTCTTGATGTCCAAACGCAAGCGACGGTAATGCGGCAGGCGCAATAGCAGTAGACGGAACTTTTGACCAGGTATTCTGATAATCAAGCGCCTTGAAGTAATAGTCGGCGTTTACACTACTGCTTCCCGTAAGATCGTTGGCCCCGAACATATAAATTACTAGATCAGGGGCAAAGTCCTTGACGTGGTCCGCCCAACTTTTTCCTTCGACTGAGCCGCCTGGCCATTGACGCGTTACTTCGCTTCCCGACTGCCTGTAGAAACCGCTCACCGCATTGTCGACGGGCCCCACCTCCCCCTTGTAGCCGGGGTTTGAATACATGCCCATCCCGCGTCCAGCAAGGCTGAAATTGCCAAAGGTGAACGCAATGTCGGGATTCTGCTCACGAGCTAACCGCATCAATGTGGCCACCACCGAGTTTTCATACCGCCCGTCAACATCACCTTGGGATATAGAGTCGCCGACGACTGCGATTCTAACTGCGCCTTCTTTAATGGCGGCGTCAAGCCGCTCCACATTGCCGACGTTGGACAGGGTTGAGAAATCCTCCGGCGCATCCTGGTCGCGCGCGGGGCTTGGAGCACTGACAGCAATAGCGGGCGCGGGCGTGGTTAACGTCGCCTCGTTTTGGGCAGGTGCGACTCCGCCAGCAAGATCCGCCCCAAAGACGTATTGACCGGAACCGAAGAGGTTGAGTGGGACGCTAATGAAAAAAGCTATCAAGAAAATCAGTGGTTTCGTTCTGTAGTGCGCAGGGTAAGCAGACACGTCGTGACACGCCAATTCAATAGAGAATTTTAATTCTACTGAATTCCACTTACTTTGTCGCAAAGGTGTAAATCGAACGCCGAAACGTTTACTGAAGTGATGTTGAACTAAACCGCGCGGGTTTGTTCTCCGTAATAGCCACCATGTTAATGGGCTGCCTAATACGCTGAACTCAAGGTCATTCACCCGCAGGTCATTTCTACGCTCACTGCCTCGACTGTTTTTGCACCCGGATGTGCTCCGTCAGAGCCGAAAAAGCCCCCGCCCAGCAGACCCTGTTGGCCAGCTTGGTTGGGTGGTTGATACCATTGCCTTGCGGCGTTTGTGTATGGGTTGCGTGACCACCACCGCCGTAAAGGTCGAGATCGCTCAACTGCGGCACTCCATTGGTGCAGTAGTCACCTTTATGCACGATAAATTCTGTCAGGGCTCCTGCGCCACCAATGATCGCCACCCCGTGGCTGCCACGGCGCAGGTAGTGGTAGTCATAGACCGTCAGTCGCAGCACATCGTTGACATAGACCCTGTGCAGCGCACCGCGGACGTCAACCTGCAACACAACTTTTGAGCCGGACGCGATTTCACCGATGGTCTTGTAGCCAAGGGTGGTTGCGCCCCAACACAGCGCCAGAAAGCCCGATGAGACTTGCGCGCTGTATTGGTGTGCGGGCGAGCCGTTCGAGCGATAACGCAGGGCGCAGGTCGTCAAGGCCCAGTTGCGGCAGCTGAATGTCGCCTTGATCTTGATGTCCAGCGACTGCGCGTGTTGCAGTGCCGAGCCGGTGCCGCTGATGGAACGCCCACCCGCATTGACCAGTGTGGAACCCTCCTCGATATGCCAGCCGGCTGGATATGCGGCGACGTTGTCATCGCATGTGTAGTGGAGGTGGTCGACGTCAAAGCCGGAACGCAGCAGGTTGAATGCCCGGTTGATATCGACCAGCGTCAGGTTCAGTTCCCGGGCCACGCCGCGCACGCCATCGGCGGCGATTTGAGCCTCTTCCTGGTAACCCGCCGCAACGGCCGGCAGGGCTGTGGTGGACACCCCAATGGACGGAGCCTTGGGGAAGTTGCCAATCAGCCCGACTACATACTTAAGTGCGGTGGTGTTCCCGACACTCGAGCCGGACAAATCGTTAGCACCGTGCATGACCATGACAAAGTCGGGGGCGAAATCCTTGAGGTGCCCCATCCACGACTTACCGGCGACAGATCCTCCCGGCCACTGGTCAGTCACGGGAGCGCCGTCAGGACGATAAAACCCGGTACTGAGGTTTTCCGGATAGGGTTGCCCCACGTACGTCTCGGTTGCCAGCGCTCCGATACCTCGGCCCGACAGGCTGAAGTTACCCACGACAAAATTGATCGCAGGGTTCTGCTCGCGCAAAGCCCGCATCAGCGTGGACACAACCGAGTGCTCGTAAAGGCCGTCGCGATCGCCTTCGACAATTGAATCGCCCGCAAAAGCAATGCGTACGGTGCCCTCGGAAATAGCCGCATTGAGCCGGTCCAAATTGCCCAGGTTGGAAAATATCGCCACATCGGCAGCGGTCTGTTGCGGTTCTCGATCAACCGGCACCAGTGCGAGACCAGCAGTTTCAGGCGGGTGCTCAAGGGCTGACGGTTTCTGCGCCGAGGTGCCGGCGTGCGCCGCTTTCATGCCGGCCCAACGCTTCAGGGTTTTACCCAGCCTTCCACGCCAGGTAAGGTCTGAACGATCGCTCGAACCATTCGGCTCGGTAGCATTTGTGTTGGTAAAGGCCATGGTTGCCCCCGAGGCAAAAAACGCTCAGTGGCGAGCCTTGAAACGGTGGCTATTATGCGGGTTTATGGGCGAGCAGGAAGAGCGCGTTGCCAAAACAGGTTAGAATAGGACCCAACTCGGTCGCCTGGCGCCAGTCGGCAAGCGCCGAATGGATGGCCTCAATCACGCCCAGCAACGACCTATCAGTACATTGATCAGTGCATCAAACACTGACAATCACTTCAAACCCACGCAACACAAGCCCTACAGGTCACACCGTGGAAATCTTCAAAGAGTTTACCTTCGAGTCCGCCCACCGCCTGCCCCACGTACCGGAAGGCCACAAATGCGGGCGCCTGCACGGGCATTCGTTCAAAGTGGCGATCCACCTGAGCGGCGACCTGGATCCCCATACCGGCTGGATTCGCGACTTCTCGGAGATCAAGGCGATTTTCAAGCCGCTCTATGAACGCCTCGACCACAACTACCTCAATGACATCCCAGGCCTGGAAAACCCGACCAGCGAAGTGCTGGCCAAGTGGATCTGGACTGAGCTCAAACCCTTGCTGCCGGAACTCAGTGCAATTCGTATCCATGAGACCTGCACCAGTGGCTGTATCTATCGCGGCGAATAAGCGATGACGTGCTGAAGAACCACCTGCGGGTGGTTTTTTTATGCCTGGCAAGCGTCCTCGATAAAGCATGTACCCGCCTCCACTGGGTGTGGGCAGTCATGGGCGGCACCTGGGTGTATCGCGCGCCACCTTGCATGCGATCAAAACAGGCCGGCATGATCCGAGCTTGCCTCTGGCGTTCAAGATCTCCAAGGTGTTCGAACGCCGTATCGAGGTGATCTTCGAGGCACCGAACAACTGATCGATTTTGACAGGAGCCCGCTGCAATGATGCGCCCCGCCACTGCTGCTGATGTTGCAACCATCGAGGCCATCGTCCAGGCCGCCTATTCGCCTTACATCGAACGGATCGGTCGCAAGCCCGGGCCGATGCTTGAGGACTATCGCCAGTGGGTCGCGGCAGGACACGTGCACGTGCTGGACTACGCCGGGCGGGTCCAGGGTTTTATCATCTTGCTCAATACCGATGACGACTTGCTGTTGGCAAACCTGGCCGTCACCCCCGATGCCCAGGGCCTGGGGTTCGGACGGCAGTTGATGGACTTTGCCGAACAAGAGGCACTCGCTGCGGGTTACGCGACCATCCGCCTGTATACCCACGTAGCGATGACTGAAAACATCACGCTGTACACTCGCCGCGGCTATGTGGAAACCCATCGCGTCGAGGAACACGGCCTGCACCGTGTGTACATGACCAAGCGTCTTTAGGAGAACCCCATGGAAAACATCTGGCTGGCCCAGGCCAAGCGCTTACAGGCACTGGCGTCCACAGGGCTGCACTTTTGCACCGACGATTTCGAGCGTGAGCGCCTTGAAGAAATCGCCGAAATCGCCCACAGCATGCTGGCACAGTTGGCAGATGTGCCGTTGGAGCGCATCACCGGGCTGGTGTCGGATTTTGCCAAGCGCTATTCAACGCCGATGATTGAAGTGCGCGGCGCTGTGATCGATGGCGATCGGATTCTGCTGGTGCGCGAATCGACGGATGGTTGCTGGGCGCTGCCAGGTGGTTACGCCGATATCGGTTTATCGGCGGCGGAAAACATCGTCAAGGAGATCCGCGAGGAAGCCGGGCTAAGCGTGACGGCACGCACGCTGTATAGCGTCATGCACAAGGCCAAGGGCCTCTATCGCCCCGACGTGCGGGACTTCTACAAGCTGTATTTCCTCTGCGAACGGGTGGACCAACTGGCACCGATGGCGGGTTTGGAAACCACTGAAGTGGGCTTTTTTGCCCTGCACGACCTGCCGCCGCTGTCCCGTGGGCGCACCATCGAAAGCGATCTTGAAGCAGCCTTTGCGTTTCATCGCGGCGAGCTCACCCAAACGCTGTTCGACTGATCCAATGTGTATCACCGCTGCACTGCTTTCGTGCTCGACCGGGCACAACGGACAGGCCTTGCGACGATACGTACCTGTTTGACGACCTCTACACTGCACTGCTGGTTTGGCACGCGCAGTGCAACAGTCTTGCGTCAGTCATCCAGGGAGCAAGGCCATGACGCAGCAAGAACCAGGCAACGATTACCCCCTCAGCGAAGTGCCGATGCATGCGCGCAAAGGCCTGGCGTCCACTGCCATGGTCCTGCTGGGGTTTACGTTTTTTACCGCGACCATGTTTGCCGGCGGCAAGCTGGGCGTAGCCTTCAGTTTCACCGACCTGCTCGGTGTCGTGGCGTTGGGTAACCTGTTGCTGGGTATTTACGCGGCAGGCCTGGGCTACATCGCCTTTAAAAGCGGCTTGAACTCGGTGTTGATGGGGCGTTTCTGCTTCGGCGAGGTGGGCAGCAAGCTCAGTGACTTGATCTTAGGCTTCACTCAGATTGGCTGGTACGCCTGGGGCACCGCCACTGCCGCCGTGGTGCTGGGTAAATATTTCGAACTGAGCCAAGGCACGGTGCTGGCATTGATGGTGGTGTTCGGCCTGATGTTCTGCGCCACGGCCTATGTGGGCTATCGCGGGCTGGAGATACTCTCGTACATTGCGGTGCCGGCCATGGGCATCTTGCTGTTTCTGTCGATGGCGGTCGCCACCCACAAAGTCGGCGGCCTGGACGGCCTGTTGGCGGTGGTGCCGACCGGCGAGCTGGACTTGTCCACCGCGATCACGCTGGTGTTCGGCACCTTTGTCAGCGGCGCGACACAGGCCACCAACTGGACGCGGTTTTCTCGCTCGGCCAAAGTCGCGGTGCTGGCGAGCCTGATCGGCTTCTTTATCGGCAACGGTTTGATGGTATTGATCGGGGCCTACGGCGCCATCGTCTATCAGCAGCCGGACGTGGTCGAAGTCTTGCTGCTGCAAGGTTTCGCGATGGCCGCGATGGCCATGCTGCTACTCAACATCTGGAGCACCCAGGACAACACCATCTACAATTTCGCCGTGGCAGGCTGCAATTTGCTGCGCACCCGCAGGCGCAAGACGGTGACCCTGGCCGGCGCGGTAATCGGCACCCTGCTGGCGTTGCTCGGCATGTACGACCTGCTGGTGCCTTACCTGATTCTGCTGGGCACCGTGATCCCGCCGATTGGCGGGGTGATCATGGCGGACTTCTTCTACCGGTATCGCGGCCAATATCCGCGCCTGGCCGACACCCGCTTGCCGGCCTTCAACTGGCCTGGGCTGGTGGCATATGCCGTGGGCACCGTGCTGGCGTTCCACTCACCCTGGGTGGCACCGTTGGTGGGGATTGTTGCCGCGTCCCTCACCTACATTGGCCTGAGCGCCGTGCTGCGCGTACGGGCACCGCTGGCCGACGCACAGGTATGAGTCTGGCTGGCGTCACGGGGATGGTAACCTGATGGCCGACGCGCCAGGCAGAACATCGCAACAGCCCGGATAATCTGGCGCTGTCTGCCTGATTGTCATTAGCCAAGAGGAACTTGCCCATGCATATCATCAACGCTCGCCTGCGCAACCGTGAAGGCCTGCATGATCTGCACCTGGAACACGGCCGGATCGCCAGTATCACGCCACACACCGCGGCGCCGATGTTAAGGCCTGGCGATCTGGACGCCGCCGGTAACCTGGTGATACCGCCCTTCGTCGAACCGCATATCCACCTTGATGCCACCCTTACTGCCGGCGAACCGCGCTGGAATATGAGTGGAACATTGTTCGAGGGCATTGAGTGCTGGGGCGAGCGCAAGGCCACCATCACCCAGGAAGACACCAAGACCCGCGCCAAGCAAACTATTCAGGCCCTGGCCGCTCACGGCATCCAGCATGTCCGCACCCATGTCGACGTCACCGACCCAGACCTGACCGCGCTGAAAGCCATGCTGGAAGTCCGCGAAGAAAGCACGCACCTGATCGACCTTCAAATCGTGGCGTTTCCGCAGGAGGGTATCGAGTCCTACCGCAATGGCCGCGAGCTGATGCAGGAAGCCATTCGCCTGGGCGCCGACGTGGTCGGTGGTATCCCGCACTTTGAATACACCCGCGACCAAGGCGTGAGCTCGGTGAAGTTTCTCATGGACCTGGCCGAACGTACCGGCTGCCTGGTGGACGTGCACTGCGACGAAACCGATGATCCGCACTCGCGTTTTCTCGAGGTCCTTGCCGAAGAAGCCCGCAGCCGCGACATGGGCACGCGCGTCACCGCCAGCCACACCACGGCCATGGGTTCCTACGACAACGCTTACTGCGCCAAACTGTTTCGTCTGTTGGGGCACTCAGGAATCAGCTTCGTCTCCTGCCCCACCGAAAGCATCCACCTGCAAGGTCGCTTCGACAATTTTCCAAAACGCCGTGGCGTCACGCGCGTCAACGAGCTGCTTGAGGCCGGCATGAACGTCTGCTTCGGCCAGGACTCCATCGTCGACCCGTGGTACCCGCTGGGTAATGGCAACATCCTGCGTGTGCTGGAAGCCGGTTTGCACATCTGCCACATGCTCGGTTACCGCACCCTGCAAAGCGCCCTGGACCTGGTGACCGACAACAGCGCCAAGGCCATGGCCTTGGGTGACCGGTATGGCCTGGAGCCCGGGCGCCCGGCCAATCTGTTGATCCTTTCGGCAAACAGCGACTACGAGGTGATCCGCAGCCAGGGCCTGCCGCTCTACTCGATCCGTAATGGCAAGGTGCTGATGAAGCGGCAACCGGCGCAGGTGGAGTTTTTGTAAAACCAACCACTAGACGATCGAGTCGATATCCAACGGTTGTGGGTTCAACGGGCTGCCGTGAATAGGCGCAGGAATACTGGCGACTTGCGCCAATTCACGGTTTTCACGGTGGCTGAACCAACGCTTCAGGCTGGGCTGCAACTGCAGGGAATCAGCCTGACTTCCATACACGTCTTGCGCATCCAAGCGGCGCCAACGCAAGGATTCCAGGCGGCGACGGCTGGTGTGCAAGCGGTCAATTTCCGCGTTGAGTGCCTGGTTGTGTTCGTGCCCATAGCCGCGCTGGTTCGCGGGGCGGTGACGCTCAAGTTCACGGTTCTTGTTGCGCAACTGTCGAGTCATGGTTTCCAGCGCAAGGTCGAGTAACTCAAACTCTCTCGGTGTGACCAAGGGCCCCTGGCTCTCCAGGGTTTGTTGCCAGCGGCGCAAGGTGGCCCAGGCTGCCGGTATGTAGCTGGCGGTCATAAAGTGCTGGTCCGCCTGGAACAGCTGTTTGAGCAAGTTGTCGCGGCCTGGCATATCGCCCTGCAGTTGCAACGCACGGTTACAGCCGGCCTCCAGGATGGACTCGCAGCCAGGCTTCCATAACACCGAGGAGCGCGTACCGTCCGGCAGTTTGAGCGGCATGAAGTGCTGTTGTTCGCCGTGATGCTGGTAAGCATTACCCCCCACGCGTACCAGGCCCGCCGCGAACAGCAGGCCACCCGCTGCGGGGGCACTGAAAAGCGTGACGGCGCCCGGGACCCACAGTTTGGCGGTGGTATTCATCCACGTGGCGGGCACGCTGGGCACTGGGTCGTTGTGGTTGACGATGCGGTGGTGGATCAGGGATGAGGCGCCGTCGGCGAACTCTGAATCAGCGGCGCGAGGCGCGCCATAGGTGTAGAGGAGGATGTTGTACTGCGACCCGGGAACTCGACGCAGCCCTTCCGCCAACAGCAAAGCGATGGCGCCTCCCAGGCTGTGACCGCAAATCACAATGCGCTGGCCGCAGTGGAACAGGTCGAGGTAGTGCAATACGAAATCTCGCATCGCTCGATAGGCTTGGTAAAAACCCTCATGGGCTTTGCCAACACCTTCGGAAAAGGGCACTTGGTGGGCATTTGCGTCTCGCAGTGCGTCGGCACCACTGGCGGTACCTCGTACGGCGATCAGGACTATTTCATCGTGGTGAGTGATGAAAGCTTGAGTGTCAGTACCGAATTTTTCATCATCGAAAAAATGTAAGCGCGCAGGATGCTCCTGCTCATGCTCCAATGCCGGACGATTCTGTGGGTATAGTTCCGGATCGAAGGGAAGGATTTCAAAACGCAGGGAGTAAGGAACCTCTTGATAAAGCGGATAAAAACGCTGAACTTGCTCGGGATCAACTCGCCAGGCGTCCTCAAATAGCGACAGTTTTTCAGCAAACAGATTCCCAACCGTTGGGTCCAGCGGGAAGGACACTTGATCCACAGGTTTCTTGGGCGGTTGCTGACCAAAGTCGCAGTAACTCAAAGTAGACATCAGGGCCAATTGATACAGGTTCAACGCGCAGAAGCTGTCCTCTGTAGACAGCATCGGACGCAGTGCTCGCAGCGGTCTGACTTCCAGTACAGAGTGCTGATTAGGGAATAACACCACCCCTGATAAAGTGGGTTGAGGTGGTCCAAATCCCAGGTCAGCCATCATTTTCAATGCGTGACGTTGGGGGCGATGAGTTCGAGGCGTGACCGGTGGAAGATGGGCGACATGGCGAACCAAATCCCGCACCTCAACCTGGTAAAACCTGTCTGCTTGCGGCTGTGCCGGATTACCTTCGGTACGCCGGCCATCTTGAGTAGAAAACCGGGTCTGCTCGGCGCGAATTTGAAGCTCGGTGATAGGCAGCTCGTACGCAACGCGAGTCCGCAGTTGGTAATAAGGTGCTTGCACTCCGGAATACAGACCATCAAATTTGAGTACGACCGGACCGCAGTGAAAACCTTGTAGTCTTGCGAACCCCTCACCATCCAATCTGCCGTCGTACTGACATCCTGTGCTGTCGTAAAGGGTGTATGGAAGCCCGCCATAGGCCTTCCCACTGCCAGCTTCATCTACCAAACAAAAACTTACCCAGTGCCCTTTCAATGCACAAGCGGGCATCCTCGCACTGAAAAATGGTTGCTTCCATGCGTCCAGTTTCATGAACTCGCTCCTTAGTCATTACACGTTGGATAGACATCACATGTGCGCCCATCCGGCATTTGTATGGGTTTAAAGTCTGTAGTAAAGCCGCCACAAGCCCCCGTCAGGTCTTCGAAACTCGTGCCTCTGCAACGCTTCCACCCTCTCGGAACCGCTATCCATCTGTCTTTAAAGGCAGGTAACTCTTGCTTGGTAACAGTCAGCACCAATCGGAGATTTTTACCCTTGATGTGATCACGTTGAGCGCCACCGCCCGGCTTTGTTTTTTGTGGCAGCCCCATTGCATCCAACGAATGGCATTGCAAAATTTTCCTGATCGCATGCAAAGGGCCCACTGTTCGAAAATGCCATCGACATTGCCCTTGCAACACCTGAATTCCAGACTCGGGCATGGTCGGGAAATCATCTGGTAAGCGATCTCGAATAGCGATACTTCCAAAATCCCTGCCGACGTCCGTGTCCCGCTTCCCCCACTTCCCATAAAACTCGAACTGAACGCTGTGCAGCACCGAAGGGCATCCTTCAATGGTTTCGCTTAACGGCAGCTCATAACTCACCCGATTGGCCACCGGGCTGAATTCTGTAAAAAAGACTTTCCGCTCTGGTCGCTTGCCTCTACGTGCTGGCAACGTGCACGTCTCACCTGTAGCTGGACGGTAATTAGCAGCAGTTTTAAGTTCGAAATCCGCCGGTAAATCCACCTCCAGCGTAAAGCGATCAACCGGCCCCACCGCACACCCCGATAGCCACCCGATTCCAAGTGCAAGCCAAACGCTGCGTACCCACCTACTCATGTTTATCTCCCAACCTTTGCCACTGCTCCACCACCCGTTCAAAATGATCAGCTGGCGCCTCGCCCTCCATCGGCGGCCAGCGAATCACGCTGCCTTGCGTCGCCTCTTCCAACCTGTGCACGACCAAAAATTCAAGCTGGTGTGGCTCCCGCCATTGCCAGGCACGGGCATGTTGCAGCACTTGGTTTAGCCAGACCCTGGGGTCCTGGAACTCAACCAGCGTCGCGAGGCTTTCGCTGTGCTCGGTCAGCAGGTAGCGCAGGATATTCGCGTGCAGGATGACTTCGGCCTGAGGATTGGGCGTGTTCAGCCAAGGTACAGGGACAGGGACCGGATACTCGCCGGGCATCGGGTTTTCGCTCTGACACCAATGGCCGGCGTGCCAATAACACACACTGACCAGCGGGCCGAGGAACGCCGGCCACTGCGCGTTCGGCAAATGGGCCAGGGCACGGGCCAAGGTACGGTTATCATCAAAGCGATACAGGGCCTGGCTTCCCGTCGCGCCTACCACCAGGCGATCGCGCCAGTGTCGGACCACCTCGGACAGGTCGCCGCCGGGCAGGCTGCCCAGCCAGCCCCAGTTCGCCTCTGGATGCTGCAACAGATCGACCAGCGCGGGCTCATTCACCTGTTCCAGCAGCAAAATAACCGGGCCTGCCGCTGCCAGCTCGGCCACGGCTGTTTCACCGTACAGGCTGCAATACTGCGCCAGGTTGCGGCCCGCCAACAGCGACTGGCGTGCGTCGTGATTACCGTCAAGGATCAAGCACAGTCGGCGCCCCGCCTGGTGCTGTTGGGCCATCCACTGGCCTGGCTCACTCGGCATCAAGCGGCCCTCTGCGTGACGGTGCAACGTCCTTCGCGGCATTGCTCGCACACAGGGCAGAAGTCCGCGCCCAACTGTCGGGCCATGTCCAGAATGGCACCCTGCGCCGCCGAGAGGTTCGGTACACCCGCTGCCCACAAAGGGTTAGCTGGCCGCACAGCAGGTAAGCCACCGACGGTGATTGGCCTGCTGCTGAAAATGCCACCCGCCTGGATCAGCAGGTGCTCGCCCCCGGCCTTGAAACTCAGCTGTGCACCGGCATCGATGACAAGGCTGGCGCCAGCCTTGAGGTAGATCTGCTGCCCAGCCTCGATGACCATGGACTGACCAATATGTGTCTGGCTGTGATCTTGAACGTGCAAATGATCGCTCGCTTTGAGCTCGACCTTGCGATCACCCGTGATGGATCGATACTCGCCGTTTTCCAGCTGAACCGTGCTTAATCCGCGAATGATTTCACGGCGCTCTCCGGCCACCTCCAGGCGGCTGTCATGGCCCACTCGCTGCTCCAGATCACGTTGGGCGCGCAGGTAGATGAGTTCCTCGCCGTGGCGGTCTTCAAGGTGCAACTCATTGGCACCCGCGCCACCCAGGGAACTGCGGCTGCGCAATACACTGCGCGTCTTGTGTTGCGGCAACGGATAAGCAGGCCGGTGCGACGCGTTGGGTAAGCAACCGTTGATCAACGGCTGGTCAGGGTCGCCCTCCAGGAAGGTCACCAGAACCTCCATGCCCACGCGCGGAATCAGCATTGCGCCAAAGCCATCGCCTGCCCAACCGGATGCCACCCGCACCCAGCCACTGCTTTTGTCGTCGCTGTTATCCAGACGGTCCCAATGAAAGCGCACCTTCACCCGGCCATAGGCGTCGCAATGCACCTCCTCGCCTGCCGGACCCGTCACAGTGGCAGTCTGGCTGCCTTGAATGGTCGGCTTCGCGTGTTTGAGGGCCGGCCTGTGCACTGCGCCCCAGGGTGTTGCGGTGAATCGGTTGCGATACCCCTGGACGGTGTCCGCGGCAAACACCGCTTCCTCCAGCACCTGCGGCTGATAGCCTTCATGACGCACCGAGGTGAGCAACCACAAGTCATTGCAGGCAGGATCGGGGTGTTCGCACAGCTCAAGAAAATGGCCGCTGCATAACGCCGGTTGGTCGCTCGTGCCCAGTGCGCGATGACGGTCGCTCTGATGGCGCTCCACGCCACGACGCGCCAATTGCCGGCCCCGTGCATGAGCGGTGAAACCGGCGGGATAACGATAGTCTTCAAGGGGGTGCGCCGATGCAGGACCCGCCGTGTCTTGCAGGCGCAACGACGGATGCTGGAAATCATGATCGCGCAGCACCACTTGCCGAGTGCGGGTTTCCAGGCACAGGTCGAAGCGCCGGATCGCTCTCGCTTGCGCCGCCAGCTCGCCCGTCGAGCAAAAGCGCTGCGCGGCCAAGCGACGAAACACCGTCTGGTCATCGCCGAACACCAGCAGATGATTGTTCGGGCTGTGGCGAAAGTGGTAATGAATGCCCTCCTCCTCACACAACCGCTGGATAAAGTGCAGATCGGTTTCCGCGTACTGCACGCAGAACGTGCGTGGCGGGTAGACCACCGGGCCGAGTTCGAAGGCATAGGCGTCGGCTAGTATGCCGTGGTGCTCAAGGACCGCCGCAATGATCTGCGGCACGCTGCGTTGTTGGAAAATTCGCTGGTCGCGCCGATGGGCAAGACACGCCAGGCGCGGGGCCAAAGTGAGATGGTAGCGGGTGAGTCGAACACCTGGGTCACACCGGCCGACTGCGTAGACCTGCCCGTGCAGCCCGGCGCCGGCTTCGCCGAAATCCAGGTAAGCGGGCTGGTGGAGCAGCGCCTCCAGATCCAGGGAGGGATGCTCACTGACTAACTGCAGTTTAATAAAATACGGCTGATCAACGACTTCGCGGCCTTTGAACGCGAGCACCTGAAAGTCGTTGTTTAATTCTGGAAGTATCAATTTGAAACGTGAAAGAGCAAACGCATCAACCATCCGCAAGTTACCCATCATCAAGAATTTGATTGAAAGGCTTTCTCCCTCGGAGGCTGTTTTAACGGCCGGGAAAAAGCGCCTGAACGCTCTGAAGCTTAGCGATTCCAGGCGAAAAACGACCCTTATAAAATAATAAAGAAGTTTCGTACGATGCAGACGGAAGTGTCTTTTACAGAATAAGACAAATAGTTAACCGCCCGCCTCCAACAACGAGAATACTCCCACATCAACTTTACAAAATTAACTAACAGACGAGGAAACAGCTGACACTTGTTAAAGATATCAGCTGCACTTCCAACTTCAGGTTTGCGGGCGTGCAGCCCCGAACAAACTGACGCTCAGCAGCGTTTCACCTTCACTCTGCAAGCGTACCGGCGCCGTGCCACCCGGCATGACCACCGCCACGTCCCCCGCCTCGACCCAACCTGCTCGCCACGCGGCGCATGCCACTGCACTGGCGCTGGTCCCGGAGGACGCGGTGGGCCCCTCACCTCGCTCAAACACGCGCGCGATAACCTGATTGCGTGTAGACCGGGCGGCCCATTGCAGATTAACCCCGGCCAAACACGGTTGGCCGCGCCCGACAGGTGGCGCAAAAGCAATTGCCTGCAACGGCTCAAACAGCGAGGGGTGGTGCATCGACTGATTGTCAGGTAACGCGCTGGCGTGCTCGACAAGCGTCACACAGTGGGGATTTCCGACACGGACAAACTGGCTTCGCGCCCATTGCCGGTTGATCACCGCCAACGCGGCGACGTGGCTGAATTCACGCGCCCCCATGGCAACCGGATCGACATCGCAAGCACCCACTGCTGATGGCCCAAACATCGGCTGCCCCAGGGCCAGCCAGAATCCCGCACGCTGTTCGTAAACCGCAGGTTCCACAGAGGTCGCCAGGGGTGACGCAGTACCCGCGTTGTCGTGATGCACCCGCAACTCACAGCCGTGAGTTATCAAGCCCTGATCCGTCAGCGCCTGAGAAAAAATCGTCAGCCCATTACCACTGCGCTCGGCGAGTGTGCCGTCCGTATTGACGATCAACACGTCAAACGGCGGCGCCGCCTGGAACGGCCCGACCAACAAACCATCGCAGCGGTGTGCCTTGGCATCCGCTGCACGCGGCAACGCGCCCCATCCACATTCGGACGCAATGGCCGCCGATGCCCAGTCCTTGCGCGTACGCGCGGCAAGGTCGGCACGCTCGGGCACATCGACGCCCCGGTTGCGCAAATAACCCGGGCTGACCACCCCATAGATATTACCCCGCGCGTCGTAGAACAGGGTCATATCGCTACCTGACTGAAAATCTTCATCGGCCCATCCGTCCAATTGCATACACACTTGGCGGCAGCGTATTACAGAACGCTCGTCCCGTGGGAGGTGAGCTGGAAGGTGGTAATCCAACGCAAGATAGCTGGGGTTCATCCATTCTCGCGCAGATTACGCACCTTCCAGAGCACCGCCTGAACACTCGATAGCCTGTGTGTGGTCGCGACCCTCGAATGCGTTCCGAGGGTCTAAACATAAATTCCCCACCTGAGCGCCAATCCCGATCGCCTAGGGAACCCGGCTCGCTCGACAGGGCCTGATGTGCAAGGATGTCGCGCCGGACATCGTTCGCTGAACGCAAAACCAAGGATTTTTCATGACTGCCATCCCCACTCCAGCGCCCGTGGTTCCCGGGCGGCTGGAGCAAATGTCGACCCGTATCGCGTTTTTCATCGCCGGCTTCGGCATCGCGGCCTGGGCGCCGCTGGTGCCGTATGCCAAAGCGCGCGCAAATCTGAATGAAGGCACGCTGGGCCTGTTGCTGTTGTGCCTGGGCGTCGGGTCAATCATCGCCATGCCGGTCGCGGGCGCCCTGGCCTCCCGCTATGGCTGCCGACGCGTACTGACAGCCGGCACGATCCTGATCTGCCTTGCGCTGCCAATGCTCGCCACGGTCAGTTCGATTCCATTGCTGATGGCCGGGCTGTTCCTGTTCGGGGCAGGCCTGGGCACCGTGGATTCGACGGTCAACCTGCAAGCGGTGATCGTTGAGCGCGCCAGCGGCAAAACCATGATGTCGGGCTTTCACGGTTTGTTCAGCCTCGGCGGCATTGTCGGCGCGGCGGGAGTGGCCGGGTTGCTGGGGCTGGGCCTGTCGCCGCTGCAGGCGACTCTGGTAGTGATCGTCATCATGGCGGCGGCACTGCTCAAAGCCGGACCGCACCTGTTGCCCTATGGCAGTGAAAGCTCAGGCCCGGCGTTTGCCGTACCGCACGGTGTGGTGCTGTTTATCGGCTGCCTGTGTTTCATCGTGTTTCTGGCCGAAGGTGCGGTGCTGGATTGGAGCGCCGTGTTCCTCAGTGCCGAGCGTGGCCTCGATGAGGCGTATGCCGGGCTGGGTTATGCGGCGTTCGCCTTGACCATGACTGCGGGGCGCCTGACCGGCGATGCTATTGTCCGACGCCTCGGCGCCACCCGAGTGATTGTGATTGGCGGCGCGCTGGCCACCGCCGGCATGTTGCTCGCGACATTAATCCCGTCCTGGGAAACAGCACTGCTGGGGTATGCGTTGGTAGGTGCCGGTTGTTCGAATATCGTACCGGTGCTGTACACCGCCGTTGGCAAGCAGACGGTCATGCCGGAACACATCGCAGTGCCGGCCATTACCACCCTGGGGTATGCCGGCATTCTCGCCGGCCCTGCAGTCATCGGTTTTATTGCTCACGGCAGCAGTTTGAGCACCGCCTTTGTGCTGATTGCAGTGCTGTTGGCCGGTGTGGCTATCAGCGGCAAAATTCTCAAGGTGTAAACCCGCTCAGCGCGCAACGCCAGGGCGTTACCTGGCTTTGCGTGCGGCGTACTGTTGCAGCCAGCGCTCGAGGCCTCTGTTGCAAAGCCATCCCTCGTGCCTGGGGCGCCCGAACATACGCATGTGAGTGGCGCGCTCCAATGACCGTAGTAAACCCGGGCGCTCAATGATGTTTTTTGCCGTGTACACGCAGTGTTCGCTGTACTTCTTTTTGGGCAACCCGGTGGCGGGCTCCAGAATGGGCAAGCCCCGTGAATCGGTATCGTCGGGGTCACTCATCACCCATTCAAGCAGTGCAATGTCCAAGTATTCAACGCTTTCAAAAAAAACCGTGCGGTCTTTGGACGTGTCCCTCAGTGGCTTGAAATAGCCTTGTAAAGCCTGCACGACCTCGGCGTTGCCCTGGCCATGAAAAGGGTCCTGGCTAAAGGCGCTGGAGGAACTGTTACCCCTTAAGGCGGCAGCGGCCGCGTTCAAGCTGTCGCGGGTGATATACCCCGCGCAATCGATGATCGCGTCGTTCAGCGACGGGCGATTGAGAATTTCCCGGATCACCAGGATTATGCGGTCCCGCACCTTACTCTCCCGTCAACGCTTGGGCTGCGATCTGGCGCAGCGACGCCTGCGTCAAGCGACCTGCTTTCAAGAACGCATGCAGGTCGCCAAAGTGTCTCTCCAACTCGCCCGCCAATTGGCTGTCCGTCGAGTTCGGACCGGGCGGTGTGGTGTTCGCGCGAGCAGCGGGTACATTCTGCAGCGCCTGATGGCGCAGCGAAGTCAAGCCCGCACGCCACAAGGCCGGCCGCCGTACTCGCCCTCCCTTCGTTGCGTATTGCGCGTCGCAAGGCGGATGAAAAACGGGTGGCGGCGAACCCCAACGTGCCTCTGGCCCGCCCATCGTCATTGACTGCCCGCACGGTATTGCACCCTCAATCTTCATACGTCATCTCCCACCTGTTGCAGATCTGTGCTTGCCTGAAAGTCACCCTCAAGGAGCCCCCAATCATCGAATTGACGCCTGGGCAGCAAGCAGCGGATGTGTGGTGAGTGGCGCGCAATAGTTCCGGTCAACAGCCGAATACCAATAACAGCATGTAAAAAGCCCTGAGCCGCCGCATCAAGCGGGCCTTTACCCACGCCACCAGGCGGCGAGGCCATTGGTCAGCGCCCCCCACACCCAATGGGCTTGCCTCGCCACTTGGGCATCCGGGTGGCTTGCCTGCCCCGGCGCACGCAAGCCACGGATAAAATCGTCCGCGACAGGCGCCTGGAATTTGCGCTGGCCCACAAAGGCTTTCACGCGCAGCGCTTCGCTGGCGTACACCTTGCGCAGCGCTGCTGAGGCCCCTTGCGCGTTTACCGAGGTTGAGCAAGCCAGGATATGTTGACTGTGAAATGCACCACAGCCACCGGATTGGCCGGATTGAAACGAAGTTGAAGTCATGTCTGGACCTTGGCTCAGCGTCTGAAAAGCGACCAGTACGATCAAATCCGCTGGTTACAGGCTGTGTGGCAAAACCCACAAAAACAGTTCCTGCACAGCCCATAGGCAGGTGACTGGCCGCAGGGTCAACAGGCAAAAAAAATCGCAGCCATGGGCTGCGATTTTTCATTTCCGCGGCCGGTCAGAACCCGACGCTTGCCTGCACGAAGAACGTACGCGGCTCGCCAAGGTACAAACCGGAATTGTTGTCACTGGAACGTGTGTAGTGCTGCTGGTCGAAAACGTTTTTCACGCCCACCCCCAGTTTAAGGTTCGACAGTTGCTCACCGAAGTCATACCCGCTACGCACGTTCACTGACACATAACCTGCGATATCACCGTATTGGCCATCGGCGGTGCCCTGGGTAAGGTAAGTGCTGCCGGTGCCTGGCGCGCGTTGACCGGACTGGGCGTAGACGTCCAGGTTATGGGTCCAGTGGTTGATGTCGTAACGCAGGCCCAGCGTAGCCACTTTACGAGAGTACAGCGGCAGGTCGCGGCCCTTGAACGGTACATCGCCCTCGGAGGTGGCCTTGGTGTAGGTGAGGCCGGCGCTGGCGGTCAGGCCGTCCAGGCGCGGGTCCAGGCTGGACAGGTCGTAGTGGGCCGAGGTTTCGATACCCTGGTGTTTGGTGGCGCCGAGGTTGGTCCAGCCCACGTCGTTGCTGACGTATTGCAGCTCATCCGAGAAGTCGATGTAGAACAGCGTCACTTCGCCCCCCCAGACGCTGTCGTTGTAGCGCGTGCCGATTTCGTAGGTCTTGGCTTTCTCCGGGTTCAGACCGTTGGCGGTCTGGTCGCCGTTACCGCCCTGCCCGAGTTGGAAGTACTGCAGGCTGCCGAAGGACGTTTCGTAGTTGGCGAACAGTTTCCAGGCATCGGAGACGTGGTACATCACGCTCAGGGCCGGCAGTGGTTCGTTGTTGCTGACCTCGCGATTTTTTTCCTGGGTGCGCACCCCGTTCAAGGCGACTACCGGGCGGTCGTGCCAAGTGGTCTTGATGTCTTCGAAGCGAATGCCCGGGGTAATGGTCCACTTACCGATATCGATCTTGTTATCGATGTAGAAGGCGTTGGCCTCGGTGCCGCCGGTGCGGTCCTGATACACATGACCATCGTTCTGGCCGCCCGGTGTCGGGACGTTATTGACCAGGTTCAGGCTGGTGGCCTGTTCGTGCATGCCTTCCTTGAGGTAGCGATAACCCAGGCTGACTTCCTGGGTGCTCGGCCCCACGTCGAACACATGGGATACCCGTGGCTCGATGCCGAAGGTGTAGTAAGTGCGCGGGTAGGAGCTGATGGTCTTCAGGTCGCGGTTGGCGATGTTGCTGCCGCGGAAGCTGTCGGCGTAGTAAGTCAGCACTTCGGCCTGGGTACGGTCGTCGATCTGACGGATGTACTTGAAGGACACGTCCTTGCGCCGGCCGCTGAAGCTGTCCCAGTCACGCACCGACTGGTACGGGTTGGCGCGGAACTGCTGCTGGGTCAGGCCACCGGGCATGTCGGCGCTGGCATCGTAGTAGTGGAAGTTCAGCGAAAAATCGTCTTGATCGGTCGGTGCCCAGTGGGTCTTGAAGATCACATCCTCAATGTCGTTGCCGTTGTTACTGCTGCGATAGCCATCGCCCTTGACCCCGGAATACAGCAGCGCTGCGCCGATACCGTTGTCGGCCGTGCCACCGACAAAGGCGTTTTCAATGTGTTTCCAACCGCCGTGGGCCGAAGTTTCCAGGGTGGTACCGACGTCGCCGGAGAACTTCTCCGGGATGGCGCGGGTCACGAAGTTGATCACACCACCGACGTTCTGTGGCCCATAACGCACTGAGCCGGCGCCGCGCACCACGTCGATGCTGTCAAGGTTACCGGCAGAAATCGGTGCCATCGACAGTTGCGGCTGGCCATACGGGGCGAACGCCGCCGGCACGCCGTCGATCAGTACGGTGGAGCGTGGCGACAGACGCGAGGTCAGGCCGCGAACGCCTACGTTCAGGGAAATGTCGCTGCCGCCGGTGCCGTTGGCTTCCTGCACCTGTACGCCAGGCACACGGCGCAATACGTCACCGACGTTCATCGCGCCCTGCTCCACCATGGCTTCGCGGCGGATGACCGTCCGCGCGCCAGGGTGGTTCTGCACCACTTCGGCATTGGCATCGCCCAGCCAGTCGCCGACCACCTTGATGTCGGTGACGCCCAGCTCCAGCGGCGAGCCGGCTTCGCCGGTGCCGTTGCGCAGCGGGCGCAGGGTCACTGAGCCTGCGTCCATCTGATAAGCCAGGCCGCTGCCTTGCAGCAATTGGCCCAGTGCTTGTTCGGGCGAGACATTGCCCTCTACCGCAGGGGCTTGTTTGCCCGCGACCATCTCAGGGCTGAAAAACACCTGCAGGGAGGTTTGCTGGCCCAGCTGGCTCAAGGCTGCGCCCAACGGCTGGGCCCGAATATGGATGCCATCGGCCGCGTAGGCGGCAGGCAACGCAGCACTGACAGCCAACGCCAGGGCCAGTGGAGCCCAGCAGGCGAGTTTAGTCTGGCTCACTTTATTGTTGTACACGGCGAGTTTTTTCACGTCGAACCTAATCCTGTGATCGCAAGGGTGTGCGGCTGTTAATGCAAACCATTTGCAGTTACAGGAGAAGACGAAGAACTCGAAAAAAACCTGAATCTCAGCGCGAAATAATTTCCTGACTGCCGTCCGGCAAGGCACGCACCGCGACCGGCAGGATGTGCGGCAAGGCTTTGAGCAAGGCGTCGGTGTCGCTGGAGTTGAACACGCTGGTCAGGCGCAGGTTGCTGACCGCAGCCGTGTTGACCCGCAACGGTTGCTCGCGGTAGCGCGACACTTCCCGCACCACTTCGCCGAGGGTGGCGTTGTTGAACACCAACTTGCCGCTGCGCCAGGCCGTCAGCTCATCGGCATTCACCGCATACGCCGCTGCGACTTGCCCACGGGGATCGACATGCGTGCCCCGCCCTGCCGTGAGCGTGACGATTTGAGCAGACGCGCGCCCCTGTACCTTGACCGTGCCGGCCTCGACCACCACGCGGGTCTGGTCGTCATCGCGGCGCACATCAAAACGCGTACCGGTAACCGTCACCTGCCCGGCCCCGGCAGCGACGATAAACGGCCGATGGGCGTCATGTTCGACGCTGAACATGGCTTCGCCCTGCTTCAGCTCGACGCTGCGCCGCCCCTTTTCATAGTGCACTGCGACGACGCTGCGGCTGTTGAGGTCCATCGTCGAACCGTCGGGCAAGGCCACCTGGCGATGCTCGCCCAGGCGAGTGCTGAACTGCGCGCTGTAGGGTTTCGGGTGATCAAGCGTGCTGAGTAATCCCAACCCCAAGGCAGCGGCGACCACACTCGCGGCGACGGCATAACGCCAGATTGCCCGGCGCTCAGGGCGCTCCACCGGTACGTCGCACAAGGCCTGCAAACGCGCCTTGGGCAACAGGTCGGTGGCGCTCCACATGCCTTGCAGCAGGTCAAATTCGTATTGGTGCTCCGCACACTCAGTGCGCCAGGCGTCGAAACGTTGGCGCTCTTCGACGCTCAACTCGGCCTCTTGCAGGCGTACAAACCATTGCGCGGCTTCGTCGCGAGAACGGTTATCCATGAGGGAAGATCCTGTTTCAAAGCGGGTCATGGAGCCATCGTATCCAGGCGGTCACGCAGATGCCGCAAGGTGCGGATCATATACTTTTCCACCATGTTTTTTGACAGCCCAAGGCGTACGGCGATTTCCTGCTGGGTAAGGCCCTCGATCTTCTGCCAGATGAAAACCTTGCGGCAGTTGACTGGCAACTCGGCCAAGGCCCGCTCGACAGAGCCCGCCAACTGGATCGCGTGCATGAAATGCTCCGGGTCGCCGCTATGGGGCGAACGCTGATCAAAGGCTTCCAGCGCCAGCGCCTCGCGGCGATCTTCGCGACGGTAAGCGTCAACGGCGATATTACGTGCTGTTTGATGCAGATAAGCGCGCGGTTGCTCAACCTCGGTCGAACGTGACTCGAGCACCCGTACGAAGGTGTCGTGGGCCAGATCTTCGGCCTGATGACGGTTTTTCAGGCGACGTGTCCAGGTGCCGATCAACTCTTCGTAATGCTCGAAAAAGCCTGTTCTGCGGGGCGGCTGAGGAATCATCGCGAGAGCACTGGAGAGGCGGGGCGTGAATAGTAATGCTTCCTATTAAGCGGGGCAATTGAATCCCGGCGCGTTACTGACGATCGAGGTCTGCGTCCCGAAACTCGAAGCCCTGCTCAATGACGTCGTTAGAGTCCAGGCCTATCTGTACCTTGAATTCACCCGGCTCGGCGGCGTAGCGCAATTGGGCGTCGTAAAACTTCAAATCATTTTCATCCAGAGTGAACGTGACGAGTGTGCGTTCTCCCGCCTTGAGCATCACTTTCTGAAAACCTTTCAGCTCTTTGACCGGTCGGCTGATGGAGGCCACCACATCCTGCAGATAAAGCTGGACCACCGTATCGCCTGCCCGCGTGCCGGTGTTAGTCAGCTCGACACTGACGTCAAGTCGGTCTCCTCGGCGCAAAATGGGCGTGGACAACAGCAGCTTCGACAGTTTGAACCGGGTGTAGCTCAAGCCATAGCCAAAGGGATAGAGCGGCGTCTCGTCTTCGTCGATGTACTGCGTGGTGTACTTATAGGGCGCAACGTTGTTGTAGGGCCGGCCAGTGTTTAAGTGGTTGTAGTACATCGGGATCTGGCCAACGGATCGGGGGAAGGTCATCGGCAGTTTCCCCGATGGGTTGTAGTCGCCGAACAGCACATCAGCAACGGCATTCCCCCCTTCGGTGCCGCTGTACCAGGTTTCCAACAGCGCGCTGGCCTGGGTTTGCTCCAACGTCAGGTCCAACGGACGGCCGTTCACAAGGACAATCACCAGCGGTTTACCCAATGCCCTCAAGCGCCTGAGTAACTGTTTTTGACTGGCAGGCAAGTCGATGCGCGCGCGACTGGTCGCTTCATCGTTAAACCCCCAGGGCTCGCCGACCACCGCCACAATGACATCAGCCCGGCGGGCGATCGCTACCGCTTCGTTCAAGCGTTCGTTCGACGACCGAGGGTCGATATCCAAGGGGGACTTGTATTGCTTCATACGTGCGATCAACGCCGTGTCGTCGCTGACATTGGCGCCTCTGGCATAGAGCAGCGTCGCTTTGCCCGCAACGGCGCGGGCGACTCCTTCATGGATGCTCACCACGCGCGTGTCTTCACAATCGCCACAATAACTGCCCAGCAGATCCCGCCGGCTTTTGGCCAAAGGGCCGACCAAAGCGATTGTGCCCTGCTTGCGCAACGGCAGGGTTTGGCGGTGATTTTTCAACAACACGAAGGTTTTTCGGGCAACCGTGCGGGCCACATCGCGCTGCAACCGAGACTCAATGGGCGGTAACGGCGCTGGATTGAGTTTGCGATAAGGGTCGTCGAATAACCCCATGTCATATTTGATACCCAGGACCCGGCGCACGGCCGTATCCAGAACCTCTACCGGCACTTTTCCCGATCTGACCGACCCTGGCAACGTCTCCACACGTGCACTGTCGCACAGCGCCATATCGACACCGGATCGCAATGCCAAGGCAGCCGCATGGCTTGGATCAATTGCCACACCATGGTCAACCAAATTACCTATTGCGCCGCAGTCTCCCAGGGTCACGCCGGCGAATCCCCATTCATGCCGCAACACGTCCCGGATCAACCAGGGATTGGCCATGGCCGGAACGCCGCCTATGCTATTGAGCGCGATCATCACCACACCAGCACCTGCTTCGACGGCAGCGCGATACGGCGGGAAGTAATACTGATACATATTAGCCGTGCTCATATCGACACTGTTGTAATCCCTGCCCCCCTCCACTGCGCCATACAAGGCGAAATGTTTGACAGTTGCCATCAAGCTGTCAGCGGCAGCAAGGTCCTTGCCTTGATAGGCCTCGACCACGGTCTTGGTGATGCGTGAAACCAGGAAAGGGTCCTCGCCGTAGCCTTCAGAGACTCTGCCCCAGCGAGGGTCGCGAGCGATATCGACCATAGGGCTAAAGGTCAGATTGATACCCTCGGCACTTGCCTCCTCGGCACTGATCCTGCTCGCCAGGGCTATAGCCCGCATATCCCAACTCGCAGCGAGGGCCAAACTGACCGGAAAGATTGTGTGCAACCCATGGTCCACGTCCTGAGCAAACAGCAACGGTATCTTCAACCGACTGCGCTCCACGGCAATACGCTGCAAGACATGCCCATACGGGGCAAAGGGCACGCCACCGAGCCCGCCAACCGTGCCCTTGGCAATCAGCTCCGGACCATTGGAGTCGAGATCAATAGCGTCCAGGTCGAGCATGTTCAATTGGCCAACCTTTTCGTCGAGCGTCATTTGACCTACAAGGTTTTCGATAAAAACGCCCTTCGAAGCGTTCTCCTGTGCGCCAACGCCGAAAGGACAAAGGCAAAGGCAAATAAACAGCCCAAGTAACCAATGGGGGTTCATGACGTCTTTCCTATGGGCCGCGAAATGCCGTCAGGCTCATCCTGCTGACAGCGCACGTCTACTGTCAGAACTAACAGCTCGCGGCCCATGCTGCGGCGCCACACCGCCAAAACAGAGGATGAACTTCCTCGCCGCGCCGTCAGTCAGCAGAAAGGACTCTCATAAAACGGTGGGTGGGCGATGCAGATTTCATTGCAACAACAAGTGGCCCTGGTCACCGGCGCCAGTTCCGGCATCGGCGCTGGCGCTGCCAAGGCCCTGGCTGAGGCGGGCGCGGCCGTGGTGCTCAATTACAACTCCCAGGCGGCACCGGCCGAGGCCCTCGCTGCCCAGATCAACGCCAACGGCGGTCGAGCGGTGGCCATCGGTGGTGATGTGTCAAAAGAGGCCGACGTGGAACGCCTGTTCGCGCAGACCCTCGACACCTTCGGCCACCTGGACATTCTGGTCGCCAACTCCGGCCTGCAAAAAGACGCCAACCTGGTCGACATGACCCTCGACGACTGGAACAGCGTGATCGGCGTCAACCTCACCGGCCAGTTCCTGTGCGCCCGCGCCGCCGTACGTATCTTCAATCGCCAAGGTGTGCGCGAAGGCGTGTCGCGCGCAGCCGGCAAGATCATTCATATGAGTTCGGTGCACCAAATCATCCCGTGGGCCGGGCACGTCAATTACGCAGCCTCCAAAGGTGGCGTCGAGATGCTGATGCGCACCCTGGCCCAGGAAGTCAGTGAGCAGCGCATCCGCATCAATGGCATTGCACCGGGAGCGATTCGTACGGCGATCAACCGTGCGGCCACTGAAGGCGCGGCGCTGAAGGCGTTGTTGAAGCTGATTCCCTATGGCCGGGTCGGCGACGTGGAAGACGTCGCCAATGCAGTGGTCTGGCTGGCGAGCGACGCCTCCGATTACGTGGTCGGCAGTACCCTGTTCATCGATGGCGGCATGAGCCTTTATCCGGAGTTTCGTGGCAATGGTTGATTTCAAGAACGAACCCCAAAGCGCGATTGATGCCCACGGCATCATCGGTGATATGCGCAGCGCCGCGCTGGTCAATGACACCGGCAGCATCGACTTTTTCTGCTGGCCGGAATTCGACAGCCCGTCGATCTTTTGCTCGCTGCTGGACACGCCTGAGGCCGGGGCTTTCCAGCTCACCCCCGACCTGCCAAACGCCCGCCGTGAGCAAATCTATTTGCCCGACACCAACGTCCTGCAGACCCGGTGGCTGAGCGATGAAGCGGTGGTGGAAATCACCGACCTGCTGGCGGTCACCGAAGAAATCGATGACCTGCCGCTGTTGATTCGCCGGGTGCGCGTTGTCAGCGGCAAGGCCACGATCCATCTGCGCTGCGCCGTGCGCCATGACTACGCGCGCGCGGCGACGCACGCCGTGGCCGACAACGGCGGCGTGCTGTTCACCGCCGATGGCCAGCCTGGCCTGCGCCTGGTCGGCAGCCACCCGTTAAGCCTCGACGATGATGCAGCAGTCGCCAGCTTTACCCTGACCCAGGAGCAAGGCGCGGAATTTGTCCTCGGCGGTGAGGACGATCTGCGCGTGACCAACCACTGTACCGACCTGTACCTGGCGCGCACCCTGAAGTTCTGGCGCAGCTGGATCGCGCAGTCGAATTACCGCGGGCGCTGGCGCGAAATGGTCAACCGCTCGGCCCTGGCGCTCAAGCTGCTGACCTCACGCAAACATGGCGCCATCATCGCTGCCGCGACCTTCGGCCTGCCGGAAACACCCGGTGGCGAACGCAACTGGGACTACCGCTACACGTGGATCCGCGACGCCTCGTTTACCGTCTACGCATTCATGCGCCTGGGCTTTACCGAGGAAGCCAACAGCTACATGCGCTGGCTCAAAGGCCGGGTCAGTGACTGCTGCGGCCAGCCGACCAAAATCAACATCCTCTACGGCATAGACGGTCGCCAGGAACTGCCGGAAACCGAGCTGGATCACTTCAGCGGGCATGGTGGCGCCAAGCCCGTGCGCGTCGGCAACGAGGCCTTCGACCAGGTCCAGCTGGATATCTACGGCGAGCTGATGGACGCGGTGTACCTGGTTAACAAATACGGCGAAGCGATCTCCCACGAAGGCTGGAAACACACGGTGGAAGTCGCCGACCAGGTGTGCGAAATCTGGAATCAGAAGGATGTCGGTATCTGGGAAATGCGCGGCGAGCAGCATCATTTCCTGCACTCACGCCTGATGTGCTGGGTGGCATTGGACCGCGCAATCCGCCTGGCCTCCAAACGCTCGCTGCCCGCCCCGTTCGCGCGCTGGGATCAGACGCGGCAGGCGATTTATGCGGATATCTGGAGCAACTTCTGGAACGAAGAACGCGGGCACTTTGTGCAACATATCGGCAGCACTGCCCTCGATGGCTCGATGTTGCTGATGCCGCTGGTGCGCTTCGTCGCGGCCACTGACCCACGCTGGCTGTCGACATTGGAGGCGATCCAGAAAAGCCTGGTGCGCGACGGCATGGTGTATCGCTACCGCAACGACGACAGCCAGATCGACGGCTTGCAAGGCACCGAAGGCGCGTTCGCCGCCTGCTCGTTCTGGTACGTCGAATGCCTGGCGCGGGCCGGTCAAGTCGAAACAGCCCACCTGGAGTTCGAACAACTGCTGCGCTACGCCAACCCCCTGGGGTTGTACGCCGAGGAGTTCGACAGCCAGGCCCGGCACCTGGGCAATACGCCGCAAGCGCTGAGCCACCTGGCGCTGATCAGCGCGGCGACCTTTCTGGACCGCAAACTCAGCGGCGAGAAGACCGTCTGGCAACCCTGAACGGGGCGCCGCCAGAGAACCCTGGCCGGTGGTGAAAATCGCCGGCCTGCTGGTTACCGCTTCAGACCAGCAAAGCGATTGCCCACAAGTACAGCCCCCATCGTGATTCGCTTTCGGCTAGAGTTCCAGCACCTTCGGCCACCTCGTTCGAGCGCATCATGACCCCACTCGCCCCACTGCTTTATGTGCGCACGTCCATGCTGGATGTGGCCTATGAAACCCACGGCCCCGACGACGGTGAGCCGGTTATTCTGTTGCATGGTTTCCCCTACGACCCACGCGGCTACGATGAGATTGCGCCGGCCCTGGCCGCGCGCGGGTGCCGGGTGTTAGTGCCCTACCTGCGCGGTTATGGCCCGACGCGGTTTATCGATGAACAGGTGATGCGTTCGGGCCAACAGGCGGCGCTGGCCAAGGACTTGCTGGATTTCATGGATGCGCTGCGTATCCCGCGAGCGACCCTGGCAGGCTATGACTGGGGTGGGCGCGCCGCCTGTATCGTCGCGGCACTGTGGCCGGAGCGGGTGCTCGGGTTGGTGACCGGCGATGGCTACAACATTCAGGATATCGCCCAGTCGCCGACGCCGAGCGCCCCGGAGACTGAGCATAGGCTGTGGTATCAGTTCTACTTTCACACCCAGCGCGGCGTCGACGGTCTGACCGCCAATCGTCGCGAGCTCTGTCAGTTATTGTGGCAGCTGTGGTCGCCGACCTGGGCCGAAGGACCGGCCCAGTATGACAAGAGCGCGCCGTCGTTTGATAACCCGGACTTTGTTGAGGTGGTGATTCATTCCTACCGCCACCGTTTCATGTACGTCCCCGGCGACCCGGCGCTGGAGCCCATCGAGCGAGCCCTGGCGTTGCAGCCGTGCATTTCGGTGCCGAGCATCTCGTTATGCGGCGCCGATGATGGCGTGGGCCCAGCCCCGGTTGAGGATGACGATGTGGAACATTTTACCGGCGTTTATCGACGCGAAGTCTTGCCCGGCGTCGGTCACAATATTCCCCAGGAAGCACCGCTGACGACCCTTGCAGCGATTTGCGAATTGCTGGATCGGACGTAACGTCAGCGTGCTGCCGCGCGCCTGAAACTGACGACACCAACCTGCGTGGCACGAGCGACAGGACTGGGCGAAACACATCATTTCATCTTCTGAAAGCGCCGGTTCTGAAAGCGCTGCGATAACTCATTACCTGGGTTGAACCCGGTACGGTTTGATTCAGGCCGGTTGGCAGAAGCGTTCACGATAGGCCTGGGGCGTAACGTCCAGCGCGCGCAGAAAACTGCGGCGCAGGGTCTCCTCACAACCGAAACCACACTGCACGGCGATGCGCTTGACCGAGGCGGTGCTGTCGGCCAACTGTCGGCGCGCGGCGTCGACGCGTATCAACTCGACCGCACGCGCCGGGGTTTGCCCGGTTTCAGCGCGATAGTGGCGTACGAAACTGCGTTCGCTCATGCCCGCCTGGGCAGCCAGTGCGGGAATGTTCAGATCGAGGCTGAGGTTTTCGGCGATCCAGGCGTGCAAATCGGCGAAGCGAGTGTCGCCTTTTTGCAGGGACAAGGCCGCGCTGAATTGGGATTGGCCCCCCGGGCGCTTGAGAAACACCACCAGATGCCGCGCGACTTCCAGGGCGACGGCCCGACCAAGGTCCTCCTCCACCAGGGCCAGGCACAGGTCGATGCCGGCCGTTACACCGGCAGAGGTCCACACCGCGCCTTGCTGGATGAAAATCGGGTTGGACTCCACCGTCAGCAAAGGGTACTTGCGCGCCAGTTCTTCACAGCGGGTCCAGTGGGTGGCCACCCGACAGCCATCGAGCAAGCCGCTGGCGGCCAGCAAAAAAGCGCCCGTGCATACCGAGGCCATGCGCCGGGTGTGCTGGGCTTTTTGCTTCACCCACGCCACCAACTCAGCGTCTTCGGCGGCACCGTACACACCCCAGCCGCCGGCGATTACCAGCGTATCGCACGGTGTGTCGGCCGCCGGCAAAGGCTCGGCCAACAGCGCCAAGCCAGCGGAGGTCATCACCGGCGTTGTCTGCGCGGCGATCACCGAGGCCGCGTAGGGCAATGGCAAACCGCGCTGACGCGCCAGGTCGTTGGTCGAGGCGAACACCTGCAGCGGCCCGGTTACGTCGAGCACCTGGGCGTTATCAAACGCGAGTACGTGGATTATTCGAGTCATGATTGGCGTAATTGGTGGGCTTAATGGCGTATACGCCAAAGCCTAGGCCTCTAGAGTGAAGCCGTCTACCTCTCGTGTAATCGGAGTTTCACTCATGCCCCTGCAGATCGGTTTTCTCTTGTTTCCCGGTATCCAGCAACTGGACCTCACCGGCCCCTATGACGTGTTGGGCTCACTGCCGGATGTGGCGCTGCACCTGCTGTGGAAAGACTTGGCGCCGGTCACGTCCAGCACCGGGCTGGTGTTCACCCCGACCATGACCTATGCCGATTGCCCGCGCCTGGATGTGATTTGCGTGCCCGGCGGAGCCGGTGTCGGCGCGTTGATGGAGGACCCGCACACCCTGGATTTCCTCAAGGACCAGGCACAGACCGCGCGCTACGTAACATCGGTATGCACCGGTTCGCTGGTACTCGGCGCGGCGGGTTTGCTGCGCGGCCGCAAGGCCACCACGCATTGGGCTTACCACGACCTGCTCGCCCCGCTCGGCGCGATTGCGGTGCAGGCGCGGGTGGTGCGTGACGGCAACCTGTTTACCGGGGGTGGCATCACCGCCGGGATCGACTTCGCCCTGACCCTGGCCGCCGAGTTGTACAGCGAGGACGTCGCGCAACGCGTGCAACTACAGATCGAATACGCACCGGCGCCGCCCTTCGACGCGGGCAGCCCGCAGACCGCCCCCAAGCACGTACTGGAGGACGCCAACCAGCGCACGGCGGAGTCGCGTCGGGTGCGTGCCGAGGTGGTGGCACGCGCCGCTGCACGGCTGCGCTGATTTGCCCGCCCCCTCTCATCAGCGCCCGGCCCGTTAATCGGACCTGGCGCCGCGGTAGCGCGCGAAGAAAAGGCTGAATGCGCGAAATCGATCATTTCTTCCACGTCAACCGTCCGAGCGCGCGACCGGTAAAGTAGTCAAACGGATACAAACAAAAAATTGCGCTGAGACTTTTGAATAAAAATCCCCTGGTCGGCACCAGCGCTCAGAAGTGACAGATTCAGCGCGACGCCCAGGCCGGCTGCACGGCTTTTTGGGCCACTTTACAGCCAGTTTCACGAATTTTACGCGTGCGTTTGCAACGCCGCCCATCCCGGCTATAACGCCCATTTCAGGGCACTTGGCGCGCCTTTCAAAACCCTCCCTGTCCCTCTTTCCTACCTCCATCCAAAAAAGGTTTTACTGCCCGGCAGGAAAATTCTCACATTTGTTTCTACACTCAAAATCACACCCAAATAACGAGTGAACTGACAAGGAAAGTCAACAAAATGACACATAAGAAGACTAAACAAGGTGTCTGCGGCAGCCCATCCGAAAAAAAGTCAAGTTATTGACAAGGCCAGCAAAAAGGCGTTTTCTCTGACTGACAAAGCCAATAGCCAGAAAACTCCTTTAGCCACTGCCCCCACGCATTTCCTTCGTTTCGGAAGAGAAAGGCTTGCGTTTTACCCAGCGTTGCCATCGTTCGCATGCCCTCAAAAGCAGCGAAACAGAGAGCCTGGAGTGCAATGAGGGATGTTTTTATGCGAGAAAAGTCGTCAGTCGTAAGCCTGTTTCTGACCCGTGCGGGTTTTGTTGAATTTTTTGTGGTTTTCGTCAAATTGGTACACGGCCTGACTGCTATCTTGCCACCGCTGGTCCTGGTATTTTTCCTCGACACAATGGCCCCTCAGTTGCGTGCGCACTTCCTCGGCCTGCTGCTGTTTTTTGCAGTGCTGAGCGTGATTCTTTTCCATGCACTGGGGATCTATTCAGAGGAGTTGTTCAGCAATCGTCTGCGCCTGCGGACCAGCATCGTGGCCTGGTCCTCGGCGTTCTGCATCTTGCTGTTCATGTACCAGATCCTGCAGTTTTTCCCGCAATTGACGCCGCGCAACCTGGTGGCGTGGTACTTCGCCAGCCTCGGGCTGTTCTGCCTTGAGCGCCTGGTGATGCTGCGCCTGTATCGCAACCTGATGCGCAAAGGCAAATACCTGCAACGTACGGTGATTTTGGGCTTCACCGACACCGCCGTGCACGTCGCCGACCACCTGCAACGCAACGGCGATATCCGTTCCGGCCTGATCGGTTTTATCGATGACCGCACCGAGCGCATTCCCAAGGAATTGAGTCGTCTGCCCTTACTGGGCAATACCCGTGACCTGGAAAAGCTGATCCGTGCCGAACAGGTCAACCAAGTGATGATCTGCTTGCCGTGGGCCGCCGAGCAACGCATCCACGGGCTGGTCAATCGCCTGCGCCAGATGTCGGTGAACGTGATGCTGGTGCCCGACATGGCGGCCTTGCGCTATGGCCACAGCCGCATCACCGACGTGGGCGGCATTTTGATGTTCAACACCTCGCAGTTGCCGCTGCGCGGTTGGTCGCCATTCATCAAGCGCTGTGAAGATTTGCTGCTGGCCAGCATTGCCTTGGTGGCGCTGTCGCCAGTGATGGTGCTGACGGCAATCGCCATCAAGCTCGACTCCAAAGGCCCGGTGCTGTTTCGCCAGAACCGCTTCGGCTACAACGACAACGAGATTCGCGTGTTCAAATTCCGCTCGATGTTCACCGACCAGAGCGACTTCACCGCCGAGCAACAGACCACTCGCCAAGACCCGCGCATCACCCGTGTGGGCCGCATCATTCGCAAGACCAGCATTGACGAGCTGCCGCAGTTATTCAATGTGCTGCTGGGCAATATGTCCATGGTCGGCCCGCGCCCCCACGCCACTGCGACCAAGGCCGCCGGTATTCCGTTCGAAGTCGCGGTGAGCGAGTACAGTTCGCGGCATCGGGTCAAGCCGGGCATCACCGGCTGGGCGCAGATCAACGGCTACCGGGGTGAAACCGATACCCTGATCAAGATCCAGAAACGTGTCGAGTACGACCTGGAGTACATCTCCAAGTGGTCGGTGTGGTTTGACTTGTACATCGTCTTCATGACGATCCCGGCCGTCCTCTCCACCAAGGAAGTCTATTGATGAATACCCTCAACGGATTAATTCCCTGCATTATTTCCGGTGGCTCGGGCACACGGCTGTGGCCGGTTTCCCGACAGAACATGCCCAAGCCCTTCATGCGCATGCGTGACGGCCAAAGCCTGTTGCAAAAGACTTTCCAGCGCGCGGCCAAACTGCCCGGCGTGGAAAGCGTGCTGACCGTGACCAACCGCGACCTGCTGTTTCGCACCCTGGATGACTACCGCGCAGTCAACAAGGCTCACCTGCCCCTGGACCTGTTGCTGGAACCGTTCGGCCGCAACACGGCGGCGGCCATTGCAGTGGCCGCCCTGCATGTGCAGGCGCATTTTGGCGACGACGCGCAGTTGCTGGTAATGCCCGCCGACCATTTGATTCTCAATGAAGTCGCGTTCGCCGAAGCGGTGGTCCAGGCCCGCGACCTGGCCGAAGCCGGCTACCTGGTCACCTTCGGCATCCAGCCCGACCACCCGGAAACCGGCTTCGGCTACATCGAAAAAGGCGATGCGCTGGGCACCGGCTTCCGGGTCAAACGCTTTGTCGAGAAACCCGACCTGGCCACCGCGCAAGGCTACCTCGACGGCGGCAAGCACCTGTGGAATGCCGGCATGTTCTGCTTCAAGGCCAGCACCCTGGTCGACGAACTCGCCGCCCATGCCACCGATGTGCTGACCGCGGCCAACGCGGCACTGGAACACAGCCATGACCTGCAAAACAAAACCTCGCGCCAGCGTGAACTGGACCCCGACGCATTCGGCAGCGCGCCGGATATCTCCATCGACGTCGCGTTAATGGAGAAATCCAAGCAAGTCGCCGTCGTGCCGTGCGACATCGGCTGGAGCGACATCGGTTCCTGGGAAGCCTTGCGCCAACTCACACCCAGCGACGCGCATGGCAACCAGGTCAATGGCGAAGCGATTTTGCATGACGTGCACAACTGCTACATCGACTCGCCCAAGCGCGTACTCGGCGCCGTCGGCGTGCGCGACCTGATCATCGTCGACACCCCCGATGCGCTGCTGATCGCCGACGCCCACCGCAGCCAGGACGTGCGTTTTATCGTCGCCGAACTCAAGCGTCAGAATCATCCCGCGTACAGCCTGCACCGCACCGTCACGCGGCCGTGGGGCACCTACACCGTGCTGGAGGAAAGCACCCGGTTCAAGATCAAGCGCATCGTGGTCAAGCCCCAGGCATCGCTGTCGTTGCAAATGCACCATCACCGCAGCGAGCACTGGGTGGTGGTCAGCGGCGCCGCCCAGATCACCAATGGCGACCGCGAATTTCTGATCAACGCCAACGAGTCCACCTACATCCCGGCCGGGCACAAGCACCGCTTGACCAACCCCGGCATCATCGACCTGGTGATGATTGAGGTGCAAAGCGGTGAGTACCTGGGCGAGGACGACATCGTGCGCTTTGACGACATCTACGGGCGTGCGCCCCTTGACGTGAAAAAGTGACATGCGTACTTCGTTGATCATCCCGACCCGCAACGCGTCCAGTCACCTGGCGCGCCTGCTGCCTGCGCTGAAAATGCAGACCCTGCAACCGGACGAAATGCTGGTGGTCGACAGCGCCTCCAGCGATGACACCGTGGCGCGGTTTCGCGACTTCGGCGCCCGGGTCGAGGTGATCGACGCGCGGGACTTCAACCACGGCGGCACGCGCCGCTGGGCCAGTGAACAGGTGGGTGGTGATGCGCTGATCATGATGACTCAGGACGCGATCCCCGACAGCCCCGAGACCTTCGCCAACCTGCTTGACGAATTGCAGCAAGACCCGCGCAGCGGCGTGGCGTACGGCCGGCAATTGCCACACCCCGGCGCCGGTGTGCTGGGCGCGCAGTCGCGGCATTTCAACTACCCGGCCCAGAGTCGCAGCAAGCGCCTGGCCGATGCGCCGGAGCTGGGCATCAAGACCTGCTTCAGCTCCGACTCTTTTTGCGTCTACCGACGCAGCGCATTGCAGGCCGTCGGCGGCTTTCCCGTCGATGTGATCGGCAGCGAAGACGCCTACGTCGCTGCGCGCATGCTTCTCCAGGACTACACAGTGCGCTACGCCGCCACCGCGCGGGTGTATCACTCCCACGATTACCGACTCATGGATGAGTTTCACCGCTACTTCGACATTGGCGTGTTCTACGGTCGCGAGACGTGGATTCGCCAGGCCTTTGGCGACGCAGGTGGTGAAGGTAAACGCTATGTACTGGCTGAGATCGCGGCCTTGCGCGCAGCCGGTGCATTGCACCGCGTACCCGAAGTACTGGTGCGCAGCGCGTTCAAGCTGCTCGGCTATCGGCTGGGCCAGTTGGAACGCCGGCTCCCCCTCGCCCTCAAGCGGCGCATCAGCATGTTCCCCGGTTATTGGAGGTGAGCATCATGACCCACAGGAAGTCCCCCTTGATGAAAAGAACCTTGCTCGTCCTGGCCATGATGGCGTTGGCCGCCTGCAATACGCCCGCACGCATCGTCCCACCGGACGACAAGACCATCGAAGACGGCAAGCGCGCCCTCGACCAACTCGCACAGCTGCCAGTGGCCGTGGAACGCATCCGCGTCGGCGACCAGCTGCGTATCGTGCGTGATGCCGGGGAGATGCCGACCTTGTCCGCGTTCAACGTCAGCACGATTTACGAGCTGACGCTGTACACGGTGCAAACGGACGGCAAGATCAATTACCCGTTCCTGGGCCCGATCCAGGTCGCCGGTCGCCAACCCTCGGAACTGGCCAGCGAGCTGACCAACAAGCTGGCGCCGGTGTACCGCGAGCCACGGGTGACGGTGAACATCAACCAGGCTCCGGGTAACTCGGTGATCGTCGGCGGCGCGGTGAACAACCCGACCGCAGTGCAGATCGGCACGGCCAACACCCTGGAGCAAGCCATTGTCGGCGCCGGCGGGGTGAACCCCTCGGGCGATGCGAGCATGGTTGCACTGCTGCGTGAAGATGCCCAGGGCGCCTATCACGCCTACTTCCTGGATTTCAGCCAATACCTCAAACCCGGTCCCAACGGGCGTAAATCGGTGCGCCTGCAACGCGGGGATGTGGTGTTCGTACCTAAATCCAACGTGGGCGAGCGTATCCAAGGCGTGGACACCTACTTGAACCAATTGATCCCGTTCACCAAGTCGATCGGGGTTGGCTACAACTACACGCGAACCAGCAGCAGTTCCAGTAACTAAAGGAGCGACATCCCATGATCGAGATCCGTTCTTTTCGTGATCTTCTGCGCCTGTTCTTCATCTTCCGGCAAGAGTTCAAACTGGCCGCCATCGCGGCGCTGGTGATCATTCTGCTGGGTGCATTTTTGCTGCCGGCCAAGTACGAATCCACCGCGCGCCTGTTGGTCAAGCCGGGGCGTGATTCCACCTTGCCGATCGAGATCAGCAACCGTCAGGCGCTGGTGATGCCCAGCACCCAGCGCGACCCGATTGTCGACGAGGAACGCTTGCTGACCGGGCGCCCGATTGTGCGCACCGTCGCCGAGCATTATCTGGAACTGATCGACAACGCGCCGCCGCCTGAAGGCTTCTGGAAGCGCACCAAGTACTACGTCAAGGCCGGCGTGGGTGCGGTGTTCGATGGTATTCGCGTGGTACTTGAAACCGTGGGCATTGTGGAAAAAACCACGCCGGTGGAACGCCTGGCCGCGAGCCTGGAAAAAAACTTTGAGGTCAGCCACGCCGCAGGTTCCACGGTGATGGATATCAGCTTCAGGTGGGGCGACCCGGAAATTGCCCAGGCCGTGGTCAAGGACTGGGTCGAGACCTACATCACCGAACGCACCCAGGCGCTGGGTCGCAAGAGCCTGTACGCGTTCTATGAAGGTCAGGTGAACACCAGCGCCACCGAGATCAAGAGCTATAAGGAGCAGATCCTCAAGCACTTGAATGAGATCGGCGCGGCGAGCATCACTGATCGCCTGGAAGACTTGTCCGAACGCATCAACGTGCTGCGCGGCGAGACCTTCAACACCAGCCGCCTGATCGCCTCGTCCGACAGCGCGCTGCAGAGCACACGCGATCAACTGAAAACCCAACCCAAGGAAGTCACCACCGTACGCCAGATCGCGCTGAACCCGCAGCAGCAGGATTTGCGTCGCCTGCTGAACCAGAAGCTGTTGGAAAAAGCCGACATGATGCGCACCTACACCGACAACGCGCCGCCGGTCAAAGCCCTGGATGCGTCGATTCGTGCGATGCAAGCCCAGGTCGCCAGTGAGAGCAACACGGTGCAATCTTCCGAAAACCGTGCGCCGAACACCCTGGAAATCCACTTGCAGCGCGTGCTGCTGGACGAGTCGAGCAACAACCTGGCGCTGCGCACCCAACTTGTGCAGCAGCAAAAACAACTGGTGAACCTCGAAGCCCAACGCAAAGAGGCCATGGAGATCGAACCGGAACTGGCGCGTCTGGCACGCGAGCTGAGCGCTACCGAACGCAACTACGCGCTGTACGTGGACAACCTGGAAAAATCACGCATCGACCGTGAACTGGATAAGAGCCAGATCAGCAATATTGCGGTGATCGAAGAAGCCACCCTGAACCCGGGTCGCATCTTTCCGAAAACCCTGGTGATGCTGCTACTGGCGATTCCGTTTGCCATCGTCGTCGGTTTGCTGGTGATTTACCTGTGCTACCTGTTGGACCAGCGTATTCATGACGGCGGCCTGGTGGAGCGCAGGTTCGGTCTGCCACTGTGGACCACGTTGCCGGAGCTGGACACCAGTACCGCGCAAAGTACCAACGCGTTCAATGCGAGTATTTACCGGCTGTACGGGTTGCTGCAGTTGGACCGTATTGCCGAGCGAGGCATGACCCTGGGGCTGACCTCGGCGCGTCATGGTGAAGGGGTGACCTTCGTGGTCGAGCAACTGCGCCAATTGCTGCAGGAAAACGGCATTGCCGTGCGGGTCGGCGGCGCGGAGCCTGCTGCACCGGGCGAACTGGTGCTGCTGGATGCCTCGGCGCTGCTGGATAACCGCGATGCGTTTATCAACCTGCGCCGTGCCGACTTGATCGCCCTGGTGGTAGAAGCGCAAAAAAGCACGGTGCCGGTGGTGGAACACGCCCTGTCGATCCTCAACACGGCGTTCGGCAAGGTGGATGGCATCATCATCAACCGACGCAAATTCGAAGTGCCGGCCAAGGTGCTTAAAACGATCGCCAAGTACCGGGGAGCGTTCTGATGCACATCGCCTTGCTTGCGCCTTTGCCTCCGGAAAAAAATGGTATCGCCGACTACGCGAACCATTTCAAGACGGCATTGGAACAGCTGGGCGTGACGGTGGCGACACCGTTGAGTGGCGTGGAAGGCACTAGCGAAGCGATCAAACAGGCCATCGCCGCGTTCGACTGGCACAGCGTGGACCTGGCCCACGCTGAACTGGGTGGCGGCCGGCTTGGGGAGTTTCTGGCCCTGCGCGAGTTGCGCAAGGCTTACCCCAGGCTACCGCTGACCGCCACCGTGCATGACCCGGAACGCATGGTGTGGCGGCGCGAGCACCTGCCCTTCCCGCTGAACCTGCTGCAACATTTGCCCAGCCCATTGCCGCAGGCGGCCGTGGTGCTCGCCGACCCGCTCACCTTGCGCGAAGAGCGCCATGTCGCCCAAGGCCTGACGCGGCTGATTACCCTGACCCGCCTCGGCGCTGATTGCCTGAGCCAGCGCATGCACCTGCCGACCGGCAAAGTGGCGGTTATCAACCACGCCAACCTGGCGATTGCACCGGCGCCCTTACCGCCGCTGGACACCTTACACCTGCTGTATTTCGGTTTTATCTACCGTGGCAAAGGCATTGAAGACCTGTTGCAGGCCCTCGCCGATGTGTTCAAGCAAGCCCCCGAATTGCGTGACCGTGTGCGCCTGACCCTGGCCGGTGGCACGGCCGCCGAAATGGCGTTTGGCGCAGGCGGCAACTACCTGGAACAGTTGAACAGCCAGATTGCCGAACTCGGCCTGGCGGGCGCCATCGACTGGCGGCTGAACTTGCCGGCCAGCGAGATTGCCCAAACCATCCAGGCACACCACGTGATGGTGCTGCCGTACCGCGAATCGAAGAAGCTCGGCCTGCTGGGGCGCCAACGCGGCACCAGTGGCGCGCTGTCCTGGGCCGCAGCCTGTGGGCGCGGGGCAATCACCTCGGATGCGCGGGCGTTTGCCGAAGAGGTCGCCAGTGGCAATGGCGCGATCTATCCCCAAGGCGATGTGACCGCGTTGAGTGAACAACTCTTGCGCCTGGCGCGCACTCCGACATTGGCGCGCGACTGGGCCGAACGCGCCGCGCAAATCGGCCGTGACCGCCTGTGGCCGTTGACCGCAGAGCAGTTCAAGCAACTCTTCGAGCAGGCGATTGCAGGAGCCCCTTATGGTACGTAAACGGACTTATCTCGCCACCCTTGCGGTGATTGCCGCGCTCGGCCTGACGGCCTTCATGTGGGGGCGCCAGGCCGACGCCGAGAACCATGTACTCAAGGGCAACAAAGTGGTGGTGTGGAAGGACTTCCTGGGCGTGAACGCGCAGTTCCTGTGGTTCAGCCCCACGCTGTATCAGTTGCAGATCGACCGCCTCAAGGCCTTGGGCCTGCAATGGGTACGCCTGGATTTGCATTGGGATCAATTGGAACCCGCCGCAGGCCAGTATCAGATCGCAACCCTTGATCAGTTGGTGGGCAAGCTGCAAGACAATCAGCTCAAATCGGTGTTCTACCTGGTGGGCTCGGCCCCCTTCATCACCACCGCACCGGCCGGGGCGCCGTATCAGGACCAGTATCCGCCCAAGGACCCGAACGTCTTCGCCAACCGCATGGCACTGCTCTCGCAACGCTACCCCAGCGTGGATGCCTGGCAAGTCTGGAATGAGCCCAACCTGCTCGGGTTTTGGCGCCCGGCAGCTGACCCGGCAGGCTACGCCAGCCTGTTGACCGCCACCGCTGCTGCATTGCGCACTGTGGATGCCAACAAACCCGTGGTGGCTGCCGGCATGGCGTTCTTCAGCGAAATGCCCAACGGCCAAACCATGCTCGCCGCCCTCGGCGCACTGGGTGTGACCGGCTTGAACACGGTGATGTCCTATCACCCCTACACCCAGTTGCCCGAAGGCAACGACCCGGCAAACCTGGACTTTATCGCCAAGACCACCGCGCTCAACCAGACCCTGCGCGCCAGCGGTGTAAAAACCCTGTGGAGCACCGAATGGGGCTGGTCGAACTACCCTGGGCCGAAAGAAGCCCAGGACCTCATTACCTTGCAGGGCCAGGCCGATTACGTGGTGCGCCGGGTAGCGCTGATGAGCGCGATGGATTTCGACAAGATCTTCCTGTTCACCCTGAGCGACCTGGATCAACGCGCCAGCGTGCGCGACCAGTCTTATGGCTTACTCGACATCGACGCCAACCCCAAGCCGGTCTACACCGCCTTGAAGAATTTCCTCGACGTGAGTGGGCCACAACTCACCCCCGGCGACCCGCCCACTGCCGACCAATTGCCCGACGGCCTGTTCAGCATCGGCTGGACCCGCGCCGACGGTCACAAACTATGGTTTTTCTGGTCGGCCCAAGGCGGTAACGCGCACTTGCCCAACCTCACCAGCGCCACCCTGTACGACCCGTTGCGCGGCACGCAAACGCCGGTGAGTGGCACAAATGGGCTGACCGTTGCGGTCAAGTCGAACCTGCAAATTCTGTTATGGGATTAAAGCCCGCCATGCGCATTTTATGGATCCTGCCCTACTCGCCCTGGCCCGCCACAAGCGGCGGCAAGACGCGCCAGTTCCACCTGCTGCGCAGCCTGGCTGCACGTGGGCATCGGATCACCTTGCTGCTGCATGACAAGCACCCGGTGTCGCTGACCGACCGCCACGTACTCGAAGCGTTCCTGGAGCAACTGATCGTACTGCCACGCCGCCCGCTGCGCAGCGTGAAAACCCTGATGGCCGGGCTGTTTGCGCCCTACCCGCTGCTGGCCAGCGTGAATGGTTTGTCGGGCGCGCTGCAAGACACCTTCAATCAATTGCTCAAAGAGCACTGGGACGTGGTGCAGATCGAGCACACCTACGCCTTCCAGCCCTATGAAGACGCCTTGGCACGCACATCCCAGCCTTTCGTGCTGACAGAACACAACGTTGAGTCGGCGCTGGGCGCGGCCACTTACGATCGCCTGCCGCGCTGGGCGCTGCCGTTCATTCGCTACGATCAATGGCGCTACGCGCGCTGGGAACACCGCGTGATGCGCCAGGCAGCGCAGGTGGTGGCGGTCACCGAAAGCGATGCACAGGTGCTGGCCAGGATTGCCGGCAAACCGGTGCCGGTGGTGGTCAACGGCGTGGACTGTGATCACTTTGCTGCGGCTCACCCCGACCCATCGACGCGCCGCGTGTTGTTCCTCGGCAACTATGAATACGCGCCCAATGTGGACGCCATCGAATGGGCCCTGGATGAAATCCTGCCCAAGGTCTGGGAACGCTGCCCGGATGCACGCATGAGTGTGTGCGGTTTCGGCATGCCCGACAGCTGGCGTGAACGCTGGAAGGACCCGCGCATTGAGTGGCAAGGGTTTGTGCCGAACCTGTTGAGCCTGCAGTCGAGCTGTTCGGTGTTTCTGGCGCCCTTGCGTCATGGCGGCGGTTCCAAATTGAAAGTGCTGGAAGCGCTGGCCGCCGGGTTGCCGTTGGCGAGCACCGAACAAGGCGTGTCGGGCCTGGATCTGGTGGAGGGCCTGGATTACCTCGGTGGGCAAACCGCCGACAGCCTGGCGGACGCGGTGGTGCGCCTGCTGCAATCTCCCGACGCCGCCACGCCGATGGGTGAAGCGGGCCGCGCGTATGTGCGCCGGGCCCATGACTGGAGCGTCGCCGCCAGCCAACTGGAGCAGGTGTACGCAAGCCTGTCGCCGCTCAGCCAAAAGGCACCCGCATGCGTATAGGCCTGGATTACCGCACCGTCGGCACCTCGCCGCAATCCGGGATCAGTCGCCAGGTGTACGCGCTGGAAAATGCCCTGCGCGCGCTGCCGGATGTCGAGCTGGAACGGTTTACGGTGGCCCCGCTGGGCGATGAAACCCGCCTGCAGGCCCACTGCCCGGCCTGGGGCTGCGCGAAGACAGCCATGCACCAGCCGCAGAATCGCCTGCGCTTCGAGGCTGGTTTTCTGCCACGCGCGTTGCGTGAGCAGCACATCGACCTGTACATCAGCACGTTCAATATGGGCCTGCCGCTGCCTCCCAAGCCGAAGGGTCTGCGCACCGTGGTGCTGTTGCATGACCTGTTCCAGATCACCCTGAACAACTACCACGCCAACCGTTTGAAGGCACTGATCTACAAGACCAGCGATCGACTCTCGATCGCCTATGCGGTGCGCAGCGCCGATCGGGTGTGGACGCCCTCGCAGTACAGCGCCGATGAAACCGCGCGGCTGTTCCCCAAGGCGGCGGGCAAAATTCGCGTATTGCCCAATCAAGTGGAGGGTTTTGTCGACCTGGCTGCGGACCTGTCGGCACGCCAGTTGCCGGAACATTACTGGCTGCTGGTCGGCACCCGCGAGTTGCGCAAGAACGTGCCGTTTCTGGTCGACGCCTGGCAACAGGCGCGGCGCCTGTCTCCTCGCGTACCCGAGCTGGTGCTGGTAGGCAGCCTCGATCACCTGCCCGAAGCCCAGCGCAGCCTGCCGGGTATTCGCGCGCTGAGCGGGGTGTCAGATGCGCAACTGCATGGGCTGTACCGCAAGGCGTCGCGCCTGTGGCAGCCGTCCTATGCTGAAGGTTTTGGCTTGCCGGTGATTGAAGCCCTCAGTGTCGGCACACCGGTAGCGGTCGCCAGCGGCACGTCGCTGGATGAGATCACGCCGCCTTCGGCCCCGCGCTTTTCACCCAGCGACGGCCCCGCGCTGGTGCAATTGATGGTCGAACTGGTGGGTCGTGCCACCGAAGATTCCCCCGAACAACGCAAGCTGTGGGCACAACGTTTCAACCACCAGGCTTACAGTCGACGCCTGGCCGAACTGATCGAGGAATTGAAATGAGACTCTCCCTGGCAAGCCTCGTCGCCATCCTCTTCGGCCTGCTGTTTGGCGCACTCGCGTTGATGCTGTCGCCGGCCAAAGCGTTCCTCGCCGTGATCGGCCTGGCGGCGGCGGTCACCATCCTGCGCTTCCCGTTCTGGGGTTTGTTGCTGTTCGCCGGGGTCGCGACCTTTATGCCGTATTCGACCCTCAACCTGGGCATTCGCAGTACGGTGAGCGAAGCCGTCCTCGCGCTGACCTGGGGCGCGGTGGTGTGGCACAGTTTTCTGTCGCGCGTGCCTGAGACACCCAGGCTGTCACGGCGCCCCACCGACCAGGCACTGTTGTGGCTGATGCTGTTCAGCGTGTTCCCATTTATCGTCGGCCAGGTCAGCATCCACGCCGACACCAGCGGCACGGCCAACTGGCTGCGCTGGTTGCTGAACCTCTCGGGCGTGTTCCTCTGCGCCAAGTTGCTGACCGGCTACAAGCAGCGCGAATCGCTGGTCATCGCCCTGCTGCTGGGCACGCTGGCGATGCTGGTGCTGTCGATTGCAGTGTTTGTGCGTACCCGCTCGGGAGCGGGCATTGCGCCGATCCTGGCGGTGTTCAATTACGGCAACTTCGACATGTTGAAATTCGGCCTGGAGGCGATGGCATCGCGGATGGGCTCGCCGTGGATGCACCCGAATGCCATCGGCGGGATCATGGCGCTGCTGCTGCCCCTGGCGTTCTGCTACGGCATGACCGAACAAGGCTGGAAACGCGCGCTGGGCCTGGGCGTGGCGTGCCTGGGCGCTGCGGCCTTGCTGCTGGCCAGTAGCCGTGGTGCGATGGTCAGCCTGGCGCTGGTGCTGATGTGGATGGCGACGCGCCGCGTGCCGTACACCGGGCGCCTGTTGATGATCGGCGCCGCCCTGACGGTGGCACTGGTGATCGCTTACCCACCGTTGCAGGACCGCCTGGCGACGATTTTTTCCTCAAGCAACGCCAGTACCGAAGTGCGCGTCGATGAATACCGCATGTTCCCGCAGGCGGTGGCGGCGTATCCGTTCGGCATTGGCTTCAAGGTCGACCCTCCGGTGCCGGGCACTTTGTTGCTGGGGATCTCCAACCTGTGGCTGAACCTCATCTACAAGATCGGTATTGTCGGCATGCTGCTGTTTGTCGCCGTCACCGTGCGCTGGTGGCGTGAGGCGCGCCCGGAAAAAGGCCCTATTCGCCTGACCAAGGACAACGCGTTGTGGCTGGGCAGCACGGCCGGGATTCTCTCGGCGCTGGTCAGCGGTTTGTTTGACCACTACTTCAGCTTCGCGGTGGTGATGGTGGCGCTGTTCTGGCTGATGGTGGGCCTCAACGTGCTGGAGGCACGCCGACTGTTTCCGGCACGCCTGCCACAGCTCAAGACCGTGGTGTATCGCAAACCGATCCTTGACGGCGCGCGGCCTTAGCCATGCTCGGTTCTGCCGTCTGGCTGACGCTTGCGACCTTGCTTGGCCTGTGCCTTGGGTTTGCCCGCGAGTGGTTGCTGGTGGCCGCCTGGGGCGCGGGCGAACGCAGCGACGCGTTCCTGATCGCGCTGTTTTTGCCCGAGGCGTTGCGCATGTCGCTGGCCGGTGGCGTATTGAGCGCCGCCGCGCTGCCGCTGTACCTGCAACGCAAGGACGCTGAACGCCTGGATTGGCTGGCGGTGCTGTTCCCGGCACTGGTGCTGATCGCGCTGGTCACCAGCCTGTTGCTCACACTGTTGGCGCCGTGGCTGGTGCAGTTACTGGGGCCGGGTCTGGCGGCCAGCGCAACCACGCTTGCCGCCAGCAACCTGCAGATCGTGGCCTGGTGCGTGCCGGGGTTGATGCTGCATGCGCTGTTCAGTATTCCGTTGCAGGCCAGTGAGCGATTTGTGCTGGCGGGCCTGGGTTCACTGCTGTTCAACCTGCCGCCGGTGACATACCTCGCCCTGGCGGGCACCGCGACGCAACCGCACGCCCTCGCGCTGGCGTGCCTGGCCGGCAGCCTGTTGATGCCACTGGCACTGCTGCCGTCGATCTGGCGTCAGGGCTGGCGGCCGTGGCACTGGCAGTTGGCGTTCACGCCGTTGCGCGAGCTCGGCCAACGCATCGGGCCGCTGCTGCTCAGCAATGGTGCCAGCCAGGGGTTGGCGTTGATCGAACGCCTGGTGGCGTCGTTGCTCGGCGAAGGCGCCGTCACCTGGGTCAACCTCGCCCGCAAACTGATGAACCTGCCGCTGATTGCGCTGATGAGCCTCAACCAAGTGTTGCTGGGCATGATGAGCCGACGCCAGGGCGATGAGCGCCTGGCCTTGCTCAAACGCGGCCTGGAAACCGCCAGCGTGCTCACGTTGCCGGCCGGCGTCGGCCTGGTGGCCGCAGCCCCCAGCCTGGTGGCGTTGTTGCTGCCCAAGCAATCGGCCGACTCGCCCTTGCCCCTGCTGCTGGCCTGGTTTGCCGTGCCGCTGGTATTTGGCGCGTGGAACGCGCTACTGGCGCGGTATGCCTATGCCGCCGGCGATACACGCCAGCCGTTGCGTTGCGAGTTACTCGGTAGCCTGGTCAATATGCTGTTGCTCGGGGCCCTGCCCTTCGTGTTTGGCCTGGCGGGTATTCCATTGGCCGCATTGGCAGGTGTGATTTGCACCGCATTGCTGCTGATGCAGCGCCAGTCGTTGCTCGGCGCCCTGCCCTGGGCGCGGCAATGGCTGCTCAGCGCAGGGTTGATGGGCCTGGCGGCGCTGGGGTTGTTTCGAATTCAAGGCGTGTGGCTGCAGCTGGGTCTGAGCACCCTGGCCGGCGCCGTGGTGTTGTTGAGTATGGGGCTGTGGCTAAAGCCATGGCGCAAGGCATGAATGAGCGTTTGGGGGTGGTCACGTGAAACATCGTTGGATACAGATGGATATTGCCAAAGGCATCGGCATCCTGATGATCGTGTATGGCCACAGCTGGTTTGTCGCTAACTCGCCGGACCTGCAGTATCCGATCATTGCCTCGTTCATATTGCCGTTGTTCTTTTTCTTGTCCGGGGTGTTCTTCAAGCCCGAACAACCTTTTGTGGAAATGGCGATACGCAAGGCCGACGGCCTGCTCAAGCCATTTTTCTTCACCATGCTGGTGTACGTGATCGTGCGCGCGGTGTTGCGCGGGCAACCGCTGCTGCCGGATATCGGCGGTGTGCTGTACGCCTCGGTGGACACCATTCCGTGGCAAGCCCTGTGGTTTCTGCCGCATTTCTGGGTGGCGATTCTGTTCAGTTGGTTGATGCTGCGACTGATCCAGCGTCTGAAACTGCCACTGCCGGTGAGCTGCCTGCTGATAGTGGCGCAATTGCTGATCGGTATTTGGGTATTGCCGTGGTTCTGGCAAATCCCGGTGACCGTCGGCGGGCACACCTGGACGCTGCCCGGCCTGCCCTTCAGCCTTGAGATCACCTTGATCAGCAGCACCTATTTCATCTACGGCTACCTGTTGCGCGACTGGCTGCGCAGGCATGAGGGCTCGCTGCTGACGATGGTGATTGCGGTAGCGTTGTTTGCCGCCGTGTTCCTCTACAGCCACGCCACCATGGACTTGGCACAACGGCGCTACGACCACTGGTTGTGGACCAGCCTGCTGGCGGTGATTGGCGTGTACGCGTGCTGGGCATTCGCGCGGGTACTGATGGTGTCGGCCGTGATCACGCGGGCGATGACGTATATCGGCCAATCGACCCTGATCCTGTTGATCTTCCATGGTGAAATCCAGCACAAGACCGTCGACCTGATGGAGCGCCTGGGTCTGCATCCCCTCCTGGCCGCTTGCCTGGGCCTGGTGGTGGCGGTGGTCGTGCCGTTGCTGATCGGCGAAGTGATCAAGCGGGTGGCGTTCTTGCGGTTTTTCTACTTTCCGTTCCCGGTGCGTAAAGCCCCAAAAACCTGAAAACGCCGCAAAACAACTGTGGGAGCCGGCAAGCCCGCTCCCACAGGGGTTAGGTGTGTTCAATCATCGAGTGGTTGCGCGGCAGGCTTGCTGCCGGGTTTTGCCGGCTTGGCAGCTTTGGCACCCTTGGCTGGAGCAGGGGCGGCAGGCTCCGGTTCGGCAGGCGCGGCCAAGTCTTTTTCGGCCTGGGGCATCTGGTCGATGGCGCTGAAAAACGCCTTCAGATCGAGGGTATCCGGTGGCACGGTTTTCTCGACTTTCTTCTCGCCGTCCTTACCCACCAGAATCACCTTGGTGCCGCTGCCGGCACCCAACTTGAGGGCGCGGATCAACGCGTTGGTTTCAGGCGGCGTGAGCTTTTTGTTGTCCTTCGGGTCCTTGGCGAACTTCTCCCCTTCAGCACCGATACTGCCGAACTTGACGGTGTAGAAGACCATGCTGCGCTCTTCAAAGGACTGCTTGTTGGCAGGCTCGTCCAGCTGTTTCTTGAGGGTGGCCAACGTTTCGTTGCCGGAATCCAACTCCACCACCACCAACGGACGGGACTTGCCCAAGTCCTGTTTGAGCGGGTTGATATCATCCGCGGCCAACAGCGGCCCCGTAAAAGCCATCAAGGTAGCCAGGGTCAGCGACCGGATGAGCATGCGCACCTCCTTTGAATTCCATGCAGGGTTCTTGAGTTTCATGTCTGCGACAGTCAAATTCAAGGATGATTCCTACACCACGTTAAGAAGCGTAGGTCAGGACGCCCGCGACGCAAGGGGCCGCGTGGGGGTAACGGTCATTGTTTCTTCTGATTGCAGAAACATTACGAGACGTCCCAGTCCGGCCAATGTCGCGCAAAGACGGGCGCCACGACCGGGTCGGTATCTACATTGGCCAGTGTCTGGGCAAAGCCTGGCGCCAAGTTGCCCAACACCTCGCGCGCCTCGTCCCAACGCGACACCGCGGCGGCCATGATGCCGAGCGCATTCGGCAACGCGCTCGGGGCGAACAACTGGTCGGCAAACTGCTCGGCGAACACCACCCACGCATGATGCAGATAACGGCGCGTACCGCTGATCAATTGCGCCTGCACCGCGTCATCCGCATCCCCCAGCCAGCGCTGCGGGTAGTCGATGATGCCGATTGCCGAGTAGCAATTGGCGGCGATGTACACCAGGCCACGCAGGATCTGCGCGCGGTTGCCGGCCAGCAGCTGGGAAGCGGGAAACTCCAGGCCCAGGTGGATCAGGATAGCGGCGCTTTCGGTCAGCACCTGCCCATCGGGGGTGACCAGGGTCGGTATCTGTTTGAGCGGGTTAATCCGTGCGAGGGCTTCGCTGCCCTCGCTGTGTTCCCAGGAGCTGGCGTCGATGCGGCGCCACGGCACTGCGCAACGCTGCAGGGCAATTTCGATCATGCAGGAGCCGGACTCATCAATGCCGTAGAGCGTGTACATGCGCGTTTCCTCCTTATCGCAGCAGCTTGGCCTGCAAATTGGCCTTCACCTGCGGCCATTCCGAATCGATGATGCTGAAGCGCACCGAGTTGCGCTTGCGCCCGTCGGGCATGATGCGTTCGTGACGCACGATGCCTTCTTGCACGGCCCCCAGACGCAGGATGGCGGCACGGGATTTTTCGTTGAGTTCATCGGTGGTGAACTGCACCCGCACACACTCCAGCACGTCGAAGGCGTAGGTCAGCAGCAACAATTTGGATTCGGTGTTGACCGCGGTTTTTTGCGTCGATTGCGCCAAAAAGGTATGGCCGATCTCGAGCTTGCGGTTCACCCGGTCAACCTTCCAGAAGCGTGTACTGCCGACCACCTGGCCGCCGTCGCGACGCACGATGGCAAACGGGATCATGGTGCCGGCCGCACGCCCGGCCAGGGCGAGGTCTAGGTACTTGCCGACCGTTTCGGGGCCGGGCACGTTGGTGACGTTGAGGTTCCAAAGCTCGCCGTCGGCGGCAGCTTCGACCAGCGCAGCCGCATGTTCACGTTGCAGGGGTTGGAGTTCGACCGTAGTGCCGGTCAGCGTGATCTGGGTCATGGAAAGGTGCGCCGCCCGAGGGGTGTTCAGAGGTCAAGAGTGCAGGCTCTCACCGTCTCCAGGCAAGCGATTTAGAACAGGCCCATTTGCCCGCCGACCAAGGTGCCGAAATCATCATTTACGAACGGCAGGATCGCATCGGCAACCGGCTGCAATTGCCTCGTAACGTAGTGGTCGTAGTCGATCGGCGCCTGCCGCACCTCCAGCGGTTCCGGGCCGTTGACGCTGATCACGTAACGGATCCAGCCACCCCGCTGGTATTGACGTGGGCGCCCGAGGCGGTCGTTGTATTCATCCGCCAGACGCGCAGCACGCACATGGGGCGGGACGTTACGTTCGTAGTCATCCAGCTGACGCCGCAGGCGCTTGCGGTAGATCAGCAGGTCGTCGAGTTCGCCGCTCAAGGTTCGACGCACATAGTCGCGCACGTAGTCTTGGTGAGGCTGACGATGGAAGATGCGCTGGTAGAGTTCCTGCTGGAATTGCCGGGCCAGGGGCGACCAGTCACTGCGCACGGTTTCCAGGCCTTTGTAGATCATGTCTTCGCTGCCATCGGCGCGCACGACCAAGCCGGCGTAACGCTTTTTGCTGCCCTCCTCCGCACCGCGAATGGTCGGCATGAGGAAGCGGCTGAAATGGGTTTCGTATTGCAGTTCCAGGGCGCTTTGCAGGCCGAACTCATTGAGCAAGTGCGCACGCCACCAGGCATTGACGTACTGCACTAATTCCTGGCCGATGCGGCTGGCGTCCTCTTGGGAATGAGCGCCGCCCAGCCACACGAACGTGGAGTCGGTATCGCCGTAGATCACCTCATAGCCCTTGGCCTCAACCAACTCACGTGTCTGGCGCATGATCTGGTGGCCACGCAGGGTGATTGACGACGCCAACCGGGTGTCGAAGAACCGACAGCCGCTGGACCCGAGCACACCATAGAAGGCGTTCATGATGATTTTCAGGGCTTGGGACAGTGGCGCGTTGTGTTCGCGCTTAGCCACTTCGCGCCCTTCGGAAACGCGTGCGACGATGGACGGCAAGCAGTGCCGGCTACGCGAAAAACGCGCACCGCGAAAACCTTCCACCGACTCGCTGTCGTCGGGGTGCTTGAGGCCTTCGATCAGACCGACCGGGTCGATCAGGAAGCTGCGGATAATTGACGGGTAGAGGCTTTTGTAATCCAGCACCAGCACCGACTCGTAGAGGCCGGGCCGCGAGTCCATGACAAACCCGCCAGGGCTGGCCTGCGGTGGTTTGTCGCCCAGGTTCGGCGCGACAAAGCCCTGGCGGTGCATCAACGGCATGTACAGATGGGTGAACGCGGCGACGGAGCCGCCGTTGCGGTCGGCCGGCAACCCGGTGACGCTGGCCCGTTCCAGCAGGAACTTGAGCAGCTCGGTCTTCTCGAAAATCCGCGTGACCAGCTCGCAGTCCTTGAGGTTGTAGCGTGCCAGCGCGGGCTTGTCCTCGGCGAACATGCGGTTGATCTCATCCATGCGTTGGTACGGCGTGGAGATGTCCTTGCCTTCGCCAAGCAGGGTTTGTGCGACGTTTTCCAGACTGAAGGACTCGAAACTCCAGGTGGCCGAACGCAGCGCTTCGATGCCGTCGATAATCAGGCGCCCCGCTGCTGCAGCAAAATAGTGATTGCGGCTGCCATGCTCACGCCAGGCCATGGCTTCACCTCCACGGCCGAGCAGCAATGGCACGTTGAGGCGCTGGGCATGTTCGTGGAGTACACGCAGGTCGAACTGCACCACATTCCAGCCGATGATCGCGTCGGGGTCATGGGCGGCGAGCCACACGTTGAGGCGTTCGAGCAATTGGGCGCGGGTGTCGCAGTAGTCGAGTTTGAAGTCGACGGCGTCGGTCTTGTTCGGCGGACCGAGCATGTAGACCTGGCGCTCGCCGCAGCCTTCGAGGGCAATGGAATACAGGTCGCCTTGGGCGGTGGTCTCGATGTCCAGGGACACCAGTTTCAGCGGCGGGCGGTAGTCGGGCGCAGGTTTCATCTGGGCGTCGAGCACCGTGCCATCGGCGTCCGGTGTGCCACCGAACCATACCGGTGCGGTGATGAAACGCTCCATCATGTAGCGCTCGGGCGGCCGCACGTCGCCTTCGTACACATCAACGCCCGCGGCACGCAGGCGTTTTTCCAGGTCCATCATTTGGCGGTGTTGGCGGGTGTAAAGGCCCAGGACCTGGCGATGATGGAAGTCACACAGTTGCAACGGGCGCAGTTCGATATCGCGCTCGTCCTTGAGCAGCCAATCCAGATGCTTGCGATGGGCCTCGGGGATAAACATGACCGAGGTTTGCATGGGTAGGCGGATACACCGCGGCCCGAGATCCGTGGCCAGCCAGAAACTGACCTCCGTGCCCGCCGGGGTGTCGCGCCAATGCCGGGTCAGGACAAAACCCTGCTGTAAATCCACCGTACCGCACCTCAGGAATCGCTTTCAGGGCGTGATTCTACTCGGCATCCGGCCAAACGCGGCACGTTAACGCGCACGCAGACTGCAATCCCACAAAATTGTTGCAGAACATTAATAACAATCACTATCATTCGCGTCGGAGTCGTATCCGCGCAGCGAGGAAGCGCAACGCTGTTGCCCTTTTCCTCACATTGACGGTTAGCCGTCAGGATCGACCATGCCCACCTGCAGCCGACCTTCTTTACCGTTTCGCCCGACCCTGCTCGCCCTTTGCTGCTCCCTGAGCCTCGCAGCTCATGCTGCACCCCCCCTACAGGATGCGGACAACCGTTCGGATAGCAAGCCACTGGAATTGGGCGCCACCCGCATCGATGCCGATGCGCCCGCGCCGAATGCCCTGCCCCCGGTTTACGCTGGCGGTCAGGTTGCACGCGGTGGCCAATTGGGAGTTCTGGGTAACCAGGACATCATGGATGTGCCCTTCAGCATGTCCTCCTACACCGAAAAATTGATCCGCGACCAGCAGGCGCAAACCGTCGGCGATGTGTTGCTCAACGACGCCTCCGTGCGCCAGGCATCGGGCTATGCCAACCAGGCCCAGGCCTTCGTGATTCGCGGTTTGCCACTCAATGGCGACGACATTTCGTTCAACGGTTTGTACGGCATCCTGCCGCGCCAGATCATGTCCACCGACGCCCTGGAACGGGTTGAAGTGTTCAAGGGCCCCAACGCTTTTATCAACGGTGTAACGCCCGGCGGCTCGGGCATTGGCGGCGGCGTAAACCTGCAACCCAAGCGCGCCGATGAGGCGCCGCTGCGCCGTTTCAGCACGGATATCAGCAGCGATGGGCGAGTTGGCGAGCACCTCGACATCGGACAGCGCTTTGGCGAGGACGACCGCTTTGGTGCGCGGGTGAACCTTTCCCAGCGTGAAGGCGATACTGCGGTCGACGATGAGAACCAGCGTTCGAAGCTGTTCTCCGTCGGCCTCGATTACCGCGGTGATGCACTGCGTTTGTCGGGTGACTTTGTTTATCAGAAGCAACAGGTCAACGGCGGCCGCAATACGGTGTTGCTGGGCAGTGGGCTGACCCATCTCCCCAACGCCCCATCCGCCGCTACCAACTACGCGCCGAACTGGGGCACCACCAGCCTCGAGGACACCTTCGGCATGCTGCGCGGCGAGTACGACCTCAACGACCACTGGAGCGCCTATATCGCTGGCGGCGCCAAGCACACCAACGAGATCGGGCGTTACTCGTCGGTCACCCTGAAAGACGCATTGGGTAATGCCACCGTCAGCGGCTCGAACATTGCTCACCAGGAAGACAACACCAGCCTGATGGCCGGCCTGAACGGCAAGTTCCAGACAGGATCGGTCAGCCACCAATTGAACCTGGGCCTGACTGGCATCTGGACCCAGGCACGCAACGCCTTTGACTTTGCCTCCGGCACCCAGGCGACCAACCTGTACAACCCTGTCGAGGTGGCCGCACCCGCCAAGGGCGGTTATACCGCCGGCAGCGACCTGAACAATCCAGGTATCACTGCCAAGACATTCGCCCGCAGCGCGGCGGTGTCAGACACCGTTGGTTTCATGGATGACCGCCTGCTGTTCACTGCCGGTCTGCGCCGTCAGGAACTGGTGGTTCAGGGCTATGCGTACGGTACAGGCACGCGCACCGCCAACTACGCCAAAGGCATCACAACGCCGGTGTATGGCCTGGTATTCAAACCCTGGGACCACGTGTCGTTTTACGCCAACCACATCGAAGGCCTGGCTTCAGGGCCAACCGCGCCAACCACGTTTGGCAGCGCCACCGTGACCAACGCCAACCAGACCTTTGCACCGGCTCGTTCGAAACAGACCGAGGCCGGCGTCAAGCTGGATATGGGCGCCTATGGGGCGACTTTGGGTGTCTACCGAATCGAGCAACCGACTCAGGGTTACTCCCAAGTGAACGCAGATCAAAGTGCGACCTTCGTGTTCCAGGGCGAGCAAGTCAACAAGGGCGTAGAACTGAGCGTCTTCGGTGAGCCGGTCGACGGCCTGCGCCTGCTGGGCGGCGCGACGGTTATTCACACTGAAGTCAACGACACGCAAAACGGCGCCAACGACGGCAACCGTGCTATCGGTGTGCCGACGTTCCAACTCAACGCCGGTGTGGACTGGGATGTGCCCGGCCTGCAAGGCGTGAGCGTAAACGGCCGCATGTTACGCACCGGCGGCCAGTACGCCGATGCGGCAAACAACCTGAGCCTGCCGACCTGGAACCGCTTCGATGTGGGTGCTCGTTACAACTTCAAAGTGGCTCAGCGCGATGTGACAGTGGGCGCTACCGTGGAAAACGTGGCGAATACCAAGTACTGGGAGTCAGCGTTGGGGGGCTATCTGACCCAGGGCGATCCGCGGGTGGCCAAGTTGTCGGCGACGGTGGATTTCTAGTCACCCGGCACCACGGTTCAAGAAGGCTGACAGTAACGAAGACGGGCATCCTAGAGATGCCCGTTTGGGTCAAGCGCGACGGGCCTGGCCGAGATAGGTTTCGATGTTGCTCATTTGCTCATCCCAGCCACGGGAATTCATCTTGAACGCTTTCTGGCGTCGGGCCTCGGGCACCGCATCGAAGCCTGATTCGACTACCCGTAGCAGGATGCCGGGCGCGCGATCTTCGAGGGTGAATTCGACCAGGGTCGGTGTTTCCTTGTCGTAGTCCACGTCCTTCTCCACCGCGTAGGGATGCCAGCGGAAAGAGAACAGCGTTTGTGGCAGGACGCGTTCGATCCTGGCCTTCCACACCACATGTTCGTAGCCGGGGTAGGTTATCGGCGCCTCGATGGTTTCCCCAGCCGCAAAGATTTTATCCTTGAGGGCAATGCCGAACCAGCTACCGAATTGCTCAGCATCGGTGAGTGCTTCCCAGACCTGTTTGCGTGAAGCGTTGAGCAGGACCTTTCGTTCGATGCGATCTAATACATGCATAAGTCACCTCCTCCATTGACAGTAGGCGACATCGACCAATGCGCAACCTTGGATTGTGCGCAATGATGACGACCCTATCCTTGATCCGACACTACGTTCATGACTGACCCATTGAATGGAAGTTGCTTCTGCAAAGCGGTGCGCTATCAAATTGACAGCCTGGATATGCCCATCAGCCACTGCCATTGCGACAGCTGCCGCAAGGTGCATGCCGCCGCATTTGTGAGCACAGCCGGGGTGATGCGCGAGCACTTTCGCTGGACGCAGGGTGAAGACCTGTTGTCGGCGTTTGAGTCATCGCCGGGCAAACTCAGGCATTTCTGCTCGCGCTGCGGCTCACATCTGGTGGCAGAGCGCGGGCATCAGCCCCATGTGATCGTGCGGGTGGCGACACTGGATGATGATCCGGGTGTCCGGCCCACCTCGCACATCTGGACAGCCCATGACGTGCCCTGGCTGGCTTATGAAAGCCTGGAACAATGGGGCGAGTGGAAAGCCTGACTTAAACGTGCGGGTCACCTGGCGCTTTGGCGGGCGTCGCATACTGCGGCTTCAGGTGGCCTTCCTGGTCGAGCAGCCAGGCGTCCATGATTTGCCGCACCACGGGACCTGCCACGCGGCCACCGGCCTCGCCGTTCTCAATCATCACCGAGATCACGATTTTCGGGTGTTCAGCCGGCGCGAAGCCAACGAACAGGGCGTTATCACGATGGCGCTCAAGGGTCTTGTTACGGTTGTAGCGCTCACCTTGCTTGATCGCCACCACCTGCGCGGTACCACTTTTACCAGCAATCCGGTATTGGGCGCCAAGCGCCGCCGCACGGGCGATACCCCGCGGGTCGTGCATCACCAGTTGCATGCCGTGGTTGACCTGCTCCCAATCACGCGGATCTTTCAGAACCACATTGGGCATGGGGTTTTCGTCGACCGGCGGCACGCCATTGATGGTCTTGGCCAAGTGCGGCCGGTTCCATACACCTTTGTTGGCGATCAACGCTGTGGCCTGCGCGAGCTGCAACGGCGTGACCTGCATGTAACCCTGGCCAATGCCAAGGATTACGGTTTCGCCCGGGAACCAGGGTTGACGGCGTGTCGCACGTTTCCAGGCCTGGGAAGGCATCAAGCCGGCCGACTCTTCGAACATGTCGAGGGAGACCTTCTGACCGAGGCCAAATTCGGCCAGGTAGTCGTGCAGGCGGTCGATGCCCAGTTTATGAGCCAGGTCGTAAAAGTAGGTGTCATTGGAGCGCATGATGGCCGCGTCCATGTCCACCCAGCCGTCGCCGCTGTGGTTCCAGTTGCGGTATTTATGGTCGAAATCGGGCAACTGGTAGTAACCGGGGTCGAACACCCGGGTTTGTGCGGTAACCACACCACTGTCCAGACCGGCGATGGCCACTTCCGGCTTGATCGTCGAACCCGGCGCGTAAAGCCCGCGCAGCACGCGGTTGAACAGCGGCCGATCGATGGAGTCGTGCAGCGCAGCGTATTCCTTGAAGCTGATACCGGTGACGAACAGGTTCGGGTCAAAGCTCGGCTTGCTGACCATGGCCAGCACTTCACCGGTTTGCGGGTCGAGGGCGACGACCGAACCACGGCGGTCGCCCAAGGCCTCTTCGGCGGCTTCCTGGAGTTTGACATCGAGGCTCAGGACGATGTTTTTGCCGGGGATCGGATCGGTGTGCTTGAGCACGCGTAATACGCGACCCTGGGCATTGGTCTCGACCTCTTCATAACCGACATGGCCGTGCAGTTCGGACTCGTAGAAGCGCTCGATACCGGTCTTGCCGATGGACTGGGTGCCACGGTACTCCACCGAATCAAGCGCCTTGGATTCTTTTTCATTGATTCGGCCGACGTAGCCAATCGAATGGGCGAAATGCGCGCCCAGAGGGTAATGGCGCACGAATTGCGGCTCGACGTCGACACCGGGCAGGCGGAACTCGTTAACCGCCAATAAGGCGATCTGCTCTTCGGTCAATTCGTAGAACAACGTAACGGGCACAAAAGGATGTCGGGCCTGCTTCAGCGCCTTGTCGAACACAGCGCGATCTTCGGCCGGCAAATGCAGCAAGTTGACGATGGCGTCCAGTTCGCCCTTGAGGTCGGTGGTGCGCTCGCGAGTGATAGTCAGGTTATAGCTGGGACGGTTGTCGGCCAGCACCACGCCATTACGGTCATAAATCAGCCCGCGAGTCGGCGTAATCGGCAATACGTGGACGCGGTTGTTTTCGGAAATCGTCGAGTGATAGTCGTACTGCACCACCTGCAGGAAATACATACGCCCGACCAGCGCACAGGTGATGCCAATCACCAACAGCGCGCAAGCGAGTAAACGCTTGTTGACCAGGCGGTTTTCTTTTTCGTGATCTTTGATCGGTATCGGTTCAGGCATTTCTACAGCATCTCGTTGAAGAAGGTCGACGCCGCGTCCTGCGGATGAAAGATCAATCCTTGTGAAAATGTGCTGCACCATACCAAAAATGCAGAAACACTTTGCATCGATTTCCCCAACGGCATGCTGTTTTGTCAGGAGAGGATCGATTTTGGCTCCGGAAAGGCCTCCAGATCAGTGGGCGTTCGTATGACGCGAAGTGTGTCGCTGACAGAAATTGGGACAGAAGCAGGAAGGGTTTTAGGAAAACCAGAATTTTTTACTTTTCGACCGCCCAAAACAAAACCCCTGTTCGCGTTAGCAAACAGGGGTTCTGGAATTTAATCTTGACGATGACCTACTCTCACATGGGGAAACCCCACACTACCATCGGCGATGCATCGTTTCACTACTGAGTTCGGGATGGGATCAGGTGGTTCCAATGCTCTATGGTCGTCAAGAAATTCGGGTACTGAGTCGTGGCCAGTTTGCCTCGCTTCAGCAAATTGGGTATGTGATAGCTTTCGGTGTTTTGTGAAATTCGAACTTTCGGTTCTATCGTCTTCACACACCGCAATCTGATGCTTCTGCTTGTTTCCAAGTCAGGAGTAGTCAAATTGCTTGGGTGTTATATGGTCAAGCCTCACGGGCAATTAGTATTGGTTAGCTCAACGCCTCACAGCGCTTACACACCCAACCTATCAACGTCGTAGTCTTCGACGGCCCTTCAGGGGACTCAAGGTCCCAGTGAGATCTCATCTTGAGGCTAGTTTCCCGCTTAGATGCTTTCAGCGGTTATCTATTCCGAACATAGCTACCCGGCAATGCCACTGGCGTGACAACCGGAACACCAGAGGTTCGTCCACTCCGGTCCTCTCGTACTAGGAGCAGCCCCTCTCAAATCTCAAACGTCCACGGCAGATAGGGACCGAACTGTCTCACGACGTTCTAAACCCAGCTCGCGTACCACTTTAAATGGCGAACAGCCATACCCTTGGGACCGGCTTCAGCCCCAGGATGTGATGAGCCGACATCGAGGTGCCAAACACCGCCGTCGATATGAACTCTTGGGCGGTATCAGCCTGTTATCCCCGGAGTACCTTTTATCCGTTGAGCGATGGCCCTTCCATACAGAACCACCGGATCACTAAGACCTACTTTCGTACCTGCTCGACGTGTCTGTCTCGCAGTCAAGCGCGCTTTTGCCTTTATACTCTACGACCGATTTCCGACCGGTCTGAGCGCACCTTCGTACTCCTCCGTTACTCTTTAGGAGGAGACCGCCCCAGTCAAACTACCCACCATACACTGTCCTCGATCCGGATAACGGACCTGAGTTAGAACCTCAAAGTTGCCAGGGTGGTATTTCAAGGTTGGCTCCACGCGAACTGGCGTCCACGCTTCAAAGCCTCCCACCTATCCTACACAAGCAAATTCAAAGTCCAGTGCAAAGCTATAGTAAAGGTTCACGGGGTCTTTCCGTCTAGCCGCGGATACACTGCATCTTCACAGCGATTTCAATTTCACTGAGTCTCGGGTGGAGACAGCGCCGCCATCGTTACGCCATTCGTGCAGGTCGGAACTTACCCGACAAGGAATTTCGCTACCTTAGGACCGTTATAGTTACGGCCGCCGTTTACCGGGGCTTCGATCAAGAGCTTCGCGTTAGCTAACCCCATCAATTAACCTTCCGGCACCGGGCAGGCGTCACACCCTATACGTCCACTTTCGTGTTTGCAGAGTGCTGTGTTTTTAATAAACAGTCGCAGCGGCCTGGTATCTTCGACCGGCATGAGCTTACGGAGCAAGTCCTTCACCCTCACCGGCGCACCTTCTCCCGAAGTTACGGTGCCATTTTGCCTAGTTCCTTCACCCGAGTTCTCTCAAGCGCCTTGGTATTCTCTACCCAACCACCTGTGTCGGTTTGGGGTACGGTTCCTGGTTACCTGAAGCTTAGAAGCTTTTCTTGGAAGCATGGCATCAACCACTTCGTTAACTAAAAGTTAACTCGTCATCAGCTCTCGGCCTTAGAATCCCGGATTTACCTAAGATTCCAGCCTACCACCTTAAACTTGGACAACCAACGCCAAGCTGGCCTAGCCTTCTCCGTCCCTCCATCGCAATAACCAGAAGTACAGGAATATTAACCTGTTTTCCATCGACTACGCTTTTCAGCCTCGCCTTAGGGACCGACTAACCCTGCGTCGATTAACGTTGCGCAGGAAACCTTGGTCTTTCGGCGTGGGTGTTTTTCACACCCATTGTCGTTACTCATGTCAGCATTCGCACTTCTGATACCTCCAGCAAGCTTCTCAACTCACCTTCACAGGCTTACAGAACGCTCCTCTACCGCATCACTTACGTGATACCCGTAGCTTCGGTGTATGGTTTGAGCCCCGTTACATCTTCCGCGCAGGCCGACTCGACTAGTGAGCTATTACGCTTTCTTTAAAGGGTGGCTGCTTCTAAGCCAACCTCCTAGCTGTCTAAGCCTTCCCACATCGTTTCCCACTTAACCATAACTTTGGGACCTTAGCTGACGGTCTGGGTTGTTTCCCTTTTCACGACGGACGTTAGCACCCGCCGTGTGTCTCCCATGCTCGGCACTTGTAGGTATTCGGAGTTTGCATCGGTTTGGTAAGTCGGGATGACCCCCTAGCCGAAACAGTGCTCTACCCCCTACAGTGATACATGAGGCGCTACCTAAATAGCTTTCGAGGAGAACCAGCTATCTCCGAGCTTGATTAGCCTTTCACTCCGATCCACAGGTCATCCGCTAACTTTTCAACGGTAGTCGGTTCGGTCCTCCAGTTAGTGTTACCCAACCTTCAACCTGCCCATGGATAGATCGCCCGGTTTCGGGTCTATTCCCAGCGACTAGACGCCCTATTAAGACTCGCTTTCGCTACGCCTCCCCTATTCGGTTAAGCTCGCCACTGAAAATAAGTCGCTGACCCATTATACAAAAGGTACGCAGTCACAGAACAAAGTCTGCTCCCACTGCTTGTACGCATACGGTTTCAGGATCTATTTCACTCCCCTCTCCGGGGTTCTTTTCGCCTTTCCCTCACGGTACTAGTTCACTATCGGTCAGTCAGTAGTATTTAGCCTTGGAGGATGGTCCCCCCATATTCAGACAAAGTTTCTCGTGCTCCGTCCTACTCGATTTCATGACTAAGAGATTTTCGCGTACAGGGCTATCACCCACTATGGCCGCACTTTCCAGAGCGTTCCGCTAATCTCAAAGCCACTTAAGGGCTAGTCCCCGTTCGCTCGCCACTACTAAGGGAATCTCGGTTGATTTCTTTTCCTCAGGGTACTTAGATGTTTCAGTTCCCCTGGTTCGCCTCTTACGCCTATGTATTCAGCGTAAGATAACCATCTTATGATGGCTGGGTTCCCCCATTCAGACATCTCCGGATCAAAGTCTGTTTGCCGACTCCCCGAAGCTTTTCGCAGGCTACCACGTCTTTCATCGCCTCTGACTGCCAAGGCATCCACCGTATGCGCTTCTTCACTTGACCATATAACCCCAAGCAATCTGGTTATACTGTGAAGACAACATTCGCCGAAAATTCGATAATACTCAATTACGAGTAACTCACAAATTTTACCTTAGCCTGATCCGTTACCAGTGAAAGTAACGTTCAGTCTATCTTTCTATCACATACCCAAATTTTTAAAGAACGATCTAATCAAAGACTAGAAATCAACATTCACCATCATCACAATGGAATGCTCATTTCTAAGCTTTCGAAACTTCAGAAGCAGTAGTGGTGGAGCCAAACGGGATCGAACCGTTGACCTCCTGCGTGCAAGGCAGGCGCTCTCCCAGCTGAGCTATGGCCCCGTATTTCTACAGGCGTTTCCCACACAAAATTGGTGGGTCTGGGCAGATTCGAACTGCCGACCTCACCCTTATCAGGGGTGCGCTCTAACCAACTGAGCTACAGACCCAATTTCGGGCTGCTTCTTATCGTCTTCTTCAATGAATCAAGCAATTCGTGTGGGAACTTATGGAGCAGCTGATGTCGTCGATTAAGGAGGTGATCCAGCCGCAGGTTCCCCTACGGCTACCTTGTTACGACTTCACCCCAGTCATGAATCACACCGTGGTAACCGTCCTCCCGAAGGTTAGACTAGCTACTTCTGGTGCAACCCACTCCCATGGTGTGACGGGCGGTGTGTACAAGGCCCGGGAACGTATTCACCGCGACATTCTGATTCGCGATTACTAGCGATTCCGACTTCACGCAGTCGAGTTGCAGACTGCGATCCGGACTACGATCGGTTTTGTGGGATTAGCTCCACCTCGCGGCTTGGCAACCCTCTGTACCGACCATTGTAGCACGTGTGTAGCCCAGGCCGTAAGGGCCATGATGACTTGACGTCATCCCCACCTTCCTCCGGTTTGTCACCGGCAGTCTCCTTAGAGTGCCCACCATTACGTGCTGGTAACTAAGGACAAGGGTTGCGCTCGTTACGGGACTTAACCCAACATCTCACGACACGAGCTGACGACAGCCATGCAGCACCTGTCTCAATGTTCCCGAAGGCACCAATCTATCTCTAGAAAGTTCATTGGATGTCAAGGCCTGGTAAGGTTCTTCGCGTTGCTTCGAATTAAACCACATGCTCCACCGCTTGTGCGGGCCCCCGTCAATTCATTTGAGTTTTAACCTTGCGGCCGTACTCCCCAGGCGGTCAACTTAATGCGTTAGCTGCGCCACTAAGAGCTCAAGGCTCCCAACGGCTAGTTGACATCGTTTACGGCGTGGACTACCAGGGTATCTAATCCTGTTTGCTCCCCACGCTTTCGCACCTCAGTGTCAGTATTAGTCCAGGTGGTCGCCTTCGCCACTGGTGTTCCTTCCTATATCTACGCATTTCACCGCTACACAGGAAATTCCACCACCCTCTACCATACTCTAGTCAGTCAGTTTTGAATGCAGTTCCCAGGTTGAGCCCGGGGATTTCACATCCAACTTAACAAACCACCTACGCGCGCTTTACGCCCAGTAATTCCGATTAACGCTTGCACCCTCTGTATTACCGCGGCTGCTGGCACAGAGTTAGCCGGTGCTTATTCTGTCGGTAACGTCAAAACACTAACGTATTAGGTTAATGCCCTTCCTCCCAACTTAAAGTGCTTTACAATCCGAAGACCTTCTTCACACACGCGGCATGGCTGGATCAGGCTTTCGCCCATTGTCCAATATTCCCCACTGCTGCCTCCCGTAGGAGTCTGGACCGTGTCTCAGTTCCAGTGTGACTGATCATCCTCTCAGACCAGTTACGGATCGTCGCCTTGGTGAGCCATTACCTCACCAACTAGCTAATCCGACCTAGGCTCATCTGATAGCGCAAGGCCCGAAGGTCCCCTGCTTTCTCCCGTAGGACGTATGCGGTATTAGCGTCCGTTTCCGAACGTTATCCCCCACTACCAGGCAGATTCCTAGGCTTTACTCACCCGTCCGCCGCTCTCAAGAGAAGCAAGCTTCTCTCTACCGCTCGACTTGCATGTGTTAGGCCTGCCGCCAGCGTTCAATCTGAGCCATGATCAAACTCTTCAGTTCAAACATCTTTGGGTTTTTAAGAAACCCTAAACTTGGCTCAGCAATCGTTGGTTACATCTTTGATTTCTCGCGGAGTAACTTGTGATGCTGATAATCTTGTTGACTATCAGTCTGACTCCACAAGCACCCACACGAATTGCTTGATTCAGTTGTTAAAGAGCGGTTGGTTAAGATCTTTCGTCTCAACCGAGGCGCGCATTCTACAGCAGCCTCATTTGCTGTCAAGTGATTATTTTCAGAAGTTTTCGAGGAATTCCTCAACAACTTCAACCACTTGCGCTTCCGATCTCTCGTTAGCGGGAGGCGAATTCTACAGCGTTACACGCTGCTGTCAACACCTCTTTTCCTCCGCTTTCGACCGAGAGGATCGAAACGTTAATAGAGCCAAACAACACTGCTCTACCAACTCCTTCTGGGCTTCGATGACCTGAAGCAACTCGCTGTCGAATTCTGCATAACTTCTTGTTTACCAAGGAGTTTTCCGTTTCGACTGCGCCGGAAGTGGGGCGAATTATAGACGTCCAGAATCTGCCGTCAACCGTTTATTTGGATTCTCTATCAAACAATCGAAAATCTACAAACCGCTTCTATGAAGAACGCCAAAACCCATCAGCTGAGCAATATATTGCTCAAACCCAGCCAGTTAAGCATCATATGCGTTCTGCTTCTCTACTATGACTTCGGACGAACACCCCCAATGACCACCCCACCGCGCAGCCTGGCCTCGGCATTGTTTCCTGTCGGCCTGCTGTTGATCGCCATGGCTTCCATCCAGTCCGGTGCCTCGCTGGCCAAAAGCATGTTTCCCATCGTCGGCGCACAGGGCACCACCACCCTGCGCCTGATTTTTGCCAGCGTAATCATGCTGCTTCTATTACGCCCATGGCGCGCCAGGCTGACGGCAAAGTCCCTGCGCACAGTCATCGTCTATGGAATGGCGTTGGGCGGCATGAACTTCCTCTTCTATATGTCATTGCGCACAGTCCCTTTGGGCATCGCGGTAGCGCTGGAATTCACAGGCCCCCTCGCCGTGGCTATCTACGCCTCACGCAGAGCTGTGGATTTTTTATGGATTGGCCTTGCGATTGCGGGCCTTCTGTTGCTGATCCCGACGGGCGAAGCCAGCAGCGGTATCGACTTGACCGGCGCCGCCTACGCATTGGGCGCAGGGGTGTGCTGGGCACTCTATATTTTGTTCGGCCAGAAAGCCGGCAATGACAATGGCGTGCAAACTGCGGCACTCGGGGTAATGATCGCTGCCTTGTTCGTAGCACCGATCGGCATCGTGCATGCCGGCAGCGCATTACTGACGCCTGCGCTGATTCCCGTCGCCCTGGGTGTTGCCATTCTATCCACTGCCCTGCCCTACACCCTGGAAATGGTCGCCCTCACTCGCCTTCCTGCCCGCACCTTCGGTACGTTGATGAGCATCGAGCCCGCATTCGGCGCGCTCTCCGGCCTGTTTTTCCTGCAAGAACACTTGTCCCTCGCGCAATGGATGGCGATCACTTGCATCATTCTGGCCTCCGTCGGCGCCACGCTGACCATGCGCAATGAATCCAAACCACTGGTGCCAGCCGATTGATCGTCATCGCAGGTAGCTCTGGTATTTGCCGCTCATTTAGGCCATGTTTAGGCCGTAAGCGAATGTCTTTCATGGAGAATTTCGACACGGACAGCTGAACGCTACAATCGAGAGCGCGTAAAGCCTGCATCGAGCCTTTTTGCGAAGCGGCTATTAAGGATAGTGATGAAAAGAATTTTGATACTGTTAATGGTCGTGGGCATAGCAGGCTGCGCTGCGACCACCAAGACAGAAGTGAAACGCGGCAAAAAAGGGCTACATATCAACTGTTCAGGCCTGTCCTCCTCCTGGGACCAGTGCTACACCAGTGCAACCAATTCCTGCGGTGCCAAGGGCTACCGGGTTATCGCCAAGTCCGGCGACAACTCCGAAGAGCCGGGGGACTATCCTTTCGGCATCAACCCGGCCGGCTACACCAGCCGCAGCATGATCGTCATCTGTAAATGACCGCCCGAGCAGTCCCCCCGACTGCTCCGCCCTTCTTAAATTCCCACCCCAACCGGCCATTCGCGACGCCACGGCTACACTCCAGCTCGACAATCGAGCCAATGGAGTTGCCATGACACATAACAAGAAAATCGTATTGGTAGTGGGTGCCGGTGATGCTACCGGCGGCGCCATTGCCAAGCGCTTTGCCCGCGAAGGTTACGTGGCCTGCGTCACCCGTCGCAGTGCCGACAAGTTGCAGCCCCTTGTGGACAGTATCCAATCGATGGGGGGTGAAGCTCATGGCTTTGCCTGTGATGCACGTAAAGAGGAAGACGTGATCGCACTGATTGAACAGATCGAAACCGAGCTGGGGCCCATCGAAGCGTTCGTGTTTAACATCGGCGCCAATGTGCCATGCAGCATCCTGGAAGAGACCGCCCGCAAATACTTCAAGATATGGGAGATGGCCTGCTTCTCCGGTTTCCTGAATGCTCGCGAAGTTGCCAAACGTATGGTGACCCGCAATAGAGGCACCATCCTGTTCACCGGCGCCACCGCCGGTTTGCGCGGAGCAGCCGGATTTGCCGCATTCGCCGGCGCCAAGCACGGCATCCGCGCCCTCGCGCAAAGCATGGCGCGAGAACTGGGCCCTAGGAATATCCACGTGGCCCATGTGGTGGTCGACGGTGCAATCGACACTGACTTCATTCGCGACAATTTTCCGCAGAAATACGCCCTGAAAGATCAGGACGGCATCCTCAATCCGGAACACATCGCCGACAACTATTGGTACCTGCACAGCCAACCACGTGACGCCTGGACCTTTGAGCTGGATCTGCGCCCCTGGAATGAAGCCTGGTAAGCGCTATCCCCCCAATAATAAGCAGCGAGTATCGCCATGAGTAAAACCCTGGAGTTCTTCTTTGACCTCGGCAGCCCGGCCACTTACCTGGCCTATACCCAATTGCCTGCCTTATGCGCCGAAACCGGCACGCAACTGGTCTATCAGCCGATGTTGCTGGGTGGCGTGTTCAAGGCCACAGGCAACGCCTCGCCAATCACCGTGCCGGCCAAAGGTCGTTACATGTTCAATGACTTGGCGCGGTACGCAAAACGCTACAACGTGACGCTCAAGTTCAACCCGCACTTCCCCATCAACACCTTGGTGCTGATGCGCGCCGTTACCGGTATCCAACTACGTCAGCCAGAACGCTTCCAGGCGTTTATTGACTGCCTGTTCCGCGCCATTTGGGTTGAAGGCCGCAACCTGGGCGATCCCGCGGGGGTGGCTGCGGTTCTGACCGAAGCAGGCTTCGACCCTGACGAAGTGCTGGCCCTGGCCAATGATGAACGCACAAAAACAGCGCTCAAGGACAAAACCGAAGAGGCTATTCAGCGCGGCGTTTTCGGTGCACCCAGCATGTTTGTAGGCAATGACATGTTCTTCGGTCAGGACCGTCTGGATTTTGTGCGCGAAGCGCTCAGCTAGGCGTTGAACGCCCACCGCCCTTGAACGCCGCTTGCGAGCACTTCGCAAGCGGCGCATGCCGATCAAATAGCCGCGGTACGCACCTGCAGCCACTCCAATGCAGCACCGTTGAGCAACGGGCTTAAACGCTCACGCACTTCGGCGTGGTAGGCGTTGAACCACGCGCGTTCGTCCACCGTCAGCAACGATGGCTCCAGGCAACGCGTGTCGATTGGGCACAAGGTCAGCGTTTCAAACTTGAGGAACTCACCGAACTCGGTCTTGCCGGCTTCACGGTTCAATACCAGGTTCTCAATACGCACACCCCAGCGACCTGGGCGATAAGTGCCCGGTTCAATCGAAGTAATCATTCCCGGCTGCATCGCGGTCTGTGGCGCAGTGGCGGCCTGGTAGGCGATCACCTGCGGGCCTTCATGCACATTCAGGAAATAGCCTACGCCGTGGCCCGTACCATGGCCGTAGTCCACACCTTCAGCCCAGATCGGCGCACGCGCAATCGCATCCAGCAACGGCGACAGAATGCCCTTGGGGAAGTGTGCACGAGACAGCGCAATCACGCCCTTAAGGACCCGCGTGCAGTCGCGCTTCTGCTCCTCACTCGGCGTACCGATCGGCACCATCCGCGTGATATCGGTGGTGCCGCCGAGGTACTGGCCGCCCGAGTCGATCAACAGCAAACCATCGCCCTCGATCAGTGCATGCTCTTCTTCAGTAGCGTGGTAATGCGGCATCGCGCCATTGGCATTGAATGCAGCAATGGTGTTGAAACTCAGCGATACATAATCGGGGCGACGGGTGCGTGCCGCCGTCAGGTGTTCGTCGATAGTCAGCTCGGTGATGCGCTCGCGGCCCAACGCACCGTCCAACCAAGCGAAGAATTCGCACAGCGCCGCACCATCCTGCTCCATGGCCCGGCGAATATGCTCCGCGTCAGCCAGGCTTTTGCGGGATTTGGCCAGCGTAGTCGGGTTCAGCCCCTCGACCAGCTTGACCCCCGCATCGAGATTCTCCAGCAACCCTGTGGTCACGCGAGCCGGGTCAACTTGCAAGCTGGCACCCGACGGCACGGCACGCAGCGCATCAGCCACTTCGCTGTAGTCGCGCAAGGTCACACCATCCTGCTCCAGGATTGCGCGCAGTTCCGCGTCGACCTTGCTCAGCGCGACAAACAAAGTGGCCTGCTGCTGATTGATCAGGGCAAAGGACACGAACACCGGGTTGAACGACACATCACCGCCACGCAGGTTGAACAACCAGGCGATGTCATCCAGGGTGGCGATGAAATGCCAGTCGGCGCCCTTCTCTTTCAAGCTGGCGCGCAGCGCGCTGAGTTTTTCGCCGCGGCTGACGGTGGCCTGCGGAGGCAGGTGTTGGTAAATCGGCTGGGACGGCAACGCGGGGCGGTCGTGCCAGACTTCATTCAGCACATCGATATCGGTACGCAAGCGTGCGCCGCGCTCCGTCAGCTTGCCGCCCAGGGTACGCGCCGAGGCCACGGCCATCACCGCACCATCCACCGCCACCACAGCGCCTTGCGGAGTGTTTTCAGCCAGCCACTCCAGCGGGCCGGGTTGGCCCGGTTGCAACTTCACCAACTCGATACCACTGCCCTTGAGTTCCTTGGTCGCCTGCTCCCAATAACGGCTGTCGGCCCAGACACCGGCGAAATCTGCGGTGACAATCAACGTCCCCACCGAGCCATAAAACCCGGACAACCACTGCCGCCCCTGCCAGTAACCCGGCAAATACTCGGACAAATGCGGGTCGGCCGACGGCACCAGCAGGGCGTGGATACCCTCGCGGCTCATCAGCTCGCGGGTCAGCGCCAGGCGCTGGGGAACGGATCCATGGGTCAAAGGCTGAGTACTCATTGTGTCTCCTGCTAACCACTAATAATTGTTATGTGCTGCGAATGAAAAATCAGACGGACCAGAATGCCGGTGCACTGGCGAGTGCGGCCTTGATCAATTGCACGGCTTGGTCGATGTCCTGTTCGGTGGTAAACCGACCCAGGCTCAAGCGAATGGTGCGGCCCGCGCTGCGTGCGTCATGGCCCAGGGCCAGAAGCACGTGGGACGGCGCATTGCTCGCCGAGTTGCACGCCGAGGTTGCCGAAAAGGCGATGCCTGCGCTCAATGCGGCGGAATTGAACTCACCTTCACTGAACGTGAGGCTGAGCGTATGGGGAATGCGTTGTGTAGGGCTGCCATTGAGGCGCACACCCGCCACCGACTCCAACTGATCCAACAGGCGCTGACGCAAGGCGACGATCGTGGCCTTTTCTGCAGAGAACGACGCTGCCGCCAGGGCGAACGCGGTGCCCATACCCGCAATCTGGTGGGTCGCCAGCGTCCCGGAGCGCAACCCACCCTCGTGACCACCGCCGTGAATCTGCGCCAACACTTTCTGTTGCGCACGCGGGCCGACATACAGCGCGCCAATGCCCTTGGGACCGTAAAGCTTGTGGGCGGAAAACGACATCAAATCCACTGGCCACTCAGCCAGGTCGATCGCTACCTTGCCCGCACCTTGCGCCGCATCCACGTGCAGCAGCGCGCCATGCTCACGCACCCGCGCGCCGATGGCGGGGATATCGTTCAGGGTGCCCAGCTCATTGTTCACCAGCATCAAGGACACCAGAAAGGTGTCTTCGCGCAGCGCCTCGCTGACCGCTTCGGCGCTGATCAGCCCTTCGGCATCCGGCACCAGGTAGGTCACGGCCACCCCGGCTTCCTGCAGTTGCCGCGCGGTGTCCAGCGTGGCTTTGTGCTCGATCTGGCTGGTGATGATATGCCCACCCGCCACCCCACGCGCCTGGGCCACACCCTTGATCGCGAGGTTGTTGGACTCCGTAGCGCCGGAGGTCCAGACGATCTGCTCGGGTTGGGCACCGACCAACTCGGCCACCTGACGGCGCGACTGTTCTACCGTTTGCCGGGCGGCTTGGCCGAACGCATGGGAACTGGACGCAGGGTTACCAAAGTTGGCATTGAAGCCCAGGCACTCGACCATCACCTGGATGACCCGCTCATCCACCGGCGTGGTGGCGGCGTAGTCGAAATACAACGGACGTTTATTCATGACGTTTAAGACTCGCAGAGCGTATTCCCAAGAGCAGCGTCTCAGGGGCATCGACCGGAACAGAGGTCGTCAGGTTTAACCGATCGAATGCCATTAAAGAAGGACCACTTTATTTAAATGTGCGTAGGAACGCTCCTGAAATCCAGCTTAACAGGCTGAAGTAACCCCATGGCAAACAAAAAGCCCGAGGTTCCTTAAGGGAATCCTCGGGCTTTTTACCGCTCGGCGCGAACTCAACTGGGACGACCATGCAACACCACACTGCGTTCAGCGTTCATTTCACCCTGGTGATCAAAGCCGAAGGGCTTCGGTGGCTGGCCGGTGAGTGCAGCACGCTGCTGCTGATACTCATCAAACGACAGGCCGCGGCGGCCCAAGGCTTCCAACGCCAACTGCTTGGTTTCTTCTGCGGTGTAGGGGCGCGATTCGGGCGATGGATGGGTCGCACAACCGGCGAGGACGGAGCTGACAACTATTAAGGAAACAGTCAGAAAATGCTTCATGGTGGAGGTCCTGCGAAGGAGGTTTCGAGTCAATGAACACAGGCTACTCCCGCCCTCGCACGGTGAAAAATCACCCGCCGTGATAGTCGCTATCAACCATTAAGGCATCCTCGATAGTAGGTAATACATATTCTTTTCAGATCTATAAATATGGAAATACGTTCATTTACGGAATAAAAGTAACCCTCTATAACTGCCTGCACAGCGAACGACACTGTTCGCCCTGCAACTGTTGCTCACGCAACAGTCATTCAACAAAACACCAGGTCGACAACAGCAACTTTCTCAGCAGTGAGCGCGCAGCCTATGTAAATCAAGGCTTGCAGCCGTTGGTACGGCGCTTGCTCAAGACGTTTCACTTCTCTTGCAATGAACCACTGTTGAAAAAGGAACTGTTTATGACCCGTCCCCTGAATGTTGTTGCCCTCTCCGGCGGAACCTGGCGCCCATCCCGCACATTGGTGCTGACCCAAGCCGTGCTGGCCGAACTGGCGAGCCTGCTGCCAATCCAGACCACGCTGATCGAACTGGGTGACATCGCCCGGCCTTTGGGCGGTGCCCTGTCCCGTGATGAACTGCCGGCCGAGGTCGAAGCCCAACTGTTGGCCATCGAACAGGCCGACCTGCTAGTCGTTGCCGCACCGGTCTATCGCGGTTCCTACCCGGGCTTGCTCAAGCACCTGTTCGATCTGGTCGGCCTGAACGCGCTGATCAACACACCGGTGTTGCTCGCGGCCACTGGCGGTAGCGAACGCCACGCACTGGTCCTTGATCACCAACTGCGCCCGCTGTTCAGCTTCTTCCAAGCGCTGACCCTGCCGATCGGCGTGTACGCCACTGAAGCCGATTTCACCGATTACCACATAACCAGTGAGCCCTTGAAGGGCCGTATCCGCCTTGCCGCAGAACGCGCAGCGCCACTGTTTGCTGCGCACTCTCCTTCTCTGCTGAAAATCGCTTAAGGATTTGTCATGGATGTTTTCTGGTTTCTGCCAACCCACGGCGACGGTCATTACCTGGGCACCACCCAAGGCGCACGGCCGGTCACCCTCCACTATCTGAAACAAGTCGCACAAGCAGCTGACAGCCTCGGTTACTACGGCGTGTTGATTCCTACCGGCCGCTCGTGCGAAGACTCCTGGGTTATCGCCTCGGCGCTGGTACCGCTGACTGAACGCCTGCGTTATCTGGTAGCGATCCGCCCGGGCATTATCTCGCCCACGGTCTCGGCACGCATGGCCGCTACCCTGGATCGCCTGTCCAACGGCCGCTTGCTGATCAACGTGGTGACCGGCGGCGACCCCGACGAAAACCGAGGCGACGGCAGTTTCCTCGACCACAGCGAACGCTACGAAGTCTCCGACGAGTTCCTGCAGATCTGGCGTCGTGTGTTGCAGGGCGAATCGGTGGACTTCGAAGGCAAGCACTTGCGCGTACAGAACGCCAAGGCCCTTTACCCGCCGGTGCAGAAGCCGTATCCGCCGCTGTACTTCGGCGGTTCTTCCGACGCCGCCCACGACCTTGCCGCCGAACAGGTGGACGTGTACCTGACCTGGGGCGAGCCGCCCGCCGCCGTTGCGGAAAAACTCGCGGATGTCCGCGAGCGTGCCGCGCGTAAAGGCCGCACCGTGAAGTTCGGTATCCGCCTGCACGTGATCGTGCGCGAGACCGAAGAAGACGCCTGGAAAGCCGCCGACAAACTGATCGAGCACATCAGCGACGACACCATCGCAGCGGCGCAAAAATCCTTCTCGCGCTTTGACTCCGAAGGCCAGCGCCGCATGGCCGCCTTGCACGACGGGCGCCGCGACAACCTGGAAATCGCCCCCAACCTGTGGGCCGGCGTCGGCCTGGTACGCGGCGGTGCTGGTACGGCACTGGTCGGTAACCCGCAGCAGGTCGCCGAGCGCATCAAAGAGTACGCCGACTTGGGCATCGAGAGCTTCATCTTCTCCGGCTACCCGCACCTGGAAGAAGCCTATCGCTTTGCTGAGTTGGTGTTCCCGCTGTTGCCGGAACCCTACGCCAGCCTTGCCGGGCGTGGTGTCACCAACCTCACGGGCCCGTTTGGCGAAATGATTGCCAACGATGTGTTGCCCACAACCAAGGCCTGAGCGCGCTGAGTCTGCTTGATGTGGGAGCGGGCTTGCTCGCGAATGCGTCCGTTCAGTCAATTCATTTGCGATCTGACACACCGCTTTCGCGAGCAAGCCCGCGTCCACCTTTGGCCTTCTTTGCCCAACCGATATTGAGGAACATCGTGTGACAGCCAAACCCCACAGCGTGCTGCCATCGCCATTGCAGACCGCCAAACTGCTGGCCGCCGAATTTGCCCTCACCGCCGTCGAACGTGATGAGCGTGGCGGCACCCCGAAAGCCGAACGAGACGCCCTGCGCCAAAGCGGCCTGCTGGCCCTGAGCATTCCCACCCAATACGGTGGCCTCGGCGCACGCTGGAGTGAAACCCTGGGTATCGTTCGCGAGTTCGCCAAGGTCGACAGCTCCCTCGCGCACGTTTTCGGTTTCCACCACTTGATGCTCGCCACCGTGCGCCTATTTGCGCGCCCGGATCAATGGCAACCCTGGTTCGAACAAACCGCCCGCAAAAACTGGTTCTGGGGCAATGCCCTCAACCCGCTGGACACACGCACGGTGGTCAAGGATTTTGGTGGCTGGCGTGAATTCTCCGGCAAGAAGAGCTTCTGCTCCGGCGCCAGCGATTCGGAAATGCTGATTGCCTCTGCCGTGGATGACAGCGCTGGCGGCAAACTGCTGATTGCTGCCATCCCCAGCGGTCGCAGCGGCATCACCCTGCACAATGACTGGAACAATATCGGCCAGCGCCAGACTGACAGCGGCAGCGCCAGCTTCGAACGGGTACGCGTCGAGGAGTCGGAATTGCTGCTCGACCCAGGCCCACTGAGTACGCCGTTCGCCTGCCTGCGCCCACTGATCGCACAGCTGACCTTCACGCATATGTTTCTCGGCATTGCCGAGGGCGCGTTTGAAGAAGCGCGCAACTACACCCTGACCGAAACCCGTTCATGGCATAAATCCTCGGCCGACGACGTACGCCAGGACCCTTATGTTCTGCACCATTACGGCGAGTTCTGGGTGGCCTTGGAAGGCGTGCGCCTGCTGGTGGAACGCGCTGCCGATCTGCTCGATCAGGCCTGGGCCAAAGGCCCTAACCTCAGTGAACACCAACGCGGCCAACTGGCCATTGCGATCGCCACCGCGAAAGTCGCCGCCACGCGCCAAGGCCTGGAGTTGTGCAGCCGCCTGTTTGAAGTCACCGGCGCGCGCTCCACCCACGCCTCGCTGCGCCTGGACCGCCACTGGCGCAACCTGCGCACCCAAACCTTGCACGATCCGGTGGACTACAAGCTCCACGAACTCGGGGACTGGGCGTTGAACCATTCCCTGCCAATACCGACGTTCTACTCTTAAGAGAGGTGCCCATGCAGCTTTTAACCTTACCGCCCTCGCCCGCCCTCGCGACGTCGATTCGCGCCACGGCCCAAGTCTTCGAAGACCCGAAATCCCAGGCGCTGCTCGACCACATCCAGCAAGTGGCGCCCAGCGAGGCCAGCGTGCTGATCATCGGCGAGACCGGCACCGGTAAAGAGCTGGTAGCGCGTCACATTCATAACCTCAGCGCACGGCGCAACCGACCGTTCGTGGCGGTGAACTGCGGGGCGTTTTCCGAATCGCTGGTGGAGGCCGAGCTGTTCGGCCATGAAAAAGGCGCCTTTACCGGCGCGCTCAGTGCCAAGGCCGGTTGGTTCGAAGAAGCCGACGGCGGCACGTTGTTCCTGGATGAGATCGGCGACTTGCCGATGGCGATCCAAGTCAAACTGTTGCGTGTATTACAGGAACGCGAGGTGGTGCGCCTGGGCTCGCGCAAGAGCATCCCCATCGACGTGCGCGTGCTGGCCGCGACCAACGTGCAACTGGAAAAGGCGATTAATGCCGGGCATTTTCGCGAAGACCTCTACTACCGCCTTGACGTCGTCAGCCTTGAGCTCAGCCCGCTGCGCGAGCGCCCCGGCGACATCCTGCCGCTGACCCGGCATTTCATTGAAGCTTACAGTCAGCGCCTGAGCTATGGCCCCATCACCATCAGCCGCGAGGCCGAACACAAGCTCAAAAGCTACAGCTGGCCAGGCAATATTCGCGAGCTGGAAAACGTGATTCACCACACCCTGCTGATCTGCCGCAACGGCGTGATCGAACGCGATGATCTGCGCCTGTCGAACCTGCGCATCGAGCGTCAGGACGACAGCCAGCACACCAGCGATAACAGCGCAGAAGCGTTGCTGGCGCGCGCGTTTCAAAAGCTGTTCGAGGAACAGGCCGGCGCCCTGCACGAAAAGGTCGAGGACGCGTTATTGCGCGCCGCCTACCGCTTCAGCCATTACAACCAGGTGCACACCGCCAGCCTGCTGGGCTTGAGCCGCAACGTCACGCGCACACGTCTGATCAAGATCGGCGAGCTGGCGGTGAACAAGCGCCGCCCTGGGGAAAACGTGCAAGGTGAGCGGATGCTGCACCTATCCATTTAGGCGGCAGTGCAAGGCGTTGTCATGGCTGCGCTCAAAGCTGCGCAGCACCTGGAACGAACCAAACGTCACCGCCGTGGCCTGGTGAGCGCGGATCAGCGTCCAGAAATCTTCCTCGCCGTGCTCAAAACATTCAAACGCCGCCTCACCGTCCTCACGGGAGCGCCATTGCAGGTAATTGAGCACCCGCCGCCCGTCCTCGCTGACCTGCACACTCGCATTGATAAAGCCGCCATGGCCTTGGGCGAGGCGCTCGCTTTGGATGGACAAGGCCGCCACCAGGGCAGACTGCTGCCGGGGCTCGATCTGAAACTCGATCAATTGAGTGAAGCTGCGACTCTTCTCTGATACCTGCATGAACACTCCCCTTTCTCTGTAGGCAGAATCTTGCGATTCGATGCCACGCAGGGTAAAACCTCTAGTTAAGTCAAGGTCAAGCATTGATTCGGAGTTTTTCATGCTCAACAAAGCACTCACCGTCGGCCAACTGGCCGCCCGCAGTGGCGTAGCGGTCACGGCGCTGCACTTCTATGAGTCCAAGGGGCTGATCAAGAGCAACCGCAATGCGGGCAACCAGCGCCGCTACCCACGGGATGTGTTGCGGCGGGTGGTGGTGATCAAGATTGCCCAACGCTTGGGGATTCCGCTGGCGACCATTGGCGAAGCATTGCAGACCTTGCCGAATGAGCGCACGCCTACGAAGCAGGATTGGGAACGTCTGTCGGCGCTGTGGCGAGAGGACCTGGACGATCGCATCAACAAATTGTTGCTGCTGCGCGACAAACTCAGTGGGTGCATTGGGTGTGGGTGCCTGTCGTTGGACGCGTGCCCTTTGCGTAATCAGGATGATCAACTCGGCGAGCGTGGGCCGGGGGCACAGCTGTTGGAGCCCACCCCCGAAACCTGACCGGCAGAGGCAACCCTTGTGGGAGCGGATCGTCGGGGCGCGACACAGACGGTGTGACCACCCAATCGCGATCAAACACCGTCTTTGACGCAGCCATCTGCCGGTTCACTGTTGCCGGGCCAACACCTCGTCGGCTACCCGCAAACCGCGCGATACGTGGCCTATAGTGAATAACCCGTACCTCCATAACCCCAATCAAGGAGAACGACATGAGTGCCAAACCTATCCCCGAGGGTTATCACAGCGTCACGCCTTATATGGGCATCGACAACGCCGCCGAAGCCATCGCGTTCTACAAGAAAGCCTTCGGCGCCACGCAAGTCATGCGCCTGGACATGCCCGACGGCAAGGTCGGCCACGCCGAACTGCGCATCGGTGACTCGGCGCTCATGCTGGGCTCGCCCTGCGCTGAAATGGCATTGCGCAATCCGGATGAACACACCAGTGTCGGTCTGCACCTGTATGTGCACGACGTGGATGCGCAATTCGAACGCGCCGTTGCGGCCGGCGCCAGTGTGGTGTCAGAGCCTAAGGATCAGTTCTACGGCGACCGGTCGGCGAGCGTAAAAGATCCATTCGGCCACCTGTGGTTCCTGGCCACACGCAAAGAAGACCTGACCGAAGCACAGATCCGCCAGCGCGCCGAAGCGATGTTCACGCAAGGCTGAGATCGCGCCTGCCCCCCATCTGGTTTGCCTGCGATGCAGATACCTCGGCGTATCCGGGTCTATCGCGTCGATACCATCGCCGGCAAGCCCGCGCCCACAGGGGCCTCGTTGTTTGAACAATAGAGCCTGGCCGGCAGGCTCCTACACACTTCATGAACAACCCCTACACGCTTTCCCCCTTGCCCCGAATGCTGCGTGATTCCAGGATGCAGGCAATCATCACGAGGAGTCATTCCATGTTCGCCGGATTCCAAAAAGACCAGTGCCACGTCAACGGCGTGGACATCAGCTACCGCAAAGGCGGTACAGGTCCGGGTCTGCTCCTGCTGCACGGGCACCCGCAAACCCACGTCATCTGGCACAAAGTCGCCGAACAGTTGGCCGAGCATTTCAGCGTGGTGGCAGCCGACCTGCGCGGCTATGGCGACAGCACCAAGCCGCCGGCCGACGATCACCACAGCAACTACTCGAAGCGGGAAATGGCCCGCGACGGCGTCGAACTGATGAAGGCGCTGGGCTTTGACACGTTCTCGGTACTGGCCCACGACCGTGGTGCCCGGGTCGCCCATCGCCTGGCGCTGGACCATCCCAAGGCCGTGCAACGCATGGTGCTGCTGGATATTGCGCCAACCCTGGCGATGTACGCCCAAACCGACGAGACCTTCGCCCGCGCCTACTGGCACTGGTTCTTCCTGATCCGCCCGGCGCCGCTGCCGGAGGCGTTGATCGAGAGCAACCCGCAACTCTACCTGCGCAGCGTGATGGGCAGCCGCAGTGCCGGGCTCAAGCCGTTTACCGATGCAGCCTTCGCCGAGTACCTGCGCTGCCTGCAACTGCCAGGTACGGCTCGCGGTATCTGCGAAGACTACCGTGCTGCCGCCAGTATCGACCTTGAGCACGACCAGGCGGACATCGACGCCGGCCACCACCTGAACCTGCCGTTGCTGGTGATGTGGGGCGCCGACGGCACTGTGGGCCGCTGTTTCGAACCGCTGGAGGAGTGGCAGAAAGTCGCCACCGATGTACGTGGCAAAGCACTGCCCGCCGGCCACTATCTTGCTGAAGAAGTGCCTGAAGTGTTGCTTGGCGAAGTCCTCGACTTCCTGCGCTGAGCCGTATGCCCCCGTGACCTGACGGACCCGCCTCGCCGGCTGAAAATGCCTGCGACGGGTTCGCTTTGCCCAAAAAAAGCCCCTCGAGATAATAACAATGACAATCCGAAAACTGCTGGGAACCCTCTACGTACAGGTGCTCATCGCGATCGCGCTGGGTGTATTGATCGGCCACGTATGGCCGCAAATCGGTATCGACCTCAAGCCGCTGGGCGACGGGTTTATCAAGCTGATCAAGATGATCATCGGCCCGATCATCTTCTGCACGGTGGTTTCCGGCATCACCAGCATGCACGATGTAAAACAGGTCGGCCGCGTGGGCGGCAAAGCGCTGCTGTACTTCGAGATCGTTTCGACCATCGCGCTGCTGATCGGCATTCTCGCTGCACACCTGCTGCACCCCGGCGTGGGTTTCAATATCGACGTGAAGACCCTCGACAGTTCAGCCATCGCCGGCTTTGTCGGCCAGGCGCAGCACAGTGAGGGCGTGACCGGGTTTCTGCTGAATGTCATCCCCGGGACCTTTTTCGACGCCTTCGCCAAAGGTGAAATTCTGCCGGTGCTGTTTATTTCCGTGCTGTTCGGCCTCGGCCTGGTAATGGTCGGTGAGAAAGCGCGGCCGCTGGTGAGTGTCATCAACCAGGCCAGCGAGGTGTTTTTCCGCATCGTGGCGATGATCAGCCGTGTAGCGCCTATCGGTGCCTTCGGCGCGATTGCGTTCACCATCGGCAAGTACGGCGTGGGCTCATTGCTGCCGCTGCTGAAGCTGGTCGGCACCTTCTATATCACCGCGTTGTTTTTTGTCGCGGTGGTACTGGGCAGCATCGCCCGTTACGCCGGCTTCAGCATTTTCAAGTTGATGGGTTACATCAAGTCGGAACTGCTGATCGTGCTCGGCACCAGCTCGTCGGAGTCGGCGCTGCCGCAACTGATCCAGAAACTCGAAAGCCTCGGCGCGTCCAAAGGCGTGGTGGGTATCGTGGTGCCGACCGGCTACACCTTCAACCTGGACGGCACCAACATCTATATGACCTTGGCGGTGTTGTTCCTGGCCCAGGCCACCAATATCGACCTGCCGCTGGAGCAACAATTGACGTTGCTGGCCGTGGCCATGCTCACCTCCAAAGGCGCCGGTGCCGTCGTCGGTGCCGGCTTTGTGGCATTGGCGGCGAGCCTGGCGGTGGTGCCGACCGTACCGGTGGCAGCGATGGTGCTGATCCTCGGTGTCGACCGCTTCATGGCTGAATGCCGCTCGCTGACCAATATCATCGGTAACGCCGTCGCCACGCTGGTGGTGGCCGCCTGGGAAGGTGAACTGGATCGCGACAAGATGGCGCCGATTGCCCTCAAACATGGCCGGCATGCGCGTGCCGCGCAAGCGAAGATTGCTGCCGAATAGGCATTCACGCCCAGCCGCGCCGGAAGGTGCGCGCATCCGGTGCTATGCTGGCGGCTCATGCCGCCACGCTTGTTTTCTGATGACTAACAAGAAAGATAACGTGCCCCTACCCGAAGACCTGCGGGTGTTCCTGACCGTGATTCGCAAGGCGGGTTTCGCCGCCGCTGCCGATGAGTTGGGGCTGTCGCCTGCGTATGTCAGCAAGCGCATCCAGATCCTCGAAACCACCCTGGCCACTCGCCTGCTGCACCGCACCAGCCGGCGCATCGCCCTCACCGAAGACGGTGAACGGGTGCAGCGCTGGGCCGTGCGCATCCTCGAAGACTTCCAGCAACTTTCCGATGAACTCTGCGACGCCCACGACAGCCCCCGTGGGCATCTGCATATGTGCAGCAGCTTCGGCTTTGGCCGCAACCATGTGGCGCCGGCCCTGTCGTTGCTGGCCGAACAATACCCGGACCTGGAAATTCGCCTGGACCTGTTCGACCGCGTGGTGGACATCGTCAGCGAAGGCTTCGACCTGGAAATTCGCGTGGGCGATGACATTCCCGGTCAACACATCGGCCGACGCTTGGTGAGCAACCGCCGAGTGCTGTGCGCGGCGCCGGCTTACCTGAAGCGTCGGGGCACCCCGCAACAGTTGAGTGACCTGGAGCAGCACGACTGCCTGGTGCTCAAGGAGCGTGACAACGCCTTTGGCATCTGGAACCTGGAGCGTGATGGCAGCGCGCAAAGTGTTCGCGTACGCGGGCCGCTGTCCTCCAACAATGGCGAGATCGTGTTGCAGTGGGCCCTGGACGGACGCGGGGTGTTGCTGCGCTCGATGTGGGATGTGAAGCCGCTGCTCGAACAAGGCAAGCTGGTGCAGGTGTTGCACGGCTACACCCAGAGCGCCAACGTGTGGGCGGTATACCCGACGCGGTTGGCCTACTCCGGGAAATTAAGAGCGTGTGTGGAATTTTTGCAGGAGCACTTCAAGGGGTTGTCGATCTGACGCCCCGATTGGCGCTGTAACCCAGCCATAGGCCCATGACCACCAGGGCGGTCAACGGCAGCCCGTGGAACAACACAATCACTTGGGCCGGCGCCCACGTCAGGTAGAACGGCCCGACCACGAGCATGCCTACGCCAAAGCCGGCCATCTGGATCAGGGTCAATAAACTGAAGAGCGGCAGGCGCAGGCTATCCGGTTCACTCTGCGCGCGGGAAACCAAGGCCACCTCGGAAATACCATCTCCCAACCCCGCCCACACCACCCACACCAGCGCCAGCCACAGTTCGCTTTGTTGGAAGGTCAGGATAAAGCCGCTGGACATCAGCGCCACACCGGCCATAAACAGGCGCTCCATGCCTGCGGTACCACGATTTTTCAACACGGCACTGGCCAGCCGCGCGCCCACGAACTTGCCACAGGCCCAAACCGCCAGCAGGTAGCCCATCACGGTTTTTGCCGTATCGGGCGAAATGTACTGGGACAACACCGGCCAGCCGACGTTATGCGCAGCGCTGCCAAGGGTGTCGAGCAGGCTGATCAATAACATCGCGGCCAGCACCGGCGCGCTCCGCAGGCCTTTCTTCAGTTCATGCCATTCAGCCGCGAGGCCTCGATGCACGGACATCGCACCTGAGTACAACGCCCGCAACGGCAGGATCAGGCAGGCGGCAACGATATAGGTGCCGATGTTCACGGCAAACACGGCTTCGAATCCCGCCGTGGCAATCAGCACCCCGGACAACAAGCTGCCAAACACCGCACCGGTGGCGGCCGCAGAAGTAATCCATGCATTGGTGGAAACCCGCTGCTCCAGCGCTACCCAGGTGGGCAACTGACTGTTCAGGCCAATCGCAAACAACGAATTGCACAAGCCGATGCCAAACGCGATGAAGGGCAGCACGCTGAGCTGCTGTGTCGGTATCAACACCAGCAGCGGCATCAGCAATAAGGCTCGGGCAAGGTCCAGCCCGGCCAACGTGCCTCGTCCGGCAAAGCGCCTGAAAAAAGCAATCCCGAACAGGCTCGCAATAATCCCACCGGTAACGCGGCACGCCAGGAAGACACTGACAAACATCACGCTGTGGCTGAGCCAATACACGTAAGTGGACAACGCCACCATGTTGAGGAACGCGCCGAAATCCGACACCCCGCGCGCGAAGATGATCAAGCGTGCATTGCGGGTCGAGCGCGTTGATTCAGGCTCAACGTTCAGCACGTGCATGGCAGAGACTTCCTTTTCTTATAATGAGCCGACTTCCTTGTCGGTCCCACTTAAGTCTACGGTGCCCGGTGTGTCAACCAAGCCAGGGGTTGGCCGCCAGGTGCCTGCGCTCGAACGCCTGGATCTGGTCACTGCGCTGCAAAGTGCTGCCAATCGCATCCAGGCCGAGCAGCAGCGCGGTCTTGCGCAAGGTGTCGATCTGGAAGGGGATCACCTGGCCGTCCGCGAGGCGAATCTGCTGCGCCTGCAGATCCACACTGATCTGCGCCTGTTCAGGCTGGCTTACGGTCTGCCCGAGCGCCTGCAGCAGCGCATCGTCCAGAGTGATCAACAACACGCCGTTACGCTGGCAGTTGTCATAAAAAATCCCGGCAAAGCGGCTGCCGATCAGCGCGCGAATCCCCATTTGCTTCAAGCCCCACACCGCATGCTCACGGCTGGAGCCACAGCCGAAGTTCGGCCCGACCACCATAAAGCACGCGCCCTGCCAGGCCGGCTGGTTGAGCACGAATGCCGGGTTGGGCTCGCCTGACGCGAGGAAGCGCAGGTCGAAGAACAACCCTCGGTCGAGACCGCTGCGGTCGATGCCCTTGAGAAATTGCTTGGGCATGATCACGTCGGTGTCGATATTCGCTGCAAGCATCGGCGCAGCCTTGCCGGTGACCTGGGTGAACGGTTGCAGGCTCATGCGCGGTCTCCAAAGTGACGAATATCGGTGAGGCGGCCGGTGATGGCGGCGGCGGCGACCATGGCCGGGCTCATCAGGTGAGTGCGGGCGCCGGCGCCCTGGCGCCCTTCGAAGTTGCGGTTGGTGCTGGACGCGCAGCGGTCGCCGGGGGCCAGCACATCGTCGTTCATCGCCAGGCACATCGAGCAGCCGGACTGGCGCCATTCGAAGCCGGCGTCGATAAAGATCGCCGCGAGCCCTTCGGCTTCGGCCTGGTCGCGCACGGCGGTGGAGCCGGGGACAATCATCGCCCGTACGTGGTCGGCCACGTGTTTGCCGCGCACCACACTGGCAGCGTCGCGCAGGTCCTCGATGCGGGCATTGGTGCAAGAGCCGATAAACGCATGGCTGATCACGATATCGCTCAGCGGCATGCCGGCCTCCAGGCCCATGTAATTCAGCGCGCGGCGCATGTCCTGGCGCAGGATCAGGTCGCTCACCTCTTGCGGGTCGGGCACGCGGGCGCCGATGGGGGCGGCCTGGTCGGGGCTGGTGCCCCAAGTGACCATGGGTTCCAGGGTGCTGGCATCGAGCTGCACTTCTTGATCAAACACGGCGTCGGCATCCGAATGCAGCTGGCGCCAGCCGACCAGTGCCTGTTCCCACAACGCGCCTTTCGGCGCGCGAGGCTTGCCCTTGAGGTAGGCGAAAACTTTTTCGTCCGGCGCCATGAATGCGCCGCGCGCACCGGCTTCCACGGCCATGTTGCAGATGGTCATGCGCGCTTCGACACTCAGCGCATCCACGGTGGAACCGCGAAACTCAATGGCGTAGCCGGTGGCACCGGACGCGCCGATCTTGCCGATCAGCGCCATGATCACGTCCTTGGAGGTCAGGCCGCGCGCCAGTTTGCCGTCGACGGTCACACGCATGCTTTTCAGGCGCTTGTAGACCAGGGTCTGCGAGGCCAGCAGGTGCTCGATTTCGGAGGTGCCGATGCCAAACCCGAACGCGCCCAATGCGCCGTAGGTGGTGGTGTGGCTATCACCGGCGGCGATCACCATGCCCGGCAAAATGAAGCCCTGCTCCGGCGCAATCACGTGTTCGATGCCTTGGCGCTTGTCGAGGATATCCAGCAGCTCGATGCCGAAATCCTGGCAGTTTTCCGCCAGGTACGACACCTGCCGCGCGCCGCCCGCATCGGGCATCGCCGCGATACGCGTGGGCGTGGTGGGGTTTACATGGTCAACCACCGCCAGCGCCGTGCCAGGGCGCCAAACCTTACGCCCGGCCTCGCGCAAGCCGCTGAACGCCTGGGGGCTGGTGTATTCGTTGATCACCTGGCGGTCGATGTACAGAAGGACATGGCCCTGGTCGTCCAGGGGGCACACCGTATGGGAATCGATGTGTTTGTCGTAGAGGGTTCTGGCAGTCATTTTTTCTTCGGGCTCACTCAACGGTGTGCCCCCATCCTACGCAGCCCCCCGGCCCCATCAATGGCACCTGGGTGATGGCTTGGAACATGTTTCGTGTTCGATCAAGGCGCGAAAAGCCCAGTGAATGCGAACCTGAAACATTTTCTTTCATTTGCGGCTTGGGGATTTCTCATGCTCATCCGTCTTAACTTAGATACAGCCCGTCGCGTCAGCAAAAGCTACGACCGGCCTTTTCCGGGCCTCCATCGCCCTCCTTCGTTCAAGACCCGTATTCACATGTCTAACGTTCACACGTCAAAGAAGTCACGTTCAAAACTCTGGTTTCTGGTGCACAGCTGGCTGGCGTTACCCATCTGGTTTTTTGTGCTGATCGTCTGCGTGACCGGCACCCTGGCGGTGGTCAGCCAGGAAATCGTGTGGCTGGCCAACCCGGATATCCGTGCAAGCAAGCCGTCGGAAGATGCCCGGATGCTGAGCTTTGACCAGGTGATCGCCGCGATCAAACGCGAAGAGCCCCAAGTGATTGTGCAGTCGATCATCCGCCCGGACGAAACGCACTTCGCCCTCAGTGTCGACCTCAGCTACCCGGATGGGCGCTCCGTCGAGGCCTACGTCAACCCCTACACCGGGGCGATCCAGGGCATCAGCCCAGCCTTCGATTTCAAGCAATTTACCCGCGCCCTGCACGGCTGGTGGCTGGTGCCGTTCACGAATGGCTTCAGTTGGGGCTGGTACCTGGTCTCGGCGCTCGGCCTGCCGTTGCTGGCGTCACTGGTGACCGGGCTGGTGGTCTACAAGCGTTTCTGGAAGGGTTTTCTGCGACCGACCCTGCGTATCCGTCACGGTGCGCGAATCTTCTGGGGGGACTTCCATCGCCTGAGCGGGATCTGGTCAATCTGGTTTATCGCGGTGATTTCCATCACCGGCACCTGGTTCCTGATCCAGGCGATCCTGGGGGACAACCAGATTTCCATCTCCAGCGAACCGATCGTCCCCGTGATCGCCCGTGAGAAGGTGCCGATGTCCGCGCCGGGTGTGCCGGCACCGATGATCCCACTGGACGACGCCATCGAGATTGCCAGCCAACGCATTCCCGGGCTGGATGCGACGTTTGTGTTCCTGCCGCTCAACGCCTATAGCCACCTGCAAATCGGCGGGCGCGGCTGGTACCCGCTGATGTTCCAGACGGCCCAACTCAACCCGTACAGCGGCGAGATCGCGGTGTCGCACTTGCTGTCCGACCGCTCAACGCTGGAGTTCGTCACCGAATCCATGCGCCCGCTGCACACCGGCGACTTTGGCGGGCTGTGGATCAAGCTGATCTGGGCGTTCTTCGGCCTGGTGCTGAGCATGATGGTGTTGAGTGGCCTGCTGATCTGGACCAAGCGCACCGCCCTGGCCACCCTCAATGCACTCAAGCGCAGCAATAAGGCCTCGCGCCAACCGGCCGCCCTCCCCGCCAGGCAGGCTGAAACCTCGGAGGCCAACGGATGAGCAAGGTCACTGCTGCTACACCGCCTTCGAGGCTGCGCGCTGTTTGGCTGAAATGGCGGTTCCATATCAACATCCTGCTGTTGCTGGTACCCCTGGGGTTCATGCCCAAATACTTCGCCGATTCCGCACTGTTTCGCGGTGACACCGGAATTGGCGAGCGGGTCGTCGGCGACGTGCAGGTCGGGCCCTGGAGCCTGACACTCGCCGAATTCCGCAACGAAGGCCCGAGCCCGGACCCGGCCGGCCCGATGAAATTCTTCAACGCCGCCCTGTGTGACACCTGTGCCGCGCAGGTCAAGGCCACCTACCTGCGTATCGGCAAACCACGCAGCTTGCGCGCCGCCGGGGTGATCTTCTTTGGTACGCCTTACCGCATGGGCGCCGCATTGCCGGTGCCTGAGCGCACGCCGGTCGATGCCGAACTGTGGGTCACCATGGAAGGCTGGGACGGCACGATGCACCAGGGTTCCATCCCGCTAAGCCAGGCCTCGCCTGCCACCATTGCCTGGCTGAACAAGCAAGGAGTTAAACCATGACGTTCAAGCACCTGACCCACTCCGCTGCGGCGCTATTGCTTTGCGCAGGTTTCAGTACCACCGCCCTGGCCCACAACCCGATGTGCGAATGCAAGGAAATCCCCGGCGAGCAGATCCAGTGCACCGGCGGTTTCTCCGACGGCAGCGGCGCCCCGGGCGTGACCCTGGACGTCATCGGCTACGACGAAACCATCCTGCTGCCCGGCAAACTCGGCCAGGACTCGACCCTGACCTTCAAAAAGCCCGCCGCCGAGTTCTATGTGCTGTTTGATGCGGGCCCCGGCCACGTCGTTGAAATCGACCAAGCGGATATCCAGCCTCAATGAGCACGACGCAGGTTGTACGCCCCGCCGGTGCCGGCCACGAAACCCTCTACGTGTTGCTGCTGTGCCTGATCATCCTCGCGGTGGCCGGTTCGGTGGTGGCCCTGCACAGTGAAACCCAGGAAGTCGCGGCGCTGCCCAGCCACCAGTTGGACGCCCGTCGCGACCTCAGCGCATCCGAACAAGGCATCTACGCCGACCTGCGGGTGACCCTGGATGAAATCCAGCTGCTGCAACAGGAGCACAGTGCCCTGCCGACGCCTGCGCAACTGGCCGAAGCAGGTTTTGCACCGTTTGCTCAGGACGCCAGTTCGGTCAGCCGTGGCGACCACCGCTGGACGTTGCTGGCGCCTGCTGCCTATTTGGGCCTGAGCCAGACGCCGAGCGCCAGCGGCTCGCTGCTGATGCGCGTGCACGGTGCCGAGGCGGATATCTGGCTCAACCGCCAAGCCCACCTCGCCCCCCCTTCCGACCTCACTGACCAGGCGCTGATCGCCGCCGGCTGGCAACAGGTGGTCGCGCAATTCGATGCCGGCGTTACGCGCCAGCACCGTCACTGAACGAGAAGACCGAGTGCCCATGTCTATTTCATCTCCCCTGTTGCGCCTGTTGCTGGTTAGCCTGTTCAGCCTGATGCTGGCGCCCTTGGCAAATGCCGAGGCGGCCAAACGCTTGCGTATCGGCATCACCCTGCACCCTTATTACAGTTACGTGGCTAACATTGTCGGCGACAAAGCCGACGTGGTCCCGCTGATTCCGGCAGGCTTCAACCCGCATGCCTACGAGCCTCGCGCCGAAGACATCAAGCGCATCGGCACCCTCGATGTGATCGTGCTCAACGGCGTCGGGCATGACGATTTCGCCGACCGCATGATCGCCACCAGCGAGCGCCCGCACATCCCGGTGATCGAGGCCAACGCCAACGTGCCGTTGCTCGCCGCCACGGGGAATGCCGCGCGTGGCGCGGGCAAGGTGGTCAACCCGCACACCTTCCTGTCGATCAGCGCGTCGATTGCCCAGGTCAACAACATCGCCCGCGAGTTGGGCAAGCTTGACCCGGACAATGCCAAGGCCTACACCCAGAATGCCCGCGCCTACGGCAAGCGCCTGCGCCAGATGCGCGCCGACGCCCTGGCCAAGCTGACCAGCGCGCCCAACCCCGACCTGCGCGTGGCCACCGTGCACGCCGCCTACGACTACCTGCTGCGCGAATTCGGCCTGGAAGTCACCGCCGTGGTCGAGCCCGCCCACGGTATCGAGCCAAGCCCCAGCCAGTTGAAAAAAACCATCGACGAACTGCGCGCCCTGGATGTGAAGGTGATCTTCTCGGAGATGGATTTCCCGTCCACCTACGTCGAGACCATCCAGCGTGAATCCGGGGTCAAGCTGTACCCGCTGTCGCATATTTCCTACGGCGAATACACACCTGAAAAATACGAAGTGGAAATGACCGGCAACCTCAACACCGTGGTGCGGGCGATTCAGGAGTCGGGGGCATGACAGCGGCGGAGCAACTCAAAGCGGCCAGCGTCGGCCCAACCCTGGACTTCGATAACGTGTCACTGACCCTCGGTCGCACGGTGATTCTTGACGCTGTCAGTTTCCAGGTAGAACCGGGCAGCATTCATGCGTTGGTCGGCCCGAACGGCGGCGGCAAAAGTTCGCTGATCAAGACGCTGTTGGGGCAAACGCCGCACCACGGTCAATTGCGCCTGCAATGGCCAACGACGCCCGGCACCATCGGGTACGTGCCCCAGGCGCTGGAATTCGACCGGGGCTTGCCGATGACGGTGGACGACTTCATGGCCGCCATGTGTCAACGCCGCCCGGCGTTTCTGGGCCTGTCCAAACACTACGCCGCCGCGATTGGCGAGGCGCTGGAACGGGTGGGTATGCAGGACAAGCGCAAACGCCGCATGGGCGCGTTATCCGGTGGTGAGCGTCAGCGTGTGTTACTGGCCCAGGGCCTGATCCCGTCGCCCCACCTGCTGGTGCTGGATGAACCGATGTCGGCCCTCGACGAGGCGGGTATCCAGGTGTTCGAACGGCTGCTGAATGACTGGCGGCTGGCCGGGATCACCGTGCTGTGGATCGAACACGACCTGGAAGCCGTCGGCCGTCTCGCCGACCGCGTCACCGGCCTGAACCGCCGCGTGCTGTTCGACGCCACCCCCAACGCGGCGCTGACCCCGGACCGCCTGCTGACCCTGTTCTCCACCCACCCGCGGAGCTCGGCGCCATGAGTTATGAAGCGTTTCGTTTGATGGTCCAGGGCTGGGCCTCGTCCGGGTACCTGCCGGAAGCGTTGGCCTATGGGTTTGTGGTCAATGCCTTGCTCGCCGGTTTGCTGATCGGCCCGGTACTCGGCGGCCTGGGGACGCTGGTGGTGGTCAAACGCTTTGCGTTTTTCTCCGAGGCTGTCGGGCATGCCGCGCTGACCGGCGTGGCCGTGGGCATTCTGCTCGGCGAACCCTATACCGGGCCCTATGGCGCGCTGTTCGGCTACTGCCTGCTGTTCGGCATCCTGCTCAATTACCTGCGCAACCGCACCGGCCTGGCGCCGGACACCTTGATCGGCGTGTTCCTGTCGGTGTCACTGGCATTGGGCGCCAGCCTGCTGTTGATCCTGGCAGGCAAGATCAACGTGCATATCCTGGAAAACGTGCTGTTTGGCTCAGTGTTGACGGTGAACGCCAATGACTTGCTGGTGCTGGGCGTGGTTGGCTCGCTGGTGATGGCCCTGGCGCTGCCACTGTATAACCGCATCATGCTGGCCAGCTTCAACCCGCAACTGGCAGCGGTGCGCGGTGTGGCGGTGAAGACGCTGGACTACTTGTTCGTGATCCTCGTGACACTGATCACCGTGGCGGCCGTCAAGGTGATCGGCGCCATCCTGGTGGGCGCGCTGCTGGTGATTCCGGCCGCCGCGGCGCGCCTGCTGAGCCAGTCGCTCAAAGGGTTTTTCTGGGTATCGGTGGTGATTGCCACACTCAGCACGCTGTGCGGCATCCTGCTGCCGATCATCTTCGACCTGCCCATCCCCTCCGGCGCCGCGATCATTCTGGTCGCCGGTATCGCCTTCGCCTTCGCCGCCATCGCGCGCGGCACCGTGCCCAGCCTCAAAGGGAATCTTGGATAATGCGCCCTGTCGTTCGCCCACTGGCCCTGGCCATCGCTTGTTTGCTCAGCACCTCGGCGCTGGCCGTCGACGGCCTCGACCCCAAGGCATTCAAAGTCAACCAAGGCCTCGGCCATGCCGCCCTGACCCAAACCAAAAAAACGGTCAAGGTCCTGGCTTCTTTGCCCATCACCTACGGGCTGGCCGAGGTGCTGCTCAAGGGCACCGACGTGCAGCTTGAGCGGGCTGCGCCGGCCAACCTGCCCGGCTCGCGCCAGGTGTCCTACTTCACGGGCCGTGGCGCCCCGGCGCTGAATACCCTGGCGCAGGATGCCGACGCCGCCATCGGCCTGCGCTCGCTGTGGGCAGACGACCCGCTGTACCCGGTGGCGCGGCGCAGCAATATCCGTATCGTCGAAGTCGACGCCGCGCGCCCGGTAGACGGCGGTTTGCCAGGCATCGCCGTGCAACCTGGCAGTGCTGATGGCTTGAACAGCCAGCCCTGGCAGTCGGGCAACAATATGGGACGCATGGCCGATGTGATGGCCGCCGACCTTGGCCGCCTGGCGCCCAGCGCCAAACCGAAGATCGACGCCAACCTGGCGGCCCTCAAGCAACGCCTGCTCAAGCTCAGCGCCCACAGCGAGGCGCGGCTGGCCAAGGCGGACAACCTGAGTGTGGTCAGCCTGAGCGATCACTTCGCATATCTGGTCAGCAGCTTGAACCTGGACGTGGTCGCTACCGATGCACGGCCGGATGCGGACTGGACGCCACAAGCGTTGCAGGCATTAAGTGCGCGCTTGAAGGACAACGATGTGGCAGTGGTGCTGCAGCATCGTCAGCCGAGTGAAGCGGTTAGAGCGGCGGTGACGGCAGGTGGTGCGCAACTGCTGGTGTTGAATGTCGACGGCGCGGACCCGGTGGCAGAGCTGGAAACCAATGTGGATCAGCTCATTAAAACCCTCACCCCTGATACCTGACCGCCAGAGTTTTCGTGGCGAGCGGGCTCGCCACGGGCGTTAAACCACATCAACGCCGACATGAATCGCATCATGCCGCCAGAACTCCAGGTCGCAGTCGATCAAGCGCTGGTGCTGGTCATAGTTGACCCGGGCGATGCGCAAGCCCGGGCTACCCACCGACACGCGCAACGCGCCGGCGGCCTCCACCGGCAATGACGTCGGCACAATTTCGAAGCGCACGCGGCCGTACTGCAAGTCGTACTTGCGCGCATACAGCTCGGTCATTGATTGATTCAGGTCGCATTCCAGAATCCCCGGAAAATACTGCGGGTTCAGGTAGTGCTCCACATACAGCACCAGGCGCCCATCAATCCGTCGGCCCCGGCAAATCTGGATCACCCTCGACAACGCCGGCAACTGCAGCCACGCACACACCGCTGCCGACGCCGGTTGCAGGCGTGCAGAAATCACCTCGGTGGACGCCACGCGGCCCTGGTCGCTGACCATCGCGTGAAAGTGGCTGCGTTGCATCAGGTTGTAAGCCAGCCGTGGCGGCGAGACAAACCACCCACGGCGCTCCTCGCGATAAATCTGGCCTTGGGCCTCCAGTTGTAACAAGGCTTCCCGCACCGTAATTCGAGTGGTACCAAACAACTCGCTGAGCTTGCGCTCGGCGGGCAATTTACTCGCCGGCGGCAACAGGCCGTGGTCGATCTGCTCTTGCAGCGCCAGGCCGATGGAGGTCACCGCCTTGATTGCCTCATCACGCATCAACATTACCTATCTGGACTAGACCAGCACCGTTCAAGTGCACAAACCGCGCTTTATTTGGGCTTCTGCTATTGCCTGCCAGCCTAGGCATTACAGATGACCGACAGATGACAGTCCCTGTCCAGGCCCTGCACCACACCCTGCAATACATCGGCCAAGTCCAGGGCCTGCGGGTACTTGAGCATGGTCTACGCTGAGTCTGCACTGAGCGACAAAAGCGATTTAAAAACGACACAGACATGAAACTGTCATCCATCGAGCCTAGATTGGCTCAGGTATTGCTCTGACCTAGTCCAACACCACCGCAAACGTTCTTAAAAACGCCGCGTTGAAAACGCCCAAAGGAGCTTCGGATGAAAAAGCTTTTCCTGGCATCACTGTTAGGCTCGACCATTGCCATGTGCACCGCTGCCATGGCCGCTGATACCGATCTGAAAACGCTGGAAGCCGCCGCGAAAGCGGAAGGCGCCGTCAACAGCGTCGGCATGCCCGATGACTGGGCCAACTGGAAAGGCACCTGGGAAGACCTGGCCAAGACCTATGGCCTCAAGCACATCGATACCGACATGAGCTCGGCTCAGGAAATCGCCAAGTTCGCTGCCGAAAAAGACAACGCCAGCGCCGATATCGGTGACGTCGGCGCAGCCTTCGGCCCGATCGCGGTGAAACAGGGCGTTGCGCAACCGTACAAGCCAAGCACCTGGGCACAAGTCCCGGATTGGGCGAAAGACAAAGATGGCAACTGGGCCCTGGCCTACACCGGCACCATCGCGTTTATCGTCAACAAAAAGCTGCTGCACGGCTCCGACGCCCCAAAAAGCTGGGCTGACCTGAAGACCGGCAAATACAAGGTTTCCATCGGTGACGTGAGCACTGCCGCACAAGCCGCCAACGGCGTGCTGGCAGCAGCGCTGGCCAATGGTGGCGACGAGAAGAACATTCAGCCGGCACTGCTGATGTTCGCCGAGATCGCCAAGCAAGGCCGCCTGTCACTGGCCAACCCAACCATCGCCACCATGGAAAAAGGCGAAGTGGAAGTGGGCGTGGTCTGGGACTTCAACGGCTTGAGCTACAAAGCCAAGATGGCCAACCCGGATGACTACGTCGTGCTGATCCCATCGGACGGCTCGGTGATTTCCGGCTACACCACCATCATCAACAAATACGCCAAGCACCCGAACGCCGCCAAGCTGACCCGCGAATACATCTTCAGCGACGCCGGCCAGACCAACCTGGCGCGCGGCAACGCCCGTCCGATCCGTGCCGAGCACTTGACCTTGCCTGCCGACGTCCAGGCCAAGCTGCTGCCTAACGAGCAGTACAAGAAAGTCACGCCGATCAAAGATGCCGACGCGTGGGAAAAGACCTCCAAGGCACTGCCGCAGAAGTGGCAGGAAGAAGTCATCATCAATATGCAGTAAGGCTGTAGCCCACATTGGAGATCCAATGTGGGCACGGGCTTGTGTGGGAGCGGGCTTGCCCGCGCCCACAGTTTTGACCCCGTTCCTCAAGTGAAATTGAGTCAAGCCTATCGTTGCGGAGCGTCTCCCCTTATGAAGCACAACGTCATCCTTGTGGTGCTCGACGGCCTGAACTACGAGGTTGCCCGACACGCCATGGGGCATCTCCAGGCCTATATCGGCGCAGGACGCGCAGCGCTTTACAAACTGGACTGTGAACTGCCGGCCCTGTCCCGGCCGTTGTATGAATGCATCCTCACCGGCGTGCCACCGATCGACAGCGGCATCGTCCACAACAATGTCTCGCGCCTGTCCAACCAGCGCAGCATTTTCCATTACGCCACCGACGCAGGGCTCACTACCGCGGCGGCGGCCTATCACTGGGTCAGCGAGTTGTATAACCGCACGCCCTTTATTGCCGCGCGTGATCGTCATACCGACGACAAGGCGCTGGCGATCCAGCACGGGCATTTCTACTGGAATGACCACTACCCGGATTCGCACCTGTTCGCCGATGCCGAAAGCCTGCGCCGCCAACACGCGCCGAACTTCCTGGTGGTGCACCCGATGAACATTGATGACGCCGGCCACAAGCATGGCCTCGACACGCCGCAATACCGCAACAGCGCACGCTCGGCCGACATCATCCTCGCCGACTACCTGCAAGGCTGGCTCGACGCCGGCTACCAGGTGCTGGTGACTGCGGACCACGGCATGAACAATGATCGCTCCCACAACGGCCTGCTGCCGGAAGAACGTGAAGTGCCACTGTTCGTGCTGGGCTCGGCCTTCACCTTCGACCCTTGCGCCAGCCCCAAGCAAACCGAACTGTGCGGCACTGTCTGCGAACTGCTCGGTGTGCCCCACGACAAACCTGTATGCCGGGAGCTGCTGAAGTGAGCGCCATCATCCGTGGCAAATGGCTGGCGATCCTCTGCCTGCTGCCGTTTGCGCTGTTCTTCATCGTGTTTGAAATCGCCCCGCTGGTGTGGGTGATGATCAACAGCCTGCAATCGGAAGAGTTCGGCTGGGGCCTGGCCAACTTCACCAGGATCTTCAGTTCGAAGTTCTACCTGCAAGCCATCCAGTACAGCCTGGAGATCAGCTTCTATTCCAGCGTGTTCGGCATCATCATTTCAGTGCTCGGCAGCTACTCATTGCGCCGTGTGGATGGGCCGCTGCGCAACTTCGTGACCGCCTTTGCCAACATGACCAGCAACTTTGCCGGCGTGCCCCTGGCCTTCGCGTTCATCATCCTGCTGGGTTTCAACGGCAGCATCACCATCATGCTCAAGCAGGCCGGGATCATTCAGGACTTCAACCTGTATTCCAAGACCGGGCTGATCATTCTCTATACCTACTTCCAGATTCCGCTGGGCGTGCTGCTGCTGTACCCGGCCTTCGATGCGTTGCGTGAAGACTGGCGCGAATCGGCCTCGCTGCTCGGCGCCAGCGGCTGGCAGTTCTGGCGGCACATCGGCCTGCCGGTGCTCACCCCTGCCCTGCTCGGCACCTTCGTGATCCTGCTGGCCAACGCCCTCGGCGCCTATGCCACGGTCTACGCGCTGACCACCGGCAACTTCAACGTCTTGCCGATTCGCATCGCAGCGATGGTCTCCGGCGACATCTCCCTGGACCCGAACATGGCCAGTGCCCTGGCCGTGGTGCTGGTGGCGCTGATGACGGTGGTCACCGTGGTCCATCAACTGCTGCTCAAGAGGAGCTACCATGTCTCGCGCTGAAGCCGGCTCGGCCTCCCTCTACCATCGGATAGTGGTGTGTGTGTTATTCGCGATCCTGGTGTTGCCGCTGGTGGGCACCTTTGTCTACTCCATTGCCAGCAGCTGGTCGGCGACGATCTTGCCCGCCGGCTTCACCTTCAAATGGTACGTGCAGCTCTGGAGCGACCCGCGCTTCCTGGCGGCCTTCGGCCAGTCGCTGCTGGTGTGCGTGGGCGCGCTGATCCTGTCGGTGGTGCTGATCTTGCCGCTGCTGTTCGTGGTGCATTACCACTTCCCCAAACTCGACGCGCTGATGAACATTTTGATCCTGCTGCCCTTCGCGGTGCCGCCGGTGGTGTCATCGGTGGGCTTGCTGCAGTTATATGGCTCCGGGCCATTTGCGATGGTGGGCACGCCGTGGATTCTGATCGGCTGCTACTTCACCGTGGCTCTGCCCTTCATGTACCGCGCGATCACCAACAACCTTCAAGCGATCAACCTGCGCGACCTGATGGACGCCTCGCAACTGCTGGGTGCCAGCACCTGGCAGGCAGCGATCCTGGTGGTGCTGCCAAACCTGCGCAAAGGCCTGATGGTGGCGCTGCTGCTGTCGTTCTCGTTCCTGTTCGGTGAGTTCGTGTTCGCCAATATTCTGGTCGGCACCCGCTACGAAACCCTGCAGGTCTACCTGAACAACATGCGCAACACGAGCGGCCACTTCACCAGCGCCATCGTCATTTCCTATTTCTTCTTTGTGCTGGTGCTGACCTGGGCCGCCAATATCTTGAACAAGGACAAAAGCCAATGAGCTTCGTCAGCGTCCAACACCTGCAAAAAGGCTACGCCGGCACCCCGGTGTTCAGTGACATCAACTGCGAGATCGCCAAGGGCGAGTTCGTCACCCTGCTTGGCCCTTCCGGTTGTGGCAAGTCGACCTTGCTGCGCTGCATCGCTGGGCTGACGTCGGTGGACAGTGGGAAAATTCTGCTGGATGGCCAGGACATCGTCCCCCTCAGCCCGCAGAAACGGCATATCGGCATGGTGTTCCAAAGTTATGCGCTGTTCCCCAACATGACCGTGGAACAGAACGTCGCCTTCGGCCTGCGCATGCAAAAGGTCAACGCCGACGACAGCCACAAGCGTGTGCAGGAAGTGCTGCAACTGGTGGAACTCAAGGAGCTCGCCGGTCGTTACCCGCACCAGATGTCCGGCGGCCAGTGCCAGCGGGTGGCACTCGCCCGCTCGCTGGTGACCCGCCCGCGCCTGTTGCTGCTGGATGAGCCGCTGTCGGCGCTGGACGCCCGGATTCGCAAGCACTTGCGCGAACAGATCCGCCAGATCCAGCGTGAACTGGGGCTGACCACGATCTTCGTGACCCATGACCAGGAAGAAGCCCTGACCATGTCGGACCGCATCTTCCTGATGAACCAGGGCAAGATTGTGCAGAGCGGCGATGCCGAGACCCTCTACACCGCGCCAGTGGATGTATTCGCCGCGGGGTTTATCGGCAACTACAACCTGCTCGACGCCGACAAGGCCAGCCAGTTGCTGCAACGCCCGATCAACGGGCGCATCGCAATTCGCCCGGAAGCCATCGAACTGAGCCGCAGCGGCGAGCTGGATGCGTTGGTGCGCAGCCACAGCTTGCTGGGCAATGTGATTCGCTATCGCATCGAAGCGCGCGGTGTGGAGTTGGTGGTCGACGTGCTCAACCGGTCCGCCGACGACTTGCACCCGGATGGGCAGCGCCTGGCACTTTCCATCGACCCAAGTGCGTTGTGTGAAGTAGCCTGACGCAACGAATTAATTCAGAGAGCATGACGGATGGCATTGGTAATTTTTGATCTGGACGACACCTTGATCCACGGCGACTGCGCCACGTTGTGGAGCGAGCAGATGGGCCGCCTGGGCTGGGTCGACCCTGAGTCGTTCATGCGCAAGAACAACGAACTGATGGACGCCTACAGCCAGGGCAAGCTGTTGATGGAAGACTTCATGGACTTCAGCCTGGAGCCCATGATCGGGCGCACGCAGGAGGAAATCGACCACCTGGTAGAGCCATGGGTCGAGGATGTGATTGAGCCACTGATCTACAGCGACGCCACCAAAACCATCGCCCGGCACCGTGCAAATGGCGATCGGATTCTGGTGATTTCCGCCTCGGGTACGCACTTGGTCACACCGATTGCCGCACGTATCGGTATTGATGAAGTGCTGGGGATTGATCTGGAAGTCAGCCATGGCGCTTACAGCGGCCGAACCGTGGGCGTACTGACTTACCGTGAAGGCAAGATCACCCGGTTGCTGGAATGGCTGGAGCGGGAAGGTGAATCACTGGAAGGGGCGTACTTTTACTCGGATTCGCGCAATGATTTGCCATTGCTGCTGAAGGTCGATCACCCGCAGGTGGTGAACCCCGACCCGGTGTTGCGCGAGCATGCTGAAAAAGCCGGCTGGCCGATCCACAACTGGGTCTGACCCCAACCTCTTTGAATTGAATCCAATCAAAATGTGGGAGGGGGCTTGCTCCCGATAGCGGTATGACAGTGAAGAATTCTTCATCTGACACACTGCGATCGGGAGCAAGCCCCCTCCCACACCGGGTTACATTTCAACTTGAGATCAGACCAAGCGCTCGTCAATCACCAACACCAATTTCCCGGAAATCTGGTTGCTCGCCAATTCGGCAAAGGCCGCCTCGGCATCCCTGATCGAGAAAGTCTTGGCCAGTTGCGGACTCAAACGGCCCTCAACAAAAAGCGGCCACACCTGCTGGCTCAAATCACTCAACAGGCCCGCCTTGAACTCATCACTGCGGCTGCGCAAGGTCGAGCCGAGCAACTGAATGCGCTTGCCCAGCACCTGCGCCAGGTCGAGCTGAGCATCACGCCCGCCCATCAAGCCGATCAGCACCCAACGACCATCCAGGGCCAACAGCTTCAGGTCCAGGCCAGCATAGTTGCCGCCGACCGGGTCGAGGATCACATCGAACGGCCCAAAATCGCGCAGCCCTTCAATGCCGTCGGTACGTACCACGCCGCCCTGGGCGCCAAGTGCCTCGCAGTAGGCCAGCCGTTCCGCCGAGCCGACACTGACCCAGCACGGGCTGCCAAATGCCTTGCACAACTGGATCGCCGCCGAGCCGACGCCACTGGCGCCGGCATGCAACAAGACTTTTTCGCCGGGTTTGAGGCCCGCCAACTGGAACAGATTCAGCCACGCCGTGCTGTACACCTCTGGCAGCGCCGCGGCTTCAGCCAGCGACAAACCTTCCGGCACCGGCAGCACGTGGCGCGCGTCCACCACCACTTCTTCGGCCATGCCGCCACCGGCCAGCAGCGCGCAGACGCGATCGCCGACTTGCCAGGACGAACCTGCGCCCACTTCGCTGATCACCCCGGAACACTCCAGGCCGAGCACATGGCTGGCCCCCGGAGGCGGCGGATAGAGCCCGGCGCGCTGTAACAAATCAGCGCGATTAAGGCCAGCGGCCGCCACACGAATGCGAACTTGGCCTACATCGCAGGTAGGACTGGGCTCTTCCAACCACTCCACATGACCTTCAACGCCTTGCAATGCTTTCACAGTGCCTCCATAGTGAGTCTGGACTGAGCCCGTAGCTGTAGCGCCGGGCTTTTTGCATTATGCGACCGGATCATATGGAACCGGCTCCCTCAAAGACGGCCTAATATGCGTTATCAATTGCCCCCGCGTCGAATCAGCATGAAGCATCTGTTCCCCAGCACCGCCCTCGCTTTTTTCATTGGTCTCGGCTTCGCGTCGATGTCGACCAATACGTTCGCAGCCAATAGCTGGGACAATCTTCAGCCTGATCGCGATGAGGTGATTGCCAGCCTTAACGTCGTCGAGTTGCTCAAGCGCCATCACTACAGCAAGCCGCCGCTGGACGACGCTCGCTCGGTGATCATTTACGACAGCTACCTCAAGCTGCTGGACCCGTCGCGCAGCTACTTCCTGGCCAGCGATATCGCTGAGTTCGACAAGTGGAAGACACAGTTCGACGACCTCCTCAAAAGCGGCGACCTGCAGCCTGCGTTCACCATCTACAAGCGTTACCTGGACCGCGTCAAAGCGCGTCTGGACTTCGCCTTGGGTGAGTTGAACAAGGGCGTCGACAAGCTCGACTTCACGCAGAAGGAAACCCTTCTGGTGGACCGCAAGGACGCCCCTTGGCTGACCAGCACCGCCGCGCTGGATGACCTGTGGCGCAAACGCGTCAAGGACGAAGTGCTGCGCTTGAAGATCGCCGGCAAAGAGCCGAAGGCCATTCAAGAGCTGTTGACCAAGCGCTACAAGAATCAGTTGGCGCGTCTGGACCAGACCCGTGCCGAAGATATCTTCCAGGCCTACATCAACACCTTCGCGATGTCCTACGACCCGCACACCAATTATCTGTCGCCAGATAACGCGGAAAACTTTGATATCAACATGAGTCTGTCGCTGGAAGGCATTGGTGCCGTCCTGCAAAGCGACAATGACCAGGTGAAGATCGTGCGTCTGGTGCCGGCAGGTCCTGCCGACAAGACCAAGCAGGTCGCCCCGGCGGACAAGATCATCGGCGTGGCCCAGGGCGACAAAGAGATGGTCGATGTGGTCGGCTGGCGTCTGGACGAAGTGGTCAAGCTGATCCGTGGGCCAAAAGGCAGCGTGGTGCGCCTGGAAGTGATTCCGCACACCAATGCGCCGAACGACCAGACCAGCAAGATCGTGTCCATCACCCGTGAAGCGGTGAAGCTCGAAGATCAGGCCGTGCAGAAGCAAGTCCTCAAGCTCAAGCAGGATGGCAAGGATTACAAACTGGGCGTCGTGGTGATCCCGGCGTTCTATCTGGACTTCAAGGCGTTCCGCGCCGGTGACCCGGACTACAAGAGCACCACCCGCGACGTGAAGAAAATCCTGACAGAGCTGCAGAAGGAAAAAGTCGACGGCGTGGTCATCGACCTGCGCAATAACGGCGGCGGCTCCCTGCAGGAAGCCACCGAGCTGACCAGCCTGTTTATCGACAAGGGCCCGACCGTGTTGGTCCGCAACGCTGACGGCCGTGTCGACGTGCTCGAAGACGAGAACCCGGGCGCCTTCTACAAAGGTCCGATGGCGTTGCTGGTCAACCGCCTCTCGGCCTCGGCTTCGGAGATTTTCGCTGGCGCCATGCAGGACTACCACCGCGCGTTGATCGTCGGCGGCCAGACCTTCGGTAAAGGCACCGTGCAGACCATTCAGCCGCTCAACCATGGCGAACTGAAGCTGACCATTGCCAAGTTCTACCGGGTTTCCGGGCAGAGCACCCAGCATCAGGGCGTACTGCCGGATGTTGATTTCCCGTCGATCATCGACACCAAGGAAATCGGCGAAAGCGCGCTGCCTGAAGCGATGCCGTGGGACACCATTCGCCCTGCGATCAAACCTGCTTCGGACCCGTTCAAGCCGTACCTGGCGCAGCTCAAAGCTGACCATGACACTCGCTCCGCCAAGGATGCCGAGTTCGTGTTTATCCGTGACAAACTGGCCTTGGCCAAGAAGCTGATGGAAGAAAAAACCGTCAGCCTCAATGAAGCGGATCGCCGTGCGCAGCACACCGACATCGAGAATCAGCAGCTTGTGCTGGAAAACGCCCGCCGCAAGGCCAAGGGCGAAGACCCGCTCAAAGAGCTGAAGAAAGAAGATGAAGATGCACTGCCAACCGAGCCTGAAAAAACCAAGCCGGAAGACGACGCCTACCTGTCCGAGACTGGCCGGGTCCTGCTGGACTACCTGAAAATCAGCAAGCAGGTGGCCAAGCAGTAAATGATGACAATTTAATGTGAGCGCTCCCTGGAGTGTCATCATATAGACATCATTCTGTCGTGAAATGAAGGACCGCAGGCTTAATGCCTGCGGTCCTTTTTTTTCGATCGAGATCGCCATGACCATGACCGAACAGCTGAATGCATTGGGCTCAATCCTGGCTCAAGGCAGTTTGCACAGCTTGTTCCAACCGATCATTTGCCTGTCCGAGCGGCGCATCCTCGGCTACGAAGCCCTCAGCCGTGGCCCGTCCAACAGCCCACTGCACTCCCCCGTCGCCCTGTTCTCGGTGGCCAGCCATGCCGGGCGCCTCAGTGAACTGGAAATCGCCTGCCGTGAAAGCGCATGCCGGCGCTTCAGTGAACAGAAACTGCCGGGCAAACTGTTCTTGAACATCTCGCCGGAATCCTTGATGGAGACGGCGCATCAGCCGGGTCGCACGCTGCAACTGTTGCGCGACTTCGGTATCCCACCCAGCCAGGTGGTGATCGAACTCACCGAGCAGACGCCCACCGACGATTTCGACTTGCTGCAAACTGCGCTGCATCATTACCGCGACATGGGCTTCGCCATCGCGCTGGATGACTTGGGCGCCGGCTATTCCAGCCTGCGTTTATGGTCGGAACTGCGCCCGGATTACGTGAAGATCGACCGGCATTTTATCGACGGCATCCACCAGGACGCGCTCAAGCGTGAGTTTGTCGGCTCAATCCTGCAAATCGCCCGCGCCTCGCGTGCGCAGGTGATTGCAGAGGGCATTGAGCTGCCGGAAGAACTGGCGGTGTTAACCGAGATGGGCGTTGATCTGGTCCAGGGCTACCTGCTTTGCCGTCCGCAGGAACAGCCGCCCCAGGAAGCACGCCTGATGCTGCCCAAGCAAGACAATGCCAACCTCGCCCTCAGCGAAGAAGGCAGCGACCTCAGCGCCCTGCTCAACGAGCAACCGGCGGTGGATCAGGACACCGCCACTGCGTTGGTCCTGGAATCCTTCCGTCGCCAGGCCAACCTCAACTCCCTGGCCGTGCTGGATGGCCGCGGCCACCCGGTCGGCATCGTGCACCGGCATTCCTTGTCGGACGCGCTGCTCAAGCCGTTCGCCACCGACCTGTTCGCGCGCAAACCCATCAGCCGCTTGATGAGCGATGACTTTCTGGCCGTGGAATTGAGCCAGTCCCTGCAGCAAGTCAGCCGCTTGTTGACCAGCCGCGCACGCCAGCGAATTGAAGAAGATTTCATCATCACCCTCAACGGCGATTACCTCGGCCTGGGTCGGGTCATTGATGTGCTTAAGCTGATCACCGAGCTGAAGATCCAACAAGCGCGTTACGCCAACCCACTGACGCTGCTACCCGGCAATGTGCCGATTCAGCAATGCCTGACGCGCTTGCTGCAACAACGGCGCGAGTCAGTGATCTGCTACGTCGATATCGACAGTTTCAAGCCGTTCAACGATATCTATGGCTACGGGCGCGGCGATGAAGTGTTGCTGTGCCTGGCGCAGTGCCTGAACGACCGGGTCGACCCGAGCCGCGACTTTGTCGGCCATATCGGCGGGGATGATTTTTTACTGGTGCTGGGCCCGCAGGATTGGCGCAAGCGGCTCAACCAGTTATTGGACGATTTCCACACCCAATGCCGGCGCTTCTATCGCACCGAACACATCGACGCCGGCTGCTTCGTGGCGTTGAACCGCCAGGGCGTGCGCCAGGAGTTCGCCTTGTTGTCGCTGTCGATCGGTGTGGTGCATTTGTATCCACAGGCCTGTGGACAACTGGATGCCAGCCAGTTGGCGGAGCTGGCCTCACAGGCCAAGCACCACGCCAAGGATGTGGCCGGTTACAGCATTCATGTCATCGACAGCATGGACAGCGTGCCCCAGCCGCTTTAAGCCTCGGCGGATTCCGGGTACTCGTATTCGAACACTCGCACCACTTCCGAGGCATGCCAGGATGCCGCCGCCACACCATCGGATGGCCCACTGAAACGCCCCAGGCGCTCCACACACTCAAAGAAGCCGGTACGCGGCAAGCGGCTGGCGCCCTGGCTGATGACCAGCGAGCTGCGCAATGGCTGCTCGGCCTTGGCGTCCAGTGCGGCCAGGTGTTCAAGGGCCGCGGCCAGCGTCTGCATCGCCGGCGTGGGGAACTGCAGGCGCTCCAGCAGCGCGCGGTAGGTCAGCAGATGGCGCTGGCGGCGCGCCTGGTCCAGTTCGTTGAGTAACCCATCCCAGTGTTGACGACTGATTCGTAGGCTCAAGATTCATCCCTCCAACCTGCAACGCCCAATTCCCAGGCCAGGCTGCGGCGTATGGCGGCATCCGGCTGGCGTTCACCACGTTCAATCAATCCAAGATAGGACGGGCTGATACCCACCGTGCGGGCCAGGGTTTCGATGGCCAGGCCCTTGGCTTCACGCAGGCTGCTCAGGTCTGCGAGCGGGCGCAGGTCCTGGTCAATCGCGAGGGGTGCGGCGGGGGAAGAAGCGAGCGTGGGTTGCGGCTGACCGGCAGCTTTTAGCAGCGCCTGGTACTGATCCCATGGCAACACCGCATACTCGGGCTCGCCATTGCGTGAAATTATCTGAATATCCATGACTGCCCCGTAGGATTACAACACTTACTAAGTAAGTTCTTTCCTTAGAAGTGTAATCCTAACAGCCGCAAAGGTCGCAGGGGATATAAGAGTCATCAATTTTTTTGTGGGTTTTCCTGGGTCAGCAGCGCAGCCGTCGCAGGCAGTCGCTCAACCACGGCGAGTTTTTCCGGGCGCTGGGCGTCGCGCCAGGCGCGAAAGGCGCTCAGCTCGCCGTTCAAGGTCTTCATGACCCATGCCAGCACAGCGATGTCATCGAGCATGCCGAACATAGGGATAAAGTCCGGGATCGCATCGATCGGGCTGAGGAAATACATCAACCCCGCCACCACCGAGATCAGCGCCTTGGGGCTGATCGCCCGGTACTCTCCGCGCCAGTAAGCCAGGCACAGGGCCTGGAGCAACTTGAGGTCATCCTTGAGATTACCCAGCCGGTTGCCTTGGCTTGAGCCTTTGGCGGCAACCGCGAACAGCAGGGTCGGTAAACGCCCACGGCCCAACAAGCGCGCAGCCATGGGCAGGAAGCGGGTGAAATTGAAAGGTGGTTTCATGCGTCACTCCAGTTCCAGGCGACATAAAAGGTTATCCACACAAATTGTGGATAACCTTGTGAACAGAGCCTGTTTTATCGGCTGAAAGCCACGGACTACAAGGCTTTCAGTCAGATCGGGCGTTTTTTGCGCACATAAAAAAAACCCAAGATTTCATTGACTTGGCGCTTCGGTGCGGCTACCCGTGCTCGAGTCTTATATCAGACTGTTTCAGATTGCAGGGGTTCGTTTGGATTTGCATCAGGTTTGATTGGCGCAATTTTGCCATACGCCAGATACGACAACGCCCCGTCGAAACGGGGCGTCGTGTGTTCAGGTGCCGATTACTTCTTGGCAGCCGGAGCAGCAGGCGCGTCAGGGGCTTCAGCCTTGGCTGGGTCCTTGATGCCGAGCAGTTCCAGATCGAATACCAGCACGGAGTTGGCTGGAATCGCCGGGCTCGGGCTCTGTGCGCCGTAGGCCAGATCGGACGGGATGTACAACTCGACCTTCTCGCCCACGTGCATCAGTTGCAGGCCTTCGACCCAACCCGGGATCACGCCGCTGACCGGCAGGTCAATCGGGCTACCGCGATCCACGGAGCTGTCAAAGGTAGTGCCGTTGGTGAGCTTGCCGGTGTAGTGAACAGTCACCACGTCGGTCGGCTTAGGCTGAGCGCCATCAGCCTTCTTCACGATCTTGTACTGCAGACCGGAAGCTGTGGTCACTACGCCGTCTTTCTTGGCGTTTTCTTCAAGGAATTTCTTGCCGGCGGCTGCCGACTCTTCGCTCATTTTGGTCATGCGTTCTTCAGCACGCTTTTGCAGTGCGGCAAACGCTTCAACCAGCTCGTCGTCTTTGAGCTTCTGTTCTTTCTTGCCAACGGCATCTTCGATGCCCTGAGCTACCGCTTTGGAGTCCAGGTCATCCATGCCTTCTTGAGCAAGGCTTTTGCCCATGTTCAGGCCGATGCCGTAGGAAGCTTTCTGCGCCGGGGTTTTCAGCTCTACGCTGGTCTGCGAATCACAACCCGCAAGTACCAGGCTAACCAGGGCCACCGCCGCCGCCAACCGATGCTGTTTCATGCTATTTCCTTGTTCGTGCGCCAAAAGGGCATTCGAGTAAAGTCGCGAGCTTATCAGGCGGCCACGACCAATGGCTACCGGCATCTGAGCAGGAAACTTCTGATAAGTTCACGTGTTTAAAAGCATTTTCATTCATTATGGTGTTCCGCGAAGGATCGCGGACGACCTGCAACCAGCCTACTGGCCACTTGCCGCACCTGAGGCGCAATGGCATAAGAACGCTACAACTCGACAAGGATAGTTATCTTGCGCATTTTTTCCCGTGTTTTACTCCTGATACTGGCGGTGCTGGGCATTGCCCTCACCGTGGTGCTCTATTACACCGTCAACCCCAAGCTGCCGGACTACGTGCCCGTGGAGCAGGTGCGCTACCAGGATCAATGGAGTGCGGCTGATCGCCAGACGTATTACTTCACGCCCCAGGGCACCCAGGTAAAAGGCCTGCATTACGACTGGTTTACCGCACTGGAACTGCCGTTTTCGGCGCAGCGGTTTGCCACGCCCGAATACCTCGCGCGCTTCGGTTTCCTGGTCGACCCCAAGCAAGTTCCTACCGCGCAGAACCCCGGCAACCTGCCGGTAGGTTTCGCGCGGCACCAGAACGCCGGCAGTCGTGTTGAATACCTGGATATCACCTGCGCCGCCTGCCATACCGGCGAATTGCACGTCAACAACCAGGCCCTGCGCATCGACGGTGGCTCCGCTCAGCACGTGCTGCCCTCCAGCGTGCCGACCCTGCGTGGCGGCAGTTTCGGTCAAGCCCTGGTGGCCAGTCTTGCCGCCACCTATTACCTGCCGTGGAAGTTCGACCGCTTCGCCCACAGCGTGCTCGGTCACGACTATGACGAGCACAACAAGCAACAATTGCGTCAGGACTTCAAAGCATCGCTGAACCAATTCCTGCGCGTTGCCTGGAACGACACACACCGCGGCCTCTACCCCACCGAAGAAGGACCAGGGCGCACCGATGCGTTTGGCCGCATCGCCAATGCCAGTTTCGGCGACGCCATTTCAGCGGAAAACTATCGCGTCGCCAATGCGCCGGTGGACTACCCACACTTGTGGGATATCTGGACCTTCGACTGGGTGCAGTGGAACGGCTCAGCCCAGCAACCCATGGCGCGCAATATCGGCGAAGCCCTTGGTGTGGGCGCCACCCTGGATTTCTTCGACAGCGCCGGCCAGCCTCTTCAGGGCGACGCGCGCTACCCGTCGAGCGTACGGGTGCGTGACCTCAACCGAATCGAGGAGACCCTGCAACGCCTCAAACCACCCACCTGGCCGGAGGACCTGTTCGGGGCCATCAACAAGCCCCTCGCCGCCCAAGGCCGTGCATTGTTCGCCGAGAACTGCGCCGGTTGCCATGTGCCCGCCGTCAATCAGGTCAATGGTCGCCCGGTGCAGCAACTGAAGATGCTGCCTGTGGACTACATTGGCACCGACCCCGGCGCCGCCAATAACATCGCCGATCAACGCTACGACCTCAGCGCCCTGCAATGGGACGCGGCGGAATTGGCCACACTCAACGTCGAGTTGCACCCCAAGCCAAGCGCCCCGCTGGACCTGCACAAAATGTCGGTTGCCCAGGGCCTCGCCTACGTCACCGCCTTTGTCGAGGACCACGCCTACCGCGCGGCCGGAGTGACCCCGGCCGAGCGCCCCAGCCTGGACGGGTTCGGCCTGCCCATTGGCGTGCGCGAATTGCGCGCGTACAAGGCGCGGCCATTGGCCGGCGTGTGGGCCACCCCGCCGTTCCTGCATAACGGCTCGGTGCCGACGATTTTCCAATTGCTCTCGCCTCAGGACGAGCGCAGCACCACCTTCTATAAAGGCACGTTCAACTACGACCCGCGCCACCTGGGCTTTGAGACCGGCGCGTTCAAAAATGCCTTTGTGTTCGACACCACTATCACCGGCAACCACAACAGCGGTCACGAATTCCGTGACGGCAAGCGTGGCAATGGCGTGATCGGCCGCACCTTGCTGCCGCAGGAACGCTGGGCGCTGCTGGAATACCTCAAAGTGCTGGGCGGCCCGCTGGAGCAACAACTGCCATGATGATCCGATCTGAATACAAACAACCTTCGATGCTTGCGCGTCTGTGGCTGCGCCTCGGCGCTTTTCTGGGTAAAACCCTGTTGTGGCTGGTGGGCCTGGGGCTGTTGGGCTGGCTGGTGGCAACGGCCTGGTTTGCCTGGCAACACAGTGGCCCGGTGTCACCCGACGAGCAGGTCCCGCCCGGTGAAGCAGCCATGAGCCAGGGCATCATTCAGACGGCGGTGCGTATCGTCGACCAGCACCGCGAAGGCACCCGCTACCTGCGTGACGCCCACGCCAAGGCGCATGGCTGCGTGAAGGCCGAAGTCAGTGTGCTGAAGGACCTTGATCCGGCCTTGCGCCAGGGCGTTTTCGCCGAACCGGGCAAGACCTGGCAGGCGCTCATGCGCTTGTCCAACGGCAACGCCTATCCGCAGTTCGACAGCATCCGTGATGCGCGCGGCATGGCAATCAAACTGTTGGATGTGCCGGGCAAACAGCTGATGGCGGACCAGCAAACACGCACCGAGCAAGACTTTGTGATGTTCAGCCACCCGAACTTCTTTGTCAGCGACGTAGCGGAGTATGCGCAGAACATTGGCGCCCAGGCCGATGGCAAGAAAGTCCTCGCGTTCTTCCCCCACCTCGACCCACGCAGCTGGCAGGTGCGCCACTTGTTTATAGCCCTGGCGACCCTGGCGCCCCCACCGGCCAGCCCGACGCAGACCACCTACTTTTCAGTTTCGCCCTACAAGTTTGGCGCGGCGAATGCCAAGTTCCGCGTGGCACCCGATCCGCAAAACTGCCCGGACTATGTGCTGCCAAAGCAGAATCAGGACCTGCCGAATTTCCTGCGCAGCGCCTTGAATCAGCAACTGTCCACCGACCGAGTGCCGGCGTGTTTTGTGTTGCAGATTCAGCGGCAGAACCCGCAGAAATTCATGCCAATCGAAGACACCAGTATCGAATGGAAGGAAAGCGACGCGCCTTATGAAACGGTGGCCAAGGTAAACATCCCCGCACAGGATTTCGACACGCCGGCCTTGAACCTCGCTTGCGACAACCAATCGTTCAACCCTTGGTTCGGGCTGGAGGCGCATCGACCGATTGGCGGTATCAACCGGCTGCGCAAGGCCGTGTATGAGGCTGTCAGCGACTATCGGCATAGTCGTAACTTGTAAGGTGGGCGCTGGCTTGCCGGCAATGCTGGCACCTCGGTGTGTCAGCCACGCTGAGTGGCTGCCATCCCTGGCAAGCCAGCTCCCGCTGCTGGACCTCGTTCGATATAAAAGATGCGGTGACCGATTTCGCGTAAAGAATACGTATAGATTGCCCATTCGCCATAACGATTACGTCGTCCCTATTGAGCAACTAAGGCCGCACACTTTACCGTCACTTCCTACCCCCAAAACCCGTAGGAAGTCATCGTGGAAAGTTCAACTTTAGGCATGCTCGTCCTGTCAATGATTGCACTCTTCGGCACCGCCGCGTTTTGCTTCGAACACCTTGCCACCCGCGGCGAGAAGAAAAAGAAAGCCAAATAAGCTGATCACTGAAATCAGCAGAACCCCAGACTTTCAAGGGATACCCCGGCATCGGGCTATCCCTTGTTTTCGTTCGTCCACGCAAAAACCTTCTATATACCGTCTTAATACCGCCGCCTGTAATCAGTGCCCGAGCTTGATACGCCAACGCTTAACCTCGCCGGCTTATTCAACAAGGGGAGTTACACCGTGCTCACACTGACCTTCATCTATGTCGCCAGCGGTTTATGTGCCGTCGGGCTGTTCGCTTACTTGGGCTACGCCCTCATTCGCGCTGAAAAGTTCTAGGGAGTTCGCCATGTACGACGTGATGTTCATGGGGCTTTCCCTGGTGTTTTTTGTTGCGACTGCCATGGCCATTGTTGCCATGGGCAAGATTTGAACGGAGCCACGACATGTTAAGCACTTTGCTGGAATTTGCGCTGGTCCTGGGGTTGATGACCGCGCTTGCCGTGCTGATGGGCAAGTGGCTGGCCCGGGTGTTCACCGGAGCCCGCCATGCCTTGCCGGAACGGTTGACCTATCGCCTGCTGGGCGTCGATCCACTGGAGACCATGGGCTGGGCCCGCTATGGTTCGGCCCTGCTGCTGTCGAACGCGGCGATGATGTTGCTGGGCTATATCGTCCTGCGCTGGCAGGCGGTGATGCCGCTCAACCCACTGGGGTTGGCCGCGCAAACCCCGGACCTGGCGTTCAACACTGCCGCCTCCTTTATTACCAATACCAACTGGCAGGCGTACTCGGGTGAAACCAGCCTGTCGAACTTCAGCCAGATGGCCGTCATCACCTTTCTGATGTTTGTCGGCGCCACTTCGGGCGTCGTTGCCGCCGCAGGTTTTATTCGCGGGTTGAGCCGCTCAAGCACCGCCAATATCGGTAACTTCTGGGTCGACTTCACGCGCACGCTGTACCGGGTAATGCTGCCGCTGTGCGTGGGCATGGCGCTGGTATATGTATGGCAAGGCATGCCGCAGACCTTCGCCTCCCAAGCCTTGGCCACCACGCTGGAAGGTGCGCAGCAACAGTTGATTGTGGGCGCGGTCGCCAGCTTTGAATCGATCAAGCATATCGGCACCAACGGCGGCGGTTTCTTCAGCATGAATGCTGCGCATCCGTTCGAAAACCCGACACCACTGACCAACATCCTGCACATCCTCAGCATGTTGTTGATCCCCTCGGCGCTGACCTACACCTTCGGCAGCATGTTGCTGCAACGCCGTCAGGGCTGGGTGTTTTTCGGCACGTTCCTGGTGATGTTCATCGGCTTCCTGGCGCTGGTGTATGGCGCCGAACAGACCGGCAACCCGCTGCTGACCCAGGCCGGCGCCAACCAGACACTGTCGATTGAGCAAAGCGGCGGCAATATGGAGGGCAAGGAACTGCGCTTCGGCATCGCCGACAGCAGCCTGTTCATCGCCACCACCACGGCGGCGACCACCGGCTCCGTCAACACTATGCATGACTCGCTGACCCCCATGGGCGGCTTCGTGCCCCTGGCGCAGATGATGCTCAACTGCGTATTCGGCGGTGACGGCGTGGGCTTCATCAACCTGATCCAGTACGCGCTGCTCACGGTGTTCCTGGTGGGCATGATGATCGGCCGCAGCCCGGAATTCCTCGGTAAGAAAATCGAGGCCCGTGAGATGAAACTGGTGATGCTCTCGGTGCTCGCACACCCGATCAGCATTCTGGGTTTCACCGCCCTCGCCGCCCTGTGGCCAGACACGATGGCCAGCCTGAACAACCTCGGCCCCCACGGTTTCAGTGAGGTGCTGTACGCCTACACCTCCGGCACCGCCAACAACGGTTCGGCCTTCGCCGGCCTGAACGCCAACACGCCGTTTTTCAACACCACCATTGGTCTGGCGATGCTGATCGGACGCTTCTTCACCATGCTGCCGATGCTCGCTGTGGCCGGCTCCCTGGCGATGAAAAAGACCGTGCCTGCCGGCGCCGGCACCATCCCTACTGCGACCCCGCTGTTCATGCTGCTGGTGGTGTTCGTGGTGCTGGTGGTGGGTGGCCTGACCTTCTTGCCGGCGCTCGCGCTCGGCCCGCTGGTGGAGCAACTGCAGTTGCTGTCCGGCCAGACGTACAACTGAGGACATGTTGATGACGACTCAATCGATATTCAAAGGGCTGCTGCGCCCGGTACTGGTTTCGGCGGTGTTTTTCATGCTGCTGACAGGGTTGGCGTACCCAGCTTTCACCACACTGGCGGCGCAATTGTTGTTCCCGTTTCAGGCACAGGGTTCATTGATTGAACGCGACGGGCTGGTGATCGGCTCCGCGCTGATCGGCCAGGATTTCAGCAAGCCAACGTACTTCCATGGGCGCCCGAGCATGACCCTTGGCGCCGACCCGCAAGACCCGAGCAAAAGCGTGTCGCAGCCCTATAACGCAGGCGCCAGCGGCGCCAGCAACCTGGGCCCGACCAGCCAGAAACTGGTGGACCAGGTCAGCGCACGCGCCAACGCCTATCGCCAGGATAACGGCCTGCCCGCCGGTGCACCGGTACCGGTGGACGCAGTCACCGCATCCGCATCGGGCCTGGACCCGCACATCTCGGTGGCCAACGCCCGGCTGCAACTGGCGCGGGTGGCGCGCTTGCGGCAGGTCCCCGAAACCGAACTGCTGCAACTGCTCAACGACCACACCGCCGCCCGCACCCTCGGTTTGCTCGGCGAGCCACGGGTGAATGTGCTGCAACTCAACTTGGCGCTGGATGCGCGTCAGCCCTCTATTGCGGTCAGTGAGTAAGAGATGTCCCTCATGAAGAATGCTCGTTTACCTCTGTTTGATCGGCGCATCGTGCTCACTGCCGGCGTCGATGCGCTAAAGAAATTACTGCCCCAGGCCCAGTGGAAAAACCCGGTGATGTTCGTCGTGTACCTGGGCAGCATCCTCACGACCTTGCTGTGGTTCCAGTCCCTGGGTGGCAAGGGTGAGGCGCCCAGCGGCTTTATCCTCAGCATCACCTTGTGGCTGTGGTTCACCGTGCTGTTCGCCAACTTCGCCGAAGCCCTGGCCGAAGGTCGCAGCCGTGCCCAGGCCGCGAGCCTGCGCGGCATGAAACGCCAGACCCTGGCCAAGCTGCTGCAACAACCGCGTCATGGCGCGGCCTGGTTGCCAATGGAAGCCAGCTTATTGCGCAAGGACAACGTGGTGCTGATCGAAGCCGGCGACCTGGTGCCGCTCGACGGTGTGGTGATTGAAGGCGTGGCCTCGGTGGATGAGAGCGCAATCACCGGTGAATCGGCGCCGGTGATTCGCGAGGCCGGTGGCGATTTCTCCTCGGTCACCGGCGGCACGCGAGTGCTGTCCGATTGGCTGGTGGTGCGCATCAGCGTCAACCCGGGCGAGTCGTTCCTGGACCGCATGATCTCGATGGTCGAATCGGCCAAGCGCCAGAAGACGCCCAATGAAGTCGCACTGACGATTTTACTGGTGGGCCTGACCCTGCTGTTCCTGCTGGTGATTGCCACCCTGAGCCCGTACTCGATCTTCGCCGTGGCCATGAGCGGCAGCGGCAGCGTAATCAGCGCCACGGTGTTGGTGGCGTTGCTGGTCTGCCTGATCCCCACCACCATCGGCGGCCTGCTTTCGGCGATCGGCGTGGCGGGCATGAGCCGGATGATGTCGGCCAATGTCATTGCCACCTCCGGCCGTGCCGTCGAGGCGGCAGGCGATGTGGATGTGTTGCTGCTGGACAAGACCGGCACCATCACGCTGGGCAATCGCCAGGCCAGCAGCTTTTTACCGGCGCCGGGCGTGAAGGAAGCCGAGTTGGCCGATGCCGCGCAGTTGGCGTCCCTGGCCGACGAAACCCCGGAAGGCCGCAGCATCGTGGTGCTGGCCAAGCAGAAGTTCGACATCCGCGCCCGCGACATCAACGCCCTGGGCGCCAGCTTTGTGCACTTCACCGCGCAAACACGCATGAGCGGCGTCGATCTGCCCGAAGGTCGGGCGATTCGCAAGGGCGCAGCGGATGCGATTCGCAGCCACATCGAAGCCCTGGGCGGCAGCTTCCCGGCCGCGCTGCAGGCCAAAGTCGATGAAGTGTCGCGGCGTGGCAGCACACCGCTGGTGGTGTCCGACGGAGCCAAAGCCTTGGGCGTGGTGGAGCTTAAGGACGTCGTCAAAGGCGGCATCAAGGAACGCTTCGCCGAGCTGCGGCGCATGGGCATCAAGACCGTGATGATCACTGGCGACAACCGCCTGACAGCCGCTGCGATTGCAGTGGAAGCCGGGGTGGATGACTTCCTCGCCGAGGCGCGCCCGGAAGACAAGCTGCAACTGATCCGCGACTACCAGGCCCAGGGCAAGCTCGTGGCCATGACCGGCGACGGCACCAACGACGCCCCGGCGCTGGCCCAGGCAGACGTCGCGGTGGCGATGAACAGCGGCACCCAGGCCGCCAAAGAGGCCGGCAACATGGTTGACCTCGACAGCAACCCGACCAAGTTGATCGAAGTGGTCGAGGTCGGCAAACAGATGCTGATGACCCGCGGCGCCCTCACCACGTTCAGCGTGGCGAATGACGTGGCCAAGTATTTCGCAATCATCCCCGCCGCGTTTGTCGCGACCTACCCTCAGCTCGGCGCCTTGAACGTGATGCACCTGAGCAGCCCCAACTCGGCGATTCTCAGCGCGGTGATTTTTAATGCGCTGATCATTGTCGCGTTGATCCCGTTGGCCTTGCGCGGCGTGACTTACCGGGCCATCGGCGCGGCGGCGTTGCTCAATCGCAACCTGTTGATCTATGGCCTGGGCGGTGTGTTGGTGCCGTTTGCCGGGATCAAGTTGATCGACATGCTGCTCAGCGGCTTGGGTCTGGTGTAGCACCCTAAACCTCATGTGGGAGCTGGCTTGGCGCCAGCTCCCACAGGCATTTATCAGGAAGACTATGCCCGCATTCAACAACGAACGCCCCGACCCCGACGCCCTATTGGCCCGGGTACAGCTGGAAGAACAGGCCGCCTTGCGCGGCAAATTGCGTATCTACTTCGGCTCAAACGCCGGGGTGGGCAAGACCTGTGCGATGCTCGCTGCGGCGCAACGCGAAGTCGCGTTGGGCCGTGACGTGCTCGCCGGCGTCGTGGAAACCCATGGCCGCGCGGAGACCGCCGCGCTGCTCGACGGCCTCGAACAACTGCCCCGCGCCGCCCTGCTGCACCGCGACTTCGCGCTCAGCGAATTCGACCTCGACGCCGCCTTGCACAGGCGCCCTGCCGTGGTGCTGGTGGACGAACTGGCCCACAGCAACGTGCCCGGCTCGCGTCACCCCAAACGCTGGCAAGATGTAGAGGAATTGCTCAGCGCCGGGATCGACGTGTGGACCAGCCTCAACGTCCAGCATCTGGAAAGCCTGAATGATCTGGTCAGTGAAATCATCGGCATCCGCGTGCGCGAAACCGTCCCCGATCACGTCTTCGATAACGCCCACGAAGTGGTGGTGATCGACTTGCCGCCCGATGATCTGCTGCAACGCCTCAAGGACGGCAAGGTCTACCTCGGCCCACACGCCGAACGGGCCTCAAAACATTTCTTCCGCAAGGGCAACCTGCTGGCCTTGCGTGAACTGACGCTGCGGCGCACAGCAGACCGGGTCGACACGCAAATGCGCGTCTACCGCCGCGAACAGTCGATAAAGGCCTTATGGCCGGCGCGCGAACGGCTGCTGGTCGGTGTGGCGGGCGACGCGGGCGATGAGCGCCTGGTGCGCGAAGCTGCGCGCCTGGCGCAAAAACTCGAAGCGGACTGGATCGTGGTGCATGTCGCATCAGCTCAGGGGCGCGGCGCCAAGCGCTATCTGAGCGCCATGAAAACCCTGACCCTGGCCAGCGAGTTTGGCGCCGACACGGCAACGCTGCCGGGCATGGACGTCGCCGACGCGCTGGTCGCCTGTGCCCGCGAGCACAACGCCAATCGCCTGGTGCTCGGTCACCATCCGCGCCAGGCGTGGCGGTTCTGGCATCAGTCGGTCAGTGACCGGATCAGCCGCCATCACCCGCAGATTGATCAGATCGTGATAGCCCACGGAGCAGTGCCGGGGCCTGCGCCTGTGATCGAAAAACCGACGCCTGCACCGGGCAGAGCCCTGGCCTATCTGTGGGCCACACTCGCCTGTTTCGCCGCCAGCGCCATTGCGGCATTGCTGCTGCAGGTGTTCGACCTGGCCAACGTCGTCATGTTGTTTTTGCTCACCGTGGTGCTGGTGGCCCTGCGTTACGGACGCGGCCCGGGCGTCTGGGCCGCGATGCTGGCGGTGCTGTGTTTCGACTTCTTTTTCGTGCAGCCGCGCTACTCGTTTACCGTCACTGACACCCAGTATTTCTTCACCTTTGCGCTGATGCTCGGCATCGCCCTGATCACCGGGCAACTCACCGCACGCCTGCGCCACGAAGCACGTACCGCCGCCGCACGCGAACGGCGCGCCACCTCATTGGCGCGACTGGCGCGCGACCTGTCGGCCGCGCTGACCGTGGAGCAAATCAGTGAAGTCGCGCTGCGCACCTTCAGCGGTGTATTCGAAGCACGCGTCGGCCTGGCGCTGCCGGACGCCGCCGATGGCGTGCACAGCGTCGGCGCGGGCGGGTTGCCGATTGACGAGAGCATCGCCCAATGGACCTACGACCACGGCCGGGCCGCCGGCCACGGCACCGACACCTTGTCGGCGGCCAAAGGGTGCTACTTGCCGCTCAAGGCACCGATGCGCGTGCGCGGCGTGCTGGTGCTGGAATTGGCCCAGAGCGAACGCTTGAGCGACCCACAGGAACGCCGTCTGCTGGAGGCCTGCATGAGCCAGCTGGCGATTGCGCTGGAGCGCGTGCACTTCGTCGAAGTCGCGCAAAGCACGCTGGTGCAGATGGAAGGCGAGAAGATGCGCAACACCTTGCTCGCGGCAATATCCCACGACCTGCGCACCCCGTTGACCACCCTGATCGGTGCCGCCGACACCGCCCTGCCCCACGCCCCACCCGGCCCGCTGACCGAGTTGCTGCACGGCATCCATGAACAGGCCACCTCAATGCAGCGGCTGATCGAAAACCTGCTGGACATGGCGCGCATGCAGGAGCGCGGCGTGCGCCTGAACCGGCAGTGGCATTCGCTGGAAGAAGTCGTCGGCAGCGCACTGCGCCAGCTACGTGAACCCCTGGCGCGACACAGCGTGCATACCGCGCTGGACCCGCGCTTGCCGCTGGTGGACATTGACGCGCTATTGATCGAACGGGTGCTGGTCAACCTGTTGGACAACGCCGCCAAGTACACCCCGCCAGGCAGCAGCATTACCGTCGCCGCCCGTTCCACGGCGGGCGCCATTGTGCTGGACGTCAGCGACAACGGCCCGGGTCGGGCCCCCGCCAACCTGTTCGAACCCTTCACGCGCGGCCAGCAGGAATCCTCCGTCGCCGGCATCGGCCTGGGCCTGGCACTGGCCAAACGCATCGTCGAAGCCCACGGCGGGCACATCGAAGCCAACGCCGTTGAGGCGTGCGGCATGCACTTCATCATCACTTTACCGGCGGGCACACCCCCGTCCATGGAAGCCTTATGAGCACCGCACGCATTTTGATTGTTGAAGACGAAGCCAATATCCGCCGCTTCGTCGGGATCGCCCTGCAAGATGAAGGTTTTCAGGTGTTCGAGGCCGACAGCGTCAAGCGCGCGCTGATCCATGCGGCCAGCCGTCAACCGGACCTGGTGATCGTCGATCTCGGCCTGCCGGATGGCGATGGCAAACACTTGATCAGCGAACTGCGCGGTTGGTTGGCGGTACCGATTCTGGTGTTGTCGGCGCGTGATCGCGAAGAAGAGAAAGTCGCCGCCCTCGACGCCGGCGCCGATGATTACCTGACCAAGCCGTTTGGTGTGCCCGAGCTGCTCGCACGCATCCGCGCCCAACTGCGCAGGCACGGGCAGACCGGCACCGTGGCAGCCACCAGCAAGGTCGCGTTTGGCGAGATTGAAATCGACCTGTCGACCCACGAGGTATGGCGCCAGGGCCAGCCTGTGCATCTCACGCCCATCGAGTACCGCCTGCTCTGCGCGATGATTCGCGGCCAGAGCCGGGTGCTGACCCATCGGCAATTATTGCTGGAAGTGTGGGGCCTGGATTACGTGGACCGCGCCCACTATTTGCGGGTGCACATGGCGCACTTACGGCAAAAGCTGGAAGCAGACCCGGCGCAGCCGCAGCATTTTATTACCGAATTACAGGTGGGATATCGGTTGATGGGGCTATGAGGAGGCGCAAGCCTGCGCAGGACTTTAACTTTCAATGGCTACTATGAACACGTCAAGCTGAACATAGGAATAACGCCCGACCAGCAGTCTATCGCCAAGTAATTTATTTCGAAACGACACAACTCTAATCAAGAAATACTTTATTACCTGAGCACTCTTTCATTGTGCAGCGGTTAATTTATAAACTCTGGCCACCTTGAGTTTAATTGATATAAACCAGCGTAGGATAATGACCATGATTGTTGCCACCTCAGCTTCTGTTCCTCTCGCCGTCGCCCCGCAAGCTGCTAATTCTTCGCCCACCCCTGCTGACACTAATACACCCGCAGCCGCCGACACTTACTACAACGGCGTCGATAACCTGGGCCGCAACCCCGTGCGCTGGATCGACAAGGATGGGAATGGAAAAATAGATATCGAAGTGGATTTTTCCGCAGGCCCTGGCAAATATTTCAGGAAACTGGGCTTAACAGGATACTCGCAGCTAAGTCCCGAACAAAAGCGAGAACTCCTCGATCAAATGGCGGACCTCAGCTTCGATACAAACTTGGTTTTTCATGAAAAAGGCGCCATAAAGAACCCGGACGGGAAGATAAATTTTGGTAACTATGCTCACGTGCCATCAAATGGAAAAAACCTGGTACAAGTCGATTTTCCAGACAACACGTCAGACCCACAGAATCCTGACAAGGTAGACGAGCCTGCGGAAGCCTATGTCAGGGGCGATGCCCGCCACTTAAAGGCCAACGCGCGTAATCGGGGCGGTAACGTGCTTGCTCATGCCTTGCTGCATGCGCTGGGTTTGTCTCATACGAACCCTGATGCTAAGAGCAATAGACCCGCGAGTGCCACAGACTCTCTCGGCTACAGTCTTCTCAGTACCCAGTCGGAAACTACAACGGGCCATGATTTTAAAGGCCACTATGTCACACGTGCGCAAATGCATGATCTAGGCTTACTGACTCAACGCTACGGACATAACAGTCAGTACAGTAACGAAACCACTCGCGTGGTCTACGATTTGAACGGAATGGACGAAGATGACGCGCCCGTCACAACAAGTATTTCAACTGTCCGCGCACACGAAACGCTCAATATCGAAGATGACACCCATGATCAAAATATCAACTTGAACCACGGCACGTTCTCCAGCATTGCAGGATTCAAGAATAATATTTCTATTTTGCGAGGCACGCACGTTGAGGACGTTCTAACAGGTTACGGCACCAATACTGTCATCGCGAACTTCAAGGCCAATAAAATCACCTTGGGCAGTGGTGCCAACACGGTCACGTTCAATAACTCATGGGACTCTACGCCGAAAGAAACCGACCACCTTGTTGGCTTTAAAAGCGGCATCGACAAAGTCGATATCAGCGGCTTTTCTCAGAAAACCAATGAAGGCACCTTTCTGAAGGGGAACCCTCACCTGGATACCCATACGACACCGGATGGTAAGACCTACGTGAGATATTGGACGTACTTTGATGGTAAAGGTCTTTCAGAGCCCGATTTCTTGTTACGTGCAGATGGAATAAAAATGAGTGACATCATCACACGCACGTAACGTTTTGCAGCGCAGGTGGTGAGTGTGAAGTCACCGGCTTACCCTCTGAAGGGAATGGTTAGATGCCGCACCGCGCCCTGAATGCTGGGCAAAAAAAAGCCCGCTCAATGAGCGGGCTTCTTGTGGTGACCTGGCGTTCAGTGTTCCAGGTTACCGAATATGGCGCAGCGGACGGGACTCGAACCCGCGACCCCCGGCGTGACAGGCCGGTATTCTAACCGACTGAACTACCGCTGCGCGTAACACTTAAAACGAATGGTGGGTGATGACGGGATCGAACCGCCGACATTCTGCTTGTAAGGCAGACGCTCTCCCAGCTGAGCTAATCACCCTTCGTTTCGGTGTGGGCGCATCATACAACAAAAAATCGTAATGTGTTGATTTAAATGCAATTTATTTAAAAAAACTTCATCGTGAGATTATTTGCCGTATTTCGGACAAAAAAAACCCGCTCAATGAGCGGGCTTTCTGTGGTGACCTGGCGTTCAGTATTCCAGGTTACCGAATATGGCGCAGCGGACGGGACTCGAACCCGCGACCCCCGGCGTGACAGGCCGGTATTCTAACCGACTGAACTACCGCTGCGCGTAACACTTAAAACGAATGGTGGGTGATGACGGGATCGAACCGCCGACATTCTGCTTGTAAGGCAGACGCTCTCCCAGCTGAGCTAATCACCCTTCGCTTCGGTGTGGCGCGCATTCTACGGAGCGACCCTACGTCTGGCAAGCACTTTCTTAAATCTTTTTTTTGAGGCCTTCCAATGGCTTAGGCAGGGTTGGCCTCAGCCCTGATCAAGACAATAATGCCCCCCTTTGTATAAAGGAGAGACTCACCCCATGTGGTTCAAGAACCTGCTTATCTATCGCCTGACCCAAGATCTGCCTGTTGATGCCGAGGCGTTGGAAGCGGCCATGGCCACCAAACTGGCGCGCCCTTGTGCAAGCCAGGAGTTGACCACTTACGGTTTCGTCGCACCGTTTGGTAAAGGTGAAGACGCTCCCCTGGTTCACGTCAGCGGTGATTTCCTGCTGATCGCCGCGCGCAAGGAAGAACGCATCCTGCCGGGTAGCGTGGTGCGTGACGCACTGAAAGAGAAAGTCGAAGAGATCGAGGCCGAGCAAATGCGCAAGGTCTATAAAAAGGAACGGGACCAGATCAAGGATGAAATCATCCAGGCCTTCCTGCCGCGTGCCTTTATTCGTCGCTCGTCGACCTTCGCCGCCATCGCGCCGAAACAGGGCCTGATCCTGGTCAACTCGGCCAGCCCGAAACGCGCCGAAGACTTGCTGTCGACCCTGCGCGAAGTGATCGGCACCCTGCCGGTACGCCCGCTGACGGTTAAAACCGCACCGACGGCAATCATGACCGACTGGGTCACCACCCAGAAACCGGCCGATGACTTCTTCGTCCTCGACGAATGCGAACTGCGTGACACCCACGAAGACGGCGGCATTGTGCGCTGCAAGCGCCAGGACCTGACCAGCGAAGAAATCCAGCTGCACCTGACCACCGGCAAAGTCGTGACCCAATTGTCCCTGGCCTGGCAGGACAAGTTGTCCTTCATGCTCGACGACAAAATGACCGTCAAGCGCCTGAAATTCGAAGACCTGCTGCAGGATCAGGCAGAGCAAGACGGCGGCGACGAAGCCTTGGGCCAACTGGACGCCAGCTTTACCCTGATGATGCTGACGTTCGGCGAGTTCCTGCCGGCGCTGGTTGAGGCACTGGGCGGCGAAGAGACGCCACAAGGTATCTAAAGCCATGTGAAGATTAAAATGTGGGAGCGGGCTTGCTCGCGAATGCAGTGGAGCAGTCACCCGATGTATTGACTGACACACCGCATTCGCGAGCAAGCCCGCTCGCACATTTGATTGCATTTGCACTTCCGAAATCTAATAACAAGGACATCCCCATGCGCGCACTCGCCGCCTTGAGCCGCTTCGTCGGCAATACCTTCGCCTACTGGGTGTTGATTTTCGCGGTGCTCGCCTTCCTTGAGCCGGGCTGGTTCATCGGCCTCAAAGGCGCCATCGTGCCGCTGCTGGGCCTGGTGATGTTCGGCATGGGGCTGACCCTCAAACTTGAAGACTTCGCCGAGGTCGCTCGCCATCCATGGCGAGTGGCCTTGGGCGTGGTCGCGCACTTTGTGATCATGCCGGGCGTGGCCTGGCTGCTGTGCCAGGCGTTCCACCTGCCACCGGAAATTGCCGTCGGCGTGATTCTGGTCGGCTGCTGCCCAAGCGGCACCTCGTCCAACGTGATGACCTGGCTGGCCCGGGGCGATCTGGCGCTGTCGGTGGCCATCGCCGCCGTCACCACCCTCCTCGCCCCACTGCTGACGCCGGCGTTGATCTGGCTGCTGGCGTCAGCCTGGCTGCCGGTGTCGTTCATGGAGTTGTTCTGGTCGATCCTGCAAGTGGTGCTGCTGCCAATCGTGCTCGGCGTGGTGGCGCAACGTGTGCTCGGCGAGCGGGTCCGCCATGCCGTGGAGGTGTTGCCGCTGGTGTCGGTGGTCAGCATCGTGATCATTGTCGCGGCGGTCGTCGCGGCCAGCCAGGCGAAGATCGCCGAGTCCGGCCTGCTGATCATGGCCGTGGTGATGTTGCACAACAGCTTTGGCTATCTGCTGGGCTACTTCACCGGTCGCTTGTTCAAGCTGCCATTGGCACAGCGCAAATCGCTGGCACTGGAAGTGGGCATGCAGAACTCCGGGTTGGGCGCCGCACTGGCCAGCGCGCACTTCTCGCCGCTGGCGGCGGTGCCGAGTGCGCTGTTCAGCGTCTGGCACAATATTTCCGGGGCTTTGCTGTCGACTTACTTCCGCAGAATGAGCGAAAAGGAAGACCGTCGCGCGTTGCAGGACGCGCCAAAAACTTGATCGTCTGATCAATATTCGGCACTCTACCGAACTTCGCGGGGACGACCTCGCGACGCTTTCAAGCGCTAAATCCGGGGACGACCCCAGCTATAGTTTGGAGGTCATCATGTCCTGGATCATTCTGTTTTTTGCCGGGCTGTTTGAAGTCGGCTGGGCGGTCGGCCTGAAGTACACCGACGGGTTCAGCAAACCGCTGCCGACAGCCCTGACCATTGCCGCCATGGCCATCAGCCTCGGCCTGCTGGGGCTGGCCATGAAGGAACTGCCGCTGGGCACCGCGTATGCCATCTGGACGGGTGTGGGTGCGGTGGGCACGGTGATCGCCGGGATTATCCTGTTTGGGGAATCCATGGCGTTGTTTCGATTGGCGAGTGTGGCGTTGATCATTTGCGGGTTGGTAGGCCTCAAGATCAGCGCCTGAGCCACTACCGCTTTCGCGAGCAAGCCCGTTCCCACACTAAACCGCGCTCGATTGAACAACTCGGTCAACTGTGGGAGCGGGCTTGCTCGCGAAGGGGCCCTGACAGGCAACAAAAAACTACCTGACACTCCCCCGCAACACCGCTACTCGCTCCTGCAACTGCGCAGGCGTCGCCGCCTCCACCGCAACAGGCTCACCCGCCACCAACGTGACATGCGACCAGATCCGATGAAACAACCCCTTGTTCGGATCGCGGCTGAAGAAACTCCCCCACAACCCCTGCAACGCCATCGGAATCACCGGCACCGGTGTCTCTTCGAGAATGCGCGTCACACCACCACGGAAGTCATTCATCTCACCGTCGGCCGTCAATTTGCCTTCCGGAAAGATGCACACCAACTCGCCTTCTTTCAGGTACTCGGCAATCCGTGTGAACGCTTTTTCGTAGATCTGGATATCTTCGTTACGCCCGGCAATCGGAATCGCCCCGGCCGTACGGAAGATAAAGTTCAGCACCGGCAAACGGTAGATTTTGTAGTACATCACAAAGCGAATCGGCCGACGCACCGCGCCACCGATCAACAGCGCATCGACGAACGACACGTGGTTGCACACCAGCAAGGCTGCGCCTTCATCCGGAATCAGCTGCAGATTGCGATGCTCCACCCGGTACATGGAATGGCTGAGCAGCCAGATCATGAAACGCATGGTGAACTCGGGGACGATCTTGAAGATGTAGGTGTTGACCGCAATGTTGAGCAGCGACACCACCAGGAACAGTTCGGGGATCGACAGCTTGGCCACACTCAGCAACAGGATCGACACGATGGCCGAGACCACCATGAACAACGCGTTGAGAATATTGTTCGCCGCGATCACCCGCGCGCGCTCGTTCTCGGCGGTGCGCGACTGAATCAGCGCATACAGCGGCACGATATAAAAGCCGCCGAACACGCCCAGCCCAAGGATATCGAACAGCACCCACCAGGCCTGGCCATAACCGAGCACTGCCAGCCAATCGTTCGCCTGGACGTTCTGCGGGAAGCCGCCAGAGTGCCACCACAGCAGCAGGCCGAACACGGTCAGGCCAAATGAACCGAACGGCACCAGGCCGATTTCCACCTTGCGACCTGAGAGTTTTTCACAGAGCATCGAGCCCAGCGCGATCCCCACCGAGAACACCGTGAGGATCAGTGTCACCACGGTTTCGTCGCCGTACAGCCACTCCTTGGCGTAGGCCGGGATCTGCGTCAGGTAGATCGCGCCGACAAACCAGAACCACGAGTTGCCGACAATCGAGCGCGACACTGCCGGCGTCTGCCCCAGGCCCAAACGCAGGGTGGCCCAGGACTCGCTGAAAATATTCCAGTTCAACCGCAGCTCGGGTGTAGACGCCGCCGCGCGCGGAATGCTGCGGCTGGCCAGGTAACCCAGCACCGCCACACCGACAATCGCCGCTGCCACGATCGGCGCGTAATGGGTGGACGACATCATGATGCCGGCGCCAATGGTGCCGGCCAGGATTGCCAGGAACGTGCCCATTTCCACCAGGCCGTTACCGCCCACCAGCTCATCGTCGTGCAGGGCCTGGGGCATGATCGAGTACTTGACCGGGCCGAACAGCGCTGAGTGAGTACCCATGGCGAACAGCGCCAGCAGCATCAATTCCAGATGATTGGACAGGAAGCCCGTGGCGCCTACCGCCATGATCACGATCTCACCGATCTTGATCGCACGGATCAACGCGTCCTTGTTGAATTTCTCGCCAAATTGCCCGGCCAGCGCCGAGAACAGGAAAAACGGCAGGATAAACAGCAGGGCGCACAGGTTGACCCAGATGGAGCGGTCACCGTCGATGGTGAGCTTGTAGAGAATCGCCAGGATCAGCGATTGCTTGAAAATATTGTCGTTGAAGGCGCCCAGTAACTGGGTGACGAAAAACGGCAGGAAACGCCGTGTTCGCAGCAAGGTGAATTGTGAGGGGTGGCTCATCGTCCGTGTTCCTGCGTGGCCTGAAGGCTTGGATTGTCAGGCCACGACTTTACCTAATCCGGCTTACTTATTCGCTAGCCCCGCAATACAAGGCGAAACAAAAAGCTCACCTTTGTAGGCGCCCTGCACGGTGCGCTTGGCGACGATCAGCCACATCAGCGCCAGAGCCACCACCAGCACAGTGCCAAACACGCTGAAAAAACCCAAGTGCAATTGGCTCGCAAGCTTCAGCGTAGCCAAGGCGTACACCCCCAACGGGAAGGTAAAACCCCACCAACCGAGGTTGAATGGAATGCCCGCACGCAGGTAACGCAAGGTGATCAACACGGCGATCAGCATCCACCACAAGCCGAACCCCCACAGGGTGATGCCCGCCACCAGGCCAAGGCCGCTGGCCACCTCGCCGACACCGGGCAAGCCGTTGGCCGCGAAGATTGCCGGTGCATCGCCGCCCAGCAGCAACATGCCGAGGGCACCGGTGCCAATAGGGCCAAGCGCCAACCAGCTCGACGCAGCCATATTAGCGTGGGGCAGTTTGTGCAGGGCCATGCGCAACATCAAGATGGTGAGGATGCTGAACGCCACCGGCAGGGAAAACGCCCACAACACGTAGCTGGTCACCAGCATCACCAGTTGCGAATGGGCGTCGACCAGGTGCGGCGCCAGCAGGCCACCGCTGGCGGCAGCGACTTCGGCCGCGACCACCGGTAACAGCCAGACGGCGGTCATCTGGTCGATGCTGTGTTCCTGGCGGGTGAACATCATGAACGGGATCAAGACCCCGCACGCCATGGCCATCGCCACATCCAACCACCACAGGGTTTGAGCCAACGCGATGACATCGCTGCCCCAGCGTGGCAGGCCGAACAGCAGCAGGCCATTGAGAATCGTCGCCAGCCCCATCGGGATGGTGCCGAAGAACATCGAAACCGTGGAGTGCCCGAAAATCCGTCGTGCCTCGTCGAAGAACATCACCCAACGGGCGGCATACAGAAGACTGAACAGCACAAACAAGCCAATGGTGAACAGCCACAGCCCTTCGGCAATGGCATGCAAGCCGGGCACACTCACGGGCAATTGCGCCAAGGCCAGCGCCAGCACGCCGGTGCCCATGGTCGCGGCAAACCAGTTGGGGGTGAACTGGCGAATCACTTCCCGAGGACGGGTCAAGTGACTGAAGGGTTTATAGCTGATGGTATTGGAGCAGGTCATGATGGTCATCCTCTTCCTCGCATGAGGTTGAAGCCATCATAGAACCTGAACGAATATCTATATAACGGGTAATATCTCTAACTGTTATCTGTTTTACCAATATAGAAACTAACCTACACCGCCGTTCTGGCTCGCCCTGAATCCTGCAGCAGCAAACCGACCAGCGCACTGAGGGCCAGCACAATCAGCACGGCGCCGTAGCCATCGGTGGTGGCGATGAGGCCGAACACCCGGCTAAGGTTGCCCGCCAGCAATGCCGGCACGCAGAACGCCAGGTAGCTCAAGGCATAAAACGCAGACATCAAACCGGCGCGTTCATGGGGCAGCGCCAGGCCCACGATACTGCGCACACTGCCCATGAACCCGCCGCCAAAACCCAAGCCTGCGATCACACTGGCGACAAAGAACAGCCACAGACTGGCACTCTGCACAGCGACCAGCAGCAACGCCACACCCGCCGCCAACAGGACCGCCGATAGCCGCATGATCCTGTCTGCCGCACGCGCGCGCAGGCTGTAAATCATCACCGCGCCACTCAGGGTCACGACTGCCACCAGGCCGCCGCCAATCAGATGCGAGGTCGAACCGGTCGCAGCCCGCACAAGCGACGGGGCCAGGGATGAAAAGAACCCGCCCAGCGACCACACCGCCACATTCAGCGGCATCGCCAGCCACAAGGCACGGCGCGCTTGCTGCGGCACATGCAGGGTCGGCGCCAACGACTTCAAGGCCCCGGGTATGCGGCTGACGGTTTCGGGCAAGCGCAACATGCAGACCGCCTGAAGCGCCATCAACCCCAATAGGGTGAAGTAAATCAATTGAGTCGGACGGGGTGCGAACTCCACGAGCAAGCCGCTGCCCAGGCCACCACTGGCCATGCCCAAGAGTGGCGCCAGGCTATTGAGCATGGGGCCGCGCAAACGGTCGGTGTCCAGCAGCGTGGCACTCAGCACTGCGGTTGCCATGCCTGTCGCGAAACCTTGCAACGCGCGAGCGGCAATCAAGTAGGCGGTGCTGTCAGCGTTGATAAACAGCAGCATCGCCACCATATTCAGGATCAGCGCGACGAAGATCACCGGCTTGCGCCCCAGGTAATCCGAGAGAGAACCCACGGTCAACAACGCGGCCAACAGGCTCACCGCATAAACGCCGAAAATCACCGTCAGCATGGCCGCAGAAAAATGCAGGCTGTCCTGGTAAAACTGATACAGCGGCGTCGGCGCGCTGGACGCAGCGAGGAAGGTCAACATGGTGATGACCAGGAACGCCAGGCTGGAACGTTGAGACATGACGCTAGACATAAGCACACCCCGCTAAAGCTAATATTTTGCTTTTGCAGAGTGTGCTACCGCCGAGCGCTTAAAGCAAATTCTTTGTGTTAAGGTTTTACGCATGGCGATTAAAGAAGGCCTTCGCCCGGGGGGCCGCAGTGCCCGGGTTCAAGAATCAGTGCATAACGCCGCGCGCGAACTGCTGGAAGCCCATGAGCGTTCCAGCGTTACCGTGCCGATGATTGCTGCGCGCGCAGGCGTGACGCCCTCGACGATCTACCGACGCTGGGGCGACTTGTCCGCCCTGCTCGCCGACGTGGCCTTGGAACGCCTGCGCCCGGACAGCGAGCCCGCCAACACCGGCACCCTGCGCGGTGACTTGCGGGCGTGGGGCGAGCAATACCTGGATGAAATGAGCTCCGAGCTGGGGCGCAACATGATGCGTGACGTGCAGTGCAATCGTCCCAGGGACTATTGCAGCAGCATCCTGATGGGCCAGATGCAGGTTATTCTCGACCGCTACCAGGGCAGCGTCGACGTGCTGCCGAGCCTGGACCGGTTGCTGAATCTGATTGCGGCGCCCACGGTGTACCGCAGCCTGTTCGCCAGTGCGCCGCTGCCGGTCGAAGAACTGCATGAATTGATCGAGCTGGCGCTGCAGGGATAAAGCCAAACACACAACCCAATGTGGGAGCGGGCTTGCTCGCGAATACGGAGTGTCAGTCAATACACACTTGACTGATCCACCGCTTTCGCGAGCAAGCCCGCTCCCACATTTTTTTGACTGTGTGTAATCGCTGCTTACGTACGCATCCCGCGCCCGCTCACCAGCAGCCGTGCACAGCCGACATACAGCACCACGGTGGCCACCAGCATAAAGGTGATCGCCACGCTGATCTTGATATCCGATACGCCCAGGATGCCGTAGCGGAAGGCGTTGACCATGTGCAACACCGGGTTGGCCAGCGACACGGTCTGCCAGAACGGCGGCAGCAAGGTGATGGAGTAGAACACCCCGCCCAGGTACGTCAGCGGCGTCAGCACGAATGTCGGGATGATCGAAATATCATCGAAATTGCGCGCAAATACGGCGTTGATAAACCCCAGCAGCGAGAAGATCGTCGCCGTCAGTACCACCACCAGCAGGGTGACCCCAAGGTGATGCACTTGCAGGTGGGTGAAGAACAGCGACAGCAAGGTCACGATCACGCCGACCATCAAGCCACGCAACACGCCACCCAGGGTGTAGCCGATCAGAATGGTGTGGGGTGACACCGGCGACACCATCAATTCTTCGATGGAGCGCTGAAACTTGCTGCCGAAGAAACTGGAGACCACGTTGCCGTAGGAGTTGGTGATCACCGACATCATGATCAGGCCCGGCACGATGTACTCCATGTACGTGAAGCCACCCATGTCGCCGATCTGGCGGCCGATCAGGTTACCGAAGATCACGAAGTACAGGACCATGGTGATCGCCGGCGGCAGCAGGGTCTGCGGCCAGATCCGGGTGAAGCGCTTCACTTCGCGGTAAACGATCGTCTGCAGCGCGACAATGTTGGGTTGCAGTTCGGAACTCATACCGCCACCTTCGCCAGATTTTTCTCCACCAGGGACACGAACAACTCCTCAAGGCGATTGGTTTTATTACGCAGGCTCAGCACTTCAATGTTCTGGGCCGCCAACTGGGTAAACAGCGCAGTGATGCCCATGGCCTTGTCCACCTGGACTTCCAGGGTGTGGTCGTCCACCAGGCGGCTCGGGTAGCCGAGCAAATGCGGCGCCACCGACAGGTTGTTTTTCAGATCAAGCAGGAAGGTTTCCACATGCAACTGGCCCAGCAGGTTACGCATGCTGGTGTTCTCGACGATGGTGCCGTGGTCGATGATGCCGATGTTGCGGCACAGTTGCTCCGCCTCTTCCAGGTAATGGGTGGTGAGGATGATGGTGATGCCCTTCTCGTTCAGCTCGGTGAGGAAGGCCCACATCGATCGACGCAGTTCAATGTCCACGCCTGCGGTCGGTTCATCGAGGATCAGCAGGCGCGGCTCATGCACCAGCGCGCGGGCGATCATCAAGCGGCGCTTCATGCCGCCGGACAGCGAGCGCGAAGGCACATCACGTTTGTCCCACAGGCCCAGTTGAGTGAGGTACTGCTCGGCGCGTTCCTTGGCGATTTTCGCCGGGATGCCGTAGTAGCCCGCCTGGGTCACAACGATGTCGAAGGTCTTTTCGAACTGGTTGAAGTTGAACTCCTGGGGCACCACGCCGATCGAGCGTTTCAGCGCCGCCGGGGATTTGTCCAGGTCATGCCCGAAGATATTCACCGTGCCGCTGGTCTTGTTGACCAGGGTCGAGAGGATACCAATGGTGGTGGATTTGCCGGCACCGTTGGGGCCGAGCAAGGCGAAAAAGTCACCTTCGGCCACGTCCAGATCGATACCACTCAGGGCCTGGAAACCGTTGCCGTAGGTTTTGGTTAGCTGCCGGATGGACAGAGCGGAACTCATATCGGAATACGCACCAAGGAAGGGAATAGAAACAGTAGATGAGGGCGCAGCCCAGGTAGTTCAACGGCGGCGCATGACAGGCATGGTGCTTGCCTGCGCCGCACAAGTACAGTCACCCGTATTAATAGTAGGTATTAAGTCAACGCAGTCATCACGGCTTTGCGGTAGGCCGGGCGTTCTTTGAGGCGCTGGTACCAGGCCTCTAGATGGGGCATTGCAGGCCGTTCGATAGGCATTTCAAACCAGGCGTAGATAAAGCTGCCCAACGGGATGTCGCCCATGCCGATCGTATTGCCCGACAGGTAAGGCTGCGTCGCCAGCGCTTTGTCCACGGTGCTCAAGGCCTCGATACAGGCCTGGCGCCCGGCATTGATGCTGTCCCAGTTCTGCTTTTCTGCCGGGGTGCGCAGGATGCCCCAGAACACCGCTTTGAAGGGCTCAGCGAGGGTCGAAGTGGTCCAGTCCATCCATTTTTCGGCATTGGCGCGCGCTTTCAGGTCGCTCGGGTACCAGCTCGACGCCTGCTTGGCGCAGAGGTAACGCACGATGGTGTTGGACTCCCACAGCACAAAGTCGCCGTCTTCGATCATCGGCACCCGGCCATTGGGGTTCAACGCTCGGTACTGCGGCGTGTCGACCACACCAAAAGCTCCGCCCGCATCAATTGCCTCATAGTCCAGGCCGAGTTCCTCGGCGCACCAGAGTGCTTTCCTGACATTTGATGAATTTTTACGACCCCAGATTTTCAGCATGACCGCGCCTTATCGTGAATGAACATGGCTTGATGAACGCAGCAGCATACGCCGCTTCACGCGCGGCTTAAATCAGTGTGCAGGTCACCCAATACGATCGGCTTATCCGCGGCGAACAGGTGCGGGTAACACTGCTGAATATGCGCGAAGAAAAACTCCTCGGGCACGTCTGAAAACTGCCCGTGGTCAAGCACATACTCCATCGAGCGCTGCCCCTGGCGATTGAACGCATGGAAGACGCTGTCATGGATCCCATCGAATTCCAGCGGCGGTACATCGAAAACGTCACACAGTTGCTGATTGAACGCCGGGGTCGCCTTGACCCACCGGCCGCGCAAGTAAAACTCGGTGTAGCCGTGCATGGCGAACACATCACTCTTGAGCAACGCAATCAGGCGTGGCGTCGACAGGTGATTACGCACGTCCGCCAGGCCGATGCGCGCCGGTATCCCACAATGGCGGGCACAGGCAGCAAGCAAGGTGGCCTTGGGCACACAGTAACTTTCCCCGGCCGCCAGCGCGAAGCTGGCGCGCAAGCTGCCGGGGTCGCGGCTGAAGGTGTAAGGGTTGTAGCGAATCGCCTCACGTACGGCGTAATAAAGACTGACTGCCTGGTCACTTGAGTCAGCACTGGGACCCCGGTGTTTTTCGGCGAACTCCACCACCGCAGGGTGGTCACTATCGATGAAGCGGCTGGGATTCAGGTACGTATCCATGAGCTTTATCTCCGAAGGAAGCCTGGAGTGTAACGACAGGTCTGCCAGGGAGATAACGACGAATCGGCCAAATGTCGGCGCCTGGTGATGGTGCGCCCAGTACAACTCGTTACACCCTGATCACCGCGCTTTTTCGGATGCCGACTAAGCTCCATGGTGGTTTCGCCCCTGGTTTCACGGAGGATTGAATATGCTGTTGTTGTGGATACTGGTTCTGGTGGTCGGCATTGCCTACCTGGCACACCGCCGCACCGCGCCCCTGCCCGCCCTGGGCGTGGTCGCCGTTTACCTGCTGGCGATGGGCGCCTGGAGCCATGCACCGGGTTGGCTGCTGCTGATCTTCTGGGTGATGATCGCCGTCGTTGCCTTGCCCTTGCTGCTGCCGGACCTGCGCCGGCAATACTTCACCAAGCCGCTGTTCAGTTGGTTTCAGAAAGTGCTGCCGCCGATGTCCGAAACCGAGCGCGACGCGATCGATGCCGGCACCGTGTGGTGGGACGGCGAACTGTTCAGTGGCCGCCCCGACTGGGACAAGTTGCTGGCCTACCCCAAGGCGCAATTGACTGAAGAAGAGCAGGCATTCATCGATGGCCCCACCGAAGAACTCTGCGCGATGGTCAGCGATTGGGAAATCGGCCAGGCCATGGACCTGCCGCCCGCTGCCTGGGAACACATCAAGACCCATGGCTTCTTCGCGCTGATCATTCCCAAGGAATACGGCGGCAAAGGCTTCTCGGCCTACGCCCACTCCCAGGTTGCGATGAAGCTCGCCACGCGCAGCGGCGACCTGGCCTCCACCGTCATGGTGCCCAACTCCCTCGGCCCGGCCGAACTGCTGCTGCATTACGGCACCGATGAGCAACGCAACCACTACCTGCCCCGCCTGGCCCGTGGCGATGATATCCCGTGCTTTGCGCTGACGGGCCCACTGGCCGGCTCCGACGCCGGTGCCATGCCCGACACCGGCGTTATCTGCAAAGGTGAGTGGGAAGGCAAGGAAACCCTCGGCCTGCGCCTGAACTGGGAAAAACGCTACATCACCCTCGGCCCGGTGGCGACGTTGCTCGGCCTGGCCTTCAAGGCCCATGACCCGGATCACCTGCTGGGCGACCAGGAAGACCTGGGTATCAGCCTTGCGCTGATCCCGACCGACACCCCCGGCGTCGAAATCGGCCGGCGTCACCTGCCCCTGGGCGCTGCGTTCATGAACGGCCCCAACTCCGGCAAAGACGTGTTCATCCCCCTGGAATTTCTCATCGGCGGCCAGGAGATGCTCGGCAAGGGCTGGATGATGCTGATGAATTGCCTGTCGGTAGGCCGTTCGATCTCCCTGCCCGCCGTCGGCACCGGCGCTGCCAAGTTCACCAGCCTGGTGACAGGCCAATACGCCCAGGTACGTGAACAGTTCAACGTACCGCTGTCGGCCTTCGAAGGTATTCAGGAAGCCCTCGCGCGCATCGGCGGCAACGCCTGGCTGATGGACAGTGCGCGCATGCTCACCGCCAACGCCGTGGACCTGGGGGAGAAACCCTCGGTGCTGTCGGCGATCCTCAAGTACCACCTGACCGAACGCGGCCGCGAGTGCATCAGCCACGCCATGGATGTACACGGCGGCAAGGGCATCATCATGGGCCCGAACAACTACCTGGGTCGCAGCTGGCAAGGTGCGCCGATCTTCATCACCGTGGAAGGCGCGAATATTCTCTCGCGCAACCTGATGATCTTTGGCCAGGGCGCGATTCGCTGCCATCCGTTCGTGCTCAAGGAAATGGCCCTGGCCGGTCGTGAAGACCATGACCAGGCGCTGAAGGAGTTCGACGGCCTGCTGATGCAGCATATCGGTTTTGCCGTGAGCAATGCCGCCAGCACGCTGGTGCTGAACCTGGGCGTTGGCCACTTTGAGCAAGCCCCGGGCAACCGCTTGAGCCAGGGTTACTTCCGTGCACTGAACCGTCAGGCCGCCGCGTTCGCCCTGCTCGCCGACCTGAGCATGATGCTGCTGGGCGGTGAATTGAAACGTCGCGAACGCCTCTCGGCGCGCCTGGGCGATGTGCTGAGCCATATGTACCTGGCGTCGGCGGCGCTCAAGCGCTATCACGACCTCGACTCACCCGACCATCTGGAACCGCTGTTCGCCTGGGCCATGGAAGAAAGCCTCGGCGAGTCGGAGCGCGCGCTGGATGAACTGCTCAGCAACTTCCCGAACAAGGTGCTCGGCTGCCTGCTGCGGGTCATCGTGTTCCCGTTCGGGCGTCGTCATACCGGGCCGTCCGATGCACTGGACGCCGAAGTGGCCGCGGTGATCGGTCGCGCCAAAGGCGACCCGACCCTTGAAGAGTTGCTGGCCGGCTGCTATCGCCCGCAATCGGCGGAAGATCCGGTCGGTGCCCTGCAACATGCCTACGACCTGCTCGGCGCCAGCCATCCGCTGCAGAAAAAACTGCATGCCGCGTTGAAAAGCGGCCAGGTCAAACCGACTGCCGGCGAGCATGCCATCGACGCCGCCCTGCACGCCGGGGTGCTGCAACCGGGCGAAGCGCAAACCTTGCGCGATGCCGAAGCGGCGCGGCGCAAGGTGATTGATGTGGATGATTTCAGTAAGGAAGAACTGACCCAGGCTGAGGGTAAAGTCCGCTGATACCAGCGGTCATATAAAAACGGGCGCGAGAGGCATATACTCTCGCGCCCGTTTTTGCTTTAGAGGACTTATCTCGTGTCCAACGTCGTTGCCGATCATCTCGTCTTGCTCGACCACCTGCGCAGCATCCTGGTTGCCGTCGGCGAAGCCGAACAGGTGCCCGAGGAAAGCCACACCTTGTTCCTGGAGCGTTTCGACGAGTTGCGTGCCCTGCTGCCGATCGATCCGATTGAAAGCCAATACCTGGGCCAGGACCTGATGAGCCAGGTCATCTTGCGCTACCCGCAAATTGCCCACCTGGTGCCACGCGACCTGCTGTGGTTCTTCGGCGGCGACTGCCTGCACTTCATGCCGGACGAAGAACTGGACCTGTACCAGGCCCTGGAAGAGCGCCGCTTTGAAGCCGAACAGAACGACGAACCGTTCGACTGGAACCAGGAAAAGCAGCTGCTGGCGATGCCCCAAGACCAGAGCACCCACTGATCTCGGCTAAAACGCTGTTTTTCTGTGGAAGCTGGCTTGCCTGCGATGCAGGCGACTCGGTCGGTCATTCAAACCGAGGCGATGTCATCGCAGGCAAGCCAGCTCCCACACAAGCCAGCACCCAGCACTAACGTCGGCGCAATGTCGGCTCACGCGCCATGCACGCCACCAGGTAATCAATGAACACCCGCAGCTTCGGCGGCAGATACCGCGTGGGCGAGTGCAGCAACCACGCCTCGCCATGGTAGGACGCAATAAAATCCCACTCCGGTAATACCTGCACCAAACGCCCCTCCTCCAACGCATGGCGCGCGGTGAAATACGGCAAACTGCCAATCCCCACATGCTGCAACACCGCATCCAGCCGCACCCCGGTGTGGTTCGCCGCATACCGCCCACGCACGCCGACCGTCACCGCCTTGCCCGCCTGGCGGAATTTCCAGCGAGCATCGCCCGGGGTTTCGCCGAGGTAGATGCAACTATGCTCCAGCAAGTCATGGGGATGGCCTGGCGTGCCATGCTCGGCCAGGTACTGCGGCGTCGCACACAGCAAGTGTTCAATGGGCAATAACTGGCGGCCGACCAATCCGGGCGGAGGGCTATCGGTGATGCGGATGCTCAGGTCGACATTGTCGTCGATCAGGTCCACATGCCGATCCTCAAGGATCAGTTGCACATCGACCTTGGGATAGCGCCGCAAGAACTCCGGCATATGCGGGTGCACCACGAACCGCCCGACGGCCTTGGGCACGCTGACCCGCACCAGGCCCTCGGCTTCATGGGTGAACTGGCCGCTGACTTCCATCACCGAACGCGCCGCGTTGACCATCTCCTGGCAGCGCTTGAACACCTCTTCACCCCCCTCGCTCAAGCGTAACTTGCGCGTGGTGCGTTGCAGCAACCGTGTGGCAAGGGCGTGCTCCAGGCGCGAGATACTGCGGCTTACCGCCGAGGGGGAAACGCTCAGTTGTCGCGCAGCTTCGGAAAAACTGCCGGTTTCCACCACTTTGACGAAAATCGCCATTTCACCCAGCAGCGGCAAAGGTAGATTGATGCTCATGACGCACAGGTCCATTGATAATTGAACGGATTATCACCCACTTGCGCACTATTTATACTGCCCGTAGAACCCTGATGCGGATGTAAATAATGACCGAGCGCCTGTTTTTTACCCACGACCACCTGACGGCCGAGCTGGAAGTGCTCAGTTGTACACCCCACGAAGACCAGTTTGCCGTCGTCCTGCAGTCGACGATTTTCCACCCGCAGGGCGGCGGGCAACCGTTCGACACCGGCTGGCTCGGTGACAGCCAGGTCGTGCGCGTTACCCAAGAAGTCGACCGCGTGGTGCACTACGTCGACCAACCGGCGCAGCCCGGCCCGATCACCGCACGGGTCGATGCACAACGCCGCGCCCTGTACACGCGTCTGCACTCCGCCGGGCATCTGATTGGCAATGCCGGCGAACGCCTGGGCTGGATGCCGATCAAGGCTCATCACTGGCCGGGCGAATGCAAAATCACCTTTATTCGCGGGCAAGCGGCGCAGACCATAGACGCCGAGACGCTGCAAGCGCAAATCAACCAATGGATCGCCGCCGACTACCCGCGCTATACCGCCTTGGACGACGGCACCCGCGAAGTCGGCTTCGGCGACCTGCCGGCCTACGCCTGTGGCGGCACCCATGTGCAAACATTGAGCGAGCTGGGCCAGGTGACGATCCTCGCCCTGTCGGAGAAAAAAGGCGCGCTGTCGGTGCGTTACAGTCTCGACTGAGAAGGGGAAACAGCCTTCGTCAGGAGACGAGGGCTGTTATGAAAGCGCCAACCCATCAACACCATCGCGATACCCAGCGCGGTGATCAGGCCCACCCACATCCCTTGCGGCCCCCAACCAAGCCCCAACCCCAGCCAGGCCCCCAGGGGCATGCCGATTCCCCAGTAGGAAAACACCGCGATCATCATCGGTACACGGGTATCCTGCAGCCCTCGCAACGCCCCGGACGCGAGCATTTGCAAGCCATCCGGCAATTGCAACAGCGCGGCATACAGCAACAGGCTCGAAGCCAATGCGATGACCGCAGCATCACGGGTGTACAACTGCGCGATCTCGGCATGGGCAAACAACAATACCGCTGCCGAGAACAACTGAGTGACGCAGACAATGCCGTAACCTGCCATCGTCGCGCGGCGGATACCCGTGCAGTCACCCCGCCCAAGCGCGTGCCCTACCCGCACCGTGGTCGCTTCGGCCACCGCCACCGGCACCATGAAACAGACCTGCGCCACATTGACTGCAATCTGGTGCGCAGCAAGCGGTATGGCACCCAATTGGCCGATCAACAATGAGCTGGCAATGAATAAACCGCCTTGCATCAGAATCGCGACACCTATCGGCATCCCAATACCCAGCAAGCGTTGAAGCTGCGCAAGATCTGGCCAGTCAAAACGCTGAAACAGGCGCAGATGCGCAAACCGTGGGGTGCGCCACAAGTAGAGCGCGAAGAGGATCGCTTGCAGCCACATCAGGGTGGCCGAGGCAATTCCCAGCCCCTGCGCGCCCAGCTCCGGAAGCCCCCACTGACCATGGGTCAACCCGTACCCCAAGGGTGCCAGCACGCACAACCCGCCAAAACCGAACACCATGGTCGGGCGCATCCAGCGCATGCCTTCGCTCAAATAGCGCATGCAAAAAAACACCGTCAGCGCCGGGCTACCCCAGCGCACGGCGGCCAGGAACGCTTGCGTCTGCGGAATGACTTCAGCGGCGATACCGGCGGCTTCAAGCCCAAGCGGCACCAGGCTGAGGAACAGGAACATCAACCCGCCCATTCCCACGGCAAGCCACACTGCCTGGCGAAACACGGCGCCTATTTCAGACTCGCGCCCCGCACCGGACAACGTTGCCACCTGGGCCGTCAACGCGATCAGCGTGCCGATCGGAATCAGCATCGGCAACCACATCAGCGCTGTCCCCAACGTCACGGCTGCGAGGGTGACGGTGCCGTGATGGCCGGCAATCACGTTGTCGACCAAGGCAATCAGCCCCACTGAAACATGCCCCACCAACAACGGCAGCACCAACCTGCCAGTGCTGCTCACTTCCTGAAAATACGCACGACGATAGGCTGACATAAAAGCCGGACTTCCTTGCAGAGTCTTGAGAGGCGAGCATTTATCAATACGCCCCAAGCACCCGGCAAGTCAGACGCTTCCGGTTCTACACGTTGAAATATCCGCTAGAGAGCCATCGCCCCCGGCCGACCCGGTTCCACCGCAAACGACTTGAGCGTCGACACGGTGGCCTGTGGATCACGCGGGTCGGTAATCACCCGGAAGTGGGTGAGCATCCTCGCAGCTGCAAGCTCCACCGACACATAGCCGCGCTGGCGACTGTCGAAAAACTTCACATGCGGGTTGAGCGGCAGGATCTGGCTGAACGCCTCAAAGGGCGGGCCATCGGAGGTCACTGAGCTGCCGACGAACTCGGTGGCGACAATGCGCGAGTCCGGGTTGTTGGCGTCGGCATGCAGGTCGTTAGTCCAGAACGAATGGATATCACCGCCCCAGAACACCGGGTTCTTCACCTGATGACGCTCGATGGACGCCAACATGCGTGAGCGGTTCGCCATGTAGCCGTCCCAGCCGTCTGTCCAGCGGCCCACCTTGTGGCGGGTCAAATCGCGCTGGGTCAGTGGCGCGACCAGCAAGTCCTGAGCGATCACATTCCACTGCGCCTTCGACTGCGCAAACCCCTGGTCAAGCCAGGCTTCCTGCTGCCAGCCGAGCATCGTGCGACGGGGGTCGCGCAGGTCGGCGCAGGTGTTGGCAGCAATATGCCCTTGGTGACTGCCATTGGCCTGGATACAGGGTTGTTCGGAGCGGTACTGTCGGCCATCCAACACATGGAAACGCGCCAGCCGGCCGTAGTCCAGGCGTCGGTAAACGCGCATGTCCGGACCTTTGGGCATGCTGCTGGCGCGCAGCGGCATGTGTTCGTAAAAGGCCTGGTACGCGGCGGCGCGTTGTTGGAGAAATTGGCCTACCGGAATCTTCGGGTCCTGGGACCAACGGTTGGCGTAGTCGTTCTGCACCTCGTGGTCATCCCAGGTCACCATGCTCGGCGCTGCGGCATGCAGGGCTTGCAAGTCCGGGTCGGTTTTGTACAGCGCATAACGGTTGCGGTAGTCGCGCAAGCTCACGGCATTGCCGCTGCCATGGGGGCGAATGATCTTGCCCGATTCCGCGGCATAGGAACTGTCGTAGATGTAGTCGCCAAGGAAGAACACCAGGTCGGGTTGCTCCGCCGCCAGGTGACGATAGGCACTGAAGTAACCCCGCTCCCAATGTGAGCAGGAGACAAACCCCAGCCGTGCCGACGCCATGGCCTGCGGCGGCGGCGTCGTGCGTGCCAGGCCCACCGCGCTCTGTGCGCCAAGGCCGTCAAACTGGTACCAATACGGCCGGCCCGCCTCCAGCCCCGCCACCTCGACATGCACCGAATGGGCGAAACGTTCGGTTGCCATGACCTCACCCTGTTTGACGATGCGCTGCATCGCCGCATCGCTGGCCACCCGCCAGCGCACTGGCACGGCGCGGTTCAAGCCGCCCCGCCCGTCCGCGGCGTTAAACAACGGCGCCAGGCGAGTCCAGATCACAAAGCCATCGGGCAGCGGGTCACCGGATGCGACGCCGAGGGTAAACGGATAATCAACCCCGGCACTGCGCGCAAAGGGGCTGAGAGTCGAAAACGCGGTGGCGACTGCAAGACCACTGAGGACCCGCCGCCGATCATGGTCCACTGCGCCACTCACAGGCGGCGCTCCCAGTCGTCACGCACGGTGGCGAAGCCGAGCAAGTCCTCATACACCCCATTTTTCAGAAACGCTTGGCGCATACAGCCCTCGTAACGCAGGCCGATTTTCTCCATGACCCGCGCCGATTCCTTATTGCGCCCAAAACACTGGCTGCCCACCCGCTGCAACCCCAGTTCGGTAAAGCCGAAAGCCATCACTGCGCTCGCCGCTTCAGCCGCGTAACCCTGGTTGCGACAGTGCGCCGCGACCCAGCCACCGAGATGGCCATAGTGATGACGCAGGTTAAGCCGCAGGCTGACGATGCCGATCAACGCAGCAGTTTCAGGCAGGTGCATACCCAAGTTCAACAACTCCCCCGCGCGGTATTTTTCGGCGTTTCCGGCAATAAACCCCTGCGCCGTTTCCAGGGTGTAGGGCGACGGAATATTCGCCGTGTTGTCGGCGATTTTCGGCCCGTTGGCGAGGTGGAACAGTGTTTCGGCCTGGTCCATTTCCAGCGCCCGCAAGAGTAGCCGCGCGGTGGATAGATGAGGCAATGCAGTCGACATACGCGCGGGCTCTCGAGATAAATTCCTCAAGAATGTACGCCCTACGTGTCAGTTTCATTACGTCATAAAACCGCAAACTGAAACGCCTGTAAGACGCGTCCTAGAGCCTTTAAAACGTAAATTAAAGTTAACCATTCGGTCATTTTTGACTGTTAGCGTGTCGCCCCTAATTCAATTACGGGGTAACAGAATGAGAACCTGGGATGAGCCCAAAAAACGCAAGGCGCACATTGAGTTGATCCCAATGATCGACGTGATGATGTTCCTCCTGGTGTTTTTCGTACTGGTAAGCCTGAACGTGATTCCAGCACTCGGCATGAAGACTCAATTGCCCAGCGCGAGCAGCTCACAACAACTCAAGCCACAGAACAAATTCATCCTGACCCTGGGCCTGGGAGGCCAGTTGCAGCTCGACGGCAAGGACCTCGCGGTTGACGCGCTGGTGCCAGCACTGAAGGCCGCAGAAAAGCCTGACACCAAATCGACAATCATCGTCAACAGCGACAAAGGTGTGGAGGTTTCGCGCCTGGTGGAAGTCATGGACACCCTGCGCCTGGGTGGCTTTACCTCCGTGTCCATCGCCACGCGTAAGTCCTGATCATGTATGCACTGTTTCGTACGCGTCGGCTGCTGGGCAGTGTCCCGGCCCTGATCGCCCTGGTGCTGATTGCACTGGGTATCCAGTCCCAACCCTTGAAAATCCAGCCGCAGTACGACGAGTCGGCGGTTGAACTGGCCTTGGTCGAGCCCGAGCCCGAGGTGGTTCCCGAACCGGTGGTGGAGCAAGAGCCGCCACCGCCGGTCATCGAGGATGAAGAGGCCGAACCGGCCCCACCACCGCCGCCGCCCAAGCCATTGCCAAAACCTGAACCCAAGCCCAAGCCGGTCCCCAAGCCCAAGCCCGTCGTTGCTGCCAAGCCGACACCCACGCCGACGCCGGCACCTGCGGTCGCGGCAAAACCGGTACCGGCTGCTGTGGCACCAACGCCTGCCCCGCCCGCCCCGCCGGCACCGCCCAAAGTGGATGGCCAGGCGTTGGAAGGCGGCTACCTCAAGGGGCTGCGCAACGAGCTGGATACTTACAAGCAATACCCCACCGGGCGCCAGGCGTCCCTCGAACGCCCCAGTGGCGAGGTGGTGGTCTGGTTGATGGTGGATCGACAAGGCCGCGTCCTCGACGCCGGGATTCAGACCCCGGCGCCCAGCATGCTGCTCAATCGGGCCGCTACCAATAGCCTGCGCCGCATCAAGCAGGTCAAGCCGTTCCCCGAACAAGCCTTCGGTGGACGTAACGAGCAACGCTTCACCGCCACCTTCAACTACAGCGTGCAATAAGCACCCGACACCAGGACGACAGTGATGAGGTTCACCCGCATTCATCTGGCACTCGTTGCCGCTACGAGCATGACCCACGGAGTGGTCATGGCAGAGACCAGCGACAGTGACGTCGGCACGATTGGCGTACAGGGCAAGGCAACCGCTGGGGGCGGTTACATGGTCCAGGAAGAGAGTGCCAAAGGCCGCTCGACCATTACCAAGGAAGCGTTGGATAAGCAGGCCGCCACCGGCAACGCCATCGACAAGCTCAAGTACACGCCGGGGCTGAACATCTCCAGCGAGGACAACACCGGCCTTTCGGGCTTTCGCTTCACCATGCGCGGGATGAACTCCGACCAGGTGGGTATGTCGGTCGATGGCATGCCGATCAACGACTCCGGCAACTACGCGCTGTATTCCAACCTGCTGGGCGACCCGGAAAACATCGATCAGATTTTTGTCACCCAGGGCTCATCGGAAGCCGACGGCCCGCACATCGGTTCCAGCGGCGGCAACATCGGCATTGTGACGACTCGTCCAACCAAGGAAACCGGAGCCTTCGTTAAACAGGTGGTGGGCAGCAACGCCACCCGCAAGACATTTGCCCGACTTAACACCGGTGAAGTCAACGGCTTGAGCAACTGGCTGTCGGCCTCCCATACCGAAGGCCAGATGTGGCGCGGCTCGGGTGCGGTGCGCGCCGACAAGGTGGAGTGGAACAGCTTCTTCGACGCCGGCAACGGCAATACGGCCAACCTGATCCTCAAGTACCACGAGCAAGATAACAACAGTTACAGCCAACTGACCAAGGCGCAGTTCCAGCAATTCGGCCGCAAATACGACCCGTACCCGGCAACGCCGGCAGTGGGCTCCAACGGCAAGATCAGCAGCTACTACGACCTGGCGCAGAACCCGTTCCAAACCTTTACCGCCGTGCTCAACACCCAGTACAAGCTGCGCGACAACCTGTCCCTCTCGGTGATCCCGTATTACTACTACGGTAACGGCAGCGGCGTAGGCTCCTCCGCGTATGCGCTGAACAGCGGCTCGAACAAGGGTGGGGTTTTCGACCTCGGCAACCTGCCGACGGCGGCCCAATATAACGCCGACGGCTCCGCCACCACGGGCGTCTACTACCGCCCTTCGCGCACCCAGACCTGGCGCCCGGGCATCACCACCAAACTGAACTGGGACCTGGGCGACCACAGCCTGCAATTCGGCTACTGGTACGAGCGCGCGCGCCAAAGCCAGACCCAACCGTTCATTGCCCTCAAAAACAGCGGCAAACCAAGCGACACCTGGCCGGACGGCAGTTCCGTGGTCGATGCGAACGGCAACACCGTACAGGGTCGCGACCGCTACACCGTGACGCCTGCGCAAAAAGTCTGGACCCAGGACACCTGGTACATCAACTCGGACTGGACGCTGATCGCCGGCATCGCCTACATGAACGTCGAACGTGAAGGCACCAACCACGGCAGCCTCACCGAACAACCGGGCAAAGCCAACCAGACCTACAACAAATTGCTGCCCAACGCCGGCCTGAAATACCAGCTCGACGAGCGTGACCAGTTGTTCTACAGCCTGTCGCGCAATATGCGTATTCCGCAGAACTACGTACTGTACGACAAAGGCGTGGGCTCCCTGGACTCCAAGCCGGAACTGAGCTGGAACCAGGAACTGGGCTGGCGCTACACCGGCGAAGACACGACCCTCGCCGCCACCTTGTTCTACATGCAGTTCAAAAATCGCCAGCTCACCTCCCTGGACAGCAACGGGGATTCCGCTGACATCAACGCCGGCACCGTGATCAACAAAGGCCTGGAACTGGAGTGGAGCGGCAAACTGCCCAACCATTTCAACTACTACACCTCCTACACCTACACCAGCTCCAAGCAGCAGGATGACTTGACCGTCTTCAGCGCCGGCAAACCGATCGTGCTGCCCACCAGCGGCAAGCAATTCGCCAACGTGCCGACCAACATGCTGGCGGCCAACCTCGGCTATGACGATGGGCGCTTCTACGGCACGTTCGGTGGCAAGTTCACCAGCAAGCTCTATGGCGACCTGACCAATGACGAAGCCATCTCCGCGCGCACCGTTTTCAACCTCGGCGCCGGTATCTACCTGCCGGTCGACAAGAAAGTGGTCAAGGACGCAACCCTGCGCCTGAACGTCGACAACCTGTTCGACAAGAAGTACCTGGACGGCGTGTACACCACCAAGACCAACTCGGCGAGCTACAGCGGTTTCCGCGATGGCGACCCGGCGTACATCGTTGGCCTGGACCGTACCGTCACGGTTTCGCTGGAAGCGAATTTCTGATTAACCACCTGAGAGGAAAACACTCATGGACATGGACCTGCTTCACCAAATCACCTTTTATGTGATGTATGCCGCGATGGCGATTGCGATCTTTATCACCATCGAACGTGGCATTTACTTCGCCTACGTACGCCGCCAGGCGCGGGCCTTGACCGACGTGCTGGGCGCCAACGTGCACAGCGAGCGCGACCTGCCGCAAGCGCTGACCCGCCGTGACAGCCTGCCGCTGAACATGGTGCTGCCGATCCTGGCACAGAAGGCGTCCCATGGTTCGCGCAAAGACCTGGATGACGAAATCGAAACCCAGTACCTGAAGACCCGCGCACCGCTGTCGCGCAGCCTGTGGATCATCGAAACCATCACCACCGCCGCGCCGTTGCTGGGCCTGTTGGGCACCATCCTTGGCATCATCGACACCTTCAAGGCGCTGGCCAGTGCCGGCGTGTCCGACCCAGGCCAGATTTCCGGTGGCATCGGCACGGCCTTGTTCGCCACGGGTTTGGGTATCGCCATCGCACTGTTCTGCGTGGTGTTCCACAACTTCTTCCAGGACAGCCTGGAGCGCATCAACGATCAGCTGAAAATCCTGCTGATCCGCGCCGCCACCGGGGCCCGTGTACAGGGTGAAGTGCCGCACCTGGTGCCGACCCCGTTGCACACCCGCACTGCATGACCTGCTGGGCGGGCGCAGCAGGCGCCCGCCCTTCTTTTTGCCTGTCGAGACACCTATGTCCCTATCGATGAAGTTGCGTATCGCAGGCCTCGCCGGCCTATTCCTCAGTCCGCTTGCCCAAGCGGACTTTTCGATTCCAGGGTTTGAACTGGTGCACACCGTACCGGTGGACACCGCGTTGGGCACCGCCGATTTGCGCCAGCCTGGCCCGGTGTGGATCGAGTTGTTTGACGGTGCGAAAAGCACCCTTGATATCGCCCAGTTCTACGCGGCCGACCATCCCGGCTCAGTGATGGACAAGGTCATCGAACACCTGGAAGCTGCCGGCAAACGCGGGGTGAAAATTCGCTTCTTGCTCGAAGAAAAAGGCATTCGGCTGTCGGAAGCCTCCACCCTGGAACGCTTGCGGGCGATCCCCAACCTGACCTTCCGCGTGCTGTCGTACGCGCAACTGAGCGGTGGGATCATCCACGCCAAATACATGGTGGTGGATGGCAAGCAGGCGTTTGTCGGCAGCCAGAATTTCGATTGGCGTTCGCTGGAACATATCCACGAGACCGGGCTGCGCATCAGCGATGCCAGCGTGGTCAGCCAGGTTCAGGCGATCTTCAACCAGGACTGGCAAGCCCAGGCCGCCCTTGCGGATAAACAACCGGTGCCACTGCCTGCCGCAAGCCAGGCACCGGCGCGCACCGGCAACTACCTGGTGGCCAGCCCGCAACGCTACAACCCGCCGGGCGTGGGCGACTCACAGCTGGAACTGCCGCGCCTGCTCAGCGAAGCCAAGCACGAAGTGCGTGTGCAATTGCTCGACTACGCGCCACTGTCCTACGGACCGGACAGGACCCGTCCGTACTACGCGGTGATCGACAACGCCGTGCGTGCTGCGGCAGCGCGTGGGGTGTCGATCAAGCTGATGGTGTCCAACTGGAACACCGACACGTTGGAGCTGCCCTACCTCAAAAGCCTGGCCGTGCTGCCCAACGTAGAGATCAAAATCGTCACCCTGCCCGAGGCCAGGCAAGGGTTTATCCCTTATGCGCGGGTGATCCACAGCAAGACGATGGCGATCGACGGGCAAGTCGCCTGGGTCGGCACCAGCAACTGGCTGGGCGGGTATCTGGATAACTCGCGCAACCTGGAAGTGGTGATGCACGACCCGGCGATGGCCAAGCGTGTCGCAGAGCTGCATGAACAGTTGTGGGACGGGCCCTATGCCAAGCCATTGGACGTAGCGGCGCAGTATCCCGAGCCTCATCCTGGCAAACCCTGATGTGAAACGTGCTTCAACCCCCGCCCCCCTGGGGGCGCGGGCTTGCCCGTGATAGCGATGCACCCGTCAACGCCGGCTTCGACTGACACACCGCCTTCGCGAGCACGCCCGCGCGCACATTTGGATCTGTATATAGCTGGCATTTAAGTACGACATTTCCCACGCCAAGGTCTCCCTCTCCCGTGCTTGGTGATGGTAGTGTGTGGAAATGTTTCTGACAGTTTGATCAGAAACACCTTACTTACTACCTGCAAAGGAATGCCTCCAGCAATGCACTTTCCCCTTAAAAAACTGGTTGCCGCCACGCTGTTCGCCGCCAGCCTTTCGGCCGTCGCCACACCGGCTTCCGCCAACATCAGCGCCGAACAAAGCGCGGCGATCATCAAGCACTTCAACGAAACATCTGTCAGCGATTTTCGTGGTTTCCTCGGCACCCTGGCCAAGGGCGACCTGGCGAAAACCGATGACGTCGGGCCAGCCATCAATGCCTTCCTGGCCAATAAAACCCTGACCGCCGACCAGCAAAATGAAATCAACCGCCTGCTGGGTATTTATACGCGCGTGAAGTACGGCAAAGCCGCCCTCGAAACCCTGCGCGAGCTGGTGGAAATCCCGACCTTTAATGTCGACGGCCTGCCGCAGTACAAGAACCCGGAATTCCTCAAGATCGCCGACAAGATTCAGAGCCTGGCCAAGGCCTTCAACCTGAATTTCCGTAACATCGATAACCGCGTGTACGAAATCTCCCTGGAAGGCAGCGGCGATGAAGTGGTCGGCATTCACGCCCACGCTGATGTGGTGCCGGTCACGCCGGAAAACTGGGTGCTCAAGGACGGCACCAAACTCGACCCGTTCAAGGTCACGCTGATCGGCGATCGCATGTATGGCCGTGGCACTGAGGATGACAAAAACGGCATCGTAGTGGCCATGTATGCCATGAAGGTCATCAAGGAAGAGAAGCTGCCGCTGGCGCGCAACTTCAAGCTGCTGGTGGACACCACCGAGGAAACCTCCGGCGACGCGATTCCTTACTACTTCGAACATAACCCGACGCCGCAATACAACCTGGCGCTGGACGGCGGCTACCCGGTGGTGATTGCCGAGAAAGGCTACGGTACGGTCATGGCGACGTTCCCGGTGCGCAAAGGTGAAGGCCACGGCGCGGAAATCATCGCGATGACCGGCGGCATGGCCACCAACCAGATTCCTTCGGTGTCGGTGGCCACCCTGGTAAGCGACACGCCCGCAGAACTTGCCGCCAGCCTGCAAAAAGCCGGCTCGGAATACGCCAAGCGCAATGGCGGCGACTTTGAGGTCAACGCCAAGGTCGACGGCAAGCAGGTCAAACTGACGGTCACCGGCGTGTCCGCTCACTCGTCCGAACCACAATCGGGCGTCAACCCGGTCGCGCGCATGTTGGAACTGATCCACAGCATCGACGGCAAAATTGCTCTCAAGCACAACCACATCACCGACGCCGCACGTTACGCCGCTGACAACTGGGGCCTGGATTACCTGGGTGGCAAACTGGGCGTTGGCTTCTCCGATGCGTTCATGGGGCCGCTGACCACCTCGCTGACCTTTGTCGGTCTGGATGACAAAGCCTTCAAGCTGGCGGTGAACCTGCGCGTACCAAAGGGCAAATCCCCGGCAGTGCTCAAGGCAGAAATTGCCGACAAACTCAGCGCCTGGGACAAGCAAACCAAAGTAGCCGTGAGCTTTACCTACTCGGTCGCCGAGCCGATGTACCGAAACCCTGAAGGGGAATGGGTGAAGGCCTTGTTGGCCGTGGCCAGCGAAAACCTGGGCATGGAACACACGTTCGGCACGTCGGCCGGCGCCACCTCCGTGCATGAACTGCCCAATGGCGTGCAATTCGGTCTGGCGCGGCCGGAGGTCAAATACACCGGGCATACTGACGGTGAATTCAAGACAGTCGACCAGTTCCTGCTGGACTTGCAGATTGTCACTGAAATGATGGGACGTGTCGGGCAATTGCCGAAGCTCTGACTGGCATAGCACCTGCTGTCGCCGTCATCACAACAACGCCGATCATCGCTGATCGGCGTTGTTGTTAAAGAGCCCTGCCAGTGAGCGCATTGCAGGCAGGGTTCAGCACTGCGATGCCACGATGCAGTGGTCAGCGTCGGGCGGGATCAATTCTTGATGCTCACCCAACCCTTGGGTGAAGCGAAGTAGGTGTGCGAGGATAAAATTCAGCACACACAAAAACGCCGATCATCACTGATCGGCGTTTTCGTTAAATATGGAGCGGGAAACGAGACTCGAACTCGCGACCCCGACCTTGGCAAGGTCGTGCTCTACCAACTGAGCTATTCCCGCAAATGGCGTCCCCTAGGGGACTCGAACCCCTGTTACCGCCGTGAAAGGGCGGTGTCCTAGGCCACTAGACGAAGGGGACACGCTACTGAAACACATGGTGTGTATTTCAGTGCCCAGAGGCCTCATCCGAAGACTTGGTCCTGGTTTCACTCAGTGCCGCCCGAAAGCCACACTGCTTGTAAATTGGAGCGGGAAACGAGACTCGAACTCGCGACCCCGACCTTGGCAAGGTCGTGCTCTACCAACTGAGCTATTCCCGCATATGGCGTCCCCTAGGGGACTCGAACCCCTGTTACCGCCGTGAAAGGGCGGTGTCCTAGGCCACTAGACGAAGGGGACACACGTACAACATTCACTCCCTACCGCGTTTCGCTGTGTGCTTTACGCTGTAAGTGGCGCGCATTCTATGGATGGATTGAAAGGTCGTCAACCCCCAAGGATAAATTTATTTAAATCAATGACTTCGCCCTGCTTTCCAGGGCTTTGCGGGCAATCTGCCCGTCCGGGCTTTGACGCCTATATTCTGGCGCCCGACAAGGCGCTATAGTTCGCCCCAGCAAATGATGGCAATGTGCATCTATACAGCGCGCCTTTGCCTATATAGAAGAAACTACCTGGCAACTGGTCGAACAGTCCTATCCGCCGGATGGTCCAGTCACTACACTCCACAGTAAACCCCATAAAGAGGTCACACCGGTGACACCACTCATGATCACCCTGCTGGTAGTAGCCGGGATCGCAATACTGATCGCCATTGGCTACATGAACCACGTGGTGGAAAACAACAAACTGGAAAAGAAACGCACCGAGATCGAACTCAACGACCGGCTGCGTCGTTGCGGTGAAATCACCGAGACCTTCCCCGGCCAGTTGATGACCCCGAAGCTCAAGCTGTTGCTGACCCGCCTGGAGCTCAACGTCAACCAGCGTCTGTTGAACCTCAATAAGTCCAGCGCGCCGCTTAAAGCGCGTATCACTGAGTTGAACGCGCTGATCGGCCAGGGCGAATCCATTCCGGTGACCAACCCGCCGGCGCCGATCCAGACCGAAGCCAAGGCCAAGGACGTGCGTTTCCTGTTGGAAGCCTTGCATGGTCAAGTCACTCGCGCCGCCCAGGACGGTTTCCTGCCGACCAACGAGGCGAAGTACTGGATCAAGGAAATTCGCCATATTCTTGTGCTGCTGCACATCGAGTTCTTCAACAACCTCGGCCAGCATGCCCTGCAACAAGGCCAGCCCGGCCAGGCACGCCTGGCGTTCGAGCGTGGCGTACAGTACTTGCGCAAACAGCCGGAGCCGGTGCTCTATAGCGCGCAGTTGCAATTGCTCGAGAGTCAACTGGCCCGCGCCAACTCTACGGTGCTGACCAACAGCGCGCCCGCCGAGGATGAAGTCAACGAGTTGACGGAAGGCCTGAAAGTAGTCGATGCCGACGCGGAGTGGAAAAAGAAAGCCATCTACGATTGATCGTCCTGCCTGGCATGTGGCGAGTTACTCGGCACATGCCATCACTTTGCACCTATCCCCCCGCCCCCGACTAGCGTAAAAAAGTGCCCCTCACTCCGTGAAGTTAGAGGCCTGCTATGCCTGTTGCCGTGATTGATGGACAACCGCTGCACTATGTCGACCAGGGCACCGGCCCCGTCGTCCTCCTTGGTTCGAGCTACCTGTGGGACCGCGACATGTGGGCACCGCAGATTGACGCCTTGTCGCAACAATACCGCGTCATCGTCCCCGAGTTGTGGGGCCACGGTGAGTCAGGCCCGCTACCGGCCCAGACCCACTCTCTAGATGACCTGGCGCGCCAGGCCCTGGCCCTGCTGGACCAACTGGACATTGCTCAGGTCAACCTGGTGGGCCTGTCGGTCGGTGGCATGTGGGGCGCACGCCTGGCATTGCGGGCACCTGAGCGCATCAACAGCCTGATACTGATGGACACCTACCTGGGCGCCGAGCCCGAGACCACGCGTCAGTATTATTTCTCGCTGTTCAAGATGATCGAAGACGCTGGCGCCATCCCCGAACCGTTGCTGGATGTGGTCGCACCGATCTTCTTCCGCCCGGGTATCGATCGTGAGTCGGCGCTGTATCAGGATTTCCGCAAGGCCCTGCAAGCGTTTTCCAAAGAACGCCTGCTGCAGAGCATCGTGCCCCTGGGGCGCCTGATCTTCAGCCGTGCCGACGTGCTGGATCAACTGCCACACCTGAACGCTGAGACGACCCTGGTGATGTGCGGCGAACAGGACAAGCCTCGGCCACCCGCCGAGTCCCAGGAAATGGCCGAGCTGATCGGTTGCAGCCTGATCCTGATTCCAGAGGCCGGGCATATCTGCGCTCGGGAAAACCCGGACTTCGTCAACGAAGCGCTGCTGACCTTCCTCGCCAACAACGCCTGATCGCCCTTGCGCCCTTTGATCGCGGCCAACACGGCACGATCAAAGGCGGAAGTGCCCCACCATGCCCTTGAGCTCAGCCCCCAACTGCGCGAGCTGAATGCTCGACGCGGCATTACCTTGCATGCTCAGCGCCGATTGATCGGCGCTCGCGCGAATACTGGTGACGCTGCGATTGATCTCCTCAGCCACCGAGCTTTGTTCTTCGGCCGCCGCTGCAATTTGCTGGTTCATTTGCTGAATCAATGACACCGCCACAGCGATGCTGCCCAACGCACTTTCGGTTTCCAGGGCATCACTGACCGCCAACTTGACCAATTCGCCACTCTGCTGGATCTGCTGCACCGATGACTGCGCCGCACTGCGCAAAGTGCTGACCAGCCGCTCGATCTCCTCGGTCGATTGCTGAGTACGCTTGGCCAGCGCCCTCACCTCATCAGCCACCACCGCAAAGCCGCGGCCTTGCTCGCCTGCGCGGGCGGCCTCAATGGCGGCGTTGAGCGCCAGCAGGTTGGTCTGCTCGGCCACGCTTTTGATCACGCCCAAGACGGTGCCGATGTGGTGGATTTCCGCACTCAGGCTCTCGATACTGGCGCTGGCACTGGTGCTCGACGTTGCCAGCAATTCAATGCGCTGCAGGCTCTGGCGCACCACCTGCTGACCGCTTTCAACCTTGTCATCGGCAGTCTGCGCGGCTTGCGCAGCCTCTTCGGCATTGCGCGCCACGTCATGCACCGTGGCTGTCATCTGGTTCATCGCCGTGGCGACCTGTTCGGTCTCTTCCTTCTGGCTGCTGACTTCAACATTGGTTTGTTCGGTGACGCTGGAGAGTGAATGCGCCGAGCTGGCCAATTGCTCGATCCCCGCCTGCAACCCGCTGACCATTTGGCTCAGGCCGTTACCCATCTGCTGCATCGCCTGCATCAACTGGCCGATCTCATCACGACGGCTGACTTCCATGCGCCCACTCAGGTCCCCGGCGGCAATCTGCCGGGCCACGGCGATCACACTGCGCAGGGGCGCGACGATCAACCGGGTAATCACCCATGCGGCAATCAACCCCACCAGCAAGGCCAAGGCCGAGGAACCGATGATCAGCACCGCGCTTTTTTTCAACTGTGCCTGCATCGACTGGTCTTCGGCGTCGTAGGCCTGGTTGACCCGGCTGACCACCTGATCGGCGCGGTCATGCAACTGCTTGTAGACGACTTTTTCCTGGGCCAGCAGCCCGGTGTACTCGCCGAGTTTTTCGCTGAACGCGGCAATATGCCCGGACACTTCGTTGAGCACGGTCTGGTAACCCGGATCCTTGACCGCCGTTTTCAACTGTTCGACCTGAGCCAGGGCCTCGTCGGCCTGCTCGATCTTGCCCTGCTCAGCGTTGTCGGCATCCGCCTTGCGGCTCTGATCCAGGCGCACCCGCGCTTCATTCATGGCTTGCAGCATCAACCGCGACACCTGGCTGACTTGCCCAGCCTGTGCGATAAACTCGGCGCCGTCCTTACCCTGGCTTTCCTTGAGGCCATAGGCCCCATCATCGGCCAAACCGGCCTGCAGCACGTCAAGGTTATTGGCCACACTGGACACCGACCAACTGGCCATCTCCAAGGCCAGGTCCTTGGTCTGGGTCAACTCGACAAATTCGTCGAACGCCTTGCGATAAGCGGCCAATGCCTGCTCAACATCGCTCATCGCCGGCACGTTGGCGGCGGACTGCGCCTTTAGCGTGGCCGCCATGGCCGCCAGGGCATCGACGCTTTCATGCAGGGCATCGACAGCCTTGGGGTCAGCGTGCAGCGCGTAGTCCTGCTCGATCAAGCGCACCTTGAGCAAGCCACTGTTGAGCGAAGACATCGCCTTGAGGCCTTCAAAACGTTGCCCCACGGTTTGCAGGGACCACACGCCAATGGCCGCCACCAGTGCAGTCAACAGCAGCACCAGAGCGAAGCCCAAGCCCAGTTTTTTCGCCATACCGAGGTTGGCAAAACGTCGTTGCACGGCCGAAATCATTGCACTTGAATCCTCTTGGAATGGCAAATGCCATCAAGCCTGGTTTCCATGCTGGGAGATTCGCAACGACGAGCCACCGGCACAAGACGTTGGCGCCACAATAATGGCAAAAAGCTACATGCTCGTCGTTTTCAGAATGGTCGAGGTCGATCCTGCAGGCCCCATGGCGCGGAACAACGCCAGCGCGCGCTGATCATCAGCATAGGCCACATTGATGCGCAGCCAGTCACTGGCTTCACCTTTTGGGTTAAATAGCGCGCCGGGCGACAACAACACGCCGAGTCGCCGGGCACAGGCCTGCAACCGTGAGCGATCGCCTATGCCAGGCCGCGCCCACACAAACATACCGCCGGCGGGCACAGCAAACACTTCCCACTCTTCATCCTCCAGCACCTGCAGGGTCGCGGCCATTTGCGTGTTCAAGCGCTTGCGCAGGCGCTGCACCCACTTGCGGTAGGTGCCATTGGTCAGCAGCGTGGCGACCACCGCTTCGGCAAAACGCGAGGTGCCGATGCCGGTCAGCGTCTTGAGGCTGGCCATTTGCGCAATGATCGCCGCGCCGGCACTGACGTAACCCACGCGCAACGCACTGCTGAGGGTCTTGGAAAAACTCGAGACATAGATCACCCGGCCATCGTGGGGTAACGCCGACAGGCGCGTGCAACTGGCGTGCTGCAAGTCGCCGTAGACGTCCTCTTCAATGATCAGGAAGTCTTCGCTACGCGCCAGTTGCAGCAGCCGCTCGGCTATCGCACGGCACAGGCTGGTACCGGTGGGGTTGTGGTACAGGCAATTGATGAACAGGCACCGCGGGCGATGGCGTTGCAGCAGCGTTTCGAGCACCGGAATATCCGGGCCACCCACGGTGCGCGGGACTTCCAGCAACGTAACGCCGTGGCGCTCCAACTGCCGATAGAGGTTGGCATAGCCCGGCGTCTCGACCACCACGGTGTCGCCGGCCTTGAGCAGTGTGCGTATCAACAGGTCCTGGGCGTGGCCGGCGCCGTGGGTCGTCAGGATGCAATCGAGGTGAGTGGCGACTTTTATCTGCGTCAGGCGCTTGAGCAGTTGCTCACGCAACGCCGGCAGCCCCAGTGGCGTGCTGTAGTTGAAGAGGCCGGCGGTGTCGGTACGGCTGATTTCACGTAGCGCATAACAGAGGTCGTCGCTTTCGCGCCACGCGTCCGGCAACCAGCCGCATCCCAGCTTCAACTCGCCCAACGGGCCTTCGACGAAGGCGCCCCACGTCAGCTCCGCGCCCTCGTACCACTGGCGTTCAAGGGAAACAGGCGGCTGGGCCACCACAAATCCCGAGCCATGCCTTGAGGCCAATAACCCCTGGGCCACCATTCGCTCGAATGCCTCGACCACGCTGGACTGGCTGAGCAGGTTATCGAGGGCCACTTGCCGGATGGATGGCAGGCGCGTGCCGGGGCTCGCGCCGCTCTGGCGTATCCATTGCGCCACCGCGCTGACGATTTGCTGCACCACCGGTACAAGGGCTTGTCGATCGATCCCTAAATCCATGAGCCACTCACTTCAACTGTCTGTTATTACCCCAAACAGTTAAGCACAGAAGCCCGGTAAAACCGGTCGCAAACATTTATTAAAGTATTGATTTTATTGACTTATTTACCTACTGATACACATTCTGACGAGGCCTTGTGCCAGCCATGGAAACGCCCCACAGCGTCCCTGGCCTTTTCGAAGAGTGCGTGACGTTGAGTCCTAGATAGCCGTCGCGCCGCCATCCACCGCCAACGCTTGGCCAGTGGTAAACGCGGCCCCATCGCTGCACAGGTACAGCACGGCGCTGGCGATTTCCTCGACTTTGCCAATGCGCCCGACCGGGTGCATGGCGGCGGCAAAGTCTGCCTTGCGCGGGTCGGCTTCATAGGCACGGCGGAACATGTCGGTGTCGATCACCGCAGGGCACACCGCGTTCACGCGAATTTTCTTCTTCGCGTACTCAATGGCTGCCGACTTGGTCAGGCCGATCACGGCATGCTTGGACGCGGCATAGATGCTCATCTTCGGTGCCGCCCCCAACCCCGCCACTGATGCGGTGTTGACGATCGCCCCGCCGCCCTGCGCCAGCAACAACGGCAGCTGATACTTCATGCACAACCACACGCCCTTGACGTTGACGCCCATGATTGCATCGAACTCGTCCAGTGTGCCGTCGGCCAACTTGCCCTTCTCGATCTCTATCCCGGCGTTGTTGAAGGCATAGTCAAGGCGCCCATAAGCGGCGACGGTCTGCGCCATCAATTGCTGCACGTCCGCATCAAGGGTGACGTTGCAGCGCACGAACAGCGCCTCGCCCCCTGACTGTTGGATCAACGCAACCGTGCCCTCACCGCCCGCCACGTCCAGGTCGGCGACCACAACCTTCAAGCCTTCTGCGGCGAACGCCAGCGCGGTAGCGCGGCCAATACCGGCGGCGGCGCCGGTCACCAGGGCGACCTGGCCGGAAAACGTCATGCTCATGGGGGATGTCCTATGCAAGAAATAGCCGTCAGCCGAGTCTAGCCAACGGCGCGGCGGGCGCGTCAGCACTATCAGAAGGCCGGTTGGGGCTGCATGAATCGCAGTGATAAGACCGCAGGCACCACTATCATCCACGCCTATCGGCAGGCATTCGCCCGCCTCTAACAACCTTGCCCCCAGGCCGTTCAAGGTCTATCAATCAAGATCCACTTCTTGAAGAGTTCTTGCCATGACTGCCCAGACCAACCGCCAGTTCCTGCTCGCCAAACGCCCGGTCGGCGCGGCCACGCGGGAAACCTTCACCTACCAGCAAGTGCCAGTCGGCACGCCGGGAGACGGGCAAGTGCTGGTGCAAAACGAATACCTGTCCCTGGACCCGGCCATGCGTGGCTGGATGAACGAGGGCAAATCCTACATTCCGCCGGTAGGCATTGGTGAAGTGATGCGGGCGCTGGGCGTAGGCAAGGTGATTGCTTCAAACCATCCGAACTTTTCAGTCGGCGACTATGTGAATGGCGCGCTGGGCGTACAGGATTATTTCCTGGGCGAGCCACGGGGTTTCTATAAGGTCGACCCGACACTCGCCCCTCTGCCCCGCTACCTGTCAGCCCTCGGCATGACCGGCATGACCGCCTACTTCGCCCTGCTCGATACCGGTGCCCCCAAGGCCGGCGAAACGGTGGTGATTTCCGGCGCCGCCGGTGCGGTCGGCAGCATTGCCGGGCAAATTGCCAAGATCAAAGGCTGCCGCGTGGTGGGCATCGCCGGTGGCGCCGACAAGTGCAAGTTCCTGGTGGATGAACTGGGCTTCGACGCCGCCATCGACTACAAAAACGAAGATGTGCCTGCCGCCCTCAAGCGCGAATGCCCCAAAGGCGTGGACGTGTATTTCGATAACGTCGGCGGCGACATTCTCGACGCCGTGCTCAGCCGCCTGGCATTGAAGGCGCGGGTGGTGATCTGCGGTGCGATCAGCCAGTACAACAATAAAGAAGCCGTGAAAGGCCCGGCCAACTATTTGTCGTTGCTGGTTAATCGCGCGCGCATGGAAGGCTTTGTGGTGATGGACCATGCGGCGAACTTTGCTGCGGCCGGGCAGGAAATGGCCGGCTGGATGGCGCAGGGCAAGCTCAAGAGCAAGGAAGATATTGTCCAGGGGCTGGAAACGTTCCCGGAGACGTTGATGAAGCTGTTCAACGGCGAGAACTTTGGGAAGCTGGTGTTGAAGGTCAGCTGACAGACCCCGGAACCGGGTCTGGGCAAGGTCGATGCGCACGCTGGCTTGCCAGCAATAGCATCAACTCAATAGCACTGTAGGACCGAGCTGCCTGCATCGCAGGCAAGCCCGGCGCCCACAGTTGACCGCAAACCGGTCAGGCGATTTCGGCAACCACTGCCGCCAGCGCCTTCGCCGGGTCCGCCGCCTGGCTGATCGGGCGACCGATCACCAGGTAGTCAGAACCTGCATCCAGTGCCTGGCGTGGCGTCAGAATACGACGCTGGTCATCCTGCGCACTGCCCGCCGGACGAATCCCCGGGGTTACCAGTTGCAGCGACGGGTGAGCCGTCTTCAATGCCTCGGCTTCCAGCGCCGAGCACACCAGACCATCAAGGCCGGCTTTCTGCGCCAGGGCCGCCAAGCGCAATACTTGCTCCTGAGGCTCGATATCCAGGCCGATACCGGCCAGGTCTTCGCGCTCCATGCTGGTCAGCACGGTGACACCAATCAACAGCGGTTTAGGGCCGCTGCGCTGCTCCAGCACTTCGCGGCAGGCGGTCATCATGCGCAGGCCGCCGGAGCAGTGCACATTGACCATCCACACGCCCATTTCGGCAGCGGCCTTGACCGCCATGGCCGTGGTATTGGGGATGTCATGGAATTTCAGATCGAGGAATACTTCGAAGCCTTTGTCACGCAATGTGCCGACGATTTCCGCGGCGCAACTGGTGAACAGTTCCTTGCCGACCTTGACCCGGCAAAGCTTCGGGTCCAACTGGTCAGCCAGCTTCAGTGCGGCGTCACGAGTGGGGTAATCCAGGGCGACGATGATAGGAGTCTGGCAGACGGACATTGGAATGGGCTCTCAGGCAAGTCGAAATCGGCGCGGATTGTAGCGCAAGCAGCGCCGTTGCGGGATCCGATGATCGGTAAATACTGTTCAACCACGCTACAGCCGCCATTCAGGCGAATTGTGTCAGAGCTGATACATTCACGACATGCCCCCAACACGCGCCGCCTCTAGCCTCGCGCACATGACCGCCCGTCCAGCACTTACAGCCCAGGAGCTGGGCGCCTATGCTGACAGCAACAACCCAGGCAGATAATCGCACTATGCATACCCCTACCGTCTCTGTAAATGAAGAGCAAAAAGGCGCGGTGATCGCCGAAGACAAGCGCTGGAATACCCGCGCGCTGATCGTCGACGACGATGTTCCGATTCGTGAGCTGCTGATCGATTACCTGGCGCGCTTCAATATTTTCGCCGTCGGCGTGACCGACGGTGCCGCCATGCGCCTGGCCCTGCAAGCCGAAACCTTTGATGTGGTGGTGCTCGACCTGATGCTGCCGGGTGAAGACGGCCTGTCGCTGTGCCGCTGGTTGCGCACTGAATCGGACATCCCGATCCTGATGCTCACCGCCCGTTGTGAGCCCACCGACCGCATTATCGGCCTGGAACTGGGCGCCGATGACTACATGTCCAAACCGTTCGAACCCCGTGAACTGGTAGCACGCATCCAGACCATCCTGCGCCGAGTACGCGATGACCGCACCGAGCAGCGCGCCAACATCCGCTTCGACAACTGGCGCCTGAATAGCGTATTGCGCCAACTGGTGGCCGACGACGGGTTGGTCGTGCCACTGTCCAACGCCGAGTTTCGTCTGTTGTGGGTGTTTATCGAGCGCCCACGTCGCGTGCTGAGCCGCGAACAATTGCTGGACGCTGCCCGGGGGCGCTCCATTGAAGCGTTTGACCGCAGCATCGACTTGCTGGTCTCGCGCCTGCGCCAAAAGCTGGGGGATGACCCCAAAGCTCCGCAATTGATCAAGACCGTGCGTGGCGAAGGCTACCTGTTCGACGCCCGAGACATCGGCTAATGCGCGCCACCTTCAATACGCTGTTCGGAAGGCTGTTCGGTGTATTGCTGGTGGCCATTGTGCTGGCCCATGTGCTGGCATTCTTTTGGTTTCACCACTACGGCCCGCCACCGCCACCGCCTCAGGAAACCTTCGTCGAACAGCCGGACGGCACGATGAAACCCCTGCACCGGCATCGTCGCCCCTGGTTTGGTGGCCCGGTGGTGCCGCTGACGTTCCAGTTTATCTCGCTGATCATCGCCGCCTGGTACGGTGCCAAACTGTTGAGCCGGCCGATCCAGCGCCTGAGCGCCGCCGCCGAGCGCTTGAGCCTCGACCTCGACAGCCCACCCCTGGACGAGTCCGGGCCCCGTGAGGCGCGCCAGGCCGCCTCGACCTTCAACCTGATGCAAAAACGCATCCGCGAACAGGTCAGCCAGCGCGCACGCATGCTTGGCGCCGTCTCCCATGACCTGCGCACCCCGCTGTCACGCCTCAAACTGCGCCTGGAACAGATCGAAGACACCAAGCTGCAAGGCCAGATGCGCCAGGACCTGGACGACATGATCGGCATGCTCGACGCCACCCTGAGCTACCTGCATGAACAACGCACCAGCGAAACCCGGCATTGGCTCGACGTACAGGCGTTGGTGGAATCTCTGAGTGAAAACGCCCAGGACCAGGGTTCCGACGTGCAATTTTCCGGCACCTGCGTGCCATTGCAGGTGCAGCCGATGGCCCTGCGTTCCTGCCTTAACAACCTGATCGACAACGCATTGCGCTATGCCGGTACGGCGCGCATAGAACTGAGCGACAGCCGCGAAGCTCTGGTCATTCGTGTCATTGACCACGGGCCCGGGATTGCAGCGGATAAACGTGAGGCCGTGTTCGAGCCGTTCTTTCGCCTGGAAGGCTCACGCAACCGCAACTCCGGCGGCGTCGGCCTCGGCATGACGATTGCCAAGGACGCAGTCGAGCGCCTGGGCGGCCGCCTGAACCTGGAGGAAACCCCCGGCGGCGGCTTGACCGCCGTGATGTGGCTGCCCCGCGCTTAAGAGCGGCACGGCAGCCCTCCCGTCCTCTACAGCGATTTGTCTTCGCGGCGAACTTGGGCCTGGGTTGCACTCCAATCGGTCAACAGGCTGTAGGCCACCGCCAGCAACGTCGGGCCGATAAACAGGCCAATAAAGCCAAAGGCAATCAGCCCGCCGAACACGCCCAACAGCACGATCACCAGCGGCAAGTTGCCGCCTCGGCTGATCAGGTACGGCTTGAGCACGTTGTCCACGCCGCTGATGATGAACGTGCCCCATACACCGAGGAACACCGCGTAAGTGTAATCGCCCTTCCAGGCCAGCCAGGCCGTGGCCGGTATCCACACCAGCGGGGGGCCCATGGGGATCAGGCTGAGCAGGAAGGTGACGATGCCCAGCACCAGCGCGCCCGGCACGCCGGCGATCAGGAAACCGATCAGCGCCAGCAGGGCCTGGGCGGCGGCCGTACCGATTACACCGTTGACCACGCGCTGCACGGTGCCGGCCACCAGTTCGATGTAGTAACCGGCGCGCTCGCCGATCAAACGCTCCAGCAAGCGATGCACGAACACCGCCAGCCGTGGCCCATCGCGGTAGAAAAAGAACACGAACACCAGGCTCAGCGTCAGCTCGAGGATGCCGCCACCAATCTGCGCACTGCGCGCCAGCAACCAGTTGCCGACCTGCCCCAGGTACGGCTTGATGCTGACCATCAGCGCCGCGCCTTGCTGGTCGATGCTGTCCCACGTCGCCACCAAACGCTCGCCGACAAAGGGAATCGAGCCCAGCCAGGTCGGCGCGGCAGGCAAGCCGTCGACCTGGATATCCTTGATCAGGCTCACGGCGTCACGCACATGGTCTGCCAGGTTAAACCCCAGCCACACCAGCGGCACCGCCACCAGCAATATCCAGCATAAGGTCAGGATGCCGGCCGCCAGAGACTCCCGGCCGCCCAACCAGCGAGTCAGCAAACGCATCAGCGGCCAGCTGGCAAATGCCAGCACCGCGCCCCAGAACAGCGCCGACCAGAACGGCGCCATCACCCAGAAGCTGGCACCAAACAACACCAGCAGCAGGATTTGCACCAGTAGGCGATCGTTATTGAGCATCGGGTATCTCGAGAAGAAGGCTGTAGGAAGAGAGCTTAGGCGAGCGGCGCGGGTCCGCTCGCCTGATAACGGTCAGCGTATCAGATGCAGGTGCAAACCCTTAGCGTCACCGATGCCGGTTTCCATGCGGGCGGCGCGTACACCGCTGTCGATCAGGCCTTGGCGCCAGGCTTCGGCCGTCGGCCCGGTCAAACTGACGCGCAAGGTGGCGTCGAGGTTCAAGCCGCGGGAAATCAGGGTCAACCAGGTGGCATCAGGCTCAGATCCCAGCGCAGGGAAATCCAGCTCGCCCGTGCTTTTCAACTCACGCAACAAGGTCGCAGAGGTGGGCAGCAAGTCCCCCAGCGGCGCGCTGGCATCGAGTTGCTCCACGTGCAGGTAAGCGCGACGGTTGCCGCGGGTGATGCCGTACAACGCCACCAGGGAGTTGCCCTGCGGCGCCGCGAGGCGCAACAGCAGGTATTCCTGCTGACCATCGGCGCCGACCAGCTTGGCGTTGCCGAAGACTTCATTGGCCCACAGGCTGCTTTCGCCGCAATCGCGGGCCTGGCACCAGAACAACAGCTGCGCGCCCTTGGCCTGTAACGCTTCGCGCGTTGCGGTAAACGCGGCGCTGGAAGTGTGCTCGGCGGGCAGCTCATAGGTGATGGCAGTGGTTTGACCGCGCGCCGTGGCCTGGCCTTCGTAGCGCAGTTGGCCGCTGATCTTGCGGATCGCCCCCATGGGGTAGATGCGTTCCTTTTCTTCTGCGGGGCGGTAATCGACGATTTGTGCATCGACCTGGCGGGACACGGCCGGTAAATCCTGGCTACCCGGCACGTCGGCGGCGAACACCAAGGGGCTGAAACAGCACAGCCCGAGGGCGCGGATACATCCTTTACGCAGGCTCATCGGACCAATAAGCCCTGGCCATCGGAGGTTGCTGCTGTTTTAAGAGCGGTGTTCACATCGTTCATGGTTGACTCCCTTTCAATCCGCCCAGCCTCGGCAGTTGACCCCGCCAAGTCAAGGCGTGGAGAAGAACCGATTGAAACAGTCTGCAACAAGGATCGCGCCGGGCTCATCATTAAGGTGTAAATGATGGCCTCCCGGCAGCGTGCTCACCGTAAAGGGTAGCTGAGAAAGCAATTCGGAATGTTTCGCCAGCATGCCATCAGCGGCGACCACCAACTGCGTAGGGCACGCCACACGCCGCACGAAAGCCATTGCCTGCTCATCAGTCAGGCGCATCGGCGAGGCCAGGGTCAGACGGCTGTCCGTACGCCAGGTATAACCACCCGGCACTGGCATCAAACCGCGCTGGGCCAGCAGTTCGGCGGCTTCACGGCTGACCGCCACCACGCCTTTCATCCGCGCTTCAACCGCCCGATCAAGGCTGCTGTAAACCGGCTTGCGTTTGTTCTGCAGGCTCAATTGCGCCTGCAGCGCCATGCCCAGCCGCTCCGCCGCGTTCTCACCAGCGGCGGTCGGCGGGACGACACCGTCGATCAAACCCAGGTGCGTCACACGCTCCGGCAAAGCGCCCGCCAACACCAACGAAACGATAGCGCCAAGGGAGTGGCCAAGTAATGCAAAACGTTTCCAGCCCAGTTGTTCGGCGACTTGCAGCACGTCAAACACATAGTCCCACAAGGCATAACCCGCCCCGGCAGGCCGGTGCGCCGAGTGCCCGTGGCCGGCCATGTCCAACGCGACGATGCGCAACCCCTGCAGCTTCGGCGCCAATCGCGCAAAGCTGTTGGCGTTATCCAGCCAGCCATGCAGGGCGATTACCGGCAAGCCGTCTTCGGGACCAAACAGGTGCGCTGCCAACTCGATATGCGGCAGGCTCAGGCGCACTTCCTCGACCGGCGCACTCATGCGCAACTGCGCTCGCGGGCTTGCCACCGGGCGAACAGGTTTTTGATCAAGGTCGCCGTGTCCTGAGGGCGTTCCAGGGGGAACATATGGCCACCGGGCATCGTCAGCATTTCGCCCATCGGCAGGCGGTCTACACCATTGGCATGGTGCCGCATGACCACCCGGCTCTGGCGGCCGCGCACCACCGCCAGCGGCACCTTCAACTGGCGAACCTGGCCTGGGCTGGTATGGGGCACGCCACGGTAGATGCTGATTTCGGTGGCGGGGTCGAAGCGCAGACGCAGGCGATCGCCCACTTGTTGCAGGCCATGTTGCAGGTAAGCGTCAAAGCATTCCGGGTCGAAGCCGCGAAACAGGGTCTTACCGGCGAAGTAACTGCGCGCGGCGTCCAGATCGGTGAACTCTTCACGTCGGCCCAAGGTGCGCCCGGCAGGAGTCAGGCGGTCGATAAAACCAAAGCGCTTGGCGGCGCGGATGACCCAGCGATCGGCGCGGGTCAGCACCGGCGAATCCAGCATCACCACACCGCGATACAGCTGTGGGCAGCGCATGGCCGCGTGCAAATGCAACACGCCGCCCAGGGAGTGGCCCACGCCCCACACCGGTTCCGGCTGCTGCTCCAAGTGGTGGATCAACTCGTCCACCAGGTTCTGCCAGTTGTCATCCACCGGAAACCTGGGGTCGTGGCCGTGCTGCGGCAGGTGAGCCACTGCATATTCCGGGGCCAGGGCGGCAAACAACTTGCCGTAAGTGGCCGAAGGGAAGCCATTGGCGTGGGCAAAAAACACGTGCTGCGACATACAGAATCCATCGACAAAAACAGAAGTTGATTGTCACCATGCCTGGCCGCTACAGCAATGACTGTAACCGCCAGGAATGATGACACTCACGCCACGCCTATCGCGCCGGCGGGTTTTCGCCCAACGGCACCACGGCCATGGTCAGGCGCGAGACACAGCTGGCCTTGCCATCGTCGTTGCTCAAGCGAATATCCCAGACCTGGGTGGTACGACCGATATGAATCGCTCGCGCCACTGCCGTCACCCGCCCGCTGCGCACACCCCGCAGGTGGTTGGCATTCACTTCAAGGCCCACGCAATAGAACTTGCTGGCATCAATACACAAATAAGCCGCCATGGAGCCGACGCTTTCCGCCAACACCACCGACGCACCGCCGTGCAACAGGCCATACGGTTGATGCGTACGCTGGTCGACAACCATGCTGGCGGTCAGTGACTCGTCGTCGAAAGATTCGAAACGAATATCCAGTAACTCGCCGATGGTGTTTTTCTGGATAGCGTTGAGTTGCTCGATATTGGGTTGGGTGCGCCACAAGCTCATGGGGTTGTCCTTATTGGTTTTATTACGTGCCTAATCCTGCCACAGAATGGATTCGGTGCGCTCGCTCCACGCCTGGAACTGTGCGCCGTAGGTCGACTCGATCACCGTGCGCTTGATCTTCAGGGTCGGCGTCAGAAAGCCGTTTTCCACCGCCCAACTGTCATTCACCACCACCAATTGGCGCAGACGTTCGTGTTTGTCCAGGCTCAGGTTGACGTGTTCCAGCCAGCGCTCAAGGCTACTGTGCAGCGCTTGTCGGTCCTGATCGCCTGCCGATAGCACACACAAGCCCATCGGCGCAGTGAGGCCATCCCCGACCACGCACACCTGTTCGATCCGCGCGTGCTCGGCCAGGCGGTTTTCGATCGGCGCAGGGGCGACGTATTTGCCCTTGCTGGTCTTGAAGATCTCCTTGAGGCGACCGGTCAGGCGCAAGCGGCCATCGGTGTCCTGCTCGCCCTTGTCGCCGGTGCGCAGGAAGCCATCTTCGGTCAAGGTCTCAGCGGTTTTCTGCGGGTCCTTGAAGTAGCCGAGCATGGTCGCGCCGCTGCGTACTTGCACCTCTCCTGACGCGTCGATGCGCACTTCAACACCGGGGCACGGCCGGCCGATCCAGCCGAGTGTCTGTTGGCCTGGGCGGCACACGTGCGAATAGCCGCAACTTTCGGTCATGCCATACACCTCAAGCACATCCAGCCCCAGGCGCTGATACCAACGCAGCAAGCCCTCGGGAACTGGCGCCGCACCGGACAACGCAATGCGTAGCGCATCCAGGCCCAAGCCCGCGAGGACTTTATGGCCGACGCGTTTGCCGATAAATGGCAGGCGCAGCAGCGTGTCGAGGCGCTGTTGCGGGATCTTGCTGTAGACGCCCAGCTGAAATTTGGTCCAGATGCGCGGCACACCAAACAGCGCCGTCGGCCGTGCCCGACGCAAGTCTGTAAGAAACGTATCCAGGCTCTCGGCGAAAAACACCGTTTGCCCGGTGTAGATCGAGGCCAGTTCGACAAACATCCGCTCCGCCACATGGCACAACGGCAGGTAGGACAGCAGCCGATCACCCTCCCCCAAACCGAATAACTGGGTGCCTTGCGTGGCGGCGAAACCCAAGGCGCCAAAGGTCTGCATCACGCCTTTGGGCAAGCCGGTGGTGCCGGAGGTGTAGACGATGGTCGCCAGGCTCGCGGCAGCGGGCGTGGGGTTATCCTGGATCGGAGAACAGGCTTGCAGGTCTGACCAGCTGAAATCAAAGTCGCCGGCCGGGCACAGTGGCAGGCTGATGGTCGGCAGACCGGCCGGGATACCGGCGACCATCGCCGGCCAGTCGTCCAGCTTGCCGATCAACACCAGCGCCGCCTCCGAATGCGTCAACACGTGGGCGACCGAGTCGGCAGTCAGGTTGGGGTACAACGGCACGGAGACATGCCCGGCCATCCAGATGGCCAGGTCGGCGATGATCCAGTGCGCGCAGTTTTTCGAGATCAGGGCAATGTGCGAACCCTGGGGCAACGCCCTGGCGCGCAACCACTGTGCAGCGCAACGGGCCTGGTCACCGACCTCGCCCCAGGTGAGGGTCTGCACCGCCCCGCCGCCGATGGGCTGCACGAGAAAGGGCTTGCGCGGGTGCCGCGCTTCACGTTCGTAGAAGACCTGCAACGGCAAACGAAAAGCGACAGGCATGGGACGCGCTCCTTTGTGATCCGATGATAGCCAACCAAGCACTTGCTTGGTTGACTATATAGCACACAAAACAGCGATGACTTTTCCTACGGGTTCTTCACATCAACCAGGCTCATCAGCCCCGCCAGCGGAAAATCCCCCTCCAGCTCCGCCAGGCTGGCGGTGTGCATCGGTTGCGGCTGACGCAGATGGCCATGCTGCAAAAAGCTGATCAGGCTGCCGACCAACGGCTGGTGACTGACCAGCAGCACGTTGTCATCGGTATCGAGTTTGTCCAGCACCTGCAGCGGGTTACTCTCTGGCGTCAGCCACGGCACCGTGCGGATTGGCGGCTCGAAGCCCAATGCCTCACGCACCAGATAGGCGGTCTGCTGGGCGCGTACATACGGGCTGGCGACGATGGCAGTGATCGGCTGGCCGATCAGGTGCGCGGCACTGCGCAACACTTCGCCACGGCCATGCTCGGTGAGGTTGCGCTCGGCGTCGGTGCGCGCGTGCCCTTCGGCTTCACCGTGTCGCAAAATCCACAGCTTCACAGCTTGGGCTCCTCATCACGTACCGGGTGCGGCGCCGGCGGTACGCTGTGGGCGGCCTCGCCATCCGGTGCGCGCGGGGTCGGCCAGTCGGCGAACGGCCAGGGTTTTTGCTCGGTATGGAAACTGCCGAAACGGCCGATCTGCGCCAGGAATTGGCTGAGGCTGTCACCAAAGTTCATCAGGCCCAGGTTCGGCGCGCCGTAGATCAGGCGATACACCAACTGCACCACCACCAGCGCACCGAGCAGGAACTGCGCCACTTGCCACACCAGCGCAAAGACCAGCATCCACAGGATACGCAGGAGGATGGACTCGTATTGGGGGGCTGCTTTCGGATCGTTCATGGCGCGTTCCTCAGTTGAAACCACTGGTGGAAATGAAATCGACATCGGTTTTCGGTTCAGCGCGCATCAGCAACTCGATGACTTGATTCAAGGTGCGCCCTTCAAACAGGATCGCGTGCAGCCCGGCGACCAGCGGCATGTACACGCCGACTTCCTGGGCCTTGGCCTTCAACACTTTGAGCGTGTTGACGCCTTCGGCTACTTCACCCAGGCGGGTCACCGCGTCTTCCAGGCTCAGGCCCTGGCCCAGCGCGAAACCGACCTGGTAGTTGCGGCTTTTCGGCGACGAGCAGGTGACGATCAAGTCACCCACGCCCGCCAGCCCCAGGAAGGTCATCGGGTTGGCGCCCTGATTGACCGCAAAGCGGGTCATCTCGGCCAAAGCGCGGGTGATCAGCATGCTCTTGGTGTTTTCACCCATGCCCAAGGCCACCGCCATGCCGGCAATGATCGCGTAGACGTTTTTCAGTGCGCCGCCCAACTCCACGCCGAACCGATCGCTGCTGGCATACACCCGGAACGTGCGGCCATGCAGCACTGCCTGGACGCGCTCGCACAGCGCTTCGTCTTCACTGGCGACCACGGTGGCCGTCAGTGCGTGCTCCGCGACTTCGCGCGCCAGGTTCGGCCCGGACAGCACACCAATACGCGCCTGGGGCGCGATCTCTGCAAGGATTTCGCTCATCAGCTTGAAGGTGTGCGCCTCGATGCCCTTGGTCAGGCTGACCAGCAGCTTGCCCGCCAGGCGCTCGGCATGGGGCGCCAGCACCGAGCGCAACGCGCTGGACGGCAGCGCGACGAAGCACAGGTCGCAGTCAGTGAGCGTTGCCAACAGGTCCGTGACCGGCTCGACCGCCGGATGAATCTTGATGCCTTTAAGGTAACGGGGGTTTTCCCGATGAACGCGGATGGCCTCGGCCTGCTCGGGATCACGCATCCACTGGCGCACCGCATGGCCGTTTTCGGCCAGCAGATTAGCCACGGCGGTACCAAAACTTCCGCCTCCCAGGACCGCAATTGGGCGCTGTTCAGTCATATGCAATCCGTTAATCCATACCAGTGGCGATGGCGGCATTATACGGGGCGACTTGCTTGCGGCCAGCCCCCGCGTCAATTCAAGCGCTTGTCGGAAAATGCCACACTTGTGTGAAGTAATTGCAAGTCCCACGACTGGCAAATGGCCCCACCTCAGTTAACATGGGCGGCTATTCGTAATTATCAAGGCCGTGCCGTGTATCTGGGCCCTCCTCCTCGCTCATCTCTGTTGTGGTTGCTGCCATTGACACTGTCATGCAGTGCAACGGCGCTGGCTGATGATCTGTTCCTGGACAGCCAGCCGCTGCCGCAGGTGCTGACGGCCACACGCCTGAAGCAATCGGCGGCGGCCGTGCCCGGCAGCATGACAGTGATCGACAGCGAGCTGATCAAGGCCAGCGGCGCACGGGACATCGCCGAGCTGCTGCGGCTGGTGCCGGGGATGATGGTCGGTTACACCACCGGCAATCAGGCGGCGGTGAACTACCACGGCACCAGCGCCAGCGATGCACGGCGCATGCAGGTGTTGATCGACGGGCGTTCGGTGTACCGCGCAGGCCTGGCGACGGTGGACTGGAGCGATATTCCGGTCGCCATGGAAGATATCGAGCGTATCGAAGTGTTCCGTGGCCCCAACACCGTCAGTTACGGCGCCAATGCGCTGATGGCGGTGGTCAACATTCTCACGCGCTCACCGGCCAACAGCCACGGCTCGCGGGTCAAAGTCATCCGTGGCGAACGCGGGATCAACGACTTCTACGCCAGCCAGGGCGTGGGTTGGGAGACCGGCGACTTGCGCCTTTCGATGTCGGGGCAACAGGACGATGGTTTTGACAGTGACGCGGTCGGTGCCGACCGTCGTGACGGTCGCCGTCTCAACCGTTTCAGCCTCGCCGTCAGCCAGACCCTGAACGCGCAGCAGAGCATCGACTGGCAATTTAACGCCAAGGAAGGGACCAATCAGCGCCCTTATACCTACGCCCCGGTATTCGCCGGGATTACCGAAGGCGGTACTAATTCCGATGTCGTCGCCAAAGACTATTCCGGGTCCATGCGCTGGAACATTGAGTTCAACCCCGAGCACAGTCTGTATATCCAGGGCTCGGCCCAGCAATGGGACCGGCAGCAAGTCTGGAAAGCCTGTGACGCCAAGGTTTCGTTCAGCCCGGAATTGACCCGGCTGTGGCAGTTGAACCCCAACTATGCCGAACGACTGGCCCGACACATGGGCGCTTATAGCCCCGACAATCTGCCCAACGGCAACAGCGCTGAACAGGCGCTGGCCAAACAAGTGCTGGAGCAGTGGCGCGATGGTGCCAACCAGAGCGTATGCGGCGACATCGACCAAAGCACCCGTGAAAGCCGCTACGACCTGGAGATTCAGGACACCCTGAGCCTGTCCGACAGCCTGCGCCTGGTCAGCGGTATGAATTACCGCTACGACCGCGCCGATTCCGACACGTACTTCAACGGCACCCTCGACGACACCACCTGGCGCTTGTTCGGCCACCTGGAATGGCGCGCCAGCGAACACTGGCTGCTGCAAGGCGGTGCCATGTACGAAGACACCTACCTAAGTGGCAACTCGCTGACGCCACGGGTGGCGGTCAATTATCTGATCAACCCGCGCCACGGCCTGCGGGCGGTGTACTCCGAGGCGATCCGCTCGCCGGACATGTTCGAGAACAACGTCAACTGGAGCTATCGCGTCACCAATCTGAGCTCTCCGGCCTACGGGCAGAATTCAGGGCAATATTTTGTGGTAACGCGAGGCCCGGGCAACCTCGATAAAGAGTTGATGCGCTCGCGAGAGCTGGGCTACAACGGTTTCTTTGCCGACCTCGGGCTCAATGTCGACGTGAAACTGTTCTATGACGAAATCACCGCCATGATCAGTTCACCGCTGCGCAATAATCAGTACATTGCCAGCAACGCCAACAGCGCGCGGTTTACCGGCGCCGAGTCGCAATTTGACTGGCGCATGAGCAGCGCCGACCGCCTGCGGCTGACCTATGCTTACGTCGACGCCACCTCCAGCAACCCGCTGGACAAGGCACAAACTGCCCGCAACAGCGGCTCGGCCGGTTGGTTGCGGGAATGGGGCCACGGCTGGTCCAGTGCCTTGTTCTACTATGGCGACGATGCGCTCAACCAATATCGCTTCGAACGGGTCGACCTGCGGGTGGCCAAGCGCATTGCCCTGGGCAAAGCCAATGTGGAGCTGGCCGGCATGTTGCAACAACGCCTCGATAACCAGCCCACCACCTGGGCCGACAACAATTATGACAGTCGCCACGTCCTCTACTTCAGTGCGGAGTTAGAGTTCTGACATGGGCGATCAGTCACGGATGACCCTCTCTTTTGCCTCAAGGCTTTGGCGGCGTGGTGTGCTGCTGGCGTGCCTGCTGCTGAGCGCGCCGGCGTGGAGCGCGGACATCCTGCTCACCGCCGCCGAAGACGGGGCCGGCGTACAAGTCTTCACCCAGGCGCTGGCCCAGCAGCGCCCCGAAGACCACGTAACCTTCACCTCGCTTAAAGACCTGCCCGCGCCGAGCCAATTGCCTGCCAGCACCCGCCTGATCCTGCTGGACCTGCCCGGTCTCGACTGGCGTCTGCAGGATGCTCAGGGGCCGCCGACCCTGGTATTACGGATCAGCCGGATACAGGCTCGCCAACGCCTGGGCAACACTCACCCGGCCAAAATCAGCCTGCTGTGGAGCGACCCGCCACTGGCGCGCCAACTGAACCTGATTGCCAACATCCTGCCCCAGGCCCGACGCATCGGTGTGCTTTACGGCGCCGACAGTGAATTCCTGCTGCGCGAATTGGCTCAGTACGCCGCGCCCATGGGGCTGGAGATCGTGCCGCAGCTCTGGGACAACGTCAGTGACAGCCGCCCGCTGCAAAACCTGCTGAAGAACAGTGATGTGCTGCTCGGCCTCGACGACCCACAGCTGTACAACCCAAAAACCGTGAAGAACCTGTTGCTCAGCAGCTACTCCCAGCAGTTGCCCCTGGTGGGCCCCAACGCCGGGTTCGTCAAGGCGGGCAGCCTGGCCAGCACCTACAGCGACCAGGCCGACTGGCTCGATGTGCTCGACCGACTGTTGGACCACTCGCCGGCCAGTTGGCCGCGCACCTTGTACCCGGAACACTTCAAAGTCGTGGGCAACCCGCAAGTCGCACGCTCACTGGGGATCGAACAGGTGGACGAAGCCGCCGTCGCCGCCCGATTGGCCGAAGGAGAAAAACGTCCATGACCTTGCGCCGTCGTTGGGACATCAACACCCGCACCCAGCTCATCACGCTGGGCCCGGCACTGTTGCTGACCTTGCTGTTGATCAGCTTCTTTACGTTCGTACGTATCCAGGACCTGCGCCAGGAACTCGACCATACCGGCCAATTGATCGCCAACCAGTTGGCCCCAGCCACCGAGTACGGGGTTATTTCCGGCAACAACGACGTGCTCGAAAGCCTGCTGCGCGCCACCCTGGCCACACCCCATGTGCGCTTCCTCGAGATTCAGGACAGCAGCGAGAACATTCTGGTGTATGTCGAACAGCCGTCGGAAAAGCACGACCGTTCGCTGTCGGTGAAAGTGTTCCAGGCGCCCATCCGCCTGCAACATATCCAACTGGGCAATGATTTTTTCCAGGACAACCTTAATGAGCCCAAGACGCGGCGCCCGGATTACCTGGGCCGGGTGATCGTCGGCATGTCCAATGACGCGTTCAGCCAGCGCCAACAGGAAATTCTGTTCAAGGCCGGCATCCTTGCCCTGTTCGCCCTGCTCTTCACCTTCTTGTTGGCACGGCGCCTCGCCGCCAGCCTGTCGCAGCCGATCAGCGCCATGGGCCATGCGGTGAAGGCCATCCAGCAAGGCGACTACAAGACGCCGCTGCCGATCGTCGATGACTCGGAGCTGGGCGACTTGTCGCGTCATATCAACAACCTTGCCGAAGGACTCAACCAGGCCAGCCGCGAACAGCATCAGGCCATGGCCCAACTGATCCAGACCCGCGAAGAGGCCGAGCGGGCGAACAATGCCAAGTCCGACTTCCTGGCAATGATGAGCCACGAGCTGCGCACGCCCATGAACGGCGTGCTGGGTATGTTGCAGCTGCTGGAAACCACCGAGATGACCGATGAGCAGACCGAATACGCCGCACTGGCGTCTGAGTCCACGGAGCATTTGCTCAAGGTGATTAATGACATCCTCGACTTCTCGCGCATTGAGCGCGCCGCCCTTGAGCTGGAACATATTCCGTTCAACCTCGCGGACTTGATCGGCAGTTGCGCGCAAGCCTTCCAGCACAGCGCCCAGCAGCGTGGGTTGAGACTGGAACTGCCAATTCCGCTGGGCATGGACTCACTGCGGGTGCAGGGCGACCCGACGCGTATCCGCCAGATCCTGGTGAACCTGATCGGCAACGCGCTCAAGTTCACTGAGCACGGCACCGTGACCGTCGAGCCCCATTGGCAAACCCTCGACCATGAACTGGTGTGGTTCACCTGCACCGTGCGCGACAGCGGCATCGGGATTTCCGCCGAGCGCCTGGAGTTGATGTTCGATGCCTTCCAACAGGCCGACAGCTCCATTTCAAGACGTTACGGCGGCACCGGCCTGGGCCTGCCGATTGCCCGTACGCTGGCCGAACGCATGGGCGGCACACTGCGCGCCCAAAGCGAAGAAGGCCGTGGCTCGGTGTTTACCCTGGAAATTCCGCTGGCCATCGATCAGCACAGCCTGCCTGCGATCGCTCAGGACCGCGAAGGCAAAACCGGCGCTGGCGATGGTCGCCGCGTGTTGCTGGTGGAAGACAACCCGGTCAATCGCACCGTGGTCGAAGCCATGCTGCGCAGCCTGGGGTTTGAAGTGAGCCTGGCCATCGATGGCGTCGAGGCAATCCGTAATGCCGAGAGCCTGATATTTACGGCCATCCTGATGGACTGCCGCCTGCCATTGATCGACGGCTACGAAGCCACAAGGCAGATCCGCCAACTGCCGGGCTGCGCCGACGTGCCGATTATTGCCCTGACGGCCAACGCGTTGCAGGGTGATCGCGAAGCCTGCCTGGCAGCCGGAATGAACGATTACCTGGCTAAGCCGTTCAAACGCACGGATTTGCAGCAAATCCTGCAGCGCTGGGTGCAATAGCGCTGCGCCATCAACCAACTGCGACTGGCGTGAAAGACGAAAGTGCGGCAGTCTTAGGCACCCAAACGGGCCGATAACAGGCTCGGTTTAAAATTTCAGTGAACAAGTGTACATTGAGTGCCTTGACGCTGTGACTTTCACTACAACGCAATAGTCTATGTGTAGGCTGCCGATATGAGGCATGAACGCTTCATTCGGTTCGGGAAGATTTGCCCAACCCTGCCGCATGGGATTATTGAGGAGCTCGCATGACCAAACAAAACGCCTTTACTCGGGAAGACCTGCTGCGCTGCAGTCGCGGTGAGCTGTTCGGCCCAGGTAACGCGCAATTGCCCGCCCCGAACATGCTGATGGTGGATCGCATCACCCATATCAGCGAAGAGGGTGGCAAGTACGGCAAAGGTGAATTGGTCGCCGAGCTGGATATCACCCCTGACCTGTGGTTCTTCGCTTGCCATTTCGAAGGCGACCCTGTCATGCCGGGCTGCCTGGGCCTTGACGCCATGTGGCAACTGGTTGGCTTCTACCTGGGCTGGCAAGGCCTGCCGGGCCGCGGTCGTGCCCTGGGTTCGGGCGAAGTGAAGTTCTTTGGCCAAGTCCTGCCGACCGCCAAGAAAGTCACCTATAACATTCAAATCAAGCGCGTCCTCAAGGGCAAGCTGAACCTGGCCATCGCCGACGGTTCGGTGACTGTCGACGGTCGCGAGATCTATACTGCCGAAGGCCTTCGGGTCGGCGTATTCACTTCCACTGACAACTTTTAAGGGTTATCCGCATGCGCCGCGTCGTTATCACTGGTCTGGGCATCGTTTCTTGCCTGGGCAATGACAAAGAGACCGTCACCGCTAACCTGCGTGCAAGTCGCCCTGGCATCCGTTTCAACCCGGAATATGCCGAAATGGGTCTGCGTAGCCAGGTTTCCGGCTCCATCGACCTGCCCCTCGAAGAACTGATCGATCGCAAGATCTATCGCTTCGTCGGCCACGCTGCCGCTTACGCTTACCTGGCCATGAAAGACGCCATTGCCGATTCCGGCCTGAGCGAAGACCAGGTATCGAACGTACGCACCGGCCTGATCGCCGGCTCCGGCGGCGCATCCACCCTGAACCAGATGGAAGCGCTGGACATCCTGCGCGAAAAAGGCGTGAAACGCGTTGGCCCGTACCGTGTAACGCGGACCATGGGCAGCACCGTTTCGGCCTGCCTGGCCACCCCGTTCCAGATCAAGGGTGTGAACTACTCGATCTCCTCCGCCTGCGCCACCAGTGCTCACTGCATCGGTACTGCGGTTGAGCAGATCCAACTGGGCAAACAAGACATCGTGTTCGCCGGTGGTGGTGAAGAAGAGCATTGGAGCCAGTCGTTCCTGTTCGACGCCATGGGCGCCCTGTCCACCCAGTACAACGAAACCCCGGAAAAGGCCTCCCGCGCCTACGACGCCAAGCGTGACGGTTTCGTCATCGCCGGCGGTGGCGGCATGGTAGTGGTCGAGGAGCTGGAACACGCTCTGGCCCGTGGTGCAAAGATCTACGCGGAAATCGTCGGCTACGGCGCCACTTCCGACGGCTACGACATGGTTGCGCCAAGCGGTGAAGGCGCCATCCGCTGCATGCAGATGGCCATGTCCACCGTTGACACCCCAATCGACTACCTGAACACCCACGGCACGTCGACTCCGGTCGGCGACGCCAAGGAAATGGAAGGTGTGCGTGCGGTGTTCGGCGACAAGGCTCCGGCCATCAGCTCTACCAAGAGCCTGTCCGGTCACTCCCTGGGCGCCGCCGGCGTTCACGAAGCGATCTACTGCCTGCTGATGATGGAAGGCAACTTCATGGCCGGTTCGGCCAACATTGAAGAGATCGACCCGGTCGTTGCCGATATGCCGATCCTGACCAAGACCGTTGAAAACGTCAAAATCGACACCGTGATGAGCAACAGCTTCGGCTTCGGTGGCACCAACGCCACCCTGGTACTGAAACGCTGGCAGGGTAAGTAAGCCCCGCAGGTTGATCATGTAAAAAAGCCCCGACTGGTTCGGGGCTTTTTTATGGGCAACCGGTTGGCGATCTGCAGCGCGCCTCCTGAAAAGCTATCGGTCCTTCAGCCAATGTGCGAAAGACGACAACGCGATTTCAATGGGCCTGCTCATCGCGAGCGCGTTTCGGCAGAACGGCCAGGAAGTTATCGCGCGCGACCTTGCGAGCCACGTCCTCCGGCAGCGCGTCGAGGAAAGGATCAAAGCGGCGCATTTCCTTACCGAGCTTGTTGAAGCGCCCTACAACGTCCGAACCCACCACGAAGCGCTCAGGGAAGCGTTCTACCAGCTTTAACCACTGTGCGCGGGGCTTGCCTGCCTCATCCAGCAAGTACGGCGTGAGCATGCTCCAGGAGAGGTCGATGTACAGATTGGGATAGGCTTGCAACATACGGCTCAAGGTTGGGAGCAAAAAGTCCATCTGCACCTGATGGCGATGAATCTCTTTACTGGTCCCCGCATGCGCCCAGATAAATCGGGTGTGCGGGTGGTTGCGCAGCGATGCTTCCACCTCTGGCAGGTACAGCGGGTTGCGCTCGCGTTTGGAAGTGATGTTGGAGTGCAGCATCACCGGCAAATCGTTTTCGGCCGCGAGGTGATAGATGCGCGTCATGGCTTCGTTGTTGGCGCGCGGGGTGTCACCTGCCGTCAAGGCCGTCAGGTCGTCATGCCGTGTGAACACTTCACCAATGCCCTGCCAAAGACCTGGGTTGAGGTCGAGCATGCGCTGGATATGCGCCGCCGAGTTCTTGTCGTTAGGGTTGAACCCCGACAAAAATGGATGAAAATGCCCCCGCTGCTCAGGTGTGAGTGTGTTCACCGCTGCCGCGACGATCACGTCGGTGGCGCTGTACCAATAGGCATCGGCATCGTCACCCGCGTAGTAACGTGGGCGTTTGGGTTCATCTTCGTGCCATTTCTTAGCCACGGGAATGCCGGAAATCATCACATGCTCGATGCGATTGTCCGCCATGGCCTTCAGCAGTGTGTCCATGCCTGCCGTCTCCTGAAAGAAGTCGACGTAATGCAGGTGCGCATCGCTGTAGGCATACTCGCGAGCCTGTACGGCAAGGCTGGCGGCGGCAAGCAACAGGGCGAGACTCAGGCGGGTCCAGGGCACGGTAAAACCTCAAAGCGGGTTAATGTGGGTAGACCTTGCGCGATGCAAACCGGTTCACCGCTAAAAAACCTGGAACACCTCAGTGCCAGCATGTTCTATAACTGCATGACCTTCATCCTGCCCATCTGTGAGGTTCACCATGCCTGTTACCGTCAACACCCTGAACCACGACAACTTTCGCCACAGTGTGAATATCAATAACCACGAACTGTTCACCGACCTGCCCAAAAGCCTGGGCGGCGACGACTCGGCGCCCTCCCCCCACGACTATTTCGATGCCGCCCTGGCCTCGTGCAAGGCGCTGACCGTCAAACTGTATGCCCAGAAAAAAGACATTCCCCTCACCGGCGTCACCGTGGAAGTCACCCACGACAGCACTGAAGAGCAAAAAGGCCGATACACGCTCAACGTCAATTTGACCCTCAAGGGTGTGCTCACCGATGAACAGCGCGAGGAGCTGCACCGCGTGGCCGATCGCTGCCCCGTGCACAAACTGATGACCACCGCAGAAGTCACCATCGAGACGACATTGTCCGAAGGCGCTTTCAGCCAGTAGCGCCATCCACCCGTCGAGCGGGTTATGCTCAGGGCCATCTAACCCGCTCAGACAGGGACGCACCATGACCACCCTCACCGTGATCCGCCCGCGCGCCGAAGATGTCGAAGGGCAGCCGATCCTGCGCCCGTTGCCATCGCGCGAATGCCGCAGCGTCGGGCCTTTCGTGTTCTTCGACCACATGCTGCTGACGCGTTATGCGCCGGGCACGGGCATGAACATCCGCCAGCACCCGCATATTGGGCTGTCCACCCTCACCTATCTGTTCGAAGGCGCGCTGCAGCACAAGGACAGCCTGGGCTCGGACCAAGTGGTACAGGCCGGAGACGTCAGCTGGATGACGGCCGGCAGCGCGATTGCCCACGTCGAGCGTACGCCCGAAGCCGTCCAAGCCAGTGGTTTCAGCCTGCATGGCCTGCAGGTGTGGCTGGCCTCACCCAAGGACCACGAGCACGGTCCGGGGCATTACAGCCATCACCCGGCGGCGACCCTGCCAATCAGTGACAACCTGGGCGTGCACATTCGCCTGATCGCCGGCACGGGTTTCTGCCTTAAATCGCCGGTGCCGGTGCTGTCACCCACGCTGTATGCCGAGGTGCAGATGCAAACGGCCACCACGCTGCTGATCCCGGATGAGCACGAGGAACGGGCGGTGTATGTGCTGGATGGCGCGGCGCAGTTGGACGGCGAGCCGCTAGAGGTGCATAGCCTGGTGGTATTACCTGCCGGGCAGGAAATGACGCTGTTTGCTGATGGCGATTCCCACTTGGTGGTGTTTGGCGGTGCGCCGCTGGATGGGCCACGGCGGATCAATTGGAATTTTGTCGCGAGCGACCCGGCGATGATTGACCAGGCGCGGCAGCGTTGGGCTGCAGGGGATTGGCCGACGGTGCCGGGCGAGTCTGAAAGGATTGAGTTGCCTGTCAGATAGCTATCGCAGGCAAGCCAGCTCCCACATTTAACCGTGTTCACCAATCAAAATGTGGGAGCGGGCTTGCTCGCGAAGAGGCCGGCACAGGCGCTAAAAATTTAGCCCTTGAACACTTCATCCAGCAAGTTATGCATCGACTGGAACGCTCGCGCAGCGGTCTTCGCGTCGTACATCATCTTGCCCGGCACATCGGCATGCGGGTCAGTGAAGGAATGCACCGCACCGCCGTAGCTGAGCAACTGCCAATCCACACCGGCCGCGTTCATTTCATCTTCAAACGCCGGCAACTGCTCCTTGGGCACCAAGGGGTCGGAAGCGCCGTGCAGCACCAGCACTGAGCCTTTGATGTTTTTCGCATCCGCCGGGTTCGGCGTGTCGAGGGTACCGTGGAACGACACGGCGGCCTTCAACGGTGCGCCGGTACGCGCCAGTTCCAGGGTGCAGCAACCGCCAAAGCAGAAACCGAACGACGCCAGCTTCGCGGTATCGACAGCGGCTTCAGTCTGGCCCTGCAGTTGCTCAAAGGCTGCCTGCATGCGCTTGTTCAGCAACGGCCGGTCGTTTTTCAACGGCATCATTGCCGCGCCCGCTTCATCGCCATTCGATGGCCGCACGGTTTGCCCGTACAGGTCGGCGATTAACACCACGTAGCCTTTACTGGCCACGCTTTTGGCAATTTCTTCGGCACCCGCACTCACACCCATCCAGTTCGGCGCCATCAACAGACCCGGCAGCGGGCCCTTGTGGCTGGCATCAAACGCCAGGCGGCTCTCATAAGACTGGCCATCAATCTGATAGACCACGGAACGCACAGTGACTTGGCTCATCATTTACTCCAGTTGAGGTGCACTAGAACGAAAAAACCCGCCGAAGCGGGTTTTTCTACAACGGTGTTAAACCGACAGTTCAACCAACAGCTTGTTCAGTCGGCGCACATAGGCGGCCGGGTCTTTCAAGCTGTCGCCAGCGGCCAGGGCCGCCTGGTCGAAGAGAATGTGCGACAGGTCGCCAAAACGCTCTTCGCTTTGCTCGCCATCGAGTTTCTCGATCAGCGGGTGAGCCGGGTTGAATTCGAAGATCGGCTTGGAATCCGGAACCTTCTGACCGCTCGCTTCCAGGATCTGACGCATCTGCATGCCCAGGTCCTGCTCGCCGATGGCCAGAATCGCCGGGGAGTCGGTCAGACGGTGCGAAACCCGCACTTCGCTGACAGCCTCGCCCAAGGCAGTCTTGATCCGCTCAACCAGGCCTTCTTTGGCCTTGGCGACTTCTTCGGCTTCCTTCTTCTCTTCTTCGGAGTCCAGGTTACCCAGGTCAAGGTCACCACGGGCCACGTCGACGAAGGTTTTGCCATCGAACTCGCTGAGGTAGCTCATCAGCCACTCATCGATACGGTCGGTCAACAGCAGCACTTCGATGCCTTTCTTGCGGAAGACTTCCAGGTGCGGGCTGTTCTTGACCTGAGCATAGGTTTCGCCGGTCAGGTAGTAGATCTTGTCCTGACCTTCCTTGGCGCGTGCCAGGTACTCGGCCAGCGCCACAACCTGCTCACCGTCTTCACCTTGGGTCGAGGCAAAACGCAGCAGGCCGGCGATTTTTTCCTTGTTGGCAAAATCTTCCGCCGGGCCTTCTTTCATGACCTGGCCGAAGTTTTTCCAGAAGCCCTTGTATTGCTCTGGCTCGTTCTTCGCCAGTTTTTCCAGCATGTCGAGCACGCGCTTGGTCAGCGCCGACTTCATGGAGTCGATGATCGGGTCTTTCTGCAGGATTTCCCGCGACACGTTCAGCGACAGGTCGTTGGAATCGACCACACCTTTAATGAAGCGCAGGTACAGCGGCAGGAAGGACTCTGCCTGATCCATCACGAACACGCGCTGCACGTACAGCTTCAAGCCTTTGGGCGCTTCTCGCTGGTACAGATCGAACGGCGCCCGCGCCGGTACGTAAAGCAGTGAGCTGTATTCCAGCTTGCCTTCGACCTTGTTGTGGCTCCAGCTCAGCGGGTTTTCGTAGTCGTGCGCGATGTGCTTGTAGAACTCCTGGTATTCCTCGTCTTTGACTTCAGTACGAGGACGCGTCCACAGAGCGCTGGCACGGTTGACCACTTCCCATTCCTGGGCAGGCGGCTCTTCGCCTTCGGCAGCAGCCTGCTCTTTCGGCAACTCGATCGGCAGCGCGATATGGTCGGAGTATTTCTTGATGATATTGCGCAGGCGCCAGCCGTCGGCGAATTCATCTTCAGCCGCTTTGAGGTGCAGCACGATGCGGGTGCCACGGTCAGCCTTGTCGAGGGTGGCGATTTCGAACTCGCCTTCACCTTTGGAAGACCAGTGGACGCCTTCGCTGGCGTCGAGGCCGGCGCGACGGCTGAACACTTCAACCTTGTCGGCAACGATAAAGGCCGAGTAGAAGCCCACACCGAATTGACCGATCAGGTGTGAATCTTTTTTCTGATCGCCCGACAGGTTCTTCATGAAATCTGCGGTGCCGGATTTAGCGATGGTGCCCAAATGGGTGATCGCGTCTTCACGGCTCATGCCGATACCGTTGTCTTCGAGGGTGACGGTCTTGGCGTCCTTGTCGAAGCTCACACGGATTTTCAGTTCGGCGCCACCTTCCAGCAACTCAGGCTTGGACAGGGCTTCGAAACGTAATTTGTCGACAGCGTCAGAGGCGTTCGAGATCAATTCGCGAAGGAAGATTTCCTTGTTGGAATACAGCGAATGGATCATGAGGTGCAGCAGTTGCTTCACCTCGGTCTGGAAGCCCAGGGTTTCCTTTTGAGTTTCCACACTCATGGTCATCAAACTCCAATTGGATGGCAGTGGCCGCGCCCTTCAGGGTTGGCGGCGGGTTGTCATCAAAGTTGGGGGCTAAGACCAGGATTTCAAGGGCGGGCTGTTTCCTCAATCTTGAAATGTGCGCGAGCGGTGGCAATCGGTTCGGCGGGAGTGCTTTGCCAGGCAGTGATTGCCACGTTGGCGACGCGCCGGCCCTGGCGCCATACCTGGCACTTGGCGTAAGTGTCACGAAACTGGCCGGCGCGCAGGTAATCCAGGGAAAAGTCGATGATTTTCGGCAGGCCTGGCGCGCCGGTAAACACCAGCAGGTGCAGCGCCGCCGACAGCTCCATAAACCCGGCAATCACCCCACCGTGCAGCGCCGGCAATATGGGGTTACCAATGTTGTCCTTGTTGGCCGGCAGACGAAACAGCAGTTCATCCCCCAACCTTGTGCATTCAATGCCAATCAGCTTGGCGTAAGGGACCAGGTCGAGCAGCGCCTCGTAATTACCCCGGTGATGGGCCTGTTCGAGGCGGGTCTTGAATCGATGTGTCATGCCTGCTCCCCCTTGAGGGTGCTGCTCAGCCCTTGCGTGCCCTTGAGGCGCTTGCCCATGCGCATGAACGTGCCGACCACGTGGGCAATCGCCTGCTGCGGATCATCCTGATAGGCGAAGCCGCGGGTGAAGATCACGTCGGTGGTCACCCGATAGCATTGGGCGAAGCCGTACACGGGCTTGTGCGGCTCGGCCGGATGCATGTAGTCGACCCGCAGGTCCAGCGTCGGGCACACCTCGAACTCCGGCAAGACACACAGCGTGGCCATGCCGCAGGCAGTGTCCATCAAGGAGGTCAGCGCGCCACCGTGAATCACCCCGGTTTGAGGATCGCCGACGATGCTCGCGCTGTAAGGCAGGACCAGCGTCATGCCCTCTTCGCTGGCAGCATGGACGGTGATGCCTAATACCTGGCAGTGGCGCAGCGCCGAAACGAAGCGTGTGGCACGCGCTGACAAGGGATTTTCGGTCATGTGTTCAGACTCTTATTAGTGTCGATTAGAGGTGCCTGGGGGTAGGCGCAAAAGTTCCTTGAGCGTCACGTTTTATATATCTTTGAAACAAAAGGAACTAATGCTGGCCGACTAAGCTCGAAAGGCCAGTAGATATCTTCACTAAGGAGAAACACCCCATGCGCAAGACTTTAGCTATTTCCATGATGCTGGCTGCTGCCCTTGGCCTCGCTGCCTGCGATAAGAAATCCGAAGACAAAGCCCAAGATGCTCAAGCGCATTCTGAGCAAGCTCAGAAGGACATGGCAAAAGCACAGGATAAAGTGAACGACGCTGCAAAAGAAAACGCCGATGCTGCCAAAGCTCAGGCTGATGCGAACGCTGAAAAAGCAAAAGAAGACGGTACCGCTACTCCAGTAGCACCTGCCAAGCCTTAATAGCCTGGCAATTGCTGCAAAAAGAAAGCCCGCTTACATAGCGGGCTTTACTTTGTCTGCTGTTTTTTCAGCGCCCAAAAGTTTAATTAACCTTGGCGCCACTGGTTAAGACACGGCTTCTTTAGCCGGCTCCGTCACCGGCATATCGGTTGGCGTGTAGACCATGACCTGCAGTACGTCGGAATGAAACTCGCGGCGATACAGCACCAACACCACCCCGCTGCTCATCAACATGAATAACCACGGGCTGACAAACCAGGCCAGCATGGTCATGCCAAAATAATAAGCACGCAGGCCAAAGTTGAACTGGTTGGCCGCCATCGAAATCACCCGCGCCGCCCGCAGGGCGAAGGCCTTGCGCTCCTGCTCCGACACATGCCGCTCACCAATCATCGGCGCCGACCCCACCAGCACCGCAGCGAAGTTGTATTGGCGCATGCACCAGCTGAAGGTGAAAAACGCATAGACGAACACCAGTGCCAGGCACAGCAGCTTGATTTCCGACATACCCTGGGACGCCTGTTGCACCATGGGGATGTCCGCCAGCAACGATACCGCACGCTCGGAAGCCCCCAGCACCGTCAGGATGCCGGCGAGGATGATCAAGGTACTGGAGGCGAAGAACGAGGCATTGCGTTCCAGGTTACCGATCACACTGGCATCGGCGATACGGTTATCGCGCAGCAACATGCGGCGCATCCAGTCTTCACGATACAAATGCAGCACGCTGGCCAGGCACGCGGTGTCACGGGCCTTCCACGTGGCGTAGCGGGTATAACCGCCCCAGCACAGGACGAACCAGAGGGCAGCAAGCAGGTGGATCTGATTGGTTTCGACGAACGACATGCGGGGGCCTTTTGCTCGGTGTACGGATATTAATGCGATCTAAATGTGGGAGCGGGCTTGCTCGCGAATGCGGTGTGTCAGTCTCCTGGTGCATGACTGATCCACCGCGTTCGCGAGCAAGCCCGCTCCCACACTGACCGTATTCCACACTTTAGGGGTTGTGGTCTCTCACACAAAAAAAATGCCCCGTATCGATTGATACGGGGCATTTCAGTACAGCGTGAAACCGCGGGTTAAGCGATGGCTTCGCTGCGCTTGCCGAGCATGCGGTCAACCACGACGGCTACGACCAGTGTCATCACCGCAGGTACCAGCCACGCCAGGCCTTGCTCGCTCAGCGGCAGATGTGCCAACTGCGCAGGCAGCCAATCCGCCAGGCCCGCGCCCTTGAGCGCATCAATGCAGCCAAAGATGAACGACACCAGCATGACCGGGCCGACAATGCGGCCCTGCTCGAGCCAGAAATCTTTGCAGAAGCTCAGGGCCACCAGCACGATGCACGGCGGGTAGATCGCCGTAAGTACCGGGATCGAGAAAGCAATCAGCTTGGTCAGGCCCAGGTTGGACACGAACAGCGAGAACAGCGCCAGGATCACTACCAGCGTCTTGTAGGACAGCGGCAGGACTTTGCTGAAGTACTCCGCACACGCGCAGGTCAGGCCAACCGCTGTGACCAGGCACGCCAGGGAGATCAGCACAGCGAGGAAGCCGCTGCCCAGGGAGCCGAACGTATGTTGCACGTAAGCATGCAGCACCGCCGCGCCGTTGCTTGCACCGGCGGCCACCGCATGGCTGCCCGAACCCAGACGGAACAGGCTGATGTAAACCAGCGCCAGGCCCACCCCGGCAATCAGCCCGGCGATGATCGCATAGCGGGTGATCAGCTGTGGCGATTCAACACCCCGGGAACGGATGGCGTTGACGATGACGATACCGAACACCAGCGCGCCCAGGGTATCCATGGTCAGGTAACCATTGATGAAGCCTTGGGAGAACGGTGCAGCGACGTATTCCGGCGTGGCGACGCCGACATCACCGGCCGGCAAGGCAAACGCGGCGATGCCGAGGATGGCCAGCGCGATGATTTTCAGCGGTGCCAGGAAGCGACCTACGGTATCCAGCAGTCGGCCCGGGTAGAGCGAAACAAAGAACACCACCAGGAAATACACCGAGCTGTAGAGGAACAGCGCCAACGGGCTTTCGCCGGTCAGCGGCGCCAGGCCTACTTCAAACGACACGGTCGCAGTACGCGGCGTGGCGAACAGTGGCCCTACCGCCAGATACGCCGCCGCTGCGAGCAGGCCCCCGGCGATCTTGCCGATAGGGCTGCTCAACGCGTCCATCCCCCCGCCAACCTTGGCCAGGGCGATCACGGTAACCACCGGCAGACCGACTGCGGTGATCAAGAAGCCCAGCGCTGCCATCCAGACGTGAGGCCCGGACTGCAAACCAACGATAGGCGGAAAGATGATGTTGCCGGCGCCCACGAACAGGGCAAAGGTCATAAAGCCTAACGCCAGGACATCCTGGCTTTTCAACACTTTCATTTAAGGAAATACCACACTACTGAATCGGAATTTAGAGAGGGATTCCCTGTGGATGAGGGAACTGCTGCCGGCCCTTATGGGGACCGACCGGTCTAGCGCGCCGCTTCCTTTTGGGATGCGGACGCATAAAGAGGCGGCTAGAGTACAGAATTAGGCTGACAAACGCACTGTTGCGGGGCGAACTGTCCGATAAGCGACATCACAATGTCGCGTTTTCATACTTAATTTTGACAATACAGCCCCATGTGGGAGCTGGCTTGCCTGCGATGCGAGCGACTCGGCCCATCAGGTAACCCGCGTCGATGCTTTCGCAGGCAAGCCAGCTCCCACCTGTGAACGGGGCATCCAATCTGATGAGCAATACCCAAAACGCACAAAGGCCACCCGAAGGTGGCCTTTGTGTGGATAAAGCGTCAGCTAAGCGCGAGGCTTACTTGACAGCCCAACCGGTCAGCTCAGCCAGGGCTTTGCCGATGTCTGCCAGCGAACGCACGGTTTTAACGCCTGCGTCCTGCAGCGCAGCGAATTTCTCGTCTGCAGTGCCTTTGCCGCCAGAGATGATTGCGCCAGCATGGCCCATGCGCTTGCCAGCAGGGGCAGTCACACCAGCGATATAGGAAACAACCGGCTTGGTCACGTGTGCCTTGATGTAGGCAGCCGCTTCTTCTTCAGCCGAACCGCCGATCTCACCGATCATGACGATCGCTTCGGTCTTCGGGTCTTCCTGGAACAGTTTCAGGATGTCGATGAAGTTCGAGCCTGGGATCGGGTCACCACCGATGCCGACGCAAGTCGACTGGCCGAAACCGGCGTCAGTCGTTTGCTTAACAGCTTCGTAGGTCAGGGTGCCGGAACGGGAAACGATACCGACTTTACCTGGCAAGTGAATGTGACCTGGCATGATGCCGATCTTGCATTCGCCTGGAGTGATCACGCCTGGGCAGTTAGGGCCGATCAGGACTACGCCCAGCTCGTCGCACTTAACTTTAGCGTCCAGCATGTCCAGGGTAGGAATGCCTTCGGTGATGCAAACGATCAGCTTGATGCCGCCGAATGCCGCTTCCAGGATCGAGTCTTTGCAGAAAGGAGCTGGAACGTAGATAACGCTGGCGGTGGCGCCAGTGGCAGCTACAGCGTCTTTCACGGTGTTGAACACTGGCAGACCCAGGTGCTCGGTGCCGCCTTTGCCCGGAGTTACGCCGCCAACCATCTTGGTGCCGTATTCGATGGCTTGCTGGGTGTGGAAACTACCTTGCGAACCGGTAATACCCTGGCAGATAACTTTGGTGTCTTTATTGATCAGGACGCTCATTATTTGCCCTCCGCAGCTTTGACAACTTGTTGAGCAGCGTCGGTCAGGCTGGTAGCCGCGATGATGTTCAAACCGCTTTCTGCCAGTACTTTAGCGCCCAGTTCAGCGTTGTTACCTTCAAGGCGAACAACAACCGGGATTTTAACGCCGACTTCTTTCACTGCACCGATGATGCCTTCGGCAATCATGTCGCAACGAACGATGCCGCCGAAGATGTTGACCAGTACTGCAGCGACGTTGGCGTCGGACAGAATGATCTTGAAGGCTTCGGTAACGCGTTCTTTGGTAGCACCGCCGCCCACGTCGAGGAAGTTGGCTGGTTTGCCGCCATGCAGGTTGACGATGTCCATGGTACCCATGGCCAGGCCAGCACCGTTGACCATACAACCGATGTTACCTTCCAGGGCTACGTAGTTCAGTTCGAACTTGGCAGCGTGCGCTTCGCGCGGATCGTCTTGCGACGGATCGTGGAAAGTTTTCAGCTTAGGCTGACGGTACATGGCGTTGGCGTCGATGTTGATCTTGGCATCGAGGCAATGCAGATCGCCGTCAGCCTTGATCACCAGCGGGTTCACTTCCAGCAGAGCCAGATCGTGATCCTGGAACAGTTTGGCCAGACCCACGAAGATCTTGGCGAACTGGGCAACTTGCTTGCCTTCCAGACCCAGCTGGAAAGCCAGTTCACGACCCTGGAATGGCTGAGCGCCAACCAGTGGATCGATAGTGGCTTTCAGAATTTTTTCTGGCGTGTCGTGAGCGATCTTCTCGATGTCCACGCCACCTTCGGTGGAAGCCATGAACACGATGCGACGGCTCGAACGGTCAACGACAGCGCCCAGGTACAGCTCTTTAGCGATATCAGTGCACGATTCAACCAGGATCTTGGTGACTGGTTGGCCATTGGCATCAGTCTGGTAAGTCACCAGACGCTTGCCCAGCCACTGCTGTGCGAATGCCTTGGCGTCTTCTTTGCTGCGAACCAGCTTAACGCCGCCCGCTTTACCGCGACCACCAGCGTGGACCTGGGCTTTGACAACCCACTCGGTACCACCGATTTTGTCGCAAGCTTCTGCTGCTGCTTCCGGGGTGTCTACTGCGTAGCCCTGGGATACTGGCAGGCCGTATTCAGCGAACAGCTGCTTACCCTGATACTCGTGAAGATTCATGCTTTTTACCGTCTTCGTTAGGTACTGCGCATTCGGCGCTGCGCTCATTATGAGTGCCGCGCCACCTGTGACTGCTGCTTGCACAACTTGCAGGGCTCAAGGCCCGTAAAGCTGCGCAAGACTGCGTCCGGCGGACATTCCGCGGTGAGTCTTGCGCGCAAGGCTCACGACGGGCAACCGCCGTGGTTTCTTATTATCTCGCTTAGCGCTTCTTGCGGTTGGCGATGTGGATGGCGCCGCCATTCACTGCCAACGCTGCTTCGTGCAACGCTTCGGACAGGGTTGGATGGGAGAAGACCATCATGCCCAGGTCCTCGGCACTGGTGCCGAATTCCATACCGATCGCGCCTTGCTGAACCAGTTCTGCAGCGCTCGGGCCAATCACGTGGACGCCCAATACGCGGTCAGTCTTGGCATCAGCGATGACTTTGACAAAACCACCGGTGTCGTTGGCTGCCATGGCACGGCCAGAAGCGGCAAACGGGAAGGTGCCGACGTTAACTTCAACGCCTTCAGCTTTCAACTGCTGTTCGTTCTTGCCAACCCATGCAATTTCCGGGTGGGTGTAGATAACCGATGGGATCAGATCGTAGTTCATCTGGGTTTTGTGGCCCTTGATGCGCTCGACAACCATGATGCCTTCTTCGGAAGCCTTGTGCGCCAGCATCATGCCGCGAACCACGTCACCGATGGCGTACACGCCTGGAACGGTGGTAGCGCAGTGATCGTCAACGTGGATGAAACCACGCTCGTCGATGTTCACGCCACTGTCGGAAGCCAGCAGGTCAGCGGTCACTGGACGGCGACCAACGGCAACGATCAGCTTGTCGAAAGTGATGGTCTGTTCGCCATCCTTGTCGGTGTAGGTCACGACAACTTCTTCGCCATTAACCTTCGAGCCGGTCACGCGAGCGCCCAACTTGATGTCCAGACCTTGTTTGGTCAGGGTTTTGTAGGCTTCTTTGGACACCGCCGTGTCGGCAGCCAGCAGGAACGTGTCCAGGGCTTCCAGAACGGTCACTTCGGCACCCAGACGCGACCATACCGAACCCAGTTCCAGACCGATTACGCCCGCGCCGATCACACCCAGACGCTTGGGAACCGCTTGGAATTCCAGGGCGCCGGTCGAATCAACGATCACGTTGTTGTCAACTGGAGCAGGTGGAATGTCGATTGGGCGCGAGCCTGGAGCCAGGATCACGTTTTCGGCTTCGATGACTTCTACCGAGCCGTCTGGCTTGGTGATTTCAACTTTCTTGCCGGCCAGCAGTTTGCCGTGGCCTTGCAGGGAAGTCACACCGTTGGCCTTGAACAAGGTGGCAACGCCGGAAGTCAGGCCTTTAACGATGTTGGCTTTACGGCCGACCATTGCTGGCACGTCCATGGTCACGCCAGCGTGGTTGATGCCGTGGATCGCGAAGCCGTCTTGGGCTTCGTGGAATTTCCAGGAGCTGTCCAGCAGCGCCTTGGAAGGAATGCAACCGACGTTCAGGCAAGTACCGCCCAGCGCCAGCTTGCCTTCCTTGTCGGTGTATTTTTCGATGCAAGCAGTCGAGAGGCCCAGTTGTGCGGCCTTGATGGCGGCAACGTAGCCGCCAGGACCTGCACCAATCACTACAACGTCAAATTTCTGCGACATGAAAATAGTTCCTCTATTTAGCAGCAAGCTTTCAAGCCGCAGGCCTCAAGCCCGGCTGCCTTATCCGGCAGCCTGTCACTTGAGGCCTGCAGCTGCTTCTATCAGATATCCAGCAGCAGACGAGCCGGGTCTTCCAGCAGGTTCTTGATGGTCACCAGGAAAGTCACGGCTTCTTTACCATCGATCAGGCGGTGATCGTAAGACAGTGCCAGGTACATCATTGGGCGGATCACGACTTGGCCGTTGATGGCCATCGGACGCTGGATGATGTTGTGCATGCCCAGGATCGCAGCTTGTGGCGGGTTGACGATCGGGGTCGACATCATCGAACCGAAGGTACCACCGTTGGTGATGGTGAAGGTACCACCGGTCATCTCGTCGATGGTCAGCTTGCCGTCACGGGCTTTCTTGCCGAAGCCAGCGATGCCGCCTTCGATTTCAGCCAGGCTCATCAGCTCGGCGTTACGCAGAACCGGCACCACCAGGCCACGGTCGCTGGACACGGCAACGCCGACGTCGGCATAGCCGTGGTAAACGATGTCGCCGCCGTCGATGGAAGCGTTGACTGCCGGGAAGCGTTTCAGCGCTTCGGTGGCCGCTTTCACGAAGAACGACATGAAGCCCAGGCGCACGCCATTGTGGGACTTCTCGAACAGGTCCTTGTACTTCGAACGCAGGGCCATGACTTCAGTCATGTCGACTTCGTTGAACGTGGTCAGCATCGCCATGTTCGACTGTGCTTCAACCAGACGTTTGGCCACGGTGGCACGTACACGCGTCATCGGTACGCGCTTCTCGGTGCGGTCGCCAGCAGCGAACACAGGCGCAGCGGCAGCTGGCGCAGCCGCCTTGGCAGGTGCGGCGGCCGGAGCGTTTTTCTTGGCTTCAACAGCAGCAACCACGTCTTCCTTGGTCACACGGCCATCTTTGCCAGTGCCTTTGATGGAAGCCAGGTTGATGCCATTTTCTTCAGCCAGCTGACGGGCAGCCGGGGCAGCGATTGGATCTTCGCCAGCAGCGGCCGGGGCAGCAGCTGGAGCGGAAGCAGCAGCCGGTGCAGCAGCGGCCGGAGCAGGTGCAGCGGCGCTGCCCTCTTCGATCGAGCCCAGAACCTGGTTCGACAGAACGGTAGCGCCTTCTTCGGCAACGATTGCGCCCAGTACGCCGTCAGCTTCAGCCAACACTTCCAGTACGACTTTGTCAGTCTCGATGTCGACGATCAGGTCGTCACGCTTGACGGCCTCACCTGGTTTCTTGTGCCAGGTGGCAACGGTGCCATCGGCAACCGATTCCGGGAATGACGGGGCTTTGATTTCGATAGCCATTATCTGTGGGTCCTTAAAATTCGGTTTCAGTCAGCGCGAAGGCGTTAAACAGTGAAAGCATCTTGCAGCAGTTTTTCCTGCTGCTCGGCGTGCATCGACGCATAACCACACGCAGGTGCAGCAGAAGCGTCACGACCGGCGTACTCCAGGCCCAGGGCCTTGTTGTGGTTACCGATGCTGCGACGCAAGTGATGCTGGCTGCTGTACCACGCGCCCTGGTTCATCGGTTCTTCCTGACACCACACCACATGGGTGAGGTTGGTGTAAGGCGCGATGGCCTCCATCAGGTCGTCTTCCGGGAACGGGTAAAGCTGCTCGATACGCACGATGGCGATGTCTTCGCGGCCTTCGGCACGGCGTTTTTCCAGCAAGTCGTAGTAAACCTTGCCGCTGCACAGGATCAGGCGAGTGACCTTGGCTGCGTCCAGGGTGTCGATTTCTGGAATAACGGTCTGGAACGAACCGTCGGCCAGATCTTCCAGGGTCGAGATGGCCAATTTGTGACGCAACAGCGATTTCGGAGTCAGCACTACCAGTGGCTTGCGCAGCGGGCGGATCACCTGACGACGCAGCAAGTGGTAGATCTGGGCCGGGGTAGTCGGCACGCACACCTGGATGTTGTGCTCGGCGCACAGCTGCAGGTAACGCTCCAGACGGGCCGAAGAGTGCTCCGGACCCTGACCTTCATAACCGTGTGGCAGCAGCATGGTCAGACCGCACAGACGGCCCCACTTGTGCTCACCGCTGGTGATGAACTGGTCAATAACCACCTGGGCACCGTTGGCGAAGTCGCCGAACTGGGCTTCCCAGATCACCAGCGCCTGAGGCGTGGTGGTGGAGTAACCGTATTCGAACGCCAGTACGGCTTCTTCGGACAGGAACGAATCGAACAGGTCGAAACGTGGCTGGCCTTCGTAAAGGTGTTGCAGCGGAATGTAAGTGCCCGCGTCTTTCTGGTTGTGCAATACCGCGTGACGGTGCGAGAACGTACCACGGCCGATGTCCTGGCCGGTCATGCGGATCGGGTGACCTTCGAACGCCAGGGTCGCGTACGCCATGGTTTCGGCGTAACCCCAGTTGATCGGCAGGCCGCCGGCTTGCATCTTCTGACGGTCTTCGTAGATCTTCGCAACCTGGCGCTGCACAACGAAGCCTTCTGGAATTTCCAGCAGCTTGGCAGACAGTTCCTGCAAGGTTTTCAGATCGAACGAGGTGTCGTGACGCGCAGTCCAGGCGTGGCCCAGGTACGGACGCCAGTCAACGAACAGTTCTTTGTTCGGCTCTTTAACCAGGCTTTTTACGACATGCAGACCATTGTCCAGCGCGTTGCGGTATTCATCGACTTTCGCTTGAACACGCGCATCGTCAATCACGCCCGCCTTGGTCAGGCTTTCGGCGTACAGCTCACGGGTGGTGCGCTGCTTGGCGATTTGCTGGTACATCAACGGCTGGGTGCCGCTCGGCTCATCCGCTTCGTTGTGACCGCGACGGCGGTAGCAAACCAGGTCGATCACCACGTCACGCTTGAACTGCATGCGGTAGTCGATAGCGAGCTGGGTCACGAACAACACGGCTTCCGGATCATCACCATTCACATGGAGGATCGGCGCCTGGATCATCTTGGCAACGTCGGTGGCGTACTCGGTAGAGCGCGCGTCCAGCGGGTTGCTGATGGTGAAGCCAACCTGGTTGTTGATGACGATGTGAACCGTACCGCCCGTCTTGAAGCCGCGAGTCTGCGACATCTGGAACGTTTCCAGCACCACGCCTTGACCGGCGAATGCCGCGTCACCGTGGATGGAAATCGGCAGGACCTTTTCACCGGTGGCATCGTTACGACGATCCTGGCGAGCACGGACCGAACCCTCGACCACTGGAGAAACGATTTCCAGGTGGGATGGGTTGAAGGCCATGGCCAGGTGAACTTCACCGCCGGTGGTCATCACGTTGGACGAGAACCCCTGGTGGTATTTAACGTCACCGGAACCCAGCTCGACCTTCTTCTTGCCTTCGAACTCGTCGAACAACTCGCGCGGGTTCTTGCCGAAGGTGTTGACCAACACGTTCAGGCGACCACGGTGAGCCATGCCGATCACGACTTCCTTGGTGCCATAGGAACCGGAACGCTGGATCAGCTCGTCAAGCATCGGAATCAGACTCTCGCCGCCTTCCAGGCCAAAACGCTTGGTGCCCGGGTATTTGGTACCCAGGTATTTCTCGAGACCTTCAGCTGCGGTCACGCGCTCGAGCAAGTGGCTGCGTACGTCGGCGGACAGCACCGGACGGCCACGCACACCTTCCAGACGATGCTGGAACCAGTGGCGTTGCTCGGAATCGGTGATATGCGTGAACTCAGCGCCAATGGTGCGGCAATATGTCTGCTGCAACGCTTCGTGAATTTCGCGTAGGCTCGCCTCCTCTTTGCCGATGAACAGGTCGCCGGCACGGAAGGTCGTATCAAGATCGGCATTGGTCAAGCCGTAATGATTGATCGACAGGTCAGCAGGTGCAGGACGCTGCCAGAGCCCCAGCGGGTCAAGCTGGGCCGCCTGGTGGCCACGCATCCGGTAAGCCTGGATCAGTCGCAATACTTCAACTTGCTTCTTCTCATGCTCGCTGCTCACGCTCCCGGCGGAAACCGGCTGAGCGCGGCGCTGGTTCTTTGCCAGCAGCACAAACTGATCGCGAATTGTTGCGTGCGATACATCGGTGGCAGCGTTGCCGTCTGAAGACAACGTCTGAAATTTGGTGCGCCATTCTTCTGGCACAGCGTTAGGGTCGTGCAGGTAGAGCTCATAAAGCTCTTCCACATAGGCAGCGTTACCACCTGAAAGATAGCCGCTGTTCCACATGCGCTGCATCACGCTTTCTTGCATGCTTGGTCACCCTCGATTTGGGGACACCACCGGCGGAAACACCGAGTTTGCTTGCAAAAGGCCAAGTGCAGCGACCAAAACAAGCCACTTAGGATCACGCTGATAGTTCGGGTACCAACCCGAATGCCCCTGCTTGTCTCATTTCTTCAAAATAAGAGCCGCGGCTTTGTAAGTCGCTGCTCAAGTTAAAACTACGGCGCCGGTTGAAGCCTGCGCCGTAGCATTTACGGGCACAACGGTCCTGCTTTATTACAACGTCAGTTACACGCCGCTTTGCAGCAGCATGTTACGGATGTGACCAATGGCCTTAGTCGGGTTCAGGCCTTTAGGACATACGTTGACGCAGTTCATGATCCCGCGGCAGCGGAATACGCTGAACGGGTCATCCAGCGAAGCCAGACGCTCGGACGTCTTGGTGTCACGGCTGTCTGCCAGGAAGCGGTACGCTTGCAGCAGAGCGGCTGGACCCAGGAACTTGTCCGGGTTCCACCAGAAGGACGGGCAAGAAGTCGAGCAGCAAGCGCACAGGATGCACTCGTACAGACCGTCGAGCTTTTCACGTTCTTCAGGGGACTGCAGACGTTCGATGGCCGGAGCCGGCGTGTCGTTCTGCAGGAACGGCTTAACTTTCTCGTATTGCTTGTAGAAGATGCTCATATCGACGACCAGGTCACGGATAACCGGCAAACCTGGCAGAGGACGAACGATCAGCTTGTTACCTTTGACGACGGCGGACAGCGGCGTGATGCACGCCAGGCCGTTTTTGCCGTTGATGTTCATGCCGTCGGAACCGCACACACCTTCACGGCAAGAGCGACGATAGGAGAAACCTTCGTCCTGCTCCTTGATCAGTGCCAATACATCCAGCACCATCAGGTCTTTACCACCGGTATCGACCTGGAATTCCTGCATGAACGGCGCAGCGTCCTGATCAGGGTTGTAGCGATAAACACTGACTTTCAACATGGCAGCCACCCTTAGTAAGTCCGAATCTTCGGTTCAAAGGTCGGAACTGTCTTCGGCGAGAAGTTCACGGCACGTTTGGTTACGCGCTTGTCACCCGGGAAGTACAGGGTGTGGCACAACCAGTTTTCGTCGTCGCGATCTTCAAAGTCTTCACGCGCGTGAGCACCACGGGATTCTTTACGAACCTCGGCGGCGATCGCAGTCGCTTCAGCCACTTCCAACAGGTTTTGCAGCTCAAGGGCTTCGATACGAGCGGTGTTGAACGCCTGGCTCTTATCGTTGATCTTGACGTTGGCGATACGCTTGCGCAGATCGGCCAACTGGGCGATACCCTTCTGCATGTATTCGCCAGTACGGAATACACCGAAGTAGTTCTGCATGCAGTTTTGCAGCTCGCGACGCAGGGTAGCGACGTCTTCGCCATCGGTACGCTCGTTCAGAGCGTTCAGGCGCGCCAGGGCGGCCTCGATATTGGCGTCGGTAGCGTCATCGTATTCGATGCCGTCGGTCAGGGCTTTTTCCAGGTGCAGGCCGGCCGCGCGGCCGAACACCACCAGGTCGAGCAGCGAGTTGCCGCCCAGACGGTTGGCACCGTGAACCGATACGCAAGCCACTTCGCCTACCGCGAACAGGCCATGAATGATCTCGTCCACGCCTTCAGCGTTCTGAGTGATCGCCTGGCCATGAATGTTGGTCGGAACACCGCCCATCATATAGTGGCAAGTCGGAACAACCGGAACCGGAGCAACCACCGGGTCAACATGAGCAAAAGTCTTGGACAGCTCACAGATACCTGGCAGGCGGCTGTGCAGTACTTCTTCGCCGAGGTGATCGAGCTTCAGCAGTACGTGGTCGCCATTCGGGCCACAGCCATTGCCGGCGATGATTTCTTTAACCATCGAACGAGCAACAACGTCACGACCGGCAAGGTCTTTCGCGTTCGGCGCATAACGCTCCATGAAACGCTCGCCGTGCTTGTTGATCAGGTAACCACCTTCACCACGGCAACCTTCGGTAACCAGTACGCCCGCGCCGGCGATACCGGTCGGGTGGAACTGCCACATTTCGATGTCTTGTACCGGCACGCCCGCACGCAGTGCCATGCCGACGCCGTCACCGGTGTTGATCAGGGCATTGGTGGTCGAAGCGTAGATACGACCTGCACCGCCAGTCGCCAGAACAGTAGCCTTGGCGCGGATGTAGGTGGTTTCACCGGTTTCGATGCAGATGGCGATCACGCCGACGAATGCGCCGTCAGCGTTCTTCACCAGATCCACGGCGTAGTATTCGTTCAGGAACGTGGTGCCGGCTTTCAGGTTGCCCTGATAAAGCGTGTGCAGCAGCGCGTGACCGGTACGGTCGGACGCGGCGCAGGTACGGGCAGCCTGGCCGCCTTTACCGTAATCCTTCGACTGGCCGCCGAATGGACGCTGGTAGATACGACCTTGCTCGGTACGCGAGAACGGCAGACCCATGTGGTCCAGCTCGAACACGGCAGCCGGGCCTTCCTGACACATGTATTCGATAGCGTCCTGGTCACCGATGTAGTCGGAACCCTTGACGGTATCGTACATGTGCCAGCGCCAGTCATCGTTCGGATCGGCAGAGGCGATGGCGCAGGTGATGCCACCCTGGGCCGAAACGGTGTGCGAACGCGTCGGGAACACCTTGGTGATCACGGCAGTCTTGTGACCACCCTGAGCCAGCTGGAGCGCTGCGCGCATGCCAGCACCGCCGCCACCAATGATGATGGCGTCGAAGGAAATAGTTGGAATGTTAGCCATGACTCAGATACCCCAAAGAATCTGCACACCCCAGACGAAGTAAGCGAACATCGCGACGCCGCATACTGCCTGGAAGAGGAAACGTACTGCAGTCGCGGACTTGCCCAGCGCCATCGGCGTCAGGTAGTCAGTCGCGATGGTCCACATGCCGACCCAGGCGTGAGCGCCCAGGGCTACAAGTGCCAGCAGACTGAAGATTCGCATCGCATTGTGGGAAAACAGGCCGTGCCATTGCTCATAGCCAATGCCCGGGTTTGCGACGAGGTATCCGATCAGGAAAATGAAATAAGCCGCGAGAACGACCGCAGACACACGCTGCGCCATCCAGTCATAGAGGCCTGAACGCGATAGGTTCGTAACGCTGGTTACCATATCCAAACTCCTGCCAGAACGATCAGCACCACGGAAATGGCGATGATGATTTTCGAGCCCAGGCGGCCGCCTTCCAGCGTCTCACCGATGCCCATATCCATGATCAAGTGGCGCACGCCGGCTACCAGATGATAAAGCAGAGCGGACAGGAGGCCCCATGCTACGAACTTGGCCAGCGGGCTGGTCAAGCATGCCTTCACCTCGGCGTATCCTTCCTCGGAACCCAGGGATTTGCTCAATGCATAAAGCATGATGCCCAAGCCCAGGAACAGGATGATGCCGGAAACACGGTGCAGGAACGACGTAACGCCGGTGATGGGGAGTTTGATGGTCCTTAGGTCTAGGTTTACAGGTCGTTGGCTATTCACGGCTTTTTTTCACACTGAAGAGCCCCTAACAATCAGGGCAAAGTTGTTGGGGAGTGCACTGGTCAGGTAAGCACCACCCAGGGAGTGCGACCCCCAATAAAAGCAAGCCCAAAAGCCCTTGGCGGTCGGTGGCCGAGTATAGACAGTTAGGCTACTAATGACAACGCGCACACCTCACCCTAATAGCTGATTGCGCTGGCGGGATAAAAGGCGTAAATGGCAGTCAATTTCGACGAAAAAGTACGGTTAAAGCCTTCTGGAGCAAGACTTTAGGCAAATTGACATCTGAATTTATCTCACTATAGTGGTGCGGGCCCTGCGTGGGGGGTCTGTCTGATGATTTGAAGCATAAATAGGAGGCCACATGGCTGACAAAAAAGCGCAGTTGATCATCGAGGGCGCAGCCCCCGTCGAGCTGCCCATTTTAACCGGCACCGTTGGTCCCGATGTTATCGACGTACGGGGCCTGACGGCCACGGGCCGTTTCACTTTCGACCCAGGCTTCATGTCGACCGCCTCTTGCGAGTCGAAGATCACCTATATCGACGGCGACAATGGCATTCTGCTGCACCGGGGCTACCCGATCGAGCAACTGGCTGAGAAGTCGGACTACCTGGAAACCTGCTACCTGCTGCTAAATGGCGAACTGCCAACAGCCGAGCAAAAAGCCCAGTTCGTCAGCACCGTGAAGAACCACACCATGGTTCACGAGCAGTTGAAGACCTTCTTCAACGGCTTCCGTCGCGACGCCCACCCGATGGCCGTCATGTGCGGCGTGGTCGGCGCCCTGTCGGCCTTCTATCACGACTCCCTGGACATCAATAACCCGCAGCATCGCGAAATTTCCGCGATCCGTCTGGTTGCCAAGATGCCGACCCTGGCCGCAATGGTTTACAAGTACTCCATGGGCCAGCCCATGATGTACCCGCGCAACGACCTGACGTACGCGGAAAACTTCCTGCACATGATGTTCAACACCCCGTGCGAGATCAAACCGATCAGCCCGGTGCTGGCCAAGGCAATGGACCGGATCTTCATCCTCCACGCCGACCACGAGCAGAACGCCTCCACCTCTACCGTACGTCTGGCCGGCTCTTCGGGTGCCAACCCGTTCGCCTGTATCGCCGCCGGTATCGCTGCACTGTGGGGCCCTGCCCACGGCGGTGCGAACGAAGCCGTATTGACCATGCTCGATGAAATCGGCGATGTCTCGAACATCGACACGTTCATCGCCAAGGCCAAGGACAAGAACGATCCGTTCAAGCTGATGGGCTTCGGTCACCGCGTCTACAAGAACCGCGACCCACGCGCCACCGTAATGAAGCAGACCTGCGACGAAGTGTTGAAGGAACTGGGCATCAAGAACGATCCGCAACTCGAACTGGCCATGCGCCTGGAAGAGATCGCCCTGACCGACCCGTACTTCATCGAACGCTCGCTGTACCCGAACGTCGACTTCTACTCGGGGATCATCCTCAAGGCGATCGGCATTCCAACCAGCATGTTCACCGTGATCTTCGCCCTGGCGCGGACCGTGGGCTGGATCTCCCACTGGAAAGAAATGCTCTCCAGCCCGTACAAGATTGGCCGTCCGCGCCAGCTGTACACCGGCTACGAGTCGCGTGACATCACCAAGCTGGAAGATCGCAAGTAAGCCGTCAGCCGCTTAGTTGCACCGAATAAGGCCTCCTCTGGAGGCCTTATTTGTTTGCGGCAGACGATAACCCGCTACACGCCCGCTGTGGTGGCCTGCGGGCCCGTTGTGGCGAGCAGGCTTGCCCCGTGCTCGGCTGCAGAGCAGCGCCACTGGCGGCCTCAACACAGCGTCCTGTGCCCAGACGCCAGCCTTGATCACTTGCCGACGCTCACCCAGCGAAAGCCGCTTTTATTGATGCGGAATTTAAGAAACAGTTTTGTCGTATCCAGCACCAATAAAAGCCAAAAAAAACCCCGATCTCACGACCGGGGTATTTTTTTGTAACCGTTACACCCTTAGTGGTTAACCGCCCCACTCGCCCCCAGACCCGTTTGCGAACGCACAAACTGCGGGAAGTACAGCGCACGCTCCTTCTCTGCCGCCGCCGACTTGTCGGTGATGGAGAAGAACCAGATACCGATGAACGCAATGATCATCGAGAACAGCGCCGGGTATTCGTACGGGAAGATGGCTTTTTCGTGGTGCAGGATCGAGACCCAGATGGTCGGGCCAAGGATCATCAGGCCTACGGCACTGATCAAGCCCAGCCAGCCGCCAATCATCGCGCCACGGGTGGTGAGGTTTTTCCAGTACATGGAAAGCAGCAGCACCGGGAAGTTACAGCTGGCAGCAATGGAGAACGCCAGGCCAACCATGAACGCAATGTTCTGGCTTTCGAACAGGATACCCAGGCCGATGGCCAGCACCGCCAGGGCGATGGTGGTGATCTTCGACACGCGAATCTCGTCCTTTTCGTTGGCCTTGCCTTTCTTGATCACGCTGGCATACAGGTCATGGGACACCGCCGAAGCACCCGCCAGGGTCAAGCCAGCAACCACCGCCAGGATGGTGGCAAACGCCACGGCCGAGATGAAGCCCAGGAAGATACTGCCGCCCACCGCGTTGGCCAGGTGCACCGCCGCCATGTTGTTACCGCCCAGCAAGGCGCCTGCCGCATCCTTGAACGCCGGGTTGGTGCTGACCAGCAGGATCGCGCCGAAGCCGATGATAAAGGTCAGGATGTAGAAGTAGCCGATGAAGCCGGTGGCATACAGCACGCTCTTACGCGCTTCTTTAGCATCGCTTACGGTGAAGAAGCGCATCAGGATGTGCGGCAGGCCGGCGGTGCCGAACATCAGCGCCAGGCCCAGGGAGAATGCAGAGATCGGGTCTTTCACCAGGCCGCCAGGGCTCATGATCGCTTCACCTTTAGGGTGAACCTTGATCGCCTCGGAAAACAGCATGTTGAAGTCGAAGTTGACGTGCTTCATCACCATCAGCGCCATGAACGAGGCACCGGACAGCAGCAGGACCGCCTTGATGATCTGTACCCACGTGGTCGCCAGCATGCCGCCGAACAGCACGTACATGCACATCAGGATGCCTACCAGGATCACCGCCACATGGTAATCCAGGCCGAACAGCAACTGGATCAGCTTGCCCGCGCCAACCATCTGCGCGATCAGGTAGAACGCCACCACCACCAGCGAGCCACAGGCCGACAGGCTGCGGATCTGGGTTTGCCCCAGGCGATAGGACGCTACGTCAGCAAAGGTGTACTTGCCCAGGTTACGCAGGCGCTCGGCGATCAGGAACAGAATGATCGGCCAGCCCACCAGGAAGCCGATCGAATAGATCAGGCCGTCGTAGCCAGAGGTGAATACCAGCGCGGAAATCCCCAGGAAGGACGCCGCCGACATGTAGTCGCCAGCAATCGCCAGGCCGTTCTGGAAACCGGTGATCTTGCCGCCGGCCGCGTAGTAGTCGGCCGCCGATTTGTTGCGCTTGGACGCCCAGTAGGTGATGCACAACGTCGCGCCGACGAAGGCCACGAACATCAGGATTGCTGCAACGTTCAGCGGTTGTTTGTGCACTTCACCGGTCAATGCGTCCGCCGCCCAAACGGCAGGCGCGAAGACCGAAGCACCGAGTACAGCCAATAGACGACGGATCATTGCGCAGCCTCCTTGAGAATCGCATTGTTCAGGTCGTCAAATTCGCCGTTGGCGCGTCGTACGTAAATCGCAGTCAGGACAAAAGCCGAAATTATCAGCCCGACCCCAATCGGGATTCCCCAGGTGATGGAAGAACCGGGGCTGAGCTTGGCCCCCAGTATTTGCGGCCCGTAGGCAATCAGAAGAATGAAACCGGAGTACAGCCCGAGCATGATCGCCGAGAGAATCCAGGCGAACCTTTCCCTTTTTCTCACCAGCTCCTTGAAACGCGGGCTGTTTTGAATCGAGAGGTAAATGCTGTCGTTCATTGTTTTTATCCTCGCAGCACAGCTTTTTTATTATTGGAACGTATCCACTCTATGCGGCTGCAGAACAGGTTCCAGACGACCTTAGTATTAGAACGACATGAGTGATCGCGCCAACTTTGAACTGATTAAAGTGACAGCTTTTCTCCCGAAAACGACAAAGCCCGCCTGACGAAAACGCCAGGCGGGCTTCAAAGGTGCTATTTAGACGCTTCGAGGCGTTATTTACCGATCCACTCGGCGACACGCTCTGGGTGCTTGGCAACCCAATCCTTGGCCGCCGCATCAGGTTTGGCGCCCTCTTGAATCGCGAGCATGACCTCGCCGATTTCATCCTTGGAGGCCCACTGGAATTTCTTCAGGAAGGCCGCGACTTCCGGCGCTTTCTTCTCCAGGCCCTTGCTGCCGATGCTGTTGACGGTTTCCGCAGCACCATAAATCCCTTTTGGATCGTCCAGGAAACGCAGTTTCCACTTGGCGAACATCCAGTGTGGTACCCAACCGGTCACCGCAATGGATTCCTGCTTGTCTTCGGCACGGGTCAGCTCGGCGATCATCGCAGCGCCCGAACTGGCTTGCAGTTTGTAGTCCAGGCCATAGGCCTTGATGGCTTCATCGGTCTTGAGCATGACGCCTGAACCGGCATCAATACCGACGATCTTGTTCTTGAAGGTGGTATCGGTCTTGAGGTCTTCGATGGACTTGGCCTTGACGTACTCCGGCACGATCAAGCCAATTTTTGCATCCTTGAAGTTAGGGCCGTAGTCGACCACCTTGTCCTTGTTCTTGGCCCAGTATTCACCGTGGGTCACGGGCAGCCAGGCGGAAAGCATGGCGTCGAGTTTGCCGGTGGCCACGCCCTGCCACATGATCCCGGTGGCAACCGCCTGCAGTTTCACGTCATAACCGAGCTTTTCCTTGATCACCTCTGCCGCCACGTGAGTGGTGGCAACGCTGTCGGACCAGCCGTCTACATAGCCGATGCTCAGGGTTTTGCTGTCGGCGCTGGCCAGTGTGGAGCCCATCGCAACTACCAGAGTGGCAGCTGCGCCCAAGAGTCGTCGCATCTTCATCGTACTTCCCCGAAAGTGCTGCGCCCGACGGATGCCGAGCGACGTCAACCTGTTGTTATGTGGTGCACCGCGCCCCCTTCACGCGCATCGATCCGGCGGCTCAGACATCAGTGGAGTGCTGACACTTCGATCATCAACCTGCCGGGGTCTTGAACCTGCTCTGGCTGCGACCTCAGGTAAGCAAGAAACGACATCACATCGCCAGCAGCACGATTTGTAGAATATGGCGCCAAAATCCCGCCCGAACTTTGCATGTCTAAATTATGCCGCCCCACTGGAACGGGCCAAATCCGGGTAAGATGCGCGCCTTTGCTCCCCCAGATAAGCCGACCATGCCTGCGACTGCCCGCTTCCCTGCCCTGCCCTATATTTTCGCCTTGATCCTCGGCGTGTTTGCCCTTGTCGGCTATTGGTACGGCCTCGGCCGTCCGGTGGTGTTGCCGGACGTGGCCAGCGCCAGCCACAAAATGCAATGTGCGTCCTATACACCCTTCGACAAAGACCAATCACCGTTCGACCAGCCGTTCAAGCTGCGTCCCGAGCGCATGGACGCCGACCTGGCCTTGCTGGCCACCCGTTTCGAGTGCATTCGCACCTACTCCATGACCGGTTTGGAAGCCCTGCCGGGCATGGCGCGCGAGCATGGGTTGAAGTTAATGGCCGGTGCCTGGGTCAGCAGTGACCCGGTTGCCACCGAAAAAGAAATCGACGAGTTGATCGCGGCGGCCAACGCCAACCCTGACGTGGTCACCGCGGTCATCGTCGGCAACGAAGCCCTGCTGCGCAAGGAAGTCACCGCCAAGCAACTGGTGACGCTGATCCACAAAGTCAAAAGTCAGATCAAACAGCCGGTCACCTATGCCGATGTCTGGGAGTTCTGGCTGCAACACCCGGAAATCGCCCCGGCCGTGGATTTCCTGACCATTCACCTGCTGCCGTACTGGGAGGATGACCCGTCCGGCATCGACCAGGCGCTCAAGCACGTGGGGGATGTACGCCAGACCTTCGGCAACAAGTTCGCGCCCAAAGACGTGCTGATCGGCGAGACCGGCTGGCCCAGCGAAGGTCGCCAGCGCGAAACCGCGGTGCCGAGCCGGGTCAACGAAGCCAAATTCATGCGTGGTTTTGTCGCCATGGCCGAGGCCAACGGTTGGCGCTACAACCTGATCGAAGCCTTTGACCAGCCGTGGAAGCGCGCCAGTGAAGGGGCGGTCGGCGGCTATTGGGGACTGTTTGATGCTGATCGCCAGGACAAGGGCATCCTCGCCGGGCCGGTGAGCAATGTGCCGTACTGGCCGCTGTGGCTGGGCGTGGGCGGGATTATCCTGCTGGGCACCTTGGCCCTCGGCGGCCGCGTTCGCAGCACGCGCGCAGCGCTCATGCTGCCACTGCTCGGAGCGGTCGCCGCCTGCTCAATCGGCACCTGGGCCGAACTGACCCGCGTAACCGCACGCTTCAACGATGAATGGGTGTGGGCAGGCTTGCTGGTCGTGCTGAACCTGCTGGTGCTGGCCCATGCTGCGCTGGCCCTGAGTGCGCGGGAAGGTTGGCGCGAACGGGCATTCAACTGGCTGGAGCAACGCGCGGGCTGGCTGGTGGCAATCGCCGGCTTTGCCGGCGCGGTGATGATGCTCGCGCTGGTGTTTGACCCGCGCTATCGCAGCTTCCCGAGTGCGGCACTGGTGTTGCCGGCCCTGGTGTATCTGGTTCGCCCGGTCACCGGGCCACGCCGGGAGATCGCGCTGCTGGCCTTCATTATCGGTGCCGGCATTGCGCCGCAGCTCTATCGCGAAGGGCTGCTGAACCAGCAGGCGTGGGGTTGGGCGGTGGTCAGCGTGATGATGGTTGGAGCGTTGTGGCGTTGCCTGCGGGTGCGTAGGGCTTAAGACCGCTATCGCAGCGTTGCGACGATTCGACAAGCCAGCGCCCACATTTGACCGAGTGCATCCCTGGAATGCGCTCTAATGTGGGAGCTGGCTTGCCTGCGATGAGGCCCTGTCAGGCAACGCGAGGTTTCCTGACCAACCGCAACCCGGCAATCACCACCGCAAACACCGCAAACGTGGTGTTGTACAACGCCAACGCCGGCAAGCCGAACATCATTGCCAACACTGCCAACCCCCACCCTGCTCGACCCGGCACGAAAAACGCCAGCACCGACGTGATCAACGCCGCCCAGCCCAGCACCTTGAAGTGAATCATCAACCCCAGGTTCGAACGCAACTGGCATTCCCAGCGACTGGCCTCATCAACGCAGATACCCACCCACTGGCCATCCTCCATAAAACCGTAGCGTGCGCCATAACTGGCAGCCAACCATAACGGCAGGGCAATAAGCAGCAGGATCAGTGGCAAACGACGGGACATGGGGTACTCCGATAGGCAAAAACGGCGCTCAGCTTAATGCGCCGGCAGCCGTTAGCAAGGCGCATACACACAATTAGTGTCCATCAATGCATGGCAACGTGTATCTTCTGGCTGCTATTACCCTGATTCCGACGTTTTTTTCCGACATTTCGTGCCGAAGGCTGGCACTTCGGTGGCAACGCGGTGGTCATAGCCTGCGAACTTCATTCAGCACGTTTCCTCTTAGGGATTAAGTCATGCTCCGTTCCTTGCGCTGCGCTGCCTTACTCGGCAGCCTTTTTTTGAGTGCGTCAGCACTGGCCGTCGACATCGACCAGGCCAGCTATGGCTTCCCTTTGACGAACCCGTTCGAAGCGACCATTGCCACCACCCCGCCTGACCTTCGGCCCAAATTGCCGTCCAACGACGAGATCAACCAGTCGGATTACACCCTGAACATGCGCCCCGAGCGCGAGTTCAGCCTGCCGGACAATTTCTGGGCGGTGAAGAAACTCACCTACCGCATCGCCAAACAAGACCGTGCCGCGCCGTTGATCTTCCTGATCGCGGGCACCGGTGCGCGATTTGACAGCAGCATCAACGAATACCTGAAAAAGCTGTATTACCAGGCTGGTTACCACGTAGTGCAGTTGTCGTCGCCCACCAGCTTCGACTTCATCAGTGCCGCCTCGCGCTTCGCCACTCCGGGTATCACCCAGGAAGACGCCGAAGACATGTACCGCGTGATGCAAGCCGTGCGCGCGCAGAACGCCTCGCTGCCGGTCACCGACTTCTACCTCACCGGCTACAGCCTGGGCGCCCTGGATGCTGCGTTTGTCAGCAAGCTGGACGAGACCCGCCGCAGCTTCAACTTCAAGAAAGTGCTGCTGCTCAACCCGCCGGTCAACCTCTACACCTCGATCACCAACCTCGACAAGCTGGTACAGACCGAGGTCAAGGGCATCAACAACACCACCACCTTCTATGAGCTGGTACTGGCCAAGCTGACCCGCTACTTCCAGCAAAAAGGCTACATCGACCTTAATGACGCCCTGCTCTACGACTTCCAGAACTCCAAGCAGCACCTGACCAACGAACAGATGGCGATGCTGATCGGCACCTCGTTCCGTTTCTCGGCGGCCGACATTGCGTTTACCTCGGACCTGATCAACCGCCGTGGCCTGATCATTCCGCCCAAATACCCGATCACCGAAGGCACCAGCCTCACGCCGTTCCTCAAGCGTGCGCTGCAGTGCGACTTTGACTGCTACCTCACCGAACAAGTGATCCCGATGTGGCGCGCGCGCTCCGATGGCGGCAGCCTGCTGCAACTGGTCGACCAGGTCAGCCTCTATGCGCTTAAAGACTACCTGCACAACAGCCCGAAAATCGCGGTGATGCACAATGCCGACGACGTGATTCTCGGCCCTGGCGACCTCGGTTTCCTGCGTAAAACCTTCGGCGATCGCTTGACCGTCTACCCGTTGGGCGGCCACTGCGGCAACCTCAATTACCGCGTCAACGCCGACGCCATGCTGGAGTTCTTCCGTGGCTAAATATCTTCTGCTGCTCGCCGCCCTGATGTGCGCGGGCGTCGCCAATGCCGACAACAGCAAGGCCCACGAACCGGTCAAGGTTGACGCCGACGGCTTCAAGGAGCCGCTGACCAAGCTCAAGTTCAACCCGGGCCTGGACCAGCGCGAGTTCGAGCGTTCGTCGCTCACCGCGCTCAATGTCTACGACCCGTTGGAGTCGTGGAACCGCCGCGTGTACCACTTCAACTACCGCTTCGACCAATGGGTATTCCTGCCGGTGGTCAATGGCTACACCTACGTCACCCCAAGTTTCCTGCGTACCGGCGTGAGCAATTTCTTCAACAACCTGGGCGACGTGCCCAACCTGTTGAACAGCCTGCTGCAACTCAAGGGCCACCGCTCCCTGGAAACCACCGGGCGTCTGCTGCTCAACACCACCATCGGCGTCGCCGGCCTGTGGGACCCGGCTACCGCCATGGGCCTGCCACGCCAGAGCGAAGACTTCGGCCAGACCCTGGGCTTCTACGGCGTGCCCGGCGGCGCGTACCTGGTACTGCCGATCTTCGGCCCCTCGAACCTGCGCGACACCACCGGCCTGATCGTCGACTACAGCGCAGAAACCGAGGTCAACTTCCTCAACGTGTCCAAGGTCAGCGAAAACCACCCGGAAATCTGGGCCCTGCGCGCCGTCGACAAGCGCTACCAGACCAGCTTCCGCTACGGTCAAATGAACTCGCCGTTCGAGTATGAAAAGGTGCGCTACATCTACACCGAATCGCGCAAGTTGCAGATCGCCGAGTAACACTCGTTGCAGGAGCTGGCTTGCCAGCTCCTGCAATCAGACACCCCGCTGACACCACGTCTGCCAGGTAAACCGCAACTGCAGCAGTGCCGCCCTGGCCATTTGCCGATCCTGCTCCGCCAACACCGACGACCGCTCAAGCACGTCCAACAGCGCAGTGCTTGGCGCATCCAGCAGCGCTGCCTGATCCACGCCAGGCCCACCCTGCTTGAGCACAACCGCCCACTGCCGCAGATAATCATCGCGCACACTGGCCAACGCGCCTTGGCTGCTCGATAAACTTGCGCGCAACTCCAGCAACTCATCGCCCAAGTCCAGCCCCAGCAGGCCGTTATCCCAATGGGTACGACGCTCGGCAGGCAACGTGTCGCTATAACGCGACAACCGAATCAGGCGGTCCGCCATACGCCCGCCAAACCAGCTTTCGGCCTGCTCCAAGGGGCGCGACGTCAACTGCGCCAGGTCAAACAATGAGGCCGTGAACATCCGCCGATAATGGCGCTCACCCGGGTTGAGCGGGATCAGGCGAAACACCACCACGGCAATACCGACACCCACCAGCGTGGCGATAGCTTTGTTGAGGAAGGCGGCGATGTCGTACGTCATCAGGTTGCTCGGCCCGACGTTATTGACGAAGAAGATGCAGAACGCCGAAGCGCTGGCCGCCAGGTTTGCCCGGCTCATGCACAGCGAGGCAAAAAATAGCGGTACGCCCAAGGCCATGCACAGCAACGGGAAACCATCAAACCCAGGCAGCAAAGCAAACCGTACACACCCGGCCACCGGAATCGACAGCGCGATGCCTTTGAGAAAATTCAGGCTTGAGGCGGAGGGATTTTCCCGCGCAGCAAACAGGCTCAATACCACACCGCTGATCGACACCGCGCCCAGCCCCGAAGGCCATGCGGTAAACATCCAGAATGCCGCAACGGCCAGGAAGGCTAATGCACTGCGCACTCCACCGAGTACACCCTGCTCGATATCCCGATGCCAGGACAGTGCCCCCGGTGCACCCGGTGGCACCCTGCCCGTCTCGACAGCCGCCAGGGTCAGCGCCCCCACGTTCACCAACCGCAGGACCTGGGCCAATTGCATCAGGCAAAAGTTCGCCTCGGGGCTCAGACGTGGATCGGCAAGCGCCAAAGTAAGGCGACGTGAGAGCTCAGGCAGCGCCTCGTGCCGCTCTTGTCGCAAGGTGGCGGCCACGTCTTCCACCCATGTCGTAACAAAGGACGCGTCGTCCAGCATCATCCGTTGCCGCGCCACACCCCGTGCCGCACGTAACAACCCAAGCACATCCCGACTGAGCACCCGCAACGCCTGAGAGCGCCGCCGTCCCTTGGGGCCTTCAAACCAGGCATGGTCGCGCTGGGCGTCCACCGCGACCAAGCGGCCCAACGCCTCCAGCAAGCCCTTGCGCTGATCCGTTCCCTGCAGCTCCGAGGCCGCGGCGCGCATTCCCGCCTGCCAGGCGGCGCGCCCTTGAACCGCCAGGGTCTGCTCAACCCGGCGCGGCCATAAAATCGTGCTGGCGATAGACGCGCAGAGAATCCCCAGGCTGATTTCCTGACAGCGCGCCACTGCCTCATCGAACACGCCCAGCGGCGCGGCGGTCGCCGGCAAGGCAATAATCGCCGTGGTGTAGCCCGCCAGCACAAACCCATAGGCGGCGTGATTGCGCAGCAGCGACGCCCCCGTCGTACACAACGCCAGCCATAACGCCATGCACAGCAGGAACAGCAACGGCGCCTGGCCGCAAACCCCGATCATCACGAGCGAAGCCACGGCGCCGACAAACGTGCCCAGCAACCGATAGGCGCCCTTGGCCAGGACCATGCCGCTGGTCGATTGGCCAACGATAAACACCGTGGTCAACGCCCATTGCGGCTGCTGCAGGTCGAAGCAAAAGGCCAGATACAACGCGACCCCGCCGGCGATGATGTTGCGCGACGCAAACAGCAGATCGACCCGCGAGGGCACCAGGGTGGCTTGCCAGAAATCCGGGAGTTGAAACGTGAAAGGCTTCATTCAGCGAACACATAGATAGCTAGCTAATGATTAGCATCGTATCTATATTCACGCACATTGCCAATCGCACGTTGCTGGGCGTTTGATTTTGATTTCGAACACGACCACTCGTCGTATCCTCCAGGCGTCGGCCGACGGCGCTGCCTGATCGTAAGGCTTCGACGGCAGGAAAGCTGCCATCAAAAACCCTGTAAAAGCCATCACTTAGCCATACCCCGTAATCAACGGTGATGGCCGTCAAAAAACAGCCTCTAAAGGCTGACTCCTAAACGCTATAACTGTTCGGGCCAAGCAAGCGAATTGGTTGAGTGTGTTCATTGCCAATACCCGGCATTAAACCTATAACTCCCCTACCTCTTTTTCAGGGGCAATACCTCGAATAACCGAGGCACTAAAACATTGATTTAAACAACCAAGCCGGTTTCACCCGTGGTGAACTTTTGCGACCCTGACGGACCGCCGTCCGTGATTGAATCGCGCCAACAGTTAGTGACTGCTTTCATAAGGAAATGACCAAATGAAAACACTTAGTGCAATGCCCGCCCACGTCAAAGACGTCCGCTTATTCTCCGAACAGCTGCAAGAAGCGCATAGCTTCTTTGGTGATACAGCCCTCAAGGACATTCAACTTAAGGACGCCGACAACCCCTACGCCGATACCGACGGGCTCATTGAGTTCATTATCGGCAACGAGTTGATCGAAGATCCGGAGGTCATGAAAAAGATCAGCGAGCTGAAAAAATACTTGATCGGCATGACCTCTGTCGTCACCAATTATGTTCAGCGCAAAGCCGAAGCCGAGGGGGAGCAGTACAAAACCGACGTAGCGCTCTGGAGCCTGGCGCTGTCAAAACTCCCGCTGATGGGCCCGAGCAAAATCGATGAGCAATCCTATTCGCGGCATATCCGTGGGGTCAGCATTGCCGCCGACTTCGTCAACTTCATATTGGATATCGTCGCCTCACAAGGCACCAGTGCCCTGAAGAGTTTTGAGAAGTTTATGGCCAAGCAGGGAGACGCCTTGCGTTTCGGCGTCGAAAACAACAAAGATTTCTATAAAACCATTACCGTGGGTGTTTCCGTCGAAGTGTTCAAAGTCGGCGCCAATATCGTCTATATTCCAAAAATCAAACAGTACCGTGTCAACTTTGATAGAAACAACTCGAAATTTTCATCCGCCTGCGCCAGCGCCGAGTTTGTCGACATCAACTTCTCTTACAAATACGGTGCCAACGTCTTTGACTACGAGGCCCTTGAAGACCCTGCGGTTAAAAAAGACTTCGATGAGTTTCTGCGTAAACAACGCAAATCCCAAATTGAAGAAGCATCAACGTTCTTCGATGATGATTTCCCGGTAAAAAAACCAACCTCTACACTTGCCAGTAAAGCTGGCTAGTTACGGTGCAACACCGCCACGGCCAATGAAGGCAAGACTTTCATTGGCCGTCTTATTCATTACTGCACAGCTTGCCATCCCCCGCCCAGGCTCTGGATCAACGCCACACTCCCCTGACTCAACTGCCCTTGGGTATCGCGCCAATTCTGCTCTGCCTGCAACAACACCCGCTGTTGGGTCAGCACTGTCTCCCGGCTGACCGTCCCCGCACGCAACTGCGCCTCCTGACGCCCAAACAGCGGCTGAAATACGTTCAGCATCAACACAGACAAAGTCAGCTGCAACCCCCAATGTACAAGGGTGCGGCGAGATTCTTGAGCGCTGCGCAAGGCCGGTGCTAACATGCCCGACCGCCTGTCTTGGCAAGGATATTCCTGGTTTATGAGCACCATTCGCGAGCGCAATAAAGAACTGATCCTGCGGGCGGCCAGCGAGGAGTTTGCCGACAAGGGCTTCGCCGCGACCAAAACCAGCGATATCGCCGCCAAAGCCGGGCTGCCCAAGCCCAACGTCTATTACTACTTCAAGTCCAAGGACAACCTCTACCGCGAGGTGCTCGAAAGCATTATCGAACCGATCCTGGCCGCGTCCACCCCATTCAATCCGCAGGGCGAACCTTCGGTGGTGTTGAGCAACTACATCCGCTCGAAAATCCGCATCTCCCGCGACCTGCCGTTTGCCTCCAAGGTATTCGCCAGCGAAATCATGCACGGCGCGCCGCACCTCACCGCCGACCAGGTCGAACAGCTCAACGCCCAGGCCAAGCACAATATCGACTGCATCCAAAGCTGGGTGGATCGCGGCTTGATCGCGCCCATTGACCCCAATCACTTGATGTTCAGCATCTGGGCGGCGACGCAGACGTATGCGGATTTTGATTGGCAAATTTCCGCGGTGACCGGGAAAGCCAAGCTGGATGACGCCGACTACGAGTCGGCGGCGCAGACGATTATTCGCTTGGTGCTGAAGGGGTGTGAGCCGGATTGAGACACCGAGGTGCTAGTGCCATTCGCGAGCAAGCCCGCTCCCACATTTGATCTGCGCCAGACATAATTTGTCGGAACGCCACAAATCCCCTGTGGGAGCGGGCTTGCTCGCGAAAGCGCCCTCCCAGACACATTCTGCCAAAAGCCTGACGATCAGCACCGGCCGCCGAGATCTAGCCTCTCAGAAACCTACCTGAAGAGAGGCCAAGGAATGCCTGATTTAGCTACTTCACATCGCCTGCGCATCGGGCGGTTCAGCGAACCGAACCGTATCTACCTGATCACTACCAACACCCACGAACGCATACCGATATTCAATGACTTTCATCTGGGTCGCTTGGTGGTCTGGCAATTCAGGCTCGCTCAATACCAAAGGCTGGCAAACTCCCTGGCATGGGTGGTGATGCCTGACCACTTTCACTGGTTGATTGAACTGCAGAAGGGCTCATTGGGAGACCTAATGTGCCAGGTGAAATCCAAAAGCACTCGAACCGTGAATGGCGCTACGGGCCGCAAGGGTCGGCTATGGCAAACCAGTTTTCATGACAGAGCGCTGCGCAAAGACGATGACTTGGTGAAGATGGCTCGGTATGTCGTGGCTAATCCGTTAAGAGCGGGATTGGTGGAGCGGATTGGCGACTATCCGCTGTGGGATGCGGTTTGGGTTTAGGTCCGGGACCGAGTTGCCCCTTTCGCGAGCAAGCCCGCTCCCACATTTGACTGCATTCCAAGGCTTGAACTCAGTCAAATGTGGGAGCGGGCTTGCTCGCGAAGAGGCCCGCCCAGTCACCTCACATCAAGCCGAAACCCCCGCATCCGCCAACAACCCCACCCCCTCAATTGCCGTAATCGCGCATTGCTCGTCAATATCCGAGGTGTCCCCGCTGATCCCGATCGCGCCGAGCACCACACCCTTCTGATCACGAATCAACACCCCGCCCGGCGCAGGCACCACGCTGCCCTGCCCCAGGCTGTTCAACGCCGCGATAAAGGCCGGGCGTTGCTGCGCGTCCAACGCCAGCAAACGCGAGCCCTTGCCCAGGGCGATCGCGCCCCAGGCCTTGCCAATCGCGATTTGCGGGCGCAGCAGGCTGGCGCCGTCTTCGCGCTGCAGGGTGACCAAGTGGCCGCCACTGTCGAGCACCGCAATGGTGAGCGGCGCGGCGGAAATGGTGCGGCCTGCGGTGATGGCCTGACCGGCCAGGTTGACTGCGAGTTTCAAGGTTAAAGCGCTCATAGCTGCCGTCCTTATCTTGTTATGGGTAAAGCGGTGGAGGTCTGATTGATCAGAAGCTCGATCAAACAAATAGAACACAATGACATTTGTTTTTGTATACAATATTTTCGCACAAAGGCCCCATACGTCGAAAAAAGCCGTTCCGACGAACGCAAAGATCAATGAATGAAATGGATTGACCTGCGCCGCTCGCCGTGAATACACTTTGGACAGACACCACTTGTATACAATTACAAAACGCAAGAGGCACCAAAACCATGAGCAAAATGAGAGCAATCGAAGCCGCAGTCCTCGTGATGCGCCGTGAAGGGGTCGACACCGCCTTCGGTATCCCGGGCGCCGCGATCAACCCGCTGTATTCGGCCTTGCAGAAGGTCGGTGGCATCGATCACGTCCTTGCTCGCCACGTTGAAGGCGCCTCGCACATGGCCGAGGGCTACACCCGCACCAAGGCCGGCAACATCGGCGTGTGCATCGGTACGTCGGGCCCGGCGGGCACCGACATGGTCACCGGCCTGTACAGCGCCTCGGCCGACTCGATCCCGATTCTCTGCATTACCGGCCAAGCCCCGCGTGCACGCATGCACAAGGAAGATTTCCAGGCGGTCGATATCACCAGCATCGTCAAGCCAGTGACCAAGTGGGCGACCACCGTCCTCGAACCCGGCCAGGTGCCCTACGCGTTCCAGAAAGCTTTCTATGAAATGCGCTCCGGCCGCCCCGGCCCGGTGCTGATCGACCTGCCGTTTGACGTGCAGATGGCCGAGATTGAATTCGACATCGACGCCTACCAGCCACTGCCGCTCGCCAAACCGCTGGCCACGCGCATCCAGGTCGAAAAAGCCCTGGCGCTGCTCGACCAGGCCGAGCGCCCGTTGCTGGTGAGCGGCGGCGGCGTGATCAACGCCGACGCCAGCGAACTGCTGGTGGAGTTCGCCGAGCTGACCGGCATCCCGGTGATCCCGACCTTGATGGGCTGGGGCACGATCCCGGACGACCACCCGCTGATGGTGGGCATGGTCGGCCTGCAAACCTCGCACCGTTATGGCAACGCGACGATGCTCAAATCGGACGTGGTGCTGGGCATCGGTAACCGCTGGGCCAACCGCCACACCGGTTCGGTGGAGGTGTACACCGAAGGGCGCAAATTCATTCACGTGGACATCGAGCCGACGCAAATCGGCCGCGTGTTCACGCCGGACCTGGGCATCGTCTCCGACGCCGGTTCCGCACTGACGATGTTCATTGAAGTGGCCCGCGAGTGGAAAGCCGCCGGCAAGCTCAAGGACCGCAGTGCCTGGCTGCATGACTGCCAGCAGCGCAAGGCCACCCTGCACCGCAAAACCCACTTCGACAACGTGCCGGTCAAGCCGCAACGGGTGTACGAAGAGATGAACCAGGTGTTCGGCAAAGACACCTGCTACGTCAGCACCATCGGGCTGTCGCAGATTGCCGGCGCGCAATTCCTGCACGTCTACAAGCCGCGCCACTGGATCAACTGTGGCCAGGCCGGCCCGCTCGGCTGGACCATTCCCGCAGCCCTCGGTGTGGTCAAGGCTGACCCGAGCCGCAAGGTGGTGGCGTTGTCCGGCGACTATGACTTCCAGTTCATGATCGAAGAACTGGCCGTGGGCGCGCAGTTCAAACTGCCCTACATCCACGTGGTGGTGAACAACTCCTACCTGGGTTTGATCCGTCAGGCCCAACGCGGGTTTGAAATGGATTACTGCGTGCAGTTGTCCTTCGACAACCTCAACGCCCCGGAACTCAACGGGTATGGCGTAGACCACGTCGCCGTCGCCGAAGGCCTGGGGTGCAAGGCCCTGCGGGTGTTCGAGCCGGGCCAGATCCAGCCGGCCTTGCGCAAGGCCCAGGAAATGATCGAGGAATTCCAGGTTCCGGTGATCGTTGAGATTATTCTGGAGCGCGTGACCAATATTTCCATGGGCACCGAGATCAACGCCGTCAACGAATTCGAAGATCTGGCACTGGTCGGCAACGATGCGCCGACTGCCATTTCCCTGCTCGACTAAGGAGAACCCTATGCCGCGTTTTGCCGCCAACCTGTCCATGCTGTTTACCGAACAGGATTTTCTTGCCCGTTTCAAAGCGGCTGCCGATGCTGGCTTTCAAGGTGTCGAGTACCTGTTCCCGTACGAATTCAGCTCCGCCGAGATCAAGGCGCAGCTTGACGCCAACGGCCTGACCCAAGTGCTGTTCAACCTGCCGGCCGGTGACTGGGCCAAGGGCGAACGCGGCCTGGCGTGCCACCCGGACCGCGTCGAAGAATTCCGTGCCGGGGTCAAGCTCGCCATCGCCTACGCCCAGGTGCTCGGCAACACGCAGATCAACTGCCTGGCGGGCATCCGTCCGCAAGGCGTTGACGACGAGACCCTGGAAAAAACCTTTGTCGCCAACCTCAAGTACGCGGCCGACAAGCTGCAAGCGGTGGGCATCAAGCTGGTGATGGAGGCGATCAACACCCGCGACATCCCGGGCTTCTACCTGAACAACACGGCACAGGCCCTGTCGATTCGCGAGCAGGTGGGCAGCGCCAACCTGTTCCTGCAATACGACATCTACCACATGCAAATCATGGAAGGTGATTTGGCCCGGACCATGGCTGCGCACCTGGGTGAAATCAACCACATCCAGCTGGCAGACAACCCGGGGCGCAACGAACCGGGGACCGGTGAGATCAACTACCGCTTCCTGTTCGAGCATTTGGACCGCATCGGTTACACCGGTTGGGTCGGCTGTGAATACAAGCCGTTGACCACCACCGAAGCGGGATTGGGCTGGCTCAAGACCCACAACGCCATCTAACAGACGCACCACCGAACGGTGCGGGTGCTGGCTTGCCGGCGATGCTGACACTGCGGTGCCCCCGGCATAACCCGTGGATGCCATCGCAGGCGAGCCAGCTCCCACCGCAGAGCTTCGGTGTTTGGCAGACCCGAGACAGGCCTGCCCACCTAATAACAAGAGGATTTTGATCATGGCTAAAATCGGCTTTATCGGCACCGGCATCATGGGCCAACCCATGGCCGCCAACCTGCAGAAAGCAGGTCACCAATTGTTCCTGTCCGAACACCACGGCAAGGCCCCGCAAGCGCTGATCGACGCCGGCGCCGTGGCCCTGACCAACCCGCAGCAAGTGGCGCAGGAAGCCGAATTCATCATCGTGATGGTGCCCGACACCCCACAGGTCGATGACGTGCTGTTCCGCACCGACGGTGTTGCCGCCGGGTTGTCGCCGAACAAGGTGGTAATCGACATGAGTTCGATCTCCCCCACCGCCACCAAGGCCTTCGCCGCCAAGATCAACCAGACCGGCGCGCACTACCTCGATGCACCGGTGTCCGGCGGTGAAGTCGGCGCCAAGGGCGGCACCTTGAGCATCATGGTCGGTGGCGAGCCGCAGACGTTTGAACGCGCCCTGCCGCTGTTCCAGAGCATGGGCAAGAACATCACGCTGGTCGGTGGCAATGGCGATGGCCAGACCGCCAAAGTGGCCAACCAGATCATCGTCGCACTGAACATCCAGGCCGTGGCCGAAGCACTGCTGTTCGCCTCGAAAAACGGTGCCGACCCGGCCAAGGTGCGCGAAGCGCTGATGGGCGGCTTCGCTTCCTCGAAGATCCTTGAAGTGCACGGCGAGCGGATGATCAAGGGCACCTTCGATCCGGGCTTTCGCATCAACCTGCACCAGAAGGATCTGAACCTGGCGTTGGCCGGTGCCAAAGAGCTGGGGATCAACCTGCCGAACACCGCCGGTACGCAGCAGGTGTTCAGTACGTGCACGGCGATTGGCGGCGGCAATTGGGACCACTCCGCGCTGATCAAGGGCCTGGAGCATATGGCCAACTTTTCGATTCGCGATCAATAAGCCACACCGCTCCCACCTTTGAAATGCGGTCGAATGTGGGAGCGGGCTTGCTCGCGAAAGCGGTAGGTCAGTCAGCATGGATATTGAATGAAAGACTGCATTCGCGAGCAAGCCCGCTCCCACCTTTGATTGCATTCCAAGTCTGAAATTGATCCATCTCTAATAACAAAAATCCCCGGGAGCCCGCTTATGTCGGTCGATCCGCAACACCTGCTTCGCGAGCTGTTTGCCACAGCCATCGACGCCGCCCACCCCCGGCATGTCCTTGAACCTTATCTGCCCGCTGACCGCACCGGCCGTGTGATCGTGATCGGCGCCGGCAAAGCCGCAGCCGCCATGGCACTCGTCGTCGAGAACGGCTGGCAAGGCGAAGTCACCGGCCTGGTGGTCACCCGCTACGGCCACGGCGCGCCGTGCAAAAAAATCGAAGTGGTCGAGGCCGCTCACCCGGTGCCGGATGCCGCCGGCCTGGCGGTGGCCACGCGTGTGCTGGAACTGATCAGCCACCTGGGTGAAGACGACCGGGTGATTTTCCTGCTGTCCGGCGGTGGCTCGGCCTTGCTGGCGCTGCCCGCCGAAGGCATCACCCTGGCCGACAAGCAAGCCATCAACAAAGCGCTGCTTAAATCCGGCGCGACCATTGGCGAGATGAATTGCGTGCGCAAACACCTCTCGGCCATCAAGGGCGGCCGATTGGCCAAAGCCGCATGGCCCGCGACGGTGTACACCTACGCAATTTCCGACGTGCCGGGCGACCAGGCCACCGTCATCGCCTCCGGCCCCACCGTCGGCGACCCGAGCACGTCGCAACAAGCCCTGGCAATTCTCAAGCGCTACGGGATCGACGCGCCCGCCTCAGTGCGCAGCTGGTTGCAGAGCCCAGCCTCGGAAACCGTCAAACCCGGCGACCCGGTGCTGGCCCGCAGTCACTTCCAGTTGATCGCCCGCCCGCAGCAATCCCTGGAAGCGGTGGCGGTGAAAGTACGCCAGGCCGGGTTCAGCCCGCTGATCCTCGGCGACCTCGAAGGCGAAGCGCGGGACGTGGCCAAGGTACACGCCGGCATTGCCCGGCAGATCGTGCTGCATGGCCAGCCATTGGCGGCGCCGTGCGTGATTCTGTCCGGCGGTGAAACCACCGTCACCGTGCGCGGCAACGGCCGTGGCGGGCGCAACGCCGAATTCCTGCTGAGCCTGACCGACAGCCTGAAAGGCCTGCCCGGCGTGTACGCCCTGGCCGGGGACACCGACGGCATTGACGGTTCGGAAGACAACGCCGGGGCGATCATGACCCCGACCAGCTACGCCCGCGCCGAGGCCTTGGGCTTGTCGGCCAGCGACGAGCTGGATAACAACAATGGCTACGGCTATTTCGCCGCGCTCGACGGTTTGATCGTTACCGAGCCGACCCGCACCAACGTCAATGACTTCCGCGCCATCCTGATTCTTGAGACTGCCCACCATGACGCCTGACAAGAAGGTCAAAATCCTCGCCACCCTCGGCCCCGCCACCGACGGCATCGATGACATCCGCGAACTGGTGCAAGCCGGGGTGAATATCTTCCGCCTCAACTTCAGCCACGGCGACCATGCCGATCACGCCCAGCGCTACCAGTGGATTCGCCAAGTGGAGCGCCAGCTGAATTACCCGCTGGGCATCCTGATGGACCTGCAAGGGCCGAAGCTGCGGGTCGGGCAGTTTGCCGAGGGCAAGGTGCAACTGGTGCGCGGCCAGGCCCTGCGCCTGGACCTGGACCCGACACCGGGCGATCAGTGCCGGGTCAACCTGCCGCACCCGGAAATCATCGCCGCGCTGGAGCCGGGCATGGACCTGCTGTTGGACGACGGCAAGTTGCGCCTGCGGGTCATCACCAAACACGCCGGGGCCATCGACACCACCGTGCTGAATGGCGGCGAACTGTCCGACCGCAAAGGCGTGAATGTCCCACAAGCCCTGTTGGAACTCAGCCCATTGACCGCCAAAGACCGCCGCGACCTGAGCTTCGGCCTGGAGCTGGGTGTGGACTGGGTGGCGCTGTCATTCGTACAACGCCCGGAAGATATCCGCGAGGCCCGCGAGCTGATCGGTGACAAGGCGTTTCTGATGGCCAAAATCGAAAAACCCTCAGCCGTGCAGCGCTTGCAGGCAATCGCCGAACTGAGCGATGCAATCATGGTGGCCAGAGGCGACCTGGGTGTTGAAGTGCCCGCCGAAAGCGTGCCGCAAATCCAGAAAGACATCATCAGCACCTGCCGCCAATTGGGCAAACCGGTGGTCGTGGCCACGCAGATGCTCGAATCCATGCGGTTTTCTCCAGCACCGACCCGCGCCGAAGTGACGGATGTGGCCAATGCCGTGGCCGAAGGCGCGGACGCGGTGATGCTGTCGGCGGAAACCGCCTCGGGCGAATACCCGCTGGAAGCCGTGCAGATGATGAGCAAGATCATCCGCCAGGTGGAAAACGGCCCGGATTACCAAACGCAACTGGACGTGAGCCGGCCCAAGGCCGACGCCACGGTGTCGGACGCGATCAGCTGCGCGATCCGGCGTATCAGCAGCATCCTGCCGGTGGCGGTGCTGGTGAACTACAGCGAGTCCGGCAGCTCCAGCCTGCGCGCGGCGCGGGAGCGCCCGGTGGCCCCGATCCTCAACCTTACGCCGAACCTGTCCACCGCCCGGCGTTTGAGCCTGGCGTGGGGCGTGCATTCGGTGGTCAATGATCGGCTGCGCCAGGTGGATGAGGTGTGTTCCACCGCGCTGGAGATTGCCCAGGCACAGGGTATGGCGCAGCGTGGGGACACGTTGGTGATTACCGCGGGGGTGCCGTTCGGGCAGCCGGGGTCGACCAACTCGCTACGGATAGAGACGTTGATCTAGCGCCTGTAAGGGCCCCTTCGCGAGCAAGCCCGCTCCCACATTTTGATCACTGTTCGACATGACAACTCGGTCGAATGTGGGAGCGGGCTTGCTCGCGAAGGGGGCAACTCGGTCCCTCAGACTCACTCACCATGCCCAACCAACCCTGCCCCGACTGGGCTGAAGCCCTGCTCAATGGCTTCAGCCAGATCTTCCTGCAGCGCCAGCCGCTGTGCGGCCTGCTGTGCCTGCTGGCCATCCTGATCGGCGCCCCGACCTTGCTCGGCGGGGCACTGTTGGGTGGCGTGGCCGGGTTGCTCACGGCCCAGCGCCGGGGCTATCCCAAGGCGGAACGTCAGGCCGGCCTTTATAGTTATAACGGTGTGCTGCTGGGCTTGTTGATCAGCCAGCATTTCGCTTGGTCGGCCTTATTGCCGCCGTTGATCCTGGCGTGCGGCGGCCTGAGTGCGATGCTCACGCGGCAATGGTTGAAACATGCCCGCCAGCCGGATGACTTGTCTGCGTACACCGCGCCCTTTGTCGGCCTGGGTTGGCTGCTGATCGGCAGCGCGCCTCAACCTACGTTCGCCCTGGTTGCGCCCGACGTTCTGTCTGTGGTCAGCGCGCCCTTTACCGGCCTTGCGCAAGTCATGCTGCTGGACCAACCACTGGCGGGAGTCTTGATTGCCGTCGGCCTGGTGTTGGCCAACCGTCGCGCCGCCCTGTGGGCCTTGATTGGCGCCACCGCCGGCGTGCTGGTCGCTTTACTGCTCGATGAACCCGCCAGCGCCCTCCTCGGCCTGCACAGCTACAACCCGGCCCTGGCAGCACTGGCCTTGAGCCAATCTCGCCGCCAGCCGTGGCTGCCACTGTTGGGTATCCTGCTGGCGATCATCCTCACGCCGGGGTTTGCCGCCTTGCACCTGCCTGCGCTGACTGCGCCGTTTATCCTCGCCTGCTGGCTGGTGCGCGCCACGCAGCGGATGTTCAAAGCCCGCGTGGACAGCCCGTTCGAATCCCCCTAGGCTTGCTCGATATTCGATTCAGGCGGGTTTTATGGACAGCAACAGCGACTGGCGTCAGCGCCTCTATGTCATGGTATTCCAGAGCGACACCGCAGCCGGGCGGCGCTTTGACGGCATCCTGCTACTGATCATTCTTGCCAGCATTGTGATCGTGATGCTCGACAGCATCGACGAAATCCACCAGAACTATGCCAATGTGCTGGCCTACATCGAATGGGGCTTCACCGTTATCTTCGCCATTGAGTACGGCTTGCGGCTGTACTGCTCGCCCAAACCGTTGCGCTATGCCTTCAGCTTTTATGGCTTGGTGGACTTGCTGGCCATCGTGCCGGGCATCCTCGCGCTGTATTACAGCGACGCCCAATACCTGCTGATCATCCGCATCATTCGGATGCTGCGGATTTTCCGCGTGCTCAAGCTCAGCCCCTACCTCAAGCAAGCCAACTACCTGATGGCGGCGCTGCGCGGCAGCAAACAGAAGATCGTGGTGTTCCTGGTCAGCGTGTGCACCCTGGTGACGGTATTCGGCACCCTGATGTATGTGATTGAAGGCCCGGAACACGGGTTCACCAGCATTCCCAAGGGCATCTATTGGGCGATCGTGACCCTCACCACCGTAGGCTTTGGCGACATCGTGCCGAAGACCCCGCTGGGCCAGGTGATTTCGTCGCTGGTGATGATCACCGGTTACTCGATCATCGCCGTGCCCACCGGGATTTTCACCGCCGAGCTGGCCAGTGCAATGCGCGGTGAACAACTGCAACACGCCTGCCCGGTGTGCAAGAAAGACAGCCACGAACCCAACGCGGCGTTTTGCTCGCGCTGCGGCAGTAACCTGTTTCATAAAGTGGAATAAGCAAAGTTCGTTTTAATCTTTAAACGTCTATGCAAGCCCGGCTATAGTCGCTGGCAAATTGCCCTCACTCAATCAACAACCTTCTCGAACAACAAGGAATGAGCAGTGAAAAAACTTGTTAGCGCGTCTCTCCTGGCCGCCGGCCTAGCCCTGGCGGGCGCCGTTCAGGCCGCCCCCGTCACACTGCTCAACGTCTCGTATGACGTAATGCGCGATTTCTACAAGGACTACAACGCCGCCTTCCAGAAACACTGGGAAGCCGAGCACCCCAACGACAAGCTGACCCTGCAAATGTCCTTCGGCGGCTCCAGCAAACAGGCCCGTTCCGTGATCGATGGCCTGCCGGCTGACGTCATCACCATGAACATGGCCACCGACATCAACGCCCTGGCGGACAACGGCAAACTGGTGCCGGACAACTGGGTGACCCGCCTGCCGAACAACAGCGCGCCGTTCACCTCGGCCACGGTGTTCATCGTGCGTAAAGGCAACCCGAAAGCCCTGAAAGACTGGCCGGATTTGCTCAAGGAGGGTGTGCAAGTCATCGTGCCTAACCCGAAGACCTCCGGTAATGGGCGCTACACCTACCTGTCGGCCTGGGGTTATGTGCTGAAGAACGGCGGCGACGAGGAAAAGGCCAAGAAGTTTGTCGGCGACCTGTTCAAACACGCGCCCGTGCTGGACACCGGTGGCCGTGCGGCGACCACCACGTTCATGACCAACCAGATCGGCGACGTGCTGGTGACGTTTGAAAACGAAGCCGAAATGATCGCCCGTGAATTCGGCCGTGATCAGTTCGAAGTGATCTACCCAAGCGTTTCCGCTGAAGCTGAGCCGCCGGTGTCGATCGTCGACAAAGTGGTCGAGAAGAAAGGCACCAAAGTGGCTGCCGAGGAATACCTGAAATACCTGTGGTCGCCGGAAGGCCAGGAAATTGCTGCCAACAACTACCTGCGTCCACGTGACCCGGCAGTGCTGGCCAAGTACACCGACCGTTTCCCTAAAGTCGACTTCCTGTCGGTCGAGAAGACCTTCGGGGACTGGCGCACCGTGCAGAAAACCCACTTCAATGACGGTGGGGTCTTTGACCAGATCTATTCCGGTCAGTGATAACTGAACAAACACGGTAAAAAAAGTGCGGGCGGGCTTGCTCGCGAAAGCGGGGGTTCAGTCGATTGATTCGGTGACTGACACTCCGCCTTTGCGAGCAAACCCGCTCCCACATTGGGCGCTCTGCCCGCCAGTTACATCGGCGGCGTCACGCCATCCTTGCCGGCAGAAATCGCCTGAGCGGTGATCGTTCCGTCCGCGCCTTGGGCCGCAAACAGCACCACCTTCACGCCCGGTTTGAGCAAGCTGCGATCCCCCGGTTCCAGGTTGACGATCGGCACATCATCCGGCACCACAATCTTCTGCTCGCCGCCTTTATACTTCACCGTCAGGGTGCGCCCGTGGCTGACCACCAGGTCACCGACGGTGCCGTTGGTCATGCTGCTGCCCTCTTTCAAATCAAACGCACGATGCCCGTCGCCCGTGCCGGCCATGGCCGGTGGAAACACGTGCACTTCCAACGCCGTGAGAGTGCCGTCGGCGTTGGGCATGGCAGCGGAACCGATGTAGCTGCCAGGCTTGATCTCATCGATCTTGGCCAGGGTGACGGCGCGTACCTGGGTGGCGTTGGTCAAGTGCACGGTGACGTCCTCACCGCTGCTGACCTTGACCTGCATCGCGTCGCCGTCCATCGCGGTGATGGCGCCGCGCACACCCACACGCGGGGCTTCAGCGGCATTGGCCAAGCCAATCGCCATGGCCGCGGCGAGGGTTGAAGCCATGAGCATCTTGTTCAACGTGATCTTCATGAACGTGGATTTCCTGTTTCGGCAGTTGTGGCTGAATGTATCATTGCCGTTCGACACGAAAGTTAACGTTTCAGTCATTAATTTCCAGCATGAGTGATATCACTGCGAGCGCTCTACTCCGGCCGCGGCGATGCCTTTACTCTCGCATGCCTTCTTCCTACGCTTTAACGAGAACTCCATGAACGCTACCCCACACGCTGCGAGCACCATGACCCGAGGCATGGTGATGTTGTTTGCGTTCTGTTGCGGCGCCATTGTGGCCAACATCTACTATGCCCAGCCGATCATCGAGTTGATTGCGCCGGACATCGGCCTGACCCCGGCGATGGCCAGCCTGATTGTATCGCTGACACAAATCGGCTACGCGCTTGGCCTGTTCTTCCTGGTGCCGCTGGGCGACCTGCTGGAAAACCGCAAACTGATGATTGCCACCACCGTGGTGGCCATCGCCAGCCTGTTGGGCGCAGCGTTTACCGAGCAACCGAATCTGTTCCTGCTCGTATCGCTGCTGATCGGTTTCAGTTCCGTCTCGGTGCAAATTCTGATCCCGCTGGCCGCGCACCTGGCACCTGCCGAATCCCGTGGCCGGGTGGTCGGCAGCATCATGGGCGGGCTGCTGCTCGGTATCCTGCTGGCACGGCCGGTGTCCAGCGTCGTGGCCGACCATTTCGGCTGGCGTGCGATGTTCATGGCCGCCGCCGCGTTGATGGCATTTATCAGCGTGGTGCTGTTGCTGACCATCCCCAAACGGCAACCCGACCACAGCGCCAGCTACGGCCAACTGCTGCGCTCGCTCGGCACCCTGCTGCGCCAGCAACCGGTATTGCGCCAACGGGCGTTTTACCAAGGCTGCATGTTCGCCACGTTCAGCCTGTTCTGGACGGCTGCCCCGCTGGAACTGGCGCGCAATCACGGCCTGAGCCAAAGCGAGATCGCACTGTTTGCCCTCGTTGGCGCCCTGGGCGCTATTGCCGCCCCCATCGCCGGGCGCCTCGCCGACGCCGGTCACACGCACCGCGCCTCGCTGCTGGCCATGCTGTTCGCCGCGTTGAGCTTCCTGCCGGCGTTTGTGCACCCGTTGTACAGCGTGATCGGCCTGGCGGTGACCGGCGTGGTCCTGGACTTCTGCGTGCAGATGAACATGGTCCTCGGCCAGCGCGCCATCTACGCTCTTGACGCCAACAGCCGCAGCCGCCTGAACGCGCTGTACATGACCAGCATTTTCATCGGCGGCGCCTTCGGCTCGGCGATTGCCAGCAGCGTGTATGAACACGGCGGCTGGCTGGGCGTGATGCTGGTGGGCAGTGCGTTCCCGCTGGTGGCGTTGTTGCGGTTTCTGAGTGCATCGCGGCAAGGGGCGGTGGCCACCGCCTAATCCAGCTACAACCGCACCAACTTCTCCAAAGCCGCATCCGCCAGAAATGACGAGCGGCTTTTTACTTTGTGCTCGCGCACATAGCGGTCGATACGCTGGATCACGTAGCCGGGCAAGGTCACGTTGACCTTCTCGGTCTTGCCCAGATACGGCGAAATGTCGAGTTCCAACATCCCCCAGCCCATGCCGGCGTATTCCTCATTGTCATGATGGGCGGCCACCGACGTTGGCATCGGAATCACCCGGCCTTCTGCGGCGATCTCCTGCAACAGGATGTGCGCGACTTCAACCGCCGCGTTGTAGGCCTCTTCAAAACTGTCCCCGGCGGTCACGGCACCTGGAATATCGGGGATCTGAATACCGGTGGCGACAAAGTCATCGCCCCATTCGATACAGATTGGGTATTGCATGGAAAATCTCCTTAAACCGTCCTAAAACGAAAACAGCCCGGCACGTTTCCTGATACTTCGCACGGTGCCCGGGGCAGATCCTTCCTGGGATGGGGCACCAGTATCGTGTACGGGTTATAGCGATGGGTAAAAAGCTGATGGCTGCCCGTCACCCGATCCAGCACCCAACCTGCCTCTTGCAGCTCTTTGATCAATAGCCTGCTTTGCACCACAGCCTCCTTGCTCCGGTCTAAATAAAAGCAACTCCAGAGTTATCTTTACTCAAGCACAGAATTCGTCAGGCTGACTGACGGCTGTTTTACCGGATGCTGGAAAACCCATGAATGTACCCCCTGATGAACCGCCGCCCCGGGACTTGTGGGCCGTGTTGTCCCCAGGCCGGAGGGTCAGGGCCTGGCCGCGGTGCGCAATAACTGCAACAACAGTGAGAGTGTCTTCGTGATCATCTCGCCTAACGCGGCCAGTGTGCCCGTCGTCGAATCTACAGGCGGCGACGCCGCCGTCGCCCCCTGGATTGCTCCTGATGTTGACGGTGCCATCAGCGCCACCGGCCTGTTCCTTGAAGGTGATATTGGCGACGTCCTGCCAGGACTGCACGGCCTGGCGCACGCGGTGTTGCTGCTGGGCGGTGAAACGCTTGTCTACGGTGTAGGTCAGGTCAACTTTCTGGTCATCGTTGCGGTCCCGAAACACCATGTTTTCCCGGGTGATGTGTTTGGCCGCCTGGTCCGTCGTATACGACGGTTTGTTATTGGCACCCACCCCGAACGGCCCAGGGTCAGACACCGGCAAGTTGTGGGGCGACAATTCAATGGCCCCAGGATAAGAACTTCTCATAAAACAGCACACTCCTTTTAACTAATAGCTAAACACCCCACTATCTCTGAATACCGTAAATCAGGAAACCTTATACCCATAACATCAGTTTAACTTTAAGCAATCCATCTCGCAGTAAAACTGCCTTTACCTGAAAGATAAAAACACCAAGGCGCGGACGTCTGCAGAGCGGATGCATAGTGCAATCAACCTTTAGACTGTACGCGCCTCAGCAAACAGTTTTATACCGGACGTTGCCGCTCAACAACCGGACCCACCAAATCCGAAGGCCTTACCCATCGGGCACTTTTAATAAGGAAGTTCGATTCACAACGCCCGGTGAGGTCTACCCCCACAAAGTAGCGGCCACTCTGAGGATTAAACTTCACCACCGTATCGCCAATACGCCCCGTGTAGTCGTCAACCAATTGCAAGGGCGTATTGATCTCCTTCATCATTTGCGTCAGATCAATCTTGTCTCTGCCACTGACAAAATCCATGATCAGGTCCGCGTTGTAATAGGGAGAATCACTGGCTTTTTCATAGCGGAATGTATTTGTACCGCCCACTCCCCAAAGGACGTCGCCGCCCGTACCGCCGGTCAACACATTGTCGACGTTGTTGCCAATCAACACGTCGTGGCCTGCGCCGCCTACGGCATTCTCCACTGTCACACCTTTACCTATCGAGACGTTATTACGCAGGCCGCCCACGCTGGAAGCCGCGCCATCACGCAGATCAATCGTCTGGTTTTGGCTGAACCCGGAAAAGTCCAGGGTATCGTTTCCGCGTCGGTCCTGTACGGTGAACCTTGGCGCACCACTAAGAGAGTGCAGGCTCATGGATCGGTTGCCGGTATTGGAGTTAAAACCGTAGACCGTATCCGAAACACCCGGCTCGGGTTCCGGCCGGCCAATCACGGCGCTCGCACTTTTATCGGCATAACGATTGCCCGGCGTTGCCGGCACTGCCGGGTTTGGTACATAAAAATTAAAAACGGAAGAGGCATTTATCACGTAACAACATCCTTTACAAGACCAAATAACGGGCCTTTCCATACACGGCCCACAAGCCCCGGAAATCCTATTTACCGGGACCAATAAGCTGCCATATGAAAGTACAACTCACCAACCCCGACATTATTTCCGAAGAAGTACTTAAACAATAACAGTCACACAATCAACACGGTATCCGACACTGATTGTATTAACTGCCCTTTCGGAGCCCAAGAAAGCGCCGCGTATGCTCCGGGCGGTCAAAGATACGTATCAGGCTTCAGTGCCAGGCCTATAACATCCTCCGGGCTTATTATCCGTGTACTTTTAATCAGAAACTCCGTTTTGCCTCCACCGGTCAAATCGACTGCCAGCAAGTAACGCCCGGTTACCGTATTGAACTTTATGATCGTATCGCCCGCCTTGCCGGTGTACTTGTCCACAAAGTTAAAATCGACACCCGCACTCTTGCTCATCTGCGACAAATCGATTTTGTCCTTGCCAGTGGTGAAATCCATCAACAGGTCCGCACGCTCGCGGGTCGAGTCGGAGGCTGCGTTATATTTGAAGGTGTTCCAGCCGCCGCCACCGGTCAGGTTATCGGCTCCCGCGCCGCCAATCAGGATGTTGTCTGCCTCATTGCCACTCATCCTGTCGTCGCCACCGCCACCAATGGCATTCTCGATGACGGTTTTTTCGGTGATAAACACATTATCTTTCAACCCACCCACACTGGAATGGGTTCCCCCGTTCAAGCTGATGACCTGACTCTGGGTGAAGCCGGAAAAATCAAAGGTATCGTTACCGCTCTTGTCATGGACGGTGAAGTCCGGCTTGTCGGCGGCGGACGTCAGGGTCATATGAGGCTTGCCCGTGTTGGAGTTGAAGCCGTAGATCGTATCGTCCTTCTCTTCTCGTCTTGGATCTGGCTTTGGATCCGGCTTCGGATCCGGCTTCGGATCCGGCTTCGGGTCTGGCTTCGGGTCTGGCTTCGGATCCGGCTTCGGATCCGGCTTCGGGTCTGGCTTCGGATCCGGCTTTGGATCCCCCCCGTCACTAACCAGGACATCACCGGCCTTGATCTCACCGATACTTTTCACCAACAGATCAACCTTGCCATCGCCCTTGAGATCAATGGCCAGACTGGCTGTGTCGAACTGCGAGTCGTAGTTCAAAACGGCTTGACCCGCCTTGCCCGTCAACACACTGACGAAATCCAGTTTACGGATGCCGGCAGCACTCATGAGTTTTGACACATCAATCTTGTCGGTGCCGCTGATGAAATCCATCAGCAGGTCAGGCGCCTCAGGCGTTGAATCACTGATCTGTTCATACACAAACGTGTCAGCGCCACCGCCGCCCCACAACTTGTCCGAACCGCCCCCACCTTTGAGTCGGTTACTCACGTGATTTCCGATCAACAGATCATTGCCCGCACCACCAATGGCATTTTCAATGATGCTGGAAGCGTCGATCGAGACGTTAGCTTTCGTGCCACCCACGTCAGAAGCCGATCCGGAATGAAGGTCGATGATCTGGTTCTGGTTGAACCCCGAGAAGTCGAGCGTATCGATACCCTCGGCGTCCTTTACCGTAAAACGGGGTTTATCACTGGAGGAGGTGAGGCTAGTGGCGGGATCACCGCTATTGGAGTTGAAACCGTAAGTGGTGTCCGTGTTGCGAGGTTTTGGGTCGGGCTTCGGATCCGGTTTGGGGTCAGGATTGGGATCATCCGGCTTGCCCCCTTGTTCAAGGACATCCCCACGCTTGATCTCTCCTTTGCTTTTTACATAGAGATCCGCCTTGCCATTTCCCGAAAAGTCGATGGCCAGGCTTCCCTCTCCGGTGTTGTGGTCGAAGCTCAAGACCGCATCGCCTGGCCGCCCCGTCAAGGCACCGAAGGTAAGCGCCTTGATACCGGCAGACTTAAGCGCGCCAGAGACGTCAATCTTGTCGGAACCGCTGGTAAAGTCCTTGATCAGATCAGGGCTCTCGGGCGTGGAGTCACTCGCCCGATCGTAAATGAAGGTGTCCCCGCCACCACCGCCCAGCAGCTCATCTGCCCCTCCACCGCCCTTCAGGCGATTGGCAACCTGGTTGCCCACCAAGGTGTCTTTACCCGAACCACCAATGGCGTTCTCTACCACCACGCCCTTCGCAACCGAAACGTTTCCCTTGAGCCCGCCGATGTCGGAGAACGCCTCAGCATTGAGGTTGATCGTCTGATTCTGTGCAAACCCCGAGAAATCCAGCGTATCGATGCCACCGCCATCCCACACCGAAAAAATCGGTTTCTCGGTGCCGTCTTTCAGGCTGTAAAAGTCTCGATCGGTGTTGGAATTAAAACCGTAGGTGGTGTTGGTATTCCTGGTTTTAGTATTCACGCCATAAACACGCTGAATCGCCGCGATATCATCAATCATCGGAGCGGCAGGCATCCGCGAGTTGAAATCATGCCCCGGCTGATTACGCTCAGACCAGTAACTCATGACACTGCGGGCCCTGGTATCTTCCGCGTAATCGGCGTTACTGTCATAGCTGCCCCCGCCATTGTAGCCACCGGGGTGCTCAAGACCGATGGCATGTCCCAGCTCATGCACAGTCGTCAACAGAAAGTAACTGCCCAGCGGTGGAGTACCGTCAGCATTCGCCGTACCAATATTGGCCGAAACATTGTAGAAATGTTTATTCGGAAGTAACGCCCACCCACCACCATAATCAGGAATATCTTTAATGGTTATTGAACCATCCGCACCCGCGGCACCTTCCTTGAAAGTGATATTGGCCAAGTCCGCCCATGACTGTAATGCTAATAGGGCACGCTCTTTTTGTTGCGGAGTAAACCCACCGGCAAAGTTGTAAGAGATGATTGTTTTTTTATCGTCATTTCGATCGTGAAACTTGTAACCCCCTCGGGTGATGTGCGCGGCCGCTTGATCCGTCGTGAAGGATGGTTTTTTCGCCGACGCACGGGAAACCGTATGATCTGGCTTATCAGGAAAGACGGCCAGCGATTCAATATCGGAGTTTCGTGTGTAACAGGTGAAGGAAGGAGCAACTAAAGAATTCATAAACCAAATAGGCCTCTCACTACTAAAAGTAACCAACTCACAAAATGCGAGTCATAACCTCGACGACTTAGCCGTCAAAGCCCGGTTAAGTTTCCATAGAGAAAGGCAATATTCCAACCACCACTTTATTTCAAAACAGCCACACTAAAAACCATGTATCAAGTTACCTGGCAACGCCATCAACCTTTACAAACTCGCCCCAAAGACAACTCACCACGCCCGCCCAACCAATTGTTTTATATATGGAAATTTAATGAAAATCAAAAGACGCCAGACAACTGGAACCGTTCAACAAAGCAAAAAGTTACACTCACACTAATCACCACTCACAAATCCCACCCAAACACTTAGCCACCCTCGCAAACGCTGCAAAGTACTTCATTAGAACTTAATACATTCTTACTCTTAACTAAACGCTCGTCCTACGGCTTTCATGCCGGAATCTTCAAACAGGCCAACCCGAGCCCACTACAACACCCGCCCATCCCAGCCTACGGTGACGTTGCGCGGCAACTCGCGCCGATGCTGCAACAACCACGCATCCAGCGTATGCCCCACATGAGTCAGCACGCCCCATTCGGCGCCGACCTCCTCAATGCACTGCAACGCCAGCGTCAAATCATTGTGGTTACGCGGTGCCTGCGGCTGCGGCGGCATGGAGCAGTCGAGCACCAGCACATCCAGCGGCTCGCGTTGCAGCCAGTCGCGGGTGGCGGGTGGCAGGCCAACAGTGTCGGTGAGGTAGGCGATGCGCCGCCCCTCGCCTTCCAGCAGGTAACCCAAGGTGGGTTTGGAATGCAGCAGCGGTAACGCCGTGACGCTCAGCTCGCCAAAGCGGCGGGTTTCAAACTCGGCAAACGGCTGGCTGAAATCGAGGACGCCGGGGTGCTTGTACAGGTCGGACAAACCTTCCGCGTCCACCGGACCATGCACCGGAATCACCAGCCCCTGGCCCCAGCGCAAATGCAGCAGGCCCTGGGCGTGATCGGCATGATAGTGCGTCTGGAAAATCCCGTTGAAGCTGCGCGGCGGGAAGCGTTCGGTGAGGTCGGACAACCCGCTGTCGATCAACCAGCGCTGGTCGCCGCACTCGATCAATGCGCTGCATGGGCGGCGTCGCAGGCTTTCGTCGCTGCGGGCCAGACCACAGGCGGCGCACTCGCAGCCGTACACCGGGACTTGCCGCGCGTCTCCGGTGCCCAGCAGTGTCAGGCGCATGCCGGCTGCCCGTCGAGGCAGCCCAGCAAGCGCTCGACCGTGTGTTCCAGTTGGCCGGAATTGTCGAGCAGGAACACGTCTGCTGCCGTGCTCAAGCTGTCGGCGAATCGGGCATTGCGCGCCAGCCGCAGATCAATGTCCGCCAGGGATTCACGGCCCCGCGCCAGCAAGCGCTGGCGCAACACCGCCTGGTCCACCGTCAGCAACACCACCAGCAGGTTCGGGTAACGCAGCCGGGTTTGCGCCAGATGGCTACGGGAGCCGTTGACCAGCACGTCGTGCCCCGCCGCCAGCCATTCATCGATCTCCCGGGGGATGCCATAGGACAACCCGTTGGCGTGCCAGCTGAGGGCAAACGCGCCCTCGGCCTCCATCGCGGCAAACTGCGCCGGGCTCACACCCTGCGCGGCCTCGCCCACCGCTTCCGCCGAGCGGGTGATGACCCGCCGCACAATGCGGCAGCCCCGCTCGGCCAAACGCGGTCGTGCGGCATCCAGCAGGCTGTCCTTGCCCGAACCCGATGGTCCGATGAGATAGATCAACCTGCCCGCCATCAAAACACCCTCTTCGCTTGTCGCCAGACTTGTTGGACCACTGGCAGTCCGTCGCGGCTTTTTTTCGCTTGCACCAGATCGGCCCGCAGGCCCACGGCGATTTCGCCGCGATCACTCAGGCCCGCAGCATGTGCCGGCGCCAGGCTGATCATCTTCACCGCCCGGGAAAGATCGCCGCCGTCCTGCTGATCGGCCAGCACGAACGCCGCCTGCAGCAGGCTGGCCGGGTAGTAGTCACTGGAAAGTATATCCAGCAATCCCTCGGCAGCCAGGCCGGCGGCGGCCACATTACCCGAGTGGGACCCGCCGCGCACCACGTTCGGCGCGCCCATCAGTACTTTCATGTTCAGTTCCTGGCAGCCCCGCGCCGCTTCCAGGGTGGTGGGGAATTCGGCGATGGTCATGCCGTAGCCCGCCGACTCCTCGACATGTGCCAGGGTTGCATCGTCATGGCTGGCCACCGACAGCCCGCGCGTCAGGCAATGCTCGACGATCGCGGCGCGGTAGCGGTCGCTGTATTCCTTCGAGTTGGCCATTTGCAGCTTGATGAACGCATCCATGGTCTCGTCGTTCAGGTGGTACTTGCCCATGTAGTACTCACGGTACTTGGATTCGAGCACGAACTGGCGCTGGCCCGGCGAGTGGTCCATCACCGACACCAGGCGCACCAGCGGGTTTTCCACCAGGTCGCGAAACACGCTCAACGTGTCCGGGTGGCACAGCTCGCAACGCAGGTGCAGGTGGTGTTCGGCACGGGTCAGGCCGGCGCTTTCGGCAGCGGCAATGGCGTTGAGCATCGCCGGCAGTTTCTGCATGCGGTTGCCCTTGGGGTTCACATCGCCGATGGACACCGCGTCGAACACCGTGGTGATGCCGGCCGCGATGATCTGCGCGTCATGGCTGAGCACCGCCGAGGTGGACGGCCAGTCCACGCCGGGGCGCGGGGTCATGTGTTTTTCCAGGTTGTCGGTGTGCAATTCCACGAGGCCCGGCAGCAGGCAATCACCGTCCAGGTCCTGGGCCTGGGGCAACTGGCTGCGGCCTTCGGCGATGTCGACGATCAGCCCGTCACGCAGCACCACCGAGCCAAGAAATACACGGTCAGCGGTGACGACCTGGGCATTACTGAGGATCTGTTCAGCGGGCATGGGCGTATTCCTCTTGGGCAACAGGCGCGGGGGTCATGTCGAAATGGCGGTCGGCGACCGCTTCACGGGCGGCGCGGTCGTGGAAGATGCCGATCAAGGCGGCACCGGCTGCCTTGGCTTCGTTCATCAGTTCCAGCACCACCTGGCGATTGCTGTCGTCGAGTGACGCGGTGGGTTCGTCCAGCAGCATCACTGGCCAGGCCACCATGAAGCCGCGGGCGATGTTGACCCGCTGTTGTTCGCCACCGGAAAAGGTGCCGGGCGCCAGCTGCCACAGGCGCTGGGGAATGTTCAGGCGGCTGAGCAAAAGTTCGGCACGGGAGCGCGCCAGGTCCCGGGACCAGCCGCGGGCCAGGGCCGGCTCCATCACCACGTCCAGGCAGGCCACACGCGGGATCACCCGCAGAAACTGGCTGACATAGCCAAGGGTCTGCTGGCGCACTTGCAACACCTCACGGGGCTCGGCACCCACCAGCTCCAGCCATTCGCCGAGGTGCTGCACGCGGATGCTGCCACCCGCCGGCAGATAGTTGCCGTACAAGGTGCGCAGCAAGGTGCTTTTACCGGCGCCGGACTGGCCGTGCAGCACCAGGCACTCGCCGCCTTTCACGCTGAACTCCACCCCGCGCAGCACGTTCAGCACCACGCCGTGTTGCTGGTGCAAGGTGAAGGTTTTCGAGAGGTCACGGACCTCGATCAAGGCATTCATCATGGCTGCAATACCGAAGACACCAGCAGTTGAGAGTAAGGGTGCTGTGGATCGTCGAGGATCTGGTCCGTCAGCCCGGTTTCCACCACCCGCGAACGGCGCATCACCATCAGGCGGTCGGCCAGCAAGCGTGCTACGGCGAGGTCGTGGGTCACGATCACCACGGCCAGGTCCAGCTCGCGCACCAGGCCACGCAACAGGTCGAGCAAGCGCGCTTGCACCGACACGTCCAGGCCGCCGGTGGGTTCGTCCATGAAGACAAGACGCGGGCTGGAGACGAGGTTGCGGGCGATTTGCAGGCGCTGTTGCATGCCGCCGGAGAAGGTCCGGGGCAAGTCGTCGATGCGTTGCGGGTCGATTTCCACCTGGCTCAGCCAGTCCAGACCCGCGCCGCGCAGCTGCTGATAATTACGCACGCCCTGGGCCATCAGGCGCTCGCCAATGTTGGCGCCGGCCGAGACGCCCATGCGCAAGCCGTCCCGTGGGTTCTGCTCGACAAAGCCCCATTCGGTGCGCAGCAAGGTGCGGCGCTCGGCTTCGCTGGCTCTGTACAGGTCCAGCCATTCGCCGTCCTTGCCGCGATAGCCAATGTTGCCGGCCTGGGGCGGCAGGCGACCGCTGAGCAGCGAGAGCAAGGTGGATTTGCCCGAGCCCGACTCGCCGACAATCCCCAGCACTTCGCCGGGATACAGGTCGAAGCTCACGCCCTGGCAGCCCTTTTCCGGGCCGTACAGCAGCGACAGGTCACGCACTTGCAACAACGGCTCGACGGGCACGCTCAGCGGTGGTTGTTTCATCAAGGCCTGGATCATTGGTTGCTCTCCTTCACCCGTTGGGCGCAGTACCAGGTGTCGGAACACACAAAACTCTGGGTGCCGGCGTCATCCAGAATCAGCTCATCGAGGAACGAATCGTGACTGCCGCAGATGGCGCAGTTGTGTTCCCACTTCTGCACTTCGAAGGGGTGGTCTTCAAAGTCCAGGCTGTTGACCTGGGTGTACGGCGGCACCGCGTACAGGCGCTTTTCGCGACCGGCACCGAACAGCATCAGCGCCGGGCTCATGTCGAGTTTCGGGTTGTCGAATTTCGGGATCGGCGAGGGGTCCATCACGTAGCGCTCGTCCACCATTACTGGGTAGGCGTAGCTGGTGGCGATATGGCCGAAGGTGGCGATGTCTTCGTAGAGCTTTACGTGCATCACCCCGTAGTCATTGAGGGCGTGCATGGTGCGGGTCTCGGTTTCCGACGGCTCGATAAAGCGCAGCGGCTCCGGGATAGGCACCTGGTAAACCATGATCTGGTCGGCCTGCAACGGAGTTTCCGGGATGCGGTGGCGGGTCTGGATCACCGTGGCGTCCGGGGTGCTTTCGGTGGTGGCAACCCCCGCCGTGCGCGCGAAAAAGCGGCGGATCGACACGGCGTTAGTGGTGTCGTCGGCGCCCTGGTCGATCACCTTGAGCACGTCGTCGGCCCCCAGAATTGCGGCGGTCAATTGCATGCCGCCGGTGCCCCAGCCGTAAGGCAGCGGCATCTCGCGGCCACCGAACGGCACCTGGTAACCGGGGATCGCCACGGCCTTGAGCAAGGCGCGGCGGATCATGCGTTTGGTCTGCTCATCCAGGTAGGCGAAGTTGTACGCCGGGTCACGCGCAGGCGTTTGAGTCAGGTCATTCATGGCGGGTGCCCTCGGCCGGTTGGCGCAGTTTGCGGATCAGTTCCAGCTCGGACTGGAAGTCCACGTAGTGAGGCAATTTGAGGTGGGACACAAAGCCCGCCGCCTCGACGTTGTCGCAGTGGGACAGTACGAATTCTTCCTGCTGGGCCGGCGAGACGATCTCTTCGTTGAACTCGCTGGCCCGCAGCGAGCGGTCCACCAGGGCCATGCCCATGGCCTTGCGCTCGGCATGCCCGAACGCCAGACCGTAGCCGCGGGTGAACTGCGCCAGCTCGGTGGCCGAGCCGACGAACTGGTTGACCATCTCGCACTCGGTGACTTCGATGCTGCCCAGGCAGACCGGGAAACCCAGTTCTTGCGGGTCGATCCACACCTCTACGTCGCCAATGCGAATCTCACCGGCGAATGGGTGGTTGCGGCCGTACCCGCGCTGGGTGGAGTAACCCAGCGCGAGCAGGAAACCCTCATCGCCACGGGCCAGGGCTTGCAGGCGCTGGGCACGGTTGGCCGGGTATTCCAAGGGGTCGCGGGTGATGTCGGCGACGCTGCCGGTGTCGTCGGATTCGTTCTTGATCAGGCCTTCCTTGGCCAGCAAGCCCAGCACCCGCGGGCACGCTTCCAGAGTCGCATCCGGTACGGTTTGCGGGCCAGGGTATTCACCTTCGGCCAGCAGCGCAAAATCCAGCAGGCGATGGGTGTAGTCGAAGGTCGGGCCCAGCAGTTGGCCGCCCGGCACGTCCTTGAACGTGGCCGACAAACGTCGGCTCAACGACATCTGCGCGGTGTCGATCGGCAGGCTCGGGCTGAAGCGCGGCAACGTGGTGCGGTAGGCCCGCAGCAGGAAGATCGCTTCCACCAGATCCCCCGCCGCTTGCTTGATCGCCAGTGCGGCAAGCTCCGTGTCGTACAACGAGCCTTCGCTCATCACCCGGGCGACCGCCAGCGGCAGTTGCTCGCGGATCTGCTCCACGCTCAGTTCAGGAATGGATGTATCGCCCCGGCGTTTTTTCGCCAGCAGGCGGTGGGCATTGTCGATGGCCTGTTCGCCACCCTTAACGGCTACGTACATCAGGCACGCTCCTGTGCAATTCGGGTACTGCGTGGCAGGCCGATCAGGTGATGGCCGGCGGCGAACAACACGTCCAGGCCACGTGGAAAGGTTTCGCGGCGTTGGCGCTCCAGCCAGAAGGCTTGAGGCACCGGCAGGTTGACCTGACGCTGGGTCTTGATCCCCGGGCCTTGCCAGTTCAAGGCGCGACCGGCTTCCAGGTCGGTCAACTGGACCAGCAAGGTGCAGGACTGATCGGGGTAGCGGTCGTTGCCGTGGTCGAAGCCGCCGAGGTCGAGCAAGTCCTGTTCACCGAGCAAGGCGAACGCGGCCTCTTCCCGGCGTGTGGTCAGCGGGCAGCCGCAATGGAAGGCCAGGTTGGCGCGAATCAGCGGCGTGTCGAAGCTCGGTGCCAGCCACAGCGGCGTGTCCGTATCCAGCAGTGCCAGGCACAGCGCGTAGGTGCCCGGCGCTAGGCCTTCAAGGCTTGGCGCTGCGGGCAAGGACTGGATCAAACCGGGCTCGGCGAGGGCCTTGAGGGCGCCGCGAAAACCGCGCTGGGCATCCAGCACCGGGTCTACGAACGCCGGTTGCAAGAGTTGGGCATTCATCAGTTTTCTCCTCGAACCAGGGTGAAGAACTCGACCTTGGTGGCGGCGGTGTCGGCCTCTTTTTGCGCCCGGCGTTCGGCCTGGGCGTTGGCCAGCGAGCGGATCAAATCGCTGAGCCAGATGCTCGGGTGCGCGCCCTGCAAATGCGCATCCGCCAGGGCCGCCAGCTCGGCGTGGACCTTGTCGCGCCCGGCCAGGTAGCTGTAGCCGGTGCGGCCGTCGGCCAGGCGCACCACGCAGCGGGTGACGCTCATTTCGCCGACGTTGAACGGCGCACCATTGCCGCCCATGCGGCCGCGCACCAGGGTCATGCCGATTTCCGGGGCGCGGATCAGTTGGTAATCCACGTCGCGCAGGGCGTCTTCATGGGGCAGCAATTCACTGCGAAAGGCGCGGGCGAGCACGCCGATCCAGTGTTGACGCGGGGACAGGTTCATCGGGGTCTCCATCAGGTCACCACTTGGTACTGGAAGCGATCGGAACGGCTGGTGGACTGCGCCAGCTCCACCGGGCGGCCGTCGCGATCGCGGGAAAGGGTGAATACCGTCAGCGCCGGCAAATGCCGGGGCATCATCAGCAGCGCGGCTTCGTCGCGGTTGGGCAAGCGCGCGCCGATCAGGCTGTGGGTGCGGGTCAACGGCAGGTCGCGCTCGCGCAGGTAATGGCGCAGGGAGCCGCCGTTGTAGTCCGCCAGCAACGGCGCACGGCTGGCGCAGTAGCGGTGGCGGATCAGGCTGACCGGCTGGTGATTGAGCTTGCGCAAGGTTTGCAGCTCGATCATCGGTGCCATCTCGGCGATGCCCAGTTGCTGCGCCTCTTCGCGGCTGGCGAAGCAGTAGCGGCGCTTGAGCAGCAGCGCTTCCACGCCCACGCCCTGGGCCGACAGCGATTGGCTGTAGGAGGTCTCGGCGCCCATCGGGTAAATCAGCGGGCGGTCGAGCACTTGGGTGCCCTTGCCCTGGCGGCGCAACAGGCTGCCTTCGAACACCAGCTCATCGATGGCCCGGCGCAGGGTGTGGCGGTTCACGCCAAAGCGTTCGGCCAGCTGCACCTCGCCCGGCAGGAAGTCGCCGGCCTGATAGCTGCTCAGTTCGCGGCGCAGGATATCGGCGAGTTCGCGGTACACCGGCTCATCTTGTCTAGACAACTGCATGCTTAAAAAAAAGCGCCCTGGGGCACCCCTCCGTAGTCAGATGAACTGCTTGCGCAGGCGTTGGGACAGCACGTCGATACAGCTCACCACCACGATGATCACCAGCAGCACCGCGCAGGTCTGCACGAACTGGAAGGCGCGGATGTTCTCCCACAGGATCACGCCGATCCCGCCGGCACCGACCATCCCCACCACCGTCGCCGAGCGCACGTTGGCTTCGAAACGGTAGAGCGCGTAGGACACCCACAGCGGCATCACTTGGGGGATCACGCCGTAGATCACCTCTTGCAGGGCGCTGGCGCCGGTGGCTCTGACGCCTTCAACCGGGCCCGGGTCGATGGCTTCGACGGCTTCGGCGAACAGCTTGGCGAGCACGCCGGTGGTGCTGATCCACAAGGCCAGAACACCGGCGAAAGGACCGAGGCCCACCGCGACCACGAACAACATCGCGAACACCATTTCGTTGATCGAACGGAAGGCATCCATCACCCGGCGCAGCGGCTGGTGGATCCACCATGGGGTGATGTTGTCGGCGCACAGGATGCCCAGCGGCACCGAGCAGACAATCGCCAGCACCGTGCCCCAGAGGGCGATTTGCACGGTGACGATCATCTCCTTGAGGTAGGAGCGCCATTCGTGGAAGTCCGGCGGGAAGAAGTCGGCGGCGAAGGTCGCCATGTTTCCGGAGTCGCGGTACAGCGCCAGCGGGTTCATTTCGGCGCCGTGCCAGGCCCAGGCCAGCAGGATCAGGAACAGGCCCCAGCCGAGGTACTGCGGCCAAGTCCTTTTGCCCACTGCTTCAGCATGCAAGGTAGTCATGGGTCACTCTCAATAAGTGTGTGGGCAAGGCTTATGTGGGAGCCGGGCTTGCCCGCGAATGCGGTGACTCAGTCGCCGGATGCGTTGAATGACACACCGTATTCGCGAGCAAGCCCGCTCCCACATGAACCCGATTCCTACAGGGGGTTAGCCGTTGGCTGCGGTCTTCTTGTCCAGCTCGGTGATGCGCTCTTGCAGCTTGGCCAGGTCGGCGTCGATGTCGGCGAGCTTCTTGGCCTTGTCGGCGGCTTCCAGCTTGTCGTCGGCGCTGATGGTGGTGCGCTGCTTGAACAGCTCCAGTTGGCGGATCGGCAGCAGTTGGTCGTCGCTGGACTTGAGGAACTTGCCCAGTTGCATGTTCTTCAGCACGGCCTTCTCTTCGTCGGTGTCACCGTAGTTGGCGAAGAAATCGCGGATCTTGGTTTTCTCGCTGTCGCTCAGGGCCTTGCTCCACACCATCGGGTCGGCGGGGATCAGCGGCGACTTCCAGATCACCTTGAGCAGGGCGGCCTTGTCGGGCTGGGTGACTTCCAGGCGGTCCCAGCTTTCGGTGTTGAAGGTGGCGACGTCCAACTGCCCCTTGGCCACGCTCAGTGCGTTGACTTCATGGCTGGAATTGAGGGTGCGCTTGAAGGCGGTGGCGGCATCAACGTGGTTCTTGGCGAACACGTAGTAGCCCGGTACCAGGTAGCCCGAGGTGGAGTTCGGGTCACCGTTGCCGAAGGTCAGGTTCTTGGCGTTCTTGAGCATGTCATCGACGTTGTTGATCGGGCTGTCCTTGCGCACGATCAGCACGCTCCAGTAACCGGCGGCACCGTTGGCGGCAGCGGTCTGGGCGAAGATTTCGCCGTTGGAACGGTCCACCGCTTCCATCGCGGCCTTGTTGCCCAGCCAGGCCACGTCGACCTTGTTAAAGCGCATGCCCTGGATCAGGCCGGCGTAGTCGGAGGCGAAGGTGGCGTTGATGGTGAGGCCGGTCTTCTTGTGCATGTCATCCAGAAAGGGCTGCCAGATGCTCTTGAGGTTCTGCGAAGACTCGGTGGACATGATGCCGAAATTGATCGCCTTGTCGGCGGCCTGGGCATTGCCCATGGCCACGCTGGCGAGCAGCACGGCAGACAGAAACACATGACCGATACGGTTCAACATGGAGAGGATTCCTGTGGGTCGTTATTGGGGTTTCAAGCGCGAGCCAGGGCCAACCGTGCGGGGACGACGGTGGTGCGGGTCTGGTCGGAAAACATCAGGCTGGTGTCGACATCGGCACCGTACAAATCATTGAGGAACTGGCTGCTCAGCTCGCTGGCGTGGCCATCGAAGTGAATTCGGCCGCCCTTGAGCGCCACGGCTCGCGGGCAATAACGCATGGCGTAATCGACTTGGTGCAGGGTGACCACCACGGTCTTGCCGTCGCGACCGTTGATGTCGGCGAGGATCTCCATGACCTTGCGGGCCGACTCCGGGTCCAGCGAAGCGATGGGTTCATCGGCGAGGATCACTTCGGCGCGCTGGGTCAGGGCCCGGGCAATCGCCACGCGTTGCTGCTGGCCGCCGGACAAGGTGGAAGCACGTTGCGCGGCCAGGTCCGCCAGGCCGACGCGGGCCAGGGACTCCATGGCGAACTGTTTTTCCTCGGCATTGAACAGGCCGAGGTTGCCACGCCAGCGCGGCATGCGGCCCAGGCAACCGAGCAGCACGTTGTCGAGCACACTCAGGCGGTTGACCAGGTTGAACTGCTGGAAGATGTAGCCGATGTCGGAGCGCAGGCGCCGCACCTTGCTGTTCAACCGGCCGCTGGCCTGCACTTCCCGGCCGAGCACCTTGACGCTGCCGCCATTATTCTTGTCGCAACAGGCCAGGCCCGCCAGGTGGCGCAGCAAGGTCGACTTGCCGGAGCCGGAAGCGCCAATCAGCGCGACCATCTCACCGGTGGCAACGGTAAGTTCGAGGTCGACTAATGCGGATTTCTTCGCAAAGGTCTTGTTCAAGTGATCGACATGGATAGCGTGAGTCATGGGCTTCTCTGTCTGGTTGAACAGCCGTCCGTGGCTGCGTTTGAGTACAAACGACAGTAGGCGCGGGCTGTGTCAGCCCTATGACTTGCACATGACTGGAGTAAAACCGTTTGATGAAGGTTTGATGAAAGATTGGAAGTAGCTGTAGGACTTTGATCGTTCCCACGCTCTGCGTGGGAATGCCGCCTCGGACGCTCTGCGTCCCGAATCAGGCGAAGCTTTGCGCAACGGTGACGCAGAGCGTCACGGGATGCATTCCCACGCGGAGCGTGGGAACGATCGGTAACGACGTATAGCTCCCTCTTTTTAGCTGCCCTCTTGTTAGGACCTGCCCTACACATCTTTCAGGTTGCGTCCGAGCAACCTCGCCGCTAACCTTCGCGGGTCGCTGCAAAATCAGCGAACGGGTGTGGTAGCCCGGTTCTTTCATAGATCCCCAAAACGCTTACGGGCGTTTTTTTGTGCGGGCTGCTTTGTGGCGGCTGTGCACGGGAGGCTTCGGCCTGCCGGGTTTCTATGACCGGTCTACCACCCCGTGTACAGTCGCCTCCTTACATCGTGTGGTAGCGAAATGGAGGTGCTCATTCATAGGAGCTTCACCATGAAAAAAGTCACACCCAATCCCCCGCCATCCACCTCGGATGACACCCCACAAACCCCACCCAACCTCATCTTCACCGTCCGCCCCGGCCTCAGTACCGAAGTTGCCTTGAGCAATGCCAGCGAGATGCTGGAATCGGCGACGGTGTGTGCCTACGACTGTGCTGAGCATTTGGACGGCTCAAGCCGCAAACAGGTGCCGGCGGTGGTGCAGATGGTTGAGATTGCGCAGTTGTTGGTGGATCAAGCGCTGAATCGCGAGTGCCCCGTGGCCTGATGGCTGAGGCGATCTAGTGTGGGAGCTGGCTTGCCTGCGATGGCGGTGGGTCAGTTGGCAGATGGGTAGCTGATACACCGCTATCGCAGGCAAGCCAGCTCCCACAGTTGATTGCATTTCAGGCTCATAAAAAAGGCGACCCGAAGGTCGCCTTTTGTTATTGCGCGTATTGCTTGCTCAACCCCGGTGGCACGCCGTGCACATCGGTCTCCTCCCATGGCCCGTTCGGGCTGATGGAGCGGCTCCAGCCGTTGCTCCAACGGTAGTAGGTGCGCTGGCGGTAGAAGGTGTCGGGCTGCTCGTCCAGCACATACACCTGCATCTTGCCGTCCCAGTGGCTGGCGGCGCCCGGCGGCGGGGCGAAGGTTGGCGACTTGCTCGGCAGCGGTTTCGGCGCTGGGGTTACCGGGCCGGAAGGCTTGGTGCTGGGTTGAGTCGACGGGCCCGACGGCGGGATGGTCGGGCCGGTGGGCGCGGGAGGTGGCCGGTGGACCGCACAAGCGCTCAGGCCGAGTACCAGGCTGAGCAGGGTGATGCGTGCAAGAGCGGTCATAGGCGTTTCCTCGATTTACTGGTCCGGACGGTCGATGGTCAGCTTCTGCAAGGCAGTGGTGCTGCTGGCCAAGGGTTGGCTGCGGCCGATCCATTCGCCAGTGGTCGGTTGACCGGCCCGGGATATGCGCGCAACCAGTTGGACTTCGGGGAAGTTCGACAGTTTCAACTGCGGCATCATCGCGTCAGCATCGCCCAGTTCGACCGTGACCGGCAGTTCGGCAACAGTGACGCGCTTGGCGGCCAGCGGCGCCGGCGGACCGTTTACGGCACGGGCGAAGATGAACACGCTATCGGTTGGCAAGGCGTTGGCCTTCACCTCGGCAGACAGGTCCACACGCACGGTCATCACGGTTTTTTGCGCGACGGTGCCGCCGCTTTCCTTGAGCTTCTCGGCCGCGCGGTCGATGCCACCTTGCAGGGCAACACGTGAATTATCTTCAGGTGGCAATTGCGCCAGCAGACGATTCCAATAGTCGATTGCTTCTTGGTAGCGCTGACCTTCAAAAGCGGCAATGCCAAGCAAACCAAGGCTGGTCACTTCTTTCGGGTCCAGCTTCAACGCCTCGTCGGTCAACGCCTGAACCTTGGGCGACCATTGCTTGTTGTCGGCAAAGTACTGCGCCTGAGCCCACTGACCGAGCAGCTCCGGCTGGCGACCGGCTAACGCCACGGTGCGTTCGAAGACTTTCGCCGCATCAGCCGAACGGTCCTGGGCCATGTAGGCGCGACCGAGGAAGTACAAGCCTTCCGGCGAGTCCGGCTGGGCAGCGGCGGCACGCTCCAGGCGCTGGGTCATGTCTTGCATGGACACCGGCGGCTGGGAGAATTCGCGAGTCAGTTCGACCTTGTCGCTCGCCCCGTAATGCAGGTACAGCGCAACGCCGAGCACCGGGACGAGAAACGCCGCCAACAACGGCAGCGGTTTGCCCAGGCGCGATTCGCGGGGCTTTTCCACGCCTTCGGTGTCAGCCAGCAGCTCGCGGGCCGCTTCGGCGCGGCCGGTGTCGAGTTGCGTGGCATTCAGCACGCCTTCGTCCTGCTGCACTTGCAGCTCGGCCACGCGTTCTTGATAAAGCGCCACGTTCAGCGCGGTGCGATCCTCTTCACGCTGGGCACGGCGACCGCGCAATACAGGGATCAACAGGAAACTCAGGGCAATCAGGAGCAGCAACCCTGCTGCGAGCCAAAAATCAATCATCAGTCTTGGTGTCCAGCAATTGGTCGAGGCGTTTGCGTTCGTCCGGGGAGAGCGCATCGGAACCATCAGTCGGCGCAGCGCGGCGACGGCGCACGATCACGGCCATCACCACCACACCGGCCAGCAACAGCCCGGCGGGGCCGAACCAGAGCAGCGCGGTCTTGCCGGTGAGGGCCGGTTTGTAGCGCACGAAATCACCGTAGCGGTCGACCATGAAGTCGATGATCTGCTGATTGTCCTTGCCCTCCCCCAGCATGCGGAAGATCTCTTTGCGCAAGTCGGCGGCGATCGGGGCGTTGGAGTCGGCGATGTCCTGGTTCTGGCACTTGGGGCAGCGCAGTTCCTTGGTCAGTTCGCGAAACCGCTCGCGGTCTCCGTCCTTGGCGAATTCGTAGGTGTCGATGGCGGCGTGAGCCACGCCGGCCAATCCCAACGCCAGCACCGCAGCGGCTAACAGACGCTTCATGGCTTGGCCTCATCGACCAGCGCCTGGTACTTGGCGGCCAGTTGCTCACGCCAGACCACTTCGTCGATCACGCCGACGTATTTGTCGCGGATCACGCCCTTGGCATCAATGAAGAAGGTTTCCGGGGCGCCGTACACGCCAAGGTTCAAACCGAGGTTGCCGTCTTCATCGCGGATATCCAGCTGATACGGGTTGTGGAACTCCGCGAGCCATTTCAAGGCCGCCGCATTGTCGTCCTTGTAGTTGATGCCGTAGATCAGCACGCCCTTCTCGGCCAGTTTGTTCAGCACCGGGTGTTCGACGCGGCACGAGATGCACCAGGTCGCCCACACGTTGACCAGCGCCGGTTTGCCCAGCAGGTCGGCCTGAGTCAGGGTCTTGTCGCCCTGCACGGTCTTCAGGCTGAACGCCGGGAAAGGCTTGCCGATCATCGCCGAAGGCAACTCGGCCGGGTCCAGGTACAACCCGCGATACAGGAACACCGCCATCACCAGAAAGGCCGCCAGCGGTAACACCATCAACCAACGCTTCATGCCGCCGCTCCTTGCAGGCCGAGAGCTTCGCGCACACGGCTTTTTACTTTGACGCGATAACGCCGGTCCAGCGCGGCCAGCAACCCGCCGAAACCGGTGAGCAAGCCGCCGAACCAGATCCAGCGCACAAACGGTTTGACGTGCACGCGCACAGCCCAGGCGCCGTCGCCCAGCGGCTCACCCAATGCCACATAGAGGTCGCGGGTGAAACCGGCGTCGATCCCGGCTTCGGTCATCATCGAGCTTTGCACGGTGTACAGACGTTTTTCCGGATGCAACACGGCCACTTCCTGGCCGTTGCGCACCACACGGACGGTGCCTTTGTCGGACGTAAAGTTCGGGCCTTCAAAGTGCTTGGCGCCGTCGAAGATAAAGTGGTAACCGGCCAGGTCCATCGACTCACCCGGCGCCAGGCGCAGGTCGCGCTCGGCGCTGTTCTGGCTGGAGAGCACCACGCCGAGGGCGCACACGGCGATGCCGAGGTGGGCGATTTGCATGCCCCAGTAGCTGCGGGTCAAGGTTGGCAGGCCTTTGATCAGGCCCTTGTGGCGGGTCTTGTCGACAATATCGCGCACGCCGGCCAGCAACACCCAGGCGGCGAGCAGGAAGGTGGCGAGCACCGCCCAGTTGAAGTCGCCGTAAGCGATCCCGGCGATCACCGCCAGGGCCACACTGCCCAACAGCACCGGCATCAGCATGCCGGCCAGCCATTTCACCGGGGTGTCTTTCCAGCGCACCAGCACGCCGACCGCCATCACCACCATCAACAAGCCCATCAACGGAATAAACAGCGCGTTGAAGTACGGCGGGCCAACGGACAGCTTGGCGCCGCTCAAGGCATCCAGCACCAGTGGGTAAAGGGTGCCGAGCAGGATCATCGACGCGGCGACGACCAGCACCAGGTTGTTACCGAGCAGCAGGGTTTCCCGCGACCACAGGTTGAAACCGACCTGGCTCTTGACCACCGGTGCACGCAGGGCGAACAGGGTGAGCGAGCCGCCGACCACAAACAGCAGGAAGATCAGGATGAATACGCCACGCTCAGGGTCGGACGCAAACGCATGCACCGACGTCAGCACACCCGAACGCACCAGGAAGGTGCCGAGCAGGCTGAGGGAAAATGCCGCAATGGCCAGCAACACGGTCCAGCTCTTGAACACGCCGCGCTTTTCGGTGACGGCCAGCGAGTGGATCAGTGCCGTACCGACCAGCCATGGCATGAACGAGGCGTTTTCCACCGGGTCCCAGAACCACCAGCCGCCCCAACCGAGTTCGTAGTAAGCCCACCATGAACCCAAGGTGATACCAATGCCCAGAAAGGCCCAGGCGACGATGGTCCACGGCCGCGACCAGCGCGCCCAGGCGGCATCGAGGCGCCCGCCGAACAAGGCGGCGATGGCGAAGGCGAAGGCCACCGAGAAACCGACGTAACCCATGTAGAGCATCGGCGGGTGCACGATCAGGCCGATGTCCTGCAGCAGCGGGTTGAGGTCATGCCCGTCTGCCGGGATCTGCGGCAGGATGCGGCTGAACGGGTTGGAGGTCATGATCAGGAACAGCAGAAAGCCGATGCTGATCATGCCCATCACCGCCAGCACCCGCGCCAGCATGACTTGCGGCAATTGGCGCGAGAACACCGACACGGCGAAGGTCCAGCCGCCGAGAATCAAGGCCCACAGCAGCAACGAGCCTTCGTGGGCACCCCACACGGCGCTGAACTTGTAGTACCACGGCAGCGCGCTATTGGAGTTATTAGCCACATAGGCGACGGAAAAATCATCGGTCATAAAGGCGTAGGTCAGGCAACCGAACGCGAACACCAGGAACGCAAATTGACCCCAGGCGGCCGGCTGGGCCAGGCTCATCCACAGGCGGTCGCCGCGCCAGGCACCGAGCAACGGCACCACGGCCTGGACGATGGCGAAGCACAGGGCGAGGATCATCGCCAACTGGCCCAGCTCCGGAATAAACAGTGCGGACGTCATGGCTTAGCCCTCCTTGGCAGGCTGTGAAGGGGCGCCTGGGGCGGATTGGCCGCTGTCCTTGAGGGCTTTGGTGACCTCGGGCGGCATGTATTTCTCATCGTGCTTGGCCAGCACCTCATCGGCAACCACGACGCCGTCGGCATTGAGTTTGCCCAGGGCAACGATGCCCTGGCCTTCGCGGAACAAGTCCGGAAGGATGCCGCGATAAGTGATCGTCACCGCTTTGTTGAAGTCGGTGACCACAAAGGTCACGTCGAGAGAATCGCCGGAACGCTTCAGCGAGCCCTTCTCCACCATGCCGCCGGCGCGGATGCGCGTGTCCAGCGGGGCGTCGCCATTGGCGATCTGGGTGGGGGTGTAGAACAGGTTGATGTTCTCCCGCAGGGCACTCATCGCCAGGCCCACGGCAACACTCACGCCGACCAGGATGGCCAGGATGATCAACAGACGCTTTCTACGCAGCGGATTCACTTTTCGGTCTCCCGGCGCAAACGACGCGCCTCTTGTTGCAGGTAACGCTTGCGGGCCAGGATCGGCGCGGCGACGTTGAGGGCCAGCACTGCCAGGCAGATGCCATAGGCCGTCCAGACATACAGGCCATGATGGCCCATGGCGAGAAAATCACTGAAAGAAGCAAAACTCATCCACGCGCTCCCAGGCAGCTTTGCACTTCGGCCTTGACCCAACTGGCGCGGGCTTCACGCTTGAGCACCTCGAGGCGCATGCGCATCAGCAGCACCGCGCCGAAGAAGCAGTAGAACCCGAGCACCATCAGCAGCAGCGGCGCCCACATTTCCACCGGCATTGCCGGTTTTTCGGTGAGGGTGAAGGTGGCGCCCTGGTGCAGAGTGTTCCACCACTCCACCGAGTACTTGATGATCGGGATATTGATGACGCCGACGATGGCGAGCACCGCGCAGGCCTTGGCAGCGCTGTCGCGGTTACTGATGGCGTTGCCCAAGGCAATCAGGCCGAAGTACAGGAACAGCAGGATCAGCATGGAGGTCAGGCGCGCGTCCCACACCCACCACGAACCCCAGGTCGGTTTGCCCCAGATTGCGCCGGTGACCAGCGCCACGGCAGTCATCCACGCGCCGATGGGCGCTGCGCATTGCAGCGCCACGTCGGCCAGCTTCATCTTCCACACCAGGCCGACGACGCCGCACACGGCCAGCATTACATAGCAGGATTGGGCCAGCATCGCGGCGGGCACATGGATATAGATGATGCGAAAGCTGTTGCCTTGCTGGTAATCCGGCGGCGCGAAGGCCAGGCCCCACACCAGGCCGATGCCGATCAGCAACAGGGCTGCGATGCTCAACCACGGCAGCAGCTTGCCGCTGATGCCGTAAAACCATTTGGGCGAGCCGAGCTTGTGAAACCAGGTCCAGTTCATTGCTGTTTCCGTCACGGTTGTTTCTCGTCGTTGCGAGAAACTCAGGGTCTTTACTGGTTAATAACGCTTAACCAGACCTCATTATTCGCCGACGCTGATCTTCAGGCCAGCCGCTATAGCAAAGGGTGTCAGGGTTACCGCCAGGGCGGTCAGGCTGCCAAGCCACAGGAGGTAACCGGTCGCCGGCATGCCCATGAGCGCGGCTTGCAAAGCACCGCTGCCCAGGATCAATACCGGGATATACAAAGGCAGAATCAGCAGGGCCAGCAACAGGCCACCCCGCTTCAAACCGACGGTCAACGCTGCGCCCACCGCCCCCAACAGGCTGAGCACCGGCGTACCGAGCAACAGGGAAAACAGCAGCACCGGCAGGCATTCGACGGGCAAACCCAGCATCATCGCCAGCAGCGGCGAGAGCAAGACTAGCGCCAAGCCGGAAAAAACCCAGTGTGCCAGTACTTTTGCCAGTACCAGAAGGGGCAAGGGGTGCGACGAAAGGACCCACTGTTCCAGGGAACCGTCTTCGAAATCACTGCGAAACAGCCCGTCCAGCGAGAGCAGGACGGATAAAAGTGCCGCGACCCACACCAGCCCTGGGGACAAGGTTTGCAACAGTTTAGTCTCGGGGCCGACCGCCAACGGGAACAACGCGATGACAATAGCGAAGAACACCAGCGGATTAGCCAATTCAGCCGGGCGGCGACACAGCAAGCGTGCTTCACGGGCAACCAACAGGGCAAACACACTCATACCGACCACCGGCCCAAATCCAGCTCACGGTAACCGGCAGGCATGAGCGCCAGGCTGTGGTGAGTCGTGAGGACCACCAACCCGCCCTGCTCGCAGTGTCGAGCCAGGTGTGCTTCGAGTTGCGCCACGCCCTGTTTGTCGAGGGCGGTGAACGGTTCGTCGAGAATCCACAGCGGCGGGCCGGGCAGATACAAACGGGCCAAGGCCACGCGGCGTTGCTGGCCGGCGGACAACGTATGGCACGGCACGTCTTCAAAACCCTTGAGCCCCACAGCGGCCAGGGCTTGCCAAATGGCATCGCGGCAAGCGGGATGATGCAGGGCACTGAGCCAACTGAGGTTTTCTTCGGGCGTCAGCACGTCCTTGATCCCGGCGGCGTGGCCGATCCAGATAAGGTTGCGGGCGAGTTCGGTGCGTTGTTCGTTGAGCGGCTGGCCGTTGAGGCGAACCTCACCTGCCGTCGGCTGCATCAACCCGGCCAGCAGGCGCAGCAAACTGGTCTTGCCGCTGCCGTTCGGCCCGCTGATTTGCACCATGTCGCCGCCCGCCAGACGCAGTTCGAGGTGTTCGAACAGCATCCGCAGGTCGCGTTCACAGGCAAGCGCTACGGCTTCAAGAAGAGGGCTGGTCAAGAGATCGCGGGCCTTTACGGTTCAAGTCGGCGGTGCAGCGGCCGTTATAGAGAGATGCACAATAACGGCTTTGGCGACCGATTTTAGAGAGCTGGATCAAATAGTTGTGAGGTTTTTACCGCTCTCTTTGCAGACGGGCGGCATTATACATGTGATGCCCTACTCTAAAGAGGGCAATTTCCCCAGAGACGACGCGCACGATGACCGGTGAGATCAACCTTCCTACGCTGCCTCCTGCCCCGGCCACCGGGCCAGCCCCGTTGCCCCCGACCGGTGAGTTGCTCAAACTGCTGGAACCGCAGACCGGCTTGATCGACCCTGGGAAAACCGCAAACGCCGAGGTGATTGCGCTTAAACAAGGCGGCGACGCGTTTCAACTGTTGCTCAAGTTGACCCTCGAAGGCGGCCGCCAGACCCTGGTGCAAGCCAGCAGCGCGCAGCCATTGCCGCTGGGCAGCAACGTGGCGGTGAGCCAGACGCCGACAGGCAACCTGACCATTACCTTGCAGCAAGCCTTGAGTGCCAATGTGGCCGCCCTCACCCGTATCGACACCACGCAAATGCCAGAGGGCACGCTGCTGCAGGCCAAAGTGCTGACCACCCAGATGCTGCCACAGGGCGCGACGCAACCGGCGATCTATCGCTCGCTGGTGACGGTGCTCAATAACGCCCTCGCCGGAACGACGCTGACCCTGGAAAGCCCACAGCCACTGCGGGTCGGCAGCTTGCTCAGCGCCGTGGTGCAGAATGCGCAAACCTTGAATTTCGTGCCGTTAAGCGGGCTTAAGGATCAATTGGCCGTCGCGCAACAACTCTCGACCCAGCAAAGTCGCCAGGGTTCGCTGGACGTGGTGTTTACTGCCTTGCAAAACTTGCCCGCTGATGACAGCACCTCCAGCGACCTGCGCGCCGCCGCCGCGCGTTTGCTGGCGGCCCTGCCAGACCTGGCACAGGTCAGCAATCCCAAGGTCCTGGCGCAATTGGTACAGAACAGCGGCGCGTTTCTTGAAGCCAAGCTGCTGGTCGGGCAAAACCCGCAAATCCCCCCGCTGGACATGAAAGGCGCCCTGCTGCGCCTGGTCGCCGACCTGGTGCCGGCCCTGCCCACCGGCACCCACCTCAACGCCATCCTCGCCGCCAATACCTTGGCCCAGGTGCTGCCGAACTTTGTGCGCAACCCGCTGAGTACGCTCGGCCAGATCAGCGCCCGGCAAGCACCTGCAGGGTTTCCGCTGCCGGATCGGTTGATGCTGCGCCTGGAGGGCGAAGGCGACCTGGAAAACCTGCTGCGCCTGGCCGCCGGGGCGATTTCACGCTTGCAGAGCCACCAGCTGTCGAGCCTGGAGCAGACCGGCACCACGGCCGATGGTCGACTGCAGACCACCTGGCAGCTGGAAATCCCCATGCGCACCTTGCAGGACATCGTGCCCTTGCAGGTCAAGTTCCAACGCGAAGAACCCACGCCAGACAAGGACCAGCCCGAACGCAAAGACAAAAAAGACCCCAAGCAGATGCTCTGGCGCGTCGAGCTGGCGTTCGACATGGAGCCGCTGGGGCCGCTGCAGGTTCAGGCGCAACTGACACAGGGCAAACTGTCCAGCCAGTTGTGGGCGACTCGGCCCTATACGGCGAGTTTGATCGAAAGCCATTTAGGCAGCCTACGCGAGCGCCTGGTGACCTCGGGTCTGAACGTCGGCGACCTGGATTGCCACCTCGGCACCCCGCCACGCGGGCCACGCACCGGACTGGAGCAACGCTGGGTGGATGAAACCGCATGAAAAACCCAACCCCACCACGCCAGGCGATTGCCCTCAAGTACGACGGCCAGCAAGCGCCGACCCTGACAGCCAAGGGCGACGATGCCCTGGCCGAAGCCATTTTGAAGTTGGCGCGGGAGAATGAAGTGCCGATCTATGAGAACGCCGAGCTGGTGAAGCTGCTGGCGCGCATGGAATTGGGCGACAGTATCCCGGAGGAGTTGTACCGCACGGTGGCGGAGATCATTGCGTTTGCCTGGACACTCAAAGGCAAGTTCCCGGTCGGGTATGACCCGAATGCCGAACCGGTGGAGCGGGATGTGACGGAGCGTGGCGACGACTACTGAAAAGTCTCAGAGATACATAATCCAAAATGTGGGTGCTGGCTTGCCTGCGATAGCGGTACACCTGTTCCAGATAAGCAAGCTGACACATCGCCATCGCAGGCAAGCCAGCTCCCACATTTAGCGCTCTATTGTCAGTTCAAGACTTCACTCAGGGGGATGAAGTTGACTCGGTCCCCCAAGGCCAACGTCGTCCCTTCCAGCACCTCGACAAACCCCTCGGCCCATGCCGCGCTGCGCAGTACGCCTGAGCTTTGGTTGCGATAGATGACCGCTTTGCCCTGCTCGATACGCCCGCGCAGGTACTCGCGGCGGTTGCCCGGCTTGGGCCAGACGAACCCCACCGGCACTTCGAAACGCAGCGGCGCCACGTCCTGCACGCCTTGGCGGCGCAGCAGATAAGGGCGTGCCAGCAGCGCAAACGTCACCAGGGTGGAGGCCGGGTTGCCCGGCAGGCCGATCACCGGCACACCACGAAAATGGCCGAAGGTCAGCGGCTTGCCGGGTTTGATCGCCAGCTTCCACAAGGCCAGCTCGCCCTCTTCTCGCAGGGCGATGCCGAGGAAGTCCGCTTCGCCCACCGACACACCACCGGTGGACAAAATCAGGTCGACACTGCCCAGATCGGCCAGGCGCGTGCGGGTTTTTTCCAGATCATCCGGCAGAATCCCGGCATCAATCACTTCACAGCCCATCCGCGCAAGCCAACTGCACAGCACACGGCGATTGCTGTTGTAGATTTGCCCCGGCCCCAGCGGCAAACCCGGTTCGATCAGTTCATCACCGGTGGACAGCACGGCCACGCGCACGCGGCGCACCACACTCAGACGGTCACGGCCAAGGGATGCAGCCAGGCCCAGCTCGATCGGGCCGAGCCGGGTGCCGGCGGTTAGCACCCACTCACCGACGGTGGTTTCCTGGCCTTGGGGGCGGATGTTCTGGTTGACGTGCAAGGGTTCGGTGAAACTCACGCGCTCGTCGGCGTGGACCACGGCGTTTTCCTGCATCTCTACACAGTCCGCACCTTCGGGCACCGGTGCGCCGGTAAAGATGCGCGCACACGTGCCGCTCGCCAATGGCTGCGGCGCCTGGCCGGCGAAGATGCGCTGGCTGACGGGCAATGGCTCGCCCTTCCAGTCCGACAGACGCAGGGCATAGCCGTCCATGGCGCTGTTGGGCCAGGGCGGCAGATCGAGGGTGGAGATGAGGTCTTGCGCCAGCACACGGCCATCGCACACGCCCAGAGGCAACACTTCCTGATCACGGATCGGTGCGGCTTCGGCCATGTCCAGCAGTTGGCGCAGCGCGTCTTCCACCGGCAGCAAAGCGCCGGTTTTACCCGGCTTATCCACGGGATTCGCAGGGTTCGGCCTGCTTCAGGTGGGGCACGAAGTTGCACGGGCGGTGGCGGTTATCCAATTGCTCGGCGAGGATGCCATCCCAGCCCGTGCGCACCGCGTTGGTCGAACCCGGCAGGCAGCATACCAGCGTGCCATTGGCCAGGCCGGCCAGGGCGCGCGATTGCACGGTGGAGGTGCCGATGTCGGCCACCGAGATCTGGCGAAACAGTTCACCGAACCCATCGACTTGCTTGTCCAGCAAGCAGCTCACCGCTTCGGGCGTGCTGTCGCGGCCGGTGAAGCCGGTGCCGCCGGTGATCAGCACCACTTGCACCACGTCTTCGGCGATCCAGTGGGCGACTTGGGCGCGAATTTTGTAGAGGTCGTCCTTGAGCAGCACGCGCTCAGCCAGGTTGTGGCCAGCGGCGGTCAGGCGGTCGACGAAGACCTGGCCCGAGGTGTCGGTGTCCAGGGTGCGGGTGTCGCTGACGGTCAGTACAGCAATATTAAGGGCTACGAAGGGCGCATCAGCCTTGGCGTTCATGGCTCGGTCCAGTTGTCGAAGGAACAGCCCGATGTTATATCACAGGGCCCTATTTACCTGCCGCAGCGGAACCGCCATGTCTGTTGATTCTTCGCCCCTGCCCTGTTCGATTTTGCTGCTGGCCGGTGGCCGTGGCCAACGCATGGGCGGCCAGGACAAAGGCCTGTTGCAGTGGCACGGGCAGCCGCTGATTGCGCACTTGCAGCGCCTGACCCGGCCGCTGACGGATGACCTGATTATCTCCTGCAACCGCAACCATGAACGGTACGCACCGTATGCCGACCAGTTAGTGAGCGACGACAGCCCGGACTTCCCCGGCCCGCTGGCAGGCATCCTCGCTGGCTTGGCGGTCGCACAGCGTGAGCATTTGTTGATACTGCCGTGTGATGTACCGAACATCGACGTGGGGCTGCTCACCGACCTGCGTGAGACTGCACGCCACAACCCGCTGCTGCCGGTGATGGTGCGCCAGGGTGAGTTCTGGGAACCCTTGATCTGTATCATCCCGACTCACCTGCACATTGAGGTAAAACGGGCATGGGACGCCGGTGAACGCAGCCCGCGCAGGATCCTCTTGCAACTGGGTGGCGTGGGCCTGCAATACCCGGCCGAAGACCTGCGGCTGGCCAACCTGAATACACCTGAGCTGTTACACCCAGGCTTCGGCGTGTCAGAATGAACCTCGCACAAGGAACTTTGTCGGCGCCGCGCGCGTCACAAGGTCAGTTGTTTAAAAGAATTCTTTCGGAGACACACTCATGACTCAACGGACCATCGCCGCTCTCATGCTTGCACTGGGCCTCGCCACTCTCGCCGGTTGCGCCTCGCCTACAGTGATCACCCTGAATGACGGTCGCGAAATCCAGGCCGTCGATACCCCTAAATACGACAAGGCTTCGGGCTTCTATGAGTTCGAACAACTTGACGGCAAGCAAACCCGCATCAACAAAGATCAGGTTCGCACCGTTAAAGACCTGTAAGTCTTAGCGTTTGCCAACAAGGCCCGCCTCGCGCGGGCCTTGTCGTTTCCGGGGGTTACCAGTCGAGGGTAATCTGGCTGCGGAAATCGCGTTGTTCACCTGTGACCGGGTCGATAAACCGCACGCCCTGAGCCAGCAGCTTGAGCGGGTTGGCGTAGTCGTCCTCGGCGTCCTTGATCACGTCGGGGTAGAACGGGTCATTGCAGATACTCGCCCCCAGCGCAGTCATGTGCACGCGCAACTGGTGCTTCTTGCCCGTTACGGGGAACAGGCCGTAGCGCCACAAGTCGGCATTTTTTTCGCGCACTTCCACGGCCGTTTCGGTATTGCTGGCGCCCGGCCCTTCCTGCATACGGAAGAACGGCTCGCCATCCACCAGGCGGCTTTTGTGCACCCTGGGGAACGTCAGGTTCGGCAAAGCCGGGGCAATGGCTTCGTAGAATTTGTCGATGCGCCGCGTAGGAAACAGCTGTTGATACGCCGAACGGCTTTGCGGGTTGGCCGAGAACAGCACCAGCCCGGCCGTATGCCGGTCGATGCGATGCAAGGGAACAAGCGCGGGGTTATCCAGACGACGAATCAGGCGGCGCAACAGGGTTTGCTCGACGTATTCGCCAGCAGGCGTTACCGGCAGAAAATGCGGCTTGTCGGTCACGACCAAATGTTCGTCGGCGTACAGAATAGTTTCCTGTACCGGGATCACCTTCTCATTCGGTACTTCACGAAAGTAATAAATGCACAGGCCTTCCTTGTAGGCCAGGCCGAGGTTGATCGGATGACCGTTGATGTCGAGCACACGGCCTCGCGCGATGCGGTCCAGCCAGTGTTCACGGCTGATCGCCGGAAAATGCTCGCACAGGCAATCCAGCACTGTCGCCCAAGGGCCAGGTGGCAAATACAACGTACTGGCTTGGTGCTGGGACGCGGAAAAACCGGATGTGGACATGACAATGCTCGGAGCCTGGAAAATCAGGCAGGCATTATCCCGCATGGAGCGGGATTGAGCCTAGGGCGGATCTCAGGCCTTTGCCAATTCGGCCCGCAGGATCGGCGAGGCACTGGCGGCGTCGGTGAACTCCTTGAGCCAGCGCAGCACGTCCACCGCTTCCCAACGGCCGGGATCGTACAGCGCGTACAACAAGCCCTGGTAACCCACGACATCCAACTGCTTGTGGTAACCGGCGCGCTGGAACAAGGCCTCGATTTCGGCGAAGCAGGTATTGAAATGCACTTTGTTAAACGGCGTCTTGCCTTCCGTGACCAGGCCATCCAGGCGCAGCTCGTTCACCGCGTCGCGCACGACATCGGCAGACATGCGATTGACGCTGCTTTTTAATTGTTCAACATTCACCACGGGCGATCCCTCTACTCAATCACTGTACAGACATACAGTAACGTAATAATTGGTAACCCGCTATCGGATAACGCTTAACGAAGGAAGGCAACAATCTGCTCAGGGTCGAATGGCCAATCCAATTCAGCCCCTGTATCCACACGGCGAAGCACCGGAATCCGCAGGCCATAGACTTCGGTGAGATCAACGGGCTCAGTGATATCAACCAGTTCCACCAGCAGCCCTCCTTCGACGAGCGGCATGATTTCGGCTTCGGCTATCTCACAAAGATGGCAACCCACGGTGCCGAGCAGCTGGCATTCAGGAAGCATGGCGACGGGACCCGATCAGTAAGTAGGTCATCATTCTAAGCCCGCCCAATACCTGTGGCGAGCAGGCTTGCCCGATGAAATCCGACTGCCGACAAAAGACCTGACCCAGGTCACCATGACGTATAACTGATTCAGCGATTCTCGCGGCTTTTTGCCCGTTCACCCCGCAATGGAGATGCTTGTGTTCGCCAACCTGCTGATCATTCTGGCCTCATCCCTGGTGGTGATTGCGCTGTTTCGCCGGCTGCGGCTGCCGCCCGTGCTGGGCTACCTGTGCGTGGGCCTGGCCGTGGGGCCCACCGCGCTGGACTGGGTGAATGACAGTGAAGACCTGCCGGACCTCGCCGAGTTGGGGGTGGTATTCCTGCTGTTTTCCCTTGGGCTGGAGTTTTCCCTTACCAAGATGTTCGCCTTGCGCAGCGTGGTTTTCGGGCTGGGCAGCTTGCAGGTACTGGGCTGCGGTGTGCTGCTGGGAGGCCTGCTGATGGCGTTTGGCCTGGCGCCAGGCGTCGCTCTGCTGCTGGGTGCCGGGTTGGCGTTGTCCTCCACGGCCATCGTCAGCAAGGAACTGACCAGCCTCGGGGAAATCTTCAGCAGCCATGGCCAGAATGCGATTGGCGTGTTGCTGTTCCAAGATGTAGTGGCCGTGCTGCTGCTCACCTTGGTGCCGGTATTTGCCGGTAACAGCGACCAGGCGTGGTACTGGGCGTTGCCGCTGACGCTGGGCAAAACCGTGCTGTTGTTCGTCGGCTTGCTGTTCGCCAGTCGCTGGTTATTGCCCCGCCTGTTTCACGAAGTCGCGGCGTCCCGTTCAGCAGAGCTGTTTGTGCTATTGGCGCTGGTGATCGTATTGCTGACCGCCTGGCTCACGCACCTACTGGGACTCTCGCCTGCCCTCGGCGCGTTCCTGGCGGGCATGCTGTTGGGCGAAAGCCATTACCGGCATCAGATCGAAGCCGACATCCGGCCGTTTCGCGACATTCTGCTCGGGCTGTTTTTTGTCAGCATCGGCATGCTCATCGACCTGCAGCTGTTCGTCAGCCATAGCCTGCTGATCCTCGGCCTGACCCTTGCACTGATGCTGATCAAGGCCCTGGTGGTAGCGGCGTTGGTCAAACTGCGTGGCAGCGACAGTGAAACCGCCTGGCGCAGTGGCCTGGCCCTGGCCCAGGGCGGCGAGTTCTGTTTTGCGCTGATGGCGCAAATGCAACACAGCCGGCTGATACCCGAAGCGTTCAACGGCCTGCTGCTCGCTGCCACCTTCTGCTCGATGCTGCTGACCCCGCTGCTGCTGCGCGCGGCACCAACGATTGCCCTGCGCCTGCACCGCAAGCCCAACCAGCAGGTGCACCTGGAAGCAATCACCGCGCTCAACGCCCAATTGAGCGGCCACGCAGTGATTTGCGGGTACGGCCGCGTCGGGCAATCCATCGGGCGCTTTCTGCACCGCGAGCAACAGGCGTTTATTGCACTGGATGATGACCCGGCGCAGGTGCAGGGAGCCGCCACGCAAGACCGCAACGTGCACTACGGTGACTGTCGCCGTGGGGCCTTGCTGAGTGCGGTCGGCCTGGAACGCGCACGGCTGGTGGTGATCGCGGTGGATAACAGCGATGTCGCACTGGTGGTATTGACGGAGGCACGCCGGATCAATCCGGACGTGCCGATTCTGGTGCGTACCCGTGACGACAGCCAACTGACGGAACTGAAAGCCGCCGGCGCCAGCGAAGTGGTGCCCGAACTGCTGGAGTCGAGCCTGATGCTCGCCTCCCACGCCTTGATCCTGCTGGGGCTTTCGGACGAACAGGTGCAGGCGCGGGTCGACGAGGTGCGGCGTAACCGCTATCGCCTACTGCACGGTTTCTACCCGCGGACCGACGAGCCGATCAATCCTGACTGACCGCGCCGATCTTGTGGATCGACAGGTCAGCGCCGTAGTACTCCTGCTCCTGGCTCAGGCGCAGCCCGTGCACGCGTTTGATCACGCCGTACACCAACAGGCCGCCGACCAGCGCCACCACCACCCCCAGCGCGGTGCCAATCAACTGGCTGATCAGGCTCACGCCGCCCAAGCCGCCAAGGGCGGTCTGGCCGAAGACGCCGCACGCGATACCGCCCCACACGCCGCACAAACCATGCAGGGGCCACACACCCAGCACGTCATCGATCTTCCAGCGATCCTGGGCGGCGATGAAGAACCACACGAACAAACCACCGGCGACGACACCAGTGACCAGCGCGCCCACAGGGTGCATCAAGTCGGAACCGGCGCAAATCGCCACCAGCCCGGCCAGCGGACCGTTATGCAGGAAGCCAGGGTCATTGCGGCCGATCACCAGGGCAGCAACCGTGCCGCCAACCATGGCCATCAGCGAGTTGACGGCGACAAGGCCGCTGACGCCATTCAAGGTCTGCGCGCTCATCACGTTAAAGCCGAACCAGCCGACAATGAGGATCCACGAACCCAACGCCAGGAAGGGAATGCTCGACGGCGCAAATGCCACCAGGCGCCCTTCTCGATAGCGCCCGTTACGCGGGCCCAACAGCAGCACCGCCGCCAGCGCCAGCCAACCGCCCATGGCGTGTACCACCACGGAACCGGCGAAGTCATGGAAGCTGGCACCAAAGGTGGCGAGCAACCAGGCTTGCAGGCCGAAATTACCGTTCCACACCAGGCCTTCAAAAAACGGGTAGATAAATGCCACGATCAGCGCGGTGGCACACAGCTGAGGAGCGAACTTTGCACGCTCGGCAATGCCACCGGAAATAATCGCCGGGATCGCCGCAGCGAAGGTCAGCAGGAAGAAAAACTTCACCAGGCCGTAGCCGTGATCGGCACTGATGACCGCCGCCGGTTGCATAAAGCTCACGCCGTAGGAGATCCAATAGCCTATAAAGAAATAAGCCAAGGTCGAGATGGCGAAGTCGCTGAGGATCTTCGACAGGGCGTTGACCTGGTTTTTCTGGCGCACGGTGCCGACTTCCAGGAACGCAAAACCGGCGTGCATGGCCAGCACCATGACCGCGCCAATCAGAATAAACAGGGTGTTGGAACTGTGGACTAATGTGTCCACTGCGCTTTGCAAATTTTCCATGGAGGTTGGCAGGCCTGCATTAAAGGCAAAAAGCACCAAAGCGGTTCAAGCCAGGGTTTCGCGCACTAAATTGGCACCACCAGTCCCGCACCTCTTCAGAGGGCGTGAACCGCTTTAGCGCAGCGAATACCGCAACAAGCCATTACCGACAGGGTTTTTCCGCGAGTTTCATTGATTTAGGGTAAGGTTTTTCAAGGCATTCGCCTCAGGCCGCCCATATTCAGCGCACGCCCCGGGCATGCGCACCAAGGCAAAGCAAAAGCTGTACCAGACAATTGAACTGAACCTTCACAGAAGCCTGTGACTCGAAACCACACGTACCGATCAGCCAATCACGGAGATAACCATGGCCAGAAGAACTGCAAAGACTGCTCAAGAGATACTGATGGCGGATTTTCAAACCCTGGTCAGTGACACTGAAAAGTTGCTCGACGACACCGCCGTGCTGGCCGGTGACCAGGCCGATGAGCTGCGCACCAAGATCCACGACAGCTTGCTCAAGGCCCGCGAAACCCTGCAACTGACCGAAGACTCCCTGCGCGAACGCGGCGCGGCGGCTGTCACGGCAACGGAAGATTACGTGCAGGCCAACCCTTGGCAGTCGGTGGGCATTGCCGCCGGTGTTGGCTTTCTGATCGGTCTGCTGGCTACAAGGCGCTAACATTATGGCTATCGGCGAATCCGGCTCGTCCACGAGCTCAAGCTCCACCTCCCGACGCCTGGGCGCGGCCGTTCTGGGCTTGCTGCACAGCCACGTCGAGTTATTTGGCATCGAGTTGCAAGAGCAGAAATCACGCACGGTGAGCCTGCTGCTGTTCGCGGGCCTGGCACTGGTGTTTGCTCTGCTGCTGTTGGTGGGGCTGTCGGCGCTGGTGATGATTCTGGTGTGGGACACCTACCGTATCACCGGGATCATTAGCCTGTGTGTGTTCTATTCCCTGGCCGCAGCGTTCTGCGGAGTGCGCTTGAAGGCGGCGATATTCGATGAGTCCACGCCGTTCCATGCCACCCTTGAAGAACTGGCCAACGACCGGGAGCGCCTGCTGCCATGAGCATGACTGAAATTCCACACACCGCTTCGCGCCGGGAAATGCGCAAGGCGCTGATTCGCCTGCGCATGGAAATGCACCGCCAGGAAATCCGTCACGAGTCCCAGCAACTGATGGCGCCCCTGAACAAGGTGCGCGATCTACGCCACAACTGGCAGGACAGCCTGGGCATCAAGCACGCGCCGCTGTGGGGCGTGGCCGCGGTGACACTGATGGGTTTTTTCACCGGCAAGGGCGCCAAAGGCGGCAGTATCAGTAGCCTGACGCGCCTGGTGCGGCTGGGCGCCGGTTTGATCCCGCTGATTAAATTGGCCATGCAAGGTGCCTCGCGCAAAGGTTGAACCCCGCTGGCTGCATTCTTGCAAACAGAATCGGCCCGGCCCTCGAACATGAGGGCCGGGCCTTTTTTTGCCAGCTCTCTTAAGGAGGCCCCGTGATCGACGGGCAACCGCTTGCCTGCTTCCAACCGTTTATCGACACCGCCACCGGCCGCATTGCGGGTGTAGAGGCGCTCGGCCGCCTGCGCCAGGCGGATGGCCGCCTGCTGTCCGTGGGCCCGCTGTTTGCTGACCCGCGCACGCCCGGCATGACCTTGCGCAGCCTCGACCGACAAATCCGCGACAATGCGTTAAGCCGCCTTCATGAAGCACCCGAAGACTGGTTTCTCAGCCTGAACATCTCGCCACGCTGGATCAATCGCCTGCGCCCGGGCCAAGCCTTGCCGAGTTTGAAACAGGTACACGCCTACGGCATCGATCCGCGGCGCATCGTGTTTGAGATCACCGAGTTAGGAGGCGACATCCAGCGTCTGGCCGACGTCGTGGTGCGTTATCGCAACGCGGGTGCGCGAATCGCCATTGATGACTTTGGTGCCGGCTATTCCCAACTCGACCGCGTACTGGCACTGCAACCGGATATTCTCAAGCTGGACATGCGCCTGTTCCAGGAAGCCGCCAAAGGCGGGCCGAGCAGTGACGTCGTCAGGGCGCTGGCGCAAATGGCGGAAAAGACCGGATGCTGGATCATCGCCGAAGGCGTGGAAACCGAGGCGCAATTGAGTTTCGCCCTGGAATGCGGCGCGCGGTATGTGCAGGGTTACTTGTTTGCTCAGGCGCAGCTGGAATGGTTTGCAGCCGATGCCTTCGTGCCGCGATTTGCTCGCCTGCGCACGGTGTACGTCCAGCACAAACTCGCAGAGCGTGGCCGCTTGATGCAGTTGCGCCTGCAATTGGTCGAACTGATGAGAATCCTGCAAACCTGGGCCCAGTGCCGCGCGCCGCTGAATCAATTACCCCAATTGCCGGACTTCCCCTGGCTGCTGCGCTTTTATCAGTGCGACCGCCATGGCACCCAACTCACCCCCAACTTCGAATGGCGCCAGGACGCCTGGCAGGCTGACAGCCGCTACCTGGGCCACAACTGGTCGTGGCGCCCGTACTTCTATCATCTGCTCGCCGAAGGTTGGGAAGAACGACGCCTGACGCTCTCGTCGACCTACCGCGACGCCACCACCAATCAGTATTGCCTGACCGCCGGACAATTCTTCGATAACGGCCAGCGCTTGCTGTTAATCGATATCGATGCAGTCGGGCTGTAGATTTTCGCTTGCCGAGGCCACGCTGAACCGGGAAGCTGGGAGGGTCATTCACCGTACGGAGAGTACCCGCCTTGGATTGGCCCACCCTGCTGACACGCGAACGTCTTGGAAAGCCCCTGCACAGCCCCGAAGAACTCGGCCGCAGCCCGTTTCACAAGGATCACGACCGTATTATTTTCTCCGGCGCATTCCGCCGACTGGGCCGCAAGACACAAGTGCACCCGGTATCGAGCAATGACCATATCCATACTCGCCTGACCCACTCCCTGGAAGTCAGCTGCGTCGGCCGCTCCCTCGGCATGCGCGTAGGCGAAACCCTGCGTAGCGCCCTGCCCGACTGGTGTGAACCGAGCGACCTGGGCATGGTGGTGCAATCGGCCTGCCTGGCCCATGACATCGGCAACCCGCCGTTCGGGCACTCCGGTGAAGATGCCATTCGCCACTGGTTTCAACAGGCGGCCGGACGCGGCTGGCTGGATGACATGAGCACTGCCGAGCGCAATGACTTCCTCAACTTCGAAGGCAATGCCCAGGGGTTTCGGGTACTGACCCAGCTGGAATACCACCAGTTCGACGGCGGCACACGGCTGACCTACGCCACCCTTGGTACCTATTTGAAATACCCGTGGACCGCTCGTCACGCGGATTCCCTGGGCTACAAAAAACATAAGTTTGGCTGCTACCAGAGCGAGCTGCCGATCCTTGAGCAGATCGCCCACAAACTCGGCCTCCCGCAGCTGGAAGAACAACGCTGGGCACGTCATCCGTTGGTTTACCTGATGGAGGCAGCAGACGATATCTGCTACGCCTTGATTGACCTCGAAGACGGCCTGGAAATGGAGTTGCTGGAATATGCCGAGGTGGAGTCGTTGCTGCTCGACCTGGTGGGTGACGATTTACCCCAGACTTACCGGCAACTGGGCCCGGAGGACTCTCGTCGGCGAAAGCTGGCGATCCTGCGCGGCAAGGCGATCGAGCACCTGACCAATGCCGCCGCGCGGGCCTTTGTCGAACAGCAAGACGCGTTGCTCGCCGGCACGCTGCCCGGTGACCTGGTGGAGCACATGCACGGCCCCGCCAAGCGCTGCGTGCTGGATGCCAAGGACATGGCGCGTAAAAAAATCTTCCAGGACAAGCGCAAAACCCTGCACGAAATCGGCGCCTACACCACCTTGGAAATCCTCCTGAACGCCTTTTGCGGTGCGGCACTGGAACAGCATGGCGGGCGCACGCCGTCGTTCAAGAACCGGCGCATCCTCGACTTGCTGGGCAACAGCGCGCCAAACCCGGCCTGGCCGCTGCACGCGTCGTTTTTGCGCATGATCGACTTTATCGCCGGCATGACTGACAGCTACGCCACCGAGATGGCGCGGGAGATGACCGGACGTTCCAGCCCGCAGTGAACATGTTGATCACGCCGCCTGCTTCCCGTACAGAATTTGCCTACGACGGGAACAGAGCGGCCTGATCGAATTCGCACACAAGCTCGAGGAATAATCGCGCACGCTTCTGGCGGACTTGCTACGCCCCGCCCCTTCTGAATGAGCCCTGTGCCTTCTATGCCCCTACCCCGTCTTCGAATCCTGTTGGTGGAGGATCATCCCTTTCAGCTCCTGGCCACTCAATGCCTGCTTAAAAGCTTCGGCTTCGAGCACCTGACCCTTGCAGAAAATGCCGAACAGGCGATTCGCTCGATGTCCAGCGCCACGACTCCGTTTGACCTCCTGCTGTGTGACCAATGCCTGCCTGATCTACCCGGGCTGGAACTGGTGGAAATTGCCAACCGCCGTCACTTCATAAGCAGCGCCATTCTACTGAGCGGGCTGGCGGCAACCGAACTGTCCACCCTGACAACACAAGCCCTGCAACGTGGCCTGCCACTGCTTGGCTATTTAATGAAGCCCCTGAATAAAGACGAACTTGCAAGGTTGATCGCGCCAATATTCCCTCTCTAAAAAATCGACTTTAAACGCTGTTCAGCGATCGGAAATTCGTCTGAAAACCCTTGCTGAACCTGTCGCCCCAGCCCTGAGCGTACTGATTCAAACTTTGCTTAGATCCGACGGCGCAAAGCCTTAATGAAGGGTAGGCAGTTACCTCTTTTTCTGTAGGAATTCTCCTGTTTTATATCTACTCCCCCCTAGGTTCATCCTACTCCCTCATCTTCTGAGCTAATGTGCCCGCTTTATTTGCACTTGCATGGAATATGATTATGAACACAGTTTTTATCATTGATGACCACCCCGTTATCAGGTTGGCGATTCGTATGTTGTTGGAACACGAGGGTTATAAGGTCGTTGGTGAAACGGACAACGGTTGTGACGCGATCCAAATGGTTCGCGAATGCCTGCCGGACCTGATCATCCTGGATATCAGCATCCCGAAACTGGACGGTCTCGAAGTGCTCTGCCGATTCAACGCCATGAACACATCCATGAAAACCCTGATTCTTACCGCCCAGAGTCCGACGTTGTTCGCCACACGTTGCATGCGCTCCGGCGCAGATGGCTACGTGTGCAAGGAGGGTGACCTGAGCGAACTGCTGAGCGCCATTCGCGCGGTGTTGTCCGGTTACAATTACTTTCCCAGCCAGGCATTGAATAGCAATGGCACCGACGGTAAGGATACCCTCGAACTTGAACTGTTCAAGGCAGTGAACGACCGGGAACTGATGGTATTGCAACTCTTCGCACAGGGGCGCACCAACAAAGAAATCGCCAAAGGTATGTTTCTAAGTAACAAAACAGTAAGCACTTACAAAAAAAGGCTGATGCAGAAACTTAAAGCCAAATCCTTGGTAGAACTTATCGAGATGGCAAAACGAAACGCGCTAGTGTGAGAAAGCGGATGCCCAGGCGTATAAAGGACTATCTGATTGTATTAATTGCCGGTATGTGCCTGAGCACTACTGTGCCCGCGACCCCACAACCGGGTCCGGAAAACTTCACCTTATTGAGCCGCGCGGGTACCGTTCAACTGGATACTCAACTGGACAAGGCTCAGCGCCAGTGGTTGCTGAACAAACGCGAGCTGGTGCTGGGCACCTCGGCACCCGATTACCCACCCTTCGACCTGACCTCCAGCGGCCGCGACTATGAAGGCCTGACCGCCGATTACGCCGGGCTCCTGGCCAAAGCCATGGCCCTGCCTATCAAGGTATTGAGCTACCCCACGCGGGAAGCCTCGATTCGCGCCCTGGAAAAAGGTGAAATTGACCTGCTGGGTTCCTCCAACGGCTTTGAGGCCGCCAACCCGAATTTCATCCTGTCGCAGCCGTACGCAGTAGATCAGCCGGTACTGGTGACCCGCGAAAAGGAAACGCGCAGTTTGAGCGATGGCCTGGCCGGGCTGCGCTTGAGCCTCGTCTACCACTACCTGCCGCTGAGCGAAGTGGAAAAGTTGTACCCGCAGGCGGATATCCGCGCCTTCCCCTCGTATCAAAACGCCTTGAATGCAGTGGCCTTTGATCAGGCGGATGTGTTTCTGGGGGACACCATCTCCACCCATTACATGATCAACAAGGGCTATCTGAAGAACGTCCGCATGGCGAATTTCGGCAAACATGAAGCCTATGGTTTCAGTTTTGCGCTGCGCCAGGACCAGCAGATTCTGCTCAGCATCGTCGATTCGATACTGGCGGCCGTTCCCATGAATGAGCGAGACAGCATCGCCAAGCGCTGGAGCGCCGGCAGCGATATCCTGCTGACCGACAAAAAACTGCAACTGACCCAACGTGAAGAACGCTGGTTGAAAGAGCACCCGGTCGTCAAAGTCGTGGTCAATGAGACCTTCGCGCCGCTGACGTTCTTCGATGCCGACGGCAATTTTCGCGGCATCACCGCCGACCTGCTGGAACTGATTCGCCTGCGGACGGGCTTGCGCTTCGAAATCCAGCGCATTCGCGAGGTCAACACGATGATAGAGCGGGTCACCTCGGGCCAAGCCGACATCATCGGCGCTATCGTGCCCAGCGCCGAGCGGGAGGCCCAACTCAGTTTCAGTCGTCCCTACCTGGAAAACTCCTATGTCCTGCTGACTCGCAAGGAGCCCAACGCCCCCTCGAGCCTGGAGCAGATGGCGGGCAAGCGCCTGGCAATCACCATGGGAAACCCGCTGGAAAAAATCCTGCAACAGGAATTCCCGGGGATTCTCCTGGTGGAAGTCAGTGACACCTTCAAGGCATCGGAAATGCTGGCCCAGGGCAACGTGGACGGTGCGGTGAATTCATTGGTCATCGCCAACTACTTTCTGTCCTCCCAGGTGTTCCAGGACAAACTACAGATCAGCGCCAGCATCGGCACCCTTCCAGCGACTTTCGCCCTGGCGACGCCGCGCCGCGCCGTCGAGCTGAGTTCAATCCTGGACAAGGCACTGCTGAGTATTTCCCCGGACGAAATGGGCGTGATCAACAGCCGCTGGCGGGGTTACACACCCGCCTCCGACAGCTACTGGCGCAATTACCACGAGTTGATTGCACAAATCATCATCGGTACGGGGTTGTTGCTGCTGATTTCCCTGACCTGGAACGCCTACATGCGCCGCCAGATCAAACACCGGAAGATGGCCGAACGGGCCCTCAACGACCAATTCGAGTTCATGCGCGCATTGGTCAATGAGACGCCGCACCCGATTTACGTACGCGACCGCAAGGGCCTGCTGCAAACCTGCAATGACAGTTACCTGCAAGTGTTCGGGGTCAAACGCGAGGAAGTGATTGGCAAGAGCGTGGTGCAAATGGACATGGCTCTGGAGTCGGAGGCGGCGCAGTACCACGCCGACTACCAACGGGTGGTCGCGGAAGGTAACCCGCTGATCCTCGATCGCTCCCTGCATATTCACGGGAAGAAACTGACGATCTACCACTGGATTCTTCCCTATCGCGACTCGGACGGCGAAGTTCAGGGCGTTATCGGCGGCTGGATCGACATCAGTGACCGGCGCCAACTGTTCGACGAACTGCGTGCTGCCAAGGAACGCGCCGACGAGGCAAACCGAGCCAAAAGCACCTTCCTCGCGACCATGAGCCATGAAATCCGCACGCCGATGAATGCGGTGATCGGGATGTTGGAACTGACCCTCAAGCGTGCCGACCAAGGCCATCTTGATCGCCCGGCTATCGAGGTGGCCTACAACTCGGCCAAGGACTTGCTGGAGCTGATTGGCGACATCCTCGACATTGCGCGCATCGAGTCCGGCCGCCTGAGCCTGGCGCCTGAGCGCGTGAATCTACGGGAAGTGATCGAGTCGGTGGTGCGCGTGTTCGATGGCTTGGCCCGCCAGAAAACCCTGCGCCTGTTGCTCGAATTCGACACCGACCTGGACGACACCACCGTACTGATCGACCCGCTGCGCTTCAAGCAGGTGCTGTCGAATCTGGTCAGCAACGCGATCAAATTCACCGAGCACGGGCAGGTGAAGATCAAGGTGCAGGTGCAAGCCACCCCGCTGCCGAACGAGATCCAGATGAAACTGGTGGTCGAGGACACGGGCATCGGCATCAGCCGGGACGATCAATCGCGTCTGTTCGAACCCTTTGCCCAGGCCGACAACTCCGGACACCTGGCCAGGAGTGGCGCCGGCCTGGGGTTGGTGATCTGTCGCAGCCTGTGCGAGATGATGGGGGGGCAACTGAGCCTGAGCAGCGTGCCCATGGTGGGCACTCAAGTGCAGGTCTGCTTGAAGATGACGAGCCTGCAGCCAAACGAGGTACAGGAAGAACTCAAGTCCCAGCCGCCCGCTGCCGCGCCGGTTCTCAATGTACTGGTGGTCGACGACCACCCGGCCAATCGCTTGCTGATGTGTCAGCAACTGGGTTATCTGGGGCATCAGTTCACGGCGGCCCAGCAAGGTGCTGCCGGGTTTCTGGCCTGGCGTCAGGAGCGCTTCGACCTGGTGATAGCCGACTGCAACATGCCCGTCATGAATGGCTATGAGTTGAGTCGCTCAATCCGTGAATATGAGCAGCGAGAGCAACAGGAGCCCTGTGTGATACTCGGTTTCACTGCCAATGCCCAACCCGAGGAGAAACAGCGTTGTGCGCAAGCGGGCATGAACGACTGCCTGTTCAAACCCATCAGCCTCACCGCGCTGGAGCAGCAACTGGCCCGAATCAGACCTCAATCGGCGGTCCTGCGGGTGGACCTCGACTGCCTCGAGGCACTGACCGGGGGTGATCCGCAATTAAGCCGGCGCTTGCTGGAGGAGCTGTTGGACAGCAGTCGCCATGACCGCCAGGACCTGCTGAGCTTGATGGCCAGACAGGCACCGCTCCAAGACATCATTGAGCAAGCCCACAAGATCAAGGGCGCCGCGCGCATCGTCCAGGCATGCGCCCTGGCCGCGCAATGCGAAGCACTGGAGCATGCCTGTGCGCGTCGCGATGAACGCCCCCTGATCGAGGTCGAGGTGAAGTCCCTGGAAAAACTCATGCTGGAGCTGGAGAGGATACTGCAGGTGCAGCTCCATAAGCTGGATAGCCCATGACCAAGGCCAACCCTCTGCGCCCCGATCAGCAGTCGGTCAAGCGTAGAAAAATCGCCGCCAGTTGTTCGATACCCGCCTGGTCCCGCTCGTTAAAACGGGCCAGCGACGGGCTGTCCAGGTCAAGCACGCCAATCAGTACGCCATCCTTGATCAGCGGCACCACCAGTTCGCTGTTGGAGGCGCTGTCACAGGCGATATGGCCGGGGAACGCATGTACATCCTCAATCCGCTGGGTTTGCCGGGATGCCGCCGCCGCGCCGCACACGCCACGACCGAACGGAATGCGTACACAAGCGATCTGGCCCTGGAACGGGCCCAGCACCAGCTCTTCATCGCGGTTGAGGTAGAAGCCGGCCCAGTTCAAGTCGTCCAACTGGTTGAACAGGAACGCAGAGAACTGAGCGCTGTTGGCGATAAAGTCACGTTCATCGGCCAGCAGCGATTCCAGTTGTGCACATAACAGGGCATAGCCATCCAGGCCGGTGCCGGCCTGTTGCAAATCGATCATGGTTGACGCTCCAGCAATTTGAGTCCTACCCAATAACGGGCGAATTGATACGCGCAACGGCCGTTGCGATTGCCACGCCCGGTGGCCCAGCGTACGGCAAGAATGTCGAGGGCTTCATCGCGCTGCCACTGCAAACCGGCCTTGCTGGCCAGCTCGCCGATCCAGTGTTCGACCACATCCAGAAAATGCTCCTGGCTGAACGGGTAGAACGACAGCCACAGGCCAAAACGGTCGGACAGGGCGATTTTGTCTTCCACCGCCTCACTGGGGTGCAACTCACCGTCCACCCGCTTCCAGTTGTCATTGTCGCTCTGGTTTTCCGGCACCAGGTGACGACGGTTGGAGGTGGCATACAGCAACACGTTTTCCGGCGCCTGCTCCAGGGAGCCGTCCAACACGCTTTTGAGCACGCGGTAATCGCCCTCGCCCGCCTCGAAAGACAGGTCGTCGCAAAACAGGATAAAACGCTGCGGCAACTTGAGCAGTTGCTCGACTACGCGGGGCAGATCAGCCAGGTGATCGCGCTCGATTTCAATCAGGCGCAACCCCGCCCTGGCGTGCTCGGCCAGCAAAGCGCGCACCATCGACGATTTACCGGTGCCGCGTGAACCCCACAGCAGCGCATGGTTGGCAGGCAGCCCGTCGAGAAATTGCTGGGTGTTACGTGCCAGTTGTTCACGCTGTTTGTCTACGCCGATAAGATCGGACAAACGCATGTCCAGGCTGACTTCCAGGGGCAGCAAAAAGCCGCTGCGGCCTTCGCGCTGCCAACGGGCCGCGAGGCATTGATTCCAGTCGATGGCTTGGCGCGGCGCAGGTAACAACGGTTCCAGGCGAGCAAGTACCGCATCGGCGCGCTCAAGAAAGGCATTCAATCGAGAATCCACGATTATTCCTCTGGCAAGTTCTTGCAAAAGATGGCGTATTGGCAACCCTGCGTCAGGCCGCACAAGGCTGCGTATAAAACGATTCATGCCGGCCAAGCCAGAGCCTGTGGATGTTCAGCTATGCTTGCCGGGCGAAGGGAAACGTGAAGTGGTTCAACACTCGATGGATATCAAGTTCGCCCACCGCTTGTCTTATAAACAAGCCAGATTGACTGTGCTGGTAGGTTTCGTGTTGGGAACCTTGCTCAGCCTGATCCAAATCGGCATTGATTATGCCAGCGAAGACGCATCGATCAACCGTGAAATACGCTCACTGATCGAAATCAGCCATAACCCAGCCTCGCGTATCGCCTACAACATCGATGCTGAACTCGCTCAGGAACTGACCCTGGGCCTGCTGCATTCCCCGGCGATTACCCGCGCGCAATTGATCGACAACAATGGCGTGGTCCTGGCCGACGTGAATCGACCGCGCAAGGAAAGTGCTTATCGGCCTGTCAGCGATTTTCTGTTTGGCGCCAACCGGGAGTTTGAAGACCGGCTGTTCCTGAGCCACATGCCCAGTGATTCCCTCGGCGTACTCCGCCTGGACGTGGACACCTACGCCTTTGGCAGCCGTTTCCTGCACCGTGCCGAGATTACCCTGCTAAACGGGTTCGCCCGCAGCCTGCTCCTGACCGGGATCCTGCTGGGCCTCTTTTACGTGATGTTGACCCAGCCGCTGGTGCGCATTATTCGCGCACTGAGCACCAGCAAGCAGGCCCGCCTGGATTGCCCACCGGGTCACGAAAACGATGAAATCGGCGTATTGGTCAACGTCGCCAACCAGCAATTCGACAATATGGAAACCGAAATCGAGCAGCGCCGCCACGCCGAGGACCGCCTCACCGAATACCTGGGCCAACTGGAAGATATCGTCTCCGCACGCACCCTGGAGCTCAAGGCCAGCAACCAACGCTTGAGCCAATCCAACGATGAGCTGGAAGCGGCAAAGTTGACCGCCTTGGGTATGGCCCAGGCCCGCGCCGCGTTCCTGGCCAATATGAGTCACGAGATCCGCACGCCGCTCAATGGTTTGCTGGGGATGATTGCGCTATCACTGGACAGCCCGTTGAACGCCGAACAGCGCCAGCAGCTGTCCATCGCCCACGACTCGGGCAAAGTTTTGGTGGAATTGCTCAACGATATTCTCGACCTGTCGAAGTTTGACGCCGGCCAACTGGAGTTGGAGCGCATCCCGTTTGATCTCGGTTCCCTGGTGGAAGACACCGCCAACTTGCTGTCGCAGAACGCGGCGCCGAGTGTCGAGTTAACCTGCCTGATCGACCCACTCTTTCCCGCTCAGGTAATAGGCGACCCGACGCGTGTGCGGCAAATCGTCAGCAACCTGCTTTCCAATGCCTTGAAGTTCACCCGCTTCGGCCGCGTGGATGTGCGCCTCAGCGCCCAGGATGGCCGGGTAAAAATCGAGGTCTGCGACACAGGCATCGGTATTGCCCAGGAAGCGCAGGTGAAGATCTTCCAGCCTTTCACCCAGGCCGGTGCGGGGATCACACGCCAGTTTGGCGGAACGGGACTTGGGTTGGCGTTGACCCACAACCTGTGTGAAGCCATGAAGGGCCGGCTGAGTATCAGCTCGGAGGTCGGTTTTGGCAGCCAGTTCTGTGCTGACCTGCCGCTGCCCATGCATTTGCCCGCCGCCCGGTACGCGCCCCTGGCAGGTGAGGTGATTGTCATCACCAGCGGCAGCAATGGCCTGACAGAGTTGCTCACCACGCTGTTGCCCCATTGGGGGCTGGCACCGCGCTGCTATTCCCAGGACGATGATTTGAGCGGGCAAACCCCCGACCTGCTGATTACCGATTGCCCAGAATGCCTGTTCCGCCTGCGCCCGGGGATTAGCGCGCCCATTCTGTTGGTCACCGCCTATGGCAACTTCATGCCCAGTGAGGAAGTCGCCGCCCTTGCCCCCCTGCAGCAACAGGCACGCCCGCTGAGCCGCAACGCGCTGTACCAGATTCTGCAGCGCAACCTGCGCAGCGACGCGCAACTGATCCTCGACCCGATCCAAATGGACAGTGCGCCCCTCGCCCATCGGGCGCGCATCCTGTTGGTGGAAGACAACCCGGTCAATCAGTTGGTGGCCAAGGGCATGCTCAGCAAGCTGGGATGCGAAGTCATTGTGGCCGCCCACGGCGGCGAAGCCCTCAAGCTCCTTGAAGAACAGCGCTTCGACATGGTGTTGATGGACTGCAATATGCCCGTGATGGACGGCTACGAAGCCAGCCGGCAGATTCGCCGCAGCGGGCGCTGGCCGGACCTGCCTATCGTCGCCTTGACCGCCAACGCCCTCTCGGAAGAACGCGAGCGTTGTCGGGCGGCGGGGATGGATGACTACCTGGCCAAGCCGTTCCGCCGCGAAGAACTCAAGGCCCTGCTGGACCTCTGGGTGCCTGACACGACAAGCCTTTGATCTGCGCCAGCAACTGGTCCAGGCCGTCGCGCAAGGCGTCGGCCTGGTTCAGGTCCACGCCGCTGTCGCACAGCAGCCGGGCTTTCAAGGCCTGAGCCTGGTCGCGCAACTGCACACCCGCCGGACTCAGGCTCAGGTGCATCTCACGCTCATCCCGTGTGCTGCGCTGACGCTTCACCAGCGCGAGCTGCTCCAGGCGCTTGAGCAAGGGCGTCAGCGTCCCGGAGTCAAGCATCAAGCGCTCGCCCAGGGCTTTGACCGTGGGTTGCGCCGGCGTCGCGTCCTGCCACTCCCACAGCACCAGCATCGCCACGTACTGCGGGTAGGTCAGGCCCAACTGATCGAGCATCGGCTTGTAGGCGCGCGTCACCGCGCGGGACGCGGCATAGAGCTTGAAACACAGCTGGTCGTCGAGCGCCAGGGACACGGCGGGCAAGTCGGTCATTTGAGCAGGGCTTCGATCTCTTGGGTCAAGTCCTCAGGCTTGGTGGTCGGGGCAAAACGCTTGACCACCTGACCGTCGCGACCGATCAGGAACTTGGTGAAGTTCCACTTGATGCCCTTCGAGCCCAGCAGGCCGGGCGCCTGTTTTTTTAGCTGCACAAACAACGGGTGGGCATCGCTGCCGTTCACGTCGATCTTTTTGAACAGTGGGAAGCTGACGCCGAAATTCAGCTCACAGAACTCGGAAATCGCGCCTTCGTTGCCCGGCTCCTGCTTGCCAAACTGGTTGCAGGGAAATCCCAGCACCACCAGGCCTTGGTCCTTGTACTGCTGCCACAGTTGTTCCAGCCCTTTGTACTGTGGGGTAAAGCCACATTTGCTGGCGGTGTTGACCACCAAAACGGCTTTGCCGGCGAAATCGGCCAAGGTCTTTTGCTCACCCTTGATGGTGGTGCACGGGATGCTCAGCAGGTTGTCACTCATGGCGGCGCCTCGAAATAAAAGGGGTAAGAGCCAGGAAGATAGTAGGCAATTCAATTGCGTGCAATTGAATTAACCCGACTAATACCGCGTCATGGATCGCCCCCGCACCTTTGGCGGGGGCGGCTCACGGCTTAGCGTGGCACCAGGTCCAGGCACACCGAATTGATGCAGTAGCGCAGGCCGGTCGGCGGCGGACCATCGGGGAACACGTGCCCCAAGTGTGCATCGCACTTGGCGCAGGTGACTTCGGTACGGATCATGCCGTGGCTGACATCACGGATCTCGATCATCGCACTGTCGGCAATCGGCGCGTAGAAGCTCGGCCAGCCGCAGCCGGAATCGAATTTGGTGGTGGAATCGAACAGGGGCTCATTGCAGCAAATGCAGTGGTAAATGCCATCTGTCTTGGTGCCATTGTACTTACCGCTGAAAGGTCGCTCGGTGCCCTTGAGACGGCACACGTTGTACTGCTCTGGGTCGAGCATCGCCTTCCATTCATCAACGGTTTTCTGCAACTTTTCCATCGGTACACCTCGGCATCTGAAAAACCCTGATCTGTGTCTTTTCCATGGATCAGGCGGCACGTATGATTGCGCCTCGTCAAATCGTCAGTCTGGCACCCGCGCTATCGGCATTCAAACGTATTTATGGGTGCAGGCCTCGCAGGATTCGCAGTACGGTAGTGTCCACACCGTCTGGATCGTTCATTTTCAGGATCACATCGCCATGCAGGTCAGCAAATCGAACAAGCTCGCCAACGTCTGCTACGACATTCGCGGCCCAGTGCTCAAGCACGCCAAACGCCTGGAAGAGGAAGGCCATCGCATCCTCAAGCTGAACATTGGCAACCCGGCGCCGTTTGGTTTCGAAGCGCCGGACGAAATCCTCCAGGACGTGATCCGCAACCTGCCGACCGCCCAGGGCTACAGCGACTCCAAAGGCCTGTTCAGCGCACGTAAAGCAGTGATGCAGTATTACCAGCAAAAGCAGGTGGAAGGTGTCGGCATCGAAGACATCTACCTGGGCAATGGCGTGTCCGAGCTGATCGTGATGTCCATGCAGGCCTTGCTCAACAATGGCGATGAAGTGCTGGTGCCGGCGCCCGACTACCCGCTGTGGACCGCCGCCGTGACGCTGGCGGGTGGCCACCCGGTGCATTACCTGTGCGATGAAGGCGCCGACTGGTTCCCGGACCTGGCCGACATCAAGGCCAAGATCACTCCGAACACCAAAGCCCTGGTGATCATCAACCCGAACAACCCCACCGGCGCCGTGTACTCCAAGGAAGTGTTGCTGGGCATGCTCGAACTGGCGCGCCAGCACAACCTGGTCGTGTTCTCCGATGAAATCTACGACAAGATCCTCTACGACGACGCGGTGCACATTTGCACGGGTTCACTGGCACCGGACCTGCTGTGCCTGACGTTCAACGGCCTGTCCAAGTCCTACCGCGTGGCGGGTTTCCGCTCCGGCTGGGTCGCCATCTCCGGCCCTAAGCACAACGCCCAGAGCTACATTGAGGGCATCGACATGCTGGCCAACATGCGCCTGTGTGCCAACGTGCCGAGCCAGCACGCGATCCAGACAGCGCTCGGTGGCTACCAGAGCATCAACGACCTGATATTGCCCCAGGGTCGCCTGCTGGAGCAGCGCAACCGCACCTGGGAATTGCTCAACGCAATTCCGGGCGTCAGCTGCGTAAAACCTATGGGCGCGCTGTACGCCTTCCCGCGAATCGACCCGAAAGTGTGCCCGATCCTCAACGACGAGAAGTTCGTGCTCGACCTGCTGCTCTCGGAAAAGCTGCTGGTGGTCCAGGGAACGGCCTTCAACTGGCCGTGGCCGGATCACTTCCGCGTGGTGACCTTGCCGCGCGTAGATGACCTGGACATGGCCATCGGTCGCATCGGCAACTTCCTGAAGTCGTATCGCCAGTAATGCAACTATCGCTGTACGACCCCTGCCAGGTCGTACAGCGAGTATCTGGCAACACTTCTCTGCCCTGCCCCCCTCCTCTGCTGTCGGCACACACCACGGACCGGTCAGGCCCCTGTAATTACAGGGTGCCGGAGCAGGATTATGGTTATCCCGGCGTGCTTTTCAGGTGGGAAATTCCTTTCAAGCCTCTACATTCATGCTGTAGGACACAGTTTGAAATAGTCGCTCGGTTGAATCACCCCAAGCGGCACCTTATATACCCCGCAGTACGCGACATATTAAGCATGAGGAGAACTCTACAACCATGATGCGCATCCTGCTGTTCTTGGCCACTAACCTGGCGGTCGTGCTGATTGCCAGCATCACCCTGAGCCTTTTCGGCTTCAACGGGTTCATGGCGGCCAACGGGGTTGATCTGAACCTCAATCAGCTGCTGGTTTTCTGTGCGGTCTTTGGTTTTGCCGGCTCACTGTTCTCGCTGTTCATCTCCAAGTGGATGGCAAAGATGAGCACCAGCACCCAGGTCATCACCCAGCCACGCACCCGGCATGAACAATGGTTGCTGCAAACCGTTGAGCAATTGTCCCGCGAGGCCGGAATCAAGATGCCTGAGGTCGGGATCTTCCCGGCCTATGAAGCCAACGCCTTTGCCACCGGCTGGAACAAGAACGACGCGCTCGTTGCGGTGAGCCAGGGTATGCTGGAACGCTTTTCCTACGACGAAGTGAAGGCGGTACTGGCCCACGAGATCGGTCACGTAGCCAACGGCGACATGGTCACCCTGGCGCTGGTACAAGGCGTGGTGAACACCTTCGTGATGTTCTTCGCACGGATCATCGGCAACTTCGTCGACAAGGTGATCTTCAAGAACGAAGAAGGCCGTGGCATTGCCTACTACGTAGCGACCATCTTCGCGGAAGTGGTGCTGGGCTTCCTGGCCAGTGCAATCACCATGTGGTTCTCGCGCAAACGCGAATTCCGCGCAGACGAAGCCGGTGCCCGCCTGGCCGGTACCGGGGCAATGATTGCAGCGCTGCAACACCTGCGCTCCGAACAGGGCCTGCCGGTGCACATGCCCGACAGCCTGACGGCCTTTGGCATCAACGGTGGCATCAAGCAAGGCTTTGCACGCATGTTCATGAGCCACCCGCCGCTGGACGAGCGCATCGACGCGCTGCGTCGTCGGGGCTGATAGCCAGCAACCAGAAAGGGGCGATCTGATCGCCCCTTTTTTTATGCCCGAGATTTACGCCTTGTCCAACCGATAGGCACGCTCTTCAAGGCGCGTGACGCCGTCCTGCATCGCCTTCCAGCTCTCACTCAGGATGTCGCGCTCTTCCAGCACCGCCAAATCCCAACGGGCGCCGAGCAACACCCGGACCTCTTCGTCGGTGACCGCAAACGGTGGGCCGACCTTCTGCGTCTGGTCATAGTCGAGGGTGATCAGCAGCCCCTTGCAGCCAGGCCGCAGCAGACTATTGAGATGCTCGGTATAGCGCGCCCGCATCAGTGGCGGCAACGCAATCAACGCGGCCCGGTCGTAAAGCGCAGTGCAATCGTTGACCGCACTGGCGTCTAGGGCAAAGAAATCACCGCACCACACCTCGATCAACCCGGACTGATACACCTTGAACGCGCCGTGCTGGCGGATATGCGGCGTCAGCGACTGCTCACTGAAAAAGGCTTCAACGGCCTGCTCCGACAACTCCACGCCCAACACCGAATATTCGAGACTCGCCAGCCAGATCAGATCCAGGCTTTTGCCACACAACGGCACCAGCACCTTGGCTCCGTCAGCCAAGCCCAGGGTTGGCCAATGCCGCAGCAGGTAGGGATTGACCTCGGGCAGATGAAAACCGATCTGGTTGCGCGCCCAGCGCTCTTGCCAAAACTTAGGCTCCATAAATCACCCTGAAAATTCGATCAAAACGCGCTAAAACTTATATTAGATTTAGATCAATGATCTGATTGAAGATGGGCCCATCTTAACGCTCAGGACCCCACTTATGCTCCCTAGCCTGTTTATCTCCCACGGCTCACCCATGCTTGCCCTGCAACCTGGCGCCAGCGGCCCGGCGTTGCGGCGTTTGGCGGCTGAACTGCCACGGCCCAAGGCGATTGTGGTGGTGTCCGCGCACTGGGAAAGCCAAACATTGCTGGTCAGCGGCAGCGCCGCCCCGGAAACCTGGCACGATTTCGGTGGTTTCCCCCGCGAACTGTTTGCCGTGCAATACCCAGCGCCGGGCGACCCGCAGTTGGCGGGTGAAATTGTCAACCTGCTCAAGGCTGACGGCCTGGATGCACAAATCGATGAGCGCCGGCCCTTCGACCACGGCACCTGGGTGCCGCTTTCGCTGATGTACCCGGCTGCGGATATTCCGGTCGTGCAAGTCTCGCTGCCCAGCCGTATGGGCCCGGCCCTGCAGACCCGAGTCGGCCACGCACTCGCGGGCTTGCGCGAGCAAGGCGTGCTGTTGATCGGTTCCGGCAGCATCACCCACAACCTCGGCGAGCTGAACTGGCACGCCGGGCCCGAGAGCATCGAGCCCTGGGCACGTGACTTCCGTGATTGGGTGGTGGCTAAGCTCGCCGCCAACGACGAAGCTGCCTTGCACGACTATCGCCGCCAGGCGCCCCATGCCGTGCGCAGCCATCCGAGCGATGAGCACCTGTTGCCGTTGTACTTTGCGCGTGGCGCCGGAGGCGATTTCAGCGTGGCGCATCAGGGGTTCACGATGGGCGCGCTGGGGATGGACATCTACCGTTTCGGCTAACAGAGATCTACAGGCAAGCCAGCTCCCACAGTTGATCGCGTAGTCGTCAATAAACACCCGGCAAAAAAAATCCCCGAACCAGTCGGGGATTTTTTATGTGCGATCAATCAGCCCAAGGGCGGATCAATCTTCGCGGTAGCGACGCAGCTTCAGCTGCTTACCGGCAACGCGCGTGTCTTTCAGCTTGGCCAGCAGTTTTTCCAGGCCGTCTTCCGGCAGCTCCACCAGGGAGAAGCTGTCACGGACCTGAATGCGACCGATCGCTTCACGTGCCAGGCCACCCTCGTTGAGGATAGCGCCCAGCAGGTTCTTGGCGGCGATGCCATCACGCGCGCCCAGCGCGGTACGGCAACGAGCACGGCCTTCAGCCAATGGAACCGGAGCGCGACGCTCACGATCACCACGGTCTGGACGGTCACCGGTACGCTCTGGACGATCACCGCGTGGCGCGTTGTTCGGAACCAGTGGGCGTTCTTTCTCGATGGCTGCCAGGGTCAGGGCCTGACCGTTGGTGGCTTTGCGCAGCAGAGCTGCAGCCAGGGCACGAGGGGTGCAACCGATATCGGCAGTCAGGCGGTCCAGCAGTTCGCCGTGGGTCGATTCAGCGTCAGCCACCAGCGGCGACAAGCTGTTGGTCAGTTTCTTGATGCGCGCATCGAGAACGGCCTGGGCATCCGGCAGGCGGACTTCGGCAACTTTCTGACCGGTAACACGCTCGATCACTTGCAGCATGCGGCGCTCACGTGGAGTCACCAGCAGCAGTGCACGACCTTCGCGACCGGCACGGCCGGTACGGCCGATACGGTGAACGTAGGACTCTGGGTCGTACGGCATGTCAACGTTGAACACGTGGGTGATACGTGGAACGTCGAGGCCACGGGCAGCAACGTCGGTCGCCACAACGATGTCCAGACGGCCATCCTTGAGGGAGTCGATCACGCGCTCACGTTGGTTCTGGGCAATGTCACCGTTCAGCGCAGCGGCTTTGTAGCCTTTGGCTTCCAGGGCACTGGCCAGGTCCAGGGTCGCTTGCTTGGTGCGCACGAACATGATCAGGGCGTCGAAGTCTTCAACTTCCAGCAGGCTCAATACAGCCGAGGTCTTCTGGTCAGCGTGAACCAACAGGTGAGCCTGTTCGATCGCGGTAACGGTCTGAGTCTTGGTCTGGATCTTCACGTGTTGCGGATCGCGCAGGTGGCGTTCGGCAATGGCACGGATCGACTGTGGCAGGGTCGCCGAGAACAGTACGGTCTGACGGGTCGGTGGCAGCGCCTTGAAGATGACTTCCAGGTCATCCATAAAGCCCAGCTTCAACATTTCGTCAGCTTCGTCCAGAACCAGGTGGTTCACGGTCGACAGCACTTTCTCGTCACGACGCAGGTGGTCGCACAGACGGCCCGGGGTGGCGACAACGATCTGTGCGCCGTTACGGATTGCTTTCAGTTGTGGGCCCATAGGCGCGCCGCCGTAAACGGCCACAACGGTTACGCCTGGCATTTGCTTGGCGTAGGTTTCAAAAGCGGTTGCTACTTGCAGCGCCAACTCACGGGTTGGCGCCAGGATCAGGGCTTGCGGCTCGCGCTTGGCAGGATCGATGCAATGCAGAATAGGCAGGGCGAACGCGGCGGTTTTACCGGTACCGGTTTGCGCCTGGCCAATCATGTCCTGGCCGGCCATGATGATTGGGATCGATTGCTGCTGAATAGCCGAAGGTTCTTCGTAGCCGGTCGCGATGACGGCAGCAAGAATGTTCGGGTTAAGATTAAAAGCGGCGAAGCCGCCGGTTTCCTGGGTCATGGGTCTGCCTCTAAGTGCATCCGCAAAGACCCATGCTCCAAAGCTGCGCATGCCGTGTTGAGACTCAAGAGTCGCCCTGGCTGCTTTGTCGGCGGGGATTTGCGAAAACGAATGAATGAAAAAGATTCGTCAAGGAAGAGTCCGCTGTGCGGACGTGCAGCCGAAGCTGACTTCGGGGAATTGCGCTACCTAAACGCGGCCCGGTTAAAGGCCGGCGCGCACTATACCGGAAATACCTGAAAAAGGGAGCTTTTTTTATCTGAAAGCGCCGATAAACCGCACTGCGTCAATGCCTTTGCAGATACGCGCGCCAGGGTCTATTTTTCAAAGGCCCGGCCCTGTTGGTCATAACACTTAAACGGTTCACCTCTCCATCAAGACCCTTCGGTCTGAAACCTTAACCAAGCCCTGAGGGCACACCCGATGAATCAAGCCAGCAGCCGTCGCGTCAGTCGTGAATTACAGGGCCATGTCCTGCTGTTGGGCCTGAACCGGGTGGAAAAGCGCAACGCCTTTGACCTGGAGTTGCTCAATGAGCTGAGCCTGGCTTACGGCGAATTTGATCGAAACGACGAGGCGCGGGTCGCCGTGGTGTTTGCCCACGGCGACCACTTCACCGCCGGGCTGGACCTGATCAATGTCAGCGGCGTGATGTCGGGCGGCTGGCAACCACCCCTGGGCGGGTGCGATCCGTGGGGTGTATTTGCCGGGCCCAGGGTCAGCAAACCGGTGATCGTCGCGGCTCAGGGTTACTGCTTGACTATCGGTATCGAGTTGATGCTCGCGGCGGATATCAATATTTGCGCGAGCAACACACGCTTTGCGCAGATGGAAGTACAGCGTGGGATCTTTCCGTTTGGCGGCGCGACACTGCGCTTTCATCAAGTGGCCGGCTGGGGCAATGCGATGCGCTGGTTGCTCACCGGCGATGAATTCGACGCGCATGAAGCCCTGCGTCTCGGGCTGGTGCAGGAAGTGATGGCCAGCGAAGACCTGCTGCCCCGTGCCATCGAGTTGGCCAGTCGCATTGCCCGCCAGGCGCCGCTGGGGGTGCAGGCGACGTTGATGTCGGCGCGCCAGGCGCGCATGCAAGGTGAAACCGTCGCGGCGGCAGGGTTGCAGGCGGTGGTGGAGAAATTGTTGAACAGTGAGGATGCCAAAGAAGGTGTGCGGGCGATGGTTGAGAAGCGGCCGGGGGTGTTTAAAGGAATTTGAGCACCTTGATTTAGCAGTCGACAGTGCTGGCCTCTTCGCGAGCAAGCCCGCGCCCCCGTTTGTACGCGTACATCCTTTGGAATGCGGTCGAGCGGGAGCGGGCTTGCTCGTGAAGGCGTCGGAACAGGCAACTAAGTCGCCGGCCGAATCGCCTTGATCAACGCCTGCAACGAATACCCCAACCGCGGCGCCAACGCCTCGGCGCGCGCCGTGAGGGCACCCAGATCAAGCGCCTGATCCAGCTCCGAAGGCACCAGCAGAATCACATTGCCCTCCTTCACCGGCAGCTCCCAGTAATGCCGGTGATACAACCCGCGCAGCAAGGCTGCGCCCAGCGGTTTGCCGTCGTCGGTGGCCCATTGGTTGATCACCAGCCAGCCACCCGGGTTGAGTTTCTTTTGGCAGTTTTCCAGGAAGGTCCAGGCCAGATGCCCGACGCCCGGGCCAACATCCGTATACAAGTCGACGAAAATCAGGTCGGCCGGCTCGGCGGTGTCGAGCAATTGCAGGGCGTCACCAATGCGGATGTACAAGCGCGGGTCGTCATCCAGCCCCAGGTACTCAATGGCCAGGCGTGGCACATCCGGGCGCAGCTCGATGGCTTCGACGTCTTCCAGCGGCAGGAACTTGAGGCACGCCTGGGTCAGCGTGCCGGCGCCAAGGCCCAGGAACAGCGCGCTCTCCGGCTGCTCATGGCACAACGCACCGATCAACATGGCGCGGGTGTAGTCGTACTCCAGCCAGCTGGGGTCGGCGGTAAATACGCAGCTTTGCTCGATGGCATCGCCAAACTCGAGAAACCGGTAGTCGGCCACTTCGAGCACACGGATCATGCCGAAATCATCATGGACTTCGGCCAGCAGGCGCTCGACACGCTCCTCGGTCATCACTACTCCTAATGGGTTTACCGCACGGCAAAGGCGCGATTGTCGGCCAAGCGGCGGCAACAGGTCACGCACTAATTGCTGATAACATTGGTGCCCGACCGTCAATCAACCAATCGAGTTCACGATGAGCCAACCCTGGAGCCCCGACAGCTGGCGCGCCCTGCCGATCCAGCAACAACCCCAGTACCCGGACGCTGCACACTTGCTGCACGTGGAGCAGAACCTGGCCAGCTACCCGCCACTGGTGTTTGCCGGGGAAGCCCGCGAGTTGCGCCGTCAGTTTGCCGAAGTAACCCAGGGCCGCGCGTTCCTGTTGCAGGGCGGCGACTGCGCCGAGAGCTTCGCCGAGTTCTCGGCGGCAAAAATCCGCGACACCTTCAAGGTGCTGCTGCAGATGGCGATCGTGATGACCTTCGCCGCCGGCTGCCCGGTGGTGAAAGTCGGGCGCATGGCCGGCCAGTTCGCCAAGCCGCGCTCGGCCAACGATGAAACCATCGACGGCATTACTCTGCCCGCCTACCGCGGCGACATCGTCAACGGCATCGGTTTCGACGAAAAAAGCCGCGTGCCGGACCCCGACCGCCTGCTGCAGTCCTATCACCAGTCCACCGCCACGCTGAACCTGCTGCGCGCGTTTGCCCAGGGCGGTTTTGCCGACCTGCATCAAGTGCACAAATGGAACCTGGACTTCATCGCCAACTCCGCACTGGCCGAGAAGTACAGCCAACTGGCGGACCGCATCGACGAAACCCTGGCCTTCATGCGCGCCTGCGGCATGGACAGCTCACCGCAGCTGCGCGAAACCAGCTTCTTCACCGCCCACGAAGCGCTGCTGCTCAACTATGAACAGGCCTTCGTGCGCCGCGACAGCCTGACCAACGACTACTACGATTGCTCGGCCCACATGTTGTGGATCGGCGACCGCACCCGTCAGTTGGACGGTGCCCACGTCGAATTCCTGCGCGGGGTGAACAACCCGATTGGCGTCAAGGTCGGCCCGAGCATGAACCCGGAGGACCTGATCCGTCTGATCGACATCCTCAACCCGGACAACGACCCCGGCCGCCTCAACCTGATCGCGCGCATGGGCGCCGGCAAGGTCGGCGACCACCTGCCCAACCTGATCCGCGCCGTACAGCGCGAAGGCAAGCAGGTGCTGTGGAGTTCGGACCCGATGCACGGCAACACCATCAAGGCCAGCAGCGGCTACAAGACCCGCGACTTTGCGCAGATTCTGGGTGAGGTGAAGGAGTTCTTCCAGGTGCATCAGGCCGAGGGCTCGTATGCCGGCGGGATTCACATCGAGATGACCGGGCAGAACGTTACCGAATGCATCGGCGGCGCACGGCCGATCACCGAAGACGGCTTGTCGGACCGCTACCACACCCATTGCGACCCACGGATGAATGCCGACCAGTCGCTGGAACTGGCGTTTCTGATTGCCGAGACGTTGAAACAAGTCAAACGCTGAGAGATTGACTCGACCGGTCGCGCCATCGCGGGCGCGCCCGGCGCCCACCTTCAACCGCGTACTCCTGTCGGCGTCGGGCTTGCCCGCGATGGCGCGCTAAAGGCCACTGTCCACGTCGAGCATGGCTGCTCTTAACCGCGCAGCACTCGGCCGCTGGCAATTGAGCTGGACCTGTTCCAACCCCAGCCAGTCAGCCATTTGCCGCAGGTTCAACGCCAACGCCTGCATCCCGGCGTCGTCCAGCCCCGGCGCCTCTTCGTGTACCGCATGCACCGCCAAGCGCCCGTTGGCGCGTTCGGCGCGCAGGTCCACGCGCGCAGCAATGCGCTCGTTGTGTAAAAACGGCAGCACGTAGTAGCCGTACACCCGCTTTGCCTGCGGGGTGTAGATTTCCAGCCGATAGCGAAAATCGAACAGCCGCTCAGTGCGGCTGCGCTCCCAGATCAGCGAATCGAAGGGCGACAGCAACGCACTGGCCGGCACCGTGCGGGGCACTTTCGGCTCAGGCAGGCAGTACGCCGGCTGCTTCCAGCCTTGCACCCGGCACGCCAGCAACTGCTCGTCCTCGACCAACTCGGCCAATCGGCTGCGGCTGTCGGCGGGGTCCAGGCGGAAATAATCACGCAGGTCCTTTTCAGTGGCCACCCCCAATGCCTTCGCACTGTGCAGCAGCAAGCCGCGCTGGGCCTCAGCTTCGCTCAAGGGGGATTGTTGAAGGATGCCGACGGGGATGACCCGCTCGGGCAAATCGTAGAGCCGCTCAAAACCACGTCGCCCTGCGACGGTGACCAGGCCGGCGGCGAACAGCCATTCCAGTGCGTGTTTTTCATCACTCCAATCCCACCAAGGGCCGGCACGCTCTTCACGGGTGGACAAGCTGCCCGCGCCCAACGCGCCCCGCTCCTCGACGGCCTGCAGGACGCGATGAACAGTGGCTTGCTGCTCACGCCCAAAACGCGCCATCTGCGCATAGATCCCCTGCCCCAGCTTTGCCCGTTCCATGCGCCAGCGCATCAACGGGTACAGCGCCATTGGCAGCAAAGAGGCCTCATGGCCCCAGTATTCAAATAGCGAACGCCGCCGCCCTTGGCTCCAGGCGGCGTCTTCAAGAAGCAAAGGGGCGTAATCACCCAGGCGGGAAAACAGCGGCAGATAATGCGAGCGCACTACCGCATTGACCGAATCGATCTGTAACACGCCCAAGCGATCAATCACCCGGTTGAGGTGCGCAGCCTTGATCACCGCTGGCGCCTGGCGCCCGGAAAAACCCTGGGCCACCAGCGCCATGCGTCGAGCTTGCTTGAGTGAAAAACACAGGTCGACGGGCATGGGATTCTCCGTATGGGCGCGCCGACTACACTACTGCATCCTGGGTCATTTTCGCAGCGGGTCTTGCCAGAAAGGCAGGTGGCGATCCTGCTCCACATCGCCACGATTGAGCCCGATGTCCTTGAGTGCGTCATCACTCAAGCTCGCCAGCACCTGACGCTCGTGGTGCAGTGCCTGCCAACGGGCCACCACCTGAAACAGCCCGAAAAACGGACGTTTCGTCATCAACACAAAACCTTTCTGACCTTTCATCTTCTCGCCCTCCAGTGGGGATGACGAGAGTGTGTGCCTGGCCTTATGATCAATCCAACGAATGTTTCTTATGCAATACATCTCGGAGATTGATCAATTGTCCGACTACCCGAGCATCGACACCGACGTGCTGCGTACCTTCGTCGCCATCGCCGACCAGGGCGGTTTTACCCGGGCCGGCGAGCTGGTCAATCGCACGCAATCAGCGGTGAGCATGCAGATGAAGCGCCTGGAAGAAGACGTGCTGCAACGCAAACTGTTCGAACGCGACGGCCGCCAGGTGCGGCTGACGCCCGAAGGCCAAGTGCTGCTCGGTTATGCGCGGCGCATCCTGAAGCTGCACAGTGAGGTGTTCAACACGCTGCGCGAACCGCACATGGTCGGGTTGGTACGTATCGGTACGCCAGACGACTACGTGATGCGTTATCTGCCGGGCATCCTCAAACGGTTTTCCAAAGCCTACCCGTTGATCCAGATCGAAATGCACTGCGAATCGTCATTGGTATTGATGCAGCGCCGCGATCTGGCCCTCACCGTGATCAGCCGGGAGCCCGGGAGTGAAATCGGCGAACTGTTGCGCAATGAGCGCATGGTCTGGGTGGCGGCGCCGTGCTTCTGTGTGGACGAGCATGAGTCGCTGCCATTGGCTATTTCCGGGGTGGACAGCTTCTGCACCCACTGGACTCGCTCTGCCCTCGAATCCATTGGGCGCGACTATCGCCTGGCCTATCACAGCTCCAACGGGGCGGCGATCCAGGCGGTGGTCAGCGCAGGCCTGGCAGTCACCGTCAGCATGGAAAGCCTGGTGACAGACGACCTGCGGGTACTGGGCAGTGACGAGGGATTTCCACCGCTGCCGTCGGTTAATTTGCGCCTGCTGCGCAACCCGGCCATGACCTCGCCGATAACCGAATGCCTGGCCGAGTACATCCTTGAAGGCTTCAAACTTTAAAGGTGAGCATCACCGCGCACACCGCCAGAAAACCGCAAAACAAGCCGCGCAGTACCCGTTCCGGCAGCGCGTGGGCAACTTTCACGCCCCAACTGATACTCAGCAGGCCACCCACCGCCAGTGGAACACCGATCATCCAGTCCACCTCGTGGTGCCAGGCGTAGGTGACCAGGGTGACGCTGGTGCTGGGCAACGCCAGGGCCAGGGACAAGCCTTGGGCGACCACCTGAGTGGTGCCGAACAGGCTGGTCAACACCGGCGTGGCCACCACCGCGCCGCCCACACCAAACAAACCGCCCATGGAGCCCGACGCGGCACCCAGCACGCCGAGCCATGGCCAGGAATACCGCATCTGCGCCGTCGGCGGCGCATTCCGGGTGAACATGCGCAGCAGGTTGTACGCTGACAACGTCAGCAAGAACGCGATAAAACCGATGCGCATGGCGCCGGCATCCAGGCCGACCGCCCAGATCGAGCCGAGCCAGGCAAAGCTGAAGCCCATGACACCCAACGGTAACGCGTGACGCAGTTCGATACGGTTGCGCTGGTGGTAACGCCACAGGGCCAACATGACGTTAGGCACCACCATCACCAGCGCGGTGCCTTGGGCAAGCTGTTGATCGAGACCGAACAGCACGCCGAGTACCGGGATCGCAATCAACCCGCCACCAATGCCGAACAGACCGCCCACGGTGCCGAGGGCCGCGCCCAATACCAGATACATCGCTAGATCCAACACCGCTCATTACTCCAGAAGCCCAGGCCTCGCATGCTACGCAGTCGGCTCTGGCGCGCAAAGGCACAGCAACGCACAATGGCTGTGCCAATCTCGCATAAGCGCTTGCCCATGAACCCGAATGCCCTGACCGATCAACTCGGCCTGTTTCTCGATGTACTGGAGACCGGCAGTTTTTCCGCCGCCGCCCGCCGGCATCCGCTGACCCCTTCGGCAGTGGCCCGACGCATCGACAGCCTGGAAAATTCGGTGGGCAGCCGCTTGTTTCAGCGCAGCACCCACGCCGTGGTGCCGACCCCGGCGGGCCTGGCCTTCGCGGAGCGAGCGCGGCGAATCGTCAGCGAGTTGCAGTTGGCGCGTGCCGAGGCGGTGTCATTGAGCCATGCGCCAGAAGGCTTGATTCGTGTGGACGCCCCGGCCGCGTTCGGACGACGGCACTTGGCGCCGGTGATTGCCGACTTTTTGAAGGTGTACCCGGGGCTCGACGTGCACCTGCATTTGATCGACAGCTTCGTCGATATGCAGGGCGCCCATCTGGGCAAGGTCGACCTGGTGCTGCGCGCCGGGCATATCGTCGACACCCGCCTGATCGCCACGCCCTTGGCCAGCATCGTGCGTATCGCCTGCGCCAGCCCGGCGTACTTGAAAAGTCGTGGCACGCCGACCCATCCCAGCGAGCTGAGTGAACATGACGGCCTCGACTGGGACGGCCTGGCGCCGATGTTCGCCTGGCGCTTTGAACTGGATGGGCGCCGCGCCACTTATCGCCCACGGCGCATTCGCATGAGTGCCAATAATGCCGAAGCGCTGCTCTCGGGCGCGCTCGCCGGGCTGGGTATTGCGCATTTGCCGACCTGGCTGGCCAGTGAATACCTGGTGCGGGGTGAACTGCTACCACTGTTTTGCGAAGACGGCCTACCCAGCCCGGAAACCACCGGCATCTACGCGCTGCGCCTGGAACAACAGGCCAATGCGCGTAGTCGGTTGTTGCTGGAATACCTCAAGTCGCGCTTCAGCCCCGTGCCACCGTGGGATCTGGCACTGCAAAGCGGCCTGGTCTGAGCACTCGGCCAGAATTATCTGGCGCATTAAAGATTTGCCCGCTAGATTCCAGCCCAGACACGCTTTTTCGAGGCACCGCCATGAGCAAAAACCCCGCCCCTTGCCAAGCATTGATGCTGGACAACCAGCTGTGCTTCGCCCTGCACTCCACCTCGCTGCTGATGACCAAGGTCTACAAGCCGTTGCTGCAAGCCCTTGGCCTGACCTATCCGCAGTACCTGGCCATGATGGTGCTGTGGGAAGAAGATGGTTTGACCGTGGGCGAAATCAGCAGTCGCTTGCTGACCGATCCGGGCTCACTGACCCCCTTGCTCAAGCGCCTGGAAGCCGAAGGCCTGCTCAGCCGCACCCGCAGCCGTGAAGATGAGCGCGTGGTCGTAGTGGAGCTCACCGCCACCGGCCGTGCATTGCAAGACAAAGCCATGGGAATCCCGCACTGCATCCTCGGCGCCAGCGGCCTGGAGCTGGAGCAGTTGCGCAAGCTGCAAAGCGATTTGATTGCGTTGCGCAGAAATCTGCAGGCTAACGTCTGAGGCGATAGACCAAACGCCAACTCCCCCCTGTGGGAGTTGGCTTGCCTGCTCGCACATTTGTTTGTGCCGTGTGCCAATGGGTCAACCCGTGCAAAATTTTTTGTAATTTATCTTGCGCGCTAAACATTAGCGCTATACATTTGCCTCACCAACTACTTAGCGCGCAAATATTTAGCGCTAACAAACCAAGAGGACGACACCATGCAAACTCTCTATACCGCAGTAGCTACCGCCACCGGCGGCCGTGATGGTCGTGCGGTTTCCAGCGACAACATCCTCGACGTCAAACTGTCCACCCCCAAAGAACTGGGCGGTGCCGGCGGCCAGGCCACCAACCCTGAACAACTGTTTGCTGCCGGCTACTCGGCCTGCTTTATCGGCGCCCTGAAGTTTGTCGCCAGCCAGACCAAGCGCAAAATCCCGGATGACGCTTCGATCACCGCCCACGTCGGCATTGGTCAAATCCCCGGTGGTTTCGGCCTGGACATCGACCTGCACGTGAGCCTGCCGGGCCTGGCCCAAGATGACGCGCAAAGCCTGGTCGATGCCGCCCACCAAGTCTGCCCGTACTCCAACGCCACCCGTGGCAACGTCGATGTGCGTTTGCACGTGACGGTCTGATAAATAGACGCCCATAAAAAAACCCGACGCCAGGTCGGGTTTTTTGTATCGCGGAGCCAGAATTACTTCTTGGCGCGACCTTTGTACGAACCACCTTCACGGGTGTCGATCTCGATCATGTCGTCGATTTCGATGAAATCAGCAACTTGCAGCTCGGTACCGTTAGCCAGTTTGGCAGGCTTCATCACCTTGCCCGAAGTGTCGCCGCGAGCGGAACCTTCGGTGTAGGCAACTTTACGCACGATGGTGGTCGGCAGCTCTACGGAAACCAGACGGTCTTCGAAGAAGATCGCTTCGCAGACGTCTTCCATACCTTCTTCGATGAACGGCAGAACGGCTTCGATATCTTCAGCGTTCAGCTCGTACATGGTGTAGTCGGTGGTGTCCATGAACGTGTAGGTGTCGCCGCTGATGAAGGACAGGGTCGCTTCTTTGCGGTCGAGGATCACGTCTTCCAGTTTGTCATCGGCGCTGTAGACGATCTCGGTCTTGTAGCCGGTCAGCAGGTTCTTCAGCTTGGTCTTCATGATTGCGCTGTTACGACCAGACTTGGTGAACTCAGCTTTCTGAACCAACCAAGGGTCGTTTTCGAGCTTGATGACGGTACCGGGTTTCAGCTCTTTACCAGTTTTCATTGCGTATATCCGAAATTTGGATGGGATTTACAAAAATCAAGGTGGCGTATCATATCCAACTTTCATAAAACTGTACCAGCGCCGTAGCAAGATCGGCCTGCAAGCCTTGTTCCAGACACCACGTTTGCGCGTGGTGGTGCACCTCCGGCCAGTGTTCCATGAGCATTTTCCACGCCTGTGTCATATCGCCATCAGCGTTCCAGGCTTGCCACAGGGTCACGACAGCGACCTTGGCGGCGGGCGATAAGGCGGCGGTGTAGAGCGTCAGGAAAGCATCGAGCTTGTCCAGATGGATGTCTTCGTCCTGGCGGTAGATGTGCCAGAGCAACGGCCGCCCGGCCCATTGGGCACGCACGAACGAGTCTTCGCCGCGCACGGCGTTGAAGTCGCAGCACCACAGCAGGCGGTCATATTGCTCCTGCCGTACGAACGGCAGTACCTGCACGGTCAGGGCAGCACGTTGATGGATATCCCCGACCGCCAGCCCTTCCACACCGAGCCAACGCTGTACGTCGCCGAGGATGCGCCCTTCCGGAACCAATAGATGAGTGGCACGCCCGTCCGTCGCCAATACGTCCAGCCAACTGGCGAGCCCGGCATTTTCATAGGCAAACAACGACATCAGCCGCGCACCCGCTACCGGAACGATGCCCATCGACTGCAGGAATTGGTGTTGCGCTGCGCCGTCTTGCTGAAATGCCTGACGCTGCTCCAATAACCCGCATTCGCGTAACAGCCCGCCCGTGCCCGGACGAAAGCCTGGGAAGAAGAAGTACTTCTGCACGCCCTTGAACTTCACCGACGGCAAGCGATGGCACCCCACCACCCAGTCTTCAGCGCTGAGGTAATCCAGGTTCATCCACAACGGCGTGCGCTCCCGCGTGGCCATGGCTTCCATATAATCGGCCGGCAGCTGGCAGGCGAAAGCGGCAATCACCACATCGGCAGAGGGCGTGTCGTGCCACTGCGCCGGCCAATGGCGAACCTCCACACCCTCTTGCCATTGCTGGTCCAGGTGCACATCAATCTCGGGGCACATGCGCTCGAAGGCGCGCAGGTCATCGACCCACAAACGCACTTCGCAGCGATGCTCCACCACCAATTGCCGGGCCAGGCGCCAGGTCACGCCGATGTCGCCGTAGTTGTCGACGACGCTGCAAAAAATATCCCAGCGGGCTTTCATTCCGGGCTCCAACGATCAAAGGCTCGATTGTCCGCATAAATGCGCGGATGCAGAAGGCTTGATCGCGATTATTCTGCACAGTGGCTGTGCGACAATCGCCGTCACGCCGTCAATGCCTGCCAGGAGGCCATCATGTCTGATCGTCCGTTATCGCTGTTCAAGCTCAGTATGGCTGTGGCTTTTGGCCTGTGGCTTGGCTTTATCGCCATTGGGCTGACCGCCTGGCTGGCATCGCGCTACGTGTTTGTGCAAACCCTGGCGCCGGTTGCTCAGGCGGTTCAGCAATTGGGCAAGCCTGCGGTGGTTGCGCCGGAGCCACCGAACCGCATGTTTGAGCAGTACCAGGAGAACCTGCGCAAGCAGGAACAACAGCAAAGCCTGGACCAGGCGCGCAACAACGCGCGCAACCTGTCCAACCCCAAATGCCAGTTCTGGCTACAGCAGGACCAGAACGCCCCCACTGAAAAGAGCAAGGCGAACGTCCTGCAATTTTGCGAATGATCAAACACAGCCATGAATAAACACGCCGTCCACCAGTTGGTCCTGGAAAAGCTCTCCGTCGACCTCGACATCGCCCAACGCGCCGCGCAGACCGCCTACGAAACCGCGACCCACGAAGAAAACATTGCGGAAAACAAGTACGACACCCTGGGGCTGGAAGCTTCCTACCTGGCGGCTGGGCAGGCCAAGCGCGTCGAGGAAATCAAGCAGGCGCTGACGCTGTGCCACACCCTGCAACTGCGCGCTTATGATGATCAGCGCGGCATAGAAGTCGGTGCACTACTGGGTCTGGAAGACGAGAACGGTCGCCAACAGTGGCTGTTCCTGGCGCCGGATGCAGCCGGCTTGAAAGTCGATGTGGTGGGGCAACCGGTAACCGTCATCACCCCGCGTTCACCTCTGGGCAAAAGCCTGCTGGGCAAGTTCGAAGGGGATGAGGTGGAGATTCTGGTGGCAGGCGCTCGGCAACACTTTACGGTTACCGAGGCCAAATAAACCACTCAGTGGACGGGCAATTCCACGCCGTCGAAGAGCTCTTCCAGTTCCTGCTTGTTGTGGCACTGGATCGCCTTGGCCATGACTTCGCGGGTCAAATGTGGGGCGAATTTCTCGATGAAATCGCACATGAAACCGCGCAGGAATGTGCCACGGCGGAAGCCGATCTTGGTCACGCTGGATTCAAACAACTCGCTGGCGTCGAGTACTACCAGGTCTTTGTCGAGGTTGGTGTCGACCGCCATCTTGGCGACGATGCCGACGCCCAGACCGAGGCGCACGTAAGTCTTGATCACGTCGGCGTCGGCGGCGGTGAACACTACTTTCGGCGTGAGGCCGCGGTGGCTGAAGGCTTCGTCGAGCTTGGAACGGCCGGTAAAGCCAAACACGTAAGTCACGATCGGGTATTCAGCCAGGGCTTCCAGGGTCAGCTTCGGCAGCTTCGCCAGCGGGTGCCCCTGGGGCACGACCACGCAACGGTTCCAGCGGTAGCACGGCATCATCACCAGGTCACCAAACAGCTCCAGGGCTTCGGTGGCAATGGCGAAGTCAACGGTGCCATCAGCGGCCATCTCGGCGATCTGCATCGGCGAACCCTGGTGCATGTGCAGGGCCACGTCGGGGTACTGCTTGATGAAATCGCGGATCACCGGCGGCAACGCATAACGCGCCTGGGTGTGAGTGGTGGCGATCGACAGGGTGCCTTTCTTCTCGTTGGAGAATTCCTGGGCAATCTGCTTGATGCTTTCGACTTTACGCAGGATCTCGCCGGCGGTGGTGATGATGCGCTCGCCAGCCGGGGTGACGCGGGTCAGGTGCTTGCCGCTGCGCGCGAATACTTCGACGCCCAGCTCGTCTTCGAGCAGGCGGATCTGCTTGCTGATACCGGGTTGCGAGGTGTAGAGGCTTTGAGCGGTAGCGGAAACGTTGAGGTCGTGGTGCGCCACTTCCCAGATGTAGCGCAGTTGTTGAAGCTTCATAGATGTCCCTCAAAGCAAATAGACGCCACGGGTATCAGCGACGGTATATAACTATATTAAAGGTCAGACGGATAAATCTAGAACTTTTTATCGTTTTCACCGATCAACTGTCATCACTGCGCCGACGCTGCAACGACGGCACCATGTAAACCGGCACTGTCGCCAGTTGCAGCACCCTCGCTGCTGTGCGCCCCAGCGGTGTGGCGGCGGCGGTTGCATGGCTGTGACTACCTACGATCAACAGGTCGACGGAAAGTTTACGCAGCTGGTCGAGAATCACTTCGCACGGGTCGCCCTGAATCACCCGCACCGACTGAATCAACTTCAAGTCTTGCTCGCCGTCCCCCAACTCCTCGCGAAAACTGTCCAGTACCCGCTGCTCGATCGACGCCATGACCGTGTTAAGCCCCTGGCTCTGCCATTCACTCAAGGCCTGCTCATCAAGGTAGCTCTGCAACACCGATTCGGCGAACAGCCCAATCGGCTCGACCACATGGATCACATACAAATCCGCCTTGAACGTTCGGGCCAGCGCCAGCGCGTGTTGCATCACATAGGGCGCATACAGACCGAGGTCCGTGGCATACAGCATCGAACGAATCATAGAACCTCCTGGACTGCCAGGATGGCGGCGATTGAATGAGCTTAGCAGCGCCTTGACGACTTCGGCTGACTTAGCGCTCGGTGTGGATTTTCAACTCATTACTGATGCCATGGGGCACATGCCCGGTGGCCACCACTTCCCGGGCTTTCTCACAATGACCGGCCTGGTCATCGAAAAACACGTCGGCGGCGAACGCCTCCAGAAAGGCGGATTTCTCCAGGCCGCCGAGGAACAGCGACTCGTCCAAACGGATATCCCATTCACGCAAGGTGCGAATCACGCGCTCATGGGAGGGCGCCGAACGCGCCGTCACCAGCGCCGTGCGGATCGGGCATGCATCATCCGCGAACTCACGCTGCAACAGGTTGAGCGCCGCCAGGAAACCCTTGAACGGGCCGCCGTGCAGAGGCTGGCGCGCCGACTCGCGCTCGCTGGCCTGGAACGCTGCCAGCCCGCCGGCCTGGTACACCCGCTCCGACTCATCGGAAAACAGCACCGCATCGCCGTCGAACGCAATCCGCAGTTCTTCACTCGATGCCCGACGCGCACCGCCCGACAGAATCGTCGCCGCCGCAAAGCCGGCGTCGAGTGCGCTGCGCACGTCTTCAGCATGGGTCGAAAGAAACAGATGGCAACCGAATGCAGCCAAATAAGGATAGGGACTACGCCCGCCGACGAAAGCAGCGCGGGAAATATCCAGACCGTAATGCTGGATCGAATTGAACACTCGCAAGCCGGTATCGGCACTGTTGCGCGACACCAGGACGACCTCGACACGCGCACGCCCCAGGCTGGCGTTAAGACTGAGCAACTTCTTGACGAGTGGGAACGCGTCGCCGGGCTCCAGGGTTTCTTCCTCGTGTTCGATCTGGTATTTGCGGTAAGCCTCCACACCTTCGGCCAAGTAGACCTTGTGGCTGTCGCTCAGGTCGAACAGCGCCCGCGACGAAATCGCCAGCACCAACTTGTCGCCCAATCCCTTTGCCATGGTGTGCCCCCGAATCAGCGGTTGTGCCGATCAATAAAACTCAACGCCTGGTAAAGCGCTTCCATGCGTGGCAATTCGCAACCTGCCGCTTTGGCGGCGGCCAGTGGCCGTGCGTAGATCGCCGCCAACTCCAGCGGGCGTTTATGCACATGGTCGTGGTACATGCTCGGCAAGTAGTCAACCATGGTTTCGGTCATGGCGAACATCTGCTCGGCATAACTGGCCGGGATGTGATGACCGCAGGCATGGGCGCCCTGGACCACTTCAGCCATCAATGCCTGGATGAGTTCGCGGCTCGATTCATCCGCCATCATCGCGGTAGTGCCGGTGCCCAGTAACACGGAGAGGCCGTTGTAAGGCACATTCCACACCAGCTTGTGCCAGCGGGCCAAGTGTACGCTGGCCATGGCCTGGGACTCGATACCGGCCTTGTGAAACAGCGCGGCGCCCTCCTCGACAATCGCCTTCTGGCGCGCCTCATCATTGGCCGCCGTGCCACTGTGATAGCCCAGGTTGACCCGGCCCAGGGCCTGATGCTCGACGACACCGGGCGCGGCACGATGCACGCCGATATAGCACAGGCCGCCCAGCAGGTGCAGGGACGGCGGCAGGTGTTCACGCAGGCTGTCTTCAACGTCGAGACCGTTTTGCAACAGCACCACCCTGGCGTCCGGCGCTGCGACCTGGGCAATGGTCGGGGCCAGGTCCACGTTGCCGGTGGACTTGGTCCCGATCAACAGCCAATCGCACGCCGGCATATCGGCGGCGCGGGCATAAGCCTGCACCGGGTGCAGGTGCAACTGGCCGTGCAGCGTGCTGTTGAGGTGCAGGCCATGCTCACTGACCGCTGCATATTCGCTGCGCAACAGAAAGTGCACATCGAACCCGGCACGCGCCAGCATCAACCCATAGAACCCACCGATAGCACCGGTGCCAATAATGCCAATACGTGGAGACGACTCGGGTGCAACTGCGCTCATGGCAAATCCTCTGGTGTGCGGGTGAGTGCGTGATTCACCGCGTCGGTAAGGTCTTTATTCGTAAGGCGTGACTGTAATTGCCCAAGAAATTGACCCTCGCACACGAGGAACAACGCGGGCAAATGAAAGATCTGGTAGCGCTCGACCGCTCCGCCATTGTGCCCGGCATCGACCCAGCACATGCGGTCCACCGGCAATGTCCAACTCGGCAACTGCTGGCGTGCCCAGCGGCAGCTGGAGCACCCTACGCTGGTAAACACCACAAGCGAAATACCTGGCAATCCCAGCAATTGCTGGTCAATATCCAGGTCGGTCAATTCCTGTTCCTTCACTATACTGCTGCCACTGCCGTCAACTGGACGGCGCTCGGAGTCCGTGTACATGGGTCGTTTTTTACCTCACCCTGATGATGTCGCTGTCGAGTTGATCCAACGTCCCTCCCCTGCCATTCCCCGGCAACGCCTGCACACTATCGGCCTGGGCGGCGTCGCCTGCAATTGCCCGCGTGCCTTGCGCCAGGGCACAGCCGTTGATTTGTGCATCCCGTCCCTGGGTGCCAGCGCCCGTTATCCGGGCTATGTCGCCTGGTGCCGCAAAGTCGATAAGGGCTATCGCGTCGGCATCTCTTTTACCGATGAGCACGCGTTGTTCGGAGCACGAATGGGCGAGCAAGTGTGCCAGATGGAACGCTACTGCCGCCTGCACGAAGAGGCCGAGCCAACGCCTGCGCAGCTCGAAGCCATGGCCCGCGAGTGGGTCTCGCGCCATGCCGTTGAGTTCTCCCACGCGGCTTTTGTGGCGCCAGTGCTGGATTAAAGCCGGCTTTGCCCATTGTGGCGGGCCGGTATTACGCGCTAAGGTTCCTCCCCCCTGCATTCAAATCATGCTGTGCTCCGCCGCACGGGGATGGCTGGCGGCCGGCACCCGTGACCCTGACGAGTAACACGATGGCTGATTTACCGATCAATGACCTAAACGTCGAATCCAACGAGACCCTGATCACGCCCGATCAGCTCAAGCGCGAAATCCCTCTGAGCGACGCTGCCCTGCAGACCGTCACCAAGGGCCGCGAAGTCATCCGTGACATTCTCGACGGCACCGACCACCGCCTCTTCGTCGTCATCGGGCCGTGCTCGATCCACGACCTCAAGGCTGCCCACGAATACGCCGAGCGGCTCAAGGTACTGGCGGCGGAAGTGTCCGACACCCTGTACCTGGTGATGCGCGTCTATTTCGAAAAACCGCGGACCACCGTCGGCTGGAAAGGCTTGATCAACGACCCGTACCTGGACGACTCGTTCAAGATTCAGGACGGTTTGCACATTGGTCGTCAGTTGCTGCTGGACCTGGCCGAAATGGGCCTGCCCACCGCCACCGAAGCCCTCGACCCGATCTCCCCGCAATACTTGCAGGACCTGATCAGTTGGTCGGCCATCGGCGCGCGCACCACCGAATCCCAGACCCACCGTGAAATGGCGTCCGGCCTGTCTTCGGCCGTGGGCTTCAAGAACGGCACCGATGGCGGCCTGACGGTCGCGATCAACGCGCTGCAATCGGTGTCCAGCCCGCACCGTTTCCTGGGGATCAACCAGGAAGGTGGCGTGTCGATCGTCACCACCAAAGGCAACGCCTACGGCCACGTGGTATTGCGCGGTGGCAACGGCAAGCCCAACTATGATTCGGTCAGCGTTGCACTGTGCGAACAGGCACTGAACAAAGCCAAGATCAAGCCGAACATCATGGTCGACTGCAGCCACGCCAACTCCAACAAGGACCCGGCCCTGCAACCGCTGGTGATGGAAAACGTCGCCAACCAGATTCTTGAAGGCAACCAGTCGATTATCGGCTTGATGGTCGAGAGCCACTTGAACTGGGGCTGCCAGGCAATTCCAAAAGACCTGGCGGATTTGCAGTACGGCGTGTCGATCACCGATGCCTGCATCGATTGGGCGGCCACCGAAACGACCCTGCGCAGCATGCACGCCAAGCTCAAGGACGTGTTGCCTAAACGCAAACGCACCTGAGCCGCACAATTGCGCACACAAAAACGCCGGGCTAAGCCCGGCGTTTTTGTGTGCGCCTGATCAGTTACAGCTTCGCGGCATGGCGCTGGTGGCGCTCCATGTAGCGTTCTACGTAAGAGCACGAAGGGATCACGGTGTACCCGGCTTCTTCTGCGAACTTCAACGCTTCCTCGGTCAGCGCAGCAGCAATGCCACGGCCCCGCAGTGCGTTGGGCACGAAGGTACGATAGATATCCAGGGTCTGCTTCCCGAGGTCCATGTAGGTCAGATAGGCACGATGACCGTCCACATTGGTCTCGAACTGATGACCAGCCTGGTCATGGTGGATGGACAACGCCTCGCTCATCACTACTCCTCGCGGGTCTTGAATGTCGACCCCTACCTTACCGATGTTTTTCCGGCGAAGGAACATCTACGCCACCCCGTGCCGGTTTCGACAACGAGAAAACCTATAGCGCTCACAACCAGCACGTAGAGAATAGTAGGCACCAATCCTGCAATAGCTCAAGGCGCACGCGTCATCCCCTGCCGCTGGTGGTTACAGAAAGAGCCTCGATCAATCAGCGATCGATAGCCTGAACATTGCCGGCAGTTGAAGCTTGAGACGAACTGCCGCTCTTAAAGTCACCTCTACATGCGCAAAAGATACCGGGTGAGGCAAAGGCGCCCAGAAAAAAAGTGTCAACATCGATATATAAATCTTCATCTGTCGGGCAGGCCCGACACATGCGGGCCGGACCTTTCAGCTTGGATCCAGTTCCCACTGATATGAAATTTTCTGGATAGTTTTTATACAAACCCCCAAAAGATTAGCCAAAATAGATTCGGCGCAAGAATTTTTTTTGCTTCTTGCGCTACGTCAGTTTACTTACTACAAGTAATGAGTAGTATGTACGCCGGCTATCAGCTCACTCTGAGAAAGTAGCCATTTAATAGAAAGTCCTTGAAGGGGAACACGATGAACAACGTTCTGAAATTCTCTGCTCTGGCTCTGGCCGCAGTTCTGGCTACCGGTTGCAGCAGCGTCTCCAAAGAAACCGAAGCTCGTCTGACTGCAACTGAAGACGCAGCAGCTCGCTCCCAGGCTCGTGCAGACGAAGCCTACCGTAAAGCTGATGAAGCTCTGGCTGCTGCTCAAAAAGCACAACAGACTGCTGACGAAGCTAACGAGCGCGCTCTGCGCATGCTTGAAAAAGCAAGCCGCAAGTAATAATCCTTCGGGGTTGTTATCAAGCCGATCCATTCTTGGATCGGCTTTTTTATTGCCCGGGATTCAGCCCTGAATCGCGCGCAATAAAAAGCCCGCCGCAGCGCAAGGCCAGGGCGGGCGTTTGATCGAGCGCGCTTATTGCTGCAGGTCGACCGGGGTACTCGACACCACGGGTGCGTTGCCGCCCGGTACGCCAATTTCGGTTGGCAAACCGTCTTCCGCCGCCACCACGTCACGCACCTGATCCCAATTGACCCGCAGGTTATTGGCCAGGTCTTCGCGTTTGAGCAAGGCGTTGATCACCGCGGTGTGCTTGTCGACGACCGACGGTGTGCCGTCATCATTCAACGGCGTATGCGCTTCCAGGTAGACCTTGCCGCCGCTGGTGCCGAACTTGTAGGCATCGCTGATGATGCGCACCGACGTGCCCACCGGCACCATGCTCGCCATCTCCAGCACGTTGTTGTTGAACATGCGGAAGCAGCCGTGGCTTGTACGCGTGCCGATACCAAATTTCATGTTGGAGCCGTGGATCAAATAGCCCGGCGTGCCCAATGTGAACTTGAACGGCCCCAGCGGGTTATCCGGACCGGCCGGCACCACATTAGGCAGCGGGTCACCGTTGGCGGCATGCTCGGCCTTGATCGAGGCGGGTGGCGTCCAGGTCGGGTTGGGGATCTTGCCCGTGATGGTGGTGTGGGCGACGGGTGAACCCCAGCCCTCGCGGCCAATCCCCAGCGGGAACGTGTAAACCACATTCTGGCCCTTGGGGTAGTAATAGAGCCGGTATTCAGCAAGGTTGATCACAATGCCTTCACGGGGCCCGGGCGGCAGGATGAAACGCGTGGGCAGCACAATTTCGGTGCCCGCGCCAGGCAACCAGGCATCGACACCCGGGTTGGCCGCGACCATTTCCGAGTAGCCCAGGTCATAGGTGGTACCCAGGTCGGCAAAGGTGTCTTCGTACTTGGCCTTGATCACCTGGACCTGACCAACGATGTCTTCACCCGGCGGTGGCAAGGGCAACTGCAAAGCTGACGCCGAACCGGCCGCACACAGAGCAGCGAGAGACAGGCAGCAGGTAACGACGGAAAGGCGCGACAACATCCGGAAAATCCTTCGCAGAACGACGGGTAGGAAAAAATTGATTGTATACGTGAAGCGCGCTGCAAGCATCTGTCCGCGCCGTTGCTATTCGAAGCGCAGTTCCGGCCAGATCAGCGGCGTGCCGCGCTTTTGCGATTCGAGAATCGCCCGGCACAACGGGCACAACCGCTGGTCCTGAAAGATCGAACGATCCACCGCCGACCAGCGTGGTTGCGCCGGCAATAAAGTGCCGCAGAGCGTGCGGTCGATCGAGCCGCCCAACTCCAGTTGACGCGCCACCAGATGCACCCGGACTTCCTGGCAGGCGAACAGATCCAGCTGCTCGTCAGGCTCGATCAGTTGGTAGTTGAACAGGGACCAGGCAGGGCGCGACATCGGGGGCTCCAGATCGGGGGGGCGCCACCTTAGCCGAAAGCCTGCCGCTAGAAAAGCGTCATAGCAGCGGTTTTAGCGTCGGCCAGACATTTTCCAGTAACTTGCCCTGGGCGCCGACTGCCGGGTGGAGCTGATCGGCCTGCATCAGTTCCGGGTGGCCACCAACGCCTTCGAGGAAAAACGGCACCAACGGGACACTTTTCTCCTTGGCCAAGGCCCCGTACACCTCGGCAAAGGCCGTGGTGTATTTCGGCCCGTAATTAGGTGGCAACTGCATGCCCAACAGCAGCACCTTGGCACCACCGGCCTTGGACTGGTCAATCATCGACGCAAGATTTTGTTTCAATTGCGCTGGCGGCTGGCCGCGCAGACCGTCATTGCCGCCCAACTCAAGGATCACGACGTCTGGCTTATGCTCTGCAAGCGCCGCCGGCAGCCGCGCCAGGCCTCCGGCACTGGTGTCGCCACTGATGGAGGCGTTGACCACTTTATCGTCGAAACCTTCGCGCTTGAGCCGTTGTCCCAACAACGCTACCCAGCCTTTGCTGGTATCCAGTCCGAAACCGGCACTGATACTATCCCCAACGATCAGGACTGTACCCGCCGCTGCGTTCTGGGCCATGCACATCAAGGCCAGGCCAGCACTCAAAAACCACATTCGCATCGGATTCTCCATGGGCGCAAGCATTCTCACCGCGCGAAACCTTAGCAAAGTGGTTCCCAGCGCGGAAGGTGAACTGACTATCCTGCACGAACTGAGCCTGGAACTGAACAAGGGCGATAGCCTGGCGATCGTCGGCAGTTCCGGTTCCGGCAAATCCACCCTCCTCGGCCTGCTGGCTGGCCTCGACCTGCCCAGCAGCGGTGAAGTCACCCTCGCCGGCCAAGCCTTGAGCACCCTCGACGAAGACCAGCGCGCGCGCATTCGTGCCGAGCACGTGGGTTTTGTTTTTCAATCGTTTCAATTGCTCGACAGCCTCAACGCCCTGGAAAACGTCATGCTGCCGCTGGAACTCGACGGTCGCAAAGACGCCCGCGAACGCGCCAGGTACCTGCTGGAGCGCGTCGGCCTGGGCCAACGGCTGACCCACTCGCCCCGCCAGCTTTCCGGTGGCGAGCAGCAGCGGGTCGCCATCGCCCGGGCCTTTGCCGCCGAGCCGGATGTGCTGTTTGCCGATGAGCCTACCGGCAACCTCGACAGCCACACCGGCGAGCGCATCAGCGACCTGCTGTTCGAGCTCAATAAAGAGAGCGGCACGACCCTGGTGCTGGTCACCCACGACGAGCGCCTGGCCCACCGTTGCCGACGCCTGATCCGCCTTGAAGCCGGCCTGATGGTCGCGCCCCTGGAGCCTTGATGGCACGTATGCCGCTGTTGCGCCTGTTCAGCCTTGCCATGCGCCAATTACTGCGCGACGCCCGCGCCGGTGAATTGCGCGTGTTGTTTTTCGCCCTGCTGGTGGCGGTGACAGCCAGCACTGCCATCGGCTACTTCGGTGCACGTCTGAACGGCGCCATGCTGTTGCGTGCCACCGAGTTCCTCGGTGCCGACCTGGTGCTCGAAGGCAGCTCGCCGGCGCGTCCCGAACAAATCAGATCCGGGACCGAGCTGGGCCTCGATCACGCGCGCATCGTGGAATTCTCCAGCGTTATCGCCACGGATAACGGCATCCAGCTCTCCAGTATCAAGGCGGTCAACGAGCAGTACCCGTTGCGTGGCGAACTGAAAAGCGCGGCAGAGCCATTCGGTGCCGAAACCCCGGGCGGCGGCCCGAAACCCGGCGAAGCCTGGGTGGAAGCTCGCCTGTTGACGGCGCTGAACCTGAAGGTCGGCGACAGCATCGACGTCGGTATGAAAAGCCTGCGACTGGCTCGCATCCTGACCTATGAACCCGACCGCGCCGGCAACTTCTACAGCCTCACGCCTCGGGTGATGATCAACCTTTCGGACCTGGACGCAACCGGTGTGGTGCAGCCCGGCAGCCGCGTCAGCTATCGCGAACTGTGGCGTGCGCCCCAAGGCAGCACAGCGCTGCAAACCTATCGCGACCTGGTCAAGCCAGGCCTTGCCGCCAACCAGCGCCTGCAGGATTCGCGAGACGGCAACCAGCAGATCGGCGGCGCCCTGGGCAAGGCCGAACGTTACTTGAACATGGCCAGCCTGGTGGCGGTGTTGCTTGCCGGCGTAGCCGTGGCGCTGTCGGCCAACCGGTTTGCCAGCCGACGTTTCGACGCCAGTGCCCTGCTGCGTTGCCTCGGGTTGTCACGCCGTGAAGCGATGGTATTGTTCAGCCTGCAACTGAGCGTGCTGGGCCTGCTGGCAAGCCTGACCGGTGCCGTGCTCGGATGGCTGGCGCAATTTGGTCTGTTCTATTTCCTGCACGATCTGTTGCCGGCCGACGTGCCGCCCGGCGGGTTGCTGCCGGCAGTTGCAGGTATCGGCACCGGGCTGGTTGCCCTCGCCGGCTTCGCCCTACCGCCGTTGGCGGCGCTGGGCCGCGTGCCACCGCTGCGGGTATTGCGCCGTGACATGCTGCCGATCCCTTCCAGTACCTGGATGGTGTACGGCGCCGCACTGTTCGCCCTTGGCCTGATCATGTGGCGCCTGAGCCTCGATCTGGTGCTGACCTTCGCATTACTGGGCGGCGGCGTAATGGCAGCGCTGATCCTCGGCGGCCTGCTCTTGTTGTTGCTGCAAAGCTTGCGACGGCTATTGGCGCGCGCCTCCCTGCCCTGGCGCCTGGGCCTGGGCCAATTGCTGCGTCACCCACTGGCGGCAGCCGGTCAGTCCCTGGCGTTTGGCCTGATCCTGTTGTCCATGGGCCTGATCGCCCTGCTGCGCGGCGAACTGCTCGACACGTGGCAAAACCAGTTGCCCAAGGACGCCCCCAACTATTTCGCCCTGAATATCCTGCCGGCCGACAAGGACGCCTTTGGCGCCCGCCTGCTGGACCTGCAGGCGCAAGCAGCGCCGCTGTATCCGGTGGTGCCGGGCCGGTTGATCAGCATCAATGGCGAAGCGGTGCAGCAAATCGTCAGCAAAGACTCCAGCGGTGACCGTGCCGTACAGCGTGACTTGAGCCTGACCTGGGCGGCCGACCTGCCGCCGGGCAACGTGCTGACCACAGGTTCCTGGTGGTCGCAGCAACCGGGCGATGGCATCCCTGGCGTGTCGGTAGAAGCCAAGGTCGCCGAAAGCCTGAAGCTCAAGCTGGACGATCACTTGGTGTTCACCATCGGTGGGGAGAATCGCGAAGCGCGGGTCACCAGCCTGCGGACCATTAACTGGGATAACTTCCAGCCCAACTTCTTCATGATCTTCCAACCGGGCACGCTGAAAGACCTGCCCGCCACCTACCTGACCAGCTTCTACCTGGCGCCTGGGCATGACCAACAGATCGTCGACCTGTCCCGAGCATTCCCGGCAGTCACGATATTGCAGGTCGAAGCCTTGCTGGAGCAGTTGCGCAGCATTCTTGCCCAAGTGACCCTGGCGGTAGAGTACGTATTGCTGTTTGTGTTGGCGGCGGGCATGGCCGTGTTGTTTTCGGGCCTGCAGGCCACGCTGGATGAGCGCATTCGCCAAGGTGCGCTGTTGCGTGCACTGGGTGCCGAGCGCACGTTGCTGGTCAAGGCTCGGCGGATCGAGTTCGGCTTGCTCGGCGCGGTCAGCGGCCTGCTGGCGGCACTCGGCACGGAACTCGTCACCTGGGTGCTGTACCGCTACGCTTTCGACCTGGCCTGGCATCCACATGCGTGGTTGCTCGTGCTGCCCGTGATCGGTGCCGTGCTGATCGGCGGTGCCGGCGTATTTGGTACGCGCCGCGCACTGAATGCCAGCCCGCTGACCGTGCTGCGCGAAGGCTGAAACGGCTGATGGCCAGCGCACGTAACGCGTGCTGGCCATCGTCTACTTCACATACTCGATAGCGGTGATCCACCAGCACACCTCACCATTGGGTGTCTGCACGATAGCCTCATCGTCGACCGCCTTACGCAACAGCGCCCGAGCCATCGGTGAGTCGATTGAGATGTAATCCATGCGCTCATAAATTTCGTCATAGCCGACGATTCGAAAACGCTTGGTCTCGCCCTGCTCATTTTCGATGTCCACCCAAGCGCCGAAGAACACCTTGCCTTCCTGCTCAGGCATGTACTCCACCACCCGCATGTCTTCCAGACGCTTGCGCAAGTAGCGCACGCGCCGATCAATCTCACGCAGCAGTTTCTTGTTGTATTGGTAATCCGCGTTCTCGCTGCGATCTCCGAGGGAAGCCGCCCAGGTCACCTTGCGGGTGGTATCCGGGCGCTTTTCTCGCCACAGGTAATCGAGCTCTTTTTTCAGCGCTTCATGACCTTCTTTGGTAATCAGCTTGGTACTCAAACGCTTGCATCCCCAGACAATGTCCAATGGTGCCGATACGCCACAGCATCATGCCTTGGCGTCGGCCGGCTGGGGTTGATAATAAATGAACCCTGAAAAGTAGCCAGACCAGAGAACCCGTCAATTCAACCCTGGCCGTCCAACGCGTGGTCCAGCTCAAGCAGCACACCCTGCAGACGCTCACGTATTCCCGACACGTGCGCCAGCGCGAGCGTCAACTGCTCAGCCTTAAGGTCAACCGCCAATGTCTGGTTCTGCAACTGCGTGGTGTGCTGCTCCAACGCAACGCCCTTTTCATCCAGCGCGACCTGCTCTTGCTCCAGTCGAGCCTGCCACTGCTCAAGTATTTCCTCACGTTCGATAACAGCAAGCTTCTGCTGTGCCAGTTCCTGGGCGACCTTGGCGAGACTGGTCAGCGTAGTGTCCACCTCAACCATAGATGCATGTTCCATCTTGGCAGGAAGTTTATGCGGTACAGGTTCCAGGGGCTCACGCTGAGCCGGCGGTGCACTCGGCTCGGCCGGTGCCTGCGTTATTGGAACGGGAGAGTCCTGGAGTTGCGGCACGACAGGCTCGCTGACAGGCTGTTCGGTAGCCTTGGGTGGGTTCGTGGTTCGGGGCGGCGACACCATCTGCGACGAGAAGCGAATGGACGGCACGATCAATGAAGCACTTTCAATCGCCGGCAACACGGGCGCAGACATGCCCAGGGTAATGACCTTCATGACCAAGGCCTTCTTGATGATCATTGAATGATGATCCTCAGGCCTGGCAGGCGGCAACTTGCAACCTTTCAAATCAATAAAATGAAACGGGGTCGAAGATTCGACCGCCGCACCCGTCTTAGTGCCGGAGGCTGCCGCCATCATCAGGATTTGCTTGAAGACTTGCATGGCAACTTGCAGGTCTTCCTTGGACTCCACACCGCCCAGGAAATACCGATCAAGTTTCTTGCGTAACGCCGCAATATAGACTCTCGAGTTACCTGGTTCGACCTCTTCATCCAGGCTATAGACAAGAAAGTTGGCGTCGGTCTGCGCGACGGCAAACCCGCAGAGCAGTGCGCCGTTGACCGGTGCATCCTGGCCGCTGCGTTCAAGAACAAGGGTACGTAGAAGCATCATGCTATTCAGGCCTCATTGCGAAAGAATAAACCTTATATAAACACCAGATAAACATCCGGCCATTAATAAGCTCGAAACAGCGCAATTGTTTCAGCAAGTTATCCAATCTGACGTAGGACTTATCTGATAAACATGTCCCCACGTTCCCAAGTCCAATGTTTAAACGTAACCTTCTTGGCGTTCAACCGTTTATGACGGGTACCTATTCATACGCCTCGCAAAACTTATTCGGTAAACAAATGCTCGAGATAAGCAGCCTGACAAAGCACCTGGGCAAAAGAAAAGTTATCACCCACCTCTCGTTTTGCGCCGAACGCCAGGAATGCATAGGCCTGTTTGGGGAGCATGGCGCAGGCAAAACTACGCTGTTGAATCTGATAGCAGGCGTAACTAAACCCTCCGCCGGGCATATCACCGTCCAAGGGTTCGACACCCAATCTCATCCACTTCAGGCCCAAAAAGCCCTGGGCTATCAACTCCAGAGCGGCCTCAGCCATTCGACCATGTCCGTCAAAGGCATGCTCAATTTCATCGCTGACGTGCGAGGTTTCAGCGGCGCTGAAAAACGCAGCCGGGTCGATCGTGTCGCCATGCGCCTGGAATTATCCCGGCTGCTCAACGCGCCACTCGATACGCTTTCCATTGGCTTGAAGCGCAAAGTAGCCATCGCCCAAGCAATCCTGCATACACCGGGCCTGCTTTTGCTGGATGAACCGAACGAGGGGCTGGCACCGGATCAACTGCTCAAGTTCAAGACACTGATCCAGTCCCTGGCCGAAGAAATGACGGTCATCATCGCCTCCCGTCATTGCGATGACCTTTCCACTCTGTGCGCGCGCGCGCTGGTTATCGCAGACGGTCAGTTGGTGGCTGATACCCCGCTGCCCGATTTGCAGCGCAACTCCCGACATCACCAAGCCGTCACGCTCGCCGCGCAAACCCCTCTGGATTTGCTGGCCCTTGCCGTATTACCCGGCGTCGCCGGCATAGAAGAGGACCGGCATGCGCCGGGCACCGTGACTGTTCTGGCCATGCCGGGGCACAGCATCTACCCCCATATAAACGCACTGATCGCCAGCCGCAGTTGGAACATCACGTCACTGAGTCTGGAACCAGGGCGCCTGAATGACGTTGTCCACCGTCTTAGCCACGAGGTATCCCTTTGAAGCTGCTGCCCGTTATTTTCAAGCGTCAACTTGCCAGTTACGCCTGCACGCCAAGCACCTACCTGAGTGTCGCCGCCTTTCTGGTGCTGGGTGCAGCGCTCGGGTTGTATACGACACCGTGGATGGAACGGGACAGTGGCGACTTGCACGTATTTTTCCAGTTGCATCCCTGGCTTTATCTGCTGTTGATTCCCACGTTATCGACACACCTGTGGGCGGATGAACACTGCGCAGGCTTGCGCGACATGATGAAAACACTGCCCGTGACTTCAGCAGAACGCGTGATGGGAAAATTTCTGGCCGCGTGGGTCGTGTGTGGTATCGCGTTGATGCTCACGTTTCCGGTGGTGATCCTCGCCAACTGTCTCGGCAATGCCGATAACCTTGTTATCGGTTCACAATTTCTGACCAGTTGGTTGCTGGCTGGCAGCTACCTGTCTGTCGGTTGTTTTATTTGTACACTCGCGCGCCACCGCCTGGTTATTTTCCTGGTGACATTGGGTTTATTGCTGACAGCCAGCGGACTTTCTTCTGTCTTGGATGCACTCGAACATCAGGCGCCCATCTGGGTAATCGACAGTTTGATCGCACTTGATCCAATCGCACGTTTCGAGACTATCGACAATGGCAAACTGACCCTTCACGACAGTTTGTACTTCATCAGCATGATCCTTGCCTTTCTATCGGCAAGCACGGTCACACTCAACTACAAAACCAGTTGAGAAGGGAAGCAACCTATGCGATCCGCTCTTAGTACGGGCATGACACTGTTGGTCATACTGCTACTGTTCCTAGCCTTTAATCTGTCCTGGGTCAACAACCTGCCTGAGGTACGCTGGGACTTTTCACAACAAAAAAAACACACGTTATCGCCCGCAGCGCGAAACTTACTCGCGACACTCGAACACCCGTTGGACTTGTATTACTTCAATTCGAGCCATGATCCAAAAAGAAGCCACGCACTAAAACGCTACGGTGAACGGGTGGAAGACTTGCTCAATGAGTTCGAGAAAGCATCAAAGGGCATGATTAACCTGCATGTTATTGATCCGGCACCTTATTCAGAAGATGCCTACAAAGCCGGACTGTTCGGCCTTGACGACAAGCAGGGTTTTCTGGGCCTCATCGGCACTCGCGCAGGCCAGAACCCACAACGAATCGATGTATTCAGCCGCGATGACGAGCCACTGCTTGAATATGAAATCAGCCACCTGATCTACAAACTGATGCACCCCGACCCGCCCACCATTGGTGTGCTAACGGGGCTGGCGCTGAATGAGTCTGCCGGGCGTGCGATGGCGCAGATGCATCAACATTTCAACCTGGTGAGCCTGGCATCAAACACCTCCAAGGTGCCTGAATCGATCGGCACGCTGATGGTCGTGCATCCGCGCGCATTGCCCGAACACGCGCTGTATGCGATTGAGCAGTTCGTATTGAGGGGCGGCAAACTGATGATCTTCATTGATCCCGTGAGCGCGTCGGATGCGAACACGCCAGCGGTGGATTCCCGGCTCGACGGGCTGCTTGCCGCGTGGGGCATACAGATGCCGACCGACAAACTACTGGTCGACCACGTCTATGCCCTATCGTCTTCACTCAGCCCTGACGCGCCGGCATTACGTCACGCGGCCAGGTTGAACCTGCCACGACAAGCGATGACAGCCAGCGATGTGAGCACCTGGAAACTGAGCACTGTTGTGGTATCCAGCAGCGGCGCCCTGTCGCGCGTGAGGAAAGGCCGTACGACGCTGACGCCGCTGCTGCAAAGCTCCAGGCAGTCCGCGTTGATGGACACGGACCGGGTCGCAGCGGCGCCTGCATCCGACTCACTCATTGACGGGACGACTCCCGGCCAACGCCAGGTGATAGCAGCCCGCATCGAGGGCCCGGCCTATTCCGCATTTCCAGAGGGTCTCGGCGGACAGTCTCCCGGTTTGCAAAAGGCCGCAAACATCCAAGTGGTGGTGGTCGCCGACACGGATTTGCTGATGGATTCGGTGATCAATTCGGCGCCTAACACCAACGTACTGTTTGTCTTGAATACCCTGGACAACCTGGCTGCCCCGAACATTCTCGCGAACATTCAACCCCGTGTGATGGCGGGCGATGCCCCGACGGCACTGGAACAGATGCGCGAGGCCGCCGCACAGGCCTATACGCAAAAAGCCGGGGAACTGCAAAAACGGCTTGAGCAAACCGAACAGGAGTGGCAACGGTTAAACCCGCCGAGCATAGAATTCGGCACTCAAGCGGTGGACACCAATACCCAGTTGCAAGCGCTCAATAAGGAACGCCTGCGGCTGCCCATGGAGTTGCAAGCACTCAAGGTCGAGGCTTACGCATCGGTGCATCGCATGGAACGAAACCTGAAACTGCTGATGATTTGTGCGGTGCCGCTGCCGTTATGCCTGATTGCCTGGGCAGTTTTTGTCTACCACCGACGGCGGCGATCAGTCGTTGCTACAGCCTGCCACTGACGCCTTAACGACGCGCAATCAAGCCTTGGCGGGCAATGCGCGTCAGTTCACGAATCACCTCATCGGCATCGCCGGCACTCGGCGCCTGGATAACGGCAAGATCAAAGCTGTTGCTGGCAAAACGGCCCAGGGAATCGCCCTCTTCCACAAACTGGATCAGGAAGGCCGAAGGCCGCCCGCTACGACGCGGCCAACCGTCCAGGTAACGCAGCAATGTCGGCTGGTGCTTGCCGCCCAGCAGGATTCTCGGATTACGTTGAGTCAGGCCCGCAGTGATCGGGGCCAGGCGTATGAGGGGGCGTAGTGCATTCATCGTGTCGTGTCTCTGCCTCAAAAGTCTGCGGGCAGGTGAGAGGCAACACCGAACCAGCGCTTTAGCGGTATTTCGAATACTGACGCTGAATAAGCGCAGGCTTCTGTCGGGCTGCAATGAGTCCCAGTGGCGCCCCGCAATTAGCTGTTTAAATCGGCGCATGAGCAGCATCCTAGAGAAGCCGATGGGGCGGTGTCAAGAATCCCGAGCAACGAAAAAACCCGCGCATGGCGGGCTTTTTCAAGGTGCTGCGTGAGTATCAGTTGGCAATGGCGCGGTCGACTGACAGCTTACCAGCGCCTTCCAGCAAGACCGCCAGCGCGCCGCCGAGCAAGGCCAACGCAAACTCATAACCGTTGTTGGCCATGAACAGCCCGTTGTGGATGTGCACCGAGAAAATAGCCACCAGCGACAGGAAGGTCAGGCCCAACGCGGCTGGGCGCACCAGCAAACCAATGATCAATGCCAGCCCGGCGAAGAACTCCGTACCGCCTGACAGCACCGCCATCAAGGTACCCGGTGTCAGGCCGAGGCTTTCCATGTACTGCGCAGTACCCGCCAGGCCGTAGCCACCAAACCAGCCAAAAAGTTTTTGCGAGCCGTGTGCCGCGAAAATGATACCGACGAAAATTCGCAGAATGGTCAGGCCGTAACCGGCACGGGTGGACAGGACGCGGTTGATCAGTGGGCTCATCGAGATAATCCTTTTCAAAGTAGGGTGGGTTGGCCGCTATATTAATCGGATTAAGCAATGATAAAAGCCGAAAAAATGCCTAATACTTATCTATAAAACCGATTATTTTCGCGAGGCGATCTTCGGTGCCGACGGCTCCAGGGACCCGCGCTCCCGATCAAACGCCAAGTAGTACTTGTTCACGCTATTAACATAGCTGACGCCACCCATTCCCACCTGCTCCATGGCAATACGTTCGACCTGGAAGAACCACTGATTGGGGTTCAACCCTCGGCGGCGCGCCTCCGCACGCATACCTTGCACACGCTCTGGCCCCATGTTGTAAGCCGCCAGCACAAAGGCCATGCGTTCACGCTCGTTGAGTTTTGGGCTGGCAAAGAATTTGCGGCGAATCATCGCCAGGTAACGCGCGCCAGCCTGCACGTTGCTGTCGAGGCTCTCGATATTGTTGACGCCCACGCGCTGCGCCGCCGACGGCGTGATCTGCATCAGGCCGGTAGGTCCGCCACTGTTGCGCGCGTCAGGGTCAAAGGCCGACTCCTTGAACGCCAGTGCCGCCAGGTTCAACCAGTCCATACCCTGCTCACGGGCGTGTTTTTGCAGGACCGGGCGCAGCTTTTCCAAACGCTGGCGATCGGCGCGCGCCAGGGGGTTACGCACTTGATAGAGGCGTCGGTAGATACGCTGAAACGCCACGTCCTGGTCGGAAGGCGTGCGATAAGACTTGAGGAACCGATCAATGCTGGCCCGCAGCATCGAGGCATCCTGGCGCACGAACCAGTACTCATCGCCCGGCTCGCTGATTGCCACCTGCCGATCAAAGCGCAACTTGGGCAGGATTTTCGACCAACGCTCGGCAATCGGTTTCTCGACAATGGTGAGGTGGAAGATCCCGGCCTGGACCATCTCCAAAACATCCTCCACGGCCAATGTCGGGTCGACCCATTCCACCTTGACCGGCGGCTGCTTGTGCAGGGCCAGTTTCTGGTTGACCTGGTTGATCGCGTCCGCCGCCGCACTGCCGGTGGTCAGCGCCAGGGTGCGCCCGGACAGTTGCTCCAGCTTGGTAAACCGCCGCTCGCCCTTCACGCCCACCAGCCACAACGGCACACCCGTGGCAATCGGGTCGCTGCTGCTGATTTTGTGCACGGCCTTCACATCGAGCAATTCACCCGGCGCGACCAGGTCGCCTTCGCCACGGGCCAGCGCGCCGAGCAGTTGGTCCTTGGCCTTGGGAATAATCTTCAGGTTGATTTCTTCACCGTCACGGGCGTGACCGTTCAGGTATTGCTCAAAGGCCCGCAGGCGATGGTATTCGACACCGATGGCCTGGCCCTGGACTTCACCGGAACTGTTGCGGCTCTGGTTGACCAACACACGCAGGGTGCGGCTGGAGCGAATTTGCGCCAGATCACGAACCTTGCCAGGCTTGGTCACTTCCAGCGGGCCGTCCAGACGTGCGACCGCCGCCATGGGCAGCAGTAACGTCAGGCACAACACAAGCAACGCCGAGGGTCGGATCATCCGCTCTCCGGAAAGAATACTGGCCAGCGCCGTCGCGAAAGGCGAAGGGCTGGAGGTCAGAAACAGAGCGCTTTATGCGCTGGCAAGGCACGCAACGGCGGCAAGGTAGAGGGCGAGTGACCCACCACAATGTCGCTTACGACGTTCAAAGACAGCTATAACTCGTTGTAGTTCTTAGTTTTTCTTATAAATCTACAGCTCTGATATGCTTTCCGGCCGCAGGCGGAGATAGCACCATGCAACTCATTGATATCGGCGTCAACCTGACCAACCCCAGTTTCGACGAGAGGCACCAGGCCGTTCTCGACCGCGCCTATGCCGCCGGGGTGGAACAATTGGTGCTCACCGGCACCAGTGTGGATGGCAGCGAACAGGCCCTGGAGCTGTGCGTAAAACTTGATGAAAGCGGCCAACGCCTGTTCAGCACCGCCGGCATCCACCCGCACTCGGCCAGTGACTGGAACGGCGACAGTGCTCAGCGCCTGCGCGGTCTGCTCAGCGAAAGCCGGGTACGTGCAGTGGGTGAATGCGGGCTGGATTTCAACCGGGATTTCTCGCCGCGCCCTCAGCAGGAAAAAGTCCTCGAAGAACACTTGGCGCTGGCCGTCGAGCTGAAGTTGCCGGTGTTTCTTCACGAGCGTGACGCCAACCAGCGCCTGCTGGAAATTCTCAAGGGTTACCGCGACCACCTGACGGCTGCCGTGGTGCATTGCTTTACCGGCGAACAACACGCGTTGTTCAGCTACCTCGACCTCGATTTGCACATCGGCATCACCGGCTGGATCTGCGACGAGCGCCGTGGGACTCACCTGCATCCGCTGGTCAGGGAAATTCCCCGCGGCCGTCTGATGCTGGAAAGCGATGCGCCCTACCTGCTGCCGCGCACACTGCGCCCCAAGCCAAAAAATGGCCGCAACGAACCCGCCTACTTGCCCGAAGTGCTGCGTGAAGTCGCCCTGCACCGCAACGAAACCATCGAAGACCTGGCCGAACACAGCAGCGCATGCTCGCGCGCATTTTTTGGCTTGCCCCACATCGCCTGATGCGGCGCATTGACCCATGTCAAAACCGATTTCCTGAGTAGCGGCACAATAATGGCACCTTGCCAATACTGTTTCCGCTATCAGAGAAAACCTTCCATGGGTGCCTGGCTTAGCAATATCTCGCTGAAATACAAATTCTGGGCGGTCAACGCGGTCGCTTTCATCACCACCTTGCTGCTGGTGCTGTACGCCGTGCAGCTCGAACAACAGGCACGCAGCGACGCGTCCCAAGCCTCGGCCCAGGCGCAGGCCCGATTGCTCGGCACCTGGCCGGCCGACAAGGCGCTGCCTGAAGGCGAGCATTGGTTGACGTTTGCCCGTGGCCAAACCCCGCAGTTGGCCGATCAGGACCTGTCAGCCCTGAGCACAGCCCGTGGCTGGGTCGCACTGAATCATCTGCCCTTGTTCGGGAACAACCCGCTGATCGGCGCTGACGTCATTGCGCGCGCCGATGGGCGACAGGTCGCCGTGCTGGCCTACGGGCAGAGCCTGAGCCAGGTATTCACCGAACGCTTCGCCAACTACGCCGTGGCGGTGCTGATCCTGATGCTGGCGATGCTTGGCGCCTCGCAGTTGCTGATCCGCTTCCTGCTCAGCCAACTCAATACCCTCAAGGACGTGATGCTGCACGTCGAGAAGACCGGCGATTTGTCGGCCCGCGTGCCGCTGGCCTGCAAAGACGAAGTCGGCCAAATGGCCAGTGCGTTCAACGCCATGCAAGCCGGCTACCAGCGAGTGGTCAACACCGTGGCGCGCACTGCGCGGCAGCTCGATGAAGGCGCCGCGCGCCTGGCCAGCAGCATGAACGAGGTGCAACACGGCATGCTCGGCCAGCAAAGCGAAACCGACCAGGCCGCCACCGCCATCAACGAAATGACCGCCACCGTCCACCATATCGCCCAACACGCCGGCGCCACCCGCGACCTGTCACAGACCGCCGATACCCTGGCGGGCAGCGGCCGGGAAGTGGTCGACCGGGTCCAGCGCTCGATTGCCGGGTTGTCCACCGGCGTGCAACAGACCGCCGAAATGATCCAGCAACTCGCCGAAGACAGCCAGAAAATCAACGGTGTCGTCAGTGTGATCCATAGCATCGCCGAACAGACCAACCTGCTCGCCCTCAACGCCGCCATCGAAGCCGCCCGGGCCGGGGAAATGGGCCGTGGTTTTGCCGTGGTCGCCGACGAAGTGCGCAACCTGGCCAAACGCGTGCAAACCTCCACAGACGAAATCACCCGCATGGTGTCAGCCCTGCAATCGGGCACCCGCGACGCCGTGGACTTCATGCAGGAAAGCTCACTCAAGGCCGACGACTGTGTGCAACAGGCCCAGGAAGCCGGCGCGGCGCTCGCCGAAATCACCGGTGCCGTGGCGCAGATGCGCGAAAGTAACACGCAGATTGCCGTCGCCGCCGAACAGCAGAGCCATGTTGCCGAAGAGATGAACCGCGCAGTGGTGAGCATTCGTGATGTGACCGAGAACACCGTGCAGCAGACCGTGGGCTCGGCCACCACCAGCAATGAACTGGCGACGCTGGCCGGGGAGTTGAGCAAGGCGATCGGGCAGTTGAAGTTGTAGCCAGACAAGGCTGGCTATGGCCCCCATAGCGAGGCTTGATTCGCCGCCCCACCCGCCTGCGACCTACACTTTGTCCATGTTGTTTCAACGGACAGAGGATTAATCATCATGGGCAAACGTCATCCTAACTTCCCCGCGTGGCAATGGCGCAATCAGCCACACAGCCTTCAGCACCCGACCAACCTGGGGCTGCAGTTGATTGCCGTACCGCTGCTGATCACCGGTTTTCTGTCGATGGCATCCGGTGTATTCAGCCTCAGCCTGGCCAGTTTTGCCGTCGGCGCCATCGGTGTGTTGGCAGGCGTTGCGCTGCAACGCCACGGGCGCACGCTGGAAGCTCAGGGTAGCCAGCGGTTCTGAGGCTCAGGCGAAGACCACCACGGTCTGGCGGCTGATGGCGATCAACTCGCCGGTCGGGCTCCAGAGTGCGGCGGCGGCATGGCCATAGCCGTCGCGGGCATGCTCGATGTTGACGCAGTACTGGCACCAGTCGAGGGTGCTCAGGTCATGTAGCGGCTGGATAAATTCGATGGTCCAGGTCAGCGTGCTGCCGGGCGCCGGGGCGGACAGGTGTGGCAGCAAGGCCGGTGGCCAGGCATCGACCAGGGCGAGGATGTGCGACTCGGTGAGGGGCTCTTCCTTCACGTCCCCGCGCAAACGCACCCAGCCGCCCATGACGCGCGATTTATTACCGGTAAACGGCAGTCCGCCGACACTCCAGCGCATTGCCAGGTGCCGCATGAATTCGGGGGTGACACCCTTGATGTAAGGCAACTCCTGGCACTCATCCCAATGTTTGAACACCGGTGGGGCCTCGCTTGCCACATCAATCTGCGACTCGCGTGCCGCGCCAAAGCTGGCCTGCACCAGGGTTGCAACCTCGCCATTTTGCACCACACGGCCGAGCAGTTGACTCACAGCCTTGCCTTCGCGCAGGACCTCAACCTGATAACTGGCAGGCATCTGCGGGGCGACCGGACCGACGAAGGTCACAGCCAGTGAGCGTAAGGGCCGGTCTGCCGGTACTTGAGCGCGCAGCGCTTCGTATTGCAAGGCGGCGACCAGGCCACCAAAGGTCGCGCGACCCTGGGCCCATTCGGCGGGAATAGTGACGTCCAGCGGGGTACTACGGGCAGCGTCGAGCAAATCACTAAAACGCATGGCGACCTCACCTCAAGAAAACCGATCAAGGGATCTTAACCATCAGGTCAGCCACGTACAGCGCGCATTCCGGCCAAAAACCGGACCGCGTTAAAAACAATCGGCGCCAAGCTTGTCCAGCACCCGATCCGCCTGCCCTTCAGCCTCGGCCATGGTGCGATGCCAGATTGCAACACACGGCTGCAAGTCGGGTTGATGTTCGGCTTGGGCCAACCACTGCCAGCAATCGTGCCAATCACCCAGGGCGCCCTGCGCTTGCTTGAGGCGCGACATCGCTTTGGCCGGGAGTTTGTCCAGCGCGGGGTAGGCCTCGGCCGCGTAGCGTACGCGCTTGATCAGCAAGCGCAGGCGATGACGGTCATGGTTTGGGTCTTTCAGGGCTTTATCGAGGGCGTGCCATTGCTTGCCCAGCCGCTTTTCGATGCTCGGGCGCAGGCCTTTGAGCAGCTTCTGGTGCTGGGAGGCGCGGATAAAACGTGGGAAGGCATCAAGGATCAGCAGCAGGTGCGCCAGTTCCGGGCTTTGCGCGACGTGGCGGTAGGCATCGGGTTGCAGGCGCAGGCGTCGGTCGGCAGCGTCGTGATGACCGTGCTGGTGAAGATACGCCGCCAGGACCTCTCGGTCGCGCAGCGGCGTGGTCATTTGGCCGACCGTGCCGGCGGCCAATTCAAGCTGTTCGACACCCGGCAGGCCACGTAAAGGCCGCAGCAAACTGCGCAGGCGCCGCACGGTGGTGCGCAGGTCGTGCAAGGCTTCATCGTCGGTGACGGCGGCGAGGCGAGCCTGGCAGCTCAGTAACCCTACCTCCAGGCCAATGACCTGAGCGACTAACTGATCAACCAAAGCTGACATCCCTTCCTCCCTAAACCATTAAGACCCTGCTTGCCGCTTACGGGTTAACGCCCGGCGCGCGACTCACGGATATAGAACCGCGCTTTCTCGGCCTTGTTGGAGCACCCTTCAAACGCTTCGAATTGCTGTTGGGTCTTGGCGCCCGTCAACAACGACAACGCCTTAGAGTAGCTGACAGTCCCGGCAAACCCTTCGGCCTTGGCCAAATCCAACTCATGCCACGCCGCGTCCAATTGCGTGCCACAACTGTCGCGGTACGCGGTTTTCCCGGCACAACCGGCCAGGGCCAACACGATCACAGGCACACACATCCAGGCTTTCATCAATGACACCTCAAATTTAAGAAAAACAGTCGTACGGTGTAGACGTTGGCGACAAGGAAAAGTGCCTTGTACGGGAGCCTGAAACCGAAAGTCACAATAGCCAGAGCATACCCGAGCGCCACGACTATTCCGGAAAATTATTGCGTGTGTCGACGAGGATTGAAGCACTGACCTTGATGGGTGCATTGTGGGCACCTGTTTTGCGAAGGATCAGGTCATGAAGAAACGTGTTGCCTTGGTGCTGGGCTCCGGCGGAGCCCGGGGTTACGCCCATATTGGCGTGATCGAGGAAATCGAACGGCGCGGCTACGACATCGCCTGTATCGCCGGTTGCTCGATGGGCGCAGTGGTAGGCGGGATCTATGCCGCCGGCAAGCTCGATGAATACCGAAACTGGATCGAAAGCCTCGACTACCTGGACGTGCTGCGCCTGGTGGACGTGAGTTTTCGCCTGGGTGCGATCCGCGGCGAGAAAGTCTTCGGGCAAATCCGCAAGATTGTCGGCGAGATCAATATCGAAGAGCTGCGCATTCCCTACACCGCCGTTGCCACTGACCTGACCAACCAACAGGAAATCTGGTTCCAGGAAGGCTGCCTGCACCAGGCCATGCGCGCTTCGGCGGCGATTCCCAGCCTGTTCACACCGGTCATGCAGGGCAACCGCATGCTGGTCGACGGTGGCCTGCTCAACCCGCTGCCGATTGTGCCGGTGGTGTCCAGCCATTGCGACTTGATCATCGCGGTCAACCTCAACGCCACCAACCAAAAACACTACCAACTGCCGGTGATCCAGCGCCCGCCGGCGTTCAAGAGCCGCTTCAACAGCTTGGCCAAATCATTGGGCTCACACCTGCCGTTTCGCCGCAAACAAGCCGAGCAGTTAATGAAGCTGGAGCAGGAGGCATTGCAGGCCCAGACCGCAGAAATCAACCCCTGGCTGGAGTCGGCCGAGCCCGAATCCCAACAACCCGCCGCCGCGCCGGAAAAAGCCGGGGCACCCAAATCGGCGACCGGCTCGTTCATCATCGACAACGTTGGCCCGGCGTCGCTGCTGGACCTGATCAACCAGAGCTTCGAGGTGATGCAAACATCACTGGCGCAGTACAAGATTGCCGGTTACCCGCCGGATGTGCTGATCAACGTGCCGAAGCGCGTGTGCCGGTTTTTCGAGTTCTACAAGGCGCCGGAGTTGATCGCCTTGGGCCGGGAAATCGCCAGGGATACGCTGGACAAGTATGAGAGTGAGCAGGGTTGACTGGCGGCGTGGCTGATGGCGTCATCGCGAGCAAGCCCGCTCCCCCATTTGTGCGCATTCCAAAGGTGGAACTCGATCGAATGTGGGAGCGGGCTGGCTCGCGAAGGGGCCAGTTCAGGCGCCGCTCAACTCAGGCATTTAACAACCGATACCCCACACCCGCCTCGGTCACAATAAACCGCGGCTGAGTCGGGTCGTCCGCGAGCTTCTGGCGCAAGTGGCCGACGACGATGCGCAGATAGTGGCTGTCTTCGGTGTGAGTCGGCCCCCAGATATCCTTGAGCAGTTGCTGCTGGGTAATCACCCGCCCAGGGTGCCGCGCCAATTGCGCCAGCACCGCATACTCCTTGCGGGTCAGCGCGACTTCGACGCCGTCCAGCAACACGCGGCGATAGGCCAGGTCCACCGTCAACGGGCCGAAACTCAAGGCGGCTTCCTGGGCTTCTCCCGCCGGTGCCTGACGCAGCAATGCGCGCACGCGGGCGAGAAACTCCTGGATCCCGAAGGGTTTAGTCACGTAGTCATTGGCGCCGCTATCGAGGGCTTCGACTTTCTGCACTTCACTGGCGCGCACCGACAGCACCAACACCGGCACCGTCGACCACTCGCGAAACTCGCGCAACACTTGCTGGCCGTCCATGTCGGGCAAGCCAAGGTCGAGCACCAGCAAATCCGGTTTGCTCAATGCCGCTTGGGCCAGGCCTTCGTTGCCGGTGCCGGCCTCGATCACCTTGTAGCCCTGGGAGGCCAGGCTGATCCGCAAGAATTTGCGGATCTGCGGTTCGTCATCAATGACTAAAATCGTCGCGGTCTGGCTCATGGTGTCCAATCAAAATCCGTGGAGAAAAGAGGGTAGCTCAAGGCTCGCGTTCCAGGCCAGGCTGTGTCGGCAATGGCAGGAACAAAGTGATGCAGGTGCCCCGCCCTTCAATGCCCTCGGCGACGCTGATACGGCCACCGTGGGCGCCGACCATGCCCTGGCAGATCGCCAGGCCCAGGCCGGTGCCCTGCCCGCCACGATCACCGCGGGCGGCGGTGTAGAACATATCGAAAATCTTCGCGCGCTCGTCTTCGGGAATGCCGGGGCCCTCATCGGCCACCGCAAAAAACAGCTGGTTGTCCGCCACACCAGCAGTCACCTCCAAATGTCCCTGGGGCGGAGAGAAACGCGCGGCGTTTTCCAGCACATTGACCAGCGCTTGCTCGATCAACGCGGCGTGCACGTACAGCAACGGCAACTCCGCCGGCACGTCGGTTTTCACCTGCAACGGCGCCAGCACCGCGCGTAAACGGCCCAGTGCACTGCCGACGATATCACCGGGCGCGACCCAATCACGCGCCAGCTTGAGTGCGCCGTGGCCCAGGCGCGTCATGTCCAACAGGTTCTGGATATAGCGGTCCAGGCGCTCGGCTTCATCGCGAGTGCCTTCGAGCAATTCGCGGCGATCTTCCAGGGGAATGGCCTCCCCGAGGGCCAACAGGCTGTCAATGCTGCCACGCATGGACGTCAACGGTGTGCGCAAATCGTGGGACACCGACGCCAGCAAGGCGCTGCGCAGTTGCTCGGTCTCGCCGTGCAGGCGCGCGGACTCCAGCTCCTGTGCCAATTGCGCACGTGCCAAGGCCTGAGCCAACGGTTGGCTCAGTGCCGTCAGCAGGCGACGGCGTTGGCCGCTCAATTCCAGGCCCGGCTTGGGGCTCACACCGAGCAGGCCCAAGGGCCCCTCCTCACCCGACAGCGGCCACCACCACCAGCGCCCAAACGGCAACGTGCCGGTGCCCATGCCGGCCGGTTGATCATGCTGCCAGGCCCAGTCGGCGGCGGCGCGTTCGGACTCCGTGAGATTCAACGGCGAACCCGTCTCGACCTTCCAGCCGCCCTGGCCGTCGCGATTGACCAGGCACAGGTCCAGATCGCTCCAGCCTTCCAAATGATGGGCCGCCGCACTGATTACCGCCTGGCGGTCGGTGGCGGCGGTGAGTTTGCGCGACAGGTCGAGCAGCTCGCTGGTTTCTTCCTGAGTATCCCGCAAGGCCTGTAGCTGCCGACGCTGGCGCGCGGCCAGGTTGCCGGTCAACGCGGCCATCAGCAGGAAAAACAGCAGGGTCAACACGTCCTCTTCACGCTGGATAGCGAAGGAGAAACTCGGCGGGATAAACAGAAAGTCATAGGTCAGGAACGACAGCGCCGCGCACACCAGCGACGGCCCGAGGCTGCTGCGCACACCGACCAGCAATACCGCCGCGAGAAACACCAGGGAGATATTCGGCAACGGCAACACGCTGGCGACGGCCCAGGCCAACGCCGCCGCCACCACGGTCGCGACTACCGCCAGGCCGTAGTCGAACCACACCAACCCACGCACATCCGGCAGGCGTGGGGGCGCGGGCATGTCATCGCTGTCGAGGACGTTGATTTCCAAGCCACGCGCATTGCGCAGCAGGCGCGCCGCCAGCCCGCCGCCGAACAAACGACGCCGCCAGCGCATACGCGACTGCCCGACCAATAGCAGGCTGGCGCGGCGTTCGGCAGCATGTTGAATCAGTGTCTTCGCCACCTCCCCCGCCCGCAGCAGCACCACTTCCCCGCCAAGCCGCTCGGCGAGTTGCTGCGCGTTTTGCAACCGCAGGCGCGATTGCTCATCCCGCGCACGGCCGTTATCGATATGCACCAGGCTCCACGGCAAATGCCGACGCTGGGCGACACGGCTGGCGTGGCGCACCAGGCGCTCGGCCTGCGCATCGCCATCGATCCCGACCAGCAAGCGGCCACGGACCGCCGGCGCGGCCTGGCCGAGTTGCCGATAACCCTGGGCCAAATCGTCATCGACGTGGGCGGCGGCGGTCTGCATGGCCAACTCGCGCAAGGCCATGAGGTTGGTCTGGGTGAAAAACGCATCAATGGCCGCGCGAGCCTGTTCCGGTACATACACCTTGCCGTCGCGCAGGCGTTCAAGCAGCTCGCGCGATGGCAGGTCGATCAGCAACAGTTCGTCAGCTTCTTGCAGCACCCAGTCCGGCAGGGTTTCGCGCACTTGCACGCCGGTGATGCCGCGCACCTGGTCATTGAGGCTCTCCAGGTGCTGGACGTTGACCGTGGTGAACACGTTGATGCCGGCGGCGAGCAGCTCCTGAATGTCTTGCCAACGTTTTTCATGGCGGCTGCCGGGAGCGTTGCTGTGGGCCAGTTCGTCGACCAGCACCAGTTTGGGCTTGGCCGCGAGCAGGCCGTCGAGGTCCATTTCTTCGAGCATCACGCCGCGGTATTCACTGCGCAGCAACGGTTGTTGCGGCAGGCCGCTGAGCAACGCTTCGGTCTCGGCACGGCCATGGGTTTCAACCACCCCGGCGACCAGGCGCACGCCCTGGCGCAGTTGGGTGTGCGCGGCCTGAAGCATGGCGTAGGTCTTGCCCACACCCGGCGCGGCGCCGAGAAAGACTTTGAGCCGGCCACGGCCGTCCCGTGGCAGGTCGGCTAACAGGGCATCGGCGCGGCCGGAGTCGCTCATGCTTGGGTTCCTTCAGGTATTCAAGTCACTGAACATCCAGTGTGGGAGCGGGCGTGCTCGCTCCCACACGGAATTCAGAGTTTTTCCAGCGCCATGTTCAGCGCCAATACGTTGACCACCGGCGGCCCTACCAGCGGGCTTTCGATGTGCTCATCGAGCAAGCGTTGCAGGGTCGCCACCGGCACATTCCGCGCAGCTGCCACACGCGCCAGTTGATAGGCAATCGCCGCGGGTGGCAAGTGTGGATCAAGACCGCTGCCGGAGGTAGTCAGTGAGGCAAGAGGCACCGGCCCCTGCCCTGCCACCAACTGTTTGTTGGCATCATCAAAGATGCGCGTTGCCAATGCCGGGTTGCTTGGGCCGAGGTTACTCGCGCTGCTGGAAACCGTCGCGAACGCGCCCGCCGATGGGCGCGGATGGAACCAGCCGTCACCGGTAAAGTCCTGGGCAATCAGGCTTGAGCCGCGCACTTTGCCGTCGGCATCACGCACCAGGCTGCCGTTGGCCTGAGCAGGAAAGGCGACTTGCGCGACACCGGTCACGACCAGTGGGTAAGCGACGCCGGTGATCAGGGTCATGAGTACCAGCAGGCTCAGGGCCGGGCGGATCATGGTGGACATTTCAAATTCCTCACGTGAGTCATTGCAACCTGTGGGCGCCAGCCTGGCCCCCACAGGAATCGGGTCAAACCAGGTGCAGCGCCGTCAGCAGCATGTCGATCGCCTTGATGCCCACGAATGGCACCAGGATCCCGCCCAGCCCGTAGATCAGAAGGTTGCGACGCAGCAACGCCGCCGCACTCGCTGCCTGTACGCGCACACCGCGCAACGCCAGGGGAATCAGCACCACGATGATCAGGGCGTTGAACACGATGGCCGAGAGAATCGCGCTCTGCGGGCTCTGCAAGTGCATCACGTTGAGCACGCCCAGTTGCGGGTAGATCGAGGCGAACAGCGCCGGCAGGATCGCGAAGTATTTGGCCACGTCGTTGGCGATGGAAAAGGTCGTCAACGCGCCGCGCGTCACCAGCAACTCTTTGCCGATCTGCACCACATCCAGCAATTTGGTCGGGTCGCTGTCGAGGTCAACCATGTTCGCCGCTTCACGCGCCGCCTGGGTGCCATCGTTCATTGCCATGCCGACGTCCGCCTGGGCCAGTGCCGGGGCATCGTTGGCACCGTCGCCGCACATGGCGACCAGGCGACCGTCATTTTGCTCATGACGAATGCGTGCGAGTTTTTTCTCCGGGGTGGCTTCAGCCAGCACGTCATCCACGCCGGCTTCAGCGGCAATCGCGGCAGCGGTCAACGGGTTGTCGCCCGTCACCATCACGGTACGGATCCCGAGTTTGCGCAGCTCGGCAAAACGTTCGCGGATGCCGGGTTTGACCACGTCTTTGAGATGGATCGCACCGAGCAATTTGCCATCGGCGCACACCAGCAACGGCGTACCGCCGCTCTGGGCGATCTTGTCGATTTCCCGTGACAGCGCCGGTTGCAGGTCGCGACGTGGCTGGCCGATAAATGCCAGCAGCGAATCGACGGCGCCTTTACGGTACACCCGGCCCTGATAGTCGACACCGGACAGGCGCGTTTCAGCACTGAACGGCACAGAGGTCAGTTGATCCAGTGTCGGCTCGGCCTGAGGGTGCAAGGCACGCAGGTATTCGACGATGGATTTACCTTCTGCCGTGTCATCCGCCAGGGAGGCCAGCAACGCACCTTCGGCCAACTCACGGCCACTGACGCCGGGCGCAGCGATTACTGCGGCACAGCGACGGTTACCGAAGGTGATGGTGCCGGTCTTGTCCAACAGCAACACATGCACGTCACCTGCCGCTTCCACGGCACGTCCGGACTTGGCGATCACGTTGAGGCGCACCAGGCGGTCCATACCGGCAATACCGATGGCTGATAACAGGCCGCCGATGGTGGTAGGAATCAGCGTCACCAGCAGTGCGACCAGGAACACCAGCGGCAGGTTGCCATTGGCGAAGTGGGCGAACGGCTGCAGCGTGACCACCACCAGCAGGAAGATCAACGTCAGGCCGATCAGCAGGATATCCAGCGCGACTTCGTTAGGGGTCTTCTGGCGCTTGGCGCCTTCCACCAGGGCGATCATGCGGTCCAGTGTGGACTCGCCCGGGTTGACGGTGATGCGCACCAGCAGCCAGTCCGACACCAGGCGTGTATTGCCGGTGACGGCCGAACGGTCACCGCCGGACTCGCGGATCACCGGGGCGGATTCGCCGGTAATTGCCGCTTCGTTGACTGCGGCGATACCTTCGATGACCTCGCCATCACCGGGGATCATTTCCCCGGCGGCAACGCGTACCACGTCGCCTTTACGCAGGCTGGTGGCCGGTACGACCTTGAAGCTGCCGTCGGCTTCCTTGCGGCGCGCACTGAGGCCTTCGCTGCCGGCTTTAAGGCTGTCGGCGCGGGCTTTGCCGCGGCCTTCGGCCAGGGCTTCGGCGAAGTTGGCGAACAGCACGGTGAACCACAACCACACGGCGATTTGCACGGCGACGAAGGTCGGCACCGCGGTGTCAGGCACGAAGCACAGCACGGTGGTCAGCATGGCGGTCAATTCGACCACCAGCATCACTGGCGAGCGTTGCAGTTGGCGTGGGTCGAGCTTGACGAAAGCCTGGACCAGCGCCGGGCGCCACAGGGCTGACATGGCGGTTTTTGGCGACTCCTGAGTGTTCACGGGAGCGGCATTTTTTGCAGGCATATTCATTTTCATATCCCCTTAGAAGCCCATGCTCAGATGTTCAGCAATTGGGCCCAGTGCCAGCGTCGGCAGGAAGGTCAGGCCGCCCACCAGCAAAATGGTCACGGTCAACAGGGTCACGAACAGCGGGCCGTGGGTCGGGAAGCTGTTCTGGCCAATCGGCGCGGTCTTCTTCATCGCCAGGCTGCCGGCCAGGGCCAGTACCGGGAGGATGTAGCCGAAGCGGCCGATCAACATCCCCAGACCCATCATCAGGTTGTGGAACGTGGTGTTGGCACTGAAGCCGCCGAACGCCGAGCCGTTGTTGGCACTCGCCGAGGTGTAGGCATACAACAATTGACTGAAACCGTGCGGGCCAGGGTTACTGATAGCCCCCGCCGGACCCGGCAGGCTGGCGGCGATGGCGCCCAGTACCAGGGTGCCGATCGGCATCACCAGCAAGGTCACCACCAACAACTGCACTTCCTTGGCCTGGAGCTTCTTGCCGAGGTATTCCGGGGTGCGGCCAATCATCAGGCCGGCGAGGAACACGGCGATCAACACGTTGAGCAGCATGCCGTACATACCGGCACCGACGCCGCCGAAGATCACTTCGCCGACCATCATGTTAACCAGCGCCACCATCCCGCTCAGCGGGTTGAGGCTGTCGTGCATGCCGTTGACCGAACCATTGGACGCCGCCGTGGTGGTGACCGACCACAACACCGTGGCGGTGGTGCCGAAGCGCACTTCTTTACCTTCCAGCGGCGCGGTTTGTTCCACAGCGGGATTGTTCAGGGTCGGATTCGGCTGGTATTCGGCCCACAGCGAGGTCGCGCCGCCGATCAGGAACAGGGCCAGCATGCAACCGAGAATCGCCCGGCTCTGGCGCAGGTCTTTCACGTAGTGGCCGAAGGTGAACACCAGTGCCACCGGGATCAGGATGATCGCCGACAACTCGAACAGGTTGGCCCAGGCAGTCGGGTTCTCAAACGGGTGTGCCGAGTTGACACCGAAGAAGCCGCCACCGTTGGTGCCCAACTGCTTGATCGCAATCTGGCTGGCCGCAGGGCCCAGCGGGATCACCTGGTCAACGCCTTGCAGGGTCACGGCGTTCACATAGTGAGCGAAGGTTTGCGGGACGCCCTGCCAGACCAGGAACAGCGCGAACACCAGGCACATCGGCAGCAGGCCGTAGAGGGTGGCGCGGGTCATGTCGACCCAGAAGTTGCCCAACGTCTTGGTGGATTTGCGACCGATCCCACGGCACAGGGCGACAAGGACCGCCAGACCGGTGGCCGCGCTGACGAAGTTCTGCACGGTGAGGCCGACCATCTGGCTGAGGTAGCTCAGCGAGGCTTCACCGCTGTAGTTCTGCCAGTTGGTGTTGGTCATGAAACTGACCGCCGTATTGAAGGCCAATGTCCATTCCTGACCCGGCAATTTCTGCGGGTTCAGGGGGAGCACGTCCTGGAACAGCAAGATCGCGAATAGCAACACAAAGCCAGCCAGGTTGAACGCCAGCAACGCCAGCGTGTATTTCTGCCAGCTCTGTTCCTGATGCTCGTCCACGCCCGACAGGCGATAGCACACCCGCTCGACAGGGCCGAGAACCGGCGACAGCCAGGTGCGCTGGCCCTCCATCACCTTGTAGTAGAACCGCCCCAGGAACGGTGCCGGCACCAGTACCACGGCAAAGAAGGCGATGATCAGCCAATAGTCATAACTGTGCATAGCCTGCTCCTAGTTCCGATCCGCGCGTAACAGCGCAACCAGCAGATAAATGAACAGTGCCACGGCCAATAGCAGTGACACCCCGTCCAGAACGCTCATGGAAGTCTCTCCGTTTTGCGGCGATTGCCGCGTGTGGGTCAATTGTCGGCAGGAGTGGCGTAAAGGAACGAGAGCGAGGGTACGGTCAGGCCGTAAAGACGGCGTAAAGAGTGGGTTTATGCGCGGTTTACACGGGCGTGTTTTGACGGTTGCGGCCTCATCGCAGGCAAGCCCGGCGCCCACAGTTGACCACAACCCCAAGTGGGAGCCGGGCTTGCCCGCGATGGCGGCAGTTCAACCACCACCGCCCTTAACTGGTGCAATGACAGAAATTTTCAAACGCCAAACGATCTCCTCGGCGACAGTTCGGCGTCTTTACGACACCGCATTGCACAATGGCATGGCCGCTGCAACACCCTGAATCATTCCAAACCGTTCAGGGAGCGCTACACGATGAACACACAACTCAAACCCACCTTGGGCACCTTGCATTTGTGGGGTATTGCGGTCGGGCTGGTGATTTCCGGCGAATACTTTGGCTGGAGCTACGGCTGGGGCGTGGCCGGTACGCTGGGCTTTCTGGTGACGTCGTTGATGGTCGCCGCCATGTACACCTGCTTTATATTCAGCTTTACCGAACTGACTACCGCGATTCCTCATGCGGGTGGCCCGTTTGCCTACAGCCGTCGCGCGTTTGGTGAGAAAGGTGGCTTGATCGCCGGGCTAGCGACATTGATCGAATTTGTCTTCGCACCGCCCGCCATTGCCTTGGCTATCGGCGCCTACTTGAATGTGCAGTTTCCGGCACTCGACCCAAAACATGCAGCGGTCGGGGCTTACCTCGTGTTCATGGGCCTGAACATTCTCGGGGTGAAACTCGCGGCGACTTTCGAACTGGTGGTATGCGTGCTCGCGGTCGCGGAATTGTTGGTGTTTATGGGGGTGGTCGCGCCGGCGTTCAGCTTCAGCAACTTCGCCCTCAATGGCTGGGCCGGTTCTGACACCTTTGGTGCTCCAGCGATTGCCGGGATGTTTGCAGCCATTCCTTTCGCCATCTGGTTCTTCCTCGCCATCGAAGGCGCGGCCATGGCTGCCGAGGAAGCGAAAGATCCCAAGCGCACCATTCCCAAGGCCTACATCAGCGGCATTCTGACCCTGGTAATCCTGGCCATGGGCGTAATGTTCTTCGCCGGCGGCGTGGGCGACTGGCGCACCCTGTCGAACATCAACGACCCGTTGCCGCAAGCCATGAAATCCGTGGTGGGTGACAGCTCCGGCTGGCTGCATATGCTGGTGTGGATCGGCCTGTTCGGCCTGGTCGCCAGCTTCCACGGCATCATCCTCGGTTATTCGCGCCAGTTCTTTGCCCTGGCCCGTGCCGGTTACCTGCCGTCTTTCCTTGCCAAATTGTCGCGTTTTCAAACGCCGCACCGCGCAATCATTGCCGGTGGCGTGGTCGGTATCGCCGCCATCTACAGCGACGGCCTCATCAACCTGGGCGGTATGACGCTGACGGCAGCGATGATTACCATGGCCGTGTTCGGTGCCATTGTGATGTACATCATGAGCATGCTCAGCCTGTTCAAGCTGCGTAAGACTGAACCGCTGCTGGAACGCACGTTTCGCGCACCGGGTTATCCGATCGTGCCGGGCATCGCGCTGGTGCTGGCGATGGTGTGCCTGGTGGCCATGGCGTGGTTCAACGCACTGATCGGACTGATCTTTTTAGGCTTTATGGCCGTAGGGTTCATCTACTTCCAGCTGACCGCACAAGACCGCGCCGATGCACCGGCGGATGCAATGCTGACAGGGCTCTAAGGTTAACGGGACGGAACAGGCCTACAATGAACTACTAAGAAAGCCTGTTACTCAAAGCAGTTATTACCGTGGGAAAATTCTCCCACGGTAGTCCGTCTCAAGGAGAGCCTTATGCCGTGGTATGCGTGGTTGATTTTAGTGGTAGCGATCGGATCGATCGTCGGTGGGCTGCTGATGCTGCGTGACAGCGCCAACAAGGTGGAACTCACTGACGAACAACGCAAACGCGTAGCCGATCGCAACGCGCAGGCGGATGCCAAGGATGCGCAAGATCGCTGAATCCTGAGCTACTCCCAGTCCGCCTTGGCAATCTGCAACCCGTGCTGGCCTTTATAGGCCGCACGTTCGGGCTGGCGCCAGCCCTTGAGCAGCTCATCCTCCAAACGATAAACCTCAACACCCAATGGACGACACACCGTCAGCGGGTCTTGCGCGTCCGGCCCCCACATCGGCAACGACAGATCGCCGCCAGGGCACGTCGACAGCGCACACAACAAATCGATCTCGGCAAAAAACTCCAGGTAATCGCCCTTCTGCGCCGGGCAGGCTTTCATGAAGTACATGTCGTCATGATTGAGGCCAGTGCACTGGAAAATATTCAGCACGTCGTGCACGTCGAACTCCGTCAGGCCGTGGGGCAACACAGCTCGAGTCAAGTTGGAGTGGCAATGGTGATGGAAATCTTCGCCGGTCAGCATACGGTTCACATACGGATCACAGCGCGTACCGAGCAAATCGTGCAGGCGCCCACCATGTTCATCAATGCCATAGCCCGCCAGGCTGTCATCGGTGATGGTCACCAAGGGCCGCAGAAAAGGCAGGTTCGACCACAACCGGTCATGGGTACTGACATGAGCACCTTGCAACTGCCGCGTGCGCGCTGCCCATAACCGTTCGCGCGGGTCATTGGCGTTCCACACATTGAAGTCGCCTACCTGCGGGCCCACCGGGGTGGTGACACGGAACACGTGCCCGGCCGGCACCTTCCACGCCCTCCCCGTGCGAATCGGCACCTCAAACTGCTCGACCAGCGTACGTTTATCCGCCTGTTCGCGAATACGTTCGTAGAACGCTGTGTCCACTTGCAGCGCCGAACCTTTGCTGACCTGATAAGCGGCCGGATAGTCTTTGTACATGATGCGGTTCCTCAATCAGGGTTGGGTAAACAGGGCCAATGACAGTCGTTCCGAATCCTCCAGGTACACGCTCATCGCTGTGCCTGCCGCCGGTTTATCGCCTTGGACCAATAACGCGTAAATCTCTCGGTCTCGCTCCAGCCAGGGTGACTGGAAGCGTTGCTCATCGGGAGCAGCGCAAAACGCCAGGCGCAGCTGGGCAATGACCTGGGCGAAAAACTCATCGAACAATGGGCTGCGCATCAGCGCGACAATCTGCTGGTGGAACACCAGGCTGTGAGTCGCCACCGCGCGCCAGTCTTCACGTTCCCGGGCCAGCGTGGTGGCCTCGATGGCGCTTTGCATACGCTCGGCCTGGTCGTGCGTCAGCGCGCGGCTGTGGGCGATGGCCTGTAATTCCAGGGTGCGACGTACGACGAACAGGTCACGCACTTCATCGCGCTCCAGCCGCCGAACCATCACCCCTTTATTGCGTACATAGCGGGTGAGGCCCTCCTGCCCCAAACGGTGCAGCGCTTCGCGGATCGTATTGCGCGAAGCGTTATAAGCCTTGACCAGATCTACCTCGACCAGCGCCATTCCAGGCAACAGGCGTCCACCCATAATGTCAGCACGCAATTCGAGCGCAATCTGATCGGCTAAAGACAAACTAAGCGCCATGACCACCTCAAGATTGTTGAACAATCACTGAACCAAATGTAATCACTTTTCATGCCAATGCAGATGCACCTAGTTCGGATGGGTAAATAGGTTCAACTTCGTTAAAATACGCGCTCGCTCCCGAGGCAGTCCTATGCGTTATTCAGCAGACCATAAAGCCCAGACTCACCAACGCATCATCAAGGAAGCCTCCGTACGCTTTCGCCGCGACGGGATTGGGGCCACCGGGCTGCAACCCTTGATGAAAGCTTTGAACCTGACGCACGGCGGGTTCTATGCGCATTTCAAATCCAAGGATGAACTGGTGGAAAAAGCCCTGCAGGCGACTGCTGCAGAACTGGATGCGCATTGCGAAGCGCTGTTCAATCAGGAACGGCCGCTGGATGCATTCATAGACAGCTACCTGTCTGAATGGCACCAGACCTCACCGGAGCAAGGTTGCCCGCTACCGACCATGTCTTCGGAACTGGGCCAAAGAGGCCAGCCTAGCCCGACCACGGATGCGGTGCTTGGGGCTCGGTTGAAGCAAGTCGAAGCGGCCTTGGGAAACGCGGATGCCGATGAGCAAAGCCTGATGCTGATGTCGACACTGGTAGGCGCGCTGGTACTGGCCAGGAGTGTCGAAAGTGCAGCGTTGGCAACCCGGATCTTGAATGTGGTGCGCACCACATTGAAAGCGCAGGTTGTAGAGCAAGAAAAGGCCGGTCACTGACCGGCCTTTTTTACAATAATGTCCCTTAGTTGACCACCAGCCTGTCGCGGTTCTTCTCCAGCAACGCCTTACCGATACCTTTTACTTCCAGCAACTCATCCACCGCCGTGAAGGGGCCATTACTTTCACGATACGCGATGATCGCCTTCGCCTTGGCGGCGCCAATACCAAACAGGTCGCGGCGCAGGGTTTCCGCATCGGCAGCGTTCAGGTTGACCTGGGCAGATTGCTCAACCTTGGTCATCTGTGCAGCGATCGGGGCGGGAGCTTCGGTTTTGACAGACGGGGCAGCCGTGGCCGCTACGGAGATGCTCGCGAGGAAGGCAAAGATCAGGGAAGAGATAGAGGTTTTTTGCATTGGTGACGCTCCATGACATCAATAAAAGAAAAGCAGCTTTCCGAAGCTGCCTTCCTAACTTAGGTGATGTTGGGAGAGAGTCAAAAGTGACTGGGTTACAGAGTGTGTTTCATATTCCTCAACGGCCAGCGGGCCTGACTCAGCGCTGGTGGCGCGCCCGCTTTGAACGGTATCAGCGGTTATGTAACCGTTGATCTCACGGCTCAAGTCGGCGCTGCTGGTAGATCCAATCGACGATTTCCCCGTCCGGCGTGTAACCGCTGACGGTGTCCCGCAACAACTGGCGAACACGGCTGAAATCGTCCTGATCCACCGCCGCAAGCAATTCGGAGAGCTTGAGCTTTAGAGTCTCCCAAGGCAGATAATCTTCATTGGCACTCATGATCATCGGATGTTGCGTCGCGACGACGTTGTCCCCAATCAGCAATTCCTCGTAAAGCTTTTCTCCCGGTCGCAACCCGGAAAACTCAATGGCAATGTCACCATGAGGGTTCTTGTCGGAGCGCACACTCAGCCCTGACAAGTGGATCATCTTTTCCGCGAGTTCGACTATTTTTACCGGTTCGCCCATGTCCAGCACGAACACGTCGCCGCCCAGGCCCATTGAACCGGCTTGTATGACCAACTGAGCAGCTTCAGGAATGGTCATGAAGTAGCGGGTGATTTTGGGGTGCGTGACGGTCAGCGGCCCACCGGACTTTATCTGCTTGTGAAACAGCGGAATCACCGAGCCGGAAGAGCCCAATACATTGCCAAATCGAACCATCGTGAACCGGGTTTTATTCACGCGGGAAACGTTGGACTTATCACCGAACAACACCGGTGCAAGTTCGCGGCTGAGTGCCTGAAGCGTCAACTCGGCAAGACGCTTGGTGCTGCCCATGACGTTAGTCGGACGCACCGCCTTATCCGTGGAAATCAGCACAAAATTCGAGGCCCCGGCCTGGACGGCCGCCTGAGCCGCATTGAGTGTGCCGATGACATTGTTCAGCACTCCCTCTGCGATATTGTGCTCGACAATCGGCACATGCTTGTAGGCAGCAGCGTGGTAAACCGTGTCGACCCGCCACGCTTTCATCACATCCAGCAGCTTTGAAGGGTCACGCACTGACCCCAGGATAGGCAGCAGTTTTACCGGCAACGATTTTCGGGTAATGCGCTGTTCCAACTCAGACAGAATGCTGTAGAGGTTGAATTCGCTGTGTTCAAACAACAGCAGGGTTTTGGGCTTCAACTCCAGGATTTGCCGGCAGAGCTCTGAACCTATCGAGCCACCGGCCCCGGTCACAAGGACGCTCTGCCCCTTGATGCAATGCTCAAGCAAATCAGCTTGTGCGGGGACCGAATCACGACCCAGCAAGTCAGCAATATCGACCTCCTGAATATCATCAACCTTGACCCGTCCACTGGCGAGGTCCATAAACCCCGGGACGCTGCGCACGTGTAACGGAAACCCCTCAAGAAAACCAAGAATCTCACGACGCCGGCCGCGGTTGGAGGAAGGCAGTGCCAGGAGGATTTCTTGAGCACCGGTAGCGTCGATCATCCGTTGGATATGCTTGGGCTTGTAAACCTGAAGGCCGGAAATGACGCGTTCCGAGATGGTGTCATCGTCGTCAATGAACGCAACCGGGCGCATCACACGCCCCATGCGAAGTGCCGCGACCAACTGGTTGCCGGCGGACCCCGCACCATAAATCGCCACCCGCGGCAGGCCATCCTCACGGCTGGTAAATGGTACGTGCTGGGCCGCTGCAAACCAATCGCCGAGGAAGTACTGACGCATGGTCAGGCGCAAACCGCCGACCATAATCAAGCTTAACCACCAGTAGTTAAAGATAATGGACCGCGGCACGACGTTCTGATGATTGCTATACCAGTAGACGACCACACCCAGAATCAAAGCCGAAAGGCTGACGGCTTTGATAATGGCGACGAGTGCGTCGTTGCCAAAATAGCGCATAACAGCACGGTACATGCCAAAGCGAATGAACAACGGAATGGCAACCACCGGCGCGGCTAAGAACAACCACAGATGCATTCTGACCGGGTTGATCATCTCGTCGATTCCGAGACGGACTAAAAACGCTATCCACAGCGCTAAAGAAACCAGTACAACGTCCGCCAATACCTGTATCAGTCGTTTTTGATGACGAGGTAGCTTCAATAGCCAAGCACGCAACCGGTTTATCATGACTCACCTACCGCCCATGCGTTAGATCAAAATTTTTTGACTGCGCGATAAACGCAGTACAAAAAACACACTGTACACCGCTAACCTAAACAGGCCAATCACGCAACGCGATGCAATTAATGGGAAACACCGTCGCGCTTGATTACCTTCATGGCGGTCAAAAACAAGATTTTCAGATCGAAAAGAACGCTCATATTTTTCGCGTAATAAGCATCATAGTCAACCTTGACCGGAATCGGCAGTTCGTCCCGTCCATTAACCTGCGCCCATCCAGTGAGGCCTGGCGGAATGAGGTGCACGCCTTGCTGGGTTCGTAACTCAATGAGGTCCGCTTGATTAAACAGCGCTGGCCTGGGCCCGACAAAACTCATATCGCCAACAATAATACTCCACAGTTGAGGCAACTCGTCCAAACTGGATTTACGTAAAAAGTTGCCAATAGGCGTTAAGTATTGGGAAGGGTCCAGGAGTAGATGCGTAGCGACTGCCGGTGTGCCTGTACGCATCGAGCGAAACTTCGGCATCCTGAACAGTACATTATTCACGCCTACCCGGTCCGACCAATAAAGTGCGGGCCCTTTTGACGTCAACTTTACTGCCAGGGTGACAAGCACAATCGGAATCAGCAGTATGAGCAAAGCGACCAGGCTCAGCACAAGATCAAAAAAACGCTTCATTTCCCACCAACCTTATCATTCAAAACTATTTAGGTGAATACTTGGCAAACTTACCGGACAGCTTCGCACAGGCCTGAGACAGTCTGGACGCAATCTCTTTCTTGCGCAAAATGCAGGGTTGCTCGATCACGTGCCAAGAAAGCACAGCAGGAACAAGAGCAACAGGTAATGCCAGGATAATCATCTGCGCAGGGGATATCCCTTTGTAGAGATGAGCCAGAATCTCTTGAGTGGGAAAGGCATAGATATACAAACCGTACGAGTAATCACCCAGTTTATTGTACTGCCGTGCAAACCACTGTGTGTTAAAGGCGACGAAGAACACAGAGTAACTCCACGCCACCACCAACACCTCGACAAACACAGGCGTCCTGTAGAGACACAGGGCCGCCACCCACCCGAGCGCCAGGTACCAGATGTTCAACTGAATCTTAAATCGGTAGGCGTACAAGAACATGCCGATTACAAACGCGAAACTCCACTGCACCCAGCTACGCAACTGGAAACCGAAGACCATGTATTCGTTTTTTTGCAGCACGTTAAAAACAACATAAAACAAAAAATACACTGCAAAAAATACCGAGACCCGGCGCAGACGTGTCAAACAACCGACGACGCCGAGTGCAAACACCATCGCATACAGCAAAACTTCATAATACAACGTCCACAGAGAACCATTGATACCAGGGTAAGGGTTATCCTGAAACAGGCCAGGCAACTGAAACTGAATATCCTTCAACTTTAAGTTCCCGGTAATATACCTATGCACCTCCTTGGCAGAGAAATAATCGTGCAGACTGAGTTCAGTGAACAGGGGACCGACCACCCACGCACTTAACAGCAGCACAACTAAAAGCCCAGGATACAAACGTAAAAACCTCGCAACAACAAAGTCAATCTTTGTCTTTGAACGCTCGTAACTCAGCGATATAAAAAATCCCGAAATACAAAAAAAGGTGAATACGCCTAATCCGCCCAGCGTTATCCCGAGTTGCGCCATCAACGGCTCGGTTTCAGCCGCGCCACGAGAGAGCGGGTAAGAATGAGAAACCAGTACGAAGAACGCCGCGACCATTCGGATAAAATTGAAATTATTATCCCTCGACTTAAGCAGTTCGGCCAGATTACCCATGCGATGTTCCACTTTGTTGGGCTAGATAATGTCGGGCCGTGATAGCAAATGCCTCATCAATGCTGACGGGAGGGGCCCAACCCAAGCGCTCGCGCGTATCAGTAATGTCCACTTGGAGAGACCCGCACAGCCGCTGCAAAAACGCCTGTTTACCCACCAAGGTTGCCGCAGCGTTTAAAAGAAAATAGGGAAATGAAAAAACGCGTGACGACTTATTCATGGCTATGGCCAGTTTTTCTAGAATCTGCCCAATAGATAAATCATTATCGTCGCTGACCAGAAACACCTGATTTGCTGCTTGCGGGTGCTTGATGCACACACAAATCAAATCCACCAGGTTATCAATGAAAACCAGGCTTCGACGGTTATCAATAGTACGAAAAGGCAGCGGCAGTTTCTTGTTCACGATCGAAAGCATGCGTTCAAAGTTCGCCTTCACACCTGGGCCATACACAAGAACAGGCCTGATTATCACGACGTCCATCGAGGTTCGCCCCGCCAGCGCCAGAAGCGCCTGTTCGGCTTCCAGCTTGGACACACCGTAGTCGTCAAGCGGCGCCGGAATATCCCGCGAAGTAAACGCAGTGTGAGCTGGGGTCTCTTCGCCGTTCACTTTGATCGAGCTGATAAAAATAAACCGTTTTACACCCGCATCGGCTGCCTGCTGGGCAAGCTTGAGCGTCGCGTCCACGTTGACTTCACGAAACGCCTGCAACGGGTTGCTATGCGTTTCATTCATGACGTGCGCACGACCTGCGGAGTGTATGACGACGTCGACTCCCAATAATGGGACCTGCCAGTCGATATCGTCCGTCAGCGACCCGACAATAAACTCCTGCACACCAGGCACGGGGGGAACACGCCTTTTACGGGTGACGCTGACAACCGGATACTTACCATCGACCAGCGCATTGAGCACTGAACGCCCTACGAAGCCGGTCGCCCCCGTGAGCAGTATTTTTGGTGTGTCTGGAACAGGGTGGAGGCGTGCATCATCCAACATATTCAAGCCTTATCAGCTGAAAGTAGCGATTTGAACAACTTATCATATTGAGAAGAGACACCTTCCCAACGATAACGACGCGTCGCAATCTCGTGCATCTTTTCACTCAATTGCGCACGTTCAGCTTCATTGGCGAAAAGGCTGGCGGCACTCTCGATCAATGCCTGACTGGACGAAAAGAACTTTGCGCAGTCTTCGGTAGAAGCGCGGTTGAACGACACATCGAAAGCAATGACAGGCAAGCTCAACCACATCGCCTCAACCAACGATGGGTTGGTTCCACCGGCGCTGTGGCCATGAATATACACAGTGGCATTGCTGCGCAACGGGCTGAGCTCATCACCGTTGTAAATAGGGTCGAGTAAGTGCAGGTGCGCCATGCCCGAATATTTATCCTGTAGCGCTTTGCCGTACTCACTGTGTTTCCAATTACCCACGATCACCAACGGCAACCCGCTGGTGCTAAAGGCTTCAATGATGATATGAATATTATTTTCAGGCTCAATCCTGCAGACGGAGAACGCATAGGGTTTACAAAGGAAAGGGTAACGCTGCAGATCCGACTCGGCCAGCACGCTGGTTTTGGCCTGATCGCCACCATAGGCGATGAGTGTGCTCTCACGCCCGTATTCGTTACGCACATAATCCTGAAGAACTTTGTTATCCGTGACGATGGCATCTGAATATTTAACCGCCACCGCTTCTGAAAACTTCAAAAATTTCTTAGCCAGAAATGACCACTTGGCACGTTTCCATTCATAGCCGTCAATATTGACAACAATTCTCTTCTTGGTCAGCATCTTTAAAAAAGGAAGTGCGATGCAGCCGGAAACCCCGAGTATCACCAGTACGTCATTTTTCCTATAGGCATGCAGCATACTGATAATGTCATAGGGAATACTTTGCACGCCGTTAGCTTTCAGCGGAACGTAAACCAAGTTGGCGTTACGATATTTCGCCGGCCGGGATGCGTACGACGTCGAGCTGCAATACACCGAAATGTCGTACACTTGATCCAGATACGTTATCAATTGTTCTGATAACGTCTCCCATCCACCGTACTGCGCCGGGAGACCGACCGTACCGATAACTGCTAATTTAACGCTCATTAAATACCCCAAGCACACTACTTTCAAAGTTATCAACTGAGAAACTAAGCGACTTTAATTTTGCAGCTTCAGACAAGCGAACGCACACTTCTGGATTCTTCTGAAGAAATTCCACTCGAGCGGAAATTTCCTCAACCTGACTTGAATCCATTAAATATCCTTCCTTGCCATCCGTTACCAGTTCGACAGGCCCACCCACCGGAGGGACAATACAAGGCACTCCAAATGAAAGCGCCTCAAGGATAGTCAGTCCAAATGTCTCCACCCATTCTTTCGGTTTCGAAAGACTAAGCAAAACATTCGCCTTCTGATAATAAGGAACGACATCCTCACACCGTGAAACAATAGTCAGGTTTCCAGGACAGCTTATCCCCGAAAAGTACTCAGCTACTTCAGCATCCCCTGCGCCCAGCACCAAGGTAAATTCAAGTCTTTTGTTATGCGCCAACAAGCTTGCAACTTTTATAAACTCACCGACACCCTTATAGGCCTTTAGAGAACAAATCATCAACACACTGAACTGTTCACTGGGTTGAGTATGATACGTGTGATGCGCAGCAATACGTGCCATACCCTGTGGGATCGCATTATAAATCACCTGACTTTCTACCGCAGGAAAACACTCGGCATTCGCTAGAAAATGCGAAACGAAAATATTTTTACTTGAGCACTTTGCAACCACCCACCGCAAGAAAAGCTTTAGCGGCTTTGGGCGGATCGACGTCTCATGAATGTGATAATAAACCTTAATACCCAGTAACTTTCCCGCCAACGCCGCACCAAACGGAAGCAGTGTATTGACGTAAAAAACCGTTGAAGACTTACGGTAACTCATTAATTTAAAAAACAAAATCAGCTGTGAAAGGCTGTAACTCAATAACGTCAAATATTTGCTTTCGAAACGTTTGTAAAAATAGCGTCGTTGCACACACGGCGCAGAAGAAAGGAAGCCATCGCCGCCCTTCCCACCCAAAAACAATTCGACGTCAGCGCCCTCGCTTGAAACCGTCTCAATAACCTGCGAAAGAACCTTCGGGCTCCCGCTATAGTCATTCAGCAAATGGAAAAATATTATCTTCTTCACGACACGTCCTTAGCTGCGTTCTTTTATGCGCTTTGCCGGAACACCCGCGTAAATCGAGTTAGCCGCATATCGTCCAGCTTTCAAAACAGCGCCTGCCGCAACAACACAACCGTCCTCAAGAACCACACCGTCCAGCACGGTTACCTTGGCACCTATCCAGCAATTATTGCCGATCTGGATCCCCTCGTTATTGACGCCCTGAAGTCGAATAGGCTGGGTGGTATCAGAAAAATTATGATTCTCCGAGTGAAAGGAGACATAGTTTCCGATGATTGTGTCATGCCCAATAGTAATGCCACCGGCGCAGCCCAAAAAGCTACCACTTCCGATACCGACATCGTTGCCAATCGAAAGCCCCTCACCCAATTTAGTCAAGCTGCCGGTACACTCGATGGTAACATTTTTCTTTAAGGAAACCCCTCGCCCAAAAACGATACCTTTGATCGCTAACGCGTCGATAAAACAGCCGTCATCGATCATGAGTCCTTTACCCGCTGTAATCATTGATCGGGCTTTCACGGTAACATTTTTTCCCACAAGAATGACTGAACGTCTCCTGAAGATGAAGAAACCATTGATGGCCATGCACACTTTCGAAAAAACCAATTTTAAAAGATAACCGTCCGGAATGCGTCTATCAATTTTGATACCCCGCTTCCTTATTTTAAGAGAAAGAAACTCAACCAGTTCGATCAGCATTATTTCTTTCCTCTAAAAGACGAAATATAGGAACGCAAAAAACCTGTACTTTTATACGAGAGACTCTTTCTGAGCGAGGCCACTAGCAAATACATCTCCATCACACAGTGAAAGAGATACCCCCTGCGCTCAAAGATCACTCGAAAGCCGCGGATCATTTCCTGAAAACGAAAAACAGCCCGCTCGGCGCTGTCGGACGTATGCTCGGAAAGATCGTGTTGTAGAACAGTGTCCAGTACATAGAAGTGCGAATAATAGGATTCGTATCTGACAAAAAACGCAGTGTCCGTCGCGTAGAACTTGAGGCGCTCATCAAAAAGCGGCGACATTCTTTCATAGCATGACTTGTTGAATATTACGCCACTGTTGATAGCGAGCTTGTTAACCGAGGCGTTCATACCGCTATCAACTTGCTCGGACAAGCGGCCGAAAAACCACACGCGTCGGCCTGGGCTGATCAGTGTTTCTCGGGAGTAGATTTTTGGGAGCATAACCCCGAACGAGTGCGGCGCTGAGGTGGCCTCATATTTAAGCGCAATAGAGAGTGCATCGACATAATCCTGACTGGCATAGTCTGTATCATCGTCGGAAATCATGAAATGCGTAGCACCGTTAGAAAAGGCCATATCGGCTACGCGATTATAGACATGTGGCAAGCCATCATTATCACCCTCAAGCCAGGTTAAACGTTCGCTCGATAATGCGGGCGAGCAAGACGGCGTATTGTTCCACACATAAAAATCAACAGAAATGCCGTGCGCCTGAAAGCGCACGCGGTTGTTCAGCAACGTCGTGATAGCGGCCGAGTCTTTATAATGCCTTTTATAAAGCACAATCAATATCGAAAGCTTAGCGTGCACGATATTTAGACTCATCCATTACCACCACTATAATTAGCGCAAAAAGATACAGCACAACACTGTTAGTGTAAGACTGGAAAAAAAAGCTGCTCAGAAAAAATGGATAACTGATGACCAGGTAATCGGCCACTCCCCTCATGAACACATCACCGCCAACACGCATCGCTTGAGTGATTGCGACGACCTTACTGTAAAAGCAGATCAACCCCATCATGATCGCCACCCCCAGATAACCCGAGGACGCGAGAAGATTCAGCCACAGTGAATCAAACCAGTGCAACTGCCCCGGCCCGATCGCTCCGAACCCCAACCCAAGCGGCATCGTGTTAAGGGATCCAAGAACCACATACCATTGACGAACCCTGTCAAGAGCCGACAGATCCTCCGTATACCCCAGCGCGAGGTATAAAAATATAGAACCCGTCACCGACAGGAAATAACCATACCCTAGCAAACTGATGAATAGCTTTCGGCGAAACAACTGTAAGACCGCCAGGAAGAGGACGGCCGATATCATGCCAATAGCAGAGGTTCTCACCGATCCATAAATGATCAGCACGGTCGAAAAAATTGCGACCACCGTATATAACAAAAACCTTGAATCGTAAGATCTTTTCCTGATCGTCTGCACAAGCAGGCACAGCGTAAACAGTGCGGTATTCAAAATAAATGCTGAAAACTCCAGAGTACCGGTAAAAAATCCGGACATCCTGGGATTGCCGTCCCTCATGGAGTTATAGGTCTCCAATGTAAATCCTTTCTCAGACAGCAACGGCCAGTACCAGAACTGCTCCGGGTCACTGATCGTCTGATATTGATACAACGCATACCCGCCTGAAATAAAAGTCATCACCACCAGTGTAGAAAATATAACACGCAACTTAGTCTCAAGCGTTAACCCCATACACACCGCATTCACCGTCAATGCAAAGAGCACCGGCATAGCAAATGATCGAAACATCCGAAAGGACGCCTCTGTAAAATCACCGCACACGCAATAGAACACTAAAAAGAATAAAACCAACAGCAACGGCGCTTTATATCTACTCGGAAGCGAAAAGCGAGTACCTGCATAAAAAAATGCAATCAACACCATCAATAGAATATAAAGCAGTGCGGCGCCTTCACGCCAAGCGCCCACAACGCTGGGAGCGTGGAGAGTTAAAATAACGTAATCTGACAGCATCAGCATTATTAAAAAAAAGCGCAGGCCTAACGCACTCATACTTTACCCGGCCTATTTTCTTTGCCACCCTGCCTCTTAAGCTTTAAAAAAACTAATTTGAGGGCAATCTTAACTTTTTGTGTGGCACTGAGTTCAAAAAACAATGCCGGTAAAAAACGCTTATCAAAATCAATTAATCTAGACACGACCGCCGGTGGAATCGCCGTGGTTATTTTCCCCGCCTGCTGGTAGACGGCTATATCCCCAGTCCATGTGACGTACGCCTCCATCTCATTCGCACACATAACGCCGTCATACAGGCACGCTTGATAACGGGATTTAACTGCCTCATAACCATTAACGGCCAACACCGACTGTATAATTTCGCTACCGTTCTGGCGATGTAGAATGCTCGCAATAAAATCATCGACACTTTCATCTTTTAAATTATCCGCAGGCGAATAACCTTGTACGGGGGCGCGCAGCCCAACACACCGACGGCCTTTAAAGAGTTGCTCCGCAAACGCGGTTCCCCCCGGGGTAGGATAACTATCAACGTAAAAATCCGCTGACTCTAAAAGCTTTAAATAACTTTCGTAGGGCACAGACGCTAATATCTTGAATCGGCTCCAGTACCTGAGCTTTAACGGCCACCACCAGAAATTTGTAAGCGGGCTGGCGCCGACAATCCAGAATGTCGAGTGTTTAAATTCAGAAAGCACTCTGTGGATGGCGGGTCTCAGATCATAGTGCTTGACCGGCTTAAACTTGAATGGAGATGCTGCGCTGAAAAAATTTAACGCATCCTGTTTGCCAGGCAAGCGGTGAGTCTTTGTGACGAGGGTACTTGTCAGCGGAATCCCCAGAAACGACTTCTGCCCGCTGATTGTCTTCTTCATATCCCGGCGTCGACCGAATGTACTAAGTTCAAAGTACACGTCCGCCACCGAACTGCCGTAGGTGAACACGTGATCTGCGTGATTGACGAAAAAGACCTTAGCCTGGGTAAAACTCTTCACTATTTTGCACGCAATAACAGAAATCATGTCATCCGGATGAATATGCAAAACAATCCGACGGTACGATTTAAGCGATTCTACGATTGCAGCGATTTTCTCCAGAGGTGTATAAGCGCCTATAACCGTACACGTGTCAAAAAACCCGCGGGTACGCTCAATCGCTTTCTCATCACTTTGCCGAGTTATCAGCAGATCCGGTTTTTCCCGGTGCATCGTGGAAAGCTGCTCCATCAGTCGAGTATGACCACCGATCAGATAGGGCTCAGAAATCAGATGAATACAATCTTTTGAAGGCGTGTGACCACTATTGTTTGGCAATACATCCGTGCACCGCGCGGTTAACAGGTCTTCAAGCTCGGGGTCGTCATAAATACCTTTATCAACCGCCCAGAGTATTGCCCCATACACCTCAGACAATTCGAGACTCTTGTTAACGTCTTCTTGCGCTAAAATCATGTCGCGGATTGAAGATAGCAAGCCACTCATGGTCAAAACGTCCTCACCCAGCGTTATTTTTATTTAATTTTCTGTAAATAAGAAAATACATGACTAGCCAGTACACCCCGTAGTTAAGCGCATGTGCCCACGTCACCCCGACAGGGCCGCCTACCTTTGTCAGTGCGACGGTCAACAGGTAGAACCCAAGTGAAAAAAACACTTCCGTAAGGATATACATCTTCACCATTGCCTTGCCCAACATCAGGTAGGCAAGTATCCAACTGGCAATCTTCAGCGTGTCACCAAGCATCTGCCAGGCAAAAAAGTCTCTCATCGGGCTAAACGCGCCGGTGAACAGCAGACCGATTATGAAATCTCTTAAAAGATAGATAACCAAACCACAGACCATGGCAACAGGCAAAATCAATTTGTAGCCTTGGATAATCTCTCTCTTAATCTCCTGAGGGTCGACCAACTCGGACAACTTGGGTAAAAAATACAACCCGAGCGTTGTGGTCACCAGCAATAGATAAGCCGTACTTAAACGCCACATGGCCTCCCAGTACCCCGCTGTTTCCCAGCCAAATTCCGAGCCCAGATAGTTCCGCACCAGGATATGACTAACCGGCACGCAGGCCGCTGTCGTGAGCGCCATTGCAGTAAATTTGGTCAAATTTATCGCGACTTGTTTATCCAGCTTTCCAAACAGATTCGACAAACGAAACCACGGTGTTCTGTAGCACAGCAGGCATGTCACAAAAAAAGCGATTGACTGATACAACACCAACGAAATCAGTGCGCCGTACAAGCCAAACTGAGTCACCATGACGATAATGACTAAAAGCGAAAGAACGCTTCCTCCGATGTTTGCGAGAATGTATCGATTGATTTCCTTTTTGCCGTTAAGGATCGCAAGCAGCAGTGTATTGAATGAAAAAAAGATAAGCGTAGCCGCGCACCAGATGAAAACGCTGTAGAGCGATTCGTCGTTAAAACACCATACCGCCAGGGGTTTACTGAATAGAATAATAAGGATGGAAGTCAACACGGAGCCAACACAAGCAATCGTACCCGCCGTGCGCCATACGCGGTGCTGCGCGCCCTCATCGTCTTGATATTCAGCGGTGTATTTCGTCACGCCGGTACTGATGGCGCCCGTTGAGAAGGTGGTCACCATCTGCACTGCGTTTTGGAACTGGCCCAGCGCTGCGTATCCAGAGGGCCCCACATAGATGGCCAACATTTTATTGATGCCCAACAAGGTGAGCATTTTAATCACTACAGCAATGCCGTTGAGAAAGCTTGTTTTAAGCAGTGTCATATTCAGGCTTCTGCAGAAAAGCTGTTACAGGCTTCAATAACACCCTGCATCTCGGCATCCGTCATGACCGGGCTCATCGGCAGGCTCAAGACTTCCTGATGAATACGCTCGGTAAGGGGAAACGATTTATTATAAAAATCAGCACCCACATAGGCCTGTTGCTGATGAGGCGGGATCGGGTAATGAATTAATGTTTGAACGCCTGACGCAGTAAGATGAGATTGCAGCTTTTCACGCTGCTCAGAGCGCACGACAAACAGGTGCCAAACATGTGCGGTGTGGCTCATCACGTCAACGTCACCGCCCAAGGGCAGCTTGATCGAAGGGTTGTTTATTCCGGCCATATAAGTGGCCGCCACACGTCGACGCGCTTCGGTCTGGGCCTCCAGGTATTTGAGTTTGACACTCAACATGGCAGCTTGAATCTCATCCAGCCGGCTATTCACGCCCTGGACGAGGTTTTTGTACTTTTCATGTGAACCGTAGTTTCGTAATGCCTGAATCATGCTGACCAAGTCAGCATCACTGGAAGTAATGGCCCCGGCATCACCCAACGCCCCCAGGTTTTTACCTGGGTAGAAGCTGAACCCTGATGCATCCCCCCAGTTACCCGCACACTTACCCTCGATCTGAGCGCCATGCGCCTGAGCAGAGTCTTCCAGCACCAGCAGATTCTCACGCTTGGCGATTGCGTTGATTGCGGGCATATCGGCCAACTGCCCATAGAGATGGACCGGCAGGATCAATCGAGTTTTTTCTGTCAGCGCGCGCTCAACGTTCTTGGGGCAAAGGTTATAGGTATCCTCGTCAGGCTCGACCAAAATCGGTTTTAGATTATTTTCCGTGACGGCCAACAGTGTCGCGATATAAGTATTAGCTGGGACAATCACCTCATCGTGATCCTTGAGCTTTCCCAGCGCTTTCCAAGCGCGAATCGTCAATGTCAGAGCATCCAGCCCGTTGGCTACGCCAACACAGCGGCTCGCGCCCGTGTAGGCGGCGAACTCTTCCTCGAACCGCTTGAGGTGCTCGCCCTGAATATACCAACCCGAGTCAATGACACGTGTGGCAGCGTCCACCAGCTCTTCACGGAGTGTCTTGTTCAATGATTTTAGATCGAGAAATTGAATCATCAAAATTACCTGGCTTCGGTGCTACGTTATTAGGTGCCTGGGGCAAAGTCGGCTTCTGCGCCACTTTTTCGTAGAGGAGAGCTTCCCTGCCACACCCTCACTGCTAACGGTTAGAGACGGGGCGGAAAGAATAACGCGCTTTAGGTTTAAACATAATCATGTCTGAAACACGTCCTTCACCATTCAGATTTTTCCTGTCACCCCAGTGGAATTTTACGTAAACCTTTTCCTACAAAATACGCTACCGGGACAGCACCCAGGGTTCGATGCTGTAACCGCTGGAGCCAAGCAGCCTGGTCTTTGGCTCACACCTTACGGGCTACTCACCCTCGAGCCGGGTGGTTGATTCGTTTTCGCCTAGGCGACTACTACAAAAAAGAAACCCGCGGATGTCGGCAGCTACGCCGTGCTATCAAGGACATGCGGGGGCCCTAGATGATACAGCGCTCACTCTCCAATTCAACAAAACTGAACGATCAAAGCGCTTTTACGCGCTCATGGCTTATCGCAATGATTCTGATCTGCCATATACGGCAAGTAACTCAGCAATCTCCTGCGCTTAAAATTAGTTGCATAGCTCACAAACTTATTATCGATAATGGCTCGATCAAAACGCATACTCGATAGCGCCAGACACGATAGATGAGCACAACTATTTAAGCTTTATCAGGCGGCAACTTGAGCGATACTTGATTAAGTAATAGCGCATTGCTAAAGCCCACTTGTCGCTGGGCAGTGCAACACGTGACTTGTTTTACATATTGAAATCGCTTTAAACACCGAGCAACACGGCGACGATTTGCGCTAAGGAATCAACGGATTTCTTTGATTGAGCCGCTATGAGGGCAGCGTGCAGAGGCGGGAGAGACGGAGGGAGCAGAGCTCGAATAGCGCCAGGTATGGCTGGAGAGTCCTGGAAACGATATCTATAACAAATTTGCGCGGCACAACTTATACGCATTCAAGAGCAGGTCGCTGCAAGCGAGGACGATCGGAATGGCGAAAACACCAGAAGACTGGCTTGCCACTCCATAGAGCCAGCAGGCTCGGCACTCATCAAGACACCCTCGCAAATGTGCCCGACTAGATGCGTCCCGTTGTGCTCGATTTCTGCCGCCGGCTACGCGAAATCCCAACGCCGAGCAGTGGACCAATCAGCATGCCAATGATCAGCGCCGCCACGACAAATACCGCTACGGGCATCTGCGCAGTGCCCCAACCGAAAAACGAAAGGGAGACGCTTTGTTGGTTTTCCAACACAAAGCCTAAAACCACCAGTGCAATAACCAATGCCACCAGCACCAGGACAGCGCGCTTAACCCCACGCATAACTTTCTCCTACTTCAAAAAGACTCAGACGCCTTCTTCTTCGTCTTCGTTCACTCGATCACGCAGCTCCTTGCCCGGCTTGAAGTGAGGCACAAACTTACCGTCGAGGCTGACGGATTGCCCGGTCTTCGGGTTACGACCTACACGCGGTGCGCGATAGTGCAAGGAGAAGCTGCCAAACCCACGGATCTCAATTCGGTCTCCGGTGGCCAGACATTGGGACATCTGTTCGAGCATAGTCTTGATAGCCAGCTCCACATCCTTGGATGAAAGCAGCCCTTGATGGGTGACAATTCGTTCGATCAACTCCGACTTCGTCATATTTTTCCCTTCTTTTTCAAGCAGCTAGGAAAAGCGCTTCGAAGGTTTTAGCATGACTCGATGAATTTGAACAGCCCACCCAGCAACTTATCTGCAGCATAGCCAGCCCCCCGCAACCCACGCTTGGCAGCCTCATTTGCAGATCACCAACATGGTGCGAGTAACAGCACCGGCGGGGTTCCAGCCGAACAGGTAGTCGCCCTCTTCATCCTTGGCATCACTGGATCGGGTGACGACCTTGTAGCCCTGCATCTTGCATTCCCGAGCCGCGCGTTTCTCGCACTTATCCCAGTTGCTGCCAAGGCCCGAGCAGTCGATCTCAATGCCACTAACGCCGCGCTTGGCGTGTGTTTTGGCACTGGTGGCAGAGCAGCCAGCAAGTATTACGACCGCGAGCAAAATGATAAGCCTGTTCATTTAAATCCTTATTGAATCAACAACGCTGCAGCGCTTTTATGAAGAACTATAGTCAGTTCTGACACCCGGCTGCGCAGCTTGGTTCTCATTTGTTGATTCAACGAATTTCAGGCACAAAAAAGGGCGACCGAAGTCGCCCTTTTTAATGGTCGGACAGAACTTAGTTCTGTTTTTCCATTTGTGCACGCAGCAGGTCGCCCAGAGTGGTCGGACCCGAAGCGATGTCAGAGGTCGCTGGCTTGTCGCGCAGGCTCTGGATTGCTTCTTTCTCTTCGATCTCGTCTTTCGACTTGATGGAGAGTTGGATCACGCGGCTCTTGCGGTCAACGCTGATGATCTTGGCTTCTACTTCCTGGCCTTCTTTCAGAACGTTGCGCGCGTCTTCAACGCGGTCACGGCTGATTTCGGAGGCTTTCAGAGTCGCTTCGATATCGTCGGCCAGAACGATGATGGCGCCTTTGGCGTCAACTTCTTTCACAGTGCCTTTAACGATTGCGCCTTTGTCGTTCTCTTGAACGTACTCGGAGAACGGATCGCTTTCCAGTTGCTTGATACCCAGGGAGATGCGCTCGCGCTCTGGGTCAACCGACAGGATAACGGTGTCCAGCTCGTCGCCCTTCTTGAAACGACGAACAGCTTCTTCGCCAACTTCGTTCCAGGAGATGTCGGACAGGTGAACCAGGCCGTCGATGCCGCCGTCCAGACCAATGAAGATACCGAAATCGGTGATCGACTTGATGGTGCCGGAGATTTTATCGCCCTTGTTGAACTGGCCAGAGAAATCTTCCCATGGGTTAGATTTGCACTGCTTGATGCCCAGGGAGATACGACGACGCTCTTCGTCGATGTCCAGAACCATAACTTCCACTTCGTCGCCGACTTGTACGACTTTCGAAGGGTGGATGTTTTTGTTGGTCCAGTCCATTTCGGAAACGTGTACCAGGCCTTCCACGCCTTCTTCCAGCTCAGCGAAGCAGCCGTAGTCGGTCAGGTTGGTAACACGCGCGGTTACGCGAGTGCTTTCTGGGTAACGTGCTTTGATAGCAACCCATGGATCTTCGCCCAGCTGCTTCAAGCCCAGGGAAACGCGGTTGCGCTCACGATCGTACTTCAGAACCTTGACATCGATCTCGTCGCCAACGTTGACGATTTCGGAAGGATGCTTGATACGCTTCCAAGCCATGTCGGTAATGTGCAGCAGGCCATCGACGCCACCCAGATCGACGAATGCGCCGTAATCGGTGAGGTTCTTGACGATACCTTTGACTTGTTGGCCTTCCTGCAGGGATTCCAGCAGAGCTTCACGCTCGGCGGAGTTCTCTGCTTCCAGGACGCTGCGACGGGAAACGACAACGTTGTTGCGCTTCTGGTCGAGTTTGATGACCTTGAATTCGAGTTCTTTGCCTTCCAGGTGCGTGGTGTCGCGCACTGGACGAACGTCGACCAAAGAACCTGGCAGGAACGCACGGATGCCGTTAACGTCGACAGTGAAGCCGCCTTTAACCTTACCGTTGATAACGCCCTTGACCACTTCTTCAGCTGCGAAGGCTGCTTCGAGAACAATCCAGCATTCAGCGCGCTTGGCTTTTTCACGGGACAGCTTGGTTTCACCGAAACCGTCTTCAACCGAGTCCAGAGCAACGTGAACTTCGTCACCGACATTGATAGTCAGGTCGCCAGCATCGTTGTAGAACTGTTCCAGCGGGATCAGAGCTTCAGACTTCAGACCAGCGTGAACGGTTACCCAGCGAGCTTGGTAATCGATATCAACGATAACACCGGTGATGATGGAGCCTGCCTGAAGGTTCAGGGTTTTTAGGCTTTCTTCAAAGAGTTCCGCAAAGCTTTCGCTCATTTTAATTCCTGTTGATAAGGGCGAAGAATACGCCCATCTCCACACCCCAGACGGTGTGGGTTAGTTTCAATTAGAAGAAGCACCGCAGGACTATGACTGGTCCCCTGCAGCCTTCTTGGTCACCCGGCGATATCGCGAATGGCGATTTCACTCAAGATGCGTTCCAGCACCTGCTCGATGGACAACTCCGTGGAATCCAGCTGTATGGCGTCAGCCGCCGGCTTGAGCGGGGCTACCGCACGCTGGGTATCACGCTCATCGCGTGCACGGATCTCATCTAGCAGACTCGACAGACTAACACCATCGACTTTGCCCTTCAACTGCAAGTAGCGGCGACGCGCCCGCTCCTCGGCGCTGGCGGTCAGGAAAATCTTCAGCGGCGCATCCGGAAACACCACGGTGCCCATATCGCGGCCATCGGCCACCAGGCCCGGCGGCTCCTGAAAAGCCCGCTGGCGCTGCAGCAAAGCGTCACGCACGGCCGGCAGCGCGGCAACCTGGGACGCCCAGGAGCCCACTTGTTCATTACGCAGATCATCCGTCACATCGTCCCCTTCCAGGATAATGCGCTGGGGATGACCTTCCGTCGCGCCGACGAACTGCACATCAAGGTGCGCCGCCAGCAACTTCAAGGATTCTTCGTTGGTCAGGTCGACGCCATGGTTGCGTGCGGCAAATGCCAGCAGGCGGTAAAGCGCGCCGGAATCCAGCAGGCACCAGCCCAGGCGCTTGGCCAGGATGCCGGCGATCGTGCCTTTGCCCGAGCCACTTGGCCCGTCGATGGTAATCACCGGTGCTTTGATATTCACAATTGAGCCTCTTGGGCAACACGGATGCCGACTTGGGCACACAGTGTAAGAAAATTCGGAAAAGATGTAGCTACGTTGGCGCAGTCACGGATACGAATCGGCGCCGTCGCCCGCAGGGAAGCCACGCTGAATGCCATGGCAATCCGGTGATCGCCATGGGCAAGCACTTCACCGCCGCCCATCAGGCCACCATCAATGATAATCCCATCAGGTGTCGGTTCACACTTCACGCCCAATGCCAGGAGACCGTCGGCCATGACCTGGATACGGTCGGACTCTTTGACTCGCAGCTCTTGAGCACCGCGCAATACCGTGCGGCCCTCGGCACAGGCGGCCGCAACAAACAACACCGGGAACTCATCGATAGCCAACGGCACCAACGCTTCGGGAATTTCGATCCCTTTTAGTGCAGCGGCACGCACCCGCAAGTCAGCCACCGGCTCACCGCCAACTTCCCGCAGGTTTTCCAGGGTGATGTCCGCGCCCATCAACCGCAGAATATCGATCACCCCGGTACGCGTCGGGTTGATACCAACATGTTCCAGGAGCAACTCGGAGCCTTCGGCAATCGACGCCGCCACCAGGAAGAACGCCGAAGAGGAAATATCCCCCGGCACCTCTATATGTGTAGCGGTCAGCGCATGCCCGGATTCCACCGATGCCATCGCCCCTTCCACTACCACCGGGCAGCCAAACCCACGCAGCATTCGCTCGGTGTGGTCACGGGTCGGCGCAGGCTCGATCACCGAGGTTTTACCCGCGGCATACAACCCGGCCAGCAATAGACAGGATTTGACCTGAGCACTGGCCATCGGCAGCGCATAAGTAACCCCCTTCAAGGCCTGACCACCGCGGATAGTCAACGGCGGGCGCCCCTGCGGGCCGGTCTCGATCACCGCCCCCATCTCCCGCAACGGCTCAGCCACGCGGCTCATCGGGCGCTTGGACAGCGAAGCGTCACCCGTCAGCACACTGTCGAAGCGTTGCGCCGCCAGCAAGCCGGACAACAGGCGCATCGACGTGCCCGAGTTACCCAGGTAGATCGGCCCCGGCGCCGGCTTCAAGCCATGCAGGCCTACCCCATGAATGGTCACGCGCCCATGGTGCGGCCCTTCAATCACAACACCCATGTCGCGAAAAGCCTGCAACGTCGCCAGCGCATCTTCACCTTCGAGGAAACCTTCGATCTCGGTCACGCCATCGGCCAACGAACCGAGCATGATCGAGCGATGCGAGATCGACTTGTCGCCCGGCACCCGGATTTGCCCGCTCAAGCGGCCACCCGGGTTGGCGAGGAAGTTCAGCTCATCGGCGTTCACTGCAGTTTCCATATAAGCCCGGCGAGCCAGGATTTTGCTGAAATGCTCACGTGCCACCCGCGCACGGGTGAATACGCCCAACAATTGATGGCCATCCCCGGCATCGACCGCGTCGCGCAAGGCGTCAAGGTCACTGCGGAAGGTGTCCAGGGTGCGCAACACCGCTTCGCGATTGGCGAGGAAGATGTCGTGCCACATCACCGGGTCGCTGCCGGCAATCCGCGTGAAATCACGGAAGCCACCGGCGGCGTAGCGGAAAATATCGAGGTTCTCGTTACGTTTGGCCAGGGAATCCACCAGACCAAATGCCAGCAAATGCGGCAAGTGGCTGGTCGCCGCCAGCACTTCGTCGTGGCGCTCGACCTGCATATGCTCGACATCCGCGCCCAGCTCGCGCCAAAGACGGTCCACCACCGCCAGCGCTACCGGATCGGTTTGCTCAAGCGGCGTCAGGATCACCTTATGGCGACGGAACAGCTGCGCATTGGAGGCTTCCACCCCGCTCTGCTCGGAGCCGGCAATCGGATGGCCCGGTACAAAGCGTGCAGGCATGCCGCCAAAGGCCCGTTGCGCGGCGCGCACCACATTGCCCTTGGCGCTGCCGACGTCCGTCAGGATCGCCTGCCCCAAGTCCATAGCGGCCAGCAAGGCCAGCAACTTCTCCATCGCCAGAATTGGCACGGCGAGCTGGATCACATCGGCGCCCTGGCAAGCGACCGCCAGGTCCGCCTCACAGCGATCCACCACGCCCAGCTCAACCGCCAGCTTGCGCGATTGCGGGTCCAGGTCAACACCGACCACTTCGCCACACAAGCCGCTTTCACGCAGGCCTTTGGCGAAGGAGCCGCCGATCAACCCCAGACCGACCACCACCAGGCGACCGATCATAGGCACAACAGGTTGCAATGCAGTGACATCAACCACGGGCCAGAACCTTGGCCAACGCCTCCAGGAAGCGCGTGTTTTCTGCCGGCAAGCCAATGGTGATACGCAGGTGGTTCGGCATGCCGTAGTTGGCCACCGGGCGCACGATCACGCCTTCGCGCAACAGGCCCTGAAACACCGGCGCAGCCACCTGGCCGAGGTCGACGCAAATGAAGTTGCCCTTGGAAGGGATCCAGCCCAGCCCCAACTCACGGAAACCTTCCTGCAGTTGCAGCATGCCGCTTTCATTGATGCGACGACTTTCTTCCAGGTACTCGGCATCCTTCACCGCCGCACAGGCCGCCGCCAGGGCAAGGCTGTTGACGTTGAACGGCTGGCGCACGCGGTTCAGCACATCGGCGACCACCGCGGTGGACAAGCCGTAACCGACCCGCAGCGACGCCAGGCCATAGGCCTTGGAGAAGGTACGCGAGACCAGCAGGTTGGGGTAAGCCGCAAGGAAATCCAGGCCATCCGGCAGATCGCTGCCTTCGGCGTACTCGATGTAGGCCTCGTCCAGCACGACCAGCACATGCTCCGGCACATCCTGCAGGAAGTCGTTCAGCGCCTGAGCGTCAAACCAGGTACCGGTCGGGTTGTTCGGGTTGGCGATAAACACCACGCGGGTTTGCGCGTCAATGGCCGCCAGCATGGCCGGCAGGTCATGCCCCCAGTCCTTGGCAGGAATAACACGCGCGTCGGCACCGACCGCCTGAGTCACGATCGGGTACACCGCAAACGCGTGCTCGCTGAACACCGCATTCAGACCAGGCGCCAGATAGGCACGCCCCACCAACTCTAGAATATCGTTGGAACCGTTACCCAACGTCACCTGGTTCAGCTCGACCCGGCAGGTTTGCGCGAGCAGCGACTTGAGGGCAAAACCGTTACCGTCCGGATAGCGCGTAAGCTCAGCCAACTCGTCACGAATCGCCGCCAACACTTTGGGGCTCGGGCCCAACGGGTTTTCGTTACTGGCCAGCTTTACGATCCTGGACGGGTCCAGGTTCAACTCACGCGCCAGCTCGTCCACAGGCTTGCCCGGAACGTAGGGCGACAGTTGTTGCACGCCCGGCTGAGCCAGGGCGAGGAAGTTGCCACTCATGTTAAAGCCTCACAAAACCGCTTTCGGGTAAGAGCCCAGCACCTTGAGTGCCACGGCTTCCTGACTGATTTTCTCCAGCACACCTTTAACCAGTGGGTCGCGGTGATGGCCGACGAAGTCGATAAAGAACACATACGTCCATTTACCGCTGCGCGAAGGACGTGTCTCGATTCGCGTCAGGTCAATCCCGTTATCGTGGAACGGCACCAGCAGCTCATGCAGCGCGCCGGGCTTGTTGCTCATGGAGACGATGATTGAAGTCTTGTCATCGCCCGTCGGCGGCACTTCCTGGCTGCCGATCATCAGGAAGCGCGTGGAGTTGTCCGGGCGATCCTCGATTTTCTCGGCCAGGCGCGTCAGGCCATACAGGCCAGCGGCCATGTCGCCGGCAATCGCCGCCGAATTCCACTCACCCTTGACCCGCTTGGCCGCTTCGGCGTTGCTGGACACCGCCACGCGCTCGACATTCGGGTAATGCGCGTCCAGCCACTTGCGGCATTGAGCCAGCGATTGCGCGTGGGAATAGATGCGGCTGATGCTGTCGGTCTTGGTGTTCTCGCCCACCAACAAGTGGTGGTGGATGCGCAGCTCGACTTCGCCGCAGATCACCATGTCGTGCTCAAGGAAGCTGTCCAACGTGTGGTTGACGGCGCCTTCGGTGGAGTTTTCCACCGGCACCACGCCAAAATTCACCGCACCGGCCGCCACTTCACGGAACACTTCGTCGATCGCCGCCATCGGCTTGCTGATCACGGCGTGGCCGAAGTGCTTCATGGCCGCCGCCTGGGTGAAGGTGCCTTCAGGGCCGAGATACGCCACTTTCAGCGGCTGCTCCAGCGCCAGGCATGACGACATGATTTCACGGAACAACCGCGCCATCTCCTCGTTGCCCAACGGGCCCTTGTTGCGCTCCATCACGCGCTTGAGCACCTGGGCTTCGCGCTCAGGCCGGTAGAACACCGGCACTTCGCCTTCAGCCAGTGAGGCCATTTTTACCCGTGCTACTTCTTGGGCGCACCGCGCGCGCTCACTGATCAGCTCCAGAACTTTCTCGTCCAGGCTGTCAATGCGTACGCGCAGGGCCTTGAGTTCTTGCTCAGACATTAGCCGTGTTCCTTTTCGAACTCTGCCATGTAGGAAATCAGCGCCTTGATGGCGTTGATATCGACAGCGTTGTAGATGGAGGCGCGCATGCCACCTACCGAACGGTGGCCCTTGAGGTTCAGCAAGCCGCGCTCGTCGGCACCGGCCAGGAAGGGCTTGTCCAGACGGTCGTCAGCCAGGCGGAACGGCACGTTCATCCACGAGCGGTCGGTCAGGTTGATCGGGTTGCTGTAGAGGCCGCTGGCGTCGATGAAGTCATACAGCGTGCGCTGCTTCTCTTCGTTAAGCTTACCCATGGCCGCCACGCCGCCCTGCTCTTTCAGCCACTCGAACACCAGGCCCGAGAGATACCATGCAAAGGCCGGCGGGGTGTTGTACATCGAACCGTTATCGGCCGCGACCTTGTAGTTGAGCATGGTCGGGCACACCGAACGCGCACGACCCAGCAGGTCTTCGCGGATGATGTTGACCAGAATACCGCTCGGGCCGATGTTCTTCTGCGCACCGGCGTAGATCATGCCGTACTTGGACACATCGATCGGGCGCGACAGAATGTCCGAAGACATGTCACACACCAACGGCACGTCGCCCACTTCCGGCACCCAGTCGAACTCCAGGCCGCCAATGGTTTCGTTGGCGACGTAGTGAACGTAGGCCGCGTTCTTGGACAACTTCCACTCGTTCTGACCGGGAATGGCGAAGTAGTCGTAAGGCTTGGCAGTGCCCGCCACGTTGACGTGGCCGTAGCGCGACGCTTCTTCAATCGCCTTCTGGCCCCAAATGCCGGTGTCGATATAGTCGGCAGTGCCTTGTTCGGGCAACAGGTTCAGCGGGATTTGCGCGAACTGCTGGCTGGCGCCGCCTTGCAGGAACAGCACTTTGTAATTGGAGGGGATGTCCAGCAAGTCGCGCAGATCCTGCTCGGCCTTGGTGGCAATGGACACGAACTCATCGCTGCGATGGCTCATTTCCATCACGGAGAGGCCTTTTCCATGCCAGTCGAGGAGTTCACCCTGCGCGCGCTGCAGGACTGCTTCAGGAAGCGCCGCGGGACCGGCACAGAAGTTATAGGCTCTCTTGCTCACATCCAATCTCACTCTGATCTGGTGGTAGTCACGCAAACATATCAGCCGACACCCGATCCCACACTGGATCTCCATGGCTGTCGATATTTCCATACGGACAAACAACAAGGGGGCGAATCTTCATCCGCCCCCTGTGTGTCCGCTTATTCCTGCGGTTCTTCTTCATCTGCGGCAGCATCGAGGGTCGGCTCGTCGACGTTGTCATCGCCTGCTGCGATCACCTCGCCATCGAATACCGCACCTTCCTCGCCTTCCAGCTCTTCGCCTTCGACTTCCGATGGCTCCTGGACACGCTCCAGGCCGACCAGAGTTTCGTCGCTGGCCAGCTTGATCAGCGTCACGCCCTGGGTGTTACGGCCCAGGCTCGACACTTCAGCCACACGTGTACGCACCAAAGTACCCTGGTCGGAAATCAGCATGATTTCCTCGCCGTCGAGCACCTGGACCGCGCCGACCAGACGGCCGTTGCGATCGTTGCTGACCATGGCGATTACGCCCTGGCCGCCACGCTTGTACTCCGGGAACTCGCTGATGGCGGTGCGCTTGCCATAACCACGCGCCGAAGCGGTAAGGATCTGGCTGCCTTCTTCCGGGATCAGCATCGAAATCAGCTTCTGCCCTTCCGGCAGACGCATGCCGCGCACACCGCGGGCGGTACGGCCCATGGCGCGAACGTCGGATTCCTTGAAGCGCGTCACTTTGCCACCGTCGGAGAACAGCATGACTTCACGCTCACCATCGGTGATCGCGGCGGAAATCAACACGTCGCCTTCGTCCAGCTCCAGGGCGATCAGGCCCACGCTGCGTTGACGGCTGAAGGATTCCAGCGGGGTCTTCTTCACAGTACCTTTGGCGGTGGCCATGAAGATGAAGTGACCTTCGGTGTACTCATCGACCGGCAGCATGGTGGTGATGTATTCATCACTGTCCAGCGGCAGCAGGTTGACCAATGGACGACCACGGGCGGCACGCGAGGCCTCCGGGATTTCATAGGTTTTCAGCCAGTACACCTTGCCCTTGCTGGAGAACAGCAGCAGCGTGGTGTGACTGTTGGCAACCAGCAGGTGAGCGATGTAGTCCTCATCCTTCACGCCAGTCGCCGATTTGCCTTTACCGCCACGACGCTGGGCCTGGTACGCAGCCAAAGGCTGAGTCTTGGCGTAGCCACCGTGGGAAATGGTCACAACGCGCTCTTCTTCCGGGATCATGTCACCCAGGGTCAGGTCGAGACGGGCATCAAGGATTTCGGTGCGGCGCACGTCGCCGTATTCGGCGCGGATCACTTCCAGCTCTTCGCGGATCACTTCCATCAGGCGCACGGCACTGTTGAGGATGCGGATCAGCTCGCCAATCTGGTTGAGGATCTCCTGGTACTCGGCCAGCAGCTTCTCGTGCTCCAGGCCAGTCAGGCGGTGCAGACGCAGCTCGAGGATGGCCTGAGCCTGCTCCGGCGACAGGAAGTACTTGCCGTCGCGCAGACCGTATTGCGGGTCGAGGGTCTCGGGACGGCAGGAGTCGGCACCGGCGCGTTCAACCATCGCCACCACGGCGCTGGATTCCCACGGCATCTTGATCAGGGCTTCTTTCGCTTCCGACGGCGTCGGCGAAGCCTTGATCAGCGCGATAACCGGGTCGATGTTCGACAGTGCAACCGCCTGGCCTTCCAGGATGTGGCCGCGCTCGCGGGCCTTGCGCAGTTCGAACACGGTACGGCGGGTCACCACTTCGCGGCGGTGACGCACGAAGGCTTCCAGCAGGTCCTTGAGGTTCAGGATGCGCGGGCGGCCGTCGATCAGTGCAACCACGTTGATGCCAAACACGCTTTGCAGCTGGGTCTGGGCGTAGAGGTTGTTGAGGATCACCTCAGGCACTTCGCCACGACGCAGCTCGATCACCACGCGCATACCGTCTTTGTCGGACTCGTCGCGCAGTTCGGTGATGCCTTCCAGCTTCTTCTCTTTAACCAGCTCGGCGATCTTCTCGATCAGACGCGCCTTGTTCAGCTGGTAAGGGAGTTCGGTGATGACGATCTGCTGACGGCCACCGACCTTGTCGATGTCTTCGATCATCGAGCGGGCGCGCATGTAGATGCGGCCGCGACCGGTACGGTAGGCTTCGATGATACCGGCGCGACCGTTGATGATCGCGGCGGTCGGGAAGTCCGGGCCGGGGATGTATTGCATCAGCTCATCGACGGTCAACTCGGGGTTGTCGATGAGGGCCAGGCAACCGTCGATGACTTCACCGAGGTTGTGCGGCGGAATGTTGGTGGCCATGCCCACGGCGATACCGCTGGAGCCGTTGACCAGCAGGTTGGGAATACGGGTCGGCATGACCGCCGGGATCATTTCGGTGCCGTCGTAGTTCGGCACCCAGTCCACGGTTTCTTTGTGCAGGTCGGCCAGCAGCTCGTGCGCCAGCTTGGTCATGCGCACTTCGGTGTATCGCATGGCCGCAGCGTTGTCGCCGTCGACCGAACCGAAGTTACCCTGGCCGTCTACCAGCAGGTAGCGCAGGGAAAACGGCTGGGCCATCCGAACGATGGTGTCGTACACCGCAGTGTCGCCGTGAGGGTGATACTTACCGATCACGTCACCGACAACACGGGCAGATTTCTTGTACGGCTTGTTCCAGTCGTTACCCAGCTCGCTCATCGCGAACAGCACACGCCGGTGCACGGGCTTCAAGCCATCGCGCGCATCAGGCAGTGCTCGACCGACAATTACGCTCATCGCGTAGTCGAGGTAGGACTGTTTCAGCTCGTCTTCGATATTGACCGGGAGGATTTCTTTGGCCAGTTCGCCCATGAGAAGCCTGATTCCTTTTTCGGGTGAAACCTCGTCACATCCTATGGGACGAACGAAGCTCGCCGCTGCCGGCAGAGTGCCTGACAACGACTTACGACAAATCAACGAGTTATGACACGGATCTGCACGTTATAGGCCACCCCTCGGGGCAGCCCTGGAAACCGCCGGATGTTATCACAATCGCCGCCACGCACCTATCCCCCAGATGCGCATGGAGCATAGTAAGTTGACGGATGACAGGCTTGAGGGCGACGAGAGGGGCTCAGAGATAGGGTGGTGCTATTTTTCCGGTGCAGATCCGAGGGGTTTATTGACTTTTAAGGCCAATCGCGGGCAAGCCCGCTCCCACATTTTGGATGTGCCCACCTATCAAAGGCGGAAACTGGCTTGCCGGTGATAGCGACGCCACAGATAGCAAAGCCTTTAATGCAGCCGCTTACGGCACATCAACTTGGCCAACTTCGCCGTATCCGGCCGCTCGACAATGCCTTTTTCGGTCACGATCACATCAATCAGATCGGCCGGGGTGACGTCGAACACAGGATTAAGGGCAGCCACATCCAACCGCTGCCCCATAACATCCAGCAACTCGCCGGGATCACGCTCTTCCAGGGCGACGTCATCGCCAGTGGCCATCATCAAATCGAGTGTCGAGCTTGGCGCCACCACCATGAAGCGTACGCCATGGTGCATGGCACAGACGGCCAGCTGATACGTACCGATCGTACTGACCACATCACCGTTGGCCGCAATGCAGTCGGCGCCGACAATCACCCAGGTCACGCCCTTGGTCTTGAGAATATGCGCGCCGGCCGAGTCAGCATTTACCGTGACCGCAATACCGTCTGCCGCCAACTCCCACGCCGTCAGCCGCGAACCTTGCAGCCAGGGGCGGGTTTCATTGACATAGACATGCTCGACCAAGCCCTCCAGGAAGGCCGCGCGAATCACCCCGAGGGCCGTGCCGACACCGCCGGTGGCCAAGGCGCCGGCATTGCCATGGGTCAGGATCGCCTGGGCATTGCCCTGATGCTTGCGAATCCGATCAAGGCCCAATTGGGCCATGACAAGGTTGGCTTCCCGGTCGCTTTCATGAATCGCGATGGCTTCGGCTTCCAGCACGGCCAGCGGGTCGGCGGATTTCTTCACGCGGTCCAGGCGATCGCGCATGCGCTTCAAGGCCCAGAACAGGTTCGACGCCGTCGGGCGACTATCAGCCAGTAACGCGTAGTCTTCTTCCCACGCCGCCTGCCAGTCAGCCCCTTCGGCGATCCGTTCACGCGCGGCGAGCACCAGACCATAGGCGGCGCTGATGCCGATTGCAGGTGCCCCGCGCACCACCATGGCCCGAATGGCGTCAGCCACTTCAGCCGCGGTGGCGCAGACCACCCAGGTTTCCCGGGACGGCAAGGCACGCTGATCGAGCAGGTGCAGTGCGCCATCACGCCATTCGATGGCCTTCACTTTCTCTGCCGCTAACAGTCGGTCGCGCATCCCTTACCCCGCACTCATGAACAAAAGCCGCCGATTATAGCGATCCGCCAGCCAGGACGCTCGGGTATACTTCGCCCTTCTTTTATAGCTGCCCGAGAAGAAGCCTGCGATGACCTCCACTGCCGCCCCGCTCGACCTGTTGCTGCTGCCCACCTGGCTGGTACCTGTCGAACCTGCCGGCGTGGTGCTCAAGGAACATGGCCTGGGCATCCGCAATGGGCGCATTGCCTTTATCGGCCCGCGGGCTGCGGCCTTGAAGCTGGCGGCCAGCGAGGTGCGCGAGCTGCCGGGCATGTTGCTCAGCCCCGGCTTGATCAATGCCCACGGCCACGCCGCGATGAGCCTGTTTCGCGGCCTGGCCGACGACCTGCCGCTGATGACCTGGCTGGAAAAGCACATCTGGCCCGCCGAGGCCAAATGGGTCGATGAAGCCTTCGTGCGCGACGGCACCGACCTGGCCATCGCCGAGCAGCTCAAAGGTGGCATCACCTGCTTTTCCGACATGTACTTCTACCCCAAGGTCGCCAGCGACTGCGTGCACAACAGCGGTATGCGCGCGCAAATCGCAATTCCGATCCTCGACTTCCCGATTCCCGGCGCCAGCAGCGCCGATGAGGCCATTCGCCAGGGCGTGGAACTGTTCGGCGACCTCAAGCACCACCCGCGCATCAAGATCACCTTCGGCCCCCACGCGCCATATACCGTGTGCGATGAAAACCTGGAAAAAATCCGCGTGATCGCCGAAGAACTCGACGCGTCCATCCACATGCACGTGCACGAAACCGCCTTCGAGGTGCAGCAGGCCGTCGAGCGGACCGGTGAACGCCCACTGACGCGCCTGGGTCGCCTCGGCCTGCTCGGCCCGCGCTTCCAGGCCGTACACATGACCCAAATCAGCGAGGATGACCTGGCTTTGCTGGTAGAAAGCAACACCAGTGTCATCCATTGCCCGGAATCGAACCTGAAACTGGCCAGCGGCTTTTGCCCGGTGGAGCGTCTGTGGCAGGCTGGCGTGAATGTGGCGATCGGCACCGACGGTGCCGCCAGCAACAATGACCTGGACTTGCTGGGCGAAACCCGTACCGCAGCGATGCTGGCCAAGGCCGTTGCCGGCTCTGCCACCGCGCTGGATGCCCACCGCGCCCTGCGCATGGCCACACTCAACGGTGCGCGATCCATGGGCCTGGAGGCCGAGATCGGCTCGCTGGAGGTCGGCAAGGCTGCCGATATCGTGGCCTTCGATCTTTCGGGGCTGGCGCAACAACCGATCTACGATCCGGTCTCACAGCTTATATATGCCACCGGACGCGATTGTGTGAAACACCTTTGGGTCGCCGGCAAGCAGTTGCTCGACAACCGGCAATTGACCCGCATGGATGAGCCACAGTTGACCGCCACGGCCATTGCCTGGGGCCAACGGATCAGCGGGCACAGCGAATAACGCAGGGTTTGAACCTACGCTTCAACACCTGCAAACCGATTTATCAGATTTAGAGGATTTACCATGAGCAACGTCGACCACGCTGAAATCGCCAAATTCGAAGCCCTTGCCCACCGCTGGTGGGACCGCGAAAGCGAGTTCAAACCCCTGCACGACATCAACCCGCTGCGGGTCAACTGGATTGACGAACGGGTTAACCTGGCCGGCAAGAAGGTGCTCGACGTCGGTTGCGGCGGCGGCATTCTCAGCGAGGCGATGGCCCAGCGCGGCGCCACCGTCATGGGCATCGACATGGGCGAAGCCCCGCTGGCCGTGGCCCAGCTGCACCAACTGGAATCCGGCGTGAGCGTGGAATACCGCCAGATCACCGCCGAAGCCCTGGCCGAAGAAATGCCCGAGCAGTTCGACGTGGTCACCTGCCTTGAAATGCTCGAGCACGTGCCGGACCCGTCTTCGGTGATTCGCGCGTGCTTTCGCATGGTCAAGCCGGGCGGCCAGGTGTTCTTCTCCACCATCAACCGCAACCCCAAGGCCTACCTGTTCGCGATCATCGGCGCCGAATACATCATGAAGCTGCTGCCGCGTGGCACCCACGACTTCAAGAAATTCATCCGCCCGTCAGAGCTGGGTGCCTGGAGCCGTCAGGCCGGGCTGACCGTCAAAGACATCATCGGCCTGACCTACAACCCGCTGACCAAGCACTACAAGCTGGCCAGCGACGTGGACGTCAACTACATGATCCAGACCCTGCGCGAGGAGTAAGCCTGTGAAGTTGCGAGCGGTTCTCTTCGACATGGACGGTACCTTGCTGGACACCGCGCCGGACTTCATCGCGATCTGCCAGGCCATGCGCGCCGATCGCGGCCTGGCGCCGATCAACGACCAGCACATCCGCGATGAAATCTCCGGCGGGGCACGGGCGATGGTTGCCGTGACCTTCTCGATGGACCCCGAATCCCCTGGTTTTGAAGCGCTGCGCCTGGAGTTTCTGGAGCGCTATCTCAAGGGCTGCGCCATCCACAGCAAACTGTTCGACGGCATGGCCGAGTTGCTGGAAGACATCGAGAAATCCAAGCTGGTCTGGGGTGTGGTCACCAACAAACCGTTGCGCTTTGCCGAACCGATCATGCAGCAACTGGGCCTGGCCGAGCGTTCCGCGCTACTGATCTGCCCGGACCACGTGAAGAACAGCAAGCCGGACCCGGAGCCGCTGATCCTGGCGTGCAAGATGCTCGACCTGGACCCGGCCAGCGTGCTGTTCGTGGGCGATGACTTGCGTGATATCGAGTCCGGCCGTGACGCCGGCACGCGCACTGCCGCAGTCACGTTCGGCTACATCCACCCGGACGACAACCCACGCAACTGGGGCGCCGATGTCGTGGTGGATCACCCGTTGGAACTGCGCAAGGTGCTGGATAACGCACTGTGCAGTTGCTGATTGCTCACCGGTCCTGCTGACCTATGAAGACCCGATGTGGGAGGGGGCTGGCGCGCGATAGCGGTAGGTCAGTGATTGATACAGGGCCTGACACTCTGCAATCGGGAGCAAGCACCCTCCCACATTAGGATTTGTGTACTGTTCTTGGTTCAGTGTTTGTAAACCTACTGAACTCTGTCGAGGCTATTTATGTTTGATTACTCCGCACGTCCAGAACTGCTCAAAGGCCGCGTGATCCTGGTAACCGGCGCCGGTCGCGGGATTGGCGCGGCGGCGGCAAAAACCTACGCCGCCCATGGCGCCACTGTGCTGTTGCTGGGCAAGACCGAAGCCAACCTGGCCGAGGTGTACGACGCGATCGAAGCCGCCGGCCAACCGCAACCGGTGGTGATTCCGTTCAACCTGGAGACCGCCCTGCCCCATCAATACGATGAGCTGGCCGCGATGATCGAAAAAGAATTCGGCCGCCTCGACGGCCTGCTGCACAACGCCTCGATCATCGGCCCACGCACGCCGATCGAGCAGTTGTCCGGTGAGAATTTCATGCGCGTGATGCACGTCAACGTCAACGCGATGTTCATGCTGACCAGCACGCTGTTGCCGCTGCTCAAGCTGTCCCAGGATGCCTCAGTGGTGTTCACCTCCAGCAGCGTCGGGCGCAAGGGCCGGGCGTACTGGGGCGCTTATGGCGTGTCGAAGTTTGCCACTGAAGGCCTGATGCAAACCCTGGCCGACGAGCTCGAAGACGTGGCCTCGGTACGCTCCAACAGCATCAACCCGGGCGGTACCCGCACCAGCATGCGCGCCCAGGCGTACCCCGGTGAAAACCCGATGGAGCGGCCAGCGCCGGAAGAGATCATGCCGGTGTACCTGTACCTGATGGGCCCGGACAGTGCCGGGATCAATGGGCAGGCGTTTGATGCGCAGTAAAACCTGACACAGCACAAATCAAACGGTGGAACCGGGTTTAAGTGGGAGCTGGCTTGCCTGCGATGGCATCACCGCGGTGTATCTGACATACCGAGTTGATGCCATCGCAGGCAAGCCAGCTCCCACATTGGTTTGCGGTGTATCTGGGCGTTTAGTTTTTCACCACGTCCTCAAGGGTGAAGCGCCCCAGCGGGTTTTGCAGGAAGTTACTCACATTCTTGCGTGAGATGTTGATGTACGGGCTGTAGTACAGATCAATCCAGTTCACATCCTGTTTCGCCAGTTTCTGCAACTCCACATACATCTGCTCGCGCTTGACCGGGTCGGCCTCGATCCGCGCGGCCGCCACCAGGTCCTTGACCTTGTCATTCTTGTAGCGGGTCATGTAGTTCTGGTTGGTGTCATGGCCGAGTACGAACGTGGTTTTCTGGTCCGGGTCGAGAATGTCGTTGGTCCAGTACATCACTGAAATGTCGTACTCACCGTCCACCAGCATCTGCCAGCTTTGCGTCGGGTCGACTTTCTGCAGGTTGGCGGTCACGCCGACCTTGGCCAACTGGTCCTTGATGATCACCGCAATCTGCTCATCCGCTTCGTTGCCGGCGTTGACCACGTAGTTGAGCTTCAAATCCTTGGCCCCGGCCTCCTCCAGCAGTTTCTTGGCGGCGGTCGGGTCATACGGGCGCTGCAGGTTGTTGGCATAGTGGAACAGCGAGCCTTTCGGGATGTAGGAATAGGCCACGGTGCCCTGACCGTAAGTCGCAGTCTTCACCAGCGATTGTTTGTCGATGGCCATGTCCAGCGCCTCGCGCACCGGCTGCTTGGCCAGCAGACCGTGGGCGTGGTTGATCAGCAGGTGATCTTCGCGGGTGGACGGGTCGGAGTGGATCACCACGTTTTTATCTTTCTTCAGTTCTTCCACGCGGGAGAACGGCACGAAGATCGCCGTGTCGAGTTCGTTGTTCTGCACCATGCGCATGCGCGTGTTGTCGTCCGTCACGGAGACCCACTCCACGCCATCCAGGCTGACGTTCTTGGCCTGCCAGAAGTTCGGGTTCTTTTTCAGGATGACGCGATCGCCCTTGCGCCACTCCTCGACGGTGAACGCGCCGGATGTCACCGGGTTTTCCGAGTAGGCGTCTTCGCCCATTTTGGTCATGGCTTTTTCCGACAGGATCGATACCGTCGGCGAGGCCAATTGCGAGAGGAACGCAACGGCCGGGGTTTTCAGGGTGACCACCAGCGTTTGCGGGTCGGCAGCCTTGGCCGTGTTGATCAGGCTGAACGGATCGCTCCACAGCGAGGCCTTGTTATCGCGGATGCGCAACAGGCTGAACGCGGCGTCGGCGGCGGTGATCGGCGAGCCATCGGAGAACGTCGCCTCACGCAGCTTGAAGGTGTAGGTCAGGCCATCCTTGGAGATCTCCCAGCTTTCTGCCAGGCCCGGCTCCATCTTAGTGCCCAGGTTATCCACGCGCACCAGGGTGTCGTAGACGTTGGCGAACACCCAGGTGTCGCGGTTTTGCGCGCTTTTGATCGGATCGAAGGTGGTGCTGTCTTCACGGCAGCCGATGGTCAGCACGCCAGCGGCGTGTGCCAACCCGGCAGTGAGGGACCACGCGGTCAATGTAGCTGCGGCGAGCAACTTCAAGTGGCGGGATTGCATGTCATAACTCCTTGTTCATGAATGGCAGAAAGGGTCAAAGGTGCTTCAAGCACGCAACTGTATCGATGCTCGTGCAGGAAATGAGTAGGCGGCAACACCACGGAACACATCGTCCGGGCATAGCGGCAACGCGGGTGAAAGGCGCAACCTGCGGGCACATTCAACGGGCTCGGCGGCTCACCCGGCAACGGCTCTGCTGGCAAGGGCCGACGCGGATCAATCTCGGGAATCGCCTCGATCAGCGCCGCCGTGTAAGGATGGCGCGGTGCGGTAAACACCGCCTCCACCGGCCCTTCCTCAACGATTTTGCCCAGGTACATCACCGCCACGCGGTCGCACAGGCGGCGCACGATGGCCAGGTCATGGGCGATAAACAGAATCGCCAGGTTCATGCGCTGTTGCAGTTCCAGCAACAGGTTGATGATCTGGCCCTGAATCGACACATCCAATGCCGCCACGCACTCATCGGCGATGATCAAGCGCGGCTCCACCGCCAGCGCCCGAGCGATACCGACACGCTGGCATTGGCCACCACTGAGTGAACCGGGTTTGCGGCTGGCCAACTCGGGGCGCAGGCCGACCAGTTCGAGCAATTCATGCACGCGCTGGGGAATTTGCTCTGGCGCGGCTTTGCGGTGCACCCGCAGCACTTCGGCAAGCGTTTCGCCAAGGGTGTGGCGCGGGTTCAGGGCGGCGTAAGGGTCCTGGAAAATCATCGCGGTTTCATGGCGCAGGCGAGCGATGTCGATAGCGCTGCCATGAGCCATGTCGACGCCATCGAACAACACCTGCCCGGCGCTGATCGGGTTGAGGTGCAAAATTGCCCGGCCCAGAGTGCTTTTGCCACTGCCGGATTCGCCCACCAGGCCCAGGGTCTCACCGGCGGCCAGGGTCAGCGACACCCCGTTCACCGCCCTCACCCACTGTTTTTTCAGGCCGAACAAACCGCTGCCGGAGGCCGCAAAGCGCACCTCCAGGTCCTTGATCTGCAACAGACTCATGGGCGGCCTCCCAAGGGATAGTGACACGCCACCCGCGCGCCTTCCGGCAGCCGCTCGGTGCACAAGGCGCCCACCTGCGGGCAGCGCGGGTTGAACCGGCAACCGGCGGGCAAGGCATCCAGCAACGGCGGCTGGCCAGCAATGGTGCGCAGCAAGGCGTGACCGCCGCTGTGGGCGGGCTGGCAATCGATCAGGCCGGCGGTGTACGGGTGCTGTGGATGGGCCAGCACGTCGTGCTTGCTGCCGTGTTCGCAGAGGCGCCCGGCATACATCACCGCGATCGAGTCACAGGTTTGCGCCACGACGCCGAGGTCGTGGGTGATCATGATCATCGACAGGCCACGCTGGTCGCGCAGGTCCAGCAACAGGCGCAGGATTTGCGCTTGCACGGTCACATCCAGCGCGGTGGTCGGCTCGTCGGCAATCAGCACTTTCGGGTTGCAGCCCAGGGCCACGGCGATCATTGCCCGCTGACGCATGCCGCCGGAAAACTCGTGAGGGTAGTTGTCGACTCGCGCCTTGGGATCGGGAATCCCGACCTGGCGCAGCACCTCGATGGCGAGCAGGCGTGCGTCTTTTTTTGACGCGCCTTGATGCAGCCGAATACCTTCGGCGATCTGCTCGCCGATACGCATCAGCGGGTCAAGATGGCTGCTGGGGTTCTGGAAGATCATGCCCAGTTGCCCGCCCCGCACCGCACGCATGCCGGGGTCATCCAGTTGCAATAGATCGCGACCGGCCAGGCGCACGGCACCGCCTTGTACGCGCAGATTGGCCGACGGCAACAGGCGCATCAGGCCGCGACAGGCCAGAGTCTTGCCCGAGCCACTCTCGCCCACCAGGCCGAGGATTTCGCCTTCGGCCAGGTCGAAGGACACCCGGTCAACCAGGGTGACATCACGCCCGGCGTTATGGGCGATCACGCTGAGGTCCTGCACTTGAAGCAGGCTCATGATCGATCCCCCAACACTTGCGCCACGCCATCGGCCAACAGGCTGAAACCCATGGCCAGGGTGACGATGGCCAGGCCCGGGAAGGTGCAAATCCACCAGGCGGTGGTGATGAACGCCTGCCCTTCGGCCACCATCGTGCCCCACTCGGCCGTCGGCGGTTGCACACCCAGGCCCAGGTAGCTCACGGCGGCGCCGTTGAGCAGCACCAGCACCGCGTCGGACATGGAAAACACGATCGAGCCAAACATCGCGTTGGGCAACAAATGCCGGAACAGAATGCGCCCGTGGCCAAAGCCCAGGCTCTTGGCGGCCAGGGCGAAATCGCTCTCCTTGAGCACCAGGATCTGTGAGCGGATCAGCCGCGCATACGACACCCAGCCCACCAGCGCCATGGCGATATAGAAGCTCTTCAAGCCCGGGCCGAGAATGGCCATGATCGCCAGCATCAGCACCAGGAACGGGAACGCGAGAATCACATCGATCACGCGCATGCAGACGCTGTCGAAACGACCGCCCATGTAGCCGGAGACGGCGCCGACGAAGGTGCCGATCATGAACGGGAAGATCACGCCGATGATGGCCAGTTGCAAGTCGATGCGCGCGCCCCAGACCACCCTCGAAAGGATGTCCCTGCCGTAGTTATCCGTGCCGAACGGATGGGCCATGCTGGGGGCCAACAAGCTGATATCGGTGTTTTGCGCAATCGGGTCAAACGGCGCGACCCACGGCGCAAACAGTGCCAGGGCAAGCCAGGCCAACACAATCAACAGCCCCCACGCAGCGGTCAGTCGACCGTCGCGAAAACCAAAACGCAGGCGCAAACGCCACGGGGCAATCAGTGGGCGGCTGCTCATTGCATGTTCACCCGTGGGTCGAGGGCCACCGTGACCACGTCGGCGACGAAGTTGACCACCACCGTCGCACACGCCAGCACCATGGCCACGCCCTGCACCACCATGTAGTCACGGGTGAAGATGCCGCGCACCAGCAATTGGCCGATGCCAGGAATCGCGAACAGGCTTTCAATGACCACGGTGCCGCTGATCAACCAACCGATATTCACCGCCAGCAGGTTGACCGCCGGTACCAGGGAGTTGGGCAGCACGTGGCGACGGAACACGGCGGCCTCCGGCAGCCCGCGTGCCCGGGCGGCGGTGACATGGTCGGCCTGCAACTCCATCAGCATGCTCGCACGCAGGTTACGGACCAACACCGCCGACAGCGCCAGGGCGATGGTCAAACAGGGCAGCAGCATATGGTGAGCCTTATCCAGCCAGCTGCGCCCGTAGCCGGACACCGGGAACAGGCCCCACTTCACGCTCAGCAACAAAATCAACATCAGGCCCAGCCAGAACGCCGGCATGCCCAGGCCAACCGTGGTGAACACGCGGATCAGGTTGTCTGCCCAGCCGCCTTTATTGCGCGCCGCCACCGTCGCCAGCGGCAGCGCAATCAACAGCGCGAGCAGCACACTGCCGAGCACCAGCACCAGGGTCGGTTCGATCCGCGTGACAATCAGCTTCAAAGCGTCAACCTTGTACAGCAGCGACTGGCCGAGATCGCCCTTGAGCAAGTTCTTGAGGAAGTAGAAATACTGCAGCCACAACGGTTGATCCAGGCCGTACTGGGCGCGGATTTTCAGCAACGCATCCGGGGTACTGCGTGAACCCAGCAAGGCCCGCGCCGGGTCACCGGGGATCGAACGCACCAGCACAAAGGTGATCAGGCTGATGCCAAACAACACCGGCAGCAATTGCAGCGGCCGGGACAGCACAAATCGGTAACGCGCCAGGTTCATCCGTCAGCCTCGATGGCGAGCGAGGAAGTCCAGCAGCACCGGGAAGTACGCCTGGGGTTCCTCATAAAAGGGCATGTGGCTGCTGTTCGGAAACACGTGTAATTCGGCATGCCTGGCGGCCAGCTTCATGCGATGGGCGCAGGCCGGCGTGAGTTCATCATGCTGACCGGTGGTGATCAGTATTGGCATCTTGAAGTCAGCCATTTCGGGGATGCGGTTCCAATCCTTGAGGTTACCGATATACAGGAATTCGTTGGGGCCCTGCATGGCTTCGTAGGGGCCCATGTTCCAGTCGCCGAGGGAGCGCTTGACCGGCTCCGGCCATTCGTCCAGACGGCAGACGTGACGGTAGTTGAGCAAGGTAATCGCGGCCTGGTACTGCGGATGGTCCAGGGTGCCCATGGCTTCATGACGCTGCATCATGGCCACGGTTTCACTGCCGAGGGCACCGCGCAGGCGTTCGAGCTCCTGGGACAGGTGCGGAATGTCGCCGACGGTGTTTTCGAGGATCAGACTTTTCAGTGCGTTGGGGTAATGGATGGCGTATTCGATGCCCAGCCAGCCGCCCCAGGAATGCCCCAGCAAGTGCACGCGACCGAGGCCCAGTGCACGGCGCACGGTCTCAACTTCTTCGACATAACGGCTGATTTCCCACAAGGAAACATCAGTCGGTCTGGCTGATGCGCCGGTGCCAAGCTGGTCGAATGCAACCACTCGCAGGTTATGGTCTTTGAGCCAGCCATGGGCGTCGCGCAAGTAGTCACACGGCAAGCCTGGGCCGCCATTGAGACACAAGAGCACCTCATCGCCGTCGCCAAAGCTGTAGGCCACGACGTTATGGCCGTCGACTTGCACGTTGTACTGCTGGTCGGGGGCAATTTCACGCCACATGCTTACATTCCTTGTGTTGGATCGGCCGGGTAGTCAGCGGCCGTTTATGTGGCCAACACTACCGAGGATGCCGTGCGTCCATAACCTAGTATTTCTTATAGGTTTGGCCTGGCAGTCCTTCGCCGGGGCGTGGCATTCTACTTGCCGCAAGTCGAGATTCAAATGAATTCGGGAGCAGAACGGATGCTGGCCAAGCTAACCGCCTTCAATAACCGTCTGATGCCAGGCAGGAGCCTGGAGGAACAGATGGACAACACGTTTATCCTCGCCCAACAATTGGGTTTCGATGCGCTGGTGTACGACTACACGCCAGTGCCCATCGACCAGGACGGTTCACTGATCACGCCGTCGGTGCTGGAGCTGCGCAACACGCCGCCGGACTGGCACGCGTTATGGTGCCGCGAAGGGTTTTACCAGATCGACCCGGTGCAACACCTGGCCCTGAGCACGGTGTCGCCGTTTGTCTGGTCCTATGAAGCAAAAGCCCAGACCGCACTGCAAAAAATCATCGACCCCTGCCATGCGCCGGTGTCCACTTACCTGCATGAACGCCAACTGACCTGCGGGGTCAGCGTGCCCATCCATCTGCCGCGCGGCGGTTTCGCCTCACTGACCGGCCTGCGTACCGGCAACGCCAGCACGGTATTGAATGATGCCCAGCAGACCCTGGCGGATTTCAGCCTGATTACCCATGCCTTGCAGGAAGCGGCCTACCCGTTGTTCAGCAAAGAGCTACGGACCTACCCGCATATTCATCTGACCAAACGCGAGCGCGAATGCCTGAAATGGGCCGCCGAAGGTTTGACCGCCGCCGAAATCGCCACGCAATTGAGCCGTTCACTGGCGGTGGTCACCCTGCACCTGGCCTCGGCAATGCACAAACTGGGGGCCAAAAACCGCGTCCAGGCGGTGGTCCGCGCCACCCATTACCGCTTGCTGGAAGATTGAACCGTCGGAAAAACCTAGCTGTTTTGCTAGTTACTTAAACGTTGCGTGCCGACTATCGTAGCCCTGATCCTTTTTTCAGAGCAGGGTACGAAATGGAATTCATCGAGAAGATGCGCGAAGGCTATGCGGCCTTCGGCGCCTACCAGACCTGGTACCGCGTCACCGGCGACCTGACCACCGGCCGTACACCGTTGGTGATCATCCACGGCGGCCCCGGTTGCACCCATGACTATGTCGACGCGTTCAAGGACGTTGCCGCCAGCGGTCATGCGGTTATCCACTACGACCAACTGGGCAATGGCCGCTCCACACACCTACCGGAAAAAGATGCGTCTTTCTGGACCATCGAGCTGTTCCTCGCAGAGCTGAACAACCTGCTGGACCACCTGCAGATCAGCGACAATTACGCGATCCTCGGGCAATCCTGGGGCGGCATGCTCGGCAGCGAGCACGCTATTCTGCAACCCAAAGGCCTGCGCGCATTCATCCCGGCCAACTCGCCGACGTGCATGCGTACCTGGGTCAGCGAAGCCAACCGCCTGCGCCAACTGCTGCCTGAAGGCGTACATGAAACCCTGCTCAAACACGAACAGGCCGGTACCTACCAAGACCCGGAATACCTCGCCGCCTCGCGGGTTTTCTATGACCAGCACGTGTGCCGCGTCATCCCGTGGCCGGAAGAAGTGGCGCGCACCTTCGCGGCGGTGGACTCGGACCCGACGGTGTACCACGCCATGAGCGGCCCGACGGAGTTCCATGTGATCGGCAGCTTGAAGGACTGGAACGTGATTGGCCGGCTGTCGGCGATCAATGTGCCCACCCTGGTGATCTCCGGCCGGCACGACGAAGCCACGCCATTGGTGGTTAAACCGTTCCTGGATGAGATCGCGGACGTGCGTTGGGCGCTGTTTGAAGACTCCAGCCACATGCCCCATGTGGAAGAACGCCAGGCGTGCATGGGGACCGTGGTGAAGTTTCTGGATGAGGCCTGCTCGGTGCCGCACCCGGCACTCAAAGCGGGTTGAGATCCTGCTGTGGGAGCTGTATTTAGCTATCTTTTTTTACGGGTTGTCGGGGGCGCTGAGTGCATATCCGTTGTTTGGGTCACGGCCGAAATAGGTTCCGCCCTTACGGCGGGTCACTTTGGAAAAGCCCCAAAGTAACCAAAGGGCTCTTGCCCCACCACTCGGCACCTCGCCTAGGCTCGGTGTGCCCTCACGCAGGCTTTGGACCGTGGGCCGCCGCCATGGGCCATCCTTGGCCCATCGCGGCTAACCCGGCGTCCTGCCGGGTTACCCACGCTCCAAAGCCTGCGTTCGGCCAGCGTGGTTAACGGGGCGCCTAAGATCAAGATCAAAAACAGATCACAGTCAAAAGCAGAGCACGGCGGCCTGACAGCCGACCTGAGTGGTTAGATCAAAAGCACAAGCGAAGTGGTGTGTCAGTTGATGGAGTGGGTGAATGGTGCGCCGCATTCGCGAGCAAGCCCGCTCCCACATTTGGAACTGGGTACATCAGGCAGAGGGTGGGCTGCTCTTCAGGCGGTACTGGGTCAATCTGGGAGCTGGCATGGGGTCTGCGACTGGGTTTGCCTGATGTATCGAGGTGTCTGCATCGCAGGCAAGCCAGCTCCCATAGGAAAGCAGAGCACTGCGGTGCAGGCAACTGAACTCGGTCAACATTGTGGGAGCGGGCTTGCTCGCGAAGGCGGTGGGTCAGTTACAAATAAGCCGACTGGCACACCGCTTTCGCGAGCAAGCCCGCTCCCACATTTGGAACTGGGTACATCAGGCAGAGGGTGGGCTGCTCTTCGGACTGTGTTGGGTCAATCTGGGAGCTGGCATGGGGTCTGCGACTGGGCTTGCCTGATGTACCGAGGTGTCTGCATCGCAGGCAAGCCAGCTCCCACAGAAAAGCAGAGCACTGCGGTGCTAGCAACTGAACTCGGTCAACATTGTGGGAGCGGGCTTGCTCGCGAAGGCGGCGCATCAGTGACAGATGAGCTAACTGACCCACCGCATTCGCGAGCAAGCCCGCTCCCACATTTGGAACTGGGTACATCTGGCAGAGGGTGGGCTGCTCTTCAGACTGTATTGGGTCAATCTGGGAGCTGGTATGGGGTCTGCGGCTGGGCATGCCTGATGTATCGAAGTGTCTGCATCGCAGGCAAGCCAGCTCCCACAGAAAAGCAGAGCACTGCGGTGCTGGCAACTGAACTCGGTCAACATTGTGGGAGCGGGCTTGCTCGCGAAGGCGGCGCATCAGTGACAGATGAGCTGACTGACCCACCGCATTCGCGAGCAAGCCCGCTCCCACATTTGGAACTGGGTACATCAGGCAGAAGGTGGGCAGTTCTTCAGACTGTATTGGGTCAATCTGGGAGATGGCATGGGGTCTGCTGCTGGGTTTGCCTGATGTACCGAGGTGTCTGCATCGCAGGCAAGCCAGCTCCCACAGAAAAGTAGAGCACTGCGGTGCTAGCAACTGAACTCGGTCAACATTGTGGGAGCGGGCTTGCTCGCGAAGGCGGCGCATCAGTGACAGATGAGCTAACTGACCCACCGCATTCGCGAGCAAGCCCGCTCCCACATTTGGAACTGGGTACATCAGGCAGAGAGTGGGCTGCTCTTCAGACTGTATTGGGTCAATCTGGGAGCTGGTATCGGGTCTGCGGCTGGGCATGCCTGATGTATCGAAGTGTCTGCATCGCAGGCAAGCCAGCTCCCACAGAAAAGCAGAGCACTGCGGTGCTGGCAGCTGAACTCGGTCAACATTGTGGGAGCGGGCTTGCTCGCGAATGCGGTGGGTCAGTTACAAATAAGCCGACTGGCACACCGCTTTCGCGAGCAAGCCCGCTCCCACATTTGGAACCCATTTCATCCGGTAAACGTGGTGTTGCTGTGCTGTTGCCCTGCTTTTGCTTCAACCACTCAGGCCGGCTGTCAGGCCGCCTTGCTCTGCTTTTGATCTGCTGTTGATCTTGATCTGACAGGCCCCGTTAACCACGCTGGCCGAACGCAGGCTTGAATCCGTGGGTAACCCGGCAGGACGCCGGGTTAGCCGCACTGGGCCAAGGATGGCCCATTGCGGCGGCCCACGGATTCAAGCCGGAGTGCGGGCATACCGAGCCTGGGCGAGGTACCGAGTGGTGGGGCAAAGCGTTTTTTGGTTACTTTTTTAGGCGTTTGTAAAAAAGTGACCCGCTGTAAGAGCGGAACCCATAGCCGCCGTTACCGCACCAACGGATATGTACCCAACCCACCGAAACGCCCCACAGACTCAGAGCCCCCCAAAGCGCTGCGTAAAGACCTATGCCCATGGCAAGCAAACCACCTCCAACCGTTCAGACTTCAGTGGTCTCAGGCTTTACGGACTTCCTGGGCACCTCAGCCAGCACCGGAATCTCCTTCCCTTCAGCATCAAACATCTTACCGCCGCTGAAGTAATCCCCATCGCGCAATGCCGCCACATCGTGGAAGTACACACTGCGCTCAGTCCCCGCCACAAACACCGACTGCTGGTCCGAGTTGCCAGCGGTAAAGTGGTTAAACGCCAGATTCAACAGGATCGCCATGATCGCCGACGAACTGATCCCCGAATGGAAAATCGTCGCGAACCAGGTTGGGAAGTGATCGTAAAAGGTCGGTGCGGCGATGGGGATCATGCCGAAACCGATGCTCGTCGCGACGATGATCAGGTTCATGTTGTTGCGGTAATCCACCTTGGACAGCGTGCGAATACCACTGGCCGCCACCGTTCCAAACAGCACAATCCCGGCACCGCCCAGCACCGATGTCGGCACTGCCGCAATCACCCGGCCCATGAAGGGCAGCAGGCCGAGCACGACCAGGAACACCCCGCCCGTTGCCACCACAAACCGACTCTTCACCCCGGTCACCGCCACCAGGCCGACGTTCTGGGCAAACGCACTCTGGGTGAATGAGCCGAAGATCGGCGCGAACATGCTCGATAGCATATCGGCGCGCAAGCCGTTACCGAGGCGCTTGGAATCGACCTTGGTATCGATGATCTCCCCCACCGCCAGAATGTCCGCCGAGGTTTCCACCAAGGTCACCATCACCACGATGCACATGGAAATGATCGCCGCCACATGAAAGGTCGGCACGCCGAAATGAAAGGGTGTAGGAAAACCGAACATCGGCCCCTGGGTCACCCCGGAGAAATCCGCCATGCCGAGGAACACCGCAATCACGGTGCCAATCACCATCGCCAGCAGGATCGACAAACGCGAGATCGTCGCGCTGCCGATCTTGCTCAGCAGCAACACCAGCACCAGCGTCAGTGCGGCCAGGCCGATGTTCGCCATGCTGCCGAAATCCGCCGCACGGCTATTGCCGCCCATGGCCCAGCGCGCCGCCACGGGCATCAATGTGAGGCCGATGGTGGTGATCACGATGCCGGTCACCAGCGGCGGGAAGAACTTGGTGATCCGTGAGAACACCGGCGTAATCAGTAAGCCGATAAACGACGCGGCCATCACCGCCCCGAGAATCGCCGGCACCCCGCCGGCGCCATCGCTGCCGACAATCGCCACCATGGTTGCCACACCGGCAAACGACACGCCCTGCACCAGCGGCAACTGGCAGCCAAAAAACGGCAAGCCAAGGGTTTGCAGCAGCGTGGCCAGGCCACCGGCGAACAGCGATGCGGCGATCAACAGGCCGATATCCGCCGGCGACAAACCGGCCGCCTGGCCGACGATCAACGGTACAGCGACGATGCCGCCGTACATGGTGAGCACATGCTGCAGGCCGTAAGCCATGTTGGCCGCGACGCCGAGATTCTCATCTTCTGGCCGTTGCGGTGACGCCTTCGGGATAGTCATGGTGAGGGGTTCTCTGTTTTTGTTGTGCGAGCACTGTATGCAATGTTTGGACTGTGTGTCCATAGAGTTGTATACAATCAATCGAACAAGATACCCTCCATCGGCGTTACAAAAACAATTCGGCCGTCATGAGCCAGAACGCCAAAGGACCTGAAACAATGAAAAAGGCATTACAGGGCGCAACCGTTGCATTGACCCTTCTCGGCGGCGGGGAGGCTGTCGCGGTGGAATGGATGAACAACAGCGTAGGGTTTCGCTACGGCCAACACTTCACCAATCCGAATAACCCCGACGATTTCAGCAAGCGCATCTACAGCTTTACCCACGCCAGCGGCTACCGCTACGGCAGCAACTACCTGAACCTTGATGTGTTCCTGTCCGACAGCCATGACCCGCGCAAGGGCACCGACCGGGGTGGCAGCGAGGTCTACGCGGTGTATCGACACCAGTTGTATGCCTCACGGGTCCTGGATGTGCCGCTGGGCACCGGGCTGATCAAGGACTACGCCCTGACGCTGGGCTTTGACGCCAACCGCAACAACAACGCTGCTTCAGCGAAAAAGCGCGCACTCGTCATCGGCCCGACCTTGAAGTTCAACACTGTCGGCGTGCTGGACCTGAGCCTGATGTACTACAAAGAAAGGAACCACACCGGCATCCCCGGCGCACGCGAGTCGAATCACACCTTCGACGACACCTACATGCTCAACCTGACGTGGCTGCGCCCCTTTGAAATCGCCAACCACGCGGCGAAATTCCAGGGATTTATCAATTACGTCGGGGACAAGGGCGAGGACTACCATGGCCGCGACACCGCGCCGGAAACCCTGATGCGCACCGCGCTGATGGTGGCGGTGCGGCCCGGTAAAAGCGTGAAGCCGAACCTGTATCTCGGGGTGGGTTATGAATACTGGCACAACAAGTTTGGCGTGGATGGCGGGCTGGGCACGCGGACATCGACGCCGACGGTGAATATGGAAGTGACGTTCTAGCACGGGAGAAACCGAATCAAACTGTGGGAGCTGGCTTGCCTGCGATGCGGTCAACTCGATACATCAGGAGCACCGAGTCGATACAATCGCAGCGGTTCGACGGTCCGACAAGCCAGCTCCCACATCAGCTCAGGCGTTTGCCAGTTCCGAGTTGTCTGCCTTCGGTCGCGCCAGCCAGTAACCCAACACGGCCAATGGCGCGGTGGCGAGCATCACGATCACGGTGATCAGCAACGGCTGGTCGATCATCGACGACACCAGCAAGCTGCTTAGAAAGCACAGCCCCAGTTGCAGGGTGTTCTGCAGCGCAGCGGCCTTGCCGGAATTTTCCGCAAAGGGCATCAGCGCATTCGCCACCACGATGGGGTAGCTCGCACCGTTGACCAAGGCCATCAGGCAGAAGGGAATCAGCAAGGTGGTCAGGGTCGGCACGGTCAGGGTCGCGACCAGGTACAACGCCACCATGCTGATGCAATAAGCCACCAGCAACCACGGCAGCAAGACTTTGCCCTGGCAGTGCTGCAACGCGCTGCGGCAACTGTAGCCGCCCACCAGAAAGGCCAAGGTCGGCAATACGTAGCTCAGGCCAATGTCGTTCGGGCTGTAGCCCATATCGCCGAGGATGAAGGGCGACGCGGTCAGCCAGGCGAAGAAACTTGCCGAGCACGCGGCGAAGATCATCACGTTGCCGGTAAACACGCGGGAGGTCAGCAACTGCCCGTAACCGAGGCGCGAAGGTTCGCCCTCTTCTGCCCGACGTTTCGGCATCTTGCGCAGGAACAACGTCGGCAGCAGCAACAGCAGCGACACGCCCAGCAACACCCCGAAGATCGCCTGCCAACCCAAGTGATTCAACACCATCGCGCCCAGCAGCGGCGCCAGGGCCGGCGACAGCGACATCAGCGGCATGATGCTGGCGAACACGCGATGGGCCTTGTCGGCCGGGTAGCGGTCAATCACCAGCGCTTGCCAACTGACCGCGGCAGAACACACGCCAATCGCCTGCATAAAGCGCAGCGCCAACAGTTGCGGCGCCGTTTCGACCCAGAACATGCCCAGGCAACCCAACACAAACAGGCTCAAGCCCGTCACCAGGATCGGCTTGCGCCCCAGGCGGTCGGACAACGGCCCCCACAGCAACTGCCCCACCGCGAAGCCGGCGAGAAAAATGCTCAAGCTGGCGCCCACCGCGCCCGCACCAATCTGCAACTGCTCGCCCATTGCGCCGAACGCCGGCAAGTACATGTCCATGGCGAGATAACCGAGCATGCTCAGCCCCGCCAGATACCAAGTGAAGCCAAAAGAATTTTTCATTGAAGCCTTGTTAATCCTGCCATCAAACTATTTGCTGACTGGCGCTCATTATGAAGCTGACAGTTTCTGTGTGAAGCGATAATAATTGGACACTCTTATCAAATATTTTGAAGGCAGCGCTAATGTGGTCTGAATACTCGCTGGACGTCGTGGATGCCGTGGCCCGCCACGGCAGCTTCAGCGCCGCCGCGCAGGAACTGCATCGCGTGCCGTCGGCCATCAGCTACACGGTGCGCCAGCTTGAGGAATGGCTGGCGGTACCGTTGTTTGTGCGGCGCCATCGCGACGTAGAACTGACCCCGGCCGGGCGCTTATTTATAGATGAAGCCCGCGGCGTGATGAAAAAAATGCTCGGCACACGGCGCTTGTGTCAGCAGGTGGCGAATGGCTGGAGCGGCCAGTTGAAGGTGGCCGTGGACTCCATCGTCAAACCCCAACGCTGTCGGCAGTTGGTGCTGGATTTCTATCGGCAGTTTCCCGAGGTGGAATTGCTGCTGGAATACGAGGTGTACAACGGCGTGTGGGACGCGCTGGCCGATGAACGCACCGACATCGTGATCGGCGCCACCAGCGCGGTGCCGGTGGCCAGCCGCTTCACGTTTCGCGACATGGGGTTGTTGAACTGGCTGTGCGTGGTCAGCGCGAAGCACCCGCTGGCGACGGCCGCGAGCTTGCTCAGTGATGACCAACTGCGCCCGTTCGCCTCGCTTTGCATGACCGACACTTCGCGCAACCTGCCCAAACGCGACACCTGGACCCTGGATAACCAGCGCCGACTGGTGGTGCCCAATTGGGCCTCGGCCATTGATTGCCTGCGCGATGGCCTGTGTGTCGGCATGGCCCCGGCGCATCAGGTATTGCCGTGGATCGAGCGCGGTGAGCTGGTGGCATTGCAATTAAGCCGGCCGTTCCCGGCCAGCCCATCGTGTGTGGCCTGGGCACAGAACAAGCTGTCCCCGGCGATGGCGTGGCTGCTGGAGTACCTGGGCGATACCGAGACGATGAACCAGGAATGGCTGAATGGCCCGGATGGCTGAAAGTCACGTAGCTCAACTGTGGGAGCTGGCTTGCCGGCGATAGCGGTGTACAAGCCCCTACATTTGGCACAGACAGATCGCTATCGCAGGCAAGCCAGCTCCCACAGTTGATCAGGCTTCAGTCCAACAAGCGGGTGATGGCCCGCACGATCATCTCGACTTCGTTGGCATCCAGCGTCAGCGGCGGTAGCAGGCGAATGATTTTGCCGCGCGTCACATTGATCAACAGCCCGTGTTCCTGCGCTGCGCGCTGGGCCAGGTCGCGATAGGGGCGGGCCAGTTCGATGCCAATCATCAACCCCTGCCCACGAATCGCCACTACCTGCGCATGCTCGCTCAACGCCACCTGTAACCGCGCCAGCAGCCGTTCGCCCTGTTGCGCAGCGTTCTGCAGCAGGCCCTGCTCTTCAATAATGTCCAGCACCGTGCAGCCCACGCGGCAGGCCAACGGGTTGCCGCCGAACGTGCTGCCGTGGCTACCCGGCGTGAACAACTCAGCCACCGTGGCGCGTGCCAGGCAGGCGCCGATGGGCACGCCGTTGCCGAGGCCTTTGGCCAGGGTCATCACGTCCGGAACAATGCCTTCATGCTGGAACGCAAACCAGCTGCCGGTACGGCCGATGCCGGTCTGTATCTCATCCAGCATCATCAGCCAGCCGTGGCGCGAGCAATGCTCGCGCAGGGCTTTGAGGTAGCCGGGCGGCGCGGGTATCACGCCACTTTCGCCCTGGATGGGTTCCAGCAGCACCGCCGCAATGCGTGGGCCGAACGCGTGAGTGAGGGCTTCCAGGGCCGCCAGATCGCCAAAACCGACCTTGAGAAAATCCCCCGGCAAACGCTGAAAGCCCAAGCGCACCGAAGGCCCGTCGCTGGCCGCCATGGTGCCGAGGGTACGCCCGTGAAACGCGTTTTCCATCACCACCACCAGCGGCTCTTCGATGCCTTTTTTCCAGCCATGCAAGCGTGCCAGCTTCAGCGCCGTTTCGTTGGCTTCGGCGCCGGAGTTGTTGAAGAAGGCGCGGTCCAGGCCGGACAACTGGGTCAGGCGCTGGGCCAGGCGTTGCTGCCAGTCGATGCTGTAGAGGTTGGACGTATGCAGCAGCAGGCCCGCCTGTTCACTGATTGCCGTGACCAGCCTTGGGTGGGAATGCCCGACATTGGTCACCGCCACACCGGCCACCGCGTCGAGGTATTCGCGGCCCTGCTGGTCCCACAGGCGCGTGCCCAGGCCACGGGTGAAGCTCAGGGCCAAGGGTTGATACGTGGTCATCAGGCAGGCGGCGGTCATGGTGGCAGGCTCCAGTGCATCGTTGGGATAGGTGCAGTATCGTTAGCCACCTGAGCTGGATAAACTGCACATTCCTGCAATGACTTTAAACCGGGGCTTGATAATGGATCTGTTCCAGGCGATGTCGGTGTACGTGAAAGTGGTGGAGACCGGCAGCATGACCGCCGCCGCGCAGGAATGCGGGATGTCGACCACCATGGTCGGCAATCATTTGCGTGCGCTGGAACAACGGCTGGGGGTCAGCCTGCTCAAGCGCACCACCCGCAAACAAAGCCTCACGGAATTCGGCGGGCAGTATTACCAGCGCTGCCTGGAAGTGCTGGGGCTGGTGGCCGACTCCGAACTGCTGGCGGAGCAGGCCCACAGCGACACCCCCAAAGGCAGCCTGCGAATCACTGCACCACCGGTATTCGGCACCGAACGCCTGACGCCCGCCCTGAGTGAGTTTTCCCAGCGCTACCCGCTGATCAACCTGTACGTGGTGCTGAGCAACGAACGCATGGACCTGGTCGACAGCGGATTTGACGTGGCGATCCGACTCGGCGAGCTGGAGGCCTCCAGCCTGATCGCGCGGCCCATGCAGGCCTACACCCTGACCCTTTGCGCATCACCTGAGTACCTGGCGCGACGCGGCACGCCGCAGACACCCAGCGACCTGCAGCACCATGACTGCCTGGCGTTCGCCTACCCGGCCAACGACAACTGGCGCGACACCGACAAACTGTGGCGCATGACCGGTGAGGAAGGCGAGGTAGAGGTTCCGGTCTCCGGCTCATTGACCATCAACAGCTCACAAGGCTTGCGCCAGGCGGCGGTAAACGGCATGGGCATCATCATGCTGGCCGATGCCCTGGTGCAACCGGACCTGGAGAGCGGCAAGCTGGTGGCCTTGTTAACCACCTACCAACTGCCCAGCCGGCCGATGCACCTGCTTTACCGACAGGACCGCTACCGCCTGCCCAAACTGCGCGCCTTCGTGGATTTCGCCATGGAAAAATGGGCGCGCTAGAATCTCACGCCCAACTCACGCAAACCTGCCGCCGTACGCTCGGCCGACACATGGTGAATGCCCTGCCAGCCAAGGGCGACAGCGGCGTCGATATTGCCGGCAACATCGTCGATAAACACCAGTTCACGCGGCTCGATATCCGGCAGATGCGCGCGCACCTGGGCCAGGCTCGCCTCATAGATCGCCGCATCCGGCTTGATCTGCTTTAGCTCGCCCGACACCACGATGTCGCGAAAACGCTGCAGGAACGGATAGTTGGCCCGCGCATAGGGGAAGGTTTCAGCGGACCAGTTGGTGAGCCCGAACAGCGGCATATCGGCCGCATGCAAGGCTTCGAGGATCGCCACGCCGTCGGGCAATGAGCCGCGCAGCATCTCGTGCCAGCGCTCGTAATAGGCCTGGATCAAGGCTTGGTGTTGCGGGTATTGCTCAACCAGGTGGCGCGTGCCTTCGGCCAGGCTACGACCGGCGTCCTGCTCGGTGTTCCAGGCCTGGGTGCAAATGGTTTCGAGAAAGTGGTGCCGCTCGTGATCGTCGGTAATCAGCTTGCGGTAGAGGTGCTGCGGGTTCCAGTCGAACAGGACACCGCCGAAATCAAAAACTACTGCACGAATCGTCATCAGATCCTCCGTTGGCGTGGCGTGATAGCCCAAGGAGTCTGGCAGATTGTGAGCGAGGGTGGGAGCGCGAAGGAAAGCAGGAAGGTTGCGATTCACCGAAGGCAAAGGTGGGCGCGGCTGGTGTGGGAGCTGGCTTGCCTGCGATGCAGTCACCTCGGTGTATCCGTTACACCGCGGCGATGCTATCGCGGGCAAGCCCGGCTCCCACACAGGCCCGCGCCCACATTGTTGACGGTGTTTAGGCTTGGACTAAGCCATTGATCTTCACCGTCGGGTTCACATCGGCTTCGTAATCCACACCGTCGACTTCAAAGCCGAACAAGCGCAGGAATTCAGCCTTGTAGCCGGCGAAATCGCTGATCTCGTTGACGTTGTCGTCGGTCACCTGGTTCCACAGCGCCGCTACGGCGTCCTGGACTTTAGGTTCCAGCTCGGCCAGGTCGGCGCGCAGGCGGCCGTCGGCGTCCAGCTTCGGCGCTGTGCCGTACAGGCTGTCCTTGAACAAGCCGTAGACCTGCTCGATGCAGCCTTCGTGGGTGCCCTGCTCTTTCATCACTTTGAACAGCAACGACAGGTACAGCGGCATGATCGGGATCGCCGAGCTCGCCTGGGTAACCACGGCCTTGAGCACCGACACACGGGCATCGCCCTTGAGCGCCGCGAGGTTGTCGCGCAGGGTCAGGACTTTTTTATCCAGATCCTTTTTGGCTTCGCCGATGGAGCCGTTCCAGTAGATGTCCTGGGTCAGCTTCTCGCCCAGGTAGGTGAACGCGGTGGTCTTGGCGCCTTCGGCCAACACGTCCGCATCACGCAGGGCGTCGATCCACAGCTGCCAGTCTTCGCCACCCATGACTTTCACGGTGCCGTCGATTTCTTCCTGGGTCGCAGGCTCGAGGGTGGTGTCGACCACCACGCCTTTATCGGTGTTGATACCGCGCAGGGTCACGGCCTTGCCGATCGGCTTGAGGGTGGAGGTGTGCACCACGCCCTGCGGGTCGGTACGGCGTGGCGCGGCCAGGCTGTAAACCACCAGGTCGATCTTGCCCAGGTCTTTCTTGATGGTTTCGATGGTCAGGCGCTTGATCTCGTCGGAGAACGCGTCGCCGTTGATGCTCTTGGCGTACAGGCCTTTTTCGACGGCAAACTTCTCGAACGCCGCGCTGTTGTACCAGCCGGCGGAGCTCAGCTTGCCTTCTTCGCCTTCTTTCTCAAAAAACACACCCAGGGTGTCGGCGCCGCAGCCAAACGCAGCACTGATGCGCGCGGCCAGGCCGTAACCGGTGGAAGCGCCGAGGACCAGCACCTTCTTTGGGCCGCCTGCAATGGCGCCATGCTGGGTTACGTAGTCGATCTGTTCCTTGACGTTCGCTTCACAGCCCACAGGGTGAGCGGTCACACAGATAAAGCCACGAACCCGCGGTTTGATGATCATAAAATTTCTGCCTCTTCCAAGGTGCCGAAGGCCAATGGTGGCCATTCAACTTCAATCGTACCGGTCTATGACGTCTGAAAAACCGAAGCGTCACGATAGTCGCAAATCTTCTGTTTACAAAATCCAATCAACAAAACCCGATGCACGCCGCACCGTGGGGTTAAAAACTGTGTCGGGCCTTCACAAATTCGCAATATTTAAAACGCCCAGCGCCGTGATAACCCACTATCATGGCGGGATTGTTTCGCTTTGTTTCCGGTCCGGAGCCTCGCTTCATGAGTAAAAGTGCTGTTCAAAAAAAACTGGTCTCAGTCGCCTGGGTTCTCGGCGTTCTGCTGTTCATCTACTGCTTCCCACGCACCAGCCTGGTATTTCTGCTGCTGGTCCTGTTCTGCGGCATTTATGACTTCCTGCGCAACGGCCTGTATGACCGTGACACCATCAAGAAGTACTTCGTCGGCAATGGCCGCAATACCTGGATATTGGCGCCGTTCAACACCCTGTTCGACCTGCTGAGCCTGCGCAACCGCCACGTCTACACCATGCGCGACTTGCCGCCGGCCTGGCGTGAAGACCTGCAACAGGTGATCGACGACGCCATGGCCAACAAGGATGAAATCATCAGCTACCTGGACGAGCGCATGGCCGAGAAAAAACGCGGCATGTTGTTCTTCCAATGGTACGGCCGCCCCATCGAAACCACCCTGGACATCCCGCAACTGCGCAAGAAACTGCCATTTGTGAAGACCATCGGCGTGTCGGTGTTCAACGAAAACCGCTCGACGTCCTTTCACTTCGGCCCACTGCGCATGATGTTCCGCGTGCTCTACAACATGGCGCCGGCGCCTCACCATGAGGGTGTTTACATCCAGGTGGGCAAGCACAAGCACTACTGGCACGACGACCCGCTGTTCATCTTCGATGACACGCTGATGCATGCGTCCTTCAACAAGAACGACGCAAAACGGTACTGCCTGTTCATTGACATCGTTCGTCCGACCTTGCTGCCGTCAGTGCTCAATGCCGTGATCTCGGGTTTTGCCGGGCTGGTCTTTACCCTGCGTCGAGTTTTCTACAAAAACTGGAAGCTGATTCAGTAAGTTCTGCGGCATGATGGTGCTGGACGGAGTTTGCGCATGGCCCCAGGCCTGCCAAACTAACCGTCGCGTGCGACCGAGTTCGGCGCTCACCATTCTCCAGCCACCGCCGCCCACGGCGGGTGCGGTGGCTGTGTTTTCAAGGAATCAGAATGCCCCAACGTCAAGTCATCAATGCCTCCGTCAGCCCCAAGGGCAGCCTCGAAACCCTCTCCCAACGTGAAGTCCAGCAACTGAGTGAAGCCGGAACCGGCAGCATCTACACGCTGTTCCGCCAATGCGCCCTGGCCATCCTCAACACCGGCGCGCATATCGACAACGCCAAGACCATCCTCGACGCTTATCAAGACTTTGAAGTGCGCATCCACCAGCAGGACCGCGGCGTGCGCCTGGAACTGTTGAATGCACCGGCCGACGCGTTCGTCGATGGCGAAATGATCGCCAGCACCCGCGAAATGCTCTTCAGCGCCCTGCGCGACATCGTCTACACCGAGAACGAGCTGGGCAGCCAGCGCATCGACCTGAGCGACTCCCAAGGCATCACCGACTACGTCTTCCACCTGCTGCGCAACGCCCGCACGTTGCGCCCGGGCGTCGAGCCGAAAATCGTGGTGTGCTGGGGCGGGCACTCGATCAATACCGAAGAATACAAATACACCAAGAAAGTCGGCCACGAACTGGGCCTGCGCAGCCTCGACGTATGCACCGGCTGCGGCCCCGGCGTGATGAAAGGCCCGATGAAAGGCGCGACCATTTCCCACGCCAAACAACGCATTACCGGCGGGCGTTACCTGGGCCTGACCGAGCCGGGCATCATCGCGGCCGAAGCCCCGAACCCCATCGTTAACGAACTGGTGATCCTGCCGGACATCGAAAAACGCCTGGAAGCCTTCGTGCGCGTCGGCCACGGCATCATCATCTTCCCGGGCGGCGCCGGCACGGCCGAAGAGTTCCTGTACCTGCTGGGCATCCTGATGCACCCGGACAACCGCGATGTGCCGTTCCCGGTCATCCTCACCGGGCCCAAACACGCCGCGCCGTACCTGCAACAACTGCACGCGTTCGTCGGCGCCACCCTCGGCGAAGCGGCGCAGGCGCACTACCAGATCATCATCGACGACCCGGCCGAAGTGGCCCGCCAGATGACCGTCGGGCTCAAGGCCGTGAAACAGTTCCGTCGCGAACGCAACGACGCGTTCCACTTCAACTGGCTGCTCAAGATCGACGAAGGCTTCCAGCGCCCGTTCGACCCGACTCACGAAAACATGGCCGGCCTGCAGCTGAGCCTTACGCTGCCGCCCCACGAACTGGCGGCCAACCTGCGCCGCGCGTTCTCCGGGATTGTGGCCGGTAACGTCAAGGACAAGGGCATTCGCCTGATCGAACAGCACGGGCCGTATGAGATCCACGGCGACCCGGCCATCATGAAACCGCTGGACGAACTGCTGCAGGCATTTGTCGCCCAACACCGCATGAAATTGCCGGGCGGCGCGGCGTATGTGCCGTGCTATCGCGTGGTTCAGTAAGCGTCTAGCGCTGCACCGCCACACATTTGATTTCCACCAGCAGCCCGGGGTGCGCCAGTTCGGACACCCCGATTGTGGTCCAGGCGCACTGCCCGCGTGGAAACAGGCGGTTTTTCACTTCACGAAAAACCGCCATGTGCTGGCGCATGTTCACGTGATACGTGGTCATGTCCACCACGTCATCGAAGCTGCAACCGCCCTCCTCCAATACGTCCCTCAGGTTTTCCCAGGCCGCGATGAATTGCGCCTCGGGATCGTCGATCACGGCCAGTTGCGGCGTACGGCCAACCTGGCCTGCGCAGTAAAGAGTATTGCCAACTTTTACCGCAGGCACGTAGCCGGCGCGCTCGACTATGGGTTGCATGGCGGCAGGAATGATCAGGTGGCGGTCGGTCATAGCTTGTATCTCTTGAGGCCGGAGGAAAGCGTGTGAGAGCGCACAGTTCGAACTAGGGTTTTACCTGTTCCCACTCACTCACACCAGCCGAGCAACCTATGGACCAACGGATCTTGTCCTTCATCAATCCTTACCTTAACGTAAGGAATATCACGATGGAGATTTTCACTATGGCCACCGCCACACTCACCTCGAAAGGGCAAATCACTATCCCCGTGCAAGTGCGCACCGCGCTTGGCCTGGAAACAGGCGACCGGGTTGAATTTGTCGAAACGGAAGACGGCAAGTTTTCCATCATCGCCGCGAGCAAAACCGTGCAGGACCTCAAGGGGCTGATCCGCAAGCCCGCACAGGCTGTGTCGATCGAAGACATGAACCGCGCCATCGCCGCGCAAGGAGCCAACGCCGGATGATCGGGCTCGATACCAATGTGCTGGTGCGCTATGTCACCCAGGATGACCCCGTGCAATCGCCCAAGGCCTCGGCGTTGATCGAGTCGCTCACCAGCGTGTCGCCGGGCTTTGTCAGCCTGGTGTCGGTGGTGGAATTGGTCTGGGTGCTGCAAAGCTGCTATCAATCGGCCAAAAGCGACGTGGTGACCGTGCTGGAAACGCTGCTGCGCACCCGTGAACTGACCGTCGAGCACGCCGAGATCATCTGGCAGGCACTGCGACGATTCACAGGCGGCAAAGCCGACTTCGCCGACTACCTGATCGAACGCTGCGCCCATGCAGCCGGCTGTGAATACACCGCCACCTTTGACCTCAACGCAGCCAAGGCCACGGGGATGAAACGCCTGGCCTGAGCCGCAGCGTTGCGACGAACGCCGGGCTTTGGTAAAAAACGCCACCGCCCTTGATCAAGAGAACTCCCCACGTGCGTACGTTGATTCTTGTTGCCATGGCCATGGCGCCCACCCTCGCCCTGGCCGACACCATTACCTGGCCTGAGCTGCCGACAACCTGCTTCGTCAGCGGCCGCTCCGCGACCAGCGTGGATATCGATAGCGGCTGTGCGGCGTTTACGCTGAATGTGCGAGGCAAGCCGGCGGGCTCACCGATCAAGGTGGATGTCCCGCAGTACGCCCTGCATGTGGATGAAGCCACCGGTAAGGAAACACCGGTGATCATCATTCAGGCCGAAGAAAACGGCGAAACCCAGATAGTCGGCTATCAGGAACTGGGCAGCGACCAACTCGGTGCCGCGTTGCTGCGAGAGGTCAAGCTGTTAGGCACCCAAAAGCCGATCTGATTGAGGTTCAGCGAACCCAGCCACCGCCCTGCCAGTGGTAACCGTCATTGCGCTGCACCCAGTGCGGATGCACATAGCGATAACCTTCGCGCACCGGCTCCCAATGGCCGTGCACCGCGACATAGCGGCCGCCTTGCCAACGCCAGTAACCGCGTGACCACACATAGCCATAGCGTGCAGCCGGCTCGACTTCGATCACCTGGACCGGCGGCGGTTGTGGCGCAACCACTTCAACGTACTCACGCTGTACCGGCCCGCGCTCATGTACCACGCGCTCTTGCACACACCGGGACGCCGCGACGACGACCGCCGCCAATGCCGCATAACGTAGCAACATACAAAATCCTCGGGCGCTAACGCCCAGCACTTACATCAGAAAAAATGCCCCCTTGTTGCAGCTTCGCTCCTGCTTTGCTCTGGGTTCTTTTTAACAAATGATGTCTGTCGGATTGCTGAACCCATGGGCCTCAAGGCGTGCACACGACAGTCGGTTGTTCCAGGCGTACGAGCATCCGCCGGGCGCTCACCACATGGATCACGGGATGAGCGGGTTAAACCCGGTGTCCACCGCTAGCCCTCACGCCGGGCCGAAGCGTGCCAGCACCGCCTCGACAAATCGCCGCAACTTGGCCGTGCGCTGCCGGTTGGCGGTGTAAACCAGATGCATGGGGCGGCTGGGCGCTTCAAAGGCCGGCAGCACGCGTACCAGTTCGCCTTTGGCCAATGCGGTGCGCAGGAAGTCTTCGGCGCCGAGAACGATGCCGAATCCATCCAGTGCCGCCGACATCAACGCCCTGCTTTCATTGATGTGCAGACGGCTGGCCACCTGCACCGTGTAGGGCGTCGCGTTTTGGTGAAAGACCCACTCGCGGTCCGCCGGGCGTGACCAGAAGGCGTAGCCCAGGCATTCATGTTGCTCAAGGTCCGCCGGCCGCTGCGGTGTACCCCGCGCCGCGAGGTACGCCGGCGCCGCGCAGACCACCAGCCGATAAGGCGCCAGCGGCCGGGCCGTCAAGCCCGTGGTGCCCAGCGGGCCGATCCGGAAGGCCGCCTCATAGCCTTCCTCCACCAGGTCAACGAAACGATCCGTCAGGTGCAGGTCGATTTCCACGTCCGGGTTGTCGCGCAAAAAGGCGGTAATCAGCGGCATCAGGCTGTAGGAGCCGAAGGTGACCGGGGCGGTAATTTTCAGCTTGCCGCGCGGCGTGTCATTCATGATCTGGGCGAGTGAATCGGCAGCCTGCGCCTCCGTCAGGATATGTTTGCAACGCTCGTAGTACGCGTGCCCCAGCTCGGTCAGGCTTTGCCGTCGCGTGGTGCGGTTGAGCAAACGGGCGCCGAGGCGCTGCTCCAGCGCGGCAACATGTTTGGCCACCATCTGCGCCGACAGGCCCAAGCGCTCGGCGGCACGCGCGTAAGAGCCCAACTCGGCGGCCACCACAAAGGCATTCATGCTTGAAAGGCGGTCCATCATTCCCAACTCCCAGTAACAACACCCAAGCCAAAACGCGTATTTATCGCCAGTTAGTCGCGAATCATCATAGCCGCTCTACGATTGATCAGGAGCAAGGCCATGAAGATCGGTGTGATTGGAGCAGGTTTTATCGGACGTGCCGTGGCACAGCTCGCGCTGGCTGCCGGGCATGACGTGATGTTGAGCAACTCCCGCGGCCCGCACACCATGAGCAGCGTGCTCAGCGGCATACTCGGCGTCCAGGTGGGCAGCGCTGAAGATGCCGCAAAGTTTGGCGACGTGGTGTTGGTGGCGATTCCCCTGGAACACTACCGCAGCGTGCCCGCACAGTGGCTGGAAGGCAAAACGGTGCTGGACGCGAACAATTACTACCCGAACCGCGATGGGCATATCCCGGTGCTGGACCGCTTTGAAACCACCACCAGCCGGCTGCTTGCCGAGCACTTACCGCACTCACACGTCGTGAAGGTGTTCAATGCGATCTTTGCCCCAGACCTGACGCAAGACGCCCGCCCCCACGGCGCCCCCGACCGCCGTGCACTGCCGGTGGCTGCCGATGACGCCACGGCCAAGGCGCAGGTAATCCGCTTGCTCGACGAACTCGGTTTCGACGCGGTGGACGCCGGCGGGCTGGATGAAAGCTGGCGCTTTGAACGGGCGAAACCCGCCTATTGCGTGCCGCTGGACCAAGCGGGTTTAAAGGCGGCGCTGGCAGCGGCCGAACGCACGGTTGAACTGCCTGCGGTCGAGCGCGTTCGCGCCTGAACACCGGCCCACAAAAAAGCCCGCTGACCGTTACCGGTTCAGCGGGCTTTTTAACATCGGGCTTGGCTTACAGCGCCAGGTCAGACGCCGGCTTGCTCGGCTCAGCCGCAGGCTTGGCAGCCTCGGTGGCCTGAGTTGCCTTGGGTGCGTTCAACTGCGGAATCGCAGGCGGTGGGGTCAGTTGCAGGACGCCGGCCGTGTAGGCCCATTCCTTGGCAACAGCCTCAGGGCTGTCGTTCAGCTTGGTGCCGTAGCTCGGTACGATCTGGTGCAGTTTGGCCTGCCACTCAGGGGTCGCGACCTTGTCCTTGAACACTTTTTGCAGCACGGTCAGCATGATCGGAGCCGCGGTGGACGCGCCTGGCGATGCACCCAACAGGCCGGCGATGGTGTTGTCGGCGGAGCTGACCACTTCGGTGCCGAGTTTCAGGACGCCGCCCTGCTCTTCGTCACGCTTGATGATCTGCACGCGCTGACCGGCTTGCCACAGGCGCCAGTCGGACTGCTTGGCGTTCGGGAAGTACTCTTGCAACGCCTTGAAGCGGTCGTCATCGGACAGCATCAGTTGGCCGGCGAGGTACTCAACCAGTGGGTATTCACGAATACCGACTTTGGTCATTGGCCAGATGTTGTGGGTGGTGGTGCTGGTCAGCAGGTCCAGGTACGAGCCTTCCTTCAGGAACTTGGTCGAGAAGGTCGCGAATGGGCCAAACAGAATCACGCGCTTGCCATCAAGCACGCGGGTGTCCAGGTGCGGCACCGACATCGGTGGCGCGCCAACCGAAGCCTTACCGTAGGCCTTGGCCATGTGCTGCTCGGCGATGGCCGGGTTATCGGTCACCAGGAACGAACCGCCCACCGGGAAGCCTGCGTATTCCTTGGCTTCAGGAATGCCCGACTTTTGCAGCAGGTGCAATGCACCGCCGCCGGCGCCGATGAACACGAACTTGGCGTCGGTTTCAGTCTTGGTGCCGTCTTTCAGATTTTTGTAGCTCACACGCCACGAACCGTCGGCGTTCTTGGTGATGTCCTGCACTTCGCTCGACAGTTTCAGGTCGAACTTCGGCGTGGTTTGCAGGTGAGCGACGAACTGGCGGGTGATCTCGCCGAAGTTCACGTCGGTGCCGATCGGGGTCCAGGTGGCCGCGATTTTCTGGTTCGGGTCACGCCCTTCCATCATCAGCGGAACCCACTTGGCGATCTGCGCCGGGTCTTCGGAGTACTGCATACCGGCGAACAGCGGGCTCGCTTGCAGGGCTTCGTAGCGTTTTTTCAGGAACTTGATGTTGTCATCGCCCCACACAAAGCTCATGTGCGGTGTGGAGTTGATGAACGAACGCGGGTTCTTCAGCACGCCCTGCTGGACCTGCCAGGACCAGAACTGACGGGAAATCTGGAACGCTTCGTTGATCTCGACCGCTTTCGGGATCTCAACGGTGCCGTCCTTGTTTTCCGGGGTGTAGTTCAGCTCAGCCAGGGCTGAGTGACCGGTACCGGCGTTGTTCCAGCCGTTGGAGCTTTCTTCAGCCACGCCATCGAGGCGCTCGACCATCTCCATCGACCAGTCCGGCTGCAGCTCATTGAGCCACACACCCAGGGTCGCACTCATGATGCCGCCGCCGATCAGCAGCACATCGACTTTCTTTGCCTCTTCCGCGTGAACGGACGTGATCCCCATCGACAAAGCCAGCCCCAGCAGGGCAGTGTTTACTTTTTTAAACATCAGTAGCACCTATGATAAAACGCCATCCGCCCCACTGCCCCTGAGCATGGGCAACCCTCTATCGCGCTGCGTCAGGCAACGCACCGCGGGGTTTGCACATACATGTAAGGGCCGCAGGGTGGGCACACAAGGCCGACGTATCGACCTCACTTTTATGTCCCTTCTGCGCTGACTTCTTATCATTATTGGCTTCAGCTACCTGGGCGACAGCCAACCGCCGGGACGTATACGGGTGTACGCACCGGGGAAAGACTAGACCAAGACGGCGCGCAGAATATCACGCTAAACAGCGTTTATGCGTCGTTTGGCCAATTGACAGCGCTAAAACCGGACTTTTCCCCGCCCCTGTCAAGCCGAGCGAGCGCGACGTGGCGTCACAGGGTCGCAATTGGCGCGGAACTCTCGCGGTCATGGCTGTTCTAGACACCTTCGCCGCTGCTTGCGTAGCATCGGCGGCGGTCCTTCGTGCACTTCACCCACACAGAGTTACCCATGACTATCCAGCAAACACCCGGGCACGTACTGCCCGCGCGCAGCGCCGCCAAAATGGAAGCGGCCATGGCCGTGGGCGCCTTCGCGATCGGCACCGGCGAATTCGCCATCATGGGCCTGATGCCCGACATCGCCCAGAATTTGAACTTGAGTGAACCGCAAGTCGGCCACGCCATCAGCGCCTACGCCCTCGGCGTGATGGTCGGCGCGCCACTGCTGGCCATTCTCGGCGCCAAACTGCTGCGCAAACACATGCTCTTACTGCTGATGGGACTCTACGCCCTGGGCAACCTCGCCACCGCCTTCACCCCGACCTTCGGCTCGCTGGTGGCCTTCCGCTTCATCAGCGGCCTGCCCCACGGCGCCTACTTCGGCATCGCCGCCGTCGTCGCCTCCAGCATGGTGCCCAACGACAAACGCGCCGGCGCCGTGGCCCGCGTGATGATGGGCCTCACCCTGGCCATGCTGCTCGGCAACCCCATCGCGACCTTCCTGGGCCAACACCTCGGCTGGCGCTCGGCGTTCGCGCTGGTCAGCGCCATCGCCCTGTGCACCATCGCCCTCGTCTGGCAATTCGTCCCCGACCGCCGCGACGAACCGCGCAGCGACCCACGCAAAGAACTGCGCGCCTTCACCAAACCCCAAGTGTGGATGGCCCTGTCCATCGGCGCGATTGGCTTTGCCGGCATGTTCTGCGTGTTCAGCTACCTCGCCCCGACCATGCTCGAAGTGACCAAAGTCTCGCCCCAATGGATCCCCTTCGGCCTCGCCGCCTTTGGCGTGGGCGGCATCATCGGCAACATTGCCGGCGGCAAGCTGTTTGACCGCATGCAGTTCCGCGCGGTGGGCTTGATCTTGGTGTGGTCGATCGCCGTGCTGCTGTTCTTCCCCTTCGCGGCATCGTCGCTGTGGGGCGTGCTGCTGAGCATGGGCCTGGTCGGCACCATGGTGGCGTTGGCCGCACCGCTGCAAATCCGCCTGATGGACATCGCCCACGAAGCCCCAAGTTTGGCGGCAGCCTCCAACCACGCGGCATTCAACCTGGCGAACGCACTGGGGCCGTGGTTTGGCGGAATGGCGATTACCGCCGGGTACGGCTGGACCAGCACCGGCTACATCGGCGCCGCCACCGCACTGGCCGGCCTGGGCCTCTACCTCATCGCCCGCCGCATGAAAGGCGGCCACTGACACCACCTTTTTAAAGCCCACCCAAGATCCAATGTGGGAGCGGGCTTGCTCGCGAAAGCGGTGGGTCAGTCACCAAGTCAATGACTGCCCCACCACCCCATCAATCATCATGCAACAACCCCGACCCATACTCCCCATAACTACTGCCCAACCCACTCCCGCCAAAATTCATCTTGGCGGCCTTGCTCGGGCTATGGTCCCCGAACGCCTGGCATCCCCCCGAAAAACACGGGTCACTGCTCCCGCCCAACGACCCCGTCGAACAAGCACCCAACAGCAACGTGCCAGCAATCAACGCGGCTTTAACCAGGTTCGAGATCATGTTTTCAGTTCCCTGTGGGCTGGAGGCGCGAGGGTCCTCTCTTGAAGAGGATCGTAGACCTCAAAGGCACTGGGGATTATGAAATCTTGCGCGGTGACAGCAGGGGTTCAGGTTGCCGCCTTGGGGTAAGGCGGCGGGGTTGGGGGTCAGGCGGTGGCTGGGCTGGCGGCAGGCGCGACTTGCTCTTGGGCGCGGGTGACAAGTAAAGCGCTTAGGTCGATGAGTTGCTGGATGCCGAGGATGATGGCGCGGTGCGGGTCTTCGAGGTCGAAGGCCAGGGTGGCGGTTATTTGGTTGGCGGAATCGAGGTGTTCGGCGGCGTTGGCTAGGAGGGTTTCGGTGTCGATGTTGGGGCTGACGGAGAATAGGTTGGTGGTTGGGTGGTCGGCGGGAGCGGCGTTGTCATCAGATGGCGGCAGGTAATGATGAATAGCGCGCTGAGCCGCAGCATGAAGCTTGGCATCAATCGGTTCAGCGTTTGAAGCATGAGGCGGATTAGGCGTGACCTTGTACATGGCGAAGCTCCTTTAGAATTCCAGGAACTACCAAACTCACTTCCACATGAGGGTGGCAGCTGTACGCAGGTGTGGAAGACCAGGGCTAAAGGACCCGGCGCACCGAAGTGCCCCGCGCACAGCCGCCATAAGCAATCATACAGACGTAAAAAAACGCCGGTAGGTGTTTATGGGCGATTGAGCGCCTTCAGCTTGGTCGGACTTCCACATCCGGCCGCTGGATTGGCAGCGGCTGGAGGAGGTTAGCTAGGGGTGGTCTGAGGGGCAAGCTGAGAAAAGTGTGGGATATTTCCCATGGATTTTAGCCAATTCCCCAGATCACTCCATACTCTGTGAGTCGTCCCGATGATGGATCGGACGAACCATCTCTTACCCCCTTGCAAATAAAGGCCAAAACGCCTTCTCCCTATCCCTCGTACCACCTATGTACCACCAACCTATACTCCCATCCCTGCGCCTCCACTCCGCTCAGCCGCTCTAGCAAAATTTAAGCATCCGTTTTCAGCTCCAATCACGACCACTATCACAGTCGGGCTTTCAGGTTTCTTCGGAAGCTTCCCAAGCTGATAACGAGGGTTCACCCCCGCCCCTGTTTCAAGGGCTCCAGTGGTATCAAGGTAGCGTCAGGGCGAAGCAGTTGAGAGTCACAGGATTTGTGTGAGAGCGCTGAGCTGGCACCTTTCCGTCTTCAATTCCGATTTTCAGGTTGACCCCTGGGAAAGAGGTAATTTTGGTAATTTTCTTTTCTACTAGATAGAAAACCCAACAAAATCAAATGGTTGAGAGAATTTAATAAAGGTAATCATAAGGTAAGCAGTAGGTTAGAAAATTACCTTTGACCTGAGTAATCTAAGATTTAATAAAACCCTTTAAAATCAGTAACTTGTCATAATATTACCTCCAGCCTTACCCGATATTACCCTCTGAGGTAATGCGTCAACGCTAGGGTTTATAAGGGCTTCAGGCCCGTTCCTGCATCGCATTACCAAAATTACCCTTATCCCGCCCCTAGACCTGAAATTGACCCGATGATTCGCTGCTATGCTTGCGACTTTCCGAATGGAGTCGAAACCATGGCCACCGAATATTCGCTACCGATAGTCCTCGAAAAAATCTACGAAAATCAGCTAGCTTTGGAAGCCGCAATTATGGAACTGACACTCCTAGCAGAACGGCAAGGCTTTGCCGATGCTGGCTTCATCAAGCAGGGCTTGGCGCGCTTGAGAAAAATGGAAAAGTAATAGCTGCTGAGCGGCCTTGCTCACTCAGTGAGCCATAAGCCAGAAGGCGAGATTCGACCAGAGCAACTCTCAGCAAACAGCACCAGCAAAACCGATGGTGGTTCGCGTCAAACCTTCGAGAGATACAAGAGGTATCGTCTTACTGTTAAAAGCGCTCAACCTAGGCACATGATGATAAGAATACAAACTTAACCCATCTCTTGGAGTGGTCATGCAGAGAACTTTTTTATCAGACAGCAACAATGATTATAAATTACTAGAGAATTTCCTTAGAGAAGGAAATTTTGGCAAAATGCCTGACCATGAATCGAATAAAGCCCAGTTTGATCCGCTGAATCAGGAGTTCATCACAAATGCAGTTCATAGCCAAAACCCCGGCTTATTCGGATCGTATAGTGCTTCAGAACTAGCTGACCTAAAGAGAACACTAGAGGAAACTGTTTTACCAACTCGTTACGACTCAGTATCAGCATTTAATCTGATCAATGGATTGGTAGAAGAGGTAAAGCGGGCTGCCGCTGAATTAGGTGCTGACATTACGTTATTCCCTTTATATGCAACGGTACCCACTGGGAGAGTTAATGCCACAGCTGTTAACATCCCAGGAGCATCTAAACCTTTTCTTTTGTTTGACGGTCAACTTTTAACATTTTGCCATCTTATCTCTAAAATCTATGCAACCTCATTCGTTACTACAAAAAATGGGGATATGAGGTCATTTTCAACTGATCTATCGACGATTACAAAGAAGATATCGGCTCACCCGGAAATTGTGAGCCGCCTTGCAGGGGTACTCACTGCGTTTATTCGTACGGGTCGTCCAGCCACTTCGAAACCTTTCCCTGTAGACTTAGATTCCATCGGCCTTGTCGAATGTCTGCGCAAAAGCATGGAAATTTTCGTAATTGCGCATGAGTTCGGTCATGTCTACGCTGGCCATCTTAACAATTTTCTACCGATGAATGCCTTTCCTTCCGACTCGAACGTTTCGCCACAGCACAAGAAGGAATATGAAGCTGATTATATTGGACTTGTATTAACATTAGCTGTTTTAACCAAGGAAGGATACGACGTTGCCCTATCCATAATTGGAGTAAAGCTATTCTTCTCAATCCTAGACTTAGCTAACAGATACGCAGACTTCATTAAATCAGGAGTAAAGAAAAAATTCGTTAGCACACCCTCTGACTCACACCCATCAAATGAGCAACGTCGGATCGCAATCGACCTGGGTTTGAACGCCCTAAAGCTGGAAAATGAAGAAATTTTACGCTCTAAATCACTTTGTGAAGTTTTTGATAAAATCACTCATATTTTCTGGCAATCATTAACTCAGCCAACTAAAAAAACAGGCCGAAACGATCAATGCCTTTGTGGCTCTGGGCGAAAATATAAGAGCTGTTGCATGAGCTAGTGACACCCGACATTGGTCACTCACTGATCTGAATTGCATCTTAATTTTGTAGAGACCCTTGGGGGGACTCCTAAATCGCAGAGCAGAGCTGTTGGAATAAGTCCTTTTGGGATTTATCGTGCTCTAACTGACGAGTCCCTCATCGCATGTCAATGTGTGAAATTAGCAAAACAGCGTGAAAGCCCTTTGTTCTGGGCCGTTCCGACGAGCTGATACCATTTTTGGAGCGCGTCAATAACTACCTAGTACGAGCTGTTAAGAAAGTAAAAACCCTAGAATTTGCATATTTTTTTGTATTCACCCTTGCAAACCAAGGCCTCCAGAGATCTGAGTTCGATCTGCCTGGCTCCGGGTGGTGCGCAAATCTGCTGCACCTTTTTGCAAAACCTTACACACAATGCAATAGCAGCGTCGTCCCCGCCCCCCACAGCGGGCCTGTGTCAGAACGTCAATTACATCACCTAACCCCTTGCACAAAAAGCAGATGAAAAGCCCGTCGGCGGGAGGGGGATAAGTGCTTTTTTTGATTTATTTTTTTCGCCACACGATTTTTTCGGCCAAAGGGCAGCGAGTCTCCTGAACCGTGAGCGGAGATGAACCGCTCAACACGGGATCTCGCCTGAGCGTCCCCTGTTCACGCAAGATATCGGGGTCAGACCACGATATACGGCGCAATTATCTCCTTAAGATCCGCGGTTTTATCCAAGCGACAAGCAGTAGAAAATCATCTTCTAAAAACACTAGGAGTAAAAAACGTTGCCTGACCATTGAGATCGGTAAACCCCAGGTGTAATCCCCGACCACGATTTGAAAGCACGGTGGAAGGTGTTTCCGTCCTCAAAACCCAACAGATACGCTACTTCAGCAAAGCTGATTTGCGAACGGCTCAAGTAATGCTCGGCAAGACTGCGCCGCGTCTCCACCAGCAACTTTTGATAGCTGCTGCCTTCAAGCTCCAGCGCGCGCTGCAAGGAGCGTTTGCTCGTCGCCAGCCGTTGCGCGACCGCATCGATGCTCGCCTGGCCGCTTGGCAATAACTCAAGCAGCAAACCCTGCACACGCTTGCGCACGCTGGCGGTGGCGTCCAATTCACTCAAGCGCTTGTCCAGCAGCGGCTGAAAAAACGCCCACATGGGTTGGTTTGCTGTCAGGAAAGGCCGCTTTGAATCACTGTCGCTAAACCTGATTGAAGGCTTGGGCCCCACCGTGACCGCGCAGCCGAAAAACGCTTCGTAAGGGTGGCAATCATTGGGTGGCGTCGGTAATTGCACGCGTATCGGGCAGATCCGATGACGGGTTGCCAGGCGAGCCAGTTGAGTAAAAAACACCAGCTCCGTCATTACGGTGCTGGCAGGCCATGACGGAACCACCTTCGGAAACTCTACACTCACCGCCATGAAGGCCGCTTGCTGCTCAATGTGCAACACCAGAGGCCCGATCAGCGCCTTATAGCCAGCAAGTCGCCGCAGGGCGACCTCCAGGTTCGGGCTGCACAAGCTTGCAAATAGGGGAGGGTCAAACGCTTCGGCGGTAATCGCTTTGCCTATGATCAATGGCAGTTCTTGCCCTTGGGTCAACTGCTCCAGTGCGAGCCAAAGCTGGCAATACTCTATCGGGTCCACGCTCGCATCTGGCCGGGCAAAAAGGTCATCGGGAAGCTTGGCAAGCCTCAGCACATCGGCAACGTTCGCGCCGAGATCAGCAATGACCAACGCCCACCCCGGATGCACCGAAAATTGCGTAGCAGGCCTCATAGGTTTCGCTCCTGTCACCGCACCATAGCCATCATTATCTTGTCGTAAATCCGGTCACCCAGCCATTTGCGGATGGTCATCAGTGGCCGCGCATATTTACCCCCAACATAGCGTGTTTTGGGATGGGCGCTACGCACAGCCTTCAACACCAGGTCGACGATGACCTGGGGCTTGGACAGCGAACCGGGTTTATACGACTGCCGTGTGGCAGCGGCGACCTTTTGGGCCATGGCATGGTAAGCACCGTTTTCCGAGCGGCGAAGCATGGGTTCCAGCATGACCGCCCCAAACTCGGTATCGATCGCGCCCGGTTCAATCAAGACCACGTTGATACCGAACTGTCGAAGCTCCAGGCGCAAACAATCCGACCATCCTTCCAGGGCGTGTTTGGTGGCGTGGTACCAACTGCCTAGCGGGGTGTAGACCTTGCCCCCCATGGAGGAGATATTGATGATGAGGCCTTTGCCCTGGCTACGCATATCCGGCAGCAGGGCCTGCGTCAGGCGTGCAAGCCCGAACAGGTTCACCTCGAATTGGTAGCGGGCGTCATCGATCAGGGTGTCTTCCATCGCCCCGTATAATCCAAAGCCGGCATTATTCAGAAGCACATCTACTGCACCGTGCTGACTTTTAATGTGGGCAACCACTCGCTCCACATCCTGCTCGCGGGTGATATCCATCGCGAGTGTAATCGCCCCCAACCGGCGCAGTTCCGTCATCTGATCCACGCGCCGGGCGACGGCGTAAACGACCATGCCCTCCCCCAACAACGCCTGCGCGAACGCCTTCCCCATCCCGGAAGAAGCGCCCGTTACCAGTGCTACTCGACTTGATTGCTTCATGGAACAAACCTCCGCCCGACTCAATGTGAGTGAAGGTTATCGCCAGGTCAGGAGAGAGGCATTGGTAAGACACGCCAGTTGGCATGCCAATGACGCCAACTCGAAGTCGTCGACACGGAAGCTCCGCCAGGTCCCCCACAAACACCCGACATTGGCCCCAACCAAGCTCGGGCGTAGTACGCGAACGCCTGTGAACGGGTCAAGTAGTCTGGGGGTGTCGGGGTCAGACCCCATTATCTGACGAAACAGCGCCTTCGGATCCTTGGCATATTCCACACGCAGCACCGCTAAGTGCGAAGTGGTGAGAGGCGCGGCGCACGCCTCCCCCACACCCAAGACCCATCCCTGATAAACTGCGCCCCATTCACCCCGCTGACTCAGACCCCCAATGCCCCTACAAACCGCTCCCCTCTCCCGCCGCTTCTCCGTCGCCCCCATGATGGACTGGACCGACCGCCACTGCCGGTTCTTCCTGCGCCTGCTCTCCAAGCACGCCCTGCTCTACACCGAGATGGTCACCACGGGCGCGATCCTGCATGGCGACCACGAGCGCTTCCTGCGTCACAACGAAGCCGAGCACCCGCTCGCGCTGCAGTTGGGCGGCAGCGTGCCCGCCGAGCTGGCCGCCTGTGCGCGTATGGCTGAGGCGGCCGGTTACGATGAAGTGAACTTGAACGTCGGCTGCCCGAGTGATCGGGTGCAGAACAATATGATCGGCGCGATCCTGATGGCGCACCCTGCACTGGTGGCGGATTGCGTGAAGGCGATGCGGGATGCGGTGTCGATTCCGGTGACGGTGAAGCATCGTATCGGGATCAATGGGCGCGACAGTTATGCCGAGTTGTGTGATTTCGTCGGGACGGTGAGGGATGCCGGGTGTACCAGTTTTACGGTGCATGCGCGGATTGCGATTCTGGAGGGGTTGTCGCCGAAGGAGAATCGCGATATTCCGCCGTTGCGGTATGACGTGGCGGCGCAGTTGAAGCAGGATTTCCCGGCGTTGGAGATTGTGTTGAATGGTGGGATCAAGACGCTGGAGCAGTGCCAGGCGCATTTGCAGGTGTTTGATGGGGTGATGTTGGGGCGCGAGGCTTATCACAATCCGTATTTGCTGGCGGAGGTGGATCAGCAGTTGTTTGGCAGTGCGGCGCCGGTGGTGAGTCGGGCTGAGGCGTTGGCGCAGTTGCGGCCGTATATTGCGGAGCATTTGGCCAGTGGTGGGGCGATGCATCACATTACTCGGCATGTGTTGGGGTTGGGGACCGGGTTTCCGGGGGCTCGTCGGTTCAGGCAGTTGTTGTCGGTGGATATTCATAAGGCGAGTGATCCGTTGGCGTTGCTGGATCAGGCGGGGGAGTTGTTGGAGGGGCGGTGATTTGGCAGGTTGGGTGTCAGTGGGTGGGTTTGGTGGCTGATAGGCTGCTTTCGCGAGCAAGCCCGCTCCCACAGTTGGATTGATGTTTGTCTGGAAGCTGGTGGTGTGTTTGCCGCCGCTATCGCAGGCAAGCCCGCTCCCACCGTTTGATCTGAGTGGTCGCGGGGCAGTTGGGTTGAACCTGTCGGCGGTTTTGGTCTCCTAGTTAGCAGTATGGCCGGCGATTCAAACGGCTGTTTTCAGGTTGTTGCCCTCGCAAACGATCGAACGCATTTGCGCCCTTGAGCGCCTGCCGGCGCTCGGGTAATGTCATCAGACCCACAGGACAGAGCACGCCCATGACTTCCAAGCTGGAACAACTCAAGCAATTCACCACCGTTGTAGCCGATACCGGCGATTTTTCTACCCTCGCCAAGCTCAAGCCGCAAGACGCCACTACCAACCCTTCCCTGCTACTCAAGGCCGCTTCGATCCCAGGCTATGCCAAGCTGCTGGATGAGTGCGTTAAGGACTGTAACGGCGACGTGGGCCTGGCCAGCGACCGTTTTGCGGTGGCGGTAGGTCAAGAAATTCTGAAAGTCGTACCGGGCCGTATTTCCACTGAGGTGGATGCCCGCCTGTCGTTCGATGAAGCGGCCATTCTCAAGCGTGCGCACCGTCTGATCGACCTGTACGACAAAGCCGGCGTTGGCCGTGACCGTGTGCTGATCAAGATCGCCTCCACCTGGGAAGGCATCCGCGCGGCGGAGAAGCTGGAAAAAGAAGGCATTCAAACCAACCTGACGCTGCTGTTCTCGTTTGCCCAGGCCGTGGCCTGTGCCGAGGCTGGGGTGTTCCTGATTTCGCCGTTCGTGGGCCGTATCTACGACTGGTACAAGAAGGCCAACGGCAACGACTACACCGGTTCCGATGACCCGGGCGTGCAGTCGGTGACGCGCATCTACAACTACTACAAGGCCAATGGCTACAAGACTGTGGTGATGGGCGCGAGCTTCCGTAACCTCAGCCAGATTGAAGAGCTGGCCGGCTGTGACCGCTTGACCATCAGCCCGGACCTGCTGGAGAAGCTGGCGGCGGATGAAGGCAAGCTGGAGCGCAAGTTGTCGCCAGGCCATGCCGGTGAAGCGCGGGTGCATTTGACTGAAGCGCAGTTCCGTTGGGAGTCCAACGAGGATGCGATGGCGACTGAGAAGCTGGCAGAGGGGATTCGTCAGTTTGCTCGGGACCAGGAGAAGCTTGAAGCGTTGTTGACTGCCAAGTTGTAAGGCAGACGGCGACAAAAAGGGCGGCACCCTCGCGGGTGCCGCCCTTTTTTGTGTCTTTCGCCGAGCGCAAGCCGAGCTCAGTTCCACTGTGGGAGGGGGCTTGCTCCCGATAGCAGCGTGTCAGGCAATGCATTCATCACTGGCACACCGTCATCGGGAGCAAGCCCCCTCCCACATTTGGATTGGGTTTCAACTGGGGATCAGTGGCGTTCCAGGGCGTTGACGAGGTCGTGGAAGGCTTCGCGGTTGGACTCGTTCAGGCCCATCAGGATCTTGTGCGCTTCCAGCACCTTGATCCGTACCACTTCTTCAGACTGGTCTTGCGACGGCAGGTCGGTCAGGCATTCCGGGCAGGGGATCGGGCGGTCAACGATGTTGAACACCTGGTCAAACCCCATGGACTGCAGCAGACGGGTGATGTCTTCGTGGGTGGTGACCACCGTCGGCAACAGGCCGACCTTCTGCCGCGACAGAATGGACAATTTGGCCAGCAAGCCAAGGGTGGTGCTGTCGATGCTGCGGGTTTCGGTCAGATCGATCACGATCGCCGAGAAATTCAGGGCTGTGAAAATCCGCTCAATCGTTGCATCCAGCGCCGAACACAAGGTCAGGCGCACTTCACCGACAAACTTCAGGACGAAGGTCCCGTCTTGCTCGGCGAATTGGATTCTTCCGGTACTCATCAAAGATTCCTGCTCAACACCAATAGGGCGATATCATCCGGCATCTCCCCTAGCGTGGCCAATCCAAAAACCTGCCGCAGGCCATCCAGGCTGCCGCCCGCCGACTTGACCTTTTGGGGCAAGGCGGCTTCTTTCTCCTTGAGTGTAGGCTCTGGAAGCAAGTCGAGGATACCGTCGGACATCAGCGTAAGGCTGAAGGTCGGCGGCAGTTCCAGGATGTGGTCTTCGTAGGTGGCTTCATTGAACAAGCCCACCGGCAGACCACGGCCTTCCAGGTAACGCACACTGTCAGGAGTGTATAAAACCGGCATCGGCAGGTGACCGCCGATGCTGTAGGTCAAAAGACCGGTTTCTTCATCAATCACGCCGCCGACCATCGTCACGTGCTTGCCCAGCTTACAGCTGATCAGGCCTCGGTTGATGTGGCCCAGCACCTCGGAGGGAGTGAACTCCGGCAAGGTGCCATTGCGCTTGGATTCGAACAACAGCCGTGTGGTCATGAACTTCAACAACACGGTGACAAAAGCAGAAGAAGCGCCGTGGCCGGAGACGTCGGCCAGGTAGAACGCCACACGCCGCTCATCGACGCGGAAATAATCGACGAAATCACCCGACAGGTACAACGACGGGATGATCTGGTGCGCAAACTGGAACTCGTCAATGGTCCAGGGGCTGACCGGCAACATGTTCATCTGCACCTGGCGACCGGCGTTCTGGTCTTCCTGGAGCAGGTTGAGGCTGGCTTCGAGCTCGCGGTTGGCGGTTTCGAGCTTTTCGCGGTAGCGCTGGTTTTCCAGCAGCAGGCGGGCACGGTCCAGCGCACGGCGCACCGAGTGCTCCAGCACGGCCAGGTCTTCCAGGGGCTTGATCAGGTAGTCGGCGGCGCCCAGGCGCAGGGCCTCGACAGCGTCGTTCATCACGCCGGCACCGGACACAACAATCACCGGCGTCTGCGGGGCAAGCTCAGTCACCTGGCGGATCAGCTCGAGGCCGCCCATCTGGGGCATGCGCAGGTCGCAGATCACAAGGTCGGGCTTGTCGCGCTCGAATACCTGGAGACCCTGTTGGCCATTACTGGCCTGCAGGACGCTGAAGCCACTGTCTTCCAAGTAGGCCGCGAGGCTCGCGCGCACTACTTCGTCGTCATCGATTATCAGCAGCGTGGCACTGGTTTTTTGCATGTGGGCAAACGGCGCCAGAATTAGGTTGGCGTAGGTGGCTCGACAATGGCCGGGCTCACGTACTGGATTCGCTTTCTAGCCACTCTGTCCTACAAAGCATCGGGATTTTGCCCATGCACAAAGGTAAAGCAGAGGTGCCCTTCTAAGGCGCAGACGGTACTCCCATCCGTCAGGGGTTTCAAGCTCATGCCGATGGTCGCCGGGCGTCTTTACACCGCAAATCACTGGGAGTTATAAGAACACCCACGACCACAACACAAAGTAAGGATGGAACCCGTGAGCGAACACGAGCGCGACTACGCCGAAAAACGCGATTTCATCCGCATGCGAGTGGATGCCGATGTGTCGTTAATCCACGCCGGGCAGGAGATTGCCGGGGTCTGTGTGGACCTTTCCAGCTCTGGCATGCAGGTGCAGGCCCCCCGCCAGTTCGAGGTGGGCGACCAACTGACCGTGCGCATTGACTCGGAGCACGCCGCCCTCGCGGGCCTGGAGGCGGACACCGAGGTGGTGTGGGCCAAGAATGATGGCGAGCGCCAGCACCTGGGCCTCAGGATCTTGAAAATGCGCTGAAATCGCGCACAAAAAAGGCGACCACGCGGGTCGCCTTTTTTTTCATTTCAAAACGTCACGGCTTAAAAGTCGTCGACGACCTTGCCGTCCTTGACCTTGAACTCACGGTTCTGCAGGTAAGCGTTACGGATGAAGGTGTATTTGTCGCCAGTGATCAGCTTCTCGCTGTCGAGCAGGCTGGCACGGGTGTCGACGATGTTCAGGCCGAAGGTGCTGTTGCGCCAGCCGATATCGTTCATGTAACGGTACGGTTGGGTGTAGCTGTCGACGTATTTGGACGGCGCATCACGCAGGGTGCTTGGGCCGAGCAGTGGCAGCATCACGTAAGGACCGCTGCCGACGCCCCAGTAGCCCAGGGTCTGGCCGAAGTCTTCGTCGTTGCGTTGCAGGCCCATCTTGGTGCCCACATCAATGAAGCCCAGTACACCAAACGTGGTGTTCATCAGCAAACGCGCGGTGTCGACACCGGCCGCGTGTGGCTTGAGCTGCAACACGTCGTTGGCAAAGTTGCCGACATCGCCGATGTTGCGGAAGAAGTTATGGATGCCCGTCTGCACGAATTGCGGCGTGACAAACTGGTAGCCCTGCGCCAATGGCTTGAGCGCGTAGGTATCAACGGTGTCGTTGAAGGTGAAGATCGGGCGGTTGACGCTTTCCCATGGATCGTCTTGCGACGCGGCCTGTGCGGCGAACGGGGCCAGAAGAACAGTGGCACACACAGATAGCTGAGCGAAGTAGTGGCTCCAGCGCATAGCTTTTGCTCCTTGAATGGTCTGTCATGGGCGCTATGCCCTGAATAAGATCGTCAGTATATGACGGAAGTGTCGATTTAGGCAGTAACGCGGAACCGACATACGAAAAATGCACAAAATTCCTACAAGTGCGCCCGAGTGTCATCCGCTTGTCATGTCGCCTCGATAGCGTCACAGCTATTTCAGGGATGTCGAAATGCCTCACGCCGAAATTGCCGTCGCCAGAGCCCCCTCCTTGACCGCCGTGCTGTTTGGCCTGAGTGGCTGCCTGGTGGATTTCGGTTCCCAGGCACGCACCGACTCGCCCTGCCCCGACTCCCAAGCCACGCCCGGCGCGCTGAAGATCCTGCGCAGTCTCAAGGACCAAGGGGTGCCTTGCGCCTGGCTGGATGAACTGCCCGCCTCGGTGACCACACCGCTGTCGGCCGCATTGCCCGACTGGGTGAAGGCAACACCGCCCTCCTCCATCCGCTGGCCGGCGCCGCATGCCTGCTGGCAAGCCCTGATGGCCTTGAATATCGAACGCCTGGAAGGCTGCGTGCTGGTCAGCGGCGAGCCACGCTTGCTGCAAGCGGGCCTGAATGCCGGGTTGTGGACCATCGGCCTGGCGTCCTGCGGCTCACTGTGCGGCTTGGCGCCCGAGCAATGGCAGGCGTTGACCGAGCAGCAGCGCGAACATAAACGCGGCAAAGCCACGGTGGCGCTGTATGGGTTGGGCGTGCACTCGGTGATCGACCACCTTGGCGAGCTGGGCACCTGCCTGGCGGATATCAGCCTGCGCCAGCTTAAAGGCGAGAAGCCCTGATAGAGATCATGCACTGAAGGCGCCGGTGGATTAATCTACAGGTCAGCCCGTAGACCTTTCCCGGCGTGCCGCGGTCTATGCCAGTGCCTATCGATAAAAGGAAGAACGTCATGCCTGACCGCATAAAGCTTGAAGAACAGGTCAACATCCTGCGCGGGCAGTTGGAACAGCAACCGCCGCTGTCTGAAGAAAAACGTGAAGCGCTGGAAGCCTTGATTGCCAAATTCGAATTACAACTCGAACTTGAACCGGCCACCCAAACACCCAGTATTTCCGATGATGTGAATCAAGCGGCGATAGAGTTCGATGCTGAACACCCGGTCATTTCCGGGACATTGCGCAATATCATGATCACCTTGGGCAACATCGGGATCTAATACGATCCCACGCCCCACACAGAACCCACTGTGGGAGCTGGCTTGCCTGCGATGACGGTGTATCAGTCACCCGATGTATGACTGATGGGCCGCTATCGCAGGCAAGCCAGCTCCCACATTTAGTTTTGGGTGATGCTTATTGGCGAGCCAGGCGCACGTTCTGGAACTGCACATCTTCCGTGCTGCGATACGGGTTGATATCCAACCCACCGCGCCGCACATAGCGTGCATACACCGTCAACTTCTCGGGCTTGAGCAACCGCTGCAAGTCCAAAAAGATGCGCTCCACGCACTGTTCATGAAAGTCCGAGTGCTGGCGAAAGCTCACGATATATTCCAGCAAACTGGCGTGATCCAACGCGTGGCCACGGTACTCCACCACTACGCTGCCCCAATCCGGCTGGCTGGTGACCGGGCAGTTGGATTTGAGCAGGTGGCTGTGCACGCTCTCCTCAACGATGCGCGAGTCGTCGCAACGCAGCAGTTCCGGGCGCGGGTGCTCGTAGTTGCTGACGCTGATGTCCAGGTCGTCAATGCACGCCCCCGGCAACGCCATCACGCCTTCGGCCTCAACCTCGGCCAGGCTGCGGATGCGCACACTCACAGGCAAGCCGGCGGCGGCGCTGAGGTCGGTGCGCAAGGTGGCTTCCAGGCTTTGCGTATTGGCAAACGCGGTCTGGTTCAGCGAGTTGAGGTACAACTTGAAAGATTTGGACTCGATGATGTTCGGCGACTCGGCCGGAATGCTGAATTCACCGATGGCCACCACCGGCTTGCCCGACGGCAGCAACCAGGACAATTCGAAGCAGTTCCAGAAATCCACGCCTTTGTACGGCAGGGTTTCGGCGCTCAGGCCCAGCTCGGCCCATTTGGCGGCGCGAGGGATCGGGAACAGCAACGACGGCGTGTAAGTGGAGATGTATTCACTGGACTTGCCCAGCGGCGAATGTTCGGCTGCGGGATGCATGGCGGAAACCTGGCTAAATAAACCGCGCCAGTCTACCAGCCTTTGCTCCCGCCCTTAAGAATCGCCTCACTCAACGGTCAGCTTGCCGACCATGCCCGCCTGATAATGCCCCGGAATGTTGCAGGCAAACTCAAGACCGGTGGCCTTGGTGAAGGTCCAGGTCAGCTCGGCGGACTTGCCCGGCTCGACCAGCACGCTGTTGGGGTCGTCATGCTTCATGCCGCCCATATCGCCATGCCCCATGGCGGCGTGGTCCATCTTGCCCATGCCGGTGGCCGTGAGCATGCCGCTGGCTTGCATCTTGAGCATTTCTTTCTGGTGTTCGGCGTGCATCGCCGCATCACCCAGATTGAATTCGTGCAGTAACTGGCCTTTGTTGACCAGCACAAAGCGCACGGTCTCACCGGCTTTTACATCCAGAGCCTTGGGCGAAAAGGAAATGTCCTGCAGGGTGACTTCCACGGTGCGCGTGGCTTTATCGGCCGGTGCCGGGTGGCCAAACGCGTAGGTGTGGGCCTCATCGGCCATTGCATTAACGCTTAACGCCAACAAACAGCCCGCCAATAACAGTGGTGTACGCAATGCCATGACGCTTCTCCAAAAAAGTGTGTCCAGCTTGCTCAGCACTTTAAGATGGCCCCGCTGCCAGCCAGCTGACTGCTAGATTACAACTTTGTCAGGTTGCGCCCCTGCCCTGGCGCCCACGGTATAAAGCCCATCGTGACCCGCTGCCAAGAGCTGCCCATGAAACTGCTGATCGTTGAAGACCAACTGAAAACCGGCCACTACCTGCGCCAGGGCCTGACCGAGGCGGGCTTTACCACCGAATTGGTCGCCGACGGCACCAGCGGGCAACACCTGGCGCTGACCGGTGATTACGACCTGTTGATCCTTGATGTGATGCTGCCGGGCCGTGACGGCTGGCAAATCCTGCAAGCCGTGCGCAGTGCCGGCCTGGACCTCCCGGTGCTGTTCCTCACCGCCCGCGATGCGGTGGAAGACCGCGTGCACGGCCTGGAACTGGGCGCCGACGATTACCTGGTCAAACCCTTCGCCTTTTCCGAACTGCTGGCCCGGGTGCGCAGCCTGTTGCGCCGTGGCAGCAGCACACCGCAGGACACCGCGCTGCAACTGGCTGACCTGCGCCTGGACCTGATCCGCCGCCGCGTCGAACGGGACGGCCAGCGCATCGACCTCACCGCCAAGGAATTCTCGCTGCTGGAACTGTTGCTGCGCCGCCAGGGCGAAGTGCTGCCCAAGTCGCTGATCGCCTCTCAAGTGTGGGACATGAATTTCGACAGCGACACCAACATCATCGAAGTGGCGATCCGCCGATTGCGCCTGAAAGTCGATGACCACTTCCCCAACAAGCTGATCCACACCGTGCGCGGCATGGGCTATGTGTTGGAGGAACGGTGCAATTGATCAAGCGCCTGTCCCTGGCCAGCCGCCTGGCGCTGCTGTTTGCGGCGTGCACGGCGGTGGTCTCGTTGATCGCCGGCGTGCTCTTCAACCAGGCCAGTGAGGCGCACTTTGTCGAACTCGACCAACAGTTGCTCGACGGCAAACTGGTGGCGCTGCGCAGCACGTTGCAGGGTGTGGATACGCCACAGTTGTTCGCCCAGCGCGAAGCGCAATTGCGCACTGAACTCAACCGGCAACCCGACCTGGCACTGCGCATTACGGCCGCCGGCCAGCGCTGGTATGACGGCGCACCAGGCGTCGCACTGCCCGCAGCGCCAGGCCTGCACAGCCTGCAAAACGCCGGCACCGACTACCGCGTGTACAACGTGCCGTTGCTGCCAAACCAGCCGGGCTCGCCGCAACTGAGCCTGATGCTCGACATCACCCATCACCAGCACTTCCTGCAACGCATGCAGCATCTGATCTGGCTGACCGTCGGCCTCTCGGCGCTGGCCACCGCGCTGCTCGGCGCCTGGGCGGCGCGCAGTGGCTTGCGGCCGTTGCGGCGCATGAGTGAAGTGGCCGCCGGGGTGTCGGCGCACTCCTTGACCCAACGCCTGCCCCAGCAGCAAATGCCCGTGGAACTCGCCGAACTGGCCCAGGCCTTCAACGCGATGCTGGGCCGCCTCGACGATTCGTTCCAGCGCCTCTCGGCCTTCTCCGCCGACATCGCCCACGAACTGCGCACGCCCCTATCGAACCTGCTGACCCACACCCAGGTCATCCTCACTCAGCCGCGCCCGCTGGAGGATTACCGCGAGGCGCTGCACAGCAACCTGGAAGAACTGCAATGGATGGCGCAGTTGGTAAATGACATGTTGTACCTGGCCAAGGCCGATCACGGGCTGCTCATGCCCAAGCGCGAAGCCTTGGTGCTGGAAGCTGAAGTGGAGGCGCTGCTGGAGTTCTTCGCCTTGTTGGCCGAGGACGCCCACGTGAGCCTGGTGCGCGAGGGCACAGCGCACACGGCGGGTGATCGCGGCATGTTGCGCCGGGCGTTGTCGAATTTGCTCGATAACGCGCTCAGGTTTACCCCGGCCGGTGGCGAGGTGCGGGTGCGGATAGTTGGACGCAAACAGGGCGTGACGCTGACGGTGGAGAACACCGGCGAAGGCATTCCAGCGGCGCTGTTACCGAGGTTGTTTGATCGGTTCTACCGTGCGGACCCGGCGCGCCGTGAAGGCAGCAGCGAGCATGCGGGGCTGGGGCTGGCGATTACCCAGTCGATTGTGCGGGCGCATGGCGGGAGGATTTACTGTGAGTCTGGGGCGGGGTGGACCAGGTTTGTGATTGAGTTGCCAACAGCAGATTGATGCAAGCTGTACCGGCCCTATCGCGGGCAAGCCCGGCTCCCACATTTTGATGTGTGAATACATTCAAATGTGGGAGCTGGCTTGCCTGCGATAGCGGTCTCAGACTTTACGAATACCTGAGCGCATGCGCCGGCTCAATCTTCGCCGCCCGATACGCCGGATACAGCGTCGCCAAGAAGCTCAACACAAACCCCGCCGAGCAAATCAGCAGCACATCGCCGCCCTGCAGTTCCGAAGGCAGGTTGCTGACAAAGTACACGTCCGAACTGAAGATATGCTGGCCGCTCACGCGCTCCAGCCAACCCACCAACTCACTCACGTTCAACGCCGCAATCACCCCCAGCACGCCGCCGATCAGGGTGCCGACGATGCCGATCACCGTGCCCTGCACCATGAAGATCGCCATGATCTGCCGTGGCGTGGCGCCGATGGTGCGCAGAATCGCGATGTCGGCGCCCTTGTCGTTCACCACCATGATCAGCGTGGCAATGATGTTGAACGCGGCGACGGCGACGATCATCAGCAACAGCAGGCCGATCATGGTCTTTTCCATCTTCATCGCACTGAACAGGCTGCCCTGGGTGTGGGTCCAGTCATCCGGCTTGTAGGCCGCGCCCAGGCTGGCGGCGATGTCCGCCGAAACCTTGGGCGCTGCGTACAGGTCCTTCACCGCCAGGCGCACACTTTGCACCTGGTTCGGCTGCCAGTGCTGGATCTCGGCGGCGTCGGCCATGTTGATCAAGGCCATGGAGCCATCCAGCTCGGCGCCGACCTTGAAGATACCGACCACGTTCAAGCGTTGCATACGCGGGGTGATACCACCCGGTGCCGTGCTGATTTCCGGGACGATCAGGGTGAGCTTGTCGCCCACGTTCAGGCGGAAGCGCCGTGCGGTGATGTCGCCGATGACCACGCCGAACTCGCCGGCTTTCAGGTCTTCCAGCTTGCCGCGCACGATATGCTGGGCCACGATCGAGACCTTGCCTTCCTGGGCTGGGTCGACGCCGCTGATCTCGATCGGCTGCATCGCGCCTTTGTAGGAGAACATGCCGTCCATCTGCGTGAAAGGCACCGCTGCGGTGACTTCCGGGTTCTTCATCGCCGCAGCGGCCACCGGCTGCCAATCATCAATCGGGTTCACGCCGACGATGGTGGCGTGCGGTACCATGCCGAGAATGCGCGTGCTCATTTCGCGCTGGAAGCCGTTCATCACCGACAACACCACGATCATCGCCAGCACGCCCAGGGCGAGGCCGATCATCGAGGTCATCGAGATAAACGAAACAAAACGGTTGCGGCGCTTGGCGCGGGTATAGCGCGTGCCGATGAAAATCGATAACGGTCTGAACATTCGCGGGCACCGTTGAAAAAATGAAAAAGCCCAGCGCCAGGCGCCGGGCTTGAAACGGGTCAGATGGCGACCAGATGACCTTCCTGCAGGTGCAACACGCGGTCCATCTGGCGGGCCATGCTCATGTCATGGGTCACCACCAGGAACGCGGTGCGCATCTGGGTGCTCAGTTCCAGCATCAAATCCTTGATGCCCTGGGCGGTGTGGGAGTCGAGGTTGCCGGTCGGCTCGTCGAGCATCACCAGGCCTGGGTTGTTCACCAGTGCGCGGGCAATCGCCACGCGCTGGCGCTCACCGCCGGACAGCTCGGCCGGCTTGTGCTCCAGGCGATGGCCGAGGCCGACGCGCTCCAGCAACGCCTTGGCGCGCTGGCGGGCTTCCGGGATCGCGGTCTTGCCGATCAGCAGCGGCATGCACACGTTTTCCAGGGCAGTGAATTCCGGCAGCAAATGGTGAAACTGGTAGACAAAACCCAACGAACGGTTGCGCAGTTGACCGCGCGCCTTCTCACCGAGAGCCGACAATTCTTCGCCGGCCAGCCATACGCTGCCCTGGGACGGCGTATCCAGGCCGCCCAACAGGTTGAGCAAGGTACTTTTGCCCGAACCGGAACTGCCGACGATCGCCACGCGCTCGCCCGGGTGCAGTTCCAGCTGCAGGTTGGACAACACCACCACCGATTCCGGACCTTCCTCGTAGGATTTGCCCAGGTTGCGGCAGCTCAAAATCGCTTTTTCACTCATGCCCGATTCACTCATAACGTAAGGCCTGTGCTGGCTGGGTACGTGCCGCGCGCCAGGCTGGATACAGGGTGGCAAGGAAACTCAATACCAACGCGGCGCCGCCCACCATCAACACGTCCTGGGCCTGAACCTGGGACGGCAAGTAGTCGATGAAGTAGACGTCAGCGTTGAGAAACTTGTGGCCGATGACTTTTTCCAGCGCGGCGATCGCGGCGCTGACGTTCAGCGCGGCCAAAATGCCGACGGCGGTGCCGATCAAGGTGCCGACCACGCCGATCACGGTGCCCTGCACCATGAAAATCGCCATGATCTGCCCCGGCGTGGCGCCAAGGGTACGCAGGATGGCGATATCGCCCTTCTTGTCGTTCACCACCATCACCAGGGTGGAGATGATGTTGAACGCGGCCACGGCGACGATCAGCAGCAACAACAGGCCGATCATGGCTTTTTCCATGCGGATGGCCTGGTACAGGTTGCCGTGGGTACGGGTCCAGTCGCGGGCGTAGTACTTGGATTCACCCAGGTGCTGGGCGATTTCCCAGGCGCCGCGCGGTGCGTCGAACAGGTCGTTGAACTTGAGGCGCAGGCCCTGCACCTGGTCCGGCTGCCAGCGATGCAGGCGTGCCAGGTCGGTGAGGTTGGTCAGGCCGAGGTAGCCGTCGATCTCGCCGGCGCCGACGTGGAAGGTGCCGACCACGGTAAAGCGCTTCATGCGCGGGAACATGCCTGCCGGGGTCACGGTGACTTCCGGCGCGACAAAGGTCAGCTTGTCGCCGATGCCCACGCCGAGCTTGGCCGCGGCCTTGTCGCCGATCACGATGCCAAAGCTGCCGGGGGCCAGGTCGTCGAGTTTGCCCTGCAACATGAACTTGTCGATGATCGACACGTTTCGTTCCTGGGCCGGGTCGATGCCATTGAGCAGGATTTTCTGCACCTTGCCGTCGTTGGTCAGCAGCCCCTGCATCTGGGTGAATGGCGCAACGGCCACCACCTTGGGGTTCTGCTTGACCTTGTCGGCCAGGCTTGGCCAGTCGCTGATGGGTTCATCGGACTCGATGGTCGCGTGGGGCACCATGCCCAGCACGCGGGTGCGCATCTCATGGTCGAAGCCGTTCATCACCGACAGCACCACGATCATCACGACCACGCCCAAGGCGAGCCCGATCATCGAGGTGAGGGAAATGAACGACACAAAATGATTGCGGCGCTTTGCACGGGTATAACGCGTGCCAATAAATACGAAGAGAGGTCTGAACATGTCGGGGCTTGTTCGGAGGAAAAGAAGACGTCCCGGTGGCGGGGTCAGGTAAGCAGCTTTACACTCAGACCATTACCGCTACTTTGGGTTCGCCATGTCGACATTAGATGAAGAAGAACGCCGCGAATACTACCGTATCGACGACATGATCGCACTTCAAATCAGCACACTGTCTGCCCCGGAAGCGGCGAGCAAGGAAGTGTTGCTGGATGATTCTCCGCTGTTCAACCTGCTCAGCGAACTGCACCTCAGCGAATTCGAAGCCCAGCACCTGTTGCGCCAGATCAACGAGAAAGATCGCAGCCTGGCAGCCTTCCTCAAAGTCCAGAACAAACGCGTGGATCTGCTCAGCCAGATCATGGCCCGTGGCCTCCTCGATGAGGTGGGCGCGCCGCAGCCGGTGGTCATTTCCGAGGGCGGCATTGACTTCAAGCACCCCACTCCCCTGGCACTCGGTGCTCACCTGGCCGTCAAGCTGGTGCTGATGCCCCAGGCGCTCGGCTTGCTGCTGCGCGCCCGCGTCACCCATTGCGACCCCGAGGGGGACGCATTTGACGTGGGCACTGAGTTCGAATCCATGACCGACGCCCAGCGCCAGTTGCTGGCACGCTATATCTTGCAGAAACAAGCCCAGGAACGACGCCTGGCACGGGAACAGAGCGACGCCCAAGACACCTGAATTCGTATTCACCCCGCCAGACAACCTGGCGCAAAGGAGCAACTGTGACCCTGATTTACGGCCACCGCGGTGCCAAAGGCGAAGCACCGGAAAATACCCTGACCAGCTTCCAGGAGTGCCTCAAGCACGGTGTACGCCGCTGCGAACTGGATTTGCACCTGTCCATGGACGGCGAGCTGATGGTGATCCACGACCCGACCCTCAAGCGCACGGCCGACCGGCGCGGCAAAGTCGTCGAGTATTCGGCAGCCGACCTTGTGAAGATCGACGCGCGCAAAGGCGGCCCAGGCTGGGTCAGCCCGTGCCCGATCCCGCGCCTGGAAGAACTGTTCGAAAAGTGCGACTTCGATCACTGGCAACTGGAAGTCAAAAGCGCCTCACGCACCCGCGCCGCGACCACGGTGCTGGCCATTCGCGAGATGGCCGTGCGTTTCGGCCTGATGGACAAGGTCACGGTGACCTCAAGCTCGCGGGAAGTGCTCAAAGCCGCCGTCGAACTCACCCCGGACCTGTCACGCGGGCTGGTCGCCGAATACGCCTGGCTCGACCCGTTGAAGGTCGCGCAAAACTACGGCTGTGAGTTTCTGGCGTTGAACTGGACGTTGTGCACCCCCGAGCGGCTGGAAAAAGCCCAGCGCCAGGGTTTGCATGTGTCCGTGTGGACCGTCAACGAACCTGCGCTGATGCGCAGGCTCGCCGACTTCGGCGTAGATAGCCTGATTACAGACTTTCCCGGTTTGGCCACTGCCACCCTCGAGAATTACTGAAATCGGTCTCCCCGGCCGGCTCAGGCCACCGGCCGGAGCCGCTCAAAAAAGCCGGTTGAGGCCGTCGTAGGCCGCTACCCGATAGGCTTCGGCCATGGTCGGGTAGTTGAACGTGGTGTTCACAAAGTACTTGAGGGTATTTTGCTCACCCGGCTGGCTCATGATCGCCTGCCCGATGTGCACGATCTCCGAAGCCTGGTAGCCGAAGCAATGCACGCCGAGGACTTCCAGGGTTTCGCGGTGGAACAGGATCTTCAGCATGCCTTGTGGCTCACCGGCGATCTGCGCACGCGCCATGCTCTTGAAGAACGCCTTGCCCACTTCGTAAGGCACCTTGGCCTTGGTCAGTTCGTGTTCGTTCTTGCCGATCGAGCTGATCTCGGGAATCGTGTAGATCCCGGTCGGCACGTCGTTCACATAACGCCAGCTGCCGTTGTCGACAATGCTGCCGGCCGCCGAACGGCCCTGGTCATGCGCGGCACTGGCCAGGCTTGGCCAGCCGATCACGTCACCGGCGCCATAGATGTTGGTCACGCAGGTGCGGTAGTTCTCGTCCACTTCGATCTGGCCACGGCTGTTGACCTTGACCCCGATGTTTTCCATGCCCAGCTTGTCGGTATTGCCGGTACGGCCGTTGCACCACAGCAAGGCGTCGGCCTTGATCTTCTTGCCGGACTTGAGGTGCAGGATCACACCGTTGTCCAGGCCTTCGACCCGCTCGTACTCTTCGTTGTGGCGCACGGTGATGTTGTTGTTGCTGAAGTGGTAGCTCAACGCCTGGGAAATTTCCGAGTCGAGGAAGCTCAGCAACTGATCACGGTTATCGACCAGCTCGACCAGCACCCCCAGGCCGCTGAAGATCGAGGCGTATTCACAGCCGATCACGCCGGCGCCGTAGATGATCAGTTTGCGCGGGGTGTGGCCCAGGCTCAGGATGGTGTCGCTATCGTAGATACGCGGGTGGTGGAAATCGATATCGGCCGGGCGATACGGGCGCGAACCGGTGGCGATGATGATGTGCTTGGCCACCAGCTTCTCGACCACGCCATTGGCGCAGACCACTTCAACGGTCTGCTCATCGGCGAAGCTGCCGGTGCCGAAGAACAGGTCGACACGGTTACGGGCGTAGTAGCCGGTGCGCGACGCGACTTGTTTGGAGATGACTTTCTCGGCGCTTTTCAACACGTCCGGGAACGAGAACCAACGCGGCTCACCAATGGCCCGGAACATCGGGTTGGTGTTGAACTGCATGATCTGGCGCACCGAGTGACGCAAGGCCTTGGACGGGATGGTACCCAGGTGGGTGCAGTTACCGCCGACCTGGCGACGGCTATCGACCATCGCCACCTTGCGCCCAGCTTTGGCGGCGTTCATCGCCGCACCTTCTCCAGCCGGGCCGGAACCCAGTACCACCACGTCGTAGTTGTAGACAGCCATGCGTACTCCTCAGAACAGGCCAGGCGTACGGTTGGACGCCTGGCTAAATCATGCCGCGGCCAGCGGGCATGAAGGACAATTTGGCTCAAGTGTGTGAGCCGGGGCACAGTCTATATAAGGCTCAACGCCGCGAACATTAACCCTTGGTCGCGTCGTAGGCCAGTCTTGCCTTTACTACAGAACACGGAATTTGGAATTTGGAATTAGACTACTGACACTCACTTTCGCGGGACGAACCATTATGCGGTATGTCGTTTTCTGTTTAATGATGATTTTTTCGCTTGCAGTGCAGGCCAGTGAGGCGGATCGGCTCAAGCAAGCCGATTTTCCCAGGCAATCGCATGCGCTGGTCCTGAAAAACCAGGCAGTGCTGGTCTATCTGTGGGCCGATGTCTACGCGGCCGCGTTGTACGCCCCAGCCAACCTCGGCGCCAAACAGGCCCTCGACCAACAGCAGGACCTGCGCCTGGTGCTGTACTACTTTCGCGACATCGACCGCAACGATGTGATCAAGGCCGCCCTCACCACCCTCAAGCGCCAGCAAAGCAGCGCCACCCTCGCCCGCTTGAAGCCCGAACTGGATCAACTGCACGCCAGCTTTCGCAACATCCACAGCGGTGATCGTTACGCCCTGGATTTTCGCCCTGGCCGTGGGTTGAACCTGGAGATCAACGAGCAGGTGGTGTTCAGCAGTCGCGATGAAGAGCTGGCAAAAGCCTATCTGGGCATTTGGCTGGCACCGAAAGGCCTGTCGGACAGCCTGCGCAACAGCCTCCTCAACTGAACGCAACCCTCGAAAACAACGCAAAACCAATGTGGGAGCTGGCTTGCCTGCGATGGCGGTGGGTCGGCAACTCATTTGCTACCTGACACACCGCTATCGCAGGCAAGCCAGCTCCCACAGGGGTTTCCCACATTGACCTCTATTCGCCCTCGGCTCTTGCGGCAAGTCGTCAGCTTGCTATCAGTTTTTATTGCCTGTAATGGCCAATACACATATTGTTACAAAACTACAGCAGGGACGAATGATGACCAGGGATCACTAATAAGACAGCCAAAATGAGTGCATGACATGTCCACCACCACGGGCAAAGGCAAAGCGATTTTTCGCGTTGTCAGCGGCAACTTCCTAGAGATGTTCGACTTCATGGTCTATGGCTTCTATGCCACAGCCATTGCCAAAACCTTCTTTCCCAGCGACAGCGCGTTTGCCTCGTTGATGCTGTCCCTGGCGACCTTCGGCGCCGGGTTCCTGATGCGGCCACTGGGCGCAATCTTCCTCGGTGCCTACATCGACCGCCACGGCCGCAAGAAAGGCCTGGTGATCACCTTGGCCTTGATGGCCGCCGGCACCATCCTCATCGCCTGCGTGCCCGGCTATGCCACCCTGGGTGTGGCCGCGCCGCTGATCGTGCTGTTCGGTCGACTGCTTCAGGGTTTCTCTGCCGGCGTCGAGCTGGGCGGTGTGTCGGTGTACCTGGCAGAAATCGCCACACCCGGCCGCAAGGGCTTTTTCGTCAGTTGGCAGTCCGCCAGCCAGCAAGCCGCTGTGGTGTTCGCCGGCTTGCTGGGTGTGGGCCTCAACCACTGGCTCAGCCCGGAAGAGATGGGTGATTGGGGCTGGCGCGTGCCGTTCCTGATCGGCTGCCTGATCGTGCCGGTGATTTTCGTGATTCGCCGCTCGCTGGAAGAAACCCCTGAGTTCCAGGCGCGTAAACACCGCCCTACCCTGCAGGAAATCGTTCGTTCGATCGGTCAGAACTTTGGCATCGTCATCGCGGGTATGGCCCTGGTGGTAATGACCACCGTGTCGTTCTACCTGATCACCGCCTACACCCCGACCTTCGGCAAGGCCGAATTGCACCTCTCGGATTTCGATGCGCTGCTGGTGACGGTATGCGTGGGCATTTCCAACTTCATCTGGCTGCCGGTGATGGGCGCGGTGTCGGACAAGATCGGGCGCAAACCGCTGCTGCTGGGTGCGACGATTCTGGCGATCCTCACGGCTTACCCGGCGCTGTCCTGGCTGGTGGCCAACCCGAGCTTCAACCACTTGCTGATTGTGTTGTTGTGGTTGTCGTTCCTGTACGGCTCGTACAACGGTGCGATGGTGGTGGCGCTGACCGAGATCATGCCGGTGGAAGTGCGTACCACCGGCTTCTCCCTGGCCTACAGCCTGGCAACGGCGACCTTTGGTGGGTTTACGCCGGCGGCCTGCACCTACCTGATCCATGTGCTGGATAACAAGGCGGCGCCAGGGATCTGGCTCAGTGGGGCGGCGGTGCTGGGGTTGATTGCGACGTTGATCCTGTTCAAGGGCAATCGGCATGAGCTGCGCACGGCGCAGGCCTCAGTGGTTGGCGGCGCCTGATGGGTCGCCTTCGCGAGCAAGCCCGCTCCCACACTTAAGCGCGTATAGCCTGAAGAAACGCGGGGGGAATGTGGGAGCGGGCGTGCTCACGAAGAAGCCCTTCCAGCCACTACAAAACCCGCAGGCATAAAAAAGCCCCGAACCAGTCGGGGCTTTTTCATTGACCGCAAAGGCTTAGCGTGGGAACGCAGGCGGGTTAACCCCGGCCATGTCTTCCATCACACGAACCACCTGGCAGCTGTAGCCGAACTCGTTGTCGTACCAGACGTACAGTACAACGCGGTTGTCCTGGGTGATGGTCGCTTCAGCGTCCACCACACCGGCGTGGCGCGAGCCAACGAAGTCGGTGGAAACCACTTCCTGCGAATTAACGAAGTCGATCTGCTTATGCAGGTCGGAGTGCAGCGCCATGTAGCGCAGGTACTCGTTCATTTCTTCGCGGGTGGCGGCTTTCTCAAGGTTCAGGTTGAGAATGGCCATCGACACGTTTGGCGTCGGAACGCGGATCGCGTTACCGGTCAGCTTGCCGGCCAGCTCAGGCAGGGCCTTGGCAGCAGCGGTGGCAGCACCGGTCTCGGTGATCACCATGTTCAGCGCGGCGCTACGGCCACGGCGATCGCCTTTGTGGAAGTTGTCGATCAGGTTCTGGTCGTTGGTGTACGAGTGGACCGTTTCAACGTGACCGTTAACGATACCGAACTTGTCATTCACGGCCTTCAACACCGGCACGATGGCGTTGGTGGTGCAGGACGCAGCGGACACGATCTTGTCGTCGGCGGTGATTTCACCGTGGTTGATGCCGTGAACGATGTTCTTCAGCTTGCCTTTGCCAGGCGCCGTCAGCACCACGCGATCGATACCCGGGCAAGCCAGGTGCTGGCCCAGGCCTTCCGCGTCACGCCATACGCCGGTGTTGTCCACCAGCAGAGCGTCCTTGATGCCGTACTGGGTGTAATCCACCTCGGACGGGTTCTTCGCGTAGATGACCTGGATCAGGTTACCGTTGGCGGTGATGGTGTTGTTTTCTTCGTCGATGACGATGGTGCCGTTGAACGGACCGTGTACCGAGTCGCGACGCAGCAGGCTGGCGCGCTTGGTCAGGTCGTTCTCGGCGCCTTTACGCACCACGATGGCACGCAGGCGCAGGCCGTCGCCGCCACCGGTTTTTTCGATCAGGATGCGCGCCAGCAGGCGGCCGATACGGCCGAAGCCGTACAGCACGACGTCGGTGCCTTTGCGAGCAGTCGCGTTTTGCTGGCCAACCACATCGGCCATTTCTTCACGCACGAACTGCTCGGCGCTGCGGCCAGCACCTTCTTTGCGGAATTTGTAAGCCAACTTGCCCAGGTCTACCGAGGCCGCGCCGAGCTTGAGCTCGCTCATGGCTTTAAGCAGAGGGAATGTTTCGTGGACGGAGAGTTCGCTGTCGTCGGCAGAACGATGGCGAGCAAAGCGATGGGCTTTGAGAATCGCGATGACTGACTGGTTGATCAGGCTGCGGCCATAGATCGAGCTCACCACATTGTTATTGCGGTACAGCTGACCGATAAGCGGAATCATCGCTTCAGCGAGTGCTTCACGGTCGATCCATTCACCAAGACACTGGTCGGGCTTCTGAGTCACGGGAACCTTCCACATGTAGGGGCAGAAAAAAGGGGCTACATTATGCCGCCCGACCGGCCTCGGAGCAATGCGCGTCAGGCAACAAAAAGTGCTTGCGAAAAAATCACACCCCGCTGCAGCCCAGTAAATACGCGGGTTCCAGAAGGCCGCTGATTGAGCGCCAACCCCGACTTGTCCGTAACCCTCCGAAACATCCGCATAAAATGGCACTACATATTGAGTCAAAACCCGCCTTTGTTTGTCTTAGCCACTACATTTCCTACAAACCGTAATAGGCTCAGTCAGCAACTGACAGGCGGCACCTCGGGCCGTTACAATTACCGACTTTGTCGCAACGCTTGGAGCTCAACCTTCCGTGCCCGTTCTGCGTCTACCGCTTCTCCCTGCCGCGGCAGGTAAACAGCACTGGGGCAACCTGCCCGGTGCCGCCCTGAGCCTGGCCATTGCCGAGGCTGCCAGCGCAGCCAAGCGCTTTACCCTGCTGCTCACCGCCGACAGCCAAAGCGCCGAGCGGCTGGAGCAGGAGCTGAGCTTCTTCGCCCCCGATTTGCCGGTGCTGCACTTTCCCGACTGGGAAACCCTGCCCTACGATCTGTTCTCGCCGCACCAGGACATCATCTCCCAGCGCATCGCCAGCCTGTACCGCTTGCCGGAACTGGCCCACGGCGTGCTGGTAGTGCCGATCACCACGGCCCTGCACCGCCTGGCACCGACCAAGTTCCTGCTCGGCAGCAGCCTGGTGCTGGATGTCGGCCAGAAGCTCGATGTGGAGCAGATGCGCACGCGCCTTGAGGCCAGCGGCTACCGCTGTGTCGACACGGTGTACGAACACGGCGAGTTCGCCGTGCGCGGCGCGTTGATCGACCTGTTTCCGATGGGCAGCAAGTTGCCGTACCGCATCGACTTGTTCGATGACGAAATCGAAACCTTGCGCACCTTCGACCCGGACAACCAACGCTCCATTGATAAAGTCGACTCGATCAAGTTGCTGCCGGCGCGGGAATTCCCGCTGCAAAAAGACGCGGTCACGCGCTTCAAGGCACGCTTTCGTGAACGCTTCGACGTCGACTTCCGCCGCTGCCCGATTTTCCAGGACTTGAGCAGCGGGATTACACCGGCCGGTATCGAGTACTACCTGCCGCTGTTCTTTGACGAAACCTCCACCCTGTTCGATTACCTGCCCCAGGACACCCAGGTGTTCTCGCTGCCGGGCATCGAGCAGGCCGCAGAAAACTTCTGGAACGACGTGCGCAATCGCTATGAAGAGCGCCGCGTCGATCCGTCGCGTCCTTTGTTGCCGCCCGCCGAGCTGTTCCTGCCGGTGGAAGATTGCTTCGCCCGCCTGAAAAACTGGCCGCGCGTGGTTGCCAGTCAACAAGACGTGGACGCCGGCAGCGGCCGCGAACGCTTCCCGGCCGGAACACTGCCGGACCTGGCGATCCAGGCCAAAGCCACACAGCCGCTGGAGGCGCTGTCCAACTTCATCGGTGACTTCCCCGGCCGCGTGCTGTTTACCGCCGAATCCGCCGGCCGCCGCGAAGTGCTGCTGGAATTGCTCGAACGCCTGAAGCTGCGCCCGAAAACCGTCGACAGCTGGCCGGATTTTGTCGCGAGCAAAGAACGCCTGGCGATCACCATCGCGCCGCTGGATGAAGGTTTGTTGCTGGACGACCCGGCCCTGGCGCTGATCGCCGAAAGCCCACTGTTCGGCCAACGCGTGATGCAGCGCCGCCGGCGTGAAAAACGCGCGGACGCCAACAACGACGCGGTCATCAAAAACCTGACCGAGCTGCGCGAAGGTGCGCCGGTGGTGCATATCGACCACGGCGTGGGCCGCTACCTGGGCCTGCAGACCCTGGAGATCGACAACCAGGCCGCCGAATTCCTCACCATGGAATACGCCGAAGGCGCCAAGCTCTATGTGCCGGTGGCCAGCCTGCACCTGATCGCCCGCTACACCGGCAGCGACGATGCCCTGGCGCCGTTGCACCGCCTGGGCTCCGAGACCTGGCAGAAAGCCAAGCGCAAAGCCGCCGAACAAGTGCGCGATGTGGCCGCCGAATTGCTCGACATCTACGCCCGCCGTGCGGCCCGCGAAGGTTACGCCTTCGCCGACCCGAAAGCCGACTACGCCACCTTCAGCGCCGGCTTTGCCTTCGAAGAAACCCCGGACCAGCAAACCACCATCGAAGCCGTGCGCGCCGACATGCTCGCGCCCAAGCCGATGGACCGCCTGGTGTGTGGCGACGTGGGCTTCGGCAAGACCGAAGTGGCCATGCGCGCCGCCTTTATTGCCGTACACGGCGGTAAGCAGGTGGCGATTCTGGTGCCGACCACCCTGCTCGCCCAGCAGCACTACAACAGCTTCCGCGACCGCTTTGCCGACTGGCCGGTGACGGTGGAAGTGATGAGCCGCTTCAAGTCCGCCAAGGAAGTGAACGCGGCTATCGCCGATTTGGCGGAAGGCAAGATCGACATAGTGATCGGCACGCACAAGCTGCTGTCGGACGACGTGAAGATCAAGAACCTGGGCCTGGTGATCATCGACGAAGAACACCGCTTTGGTGTGCGCCAGAAAGAACAGCTCAAAGCCCTGCGCAGTGAAGTCGACATCCTTACGCTCACCGCCACGCCGATTCCGCGCACGCTGAACATGGCCGTGTCGGGCATGCGTGACCTGTCGATCATTGCTACGCCGCCGGCACGCCGCTTGTCGGTGCGCACGTTCGTGATGGAGCAGAACAAAAGCACGGTCAAGGAAGCGCTGCTGCGAGAGCTGTTGCGCGGCGGCCAGGTGTATTACCTGCACAACGACGTGAAGACCATCGAGAAGTGCGCCGCCGACCTCGCCGAGCTGGTGCCGGAAGCCCGCATCGCCATCGGCCACGGGCAGATGCGCGAACGCGAACTCGAACAGGTGATGAGCGACTTCTACCACAAGCGCTTCAACGTGCTGATCGCCTCGACCATCATCGAAACCGGCATCGACGTGCCGAGCGCCAACACCATCATCATCGAGCGCGCCGACAAGTTCGGCCTGGCGCAGCTGCATCAACTGCGCGGCCGCGTCGGGCGTAGCCACCACCAAGCGTATGCCTACTTGCTGACGCCACCGCGCCAGCAAATTACCGGCGACGCCGAAAAGCGTTTGGAAGCCATCGCCAACACCCAGGACCTCGGCGCCGGGTTTGTACTGGCCACCAACGACCTGGAAATCCGTGGCGCCGGCGAACTGTTGGGCGACGGCCAGAGCGGGCAGATCCAGGCCGTGGGCTTCACCCTGTATATGGAGATGCTCGAACGCGCGGTGAAAGCGATTCGCAAGGGCGAGCAACCGAACCTCGATCAACCCTTGGGCGGCGGCCCGGAAATCAACCTGCGCTTGCCGGCATTGATTCCGGAAGACTACCTGCCGGACGTACACGCGCGGCTGATCCTGTACAAGCGCATCGCCTCGGCCACTGACGAAGAAGGCCTCAAGGACCTGCAAGTGGAGATGATCGACCGCTTTGGACTGTTGCCCGAGCCGACCAAGAACCTGGTACGCCTGACCCTGCTCAAATTGCAGGCCGAGCAACTTGGAATCAAGAAGGTCGATGCCGGGCCACAAGGCGGGCGCATCGAGTTCGAAGCGCAAACGCCGGTGGACCCGCTGGTGCTGATCAAGCTGATTCAGGGCCAGCCCAACCGCTACAAGTTCGAAGGGGCTACGCTGTTCAAGTTCATGGTGCCGATGGAACGTGCAGAAGAACGCTTTAATACATTAGAGGCGCTGTTTGAGCGCCTCATCCCGAAATCTGCTTGAAGGACGCCCCAATGCGCCTGTTCCGCATTTTGAGCTTGTTGTTGGTGGTCGTTGCCCCTTCGGCGTTTGCCGACAGCCCGTACCTGGTGGAAATGATCCTGGTCCGCCAGAACGCCGAGCCGGCTATCAACAGCCGCGCGGCGCCGGAAAACTGGGACGCCGGCGCTGCTCGCCTGCCGGCGGACAACATCAGCCCGCCGCGGCTGAGCAACATCGTCGACAAACTCCGTGCCGACAGTCACTACACCGTGCTGCTCCATCGGGCCTGGGACCAGAACCTGGGCGAACAACCGGTGAAACTGGCCATCAGCGATGGCCAGGAGCAGTTCGGCCAGTTTCCCATCGAGGGCACGCTGAACCTGCAACTGGGGCGTTTTACCGACATCGACGCCGACTTCTGGATCAACCAGTTCGACGCCAACGGGAGTGTCATCGCCAGCGAACACCTGAGCCAGCAAGACGTGCGCACCAAAAACAACCAGCTCAACTACCTCGACGGCGGCCACCTCGCCCTGCTGATCAAGATCACTTCGCTGACCGCCAAACCACCCAGCGCACCACCGCCCGACATTCAGGACTGATCCAGCGCCATGCCCCTGACGTCGTCGTTGACCAAACCCCTGGCCCCTTCGTGGGCCAATCGCTTTAAAGAGCAAAGCCTTGAGCGCGGGCGGCGCTACGCCCTGGAGAACCGCGTGCGCATCGTCGAGTCCGGCGACAGCACCATCGTGGCCAGTTGCGAAGGCTCGGGCGGCAACGTTTATCGGCAGACCATTTCGCTGCGCGAATCGGCCAAAGGCACGTTGATCCTGGTGGACAGCCGCTGCACGTGCCCGGTGCACACCAACTGCAAACACATCGCGGCGGTGTTGCTCAAGGTCCAGGAAACCCTGGCCTACCCGGCGGCGGCGCAGGATGCCGAGCTGCTGGAAAAGCTCCAGGCCGTGCTGGATAACCGCGTGGTGTTGCCGCAAGTGGTGATGGAAGAGGTGCGCCCCGTGCCGCGCCTGTGGCTGGCCAGTGTTGAGTTCAGCGCGTTTGAACCGCGCAACGGCAAGATGCAGCGCTATATCCAGCACCGCGCCGCGTTGTCGTTCAATTACCTGGGTAACTATGTCAGCGGGCAGAAGAACGCCGATATCGTCGTGCGCCAGGACACCCAAAGCCTGCGCATCAAACGCCACCCGGAGCTGGAGCAGCCGTATCGCGAGCAACTGCGCGTGCTGGGTTTCAAGATCGCCACGCGCCAGAGCAAGGCGTTGCCGGAGAGTGCCGGTGAATTGTTTGAGATGGTCAACGACAGCGCCTGGCTGAACTTTACCCTTAACGCGTCGCCCGCCCTACGCGCCGAGGGTTGGGAACTGCAGATCGACGAGGATTTCGGCTTCGACCTGAGTGCCGTCGACGACTGGTACGCGACGGTCGACGAGGGCCCGGAGCGCGACTGGTTCGACCTGGAACTGGGCATCATCGTCAACGGTGAGCGGCTGAGCCTGTTGCCGATCCTGCTCAACCTGATGCGCTCCCACACCGAGATCCTCAACCCGGAAAAACTCGCGCGGCGCCGCGACGACGAACTGATCCTGGTGAATATTCCCGGCCTGCCCAACGGCCACGGCCCGCTGCAAGTGGCACTGCCCTACGGCCGATTGAAACCGGTGCTGGCCACCCTCGGCGAGTTTTACCTGCAAGAACCCGGCAACACCACGCTGCGCCTGGCCAAGGCCGATGCGATTCGCCTCAACCCGCTGGAAGACCTGCCGTTGCAATGGGAGGGCGGCGAGAAGATCCGCAATTTCGCCCAGCGCCTGCGCGACATCAAGGATTTCAGCTGTGTGGCGCCCGAGGGGTTGAACGCAACCTTGCGCCCTTATCAGTTGGAAGGCTTGAGCTGGATGCAGTCGCTGCGCCAACTTGAGGTGGGCGGGATTCTCGCGGACGACATGGGCCTGGGTAAAACCCTGCAGACCCTGGCGCATATTCTTACCGAGAAAGCCGCCGGGCGCCTCGACCGGCCGTGCATGGTGGTGATGCCCACCAGCCTGATCCCGAACTGGCTCGACGAAGCGGCGCATTTCACGCCGCAGCTCAAGGTACTGGCACTCTATGGCGCGACGCGCAAAAAGCACTTCGCCAACCTGCAGGACTATGACCTGCTGCTGACCACGTATGCCTTGCTGCCCAAGGACATCGAACCGCTCGCCGCCCTGCCCTTGCACATACTGATCCTTGATGAAGCCCAGTACATCAAGAACCCCACGAGCAAGGCCGCGCAGGCGGCGCGCGAACTGAATGCGCGCCAGCGCCTGTGCCTGAGTGGCACACCGCTGGAAAACCACCTGGGCGAGCTGTGGTCGCTGTTTCACTTCCTGCTGCCGGGCTGGCTGGGTGACGTCAAAAGCTTCAACCGCGATTACCGCGTGCCGATCGAAAAACGCGCCAGTGACGTGCGCTTGCAGCACCTCAACGGTCGGATAAAACCCTTCCTGCTGCGCCGTACCAAGGAACAGGTGGCAACGGAGTTGCCGCCCAAGACCGAGATCATCCATTGGGTTGACCTCAATGAGGCCCAGCGCGATGTGTACGAGACCATGCGTCTGGCCATGGATAAAAAAGTCCGCGATGAAATCACCCGTAAAGGCGTCGCGCGCAGCCAGATCATCATTCTTGAAGCGCTGCTCAAGCTGCGCCAGGTGTGCTGTGACCTGCGTCTGGTCAACGACGCCACCCTGCCCGCCCGAGGCAGTAGCTCGGGCAAGCTGGACAGCCTGATGGAAATGCTCGAAGAACTGTTTGCCGAAGGGCGCCGGATTCTGCTGTTCTCCCAGTTCACCTCGATGCTGAGCCTGATCGAGGCCGAACTGAAAAAGCGCGGCGTGGCCTACGCCCTGCTGACCGGCCAGACCCGCGACCGGCGCACGCCGGTGAAGGATTTCCAGAGCGGCAAGCTACAGATTTTTCTGATCAGCTTGAAGGCTGGCGGTGTGGGCTTGAACCTGACCGAAGCCGACACGGTCATTCACTACGACCCATGGTGGAACCCGGCCACGGAAAACCAGGCCACCGACCGCGCGTATCGCATCGGGCAGGAGAAGCCGGTGTTCGTCTACAAGATGATTGCCCGGGGCACGGTGGAGGAGAAAATCCAACACCTGCAGAAGGAAAAATCCGACCTGGCGGCAGGTGTGCTGGACGGACGCAAGACAGGCGATTGGCAGTTGGGCAACGAGGATATCGAGGCGTTGTTTGCGCCGTTGCCCCACAAGCAAGAGAAGCGCTGACTGACAGACCGCCTTCGCGAGCAAGCCCGCGCCCACATTTAATCGCGTACATCCTTTTGGAATGCGCTCGAATGCGGGCGCGGGCTTGCTCGCGAAGGGCGCTCCACGGTTATCAGTCGATCAACTGAGCATCCCGCAACGCTGTGAGCGCCACCAACCAACGCGGGTCCTGCTTATAGTCCGTAGAGGCAATCGCCTGCCCACGCATCCGCGCGATGCGGGCAGATGGGGTGACCTTCATGCGTTGCGCAGCGGTCAGCGCAAGCTCGGCAGCCGCGCGGTCATTACACACCAGGCCCATATCACAGCCGGCCGTCAGCGCCGCCTCAATTCGACTGGCCGCATCACCGACCACGTGCGCCCCCGCCATAGACAGGTCGTCGCTGAAAATAACCCCATCGAACTGCAACTCGCCACGCAAAATATCCTGCAACCAGCGACGCGAGAAACCGGCAGGCTGGGCGTCAACCTGTGGGTAGATGACGTGGGCAGGCATCACGGCCGCCAACTGCGTGCTCAGGCGCGCGAAAGGCACCAGGTCATTTGCGCGAATCTGTTCCAGGCTGCGTTCATCATTGGGGATGGCGACGTGGGAATCGGCCTCAGCCCAACCGTGGCCCGGGAAGTGTTTGCCGGTGGCGGCCATGCCGGCACTGTTCATGCCACGAATGAAGGCGCCTGCCAGCACAGCGGCGCGCTCAGGGTCGCCTTCGAACGAACGCGTGCCGACTACGGCGCTGCGTTGGTAGTCCAGGTCCAGCACCGGGGCGAAGCTCAGGTCGAGGCCGACCGCCAGCACTTCAGTTGCCATGATCCAGCCGCACTGTTCAGCCAAGTACTCGGCATTCGGCTTATCCGCCAGTAGCCGCATGGCCGGCAGGCGCACAAAGCCCTGGCGCAGGCGCTGCACACGCCCGCCTTCCTGGTCGACAGCCAGCAGCAGGTCCGGGCGCACCGCTCGGATCGCCGCGCTCAGCTCGCGCACCTGGCGTGGGTGCTCGATATTGCGCGCAAAAATGATCAGCCCGCCCACTTCAGGCTGGCGCAACAGGTGGCGATCCTCGGCCGTCAGCCAAGTACCGGCCACATCGACCATTAACGAACCTTGCAGGACAGCAGTCATAAACCTTCCTTAAATAACGCACACAACCCGTTGCCCTCACGTGGCGCCGTTAATGACGGGCGCGCGGTGAAAACAACGGGTTGCGAGTACATAGCTGAAATCGGCATGGCGGCTAGCTTAGCGGATGCAAGCGGCCGCGCACACCCAGGCCGGTCACGCCTTGGCGACGGCCGGGGTCGATTTGCTGCGTGGGCGCAATTGCGCGGCCGCCATGGCCTGGTCGGTCACGCCGGTTTCGGCGCGCATGCCGGCCGCGAGGAACGGCACCATCAGGCGCATCACTTGCTCGATGGACGTGTTCACACCGAAGTCGGTCTCGGCAATCGCGCGCAACGCCTTGATCCCGGACATGCTGAACGCGGCAGCGCCGAGCATGAAGTGCACGCGCCAGAACAGCTCAATCGGCGGAATACGCGGGGCAGCTTCGTTAACCAGCAACATATAGCGGCGGAAAACCTTGCCGTACATGTCTTCCAGGTAACGCCGCAGGTGACCCTGGCTCTGGCTGAACGCCAGGCCCAACAGACGCATGAAGATCGACAGGTCGTTGCCGCTGCGTGGTTGAACCACCAGCGCCTGCTCGACGAGGATTTCCAGCAGGTCTTCCAGGCTTGGCTTGTTTTCAGGCTTGGTCTGGCGGCGCTCCAGCTCACGGTCGAGGCTGGCGCAGAACGGCCCCAGGAAGCGTGAGAACACGGCCTGGATCAGGGCTTTTTTCGAGCCGAAATGGTAATTCACTGCGGCAAGGTTGACCCCAGCCTTGCTGGTGATCAGCCGCAATGAAGTTTCAGCAAATCCTTTCTCCGCGAACAATTGCTCGGCAGCATCGAGAATGCGTTCAACGGTTTCCGACTGGGCCATGGCTACTCCGCCTGACAAACACTTGTTTGAAACATACGTTTCAGTGTGTGTCTTGTCAAGCCTGTGAGTCCGTTTTCCGGCCGGGCAGTCATCTAATTCGCCGCTATTTAATCACATCCTTTCCGGTCTGTAGGCAGCGCTGTCTGTGCCTTGTAAGACGGATGACGAATGACCGTCCAGCGGAGTGCCAAAAAAGGATGATTGCCAAGCGCAGTTCACTGTATATAATCCCAGTCACTGTATAAAAAGACAGAGCGATCAACATGCTAAAACTGACGCCACGCCAAGCTGAGATTCTGGCTTTTATCAAGCGCTGCCTCGATGACAACGGCTACCCGCCGACACGAGCGGAAATTGCGCTGGAACTGGGGTTCAAATCCCCCAACGCTGCCGAAGAACACCTCAAGGCCCTCGCTCGCAAAGGCGCGATCGAGATGACCCCAGGGGCTTCCCGCGGCATTCGCATCCCTGGCTTCGAAGCCAAGGCCGACGAGTCGACGCTGCCGATTATCGGTCGCGTCGCCGCCGGTGCGCCGATCCTGGCGCAACAGCACGTCGAGGAATCCTGCAACATCAACCCGACCTTTTTCCATCCGCGTGCCGACTACCTGTTGCGTGTACACGGCATGAGCATGAAGGACGTGGGGATTTTCGACGGCGACCTGCTGGCCGTCCACACCACCCGCGAAGCCCGTAATGGCCAGATCGTCGTCGCGCGTATCGGCGATGAAGTTACCGTCAAACGCTTCAAGCGCGAAGGCAGCAAGGTCTGGCTGATGGCCGAGAACCCTGAGTTCGCCCCGATTGAAGTGAACCTGAAAGATCAGGACCTGGTGATCGAAGGCTTGAGCGTCGGCGTCATTCGCCGCTAAAGGAGGCACCATGCAGCTCGTGCACACCCCACAACACACACAACTGTCGCTGTTCGAGGCCTTTATGGCCCAACCCCTTGCGCCCATCCTCAAGGAAACGGTCGAGGCCCCGTGGGGCTCCGAACCCGAGGCGTTCAGTGAGCTGTCGTTGCGCGGTGCTGCCGGGAGCTGCCTGAGCCTGCTGGCGCCGATCCTTCGCGAATTGAGCGAAGAGCAGGACGCGCGCTGGCTGACGCTGATCGCCCCGCCCGCCAGCCTGACCCAGGCCTGGTTGCGCGACGCCGGCCTCAACCGTGAGCGCATCCTGCTGCTGCAACCGCGCGGCGCGCAAAGTGCCCAGCAGTTGACGTGTGAAGCTTTGCGCCTGGGCCGCAGCCACACGGTGGTGAGCTGGCTGAACCCGCTCAACGCTACCGCCAGGCAGCAGTTGATCAGCGCCGCGCGTACGGGCGAGGCACAGAGCTTGAATATTCGATTGGGGTAATCAGGCTAGTTGCTTGCCTATCTGGCAGGAGTACTTCTGTCGCAATGGAGCTTGCCTTGGCAAGCCAGCTCACAAAAACTCAGTGAAGCACTCGCGGGCCGTCATCTTTCTCCGGTTCGCCTTCTGCCAGGCGACCTGCCATCTGCACACCCACGCTCAACATGGCTTTCGCTACTTCCACGTGCTGGCCTTGCAGGAACGCTTTTGCGTCCTCGGAAAAATCCAAAATAACCAGAGAACCCTCGTCCTCAGCCCGGCGCAGCTCAATTCGGCCGTCAGGCAATTCAACAATTTCCAGAAAGGACGTTGGCATAAAAGTCTGTTCTCCACGAAAGGCCGGGATTATATCAGTCATCCACCCCGCCCCGCAGAGGATCTCAACAGGTTTCTTTACGGCTTGATGAATGGTGCTTTTTGAACGCTGCGAGCCCCGTGCAGGATTTTCTGCCTGACTCGGTTCAAATGTGTGAGCGGGCTTGCTCGCGAATGCGGCGGGTCAGTAATGCCGCTTTCACGAGCAAGCCCGCTCCCACAGCGGTGAGTGCACCTCAGCGAAAACCCTTCAGCACTCGTTCAAGCCTTCACGAAACCTGAGCGCCATCTTCTTCAGCGCTTGGCGCCAGCTTTCCAGCTCCTCACGGCTCAGCGGCTTGGGCTCATCTTCTTCCAGCGCCAGTGCCACGATCAGCGGCTGTGTCACATCGCCTTTGGGCACATGGGGAACACGTGGCGGCTGGAACATATCGGCGTGCGCTTTGAGCAAGCGAGCTACCCAGCTGTCGGGGCTCTGGGCCATTTCTACCAATTCGGCCAGCTCAGGGATCGCCATGCTCGCCAGCACGTCGTGGTTCATGATCATTTCTGCACGCGGCGAACCGGCCTGGGGCAGACGGTAGAACCCGGCAATCTCATGACACAACCCCAGCAGCGCGCCGTACAGGTGGAACAATGCTGCTTCACGCCCGGCCTGGACGAGCGCGATGGCATTCATCTCCTTCCCTTCCTCGGCGCGGCCAAGGGCTTCCAGGGACAAACCCGCGAAGTAAATTTTCTGATTGGTACGGGTATAGAGTTCGTTGGCCATGACGGCAATCTCCACAACGAATAAGCGTGATGCTGGCTGAACAGTGTCACGGATCAGCCGAACGGACTGCAAGCGCAAAAAAAGGCCGCCTTTACAGGCGGCCTTTGTCATTCCAAGCGGAGTCGATCAAGCGCCCTGGCGCTTGTCCTCGACCTTCCACTTGCCACCGTCATAGAACGCTTTCCAGCCAGTAGGCTTACCGTCCACTTCGGTCTGCACGTACTGCTCCTTGGTTTTACGGCTGTAACGGATCACAGCCGGGCGACCGTCGGGGTCCTTCTTCGGCGCTTCACACAGGAAGTGGTACTTCGGATCAATCTCGTCCTTGTGTGGCACGATTTCCAGTACCAACGGCGCACGGGTCTCGCGGTTTTTCGGGAACTGGCTGGCAGCCAGGAACAAGCCCGATGCGCCGTCACGCAGGATGTAGGTGTCGTTGACCTTCTCGCACTTGAGTTCGGGCATCTTCACCGGGTCCATCTTCGGCGGCGCCGCGTCACCACTTTTCAGCAGTTTGCGGGTGTTCTTGCAAGTCGGGTTGGTGCAACCGAAGAACTTGCCGAAACGGCCGGTCTTGAGCTGCATCTCGCTGCCGCACTTGTCGCACTCCAGGCTCGGGCCTTCGTAGCCCTTGATGCGGTAGCTGCCTTCTTCGATTTCGTAGCCGTCGCAATCCGGGTTGTTACCGCAGATGTGCAACTTGTGCTTCTCGTCGAGCAGGTAGGCATCCATGGCTGTGCTGCAGATCGGGCAACGGTGCTTGCCACGCAGGACCAGCGACTCGGATTCACCCTCGTCGTCTGCGGCGATTTCGTCACCCGGCACCAGATTCACGGTGGCCTTGCAGCGCTCTTTCGGCGGCAGGCTGTAGCCCGAGCAACCGAGGAACACACCGGTGGACGCCGTACGAATCTGCATTGGGCGGCCACAGGTCAGGCACGGAATGTCCGTCATTACCGGCTGGTTGGCACGCATGCCGCTCTCAGGGCTTTCGGCCACTTCGAGTTTCTTTTTGAAGTCGCCGTAGAACTCGTCGAGCACGTTTTTCCAGTCGCGCTCGCCCTGGGCCACGTCATCGAGGTTCTCTTCCATGCCGGCGGTGAAGCCGTAGTCCATCAGGTTGGAGAAACTCTCGGACAGACGCTCAGTGACGATGTCGCCCATCTTTTCCGAGTAGAAACGACGGTTGTGCAGGGCCACGTAGCCACGGTCCTGGATGGTCGAGATGATCGCCGCATAGGTCGAAGGACGACCGATACCGCGTTTTTCCATCTCTTTGACCAGGCTGGCTTCGGAGTAACGTGCCGGCGGCTTGGTGAAGTGCTGGGACGGGTCGAGCTTGATCAGCTTGAGCGTATCGCCCTGGGCCATGTCAGGCAGCACATCATCGTCGCCTGGCTTGGCAATTTGCGGCATCACGCGGGTGTAGCCGTCGAACTTGAGGATACGGCCCTTGGCACGCAGCTCGAAGTCGCCTGCGCCCACGCTGACGGTAGTAGACAGGTATTGCGCCGGCAGCATCTGGCACGCCAGGAATTGACGCCAGATCAGCTCGTAGAGGCGCTCAGCGTCGCGCTCCATGCCACTCAGCTTGCTTGGCTCGGTGTTGGCGTCGGAAGGACGAATCGCTTCGTGAGCCTCCTGGGCGCCTTCTTTGCTGCTGTAGACGTTCGGCTTCTCCGGCAGGTATTTCTTGCCGAATTCGCTTTCAATATAAGTACGCGCCATGGCCACCGCGTCTTGCGACAGGTTGGTGGAGTCGGTACGCATATACGTGATGTAGCCGGCTTCGTACAAACGCTGGGCCATCATCATGGTTTTCTTCACACCGAAACCCAGGCGGTTGCTCGCGGCCTGTTGCAGGGTGGAGGTGATGAACGGCGCCGACGGCTTGCTGCTGGTCGGTTTGTCTTCACGCTTGACGATGCTGTAGCTGGAAGCCTTGAGCTTCTCCAGCGCGGCCATGGCCTGGGCTTCGTTCAGCGGCTTGAACGCCTCGCCTTTCTCGCGGGCCACTTCAAAGCGCACGTTGGCGCCCTTGGCGGTGCCGAGGTCAGCGTGCACTTCCCAGTACTCTTCAGGGTTGAACGCACGAATCTCACGCTCACGCTCCACCACCAGCTTGACCGCGACCGATTGCACACGGCCGGCGGACAGGCCACGGGCGATCTTGGCCCACAGCAATGGCGAGACCATGTAGCCCACGACGCGGTCGAGGAAACGACGGGCCTGCTGGGCGTTCACACGGTCAATGTCCAGTTCGCCTGGCTTGGAGAAGGCTTCCTGGATGGCTTTCTTGGTGATTTCGTTGAACACGACACGCTTGTAGCGGCTGTCGTCACCGCCGATGGCTTCCCGCAGGTGCCAGGCAATGGCTTCCCCTTCGCGGTCCAAGTCCGTCGCGAGATAGATGGTGTCAGCATCTTTGGCGAGCCGGCGCAGCTCTTCGATGACCTTTTCCTTGCCGGGAAGGATTTCGTACTTGGCCTTCCAGCCATGTTCCGGGTCCACCCCCATGCGTGAGACCAGCTGCTTGCGCGCTTTCTCTTTGGGGGTGAGCACCGGACCTTCGCCCGCAGCCGCCTTGCCGCGCTTGGCGGCCGGCTCCTTGCTGGCGCTAGCCGAACCGCTGGTGGGCAGGTCTCGGATATGGCCGATACTCGACTTCACCACGTACTCGTTACCCAAGTACTTGTTGATGGTCTTGGCCTTAGCCGGGGATTCCACAATGACCAGCGATTTGCCCATGGATCGGAAAATTCCTGAATTCGAGAAGTGAAAGGCAGTTGGCGCCTGTCGCGGCAACGCTATATATAGTGGCAACAAGGTGAGGTCAAGCGCAGCATTCTGCGCGGCCTGCCGTTATTGCCCTGAAAAAAGACTGGGTTCGGCCTGGACCAAAGCAAAGCGCGGGACCTGCTCGCCGTCAACTTCGACGGTCTCGAGGAACATGCTCAAAGGGCGCACCCAAAAGCCGTAATCGCCATACAGTGCTTGGTAAAACACCACTTCCTCTTCGGTCTCGGAGTGCCGCGCCACATTAAAAACGCGGTACTGCGGCCCCTTATAATGTTGGTAGAGCCCGGGTTCTACTTTCATGCTCTGGCCCTCTGACAAAATTTATTGAAAAAAAATATTAAAAATTCCAAAAAACAAAAACCGGGGCACTGGGCCCCGGCTTCCGTCAACCCAACGCTTAGAGGCGTTCGAAGACGGTGGAAATGCCTTGGCCGAGACCAATGCACATGGTTGCAACCCCAAGGTTGCCGCCATTTTGCTTCATCACGTTAAGCAAAGTGCCGGAGATACGCGCACCGGAGCAACCGAATGGGTGGCCCAGGGCGATTGCACCGCCGTGCAGGTTAACCTTCTCGTTCATCTTGTCGAGTACTTTCAAATCTTTCAGCACTGGCAGGGCCTGTGCGGCGAAAGCTTCGTTGAGCTCGAAGAAGTCGATATCGGAGATGGTCAGGCCCGCGCGCTTCAAGGCTTTTTGTGTGGCCGGTACTGGACCATAGCCCATGATTGCCGGATCCACACCCGCCACGGCCATCGAACGAATCACGGCCATCGGCTGGATACCCAGGTCCTGGGCACGCTGCGCCGACATCACGATCATGCACGAAGCACCGTCGGTGATTTGCGACGAACTACCGGCTGTCACGGTGCCGCCCTTTGGATTGAAGGCCGGCTTGAGGGCCGCCAGGCTTTCCAGGGTGGTGTCCGGACGAATGGTTTCGTCGTAGTCGAACAGTTTCAGGAAGCCATTTTCGTCGTAGCCGTTCATCGGGATGATTTCATCCTTGAACTTGCCTTCCACGGTCGCCTTTTGGGCGAGTTGGTGGGAACGCAGGGCGAACGCGTCCTGGGCTTCGCGGGTAATGCCGTGCATTTTGCCGAGCATTTCTGCGGTGAGGCCCATCATGCCCGACGCTTTTGCCGCGTACAGCGACATGTGCGGGTTAGGGTCGACGCCGTGCATCATGCTGACGTGGCCCATGTGCTCCACGCCGCCGACGACGAAGACATCACCGTTACCGGTCATGATCGCTTGCGCAGCGGTGTGCAGCGCGCTCATCGACGAACCGCACAGGCGGCTCACGGTCTGACCGGCCGCTGTGTGCGGGATCTGCGTCATCAAGGAAGCCATGCGCGCGATGTTCCAGCCCTGTTCCAGGGTCTGGTTGACGCAGCCCCAGATCACGTCTTCGACTTCGTTCGGGTCGACCTTGACGTTGCGTTCCAGCAACTTGCTGATCAGGTGCGCCGACATGTCTTCGGCGCGGGTGTTGCGGTGCATGCCGCCCTTGGAGCGGCCCATTGGCGTGCGACCGAAGTCGACAATCACCACGTCTCTTGGATTCAAGCTCATAAATATTCTCGCTCTAGTCGTCTGGGCGCTTAACCGAAGAAGCTCTGGCCATTTTTGGCCATTTCACGCAGCTTCGCGGTCGGGTGGTACAGCGGGCCCAAATCAGCGTATTTGTCAGCCAGGGCAACGAACTCGGCCACACCGATCGAGTCGATGTAACGCAGCGCACCACCACGGAATGGAGGGAAACCAATACCGTACACCAGGCCCATATCGGCTTCGGCGGCGGTTTCAACGATGCCGTCTTCCAGGCAACGCACGGTTTCCAGGCACAGGGCGATCATCATCCAGTTGATGATGTCCTCGTCGGACACCTCACGCTGCTCGTAGATAACCGGCGCGAGCACTTCGTGAACCGACGGGTCGGCCACTTTCTTCTGCTTGCCCTTCTTGTCGGCCTCGTAGGCGTAGAAACCTTTGCCATTCTTCTGGCCCAGGCGCTTGGCCTCGTAGAGCGCGTCGATCGCCGAACGGCGGTCGTCTTTCATGCGGTCCGGGAAGCCTTCAGCCATTACGTCGCGACCGTGGTGGCCGGTGTCGATGCCGACCACGTCCATCAGGTACGCCGGGCCCATTGGCCAGCCGAATTTTTCCATGACCTTGTCGATGCGCACGAAATCCACACCGGCGCTGACCAGCTTGGCGAAACCGCCGAAGTACGGGAACAGTACGCGGTTGACCAGGAAGCCCGGGCAGTCGTTGACCACGATCGGGTTCTTGCCCATTTTCTTGGCGTAGGCAACGGTCGTAGCAACCGCCAGCTCGCTGGACTTCTCGCCACGGATCACTTCCACCAGCGGCATCATGTGCACCGGGTTGAAGAAGTGCATGCCGACGAAGTTTTCCGGACGCTTGAGGGCCTTGGCCAGCAAGCTGATGGAAATTGTCGAGGTGTTCGAAGCCAGGATGGTGTCGTCTTTAACCTGGGCTTCCACTTCGGCCAATACAGCCTGCTTGACCTTAGGGTTCTCGACAACGGCTTCGACCACCAGGTCGACGTGACCGAAATCACCATAGGACAGCGTAGGACGAATGCCGTTAAGCACTTCGGCCATTTTCGCAGCCGTCATACGGCCCTTGTCAACGCGGCCCACCAGCAGCTTGGCGGCTTCCGCCAGGCCCTGCTCGATACCGTGTTCGTTGATGTCTTTCATCAGGATCGGCGTGCCTTTGGACGCCGACTGATAGGCGATACCGCCGCCCATGATACCGGCGCCGAGTACGGCAGCCTGTTTCACGTCTTTGGCGATTTCGTCGTAGGCCTTGGCCTTTTTCTTCAGCTCCTGATCGTTCAGGAACAGACCGATCAGGCTCTGGGCAGCCGAGGTTTTCGCCAGTTTGACGAAGCCTGCCGCTTCCACTTCCAGGGCTTTGTCGCGACCGAAGTTCGCAGCTTTCTGGATGGTCTTGATCGCTTCAACCGGCGCCGGGTAGTTCGGGCCAGCCTGGCCAGCCACGAAACCTTTAGCGGTTTCGAACGACATCATTTGTTCGATGGCGTTGAGCTTGAGTTTTTCTAGTTTCGGCTGACGCTTGGCCTTGTAGTCAAATTCGCCGCTGATGGCGCCTTTGATCAGGTTCAGTGCGGCTTCGGCCAGTTTGTCCGGAGCAACCACGGCATCGACGGCGCCGACTTTCAGCGCGTCTTCAGCACGGTTTTCCTTGCCGGCGGCAATCCACTCGATGGCGTTGTCGGCACCGATCAGGCGCGGCAGGCGTACGGTGCCGCCAAAACCTGGGTAAATACCCAGTTTGACTTCAGGCAAGCCGATTTTGGCGGTAGCCGACATGACGCGGAAGTCTGCGGCCAGGCACATTTCCAGGCCGCCGCCCAACGCGATGCCATTGATCGCGGCAACGGTCGGCACGTTGAGGTCTTCAAAATCGCTGAAAATCTTGTTGGCTTCGAGGTTGCCAGCCACCAGCTCGGCATCGGGCAGCTTGAAGTTGTCGACGAATTCGGTGATGTCAGCGCCGACGATAAACACGTCCTTGCCGCTGGAGACGATCACGCCCTTGACCGAAGCATCTGCTTTGATGGTGTCTACGGCCTGACGCAATTCATTCAGGGTTAGACGGTTGAACTTGTTGACGGACTCACCCTTGAGGTCGAACTTCAATTCGACGATGCCACTTTCAAGAGCCTTAACCGTGATGGCTTTACCTTCGTAAATCATCAACTGATCTCCACGATATGGAAGCTGAACAGTACACATTGGACGCTGGCCTATGGTTGGACATTGATGATGACGTCAATGCTCACGCCCATCCGCCAGGCACACCCGCCAATGCGATAGTCGGGGTTATGTATGAGCCGTCTGACAGACAAACGCTCAATTCATACGCCCGTTTGATTTGGGTACGCCACCTTCATCCAATTCCGAGCAATTGTCAATCGCTCGAAAGGCTAGGAAAAGCGCGACTTTCCAGTCATTTCAGAACCCCACCCCGGAGCCCACGCCTAGCCAATACTTAACTATTCATGAGATCAATAATGTAAAAGATGTGGGAAAAGGCTGTACAGAACCGGATATGCCGCTAGGCTTGCGACAACCGTAACGCGTCTGGATGACCATCCGACGCAGGAAACACAGATTTACCGGCCTGCCTGGCCAACTCCAGCCCGATGATGATGTCGGGCTTTTTATTGCCTGCTGTTTTGTAACAGCGAGCTGAGCCCGCGCAACGTTACGCCAAGGCCTTGAGCAGCGTATCAATGTCCTTCAACACACTCGCCTCGCCCTTCTCGCCCCAATACAAGGCGATCATTTGCTTGTCGGCTTCGACCTTATAGACGTTGGCCGGCAGCGTCGCAAAATGTGGCAACAACTTTTCATCGACACACACCTCGCGCCACTGATTGACCCAGACCCCTGGCTCCATCTGCCAATAACTCCAGATCGCCGGCGCACTCCCGCGCCGTGGCCGGCAGTACTGCGCGCAAGGGCTCGGCGGCTCCTGCTTGAGCCAATACGGCCATTCCTGAGGTGCCAACTGCATGGCCAGACCAATGCGGCGCGCCTCCATCCGCAGGGCCATGCGCCCGCTCTGATGGCGCGACGGGCGCAGCCATGCCAGAGGGCTCAGAACCACCAGAAGGATTGACACCACTATCCAGACCGTCATATGTGTACTCCCGAATTTCTAGATGAGCGGGTTTGAGCTGACGCAACCCCATCCGCTTGAAACCAGCCATACTGAACTTATTGCAGTCTCCTGGAGGAACGCGCCATGCCCAACGAACATTCCTACAAACATATCCTGGTCGCTGTCGATCTGACCGAAGAGTGCGACCCGGTTATCAAGCGCGCGCAGGCTTCAGCAATCGCCAACGGTGCCAAGCTGTCACTCGTGCATATCGTCGAGCCCATGGCCATGGCCTTTGGTGGCGACGTACCCATGGACCTTTCCCAGTTGCAGCAACAGCAGTTTGACCAGGCCAAAGAGCGCCTGGATCGCTTGATCCTGAAGTACCCGGAAGTGACCAAGGAAAACTCCCATCTCACCTACGGCCAGCCGCGCCAGGAAATCCACCACTTGGCCAAAGAGCAGAACTGCGACCTGATCGTGGTCGGCAGCCATGGCCGCCACGGCCTGGCGTTGCTGCTGGGCTCTACCGCCAATGATGTGCTGCACGGCGCGCCGTGCGATGTGTTGGCCGTGAAGCTGGTAAAAAGCGCTTAAGAACCACGCTCACCCAGTGTGGGAGCGGGCTTACTCGCGAAAGCAGTCTGTCAGTTGACGCATCTGGCGACTGATGTACCGCTTTCGCGAGCAAGCCCGCTCCCACATTTCTAATCGAATTCCATATAAAAAGCCCGGCGTTCATACAAATGGGCGCCGGGCTTTTTTTAGTGCGCTTGAATCACTCAGGCATCCAGCTCGGCCCAACGCTCAACCAGCACTTCCAGCTCCTGATTCAACGTCTCCAGGGAGGCAATCACCTTGGCAGTTTCCGCCGCCGGACGCAGGTAGAAACCTGCGTCGGCCATTTCCGCTTCTACCGCAGCGATCTGCTGTTCCTTGGCGTCAATGTCACCCGGCAAGGCTTCCAGCTCGCGTTGCAGCTTGTAGCTGAGCTTCTTCTTGGCCGCCGGCGCAGCTTCCTGGGCCGGGGCCTCTGCGGCCACCGGGGCCACCACTGCGGAGGTCAGGTCGGCTTTGCCGGACTTGCTCTCGGTAACGCCCAGCAGGCGCGGTGAGCCACCCTGGCGCAGCCAGTCCTGATAACCACCGACGTATTCACGCACCTTGCCTTCACCTTCGAAGACCAGGGTACTGGTGACCACGTTGTCGAGGAATGCCCGGTCGTGGCTGACCATCAGCACGGTACCGTTGAAGGTCAGCAGGACCTCCTCCAGCAGTTCGAGGGTTTCCACGTCGAGGTCGTTGGTGGGTTCGTCGAGCACCAGCAGGTTGGCCGGTTTGCTGAACAGCTTGGCCAGCAGCAGGCGTGCACGCTCACCACCGGACAAGGCTTTCACTGGCGTACGCGCACGCTGCGGGCTGAACAGGAAGTCGCCGAGGTAGCTCAGCACGTGGCGGCTCTGGCCGTCGATGTCGATAAAGTCGCGGCCTTCGGCAACGTTGTCGATCACGGTTTTTTCCAGGTCCAACTGATGGCGCAACTGGTCGAAGTAGGCCACGTCGATCTTGGTGCCTTCCTCGACCGTGCCGCTGGTCGGTTGCAGGCCATTAAGCATCAGCTTGAGCAAAGTGGTCTTGCCGGTACCGTTTGCGCCCAGCAGGCCGATACGGTCGCCGCGCTGCAGGACCATGGAGAAGTCCTTGATCAGGAACGGGCCATCCGGGTGATGGAAGCTCACGTTCTCCAGCACCATGACCTGCTTGCCCGACTTGTCGGCGGTGTCGAGCTGAATATTCGCCTTGCCCGTGCGTTCGCGACGCTCGCTACGCTCATTGCGCAGCGCTTTGAGGGCACGTACGCGGCCTTCGTTACGGGTCCGGCGGGCCTTGATGCCCTGGCGGATCCAGACTTCTTCCTGGGCCAGTTTTTTATCGAACAGCGCGTTGGCGGTTTCCTCAGCGGACAGCACCGCCTCTTTGTGCACCAGGAAACTGGCGTAGTCGCCGTTCCAGTCGATCAGGCCGCCACGGTCCAGTTCAAGGATGCGCGTTGCCAGACTCTGCAGGAAGGCACGGTCGTGCGTGATAAACAGCACGGCGCCCTGGAAGTCCTTGATGGCTTCTTCCAGCCAGGCGATTGCGCCGATGTCCAGGTGGTTGGTCGGTTCGTCGAGCAGCAGCAGGTCCGGCTCGGACACCAATGCCTGGGCCAGCAGCACGCGACGACGCCAGCCGCCGGACAATTCGGCGAGGGTCTTGTCGGCCGGCAGTTGCAGGCGGCTCAAGGTGCTGTCGACGAGTTGCTGCAAGCGCCAGCCGTCACGGGCTTCGAGGTCTTGCTGGACGTGCATCAGCTTGTCCAGGTCTTCTTCGGTGACGCAGTTCTGCGCCAGGTGATGGTATTGCGCGAGCAACTCACCGACACCGTCGAGGCCTTCGGCAACCACGTCGAACACTGTCCGTCCGTCGGCCACCGGCAATTCTTGCGGCAATTCGCCGATCTTGAGGCCCGGGGCGCGCCAAACAGAGCCGTCATCGGGCTTCTGGTCGCCTTTTACCAGCTTCATCATGCTGGACTTGCCGGTGCCGTTGCGGCCGATGATGCACACCCGCTCACCACGGGCGATCTGCCAGGACACCTTGTCCAACAACGGCATAGCGCCGAAAGCAAGGGACACATCGCTGAATTTGAGCAGGGTCATACGCTTCTCCAAAAACTGGGCGCGCATTCTACCTGACTTGAGGGTGGGATGCGGCCGGCATTTTCACCATGGGCACGTTCTGCAGGACATTTCTGATCTACTTGAACCAACCGGCCGGCAAAGCTTTCGCCGGCCGCTGGCAAAAGGCTAAGCTAGGGGCAATCAGTGTCGGCGGTGCCGGTGCTAGTCGTGATTTCTCTGCACGGACGTCTCATGCGCAGTCGCCTTTTCAACTTTTTATCTTGTCTGCTTCTTTCCGCCACCGCCGTTCAATCTGCCCAGGCCGTGGACCTCACCACCCAACGTCAATATTACGATGAAGCCAAACGCGCCCTCGCCAAAGGCGACAGCGGCCCGTACATGCAATACAGCCAGGCCCTGGCCGACTACCCGCTCACGCCGTACCTGGCGTATGACGAGCTGACCGCCCGCCTGAAAACCGCGAGCAACGAGGAAATCGAACAATTCCTCGCCAAAAACGGCGACCTGCCCCAGGCCAACTGGATGAAGCTGCGCTGGTTGCGCTGGCTGGCCGAGCGTGGCGACTGGCAGACGTTTGAAAAGTACTACGACGCCAAGCTTAATTTCGTCGAACTGGACTGCCTGCATGGCCAGTACCAGCTCACCCATAATCTGAAAGCCGAAGGCTACAAGACCACCGAAAAACTCTGGCTGACCGGCAAATCGCAGCCGGCCGCCTGTGACGCCACCTTTGGCCAGTGGGCCGCCGATGGTCAGCTCACCGAACAGAAAATCTGGGACCGCGCCAAACTCGCCGCTGAGGCCCGCAACTACGCGCTGGCCAACAGCCTGGTGAAAACCCTGCCGACCCTCGGTGCCCAAGGCCGCCTGATGGTGGACGTGGCGCAAAAGCCCGACATGCTCGGTGACCCGTCCCGTTTCCTGCCGGCCAACGAGGCCATGTCTGACGCCGTGGGCCTGGGCCTGCGCCGTCTGGCACGCCAGGACCCGGACAAGGCCATGGCCCTGCTCGACGGTTACGCCAGCAGCATGCACTTCTCCCGTGACGAAAAAGTGTCGATCGCCCGCGAAATCGGCCTGACCCTGGCCCGTCGCTACGACCCGCGCGCCCTGGACGTGATGACCAAATACGACCCGGAGCTGCGTGACAACACCGTGTCCGAATGGCGCCTGCGCCTGCTGTTGCGCCTGGCCCGCTGGGAAGATGCCTACCAGCTCACCCGCAAACTCCCACAAGACCTGGCCACCACTAACCGCTGGCGTTACTGGCAGGCGCGCAGTCTTGAGCTGGCCGAGCCGAAAAACCCACAGCCGCTGGTGCTGTACAAGAACCTCTCGCAGGAGCGTGATTTCTACGGGTTCCTCGCCGCTGATCGGTCCAAGGCGCCGTATCAGTTAAAGAACAAACCCTTGGTGATGAGCCAGGCGCTGGTCAACAAGGTCCGCAACACCCCAGGCGTGCGCCGTGCACTGGAGTTCTACGCCCGCGGCCAAATCGTCGATGGCCGCCGCGAGTGGTACCACGTCAGCCGCCACTTCAACCGCGATGAAATGGTCGCCCAGGCCAAGCTGGCCTACGACATGAAGTGGTACTTCCCGGCGATTCGCACCATCAGCCAGGCGCAATATTGGGACGACCTGGATATCCGCTTCCCAATGGCCCACCGCGACACCCTGGTGCGCGAAGCCAAGGTGCGTGGGCTGCACTCGAGCTGGGTATTTGCCATTACTCGTCAGGAAAGCGCCTTCATGGATGACGCCCGCTCCGGCGTTGGCGCCAGTGGCCTGATGCAACTGATGCCCGGCACCGCCAAGGAAACCGCACGCAAATTCAGCATCCCGCTCGCTTCCCCGGCACAGGTGCTGGACCCGGACAAAAACATCCAGCTCGGCGCCGCCTACCTGAGCCAGGTGCACAGCCAGTTCAACGGCAACCGTGTACTCGCCTCCGCCGCCTACAACGCCGGGCCCGGTCGCGTGCGCCAATGGCTGCGTGGCGCTGATCACCTGAGTTTCGACGTGTGGGTGGAGAGCATCCCGTTCGACGAAACCCGCCAGTATGTGCAGAACGTGCTGTCTTATTCGGTGATCTACGGGCAGAAGCTCAACTCGCCGCAGCCGTTGGTGGATTGGCATGAGCGCTACTTTGATGACCAATAAGGTTTGAAGCAGAAATAAAAATGCCCGCATTGAGCAATGCGGGCATTTTTTATGGCGGGCGCTATTCAGTGTGCAGCGCTCTCCTCCACCCCATCACTGAACTGCAATGCCGCCAACCGCGCATACAGCGGATTGCTCGCAATCAACTGCTGATGCGTGCCGACCGCCACCAACTTGCCCTGGTCCATCACCGCGATCCGATCCGCGTTCTTTACCGTGGCCAAACGGTGCGCGATGACCAGGGTGGTGCGGCCCTGCATCAACTGCGGCAGCGCCTGCTGGATCAGGTGTTCACTCTGCGCATCGAGGGCACTGGTGGCTTCGTCCAGCAACAGGATCGGCGCGTCCACCAGCAACGCGCGGGCGATGGCCAGGCGTTGACGTTGGCCGCCGGAGAGGCCCATGCCGCCGTCGCCGAGGTGGGTCTGGTAGCCATTGGGCATTTGCAGGATGAAGTCATGGGCATGGGCGATGCGCGCGGCGGCCTCGACCTCGGCGGTCGTGGCGGACGGATTGCCATAGCGGATGTTTTCTTCGACGCTGCCGAAAAACAGCGCCGGGCTCTGGGACACCAGTGCGAAGTGCCGGCGCAGGTCCATGGGGTCGAGTTCCGTCAGCGCGTGGCCTTCGAGCAGGATGCGGCCGTGCTGGGGGTCGTAGAAACGCAGCAGCAGGTCGAATATCGTCGACTTACCCGCGCCGGACGGGCCGACGAGGGCCAGGGTTTCGCCGGGGTTGATGGTCAGGCTCAAGCCGTCGATGGCGTAGCTGTCCGGCCGCGAAGGGTAGGAAAAGCGCAGGTCTTGCAGTTCCATACGGCCGCTGACCCGCGCCGGCAACCGCACAGTGCCATCGGTGGGCGCGTGGATTTCATTATTCGATTGCAATAACTCGCCAATGCGCTCGGCAGCCCCCGCCGCGCGCTGCAGTTCGCCGAGCACTTCGCTCAACGTGCCGACAGCGCTGCCGACGATCAAGCTGTAAAACACGAACGCCGCCAGCTCACCGCCGGAAATCCGCCCGCCGATCACGTCCATCCCGCCCACCCACAGCATCACGCCCACGGCGCCCAGCACCAGCATGATCACCAGGGTAATCAGCCAGGCACGCTGCGCAATGCGCTTGCGCGCGGTGGCAAACGCTTCTTCCACGGTGACGGCGAAGCGTTGTTCGTCCTGGACCTGGTGATTGTAGGCTTGCACGGTCTTGATCTGGCCAAGGGTCTCGGACACGTAGCTGCCGACATCGGCAATCCGGTCCTGGCTCAGCCGCGACAGGCTGCGCACGCGCCGACCGAAGATCAGGATCGGCGCCAGCACCAGCGGCAGCGCAATGACCACGATACTGGTGAGCTTGGGGTTGGTGACAAACAGCAGGACGATACCGCCGATGACCATCAAGGCGTTGCGCAGGAACAGCGACAGCGACGAGCCGATCACCGATTGCAACAAGGTAGTGTCAGTGGTCAGCCGCGACTGGATTTCCGAGCTGCGGTTGTTTTCGTAAAAGCCTGGGTGCAGGTAGATCAGGTGGTTGAAGACTTGCCGACGGATGTCCGCCACCACCCGCTCGCCGATCCACGAGACCCAATAAAACCGTGCAAATGTACCCACCGCCAGGCCCAGCACCAGAATCATGAACAGGCCGATGGACCGGTTGAGCAGGTGCGGCGACTGGGTCATGAACCCCTGGTCCACCAGCAGGCGAATGCCCTGCCCCATGGACAAGGTGATGCCCGCAGTGACGATGAGTGCCAACAAAGCACCCAGTGCCTGCCAGCGGTACGGCGCAATAAAGCGGCTGGCCAGTCGAATGGCACGGCGTTGACGGACGGAGAACATGGCGGGCATCACCTGCGTGAGGGAGTTGGATAACTACATCCCAACATTGGGGGAACTTGGGGGAATAACAATGAGTCAGGTTAATTATGCCCGCCGACACTGATCCCTAGAGGCTTTCGGTCTAATGCCTGGCTGGAAATTTGTATCGGTTTCTGGTGGACTGGGTGTTCGAACCGCTGGCTTTGTAAGGAGTTGTAATAGCACGGTCACGCGGGGGAATTACAGTAGGTACACAACCTGATGAGGAGACAGGCCATGACCTTGCAAAACAGCAGCGATGCCAAGATTGAAGTGATCCGCCAACCGCAGCATCTGCCTTGCTCCGTCATCGACGCCCAAGGCCGCGAAGTGCAGATTACCGAAGAGATGATCCAGCAAGCCTGCCGCGAGCTGGAACAGCGACTGGTCAAGCCTGCCAAGCAAGGCTGAAGCGCCCACGCTCTTGCAGACCCGGCCTTGATGGCCGGGTTTTTTATGGGTGCTTAAAGCGCTACCGCACCCAGCGCCGACACGATGTTCGACAACTGCGCCGATTCGCCGTTGATGCGGACTTTCAAGCCATCAATCTCACGCCGCTCCGGGTAGTGCTTGCGCAGCAGGTCGAACGCCTTGCGTTGCTCTTCCACGGTGCCGACAAGGCTGCGCCGGAAATCCGCATCATCCCGGCGGGGGTCGTACACGCTGCGACACAAGGTCGCCAACGCCCAGGCCGGCTCGGTCGATGCATTCAGGTGGACCTCGGCCAGCCAAGGTTGCGGCAGCAGATCACTTAACTGAATGCTCGGTTCGTGGCCCAGGTGGGCGCAAAGGGCCTGGTAAATCTGCGCGGTACCACGCTGTTTGCCGTCGAGACTGTAGCCGGCGATATGGGGAGTAGCCAGCACGCACAGGTCGGCCAGGTCGACGTCCACTTGCGGCTCGCCTTCCCACACATCCAGCACGGCTTGCAGGTCTTCGCGTTGCAGCAACACCTCGCGCAGGGCGGCGTTGTCCACCACCGGGCCACGGCTGGCGTTGATCAGCCAGGTGCCGGGCTTGAGGCGGTTGAGCCGTTCGCGATCAAGCAGGTGCCAGGTGGAGCCGTTACCGGACTTGGTCAGCGGCGTGTGCAGGCTGATCACATCGCACTGCTCGATAATCTGCTGCAGGCTGACGTAATCACCGTCTTCGGCAATCTGGCGCGGCGGGTCACACACCAATACGTTCCAGCCCAGGCCCTTGAGTACCGTCACCAGGCGAGCGCCCACTTCACCGGCACCCACCACACCGTAGGTGCGCTGGTTAAGGTCGGCGCCTTCGATCTCGGCCAGGGTCTGCAAGCTACCCAGCACATAGTCCACCACGCCGCGCGCATTGCAGCCAGGGGCGCTGGACCAGGCGATACCGGCCTGCTTGAAGTAATCCAGGTCCAGGTGATCGGTGCCAATGGTGCAGGTGCCGACAAAGCGCACTTGCGTGCCTTCCAGCAAGGCGCGATTGACGTTGGTCACCGAGCGCACCAGCAGCACATCGGCCTGCTCGACCGTGGCACGGTCGATGGAACGGCCGGGCACTCGGCGAATTTCGCCAAACCCTTCAAAAAAGGCATCGAGCAGCGGGATATTTTCGTCGGCAACAATCAGCATGGCAGGCTCCTTTCGCGGACCAGCAGTGTACAGGGATGCGACCTGCGTTCCAGCGCAGATGCCAGGTGGGCAGTGCTTATGTGGGAGCTGGCTTGCCTGCAATGCAGGCGACTCATTCTGTCGCTCAACACCGAGATGAGGCCATCGCAGGCAAGCCAGCGCCCACAAGGGTTCGGTGCCAGCCGGAAGATCGCATTACAAATCGCTAACACAGGTTTTTTCCTGACCACTGCGTCAGCGCGTAGACTTCGCCGTCCTTTGCAACTCTTTTACTGGACACCCGCACGTGAACACCGCCACCGCCCCCTCTCCCGCCCCGCCCGCGTCAGTCGCGAGGTGCGCAGCCTGCTGACCCTGGCCCTGCCGATCATGATCGGCCAACTCGCCACCACTGCCATGGGCTTCGTCGATGCGGTGATGGCCGGGCGCGTGAGCCCGCGAGACCTGGCGGCCGTGGCCTTGGGCAACTCGATCTGGATTCCGGTGTACCTGCTGATGACCGGCACGCTGCTGGCCACCACGCCCAAAGTCGCTCAGCGCTTCGGCGCCGGTCACCACACCGAGATTGGCCCGCTGGTGCGCCAATCCCTGTGGCTGGCCGTGGTGGTGGGCATCACTGCCCTGCTGATGCTGATCAGCGCCGAGCCGATCCTACATGCGATGAATGTCGACCCCGAGCTGATCAAACCGTGCATGGCCTACCTGCACGGCATCGCATCGGGCATGCCCGCCATCGCCCTGTATTACGTGTTGCGTTGCTTCAGTGATGGCCTGGGCCGTACGCGCCCGAGCATGGTCATGGGCCTGTGCGGGCTGGCGTTGAACATTCCACTGAACTACGTGTTCATTTATGGCCACTTCGGTGTGCCGGCCATGGGCGGCGTGGGCTGTGGCTGGGCCACGGCGATTGTGATGTGGGTGATGATGCTCGGCCTCGCCGCCTGGACCCGCTGGGCACCGGCGTACCAGAGCAGCGAGTTGTTCAAGCGTTTCGACTGGCCGCAATGGGCCGTGATCAAGCGCGTGCTGGGCATCGGCCTGCCGATCGGGATCGCGGTGTTTGCCGAATCGAGCATCTTTGCGGTGATCGCCCTGCTGATCGGCAGCCTGGGCGCCAACGTGGTGGCCGGGCACCAGATCGCGCTGAACTTCAGCTCGCTGGTGTTCATGATCCCCTATTCGCTGAGCATGGCGGTCACGGTGCGGGTCGGCCAGGCATTGGGCCGTGGCGAGCCGCGCGAAGCACGCTTTGCCGCCGGGGTCGGCATGGGCACGGCACTGACCTACGCGTGCCTGTCCTGCAGCCTGATGCTGCTGTTTCGCGAACAGATTGCCACGATTTACACGCCTGACCCGCGGGTGATCCACGTGGCGTCGATGCTGATCGTGTTTGCGGCGCTGTTCCAGTTCTCCGACGCGATCCAGGTCACCGCTGCCGGCGCGCTGCGCGGCTACCAGGACACACGGGTGACCATGGTGCTGACCTTGTTTGCTTACTGGGGCGTGGGGTTGCCGGTGGGTTATGCCCTGGGGCTGACCGATTGGCTGGGCGCAGCGAGTGGGCCGAGCGGCCTGTGGCAAGGGCTGATCGTGGGCTTGAGCTGCGCCGCGGCGATGCTGGTGATCCGCCTGGCACGCAGCGCGCGCCGGCGGATTCGCCGGGTTTAAGCGGACTTCTTGCGAATCCAGTACAGGTACGTACCGGCGTGTTCCTGCTGATCCACCAGTTCGTGGTCCAGGAACACACAGAACTTGGGAATATCGCGGCGGGTCGACGGGTCGGTCGCGATCACCTTGAGCAGGCCGCCAGGCGGCAGGTCACGGATGTGCTGGTGCAGCATCATCACCGGTTCCGGGCAGTTGAGGCCCGTCGCATCGAGCACGGCGTCTACGGGCAAATCGAGAGGCTGATTCATACATCACTCCTGAAACAGACCCACTCTCCTGTGGGAGCGGGCTTGCCCGCGATAAGGGGCACATTCACTATAAATTTCGACTGTTATACCGCCATCGCAGGCAAGCCAGCTCCCACATTTTGAGCGGCGTGCGGCTCAACGTCAGCGCGACTTGGTCTTCTTCACATCCACCAGCCGACGCAGGTGGCAAGTCACTTCCTCACGGTCGTGGTACAGCTGCTTGCAGCCGATTTCCACGCGAATGCCCCGCGCCTTGAAACCGTCTTCAATACGCTCCAGCAAGCGTTTCACTTCAGCGTAACGCTGCTTCATCGGCAACTTCAGGTTCACCACCGCCTCGCGGCAATAGCCCTCGCCGATCCAGGTTTCCAGGAGGGCCGCGTTACGCGCCGGTTTCTCGACGATATCGCAGACCATCCAGTCTACCGGTTGCTTGGGCACGAAGGTAAAGCCGTCAGCCATCAAATGCTGCACCAGGCCAGTGTCCATCAGGCTTTCGGCCATCGGCCCGTTGTCGATGGCGGTCACCAGCATGCCGCGGTTGACCAACTGCCAGGTCCAACCGCCAGGGGCGGCGCCGAGGTCGACACCGGTCATGTCGCCGTGCAGGCGCTCGTCCCACTGGTCGCGGGGGATGAAGTGGTGCCAGGCTTCTTCCAGTTTCAGGGTCGAACGGCTTGGCGCCTCACGCGGGAATTTCAGGCGCGGGATGCCCATGGGCCACATCGCCGAGTTATTCGACTCAGCCAGGCCCATGAACACTTCGCGGCCGCTTTTGAAGGTCAGCAGCAGGCGCGGCTTGCTCGGGTCATCCACCAGCTTGCCGGCGTTCAACAAGGCTTTGCGCAAGTGCACTTCGAATTTCTTGCAGAAGTTGGAGAGTTCCTTGCCGTCGTTGGTGTCGACCATCTCCAGCCACAGGCTGCCGCACACCGGGAAGCCTTGCAGGTGGGCGAGGATCACGCTGATGCGGTCGGTTTCCGGCAGGTCGATGAATACCCCGCGCGCCCACTGCCTCGGGAAGATCAGCTCGGCAAAGCGCTGGCCGTGCATCAGGCGCTGGGCGCCGTCTTCTTCGGTGCAGACAAATTCGGCGCAGGCGCTGCCGGTCTTGGTCTTGGCATAGCCGGAAACGTTCAGGCGCGCGGCGTGTTCCGCGATCTCGGAACAGACTTCGCCTTCAAAACCCGGGCGGCAGTGCATAAAAAGGGTGTTCATCAACTCTCCTGGTGACTCAACCGGCATTGCTCTATCGCAATACCTGTCATGAAAACGCGCGCATGATAGCCGAGTTCGGAACCTTGGACTTAACGATAGAGTCCAGTTATTAGCCTGCTAATGAAAACAGGGCTAAGTTGAAAGCTCTGTTCGTCCCGTCAGGTCCGTAGCCGTGCGGACCATAAGGAGTCATGTAATGTCATCCGTTGATAGCCTGAGAACCCTTAAAACACTGGAAATAGACAGCAAGACCTACCACTACTTCAGTCTGCCCGAGGCGGCCAAGAGCCTGGGTGACCTGGACACGCTGCCGATGTCGCTCAAAGTGCTGCTGGAAAACCTGCTGCGCTGGGAAGACAACAAGACCGTCACCGGCGCCGACCTCAAGGCCATCGCTGCCTGGCTCAAAGAGCGCCAGTCCGACCGCGAAATCCAATACCGCCCCGCCCGCGTGCTGATGCAGGACTTTACCGGCGTGCCCGCCGTGGTCGACCTGGCCGCCATGCGCGCCGCCGTGGCCAAGGCCGGCGGCGACCCGCAGCGTATCAACCCGCTGTCCCCCGTGGACCTGGTGATCGACCACTCGGTGATGGTCGACAAGTTCGGCAGCGATAGCGCGTTTGAGCAGAACGTCGACATCGAAATGCAGCGCAACGGCGAACGCTACGCCTTCCTGCGCTGGGGCCAAAGCGCCTTCGACAACTTCAGCGTGGTGCCACCGGGCACCGGCATCTGCCACCAGGTCAACCTTGAATACCTCGGCCGCACCGTGTGGACCAAAGACGAAGACGGCCGTACCTACGCCTTCCCCGACACCCTCGTCGGCACCGACTCCCACACCACCATGATCAACGGGCTCGGCGTACTGGGCTGGGGCGTGGGCGGGATCGAAGCGGAAGCGGCGATGCTCGGCCAACCGGTGTCGATGCTGATCCCGGAAGTAATCGGCTTCAAGCTCACCGGCAAACTCAAAGAAGGCATCACGGCGACCGACCTGGTGCTGACCGTCACGCAGATGCTGCGTAAAAAAGGCGTGGTGGGTAAATTCGTCGAATTCTATGGTGATGGCTTGGCCGATTTGCCCCTGGCCGACCGTGCGACCATCGCCAACATGGCCCCGGAATACGGCGCCACCTGCGGCTTTTTCCCGGTGGATGACGTGACCCTGGACTACCTGCGCCTGTCAGGCCGCCCGGCAGAAACCGTGAAGCTGGTCGAGGCCTACACCAAGGCTCAGGGCCTGTGGCGCAATGCCGGCCAGGAGCCGGTGTTCACCGATACCCTGGCGTTGGACATGGGCAGTGTCGAAGCGAGCCTCGCCGGGCCGAAACGCCCGCAGGACCGTGTTTCGCTGCCGCATGTGGCACAAGCCTTCAGTGACTTCCTCGATCTGCAATTCAAACCCACCACCAAAGAAGAAGGCCGCCTGGAAAGTGAAGGCGGTGGTGGTGTCGCCGTGGGCAATGCCGACCTGGTCGGCGAAACCGACTACGAATACGAGGGCCACACCTATCGCCTGAAAAACGGCGCGGTGGTGATTGCAGCGATTACCTCGTGCACCAACACCTCCAACCCCAGTGTGATGATGGCCGCCGGCCTGGTGGCAAAAAAGGCCGTGGAGAAAGGCCTCACCAGCAAACCGTGGGTGAAAACCTCCCTGGCGCCCGGCTCCAAAGTGGTCACCGACTACTACAAGGCGGCGGGCCTTACCCACTACCTCGACAAGCTTGGCTTTGATCTGGTCGGCTACGGCTGCACCACGTGCATCGGCAACTCCGGCCCGTTGCCCGAGCCGATCGAAAAAGCCATCCAGAAAGCCGACCTCGCGGTCGCCTCGGTGCTGTCCGGCAACCGTAACTTTGAAGGCCGCGTGCACCCGCTGGTGAAAACCAACTGGCTGGCCTCGCCGCCGCTGGTGGTCGCCTACGCATTGGCCGGCACCGTGCGTATCGATATCAGCAGCGAGCCGCTGGGCGAAGGCAAGGACGGCCAGCCGGTGTACCTGAAAGACATCTGGCCAAGCAGCCAGGAAATCGCCGACGCCGTCGCCCAGGTCAGCACCGGCATGTTCCACAAGGAATACGCCGAAGTATTTGCCGGTGATGAGCAGTGGCAAGCCATTGAAGTGCCGCAGGCCGCGACTTACGTGTGGCAAAAGGACTCCACCTACATTCAGCACCCGCCGTTCTTCGATGACATTGCCGGGCCATTGCCGGTGATCAAAGACGTTAAAGGCGCGAATGTGCTGGCGCTGCTGGGCGACTCGGTGACCACCGACCACATCTCCCCTGCCGGCAACATCAAGACCGACAGCCCCGCCGGGCGCTACCTGCGCGAGCAAGGTGTCGAGCCGCGTGACTTCAACTCCTACGGCTCACGCCGGGGCAACCATGAAGTGATGATGCGCGGCACGTTTGCCAATATCCGCATCCGCAACGAGATGCTGGGCGGTGAGGAAGGCGGCAACACCCTGTACATCCCGACTGGCGAGAAAATGCCCATTTACGACGCTGCCATGAAATACCAGGCGTCGGGCACGCCGCTGGTGGTGATTGCCGGTCAGGAATACGGCACCGGTTCAAGCCGCGACTGGGCGGCCAAGGGCACCAACCTGCTGGGGGTGAAGGCGGTAATCGCCGAGAGCTTCGAGCGGATTCACCGCTCCAACCTGGTCGGCATGGGCGTACTGCCATTGCAGTTCAAGCTGGATCAGAACCGCAAGGCACTCAAACTGACCGGCAAGGAAAAGATCGACATTCTCGGGCTGACCGATGCCGAGATCGAGCCACGGATGAACCTGACGCTGGTGATTACGCGCGAGGATGGCAGCAGCGAGAAGGTCGAGGTGCTGTGCCGGATTGATACCCTCAATGAAGTCGAGTACTTCAAGGCGGGCGGGATTCTGCACTATGTACTTCGGCAGTTGATCGCGTCGTAAGCAACACTGCAAAACCAAAAGTGGGAGCGGGCTTGCTCGCGAATGCGCAGTGTCAGCCGATACATTCTTGACTGACCCACCGCTTTCGCGAGCAAGCCCGCTCCCACATTTTTAACCGCGTTTCAAATTAGCCGAACAACCACTTCCACAACAGCACCAGCACGACGACCGCCAGCACCGGCCGCGCACCTTTGAATGCTTGCGCTTCCACTGCGTGACGCCAGCTGATCGCGTCGTAAGCAACACTGCAAAACCAAAGGTGGGAGCGGGCTTGCTCGCGAATGCGGAGTGTCAGTCGATACATTCTTGACTGACCCACCGCTTTCGCGAGCAAGCCCGCTCCCACATTTTTAACCGCGTTTCAAATTAGCCGAACAACCACTTCCACAACAGCACCAGCACAACCACCGCCAGCACCGGCCGTGCAATGCGGTAGGCCTTTGGATGCTTGCGCTTCCACTGTTTGACGCCAGCTGATCGCGTCGTAAGCAACACTGCAAAACCCAATGTGGGAGCGGGCTTGCTCGCGAATGCGCAGTGTCAGTCGATACATTCTTGACCGACCCACCGCTTTCGCGAGCAAGCCCGCTCCCACATTTTTAACCGCGTTTCAAATTAGCCGAACAGCCACTTCCACAACAGCACCAGCACAACCACCGCCAGCACCGGCCGCGCAATGCGGTAGGCCTTCGGATGCTTGCGCTTCCACTGTTTGACGCCAGCTGATCGCGTCGTAAGCAACACTGCAAAACCCAATGTGGGAGCGGGCTTGCTCGCGAACGCGGTGGATCAGTCAATTAATCTATCGACTGACACTGCGCATTCGCGAGCAAGCCCGCTCCCACATTTTTAACCGCGTTTCAAATTAGCCGAACAGCCACTTCCACAACAGCACCAGCACGACGACCGCCAGCACCGGCCGCGCAATGCGGTAGGCCTTTGGATGCTTGCGCTTCCACTGCTTGACCACACCGCTGAACTTGTCGCTGAAGGCCTTGCTCCAGGCATAGGCCTGGTTGATCCCGCCCACACGCTCATCGTCGAGGTTTTGCGGCGCCGTGGCGCGGCCCAATTGCTTGCTGACCCAGCGGTTGATGCGCGTCATCACCCGGTTGCTCAGCGGGCGTTCGATGTCGCAGAACAGAATCACGCGGGTCTTTTCCGTCTCGTTCTTCACCCAGTGCACGTAGGTTTCATCGAACATCACGTCTTCACCATCGCGCCAGGCGTAGACCTGGCCATCGACGAAGATGCGGCAGTCGTCGGAGTTGGGCGTGGACAAGCCCAGGTGATAACGCAGCGAACCGGCAAACGGGTCGCGGTGCGGGTTGAGGTGGCTGCCACCCGGCAGCAGCGCAAACATTGCGCCCTTGACGTTGGGGATGCTGCTGACCAGCGCCACGGTCTTCGGGCACAGGGCCTCGGCCGATGGCAGCGGTTTGTCGTACCACTTGAGGTAGAAGCGCTTCCAGCCCTTCTTGAAAAACGAACCGAAACCGGCGTCGTTGTTCTTTTCGGCGGCGCGGATGTACCCCTCGTCGAACAGGTGCATCGCCTCTTCGCGAATCACTTCCCAGTTGTCCTTGAGCACATCCAGCTCGGGGAACTTGCTGCGGTCCAGGTACGGCTTGGACGGCACAGCCGAGAACAGATACATCAAAGCGTTATACGGGGCGAACAGCGCCGAATGGTTGACGAACTGGCGCAACATCGGCAAACGGGCCTTGCCGCGCAGGTGCACATACAGCGTGCTGCCGATAAACAACAGCAGCACCGACAGTTTGGCGGCCAAAGAAAAGGTCATGCAGCAACTCCTGGAAATAAGCGCCTGGCCAGCAACCTCCCGTCAACGGGAAACCAGACGTAGCAGCCGGCCATGATAAACAGTTGGGCCATTATGCAGAAGGCCTGGGCCGACCGGCTGACATAAATCAAAACCTTGTGGCGAGTCGAACCCTTATGGTGAGCGGGCTTGCCCTAATGCAGTTCCGTTAAGCGAACACGATGCTCAAAGCAGCGAAGATCAAATGTGGGAGCGGGCTTGCCCGCGAAGACGTCGGCCCCGCCCGCCACCGATAACCGATCAGGCCTGGTTGTCCTGCTCGGTAAACAAATCGCTGAACAACATGCTCGACAGGTAGCGCTCACCCGAGTCCGGTAGCACCACCACGATGGTCTTGCCCTGCATTTCCGGTTTCTCGGCCAGACGTACCGCCACCGCCATGGCGGCGCCGCAGGAGATTCCGCACAGAATCCCCTCTTCCTGCATCAAGCGCCGGGCCATGGCCTTGGATTCGTCGTCGGTCACCAGCTCCACACGGTCAACCATCGACAGATCGAGGTTTTTCGGCACGAAACCGGCGCCAATGCCCTGGATTTTATGCGGGCTGGGTTTGATCTCTTCACCGGCCAGCGCCTGGGTAATCACGGGCGAGGCGAAGGGTTCAACGGCCACCGACAGAATCGGCTTGCCGGCAATGTTCTTGATATAGCGCGACACACCGGTAATGGTGCCGCCGGTGCCCACCCCCGCTACCAGTACGTCCACGGCGCCATCAGTGTCGTTCCAGATCTCCGGGCCGGTGGTTTTCTCGTGGATCGCCGGGTTGGCCGGGTTTTCGAACTGGGCCGGCATAAAGTAGCTCGCCGGGTCGCTGGCGAGGATCTCGGCAGCCTTTTCGATTGCGCCCTTCATACCCTTGGCCGGTTCGGTCAGCACCAGCTCGGCGCCCAGGGCCTTGAGCACTTTGCGGCGCTCAATGCTCATGGACGACGGCATGGTCAGCAGCAGCTTGTAGCCACGGGCGGCGGCGACGAACGCGAGGCCAATGCCGGTGTTGCCGGAGGTCGGTTCTACAATGGTCATGCCGGGTTTGAGTTTGCCGGTGCTTTCGGCGTCCCAGATCATGTTTGCGCCAATGCGGCACTTCACCGAATAACCCGGGTTACGCCCTTCGATCTTGGCCAGGATGGTCACGCCACGCGGTGCGATGCGGTTGATCTGAACCAGGGGCGTGTTACCGATGGAGTGCGCGTTGTCTGCAAAGATGCGGCTCATGACGGGTCCTTAAGGCAATTTCAATAAGGCTCCAAGGGTATGCCTCAGGTAGGGAGGCGTCCAGTCAGAGGAACGTTGCGCCAATACACGCGGTCCACCGCCTATACCGATGGAGAACCTGAACATGAAACGTCGCTACAGTGGGCTGCTATGGATCGTCGCCATACTGGTGGTCGTACTGATCGCTCTGGATCTCGCCCTGCCCTACCTGGTGCGCAACTACCTGAACGACAAGCTCGCCGACATGGGCGATTACCGCGGCCAGGTCACGGACGTTGACGTGGCCCTGTGGCGCGGCGCCTACAAGATCAACGGCCTGCAGATCGTCAAGGTCGACGGCAAGGTGCCGGTACCGTTCGTCAAGGCGCCGGTGATCGACCTGTCGGTGAGCTGGCATTCGCTGTGGTACGACCACGCGGTGGTCGCCGAGGCGCAGTTCTTCCAGCCGGAGCTGAATTTCGTCGACGGCGGCAACCAACAGGCCTCCCAGACCGGTAAAGGCACCGACTGGCGCGAGCAATTGAGCAAATTGCTGCCGATTACCCTCAACGAAGTGCGCATTCAGGACGGCAAGATCGCCTTCCACAACTTCACGTCCAAGCCAGCTGTGAATATCTACGCCACCGAGGTCAACGCCAGCATCTATAACCTGACCAACGTCGTCGATGTGAAGGGCAAACGTGACGCCAGCTTCGAAGGCAAGGCGCTGCTGCTCGGGCAGGCCCCTCTGGAAGCCACGGCCGCCTTCGACCCACTGAGCAATTTCGAAGACTTCGAATTCCGCTTTCGCGCCAAAGACATCCAGCTCAAGCGCCTGAATGACTTCGCCTCGGCCTACGGCAAATTCGACTTCAAGGCCGGCACCGGCGCGCTGGTGGTCGAAGCCCAGGCGGACAACGGCCAGTTGAACGGTTACATCAAGCCGTTGCTGCGCGATGTAGAAGTGTTCGATTGGAAACAGGATGTAGAGAACAAGGACAAGAATATCTTTCGTTCGATCTGGGAAGCCGTGGTCGGCACCAGTGAGACGGTGCTGAAGAACCAGAACAAAAACCAGTTTGCCACCCGCGTAGAACTCAGCGGCAACGTGCACCAGCAAAATCTCAGCGCGTTCTCGGCAGTGTTGGCGATTTTGCGCAATGGGTTTATCCAGGCCTTCAATGCGGGCTATGAACAACCAAAGCCCAGTGCTGAGTGAACCACACGCCTGCAGGGCAACCATGGCGCAAGGCTGAGCCCTGGTTTATTGTGCCGCCGAGCAACGTTCAAACACTGGTAAGGACACTGAACATGCGCATCTGCGGCTGGATACTGACAATTCTTGGTTATCTCTGGGCCTTTTCCGGCTGTGTGCGAATAGGGCTATTCGCCATGCACGGCGGGCCGATGGCTGGCCAGATGATCCTCATCAGCCTCGGCACCCTGGTTTTAGCCGCACTCGCCCTCTGGGGCGGCAGCAAGCTCAGGGATAAAGCCGATGCGCGGGCATACGCATTGGAACAAAACCGTTAGCCGCCACGCGTGACCGTCCATTCAGAGACTGAATAACCCGTCTGCGTTCACAGTCGCCGGGGCTGCGCGGTATAGTCCGGGCATTGATGAATGCGAGGAATAACCGATGAAGTTCGAAGGCACCCAGGCCTACGTTGCCACCGATGACCTGAAACTGGCCGTGAACGCCGCTATCACCCTGGAACGGCCATTGCTGGTCAAGGGCGAGCCGGGCACCGGCAAGACCATGCTCGCCGAGCAACTGGCCGAATCCTTCGGCGCCAAGCTGATTACCTGGCACATCAAGTCCACCACCAAGGCACATCAGGGCCTCTACGAGTATGACGCGGTCAGCCGTCTGCGCGACTCGCAGCTGGGCGTGGACAAAGTGCACGACGTGCGCAACTACCTGAAAAAGGGCAAGCTCTGGGAAGCCTTCGAGTCCGAGGAGCGGGTGATTCTGCTGATCGATGAAATCGACAAGGCTGACATCGAGTTCCCCAACGACCTGTTGCAAGAACTCGACAAGATGGAGTTCTACGTCTACGAAATCGACGAGACCATCAAGGCCAAGAAACGCCCGATCATCATCATCACCTCCAACAACGAAAAAGAGCTGCCGGACGCATTCCTGCGCCGCTGCTTCTTCCATTACATCGCCTTCCCCGACCGTACGACCCTGCAAAAGATCGTCGACGTGCACTACCCCGACATCAAGAAAGACCTGGTCAGCGAAGCGCTGGACGTGTTTTTCGACGTGCGCAAAGTGCCAGGCCTGAAGAAAAAGCCGTCCACCTCCGAACTGGTCGACTGGCTCAAGTTGCTGATGGCCGACAATATCGGTGAAGCCGTGCTGCGCGAACGCGACCCCACCAAAGCCATCCCGCCGCTGGCCGGGGCCTTGGTGAAGAACGAGCAAGACGTGCAATTGCTGGAGCGTCTGGCGTTCATGAGCCGTCGCGGTAATCGATAATGTTGCTCAACCTGTTCAATGAGATGCGTGCCGCCAAGGTGCCGGTGTCGGTGCGCGAGCTGCTCGACTTGATCAATGCGCTGAAACAGCGCGTGGTCTTCGCCGACATGGACGAGTTTTACTACTTGGCCCGGGCAATCCTGGTGAAGGACGAGCGGCATTTCGACAAGTTCGACCGGGCATTCGGCGCCTATTTCAACGGCCTGGAAAAGCTCGACGACCACCTGCAGGCGCTGATCCCCGAAGACTGGCTGCGCAAGGAGTTCGAACGTACGCTGAGCGCTGAGGAGCGCGCGCAAATCCAGTCCCTCGGCGGCCTGGACAAGCTGATCGAAGAATTCAAGAAGCGCCTGGAAGAACAGAAAGAACGCCATGCCGGCGGCAACAAGTGGATCGGCACCGGTGGCACCAGCCCGTTCGGCTCCGGCGGCTACAACCCGGAAGGCATTCGCGTCGGCGACGCCGGCAAGCGCCAGGGCAAGGCGGTGAAAGTCTGGGACCAGCGTGAGTACAAGAACCTCGACGACCAAGTGGAGCTGGGCACGCGCAACATCAAGATCGCCCTGCGCCGCCTGCGCAAATTCGCGCGCCAGGGTGCGGCCGAAGAGCTGGATATCGACGGCACTATCGACCACACCGCCCGCGATGCCGGCTTGCTGAATATCCAGATGCGCCCGGAGCGGCGTAACACCATCAAGCTGTTGCTGCTGTTCGACATCGGCGGCTCGATGGACGCCCATGTGAAGATCTGCGAAGAGCTGTTCTCGGCCTGCAAGACCGAGTTCAAGCACTTGGAGTACTTCTACTTTCACAACTTCGTGTACGAATCGGTGTGGAAGAACAACCAGCGCCGCACGTCGGAGCGCACCTCCACCCAGGATTTGCTGCACAAGTATGGCGCTGACTACAAAGTGATTTTTATCGGCGATGCGTCGATGGCGCCGTATGAAATCACCCAGGCCGGCGGCAGCGTCGAGCACTGGAATGAAGAGCCTGGGTATGTGTGGATGCAGCGCTTCATGGCCAAGTACAAGAAGCTGATCTGGATAAACCCGTACCCGAAGGACACGTGGGGGTATACGGCCTCGACAGGGATCGTGCGGGAGTTGGTCGAGGATCAGATGTATCCGCTGACCTTGCGCGGCTTGGAAGAAGGGATGCGCTTTCTCTCCAAGTAAACGCTAAGGCAAATGTGGGAGCGGGCTTGCTCGCGAAAGCGGTGGGTCAGTTATTGATGGACTGACTGACACCCTGCATTCGCGAGCAAGCCCGCTCCCACATGTTGGGTTACGGTGATCTTTAGCCCGCGGTGAAGCGCTGCAAAAACTCCACATGCTGCCGATGCGCCGTCTCCTGGACCACCGGCACCAAGCGCACCTTATCCCCCGGCAGGCACTGCGCCAGCCGCGCCAGCGCCAACGGCGTCAACGCGCCCAATCGCGGGTAGCCACCAATGGTCTGCCGGTCATTGAGCAACACAATCGGCTGCCCATCCGGCGGCACCTGGATGGCTCCGAGTGGAATCCCTTCAGAGATCAACGACGGCCCCTGGTACTGCAACGGCGTGCCCAACAGGCGCATGCCCATGCGATCCGCGCGGCTGTCGAGGGCCCACTCGGTATTGAACGCATCGAACAAACTTTGCCCGCTGAACTGGCCGATCTGCGCGCCGACTATCACCTCCAGTGGCGCCTTGGCGGGCAAATCAGGCGCACTCAGCACGTTCATCGCGCCGCCCGCGCCGGAATACGTCAAGCGCCCGCCCACGGCCAACGCCGTGCCGAAACCGTCCACCCCGCCCAACGCTTCACGTACCACCGTGGAGCGACTGCCCAGCACAGCCGGCGCATCAAACCCGCCCGGTGCCGCCAGATAAGCGCGCGCACCGTTGAACGGCTGGGTAAAGCGCAAACGCTGACCCTTTTGCAGGATAAAACTGCGCCCCGGGCTGATCGCACGCTCATCGATATACGCGCCCAGATCCGCACCGGCCAAGGCCAGCAAGCAATACGCCTCGGCCTGCACGGTAAACCCGCCCAAGGTAATTTCCACCACGGGCTTATCCAGGGCATTCCCCAGCAGCCAATTGGCCCAGGTCATCGACACCCAATCCAGCGCGCCGCCCTGCGTCACGCCCAGATGCCGCACGCCAAAACGGCCGGCGTCCTGCAACAGACACAGCGGCGTGCTGGCCTCGATCAACAAGCGGCTCATGCCTGCGCCTCCAATGGCGTGTCATCGCCACCCAGGTTGATGAATTCGGCGTGGCTGACCGCTTCGAAGCGCACCGTATCGCCGGGTTGCATCAGGCTGTAGCCATCGCGTGCACGGTCGAACAGCTTGGCCGGGGTGCGGCCGATCAGGTTCCAGCCACCGGGGGACACCACCGGGTAGGCAGCAGTTTGCCGTTCGGCAATGCCCACGCTGCCGGCGGCCACGCGTTTACGTGGGGTGTTCAGCCGTGGCGTGGCAAGGATCTCGTCCACCAGGCCCATAAAGGCAAACCCAGGCGCAAAGCCGAGGGCAAACACTTGGTATTCGTGAGCGCTGTGGCGACGGATGACCTCCTCTACCGCCAGGCCACTGCGCTGGCTGAGCAGGTTCAGTTCGGGGCCGACACTCAGGTCGTACCACACCGGCAACACGTGGCACTGGCCGCTGCCCTGGGCCTGGGGTTGCAGGTCGGTCAGCGCCTGGCCAATCAGCGCCCGTGCCTGGGCCGGGCTCAACGCAGTGAGGTCGTAATGCACCATCAGCGTGGTGTAGGACGGCACCAGATCCACCAGTGCCGCGCCGAACCCGTCGCGCAGGCGCTGGGTGGCGGCCAGCATCCACGGCATATTGGCTTCGGCAATCACATCGAACAGACGCACCATCAGGCAGTCGATCGCCACCACTTCAATGCGTGGCTTCATGCTGGCTTCAACGCCTCGCGAATGCGCTGCACTGCGGCGACCGAACTGGCGTTATCGCCGTGCACACACAGGGTATTGGCCTGCAACACCAAGGCGCTGCCATCGCTGGCGGTCAGGGCTTCACCACGGGAAATCGTCAGGGCTTGCTGCACGATGGTGGTTGAGTCGTGGTGCACGGCACCCGGCAACTGGCGGGAAACCAGGTGCCCCTTGTGGTCGTAGGCACGGTCGGCGAAGGCTTCAAACCACAGGGTCACGCCGTATTCGTCGCCCACTGCCTGGGCTGCGCGGTTGTCGCGGGTGGCCAGCAGCATCAGCGGCAAGTCGCCATAGGCGGCCACGGCCTGGATCACCGCGCGCAATTGCGCCGGGTTGGCCATCATGTCGTTGTACATCGCGCCATGGGGTTTGACGTAGCTGACCCGCCCACCTTGCGCCCGGCAGATGCCGTCGAGGGCACCGATCTGGTAGTGCAACAGGTCCTGGATTTCCTCGGTGCTATAGGCCATCGAGCGCCGACCGAAACCTTGCAGGTCCTGGTACGCCGGGTGCGCCCCTACTTGCACGCCGTGCTTGAGGGCCAGGCTGACGGTCTTGCGCATGATGCTCGGGTCGCCGGCATGGAAGCCGCAGGCCACGTTGGCACAATCAATAAACGGCATGACCTCGGCGTCCAGACCCATGGTCCAGTTGCCAAAGCTTTCGCCGATGTCGCAATTCAGTAGCAGACGGCTCACGGTGGGTGCTCCTGTAGGCTTTATCGTTTTTGTAGTGTGGGATTCTTTACGCAGAACTCGCAACTTGTCCTGACACCCCCACGACGCTTATCGTGGAATAGCTCGATTTTTGGCGTTTGCCCGGTGCGGCGTCCAACTAATAAAAACCGATCCATGCATAAGAAAAGTTGATCCCATGAATTTGAAGTTCCTCGAAACCTTCGTCTGGGTGGCCAAGCTCAAGAGCTTTCGCCTGACTGCCGAGAAGCTGTTCACCACCCAGGCCTCGATCTCCAGCCGCATCGCCGTGCTCGAAAGCGAGCTGGGCGTGAAGCTGTTTCTGCGCGACTCGCGCGGCGTGAGCCTGACCCCGGACGGCTTGAAGGTGCTCGATTACGCCGAGCAGATGATGGTAACCATGCAGGGCCTCAAGCAGTCCCTGGAAACCACCAGCAGCAAGGTCGGGCGGATTCGGATCGGCGCGATGGACACGGTTATCCACACTTGGCTGAGCCCGCTGGTTGCTGAATTGATGGACCACTTCCCCCTGGTGGAAATCGAATTAGTCGCCGATACCGCACTCAATCTCAGCGATCAGCTGCAAAAAGGCTTCCTCGACCTGATCCTGCAAACCGACTTGCTGCGCCTCGAAACGGTGCGCAGCCTGGAACTGGCCAGCCACCCCATGGCCTGGATCGTCGCCAGCCACTCCCTGTACAACCGCGACTACGCCTCCCTCGCCGAACTGGCCCAGGAGCGCATCATCACCTATTCGAAAAACTCCCACCCGCACCAGGACGTGCTGAGCCTGATGCAGGCCAACGGCGTCGCCGCCCCTCGCATGAACTGTGTGAACTCGGTATCGGCCATCACCCGCTTGCTGCGCGATGGTTTCGGGATTGGCGCGTTGCCGCCGGTGCTGGTCAGCGAGGAGCTGGCGCGCGGCGAGTTGGTGATGTTGCCGATGACGCAAACGCTGCCGAACTTGCAGGTCGTGGTGTCGTGGCGTGTTGGGGTGGAGTTGGTGGAGGAGATAGTCGGGCTGTGCCAGAAGGTCGTGGCCAGGTATGCCGAGGAGGTGGGTGAACAGCACATGGTGCTAAGCCACTGAAGAAACCGGATACAAATGTGGGAGCGGGCTTGCTCGCGAAAGCGGTGTATCAGTCAACACATGAATTAACTGACAGACCGCATTCGCGAGCAAGCCCGCTCCCACAGTTAGATTTGCGACAGTCTTTAGAGGCCTTTGAGGTCACGCTCTTCAATCGGCCGGCTCTGGCGCAGGCGCTTGCCGCCCAACACCACCCAGTCGATCAGGCGGAACAGGCACTCGATGCCGAATGACAACAACATCGCCCCGCCCAGGCCCCAGCCCATGGCTTGCGGCGTGAGCAGGATCTGGTAGCTGTAGCCGTTCCAGGTTTCCAGGCGAATCGCCGGGTCGGCAGCCACCGCCACTTGCAGGGCACGGATGTACCACGGGCCTTGCATGGCCTGGAATTGCTTGTCCAACGCCACTTGGCGATCGAGCATCGTGCCCAGGCTGTTGGCATCGCTCTGGAACACCGGGTCGTCACTGGCACGGTAATGCGCCACCAACGCCTTCAAGTCACCATTGAAAAACTGCCGTGCGGTGCTTTCAAACCCGCTGAGGCCAGTCTGCGCCTCGATCAGGTGGGCCTCGACGCGTTTGGCATAGTCGTTGATAAACCCCGGCACCTGCACGCCGACCAACAAGCCAATGGCAAACAGCACCAACCGCAGATAACTCAGCAACATGGTCGATATCCTTACTCGGTGATGCCCTGGCTGACGCATTCACCGCGTCGCCACAGGCTCCATTGGCCCGGTTCGTAGCGGGTCCAGTTTTCATTGTCGGTCAACGGCTCGGTCGCGATCACCGTCACTACATCATTGGGCGTGGTTTCGGCCTGAAAATCGACGATCACGTCGACATCTTTCAAACGCGCCGGGCCAAAGGGTGCGCGCCGGGTAATCTGCGCCAATTTGGTCGAGCAGTAGCAAAACAGCCAGTCGCCGTCGCTGAGCAGGCAGTTGAACACGCCTTTGCTGCGGTAGTCGGCGCAGGCAGCGATCAAGTCCGGCAGCACTTGTTCGATGTCCACCGGTTCCGGGAAGGCTTCGCGCACGCGGTTGAGCAGGTCACAGAAGGCCGCTTCGCTGTCGGTATCACCCACCGGGCGGTAGAACGTGGCGCGCGGGTTGAAGTCGGCCAATTGGCCGTTATGGGCGAAGCACCAATTGCGCCCCCACAGCTCGCGCACGAACGGATGAGTATTGGACAGGCACACCTTGCCCACATTGGCCTGGCGGATATGGCCAATCACCACCTCACTTTTGATCGGGTAACGCTGCACCAGCAGCGCGACTTCCGACTCGCTGCTGGCGGCCGGGTCCTGGAACAGACGCAGGCCACGGCCTTCGTAAAAGGCGATGCCCCAACCGTCGCGGTGGGGGCCGGTACGCCCGCCCCGCTGCATCAGCCCGGTAAAGCTGAACACGATATCGGTGGGGACGTTGGCACTCATGCCCAATAATTCACACATGCCAGGGCTCTCGCTGCAGGGCGTACAACGTTAAAGGCGCGGTTCGACCCGCATACCGCTGACCGGCGCCGGGCGACGGTAAGGCTCGTCGTCTTCGTCCACCGGCTCGGCGGCCAGGGCCGCATCGGCAGCGGCCTTGCGCTCACGTCGGGCGTTGGCGGCGCGCTCGATGGGCCAGCGGATCAACACAAAGATGATATACACGCCCAACGCGATCAGCGTGTACATGAACAGGTCGGAGATGGCGCGCCAGGCGTTATTGCCCACATGCAGCACCAAATCAAGGGCGGTGATCGCCACTGCGGGTGCAAACTGGGTCTTGACCGGGTCGACGATGGTCGGGCTCAACAGCAGCACCGCCATCAGCAACTGCAGCGGCTCGCGCAGCCAGCGCCAGATCCAGCGGGTCATGCGCCACCATACCAACAGGCAGCCCAAAGCGGCGAAGGCGTAAAGGCCCCAAGCGGTCAGATAGTCGTTCTCGGTCATGGTGTCCATGGCAAGGTAGGCAAACAGGCGGCTATGATAACGGCTTTTGCGTGTCTCGGCTGCAATGCCTGCCACCATCTGCCAGACAGAGAGTAGTCCATGCCTTCATCGTCCCCCCTCACTGCCGCCCCGATTGCCCGCAAGGCCGAAGGCCAGGACCCGTACGCCTGGCTGCAAGCGCGTGACACGGCGCCAGTCCTCGATTACCTCAAGGCCGAAAACACCTGGCAGGAAGCACAGCTCGCCGACCAGGCAGCCCTGCGCGAAACCCTGTTCGAAGAGATCAAGGGCCGCATTCTCGAAACCGACTTGTCCCTGCCCTCACCGTGGGGGCCGTACCTGTATTACACGCGCACCACGGCGGGTGACGAATATGCCCGCCACTACCGTTGCCGCCGTCCGACGGATGACAGCAATGGGGTGGACGAAAACAGCGAAGAACTGCTGCTCGACCCCAACGCCCTGGCCAATGGCGGCTTTTTCTCCCTCGGCGCGTTCAGCATCAGCCCCGACCACCAGCGCCTGGCCTACAGCCTCGACACCAGTGGTGAAGAGATTTACACCCTGTACGTGAAGGAATTGGCCAGCGGCAAAGTCAGCGAACTGGAGTTTGAAGACTGCGACGGCAGCATGACCTGGGCCAATGACAGCCTGACCCTGTTCTTCGGCGAGTTGGACGACACCCACCGCCCGCACAAACTGTATCGCTACCGCCTGGACGGTACCGCGGCGCAGGAAGTGTTCCACGAGCCTGACGGACGCTTCTTCCTGCATTGCTACCGCTCCAGCTCCGAGCGCCAGTTGTTGCTGGCCCTGGGCAGCAAGACCACCAGCGAAATCTGGGCCCTGGACGCTGACCAGCCGCACCTGGACTTCACCTGCCTGGCGCCACGGGTCGAGGACCATGAATACGATGTCGACCACGGCATGCGCGACGGCGAATGGACCTGGTTTATCCGCAGCAACCGCGACGGCATCAACTATGCGCTGTTCGTCGCCGCCGACACCGGCGGTGTACCGACCGAAGACCAATGGCAAAACCTGATCCCCCACAGCGATGATGTGATGCTCGATGGCGTGACCCTCAACGCCAGCGCGATGACCTCGAGCCTGCGCATCGGCGGCCTGCCGGTGATCGAAGTGCACCCACAGGGCTTGCCGACCTATCGGGTGGAATTGCCTGACGCCGCCTACAGCCTTTACGTGCAGAACAGCCTGGAATTCCCGAGCGACAAGATCCGCCTGCGTTATGAAGCCCTGAACCGTCCGGCCCAGGTGCGCCAGCTGGAATTGGCGAGCGGTGCGCAAGTCGTGCTCAAGGAAACCCGGGTGCTTGGCGTGTTCAACGCCGACGACTACGTGAGCCAGCGTCTGTGGGCCACCTCGGCCGACGGCACCCAGGTGCCGATCAGCCTGGTGGTCAAGCGCGACCAACTGGGCCAGCCGACGCCGCTGTACCTGTACGGCTACGGCGCCTACGGCCAAAGCCTTGACCCGTGGTTCTCGCATGCGCGCCTGAGCCTGCTGGACCGAGGCGTGGCGTTTGCCATTGCGCATGTACGCGGTGGCGGCGAGTTGGGTGAAGCCTGGTACCGCAACGGCAAGCAGGAACACAAACAGAACACCTTCAGCGACTTTATCGCCTGCGCCGAGCACTTGATCGGCGCGGGGCTGACCACCTCCAAGCAACTGGCCATCAGCGGCGGCAGTGCCGGCGGCCTGTTGATCGGCGCGGTGCTCAATCAGCGTCCGGCGCTGTTCCAGGCGGCCATCGCCGAAGTGCCGTTCGTCGATGTGCTCAACACCATGCTCGACCCGGAGCTGCCGCTGACCATCACCGAGTACGACGAGTGGGGCAACCCCGAAGAAGCTGAGGTGTATGCGCGCATCAAGGCCTACGCGCCTTATGAAAACGTCAGCGCCCAGGCCTATCCGGCCCTGCTCGTGATCGCCGGTTACAACGACAGCCGCGTGCAGTACTGGGAAGCGGCCAAGTGGGTGGCCAAGTTGCGTGACACCAAGACGGACGACAACCTGCTGCTGCTCAAGACCGAATTGGGCGCCGGCCACGGCGGCATGAGCGGCCGTTACCAGGGATTACGTGACGTAGCACTCGAATATGCCTTTGTGTTCAAGGCGCTGGGGTTGATTTAGGAACTTCGCGCGGCGGTCCTGTCTGAACACAGGACCGCCTACTCGATTGATGGATCAAGATTAGTCATGCCCCAACCCACACTACTCAACAATGAAATCCGCGACATGCTGATGGACTGCGGCCTGTTCGACCCCTTGTTGCCGGAAGATTTCCACGTGGCGGCGGGCTACTTCAATATCAGCAACATTGCCCAGGGCGAGGTGATTTTCCTTGAGGGCGATGCCGGCACCTTCATGTGCATCCTCCACAGTGGGCAGGTGGCCGTGCAGAAAACCAACCACGAAGGCCAGCGCGTGACCATCGCCACCCTGCGCAGTGGCCGGGCGTTTGGCGAGATGGCGGTGCTCGATGGCGAACGGCGTTCTGCCAGTTGCCTCGCGGCAAGTGACAGCGTGCTGCTGAACCTGGGCAAGGATTCCCTGGAAAAAATGCTCAACGAAGCCCCCAGGGTGGCGGCCAAGATCATCCGCGCGATTGCCATCGCCTTGTCCAAGCGCCTGCGCATGGCCGACGGGCAATTACTGTCTCAACAGTTTTAACCGCCGGGGGTCTTGGGTTTGCTGTCGTTTTGCAGCAGGCCGGGCACCGTCTGATCTTTTGGCGGTGTCGGTAACACGATCGGCACCAACGCAGGTGAACCGTTCGCCGTGGCTTTAGGCGCGACAGGCGGGGTGACTTGCGGATACAGCGTCGGTGTTGGTGTGCCCGGCGCACCGGGGGTTGGCGCGGGTGCGACCGGCACGGTTTGCACCTCTTGCGCCTGCGCCACACCCAATGTGAGCGCGCTCAACACAATGACCGTTAGAATGCTGCACTTCATCGATGGCTCCATGGCCTGACCGGAATGTCCTAAGGCTACTCCCAACCGCGCAAGAATGCCCTTCCCAATGAGATTTCCATGAAACGTTTCGTTCTGCTGGACACCACTCCGATCCCCGACAACGGCGGTGCCTTGTGCCTGTTCGAATACGGCGAGGATTTTGTCATCAAGATCCAGGGCGGCGATGGCGGCCAGTTGATGAATACGCGCATGCACGGCTCCGAAGACGCGCTGGCGGAGATCCCCTGCCGTAAAGTCGCCGGGCGCCCGGGTTCGCGGGTATTGATCGGCGGGTTGGGCATGGGTTTTACCCTGGCCTCGGCCCTCAAACACTTGGGCAAGAGCGCCGAAGTGGTGGTCGCCGAATTGGTGCCCGGCGTGGTGGAATGGAACCGTGGGCCGCTGGGAGAAAAGTCCGGCCGCCCGCTGCTCGACCCGCGCACGGTGATCCGCATGGAAGACGTGGCCAACGTGCTGCAGGCCGAGCCGCAGGGCTTTGACGCAATCATGCTCGACGTCGACAACGGCCCCGAAGGCCTCACGCAAAAGGCCAACAGCTGGCTGTACTCCGCCGGTGGACTGGCCGCCTGCGCCAAGGCCTTACGCCCCAAAGGCGTGCTGGCGGTATGGTCGGCCAGCGCCGACAAGCTGTTCAGCGACAAACTGCGCAAGGCCGGCTTCAAGGCCGAGGAAGTGCAGGTGTTTGCCCATGGCAACAAGGGCACCCGGCATACCATCTGGATTGCCGAAAAGCTCAAGGGCTGATCAACACAACCGCTAAAACAGCACAGATCCAAGGTGGGCACGGGCTCGCTCGCGAAGGCGGAGTGTCAGCCTCTGCGTCTGAGCCTGAATGAGCGGATTCGCGAGCTCGCCAGCCTGCACATTTTGAATCCCCGTCAGTTGCGGGCTTTGCGGTAATCGATCACGTACGGGACTTTTTTGTCGAAGGTTTTTTCCAGCTCTCGTTGGTCAAGCGTGGTCATGCCGCCCAATTGATGGGCGGTAAAGCCACTGTCACCGACCAGTGAGCCGGGTGCCAGGCTGACCATGCGCTTGGCCACGGCTTCAATGGCGTCCTTGTAACCGCCCTTCTTGTTCAGGTTGAAGGCGCTCAGGTCAATCTGCGTGCGCAGCCAGTTGCCCCAGTAGAACTCCAGGAATTCCGGTGCAATCGCGCCATCGTCCGGCTTGCCGTAAGCGGCCTTGCGCGTGAAATACACCAGGCTGCGGAAAGTGTCGTCCTGCAAGCTCTTGAAGCCCAAATGCGCCGGCAACTGTGAAGGTGGCAGGCTGTGGCCCTGGTTGTCCTTGAGCCAGACTTTGCGGGCAGCCTCCATGCGCTGCCAGAACGTAGCCAGGTCAGGGCTGTTGCTGAAATCGTCGGTGACCTTGACCCACATTTTCAACTGAGGGCCACCACCGGGCACTTCCCACAACGTGGTGAAGCTGTGGTGACCGTCAGTCAGGTACAGCTGGCCTGCGGGGCCGACCACCACGGTTTTCATGTCCTCGGGATGCGTGCCCACCGGGTCCTTGCAGGTGAAGCTCGCCGGCTGCTGCAAGTCGGCCTTTTTCGGCACGTTATCGGCGGCGCCCTGCCCGTTGGTTTCACAGTATTCGTCGAAGACCTTGGCGGGCTTGTCGGCGAACAGCCCGAGGCTGTAATAAATCTGATCGAACCCCACCACGGCTTGAGTCGGGTGCAGTTGCTCAAGGGACACTTCGATCACCTGGCCGGGTTTGGGGGTGGAGAATGCATGGGCTTGAGCCGTCAAGGCGCAGAGCAGGAGTGCAACGGTCCATGTGTGCAGACGCATAGGTTTCAGATCCCAGTGGATGGCGTGAGCCGATACTACAAACGATTGCCGCTGCCAGGCTGTACCGTTGCTGAAAAAGCCAGCGGTGTTTTCCAGCGCGAGCGGCTAGAATCAAGGGTATCCGTGACCCACCAAATAGCCAGGAGCCATGATGAGCTCGACCAACCCGCCCTCCCACACCGCCAAACTGGACCGCATCCTCGCCGATGCCCAGCGCGACCGGGAAATGGGCTACCGCGACAAAGCCTTGAAAATGTACCCGCACGTGTGCGGCCGCTGCGCCCGTGAATTCGCCGGCAAGCGTCTGAGCGAACTGACCGTGCACCACCGCAACCACAATCATGATGACAACCCGCAGGACGGTTCCAACTGGGAACTGCTGTGCCTGTACTGCCACGATAACGAACACTCGCGCTACACCGACCAGCAGTATTTCGGCGAAGGCTCCACCAGCAGCCCGACCATCGCCAAGGCCACGCACAACCCGTTTGCGGCGTTGGCGGGGTTGATGAAGAAAGACGACTGACGTTCGTCGCTGCCTGCCCGGCCGCCATCGCAGGCAAGCCAGCGCCCACAGGGGATGGCATTCCCATTGTGGCAGCTGGCGTGCCTGCGATAGCGATGGCCCAAGCACCACCTCACTCCCAGGCCGTATAATCGGCGTTTTTCTGCAAGGCACCCTTCCCCGTGGGCAATAAACGCTACAGCTGCATCGGTCTGTATAACCCCAAATCCCCCGAAAACGTCGGTTCGGTCATGCGCGCCGCCGGTTGCTACGGCGTGGCCTCGGTGTTCTACACCGGCGTGCGTTACGAGCGCGCCCGGGATTTCATCACCGACACCAAGAAGGTCCACCACGACATTCCGCTGATCGGCATCGATGACCTGAAAAAAATCCTCCCGCTGGGCTGTATACCGGTGGCTGTAGAACTGGTCGAAGGCGCCCGCCCACTGCCGGAATACACCCACCCCGACCGCGCGCTGTATATCTTCGGCCCTGAAGACGGCTCCCTCGACAAAGAGATCCGCGACTGGTGTGAAGACGTGGTGTACATCCCGACGACCGGCTGCATGAACCTCGCCGCCACCGTCAATGTGGTGCTCTATGACCGACTGGCCAAGGGCAACAACACCCGCTCGGGCCCCAAGTACTGATTTTTTGGGAACATCCGGCGCCTGCAAACAGTCAGCTACTAACACTTGCCCTTGTTGGAGACAGATCATGAGCGACAGCAAAATCCTGCGACCTATCATTGAACACGCACCCTTTGACAGCCAGCCGACTCAAAACGTGCATGGCTGGGAACGTATCGGCTCGGTGGCCGGCGGCGTGATGATGCTCGGCAAAGGCCTGCGTCGTGGCGGGATCTTCGGCTTGATCCAAGTGGCGATTGGCGGCGTGGCCCTGGTGCGCGGCGTCACCGGGCACAGCTCGTTCAAGGACAAGCTGGAGCAAGGCCGCCAGGAAATGAACAGCGTGCGCACAAAGATTGAGCGCGCTGGAGAAGAATTGAAGAACCTCAAGACCAAAGCGGAAGTAGCGGCTGAGAAGGCCACTAAAACGGCCGACTAGTACACCTCTGCGATCAGTTGGAGATCCAAATGTGGGAGCGGGCTTGCTCGCGAAAGCGGTGTATCAGTCAGTACATATTTAACTGACAGACCGCATTCGCGAGCAAGCCCGCTCCCACATTTTTGACGTGTGTATGGCTTAAGCTCAGCGCAATAACTGGGTGTCCAGCACCACCGACGACTCGCCGATCACGCTTTCAGCCAGCTGCACAAACTCTGCGGTGGTGATGCTGTTTGCGCGCATCACCGCCTGTGCAAGGTCGTCCAGCGAGCGCTTGTTGTGGGTTTTCACGCGGATCTCGCGATCCAACTCCTGCAACACCCGCACTGCCCGCGCCACTGTCGCACTGTTGACGTGGTCGCCGCGCAAGGTGGTTACGCCCTTGCCTTCCTTGCCCAACCGCGCCTGGATCGCCGCGTAACGCTCGTCGGTAATCCCACCGGCCCGGCGCAACAGCTCAATGGCGTAATACTCGCCCAAGCCTTCGCCGATCCAGTCACTGCTGTGGTGGTCGTTGAAGCGGCCGATGGCTTGCACCACTTCGCGAATCAACGGGCTACTGCCATTTTCACTCACCAGCGGCGTGCGGCTACTGAGGTAGATCGAGTCGCGGGACGAAAACACGCCACGGCGCATCGGGTCGCTGGCGCCCACCACCAGCAGTTTGGCCGGGTGGCGCGGGAATGCCGCATCAACCTGGGGCCAGACGAAGGTCAGCAGCGTCAACACATCCATGCGCCGCATGGCTTGCCCCTTGGGCGAGGCGACGGTGACGTCGGTGTCCCCCAGGCGCACGCGCCGGCTGCCCAGGGTGCCGGCGAGCATCCAGCCCGTCGGCCGGTCGAACAACCGGGAAACGTTGTCGATACGGAAGGTGTTCTTGCCGATACGCGGCCAGGCCGTCTCGATGCTTTTCCAGCCCGCCGGCAACTCGAATACCAAGCGCGAGACCAGCTCCACGCCGTCCTGCTGGTCGAGCCGCGCCGTCGGCACCAGGTCTTCACCCCGAAACAGCGCCCAACTCGGCGTCATCCGCGCTTCATACAGCCCCGGTTTGCGTGCGTGCGTGAGCCGTACATGGTAAGTCAGGCTGGCTTTGTCGGCGCTGGGTTGCCACACGCCACGGTGGCCGCTGACGCGCCATTGGCCATCGGCCTTGAAGTCGCTGTAGTCACCGTCGTGGCCCAGGTCGAAGTCAAGGCTGCGCACTGCCGAGCCCTGGGACAGGCTCACGCGCACTTCGGCCTGATCGCTCTGGGGCAGCAGTTTGACGTGGTAGTCGAGGTCGACTTTCTTCGCGCACCACGCGGGCAGGCTCAGCGCCAGCAATACCAACGAGGCCGCCAGCTTGGTTGCCACCGTCATACACACTCCTTTTTTTCAGCCTGCGCGGAAGATCAGGTGATCCTCCCAGTCGTCTTCGGGCACGCTGCCTTCGGCGAGCATTCGGCCGGACTGGGAAATGCGTTCGTGGTGCACGGCATCACGGTCGCCGCAAACCAGGTGGTGCCACAGCGGCAGGTCTTTGCGCTCGCTGACCAAGCGGTAGCCGCAGGTCGGCGGCAGCCATTTGAACTGATCGGCCTGGCCCGGCGTGAGCTGGATACAGTCGGGCACCGAGGCACGGCGGTTGGGGTAGTCAGTGCACTGGCAGGTTTTCAGGTCCAGCAGCTTGCAGGCGATGCGCGTGTAATAAACGCTGTTGTCGTCCTCGTCCTCAAGCTTTTGCAGGCAGCACAGGCCACAGCCGTCGCACAACGACTCCCACTCCTCCTGGTCGAGGTGTTCAAGGGTTTTGCGTATCCAGAAAGGTTCGACTTTGGCGGCCATGGCTCTACATCAGTATCGGTAGGTGAAAAGGCCGCCAGTCTAGTGCCCAAGGCCCTTGGGGCCAAGCGCTTACGACTGCCGGTATGACAAGACTTGTCAGGCTTGGGGCGGCGCAGTAGCTTTGAGCCCCGGTTTTTTATCAGGATCTGCCCATGAGCGATAACCCACGCATTGCCGATTACCCGATCCACACCCAGTTTACCGAGCGCTGGTCGCCCCGCGCCTTTACCGGCGAGAGCATCCCGCAGGAGACCCTGCTGAGCTTCTTCGAAGCCGCGCGTTGGGCGCCATCGGCCTACAACTCGCAGCCATGGCGTTTTCTCTACGCGCGCCGTGACACGCCGGACTGGGAACGCTTCCTGGGCCTGCTCAATGAATTCAACCGTGGGTGGGCGCAACATGCGTCGGCCCTGGTGATCATCGCCTCAAAAACCGACTTCATCGCCCCCGGCGCCACGGAAGAAACCCCGGCGCTGTGGCACACCTTCGACACCGGCTCGGCCTGGGGCCACCTGGCGCTGCAAGCCAGCCTCAGCGGCTGGCACACCCATGGCATGGCCGGCTTCGATCAGGCATTGACCCGCCAAGCGCTGAAGATTCCAGACGGGTATGCGCTGCACGCGGCGGTGGCCGTCGGCAAGCTGGGGGACAAATCGAGCTTGCCTGAATACCTGCAAGGCCGTGAAGTGCCAAGCCCGCGCAAGCCGCTGAGCGAACTGGTGTCGGAAGGTGACTTCAGCCTGTAAGCCTTGCCGATATCCCTGTGGGAGCGGGCTTTCCCGCGATAGCGATGGGTCAGTCACTGCATGGCAGGCTGATACACCGTCATCGCGAGCCAGCCCGCTCGCACATTTTGCTTGGGTGAGTTTAATAACCGCGCTCGAAATCCACTTCGCCGCGCAGGGCTTCCTTGGCCTGATACGCCCGCAGGTTCTGCACAAACAGTTCCACCATCATCAGCGGCGAGGTCGGCGCCGAGCTGTGGCCGGTCAACAGCAGGCCCCAGGCGGTCCAGAACGGATGGCGTTGCGGCAGGGGTTCCTGGCGGCAGACGTCGATCACCGCGCCAGCCAGGTGCCCTTCTTTCAGGGCCTCGACCAGATCGGCATCAACCACGGCCACACCGCGCCCGACGTTGATAAACAACCCGGTCGGCTTGAATTGCTTGAACAGCGCAGCGTCGTACAAGTCATGGGTGGTGGGTGTATTGGGCAGCAGGTTGATCACGTAGTCCACCTCCCCGACCAACCGGCCCAATTGATCCAGCCCGGCGACTTCGATAAACGGCGCCTGCTCACGCGCGGTGCTGGCGATGCCGTAGAGCTTGACGCCAAACGGCAGCAGAAAATCGGCAACACACTGGCCGATATCGCCGGTGCCGACGATCAGCACCTTGCGCCCCGCCAGGCTCTGGCCCAGGCGGTTGTCCCACTTGCGCTCGACCTGGCTGACCAACCGCGCAAGCACTTCACGCTCGTGGCCGAGCATGTAGGTGAGCACAAACTCGGCCATGACCTGGCCAAAGATGCCGACCGCACGGGTCAGGCGGTAGTCGCGCGGCAGGCCCTCGGCCAGCAGCGGCGTGATACCGGCCCAGGTCGATTGCAGCCACTGCGGCTGATGCCCTTGGCGCAACAACGTCGCAAGCAGATCCGGCTGGCCAAGCCATACCGGGCAATCGGCGGCCAGGCGCGACAGTTCGGCCGAGTCGCCGCTGGTCAGCACCTCGACGTCCGGTGCCGCGTCACTGAGCAATTGGGCGTAGAGCGGGTAATCCTGTTCAGCAATCAGAACACGCATGGTTCAAACCTTTCAAAAACACTGCAGACGGCCGCCCGCATCCATACGGCCACCACCCACTTTTACGTTTGCGTTGAAGACTGTGCCCCGGACAGGGCACAGATCCGATCACATCGGGTCGTTGCGTCGCAGCAGCTCTTCGGGCAAGTGTTCGATGTACTCGTCCTCGGCCGGTGGCATTTGCAGGTGGTAGCCCTGCTTGTCGAGGTTTTCGAGGACCACGGTGATGTCCTCGCGGGACAGCTTGCGCTCCGGCGTCAGCACCATTTCGAAGGCGAGATGGGCCTTGCCGAAGGCTTCCATCAACGGTTCCGGTACACGCTCCAGTGCATCGCTTTTCAGCACGTAGAGGTACATCCCGTCTTTTTTCAAACTGCGATAGATGGAGCAAATACGTTTCAAGGCTGTTCTCCGGCAGTGGCCAGGCTGTCGAGCAGTGCCTGGCCCATCAACTCGCGGCGCCAGCCACGCAGCGAGTCTGGCAATGTATAAGGCCCATCGGGGTAGCCACTCTTGACCAGGGCTTCGAGGGTTTTCTTGCGCAGCATCAGTTCCGGTGCCATGTCCAGGCGTTCGGCTTCGGCCTGGCCCAGGGCGCGCAGTTGCTTGATCAGCGCGGCGGCGTCCACTGGCAGCGGTTCAGCCACAGCGGGCGGCCATTGATCCATGGACACGCTGCCGGCACGCTTGATCAGGTCCAGCAGAAACTGGCCATCCTGACGCACGGTGCGCGGGTGCATGTCTTCGATTTTGCCCAGTGCGGCAAGGTTATCCGGCTGGGTTTTGGCCAGGGGCCACAACGAGTGTTCACGAATGATGCGGTTGCGCGGCAGGTCACGGGCGCGGGCTTGCTGCTCGCGCCAGGCGCACAGTTCACGCAGCACGGCGAGCTGGGCACGGGACAGTTTCCACGCCAGCTTGGCGTCGCGATAGACCTCGTACGGGTCGACTTCGCGGCGCAGGTTCGCCACCAGCTCGGCGCCGTCTTCCAGGACCCAGGCGTATTTGTCGTCCGACAGTTGCGGGCGCAGCCTGATGTAAACCTCGGCCAGGTGCACTGCGTCTTCGGCGGCGTAGCTCACTTGCGTCTCGGACAATGGCCGCTGCAGCCAGTCCGAGCGGGTTTCCCCCTTGGGCAGTTCGATATCCAGCACGGCTTGCACCAGGCGCGAGTAGCCCATGGAGAAACCGAGGTTCAGATACGCCGCCGCCAACTGCGTGTCGAACAACGGCACCGGCAGGCTGCCGGTCAGGCGCAACAGCACTTCCAGGTCTTCGCTGCAAGCGTGTACCACTTTGGTCACCGCCGGGTTTTCCAGCAAGGCGGCCAAAGGTTGCCAGTTGTCGATGGTCAGGGGGTCGATCAGGTAAGCACGGATGCCATCGCCGATCTGGATCAGCCCGGCAATGGGATAAAAGGTGTCGACCCGCATGAATTCGGTGTCGAGGGCGACGAATGGCAACTGCTGCCATTCGGCGCAATGCTGGCCGAGGCTATCGTTGTCGCAGATCCAGTGAATATCGATGGCCACACGGCTCTCCCTTGAAGAATGGCGCGCAGTATATATCGCGAAAGGGACTTGCGAGCATCCGCAGTGCACACGCCAAGATGAAAACTCCTACAAGAGGCGAAGAATAGTCCGGCAGGAGAGCGTTAGCCTCTCTTACGCAGAACGTAAACGCGCCACAGCTTGGAGCCGGGCAGGAATTCCTGATGATTGAGGACTTTGAAGCCCGCCAGTCGGAACTCTTCCTCCACCGGCGTACGTGCGTTCACTGAGACAATCACCGTGTCACGGCTGACGCGGTGAAACTCACGCAGCAACGCCAATCGCATGTCACTGCTGGGCACATGCCGAAACAACTCCAGGCAGAAAATGCAGTCCACCGCATTTGCCGACAGACCGATGGAAAACGCTGAGCCCTGGAACGTTTTGACACGCTTGAGCAAGGCCGCCGGGTGATGCGTGCGCGCATGGTCGAGCATGTCCTGGGAGTTGTCCGAGGCCAGGATTACCCGGTTGATGTGTTCGGCCAACACCGGCCAGAACCGTCCCGAGCCGCAGGCCAGATCGAGGATCAGCCCCGGTTCGCCGGCGACTTTCAACGCCTGGCGCACCAGCCGCTCATCGCGCCATGCGGCCAGACGCTTGAGCAGTGCGGGCGGCCGCGTGTCGCCGCAAACCCTGGCGTGCTCGCGGTCGCAGCGCTCGGCGAATTCAATCTCGATAGAGGAAGGAGAGGGTGACGACATCACAGGCTCATGTGTGTGGAACGGTAGTGAACGACCTTGATTCGTAGCTTAACCAGCACAACGTGAAAAAAAGGTCGAAACCGCCGAGGTCTTAAGCCATCACGCCTGATGCAGGTACCAACGCCAATCCTGCTCGCCCACTTCGCCCATGAACTGGCGGTATTCGGCGCGTTTTACTGCCAGGTACACACCGAGGAACTCGCTGCCGAACGCCTCCCTTGCCCAGCTTGACCCTTCCAGTGCACGCAGCGTCGTGAGCCAGTCGGTAGGCAGCGGCTCATTGGCCTGGGCGTAGCCGTTACCTTGCACGGGAGCGCCAGGATCGCGTTGCTCACGGATGCCACGGTGGATACCGGCAAGGATCGCGGCAGCCGCCAGGTAAGGGTTGGCGTCGGCGCCGCAGATACGGTGTTCGATATGCCGCGAATTCGCCGGGCCGCCGGGTACACGCAGGCTCACCGTGCGGTTGTCCACGCCCCACGTGGCGGCCAGTGGCGCATAGCTATTGGTCTGGAAGCGGCGGTAGGAGTTGGCGTTGGGGCAGAACATCAGCAGCGAATCGAGCAAGGTACTGAGCATGCCGCCCACGGCCTGCCGCAACAACACAGTGCCATCGGCCGCCTCACTGGCGAACAGGTTATTGCCGTCGGCATCGGCCAGGCTGACGTGCATGTGCATGCCCGTGCCCGCCAGGTCATCGAACGGTTTGGCCATGAAGCAGGCCGTCATCCCGTGCTGATGGGCGACGCCCTTGACCAAGCGTTTGTAACGCACGGCTTCGTCCATCGCTTGCAGCGCATCGTTACGGTGTTCCAGGGTGATTTCCACCTGGCCCGGGGCGTATTCGGAAATCGCCGTACGCGCCGGTATACCTTGCAGTTTGCAGGCGCTATACAGGTCGGCAAGGAACGGCTCGATCTGCTCCAGCTCGCGCAAGCCATACACTTGGGTCGAGCGTGGGCGATTGCCGTCAACATCCCGTGCCGGTTGCGGGCGGCCGTTGCTGTCGGGCTTCTGGTCGAGCAGGTAAAACTCCAGCTCCGCGGCCATCACCGGGTAGTAACCGTCGGCTTTCAGGCCGTCGATCACCCTGGCCAGCACATGCCGGGGGTCGGCCACGGTAGCGGGCAGGCCTTCGGTAGGGTGCATGCTGACTTGCACCGCCGCCGTCGGGATCAGGCGCCACGGCATGCGCTGCAAACTGCCGCTGACCGGGTAGGCGCGGCAGTCAATATCGCCAACGTCCCACACCAGCCCGGAGTTTTCCACGTCATCGCCATTCATCGTCAGGCCGAGGATGGTGCTGGGTAACGGCCGACCACTTGCATACACCGCCAGCAGTTCATCGCGGTGCAGCAACTTGCCGCGTGGTACGCCGTTGTTGTCGAGGATAAACAGCTCGAACATCTCGATGTCCGGGTTCTGCTCAAGGAAAGATCGGGCTTCGTGCAGGCTCGCAAAAACACTCATGGGAATTCTCATACGTTTGCGTCAGGCAGGCGCACAGGCGCTGCCGGGCAGATGCGCACAGGTGCGCGTCATCCGTGGGGCAAATCAACGTAGGGGAAAAGTATCCGGAGGGCGTGCGTGTCGGCAGTGGAACAGGGCCCAGAAAGCCAGTTCGGAAGGTAACGCCTCGACATCGGCCGGACGACTCGGCGCAAAGGCGCCAGGCAGTGTCGCGGGGTGAGTGTCGGGGCCATCGTCCATGCGTCAATCACTGTGAGCTAGAGGCCCGGCAGCGTCACACGCCTGGATAGGCGGTTAAATTCAGGGTTGATGGAGTTTGGTTGCAGGCTGGCTAAACATTCCGTGGCCCTTGCTACCTTGTCGCCCAGCTGGAAATAATGACAGCCCCGATCATGCCCCCCAAGGACCCGACCGCATGAAAGCTTTTCTAGCCCTGTGCGCACTCGCGAGTGTCGCCACCGCGGCCCTGGCCGACACCCCTACCTCGCGCCTCGACGACGTGCTGCAGCGCGGCACACTCACGGTGTGCACCACCGGTGACTACAAGCCCTACACTTCACTGCGCGCCGACGGCCGTTATGAAGGCATCGACATTGCCATGGCCGAATCCCTGGCCAAGAGCCTCAACGCCAACATCCAGTGGGTGCCCACCACCTGGAAAACCCTGATGCCGGACTTCCTGGCACAGCGCTGCGACATCGCCGTGGGCGGCATTTCGGTGTCCCTTGAGCGCCAGAAGAAAGCGTTCTTCAGCCAAGCCCTCGGCGTCGACGGCAAGATCCCGCTGGTGCGCTGCGCCGATGTGCAGCGTTACCAGACCGTCGAGCAGATCAACCAGCCGCAGGTGCGTGTGATTGAACCGGCAGGCGGCACCAATGAAGTGTTTGCCCGTGCGCATCTGGGCCAGGCGCAAATCCGCCTGCACGATAACGTGACGATCTTCGACGAGCTGCTGGCCGGCAAGGCCGACGTGATGATCACCGACGCCAGCGAGGCGCGCTTCCAGCAGAAGCTCAAGCCCGGGCTGTGCGCGGTCAACCCCGAACGGCAAATGCAGTACAGCGAAAAAGCCTTCCTGCTGCCCCGCGATGATGTGGCGTGGAAAAGCTATGTCGACCAGTGGCTGCATTTGAGCGTGGCCACCGGGGTGTACGACGGCATCGTCAATCAGTGGCTGGCGGCGCCCTGAGTCGAAGCCGTCTACGCTGTTGTCACACCAACAATAATGAGGGATGGGGAATGAAGGGACTCTTGCGAATCACCTGGCTGCTGCTGTTGTGTTTCAGCCAGGTGCACGCGGCGACTCAGGCTGAGGACGCCCGGGCAGCCAAGGCCCTGCTGGAAAAGGCCTTGGCTTATTACCAGAGCAACGGTGACAAGGCGTTCGCCGCGTTCAGCCGTCAGGGCGAGTTTGTCGACCATGACCGCTATGTGTTCGTGGTCGATACCCAGGGTGTACTGCTGGCCAGCGGTGGGCCGTCCTCCGTCCTGATCGGCCGTGATGTGTCCGAGCAACTCGGGCCGGACCTGCAAGCCTCGTTCAAACAGGCATTGGCGGTCCCCGAGGGTCAGGGCATCCAACAGGCCGACTACCGCTGGCAGAACTGGAACGATGGCAAGGTTGAGAAAAAACACGTGTTCTATCAACGTGTGGGCGCACGCATCCTGGCGGTGGGTTACTACCTGCCCCGGGCCACACCGGAACAGGCACGGGCGTTGCGCGACAAGACGGTAAAGGCGCTGGTCAAGGATGAAGCCGCGACGCTCAAGGCGATCAACTCATTGCAGGGTGGGTTCCTGCAGGATGACTTGTATGTGTTTGTGGTCGACCTGAATACCGGGCGCTACGTGGCGCATGGCACTAACCTGCGGCTGGTCAATACTGACTTCGGCAAGATCAAGGACCCCGACGGCAAGCCGGTGGGTGAGCCGATCCTCAAGATAATGGCTGAGCAGGACCAGGGTGAGTACACGTACCGCTGGAAAAACCCGGTGACCGACAAGGTCGAGAACAAGCACGCTTACCTGCGCAAGGTCGGGCATTTCATGGTGGCGGTCGGGTATTACAGCCCCTGATCGGCATTGGAAGGCGATTGACCGTGGGTGCCGGCGAGCCAGCGCCCACTGCCGTTGTATCCGTTACCTGGCGTTGTCTTCGCGGCCGCGCAGCAGCCGGTTCGGCATAGCAAGCGCTGCCGCCAACCCCAACAGCGACACCGCCGCACTCACCATCAACAAATGCCGGAACGTCACTGCCAATTCACCGCGCAGCGCATCTTGCGCTGGGCCTGGGGCGGCGTTCAGGCCGTCGAGCAGCACATTCCCGGAACTGCCTTCGGCCACCCACGCACCGCTGGCCAAATGCGCAAAACTCGAATCCTGCAACAACGCCAGCAACAGCGCCGACATGCAGGCCACGCCCACTGCCCCGCCCAACGAGCGGAACAGGTTGGTGGTACTGGTGGCGACGCCGATATCGCGCTGCTCCACCGAATTCTGCGTCCCGACCAACGACGTCGGAAACTGCATACCGGCAGCAATCCCGCACAACAGCATAAACACCGCCGTCAGCCCAACGGCCTGCGGCGCACTGTAGGCCATGCCGAGAATCGCTAAAGGACTCAACAGCGCCCCGGTGAGGATCATCGGTTTATAGCGCCCGGTCACCGAGGTCATCCGCCCGGCGAAATAAGCGCCCATCGGCAACCCCATGGCCAACGGCAACAGGTGCAACGCGGCACTGTCGGCACCGGAGCCGGTCACCGTCTGATAACGCAAAGGCATCAACACTGTCAGGGAAATCGCCTGGAAGCTGGTGAAGAAAATCGTGCACCAGCACAGCACCGCGCTGCGGTTGGCGAACAAGTGCATCGGCAACAACGGCTCGCGCGCACGGCGTTCGTGCCAGACAAACACGCTGAGCGCCACCAGTGCGCACACCAGCAGGCCCAGCACTTGCTGGTCACGCCAATGATGGCCCTGGCCGATTTCAGTGATGCCCAGCAACAAGGCCGTCAGGCCAATGATCATCAGCACGGTGCCCAGGTAATCAATAACCGGCTTACGCTGCGGCACCGGCAGCCCCACCAGGGTGCGATGGGCCACGTACCAGGCACCCGCCCCCAGCGGCAGGTTGATCAAAAACACCCAGCGCCACGACAGGTACTCGGTCATATACCCGCCCAGCACCGGCCCGGCCACACTGGCCACCGCGTACATGCTGCTGAAGTAGCCTTGATAACGGCCGCGCTCACGGGGTGGAATGATGTCGCCGATGATCGCCTGGCTGACCGAAATCATGCCGCCGGCGCCAACCCCCTGGAGAATTCGCGCCAGCACCAGTTGCTCCATGCTCTGCGCCATGCCGCAGAACAATGACGCCAGGGTGAACACGCCCATGCCGATCAGCATCATCGGGCGACGCCCGTACAAATCCCCCAGTTTGCCGTAGATCGGCACTGCCACCGTCATCGCCACCATGTAACCGGAGATCACCCAGGCCAGCAGGTTGACGTCATGAAACTGCGCGGAGATGGCCGGCATGGACACGGCCACAATGGTCTGGTCGAGGGCGCCGAGAAAGATCGCCATCATCAAGGCGACAAGCACGCTGCGCACGGCGGGCACGGGTTGAGCAGGCTGATTGAGATTGGTCACGGCATAACCTTCGAGCAGGGCCCGCTGGAAAAGGCTGCCAGCGGGAATGCTCGATACGATAGCAGGCTACTCGATAGCTTCGTAAGGAAGCCCGACGTAATTTTCTGCGATGGTTTTGCGGCCCGCCTCGGAGCTGATGAAATACGCAAGCTCGCTCTCGGCAATGCGCTGGCTGAACCCGTCGGCCTCCGGAAACTGGTGCAACATCGACGTCATCCACCAGGAAAACCGTTCGGCTTTCCATACGCGGCGCAAGCAGATCGCTGAGTACTGTTCCAGCAGGTCCACCCGCCCCTCGCGATAGACCTTGAGCAAGATCCGAAACAGCGTACTCACGTCGCTGGCCGCCAGGTTCAAGCCCTTGGCCCCGGTGGGCGGCACGATATGCGCGGCGTCCCCCAGCAGGAACAGGCGCCCGTATTGCATCGGCTCGACCACAAAGCTGCGCAGCGGCGCGATGCTCTTCTCGATGGATGGCCCGGTGACCAGTTGGGCCGCCAGTGCACTGGGCAAACGGGTTTTCAGCTCATCCCAGAAGCGCTGATCCGACCATTCATCCAGCGCTTCTTCAACCGGCACTTGCAGGTAATAGCGGCTGCGGGTCGGCGAGCGCATGCTGCACAGGGCAAAGCCACGCGCATGTTTGGCGTACACCAGTTCGTCATGCACCGGCGGTGTGTCGGCGAGGACGCCCAGCCAACCGAAGGGATAGACGCGCTCGAAGACCTTCAACGACTGCGCCGGAATCGACTGCCGCGCCACACCGTGAAAACCATCACAGCCCGCGATGTAGTCGCACTCCAGGCGAAAAGCTTCACCCTGGTGCTCGAAGGTCAGCCAGGGTCGATCAGTTTTGTGACCATGAGGCTGCACGTTCTGCGTTTCGTATAGAGTGATGCCACCCGCCGCTTCGCGGGCGGCCATCAAGTCACGGGTGACTTCGGTCTGGCCGTAGATCATCACCGACTGGCCGCCGGTGAGCGCCTTGAGGTCGATGTGGGTGAGTTCGCCATTGAGTGCCAGTTCGAAACCGTCATGCACAAGGCCCTCGGCGTCCATGCGTCGGCTGACGCCCGCTTCGCGCAGCAGGTCGACCATGCCTTGCTCCAGCACCCCGGCACGGATGCGGCCTTGCACGTAGTCGGCGCTCTGGCGCTCTAGAATCAGGGTCTGGATACCCGCGTTGTGCAGTAACTGGCCGAGCAGTAATCCGGAGGGACCGGCGCCAATAATGGCGACTTGGGTTTTTAGCGTTTTCATTATTTTTATGGCTCGCAAGCTTCACCCGAACGGATCAAGTGAAAGAGTTGTCATTGGTGTTATGGCTGACATTTTTCACTTGAGCGGGCAGCATAAGAAGGTGAAAACTGCGACAAAGCCTGCGCTTTTTACCAATTGGGGCGATTACCGCACCACTATCCTGAGTATCGGATTGAAACCATGACCAAAACCGCGATTCCGGTCTTCAAGCTGTACGGGGAAAGCCAGCAATGGCCGACGCCCGATTTGTTGCACTGCGAAACCATCTCCCGACGGAGTCGGGATTACCAGTGGGAAATCCAGCCCCACCGGCACGCGGATCTGTGCCAATTGTTGTACGTACACAAAGGCCAGGCACAGTTGGAAATCGAGGGCCAGCGCACCACGCTGAGCGAATCGACCTTGCAGGTGCTGCCGCCCCTGTGTGTGCATGGGTTTCGGTTTTCCGAGGATGTGGAAGGTTACGTGGTAACCCTCGCGGCGCCGCTGGTCAGCCACTTGCAGGCACAACTGGGTGCAACGGTGGAGGGTTTGCAGGTGTTGGGCAATTACCCGGCCGGCAACGACAGCGACTACCTCAACAGCCTGTTCACCCGCTTGCAGGGCGAATACGCGGATGAGCAGCCGGCGCGCGACATGATGATGCACGCACTGGTCAGCGTGCTGCTGGTATGGATCAGCCGCCAGGCTATCCAGCGCCACCACCCGCGAGCACCGCGTGGGCGTGAATATTTCCGGCGCTTTACCCAATTGGTCGAACAACACTACCGCGAACACCCGAAGATCGAGGACCTGGCCCACAAGCTGGGCATCTCGGTCTCGCACCTGAACGGCACGTGTCGGGAGTTGGGCGGGCAGCCGGCGTTGCAGATCATGCATGACCGCCAGCTATTGGAAGCCAAGCGCCTGCTGACCTACACCAGCATGACGATCAATGAGATGTCAGAGGTGTTGGGGTTCTCCGACCCGACCAACTTCTCACGGTTGTTCCGCCGCCGGGTCGGCTTTTCACCCAAGGCATTTCGCGAGCAATTGAAGGCTGAGTAGCCTACCGGAGCGCGCTGAAACTGCCGGTGCGCGGCACGCACAGGTCCTGATGGCAGCTGATCGCAAAGGTCGGCTGCATACGGGTCTGTTCAACCCGGTAAGCGGCGGTGCCGTACAGCGCAGTGGCCAGCACGCACAGGATGAAAATCATCAGGTACTTTCTGATTTTTAGAGTCATGACACACCTCTGAATGAATCGACTCGGTGCTGTTTAAAGCATAGGTCAGTCAGGGCGAGTTGCCATTATTGGACGCTATTCGAGATGTTTATGTCGGATCAGAGCCCGACATCCCAGATCGGTTCTTCCGGGAACCTGAGCACCAAAAAATCCAACAGGCTGCGCAGCGCCGAAGGCATGTGTTTGCGCGAGGCGTACACCGCGTAGATGTTCATCTGCCGAGGCTCGGCCTCGGGCAACAGGCGTACCAGTTCGCCACGGCGAATGTAGTCGCCCGCCTGGTAACTGGGAAGCATCGAAACCCCTGCCCCGGCCAGGGTCACGCGCAACAAGGTACTGGCCTCGTTGGACGTGATATTGCCGTTTATCGGCACCGAGACGTGCTCGCCGTTTTCTTCGAAATGCCACAGGCTTTTGCCGAAGTAAGAGTGAGTCAGGCAGTTGTGCCGGGCAAGGTCTTCGACTTTCTGCGGGGCCGGGTGCTCCAGCAGATACGCAGGCGTCGCACAGACCACTGAACGACAGACGGTCAGCCGCCGTGCGATGAGGTTAGGGTCCAGGTCATTGCTGGTTCGGATGGCCAGGTCGATGCGCTCGTCCACGAGGTTCACCGTGCGGTCGAGCATCTGCAAGTCGACCGTCACCAGGGGGTAGCGCTTGACGTACTCGGCAATCGCGTCGGCCAACTGCGCCTGGCCGAACGAGGTGCTGACGCTCAACCGCAACAGGCCACGGGGCGCGTCATCAGGCTCGCTGACTGCGGCTTGCATGTCGCAGCACAGTTCCAGCAACTGTCGGCAGCGCGGCAGAGTTTCACCACCGGCGGCGGTCAGGCTGAGTTTGCGCGTGGTGCGGTGCAGCAGGCGCGCACCGACCCAATCTTCCAGCTCGGCCAAGTAACGTGAGACCACCGGGCGCGACAGGTCCAGATGATCGGCAGCGGCCGATTGGCTGCCCAGGTCCACCACGGTCACAAACACCCGCATTGCTTGGAGACGATCCATGATTTGCACGCTTTTAGAAACAAACTATGTTCCAGCATCGCATTTTTTGTTGCGTTTAGTGCAACTAAGCTCTGTGCATCACTTAACGATTACTGGAGCTGCCCCCCGATGCTAGCCACTCTCAAGCGCCTGACCCTGACAACTGCCGCGCTGGCCTTCGCCGCCCACGCTTCGGCGGCAGAGCTGAAACTCGACGTGTATAACCCAGGTGAAGCAGCCATCTTCCCCGTCAGCTCTGTGCTGGTCAGCGGCGCGAAAGACGCGATTCTGGTGGACGCGCAATTCGGCAAAGGCCAGGCCGAGCAGCTTGTGCAAAAGATCCGCACCAGCGGCAAGCACCTGACCACCATCTACATCAGCCATGGCGACCCGGACTACTACTTCGGCCTCGACACCCTGACCACCGCCTTCCCCGACGCCAAGGTACTGGCACCGCAACCAGTGGTCGACCATATCAAGGCGACCGTGGCCGGCAAGCTGGAATTCTGGGGGCCGAAAATGGGGGCCGACAAACCGGCTAAAACCATCGTGCCGCAGGTGCTTGAAGGCCATAGCCTGAGCCTGGAAGGCCAGCAGCTGGAAGTCATCGGGCTGGACGGCCCACAGCCGGATCGCAGCTTTGTATGGATTCCTTCGATCAAGGCCGTGGTTGGCGGTGTCGTGGTCGCCGAGAACATTCACCTGTGGATGGCCGACACCCAGAGCGCACAGTCTCACAAAGACTGGCTGGCTACGCTGCAACGTATTGAACAGCTGAAACCGAACACGGTGATTCCAGGCCATTACCTGGGTAAACCATCGCTGAAGTCCGTGGCTTTTACCGCCGACTACATCAAGGCGTTCGACATTGAGACCGCCAAGGCCAAGGACTCCGCTTCCCTGATCGCGGCCATGAAAAAGCGTTACCCCACCCTCGCCGACGAAAGCTCACTGGAACTGAGTGCCAAAGTCGCCAAGGGCGAAATGAAGTGGTGAATGGTTTTAACCCTTTAACGAACTGGAGAACCTCATGAGCAAGATTGCAATCATTGGTGCCACCGGCCGTGCCGGCAGCCAACTGCTGGAAGAAGCGTTGCGCCGTGGGCACACCGTCACCGCCCTCGCCCGTAATACCGACAAACTGGCCGCCCGTCCGGGTGTCACCGTTAAACAAGTCGATGCCCTGGATGCCCAAGCCTTGCAACAGGCCATCAGCGGCAACGACGTGGTGATCAGTGCAGCGCACTTCGCCACCCTGCCGGCCAGTGCCGTGATCGGCCCGGTGAAGCAAGCCGGTGTGAAACGCCTGCTGGTGGTGGGCGGTGCCGGTTCGCTGCTGTTGCCAGGCGGCAGCCGTGTGATCGACAGCCCGGGCTTCCCGGCAGAGTACAAGGCCGAAGCCAGCGCAGGGGCTGAGTTTCTTGCAGCGCTGCGCGAGGAAAAGGCACTGGATTGGAGCTTTCTGTCGCCGTCGGCAGAGTTCGTAGAAACCGAGCGCACCGGGAAATTCCGCCTCGGTCAGGATGATTTGCTGGTGAGTAGCGACGGCCGTAGCTGGATCAGCTTTGCCGACTACGCCATCGCGCTGATCGACGAAGTGGAAACACCGAAGCACTCGCGCCAGCGTTTCACGGTCGGCTACTGACCGAGCGCGGTCAACACGATGGGAGCGGGCTTGCTCGCGAAGGCGTTGGTTCAGTTAGAGCATCGTTGACTGACACATCGCTTTCACGAGCAAGCCCGCTCTCACCTTTGGATGTTCAGTGCCAAGACTGTTGTGCCTGGCTCACCAACCAATCCATCAGTGCCTCCAACCCAGGCGACGGCTCAGTCCCCGGCGGATACACCAGGTAATAGCCCATCCCCGTCGGCACGCGCAGTTCAAACGGCGTCGCCAAGCGCCCGGCCTTCACATCCTCGCCAATCAACGCACTGTCGCCAATCGCCACCCCAGACCCTTGGGAGGCCACGGTCATTGCCAAATCCAATGTCTCGAAATGATGCCCCTGGGCCAGGTTGCTCAAGCGCGTATTGGCCGCCTTCAACCATAACGCCCAGTCCCGCTCATCCCGTGTGGGGTGCAGCAACACCTGTTGTTGCAGGTCCGCTGGCACACGCAGGCCGGCCAGTAATACGGGGGCGCACACCGGCGTGAGTTGCTCATCAAACAAGTGCCGCGCCTCGCTCGACTGCTCGGCGATGGGCGCATAGATCACGGCCGCGTCGAATTGCTCGCGGCGAAAGTCCACGGTGTAAGCCACGGTGGTGGTGAGTTCCACCGGCACTTCCGGGCGTTCCTTTTGCCACTGCATCAAGCGCGGCAGCAGCCAGCGCATCACGCAGGTCGAGGCCTTGAGTTGCAGGGTGTCGCGGCGACGGCCGATTTGCTCCACGGCATCGCCGATCAGGCCGAACACCTGCTGCGCGCGCAACGACCACTCGCGGCCTTCTTCGGTGAGGCTCAAGCCCCGCGCCTGGCGCTGGAACAACGCGTAGCCCAAATGGCGTTCCAACCCGGCGACCTGCCGGCTCACCGCACCTTGGGTGATGTGCAGGTGCTCAGCGGCGCGGGTGAAGTTGCAGCACTGGGCCGTGACCCAGAAGGTGTGCAACGCGGGCAGCGGCGGAAGGCGTTTCATCGGGTTCAGCCATGACGTAGGGACATGGCTAGTATGACTTTTTATCGATTGTTGCCGCTACCGGCCAACCGGTCCAATACCGCCTCGAATCCATCACAAGAGCGACACGTATGGCCACCTGCGGCGAAGTATTGGTCAACCTCCTGGAACGCTACGGCGTGGACCAGGTGTTCGGCATCCCCGGCGTGCACACCGTGGAGCTGTATCGCGGCCTGGCGCGCTCACGCATCCGTCACGTCACCCCGCGCCACGAGCAGGGCGCGGGGTTTATGGCCGACGGGTACGCGCGCACCAGCGGCAAGCCAGGGGTGTGTTTCATCATCACCGGGCCGGGCATGACCAACATCACCACCGCCATGGGCCAGGCCTACGCCGACTCGATCCCCATGCTGGTGATTTCCAGCGTGCAGTCGCGCAGCCAATTGGGCGGCGGACGCGGCAAGTTGCACGAGCTGCCGAACCAGGGCGCGATGATCGCCGGCGTCGCCGCGTTTTCCCATACGTTGATGTCGGCGGCAGAGTTGCCTGGCGTCCTGGCCCGCGCGTTTGCGCTGTTCCAGGCCGGTCGACCGCGCCCGGTGCATATCGAGATTCCACTGGATGTGCTGGTCGAAAACGCCGATGCACTGCTCGCCAGTGCACCGGTCAGTGTCGCGCGCGCCGGTGCGGCGCCGCCGGCGGTCAAGCAGATGAGCCAGTTGCTTGCGGCCGCCAAACGCCCGTTGATCCTCGCCGGTGGCGGCGCCATCGATGCCGCCGCACCCCTGATGCGCCTGGCCGAAACCCTCGGCGCACCGGTAGCCCTGACCATCAATGCCAAGGGCATGCTGCCGTCCACACACCCCTTGCTGCTCGGCTCGACCCAAACGCTGGTCGCCACACGCGCCCTGGTCGCCGAAGCCGATGTGGTGCTGGCCATCGGCACGGAGCTGGCGGAAACCGACTATGACGTGACCTTCGCCGGCGGCTTCGAGCTTCCAGGTTTACTGCTGCGGGTCGACATCGACCCCGACCAGACCGTGCGCAATTACCCGCCTCACGTCGCGCTGGTAGCCGATGCGCAACTAGCCGCCGAAGCCTTGCTGGCGGAACTGAGCACCACGCCACTGCCGGCTCGCCACAGCGATTGGGGCACTCAGCGCGTCGCTCGTTTGTGGGCCGAATTAACGCCCACCTGGGACGCCGCCACGCGCGCGCAAACCCTGTTCCTCGACACCGTCCTGCAGGCACTGCCCGACGCCGTGCTGGTGGGCGATTCCACCCAGCCGGTGTACAGCGGCAACCTGACCCTGAACCTCGACCACCCACGCCGCTGGTTCAACTCGTCCACCGGCTACGGCACCTTGGGGTACGCCCTGCCCGCCGCCATCGGCGCCTGGCTGGGGCGCGGCGACGGGCAGCCGGTGGTGTGCCTGATCGGCGACGGCGGCCTGCAATTCACCCTGCCGGAATTGGCCAGCGCCGTGGAAGCGCGCGTGCCGGTGATCGTGTTGCTGTGGAATAACCAGGGTTACGAGGAGATCAAGAAATACATGCTCAACCGCTCCATCGAGCCGGTCGGCGTGGACATCTACACCCCGGACTTCATCGGCGTGGCCACGGCCTTGGGCTGCGTGGCCGAAAGCATCCAGGGCATCGAGCAACTGCGCACGGCCTTGCGCGCCGCCGCCGATCGCCAGGGGCCAACGCTGATTGAAATCGACCAGGCGCTCTGGATGAAGGCGGTAGCGGTATGAGCCCAGTAGTGAACGGGGTGTTTATCGGCGGTGAATGGCGTGCGGGCCATGATGTACTGGAGGTGATCAACCCGGCCACCGAGGCGACGCTGGCCCGCGTCAGCGTCGGTGATGCAAGCGCCGTGAGCCAAGCGGTCGGCGCGGCCAGTGCGGCGTTCATCGACTGGTCGAAAAGCACCGGCCGTGAGCGCGGCGCGCTGCTGCGTGAGGTCGCCCGGGGCGTGAGCGCGCAACGCGAACATTTGATGCGGTTGCAATCGAGCAACAACGGCAAGCCTCTGTTTGAAGCGGGCATGGATGTGGATGACGTGGTCGCCACCTTCGACTACTACGCCGGCATCGCCGAACAGTTGGACGCCGGGCAAGACCGTCCGGTGGCACTGCCCGCCGATGATTTCAGCGCGCGCCTGCGCCGAGAACCGTGCGGCGTGGTGGGGCTGATCGTGCCGTGGAATTTCCCGATGGTCACCACCGCCTGGAAACTCGCCCCGGCGCTGGCTGCCGGCTGCTGCGTGGTGCTCAAGCCGTCGGAAGTCACGCCGCTGGCGGAGCTGCATCTGGCGCGGATTATCGCTGAGGCCGGGTTCCCGGCCGGGGTGTTCAATCTGGTCTGCGGCACCGGCTTGGCCGTCGGTGCACCGCTGGCAGCGGACCCTCGCGTCGCGAAGATTTCCTTCACCGGCAGTAACGCCGTGGGCGTGCAGGTGATGCAACGCGCCGCTGAAACCACCAAGGGCGTCAGCCTGGAATTGGGAGGCAAATCTTCATTGCTGGTATTGGCCGATGCCGACCTCGACCTGGCCGTGGAACTGGCCTGTGGCGGCGGCTTTTTCAACGCCGGGCAGATGTGTTCCGCCACCAGCCGCGTGCTGGTAGCGGACAGCCTCGCGGATCAATTCCTGCAGCGGTTGCAGACGCGGGCTGAAGGTATTCGTGTGGCGGAGCCGTTTGCCGACGAGGTGGAAATGGGCGCGTTGATTAACCGTGCGCAGTATCAGCGGGTGCTGGGGCACATCCAACGCGGCATTCACGATGGCGCGCGGTTGTTGTGTGGCGGTGATCGCCCGGCGCATCTGGCGAAGGGCTATTTCATTCGCCCGACGGTATTCACCGATGTGCCATTGGACAGTGCCTTGTGGAACGAAGAGATCTTCGGCCCGGTGCTGTGTGTACGCCGTTTTGCCTCGGTGGACGAGGCCATCGCGTTGGCCAACGACAGCGATTTCGGCCTGGTGGCCAGTGTGGTGAGCAACCATGCCGAAACCGCCGACCGCGTGGCCAACGCCTTGCAGGCCGGGCTGGTATGGATCAACGCGCCGCAGGTAATCTTCCCGCAGACGGCATGGGGCGGTTACAAGCAGAGCAGCATCGGCCGCGAGTTGGGGCCGTGGGGGCTGGCGGCGTTTCAGGAGATCAAGCATGTGATTCGCGCCCACTAACGACGAACGTCCTCTGTGGGAGCGGGCTTGCTCGCGAAAGCGGTGTGTCAGTCACAGATTCATTGCCTGATCCACCGCATTCGCGGGCAAGCCCACATTTTGATTCGCGGTGCATCAGTCACCTGCAATTTTTAGATAGCCCCAACGACTTTCTGATTTGCCCCCTTCCCCCCTGCGTGGCCTGATTCGCCCTTGTCTATTCAAGGCCCGCCCATGGAAAACGTTCACGCAAAACCCGCTACCGCCGTCTGGCTGATGATCAGCGTTGTACTGGTCGCCCTTAACCTGCGCCCGTCGATGGCTGCCATTGGCCCACTGTTGTCGTCGATTCGCACTGATGTGCCGTTAACGTTCAGCAACGCGGCGTTGTTGACCATGCTGCCGGTCATGGCCATGGGCCTGGCGATGTTCTTTGGCATGGGCCTGGCCAAGCGTTTTGGCGAACACCGCAGCATGATGATATCGCTGGCAGTCATTGGTCTTGCCACGCTCTCACGGCTGTTTCTGGATTCGGCGCTGGCGCTGATCGTCAGCGCAATGGCGGCCGGCGTGGGCATTGCGATGATCCAGGCGGTGATGCCGGCGCTGATCAAGTCGCGGTTCAGCCATAACGGTTCGCTGTTCATGGGCCTGTACGTCACCGCCATCATGGGCGGCGCGGCGCTGGCGGCGTCGTTCTCGCCATTCGTGCAAGCGCAGACCGGCAGCTGGCGCATCGGCCTGGCGATCTGGGCGGCACTGGCGGTATTGGCGTTGGTGTTCTGGTACGCGCAGCGCTCGGCCATGCCAGCGCTGCCCCAAGGCGGTTCCGGCCCACAGGAGTCGTTTCTCGGCAACCGCCGCGCCTGGTTGCTGGCGGTCTTCTTCGGCCTCGGTACTGCGTCCTACACCTGCGTACTGGCGTGGCTGGCGCCGTACTACGTGGAGCAAGGCTGGAGCGAACAGAACGCCGGTTTGCTGCTGGGGTTCTTGACCGCGATGGAAGTGGTGTCCGGTCTGCTCACTCCGGCCATCGCCAACCGCCGCCAGGACAAACGCGGGGTGGTGGCGGTGCTGCTGGTGCTGATCATCACAGGGTTCTGCGGCCTGATCCTGAGCCCGCAACACCTCAGCCTGTTGTGGCCATGCCTGCTGGGGCTGGGCATTGGCGGCCTGTTTCCGATGAGCCTGATCCTGTCCCTCGACCACCTCGATAACCCTCGACGCGCCGGCGGCCTGACCGCCTTTGTGCAAGGCATCGGTTACCTGATTGCCGGCCTGTCACCGCTTATCGCCGGGATGATCCGCGACCAGTTGGGCAGCTTTCAATGGGCCTGGTGGTCACTGACCGCCGTGATCGTGGTGATGCTGTTGATCGTCACGCAGTTCAACCCAAAGCATTACGCGCAACATATCCGCTGACGTCGTGTTGCGAACATTTTTTGTCCCAAGCCAAACATAGAAACGACCTACAGCACTTTCTATTGGTACGACCGTTCCGTTAAGCTTTTGCCTTTGTCGCGCGCTGCCTCAGTGCCAAGGCTTACCGGACGGAATGGATGCTAAACAGTAATTTGCTCAGAAAGCTCGATATGCAGGACTTGATGGTGTTTATCGCCGTCTACGACCAGAGCAGCGTTACCGAGGTGTCTGAAACGTTGTTCGTCAGCCAGTCCACCGTGAGCTACAGCCTGAAGAAACTGCGCACCAGTTTTGAAGATGAGCTGTTTATCAACACCCGGGCGGGCATGCGCCCTACGTACAAAGCCACCACCATGTACGGGCATGTGCAGAAGATCCTGGAAAGCATCAACCTGTGCCATGCCGGTGGCCAAGCCTTCAACCCGACGCAGCAGGCCGTGACCTTCAATGTGTGCGCCCCTGAGTACTTCGAACAGTTGATCCTGCCGCGCCTGTTGAAGAACTTCGACCGCGCCGACCTGCCGGTGATCGTCAACGTGCAAAAGCTGGAAACCGAGATCCCCGCCGATGACCTGCGCGAAGGCCGCCTCGACCTGGTGCTGTGCTTCGGCCCGCACTTTCACCGCGCCCATAAAGACTTCAAGACCCAGATGCTGCTGGAAGACGACCTGGTGTGCGTGTTCGATAAACGCTCGGCACCGCGCGAGCCGACGTTCAGCCTGCAAGCGTTTGTCGAGCGGCGCCACGTGTTCCCCACACCGTGGACATCCGACACCAACATGATTGACGGCTGGCTTACACGCCAGGCCCACAAGCGCCAGGTCATCGCCCGGGCCAACAGCTACAGCGCGGCCTTGAAGATGATCACCGGCACTGACTTCATCGTTACCCTGCCGCGCCGCATACAAAAACTGCTGGCCCCGGCCACGCTGTTCGGGCATTGCGAAGCGCCCAACGGTTTACCGGGGTTCACACTGGACATGCAGTGGAACGAAACCAGTGAGCAGGACAGCGCCAACACATGGTTTCGCGAACAGGTGGTGAAGGTGTGTGCGGACCAGGGCTTGCTGTAACCCTTAGCCGATCGCGACCTTGCTATAGGAATCGCGATCGATGTCCAGCACTTCAACACTGAGTTGAAGCTGCACATTCGCCGGCCATTCACCCAGGTCCTGCAAGGCCGCCAACAGGCTTTGCGACAACTGCTGCTTGACCTGCGGTGACCGCCCGCTGAGCATCGACAGCGTCACCGCGATAAAACCGCGCGGGTTGATTGACGTGCCAACCTGGAAACTCTCGACCTTCACCGCGCGGCTTTTGATATCGAACTCGGAACCGAACTGCCCGGATGCCATCAGTACGTTGTTGAGCCTCAACAGCGTCTTCTCGACGGCCAAGCCTGTGAGGTTGGCGGTGTATTCCAGGTGCAGATGCGGCATGAAAAGCTCCGAATTGTTGTAGGAAAAGAGTCATACGTATAGCACGCAGCCGAGCGCAATCGGAGCGCTTTCACTGTAAAACTTCGCCCAGGCTGCGCAGCGAACGGTTTTCCCAAACCGCTACGATCACCAATACCGCGGTGGTCAGCGCCCCCAGCGCCAACGCTGAAAACACCTGCGATAACCCCAGCAGCAATAGCACCAGCAACATCAGCAACCCGCCCAGGTGAGAAAACGGCGGCAACGGCCGGTCACTCATCACCCACTTGAACAGCGCGCTGCCCAACAGAAACACGCCGGGGCCGGCGATTATCGCCATGACACCCGCCTGGCTGGCATGCCCCGGATGCACCAGCACCAATTCGTCGGCCACGGCGCTGACAATGATCCCGGCAACGATCAATAGGTGCAGGTAGGTGTAGGCAATGCGTGCCTGGCGACCCGGGTCGGCGGAGCTGGCGATACGGTGATGGGCGCGCTCGGCACCGCTGTCGAAATAGATCCACCACAGGGCAATGCTGCCCACCACCGCCACCAGAAATGCGCCCAGGCCTTCCAGGCTCCAGGGCAATTGCGCGAAGGTGGCGCCGGTCACCAGCAATGATTCGCCGAGGGCGATAATCACAAACAGGCCGCACCGTTCGGCCATGTGATTGCCTTCCACATTCCAGTCCGCCAGCGTCGAACGCCCGAGCCCCGGCACCCAGAAATACACGGACGGCGAGACCAGCTCAATCAGCAGCGCCAACGCCCAGAACGCCAGGCGCTGCTCGCCTTCGAACAGCGCGCCGGTGATCCAGAACACCCCGGAACAGAGCATCCACGCCAGGATCCGCTGGAAGTTGCGGGTCATGTTCAGTGACTCGCCGCGCACGGCCCACAACGCAAACAGCGTGCGGCCGACTTGCATAAAGACGTAGGCACTGGCGAACAGCACACCTCGGTCGGTAAATGCCTTGGGAATCGACGAGGACAACAGCAGGCCGGCCACCATCAAGCCGAACAGGCCGATGCGAATCGGGATTTTCTCCGGGTCGAGCCAGTTGGTGACCCATGAGGTGAAGATCCACACCCACCAGACCGCGACCATCATCAACGCCACTTGCACCGCACCGCCGAGGGTCAGATGCGCCAGCAGCGAATGGGACAGTTGGGTCACGGCAAACACGAACACCAGGTCGAAAAACAGCTCGACCATACCCACCTTGCCGCTGTCATGGCTGCCACGTCCGCGCAGCAAGGAACGGGATAGGGTCATCGTTGGCTCTCCCTGAAGGGCTTATCTCAAGATTTTGGCGCCAGCACCGGCAGCCTGTCGCGCTCGCTCATAAATGCCTCCAGCCTTGAACGCATCCAGCGTTCCGCCGGGTCGGTGTCGACATGGCTGAGCCAAACCATGGACAAGTCCAGGGTCGGCGTTTCGAACGGAAAGGGCTCGCAGAACAGATTGCCGCCGGCCGCCATGGCCTGGGCGGTGTAGTCCGGCAGGCTGGCGATCATGTCGGTGCCGGCGAGCAACGCCGGCAGCGCGCTGTACTGCGGCACGGACAACACCACATGCCGCTTGCGACCAATCTCGGCCAGCCACTCATCGGCAAACCCGGACACGTTGGCGGTATGGGACACCAGCACATGCGGGCGGGCGCAATATTCGTCGAGGGTCAGCGGTTTGTCCGAGGCGTCGGCGCGTAACAGGCAGGGACGAATATGCCGCAGCAGTTTTCGTTTGGCATTTGCCGGCAGGCCGCGTGTCTGGGTGATGCCGACAGTGATATCGCCTGAAGCCAGCAGGTCGGGGATCCGCCAGTAATCCACATGCTGGACCACAAACACCACCAGCGGCGCTTCCTGGCGCAGGGCCCGCAGCAAGGGCGGCAGCAGGCCGAACTCAACGTCATCGGACAGGCCGATGCGGAAGGTCATGGTGCTCTGGGTTGGGTCAAAGTCGTGGGTCAGGCTCAAGGCCGATGACAGGGAATCGAGGGCCGGTGACAGGTGCTGGATGATCTCTTCGGCACGGGCAGTGGGCTCCATGCGGTGACCAACGCGAATAAACAACGGGTCATTGAATAGGGTACGCAAACGGTTGAGGGCCGAACTGATAGTGGGCTGGCCGAGAAACAGCTTCTCCGCCACCCGCGTCACATTGCGCTCGAGCATCAGTGCTTCGAAGACCACCATCAGATTGATGTCGGCCTTGCGTAATTCGTTGCGATTCATCGGCGCCTGCCCCTTTCCCCAAGACAAGCCGCAGTTTAGAAAGGCCAGGGGGCTGCGTCTATGTGCACACTGTTCATTGGGCGGCTTTGGCGCTATAAATCAGCGTTTGAAGGTCACAGGAACACGCGCGTGCTGGTGATTCTCGCCTTGGCCATTGGCGTGGCCGGGTACTGCCTCTGGGCTGTCAGGTTGCTCGCACACCCCACGGCGAGGACGTTGCTGCGCGTGTTTATCGGCCTGTGCCTGGCCGCAGTGGTGGCCTATTGGGTACTGGCGCTGGGCTTTCCGGTTTCTTTGTTGGTTTCATAAGCCGATGCCGGCCTTTTAATACGCCGGTTCACTGAGCAAGGACTGCTGAATCATGAAATTCGCCTACACCATCATCTACGTGCCGGACGTGGCTGCCTCACTGGCATTCTTCGAAAAGGCTTTCGGTTTCAGTCGCCGTTTCCTGCATGAATCGGGCACCTATGGCGAACTGGAAACCGGCGACACCACCCTCTCGTTTGCCGCCCATGCACTGGGCGAACTGAATTTCGACGGCGGGCACATAGAGGCGCATGCCTCCAGGAAGCCACTGGGCATGGAGGTGGGGTTCGTCACCGAAGATGTGTTCATCGCACACGCCAAGGCGCTGGCACACGGCGCGAAAGAACTGTCGCCACCGAGCACCAAGCCTTGGGGGCAAGTGGTCTCCTATGTGCGCTGCCCGGACGGAACGCTGGTGGAGTTGTGCACCCCCATCGTGGGCTGAACACACATCCAATCTGGGTGGGTTGGCGAAGGCGGCGTGCCAGTCATCGGTTGTATTGACTGACCCACCGCCTTTGCAAGCAAGCCCGCGCCCACCCTTGCACTGAGTACCAGGTGCTTGTCAGGGTTTCAGCGGGCGCTCCTGATCCCGCTCGGAAAGCTCGTGCCCGTCATCTGGATGCTTCCAGGTCTGCGGTTTCTCTTGCTCATGCTGACGCGCGGGTTGCTCACGCTCCGACTCATCCTGGCGCTTCTGTTCGTTAGCCATTGCCACCTCCCATCCGTAAGAATTGGTCACGCCTTAAGCATAGAACAGGGTGTGGATTTTTGACGCGACTGGCGATTGATAGCCTTGACGCATCAATGCATCCAAATTACTCACTTATCATTTCTAAATGTGTCAGCCACTATCCGCGGTCTTAAGCGAAACAAGCACTTTAAAAAGAACGCTGGAGACACAAAACCATGACTAGCCCTTCCCGGCCCGACTCTGCCCGCTCGAAAGTTGGTGCGGTATTCCGCGTTACTTCGGGCAACTTCCTCGAACAGTTTGACTTCTTTCTGTTCGGTTTCTACGCCACCTATATCGCTGCCGCGTTCTTCCCCGCCGCCAATGAGTTTGCGTCATTAATGATGACCTTCGCCGTCTTCGGTGCAGGCTTCCTGATGCGTCCACTGGGCGCGATCATTTTGGGTGCCTACATCGACGACGTGGGTCGCCGCAAAGGCTTGATCGTGACGCTGTCGATCATGGCCAGCGGGACCTTGCTGATCGTGCTGGTGCCGAGTTATCAAACCATCGGTCTGTGGGCACCCTTGCTGGTGTTGGTGGGCCGCTTGCTGCAAGGCTTCTCTGCGGGTGCAGAGCTGGGGGGTGTATCGGTTTACCTCTCCGAAATGGCCACGCCGGGCCGCAAAGGCTTCTACACCAGCTGGCAATCAGGCAGCCAACAGATCTCCATCGTGGTCGCCGCCGCATTGGGCTATGGCCTGAACGTCTGGATGCAACCGGCCGTGGTGGCCGATTGGGGCTGGCGCATTCCGTTCGCCATCGGCTGCGTGATCATCCCGTTCATCTTCGTGCTGCGTCGTAACCTGCAGGAAACCGAAGAGTTCGCCAACCGCAAACATCGCCCGACCATGCGCGAAGTGATGGCCACTCTGGTGAAAAACTGGACCATGGTCATCGGCGGCATGCTGATGGTGGCCATGACCACCACCGCGTTCTACCTGATCACCGTGTATGCGCCGACCTTCGGCAAAACCGTGCTGCAACTGAGCACCTCCGATGCACTGCTGGTGACGTTGCTGGTCGCGGTGTCGAACTTTGTCTGGCTGCCGATCGGCGGCACCCTGAGCGACCGCTTCGGTCGCAAGCCGGTGCTGTTGGCAATGACCGCCCTGACCGTTATCACCGCGTACCCGGCGCTGTCGTTCGTGGTCAACGCGCCAAGCTTCGCGCATATGCTGGAAACCCTGCTGTGGTTCTCGTTCCTGTACGGCATGTACAACGGCGCGATGATTCCGGCCCTGACCGAAATCATGCCGGTGGAAGTGCGCGTGGCGGGCTTCTCCCTGGCCTATAGCCTGGCGACGGCGATCTTTGGTGGTTTCACCCCGGCGATCTCCACCTGGTTCATTCACATCACCGGAGACAAGGCTTCGCCGGCCTACTGGATGATGTTTGCCGCACTGTGCGCCTTGTGCTCGACCCTCGCGTTGTACCGTCGCGCCAACCCCCGTGGGCAACTGATGCAGGGGGCTGTGTAATGAAGCCATTATTCAAAACCCTGACCGCCCTGGCCCTCAGCGCCCTGGCGCTGACGGCACACGCCGAACAACTCAAAGTGATGACCTCCGGTGGCTTCACCGCCGCGTATAAATTGCTCGGCCCGCAATACGCCCAGCAAAGCGGTGACACCCTGGACACCATCCTCGGCCCCTCAATGGGCAAGGCGCCGGAAGCGATTCCCAACCGCCTGGCCCGTGGCGAACATGCCGACGTGGTGATCATGGTCGGGTATGCCCTGGATGACTTGATCAAACAGGGCAAGGTCGACCCCGCGTCCCGCGTCGAACTGGCGGACTCGCGGATTGGCCTGGTGGTGAAGGAAGGCGCAGCCAAGCCTGCAATCGGCACCGATGCCGAGTTGAAAGCGGTGCTGAGCAAGGCCAAGTCCGTGGCGTACTCGGACAGCGCCAGCGGTGTGTATGTCGAGAAGGAGCTGTTCAAAAAGCTCGGCATGCCGGCCAAAGGCACGATGATCGAACGCCTCCCGGTGGCCGAACAGGTGGCCAAGGGTGATTACGAAGTGGGCTTGCAGCAGGTGGCGGAATTGTTGCCGGTGCCGGGCGTGACCTTCGTCGGCAAGATCCCGGAAAACGTGCAGTCGGTGACGCGCTTTGCCGCCGGCATTCCGGTCAACGCCGAGCACCCGGCCCAGGCCAAGGCATTGCTGCGCTACCTGGCCTCGCCCGAGGCGCAACCGGTGGTGCAATCCACCGGCCTGGACTCGGTATCACACTGACCGGAACGGCATCTCCCGCACCAACCGTTCCAACTCCAGCGCCGCTGGCGGCAAGGTCCGCCCGCGGCGTTTTATCAAGCCCACATGGCGCATCACCTGCGGCTCGACCAGCGGCACACTCACCAGGATGGGGTGGGTGCCCGACGGCATCGCAATCGACGGCACCATTGCCACGCCCAACCCCGCCTCCACCAGCCCGATCATCGTGGTCACGTGGTGGGTCTCGCAAATACTTGGCTTTTTCACGCGCACACCCCGCAAGGCCTGGTCCAGCAGAAAGCGGTTGCCCGAGGTTTTGTCCACGGTGATGTAGTCGTGCTCGTAAGCCTCGGTCCAGGTCACGCTCGTGCGCTCGGCCAACGGATGATCACGGCGACAGGCCAGCACATAGCGCTCCTGAAACAGCAGCTCGAACTCGACCTCGTCGGCCAGGCTGCCACTGAAACTCACGCCGAAATCTGCCTCGCCACTTTCCACCGCGTGGCACACCTCACCGGCACTGGCGTCCAGCACCCGCAGGCGAATCTTCGGGTACAGCTTGTGGTATTCGGAGATTACGTGGGGCATGAAGTAGTAAGCGGTGGACGGCACACAGGCGATGGTGACGTTACCCATGCGCGTAGACGCGACGTTACTGATGCCCATCAAGGCGATATCAAGGTCGTCGAGTATGCGCTCCACCTGGGGCAGGAACGCTCGCCCGACCATGGTCAGGCTGACCCGCCGCGTGGTGCGTTCGAACAACTTTACATCGAGGGCGGACTCCAGCTTTTCGATACGCCGGCTGAGGGCCGGTTGTGAGATACGGATGGCCTCGGCGGCCCCCCGAAAACTGCCCTTGTCCACCACGGCGCGGAAAGCTTGGAGGTCGTTGAGGTCGAAGTTGATGTTCACGGGAAGGCCAGTGTGGTCGATTTGAGGGGCATTATCGTATGCGCGGTGATGGGGCGCCATGCGTGACGGGGCCGGGGTGGATTAATAACCCTGCTAAAAATATGAAGTCATACATATCAGTGGGTTATTCGCGCGCTGGCGCCACGCAGTCAGCAAAAAGCGTCAATACTTTCGAGCTGACCTACTCAACGGGAGACAAAGACGCTCATGGAAACCCGCCAGACCACACCTTCTTTTTGGAACGACGACGCGACGCCACTGAGCGACATCGGTCAGTGCCTTCTTGCAACACGCCAACGGTCCAGCAGGATTGAATCCGACTCAACCCCTGCGCACGTCGACATGCGCTCAACTCAGCAAATGAGCATTACGGTGCCACTCGAGATGGCCGCCCTGGTCAAAGCCAAGGTGGCTGCCGGTGAGTACGCGACCGAGAGTGAAGTCATCCGCGACGGCCTGGGGGTCCTGCTGGCACGTGACCGCGCAATGGCGGACGGGTTGCGCGACCAGGTGATTCCAGCGGCCGCCGCGCTCACGGCCGCCCCTGGCCGGGCACTGTCCGCCGAGCAGGTTCGCGAACATCTGGCGGCCAACCGTCAGCGAAAAAGTACCGAAAAACCGTGAGTCATTCGCTAGCCTTTGCGCCTGAGGCGTTAGCCCAGCTTGACGCCCTCGAGGGCGACATCAGCGAAACCGAATCCCCCGTCGTAGCGGCGCGCTTTGTTGACAACATCATCAGCTACTGCGCAAGCCTTTGCGTGTTTCCCTTGCGCGGCCCCGTCGTGACGACCTGCTACCCACGTTGTGCATCACCCATTACCGACACATCACGGCCATTGCGCTCAGTGTGGCCGCCGAAACGCCCACGGTGTCGATCCTCGGCCTGCCTTTCGGTGGCCAGGACTATGCCGCGCGGTTCCACAATCACGGCGAACACGCGCCCTCGGCAGATGCGTGAGACGCCCAGCGACGCTGAGCGACAGCTTGATCAATAAACAAGGAAGATAAACATGACTGACACCGGATCCCTGCATCAATTTCTGCGCTGGGGGCTAAGTCTGATCGGCTTGATGGGTATGGCAACCCTGGGCTTTTTCGCCTGGCAAAGCTTCTATCCCGTCAGCGCAGCGCCGGGCTGGAGCGTTCAAACCGTGCACACCGATGTACCCAAAGCCGCCTCGCTGATGCCTATGCCTGACGGCTCGCTGATGATCAGCCAGGAACTCAACGATGCGAAAGGCAGCATCGTGCGTATTCACCCCGACGGGCAGCGCGAAGTGGTGGTCGGCAGCCTGTCCAAACCTGACGGCATGTTCGCAACCCACGGCGGCTGGGTGTTCAGCCAGGAGACCGGCGATGCGCCCGTCAGTTTTCTCAAGGAGGGTGTCGTCACGGAGCTGTTCAGGGGTGAAAACGTTCAAGGCCTGTGGGTCGAGGGTGACGATCTCTACGCCATCGAAGACCGCAAGGACAACGGCCGGCTATTGCGTTATCGCTGGAGCGACCAATCCCTGACCGTCGTGCGTGACCAACTGCACGAAGGCGAATCCATTACGCGTTGCACCGACGGCCGAATGCTCTACACGGAAAAGAAAAAAGGCGTGGTACGTGAGCTGACCGACGACGGCAGCGACCCTGTGGTGTTGGCGGGCCTGAACAAACCGACGTTTTTGATGTGCGATGAACGCGGGCTGTGGGTCAATGAAGACTCGACGCATCGGGCAAGGTTGCTGCTGATCGACAAACAGGGACAGCAACAAACGGTGCTGTCGTTCTTGAAGGCGCCGCAGTCGATTGTGCGCACGGGGGACGGTACTTATTTACTGGCCGAAGGGGGTCGTAACCGAGTATTGAAACTGGTGAGCACGTCGCTGGCAGTGGCCAGCGACGGCCTGTAAAGCACTAGCGCGGCCCCGAGGGACACGCTACTGGCAAGTCCCACCCTTGTGGTGCGACCCTGTGCCACCCACCGGATGCGTGCCTTTCGGGCACGCCACCGCGAACATCGGGCTGACGGCCAATACCACCAGCAACCCTAGCAACGACAACGTCTTCATAACATCCTCCGTGACGATCACACTGCATGATGGCACAAGGATATCATATCACCCATACGCAGGCCTCGGCCGAGTGCTGCCGCCAGAACAACAGCGGGTGCCAGTCGCGGCGACATACAGCCATCAGTTTCACGCCTGCGGCGCAGCAGCAATGGCTTCGGCCAGGTCTTCGTACTCTTCGCAGGTGGTACTGCACAAGGCTTTGATTTTCACCAATTGCTCTTGCGCCAAGTCGATGCGGCCCTTGATCACGTAGGCCTCACCCAGGTACTCGCGAACCTGGGCATAGTTGGGGTCGAGCGCGACCGACTGCAGGTAATAGCCGATGCCCTCATCGGTACGCCCCAGTTTGCGCGTGGCATAGCCGCGATAGTTGAGGGCCTTGGCGGTGTTCGGGTTTTGCAGGGTATCGAGCAAGGCCAGCGCCTCGTCATAGCGGCCATCTTTGGCCAGCCGGTAGGCATAGTCAGTACGGTCGGTGTCTGAGGTGGCTTTGCTGGTTTGCAGCACGCACTTTGCGGTCTTGGTGTCCCAGACCTGGCCTTTGGGGCAATTGGGCTTGGGCGGCGCCGACTCATCACCGGAGGCGCAGGCTTGGCCTGCGAGCAAAGCAGCGCTCAGGCAAGCGCCGAATAAAAGTGCAGCGCGGTAGCCAACGGCGTGTTCGGGGCGGCTCTTCATGGTTGTCATGCTCCGTAACGATAGGGAGGTACACCAGCAAACAACACAATGCGCCCTTTTCACCAGCAGGTTAAGCCTCGGGTGACTGCCGGCTTTTGGGCGATTCGCGCCCAACAACGCGGGGTTATTCACTGACGCAAATGATAGAGGCGAGCCCGCCGAGAAAAACCGGGGCACCCCACGACGAAAAAGCCCCGTAGCGTGTTTGGCTACGGGGCTTTTTCAGGTCATGGCGGCGCGCGTCATTCAGCGCCCCCGCTCTTTATTGGCTTGGGCAAGAACCGAGGCAGCCAGAGATTTTGTTGGCCCACTGTATTGATCGCTTTGAAGCGCCTTCCCGGCCTTCTCCTCCATCTCTGCACTTGTCTGCTTATCGGTACCGCTCTGAGCCAACGCTGAGGCGGCAAGGCTTTTGGCAATGGCTGAGGAATGGGGGTTGCTGAGCGTTTCAGCGGCCAGACTGGCCATGTTATCGGAGGTTCTTTTGGTGTTTTTGCTCATGCTGCAGGTCCTTTGCGGTGTGGGATTTTCTACCTGAAAATGCCTCAAAACCACGATAGGCAGTTACCGCGAGAGGCGCAACGCGTGGCTTGTAGGCGACATTGGAGAACAGGGTACGAAACGCGCAATCGTCCTGTAGGGCGTCGAATCGATTGCACTGATGGTTATTATCGAAACGATCGCCTGTGTGATTAGCCAAACCGATTCCTATAATCGCCTCCACTTTTCCTGCCCGTGCATCGCTTGATTTCAAGCGACATTCCCCTATGGAAGCCACCACCATGCCAAGCGTCAGCCAGGCCCCCAACGGCCCCCCTGAACATAATCAACAGAGTGTCAAACAGCAGTGGCTGGCGATTCTCTCGGTCGCCGTAGGTGCCTTCGCCCTGGTGACCAGTGAGTTTCTGCCCGTGGGCGTACTCAACGACGTCGCCAGCGACCTCGGCATCAGTGCCGGTCATGCCGGCCTGATGGTCACCCTGCCCGGCATCATGGCCGCCCTCGCCGCGCCTTTGCTGTCTGTGAGCATTGGCGCCATGGACCGTCGCTACCTGCTGATCGGCCTGACGCTGATCATGATCATCGCCAACACGGTCGTGGCCTACGCCAGCGACTTCAACCTGCTGCTGTTCGGCCGCGTGCTGCTGGGTATCAGCATCGGTGGTTTCTGGGCAACGGCCATCGCTCTGAGCGGCCGCCTGGCCCCCAAAGGCGTGGGCGTGGCGAAGGCGACCTCGATCATCATGATGGGGGTGACCCTGGCCACCGTACTGGGCGTGCCCGTGGGTACGTGGCTGAGTGGCCTGATGGGCTGGCGCATGACCTTTCTGGTCACCGCACTGGTGGGCGTACCGGTGCTGCTGGCGCAGGTATTCCTGCTACCACGGCTCACCCCGGAAAAGGCTATTCAGATCCGTGACCTGCCAGCCTTGTTTATCAACCCGCAAGCACGGGTCGGCTTGATCGCGGTCTTGCTGATCGGCCTGGCGCACTTTGCGGCATACACCTATGTCGCGCCCTTCTTCAAAAACAGTTCCGGCTTCGACGGCCCGACCATTGGCTCACTGCTACTGCTCTATGGCGTGGCCGGGGTGATGGGTAATGTCTTTGCCGGTTTCGCTGCCAACCGCAGCGTCCGTCACACCCTGCTGCTGGTCGCGTTGATGATCGGCACCAGCACCGCGCTGTTCCCCTACTTCGCCACCGGCATGACCGGCGCCGCCATGCTGATCGCACTCTGGGGCTTCGCCTTCGGCGCCTTCCCGGCGTGCGCCAGTATCTGGATGTTCGTCGTCGCGCCCAAGGACGTCGAACGCGGCATGCCACTGTTTGTCGCGTTGTTTCAGGTGATTATTGCATTGGGCTCGTTCTTTGGCGGGCGGATTGTTGATCAGATGGGTAGCGCGGTGTTGTTGAGTTTGGCTACAGCGCTGGTGGGGGCTGGGTTTGTGACGGTGCTGGTGTTGGGGCGTAATGTGAGTAATAGCTTGGTGGCGCAGCCTGGCTGACCAGATAGCAATCACTAAAAAGCCCGATGAGCATTGAGTTCATCGGGCTTTTTTTGTTTCAAAACAAAAAAGCCCCGTCGCTTATTCAGCGACGGGGCTTTTTCTATGTAATGGCGGAGAGATAGGGATTCGAACCCTAGGTACCGGTGAAGGTACAACGGATTTCGAATCCGTCCCATTCGGCCACTCTGGCATCTCTCCAACGGCGCGCATCATAACAGTGTGTTTCGCGGAAGCAAACCCCAAAAGCGATTTTTTTCCGTTCTATCAGATGCTTGCGTCGATTAAAGCGGAACGCCGAGGCGCTTGGCGACTTCTTCGTAGGCTTCGATAACGTCACCGAGGCCCTGGCGGAAGCGGTCTTTGTCCATCTTCTTCTTGGTGTCCTTGTCCCACAGACGGCAGCCGTCCGGGCTGAATTCGTCGCCCAGGACGATGGAGCCGTCGTGGAACACACCGAATTCCAGTTTGAAGTCGACCAGCAGCAGACCCGCGTCGTCGAACAGCTTGCTCAGCACGTCGTTGACCTTGAGGGACAACTCCTTCATGCGCGCCAGTTGCTCAGCGGTGCCCCAACCGAATGCCACGACGTGGGATTCGTTGATGAACGGGTCGCCCTTGGCGTCGTCTTTCAGGAACAGCTCGAAGGTGTAAGGGTTGAGCTTGAGGCCCTCCTCCACGCCCAGGCGCTTGACCAGGCTGCCGGCGGCGTAGTTACGCACGACGCATTCGACCGGGATCATGTCCAGCTTCTTCACCAGGCACTCGTTGTCGCCCAGCAATTTGTCGAATTGGGTCGGAATGCCGGCCGCTTCGAGTTTCTGCATGATGAAGGCGTTGAACTTGTTGTTCACCATGCCTTTGCGATCAAGTTGTTCGATGCGCTTGCCGTCGAACGCCGAGGTGTCGTTACGAAACAGCAGGATCAGGCGGTTGGCGTCGTCGGTCTTGTACACCGACTTGGCTTTGCCGCGGTAGAGTTCTTCACGTTTTTCCATGATGGGCTCCGCTTGCTAAATGGTGGGCTAGGCGATGTGTCGCCAGTCGAGCCCTGAATCTTGATCGGCCAGTTGCAGCCAGTCCGGGTCGCACCCGAGGGTGTCGACAAAACATTGCCGGGCCAGCTGCGGCAGGTTGTTCTTGCTGCTCAGGTGGGCCAGGACCAGGTGTTGCAAGTCTTGCCAGCCCAACTCATACACCAGGTACGCCGCCTGGTGGTTGTTCAAATGTCCCAACTCGCCGCCCACCCGTTGCTTGAGAAAGTACGGGTAATGACCACGTGCCAGCAGGTCTCGGCAGTGGTTGGACTCGATCATCAATGCATCCAGGTCACGGTAACCGTCCAGCACCTTTGAGCAGTAGGAACCCAGGTCGGTGAGCACGCCGAAACGCCGCTCACCGTCACTGAATACATACTGCGTCGGCTCCTGGGCGTCATGCGCTACGGCAATCACACTGATGCTCAACGCACCAATCTGCAGCGTCTCGCCACCGGCCAGGAAACCTGCAGGTTCTATGGGTTTGCGCATCCCGCGCAAGGTGCCGCGACTCAGGTACACCGGAAGATTGTAGCGCCGAGACAGCAAACCCACGCCATGCACGTGGTCGGCATGTTCGTGGGTCACCAGAATCGCGCTCAGCTGCGCGGGGTTTACCCCCAGGCGCAGCAGGCGCCGCTCGGTTTCCCGCAGGGAGAAACCACAATCCACCAGCACGTACGTGTCGTCATGAGCGACCAGCGTGCCGTTCCCTTGGCTACCGCTGCCGAGAACGGCAAAGCGCATCGGATCAGCCCAGGTTGTCCTGAATCACGCCCAACACTTTGCGTGCTGTTTCAGCAGGCGCAACGGTGTTGATGTTCTTCTCGACAGTGACTTGCACGCTCTCGCCAACCTTGCTCAGGCGAACCTGGTAACGCTCGGCGCGGGTCTCGATCTCTTCCTTGGTCGGCTTGCTGCCGAACAACTTGCCGAAGAAGCTTGGCTCGTCGTCTTTCTTCTCGGCCTTTTCAGCCACGTTGATGTAGTACAGGCCCAGGCTGCGGTTGATGTCTTCAACGCGCCAAGGACCTTGCTCCAACGCACGGCCAACACTGGCCCAGGCGCGGTCGAGGTCTTCACCCAGGGTCAGCACCACGTTGCCGCTGCCGTCTTCGGTGAGGCTGACGCGGTTGGGCGTGTCAAAGTTACCGGCGGCGAGCAGGGAGACCGAACCGCCCTTCTCCGAGATACGGCTCATGCTGGCCAGCATCTCGTCGACCAGCGCGGCGTCAACGCCCATGTTGACCGAACGCGGGGTGAAATCGACGTTGGCAGTACTGCCGGCCGGGCGCTCGGCGCTGACCACGTAGACTTCACTGGTATTGCGTTGCACGCCGGGCTCGATACGCACACGCACACGGGCTTCGCTGTCGGCGGCTACACCACCGGCCTGCAGGCGCTTGGCCATGCTGGCGGACAGTTCGCTGCCGTGCTGCCACGCCGTGGTGAACTCACCGGTCTGCGGACGCTGCTGATCAATGCGGAAACCGTTGTCCTGGAAAAACTGCACCGCCACCGGCCAGACTTCGGCAGGTGGGCGCTGAGCGACGATCCAGCGGTTGTCGCCGCTCTTCTGCAGGCTGTAGTCACTGGCGTCAGCCACGGCCGAGATCGGCTGTGGACGTGGCACCACGTACTCACCCTTGGTGGTGTCGTCAGCGACGTTGCGCGGGATCGGCAGCAACGGGTCAAGGCGCTTGGCGACATTGACGTCAGGCGGCAGTTGCATCGGTTTGGTTGCTTGTGCTTCCAGGTAATCGCTACCGCGGTCACGGAAGTAACCATCCGGGCCCCAAATCCAACCGCAGCCGCTGGTGCTGGAGATAATCAAGGCAAGTGCGGAAAGTCCGGCCAATCGCTTCATGCGTAGTGCTTCCTCAATTAAACCAGGACGCCGGACTGGCGCAGGGCCTGTCGCAGCGGTTCGTGACAGGCTTCGCTGAGCCGGGTGAGCGGCAGACGGATACCGTCCGGCATCAAGCCCATTTCAAACAGCGCCCATTTCACGGGAATAGGGTTGGATTCGATAAAGAGTGTTTTGTTGAGCGGCATCAGCTTCTCGTGGATCGCACGCGCCTTGACAGCATCACCGGCGATGGCCGCGGCGCACATGTCGCTCATGGCACGCGGGGCAACATTGGCGGTCACCGAGATGTTGCCTTTGCCACCCAGCAGGATCAGTTCGACCGCCGTGGCGTCGTCACCGGAATACACCAGGAAGTCGCTGCTTACGCCAGCCAGGATGTCCTTGGCGCGCTGCAGGTCGCCGGTGGCTTCCTTGATACCGATGATGTTCGGTACGGTGGACAGGCGGATCACGGTCTCGGCCTTCATGTCACAGGCAGTACGGCCGGGCACGTTGTAGAGGATCTGCGGGATATCAACGGCTTCGGCAATGGCGCGAAAGTGCTGGTACAGGCCTTCCTGGGTCGGCTTGTTGTAGTACGGGGTCACAAGCAGGCAAGCATCGGCGCCGGCTTTCTTGGCGTTCTTGGTCAGCTCGATCGCTTCACGCGTCGAGTTGGCGCCCGTACCGGCGATCACGGCGATACGACCCGCGACGCGCTTGACCACGAACTCGATCACCTGAATGTGTTCTTCCACATCAAGGGTGGCCGATTCACCTGTGGTGCCGACCGCCACAATGGCGTTGGTGCCCTCTTGCAGGTGGAAGTCCACCAGTTTGCCCAGGCTATCCCAGTCGAGATGACCTTGTGCATCCATGGGTGTGACCAGTGCCACCATACTGCCCGCAATCATGCAACCGCTCCTGCCGGAAAAAGAGAGCCGTAATGGTACTGGCGCCAAGATGCTTGTACAAGCGAAGTACCGCCTGAGGATGCGTTCTGGATCAACTAAACGACGGGCAATGCCATCATTGAGCCAAAGCGTTGCGTGAAGCACGCTGAAATCAGACCGATCACGCAATGAAAACGCCACCTCCTATCCCTTGGCGACGCTTTTCGCTACCCTTCATGCTTTGATCGATACAGCCCTCACCGTATCGACCGCTCATCGTTTTAGGAAGGCTGCATGTCCACCCCCACAGTTCGCGAACAATTCCTTGTTATCAGTGCCCTCGGCGCCAACCCCATGGAGCTGACCAACGTCCTGTGCCGCGCCAGCCATGAAAACCGCTGCGCCGTTGTGACCTCGCGCCTGACCCGCCATGGCGAGTGCAGTGCGCTGGTGCTGCAGATTTCCGGCACCTGGGACGCCCTCGCGCGTCTGGAAACCGGCCTGCCGGGCCTGGCCAAGAAGCACGACTTCACCGTCAACGTGGTGCGCAGTGCTGCGCTGGAAAACCGCCCACAAGCCCTGCCTTATGTAGCGTACGTCAGCTCGGCCTACCGCTCGGACATCGTCAACGAGCTGTGCCAGTTCTTTATCGACCATAACGTCGAGCTGGAAAACCTGACCTGCGACACCTACCAGGCGCCACAAACCGGCGGCACCATGCTCAACGCAACGTTCACCGTGACCTTGCCGGCCGGCGTGCAGATCAGCTGGCTGCGCGACCAGTTCCTGGATTTCGCCGATGCCCTGAACCTCGATGCGCTGATCGAGCCGTGGCGCCCACAAAACCCAATGTAAGGAAGAACTCATGCCGGTAGCCATCGACAAACCCGTGGCCGATTTCGAAGCCCAGGCCACCAGCGGCCAGACCTTCAGCCTCGCTGCACTCAAGGGCAAGCAGGTGGTGATTTACTTCTACCCGAAGGACAGCACCCCGGGCTGCACCACTGAAGGCCAGAGTTTCCGCGACCAGTACGCGGCGTTCAAGGCCGCCAACACCGAAGTGTTTGGCGTCTCGCGTGACAGCGTGAAGTCCCACGAGAACTTCAAGAGCAAGCAGGAATTTCCCTTTGAGCTGATCAGCGACAAGGACGAAGCGGTTTGCCAGCTGTTTGATGTGATCAAGCTGAAGAAGCTGTATGGCAAGGAATACCTGGGTGTTGATCGCAGCACGTTCCTGATCGACAAGGCTGGCGTGCTGCGTCAGGAATGGCGCGGTGTAAAAGTGCCGGGCCATGTGGACGCCGTGTTGGCGGCTGCGCAGGCGCTGGAAAAGGCTTGATGCGTGAGGGGCGAACACTGGCTGTTCGCCCCACGCGTTACAACAAAGGCGCAACCACCGGCTCTTTTCGCGGCCAGGCATCCAGCACGGCTTTGAACAACGTCGCCAGGGGAATCGCGAAGAATACGCCCCAGAATCCCCACAACCCACCGAACAACAACACCGCACAGATAATCGCCACCGGGTGCAGGTTGACGGCCTCGGAAAACAGCAGCGGCACCAGTACGTTGCCATCCAGGGTCTGAATAATGCCGTACACCGCCATCAGGTAGATGAACTGGTCACTCCAGCCCCACTGGAACAATGCGATCAACATCACCGGTACCGTCACCACCACCGCGCCGACATACGGCACCACCACCGACACGCCTACCAGCAACGCCAACAGCGCCGCGTAGTTCAGCCCAAGCGCAACAAATGCGATGTAGGTGACGCCCCCACAGATCACAATCTCGATCACTTTGCCGCGAATGTAGTTGGCGATCTGCCGGTTCATCTCTTCGGCCACGCGGGTAATGAGCGCGCGTTCACGCGGCAGGTAACCGCTGACCCAGCGGCCGATTATCGCGCGGTCCTTGAGGAAGAAAAACACCAGGATCGGCACCAGCACCAGGTAGATCATGATGTTGACCAGCAGCGGCAGGCTGGACAGGGAAAACGTCAGCGCCCATTGCCCGAATTTTCCGATCTCGCCACGCGCCACTTCAATGGCTTGCAGCACTTGTTCATCCGACACCAGGTGCGGGTAGCGTTCCGGCAACAACAGCAACAGTGACTGCCACTTGGCGAGCATCCCCGGCAATTCGTTGAACAGGGTGATCAACTGATGCCAGAGCAATGGCAACACCACCACGATAAACACCACCAGCAACCCCATGAACAAGGCGAACACCAGGCCCACCGCAACGCCGCCCGGCAAGCGCAGACGCTCCAGGGTGGTGACCAGGCCCTGCATCAGGTAAGCCAGCACCATCCCGGCCAGCACTGGCGCCAGCATCCCGCCCAAGGTGAGCACGGCCGTAAAGGCCAGGAACAGCAGGACCGCCAGCACCACGGCTTCTTCGTCGGAGAAGTAGCGCTGAATCCAGTCTCGTAACACTTTGAACATCAATCAACCTCGGATGATGGGGGCAAACGGCTCAGGCCTTGCGCAACCAGTAACGGTACACACCGGCGGCGTCTTCTTCGTGCACTAAAGTATGCCCGGCCAACTTGGCGAAGGTCCGAAAATCGCGCTGGGAGCCAGCGTCCGTGGCGATGACCTTAAGCACGGCACCGCTGGCCAATTGATTGAGTTCCAACTTGGCCTTGAGCAAAGGCAACGGGCAATTGAGGCCACTGGCATCGAGTTCGGCATCAAAGGCGACAGCGTCGGTCATGGTTTACTCCGGACAAGCGATTGGGGTGCTTAGAATATCTGGTCCGAAGCTCAGTGTCCGGCTACAGTAAGCTCTTTGTCGAAAGGCTCTGTGCATGACTTTTTTGCGCCCTACCCTGCTGACGCTGGCCTGCCTGCTGGCCTCTCCGGGCTTCGCTGACGACCTGCCGTCACTTGGCGACGCCAGTTCTGCCATTGTCTCTCCGCAACAGGAATACCAACTGGGCCGTGCCTGGCTGGCTTACCTGCGGGGCCAGGTCTCGCAGCTCAATGATCCACAACTCAAGGATTACGTCGAAACCAGCGTGTACAAGCTGGTGGAAACCAGCCAGGTCAACGACCGACGCCTGGAGTTCATCCTGATCAACAGCCCGCAACTCAACGCCTTTGCTGCGCCGGGCGGGATTATCGGGGTCAACGGCGGCCTGTTCCTTAATGCCCAGACCGAGGGTGAATACGCCTCGGTACTCGCTCACGAATTGGCTCACTTGTCCCAACGCCACTTTGCCCGGGGCGTCGAAGCTCAGTCGCGCATGCAACTGCCGATGATGGCCGCGTTGCTCGGCGGGATTATCGCGGCCGCAGCAGGCGCGGGCGATGCGGGGATTGCCGCGATTGCCGGCAGCCAGGCAGCAGCCATCCAGGAGCAGCGCCGGTTCTCGCGACAGAACGAGCAGGAGGCTGACCGTATCGGCATTCTCAACCTGGAAAAAGCCGGTTACGACCCACGCTCCATGCCCACCATGTTTGAGCGCCTGATGCGCCAATACCGTTTCGACGCCAAGCCGCCTGAATTCCTGCTGACGCACCCGGTAACCGAATCGCGGATCGCTGACACCCGCAACCGCGCCGAGCAAGCCAAACCCGGCGGCAAGGAAGACAGTTTGCGCTATCAGCTGATTCGCGCACGGGTGCAGTTGCAATACGAAGACACCCCGGGCCTCGCCGCCAAACGCTTCCAGGCGCAGTTGGACGAGAACCCGAAAAACGATGTGGCGCGTTATGGTCTGGCGATCGCCCAGATCAAAGGCACTCAGTACAAAGAGGCACGGGAAAACTTGCAGCCATTGTTGGCCAAGGCACCCAACGACATCACCTACAACCTGGCACAGATCGAGTTGGACATGGCCAATAGCCGCTTGCCCGACGCCCAGCAACGCACTGATCGGATGATCACCCAGTACCCCGGCAACTACCCGCTGAATCAGGTGCGGGTGGACTTGCTGATCAAGCAGAACCGTATCGCCGATGCGGAAAAGGCCTTGGACGGGCTACTCAAATCGCGTCCGGATGATCCGGATGTGTGGTACCAGGTTGCCGAGACACGTGGCCTGTCCGGCAACATCATCGGCCTGCATCAGGCCCGCGCCGAGTACTTTGCCTTGGTCGGTGACTTCAAGCAGGCCATTCAACAGCTGGACTTCGCCAAGCGCCGCGCCGGCAGCAACTTCCCGCTGTCCTCGCGAATAGATGCCCGCCAGCGTGAGTTGATCGAACAGGAACGCCTGGTAAAAGGGATGATGAGCTAAACCCATCAGCCACAAAAAAGCCCCGCCTTCGTTAACCGAAGGCGGGGCTTTTTATGGGGTTGCAGGCTAGCGGGTTACTCGGCCAGCTTGAACGTGATGAAGCTTGCACGCCCCTGACGCAGCACGCGCATCGACACCGAGCGATTCTTCGGCAACGCCTTGGCGATGTCGGTGAATTCCTTGGTGGAGTTGATTGCCTGGTTGTTCAGGTGGGTAATCACGTCACCCGGCTGCAGGCCGATCAAGGCAGCTGGGCCGTCCTGAACTTCCTTGATCACAACACCGCTCTTGAGGTCGAAGCTCTTCTTCTGCTCCTCGCTCAGCTCAACCACGGCAATGCCCAAGCGATTACTGCTGCGCTCGGCGCCCGGTTTGGCGTTGCCCAGAGCATCCAGCGTTGCGCCCTCTTCCGGAATCGCGCCAACGGTCAGCTCAACGGTCTGGCGCTTGCCGTCACGAATCACTTCCAGCTTGGCTTTGCTGCCGGCTTTAAGGGCCCCCACCAGATGCGGCAGGTCGGCTGACATGATGATCGGCTGACCATTCATGCTCAGGATCACGTCGCCCACTTGCAGACCGCCTTTGGCAGCCGGACCGTCGTCCTGGATTTGCGCGACCAGCGCACCGGCCGGTTTGTCGAGGCCGAACGATTCAGCCAAGTCTTTGTTCACTTCCTGGATGACGACGCCCAACCAGCCACGGCTGACCTTGCCACCGGCTTTGAGCTGGTTGGAGACGTCCATGGCCACGTCGATAGGAATGGCAAAGGACACGCCCATGAACCCACCGGAGCGGGTGTAGATCTGCGAGTTGATCCCGACCACTTCGCCCGCCAGGTTGAACAGCGGGCCACCGGAATTACCCGGGTTGATCGGCACGTCGGTCTGGATGAACGGCACGTAGTTTTCGTTCGGCAGGCTACGACCGATGGCACTGACAATGCCTTGGGTAACGGTATGGTCGAAGCCAAACGGAGAGCCGATAGCGACCACCCACTGCCCGGCTTTCAGGTCCTGGGATTTGCCCAGTTTCAGCACCGGCAGGTCTTTACCGTCGATTTTCAGCAAGGCCACGTCAGAGCGCGGGTCAGTCCCGACCAGCTTGGCTTTCAGCTCACTGCGATCAGCCAGGCGGACGAGGATCTCGTCAGCGTCGGCAATCACATGGTTGTTGGTGAGGATGTAGCCATCAGGCGAAATGATAAAACCCGAGCCCAGGGACTGAGCTTCACGCTGACCACCGCCACCGCCACCGCCACCACGCGGGGAGCGCTGTTGCGGCATGCCGCGCTCGAAGAACTCGCGCAGCATTGGCGGCAAGCCTTCCAGGTCCGGCATCTGCTGGTTCGAGACTTTGCGCTCCGGCAGTTTCTGCGTGGTGCTGATGTTCACCACGGCAGGCGAAGCCTGCTCCACCAGTTGGGTGAAGTCAGGCAGCTCGGCCGCTTGCGCGGACACCGCCTGACCCAGCACCAGCACCGTGGCGATTATGGATAGGTAAGACTTCAAACGTGGTATCGACATACAGCTCCCGTTACGACGAGCAGGGTTGAGCGACAGGGTTCAAGAAACGCCGGAAACTGCGATCGGCTTCCTTGTTCCGCGAACAAAATAAGGTCAGGACCTACAGGCCCTGACCTATAAAAAACATGTGGATTTTTTGCAAGTGAAAATAATGATCCAGAGATTTCATACTCATCGCTCCCAACCAAGCATAGGCTCACATTGAAAGACCAGGATGAACATAGGATTAACGACTCACGGCTTGGCGGCGGTCTTTTCGCCGCGCACCGACAGCGCGATACGCTCAGCGGTGCCGATAGGGATTTCGCCGACAACCGTCACCATGACTTCGCCATCGACGGTGTTCAGGCGGCGAGACACGGCAACCGTCGGACCGAGCTGGGTGCGTGTTTCGCTCACACTCGCACCCTCGGTCGATTCAAGAAACACGGAAAAGCGCGCCAGCCCGTCGTCATACATCAGGCTGTCAACGGTGGCTTTGGTCTGGGTGTCTTTTCGCGAGATGCTGTTGGTGAGCTGGAAACCAGGGGGCAACCAGTCCAGGTGCCATGCCTGGGTGGCGGGCACTTCGGGCGCTTTGCTGTTCGAAACCGCTACAGGCGTGCATTCGCCGCTGGGCTGTAAATCGCGATCCGTCAGTGCTGCCGACGTATTCAGACGCGTGAACTGAAAGCGCTCCAGCAACTGGCCTTGATCATTGAGCAACAACGATTTCAGCGGCAACGCGGTTTCACGATCCAGGTGCAACTCGAAGCCATACCGGTATTGATCGCGTGGAGTAATCGACACAATCACTGCATTACGACCAGCCACACGGGATTTGCCAATGACGGCCAGTTCGTAGAATTGAGTGAGTTTTAGCGGGTCGAGTGCGCGCGAAGGCGCGTCAGGCGAATTGCCCAGGCCGGCGACCAGTGTGCCACTGACACATTGAGTTTTTCCATTTACCCGCACCAGTTCCTGGGCAGAACCGTCGAGCTGCAACAGCCGCTCACGGACTTGACCGTCCTGGACACGGTGCCAGATGTCATGGGTAGAAAAACTGCCGTTACGCTCGTAGATGAACGTACCTGCAAAGCTTTGCTGCTGCTCTGCACGCCCAAGTCGAGTCAGCCAGTCTTGGGCTTCGTCGGCATGGGCGGATAGTGCAAAACAACCACTGAGCAAAAGCGTAAGGAGCGGTATGGCGCGCATAGGGCCCCTTAGCGGTTTAGCGGTTTTCCAGGCTGGCTGCACGAGCGTATGGCAGAGCGCTTTCAGTGCCTTTCAGTGCCGATTCCTGTGCGTGTTGGCGCAGGTAGCCTGGAAGACGCTGGTCCTGCCAGCCGGATTGCCCCTGAAGTACACCATTGGCCATGGGACCTGTGGTATCAGAGCTTTCCTTGTAGCCGGCCAGTACCGCTGGGCCTTTGACTTGCGGACCGGCCATGACCGGTTGCTGAGTCTGTTGGGCCAGTTCGGCACCGGCGATTTCGTCCTGGTTGTACAGGCGAACACCGGCCAACACGGCAACAGTCACCGAGGCAGCTACTGCCAGGCGACCCAGGCTACGCCACGGGCCACGAGCAGCTTTTGCCGGAACGGCTTCATCAGCCAGCGCGGCAGAAACGGCCGCAGCAATATCCAGACGAGGGATTAGAAGATCCTTGTGCATCACCGCCCGAGCGACTTGGTAACGAGACCAGGTATCACGGGTTTCGGCATCATCAAATGCATTGAGCACTCGACGAAGTTCCAGTTCATCCGCTTCGTTATCCATCACTGCGGACAGCGATTCCTGCAGGGCATCACGACTCATGGCGGTTCCTCTCTTGGCTGTCGCCGCTGTCTTTAGTTTTCCTGCAACAACGGTTGCAAGGCTTTGTCGATGGCTTCCCGGGCCCGGAAAATCCGTGACCTTACAGTCCCCACCGGACACTGCATGACGCTCGCAATGTCTTCGTAACTGAGACCATCGAATTCACGTAAAGTTAACGCCGTACGCAAATCTTCTGGCAGTTGCTGAATTGTGCGATGAACGGTTCCTTCGATCTCGTCGCGCAGCAATGCACGCTCCGGCGACTCGAGATCTTTGAGGCCGTGATCACCATCGTAAAATTCTGCATCTTCTGAACTTACATCGCTATCCGGTGGGCGGCGGCCGCGAGACACCAGATAGTTCTTCGCCGTGTTGATGGCGATACGGTATAGCCACGTGTAAAACGCACTATCACCGCGGAAATTGCCAAGTGCACGGTACGCCTTGATAAAGGCTTCCTGTGCAACGTCCTGCGCTTCATGGGTGTCGTGCACAAACCGCACGATCAACCCGAGAATTTTGTGCTGGTATTTCAGCACTAGCAGATCAAATGCGCGCTTGTCGCCGCGTTGAACGCGCTCGACCAGCTGCTGATCCTCTTCCTGGGTTAGCATGAACACTCCTCGTTGTACTTGAAGGAGGCTTGCATAACTAAACGATCAGGCTTGCAAACATAGACTAGGACTTTTCGCAAAAGTTCTCCCCCTCCAAGCAAGTTTCCGGCATGCACTGATTTGGCACACACGAAAAACGCAGCGCGGGTTAGGCCGGCTGCGCGAATAATCTTGTCGCCGGTCTTCTGACGCGTCCAATGCTCCCGACGGGCCAATAAACTCAACGTTTTCCCAGCTTTCGGGCAACCTGCTATTGAGTCGGGGCTTATGCAAAAAGTTCCCACCTCAATAACCAGTCAGTCAGCCCCTCGCCGTGCACCGTAATTTCACATTGCCACGAATGCCCGGCTATTGTGCCGCTCCCCCCCTCTATATACTAGTGGCCCGTGTGACCCTTTGATTCGCCGATCCAGGCGTCCTGTTTGCGCCACCCCCTGTGGATCGCTTTTTGCGGAATCCTTCAAATGAGCCAACAGTTTCAACACGATGTTCTGGTGATTGGCAGCGGCGCGGCCGGCTTGAGCCTGGCACTGACCCTGCCCAGCCACCTGCGCATTGCCGTTCTGAGCAAGGGCGATCTGGCCAACGGCTCGACATTCTGGGCCCAAGGCGGTGTCGCGGCGGTACTGGACGACACCGACACGGTGCAATCCCACGTCGAAGACACCCTCAACGCCGGCGGCGGCCTGTGCAACGAAGACGCCGTGCGCTTCACCGTCGAGCACAGCCGTGAAGCCATCCAATGGCTGATCGACCAGGGGGTGCCGTTCACCCGTGATGAACACGCGGGCAGTGACGACGGTGGTTTCGAGTTTCACCTGACCCGTGAAGGCGGCCACAGCCACCGCCGCATCATCCACGCCGCCGATGCCACCGGCGCGGCAATCTTCAAGACCCTGCTCGACCAGGCCCGCCAACGCCCCAACATCGAATTGCTGGAGCAACGCGTCGCCGTTGACCTGATCACCGAAAAACGCCTGGGCCTGGACGGCGAACGCTGCCTCGGGGCCTATGTGCTCAATCGCGCCAGCGGCGAAGTCGACACCTATGGCGCACGCTTCACCATTCTCGCCTCGGGCGGCGCGGCCAAGGTCTACCTCTACACCAGTAACCCCGATGGCGCCTGCGGTGATGGCATCGCCATGGCCTGGCGTTCGGGCTGCCGGGTGGCCAATCTGGAATTCAATCAGTTCCACCCCACCTGCCTGTATCACCCGCAAGCCAAGAGTTTCCTGATCACCGAAGCCCTGCGCGGTGAAGGCGCGCACCTGAAACTGCCGAATGGCGAGCGTTTCATGCAGCGCTTTGACCCCCGCGCCGAACTGGCACCACGGGATATCGTCGCCCGCGCCATCGACCACGAGATGAAGCGCCTGGGCATCGACTGCGTCTACCTCGACATCAGCCACAAGCCCGAAGCCTTCATCAAGACGCACTTCCCCACCGTCTACGAGCGCTGCCTGGCGTTCAACATCGATATCACCAAAGGCCCGATCCCCGTGGTACCGGCCGCGCACTACACTTGCGGCGGCGTGATGGTCGACCAGCATGGCCGCACCGACGTGCCCGGCCTGTATGCGATTGGCGAAACCAGTTTTACCGGCCTGCACGGCGCCAACCGCATGGCGAGCAACTCACTGCTCGAATGTTTTGTCTACGCCCGCTCTGCGGCAGCCGACATCCTCGAGCAACTGCCACGCATCCCCGTGCCCGCCGCCTTGCCGCGCTGGGACGCCAGCCAGGTGACCGACTCGGACGAAGACGTGATCATCGCCCACAACTGGGACGAACTGCGTCGCTTCATGTGGGACTACGTCGGCATTGTGCGCACCAACAAGCGTCTGCAACGCGCTCAACATCGCGTGCGGTTGCTGCTGGATGAGATTGACGAGTTCTACAGCAACTATAAGGTCAGCCGCGATTTGATCGAGTTGCGCAACCTGGCCCAGGTTGCCGAGTTGATGATCCGCTCAGCCATGGAGCGCAAGGAAAGTCGCGGCCTGCATTACACCCTCGACTATCCGCAGATGTTGCCTGAGGCGCGCGACACTATTCTGGTGCCAACCACCTACGGCGGCTGAACTTCAAGCGCACCCGCAGGCGCCGATGCACATCGGCGGCCTGCGAGTCCATCGGCACACAGATCGAACGCACCCACCATTCACCCTGCGCCCGGTAGCGCAGCACCACGATCAGCGGCAACGCCAGGCTATCGGGACGTAGCTGAACACTGTGCCAGCCTCGCTCATGGCTGAACAACTGCCAGCCGTCTTCATCACGGCGCAGGCCACGAATCGACGAACGGTGGGTCAGCAGGATATGACGCGGTAAGACCCACGCAGCGTGAGCCAGGCACACCAAGATGCCAACGCTGGAGAAAGGTAAATCAACAACCAGCAAAGCGCCCAGCGCAAACAACTGGGCGAGCAGATACGCCGCCAGCAACAGCCGAGAGGCCTGCCAGCGGCATTCGAAGCGATTACTTGGGCTGGACACGGTCCAGAATCTTACGAACCATGCGCTGCAGCTCCGGATCTTCAGATTCGGCGCGTTCCATGAACCAGCCGAACATGTCCTGGTCTTCGCAAGTCAGCAGCCGCTCGTAGAGTTCGCGATCCACCTGATTGAGCGTCTTGTACACCTCTCTGGTGAAAGGCACCAGCAACACGTCCAACTCCAGCATGCCGCGACGGCTGTGCCAGTAGAGGCGATTGATTTCTACTTCTTCGACCATGGAGCGCTCCTCAAATAGGGCGCAAGTATACAGCCCAGACGGCAGTGGAACAGTCGGCTTTGGTCGCCCCATACGGAAACTATCCATTTACCGAACGCCCCTCTATGATGCACGCATGACTTTTTGACCTGCGATGACCCATGGCCGACTCTGCTTTTTTCTGCGCCCTGCACCACGAAGGCGTTCTCGCCGTCCGCGGCTCCGACGCTGCCAAGTTCCTGCAAGGGCAACTGACCTGCAACCTCAACTACCTGAGCGACACCCAGGCCAGCCTGGGCGCGCGTTGCACGCAAAAAGGCCGCATGCAGTCGAGTTTTCGCATCCTGCTGCAAGGTGATGGCGTGCTCATGGCCATGGCCACCGAACTGCTCGAACCGCAACTGGCCGATCTGAAAAAATACGCGGTGTTCTCCAAATCCAAGCTCACCGACGAAAGCCCTGCCTGGGTCCGTTTCGGCCTATCGAATGCAGACCCGGCCCTGGTGACTCTTGGCCTTGAGCTGCCGGCCGAGACCGACAGCGTCGCGCGCACAGATACATTGATCGCCATTCGCGTCTCCCCCGCCCGCGCTGAGCTTTGGGTGCCGGCCGAGCAAGCGGAAACCGTACGCAATCAATTGGCTAGTCAACTGCAACACGCTGACTTGAATGAATGGCTGCTGGGCCAGATCCGCGCCGGTATTGGCCAGGTCATGCCGCAGACCCGCGAACTGTTCATCCCGCAGATGCTCAACCTGCAGGCCGTCGGCGGCGTCAGCTTCAAGAAAGGCTGCTACACCGGTCAGGAAATCGTTGCGCGCATGCAGTATCTGGGCAAGCTCAAGCGTCGCCTGTACCGCCTGAGCCTCGATGCGGCTGAACTGCCCGAGCCAGGCACTGCGTTGTTCTCGCCCAACCACAACAGCGCGATCGGTGAAGTCGTGATCGCGGCAAAAGCTGATCAATCGATTGAACTTCTGGCCGTGCTGCAAGCCGAAGCAGCCGAGAGCGACGATGTGCACTTAGGCACTCTGGAAGGACCCGGCTTGCACGTGCTCGATGTGCCTTACCAACTGGATCGCGATAAAGAGATCCAGCGTTAATCGCCGTACCTTTTTGCAACACCCTAGAGAGCATGAATGAACAAGCTGGCGGAAAAAGTCCAACAGGCTTTGGTGAAGGCCATCGACAACGATGACCTGGTTCTGCCGACATTACCGGAAGTGGCCCTGAAAATTCGTCAGGCCGCCGAAGACCCGGAGATCAGCATCAGCCACTTGAGCAAAGTGATCGGTCGCGATACCGCCCTGTCGGCGCGCCTGATCAAAGTGGTCAATAGCCCGCTGCTGCGCGCGACCCAGGAAGTGACCGACCTGCACACCGCCATCACCCGGCTGGGTACCAACTACAGCAGCAACCTGGCCATCGGCCTGGTGATGGAACAAATCTTCCATGCCCGCTCCGAAGTCGTCGAACTGAAAATGCGCGAAGTGTGGCGCCGCAGCCTGGAAGTGGCGGGTGTGAGTTACGTGTTGTGCCGCAGCCACAGCCATCTCAAGCCCGACCAGGCGGCCCTCGGCGGGCTGGTGCATCAGATTGGCGTGCTGCCGATTCTCACGTACGCCGAAGACCACTACGAACTGCTCGCCGACCCCGTCAGCCTCAACCATGTCATCGAGAGCATCCACCCGTTGCTTGGGGACAAGCTGCTCGGTGGCTGGGACTTCCCGGAGATGCTGGCGAAGCTGCCCGGGCAATACCTGGACCTGGAGCGCGACTCCGCGAGCCTGGACTACATCGACCTGGTGCAGGTCGCCGTGCTGTATTGCCACCGAGGCACCGACCATCCGCTGGCGAATGTGTCCGTTTCCGGCCTGCCGGCGATCCAGAAGCTGCGCCTAGACCCGTACAGCGAGGCCCTGCGTGCCGAGCTGGATGAAGCGCGCTCGATGTTTTACTGATCAACCCGCGATAAAACTCACCCGCACCTTCAACCCCGCCAACTCACCGTCATGCAGGCTGATCTGCGCCAGGTGCGCGCGGCAGATCTCCCCGACAATCGCCAGCCCCAAGCCTGAGCCCATGCCCTGCTGGCTGCGGCGATAGAAACGCTCAAACACGCGGTCCCGTTCATCCAGCGGAATACCCGGGCCATCATCTTCAACTTCGAGGATGGCCGGCGCGGTTACCCGCAAGATCACATTCCCACCCGGCGGCGTGTGGGCCAGGGCGTTATCCACCAGGTTGCTCAGCAGCTCATTCAGCAAGGTCGGCTCACCGCGCAGCCACACCGGTTCGTCTGCCTCCAATGCCAAGGCAACGCCCCGTGCGTGGGCCAGCGGTGCCATGGCCATGCCCAGTTCCCGTGCCAGTTGGCTGAGGTCGAGCAATTGTGCGCCACCTTCGGCAATTGCCCGGGCGCCGTTTTCGATACGTGCCAGGGATAACAGTTGGTTGGCCAAATGGGTCAAGCGGTCGGTGCCTTGGGCGGCAGTTTCCAAGGTACTGCGCCACGTCGCCGGGTCACTGCTGCGCAGGCCCAGCTCCAGCCGGGCCTTGAGCGCTGCCAGCGGAGTGCGCAGTTCGTGAGCGGCGTCGGCGATAAACTGCGCCTGACGCTCAAACTGGCCGCGCAAACGCTCGGTAAAATGGTTGAGGGAGCGCACCAGCGGGCCGAACTCGTGTTGCACCTCCACCAGCGGCAACGGCCGCAAGTCGTCGGGCTGACGTTCTTCCACTGCCGTACGCAGACGCTCCAACGGCCGCAGCGCCGCACTCACGGCATACCACACCAGCAGCAACGCGCCGACGGCCAGCATGCCCAAACGCAATAACGTATCGGCCATCAGGCTGCGGGCCATGCTTTCGCGCGCCTCATCGGTTTCCGCGACACGAATTTCCGCCATGCCATTCATGTTGGGTTCCGAGACCGCTTTGAGCAGGCTGACCACGCGTACATGCTGGCCCTGGTACATGGCGTTATAGAACCGCGCCAATGCCGGGTAGTCGTCGGTGCGCGGCGTGCCGGGCGGTGGACCCGGGAGGTTTTCGTAGCCCGAAATCAGCTTCTGATTGATGTCATTGACCTGGTAATAAATGCGCCCGGCGCTGTCGTAGGCGAAGGTGTCCAGCGCCACATAAGGCACGTTCGCGCTCAAGGTGCCGTCGACCTGGGTCAAGCCAGCCGCGATGGTCCGCGCCGAGGCCAGCAAGGTGCGGTCATAGGCGGTGTCGGCGGCTTCGCGACCATTCCAGTAGGCACTCATGCCGCTGGCCAGCATCAACACCACCAGCAACAGCGCCAGGTTCCACAGCAGGCGCCAGCGCAGGCTGCTGGGCTTATGCATCGCGGGCTTCCAGCAAATAGCCGAGGCCGCGGAACGTCACAATGGCAATGGGTTGGCCATCGAGCTTCTTGCGCAGGCGGTGCACGTAGATTTCGATGGCGTCGGGGCTGGCTTCTTCATCCAGGCCGAAGACCTGGGCGGCCAGTTGCTCTTTGCTCATCACGCGACCCGGCCGGGCGATCAGCGCTTCAAGCACCGCTTGCTCGCGGGAAGTCAATGTCAGCAGCTCGCCACCCACCGTGAAACGCCGGGTATCCAGGTCATAGATCAACACGCCGCACGCCTGCTGACGCTCGCCACCCAATACGCTGCGGCGCAACAGCGCCTTGACCCGGGCTTCCAGCTCGGTCAGTTCAAACGGCTTGGCGAGATAATCATCGGCCCCCAGGTTCAGGCCATGCACGCGGTCTTTGACATCACTGCGCGCCGTGAGCATCAGCACCGGCAGATTTTTCCCACGCGCCCGCAGACGCGCCAACACCTCGAAACCGTCCATGCGCGGCAGCCCCACATCGAGGATCACCACCGCGTACTCCTCGCTGCTCAAGGCCAGGTCCGCGGCCACCCCATCGTGCAACACGTCGACGGTCAAACCCGTGCTCTTGAGCGCCTGGGCAACACTTTCGGCAAGTTGCAAATGGTCTTCAACCAAGAGGACACGCATGGTTTTTCACCTCATTCTGGCATGGTCGACGCCACGCTTTGGCGGGCAGTTTACAGGCGCCGCCTGCCCTGTGAAGCCCGAAAACATTGAAAGACAGCTGAAAGGTTAGTGAAAGCTTCGCCCTTTAGCATCCAGTCACGGTGGGTAAAGCCCGCCGAGCTACCTGATCCGTAGCGCCAGAAAAACGCCTTGAAGCGTTTTCGCCAAAATAAGAACAATAACGGAGTGCACAACGATGCTGTCGACACAGCCCCAGGCTTGCCCGCCTGTTCGTTTTTCTCGCCTTACCCAGACCGCCCTTGCCAGCGCCACGGCCCTTGCCGGCTTTTCGCCGCTGAGCCAGGCTGCCTTCTTCGAAGACAGCAGCGCCACCCTTGAAACCCGCAACATGTACTTCAACCGCGACTTCCGCGACGGCACGAGTGCGCAGCAATCCAAACGCGATGAATGGGCCCAGGGTTTCATGCTCAACCTGCAATCGGGCTACACCGACGGCACCGTCGGCTTTGGTGTGGATGCATTGGGCATGCTCGGCGTCAAGCTCGACTCCAGCCCCGACCGCACCGGCTCTGGCCTGCTGCCCACCGACAACGGTCGGGCTGTCGACGAATACGCCAAACTCGGCCTGACCGGCAAAGTGAAAATCTCCGCTACCGAGCTCAAAATCGGCGCGCTGATCCCCGAACTGCCGATCCTCAAACCCAATGACGGCCGCATTCTGCCGCAGACCTTCAACGGCGGATTGCTGACCTCGAAAGAATTCAAGAACCTGGTGTTTACCGGTGGCCGCCTGGACAAAGCCAAGGACCGCGACTCCACCGACTACGAAGACATCGCCCTCAACAACAAGAACAGCCGCTTCGTCAGCGGTGCCACCGGCAAGCACTTCAACTTCGGTGGTGTGGACTACAAGTTCGCCGACAAAATCACCGGCAGCTACCACTTCGCCCAACTCGACGACGTCTACCGTCAGCACTTCCTCGGCCTGGTGGCCGCACGCCCAATGGGGCCTGGCACCTTCGGCGCCGACCTGCGCCTGGCCATCAGCGATGACACCGGCAGCGCCCGTGGCGGCAAGATCGACAACACATCCCTCAACGGTCTGTTCAGCTATGCCCTCAACGGCCATAAGCTCAGCGCCGGCTACCAGCACATGTCTGGCGATAGCGCCTTTCCCTACGTGGATGGGAGCGATCCGTACCTTGTCAACTTCGTGCAGATCAACGACTTTGCCGGCGCTGAAGAACGCTCCTGGCAAGCGCGCTACGACTACGATTTCGCCAAGCTGGGGATTCCCGGCCTGAGTTTCATGAGCCGTTACCTGTCGGGTGACAACATCAAGCTCAGGAACGGTGAGACCGGCAAAGAGTGGGAACGCAACAGCGAGATCCGCTACATCGTGCAAAGCGGCACATTCAAGGATGTCGCCCTGCGCCTGCGTAATGCCACGTACCGTTCCAACTATTCGGCCCGTGATGCGGATGAAGTGCGTGTGCTGGTGAGTTATAGCCTCGCACTTTGGTAAGAAGCCTCTAATAACAACAAAGACGGAGATAAAAATGACCTATTCACTGCGTAAATTGGCCCTCGCCGCCGGTTGCATGCTGTTCGCCGGCCAACTGCTGGCCACCGACGAACCGAAACGCCCGGAGTGCATCGCCCCGGCCTCACCCGGCGGTGGTTTTGACCTGACCTGCAAACTGGCGCAAAGCGCGCTGGTCAACGAGAAGTTGCTGAGCAAGCCGATGCGCGTCACCTACATGCCTGGCGGCGTGGGCGCGGTGGCCTATAACGCGGTGGTAGCACAGCGCCCGGCGGACGCGGGCACGCTGGTGGCCTGGTCCAGCGGTTCCCTGTTGAACCTGGCCCAAGGCAAATTCGGCCGCTTCGATGAAAGCGCCGTGCGCTGGTTGGCGGCGGTGGGCACCAGTTACGGGGCCATCGCAGTCAAAAGCGATTCGCCCTACAAGAGCCTCGACGATCTCGTAAAAGCCTTGAAGAAAGATCCAGGCAGCGTGGTGATCGGTTCCGGTGGCACTGTCGGAAGTCAGGACTGGATGCAAACCGCGCTGATCGCCAAAGCCGCCGGGATCAACCCGCGTGAGCTGCGCTATGTGGCCCTCGAAGGCGGCGGTGAGATCGCTACCGCCCTGCTCGGCGGCCATATCCAGGTGGGCAGTACCGACATCTCCGACTCCATGCCGCACATCCTCAGCGGCGACATGCGCCTGCTCGCGGTGTTCGCCGAAGAGCGCCTGGACGAGCCAGAAATGAAGAACATTCCTACCGCCAAAGAGCAAGGCTACGACATCGTCTGGCCGGTCGTCCGCGGCTTCTACCTCGGGCCAAAGGTCAGCGACGCCGACTACGCGTGGTGGAAAGAGGCATTCGACAAGCTGCTGGCCTCCGAGGAATTCGCCAAGCTGCGTGACCAGCGCGAGCTGTTCCCGTTCGCCTTGACCGGCCCGGAGCTGGACACCTACGTGAAGAAACAGGTGGCTGACTACAAAGTGCTGGCCAAAGAGTTCGGCCTGATCCAGTAAACGCCCCTCTTTCGCGCGGCCGCGCCTTCATCAATGGAGGGCGCGGCCCAGGAGTTGCACATGCTCTTACAACGCATTTTCGCCGCGGTGATGCTGCTGGCCTGCGCCGGTCTGGCACTGATGGCCTGGCCGTATCAGGCGGCATTTTCCTACGAGCCGGTCGGGCCTCGCGCCTACCCGCTGCTGATGCTCGGGCTGATGAGCCTGGGCCTGATCTACATGCTGTTTCGCCCACAACCGACCCAACACACCGAGGAAGAACCCGCCCTGGACCGCGACACGCTGGTCAAGATCGGTATCTGCGTCACCTTGTTGATCGTGTTTGCGGCGACCTTCGAGTCCCTGGGTTTCATCCTCAGCAGCATGCTGATCGGCATCCCGATGGCGCGCCTGTATGGCGGCCGTTGGATGCCCAGCCTGGTGATCGTCAGCCTGATGGCCATCGGCCTTTACCTGCTGTTCGATAAAGCCATGGATGTACCGCTGCCCCTCGGCCTGCTCGAAGTTCTGGAGAACTGATATGGATACGTTCAGCTATTTGGGCCAGGGCTTCGGCGTTGCACTGACCCCTTACAACCTGGTGACCGCCCTGTGCGGCACCTTGATCGGCACCGTGGTCGGCCTGCTGCCGGGCCTGGGCCCGATCAACGGCGTGGCCTTGTTGATCCCCATCGCGTTCGCCCTGGGCCTGCCGCCGGAATCGGCGTTGATCCTGCTGGCAGCGGTGTACCTGGGCTGCGAGTACGGCGGGCGTATCAGCTCGATCCTGTTGAACATTCCTGGCGAAGCCTCCACCGTGATGACCACCCTCGACGGCTACCCGATGGCCCGCAAAGGCCTGGCCGGTGTCGCACTGTCGTTGTCGGCATGGAGTTCATTCATCGGCGCGTTCATCGCCACCTGCGGCATGGTGCTGTTTGCCCCATTGCTGGCCAAATGGGCGATTGCCTTCGGCCCGGCGGAATATTTCGTACTGATGGTCTTCGCAATTGTCTGCCTCGGCGGCATGGCCGGTGACAAACCGCTGAAGACCTTTGTTGCGGCGCTGATCGGCCTGTTCCTGTCGGCCGTCGGTATCGACGCCAACAGCGGCGTGTACCGCTTTACCGGCGATAACATCCACCTCACCGACGGCATTCAATTCGTGGTGTTGGTGCTGGGCCTGTTCTCCATCAGCGAGATTCTTTTGCTGCTGGAAAAAACCCACCGTGGCCAGGAAGCGGTGAAAGCCACCGGGCGGATGATGTTCAACCTGAAGGAAGCGTCCTCGGTGTTCGTGGTTAACATCCGCTGCGGCCTGCTGGGTTTCATCATGGGCGTATTGCCAGGTGCCGGTGCAACACTGGCGTCAGCCGTTGCCTACATGACCGAGAAACGCCTGGCGGGTGCCAGCGGCAAATTCGGCCAGGGTGACATGCGCGGCCTCGCCGCTCCGGAAACCGCGATCGGCGCTTCCGCCTGCGGCGCCCTGGTGCCGATGCTGACCCTGGGCGTGCCCGGCTCGGGCACCACGGCAGTGATGATCGGCGCCCTGTCGCTGTACAACATCACCCCCGGTCCACTGCTGTTCCAACAACAGCCGGACATCGTCTGGGGCCTGATCGCTTCGTTGTTTGTCGCCAACATCATGCTGGTGATCCTCAACATCCCGATGATCCGCATCTTCACGCGCATCCTCGCCGTACCGAACTGGGCACTGGTGCCGGTAATCGCCATCATCACCGCGATCGGTGTGTACGCGGTTCACGCCACCACCTTCGACCTGTTCCTGATGGTCGGCATCGGCATCTTCGGTTACATCCTGCGCAAGCTGGACTTCCCGCTGTCGCCGGTCCTGCTGGGCTTTATCCTCGGTGGCCTGATGGAGCAAAACCTGCGCCGTGCACTGTCGATCTCCAACGGTGCGCTGGACATCCTCTGGTCAAGCCCGATCACGTTCGGGGTGTGGGTGCTGACCGTGCTGATGCTGGCCTTCCCGCTGGTGCGTATCTACCGTAAACGTGCCCTGCAGCGTCGTGCCCTGGCCGATGTCTGAGGTCACCTTTAAACACTGGTGGGCAACACCGCTGGTCGGCCTGGCCGGCGGTTACCTGGCCAGCCTCGTCGGCTGGCCTTTGCCGTATATGGTCGGCTCGTTGCTGGCGATCATTGTGGTGCGCTGCCTGACGCCGTGGCAGTTGGCGGAGATTCCCGGCGGGCGCAAATGCGGCCAGTGGGTGGTCGGCATTGGCATCGGCCTGCACTTCACGCCGGTGGTGATCGAGCAGGTGATGAGCCACTTCGGCCTGATTTTCTTCGGCGCACTGATCACCAGCGCGTCGAGCATCGTCGGCGTGTGGTTGATGCGCCGCAGCGGTGAGGACCGCGCCACCGCGTTTTTCTCCAGCATGCCGGGCGGCTCCGGTGAGATGGTCAACCTCGGCGCACGCAACGGCGCGGTGCTCAGCCGGGTCGCGGCGGGGCAGAGTTTGCGTGTGCTGGTGGTGGTGCTGTGTGTGCCGGCGATCTTCAAGTATTTGCTCGAAGGCGGTGCGCCGCAGTTTCATCCGGCGCCCGTGAGCTGGACGTGGCTGGCGCTGCTGTTTCCGCTGGGTGCACTGGTGGCATTGGGGTGGCAGCGTTTGCGCCAACCCAACCCGTGGCTGTTCGGGCCGCTGCTGGTCAGCGCGACTGCCAGTGTTGTCTGGGACTTGCATATCGGCCTGCCCGACGGCGGCAGCCAGATCGGCCAATGGCTGATCGGCAGCGGTTTGGGCTGCCACTTCAACCGTCAGTTCTTTCGTCGAGCACCGTCGTTCATGGCGCGTACGCTGGTAGGTACGGCGTTGACCATGGCGCTGGCGACGTTGGCGGCAGTTGGCTTGAGCGCCATGACGCAACTGGACTTGCGCTCACTGACGCTGGGCATGATGCCGGGCGGCATTGCCGAAATGAGCCTCACCGCCGAGACCCTGCAACTGTCGGTGCCCTTGGTGACGGCGATGCAGGTCATGCGTTTGTTGTTTGTGCTGTTTCTGGCGGAGCCCTTGTTCCGGCACTGGAACCGCCAGCCAGACCACGCTTAAGCCCTGAGACGGCTTAAAATGTGGGAGCGCGCAAGCCCGCTCCCACCGTCGATGGCGATGGCCCTCAACCAGGCGGCAACCGCCACTCGATCGGCGTCTCGCCATTCTGCTCAAGAAACTTGTTGGTCCGGCTGAAATGCCCGCACCCCAGAAACCCGCGATACGCCGAGAGCGGCGACGGATGCACCGACGTCAGCACCAGGTGCTTGGTCGCATCCACCAACTTCTGCTTGCCTTGCGCATGCGCGCCCCATAACAGGAACACCAGGTGTGGCTGGTGCTCACTGACCACTTCGATAATTCGGTCAGTAAAGAACTGCCAGCCTTTACCGGCATGCGCGTTGGCATTGGCACGCTCTACGGTCATGGTGGTGTTGAGCATCAGCACGCCCTGATCCGCCCAGCTTTGCAGGCAACCGTGGTTGGGAATGTCGATGTTCAGGTCGCGCTTGAGCTCTTTGTAAATATTCACCAGGGACGGCGGCGTCGGCACGCCCGGTTGTACCGAAAAACACAGACCATGGGCCTGGCCCGGGCCGTGATACGGGTCTTGGCCGAGGATCACCACCTTGACCTTGTCCAGCGGCGTGGAGTTAAGCGCATTGAAAATCAGCGGGCCCGGCGGGTAAATCTCTTTACCGGCGGCATGCTCCTGGCGCAGGAACTCGCGCAGTTCGGCCATGTAGGGCTTGTCGAACTCATCCCGCAGGGCATGTTTCCAGCTGGGTTCGAGTTTGATGCGGTCGCCTTCGGTCATGGTGTGTTCATCGTGTAAAAAAGAATGGGCGAACCCTAGGAAAGCCGACCCCGCTTGTCAATTGATCTGACACACAACCGGCACTTTCCTTTGAAGCGTTCATACTGAACGTTCACTTTCTCGATTGAGGTCACGATGAACCTGCACTTCGAAGAGCTGACCGGCAGCGACGGTGCCCGCCTCGGCATCGCCAGCCTGGACGCTGAAAAGTCTCTGAATGCGCTGTCCTTGCCCATGATCCTGGCCTTGAGCGATCGCCTGGATGCCTGGGCCAAAGACCCGAACATCGCCTGCGTGCTGCTGCGCGGGAATGGGCCAAAAGCCTTTTGCGCCGGCGGCGAAGTCCGCAGCCTGGCCCAGGCCTGCCGTGAACTGCCCGGCGAAGTGCCCGCCCTGGCCGCGCAGTTTTTCGCCGCCGAATACCGCCTTGACTATCGCCTGCATACCTATCCAAAACCACTGATTTGCTGGGGCCACGGCTATGTATTGGGCGGGGGCATGGGCCTGCTGCAAAGTGCATCGGTGCGTATCGTCACGCCGAGCAGTCGCCTGGCCATGCCCGAGATCAGCATCGGCCTGTACCCGGATGTGGGGGCCAGTTGGTTCCTGTCGCGGCTGCCGGGCAAGCTCGGTTTATTCCTTGGCCTCACCGGTGCGCACATCAATGGTCGTGATGCACTGGACCTGGGCCTGGCCGACCGTTTCCTGCGCGATGACCAGCAAGAAGAGTTGATAGAAGGCCTGTTGCAACTGAACTGGCAGGAACAAACCGCAGTGCAGCTCAACAGCCTGCTCAAGGCGTTGGCCCAGGAGGCCATCAGCCAGCAACCCGAAGCGCAATGGCTACCACGCCGTGCGCAAATCGATGAGTGGCTCGATGTGGGTGATGTGCGCAGTGCGTGGCGAGCCTTGAGCCCGTTGCACGAGCATGCCGACCCGCTCTTCAGCCGCGCCGGCAAGACACTCAGTGAAGGCTGCCCACTGACGGCACATCTGGTGTGGGAACAGATCCAGCGGGCTCGCCACCTGTCTTTGGCCCAAGTGTTCCAGATGGAATACACCCTGAGTCTCAATTGCTGCCGTTACCCGGAGTTCAGCGAAGGCGTGCGCGCGCGTTTGATCGACAAGGACCAGCAGCCCCATTGGCATTGGCCCGATATCAACACCGTCCCGGACGCGGTGGTGCAGGCGCACTTTACCAAGGCGTGGGAAGGCAGGCATCCCCTGGCCGACTTATCAGACTACTGACAGGTGATTACTTCAGCCGCCTGACCGTGAATGAACAATTGTCCGGCTGGCTGTCCTGGCAGATGTAGACGTCCTGATTCAGCGGATCGGTGCTGAGTTGCCAATGCAAAGTGGCCGTGAGTGACATGGTGTCGAGCTTGCCCGGTGTGTCATACCGCAAAGCCATCATCTGGCCGTTGCCCATGCGGTAGACACACTTGTCCAAGTGGCCGTTTTCCCGCTCCTGGCCTTTGCCGGGCGTGAAGAGTGCGCCAATGAAACGATCGGCGAAATCATCGACGTCAACTTTAGGGCTTTGCCACAGTGACTGCCCGCTGGAGGCTTGGAAATAGCCATCCGCGTATTTGACCGATGAGGGATAGGGACAGCCCTGCTCAGCCTTGAGCGGTGTAAGCCCGGCTACCGTCACAAAGACTGCACACGCTAATTGTTTGATCATAAGGCGCTGGTTCCATTGGCCCACTGTTGCCCCGGATACGCACAACGGCGCTCCGCCAGTGAACCGCATCTGAAACACTGACGATAGCTGTTAAAACTGACAGTACCGATAAAAGGCAGCACAAAAAAAAGCGGCGCTGAATGCGCCGCCTCACGTCAAAACCTGCTACCGGTGGCCGCCGCGCCCGCCTCCATGATCGGATCCATGACCTCGACCACCATTGCCCCAGTGACCGCCTCCCCAGCCCTGGTTCGGGTACGGCCGGTAAGCCGGTCTTGGGTAATAACGCGGTGCTGGCTGGTAATAACGCGGCGCCGGCTGGTAGTACCGTGGCGGCGCGTAGTAACTGCGTCCATACGAGTAAGTGGGACCACCGTAATAATAGGCTGGCGCCGGTGCGGTATAGACCTCCGAGCGATAGTAAGTGGCGTCACCATCGTAGTAAGGCACACACGCAGACAGGGTCAGGCCGAATAAAGCACTAAGAAGCAGTCGTCGATACATGGCGGCCTCCTGGACCGCGGGAGAGCACCTCCAGCGACGCTGGAGGGCGGCATTCATCTTTCACTGAATGACGAAACATCTGACATCAAAAACTGAATCTGGTGCGTTTCTGTAACAACTTGGTACATCTGCAGCGTAGCCCGATGCACCCTGCGGTGCCCTATCGGCATAGACGCGCGGTGGTCAAAAAGCTGAATCGATTCAGTCATTTTGTCTGTCATGAAACTTCCTCGATAAACATGATGTCATTGTGATATCGACCATGAGCAAGGAGGCTCTAGCGCGAGCCCTCACTCTATTCTCGTCGGATACACGTCATGAAAATTTCTACCAAGCTCCTGCTTTCGTTCGTTTTGTGTGCGCTTGTCACCCTCGGTGTCGGGATGCTGGGAATAAAAGGTGTCGTTCGGCTCGCCAACGCACTGGAACTAACCTTCTCCAACAACCTGGTGTCTGTCAGCAATACGGCCTCCACGCTCAATGGCCTGGTCGCGCACAACCGTGGTCTGTACCGATTACTCGATGCCAGCAACGGCAACGTCAATCAACAAGACCGCGACCGCGTACGCCAGGACATTGCCAGCGAACTCAAGCGCAGCCAGACCGCGTATGCCACGTACCGCGCCACGCCACTGGAAGATGACGAACGCGTCGCGGGCGACAAGCTCGACCAGATCTGGCCGAACTATGTCAGCAGTTCCGAACGCATTATCTCGATGCTCGACAGCGGCCAGACAGAACAGGCTCGCACGCAGCTCAACACCACCAATAATGAACTGTTCCGCCAGGCCCGCGAGCTGATCCGCGTGATAATCGAGTCCAATAACCGCCAGATCAAAGAAGGCGCAATCGCCGCCGAAGCGCTGCGCGACAGCGCATTGACGTGGATGATCAGCGGCATCGTCCTGGCGTTCATCATTGCAATCACCATCGGCCTGCTGATCACGCGCCTGATCACCCGCCCTATCGCACAAGCGGTCGAAAGCGCTCAACGCATTGCCAAAGGCGACCTGACCCACGCCATCGTCACCGAACGCACTGACGAAGCCGGGCAACTGTTGATGGCGCTGTCCGATATGCAAGGCGGCTTGAAAAGCACCCTGGTGGAAATTGCCAACGCTGCGGACCAGCTCGCGTCGGCCGCCGAAGAACTGAGCGCGGTTACCGACGAAAGCACCCGTGGCCTGACTCGCCAGAATGACGAAATTCAACAGGCTGCCACCGCGGTAAACCAGATGACCACGGCGGTGGACGAAGTGGCGAGCAATGCGGTGTCGACCTCGCAAGCGTCCCGGCAGGCCACCACCGAAGCGGAGGAAGGTCGCCAGCAAGTCGAGCAGGCCGTGTCGGGCATGGAGTCGATGGTGGTCGAGATCAATGATTCGACGCAGTCGGTCGCGGATCTCGCCAACCAGGTGCGAGAGATCGGCAAGGTCATTGATGTCATCCGCAGCATTGCCGACCAGACCAACCTATTGGCCCTCAATGCCGCCATCGAAGCCGCCCGCGCAGGCGAGCAAGGCCGAGGTTTCGCGGTGGTCGCTGACGAGGTGCGGGCATTGGCCCATCGCACCCAAACCTCCACGGTCGACATTGAGAAAATGATTGGTGACGTGCAGCTCGGCGCCGATGATGCCGTGGCCGCCATGAACAAGAGCCTGAGCTGGGCCAATGACACCCAGGCCTTGGCGCAAAACGCCGGGCAAGCCCTGCAGCGGATCACCACCAGCGTGGCGATGATCAACGAGCGTAACCTGGTGATCGCCTCCGCATCGGAGGAACAGGCGCAGGTGGCCCGCGAAGTGGACCGCAACCTGCTCAACATCCAGGACCTGTCGACCCAGACCGCCGCCGGCGCCCACCAGACCAATGCCTCCAGCCAGGACCTGTCCCGTCTGGCTACTTCGTTCAATGTACTGGTCAGCAAGTTCCAGCTGTAATCGCCTCATTAGTGTGCGCCCGCGCACCGACCTGACGCACATCCCTTCGCGCCCAACCCTCGCGGCGCCCTTGCCCGGCTGAAAAGCCGGGCTTGTGCCTCACTTGGCACGACTCTCGCTTTAGCTCCCTCGTGCAGGATTGATTACAGGTTCGCGGCACCACAATTTGCAATGGCTGACTAGGGTTCCGGCTCGCTGATCGCGAGTGGCTGGTCCGAGAGTTGGCGACCTCCAGTTGAGGTTACACGGCGGGATAAAAGCCCGGGAGACAAGCCACCGTTTACGGTGCCGCGTTGCTCCTGCTCGCCCTTGATCAACTGGAAAAACCCCATGCCCTCAATTCGTTTACCCGCCCTGCTCGCCGCGGCCTTTGCCGCCGTGATGAGCGTTCAGACCCAAGCCGCCCCCAAAGACCACTTCAGCGTGTGCTGGACGATTTATGCCGGCTGGATGCCGTGGGAATACGCCGGCAGCCAAGGCATCCTCGACAAGTGGGCCAAGAAGTACGGCATCAAAATCGACATGGTGCAGCTCAATGACTATGTCGAATCCATCAACCAGTACACCGCCGGCCAGTTCGACGGCTGCACCATGACCAACATGGACGCCCTGACCATTCCCGCCGCCGGTGGCGTGGACAGCACCGCGCTGGTGGTCAGTGACTTCTCCAACGGCAACGATGGCGTGGTGATCAAGGGCACCGGCAAGACCGTGGCCGACCTCAAGGGCATGAACGTCAACCTGGTGGAACTCTCGGTGTCCCACTACCTGCTGGCCCGCGCCCTGGAGTCGGCCGACCTCACCGAAAAAGACCTGAAAGTCGTCAACACCTCCGACGCCGATATCGCCGCGGCCTTCAACACCGACCAGGTGCAAGCCGTCACCACCTGGAACCCGATGCTTTCTGAGATCAGGGCTAAACCGGGCGTCACCGAAGTGTTCGACTCCAGCAAAGTGCCCGGCGAAATCATGGACATGATGGTGGTCAACACCCAGACCCTCAAAGACAACCCCAAGCTGGGCAAAGCGTTGACCGGCGCCTGGTTCGAAGTGGTTGCGCTGATGAACGCCAAAAACGCGGCCAGCACCGAAGCGTTGGAGCACATGGCCAAAGCCTCCGGCACCGACCTCAAGGGTTTCCAGTCGCAACTGGACACCACCAAGCTGTTCGCCACCCCCAAGGAAGCGCTGGCCTTCGCCACCAGCGCGCAGTTGCCCGCCACCATGCGCAAGGTCGCCGAGTTCTCGTTTGCGCACGGCCTGCTCGGCGAAGGCGCCAAAGACACCAGCGCCGTGGGCATGCGCTTCGCCAACGGCGTGACCAGCGGCGACACCGCCAACCTCAAGCTGCAGTTCGACCCCAGCTACGTGCAAATGGCCGCCGACGGCACGCTGTAAGAGGAACCGGCCATGCGCCTGATCAACCGCCACCCGGAACGCTCCAGTCGCCTGTTGTTGGTGATGCTGCCGTTCGCCCTGCTGCTGTTCGCCTACTTTGTGGGCTCGGCCGAGCGCCTGGCGGACAACCCCAACGACAAGCTGCTGCCCAGCGCCGTGCAAATGGGCGACGCCCTGCAACGCCTGGCGTTCAGCGCCGACACCCGCACCGGTGAATACGTGCTGTGGCAAGACAGCGCGTCGAGCCTGCGCCGCCTGGCTATCGGCCTGGGGATCAGCGCCCTCGCCGGCCTGTGCCTGGGCATCGCCGCCGGGACGCTGCCGCTGTTTGGCGCGCCGTTGTCGCCTTTGCTCACGGTGCTGTCGATGGTGCCGCCGCTGGCGATCCTGCCCATCCTGTTCATCGTGTTCGGGCTGGGGGAGCTGTCCAAAGTCATGCTGATCGTCATCGGCATCACACCGGCCCTGGCGCGCGACCTGGAACAGCGCGCCCGGGAAATTCCCGTCGAGTTGCTGGTCAAGGCGCAGACCCTCGGCGCCTCCACCTGGACCCTGATGCTGCGTGTGGTGCTCCCGCAACTGCTGCCGCGTCTGCTGATCTCGCTGCGGCTGATGCTCGGCTCGGCGTGGCTGTTCCTGATCGCCGCCGAGGCCATCGCCTCCACTGACGGTTTGGGCTACCGGATTTTCCTAGTGCGCCGCTACCTGGCGATGGACGTGATTCTGCCTTACGTGGTGTGGATCACCCTGCTCGCCTGGCTGATGGACTGGGGCCTCAAAACCCTGACGCGGCGTGCGTTCCCCTGGTACGAAGGAGCGCGGGCATGAGCTTTATCAGCGTCAACAATGTGTGGCAGCGCTATGGTGACCAAGTGGTGCTGGAAGGGCTCAGCCTGCAGGTCGACGAGGGTGAGTTTTGCACGCTGGTCGGTACCTCGGGTTGCGGCAAATCCACCTTCCTGCGCCTGCTGCTGGGCCAGGAAACCGCGAGCAAGGGCCAGATCCTGCTGGATGGCCAGGCGCTCGCTGCCGAGCCGGATGCGAGCCGTGGCGTGGTGTTCCAGCGCTACTCCGTGTTCCCGCATTTGACCGTGCTGGATAACGTCGCCCTCGGCCTTGAGCTACCCCGCTCGCCATTGCTGGGCCGGCTGTTCGGCAGCGCCAAACACCACGCACGTGAACAGGCTGCCGCCCTGCTGCGTAAGGTCGGCCTGGACCACGCGCTGGACAAATACCCGGCGCAGCTCTCCGGCGGCATGCAACAACGCCTGGCCATCGCCCAGGCCCTGATCATGAAACCCCGCGTCTTGCTGCTGGACGAACCCTTCGGCGCCCTCGACCCGGGCATTCGCAAAGACATGCACCAGCTGCTGCTGGCGCTGTGGCGCGAAACCCGGCTGACGGTGTTCATGGTCACCCACGACCTGAGTGAAGGCTTCAGCCTCGGCACGCGCTTGCTGGTGTTCGACAAGGTTCGCGTCGACCCCCACGCCCCCGGCGCCTATGGCGCGCGCATCACCTACGACATCCCTTTGAACAGCGAGCGCCGCAAAGCGCTCGCCGCCGAACTTGGAGCGACTTCCAAATGACCGATTCCACTCAATTGTTTCCCCCGTTCGCCGAAGAGATGCTGCCCGGCGGCGGCCACCGTTCCTTTGTGCTCAAGCGCGGCCAACTGCTGCGCCTCACCGACCTGCGCGGCGGTGCCAACGTCAGCCTGATCCTGCTCAACGCCAACGAAAAAACCGAGCGCCTCAACCTGCCCGACAGCCTCAAGTGCCAACACACCGCCAAGCTCACCAGCGGCCATTGCCTGTACTCGGACATGGGCCGCGTGCTGGCCGCCATCACCGCCGACACCTGCGGCTGGAGTGACAGCATCGGCGGTGTGTTGTGTGCCTGCGAAGTGGCCGAGAAGTACGGCCAGGGCCGCTATCAAGAGCTGCGCAACGGCTTCTTTCGCAACGGCACCGATAACCTGTTGGTGGAATTGGGCAAGTGGGGCCTGGGGCTGTCCGACCTGCTGATGACCCTCAACCTGTTCAGCCGCGTCAACGTCGAGAGCGACGGTGGCTTGCACTTTGTGCCGGGCAATTCCAAGGCCGGCGACTACATCGAGCTCTACGCGCCGATGGACACGCTGGTGGTGCTGACCGCCTTGCAACACCCGATGGACCCCAACCCGAACTACGCCCCACAGCCGCTGAAACTCAGCTGGATGAACGCAGACCCCAGTGTCGCCGAACACTGCCGCACCTCGCGCCCGGAAAACGAGCGCGGCTTTATCAACACCGACCGCCTGTTCGCCTGAGGAGCTGCTATGTCTATCGCACTGAAACACCCGGACGCCGCCGTGTACCGCGCCACGATTCCCGCCGGCGAGCCGTGGCTGATGGAGGTCAAGGCCGGCCAGACGTTGCGCATCCTCGACCTTGAAGGCAACCAGGCTGTCGACACGTTGTTCTACAGCCTTAAAAACCCGCGCGAGCGCTACGACGTGCAACGCACGTTACGTCGGCAAAACAGCGTGTACCTGAGCACCGGCAGCGTGCTGTATTCCAACCTTGGCCAGCCGATGCTGACCCTCGTCGACGACACCTGCGGGCGTCACGACACCCTCGGCGGCGCCTGTGCCCAAGAGAGCAACACCGTGCGCTATGCCCTGGAAAAACGCTACATGCACAGCTGCCGCGATAACTACCTGCGCGCCTGTGCGCACGACGGGCGCCTGGGCAAAAGCGACATCGGGCCGAACATCAATTTCTTCATGAATGTGCCGGTCACGGCCGACGGTGGGCTGACGTTTGAAGACGGCATCTCCGCCCCTGGCAAGTACGTCGACCTGCGCGCGGAGATGGACGTGATCGTGCTGATTTCCAACTGCCCGCAACTGAACAACCCGTGCAACGCCTACAACCCAACCCCTGCGGAGCTACTGGTATGGAACTGAAACTCAAGCGCCTGCGCCGTTGGTTATTTGCCCTGTGCCAGGCCCGCGCCGGGCAGTGCCTGCAAAAACGCTGAAGGTTCCCTGTGGGAGCTGGCTTGCCTGCGATGGAGGTGAATCTTCCAATAAATAAGGGGACAGACACACCGCCATCGCGGGCAAGCCCGTTCCCACAGTTGACCGCTTTCACCACCCGAGATTTGCGCCACGGACGACCCTGGCGCGCACCCCAATTGGCGGGACGGCCCGCAGGGTTTTGCCATGTTCGAAAAACTCTTGATCGCCAACCGTGGCGCCATCGCCTGCCGCATCCTGCGCACCTTGCGCGCGCTGCACGTCAAAGGCATTGCGGTGTACGCCGAAGCCGATGCGGCCAGCCTGCATATCCAGCAGGCCGACGAAGCCTACAGCCTCGGTGAAGGCGCGGCGGCCAGTACCTACCTGGCGATGGAAAAAATCCTCGCCACCGCCAAGGCCTGTGGGGCCCGGGCGATTCATCCCGGCTACGGCTTCCTCTCGGAAAACGCCGCTTTCGCCGAAGCCTGCGAAAACGCGGGTATCGCCTTCGTCGGGCCGACGCCTGAACAGCTGCGCGTATTCGGGCTCAAGCACACCGCACGGGCCTTGGCCAAGCACCATCAGATCCCCTTGCTGGAAGGCACCGAGCTGCTCGACAGCCTTGATGCAGCGCTGACAGCGGCCGACACGGTGGGCTACCCAGTCATGCTCAAAAGCACCGCCGGCGGTGGTGGCATTGGCATGCGCGTGTGCCGCAGCGCAGCCGAGTTGAGCGAGTCCTTCGAGGCCGTCAAGCGCCTGGGGCAGAACAATTTCAGCGACGCCGGTGTGTTCATCGAGAAGTACATCGAGCACGCTCGCCATCTGGAAGTGCAGGTGTTTGGCGACGGCACTGGCGAGGTGATCGCCCTCGGCGTGCGCGACTGCTCCGTGCAACGGCGCAACCAGAAAGTCCTCGAAGAAACCCCCGCACCAAACCTGCCCGACGGCATGGCCGAGGCCTTGTGCGCGGCCGCCATCACCCTGGCCAAAGCCGTGAACTACCGCAGTGCCGGCACCGTGGAATTTATCTTTGACAGCGCCGATGGCCGCTTCTACTTCCTAGAAGTGAACACGCGCCTGCAGGTGGAACACGGCGTGACCGAGCAAGTGTGGGGCGTGGACCTGGTGCGCTGGATGGTGCAACTGGCGGCGGGTGAATTACCACCATTGAGCGGGCTGGTGCGGCAACCCCGTGGCCATGCGATCCAAGCGCGCCTGTATGCGGAAGACCCGGGCAAGGATTTCCAGCCCAGCCCAGGCCTGTTGACCCGCGTGGACTTCCCGACTGCCGAGGGGTTGCGCATCGATACCTGGGTAGAAGCCGGTTGCGAGATTCCAGCGTACTTCGATCCGATGATCGCCAAGCTCATCACCTGGGCGCCGACCCGCGAACAGGCGCGCCTGGATTTGCATCAAGCGTTGAGCGACAGCCAGCTCTACGGCGTGGAAACCAACCGCGACTACCTGCGCCAGATTTTGCTGGCCACGCCTTTCGCCAGCGGTCGGCCGTGGACGCGCTGCCTGGAAGGCCTGGCCTACAGCGCCGACACCGTTGAAGTGCTCAGCGCCGGCACGCAAACCAGTGTGCAGGACTACCCGGGGCGCCTCGGGTACTGGGCCGTCGGCGTGCCACCGTCCGGGCCGATGGACAGCCGTGCGTTGCGTTTGGGTAATCGCCTGCTGGGTAATCGCGACGGCGCCGCAGCGTTGGAAATCACCATGAGTGGGCCGATGGTGCGCTTCAACTGCGCTGCCGTGGTGGCCGTGACGGGCGCCGATATTCCTCTGTTGCTGAACGAGCAAGCAGTGCCGATGAATACCGCGCTGTTGATTGCCCCCGGTTCGGTGTTAAGCCTTGGCAGCATCGCAGGACCCGGCGCGCGCAGTTACCTGTGCCTGCGGGGCGGCCTGCAGGTGCCGGACTATCTGGGCAGTCAAAGCACGTTCACGCTTGGCCAGTTCGGCGGGCATGGCGGGCGGGCGTTGCGCGCGGGTGATGTGCTGCACCTGTTGCCCTTGCAGGACACGCGCGCGGGGCAACGCCTGGTCGCCGAACCCTTGGCGCAAACACGCACGCTGCGCGTGATTTATGGCCCGCACGGTGCGCCGGAATACTTCAAGCCCGAGTACATCGACACCTTCTTCGCCACCCACTGGGAAGTGCATTTCAACTCCAGCCGCACCGGCGTGCGCCTGATCGGGCCGAAGCCTGTGTGGGCACGCACGGACGGCGGCGAAGCGGGGCTGCACCCGTCGAACATCCATGACAATCCCTACGCGATAGGCGCAGTGGATTTTACCGGCGACATGCCGGTGATCCTCGGGCCGGATGGGCCGAGCCTGGGCGGGTTCGTGTGCCCGGTGACGGTGATCGAGGCCGACCTTTGGCAGTTGGGGCAATTGAAGGCGGGAGACAAACTGCGCTTCGAGCCGGTGAACCTTCAGACCGCGCGTGAGCTCGCCTTGAAATGGGATCAATGTGGGAGCTGGCTTGCCTGCGCTAGCAGCTACTCGGTACTTCAGACAGACCCCAGTGATGCCATCGCGGGCAAGCCCGGCTCCCACACTGGCCACCCTCCACTTAACCTCGAGTCGCCTGTGGTGCTGGACATCGGCCAGGCCGACACCCGTCTAGTCGCGCGCCTCGCCGGCGACACCCACCTGCTGCTGGAAATTGGCGCCGCCGAACTCGACCTGGTGCTGCGCTTTCGTGCCCACGCCCTCATGCAGGCGCTTGAAGCCCGCGCCCTGCCCGGCGTGCTCGACCTGACGCCGGGCATCCGCTCGCTGCAAATCCACTACCAGCCCGAACACCTGCCATTGGCCGACCTGCTGCCGCTGATCACCACACACTGGGCCACCGTGTGCGCCACGCCGAACCTGCAAGTGCCCTCGCGCATCGTGCATTTGCCGCTGTCGTGGGACGACCCGGCGTGCCAGCTGGCGATCGAAAAATACATGACCACCGTGCGCAAGGACGCGCCGTGGTGCCCGAGCAACCTGGAGTTCATCCGACGCATCAACGACCTGGCCAACCTCGATGAAGTACGCCACACCGTGTTCGACGCCAGCTACCTGGTGATGGGCCTGGGCGACGTCTACCTCGGCGCGCCGGTGGCGACGCCGCTGGACCCGCGTCATCGTCTGGTGACCACCAAATACAACCCGGCCCGCACCTGGACCGCCGAAAACTCGGTGGGCATCGGCGGCGCCTACCTGTGCGTCTATGGCATGGAAGGCCCGGGCGGCTATCAGTTTGTGGGGCGCACCTTGCAGATGTGGAACCGCTACAGGGAAGTCGCGGCGTTTGACGGCAAGCCGTGGTTATTGCGGTTCTTTGACCAGATCCGGTTCTACCCGGTGAGCAGCGATGAGTTGGTGCAGATCCGTCGGGATTTCCCACTCGGACGCTTTGCATTGAACATCGAACACAGCCAGTTGAACCTGGCGGATTACCAGGACTTTCTGGCGCGGGAGGCCTCAAGTATCGACGCGTTTCGCGAGCACCAGCAGCACGCGTTTAATGCCGAGCGCGAACGCTGGATCGCCAGTGGCCAGGCGCACTACCACAGTGAAGAACCGGCGCTGCCATTGGGCGCTGACTCGCCGCTGCAGGCCAATGAAATCAGTGTCGACAGCCCTATCGCCGGCAACCTCTGGCAAGTCCAGGTGACGGCGGGCGAGCGGGTGCTGGGCGGCGATGTGTTGGTGGTGCTTGAGTCCATGAAAATGGAAATCCCGGTCGTCGCGCCCTGCGCCGGCACCGTGCGCGAGATCCCGGTGCAACCCGGCAGCGGCATCAGTGCCGGGCAACGGGTGATGGTGCTGGAACGTGACTGACTTTTCTTTTTCGACAGGCGGACAAGCCATGAATCTGCAACTGGACAACCTGCGCAATGCCTACCTCAGCGGCGACACCACGCCCCGCGATCTGCTGCTGCAATTGCGCGAAAAAGCGGCGCAGTTGAACCCTGACTATCACCTGTTTATCCACCTGCTCAGCGTGGCGGAACTGGAGCCGTACCTGGCGGCACTGGACGCTCGCGAGCCGTCCGAATTGCCGCTGTTCGGCGTGCCCTTTGCAATCAAGGACAACATCGACCTGGCGGGCATTCCCACCACCGCAGCCTGCCCGGCCTTTGCCTATGTACCGACGCGCAGCGCGACGATTGTCGAGCAACTGATCGCCTTGGGCGCGGTGCCGCTGGGCAAGACCAACCTGGATCAGTTCGCCACCGGGCTCAATGGCAGCCGCTCGCCCTATGGCGCCTGCCCCAACAGCGTGTTGCCGGAGTATCCCGCGGGCGGTTCCAGCGCGGGGTCGTCGTTGGCTGTCGCCCTGGGCGTGGCGAGTTTTGCCCTGGGCACCGACACCGCCGGTTCCGGGCGGGTGCCGGCGGCGCTGAATAACCTGGTGGGGCTCAAGGCGAGCAAAGGGCTGATTTCCACGGCGGGTGTGGTGCCGGCGTGCCGTACGCTGGATTGCGTCACCACCTTTACGCGCACCGCGCGCGAAGCCAGCCAGTTGCTGGGGTTAACCGCCAGGCTGGACCCGCTGGATGCATACAGCCGCCAGAACCCGGCCTGGAATGATGCCTCGGCGTTCGGCACGCCGAAGCCGTTTCGCTTTGGCGTGCCGCGCGAGCAGGACCTGGAATTCTTCGGCTGCGAGCAAGGCCCACTGCTGTTCCAGCAGGCCATCGCGCGCCTGATTGCGCTCGGCGGCGAGCCCGTCACGCTGGACCTGTCGCCCTTCCTCGACGCCGCGCGCCTGCTCTACGAAGGGCCGTGGGTGGCCGAGCGCTACAGCGTCGCGGGTGAATTGATGGTGCGTGATCCAGAAGCGGTGCTGCCGGTGATTCGTGCCGTGTTGGCCAAGGCGCCGGCGGTGACCGGCGTCGACACCTTCCGTGCTCAGTACCGTCTGCAAGCCTTGAAAGCACAATGTGACCGCTTGCTCAACACACTCGATTGCGTGCTGACGCCGACCATTGGTCGCCCGGTCACGCTGGAAGAACTGCGCGCCGAGCCGGTGCTGCGCAATGCCGAACTGGGCTACTACACCAACTTCATGAACTTGCTGGACTACGCGGCCGTCGCCGTGCCCAACGGCTTGATGGAAAACGGGTTGCCCTGGGGCGTGACGCTGTTTGGTCGGGCGTTTACCGATCAATACTTGCTGGCTGTAGCGGATGCGTTGCAACGCCAGCAGGATGCGACACTGGGCGCACCGGCAGGCAGCGCCAGCCATGACGTCACGCGGCTGGTGGTGTGCGGCGCGCACCTGCAAGGGCTGGCGCTGAACCCGCAATTATTACGCCGGGGCGCGCGCTTGCTGGCGTGCACCCACAGCTCAGCGGACTATCAATTGTTCGCCCTGGCCGGCGGGCCACCTTATCGCCCCGGCATGCTGCAGGTGAGCGAGGGTGGCGTGGCGATCGAGGTGGAAGTGTGGGAGCTGCCGAGCAGCGAACTCGGGTCGTTCCTGACCGGCATCCCTGCGCCCTTGGGCATCGGCAAGGTGCAACTGGCGGACGGCCGCTGGGAAAGTGGGTTCATCTGCGAGCCCTACGGTTTGACGGGCGCCGTGGATATCAGCCACTTCGGCGGCTGGCGTGGCTACCTGCGCAGCTTGCAATAGCGCGGCGGCGCTGTATCGTGCTGGGAACCGCACAGCCCTGCCCGATACAGCCTGAACCGACTGATGACCACGCCAACCCTTTGCCCCGCCTGTGGTGCGCGCAACGACTGCGCCCTGGCCGACCCGCGCACTGCCGACCAAGCCTGCTGGTGCTACAGCGTCAGCATTGACCCGGCGGTGCTCGAAGCCCTGCCCGACGAACTGCGCAACACCGCCTGCCTGTGCCCGCGGTGTGCGCAGGTGGAGGCGCAATTGCGTGAGGCGGGTTCAGCGTAATGCGCGTTGATCGTTTCCTCAGCAATTTGCCGCGTTTCAATCGCCAGCAAGTGCGCTTGCTGCTGGTTGAGCGACGGGTGACGGTCGATGGCGTGGCCGTCAGCGATCCGCACCATGACGTGCGCGAATTCAGCCGCGTGTGCGTTGACCATGAGGTTGTGCAGGCCGGCAAACCGGCGCGTTATTTCATGCTGCACAAACCTCAAGGCTGCGTCAGCGCCACCTCGGACCCACAACACGCGACCGTCCTCGACCTGCTGGATGAACCCGACAAGGGCGAACTGCATATTGCCGGCCGCCTGGATTTCAACACCACCGGGCTGATGCTGATCACCAACGACGGCCAGTGGTCACGGCGCCTGACCCAGCCGCAGACCAAACTGCCCAAGGTTTACCGCGTGCAAACCGAGCAGGCCATCGGCCCGGAGTACGCGGTGACGTTTGCGGCGGGTGTGTATTTCGCGTTTGAAGACCTCACCACCCAGCCCGCCGAGCTGGAACTGCTGGGGCCAAGGACAGCGCGACTGAGCATCATCGAAGGCCGCTATCACCAGGTGAAGCGTATGTTCGGGCATTTCGATAACAAGGTGATCGGCCTGCACCGCGAGCGCATGGGCCCTTTGGCGCTGGATGCAGGCCTTGCACCCGGCGAATATCGAGCCCTGACTGACGACGAAATCCAACAGGTCTGATGACCGTTCGGCCGGTGATGGCAAAAAACCCATTTATTGCCTTGCGAGGCGGCGGCTCTGCTGCTTGAATCAAGACGTCAGCCAAATTATGACTGATGAGTCGCCTATAACCTCCAAGAAACACCTTGCCCCGCCCGCGCTTGATCTACGGGCCTCCCAGGCAAACAGCCCGCCATAACAATACCTCTCGGCCAGCCGCCATCGGACCGACATGGGCCCTCCTCTTCCAGGCGTATGCCTACCTGTCACAAAGCTCGTGCAGAGTGTTCTGCGCGCACTACCCGCTTGCCAGGAGTCTTACGACATGAGGCCAGAAATCGCTGTGCTGGATATACAGGGTCAGTATCGGGTTTACACGGAGTTCTATCGCGCGGACGCAGCGGCCAAGACCATTATCCTGGTCAACGGCTCCATGGCCACCACGGCGTCCTTCGCCCAAACCGTGAAAAGCCTGTATCCGCAATTCAACGTGGTTTTGTACGACCAGCCCTACGCCGGCCGCTCCAAAATCCATAATCGTCATGAGAAGATGCTGACGAAGGAAGTCGAAGGCCAGCTGCTGCTGGAACTCATCGACCACTTCGCCGCTGAACACATTCTGTCGTTTTCCTGGGGCGGCGCCGCCACCCTGGTTGCCCTCGCCCATCGGCCACGGCGCGTGGAAAAGGCGGTGATCAGCTCGTTCTCACCGGTGATCAACGCGCCCATGCGCGACTACCTTGAACGCGGCGTCGACTACCTCGGCAACCTCGACCGCGACCGCGTCGGCCACCTGGTCAACAGCACCATCGGCAAACACCTGCCGTCGCTGTTCAAACGCTTCAACTACAAACACGTGAGTAGCCTGGCCGAGCACGAATACGGGCAGATGCACTTCCACATCAGCCACGTGCTCAACAGCGATCGGCTGTGCTACCTCAAGGCGGCCCGGCAGATCGACATTCCAGTGCTGTTTTTGAATGGCGAATGGGATGAATACACCAGCGCTGAAGACGCCAAATTGTTTGGCCAGCATGTGGCCAACAGCAGCTTCAGCACCATCCAGGCGACCGGGCATTTCCTGGACATGGAACACAAGGCGGCATGCCTGGATAGTCGAGAGGCGGTGGTGGGCTTTTTGAAACCGGAGCGGCAGGTGGGTCGATTGCGCTATCACCAGGGGCAGACGCAGCATGCCTTTGCGATCTGAACCGCTCATGTGGGAGCCGGGCTTGCCCGCGATGCAAGCGCCTCGGTGTATCAGTTGCACTCAGGTGACGCCATCGCGGGCAAGCCCGCTCCCACACAAGCTTGCGCGAGTATGAGGTCCGTTCGTCGACTGGCTGGATGAACGCAACCCACACATTTTTCGAAGAAAAACTTCAAATCCCGGCGAACATCTGGTACAAAGTCAGCCGCTCTGAGCGGGTATAGTTTAGTGGCAAAACGAAAGCTTCCCAAGCTTTAGTTGAGGGTTCGATTCCCTCTACCCGCTCCACTCAAACAGTGCACTCACGTCAGGATGGTTCTGACGCGGGATGCGTAAAAAAACCGGTCCCTGGTGACCGGTTTTTTTATGGGCGCGATTTGAGTTACCCGTCATTCGTCCGGTTAAACCTGTACAAATCAATATTTCTGTACAAGTATCAAGTCTGAGCGTTGGCACTTCGCCACGTACGATCCCGGAGCCGGGCAATGACACGTCTACTGGTTTCATTGTTGCTGGTGTTGAGCTTAAGCAGTTGCAGCAGCGTAGGGGTCGACCACTACGCCGACCAGCAGCCGCAGTTGGACCTGCAACGCTTCTTCAGCAAACCCGTCAAGGCGTGGGGGATTTTCCAGAAGCGCTCGGGGGAAGTGGCCAAGCGCTTTGAAGTGAATATCACCAGCCGGCGCGAGGGCGACGCGCTCATTCTTGACGAACGGTTCCTGTACAGCGATGGCACGCGCCAGCAGCGAGTGTGGACGCTAACCCCGGATGGCCCTGGCCGCTGGCGCGGGCGCGCCTGTGATGTGGTCGGCGACGCAATCGGCGAAGTGGCGGGTAACGCACTGCGTTGGCGCTACCGACTCAACCTGCCGGTGGACGGTTCGGTGTACGAAGTCAGCCTGGACGACTGGATGTACTTGATGGACGAGGACACCTTGATCAACCGTTCCAGCATGACCAAGTTCGGCGTCGAATGGGGCCAGATCACGTTGTTTTTCCGTCGCCAATGAACGACCGAGAGTGAGGGTGAATCATGAATATGAAAATGCTGACCGAACTGGCGGTAAAGGGCGAAGTGCGTGAGCTGGAACTGCTGTCGCTGGAAGGGGGTTTCTACATCGCGCGCGTCAAGTTGGATCATGTCGAGATGACGCTGTTGGACGACGACGCCAAGCCGATGCGCATCGGCTCCACCACGCATTTGCGCGACCTGTTGCAACGGGTTCCGCCGTTTCCTTGCGTGCTGGTGCAGCAGTGCGTACACGATGAAATGTGCGGGGCACGGGAAGGGCCAATCGGCGCGTTGCGCATTCCGTTTACGTTGACCGCGTCCCTTTAAGGTGACTTGCGTATTTTGGATCCCCTCCCCCGTGGTATGGGCGGCCTGGGAAGGCAAGCCGGTTGCGGTGCGCGCAAGAACCTACGCGGCGCGGTCCACACGGTCCTGCGCCGCTTCCACCAGCATCAGCCCCAATTCAAGCATTTGCTGAATGGCCAGGGCCAGGTAGCGATGGTGGGCGGGCAGGTCCTCGGTAAATACGGGTGATTCGACAAATATCCTACCTACGCCCATACGTCATTGGCGCATAGCACGCTTATTCGGATCGTTTCCTATCACGCAACAGCCACTCGTCACTGATTGATAGGCATTCGAAAAGTGCGCCGGGATTTTTGAAGCGCGAACTTTACAACCATGCAGCCCGTGCAATTACGTAGGACGGAACTGAGTTTTCCATCCGAAACGAGCCAGTCAACGGTCCACGGCTATCCCCCGCTGCACCACCCACGCCAACGGCAACGTCGCACACAACATCCCCGCCAGCACCAGCACCGCCAGCGGCACACCCAACGCATCGCCTAACCCGCCAAACACCACCGGCGCCAGCGCCCCGCCGCCTATCGTGCCGGTGTAGAACAGCGCAAACGCCTGCTCGCGTTTGCCGGCGCCGGCCAGGTCCGGCAAGGCGCCGTAGAGCACCGAAGACGTGCCGTTCAGCACCAGGCCCAACACCGGCAACATCGCCATCAAGCCACTCAGCGGCAGGTACACGGCGGCGACGATCAGCAGTGCCGTGCCGGTTTCCGTCAGCCATACGGTCTTCATCATGCCGATGCGGGCACCGAGGTAGCCGCAGAACAATTTGCCGAACGCACCGCCAATGAACAGCAGGGTCAAGGCCAGGCCAATACCCGCCGTGCCCGCACCTTTGGCTTGCAGCAGGAACGGCAGGAACGTGAGGAAACCCATGCGCACGGCGCTGTCGAGGGTGCCGGTGAGGATCAGCGCGCGCAGGCCGATGACCGAGCCGGTTCGACTCAAGGGCCTGGCGTTTTTTGTCGCGGCGGATTCGCACACCGGAGCAGGCGCCCACCACCACAGCAGCCCTGCCGCCGCCAGCCCGAGCAACCCCAGCAGGGTCGCGCTGGCACGCCAACTGATGACCGTCAGCAGCAAGCCCACCAGCCCCGGGATCAGGGTTTTGCCGATGTCACCGGAAAAGTTGTATTGCGATAACGCCTGCTTGACCCCACCACCGTCCTCATAAGCATCGGTAATCATCGAAGAGGCCAGCGGGTGTTGGGTACTCGCTCCCAGCCCACCCAATAGCAACGCCAGCAACAACATGCCAAGCCCGGTGGCTTGCCCCACCAATAAGTAAGCGATACCTGCCAACGCGGTGCCGCCCACCAGCAACGGTATACGCCCCCAACGTTTGGCGGCGCGGCTGGCCATGAGTTGGAACACGGCCATCATCCCGGAGTAGGCGCCGCGCAATAGGCCGATTTGAGCGTAGGACAAGGCGAATTGCGCCTGCCAGATCGGCAGCAGCACGTAGATGACGTCGGTGAGGCCATCGTGTACGGCGTGGGCGCTGCAACCGGTAATCAGCGCGCGGCGGCGCGTGGAGGGCGCGCGGGCAGCCACGGCGACGGTGTCGTTCATGGGGTTTGAATCAACGCAGGTGGATGAGGCTTCCAGCCGGTCAGTGCGATCAGCAGGGTCAGCAGTTGGAAACCGATAATCAGTGCCACGCAGCCAGCCCAGCCCCACTGCTCCCAGATCAATGCCGGTGCGATGGCACCGCAACTGCCGCCCAGGTAGTAACACGTGAGGTAAACCCCCACGGCGCCCGCCTTGTTGTCACCGGCGGTGGCGGTGATGAACGCATTGGCAGCGGCCTGGGCGAGGAACACGCCGGTGGAACTGAGCGCCAGGCCGACGACGATGCAGCCCAGCGAAGGCGCCAGGGTCAGCGCCGAGCCACTGACACCGAGCACGGCGGCGATACCCAGCAGCTCGGCGTGGGGCCGGGCTTTGCTGAGGCGGCCCGCGAGGGGGATCACGATCAAGGCCAGTAGAAACACCATGTACAGCGTGCCCAACGCCGCAGGCCCGAGGTTGAACGGCGGCAAGCCAAGGTACAAACCCGCGTAAGTAAAGGCCGCGACTTGGCAGAACAACACGCAAAAACCTACGGCGTAGGCGGCCAACAGCGGTTTGCGGAAAATGCCCGAGGATGACGTGTTAACTCGCTCGGTGCGCGGCCGATTTGAGGGCAGCAGGAATTGGATAAACCCGCCCACCATCAGGCTCAATACGGCCAACCATTCGAAGGCTTCCCGCCAGCCCACGTATTCAGTCATCACCCCCGTGACGAAGCGCCCGGCGAACCCGCCCAACACAGTGCCCGCCACATAAAGGCTGGTGACTTCGGTGACCGTGCCGCCACGCCAACGGTCACCGATGTAGGCCACACTGGTCGCGAACACCACCGGAATCAACAGACCTTGCACGCACCGCCATACCAGCACTTGGGCAAAGCTGTCGGCGTACGCGGTCATCAGTGCGGGCACCGCCAACAACAGCGCGGCCACGCTGATGACGGTGCGTTGCTCGAAGCGCCCGGTCAGCCGGCTGACAAAGGGTGCAGTGACCGCCACGGCCAGGGTGGTGACCGTGATACTCCAGCCCGCGGTCTTGGCGCTGATGTGAAACTGCGCGGCAAAGGTCTGCAGGATGCTCTGGGTGGCATAGAGGTTAAGAAACGCCGCGCAGCCACACAGGAACAGGGCAAGACGGGCACAATGCAGGCGCGGTTTCATGAAACCTCTCGTTTTATTTTGTGAGGTCTTTATAGAATGGCCGACGGGTCTTAAACCAATACCGATTTCGAACCGATCAATACCCAGGGAACAGGATGCTCGACCTACGCAAGCTGCGTTACTTTCTGACGGTCGCCGAAGAATTGCACTTCGGCCGAGCAGCACTTCGCCTGCACCTGGCGCAGCCGCCACTGACGCGGCAGATTTCAGCGCTGGAGGCGGAGTTGGGGTTCAAGCTGTTTGATCGCACCAGCCGCACGGTGACCCTCACGGCTCAGGGCCGTTCGTTCCTGCCCTATGCACGCGGCGTGTTGGAGCAGGTGGCGTTGGCGCAGGTCATCGCCGGCAAACTGGCGGCGGGCACTGCGGGGCAATTGTCGCTGGGGTACGTCAGCTCAATCGCCTTGTCGGATCTGTTCAGCCAAGCGATCCAGAATTTTGCGCAAGGCTTTCCCGAAGTGCAGTTGACCTTGGTGGAGTGCGCGTCCGGCAGCCTCGGCGCGCGCGTGGCTGACGGGCGGCTGGATATCGGGCTAAGTCGCCTATTGCCGCAGAATCAAGAGGTACACGCACAATCGCTCGGTGAGGAACGCTTGGTGGCGGCCGTGTCCAGCGACAGCCCTTTGGCCGGCCAGCCTGATGTCAGTTTGGCGCAGCTCAGTGCATATCCGTTGATTCTGTTTCCGTCGGATTATGGGTCGGGGTTGAACCAGTCCATCGAGCAACTTTACCGGCACCACGGTGTGCCCCTGCGTGCCGGGCCGACCGGACGGCAGATCACCTCGATCATTGCGCTGGTGGCCGCCGGGCAAGGCGTGGCATTGGTGCCGGAATGCACGCAGAGCTTGATGAATAAGGGCGTTACGTATAAGCCGATGGCTGAGGTAGATGCCTGTGCTCAGTTGCTGGTGCTGACCCCTACGGCAAGAAAAAGCGTATTGGCTGATGCGTTTCTCGCGGTCCTTGCGCAGTCTTCACACACCCGGTAACCCTTCGAAAAACCTCGCAGTACGCCGGCTGCACGTGGGCCGTGGTGGACATTGATGTCACCAAGTACCTGGGCAAGGCTCAGAAACTCAACATTACCCTGCCGGGTTATCTGTTGAATCGTATTGATGAATACGTGCTGAATCACCCGGAAGAAAAAAGCCGTTCGGGGTTTCTGGCATCTGCGGCGCTCAAGGTTCTGCAGCAGGAAGGATGATCAGTCACGCCGAGTAACGCCGCTAGCGGCTTTGAATTTGACCGCAAGAAACGTAGTTTGCCGATGAGCGTGTCGCCTTAGGCTTGAACCACACTCACCCAGCAGGAGTCCGCTCATGTCTTACCAATTCACGCGCATGCCCTCCCCCGTCGGCCAGCTCACCCTGGTGGCGCGCGATGGCAAACTCAATGCCATCCTCTGGGAAAAAGAGCGCGCCAACCGCGTGCGCCTGGGTGAGTTGCGCGAGGCTAACGACAGCGCTGTGCTCTTGGCAGCCGAGCAACAATTGAAGGAGTATTTCGCCGGCACCCGCCACCAATTCGAACTGGAACTGGACTTCACCGGCACCGCGTTCCAGAAGCAAGTCTGGCAGGCGCTGCTGACCATCCCCTTTGGCGAAACCCGCAGCTACAGCCAGATCGCCCAGCAGATTGGTAACCCGAAAGCCGTGCGTGCAGTGGGCGCTGCCAACGGGCGCAATCCGATCTCGATCATTGCGCCCTGCCATCGGGTGATAGGCGCCTCAGGCGGGCTGACCGGGTTTGCCGGTGGGCTGGAGGCCAAGCAGTATCTGCTCGCGTTGGAAGGTGCAGGCCAGGCGGAACTGGCGTTCTAAACGCCTGCACGACAAAAACGTACACGTTTGTCCACCCGCTCAAATGTAATAAGAAATTTCAAAGCACCCCTGCGGTCCATACTTTCATCACCCACCTTTTGAGGAAAACGGTCATGAAATTCTCCGCAGTCTCGCAGTCTCTGTCCCGCTGGGCAGGCAGTGCCCGGACGTTCTACGCCGCCGTCGCACTGATTTTCCTGTGGACTCTGAGCGGGCCTTATTTCCACTACAACGACACTTGGCAGCTGATCATCAACACTTCGACCACCATCATTACCTTCCTGATGGTGTTTCTGATCCAGAACACGCAAAACCGCGACAATGACATCCTGCATATCAAGATTGATGAGCTGCTGCGCGTGTCCAAGGATGCACAAAACGCCGTGCTGAGCCTGGATGGCCTGGACCGCAAAGAACTGGAAAAACTGCGCAACGAATACCGCAGCATCGGGGCTACGCGCAGTGTCAGCCTGAACAGCAGTTGCGGTGAAACCGTCGACGATGCAGTCGCGAACAAAACCGATCTGAACCACGCATAAAAAACACGCATAAAAAAACGGCGGTTGGAGAGGATCCAACCGCCGTTGTTCATTTCAAGTCACGGGTTCAACCGTCGCCTTGATGACCTTTACCGTAGGTCGATGCCAACGCGCGGGCCTTCTGCAGACGCTCTTGCAACTTAGGCAGCGTCTCATCTACCAGCGCCTTTATTTCCGGTACATCCGATGCCGCGCCTTCCTGCTTGAACAAGGCGATGGCGTCTTCGTTTTCCTTGACCTGCTGCGCCGTGTAGGCAGCGTCAAAGGAGTCGCCGTCCTTGAGTTCGGGCATCAGGGTTTCGGCTTTGTCAGCGATCTTCTCGCGCGGGGCCACCGGCAAGTCGAGTTTCTTGGCAATCGCTGCCAGGTGCTGGTTGGCCAGGGTGCGCTCGTTGATGACCTCGATGGTGTAATCCTTGATTTCCTGAGACGAGGTTTTGGCGTGGGCCATGCGACTGGTTTCGATATCGGCCATGCCTTTGGCCGAAGCCTGCTCGATGAATTCAGCAGGCGACTGGGCGAAAGCATTGCTGGCGCCGAGGCCCAGCAGCATCGCGAAACTGGCGGTGCGTAACCGGATAGCCATGCGGCTCATGATGGGTTCCTCCAGGGCAAAAATAGGTGCGAGGACAGACACCTCACCCTGAATTCGAATTTTCAGGGCGGCAAAGGTTTAGAAAAAACTTGCCAGTGCGACGAACGGTCGTGGCTGCCTCAGGCCGGTTTGCTGGCAAACAGGCCCGGTAATGCGTGCGCGAGCGCGTTAATGGCAAAGCCGATAAACATCACGCCGCAGAGCTTGGTGATCAGGATTTCATGGCGCTGATACACCGTACGCACGCGTTGCGCCCCGACCACAGCGATCAGAATCGCATAAGCCAGCAGGCCACCGACAAAGCTCAGGAAGATCAAGGACGGCAGCATTGCCCAGGTCAGCAGCTCGGCGCGGCTGGACAGCAATGCCGTGAACGTCGCCACCGCCACCGGGTAGGCCTTGGGGTTGGTCAAGCCAAACAAAATGCCGTGCCAAAACGGATGCCGCGCAGCGCCCTGGGGGGCGTCACTGCTACGCCGTTGCGTGCGAATGGCGCGCCAGCCGAGCCAGAACAAATACAACCCACTGAGCACACCCAACACATCAAATGCACTGCTACCGACTTCCCGTGCGCCAACAATGGCGATCAGCGCCGTACTGCACCACACCACATCCCCGAGCAAATGCCCGCACAGGAACCCTGCCCCGGCGCGACGCCCGCGCGCAGCACCGATGCCGAACACAGCCAGCACCCCCGGGCCCGGCGTAATGCCGTAGATAAAACCCGAAGCGAGGACGGCGAGCAACAAGGATGGGGTCATGGGCGCGACTCTGACAGACGGTTAAGAGGTGCAGGGATTCTGCACGTTCGGGTGCTACCGGTAAAACTGCATGCCTGCATATGGCTTGGCACGACAGGCTTGCAGACGCGAAGCCAAATTGCCGACATGCACCTCAAGCTTGTGCCCATCGGGGTCGAGGAAATAGAACGACGCACCTTCACTGCGGTTGTCGCGCCACTCCTGTACACCGCCGGCTCGCAGGCGCGCCACCAGCGCGTTGAAATCACCGGCATCCGCCGTGAACGCGTAGTGGGTGTAGTCAACTGCGGGTGCCGACACGCGCAACGGATCAAGCGACAAACACACCCACACACCGGGCAACGACAGGTAGGCGCCGTTGTCCCACGTGGCGTCGAGCTGAAGCTGCAACAGCTCATGGTAGAACCTGACGCTGCGGTTCACATCGGTCACGGCAAGGGTCAGGTGGTTGAGGCCTGAGAGCATGTTGGCATTCCTGTCATCGGTGGCTTGCGGACAATACACCCTGTACCTGCGCGATCAACCATTGCAACCCCGAATCCCCACCCCGCCGCGCATGCCACGCCAGCTCAAAGGCAAACGAGGGAATATGAAACGGTGGCGGCACGGCCAACAAATGCTGCTGATCGATGCTGAGCAACCCCCTGGATGAGACGGTCAGGATCAGGTCGGTGCCCTGGATCAACTGCGGCGCCACGCCCCAGTGCGGCAGGCTGATCGCCACATGCCGGCGCTCACGAATGGCCGTCAACGCGCGCTCGATTTCCGGGGTACCACTGCCGCGCATTTCCAGCAGTACATGCGGGCGCGACAGGTAGGTGGGCAGGTCGAGCGTGCCACTTTGCGGCAGGCTGTGGCGGTCCACCAGGCAGGTGTAATGCTCCTCAAACAACGGCGTGGTGCGCAGTTCGGCGGGCATATCGGGGAAGACCCCGGCCGCCAGGTCGATATCGCCATTGAGCACGCCGTCCACCATCCCTTCACGGCTGGCCTGGATGATTTGCAGGTCGATGCCGGGCGCTTCACGGCGTAACGTGCGCACCAAACCAGGCAGAAAAATGGCCGCGCTGTAGTCCGACATCGCCACGCGAAACCTGCGTTTGGCTGACGCCGGGTCAAACCGATTCGGTGCCAACAGGGCCTGCACCTGGGCCAGGGCTTCGGCCAACGGCGTCGCCAACTCCAGGGCACGCGCCGTCGGCACCAGCGTGCCGCCCTGGCGCACCAGCAACGGGTCATTCAATAGGTCTCGCAGGCGGGCCAATGCGTGACTGACCGCCGGCTGGCTCAGGTGCAAACGCTCGGCGGCGCGAGTCACATGTTGCTCGCTGAGCAAGGCATCCAGAATCACAAGCAGGTTGAGGTCAATGCGGCGAAGATCATTCATCAACTGCATGCTCTGCATAAGAATTTGGAATTTAAATTTGCGCGACGAATAGCCTAGAGTCCAGTAAAACCTCTGGGAGAGTCGAAATGACCACGTTGCATTGGGTGGGTTTGTTAGCGCTGGCGGTGATTGCCGGGGCGGTGGTGCCGTTTCAAAGTGCAATCAATGCCAACCTCGGGCGCGGCCTCGGTCACCCCTTATGGGCCACGTTGGCCTCATTGCTGGTGAGCATCATCGTGTTGCTGCCGGTGATACTGGCCCTGCGTTTACCACTGCCGAGCCTGAGCTTTATCAGCCAGGCACCGCTGTGGATGTGGGCCGGTGGCGCATTTGGCGTGTGCTTCATTTCCCTGGCACTGATGCTGCTGCCCAAGCTGGGCGCGTCGGGGTTTATTGCACTGGCCATGGCCGGTCAGATCCTCGCCTCGCTGCTGCTCGATCACTTTGGCCTGTTCGGCCTGGCCGAGCGCCAACTCACAACGCCCCGTGTGCTGGGGGCGTTGCTGTTGATCGGCGGGGTGGCGTTGATTCAGTTCAGCAGCTCGCCCGCGCGGGCATTGGCAACGGCAAGCTGATCATCCCCTGTCCAACGTGCGCAGCTTTTGCGGCAAGCCCCACAGCAGCAGCGCTGCGGCCAACAGTGCGCACACGCCGATCACATACAGCGCCGGGGTGGTGCTGCCGGTGAGGTCCTTGATCCGCCCCACCATCACCGGGCTGACAATGCCGCCGAACTGGCCAAGGGTGTTGATCACCGCAATGCCACCGGCCGCACCGGCACCGGCGCCCGCCAGCAGTTTGGGGGGCAGGGTCCAGAACGTCGGGATCGAGGCGATAATGCCGGCGCCCAACATGCCCAGCGCATGATCAGGAAGGTGGTGTGGTCGGCAAAGATGCCGGCACTGAAAAAGCCAATCGCACCCAGCACCACCAGGCTCTTGTGCAACATCAGCGACGCTCGGCGGCCAAGCGATTGATCTCGGCCTGCTCCACCACCGCGTGCGGCGCGCCATGGCGCACCGCCGCCAACATGGCCTGGCCGACGGTCTCGGTGCTGACCACCCAGCCGGGCTTGGCGCGACGCACAAACGAGAGCACCGGCCCGAGCACGGTATAGAAAGATTGGTACAACGGCGTCTTCGAGCGCACGCCATGCAAGGGCTGGATAACCCCCGGCCGAAACAGGTACACCGCCTTGAACGGCAGGCGCAGCAAGGCGTTTTCAGTCTTGCCTTTGATCCGCGCCCACATCGACTTGCCTGCCTCGGAGCTGTCGGTGCCGGCGCCGGACACGTAGATAAACGTCATTTGCGGGTTTAGCCGCGCCAGGGTACTGGCGGCGACCAGCGTCAGGTCATAGGTGAGGTGGGTGTACCGGGTTTCATTCATGCCCGCCGACGAAACACCAAGGCAAAAAAAGCACGCGTCAAACCCTTGCAGCAAGTTTTCCAGGGGCTGGAAATCCAGCATGTCGCTGTGCAACACCTGATGCAGTTTGTCGTGCTCCTGGGTCAACGGGGTGCGGCCGACGGCGACGACTTCCTGGACGTCAGCCGCCAGCAGGCACTCGCGCAGCACGCCTTGGCCGACCATGCCGGTGGCGCCGAATAGGAGAACTCTCATTGGGTGGGTTCCTTGATGACAAACGATAAGCTGCACGTTAGAGACAAACACACTAGCAGCTTGTAGCTTACCGCTGAAAAAGGATAAGCCCGCCCTTGAAAAATACCACCACCCTCGCCCTCGCCTGCAGCGCCGCCTTCCTCGGTCAAGTCGGTATCAGCAGCTACCTGCCCGCCGTACCGGCGATTGCCCATGCCCTGCCCGCCGCCGAAGACCAGGTCGCATTGGCCCTGGCGGTGTACCTGGTGGGCATGGCATTGCCGATGTTGCTGTGGGGCAGCCTGGGCGAGCGGTTTGGAAGAAAGCCGGTATTGCTTGGTGCACTGGCGGTGTACGCACTGGCGAGTGCGGCGATTCCGTCAGCGTTCAATATCGAGTCGTTCCTGGCGTTACGCCTGGTTCAGGGCCTGGGCGCGGGCGGCGTGTCGGTGATGGCCCGGGTATTGGTGCGTGACAGTTTCAGCGGTGCATTGCTGGCCAAGGGGTTGTCGTGGCTGGGCATGACCTTTGTCATCGCGTTGGGAATCGGGCAATTTGCCGGCTCGGTGTTGCAGGTGGCGTTCGGTTGGGAAGCGATTTTTTATGCGTTGGCAATCGGCGCTGTCGGGTTAATGCTGGTGTTGCAGCGGGTGGTGTTTGCGGCACAGGTAAAAGCCGATTCGTCGGTATCCGCGACGCGCATTTACGCGACGATTGTGCGCCACCCGGCCTTCTTGCACGCCGCGTTGGCCGGCGGGTTGGGCTATGGGGTGATCATCGCGTTCAACACCTGTGCGCCGCTCATTCTGCAGGGCCATTTTGAGTGGAGCCCGTCCCAATATGGCTGGCTGGGTTGGCCGATCAGCGCGGCGTATCTTGCAGGCGCGTTGATGGTCAATCGCTGGGTCGCGCGCACCGGACGGTTGGCGATGATGAGTTGGGGCGTGGCCCTGGTGTTGTCAGGCACGGCCGTGATGCTGCTGGGCAGTGTGTTCAGCGACGGGTTGGCAGTGTTGCTGTGGCTGCCGTATTGCCTGGCGGTTTTTGGGCAGTCGATGAGTTACCCCATCAGCTTGTCGCTGGCCAATGATGAGTCGCCGGTGAGCGGTTCCTATGCCATGGCCTTGAGCGGCTTTATGCATCAATTGATGGCGGCACTGATCGGCGGCGGCGCGAGCCTGCTGGTGAGTCAGCAGGCGTGGCCGATGGCGCTGTTGTGTGTAGCGTTGGCGGGCGGCGCATGTGTGTGCGCCGCCCGCTGCCGGGCCGATCAGAACGCGCTGCGAAATATTTCTTCGATCTGACGTTGATCGGCGCGCCGTGGGTTGGTCAACCCACAGGCGTCCTTCAACGCATTGGTCGCCAGCAGCGGAATATCCTGCAGCTTGGCGCCCAGCTCGCGCAGCCCGGCCGGGATCTCAACATCCAGGGCCAACGTGCGAATGGCCGCGATCGCGGCCTGGGCGCCCTCTTCCGGGGTAATGCCCTTGATATCGGCGCCCAAGGCGCGTGCCACGTCGCTCAAGCGTTTGGCGCAGACGCTGGCGTTGAAGCTTTGCACATGGGGCAGCAACACCGCATTGCACACGCCGTGGGGCAAGTCGTACAGGCCGCCCAGTTGGTGGGCCATGGCGTGCACAAAACCCAGGGACGCATTGTTGAACGCCATCCCGGCCAGGAACTGCGCGTAGGCCATGTTTTCCCGTGCGGCCATGTCGCTGCCATCGCGAACCGCCAGGCGCAGGTTGGCGCTGATCAGCTCGATGGCCTTGATCGCGCAGGCGTCGGTGATCGGGTTGGCGGCGGTGGACACGTAGGCTTCGATGGCGTGGGTCAAGGCGTCCATGCCGGTGGCGGCGGTGAGGCCCTTAGGCATGCCGACCATCAGCGCGGGGTCGTTGACCGACAGCAGTGGCGTGACGTTGCGGTCGACGATGGCCATTTTCACGTGGCGGGTTTCGTCGGTGATGATGCAAAAGCGCGTCATCTCGCTGGCGGTGCCGGCGGTGGTGTTAATGGCCACCAGCGGCAGTTGCGGCTTGCTGGACTGATCGACACCTTCGTAGTCGCCGATATGCCCGCCATTGGTGGCGCACAGCGCGATACCCTTGGCGCAGTCATGGGGCGAACCGCCGCCCAGGGACACCACGAAATCGCAGTGGCTGTGCTGCAACAGCGCCAGGCCTTTTTCGACGTTTTCCACATTGGGGTTGGGCTTGGCACCGTCGTAAATCACCGAGTCGATGTCCTGCATCGCCAGCTTCTCGGCGATCATGCTGGCCACGCCCGCCTTGGCAAGGCCGGCGTCGGTGACAATCAGTGCCTTGCGAAAGCCATAATTGCGGATGGCGATCATGGCTTCGTCGAGACAGTCGATGCCCATGATATTGACGGCGGGGATGAAGAAGGTGCTGCTCATGGCGAATCCTCAGAGGCGTTATAGGTACAGGATCAACCTCACTTGCCTGCGGCATCTTGACCAAGATCAACTCCGGCTCGTGATAAAGTCACCACCCAGCCGATTTCGAGTAGACCCGCCGCAATGAAGGATTTCCAGGATATTGACGCCCACCTTGAAGACTGGAGCGCGCTGCGCAGCAGCGTGGACTTCAATGGGATTCTGATCGGCAACGGCGCCAGCCGGGCCATTTGGGAAGACTTTGCCTACGACTCGCTGTTTGAAAACGCACGCACCGTCGAGGAAAAACCCCTGAGCGCATCCGAGCTGAGTGTGTTTGACGCCCTGCAAACCCGCAGTTTCGAGCAAGCACTGGGCGCATTGAAAACCACCAGCCGGGTCAACAAGGCCCTGGCAGTCAGCTCGGCCGCGCCGCGCAATCGCTACTATGCGATCAAGGAAGCGTTGATCAACACCATCCACGCCGTGCACATTCCGTGGCGCCTGGTGCAGCCGTCGACGCTGGCGACGATCAACGCGGAGCTGGCCCGCTACGCCAGCGTGTTCACCAGTAACTACGACTTGCTCAACTACTGGGCGATCCTGCACACCCCGGGCATTGATGACCTGTTCCGCAGCGCCGACGCCAGCTTCGACCTGCGCAACACGCACACCGACGCCACGCGCATCCTCTACCTGCATGGAGGCCTGCACCTGGTGCGCAACCTCGACGGCACGGCGCGCAAACTGCCGTCCACCGACAGCACCTTGCTCAGCAGCTTTGCGATCAACAACACGATCAAGACCCTGGACGATGTGCCGCTGTTTGTCAGCGAAGGCAACGTGGAAGAGAAGCTCAAGACCATCCGCAGCTCGGACTATCTGTCGTTCTGTTATGAGCAACTGCTCAGCCATGAGGGCGCACTGTGCATCTTCGGCCATGATTTGGGGCCGCAGGATACACACCTGGTGGATGCGCTGCGCCAGGCCAAGCTGACCACCCTGGCGATTTCGGTATCGGGGCGCAGCGACGGGTTTATTCGTCAGCAGAAACGCCGGTATGCGGCGTTGTTTGAGGGCAGCGGTGTGGCGCTGAAGTTTTTTGCGGCGCGCACGCATCCGCTGGGTAATTCGGCGCTCTCGGTGCCGGTCGAGCGCTGATCACCTGAACAAAGCAGCTCCCACATTGATTGCATTTCAACTAGTGATCGCAGTCATTCCTCAGCGCTGTGCACCACCACCAACAACTGCGCCTGCACCTCCCCAACCGAGCGAAGCCGGTGAGGCTTTTGCGCGTTGAAGTGCAGCGCGTCACCCCGCTCCAGAATCACCCGTTCGTTCATGAAATCCACTTCCACCCGGCCTTCATGCACGAACAGAAACTCCTCTCCCACATGCTCCTTGAACGTCTTGTCGGTGAACTCCGCCGGCGGGTAGATGATGAACGGCAGCAGGCTGCGCTCACTGACCTGATGGGCGAGCACCGCATAACCCGGCGCGGTGTCCGGCCGCTCATGGCTGCGCACCAGGCTGTAGCTGTCGAGGCTGACGCTGTCTTCGCTGAACAGTTCTTCGACCTTCACGTTCAAGGCTTTGGCCAGTTTCAGCGCGGCGGCAATCGACGGCGTGTTGAGCCCGCGCTCGACTTTCGACAGGTAACTCTTGGTCATCCCGGACTTTTCGGCCAAGGACTCCAAGGTTACCCCAAGTTTTTTTCTCAATAATTTCAAACGGATAGACATTTTATGCAGTTAATCCATGCAGAAAAGCGAGAGCTGCGCTTGCCAATGACACAATGTGTCATATAGCATCTTTAGTGTCATTTGCATTCACCCAACAGCCTTGCTCGCGCTGGAGACCCGCAAATCCGACGTCCATTGAACCACCCAAAGGACACCGATATGGCCAAGACATTAGCACTCCCCAAAGAGCAACTGGTCAAGCAAGCGCTGATCCAGATGCAAAATTCACTGGCGGATAATACGTGGACCGACCGGCAAAAGCTGGCGCTCACCTGTCGCATCCTGTTCGAACATGGCCACGACTCCGGCCTGGCCGGGCAGATCACCGCGCGAGGCCCCACGCCTGGCACTTATTACACCCAGCCACTGGGCCTGGGGTTTGACGAAATCACCGCCGGCAACCTGTTGCTGGTCAATGAGGACCTGGACGTCCTGGAAGGCCACGGCATCCCCAACCCGGCCAACCGTTTTCACACCTGGGTATACCGTGGGCGGCCGGATGTGAACTGCATCATCCATACGCACCCCACCCATATTGCCGCGCTGTCGATGTTGGAAGTACCGCTGCAGGTGTCGCACATGGACCTTTGCCCGCTGTACGAAGACTGCGCTTTCTTGGAAGCCTGGCCGGGCGTGCCGGTGGGCAATGAAGAAGGGCAAATCATCACCACGGCGCTGGGCGACAAACGCGCGATTTTGCTTTCGCATCACGGCCAACTGGCCACCGGGGCGAGCATCGAAGAAGCCTGCGTGATCGCGCAGTTGATTGAGCGCGCGGCCAAGTTGCAGTTGCTGGCGATGGCCGCGGGCACGATCAAGCCGATCCTGCCGGCGCTGGGCCGCGAGGCCCATGCCTGGATCTCCAAGCCCAAGCGCCACGGCGCCGCGTTCAATTACTACGCCCGGCAGAGCCTGCGCCAACACGCCGACTGCTTGAACTGATTGCCCTTTTTTGACTGGAGACTTCCCATGCCCACACCCGCTATTCACGGCATCATCGGATACACCATCACGCCGTTCAGCGCCGACGGCCAACGCATTGACCTCGACGCCCTGGGCCGCTCCATCGACCGTTTGATCGACAGCGGCGTGCATGCCATCGCGCCCTTGGGCAGTACCGGCGAGGGCGCCTACTTGAGCGACGCCGAGTGGGATGAAGTGAGTGCCTACAGCCTGGCGAAAATCGCCAGGCGCGTACCGACTATCGTCAGTGTGTCCGACCTGACCACCGCCAAGGCCGTGCGTCGCGCCCGTTACGCCGAGGCCAATGGCGCCGATGTGGTGATGGTACTGCCGACCTCGTACTGGAAACTCAGCGAAGCAGAAATCCTCGCCCACTATGCCGCGATTGGCGAGAGCGTCGGCGTGCCGATCATGCTCTATAACAACCCGGCCACCAGCGGCACGGATATGTCGGTGGAGTTGATTCTGCGCATCGTCCAGCACGTCGAAAACGTGAGCATGGTTAAGGAAAGCACTGGGGATATTCAGCGCATGCACCAGTTGCATCGGCACAGTGACGTACCGTTTTACAACGGCTGCAACCCGCTGGCCCTGGAAGCCTTTGCGGCGGGCGCAAAAGGATGGTGCACGGCGGCGCCGAACCTGATCGCGCCGCTCAACCTGGCGTTGTACGAGGCGGTGTTGGCCAATGATCTGAGCAAGGCGCGCGAACTGTTCTACCGCCAGTTGCCGCTGCTGGAATTCATCCTCAAGGGTGGGTTGCCGGCGACGATCAAGGCCGGGTTGCGTTTGACCGGGTTGGACGCGGGTGATCCAAGGTTGCCGGTGTTCCCCTTGGGTGCAGCGGGGGTCGAGCAGCTTAGGACATTACTGCGATAGAGCCGTGGCCTCCTGTGGGAGCTGGCTTGCCTGCGATAGCATCTCCTCGGTTTAGCTGACAAATCGTGGTGCCTGCATCGCAGGCCAGCCAGCTCCCACATTTTGACCGAGTTCATTCATTACACAGCGACAAATGACAATAATTCTCGATATCATTCATGGCTTATCTACGTCGTACTTCGTCAAGAAGGATAGCCATGTCTCGTCCCAAGCCCGATCCGTTGTCGGTCGATGCCTTTCGCAGGTTCTATGCAGATATTCTGTATTTCCTGCGCAAACGCACGGACAACGCCAGCGACGCGGCGGACATGACCCAGGATGTCTTCACCCAGTGGCTGGACTACCGCGACCGCGCCAAGGTCGAGCAGCCACGGGCATTTCTGTTCCAGATGGCGCGCAACCTGCTGCGCGATCACTGGCGTAAACAGAAGGTACGGCACATCGCCTACGCTGACCCGGCCGATCCCCACGCCGAGCCGCTCACCGATGAACAAAACGACCCGATGGCCGCCGCGCAGCGCCTGCAACGCCTGGAACAGTTGAAAGAAGTCCTCGCCGAACTCTCGCCCCGCAGGCGAGAAGCCCTTATGCTGCATCGCTTCGAAGGCCTGAGTCAGGCGCAGATCGCTGAGCGCATGGGCATTTCGACCAGCATGGTCGAAAAGCACATCGCTTTCGCCCTGCTGCATTGCAAGCGACGTCTTCACATTGACCCCGGCACGGAGCAGCCAGAATGAACCGCTTGAGCGACATCGACGCCCTGGACATCGAAGCGAGCGACTCCATCGATGCCCAAGCCGCCAGCTGGTTCGCGCGCAACCGCAATGACCCGGCGCGTGCCGACCGCAAAGCCTTCGCCGCTTGGCAGGCCGAGCCTGCCCATGCCCGCGCCTACGCCGAATTCGAGCAACTGTGGGCCGACCTCGCCCAGTTGCAGCAACTGAACCAACCCGTGCCACTGCCCACGCGCAAACCCTCGTTCTGGCGCCCCGCCCTCGCCACCGCGGCAGCGCTGGTCTGCACAGTGCTGACCAGCCACATCGGCGCGCCTCGTGAGCTCTACCACAGCCAAATCGCCGGGCACGCCAAAGGCATGCGCACGCTCAACCTGCCCGATGGCAGCACGCTGTATGTAAATGCCAACACCCACCTGCGGGTGGATTTCAACGCCCATCAACGCATCCTGCATCTGGACAAGGGCCAGCTGTACATCGAGGTCGCGGCCGACAAGGAACGGCCGTTGTACGTGCAAGCCGGCGCAGCCAACGTGCGGGTGGTCGGCACCGGGTTTGATGTGCGGCGCAGCCAGCAGCAACTGGTGATCAGTGTCGCCCATGGCCAGGTCGCCTTCGAAGCGGACGCCAAAAGCCCCGTCACCGTGCTCGGTGCGCAGCAACGCGCGACTTACAGTTACGCCAAAGGCACTGTTCAACAGCAAACCCTTACCGGCGAAGAAGTCGCCGATTGGCGCAGCGGGCACCTCTCATTTCGCAATCGCGACCTGGCCAGCCTCATTGACGAGTTGAGCCTCTACCGGCCCCAGGCACCGTTACAGGTCAGCAAAGCCGTGGCGCAACTGAAGGTCTCGGGCAATCTGGATGTGAATGACCCGGACGCTCTGCTCAATGCCCTGCCTGCCCTGCTGCCGGTCAAGGCCGTGGCGTCGGCCGACGGCATCTTAAGAATCGAACCGACCCAGTAGGGCTCGCACCCATTTGAGAATATTTTGCATTCGCAGGTGTGGATTTTTTGGCCTGCGCCGTCTTCCTCCCGACTGTGCTTGATACGCACACCTTTTTGGCTAGTTAGCCGCCCCGGGGGATTCCATGTTTCGCGCGCCTTGCCACGCTTTGCACCTGTTTCTTCGACCGTCCGTTATTGCCAGCTGCCTGGCGTTCAGCCTCAGTGCGCAGGCCGAGACATTCACGCTGCAACTGCCCGCCCAGTCGCTGGCCACCTCGCTGAGCCAAGTGGCGCAGCAAGCGAAAATCCAGCTGCTGTTCGATGAAGCGCTGCTCAAGAACGCGCAGGCACCGGCACTCAACGGTGCGTTCACCGCGGAAGTGGCGATTCGCACCCTGCTGAAAAACAGCGAGTTCAGCCTGATCAGAGTCGGCACCACTTACATCGTGCGCCCCGCCGAAGACAAAACCCGCTACAGCGGCGCGATCCAGCTCGACGCCCTCAGCGTGATAGGCACCGGTAACGACGTCGACGCGAGCACCGTCAACCGCTCGACCCTGACCCAGGCCGACATCGACCGCTACCAGTCCAATAACATCCCCAGCCTGTTGCAGACCTTGCCCGGCGTGAGCCAGGGCGGTTCGTTGAAACCCGGCGGCCAGACCATCAACATCCGCGGCTTCGGTGATGCCGAAGACGTACCGCTGACCGTCGACGGCGCCACCAAGAGCGGCTTCGAGCGCTACCAGCAAGGTACCGTGTTTATCGAGCCGGAGTTGATCAAAAGCATCGAGGTCGAAAAAGGCCCCAACTCGCCGTTCACCGGCAACGGCGGGTTTGGCGGCACGGTCAACATGACCACCAAGGACGCGCCGGACCTGCTCCAGGACGGTCGCAACAGCGGCGCCATGCTCAAATATGGCTACTCCAGCAATGACCACGAACAGGTCTACAGCAGTGCCGTGTATGGCCGCACCGACGACGCTCGTTTTGACGCGCTGGCTTACCTGACCCAACGCGACGGCGGTGATATGAAAGTGGCCGGCAAGTTGCCCAACGACAACAACGAGTACCCGGTCAACCCTCAGCGCCTGCCCAACAGCGCCCAGGATGTGGACGGCAAACTGTTCAAGGTCAACGCGCACTTCACCGATGAGCACAGCGTTGGCCTGTCCTACTCGCGGTCCCACAGCAATCGCTGGACACCCTTCTCCGCTGCCAGCTACCCGACGCCGCCGACCCAAGCCAACATCGACCGTTACGGCTACGAAGGTGCGTTGAAGCGCTTTTTAGCCCACCGCGACACCGTCGACACCACCTGGTCGGGCAAGTACGAATACACGCCGCTGGATAACCCGCTGGTGGACCTGACCGTCAAGTATTCGCAGTCCAACACCGACCAGACCGACGAGCGCGACGCCAGCGCGTTTTTCCAACTGGCCAGCGGCGGGCGCAATATGGACACCGCCTACACCGACAAGCACCTCGACATCCGCAACGTCAGCCTGTTCGACAGCGGGCCGTTGCAGCACGCGCTGACCGTCGGCGGGCAGGTTCGCAGGCACAGCCGCGAAACCGAGATGTGGATGCCTGGCGCCACGTACAACACCGCGCGCTATCACTATGGGCATTTCCAGCCGGGCTTCATGCCCCACGGCAAGGTCGATACCCACAGCGTCTTTGTGCAGGATGCGGTGACCGTCGGCGAGGTGACCCTCACTCCCTCCCTGCGCTACGACCACGTGCGTAACCGTGGCGAAGGCAACGATGCGCCGTACTACAACAACCCCGACCCAGCCTTCGGCCACGACTACAGCGACCGCACCTACACCGGCTGGTCACCGCGCCTGGCGCTGTTCTGGAACGTCACCCCGCACCTTGGGCTGTTCGCCAACTGGAGCAAAACCTGGCGCGCACCGGTCATCGACGAACAGTACGAAGTGCAAGGCCTGGGCAGCCGCACGGCCACCAGCGTTGACCTCGACCCCGAGCGCATCACGTCGATCACCGTGGGCAGTGTCGTCAGCTTCGATAACGTGCTTGCCCAGGACGACAACCTGCAAGTGCGCACCACCGTGTTCCACAACAAAGTCGAAGACGAAATTTTCAAAGCCACCGGCGTCGGCTGCCAGAACCAGGCCATCAATGGCGGCACGATTTCCAGCGCCTGCCCAGCGGGGGCAATGCCCAACTACCGCAACATCGGCGGCCTGACCATCAAGGGCTTCGAGCTCGAATCGTTCTACAACTCCACCTACCTGTTCGGCTCGGTGTCGTTCGCCTACGCCAAAGGCGAACACCAGGGCGCCTACACCAACCCGTGGGGCCCGGACGTGCCGGCACGTGACATTCCACCGACCAAATGGGTGCTGGTACTGGGCACCCACATTCCAGCCTGGGATGCTCAGGTGGGCTGGATGGGCCAGTTCATCGGCGCGACCCATCGCTTGCCGAGTGACAAATATTCCGGCGGCCCCGGCAGCAGTTTGGGCGACCTGTTCTACGACCAGTACGGCAACAAGGCCTACAACACCCAAGGCCTGTTCGCCAAATGGAAACCGCAACAGGCTTACCTCAAAGGCACCGAAGTGAATGTCACCGTCGACAACCTGTTCAACAGTAACTTCCGCCCGGCCCTGAGCGGCGACCGTGCCTACACCAAAGGCCGCGATGCGAAGATCAGCATTACGCGGTTCTTCTAATAGACCGGGCTGACGCCCTCGCAGGCAAGCCAGCTCGCACAGCAGCTCTCGGTCCGCCAGGCCGTAGCGGTCCAACCCGGGAGCCGGGCTGACCCGCAACGGCGGCGCGCCTGCCCGCGGTGAGAGTGGAACTGTACGGATCAATCTGCGACCAGCTGTAGGCCCGCGTTTGGCGGGGGTTGTGGCTAGATGGGCGTTCCTTGAAGCCCTCCAGATTCTGGTCCCGACTCATGAGTTCGCGCGAAAACACCGGCATGGCCCTCGGCTTGCTGGGCGTCATCATCTTCAGCCTGACCCTGCCCTTCACGCGCATCGTGGTGCAGGAAATCCACCCGTTGCTCAACGGCCTGGGTCGCGCGTTGTTCGCGGCGGTGCCGGCGGCGGCGCTGTTGCTGTGGCGCCGTGAGCGCTGGCCGACCTGGCGCCAGGTACGCGGGTTGTGCCTGGTCATCGCCGGCGTGATTCTCGGTTTCCCGGTGCTGTCGGCCTGGGCCATGCAAACCTTGCCGGCGTCCCATGGCGCTCTGGTCAACGGCCTGCAACCGCTGTGCGTGGCGCTGTATGCGGCGTGGCTGTCCCATGAGCGGCCGTCGAAAGCCTTCTGGGCCTGCGCGGCGTTGGGCAGTGCGTTGGTGTTGAGTTACGCGTTGATCACCGGCGCCGGCAGTATCCAGGCCGGTGATTTGTTGATGCTCGGCGCAATTGCCGTGGGCGGCCTGGGTTATGCCGAAGGTGGCCGGCTGGCCAAAGAGATGGGTGGCTGGCAGGTGATCTGCTGGGCACTGGTGCTGTCGACGCCGGTGTTGATCGGCCCGGTGTGGTACCTGGCGGCGCAGCACCAAGGCGCAATTTCCATGCGCACCTGGTGGGCGTTTGGCTATGTGTCGCTGTTCTCGCAGTTCCTGGGGTTTTTTGCCTGGTACGCCGGGCTGGCCATGGGCGGCATTGCACGGGTCAGCCAGATTCAGCTGTTACAGATTTTCTTCACCATCGCGTTTTCGGCGTTGTTCTTTGGTGAACATATCGAGCCGATTACCTGGGTGTTTGCCTGCGGGGTGATCGTGACGGTGATGCTCGGGCGCAAGACGGCGGTGCAGGCTGCACCCCTTCCCAAGCCGAACGCTATTTAATGTGAAAGCAGGCCTGTGTAGGAGCTGGCTTGCCTGCGATGCAGGCAACTCGGTCTGTCAGAAAACCGAGGTGATGCCATCGCGGGCAAGCCCGGCTCCCACATTTGATTTGCAGCGTTCTCAGCTCAAATAACCCTCCGCGCGCAGCAAGGTTTCCAGGCAGTGTTCGCTGATCTGGTAGAACGCCTTCAGCGCCTGGATTTTTTCCAGCAACTGCGCGTTGTCGATCGGCTCCGTGCGTTTGACCGCCAGGATCATCTTGTTCTTGTTGGTGTGCTCCAACGAGATGAACTCGAACACCTTGGTCTCATAACCGCAGGCTTCGAGGTACAACGCACGCAGGCTGTCGGTGACCATTTCCGCCTGTTGGCCCAGGTGCAGGCCGTATTGCAGCATCGGCTTGAGCAGCACCGGGCTCTGGATTTGCAGACGAATCTGTTTGTGGCAGCACGGCGAGCACATGATGATCGACGCGCCGGAGCGGATGCCGGTGTGGATCGCGTAATCGGTGGCGATGTCGCAGGCATGCAGGGCGATCATCACGTCCAGTTCGCTCGGCGCGACGCTGCGCACATCCCCGCATTTGAACACCAGCCCCGGGTGTTCCAGGCGCGCAGCGGCGGTGTTGCACAGGGTCACCATGTCTTCGCGCAGCTCGACACCCGTCACTTCGCCCTCGGCCTTGAGGGTGTTGCGCAGGTAATCGTGGATAGCGAAGGTCAGGTAGCCCTTGCCCGAACCAAAGTCGGCAACACGCACCGGCCGGTCCAGTTTCAACGGTGACGAGGTCAGCGCATGGCTGAACACTTCGATGAATTTATTGATCTGCTTCCACTTGCGCGACATCGACGGGATCAGCGCCTGCTTGGCGTCGGTGACGCCCAGGTCCGCGAGGAACGGCCGTGTCAGGTCCAGGAAGCGATTTTTCTCGCGGTTATGCTCTGCGGAGGGCGCCTCACGCAGTTGCTGCGGCTTGCTTTTGAACAGCGAGCTTTTGTTCTTCTTGCTGTACTCCAACTGGGCTTCATCCGTCAGCGACAGCAAGTGCGCGTTCTTGAATGACGCCGGCAACAACGCAGCAATCGCCGCCACGCCGTCCGCCAGCGGGAAGTTCTTGGTGATGTCGCGGGTTTTGTAGCGGTAGACGAAGGACAGGCACGGCTGTTCCTTGACCGTCACGGGCTTGATGATCAGCCGCTGCAACTCGGCTTCCTCACCGACGTACTTGGCCAGCACCAGCTTGATAAAGGCCTGCTGCGCGAGGCTTGCGCTCAGCAGTTCGATGAACTGGGCGTGATGATCCGGCGCAGGGCTGGCAGGTTGAGCGGTGACGGACATGAACAAAAACGCCTCGGGCTGGGAATGCCGGGCATTTTAGGGGGGATAGGCGTTGAGGGCACGGGGTTATTTGATCAACGGTCACTCAGCCGCCGCAAATCAAATGTGAGAGCTGCTTTGTGTGGGAGCTGGCTTGCCTGCGATGCTGGCACCGCGGCCCATCAGGCAAACCGAGGTGAGGCCATCGCGGGCAAGCCCGACGCCCACAGAAAAACGGCTAGCCCTTAGGTTCAGCGGTGTTTGGGTTACTCCAGCACGATCAGCCGGTTGGGCAGTTCATTACGCGTCTGCGTCACCGGCACATGCACCTTGAGCAACTCGCCACAGGCTTCAATGCAGGCGATAAACCCCGCCAGCGTTTGCCCGTGTTTCACCTGCTGGGTAAACGCCTTGACGATGCCATCCCAACTGCTGTTATCCAGGCGTTTGGAAATCCCCTCGTCCACCAGGATTTCCACATACCGCTCCGCCTCGCAGACAAAAATCAGCACGCCGGTGCCGCCCAGCGTGTGGTGCAGGTTCTGCTCCAGAAACTGCCGGCGTGCCAGGTTCGACGCGCGCCAATGGCGTACCGAACGCGGGATCAAGCGGGTGGTGACCTTGGGCAAGCGAAACACCAGGCACAGCACAATAAACGTCGCCCACTGCGCCAACAGCAAGGTGTACATGGTCAGGTAGCCCGACAAGTAATGCACCACGCCAGGCACCACCAACGCAATCAGGCTGGCCCATAGCAGCGGGATGTAAGCGTAATCGTCGGCGCGGGCCGCCAGCACGGTGACCAGTTCGGCGTCGGTGGTTTTTTCAACCCGGGCGATCGCTTCGGCGACTTGGCGCTGCTCGTGTTCAGTCAGTAATGCCATGGTTGTAGTTGCTCTTTTTTAGTTATTGTCATTACCCGCCGCACCTTCATTACCAGCCACCTGAGGCACCGCCGCCGCCGAAACCACCGCCGCCGCCTCGGAAGCCACCGCCGCCGCCACCCCCGCCACCACCGCCGCGGCCACTGCTGCTGAGGATCGCCAGCAGGATAGCGCCAACCGGCAGGCCCAGGCGATTGCACAGCCATAACACGCCGATCAGCAGGATAAACAAGCCGATGGAAAAGCCCGGATTATCCTTGGCGAAATTCGCATCCGCCACATGCGCCGGCACCGCCAGCGGTTCACCGCCCACCACTTGCACCATGGCCGCCACGCCGTCACTGATGCCCTGGCTGTAATTGCCGGCCTTGAACTTGGGCGTAATCACCTGGTTGATGATCACCCATGACTGCGCATCGGTCAGCACACCTTCGAGGCCATAGCCGACCTCGATGCGCAATTTGTGCTCATCACGGGCAACGATCAACAGTGCGCCGTTGTCCTTGCCCTTCTGGCCGATGCCCCACTGGCGACCCAATTGGTAACCGTAGTCCTCAATCGGCACGCCTTGCAGGTCGGGCACGGTGACCACCACAAGCTGGTCGCCGGACGTTTGTTCCAGCGCCTGCAACTGCTGGGTAATCTGCGCGCGCGTTGCCGGGTCGATCATCTGCGCGGCGTCCACCACCCGCCCGGTCAATGCCGGAAAGGTCAGCGCCGCCTGGGCGACACCGACGCACGCCAGCAACCACAGCGCCAAGCCTGTCCGTAATAAACGCATCGACACCTCAGAGAAGCCTTATTTGAACTTCACTTGCGGCGCTTTATCGGCGTCGGCACTGGTCGCTTCAAACGTGGCGCGGATCGGCAGGTCGCTGTACATCACGCTATGCCACAGGCGACCCGGGAAGGTGCGAATCTCGGTGTTGTAGGCCTGCACCGCCTGGATAAAGTCGCGGCGGGCCACGGCGATACGGTTTTCGGTGCCTTCAAGCTGGGATTGCAGCGCCAGGAAGTTCTGGTTCGCCTTCAGGTCCGGGTAACGCTCGGACACCACCATCAAACGGCTGAGGGCACCGCTCAGGCCATCCTGGGCTTGCTGGAATTGCTTGAGTTTTTCCGGGTTGTCGAGGGTGCTGGCGTCCACCTGGATCGACGTGGCCTTGGCCCGCGCCTCAATCACCGCGGTGAGCGTGCCTTGTTCATGGGCGGCGTAGCCCTTGACCACTTCCACCAGGTTAGGGATCAGGTCGGCCCGGCGTTGGTATTGGTTCTGCACCTGGCCCCAGGCGGCTTTGGCCTGTTCGTCCAGGGTGGGAATGGTGTTGATGCCGCAACCGCTCAGCACGCTGCTGATCAGTAGCAGAGCCGCGGCCTTGAAGCCCCAGCGGTAAACGTGTGCTGCTTGCATGATGTTTCTCCTGGCCAAACTGGATGGATTGTGACGACTAACCCTATACACCGCGCGCTTGGGGCATAATCCGCCACCACTGGATTGCGTCGAGCCAATCAGCTAAAAAGATGCCCAGCGCGAATAAGAGTTCACAAGTGTCGTGCATTTACTGCAATAACACTCGAACAACAACATAGGTTCCCCCACATTTTGGCAGAACAGCGCGATTGTGCTGTGCAGTGAGCCGAAAAAGGATATTCATGAAAAAGCTGTGTTTGCTCGGCCTTGTTGCCACTCTGGCCAGTCACCCCGTGTGGGCAGAAACAAAGCCTGCTGCGCTTAAAGACAAGGACGCCTTTGTCAGCGACCTGCTCAAGCAGATGACCCTGGATGAAAAGATCGGCCAATTGCGCCTGATCAGCATAGGCCCTGAAATGCCCCGCGAGCTGATCCGCAAGGAAATCGCCGCCGGCCGCATCGGTGGCACCTTCAACTCGATCACCCGCCCGGAAAACCGTCCGATGCAGGACGCGGCCATGCACAGCCGGTTGAAGATCCCGATGTTCTTCGCCTATGACGTGATCCACGGCCATCGCACCATCTTCCCGATCAGCCTGGCCCTGGCCTCCAGCTGGGACATGGACGCCATCGGCCGCTCCGGGCGCATCGCCGCCCAGGAAGCCGCCGCCGACAGCCTCGACATCACCTTTGCGCCCATGGTCGATATCTCCCGCGACCCGCGCTGGGGCCGTACGTCCGAAGGTTTCGGCGAAGACACCTATCTGGTCTCGCGCATTGCCGAAGTGATGGTCAAGGCCTTCCAGGGCGTAAGCCCCGCGAATGCCGACAGCATCATGGCCAGCGTCAAGCACTTCGCCCTGTACGGCGCGGTGGAAGGCGGTCGCGACTACAACGTGGTCGACATGAGCCCGGTCAAGATGTACCAGGACTACCTGCCGCCCTACCACGCAGCCATCAAGGCCGGTGCCGGCGGTGTGATGGTGGCGTTGAATTCGATCAACGGCGTACCCGCCACGGCCAACACCTGGCTGATGAACGACCTGCTGCGCAAAGACTGGGGCTTCAAAGGCCTGGCCGTCAGTGACCACGGCGCGATCTTCGAGCTGATCAAGCACGGCGTGGCCAAAGACGGGCGTGAAGCCGCCAAGCTGGCGATCAAGGCCGGCATCGACATGAGCATGAACGACTCGCTGTACGGCAAGGAATTACCCGGCCTGCTGAAGTCTGGCGAGATCGAACAAAGCGACATCGACAACGCCGTGCGTGAAGTACTCGGCGCCAAGTACGACATGGGCCTGTTCAAAGACCCGTACCTGCGTATCGGCAAGGCCGAGGATGACCCGGTCGACACCTATGCCGACAGCCGCCTGCACCGCAGCGATGCCCGCGACATCGCACGCCGCAGCCTGGTTTTGCTGAAAAACCAGAACAATACCCTGCCGCTGAAAAAATCCGCGACCATCGCCCTGGTCGGCCCGTTGGCCAAGGCCCCCATCGACATGATGGGCAGCTGGGCCGCTGCCGGTAAGCCGGAACAATCGGTGACCCTGCTCGACGGCATGAACGCCGTGATCGGCGAAAAAGGCAAAGTGATCTACGCCCGTGGTGCCAACATCACTAACGACAAGGCCGTGGTCGACTACCTCAACTTCCTCAACTTCGATGCACCGGAAGTGGTGGATGACACCCGCTCCCCGCAGGCAATGATCGACGAAGCGGTGAACGCCGCGAAAGACGCCGACGTGGTGGTGGCTGCCGTGGGCGAGTCGCGTGGCATGTCCCACGAATCCTCCAGCCGCACCGACCTGAACATCCCGCAGAGCCAGCGCGACCTGATCAAGGCACTCAAAGCCACGGGCAAACCGCTGGTGCTGGTGCTGATGAACGGTCGCCCACTGTCGATTCTGCAAGAGAACCAGCAAGCCGACGCGATCCTGGAAACCTGGTTCGCCGGCACCGAAGGTGGCAACGCGATTGCTGACGTGCTGTTCGGTGATTACAACCCGTCGGGCAAGCTGCCGATCACCTTCCCACGCTCGGTGGGGCAGATTCCGACGTACTACAACCACCTGAGCATCGGCCGGCCGTTCACCCCAGGCAAGCCGGGCAACTACACCTCGCAATACTTCGATGACGTCACCGGGCCCCTGTTCCCGTTTGGTTATGGCCTGAGCTACACCACGTTCAGCCTGGCGGACATGGCACTGTCTTCCACCACCTTGAATAAAACCGGCAAGCTCGACGCCAGCGTCACACTGAAAAACACCGGCAAGGTCGACGGCGAAACCGTGGTGCAGCTGTATATCCAGGACGTGGCCGGCTCGATGATCCGGCCGGTGAAAGAGCTGAAGAACTTCCAGAAGGTCATGCTCAAGGCCGGTGAAGAACGCACGCTGCACTTCACCATCACCGAGGAAGACCTGAAGTTCTATAACACCCAGCTCAAGTTCGCCGCGGAACCGGGCCAGTTCAATGTGCAGATTGGGCTCGACTCCCAGGATGTACAGCAGCAGACGTTCGAGTTGTTGTAACCGTTGCAGCCCCCTCTTTTTAAAGAGGGGGCTTGTTCGCGTCCCCGTCTCGGTCAGTAAAAACCTAAGTTTCACTCCCCCCTAACAGTCGAGTCCTACATCCAGCCCCCTGCTCACTCGCACACCCTGTCCGCCCAATATTAATGTGCAGGTGTGTGAGCCATGTCGCCCACGAAAAACGCCCGAGCGGCAATCAAAAAAGTGCCCGTTCAATGTTCCTTCAAGCAAAACCTGCTGGCCCTTTGTGTACTGGGCTGCCTGTCAGGCAGATCGATTGAGGCGGCGAGCTATGTCGAACAAGGCCGACTGCACGACGCCGCCAGTTGGCGCAGTGAGGAGTTCAAGCGTAACTGGGGGTTGGGCGCGGTCGGCGCGGACTTCGCTTATGCGCGTGGGTTGAATGGCGCCGGGGTGCACATAGGCGTTTACGACGCTGGCGTCGACCTGCGCCATGGCGAGTTTGCCGGGAAGGCAAATGTCGGCGTGCTGATGGCTGACACCGGTTGCATGAGTGGGACCGTGCTGGAGCGAGGCTGCTTCTACAGCGAAGGCGATCGCGCCGCAGTCACCGTTATCGACTCATTGCCACCCGAAGCATTGGCAGGCCTTGAAGAAGCGGTGGCCGATGGCAACCTCACCCGAGAGCAACTGGACGAATATCTCGGATTTGTTGGCACGACTTACGACGCGCATGGCACCCACGTTGCCGGTACCGCACTCGCCAACCGGGATGGCTCCGGGGTTCATGGTGTGGCGTACGCGGCCAACGTGAGTGCCGTGCGTAAGTTCGGTAATACCTATCTGGGCGGTCCGATTGCCATAACAGATGTGTTGAGGCTTCCCCTGCCGACAGCGGCAGCGGTCGACGCCGCCTACGCCCAATTGCACAAGCAGAATGTGCGTGTCGTGAATAACAGTTGGGGGAGCGCATTTTCGCCGGCGAATGCCGCAGAGCTGGACACGGCATTAAGCGAAACGCAAACCCCGGTTTATTCAGAACTCAAGGCCATCGCAGACAACGCTATCAAGTACGGGATCCTGCAAGTGTGGTCAGCGGGCAACCTCAGCACCGCCAACGCGTCGCCTCAAGCAGCGCCAAGCGCCGGGCTGCATCCCAGCCTGCCACGTGCCATTGCAGAACTGGAGCCTTACTGGTTGACCGTCGTCAACTTAACGAAAGAGCTGACCTTGAGCGATTCCTCCAAGCGCTGCGGCTTCAGCAAGGACTGGTGCCTGGCGGCGCCCGGAACGGATATCAACTCGTCCTGGGTCAGCGGTTCGATAGAGACCGAAAACCACTATGGCCCGGACGGTGCAGTCACCGGTTTTACTGTGACCGGCGATAACCCCGAGTTGGGTTATGCGTTGAGTTCCGGCAGCTCCATGGCCGCCCCCCACGTCAGCGGTGGCCTGGCACTGCTGATGGAGCGTTTCCCCTACCTCGACAACCCGCAAATCCGCGACGTGCTGCTCACCACCGCCACCGACCTCGGCGAGCCGGGTGTGGACGACGTCTACGGCTGGGGCCTGATCAACCTCAAAAAAGCCATCGACGGCCCCGGCCAACTGCGGGTCGACACCGCGGTGAACATGGACCGCCCTGCCGGCGGCGCAGTCGTCTGGCAAGGCGGCGCCTGGGACGATTGGCGCAACGATATCAGCGGCCCGGGCCGCCTGGAAAAAACCGGCATCGGCTGGCTGCGCCTGAGCGGTAATAACAGCTTCGCCGGCGCCACGCTCAAGGAAGGCATTCTGGAACTGGACGGCACCAACGCCCTCAAGGGCGACGTCAAGGTCGACGGCGGTGTTCTGCGCCTGAACGGTTCACTGGCCGTCGAAGGCGACTATCAACACGCCGCCGGCTCAACCCTGATGACCGGGCTGGCAGCCCCGGCCGATCCGGCAAAACTGCACGTCAGTCACCAGGCGACCCTCAACGGCGGCTCGCTGTACCTGAGCGCGCAACCCAATAACGACTACCTGGGTCAGCGTTACAACATCCTCCAGGCCCAAGGTGGGTTGAATGGCGAATTCGCCTCGATCGACCGCCGCGAGTTCTCGCCCTTCCTGAGTGTTTCCCAGGTCAAGGAAGGCAACACGTTACAGGTGGAGTTCGGCCGTGGTCAGTCACTGGCGTCGGCAGCAAACACACCCAACCAGCGCGCCGTCGCCAATGCCGCCGACGCTGAAACCCTGCCGTCCGCGTTGCTGCAACGCCTGACAGCGTTGTTTCCCGAGCAGGCACCTTCAGCCCTGGACACGTTGAGCGGTGAGCTGCACGCCAGTACCCAAGCGGCGTTGATCGAGAACAGCCGCGTGCTGCGTCAGGCGGCCCTTGACCGCCAGCGTGGCACGCCAGGCGGCATCGCGCGGCCCGATGAGTTGAAGCAGGGTGCCTGGGTGCAACTGCCTCGCCAGTCCGGCCAACTCGCCGGCGATGGCAACACCGCCCGCACGTCCCACAGCAGCACGGGCCTGCTGGTGGGGTTCGATCACACCCTGGAGCAAGGCACACGACTGGGTGTGGTGGCTGGCAGCAGTCAAACCGAGGTGAAGGCCGGAGCACGCGGCAAGGCGAACGTCGATACCTACCAGGTGGGCCTGCATATTGGCCACAACTGGGACGCTTTTGGCCTCTATGGCGGCATCGCCTATGCGCAGCATGAGATCCAGACCAAACGCCGCGTCAGCTTCCCAGGCCTCGACAATCGCCTGTCCGCCCAGTACGCAAGCCGCACCGTGCAGACGTTTGCCGAGGCTAACTACGCCTTCAACCATGGTGCCTGGAATTGGCAGCCGTACCTGCAAGTGGCCAATGTGCAGCAGCGCAGCGAAGGCTTCAACGAGCGCGGCGGTATTGCCGCACTGAAGGGCAAACGCTCGCAGGAACACGTCAACCTGACCACCGGTGGCGTGCGGTTCAACCTGGACTTGGGCAAGGCGCAAGTCGGCCCGTCATGGTTGAGCCTGCGGGGTGGCCTGGCCTACACCCATGCCAGCGGCGATCTGCAACCCAGCACCCAGGCGGCCTGGGACGGCGGGCGCGTGATGAGCGTCAGCGGCGCGCCACTGGATCGCCTCAGCACCCGGCTGGAACTGGGCGCCACCGCGCGCCTGACACGCGACAGCGCACTGGACCTGAGCTTCAACCGGCAACACGGTGAGCGCACACGCGACCAAAGCCTCACGGCGCAGTATTCACTGCAGTTTTAAGCCGCGTTGGCGGTAACAGGCGGGGGTGAATTACCCCCGCCGATCCAACAGATTCACCACCAACCGATCAATCCATCCCCACAGCCGCTGCTTCACGCGCCGCCATAACGGCCGCGCCTTCCACGCCTCCAGACTCACCGCCTGGCTCTGGGCAAAATCGCGCTCGAAACTGCCCGCCACGGCCAGCGTCAACTCAGGGTCCAGTGCCTCCAGGTTGGCTTCCAGATTGAAGCGCAAGTTCCAATGGTCGAAATTGCACGAACCGATGCTTACCCAATCATCCACCAGCACCATTTTGAGGTGCAAAAAGCACGGCTGGTATTCAAAGATCTGCACACCCGCGCGCAACAAGCGCGGGTAATAACGGTGCCCGGCGTAACGTACGGAGGGGTGATCGGTGCGCGGACCGGTGAGCAGCAAACGCACATCCACACCGCGTCCGGCCGCACGGCGCAACGCACGGCGCACGCCCCAAGTCGGCAGAAAATACGGGGTCGCCAGCCAGACCCGTCGCTGGCTTTTGTTCAATGCGCGAATCAGCGACTGCAAAATATCGCGGTGCTGGCGGGCGTCGGCATAGGCCACGCGGCCAAGACCCGGCCCGGCCGCAGGCACCTTGGGCAGGCGCGGCAAACCAAAGTGGGTGGAGGGCTTCCACGCGCGGCGCGCCACATTGGCGTGCCATTGACGTTCGAACAGGGCTTGCCAGTCCAGCACCAGCGGGCCGCTGATTTGCACCATCACTTCATGCCACTCGGCGGTGTCTTGCCCCGGCGTCCAGAACTCATCCGTGACGCCCGTACCGCCGACCAGCGCGATACTCTGGTCGATCAGCAACAGTTTGCGGTGGTCGCGGTACAGGTTGCGCACCCAACCCCGCCAGCTCAAACGATTGTAAAAGCGCAGCTCCACGCCCGCGTCGGTCAGGCGTTTGCGCAGCCCCAGCGTAAACGCCAGACTGCCGTAATCATCAAACAGGCAACGCACGCCCACGCCGCGTTCGGCGGCCAGCACCAACGCCTGCACCATGGCGTCGGCGCATGCACCGGCTTCCACCAGGTACAACTCCAATTCGACCTGCCGCTCGGCGCGGGCAATGCCCACCAACATCTGCGGGAAGAAATTCGGCCCGTCGACCAGCAACTCGAACCGGTTGGCGCTGCGCCACGGAAACACTGCGCCGCTCATCTCAGCGCGCCGTAAAGATCAGTACCGCACCCACCGGCACCGACAAACTGATCGACTTAAGCCCCGCCGCCTTACGCAACGCCGCCACGCCCGGCGCCAGCTCGAAATCCTCGGCATGCAACACCACCGGCTCCAGGGTTACCACCTGGAAACGCCGGTCATCCAGGCGGGTGGCCAACAACTCGGCGCTGTAGGTCTGGGTCTTGCCATGCAGGGTGACGCTCAGAGGCAGGCGCAATTCCACTTGCGCGCCGGGGGCCAGGTCATTAATCGGTTGCAGGTTGATCTGCGCGCGGATCAACGCTTCAGGGAAGGTTTTGATCTGGAACAGCTCATTGCGCATACGCTCATCGCGCAGCGGGATGCCGCTGTTGATCGACTCGAGCTCCACTTCCACTTGCGCTGCGCCCTGGCTGTCGACTTTGCCGTGCAATACCAAAAAGCGCTGCACTTCAGCGATTTCGGTATTTTTGGTGGTCACGAACGACAGCCGTGAGGATTCGTTATCCAGGTACCAATCGGCGTGGGCAGGCAGGGCTGCACAGGTCAGCAGCGTGAAAGCCAAAGGTTTGGCATTGAACATAAAGACTCATGGGGAAAAAAACCTGGACGAACCTTAAGCGCAATGTCACAAACGGCGCAAATCCAATGTGGGCGCTGGCTTGCCTGCGCCCACATTGGATTTTGGGTATTTCAGGGATTCAAGCGACAGCCTTGGCGCTCACCCAACCACCTTGCCGTGTGCGTACGCCCCAACCCACTCGCCGTGACCTCACTGCGTTCCGGCGTGTCGATGAAGCGGCTGACGGGCACGTACTGCTTCACATAGCCGAGGCAATAGGCCGCCGGATTGTTCTCCACGTACCGGCACGAGCAATACTCCTTGGCCGTGTACGCCGCGATGATGTCAGGGAAGGCTTGCAGGTTGACGCGCTCGTGCCACACCCAGCCCAGCAGGGCGAGTAATAGCAGCAGGAAAACGCTGATAACCGGGTGACGGCGGATCATGGCTGCACCGCCGCCAGCACGCGTTTGAGCAACTCATTGTGGCGGTAGCTGCCATCGCGGTCATCGCCGTAGCGCACGATCACCAGGTGTTCATCCGGCATCACAAACAACGCCTGGCCCCAGTGGCCGAGAGCGGCGAACGTGTCGGCCGGCGCATCGGGCCACGGTCGGCGGGCGCCCTGCACTTCGCGGTTGAGCCACCATTGGCCGCCGGGGACGGCTTCGTCCTGGCCTGGCTGGTATTTGTCGAAGGGTTGGCGGTTGAAAGCGACCCACTCTTTGGGCAGCAATTGCTGCTCACCCCAACGACCGTCGCGCGCCATCAGCAGGCCGACGCGTGCCAGGTCGCGTGCGGTGAGGTAGGCGTAGGACGAGGCGACAAAGGTTTCGTCGGCGTCGGTTTCCCAGGTGGCGTTATGAATGCCCAGCGGCTTGAACAGCGCCTCCCACGGGTAATCCACATAGGCCTTGTGGCCGAGCATGCCTTTGAGGGTGGCGGACAAAATAGCGCTGTCACCGCTGGAATATCGGAAGGCCTGGCCCGGTGCTGCGGCGGCCTCGGTATCGGCGGCGAACTCGGCCATGTCGGCGCGGCCACGGGTGTAGAGCATCGCCACCACCGAGGATTTCAGCGGGGCGTATTCATAGTCTTCCTGCCAGTCCAGGCCCGAGGCCCAGTGCAGCAGGTCGGCCAGGGTCACCTTGGGGTGTTGTTTCATCGGTGGGTAGAAGCGCGCCGCCGGGTCGCTGAGTTTGAAGCGGTGTTCGCCGTAGGCCACGCCGAGCACGGTGGCCATCAGGCTTTTGCTCACCGACCAGGTCAGGTGCGGCGTGTCGGCGGTGGTGGGTGCGGCGTAGCGTTCGTAGATGATCACACCATCGCGGATCACCAGCAGCGCGTCGGTGCGGATGCCCTGGCGGGTGGCGTCGTCACGGGTTGGAAAAGCGTAGGCATTGAGGGCGTCAACAGCGGCACCGTCGAGCGGTGTGCCCTTGGCCCACGCCTTGTCAGGCCAGGTTTCGGCGTGGGCGGTGACGGTGACTAACAGCAGGGCAACACACAACAGGCCTCGGACCATGGGCACGAACTCAAGGGGGGCATTCAAGCCCGCGAGCCTAGCCTGGATGAGTGACAGTTTTGCTACGCGAGTCTTGAGTGGGTGCCTGTTAATTGTGGGAGGGGCCTTGCTCCCGATGGCAGTGGCTCAGTCAGCTGATCTGTAACTGATCCACCGTCATCGGGAGCAAGCCCCCTCCCACATTTGGATCGCGCTGCATCCGGTAGCAGACGCCCTGCCGCGGCTGTCATCTAAGCGTCACTGGAACTTCATGGAGATGACACCGAGCCTACATAGCCTGAGTTTGGACAAACAAGTCGACCGGCCGGAACGTGGCTGGCACTCGGAGATTCGCCATGACTCAGATCGCCCGCATCAGCGACACCGGCAATGAACGCCGTCTGCAAGCCGAACGCCTGATTGGCGCACAGGCTTTGCAGGAAGCCCAGGCCCTGCGGTTCAACGTGTTCAGCGGCGAGTTCAACGCCAAGCTGAAAGGCGCGGAACTGGGTCTGGACATGGATGACTATGATGTTCACTGCAGCCACATTGGCGTGCGTGACTTGAACAGCGGTCGATTGGTGGCCACCACCCGTTTACTCGATCACCAGGCTGCCAGCACCTTGGGCCGGTTCTACAGCGAAGAAGAATTCAGCCTGCATGGCTTGCGGCACCTGCAAGGGCCGATCCTGGAAATCGGCCGCACCTGCGTCGACCCGGCCTACCGCAATGGCGGCACCATTGCGGTGTTGTGGGGCGAGTTGGCGGAAGTCTTGAATCAGGGTGGCTACAGCTATTTGATGGGCTGCGCGAGCATCCCGATGCACGACGGCGGCATCCAGGCCCACGCGATCATGCAGCGCCTGCGCGAACGCTACCTGTGCAACGAACACTTGCGCGCCGAGCCGAAAAAACCACTGCCGGCGCTGGACCTGCCGACCAACGTGATCGCGGAAATGCCGCCGCTGCTCAAGGCCTATATGCGCCTGGGTGCGAAGATCTGCGGCGAGCCGTGCTGGGATGAAGATTTCCAGGTGGCCGACGTGTTCATCCTGCTCAAGCGCGATGAGTTGTGCCCGCGTTACGCACGCCACTTCAAGGCGGCCATGTAATGGGCCGCCTGCGTGTGTACGGGCGCATCGCCCGAGTGCTGCTGGTGGTCGCGCTGGGCTTGAGCATGGCCAGTGTGTTCGGTGTGTTCGAGCGTTTGGGTGTGGCCAACTCAATGGTGCGGCGCCAGCGCTGGTCGCGGTTTTTCATGGCGCGGCTGACCAACGCCCTGCCCTTTCGCGTGACAGTCCACGGTGAGTTGCCGCAAACGCCGATGCTGTGGGTGAGCAATCACGTGTCCTGGACCGATATTCCGCTGCTGGGCATGGTCACGCCGATGTCGTTTTTGTCCAAGGCCGAAGTGCGCACCTGGCCGGTGGCCGGCTGGTTGGCGGCCAAGGCCGGTAGCCTGTTTATCCGCCGGGGTTCGGGCGACAGCCAGTTGATCCGCAAGCAGATGACCCGTCACCTGGAACAACAGCACCCGCTGCTGATGTTCCCTGAGGGCACCACCACCGACGGGCGCAGCCTGCGCACCTTTCACGGACGCTTGCTGGCCAGTGCGATTGATGCAGACGTGTCACTGCAACCGGTGGCGATCCGTTACCTGCGCGACGGGCAAGTGGACCCGCTGGCACCGTTTATCGGCGATGACGATTTGCTCTCGCACCTGATGCGCCTGTTTGCCAATGACCAGGGCGATGTGGAAATCCATGTGCTCACGCCGATTGCCTGTGCCGGGCAGGAACGCGCAGCGCTGGCGTTCCAGGCGCAACAGGCGGTTCAGAAAGCGTTGTTTGGGCCGTTGCCGGAAACTGAGCACGTGGCGGTGCGACCGGCGTTTGCGGCCTAAAGCGGGCACGGTTAAAAAATGTGAGAGCGGGCTTGCTCGCGAATGCAGTCTGTCAGCAACAAATAGGCTGACTGATACAGCGCATTCGCGAGCAAGCCCGCTCCCACATTTAGATCCCACTCATCAGTTGGGCTTGTGCGAATTTCTGCAATTCGGGGTAGAACACCCGGAAGTCTTCGCTCAACGGCTCATACAGCACCCGCAACTCCTGCATCGCATGGCCCAACTCCTCGGGCTGGGTCAACCGCCGCGAGATCCCCCGCAACACTTGCTCCATTACCGCGAACTCTCGGTATGAGCCCAGCCAATCATCCGCTGCCATATACGGTGCAATCTGCGCCAGCCGCCCCGGCAACTGGGGCTCGGCGGCGAGTACGCGGTACACCTGTGACGTGAAGTGCTCCAGAGGCTGCTCGGCATACAGCGCCCAATCCCGCGCCAGGCAGTGGTCGAAAAACACATCGAGGACGATCCCGGCGTAGCGCTTGCGGGTCAGGCTGAAGCGTGACAACGCCGCGCCTACCAGCGGGTGGCTGTCGGTGAAACGGTCAATGGAGCGATGCAACTGAATCGCCGACTCGATTTGCGGGCTGAACTGCCCCTGCAGCCGGCCTTTGACGAAATCACCATAGAGGCTGCCCAGCAGTTGTGCAGGAAGTTGGCCGCCCAGGTGCAGATGTGCGAGATAATTCATGGCGCGCAGTTTAGCACTGCCGTCAACGTATCGTTATAACCCGATATACCGATTTGATCTGGCTTAAGACCAAAATCATATTGGTATATCGGGATATACCGATTTAAAGTTCGCTTCATCGCGATATAACGCTTTACGAAACCGAGCAACCGCCATGTCCATCGACCTCGACGAAATAATAAAAGCACTGGCACACCCAGTACGACGAGACATTCTCACCTGGCTCAAAGACCCGAAAGTGCAGTTCCCAGAGCAATTGCACAACCACGAATACGGCATCTGCGCCGGGCAGATCGACCAGCGCTGCGGCTTGTCCCAGTCGACCGTGTCGGCCCACCTGGCCACCCTGCAACGCGCCGGGTTGATCAGCAGCCAGAAGGCCGGGCAGTGGCACTTTTTCAAGCGTAACGAGGAAGTGATCCAAGCATTCCTCGCGGCACTCACGACTGAACTCAGCGCCGAAATCATCGAACCGCTGTAACCAAGGACACGCAAATGCCCCTCTCGCTACTCATACTGGCCCTGAGCGCCTTCGCCATCGGCACCACCGAGTTCGTCATCATGGGCTTGCTGCCCGACGTGGCGGCGGACTTGGGCGTGTCGATTCCCGGCGCCGGCTGGCTGGTCACCGGCTACGCCCTGGGCGTGGCCATCGGCGCGCCCTTCATGGCACTGGCCACCGCCAAGCTGCCACGCAAGGCCGCCCTGGTAGCGTTGATGGGCATCTTTATTGTCGGCAACCTGCTCTGTGCGCTGGCCAGTGATTACAACGTGCTGATGTTTGCCCGTGTGGTCACCGCGCTGTGCCACGGTGCCTTCTTTGGTATCGGTTCGGTGGTCGCCGCCAACCTGGTGCCGGCCAACAAGCGCGCGTCGGCGGTAGCCTTGATGTTCACCGGCCTGACCCTGGCCAATGTACTCGGCGTACCGCTGGGCACCGCGCTGGGTCAGGAAGCCGGCTGGCGCTCGACCTTCTGGGCAGTGACCGTCATTGGTGTGGTGGCGCTGATCGGCCTGATCCGTTTCCTGCCGGCCAAGCGCGACGAAGAAAAACTCGACATGCGCGCCGAACTGGCCGCCCTCAAGGGCGCCGGCATCTGGTTGTCGCTGACCATGACCGCGCTGTTCGCCGCCTCCATGTTCACCCTCTTCACGTATGTCGCACCACTGCTTGGCGACGTCACCGGCGTGTCGCCCAAAGGCGTGACCTGGACCCTGCTGTTGATCGGCCTGGGCCTCACCGTGGGCAACATCATCGGCGGCAAGCTGGCGGACAAACGCCTGGCGGCCACCCTGATCGGCGTGTTCATCAGCATGGCGGTGGTCTCCACGGTGTTGACCTGGACCAGCGTCGCGGTGATCCCGACTGAAATCACCCTGTTCCTGTGGGCCACCGCCTCGTTCGCTGCCGTACCGGCGCTGCAAATCCACGTGGTGACCTTCGGCAAGGCGGCACCGAACCTGGTGTCCACCTTGAACATCGGCGCCTTCAACATCGGCAACGCCCTGGGCGCCTGGGTTGGCGGCAGTGTGATTGCCCACGGTTTCGGCCTGACCAGCGTGCCTCTGGCCGCTGCGGCCCTGGCGATTCTTGCCTTGCTGGTGACCTTGATTACTTTCCGTCAGAGCGGCGATGCCGACCTGGCCCCTGCGACCAACTGATCAATCCACTTAAAGAGAAGGGTGTTATCCCATGACGACTATTTTCGATCCGATCAAACTGGGCGACCTGGAACTGTCGAACCGCATCATCATGGCACCGCTGACCCGCTGCCGCGCCGATGCCGGTCGCGTACCCAACGCGCTGATGGCCGAGTATTACGTGCAACGCGCTTCCGCCGGGCTGATCCTCAGCGAAGCCACGTCCGTGACGCCGCTGGGCGTGGGCTACCCGGACACGCCGGGCATCTGGTCCAACGACCAAGTGCGCGGCTGGGCCAATGTGACCAAGGCCGTGCATGGCGCGGGTGGCAAGATTGTCCTGCAACTGTGGCACGTTGGCCGGATCTCCCACGCGTCCTACCTGAACGGCGAAACCCCGGTGGCACCGAGCGCCATCCAGCCAAAAGGTCACGTGAGCCTGGTGCGCCCATTGGCCGACTACCCAACCCCACGCGCCCTGGAAACCGCTGAAATCGCCGACATCGTCGACGCTTACCGCGTCGGTGCCGAAAACGCCAAGGCTGCAGGTTTTGACGGCGTGGAGATCCACGGCGCCAACGGTTACCTGCTCGACCAGTTCCTGCAGAGCAGCACCAACAAACGTACCGACAACTACGGTGGTTCCCTGGAAAACCGTGCGCGCCTGCTGCTGGAAGTGACCGACGCGGCCATCGAAGTCTGGGGCGCCGGCCGTGTGGGTGTGCACCTGGCACCGCGCGCCGACTCCCATGACATGGGCGACGACAACCTGGCCGAAACCTTCACCTACGTTGCCAGCGAACTGGGCAAGCGGGGTATCGCGTTCATTTGCTCGCGTGAAAAAGAAGCCGGCGACAGCCTCGGCCCACAACTGAAAAAAGCTTTCGGCGGCGCTTACATTGCCAACGAACGCTTCACCAAAGACAGCGCCAATGCCTGGCTGGCTTCCGGCAAGGCTGATGCGGTGGCCTTCGGCGTACCGTTCATTGCCAACCCGGACCTGCCGGCGCGCCTGAAGGCCGATGCGCCATTAAATGAAGCGCACCCGGAAACCTTCTACGCCAAGGGCCCGGTCGGCTACATCGACTACCCGACACTGGCAATTTGATGTAATCCGCTGAAACGAAAAAGCCCCAGTTCGAAGGAACCGGGGCTTTTTCATTGGGGCCGGGAAACATTCCTTTACAGCCTTGCAACAATATCGCTACAAAATACTTAGGCGGCTACCTATCAACCGCCCGCCAGCCCGTATATAAAGTCACCCCACCAATCGTCCGAAGGGACGATGGACTGTGTCTCGTCTTTACTGTTGACACAACTGGAAGTAATTACGCATTTTGTCTTAATTGCGCAGGCTGGGGCTCAGGCGCAGCATGTCCAGCCCCGCATCAACCCAGCGTTCAGCCTGCTGATGCAGTTGAAAACTGTCGGGCACCAGAAGCCACTGGCCAATGATCCCGTTGATATAGGCATGTATGCACACCGCCCCACGGGTGGTGTCGAGATTTTCCGGAAGTTGCCCGCGATGGATCGCGTTACGCAAGGTCAGGCCAATACGCAGGTTGCATTCCAGGCTATGGGTCTGGCGCTGGCGACGCATGTCACACATTTCATCGGTGAACTCGCACTTATGAAACAAAATCTCGTTGATGCGCCGGGTTTTCGGGTCCAGAGCCACCTGATGAAACAAATGAATCAACAGCTTGCGCATGCAGCCAAGCGGGTCGACTTCATCCTCGCTTTCACTGGCCCGCGCCAACTCGTCCAACGGTTCGTGCAGGGTGTCGAGCAGTGCCTGCAGCAAATCGGACTTGTTACTGAAATGCCAATAGATAGCCCCGCGCGTCACCCCGGCCAACGCGGCGATGTCCGCCAACGTAGTCCGCGCGACGCCGCGCTCATAAAAGGCTTGCTCGGCGGCCTGGAGAATCTGGCTGCGCGTTTCCTGAGCTTCCTCTTTGGTGCGACGAACCATGGCAGTAAAACCTCAATCAGAACACTTGGGACTATCGGTAACGCTGCTTTAATAGGCGGTAACGATCATCTGAATAATTGTGGGACGACACCGTCTTGGGCACCGAACGTACTAAAATCGAGGCTTTCGGGGCTGCTTTGTCAACAACCTGCGAAGCCTGTCAAGAGTTTACAAACAACCATGAACGTAAGTATATTGCGTAGCAAGCTACTTATCTACTCACAGCTTGTTTTTTACCCTTCCACACTTCTTGTGCGCATTCTGCGCGCCTGACCCGAGGATCTTCATGCAACTTAAGCCAGCTGTTACCGCTCTGGTCACTGCCGTCGCCCTGGCATCGCTGCTCAGCGGATGTAAAAAGGAAGAAGCGGCTCCGCCCGCTCAAACCCCTCAGGTCGGCGTGGTCACCATTCAACCGCAAGCCTTTACCCTGACCACCGAGCTGCCGGGCCGCACCACGGCTTACCGCATCGCGGAGGTTCGTCCTCAGGTCAATGGCATCATTCTCAAGCGCCTGTTCAAGGAAGGCGGCGACGTGAAGGAAGGGCAACAGCTCTACCAGATCGACCCGTCGGTGTATGAAGCCACCCTGAAAAGCGCACAAGCGAGCCTGACCCAAACCAAGTCAATCACTGACCGCTACAAGCAGTTGGTCGATGAGCAAGCTGTCAGCCGTCAGGAATACGACACCGCCGTCGCCAACCGCATGACGTCCGAAGCCAATGTGCAAACCGCCCAGATCAATGTGCGCTACACCAAAGTGTTCGCGCCGATCTCCGGGCGTATTGGCCGCTCTTCGGTCACCGAAGGCGCACTGGTGAGCAATGGCCAGGCCGATGCCATGGCCGTGATCCAGCAACTGGACCCGATCTACGTCGACGTCACGCAGTCCTCGGCAGAAATGCTCAAACTGCGCCGCGACCTGGCAAGCGGCCAGCTGGAAAAATCCGGCGAAAACGCGGCCAAGGTCAAGCTGACCCTGGAAGACGGCACCGCTTACGGCCAGGACGGCAAGCTGGAGTTCTCCGAAGTGTCGGTCGACCAGACCACCGGTTCCGTGACCCTGCGCGCCGTGTTCCCGAACCCTGACCACACCCTGCTGCCGGGCATGTTCGTCCACGCCCAGCTGCAAGCCGGCGTGAACAGCAAGGCTATCCTGGCACCGCAACAAGGCGTGACCCGCGACCTGAAGGGCACGCCAACGGCGCTGATCGTCAACGCCGACAACAAGGTCGAGCAACGTGAGCTGGTGGCCAACCGTACGTACGGCGCCTACTGGCTGGTGGAAAAAGGCCTGAACGCCGGCGACCGTGTGATCACCGAAGGCTTGCAGTACGTCAAGCCGGGCGTCGAGGTCAAGGTCAAGGCAGCCGACAACGCTAAGCCTGCTGACGCTGGCACTGCTGCTGCTCCTGCTGCCGCTGCTGGCAAAGGGGAGTAACCCATGTCGAAATTTTTTATCGACCGCCCCATTTTCGCCTGGGTTATTGCCCTGGTGATCATGCTGGTCGGGGCACTTTCGATCATGAAGTTGCCCATCAACCAATACCCGGCCATCGCGCCGACCGCCATCGACATCCAGGTGACCTACCCAGGCGCGTCCGCACAAACCGTGCAGGACACCGTGGTGCAGGTCATCGAGCAACAGCTCAACGGTATCGACAACCTGCGTTATGTTTCCTCGGACAGTAACTCCGACGGCAGCATGACCATCACCGTGACGTTCAACCAGGGTACCAACCCGGATATCGCCCAGGTTCAGGTGCAGAACAAGCTGAACCTGGCCACCCCGCTGCTGCCGCAAGAAGTGCAGCAACAGGGTATCCGCGTGACCAAGTCGGTGAAGAACTTCCTGATGGTGATCGGTCTGGTGTCGGAAGACGGCAGCATGACCAAGGACGACCTGTCCAACTACATCGTGTCGAACATCCAGGACCCGATTTCGCGGACTGCGGGTGTCGGTGACTTCCAGGTGTTCGGTTCGCAGTACGCGATGCGTATCTGGCTGGACCCGGGCAAGCTGAACAACTACCAGCTCACGCCGGTGGATGTCAGCACGGCGATTTCCGCACAGAACGTACAGGTGGCCACCGGCCAACTGGGCGGCCTGCCTGCCCTGCCCGGCACCCAGTTGAACGCCACGATCATCGGCAAGACCCGCCTGCAGACGGCCGAGCAGTTCGGCAATATCCTGATGAAGGTCAATACCGACGGTTCACAGGTACGCCTGAAGGATGTCGCCCGTATTGAGCTCGGTGGCCAGAACTACAGCATTGCTGCGCAGTTCAACGGCAAGCCGGCTTCCGGTATGGCGATCAAGCTGGCGTCGGGCGCCAACGCCCTGGACACCGGCAAGGCCATCCGCGCCACCGTCGCGTCGCTCGAACCGTTCTTCCCGCCTGGCATGAAGGCGGTGGTGCCGTATGACACCACCCCAGTCGTAACCGAATCGATCTCCGGTGTTGTCGACACCCTGGTCGAAGCGATCGTGCTGGTGTTCCTGGTGATGTTCCTGTTCCTGCAGAACTTCCGCGCGACCATCATCACCACCATGACCGTACCGGTGGTGTTGCTGGGTACCTTCGGGATCCTGGCTGCGTTCGGCTTCACCATCAACACCCTGACCATGTTCGGCATGATCCTGGCCATCGGCTTGCTGGTGGATGACGCCATCGTCGTGGTGGAAAACGTCGAGCGGGTGATGGCCGAGGAGCACCTGTCGCCCAAGGAGGCGACGGTCAAGTCCATGGGCCAGATCCAGGGTGCCCTGGTGGGTATTGCCCTGGTACTGTCGGCGGTGCTGTTGCCGATGGCGTTCTTCGGTGGTTCCACCGGTGTGATTTACAAACAGTTCTCCATCACCATCGTTTCGGCCATGGCGTTGTCGGTACTGGTTGCGCTGATCTTCACCCCGGCCTTGTGCGCCACCATGCTCAAGCCGATCGACCCGGAAAAACACGGCCAACCCAAGCGTGGTTTCTTCGGCTGGTTCAACCGCACCTTCGACCGTGGCGTACTGAGCTACGAGCGCGGCGTGGGTAACATGATCAAGCACAAGATCCCGGCGTTCCTGGTGTACGCACTGATCATCGCCGGCATGATCTGGCTGTTCATGCGCATCCCTGCGGCGTTCCTGCCCGATGAAGACCAGGGCGTGATCTTTGCCCAGGTGCAGACGCCGGTCGGTTCTACGGCTGAACGTACGCAAAAAGTCATCGACGACATGCGCACATTCCTGCTCAACGACAAGGAAGGCGAGCCAGGCGAAGGCAAAGGCGTGAAATCGGTGTTTACCGTAAACGGCTTTAACTTCGCCGGTCGCGGCCAAAGTTCGGGCCTGGCCTTTGTGATGCTCAAACCGTGGGGCGAGCGTGACGCTTCCACCTCGGTGTTCGAGATCGCCAAGCGCGCCCAGGGTTACTTCATGCAGACATTCAAGGACGCCATGGTATTTGCCATCGTTCCGCCGTCTGTACTGGAGCTGGGTAACGCCACCGGCTTCGACGTGTTCCTGCAAGACCAGGGCGGTGTCGGCCACGATAAACTGATGGCGGCGCGTAACCAGTTCCTGGGTATGGCAGCACAAAGCAAGATTCTGGCAGGTGTGCGCCCCAACGGCGTGAACGATGAGCCGCAGTACGAGCTCACCGTCGACGACGAGAAGGCCAGTGCCCAAGGCATCACCCTGTCGAATATCAACCAGACCCTGGCGATCGCCCTGGGTGGCAGCTACGTCAACGACTTCATCGACCGTGGTCGGGTGAAGAAGGTGTACGTGCAAGGTGACGCCGCCAGCCGCATGTCGCCTGAAGACCTGAACAAATGGTACGTGCGCAGCGACTCCGGGAAGATGGTGCCGTTGTCCGCCATCGCGTCGGGCAAGTGGATCTACGGTTCGCCGAAACTCTCGCGCTACAACGGTGTTGCGGCGATGGAAATCCTCGGCACCCCGGCGCCGGGCTACAGTACCGGTGACGCCATGGCCGAAGTCGAGCGTATCGCCAAGCAACTGCCGGCAGGTGTTGGCTATGCGTGGACCGGCCTGTCGTATGAAGAACGTCTGTCCGGCTCCCAGGCACCTGCGCTGTACGCCTTGTCGCTGCTGGTGGTGTTCCTCTGCCTCGCGGCACTGTACGAAAGTTGGTCGATCCCGATTGCGGTGATCCTGGTAGTGCCCCTCGGGGTTGTGGGTGCGTTGATGGCGACCAGCATGCGCGGGTTGTCCAACGACGTGTTCTTCCAGGTGGGCCTGTTGGTGACGGTGGGCCTGGCGGCGAAAAACGCCATCCTGATCGTGGAGTTTGCCAAGGAGCTTCACGAACAAGGCAAAGGCATCGTCGAGGCGGCCATCGAGGCGTCCCGCATGCGTCTGCGGCCGATCATCATGACCTCCATGGCGTTCGTCCTCGGCGTATTGCCACTGGCGATCTCCAGCGGCGCAGGCTCAGGCAGCCAGCATGCAATCGGTACCGGCGTAATTGGCGGTATGATCACCGCCACCGTCCTGGCGATCTTCTGGGTCCCACTGTTCTTCGCGACCGTATCGGCCGCGGGCGAACGTAAAAAGACGGTTACTACTGAAACTCCTAAAGAGGCTGGCCAATGAGCAAGTCGCTACTTTCCCTAGCCGTCACGGCATTCGTGCTCAGTGGCTGCTCGCTGATACCTGACTATCAGCGCCCTGAAGCACCGGTGGCTGCTCAGTTCCCGCAAGGGCCGGCGTATTCGTCGGCCCAGGCGCCGGGCCAGGCCGCTGCCGAGCAAGGCTGGAAGCAGTTTTTCCACGACCCTGCCCTGCAACAGCTGATCCAGACTGCGCTGGTGAACAACCGTGACCTGCGTGTCGCGGCCTTGAACATCGACGCCTACGCGGCGCAATACCAGATCCAGCGTGCCGACCTGTTCCCGGCCGTTTCGGCAACCGGCAGCGGCAGCCGTTCGCGCACCCCGGCCAAACTGTCGCAAAGCGGCGAATCGACCATCGCCAGCCAATACTCGGCGGGCCTGGGGATCAGCTCGTATGAACTGGACCTGTTCGGCCGCGTGCGCAGCCTGAGTGAAGAAGCCCTGCAAAAGTACTTCGCCACTGAAGAAGCGCGGCGCAGCACCCAGATCAGCCTGGTGGCCAGTGTGGCCAACGCCTACCTGACCTGGCAGGCCGACAAGGAACTGCTCAAGCTGACCCAGGAAACCCTGGGCGCATTCGAGCAGAGCTACAAGCTCACCACGCGCAGTAACGAAGTTGGCGTGGCCTCGGCCCTCGACCTCAGCCAGGCGCGCACCTCGGTGGAAAATGCCCGCGTGCAATTGGCGCGGTATACCCGCCAGGTGGCTCAGGACGAAAACAGCCTGACCCTGTTGCTGGGCACTGGCCTGCCGGCGAATATCGCCAGCAAGCCGCTGTCGGATGACCTGCTCAGCGAAGTGCCGGCCGGGTTGCCCTCCGACCTGCTGCAACGTCGTCCCGACATTGTGCAGGCCGAGTACAACCTCAAGGCTGCCAACGCCAATATCGGTGCGGCGCGTGCTGCGTTCTTCCCAAGCATCAGCCTGACCGCCAGCGCCGGCACTGCCAGCCCGACGCTGGGCGGCCTGTTCAAAGGCGGCTCGGGTACTTGGTCGTTCGCCCCGCAGATCAACATCCCGATCTTCAACGCCGGTAGCCTGCGCGCAAGCCTGGACTACTCGAAGATCCAGAAAGAGATCAACGTGGCCAACTACGAGAAGGCGATTCAGACCGGCTTCCAGGAAGTTTCCGACGGCCTCGCCGCGCGTGAGACCTACAAGCAGCAGCTGGATGCCCAGCGTGGTTTTGTCGCCGCCAACCAGGATTACTACCGCCTGGCCGAGCGTCGCTACCGCATTGGTGTCGACAGCAACCTGACCTTCCTCGACGCCCAACGCCAGCTGTTCAGTGCCCAGCAATCGCTGATCACCGACCGCCTGGCGCAGCTGAACAGCGAGGTCAACCTGTACAAGGCCCTCGGCGGTGGCTGGAATGAGCAGACCGCGAAGAACGAGCCGTTGAAAGAAGAAGCACCGGCACTGAAGTTGTTCTGATCGTGCTGTTGTGAAAAAAACCGCTTCCCTCACAGGAAGCGGTTTTTTTATATCCCGACATATTGGTCATCATCCCAATGAGCCTAGGTACTGACCTGCAGCGTCGAGCACTTGAGCTCCATCTCGTTACCGTCATCGTCATCCCAACCGATCGAGAAGCTGACATTGATCGATGTCTTGCCGGCTTTGTCGGTGTAGATGTGATTGACGTCTAAATTGCCCCAATAAATGTCGGGGAGGTGCTCAAGGTAGCCTTCCAAACCAAAGCGGGCCCTCACTGGCAAGGATTTCGGACCGATGGGATAGGTCATTCCCGGTTTCAACGGGAGCGCGTCAGCCTCAAGGGTCAACTCATTATTGGCGCCAGGCTTGCTTTGAATCCCCAGGCGAATGCACAGCTGAACGCCCTCGATGCAGGACTGCAACTCAAGGTTGTCGAAGTTAATCGGAATCGGCTTCTTGTGCGCAATGGTCAGGCTGGCGTCGAACTCATCCGAAGACGTTAAACACTGACCCACATATGATCCAAAATTCATGAGCTCTTCTCCCTTAAACACTTGGAAAGCAACGGCTGCCGCCACGAAAATAGGCGCTTGAATACACGGCATCTACTGTTAAACCTGACAGTAGACACCGGCCCCCATACGCCAGAAGCTGACGATTTGACGCGCCACAATTGCGTTCGATCATCGCCCACAACCCGCCCTCCCCCACTTTCATCGCCCCCACACCGCCAAGCACCATGGCCGGCACCTGCATAACCCCAATAACAACAGGTCCACCACCATGAGCACTTTCCACCCGCGCCAGCTATTGCTGGCGACCGCTGTCGCCAGCCTTGCCCTACCCGTGGTCGCCGAGGAACACGGTTTTCTCGAAGACGCCAGCGCCAACCTCAACATGCGCAACTTCTTCTTCAACCGCAATTACACCAACCCGACCAAAGCCCAGGGCGGCGCGCAGGAGTGGACGCAAAGTTTCATCCTCGACGCCAAGTCCGGCTTTACTCAGGGCACCGTCGGTTTCGGGCTGGATGTATTGGGTATGTACTCACAAAAGCTTGATGGCGGGCGCGGCACCGGTGGCACCCAGTTGTTGCCGCTGGACCACGACGGCCGACCGGCGGATAACTTCGGGCGCCTCGGCGTTGCCTTTAAAACGCGGATTTCGAAGACCGAACTGAAGGTCGGCGAGTGGATGCCAGTGCTGCCTATCCTGCGCGCGGACGACGGCCGCTCCCTGCCGCAAACCCTGCGCGGCGGGCAAATTACCTCCAGGGAAATTGCCGGCCTGACCCTTTATGGCGGGCAGTTCCGGGCCAACAGCCCGCGCGATGACAGCAGCATGTCGGACATGTCGATGACCGGCAAAGCCGCTTTCACCTCCGACCGTTTCAACTTCCAGGGCGGCGAATACGCGTTCAATGACAAGCGCACCCAAATCGGCGTGTGGAACGCCCAGCTCAAGGACATCTACAGCCAGCAATACATCAACCTGACCCACAGCCAGCCCATCGGCGACTGGACCTTGGGCGCCAATCTCGGCTTTTTCTATGGCAAGGATGACGGCAGCGCCCGCGCAGGAGACCTGGACAACAAGACCTGGTCCGGCCTGTTTTCCGCTCGCTACGGGGGCAACACGTTCTACGTCGGCCTGCAAAAACTCACCGGCAACAGTGCCTGGATGCGCGTCAACGGCACCAGCGGTGGCACCCTGGCCAACGACAGTTACAACTCCAGCTACGACAACGCCCAGGAGAAATCCTGGCAAGTGCGCCACGACTACAACTTCGCCGCCCTCGGCGTACCGGGCCTGACGCTGATGAACCGCTATATCAGCGGCAGTAATGTGCACACCGGGACCATCACCGACGGCAAGGAATGGGGCCGCGAGAGCGAATTGGGCTACACCGTGCAAAGCGGCGCACTCCGGGACCTCAACGTACGCTGGCGCAATTCGACGATGCGCAGGGACTACAGCAACAACGAGTTCGACGAAAACAGGTTGATCGTCAGCTACCCGATAAGTCTGCTGTAAACCGGCGTCGGACTTGCTGTATGGTTCGCGCCTGCCGCTGCTGATTCGCCCAGCAGCGGCCTCCATTCGAGCCCGTGCACACCATGAAATCTTTCGCCATCGCAATCGCCCTGGCGCTGAGCCTCAGCGGCTGTATTAGTGCGCCTATTGCCTTGACGCCGCAGACCACAGAGCGTCTGCAGGCCCAGGCGCCGATCCGTTTTCTGCTGACCTTCGATGACGGCCCCAGCGCCTCCGGCTATAACAACCCGAGCCGCTCGGTGATGGCCGATCTTGCGAAAAACCCGGTGCTGCCGGGCATCAAGGCGGTGTTCTTCCTGCAGACCGAAGCCTCCCGTTCCGGCGGTAACCCGCGGGGGCACAAGACCATGGAACGCGAATACGCCGCCGGGCATGTCCTGGCCTTCCACACGGCCACGGCGTTTCATACCAACCACCGCTGGCTGAATGACGCCGAACTTGAACGCACGCTCACCCAGGGTGCAGCCGACATTGCGTCGATCACTGGCGCCTCACCGGCGCTGGTACGCCCGCCCTTCTGGAACTACGACAAGCGCACTTTCGCTGCCTACCAGCGCCACGGCATGCACGTATTGTTGACGGACCTGAGTGCCAATGACGGCAAGATCTGGGGCTTCAACGGCAGCCCGCGTCGGCGCGCGAATTTGTATCGGCAACTGTCGGTAGTCCGCGAGCGCATTGCGCTGGGTGAGTTACCGACCGTCGACGGTGTGATACCGGTGGTGGTGACCTTCCACGATATCAACCGCTACACCGCGCGGCATATGCAGGAGTATCTACAGATCCTGATGGACAGTGCCCGGATCAACGGCATGAAGACCGCCGCCGAGCCGTTCTACACCGAGCATGCCGCGCTGGAACGCGCAGCACTGGCGCGCACGGTGAAGGATGTCAATGAACCCGTGCAGTTGCCAGGTGCGTGGAGTTGGATATGGGACGCAGATTCACACTGACACACCCGCCAGCCTTCGCAGGGCATTTATTGTGGACACGTAGTCCCCTTCAGGCGCCCCCGCCTGACTATTCATCAACAGCCGACCGGCTATAAATCCAAAGCACGTGTAGGAATATGAAACAAGTAGTGCTGGAACGCAGAGACCTTGCCTTCCCACTACCGGATCAGTAGCCCGCGAACTTACTGCGGACTACGTGACCCCTTATATTCCCGACCGCCAAAAGGACTTATCCATGTCGCCTGTATCCTCGCTGCATCGCTATTCGCCCATTCATTTCGGCCCTAACGAAAAGACCACTAAAGCAGATAAAAAACACTCAGGGTCAGCACGTACGCTTCATCGCGCAGACGCTAACTTTCTACCGTCCAGCAGCGGCAAAAAAAAAGCATCAACGCATGGTAGAGCGATCACATCGCTTACCGGCCAGCGCATTCACACCTTAATGGATAAGCCCGCAGCCACCGCACTCACCGCCCCTGCATCGCAGCCCATGGAATCGCGCGCAATCACAGAAGTTCCACGCGCACCTACCAGCCCCCCGGTCACTCACACCTACGACAACGGCAATGTGCGGATCACCTCGGCGACGGCCCATGAGGGCAGCTTTCACGGCGCGCCCATGGTGCGCAATAAAGTCACGATCGAAACCGGTAATAGCGCAGACAAGGTCCACTTGAAGAGCCTGCCGGATATCGGCGTCGTCGCAGAAATAAACGACAGGCGCTACTTGCTGCCCATTCAGAATGCTGGCGGCATGACCGAACTGGTGGAAATAAAAACCAATGGGGGCGATGACCACGTCCAGATCGCGGACGACATCTGGTTCCAGACCACCGTCAGTCTTAACGACCAGCACTCAGTCTCCGGGATAAATGGATACACCTCCGCCCCCGAGTCCTCGGGACTGAAAACGTTCTCGCAGCAAGACATCATCGCCATCGCGCCTCATCTGCAAAAAAATGCCGAATTCAAACACGGCGAGACTACTTTCAAGTTTTCGCCTAACGAAAACCCGAGGCAGTTTGGCGATGGGGTCATGCAAATTATCACCGGCGCGGGTAATGACACCCTTCGTATCAGTGTGGGGCCAGACAACTCATTGATGGCTGAGGTGAATGGGCAGAAGTTTCTCCTGCCGATTAAAAATGATCCCGCCGGCGGTTCCAGGCTTTTCCTACAGGCCGGCGACGGTGACGATAAAGTCACCATTGATTCCAATGTAAAAAATTATGCGTTTATCAATATGGGCGATGGTAAAGCAGGCACGCTGTACAGCGGTGGGGGGTTTGTTTCCGGCGAAGAAGAACCTGGCTTGAAACGGCGTTATCACCCACAGAACTATAACCCCGTTCAAGCAAGCGCCTGAATCGCGTAAGGCACGACCTCACGACTCGCGGTGTGTATTGGCGACATCGTGAAAGCGTGCAAAGCGAAGACCTTCGTAACAAAAACCCGCCTGACCTGCGCCAGGCGGGTTTTCGCTCCACTTACTCGCGCGACTCGACGCCCAACTCATCCCACACCGACTCGGCCAAGTGAAACGTCGCGTTCGCCGCCGGGATCCCGCAGTAGATCGCGCTCTGCATCAGCACCTCCTTGATCTCGGCGCGGGTCACGCCGTTACTGGCGGCAGCACGTAGATGCAATTTCAGCTCTTCACTGCGGTTCATGCCAATCAGCATGGCGATGGTGATCAGGCTGCGGGTATGCCGAGGCAGGCCCGGGCGGGTCCAGATATCACCCCAGGCATGGCGAGTAATCATTTCCTGGAACTCGCTGTTGAACTCGGTCAGGGCATTGAGGCTGCGGTCGACATGGGCGTCGCCCAACACCTCGCGGCGCACTTGCAGGCCATCGGCATAACGTTGTTTCTCGTCCACAAAAAGCTCCTTAGCGGGCCAGCAGGAATTCCAGCACACGGTTGCTGAAATCAGCGCCGGCCTGAACATTGGACAGGTGCGCTGCGTAGAACTCGGCGTACTCGGCGCCCTTGACCTGCTGCTGGATAAAATGACTGCCGGCTGGCGGGGTGACGGCGTCTTCGGTGCCGGCAATGACCAGGGTCGGCACCTGGATCTTCGACAGTTGTTCACGCAAATCCGCATCGCGCACCGCCGCGCAATTGGCCGCGTAACCCTCAGGCGAGGTGGCGGCGAGCATGTCGGTAATCTGCCGGGCCTGGTGCGGGTTGGCGGCGGCGAAATCGGCGGTGAACCAGCGTGCAATCGACGCATCGCGAAGCGCAACCATGGCTGCCGCGCCGTCGCGCAACACCATGTCGATACGTGGGTTCCAGATGTCCGGGGTACCGATCTTCGCGGCGGTGTTGCACACCACCAGGCGCTGCAGACGGTGACCGGCATTGATGCCCAGCCACTGACCGATCAGGCCGCCCATGGACAGCCCGCAAAAATGCGCACGCTGGATATCCAGCGCATCCAGCAACGCGATCACGTCGCGGCCAAGTTGCTCAATGCTGTAGGGGCCCTTGCTCACCAGGGATTTACCGTGGCCCCGGGTGTCTAGCCGCAGCACGCGAAAATGCGCGGTGAAGGCCGGGATCTGGATGTCCCACATATGCAAATCGGTGCCCAACGAATTGGACAGTACCAACACCGGCGCGTCGACCGGACCGTCCAATTGGTAATGCAGTTCGCCCTCGGCGAGTTGTACAAAGGCCACAGCGGTCTCCTTACGCGGTCAATGCAAAATGGTCGGTCACCGCACGGGTGACCCAAGTGTGGGCCTGGCCCAGGTAATGGGCCGGGTCGAGTAGACGGTCGAGTTCGGCCGCCGACAGCTCGGCGGTGACCTGCGGCTCATCCGCCAGCACCGCGCGTAAATGGCGGTGTTCGGCGACGGCACGTTTGCAGCATTGTTCCAGCAGGTGGTGCGCGGTCTCGCGCCCCAGGCGCTGGGCAAGCACACTGCTGACGGCTTCGGCCAGCACCAGGCCCTGGGTCAAATCAAGGTTGTGGGCCATACGCTCGGGGTCGACTTCCAAGCCTTCGCTGATCAGCAACGCCTGTTTCAAGGCGCCGGACACCAACCGGCAGATCTGCGGCAGGGTTTCCCATTCGGCATGCCAGAGGCCCAAGCTGCGCTCGTGTTCCTGGGGCATGGCGCTGAACATCGTCGCCACCAGGCCCGGTACGCGTGTGGCAGCGCTGATCAGCACGGCCGCACCGACCGGGTTGCGTTTGTGTGGCATGGTCGACGAGCCACCTTTACCCGGCGCCGACGGCTCGAACACCTCGGCCGCCTCGGTCTGCATCAACAAGCTGATATCACGCCCCACTTTACCCAGGCTGCCGGCGATCAAGCCGAGCACGCTGGCGAACTCCACCAGGCGGTCACGTTGGGTGTGCCAGGGTTGCTCGGGCAGGCTCAGTTGCAACTCAGCCGCCAAGGCTTCGGCGACGGGCATGGCGTGTTCGCCGAGCGCCGCCAGGGTGCCGGACGCACCGCCGAACTGCAGCACCAGCAAGCGTGGCTTCAGTTCGGCAAGGCGCTGACGACTGCGTGTCACGGCGCCCAGCCAACCGGCAATTTTCATCCCCAGCGTCACCGGTGTGGCGTGCTGCAACCAGGTGCGGCCGGCCAACGGCACCTGCGCGTAAAGCTGGGCTTGCGCCGCAAGCACCTCGCCCAATTGCGCCAGGTCGGTTTCGATCAACCCCACCGCGCGCCGCAATTGCAGGACCAGGCCGGTGTCCATCACGTCCTGGCTGGTGGCGCCCAAATGCACATAACGCTCGGCCCCCGCGTCTTCACTGGCAATCAATTTGCCCAGCGCCTTCACCAGCGGAATCGCGGAGTTGCCCGCCGTGGCAATCGCCACGCCGAGGGCATCCACGTCATACAAAGACGCCAGGCACGCCTGGGCAATCGGTGCGACCGCGGCCTGCGGAATCAACCCGACCCCGGCCTGCGCCCGGGCCAGCGCCGCTTCGAAATCCAGCATGCCCTGCAAACGCCCCTCGTCGCAGAACACCTCAGCCATGCTGTCAGCGGTGAAGTAGGCGTCGAACAGTTGATTGCTCGTGCGCAGTGTCATAACTCATCCCTTACAAATCGTGATGCAGGTACGCCGCCTCTTTCGGCAGGCGCAAGCTGAACAGGAAGGCCACCGCCATCATCGCGGTGACGTACCAATAGAAGGTGTTTTCCATGCCGATGGACTTCAGGCTCAGCGCGACGACTTCCGCCGAACCGCCAAACACCGCATTCGCCACCGCATAGGCCAGGCCCACGCCCAACGCACGCACCTGGGGCGGAAACATCTCCGCTTTGACCAGGCCGCTGATGGAGGTGTAGAAGCTGACAATCGCCAGGGCCAGGGTGATCAGCACAAAGGCCAGGAACGGACTGCTGACGGTTTTCAGGGTCAGCAGGATCGGTACGGTAAACAGGGTGCCAAGGCCGGCAAACCAGAGCATCGAATTACGTCGGCCGATCTTGTCCGCCAACATGCCGAACAGCGGCTGCATGCACATATACAGGAACAGCGCGCCGGTCATGATGTAGCTCGACGTCTTGGCGTGCATGCCAACGGTGTTCACCAAATACTTCTGCATGTAAGTGGTGAATGTGTAGAAAATCAGCGAGCCGCCGGCGGTATAACCCAGCACCGTCACGAACGCTTTACCGTGGTCGCGAAACAGCGCGACGACGCTGCCGGCGTCCTTGTCCTGACGCATTTCCTTGCTGGTGGTTTCCTTGAGCGTGCGTCGCAACAACAGCGAAATCACCGCGGCAATCGCGCCGATCACGAATGGAATCCGCCAGCCCCAGGCGCGCAATTCGTCTTCGGTGAGGATTTGTTGCAGGATCACCACCACCAGCACCGCCAGTAACTGGCCGCCGATCAGGGTCACGTATTGGAACGAAGCGAAGAAACCGCGCTGGCCCTTGAGGGCAACTTCACTCATGTAGGTGGCCGTGGTGCCGTATTCGCCACCCACTGACAAGCCCTGGAACAGGCGTGCTACCAGCAGCAAGGCCGGGGCCCAGGCGCCAATGTCTTTATAAGTGGGCAAGAACGCGATGACCAGGGAACCGGCGCACATCATCAGCACCGAGATCATCATCGAGTTTTTGCGCCCGTGCTTGTCGGCCACCCGGCCAAACAGCCAGCCGCCGATAGGCCGCATCAGGAACCCGGCGGCGAACACGCCGGCAGTGTTGAGCAGTTGGACCGTTGGGTCATCCGACGGAAAAAACGCCGGGGCGAAGTAAATGGCGCAGAACGCGTAGACGTAGAAGTCGAACCATTCGACGAGGTTGCCGGAGGAAGCACCGACAATCGCAAAAATCCGTTTTTTGCGTTCTTCTCCGGTGTAGTGACTCGTTGTTGTTGTCATGTTTTTTCACTCAGTGGGAACGGTTATAGCCTAGACATACTTTGCAACAACCATGTTCCGCAAGCAGACTTTTGCATATCGGTTGCCTGCAAGGGCCGCATCGCGGACAAACCCGGCGCCCACATTTGACCGTAATCACCTGTGGGAGCCGGGCCTGCCTGCGATGAGGCCCTTAAGCCGACTCAATAGTCGAAGAACACCGTTTCCTTGTCCGTGCCCTGCAAAATCACATTCCACTGATGCACACCGCCTACATCCGCCTTGGCAATCAAGGTGCTGCGCCGCTCTGCAGGCACACACGCCAGTAACGGGTCATCGCCATTGAGCGCTTCACCGTCAAAATAAATCCGCGTCAGCAAGTGCTTCACCAAGCCACGGGCAAACACCAGCACCACCAGGTGCGGCGCCTGGGTCGTGCCGTTCAGGCCCGGCACGCTGCCCGGCTTGATGGTGGTGAATCGAAAACGCCCTTCGGCGTCCACCGGCACCCGGCCAAAGCCTTCGAAGTTCGGGTCGACAGCCTTTTCCTGTTCATCTTCCGGGTGGTCGTATTTACCGGCGGCATTGGCCTGCCAGACTTCAAGCATGGCGTCGTTGACGACATCACCGTTGCCGTCCACTACTTGCCCGCTGATCGCCACGCGTTCGCCCAGGGTCGCGGGCACGGTCAAGTCTTCGCGGTTCAGCCAGGTCAGGCCGATGTGGTAATACGGCCCGACGGTGTGGGACGTGGTCGCGTTGAGTGTCATCTCATTTCTCCATCGGCGTGGCGTCGCGGCCGCGCAGGACGATGTCCCAGCGGTAGCCGAGGGCATAGGAAGGAATGGTTTTTTCCAGGTCGAAGCGGGCGATCAAGCGCTGCTTGGCCGAGGTGTCCGGCACACAGTTATAGATCGGGTCATATTCAAGCAATGGGTCGCCGGGGAAGTACATCTGCGTCACCAGACGCGTCAGCACACTCGGGCCGAACAGCGAAAAATGGATATGCGCCGGGCGCCACGCGTTGTGATGGTTGCCCCATGGGTAGGCGCCAGGCTTGATGGTCTGGAACTGATACCAGCCATCGGCGTCGGTGACGGTGCGGCCGGTACCGGTGAAGTTCGGGTCCAGCGGCGCGTCGTGCAGGTCACGCTTGTGGTTGTAGCGACCGGCGGCGTTGGCCTGCCAGATCTCCACCAGAATGCCCGGCACGGGCAGACCGTTTTCATCCAGCACGCGGCCATGGATGATGATGCGTTCGCCCTGGGGCTCGCCATCGTGCTGGGCGGTGAGGTCGTTATCCTTCTCGTTAACCCGCTCGGCGCCGATGGTCGGGCCGGTGATTTCCGACAAGGAATGGGGCAGGAACACCAACGGCTTGGACGGCGAACGCAGGTTCGTCGACTGGTAGGCCGGGTGCAGGTAATCCGGTTGAGTGCCCGCTTGCGGGCGCCGATATCCAGGCTTGTCACTCATGGAGCAATCCTCTCTTATTAGATGCGTTCAATTGCCAGGGCCAGGCCTTGGCCCACGCCCACACACATGGTCGCCAGGCCTTTGCGGCCGCCGGTTTTTTCCAGCTGGTGCAACGCCGTCAATACCAGACGCGCGCCGCTCATACCCAGCGGATGGCCGAGGGCGATGGCGCCGCCGTTCGGGTTCACCTGAGGCGCGTCATCTGCAATACCCAGCTCACGCAGCACCGCCAGGCCCTGGCTGGCGAAGGCTTCGTTGAGTTCGATCACGTCAAAGTCGGTGACCGCCAACCCCAGGCGCTCCACCAGTTTGCGTACCGCCGGCACCGGGCCGATGCCCATCACCCGCGGCGCGACACCCGCACTGGCCATGCCCAATACCCGAGCGCGGGCGGTGAGGCCGTGTTTCTTGACCGCTTCAGCCGAGGCCAAAATCAGCGCTGCCGCGCCATCGTTCACGCCAGAAGCATTGCCGGCAGTGACGGTTTTGTCGGCGCCATTCACCGGTTTGAGTTTGGCCAGGGCCTCCAGCGTGGTGTCCGCTCGAGGGTGTTCATCCTGATCCACAACGGTTTCGCCTTTTTTATGGGCGACGCGCACCGGCACGATTTCTTCAGCGAAGAACCCGGCGGCTTGCGCGACGGCGGTACGTTGCTGGCTGCGCAGGGCAAAGGCGTCCTGGTCGGCGCGTGACACCTTATAGTCGTCAGCCACGTTATCAGCGGTCTGCGGCATGGCATCCACGCCGTATTGGGCCTTCATCAGCGGGTTGATAAAACGCCAGCCGATGGTGGTGTCTTCCAGTTTCATGGCGCGTGAAAAGGCGGCGTCAGCTTTGCCCATCACGAACGGTGCGCGTGACATCGACTCGACGCCACCGGCAATCGCCAGCTCCATTTCACCACTGGCGATGGCGCGAAACGCCGTGCCTATGGCGTCCATGCCCGAAGCGCACAGGCGGTTGAGGGTCACACCCGGAATGCTCTCCGGCAGGCCCGCCAACAACAGCGCCATGCGCGCGACGTTGCGGTTGTCTTCACCGGCCTGGTTGGCGCAGCCAAGAAACACCTCATCAACGGCAGTCCAATCCACCGAGGGGTTGCGCGCGACCAGTGCCTTGATCGGCAAGGCGGCCAGGTCATCGGCGCGTACCGTGGACAAACCACCGCCAAACCGGCCGATGGGCGTGCGGATGGCGTCACAGATAAATACGTCGCGCATCAGGCTTCTCCCGGCGCTTGGCCATGGGCGGCGGCGGTGCGTGCTTCGAGATCACGCAAGGCCGTGAGTTCTACGTCGGTCGGCGCGGCGGTGGTGCTCACCTGGTCGGCAAAGCGGATCGCCCAACCGGTGGCCGCGATCACTTGCTCACGGGTCACGCCAGGGTGCAACGCGGTCACCACAAACTCGTGGCTGCCCTCCTCCGGTTCCATGATGCACAGGTCGGTAATAATCCCTACAGGACCGGCCCCCGGCAGGCCCAGGCGTTTGCGCGAATCGCCGCCTTCACCGTGGCCGACCGACGTGATGAAGTCGAGCTTGTCGACAAACGAACGGGCCGACTGCTTGAGGATGATCAGCACGCTCTTGGCCGAGCCGGCGATTTCCGGCGCGCCACCGGCACCTGGCAGGCGCACTTTGGGGTGGTGATAATCGCCGACCACGGTGGTGTTGATGTTGCCGAAGCGGTCGACCTGAGCGGCGCCGAGGAAGCCGACGTCGATACGCCCGCCTTGCAGCCAGTAGCGAAAAATCTCACCGGTCGGTACGACGGTGTCAGCGGTTTCCGCCAACTCGCCATCGCCGATAGACAGGGGCAATACAGACGGCTTGGCGCCTATCGGGCCGGATTCGTAGATCAGCACCACATCCGGCGACGAGGTCAGGCGTGCCAGGTTGGCGGCCTTGGAGGGCAAGCCGATGCCGACGAAGCACACCGAGTTGTTCTTGAGGCGGCGCGCGGCGGCGACGGTCATCATTTCATTGGTCGAGTAAGCCATTACTTGGCCTCCTGCGCGGCGGCCAGCTTGGCCTGGAATTCACGGAAGTCGGCGGTGCCATGGATGTATTCGTCGATCCAGGCGGTGAAGGTCTCACGGTCGCGGGCGATCGGGTCCCACGCCTGATAGAAACGGTTGTCGCGCTCGTTGTAACCGTGGGCGTAGGACGGGTGCGCACCGCCGGGCACATGGCACACCGCAGTCAGGGCCCAGGTCGGCAGCACACAGCTGTTCATCGGCGCGTTCAAGTCATCGACGATTTCTTCCACCGTGACGATGCAACGCTTGGCCGCCAAGGCCGCTTCCTTCTGCACGCCGAGAATGCCCCAGAGCAACACGTTGCCCTTGCGGTCGGCCTTTTGGGCGTGGATCACGGTGATGTCCGGACGTACCGACGGCACCGCCGCCAGCACTTCGCCGGTGAACGGGCAGGTCACGCTTTTGATCAATGGGTTGACCTTGGGCAGATCGGAACCGGCGTAGGCGCGCAGCACCGCGAACGGTAGGCCCGAGGCACCGGCGACGTAGGCATTGGCCAGGTCGGCATGGCTGTGCTCTTCGATCTCCAACGGTTGCGGCCACTGCTTCTCGACTGCGTCACGCAGGCGATGCAGAGAACCCACACCCGGGTTGCCGCCCCACGAGAAAATCAACTTGCGGGCGCAACCGGCGCCGATCAACTGGTCGTAGATCAGGTCAGGCGTCATACGCACCAGCGTCAGGTCTTTCTTGCCCTGACGAATGATTTCATGACCCGCTGCGGTAGGGATCAGGTGAGTAAAGCCTTCGAGTGCGACGGTATCGCCGTCGTTCACGAATTGCTTCACGGCGTCACGCAGCGCAAGAATTTCAGCCATGGGGTCGGGCTCCCGGTGTTGATCGAAAAAGGCGCTGAGGTCGCGCCGAAGTGCTTGAAGGTTAAGCCGTGGCCATGGGCCGAACAATCCGATAATCGACTCACTGTTCGATTATCGAACGGATTGTTGTCTAGCTAACCGTTTCTGAAAAACCGCCATCCGCCCGTGGGCGCGGTCTGTGTGGGCACTGGCGTGCCTGCCATCGCATCGACTCGGCCCACCTGTTGGACCGCGTCGCTTGCATCGCAAGCACGCCTGCTCCCACAGGAATGGCGACCGTTTTTATGTGGCATCCGCATGGCTGACCATGCCTTTGATCACCACCGCTGCGGTGGCCAATGCGGCCGGGATCACCAGCGCCGTCAGCACTTGCTCGAAGTTCCAGCCCAGGCCCAATAAGGTGGCGCCCATCCACGCGCCGAGGATCGCGCCGAAGCGGCCGATGCCGAGCATCCACGACACGCCCGTGGCGCGACCTTGGGTCGGGTAGAAACGTGCGGCCAGGGATGGCATCGCCGATTGCGCACCGTTGACACACATCCCGGCGATCAGCACCAGGGTCGCCAGCAGCGTGATATTGCCCAGGCTCTGGCCTACCGCGTAGGCAAACACCCCGGCAAGCAGGTAGAAAATGCCGATGACCTTGTGCGGGTTGAACCGGTCCATTGCCCAGCCCACACCCACCGCACTCAGTACCCCGCCGAACTGGAACAAGGCACCGATAAACGCGGCCTGTTCCATGCTGGCGCCACTGTCGCGCATCAAGGTTGGCAACCAACTGGTCAGCAGGTAAACAATCACCAGGCCCATGAAGTAGGTAAGCCACAGCAACAAGGTGCCGGCGCTGTAGGTGCCGGAGAAGATCACCGCGAAGACGTTGCGAGCCTTGACGGTTTTTTGCTCGGGCACGCTGAAACTGCTGGCCTGGGCGACAAGGTTGGGCTCGATGGGAGACAAGGTCTTGCGCACCCGGTCAGTGCCGCGATTGCGCACTACCAGGTAACGCGCCGATTCCGGCAACCACACCAACAGCACCACCGCCAGCAGCAACGGCAGGATGCCGCCGATCAGCAGCAAACTATGCCAGCCGAACGCCGGGATCAGCTTGGCCGAGATAAACCCGCCACCGGCCATGCCCAGGTTGAACCCACAGAACATGCTGGTCACCAGCAGCGATTTATGGCGCTCGGGGGTGTATTCGGAGAGCAGCGTTGTCGCGTTCGGCATCCCCGCGCCCAAGCCCAGGCCGGTCAGGAAGCGCAACACCAGCAGTTGGTCGACATTGGCGCTGTAGGCCGAAGCCAAACTGAACGCGCCAAATACCAGGACCGCACCGACCAACACCACTTTGCGGCCGAAGCGGTCAGCCAGCGGGCCGGAACCGAGTGCGCCAAACACCATGCCGATCAACGCAGCACTCATCACCGGGCCGAGGCTGGCGCGGTCGATCCCCCAATCCTGGGACAGCGCGGGCGCAATAAACCCCATGGCGGCGGTGTCGAGGCCATCAAGGAAGACGATCAGGAAACACAGGATCACCACGCGCCACTGATAGCGCGACAGCGGCTGGGCATTGATAAAGGACTGCACGTCCAGGTTAATACCGACAGAAGGTTGATTCATTATTGTTATTTCCACACCGATGGCGGGCTGGCGGCCTGGGGCCGTCATTATTATTGGGGCGACGCTGAGAGCGCTGCCGCACATTAATAAGCCTTGGGAAACACCGTCAATTGATCAAGCCTGGATCTGTGCGGTCACCGAACACCTTAGGCAAACAATTGCGCACTTAACTCACGGCTGGCACTGAGCATGCTCGGCAGGAAACGCTGCTCCAGCTCACTGCGACTGACCCGCCCGGCGTGTGTGCTGACATTCAGCGCGGCCAACACCTGGCCGGAGGCGTCATACACCGGCACGGCGATGGAGCGCAGGCCCTGCTCCAGTTCCTGGTCAACGATGCACCAGCCTTGCTGACGCACTTGTTGCAAGCACTCGAACAACGCTTCGGGGGTGGTCAGGGTACGGCTGGTCTTGGTCTGCAGCTCGGCGTGGTCGAGGTAGTCCTGCAACGAAGCGTCATCGAGCGCGGCGAGCAGGATTCGGCCCATGGAAGTGCAATAGGCCGGCAAGCGCCCGCCCACCGACAGGTCCACGGAAATCAGGCGCTGAGTGGTGGCGGAACGCGCGATATAAAGGATGTCGTCGCCTTCCAGTGTCGCCATGTTGCAGGCTTCATGCAGCTGCTCGCTCATGCGGTCCAGGTACGGCTGGGCCGACACGGCCAGTGGCGTGGACGACAAATAGGCATGGCCCAGGGTCAAGACTTTGGGCAACAGCGAGTAGGTACGCCCATCGGTGGTGGCATAACCGAGCTTGATCAAGGTGTGCAGGCAGCGACGCACGGCGGCGCGGGGGATTTCGGTACGGTGGCTGATCTGGGCGATGGTCAGGTGGCGCTTGCGCTCCTGAAACGCCTGGACCACAGCCAGGCCACGCGCCAGGGAGGTCATGAAGTCCGGATCACCGGTAAACGCCTGGATGCGCTTGGCCGGTGAAGCCACGATCGGCGGCGCCACTGACGCGAAGGAGTTGCGCAATTGATCGTTCATTTCAGGGTCCTTCTCTTATTTTCAACCGCTGGGAGGGTTGGCCGCTATTACAAGCCGCGCCAGCCGGGATGTACAAGGCAGCACCGGCAACATTGGGCGATTATCGGACGATCATGCGATTATCGCAATTTGGCGAGCGCGCGCGGGTCAGTCTCGACACCTCAAGTTTAGGGTTTGTCTGATAGCGTCATAAAGTTCGAGTATTCATGCTGACATTTAGAAACGCGCACATTGATGTCGGCGCTTTTTGCAAATACCGACGTTCACATGTAACAAAACCCTCACACAACATTGACGCTTTTTAACTTCACGATGATAGTGTTATTCAAATGCGCCGCTATAATGCAACCTGTGCAGAGGTCGGCCCGGTATCACAATCGGGATGGGAGCTCACCAGGCGATGCCGTCGCATGCATCACAGGTCACAAGTACCCGCTTAAAAGATCTGCCCTTTGGCCGCCTTTCAAACTTGAATGGTTCTACCGTTCAATTTGAAACACCCCGAGGACGCCTTTCAGGTATGACGCTGCACACTCAATAAACTCAACTCATCTCAATTAGGTAACACTGTGACGAAAGACGAACTGCGCGCGGAACTTGAGCGCCAGGAACAACGTTACAAGGACGTTTACGGCGGGGAAGTCACCACCTACGCCGCTCAGCCTGAGCCGGAGCGCAAACCATGGCGCAAGCGCGCCAGTTTGCTGGATCAGGCATTTGCCCAGGAAATCCAAAAGATTGAACAGGAACTCAAAGCCGAAGAGCCATAAGCGCTTCGCTCAGAGTCCAGGGTCTTGCCGTCTCTGCCGGCCCACCACCGGCGGAGGGCACCTCGCATTGACACGAAACTGGTCAGCGTCCTGCTGCTATCAGCGAAATTTCATACAAATGTTTCAGACATGACGTTTGCGTGACAAAACCGCGTGTTTTCGACCCGGCACTTTATAAATCAAAGACTTGCCAAACCCCCGAAAACCCTGGGATGCGCCGCTTTCGCCGACATTTTTTCAATGAAGATTGTTACCGATGAGCAGCTAATGCATCGATTACTGAGGTTTTCTGGCATAATCGCGCCCCCTTACGACCGGGTCAGAAAACCTTCATGATCGATTTATTCAGCGGACTGGATGCTTGGGTTCTAGTGAGCCTGTTGCTCGCCCTGGCCTTTGTCCTCGCCTTCGAGTTCATCAATGGCTTTCATGACACCGCTAACGCGGTGGCCACAGTCATCTATACCAAAGCCATGCCGCCGCACCTGGCCGTGTTCTTCTCCGGGGTGTTCAACTTCCTCGGCGTGTTGCTCGGTGGTGTCGGTGTCGCCTACGCCATCGTGCACTTGCTGCCGGTGGAGTTGCTGATCAATGTGAATACCGGCCACGGCCTGGCCATGGTCTTCTCTTTATTGGCAGCGGCGATCACCTGGAACCTGGGCACCTGGTACTTCGGTATCCCGGCCTCCAGTTCCCACACCCTGATCGGCTCGATCCTCGGTGTCGGCCTGGCCAATGCCCTGATCAACGATATCCCCCTGGCTGACGGTGTGAACTGGCAGAAAGCGATCGATATCGGCGCCTCCCTGGTGTTCTCGCCGATGGCTGGCTTCCTGGTCGCAGCCCTGGTGCTGCTGGGCCTGAAGTGGTGGCGCCCGCTGTCGAAAATGCACAAGACCCCGGACCAACGCCGCAAGCTTGACGACAAGAAGCACCCGCCGTTCTGGAACCGCCTGGTGCTGGTCATTTCCGCGATGGCCGTGAGCTTCGTGCACGGTTCCAACGATGGTCAGAAAGGCATCGGCCTGATCATGCTGGTGCTGATCGGTATCGTACCGGCACAGTTCGTACTCGACCTGGGCAGCACCACTTACCAGATCGAACGGACCCGCGACGCCACCGTGCATTTGAGCCAGTTCTACCAGCGTAACAACGCCACGCTCGGCGAGTTCCTGGCACTGGGTAAAAGTGTTAAAGACGACCTGCCGGGCAAGTTCCAGTGCAACCCGCAGCAGACCGAGCCAACCATCAGCGCGCTGATGGAAACGCTCAAAGGTGTCTCCGACTACCATTCGTTGACCTCCGACCACCGAATTGAAGTGCGCCGCTACCTGCTGTGCCTGGACGATACCGCGAAGAAAGTCGGCAAGCTGCCGGGCCTGGATGCGCGTGAGAAGTCCGACCTCGACAAGCTGCGCAAAGACCTGACCGCCACCACCGAGTACGCACCGTTCTGGGTGATCCTCGCGGTCGCACTGGCCTTGGGCCTGGGCACCATGGTCGGCTGGAAACGTGTGGTCCTGACCATCGGTGAGAAGATCGGCAAGCAGGGCATGACCTACGCCCAGGGCATGTCGGCGCAGATCACCACGGCGAGCATGATTGGCCTGGCCAACATCTTCAGCCTGCCGGTTTCCACCACTCACGTACTGTCTTCAGGCGTGGCCGGCACCATGGTTGCCAATAAGAGCGGCCTGCAAGGCGGCACGGTGAAGACCATTCTGATGGCTTGGGTGTTGACCTTGCCGGCAACCGTAGGCCTGTCAGCCGGGTTGTTCTGGCTGGCCTCCAAGGCGCTGGGTAATTGATAGCCCACCGCTGAAAAAGAAGGTGCGACCTCGATGAGGATCGCACCTTTTTTTATGCCGCCTATTCATGAGTGCAACTAAATCCGAGGCAAAAAAAAAGGCGACCGAAGTCGCCCAAAATGCCTTGCGTGCTCATGTAATCCGGAAAGACTTAGGGTTCTTTACGCTTTTTCGCGTCTTTCCAGATAAAAATTCCAAACCCTACAAAAAACAGCACCATGAGGCTGACGGTCAGCACCCCGGCAAACACCACATTATCGAAAAACATGACCGGCCTCCTGTGCTCATGCCCTGTTGCGATAGGGCTAAGTTAATGGAGAAGGCGGATTGGAAAATTGACCGGGATCAATGTCGCCCGCAACGGGGCTTAAAGAAGGGTAATAACTGACCTGCATCAACAGATGCAGGCTGTTTCAACGCTTTTTCGGCTTGTTCTTGGGTTTTTTCTTAACGTTACCAAGCGGCATCGCCTGCTCAAATGCCTGGCGAACTTCATTCAGTCGCTTGTCATTCAAGTCATGCACACGTTTGGCGCGTTCGGCATTCAAGTCGATCAGTTTGTCATCTTCACTCATGGCTGGGCTTACGTCGTGGCGGGAATGGCTCAATAATGCGGCCTCTCCCGCTCGACAGCAAATGCCAGGGTGAAAATCCTCGTACTTGCCTCTCCTGGCGCTTATTTATCGCGCTCAAACGTGATGATGGAACGTGTAGTCCCCGGCCAATTAGGCATTTGGCGCCAAGGCGTCAGCACTTCCAGCGTGTCGCCCCTGACCTGAAAATCGCGGCATTGCACCGTTCCCACCCACTGCGGATTCCAGGCAGAATCAACCGCTGTGCACCATTGATTGCCGTCGACCCGCTCAATTCCGGTATAAGCCACCAGCGTATTCAACAGCACTGATTTTTCTGCGTCGGACGCGCCGGCTTTTCTCCCCTCACCGGTCAACACGAAAGCCACGCGATGATCCGCGGTAAAAATAACCCGCCCGGACGGACGGCTGCCCATCGCCGGGATTTTCTCACGGGTGTCCTGGGACTCGACCTCATAACCGACCAGCTTCCAGGCCCCGACCAGCGGAGACTCATTGGCGGCGGCCGCCGCGCAAAGGCCGATTGAAATAGCCAAGCCGATCACCGTTGCCTTTATAGGATTTTTCATCGCTCTACCGTCTCAAAAAAGACACAGAGCTTTGCGCACAGCTACCCGGGGAGATGTAAGACACATCCCCAAACTACGACGGAAGAATCTGCGGGCGACAAAAGGAAGCACATCGCCCAAAATCGACACTTTCCCCCCTTAACCGGTAGGCGCACTCAGTTGGCACTGCACAATGACCTTCCGCCGCTGCTGGCCCTGCGCGCTTTTGAGGCGGTGGCGCGGCACTTGAGTTTTATCAAGGCCGCCAATGAGCTGTCGGTTACCCAGAGCGCACTCAGCCACCAAGTGCAAAAGCTCGAACAACATCTGGGCAAACCACTGTTTATCCGACGCACCCGTGCGATCGATCTGACTGCCGACGGCCAACGTTACTACGACGAAATCCGCCCCGCCCTCGACGCCATTGCCGCCGCCACCCGCACCCAACGGGTGGCGACCCGTGTCACGGTATTACGTGTCGGCCTGCTGGCATCCTTCGCCACGCTGTGGCTGGCCCCGCGTCTGGCCGGGTTTCTCAACCGCTACCCGCATATCCAGGTGGAGTTGCTGCCGGCGATTCAATTGGCCAACGTCGCCGCCGCCGAGGTCGACCTGGCCATCCGTTACGGCAAGGGCGATTGGCCCGATGTGCAAACCACCCGGCTGATGCCTGAAGTAATCTCACCCGTGTGCAGCCCGGCCTTCAAGGCCAACCAGCGAGACAACGGCGCACTGTTGATGGCCACCTCGCACCGCCCCTTCGAGTGGACGGATTGGTCTGCGCACTTCCAAGTCGACCTCAAGCAGCATCCGCACGTGCTGCTGCACGACTACAACATCGTGGTCGAAGCCGCCGTGGCCGGCCAGGGCATCGCCATGGGCCGTCACCGCTTGATCGAGCGCAAGCTGGCGGACGGCAGCCTGGTGGAAGCCTTTGAATGGCCGCCCTATCACAGCGAAATCGGCTACTGGCTGATCACCCCCCAAGGCCCCACCAGCGAAGCGGCGGAGTGCTTCAGCCAATGGCTGAAGGACGCCTGCGCCGACGCGTGAGTTATTTCGATACGTCGAGTGAGATCTATCCGTTTGTCGCCCATCGCCGCAGCCAACATGCTGAAACCTCCCACCCGAAGAGGATTCAACATGAGCGATTCCATCCGCCAACGCGTGCAAGCCCTTGGCCTGACGCTGCCCACGCCCAGCCAGCCGGCGGCCAATTACATCAATCATGTGGTCAGCCAGAACCAGCTGTTCATTTCCGGGCAGATCCCCATGATCGACGGCAAACCCGCCTACGTCGGTCGGCTGGGCGGATCCCTCAGCGATGAAGAAGGCGCCCAGGCGGCGGAACTGGCGGCGCTGGGCCTGTTGGGCCAATTGAGCGATGCGCTGGGTGATGACCTTTCGCGCGCGGTGCGGATTTTGCGCCTGGGGGTGTTCATTGCCAGCAGCGCCGACTTCCAGCGCCAAAGTGTGGTGGCCAACGGTGCCTCGAACCTGCTGGTCAACGCCCTCGGCGACAAGGGCCGGCACGTGCGCACTGCCGTAGGGGTTTCCAGCCTGCCGGCTGGGGTGGCGGTGGAGGTTGATGCGATTTTCGAGCTGCAGCCGTGAGCCCGCTCGAAGTCCAGCAACTGCGCGACGACACGCCCGGCTGCCAGTCGGGCCTGGTGCATTTCAACCACGCCGGTGCCTCACTGCCGAGCCAGGCCAGCCTCGACGCGATCATCGACCAATTACAGCGTGAAGCCCGCGACGGCCCGATGGAGGCCGGCGAGCATGGCGCTGTGCTGGTCGAAAAAGCCCGGCGTGCGGCCGGGCAATTGCTCAATGCGCCGACTTCGTCGATTGCCTTTGCCAGCAGCGGCTCGACCGCCTGGAGCATGGCATTCGAGGCCTTGGGCGCCTGGAAGCCAGGCGAGCGGATTCTGGTCGGCCGCCATGAATGGGGCGGCAACCTGGCGAGTATGCAACGGGCCGTGCAGTCCGGCGCCCAGGTGGACGTCATTCCTTGCGATGAAACCGGCGCGGTCTGCCCGGTGGCACTGGAGTCGATGATCGATGCCAACGTCAAGTTGATCGATTTGACCTGGCTGCCGGCCAACGGTGGCCTGATCAACCCCGCCCAGGCGATCGGCGAAGTGGCCAAGCGTCACGGTATCGCCTATTTCATCGACGCCGGCCAAGCCGTGGGGCAACTGCCGGTCGACGTGCAGGCACTGCACTGCGATGTGCTCAAGTCAGCCGGGCGCAAACACCTGCGCGGGCCACGCGGTACGGCGCTGATGTATGTAAGGCCGGGCTTCCTCCAGCGCCTGAACCCCGCCCAGCGCGATGTGTTTTCAGCCCCTTGGGCCGCCGACGGTTTCCACCTGCGCGACGACGCCCGGCGCTTTGAAACCAGCGAAGTGTCCTACGCCTTATTGGCAGGGTTAGGCACGGCGTTACAGGAGGTCAATCGACTGGGCGTAGAGAGGACGTGGGAAAGGGTCTTGCAGATCAGCGGGCAAATCCGCGAAGGCTTGCGGCAGATTCCGGGAGTTTCCCTGCATGACTTGGGCGCCAATCACTCAGGACTGATCGCCTTCAACCTCGCTGGCTGGGATGCCTTCGAACTCAAACGACGCTTGGGCCTCAAGCGCATCACTGTCGGCGCCAATGGCGTGGCCTACACTCCATTGGACATGCAGGCGCGTGGCCTGAGCAGTATCGCAAGGGTGTCCGTCAGCCCGCTCAACACCGAGGATGACATCGCACGACTGCTCGCGGCGCTGCGTGAGTTGCGCGATTAAACCTCAACGTCCACCCACAGCCCCTGGCGCGGCGCATCTTCGATCAGCGGCACCACCGGCACAGTATTATCGGCATTCAATGTATCGCCGGGAATCGCCAGGTGCTCCTCAGGGTCTTCGTCGGCTTCGCGCCGGCGCTTCTGCTGCTCTTGCTGGCGGCGTTGCTCTTCGCGCAACAGCAAGGTCGCCTGTTCGGAATCGCCCTTTTTCAAGTCGATCGTGCTTTCGTTGGAGCCCGCTTGTACTGGCACCACGGGCGGGATATCCGGCTTCTGGCGCACCGGGTCAAGTTGTGACGTGACCGGCACGACGCTGACGGGCAGCATGGGTGGCAGCATAATAATATTCTCCTGATCAACAGGCTGTCGGCGGGTTGCAGGGCGACTTGAGCGCCAGCTCGCCAAGCTGTGACCGAATCGACACTCGCAAGTGCCCGCCACCCGTCGATCGAGCTTTCGAACCCATGCGTTAACGGAGTAGTTTTTGTCAGAGTCCTTTGGCTGAGGGCCTTGTTCCGTTAAGATAGTCGGCTTTTTCACGGCGGGAGTCAGGCAGCATGGCGCAGCAGTATCAACCGGGGCAACGCTGGATTAGTGACAGCGAAGCAGAGCTGGGGTTAGGCACCGTTCTGGCACAGGACGGCCGCTTGTTGACCGTGCTCTATCCGGCCACTGGCGACACTCGTCAGTATGCGCTACGGAATGCGCCCCTCACTCGTGTGAGGTTTTCGCCGGGTGACTCCATCACCCATTTCGAAGGCTGGAAAATGACCGTACAGGAAGTCGACGACGTCGATGGCCTGCTGGTTTACCACGGCCTCAATGGGCAGAACGAGCAGGTCACCCTGCCGGAAACCCAACTGTCCAACTTCATCCAGTTCCGTCTGGCCAGCGACCGTCTGTTCGCCGGGCAGATCGACCCGCTGGCCTGGTTCTCGCTGCGTTACCACACGCTGGAACACACCAGCCGCCAGTTGCAATCCTCGTTGTGGGGCCTGGGCGGCGTGCGTGCACAACCTATTGCTCACCAATTGCACATCGCCCGCGAAGTCGCTGACCGTATCGCGCCACGGGTATTGCTGGCGGACGAAGTGGGCCTGGGCAAGACCATCGAAGCCGGCCTGGTGATTCATCGCCAGTTGCTGTCGGGCCGCGCCAACCGCGTGCTGATCCTGGTCCCGGAAAACCTGCAGCACCAGTGGCTGGTGGAAATGCGCCGCCGCTTCAACCTGCAGGTTGCGCTGTTCGACGAAGAACGCTTTATCGAAAGCGATGCCACCAACCCGTTCGAAGACACCCAGCTCGCCCTCGTCGCGCTGGAGTGGCTGGTTGACGACGAGAAGGCCCAGGACGCGCTGTTCGCGGCCGGCTGGGACTTGCTGGTCGTCGACGAAGCCCACCACCTGGTGTGGCATGAAGAGAAAGCCAGCCCTGAGTACTCGTTGGTCGAGCAACTGGCCGAGGTGATTCCCGGCGTACTGCTGCTCACCGCCACCCCGGAGCAACTGGGCCAGGACAGCCACTTCGCGCGCCTGCGCCTGCTGGACCCGAACCGCTTCCACGACCTGCACGCCTTCCGCGCCGAAAGCGAGAACTATCGCCCGGTGGCCGAAGCCGTGCAGGAGCTGCTGGACAAAGGCCGCCTGTCGCCAGCGGCACATAAAACCATTCAGGGTTTCCTCGGCGACGAAGGTGAAGCACTGCTCACCGCCGTCAACGATGGCGACACCGAAGCCAGCGCACGCCTGGTGCGTGAGTTGCTCGACCGCCACGGCACCGGCCGCGTGCTGTTCCGTAATACCCGTGCCGCCGTGCAAGGGTTCCCGGAGCGCAAGCTGCACGCCTACCCGCTGCCGAACCCGGACGAATACCTCGAGTTGCCACTGGGCGAACACGCCGAGCTGTACCCGGAAGTCAGCTTCCAGTCGCAGCCGGATGTTGAAGAGGAAAACCGCTGGTGGCGCTTTGACCCGCGCGTCGAGTGGCTGATCGACCAGCTGAAAATGCTCAAGCGCACTAAAGTGCTGGTGATCTGCGCCCACGCCGAAACCGCCATGGACCTGGAAGACGCCCTGCGCGTACGCTCCGGCATCCCGGCCACCGTGTTCCACGAGGGCATGAACATCCTCGAACGTGACCGCGCTGCTGCCTACTTCGCTGATGAAGAGTTCGGCGCCCAGGTGCTGATCTGCTCGGAAATCGGCAGTGAAGGCCGCAACTTCCAGTTCTCCCACCACTTGGTGCTGTTCGACCTGCCGTCCCACCCCGACCTGCTGGAACAGCGGATCGGCCGTCTGGACCGGATCGGCCAGAAGCATGTGATCGAACTGCACGTGCCGTACCTGGAAACCAGCCCGCAAGAGCGCCTGTTCCAGTGGTACCACGAAGCGCTGAACGCGTTCCTCAACACCTGCCCGACCGGTAACGCCTTGCAGCATCAGTTCGGCCCGCGCCTGCTGCCGCTGCTGGAAAACGCCGACGACGGCGAGTGGCAAGCCCTGATCGACGAAGCCCGTGCCGAGCGCGAGCGCCTGGAGCAAGAGCTGCACACCGGTCGCGACCGCTTGCTGGAGCTCAACTCCGGCGGTGCGGGTGAAGGCGATGCGCTGGTGGAAGACATCCTTGAGCAAGACGACCAGTTCGCCCTGCCGATCTACATGGAAACCCTGTTCGACGCGTTCGGCATCGACAGCGAAGACCATTCGGAAAACGCGCTGATCCTCAAGCCCAGCGAAAAAATGCTCGACGCCAGCTTCCCGCTGGGTGACGACGAAGGGGTGACTATCACCTACGACCGCAACCAGGCGCTGTCGCGCGAAGACATGCAATTCATCACCTGGGAACACCCGATGGTGCAGGGCGGCATGGACCTGGTGCTGTCCGGCTCGATGGGCAACACCGCCGTGGCGCTGATCAAGAACAAGGCGCTCAAGCCGGGCACCGTGTTGCTGGAACTGCTCTACGTCAGTGAAGTGGTTGCGCCGCGCTCGCTGCAACTGGGCCGCTACCTGCCACCGGCCGCCTTGCGCTGCCTGCTGGATGCCAACGGCAATGACTTGTCCGGCCGCGTGTCGTTTGAAACCCTGAACGACCAACTGGAAAGCGTGCCACGCGCCAGTGCCAACAAGTTCGTGCAGGCCCAGCGCGATCAGCTGACGCCGCGCATCAACGCCGGCGAAGAGAAGATCACCCCGCGCCACGCCGAACGTGTGGCCGAGGCAAAACGCCGCCTGGCAGCGGATACCGACGAAGAGCTGGCGCGCTTGACCGCGTTGCAAGCGGTCAACCCGACCGTGCGCGACAGCGAGCTGGTGGCCTTGCGCAACCAACGCGAGCAGGGCCTGGCCATGCTCGACAAGGCGGCGCTGCGACTGGAAGCGATTCGGGTGTTGGTGGCGGGTTGATAACCGCCCTGCCCGGCTAAAAAAGGCCCGCGCAATGCGGGCCTTTTACATGCTTTTGAGAATATCGTTGCCTTTAAGGGCCTCTTCGCGAGCAAGCCCGCTCCCACATGATTCGGTGATCGAGCTGGACTCGGTCAAAGGTGGGAGCGGGCCTGCTCGCGAAAGGGTCACCTTGGCATCAGGCCGTAGCCGCAGCAGCCGGCACCTCCACCGCCCCCAGCCCCGCCTTCATCCGCTTGGCATCACGCACAAAACTGCGCGACGCCTGGAACAGAAACAGCATGGTCAGAAACAGCGCCACCGGAATCAGGTACATGGCGTCGTGCAAGCCCACGGCCTTATAAGCCTCAGTCATCTGTGCCGCTCCGTCGGCATACATCGCCGAATGGGCAAAGTGATCCGACAGCCCGCCCACCACCACCGGCCCCATGCCTCCGCCGAGCAGATACAACCCGGCAAAAAACAGCGCCATCGCCGTGGCCCGCAGGCGGGGTTCGACCACATCCTGAATCGCCGTGTACACACAGGTGTAGAAGTTATAAGCGAACAACCAGCCCACACTGAACAGCGCCACAAACACCCCAATCTCGATGCGCCCCGCATGCAAGGCCCAGGCGGTGGTAACCGTGGAGATGATCAGGCTGCACGCCGCGAACAGCAGTCGGCCATTGGCCACGCGCTGATGGATCTTGTCGGCAATCCAGCCGCCCAGCGTCAGGCCCACCAAGCCGGTCAAGCCGACGATTACCCCGGTGGCAACCGCAGCGTCCTGCAACGGCATCAGGAAGTAGCGTTGCAACATCGGCACCAGGAACGAGTTGCACGCATAGGTGGCGAAGTTGAAACACAGCCCGGCCAACACCAGCCAGAGGAACGTCGGCACCGCCAGCACGCGGCGGATTGGACGGTCGACGCGTTCCTGGGAAACCTGCACGGTTTCTGCGGCGCCGCGCTTGGGCTCTTTGATATAGAACATGAACACCGCGAGGATCATTCCCGGCACGGCGGCGATAAAGAACGGCGCGCGCCAGCTGTCGAACGCCTTGACCATCGCGCCGATGGTGAAGAATGCCAGCAGCAGCCCCAACGGCAGGCCCAGCATGAAAATGCCCATGGCCCGCGCGCGCCGGTGAGCGGGAAACAGGTCGCCAATCAGCGAGTTGGCCGCCGGCGCATAGCTGGCTTCGCCAATGCCGATGCCCATGCGCACCAGCAGGAATGTCCAGAAACTGCCGACCATGCCGTTGATCGCCGTCAGCCCGCTCCAGGCGAAGAGGCCCCAGCCCATCAGTTTGCTGCGTGAGCCCGTATCGGCCATGCGCCCCAGCGGCAGGCCGGCGATGGCATAGACAATGGTGAAAGCGGTGCCGATGATCCCGAGCTGAAAGTCGCTCAGGTGCCACTCCATGCGGATGGGCTCGATGATGATCGCGGGAATGGTGCGGTCGAAGAAATTGAACAGGTTGGCGAGGAACAGCAGGAACAGAATGCGCCAGGCATTCGCCGCTTGGGTCGAGTTCTGCATGGGTCCGTCTCTTTTATTGTTATGAGCGCAGCGATGCCCGATGCATCCTGCTCAGGTATCTGCAACATAGTCAGGCAGACGGCCGTTGTCTGTAATGATTCGTAAAGCTGATAGGGCGTAATTTCACCCGGACCTTGACCCGCAATTGCGAGGGTTTTCCTACGAAAATATAAGTGCTCGCCCCCCTTCCCAACGGCCATGGCAGGATTAGAATGGCGAGCCTTCCGAAACACCCCATCCTACTTTTCTTATCGATGACGCCCATGTCCGAAGCCAGTCCGTGTCTGAGTTGCGGTGCCTGCTGTTCACACTTTCGCGTGTCTTTCTTCTGGGGTGAGTGCGCCTCCTCCGGGGGCACGGTGCCCGATGACCTTGTGGTGCAGATCAACCCCACACGCGTAGCGATGATCGGAACCGACCAGAAACCCGCGCGTTGCTGCAGCCTTGAAGGGGAAGTCGGCAAGGGCACACGCTGCACGATCTATGAGCAACGGTCGAGCCCCTGCCGTGAGTTCGACGCGTCGTGGAGCCAGGGTGTACCGAACGTCGATTGCGATACCGCACGCGCGGCATTCGGCCTGCCGCCATTGGAAGCCCCTTTTGAGCTGGAACTGCCCATCAGCGCTTAGCATCAATCGCTATGAGCGGCATGCCAAAATCATTGAAATCAAAGTGCCATTATTCCTGGCAAATCCCGCGAGGCTTCTATACTGGAGTCCATAGGCCATTGCTCAAGGCAATGACGTACGGACTTTGACGGGACATGCTATGGAATGGCTAGGTATGTATTTTTTTACCGACCTTCCAGAGAATGGGCACTTATTACTCAATTGCAGTCATAACCCCTTTCTGGTGTTGCTGGCCTACCTGGTCGCTTGCGCGGCCGGGTTTGGTACGTTGGACATGGCCGAACGTGTCGGCCATGTAGAAGACCCTACCGCCCGCCGCCATTGGCGCTGGCTGGGTGCCGGGTGCCTCGCCGGCGGTATCTGGTCGACTCACTTCATCAGCATGCTGGCTTTCCAGGCACCTATTGCCATTCATTACGAATTGCTCATGACGTTCGCCTCGCTGGTGATCGCCCTGATTGCCTCGTTGTTTGCCATGCAAACCCTCAGTCATGCCCACCTGCGGTTCCATCAGTATTTACTGGCGTCGGTGTGGATGGGCCTCGGTATCGCCTTGATGCACTATGTGGGCATGTCGGCCATGCGCTCCCAGGCCCAGGTGTACTTCGAGTCGTGGCTGTTCATCGCGTCGGTGGTTATCGCGATTGGCGCCAGCCTGGCGGCATTGCTGCTGTCGAGCCACCTGCGCAACGGCGCCGGGGTTTTCCATCAATTGCTCAAATACGCCGCGAGCCTGGTGCTGGGCGCCGGCATCCTGAGCATGCACTTCACCGGCATGGCCGCTATGCAAATGCTGGTGCCCAGCGGAGCCGACCTCGCGCTGCCGCTGGACAACAACCCTATTCAACTGGGCCTGTCTGTGGCGGTTATCACCCTGTTGGTGATCGGCAGCAGCGTCAGCGCGGCCCTGGCGGACAAAAAGCTGCAGCACAAGGAACGCGACTTGCGCCGGGTCAACGCCCTGCTCAGCGAACTCGACCAGGCCCGCGCATCACTGCAACAGGTTGCCCATTATGACGCGTTGACCAGCCTGCTGAACCGCCGAGGGTTCAATCAGATCTTCGCTGAGAAAGTCGCTGAAAAAACGGCCAATAACGGCATGATGGCGGTGATATTCCTCGATATCGACCACTTCAAGCGGATCAATGACAGCCTGGGGCATGACGCCGGCGACCAGTTGCTGACGGTATTGGCCGGGCATATCAAAGGTTCGATACGCAGCCACGACGACGTGGTCGCGCGGTTTGGTGGGGACGAATTCTGCATTTTGATCAATATTCACCATCGCGATGAAGCGCGGCACATGGCGCAGCGGATCATGCAGAAGATGAAAGAGCCGGTCGAACTGGCCGGTCGGCGCATGGTGATGACCACCAGCATCGGCATCAGCCTGTTTCCCGAAGACGGCCTGACCTGCGAAGAGCTGCTGAAAACCGCCGACCTGGCGCTGTACCAGTCCAAAGACGCCGGGCGCAACAACCTCAACTTCTTCAGTTCCAACCTTAAAACCCGTGCCTTCCTTGAGCTGCAACTGGAAGAGGAATTGCGCGCAGCCCTGCGTGGCCGCAACGAGTTGGTGCTGTTTTACCAACCGATCTTCGACATGAAACTCGGCAAGGTCACCCGCCTGGAAGCCCTGGTGCGCTGGCAACATCCGCAACACGGGCTGCTGGCCCCGGACCGGTTTATCGACATCGCCGAAAGCAACGGGTTGATCGCCGAACTGGACCACTGGGTGTTGCGGCAGGCCTGCCATGATTTAAGCCTGCTGACCGACCGGGGCTACAGCGAACTGACCATGGCCGTGAACTGCTCGGCCCTCAACCTGACCCGTGACGAGTTGGCCGATGAAATAGAAGCCGCCCTGCGCTTCGCCGGGATTGCCGCCAACCGCCTGGAACTGGAAGTTACCGAAAACGCGCTGATGGGCAATATCAGCAGCACCCTGGCGCTGTTGCGGCAAATTCGGGCCTTGGGGGTTTCGCTCGCCATCGATGATTTTGGCACCGGCTACTCGTCGCTGGCTTACCTCAAGCGCCTACCGATCAACACGTTGAAGATTGACCGTTCATTTATCCAGGACATCCCCAAATCCACCGCCGATATCGAGATCGTCCAGGCGATTATCGGCATGGCCCACACCCTGCACTTACAGGTGGTCACCGAAGGCGTGGAAACCCAGGCACAGTTCGAGCTGCTGCTCAAACATGGCGGTGACTTCATTCAGGGCTACCTGCTGAGCCCGGCGGTGCCGTTCTGCGACATCGTTGGCGTGATCCAGGGCATCCAGATGCGCAACCCGCTCTACCCTTTCAGCGTGGAAGGCAGCAAAGAGGCACCTGCGCCGAAAGCCCCCACCCCGGCCCGTATCAGCCCACCCGCGACCGTCAGGCCAATTCGCTGACGCCGGTTCTTTGGCATTTCGCCATCATTTGCCTAAAGAACCCCGACGAACGGCCGATTCATCAGAGTCCGGCCACGATTCCCCTTGAAAAATCAGGGTTAAACCCGACCGTCCCGGACTCAGACGCACTGTAAAGTCGCGAACTCTCATTCAATGATGGCTCCTTGATTTTTAAGCCATCTGTCCAGGTACATGGCGCCCAATGACCTCTAAAAATAACTCTGCCACCGAGATCCTCGACCTGTTGCCGACAGCTCCTGCGGAAAAATCCTCAGGTTCAAAGTCATTGAGCAGCGCCCGTCCGCTGGCCACCCAGCAGTACTTGTACTTCACCGAAACCAATACCGACCGCATCCTCGATAACCTCGACGGCCTGCGCGACATGGTGTTCCCGCGCCCACCCCAGCAAGACGGTGACGGCGACCCGCGCGACGAGCAGGAATTTCCCTCGGTGTGCCTGATCGGCCTGGGCCGCTGCGGTTCGAACATCGCGCTGGACGTGGCAGAGTTGGTCTACAACGCGCGCAAGTTCTACTTGAACGAATTCAGCACGCAAGACACGTCGCAGGACAAGGGCTACAGCCCGGCCCAGTGGATCCGAAACAACCTGCGCCTGGGCGGCGGCAAGGCCACCAAACCGGTGTTCCTGGTGGAGCCGCTGGTGATGCTGGGTGACCTGGACAAGGACATCGCCGGGCGCATCCGGTTTTCGCGCAAGGGCGAAAAAAGCGGCTTCCTGCGCGACTACAGCAAGATGAAAATAATGGACCTCTCGGAAGTCCATGCCGGCGGCGCCGGTAACGCGCCGATCCTGGGCCAGTACCTGGCCAAGATCATCCTCAATAAAGATACCCAGCGTTTTTCCAGCCCCGACTGGAAGATGATTCACTCCTACCTGATCGACTCCTGCGGCATCAAGGCCAACCAGTCGCGTCTGTACTTCTCGATCTTCAGCGCCGGCGGCGGTACGGGGTCGGGCATGGCCTCGGAGTTTGGCCTGGCCCAGCAACACTCGTACATGAACAAGACGTTCGACACCAAACCCGCCGACGAGCACGACAGCAAGAGTGGCCACGCGTTTGTCTTCGAGCCGATCTTCACCAGTGGCATCTGTGTGCTGCCGAACATCTCCGACCACCGCAGCGAAATGTCCGAGGCCCTGCACATCAACGCTGGGCGGTTGTTGTGCAAATACCTGTCGGAAGAATGGGACTTCTCTTACAACTTCGACAATGAAGACAGCAGCGAAGCCAGTGTGAAGGGACGTATCCGGCCATGGAACGCGATGATGCTGATCTCCAACGACATCATGCGTTACGCCGAAGAGAGCGATGACGGCAATATCCAGAACATTGACGTCAATGCCATGGAAAAACACGCCAACCAGTACATCTCCCAGCAGATCTTCAACATCCTCACCGCCCAGGCGGTGACGACCGATTACGACCAGAACTATTTCCGGCGTGCCGGTATCGACATTGGCGAAACCATCCGCCTGGATGCCAACGACCTGTTTATGAGCCTGGCGGGACCGGTAGCGATTGCCTATGCCGAGTCCGTGGTGCCGGAAACGCCGGCGCCGTCGAATGACAAGTTCAAAGTGTTCGATAAAGAGCCACAGCGGCTGAATATCGATGACTTGTTTTTCCGCTCCATCGACCTGCCGCACTTCAATAAAGTGACCCAGGCCATCGAAGGCATCAGCCTGTTGCCGATCGAGTCCAAGCGCTACAAGGCGTCACTGGAGCAATACAAGAATTCCGGATACGACGCAGCCGCCCTGCATGACCTGCACTTCTTCAAGAACTGCTCGTCGGTGGTGTCGATTGTGTCCTTGCCCAAGGACTACAAGCTGTCCTACATGGACCTGAACCGGCTGAAGACGCACCTCAATAGCCTGTTTCCCAACACCACGCTCAAGCGGTATGCGCTGGTGATCGGGGCGTCGGCCAACTTGTCGCTGACCACGCTGATCGCCAAGAGCCCGTGCCTGTCAGATGATTTCCTGACGTTGATCGTGGCCTTTATCAAGCGTTGCTTTGCGCGTAACCCGTACCGGTTTGATGACACGTTGGATAATTCGATCCTGGACTTCATCATCCATGAGGATTTCGATGAAGACCGGATTGATGAGCTGCTCAACGAGTTCGAAAACCCGGCGAAAATTCTCGATACCAACTGGTACGCGATCAAACCGATGTATGAGAAGAAGTACCGGGAGTTGATCAACGACAAGGAGAAGTTTGTGTCGATCAACGATATTCGCTTGTCACGGGATTGTGTGAAGAAGGCGATCAAGTACCTGCGCGAGATTTATCGCCATCGGATTGGCAAGACCAAAGTTATTTCGTTGAATAACCATACTGGCAAGACTGCCTAGACCGAGTCGCGCCCTTCGTGAGCAAGCCCGCACCCACATTGACCGCATTCCGTGTGTAGGAACGCCGTTGAATGTGAGCGCTGGCTTGCTCGCGAAGGCGGCCAGTCAGCCACTCCATACGTTGATCTTGGCCACACCCAGAAACAATTCCCCGAGCCTTCGACCCCGCGCAAAACTGTTCCCGTGACGCGCACGTCACCCTGACCTGTGACCTTTCTCTACGGCAAGATGCCATCACGGCGTCAGCGGTTACTCAGCTACACACTTGCACCGACGAAAATAGCGCACCACTTTGGTGCTGACGATTCTTACGCTGCCCTTTCCTGGATCAAAATCCACGGCGAAACCACCACCGCCCACAGGCTGGGATCACGCTCAACCAGGTCCAATGCCCGCGTCGCAGACACTTCGCCAAGGCTCCCCGCAGCCAGCCACGCAGCGACTTTCTCACGGTTATCCTCGGCCATTCCCTCGGCCGCTTCGATCAAATCCAGCTTGGCGTCGACCCACAATAGGGCACCCTTGGCAAAGAACGGTTCAAGCTCCTTCCAGGAAATTTCGGCGGTTTCGCCGAGCAGCTTGGCATAGAGGGTGCTAGGTTCTTGCGTCATGGGAATTCACCTGATGTAAAAAACGGCGCAATCATAACGTCCGGGCTCAGGCAGAAAAACCCAGTTGCAAATGAGGCATCGATAGAAAGTGTCAGAAAAGCCAAGGATTGCCCGAGACTCTGGCATCACCCCGCCGCAATTCTGTCTTTTTCTTTCATTAAAGCGACACACCCAGGTTTTGCCCCCAGCAGCCAGCTTTTCAAGCGATCAACCGGCGCTCTACACTGTACCGGTACAGTTGCCAGGGCAATGCCGGGGGGGATATCCGAGATATCTGATCCGGTTCTGCAGCTCACAAGGCCGCTAGAACTATAAAAAATACAACAGTAAGAGTGGAGCACTATGAATAAGGCTACTAAGCAGATTTCCAAACTGTTTGCCGCTATGGTCCTGGCTGGGGTTGCTGGCCATTCGTTCGCAGCCGACACCATCAAGATCGGCATCGCCGGGCCTAAGACAGGTCCTGTGACGCAATACGGCGACATGCAATTCATGGGTGCCAAGCAGGCCATCGCCGACATCAACGCCAAAGGCGGCGTCGACGGCAAGCAGCTCGTCGCGGTTGAATACGATGATGCGTGCGATCCGAAACAAGCCGTGGCCGTGGCCAACAAAGTGGTCAACGACGGCGTCAAGTTCGTAGTCGGTCACCTCTGCTCCAGCTCCACTCAGCCAGCGTCCGACATCTATGAAGACGAAGGCGTCATCATGATTACCCCGGCGGCCACCAGCCCGGAAATCACCGCACGTGGCTACAAGCTGATCTTCCGCACCATCGGCCTGGATAGCGCACAAGGCCCAGCGGCCGGCAACTACATTGCCGACCACGTGAAGCCGAAGATCGTTGCCGTACTGCACGACAAACAGCAATACGGTGAAGGCATCGCCACCGCCGTTAAACAGACCCTCGAGAAGAAAGGCGTGAAAGTCGCGGTCTTCGAAGGCCTGAACGCTGGCGACAAAGACTTCTCCTCGATCATCCAGAAGCTCAAGCAAGCCAACGTGGACTTCGTCTACTACGGCGGCTACCACCCAGAGCTGGGCCTGATCCTGCGCCAGTCCAAGGAAAAAGGCCTGAACGCCAAGTTCATGGGCCCAGAAGGTGTCGGCAACGACTCCATCTCGCAAATCGCCCAAGGCGCTTCCGAAGGCCTGCTGGTGACCCTGCCGAAATCCTTCGACACCGACCCGGCCAACAAAGCCATTGTTGAAGAGTTCGCCAAGAACAAGCAGGACCCAACCGGTCCTTTCGTGTTCCCGGCCTACTCGGCTGTTGAAGTGATCGCCGGCGGTATCACTGCCGCGAAAAGCGAAGACACCGCCAAAGTCGCTGCCGCCATCCACGCAGGCACCTTCAAGACCCCAACCGGCGAGCTGAGCTTCGACGCCAAGGGCGACCTGAAGGACTTCAAGTTCGTGGTCTACGAATGGCACTTCGGTAAACCAAAAACCGAAGTTTCCCCTCAGTAAGCCAGGCGTTACTGGTCAACAAGCCCACTGTGCAAGCAGTGGGCTTTGTTTTACGAGGTTTATGGGCCTGACACCCGCGATCCGGGCGCTGGCTCACCTGAAAATCTTAAAACCGTCACCAGCGGTTCGCTGGCAAACGCTTTGCGCAAATGTGCTCACAGAACACAGCGCAGGGCCGGAACATGACTCCACCAGTGAAATGCGTATCGGGTTTTTAGGAGCGCTGTAATGCCTGAGATCTATCATTTTTTCCAACAGCTGGTTAATGGCCTGACCATTGGCAGCACCTATGCCTTGATAGCCATTGGCTACACAATGGTTTACGGCATCATTGGAATGATCAACTTCGCCCATGGCGAGGTGTACATGATTGGTTCCTACGTGGCCTTCATCGCCCTTGCCGGGCTGGCCATGATGGGTATCCACTCCCTGCCGCTGTTGATGACCGCCGCGTTCCTTGCGTCGATCGTCGTGACCAGTGCCTATGGCTACAGTATCGAGCGGGTTGCCTACCGTCCCTTGCGTGGCAGCAACCGTTTGATTCCGCTGATTTCCGCCATCGGCATGTCGATTTTCCTGCAAAACACCGTATTGCTGTCCCAGGACTCCAAGGATAAATCCATCCCCAACCTGATCCCGGGGAGCTTCTCCTTCGGCCCGGGCGGTGCGGAAGAAGTATTGATTTCCTACATGCAGATCCTGGTCTTCGTCGTCACCCTGGTGGCCATGCTGGGCCTGACCCTGTTCATCTCCCGCTCCCGTCTGGGGCGCGCCTGCCGGGCCTGTGCCGAAGACATCAAGATGGCCAACCTGCTGGGCATCAACACCAACAACATCATCGCCCTGACCTTCGTGATCGGTGCCGCTCTGGCAGCCGTTGCGGCGGTACTGCTGAGCATGCAGTACGGCGTGATCAACCCCAACGCCGGTTTCCTGGTAGGCCTCAAGGCCTTTACCGCGGCGGTCCTGGGTGGCATCGGCAGTATTCCGGGCGCCATGCTCGGCGGGCTGGTGCTGGGTGTGGCCGAAGCTTTTGGCGCCGATATCTTCGGCGACCAGTACAAGGACGTTGTGGCGTTTGGGCTGTTGGTTCTGGTGCTGTTGTTCCGTCCGACCGGCATTCTGGGCCGTCCGGAGGTTGAGAAAGTATGAGCAGATATCTTAAATCGGCGTTTTTCAGCGCCCTGTTGGTATGGGCTGTGGCCTTTCCGGTCCTCGGCCTCAAGCTGAGCATTGTCGGCATCAACCTGGAAGTGCATGGCACCGGTCCCGTGACCTTGACCATCATCGCCCTGTGCTCGGTGCTGATGTTCCTGCGCGTGCTGTTTACCCAGCAAGTCGGTGCCTTGTTCAAGGGCAACCGTGGTCCGTTGGTGTCGCCCAAGGTCAGCCAATTTCTGACCCTGCCGCGCACCCAGCGCTACATCATCATCGGCCTGATCGTGGCCGCGTTGATCTGGCCGTTCTTCGGCTCGCGCGGCGCGGTCGACATTGCCACCCTGATCCTGATCTACGTGTTGCTGGGCCTGGGCCTGAACATCGTGGTGGGCCTGGCGGGTCTGCTCGACCTGGGTTATGTGGGTTTCTACGCCGTGGGTGCCTACACTTACGCGTTGCTCTCGCACTACCTGGGCTGGAGCTTCTGGGTCTGTCTGCCGCTGGCCGGCCTGATGGCGGCCACCTTTGGCTTCCTGCTGGGCTTCCCGGTCCTGCGCCTTCGCGGTGACTATCTGGCGATCGTGACCCTGGGCTTCGGTGAAATCATCCGTCTGTTCCTGCGTAACCTCACCGACATCACCGGCGGCCCCAACGGCATCAGCAGCATCCCCAAGCCAACGTTCTTCGGGCTGTCGTTCGACCGCACCGCGGCCGAAGGCATGCAGACCTTCCACGAATACTTCGGGATCGACTACAACCCGGTGAGCAAAGTGGTGTTCCTGTACCTGGTGGCCTTGTTGCTGGCACTGGCCGCCTTGTTCGTGATCAACCGCCTGCTGCGCATGCCGATCGGCCGTGCGTGGGAAGCCTTGCGCGAAGATGAAATCGCCTGCCGTGCGTTAGGCATGAACCCGACGGTCATCAAACTCTCGGCATTTACCCTCGGCGCAACATTCGCCGGTTTCGCTGGCAGCTTCTTCGCCGCTCGCCAAGGTTTGGTGACTCCGGAGTCGTTCACCTTTATCGAGTCGGCAATCATCCTCGCCATCGTGGTACTGGGTGGCATGGGTTCGCAACTGGGTGTGATCCTGGCGGCGATCGTGATGATCCTGCTGCCGGAAATGATGCGTGAGTTCAGCGAATACCGCATGTTGATGTTCGGCGCCATGATGGTGCTGATGATGATCTGGCGTCCTCAAGGCCTGCTGCCCATGCAACGTCCACACATGGAGCTGCGCAAATGAGCCGCGAGATCCTGAAAGTAGAAAACTTGAGCATGCGCTTCGGCGGCTTGCTGGCGGTCAACGGCGTGGCCCTGACCGTGAAAGAGAAACAGGTGGTGGCGCTGATCGGCCCGAACGGCGCCGGCAAAACCACGGTGTTCAACTGCCTCACCGGTTTCTACAAGCCGAGCGGTGGCAGCATCCTGCTGGACGGCCAGCCGATACAGGGCCTGGCCGGTCACGAGATCGCCCGCAAGGGCGTGGTGCGCACCTTCCAGAACGTGCGCTTGTTCAAGGACATGACGGCGGTCGAGAACCTGCTGATTGCCCAGCACCGTCATTTGAACACCAACTTCTTTGCAGGCCTGTTCAAGACCCCGGCGTTTCGCAAAAGCGAGCGCGAGGCCATGGAATACGCCGAATACTGGCTGGACAAGGTCAACCTCACCGAGTTTGCCAACCGCCCGGCCGGCACCCTCGCCTACGGTCAGCAACGTCGTCTGGAAATCGCCCGCTGCATGATGACCCGCCCGCGGATCCTCATGCTCGACGAACCGGCCGCCGGCCTGAACCCCAAGGAAACCGAAGACCTCAAGGCGCTGATCAGCGTGTTGCGTGAGGAAAACAACGCCACGGTGCTGTTGATCGAACACGACATGAAACTGGTCATGAGCATTTCCGACCACATCGTGGTGATCAACCAGGGTACGCCGCTGGCTAATGGGACGCCGGAACAGATCCGCGACAATCCCGAAGTGATCAAAGCCTATTTGGGGGAAGCGTAAAATGCTGCAATTCGAAAACGTTTCCACTTTCTACGGCAAGATCCAGGCCCTGCACAGCGTCAACGTCGAAGTGCGCCAAGGCGAGATCGTCACGCTGATCGGCGCCAACGGTGCCGGCAAATCGACCTTGCTGATGACCCTGTGCGGTTCGCCGCAGGCCCACAGCGGCAGCATCCGCTACATGGGTGAAGAGCTGGTGGGCCAGCAGTCATCACAGATCATGCGCAAAAGCATTGCCGTGGTGCCTGAGGGCCGTCGGGTGTTCTCGCGCCTGACCGTGGAAGAGAACCTGGCCATGGGCGGGTTCTTTACCGACAAGGGCGATTACCAGGAGCAGATGGACAAGGTGCTGCACCTGTTCCCAAGGCTCAAGGAGCGCTTCAGCCAGCGCGGCGGCACCATGTCCGGTGGCGAGCAGCAAATGCTCGCCATCGGCCGTGCGCTGATGAGCAAGCCCAAGTTGCTGTTGCTGGACGAACCGTCCCTGGGCCTGGCACCGATCATCATCCAGCAGATCTTCGACATCATCGAACAGCTGCGTAAGGACGGTGTCACGGTGTTCCTGGTCGAGCAGAACGCCAACCAGGCGCTGAAAATCGCCGACCGAGCCTACGTGCTGGAAAACGGCCGGGTGGTGATGCAGGGCACCGGGGAGCAATTGCTGACGGATCCGAAGGTGCGTGAAGCCTATCTCGGTGGCTGAGCCATTGAGGTAACAAAAAAACGGCCTTCGGGCCGTTTTTTTATCGCGGTTCAAAGCGTCGCGACCAACTCCCCCTTGCTCGCGCGCTGGCCTGCCAGCATCAATGCCCCGCCCAATAGCAACAAGCCCGCCGCCAGGAAGATATACGCGCCGTACACATCCAGCGGCGCGTCGAAATAGGCTATGACACGCTGTGCCACATTTAACGTCTGAGAGCACACCAGCGTACCGGTTAATGAGGCGATGGCCAGCACCGGCGTGACCGTTGCAGACACACGCCCCATGTAACCTTCCGGCACGGCTTCCTGGAGCATCGGCCCTTGCACAATCGCAAACACCGAGAAGAACAACCCACAGCTGAACATCAGCGCCCAGGCCAAGTAAAACGGCGGATGCAGCGAATACGCCAGGTAGCTGAACCCCATGCACAGCAATGCAAGGGTAAAGGCCTGGCGCGTGCTCAATGACTTCAACAGCGGCCGGACCAGCACGGCAGCAATCAAGCCGCCGACAGGGAACGCCGCGAGAATCAGGCCGTATTCATAAGGGCTCAAGCCCAAGGTTTTGAATGCATACAAGGACAATGCGACGTTATTGACCCCCAAGGAAAACCCGTATAACGCCACACCGATCAACAACGTCCTAATCGAGGCGTGCCCCCAGGAAAACCGTAGCCCTGCGAGCACTCCATGCCAGAAGGGCAGCCGTTGTTGCTCGGCCAGCAAGGTCCGGCGCAGGCCCTGGGTAGACGCTATGCACAGGGCCGAACAGGCAAAAGCCAGCACATTGATCAGCAGTGCCAGGGCGGGGCCCACCCACACAAATAATGCCGGCCCAAGGGACGCCGACAACACTGAAATGCCCGTCAGGGAAAACATCGCCTTGGCCGATGCCTCAACGCGTCGTGCCGAAGGGATGACCACTTGCATGATCGCCTGGCGTGACGGGTTGAAAAACTGTGCAGCCGTGCTGTTCACCAACAACAAGAGCAGAACGCCGACGAGCACTTGCATCGGGTCCAGCCCGGCCAGGGAATAGATCACGAAAAAGATCAGGAAGTTGAGCACCCGAATCCCATCCGCCGCGATCATCACGTACAACGGGGCCATCCGATCGACCCAAGCCCCGGCCAGTGGGGCCACCAATACACGCGGAATAGCAGAGGCCGCCACCGCCAGGCCTACAGCCGTCGGCAAGAACGCACTGTCGTGAAACAAGTCAGTCACCAGCCACACAATGACGGTGCTCTCGAAAACGAACTCGCCAAACGATGAGAGGGCTTGCCCCAGCCACAAGAATGAGAAATTTCTGCTGATGAAAAAATCTGCAAAGCGGTTCTTCACAGCCACATTACCTTATTGGTCGTAAATACGTTCAAAGGACTCGAGCAACCCCTGGGCACAGGACTTGATGGGTTCGGACATACCGAACCTAGCAGCGATTTCGAGGGCCGCCACCGCATTCTTGTTACCTTTAACCGCTTCCCCGATAGCGGTCAGATCCCGCCAATGCTCCCAGGATGGATCAAAGGGAATAAGCGGCGGATGCCTGTCCCGCCAGTAAAACCCCCAGGTCCGCCACCCTGCGTAGAACGTTTGCCAATCCTGGGTCAACAGCGGCTTGGCAAAATTACTGAGTGCCAAAGGCTCAGCGAGCGGCTGAAACCGTGCCTCGATACTGCAACGCCAACCTGTGCCGGTATTGGTCGCTCCCCCATGCGGGGTAAACGTATTGAACAGCAGTACATCACCCGGACGTAATGCGAAAACGTTTTTTGCGCCCAGCACGTCGGGGCAGACTTGCCATCCTGATGGGTTGAGTGCCAGCTCGAGCGGTAACAGGGTTTCACCTGGTTTTTTGGTGTAAACCGGCAGCGATCCCGACCCTTCATCGACATTAAAAAAGGGTGCCCACAGGGTGATCTGCTGACCACTGCCCTGCAATTCCGGAAAATCCTGGTGAACGCCCGGTGAGGAGTGCATGGAAGAATCCAAGGGTGCCAAACCGCGCACCCATTTGATCGGATGAACGAACACCTCATCGGTGTCGAAGAGCAGCTTCATCACCTCAATCACCTTGGGCGCTTGAAAGAGTTCTTCGGTCAATTCGCTGCGCATGACGTCGACAAACTTCAGAAAGTCCGGATCAGCCTGCTCTGGTTCCTTGAAACGCGGCTGACCAATCTCGGTGAAACCATCCGTTATTCGATGCTTACGCAATTGCTGGATCAGTTTTTCAGCGAGCAGTGCCAATTTCTGGCGATCAAGTAACTCGCGAACAACGACATAACCCTCTCGCTCGTAGGCGTCCTTCAGCGGCGAAAGTCCGTTCATTTTTGCAACTCCTTGCGACGCACTCAGCCTGGAAAAACCAGCCGGATGGCATAAAGAACATCCCTTTCTTCCGTCAGGCGCAGCATATTTGACGCTGTTTCTTCGTGTACGGCCGGCGTCATTCTCGCCGCCAGCCCTTGATGCTGCCCCTCCAACAACAGGGCATGCCCTACACGCCCTACATCCAGCAAGGCTTTGGCGTAGGCAATATCAGGATCGCCGAATGCAGCAACAGCAAATTGCCAATTGATCCCAAGCAACACTGTAATGCCTTTGCCCCCGGCCCATCCTTGGCCCTGAATGATCTTGGCGACCACCTCGCTGTCACTGGCGCGGTCTGAACGCTTGAGCGCTCTGGGCGTATGGTCCAGTAACCAAGCTGCATCCGCCCAGCCCTGTACGCCCTGGGTAACGATTCCAGCAAACAGATGTGTTTCCTGGGCCAAAGCCTGATAGAGGCACCTGAGTACCGCCTCCAGCACCGAAGAAGGAACCTCGCGCTCGGCAACCGACGTAAAGCTGCGTCTTGAAATAGCGCGTTTGACGTCATAGCCGGTCACCAGCTTATCCAGCAGGTAACGATGGCTTTGAAGGGCCTGCGGCTGGGCGACCTGATCAGCCTGCAATTGCTTCAGGAACACATAAGGGCGCTCCCAGTTATGAGTCTCCCACGTATCGGGGATTGAAACTTCACTGCCGTGTTGGCTGACATATCTCATTAATTCCACCCTTCCAGCAAACCGATGGAAAACGCAGGAAGGCCGTCATCCAAAGACTCGTCGCTGAAGCTTTTGGCGTACTCGAAGTCCACGACAAAGCGTGATGTGTAGTGCCAGTTGCAATAACTGGCCAACGCCGACAATTGCGCCTCTGCATGACCGGCGTCGACGAGCAAGGCACGAAAACTTCGGGGATCACGGTAGCGGAACATTGATCGCCTTACCGCGGCACACAATACCAGCCTCACCACCCAGTCGGCATCCGAACTTGAAATGCGCTCAGCCTCCATTGAGTCGGGCAACTGCGGGGTAATTAATTTAAGCGAACTATCGATCGGGGAAAAATAGTAGACACCCGGCGCAATTATCGACGAACGATGTATTTCGACAAAACATTCCGTGGGGTGCCGGGCGCCGCCGGAAGGAATGGACTTCTTGAGCAGTTCAACTTGGTGATAATCACGCTCGCCGTCGTAATACGCCGGTTGGTGCAAACGCACGCCAAAGGTCCCAGACATAATCATACTGAACTGATAGAAAACAGAGTTTCTTAATTCATCGATGTCCAGATTAATGGCGTCAATGAGCGCAACATCATTGCCTGACTCAATACTCAACTCGACAGCGGGGTACGCATGTTCCTTGACGTAGGCTGCCATGATCTGAGCATCTGCCTCCAACGCCGAAAGACCTTGGGACATGTCCAGGAAAGGGTGGTTCTGGGTCGCACGGTGATAGCCGGACTTGGGCTGCGCCAGCGCAGGCAGGCAAACATGGGCCAGCAAGGTGTCAATGCCAGCCTCACTGAGGGTGTTATCACGCGCAATGGCTTCCTTTACCAGATCGGCATTGACCGCCTGGCCGCAGTGCTCGGCAATGAGCCTGCCCAAGCCCTTGGAAATCTTGACGCCATTATGGCCTGACGAGTAGTCAACCCAACAGTCTTCTTTACCGTCTTCAAACACTAATGCCGCGGGATTTATATGATACATGAGCTGCTCCTTGAAAGACCTGGAGAGCGAACTCTCCAGGCCCGCTGCTTCTTACTTAGCCACTTTCACTGGCTTAGGCTGGGAAGGCAGTTTTACGTGCATCAAGTTGCAGGTAGCACTTTGCAGGAGAGCGACTTTTACTTCTTTCATCGTTAAATTCCTTCTTTTAGTTTAACTGGAAAATATCCAGAAGAGGGTTCCTGAATTGCGCATTTCATTTGTTGCCGGCCAAATCAAACTAAACAGCCGACTAATAAAAGTCAAACCGAAAAAGACTTAAATTTATAACTGACTGTTCCGCATATACAAAATTATTGTAAACCCCCGATAACGGGGACACAGCACTATTCCAGCCAAAAAATATCAGATTAAAAACACCCAACAAGCGCATGACTCGCGCCCTTCCCCATTCAAACGTCCACGACACATAGGCATTAACCCCCCACACAGGGCCTGAATAACACCGCCCGCTTTCTTTTGAGATAGCGAAAATCCGCCACTTATATTTAAAAAATAGGATCTATTAAATTACGCCATCAGTACTTAAACCCGATCAGATGAAACCTTACCCGTTACCGAAAACAGCGTTAACCGAACGTCGTTCATCAGGCTTTTATTTGGCTTGGTAAATAGCCACGCAAGGAAACACCTCAACGCCCGAGCCCGAGCATTCAGGGGCGAGTGATCGCGGCGGCTGGCGAATTGAAATTTTTTTGCCAGCCGCTGTAACGCATGGGGGTGCCCCAACTCTAGAGGGGTAAGCAAGCAAAAACGCTTCCTTACCCAACCTCACTGCTGGAGTTACACCATGACGACTAAATCCCGTTCGCTGTCCGCCGCCACCCTCGTTCTGGCCCTGGGTTCGGCCCTGAGCCTGTCCGCCCTGACAAGCACCGCGCACGCCGCCGATGACATGCAGAAGTGCTTTGGTGTCGCCGAAGCCGGCAAGAACGATTGCGCCGCAGGCGCTGGCACTTCCTGCGCCGGCACCTCGAAACTCAAGGACCAGGCCAACGCCTGGAAGCTGGTCCCTGCCGGCACCTGTACCAAAACCCCGAGCAGCACCTCACCGACCGGTTTCGGCCAGGAAACAGCCTTCACCGCCAAGTCCTGAAACAGCCCTCGGCCTGAGTACTGATGATGACGCTTTCTCCCCAACACACGGTCTCACCCGCTCAGGCGCCCGGGCTCCCTTGCAGGGCCGGGCTGGGGCTGAAGAACGAGCACTTCAGCGAAGTGCTCGAAACCTCGCCCGACATCGGTTTTTTTGAAGTGCACGCCGAAAACTACATGGTTGCCGGCGGCCCGTTCCACCATTACCTGGGGTTGATCCGCGAGCAGTACCCACTGTCGTTGCACGGCGTGGGTCTGTCCATCGGCGGCGAAGGCCCGTTGAACCGTGAGCACCTGGCACGGTTGGCCACGCTGATCGAACGCTATCAACCCCACTCTTTTTCCGAACACCTGGCCTGGTCCAGCCACGGCCCGGTGTTTCTCAACGACTTGCTGCCCTTGGCTTACGATGCCGCCACCCTGAAACGGGTGTGCGAACACATCGACCAGGTGCAAAGCACCCTCAAGCAGCCGATGCTGCTGGAGAATCCGTCGACCTATCTGCAATTCCAGCGCTCCACCCTGGACGAGACAGACTTCATCAGCGAGATCATTCGCCGCACCGGTTGCGGCCTGTTGCTGGACGTCAACAACGTCTATGTGTCGTGCATCAATCACCAGCGAGATCCCCTTTCCTACATTGACGCACTGCCATTGCGTGCCGTGGGAGAGATTCATCTGGCCGGATTTGCCGAAGACACTGACAGCCTGGGCGATCGCCTGCTGATCGATGACCATGGTGCGCCCGTCGATAACGCCGTATGGCAGTTGTACCAACACGTCCTTATGCGTACGGGCCCGGTGGCCACGCTGATTGAGCGCGATAACCACGTGCCGGCCTTCAGCGTGCTGCACGCCGAAGTCCAACACGCCGACTGGCATCTGTCGCAGGTGAACCAATGAGCCTTCAAGATGCGTTTGCCAGTGCCCTGCTCGCACCCGACCCGGTCTGCCCCGAGGGTCTGTTCAGCAGCAACGGCGCCGATCCGGCCAGCCGCTTTGCGGTGTATCGCAACAACGTCCACAGCGCGCTGATCAATGCGCTGGCGACGGCCTATCCCGTCACGTTGCAATTGGTCGGCGAGGCATTCTTTCGCGCCATGGCCAGCCTCTATGTACAGGCCTGCCCGCCCAACAGCCCACTGATCAGTGAATACGGCAGCAGCTTTGCCGACTTTATCCAGGGCTTCGAGCCGGCTGCCAGCGTGCCCTACCTGGCTGATATCGCGCGCCTGGAACGCTTGCGGGTGCGCGCCTATCACGCGGCGGATGTTGCGCCACTGCAACAACAGGCCGTGTTGCAGGCACTGCAAACCCAAACCCACTTGGGCGAACTACGCCTGCAACTGCATCCCTCACTCGCCACGTTGAACTCCGCCTACGCGATCGTCGCCGTCTGGGCAGCGCACCAGACCGAGGGGGCCATTGCCAGTTTGAATGCCTGGCATGCGCAAAGTGCCTTGGTGTTACGCCAGGGGCTGGCCGTCCAGGTATTCGCAATAGACGCAGGTTCGGTCGCGTTCATCAACAGCCTCAACCACGGCGCTGGGCTGGAAATGGCCGTGACCCAGGCCCTGGAAGCCGCCAGCGAATTCGACCTGAACCAGTGCCTGACCCTGCTGATCAGCCACGACGCCATCACTCATTTGCACACAGAACAAAAGGAATCGCCATGAACACTTCCCCTACTTGCCTGGTAAAACGGACCATCGCTCTGTTCGAAAAAATCCCCTACAGCCTGATCGCCTTTCTCGCGCGTTTTTCGATTGCTGCGGTTTTCTGGAAGTCGGGGCAAACCAAGGTCGAAGGCTTTGCCATCGACCTGATCAGCGGCACGTTCCAACTGGGCGAACCACGCCTTGCCGCCTCCACCCTGCCGCTGTTTCGCAGTGAATATCACGTGCCTTTGCTGTCGCCGGAAGTCGCCGCGCACATGGCAGCCTTTGCCGAACACTTTTTTCCGGTGTTGATTCTGGTCGGCTTGGCCACACGCTTCTCGGCCCTGGCCCTGATTGGCATGACCCTGACCATTCAACTCTTCGTCTACCCCGACGCGTACCCGACCCATGGCACCTGGCTTGCCTTGTTGCTACTGCTGGTCGCCAAAGGCCCGGGCAGCCTGTCGATTGATCACCTGATTGCAAGTCGCTACCGTTAAAGCCGGTCCAACGTTTCACCGCTGCGCTTGAACCAATCCACCAGGTAATCGGCGAGCACCTGAGTGCGGCGCGGCAAGCCGCCCTGATACGGGTGAACCAGATGCATCGGCATGCTGCGAGTCTGATAATCGCGCAAGAGCCAGCGCAATCGACCGTCAGCCAGTTCCGCCGGTAAAACGTAGGACGGCAGGCGGGCGATACCGGCGCCCACCAGTGCGGCTTTTTTCAACAGGTTGTAGTGGTTGGAAGCAAATGTGCCGCTGACCCGCACACGCAGCAGTTCGTGTTGCTGGTGGTACAGCCATTCTTCACGCCCGCTGTAGTGACTGTTCAACAGGCAGGTATGAGCTGCCAGGTCCGCCGGGGTCAGCGGCTCGCCGTGCTGTTCCAGATAGGCCGGGCTGGCGCAGGTCATCTCATGCCAGGCCAGCAATGGCTTGGCCACCAGACGCTCGTTTTCGATGGCCCCCATGCGCACGCCCAAATCAAAGCCATCGCGCGCCAGGTCCCGGTAACTGTTGCTCAATTCCAGTTCGATCTGCACCTGCGGGTACTGCTTGGAAAACTCGAGCAGCAAACCATCGAAGAAGGTTTCCCCCAACGACACCGGAACCGTCATACGCACCGGCCCGGCCAGGTCGTCCTTGAGCCGCGCCAATGCCTGTCGGGCGCGCTCCACCTGTACCACCAGCGCCTGGGCCTGGGGCAACAACGCCGCACCGGCTGCGGTCAGGCTCAACTTGCGGGTGGTACGGTGCAGCAACACCACGCAAAACCGCGCTTCCAGTTGGCTGATGCGCTTGGACAGCTGGCCCTTGCTGCACCCCAACTGCTCGGCCGCGACGGTAAAACTGCCGGCTTCGATCAGCACGGCAAACGCCGCCAGGTCATCCATCTCGCTCATGGATTGTTTCCATTTGAAAACCAAAGGTTGCCTATTAGCGCGTTTATCCGACCGAAAAGCCACACTAGACTGAAACCTCACTTACCCCTGGAGGAACAGCACGATGAAAATCCTATTGATTGGTGCCAGCGGCACAATCGGCTCGGCCGTCAAAGCAGAACTCGCCCAGCGTCACGAGGTGATCAGCATCGGTCGCACCCATGGCGACTTCCAGGTGGACATCAGTGACAGCGCTTCAATCCGCAAGCTATTCGAACAGACCGGCAAGTTCGATGCCCTGGTCTGCGCGGCTGGCAGTGTGAATTTCGTGCCGTTGGGTGACATGAGCGAAACCGATTTTGAACTGGGCCTGCGCGACAAGCTGATGGGCCAGGTCAACCTGCTGTTGATCGGCCGCGAATACGCCAACGATGGCGCCTCGTTCACCTTCACCAGCGGCATTCTCAACCGTGACCCGATCCGCACCGGCGCATCTGCCGCACTGGTCAACGGCGCACTGGATGCCTTCGTCAAAGCTGCCGCGATCGAGTTGCCACGGGGCCTGCGCGTCAATTCCGTGAGCCCGACCGTGCTGCTGGAAGCCATGGGCAGCTACGCGCCCTACTTCCGTGGCTACAAACCTGCACCCGCTGCTGATGTGGCATTGGCCTACGCGAAAAGTGTCGAAGGTTTACAGACGGGCCAGACCTTTATCGTCGGCTGAATTTTGTGTCTGTCAGAAATTCCTGAAGCCGGCCGACGGGCTTGTGGTGCGGCGTCAGCCTGCGTAACGTGGCGGCACTTGTTTGGAGACCCGATAAATGCGCGCCGCCCGTACCCTTGCCCTGTTTGCCCTGCTGCCCCTGTTCACCGCTTGCCAGATGTTCGAGAGCGAACCGGCCAAACCGTCGACTGCGGGGCTGACCCGTATGCAGGGTGAATTGACAGCGGTGGCCGGCAAACTGTTGTTCCAGCCGTGCGGCGACAAACGCAACTACGTGGTCAACGACACCGGCGGCACCAGCATCCTGCAGGAGGCCGCCTCCCTGGCCGGCCAACAGGGTGTGCTGTTTGCCGACTTGCGCGGCAAGTTTTCCGGTGTTGCCAGCGGCACCCAGGGTTCGGTAGACCTCCAGCAGCTGTATCGGGTCGAGCGCTCGACCTCGGCCTGCGATGACCCGGATTTCAAGCGCATGACCCTGCGGGCCAACGGCCACAAACCCGCCTGGGCGATGAACGTCACCGCCAAGGGCATGGTGCTCGAGCGTGAGGGCCAGCCACCCCTGGCGGTGCCCTACGTAGAAGAGCAAATGGGCGACGGCCGCTTTAACCTGATGACGGAAGCCAACAACCAACACATCGAACTGTGGGTGGCGCCGCAACGCTGCATCGACAGCGTCAGTGGCAGCTTGCAACACATGACCGCCGAGTTGCGAGTCAACGGCCAGGTACAACGGGGTTGCGCATCGTTCGGCGGCTCTCGCGACGACTGAATCAGCCCTGCGCTGTTTTAACATGACGAAAAACCGCCATTGGGGCTTATAATCGCCGGTTTGCAAAACAGCCGGCCTCTTTTCCCGCCGCCTACCGGATCCCGTCATGTTACGAATCACCGAACTCAAGCTGCCCATCGACCATCCCGAAGAAGACCTACGGCCTGCCATCGTGCAGCGCCTGGGCATCGCCAGTGATGACCTGCTCGATTTCACCCTGTTCAAACGCAGCTACGACGCCCGTAAAAAATCGTCGGAGCTGTGCTTCATCTACACCATCGACCTGAACGTGAAGGGCGAAGCCGCGCTGCTGCTCAAGTTCGCCGATGATCGCAACGTCAACCCGGCCCCGGATGTCAGCTACAAGGTGGTGGGCCAGGCGCCGCACGGCCTGGTTGAACGGCCAATCGTGGTCGGTTTTGGTCCGTGCGGGATCTTCGCCGGGCTGCTGCTGGCCCAAATGGGCTTCAAGCCGATCATCCTCGAACGCGGCAAGGAAGTGCGCCAGCGCACCAAGGACACCTGGGGCCTGTGGCGCAAAAACGTGCTCAACCCGGAGTCCAACGTGCAGTTCGGCGAAGGCGGCGCCGGGACCTTCTCCGACGGCAAGCTCTACAGCCAGATCAAGGACCCGAAATTCCACGGTCGCAAAGTGCTGCACGAGTTCGTGAAAGCCGGTGCACCGGAAGAAATCCTCTACGTCAGCAAGCCGCACATCGGTACATTCCGCCTGACCGGCGTGGTGGAAAACATGCGCGAGCAGATCATCGCCCTGGGCGGTGAAGTGCGCTTCGAACAGCGGGTTACCGACGTGCTGATCGAAGATGGCCAGTTGAACGGCGTCGTGGTGAATGACGGTGAGCAGATCCTCTCCAGGCACGTGATCCTCGCCCTTGGCCACAGCGCCCGCGACACTTTCCGCATGCTCCACGGGCGTGGCGTGTACATGGAGGCCAAGCCGTTTTCGGTGGGTTTCCGTATCGAACACCCGCAGTCGCTGATCGACGCGGCGCGCCTGGGCAAATACGCCGGGCACCCAAAACTCGGAGCTGCCGACTACAAGCTGGTGCACCACGCCAAGAACGGCCGCTCGGTCTACAGCTTCTGCATGTGCCCAGGCGGTACGGTAGTGGCAGCCACTTCCGAGCCCAACCGTGTCGTCACCAACGGCATGAGCCAGTATTCGCGTAACGAACGCAATGCCAACTCCGGCATCGTGGTCGGCATCACCCCGGAAGTGGACTACCCAGGTGGCCCGTTGGCCGGCATCGAGTTGCAGGAGCGCCTGGAGTCCCACGCCTACATCCTCGGTGGCAGCAACTACGAGGCACCGGCGCAGCTGGTGGGCGATTTCATTGCCGGTAAGCCGTCCACCGCCATCGGCAGTGTCGAACCGTCCTACAAACCGGGTGTGGCACTCGGTGACCTGGCCCTGGCCTTGCCGGACTTCGCCATTGAAGCGATTCGTGAAGCGTTGCCGGCGTTCGAGAAACAGATCAAAGGCTACTCGCTGCACGACGCCGTGTTGACCGGTATCGAAACACGCACGTCATCACCGTTGCGGATTACCCGTAACGAGTCGATGCAGAGTTTGAACGTGAAAGGCCTGTTCCCGGCGGGCGAAGGCGCGGGTTACGCCGGTGGGATTCTGTCGGCGGGTGTCGACGGTATTCGAATTGCCGAAGCATTGGCGCGGGACATGCTCGGTATCGAGGCCTAAACCGAATCTGAACAGACAGCAACTCAAATGTGGGAGCAACTGTCTTAACCCACCGTCCGTCAGCGCCATTCTGTACCGTCTCGCAGCATGGCATTTAGTCTGATCAGCAGTATCCGCATGCAGGCGATGAGCGCGACTTTCGCGCTCTTGCCTCGCTCCCTTAGAGCCTCGTAGCGCGTTTTAAAGTCTGCTTGAAAGCGGATAACAACCCAACTCGATATGTATAACGCATGCCTGACACGGGTTCTTCCTCCGTATATCTGCCGTTTTCCATTGTGGTTTCCGCTGTCGTCGTTGTAAGGGGCTATGCCCGCTAACGCCGCCACTTCTCTGCGATCCAACTCGCCCAACTCCGGCAAGTAAACCAGCAAACTGGCGGCCGCGACTTTGCCAATCCCCTTCACAGACATGAGTCGCCTGGCCTTTTCTACATCCAAATCAAACATGCCCTGAACGAGGTGTTTTTCCAGGGCTTTGATCTGCGCTTGCAGGTAGCGAATATGATCCTTGGTAGCGCTGACAACGGTTGGCAACTGAGCCTGCTGAAGTCGACGCTTATTGTCGTCGCGCTGCTGAACGAAGTGCTCACGTAATTGGATCAGTTCGCGCAGAGCTTCGCGCTCAGGAGAAATGACCTTTTCGTGAGACCCATGCAGCACTTCGGCAAAATCAGCCAGAACTGCCGCATCAATCGGGTCGGTCTTGGCATTTTTGCCCATGGCCACCGCGAAGGCTCTGGCCCGACGAGGATTGATTCGGAGCACTTGGAAATTCGTCTGTTGCAGTGCCGCCATGACCTGGCGCTCGTAGCCTCCCGTGGCCTCCAGCAATACCCGGCCAACCTCATAGCAGCTCAATCGTTTGATCAGCTCAACAAAGCCTTCAGATGTGTTTGGAATCTCGAAGCCTTCTTTCTGAGGTTGAACCCAGACAACAAGGTTTGATTTAGAGATATCGATGCCGACCCAGGAAATCATGGCAAAACCCTCTTACACTCAGGAGTGAGAGTGCTCTGGCTATGCCCACGCTTGTGATTCGAGTGGTGCTCGTCCAACTGTTCGGGCTTGTCGGCCAGAGTGGAAAGGTGGATGGCAGCTTTGCTCCCACTCGTGCTTCTAGCACCGCGGACTCACAGCTTGCCATCCACCCCTCTCACCTCAGAGTTTATTCCCAGATCAAGACACAAGCGGGCCTGCTCGCGAATGCGGTGGTTCAGTCAACGATTTTTCGACTGACCGTCCGCATTCGCGAGCAAGCCCGCTCCCACATTGGGTGTTGCGCTGTATCAGATGTTGGCGCGCAGGACGCTGTCCGGCAGCGGCTCGCCCTGTTCAACACTGGCCGCAACGGCCGCGATCAAACCGTCAAGTTCATAGCCCTGCCCCGTCAGCCACGCCTGATCGTAATAAGTGGTGGCATAGCGCTCCCCACCATCACACAAGATCGCCACGATCGACCCCGACTCCCCCGCCGCTTTCATCTGCTGCGCGGCCACCAGGGCACCAATCAGGTTAGTCCCGCTGGAGCCGCCAACCCGCCGCCCCAGCCGTTCGGCCAGGTAGTGCATGGCGGCCAGTGACAGCGCGTCCGGCACCTTGACCATGGCATCAATCACCTTGGGCAGAAACGACGCTTCAACCCGTGGCCGGCCGATGCCTTCGATGCGCGAACCGCACTCCAGGCGCAGGCTGGCGTCGCCGGTCTGGTAGTAATCAAAGAACACTGAACGTTCGGCATCGGCGCACAACACGCGGGTGCAATGCTGGCGATAACGCACATAGCGTCCCAGGGTAGCGGTCGTGCCACCGGTGCCGGGGCTTGAGATCAACCAGCTCGGTTCGGGGTAATGCTCAAAGCGCATCTGCTGGAAGATCGACTCGGCGATGTTGTTGTTTGCCCGCCAGTCCGTCGCCCGCTCGGCGTAGGTGAATTGGTCCATGAAGTGACCGCCACTTTCCTTCGCCAACCGTTCGGACTCGGCGTATATCTGCGTCGGATCATTCACCAGATGGCTCTTGCCACCGTAGAAAGCGATCTGTGCGATCTTCTCTTTCGACGTGGTGGCCGGCATCACCGCAATAAACGGCAGGCCGAGCAAGCGTGCAAAGTACGCCTCGGAGATCGCCGTCGAACCGCTGGATGCCTCGATCACTGGTGCACCCGGCTTGAGCCAGCCGTTACACAAGGCATACAGGAACAGCGAACGTGCCAGCCGATGCTTGAGGCTGCCGGTGGGGTGGCTGGACTCATCCTTGAAGTACAACTCGATACCCGGCAAGCCCGGCAATGGCAACGGGATCAGGTGTGTGTCGGCGCTGCGTTGAAAGTCCGCTTCGATGATGCGAATGGCTTCACGGGCCCAGATACGGTGGTCACTCATAGGGTGCGTCTCTAAAGATTTCAGCCCCGATTTTAGGGGGTTTCCTACACTGCACACAGATACAGTGACGTATCAATTAGACACACAATTGCTAGGCTTCGGCCCATCATCGATCCTGACCATCGCTTATAACAAATAAGAATATAACTTTTGTTTTAACAACTAACGGTACGGGTTAGGGTACCCACCTATTGAACCTGGATTGGAGAGCATCCCTTGCCTCTGCGTAGCACTTTCACCCGTTTCTTCCAGCTGGAAGCCGCCAGCGGTCTGTTGTTGATCGCCGCTGCCGCCTTGGCGCTGATCATTAATAACTCACCGTTGTCGCACCTCTACGGTGCCTTCCTCGATACCCCGGTAGTGGCGCAGATTGGCGCACTCAAAATCGCCAAGCCCGCCTTGCTATGGATCAACGATGGCCTGATGGCCCTGTTCTTCCTGCTGATCGGCCTGGAGGTGAAGCGCGAGTTGCTCGACGGTCACCTGTCCAAGCCCTCGCAAGTGGTCTTGCCCGGTGCAGCGGCCATTGGCGGCATGGTCGTACCCGCGCTGATCTACTGGGCGATCAACAAGGATTACCCCGCCGCGCTGTCCGGCTGGGCGATCCCCATGGCCACCGATATCGCTTTTGCCCTTGGCGTACTGGCCCTGCTGGGCAAGCGCGTGCCGGTGTCGCTGAAACTGTTCCTGATGACCTTGGCCATCATCGATGACCTCGGTGCAATCATCGTCATCGCCGTGTTCTATTCAGCCGACCTGTCGGGCGCCGCCCTGGCAGGTGCGGGCGCGTGTCTGGTTGCGTTGATCGCGATGAACCGCCTGGGCGTGATCAAACTCGGGCCCTATCTGATCGTTGGCCTGATCCTGTGGGTCTGTGTACTCAAGAGCGGCGTCCACGCCACGCTGGCTGGCGTGACCTTGGCGTTCTGCATTCCGCTGCGCACCAAAAACGCCGAACCTTCGCCATTGCTGACCCTGGAGCACGCGCTGCACCCGTGGGTGGCCTACGCCATCCTGCCGTTGTTCGCGTTCGCCAACGCGGGCGTATCCCTCACCGGCGTGAGCCTGGAAAGCTTCACCCACCACGTGCCCCTGGGCATCGCCGCTGGCCTGCTGATCGGCAAGACCATTGGTGTGTTCGGCCTCACCTGGCTGGCCATCAAGACCGGCCTTGCCGCCCTGCCCAGTGGCGCTAACTGGGGTCAGGTGTTCGGCGTGGCGATCCTGTGCGGTATCGGCTTCACCATGAGCCTGTTTGTCGGCTCCCTGGCATTTGTGCCGGGCGCCAGCGAATTCGCCGGCGAGGATCGGATGGGGATTCTGACCGGGTCGATCCTGGCAGCGTGTATCGGCTATGCCGTGACGGCGATGGCGAGTCGCAAGAAAGCCTGACTCCAGTCTGAAACACCCCAAAACCCCAGCCGGTCGCCCGGTTGGGGTTTTTCTTTTTCCGCCGCCTACGTTTAGCCGGCAATCCGGCTGCCCCACCTAAAGACTTTCGCTCAGCCGCCGACTAGAGGGTATGGCGATCTCACCGTCCGCGCCTGGGACACCCGCCCGACACTGCTTCCCAACGCGTTTTCAGCCCGAGCGACATGCCCATGTTCCTGAGAAATATAAGAATCGCAGCCAGAGCCTTCATCGGCTTCGCCGCTATTGCATCACTGAGTGTGTTTCTCGGCCTGTTTGCCCTCAAGCAGATTGGCGAAGTCCAGTCACAAGCCGCTGACATTCAGAACAACTGGATGCAACGCGTCAGGATCCTCGCCTTGGCCAATGCGTCCCTCGACCGTTATCGCCTGGGCGAGATGGCGCACATCCTGTCTTCCAGCGATGCCGACATGCAGACCTACGAAGACAAATCCGCCGGCCGCCTGAAAAGCGTCAAGGAGCAGCTTGGCCAATATGCAGCGCTGCTGAGCACTGCTGAGGAAAAATCACGCCTCGATGTGTTCAACCAAAGCCTCGATGGGTACGCGAAGAACCACACCGAGATGCTCAAACGCTCGCGTTCCGGCGACAAGGCCGGCGCCCGCGACTTTCTCAACAGCATTCGAGAAAGTTATGAGCAGATGACCAAGAACTTCGACCAACTGATAGACCTGGCCAACAAAGGCGCAGAACAGGCCGGCCAGACGTCCGTAGCCGCCTATCAACATGCCGTGGGTGGCATCTCAATCGTGATTCTGCTGGTGAGTGGTGGCACCGTATTGGTGGCCTGGCTGCTGACCCGAAGCATTACCGGCCCCATTATTGAAGCGGTACACGTAGCCGAAACCATTGCCAGGGGTGATCTCACCCAGCCTATCAACCCGACGGGCAACGACGAAGCCACCCGCCTGCTCCGGGCACAAGAGACCATGCGCAATAACCTGGTGCAGACCCTGCGACAAATAACCGGTTCCTCCAACCAACTGGCTGCAGCGGCCGAAGAATTGAATGCCGTGACCGCCGAAGGCAGCCGGGACTTGCAACAGCAACATGGCGAGATTGAACAGGCAGCCACTGCTGTCACTCAGATGACCACCGCCATTGAAGAGGTCGCCAGGAACGCGGCCTCCACCTCCGACCTGTCCCAGGAGTCGCGAAGCATTGCCTTGAAAGGCCAGCAGCGCATGGTTGAGGCGTTGAACGCCATCAAAGCCTTGACCCGTGGCGTGGAGGTCAGCTCCGGGCAAGTGGGCGGCCTGGCTGAACAGGCCAAAGGTATCGGCAAAGTGCTCGATGTTATCCGCACCATTGCCGAGCAAACCAACCTGCTGGCACTGAACGCGGCCATCGAAGCTGCACGTGCCGGTGAGGCCGGCCGTGGTTTTGCCGTGGTCGCCGACGAAGTTCGCGCCCTGGCCCACCGCACGGCCCAATCGACCCAGGAAATCGAACAAATGATTGGCGGTATCCAGACCAACACCGCCAGTACCGTCAACACCATGCTCGACAGCAGCACCATGACTCAGCAAACCCTGGGTCTGGCCGAACTGGCACAGCAAGCGCTGGCGGATATTCTGGCTGCCAACGATGAAATCAATGACCGAAACCTGGTGATTACCACGGCGGCCGCGGAACAAGCCGGCGTTGCCCGGGCGGTCGATCGCAACTTGCTCAATATTCAACAACTGTCGGTTCAGTCCGCAGAAGGCTCGACCCAAACCACCGCCGCCTCGCAGTCCCTCGCCAGCCTGGCGCATGAATTGAACACGATGGTGAAGCACTTCCAGATTTGAAGTGACAGGGTAAAAAACCAAAAGGCCGCTTCGGTTTTAGCCGAAGCGGCCTAGCAGGAACACGTGATAAACACACAGGGCATTCACTACGAGGCTCCACGTGCGTCGTGCAAACTTCGACATACTCGGCCCGCCATGAGTTGAGCCGTACCGTCAGTGTGCGTTCAGATCTGTGATTGCGTCCTGTGCGTAGGCAACCCCAGCCGCAAACTCATTTTTTAATACCTGCGTTTTTGCACCTTTAGAAACATGCATCAGACATTTCCCACAAGTCGCCGGGATTGCCTTGCCCCTGACCGCCCACTAATCTCCCCCCGTCGCTGACACTCAGCGATCAGGCGTCGCGGCCTGTTAACTTGATGCATAATTGCCATCGTTTTTCGTCAGCTACTCCTGTGGCTGGCGCCTCGTGTTATGGCAGCTGTGCGCGGGATACCTTCGGGTATGCCGAGTTTCAAGTTCTCGGTCCGCGAACCTGCGTACAGCTGCCACCTTCCATCGCGTCGCGGCGATCAGGGGCGGCTCCAGCCAAACTTGGAGATTTACCCATGTACAAGGTCACACCGAATCCTCCTCCGTTAGACACCGCACAGTTATTGGCACAAGCAAGCCGCGCCGCCAATCATTTCGAGCCCGACACCACCTCGTCAAATCGTTACGAGCCACTGTTTTCGATCAGTTCAGCCGCCAACACAGAGGCCTTGTTGGTAAATGCATACGAAACCCTGATAGGCGCCAGCGGGCTGACCTCTGATTTGGCAGACACAGTGGACGGAAAAACACGCAGCCAATTGTTAGCCATTGGGCAGTTACTGGAACTGGCGGGGCTTTTAGTCGACCGAGCAATGGAGCAGCAGTGCCCTGTCTAATGAAGCTAAAAGCGCTTAGCTTCAATTTGTAGACATCCTGCCCCCTAAAACAAAAACCCCAACCGGTCACCCGGTTGGGGTTTTTTGTGTTTCAACGGCCAGCGCTTAGCGAGTAACGCGGCTGGTGCCGTTAACGGTCATGATGCGCACACGGTCGCCGATGCGGAAGACTTCGTTGGCATCAACGGCCTGGACGTAGGCGCGCATGCTGCCATCGTCTTCGCGAACGGTGATTTCAACGCCCTGGGTACGGGTCAGGCCTTCTTCAGCGGCGGAACCCAGCAGGCCACCGGCAACAGCACCGATAACGCCGGTGACGATACTGCCACGGCCACCGCCAATGGCGCTGCCACCAACGCCACCCACCACGGCACCGGCAACGCTGCCGATTGGGGTTTTGGTGCCTTCGATTTTCACCGGACGCAGGGATTCAATGGTACCCATGCGAACGGTCTGTACACGACGCGCTTCGTCACGGGAGTACGAGTCGCCGGTCAGACTCGAGGCGCAGCCACCCAACAACAACGACAGGGTGGTAAAGCAGGCAACTAGTAAAACGGACTTACGCATAGCATCAACTCCAAAGGACAGGTAATCATTAGACGCCGCAGCTTGGCGCCTGTCACGGCAAGCACGCCAGAAAATTGCTTTCATTCAGCCTTAGTACAGACTGCCAGTACCAGAAAAATCGACGAACGGTAGCGCTCACCCTGTTCCGGAGAACGTCATGAAAGCGCTCTTCATTGTAGTCGCGCAAACGAACACGCCGAAGCCTCCTGTGTGGAGACTTCGGTGCGAGGGTCAGCATTCGGATGCAATGAAGAGGATGAAACTCAGGGCGCCAGGCGCTCACGCGTCCATTCGCCGGCTTGCAGGCGATAGTTCAGGCGGTCATGCAGGCGGCTGGCGCGGCCTTGCCAGAACTCGATGCGCTCAGGCAACAAACGGTAGCCACCCCAGTGCTCGGGGCAGTCGGGTTGGGTATCGCTGAAACGCTGTTCGGTCTGCTTGAGCAGCTCCTGCAGCTCTTCACGGTCACGAATGACTTGGCTTTGCGGCGATGCCCAGGCGCCAAGACGGCTGCCCAAAGGCCGAACCTGATAATAAGCATCCGACTCTTCAGGCGTTACCTTGACCACCCGCCCTTCGATGCGCACCTGGCGCTCCAGGGTGGGCCAGAAGAAGGTCATGGCCGCAAACGGCCGCGCCGCGAGTTGTTCACCCTTGGCGCTCTGATAGTTAGTGAAGAAGGTAAAGCCCTGTGCATCCAGGCCCTTGAGCAACAGGATGCGGCAGTGCGGGCGACCGTCCTGATCAACCGTTGCCAGGGTCATGGCATTGGCCTCCACCGGTGGCTGCTCGGTTTTTACCGCCTCGCCAAACCATTGGTGGAACAACGCAAACGGCTCGCCCGGGGCCTGGGCCTCGCTCAAACCGTCCCGTGTGTAGTCACGGCGCATATCGGCCAGTGCCTGGGTCATGCAGCTTTATCCTTCTGTTTCAACGGATCAGTTTTTCGCCTGGTCGTTCGCAGCCGGGGCGGCAGCCTTCGGTGCGGCTTTTTTCGCGGCAGGCTTGGCAGCGGCTTTTTTCGCAGCTGGCTTGGCGGCAGCTTTCTTGGCCGGGGCCTTTTTCGCCGGAGCCGCTTTTTTCGCAGCCGGGGCCGGCACAGGGGCTGGCGCAGTTTGCACAGCGACCATGTCAGCGACCGGTGGTTTGCCCGAGTTGTACTTGCTCAGCAACGCCAACATAGTTGTACGCTGAGTGAACAGGATTTCCATGCGACGATTCAGCGCACGGCCCTGGTTGCTGTCGTTGGCGGCACGCGGCATAAGGTCACCCATGCCACGCATCATCAGGCGATCCTGCTTCAAACCGCTGAGGCTGAAAATCGAAGCGATGGACTGCGCACGCTCGCGGGTCAACGCCTGGCTCACCGGTTCGGCACCATTGGTGTCGACGTGGCCAAGAACCAGCACCGCGGTCTTCGGATCGCCTTCAACCGCCTTGGCAACGCGGGTGAACGGGCCCAAGGTCACCGGCAGCAGCATGGCTGGACGTTTCGGGTTGTAGGAGCCATCAACCGGCGCGATCACCACGAGTACGTTCTCGCGACGCTCCAGCTGCAGGTTGCTGTCCTTGATGGCGGCGCGCAGGCGCGGCTCATAGTCGTCCAGCCAGGCTTGGGTGATTTTCGGGTCTGGCATCGGCACGTTGGTCACATCGACCTTGGCCAGTGGCTTCGGCTTGCTTTCGAAAGGCCACCACCATTTGGTCTCGGTGTCGGTCTTGGCGACAGCCGGCGCAGCGTCCGGGGTGGCAGCCGGAGTTGCAGCCTTGAGGTCGGCTTTCAGGTCGGCCTTGGCATCAGCGGCCTTTTCATCAGCGCTTTTGGAGAAGAACGGCCACCAGCTGGAACCGGTGTCAGCCTTGGCGACCGGAGCAGGTGTGGCAGCAGCGGCAGGCGCTGGAGCAGCAGCTGCGGCAGCAACCGGCGCGACAGGCTTGGCGCCCGCAGCAGGTTTGGCATCCGGTTTGGCGTCGGTTTGGGTCACTGCGTCCTTGGTAGCAGCCTTATCAGATCCAAATGACCACCAATGCCCACCTTCGGCATCATTTTGTGGTGTTTGTGCGCAGCCAGTAATAGTGAGGCACAGCGCCAGTGCCAAGGACTTGTTCGATAACATGAGATATCCACAAAATGAGAAAAAACCAGGGGGTCTGGTGACCCGTTAAACAGACGCTTACAGAACATTAAAGTTACAAAATTTCGTTCAGCGCCTTCTTATACTTGCCTTTGTAACAAAAAAACGTGAAACAGCAAGCTCTTTACAGACAACCGGCCAATATTCCGACCAACTTCTGTGCACGCGGGTCCATAAGTACATAAGGCCCCAGTGTATTAGTCACGAAACCAAACGCTACATCATGTTCAGGGTCGGCAAACCCGACCGAACCACCCGCGCCCGGGTGCCCAAACGCATGTGGGCCAAGGCCGAACGTGGCGTTAGGCAATTGCGGCTGATCCAACATGCAGCCCAAACCGAATCGGGTTTGGGTCAATAAGGTTTTATCCGGCCCAATACTGTGTTCACGTGTCAATTGTTCGAGCATGTCGGCTTCGAGCAAACTACCGTCCAACAATCCGCTATAAAAGCCTGCCAGGCTGCGCGCATTACCGTGACCATTTGCCGCTGGCTGCTGCATGCGCCGCCATTCGGGTTTATTAGTGCTGGTCAGAATAGACGGGGGATTGGCAAACGCACGTGTCGTCATGGCGTTCGGTTCGCGCATCATTACTTGAAGTAAGCGTTGCGCGGCTTCATCGCCCATATTGCCTTTGCTGCGCGCAATATGTGCCACACGATAAAACTCTTCGTCCGCCAGGCCGACATGAAAGTCCAGGCCCAAAGGCCGCGCAACCCGCGCCACAATCGACTCACCCGGCCCGCGCCCATCGGCGCGGCGCAGCAACTCGCCGACCAGCCAGCCGTAAGTGATGGCTTCGTAACCATGCCCTTGGCCCGGCGTCCACCAAGGGGCCTCGGCCGCAAGGGTGTCGACCATCAACGGCCAGTCATACAGGGCTTCAGTGGGCAGCATCTCGCGAATCGCCGGCAGCCCGGCCTGGTGGCAAAGCAACTGGCGCAAGGTGATGGTGTCTTTACCGGCCGCCGCAAACTCGGGCCAATAGTTGGCGACAGGGGCGTCGAGTTGCAACTTGCCCTCAGCCACCAATTGCAGGGCCGCCACAGCGGTGAAGGTCTTGGTGCAGGAAAACAGGTTGACGATGGTGTCGCTGTGCCAGGCCTCAGCGCCATCCTTGTCGGCGGTACCCGCCCACAGGTCGACGACTGTTTCGCCGCCGATCTGGATACACAGCCCGGCACCACGCTCCTGCGGGTCATCGAACAATGCGGCGAATGCTTCACGTACCGCTTCGAACTGGAGCGTGTAATGACCCTGAATCTGCACCTAAGCCGCCTTGGAAAACACCGTAAGAATTGGCCGACATTGTTCCAGTCCTTGTGCGATTTGTGAACCCGTCAACGATGAATCAATGGCCATTTCCAGAGTGACCGCCAGCATGCCCGGCGCCCTGCCCCGGGCCTTTGCCTTCATGCCCCGACTTACCGCCTGCATGCTCACGCAGCGCGCTGGCCGCCGTGGCCTTTTCGGCCTCTTTGCCCAGTTGCGCCACCGCTGCCAGGTTGCTTTTGCGCACGCTGTCGACAAAGCCCTGGAACGGCACATCGGTGATGCCCACCAGCCCGAAGTGGCCGTTCTCGCCGTCGAGCAGGCGCCCGGTCACCGGCTGGTCCAGATACTGGAACCAATGCACACCGACGATCGACGGCTCGGCCATGGCCTGTTTGAGGAAGTTGCCGTACGCCGCGCCGCGGTCTTCTTCCCGGGCCAGTTGAGTGACGCCGCCCCAGAACGGGCCACGGTCTGCCGAGCCAAAGTTGAACTCGGTGATCAGTACCGGTTTGTCCAGCGCGCGCAAGGCAGCGAAGTCATAACCGTCCTGAGGCTTGAGGGTGTACATATTGAAGCTCAGCACATCGCAATACTGGGCGCAGGACGCCACCGATTCAGGCGTGCTGACGGCATACCGGCCACCCAGCAACAATTGGTTGGGTGCGTGCCATTTCAGCGAATCGGAGATGGTCTTGAAGTAGGCATCGGCGAAGGTCTGCTGGAAGTATTTAAAGTCAGCTTCGATTTCCGGGTGCTCGGGGTTCGGCATCGGCGGTTCGAACCCCGGGTCTTCCATCAGCTCCCAGCCGGACAAGTGAATACCCCAGGCTTTCGAGAGGCCGTCTTCGTTACGGTATTTGTCGCGCAGTTGCTTGAGGAACGCGCGCTTGGCCGGTACGTCAGTGGTCATGCGCAGCGTGCCGTAGGCCAACGCGTAACGGGATTTGGGATCGTCACCCGGACCGGCCCAGGCCAGCTCGTTGTCGGCGAAAAAGCCGATCAGCCAGGGGTCGTCGCGGTGATCGCGGGCGGCAATCGCCACGGCGCGCTCGGTGGCCATGGCAAAACGCGGGTCGAATGGGTCGGGCATGCCGCCCCACCAATCGGTGCCGGTGCTGATGCTGGCGTAGTCACCGACAATCGACAGCGGCAAGGTGTACGGCACGCGGTCGGCGGTGGCCAAGGCTGCGTCGCTCCAGTTGCCTACGGTGTTGAAACCCCAGGCTTGCAGACGGTCGAGGGTGTGGGTGACCCAGCGCTTCTGGTCGAAACCGTCAGTGCCGTAGGCGCGCTGCAAGTTGGCGCCGTAAAAATCGTACCAACGCCCGACATTGAAGCCACGGCCCTGGTCGGCGCCGTTGCCGCCACGGTTATCGCCGCTTCCGTAATACTTGTCGAACGGCTCACCGGCCTTGGGCAATGCGGCAAACATCCACTCGCGCCCAGCCACGTAGGTCTGATTGTTGTCCGGGGCTACGGTGTTAACGCCCAGGGAGTAGAAGGGATGGCCTTGTGGCGTCACCAGGTACCAACGACCGTCGCGCTTCTCGGTGCGGAAAAACCCGCTCGCTTCAAACGCTGGGCCTTTGTTCCAGCCGCCATATTGGTCCAGGGCTGATTTGTCGCGCTCGGCCAGCCAACCTTTGAGCTGTTGCTGCTCCTTGGCGGCGGCGGCCTTGAGTTGCTCGTCGCTGCTGACTTTTTCCGGCCAACGCGCGCGCGTGGACTGGCCATAGGCATCGACCACTTCGCTGTAGGCCGCCTTCAGCACCGGCTCGAGGTCCTGTACACCGAAGCGTTCCAGCAGGATGCTTTGGGCCGCATTGGGCTTGATCATCGACAATGTCACCGAGGCCACCTGGCTGCGGTCGATCTCACCGGCGCTGCCGGCCAGCAGCACACGTTGGCCATCCACGGTGATGGGCATCGGCGGGCCAGCCTTCATGCCCTGGCTCAGCGGCGAGTTAGCTTGCAACGGGATCAACAGGGTCTGCACCGGGCCGGCCGGCAGGTCGATGCGGCTGACCAGGGTTTTACCATCCGTGCTCTGCACCTTCACGTACAGGGTCAGCGCCCAGTCCATGGCGCTCTGGATACGCAGGCTCATGGCGCCGGACTGCGACCAGTCCCACACGCCGCTCTGCGGGCTGAGCACCAGGCTCGGTTCGGCCGCCGGGTTGAAGGTGATGCGGCGCAGCACTTCGCCTTCGGCGGTTTGCTCGGCATTGTATTGGGGCAGGCTGGCGTCCTGGGTCGCCACCTTGACCACATCGGCAGGCCGGACGAAGTTGAACAGCGTTTGTTGCCCGGCAGGCGCGGCCATCAAGGGCGCGGTGAACAACAAGGCAAACAGAGCGGGCAGCGTGCGAATCATACGAACAAGGTTCTCCCAAACGGCCGGTGACTGGCCTGATGACATAAAGCGTTGGCAGTGAGATAGACCACGCAGTGGGCGAATTCGCCCACGGTGGCTCAGGAAATTTCGCGCCTGAACGGCGGCAAGGCATTGAGGATAGCTTTGCCGTAGCGCTGCGTGACCAAACGGCGGTCGAGCAAGGTGATGGTGCCGCGGTCTTCTTCGGTGCGCAGCAAGCGACCGCAAGCCTGGACCAGTTTCAAGGAGGCATCCGGCACCGAGATTTCCATGAACGGGTTACCGCCCCGCGCTTCGATCCATTCGGCCAGGGCCGCCTCGACCGGATCATCCGGCACCGAGAACGGGATTTTGGCGATCACTACGTGTTCGCAGTAGGCTCCGGGCAAGTCCACGCCTTCGGCGAAGCTGGCCAGGCCGAACAGCACGCTCGAATCCCCACCATCGACCCGTGCCTTGTGCTTGTTCAGGGTCTCCTGCTTGGACAGGTTGCCCTGGATAAACACTTGCTTGCGCCAGTCGCGGTCGAGGCCGTCGAACACGTCCTGCATCTGTTTACGCGAAGAAAACAGCACCAGCGTACCGCGCGAACCTTCAACCAACTCCGGCAGGTCGCGGATAATCGCAGCCGTGTGCGCCGCGGCATCGCGCGGGTCGGCCTTGAGGTCCGGCACCCGCAGCACGCCCGCGTCGGCGTGATGAAACGGGCTCGGGACCACAGCGGTGACGGCTTTTTTCGGCAACCCGGCACGCATGCGGAAACGATCAAAAGTGCCCAAAGCCGTCAGCGTGGCCGACGTTACCAGGCAGCCGTAGGCCACGTTCCACAGATTGCGGCGCAGCATTTCGGCGGCGAGGATCGGGCTGGCGTTGACCTCGATATCAAACAGCGCGCCGCTTTCCGACAAGGTCAGCCAGCGCGCCATCGGCGGGTTGTCTTCCGGGTCTTCAACGGTGAAGGCGGTCCACAGCTCCCAGTTGCCTTGGGAACGCGACAGCAGGCTGCCGAACAACGGGTACCATTCTTCGGCCTGGTTGCTGGCGATGCCGATGTTGACCTCGCCGTCCATGCCTTCCTTGAGCAGGTCAGTCAAACGGGTAAACAGGTCGGTCAGGCGCGAAAAGCCCTTTTTCAGTTCAATGCCCATTTCGCGCATGTGCTCGGGGATCAAACCGCCAACAAAGCGATGACGCGGCCGCTCCCGGCCTTCCACGTCTTCACCGGGCTTGAAATCGGCCACCTGCTCACAGGCACTGAACATGAATTGCTGCTGGGTCTTGATCTCCCGCGCCAGCTCCGGCACTTGCTCGATCAGCTTGCCCAGGTCGCCGGGCAGCGGGTGTTGAGCCAGCAGTTTGGTGAGGTTCTTGGCGGTGGTTTCCAGCCAATCGGCGGTGGAGCGCAGGCGCGTGTAGTGGGCGAAGTGGCCGATGGCTTTATCCGGCAGGTGGTGGCCTTCGTCGAATACGTAAAGGGTGTCGCGCGGGTCCGGCAATACGGCACCGCCGCCCAGGGCCAGGTCAGCCAGGACCATGTCGTGGTTGGTGACGATCACGTCGACCTTGCCCATGCCTTCGCGGGCCTTGTAGAAGGCGCACTGGCCGAAGTTGGGGCAATGGCGGTTGGTGCACTGGCTGTGGTCGGTGGTCAGGCGCGCCCAGTCGGCATCTTCCAGGGCGGTGGGCCAGCTGTCGCGGTCGCCGTCCCATTTATTGCCGGCGAGCTTCTCGATCATGCTGGTGAACAGCTTCTGGCTGACTTCATCAACCTCGATCTTGAAGCCTTCTTCTTCGAACAGCGAAGCCGTGGCGGTTTGTGCGTGGCCTTCCTGCAGCAATACATCGAGCTTGGACAGGCACATGTAGCGGCCACGGCCCTTGGCCAGGGCGAAAGTAAAGTTCAGGCCGCTGTTGCGCATCAGGTCGGGCAGGTCTTTGTAGACGATCTGCTCTTGCAGCGCGACAGTGGCGGTGGCGATCACCAGGCGTTTGCCTGCAGCCTTGGCGGTAGGGATCGCGGCCAGGCTGTAGGCCACGGTCTTGCCCGTACCGGTGCCGGCCTCGACGGCCACGACTGCGGGGTCGCCACTGCGCCGACCTTCGTCGTCGGTGTCGATATCCCCGAGGACTTTGGCCACTTCGGCGATCATCAGGCGTTGGCCGTAGCGCGGTTTCAAGCTCTTGGCTTCGAGAAAACGCGAATAGGCGCCCTGGATCGTGGTTTTGAGTTCAGTGCTGATCATGGATTGTCGGGCGCAAAAAACGCTGGATAAATTTTCAGTGGTTCGGATCGGCCGCTATCATACCCCGCTAATTAATCCCGCGCAGAACGGAGTACCACAATGACCGCGTTTAGCCTCGCTTACACCCTGCATGTACTGGCCGCCCTGATCTGGGTTGGCGGTATGTTTTTCGCCTGGATGATCCTGCGCCCCGCCGCCATGGCGGCACTTGAGGGCCCTGCCCGGCTCAAGCTGTGGGCAAATGTGTTTCAACGTTTCTTCGTATGGGTCTGGGTCGCGGTGCTGGTTTTGCCGATCAGCGGCATCGGCCTGCTGCAACTGCGTTTCAGCGGTTTCGAAACCGCGCCGCGCTATGTGCAGGTGATGATGGGGTTATACCTGGTGATGACGGCGCTGTTTATCCGCATCCAGGCATTGAAGTTCCCGGAACTGCGCGCAGCGGTGGCCGCTGAGGATTGGCCGGCGGGTGCGGCTGCGCTGGGGCAGATTCGCAAGCTGGTGGGGATTAATTTGATCGTGGGGCTGGTGGTGGTGGCGATGGCTTCGGCTCGGCCGATGTTCTGAGGCGATCGTTAGTCCGCCATCGCGGGCAAGCCCGGCTCCCACATTGAAATGCAATCACCTGTGGGAGCCGGGCTTGCCCGCGATGGCGTCAGACCCGTCGACTCAGAGCCGCTGAATAGTCACAGCCCCTGCCGGCCCAGCCGGCCCCGGTTGCCCTTCCAGCCCTGGGCGTCCCTTGGCGCCGCCATCGGCGCGATACACCAGGCAACCTTTAGACTGCCCACCTTTGCCGGGCTTGCCCGCTGTTCCGGCCAGGCCACCCGCTCCGCCATCGACCCAGACCTTGATCTGTTCAGCCGGGAAGCTCTGTGGCAACTCGACGCGCACCTGCGCGCCCGCCGCGCCTGGCAGACCATCGCCACCGTTATCGCCATTGGCGCCACGCCCCGCCGAACCCCAGGTGCAACCGGGGTCCACGCCGTTGGCACCATCCAGGCCGGCATACCCTTGGGCGCCGGCGCCACCTCGAGCATCCACCGACAATTGTTCGGCGGTCAGGGCATTGATACGCAGGACCAGATCCCGCCCGGCCTTGGCTGGCCGTTCATGGGTGCCCGGGGCACCGCGCGAGGTGATCTGGCTGCCATGCTCAAGTTGCGCATTGCGCACCTGCAATTGCAGCGCAGTATTGCCGGGGGCGATCGCGATACGCGCTTCGCGGCCCAGGTGCAACTCATCCACGCTGACCTGAGTGATCGTCGCCGGGACCAACAATGTGCCGTAGTCCGCCACATCCAGGCGTTCGAGCTGCAAAACGCTGGTGCTGCTGGGCAGACGCATCAACGAGTTGGTTTCAACACTGACACTTTGGGCCAGGGCGATGGGGCTGACCAACAGGGCCAACAGAAAAACCTTACGCATGACTGGCCTCCTTGTTCGTTTCATTAAACTCTGCAGGCGCCGACAGGCCCCGCACATGGAACATCCCCACCAGCAGAATCTGCAAGCGGTCACGCCAGGGGTGGGCACGGTGCTTCACGCTGCTGTTGAACAACAGCAGTTCCAACAAGTGGGTAAGGAACAGCAGACTGCCGGCCAGGCTGACCAACAGGTGAAACGGATTAGTCAGCGGCCGGAACAGATTGACCAGCACCACGCCCCAGAACAGCAACGTCAGACATTTTCCCAGCCCCCAAAACACTTTCATCCCGCATGCCCCTGCCTATTATTCTTTGGGCGCACAGTACCGACTTCTGCAGGCGATTTGCCAGTGAAGGATGAAAAAACTTGAGGGGGATCGCCGGCAATGCCCCTGTGGCTCGCACAGGGGCAAGGGTGGTCAGCGGTTGATTTGGATTTCCACGCGGCGGTTCAATGCACGCCCTTCAGCGGTTTTGTTGTCTGCTACCGGGTGGCTTTCGCCCGCGCCGGTCACCGACACAAAGTTACTGCGCGGTACACCGGAACTGATCAAGTAGTCGGTGACCGAATGGGCGCGTTTTTCCGAGAGCCTTTGGTTATAGGCGTCTTTACCGACGCTGTCGGTATGCCCACTGACCCGCAGTTGCGCGCTTGGGGCTTCTTTTTTCAGGCGAGTGGCTATCACGTCGAGTTTGGTTTTATCCGCCGCCGTCAACTTGGCCGAGTCGAACTGGAAGTGGACATCACGAATCACGATGGTCTCTTCCTTGACCACGACAACTTCCTCAACCACCGCTGCCTGCACAGGCGCGGGTGGGCAACCGTTGGCGTCGACCTGCACCCCTTTCGGCGTGCCTGGGCACTTGTCGCGGCTGTCCGGCACACCATCGCCATCTTCGTCGCCATCACCATGTACCCAGCAATAGGCACCGGCCATGCCGCCGACCAGCAACGCGCCATAGCCGGCGTACGCCGAACTTTTTGTGGCGCCAATCGCGGCACCGGTCACACCACCGACGGCTGCACAGGTGGGCCAATCGGTTTTTTGCAAACCTGCGCAACCTGTCAATACTCCGGTTAGCAGAACCAAGGGTAGAGCTGTCCGCATGATGCTCATGTGCTTTCTCCTGAGGGTATCGGCGGGGGCCGATGGGTGGAGTAAAGACCGCTCTTTTCATCTGCGCCAGTACGCCACACCCCCGGTTTCATTGAGGATCGCTGCTCTTGGCGGACTTTTCGCCGCCGCCCGCTCTAGGCCCGCACGCTCAGCCGCGCTAGTCTCTAGGGTCATGATGTGAGGATCTCTGATGACCGCTGGCATTTCTTCCCGTACACCCCAGCAAGCCCTGGCCGCTTTGCTCGATTTACACCAACCCAAACGCCTGTTGCTGTTGGGTGCCAGCCAGTTTCCGGCGCTGGAGGCCTTTCAGGCCGAGCATCCGCAGACCCAAGTGTCGATCGCCCCGCCCGGGCCGTTGCCGGCAGAACTGGCGGCGCAGCGTTTTGACCTGGCATTGGTGGTCGATTGCCTGGAGCATCTGTCAAAACCGCAGGGCCTGACCCTGCTCGGCGGCATTCGCAACCTCAACAGCAGCCGCATTGCGGTGTTGGTGGACCTGAGCGCCTGCGGCTGGAAAGACACCGACTTCTTCTCCCTGGCGTTGCAAGCCGGCGAGCGCTTCCAGCGTGACGATCAGGTCCTGACGCTGTTCACCTATGATCTGCTTGACTATAAACAAGTGCCGGACTGGCTCAACGCCCGCTTCTGGGCCAACCCGGAAAACTTCGGAAAGTATTGGTGGTAACCATGAGTACATCCATATGCCCCTGCGGCAGTGGCAACCTGCTGGATGCCTGCTGCGGCCATTATCACGCCGGCCACCCCGCGCCCTGCGCCACCGCGCTGATGCGCTCACGCTACAGCGCCTATGTGCTGGGCCTGGTGGACTATCTGGTGGCCACCACCGTGCCGGCGCAGCAAGCCGGCCTGGACCGCGCTGCCATCGGCGCCTGGAGTGCCCAGAGCACTTGGCTGGGCCTTGAAGTGGAAAGCTCGGAGGTGTTCGGCGGCCAGCCCGAACATGCCTTTGTGACCTTTACCGCACGCTGGCACGACGGTAGCGGAGAACACAGCCACCGTGAGCAATCTTCTTTCGTACAGAATGATGGGCGCTGGTACTTCATTGACCCGACGGTTGAAGTGAAGGTTGGGCGCAATGATGTATGTTTGTGTGGCAGCGGGCAGAAATTCAAGAAGTGCTGTTCCGGCTACCTCTAATCAACTCAAGGATAACGCCATGCTCCGGATGTACAGCTTGATGCTGGCGTTGACCCTGAGTCTGACCGGGTGTGCTTCATGGTTCGAAGACGACACGCCCGCGCCTCACGTCTCGCTGGTGAAAGTTGAAGTGGTACGGGCCAAGTTGCTGGAACAAAAGTTCAAGCTGTACTTTCGCGTGGACAACCGTGACGACGCGGACCTCACGGTGCGCGGGTTGATCTACAAAGTCACCCTGGGCAGTTTCGTGCTGACCGAAGGCGAGTCCAACGAATGGCTCACCATACCGCCGCGAAGCCATGGGTTTTTCCGGGTGTCGGTGCGTACCAACCTCTGGCCAAAGATTCGCGATGTGGTGCAGATGTTGAAAAACCCCACCAAGCCCGTCCCCTATCGTCTGGAAGGCGAGCTGAAAACCGGATTATTCATCGGTAATGACGTGCAGGTCGCCCACAATGGCGAGATAATCCCCGGCGATTTTATTCCGGAGCGACATCGATGACTCAGCAACCCCATGTCCATGGTCCTGACTGCAACCACGATCACGATCACCATGATCACGACCACGGCCATGTCCACGGCCCGAACTGCGGCCACGCTCACCAGGAGCCGGTGCGCAACACCCTGAAAGACGTTGGTCGCAACGACCCTTGCCCATGCGGCAGCGCGAAGAAATTCAAGAAGTGCCACGGGGCCTGATGCCCTGAGTGCAGTCAATGTGGGGGCTGGCGTGCCTGCGCCCACATTTGCACGTGATTTCAGTTCAGGGTTTCTCTGAAACAGCAACAGCCCCTGCCATCCCCCCGCCCTCGCGATGACTCACATTCAAGCGCCCGTGATGCGCCCGCCCAAAGGTGTGCGCGGTGTAAAACGCTTCTAACGGTAGCGCTAAATGTTTCATTGAATTTTCGCGCCCCAAACATCACCTATACCTACAGGCATTCGCTCATTTGGAGAGCTTCATGATCGACCTGTATTACTGGACTACCCCCAACGGTCACAAAGTATCGCTGTTTCTGGAAGAAGCCGGTCTGCCCTACAAGGTGCACCCGATCAATATCGGCCAGGGCGACCAGTTCAAGCCGGACTTCTTGAAGATCGCTCCCAACAACCGTATTCCGGCCATCGTCGATCAGCACCCGAGCGACGGCGGCGCGCCGATTTCGCTGTTTGAATCAGGCGCAATCCTGCTGTACCTCGCGGAAAAAACCGGCCAGTTCATTCCCAAAGACCTGCGCGGTCGCCAGGAAGCGTTGCAATGGCTGTTCTGGCAAATGGGTGGGCTTGGGCCGATGGCCGGGCAGAACCATCACTTCAGCCAGTTCGCACCAGAGAAAATCCCCTACGCGATTAAACGCTACGTAGATGAAACCGCGCGCCTGTATGGCGTGCTGGACCGGCGCCTGGCGGATCGTCCGTTCGTGGCGGGCGAGGCGTACAGCATTGCTGACATGGCGATTTACCCGTGGATTGTTTCCCACAAATGGCAGAGCCAGCGTCTGGAGGATTTCCCCCACGTTCATCGCTGGTTCAACAGCATCAAAGAGCGGCCGGCGACGGTTCGGGCGTATGAACTGGTACAGAAGGTGAATCCGCCCAAATCCTGATTCAAAGTCTTGCTCGGTGAAACTGTGGGAGCGGGCTTGCTCGCGAACGGGGTGGTTCAGTCAGACCTTGATTGACTGACACACCGCGTTCGCGAGCAACCCCGCTCCCACCTATGATTTGCGCAAGACCCAAACTCCTGCTTGCGTCGTTTCGCCGCGCTCACTAACGTAGCGCCTTTAATGACGCTACCCCCCGCAGGAGCTTTGCCATGGCCTCGCCAGCCCTCTCACATTTTCTTCCCCGGTTCGGCGTTGCCGCGGCAGTAGCCAGTGCATTAAGCCTGGCCGGTTGCCAGATCCAGAGCACCCAGGACACCCTGCCTCCCGTCGCCGGTGTGCAGCCGATCAAAGGCCTGGCACAGAATGTTTCGGTGCGCCGCAACGCCCAGGGCATGCCGCTGATCGAAAGCAACACCTTCCATGACGCGCTGTTCAGCCTTGGTTATGTGCACGCCAGCGATCGCATCACGCAGATGGTCACCTTGCGCCTGCTGGCTCAGGGCCGGCTGGCGGAAATGTCCGGCGCGGACATGCTGGACGTCGACCGTTTCATGCGGGCCGTTAACCTGAAAAAAAGCGCCGGCGAGCTGTATAACGCCTCCTCACCGCGCCTCAAGCGCTTCTTTGAAGTGTATGCCCGTGGCGTCAACGCCTACCTGTTCCGCTACCGCGACAAGCTGCCGCCGGACTTGGCCCAGACGGGCTACAAGCCGGAGTACTGGAAACCGGAAGATTCGGCACTGCTGTTCTGCCTGCTGAATTTCAGCGAGTCGAGCAACCTGCAGGAAGAGCTGTCGTCGTTGGTGCTCGCGCAAAAGGTCGGCGTCGACAAACTCGCCTGGCTTACCCCAAGCGCGCCGGACGAGCCGATCCCGCAGGCCGAAACCGACAAGCTCAAAGGCGTCAACCTCAGCCAGATCACCGGCCTGGCCGGGCTGGAAAGCGTCGGTCAGCAGTTGAGCAGCGTGAATGCGCTGGCCGTTACCACGTCAAGCAACTGGGCCATCGGCCCGCAACGCAGCCGCAGCGGCAAAAGTTTGCTGGCCAACGACCTCGCGGCCCAGCCACAAGCACCGTCGCCTTGGAACTACGTGCAGATTCGCGCGCCGAAATACCAGGCGGTCGGCGCCTCAATTGCCGGCCTGCCGACCCTGCTGTCGGGCTTCAACGGCAAAGTGGCGTGGAGCATGAGCGCCGTCAAAGGCGATACCCAGGACCTGTTCCTGGAGAAGGTCAAGCGCCAGGGCAGCGCGTTGTACTACGAGAACAACGGCAAATGGCTGCCGGCCGCCGTACGTAACGAAACCTACTTCGCCAAGGGCCAGCGGCCGATTCGCGAAGTGGTGTACGAAACCCGCCACGGCGCCCTGCTCAACAGCAGCCAGGCCCTGACCAGCGGTTTCGGCCTGGCCCTGCAAACCGCCGATTTCAAAGACGACAAGAGCCTGGATGCATTCTTCGACCTGTCCCGCGCACAAAGCGCCGGCAAGGCCTCGGATGCGACCCGGGAAATCCGTGCCATCGCCCTGAACATGATTTTCGCCGACGCCAGCAGCATTGGCTGGCAAGTCACCGGCCGCTTCCCCAACCGCCGCGAAGGCGAAGGCCTGCTGCCCTCGCCGGGCTGGGACGCGCGTTTCGACTGGGATGGTTACGCCGACGCGATGCTGCACCCCTACGATCAAGACCCGGCCCAAGGCTGGATCGGCACCGCCAACCAACGCACCGCGCCACGCGGCTATGGCATGCAGCTGTCCAACTCCTGGGATGCACCGGAACGCAGCGAGCGTCTGGCGCAACTGGCCAACGCCGGCAAGCATGACGCGCGCAGCATGATCGCCATGCAGTACGACCAGACCACCACGTTCGCCGCCAAACTCAAGAGCATGTTCCAGGCGCCGGGCATGGCCCAGCCGCTGAAACAGGCAATCGAGGCATTGCCGGCAGCCGAAGCGGCCAAGGCGCGCGAGGCGCTGACTCGCCTGATGGCTTTTGATGGCCGCCTGGCGCCGACTTCCGCGGACGCAGCGATCTACGAGCTGTTCCTGCAGGAAAGCACCAAACAGATCTTCCTCGACGAACTCGGCCCGGAAAACAGCGCCAGCTGGAAAGCCTTTATCAGCAACGCCAACGTGTCCTACTCCGCCAACGCCGACCACCTGCTGGGCCGCGAAGACAGCCCGTTTTGGGATGACGTGCGCACCGCGCAAAAAGAAGACAAGCCGGCGATCCTGGCCCGCAGCCTCGCCGCCGCAATCAGCGCCGGCGACAGCCAGCTGGGCAGTGATCGCAAAGCCTGGCAGTGGGGCAAGTTGCACAGCACCACCTGGAAAAACACCAGCGGCCAAGTGATTCGTGGCCCATTCGCCAGTGGCGGCGACCACAACACCTTGAACCCGGCGCCGTATCGCTGGGGCCAGGACTTCGCGACGACCCAAGTGCCGGCGCTGCGCATGATCGTCGACTTTGGCCAGGCCGAACCGATGATGGGCCAGGGCGGCATCGGCCAGTCCGGCAACCCGGCCAGCCCGAACTATGCGAACGGCATCGACCCGGCGCTCAAGGCGCAATACCTGAGCTTCCCGATGCAGCCGCAGAATTTTGACAAGGTATATGGGAAGACCCGGTTGACCCTGACGCCCGGCAAGTAACCCGGTTTTTGACTGAAGAAACCGAATCAAACCGGTGGGAGCGGGCTTGCTCGCGAATGCGCTCGATCAGTCACTCAAGAATGGGCTGAACCCGCGCTTTCGCGAGCGAGCCCGCTCCCACATTGACCTTACGCATTCCGATAGAACTTCTCGCCCCACCGTCCCCTCATACCTGATAAGCCCATTGCCCGCGGCACGCCCATGGACCTTGTCATCGCCCGGCCCGAAGGCCTCTACTGCCCCGCCGGTGATTTTTACATCGACCCTTGGCGCCCCGTCGAGCGCTCGGTCATCACCCACGCCCACGGCGACCACGCCCGCACGGGCAACCAGCACTATCTGGCGGCCGCGCCCGGCGAAGGCATCCTGCGCTCGCGGTTGGGTCAGGACATCAACCTGCAGACCCTCGCCTACGGTGAAAAACTCCTGCACCACGGCGTCACGTTGAGCTTTCACCCCGCCGGGCATGTGCTCGGCTCAGCCCAGGTGCGCCTGGAATACCAGGGCGAAGTCTGGGTCGCATCCGGTGACTACAAGGTAGAACCCGATGGCACGTGCGCGCCTTTCGAGCCGGTGCGTTGCCACACCTTTATCACCGAATCCACGTTTGGCCTGCCGATCTATCGCTGGCAGCCCCAGGCGCAGATCTTCGCCGGGATCAATGATTGGTGGCAGGCCAATATCGCCGCCGGCAAGGCCAGCGTGCTGTTCTGTTATTCCTTCGGCAAAGCCCAGCGCATCCTGCACGGCATCGATGCCAGCATCGGCCCGATCCTCAGCCACGGTGCGGTCGAACCCTTGAACCGCGTGTACCGCGAGGCCGGGGTCTATATCCCCGAAACCCTTTATGCTGGCGACGTTAACAAAACCGACCCGCTGCTGCGCCAAGCCTTGATCATTGCGCCACCCTCCGCCGGAGGCAGCAGCTGGATACGTCGCTTCGGCGACTACAGCGACGCGTTCGCCAGCGGCTGGATGCGCCTGCGCGGCACTCGGCGACGGCGCGGTGTGGACCGCGGCTTTGTGCTGTCCGACCACGCCGATTGGCCCGGCCTGTTGTGGGCCATCGAGCAAACCGGCGCCGAGCGGGTGATGGTCACCCACGGCTCCGTAGGCGTATTGGTGCGCCACCTGCGCGAAAAAGGCCTGGACGCCCAGGGCTTCACCACCGAATACGGTGATGATGAAGAAGAGGCCACGGCATGAAAGCATTCGCCGAGTTGTACGCCAACCTCGACGCCACCACGTCCAGCAACGCCAAGCTTGCCGCGCTGCAAACCTACTTTCGCCAAGCACCGCCACAGGATGCCGCGTGGGCCGTGTACTTCCTGTCCGGCGGGCGGCCGCGTCAACTGGTGCCCACACGCTTGCTGCGGGACATGGCCACCGAAGCGTCGGGCATTGAACCCTGGTTATTCGAGGAAAGTTACCAGTCCGTCGGCGACTTGGCGGAGACCATTTCCCTGCTGTTACCGGAATCGACCTACACCTCGGAAGACGGTCTGGCGGTATGGCTGGAAGAAAAGCTCCTGCCCCTGCGCGGTCTGCCGCCGCTGGAACTGGCCGAACGCCTGCCGGCGTTATGGGCGCAACTGGATCAACCGAGCCTGATGGTGTGCATCAAATTGATCACCGGCAGTTTTCGCGTGGGTGTGTCTAAATTGCTGGTCACCCGCGCCCTTGCCGCCATGGCCGACCTCGACAGCAAACGCGTGGCCCAGCGCTTGGTGGGCTACACCGACCTGTCCAACCGTCCGACAGCCGAAGGCTACCTCAAGCTGATCGCCGCCGAATCGTCCGACGAACATGCGCAACGCGGCGGCCAACCTTATCCATTTTTCCTCGCCCACGGGTTGGCCCAACCAGTGGAGCAATTCGACGCCCTGCTCGGCTCCCCCGCCGACTGGCAGGTGGAATGGAAATGGGACGGCATCCGCGCGCAACTGGTCAAGCGTGAAGGTCGCCTATGGGTCTGGTCTCGGGGGGAAGAGCTGGTCACCGAACGATTTCCTGAACTGCACAGCCTGGTGAGTGGGCTGCCGGATGGCACGGTAATCGACGGCGAAATCGTGGTGTGGAAGGACGCAGTGCAGCCTTTCGCACGCCTGCAACAGCGCATCGGCCGCAAAACCTTAAGCAAAAAAGTCCTTGAGGACGCGCCGGTCGCCGTTTTGGCCTACGACCTGCTGGAATACCAGGGCGAAGACTGGCGCAACCACACCCAGGCCGAGCGCCGCGCCCAGCTTGAGCAGGTGATTGCGCAGTGCAACCAACCGATACTGTTGCCATCACCGCTGCTGACCGGTGACAGCTGGGCGGACCTCGCCCAACAACGTGAGGACTCTCGCCGCCTCGGCGTGGAGGGCATGATGCTCAAGGCGCGTGAGGGTCTCTACGGCGTAGGCCGTACCAAGGACATGGGCGTGTGGTGGAAATGGAAAGTCGACCCGTTCAGCGTCGACGCCGTGTTGATTTACGCCCAGCGCGGCCATGGCCGCCGTGCCAGCCTGTATAGCGACTACACCTTCGCGGTGTGGGACGGCCCGCCGGGAACTGAACGCACGCTGGTGCCGTTCGCCAAGGCGTATTCGGGCCTGACTGACGAAGAAATGCGCAAGGTCGATGCCATCGTGCGTAAAACCACGCTGGAAAAATTCGGCCCGGTCAGCAGTGTGACGCCGAGCATGGTGTTTGAACTGGGGTTCGAGGGGATCGCCCTGTCCAAGCGGCACAAGAGCGGGATTGCGGTGCGGTTTCCGAGGATGCTGCGCTGGCGCCAGGATAAGGCGGTGGACGAGGCCGACAATCTGGGAGCGCTGCAGGACTTACTGGCCTGACGCTTCTTCTGCAATCCCCTCAATGATTGTGGGAGCAGGCCAGCTCGCCGGTTTTTATCCGCATGCGCCTCTAAATGGTGCGCTGAAAAATTCATGCCCATTTTCGGGCATCTCCTACACTCAGAACTCCCTCGTCCTTCCTTTTAAAACAATCATTCGGAACGACATTCGGAACTATGGTGCAGAAATTGCTACCTGTGATCCGTCTGACACCGTTCAGTAACAGTCATAAACGCGCCACAAGCGCTTATCTTGGTTTCCAGGGATTACATAATGAAAAAAGCATTGCTGACCCTTTCTGCACTGGCTCTGTGCATGGCTGCTGGTGTTGCTACAGCCAAGGAATACAAGGAATTGCGTTTTGGTGTCGATCCTTCCTACGCGCCGTTCGAATCCAAGGCCGCCGACGGCAGCCTGGTAGGCTTCGATATCGACCTGGGCAATGCGATCTGCGCCGAGCTGAAGGTCAAGTGCAAGTGGGTCGAAAGTGACTTTGACGGCATGATTCCAGGCCTCAACGCCAACAAGTTCGACGGCGTGATTTCCTCGATGACCGTGACCGAAGCCCGTGAAAAGGCGATCGACTTCTCCAGCGAGCTGTTCTCCGGCCCGACTTCGCTGGTGTTCAAGAAAGGCGCGAACTACTCCACGCCTGAGTCGCTCAAGGGCAAATCCGTGGGTTACGAGCAAGGCACCATCCAGGAAGCCTACGCCAAGGCCGTATTGGATAAAGCCGGTGTCACCACCAAGGCTTATGCCAACCAGGACCAAGTGTACGCCGACCTGACTTCCGGTCGTCTCGACGCTTCGGTGCAGGACATGCTGCAAGCCGAACTGGGCTTTTTGAAGTCGCCAGCGGGCGCTGGCTACGAAGTCAGCAAGGCCATCGATGACCCACTGTTGCCATCCAAAACGGCGGTCGGTATCAAAAAAGGTAACAAAGACCTCAAGGCCCTGCTCGATAAAGGTATCAAAGCGTTACACGATGATGGCACCTACGCCACCATCCAGAAGAAACACTTCGGCGATCTGAACCTGTACAGCGGTAAATAACACCCTGGCGCCCACCTTTTTCAGGTGGGCGCTTTTTTATCGCCATAGGTCCTGAATTCATGTTTGAAGATCTTTTGCAAACCCTGGGGCTGAGTGCCTTCAGTTTGAAGGGGTTCGGCCCGCTGTTGCTGCAAGGTACGTGGATGACCGTGAAACTGTCGGTCGCCTCCCTGGCCGTCAGCGTTCTACTGGGCCTGATCGGCGCCAGCGCAAAACTGTCCAGCGTCAGCCTGATCCGCATCCCCGCCCAGCTCTACACCACCTTGATTCGCGGCGTGCCCGACCTGGTGCTGATGTTGCTGATTTTCTACAGCCTGCAAATCTGGCTGACCGGTTTTACCGACTTCATGGAATGGGACTACATCGAGATCGACCCATTCAGCGCCGGGGTTATCACCCTGGGCTTCATCTACGGTGCCTACTTCACCGAGACCTTTCGCGGCGCCATCCTCGCGGTGCCCCGTGGTCAGCTCGAAGCCGCGACCGCCTATGGGCTGACTCGCGGGCAGCGGTTTCGCTTTGTAACTTTCCCACAGATGATGCGCTTTGCCCTGCCGGGCATCGGTAACAACTGGATGGTGATGCTCAAGGCCACCGCGCTGGTGTCGATCATCGGTCTCGCTGACCTGGTCAAGGCTGCCCAGGATGCGGGCAAGAGTACCTATCAACTGTTCTACTTCCTGGTAATCGCGGCATTTATCTACTTGCTGATCACCAGCGCCTCTAACTTCGTCCTGCGTCGGCTTGAACGTCGCTACTCCGCTGGGTCCAGGGAGGCCGTGCGATGATCGAACTTCTGCAGCAATACTGGCGCCCCTTCCTTTATAGCGACGGCCAGCACATCACCGGGCTGGCGATGACCATGTGGCTGCTCAGCGCCTCGCTGGTGTTTGGTTTTCTGGTGTCGATCCCGCTGTCCATCGCCCGCGTGTCGCGCAAACGCTATATTCGCTGGCCAGTGCAGTTCTACACCTACCTGTTTCGTGGCACGCCGCTCTATATCCAACTGCTGATCTGCTACACCGGGATCTACAGCATTGCCGCCGTACGCGCGCAGCCGGTGCTGGATGCGTTCTTTCGCGACGCGATGAACTGCACCATCCTGGCGTTTGCCCTCAATACCTGCGCCTACACCACCGAGATTTTCGCCGGGTCGATCCGCAGCATGGCCCACGGTGAGGTCGAGGCGGCCAAGGCCTATGGCCTGAGCGGTTGGAAGCTGTATGCGTATGTGATCATGCCGTCGGCCCTGCGCCGCTCATTGCCGTACTACAGCAATGAAGTGATCCTGATGCTGCACTCGACCACCGTGGCCTTTACCGCAACGGTGCCGGACATTCTCAAGGTTGCCCGGGACGCCAACTCGGCCACCTACATGACCTTTCAATCATTCGGTATCGCCGCACTGATCTACCTGACCGTGACCTTTGCCCTGGTCGGTCTGTTTCGTCTGGCGGAGCGCCGCTGGCTGGCCTTCCTCGGGCCGAGCCACTAAGGAGCATTCATGCGTCATCAGGTACACGAACTGATCGCGCCGGTGCCAGGTACGGCGCGGCAGATTCACAGTTTCCACTTCGGCCCGGAACAGGCTGAAGGCAAGGTCTACATCCAGTCATCGCTGCATGCCGATGAACTGCCGGGCATGCTGGTGGCCTGGCACTTGAAGGCGCGTCTTGCCGAGCTGGCCGCTGCCGGACGGCTGCTGAGTGAAGTCGTGTTGGTGCCGATCGCCAACCCGGTGGGCCTGGAACAGGTGTTGATGGACATCCCACTGGGCCGCTACGAACTGGAAAGCGGGCAGAACTTCAATCGCCTGTTTGTCGACCTCAGCGACGAGGTTGGTAATCAGGTCGAAGACCTGCTGGGAGAGGACCCCAAGCATAACGTCGAACTCATTCGCGACGCCCTGAGCCTGGCCCTTGCGGCGCACACCGCGCAGACCCAGTTGCAATCCCAACGCCTGGTGCTGCAACGCCTGGCCTGCGACGCTGACATGGTGCTGGACCTGCATTGCGACTTTGAAGCCGTGGCGCACCTGTACACCACGCCCGAGGCCTGGCCGCAGGTGGAGCCATTGGCGCGCTATATCGGCTCGGAAGCCAACTTGCTCGCCACCGATTCCGGCGGGCAGTCCTTTGATGAGTGTTTCACCCTGGTGTGGTGGCAGTTGCAGCAACGCTTCGGCGAGCGCTTCCCGATTCCCATGGGCAGCTTTTCGGTGACCGTCGAACTGCGCGGCCAAGGCGACGTCAACCACGGCCTGGCCGGCCTCGATTGCCAGGCGATTATCGACTATCTGATTCACTTCGGCGCCATTACCGGCGACGCTGCGCCATTGCCCGACTTGCCCTACCCGGCCACCCCACTGGCGGGTGTCGAGCCGGTCACCACGCCCGTCGGCGGCTTGCTGGTGTTCAGCGCCCTGCCGGGCGAATACCTAGAGGCGGGGCAACTGATCGCTGAAATCATCGACCCTATTACTGACCGCGTAACGCCCGTGCACTGCAAAAATGCCGGCCTGCTTTACGCCCGTTCGCTGCGGCGCATGGCCACTGCCGGCATGGTGATCAGCCATGTCGCCGGCACTGAAGCCTACCGCAGTGGCTACCTACTTTCGCCTTGAGGATGCACGCCCCATGTACAAATTGACCGTTGAAGGCCTGCATAAAAGCTATGGCGACAATGAAGTGCTCAAAGGTGTCTCGCTCAAGGCCAAGACCGGTGACGTGATCAGCCTGATCGGCGCCAGTGGCTCGGGCAAGAGCACCTTTTTGCGCTGCATCAATTTTCTGGAAACCCCCAATGACGGCGCGATGACCCTCGACGGCCAGCAGATCCGCATGGTCAGCGACCGCCACGGCATGCGCGTGGCCGACGACGCCGAGCTGCAACGCCTGCGCACGCGCCTGGCGATGGTGTTCCAGCATTTCAACTTGTGGAGCCACATGAGCGTGCTGGAAAACATCACCATGGCCCCGCGCCGGGTGCTGGGTTGCAGCAAGAAGGACGCCGAAGACCGCGCCCGTCGCTACCTGGACAAAGTGGGTTTGCCAGCGCGCGTGGCCGATCAATACCCGGCGTTCCTGTCCGGTGGCCAGCAGCAACGCGTGGCCATCGCCCGTGCCCTGGCCATGGAGCCTGAGGTGATGCTGTTCGACGAACCCACCTCAGCCCTCGACCCGGAACTCGTGGGCGAAGTGCTGAAAGTGATCCAGGGGCTGGCCGAGGAAGGCCGCACCATGATTATGGTCACCCACGAAATGAGCTTTGCCCGCAAGGTGTCGAGCCAGGTGCTGTTCCTGCACAAAGGCCTGGTGGAAGAGCAAGGCACGCCCGAAGAGGTGCTGGGCAACCCGAAGAGCGAGCGCCTGCAGCAATTTCTGAGCGGTAATTTGAAGTAAACCTTTGCGGCGCCTGGAGGGTCTTTGAAAGACAACCTCCAGAGCGTCAGCCGTCCCATGGCAAAACCCCTCGACTTCGCAAAACACTGGTTTGCCGCCAAGGGCTGGAAGCCGTTCGCCTTTCAAAAGGCCGTATGGGCAGCGGTCAAGGAGGGCCAGTCGGGGTTGCTGCATGCCAGCACCGGCGCGGGTAAAACCTACGCGCTGTGGTTTGCCGCCCTCAATCGTTTCGCCATCACTCGCCCGCCCGCCACCGGCAAACGCAAAGCGCCTGCTGAGCCGCTCAGCGTGTTGTGGATCACGCCCATGCGCGCATTAGCCGCCGACACCGCCCGCGCTCTGGAAGCGCCGCTTGCGGCCTTGCAGATTCCCTGGAGCGTCGGCCTGCGCACCGGCGACACCAGCAGCAGCGAACGCGCACGCCAGACGCGTCGGCAACCTACCGCGCTGGTCACCACACCGGAAAGCCTGACGTTGATGCTGGCGCGTGCCGACAGTGAAACGAGCCTGGCGCATCTGCGCATGGTGATCGTGGATGAGTGGCATGAACTGATCGGCAATAAACGCGGGGTACAACTGCAACTGGCGTTGGCGCGTTTGCGGCGCTGGCATCCGGAGCTCGTGGTGTGGGGCATTTCGGCAACGCTGGGTAATCAGGCCCACGCCTTGGAGGTCCTGGTCCCACAGGGCGGCGGGATCAATGTGCAGGGGCAAACGGCTAAACAGCTGAAGGTCGACACCCTTTTGCCGCCCGTTGCCGAGCGTTTTCCCTGGGCCGGGCATATCGGTTTGAAAATGTTGCCGCAGGTCGTGGCCGAAGTGGATACCAGCAGCAGCTGCCTGGTGTTTACCAATACCCGGGCGCAGTCGGAGATCTGGTACCAGGCGTTGCTGGAGGCACGCCCGGATTGGGCCGGCGTGATTGCTTTGCACCACGGCTCGTTGTCGCGGGAGACGCGTGACTGGGTGGAGCGGGCCTTGAAGGATGGCCAGTTGAAAGCGGTGGTGTGTACCTCCAGCCTGGACCTGGGCGTGGATTTCCTGCCGGTGGAGCGGGTGCTGCAGATCGGCTCGGCCAAAGGCGTCGCGCGCTTGATGCAACGCGCGGGGCGCTCCGGCCATGCGCCGGGGCGGCCGTCACGGGTGACGCTGGTGCCAACCCACAGCCTCGAATTGGTGGAAGCGGCAGCGGCGCAGGATGCCATCGCCCTGCGGCACATCGAAGCCCGAGAATCGCCTTACAAACCATTGGATGTGCTCGTACAGCACCTGGTCAGCATGGCCCTGGGCGGTGGGTTTATCCCCCAGGCGCTGCTGGCGGAGGTGCGCGGTGCCTGGGCGTATCGCGACCTCACAGACGCCGATTGGGCCTGGGCGCTGGGGTTTGTGCGCCATGGCGGCCTGTCACTGACTGCCTACCCGGACTATCGCCGTGTGGAGCCCGACGAACAGGGTATCTGGCGTGTGCCGGATGCCCGCCTGGCGCGCCGTCACCGCATGAGCGTGGGCACGATCGTCAGCGACGCCAGTATTCAGCTGAAATTCTGGAGCAAGGGCGGTGGCGGCAAGAACCTGGGCAGTGTCGAGGAAGGCTTTATCGCCCGACTCAAACCCGGGGATGGTTTTCTGTTTGCCGGGCGTTTACTGGAGCTGGTGCGGGTGGAAAACATGACCGCCTATGTGCGACGCAGCACCGCGAAAAAAGCCGCCGTGCCGCGCTGGAATGGCGGGCGCATGCCGCTCTCCAATGAATTGGCCCAAGCGGTGGTTGAGCGTTTTGATGCCGCCGCGCACGGGCGATATGACGGCCCTGAGATGCGGGCGGTGCAACCGTTGCTGCACACTCAGTTGCGCTGGTCGGGCCTGCCAACACGCGAGCATTTACTCGCCGAAGCCCTGAAATCGCGGGAAGGCTGGCACCTGTTTCTCTACCCGTTTGCGGGGCGCCAGGTGCATCTGGGGCTGGCGAGTCTGTTGGCGTGGCGGGTCAGCCAACTGCAACCGGTGACCTTTTCGATTGCCGTGAATGATTACGGCTTGGAACTGTTGAGCGCCACGCCGGTGGACTGGCCGCTTTTATTGAACGGGGCGCTGCTGAGTCCGGCGAATTTATTGCCGGATGTAGCGGCCAGCCTGAACGCAGGTGAACTGGCCCTGCGCCGCTTTCGCGAAATCGCACGCATCGCCGGGCTGGTTTTTGCCGGCTACCCCGGCGCGCCGAAAAGCACCCGTCAGGTGCAGGCGTCCAGCGGCTTGTTCTATGAAGTGTTCAAGCAATACGACCCGCAGAACCTGCTGCTGACCCAGGCTGGGGAAGAAGTCCTGCGGGACGAGTTGGATATTCGTCGCCTGGAAGACACCCTGCGCCATCTGGTGGCGCTGAAACTGGACCTGCATGCGATCGAACGGCCTACACCGCTGGCCTTCCCACTGCTGGTTGAGCGGATGCGCGAAAGCATGAGCTCGGAAAAGCTGTCCGAGCGCATTGCGCGGATGGTCCGGGACCTGGAAAAAGTCGCAGACAACGGGGAGCGCTAAGCGTGTATTCAGTGATGCTTGAGGGTGAGGACGTGTGGTTGTTGGCTGAAAAGGCGATGTACTGGCCTGCTCGCCAGTGCCTGCTGATTGCCGATGCACATTTTGGCAAAGCCTCGGCCTATCGCAGCCTGGGGCAGCCAGTACCACAGGGGACCACGTCGGAAAACCTGCAACGCCTGGACCGGCTGCTGTCGGCCTTGCCGTGCGCGCAGGTGATCTTTCTCGGGGACTTCCTGCATGGCCCCGGCTCTCACGCCAGCGGCACCCTGAGCGCCTTGAGGGCCTGGCGGGAGCGCAATCGCGAGCTGAGCCTGACCTTGATTCGTGGCAATCACGATAAACGCGCAGGTGACCCGCCGGCTGACTTGAGGATTGAGGTGGTGCCCGAGCCGCTGCTGATGGGGCCGTTTGCGCTACAGCATGAGCCCGACGCCCACGCCAGCCACCACGTACTCGCAGGGCATGTGCATCCGGTGTATCGGTTGCGTGGCAAAGGTCGCCAGAGCTTACGGCTGCCGTGCTTTCAGATCGGCTCACGCATCAGCTTACTGCCAGCGTTTGGCGCGTTTACCGGTGGTTTTGCAGTGGAACACAGCGTGGATCAGCAGATCTTTGTGATCGGCGATGAGGACGTCTGGCCGGTGCGCTGACGTGCCGGCCATGTCCCTGCCCTGACGAATCAGGCGACAGGCGCGGGTGGCGGCTCATCCGGAAGTGTTGGTTCACCGGGCTCGGTGGGCTGCTGGGGCCAATCTTCGTCAGGTTGACCAGGGATTCCGCCCGCATACGCTGGGTCGGCCATCAGGGACCAGGCCAAAACACCAATCTGGTTGGGTTCAAGCCGGGCGAGTTCAGCGCTGATACGCGGGTCAATCTTCATAAAGTACTCCTCAAGCGTGGCTCGGTGCGTTTTGCACGCACCGAGGCAGTACACCCAATAGAGTCAATTCCCGCTGACTAATTCCCTTTACGTGTAAGACCTTTCGATCAAGCGCGTGGGAGAGTGACGCCACGCTGGCCCTGATACTTGCCGGCGCGGTCTTTATAGGACACTTCACAGGCTTCGTCGGACTGCAGGAACAGCATTTGCGCCACGCCTTCGTTGGCGTAGATCTTGGCTGGCAACGTGGTGGTATTGGAGAACTCCAGGGTCACATGGCCTTCCCACTCGGGCTCCAGCGGCGTCACGTTAACGATGATGCCGCAGCGCGCGTAGGTGCTTTTACCCAGGCAGATGGTCAGCACGTCACGGGGAATACGGAAGAATTCCACGGTGCGCGCCAGGGCAAAGGAGTTTGGCGGAATGATGCACACGTCGCTCTTGACGTCGACGAAGCTCTTTTCGTCGAAGTTTTTCGGATCGACGATGGCCGAGTTGATGTTGGTGAACACCTTGAATTCATCGGCGCAACGCACGTCGTAGCCGTAGCTGGATACACCGTAGGAAATCACGGGAGCCGCGCCTTCGCCACGGATCTGGCGCTCAACGAAGGGCTCGATCATGCCGTGCTCTTGCGCCATGCGGCGAATCCACTTGTCCGATTTGATGCTCATGGCGGGTGTCCTGAATAGCGAGGTGGAAAAATTCTGTTGGGCATCTTACCGGGGCCGGCCGTGGGGTTCAAAGGGCGTGGGGTTTTTCTTGATGAATGCGCTGCCTGCTATAAGGCGCAGCCAGTCGGGCCGGGCCCCGCGCTACGGCGCTGGACGACTGTAAATACCACCGCCAGTCACGAAAATAGAGAAACCTTCGGAAATACCATTGGCACGTTCCGGAAAAAGGGTTAAGGTGGCGCCACTGTGCTGCTTGTGTCACTGAGAATCTCTACACGATATGTTGAATTTCGATCCAACCATCTCCAAGAATTTTTCCTGCTCTTTGCACTCAGTCTCGGCCAGGGCTTTTCCTGAGTCGCAGTTAACTTTGTCCAAGGAGATACACCATGTCTAATCGCCAAACTGGTACCGTTAAGTGGTTCAACGATGAAAAAGGCTTCGGCTTCATCACTCCACAATCCGGTGACGACCTGTTCGTTCACTTCAAAGCTATCCAATCCGACGGCTTCAAAAGCCTGAAAGAAGGCCAACAGGTTTCTTTCATCGCTACCCGCGGTCAGAAAGGCATGCAAGCTGAAGAAGTTCAAGTTATCTAACTTGTACTGACTTAGTCGAAAAAACCCCGCCCTTAAAAGCGGGGTTTTTTTATGCCTGGGATTTGGCTCTACGCCAATAGAATTCCGGGCACAAAAAAATGTGGGAGTGAGCTGTATGTGGAAGCTGGCTTGCCTGCCCCAGCATCGACTCGGTGTAACTGATGAACCGAGGTGATGCTAGCGCAGGCAAGCCAGCGTCCACACACGCCTACTCCCACATTTCGTATAGCGTCTTTACTGGAACAACGACTCACTCGACAAGCCATTCTTCTCGAGGATCTCACGCAAGCGCTTGAGGCCCTCTACCTGGATCTGCCGCACCCGCTCACGGGTCAGGCCAATTTCCAGGCCTACATCCTCCAGGGTGCTGCTCTCATGGCCACGCAGGCCGAAGCGGCGAATCACCACTTCACGCTGCTTATCCGTGAGCTCAGACAGCCACTGGTCAATGCTTTGGGAAAGATCATCGTCCTGCAACAGCTCGCAAGGATCCGTCGGGCGATCATCCGTCAGGGTGTCCAGCAGGGTTTTATCCGAATCCGGACCCAGCGAGACATCGACCGAAGACACGCGCTCATTCAAGCCAAGCATGCGCTTGACCTCCCCTACCGGTTTTTCCAGCAGGTTGGCGATCTCTTCAGGCGAAGGTTCATGATCGAGTTTTTGTGTGAGCTCTCGCGCTGCCCGCAGGTAGACGTTGAGCTCTTTGACCACATGGATCGGCAACCGGATCGTGCGGGTCTGATTCATGATCGCCCGTTCGATGGTCTGGCGGATCCACCAGGTGGCATAGGTTGAAAAGCGGAAGCCCCGCTCAGGGTCGAACTTCTCCACCGCCCGGATCAAGCCCAGGTTGCCCTCTTCGATCAGGTCCAACAGGGACAGACCACGATTGACATAACGCCGGGCGATTTTAACCACCAGCCGCAGGTTACTTTCAATCATGCGCTTACGCCCGGCCGGATCGCCCTTTTGCGACAAGCGCGCAAAATGGACTTCTTCTTCGGGCGTCAGCAGAGGGGAAAAGCCGATCTCATTGAGGTACAGCTGCGTTGCGTCGAGCGCCCGCGTGTAGTCAATGTACTTGTGTTGCTTTAACGCGGTGGAGTTCTTGGATTTGGTGCGAACTGAAGGTGTAGCAGACCCTTCATCATTCGACATCGATTCCTTATCGGTGAGTATCTCAATAGCGAGATCCTCATCGTCGATGTCAAACTCCGGCGCTTCTTTACTGAGAGCCATTGTTATAGTCCTTTGGTGAGTTCGACCTCAAGCTCAAGCGACGCCTATATCCTTGGCAACGCTGGAGCCTGTTCCTTCTACGTGAGGGAACAGGCTGTGCAACACATCAACGACGGGGTAGGAATTGCAGCGGATCTACAGGTTTCCCTTGGCGGCGAATCTCAAAGTGCAGTTTCACCCGGTCTGTACCAGTTGACCCCATTTCGGCAATTGTCTGTCCGACTTTGACCTGCTGCCCCTCCCGAACCAACAGCCTACGGTTGTGGCCGTAAGCACTGACGTAGGTATCGCTGTGTTTGATGATGACCAGCTCGCCGTAGCCCCGTAAACCACTCCCGGCGTAAACCACTGTCCCATCAGACGCAGCTAAAACAGGCTGTCCCAAATCCCCGGCGATATCAATGCCTTTATTCAAACTACCGTTTGAAGAGAATTTTCCAATCAATACACCGTTTGAAGGCCATCCCCAGCCGGTCGGAGCCGGCCCGGCAGGCGGCAACGGCGCGGGTGCCGGCTTGCTCGCAACCGTAGACGTGGCGGTGCCTGCAGGTCGGGTGATGACGGTCCTTCTGCTCGAGGACGACGGCGAAGATCCGGAATTTGTCACAACTGCCGTAGGGGTTGAGCCCGTGCGGCCATCGAAGCGGATGGTTTGCCCGGGATGGATCGTATAGGGCACAGGAATATTGTTACGCGCTGCGAGTGCCTTGTAATCCCACCCATAACGGAAGGCGATCGAGAACATCGTGTCCCCCTTTCGCACTACATATTGCCCGGTGGTGACCGTCGGCTTTTGCGGCGCGGCGCTGTTTCGGTCGACAACCCGCGCACCGCTGGATGGGGAGCTTGAGCAACCCACCAACAAGGAACTCAAGACAAGGCCAAGCACCAGTCGCTGAAAGCTTGTTTTACTCATACGCTGCGCAAGACCTGTGAGACTCACCCGCCGCTCCCTTTGTGGTGGCTGAACATGAACGCCTGTATCAGGCTTGAAATATGACGCAAGTATAACTGGGCATTGGTGTTTTACCGGCACACGACTGAAACGAAAAATTCATCATGTTTAATCACGGCTTCCAATCACGTTGACTCTATAAGCCCGGCTGTAAGACACATCCCCACCCACAGAATTCACTGTTTGCGAATAAATGATCAGGCCAGCGGGCCATTGAGCAACGGCACGAAGCGCACAGCGCCGAGCACATGCCGGGAAAAGCCTTCGTCCTCTCGGATAATGAGCATCAATTGTTGCACTTCGCCGGAGCCCACCGGGATGACCAACCGCCCGCCAGGCGCCAGTTGATCGAGCAACGCTTGCGGCACGTCGGTCGCGACAGCCGTGACGATAATGCCGTTATAGGGCGCCAGCGCAGGCCAGCCTTCCCAACCATCGCCCCAACGGAACACCACGTTGCGCAGGTTGAGCTCCACCAGGCGCTCCTTGGCGCGATCCTGCAGGACCTTGATGCGCTCCACCGAGAACACCCGCTCCACCAGTTGCGAGAGCACGGCAGTCTGGTAACCCGAACCGGTGCCGATCTCCAGCACCTTGTCCAACGGCCCGGCCGCCAACAGCAGTTCGCTCATGCGCGCGACCATATACGGCTGTGAGATGGTCTGGTTGTGGCCAATCGGCAATGCGGTGTCTTCATAGGCGCGATGGGCCAGGGCCTCATCGACAAACAGGTGCCGCGGCGTGCGCCGGATAACTTCCAGCACCTGGGCGTTGGACAGGCCTTCTTCATACAGGCGCTGGATCAAACGCTCGCGGGTACGCTGGGAGGTCATCCCGATGCCACGACGCAACAGGTCGTCTTGTTCACGCGCCATCAACGCAGCCCCTCGAGCCAGCCATCCAGACTACTGAAGGCATCACTGAAGGTGCGATCAAGCTGCAACGGGGTAATCGAAACATAACCTTGCATCACCGCATGAAAGTCCGTGCCCGGCCCACCGTCCTCGGCGTCGCCCGCTGCGGCGATCCAATAGCCTTCCTTGCCACGCGGGTCGACCACTTTCAATGGCGCCGCCGCCCGGGCGCGATGGCCCAGGCGCGTCAGCTGGATGCCGCGAATATGGTCGAGGGGCAAATTGGGAATATTGACGTTGAGTACCGTACGCGGCGGCAAGTCCAGGGAGCCGTGGGCTTCCACCAGCTTGCGCGCGAAGTACGCCGCCGTCGCCAGGTTATCCAGTTGCCGTGAAGCAAACGAAAATGCGAATGAGGTACGGCCCAGGAATCGCCCCTCAAGGGCCGCCGCCACGGTGCCGGAGTACAACACGTCGTCGCCCAGGTTGGCGCCGAGGTTGATACCCGAGACCACCAGGTCAGGCTCCTGCTCCAACAAACTGTTGATTGCCAGGTGCACGCAATCGGTCGGAGTGCCGTTCACACTGATAAAGCCATTAGCCAGAACGTGCGGGTGCAACGGACGATCGAGCGTCAGCGAACTGCTGGCGCCGCTCTTGTCCTGGTCCGGGGCAACCACCACGCACTCGGCGTAATCTTCCAGCGCTGCATAAAGCGCGGCAAGACCGGGTGCGGTGGCACCGTCATCGTTTGATATCAGAATACGCATGGGTTGTCCGTCGGCCCCACCGGCACCAGATCAACAAGCTCGCGCACCAACACAGTGGCGAAGCATCCGGCCGGCAGGACGAATTCCAATTGCAGAATGTCAGGACCGGGATAATGCCACGTCAACCCGCCAATGGGCAGTCGAAGAATGCGACGTTCCTGGCTCATGCCGGCATTCACCAGCCAATCGCGCAGGTCGGCTTCACTGGCGGCAACCGCCTGTTCCAGCGCATGGGTTGCACCGCTCGCCGGCGAATCACCCTCGCCCCACTGCGGCCCGGTCGGGTGCAGGTCCAGAATTGCCAGGCGCGGGTCGCTGCATTCAGCCTCCCCCGCCGGAAAAAAACTGCGGCTGTCGGTAAACGCGAGCAAATCGCCGACCTGGGCACGCTGCCAGGAGCCGTCAGCGACACGTGCTGCCAACACTTTGTTAAACAGAAAGCTACGCGCGGTGGACAGCAACCGCGAACGCACATTGCGCTGCTCAGGCAACGCCTTGCGCGCCGCCCACGCACGCGCGTCCACCACGTTGCCACCGTTGTGGCCAAACCGCTGGGTACCGAAATAATTAGGAATGCCATGCTGGGCAATCAGTTGCAAACGCGCGTCGATCGCGGCGGTGTCGCCGGCCAGTTGGGTGAGGCGCAGGGTAAAGCCGTTGGCCGAATGCGCACCGCGTTGCAGCTTGCGTTTGTGGCGGGCGATTTTAAGGATCTTGAGGGTGTCGTTTTCCGCACCGCTCATGTCCGGGTCGGCCTTGCCTGGCAGTTGCACGCTGAACCACTGGCGGGTCAACGCCTGGCGATCCTTGAGGCCGGCATAGCTGACGGTGCGCAAGGGCACGCCAGCAGCCTTGGCGATTCGCCGTGCAGCTTCTTCGGTATTCAGGCCACGCTTTTCGACCCACAGCCACAGGTGCTCACCGTCGCCGGTCAGCGGGATATCGAGCACTTCGTCGACCTGGAAATCTTCCGCCGTAGCCTTCAGGACTGCGCTGCCCAGCGCCTCGCCGTAGGCCCGCGGGCCCAACAGTTCCAGGTCGTTCATGCGCGCAGCAACAAGGCGACGGAGTGCACCGCAATGCCCTCTTCACGACCGGTAAACCCGAGCTTTTCGGTGGTGGTGGCTTTCACGTTCACTTGATCCAATTCAATTTGCAGGTCCATGGCAATCAGCGCGCGCATCGATTCGATGTGCGGGGCCATTTTCGGCGCCTGGGCCACGATGGTGTTATCGACGTTGCCGACTTTCCAGCCCTTGGCGTGGATCAGGCCAACCACATGGCGCAGCAACACACGGCTGTCCGCGCCCTTGAAAGAAGGGTCGGTGTCCGGAAAGTGCTTGCCGATATCCCCCAACGCGGCCGCGCCGAGCAAAGCATCGCTCAAGGCATGCAGCACTACGTCGCCGTCGGAATGAGCCAGCAACCCATGGTGGTGTGCAATGCGCACGCCGCCCAGGGTGATGAAATCGCCTTCAGCGAAACGGTGCACATCGTAGCCGTGGCCAATACGCATAAAAAAACGCCCCGATTTAATTCAGGGCGTGATTCTACCTACTTTTGCCTCACATTAACCGAGCAAAGCACGACCATGGTGTCGCAAATGGTCTTCGATGAAGCTGGCGATGAAGAAGTAGCTGTGGTCATAACCCGGCTGCAGGCGCAGTTCGAGTGGATGGTTGGCCGCCTTGGCCGCCTGCTGCAACGCTTCAGGCTTGAGTTGCACGGCCAGGAAATCATCGCGATCCCCCTGATCGACCAACAGAGGCAGCTTTTCCGAGGCTTCGCTGATCAGCACGCAGGCATCCCATTCACGCCATTTGGAGCGTTCTTCGCCCAAATAACGGGAAAAGGCTTTCTGGCCCCACGGGCAGTCCATCGGGTTGTTGATCGGCGAAAATGCCGACACCGATTGGTAACGACCTGGGTTGCGCAAGGCACACACCAACGCACCATGACCGCCCATGGAATGGCCGCTGATGCCGCGCTTATCCGACGCGGGGAAATGCGCTTCAACCAACGCCGGCAATTCCTGCACCACGTAGTCATGCATCCGATAGTGCTTGGCCCAAGGTTCCTGGGTGGCATTCAGGTAGAAACCCGCCCCCAGGCCGAAATCCCAAGCGTTATCCGGATCGTCCGGCACACCTGGCCCGCGCGGGCTGGTGTCCGGTGCGACGATGATCAACCCCAGTTCGGCGGCCATCCGATGGGCGCCGGCCTTCTGCATGAAGTTCTCGTCGGTGCAGGTCAACCCGGACAGCCAGTACAGCACCGGTAACGTGCCACCCTGCTCTGCTTGCGGCGGCAGGTAGACGGCAAACGTCATATCGCAACCGAGCACATCGGAATGATGCTTGTAGCGTTTATGCCAGCCGCCGAAGCTCTTCTGGCACGACAGGTTTTCCAGACTCATGGCCGACCTCAGAAGTGGATGACGGTACGAATGCTCTTGCCTTCATGCATCAGATCAAACGCTTTGTTGATGTCTTCCAGGCCCATGGTGTGGGTGATGAACGTGTCCAGCGGGATCTCGCCGGTCTGGGCCATTTCCACGTAGCTTGGCAATTCAGTACGACCGCGCACGCCGCCGAACGCCGAACCGCGCCAGACGCGACCGGTCACCAGCTGGAATGGGCGAGTGGCGATTTCCTGGCCGGCGCCGGCAACACCGATGATCACCGACTCGCCCCAGCCTTTGTGGCAGCACTCGAGCGCGGCGCGCATCAGTTGCACATTGCCGATGCACTCGAAGGAAAAGTCCACGCCGCCGTCGGTCAAGTCGACAATTACGTCCTGAATTGGGCGGTCGTAGTCTTTCGGGTTGATACAGTCGGTGGCACCCAGTTGCTTGGCAATTTCGAACTTGGCCGGGTTGATGTCGATGGCGATGATGCGGCCGGCCTTGGCTTTGACCGCGCCGATCACTGCCGACAGGCCGATGCCGCCCAGACCGAAGATCGCCACGGTGTCGCCTGGCTTGACCTTGGCCGTGTTGATCACGGCACCGATGCCGGTGGTGACGCCGCAACCCAGCAGGCAGACCTTTTCCAGCGGCGCTTCTTTAGGAATCTTGGCCACGGAGATTTCCGGCAACACGGTGTACTCGGAGAAGGTCGAGGTGCCCATGTAGTGGAAAATCGGCTGCCCCTTGTAGGAGAAGCGCGTGGTGCCATCGGGCATCAGGCCTTTGCCTTGGGTGGAGCGGATGGCCTGGCACAGGTTGGTCTTGCCCGACAGGCAGAATTTGCACTTGCCACATTCCGGGGTGTACAGCGGGATCACGTGGTCACCGACAGCAACCGAGGTCACGCCCTCACCGATCGCTTCAACCACCGCACCGCCTTCATGGCCAAGGATCGACGGGAAAATGCCTTCCGGGTCGGCGCCCGACAAGGTGTAGGCGTCGGTATGGCACACGCCGGACGCGACCACCCGCAACAGCACCTCGCCAGCCTTGGGCATGGCGACATCCACTTCAACAATCTCAAGGGGCTTTTTCGCTTCGAAGGCTACGGCAGCGCGGGACTTGATCATCCGTGTTTCTCCAGGGAGTTAAAAACTGAGGCAGTGAGTGTAAAACATGGCTGACTGATTAATAATCCAGGCAAAAGCAAAACTTTATTGCTGTACAGGGACAATCAACATGTTGGAAAACCGCTGGGAAGGCATCGATGAGTTTGTCGCCGTGGCTGAATGCAGCCAATTCACCGCGGCGGCCGAACGGCTGGGCGTGTCTTCATCGCATATCAGCCGGCAGGTAGCGCGCTTGGAAGAGCGGTTGCAAACCCGCTTGTTGTATCGAAGTACGCGCAAGGTAACGCTGACCGAAGCCGGCCAGACCTTCCTGCAACATTGCCAGCGCTTACAAGATGGTCGTGAAGAAGCCTTACGCGCGGTGGGCGACCTCACCAGCGAACCCAAGGGCATGTTGCGCATGACCTGTGCGGTGGCGTACGGCGAGCGCTTTATCGTGCCGCTGGTCACGCGATTCATGGGGCTGTATCCGCAATTGCGCGTGGACATCGAGCTGAGCAATCGCCAGTTGGACCTGGTGCATGAAGGCCTGGACCTGGCGATCCGGCTGGGCCGCCTGCAAGACTCGCGCATGGTTGCCAGTCGCCTGGCCCCTCGACGCATGTACCTGTGCGCGTCGCCGTCCTACTTGGCTCGGTACGGTCGGCCACATAGTTTGTCGGAATTAAGTCGGCATAACTGCCTGATCGGCAGCTCGGACATTTGGCAACTGGCGCAGGATGGGCGGGAATTTTCCCAACGGGTGCAGGGAAACTGGCGTTGCAACAGTGGGCAAGCGGTACTGGATGCAGCGCTGCAAGGGGTGGGGTTGTGCCAACTGCCGGATTATTACGTGCTGGAGCATTTGCACAGTGGCGCGCTGGTGTCGCTGCTGGAGGCGCATCAGCCACCGAATACGGCGGTGTGGGCGCTGTATCCGCAGCAACGGCATTTGTCGCCGAAGGTCAGGAAGCTGGTGGATTTTTTGAAGGAGGGGTTGGCTGAACGGCCGGAGTACAGCGCGTAATTTAGGGCGACTGTTCGGGCCTCATCGCGGGCAAGCCGGACTCCCACAGGGAATTGCATTTCAACTGTGGGAGCTGGCTTGCCTGCGATGAAGTCGACACGGTGTCACTGACTATCTGCGGTTTGCCCACCGCAGCCGGAGCCATTCCAGATCTTCCGGGCGGGTGACCTTGATATTGTCCGCGCGCCCTTCGATCAGGCGCGGCGCCTGGCCCGACCATTCCATGGCCGAGGCTTCGTCGGTGATCACTGCGTCTGCCACCAGGCTGTCGGCCAGGGCGCGATGCAAGGCACCCAGGCGGAACATCTGCGGCGTATACGCCTGCCAGATCAGGCTGCGATCGACGGTTTCCACCACACGGCCGTGCTTGTCGACACGCTTGAGGGTGTCGCGCGCCGGCACGGCGAGCAGGCCGCCAACCGGATCATCGGCGAGTTCCGCCAACAACGTGTCGAGGTCATCACGGCTCAGGTTAGGGCGCGCGGCGTCGTGCACCAGCACCCAGTCGTCATCGCTGGCGCCAAGCGCATTGAGTTGCAGCAACGCATTGAGTACTGAACCCGAGCGCTCGTCGCCGCCGTCCGCACGCACAATGCGAGGGTCGCTGGCACACGACAGGCTTGGCCAATAGGGGTCATCTACAGCAAGACTGACCACCAGCCCCTTGAGGCCAGGATGATCGAGAAAACAGCCGAGGCTGTGTTCGAGAATAGTGCGCCCGCCCAGTTGCAAGTACTGCTTGGGACGGTCCGCGGCCATACGGGCACCAACGCCCGCGGCAGGAATCACGGCCCAGAAGGCCGGTAACGACGGGTTCATTGGGCCAACTGGTAGAGGGTTTCGCCCTCCTTGACCATGCCCAACTCATGACGAGCCCGTTCTTCAACGGTCTCCATCCCTTTTTTCAGCTCAAGCACTTCGGCATCGAGGACGCGATTGCGCTCCAGCAGGATTTCGTTTTCGGCGTGCTGGTCGGCAATTTGCTGGGTCAGCTCTTTCACCTGCGCAAAGCTGCCATTACCGACCCATAGGCGGTACTGCAGGCCAGCCAGCAATAAGAGCAAGACGAGGAACAACCAATTGGGACTGCGCATCGAAATCCGGGTATCCAGTAAAAAAAGACAGCCATGCAAAACTTTTGAAGCAACTGATAGCACGAAGCCTGGATGAACCAGGCTTGTGCTTGATAGCCCTCAGATTAGCGTCGAAATTCACACTGTCGTGTTATTTCCGACGCAACCCGTCGACTTTTTACCATTTAACACTCAGCCGCGAAACTCGCTGCGACCGTTGTATTTGGCCTTACCTGCCAGTTGCTCTTCGATACGCAGCAATTGGTTGTACTTGGACACGCGGTCGGAACGGCACAGGGAGCCGGTCTTGATCTGGCCGGCCGAAGTGCCCACCGCCAGGTCGGCAATGGTCGAATCTTCGGTTTCGCCGGAGCGGTGCGAGATCACGGCGGTGTAGCCCGCGGCCTTGGCCATCTGGATGGCTTCCAGGGTTTCGGTCAGGGTGCCGATCTGGTTGAACTTGATCAGGATCGAGTTGGCGATCTGCTTGTCGATGCCTTCTTTGAGGATCTTGGTGTTGGTCACGAACAGGTCGTCGCCGACCAGTTGGATTTTCTCGCCGATCTTGTCGGTGAGGACTTTCCAGCCCGCCCAGTCGGACTCGTCCAGGCCATCTTCGATCGAGATGATCGGGTAGCGCTCGGTCAGGCCTTTGAGGTAGTCAGCAAAACCTTCGGAGGTGAACACGTGGCCTTCGCCGGACAGGTTGTATTTACCGTCCTCGTAGAACTCGCTGGCGGCGCAGTCCAGAGCCAGGGTCACGTCGGTGCCCAGCTTGTAGCCCGCGTTGGCCACGGCTTCGGAGATCACTTTCAGTGCATCTTCGTTGGACGCCAGGTTCGGGGCGAAACCACCCTCGTCACCCACCGCGGTGCTCAGACCACGGGCCTTCAACACAGCTTTGAGGTGATGGAAAATCTCGGTGCCCATGCGCAGGCCTTCGGAGAAGGTCTTGGCGCCAACCGGCTGTACCATGAATTCCTGGATGTCGACGTTGTTATCAGCGTGCTCGCCGCCGTTGATGATGTTCATCATCGGCACCGGCATCGAGTACACACCCGGCGTGCCGTTCAGGTTGGCGATGTGGGCGTACAGCGGCAGGTCCTGGTCCTGGGCGGCGGCCTTGGCAGCGGCCAGGGACACGGCGAGGATGGCGTTGGCGCCCAGGCTGCCTTTGTTTTCAGTGCCGTCGAGCTTGATCATCGCGTGGTCCAGGGCTTTCTGGTCCAGCGGGTCCTTGCCCAGCAACAGGTCACGGATCGGGCCGTTGATGTTGGCTACAGCCTTGAGTACACCTTTGCCCAGGTAACGGCTCTTGTCGCCATCACGCAGTTCCAGCGCTTCGCGCGAACCGGTAGAAGCACCGGACGGCGCGCAGGCGCTGCCGATGATGCCGTTATCGAGAAGCACGTCGGCTTCGACGGTGGGGTTGCCACGGGAGTCGAGAACTTCACGACCTTTGATGTCGACGATTTTTGCCATTGTTGTAAACACTCCAAAGTTGACGAAAACGACGCAGCTGAAGGAAATCTTTTGACCGACCGCAAGGGTGGAACAACGGGGCAGGCTTGCAGGCGACAAGGCTCAGGCCCGCAGGCCTGAGCGTAAAGCGAGGGAAAGTCTACCGGAGAAATGCCGCTTACGCGGTCTCTACCGTCGGAAAACTCTTGACCAGTTCGTCCAACTGCTTGAGCTGGGCCAGGAATGGCTCCAGCTTGTCCAGGCGCAGGGCGCACGGACCGTCGCATTTGGCGTTGTCCGGGTCCGGGTGGGCTTCCAGGAACAGGCCCGCCAAAGACTGGCTGATGCCGGCCTTGGCCAGGTCCAGTACCTGGGCACGCCGCCCGCCAGCGGAATCGGCACGACCACCGGGCATTTGCAGCGCGTGGGTCACGTCGAAAAACACCGGGTACTCGAACTGTTTCATGATGCCGAAACCGAGCATATCCACCACGAGGTTGTTGTAGCCGAAGCTCGAACCGCGCTCGCAGAGGATCAACTGGTCGTTACCCGCTTCCACGCACTTGTTCAGGATATGTTTCATTTCCTGAGGCGCGAGGAACTGGGCTTTCTTGATGTTGATCACAGCGCCGGTCTTGGCCATGGCGACCACAAGGTCGGTCTGGCGCGACAGGAAGGCCGGCAGCTGGATGATGTCGCACACCTCGGCGACCACGGCAGCCTGTTCAGGCTCGTGGACGTCGGTGATGATCGGCACGCCGAAGGCTTGCTTGATGTCCTGGAAGATCCGCATGCCTTCTTCAAGGCCTGGGCCGCGATAGGAGGTCACGGACGAACGGTTGGCCTTGTCGAAGCTGGCCTTGAACACGTAGGGGATACCGAGTTTCTCGGTGACCTTGACGTACTCTTCACAGACCTGCATCGCCATGTCGCGGCTTTCCAGCACGTTCATGCCGCCGAACAGCACCATGGGCTTGTCGTTGGCAATCTCGATGTCGCCTACGCGAATGATCTTCTGGGCCATCAGGTTCACGCCTTCTTCTGATGTTGCGTCAGTGCTGCTTTAACGAAACCGGTGAACAACGGGTGACCGTCGCGCGGGGTCGAGGTGAACTCAGGGTGGAACTGGCACGCCACGAACCACGGATGATCCGGCGCCTCGACCACTTCAACCAGCTTGCCATCACCGGAGCGACCGGAGATCTTCAGGCCGGCTTCTTTGATCTGCGGCAGCAGGTTGTTGTTCACTTCGTAGCGGTGACGGTGACGCTCGACGATCACATCCTTGCCGTAGCAATCGTGGACCAGCGAGCCCGGCTCCAGCAGGCAGTCTTGCGCACCAAGGCGCATGGTGCCGCCCAGGTCGGAGCTTTCGGTACGGGTCTCAACGGCGCCGGTGGCATCTTCCCACTCGGTGATCAGGCCGACGACCGGGTGGCCGCTGGCGTGATCGAACTCGGTGGAGTTGGCGTCTTTCCAGCCCAGCACGTTGCGAGCGAATTCGATAACGGCCACTTGCATGCCCAGGCAGATGCCCAGGTACGGCACCTTGTTTTCACGAGCGTACTGCACAGCGGTGATCTTGCCTTCCACGCCACGCAGGCCGAAACCGCCGGGAACGAGGATCGCGTCAACGCCTTCGAGCAGTGCGGTGCCCTGGTTCTCGATGTCTTCGGAATCGATGTAGCGCAGGTTGACCTTGGTACGGTTGCTGATACCGGCGTGGCTCATCGCTTCGATCAGCGACTTGTACGCGTCCAGCAGTTCCATGTACTTGCCGACCATGGCGATGGTGACTTCGTGCTCAGGGTTGAGCTTGGCATCAACCACGGCTTCCCACTCGGACAGGTCCGCACCGTTGCACTGCAGGCCGAAACGCTCGACCACAAAATCATCCAGGCCTTGCGAATGCAGGATGCCCGGGATCTTGTAGATGGTGTCGGCGTCTTCCAGGGCAATCACCGCACGCTCTTCAACGTTGGTGAACTGCGCGATCTTGCGACGCGAGGAAATGTCGATCGGGTGATCGGAGCGGCACACCAGCACGTCCGGCTGCAGGCCGATGGAACGCAGTTCCTTGACCGAGTGCTGGGTTGGCTTGGTTTTGGTTTCGCCCGCGGTAGCGATGTAAGGCACCAGTGTCAGGTGCATCAGCATCGCGCGCTTGGCGCCGACTTCGAAACGCAACTGGCGGATGGCTTCGAGGAACGGCTGGGATTCGATGTCACCTACGGTGCCACCGATCTCGACCATCGCCACGTCGGCATCGCCTGCACCCTTGATGATGCGGCGCTTGATTTCGTCGGTGATGTGCGGGATCACCTGGATGGTTGCACCCAGGTAGTCACCACGGCGCTCCTTGCGCAGCACGTGCTCGTAGACACGGCCGGTGGTGAAGTTGTTGTTCTGGGTCATGGTCGTGCGGATGAACCGCTCGTAGTGGCCCAGGTCCAGGTCGGTCTCGGCGCCGTCGTGTGTGACGAACACTTCACCGTGCTGGAACGGGCTCATGGTGCCCGGGTCAACGTTGATGTACGGGTCCAGCTTGAGCATGGTGACCTTAAGTCCCCGCGCCTCCAGGATGGCCGCCAATGAAGCGGAGGCAATGCCTTTCCCCAATGAAGAAACAACACCGCCCGTGACGAATATGTAGCGCGTCATGAAAAACCCTAGAAGTCTGCGTTAAAGCGGTCCGAGCCGCCGGGGAAAGCGAAGGAAGGCCGAAGCCCCCGATCACCTGCATTAATCACAGTGCACCTTTCAAAAAAACCGCCGCGTTGTGACAGACCAGCAATGAAACACCGGTACGTTGATCGCTACACATTTTTTGGAATCGCCCAGCAAAGACTGCTTGGTAATCGGCAACTCCTGCAATTCAGTCGAATCCACAGAAGTTGTATCAAGAAGGGAGCGTAGTCTACCGGAAAGGCTCTATCAGCTCAAACCTTGATCGCACGTCTGTGGCATCCAATGTAATTGCCAGTCGCCCGGCGATATCACCCCTAACCACGCAAGGCTGGGGACAGCCAGCAATTGTTCACCCTGATAGAGCAGCGGCAATCTGCCACGCATGAAGCCCGGCAGCCCACATTCGTTAAGCAAACGCTTCAGGTCACGCCGGCCTCGGCCCGGCACGTCAATGATTTCGCCGCCCTGGCGGTAACGGATCATCAATGGCCCTGCGGGGGCCTTGCCGACAAATCTCAGCTGGCCATTGCCGGGTAACTCTAGAGGGTTTTGCGGCTGCGACCAGCTCACTGACGCGTCGGAAAATTCCGACCAAGTGGAAGGCAGCCACCAAATGCGCTCGCCACAACGGTGCACCTGGCCGTCGGCCAGGCCCCACCGTGGTTGCGCGTCGGCCTTGGCGTCGCGCAGGGAATACCAGCTGGCCCAGTGGTCGCTGTCGGGTAACCGAGTAAGAGGGTTGAGCCAATGGCGCAGGGCATTGCGCTGACGGGCATCGGAAAGCTCGCGTAACGGCGCAAGGGCCAACGACGGCAAGCACAACCAGGGAAATGCCGAGGGTTGGTCGGCGGCTTGCAGGTCCATCAATGCCAATTCGTCCAACAGACCCTGGGCTTCGCTGAGGTGTTCGGCAGTGCGGGCCAGGCTTGCGACAGCTTGAGGCCAACGCTCCGCCAGCACCGGGACGACACGATGGCGCAGGTAATTGCGGGAAAACCGCGAATCGGCGTTGGAAGGGTCTTGGATCCACGTCAACTGGTGTTGCTGGGCGTAGGCCTCCAACTCAGCACGCGAGGCATCCAGCAATGGTCGCACCAAGTGTCCATCCGCCAACGGGCGATGCACGGGCATTGCCGCCAACCCGCGCACGCCCGCCCCGCGCAACAGGCGAAACAGCAGGGTTTCGGCTTGGTCATCACGATGCTGGCCGGTGAGCATCACCTGCCCTGCCCCGGTCACCTCGGCAAACGCCCGGTAGCGCGCATCACGCGCCGCCCGCTCAAGGCTGGCACCCGACTGAACGTGCACATGCGCCACCCGCAAGGGCACGCCCAGCTCGTCACATACGGCTTGGCAATGACTTGGCCAGGCATCGGCGGCAGCTTGCAGGCCATGGTGGATATGGATGGCGCTGAGAGGCGGCAGGGTTTCGGTGTTTGCCAGGGAGGCGAGGAGGTGCAGCAGGACGGTTGAATCAAGCCCACCGGAGAATGCGATATGCCAGGCCGGGGCGTTGCGCCAGGGCGCAAGGTTTTGCAGGAGTTTGGCGGGTAAGGTAGGGCTCATCAAAAATACCGGCGCAGAACTGGAATACGGCAGCCAAGCATACACACAGCAAATGTGGGAGCGGGCTTGCTCGCGAAGGCGGTGTGTCAGTCACTGAATAGGTCGACTGATACAGCGCATTCGCGAGCAAGCCCGCTCCCACATTCGTACGGCTTTGCCTGTCAGATCAGTGTCTGATCAGAGACCGTAGCTCATCAGGCGCTCATAACGACGGGCCAGCAGTGCCTCGTTATCCAGCTTCTTGAGCATCGCCAGTTGCGAGCCCAGCTCGGCGCGGATGGTCGCCGCAGCGGCAGCCGGGTCACGGTGGGCGCCGCCCAATGGCTCGGCGATAACCTTATCAACGATGCCCAGGCCTTTGAGGCGATCGGCGGTGATACCCATGGCTTCGGCAGCGTCCGGCGCCTTTTCGGCGGTTTTCCACAGGATCGAAGCGCAACCTTCCGGCGAGATCACCGCGTAGGTCGAATATTGCAGCATGTTCAACTGGTCGCAAACCCCGATGGCCAGCGCACCGCCGGAACCACCTTCACCAATCACGGTGGCGATGATCGGGGTTTTCAGGCGGGCCATCACGCGCAGGTTCCAGGCGATCGCTTCGCTCTGGTTACGCTCTTCGGCGTCGATACCTGGGTAGGCACCCGGGGTGTCGATGAAGGTCAGGATCGGCATTTTGAAACGCTCGGCCATTTCCATCAGGCGGCAGGCCTTGCGGTAGCCTTCAGGGCGCGGCATGCCGAAGTTGCGGCGTACCTTTTCGCGCACTTCGCGGCCTTTCTGGTGACCGATCACCATCACCGGCTGGTCGTCCAGGCGAGCGATACCGCCCACGATGGCCGCGTCGTCGGAGAAGTGGCGGTCGCCGTGCAGCTCGTCGAACTCGGTGAAAATGTGCTGAATGTAGTCCAGGGTGTAGGGACGGCGCGGGTGGCGAGCCAGACGCGCGATCTGCCAGCTGGTCAGCTTGCCGAAGATGTCTTCGGTGAGCGTGCTGCTCTTGTCTTGCAGGCGAGCGATCTCATCGCCGATGTTCAGCGAATTGTCATTGCCGACCAGGCGCAGTTCTTCGATCTTGGCTTGCAGGTCAGCGATCGGCTGTTCGAAATCAAGAAAATTCGGGTTCATAAGCGTCCGTCTTGGGTCGACGGCCAAGGGGTGCCTGGCCAGCCGGTTGTCTATTCGCGCCCTACCTTAAGGGAGAGGCGCGTTTAGGTCGAGATTAAATGTTCAGTCGAGATCAGACGTATCTGACCGTCAACGGTATTGGAGGAAGACGTTGTCTCGCCCGAACTGGTCACGCAAAGCTTGAATCAAGCCATCAGCAGGATCAATTCGCCACGTCTCACCAAACTGCAGCATCGCCTTGGCGTCATTGCCGGTGTACTCCATGGTCACCGGGCACGCGCCGCGGTGGCGTTTGAGCAGGTCACCCAACCAGCGTAGCTGATCGCCTTTGAGCGCTTCGGTCTTGACCTTCAAACGCAGGCTTTCCGCCAAATTGGTACGTGCATCTTCCATGCTCATCACCCTTTTGATCCGCAGGCGCAGGCCGCCGGAGAAGTCATCGTTGCTGACCTCGCCTTCCACCACCACCATGGCATCGGTTTGCAACAACGACTGGGCGGAGTGGAAGGCATCGGCAAACAGCGACGCCTCGATCCGGCCCGAGCGGTCATCGAGGGTGATAAAGCCCATCTTGTCGCCCTTCTTATTTTTCATCACCCGCAGGGCGATGATCATGCCGGCGACGGTCTGGGTGTCACGCGCCGGTTTCAGGTCGATGATGCGCTGACGGGCGAAACGGCGAATTTCGCCTTCGTATTCGTCAATCGGGTGGCCGGTCAGGTAGAGGCCCAGCGTGTCTTTCTCACCCTTGAGCCGTTCCTTGAGGGTCAATTCCTTGGCCTTGCGGTGGTTGCCGTACACGTCCGCGTCTGCTTCGACGAACAACCCGCCAAACAGGTCGGCGTGGCCGCTGTCATGCGTGCGGGCAGTCTGTTCGGCCGCCTTGATCGCTTCTTCCATGGCGGTCAGCAGCACCGCACGGTTGCGGTCGATATTGGCCTGATACGCTTTCGGCTCATCATGGAAGTACGGGCCGAGACGATCGAGTGCGCCACTGCGGATCAAGCCATCGAGGGTGCGCTTGTTGATGCGCTTGAGGTCAACCCGCGCACAGAAATCGAACAGGTCCTTGAACGGCCCATCCTGGCGCGCCTCAGTGATTGCCTCCACCGGGCCTTCGCCCACCCCTTTGATCGCGCCCAGGCCGTAGATGATGCGGCCTTCGTCGTTCACCGTGAACTTGAACTCCGAGGCGTTCACGTCCGGCGCGTCGAGGCGCAGCTTCATCGTGCGCACTTCCTCGATCAAGGTCACGACCTTGTCGGTGTTGTGCATATCCGCCGAGAGTACTGCAGCCATGAACGGCGCTGGGTAGTGGGCTTTCAGCCACGCGGTCTGGTACGAAACCAGGCCGTAGGCGGCGGAGTGGGATTTGTTGAAGCCATAACCGGCGAATTTTTCCACCAGGTCGAAAATGTTACCGGCGAGGTCGGCGTCGATATTATTGGTGGCGCAACCTTCAATGAAACCGCCCCGTTGCTTGGCCATTTCCTCGGGTTTTTTCTTACCCATGGCGCGACGCAGCATGTCCGCACCCCCGAGGGTGTAACCGGCCATGACCTGGGCAATCTGCATCACCTGTTCCTGATACAGGATGATGCCGTAGGTCGGCGCCAGTACCGGCTTGAGGCCTTCGTACTGGTAGTCGGAGTGCGGATACGCCAGCTCGGCACGGCCGTGCTTACGGTTGATGAAGTCATCCACCATGCCCGATTGCAGCGGGCCTGGACGGAACAGCGCCACCAGTGCGATCAAGTCTTCCAGGCAGTCGGGCTTGAGCTTTTTAATCAGCTCTTTCATGCCGCGCGACTCAAGCTGGAATACCGCCGTGGTTTCGGCTTTTTGCAGCAACTGGTAGGTAGGCTTGTCGTCCAGCGGGATAAACGCGATATCCAGCGGTTCTTCGTTGACCTTGGCGCGCTCGCGGTTAATCGTCTTGAGCGCCCAGTCAATGATCGTCAGGGTGCGCAGACCGAGGAAGTCGAACTTCACCAGGCCGGCCGCCTCCACGTCATCCTTGTCGAACTGAGTGACCAGGCCGTCGCCTTCTTCATCGCAATAGATCGGCGAAAAGTCGGTCAGCTTGGTCGGCGCGATTACCACACCACCGGCGTGTTTACCGACGTTACGCACCACGCCTTCGAGTTTGCGCGCCATGTCCCAGATTTCAGCGGCTTCTTCATCGACCTTGATGAAGTCACGCAGGATTTCTTCCTGCTCGTAGGCTTTTTCGAGGGTCATGCCGACTTCGAACGGGATCATCTTCGACAGACGATCCGCCAGGCCGTAGGACTTGCCCTGTACTCGAGCCACGTCCCGGATCACCGCTTTCGCCGCCATCGAACCGAACGTGATGATCTGGCTCACGGCGTTGCGGCCGTACTTCTCAGCCACGTACTCAATCACACGGTCGCGACCGTCCATGCAGAAGTCGACGTCGAAGTCGGGCATGGAAACCCGTTCCGGGTTCAGGAACCGTTCGAACAGCAGGTCATATTCCAGCGGGTCGAGGTCGGTAATCTTTTGCACATAGGCCACCAGCGAGCCAGCACCCGACCCCCGGCCAGGACCTACCGGTACGCCGTTGCTTTTGGCCCACTGGATAAAGTCCATAACGATCAGGAAGTAACCGGGGAAGCCCATCTGGATGATGATATCCAGCTCGAAATTCAGCCGATCAACGTAGACCTGGCGCTTGGCGTCGTAGTCTTCGGTGGTGTCCTTGGGCAACAGAACGGATAGACGCTCCTCCAGGCCATCGAACGACACCTTGCGAAAGTACTCATCGATGGTCATGCCATCGGGAATGGGAAAGTTGGGCAGGAAGTGCTTGCCCAGCTTCACTTCGATGTTGCAGCGTTTGGCGATCTCGACGGAGTTTTCCAGGGCTTCGGGCAGGTCGCTGAACAACTCGGCCATTTCGTCGGCGCTTTTGAGGTATTGCTCCTCGCTGTAGTTCTTCGAACGACGCGGGTCATCCAGGGCCCGGCCTTCGCCGATGCACACGCGGGTTTCGTGAGCTTCGAAATCTTCCTTCTTGATAAAACGCACATCGTTGGTCGCGACCAGCGGCGCGCCCAGCTTGTCAGCCAGGGCCACGGCAGCGTGCAGGTGCTCTTCATCATTGGGGCGATTGGTGCGCTGGACTTCCAGATAAAAGCGGTCCGGGAACACCTGCATCCACTCGCGGGCCAGCACCTCGGCTTCCTGAGGGTTGCCGCCGAGCAACGCGATACCGATCTCACCCTCTTTGGCTGCCGAGAGCATGATCACGCCCTCGCTCGCTTCGGCCACCCACTCGCGCTCGATGATGATCGAGCCGTTACGCTGACCGTCGATAAAGCCACGGGAAATCAGCTCAGTGAGGTTGCGGTAACCCACGCCGTTCATCGCCAGCAGGCTGATGCGGCTCAGGGGGTTATCCGGGTCTTTGTTGGACAGCCACAGGTCGACGCCGCAAATTGGCTTGATGCCGGCACCCATGGCGTTCTTGTAGAACTTGACCAGGGAACACATGTTGTTCTGATCGGTAACCGCGACCGCAGGCATATTCATGCCCACCAGGGTTTTGACCAGTGGTTTGATCCGTACCAGGCCGTCGACCAGGGAGTATTCAGTGTGCAGGCGTAGGTGAACGAATGAAGCCGGCATAGTGATCCTGTCTTAAACGTAGAAACAACAAAGCCCGGAAATCCGGCATTTAAAGCTACTGCGCTTTAAAGGCCGGATTGTACCGGGCCTTGGCAAAAACATCAGCCTCGCGACTAAACCTCGCTGAGGCTTTCCCGCGCCTCGTAAGCCAGGCGGACCGGGGCGAACGAGCGCCGATGGATCGGCGTCGGGCCCAGGCGCGCCAGGGCTTCCAGATGAACGGGCGTCGGGTAGCCTTTATGGCCTCCGATACCGTAGCCGGGGTAGATCAATTCGAAAGCAGCCATTTCACGGTCACGGCTGACCTTGGCCAGGATCGACGCGGCGGCGATGGCCGGCACCTTGCTATCACCCTTGACCACGGCTTCTGATGGCATCGTCAATTTAGGGCAACGGTTGCCATCGATCATCGCCATTTTCGGGGTGATGTGCAGGCCTTCCACCGCGCGCTGCATGGCCAGCATGGTCGCATGGAGGATGTTCAACTCGTCGATCTCTTCGACTTCGGCACGGGCGATATGCCAGCTCAGCGCTTTTTCGCAAATCTCGTCGTAGAGCTTTTCACGCCGCGCCTCGGTGAGTTTTTTCGAGTCGTTGAGGCCGAGAATCGGGCGGTTCGGGTCGAGAATCACCGCCGCCGTCACGACGGCGCCACACAGCGGGCCACGCCCTACTTCGTCGACACCGGCGACCAGCGCGTGAGCTTCGGCGACCAGGCTGAAGTCCAGGCCCATTTGCGTTGTCATAAAGCGTCCTGTTGTTGGCCGATCAAGGTCAATACGGCGTCGGCCGCCTGGTTCGACGCGTCACGGCGTAAAGTGCGGTGGATATCGTCAAAACCACGGGTCTGCTCTTCTCCGCCGTCGATCAAGGGCAGTAGCGTTTGCGCCAGCGCTTCAGGCGTTGCATCGTCCTGCAACAACTCCGGCACCAGCAGGCGCTGGGCCAGCAGGTTGGGCAAGGAGATGTAAGGGCTTTTGACCATGCGCTTGAGAATCCAGAACGTCAGCGGCGCCAGACGATAGGCCACAACCATTGGGCGCTTGTACAGCAGCGCCTCCAGGGTCGCCGTGCCCGAGGCGATCAGTACCGCATCACAGGCTGCGAGGGCCAGGTGCGATTTGCCATCGAGCAAGGTCAACGGCAGATTGCGCCCTTCAAGCAGCGTCTCGATTTGTGCACGCCGTTGCGGGCTGGCACACGGCAAGACGAAGCGAATACCAGGCTTCATGGATTGAAGACGTTCGGCCGCATCAAAAAACACGCTGGCCAGGCGCCCGACTTCGCCACCTCGACTGCCCGGCATCAGCGCTACGAGCGGGCCGTCGGGTAAACCCAGTTCGGCGCGCGCAGCAGCGCGATCCGCTTGCAACGGTATGGTGTCGGCCAGCGTGTGCCCGACAAACCGTACCGGCACGCCCTTTTCTTCGTAGAACCTGGCCTCGAATGGCAACAAGGTCAGCATCAAGTCGCAGCCTTCGCGGATCTTCAGCACGCGCTTCTGGCGCCACGCCCACACGGACGGGCTGACGTAATGCACGGTCTTGATACCGGCCTGACGCAACTTGAGTTCGATGTTGAGGGTGAAGTCCGGCGCGTCGATTCCGATAAATACGTCGGGCTTTTCTTCGATCAGTGTCTGAATCAGTAGCTTACGCCGCGCCAACAGCTCACGCAGACGGCCCAATACTTCCACCAGCCCCATGACCGAGAGGCGCTCCATGGGAAAGTAAGAAGTCAGACCTTCAGCCTGCATGAGTGGGCCGCCCACGCCAATAAACTCCACCGCAGGATGCTGGGCCTTAAGGGCCCGCATCAGGCCTGCGCCGAGAATATCGCCGGAAGCTTCACCGGCCACCAGCGCGATACGCAGATTGGCCATGATCAGCGGGTGATGCCGCGGGTCGATGCCTGGATAGAGTCGCGGAACACCGCAACTTCCGGGAACAACGCTGCCGGCTCGGTCAGTTCGGTCAGGGCCTGTTCGACCGTCAACCCTTGGCGGTAAACCACCTTGTAGGCACGGCGCAGGGCGTGAATAGCGTCTTCGCTGAAACCGCGACGGCGCATGCCTTCGAAGTTCATGCTGCGGGCTTCGGCAGGGTTGCCGAAGACCGTGACGAATGCCGGAACGTCCTTGCCGATCGCCGTACCCATGCCGGAAAAGCTGTGGGCGCCGATGTGGCAATACTGATGCACCAGGGTGAAACCGGACAGGATCGCCCAATCGTCAACGTGCACGTGGCCAGCCAGTGCCGTGTTGTTGACCAGGATGCAATGGTTGCCGATCACACTGTCATGGCCGATGTGCGCATAGGCCATGATCAGGTTGTGGTCACCCAAGGTGGTTTCGGCACGATCCTGCACGGTGCCACGGTGAATGGTCACGCCTTCACGGATGATGTTGTGATCACCGATTACCAGGCGTGTTTCTTCACCCTTGTACTTCATGTCCGGGGTGTCTTCGCCTACCGAGGAAAACTGGTAGATGCGATTGTGTTTGCCAATGCGGGTCGGACCTTTGAGGATCACGTGTGGCCCGATGACAGTCCCCTCGCCGATTTCAACACCTGCGCCGACGATCGACCAAGGGCCGACCTCAACGTCGGCGGCCAGAATGGCCGACGGATCGATGATTGCGCGAGGGTCAATCAAACTCATAGTTTGCGTTCCGCGCAGATGATCTCAGCGGAGCACACCGGCTTGCCGTCCACCGAGGCCTGGCACTCGAACTTCCAGATCTGGCGTTTGCAACTGATGAACTTGGCTTCCAGGATCAACTGGTCACCCGGGGTGACCGGGTTACGGAAGCGCAGCTTGTCGGAGCCCACGAAATAGTAAAGCGTGCCATCGGCAGGCTTGAGGTCGAGCATTTTGAAACCAAGGATACCGGCAGCCTGGGCCATCGCTTCGATGATCAACACGCCCGGCATGATTGGATGCGCAGGAAAGTGACCATTGAAGAACGGTTCGTTGATGCTGACATTCTTGTAGGCACGAATGCGCTTTTCCTCGACATTGAGGTCCACTACACGATCCACCAGCAGGAACGGGTAACGGTGGGGCAGGTATTCGCGAATCTCGTTGATGTCCATCATTTCGGGGGGAAGCCTGTAATAAAGATTGGGGGCGGGCGGACTAAACGCACGCCCCGCTAGCAAATCAAGGAGGCAGTCTAGCGGCTGTGCACACTTGATATGGAAATGGTATCAGCCTTCTGATGAAGCATTACCGCCAGGGGTCACGTCCCCAACACGCTTTTCCAGCTGCTTGAGGCGGCGAGCCATGTCGTCAAGTTGCCTCAAGCGCGCTGCACTCTTGCGCCATTCAGCCGCAGGCTGCATGGCCGTACCGGAAGAGTAGGCGCCCGGCTCGGTAATCGAGTGGGTCACCATGGTCATGCCGGTAATGAAGACGTTGTCGCAAATATCGATATGCCCCACCAGCCCAACGCCACCGGCGAGCATGCAATGCTTGCCGATCTTGGTGCTGCCGGAAATCCCGACGCATGCTGCCATGGCGGTGTGATCGCCAATCTGCACGTTGTGGGCGATCTGGATCTGGTTATCGAGCTTCACGCCGTTACCTATCACGGTATCGGCCAAGGCCCCACGGTCGACTGCGGTGTTGACGCCGATTTCGACGTCATCGCCGATCAGTACGCCGCCGACCTGGGCAATCTTGTGCCAGACACCTTTGGAGTTGGCAAAACCAAACCCTTCACCACCGATCACGGCACCCGACTGAATCACCACCCGCTCACCAATACGCACGTCGTGGTAAAGCGTCACGCGAGGGGCCAGCCAGCCATCGGCGCCAATTTCACAGCGCGCGCCGATAAAGCAATGAGCGCCCACCGTGACACCCGCAGCAATACGTGCACCGCTCTCAATCACTGCAAACGCGCCAATACTGGCTGCAGGATCGACCTGGGCATCGTCAGCGATCACCGCTGAAGGATGAACACCGACAGCAGCTTTAGGCTTTGGATCGAACAGGTGCGACGCCCGGGCATACGCCAGGTAAGGGTCGGCCACCACCAGCGCATCCCCGGCAAACCCTTCGGCGTCAGCGGCCTTCAGCAACACGGCTGCGGCTTGGCTGTCGACCAGGTATTTACGGTATTGGGGATTTGCGAGGAAGCTCAACTGAGCTGGGCCAGCCTCCTGCAAGGTGGCTAGCCCAGTGATTTCTTTCTCCTTGGTGCCACGCAAGGTGGCCCCAAGGAACTCGGCCAACTCGCCGAGTTTGATAGTCGCGGTCATGGCTTACTTCAGCTGGTTCATGCGCTCGATCACCTGACGGGTGATGTCGTATTGAGGCTTGACGTCAATCACGGCGCCGCGCTCGAACACCAGGTCAAAGGCACCTTTCTTGATGACTTCTTCCACAGCGCTGTCGAGTTTCGGCTTGAGCTGCTTGAGCATTTCACGGTCAGCAACGGCTTTGGCTTCGTTCAGTTCCTTGGACTGGAACTGGTAGTCGCGGGCCTTTTGCTTGAACTCAAGCTCCAGACGCTCACGCTCGCCTTGCTGCATCTTGTCACCACCGGCTACCAGACGATCCTGGATGCCTTTGGCGCTGCTTTCCAGAGTCTTCAGCTTGGTCAGTTGCGGACCGAACTTCTTCTCGGCATCCACGGCATAACGCTTGGCGGCGTCGGATTCCAGCAGAGCCATCTGATAGTTCAGAACGGCGATTTTCATTTCGGCGAAGGCCGGTGTGGTTACCAGCACAGTGGCCAGCAGAACCAATTGAGTCAACTTACGCACGATGTACTCCTACAGAATCCGTTGTCGTTATCTTGGGTCAGACGCTTAGAACGTCTGGCCGAGGGAGAATTGGAAAATCTGGGTTTCAGCGTTATCCGGTTTCTTGATCGGCATGGCCAGAGCAAAGCTCAATGGGCCAAGCGCGGTCACCCAAGTGACACCCACACCTACGGAGCTGGCGAGGTTGCTCAGGCTGATATCGTTACACTCAGTCTGCGACTTCACGCCACTCGGGTTGGTGATCTGCTGGCACTTGGAGTCGAACACGTTACCCACGTCCCAGAACAGCGAGGTCCGCAACGAACGCTGATCCTTGACGAACGGCAGCGGGAACAGAAGCTCCGCACCACCCTGGATCAGCACGTTACCACCGAATGCCAGAGGGTCATTGTTGGAGTCAACGGTAGTGCCTTGGTTACCGGTTACCGCTTGACCACGGCTCGGGGTACCACGTGGGCCCAGGGTACTGTCCTTGAAGCCACGGACCGAGTTGAAACCGCCCGCATAGTAGTTCTCGTAGAACGGCAACCCACTGGTCGAACCATAACCATCGCCATACCCCAGCTCAGTGTGCAGGCGCATGGTGTAGTTATCGCTCAGCGGCTGGAACAACTGGCCACGGTAGTCGAGCTTGAAGAACGACAGGTCGCTGCCCGGCGTGGTGGCTTCTGCAGTCAGGCTTTGCGAATGACCACGGGTTGCCAGCACACCTTTGTTCAGGGTGGATTCCGACCAACCGACCGAAGCCTTGAAGTTCAGGAACTGATCACCTTCTCGGCGCACGAAGTCGAAGATCTCATCCGTGGTGTACACACCCGTCTTGATCTTGTCCTGCTGCGCGGTAAAGCCGAAGGTCAAGCGCGAAGTCTCGCTGATCGGGTAACCGATATTGACACCGGCACCGAGGCTGTCGATCGCATAGCTTGCAACGTCAACGTTGAGGTCTTTGTAGTCGGTGGTGCGGTAGAAGGCGTTGTAGCCCAGGCTCACACCGTCAGCTGTCCAGTAGGGGTCGACATAACCGAAGTTATAGCGGCTCTGGTATTCGCTTCGGGTCAGGCCGATGGAGACCTTGTTACCGGTACCAAGGAAGTTGTTCTGGGTAATCGAACCACCGAGGATAAGGCCGGCACTCTGTGCGAAACCGACGCTGGCGGTGATCGAACCCGACGCTTGCTCTTCTACGGCGTAGTTCACGTCAACCTGGTCATCCACACCCGGTACGGCCGGGGTTTCGACGTTGACTTCCTTGAAGAAGCCCAGGCGCTCAAGACGGGTCTTGGACTGGTCGATCAGGTAAGTCGACGCCCAGCCACCTTCCATCTGACGCATTTCACGACGCAGCACTTCGTCCGCAGACTTGGTGTTGCCACGGAAGTTGATGCGGTTCACGTAGGCACGTTTGCCCGGGTCGACAACGAAGGTGATGTCCACTGTGTGGTCTTCATCGTGCGGGGTAGGCACGCCGTTGACGTTGGCGAAGGTGTAGCCTTCGTTACCCAGACGTCGGGTGATCAGCTCGGAGGTGGTGGTCATCAGCTTGCGCGAGAACACCTGATCTTTCTGCACCAGCAACAGGGACTTGACCTGGTCTTCAGGGACTTTCAGGTCGCCGCTGAGCTTCACGTCACGAACGGTGTACTTCTCGCCTTCGTTGACGTTGACAGTAATGTAGACGTGTTTTTTATCCGGGGTGATGGAGACCTGGGTCGAAGCGATATCCATGTTGATATAGCCACGGTCCAGGTAGTAGGAACGCAGACGCTCCAGGTCACCGGACAGTTTTTCACGGGCGTACTTGTCATCGTTCTTGAAGAACGACAACCAGTTGGTGGTCTTGAGCTCGAACAGGTCGATCAGGTCGTCATCGGCGAACTTGGTGTTGCCGACCACGTTGATGTGCTGGATCGCCGCCACGGTGCCTTCGTTGATGTTGACCTTGAGGCCGACACGGTTACGAGGCTGCGGGATCACTTCAGTTTCCACGGTCGCAGAGTAGCGGCCCTGGGCAACGTACTGGCGTTGCAGTTCGTTACGCACACCCTCAAGGGTGGCGCGCTGGAAGATCTCGCCCTCGGCCAGGCCGGATTGCTTGAGGCCCTTCATCAAGTCTTCAGTAGAGATCGCCTTGTTACCCTCGATCTGGATACTGGCGACGGAAGGTCGCTCAACGACAGTGATGACCAGGACGTTGCCTTCGCGACCCAGTTGGATATCTTGAAAGAACCCGGTTTTGAACAGCGCACGAGTGGATTCCACCAGGCGACGATCATCCGCCTGTTCCCCGACGTTCAACGGCAAGGCACCAAAGACGCTACCGGCGGAAACCCGCTGGAGGCCGTTGACGCGAATATCGGAGATAGTGAAGGACTCGGCGTGAACTTCGGCGATCATCAATACGGTGAGAACCGCAGTTAGCAGCAGACGTTTCATGAAGTCCTTTCTTATTCCAACTGGCAATAAACAAACTGCCGCAAAATGCGGCAGATTCGCAATTCAGCGAAGCGTTACAGTCGTCCCAGATCGTTGACCAGAGCTAACAACATCACCCCGACCACCAAACTGATACCGATCTGTATCCCCCAACCCTGCACACGATCCGACAAGGGGCGACCACGCACCCACTCGACCAGATAAAACAACAGATGCCCCCCATCCAGTACTGGAATGGGCAGCAAATTCAGAACTCCAAGGCTAATACTCAGATAAGCCAGGAAATTCAGGAAATCCGCGACACCCGACTGGGCAGAAGCGCCCGCCACTTTAGCAATGGTTATCGGCCCACTCAAGTTTTTTACCGAGAGCTCGCCGAACAACATCTTCTTGAGCGATTCGAGGGTCAGCACACTCATGGTCCAAGTGCGCTTTGCACCCTCGCCAATCGCGGCCAACGGCCCGAAGCTGACCTCCCGCACCATCGAGGGCGGCCACTCGACACCTTTCACCCCAGCACCCAGGTAACCCCCGGCTGCCTTGGCTTCCCCGCGAACCGACAAGGTTACAGGGACGTCGATTTGAGCACCATCGCGCTCAACTTTCAGCACAATTTTGGTATCAGGCCGTACACGCACCAGGTCGACCACCTGTTGCCAGTCGCCCAGTGCCTGGCCATCAAGCGCCAGCAGGCGGTCGCCGGTTTTCAGACCTGCGGCCTGGGCCGGGCCTTTCGAATCGAGCTCGGCAAGCACCGGCGGCAACGCGGGACGCCATGGGCGAATCCCCAGGGACTTGATCGGATCAGGCTCATCCGCACCCTTGAGCCAGTGGTCGAGCGCCAATTCACGCGGCGTTTCGGTGGTGGAGTCCTGATCGCGCACCACCACATTGATGGTGCCGCTTTCACCCATGCGGCGCACCAATTGCAAATTGACAGCACCCCAGCCAGTGGTCGGTTCGCCATCAATGGAAACAATTTCCTGCCCAGCGACCAGGCCAGCCTTGGCCGCCATGCTGCCCGCCTCGACCGCCCCAATCACCGGGCGGACCTGTTGGCTGCCCAACATGGCCAAGACCCAGAAGAACACCATCGCCAACAGGAAGTTGGCGATCGGGCCGGCGGCAACAATAGCGATGCGCTGACGAACGGTCTTGCGATTGAAGGACTGGTCCACTTGATCTGCCGGCACTTCACCTTCGCGCTCGTCGAGCATCTTGACGTAGCCGCCAAGCGGAATCGCGGCAATCACAAACTCGGTGCCACGACGGTCGTGCCAACGCAACAACGGCATGCCGAAACCGACGGAAAAGCGCAATACCTTGACGCCGCAACGACGCGCCACCCAAAAGTGGCCGAATTCGTGGAAGGTAACCAGCACACCCAGAGCAACCAGGGTGCCGACAATCATGTAGAGCGCACTCATCTAATTTCTCCGCATTCCAATCCAGTACCTGAAGGCTAAAACCTGCCCCACAGACTAACGCACGTTGCGGTTCAACCATGCTCCGGCCAGGGTACGGGCCTTTGCATCGGCCTCGAACACTGCCCCCAAATCATTCACAGCCACGACAGGCTCAAGACTCAATACGTCTTCGATGATACTCGCGATCTGCGGAAAACGGATGCGCTGCTCGAGAAACGCTGCCACAGCCACTTCGTTGGCCGCATTGAGCATGGCCGGTGCGCTGTTACCCGCCTCGGCCGCTTGCCGGGCCAGACGCAGGCACGGGAAGCGTTGCTCATCCGGCGCCTCGAAGTCCAGCCGAGCAATGGCGAACAAATCCAACGGTGCAACGCCGGAGTCAATCCGCTCCGGCCAAGCCAACGCATTGGCAATCGGCGTACGCATGTCAGGATTACCCAACTGCGCCAACACCGAACCGTCGACGTAGTCGACCAGGGAATGAATCACACTTTGCGGATGGATCACCACCTCGACCTGATCAGGCCGCGCATCGAACAACCAGCACGCCTCGATCAACTCCAGGCCCTTGTTCATCATGCTCGCCGAATCCACGGAGATTTTGCGCCCCATGGACCAGTTCGGGTGCGCGCAGGCCTGGTCAGGCGAGACATGTTCAAGGTCAGCCAGCGGAGTTTGACGGAACGGACCACCAGAAGCCGTAAGGAGAATCCGTCGAACGCCAACCTGGCTCAAGCCGCGGGCGAAATCACCGGGCATGCACTGGAAGATCGCGTTGTGCTCACTGTCGAGCGGCAGCAGCACCGCGCCGCTCTTGCGTACCGCCTGCATAAAGAGTGTGCCGGACATGACCAGCGCCTCTTTATTGGCCAGCAAAATCTTTTTGCCAGCATCTACCGCTGCCAGTGTCGGACGCAAACCCGCCGCCCCGACAATGGCTGCCACGACGGTATCCACCTCGGCATCGGACGACACCTGGCACAAGCCCTCCTCGCCCACCAAGACTTGCGTGGCAAGGCCAGCGGCCCGCAGATCATCCTGCAAGCCGCGAGCAGCCGTTGCTTCAGGCACTACCGCGAAACGTGGCGCGTGGCGCACACACAGGGCCAGCAACTCGCTCAACCGCGTAAAGCCGGTCAGGGCAAACACTTGATAGCGGTCAGGGTGGCGCGCGATCACATCCAGCGTACTCAGCCCGACCGACCCGGTCGCGCCCAGCACGGTCACCTGCTGCAGGCGGCTCACGAAGCCGTCATCCACAACAGCACGGCAAAAATCGGAATCGCAGCGGTGAGGCTGTCGATTCGATCCAGCACGCCGCCATGGCCTGGCAGCAGGTTGCTGCTGTCCTTGATCCCGGCCTGCCGCTTGAACATGCTTTCAGTAAGGTCACCGACCACCGAAATAAACACCACGATTGCCGTCCCCAACAACGCCAGCAGGATCTCGCTCAGCGACCAGTCGCGCACAACACCGACCACCAGCGTGATCAGCAACGTCAGCGCCAGGCCGCCGTAAACGCCTTCCCAGCTCTTGCCCGGGCTGACGGCGGGTGCCAGCTTGCGCTTGCCGAAGGCACGGCCGGAGAAATAGGCACCAATATCGGCACCCCACACCAACACCATCACGGCCATGATCAACCAGTTACCCATCGGCGAATTCTTGATTTCCACCAAGCCTTGCCAGGCCGGCAGCAGGATCAACAAGCCAATAACCAGTTTGCTGGCAACACTGGACCACTGAGCACTGGTGCGCGGATACGTGAGCACCAGGAAGGTCGCGAGCGCCCACCACAGCACCGCAGCCCCTAAAACCCAAGGCACGACGGTACTCGACAAGGTATGCATCAGGAACAGCAGCAGCGCCACAACCGCGGCGTATACCACACGCGGCAATTGGCCGTTGAAGCCTGCCAGGCGCGCCCACTCCCAGGCACCCAAGGTCACCACCAGGCCGATAAACAGCGCAAAGCTGGATCCGTCGAGCAGGAAAAAACCGCACAGGGCAATCGGCAGCAGGATCAGTGCTGTGATGATTCGTTGTTTAAGCATTAAACCCGGGCTCCAGCTTCGATCTGCTCGCTCGTTTTACCGAAGCGACGCTGACGGGAAGCGAAATCGGCCAGCGCATTACGCATGGCATCGTGTTTGAAGTCCGGCCAGAACAGGTCGGAGAAGTACAGCTCGGTATAGGCCAGCTGCCACAGCAGGAAATTGCTGATGCGGTGCTCGCCGCCGGTACGGATGCACAAATCTGGCAACGGCAGGTCGCCGGTTACCAGACAGGTTTGCAACAGTTCGGGCGTAATGTCGTCGGGCCGCAAATGCCCGGCCTGGACTTCGCGAGCAAGGCGCTGTGCAGCCTGGGCGATATCCCACTGACCACCGTAGTTGGCTGCAATTTGCAACACAAAGCGGTCGCTGCCTGCGGTGATGGCCTCGGCTTCGCGCATGGCCGCTTGCAGTTCCGGGTGGAACCGCGAGCGATCACCAATGATACGCAGGCTGATGTTGTTGTCGTTGAGACGCTTGGCCTCACGACGCAAGGCTTTGAAGAACAGGTCCATCAAGGCGCTGACTTCTTCGGCCGGCCGTTGCCAGTTCTCACTGGAGAACGCAAACAGAGTCAACACTTCGACCTTGGCCTCAGCACACACCTCAATCACGGCGCGCACTGCATCGACACCCGCTTTATGCCCGGCAACACCCGGCATAAAGCGTTTTTTCGCCCAGCGATTATTCCCATCCATGATGATCGCGACATGGCGCGGCACCGCGGAGGGCACAGTCTGCTTGGTCTTTTCCATGAAGGCGTCCTGACCCCTTATACGGCCATCAGGTCCTTTTCTTTTTCCTCGAAGGCTTTGCTGATTTTGCCTTCGAAATCCTTGATCAGCTTATCGATATCAGCAGCAGCACGACGCTCTTCGTCTTCACTGATTTCTTTATCCTTGACCAGCTTCTTCAGCTCACCCATGGCATCACGGCGAATATTGCGCATGGCAACCCGTGCATCCTCAGCCGCAGCGCTCGCCTGCTTGGTGAAGCCCTTACGGGTTTCTTCAGTCAGAGCCGGCATGGAGATCAGCAGCAACTCGCCCAGGTTGGTCGGGTTGAGGTTCAAGCCAGCGCTCTGGATAGCTTTGTCAACAGCGCCGAGCATGTTGCGCTCAAAGGCCACGACCTGCAGGGTACGCGAGTCTTTAACGGTGATATTCGCGACTTGCGTGATGGAGGTATCAGCACCGTAGTACGGCACCATCACGCTACCCAAGATGCTTGGGTGAGCCTTACCGGTACGAATCTGGCCAAATGCATGGGCCAGAGACTCCAGGGATTTCTGCATACGCTCTTGAGCGTCTTTCTTGATTTCGTTGATCATTGTTGGCCTTCCTCGATCAGAGTCCCTTCCGCACCGCCGTGTACGATATTCAGCAGGGCACCGGGCTTGTTCATGTTAAATACGCGCAGCGGCATCTTGTGGTCGCGGCACAGGCAAATAGCCGTCAGGTCCATCACGCCCAGCTTGCGATCCAGTACTTCATCGTAGGTCAGATGATCGAACTTCTCGGCATGCGGGTCTTTGAATGGGTCTGCGGTGTATACACCGTCCACCTTGGTGGCTTTGAGCACTACGTCAGCATCGATTTCGATGGCGCGCAGGCAAGCAGCCGAATCCGTGGTGAAAAATGGGTTGCCGGTACCGGCAGCGAAGATCACCACTTCTTTGGCGTTGAGGTGGCGCATGGCTTTGCGGCGATCATAGTGATCGGTCACGCCGACCATGGAAATAGCCGACATCACGATTGCCGAGATATTGGCACGCTCCAAAGCGTCACGCATGGCCAGGGCGTTCATCACAGTGGCCAGCATCCCCATGTGGTCGCCGGTCACCCGATCCATACCCGCAGCACTCAGTGCCGCGCCGCGGAACAGGTTACCACCGCCGATCACCAGGCCGACCTGGACACCGATACCAACCAGTTGGCCGACTTCCAGTGCCATGCGGTCGAGCACCTTGGGATCGATCCCGAACTCTTCCGAGCCCATCAGGGCCTCGCCGCTAAGCTTGAGTAGAATGCGTTTATAGCGAGCCTGATAACCACTGCCCTGCTGAGCCATTGCGAATCTCTCCTGCGGCGTATTTTTTAAAAATTCTTTGCGAGCCGTTTACGGCTTGCGTTCACTCTAGCTGGACGCTATCACAGCGCCATCGGAACACGGCTTTGTAAGCCAGTTCCGAAAGGAAACCAAATAAAATTGGCCTTCCCATTTGAAAAGAGGCTGCGCGCGTGAGCGGGCAGCCTCTTTCGGGCGACAGTTGAAAACTGTCTTATTGCTTGGCGGCAGCCAGCTGGGCAGCAACTTCTTCAGCGAAGTTGTCGACCGGCTTCTCGATGCCTTCGCCTACTTTGTAGTAAGTGAAGGAAACGATTTCAGCACCGGCTTTCTTGGCCAGTTCGCCAACCTTGATTTCAGGGTTCTTCACGAACGCCTGCTCAACCAGGCTCGCTTCAGCCAGGAACTTGCTGATACGGCCTTTGATCATGTTTTCAACGATGTTTTCCGGCTTGCCGGCGATCTTGTCAGCGTTGAGGCTCAGGAACACGGCTTTTTCGCGTTCGATTGCGTCAGCGGAGACTTCCGATGGCAGCAGGAATTCAGGGTTGCTGGCCGCTACGTGCATAGCGATGTCTTTAGCCAGTTCAACGTCGCCGCCTTTCAGGGCAACCACAACGCCGATTTTGTTGCCGTGCAGGTAGCCACCAACCACATCACCTTCGATGCGAGCCAGGCGACGGATGTTGACGTTTTCGCCAACCTTGCCGACCAGTACCAGACGGTCAGCTTCTTGAGCTTCGATCAACGGCTCAACGGTGGTCAGCTTGTCGTCGAATGCTTTTTTGACGCTGGCAGCAACGAACGCCTTGAAGTCGTCCTGCAGAGCCAGGAAGTCGGTCTGCGAGTTCACTTCCAGCAGAACTGCGGCTTTACCGTCTTCAACCAGAGCGATAGCGCCTTCAGCAGCAACGTTGCCTGCTTTCTTGGCAGCCTTGATGGCGCCGGAAGCACGCATGTCATCAATGGCTTTTTCGATGTCGCCGCCGGCCTTGGTCAAGGCCTTTTTGCAATCCATCATGCCTTCGCCGGTACGCTCACGCAGTTCTTTAACCAACGCTGCAGTAATCTCTGCCATTTCAAAATCCTCTTGGATAGGTTTTCAACCATTCCACCCGATCAAACGGGCGATCAATTCTTCCCGAATCTCCGTTGTAGGCCGCTGCACGTTACAGAGCAATGATGCGCTGCCACAAGTGGGCGCCAACAAATGGTTTTCGAGGTGGCAAAAAGGGGGCCAAGCCCCCTTTTTGCTTACTGAGTCAACGCCAGGGCGTCAATTACTCAGCTGCGGCTACCGGAGCTTCTTCAACGAACTGCTCGGTACCACCAGCAACGTGGTTGCGGCCACGGATTACAGCGTCAGCCATCGAACCCATGTACAGCTGGATAGCGCGGATTGCGTCATCGTTGCCTGGGATGATGTAGTCAACGCCTTCCGGGCTGCTGTTGGTATCGACTACGCCGATAACCGGGATGCCCAGCTTGTTGGCTTCGGTGATCGCGATGCGCTCGTGATCAACGTCGATAACGAACAGTGCGTCAGGCAGACCGCCCATGTCCTTGATACCACCCAGGGAACGATCGAGCTTTTCCAGGTCGCGAGTGCGCATCAGCGCCTCTTTCTTGGTCAGCTTGGCGAAAGTACCGTCTTCGGCTTGCACTTCAAGGTCACGCAGACGCTTGATGGAAGCACGGATGGTTTTGAAGTTGGTCAGCATGCCGCCCAACCAGCGGTGATCGACGTACGGCGAACCGCAACGTGCTGCTTCTTCAGCAACGATCTTGCCAGCGGAACGCTTGGTGCCGACGAACAGAATCTTGTTTTTGCCCTGGGCCAGACGCTCTACGAAAGTCAGCGCTTCGTTGAACATTGGCAGGGTTTTTTCAAGGTTGATGATGTGGATCTTGTTACGCGCGCCGAAAATGTACTTACCCATTTTCGGGTTCCAGTAACGGGTCTGGTGACCGAAGTGCACACCGGCCTTCAGCATATCGCGCATGTTGACTTGGGACATGATAGTTCCTTAATAAGTCGGGTTTGGCCTCCACGTATCCCAATGACCAACCAGCGGCATTCGCCTCCGGCACCCAGGTCATCGTGTCGACACGTGTGTGGATTTAAGCTCTACGGGGCATCCCCGGAAAGCGGCGCATTTTATACCACATGAAGGACGAAAACGAAACCCGCAATCACATTTGCCGTCTTCGGCTTTTGCGCAAGCCTTTGAATAGAGCCAATATGCCCCCACCTTATAGAGAGAAGCGATCGTCAGACGCTCATGATTTGCCGCCCGCGTCTGTTAGAATCACGTTTTTTGGGGCTTGTGCGAATTCTGTAACCTTTTGTCGCACGCCCGTAAACCGTATTGATTTCAGCGCGTCGCGCTAGAGAGAACCTGTATGACCGTTACCTTGAAAACCGCCGAAGACATCGCAGGCATGCGCGTTGCTGGCAAACTGGCTGCCGACGTGCTGGAAATGATTGCCGAACACGTCAAGCCGGGCGTCACCACCGAGGCCCTGGACCGTATCTGCCACGACTATATAGTCGACGTGCAAAAAGCCATTCCTGCCCCGCTCAACTACAAGGGCTTCCCCAAGTCGATCTGCACGTCGATCAACCACGTGGTCTGCCACGGTATTCCGGGCGATAAACCGTTGAAGGACGGCGACACCCTGAACATCGACGTCACCGTGATCAAAGATGGCTATCACGGCGACACCAGCCGCATGTTCCACGTTGGTACCGTGCCAGTCTGGGCCGAACGCCTGTCCCAGGTCACCCAGGAATGCATGTACAAGGCTATCGAGATCGTAAAACCCGGCTGCCGCCTGGGCGATATCGGTGAAGTGATCCAGAAGCACGCTGAAAAGAACGGTTTCTCGGTGGTCCGCGAATTCTGTGGCCATGGCATCGGCAAAGTGTTTCACGAAGAGCCGCAGATCCTGCACTACGGCCGCGCCGGCACCGGCATGGAACTGAAAGCGGGCATGACCTTCACCATCGAGCCGATGATCAACCAAGGCAAGGCTGACACTAAGGTGCTGGGCGACGGTTGGACCGCCATCACCAAGGACCGCAAGCTGTCGGCCCAGTGGGAACACACCCTGCTGGTCACCGACACCGGCTATGAGATCTTCACGTTGCGCGCAGACGATACGATCCCACGCGTTTCGGCTTAAAAATGTTGCCTCGGTTTTCCCCTGCAACCCTGTGACTGACTGAATAGATAGAAAGGAAAGCCGATCGATGCCCCAGGTGGATCCCGAACTCTTCGACCGCGGCCAGTTCCAGGCCGAACTGGCACTGAAGGCAAGCCCCATTGCCGCCTTCAAGAAGGCTATCCGCCAGGCCCGCGAGGTGCTCGACGAGCGCTTTCGCAGCGGCCGGGACATTCGTCGGCTGATCGAGGACCGCGCCTGGTTCGTCGACAACATCCTGCAAAAAGCCTGGGAACAGTTCAGCTGGAGTGAAGACGCCGATATCGCCCTGGTGGCGGTCGGCGGTTATGGCCGCGGCGAACTGCACCCCTACTCCGACATCGACCTGCTTATCCTGCTGGACAGCGCCGATCATGAGATCTTTCGCGATTCCATCGAGCGTTTTCTGACGTTGCTGTGGGATATCGGCCTGGAAGTCGGCCAAAGCGTGCGCTCGGTGGACGAATGCGCCGAAGAGGCTCGCGCCGACCTGACGGTTATCACCAACCTGATGGAAAGCCGCACCGTCGCAGGCCCAGAGCGCCTGCGCCAGCGCATGCTGGAAGTCACCAGTACCGCGCACATGTGGCCGAGCAAGGACTTCTTCCTGGCCAAGCGTGCCGAACAGAAAGCCCGGCACCACAAATACAATGACACCGAATACAACCTGGAGCCCAACGTCAAAGGCTCGCCGGGCGGGCTGCGGGATATCCAGACGATCCTGTGGGTTGCCCGTCGCCAATACGGCACCCTGAACCTACGCGCACTCGCCGGTGAGGGTTTCCTGGTAGAAAGCGAAAACGCACTGCTGGCGTCGTCCCAGGAGTTCCTGTGGAAGGTGCGCTACGCCCTGCACATGCTCGCCGGGCGCTCCGAAGACCGCTTGCTGTTCGACCATCAGCGCTCCATCGCCACCTTGCTGGGGTTTGAAGGCGAAGATGCAAAAACCAGCATCGAGAGCTTCATGCAGCAGTATTACCGGGTGGTCATGAGCATTGCCCAGCTCAGCGACCTGATTATCCAGCACTTCGAAGAGGTGATCCTGGCCCCCGAAGACGAAGCACCGCCGCAGCCGATCAACTCACGCTTCCAGTTGCACGACGGCTATATCGAGGCGCGCAACGACAACGTGTTCCGTCGCACGCCGTTCGCCATGCTGGAAATCTTCGTGCTGATGGCACAGCAGCCTGAAATCAAAGGCGTCCGTGCCGATACCATCCGCCTGCTGCGGGAAAACCGGCACCTGATCGACGACGACTTTCGCAACGACATTCGCAACACCAGCCTGTTTATCGAGCTGTTCAAATGCAAGATCGGCATCCACCGCAACCTGCGGCGGATGAACCGTTACGGCATCCTCGGGCGGTACCTGCCGGAGTTCGGCTTTATCGTCGGGCAGATGCAGCACGACCTGTTCCACATCTACACCGTGGACGCTCACACCCTGAACCTGATCAAACACCTGCGTAAGTTGCAGTACACCCAGGTGTCGGAGAAATTCCCGCTGGCCAGTAAGCTGATGGCCAAGCTGCCCAAGCCCGAGCTGATTTACCTGGCAGGCCTGTACCACGACATCGGCAAAGGCCGTCATGGCGACCACTCGGAGATCGGCGCGGTCGATGCCGAGGCGTTCTGCCAGCGTCATCAACTGCCACTGTGGGACAGCCGCCTGATCGTATGGCTGGTGCAGAACCACTTGGTGATGTCGACGACCGCCCAACGCAAGGACTTGTCCGACCCGCAGGTGATCCACGATTTCGCCGGGATCGTCGGTGACGAAACCCGTCTCGACTATCTCTATGTGCTGACCGTCTCCGACATCAATGCCACCAACCCGACGCTGTGGAACTCCTGGCGCGCCAGCCTGCTGCGCCAGCTCTACACCGAGACCAAGCGCGCGCTGCGCCGTGGCCTGGAAAACCCGGTGGACCGCGAAGAGCAGATCCGCCGCACGCAAAGCGCGGCCCTGGATATCCTCGTGCGCGGCGGCAACGATCCGGACGATGTCGAGCAGTTGTGGTCGCAACTGGGTGACGATTACTTCCTGCGTCATACCGCAGGTGACGTGGCCTGGCACAGTGATGCGATCCTGCAGCAGCCGGCCGATGGCGGGCCGCTGGTGCTGATCAAGGAAACCACCCAACGCGAATTCGAGGGCGGCACGCAGATCTTCATCTACGCGCCCGACCAGCACGACTTCTTCGCCGTGACCGTGGCCGCCATGGACCAGCTCAACTTGAACATCCACGACGCGCGGGTCATCACCTCAAGCAGCCAGTTCACCCTCGACACCTACATCGTGCTTGATACCGACGGCGACTCGATCGGCGACAACCCGGCACGGGTGAAAAAGATCCGCGAAGGCCTCACCGAAGCCCTGCGCAACCCGGACGACTACCCGACCATCATCCAGCGCCGAGTGCCGCGCCAGCTCAAGCACTTCGCCTTTGCGCCCCAGGTGACCATTTCCAACGACGCCCAGCGCCCCGTGACGGTGTTGGAACTCAGCGCACCGGATCGCCCAGGCTTGCTGGCGCGAATCGGCGGGATATTCCTGGAGTTCGACCTGTCGCTGCAAAACGCCAAGATTGCGACCCTCGGCGAGCGCGTGGAAGACGTGTTCTTTATTACCGATGCCGATAATCAGCCATTGTCCGACCCGGAGCTGTGCCTGCGTTTACAGGCAGCGATCGTGCAGCAATTGAGCGTGACCCAGGAACCCGGCGTCGAGCTGTCCAGACTGACGATATGAACACTCAATTTGACTGTATGGGCAGGCTTGGGTGACAGCGGGCCTGCGCGCGAATGCAGTGCTGCAGTCGACATCTACAGTGGCTGACATCGCGCTTTCGCGAGCAAGCGCGCTCCCACACTTGAATTGCTTTGCCTAACAGACCGCATGCTTCCAACCGAATTTGACGAGATTTGCGATGAACAACGCCCTGAACCAGCTGCAGCCCTACCCGTTCGAGAAACTGCGCGCCCTGCTCGGCAGCGTCACACCGAACCCGAGCAAGCGTCCGATCGCACTGTCCATCGGCGAGCCTAAGCACACATCCCCGGCATTCGTGGCCCAAGCGCTGAGCAGCAACCTCGACCAGATGGCGGTGTACCCGACCACTCTGGGCATCCCGGCGCTGCGCGAGGCCATCGGCGCCTGGTGTGAACGCCGCTTCAACGTGCCCAACGGCTGGCTGGACCCGGCGCGCAATATCCTGCCGGTCAATGGCACCCGCGAGGCGCTGTTTGCCTTCACTCAAACCGTGGTTAATCGCGGTGCAGATGCGCTGGTGGTGAGTCCGAATCCGTTCTACCAGATCTACGAAGGCGCGGCGTTCCTGGCCGGGGCCAAGCCGCACTACCTGCCGTGCCTTGACGCCAACGGTTTCAACCCGGATTTCGACGCGGTGTCACGGGACATCTGGAAACGTTGCCAGATCCTGTTCCTGTGCTCCCCGGGCAACCCGACCGGCGCACTGATCCCGGTAGACACCCTGAAAAAACTCATCGCCCTGGCCGACGAATACGACTTCGTGATCGCCGCCGACGAGTGCTACAGTGAACTGTACTTCGACGAACAAACCCCGCCGCCGGGCCTGCTGAGCGCCTGCGTCGAACTGGGCCGCCAGGACTTCAAGCGCTGCGTGGTGTTCCACAGCCTGTCCAAACGCTCCAACCTGCCGGGCCTGCGCTCCGGTTTTGTCGCCGGCGACGCCGATATCCTCAAGGCGTTCCTGCTGTACCGCACCTATCACGGCTGCGCGATGCCGGTGCAAACCCAGCTGGCAAGCATTGCCGCCTGGCAGGACGAAGCCCACGTGCAGGCCAACCGTGACCTCTACCGGGAAAAGTTCGACGCCGTGCTGGCGATTCTCAAGCCGGTCATGGATGTGCAAAACCCGGACGGCGGTTTCTACCTGTGGCCGAATATCGAAGGTGATGACGCCGCGTTCTGCCGGGACTTGTTCGTTGAAGAACACGTGACCGTCGTGCCGGGCTCGTACCTGTCGCGTGAAGTTGATGGTTTCAACCCAGGCGCAGGGCGTGTGCGCATGGCGCTGGTTGCACCACTGGCCGAATGCGTGGAAGCCGCCGAGCGGATTCGCGACTTTATCCAGCGCCGCGGTTGATCGAGGTGCCGCCTCCGCACCGCGGGGGCGGCCGTTACCGACTCATCCGGAAACCCAAATTCCGGAACAGAAATCCGTAAAAACCCCAACCCAAGCTGATCTCACTTCAACGCTTCGGTGAACCCCCATGACGTTTCCAATCCCGGCCCATTACGCGCCTGCCTATGCTGTGCACGACGCGCCAGCCGACGCCGTCGCCCCCCCACACCCCGCCCTCATCAGAAATAAACGCGGCGTAGCGGATCCAGCCAAAACATGGCCTCAACATTCAGTTTTGAACATTGCTTTGTTGAACATGACGCAAGAACAAAAGAAGTGGGTAAAGCACAACATTAATCAGTGGGCGCCCCACACCAATTTCTATTACAAATTTGTTGATACCGCCAACGGCGACATCAGAATCATCGCGAACAATCACGCCAGTAGCGCATGGTCAAAGGTGGGCACCGATGCCAAAAAAGTAGCGCAGCCCACTCCCACAATGAGCATTGGCTTTAAGGGCTCGCCGGCCAACATCGCGGCCACGATCCAGCATGAGTTCGGGCATGCCCTGGGTTTGAAGCATGAACACCAGCACCCTGATCAACCATTGGCATTCAATGAACAACAGATTTATGAGGATTATGAGGCGCGGGGAAAATCCCCATGGCAAGCCGATCACAACATCCTTCAGAAACTTACGCACGATAAAGTAAGCGTCTCGCCCTACGATCAGACTCCATCATGCACTACCGATTTCCCGCCTCATGGCTCAGCAACGGCAAACCTGTCCCGCCCAACAGACACCTGTCCGAGGGCGATAAGCGCTTCATGCAGTCACTCTACCCAGCGGATAATTCACTCTTCGGAAAACTGCTGAACACCTCGATCCGGGCGATGATCAACACCTGAGTTATTTAATACTGCCCAAGTTCGCTTCACTCATGTCCAGGTCCGCCAATACTTCTCGAAGTACATCATCACCAATCTGATGATGGCGACTCAGGCTGTACAACTCCAAGCGCTGCGCGCGCAAGGCCTTGAGCCGCAACTTGCGCTCCAACTGGTCCATCTGCTGCGCCAGCGCCTGGGCTTCGGCGGAGTCGTTGAACACCTCCAATTGATGGCGATATTCCGACATCAGCCGCGCCTTGAGCTCAGCGGCCAACGCCGCCTGGGCAGCGTCCTGGGTTTCGATCTCTGCCGGCTCTTCAGCTTCAAGGGCACGGATTGCCGCCACGGCGGTCTTTTTCCACGCCTCACGCACCTCGTTATGGCGCTTTTCGTCGGGGCTCTGTTCGATGCCGCGCAACAGCAACGGCAGGGCGATACAGGCGGCGATCAATGACAGCAGAATCACGCCGGCCGCGATGAAAATCAGCAGGTCACGCTCAGGAAAATCCTGCCCCGGCGCCAGCAGCAAAGGCACCGACATCACACCCGCCAGGGTCACCGCCCCACGCACCCCACCGACGGTCAGCAGCCAGCAGGAACGGGCGGTCGGCACCAGGGTCAGTTCGCTTTTCCCACGTAATCGACGCAGCAGGCCTGACAGTCGCCAGATGCTCTGCACCCAGATAAAGCGCAGCACCACCAGCACCAGGAAGATCGCCACCACCTCCATGCAGCGATACAACAAGGCGGGCCACAGCGTCGGCTCATGGCTGACCACGGCCTTGATGATGTCGGGCAGTTGCAGGCCCAACAGCAGGAAGATCAGCCCGTTGAACGCAAACTCGAGCAGCGACCAGACACTGCGGTTGAGCAAACGTGTACTGGTCTGGCGTGGCAACAGGTCGAGCCAGCTTTGCATCATGCCCGCCGCCACCGCCGAGAGAATGCCCGAGGCGCCCAGGCGTTCAGCCAATACATAGGCGGCAAACGGCAGCAGCAACATGAACACCACGTGAGTGGCCGGGTCGTCCCAGCCCCGCGCGATCATCCATGTGCGCAGCCGGCCGACCAGCCAGCTCAGTGCCACGCCCACCGCCAGGCCACCCACGGCAACCAGCACGAAGGTCAGGCTGGCATCCGCCAGGGAGAACACGCCGGTCAATGCCGCCGCCAGGGCGAACTTGAAGGTCACCAGCCCCGAGGCATCGTTCATCAACGCTTCGCCCTGGAGCATGTGCATCAGCGGCTTGGGCAAACGATTTTGAGCAATGGCTGACACCGCCACAGCATCCGTCGGTGATAGAACCGCGGCGAGGGCGAAGGCCACCGGCAACGGGATCGCCGGCAAAATCCAATGAATGAAGTAGCCAGCGCCGACCACGGTGAACAGCACCAAGCCCACCGCCAACGTCAGAATCGGACCGCGTAATCGCCACAACTCGCGCTTGGGCATGCGCCAGCCATCGGAGAACAACAAGGGCGGCAAAAACAGAAACAGGAACAGTTCGGGGTCCAGCGCCACATGCAGCCCCAAGGTCGGCCAGGCCAACAAGGCACCCGCAGCGATCTGCACCAAGGGTAAAGGAAGAGGAATCACACGCCCGACAAGACGCGAAACGCTGACCAGCATCAGCAGGATAAGAACGGTATAGGCGGTTTGCATAACGCGGGTTTCCCGGACAATCGACTTGCAACGACACACATCAGGCAACAACTGGCCGTTGAAGTGCCATATTACCCGGCTATGTTACTTGCCTATGCTGCGTGCTGGCTTTTGCACAAACGTCGCACGATGCTGACCAGCGGCACCCAAATGCGCCAGGCATGGCATAATCCGAGACCTTTCGTTTTCCATTGGCCCAAAGGGGGGCAATTCCTTGACCGCTTCAAGCAAAACGTTGCACCTTTTCGGCATCAAAGCCTGCGACACCATGAAAAAGGCCCGCACCTGGCTCGATGAGCACGCTGTGAGCTATGCGTTCCACGACTACAAAACGGCCGGTATCGACCGCGAACACTTGACCCAATGGTGCAACGAGCACGGTTGGCAGGTGGTTTTGAACCGTGCGGGCACCACCTTTCGCAAACTCGAAGACGAACGCAAAGCCGATCTCGATCAGTCGAAAGCCATTGAATTGATGCTCGCACAACCCTCGATGATCAAGCGCCCGGTGCTTGATCTCGGTGACAGAACCCTGATTGGCTTCAAGCCAGATAGTTATTCGGCGGCCCTCAAGTAGGCCAGCCTTCCATTTTTGTAGAGGTAACAGCATGTCCAATTCCCTGTTCAGCCTGGGCTTCGGCGTCGGCACTCAGAACCGCCAAGGTGCTTGGCTGGAAGTGTTTTACGCACAACCGCTGCTCAACCCGTCGGCCGAAATCGTCGCGGCCATCGCGCCGATCCTCGGGTACACCGAAGGTAACCAGGCCATTACGTTCACCGTCTCCCAGGCCCTGCAACTGGCTGACGCACTCAAAGGCGTCGACGCTGCCCAAGCCGCCCTGCTGAGCCGCCTGGCTGAAAGCCACACGCCGCTGGTCGCGACCCTGTTGGCCGAAGACGCTGCACTGACCTCCACGCCTGAGGCCTACCTCAAGCTGCACCTGCTGTCCCATCGCCTGGTCAAGCCGCACGGCCTGAGCCTCGCCGGTGTGTTCCCGCAACTGCCGAACGTGGCCTGGACCAGCCAGGGCGCCATCGACATCAATGAGCTGGCCGAACGTCAGTTGGAAGCCCGCCTGCGTGGCGAGCTGCTGGAAGTGTTCTCGGTGGACAAGTTCCCGAAAATGACCGACTACGTGGTACCGGCCGGCGTGCGTATCGCTGACGCTGCGCGTATCCGCCTGGGCGCCTACGTGGGCGAAGGCACCACCGTGATGCACGAAGGTTTCGTCAACTTCAACGCTGGCACCGAAGGCCCGGGCATGATCGAAGGCCGGGTATCGGCTGGCGTCTTCGTCGGCAAGGGTTCGGACCTGGGCGGCGGCTGCTCGACCATGGGCACCCTGTCGGGTGGCGGCAACATTGTGATCAAGGTCGGCGAAGGCTGCCTGATCGGCGCCAACGCCGGCACCGGCATCCCGTTAGGCGACCGCAACACCGTGGAATCGGGCCTGTACATCACCGCCGGAACCAAAGTCGCACTGCTGGACGAGCAGAACCAACTGGTCAAAGTGGTCAAGGCGCGTGAGCTGGCCGGTCAACCTGACCTGCTGTTCCGCCGTAATTCCGAGACCGGTGCCGTGGAGTGCAAAACCCACAAATCGGCCATCGAACTGAACGAAGCGCTGCACGCTCACAACTAAGCAGCCACTCGATGCCACTAGCGGGCCGTGCCTTCGGGTTGCGGCTCGCTTATACGAGTCTTGAACACCATGCTTGTGCCCTCTCCCTGGCGCGCCGATTTTCCGGCCATCGCCACCCTGCAACGGCAAGACCAGACCTACCTGGACAACGCCGCGACCACGCAAAAACCCCAAGCCCTGCTGGATGCCATCAGCCATTACTACGCTAACGGCGCCGCCAATGTGCACCGTGCCCAGCATTTGCCCGGCGCCCATGCGACCCAGGCGTTTGAAGACAGTCGCAGCAAGGTCGCGCAGTGGTTGAACGCAGGTGACAGCGGGCAAATCATCTTTACCCACGGCGCAACCTCTGCGCTGAACCTCCTGGCTTATGGCCTGGAGCATTTATTCAATGCGGGCGATGAGATTGTCATCAGCGCCCTGGAACACCACGCCAACCTGCTGCCCTGGCAGCAATTGGCCAAACGTCGCGCGCTCACGCTGGTGGTATTGCCGCTGGGTGATGACGGCGTGATTGACCTTGACGCCGCCACCACCTTGGTCGGCCCGCGCACCCGCCTGCTGGCGGTGAGCCAGTTGTCCAACGTGCTGGGCGCCTGGCAACCGCTGGAGGCCTTGCTGGCACTCGCCAAGAACCAAGGCGCACTGACCGTGGTCGATGGCGCTCAAGGTATCGTCCATGGTCGGCACGATGTGCAGGCCCTGGGGTGCGACTTTTATGTATTTTCCAGCCACAAACTCTACGGCCCGGACGGCGTCGGCGTGCTCTACGGCCGCAACGATGCCCTGCACCACCTGCGTCACTGGCAGTTTGGCGGCGAGATGGTGCAACAGGCGGACTACCAAAGCGCCAGCTTTCGCCCTGCCCCGCTGGGATTTGAAGCCGGCACGCCGCCGATTGCCGGCGTGATCGGCCTGGGCGCTACGCTGGATTACCTGAGTTCGCTGGATCAGCCGGCAGTGGTCGCCCATGAAGCCGCGCTGCACGACTACCTGCTGCGCGGGTTGCAGGCACGCAATGGCATCCGCGTCTTGGGCTCGCCGCAGGTAGCTTTGGCCAGTTTTGTGGTGGACGGCGTGCATAACGCCGACCTTGCGCACCTGCTCACCGAGCAAGGCATTGCCGTGCGGGCCGGGCACCATTGTGCGATGCCGCTGCTCAAGGCCATGCAGTTGTCGGGGGCGATCCGCGTGTCCCTGGCGCTGTACAACGATTCCGATGACCTGGAGCGTTTCTTTGAAGCGCTGGACCAGGCGCTGGATATGTTGCGATGAGCTTGCCGGTGGAGGCCGTCAGCGCGCTGGAGTCGTTTCAAGCCGTGGGCAGCTGGGAGCAACGCGCCCGGATGCTGATGCAATGGGGCGAGCGGTTGCCGGCTTTGGCGGATGCGGACAAGGTCGACGCCAACCTGGTGCAGGGCTGTGAAAGCCTGGTGTGGTTGGTCGGCCGCTTGCAGGACGGTCACTGGCAGTTTGCCGCGAGCAGCGAGGCGCGGATGATTCGTGGCTTGGTGGCATTGCTGCTGGCGCGGGTCAACGGGCTGTCTGCGGCCGAGTTGCAGGCCGTCGACCTGCCTGACTGGTTTGCACAGTTGGGGCTGTCGCGACAGTTGTCGCCGTCACGCAGTAATGGCCTCAATGCAGTCCTGCAGCGCATGCGGGAATTGAGCCGTACATAAGACTAAATATGGGAGCGGGCTTGCTCGCGAATGCGCTGGTTCAGTCAATGATGTATCGACTGACACTCTGCCTTCGCGAGCAAGCCCGCTCGCACATTTCGATCTATGTTCGGCTGTAAGATTTAAGTGGGTTTGACCCGCTCAGACGGCCTGCGCACCCCGGCGACAATCTTGTCCACGGCCTTGGTCGCCGCCACCATGCCGAAGGTGGCCGTCACCATCATCACCGCGCCAAACCCACCGGCGCAGTCCAGCTTCACGCCGTCACCGACAAAACTTTTCTGCAAACAGATGCTGCCGTCCGGCTTGGGATAGCGCAGCTGCTCGGTAGAGAACACACACGGCACGCTGTAATGGCGGGTCACGGTGCGCGAGAAACCGTAGTCGCGGCGCAGCGTGGAGCGCACTTTCGACGCCAACGGGTCGTTGAAGGTGCGGTTCAGGTCACACACCTGGATCAGCGTCGGGTCGATCTGCCCGCCCGCGCCGCCGGTGGTGATGATCTGGATCTTGCGACGTTTGCACCAGGCAATCAGCGCCGCCTTGGCGTTGACGGCGTCGATGCAGTCGATCACGCAATCGATATTCGGGGTGATGTATTCGGCCATGGTATCGCGCGTGACGAAGTCCGCCACCGCATGCACCGTGCAGTCCGGGTTGATGCCGCGCAGGCGCTCGGCCATGACTTCGACCTTGGGCTTGCCCACGGTGCTGTCCAGGGCGTGCAACTGGCGGTTGCTGTTGCTGACACAGACATCGTCCAGGTCAAACAGCGAAATCTCGCCTACCCCGCAACGGGCGATGGCTTCCGCCGCCCAAGACCCTACGCCGCCGACGCCGATGATCGCCACATGGGCCGCTTTCAAGCGTTCCAGGCCTTCAATGCCATACAAGCGGGCGACGCCTGCAAACCGCGGATCTTCTGTGCTCATGACCAATACCCCAAAAACCGGCGCGCATTATGGACTACGCAGCGACAAGTTCGAAGCGACAAGCTACAAGTAAAGAACTTAGCGGGTGTTTCGCTGACTAAAGTCCGGCTTTTCTCTGTCTGCTATACGCTCAGGGACGGGCCGGTGTAGGATGCGCGCCGTTCGGCGTAGGCCGACACCTCTTTTCGTTCCACACCCTTTGGAACCCGAAATCGCCATGTCATCGCGTAAATTTGGACTCAACCTGGTGGTGGTGCTGGCAATTGCCGCGCTGTTCACCGGTTTCTGGGCGCTGATCAACCGCCCGGTCACTGCCCCCAACTGGCCCGAACAGATCTCCGGGTTTTCCTACTCGCCGTTCCAGCAAGGCCAGTTCCCGCAGAAAGACCAGTACCCCAGCGACGAAGAAATGCGTCGCGACCTCGAGATCATGAGCAAGCTGACGGACAACATCCGTACCTACTCGGTCGACGGCACCCTGGGCGATATCCCCAAGCTGGCCGAAGAGTTCGGTCTGCGCGTGACCCTGGGTATCTGGATCAGCCCGGACCTTGAACGTAACGAACGTGAGATCCAGCGCGCCATCGAACTGGCCAACAGTTCGCGCAGCGTCGTGCGGGTAGTGGTCGGTAACGAAGCGTTGTTCCGGGAAGAAATCACCCCACAAGCGCTGATCGTGTTGCTGGACCGCGTGCGTGCCGCGGTAAAAGTGCCGGTGACCACGTCCGAGCAATGGCACATCTGGGAAAAGAACCCGCAACTGGCCAAGCACGTCGACCTGATTGCCGCGCACATCCTGCCGTTCTGGGAATTCATTCCGGTGGACAAGGCCGGCCAGTACGTACTCGACCGTGCCAAGGACCTGAAAAAACTGTTCCCGAAAAAGCCACTGCTGCTGTCGGAGGTTGGCTGGCCGAGCAACGGCCGCATGCGCGGGGGCAATGAAACATCCCCGGCAGACCAGGCGGTTTACCTGCGCACACTGGTGAACAAGCTCAACCGCCAAGGCTACAACTACTTCGTGATCGAGGCCTTCGACCAGCCGTGGAAAGTCAGTGACGAAGGTTCAGCCGGCGCTTACTGGGGTGTGTACAACGCCGCGCGTCAGCAGAAATTCAACTTTGAAGGCCCGGTGGTCGCGATCCCGCAATGGCGCGTGCTGGCCATCGGCTCGGTGGTGCTTGCACTGCTCTCGCTGACCTTGCTGATGATCGACGGCTCGGCCCTGCGCCAGCGTGGCCGGACCTTCCTGACCTTCATCGCGTTCCTGTGCGGGTCGGTGCTGGTGTGGATTGGCTACGACTACAGCCAGCAATACAGCACCTGGTTCAGTGTGACCGTCGGGATCTTGCTGGCCCTCGGCGCGCTGGGCGTGTTTATCGTGTTGCTGACCGAGGCCCACGAATTGGCGGAAGCGGTATGGACTCACAAACGCCGGCGTGAATTCCTGCCGGTCGAAGGTGATTCGGACTACCGCCCGAAAGTGTCGATCCATGTGCCGTGCTACAACGAGCCGCCGGAGATGGTCAAACAGACCCTCGACGCGCTGGCCGCCCTCGATTACCCGGACTACGAAGTCCTGATCATCGACAACAACACCAAGGACCCAGCGGTTTGGGAACCGGTGCGCGACTACTGCGAAACCCTCGGCCCGCGCTTCAAGTTCTTCCACGTCTCGCCCTTGGCCGGTTTCAAGGGCGGCGCGCTTAACTACCTGATCCCGCACACCGCCAAGGATGCCGAAGTGATCGCGGTGATCGACTCGGACTACTGCGTGTCGCCGAACTGGCTCAAGCACATGGTGCCGCACTTCGCCGACCCGAAAATCGCCGTGGTGCAGTCGCCGCAGGATTATCGCGACCAGAACGAAAGCACCTTCAAGAAGCTCTGCTACGCGGAATACAAAGGCTTCTTCCATATCGGCATGGTCACCCGTAACGACCGCGACGCGATCATCCAGCACGGCACCATGACCATGACCCGTCGCTCGGTACTCGAAGAACTGGGCTGGGCCGACTGGTGCATCTGTGAAGACGCCGAGCTGGGCCTGCGCGTGTTCGAGAAAGGTCTGTCGGCGGCGTATTACCACGACAGCTACGGCAAAGGCCTGATGCCGGACACCTTTATCGACTTCAAGAAACAGCGTTTCCGCTGGGCCTACGGGGCGATTCAGATCATCAAGCGTCACACCGCCAGCCTCTTGAGCGGTAAAGGCACCGAGTTGACCCGCGGCCAGCGCTACCACTTCCTCGCGGGCTGGTTGCCGTGGGTGGCGGACGGTATGAATATCTTCTTCACCGTCGGCGCGCTGCTGTGGTCGGCGGCGATGATTATCGTGCCGACCCGTGTCGACCCGCCGCTGCTGATTTTCGCGATTCCGCCGTTGGCGCTGTTCGTGTTCAAGGTGGGCAAGATCATCTTCCTGTACCGCCGTGCAGTCGGCGTGAACCTCAAGGATGCGTTCTGCGCGGCCCTGGCCGGGTTGGCGTTGTCTCACACCATCGCCAAGGCGGTGCTGTATGGCTTCTTCACCACCAGCATCCCGTTCTTTCGTACACCGAAAAACGCGGATAACCACGGCTTCTGGGTAGCCATTTCCGAAGCGCGCGAAGAAATGTTCATCATGCTGCTGTTGTGGGGCGCGGCGCTGGGGATCTACCTGGTGCAGGGCCTGCCGAGCAATGACATTCGCTTCTGGGTCGTGATGCTGCTGGTGCAATCGCTGCCGTACGTGGCGGCGTTGATCATGGCGTTCCTCTCGTCGCTGCCAAAACCGGCACCGAAGGGTGAGCCGGCAACGGCAGAGTAAAAACGTGCGCAATGCACTAAACGGCGGCCTCTGGCCGCCGTTTTGCTATAAGATAACGGCCGTTTTGTGAGACTTGGCCTAGCCCTGCTTTCTGTGCGAGCTGGCTTGCCTGCGATGCAGACGCCGCGGCCTGGCAGGTACACCGCGGCGATGCTATCGCGGGCCAGCCAGCTCCCACATTGAACCTGCGCCATTTCAAGATCTGTATCCACATTCGTCCTGCGCGCCCCTTACACGCTTCCCGGAGTTTCCCCATGACGGCCCATGCCGACCTTTCGCCGACCCTTCAACTCGCTATCGACCTGATCCGTCGCCCGTCGGTCACACCGATTGACGCCGACTGCCAGAAGCTGATGATGCAGCGCCTGGGCGACGCCGGTTTCAAGCTTGAGCCAATGCGCATCGAAGACGTGGACAACTTCTGGGCCACCCACGGCAAACACGAAGGCCCGGTGCTGTGCTTTGCCGGCCACACCGACGTGGTCCCGACCGGCCCGGTGCAGGCCTGGCAGAACGACCCGTTCGACGCGCTGATCGATGAAAACGGCATGCTGTGCGGCCGTGGCGCGGCAGACATGAAAGGCAGCCTGGCGGCAATGCTGGTGGCGTCCGAGCGGTTCGTCACCGACTACCCGGACCACAAGGGCTCGGTCGCTTTCCTGATCACCAGCGATGAAGAAGGCCCGGCGCACCATGGCACCAAGGCGGTGATCGAGCGTCTGGCGGCACGCAAGGAGCGCCTCGACTGGTGCATCGTCGGCGAACCGTCGAGCACCTCTCTGGTCGGCGATGTGGTCAAGAACGGCCGTCGCGGCTCTCTCGGCGCGACCCTGACCGTGCGCGGTGTACAAGGCCACGTGGCGTATCCGCACCTGGCGAAGAACCCCATCCACCTGGCCGCACCGGCCTTGGCGGAACTGGCCGCCGAGCATTGGGACAACGGCAACACCTTCTTCCCGCCGACCAGCTTCCAGATTTCCAACCTCAATTCCGGCACCGGCGCCACCAACGTGATCCCCGGTGAACTGACGGCAGTGTTCAACTTCCGCTTTTCGACTGAATCCACGGTGGAAGGCCTGCAACAACGCGTTGCGGCGATCCTCGACAAACATGGCCTGGACTGGCACGTGGAATGGGCCTTGTCCGGCCTGCCGTTCCTCACCGAACCGGGCGCGTTGCTGGATGCGGTATCGGCCAGCATCAAGGCAATTACCGGCCGCGAGACCCAGGCGTCCACCAGCGGCGGTACGTCCGACGGGCGCTTCATCGCCACGCTGGGCACCCAGGTGGTAGAGCTGGGCCCGGTCAACGCGACGATCCACCAGGTCAACGAACGCATCCTGGCCAGTGACCTCGACGTGCTGACCGAAATCTACTACCACACCCTGATCAAGTTGCTCGCCTGATGCTCGCCTGCCCCATTTGCAGCGCACCGCTCAATGCGGTGGACAATGGCGTGGCGTGCCCGGTCGGGCACCGTTTTGACCGTGCGCGCCAGGGTTACCTGAACCTGTTGCCGGTGCAGCACAAAAACAGCCGCGACCCGGGCGATAACCTGGCCATGGTCGAGGCGCGCCGCGACTTCCTCAACGCCGGGCATTACGCACCGGTGGCCAAGCGCCTGGCCGAACTGGCCGCCGAGCGCGCGCCACAGCGTTGGGTGGACATCGGCTGTGGCGAGGGTTACTACACCGCGCAAATCGCCGAAGCCTTGCCCGAGGCTGACGGCTACGCGCTGGACATTTCCAAGGAAGCGGTCAAGCGCGCGTGCAAACGCAACCCGGCCCTGACCTGGTTGATCGCCAGTATGGCCCGCGTGCCGTTGGCCGATGCCAGCTGCCAGTTTCTCGCCAGCGTGTTCAGCCCATTGGACTGGCAGGAGGCCAAACGCCTGCTCAGCCCCGGCGGCGGCTTGATGAAGGTCGGCCCGACCGCGGGCCACCTGATGGAGCTGCGCGAGCGCCTGTACGACGAAGTGCGTGAATACACTGACGACAAACATTTGGCCCTGGTGCCGGACGGCATGAGCCTCGCCCACAGCGAAACCCTGGCGTTCACCCTGAGCCTGGCCGAACCCCAGGACCGCGCCAACCTGCTGGCGATGACGCCCCATGGCTGGCGTGCGAGTGCCGAGCGCCGCGCCGAGGTGATTGAGGCGGCCGAGCCGCTGCAGGTCACAGTGTCGATGCGCTACGATTATTTCGTGCTTCAATAACCAACTTTTAAGCATCCGCGAATGGATTTTCGAATCCCGCAACGAGGAACATCCATGCGCCAACCTGATATCGAGATTTACCTGAAGGACGCCGACGTCGACCACAAGGCGATTGCCGCCTGGCTGGGCGCTGCCCTGGGCCCGTGCACCGACTGGGTCCAGAAAGGCCAGACCTACAAGTGCAAGGCCGGCAGCGTGCCGGTCACCTGGCTGCCAAAAGCCGTCGGCAAATGGAACAGCCTGTACCTGGAAAGCGACCAGACCCCATGGGACGACGACATCGCCTGCGCCCGCGCGGCGTTTGCTGCGCTGAACGTCGAAGTGCGTTGCGCGCCGGGTACCTGGGTTGAGGAAGAAGGCGAGGAAAGCGCTGACACCTGGATTCGCATCAGCGTGGACGGTGAAGAGCAGATCACCTGGAAGACGGCCTGAAGCTGATTTGTGAACCCCATTAAATGTGGGAGCGGGCTTGCTCGCGAAAGCGGTGGATCAGTCGCCTTTACAGTGACTGACACACCGCTTTCGCGAGCAAGCCCGCTCCCACAAGGGTTCAGCGGTGCAGCAAAAACAGGTTACAGCCCGACGACATCCTCTGCCTGCAACCCCTTCTCGCCGGTCACCACGGCGTATTCCACCTGCTGGCCCTCGGCCAATGAGCGGTGGCCTTCACCGCGAATGGCGCGGTAGTGCACAAACACATCCTTGCCGTCTTCACGCTGAATAAAACCATAGCCTTTTGCATCGTTGAACCACTTCACATTGCCGGTTTCACGCGTTGCCATCTGTCTTACTCCCACTTGCATTTTTATTGTTGAGTCGTGCGCATTGAACTGCCGAGTATAAGACAGGCTCAAAAACGATCAACTCAAGTTTACATCGCTGCTTTTTTGCCGATTTTCGGCGAATACGGCACACTACCCGCCCGAGCGCCTGCTCGGTTTTTTCCACTTGAAGCAGCACGCCTATGACCCGCTCCCCGTTCCGCCGTCTGGTGTTTGGCACCTTGCGCCGACTGTTGTACCTCTGGGTTCGCTCCGAGACGATCAACCAGTCGTCCCTAACCCTTAACCTCGACCGCAGCCGGCCGGTGTTCTACGTCCTGCAATCGCCCTCCCTCACCGAATTGGCCGTGGTCGATACCGAGTGCACCAAGGCCGGCCTGCCGCGCCCGGTGCTGCCGGTATCGGTGGGCCCGCTGATCGAACCCGCCGCGTTCTTCTACCTCACGCCGGAGCCGGACTGGCTTGGCCGCCAGGACAAGCGCGGCGCACCGCCAACCCTGAACCGGCTGGTCAACACCCTGACCGAACACGCCGAAGAGAATGCACAAATCATTCCCGTCAGCGTGTTCTGGGGGCAGTCGCCCGAGAGCGAGTCCAGCCCGTGGAAACTGCTGTTTGCCGACAGTTGGGCCGTCACCGGCCGTCTACGCCGGCTGTTAAGCATTCTGATCCTGGGCCGCAAGACCCGCGTGCAATTCTCTGCGCCTATCAACCTGCGTGAATTGATCGAGCACAATAAAGGTCACGAACGCACCGTGCGGATGGCCCAGCGCATCCTGCGTGTGCACTTTCGTAACCTGAAGACCGCCGTGATCGGCCCTGACCTGTCCCACCGCCGCAATTTGGTGAAGGGCCTGGTCAATATGCCGTTGGTGCGCCAAGCCATCAGCGAGGAAGCCGAACGCGAAAAAATCACCCCGGAAAAAGCCAAGGCCCAGGCCCTGCGCTACGGTAACGAGATCGCCTCGGACTACACCTACACCGCGATCCGCTTTCTGGAAGTGGTACTGAGCTGGTTCTGGAACAAGATCTACGACGGCATCAAGGTCAATAACATCGAGGGTGTGCAAAAGGTCGCCCAGGGTTATGAGGTGATCTATGTGCCTTGCCACCGCAGCCATATCGACTACCTGCTGCTCTCGTACCTGCTGTTCAAGAATGGCCTGACTCCACCGCACATCGCCGCCGGCATCAACCTGAACATGCCGGTAATCGGCAGGCTGTTGCGCCGTGGCGGTGCGTTTTTCATGCGCCGCACCTTCAAGGGCAACCCGCTGTATACCTCGGTGTTCAACGAATACCTGCACACGCTGTTCACCAAGGGTTTCCCGGTGGAGTACTTCGTGGAAGGCGGGCGTTCGCGCACCGGGCGTATGCTGCAACCGAAAACCGGGATGCTGGCCATTACCCTGCGCAGTTTCCTGCGCTCTTCGCGCATGCCGATCGTGTTTGTGCCGGTGTATATCGGCTATGAGCGTGTGCTGGAAGGCCGCACTTACCTCGGCGAGCTGCGCGGCGCGAGCAAGAAAAAAGAATCGATCTTTGATATTTTCAAAGTGGTCGGCGCGCTCAAGCAGCGATTTGGCCAAGTCGCGGTCAACTTCGGTGAACCGATCAAACTGGCCGAGTTTCTCGACACCGAGCAACCCGACTGGCGCAACCAGGAACTGGGGCCGAACTACAAACCCGCCTGGCTCAACGAAACCACCAACCGCCTCGGTGAGCAGGTGGCGCGCCACTTGAACGAAGCCGCCGCAGTCAACCCGGTGAACCTGGTGGCACTGGCGCTGCTGTCCACCACCCGCCTGGCCCTGGACGAACAGGCCATGGCGCGTCAGTTGGACCTGTACCTCGCGCTGCTGCGTCGCGTGCCGTACTCGCCGCATACCACCTTGCCGGAAGGCGATGGCATGGCGTTGATCAAGCACGTCAAGGACATGGACCTGCTGTCCGAGCAGAGTGACGCCCTGGGCAAGATTCTGTACCTGGACGAGCAGAATGCCGTCCTGATGACCTATTACCGCAACAACGTGCTGCACATCTTCGCCCTGCCCGCGCTGCTGGCAAGCTTCTTCCAAAGCAGCTCGCGGATGAGTCGCGAACAAATCCTGCGTTACACCCGCGCGCTCTACCCGTACCTGCAATCGGAGTTGTTTATCCGCTGGTCGCTGGAGGAGCTGGACGCGGTGGTCGACCAGTGGCTTGAGGCGTTTGTCGAACAAGGCCTGCTGCGCTTCGAAAACGAGGTCTACCTGCGCCCGGCCCCAAGTTCGCGGCACTTTGTGCTGCTGACGTTGCTGTCCAAGAGCATCGCCCAGACCCTGCAACGCTTCTACATGGCGATCTCGCTGCTGCTCAACAGCGGCCAGAACAGCATCAGCGCCGAAGAGCTGGAAGACCTGTGCACAATCATGGCCCAGCGCCTGTCGATCCTGCATGGCCTCAATGCCCCGGAATTCTTCGATAAGAGCCTTTTCCGACATTTTATCCAGACGTTGCTGGAGGAAGATGTGCTGCGCCGCGATGCCGCCGGTAAGTTGAGCTACCACGACCTGCTGGGTGAGCTGGCCGAAGGCGCGGCAAAACGCGTGTTGCCGGCCGATATTCGCCTGTCGATCCGCCAGGTGGCGTTGCACCGTGTCGATGGCGCCGCCGAGGCACCGGCCACGCCTGAAGAAAGCCGCTAGATTGAATGAGGCGTCGGGGGGATTCCGGCGCCGTTGAAAAGGAGCTGCACCATGAAAAAGATCATCCTCCTCGGCCTGACCGCCCTGCTCGGAGCCTGCCAGTCCATGAACCCCGCCGCCAAAGCCAGCCTCGACGGTGAAGTGTTCTACCTGCAACGCATCGCCCTGCCGCCCACCGCCACCTTGAGCGTCAGCCTGCAGGACGTGTCCTTGATGGACGCCCCGGCCGTGACCCTGGCTGAACAGAAAGGCCCGGTAAAAGGCCAGGTACCACTGCCGTTTCACCTGAGCTACGACCCCGCCCACATCAAGCTAGGTCACACGTACTCGGTGAGCGCTCGCATCGAGCTGGATGGCAAGCTACTGTTTATCACCACCGAACGGCACGCTGTACAGCTGAACGGCCAAGACCCGCAACCACTGCGCCTGCGGGTGGATGCGGTCGCACACTGATACTTTCCAGCCCCTAAGCCCGATCAAAAGGAAGCGCCCATGCTCCGTAACTCCCTTCGCCTCACGGCCCTGTGCGCCGGCCTGCTGCTTGGCGCCAACGCCATGGCCCTGTCACTTGGCAACCTGTCCCAGGCTGACGCCAGCGGCGGCCTCAAGGATGCACTGACCCAAGGCGCGCAGATTGCCGTGAAACAACTGGGCGTACCCGGTGGTTTCAGCAACAACCCACAAGTGAAGATTGGTCTGCCAGGCAAGCTGGGCAAAGTGGCCGACAAGCTGAAAATGTTCGGCATGGGCGATCAAGTCACGCAGTTGGAAACCAGCATGAACAAGGCGGCTGAAACCGCCGTGACCCAGGCGCAACCGATTCTGGTCAATGCGGTAAAAAACATGAGCGTGACCGACGCCAAGGGCATCCTCACTGGCGGCCAGGACTCGGCGACTCAGTACCTGAACAAAAGCAGCCGCGAAGAGATCCGCGCCAAGTTCCTGCCGATCGTCAAGGCTGCCACCGACAAGGTTGGCGTCGCCCAGCAATACAACGCCCTGGCGGGCAAGGCGGCGGCCTTTGGCGCGGTTGATGCCAAAAGTGCCAATGTCGAAAGCTACGTGACCGAACAGGCGCTGGATGGCTTGTTCAAAATGATTGCGCAGCAGGAAGAAACCATTCGCAAGAACCCTGCGGCGGCAGCCACCAGCCTGGCGAAGAAGGTGTTTGGCGCGCTGTAATGCCCCAGCGTCACCCTTCACTCTGCTGCGCCCAGGTGGGTCCTCACACACCTGGGCGCAGTTGTCTTGCGCTAGCGGCCTAGCGACTCAACGAAACAGCGGATACAAAGGCCTGTACGGCTGTGGCTGTGGCTGTGGCTGTGGCTGTGGCTGTGGCTGTGAGTGCGGTTTACCGTAGCTCGGCTTGGCGGGTTGGGTGTGACCCACCACTGGCTGAACGGAATGAGGGCGGTGAGGCCCGGGCTTTCCATGATCCGGCCTCTGCGGCCTGGTGGTCTCGACCTGTTTGCAAGGCAAATGATTGCCCAACAACGCGCCGAAAAACGCCCCTTTAAAAGCAGCAATTTCAGTAAAAAACGACATATGGCACTCCATAAACTCATTGAATCGGGCCCGACCGCCAACAGGCGAAGTCGAAACCCGTGCCTGTTCATCAGGCAATGCTGAGTGGAGTGAAAAAGAGGAACGTTCCACCGCCGCCGATAGCGGTTTGCATCGGCATGTAAATCAATGAATAACCGAGCCCGCCAGCCGCCCTAGCATGATCGTCGCGAAACAGCCGATAGCCACGGACGTCGCGCGGTTGATCTTCAAGGGCGTGAACCACGTCTTCTGAATGCCTTCAAAGCGGCTGCCCAGCACGATCCACGCCGCCCCTACCGGTATCACCACCATCGCAAGGGTGGCCATGAACCCCACATAGCCTTGCAGCGACGTAAAGGCGTCGGCCGGTGCGATAAACGAAACGATCAGCAGGCCTTTGGGGTTCATCACGGTGAGCCAGAAAAAATACAGGCCGGAAAAACCGTCGCCGGCCGCAGTGACAGCGCTGCTTTTGCGCTGCCACAGCCTGAACGAGACATACAGCAGGTAGCAGGCCGCCCCCAGTTGCGTGATGTTCAACATCCCTGGCGAATAGGCCGCGAGATAAAGCAACGCCACGCCCCACACCGACACCTGCAGCAAGTAGGCCAGGCATTCGATAAAGACCAGCGTCCACGACGCCCGATAGCCGAACAACACCCCCGCACGGAACAGCAGGGTGTTGGTCGGGCCTGGGGCGAGCAACAACAACATCAGGGCTGAAACGGTGGCCAGCATGATTACGCGACGTCCTTCCTCACTCGGAACCACGCAGCATACAGGGCCGGCAAGAACAATAGGGTCAACGCCGTTGCCACGATCAATCCGCCCATAATCGCCACCGCCATCGGCCCGAAGAACACGCTGCGTGACAGCGGAATCATCGCCAGCACCGCCGCCAGGGCTGTCAGTACAATCGGGCGGAAGCGTCGGACGGTGGCTTCGATGATCGCCTGCCACGGTGCCAATCCAGCCTTGATGTCTTGTTCGATCTGGTCCACCAGGATCACCGAGTTGCGCATGATCATCCCCGACAAGGCGATGGTTCCCAACATGGCGACAAAGCCGAAGGGTTGACGGAATACCAACAGGAACAAGGTCACCCCGATCAAGCCCAGCGGTGCCGTCAGAAACACCATCGCCGTGCGTGAGAAACTGCGCAGTTGCAGCATCAGCAGGGTCAGCACCACCACAATGAACAAAGGCACACCGGCCTTGACCGAGTTCTGGCCACGGGCAGAATCCTCGACGGTGCCGCCGACTTCGAGCAAGTAGCCGTCCGGCAGTTCTGCGCGCACGTCAGCGAGCGTTGGCAGAATCTGCTGCACCAGCGTCGCCGGTTGTTCCTTGCCGTAGATGTCGGCGCGCACGGTGACGGTCGGCAGGCGGTTGCGATGCCAGATAATGCCCTCTTCGAAGCCGTATTCGAGGGTAGCAATCTGCGACAGCGCCACGCTTTTGCCATTGTCGGTCGGCACCGCCAGGCTTGGCAGCAATGACAACTCGGTGCGCTCATGCACGGTGCCGCGCAGGAGGATTTCGATCAACTCGTTGTCCTCGCGAAATTGGCTGACGGTGGAACCGGTCAGCGAACTCTGCAGGAACTTCGACAGGTTGGCGGTGCTTACGCCGAGCGCACGGGCGCGGTCCTGGTCGATATTGAGGTAGACGACTTTGCTCGGTTCTTCCCAGTCCAGGTGCACGTTGACCACATGGGTATTTTCGCGAACCTTGGCCGCCACTTTGCGGGCCAAGGCACGAACTTCCTCGATGTGTTCGCCGGTCACACGAAACTGCACCGGATAGCCCACTGGCGGGCCGTTCTCCAGGCGCGTGACCCGCGAGCGCAGGTCGGGGAATTGTTCGTTAAGGGTTTCGATCAACCAGGTGCGCAGGCCTTCACGCTCTTCGATGGTTTTGGCCAGCACCACAAATTGCGCGAAGCTCGCGGCCGGCAATTGTTGGTCCAGGGGCAGATAGAAACGCGGCGAACCCGTGCCAACGTAGGCCACATAGTTTTCAATGCCTGCGTGCTCCTTGAGCAAGGCTTCCAGGCGTTTGACCTGGTCGGCGGTGTTGCTCAGTGAGGCGCCTTCCGCCAGTTTCAGGTCAACCATCAATTCCAGGCGACCGGAAGCGGGGAAGAACTGTTGCGGCACAAATCGGAACAGCGCCACCGAGCCGATAAACAGCAGCAAGGTCAGGACAATCACGGTCTTGCGGCGACGCACACACCATTCAACCAAACGCCTTACACGTTGGTAGAACGGCGTGCCGTAGGGGTCGGGGCCATCGGTGCCGTGTTTGGCCGCGTGAATTTTCGCCAGGTCCGGCAGGAGTTTTTCTCCCAGGTACGGCACAAACACCACCGCAGCGACCCACGAGGCCAGCAGCGCGATGGTCACCACCTGGAAGATCGAGCGGGTGTATTCGCCGGTGCTCGATTGTGCGGTGGCAATCGGCAGAAAGCCCGCCGCCGTGATCAAGGTGCCCGTCAGCATGGGGAACGCCGTGCTGGTCCAGGCGAAGCTGGCGGCCTTGAGCCGGTCGTAACCCTGCTCCATTTTGATCGCCATCATTTCCACGGCGATGATGGCGTCGTCGACCAGCAAACCCAAGGCCAGCACCAACGCGCCGAGGGAGATTTTGTGCAGGCCGATACCGAGGTAATACATTGTGGCAAAGGTCATCGCCAGCACCAGCGGAATCGCCAGGGCCACTACCATACCGGTGCGCACCCCCAGTGAGAAAAAACTCACCAGCAAGACGATGGCCAACGCCTCGGCCAATACCTGTACGAACTCACCGACGCTGGTTTTCACTGCCGCCGGCTGATCCGACACCTTGCGCAGTTCCATGCCAGCCGGAAGGTTCTTCTGCAGGCGTGCGAATTCACCTTCAAGGGCCTTGCCCAATACCAGAATGTCGCCGCCATCGCGCATGGCCACCGCCAGGCCGATGGCGTCCGCGCCCATATAACGCATGCGCGGCGCCGGCGGATCGTTGAAGCCACGGTGGATGTCGGCCACGTCGCCAATACGGAACGTGCGGTCCCCCACGCGAATCGGGAAATTGCGGATCTCCTCCACGGTTTTGAAGTTGCCTGACACGCGCAGCTGCACACGTTCGGTCGGGGTTTCAAAGAAGCCGGCCGTAGAGACGGCGTTCTGCTCCTGCAATGCCTGCTGCACTGCCGCCAATGGCAGGCCGAGGGTGGCGAGCTTGAGGTTGGACAGTTCGATCCAAATCTTCTCATCCTGTAGCCCAAGCAGCTCGACCTTGCCCACATCCGGCACACGTTGCAGCTGAATCTGAATGCGATCGGCGTAGTCCTTGAGCACCGCGTAGTCGAAGCCATCGCCGGTCAGCGCGTAGATATTGCCGAAGGTGGTGCCGAATTCATCGTTGAAAAACGGCCCCTGGATATCCGGCGGCAAGGTCTGGCGGATGTCACTGATCTTCTTGCGCACCTGGTACCACAGGTTCGGAATCTGCGCGGAATGCATCGCGTCGCGGGCCATAAAGGTGACCTGGGACTCACCGGGCCGCGAGAAGGACACGATGCGCTCGTAGTCCCCCGTCTCCATGAGTTTTTTCTCGATACGCTCGGTGACCTGGCGCGAGACTTCCTGGGCGGTGGCCCCGGGCCAATTGGTCTTGATGACCATGGCCTTGAAGGTGAACGGCGGGTCCTCGCTTTGCCCCAGCTTGGTGTAGGACAGCGTGCCGACCACCGCCAGCAGGATCATCAGGAACAGTACGATCTGGCGATTACGCAACGCCCATTCGGAAAGATTGAAACCCATCGGGGACTACTCCTTGGCCGCCAGATTCACAACTCGGTTGGAGCGATCCACCGGGCGCACTTGCTGGCCCTCATGGAGCACATGCACGCCCGCTGCAATCACCCAATCGGTGGGGGCCAAGCCTTCGAGGACCGGCACGGTTTTTTCGCCGAAGGCGCCAATGCGCACCGGTGTGCGTTTCAGCGTGTTGTCCGCTTGCACACGCCACACATAGGACGCGCCGTTCTCCGCACTGAGCGCAGACAGCGGTACCGACAGAGGAATTACGCCGTCAGCCTGGATGAACACTCGGGCGCTCTGGCCCAGTTCGGCCGGGACTTTGCCACCTGTGAAGGCGACGCGGGCGGCGAAGGTACGCGACTTGGGATCAGCCGCAGGCGACAACTCACGGATGCGCCCGGCAAAGCGTTGGTCTGGCTGGCTCCACAATTCCACCGACACCGGCTGACCAATCTTGAACCGGCCGAAGCCTTGCTCGGGCAGGCTGATCAGCACTTCGCGCTCACCATCGGTGGCCAGGGTGAACACCGTCTGGCCGGCGGACACCACTTGGCCGACTTCCACCGCGCGCTTGGCAACAACACCGTCCTGGGGGGCGCGCAGCACCGCATAGCCGGCCTGGTTGCTCGACACATCAAATTCAGCCTTGATCTGCTTCAGGCGCGCTTCACCGGATCGGTAAAGGTTTTCCGAATTGTCGTACTGCGAGCGGCTGACCATCTGACGGTCCATCAGGGTCTTGTAACGGTCACGCTCGGCGCGCACCAGGCTCAGGTTGGCCTCGGCGGCGGCGACCTGGGCACGGGTGGCTTCCAGTTGCAGGCGCACATCCTGTGGGTCGAGCTCTGCCAGCGGCTGGTTAGCCTTGACCCGCTCGCCCTCCTCCACCCACCGCTTGCTGACTTTACCGCCGATACGAAAGGCCAGATCCGGCTCATACCGGGCGCGCACCTCACCCGGATAGCTGTCCATCGCCTGGGCCGAAGGCTGCGGTTGCACCACCATGGCCGGGCGGACGGTGGTTTGGGCCGCTTCTTCATGGCCGCAGGCGGCCAACAGGAAGACCAGGCTGACAGGCAACGCAAGGGGCAGGAAAGTGCTGCGCATGCTGAAGGACCTTTCGCAAATGGAGCTAGGAATAATTATACTGGCCAGTATGTTATTAATACCAAACTCGCCAGTCCAGTATTAAAGGTGAAAATGTCCGACAATCCAGTGAACACCAATAGCCCCGGGCGTCCCAAGGACATGGCAAAACGCCAGGCAATCCTCGAAGCAGCTAAAATCCTGTTTTTGAGCAATGGCTACGCGAGCACCAGCATGGATGCCGTGGCCCTCGAGGCCGGCGTGTCAAAACTGACGGTCTACAGCCACTTCACCGACAAAGAGACGTTGTTCACCGCCGCCGTCGTGGCCAAGTGCGAGGAGCAACTGCCGGTGATGTACTTCGAATTGCCCGAAGGCATCCCGGTGCAGACTGTGTTGCTGAATATCGCGCGGGGGTTCCATCGGCTGATCAACAGCGAGGAGTCGGTGAACCTGCATCGCCTGATGATGACCACCGGCAATCAGGACGTGAAACTCTCGCAGATCTTCTTTGAAGCCGGCCCCATGCGCATGCTGCAGGGCATGGAGCGCCTGCTCAGCCGGATCGACCAGAGCGGCGCCCTGAGCATCGACAAACCGTTGACGGCGGCCGAGCATTTCTTTTGCCTGCTCAAGGGCACGGCGAACTTCTGCTTGCTGTATGGCTGCGGCGGGCCACTGGATGAAGAAGCCGCCGAAGCCCATGTGCAGGAAGTGGTGGGGTTGTTCATGCGGGCTTATCGGCCCTGAAGCCTTGCGCCGCCCGCACCGGCGCTATCGCAGGCAAGCTAGCTCCCACCGGTGACCGTGTTCTCATGCTGGAATGCATTCTCCTGTGGGAGCAGGGCTTGCCTGCGATGAGCATAGGTATCTACACATTTTTTTACGGATTGAGTGCTGTGGTTGTCGGGGGGCGCTGAGTACATATCCGTTGCTGCGGTAACGGATATGTACTCAACCTACCTAACCCCTCACAGGCTTAAAGCGACACAAAGAGTTGCGTAGATACCTATACCGCGATGAGGCTCTCAAGGCTTGAGTGCTTTCTTCGGATAGATGTCATACCGGCTCGATTTACCATCCAGCGCATGGCTCGGCTTCGGCCCTTCAATGCACGGCGCTTTGCGCGGACGCTTGACCACCACCCGGTGGCTGGCCAACGCCAGCGCGGCCGCCAGCAACGCCGGTGCGTCGGGATCATCGCCAACCAGCGGCCGAAACAAACGCATTTCCTTCTTCACCAGGGCGGTTTTCTCACGATGAGGGAACATCGGGTCCAGGTAGATCACCTGCGGCGGTTCGCCCTCCCAATTGAGCATCACATCGATGGAATTGCCCTTGAGCAGCTTCATGCGCGCCACAATAGGCGCCACTTCAAAATCATCCGCGCCACGTGCCAGGCCGTCTTCGAGCAAGGCGCCAATCAGCGGTTGACGCTCGATCAGGCTCATCTCGCAGCCCAGGCTGGCCAACACGAACGCGTCCTTGCCCAAGCCTGCCGTGGCATCCAGCACACGCGGGCGTACCCCCTGAGCAACGCCGACCGCCTTGGCGATCATCTGCCCGCTGCCTCCGCCGTACAAACGCCGGTGAGCTGCGCCGCCCTCGACAAAATCCACGCGCACCGGCCCCGGTGCGTCAGGCCCAAGCTGCTGGAGTTGCAGGCCGTGCTCCCCAACTTGCAGGGAAAAGTCCGCTTCCTCCAGGTGCAACGGCAGGCCCAGCAACGAAGCCCACTGCTCGGCACGCGCCGTAAAACCTTCGGCCAAGGCCTCGACCCGAATGCGGCTGGCCGCTGGTAGTTCGCTCATCAATCGCTACGCTCAAAAATATTAAGGATCGGCACATAACGGCCGATAAAAACAACAGTCAGGTATTTTGCCAGAGCTGAGCGTCGACCGAGAAAAATGTCAGACATTCTTCCCCTAACTATCGGTGTACTGCCGACCCATAACCACTACGGCCTGCGTAATACTCAAGCGCTGGCCGGCGTGAGTCATGTGTGGCAGGACTTCTTCGCCCGTGCGTTGGCCGAGCAGCTCGGCGACACGCCGCAGGCGCTCGCCGCCAAGGCACCGGCACCGAGAGACCCGGCGCTGGAACCCAGCGAAGGCGCCGACCTGTTGTCACAGATCCTCACCCAGCGTGAGTGCGATGTGAAGGAAACCGAGATCGCGCCGCCGGAGCCACTGTTCCTGCCCATCGCCGAATTTGAAACCGAGTTGCTGCCACCGCCCCCTGTACCGTTCCCGGCAGAAGAAATCGTCGCCCAGCAGCGCCAGCAAACCTTTGAAAGCAGCTGGGTACGCCCGATTGTCCTGAACGCCGGTCAACCACTGCCCGCGCCAGGCCCGGCACCGGAACCACAGCCCTTGCACCTGCCGATTGCCGAGTTCGAACTGGACCTGCTGCCACCACCCGCCACGCCGTACCCGACCGAAGCACTGGCAGCGCAACAGAAAGCGCTGGACTTCGATTACCACTGGGCGCGCCCACTGATCGTCAACAACCTGCGCCTCGCCGCCTGACCCTCAGCGGCACACCCACCAGGGCCCCATGTCCAGATGGAAGTGGTTACGATGGGCCGCGTTATAGTCCGGGCTCAACACCACGTTGAAATCCGCGCAGGCTGCCTCTCGCACCTGCCGCAAAAACCGCGCGCCATCGCCTGCTCCCGGCCAGTCCTTGAGCACACTGATGCTGCGCCCATCCGCCAGGCGGAAGCCGGCAATGTCCAGGGCGTTCGCCGATGCATGTTGACTGAGCCGCCCGTCCGCGCGGTTATACACGTTGCGACAGGCAAAGCTGCCCAAGTGATCGACCCGCGTCACCGCCTGGCCAAATACCGCCTGGGCGGCCGGTTGCAGGCTATGGCGCTCGAACAAGGCAAACGCTACGGCCAGTGGGCAACTGGCAAGAAAGCTGCTGCTCAAGGCCAGGTCGGCGCCTTGCACGCGCAAGACGTTGCGCAATGGGCACGCGGCGTCAGCCGGACTGTCTGCCTGATGGCTGACGCGTAAACCAGAGGTTTTCAGCACCTGCTCGCACAGCGCCGGATCATCCTGCAGCCGCCCGAGTTTGAAGCGCGTCAACAGGTTCGGGCGGGTGCGCACATCCAGCGGCGCCCAGGGGTTCCATTCATTGGGCAACGGCACCCAGCCTCGCCACACACCCAAGGCAAACACCCCGGCCAGCACCAGCAGCGCACCGAGCACTTTAAAAAAACGCACGGCTTAGCCCTTGAAGAACTGGTTGGCCTGGCTGAACGGCATCTTGCGCTCGGTGAAGCTAAAGGTGCCCAACGCGTACACCTCCTGCGCGGCGCGGTAAAACTCGCCATACGCCGCCAACGCCATGGCCGAGCCGACACTGATGCGCCGCACGCCCATCTCGCTCAATTGCGCCACGCTGAGGTTCAAGCCGCCGGACATCAACACGTTCACCGGCTTGGGCGCAACGGCCTTGACCACTGCAAGTATTTCCTCGGCGCTGCTTAGCGCAGGGGCATACAGCACGTCGGCACCGGCTTCGGCGTAGGCCTGCAACCGGCGGATGGTGTCAGGCAAATCCAGGCGGCCATGCAGGAGGTTTTCCGCGCGGGCGGTCAGCGTGAACGCGAACGGTAAACTACGCGCTGCGGCAACCGCCGCTTCGACGCGTTGAACAGACAAATCGAACGGGTAGATTGGATCGACGGCAATGCCCGTGGCGTCTTCGATGGAGCCGCCGACAATTCCCGTAGCCGCTGCGCGCAGGATGGTTTGAGCGCAGCCTTCGGGCGTATCGCTGAAGCCGTTTTCCAGATCCGCCGCCACCGGTAGCGCGGTCGCCCGGACAATCGAAGTAGCATTAGCCAACGTGTCCTCCAGCGACAACGCACCTTCCGCATCCGGCCGCCCCAGGCTGAACGCATAGCCCGCACTGGTGGTGGCCAAGGCTTCAAAGCCGAGGCTGGCCAGCATGATTGCGGAGCCCGCATCCCATGGGTTGGGCATCACGAACGCGCGATCACGTTCATGCAACGCCTTGAAGGTTTCGGCGCGAAGGGTTTGGGCATCCATGACTCACTCCTGGCGGAAAAAGGAGCCCTAGAGTAACCCCAGTTGCTCCGCTTCGGGTTCTCGATGCAAGGTCGGCAGCGGCGGCAGGCCCGGCAAACGGGCCATCAGTTTTTCATGAAAGCGCAGCGCCAGTTGCGCAGCGAGCCGGTTATCCGAGGTGTGCAGGAATACGTAGGGTGTGCGCCCCTCTTCGATCCAGCCGGCGACTTTTTCCACCCACGGCAGCAAAAACGGGTCGTTGGCCTCCAGCTCCGGGTGGCCGATGAAACGCACTTGGGGAAACTGGGTCAGCGCCGCTGGGCGCGGCGGCACCTTGGGCTTTTTCGATTGGGCGTGCAATACCGCGGCCGAGGTCGACGTGCAACTGAACAAGGCTCTGGGGTCGAGGCAGATCCGCTCGACACCACGGTCACGTAACAAGCGGTTGAGCGTGCGTTCGGCATCGCCCTTGGCGAAGAACTCCGGGTGGCGGACTTCCACGGCCAACGGGCGTTCCAGGCCATCAATAAAACCGGCGAGCTCGCCGAGGCGTTGCGGCGAAAAGCTCGCCGACAGTTGCAGCCACAATGGCGAAACACGCGCACCCAATGGGCTCATCAGGCCGACAAAACTTTCCGCCGCCGGCAACTGCTCGCGCAAGTCGCCACCGTGGCTGATGTCGCCCGGGAATTTGGCGGTGAAGCGAAAATCTTCAGGCATGATTTCAGCCCAGCGCTGCACCGTGGCGGCCGAGGGGCGAGCATAGAAAGTGGTGTTGCCTTCAACGGCGTTGAAGACCTGGGAGTACAGGGCGAGGTAATCGCTGGAGCGCGAGTCGGCCGGGTACAGGTACTCGCGCCAGGCGTTTTCACTCCAGGACGGGCAACCAATAAAGTAAGGCAGGCGCATCAGATGTGGATGTCGAGACCCAGCACTTCCATATCCCATTCGACAAAGCCGGCGGTGGTCAGGTAGCTGGCCAGGGCGGTGGCGACGCTTTTGCTCATGGAACGGTGGAACACCATGTCTTGCTGACGGGCGGGAAGACCACTGATACGTGCACCGGCGGACGCCTGGGCGTTGGACTGCACGTCGGACTGGACCTCAATGAAGTCCGGCGAATCCTCGACGGAATCGTCTACCGTCACGTTCGCCTTACGTGGCTTACGCTTGAGGGGGTAGGACTGTGAGGAAAAGCCGTCTATACGCATACATGCAGACTCGGTATCAATGATGGCAATTTAGCGGCACTTTCCGATGTGCGCAAATGCTCTGGTGATAACTAGAACACATAATTTGTAAAAGGTTTACAAACCCGGTCAAATTCTGACGATTGGCGAAAATCGCCACAAAAATCTCGCTTTTTTGGCGTCAAATAATCCCGCGCTCAGCCTTGGTTTGCGCCACTTTATCGCGCAGATAAACCGGTGCAGCCTGATCGGCGGGGATCGCTTCGCCACGCTCGAAAGCGAAGCGCGCCAGGGTCAACAGGTCTTCGGCATGCGGCAACATGGCGGCGTCCTGGCCGACCACGTGCACATTGATACGCTCGCCATAACCCCAGCCGGTACCGGCGCCAAACCAGTCACCGCTGGCATCCACGGGCAACGCGCTGACTTGCGGCGGTTGCACGGCTTCCACGCCCACCAGGCGCATTTCGCCAGCTGTCTCGCGGTAGCATCCCCAATAGACTTCATCCATCCGTGCATCAATGGCCGCCGCCACTTGCGAGGCGCCGTGCTCACGCAGCGCACGCTGGGCCAGTACCGCGAGGTTGGATACCGGCAACACCGGGCGTTCCAACGCAAACGCCAGGCCCTGCACCACGCCAATCGCAATGCGAACGCCGGTAAACGCGCCCGGGCCACGGCCAAAGGCAATGGCATCGACCGCAGCAAGGCTGGTGCCGGCGTCTTCGAGCAGTTGCTTGATCATCGGCAACAGCTTCTGCGCATGCAGGCGCGGGATCACCTCGTAGTGGCTCGTTACCTTGCCATCGTGCAGCAAGGCAACAGAGCAAGCTTCAGTCGCGGTGTCCAGGGCCAGCAGGGTGCTCATCGGTGTCGGTGTCCAAATCGGAAAAAAGTGCGCCAGTATAAACAACAACGGCCCGCAAGCGGGCCGTTGTGCATGCAGCTAAGCGTTTGATCAGCTCAGCGCTTGCAGCACCTTGGCGGTGATCGCTTCTACCGAGCCCACACCAGGAATGTGGCTGTACTTCGGCTTACCTTGAGCAGCCGACAGTTTCTGGTAGAAGTCCACCAGTGGCTTGGTCTGGGAATGGTAGACCGACAGACGATGGCGCACGGTTTCTTCGGTGTCGTCCTTGCGCTGTACCAGGTCTTCGCCAGTCACATCGTCCTTGCCTTCAACCTTGGGCGGGTTGTAGACGGTGTGGTACACGCGGCCCGAGGCCTCGTGAACACGACGACCGGCGATACGCTGCACGATCTCTTCGTCTTCAACCGCGATTTCAACCACGGCATCCAACTCGACGCCCGCCTTCACCAGGGCTTCAGCCTGGGGAATGGTGCGTGGGAAGCCGTCGAACAGGAAACCGTTCTTGCAGTCGTCCTGGGTGATGCGTTCCTTGACCAGGTTGATGATCAGGTCATCGGAAACCAGGCCACCGCTGTCCATCACGCTTTTTGCGATCAGGCCCAGCTCGGTGCCAGCCTTGACGGCCGCGCGCAGCATGTCGCCGGTGGAGATTTGTGGAATGCCGAATTTTTCAGTGATGAACTTTGCCTGAGTACCTTTACCGGCCCCGGGAGCTCCCAGCAGAATGACGCGCATCGATGTGCTCCTCAATTTTTTATAGAGATGACGCTCGGATTCGCCGCGTGGGGCCAATCTCGTAAAAATATGGCTCGTGAAAATATGGGCCCAAGCCGATCAAAACCCCAAAGGCTGATCAAGATACACAGCAGGCCCTATCCATACAAGCCGCCGAAAGTCGGAGTAACCCGCGCAGGGCATGCGTCATAGGCCGGGTGTGCCTGGGTGCAACCCGGCCGCGCAAACGCCGACCGCCCCTTTCAGGGCGGCCGTCATTGTTTATCTGCAAGTCGTTGAGAACACGCAAGAAACCTTATCCGGTGTTGCGCAAACCGGCGGCAATACCGGCCACGGACACCAGCAGCGCCTGTTCCAGAGGGCTGTCCTGCGCTGCCTCCTGCCGACGCGAGCGCGCCAGCAACTCGGCCTGCAACAGGTGCAGCGGGTCGAGGTAGGTGTTACGTAAACGGATAAACTCCAGGGTGTCTGGGCTGTGGGCCAGCAGTTGCGACTGGCCAGTCAGGCCAAGGACCACGCTGCACGCCTGCGACAATAGGTCGCGTAAGTGCGCACCCAATGGCAGAAGGTCAGGCTGCACCAGACGCTCGTCATATAAACGCGCTATATCGGCATCGGCCTTGGCCAGCACCATTTCCAGCATATCGATGCGGGTGCGAAAGAACGGCCATTGCTCACGCATCTGCCCCAGCAACTCGCCTTCGCCGCGCTCCAGCGCCTTGCTTAAGGCCGCTTCCCAGCCGAGCCAGGCAGGTAGCATCAGGCGGGTTTGGGTCCAGCCGAAAATCCACGGGATCGCCCGCAGGCTTTCGATACCGCCCGCACGCCGCTTGGCCGGGCGACTGCCCAAGGGTAAGCGGCCCAGTTCCTGCTCCGGCGTGGACTGGCGGAAGTACTCGACGAACTGGGGATTTTCTCGCACGACGGCGCGGTAAGCGCTGACACCGTCTGCTGCCAATTCGTCCATCAAATGGCGCCAGGCCGGCTCGGGCGGCGGCGGTGGCAACAGCGTGGCTTCCAGCACTGCGGCCAGATAGAGGTTGAGGTTCTGCTCGGCAATGTCCGGCAAGCCGAACTTGAAGCGGATCATTTCGCCTTGTTCGGTGGTGCGGAAACGCCCCGCCACCGAGCCGGGCGGTTGCGACAGGATCGCCGCGTGTGCCGGACCACCGCCACGCCCAACGGTGCCGCCACGACCGTGGAACAACAGCAGTTCCACCTGCTGCTCGCGGCAGATATCCACCAACCGTTCCTGCGCCCGGTACTGCGCCCAGGCGGCCGCTGTGGTGCCGGCGTCCTTGGCGGAGTCCGAGTAACCGATCATCACTTCCTGCGGGCCTTGCAAGCGCGCGCGGTAGCCCGGCAATTGCAGCAGCCGCTCCATCACCGGCCCAGCGTTATCCAGGTCGGCCAGGGTTTCGAACAGCGGGACCACGCGCATCGGTCGTTGCACGCCCGACTCTTTAAGCAGCAATTGCACGGCCAGCACGTCCGACGCGGCGCCCGCCATCGAAATCACGTACGAGCCGAGCGACGCGGCCGGTGCGGCGGCAATTTCCTTGCAGGTATTCAACACCTCGGCGGTGTCCGCCGACGGTTTGAAATAACCCGGAAGCAACGGTCGACGGTTGGTCAGCTCTTTGGTCAGGAAGCTGATACGCGCCTCTTCATCCCAGTCTTCGTAGCGACCCAGGCCCAGGTAATCGGTGATTTCAGTCATGGCCGCCGAATGGCGACTGGAATCCTGGCGCACATCCAGCCGCACCAGGAACAAGCCGAAGGTCACCGCACGGCGCAGGCAATCGAGCAGCGGGCCATCGGCGATCACGCCCATGCCGCACTCGTGAAGCGACTGGTAGCACAGCTCCAGCGGGTCCAGCAGGTCGCGGTTGTTCTGCAAGACCTCAACGGGCGCCGGGGTGTTGGCGCTCAACGCGGTGTGCGCCCATTGCCGCGTGGCACGCAGGCGCTCACGCAATTGCTTGAGCAAGGCGCGATACGGCTCGACGCTGTCGCCGACCTTGGCGTGCAACGCCGGGCTGGCCTGTTGCATCGACAACTCGGACGCCAAGTGGTCGATATCACGCAAATACAAATCCGCCGCCATCCAGCGCGCCAGCAACAGCACTTCGCGGGTGACCGGCGCGGTGACATTCGGGTTGCCATCACGGTCGCCGCCCATCCACGAGGCAAACCGAATCGGTGCGGCCTCCAGTGGCAGGTGCAGGCCAGTGGCCGCGTGCAAGGCGTGGTCAGCCTTGCGCAAGTAATTGGGGATGGCCTGCCACAACGAATGCTCAATGACTGCAAAGCCCCACTTGGCTTCATCCACCGGGGTGGGCCGCACGCGGCGGATTTCTTCGGTGTGCCAGGCTTCGGCGATCAACCGCTGCAAACGTTCGCGGATCTGCTCGCGCTCGGCCGTGGTGAGGTCGCGGTGATCCTGCAGCGCCAGTTGCGCGGCGATCGCATCGTATTTCTGGATCAGGGTGCGGCGCGCCACTTCAGTCGGGTGGGCGGTCAGCACCAATTCAATCTCCAACCGCGCCAACTGGCGGGCCAGGGATTCGTTGCTATGACCTTCGCTTTGCAAGCGGGCCAGCAGTTCCGGCAATACGCGGGATTCGAACGGTGCCGGTTGCGACTCATCGCGCCGGTGGATCAATTGATACTGCTCGGCGATGTTGGCCAGGTTGAGGAACTGGTTAAAGGCTCGTGCCACAGGCAACAGTTCGCTTTCCTGCAATTGGTTCAAGCTGGCGCTGAGTTCCTCGCCGGCGGTTTGCTCGGCTACGCCACCTCGGCGGTCGGCCTTGGCGCCTTTGCGGATCTGCTCGATCTTGTCGAGAAAATCATCGCCGTATTGCTCTCGAATGGTGTTGCCCAACAGCTCACCCAGCAGGTGAACATCCTCACGCAAGCGTGCATCGATATCACTCATCAGCCAATCTCCAGCCAGAAATCCGGGACGCGCAGGCCTTCCAGAGTGCCGCTCGCATCGGTTTCTGACAAGACACTTTAAACCTTGCCGGTTACAGCTAGTCTCAACAGTGAGTCGTCGCGTTTATCCACGCAGGCGGCTGGACACTCATCACCGCCTGCCATCGCGGGCTTATTGAGGTTGCCATGAAAATTCGAGAACTGGCCCAGCATTGGGAAGAGACCGCCAAGGGTCGCCTGACCAAAACCGAGTATGCGATCCATCTGGACATGGAGTCCGCCGCACGGCTGGCCGCGATCGCCGAGATGTACCCCAAGCGCCACCCCGAAGAACTGCTCGGTGAGCTGATCGGCGCCGCCCTTGAAGAGCTGGAAGCCAGCTTTCCCTACATCAAGGGTCAGCACGTGATCGCCACCGATGAAGAGGGGGACCCGCTGTACGAAGACGTCGGCCCTACTCCGCGTTTTCTCACCCTGTCGCGGCGCTATCTGCATGATTTATCAGCCGGTACCGACGAACAGAAGCACTGATTACCCTCCGTTAAACCCCTTCCAACCCCAGGTATTCCGGGCCTCGCGCAGGCTCGGCGTACCTTTGCGCAAAGCAAAAGTTCAAACTTTTAAACGCTGACCAAACAGTCAGATATTTTTTTAGGCAAATCGCCATCTTCTCTGAACTTTTGAAAAAAGCATCAGGTCACAGCCAGTAAGCCATCAGTTGGAACGGCCGTTTGAAAAGGCACCACGCGCTTTACCGCCGGGGCCGCGACCGCAGACCAACGAAATGGATTTTGATGTTTTTGAGGAGTAATCCAATGGAGTTGAAGACGATGAAGACCAGCACTGCCAAATCCTCGTTTAACCACCTGCGCGGGCTCAAATTGGCCGCGCTGGCAATCGGCACCAGCTTCGTACTGGCGGGCTGCGCCGGTAACCCACCGACCGAGCAATACGCCGTGACCCAATCTGCGGTGAACAGCGCCGTCAGCGCCGGGGGTACCGAGTACGCCGCTGTGGAAATGAAGTCGGCTCAGGACAAGCTCAAAGAAGCTGAAATCGCGATGCACGACAAGAACTACGACAAGGCGCGTCAGCTGGCCGAACAAGCCGAATGGGATGCCCGCGTCGCTGAGCGCAAAGCCCAGGCGGCCAAGGCTGACCAGGCTGTGAAGGACTCCCAGAAAGCTGTTCAGGAGCTGCGTCAGGAAGGCATGCGCCCGGCTGTTATCAAACAGCAATAAGCCGCCGCCACTGATTGCAGTGCACCCGATATCGAATTGAAAGGACGACACGACTATGCGTAAACAACTGATGATCCCTGCCCTGCTGGCGATGAGCGTTGCTCTGGCGGCCTGCTCCACCCCGCCGAACGCGAACCTGGAAAACGCACGGACCAACTTCTCGGCCCTGCAAGCCAACCCGAATGCCACCAAGGTAGCGGCGCTGGAAACCAAGGACGCCCAGGATTGGCTGGACAAGGCTGACAAGGCCTACCGTGACAAGGAAGACCAGAAGAAAGTCGACCAACTGGCCTACCTGACCAACCAGCGCGTTGAAGTGGCGAAAGACACCATCGCCCTGCGCCAATCCGAAGCCCAGCTGAAAAACGCCGGCGACGAACGTGCCCGCGCCCTGCTGCAAGCCCGTGATGCGCAGATCAAGCAACTGCAAGACAGCTTGAACGCCAAGCAGACTGATCGCGGCACCCTGGTGACCTTCGGTGACGTGCTGTTCGCCACCAACAAGTCCGACCTGAAATCCAGCGGCCTGGTGAACATCACCAAGCTGGCGCAGTTCCTGCGTGATAACCCGGACCGTAAAGTGATCGTCGAAGGCTACACCGACAGCACCGGTTCCGACTCGTACAACCAGAGCCTGTCCGAACGTCGTGCGGCGTCCGTACAGCGTGCACTGGCTCAACAGGGCGTGGATATCTCGCGCATCGTGACCCAGGGTTACGGCAAGGAATACCCGGTTGCCGACAACGGCAGCGTCTCGGGCCGTGCCATGAACCGCCGCGTTGAAGTGACCATCTCCAACGACAACCAGCCAGTGAAGCCACGTTCGTCGATGGCGAACTGATTGACTGAAGCTGGATAAAAAAACCCACCTTACGGTGGGTTTTTTTTCGGCTATCCGAAGGTAATGGGACGCTCCGGCTCGTCCGCATGCATGACCTTTTTGCGCTCATCGGTGTTGTCCGACAGCCGCTCCATCAGCTGCCTTAGCCCCTCAGCTTGCGCATCCTGCCGCGTCAGCGACTCATGCCCTCTGGCCATGTCCAGCATGTTGCGTATTGCGCCAATATTTATGACCACCTTCCCCGCCCCGTTTGCGTAAGTTACATCGCCCTCTGTGGCGTGTTACGCAAGACGGTTCCAGATATTTCGGTGATCGGGCTATTCCTGCAGTTGCGGGGTTTCCTGCCCCATGCAACGCACCGCTTGCTTCTTGTTGTTGACCAGCACGCCACTCAAGCCTTTCTGCTCGGTATCGAACATCACCAATACGCCATCAACGCATTGCGCGATTTGTGCGGCCGGGGTCAGGGAAATTTTATAGTCCTCGCCCGGTACGGTCTTGAGCATCGTGAAGTCGCTGAGCAGCAATGCATCTTCCGGCTTGGCGAAGTGCAGGTAGCCATAGAACCACAGGCAACCGACGGTACCGATGATGGTGCCGATACCGGTGAGGATCAGCGGGATCATATTGCGTTCTTCGCTCATTGCGGGCTCTCTGATGAATCAACTTTAGGAACAGGGTAATTCGGAATTTCACCCAGGCGGCGCAGGCCGTTGAAGTGCTGCGGGTCGTCCAGGTAACGCAGCATCACGGTTTGCCAGGTCTTGTCGGCAAAGGTCTGCACATGGCCGCCACGGGTCAACTGCAACACCCTCGGCGGCGGCGCGGCCTGATACAGGCGAATACCGTTAGCCACCGGCACAATCGGATCATCCAGGCTATGGAACAGCAGCTTCGGCACACCGGTCAGTCGGGGCATGGCGTTGATCGCACTGTCAGCGTCCGGCACCAGCCAGGACAGCGGCACCTGAAACGGCCATGTTAACCAGGACGTGCTGAGCGCGAATTGTCCTACGTCACGATAACTGGCAGGCACGCCATCCAGCACCAGCGCCTTCAGTTGTGGCTGACGTTCCGGGTGCGCCGCCAGGTAATGCACCGCCAGCGCACCACCCAGGCTTTGGCCCAACACCACCAGCGGCTGGCCCTGGGTTTCGGGCGCCTTGTCGATCCACTTAAAGGCAGCATCGATGTCTTGGTAAACCGCTGGCAACGACGGCTTGCCTTGCGACAGCCCATAACCGCGATAGTCCAGCAGCAGCACTTGGTAGCCCTGCTCCGGCAACCACCAACTGCCGCCCAAGTGCCAGGCGAGGTTGCCGCCGTTGCCGTGCAGGTGCAGCACCGTGCCTTTGACGGGCACCCCGGGTTTGGCCGGCAGCCACCAGGCATGCAGCTTGACGCCGTCGGCGGTGGTCAACGTGACATCGCGGTATTGCAGGTGGGCTTTTTCCGGCGTGAACGGCAGCCCGGGTTCAGGGTAGAACAGCAGCGAACTGCAGCCGTTCAATGTGAGTAGCAGGCAAAGAATGCCGAGGATTCTCATCCGTTGAAGCCTCGCGATTTGGCCGCGATCTGCAGCCTTGTGGAGATCCAAATGTGGGAGCGGGCTTGCTCGCGAAGGCGGCGTGTCAGTCGATACATGTGTGGCTGATGCACCGCTTTCGCGAGCAAGCCCGCGCCCACATTTTTTAATCGGTTTCGTCAGTTAAATTGCCTAAAGGATATTCGAGTAATCCGCCTCGATCCGGTCCAGGCTCAAGTGGTTGAGGAAGTTGGAGAAACACATCCACGCCGCCAGTGCGTTCATGTCGCGAAACTGCTCGGGCAGGTACTTGGGCGGCACCACGAGGCCTTCATCGACCAGTTGGCGCAAGGTACGCATGTCTTCCAGGGTGGTCTTGCCGCAGAACAACAGCGGCACTTGTTCCAGCTTGCCTTTGCGCACGGCCAGCTGAATGTAGTTGTAGACCATGATGAAGCCCTTGAGATAGGACAAATCCTTGGTAAACGGCAGGCCCGTGGGCGTCGAGCCACGGAACACCCGGCTGGCGTTGCCGTAGCTTTCGGCCATTTCAAAGCCTTGCTCGCGGAAGAACTCGAACACCTGCAGGAAGTCGGCGCCCTCCTCCACCATGTGGATGGCGCGGGTGCGGTTAGTCAGTTTGCGCAGGCGGCTGGGGTAGGACGCAAAGGTAATGATTTCCATCAGAATCGCCAGGCCTTCCTGGGTCACCGTGGACGACGGCGGCCCCTTGGACAGGAAGGTGCAGATCGGCTGATTCTGGCCATTGAGCGTGGTGCCGACGTGCACCAGGCCTTCGTGCACTTCCAGTGCGCGTACATCACGCTCGTTGAACATCGCGTCGGCGCGGATCTTGATGTAGTCGGCGCCCGCCGCCGCGTCGGCGACGATCCCGTCAGACTCGAACACGCGAATGGTTTCTTCCGCTTCGCCAAACACCTTGTTGAGGCGGGTTTGCAACAGCGCCACGGCATCTTTGGCGGTAAGGGTCTTGGCTTCGTCCTTGAGGTCGCCACGGCCGTCGATGTTGTTGAGGTAGTCGGAGAGCATCAAGCCCAGGTCCGCCAGGGTCGGATCGCCGGCGTGGAAAGCATCGGAGGCGGCGCCGTAGAGTTCCTGGGAGATCAGGCCGAAGTCCTCGGTGCCACGGGCTTCCAGCATACGCACCACCATGCGGTATTCGCGGCACATGCGACGCATGATCTGCCCCACCGGGCTGAACTGGCCGAGACGTCGGGTAATGTCGCGCTCGATGTTCTGGAACTCCAGCTTCACCGCACTGGAGTCGAACGACAGCGGCCGGTTCAGGTAATAGTCGCGGTCCACGGCGGGCATCGCCTTGCCCTTGGCCTTGAGGAATCCCTGGCGAATGTTCTCGTCCCACTTCACGGCGTCGAGCACGCGAATCGGTGTTTGCGCCAGCACTATGCGATCGGACAAGGTGCGTATCGTCTGCTGGTAATCGTCCACCCGGTGCTTCCTCTTTAAACGTTATTTGCCCGCACGCTGGTAGCGCACGGCTTCAACGAACACATCGGCATTGGCCGGGTCATCCAGGTAGGCAAACACCTGGTCCATCGGGCTGTCCACCAACACGCCGGCGCCCTCGACGGTGTCCACGCTGCTGCCATGCAGCGCCTGTTGGCCGATGGCTTGATGGATTTGCTCAAGGTCGAGGTTGTAGACCACCAATTCATGCTTTTTGTCGCGCTCGCCCTCAAAGTCGAAACCCGCCAGGAAGAAATGCCCGCCGAATGTGTCCGGTAATGGCGCCGACAGGTACCAGCGGTTGCCATGGCGAGAGACCGTGAACAGGTATTCATCGCGCTGGCCCGGCTTGGCTTTAGGGTAGCTCACCGCTTTGTAACGGTGCTCACCGACGCGGGTAATCTGCAGGTTGAGCGGCTCGCCCCAGGCATTTTTACTCGACCAGCGGCCGAGCAAGGCATCCGGTGCGGCTTCTTTGGCCGGCAGCGGGTCCTTGAACGTCACCAGGCACCCGCTGAGTAACAGGAACGACAAGGTGATGACTGCGACACGCCAGGCTTTCATTGAGCACCCCATCCTGTGTGGGCGCTGGTTTTCCTGCGATACAGGCACCTCGGTGCGTCAGGTGATTCGAGGTGATGCTATCGCAGGCGAGCCAGCTCCCACATAAAGCAGATCCCGCATTCAGCTAGACCGAGGCCAACACCAAATGCATGTAACGCTTGAGAATCTCAAGCATCTCTTCACCGGTCAGAGGCTCTGGGCCGCCAAGCAGGCCCTGATATTCCATCCGACCGATTATCGCCGTCAACACTTTGGCATCCTGTTGCGGCTCGCGGGAACCCAATACCTGGAAAAACTGCCCGGTGCCCTGCAACAGAATTTGCTGATGGGAACGCACCAGTTCCGCCAGACGCGGGTTGAGCAAGGCCTCCTGGCGAAAGGCCTGTTCAGCCATCAAGTGCTCACGGCGGTTGGTCAGTTGGCGCATGACGTAATCGGCGGTCAGCTTTGCGATGTCATCCGCCAGTTGCGAGCGTGATGCCTGGCTGCCATCGCCATAGGCGACCATCTCGCGCAGCAGGCCTTCGTTGCGCACCCACAATTTGCCCATGAAGGCCGCGCTGCGCTCGACGTATTGGGCGAAGGTATCGGTGAGCAAGTCATCGATGTCCTTGAAATAGTAGGTGGTGGCCGACAATGGCACACCGGCTTCCGCCGCCACCGCGCGATGGCGCACGGCCCGTACACCATCGCGCACGACAATGCGCATGGCCGCATCGAGAATGTCTTGCCTGCGTTGCTCGCTGCCCCGGCGACTGGCCTTGCGGCCCTGGTATTGGACGCTTTCAGCCACGGCAGCAGCAATGCCGGCGGCGCCTTCTTGAGCCATTACGCGGTTCACCACAGATCTTCCTTTAAAAGGTGACGCGGAGCGTCACGGGCTGCATTCCCACGCAAACCAATCGCCGTGGGAACGATCACCTGGCGCCGTTCTCTTGACGGCTAAATACACCCCATAAAAAAGCCGCCTTATAAAAGGCGGCTTCGAATTTCGCTACGGTTACGCTTGTGGCCGCATGTGCGGGAACAAGATCACGTCGCGGATCGACGGCGAGTTGGTCAACAACATCACCAACCGGTCGATACCGATGCCTTCACCGGCAGTCGGCGGCATGCCGTATTCCAGCGCGCGGACGAAGTCGGCGTCGTAATGCATGGCTTCGTCGTCGCCGGCGTCCTTGTCGGCCACCTGCGCCATGAAGCGTTCAGCCTGGTCTTCCGCGTCATTAAGCTCGGAGTAGGCGTTGGCGATTTCACGGCCGCCGATGAACAGCTCGAAACGGTCGGTGACGTTCGGGTTGTCATCGTTGCGACGGGCCAGCGGCGACACTTCGAACGGGTACTGGGTAATGAAGTGCGGCTGCTCCAGCTTGTGCTCCACCAGCTCCTCGAAAATCATCACCTGCAGTTTGCCCAGGCCTTCAAAGCCGAGCACCTTGGCGCCGGCTTTCTTGGCGATGGCGCGAGCCTTGTCGATGTCGGTCAGGTCGTCAGCGGTCAACTCGGGGTTGTACTTGAGGATCGAGTCGAACACCGAGAGGCGCACAAACGGCTCGCCGAAGTGGAACACCTTGTCGCCGTAAGGCACGTCGGTGCTGCCCAGTACCAGCTGCGCCAGTTCGCGGAACAGTTCTTCGGTCAGGTCCATGTTGTCTTCGTAGTCGGCGTACGCCTGGTAGAACTCCAACATGGTGAATTCAGGGTTGTGACGGGTCGAGACGCCTTCGTTACGGAAGTTACGGTTGATCTCGAAGACTTTTTCGAAACCGCCAACCACCAGGCGCTTGAGGTACAGCTCAGGCGCGATACGCAGGAACATTTCCAGGTCCAGCGCGTTGTGATGCGTTTCGAACGGCTTGGCTGCGGCACCACCGGGGATGGTTTGCAGCATCGGCGTTTCCACTTCCAGGAAGTCACGCTTCATCAGGAAGCTGCGGATGTGCGCGATAACCTGGGAACGCACGCGGAAGGTCTGACGCACGTCTTCGTTGACGATCAGGTCAACGTAGCGCTGGCGATAGCGCTGTTCGGTGTCGGTCAGGCCGTGGTGCTTGTCCGGCAGCGGGCGCAGGGATTTGGTCAGCAGGCGCACGTTCGTCATTTCAACGTACAGGTCGCCCTTGCCGGAACGCGCCAGCGTACCTTCGGCGGCAATGATGTCGCCCATGTCCCAGGTTTTCACCGAGGCCAGGGTTTCTTCGGGCAGAGTTTTACGGTTGACGTAAACCTGAATGCGCCCGGTCATGTCCTGGATCACCATGAACGAGCCACGGTTGAGCATGATGCGACCTGCCACCTTGACCGGGATTGCAGCCTCTGCCAGCTCTTCCTTGGTCTTGTCCGCGTACTGTTTCTGCAAGGCATCGCAGTAGTTTTCGCGGCGGAAGTCGTTCGGGAAGGCATTGCCCTTGGCGCGCTCGGCAGCAAGCTTTTCCTTGCGCAGGGCGATCAGGGAGTTTTCTTCCTGTTGCAGGGCTTGCGGGTCGAGTTGTTGGTCGCTCATGTCTTTTGAAATTCCATCACAGGTACGTTTTCCCCAGCCTTCGGCAGGGGATCGCCGGGCAAGGACTAGACGTCCGCCCGGCTCCTACAGTCTTTTTACAGGCCCGATTTCAGGCTGGCTTCCAGGTATTCGTCGATATCACCGTCGAGCACCTTGTCGCAGTCGCTGCGTTCGATGTTAGTGCGCAGATCCTTGATCCGCGACGCATCGAGCACATAAGAACGGATCTGGTGACCCCAGCCGATATCCGACTTGGTGTCTTCCAAGGCCTGCGAAGCCGCGTTGCGCTTCTGCATTTCCTGCTCGTACAACTTGGCCCGCAGCATTTTCATGGCGGTGTCCTTGTTCGCGTGCTGGGAACGTTCGTTCTGGCAGCTGACCACGGTGTTGGTCGGTACGTGGGTAATACGTACGGCCGAGTCGGTGGTGTTTACGTGCTGACCACCGGCACCGGAGGAGCGGTAGGTGTCGATTCGCAGGTCGGCCGGGTTGATCTCGATTTCCACTTTGTCGTCGATCTCTGGGGAGACGAACACCGCGGAGAACGACGTGTGGCGACGGTTGCCGGAGTCGAACGGGCTCTTGCGCACCAGGCGATGCACACCAATCTCGGTACGCAGCCAGCCAAAGGCGTATTCACCCTTGATGTGCACGGTCGCGCCCTTGATACCGGCGACTTCACCGGCCGACAGTTCCATGATGGTGGCGTCGAAACCGCGCTTGTCAGCCCAACGCAGGTACATGCGCAACAGGATGTTGGCCCAGTCCTGGGCCTCGGTGCCGCCGGAACCGGCCTGGATGTCCAGGTAGGCGTTGTTCGGGTCCATTTCGTGGCTGAACATGCGGCGGAATTCAAGCTTGGCGAGGTTTTCCTCGAGACGGGCCAGCTCGGCGACGACATCGCCCACTGCGCCTTCGTCGTTTTCTTCAACGGCCATGTCCAGCAGGTCGCGGCAATCGCCCAGACCGGTGTTCAATTCGTCGAGGGTGTCGACGATCTGCGCCAGCGCAGCGCGCTCGCGGCCCAGTTCCTGGGCGTATTCAGGTTTGTTCCAGACAGCCGGATCTTCAAGCTCGCGATTGACTTCGGTCAGACGCTCATGCTTTTGATCGTAGTCAAAGATACCCCCGAATAGTTTCGGAGCGCTCGGACAGGTCCTTGATGGTGTTAAGGATCGGGTTGATTTCCATGGCGGGCAGCACTCGTTGGCGAACTTTTGAAAGCCGACGAGTATAACGACAAACACACGCGAACGGCAGCCCGCTTGGCGAAAAGGCGGGTTTGCAGGCGATCTCAAGAACAATCAAGATCCAAATGTGGGAGCGGGCTTGCTCGCGAATGCGGTGGGTCAGTCACTGATTCATTACCTGACATACCGCATTCGCGAGCAAGCCCGCTCCCACAAGGGATCAGCGCTGTAGCGAATTATTCGATCCCCACCTGATTACGGCCATTGTTCTTGGCCATATACAGCCCCTTGTCGGCCGCCATGATCAGCAGCCGACAGTCGCTGCTCTGCTGCGGGGTCATGGTCGACAGGCCGATGCTGATGGTCAGGCTCGAGCCTTCAGCCGGTGCGATATGCGGGATTTTCAGCGCGGCAACGGCCATGCGCAGCTTTTCCGCCACCAGGCGCGCACCACCCGGCGAGGTGTTCGGCAGCACCAGCGCAAACTCTTCACCGCCGTAACGCGCCGGCAGGTCGGAAGGACGGCTGCTGGCTTCGCGGATGGCAGCGGCGACTTTACGCAGGGCTTCGTCACCCTCGACATGGCCAAAGCTGTCGTTGTAGGTCTTGAAGAAGTCGACGTCGATCATCAACAGCGACAGCTGCGTCTGGTCACGCATGGCACGGCGCCATTCCAGCTCCAGGTATTCGTCAAAGTGGCGGCGGTTGGACAGCCCGGTCAGGCCGTCGGAGTTCATCAACCGTTGCAGCACCAGATTGGTATCCAGCAGCTGTTGCTGGCTGACCCGCAGCGCGCGGTAGGCCGCATCCCGCTGCAACAGCGTCATATACGAACGCGAGTGATAGCGAATGCGCGCCACCAGCTCGATGTTATCCGGCAGCTTGACCAAATAATCATTGGCCCCGGCCGAGAACGCCGCGCTTTTGATCAGCGGGTCTTCCTTGGTCGAGAGCACGATGATCGGGATGTTCGCCGTGGCCGGGTGGTTGCGGTATTCGCGCACCAGCGTCAGGCCGTCGAGGCCCGGCATGACCAAGTCTTGCAGGATGACGGTGGGCTTGATACGGATTGCTTGGGCAATCGCCTGGTGCGGATCGGCGCAAAAGTGAAAGTCGATGTTCTCTTCATGGGCCAGCCCACGCCGCACGGCCTCGCCGATCATGGCCTGGTCGTCGACCAGCAACACCATGGCTGCGTTTTCGTCGGTCTTGATGTCGTCGATCTGTAAATCACTCATGTGCAGTCACCTGAATTACTACCTGCAAGCCAGCAGCGGGAGGTACGGATCATTTTGCAAATACCTCCAGCAATCGGGGCGCAATTCTATCCAGTGGGCGAATTTCAACAGCAGCATCAATCGCCGCCGCCGCTTTGGGCATGCCATACACCGCCGAGCTTTGCTGATCCTGGGCGATGGTCAAATATCCTTGTTCACGCAACAACTTGAGGCCCTGGGCGCCGTCGCGCCCCATGCCGGTGAGCAATACGCCGACGGCATCGCCGTTCCAGTAGCTGGCGACGCTCTCGAAAAACACGTCGATGGACGGCCGGTAAATCTCGTTCACCGGCTCTGCGGTATAGGCTAGCGTGCCATTTTTCAACAGGCGAATATGGTGGTTGGTGCCGGCCAGCAACACCGTACCCGCCTGTGGCGGCTCACCTTCACGGGCAAGGCGCACCGGCAGGCCAGAGGCGCTGCTCAGCCACTCGGCCATGCCGGCGGCAAACACCTGGTCCACATGCTGCACCAGCACAATGGCCGCAGGAAAGTCTCGCGGCAAACCCTTGAGGAGGATTTCCAGGGCGGCCGGCCCGCCCGCCGACGACCCGATCGCCACCAGGCGCTGGCGCTTGCCGGTGGTGCGCGGGGGCGCGGTTTCGGCGCGTACGCGGGTGCCGCGCTGGCCGATCAGCCAGCCAATGTTGAGGATCTTGCGCAGTAACGGTGCCGCCGCATCCTTGGGGTTGCCCACGCCCAGCGCCGGTGTATCCACCACGTCCAGGGCGCCGTGGCCCATGGCTTCAAACACCCGACTGACATTGGCCTGACGGTCCACGGTGACGATCAGGATCGGGCACGGGGTCTCGGCCATGATCTGCCGGGTGGCTTCCACGCCGTCCATCACCGGCATGATCAAGTCCATCAGGATCATGTCCGGCGTCAGTTCGGCGCAGCGCTGTACCGCTTCAAGGCCATTGTTGGCCACCCACACCACTTCGTGCGCGGGTTCATAACTCAAGGCGCGCCGCAAGGCTTCCACCGCCAGGGGCATGTCATTGACGATCGCGATTCTCATGCCCGGGCGCCTCCAATCAGTTCGACCACGGCGTCCAGCAAGGCGTCATCATGGAAACTGGCTTTAGCCAGATAATAGTCGGCACCGGCGTCCAGCCCACGACGCCGGTCTTCTTCGCGATCCTTATACGAGACCACCATCACCGGCAACGATTGCAGGCGAGTATCACGGCGCAAGAGTGTGACCAATTCAATACCGTCCATTCGAGGCATATCAATGTCAGTGATCAACAAGTCGAAGTCTTCGGAGCGCAGCGCATTCCAACCGTCCATGCCATCCACCGCTACGGCCACTTCATAACCACGATTAAGTAACAATTTGCGCTGCAGCTCTCGCACGGTGAGCGAGTCATCCACCACCAGCACCCGCTTACGCGGCGCTTCGGTAGCCTGCTGGCTGCGCCGGGCGATGCGCTCCAGGCGGCCGGTGTTGAGCAATTTATCCACCGACCGCAGCATGTCTTCGACGTCGACGATCAATACCACCGAGCCGTCATCCAGCAAGGCCCCGGCGGAGATGTCCTGGACTTTGCCCAGGCGATCATCCAGCGGCAACACCACCAGGGTGCGCTCGCCGACAAAGCGCTCCACCGCAATGCCATACACCGCATCGCGCTCGCGGATCACCACCACCTTCAAGGTTTCTTCATTACTCTGCCCCGGGGGGCGCTGCAACAACTGGCTGGCGGCAACCAGGCCGACATGCCGGCCTTCGTGCCAGAAATGCTGACGGCCTTCCAATTGCACGATGTCGTCGGGTGCCAGGTCGCACATACGCTCGATGTGGGCCAATGGGAATGCGTAGGCCTCTTCGCCGACTTCCACCACAAGGCTGCGCACCACCGACAGGGTCAAGGGCACCTCCAGATGGAAGCGACTGCCCTGCCCCGCCGTCTGCTCCAGCACCACCGCGCCGCGCAGTTGGCGAACCATATGCTGCACCGCGTCGAGGCCGACGCCACGCCCGGACACTTCGGTAACCTTGTCGCGCAGGCTGAAACCCGGCAGGAACAGGAACGTCAGCAGTTCTTCTTCGCTCAAGCGCTGGGCGGTTTCCAGGGGTGACAGGTGCCGGTCGACGATGGTGCCGCGTAGGCGCTCCAGGTCAACACCATTGCCGTCGTCACTCAGTTCCAGCACCAGCAGGCCGGCCTGGTGGGAGGCGCGCAGGCGGATCAAGCCTTCAGCAGGTTTGCCGGCGAGCATGCGCTGCTCGGGCATTTCGATACCGTGGTCGACGGCATTGCGCAGCAAGTGGGTGAGCGGCGCTTCGAGTTTTTCCAGCACGTCGCGGTCGACCTGGGTCTTTTCACCCTCGATCTCCAGGCGCACCTGCTTGCCCAGGCTGCGGCCAAGGTCGCGGACCATGCGCACCTGCCCGGCGAGGACATCGGCAAACGGCCGCATGCGGCAGGCCAACGCCGTGTCGTAAAGCACCTGGGCACGCTGCCCGGCCTGCCAGCCGAACTCATCCAGCTCGGCGGTTTTTTCCGCCAGCAAGGCCTGGGCTTCGCTTAAAAGACGGCGGGTGTCGGCCAGGGCCTCCTGCGCTTCAAGGCTCAAATCCAGCGCCCTAAGTTGCCCATCCAGCGTTTCCAAGGCGCGCGCACTGTTGCTTTGAATGCGTTTGAGGCGCTGCATGCTGGCCAGGTAAGGCTTGAGGCGCTGGGTTTCCACCAGCGATTTGCTGGACAGATCCAGCAGGCTGTTCAAGCGCTCGGCGGTCACCCGCAGCACGCGCTCGCCGCCTTCGGTCATGGGTTTGTTCTGGCGCGGCGCTGAAGGCATCACCGCGGGCGCAGGCTCGGGCTCCGGTGACAGTTCCTCGATCACAGGCGCCGGAGCGGGCGTGGGCGCTGGCGCCGGCTCAACCCTGACGGTCGGCTGCGACGGGTCGAGCAGGCGTTCCATCAGGGCCACATAGGCGTCGATATCCGCCGAGCCCACGTCGTTGCCGGGCGTGGCGATACGCATCAGCAGGTCGGTGCCTTGCAGCAAGGCGTCGATGTGCTCGGGTTGCAGGTACAGGCGGTTTTCCTGGGCGCTGACCAGGCAATCCTCCATGACGTGAGCCACGCTGACGCCGGCGTCCACCCCGACAATCCGCGCCGCGCCCTTGAGCGAGTGCGCGGCGCGCATGCAGGCTTCAAGCTGGTCGGCCTGGGTCGGGTTGCGCTCCAGAGCCAACAGGCCGGCGCTCAATACCTGGGTCTGCGCATCGGCTTCCAGGCTGAACAGCTCCAGCAGCGAGGCGTCACGCATCTGGTCGGGGGTCATGTAAGGCTCCGGGTCACGGCAGACAGCAATTGCGCCTCATCCAGCCACCGCAGGCTGCGGCCTTTCCACTGCAACACACCTTGGGTAAAACGCGCACTGGCCTGGGTGCCGGAGGCCGACGCCGCCTTCAAGGTGCGTTCGTCGATGGCATGAATGCCGTCGACCTCATCCACCGGCACCACCACCGGGCCGTCCTGCGCGGCAATAATCAACATGCGCGGCATCACACGCCCGCCCGTCGCGCCAGGGTTGGCGGGGTCCAGCCCCAGCAACTCGACCAGCGATAAACACGCCACCAGCGCGCCGCGCACATTGGCCACACCGAGCAGTGCGCGGGAACGCTGATGCGGCAGCGAATGAATCGGTTGCAGCGGCGCCACCTCCACCAGGCAACGGGTTGCAATGCCCAGCCATTCTTCGCCAAGACGGAACATCAACAGCGATCGAGTGACGACGTCACTCTCGACTTCAGCGGCCGCCTGCGGGCGTTGGTCGTCTTGCTGCAAAGCGTAACGATCGAGCAAGCGCGTGGCGGCGGCGGAATACACCGAGCAGTTGCGGCAGTGAATGTGCTCGGGCAGCAAAGGGCAGGACTTGTCGCCATGGATGCCGATACGGTTCCAGCAATCATCAATGGCTTGAGTGTCGGCCAGGGTCAGGTCCAGGCCTGCGGTATTGAGTGCGTCAGGGCTACTCATCGTTTGGACTCACTGTCAGCTCGCTCGCTACGGGCGGCACGCGCCTGCAATCGGCGCGCCCCCGCACGGTCGCCCTGGGATTCGAGCAACGCGGCCAGGTGCATCAGGGCCTGCGGGTGCTGCGGTTCCAGGTACAAGGCTTTCCGATAATAACCCTGGGCTTCCAGGGCGCTGCCGGCCACATCGCTGAGCAGCCCCAGCCAGTAAAACACTTGGGCGGCAGGCGGATGGTTACTCAAATACTGTTCACAGGCGGCGCGGGCCTCAACGCTTTTACCTTCGTTGGCCAGGGTCGCGATCCGACTCAGCAAGTCGCCGGTATCGGTGTGCGGCGCCTTGATGGGCACCACCTGGGCACTCACGGTGCTGAACGGCCGCGGCTTGAGCGGCATCGGCGCCGCGCTGCGCTGTGGCACCGGCGCAGGCATGGGGATAAAAACCGGCTCCGGCTTGACCGGCTCGTCATGCCGGCTGAACGCAAAGGATTGCGGTACGCCAATCGAGCGCATGCCATGACGCCCCAACAAACTGCCTTCGGCCGGGCCGATAAACAGTACACCGTCGACATGGGTGAGGGCCTTGAGCACGTCGAACACTTGCTTCTGGGTCGGCTGGTCAAAGTAGATCAGCAGGTTGCGACAGAACACAAAGTCGTAGCTCGACTCATGGGCCAGCAGCGCAGGGTCCAGCAGGTTGCCGACGTGCAGGCGTACTTGTTCACGCACCCGGTCAGCGATGCGATGACCATCGGCCTGCTCCGTGAAATGGCGCTCACGAAACTCGATGTCGCTGCCGCGAAAGGAATTCTTGCCATACACCCCACGTTTGGCACGCTCCACCGACAACGGGCTGACATCCATGCCCTGCACCTTGAATTGGTGCGGCGCAAGCCCGGCATCGAGTAAGGCCATGGCAATCGAATACGGCTCTTCACCGGTGGAGCACGGCAAGCTGAGAATGCGCAGGGCACGCATGTGCTTGATCTCGGCCAGACGTGCCTTGGCCAAGCGGGCCAGGGTCGCAAAGGATTCGGGGTAACGGAAAAACCAGGTTTCAGGGACGATCACCGCTTCGATCAGCGCCTGCTGCTCATCATGGGAGCTTTGCAGGTGCTGCCAATAAGCCTCGGCGGTGGACGCTTGCACGGCCTGGCTGCGTTGACGCACCGCGCGTTCGATAATCGCCTCACCCACCGAAGCGACATCCAGGCCGATGCGTTCCTTCAAGAAGGCAAAGAACCGCGGGTCGTGGTTCATAGGCTCAGCTCGGCGGAAAACAGCAAGGTGCGCACAGGCTCAGTGAGCAGTTCGTTGACACCAATCCACTGCATCAAGCCCAAGGCATCTTCACGCACCAGCCCCAGGTATGGCGTTTCGCGATTATCCAGCCCATACGGCTTGAATTCCTCAAGGCTGCAACGCAGGGTGTCGGTGGCTTGTTCCAGGATCAACCCCAGCCAGCGCGCCTGCACCCATGGCTGCGGCTGGTAATTGACCAGCACCAGGCGCGTGCTGGTGCGGGCCTTTGCCGGCGTACCGAAGGTCAAGGCACACAGGTCGATAACAGGCACCAACACACCCCGGTGGGCAAAGATCCCCGCTACCCACAGCGGCGCGTGGGCAATCGGTTTGAGCGGCAGGCGCGGCAGCACCTCGGCCACTTCCGTGGCCCTCAGCGCGTAGCGTTCACCGCCGATGTGGAACACCAGGAACAACGCCTTTTTCGCTGCCGGGACGGCACCGCGTTTAGCCGCGAGGTCGCTCATCAGACTTTGAAACGCGAGACGCCGCTGCGCAGGCCGACCGCAACCTGGCTCAGCTCATCAATGGCAAAGCTGGCCTGGCGCAGGGACTCCACGGTCTGGCTGCTGGCATCGCCCAATTGCACCAGCGCGTGATTGATTTGCTCGGCGCCGGTGGCCTGGGCCTGCATGCCTTCGTTGACCATCAACACCCGCGGCGCCAGGGCCTGTACCTGATGGATGATCTGCGACAGTTGCTCGCCCACTTGCTGCACTTCGAACATTCCGCGACGGACTTCTTCAGAGAACTTGTCCATGCCCATCACGCCGGCCGACACCGCCGACTGGATCTCGCGCACCATTTGCTCGATGTCATAGGTGGCCACGGCGGTCTGGTCGGCCAGGCGCCGCACTTCAGTGGCCACCACGGCAAACCCTCGACCGTATTCACCGGCCTTCTCGGCCTCGATGGCGGCGTTGAGCGACAGCAGGTTGGTCTGGTCGGCCACCTTGACGATGGTTACCACCACCTGGTTGATGTTGCCGGCCTTCTCATTGAGGATCGCCAGCTTGGCGTTGACCAGGTCGGCGGCGCCCATTACCGAATGCATGGTTTCTTCCATGCGCGCCAGGCCTTGCTGGCCGGAACCGGCGGCGACCGATGCCTGGTCGGCGGCGGTGGAGACTTCGGTCATGGTGCGAACCAAGTCCTTGGACGTGGCGGCGATCTCGCGTGAAGTCGCGCCAATCTCGGTGGTAGTTGCCGCCGTTTCGGTGGCAGTGGCCTGTTGCTGCTTGGACGTAGCCGCGATCTCGGTGACCGAAGTGGTCACCTGTACCGACGAACGCTGGGCCTGGGACACCAGGGCCGTCAGCTCGGTCATCATGTCGTTGAAGCCGGTTTCGACGGCGCCGAACTCGTCCTTGCGATCCAGGTTCAGGCGTTTACTCAGGTCACCGTCGCGCATGGTGCCCAGGATCGCCACGATGCGCTGCATCGGCGCCATGATCGCGCGCATCAGCAGCAGGCCACACAGGCCGGCGGCGATGACCGCCACCAACAGCGATACAAACATGCTGATTTTTGCAGCCGATACCGCGTCATCAATGGCATTGGTTGCACGGTCGGCGACGTCTTTGTTTTCGGTGATGATGTCGTTGAGCTTCAATCGCCCGGCCGTCCATGCCGGCGTCAGGTTGTTATTGAACTCATTGCGCGCGGCGACCAGATCATTGCGCGCCAGGCTCTCAAGCACCGTGGCCAGGCTCTTGTTGTAGGCCTGGTGGAGGGCTTCGAATTGGTTGAACTCAGCCTGGTCTTCACGACCGTTGATGGTTTGCTGGTAGTTGGCCATCTGTGCCTGGACGCGCCCTTCGAAGGCTTTGAAGTCGGCCTTGTCGGCGTCGGTCAGGCGCTTGTCGTCACGCAGACCGAGCATAGCCAGGGTGTGCAGGTAGCTGTCGACCCACGCGCTGCGGATCATCGAACTGAGATAAACCCCCGGCACTGCATCATCACGGACCGCAGTCTCGCCAGACTCAATCTTCAACAACCGTGAATAAGAGACCACAACCATTAACAGCATGATGGCGATAATGACCGCAAAGCTAGCCAAGATCCGTTGGCGCAAGGTCCAGTTCTTCACAGTAATTCCTCGAAGGGCCATTCAAATGGAGGGAGTATAGCTGAGCGCAAGCCCTCATTAATCAATGGGTTTTGATGCAGCCCGCACAGAATGCAAAAACACCCCGATCCATTGTCTGGACCGGGGTGTTGGATCACGCTGGATGTGGGTCAGAGGGTGGCTTGGCGAACCTGTTTTTCCAGCTCGGTCTTCAGGCCGGGCTCGAGTTTCAACTGACGCGCCAATTCATCCAGATAGGCCTTCTCCATGAAGTTTTCCTCGTCCACCAACATCACGCTGGCGACATACATCTCGGCGGCCATTTCCGGGGTGCCCGCCGCACGCGCCACATCGGCAGGGTCCAAGGGCTTGTTCAGCTCGGCATGCAGCCAGCTTTGCAGTTCACGGTCGTCGTCCAGCTTGGTGAATTCGCCCTCGATCAGTGCGCGTTCGCGCTCATCCACGTGCCCGTCGGCCTTGGCCGCCGCGACCAGTGCCTTAAGAATGGCCTGGCTGTGCTGCTCGACCTGAGCCGGTGGCAGGCGGTCGATGGTTTGCGGTTCGCCTTGAGGCGCGCCGGCCTGCTGCGCCTGCCAATTGCCATAAGCTTTGTAGGCAATCACGCCCAATGCCGCCAGGCCACCGTAGGCCAGGGCCTTGCCACCAAATTTACGCGCCTTCTTATTCCCCATCAGCAGCCCCATCGCACCGGCTGCCAGGGCTCCGCCACCCGCACCGCCGAGCAAACTGCCCAGCCCACCACTGCCGAGCAGACCGCCGAGGGCACCTTTGTCGTCCGACTTGCGCTGGCCGCCGGCCTTGTTTTGCAACATGTCCTGGCCTGATTTGAGCAGTTGGTCGAGCAATCCACGGGTATTCATTCATAGCCTCCAGACACTTGGGTTCATAGGACCAGTAGGCCCCCAGCGTAAAACTAAGTGCCAAAAAGCCACGATCTAGAGTGCTTCCAGATGTAACGCCGTCGCCGTGGTAACGGAAACGTCTTGTTTCATATGCAAAGCTATCACTGCGCTATCAAGCAATTTTCCTTCCCCACCGAACCGCTTAAGCTATCCGGCGTCTGTTTATAGTCCGTTGCGTTTGGCCGAAGGCATGTCCGAACCGTTATTTCTGATCCAGCACGTGCCAGGAACGGCGCGGGATTTGCTCACGACAGGTTGTCTCTATGCACCGCAGGAATTTGCTCAAAGCATCCATGGCCATTGCGGCTTACACCGGTTTGTCGGCCACAGGCCTGCTCTCCGCGCACGCCTGGGCCGCAAACCGTGCCGCCGATGGCAAGGCCGTCGCGTTTGATTTTGAAACGCTTAAAGCCCAGGCCAAGCAGCTCGCCGGCACCGCGTATAAAGACACCAAACAGGTGCTGCCGCCGACGCTGGCGACCATGACCCCGCAGAATTTCAACGCCATTGGCTATGACGGCAACCATTCGCTGTGGAAGGAGCTGAACGGCCAACTCGACGTGCAATTCTTCCACGTCGGCATGGGCTTCAAGACCCCTGTGCGCATGCACAGCGTCGACCCCAAGACCCGCGAAGCGCGCGAAGTGCATTTCCGCCCGTCGCTGTTCAACTACGAAAAGACCACAGTCGACACCCAGCAGCTGACCGGCGACCTGGGTTTCTCCGGCTTCAAGCTGTTCAAGGCGCCGGAACTGGATCGCCATGACGTGCTGTCATTCCTCGGCGCCAGCTACTTTCGCGCAGTCGACTCTACTGGCCAGTACGGCCTTTCGGCGCGCGGCCTGGCGATTGATACCTACGCGAAAAAGCGCGAAGAATTCCCCGATTTCACGCAGTTCTGGTTCGAAACCCCGGCCAAGGACGCCACGCGCTTTGTGGTCTACGCCCTGCTCGACTCGCCGAGCGCCACCGGCGCCTACCGCTTCGATATCGATTGCCAGGCCAACCAGGTGGTGATGGCCATCGACGCGCATATCAATGCGCGCACCACCATCGAACAGTTGGGCATCGCGCCAATGACCAGCATGTTCAGCTGCGGCACCGTTGAGCGGCGCATGTGCGACACCATCCACCCGCAAATCCACGATTCGGATCGCCTGGCGATGTGGCGCGGCAACGGCGAATGGATCTGCCGCCCGTTGAACAACCCGGAAAAGTTGCAATTCAACGCGTTCGCCGACACCGACCCAAAAGGCTTCGGCCTGGTGCAGACCGACCATGAGTTCGCCAGCTACCAGGACACCGTGGACTGGTACAGCAAGCGCCCAAGCCTGTGGGTAGAACCGACCACCGCCTGGGGCGAAGGCTCGATCGACCTGCTGGAAATCCCCACCACCGGCGAAACCCTGGACAACATCGTGGCCTTCTGGACCCCGAAAAAGCCGGTGGCCGCGGGCGATTCGCTCAACTATGGCTACAAGCTGTATTGGAGCGCACTGCCGCCGGTAAGTACCCCGCTGGCGCAAGTCGACGCCACCCGCTCAGGCATGGGCGGTTTTATCGAAGGCTGGGCACCGGGCGAGCACTACCCCGAGGTGTGGGCACGCCGGTTTGCGGTGGATTTCAAAGGTGGCGGCCTGGACCGACTGCCCGCTGGCACCGGCATTGAGCCGGTGGTGACCTGTTCCCACGGCGAAGTGAAAGACTTCAGCGTGCTGGTGCTCGACAACATCAAGGGCTATCGCATTCTGTTCGACTGGTACCCGACCAGCGACAGCGTGGAGCCGGTGGAACTGCGCCTGTTTATTCGCACGCAGGACCGCACCTTGAGTGAAACCTGGCTGTATCAGTACTTCCCGCCTGCGCCGGACAAGCGCAAATACACCTGATACAACGCGTTCCCACGCTCGCGTGGGAACGCTTCCCGCCTGCGGTTCAGTACCGCGACACGCTCTTCATTGCCCCGATCAAATACCGCATCGCCATTTGATCGCTTTCGGTCAATGCCCGATATTGCGCCAACAGCTCCCTTTCATCCGAACTCAACCTTCGCCCTCGCAAGGGCAGGTGGCGACTCAGAAAAGACGCCACCGCACCCGCTATGCCATAGGATTTGGTCATGGACCGTTACTCCTGATTTCAGTCAAATACTTCGAGTGCCCACCTCCAAATTCCCTTGAGGCGCGATACCTTCGGGGCCAAGCCGGCTGACTCCCTGGGCCAGAAATCAGACTTACCCTAAGCGTAGAAACAATCTCGTCACGCGTGGGATTTTTTTAGAGCATTCACTTAAAAAACGCTTCGATAACAAATACCTACAGCTATTTCCTACACAGAGGTCGGTACATGCACGGTGCGTCGACCTTAGCTTGCATGACCTGCGAGCAAGAAAAAACCCACCGGGTCAGGGTGGGTTTGAATGCAACCGGCGACGGATCAATCCCTCAGGTCAGACTCATGAATAGGCTGATCGCGGTGGGTCGCCCGTTGGTATTGCGCTGGCCAGATCGCCTTGCGCCCGCCCAAGTCATCGTCGGCATGCAGCGGCCAATACGGATCACGCAACAACTCACGGGCCAGGAAGATAATGTCCGCCTGGCAGGTGCGCAGGATATGCTCGGCCTGGGCCGGTTCGGTGATCATGCCCACCGTGCCGGTCGCGATACCCGATTCTTTGCGCACACGCTCGGCAAAGCGCGTCTGGTAACCCGGGCCCACCGGGATTTCGGCATTGGCGGCAGTGCCGCCGGAGGATACGTCGATCAGGTCCACCCCCAGGTCTTTGAGGCGACGCGCCAGTTCCACGGTTTCATCGGGGTTCCAGCCGTCTTCCACCCAGTCAGTGGCCGAAACCCGCACAAACAGCGGCAGTTCCTGCGGCCAGACCTCGCGCACGGCCTTGGTCACTTCCAGCACCAGGCGGATGCGATTTTCAAACGAACCACCGTAGTGGTCCTGACGCTGGTTGCTGATCGGCGACAGGAATTGGTGCAGTAGATAACCGTGCGCAGCGTGGATTTCCACCACTTCAAACCCGGCGGTCAGTGCACGCTTGGCGGCGGCCACAAAGTCGCCAATCACGCTCTGGATCTGCGCTTCGTCCAAGGCTTTGGGCTGGGTGTGATTCGGGTCAAAGGCAATTGGCGACGGGCCTACCGGCACCCAACCGCCGTCTTCCGGCTTGACGCTGCCATGCTTGCCGATCCATGGCCGGTGAGTGCTGGCCTTGCGCCCGGCATGGGCCAATTGAATACCCGCGACCGCGCCTTGGGCGGCAATAAAGCGCGTAATGCGTTGCAACGGCTCGATCTGTGCGTCGTTCCACAAGCCCAGGTCCTGGGCGGTGATGCGGCCCTCTGCGGTCACGGCGGTGGCTTCGGTGAAAATCAGCCCGGCGCCGCCGACGGCACGACTGCCCAGGTGCACCAGGTGCCAGTCATTGGCCAGGCCATCCTCGGCTGAATACTGGCACATCGGCGACACGGCAATCCGGTTGAGCAAAGTCAATTGGCGCAGGGTATAGGGTTCGAGCAGCTGACTCATGACGCACCTCTTCTGGGTTCTGTGGGCACTCTTCAAACAGTGCTTAGAGCCTAGTCGACAACGGTAGCTTGCACAGGGTTCAGACGGAAAACGGGAGCCGATTGCCGGCTCCCGTGTTGCAGTGGCTTACATTTCGACCTGGGTGCCCAGCTCGATCACTCGGTTTACCGGGAGCTTGAAGAAGCGCAGGTTACCGTTGGCGTTCTTCAACATGAACGCAAACAGACTTTCCCGCCAGCGGGCCATGCCCTTGATACGCGAGGCGATCACCGTTTCGCGGCTGAGGAAGTACGTGGTGCGCATCGGGCTGAAATCCAGATCGTCCAGATGGCACAGTTTCAGGGCTTCGGGCACGTCCGGCTCATCGGTAAAACCGAAGTGCAGGATCACCCGGAAGAACCCTTCCCCGTACGCATCCACCTCGAACCGCCGAGAGGCTGGCACGCGCGGAATATCTTCATAGACCACCGTCAGCATCACCACCTGCTCATGCAACACCTGGTTGTGCAGCAGGTTATGCAACAGCGCGTGGGGCACGGCGTCCGGGCGCGCGGTGAGGAACACTGCGGTGCCCTGCACGCGATGGGGCGGTTGCACGCGAATACTGCTGATAAAGATCGGCAACGGCAGGCCACCTTCGTCGAGGCGGTCCATCAGCAGTTCCTTGCCGCGCTTCCAGGTGGTCATCAGGATAAACAGCACAATCCCCGCCAGTACCGGGAAGGCGCCCCCCTGGACAATCTTCGGCACGTTGGCGGCAAAGAACAGGCCGTCCACCAACAGGAAGCCGATCAGCACCGGAATCGCCAGCACCGGTGGCCACTTCCAGAGCAGCAGCATCACCGCCGACACCAGGATGCTGGTAATCAACATGGTGCCGGTGACTGCCACGCCGTAGGCGGAGGCCAGGGCATTGGAGGATTCGAAGCCGAGCACCAGCAGGATCACGCCGACCATCAGCGACCAGTTCACCGCGCCGATGTAGATCTGGCCTTGCTCGGCGCTGGAGGTGTGCTGGATATGCATGCGCGGGATGTAACCCAACTGGATCGCCTGACGCGTCAGCGAGAACGCACCGGAAATCACCGCCTGGGATGCAATCACGGTGGCCAGGGTCGACAGCGCGACCAATGGCACCAAGGCCCATTCCGGCGCGAGCAAGTAGAACGGGTTGCGCGCCGCTTCGGGGTTTTCCAGCAGCAACGCGCCCTGGCCGAAGTAGTTGAGCACCAGCGCCGGCAGCACCAGCGCGAACCAGGCGCGGGCGATCGGCTTGCGGCCGAAGTGGCCCATGTCGGCGTACAGCGCTTCGGCACCGGTCAAGGCCAGTACCACGGCGCCAAGAATCGCGACGCCCATGCCCGGATGGGACACAAAGAAACGCACGCCCCACACGGGGTTCAGCGCATTGAGCACCTCGGGATGTTGCAGGATGCCGTGCACGCCAAGACCGCCCAGCACCAGGAACCACACCACCATCACCGGCCCGAACAGCTTGCCGATGCGGTCAGTGCCGTGTTTCTGGATCAGGAACAGCCCCACCAGCACCACCAGCGACAGCGGCACCACCCAACGTTCAATCCCGTCAAAGGCCAGTTCCAGGCCCTCAACCGCCGACAATACCGAGATCGCCGGGGTGATCATGCTGTCGCCGTAGAACAGCGCCGCACCGATCAAGCCGAGGATCACCAGCACCGAACGCAACTTGGGGTACGGCGACGCCGCCCGTCGCGCCAGCGCCGTCAGGGCCATGATGCCGCCTTCGCCCTGGTTGTCCGCGCGCAGGATAAACAGCACGTACTTGATCGACACGACCCACACCAGCGACCAGAAAATCAGCGCCAGAATGCCAAAGACCCCGTCGTGATTGACTTGAACCCCATAACCACCTGTAAACACTTCTTTAAGGGTATAGAGCGGACTGGTACCGATATCGCCGTAAACCACCCCGACTGCCGCCACCAACATGCCGATCGGCTTTGCATTGGAATGCTCGGCACCTGCTGCCTGACTATTTGCCTGACCCATCAACCACTCCTGCCCTTTGACCTGAGGTCTTATATAAACAACGCGTCTAAGCTGACCCTAGCATGCGCTGTTTTACTTCTCGTAACAGACGTTTTATTGACCCCGAGGTTTTACCCGCGTGCAACGGCGCGAAGCATAGCGCAGCACTCGTCGCATTTCCCTGCATAAAGCTGGTCAAGTGCGTTGCCCGTCGCTAGAATTGCGCACTTTTTGATCAGAGGCGCGCTAAGCGCCCGTCCGCTGCCCTGCCCTCCTGGGCGGCGGCGTCATTCAATACCGAGGTTAGACATGTCCACCACCATCGCAAAAGCCAACCCAAAGGTCGGCTTTGTATCCCTGGGTTGCCCGAAGGCTCTCGTTGACTCCGAGCGCATCCTCACGCAACTGCGTATGGAAGGCTATGACGTCGTGTCCACTTATCAGGACGCCGACGTGGTGGTGGTCAACACCTGCGGTTTCATCGACTCGGCAAAGGCTGAGTCGTTGGAAGTGATCGGTGAAGCGATCAAGGAAAACGGCAAGGTCATCGTGACCGGCTGCATGGGCGTGGAAGAAGGCAATATCCGCAACGTGCACCCAAGCGTGCTGGCCGTAACCGGCCCGCAGCAGTACGAGCAAGTGGTCAACGCCGTGCACCAGGTGGTGCCGCCTCGCCAGGACCACAACCCACTGATCGACCTGGTGCCGCCGCAAGGCATCAAGCTGACGCCGCGCCACTATGCGTACCTGAAGATTTCCGAAGGCTGCAACCACAGCTGCAGCTTCTGCATCATCCCGTCGATGCGCGGCAAGCTGGTCAGCCGCCCGGTCGGCGACGTGCTCGACGAAGCCCAGCGTCTGGTCAAATCCGGCGTGAAAGAGCTGTTGGTGATCTCCCAGGACACCAGCGCCTACGGCGTCGATGTGAAATACCGCACCGGCTTCTGGAACGGCGCGCCGGTGAAAACCCGCATGACCGAACTCTGCGAAGCCTTGAGCAGCCTGGGCGTATGGGTGCGCCTGCACTACGTTTACCCGTACCCGCACGTGGACGAGCTGATCCCACTGATGGCCGCCGGCAAGATCCTGCCGTACCTGGACATCCCGTTCCAGCACGCCAGCCCGAAAATCCTCAAGGCCATGAAACGCCCGGCCTTCGAAGACAAGACCCTGGCGCGCATCAAGAACTGGCGCGAGATCTGCCCTGAGCTGATCATCCGTTCGACCTTCATCGTCGGCTTCCCTGGCGAGACCGAAGAAGACTTCCAGTACCTGCTGGACTGGCTGACCGAAGCCCAACTGGACCGCGTGGGCTGCTTCCAGTACTCGCCGGTAGAAGGCGCGCCAGCCAACCTGCTGGACGCAGCCATCGTTCCAGACGACGTCAAGCAGGACCGTTGGGAGCGCTTCATGGCCCATCAACAGGCCATCAGCTCGGCACGCCTGCAACTGCGTATCGGCAAGGAAATCGAAGTGCTGATCGACGAAGTCGACGAACAAGGCGCCGTTGGCCGTTGCTTCTTCGATGCGCCGGAAATCGACGGTAACGTGTTTATCGACGATGCCAGCGGCCTGAAGCCGGGCGACAAGGTCTGGTGCACGATGACGGATGCCGACGAATACGACCTGTGGGCTGAAAAGCGCGATTAAGGGTGTAAAAAATTGAAAAAGCCCCGCCTCTGAACAAGATGCGGGGCTTTTTTAGGTCTATCGTTTGCCCATCGGCGCCGATCATCGGCAAGGGGCAGCGGGCATGCGTCAGCATTCGGTTATCCACACACCTAAAATCAGCGACTTCGCGCAATTGGCGCAGATCTGGGAAGCGTCCGTGCGCGCGACCCACGACTTCTTGCCGGACAGTTACATCGTGCTGCTTAAGGAACTGGTGCTGAGCCGCTACCTGGACGCCGTCATGCTGATCTGCACCAAAGACGCGCGCCAGCGTATTACCGGGTTTGCCGGGGTAGCGGCGGGTAAAGTCGAGATGCTGTTTATCGACCCGCAGCACCGCGGCCAGGGCTTGGGCCGACAATTGCTGCGCTATGCGATCGAGCACATGAACGCCGAGGTATTGGACGTCAACGAACAGAACCCCCAGGCCCTGGGCTTTTACTTCAAGCAGGGCTTTGAGGTGATCGGACGCGCGGAGCATGATGGCCTGGGCCAACCGTACCCGTTGCTGCACATGCGCTTGCGCCAACAGCAACGGCGCAGTGGCTGACGAAACACCGTGCCCGCTCCCACATTTTGAACCGTGTACCCACCAATAAAGCCACTACGCTGAAATGGGGCCGGGATTAACCGCGCCCACACAGGTACAATAGCCGCCCCCTTTTGCTACGGCCCTTGTCATGACTGACCCCATACGCCTTTCCAAACGCCTTATTGAACTGGTCGGTTGCTCCCGTCGGGAGGCTGAGCTGTTTATCGAAGGCGGCTGGGTCTCGGTGGACGGCGAAGTGATTGACGAACCGCAGTTCAAGGTCACCACCCAGAAGGTCGAGCTCGACCCTGAGGCCAAGGCCACCGCGCCGGAGCCGGTGACGATTCTGTTGCATGCGCCGGTAGGCGTGGACGCCGAAACGGCGATGGCCTCGATCAGCGCCGAGACCCTGTCCGAAGAACACCGCTTCAGCAAACGCCCGCTCAAAGGCCACTTTCTGCGCCTGACCGCCAGTGCCGACCTGCAAGCCAAGGCCAGCGGCCTGCTGGTGTTCACCCAGGACTGGAAGATTCTGCGCAAGTTGACCGCCGATGCCGCCAAAATCGAGCAGGAATACGTGGTGGAGGTCGAAGGCGACATGGTTGCCCACGGCCTCAATCGCCTGAACCACGGCCTGACCTATAAAGGCAAAGAGCTGCCGGCCGTTAAAGCCAGCTGGCAGAACGAAAACCGCCTGCGCTTCGCGATGAAAAACCCGCAACCGGGCGTAATCGCTCTGTTCTGCGAGGCGGTTGGCCTGAAAGTCATCGCCATCCGCCGTATTCGCATTGGCGGCGTGTCCATCGGCAAAGTGCCAGTGGGCCAATGGCGTTACCTGTCCGGCAAAGAGAAGTTCTAAGCCGCACCCCTTTCCTGACACCGCCTGACTGGGCGGTGTCCTCAGTTGAATACCAGGATTGCCCACCATGATTCACAACGACGTACTGCGCAGCGTGCGCTACATGCTCGACATCAGCGACAACAAGATGGTCGAGATCATCAAACTCGGCGGCATGGACGTGACCAAGGAAGACCTGCTGACCTACCTCAAGAAAGATGAGGAAGAAGGTTTTGTATTCTGCCCGGACGACGTCATGGCTCACTTCCTTGATGGCCTGGTGATCTTCAAGCGCGGCAAGGACGAAACGCGTCCGCCGCAGCCGATCGAAACCCCGGTGACCAACAACATCATCCTGAAGAAGCTGCGCGTTGCCTTCGAACTGAAAGAAGACGACATGCACGCCATCCTCAAGGCCGCCGAGTTCCCGGTGTCCAAGCCTGAGCTCAGCGCGCTGTTCCGCAAGTTCGGCCATACCAACTACCGCACCTGCGGTGACCAGTTGCTGCGTAACTTCCTCAAGGGCCTGACCCTGCGGGTTCGTGCGTAAGCCATGAGTTACCAGGTCTCGCCCGTCGGCTTCGTGCGCTCCTGCTTCAAGGAGAAGTTCGCCATCCCGCGCCAGCCGCAACTGGCCCCGGCCGCCCGTGGCGTGCTGGAGCTGGTGGCGCCGTTCGACCAGGGCGAGGCGGTGCAGGGCCTGGAACAGGTCAGCCATGTCTGGTTGCTGTTTTTGTTCCACCAGGCTCTGGAAGACAAGCCTCGGCTCAAAGTGCGCCCGCCACGCCTGGGCGGCAATACCTCCATGGGTGTATTTGCCACCCGCGCCACCCACCGCCCCAACGGCATCGGCCAGTCAGTGGTCAAGCTGGACAAGGTTGAGCCAGGCCGGCTGTGGATTTCCGGGATTGATTTGCTTGATGGCACGCCAGTGCTGGATATCAAGCCGTACGTGCCGTATGCCGACATTATCGACAGCGCCACCAACCGCATCGCGAGCAGCGCGCCGCAGCTGATTCCGGTGCAGTGGCTGAAGACCGCCCTGCTCCAGGCCGAAGGCCATGCTCAGCGCCTTGACGAGCCATTGGTGGCGTTGATCGAGCAGTGCCTGGCACAGGACCCACGGCCGGCGTATCAGACGCCGGGGCCTGAGCGTGAATACGGGGCGCAGTTCTGGGATGTGGATGTGCGCTGGCACTATCCGGAGGCGGGCGTGATCTGTGTGCTGGAAGTGGTTCCAGCCAAATAAGCGCCGAAAACAAATGTGGGAGCAGCTCCTACAAAAGCCAGCTCCCACATTCATTTGGATCGGTGATTACTTCTCGACGAACGCGCGCTCGATCAAGTAGTCACCCGGCTCACGCATACGCGGCGAAACCTTCAGACCGAAGCTGTTCAGCACTTCGCTGGTCTCGTCCAACATGCTTGGGCTGCCGCACAACATGGCGCGGTCGTCTTCCGGGTTGATCGGAGGCAGGCCGATGTCGCGGAACAGCTTGCCGCTGCGCATCAGGTCGGTCAGGCGGCCTTCGTTTTCGAACGGCTCGCGGGTCACGGTCGGGTAGTAGATCAACTTGTCACGCAGCGCCTCGCCGAAGAACTCGTTCTGCGGCAGGTGCTCGGTGATGAATTCGCGGTAGGCGACTTCGTTGACGTAACGCACGCCGTGGCACAGGATCACTTTTTCGAAGCGCTCGTAGGTTTCCGGGTCCTGGATCACGCTCATGAATGGAGCGAGGCCGGTACCGGTGCTGAGCAGGTACAGGTGTTTGCCCGGCTTCAAATCGTCAAGCACCAGGGTGCCTGTCGGTTTTTTGCTGATGATGATCTCGTCGCCTTCCTTCAAGTGCTGCAATTGGGAAGTCAGCGGGCCATCGGGCACCTTGATGCTGAAGAACTCCAGATGCTCTTCCCAGTTCGGGCTGGCAATGGAGTAAGCACGCATGAGCGGGCGGCCGTTGGGCTGTTGCAGGCCGATCATCACGAACTGACCGTTCTCGAAGCGCAGGCCCGGATCACGGGTGCACTTGAAGCTGAACAGGGTGTCGTTCCAGTGATGAACACTGAGGACACGCTCGTGGTTCATGTTGCTCATGTACGGGGAACTCCTGGAAATAGGTCTGCGCCAAGGTTGATATGCGCAATTGCACAGCATTCTAATGGCGGCGACAATATCTGTTAACTGGATTATTAAGATAAGGGTTATCGGTTATATCGATATGCGATTTACTCTACGTCAACTGCAAGTCTTCGTCGCCGTCGCCCAGCAGGAAAGCGTCTCACGCGCTGCTGGCCTTCTGGCCTTGTCTCAATCCGCCGCCAGCACCTCGATTACCGAGCTGGAGCGTCAATCCAGCTGCCAATTATTCGACCGCGCGGGCAAACGCCTGAGCCTCAACGCCCTCGGCCACCAGCTATTGCCCCAGGCCGTGGCGCTGCTGGACCAGGCCAAGGAGATCGAAGACCTGCTCAACGGCAAGTCCGGCTTCGGTTCGCTGGCGGTCGGCGCCACCCTGACCATCGGCAATTACCTGGCCACTCTGCTGATCGGCAGCTTCATGCAGCAGCACCCCGAGAGCCAGGTGAAGCTGCATGTGCAGAACACTGCGAATATCGTGCACCAGGTCGCACACTACGAAATTGACCTGGGTCTAATTGAAGGCGACTGCAGCCACCCGGACATCGAGGTGCAAACCTGGGTCGAAGACGAGTTGGTGGTGTTTTGTGCGCCCCAGCATCACTTGGCCAAACGCGGCGTGGCGACCATGGAAGAGCTGACCCACGAAGCGTGGATCCTGCGCGAACAAGGTTCAGGCACTCGGCTGACGTTTGACCAAGCCATGCGCCATCACCGCAGCGCGCTGAATATCCGCCTGGAACTGGAACACACCGAGGCGATCAAGCGTGCCGTGGAATCCGGGTTGGGCATTGGCTGCATTTCCCGGCTGGCGCTGCGTGATGCGTTCCGCCGTGGCAGTTTGGTCCCAGTCGAAACCCCCGACCTGGACCTGGCCCGGCAGTTCTACTTCATCTGGCATAAACAGAAGTACCAGACCTCGGCGATGCGCGAGTTTCTGGAGCTGTGCCGCGCCTTCACCGCCGGGGTTCAGCGCAGCGACGAGATCGTTCTGCCGAGCATTGCCTGATCCTCAGATCAGGATCACGGCCCACACCAGGGTGATCATGGTCAGTGCCACGAATTGCGCGGCGCTGCCCATGTCTTTGGCGTTTTTCGACAACGGGTGACGGTCGAGCGAGATGCGGTCGATCGCCGCTTCTACGGCTGAGTTGAGCAACTCGACGATCAACGCCAGCAGGCACACCGCGATCAGCAAAGCGCGCTCGACGCGGCTGACGTGCAGGAAAAAGCTCAACGGGATCAGGATGACATTCAGCAACACCAACTGACGGAATGCCGCCTCGCCGGTGAAGGCCGCGCGCAGGCCATCCAGGGAATAGCTCCCTGCGTTGAAGATACGTTTGATACCGGTTTGACCCTTGAAAGGCGACATAGATGTAGGCAACTGAACCAAAGAAGTGGGGAAACTAGATGACGCAAAGTCAAAAAAGCGTGAATCGCTAACCGCTTAATGCTGCGAAATTGACTCAAGTTGTTGCAAGAGCAGCGCCGCCTGGGTGCGCGTACGTACCCCCAATTTGCGGAAGATCGCAGTGACATGGGCCTTGATGGTCGCTTCCGACACGCTGAGCTCATACGCAATCTGCTTGTTCAGCAAACCTTCGCAGACCATGGTCAATACCCGGAACTGCTGGGGCGTCAGGCTGGCGAGGCCATCGCGGGCGGCCTTGGCTTCGTCGGACACGTTGATTTCTTCAAACGCTTGCGGCGGCCAGGACACATCGCCATCCAACACCTTGCGAACGGCGTTCTGGATGTCTTCCATGGCACTCGACTTGGGAATAAAGCCACTGGCGCCAAACTCCTTGGAGCGCACCACCACGTCGGCGTCCTCCTGGGCCGAGACCATCACCACCGGAATTTGCGGGTATTGCCCGCGCAACAGCACCAGCCCCGAAAAACCGTAGGCACCCGGCATGTTGAGGTCGAGCAGCACCAGGTCCCAGTCGGATTTCTCGGTGAGGCGCGCTTCCAGCTCGGCAATGCTGGCCACTTCAACCAGGCGCACGTCCGGACCAAGGCCCAGGGTCACGGCCTGGTGCAGCGCACTGCGAAACAGCGGATGGTCATCGGCTATCAGGATTTCGTATGTGGCCATTGATTAAATGATCCTGTTTTTTATGGGAACCCTGATGGGTTCAGGGTTCGCCAGTACACAAGGCGACGGCCAGGCAGCCATCGCCACAGGGCACGTTCAACGTCAAAAACACCTGAAACGACGCTGAAAATTCACGCTCACGCCCCAATCGGCGCCCAGCATGCCCAGCGTAGCCTGGAGGGTCAAGCACTACACCCGTGGGCATTTTAGCCAAGTGAGGTTTTACGGTGCCATCATGCAAACGTCGTCTGGTTATCGCACCGGGATATAGGGTGCAAGACGAGTATGGACGCTATCCGTCGAGTCCAGTGATAAGTTGAACTTGGCCGCAAGGTAATGGGTGCTGAACACGTCGAGGTAAGCGTCGAGCACTTCGCTGGCGGCCAGGTCGTCAGCCAGTTCCAGGCACAGCGCGGCCACTTCGGCGGTGCAGAAGTGATCGTCACGCTTGGAACGACGCAGCTTGTAGCGCGACAACTGCTCGGGGGCCAGGCTCAGGACGGGCAGGTGTTCCAGGTAGGGGCTTTTGCGGAACATCTTGCGCGCTTCGCTCCAGGTGCCATCCAACAGGATGAACAGCGGGCGTTTGCCCTTCTCAACCACTGCTTCGCTGACAACCCGCTCAGGGGCCACAAACTCGCCCGGAAACACGATATAGGGCTGCCACTGCGGGTCGGCCAGCAGCGTCAGTAATTCGGGATCAACCTCGGTGCGCGACCAGGCAAACGCGGTGGTATCAGCGATTACGTCGGCGATCAGCCAGCCAGTGTTACTGGGTTTCATCGGTTCGACATCGTGCATCAGCAGGCACATGGCGGATCGAGCCTGCACCGTCGGGCGCCAGGCGCACAGGCAGTACTCGGGAATGACCCGGCAACCAGGGCAACGCTCGGCGCGCGAGCCGCGGTTGAGAAACGGCCTGACGGCCCGCGCAAGGCGCTGGGTACGCAAGCGGGAGACGGCGTGGCTCATCGGATGCGCCGCGTAGCAGGGGAAATCGACACTGAAGGAACTCGAGGCAGGCTTTAAGTGGCGGCAGTTTACCAGAGCCACTGACACTTCTCAGCGATACGCCTGGCTGTAGTGGCAAGCGCTCCCCTATAATTGCGCGCCACTGAACGCACAGCGCAGTGGCTGGTCTATGCACCAGTAACCGAATCAGGAGAGTTTCATGCTGCGTTCCATGCTGCGTCTTGTTGCCCCATCCGTCGCCCTTGCGCTGGTTCTGCCCATGGGCGCCCACGCGGCCTCGCTGCTGGAGGCCCAAATGAACAGGAAGCTGCAAAGCGTCGCGGCAGAAAGCAACAAGGACCTGCCCCGGGAAATCGATGAAAAAACCCTGGAAGTGGCCTACACCGTTGAAGGCATGCAACTGATCGATCACCTCAGTGTGCAACCTGATCGTGCCGAACAGATGCGCGCCAACCCGAAGGCCGTGTATTTCCAACTGGGCCAAAGCGTGTGCCTGAACAAGGGTTACCGCGAGTTGATGGCCAAGGGCGCAGTGATGCGCTATGAAATCACCGAGAACAAGACCAACCGCCCGGTGGCATCGGTCAAGTTTGTCGAAGCGGATTGCCCAGCGCCCGCTGCGGCCAAGAAGAAAAAGTAACTGTTGCTCGATCATCGCGCGCTGCTGTCCAGTGGCGCGCACCTCCCCCGCCGCATTGGCCAGCCGCCAACCAAACTGCTTGATGAGTAACCAATAAGCGGTTGCCAGCCAAGGGTTTTTCGGCTCATGATCAAGTCATCCCAGTCGCCCCTCCACAGCGTTTCCCACGCCGTTCTGTAATATTTTCAGGGCAAAAGAGGGTTGCCCTCCTGCGACTTGCAGTGCAAAGGTTTCTAAATCACAAGGAACATACAGAGCCCGCTTTGCCGCTTGGCGAACACCGTGCAATGCCTTGGGCATGCAGCGATACATGCAGTGTCGTGGCCGCGGACGAATATCTCGCCGACGGCCCAGGTTCTGTGAAGAAGGAGAAGTTGAATGCCTTACGAATCGAATGACCACCTGCACCGTCATTTTGACGAAAACGGGGCGGACCTCACGCAGCAGGTCGACGCACAACTCCAGTTGATCGCCCCCAACAGCCCGAATATCCCCCTTTATCGCGACATGATCCTCACCGTGCTGCGCATGGCCCAGGATGACCGCAACCGTTGGAATGCAAAAATCACGCTGCAGGCAATCCGCGAGCTGGATAACGCCTTCCGCGTGCTGGAACAGTTCAAGGACCGCCGCAAGGTCACTGTGTTTGGCTCGGCGCGCACACCGGTCGAAAGCCCGCTGTACGCCTTGGCAAGGGAAGTCGGCACGCTGCTGGCGCAATCCGAGCTGATGGTAATCACCGGCGGTGGCGGCGGCATCATGGCGGCTGCCCACGAGGGAGCAGGCCTGGAACACAGCCTGGGGTTCAACATCAACCTGCCGTTTGAACAGCACGCCAACCCGACCATTGATGGCACCGAGAACCTGCTGTCTTTCCACTTCTTCTTTACCCGCAAACTGTTCTTCGTCAAGGAAGCCGACGCATTGGTGCTGTGCCCGGGCGGTTTTGGCACGCTGGATGAAGCCCTTGAAGTGCTGACCCTGATCCAGACCGGCAAAAGCCCGCTGGTGCCGGTGGTATTGCTGGATGCACCCGGCGGTGGTTTCTGGCAAGGCGCACTGGACTTCATTCGCAGCCAGCTGGAAGCCAATCGCTATATCCTGCCCACCGACCTCAAGCTGGTCCGCCTGGTGCACAGCGCTGAAGCAGCCGTGGACGAGATAAACCAGTTCTATGCCAACTTCCATTCCACACGCTGGTTGAAGCGTGAGTTTGTGGTGCGCATGAATCATCCGCTCAGTGAGCGTGCACTGGCCCACTTGCAGAGCGAGTTTGCCAGCCTGCGACTAAGTGGTGAGTTCCAGCAGCTGGCTTACACAGGCGAGGAACATGATGAACCCAGGTTCAGCCATTTGACCCGGCTGGTGTTCAACTTCAACGGCCGTGATCAGGGCCGGTTGCGGGAGTTGGTGGATTACATCAACTTGCCGGAGAACTGGGCACAGGCTCAGGGCAAGACCCAGCAGCGAGTAACGCCAGAGCCTGCGTGATTTTCAAGGCAAAAAAAAAGGCCCACTATTTTCATAGTGGGCCTTTTTTGCAGGATCTAACGGATGCAGCAGATTCGATCTGGGATCTCAACGCTCAGTCATCCATGTCACGGCCGCTCAGTAAGCGGCTGATCATCTCCATCGAAAACCCGCGATAGCTCAGGAAGCGCCCTTGCTTCGCACGCTCTCTGGCATCAATTGGTAGATGCCCGGAAAACTTGCGGCGCCAGGTATCTTCCAGCTGCGACTGCCAACTGATACCGCACTCACGCAGGGCGAGGTCGATATCGGCACGTTGCAGGCCACGCTGGCTCAGCTCTTCGCGAATTCGCGCAGGGCCATAGCCGGAGCGCGCTCGGTAGGAGACAAAGCTTTCAAGGTAACGGGCTTCCGACAGCAGCCCCTCTTCCGTCAAACGGTCGAGGGCGCTTTCGATCATCTCGGGCTCTGCGCCTCGCTGACGCAGTTTACGCGTCAGCTCGACTCGACCATGCTCGCGGCGAGCGAGCAGGTCCATCGCAGTGCGCCGAACGGCGACGAGTGTATCCAGTACAACAGTCATCGTTTGCTTCAGATGTCAGTGTCGACTTCTTCTACTTCTTCAACCGGCTCGCGGTTGGCAGCAGCTTTCACGTCTGGTGCCGGGGTCAGCAGCTTGTCGCGAATCTGCTTCTCAAGCGTGGCAGCGATATCCGGGTTGTCCGCCAGGAACTTGGCCGAGTTGGCCTTGCCCTGACCGATCTTGCTGCCGTTGTAGGCATACCAGGCACCGGACTTCTCAACGAAACCGTGCAGTACGCCCAGGTCGATCATCTCGCCGTTCAGGTAGATACCCTTGCCGTAGAGAATCTGGAACTCAGCCTGACGGAATGGCGGGGCCACCTTGTTCTTCACAACTTTAACGCGGGTTTCGCTACCCACCACCTCGTCGCCTTCCTTCACCGCGCCAGTACGGCGGATATCCAGACGGACCGAAGCGTAGAACTTCAACGCGTTACCACCGGTGGTGGTTTCCGGGCTGCCGAACATCACGCCAATCTTCATACGGATCTGGTTGATGAAGATCACCAGGCAGTTGGCGTTCTTGATGTTACCGGTGATTTTACGCAGCGCCTGGGACATCAGACGGGCTTGCAGGCCCACGTGCATGTCGCCCATTTCGCCTTCGATTTCAGCTTTCGGCACCAGGGCAGCCACGGAGTCGACCACGATCACGTCGATGGCGTTGGAGCGCACCAGCATGTCGGTGATTTCCAAGGCTTGCTCACCGGTGTCCGGTTGGGAAACCAGCAGGTCGTCAACGTTGACGCCCAGCTTGCCGGCGTATTCAGGGTCAAGAGCGTGCTCGGCATCGACGAACGCACAAGTGGCGCCCATTTTTTGCGCCTGGGCAATCACCGACAGGGTCAGGGTGGTTTTACCGGAAGATTCAGGGCCGTAGATTTCAACGATACGGCCTTTTGGCAGGCCGCCAATGCCGAGTGCGATGTCCAGACCCAGAGAGCCAGTGGAAATAGCCGGGATCGCCTGACGGTCGTGATCGCCCATACGCATTACGGCACCCTTGCCGAATTGACGTTCGATCTGACCCAGGGCCGCAGCCAAGGCTTTCTTCTTGTTGTCGTCCATTAAAGTCCTCACGTAATCAATAAGGCCTGACGGCCAACACCTGTATAAGTAGACAGTATTGTTCCACAAAGATCCGGGATCGCCTACCCCTGATTTTCGATTTCTGCTGCAGCTCGTCGCAACAAGCCCTCCAGGGCGGCCTTTACCGTTTGTCGGCGGACCTCGTCACGGTTGCCGGGGAAGTGCGCAAGCTCAGCGCTCACGTCCTCGCCAACACCAAACGCCAGCCATACGGTGCCCACTGGCTTGTCCGGCGAACCGCCGTCGGGCCCCGCGACACCGCTGACGGCCACGGCAAAGCGCGACAGGCTTCTTTCCTGCGCGCCCCTGACCATCGCCTCCACCACGTCCTGGCTGACGGCGCCGACTTTGCGGAACAATGCTTCCGGCACACCCAGCTGCCGGGTCTTCTGTCGATTGGAGTACGTGACATACCCGGCCTCGAACCAGGCCGAACTGCCCGGAATCCGCGTGATCGCTTCGGCAATACCGCCGCCGGTGCAGGACTCGGCAGTGGTGACGTGAGCATTGAGCACCTGCAAACGGCGACCCAGTTCAGCAGCCAGTTGAGTGATTTCCTTCACGGTCGTCTCCAGGAATGGGCGGGGGTTTGCCTACCCTACAGGAGCCCATCGGCCATGCAAGTTACAGAGTGCATCAAGACGCTAACGCCCGACGACGCGCACGCCACCTCAGCAAACGCCCAGCACCGCCTTGGCCCGCGCCCACCGTTGCAAACGCTCGTCCAGCCCGTTCAGCCCGCCATTGATGCGCCGGGTAATGGTGGTGAACTGGTCTTTGTCGGCGAGTTCGTTCAAACCATTGCTGTGCCAGAACCATGCGGCGGACTCACACGCCCATTGCGGCTGCTCCAGCAGTTGCGGTTGCTGCAACAGGCGGTCGTCGCCGAACAACGCTTGGCTGCAGGCGAGGTAGTTGCGGCGCCCCGTGATCTGAATAAGCCCCCTGCCCCGGAACTTCTGGCCATCGCCGTCGGCTTCGGGGGTGTTGCCCAAACGCGCGGCCAGGGTGCCGGTGTCGTATTTGCTCAAGTATTGATCGCTGCCCAGTTCGCGGACGTAGCGCAGTTCGCCGGATTCGTGGCCGATTTGGGCGAGGAACGCGGCGCTGCGTTTTGGCGTGCTTATGTCGTAGCGAAGAAGCGCCGCGTTTAACGAAGATAAAAAAATACCCGCGCTAAGGCGGGCTCCAGGCATCACTTGAAGCAGTTGAGGAAGCGTTATCACCATCGGGCTTTACCTTTGAAAATGTCTATGCCGACAACCCATTCGCCGTGATTGAACTGCGATACCCCGTTACCGGATCGCCAACATGCACCACCTGTTTCATCGACCACTGGCCCTGCATATACGAAGGCCAGGTTTCATCCAGCACCAGCAACCCCTCAGCGGCCAGCAGCGGGTTGCCAGGGCAATCGATCAGCAGTTTCAAGCCTTCGCGCCCCACACGACGCAGTTCGCCTTCAGCCACGGCACGGGCCTCGGCTTCGTTCTGGCAGCGCTGACGCAAGGTTTTGAACGGGGCCACCCCAACCTCAACGACCTGTTGTTTGCCACCGGCGCCATCCCACCAGGTCACGCGGCTGCCCATGTATTTGGAGCGAGACTTTTCGTCGAGCTTGGCGGTGATGAAGGCCTGGTCACCGGGACGATTGTCCTGGGTCACAGACAGCTTCACCTGCGGTAACAGTTGGCCGGACAGCGATTTGACCTGCCCCGCTTCGGCCAGCACATACAACGCGTTGATCGGTTTGGTGACCGCGCTGTAGCGCCGGGCAAGGCGGGTGATGAACGCCATGTCGCTTTCGTTGGACTGGTCGATATGCGCAATCGCAATGCCCTCCAGCGCAGGTGCCACACGCGGTGAAAACCCGTGGCGACTGACCAGTTGGCGAAACAGTGCGCCCAGCGTGGTTGGCCCGTAACTGGCGGACCGACGCTGGCGATAACCGCTGGCGTCGAGCATGCTGAAAGGCGCGGCAGTCGCCACGATCATCAAGCGCATGGGAAACAGCACGGGCGTGCGCTGGGTGATCACGAACTCGCCTTTTTCCACCAACCCCGATTCCTGGTAACCCACGCGCAATCCGATCTTGCCGCTCAGGCTGGGCAAGCCTTCCAGCCCTTCGATATTGAGGGTCAACTCCAGCCGGTCAGACTCGATGCCTGCGGCGTCGGTATGGCTCCAATGCATCAGGCGTTGATTGAGCAGCGCGGCATTCGCGCCATAAAACTCCACGATCGGCGTAAAACCCTGTGCCATGTTGCCTCCTTAATCCCACGCCAGAACAGGCCGCACAGCAGCCGGCCGCGCTTGCATTTCCGGCACGACGACCCACACACCGGCGGGCAGTACCGGCCCGTACTCGGCAAGTTCGGGGTTCAGGCGCCAAAGGGTTTCTTCCGCCGCGTCATCGCAACGGCCCAATTCGCGGTAGAGCAACAGGTTGACCGAATCACCGGCAATACTTCGCACTCTACGCATTGACGAATTCCTCCAGTTCCATAGTCCAGGCCATGACCATGGCCGTGCCGTCATCAATCACGTTGCTTTGGGTTTCCATCACCGAGTTGATTCGCCACAGGCCCCAGTTACGGCCGATGCCATCGACCAGCGGCAACGGTATCCGGGCATTTTGCAGGGCGCGTAACTCGTCCAGGCGCTGCATGCCGATGGCGTACATCGCTGCCCCAGTGAACGTGAGTTTCTCCAGCTTCTGGCCGCTTTGCCGCGACTGGGGCTTGCTGGCAATAATCACCAGGTCACTCCAGCCACCGTCGCTGGTACGCACCAGCGAGGAATAGGCGAAGCCTCGGGACAGGCCAAAAATAAACTCGCCGAGGACCATTTGTTGTCGCATCAATCACCTCCAGGAGGATCGGCCAGTGCCGCGTTGCGCCGAATCCCCAGGCTGTCGGTGACCATCGGCATGCATTGAAATTGCAGGGCCTGGATCACCTGGTTGACGACTTGCTGGGCATCGGCGGGGTTCACGCCAGTAATTTGAATGCTCGGCGCGAGGGTGACTTGCACGTTGTCGGTACGCGCAGCGTTGAGTTCTTTGCTCACCGCACCGGGTGCAGGCAGGCGATCACTTGAGCCGAACAATTTGTCTCCCAGCCAGGTGCCCGCTTCACTGCCGAGCAAGCCGCCGATAGCGCCACCGACAGCCGTGCCGACACCGGGAAACACCAGCGTGCCGATCGCGGCGCCGGCAGACGCGCCAGCCCAGGCGCCACCTGCCGTTGAGAGGCCGGCACCGACAGCTTTGGCGTCGCCGTTGCGCACGCCCTGAACCACGTCCAGGGCGGTGTCTACGTACTTCAACGGGCCGAGGCGGCGGGCGGCGGACGATTCCAGTTTGCCCATCGCCCCCCACACGCCTGAAGCGGGCATTTGCAGTGAACGCGCCGTTGCAACGGGCAGATGCTCACGGCTGACAGGCTGCACGCGTGACGGGGTATTGGCATGAACGTCGGAGGGCAACGGCACACGTCCTCGCTCCAAGGCTTCGATCAACCCAGGCCCTCTGCCTGTGGGTAATTGAGATGACGCCGTGTTGTTCTTACGCCTGCTTGTACTGGCTGCGCGAGGCTGTAAACCTGGCGCCGCAGGCCCAGCATGGAAACCGACAGACTGTTGCCGGGAAAACAACGTGGAAAGACGTTCGCCCACGCCACGCAGCGATGCCCCCCAACCAGCGCCTTTTGCCGAAGAGCGTTTTGTGGCGGCAGGTTTCGGTGCAGACGTTTGCTTCTTGGGTGTGTTCTGGGATTTTTTGGGGTTTGGCGACTTTTTTGTGTTTTCGGACTGTGGTTTTCGGGCGTTCTTTTTCCCGGAAGAACCTTGCGGTGCAGAACGGCTACTTGTGATGGGCTTTTCGGCCGCCGCTGAACAGCAGCAGGACTTTTCCTTTTCAAAGCCCTTGTCCTTGAACAACTTGCCAACCCCGCCGCCCAACTTACCCAGTGTCACATCGATAAGATTACCGGTCACACGGGTTTTGATCGTGTCCCCCAAGCCCGCGAAAAACCCGGTGAACACCGGCGAAACCACCGGCAAAATGACCGCCTCAGCCGTTTTAACCGTCTTGGCCATAACCGGCGATTGACTGGCCAAATCATTGGCCGTATTCATCACGCCAGTCTTCACTTGCAGCCATGTGGGCTCAAGCAAAACCGACACAGGCTCCAGCGTCTTGGAAAGCCGTTTTTCGCTTGCGCTGGACTCCTCGCGCAGAACCGTTGTCGACTTTTCCGAAGTCGCCGTCGCATCAAACGAACGGTGGGCATTCGTGTACCGAAGTGCTGCGACCGGGTCGAGAACCTGCCCGCTGCCCACCGTCATTGCTTCCCGAGTAATGCGCCGGTCTTCAGACCGGGTCGATTTAAACTCGGCAACCTTGGTTGTGTCGGTGTGTACCTGTGTGTTCACCAATGGCGCATCAGCCGCCTTCAGCGAAGACAACGACGTTGCAAGCGAATCCACGTTCTCGCGCAATACGCCCAACGACTGTGCGAATTCATTCAGTTTCAAGCCGGCATTGGCCAATTCCAGCACCATCCCGGATAACGGCTCCAGCGCCGTGGTGTCGACAGTTTTGTCTGGCCCGAGAGCACCTGAGCTGACGATATCGGCATCAGATACGCCGTCTGCACGACCGAAAATGTCATGGCTATCCTTGGCCATGGCATTCGCGAGCGAATACTTGTTCTGCATCCCGCTTACTCCTGTTTAACGCCAAGGCGAGTGATCGCAATGTCGTAGCGGCGCAATGCTTTGCCGGCGTCCCAGTCGAGGATCTCCGCCTCATTGACCGAGTAAATCAACGGCACCACATCGAGAATTACTTCGATGTCGCGCTGCGAAAGAAGTCCGCCGGTTGATTTAAAAAATCGTCGATGCGCTCCTGCAGTTGCGTCCAGTCGGGCACCGTCAGGCCGGCGAGATCGGGGATCATCAAACCGGTGCAGTGCGCGGTGATGAACTCGGCACGCTCTTTGTTGGTGGTGAGTTTTTTCATCACTTTGGTGGCGCGCAAGGCGGGCATTTCCAGCGATAGTTCGGTGAGGCTGCGACCGGCCGCGTCGAGGGGCAGCAGCAGATGCACGGGCTCGTCGTGGGACGCCTCCTGGTGTTGATCCAGGAAGAACGCCGCAGGGCGCGTCGACATTTCATGCACGTACTGCGCGATGCTCACGTAGTCCGGGCGCTTGAGTTGGTCGAGCTCTTTTTCCGACAGGCCGGTGGCGAGTTTCGCCAGTTCAAAAAACTGCTCGTCCTCGTCATCACCGGCCCGGGCCAGCGCGTCTTTTTGCGCGGCGTAAAACAACGGCTTGAGTTGAATCTGCTGGATCGTCGCGCCCGTGTCGGCGGTGATCGGGGACAGCAGAATGTGCAGCGGTGGCATCCAGGCCATGGGGCAATTCCTTGGTAAAAAAGTACTCACAAGACAACACCGGTCCATGTGAGAGCGGGCGTGCTCGCGAATGCGGTCTATCAGTCACGCATGTATTGACTGACACTCCGTATTCGCGAGCAACCCCGCCCCCACACTGACAGTGTCCACTTCAGGTGCCGTGAAGGCTTACGGCATCAGCACCGCGCGGCGTGCATCGCCGAGAATGTCGACGCCGTTAAGCACAAACTTCTGGGTGCGCACGTCGATGTCGATCACCGAGATGCCATTTTCCAGACGGTTGTAGGTGCGGCAGGACAATTCCAGGGTGGTGGTGACCTTATCGCCCATCTTCAGCTTCGCCTCGGCCAGGGACTTCAATTTGCCGCCGACGGTGTGGTAGGTGAAGTAGGTCTTGCCGTCCTGGTCTTGCCCGGCTTCACGCACGTTGAGCAAGATGTCGTCACCCAGGCGCACGCCCAGGGCCAACATGATTTCCGGCCCCGCCCCTTGCAGCACCAAAGTGGCGCCGAGCACCTTGCCGCTCTTGGCCATTTCTTCGGCAATAAAGCGCCCGCCGGACATGGCCTCCATGTCGAACTCGATCTTCGGCGGGGTGAACTCCTCCACGGTCGCGGACAACGGCAGGCCTTGAAGGGTGGCCGCAATGGCCTGTCTTACACGGTTGGTAAACATTAGAGAACGTCCTCCAGGAACTGCTCGATGATTTCATCGCGGGCATTGAGTTGATAAATCATGTGTTCGTTTGGCGCGTATCGACCGTAGTCGATGACGATGAACCAGGTGCCGTTCTTGTACTTCTCGACACTGTTCAGTTCCGGGTGCAGGTACACACTGCCGCCGGGAATGGTTTCGTCGGCCACCAGGGTTTGCAGCCAGTCGTTGATGCGCTTGACTTCCTGGTCCATGAAGGACTTGGTGAGGTTCTTGGCCATGGCTTTCTGGCCGGCCTTGACCAGCTTGCGGCTGATCGCATCTTCCAGGCCGACATAGCTGATGAACTTGCCAGTGATGGAGCGGTTACCCAGCAGCGAGAAACCACCGAGGATGGTGCGCGCGTAGTAGCTCACGCCATAACGGTTGAGCAGATCGCCTTCGGTCGAGGTGTCGAGGATGTTGTACTCGACCACGCGGGACACGTCCTCGGCGAACGTCACCTGGTTGCCTGGGCTTTCCCACTGCTTGACCTTGGCCAGTGCAGCAATAGCCAGCGAGGATGGCGACAGGAACACGTTTTTCTTCGCCGCTTTGGAGTACACCGACGGCATGTTGTGCACCAGCAGGCAGCGGTCGAAACCGAGGTCGGCACCGCCCAGCTCGCCGCTGTAGGTCACTTGGTCAGCGACGGACGCATCCTTGCCGTCCAGCACCACACGGGCCTTGATGCGCTTGCCAAAGGCAGCGAACTCACCGGCCACGGCCTTGGTGCCGGTGAAGCCTGGGGCGCCAATGATGGTCAGGTCTTCAGGCACGCTGCTCAAGGCCGCCAGGCCCAGCTTGCGGCCGGTGGTCGGCTCGTTGCCGCCGATCACATTGTTGATCGTATCGGCCGGGGTTGCGCCCTCCTCCACGATCACCACATAGACCGGCACCTTCACCACTTTGAGGATCTGGTAAACCGCCTGAAACAGCGTGCCCGACTCAGCGCCGGTCGGGTCCAGCAGTGCCTGGGTGGTGAAGCTGTTGATGCGGAACGGCGCGTTTTTCGGGATCGACGCGTGGGCATTCGGCGCGGTGCCGACCAGACCGATAACGTTATCGCCCAGGCCACCCATGGCCTCCGGGGATTCAGTGGCATTTACAGTGATGCCGTTGTGCTCGAAGTTAAGAACCTCAGCCATGGTTAGTCAGCCTTCTTGGGGGTGGAGTTGAGGACGCTGGTCAGTTCCAGGCGGCCAGCGGTGCGCAGGGCAGATGCTTCGACGTCGAGCAGGTCCAGCTCCTCGCCGACGGTGGACCAGTGGCCTCCGCCGGTGGGGAATGGGATGAGGACGGTGTAGGTTTGGCGGTTGTGCATGGGTGGAATTCTCCGTATGGAAAACGCCAAAGCCCCTACGGGAGGGGCTTTGGAGAGGCGAAAAAAAACCGCTTTCGCGGTGGGTTACTTCAGGAAGGTGGGTAGTACGGGCCAGTCAATCTTCGAAGGTTCTGCCGCCTGCTCTGGGATGTCACGCAAAGCCTTACGATAGGCCGCTATTTCTGCTCGCTGCGCCGCAATTGCAGGATAGTCCGGCAATTGAGTGAAGTCGGTTGAGCGCAATAGTTGATCGCGACGAGCACGAATGGCTGCCCATTCAATTTCAGGCGTCGGCACAGCTATACCTACAGATGGACTCTCATTGCTAGATATTTCAGACATGCTCTATTTCCTTAACTAAAAACGACGGTATCTGCCAACGAAACCTTGGTTTTGAGATCACCCAAATTAAACAGACGACCATTACCCACTCGCATAGTGTCGATACGGACGGTGGTGTAATAAATATTAGGAATCAAAATTCGCATAACAATGTTTCCGTTCGCATCAACGTAAACAGCGGGTGTCATATTGCCAAAGGTTGAAACATTGTGCAGCGTTCGATTCGGTTTATAGCAATACCCGACCAACGTTTCATTGATAATTTTTGCCGTCCCGTAGCTGTAACCTTTGATATTGAACCAGAACATTTCTGCGTTGACATTAAGATTCAACGGAACCTGAAAATGCATATAGACATTGGTACTCGCGCCCAAATCGGTAGACTTAAAATCGCCTATTGCCAATGCTTCATATACGCCTCCCGTACCGTAAACATGCCCTTGAAGAATAGTGCTGCGAATGGTGCCTGGATAGTTCGGGTCTCCCTCGACATCCTTTAGGCTGCGCCACTCGTTGAACTGGGACAAGGCCCCAGCCATTGTCGCATTGATACTACCGATCTTTCCATTGACCGATGTGGTCAAGTTATTCGCCGCTGTCACCAGCGACGCAATAGTCGTTTCTAGACTCACGTTTAAAACTCCTTAACTGTTTACGCCTTAACGGCCAGATTCCAGCGACATCACACGAAACAGCAACTCAGTATGACGCGCCATGTTGTCGATATTCGCCGTCGCTAGCACTGCAATATCCTCCCCCAACAAAATATTGAGGTTGTCACTCCCCACCACAATCGTCACGCTGTCCACCGGCAACGGTGAAATATCCAGCGTAAACTTCTGCAGCACCCGCGCCGCTGCCGCTTTATAGGTCAGCAACTTCCCCGCCACGGAATACACCGCCAGCAAGGTCCCACTGGCGAGGTAAAAACCAAACTCGCCAATCTCATATTCGGCCTCGCCATCAAACAGCGCGGCCATTCTGAGTTGCCGGTTGCTCAGGTCCTCGTAATCCACGATGGCGGCCCGTTGGCGCTCGTCACGCAAAGCCACTTCTGTGCCGTCTGGGTTGTAGCGGCCGGTGCCAGCACCGATATGGGTGATTTCGCCTTTCAAACCCTGGTTCTTTGCCTGCAGCACTTCATCCAAACCCTTGGAGGTGAAGCGCACCAGGCGCGTAATGTCATCTGTCATGGCTGCGCCCTGAGGTCGTAGTCGTTAATGGTGAAGTGCCGGGCAAAACCGGCACTATTAAGCCGGGCGGCTAACCCGAATTCAGGCAACACGCCTTCCAACTGCAGCTCGCCATCAGTCAGTGGTGTGTGAGCTGCGCTGCAGAAGGATCCAGTGCTGTGTAGCTTCATGTCGGGCAAAGCACCCGGTTGGCTGTCGTCCAGAATACTCAGCCCCGGATCAGCCGCTGCGGCGAGTCGCAACCCCTGCGAGGTTTCATGCACGATGGTGATCGTCGCCCGGTCGCGTTCGCTTTGTGCCGCGTTGATGCGGCGAATCAGCCGGTTGTGATCACCACTGGACCAACTTCGCCCGATGATCGCCTGTATGTCGAAGGTGTAAGGTAATCCCGACGGACGCTGCTGATACCAGGCGATGATGTTGGGGGTGAATCCAAGTGACTCCACCGCGTAGCTCAATGCTTTGGGCATACCCGCCTGGCGCTGAATCTGCCAGGACAATGCGACCGTCAAACGTTTTTCAGGTTCGCTGGCATCGGCATCCCATTCACTAACGCCTCGGTCGGCGGCCAGGTAAGGCAGAAACTCGCCAGGCGTTTGCAGTGGATTCATCAACACCGGAAACGGCGGAATGACGCGGTCGAGCAATTGCCCGAATCCCAAATCCAGGGCCTTTTCCAACGGTGAGCTGTTGCCAGGTAACAAACTCGCTTTGGGCTCACTCATAGCGTGCGCACCTCCACCTCGACACCCGTGCAATACGGGGCCTGGAAGGCGTTGCTGATAATGGGTTCGAGCGGTTCAACGATTTGCAACTGCGCTGCACCCGCGCTGTGAATCGCGTAGTCGATCCAACTGGGGTCTACCCGCCCCTCGAGGCGATGACAGGATTCTGCATAGTCTTGCAGTAATTTCTGCGCCGCTACCTGAGTGAGCCCCGAGTCCGGACCGGCGTTGATCTTCGCGACCACACGGATTTTGTAGCGCAGGATGTGCGCGCCTTGCACGCTGACCAGATCGGTCTCTGGCCTCACATCCGGCCGTGCGAAATGGCGACGAACGCCGTCAAGCAAATCGGCGGATGGGCTGCCGTCGGCCTCACGAGAAAGCACCGTGACCATCACTTCGCCGGGCGCCGTTCGACGCGCGTTGCCGTCCTTGACCTGCGCCGCGTAGCCGTCCGGGTCAAAGGTGTAGCTGACCGTCACCACGCCCGGCGTGGCACTTTGCACCTTCACCGACGGCCGTTCACCCAGGGTAAAAACCTCTCGCCGATACTGCATCCGCGAGCCAGCTGCCGGTGCATGCGGCGCCAGGTAATAACGCAAGCGAGCGTCGTCGTCACTCTCCAACGTCGGCGGCACCGGCGGAAACGCCGCCGGGTCGCCGGGGTCGAGCACTTGGCGTTCCAGGCCCATATCGGCCAAGCGTGCATCCAGGTTGCTGCCGGTGGCCCACCACGCCAGCATCTGCTTGATACGCGCATTGTATTTGCGTTCGTGGGTTTGCAGACGTACACAAAACGCTTCCAGAGCGAGGGTCAGCAACTCGCTTTCGTTGTCGAGGCTGACCTTGAGTTTGGCCGCGCTTTGCGGTGCTCGGGTGGCGACGTAGTCAACAACGAACGCCTTGAATTCGGCCAGCAGCGGCTCGAACGCATCCACCGCAATGATGGCCGGTTCCGCCAGTTGATTCTGGCCGGGGATCAGCATGCTCATGTCACGACCTCGAAGGTTTGTTGGCGGTTTTTCCAGGTGCCGGCGAAACGCAAGAGCAGGCCGGCGCCTTGGCGGGTGGCGACGATGACTTGGGGTTGAAAATCGCCGATGCCGTTGTGGCTGTTGTAGAACGCTTGCGCGGCGTGGCTTTGGGCGAGGATCAGCAGGTCGTCGCCAAGGTTTTGGCCGAGCAGTTGCGGGATCAGCGAGCCGTACAGTGGGCGTTTCTGCCGAGTGCCCACCGGGGTGGTCAGCGCTCGGGTGGCGCGCTGCACGAATTGCAGCCAGTCATCGACGGCTGCCCCGGTGTTTCGATCGATGCCGAGCATGGAATGTCCTTATCGAGGGCTGATGACGCGGCCTTGATGGTCCACCAGCGGGCCGCTGAAGTGCGCGCCGCCAGCGTCCAGTACCAGGCGGGTGCCGCCGATTTGCAGGGTGATGTTCTGGGCGCTCATGACCAAGCTGGCGGCGCCGACCTTGACGTCTACCTGTTCGCGGGAACCGCTGAATGTGGTGGGGCCGTTGGCCCAGTTGAAGGTGTGGCTGGCGTCGTCATAGTCACTTTGGGTGCCGTCCTGATGGCGCCGCCGGGTCACTGTGGCAACGTCGGAAACTGGCGGAAACTGACGACTGTTGAGGCCGAACAAGGCCACCGACTGACCACCGCCTTCGCCGCCGCCGTAGTTGAGTAACAGGCATTGTTCACCCACGGACGGGATGCGCGTTTCGGTTTGCGCACCCGCGCTGGGGTTGAAAAAACGGATCGCCGGCGTGAGCAAATCACCATGGCTGACCTTGCAGGTATTGCTGGCGGCGTCGACTGACTGACACGTGCCGATCCGACAAAAACTCTCGGCGCGTCGATACAGGTCTTCAAGTTGCGTTTCCATTTCTGCCAGGCGCTCGACAATCGGCCCCAGTTGCATGCGTAACAGCGCGTCGAACATGGGCTACTCCGCCAGGGGTTTGTATTGGTCGGGATCGTCGATGTTCGACACTTCCCAGGTGCGGGCAAACAGCGGCTGGCCGGTAGGATCTGTGAGTAATGCCGGCCCGATATAGACGGTCTGGGTGAAGGAGACAGTCCAGGTGTCGTAGTCCGTTTCTGCTGTTGTTGCACCAACCGGAGCGGCGACGATATTTATCGGCAAATCGCACTGGGCCAAGGGCAGGCCCCAGCGGTTATCCAGCACCTGGTCCATAAGCTGGCTGGCCAGGTCGCAGGCATCAAACGGCAGCGCACCCGGCGCCACCATGGCCCTGAGCGAAATCGTCAGGGCATGCGCCTTGCGCCCTTCGCGAGAGCGAATGCCTGGGCCATTGCCTTCGACCGTGATCAACACGCCGGTTTTATCCACGGCGCCCTGAAAATCCTGGTGATTGCCAACCTTCAAGTCCGGGAAGGCCGCGTGCAGCGCCGCGCCGATGGCGAGGGGCAGTTGGGAGGGTTTTTCGATAAGGGTCATATTAAGTAGCGTCCTTGCAACGGTTACTGCGGGTCTTGGCCGGAGCCTTGGTTGACCCCGATGCGCTTGGCGGCCCAGCGCTCATAAAGGCCGATGGCGACATCGGCACCGGCCATTGCGGTGAGGCAACCAATCGCGCCGGCGGTCCAGATCGACATGCCGGCGGCGTAGCACAGCATCAAGGCTGAAACACCGCAGACCATGCACGCGCCGGAGCGCAGCGCCAGGCGGCGGATCAGCGACCAGCCACGTGCGCCTTCCTTGTCGGCGCGCCACATTTCACCGGACACCCCGCCGATCACTGCCAATACGATGACCAGCCAGATAGGCATTTCCGCTAACGCTTGCTGTTCATTTGTCATGTCACGCCTCCTGGCTGAGCACTCAATAGTCCGTTTTTCATTCACACATGCTTCGATAGGTCGGCATTCCAAAAAGCCCGGTTGCCCGGGCTTTTCAGTAATGATTTCCTCGAACGTTCGGCGCTACTGGCGCGGTACGGTTCTTTCCTCAATGTTTTTCCGACCACGATCCCTGTCTGCCGGATAACTGCTTCTGGTGCTTTACGCTGCACACCCGGGTCAGTTGCCAACCCTCTGAACCGTTAAGGCCGGTTCATCGCTGCCTGTTTTTTTAAAGCGGTGTAACTAAAGAGCGTCGGCATCCTTGCCGGTGTTGCCTGGCATCCCTGCCATCGCTTCGATGGCGTCCTTGCCGATGTTGCGTGCCGTCCTTGTCACTTTCCTTGGCAGCATCCTTGCCGCCTCCACCCCCTTGTTGGCTGGCTTGAGATGGAGAATATGCATGTATGCATATACAGTCAATGCACAAATGCATTTATTTTTCCCCATGAAATGCACGAATGCATTTAAATCCTTGCGGGTGAAGGGTTTAACGGTTTTTTGCAGGCGAAAAAAAGCCCGATCGGTGGCGGGCTTTGTCTTACGCAAGGAGGTTAACGGGCGTACATGCCCCACCAGAACACATGACCGAGGATGCTGATTTGCTCATCCTGGATATCCTGGAAGCTGTAATCTTCGTCCGGGTGCTCATCGCGATTAAAGCTGCGCAGACGAATGCCGGAAGGCAGGCGGTAGAGCTGTTTGACCCGCAATTGGCCATTGTGATTGATCGCATACAGGTCGCCATCAACGATATCGCCAATGCCGCTCTTGCCCGCATTCACCCCCACCGTCGCGCCATCGCGCAGCACCGGCAACATGCTGTTGCCGCGCACCGTCACACACTTGGCCTGGTCGAACTGCACACCGTTATGGCGAAGGCTGCGCTTGCCGAACCGCAGGCTGGCCTTCTCGCTTTCCTCGATGACGAATCTTCCTGATCCAGCAGCCAATTCAACCTCGCGCAGAAAGGGGATCGACACCTCGTCATCATTAACGGGCGTGTCGTCATCCCACAGGCTTATGTCCTTGAGTTCCGAATGCATCGGGTCACGCCCGTCATCGCGCAAAGCGCCCACGGCTGCACGCCCACGCAAGTGGTCGGTGCTGACGCGGAAGTATTCGGCGATGCGGGAGATGTGCTTGTCCGACGGATCAACGATCTTGCCGCTGAGGATCCGTGACAACGTGGATTGAGGCACGCCGGTACGCCGGTGAAGCTCCGTGGGGGAGATCCGGTCGCGGTCCAGCAATTCTCTTAAGACGATAGAAACGTTGCGTTTTTGCATAACGGGGATAATGGCGGGAGTTTTGGGGGTTGGCAAATGCTAAATTGCATATTTTATGCAAAATAAGGATGTGTTAAGTGAAGTTTCGCCCCGTCGCGATGCTTTAACCGAGTGATAGTCTTTGACACACCGCTGGAGCAGATGGGGATGCTTTTGATGGAACACACCGCATTTCACGACACCGACAGGATGACACCCGCGGAAATCGAGATTTCAGAAGAAGCACTGCGTTTTGCGCGCTCAAATAAAAAGTCAATTGCCAGACGCCTGACAGACAAAGCGATCTATCCGTCGGAGGAGTCGCCAGTTTCCGTCTTCATGGCAGGATCGCCCGGCGCAGAAAAAACAGAGGCATCGATTGCTCTTGTAAATCTATTCGCCGACACCCCAATTCTGCGAATCGACCCTGATGAACTTCGCAACGAATTTGCCGCTTACAAGGGGCCCAATTCGTGGTTTTTCCAACGAGGGGTATCGATTTGGGTCGAAAAAATAATTGATCAAGCACTGAATCAACGACAGTTCCTGCTACTCGACGGCACCTTTTCGAATCTCAAAGTCGCCAGAAGTAATGTTGAACGCTCATTGAAAAAGGGAAGATTCGTACAGATCTTATACGCATATCAAGACCCCATGCTCGCTTGGGATTTCGTGAAAGCTCGCGAGGAGGCCGAAGGCAGAAGAATTCATAAAGAGCATTTCATCGAGCAATACTTTGCAGCGCGTGACGTAGTGAATGCCCTTAAGCTAGAGTATCGAGGCGACGTTCATGTGGATTTGCTCATCAAGCATATCGACAACTCTGGACCGCTTTACAAACCGGGCGTGGATAAGATTGGCTACCATATCCCTGAGCAGCATACGCGGGCCGATCTAGAGGCCAGGCTCGGGCCACCATCAGGTGCGCATTGATGATTTCGATCAAGCTGGGCTTGTCCAAAGGCGCAAAAAGCTCTTTTGCCGACTTTATTCGTGACGCAAAATCCGATCAGAAAAAACGCGTTTACAGCGAAGTTCTGACCGAGGCTACCAAGCAGCAGAATCTCGTGATGATGAAAGCAGAGGCGAAAAGAGCCTGATTGCTTCCCACACCGCTTTCTGAAGCCCGGCACTGTGCTGGGCTTTTTATTGGGCCAACTTATTAGTTGGCCCTAGAAGACACGTTTATTATCCATGGCCCAATGTGCTTTTCGACAGCAGCATAGCGACATATCCATTTCCCCAGTTGCACCCACCCAACCACCACGCCGCCCTCCCCTCCGTCGCTGCCAGTTCAGCTTCAGCGACCGGGCCTGATAACCCGTCTAGATGCAGGCGCCAAAAGCGCCACGCATTCGTTCAACAACGAACGTGGTAGCTCTCAACCGACTATGGGAGTTTTACCGATGACCGCTACAGATCCATCCGCGTTAACCACCCTCGGCGTCACGCCCTTCTCCTTCCACTCCGACCAACCGCTATTTCGCGTCAACAGCGGCGTCTCCCTGCACAAAGCTTTACATCACGCCTCGGACCTCCTCCACGTCGCCAAGCAACTCGCCGAAGATGCAGCGATGACCAAGGAAACGGACCGGTACGCCTGGGCGTCGCATTACTTGCAGGAGATGGTCAAGGCGGTGGTTGATGATGTGGTGAAGGTGTTGGATTCGCCCGGTAACCTTTAGTAAGGGGCGAATCCAACACGGGCGCGGCGCCTGATTCCGATCAGTTAAGCGATAGCACAAGCACCGCTAACCTGTGGCGAGGGAGCTTGCTCCCTCGCCACAGGTTCGGTGTTCCTTACTGAGTGTTCATCCTTAATAGTGATGGCCATTGGGCGTTGCGCCATTTTTGGCTTTTACCTGGCTGTTTGTGACCTGCGAACCCTCGACCTCGCGTGTTAACCTTGCCGCCATCGCAAAATTAGCAGGGCCAAGCGCCCCATCTTTGCCCCACTCCTTTTAACGAATTTGCTAACTATCTGATGAGTAAAAACACGTCCGATCTGTCCTCCCACACGCCGATGATGCAGCAGTACTGGCGTCTGAAAAACCAGCACCCTGATCAGTTGATGTTCTATCGCATGGGCGACTTCTACGAGATCTTCTATGAAGACGCGAAGAAGGCCGCCAAGCTGCTGGACATCACCTTGACCGCGCGCGGGCAGTCGGCGGGGCAGTCGATTCCGATGTGTGGGATTCCTTACCATTCGTTGGAGGGCTACCTGGTCAAGCTGGTGAAGCTGGGCGAGTCGGTGGTGATCTGTGAGCAGATCGGCGACCCGGCCACCAGCAAAGGGCCCGTTGAACGTCAGGTGGTGCGCATTATTACGCCGGGCACGGTGAGTGATGAGGCGTTGCTGGACGAGCGTCGCGACAATTTGATTGCCGCCGTTTTGGGTGATGAGCGTTTGTTCGGCCTGTCGGTCCTGGATATCACCAGCGGTAATTTCAGCGTGCTGGAGATCAAGGGCTGGGAGAACCTGCTGGCGGAACTTGAGCGTATCAATCCGGTGGAGTTGTTGATTCCGGATGATTGGCCAAAGGATTTGCCGGCGGAGAAGCGTCGCGGGACCAAGCGCCGCGCGCCGTGGGATTTCGAGCGTGATTCGGCGCTGAAAAGTCTGTGCCAGCAATTCTCGGTGCAGGACCTTAAAGGCTTTGGCTGCGAAACACTGACCCTGGCCATCGGCGCCGCCGGTTGCCTGCTCAGCTATGCCAAGGAAACCCAGCGCACCGCCCTGCCGCATTTGCGCAGCCTGCGCCATGAACGCCTGGATGACACCGTGGTACTCGATGGCGCCAGCCGTCGCAACCTGGAACTGGACACCAACCTGGCCGGTGGTCGCGACAACACGCTGCAATCAGTGGTCGACCGTTGCCAGACCGCCATGGGCAGCCGTTTGCTGACCCGCTGGCTGAACCGTCCGTTGCGCGACCTGACCGTGCTGCAAGCGCGTCAGACGTCTATTACCTGCCTGCTGGATGGCTATCGCTTCGAAAAGCTGCAGCCACAGCTGAAGGAAATCGGCGATATCGAGCGCATCCTGGCGCGGATCGGCCTGCGCAATGCGCGACCCCGCGACCTGGCGCGCCTGCGCGATGCCTTGAGCGCGCTGCCACAGCTGCAAGTGGCGATGACCGAACTGGACACGCCGCACCTGCAACAACTTGCCGTGACGGCCGGCACCTACCCGGACCTGGCAGCGCTGCTGGAAAAGGCCATCATCGATAACCCGCCAGCGATCATCCGTGACGGCGGCGTGCTGAAAACCGGTTACGACAGCGAACTGGATGAGCTGCAGTCGCTGAGCGAAAACGCCGGGCAGTTCCTGATTGACCTCGAAGCCCGCGAAAAAGCCCGCACCGGCCTGGCCAACTTGAAGGTCGGCTACAACCGCGTGCACGGCTACTTTATTGAGTTGCCGAGCAAGCAGGCCGAGTCGGCGCCGATCGACTATCAACGTCGCCAAACCCTTAAAGGTGCCGAGCGCTTTATCACGCCGGAACTCAAAGAGTTCGAAGACAAGGCGCTATCGGCCAAGAGCCGTGCCCTGGCGCGGGAAAAGATGCTCTATGAGGCGTTGCTCGAAGACCTGATCAGCCGCCTGGCGCCATTGCAGGACACCGCCGCCGCCCTGGCGGAACTGGACGTGTTGAGCAACCTGGCCGAGCGGGCGCTGAACCTTGATTTGAACTGCCCGCGGTTTGTCAGCGAGCCGTGCATGCGTATCGAGCAGGGCCGCCACCCGGTGGTGGAGCAGGTGTTGACCACGCCGTTCGTCGCCAACGACCTGTCGCTGGACGACGATACCCGCATGCTGGTGATTACCGGTCCGAACATGGGCGGTAAATCCACCTACATGCGTCAGACCGCATTGATTGTGTTGCTGGCGCATATCGGCAGCTTTGTGCCGGCAGCCAGTTGCGAATTGTCGCTGGTGGACCGCATTTTCACGCGGATCGGCTCCAGCGATGACCTGGCCGGCGGCCGTTCGACCTTTATGGTGGAAATGAGCGAAACCGCCAACATCTTGCACAACGCCACTGAGCGCAGCCTGGTGCTGATGGACGAAGTCGGTCGCGGCACCAGCACCTTCGACGGCCTGTCGCTGGCATGGGCAGCAGCCGAGCGGCTGGCGCATCTGCGCGCCTACACGCTGTTTGCCACCCACTATTTTGAGCTGACGGTGCTGCCGGAAAGCGAGCCGTTGGTGGCCAACGTGCACCTCAATGCGACCGAGCACAACGAGCGTATCGTGTTCCTGCACCATGTGCTGCCAGGGCCGGCGAGCCAGAGTTACGGCTTGGCTGTGGCGCAGTTGGCCGGTGTGCCAAGCGAGGTGATTACCCGTGCCCGTGAGCACCTGAGCCGCCTGGAAGAAACCGCGCTGCCCCACGAGATTCCCGTGGCCAGCCCGGCCAAAGCCAGCACCAAACCCAGCGCGCCGCATCAAAGCGATATGTTCGCCAGCCTGCCCCATCCGGTGCTGGATGAGTTGGCCAAGCTTGACCTGGACGACGTGACGCCGCGCAAAGCGCTCGAAATGTTATATGCACTGAAGACTCGGATATAACGCAGACGCTTGCAAGCTGATAGAATCTCGCGCGGTTTGGGATGCTGCGGGCTTTTAGCCTGGCCTGCAGACTATCGCTCCCGAACCTCGCGAGCCCCACCATAAGGGGTTTCGCTGCCGCCGCCTGAGGAGAAAATTAGAAATGACCTTCGTCGTTACCGACAACTGCATCAAGTGCAAGTACACCGACTGCGTCGAAGTGTGTCCGGTGGACTGCTTCTACGAAGGCCCGAATTTCCTGGTTATCCACCCGGATGAGTGCATCGACTGCGCCCTGTGTGAACCAGAATGCCCGGCCGTCGCTATTTTCTCCGAGGACGAAGTCCCGGCAGAGATGCAGGAATTCATTCAGTTGAACGTCGATCTGGCGGAAATCTGGCCGAATATTACTGAGCGTAAAGATCCGATGCCGGATGCAGCGGAGTGGGATGGCAAGAAAGGCAAGATTGCCCAACTCGAGCGCTAAAAGCGCCGCCGCCCAATAAAAAAGGCCCCTTGCGGGCCTTTTTGCATTTCCACAGGGTAGGTTTCACTTTCCTGCAGACGAAAAAAGGGGCGGTATGACCCGCCCACATTTTTTCCCTAGTCCCTGTATTCCTTTTCATCATCCTGATGAATCGCATCCTGCGACGTTCCCTAACCATCGTTCCTTGATGGCTGTGTCAATCCATGGACACAGGGCTGATCTTAGAGAGTTCCGAGGGAAGTTCAACGGGATCCAAGCTGCACAAAGGCAGAATTGAACGCCTGGTCAAGTATAAATAACTGTTATTTTTCAACTAGATAGAAAAATCTATCGATATTTCGGGATGTCTATGGCCGGTAAAAAACCCAAACACTTACGAAAAAGTAAGCGAATGCTTACACGCGCAATTGCGTAAATGAGTCATTGAGAACCGTTGACTGATCAGCAGGCATAAAAAAGCCCCGACAAGGTCGAGGCTTTTTTCCTTCAACCGGAATCAGTCGTCGCTGACCGTGATGGTCGGCATCGCCGGAGCCGCGGCTTCCTGCAGAACGATCCGCGCGCCGACGTGACGAGCCAGCTCCTGGTAGATCATAGCGATTGGCCCATCGGGTTCGGCCGCCACGGTGGGCTTGCCACCATCGGCCTGTTGACGAATTTCCATCGCCAACGGCAACGAGGCGAGCAATTCGACACCATACTGGGTCGCCAGCTTCTCGCCGCCGCCTTCGCCAAACAGGTGCTCGGCATGCCCGCAGTTGGAGCAGATATGCACCGCCATGTTTTCCACGACGCCCAGCACCGGGATATTGACCTTGCGGAACATCTCCACGCCTTTCTTCGCGTCGAGCAACGCCAGGTCCTGTGGGGTGGTCACGATCACCGAGCCGGCCACCGGGACTTTCTGCGCCAGGGTCAATTGGATATCACCGGTGCCCGGCGGCATGTCGATCACCAGGTAATCCAGGTCGCCCCAGGCGGTCTGGGTGACCAATTGCAGCAGCGCGCCGGAGACCATCGGCCCGCGCCAGACCATCGGCGTGTTGTCATCGGTCAGGAAGGCCATGGACATGACCTCCACGCCCATCGACTCAATCGGCACGAACCATTTCTGGTCCTTGACCTTCGGTCGGGTGCCTTCGGCGATGCCGAACATCACACCTTGGCTCGGGCCATAGATGTCGGCGTCGAGAATCCCCACGCGGGCGCCTTCACGGGCCAGGGCCAGCGCCAGGTTGGCCGCCGTGGTGGACTTACCCACGCCGCCCTTGCCGGACGCCACGGCGATCACGTTCTTGACGTTGGCCAGGCCCGGGATCTGCGCCTGGGCCTTGTGCGGGGCGATCACGCACTGAATGTCGACCTTGGCCGAACGCACGCCGTCCAGGCCCTCGATGGCCATTTGCAGCATCTGCGACCAGCCGGTCTTGAACAGGCCTGCGGCATAGCCCAGTTGCAACTGAACCGAAACCTGGTCGCCCTGGACCTCAATGGCACGTACACAGCCGGCACTGACCGGGTCCTGGTTCAAATAGGGGTCGGTGTATTGGCGAAGAACGGCTTCCACCGCTGCGCGATTGACGGCGCTCATGGGCTACTCCCGAAAAAAGACTGACTGAAACAGGCGGCTATCCTAACCGTTCCGGGCGCCCAACGGCATGCTTTCGCAGGCCTGGGAAGATTCAGAAACAGCACCACGGGGTGAAATATATTTCCCGGCGCTTTATAGTGGCCGACCTCCGTTTCATCAAGTAGCCGAGCCCCATGTCCGAGCCACGCAAGATCCTCGTCACCAGCGCCCTGCCCTATGCCAATGGTTCCATCCATCTTGGCCATATGCTTGAGTACATCCAGACCGATATGTGGGTGCGCTTCCAGAAGCATCGCGGCAATCAATGCATTTATGTCTGCGCGGACGACGCCCACGGATCGGCCATCATGTTGCGCGCCGAAAAGGAAGGGATCACCCCGGAACAACTGATCGCCAATGTGCAGGCTGAACACAGCGCCGACTTTGCCGAGTTCCTGGTGGATTTCGACAACTTCCATTCGACCCACTCCGACGAAAACCGCGAGCTGTCGAGCCAGATCTACACACGCTTGCGCGACGCCGGGCACATTGCCACGCGTTCGATCACGCAGTATTTCGACCCGGAAAAGAAAATGTTCCTGGCCGACCGCTTCATCAAGGGCACCTGCCCCAAATGCGGCACTGAAGACCAGTACGGCGACAACTGCGAGAAGTGTGGCGCCACCTACGCACCGACTGACCTGAAGAACCCGCGGTCGGCTATCTCCGGCGCCATCCCGGTGCTCAAGGATTCCCAGCACTTCTTCTTCAAGCTCCCGGATTTCCAGCAGATGCTGCAAACCTGGACCCGCAGCGGCACGCTGCAGGAGGCCGTGGCCAACAAGATCGCCGAATGGCTGGATGCCGGCCTGCAACAGTGGGACATTTCCCGCGATGCACCGTACTTCGGTTTCGAGATCCCGGGCGAGCCAGGCAAGTATTTCTACGTGTGGCTGGACGCGCCGATCGGCTACATGGCCAGTTTCAAGAACCTGTGCGACCGCACGCCGGAGCTGGACTTCGATGCCTTCTGGGCCAAGGACTCCACCGCCGAGCTGTACCACTTCATCGGCAAAGACATCGTCAACTTCCACGCCCTGTTCTGGCCGGCGATGCTTGAAGGCTCGGGCTACCGTAAACCGACCGGCATTGCCGTGCATGGCTACTTGACGGTCAACGGCCAGAAAATGTCCAAGTCCCGTGGCACCTTTATCAAGGCGCGCACGTACCTGGACCACCTGTCGCCGGAATACCTGCGCTACTACTACGCATCCAAACTGGGCCGTGGCGTCGACGACCTGGACCTGAACCTGGAAGACTTCGTACAGAAGGTCAACTCGGACCTGGTCGGCAAAGTCGTCAACATCGCCAGCCGTTGCGCCGGGTTTATCCATAAGGGTAATGCCGGGCTGCTGGTGGCAGAAAACGCCGCACCGGAGCTGACCGAAGCGTTCCTGGCTGCCGCGCCAAGCATTGCCGACGCCTATGAAGCCCGCGACTTTGCGCGCGCCATGCGCGAGATCATGGGCCTGGCCGACCGTGCCAACGCCTGGATCGCCGACAAGGCGCCGTGGTCGCTGAACAAGCAGGAAGGCAAGCAGGCGGAAGTCCAGGCGATCTGCGCCACAGGCGTCAACCTGTTCCGCCAGTTGGTGATCTTCCTCAAACCGGTGCTGCCGCTGCTGGCCGCCGATGCCGAGGCGTTCCTCAACGTTGCGCCACTGACCTGGAACGACCACGCCACCTTGCTCAGCAACCATCAGTTGAACGAGTTCAAGCCGTTGATGACGCGTATCGACCCAGTGAAAGTGCAGGCCATGACCGATGCTTCGAAAGAAGACCTGGTCGCCAGCCAGACCGACACCGGCGAAGCGGCACCGGCGGGCAATGGTGAATTGGCCAAGGACCCGATTTCCGCGGAAATCGACTTCGACGCCTTTGCCGCCGTGGACCTGCGTGTTGCGCTGATCGTCAAGGCCGAAGCCGTGGAAGGTGCCGACAAGCTGCTGCGCCTCACCCTCGACCTCGGTGGCGAGCAACGCAACGTGTTCTCCGGGATCAAAAGTGCTTATCCGGACCCGTCCAAGCTCGATGGTCGCCTGACCATGATGATCGCCAACCTCAAGCCACGGAAAATGAAGTTCGGCATTTCCGAAGGCATGGTGATGGCGGCTGGCCCTGGCGGCGAAGAAATCTACTTGCTGAGCCCGGACAGCGGCGCCAAGCCGGGTCAACGCATCAAGTAAAACAGCCTGGTGTGAGGGCTGTTGTGACAGGCGGGCTTGCCCGCGTTGTGGCACGCAGCAGCCCTAAACCGAGCACCCGGCGTCATCGGTGTAAAATGCAGTGGCCCTCAATGGGGCCGCTTCGCAGCCCTACGCGGGGCAAGCCCGCTCGCCACGACAGGCCTGCCCACCACGACAGGCCCTGATTGCTTAACCGGCATGCCAGTGATTCCCTCATGACTCTGATTCAACGTATCGACGCGCTGCTGCCGCAGACCCAATGCGGCAAATGTGGGCACCCGGGATGTAAGCCTTATGCCGAGGGCATCGCGCTTGGCGAGGCGATCAACAAGTGCCCGCCCGGTGGGCAGGAAACCATCGCAGGTCTTGCCCAATTGCTACGGGTGCCGGTTCTGGAACTGGACACCAGCCGAGGCGAGGCCCCGGCTCAAGTCGCCTATATTCGCGAAGCCGAGTGCATCGGTTGCACCAAATGCATCCAGGCCTGCCCGGTGGATGCGATTGTCGGCGCCGCCAAGTTGATGCACACCGTCATCATGGATGAGTGCACAGGTTGTGACCTGTGTGTCGCGCCCTGCCCTGTCGACTGCATTGAGATGCGCCCAGCGGCCACGGTGGTGCCGATTGTGGGTGGCCTGGCGGCTGATGATCAGCAACGCCAGGAACGAGGCGTCAAGCGCGACCGCGCGCGGCGGCGCTACGAACAACGCAGTGCGCGCCTGCAGCGGGAAGAAGCGCACAAGCTTGCCGAGCGACTGGCACGGGCCAAGCGCTCGGCGCCGGTTGCGCCGGTACCCGCTGATACCGCTCAGGCGGCCAGGGATGCGGCGGTCAAGAAGGCCAAAATCGCTGTCGTAATGAGCCGTGCCCAATTGCACAAGTCCCTGAAAGCGTTTGGTCACCCACCGACGTTCGAGCAACAGACGCAGTTGGTCGTCCTGCAACAACAGTTCGAAGCGGCAGAGCAGGCACTTGCAGCCCTGGAAGTGAACAGCCCGGCGCCCCCGCCGCCACAAAAAGACCCGGCGCTCAAACGCGCCAAAATCCAGCTGGCCATGCGTCGCGCCGAACTTAAAAAAGCCCAGGACCTGAACGCAGACGAACAGCAACTGGCGGCCTTGAGCGTCGCGCTGTCCAGCGCAGAGCAAGCCTTGCATGACGCCGAAGCCGGCAGTGAGCAACCCCGGCCAGACTTGCAGCGTGTGGAAAAACGCCCCATCGATGCCCAACTGCGTCAGCTGAAAACCGCCCTGGCCTATGCTCGCGCCGATGTGAGCAAGTTACAACGCCAAGCGCACGTCAGCGCAGATGAGCTGGAAGCCGCCCAGCGCAAGCTGAATGACGCGCAACGCCTGGTGGACACCCACGGTGGCACCTGATCGGCCACGGTCGCTGCCGGCCGTACTGGCGATGGTTTATCCTGCAACGCCTGCACCTACCTTGAACACCACGTTGATCGCCTGCAAGGAACCGCCTGCCCCATGAACGCCGCAAAACGCCTGGAAATTTTCCGCAGGTTTCACGAAGACAATCCGGAGCCCAAAACCGAACTGGCCTACTCTTCGCCGTTCGAGTTGCTGATTGCGGTGATCTTGTCGGCCCAGTCCACTGATGTCGGCGTCAACAAGGCGACGGCCAAGCTTTACCCGGTGGCCAATACGCCCGAGGCCATTTACGCCTTGGGCGTGGAAGGTTTGTCGGAGTACATCAAGACCATCGGGCTGTACAACAGCAAGGCCAAGAATGTCATCGAAACCTGCCGGCTGCTGGTCGAGTTGCATGGCAGCGAAGTGCCACAAACTCGCGAAGCCCTCGAAGCACTCCCAGGCGTGGGTCGTAAAACCGCTAATGTCGTGCTCAATACCGCGTTTCGGCAACTGACCATGGCCGTGGACACCCATATCTTTCGCGTCGCCAACCGAACCGGCATCGCCCGCGGCAAGAACGTGGTGGAAGTAGAAAAGCAGCTGATGAAGTTCGTGCCCAAGCCTTATTTGCTCGACTCCCACCACTGGTTGATTCTTCACGGGCGCTACGTTTGTCAGGCCCGCAAACCGCGCTGTGGCAGCTGCCGCATCGAAGACCTGTGCGAATACAAGGAAAAGACGTCCGACGATTGAGGGTTCATTGGTTTTCTCGATCAGTCGATTGAAAAAATCTTTTTTACCCGTTCATGGATTATCGTTATAAGGAGCGCCAACGGCAGTCTTAGCCTGGAGTTAACCTTATGAGCACTGGCAAAGAACAACTGGATGTAGACGACGACCTGGTTGCAGAGTCTGATGACGATGGGGAAGCACCTGTTGCAGAGGTGGCCAAGACCAATTTGAGCAAACGCCGCACCATCGACAACCTGTTGGAAGAGCGACGCTTGCAAAAACAACTGGCCGATTACGACTTCGATCTCTGATCGACCCGTTGACGACCGGAAGCCTCCCTGACGGAGGCTTTTTTCTGCCGGTGGTTCTAGCTTCGGTGCGCAATGGCACCCACCTCTAAACGAGGCCGTTGCGCTGGGCCAGCTCGATCAGATCCACTAGGGAGCGCGCATTGAGCTTGAGCAACAGGCGAGTCTTGTAGGTACTGACGGTTTTGTTGCTGAGGAACATACCGTCAGCGATCTCCTTGTTGGTTTTGCCACGGGCCAGTTGCTGCAACACCATCATCTCGCGCCCCGACAAGCGCTCGACCATGTCCGCTTCGCTGGCATTGCCCATGGTGGAGCGGACCGAGTTGAGCGCCTGGTTAGGGAAATAGCTGTAGCCGGAGAGGACGGCCTTGATGGCACTCAACAACTCGGTCAGGTCCTGTTGCTTGCATACGTAGCCTGCCGCCCCCGCCTGCATGCAGCGCATCGAAAAATGGCCAGGCGCCTGAGACGTCAGCACCAGCACCTTGACCGGTGCAGGCTGCTTGGTAGACGCCAGGCGACAAATAACTTCCAGCCCATCAAGTTTGGGTATCCCGATATCCAGTATGACAATGTCCGGCACATGTTCCCGTGCAAGTTGCAACGCATCGACGCCGTTATCAGTCTCGGCAACGACTTCATAACCATGACGTTCCATTAGCATGCGCACAGCAAGACGAATGACGGGATGATCATCCACGATCAGCACTTTATTCATGAGAAAGTCCAATTTCGCTGTTCGAATTATTTAGAGCAAGCACAATAGCCTAGTCGTTTCTTCGTTGGCATAGCGCTCCCCCCCAAGCAACAGCAAGCAGAGACCCAACCCACAACGATATAGGAATTACCCTACAAAAAATCACAACTTCTGGCGTATCCGGTTTTACGGAGACTTTCAGAACTTTCCGGGGCCTTGGATAGAGTGAGTTAAACATCCACCCCATAAGCGGCACGCGGTGTACGCGCCGCACAGGGTGTTCAGGAAACGCCCCTTGCTTGTCGCTGCCAGGCGAGCGAGCAGGTGAAATACAATCAACTGTTTCAGTTCCATCCAACATACCGACTTACACCCTTATTTCCTACGGAATATTCAGCGCCCTACATACTCACCTTAGTTAGGTAGTGAATCTTCTGTAAGACATAGTTCCTATGCAGGTGTAAAAAATTCATTCAACCGTTCAGAAATAAACACGCCACCATCCGAGAAGCCACTCATTAACTTCGAGATTCAACAAAACTTAAACAACCGAGCCAAATAATAAACATCACGCCCTATTTAAGCGCGCGCCTTTATAGACAGGCAAAAAAAATGGCCCCTTTGATCAAGGGGCCATTTTTTCACAACGAGGGGAGCACTCAGAACAGCTTGCGGCCCTTGTTGGCAGCAATGCGCATGCGCAGTGCATTCAACTTGATGAAGCCTGCCGCGTCCGCCTGGTTATAAGCACCGCCGTCTTCTTCGAAGGTGGCAATATTGGCGTCGAACAGCGACTCATCAGACTTGCGACCGGTCACGATCACGTTGCCTTTGTACAGCTTCAAACGCACCACACCGTTCACGTGAACCTGGGAGGCGTCGATCATCTGCTGCAGCATCAGACGCTCTGGGCTCCACCAGTAGCCGGTGTAGATCAGGCTGGCGTACTTGGGCATCAGCTCGTCTTTGAGGTGAGCCACTTCACGGTCCAGGGTGATGGACTCGATGGCGCGGTGCGCACGCAGCATGATGGTGCCGCCCGGGGTTTCGTAGCAGCCACGGGACTTCATGCCGACGTAGCGGTTCTCGACGATGTCGAGACGGCCGATACCGTGTTCACCACCGATACGGTTCAGGGTCGCCAGCACGGTGGCCGGGGTCATTTCGACGCCGTCCAGCGCGACGATGTCGCCGTTGCGGTAGGTCAGTTCCAGGTACTGGGCCTTGTCAGGAGCGTTCTCCGGGGAGACGGTCCATTTCCACATGTCTTCTTCGTGCTCGGTCCAGGTGTCTTCCAGCACGCCGCCTTCATAGGAGATGTGCAGCAAGTTGGCGTCCATCGAGTACGGGGACTTCTTCTTGCCATGACGCTCGATCGGGATAGCGTGCTTTTCAGCGTAATCCATCAGCTTTTCACGGGACAGCAGGTCCCACTCACGCCAAGGGGCAATCACTTTCACGCCAGGCTTGAGCGCGTAGGCGCCCAGTTCGAAACGCACCTGGTCGTTGCCCTTGCCGGTAGCACCATGGGAAATGGCGTCGGCGCCGGTTTCGTTGGCGATTTCGATCAGGCGTTTGGCGATCAGCGGACGTGCGATGGAAGTACCCAGCAGGTACTCGCCTTCGTAGACGGTATTGGCGCGAAACATCGGGAAGACGAAATCGCGGACGAATTCTTCGCGCAGGTCGTCAATGTAGATCTCTTTCACGCCCATGGCTTGCGCCTTGGCACGTGCAGGTTCGACCTCTTCGCCCTGACCCAGGTCAGCGGTGAAGGTCACCACTTCACAGTTATAAGTATCCTGCAGCCACTTGAGGATCACCGAAGTGTCCAGGCCGCCGGAATACGCGAGAACGACCTTGTTTACGTCGGCCATGCCATCACTCCACGGGGTTGTACGGAAAGCCGTTGATTCTACCGACCAAAACCGTGGATTTACAGAGGCGCGACAGCAAATGAAGATAAAGCGACAGATTATGTCGAGTGGGCGACTGATGGTCGCACCTTATAAGCGCATTTTATGACGTGTGCGCAGGGTTGCTCGGGCCAGTCGCCTGAGGCGCGGGTTTCTCGGGAGCTGCCACGCGTTCGAGCTGAATGTTCACGCGACGGTTACGTGCCCGGTTGGCGGCGTTGGTATTCGGCGCCAGGGGGTAGCTTTCACCGTGGAAGCGCATGGTGATCTGCGATTCGGGGATGCCATTGGCCTTGAAGTAGTCCGTGACCGCCAGGGCCCGACGGCGCGAGACGTCGCGGTTGGTCAGGCGGTTGCCGCTGTTGTCCGAATGGCCATTCAACTCGATATGGTTGACCGTAGGATCGGCTTTCATGAACGCGACAATGACGGCCAGCTTCTTCTTGGCTGCCGCATCCAGCTCAATGCCACCCCCCGGGAAGCCGACTTCAGTCTGTTTGACCTGATCGTAATTCATCGGCAACAGCTTGGTGGTACACAGTTGATAGTCGTTGTAGGCCTTGTTGAACTTCACCGGCAGCAAACGGATTTCCGAGTAGCCGCCTTCACGCGCGTAATGCCGCACGGTTGGGCTGCGCCCTTCCAGCAAGCCCATGAACAACCGGCCGGCCTGGGCCTGAGAGCTGTTGAACAACACGTCGCCACTGCCGGCACGCACAGCACCGAGGTTGATATCACCCCGGCCCGGCTGCCACGGGGCAGCGGCGGCCAACAAGGTCGCCGAGCCCGCGCCGAGTGCGCCGTTGTAGGCTTTCAGACGAAATGTCGCCTGCTCGCCGGCCCGGCGCACAAACTCACCCGAACCGAAATCGGTGATCGGTTGGGTCAAGCGGCACTCGAACTGGTCGCCTTCCACCTTCCACTCAATATTCTCCAGACGTGTCTGGAACGTGAGGGCCATCGCAGGCAGGCTGGCGAACACACTGAGCAGGGCTAGATAATGCTGGCGCACGGGCGGCTCCACTGGTTTCTACAACACTTCAAAGCGTCATACGTCGTTAAGGCATACCTTGGGATATCGGTAGCGTCCTGTAAAACTTGATAGCGAGTGCCTGCAAGAGTCTTTTCCGGTAGCATTCCCACCAGATTGACCCGCCTGGAATCCCCAATGTCCGACCGCCTGACCCTGCTGCGTCCCGACGACTGGCATATTCATCTTCGCGATGGTGCTGCGTTACCCCAAACCGTGGCTGATGTAGCGCGCACGTTTGGTCGCGCCATCATCATGCCTAACCTGGTACCTCCGGTGCGTAATGCCGCAGAAGCCGACGCCTATCGCCAGCGTATCCTCGCTGCACGACCGGCCGGCAGCCGCTTCGAACCGTTGATGGTGCTCTACCTGACCGACCGCACCCAGCCTGAAGAAATCCGCCAGGCCAAGGCCAGTGGTTTCGTGCACGCCGCCAAGCTGTACCCGGCGGGCGCGACCACCAACTCTGACTCCGGCGTGACCAGTATCGACAAGATTCTGCCGGCGATCGAAGCCATGGCTGAAGTCGGTATGCCGCTGTTGATCCACGGTGAAGTCACCCGTGGCGATGTGGACGTCTTTGATCGCGAGAAGATCTTCATCGACGAGCACATGCGCCGTGTGGTCGAGCTGTTCCCGACCCTCAAGGTGGTGTTCGAACACATCACCACCGCAGATGCCGTGCAGTTCGTCACCGAAGCTTCGGCCAACGTCGGTGCGACCATCACCGCGCATCACTTGCTCTACAACCGCAACCACATGCTGGTGGGCGGGATTCGGCCGCACTTCTATTGCCTGCCGATTCTCAAGCGCAATACTCACCAGGTGGCCTTGCTCGATGCCGCGACCAGCGGCAACCCGAAATTCTTCCTCGGCACCGACTCCGCGCCCCACGCCCAGCACGCTAAAGAAGCCGCGTGTGGCTGTGCCGGTTGCTACACCGCGTTTGCTGCGATCGAGCTGTACGCCGAAGCGTTTGAACAGCGCAATGCCCTGGACAAGCTCGAAGGTTTCGCCAGCCTGAACGGCCCGCGCTTCTATGGCCTGCCGGCGAACACCGACCGTATTACCCTGGTTCGTGAAGACTGGACCGCCCCCGCCAGCCTGCCGTTTGGCGAGCTGACTGTTATCCCGCTGCGCGCCGGTGAAACACTGCGCTGGCGCCTGCTGGAGGAAAGCAAGTGAGTGAAGACCATTACGATGACGAACACGAGCACAGTGGTGGCGGTTCCCGTCACCCGATGGCCGAGCGGTTTCGCGGTTATCTGCCGGTTGTCATCGACGTAGAAACCGGTGGCTTCAATTGCGCCACCGACGCCCTGCTGGAAATTGCCGCCACTACCATCGGCATGGACGAACAGGGTTTTGTGTTCCCGGAACACACCCACTTCTTTCGTGTCGAGCCATTCGAAGGCGCCAATATCGAAGCGGCAGCCCTGGAGTTCACCGGCATCAAACTCGACCACCCACTGCGTATGGCGGTGAGTGAAGAAGCGGCGCTGACCGATATCTTCCGTGGCGTGCGCAAAGCGTTGAAGGCCAATGGCTGCAAACGCGCGATCCTGGTCGGCCACAACAGCAGTTTCGACCTGGGCTTCCTGAACGCCGCCGTGACGCGACTGGACATGAAGCGCAACCCGTTTCACCCGTTCTCCAGTTTCGACACCGCCACCCTCGCCGGCCTCGCTTACGGTCAGACCGTGCTGGCCAAGGCCTGCCAGGCTGCCGGTATCGACTTTGACGGCCGTGAGGCCCACTCGGCGCGCTACGACACCGAGAAGACCGCCGAGCTGTTCTGTGGCATCGTCAATCGCTGGAAGCAGATGGGCGGCTGGGAAGACTTCAACGACTGAGGTCGTTTCCCGCGCATAAAAAAACCGGCCTTCTCAGGCCGGTTTTTTTTGCTTCGAGCGTGGCTTACAGCTTGCCAGCGTTCTCAGTCAGGTAAGCCGCAACGCCTTCTGGCGAAGCGTTCATGCCTTTGTCGCCTTTCTTCCAGTTGGCAGGGCAAACTTCGCCGTGCTCTTCGTGGAATTGCAGAGCGTCGACCAGACGGATCAGCTCTTCCATGTTACGGCCCAGCGGCAGGTCGTTGATGATCTGCGAGCGCACAACGCCCTTGTCGTCGATCAGGAACGCGCCACGGAAAGCCACGCCGCCTTCGGATTCAACGTCGTAGGCCTTGGCGATGTCGTGCTTCATGTCGGCAGCCATGGTGTATTTGACTTTGCCAATGCCGCCATCATTGATAGCGGTGTTGCGCCAGGCGTTGTGGGTGAAATGGGAGTCGATGGAAACGGCTACCACTTCAACGTTGCGCGCCTTGAAATCGTCCATGCGGTGGTCCAGAGCGATCAGCTCCGAAGGGCAGACGAAGGTGAAGTCCAGCGGGTAGAAGAACACCAGGCCGTATTTGCCTTTGATGGCTTCAGACAGCTTGAAGCTGTCAACGATTTCGCCATTGCCGAGGACGGCAGGTACGTCGAAATCCGGGGCTTGTTTGCCGACGAGTACGCTCATTGGATATCTCCTGATGCAAGGGTGACGATTGAAGTAAAAGGACCGCTTCCAAGTCTGCCGTTTATAAGCGACAGCCCTGTGACGCAGTCACGCTTCGTAAAGACCGACCATCATACACTGAAAAAACCGTTCGTCAGCGCGACGGCGGTGAGGCCGCAAACAGCTACGAATCTACTTTGACAATCATTCTCGTTAACATTAAGATCCATCGCACTTAAGCCTTAACCCGCGATGGTTCTCCCTTATGTATGTCTGCCTTTGTACTGGCGTCACCGACGGACAAATCCGCGAAGCAATCTATGAAGGTTGCTGCAGCTACAAGGAAGTACGTGAAACCACCGGCGTTGCCAGCCAGTGTGGCAAATGCGCTTGCCTCGCCAAGCAAGTGGTACGGGAGACCCTGACGCAGCTGCAGACAGCCCAGGCCGCGCTCCCCTATTCAGCAGAATTTACACACGCTTAAATCAGCGTGTTTTAAACAACCGGACCACGTGTCCGGTTTTTTTATGCCTGCAATTCAATTAGTTAGCGCCAAGACGCGGAACACAAACATTCTTATTCAGATTTATTTTCATTTATTATTCAATAACTTAGGTTTGACACTAGGGGGTTCGCCGCTCAAACTCCGGCTTATAGACAGCTATTACAGGGCAGGACCCCAGTCATGAAAGGCGACATCTCAGTCATCCAGCAACTCAACAAAATCCTTGCCAATGAACTGGTCGCGATCAATCAGTACTTTTTGCATGCGCGCATGTATGACGATTGGGGCCTGGAAAAGCTGGGCAAGCGCGAATACAAAGAGTCCATCAAGGCCATGAAGGACGCGGACGCGCTGATCAAGCGCATCCTGTTCCTGGAAGGCCTGCCGAACGTGCAGGACCTGGGCAAGCTGAACATCGGCGAACACACCCAGGAAATGATCACCAGCGACCTGAAGTTCGAACAGAAGAGCCACAGCGACCTCAAGGCCGCCATCGCGCACTGCGAAATCAAGGCCGACTTCGGTAGCCGTGAATTGCTGGAAGATATCCTGGAAGACCAGGAAGAACATATCGACTGGCTGGAAACCCAACAAGGCCTGATCGTCAAAGTCAGCCTGGAGAACTACCTGCAATCGCAGATGGGTGAATAACCCCCCGCGCACAGGTACAAAAAAGCCCCGCTCTCTCAGGAGAAGCGGGGCTTTTTATTGCAGTGCTTTTTACACAAGCATCAAGCTTCAGTCTTGCCGGCTGCTTTTACCGCTGCCTCTTTGATCAGCGCTTGCAGCGAACCATCAGCCGCCATCTCAACGATGATGTCGCTACCGCCGACCAGCTCACCGGCTACCCACAGTTGTGGGAAAGTTGGCCAGTTAGCGTATTTCGGCAGGTTGGCGCGGATTTCCGGGTTTTGCAGGATATCCACGTAAGCGAATTTCTCGCCACACGCCATAACGGCCTGGGACGCTTTCGCGGAGAAACCGCACTGAGGAGCGTTTGGCGCGCCCTTCATGTAAAGCAGAATGGTGTTGTTGGCAATCTGCTCTTTGATCGTTTCGATGATATCCATGGAACACCTCTGCAGGAACTTCGCGACTCACAGGTCGGCACGGTGGCGCATTGTAACGCAAAATTCCAGCGCGGTGCTCAGGCCTTATGCGGCTGCCACCTGCACCGGCACCCCGTTCAGCGCGGCGTTTCCAGACAATTCGTCCAACTGCCGCTCGTCAGTCAAGTCATTCGCACTCGCCCCTGGCTGCCCACTGGCGATGGCCATCCGCACGCCCGGGCGACCATGGCCCCAACCATGGGGCAAGCTGACCACACCGGGCATCATGTCCAGGCTGGCCACCACCTCCACTTCGATCATGCCGATGCGCGAACTGACACGCACGCGCTGGCCATCGCTCAATTGCCGACGGGCCAAGTCATCCGGGTGCATGTGCAGTTGATGACGCGGCTTGCCCTTCACCAGTCGGTGATAGTTATGCATCCACGAGTTATTGCTGCGCACATGGCGACGGCCGATCAACAGAAGCTCATTCGCCACCGGCTCAGGTTGCGCCGCGAAGCGCGCCAGGTCAGCGAGGATGACTGCTGGTGCCGCCTGCACCTGGCCATTCGCGGTTTTCAAGCGTGCGGCGAGGTTGGGCGTGAGCGGCCCCAAGTCCACGCCATGGGGATGATCCGCCAGCATCGCCACCGACAGTTGGTGGCGGGACGCATCACCGTAGGTTCCCGCGCGCAGCCCGAGGTCGATCATCTGCGCAGGCGCCATGGTCGGTTTGAGCGCCACGCCGGTCTGCGCGGCGAAGGCCTTGGCCAAGCCGACAAAGATCTCCCAATCGTGCAACGCGCCCGCAGGCTTGGGCAGAATCGCGCGATTAAAACGGGTGACGTTGCGCACAGCGAACATATTGAACGTGGTGTCGTAGTGATCGTTTTCCAACGCCGAGGTGGACGGCAAAATCAGGTCGGCGTAACGGGTTGTCTCGTTGATATAGAGGTCGATGCTGACCATGAACTCCAGCCCGTCCAGGGCTTGCTCAAGTTGGCGGCCGTTGGGCGTCGACAGCACCGGGTTACCGGCGACCGTCACCAGGGCGCGGATTTGCCCGTCGCCTTCGGTGAGCATTTCTTCGGCCAACGCGGACACCGGCAACTCACCACCGTATTCGGGGCGCCCGGACACGCGGCTCTGCCAGCGATTGAAATGCCCGCCACCGGTCGATGCCACCAAATCCACCGCCGGCGTGGTGCACAAGGCGCCACCGACGCGATCAAGGTTGCCGGTCACCAGATTGATCAACTGCACCAGCCAATGGCACAGCGTGCCAAATGCCTGGGTCGAAACCCCCATGCGCCCATAACACACCGCCTTGTCCGCCGCCGCGAAGTCCCGTGCCAGCTGGCGGATCTGCTCGGCAGGCACCGCACACTGGCGGCTCATGGCTTCGGCGGTAAACCCGGCGATCGCCTTGCGCACGGCGTCGAGCCCCTCAACCGGCAAATGACTGTCACGGGTCAGGTTTTCGCTAAACAACGTGTTGAGCAAACCGAACAACAGCGCCGCGTCGCCGCCGGGCCGCACGAACATATGCTGATCGGCAATCGCCGCCGTTTCACTGCGCCGAGGGTCAACCACCACCACCTTGCCGCCGCGCGCCTGGATGGCCTTGAGGCGCTTCTCCACATCGGGCACGGTCATGATGCTGCCATTGGACGCCAGCGGGTTGCCGCCCAGGATCAGCATGAAGTCGGTGTGGTCGATATCCGGAATCGGCAGCAACAGGCCATGCCCGTACATCAGGTGGCTGGTGAGGTGGTGGGGCAACTGGTCCACCGAGGTCGCGGAAAACCGGTTGCGTGTCTTGAGCTGACCGAGGAAGTAGTTGCTGTGGGTCATCAACCCATAGTTGTGCACGCTAGGGTTGCCCTGATACACCGCCACCGCATTCTGCCCATGCCTGGCCTGGATACCTGCCAATCGCTCGGCCACCAACGCAAACGCCTCATCCCAGAGAATCGGCTGCCACTCGCTGCCCACGCGCAACATGGGTTGGTGCAGGCGGTCGGGGTCATTCTGGATGTCTTGCAGCGCCACGGCCTTTGGGCAGATGTGCCCGCGGCTGAACGTATCCAGCGGGTCGCCCTTGATCGACGTAATCGCCAGGCTGCCGTCCTCGGCCTGGGTCGTTTCCAGGGTCAGGCCGCAGATGGCTTCACACAGATGGCAGGCACGGTGGTGGAGAGTCTTGGTCATGGCCAGTCTCTTTTATTGGGCTTTGGCCCAACTATGGGCCGTCGCCTGGGCGGGCACCAGCAACGTTCGTCTTGTGAATCGGCAAGCATCAGGCCAGGACATGGCTAAACATGTGCAAATGTTTCAGAACCTTACACAGCGTTGCTGAAACCGACACAACCCGCTCTGGGCCCGCCCTCACACATTGCAAAAGGTCTTGGCGCCAGTGTACAAATGGGGTGCTGCTGTCAGGAATCAGTCTTCAAAAGCGCTTTGGCGCCCTGCTTGAACACCCTTAAAAACCGTAGCCCTATTGGTAAGACGCGACATTTAATTATAAGATCGCGCCTTCCCCTATTTCGTCGCCCCGTGCGGCTTTCGCCGCAGGTCTCGCCCGTTGTAACAATAAACAAGGCTTTGAGTATCTGCGGTCTGTTGCAAAAAGGTAGTTAATGATGAGCGCAAGGCACTTTCTCTCCCTGATGGATTGCACGCCCGAAGAGCTGGTCAGCGTGATCCGTCGAGGCATTGAGCTTAAAGACCTGCGTAACCGCGGCGTACTGTTCGAGCCTTTGAAAAACCGTGTGCTCGGGATGATTTTCGAGAAGTCGTCGACCCGCACCCGCGTGTCGTTCGAAGCCGGCATGATCCAGCTGGGTGGCCAAGCCATCTTCCTGTCCTCGCGCGACACCCAACTGGGGCGTGGCGAGCCGATTGCCGACAGCGCCCGGGTCATGTCGCGCATGCTCGATGCGGTGATGATCCGTACCTTTGCCCACAGCACCGTGACCGAATTTTCCGCCAACTCGCGGGTACCGGTGATCAACGGCCTGTCCGATGACCTGCACCCCTGCCAGCTGCTGGCCGACATGCAAACCTTCCTGGAGCACCGTGGTTCGATCCAGGGCAAGACCGTGGCCTGGATCGGTGACGGCAACAACATGTGCAACAGTTATATAGAAGCGGCGATCCAGTTCGACTTCCAACTGCGCGTCGCATGCCCGGAAGGCTACGAGCCTGACGCGCGGTTCCTGGAACAGGCCGGTGACCGGGTCACCGTGGTGCGCGACCCGCGTGACGCGGTCATCGGCGCGCACCTGGTGAGCACCGACGTCTGGACCTCCATGGGCCAGGAAGATGAGACCGCCAAGCGCCTCGCGCTGTTCGCACCGTTCCAGGTGACCCGTGCGCTGCTCGACCTGGCTGCGCCGGACGTGCTGTTCATGCACTGCCTGCCCGCTCACCGTGGCGAAGAAATCAGCCTCGACCTGCTCGACGATGCGCGTTCGGTGGCCTGGGACCAGGCGGAAAACCGTCTGCACGCACAAAAGGCGCTGCTTGAATTCCTCGTCCCGCCGTCGTATCACCACGCATGAGCCAGCCATTACTGCTGAACCTGCGCAACCTGGCGTGCGGCTATCAAGATCAACGGGTGGTGCAGAACCTCAACCTGCACCTCAACGCCGGCGACATCGGCTGCCTGCTGGGCTCTTCGGGCTGCGGCAAAACCACGACCTTGCGCGCGATTGCAGGGTTTGAGCCAGTGCACGAAGGTGAAATCAGCCTGGCCGGCGAAGTGATTTCCAGTGCCGGGTTCACCCTGGCACCGGAGAAACGCCGGATCGGCATGGTGTTCCAGGACTACGCGCTGTTTCCGCACTTGAGCGTGGCCGACAACATCGCCTTCGGCATTCGCAAGCACCCGCAAAAAGACCGTGTCGTCGCCGAGCTGCTGGAACTGGTCAACCTGAACAACCTCGGCCAGCGTTTTCCTCACGAGCTTTCCGGCGGTCAGCAGCAACGCGTCGCCCTCGCCCGCGCCCTCGCGCCGGAGCCACAACTGTTGCTGCTGGATGAGCCGTTCTCCAACCTTGACGGCGAACTGCGGCGCAAGCTCAGCCATGAGGTGCGCGACATCCTCAAGGCACGCGGCACCAGCGCGATTCTGGTCACCCACGATCAGGAAGAAGCCTTCGCCGTGAGCGACCACGTGGGGGTTTTCAAAGAAGGCCGTCTTGAGCAGTGGGACACGCCCTACAACCTCTATCACGAACCACAGACACCTTACGTCGCGAGCTTTATCGGCCAGGGCTATTTCATCCGCGGTCAATTGAGCTCACCGGAATCGGTCAGCACCGAACTGGGTGACCTGCGCGGCAATCGCGCCTACACCTGGCCAACAGGTGGCGCGGTGGACGTGTTGCTGCGCCCGGATGACATCGTCTACGCACCGGACAGCGCGTTGAAAGCGCGGATCGTCGGCAAGACGTTCCTCGGCGCCTCGACGCTGTACCGCCTGCAACTGCCTACGGGCGCGCAGTTGGAGTCGATTTTCCCCAGCCATGCCGACCATCAGGTGGGTGCGCAGGTGGGGATTCGGGTGGCGGCGGAGCATCTGGTGTTGTTCCAAGCGTCCGGCAGTACGGCGGCGCAGATTCCTCAGGTCGAATCCGGCGTTCGCCGCTACAGCCCCGCGCACTAAGCAACTGACGAAACCGGGTAAAAAATGTGGAAGCGGGCTTGCTCGCGATGGTCGCGGGTCAGTTGATAGATTCATTACTGAACCACCGCATTCGCGAGCAAGCCCGCTCCCACATTGGCTCTCATACTCTTCAAAATATGAATTTCAGCCCCGACCAATCGGCGCAAATTTGGCCTGGGTATGCTCAGCCAACACCGCCGCGGGCAGTTCAACTTCCAATCCCCTTCTTCCCGCACTGACAAAAATCGTCGCGAACGGCTGCGCCGTTACATCAATGAACGTGCGTAAGCGCTTTTTTTGCCCCAACGGGCTGATGCCGCCTAACAGGTAGCCGGTGGAGCGTTGCGCTGCTGCCGGGTCGGCCATCTCGACTTTTTTCACCCCCGCCGCGTGGGCCAACGCTTTTAAATCCAGACTTCCGACGACCGGCACCACCGCCACCAGCAATTCACCTTTCTCACTGCTGGCCAGCAAGGTCTTGAACACCTGCGCTGGATCGAGCCCCAACTTTTCCGCGGCCTCCAAGCCATACGACGCAGCCTTGGGGTCATGTTCGTAACTGTGAATATGATGTTCGGCGCGAACTTTTTTCAACAGGTCCAGTGCGGGGGTCATGGCTACTCCGGTCGCGGCTAAAAGAGGCTCAATTCTAGGCCAAGCCCACGTAAAACGCTCTAGGGCGCGCCTCCTGAAATGAGTGCTGACAGGGCCAAGCATGATCATTCACCAGACCAATAGTTCGAAAATGACCAATGGTTCACTTTCGACCTTTGACAGCGGTCATTCTTGTCTATATTTTTTCGTTTCCGAATACTGTAGGAATAGCCCCTGAGTATTCAGCAGTAAGCCGTCGCCAGGATGGGGATTCTGATGACGGTGAAAATTGCGCAACGGCCCGTTGAGGTTGTGCGCCCAACAAGAACAACAATCGAGGTTTGCCATGACAACTGCTCTTCAACAGCCTTCACTTTCGAGCCAATGCATGGCCGAATTCCTGGGGACTGCGCTTCTGATCTTCTTCGGTACAGGCTGTGTCGCTGCGCTCAAGGTCGCGGGTGCCAGCTTTGGGTTGTGGGAAATCAGTATCATCTGGGGGGTCGGCGTGAGCATGGCGATCTACCTGAGCGCCGGTATTTCCGGGGCACACCTCAATCCGGCGGTCAGTATCGCCCTGTGCATTTTTGCCGATTTCGAAAAGCGCAAACTGCCCTTCTACATCCTCGCCCAGATCGCCGGCGCCTTCTGTTCCGCCGCGCTGGTCTACACGCTCTACAGCAACCTTTTTTTCGATTACGAACAAACCCACCACATGGTTCGCGGCTCCCAGGCCAGCCTGGAATTGGCGTCGGTGTTCTCCACCTACCCGCATGCGCTGCTGAGCACTGCCCAGGCGTTCCTGGTTGAAATGGTCATCACCGCGATCCTGATGGGCGTGATCATGGCCCTTACCGACGATAACAATGGCCTGCCACGTGGCCCGCTGGCCCCGCTGCTGATCGGCCTGTTGATCGCCGTGATTGGCAGCGCCATGGGCCCGTTGACCGGCTTTGCGATGAACCCGGCGCGGGATTTCGGGCCCAAGCTGATGACCTTTTTCGCCGGCTGGGGTGAAATATCCTTTACTGGCGGCCGCGATATTCCTTACTTCCTGATTCCGATTTTCGCGCCGATTGTCGGCGCATGCCTCGGTGCTGCGGCCTATCGCGGGCTGATTGCCCGTCATCTGCCAAGCGCCGCACCTGCTATAGCTGAAGTAACAACTGACACGGCAGTCAACGGCAAGACGCGTATTTCCTGATACCGCCAGCCTGGTGCCCACTGCCCTTTTGCGGCCCAGGCTGATTACTCACTTCCTTATTTCCGTCCAAGGCAATCGACATGACCGACATTCAGAATAAGAACTACATCATTGCCCTTGATCAGGGCACCACCAGTTCGCGGGCGATCATCTTTGATCGCGATGCCAACGTGGTCTGCACCGCCCAGCGTGAATTCGCTCAGCATTACCCGCAAGCCGGCTGGGTCGAACATGACCCGATGGAAATCTTCGCCACCCAAAGCGCGGTGATGGTCGAGGCCCTGGCACAAGCCGGTCTGCACCATGACCAGGTCGCTGCCATCGGTATCACCAACCAGCGTGAAACCACCGTGGTGTGGGACAAGATCACCGGCCGCCCGATCTACAACGCAATCGTCTGGCAGTGCCGCCGTAGCACCGAGATCTGCCAGCAGCTCAAGCGCGATGGCCACGAGCAATACATCAGCGACACCACTGGCCTGGTCACCGACCCGTACTTCTCCGGCACCAAGCTCAAGTGGATCCTCGACAACGTCGAAGGCAGCCGCGAGCGTGCGCGCAATGGCGAATTGCTGTTCGGCACCGTCGACAGCTGGCTGATCTGGAAATTTACCGGCGGCAAAACCCACGTCACCGACTACACCAACGCCTCGCGCACCATGCTCTTCAACATCCACACGCTGGAGTGGGATGCGAAGATGCTGGAGATTCTCGACGTGCCGCGCGAGATGCTGCCGGAAGTTAAGTCGTCTTCAGAAATCTACGGCCGCACCAAAAGCGGTATCGCTATCGGCGGCATCGCGGGCGACCAACAGGCTGCTCTGTTCGGCCAGATGTGCGTGGAAGCCGGGCAGGCCAAGAACACTTATGGCACCGGCTGCTTCCTGCTGATGAACACCGGCGACAAAGCCGTCAAATCCAAACACGGCATGCTCACCACCATCGCCTGCGGTCCACGCGGCGAAGTGGCTTACGCGCTGGAAGGCGCGGTGTTCAACGGTGGTTCCACCGTGCAGTGGCTGCGTGATGAGCTGAAGATCATCGCGGACGCCACCGACACCGAATACTTCGCCGGCAAGGTCAAGGACAGCAACGGCGTCTACCTGGTGCCGGCCTTTACCGGCCTGGGCGCTCCGTACTGGGACCCGTATGCCCGTGGCGCTTTGTTTGGCCTGACCCGTGGCGTACGCGTGGATCACATTATTCGCGCAGCCCTGGAGTCGATTGCCTACCAGACCCGCGACGTGCTGGACGCCATGCAACAGGACTCGGGCGAACGCCTCAAAGCCCTGCGCGTGGACGGCGGCGCGGTGGCCAACAACTTCCTGATGCAGTTCCAGGCCGATATCCTGGGTACCCAGGTCGAGCGCCCGCAAATGCGCGAAACCACGGCACTCGGCGCCGCTTACCTGGCAGGCCTGGCCTGTGGCTTCTGGGGCAGCCTGGACGAGTTGCGCGGCAAGGCCGTGATCGAGCGCGAATTCGAGCCGATGCTCGATGAAGCCGCCAAAGAAAAACTCTACGCCGGCTGGCAAAAAGCGGTCAGCCGCACCCGCGACTGGGAACCGCACGAAGGCGCTGAATAAGCCAACCGCCGGATCCATATAGGGTTGTAACTGGCGGGGAGCCGCTTGCTGCGTCATCATGGGCCACTTTTGTATGGCAGCCCAAAGGACGCCCCATGAATCTGCCTCCCCGCCAGCAACAAATCCTCGAACTGGTCCGCGAACGCGGTTACGTCAGTATCGAGGAGATGGCGCAGCTATTCGTTGTCACCCCGCAAACCATCCGCCGCGATATCAACCAGCTGGCGGACGCCAATCTGCTGCGCCGCTACCACGGCGGCGCCGCCTATGACTCCAGTGTCGAGAACACCGCGTACGCCATGCGTGCCGACCAGATGCGCGATGAGAAACAACGCATCGGCGAAGCCATTGCCGCGCAAATCCCCGACCACGCCTCGTTGTTCATCAATATCGGCACCACGACCGAATCGATCGCGCGTGCGCTGCTCAATCACAATCACCTGAAAATCATCACCAACAACCTCAACGTCGCCACCATGCTCAGTGCCAAGGACGATTTCGATGTGTTGTTGACCGGCGGTAATGTGCGCCGTGATGGCGGTGTAGTCGGTCAGGCCAGTGTCGACTTCATCAACCAGTTCAAGGTTGATTTTGCCCTGGTGGGTATCAGCGGCATCGACGAAGACGGCAGCCTGCTCGACTTTGATTATCAGGAAGTGCGGGTTTCCCAGGCGATCATCGCCAATGCACGCCAAGTCATCCTGGCGGCGGACTCCAGTAAATTCGGGCGCAACGCCATGATTCGCTTGGGGCCGATCAGTTTGGTCGACTGTCTGGTGACGGATCAGCAGCCAGTGCCGGCACTGGTGCAGTTGTTGAACCAGCACAAGGTTCGGCTGGAAGTGGTTTAGCGCCTGGGCTGACTTCCATCGCGGGCAAGCCCGCTCCCACAGTTGACCGCATTCTCATGCTGGAACTCGGTCAGCTGTGGGAGCCGGGCTTGCCCGCGATAGCGTTAGATCCGACACCCCATCTCTTGAGCCTGCCCTAAGCTCATGTTCACAATTGTTCCTTTCCCCGCCCTTCGATGAGTTTTTTCAATCGAAGTCGGGTGGCTGTGCGCGCGTTTATCAGCTACCATTTTCGCAAATGAACATTAATGTTCGAATTCCAAGACGAATAAATCGCGAGGCCAGCCGATGAACCCTTCCACCTTGCCTGCTCCACCGCTTGCCGAAGTCTATGACGTTGCCGTAATCGGTGGCGGGATCAATGGCGTCGGCATTGCAGCAGACGCAGCCGGTCGCGGTTTGTCGGTATTCCTTTGTGAAAAGGACGACTTGGCCAGCCACACCTCTTCCGCCAGCAGCAAGCTGATCCACGGCGGCCTGCGCTACCTCGAACATTACGAATTCCGCCTGGTGCGCGAAGCCCTGGCAGAACGTGAAGTGCTGCTGGCCAAAGCGCCACACATCGTCAAGCAGATGCGCTTCGTGCTGCCGCACCGCCCGCACCTGCGTCCGGCGTGGATGATTCGCGCCGGCCTGTTCCTCTATGACCACCTGGGCAAGCGCGAAAAACTGGCCGGCTCTAAAAGCCTCAAGTTCGGCCCTGACAGCCCGCTGAAAAGCGAGATCACCAAAGGCTTCGAATACTCCGATTGCTGGGTCGACGACGCCCGTCTGGTCGTACTCAACGCCATGGCCGCGCGTGAAAAAGGTGCGCACATCCACACCCAGACCCGTTGCGTCAGCGCACACCGCAGCAACGGCATGTGGGAAATGAACATGGAACGCGCCGATGGCAGCCTGTTCTCGATCCGTGCTCGTGCACTGGTGAACGCCGCCGGCCCATGGGTCGCCAAGTTCATCAAGGAAGACCTGAAGCTGGATTCGCCCTACGGCATCCGCCTGATCCAGGGCAGCCACCTGATCGTGCCGAAACTGTACGAAGGCGCTCACGCGCACATCCTGCAGAACGAAGATCAGCGCATCGTCTTCACCATTCCGTACCTGAACCACCTGACCATCATCGGCACCACCGACCGTGAATACACCGGTGACCCGGCGAAAGTGGCGATCACTGAAGGTGAAACCGACTACATGCTCAACGTGGTGAATGCTCACTTCAAGAAGCAACTGAGCCGCGCCGACATCGTCCACACCTACTCCGGCGTGCGCCCACTGTGCAACGACGAGTCGGATAACCCGTCGGCCATCACCCGCGACTACACACTGTCGCTGTCGGGCGGCACGGGCGAAGCACCGATCCTTTCAGTGTTCGGCGGCAAGCTCACCACCTACCGCAAACTCGCTGAGTCGGCGATGGCACAGCTGGCGCCTTACTTCACGCAGATGCGCCCAAGCTGGACGGCCACCGCCAGCCTGCCTGGCGGCGAGAATATGACCACGCCAGAAGCGCTGGCCGAGGCGATTCGCGCCAAGTTCGACTGGGTGCCTAACGAGATCGCGCGCCGCTGGGCCACGACCTATGGCAGCCGCACCTGGCGCCTGCTGGAAGGCGTGCAATCCCTGGCCGACCTGGGCGACCACCTCGGCGGTGGCCTGTACACCCGCGAAGTCGATTACCTGTGTGCCGAAGAATGGGCGACTCAACCTCAGGACGTCCTGTGGCGCCGTACCAAGCTTGGCCTGTTCACCACCGCGCAAGAACAGGAAAACGTGCAACGTTACCTGTCCAAGGTTGAGCAGAACCGCACGAAGATTGAAGCCGCCTGATCCGCACCGCGTAAAAAAGCCCCTGCGCCGTATGGTCCAGGGGCTTTTTTATGCCGGTCGTGGCATTCGGTTTTCCGAACAGCACACCCCGCACCATTCGGTTTGCCGGACCTGATAGCCATAAATTGCCAGTAACACAAAGTTAATCTCTTTATAAATCAAACAGATAACCTTTTGTTTCAGGTATGGCACGACTCATGCTCTACACTCCCTGACGATTGCCTGAGGACGCTTCAGGAGCCGTTACGGGCATTCGCTGTACAAGAGAGCCGTTTAGCCGGCTTCATAAAAAAAACAAATGTCGAGGAAGTATTGATGCGCATCGTTCCCCATATCCTGGGCGCAGCTATCGCTGCTGCTCTGATCAGCACTCCAGTTTTCGCCGCCGAACTCACCGGCACACTGAAGAAAATCAACGACTCCGGCACCATCACTCTCGCTCACCGCGACAGCTCCATTCCGTTCTCCTACATCGCAGACGGTTCGGGCAAACCAGTGGGCTACTCCCACGACATTCAGTTGGCTATCGTCGAACAACTGAAAAAAGACCTGAACAAACCCGATCTGAAAACCAAGTACAACCTGGTGACCTCGCAAACCCGTATCCCGTTGATCCAGAACGGCACTGCGGACGTTGAGTGTGGTTCGACCACCAACAACGCCGAACGCGCCCAGCAAGTCGACTTCACCGTTAACATCTTCGAAATCGGCACCCGTCTGCTGGTCAAGAAAGACAAGGATGGCAAGCCGTCCTACGCTGACTTTGCCGACCTGAAAGGCAAAAACGTCGTGACCACCGCTGGTACCACCTCCGAGCGCATCATCAAAGCGATGAACGCCGACAAGCAGATGGGCATGAACGTCATCTCCGCCAAAGACCACGGCGAATCCTTCCAGATGCTGGAAAGCGGCCGCGCCGTAGCCTTCATGATGGACGACGCCCTGCTGGCCGGTGAAGAAGCCAAGGCCAAGAAGCCGGACGACTGGGTCATCACCGGTACGCCGCAGTCCTTTGAAGCCTACGCATGCATGGTGCGTAAAGACGACCCGGCCTTCAAGAAAGCCGTGGATGACGCCATCGTCGCCCTGTACAAATCCGGCGAAATCAACAAGATCTACAGCAAGTGGTTCGAAAGCCCGATCCCACCTAAAGGCCTGAACCTGAACTTCCCGATGAGTGAAAAGGTTAAGGAGCTGATCGCTAACCCAAGCGACAAACCAGCGCCTGACGTAAAAATCTGATTCCTGACTAACCTTATCTCCTGAGGGAGCCAACCCTCCCTCAGGCGTCTGTTACTACCTGCTGGCTTTAATGTGGAACACTCGACCTGGCGGTTTTCGAGCCGATCGTGTGTGCCTGACGTTCAACGTCGGGCGGGAAAGGATCTTCCCCAAGCGGGTGCTTGTACATCGATCGATTTCGAGGGGAGACCCTAATGAATTACAACTGGGACTGGGGCGTGTTCTTCAAGTCCACCGGCGTGGGCAGCGAGACCTATCTCGACTGGTACATCTCCGGTTTGGGCTGGACCATTGCCATCGCCGTCGTGGCATGGATTATCGCCTTGTTGCTGGGCTCCATTCTGGGGGTCATGCGCACTGTGCCAAACCGCCTCGTATCGGGCATCGCGACCTGCTACGTGGAACTGTTTCGTAACGTGCCGCTGCTGGTTCAGCTGTTTATCTGGTACTTCCTGATACCCGATATGCTCCCGCAAAACCTGCAGGACTGGTACAAACAAGACCTCAACCCGACCACCTCGGCTTACCTGAGCGTTGTCGTGTGCCTGGGCCTGTTCACCGCCGCCCGTGTGTGCGAACAGGTGCGTACCGGCATCCAGGCGCTGCCACGTGGCCAGGAAGCCGCCGCGCGTGCCATGGGCTTCAAGCTGCCACAGATCTACTGGAACGTGCTGCTGCCACAGGCCTACCGCATCATCATTCCGCCCCTTACCTCGGAATTCCTCAACGTGTTCAAGAACTCCTCCGTGGCGTCCTTGATCGGCCTGATGGAATTGCTGGCGCAAACCAAACAGACCGCCGAGTTCTCGGCCAACCTGTTTGAAGCCTTCACCCTGGCCACGCTGATCTACTTCACCTTGAACATGAGCCTGATGTTGCTGATGCGCCTGGTCGAGAAGAAAGTCGCCGTGCCCGGCCTGATCTCCGTGGGGGGTAAATAATGGACTTTGATTTCAGCGGCATCATCCCCGCCATCCCGGGCCTGTGGAACGGCATGGTCATGACCTTGCAGTTGATGGTCATGGGCGTGATCGGCGGCATCGCATTGGGCACCGTGCTCGCGCTGATGCGCCTGTCGTCCAACAAACTGCTGTCGCGCCTGGCCGGCGCCTACGTGAACTACTTCCGCTCGATCCCGCTGCTGTTGGTCATTACCTGGTTCTACCTGGCAGTGCCGTTCGTGCTGCGCTGGATCACCGGCGAAGACACCCCGATCGGGGCGTTCACCTCCTGCGTCGTGGCCTTCATGATGTTCGAAGCCGCGTACTTCTGTGAAATCGTACGGGCCGGCGTGCAGTCGATTCCCAAGGGCCAGATGGGCGCAGCCCAGGCAATGGGCATGACCTACGGCCAGACCATGCGTCTGATCATCCTGCCCCAGGCGTTCCGCAAGATGACCCCGTTGCTGCTGCAACAGTCGATCATCCTGTTCCAGGACACCTCGCTGGTTTACACCGTAGGCCTGGTGGACTTCCTCAACTCCGCCCGCTCCAACGGCGACATCATCGGCCGCTCCAACGAGTTCCTGATCTTCGCCGGTGTCGTCTACTTCATCATCAGCTTTTCCGCCTCGCTGCTGGTCAAGCGTCTGCAAAAAAGGTTTGCCGTATGATCTCTATCAAGAATATCAACAAGTGGTATGGCGACTTCCAGGTGCTGACCGATTGCAGCACCGAGGTTAAAAAAGGCGAAGTGATCGTGGTGTGCGGGCCATCGGGTTCGGGCAAATCCACCCTGATCAAATGCGTCAACGCGCTGGAACCGTTCCAGAAAGGCGACATCGTGGTCGACGGCACGTCGATCGCCGACCCGAAGACCAACCTGCCAAAACTGCGCTCACGCGTCGGCATGGTGTTCCAGCACTTCGAACTGTTCCCGCACCTGACCATCACCGAAAACCTGACCATCGCGCAGATCAAGGTGCTCGGCCGCAGCAAGGAAGAAGCCACCAAGAAAGGCCTGCAACTGCTTGAGCGCGTCGGCCTGTCGGCACACGCCCACAAGCACCCCGGCCAACTGTCCGGCGGCCAGCAACAGCGTGTGGCGATTGCCCGCGCGCTGGCCATGGACCCGATCGTCATGCTGTTCGACGAACCGACCTCCGCCCTCGACCCGGAAATGGTCAACGAAGTACTCGACGTGATGGTGCAACTGGCCCAGGAAGGCATGACCATGATGTGCGTGACCCACGAAATGGGCTTCGCCCGCAAAGTGGCCGACCGCGTGATCTTCATGGACGCCGGCAAGATCATCGAAGACTGCCCGAAAGAGGAATTCTTCGGCGATATCAGCGCCCGCTCCGAACGTGCGCAGCACTTCCTTGAGAAAATCCTGCAGCACTAAGCCCTACATTGCTGCCACTGCTGAAAAACAAGGCCAATGTGGGAGCGGGCTTGCTCGCGAATGCGCTGGATCAGTCGATACATTCAGCGACTGAGACACCGCATTCGCGAGCAAGCCCGCTCCCACACTGGACCGAGCAGACCGGCAAGCTCTGGTTGACCCAAGGCATCTGTGATGAAATGCGACCCCAACCAATTTCGCGCCGCACCGCCATCACTTGCCGTGAAACCACGCCTGATTCGCCAACTGTTCCTGCCGCCGTTGATCATCGCCCTGATGATCGGCTTGGGTTATATCGGCTTCTGGGTCAGTGAGTACTATGGCATCCGCACCCTCAGCGACAACGGCGAACGCCAGTTGGAGCTGCACGCCCGCACCGTCGAAAGCGAGCTGAGCAAATACACCTACCTGCCCAGCCTCCTGGAGCTGGAGTCGAGCGTCTCCAAGCTGCTGGCCGACCCGAACCAGGAAACCCGCAAAACGGTCAACGATTACCTCGAAGGCCTGAACCGACGCAGTCGCAGTCGGGCCATCTACGTGATGGACACTACCGGCCGCGTATTGGCCACCAGTAACTGGCGCGATGCCGACAGTTACCAAGGTGAAGACCTGTCCTTCCGTGCCTATTTCCAGAATGCCGTGCGCGGCCAGCCCGGCCGTTTCTATGGCATTGGCAGCACCAACGGCGAACCCGGCTACTACCTGGCCCATGGCCTGGAAGAGCACGGCAAGATCATTGGCGTCGCGGTGGTCAAAGTGCGCCTTGAAGCCCTGGAAGAACGCTGGCAGCGCGCGCGCCTCGAAGCCTTTGTGAGCGACGAGAACGGCATCATCATCCTCTCCAGCGACCCGGCCCGCCGCCTCAAGGCCGTGCGCCCGCTGAGCGATGACACCAAGGAACGCCTGGCGCACAGCCTGCAATATTACTGGGCGACGCTCAACGAGTTGGAGCCGCTGGCCCGCGAGCGCCTTAACGAAGGCACCGAGAAGCTGACCTTCCCCGCCAACAGCGAAGTGGTCAATGACGAGCATGAAGTCAGCTACCTGGCCCAGACCCGCCCGTTGAGTGATACACCGTGGAATTTCACCCTGCTGACCCCGCTCAACGACCTGCGGCGGGCCGCGATCAACCAGGGCATTCTGGTGGCCGTCGCGTTTGGCCTGGTCGCATTCCTGCTGATTGCCTGGAACGAGCGCCGCAAGGTTATCGCCACCCGCCTCGCTGCGCGCGAAGCCTTGCAGGAAGCCAACAGCCAGCTGGAACGTCGGATTGCCGAACGCACTGCCGACCTGCGCGCCAGCAACGAACGGCTCAAGGGCCAGATTCGCGAACGGCGCCAGGCCGAAGAGACCCTGCGCCACGCCCAGGATGAATTGGTCCAGGCCGGCAAACTCGCCGCCATCGGCCAGATGTCGACTAGCATTGCCCATGAGTTGAACCAGCCACTGGCGGCGCTGCGTACCCTGTCGGGCAACACCGTGCGCTTCCTGGAGCGTGGCGCGCTGGATACCGCCAGCGCCAACCTCAAGACCATCAACGAACTGATCGACCGCATGGGCCGCATCACCGCCAGCCTGCGCTCGTTTGCCCGGCGTGGCGATGACCAGGGCGAAGCCAACCTCGGCAAAGCCGTGGACGCCGCGTTCCAGGTACTGGGCGCCCGCCTCGATGGCCTGCCGTTGACCCTGCACCGCGACTTCAGCAACGCCCAATTGCAGATTGACCAGACACGCCTGGAGCAAATTCTGGTCAACCTGATCGGTAACGCCCTGGACGCGATGCAAGCGCAGCCCACGCCCGAACTGTGGCTGGACGGCCACAGCGCCGACGGCAAGTACCGCTTGCATGTGCGCGACAATGGCCATGGCATCGACCCCGAAACCCGCAAACATCTATTCGAACCGTTCTTCACCACCAAACCCGGCGAACAAGGCCTGGGGCTGGGCCTGACGCTTTCCGCCAGCCTCGCGGCGGCGACGGGCGGCACCCTTGCCGTGGAACACCCGGCCACGGGTGGTACGGCCTTTGTCTTGTGCCTGCCGCTGGCAGGCACCCAAAAAGCTGAGTCGACATGAATACAGACGCTACTGCCTCTAAAGACGACCTCACCGTTCTGATCGTCGAAGACGACCCCCATGTGCTGCTCGGCTGCCAGCAAGCCCTGGCGCTGGAAGACATTCCCAGTGTGGGCGTCGGCAGTGCCGAAGAGGCCCTCAAGCGCATCGGGGAAAACTTTGCCGGTATCGTCATCAGCGATATTCGCCTGCCGGGCATCGACGGCCTGGAGCTGTTGACCCGCCTCAAGGCCTTGGACAAAAGCCTGCCGGTGGTGCTGATCACCGGCCATGGCGATATCTCGATGGCCGTCGGTGCCATGCGCAACGGCGCCTATGACTTCATGGAGAAACCCTTCTCACCCGAGCGCCTGGTCGACGTGGCACGCCGCGCCCTGGAACAACGCGGGCTGGCGCGCGAGGTGTGGTCGCTGCGCCGCCAGCTGGCTGAGCGCGACTCCCTGGAAGGGCGCATCATCGGCCGCTCACCGGCGATGCAGACGCTGCGCGAGCTGATCGCCAACGTCGCCGACACCTCCGCCAACGTGTTGATCGAAGGTGAGACCGGCACCGGCAAGGAATTGGTCGCACGCTGCCTGCATGATTTCAGCCGGCGCCATTCCCACCAGTTCGTCGCCTTGAACTGCGGTGGCCTGCCGGAGAACCTGTTCGAAAGCGAGATTTTCGGCCACGAAGCCAACGCCTTTACCGGCGCCGGCAAACGCCGCATCGGCAAGATCGAGCACGCCCACGAAGGCACGCTGTTCCTCGATGAAGTGGAAAGCATGCCGATCAACCTGCAGATCAAATTACTGCGGGTGTTGCAGGAACGCACCCTCGAACGCCTCGGTTCGAACCAGAGCGTGGCGGTGGATTGCCGGGTGATCGCCGCGACCAAGTCCGACCTCGACGAGCTGAGCCGCGCCAGTCAGTTCCGCAGTGACCTTTACTACCGTCTCAACGTAGTGACCCTGGAGCTGCCGCCGCTGCGCGAACGCCGCGAAGACATCCTGCAATTGTTCGAACACTTCCTGCAGCAGTCGTCGCTGCGCTTTGATCGCAGCGTGCCGGAACTGGACAACCAGACGGTGTCGAGCCTGATGAGCCACGATTGGCCCGGCAACGTGCGGGAACTGCGCAACGTCGCCGAACGCTTCGCCCTGGGCTTGCCCGCCTTCAAGAAAAGCGGCAACGGCACCAGCAACCATGGCCTGGCCTTTACCGAGGCGGTCGAAGCCTTCGAACGCAACCTGCTCAATGACGCCCTGCAACGCAGCGGTGGCAACCTGACCCAAGCCAGCCAGGAGCTGGGAATGGCCAAGACCACCCTGTTCGACAAGGTCAAGAAATACGGGTTGAGCCACTAAGGAGCACAGTGTGGATCTGTTTTTGAAAGCCGCCCTGGGCGCGGCGGTGGTGTTGATCCTGGCTGCACTGGCCAAGACCAAGAACTATTACATCGCAGGGCTGGTGCCGCTGTTTCCGACCTTTGCGTTGATTGCGCATTACATCGTCGGCAAGGGCCGTTCGGTGGACGACCTGAAGACCACGATCCTGTTTGGGATGTGGTCGATCATTCCGTATTTTGTGTATTTGTCGACGCTGTATGTGATGGTCGACCGCATGCGCCTGGAGGCGTCACTCGCCGTGGCGGCGGTGGCGTGGTTGATGGCGGCGACGGTATTGGTGAGTGTGTGGGTGCGCGTCCACACCTGACCCAACTGGGTAAACATGTGGGAGCTGGCTTGCCTGCGATGGCGGTATGTCTGCACCAGATCTGATGACTGATACACCGCAATCGCAGGCAAGCCAGCTCCCACATTTAGAGCAATGATGTGTGCCTGGGAGATCAGCGCACGATCTTGTCGACCTGAATCCCCAGCTTCTTCAGCCGATACCAGAAACTTCTCTCGGAAATCCCGATCTTCGCCGCCGCCGCCGCCTGCACGCCGTTGCTCTCATTCAACGCCGCCATGATGTAGGTTTTCTCCACCTCAGCCAGCGCCGCATCCAGATCGGCAGGCACACCCGGTGTGTCACCAAGCAGCGCCGTGACACCGTCCTCGGCAGGCTTGGACGCAAACAGGTAAGCCGGCAGGTCGATGTCTTCGATCACCGGCTTGGCTGCCACGATGGTCGCCCGCTCCACACAGTTTTGCAGCTCGCGAATATTGCCCGGCCAGTGGTAAGCGGCCATGGCCTGCAACGCCTCGGGGCTGAAGCCGGTGATGCGTTTACCGGCGGTCGCGCTCAGGGTCTGGGCGAAGTGTCGGGCCAGGGGCACGATGTCTTCAGCGCGTTCGCGCAGGGCCGGCAATGGGATCGGGAACACGTTGAGGCGGTAATACAGGTCTTCACGAAACTCTTTATTGGCCACCGCATCCAGCAGGTTTTTGTTGGTGGCGGCGATTACCCGCACATCCACCTTGCGCTCGCGCGGGTCGCCCACCGGCTCGATCACTCGCTCCTGCAAGGCACGCAGAATCTTGGCCTGCAACGCCAGGGGCATATCGCCCACTTCATCCAAAAACAGCGTGCCCTTGTCGGCCTGCATAAAGCGCCCGACCCGATCCGCCACGGCGCCGGTAAACGCGCCTTTGCGATGGCCGAACATTTCGCTTTCGAGCAGCCCTTCGGGGATGGCCGCGCAGTTGACCGCCACGAACGGTTTGTCGGCACGGCTGCCGTGTTTGTGGATGGCACGGGCAACCATTTCCTTGCCGGTGCCGCTTTCGCCGGTCAGCAGGATGGTTGCGTTGCTGTCACGCACTGAATCGATGGCATGCAGCACCTCGCGAAACGCCGGGCTGTCGCCTACCAGGCTGTCAAACTGCGCATGATGGTCAAGCTCGGCGCGCAAGCGTGCGTTATCGCGCATGATGTCGCGAAACTGCAGGGCCTTGGCTACGGTGATGTCCAGCTCATCGATATCGAACGGCTTGGCAATATAGTCATAGGCGCCATTGCGCATCGACTGCACCGCGTTTTTCACCGTGCTGTAGGCGGTCATCACGATCACCGGCAGCTCAGGGAAACGCAGCTTGATCTCGGCCAACAGCGCCGGCCCGTCCATGCCCGGCATGCGCCAGTCGCTGATCACCAGGTCGATGTCTTCCTGTTCCAGCACCTTCAGCGCGTGCAGGCCGTTGCTTGCGGTGAATACCTGAATGCCGTTCTGGCTCAATGCCGACGACAGCAAGTCGCAGAGCTTGGGCTCGTCGTCGACTACCAATACGTTATGCGTCATGACCTTCCTCATCGTCGCCGTCGTCTTCACCGTGGGCCGGAATGTACAGGCTGAAGGTGGCGCCGGCATCTTTCTCACTGGCACATTCGATGCTGCCGTCGTGACTTTCCATGATCGAATAGACTTTGGCCAGGCCCAGGCCCGTGCCCGAGGCCTTGGTGGTGACGAACGGTGTGAAGATCCGCTCGATCATATCCGCCGGAATGCCCTGGCCGGTGTCGGCGATGCTAATCACCGTGTTGCCTCCCGCGCTGCGAATGCCCAAGGTCAGGCGCCCGCCGTCGGGCATCGCATCAATGGCGTTGAGAATCAGGTTGAGGCAGGCCTGCTTCAGCTGCTTGGCATCGGCATAGATAGTCGCGCCGGGGGCCTGATCATCGATTTTCGCATCAATGTTATGGGTCGCCAGCTCCGGGCTGCAGAAGCCAAGGATTTCTTCCACCACCGGACGCGCCGCCTGCAACACCCGCAGGGGCGGGTTGGGTTTGGCGAAGTCGAGAAACTCGGTGATCAGGTCGTTGATGCGGCTGACTTCGCTGATCACGTATTCCAGGTGGCGCTTGTCGGTTTCCGGCAGGTCGACGCGACGGTGCAGCAGCTGGGTGGCGGTCTTGATGATGCCCAACGGGTTGCGGATTTCGTGAGCCAGGCCCATCGCGACTTCGCCCAGCGCATGCAGCCGATCACGGCGGCGTAACTGGGCCTCAAGGTAGTGCAGCTCGCCCAGGCGCTCGGTCATGTGGTTGAAGGTGCTGCTCAACTGCGCCAGCTCATCGCCGCCGCTGACCAATACGCGATGTTCGTAATCGCCCGAGATCACCGCGTCGACGCCTTGGGACAAGTCCCGCAAAGGCTTGGTCAGGCGCCGTGACACCAGTACGCCGGCACCCAGGGACAACGCCGAACTCAGCAGGAATATCAGCACGAACAAATTGCTCTGATTCACCAGTCCAACCAGGCTGGTATGACGCAGCAGGCCGCTGAAGATCACGCCCTGCAAGTCGCCGGCGTCGTTGAAGATGGGCCAATACAGGCCGCTGTAACTATTGGTGAACTGCTCACTCGGCTGCTTGGTACTGCGCATAGCCGTTTCGACATTCTTCGGGATGCGCGAAGGGTGATTTTCAAAACGCTGAGTCGAGAATATCTCGGAAAAACCCGCGGGGTTGGCCAGGTACAGGCGCAGGTCAAGGGAGTGCACGTCGGCCACGCTGGTGAGGAAGCTGCTGTCCAGGTACGTGGCCACCAACAGCACGTAGTCGACGCCCTCTTGGGTGGTTTCGAACGTTGAGACCACCAGGCCCGTCGTCACGCCGGCCACCTGGATGGTTTGCAACACCGCGTTGCTGGTCAGGTTGATCTGCTTGACGACATCGTCAGGGGCCGTGCTGAACATGATCTTGTGGTCACTGACACGAATCAGCGAGACCACGTCGATATCGGTGGCCTCGGCGATATCGGCGGTGAGCCGGTCATGCTTGGCAGCTTGTTTGTTCAACGGCGGAGCCGTGTAGCGCAGGAACAGCTTGGCCATGCGCGCGTTGTCATGAAGGATGTCGCCGATCTCGTCCTTGACGATCTTGGTCGACTCTTGCAGCCAGATACGCACGTTGCTGTCGAATATCTGCGACAGCGTGGTCGCCGCCAACTCGGCAGCGATCATGGTCGGGATGACGCTGACCAGCCAGAACGCCAGCACCAGCTTGCGCTGGACGCTCCAGCGCGAAATGGCAAAGGGGCGGGCTTTCTGGCGGGTCTTGGTGATCATCAGGTTTCGCTTATCGCAGCAGCCATGGCAGGGTCGGATCGGTCCGGTCTTATATACATTTTAACGAGTTTGAGCAGGCCATTGAGCAGCCGGTTACGGTGGCGGAAGAACATGCTGTTGCCGCGGAACTCGCAACCCAGGCGCAGCTTACTGGCGTACCCCTCCTGACCGCACTCGTAAACCGGAATATTGTGTTGAATACAATAACCAACATTGGTCAGCCAACTTCTGAAATACAGGTTGTACTCCCGGCTGAACTCGCGGTCATGCCCGAAAAACTTGTCGATCAAACGGTGCTGGTCCAACAGGATCAGGTTGAACGCCACCAGGTGCTCGTCCACCCAATAAAGCGCACAAACCGCGCGCCCTTCCAACCGTTCAAGGATGCCGGTGAAGTAACTCGCCGGCAGGCGCTCGAACTGCAAGTCCGCGCGATTGAGCGTGTCTTCGTACAGGCGCATCACCTCAGGTAACACATCATCAATGTTGTGCCGCCACTCTACCCGCGGGCCCGGCGCACGCAGTTTGCGGCGCAAGTCCTTGCGGGTGGCCTTGCACAGCGAGCCCAGGTAGGCGTCCACTGAGCCGTAAGGCACCGTCAACAACCCGCTGGGCAAACTCGGCATGCTCTGAAAACCTGCCAGGCGGCAACTGTCAGCCCAGCACGGGTCGTTGGTCGGCACGTCCTTGACCGCCACCAGGCCAATCCCGAACGCGTTGGCGTCCTGGCGCGCAGCCTTCAGCAAGTGCTTGATCAACAACGGGCGCTGCGCCTCGGCAACATGGCTGGCCATGCCTGCGTCGCAACGCTCGGCCACCGGCGAGCCGATGGCATACAACTCCAGGCGCAAAACACCCGGCCACAGTCGCTCCAGGCGCTCGGTAAAGCGCTTGCCTGCACCCGACACCGTGGTGTCGAGGCGATAATAAGTGATGAACGCGGCGGCAACCGCCACCAGCGTTTCATCGTCGTAAACAGCCAGGTAACGCCACTTGAAATCATCGATAGCGGCGTTTTCCACAGCAACGTAAAAGTCCCAATCCTCCAGGGCCCCGGGAAAACAGTCGTTCCAGGCACTGCGCTGGATGGCCCGGATAGTCGAGAAGGCTTGGGCGGTGATCACGTCTTGTCCTTAAGCTTAGGCACGCTGTCGGTAGTCTTCGGACACCTGGGCAGTAGCGGCGTGTTGCTCGACAAACTCAGCGCTCAACTCAATCACCCGACGGTATTGCAGATCGACGGTGATCATGTGGTAACAGTTGTCCAGCAGGATCTTGGTGACGGGCCCGCCCAGGTGGCGCTCCACATAATCGGCGTTCCAGCGGCTGGTGATGTCGTCCTCGATGGAGTGCAACACCAGTGCCGGCACCTTGACCTCAGGCATGCGTTTCTTGACCACGGCATTCATCCGATGCAACTCGCGCACCGTGATGCCTTCCATGGTCAGCAAACCGGCCTCGCTGCTTTCGCCTTCCTTCATCTGACGCTCGACGATAGCCCGCAGGCGCTCGTTCTTGATGCCGTAAGGCGGCTTCTCTTCGAAGCGGCAGATGTGCACGCCGAATGGAATTTTCATCAGCAACGGCGTCAGGAACGCCAGCTTGTTGATACTCCAGCCGTCGTACTTCAAGGTCGTGGAATACATCAACAGCCCGGCGACTTGCCCAGGGTGCTCGGCAGCCACGTACATCGACATCACCGCGCCCATGGACAAGCCACCGACAAACACTTGCGCGTGGCGTTGCTTGACCTGGGCAAAGGTCTTGCGCACGCCTTCGTACCAATCCAGCCAACCGGTGGCCTGCAGGTCACTGTTGTCGCCGCAGTGCCCGGCCAGGGTCGGCACGTACACTGTGCAGTTACCCGCCTTGGCCAACCCTTTGGCAACTTGACGCAATTCCGTCGGGGTGCCGGTCAGGCCGTGGATCAACAGGATCCCGACCGGACCTTCACCGAGAACGAAGCCGGCATCACCTTCACCGAGGTCGATCTCGTAATGGCTCACCGCTGGGTCGCTCGCACCAGCAATTGCTCAAGCAACTTCAGGCCCAAGTCGATTTCCGGGTAGCTGATTTCCAGGGACGGTGCCAGGGTAATCACGTTTTTGTAATAGCCGCCCACGTCGAGGATCAAGCCGAGTTTCTGGCCATCCACAACCATGTCGCCCTTCATGCCTTCTTCGACCATGTAGTCCAGGGTCGCCTTGTCCGGCGTGAAACCATCCGGGCCGCAGATTTCGCAGCGCAGGGCCAGGCCCAGGCCGTCGACGTCGCCGATGATCGGGAAACGTTTCTGCAGGTCTTGCAGGCCTTCCAGGAAGTATTTGCCCTTGGCCATGACCATTGCGCCGTAATCGACTTCGCTGGTCATCTTGAACATTTCCAGGCCTACCGCCGTCCCCAGTGGGTTGGAGGCGAAGGTAGAGTGGGTCGAACCTGGCGGGAAGATCTTTGGGTTGATCAACTCTTCACGGGCCCAGATGCCGCCCAGTGGGTTCAGGCCGTTGGTCAGCGCCTTACCGAAGACGATCACGTCCGGCTGCACGTCAAAGTGCTCGATCGACCACAGTTTGCCGGTCCGGTAGAAGCCCATCTGGATTTCGTCGGACACCATCAGGATGCCGTGCTGATCCAGTACGTGCTTGAGTTCGCGGTAGAAGTTCATCGGCGGAATCACGTAGCCGCCGGTGCCCTGGATCGGTTCGACGTAGAACGCTGCGTATTCACTCTGGCCGACTTTCGGGTCCCAGACGCCGTTGTATTCGGTCTCGAACAGACGGGCGAATTGCTGCACGCAGTGGCTGCCGTATTCTTCCTTGGTCATGCCTTTAGGGCCGCGGAAGTGGTACGGGAACGGGATGAAGTTGGCGCGCTCGCCGAAGTGGCCGTAGCGACGACGGTAGCGGTAGCTAGAAGTGATCGACGAAGCGCCGAGGGTACGGCCGTGGTAGCCGCCTTCGAAGGCGAACATCAGGCTCTTGCCGTTGGTGGCGTTACGCACGACCTTCAGGGAGTCTTCGATGGATTGCGAACCACCGACGTTGAAGTGCACGCGACCGTCGAGGCCGAATTTCTTCTTGGCATCGACCGCGATCATTTCCGACAGCTCGATCTTGCCTTTGTGCAGGTACTGGCTGGCGATTTGCGGCAGGGTGTCGATCTGCTGTTTCAGCGCGTTGTTCAGGCGTGGGTTGGCGTAGCCGAAGTTAACGGCCGAGTACCACATTTGCAGGTCGAGGTAAGCCTGGTCTTCGGTGTCCCACACGTAGGAGCCTTCGCAACGGCTGAAAATACGCGGTGGCTCGATGTAGTGAACAGTGTCGCCGTAGGAGCAGTACTTGGCTTCTTTATCCAGAAGAATCTGGTCTTCGGCGGTGGCGATACGGATATCAGACATGGTGGAAGAGTTCCTGATTGTCAGCAGCAGTAAAGGTGGTGGCGTTGGCCGCGATGCCCTGGGGCAGCTTGGCCAGCAATGCGGGCAGTTCGGCAAAGGTGTCGAAGCGCGCATGGGGAATGTTGTTGGCTTCGCAGTATTTGGCGAGGCTGCCTTTGGCGAAGACGAAGTCGGCGGTAGAGGCCACGCACATGTCGGACTTGCCGTCGCCGATCACCAGCACGCGCTTGTTGCGCGGGGTGGATTTGCACTTGCAGTTGCCGGACGCGGCACGGCAGGCGTCGCTGGAATACGGGAAGTCGATGCGCCAGCTGTTCTGGTCGACCTGGCGCAGACGGTTGGCCAGGATCGGCAGCAAGGTCACGTAGTTACGCGACAGAATGCGCGCGATGCCTTGCTCGATGCCGTCGCTGACCACTTCGATGGTCGCGCCCTGGCCCATGACGTGATCGACGAAATCCGGGAAGTCCGGGTCGATCTCGACGCTGTCGAAATACGCCAACAGTTCAGCCGGTGTGGCCTTGATCAAGGCCAGTTGGCGGCTCAGGCATTCGCGGGAACCGATGTGCCCATCCAGCCATTCCTGTTCGATGGTTTCCCACTCAGGCCCGGCGAAGCGCTGGAGGACGTTGTCGATGACGTCGGTCGGGGTGATGGTCCCGTCGAAGTCGCACACGATATGCCACTGGATCATTGCCTGTCCTTGAAGTTGGAGGGCTTGAAGAGAACGCTCTATGCGCTTGCAACAGGGCTTTAGCAGGGACTGTGCCAACTGCTTAAAGCCCAGCAGGGCTGGGGTTTTGCTTGAGTCCCGTGGTTATATGTGTCGAGCAAGCTACAATTTTTGTAGCTTGCTACAAACAAGATGAGTGCTTGCGCCAGGGGTGCCCTTCGCGCGTGAATGCGCGTACGTTCAGATAAGGAAACGCTCGATGTACAAGGTTACTTCTGCTGTATTCGCCGGTTTGCTCGGGCTGTGGAGTTTTTCCAGCACGGTATTGGCGGACGGCATTACCGGTGAAGTCGGTGCAGGCATCAGTTATCAACCCCAAGACCCCACCGGCGGCCGTTACGAAACCCAGGCGATCCCCTATTTCGACCTGGACTGGGGCAGTGTCAGCCTCGGCTCTGATGACGGCTTGACCTGGAGCGCACTCAATACCAATGGCATCACCGCCGGGCCCTTCATCAATTACTTGCCTGGCCGTACGGCCAACGGCTCACTGCGCGGCTTGCGCGATGTGTCGGACATGGCTGAAGTCGGTGGTTTCATCCAATACGCCCCGGCCGAGTTCTGGCGCGTGTACGCGCAAGTCGGCCAGGCCGTAGGCGGCGCGCGTGATCAGGGCGGTGTGTTGGGCAAGGTCGGTGGCGAGCTGGGTTACCCGCTGGGTGACGGCATCATTGGCAGCACGGGCCTGATGGCGCACTTTGCCGATGCCCGCCAGACCCAGACCTTTTTCGGCGTAAACGACAAGGAATCCGCGGCCTCGGGCATTCGTGCCTATAACGCCAGCGCCGGTTTCCAGAACCTGACGCTGACCCAGAGTTTCGAGTTCCCCTTGGCTAACCACTGGTCGCTGCTGACCAGCGCCAGCTGGACGCACCTGGTCGGCTCGGCGGCGAACAGCACCATCGTCAAGGAAACCGGCAACGTGAACCAAGGCCAGGTGCAGACCGCGGTCAGCTACAAGTTTGACTGACGAGAGGCAGGCAGCTCCCCAGGATCAACAACACACTCAAGGCCGCCTGATCTGTGACACCAAGCTCGGTCAACACTGTGCCAGCAGCCGATAAGCTGACCTGCCCCACCGCCATCGCAGACAAGCCAGCCCCCACACGTATCTGTGCCTGACCAAAACCCTACACCCACCACCGTCCAAATGTGGGAGCGGGCTTGCTCGCGAAAGCGGTGTACCAGCAGCCGATAATCCAACTGCCCCACCGCATTCGCAGACAAGCCAGCCCCCACACGTATCTGTGCCTGACCAAAACCCTACACCCACCACCGTCCAAATGTGGGAGCGGGCTTGCTCGCGAAAGCGGTGTACCAGCAGCCGATAATCCGACTGCCCCACCGCATTCGCAGGCAAGCCAGCCCCCACACGGATCTGTGCCTGACCAAAACCCTACACCCACCACCGTCCAAATGTGGGAGCGGGCTTGCTCGCGAAAGCGGTGTACCAGCAGCCGATAATCCAACTGCCCCACCGCATTCGCAGACAAGCCAGCCCCCACACATATCTGTGCCTGACCAAAACCCTACACCCACCACCGTCCAAATGTGGGAGCGGGCTTGCTCGCGAAAGCGGTGTACCAGCAGCCGATAATTTAACTGCCCCACCGCATTCGCAGACAAGCCAGCCCCCACACATATCTGTGCCTGACCAAAACCCTACACCAGCCACCGTCCAAATGTGGGAGCGGGCTTGCTCGCGAAAGCGGTGTACCAGCAGCCGATAATCCGACTGCCCCACCGCATTCGCGAGCTATCGCCACGTGTGGAGCGGCATAAGCCGGGAAGCAAGCGCCCTCCCCCTCGGTTCAGCCCTTCGCTTCGGCGATGATCTGGCGAATCGCACCCACGAACGCTTCGGCCGGCTGACCACCGCTGACCGCGTACTGGTCGTTGAACACGATGGTCGGCACCGACGTCACGCCCCGGGAGATCCACAGCTGTTCCTGTTCGCGGACTTCGGCAGCGTATTCATCAGAGGCGAGAATCTGCGCCGCACGCTTGATGTCCAGGCCGACGCTTTCGGCGATGATCGCCAGCGTCGCGTGGTCGGACGGGTCCTGGCCATCGCTGAAATAGGCCTTGAACAGCGCTTCCTTGAGGTTGTATTGCAAGCCCTCAAGCCCGGCCCAATGCAGCAGCCGATGAGCGTCGAAAGTGTTGTAGATGCGGCTCTGGCCGTCGGTACGGAAGGCAAAGCCCAACGCCGCGCCCATGTCACGAATACGCGCACGGTTGGCCTGGGACTCTTCGGCGCTGGAGCCGTATTTTTCGGTGATGTGCTCGACGATGTTCTGCCCGATAGCGGGCATATTCGGGTTGAGTTCGAACGGCTGGAAATGGATCTCGGCCTGCACCTCGCTGCCCAGTTGGTCGAGGGCTTCCGTCAGGCCACGCAGGCCGATGATGCACCAGGGGCAGGACACGTCGCTGACGAAATCGATTTTCAGGGGAGTACTCATGGCAGGCAACCTCGTTGGCATTAACGCGCCGTAAAAGTTGCACGATACACCAACTTCACAACACCTTCGAAGGCTGGCCCAGGTCAATCTGCGCCCAGTGCGCAGCATCTTCGCGATGGGCTTGCAGGTACGGCAGCACCGCCGTCAGCAGCGGTGCCTTGAAGGCTTCCTGGAAACGATGGGCCATGCCGGGAATCAGTTTCAATTGGCTGCCCTGAATATGCGCGGCCAGGTGCACGCCGTGCATCACCGGCAGCAACGGGTCGGCGGTGCCGTGCACCACCAGCGTCGGCACGCGCAGTTGGTTGAGCAAGGGCACTCGGCTCGGCTCGGCGAGGATCGCCATGATCTGGCGCTTGACGCCGTCCGGGTTGAAGGCCCGGTCGTAGGACAGCGCCGCCTGGTGCAGCAGCGCCTGGCGATCGTCTTTCACATTCGGGCTGCCCAACGCCGCCAGCAGGTCGGCCTGTTGCTCAAGCGCCACTTCACGATTAGGCGCACTGCGCCGCGACAACAACTGCACCAACGCCGCATTCGGCGCCGGCAAGCCTTCGGCGCCGGAGCTGGTCATGATCAACGTCAGGCTTTCCACCCGTTGCGGCGCCATCGCCGCCAGGTGCTGGGCGATCATGCCGCCCATACTCGCGCCCAGCACGTGGAATTGGCGGATCTGCAACGCATCCATCAAGCCCAGGGCGTCGTCGGCCATGTCAGTCAGCGTGTACGGCGCCGCCACCGGCAGGCCGAGTTTGTAGCGCAGCACTTCAAAGGTCAGGTTGGCGCTGGCCGGGGCTTGGCGCCAGGTGGACAGGCCCACGTCACGGTTGTCGTAGCGAATCACCCGAAAGCCCTGCTCACACAGGGCCACGACGACCTCATCCGGCCAGTGGATCAACTGCCCGCCCAGGCCCATCACCAGCAGCAAGGCAGGGTCAGACGCACGGCCGATACTCTGGTAGGCGATGCTCACCTGAGCCAGATCGACCGTTTGGGTCGGGACATTGACATCACATCGAGAAGCCGCAAAAGACGGCAGGCCGAACAGTAGAGCGGCCAGTAAAAGCAACACGCGCATGAAAAACACCGAAACGCAGAACCCCAGTAGAGCGCGAGTCTGATGAAGTTTGTTCAAGCGCGCTGCCACAGTTCTGTGACAGTTTAATGAAGAGTGCCCAGCGGTCGTGGTCGATGCCGTATCGACAGGCCTTGCAACATGAGACAAACTCACGCCAGCCCTGTCTATCACAAATTATCTTCATGGAGCGCCCGTGCTCGAAATTCGTCACCTCAAGACTCTGCACGCCCTGCGCGAAGCCGACAGCCTGGTGGAGGCCGCCGAGCGCCTGCACCTGACGCAATCGGCACTCTCCCACCAATTCAAAGAGTTGGAAGAGCGCCTGGGCATGCAATTGTTTGTGCGCAAGACCAAGCCGCTGCGCTTCACCAGCGCCGGCCTGCGCCTGCTGCAACTGGCCGATGCGACCCTGCCCTTGCTGCGCGGCGCCGAACGCGATATCGCACGTTTGGCCGGCGGCACTGCCGGGCGTTTGCACATGGCGATCGAATGCCACAGCTGCTTCCAGTGGCTGATGCCGACCATCGACCAGTTTCGCGATGCCTGGCCGGAGGTCGAGCTGGACCTGGCCTCGGGTTTTGCCTTCGCCCCGTTACCGGCACTGGCCCGGGGTGACCTGGACCTGGTGGTGACCTCCGACCCGCTGGAGTTGCCGGGCATCACCTATGTGCCGCTGTTCACCTACGAAGCCATGCTCGCCGTGGCCAACCAGCACGCGCTGGCGAACAAGTCGTACATTGTGCCCGAAGACCTGCTGAGCGAAACCCTGATCACCTACCCGGTGGAACGCGATCGCCTGGACATCTTCACCCGCTTCCTGGAACCGGCCGATGTGGAGCCCGCCCAGGTGCGCACCTCGGAACTGACCGTGATGATGATGCAACTGGTGGCCAGCGGCCGGGGCGTGTGCGGCATGCCGCATTGGGCGCTGCACGAGTACAGCTCGCGCGGTTACGTGAAGGCCAAGCGTTTGGGCGAAAAAGGCCTGTTTGCCACGCTGTATGCGGGGATCCGCGCGGACATGCTGGATGCACCCTACATGCGCGACTTTTTGCTGACGGCCAAGGACACGTCGTTTTCCACGTTGGATGGCGTCAGCGCCGTGCGCTGAATGTAGGTTTTCAGTCAGCGTTGAGTTCGCGCCACATGTGGATTTTGTCGAAATACTCGACCCCCACCCGCACCGCCAGCGGCTCCAGGCCGTACTGGATGAACCCGCAACGCTGGTACAACGCGAAGGCCGCGTCGTTGCCGGCGGTGACGGTCAGCTGGATCAGTTTGAGGCGCGGATGTTGACGCGCCTCGGCGAGTGCCGCCTCCACCAGCTGGCGGCCCATTCCTTGCTGCTGATAAGCCCGGTTCACGTACATGCCGAACAAGGTCACTTTGTGCCGTGCCTTCTCGCGGGGCTCGAAGGCCAGGCCGACAATGCCGGCCAATGCCTCTGCGTCAAACGCGCCGAGCAAGCGATCCAGCGGGCTGTCCAGGCGTTTTTCCCACCAGCTTAACGGCATGGCCGAACGCTCGGCCACGCTGGAGGTGAACGCCTGGGGGTAGCCGTCGTACGCCTCAAGCATCAAGGCGCGATAAGCCTCGGCGTCACAGGCATTCAGGGGGCGAATCAGCATGCGTGGCCGTCCTTTGTCAGGCGATAGCCGTCAGCGAGGCGCGATAAAACGGCAGGATCAAGTCGCGGGTCAGAGGCGCCAGGTGCAGGCCACCGTCACCGGCCGGGTCGATCCAGCGCACTTCTTCGATTTCCGCCGCGGGTGTCACCGGCACGTCGATATGCACCTGGAACAGTTCCGCGTGCACGGTAAAGCCCGGCTCATTGGCGGCAGGCGCCGAGAAATCGCCGAGGTAGGTCGCATCGCTCGGGTCGATGCGCAGGTTCAGTTCCTCAAACAACTCACGGGCAAGCGCCTCGGCGGGTTGCTCGCCGGCGTCGATCTTGCCGCCGGGCTGCATAAAAGCCTGGGCGCCGCGTTTGCGCACCAGCAAGGTGTGGCCGTTGCTGCCGATCAATAGCGCGGCGGCGATGCGGATAGTCGATGTCATGTAAAAACTGCCTTGAATGCAAAGGTGCAAGGATCACAGAAAGCGTGTTAACCGGAAAGTGCGCCCTCATCCGGCTCTTTGATGAACACCGAATACTTGGCCCCTTCCATCGCCTCAAACGCAATCAACTTGTCCACCAGCGGCAGGTTCAGCACCTTGCCGGCGTTGAGCAACAGCATGCCGTTATCGGCGTTGAGGTTGCGCGCCAACACCATGCCTTCGGCCAGTTCGCGGGTGGTCAAGACTTTCACATTCGGGTCACCCAGCGTCACGTCACTGAGGAACGCGGCGCAGGCCCGCACGAAGTCTTCGACCATATCCGGATCGTAGAGCTTGCCGGCGTATTTACGGATGTAGAGCAGCGCTTCATCGCTGTTCATCTGGCGTTCGAGGATCAAGCCCTTTTGCAGCTCGATAAAGTCGACCGCAAGCTTCAACAAGCGGGCGCCCGAGGGAATCAACTCGCCCTTGAGGTGGTCCGGAAAACCGCTGCCGTCCCAGCGTTCCTGGTGATGACGAATCAGACGCGCAGCGTCCTTCATCGGCTCCAGGGTCATCAACAATGACTCGCTCTGGGTCGGGTAGGCCCGATAGCGTTCTCGGTCGGTGCTGTGCAGCATGTCCGAGGGCGCGACCATCATGCCGTCGCTCCAGCTCAGCTTGCCGATGTTATAGAGCGCAGCGGCCATGGTCAGGTCGCGGGCACTGGCTTCGTCCATCGCCTGGGCCTTGCAATACACGCGAATCAGCTCGATCAACTGGCGGTTGGTCTGTTTCTGCTTGGGCAGGCGCAGGTTGGCCAACAGTGAAAACACTTCGGTGCCGGTCACATAGCTGCGTTTGAGTTCGTCGTAGGCCAGGTCGAGCATGTCAGCGGTTTGCTGCAGCTCGCTGGTGCGGGCCTCGACGCGCTTTTCGAGGGTCGCGTTGAGGGCCTTCAACTGGTCGTTCTGCTCGCGGGTCAACTGTTCAAGGCGCAACCGTTCACGCTCGGAGTGCTGGTGCTCCAGGGACTGGCGCAAGGTCAGGAGCATTTCCTCATCGTTCCAGGGCTTGCTGATGTAGCGGTGAATCTGACCTTCGTTGATCGCCTTGATCATCATGCTCATGTCGGCATAGCCGGTGAGCAGGATGCGCGTGGTGGACGGGTACAGCCGGTGGGTTTCGGCCAGCAGCATCGCCCCGTCCATGGCCGGCATACGCGCGTCGGTCATCACCAGGTCGATGGGCCGGGCGGCCATGATCTCCAGGGCCTGGGCACCACTGCCGGCCAGCAGGACCTCATAGGGTTGGCCGCGCAGCAGGCGGCGCAGGCTATTGAGGATCGACTCTTCGTCGTCGACCAGCAAAACCGTGGGGGTATAAGGGGGGGTCGTAGCAGTTTGTTCATCCATGGCGACACCTCCTGGCAATGACACAGAGTTGCTTCAATGCGGCCCGACGTGATCCATCACTGTACTTGCTCGCGCATTGAGCGCTAGATGAACACCGGGGTAACTGTGGGTGATTTGACGCCAACTGGCCGACTTATTCAAGGGAGCCGACTATGCTTGTGACTGGAAGCCGGTGACCGTCCCTGTTTATTGAAGCATTCACGGTAAGGAAGCCCTATGCGCCATAAACCGCAGTTGCGCGCCGCTCGGAATCAGCCATGACCCCACGCTCAGGGCGGGCCAATCGACGCATCCTGATCGTCGATGACACGGCGTCGATCCACGCGGACTTCCGCAAGATCCTGTGCGTCGACGCCAACAACCACGCCTCCCTGGACAGCATTGAAGAAACCCTGTTCGGCAACGCCCCGGCGGTGCGCCAGACCTTTGTGCTGGATTCCGCCTATCAGGGCCAGGAAGCCCTGGAACTGGTGAACAAGGCCCTGGCCGCCAACACCCCCTACGCCCTGGTGTTCATCGACATGCGCATGCCGCCGGGTTGGGACGGCCTGGAAACCATCGAACAGCTGTGGAACGTCGACCCCAACTTGCAAATCGCGCTCTGCACGGCCTACTCCGATTACTCCTTCGAAGCCATCGAGGCGCGCCTCACCTACGACGACCAGTTGCTGATCCTGAAAAAACCCTTCGACGACCTCGAAATCCGCCAGATGGCCACTGCCTTGACCTGGAAATGGCAGTTGGCGCAGGACGCAGCAGCCAAGTTGATCGGGCTCGAACGCACGATTGAGGCAAGGGTCCAGGAACTGCTCAAGGTCTCGCACCTGCTGCAATACGACGCCCTGACCGAGTTGCCCAACAGCACACTGCTGGGCGACCGCCTGACCCAAGCCATTACCGTCTGCAGGCGCCATGGCAGCCAATTAGCCGTGATGTTTATCGGCCTGGACCGCTTCAAGCGCATCAATAATGCGCTCGGCTACCCGGTCGGCGATGAAATGCTCAAGCTTGTCAGCCAAAGCCTGGTGGCGACGGTGCGCGAGTCGGATTCGGTGTTTCGTTACGGCTCCGACGAATTTGTGCTGATCCTCAACGACATCAAGCATCCCCAGCAAACCCAGTACATTGCCGAAAAGCTCCTTGCCGCCGTCAGCACCGCCCACTATGTGGCCGGCCACGACCTGAGCGTCACCGCAAGCCTTGGCATCAGCGTTTACCCTGATGACAGCAGCAGCGCCGTGGAATTGATCAAAAAGGCCGAAACCGCGATGCGCGCCATCAAAGAACGTGGCCCCAACAATTTCAGTTTTTTCATCGCCGAGATGAACCTGCTCGCCCAAGTTCAGCAAAGCCTGGAAAGTGCCATCCGGCAGGCCCTGCAACGCAATGAATTTAGCCTGCACTACCAACCGAAACTGGACTTGCACAGCGGCAAAATTGTCGGCGCCGAAGCGTTGATTCGCTGGCACCAGCCCGATCATGGCTGGATCTACCCGTCTGCCTTCATTCCTGTGGCCGAAGACAGTGGCCTGATCGTGCCGTTGAGCCAGTGGGTGATACGCCAGGCCTGCACGCAAGCTCGCGCCTGGCAGGCCGCCGGGCTACCGCCGATCTGCCTCTCGGTGAATATTTCCGCGATTGATTTTCGCCAGCGTGACTTTGTCGCCAACCTCGTGGCGATCCTTGAGCATACGGGCCTGGCGCCACAGTTACTGGAGTTGGAAATCACCGAGAGCGTGCTGATGCAAAATGTCGAGGACACACACACCACGTTGCGCAAGATCAAGGCCCTCGGCGTGCGGCTGTCCATCGACGATTTCGGCACCGGGTATTCCAGCCTCAGCTACCTGCGGCGCTTTCCGATTGATGTGCTGAAGATCGACCAATCGTTCATTCGTGGCCTGAGCAGTAACAGCCAGGACGCGCAATTGATCAGCGCAATTATCAGCCTGGGTAAAAGCCTGGACTTGAACATCGTCGCCGAAGGGGTGGAGACCATTGAGCAGCTGCAATTTCTCATCGCTCACCAGTGTGAGGAGGGCCAGGGTTTCCTGTTCAGCAAGGCCGTAGCAGCCAATGATTTCGCCCGACTGCTGCACACTGGGCAACCCAGCCTGTTACCTGACCACTGATTTTTTGCCGCAAGGAGCGACCGCTTGAGCCGCAGCACACCGCGTACTTTTCACCTGTTACCTCGGGTTCTGGCCATGACCCTGGCCCTGGGCTGTGGCACCTGCGTGCCCGTCACGGCCGCGCCGCTGGATGAAGCACTCAAACCCCTGCCGCCCGTGCCGGTGCTGGACGCGGCCACCGTAGAACTGGGGCGTCAGCTGTTCAATGAAACACAGCTGTCCGTCAACAACACCAAGTCGTGTGCCAGTTGCCATAACCTGGAAGCCGGTGGTGACGATAACCGGGCATTTTCCCTGGGGTTCGATGGCAAGCCGGTCCTGCTCAACACCCCGACGGTGTTCAACGCCAGCCTGAACTTCAAACAATTCTGGAACGCCAGGGTCGACACCCTGCAAGCGCAGGTTGAACAGGTGGTCGTCAGCCCGATGGAAATGGGCAACGACTGGCAGACCGTGGTCCAGACCCTTTCGGCACTGCCCACCTACCAGGCCGCGTTCCACCGGGTGTATCCCGACGGGGTCACGGCCGCCAACGTGCAGGACGCCCTGGCCACCTATGAGCGTACGTTGCTCACGCCCAATTCACGTTTCGACCAGTACCTGCAAGGCAATACCGACATCCTCACCCTCGATGAGAAATATGGTTACCAACGTTTCAAGGAATACGGCTGCATCGCCTGCCATCAGGGCGCCAATATCGGCGGCAACATGTACCAGAAATTCGGCGTGATGGGCGACTACTTCAAGGCCCGTGGCAACCCGACCGAAGCCGACCTGGGCCGTTACCTGCTGACCAAGGACGAAGAAGACCGCAATGTGTTCAAGGTGCCCAGCCTGCGCAACGTTGCCGTCACCGCGCCGTACTTTCACGATGGCTCGGCCAAGACCCTGGAGGAAGCCGTCGACATCATGTTCAAGTACCAGCTGGGGCGAGTTCCGTCGGCTGAGGACAAGACGCTGATCATCAAATTCCTCAAGACGCTGACCGGCGAATGGGCGGGCAAGCCCCTATGAAATCATCTCGCCTCGCCAGCCTGATCACACTCAGCGGTATCGCCATTGTACTGGCCTCGGTGCTGGTATTTCTGTACCTCAAGTCGATCGGCGACCAGTCCACCAGCTACACCGAGTCGCGCGAACTGATCCGCCAGATCAAGCAACTCAATTCCCAGTGGGACGTCGAGGTGCTCAAGGCCAGGATCGCCCTCACCCACAACTATGACCCGTTGGTAGCGCCGCTCAAGGACATGAGCGAACTGTGGGTTCAGCTGGAAAATCGCGAAGGGCAACACCACCACGAACACCCCGCCGACTGGCAGGCCGCGCAGGATGCTTATCGCCAGTCGATTCAGGAAAAGGCGCGGTTAGTGGAGCAATTCAAATCGCACAATGCGGTACTGCGCAATTCGCTGGCGTTTTTGCCGACGGCCGAGGACGATATCCAGGCGCATCTCCTGCAACTGAAAGACGCCGACAAGCTGGAACAACAAAGCATCGCCACCGACACTTACGACTTGCTGCTCAGTGCCCTGGAATTTGCCCAGGTGACCAGCGACGACAAAGCCGCGGACATCCTCGTGGGGCTGAACAAACTGGCAGTGAACAAAGAAAACCTGCCCGCCGAATTCCAGGTGCCGGTGGAGATTCTCAGTAATCACATCGCGTTGATTTTGCGCGAGCAGCCCATCGTCAACGACCTGCTCGATCGCATCGCCGCCATCCCGCTTTCAGATCAACTGGATGCCCTGACCACCCAACTCAATCAGGACCAGGCCGCCGCCGACCTGATTGATCAGAAGTACCATCGCTACCTGCTGGTGTTTTCCACGCTGCTGGTGGTGCTGCTGTTGTACCTGGCCATTCGTTTGCTGCGCAGCTTTGCCGAGATCAACCGGGTCAACCGCGCCTTGCAAGGGGCCAATGAAAGCCTTGAACAGCGCGTCGAGGCGCGCACGCGGGAACTCAAGGATGCCCAGAGCGAACTGCTGGACAACGCCCGCCAGGCGGGCATGGCAGAAATCGCGACCAATGTGCTGCACAACGTCGGCAACGTGCTCAACAGCGTGAACATCTCCGCCGAACTGGTCGCGCGCAAGCTGCGCAACAGCAAGGCCCTGGGGCTGGGCAAGGCAATGCAACTGATCAACGAACACCCTGACGACCTGGGCACTTACCTGCGCGAGGACGAAAAAGGCAAATTGCTGCCCGGCTACCTCAACCAACTGGTGGAGGCCATTGCCCTCGAACAACAGGGGCTGACCGATGAGCTGGCGCAGTTGAGCAAAAGCGTGGACCACATCAAGGACATTGTCTCCACCCAGCAATCCTATGCCGGCGCCTCCAGCCTGCTGGAGCCTGTGCAGATCGGTGAATTGATGGACGACGCCTTGCGCATGAACGCCGGGGCGCTGAATCGTCACCATGTCACGGTCGTCAAGGAGTACGCCGAGGTGCCGCTGCTGATGGCGGACAAACACCGGCTGCTGCTGATCATGGTCAACCTGATCAGCAACGCCAAGTACGCCATGTCAAACCTGACGGACCGGCCACGGCAGATCACCTTGTCGATCACCACACTGGATGACAGCCTCTTGCAGATCAGCGTCAAGGACGAAGGCGAAGGCATCCCCGCCGAGAACATGACGCGGATCTTCACCCACGGCTTCACCACGCGCAAAGAGGGCCATGGTTTCGGCCTTCACAGCTGCGCCCTGGCAGCCATTGAAATGAACGGCCGCCTCACCGCCCAGAGCGACGGGCCAGGCACAGGCGCCCTGTTCACGTTGCAAATTCCACTTACCGATGCAGCAGGCCAAGCATGAACCGCGCCCCTAATCGCCGCATTCTGCTGATCGACGACACGCCGTCGATCCACGAAGACTTCCGCAAAATCCTCACGCCGCCCATGGAGCAGAACCAGGCACTGGACGATATGGAAGCCGCGCTATTCGGCGCCACCGACGTACCGCAAGGCCCCGTGTTCGAACTGGACTCGGCCTACGGCGGGCAGGAGGGGCTGCAGTTGCTTGAGGTCGCCATGGCCGAGCAACGGCCCTATGCCCTGGCCTTTGTCGACATGCGCATGCCCCAAGGCTGGGACGGCGCACAGACCATTGAAGAACTCTGGAAAGTTGACTCGGACCTGCAAGTGGTGGTGTGTACGGCGTACTCGGATTACTCCTGGGAGGAGCTGCTGTTTCGCCTGCACGCCCATGACCGGCTGCTGATCCTGAAAAAACCCTTCGACAATATTGAAGTCCAGCAAATGGCCAATACCCTGGCCGCGAAATGGGACATGGCGCGGCGCGCGTCCTTGCAAACCAGCCAACTGGAACGCTTGGTTGAGCAACGGACCCAGGCACTGACCCAGGCAAGCCACGCACTGCAGCTGGAGATCGACGAGCGTAAACAGCTGGAAAGCCAGTTGGTGCAGTCGGAAAAACTCGCCTCACTGGGCCAACTGGCGGCCGGCGTGGCCCACGAAATCAATAACCCGGTGGGGTTTATTTCGTCCAACCTCGGCACGCTGGGCGGCTACTTTGACCAGTTGGAAGAGATGCTCGACGCCTATCGACAGGCCGAAACCGCCACCGGCAGTGAACAGCTCGAAGCGCTGCGCCGGCGCCTGGACCTGGACTTCCTCAAAGAGGACATCCCCACGTTGCTTCGCGAATCGAAGGAAGGCATTGGCCGCGTGGTGCAGATCGTCAAGGATTTGAAGGACTTTTCCCGGGTGGACAACGACCAGACCTGGCAATGGGTGAACCTGCAACAGGGCATCGACTCGACCTTGAACATTGTCGCCAGCGAACTCAAGTACAAGGCCGACGTGATCAAGCACTACGCGCCGCTGCCGGAAATCGAATGCCTGGGGTCACAACTCAACCAAGTGGTGATGAACCTGGTCATCAATGCGGCGCAAGCCATGGGGCCGGAGCGCGGCACGATTACCATCAGCAACGGGGTGGACGGCGAGAACATTTGGTTGGAAGTGGCAGACAACGGCTGTGGGATTGCCCCGGACAGCGTGCAGAAGATCTTCGATCCCTTCTTCACCACCAAGCCGGTTGGCGAAGGGACCGGGTTGGGCTTGTCACTCTCCTACGGCATCGTCAAAAAACACCGTGGCACTATCACCGTCAGCAGCGAAATGGGCAAAGGCACCACCTTTAGAGTGGTGCTGCCCATTCGGCAAACGGCTTGAACGACCTCATGCCTCAGCTTTTTTCGGGCTCGACCCAAACGCTGCGAAACGCTTGTTGAACCCGGCAATCCGGCCTTCGGCCTGGGTCTTGCGTTGTTGGCCGGTGTAGATCGGGTGCGACGCGCTGGACACGTCCAACGGGATGTAAGGGTAAGTGTGGCCGTCGCTGTGTTTATGGGTGCGATCACTGTCGGCAGTGGAGCCGATCAGGAAGAACGCGTCGGCGGCGGTGTCGTGGAACAGCACGGTGCGGTAGTCGGGATGGATACCAGCTTTCATAAGGCCTCCGGGGCATTTGGGTACATTTAATGTGTTATACAATAACATAAAATACCCACCCAAACGAGAACCGATTGCAATAAGAATAGACCGCGCACTTCTATACGGTTTCCTGGAAGTCCATTTCCGGCGGCTGTTGCGAGAAGCCACGGGTGAGACCCCCCAGGTAAACCAGGCCGATCGCCAACCACACCGCGCCCAGGTAAATCGCCAGGTGATCGAGGCTGACCATCAGCCACACATCCGCCACAAGGCCGATGGCCGGGAACAGCAGGAACAGGATCAACTCACGCACACCGCGGGTTTTCGCGCCGATCCAGTAGTGAAAAATCACCGACAGGTTCACCAGGCTGAACGCCAGGAATGCGCCAAAGTTGATGAACGAAGTGGACGTGGTTACATCCAGCTTCAACGCCAGCAATGCCACCACCGCACACAATAGAATGCTGTTGACCGGCGTGCCGAAGCGCGCATGCAAGGTGCCAAAGAACGACTTGGGCAACACGCCGTCGCGCCCCATGGCGTACAACAAGCGCGAGCCACTGGCCTGGGCCGACAGCCCCGAGGCGAACTGGCCGACGATCAGACCAATCAGGAAGATCGACACAAACACGTCACCGCCGATATTGCGCGCAATTTCATACGCGGCCGAATCCACATTGGCGAATTCAAACGACGGATGAGCGATCTGCACGAAGTAGGACACCGCCACAAAAATCAGCCCGCCGATCAGGGTAATCAGCATGATCGCCCGTGGGATAGTGCGGCGCGGGTCGCGGGTTTCTTCGGTGAGGGTACTGACCGCGTCAAAGCCCAGGAATGAATAGCAGGCAATGGCCGCGCCACTCATGATCAGCGGCAGTTGCATCTGGCCGTTGAAGAACGGCGTGAGGGTCCACAGCGGCTGGCTGGGGTTGCCGCCGATGTAGTGGATGCACAGCGCAACAAACGCGATCAACACCAAAAATTGCACCAGCATCAGCAAGGCGTTGATGCCGTTGGCGAGCTTGAGCCCGACAATATTGATCGCGCTGGTGATGCCGATAAACGCCAGAACCCAGACCCACTGCGGCACCGCAGGAAACGCCGAATTGAGGTAGGCCGCGCCGATCAGCCAGATGGCCATGGGTAAAAACAGATAGTCGAGCAACACCGCCCAACCGGCGATAAAACCCAGCTTGGGGCTGATCGCCTTGCGCACATAACTGTAGGCGGAACCGGCAACTGGAAATGCCTGGGCCATACGCCCGTAACTCATGGCGGTAAAGAACATCGCCACCAGGGCGGCCAGGTAGGCGGCGGGGACCATGCCGGCGGTGGATTGCGCGAGGATACCGAAGGTGCCGAGCACAATGATCGGCGTCATATAGGCAATGCCAAATAGCACCACCGACCCTAACGACAGGGTGCGTTGCAAACGAGCCATGAGCGATTCTCCGCTGATTTATTAGATTTATGGCAGAACTGAAGTGGGTAACGCAGTGGTCATTTTTGTTAGGTGCAAACAGCGTTTGTGGCGAGCGGGCTCGCCACAGCAACCTGACGCCTCAAAGCGATCAGGCTGTTGGAATCAACAACTCGCGCGTCCCATCGCTGCGCGTTATCACCTCACCCGGCAATTTCAAACGCTGGTCATCCAGGTAGCGGTAGTCCTTGCGAGCCGCCACCAGTTGGTCGAGATCCAGCTCGACGGTAAATTGCCCTTCCTCGCGCCCGGCCTCGAACAGCAAGGTGCCAAGCGGGTCGACCAACGCACTGCCACCGGCAAACAACAGGCCGCCATCGCCCTCTTCCACCCGGTTGACCATCAGCGCAAACGCCTGGTTTTCCTGGGCACGGGCCATGATCGCGGTGCGGTGCGTGGGGCCATACGGGTCCATGTTGCCGTTGGTGACGATCAGCAACTCGGCGCCCAACTGCGCCAGGGCGCGGGCGGTTTCCGGGAACTCGATGTCGTAGCAGATCAACAGGCCGACGCGCACACCGTTCCACAAGCAGGTGGCGTAGCGATCGCCCGGGGTGAACACGCCGCGATCCGAGGCCCACAAGTGGCTCTTGCGATAACGCAGGGCAATGCCGTCGGGCGTGATCAGCAAGGTGGTGTTGTAGAAGTGGCCGCCGTCGCGCTCAGCCATGCCGACGACCACGCTGATATTGCGTGCACGGGCAGCCTGGATAACGGCCTGCACGGTCGGGCCAGCCACCGGTTCAGCGATGTCGGCCACGGTCTCGGCCGACGGGAAGCCCATCAGGTGGGTTTCCGGGAAGACGATCAGTTGTGTATCGGCGGCGCAAGCAGCAATTGCCGCCAAGGCGCGCTCAAGGTTGTAAGCTGTGCCGTTATCACGGCCTGCCAACTGGGCAAATTCGACCTTCATGGGTATTCCTTGTTCTCACTCTGTGCCGCAGTATGCGCAGCCACACCCCGCCAGGGAATTACGCGGCAGGGGTAACCCGATAGGGGTAGATCAATGAGCATGTCGCTGCAAGACATCGCCTGGCACCGTTCGGTGGGGCAAATGATAGACGCCCTGGACCAGGCCAACTTCTGGACCCAACTGGTGCGGTTGCTCGACGCCTACGTGCCGTTCGACAGTTGGGTGGTGTTGCTCTTCAGCAGCGCGCATCGCCCGTTGGTGTTCGCCGAATGCCCGGGCGCCGATGGCACGCCGGACCGTCTGTTCCAGGATTACCTGAACGGCCTGTACCTGCTCGACCCTTTCTACATCGCCAGCCGCGAGCAGTCGCGCACCGGTCTGTTTCGCCTGGCTGAAGTGGCGCCGGAGCATTTCGAACTCACCGAGTATTACCAGCGTTACTTCCGTCTGAACGTGGTGGCCGATGAAATCCAGTTCAATTGCCAACTGCCGGACGGGCGTACCCTGTGCCTGTCCCTGGGTTCAAAGCAGCGTTTTGACCCGCAGCAAATCGCCTTGCTGTCGTTGATCCAACCCTGGGTATTGAGTCTGCTGCGCCAGCGCCTGCCCTTTGAACTCAACCAGGCCAGCGCACCGCAGCCGCCGGTGCAGAATGATGAGTGGGGCGCGCAACTGACCGCCCGTGAGCTGGATGTGGGCCGCTTGATGCTCAGCGGTTGCTCAAGCAAAGAAATCGCCCGTAAGCTGGAAATCTCTGTTGAAACCGTGAAAGTCCATAAGAAACACATGTACAGCAAGCTAGGGATCAAATCCCAGTCGGAGCTGTTCTCGATCTTTCTTCAGGCGCAAAACGCCTAGCCGATGAGTCCGAACCAAGGAAACCCGTATGAGCCTGTCGTTACTAAGCCGTTACGCCTTCTTTGCCGTGTGCGTCATTTTTACCCTCGCCAGCCTGCCCTTTATCGAACATGACTGGCTGTGGCCGATCACCGTGGTCACCGCCATTCTCAGCCTGATCGGGATTTTCGACCTGCTGCAAAGCCCCCATGCGGTGCGCCGCAACTACCCGATCCTGGGCAATATCCGTTACCTGGTAGAAGCCATCCGCCCGGAAATCCGCCAGTACCTGCTGGAGTCCGACAGCGACGCCCTGCCCTTCTCCCGGGCCCAGCGCTCGCTGGTTTACTCGCGCGCCAAGAACGAAACCGCCGACAAACCCTTCGGCACCTTGATCGACGTATACCAGTCGGGTTTCGAATTTATCGGCCACTCCATGCGCCCCGCGCCGCTGAGTGACCCGAGCGCTTTTCGCGTGATGGTCGGCGGCCCGCAATGCAAGCAGCCGTACTCGGCGTCGGTGTTCAACATCTCGGCCATGAGCTTCGGGTCCCTGAGCGCCAACGCTATTCGCGCGTTGAACCAGGGCGCCAAGCTCGGCAACTTCGCCCATGACACCGGCGAAGGCAGCATCAGCCCCTACCACCGCGAAAACGGCGGCGACCTGACCTGGGAACTGGGCAGCGGCTACTTCGGCTGCCGCACCAGCGACGGCCGCTTCGACCCGGAACGCTTCGCCGTACAAGCGCAAAACCCGCAAGTGCGCATGATCGAAATCAAGATGAGCCAGGGCGCCAAACCTGGCCATGGCGGGATCCTGCCCAAGCACAAAGTCACCCAGGAAATCGCCGACACCCGCGGCATTCTGATGGGCGAGGACTGCGTCTCGCCATCGCGCCACAGTGCCTTTTCCACGCCGATTGAAATGATGCAGTTCATCGCCCAGTTGCGTGAACTGTCCGGCGGCAAGCCGGTGGGTTTCAAGTTCTGCCTGGGCCACCCGTGGGAGTTCATGGGGATTGCCAAGGCCATGCTGGAAACCGGCATTCTCCCGGACTTTATCGTGGTCGACGGCAAGGAAGGTGGCACCGGCGCCGCGCCCGTGGAGTTCACCGACCATATCGGCGTGCCGCTGCGTGAAGGCCTGCTGTTTGTGCACAACACCCTGGTCGGCCTGAACCTGCGCGACAAGATCAAACTCGGCGCCAGCGGCAAGATCGTCAGTGCATTCGACATCGCCAGCGTCCTGGCCATCGGCGCCGACTGGGCCAACTCCGCACGCGGCTTCATGTTCGCCATCGGCTGTATCCAGTCGCAAAGCTGCCACACCAACAAATGCCCGACCGGCGTCGCCACCCAGGACCCCTTGCGCCAGCGCGCCCTGGTGGTGCCGGACAAGGCCCAACGCGTGTTCAACTTCCACCGCAACACCCTCAAGGCCCTGGCGGAAATGCTCGCGGCGGCCGGCCTGGACCATCCGGCGCAGCTGTCGGCCAAGCATTTGGTGCGCCGCATGTCCGCGACTGAAATCAAACTGTTCTCGCAGCTGCATGTGTTCCTCAAGCCGGGTGAATTGCTCACGGGTGAAGTGAACGGCGAGTTCTATTCGCGCATGTGGCAGATGGCGCGGGCGGACAGTTTTGAGGCCAATGACGTCGCGGCTGCCTGATCGGCAAACAACCCTCTGTGCGCTGAACCGGACCACCGACGGCATCGTTGAAACAAGGAGATTGATCATGCCGTTATTGGACTTCGCCGCCATCGCCGCGCAACTGCCTGACAGCTGGAAATCCACGCGCCTCGGCCAGGTCGGCGCGGCGCGGATCAAAGTGCTGCGCATGGATGCACAGGCCTACGCCGAAGAAACCCATGCTTATAACGAAGGGCTGCTGGTGGTCAGCGGCCAGTTGCGCCTGAGCATCGGCCATCACGAAATACGCGTGGGTGCCGGCCAGATGTACCTCGTGGAAGCCGGCACCGCGCATGCCGTACTTGCCGGTAGCCACGGCACCTTGGTGGTCATTGATGTCTAGAGACATTCAGTAATACCCAGCCTTTGCAATTGCTTACAAATACCGCCAACCTGCGCCCGCCCGACGTGCGGCGTGCGACAACCTGCTCGCGCGCCGGTCATTACTAAACTATTTGTTCAAGAGCCCGCTGCCATGCTGAACGGACGCGACCCGCGCATCGATTTTTTTCGGGGCCTGGCGTTGATCTTCATATTCTGGGATCACGTCCCCCACAATCCTCTCGGCCAGATTACCCTGCGCAATATCGGCTTCAGCGACGCTGCTGAAGTGTTCGTGTTTCTGGCCGGCTACGCCTCGGTGCTGGCCTACGGCAAGGTCCTGCAGCGCGAAGGTTACTGGATGGCCAGCCTGAAGATCCTGCGGCGCACGTGGGTGTTGTACGTGGTGCACATCTTCCTGCTCGCGATGTTGATGGGCATTGTGTTCTTCGCCAACAACCATGTAGAAACCCGCGACCTGGTCGAGGAGATGGGCCTGACCCACTTCGTGACGCACCCGCAGCAAGCGTTGGTGGATGAATTGCTGCTGCGCTTCAAGCCGAACCTGATGGACCCGTTGCCGCTGTATATCGTGTTGCTCGCCGGCCTGCCGCTGGTGCTGCCCTCGCTGCTGCGTCACACCTGGGCGGTGGTCGCGGTGTCGCTGGCGGTCTACCTGCTGGCGCCGCATCTGGGCTGGAACCTGGCAGCGATTGCCGACGGTGTGTGGTACTTCAACCCCGTGACCTGGCAGTTGCTGTTCGTGCTGGGCGGCGCGGCGGCCATTTACGCGCAACGCCCACGGCCACAGGACAACCGGCCGCTGCTGCGTCAGCCATTGTTTGTGGCGGCGGCGGCCTATGTGCTGGTCGCCGGCGTCATCACGATCGGCTGGCGCTGGCCCGACATACACGATGCGCTGATGCCGTCAGCCTTGAGCGACCTGCTGTATCCGATCAGCAAGACCGACCTGTCACCCGTGCGTCTGCTGCACTTCCTGGCCCTGGCCTACGTCACCGCCAAACTGTTGCCGGGGCGCGCCTGGACGCAAAACTGGCTGGCACAGCAGACCTGCCGGATGGGACGTTACTCGCTGGAAGTATTCTGCCTGGGCGTACTGTTGGCACCGTTGGCGGACATGATCAACGCCCTGGCTGGCGATGCCTTTGCCGTGCAGATTTTCACCGCGCTGATGGGGGCTGCACTGATGGCCGCGCTGGGGGCCTGGCTGGCGTTCAACAAACGCCTGAGCCAAGCGCCCCACGGGGCTACCGCCTGAAAAACAAAAAGCCCCGATCAAGGGGCTTTTTGTTAAGTGGTTTTTTGTTAAGTGGTTTTTTGTTAAGTGGTTTTTTGTTAAGTGGCTTTCTGTTAAGTGGCTATTGATTGAGTGCTCAGCGGTCAGGCTTGGGCACGCACCCCGGCATTGCTTGGCTGCAACTTGAACACGTAGAACAGCACCGTCAGCAGCACCAGGAATACCGGGCCCACGTACAGCGCAACCCGCGTGTCCGGGAAATACGCCATCAGCCCCACCACCAGCACCAGGAATGCCAGCGCCAGGTACGAACTGACCGGGTACAGCCACATGCGATATTTCAGCGCTTTCTGTTCGGCCGGGCTCAGGCTCTTACGGAATTTGAGCTGGGCCAGCAGGATCATCAGCCAGGTCCAGATCGCGCCGAAGGTAGCGATGGAGGTCACCCACACAAAGACTTTTTCCGGAACCATGTAGTTGAGCAGCACGCCCAGCAACAGCACGAAGATCGACAGCAGCAGCGCCTTGCGCGGCACGCCGTTGCTTGAGGTGGTGGCGAAGGTGGCCGGGGCCTGGCCGTTCTGCGCCAGGCTGTAGAGCATGCGCCCGGTGCTGAAAATGCCGCCGTTGCACGACGACAGCGCGGCGGTAATCACCACGAAGTTGATGATGCCGGCGGCGGTCTTGATGCCCAGGCGCTCGAAGGTCATCACGAACGGGCTGCCCTGGGTGCCGATTTCGTTCCATGGGTAGATCGACAGAATCACGAACAGCGCGCCCACATAGAACAGCAGGATGCGCCAGAACACCGAGCCGATGGCACTGGGGATGGTCTTCTGCGGGTTCTTCGCTTCACCGGCGGTGAGGCCGATCATTTCCACGCCCAGGTACGCGAACATCACCATCTGCAGCGACATCAACACGCCTTGCACGCCGTTGGGCATAAAGCCGCCGTGGGCCCACAGGTTGGAGATACCCAGCGCCACCCCGTCGTTGCCGAAGCCGAACGCGATGATGCCGACGCCACCGATGACCATGGCAATGATCGTGACGATCTTGATCAGCGCGAACCAGAATTCGAACTCACCGAAGGCCTTGACCGCAATCAGGTTGATGGTGCCCATGCTGATCAGCGCCGCCAGGGCCCAGATCCAGCGCGGGGTGTCGGGGAACCACACGCCCATGTAGACGGCGACGGCGGTAATTTCCGCGACGCAGGTGACCAACCACAGGAACCAGTAATTCCAGCCGGTGAGGAAGCCTGCCAACGGGCCGAGGTAATCCTGGGCATAGCGGCTGAACGAACCGGCGACGGGGTTGTGCACCGCCATTTCGCCGAGCGCACGCATGATCACCAGAATGGCCAGGCCGCCGATGATGTAGGACAGCATGATCGCTGGCCCGGCCATTTCAATGGCCTTGGCCGAACCCAGGAACAGGCCGACACCGATACAGGCACCAAGGGCCATCAGGCGAATATGCCGTTCACCGAGTTCGCGTTTGAGCGGGCCGCCTTGAGCGGTCTCGCCATGGGGCAGTGGGTTGCCGACTGGCATAAGGGTACAACCTCATTTTGTTATTGGTTTGTCCGTCGAGTTTCCAGGGGCTGGCCGGTAAGCCTGCGCCCTGGTCGAAACCGGGCCGTCTCATGGACGGGCCCTTCTTGCCAGGCAAGATCAGCGGGGCATGCAGTATAAAAAGCTCGGACCAGGGTCTTTCACTATAAAAACCATCTAATTTAGGGGATGCGCCGGTCAACAGGGCATTTTACAGGAGCATATGACCTGCAACGGGCGACAAAACGTCGCGGCGCGCCTCCCTGGAAAATGCCTTTGTGCGGCGAGCGGGCCCGCCCTTCACACCAACGCGGCTGACCACAACGCGCGCGCGTGCCACCGACACACAAATCCCTCACACCCCGCCCCCAGCGACTAAGCTTCAGGCAAGTCCGATCAATCTGCGTTAAGGATCAATCGACTATGGGCGCACTGTGGCAAACCGAATCGAGCAAGGCTGCGAAACTACACGGCAGTTCGGACCCAGCGCCTTTACCCAAAAATAAACCCAGGCCGCGCTATGTACGGCGCCTGTTCGGGTTGATCGGGTTGATGGCGCTGATTGCCCTGGGGTTTGCCGCCGCCAAAGAGATGCGCACCTCGCGCCTGCAGGCCCAGCAACTCAGCCGCCTGGCCCACGACCTCACCTATCAACTGCAGCCCGGCCCCAGCACGGCCATGGTTTATCCGGGCGCGGGCCCATTCGACCGGCGCCTGGGTTACAGCGACCTCAACACCTTCCTGCCGCGCCTGCTCAAGCGCGGGTATGTGATCCAGTCCCAGGTGCAGTTTTCCCCCGCGCTGATGAATTACGCCGAGCACGGCCTGTTCGTGCCTTACCCGGAAAAAATCCAGGCCGGCCTGACCCTCACCGACTGCCGCGCCTTGCCCCTGTACCAGTTCGAGTACCCACAGCAGTTGTACTCAAGTTTTGCCGCGATCCCGCCGTTGGTGGTCAACAGCCTGTTGTTCATCGAGAACCGCGACCTGCTCGACCCGGCACAGCCGCAGGCCAACCCGGCGGTGGACTGGCCGCGCTTTGCCAAGGCGGCCTGGTCACAAGCCGCGCGGGTACTGCACCTGCCCGGCCAGAGTGCCGGCGGCAGTACGTTGGCGACCCAGCTGGAAAAATACCGGCACTCGCCCGACGGCCTGACCTTGTCCGGCAGCGAGAAGCTGCGCCAGATGTTTTCCGCCGGCGTGCGGGCTTATCAGGCCGGGCCGGACACGTTGGTCGCGCGCCAGAACATCGTGCGCGACTACCTCAACAGCGTGCCGCTGTCCGCCGTGCCCGGGCATGGTGAAGTGCATGGCCTGGCTGAGGGGTTGCGCGTGTGGTACGGCGCCGACTTCAAGCAGGTCAATCAGGCCCTGAGCGGCAGCGAAACGGATGCGCCCCACCTGGCGCAACGTGGCCTGGCCCTGCGTCAGGTGTTGTCGCTGATGATCGCCCAGCGCCGCCCTTCGCATTACCTGGCCAATGGTCGCGCGGAGCTTGCCCAACTCACCGACAGCCATTTGCGCTTGTTGGGGCAGAGCGCGGTAATCGACTCGGCACTGCTCAACGCGGCCCTCGCCTCGCACGTCACGTATCGTGACTGGCAGCAACAGCCGACGCTCCAACCCATCGATACCAACAAAGGCATCAGCGTGGCCCGCAGCCGCGTCGCCGCCCTGCTTAACCGGCCGCTGTACGACCTCGACCGCCTGGACCTTTCGGCCACCAGCACCTTGCAAGCCAAGTTGCAAACTCAAGCCACCGACTACCTCAAGCAGCTGGCCGACCCTGTCTTCGCGGGCAGCATGGGCCTGCTCGGCGAGCGCCTGCTCACGCCCGCCAGCACGCCGCAAGTGCGCTACAGCTTCACCCTGTTCGAATTGACGCCGGATGGCTCGCGGGTGCGCGTGCAAACCGACAATACCGACCAGCCCTTCGACATCAATGAAGGCAGCAAACTGGAACTGGGCTCCACCGCCAAATTGCGCGTGCTCACCACTTACCTGCAGATCATCAGCGAACTGCATGACCGCTATGGCACGCAAACGCCGGCCGCACTGAAAAAAGTCGACATCGCCGACCAGGACCGCATCAGCCGTTGGGCCGTCGACTACCTGATTCAGACGCCGGATAAATCCCTTGCCCACATGCTCGATGCCGCCCTCGACCGCACGTATTCGGCCAGCCCCAACGAAGGTTTTTTTACCGGCGGCGGCCTGCATCACTTCCACAACTTTCGCAATGAAGACAACGGCCGCAGCCCGTCGCTGCGTGACGCGCTGCGCGAGTCGATCAACCTGCCGTTCATTCGCCTGATGCGTGACCTTGAGCGTTACGTCACCTATGCCGGCGCCAATAACAGCGCGCAGTTGCTCAAGGATGACGACGACCCACGTCGCCAGGAGTACCTGGCCAAATTTGCTGACCGCGAAGGCACCACCTTCCTGCTCAAGTTCTGGAAGAAGTACCAGAAAAAAGACACCCAGGCGCGCCTGGAAACCTTTCTCGACGGCCTGCACCCCACGGCTATCCGCCTGGCCGCCGTCCACCGCTACCTGTTTCCCGAAGCCAACCAGGACACCTTCAACCGCTTTGTGCGCTCACACCTGGTGAGCGCCAAAACCAGCGAAAAACTCACCGACGAGCGTTTGCAGCGCCTCTACAAAGACTACGGCCCCGGCACCTATGATTTGCCCGACCAGGGCTACATCGCCAAGGTGCACCCGCTGGACCTGTGGTTACTCGGCTACCTGCTCAACCACGCCGACGCGTCCTTGGCCGAGGTGGTCAAGGCCAGCCAGTTCGAGCGCCAGGAGGTGTACAGCTGGCTGTTCAAGAGCCGCCATCAACGTGCGCGCGACAGCCGCATCCGCACCATGCTGGAGATCGAAGCCTTTCTGGATATTCATCAGCGTTGGCAGGCGGTGGGCTACCCCTTCGACCATCTGGTGCCCTCGCTCGCCACCGCGATTGGCAGCTCTGGCGATCGCCCCGCCGCGCTCGCTGAACTGATGGGCATCATCCTTAACGACGGCGTGCGCGGCAAAGTGCTGCGCATCGACAGCCTGCATTTTGCCGCCGACACCCCCTATGAAACCCGCGTGGTCAACAACCCTGAGCCAGGCAAACGGGTGATGCCGTCCGAGGTTGCCACCGCGTTGCGCGGGGCGTTGTCGCAAGTCGTGGATGCAGGCACGGCCAAGCGTGTGTCGGGCAGTTTCAAATTGGCCGACGGCACGCCGCTGGCCATGGGCGGCAAAACCGGCACCGGGGACAACCGCATCGAAGCAATCGGCGCCGGTGGGCGGGTGATCAGTTCCAAAGCGATCAACCGCACCGCGACCTTTGTGTTCTATATCGGTGATCGGCACTTCGGCACGCTGACGGCGTTTGTACCGGGCAGCTCAGCGCAAAACTTCAAATTCACCTCCGCGCTGCCGGTGCAGGTACTCAAGGGCATGGCGCCGATTTTGCTGCCGTACCTGCAGCCGGGCAGCCAAACCCTGTGTCGATAGGCCGCTTTCGCGCACAGGCTGTCGGTGTCATGGCACGCCCATCACCAGCACGCCAGTGCCGGTGACGGCACCTGGGGTTGGCAGCGATCCCGCTCGCCGCACCAGAGTAAACGTCACATCGTCGCCGCCCGTGCTGTTGGTGATGTTGGTTCGGAACGCGCCACCGACTTGAACCGCTGCGCCGTTGCGCAGCATTGCGGTGCCCACGTCCGGGTTGGTCATCACGAGCAGGCGCGGGTCGAACGACGACGGGGTGCCTTTGTAGGTGATGGTGATCGGGGTGGTAATCCCACCGTCCGGGCAGGAGTACGTGAGCCTGCGGTCGCTGCGGACGGTGGTGGTCAACGGATCGGTGCCGATTGCCCTTTGGTTCACCGTACCGAAGTTGATCTCGATTGGGTTGTTATTGTTGATCGTGCACGTTGACGGGGTGAGGCCGAAGTTATTCGCGGCAGAGTACGTCAGTATGAGCCGCGTATTCGTCAGGTTGTAATTATTGGTCTGGCGCAGATTTAACGTACCCAATACGTCCCCTACTCGAATGTCGATCGGGTTGCTCGGATCGTTGCGTAACAAAATATAGGGGGTTGCTTCGATGGGGTATCCAACCCCGTTGTTGGGCATGCTCGCCAGCCGGATATCAAACGGAACCGGGGTGTTATAGAAGCTCCCGTTAATGCGTAGGCCGGTACCCTGATGGGTGAATTTCGGGCCGGGTGCCCAAGGGGTTCCGGCTTGCACCGCGGTTCCCCAATAGTCGGTAAAGTGAGGGGAGCCTGGCTGTCCGAGAGAGAATCGACAGTGCAGCGACGCCCCCTCCAGGATCAGCCGGGTTCTGTCCGAACCCACGCGGACCGTAACGGGCACATGCAGGTTTATCGTTTGGCCGTGACCGACGTATTGCCACCCTCCGCCATTCACACGGCAATCAGCGGCGTGCGCGTTCGTCGTCATACCTACCAGGCCAAGAAGCATCACGGCTACATAGCATCGTTTCATTTATGGCACTCCCATCACGAGCACACCGCTGCCAGTGACGGCCCCCGTGGTCGGCAGCGACCCCGCTCGCCGCACCAGAGTAAACGTCACATCGTCGCCGCCCGTGCTGTTGGTGATGTTGGTTCGGAACGCGCCACCGACTTGAACCGCTGCGCCGTTGCGCAGCATTGCGGTGCCCACGTCCGGGTTGGTCATCACCAAAAGGCGCGTGTCGAACGCCGACGGGCTGCCTTTGTAGGTGATGGTGATCGGCGTAGTAATCCCGCCGTCCGGGCACGAGTACGCGAGCCTGCGGTCGCTGCGGATGGTGGTGGTCAACGGATCGGTGCCGATTGCCCTTTGGTGCACGGTGCCGAAGTTGATCTCGAGCGGGTTGTTATTGTTGATCGTGCACGTTGACGGGGTGAGGCCGAAGTTATTCGCGGCGGAGTACGTCAGTATTAGCCGCGTATTCGTCAGGTTGTAATTATTGGTTTGGTGGAGATTTAACGTACCCAATACGTCCCCTATTCGAATGTCGATCGGGTTGCTCGGATCGTTGCGTAACAAAATATAGGGGGTTGCTTCGATGGGGTATCCGACACCGTTGTTGGGCATGCTCGCTAGCCGGATACCAAACGGAACCGGGGTGTTATAGAAGCTCCCGTTAATGCGTAAGCCGGTGCCTTGATTGTTGAATTTTGGGCCGGGTACCCAAGGGTTTCCGGCTTGCACCGCGGTTCCCCAATAGTCGGTATATTGAGGAGCGCCTGGCTGACCGAGAGAGAATCGACATTGCAGCGACGCCCCCTCCAGGAGCAGCCGGGTTCTGTCCGAACCCACGCGGACCGTAACGGGCACATGCAGATTTATCGTTTGGCCGTGACCGACGGATTGCCACCCTCCGCCATTCACACGGCAATCAGCGGCGTGCGCGTTCGTCGTCATACCTATCAGGCCAAGAAGCACCACGGCTACATAGCATCGTTTCATTTATGGCACTCCCATCACGAGCACACCGCTGCCAGTGACGGCCCCCGTGGTCGGCAGCGACCCCGCTCGCCGAACCAGAGCAAACGTCACATCGTCGCCGCCGGTGCTGTTGTTAATATTGGTGCGGAACGAGCCACCGACTTGAACCGCCGCGCCCCCACGCACCAGTGCTGTGCCCACGTCCGGGTTGGTCATCACCAAAAGGCGTGTGTCGAACGCCGACGGGCTGCCTTTGTAGGTGATGGTGATCGGCGTAGTAATCCCGCCGTCCGGGCATGAGTACGCGAGCCTGCGATCGCTGCGGATGGTGGTGGTCAACGGATCGGTGCCGATCGCCCTTTGGTGCACGGTGCCGAAGTTGATCTCGAGCGGGTTGTTATTGTTGATGGTGCAGGTGGACGGGGACACAGTGAAATTGTTGTTGGCGATGTAAGTGACCAAGAGCTGTGTGGAGCCCGTCCCGCCATTATTCGTCTGGGTCATACGCAATAGCCCGAGATTGTCCCCAATTCGAACGTCGATCGGATTCCCTGGGCTGTTACGCATCAAAATATAAGGGGTTACATCAATCGGATACCCTATTGCGTTATCGGGCATGGTGGCTACCCGGATCCCAGTGGGAACCGGGGTGTTCATGTTCGTCCCATTGACTCGCAAGCCCGTGCCTTCCGAGACGAACTTGGGGCCCGGTGTCCAAGGCGTGCCCGCTAAATTGCCCGTTGCCCAGTAGTCCTCACTCACCGATGGAGTCCAAGGGCCTGGCGTGTAGCGACATTCAAGCCTCGCCCCTTCGAGGAAAACCCGGTTTTGGCTGGTATCCAATCGGACATTGACGGGAACTTGCAGGTTTAAATTTCCGCCCCCGACCGTTGTCCACCCTGCACCATTCACACGGCAATCAACTGCCCTTACGGCCGGTGTAATACCCATAAAAACGAGAAGCACAATGGCTGTATATAGTCGTTTCATTTTGATCTCTCGTTACTCTTCTGCGCAGGCGCCGCCCCCGGGACGTTCCCGTACATAAGGTGGCTGCGCAGAAGAGAGTTGAGGTTTGAAGGAGGCGTTTTTTCAGCCTCCGAATAACCGCTCATCTTCACGGGTAGTCGAGCGTAAACGTCGAGGTCACGGTGTACGCTCCAGGCCCGATGGTCTGGTCCCGGATGGCTTGAGGCTCGCCCTTCACGTAGGCCTTGAGCTCAATCACATTGTTGCCATCCACCAAGCGCTGCTCGTCACTCACGGCGTTGATGGGCAACGGCTTGTCGCTCAGGGTCTCGATGCCAACGCCGATGCCCGTGGCGCCACTGCCACCGTCCAGTGCGAACAACCCGGGCAGCGCCGCGCTTTCCGTGCCGCCAAACGAGATGGTCACCGTGTTGCCGATCGTGGTGTCACAGTCTTCCAGGTGCAGTTCGAACCTGCGCCCCTGTGAGCGCGTGTTGATGTAGAGGTGCTTGCTGGTCACGTCCCAGAGTTCCATTTTGATCGCCTCGTCCCCCGGACGAATCGTGCAGGCTTCTTCCACCAGGTTGCCCTTGAAACTCAGGTTGTCAGCGGCATACGCCTCGGGGAGCAGGCCGAACACCAGCAGTACGGCCAGCCCTGCACCGGGCCAGGCCCTGTGAACCATTTGATCTCGCATAGACTCGACTCCTACTCGTATTCGGCCAACAGCGTGGCCACCGCCGTAAACCGCGCGGGCGTCAGCACGGCACCCAGCCGTTGGACGGGCACGGCTTCCAATACGGGCGGTGACGACAGGTTGATATCCAGTGGCGTGTTAAGCGCAAACGGCAGGTTGTTCTGGAACAGCCGGATGCCCAGCTCCGGCACGCTGGTCTGCAACGCCGAGCCGTCAAACGCCGTGGCGGTGCCGTTGACACTCAACTTCAACTCCCACGGCAGCGTGTCGGCGCCACAGGTGATGGTGTAGCCGACGCCCTTGCGGTACTTCACGCCATCGACGCGCTTGACCCCGACGTCGCCAAAGTCGACCTCAATGGTGTTGCCCGCATCAATCGTGCAGGGCGGCGGCTCGTTCAGCGTGCCGCTGAACGTGAGGTTGGCCGACGCACCGCTGCACAGGCCGATGGAACACAAGGCGAGCAATGCTCGCTGCTGCCAAAAGGTCATGGGGCGTTTCTCTTTATGGGTAAACGTCTTCATTGGTAATCGACCACAAGGGTGGCGGCCGCATCAAAGACGCCTCCTGTCAGGCGGCTGCCCGCACGTTTGACTGGCACCGCCTGCACGACCGGGAAGTTCGGGTGGGTAAAATTCACCGCCGTATTCAGCGGCCAGTCGGCCCCATTGATGAACAGCTTGACCCCAAGGTCCGCCTTGCGGGTCAAGAGCACGTCAGGATCAAACGCCGCCGCTGTGCCCTTGAGTTCCAGTTTCATCGCGTTGCTGAACGGCGAATCACAGACGACGGTGTAAGGCACCTCTCGACGGTAATTCACCCCATCCACCCGCGACGTCAGCAGGTCATTGCCGAACGGCACATCCAGCGTGCTGCCGCCGTTGATCACACACGGTGGCGGCGCGATGATCGTCGCGCGGATGGTCAGGTTGGTATCGGCCTGCACCACCTGGCCGGCGGCCCACAGCAGGCCGCCACCGATAAGCATGGCCCACGGGCCGGTTGGCTTAGCCATAGTTCTGCCCTCACTCATAGTTGAGCCTGAAATCCACCACGGCCTTGAATGCCCCGCTGCTCAACGGCGCAGACGTACGCGTGGGCTGGACATTCCAGGTCTGGGTGTCTTTGCCCAACGTCAAAAATAACGGTTGGCCCCTTGAGCCCAGCTGTACATCGCGCCCCAGGTCGTCGGTCAAGCGCAGGCCCATGCCGGTGATGCCTTGTACTTTGACCAGGCGTGGATCATCAGCATCGGCCGGCGCCATGAACGCGACCGACAGCACAGGCTGAAAAGCACTCCAGGTCAGGTTGCCCGTGCGTTCGTTGCGAATGCTGCCGGCGGTGCGGTTGCAATCGCTGAAACGCAGCTGAAACGCCACGGACGTCGCCTGGTCACCCGGCCGTTGCAACTGGCTGGTGGTGACGGCGCCCAACTCAACGGTTTGATGCAGTGATGTCATCTCCAGGCTGCAAGGGGTTTCATGCAGGGTCCCGAGTACGTTGAGCATGCCGTTCATGCCCTCCACATCCTCGCCGTCCTCGGCGGCGTATGCGCTTCCCATAAAGGCCAGTAGCAGGCCGCCCAAGACCTTCACGTTGTGCGAATTCATGGTTTTCTCCGGCAGCCAGCATTACTGGGTAGATGCTGACGCTTGCACATTCACCTGGCACGTTGTGCCTGTGCAGGTGAAGGGCATCAGCGGGCGTCCGCCGTAATCATTCACGTAGGCCAGGTAAGGCGTGTTGCCAAGTTCCCGGGCGGTTGGCCCCAGGGCCAGCGTGCCTTTGGGCGGAACCATCACCGGTACAAACCCGGCCACGGTTTTGCCGTCCTTGCTGCTGCGCGCATCCACCAGGGTCACGTAGTAAGGCGTCGGGTTGTTGACCTGGTAACGATCGCCGTCGCGGGTCAGCGTCAGCTTTTCCTGCCAGGGGGTGGACAGGTCTTGCTGGCTTGGCGTAATCGCCTGCGGGCGGTAGAACAATTTGATTCGGGTTTGCAGGGCAATCTGCAGGGTGTTGGACTTGTCACTGCGCGGCGGAATCTCCCGCAGGTTGAAGTAGTAGACCGTCTCTCGATCCTGCGGCAACGACTTGGCTGCCGGCAGCGCCTGGACTTTGACCTGGCTTTGCTTGCCCGGCTCCAGGCGTTGCACCGGCGGCAGTACGATCAGGGGCGAATTGATTTTTTTACCGTCTTCATCTTCGATCCAACCCTGGGCCAGGTACGGCAACTGGGTGTTGTTATTGGTGATGTTGACGCTGGTTGCATCCTTGCCACCATCAAAAATCACTCGGGTGCGGTCCAGGCCGACAGCGGCGTTGGCACTCTGGCTCAAGCCGAGCGCCAGCAACGCGAAGGTCGGTAAGGTAAGGCGTGTCGTGAGCATCATGAGGATGGGTTCTCCATAGGGGTGCGCTGGCCGGTCAGTGCTTCAGGCTCGGGCAGGGCTTGATCAGTGGCGGCTACCATTTGGCAGCGCAGTTTCAGGGCATGGGTCAGGCTATCTGGCGGTAACACCGTGGGCAGCGTGAAGATGCACCGCGCATCGCCGCCCCAACTGACACTCATCTGCCCGCCCGGCTGAATGCCGCTCAGGTAGACGCTGCCGCCGTCATTCACAATGCCGGTGTCTTGTTGTTTGAGGTTCTGCACCGTCGCGCCAAACGGCGGTGACGTGCCATCGGGCAGCCGCAGTTCAGCCATGGCTTTCTCGCCGGCAACCACGTCCAGCGCGCGATAACCGATGGCGCCTTCGGTGAGCGTCAGCTGCGTCATCGATTGCGTGGCTTCGACATTGCTCGGCAATTTCTCCAGATCAACGCTGGCTGCCGTGCGCTGGTAGCTGCTGATATCGGAGATCACCGCTTTGCCGAAGGCGTTGCTGCGCGTAGGGGTGCCATAACCGCGTACCGGCACATCGGCCACACCTGCGGTGTCGACCATCAGGCGGGTGCCGCCGGTGCTGCTGGTTCGATGCAGTGCGCCACCGTAAGGCGTGAGCGTGCCACCGCCGCGAACCGTCGCACCGAGGGTCCGGCCATTCCCCTGTTGCGTACTGACGCTGACGTCGATGTCGGCCTGGTCACCGATATGGCTGAGGTAACCACTGGCGGATTTGTCACTTGCACTGAGCTGGTAGCTATTACGCTCATCAAAGCGATCGGCGTAGCGCGTTGAAAAGGTGTTTTCGCCTGCGGCCCTGTTAGCATCCATCGACAATGTGCCGGTGCGCCCCAACGGTAAACTCACCGTCAGCGCCAAGCCGTTATCTTTGTAGCTGTATTCCTGAGTGCGGTAGGCATTCAGTGACAAGCTCATGTTCTTGACGCTGCCCACATTGAAGTAGCGGGACACTGTCAGGTTCCAACGCTGGGTGTCCGGCCGGTCCCAATACGTCTGTTTGTTGTAGCTTGCGTAGACGGTGGTGCCCATATCACGAAACTGTTTGTTCACCGTCACCGTGTACAGGGCTTTATTGCCGCCGATCGGCCGCCAGTCCTCGCTGTACTCACCGTTCTCGTTGAAGCGCCCACGCCCGCCGAGTTCGCCGCTCAAACCGTAATGCCGGGCATCCAGGTACTCAGCCATACTCAAGTAGTTCTTGTCGGAAAACCGGTAACCGGCAAAGGTCACCTGGCTGTCGTACTGTTCAAAGTTCTTGGAGTATTGAAGGCGATAGGATTTACCCGACAGTGACTCGTTCCACACATTGGCATGGGATTGGGTAACGTCCAGCGAGACAGCCCCGAACGCCAACAGGTCACGCCCCGCACCGACCGTGAGCGCGCGGTAGTTGTTGTCGGTCATGCCGCCGCCAAACAGCGACCAGCCGTTGCTGATGCCCCAGGAGAACTCGCCGGTGCCGAACGCGTTGCCTTCGGCGCCGTACTGCAGATTGGTCGGGCGCCCTGTCGCGACCTTGTAGCGAACCTGCCCGGGGCGCGTCAGGTAGGGAACGCCTGCCGTGTCCATCTGGAAGGTGTGCACCGAACCGTCTTGTTCTTCAACGCGCACATCGATCTTGCCGGTCACGGCGTCGTTGAGGTCCTGGATGCGAAACGGGCCTGCCGCCACCAGGGTTTCATGCAGTACACGCCCCTGCTGGCTGATAACGACTTTTGCATTAGTCTTGGCCACCCCGACCACTTCCGGGGCATAACCACGCAAGTTGGGCGGCAGTTGGCTTTCATCCGAATTGAGCGCCACGCCGGTAAAGCGAAAGCTATCAAACAGGTCGGAGTACAGGTAGTTTTCGCCCACCAGCAAGCGCGCTCTCAGCGCTGGAATGGCGCGATATGCGTAGTAGCGGCTCCACTCTATCTGGCGATCACCCGCCGGCCCTTCACGGCCTTTTTCCACACGCCCCTGCCAATCCGCACGCAGGCGCCAGGCCCCGGCATTGGCCCCGACGGTGCCATTGCCACTGAGGTTATTGCGGGTGCGCTCGTTCTTTTGGTAATTCGATTGCGCCGTCAGGTTGTAGTCCAGCAACAACCCCGGCACGCCTTCATCCCAACGCGAGGGCGGGTCCCAATTGATCGCGTTGTACTCAAGGTAGGCTTGGGGCAGGTTGATGTTCAGGGTGGACGTCGCCAGGTCACCACTGACTTCCATGCCCGGCAAACTTTGAATGTCCAGGCACTGCCCGCCCTTCCACCATTTAAGTGTGGCGGCACCGGACTCTTTCAGGCCCAACTGTTCCACCAGTTCCGCTGACAAACAGGCTTGACTGCCTTTCGGGTCGTCATCAGGGTGATAGAACGCTATTGAATGTTCAGCCATAGACTGGCTATTGATCTGTACCACCATCGAGTAAGTGCCGGGCAGGATAAAACCGCTGCGCGCAAACCGAGACAAATCAATATTAGAGCGATCGACAAGATCAAGAACATCGGTATTAAACTCGATATCAGCGGCGCCCATTGCTGTGCCTGCCAGTGACATCAACCCGCCAACGATACTCGGACGAAGTGTATTTTTGACCTTCAACGTATTTAACATTAAAGCAACCCGTGTTCAAAAGTATTCCAACTTGAACCGCACTGCGGCACCGTGGGCACCCGTCACCAATGGCAGTCCATTACCGACCAGGCGAAGCGTGTAATGAAGTGTCATGTCGCCATTGGCCAGGGGCATTAACGCCATCGGTACACCGGGAACGCTCTCCTGACCGGCCGCATCCTGAATGTGCAGGGCCACCCCCTGCGAACCGCCAAAGACCGCAAAGGACATCCCGCCTCGGTCGCGAGGCCCGTCAAACGTGACGCGCAGGTGTTCCCAATCAGGCAGGTTTACACCGGGGCGATTCGGGTCGGGGCGAGTCAGGGAGCAATTGACCAGGCGTAACTGGAACGGCTGCACAGCGCCGACGGCGTTGCGCAAAAGTCGGCCTATCGGTTCAGGAGGCATTTCGATGGTTTGATTGACGCTGGCCAGCTCCAACCCACAGGCGGAGTCAACTATCTCTCCACCCAGCGTGACGACCCCTTCGCCCTGCGACGCCGTGCGTGCAGCCACATCAGGGCTGAGGAGCATCATCAATGAAGAGGCAATAGCGACAGTTATGAGTGTCTTCACCTATTTATCTCCGGTCAGCGTCCCCCGCCACCCTTGGGTGGCGGGGGGAAACTTACTGATAAGCCAAGGTGAAGTTGGTGACCGCGCTGAAATCGCCAGGGATGATGTCGGCGGTAGCGGCGCCTTGCACATAGGCACCAAACTCCAGCGTGTTGTTGCCCGTGGTAATCGCTTGCGGCGTGGTAGGTGTGCCCAGCTCAATGACTTTGCCGCCATGGGTCATCATGATGCCGATGCCGCCAGCCCCACCGACGGTGCCGATCGCACCCGGCACAGCGTCGGATGGCGACGCGGTGAAGGAGGTGGTCACGGTTTTGTCGGTGAGGCCGGTCAGGTCGCAGCCTTCCAGCTCAATCTTCACACTGCGGGCTTCAGACTTGCCGCCAGCTTGCAGTTGATGCTTGGCGATCGCGCCAAGGCGGACGGTCTGGTCTACGGATTCAGGCTTGATAGAGCACGCACCCGAGTGGACCGACCCCAAGAAGGTAATGGTGCCATCCGACGCGTTAGCCACAGACATCGAACCCATCAACAGACCGACAGACAACAGCGCAGTTTTCATCTTAGTTTTCATTTGCAAACATCCAAATAAGAGTAATGACTCATCAAATAAATCCTGCCGCAGTCCTGCGTAGGAATTGCACAGCTTTCCAATAACTTGTATTGCAAATCAGTGTTCGCTCAAAGCCAGGCCAGTGTGCATTTCAAGTTTGAAAGAGTAAGCCGTCTGTTTCCCTGAATCGCGTAGCCTTGCAATACCAAGACACATCAGAAAATTATGGCCATTTGCCAAAACTTTAAAAACAGCTGTAAGACGCGGACTACGTCAGGACTAATGAGAATGCTTTACAACTTAACAAGTCTGTAAGAAGTGGATTACATCAACTAACATAAGCGCGCTGTGACGCGGGCATGGCAACTAACAGGTTTCACAATGAGGGCGCGACGAACAACCGTCTGTCGGGCGGCTTTGCGCAGGCCGTAAGATATATCTTAAGTTATATCTAGAAACACACAGAGGTTCCTGCCATGCGAGACCATTCCCACCAGCGTGACGGCTTTGACCCACGCGCCAGCCGCGGTCGCGGCCCCCGGGTGTTTGCACCCGGCGATTTGAAACTGCTGCTGCCAGCGTTGATCGCCGAGCAGCCCTGCCACGGCTACGACCTGATCCGCCAAATCGAAAGCCTGTTCGACGGCGCCTATACCCCAAGCCCCGGTGTGATTTACCCGACCCTGACTTTTCTGGAAGAAAGCGATCTGATCCAGGGCGACGCCGATGGCGGAAAAAAACGCTACACAATTACCGACGCCGGTCGTCTCTTCCTTAGCGAACAAGCCGTTGCGCTGGACGGTGTGCGCATGCGCATCGACGTCAGCAAACGCGCGTTACGCGGCCACGACCGCCCACCGGAAATTCACGAGGCGGTACACAACCTGCGTCACGCCTTGCATTCGCACCACGGGCGCTGGAGCCCGGAAGAAATCGTGCGTGTCGCGGCGCTGCTCAACCGCACCGCTCAAGCCATTGCCGACGGGAAAGACCAATGAATACGCAAGCTATCCACCGCGTCACCCACGAAATCAAACGTCGTCGCCTGCACGTGCTGCGGGTAGTCGATATCACCCCACGCATGCGCCGCATCACCTTGGGCGGGCCGGAACTGGCGGGCTTTGTCAGCCTGGGCAGCGACGACCACATCAAACTGCTGTTCCCGCAGAACGCCGCCGAACAGGCCGCGCTGGAAAGCCCGACCTTCACTATCAAGGGCGACGGCCCGCAACCGGCCATGCGCGACTACACACCGCGTCGCTTCGACCTGAGTATCGGCGAGCTGGATATCGACTTCGTGCTGCACGGCGACGGCCCTGCCTCCACGTGGGCCGAGCAGGCGCAGGTCGGCCAACACCTGTACATCGGCGGGCCACGCGGTTCGATGATCGTGCCGGATATCTTCGACAGCTACCTGCTGATCGGCGATGAAACCGCCCTGCCCGCCATCGCGCGCCGCCTGGAGGAATTACCGGCGGGCCGTAAAGTGCTGGCGGTGATTGAAATCGCCGATGCGGCGGAACAGCAAACACTGAACAGTGCTGCCGATGTGGACGTGATGTGGGTGGTGCGCGGCCAGGATGACCTGCTCGACACCGTGCGCTCACTGACGCTGCCGAGCGGCTCGCTTTACAGCTTCGTGGCGACTGAAACCAAGCTGTCGCGCCAGGTGCGGCGAGTGCTGCTGGACACGCACAAGGTCAATGAAGAGTATCTCAAAGCTGTGGGTTACTGGCGCGCCGAAGGCAGCACAGAAGACTGAGCCGGACGCAACTCAATTGTGGGAGCGGGCTGGCTGGCGAAAACGGTGGCTCAGTGTCAGATGCATTGACTGACCGTCCGCTTTCGCGAGCAAGCCCGCTCCCACCTTTATTCTCGGGGTGGCTTTAAGCATTTATCCAGCCCCACCACGGCCACCGCAATCAGCACAAACCCCGCCAGGAGCCCCCCGGCATTCACAAACACCTGTGGATAACCGAGGGTGGCCACATCAATGAACGGGTACTGATATTGCCCGAGCAAATGCCCGCGCAGCAGCACATAAGCGAAGTACACCAGCGGGTAGATCACCCAGGCGCCGATGTGTTTGAAACGCAAGCGGCCCTTCGGTACACAGCGCCACCAGTAGATTAAAAACAGCACCGGCATCACGTCGTGCAGCAATTCGTCGGCGATAAATTGAAAGCCCGTCGGGCTCCATAAATGCCGCAACAGCAGGTTGTAGGCCAGGCTGACCACGACGATGCTCGCGGCAACCCCACTGGTAACCGCCGGCGTCAGGAACCACCGTTTGGCCGTGGAATCGCGACTGACCAGCGCATAGCTCAACACCACCACGACCAAGGTGTTGGTGAGCACGGTGAAGAAACTGAAAAAGTTGATCAGCCCGCCCAACAGGCTGGCGTCGGTCGACCAGCGCGAATAGAAAATCAGGTATTGCTGAATCGCCAGCCCCACCCAGCCGGCCAGTGCCGCGACCGCGACAAAGCGTTTCATCGGCTCAGTCCAGCGGGCGTTTGGTACGCATCAGCTTGACGTACAAGCTTTCGACTTTCTCCCGCGCCCACGGGGTTTTGCGCAGGAACGTCAGGCTCGACTTGATGCTCGGGTCGCTCTTGAAGCAGCGGATATCGATGCGTTCGGCCAGACCACTCCATTCGTAATGTTCCACCAGGGTGGTGAGGACGTGCTGCAGGGTCACACCGTGGAGCGGGTCGTTGCTTGTCGCGGTCATGCCGGGCCTTTTGCAAAAAGAGGAAACACAGCCGCGCACCTTAGCCGACGGGGCGTACGGGTGGAAGCACCGCATTGAATATAGCCCCTGAAGAAAAGTTCCCCTTTTCAGCAAAAAAAGAGATGTTATATTGTAACGATACTTATCAAAAGTAACGCTTCCGATACCGTTTAAGCCTTCTCTTTTTTGTGCCGTTTTGCCAAGGAATGTCCGATGTCCCTCTCCTCTCTGTGGCGCTTGACCCCGCTTGCCGCCGCCCTGCTGATCTGCTCTGAAGCCCACGCCCTTGAGCTGCAACCCCAAGTGATTACCGGCAACCCGCTGGGCAGTGAACAACTCGCCTCGCCCACCACCGTGCTGGAAGGCGATGACCTCACGCTGCAACAAAAAGGCAGCCTCGGCGAGACCCTGAACAAGCAGCCAGGTGTGTCGTCTTCGTACTTTGGCCCAGGCGCCAGCCGGCCGATCATTCGAGGCCAGGATGGCGACCGCATTCGCATTCTGCGCAACGGCGTGGGCGCACTGGACGCGTCGTCACTGTCCTATGACCATGCGGTGCCGTTGGACCCGGTCAACGTCGAGCGCATTGAAATCGTGCGAGGCCCGGCCGCGCTGTTGTATGGCGGCAGCGCGATTGGCGGCGTGGTCAACACGTTCGATAACCGCATCCCCACCGAAGCCATCGAAGGCATCCACGGTGCAGGTGAATTGCGCTATGGCGGCGCCGACACCACCCGCAGCAGCGCCGGCAAACTGGAAGCCGGCAACGGCACCTTCGCGCTGCATCTGGACGCCAATGCGCGGCAATTCAACGACCTCAAAATCCCCGGTCAGGCCCGCAGCCGCCATGCCCCGCAAACCGAAGACGGGCCTGGCAAGAATGGCCGCCTGGGCAACAGCGACGGGCGCCAGGACGGCGGCGCGCTGGGCGGTTCCTACACCTGGGACGACGGTTATGCCGGGCTGTCCTACAGCAACTACGACGCCAACTACGGCTCAACCGCCGAACAGGACGTGCGCATCCGCATGAAGCAGGATCACTACGCCTTTGCGTCCGAGATCCGCAACCTGCAAGGCCCGTTTACCTCGGTAAAACTCGACGCGGGCTACACCGATTACGAGCACCGCGAAATCGAAGGCGGCGAAACCGGCACGATCTTCAAGAACAAGGGTTATGAGGCGCGCGTTGAAGCCCGCCACCAACCGCTGGGCCCGTTCGATGGCGTGGTGGGCGCACAAGTGACCCGTAACGAGTTCTCGGCACTGGGCGAAGAAGCCTTCGTGCCACAGACCGACACCAACGCCGGCGCGCTGTTCATCCTCGAAGAAATGCAGGCCACCGAGCGCCTGAAGCTCAGCCTCGGCGGGCGCCTGGAACACACCAACATCGACCCGAACGCCAAGGGCAATGCGCGCTTTGCCGGCGCCGACCACGCGAATGACTTCACCGCCGGCAGCCTGTCGTCCGGCGCGGTCTACACCCTTACGCCGATCTGGTCCCTGGCCGCAACCCTGGGCTACACCGAACGCGCGCCGACCTTTTACGAGCTGTATGCCAACGGCGCCCACGTCGCGACCGGCACTTACGAGCTGGGCGACGCCAAGCTGAAGAAAGAAAAAGCCGTGTCCAGCGACCTGGCGTTGCGCTTTGACAACGGCACCCACAAGGGCAGCTTTGGCGTGTTTTACAGCCGCTTCTCCAATTACATCGGCTTGCTGGGCACAGGTCGTACGCTTAACGATGAAGGTGAAGAAGACGCGGCGGGCATTCCTGAGTACACATACTCCGGCGTACGCGCACGTTTCGCCGGCTTCGAGGCCCAGGATCACTGGAAACTCGGCGAAGGCGCCTACGGCAAATTCGCCCTGGAACTGTCGGGGGACTACACCCGCGCCACCAACCTCGACACGGGCGAAGCCTTGCCACGCATTGCGCCCCTGCGCTTGAACAGCGGGTTGCTGTGGGAATTCGACCGCTGGCAGGCGCGCATCGATGTGGAACACGCGGCCGGTCAAGGGCGAGTGCCGGATAACGAGCGTGGCACCGATGGCTACACCACGCTGGGCGCAAGCGCGGGTTATCGCTTCAATGTGGGTGGCAGCCAATGGCTGGCGTTCGTTAATGGCGAAAACCTGACCAACCAGACCGTGCGCTACGCCAGCTCGATTCTGCGCGATATCGCGCCGGCACCGGGCAGAAGCGTGCAGTTCGGGGTGCGTACCACCTTCTAAAAAACACCGAAAATCCCCAGTGGGAGGGGGCTTGCTCCCGATGACAGTGTGTCAGTCGACCTGTTCATGGCTGACCCACTGCTATCGGGAGCAAGCCCCCTCCCACATTTGTTTTGCAGCGACACTTAGTCACTGTTACCAAAACTGAAATGATGCATCTTGCGATTTGCGCTTTCTCTTGGCGCATCAGCGCTTTATCCTTGTCGGCAACAAACTGAAACGTTTCACGCCCGCGGTCGATCCCATCTTGCCGAATTTACCCTTCATTGAAGACAGCGCTGTCTTACACCGACCTGCGCCTGGGAATAAATCGCCCGCCTGTGGATAACCCTCTTATCCCCAGAAAAACTCGAATTAACGCTGAACCTAGCCCGCGCCGAATCGTCATCTACAGTGAAGCACGGGGTTACATAATTCCAACGTCACGGAGAAACACACTATGAGCACTGATGGTGCTTCAAGCCCAAGCCGCCTGCTGCCCAGGTTGCTAGGCGTCTTGCTGCTGATCATGGGGCTGGCCTTGCTGGCCGGCGGCGTCAAGCTGAGCATGCTCGGCGGGTCGCTGTACTACCTGCTGGCCGGTATCGGCATCGCCCTCACCGGCGTTTTGCTGCTGGCTACCCGCCGCGCTGCGCTGGGCCTGTACGCACTGGTGCTGTTCGCCAGTACCGTGTGGGCACTGTGGGAAGTCGGCCTGGATTGGTGGCAGCTGGTGCCACGTCTGGCCCTGCTGTTCGCGCTGGGCATCGTCTTGCTGCTGCCGTGGTTTCGCCGTCCGTTGCTGCGTGGTCAAGCCGCGCCACTGGGCACGGGTGCGCTGAGTGTAGCCGTGGTGCTGGCCGGTGCTGCCGCCCTGGCCAGCCAATTCACCAACCCGGGTGAAATGGTCAAGACCGGCCAACTGGACCGTGACGCGGTGCCTGGCATGGCCAGCGCCGCACCGACCCAGGCCGATGGCGACTGGAACTCCTATGGCCGTTCGGCGTTCGGTGATCGTTACTCGCCCCTAGCGCAGATCACCCCGGAAAACGCCCACAAGCTGGTGCCGGCGTGGACCTTCCGTACCGGTGACATCCCTGGCCCAGGCGATCCCGGTGAAACCACCGCAGAAAACACCCCGCTGAAAGTCAACGGCATGCTCTATGTGTGCACGCCGCACAGCCAGGTGATTGCCCTGGACCCGGACACCGGCAAGGAAATCTGGCGTTTCGACCCGAAGATCAGCACCGAAGGTGCCGCGAACTTCAAAGGTTGGGCGCACATGACCTGCCGTGGCGTGTCGTATCACGATGACGCGGTATACGCTTCCGAGCAGAGCCCGACCGGCAGTGCCAGCGCTGCGCCGGTGAGTGCCGTCTGCCCGAAACGTATTTTCGTACCGACCGCCGATACCCGTCTGATCGCGCTGAACGCCGACACCGGCAAGATGTGCGAAGACTTCGGTGACAAAGGCCAGGTCGACCTGCGTGCCAATATCGGCAGCTTCGCCCCAGGCGGTTACTACTCCACGTCGCCACCGGCCGTAACCAAGAACCTGGTTGTGATCGGCGGTCACGTGACCGACAACGTCTCCACCGACGAGCCTAGCGGCGTCATCCGCGCGTTCGACGTGCACACCGGCAAGCTGGTGTGGAACTGGGACAGCGGCAACCCGGACGACACCACCCCGTTGGCCGAGGGCAAGACCTACACGCGCAACTCGCCGAACATGTGGTCCATGTTCAGCGTCGATGAAAAACTCGGCATGCTCTACCTGCCGATGGGCAACCAGATGCCTGACCAATACGGCGGCGACCGTACCGAAGATTCGGAAAAATACAGCGCCGGCCTGACGGCCCTGGACATCGACAGCGGCCATGTGAAGTGGACCTTCCAGTTCACTCACCACGACCTGTGGGACATGGACGTGGGCGGCCAGCCTAGCCTGATCGACATCAAGACCGCTGACGGCGTCAAGCAAGCGGTGATGGCGTCGACCAAGCAAGGCAGCATCTACGTGCTGGACCGCAGCAACGGCAAGCCGGTGGTGCCGATCAACGAAATCCCTGTACCGCAAGGCGCAGTGGCCGGCGATCACACCTCCCCGACCCAACCGAAGTCCGACCTGAACTTCATGCCGCCGCCGTTGAAAGAACGCGACATGTGGGGCGTGACGCCGTTCGACCAGATGCTGTGCCGGATCGATTTCAAATCGATGCGCTATGACGGTCCGTTCACTCCGCCATCGCTGCAAGGTTCGATCGTTTACCCGGGTAACTTCGGCGTGTTCGACTGGGGCGGCATTTCGGTTGACCCGGTGCGTCAGATTGCGTTCGTGAACCCGAGCTACATGGCGTTCAAATCGAAACTGATCCCGGCGGCCGATATCGCCAAGCAAGGTCCACGCGTCAGCGAGACCGAAGGCGTACAGCCAAACAAAGGCGCGCCATACGGCGTGATCCTCGAAGCCCTGCTGTCGCCTCTGGGCCTGCCGTGCCAGGCGCCGGCGTGGGGTTATGTGGCAGCGGTCGACCTGACCACCCACAAAACCATCTGGATGCACAAGAACGGCACCGTGCGCGACAGCTCGCCGGTTCCAATCCCACTGACCATGGGCGTGCCTAGCCTGGGTGGTACTTTCACCACCGCCGGTGGCGTGTCCTTCCTCAGCGGCACCCTCGACCAGTACCTGCGTGCTTATGACGTGAAAAACGGCAAGCAACTGTGGGAAGGCCGCCTGCCTGCAGGCGCGCAAACCACACCGATGACTTACACCGGCAAGGACGGCAAGCAGTACGTGCTGGTCATGGCCGGCGGTCACGGCTCGCTGGGCACCAAGCAGGGTGACTACGTGATGGCGTTCAAACTGCCGGATTAAGCATTACCGGTGGTAAACACAAGGCGGCTACCTGATGGGTAGCCGCCTTTTTTTGTGCCTGCTGCAAGCGATATTTGGGAGGGGGCTTGTTCCCGATGGCGGTGTACCCGTTGTCGATTCTTCCACTGACCCACCGCTTTCGGGAGCAAGCCCCCTCCCACCGGGTTCAGGTGGTGTGCTGGAGATCGGGTTTACAAGGCAACATGCTCACGCCGCATCCACCGTTCAAACGCCATGGCATTCAATGGCCGGCTGATCAGGTAACCCTGTGCGGTGTCGCACTTCCACTGTTTGAGCAGCATCAGGCTGGGCTCGAACTCCACCCCTTCCGCCACCACCTTGAGCCCCAGGTTGTGGCTCATTTCGATGGTTGACCGCACGATCACGCCATCGCCGCTGGTGCTGTCGAGGTTGCGGATGAAGGATTGGTCGATCTTCAATTCCTGCACCGGCAAGCGCTGCAATTGCGCGAGCGATGAATAGCCCGTGCCAAAGTCATCCACCGACAGGCTGATACCGCAGCCGCGCAGTTGCTCCAGCACGCTGAGGGCCTGCTGCGGGTTGTGCATGATCGCGCTTTCAGTGATTTCGAAAATCAAGTGCTCGGCCGATACGTTGTAGTGCATCAACAAGGCGGTGACACGAATAGCCAGGTCGTCATCCGCCAAGTCGTCCACCGAGATATTCACCGACAGCTGCAGGTGCAAACCGCGTTGTGCCCACTCGGCCATTTGGCGAATAGCCTCCTCGATCGCCCACAGGGTCAAGGCGCCCATGCTGCCGGTGCGCTCGGCGAGGGGAATGAATTCGGTCGGTGACACTTGGCCAAGGGTCGGATGCTGCCAGCGCAACAGGGCTTCGGCCTGACGCACACGGCCGTCAACCAGATCGAGTTTAGGCTGGTAACAGAGGAACAATTCGCCCTCCACCACCGCGCGACGCAAGTCGCGAATCAGCGTGATCTGGCGCTGATGCGCCAGGTCGCGGTCCTGCTGGTAGATCTGCAAATACCCGGACAAGCTCGCCGCATCATGCCGGGCAATCGCGGCGCGGCTGATCAGTTCATCCACCTGCTGGCCGTCGGCCGGGTAAGCCGCGATGCCGATACTCACTTCATGGCGCACTTCATCATGGCCGATACGCTGGGGTTCGGTGAGCAGCCCATACAGGCGGTCGACACGCGCCACGGCGCAGTCGATATCAGTATTTTCCAACAACAGTAAAAATTCACTGCCGGCGATGCGCGCGGCGGTGTCGCTGGCCTGCAGGCTCATCGACAGGCATCGGCTGGCTTCGCGGAGCATTTCTTCGACGCCCTGAGGGCCGAAGCCTTCGTTGATCACCCGGTAGTTTTCAATCCCCAGGTACACCAACACCACCGGCCGCCGGGCACTGATCGCGCTGCCCAGGCGCTCCATGGCCAGGGCGCGATTGGGCAACCCGGTGAGCGGGTCATGCAGGGCGTTATGGGCCAATTGACGCTCGCGCACGGCAATTCCGCTTTGCATGGCGTTGAATGCCCGGGCCAACACGCCGAACTCATCGTGGCTGCGCACCTGCACCGGCGTGTGGTAGTCACCGGCACCAATCCGTTCCGCCGCTTGCACCAGGGCGTTGAGCGGGCGTGACACGCGTCGCGCCAGGAACAACGCGCCCGCCAGCGACACGAGCAGCACCGCCAGGGCAATCCCCATAAACTGCTGGTCCAGCGGCGCAAAGGACTCCAGCGCATGGTCCAGCGGGCTTTGCAGCAACACGCGCACCTCGTCGCCCTCGCCGGTATTGGCCAGCGGCAGCACCTGGCTGAGCACCCGTTGCCCGTAAAACACAGTGATCCGCGCTGCAGGGTCCAGCGGCGCCTCGTGCATCATATGGATGATCGCAGCCTGGTAGGCCTCAGGCTGGGTACTGAACAACTGGCCGACGCGGCCGTCCTGCACGCCGAGGAACGACAGCTCAAGGTTGCTCATGGAGCGCAGTTCGTTGGCGAACAGCTTGTCCATCGCAAAGCCCATGACTACGCGGGCAATAGGCAGCGGGTCGAGCACTTCATCCTGCACCAGCAAATACGGCTGGCCGTCCATGGCAACGATGAGCATCTGCAAGCCACTGCGCCGCGCATGACGCAACGCCTCGGCATAGGGAAACGGCTGACCGCCGGTCAGTTCCGGCAAGGTGCTGACCATCACCTTGCCATCCAGGCTCAACACGAATACTTCCGTTGAGTGGATGCCGGGGCCATGCCGACGCAGCGCAGCCCGAATCGATTCGGCCTGGCCTTCAATCACTGCGTGTTTGAACGGAGCATCGACGGTGAGCCAGTCCAGCCCGTATTGCAGACGGCGCCCGCGCAGCTCCAGCAAGCGCTCGAACACCTGGATACCGGTAGTGAGCTGGACTTGGGCCTGGTTTTCCACGGCGCGGGTGGTGGCGACCTTGACCGCGAAGTAAGTCGCCGCCACGACCACCAGTAGCAATAGCGCCAACACCGCGGCGATGCGGGTCTGGAAGGTGTGGCGCCACGTCATTGCCGTGCCCTCCGGCAGGATTCGCCTCTCGGTGCCACTGCGTTGCTTGTTCATACGCATCCCTGGCGGCGGCTGGTCTGGCGTCAAAAAAATATCCAATTTTATTGGATATTTGGTTTAAGCAGATTAGCTGGGACTTGGGATAAGTACACTCAACAAACACTGGAACTTTTGCGTCACATTATTGACAGGTGCGCAACCACTGACCTAAGCGCTGCGCGCGCGCATGAAGTCCCCCCATCGGCGCACCAGGTAGTTGTGTTCATCCATCACTGAGTTCCACACCGCGATGTGCCCCATGCGTTGCTCATACGAGCCGCCATCCCGCACTTCACCGATGTCGATCAACGGCAAGCCATCGCTGCCCAGCAATTCTTCGCGTGCTGGCTTGCCGGCATACCAGTAATCCCACTCGGCGCGGCTCAAATGATCGCGCGTGCGCGCCGGGTTGCCGATGTAGTAACCCTGGCGCGCCATGACCGCCCCCGGCCAACCGGACAACCACCAATTCAGGTAAGCATACGCCGCATCCAGCACCGGCCCTTGGGCATGGCGCGACAACGACAACCCGCCAAACCAGGCGCGGTAGCCTTCGCGAGGCACCGCCAGCCGGTACTTGACCCCTGCCCGGTGCAGGCGCATCAAGGTCGGCGACCACAGGCTCTGGATATCAATGCTCGGGCTCAGCATCAGCTGCGCCGCCTCTTCATCATCCGACCAGAACGCCGCAAAGTGCCCCTCCTTCTGCTTGCGCACCAGGATGTCGGCCAGCACATCGATCTCCTCGATGCTCATATTGCCGACGTCCTTGAACTGCGCCAGCCCAACGCCCTGCACCGCCAAAGCGGCATCCAGCGCGCCGATGGCCGCGTCACTTTGCAGCGCGGTACGCGCGCGCCAGGCCGGGTCGAGCAGCCAGCCCCAACTTTCATTGCCGTGGCTGAATCCTTCGGGCAAACGCTCGGGGCGATAGGCAAAACTGTCAGCATTGTGGGTCAGCGGCAGCATGCTGATGCGCTCGGTCACGGTGCTGCCGAGGCTGCCGTCATGCTGCACGAACAGGCGCTCACTGGGCACGCTGCCGCTGCCCAGGCGATCATTGGCCGACAGCCGGCCGCGCTTGGGCAAGTCGTTGATCTCGTGCCACAACGCGATACGCCGCGTGTCGATCGGCTGGATCGCGCGCGCCGGCCACACAAAATCAACGTTGTGGAACCATTGGTCGTACAGGTCGTAACTCTCGGGCTGCATCACCGCGATGCGTTGCGCCTGTGCGACATCGTGCACCTGGTAGACCAGGCGAATGCCCAGTTCCTGTTCGGCGCGCACGCGCAGGCATTCGAGCAAGGTCACCGACGTACCGAGGACACGCAAGGTGATCATGCGGCGAACCGCCGCGAGAACACTTCAAAAGAGCGGCGCAGCAGTGCCGGGTCGAGGCCGCGCAGGATAAATACCAGCCGTGATTGGCGGTCGGTGCCTGGCCAGGCAGGCAAGTGCACCGGGGCATGCAGGCAGTGCTGCACGCCATGAATGACGATGGGGGCCGAGCTTGCGTTCACGTTAAGCAGTCCTTTGACGCGAAGGATTCGTTCGCCGTGGCATCTTAGCAGCATCGACAACCAGACCCCGAAGCCGACCCAGTCCAACGGCTGTTCGAAGGTCAGGCAGCACACTTGCGCGGCGCCGTGGGTGGCCGTGGTGGTTTGGTGCAATTGCCAGCGGCTGACTTCAACGGCGGGCTCGGCGCTGCGCAACCCCTCGCCGAGCAACAATTGGTCGCCGCTGAGAATGTCATGGGTATTGAGGATCGGTGTGCCGGCATTCAGCGCCTGCAAATGCGTGCGCAGCGAATCACAGTCGCCGGCGAGGTCGGTCTTGCTCAGCAACAGCCGATCGGCCGCAGCAACCTGGGCCAGCCATTCCGGGTGCAGGCGCTCCTGAAGCTCGGCGTGGCTGGCGTCGACCAGGGTAATCACCAGGCCAATGTGAAAGCGGCCGCGCAGTTGCACGTCGTTGTTCAAGGTGGCGAGGATCGGCGCCGGGTCGGCAAGGCCGGTGGTTTCCAGGATCACGCGTTTGAACGCCGGGATTTCACCGCGCTCACGGCGTTGCAACAGGCCGAGCAGCGCCTCTTTCAACTCGCCACGAATCGAGCAGCACACGCAACCGCTGGGCAGCAACACCGTGTCCGGGGCGACCTCTTCCACCAACAGATGGTCGATGCCGACATCGCCGAACTCGTTGATCAACAGTGCCGTGTCGCCGAGGCTTTCGCCGTGTAAGAGGCGCGTAAGCAAGGTGGTTTTGCCACTGCCGAGGAAGCCGGTGATGACGTTGAGGGCGATGCTCATGACGACTCCAGGTGATCAAGCACGCGTGGATCAAGCGGGTCCAGCGGGCGGCCGAGCATGCTTTCTGCCGCCTGCCAGAGAGGGTCCAGGCCACTCGCCAACGCTTGCTTGCCAGTGGCGCCCATCAGCAGGTACGAAGCGCCCTGAAAGTCTTCGACCTTGAGCCGGAACACCGCCAGCACCTGGTTGATCGCCGCGATGCGGCGCAGGCGTTCACGGCGTCGCGGCAGCTCATCGCCCAGAGGGTCGCTCCAGTGCAGGTCTTCACCGAGCAAACCGCAGAGTCCGCACATGGCTACACCTCACTCATGGCATGACATCGCCGGAGTTCGGGCCCAGGGTCTGGCCCACGAACAGATTGCCGCCCGGCTCACTGGCCAGCAGCACGGCGGTGGGCGCGACTTCGTCCGCCAGGCCGAAGCGGCCCAGGGGCAATTCGGCGGCCTTGGCGCGCTTCCAGTCGTCGCTGATGCCACCCACCAGCGGCGTTTCAATCGGGCCGGGCGCGATAGCGTTGACCAGCACATTGTCCTTGGCCACTTCCAGCGCCAGAGACTTGGTGAAACCGATTACCCCGGCCTTGGCCGCCGCATAGTGCGTCAATTCGGCACCGCCCTTGATCCCCAGTTGCGAGGCGACATTGATGATGCGGCCCCAGCGCTGCGCAAGCATGTGCGGCAACGCGCGCTGGCTGGCGACGAACACACTGGTGAGGTCGACGCGCAGCATGTCGTTCCACATTTCGATGGACAGGTCGACGCAGCGTGCCTGGGTCAGCATGCCGGCGTTATTGACCAGAATATCGATGCCGCCGAAGTGTTCGATGCAGCGGTCGACACTGGCCTGGGCACCGTCGACGGTGCCGACGTCAGCCAGGCATTCGAAGACCTCGGCGCCGAGGTTGCGGCAGGTGATGGCGGTTTCGGCGAGGCTGGCGGCGTTGCGGTCGGCCAGCAACAGGCGTGCGCCTTCGGCGGCGTAGGCACGCGCGATAGCGGCGCCGATGCCACTGCCGGCGCCGGTAATCACGGCGCGTCGGTGGGTGAGTTGGGACATACACACATCTCCTTAGGTCAATATAGATCCAATGTGGGAGCGGGCTTGCTCGCGAATGCGTCGTCTCAGTCGATGCACCTGTTACTGACCCACCGTCTTCGCGCGCAAGCCCGCTCCCACATTTTCAGACCCAGTCCAGTCAGTCGGGCCAGCGCACGGTCAGGCCGCCATCGATCACGATGCTCTGCCCGGTCAAATAACTCGATGCCTCGCTGGTCAAAAATTGCACCAGTGACGCCACTTCATCCGCGCGCCCTACCCGGCCCAGCGGGATTGCCCGCGCGGCCTTGGCCAACCCCTCAGGCCCCAACGAATGCTTCGCGTCCAACGACTGCGGCGTCTCGATCAACCCGGGTATCACCGCATTGCAACGAATCCCCAACGGCGCCAACTCCACCGCCAGCGAACGGCACAACCCCGGCACGCCCGCCTTCGCCGCCGCGTAATGGCTGTGCTCCTGCCAGCCATAAACGCCACCGGCAATCGATGAAATCGCCACCAGCGCGCCGCCTTCGGTCATGTGCCGGGTCGCCGCACGGAAGGTGCGCATCACCCCCGTCAGGTCGACATTGAGCATCTCGTTCCACCCTTCATCGGTCATCTCCAGCAAGGGCGCGCGGCGCAGCAGGCCGGCATTGGCCACCGCGTAATCCAGACGCCCAAAATGCTGCACGGCCTGCTCGGCCAGGGCGTCCACCGAAGCGGTATCGCCCACGTCCAGCGCCAGCATCAGGCATTCGCCGCCCGCCTTCTGCACCAGGGCGACGGTGGTGTGCGGGTCATGCGGGTCGGCCGGGTAATACCCGCCCACCACCGCCACGCCGTTACGTGCATACGCCACGGCCAGGGCTTGGCCGATGCCGCTGGCGGCACCGGTAATCAGGGCAACTTTACGGCTCATCTAAAACTCCTTACTGAACGGTTTCCGGACGCACATGGCGAGCGGCAAACATCAGCGCGCCGGACAAGAAGCACGGCAGCGCACCGAACCACAGCGCGGCGGTCTGCCAATCGCTGCCGGCGGACAACACCTGGGTGGCGCCAAAGCCGGCGACGACCGCGCCAATCGGGCCCATGGCATGGATGATCGCGCCACCGGTGGCGCGGATGCTGGTCGGGAAACTCTCGCTGATGAAGAACAGCGCCGCCGAGTACGGCCCGATCAGAAAGAACAGGCCCAGGCTGTACAGCCCGACCACCATCGGCATATTGCTTGGACCAAACAGCATCCCGGCAAAGGCCAGGCCGCCGAGCATCCAGCCCAGGCCGATCACGTTGCGGCGGCCGATCTTGTCGCCCATCCAGCCGTGAGTCAGGTAACCGCAGTAACCCACCAGGTTTGAGAGCACGAGGATGATCAGCGAGTTCTCGAACGAGATGTGGTGCACGCTGACAATCACCGAGGTGCCAAGCACGCTGAACACCTGGATCGCCGCCCAGTTGAGCAACAGCGCAGCGCCGATTACCAGGGTGGCGCGGCGAGCCGGGCCACGGAAGGCGGCTTTGAGCCCTGCCTTGCTGTGCTCGTCATAGTCCACACCGTAGGTCACGGCGACGTTTTGCGCTTCGGTCACCGCGCCGCTTTTACGCAGCTCACTGATGCGCTGGTGAATCTGGAACTGTGGGCTCTCCTTGAGCTTGCGCGCCATGATCGCAATCACGATGGCCGGGATTGCGGCAAAGATGAAGCAACCCTGCCAGCCGATGATCGGCAGCAGCAGCGCGGTCAACCCGGCGGCGATCAACGCACCGACCGGCCAGCCGCCCTGCACCAGGCTGTAGATAAAGCCACGGCGCTTGGTCAGGCGCGGATCTTCCGAGGCGCCATACAACTCGCTCAGGTACGTGGCGTTGACGGTTTCCTCGGCATACCCCAGGCCACCCAGCGAACGGATCAGAATCAGCGGCGACTTGCCCCACGCCCCGCCAATCGCGGTCAGTGCCGAGCACAGCGCGGAACCGGCCACGGTGAAAATAATGCCTTTGCGCCGCCCCAACTTATCGACGACGGGGCCAATCGCAAAGGCGACCACCGCCGTGCCCACCGCCACCCAGGTCGCGATTTCAGCTTGCTCCACTTCACCCCAGCCAAAGTGCCGGCCGATCTCCGGCAGCAAGGTGCCGAACAGGATGAAGTCATACACCGCAAACACCCAGGCGAAAAACGCGATCCAGGTGGCAAAGCGCACTTCCCGGGACGTCAGTTGCCGGGGTTTCCAGCCAGTCAGGTCAAGCTTGTTGTAGATGGACATAAATCGCGCCTCGAGGGTGGGTTGGGCCGCTTCAGTGGGGGTCAGGAACGGGGTTGACGGCGGATAAAGTCGTCGGCGATTTCGTCGAACGTCACGAAGCGCACGCCGGCATGGCTCTGGATGTGTTCGATCAAGCGCTCGAGCATCAACAGCACTTGCGGGCGACCGGACACGTCAGGGTGGATGGTCATGGTGAACACGGCATGTTCGTGTTCGCGGTAGACCCAGTCGAACTGGTCGCGCCACATTTCTTCGAGGTGGCGCGGGTTGACGAAGCCGTGGCTGTTGGGGGCTTTTTTGATGAACATCATCGGCGGCAGGTCGTCGAGGTACCAGTTGGCCGGAATCTCCACCAGGTCGGTTTCTTCGCCGCGCACCAGGGGTTTCATCCAGGTGTCGGGGTGCTGGCTGTAGTCGATCTTGGTCCAGCTGTCGCCCTTGCGTACGTAGTAAGGGTGGAAGTCGTTGTGCATCAGGCTGTGGTCGTACTTGATGCCTTTTTTCAGCAGCAGTTCGTTGGTGACCTTGCTGAATTCCCACCACGGGGCGACGTAGCCGGTGGGGCGTTTGCCGGTGACCTGGGTGATCAGTTCGATGGACTTATCGAGGACGATTTCTTCCTGCTCGGCGGTCATCGCAATCGGGTTTTCGTGGCTGTAGCCATGCACGCCGATTTCGTGACCGGCATCGGCCACCGCCTTCATCTGCTCCGGGAAGGTTTCCATCGAGTGGCCGGGGATAAACCAGGTGGTGCGCAACCCGTAACGTTCGAACAATTTCAGTAAACGCGGCGCACCGATCTCACCGGCGAACAGGCCGCGGGAAATATCGTCCGGCGAGTCTTCACCGCCGTAGGAACCGAGCCAGCCGGCGACGGCGTCAACGTCGACGCCAAATGCACAGAGAATGTCTTTAGCCATGGTATGTCTCCTTAAATAGTCATTACGGATTCGACGGACAACGCAGCGCGCAGCAGGCGTGCGTCTTCCCCCATCGGGGCGCTGAGCAGCAGCCCGGTGGGCAGGCCCAGGGCATCACGGCCGCTGGGCAAGGTAACGCCGGGCATGTCCAGCAAACTGCCGGGCATGGTCAGGCGCAGGGTGGCGAGGTTGGTGCGCACGAACAGCTCGTCGTCAGCTTCCAGCGGAGCCAACGCCGGCGCGACATGGGCAACGGTCGGGGTTATCAGGACAGCGCCGTCGAGGTCGTCGATCAGCTGTTGTTGCAGGCGTCGGCGTGCGTCGGTCAGGTGGATCAATTGGCTGGCCGGCAATGAACGCGCGGCTTCAAGGCGGCGGCGCACACGCGGGTCGAGTTGTTCGGCGTCGCGGCTGTCGAGCAGGGTTTGATGGAGGGCAAAGGCTTCAAAGGAGCCGAGCCAGCCGTGGTGCTTGATCAGCTCCAGCGTGGCCTGAAAAGTCGCTGACGGGCGCACCTCGATCAGCGCACCGGCGGCCCGCAGTTGGTCCACCGCGCGCAGCAGGTTATTGCGTACCGCAGGCTCAATGTCTTCCAGTGCGCCTTGCTCAAGCACAAAGCGCTGGCCCTTGAGGCTGCGGGCGACATGGGTTTGCGTGCGGCCATTTTGCAGGTCGTCGATTGCCAGCGCATCGCGCACGCTGCGGGTCAGTGGGCCGAGGCTGTCGAGGGTGTGCGCCAATGGGAATACGCCGTCGCGGCTGTAGCGTCGGCTGCTGCTGCGGTAACCCACCACACCATTGAGCGCCGCGGGAATGCGGATTGAGCCTGCGGTGTCGGTGCCCATGGCGATCGGCACGATCCCGGCGGCCACGGCGACCGCTGAACCCGATGATGAGCCGCCTGGGATGCGCGGTTGATCGCTGCCGCTCGGGTTGTAGGGCGTGCCGAAATGCGGGTTCAACCCCAGGCCCGAATACGCCAGTTCGCTGAGGTTGGTCTTGCCCACGCTGACCATCCCGGCGCGGCACAACAGCCCCACGCTCGGCGCATCGAGCAAGGCGGCCGGCGCCTCACGACGATAAGCGGCGCCAGCCGTGGTGATGCTGCCGGCGACGTCGAACAGGTCTTTCCAGGCCAGCGGCACACCGTCGAACACACTCAAGGGCTGGCCAGCTCGCCAGCGCGCAGCGGAGGCTTCGGCCTCACGCCGGGCACGCTCGGCAGTCAGAGAGATAAACACCGTGGGGGCCATGCTCGCGTGCAGGAGGACCTGTTCGAGCACCTGCACCGGGTCGCTGCGACCGCTGGCGAAAGCCTCGGCCATGGAAGTGGCGTCTGACATCAGCATGAACCTCATAAAACGTACATATTAATAAAATGTACGTTTTACATAGGCAGCTTTCGTGCCAGTCTGCTATCACTGCCTTGAGTGGAACTCAGCTTAATCGACAAGAGCTACGCGCTAGAGAGTCTCAAGCGCCGCCAAAATAGTGAGCGAACGCCTGTGAGCAGGTGCCGATTGAAATAATGTATCTTTTATTAATAAGTACATTTTGGTGCAGAAAAGTAACATGTCTATCCACAAGGCCCCAAAAAAGTGCCACCGACGTGGCGCGGAGTGACAGGCGCAACTATGAGAGAATCCCCGGCCACCGTCCTACACGCCAAAGAGAACGCGATGAAAGCAGTGTCCGCCTCGGCCTCCCGTTACGCGATGATTCACCAGCTATTGCGTGATGCGATCGTCAACGGCACCGCCCGCCACGGGCTGGTTTTGCTCGAAGCGCCGCTGGCCGAACTGTTCGGCACCAGCCGCGTCCCGGTGCGCAAGGCGCTCGACCTGCTGCATGCCGAAGGCTTGATCTGCCGCTTCAACGGTCGCGGTTACCTGATCAACCCCGACGGCCTGGCCATGGAGCCGCTGCGCCTGCCCTTGAGCCCTGCGCACCTGGGCCTCAATGGCGACGACGAGTTGGTGGATACGCGGCCCCTGGGCGAGCGGATCGTTGAGGAAATTGGTGCGGCGCTGTCCACCTGTATCGCGTTCGGTCACTACCGCCTGGATGAACAAGCCGCCGCCGACCACTATGGCGTCAGCCGCGCGGTGGTGCGTGAAGCGCTGATGCGCCTGCGCGATCGTGGCCTGGTGGAAAAAGAACCTTACTCACAGTGGCTCGCCGGGCCGCTGACCGCGCGGGAAGTCACCGAAGACTACGAACTGCGCGCCTGCCTGGAACCCGAAGCCCTGCGCCAGAGCGCACCGAACCTCGACCGCGAGATGCTCGAAGCCATGTTGCAGCGCGTAGTGGACGCCCAGCAAAGCCCGCAATGCAGCCTGCAGGCTATCGAACAGATCGAAGAAGACTTGCACCAGCGCTGCCTGGCCGGCCTGCAAAACCGCAAAATCGCCGCGCTGATCCGCCAGGGCCAGAGCCCGATGATCATCAGTCGGATTTTCTACCGTTTGCTGGGGATCGGTGCCGATCCGGCCATGCTCGCCGAACATCGCTTGATTCTGGAGTTGTTGCTGCACGGTGCATTTGATGCGGCTGCGCTGAATTTGCGCGAGCATTTGCAGCGGGCACGGCAGCGCATGTTGCAGCGCCTTAAGGTTCTGTCGGTATTGCCGGAGCAGCCCCTGCCCGCCTATCTCCACAAAATCAGCTGAGCGCGCGCGGTCAAGCAGGTGGGTCTGCCAGCCCACTGATCAGTGGCTGATGCACCGCCGTGCAGGCGAGCCCGCTGCCACCGGGTCAAGCGGCGTTTCGAAAATATTATGCAATATGTTGCTATCTCACCCCCGCCATTGAAACCACCGCTGCCGCGCCCCATCTAACCTGCATACTTCCTTATGCAGGTGCCCCATGAGCGACCAGCAAGAATTCCCTGATATCGACCTCAACGATTACGCCGACCCCGAAAACGCCGAACACGAAACCTCCTCCAGCACCGGCCTGGCCCTGCCGGGGCAAAACCTGCCGGACAAGGTTTACATCATCCCGATCCACAACCGCCCGTTCTTCCCGGCGCAAGTGCTGCCGGTGATCGTCAATGAAGAACCGTGGGCCGAAACCCTGGAACTGGTGAGCAAATCCGACCACCACTCCCTTGCGCTGTTTTTCATGGAAACGCCGCCGGAAGACCCGCGCCACTTCGACACCTCGGCCCTGCCGCTGTACGGCACCCTGGTGAAGGTGCACCACGCCAGCCGCGAGAACGGCAAGCTGCAATTCGTCGCCCAGGGCCTGACCCGCGTGCGAATCAAGACCTGGCTCAAGCACCACCGCCCACCGTACCTGGTGGAAGTCGAATACCCGCACCAGCCCACCCAGCCGACCGACGAGGTCAAGGCCTACGGCATGGCGCTGATCAATGCGATCAAGGAACTGCTGCCCCTCAACCCGCTGTACAGCGAAGAGTTGAAGAACTACCTCAACCGCTTCAGCCCCAACGACCCGTCGCCGCTCACCGACTTCGCCGCCGCGTTGACCTCGGCGACCGGTAACGAATTGCAGGAAGTGCTCGACTGCGTGCCCATGCTCAAGCGCATGGAAAAAGTGCTGCCGATGCTGCGCAAGGAAGTCGAAGTTGCGCGCCTGCAGAAGGAAATCTCCGCCGAGGTGAACCGCAAGATCGGTGAGCACCAGCGCGAATTCTTCCTCAAGGAACAACTCAAGGTCATCCAGCAAGAGCTGGGCCTGACCAAGGATGACCGCAGCGCGGACGTCGAGCAGTTCGAACAACGCCTGGTGGACAAAGTGCTGCCGGCCCAGGCGCAAAAGCGCATCAGCGAAGAGATGAACAAACTGTCGATCCTGGAAACGGGCTCGCCGGAATACGCCGTCACGCGCAACTACCTGGACTGGGCGACCTCCGTGCCATGGGGCGTGTATGGCGAGGACAAGCTCGACCTCAAACACGCGCGCAAAGTGCTGGATAAGCACCACGCCGGCCTGGATGACATCAAAAGTCGCATCCTCGAATTCCTTGCGGTCGGCGCTTATAAAGGCGAAGTCGCCGGTTCCATCGTGCTGCTGGTCGGCCCGCCGGGCGTGGGCAAGACCAGCGTGGGTAAATCTATCGCCGAATCCCTGGGCAGACCGTTCTATCGGTTCAGTGTCGGCGGCATGCGCGACGAGGCCGAGATCAAGGGCCATCGCCGCACCTACATCGGCGCCATGCCAGGCAAGCTGGTGCAGGCGCTCAAGGATGTCGAGGTGATGAACCCGGTGATCATGCTCGACGAGATCGACAAGATGGGCCAGAGCTACCAGGGCGACCCGGCGTCGGCGCTCCTGGAAACCCTCGACCCGGAGCAGAACGTCGAATTCCTCGACCATTACCTGGACCTGCGCCTGGACCTGTCCAAAGTGCTGTTCGTGTGCACCGCCAACACCCTGGACTCGATCCCGGGTCCGTTGCTGGACCGTATGGAAGTGATTCGCCTGTCGGGCTACATCACCGAAGAAAAAGTCGCCATCGCCAAGCGCCACCTGTGGCCAAAACAGCTGGAAAAAGCCGGCGTGTCGAAAACCAGCCTGACCATCAGCGACGGCGCCTTGCGCGCGTTGATCGACGGGTATGCGCGGGAAGCCGGGGTGCGCCAGTTGGAGAAACAACTGGGCAAACTGGTGCGCAAGGCGGTGGTCAAGCTGCTGGATGAGCCGAACACGGTCATCAAGATCGGCAACAAGGACCTGGAAAGCTCACTGGGCATGCCAGTGTTCCGCAACGAGCAAGTGCTGTCCGGCACCGGCGTAATTACCGGCCTGGCCTGGACCAGCATGGGCGGCGCAACCTTGCCAATCGAGGCAACGCGTATCCACACGCTCAATCGCGGCTTCAAACTCACCGGGCAGTTGGGTGAAGTGATGAAGGAATCCGCCGAGATTGCCTACAGCTACATCAGCTCGAACCTGAAGTCGTTTGGCGGCGATCCGAAGTTCTTCGACGAAGCCTTCGTGCACTTGCACGTGCCGGAAGGCGCCACGCCCAAAGACGGCCCGAGCGCTGGCGTGACCATGGCCAGTGCGCTGCTTTCCCTGGCGCGCAACCAGCCACCGAAAAAAGGCGTGGCCATGACCGGCGAGCTGACGTTGACCGGGCATGTGCTGCCGATTGGCGGCGTGCGTGAAAAGGTGATTGCGGCGCGCCGCCAGAAGATTCACGAGCTGATCTTGCCGGAGCCGAATCGCGGGAGCTTTGAGGAGTTGCCGGAGTATTTGAAGGAAGGCATGACCGTGCACTTTGCCAAGCGCTTTGCGGATGTGGCGAAGGTGTTGTTCTGATAGATCCCCAGCGCCTGAGCCGGCCTCTTCGCGAGTGAGCCGCGCCCACACTTGACCGAGTAGATCGTTTGGAACACGGTCAAGATGTGGAAGCGGGCTTGCTCGCGAAAGGGCCAGCCCATTCGCCACAAAATCCCCGCTTGTCACACCCTGCCTCATCTTCGGTTATGCTCGCCCTTCGTCGCCACACAACGGAGCCTCCATGACCGCTGCCCGCCTGCTTCTCCCCTTGAGCCTTGCCCTGCTGGGCGCCTGCGCCAGTGCCCCCAAGCAAAACGTCACAGTGGACAACCAGAGCGCCTGCCCGCTGCAGCTTAAAACCGGGCAAAACCTGATCCTCACCTTGCCGAGCAACCCCACCACCGGCTATCGCTGGGCCATCCAGGATTCCGCCGGCGGTGTGCTGCGCGCCTTGAGCCCGGAGGTCTACAGCAGCGCGGAATCCGGGGTGATCGGCGGCGGTGGCCACTCCACCTGGCGTTTCCAGGCCTTCGCGGCCGGCCAGGGCCGTTTGCGCCTGACCTCCCAACAACCTTGGGAGCCGGAAGCCGAGCCTGCCGAAACCTTCGACTGCGCCATCACGGTGAACTGATATGCCATGGCTGATTCTTGCGTTGATGGGCGCCGGGACCTTTATCTACGGGCTGACCACCCATGCGGCGTTGCTGTGCCTGCTGGTCAAGCCGCTGCCGGTACTCGCGCTGCTGGGCTGGCTGCATGATGCGCCGCCCACTGACTATCGTCGCTGGATCAGCCTCGGGCTGATTTTCTCTCTGCTCGGCGATGTCTTGCTCGCCTGGCCGGGCGACCTGTTTATCTTCGGTCTCGGCGCCTTCCTGGTCGCGCACCTGGCGTATTTAAAAGCCTATTTCAGCGATTGCCGCCGCCTGGCGGTGTTGCCCTTGGTATTGGCGCTGGGTGTGGGCGCGATCCTGCTGAGTATTCTGATCGCCCATGGCCTGGGCGACTTGCTGATTCCGGTGGTGGTGTATGCCCTGGTGATCAGCGCCATGCTCTGGCGGGCATTGGCCCGGCTGGGCAGCGACGTGCCAAAACGTTCGGCGCTGCTGGCGGCGGCGGGGGCGGTGTCGTTTGTATTTTCCGACACGCTGATCGGCATCAATCGGTTTGTGCTGGCGTTCGAAGCAGCACCGTATTGGCTGATCATCACGTATTGGCTGGGCCAGTGGGGCATCACCGCGTCTGCTTTCCATCAGACAACCCGCGCACACGAGGGCCAACTTGGCTAAAATGCCGGCCTTTCCCCCCTCGTCGCCGGACCAACCGTGAGCAAAGAACCCGATCGCCTATTCGCCCAGCCCCTGCCCCAGGTGCCGGACTTCGCCTTTAACGAGGACGTGGTACGGGTGTTCCCGGACATGATCAAGCGTTCGGTGCCGGGTTACCCGACCATCGTCGAGAACCTCGGCGTGCTCGCGGCGCAATTTGCCCAACGCCACAGCGTGCTCTACGACCTCGGCTCGTCGCTTGGCGCCGTCACCCAGGCCTTGCGCCGCCATGTGCGCACCGACGGTTGCCGGGTCATCGCAGTGGACAACTCGGCGGCGATGGTCGAGCGCTGCCGCGAATACCTCAATGGCCAGGACTCGATGTTCCAGGAGTTGCTGCCGGTCGAGGTGGTCGAGGGTGATATCCTCGCGCTGCAGTTCCAGCCGGCCTCGGTGGTGGCGCTGAACTTCACGCTGCAATTCATCGCCCCCGATGAGCGCCTGGCATTGCTCGGCCGTATCCGCCAGTCGCTGCTGCCAGGCGGGGCGTTGATCCTCTCGGAAAAGCTGCGCTTCAATGACCCTGAAGAACACACGCTGCTCACCGACCTGCATATCGCGTTCAAACGCGCCAACGGCTACAGCGAACTGGAAATTGCCCAGAAGCGCAGCGCCATCGAAAACGTCATGAAGCCCGACAGCCTCGAAGAACATCGCGCACGCCTGCTGGCGGCCGGGTTCTCGAAAGTCGTGCCGTGGTTCCAGTGTCTTAACTTTGCCTCGTTGATTGCCTTGCCATGATTGATCTGTCCCCTCTCGCCCGCCATTTGGTCGGCACTCCCCTGGCCGTATGGGCCCAGGGCCTGCAAGCGCAGCTCGATAGCAAAATGGAAAAGGGTCATGGCGACCTCGAACGCTGGCAGAGTGCGTTGGATGCGCTGCCGCAGATCCAGCCCAGCGAAGTCGATTTGCTCAATGGCCTGACCCTTGATACCGACTGCGACGACGCCACGCGCGCGCAAATGCACACCGCGCTGATGGGCCTGAGCCCATGGCGCAAAGGCCCGTTCAACCTGTTTGGCGTGCATGTGGACACCGAGTGGCGTTCGGACTGGAAGTGGTCGCGGGTTGCACCGCACCTGGACTTGAAGGGCAAGCGCATCCTCGATGTGGGTTGCGGCAACGGCTATTACATGTGGCGCATGCTCGGCGCGGGGGCCGACAGCGTCATTGGCGTGGACCCGAACTGGCTGTTCTTCTGCCAGTTCCAGGCCGTGCAGCGCTACCTGAACGAGCCAAAGGCCTGGCACTTGCCGTTCCCGTTTGAAGACCTGCCGTCGAACCTGGAAGGCTTCGACACGGTGTTTTCCATGGGCGTGTTCTACCATCGTCGTTCGCCCATTGAGCACTTGCTGGCGCTCAAGGACACCTTGGTCAAAGGCGGCGAGTTGGTCCTGGAAACCCTGGTCGTCGAAGGCGATCAGCAGCAGGTGCTGGTGCCGGAAGACCGTTATGCGCAAATGCGCAACGTGTGGTTCCTGCCGTCGGTGCCGGCGCTGATGCTGTGGCTGCGACGGGCCGGTTTCAGTGATGTGCGCTGTGTGGACGTGAGCGTGACCACGGTCGAAGAACAGCGTGGCACGGAGTGGATGAAGTATCAGTCGCTGAGTGACTTCCTGGACCCGGATGATCACAGCAAGACCATTGAGGGGCTGCCGGCGCCGATGCGCGCGGTGATTATCGCCAGGAAGTAACCCCAATCTCCCTGGAAAAATGGAGATTCAAAGGTGGGAGCTGGCTTGCCTGCGATAGCGGTGTACCAGTCACTGATGAATTGACTGAAAGATAGCTATCGCAGGCAAGCCAGCTCCCACATTGGTGTTCAGTGTTGGTCAGAGTGTGGGTTTGGCTCGACGAGCCTTGAAGAACTCACTCAACACCGTCCCACACTCCTCAGCCAACACCCCGCCTTCAAACAACACCCGGTGGTTGAGAAACCCCTGGGTAAAAAACTGGCCCTGGCTTTGTACGATGCCGGCCTTCGGCTCCAGTGCGCCATACACCACGCGCGCGATGCGTGAATGCACGATCAGGCCCGCGCACATGCTGCACGGCTCCAGGGTCACATACAGCGTGCTGCCCACCAGCCGATAGTTGCTGATCGCTTGCGCAGCGGCGCGGATGGCGACCATTTCGGCGTGGGCGCTGGGGTCGTTGCCACTGATCGGGCAGTTGAAGCCTCGGCCGATGATTTCACCGTCCTGCACCAGCACGGCGCCCACCGGCACTTCGCCGAGTGCCGCGCCTTGGGCCGCGAGGGCCAGCGCTTCGCGCATAAACGCCTGGTCACGGCTGCGGTCGATAATCGCGGCGGGGCGAATCTGGCGCATCACGCCACCTCGATGGCGGCCATCAGGCCGGTTTCCATGTGGTCGATCACGTGGCAATGGAACATCCACACCCCCGGATTATCAGCCACCAACGCCACGCGGGCACGTTCGTTCTTGCCCAGCAGGTAGGTGTCGGTGAAGTACGGAATCACCTTATGGCGGTTCGACGCGATCACTTTGAAGCTCATGCCGTGCAGGTGGATCGGGTGTTGGTATTGAGTCATGTTCTTCAATTCGAAAATGTAGCTCTTGCCCTTCTCCAGTTTGGCGATTGGGCGGTCGGCACAGGTCTTGTCAGTGATGTCCCAGGCCTTGCCGTTGATCTGCCACAGGCTCGGCGGCTTGCCGTCATCCACCGACACCGTGCCGACCCACTCGAAATTGAAGTTGAGTTTCTCGGCGTTGGCCAGGTCTGGCTCGGCAATCGGGTTGGCGGGCAACGCCGGTGGCCATTCGCTGGGCGCGTCGGCATTGGCCACCGAGCGAAAGGTGCCCAGGCGCACAGGGCCATTGCGAATCGACAATTCCTCACCCGCTGGCGGTGCCTTGATCGCCAGGCAGATACGCATGCCCGGGCCCAGCCAGTACTCCTTGCCCAGTGGCCGCGGCTCGATGGGGTTGCCGTCCAGCGCGTAGATCTGGGCTTCGACGTCGGGAATGTTCAGGCGGTAGGTCAGGGTGTTGTCGAGGTTGAGCAACCGCACGCGGGTGATCTGCCCAGCCGGCAAATCAATCACCGCCTGGGACACGCCGTTGATCGTCGACAGCCGCCCGGCCGTGCCGCCGCGGGCCGCCTCGCGGGGCACGCTGAAGGCGACAAAAGCGCCCTCTTCGTCGACGTGCCAGCTTTTCAGGCTCAGGGTGCGTTCGTGCTTGAAACCGGTGGGCTCGCGCTCTTCGATGATCAGCGGGCCAACCAGGCCACGGCCGAGTTCTTCGCTGCTGTTCACATGGGGGTGATACCAGTAGCTGCCGGCGTCCGGCACGCGGAATTTGTAGTCGAAATATTCACCGGGCAACACCGGCAACTGCGAGACGTAAGGCACGCCGTCCATTTCCAGGGGCAGGCGAATGCCATGCCAGTGGATGGTAGTGGCCACCGGCAGGTGGTTGATAAAGCGCACCCGCAGCCATTCGCCCTGGCGCACGCGCAACTCGGTGCCTGGCGCGGAGGGGCCGAACGCCCAGGCTTGGGTCGTGTGCCCAGGCACCAGCTCCACGTCCAAGGGCGCCGCGATCAGCTCATAATCGTGCCCGGCTTCGGCCTCGGCGACTTTCCCCAGCCAGTAGCGATAGGCGCCACCGGCACCGACGCCCACGACGGCCAGGCCTGCAAGGCCACCCAGGATTTGTCGACGGGAAAAGGATCGGGACACAACAACCTCACGTATCTGCCGCGCGCCAGAGGCCCGCAAAGGGCAGATACGATACACCTGACCCGGCTAAACAGTAAGGCTTCGCATTGCCGCATGGCGAAAACACAGGGGGTATAAAGATGAGAATGGGCCAATGTGGGAGCGGGCTTGCTCGCGAATGCGGTGTGCCAGTCAGCACATGTATTGGCTGACCCACCGTATTCGCGAGCAAGCCCGCTCCCACACAAGCCCGCACACACAGGAAATATCCTGTGTCTGATCAGTGCTTGGCGGCGGCGAGGATCAGGGCTTTCATCTCGGCGACCGCGCCTTTGAAACCGACGAACAGCGCATGCGCCACCAACGCGTGGCCGATGTTCAGTTCGTTGATGCCCTTGATCGCGGCGACCGCTTCCACGTTGTGGTAGTGCAGGCCATGGCCGGCGTTGACGATCAGACCTTCATTCAGGCCGCAGTTGACGCCCTCGACGATGCGCTGCAACTCGTCAGCGACTTCGGTCGGCGTGGTGGCGTCGGCGTAACGGCCGGTGTGCAGTTCGATGGCCGGCGCGCCGACACGACGCGAGGCTTCGATCTGGCGCGGGTCGGCGTCGATGAACAGCGACACTTCGCTGCCGATCTTCGACAGGCGTTCCACCGCGGCTTTGATCCGCGCTTCCTGGCCGGCCACATCGAGGCCGCCTTCGGTGGTCAGCTCCTGGCGGGTTTCCGGCACCAGGCAGATATGCGCCGGGCGGATGCGCTCGGCGAACGCCATCATTTCTTCGGTCACGCCCATCTCGAAGTTCATGCGGGTTTGCAGCACGTCCTTGAGCAGCAACACATCACGTTCCTGGATGTGCCGGCGGTCTTCGCGCAGGTGCACGGTGATGCCGTCGGCGCCCGCTTCTTCGGCGTCCAGCGCAGCCTTGACCGGGTCAGGGTAACGGGTGCCCCGGGCCTGGCGCAGGGTAGCGACGTGGTCGATGTTGACGCCAAGAAGAATGCGATTGCTGGTGGTCACGGAAGCGCTCCTGAAAAGGGAAAGAAACGGTGCACAGCATACACGGGGATGTCAGGGCTTTCGAAACAACTCGCGACTGACCAGCGGCCGTCCGCCCAAATGCACCGCCAGCGCCTGGCGCATCAAACGCTTGGCGGCGGACAAGGCACCTGGCGCGCTCCAGTCAGCTTCGCTCATGGCCAACAACTCGGTGCCCTGGAACAGGCCCGGTTGCAGCAGGTAGACGCGTTCAAGCCCGGCATCGACTTGCAGACGGTACATGCCGTCGGCGGCGATGGGGTCGCCGTGCAGGTCGTTGCTCAGTTCAAAGCCGTAGCCGAGGTCGTCAAGCAGGCGCCATTCAAAGGCGCGCAGCAGCGGCTCCAGAGGGCGCCCTTCGGCCAGGGCTATCAGGGTGGCGGCGTAGTGATCGAAGACTGCCGGGTGCGGGTCTTCGGCGGGCAGCAGGCGGATCAGCAGCTCGTTGAGGTAGAGGCCACTGAACAGCGCCTCGCCATTGAGCCAGGCGGAGTTGCCGACGCTTTCCAGCCGGCCGACGTTTTTCAACTCGCCCTTGCCACGAAACTCCACGTCCAGGGCCACGAACGGCCGCGCCAGCGTCCCCGCCTTGCCCCGCGCGCTGCGCAAAACCGCGCGCAGGCGACCTTGGGGCGTGATGAAGTCCACCAGCGCGCTGGTCTCGCGGTAGGCGCGGCTGTGCAGGACGTAGGCGAGTTGGCTGGGAGGTGGGGATTGGGACATGGGTTCTCACTGCTGGCATGCATTTTTGAAAACTACACAAACCTAATGTGGGAGGGGGCTTGCGCCCGATGGCAGTGTGTCAGTCACGTACTTGCTAACTGACCCACCGCTATCGGGGGCAAGCCCCCTCCCACATTTTTGCCCTGCGGTGTCCTTACAGGTCGCCGTAGCCCAGAGAGCGCAACGCGCGCTCATCATCGGACCAGCCACCCTTAACCTTCACCCACAGGTTAAGCATGATCTTGGAATCGAACAGCAATTCCATGTCCTTGCGCGCTTCGGTGCCGATGCGCTTGATGCGCTCGCCCTTGTCGCCAATGATGATTTTTTTCTGGCCGTCGCGTTCGACGAGGATCAGCGCGTGGATATGCAGGGTTTTGCCCTGCTGCTTGAACTCTTCGATTTCAACGGTGATCTGGTACGGCAGCTCGGCACCCATCTGGCGCATGATTTTCTCGCGTACCAGTTCGGCGGCGAGGAAACGGCTGCTGCGGTCGGTGATCTGGTCTTCCGGGAAGAAGTGCTCGTTCTCCGGCAGGTGCTCGGCGATCACGCGTTCCAGGGCCTCAAGGTTGTGGCCGTGCTGGGCCGAGATCGGGATGATCTGGGCGTTCGGCAGTTGTTCCTGCAGCCAGCTCAGGTGCGGCATCAGTTCGGCTTTGTCTTCGATACGGTCGGTCTTGTTCAGCGCGACGATCAAGGGGCCGGTGACGTACTGCACACGTTCCAGAACCATCTGGTCTTCGTCGGTCCACTTGGTGCGGTCGACCACGAATATCACCACGTCGACGTCTTTCAACGCCGCCGAAGCGGTCTTGTTCATGTAACGGTTGAGGGCCTTTTCGCCGCCTTTGTGCATGCCCGGGGTGTCGACATACACCGCTTGCACAGTGCCTTCGGTCTTGATACCCAGCATGTTGTGGCGAGTGGTCTGCGGCTTGCGCGAGGTGATCGCCAGCTTCTGGCCCAGGATGTGGTTCAGCAGCGTGGACTTGCCCACGTTCGGGCGGCCGACGATGGCAACATAGCCACAGCGTGTTGCGGTTGAATCAGTCATGGCCATTCTCCACGCCCAGGGCAATCAGTGCTGCAGCGGCCGCTACCTGTTCGGCAATACGACGGCTCACACCCTGACCTCGGCTTTTTTCATTCAATAAGGTGATCTCACATTCCACGAAAAATACGCGGCAATGCGGCTCACCCTGGATATCCACCACTTCGTAGCGTGGCAGTTCGCAACCACGCGACTGCAGGTATTCCTGCAGGCGGGTCTTGGGATCTTTGTTGGTGTCGACCAGCGTCAGGCTTTCGATCTCCGAAGCCAGCCAGGCGACTACGCGCTCCTTGGCGGTCTCCATGCCTGCATCGAGGTAGATCGCACCGATCAACGCTTCAAGGGCATCGGCCAGGATCGACTCGCGACGGAAGCCACCGCTTTTCAGCTCACCCGACCCCAGGCGCAGGTACTCGCCCAGGCCGAAACCACGGGCCAGCACGGCCAGGGTCTCACCTTTGACCAGGCGCGCACGCAGGCGTGACAGCTGACCTTCACGCGCTTGAGGGAAACGCTCGAACAGCGCCTCACCGGCGGCAAAGTTAAGGATGGCATCACCGAGGAATTCCAGGCGTTCGTTATTACGCCCGGCAAAACTGCGGTGTGTGAGGGCAAGGACCATCAATTCCTGATCCTTGAAGGTGTAGCCGAGCTGACGCTCGAGACGGCTTAAAGAAACGCTCACGGTTTACCCATATCTGTTTGGTGGCACCGGCGGCCATCGACGATTGACGCAGTGTTCAAATTCAAATCCTGATTGGTGTCGCATGGGGCCGGGCCATGAATTGTCCCCACCCCAGAAAAGCATTCGGCGCTGTGTTCACAGCGCCGCCTGTATTACTTGATCAGCCCGACCCGCGAGAAGTTCGGCAGGTGGCTGAGTTTGGGTTCCGGCCAGCTCATCCAGACAGCAAAGGCCTTGCCGACAATGTTCTCGTCGGGAACCATGCCCAGCAGGTCCTTGGGAATGTTGGGGTCATCCCAGTAACGGCTGTCGTTGGAGTTGTCGCGGTTGTCGCCCATCATGAAGTAGTGCCCGGCCGGCACTTTCCATTCGGTGTCAGGCGGCGAACGGTAGCGGGTCATTTCCTTGCGGATCTGGTGCTCTACCGCCCCGAGTTTTTCCTGGTACAACTCGGCACTGCCCAGGGTGTTCGGCTCGGCACCGATCAATTTCTCGGCCACCGACTCCCCGTTGACGAACAGACGCTTGTCGCTGGTGTAGCGAATCACATCGCCCGGCAGGCCGACCACGCGCTTGATGTAATTGACGTTCGGGTCGCTAGGGTAGCGGAACACCATCACATCGCCGCGCTGCGGATCACCGACCGGAATGACTTTCTTGTCGATGACCGGCAGGCGGATCCCGTAGGAAAACTTGTTCACCAGGATGAAGTCGCCGACGTCCAGGGTAGGTTTCATCGACCCCGAAGGGATCTGAAACGGCTCCACCAGAAATGACCGCAGCACCAGTACGATGAACAGCACGGGAAAGAACGACTTGCCGTATTCAACCAGCAAAGGCTCTTTGTTCAGCTTCTCGATCACCACGACATCGGGCTGGCTGACGCTGCCCTGATAGGACGCGATAGCCGCCCGCCGACGCGGGGCGAAGAACACCAGATCGAGCAACGCCAGGAGACCGCAAACGGCAACGGCGATGACCAGCAACAGCGGGAAATTTAGTGACATAGGACCTAACTATCCAACCTGAGCACCGCAAGGAAGGCTTCTTGTGGAATTTCCACGTTGCCCACTTGCTTCATGCGTTTTTTACCGGCCTTTTGCTTCTCAAGCAGTTTGCGCTTACGGCTTACGTCACCGCCGTAGCATTTGGCCAGTACGTTCTTTCTGAGTGCCTTGACGGAGGTTCGCGCAATGATCTGCCCGCCAATGGCGGCCTGGATCGCGACGTCGAACATCTGGCGCGGAATCAGTTCTTTCATCTTCTCGGTCAGCTGACGACCTTTGTAGTGCGCGTTGTCCTTGTGCACGATCAGCGCAAGCGCATCCACCTTGTCGCCGTTGATCAGCACATCCAGCTTCACCAGATTAGCCGATTGGTAACGGTCGAAATGGTAATCCAGCGAAGCATAGCCGCGACTGGTGGATTTGAGACGGTCGAAGAAGTCCAGGACCACTTCGTTCATCGGCAAATCGTAGGTCACTTGCACTTGGGTACCGAGGAACAACATGTCGTGCTGTACGCCACGTTTTTCGATACACAGGGTAATGACGTTGCCCAGGTGTTCCTGCGGGACCAGGATATTGGCCCGCACGATCGGCTCGCGCATGTCTTCAATGGAGGACAGATCTGGAAGCTTGGACGGGTTATCGACGTAAATCGTTTCACCGGTTTTCAGCGCCAGCTCAAAAATAACCGTTGGTGCGGTGGTGATCAGGTCCAGGTCGTATTCGCGCTCAAGGCGCTCCTGGATGATTTCCATGTGCAGCATGCCGAGGAAGCCACAACGGAAGCCGAAGCCGAGAGCGTCGGAGCTTTCCGGGGTGTACTGCAACGACGAATCGTTGAGCGTCAGCTTTTGCAGGGCTTCACGGAAGTCTTCGAAGTCGTCGGAGCTCACTGGGAACAGGCCGGCGTAAACCTGCGGCTGGATGCGTTTGAAACCCGGCAGCACGTCAACATCAGGGGTGGAGCTCAAGGTCAGGGTGTCACCGACCGGCGCACCGTGAATGTCCTTGATACCGGCGATGATGAAGCCAACTTCACCGGCCTTCAGGTCAGTGGTAGCGGTGTGCTTGGGGTTGAACACGCCGACGCTGTCCACCAGGTGGATCTTGCCGGTGGATTTAACCAGGATCTTGTCGCCCTTCTTCACCCGGCCGTGGCGCACACGTACCAGGGAAACAACCCCCAGGTAGTTGTCGAACCAGGAGTCGATGATCAACGCTTGCAGCGGATCTTCGTAGTTGCCGGTAGGCGCAGGAATGGTCTTGACCAGGCGTTCGAGCACTTCATCGACGCCCAGGCCGGTCTTGGCGCTGCACTCGACGGCGTCGGTGGCATCAATGCCGATGATCTTTTCGATTTCTTCTTTAACACGGTCCGGATCGGCCTGGGGCAGGTCGATCTTGTTCAGTACCGGCATGACCTCAAGGCCCTGCTCGATCGCCGTGTAGCAGTTGGCAACGGACTGGGCTTCAACGCCCTGGCCGGCGTCAACCACCAGCAAGGCGCCTTCACATGCCGCCAGCGAGCGGCTGACTTCGTAAGTGAAGTCAACGTGGCCGGGGGTGTCAATGAAGTTCAGCTGGTACTTGATACCGTCTTTGGCGGTGTAGTACAGGGTAACGCTGTGGGCCTTGATGGTGATCCCGCGTTCACGCTCAAGGTCCATGGAGTCCAGGACCTGGGCTTCCATTTCACGCTCGGCAAGGCCGCCGCACATCTGGATGAATCGATCGGCCAGCGTCGACTTGCCATGGTCAATGTGGGCGATGATGGAGAAATTGCGGATATGACTCAAATCACTCACGGATCAACACTCAAAAAGGCTGCAGGCAGATTGCCCGCTGAAAAATAGCCGGGAATTGTACCTGATGCTCAGGCCGGGCGTCATCTTTGCTGACCAGAACAAAAATGCCCCGTTCCTGGGAACGGGGCATTTTTTGTTCATAAGCGCCGAATCAACCGGCCCGACGCAACAGCCAGAACCCGGCCAGGGCGCAGATGGCGGTCGGCACCAGCACCGCAAACAGCGGCGAAAAACCGAACACCAGGCTCGACGGGCCCAGCAGGTCCTGGGCGATACGGAAGGTAAAGCCCACCAGCACGCCGGTGAACACCCGCTGGCCAAGGGTCACGGAACGCAACGGGCCGAAGATGAACGAAATAGCCATCAATACCAGCGCGGCGGTGACCACCGGCTGCAACACCTTGACCCAAAATGCCAACCAGTAGCGGCCGTTGTTCAGCCCCTGGTCCTTGAGGTAGTGGATATAGCTCCACAACCCGGAGATCGGCAGCGCTTCCGGGATCATCACCACGGTGTTGAGCAGCTCCGGCTTCAGGGCGATGTCCCATTGCTCGGACGGCACATTGATGACTTCGGTGCTGGCCTTGTTGCCCTGCCCTACATTATGGAAATAAGTCGTGGTGACGTCGTACAGCTCCCACTTCCCTTCATCGTACTGCGCGCGCCTGGAGAAGCTGGAGGTCAGCATGTGCCGCTCTTTATCGAACGTATAACGCGTCACACCCACCAACAGACCGCCCGGCTGCACGGCGTTGATGTGGATAAATTCATCACCCTGGCGGTGCCACAGGCCGTGCTTGGCGCTCTGCGCATCCCCCGACCCCTGGGCCAGGGCGCGATTGGCCTGGGCCGTGGCTTCGGTGGGTGGCGCCACGTATTCGCCGATCAGCACACTGCAGGCCATCAGCAACAGCATGGGTTTCATCACCGCCCAGACGATACGGCCGATGGAAACACCGGCGGCGCGCATGATGGTCAATTCGCTGCTGCTGGCCAGGCTGCCCAGGCCGATCAGGCAACCGATCAGTGCCGCCATCGGCATCATGTCGTAGAGACGGCGCGGCGCGGTCAGCGCCACGTAGCTCAGCACGGCCGTGACCGTATAGGTGTCGGTGACATTGCCGACTTCATCAATGAAGGCGAACAAGCAGGCCAGGCCAAGGATGATGCCCAATACCGCCAGGATGGCGATCAGTACGCTGCTACCAATGTAGCGATCGAGCTTAGCCACGAGCCAACTCCTTCAGGCCACGACGGCTCTTCATGTTCAAACGGATAGGTTCCCAGTAGAGCAGCCCCAGGCCGATCGCCAGGAAGACGCCGTGCACCCACCACAGGCCGAGCGCCGGCGACAGGTTGCCCTTCTCCAGGGAGCCACGGGCGGAAATCAGCAGGGTCAGGTAGGCCATGTACAGCAGGATCGCTGGCAGCAGCTTGAGGAAACGGCCCTGACGCGGGTTGACGCGCGAAAGCGGCACCGCCATCAAGGTCACGATAAACACCAGCAGCGGCAGGGAAATTCGCCATTGCAGTTCCGCGACGGAGCGCAGTTCCGTATTGCCGAACAGCGACGACGTCGGGAGTGCGTCGCGGTCGGTGACCTCTTCGCTGATCTCCGGCTTGGCCAGCATTACGCCATACGTGTCGTACTTGATCGCCCGGTAATCCGCCAGCCCTGGGCTGCCGTCGTAACGAAAGCCATTTTCCAGGATCAGGTAACGGCTGCCGTCAGGGCGTACTTCCTGGCGCCCGCTGTTGGCCACCAGAATCGAGATCCCACGGTCTTTCTGATTCTGCCCGAGGTTTTTCTGGGAAATAAACACGCCGCCCAGGTTGGAACGGTCATCGGTCATGGTTTCGGTATAGGTCACCCGCGTACCGTCGTTGAGCGCTTGAAAGCGCCCGGGCTCGAGGGTGTCGAACTCGGTCATGGCATCCTGCTTGTTCAGCAGCAGCTGGAACTGCATGGCGCCCTGGGGCGCCAGGCTCATGCTCAACCACGCCACCAGCAGGGCAACGCCGGTCGCGGGCACCATGGTCATGGCCAGCAGACGCTGCTGGCTCATGCCGGTGGCCGAAAGCACGGTCATTTCACTTTCCAGGTACAACCGGCCATAGGCCAGCAGAATGCCCAGGAACAGGCCGAGCGGCAGGATCAGTTGCAAAAACCCCGGCAGGCGAAAGCCCATGATCAGGAACAACGAGCCCGGGTCCAGGGCGCCCGAGGCGGCCTGGGCGAGGAATTTGACGAAACGACCACTCATGGTGATGACCAGCAATACCGCACTCACGGCACTCAGGGTCAACAGGACTTCGCGGGACAGATAACGGAAGACGATCAAACCAGACACTCCAGGGTTGTCAGGCTAAGGCGGCCAAACAAGCAAGCATACCGAGTCGACCCGTTTACACGGGCCGGCTAAAAAGATGGCGCATTATCCTGTGATTGACCGCGCCTGTCACGGTGCTTGCTCATGCACGTGCACAAAGCGTGCGGCAAGGGTTGTCAGGCTCCGCCGGCGAGGTTCAAACTGCGGCCTTTGTCGCGGGCGGTTTACACAGCTGCCTCGCTTTAAGCCTGGCTACACAGACTCCAGGCTCACCGACCTTATATAAGGGACCCGAAAATGGAATTGGTTGTAAAAAGCGTTAGCCCCGAAACGTTGAAAACCGCCACCCTCGTGGTCGCCGTCGGCGAAGGGCGCAAGCTCGGCGTCGCCGCCAAGCAACTCGACGAACTGAGCGGCGGCGCCATCAGCGCGGTCCTCAAGCGCGGCGACCTGGCCGGCAAAGTCGGCCAGAGCCTGCTGCTGCAAAGCCTGCCTAACCTTAAAGCCGACCGCGTATTGCTGGTGGGCGTGGGCAAGGACGCCGAACTGGGCGACCGCCCGTTCCGCAAGATCATCAGCACCCTTCTCACCACCCTTAAAGGCCTGGGCGGCGCCGATGCGGCACTGGCCCTCGATGAAATCGTAGTAAAAGGCCGCGACAGCTACGGCAAGACCCGCCTGCTGGCCGAAAGCCTGGTGGACGGCGGTTACGTCTTCGACCAGTTCAAGAGCCAGAAGGCCGAACCGCGCGCCATCAAGAAAATCACCCTGCTGACCATCAAGGCCGCCCAGGCTGAAGTCGAGCGCGCCGTCACCCACGCCACTGCCATCGCCAACGGCATGTCGTTCACCCGCGACCTGGGTAACCTGCCGCCGAACATCTGCCACCCAACCTACCTGGGCGAACAAGCCAAGGCGCTGGGCAAAGAGTTCAAGGGCTTGAAGGTTGAAGTGCTGGACGAGAAAAAGATCAAGGAACTGGGCATGGGCTCGTTCTACGCCGTGGGCCAGGGCAGCGACCAGCCGCCACGCCTGATCGTAATGCAATACAACGGCGGCAAGAAATCCGAGAAGCCTTACGCGCTGGTGGGTAAAGGCATCACCTTCGACACCGGCGGCATCAGCCTCAAGCCGGGCGCCGGCATGGATGAGATGAAGTACGACATGGGCGGTGCCGCCAGCGTGTTCGGCACCCTGCGCGCCGTGCTGGAGCTCAAGCTGCCGATCAACCTGGTGTGCATCCTGGCGTGTGCCGAGAACATGCCGAGCGGCGGCGCCACCCGTCCGGGCGATATCGTCACCACCCTGAGCGGCCAGACCGTCGAGATCCTCAACACCGACGCCGAAGGCCGCCTGGTGCTGTGCGATGCGCTGACCTACGCCGAACGCTTCAAGCCACAAGCGGTCATCGACATCGCCACCCTGACCGGTGCCTGCATCGTCGCCCTGGGCTCCCACACCTCGGGCCTGCTGGGTAACAACGACGAGTTGATCGAGCAACTGCTCAGCGCCGGCAAGGCTGCCGACGACCGCGCCTGGCAGCTGCCACTGTTCGACGAATACCAGGAACAGCTCGACAGCCCGTTCGCCGACATCGCCAACATCGGCGGGCCGAAAGCCGGCACCATCACTGCGGCCTGCTTCCTGTCGCGCTTTGCCAAGAACTTCAACTGGGCCCACCTGGACATCGCCGGCACGGCCTGGACCAGCGGCGGCAAGGACAAGGGCGCCACTGGCCGTCCGGTGCCACTGCTGACCCAATACCTGCTGGATCGCGCCAAAGCCTGAAACTGAAGATTCCGGGGCGGCCCTCGCGCCGCTCCGGTCTCAGGAACCGCAATGACCCAAGTCGACTTCTATATATTGCCCAGCGCCGATCCCTCTGCGCGCCTGGACTTTGCCTGCAAACTCACCGAAAAAGCCTGGCGCATGGGCCACCGCATCTACCTGCACTGCAGCGATGCCGCTCAGCGTGAAGACCTCGACGCCCGCCTGTGGCGCTTCAAGGGCGAAAGCTTCGTGCCCCACGGCCCCGCCGAGTCCGAACCCGAAGGCCTGATTGTGTTGGGCCTGGGCGACAACTGCGGCAGTCACCATGACCTGCTGGTCAACCTGGATCTGAAAGTACCGGCCTTTGCCAAGGCTTTTGCCCGTGTGGCGGAAGTGGTGGTGGAAGACCCGGCTATTCGTCAGGCTGCGCGGGAGAGTTTCCGTTTCTACCGCGAACAGGGCTATCCTCTGCAAGATCACCGGCTACAACGACTTTGAGCACATGATGGACACTCCCAACCCGATTAAAAAAGACGACCACTTGCTGGACGACCTGGAGTCGATCCGTCAATTGCTCGGTGATGACGACTTGCAACCGCCGCTGCTGACCGAAACGGTCGAGGGTGAGGTACAGATTCCGCTGTTGTTCGACATGGTCGGTGGCAAACCTGCCGCACCTGAACCTGTCACACCAGCCCCCGCTGCCGAACCGGCACCCGCCGCAGAAAAAGCGCCCGACGCGTTGCTGCTGCACCTGGACAATGAACTGCGTGCCGCCGCGCAACTGATCATGCAGGATGTGATCGACGACTTTGCCCCGCATATTGAAGCCGAGATCAAACGGCGGATGGATGCGCGGATGGAGCGGTTGCTCAATCAATATCAGTCTTGATCCAGGAGTATGTCCAGAATGCCTGTGTCGCGACGCGGCCGGTGCCAAAAAGTGGGCACGTATCGACTCACATCATGACCTGGCCGCCTGTCGTAACTGGTATTTCTAACAGTAGATGTCCCAGCGATTAAGGACAAAGCTCATCTGAAATTATCCCTCGTCGGAGATTTACATGATGGGCGTTCCCACTCTGTTCTATCCAATTACCGAATGGACACCTGTGCGCTTCCCGATTTTCTTCGGCGAAGGAACTCCAGGCCAACCTGTCTCCATATGTCAATCAGGTACCGGTCTAGTCGTTGCACAAACAACCGTCGATGAAAACGGTAACTGGCTGACTCAATCCGATATAGCGCTACCTTTGGGCCCCTATTCTGTCTCCGCCTATTACGACCTGAGCCAAGGGTATGCACCCAATCTTGCCTTTCACGTTGGCGACCCTTCTCCAATGGCAGGAAACGGCCCCTCCGAGTCAGATAATTCCCCCGTTCTCACCAGCCTGACTATCGTTGACTCCCTTCGCCCGTGGCTTACAGGGACGGCACCACCGAATGCGACTGTGGTGATTGCCCATTCGGGTGGCAGCGTTTACTACGCTTCAGTGGGTGCGGACAGTAATGGCTATTGGGAAGCCACGCCGACTACTGACCTTGTCGTTGATGCCAATAACTGGGTAGACCTTGCGTTGATCGCGAATGATGCCGGGGGCAACGCTTTATCGCCTTGGGTGGGTGTTCAGTTGACGGTTTTATTGACGAGCACTGGGGACGGCGCCATGGCCGATGGCACCCCACCTGTCATCAACAGCCCGGCCAACAACAGCTCCGTCCAGACAGTCCGACCAACATTCACCGGCAAAGCCGCTCCCAACGCCAGGATTGGTGTGCACAATGATGCCGTCAACGTCTACTACGGCGATTGTTATGCCGACGCCAACGGCAACTGGACCTACCCATTTCCTCAAGATCTTGCTCCTGGCCAGGTCACGTTGAAGTTCGGCCAGTTCAGTCAATCCGCTAGGCTATCGGCCGATACGGCCCATACGCTTAACATCGCACTATCTGGTTCTGGCAACGCCTTGCCTTCCGGCAGCGCGCCTCAACTCACCAGCCCCACCACCGTCAACTCACTGCGTCCCTTACTGACCGGCAAAGCCGCGCCCAATGCCATCGTCTATGTTTATCTTGAAGGCGGCAGCGTGTTGTTTGGCAAACCTCAAGCTGACAGCAACGGTGATTGGAACCTGCAACTGAGTCAGGACATCTACTCCACCTCGACGCCACTGGTCCTGGCGGAATTCAATGCCAACGGTGCTCTGATGTCTGGCTGGACAGCAGTTACCCTGACCATGAGCACTGCACCCACCAGTAACACCTTGCCTTCCGGCAGCGCGCCTCAACTCACCAGCCCCACCACCGTCAACTCACTGCGCCCCTTGCTGACCGGCAAAGCCGCGCCCAATGCCATCGTCTACGTTTATCTTGAAGGCGGCAGCGTGTTGTTTGGCAAACCTCAAGCTGACAGCAACGGTGATTGGAACCTGCAACTGAGTCAGGACATCTACTCCACCTCGACGCCACTGGTCCTGGCGGAATTCAATGCCAACGGTGCTCTGATGTCTGGCTGGACAGCCGTTATTCTGACCATGAGCACTGCACCCACCAGTAACGCCTTGCCTTCCGGCAGCGCGCCTCAACTCACCAGCCCCACCACCGTCAACTCACTGCGCCCCTTGCTGACCGGCAAAGCCGCGCCCAATGCCATCGTCTATGTTTATCTTGAAGGCGGCAGCGTGTTGTTTGGCAAACCTCAAGCTGACAGCAACGGTGATTGGAACCTGCAACTGAGTCAGGACATCTACTCCACCTCGACGCCACTGGTCCTGGCGGAATTCAATGCCAACGGTGCTCTGATGTCTGGCTGGACAGCCGTTATTCTGACCATGAGCACTGCACCCACCAGTAACGCCTTGCCTTCCGGCAGCGCGCCTCAACTCACCAGCCCCACCACCGTCAACTCACTGCGCCCCTTGCTGACCGGCAAAGCCGCGCCCAATGCCATCGTCTATGTTTATCTTGAAGGCGGCAGCGTGTTGTTTGGCAAACCTCAAGCTGACAGCAACGGTGATTGGAACCTGCAACTGAGTCAGGACATCTACTCCACCTCGACGCCACTGGTCCTGGCGGAATTCAATGCCAACGGTGCTCTGATGTCTGGCTGGACAGCAGTTACCCTGACCATGAGCACTGCACCCACCAGTAACACCTTGCCTTCCGGCAGCGCGCCTCAACTCACCAGCCCCACCACCGTCAACTCACTGCGCCCCTTGCTGACCGGCAAAGCCGCGCCCAATGCCATCGTCTATGTTTATCTTGAAGGCGGCAGCGTGTTGTTTGGCAAACCTCAAGCTGACAGCAACGGTGATTGGAACCTGCAACTGAGTCAGGACATCTACTCCACCTCGACGCCACTGTCTCTGGGGGAATTCAATGCCAACGGTGCTCTGATGTCTGGCTGGACAGCAGTTACCATGACCATGAGCACTGCACCCACCAGTAACACCTTGCCTTCCGGCAGCGCGCCTCAACTCACCAGCCCCACCACCGTCAACTCACTGCGCCCCTTGCTGACCGGCAAAGCCGCGCCCAATGCCATCGTCTATGTTTATCTTGAAGGCGGCAGCGTGTTGTTTGGCAAACCTCAAGCTGACAGCAACGGTGATTGGAACCTGCAACTGAGTCAGGACATCTACTCCACCTCGACGCCACTGTCTCTGGGGGAATTCAATGCCAACGGTGCTCTGATGTCTGGCTGGACAGCAGTTACCCTGACCATGAGCACTGCACCCACCAGTAACGCCTTGCCTTCCGGCAGCGCGCCTCAACTCACCAGCCCCACCACCGTCAACTCACTGCGCCCCTTGCTGACCGGCAAAGCCGCGCCCAATGCCATCGTCTACGTTTATCTTGAAGGCGGCAGCGTGTTGTTTGGCAAACCTCAAGCTGACAGCAACGGTGATTGGCAACTGCAACTGATTCAGGACATCTACTCCACCTCGACGCCACTGGCCCTGGCGGAATTCAATGCCAACGGTGGTCAGGTGTCTGGCTGGACAGCAGTTATCCTGACCATGAGCAAGACATAAACCAGTCTGGTCGCACGGTAGCTGGTGACGCGCGAAGCACAATGACTCAGCGTGCGATACCAGCGACCAAGCGCCCATTTCACGGGGCTAAATCGGTCTGAACAGCAGCGTATTGCCAGAATGGGCTTACGTAACAATTACCCTCGCTCAAAAAGAGAGTGCCAGCCTGTGTAAACCACATCGAGTTCAACCGGGTGATGCAGTTTTTTACATCGCCCATCACCTCGCCCTACGCGCGCTGGCTCATCCCCGCTATACTTCCCGGCTTTTCCTGAATAAATGCCAATAGGGTCCCGCCGCGCATGGATAAGACCTACCAGCCGCACGCCATTGAAACTTCCTGGTACAACACCTGGGAGTCCGAGAACTATTTCGCCCCGCAAGGCGCGGGCGAGTCCTACACCATCATGATTCCGCCACCGAACGTCACTGGCAGCCTGCACATGGGCCATGGCTTCAACAATGCGATCATGGATGCGTTGATCCGTTTCCGCCGCATGCAGGGCCGCAACACCCTGTGGCAACCGGGCACCGACCACGCCGGTATCGCCACGCAGATGCTGGTGGAACGCCAACTCGAGGCCACCGGCCAGAACCGTCACGACCTGGGTCGCGAGAAATTCCTGGAAAAGATCTGGGAATGGAAAGACCAGTCCGGCGGCAATATCAGCCGTCAGATCCGTCGCCTGGGTTCGTCCGTCGACTGGAGCCGCGAGCGCTTCACCATGGACGACGGCCTGTCGGAATCCGTGAAAGAAGCCTTCGTACGCCTGCACGAAGACGGCCTGATCTACCGTGGCAAGCGCCTGGTCAACTGGGACACCAAGTTGCACACGGCGATTTCCGACCTCGAAGTGGAAAACCACGACGAGAAAGGTTTCCTGTGGAACCTCAAGTACCCGCTGGCCGATGGCGCCAAGACCGCTGAAGGCAACGACTACCTGATCGTCGCCACCACCCGTCCGGAAACCATGCTCGGCGACGCCGCCGTCGCAGTTAACCCGAACGACGAGCGCTACCAGGCGCTGATCGGCAAGTTCGTCGAGCTGCCGTTGGTGGGTCGCCGTATCCCGATCATCGCAGACGACTACTGTGACCCTGAATTCGGCACCGGCTGCGTGAAAATCACCCCGGCCCACGATTTCAACGACTACGAAGTCGGCAAGCGCCACAACCTGCCGCTGTTGAACATCTTCGACAAAAACGCCGCCGTATTGCCGGCCTGTCAGGTGTTCAATCTGGACGGCACGCTGAACGACAGCATCGACGGCAAGATCCCGGCCGAATACGCCGGCCTCGACCGTTTCGAAGCGCGCAAGCAGATCGTGGCCGCCTTTGACGCTGCCGGCTTGCTGGTGAGCGTTGACGACCACGGCCTCAAAGTGCCGAAGGGCGACCGTTCCGGCACCATCATCGAGCCGTGGCTGACCGACCAGTGGTACGTGTCCACCAAACCATTGGCCGAGCCTGCGATTGCTGCCGTGGAAGACGGCCGCATTCAGTTCGTGCCCAAACAGTACGAAAACATGTACTTCTCGTGGATGCGCGACATCCAGGACTGGTGCATCAGCCGTCAGCTGTGGTGGGGCCACCGCATTCCGGCCTGGTACGACGAGTCGGGCAAAGTCTATGTAGGCCGCGACGAAGCCGAAGTGCGCGCCAAGCACAACCTCGGCCCGGACGTTGCGCTGCAACAGGACAACGACGTACTGGACACCTGGTTCAGCTCCGGCCTGTGGACCTTCTCCACCCTGGGCTGGCCGCAGCAGACCGAGTTCCTGAAGAAATTCCACTCCACCGATGTACTGGTGACCGGCTTCGACATCATTTTCTTCTGGGTTGCCCGGATGATCATGCTGACCATGCACCTGGTGAAGAACGAGGACGGCACCCCGCAGGTACCGTTCAAGACCGTGTACGTACACGGCCTGGTGCGGGATGGCCAGGGCCAGAAGATGTCCAAGTCCAAGGGTAACGTCCTGGACCCTCTGGACATCATCGACGGCATCGACCTGGAAACCCTGGTGCAGAAGCGCACCTCGGGCCTGATGCAGCCAAAACTGGCGAAGAAGATCGAGAAGCAGACCCGCGACGAGTTCGCCGACGGCATTGCCAGCTACGGCACCGACGCCCTGCGTTTCACCTTCTGCTCGTTGGCGTCCACCGGTCGCGACATCAAGTTCGACATGGGCCGCGTCGAAGGCTATCGCAACTTCTGCAACAAGATCTGGAACGCCGCGCGTTACGTGCTGGATAAAGGCGAAGACTGCGGCCAGAACGGCGAAGCAGTTGAGCTGAGCCTGGCGGATCGCTGGATCATCTCGCAGTTGCAGCGCACCGAAGCCGAAGTAACCCGCCAACTTGACCAGTTCCGTTTCGACCTGGCCGCACAGGCCTTGTACGAGTTCATTTGGAACCAGTATTGCGACTGGTACCTGGAACTGTCCAAGCCCGTGCTGTGGGACGAAAACTCGCCGATCGAGCGCCAACGGGGCACCCGTCGCACCTTGGTACGCGTACTGGAAGTGGCACTGCGCCTGGCGCACCCGTTCATGCCGTTCATCACCGAAGAGATCTGGCAGCGCATCGCGCCGCTGGCCGGTATCGAAGGCAAAACCATCATGCTGCAACCTTGGCCGGTGGCCAATGAAGCGCGCATCGATGAGGCGGCCGAAAGCGATATCGAATGGCTCAAGACCCTGATGATGGGCACGCGTAACATCCGTGCCGAGATGAACATCGGGCCGGGCAAGCCGTTGGCAGTGTTTGTGAAGAACGCCAGCAGCGAAGATCAGCGTCGCCTCAGCGAGAACGACGCACTGCTCAAGAAGCTGGCGAAGCTGGAGTCGATCACGGTATTGGCTGACGGCGCCGAAGCACCGCTGTCCGCGACCGCGCTGGTCGGCGAGATGGAAGTGCTGGTGCCGATGGCCGGCCTGATCGACAAAGGCGCGGAATTGGCCCGTCTCGATAAGGAAATCCTGCGCCTGCAAGGCGAAGTGCAGCGAGTGGGCGGCAAGCTGTCCAACGCGGCGTTCGTCGACAAGGCGCCGGCGGAGGTGATCGATAAGGAGCGCGCCAAGTTGGCTGAAGCTGAACAGGCTCAGGGCAAGTTGGCGGAGCAACGCAGTCGGATTGCCAGCTTGTAAGTCAATGCTGGAATAAAAAGAGAGACCTTCGGGTCTCTTTTTTTTGCGCAAAATTAACTGATCTAACTATGGAGACACTTAAGCGCGAAAAGTTATAAAAAACTGTGAACATTGACAGTATCAACCCACTGGAAAGCGGCATTACTCTGAAACAAAGCTCTCTGCCGTGCATCATTTTGAGCACGGAGGCAGCCTACTTTTTAAGGAGTTTCCAGATGGCTAATTCGACAGCTGTTGAACAACGTGTCGTTGACGAAGGTAGCCCGAATATTCATGGGGTCGACCCCTTTTCGGGCGCATTTTGCACATTTATCCCGATAGCTGAATTAGTTGGAAATAATGGGTTGGGCCCGACTTTGGATCTGAAGGTTTACCACACGTCGGGCCGCGGCACCCACTACCTCGAAAATTGTAGTATCCGATTTAACCATGCTTATTTTTACGAAGACCTTCTACCAACACTTCCGAGCAACAATTTCGGCGAAACTTACTTAGAGAACGGAGCCAGTTGGACATGGGACGGAAAAAGCGATATTGCCTTACCCCACGTCGTTATCAGCCGGGATAGCAAGCAACTTAAATTCACACATAAAAGTGGAAAACAAGAACGTCTTACCAAATTCCGAGCCCCCTCATCCAACCCGCAAATAGATGAAGGCTATTATCTTCCAACTACAATAAGTTCACCCTCTGGGCATAAAATTTACCTCCAATGGGATTTGATTAAAGAAACCAACTCACTCATAGACCTGTGGCTCCCACGCCTACAGTCAGTAGCCGACGAGTCAGGAACCCTATTGACCGTTGGTTACACCATGCTCGGCAGCAAAATGAAGGTCACTTTCGATGTATGGCCAGGAACCAACGACAATTACACGATGGATTTTCAATTTACCGAGGGCTTGTTGAGTACAGTACGGCAGAGCAACCAGATAGACACGACAGCGTTCGAGTACACCGGCTCTATCAGCAAAATAAAACACAGCAGCGGACTCACGGAGGCAATTAGTTATCAGAACGGCAAAGTTTCCAACCACCTTATTACCGACAACAACGCGACCATCATACAAAACAATCAATATATTTACACCACCTCAAAAGGCAACCAAATCACCTCAGTAACGGAGATAGGCAATAAAAAAACTGAATATCAGTTTTCGACCAACCGCCTACCGACAAAAGAAACAACTTGGGTAGATGGCTTATTATTGAAAACCGTTGAGTTAAGTAGAACCGTGAAAAACGGAGGGACTGTCCTCACGGGTGCCGCTAATGACCCCCTCCCAGACCGTATTGAAAGCACCACTAGCACGACCTACACCAACCCCGACCTGACCGCTCGCAAGGAAGTCGTCGTTATCACAATGGACACCTTAGGCAACATCATTTCAAAGACAGAAAACGGCGTAACAACGGAGTGGACTTATTATCGGGGAATGTTGGAAGAAGACATACTCGTCAAAACAGAAAGAGTTAACACTCCCACAACGCCTTTGAGTGTTATTGCGGCCATAGGTGATTACGCAAACCCTATCGGCTGGGGATTCCAGCTGTTCGGTAAAGCCGGGTTGACCTGGGGTACACGTGAGCTGCGCCAAAAGGTTATTTCGCCTTACGTCACCAGTAACGGTCAACAGACCTTCAACCTCCCGGTGGCCATTCGTTGCCCTGGCGACCCAAATTACTTCAAGGTTCACGTCGAATCCGAAAAGGTCTATACCCTGAACAACGGCCAACGGACTGACTTGCAGTGGACCTTCTACAGTTACGATGGGCTGCCGGTCAAAGACGCCCTGGTAAAAGGTCCAACCCTCAAACCTTCGAAAAAATTGACAATCTATAACCCGGTTGGGGATGCCAATGGCAGGCTCTCATCATGGGCGAACGGCAACATGGTGCTTGAAGAGAATACTTATGATACTGACATTAATTCACCTCACCATGGGCGGTTATTGAACAGCACGCAATCTATCCTTGACGCCGCCGGCAAGGTCGTTCCGGGCTCTGTAGTCAGTACTGCGATCGGCTACGGGCTTTCCAACAATCAACTCACTACAACCACTAATGTGACCGCGGGCACTGCACCTGCAGTCACCGGAACTCAAGTCATTCAAACGCTCACCGGCTTGCTTAAGTCCCACATTGATGCCCAAGACAATACGACCCTTTATGAATACGACGCGCAGCGCCGTATAATCCAACAAACCGTATATGACGGCGAGCCCGAGCTCAAAGGCACGACCACTTTCACCTACGTAGACGCTGGCACCGAAACTCAAGTAACGCGTACCAGCCCGTTCGGAGAACAAAGCAGAGACGTATTTGATACGTTGGGCCGCCCCATCCGAAACGAGTGGCTACACACTGATGGTTCATGGCTGAAGTTATACGAAATAACTTACGACGCCCAAGGTCGAGAGGCGTCCACGACACAATTCGACTACACCGCCAATAAAACGCAATTGCCCACGCAAACACGTAACTTCAGCTATGACCGCTGGGGGCAGCTCTCAGAAATCAAGTGGGCCGCGAGTGGTGAGACCGAGAATTTTTCGTACGACCCGGTCAACCGCAAGACCTCAACCTGGGTAGCACAAGGCAGTGAAACGGGCGGGCGCACCATACAGGTATTCGACGAACCCGGTGGAGAACAACGCCACGAGTCGTATCTTCATGCCAATGGTAAGTTCGTGAGCTCACAGACGTATCGCTACAACGCCCTGGGTCGTCTGACCACCGAGACTTCAAGCGAGGCATATGCGATTCACCGTAATTACGACGCTTTTGGTCGCGTAAGCCGTGTGGAAACCGCCGGTATCACAACGATTAATGACTTTCCTGCCCATATCCAAGCACCCGTAGCGACAGCTGCCAAGCTGGAATCCAGCGGCCAAACAGTTTCACTGGGCACCCAGACAGTAGATGGCCTGAGCCGCGTGACGGCTACCGTACTCGGCGGCACTAAAGTGAACTATGCCTATATCGGCAGCGGGAATTGGGGCAAAGCAGATACTCAACCCAGCGCAACGAACACCTCATCTACTCGCATTAAGCTGAGCAATGCTTGGGACGCGCAAACCCGTACCCTTACTGAAACCATTACCGGAGGCATTTACCGAGGTAGTGATTCAACTACCTCTCAAGCAAGATACGAATACTCCATTCAAGGCCTCTTACTGCAATCAACTGATGCGTTCGGTAACAGCACTCAATACACTTACGACACCCAAGGCCGTCTACTGAACAGCTCCAGCGCAACGCTGACCGTAGACTTTATATATGGCCCGCTAGGTAGACTGGAATCCGAAACATTGAATGATCTAACCCATGGTAAGACCATGACGACTGCGTACACTTACAACGCATCCGGTCAAGAAATTCAACGTCAATTCAATGCCACAGGTTTTCCACTCCTTACATTAAAAACAACGTATACCACCTCTTTAATCGCTGAAATGGAAATACTGCAAGATGCATCACTGTTGCGCAAGGAAGAGTACCGTTACGATTTCAGAGGGCAACTCGAAACCTATCTGTGCAGCGGCCCCCATAAACCCTCCACGCCTGACCGCTATGTGATTGACCGACAGGATTTTATATACGACATGGCCGGCAACCTGACTCAATGTACCGTGACAAGCAATGGCAGTACGTTTATCGATAAATACACATTTGGGGCTGCAGACCCCTGCCAACCTCAATCCACTACACTTCAGAGAGGTAAGACTCAACAAACTCATTCTTATAAATATGACAGCCTTGGTTATCTTATAAACAAAGACGGCTTCCCACTCACTTACAATATCCAGGGTCAATTAACCGTTCACAGTGACGCACAACAACGTTTCGACTACCATTACGACAACATTGGCCGACTCGCTGGGTGCTCAGGTACGAACCACTACGACCAGTACTATTATAAAGATGACTTCCAATACGCTCGGAAAGGTGTATTTAGCAGCAATGGAGTTTTTAGCTACCGCACTTCTATTTTGATGAACCAGAGCACTTCCTGCTTATTGCTGCAGCAGAGTATCAACCAAGACAGCAACATGCCAACAACAAGCCGCAGTTTCGAGGTAAAAGACATCAAAGGCTCGGTGATTGCCAGTTACGACCTGTCTACCAATTCAATTTCATACTTTGTTTACACGCCATACGGCTATCGCCCTCATACCATCGATCAGCGCTCGTGGGTTGGGTTTAACGGCCACCCCATGGACAGCGTTACCGGTAATTATCCTCTGGGGAACGGAGCGAGAGTCTACAATCCCGCGAAACAAAGCTTTGACGCTCCTGACCCTATCAGTCCGTTTGGTGCAGGTGGATCAAATCGATATCGGTATTGCAGCAACGACCCGGTCAATAAAAGTGACCCCTCTGGGTTCGCGGAGGTCTTGAACCAATACTCTGTCATTACCCACGCGCCAGCGATCGAAAACCCGGTTGTAGCCGCTGTGGGGATCGGCGTAATCGGTATCGCACTGGCACCCTTTACCGGCGGTGCTTCAATAGGGTGGACGGTAGCAGCGGTAGGTTTAGCTACTGTGTCCGCGGGCTTTGGTATCGCCTCTGCGGCACTACGAGAAAGTGACCCTGACCTCTCAGAAGCATTAGGTTGGGCTGCACTCGGGACCGGTCTGCTCGAAGCAGGCGCAGGCGCCGGGCTAGCTTTGCGCGCTGCAAGAGCAGGGGCAAAGGGGGCAGCCAGGGAAACCAGTCTCGCGTATCAACACAGCAGCATAGCCAAAGGCCAGATGGGCGTTGAAACGCTGACCGTTAAGACACGGAGTCTTGGTTTTCACAATGGACCCGCTTCATATGAGCTTTACAGCGGAGGTCCGAACGCTACTAAAGCGTATATTTACAGCCACGGAGCGTCGCGTGCCGAGAAGTTCCGATTCGCTCTTCCATCAGGAGTGGACCTTCATTTTTTAGCACCTAAAGGCGCGTCAATTGCGACAGATGATAGCCGATTGCTACAGCATCTTTCGGGAAGGCTGAATGGAAACTATATAAGCAAAGCACACAATTCACTTAACCCCAAATTAGCACCCGACTATATCTTGACCGAGTTCAAGCCTAAAGACATGGTAACCAACAATATTCTCAAAACGCCGCAAGACCTGGACAAAGTAATGAAACAATTAGCAGCGGCCCATAATATCGATATTATTCGCCCAAAGGGTCAGATACCGCTCAGCGAATTGATCACGTCACTTCAAGCGCAGAACTACAAAAAAATATACGGCTCGTTTTGCCGGGGTCCTATTCGGGATTTCGTTGGCGTCGCAGAAATCAAAAGAATAAGACATTCAAAATGGCGCATGTTCGTACTGGACATGGACGCCTCATTGGCTAATCGAGTTTAACCAAGCAACATCTCCTACTCACGATGGAGATCTCGCTAACACCGCGCTCCCGATGCACTCGGGAGCCGGCATCGGCCTGATACACGCCGCCACCAAGTTGAAAGTGCACCCCCTAAGGAAGGTCTGAAGTACCCACCGTTTTTTGATCCCCTCTTTGCGTGAGGTTCAAAAAGCGCTGATTCGGTCGAATCATTAGACCTTTCCACTTCTTAATTCATGATTTTCCTCTAAGTCGCGCTGTTTCAGGGCGATTAGCCCGCATTACAGGCGCACCTCTCCAGTATTCAACAATCGTTTTCGCACCATCCACAAGTTCGACAAGGCGAACAACGTCGTCTGCTGAGCACTGCTTTTCGTCAGACCACGAAAGCGCACTTTCGTATAGCCAAACTGGCGCTTGATCACCCGAAACGGATGCTCAACCTTGGCTCTGACTTGCGCTTTCGCATACTCAAACCCGCGTAGCACACTGCCGATCACTATGTCTTTGCCATGCTCTTTGTACGAGCTTGGCCGTGCAGCAAGTGGACGGCAAGCTGTCCAACTCGGCGTTTTTGGACAATGCGCCGGCTGAAGTGATCGAGAAGGAACCCGCCAAGTTGGCCGAGGCTGAGCGGGCGTTGGGTAAGCTGGCCGAGCACATGTGTGGATCTCCAGTCTGTAAGCTGGAAACCATGTAAAAAAGAGACCTTCTCAGGTCTCTTTTTTATGGGCGCTTTTTGATCAATATGGCAACTATCAACTTGCCACGAGCGAGCAGCAGGTTGAGGGCGGGCTTATTGCGATACAGGCGGAACATTTACCTGGCCCGTACCCGGATCACCCACTTTCCCATTCGTCCTGACCCCCTTAGAAACCCATTTGCCCGAAGTAACAGTAAACTGGACATTTGATCCCGCTGGAAGATTCAGCGGAGAAGAAAGGGTCGTATTCTGGACGCTAATATTAGTCGCCTTTGAACCATTATTTTCAATAAAGAGGTTTTTACCTTCTCTGAGTGAAGCCCCAGCCACTCCAATAGTGAGCGGATCGGCAAAGTCGCCATCACTGACCCGAAACGCAGACGCGCCTGCTGACTCTACAATAATAGTCCCGGCGGCTTTACCATTCATCGTATTCTCCGAAGGAGACTCCTCAGCCGCCCACGCATTCATCGCCAGCAAGATCGACCCAACTAAAATGACAGAAAAGTGCTTATTCATTGTGTATTACCTTAAGTAGATTGAGACACAACCTGTGTTTTTCAATAAAAAATTAACACACTGAAAAATCAATAATCTACTGTCAGAAATAACAGGTCAGCTAACCATTAAAGAATAACTCTTCACGTTATAATTCCGTTTTTACGCGCATTCTGGTTACTCTCCCAAAGCTAGATATTCCTGTTTTCAGTCAGGAATGTGTGACAATACCCACCACTTTGAGCCCACACCAGAATCAACATGACCGCCCCCAGCACACCCAAACCACCGCGCAAGCAGCCTAAAACCGCAGCCCCGGCCAAGCCCGTCGCGCCGCGCAAAGAGGCTACCTTGCACCCGCGCAACCGCCACACAGGCCGTTACGACTTCCCGGCGCTGATCAAGACCACGCCGGAACTGGCGAAATTCGTAATCATCAACCCTTATGGCAAAGAGAGCATCGACTTCGCCAGCCCGGACGCGGTGCGGGTGTTTAACCGGGCACTGCTTAAATCATTCTATGGCATCCAGCATTGGGATATCCCGCAGGATTACCTCTGCCCGCCAGTGCCGGGGCGTGCCGACTATGTGCACTTCCTCGCCGACCTGCTGGCCAGCGTTAACGACGGCAAGATTCCACGCGGCTCTATCGTCAAGGTGCTGGACATCGGCATGGGCGCCAACTGCGTCTACCCGCTGATTGGCTATATGGAATATCGCTGGAATTTCCTCGGTTCCGAGGTCGATCCTATCGCTGTGGCCGCCGCCAAGGCTATCGTGCAGTCCAATGACCTGAGCAAGGTCATCCAACTGCGCCAGCAACCCAACCCCAAGCAGATCCTGCTGGGCTTGCTGGAGCCGGGTGAGCGCTTTGACCTGACCATGTGCAACCCGCCCTTCCACGCGTCCATGGACGAAGCCACCAAGGGCAGCGAGCGTAAATGGCGCGCCCTGGGTAAAGCTGATCCCAAGCGCAAGCTGCCGGTGCTGAACTTCGGCGGGCAATCGGCGGAGTTGTGGTGTGAAGGCGGCGAAGCGCGTTTTGTCACGCAACTGATCGCTGAGAGCGCGCATTTTGCCCACAAGGTGTTGTGGTTCAGCACACTGGTGTCAAAAGCGTCGAATTTGCCCGCGATTGAGACAGCGCTCAAAAAAGCCGGCGTGCTGGAAAGCCAGGTGGTGGAAATGTCCCAGGGCCAAAAGCAAAGCCGTTTCGTGGCCTGGACTTTCCAGACCAAGAACGAGCAGCAGATCTGGCGCCAACGCTGGGTTCGCGACTGACCCACGGTTAAACCGCAGGCAACAAAAAACCGTGCCCGGATCGCTCCGAAGCACGGTTTTTTTTGCTGCGTCTTACTTGTTAACAGCGTCGGTCAGGCCTTTGGCCACAACCAGCTTGATAACTTTCTTGGCAGCGATTTCGATGGCGGCGCCAGTCGAAGGGTTACGGCCAGTACGGGCTGGACGCTCGGTCACTTTCAGTTTGCCAACGCCTGGCAGAGTGATTTCGCCGCCGTTTTCCAGCTGATCAGCAACAACTTGGCTCAGTTGGTCCAGCAGAGCGCGCACGGTAGTTTTCGGTGCGTCTACTGCTTCAGCCAGGTCAGCGATCAGTTGGTCTTTAGTAATAGCCATTGTGGTGTTCCTTCCCTATCAAATTCATATGGATTGCAGAGTGCAGTGTCAGCCGTCGAGCCCGACCGTCATGGTCTGGCACCCCCGGCTATAACCACGGAGATCGGGGTTATAGATGCTTGAAACGGGGATTGGTTCGACCTGACAGATGCTGAATGCACGCTTAACGCCGAGACTTGGCGTAAGACGGGGCAAAACTAGCACAGAGGCGGGGAAATATCCGCCTCAACATACCCATTTGGTCAGCTTTATCGCTCTAAACCGTGAAAAAAAGGCATATAGCCCGTCGGAGAGCGACCAAAGCACCCTTGGACACGTGTCTTGGCCAATGGGTGCGGTACACTGGGCGACTTTTCGGGGAGGCCAACCGCTCCCCTTCAACCAGCCGAGAAGCCTATGCCGATCCGTCATTGCATTGTTCACCTGATCGACAAAAAACCCGACGGCACACCCGCAGTTCTGCATGCCCGCGATTCGGAATTGTCCGAATCCGCCGCCATCGAGAACATGCTTGCCGACCTCAACGAGAGCTACAACGCCAAACAAGGCAAGGCCTGGGGCTTCTTCCATGCCGAGTCCGGCGCGCACCCGTTCAGCGGCTGGTTGAAGGAGTATTTCGACGGCGGCCAGGACTTCACCACCTTCAGCCGCACGGCGGTCGAGCACCTGCAAAAGCTGATGGAGGAGTCCAACCTCTCCACCGGCGGCCACGTGCTGTTTGCCCACTATCAACAAGGCATGACCGACTACCTGGCCATCGCCCTGCTGCACCACAGCGAAGGCGTGGCGGTGACTGACGAGCTGGACGTGACCCCGTCGCGCCACCTGGACCTGGGCCAATTGCACCTGGCAGCGCGGATCAACGTGTCCGAGTGGCAAAACAACAAGCAGTCCAAGCAATACATCTCCTTTATCAAGGGCAAGAACGGCAAGAAGGTCTCGGAGTATTTCCGCGACTTTATCGGTTGCCAGGAAGGCGTCGACGGCCCGGGCGAAACCCGCACCCTGCTCAAGGCGTTCAGCGACTTCGTCGAAAGCGAAGACCTGCCGGATGAATCGGCCCGTGAGAAAACCAAGACCCTGGTGGACTACGCCAGCAGCCAGGCCAAGCTTGGCGAACCGATGGGCCTGGAAGAGCTGTCGGGTTTGATCGATGAAGATCGGCCCAAGGCGTTCTACGACCATATCCGCAACAAGGACTACGGCCTGTCGCCGGAGATCCCGGCCGACAAACGCACCCTCAACCAGTTCCGTCGTTTCACTGGGCGTGCCGAGGGGCTGTCGATCAGCTTTGAAGCGCACCTGCTGGGCGACAAGATCGAATACGACGAGGCCGCCGGCACCTTGATCATCAAGGGGCTGCCGACCCAATTGACCGACCAGCTCAAGCGCCGTAACTGATGCTTGGCGGGGTTTTCAAGAAAGTCCTGCTGGTATTGCTGGTCGTGGTGGTCTTCCAGAACTGGGGCAAGGTCGAGCGGCTGTTCAACCCCTCGCAGGTGGTGTCCGAGCAGGTGCGCGCCTCCGCGCGCGTGGTGCTCTACGCCACCGAGTGGTGTGGCTACTGCAAGCAGACCCGGCGCTTTCTGGATCAGAAAGGCATTCCGTACCAGGCGCTGGATATCGAGAAGGACGCCCAGGCGCGCAAGGCCTATGAGGCCTTGGGCGGCGGCGGGATCCCATTTGTGGACGTGAATGGCACGCTGATTCGCGACTACAACCCGGATGCGATCATGGCGGCGCTGAAGTCACCCAATTTGTAAAACACTGCAGATCAAATGTGGGCGCGAGCTGCTCGCGAAGGCGGTGGATCAGTCAATAGATGTGGCGACTGACACTCCGCTTTCGCGAGCAAGCCCGCTCCCACATTCAGCTCAACGCCAGCTTGAATTAGAAGTTGGCTTCCAGCGACACCATCGCCGTGCGCTCCTCACCCACGTTGTAATACGCCGTGCTCGGCGCCAGGCCGTTTACCGGTGCCGAGTTGAACGACACGGTGCGCGCCGAGCTCAAGTATTCCTTGTCGAACACGTTAAGCATCGAGAAGCGCAGGGCCGCGGACTTGATGACTTTCTTGTCGACCGGCAAGTAGATACCGGCGTTGAGGTCAAACACGGTACGGCCGGAGATTTTTTCGTCGTTGGTCAAATCGCCGTAGAAACTGCCGACGTATTTGCCCGCAACGTTGCCGTAAAAACGCGAGTCGTCATAGCCGAACACCAGGTTGAACATGTTTTCCGGCACGTTGGCCAGTTGCTTGCCCGCTGTCGGCAGCAACACATTCTTGCTGAGCAGATTGTCTTTCTGCTCAGACTGGGTGTAGGTGTAGGAGGCGTAGTAGTTGAAGTTGTGCGGCAACAGGCCGCTCCATTCCAACTCCAGGCCTTTGTTGTCGACCTTGCCGACGTTGATCACCGCGTAGTCACCGTTCAAGTCGGTGGTCGACAACTGGCGATCCTTGAAGCTGATGTAGAACAAGGTCGCGCTCAGCGCCAGGGTGTCTTCGGTGTAGCGCCAGCCCAGTTCCTGGTTCCAGCTCAACTCAGGCTTCAGGCTGACCGAGTCGCCCTTGTTGTACAGCACATAGTTTGGCGGCGTGCGCATGTTGCGGGTGACGTTGTAGAACGCCTGGTTGCTTTCGTCGACCTGGTACTTGGCGCTGAAGTTCGGCAGGAACTGGTGGTAGCGGGTGTTACGTTTTTCCGGCGTGTCGTACAGGCTGCCCAGATTGTTGCCGTCGCGCTCGACGTACTGGTAGGCGACGCCACCGACAAAACTCAGGTCCGGCGTGGCTTGCCAGCTGTCCTGAACCCAGAGCTTCTGAGCCGGGGTGATGGTGTAGTAATGACGCCCTTGTACGGTTGCGCCGTTCTTGTCGACCACCTGGCCGCCGCTGTTGTAGTCACCCCACACATCATCGGGTGCGCCTTCGCCATTGATCCCGATAAAGGGCTGGGTCTGGCGCTGACGAGCACGTTCATACCAATAGCCGTAGTCCAGGCTGTGTGCTTCGTTGATGTCCCATTTCATTTTGGCGGTGACGCCAGGGCGCCAGGTTTCGGTCCACGAAGGGCGATAGTAGTTGAGCGATTTCAGGTTGCTCAGGTCGTAGTTGCCGGCCTTGTCGGACTTGGGCCCCAGGTTCGACGCGGTCTGGCCGCTGAAACTGCCGCCGTTGGCCCAGTAATAATAAGGCGTGACCGTCAACGACAGGTTGTCCTGCAGCTGCCAGCGCTGAGTGAGCGTGGCGTTGACGCTTTCGAACGGGTTGCGGTTGAGCTTGTAGGACGACGACAGCAGACCCGACTTGTAAACCGGGGTTTCCGAGTAGTCCTTGCGGCGCCCTTCTGTCTCGAATTGCGACTTGCTCAGGGTGTTGTAGTTGTAGTTTTCCTGGTTGTTGTACTTGATCGTGGCCAGTGTGGAGTTGCCGCTGCCGTCTTCAAACAGGCTGCTCCACTCGACCTTGTCGCTGCGCAGCGTGCCTTTGCCGCGCCACTTGTCACCTTCCAGGTGAGACGCCGAGACCCAGGTCTTGAGGCCACCAAAATCGCCGGTATTGACCCGCACGAATGTCTTGCGCAAATCGTTGGCGCCGACGATCTGTTTGGCGAACACCCCGGACTCCTTGGTCGGCCGCAGAGTGATCATGCCGATGTTGCCGCCGCTGGAGCCAATGTGCGGGCCGTCCGCTTCCGAAGAGCCTTGGGTGGCGAATACTTCGGCGAGGTTTTCCGGGTCGCCCAACTGGTTTGAATAGACGCTGTAGTTGCCCGAGTCGTTGATCGGCACGCCATCGACGGAAACCCCGATCTGGTCGGAGTTCATGCCCCGCATGGTGAAGTTGGTGCCGCTAGTGCCGCTGGCGTCATCACTGGAAACGTTGATGCCCGGCGTGTATTTGAGTTTGTCGATGGCATTGGCGGTCCCCGACATTTCGTCCATGGCTTCCTTGGTCACCGTCGACCGCGCCTTGGCACTTTCTTCGCGAATCATGTGGCCGTTGCCCAGGCTCTGTTTACCGGCGACGTCCACCGAACCGACATCCTGCGTGGTGTCTGCCAGAACCAGTGGCGCAAAACTTCCTAGGCCCGAAGCGAACAGCAGGGCAGAGAGTGTGTTGATCTTCACGAGTAGATCCCTTACGTGCATCTATCTGTTGTTATGGAGGGAGGTGCTGGCGGTCAAAACCGGGTGAACGGCGACGCCAATCTTCCTGACCACCTGCTCAGGAATCCGGGGATCATCCTTGCCGCGTGTAACGGTTTGGTGACAGGTTTGGGCCATTGCGATGAAGGTTAAATGAAAGGTCTGCAGGCAGCGTGGTACCTGGCCTATAGCTGCCTGGAAGAAATTTTAGCGGGGCGTTTTTTTTGTAAATGGCGGTGGTGAACCCACCGATCGTGTCTAGCGCAACACGATCATGCGCCCTAAAACAGTGTGTTGTTCAAAGCCCAGAACCGCCTGCAAGGCACTCAAAACCGCCACCGGGTCCTTGCTCGGAAAACTGCCGCTGATACGCTTGGCGGCCATCTCATCGTTGAGCAGAAGGATTCGCCCAGGGTAGTAACGGCGAAGGTCCTGAACCACGTCGGCCAACGGTGCTTTGTAGTAATTGAGCCAACCGTCACGCCAGGCCAGACGCGATTCGCTGTCGACCGCGTGCAGCACATCGGCCACACCCTCGACGTAGGCCACCTGCTGGCCGGCCGTCAGGATTTGCTGCTGAGCTTGCCTGGACGGCGTTACGCCGACCCGGCCGGACAGCACCGTCACCTCGGCCCCGGCCGGTTGCAGGCGCACTTCGAACTGCGTGCCCAAGACCCGCGCCTCGCCGCTGCCTGCCTCGACCACAAAAGGCTGACCCGTGTGAGTCACGCTGAAAAAACCCGCGCCACGGCGCAACCGGATGTGCCGCTCGCCATGGCTGAAATCCACGGCAATGGCGCTGTCGGCATCCAGGGTCACTCGGGTTTGATCGGCCAGAGTCACGGTCTTGACCTCGCCTGGCGCGGTCACGTAGTCGGCGCCGAAGTCATCAACCCAGCGCGATGGCTGCCAACCCGCGCCCAGGGACAGCATCACCAGCAAACACGCGGCCATGGCCAAGGCACCGGCGCCGCGCACAACACGCACGCGTTTTGAGCGGTTCATTGAATGGAGGTAGCCCTGCAACGCCACGGCATCTTCGTCCGCGAGTGCGCGCGCGGGCACCTCGCTCAACTCCCACAGCACCTGGGCCCGGGCATAGGCTTGGATATGGGCGGGATCGGCCCGCAACCAGCGGCTGAACGTGGCCTGGTCGCCACTGCTGGGCTCGTCGTGCAACAGGCTCAGCCAGTCGAGTGCGGCCTGCTCCTGGGCGGGCGTAGGGGTAACGTTCACGGTGCTTTCCCTGGCGTGCGTGGCTGCGGTGGTTCGCGAAGGCTGGCCTTGCAGGCTTCGAGGGCACGCATCATATGTTTTTCCACGGCGCTTTGGGACAGCCCCATGGCCTTGGCAATTTCCGAGTATTTGCGGCCGTGGATGCGGTTAAGCAGGAAAATCTGCCGGGTGCGCTCCGGCAAGCTGCGCAAGGCAGCTTCGACGTGGCGCAGGTCATTGCCCGCTTCGAGGGCTGCCTGGGGTTCGCAGCCCTGGTTGCCCTGTTGTTCCGGCAACCAGCCTTCGCTGCTGCGCACGCGCGCGCCCTCACTGCGCAAATGGTCGATGGCGATGTTGCCCGCGCAGCGCAACAGGTAGGTGCTGAGCTCTTCGACCTGCACCAGCGGTCGACGCCAAAAGCGCAGGAACAGGTCTTGCACCAGGTCGGCCGCCGTAGCACGGCAACCCACGCGTCGGCTGACCAGCGCCTCCATTTGCGAGCGCTGGGATAAAAACACCTGCAGGAAATGCGCCCGCCCACCGGCCGCATCGGTAGGCGGGCGGTCCTGGGATTCGGGTGGCGTGCTGATCATCATGGCAGGCTCAGCACAGGGCGAAGGCAGCAACCGGGCTGGCCAGCAGGCCGACACCCGCCAGGCTCAAGGCCAGCCTTGGCCGATACGGCAACAGCAACACCAGCAACAGTGCGCTGAGCATCAACACGGCGCACCACTCCACCAAACCTTGAGCCCAACCCGAGGTGGCCACCGCCGGCCACGTCGACAGCACCAGCAGCAACCCACCGCCCGTACGTAACGTCAGGCGTCGCGGTCGCGAAGGCTTGCTGTGCAGCAGTTCGCCATGATGCCGATCGGTGGACAGGCACAGCGCGGCAAACCCGGCGTAGCACATCAGCAATGCGAGCAGCATTCAGTTCGCCTCCTGCGTGAGCGTCAATCCGCGTGCCCGTTCGACCTTGAGCTGCGGCGCGCTGCGGTGGTGCATCTTCCAGGCGGCCCACGCGAGGAACACGCCGCTGCCCAGGCAGGTCAGGTCGAAGCCGGCCATGGCCCAGTCGCCGCTGGCCAGTGACACGCCCAAGTGCTGCGCGGTGGTCAGTGCGTTAAGCAGTGGAACCGCCGCCAACAGCAGCGCGCCGAGACTCAATTGCTCAACCCAAGCCTGGCGGCCTCGACGCAGCACGGCGTGCAACAGGCTCAGGCCCCAGGCAATAAAGAAGCTATTTATTTCCCAATCGGAGCGCTCGGCGAAGCTCACCGGCAACAAGCGGTTGGCCCAGAAAAACCCTGCGACAGCGAGCACCAGCCCGGACATGCTGGCGATATTCAGCACCTCCAACAGCCGCAGTTCAAACGGCATCACCGCGCTTTTAGCGTGCTTGAGCTGACGCTTGCCGAGCCATATGACCAAGCCGGTGCCGATCATCGCCGTGCCCGCCAGGCCGCAGATAAAGTACAGCCAGCGCAGCACCGGGCCAGCGAAATGGCCCATGTGCAGGCCATAGAAACTGCCGCTGATTGCCGCCGGCAGGGACTGCTCGCCACTCACCCGCAACAGCTGGCCAGTGGTGCCATTGAAAGACAGGGTGCTGCCGAAATCCTGCACCACACTGTCGGTGCCAGCGCGGACCACATTGACCGACGCATTCACATCACTCGGGTTATTCACCACCAAACGACCGACATGGCCGCCCGCCCATTGCGTGCGGGCCTGCTCATACATCGGCCACAACGGCAGCAATTTGCCCGGCTGGCCAAGCGCTGGCGCATTGTTGATCGCGGGGAACACTTCATTGAAAAACCCGCGACTGTCGCTGCCGTAGAAGGCAGTGATAGGCGCTGGCATCACCATGTTCATAAATATCACCAGGCTGCTGTAGGTGATCATCAAGTGAAACGGCAACACCAGCACGCCTACCGCGTTATGCCCGTCCAGCCAGGACCGCTGGCCTTTGCGTGGGCGGAAGGTGAAGAAGTCCTTGAAGATTTTCTTGTGGGTGATGATGCCGGTGATCAACGCGACGAACATCACCATCGCGGCAATGGTCGACAGCCAACGCCCCCACGGGTAAGGCATTTGCAGTTGGAAGTGGAATCGATAGAAGAAGTCGCCGCCCATGCTTTCGCGGGCCTGGACGGGTTGGCCGGTGACAGGGTCGAGGACCTTGCGGATAAAGTTGCCGCGCTTGCCGGGGTCGAGTGTGTCTTGCCACATCACCGACAGACCCGGATCGCGGCTGTCCGGCAAGGTGATAAACCAGCGTGCGGCAGTCGGCGCGTGTTGCTGCAAATAGGTGTGTGCGGCAGCGAGACTGCGCGCATCGTCCAGCGGGTGGGCGTGCACTTCGGGCTGCATCCAGTGGGTAATTTCGTCCTTGAAATAGGACAAGGTGCCGGTCAGGAAAATCGCAAACAGCAGCCAGCCAAAAATCAATCCCGCCCATGTGTGCAACCAGGCCATGGCCTGGCGAAAGCCCTCTTTCATGTGCGCGCCATCCACACACCCACGCCTGCCAAGGTGGCAAACAGTGCACTGGGAAGCATCACCCCACACCAGGCGCGCCACGCCGTACGGCAGGCGAAACACCAGAGCACCGCCAGCAGGTAAAACACAAACGAACTCATCATCCCGGTGATTACGGCGTCGGCACGCGACGTTGGCATCCACAGCGCCAGGCAGATGCTGGCCAGAGACGCCAGCAAATAGCCGCCCACCACCGCTGCCAGCACGCGCGAGGTGACAGCCAGTCGGTAGGTAACAGGAAGTGAGCGTTTGCTTTTCATGCCGGAGGCGCCAGGTTCATCAGTGCGCAATATTAATGATAAATATTCTCATAAGCAAAAGAGAACGGATGATTGATCTGCGCTGGCCGATTGCCGAACCTTGTCATGCGCCCTACAATGCGAACAATTCTTGTTCTCTAAAGCATGCCCATGCTTGTGGAGTGATTGCGTTGCAGCCGTCCAATACCGTCGAAGTTTTGTACAACGACCATCATCACTGGCTCACCGGCTGGTTGCGACGCAAGCTCGGCTGCCCGGAAAGCGCGGCCGACCTGGCGCAGGACACGTTCATCCGCGTGCTCAGCGCACGGGAAACCCCAACGCTGATCGAACCTCGTGCCTTCCTCACCACCGTTGCCAAGCGCGTGTTGTTCAACTTCTACCGCCGCCAGGACCTGGAACGCGCCTACCTTGAGGCATTAGCGCAGAGCCCTGAACACGTGGCGCCCTCGGAAGAAGAACGCGCCATCATCCTGCAAACCCTGCTGGAGCTGGACCAATTGCTCGACGGCCTGCCTACTCTGGTCAAACGTGCGTTCCTGCTGGCCCAGCTTGACGGCTTGAGCTACGCACAAATCGGCGCCGAGCTGGGCATTTCCATCGCCACGGTCAAACGCCACCTGAATAAAGCGGCGATGCGCTGCTACTTCGCCCTATGAACTTTTCGACTCAGGTCGCCGAGCAGGCGGTGCATTGGTTGCTGGAAATGCAGCAAGGCGCGCTCAACCCGCGCCAGCAAGCGGCCTGGCAACAATGGCTGAACGCCCACAGCGAACATCAACGCGCGTGGGAGCATATTCAGCGCGTCAACCAGCGCCTGCGCGGCATGCCCTCGCCGCTGGCGCATGCCGCGTTGAGCGCGCCCCAATCCCGCAGCCGGCGCCAGGCCCTCAAGCTGCTGCTGGTCCTCGGTGCCGGCTCGGCCACCGCTTGGGGCCTGCGCCAGCAGCATATTTTGCCGCCATTGACCGCTGACTACCGCAGCCCCGTCGGCCAGCGGCGCAACGTGCAATTGGCCGATGGCAGCCGGTTGCAGCTCAACACCGGCAGCGCGGTGGATGTGCATTTTGATCGCAGCCAACGCTTGATCCGCCTGCTTGAGGGCGAAATGCTGCTGACAGCCCGCGCCGGCAATACGCCGCTGCATGTACTCACCGGCCAGGGCTTGCTCAGCAGCCAGGCCGCACGGCTGAATGTGCGCCAGTTCAACGATCATACCCAACTGACGGTTTTTGACGGCACTGTCGACATAATGCCTAGCAGTTATCGCGGCCTGCCTTTAAGCGTCGAGACCGCGCGCCAGGTCAATTTCACTCGCAAAGGCTGGGACACCCCGCTTGCGGCCGATACCAACAGCGGCGCCTGGGCCGACGGCGTGCTGGTGGCCGCACACATGCGCCTGGAAGACTTTCTTGCCGAGCTGGGTCGCTATCGTCGCGGCCAGCTTAATTGCGACCCGCAAGTGGCCAACCTGCTGCTGTCCGGCAGTTACCCGCTGGACGACAGCGAGCGCATCCTCGACCTGCTGGAAGTCAGCCTGCCGGTCAAAGTGCGGCGCTTTACCCGCTACTGGGTGACCGTAGAAGCACGCGCCTGAGATTATTTCAGCACTTTTTTACCCGCAAGTGAGCCGATTTCCACACCTCGCGTGACAGAGAAGGAAAGCCACCTTGATCTTTCCTTCTCAGGACCGCTCTTCATGCCCCAGCAACCGACGCTTCTCGCCCGCACCTTGCGCCACCTCCTACTGGGCGCCAGCCTGAGCCTTACCGTGCTGCCGCAGGTGATGGCTGCCGATGCCAAGCCGTATCACATCGCCCCGGCGACCCTGGAAGCAGCGCTGAATCAATTTGGGCGTGAGGCTGGCGTGTTGATTTCTTTCGGTTCCGAGGTCACCGCCGGCATGCACAGCGGTGGGTTATCGGGCAATTACAGCGCTACCGAAGGCCTGCACAAACTGCTGGAGGGCACCGGCCTGCAAGCCCGTGCCGAAGGTGATAACGCCTACAGCCTGCAACCGGCCAACGGCCCCGCAACCCTCGAACTGCAAACCTCAAGCGTGGTCGGCGACTGGCTCGGCGACGCGGCGCAAACCAACGTGTTCGAACACCCCGGTGCGCGTGATGTGATCCGCCGTGAGGAATTCGAGCGCCAGGGCGCGACCCAGGCCCGTGACGTGCTCAACCGCATCCCCGGCGTCAACGCCCCGGAAAACAACGGCACCGGCAGCCACGACATGGCGCTGAACTTCGGCATTCGCGGCCTCAACCCGCGCCTGGCCTCGCGCTCCACCGTGCTGATGGACGGCATCCCGGTGCCCTTCGCACCGTATGGCCAACCGCAGCTGTCCTTCGCGCCGATCAGCATGGGCAACATGGACGCAGTCGACGTGGTACGCGGCGGCGGTGCGGTGCGCTACGGCCCGCAAAACGTCGGCGGCATCGTCAACTTCGTGACCCGCGCGATCCCGGATGCGCCGACGGTCAAAGGCGGCTTGCAGACCGAGACCAGCCCATCCTCCAGCCACGATGGTTTCAAAACCACCGGCAACCTGCTGGCCGGCGGCACCGCCGACAATGGCCTGGGCGGCGCGATCCTGTACTCCGGCACCCGTGGCGGTGACTGGCGCGAAAACAGCAACACGCGCATCGACGACCTGATCCTCAAGGGCAAATACCAACTGGACGACGCCAACAGCTTCAACGCCATGGCGCAGTACTACGAGGGCCAGGCCGATATGCCCGGTGGCTTGAACGTCAAGGACTACAAGGCTGATCCGTATCAGTCCACGCGCCCCTACGACAAATTCTGGGGCCGCCGTACGATGTTCAACGCCGGTTACCGCTACCAGCAAGACCGCCGCGAATTCACCGCCAACACCTTCTTTACCACCACGCTGCGTAACGGCTACCTGGACCAGGGCAACTTCCTCTCACTATCACCCCGCGAGTATTGGGTGCGCGGCCTGGAAACCCGCTTCGCCCAAGGCTTCGACATCGGCCCGAGCAGCCATGAAGTGGGCGTCGGTTACCGCTACATCAACGAAGCCGGCCACGAATTGCGCTACCGCACGCCGATCAGCGCCAACCAGCAGTTGCCGACCACCAACAGCCGCAATGACCGCGACACGCGAGGTGCCACCGAGGCCAATGCGTTTTTCGTCGACGACCGCATTGATATCGGCAAGTGGACCATCACCCCGGGCGTGCGCTACGAGATGATCGAGTCTCAGCAGACCAACAACCTGACGAACGTGAAGTACAAGGGCGATTACAACACCGCACTGCCGGCGCTGAACGTGCTTTACCACCTCACCGAAGACTGGAACCTCTACGCCAACACCGAAGGCTCATTCGGCAGCGTGCAGTACAGCCAAATGCCGAACCGGGTGACCAGCGGCGAAGTGAAACCGGAAAAAGCCCGTACCTGGGAGCTCGGCACGCGCTATGACAACGGCACCTTGCGTGCGGAAATCGGTGCGTTCCTGATTAACTTCGACAACCAGTACGACAGCAACCAGACCAACGATTCGGTGATCGCCCGCGGTGAAACGCGTCATCAGGGCATCGAGTCGAGCATCAACTACGCGCTCGACGGTTTGAGCCCGGTGCTCGCAGGGTTTGATGTGTACGCCACCTATGCCTATGTGGACGCGACCATCCGTGAAAACGGCCCGAACAAAGGCAACCGCGTCCCCTTTTCGTCCAAGCACAAAGGCACGCTCGGCGTGGGTTACACCGAAGGCCGCTGGAAACTCAACCTCGACAGCAGCTACCAGAGCAGCCAGTTCGCCGACAACGCCAATACCCAGGCTGAGACCGCCGACGGCGCCAACGGACGCATCCCCGGCTACATGCTGTTCAGCAGCCGCGCGGCGTATGACTTTGGCCCACAGCTGTCGGACTTGAACGTGGCCGTCGGGGTGAAAAACATCTTCAACAAGCAGTATTTCACCCGCTCGTTCGACGACAACAACAAGGGCAAATACGTGGGCGAGCCGCGCACCGTCTACGTGCAAACCTCCATCGCGTTCTAACTGCCCGCCAGGCAACTGGGGGTCGCCGCGACCAGGGCGTCGATGGCGCAGCGCGTCTTGGCCGGCATGTGCGTGGCCGTGGGCCAAATCACATGGATCGGCGCAGGCTGGTCGCGGTAGCTGTGCAGTACCGCTTCCAGTTGGCCACGCAGCACATAGTGCGCAATCAACCAACTCGGCAACCAGGCCAGGCCCACGCCAGCGATGGCGGCATCGGCCACGGCCTGGAGGTCGTCCAGCACCAAAGGCGAGGTCACACCGGTGCGATGCGAATGAGCGCAACGGTAGGCAATGCCTCGGTGACCGGCGAGGTCCTCGATACGCTCTATCGGCCCGACACGCTGCAGGTAGGCCGGCGAAGCGGCCAGGCCCACGGACTGTTCACCCAGGCGGCGTGCACTCAGGCGGTCGGTATCCGGGAGCGGGCCGATACGCACGGCAACGTCGAAACCTTCCTGGGCCAGATCTGTCAGCCGGTCAGAAAAAGAAATCTCGATCTCCAATTGCGGGTATCGGTCCATCAACCCCCACAAAGCAGGCGCCGCATAGTGGTGACCAAAGGCCAGCGGCAAGCTTGCCCTTAGCCGTCCACGCGGTTGCTGGCGGCCACTCTCGAGCACCGATTCGGCGGCCTCCAACTCTGCCAGTGCACGCAGGCAATGCTCATAGTAGGCCTGCCCGTCCTCGGTCAGACGCTGGCGGCGGGTGGAGCGCTGCAACAGGCAGGTGCCCAAACGGGCTTCCAACCGCGCCAAACCCTTGCCCACCGCAGAACGGGTGAGGTTCAGGCGTTCGGCAGCTTCAGTCAGGTTGCCGCTCTCGACAATTTGCAGGAAGAGTTCAACGCCATCAAAACGCGGGGTGGCCATGAGTCTATTGTCGCCCTTGATTCCCTTATTGACGGAAAAGTTATCACAAATAAAGAACCCTGTTCCCGCGAGAATAGCGCTCTCACCCAATCGAAAGGAACCACCCATGCCGCCCGCCACCGCTGTATCGGTCGTCAGCGCCCCGCGCACGGCCAGAGATGGCCTCGCCCTCACCGCCGTCTGCCTCGTAGCCCTGATGTTCGGTCTGGAAATCTCCAGCGTGCCGGTCATCCTGCCGACCCTGGAGCAGCAGCTGGGTACCGGCTTTCAGGACGCGCAATGGATCATGAATGCCTACACCCTGGCCTGCACCAGCGTGTTGATGGCGGCGGGGACATTGGCCGATCGCTTTGGGCGCCGACGCATGCTGGTGCTGTGCTTGTGGCTGTTTGGGTTGGCCTCGTTGGCGTGTGGGCTGGCGAACGACGCGTCCATGCTGATCACCGCACGTTTTGTCCAGGGCGTGGGTGCCGGGGCGATGATGATTTGTCAGTTCGCGATTCTTTCGCACCAGTTTCGTGAACCGGCGGCACGGGCGCGGGCCTTCGCAATATGGGGGGTGATCGCGGGCGTGGGCCTGGGCTTCGGCCCGATGGTGGGCGCGTTGATCTTGGCCGTAGCAGACTGGCGCTGGGTGTTCCTCGTGCATGGGCCGCTCACCGTGCTGACCTTGGTGTTATTGCGCATCAGCGTCGAGGAATCCCGCGACCCGGCCGGCCATCGTCTCGACATTGCTGGCATGCTGACCCTGACGCTGTCGGTGTTTGCGCTGGTGTACTTCATCACCCAAGGCAGCGAGAACGGCTTCGGCGCACCGGCCATGCTCGGTTGGGCAGGCTTGTCACTGGGCGGGCTGCTGCTATTTATCCTGATTGAACGGCGTAGTACTCACCCGATGTTCGACTTCTCGGTGTTCCGCATCCAGCGCTTCAACGGCGCGCTGATGGGCTCGATCGGCATGAATTTCAGCTTCTGGCCATTCATGATCTACCTGCCGCTCTACTTCCAGGCCGGCCTGGGCTACGACACGATGACCACTGGCGGCGCGCTGCTCGCCTACACCCTGCCCACGTTGCTGGTGCCACCGTTGGCCGAACGTCTGGCCTTGAGCTACGGCGCAGACCGCATCATTCCCTTGGGCCTGGGCTTGATGGGCGCAGGATTTATCAGCATGGCGGCGGCCAATGGTGCCGAGCCTCCGAGCATTGCCTGGGTGCTTGTCAGCTGCGCGATGGCCGGCGTCGGGTTGGCGCTGACCAACTCGCCCACCACCAACACCACCACCGGCTCAGTGTCAGCCGACCGCGCGGGCATGGCCTCAGGCATCGACCTCAGTGCCCGGTTGATAACCCTGGCACTCAATATCGCGCTGATGGGGTTGGTGCTGTTGCTGGGAATCAGCCATCACCTCGCAAGCCTGCTGCCCCACACCACGGCAATGGAGTGGCCAGAAATCAGCCAGCATCTTGCAGCGGGCAAGCTGGACGTGTTGGCGCTGGCCCGCCCCGATGCGCAGGCTGCGCTGCGCCACGGCGTCGGTTGGGCGATGCTCTTTGCGGGTTTGGGCGCTTGCGGGTTGGCGATGTTGAGCGGGTATTTTTTCCGGCGCGCCCAATAAACGAAAACGGGCCTGCAACTGCAGGCCCGTTTTCGTGGGGATGAAAGAACCGTCAGCTATCAGCTGTTAAAGACCGCACGTTCTTTTTCCAGAAACTCCTGTTCAAGCTCGTCTTCATTCACTTTGGTGGTCGGCTGGCTTTTCCCGGCAGCGCGTGGCTTGCCTTGCAGTTTGCCGAACAGATGTTCCAGCGCATGCTCCAGCTTGACGGCTGCGCCGTCGATTGCCTGTTCCAGAGTATCGGCCTTATGAGCGACCGACAGCGGTTGATGGCCCTTTGGCCGTGCTTCCAGACGGCAGCTTAAATCATGAGGACCGGGCTTATCGCCGTTCTCATCGCGCAGGTAGACTTCGACGCGGGTCAGGTGTTCTTCATAATGTTCGAGCGTGCTCTCAATGGTCGTACGTACCCACTCCTCCAGTCGGATGCTGCTTTCAATATGGTTATCGCTATTGACTTGGATTTGCATAGTTCTTCCCTTATTTCAGCTAGCTCGCGAGAGGTCACAAACTGCAACACCGGGGTGGTGAAACCATGACCTCTTGATTACACAATTGAGCAGTCAGGAGAACATTTCAACCCCTTTGCAAAGATAAATCCCACATTACAAATTAAGTCTGACTACGAGCAAAAACGCTGTTAGGGTGGGGAGTTAGTTACATCTTCTTACGCCCAGCGAACCTTACAATTGCCCCTCCCCCAATGGGTGCAATCCGCGAAAAATCCCCGCTTCCTCCACCAGCCAGTCATGCACCGCGCGCACGCCCGGATGGCTTAATGCGCCCGGCGCGTAAAGCAAAACGTAGCGTTTATGGTTGGGCACCGCCAGGCCAAACGGCACGATCAAGGTGCCGCGCTCCAGCTCATCGTTGAGCAACGTGCGTCGCGCGATGGCCACGCCCATGCCGGCGATGGCAGCCTCGATGGTCAGGTGGTTGCGGTTGAAGGTGTGCCCGCGCCGCACGTCGGCTTGGTGGTAGCCAATGGCGTTCAGGTAAAACTCCCACTCGGCGTATTCATAACTGCCACGCCAGGCGGTGATGTCGTGCAACAGCGGGAAATGCACCAGGTCAGCCGGGCCATGCAAGGGCGGACGGCCGCGCAACAGGCTGGGCGCGCACACCGGGAAAATCTGCTCATCGAGCAGGGCTGTGGATAACAGGCCAGGGTAGCTGCCGTCGTTCAAATCGATGGCCAGGTCGAAGTCGCCCTCGTGCAGCGCGATGCTGCTGTCTTCGGCGACCATGCGCAGCTGGATATCCGGAAACCGTTGCTGCAGGCGTGGCAAGCGTGGAGTCAGCCACTTGCCGAGAAACGAGGGGATAGAACGCAAGCGCAAGGTGCCGCTGATCATCCCTGCGTCCAAGCGCTGCAATTCAGCATCGATGCTGCCGTAGGCCTCCCCCACCGTCGCCGCCAACCGCTGCCCTTCGGCACTCAGTTCCACCCCCCGCGCGCGCCGATGGAACAACCGAAAGCCCAGACGCTCCTCCAACTGGCGAATTTGTTGGCTCACCGCCCCCGGCGTGATGTGCAGTTCTTCGGCGCAGCGGGTGAACGACAGATGCCGCGCAGCACAGGAAAACACGTGCAGCCAGACATACGTCTGACCATGAAGGGGCCGGGCCATAGGGTTTAGTCCTGCTAAAGGGTGTCTTAGGATAATTCGTTGGTCAGTGCCGATCCAGAGGCCCAGTATCGCGCCAATTCCGCTCGTCCTACAAAACATGGCAGCGATTTCTACTCCATTGCTTGTAAGGCTTTAGCATGGCTATCAGTGTTTTCGATCTATTCAAGGTGGGCATCGGCCCTTCCAGCTCGCATACCGTCGGCCCTATGCGCGCGGCGGCGACCTTCGCCCAAGCCCTTACCGACCAACATTTGCTGAACGACACACGCCGTGTCGAAGTGCGTCTGTACGGCTCGCTGTCCGCCACTGGCATCGGCCATGCCACCGACCGCGCCTGCGTGATGGGCCTGATGGGCGAATGGCCAGACAAGGTCGACCCGACCTCGATCAACACGCGTATCCAGCAAGTGCGCGAGTCCGGCCGTTTATTGCTCGCGGGCAAACAGGACATTGCCTTTAATTGGCACACAGATCTGCTACTGCTGGACGAAAGCCTGCCCTACCACCCCAATGCCATGTCCCTGCATGCCCACGGCGACAGCGGCCTGCTGAGCGAACAAACCTATTACTCGGTAGGTGGCGGTTTCATCATCGAAGCGGCTGAAGCGGCCTCGGGCATTGCGCCGACCAGCGATGTGGAATTGCCTTACGACTTTTCCAGTGCCGTCGAACTGCTGGCCCTGTGCAACAAGCACGGCCTGCGGGTGTCGGAATTGATGATGGCCAACGAGCGCGCATGGCGCAGCGATGCAGACATCCGCAGCGGGCTGCTGCACATCTGGTCAGTGATGCGCGAATGCGTGGAGCAAGGCCTGCGCGATGAAGGCATCTTGCCAGGCGGCCTGGATGTGCCGCGCCGTGCGGCGAAATTGCACCGCAGCCTGTTGGAAATCGGCAAACCCAATGTCATCACCTCGACCTTGTCGGCCATGGAATGGGTCAACCTGTTCGCCCTCGCCGTCAACGAAGAAAATGCGGCCGGCGGGCGGATGGTCACTGCGCCGACCAATGGCGCGGCGGGGATCATTCCGGCCGTGCTGCATTACTACATGAAGTTCAACGCGGACGCGTCTGACGATGATGTCGTCAATTTCTTCCTCGCTGCGGCCGCCGTCGGCATCCTGTGCAAGAAGAACGCCTCAATCTCCGGCGCCGAAGTCGGTTGCCAGGGCGAGGTGGGTTCCGCCTGCGCCATGGCCGCCGCCGGCCTGGCTGACATCCTCGGCGCCACCCCGGAACAACTGGAAAACGCCGCCGAAATCGGTCTGGAACACAACCTCGGCCTGACCTGCGACCCGGTCGGTGGGCTGGTGCAAGTGCCATGCATCGAGCGCAACGCCATCGCGGCCGTCAAAGCCATCAACGCCACACAAATGGCCCTGCGCGGTGACGGCAAACACTTCATTTCCCTCGACCGGGTGATCCGCACCATGCGCGATACCGGTGCCGACATGCATGACAAGTACAAAGAAACTTCACGGGGCGGCCTGGCGGTCAGCTGGGTGGAGTGCTGACCGGAGCACTTTGACCCGCCCCATACGTGAGCCCGCGCAAAAATAATAACGAGGCAATACCGATGACCGATGTACGTACACCTGCTGCTGAACAGCCTGTTTCACAGACCACCGCAACAACCGGCTGGACCAAACACGACACCACCTGGATGCTGGGCCTGTACGGCACCGCCATCGGCGCAGGCACCTTGTTCCTGCCAATCAATGCCGGCGTCGGCGGCTTCTGGCCGCTGATCGTGCTGGCGTTGCTGGCCTTTCCGATGACCTTCTTTGCTCATCGTGGGCTGACGCGTTTTGTATTGTCAGGCAAATCCGGCGACATCACCGACGTGGTCGAAGAACACTTCGGCGTCGGCGCCGGCAAGCTGATCACCCTGCTCTACTTCTTCGCCATCTTCCCGATCCTGCTGGTGTACAGCGTGGCGCTGACCAACACCCTGAGCAGTTTCATGGAACACCAGCTGCACATGGCCCCACCGCCCCGGGCGATCCTGTCGCTGGTGTTGATCCTCGGTCTGATGGCCATCGTGCGCTGCGGCCAGGGCGTGATCGTCAAGGCCATGAGCGTGCTGGTGTACCCGTTCGTCGCCGCCCTGTTATTGCTGGCCGTGAGCCTGATCCCCAACTGGAACGGTGCATTCTTCGCCTCGGCCAGCGAGGGCATGCCGTGGCCGCTGTTCTTCAAAACCCTGTGGCTGGCGATCCCGGTGATGGTATTTTCCTTCAACCACTCACCGATCATCTCCGCGTTCGCGGTGGACCAGAAGCGCGTGTATGGCGCCCAGGCCGAGCGCAAAAGCAGCGGCATCCTCGCCACTGCCCACGGCATGATGGTGTTGACCGTGATGTTCTTCTGCTTCAGTTGCGTGCTGGCCCTGTCGCCAGCTGACTTGGCTGCCGCCAAGGCGCAGAACATTTCGATCCTGTCGTACCTGGCCAACCACTTCCAGACGCCGGTAATCGCCTACGCCGCGCCGTTGATCGCGCTGGTGGCCATTACCAAATCCTTCCTTGGCCACTACATCGGCGCCAGCGAAGGCTTCCAGGGGTTGATCGTCAAATCCCTGCGCGGGCGTAATCGCTCGATGTCGTCCAAAGGGCTGGAACGCTGCACCGCACTGTTCATGGTGCTGACCTGCTGGGCCGTGGCGACCTTCAACCCAAGCATCCTGGGGATGATCGAGACGATGGGCGGGCCGATCATCGCGTGCCTGCTGTTCCTGATGCCGATGTACGCGATTCGCCGCGTGCCATCGCTGCGCCAGTACTCAGGCCACGTGTCGAATGTGTTTGTGGTGGTGATCGGGCTGATTGCGCTGTCTGCGATCGTTTTTTCGGTATTGCCCTGAAATAGCCCACCGACCTGAAGAACGACTCAATACAAATGTGGGAGGGGGCTTGCTCCCGATGGCGGTCCTTCAGCCGAGCATTTATTGGCTGATACCCCGCTATCGGGAGCAAGCCCCCTCCCACATTGGCAGGTCACTGGGGATCGATTGCTTTACGGCACGCGCCTTGCTGTAGAGCTCATGAGGCAAACGGACTTTGTGAAACCTCAGCGACGGAGTGGCCGATGGTCAGGCAACGCGAACTAATCCTGACACCGGTCGTCAATGACTGCATGTTCTTATCAGGCGGTAACGCACCATGGACAATCCTTTTCAGATCATCACCGACACCTTCACCCCCAACTACCGCGTCAACCTGAGCATCCAACGGCTGGATGGCAGCATCATGCTGACCCTCTCGAATGAGGACGGCGTGGTGGCCAAACGCATGATCAGCGCCGAACAACGCAACGACCCGCAGCGGCTCAAACGGCTGGTGCAAAGTATTCAGTTCGGCATCGCCATCGAGCAGGGCCACAGCGCCATGGAAATCCTCACGGTGATGACGGACGGCGACAGCCACAAACTCCTGCAGCGCCCGCCCGCCCGCACCTTGCCCTTCAGCGTCGGGCTTTAAAGCTCGCCCTTCTCGGTTTCCAGGCTCGCTTCGCCCTTGCGGCGCGGGCCTTCAACCTTCACCGACGGAAATGCCGACGACGCGTAGCGCACCACCAGAATCGAAAACGCCAACAGCAGAATGCCGCCACACAGGTAGATGATGCCGATGTCAGGCGGGTTGTGGTGCGACACATTGGAGATCAGCAGGCGCGTCAGCGCAGTGATCGCCACGTAGATCAGGAAGCGCACCGGCATGTGGTTGGTCTTGAAGTAAATCCCGACCATCGCGCCCAATTCCAGGTAGATGAACAGCAGCAAGATGTCATCGATCTTGATGTGCCCGGTCTCCAGCATCCCCAGAAACTCCATCACCGCTGCCCAGGCGGTCACCGCACCAATGGCGAACAGCGCCAGGTAATGGAACGTCTCGACGAACAGATTGCCCAGCGACTCGGCCAGCCCATGGACTTGCTGACGCAGCTTTTCGGCCCAGTTGATTTTCACGATGATACTTCCTTAGGTCGGCTCGACCGGATAGTGCGGGTTGGACGTGACGGTTGTTCTGCATGCAGAAAAAAGGCCAGAGGCACGTATAAGATGATGGCGGCGTGACATGAGGCACGCCAAACCTGTATTTACGGGCTACATTAAAAAACTGCTACCCAAACCTCAGGGTTTGGCTTACTCTTTTAGCTGTATATAAATACAGTAGTCGCAAAAGACAACTATCGTGAAGGCATGTGAGGTGGTGAATGGCCGTCGAAGTGGTATACCGCAGCAGCCGAGATCTGGAGCGTTTGTTCATGGATAAAGCCGAAGCTGACCGTCATGACAAGATGCTTGAACTCGCTGAGTTGCTGGCAGAAGTGTTGCAAAAAGCCGTGCCGTCCCTGAGCGAGCAGCAGGTGGAAGAAGCCGGGATCTACATGGCGAAGAACCGCGATGTATTTGCCAAGGCGTTCAAGAGCCAACCGGACGCTTTGTCCGAGTTGCTGAACCCGACGGCGGAATAAAGCCCGAATTGAACAGGCCCTGAATCAATGATTCAGGGCCTTTTTAATGCCTGGCCTATTTGTACAGCAGGCGCTCGGCCAACTCATCCGCCACCCGTGCGGGGGAGCGTTTTTCGGCCTGGGCGTGGGCGAAGATTTCGGTGAGGCGCGTACCGATGTTCGACAAGTGCGCGGTAATGTCCGCCAGCTCGGCACCGCCGTGTTTGAGGGCAACGTAGATCAGGCCGCCTGAGTTGATCACGTAGTCCGGGGCGTAGAGGATGCCGCGCCCTTCCAATTGGTCGGCAACGTCCAGGGTGGTCAGTTGCGCGCTGGCAGAACCGGCCACGGCGGCGCACCGCAATTGGCCGACGCTGTGCCGATTGAACACCGCACCCAGGCCACAAGGGGCGAGGATGTCGCAGGGCGTGCTGAGTAAGGCGTCGTTGGCAATCGGGTGCGCGCCGAGTTGCTCCATGGCGAGTTGCACTTTGCCGTGGTCAATGTCGCTCACCAGCAATTCGGCTCCCGCGGCATGCAGTTGTTCGGCCAGCGCGTAACCGACATTGCCCAGGCCTTGCACCGCGACGCGCAAGCCTTCGAGGTTGTCGCTGCCCAGGCGGGCCATGGCCGCGGCACGGATGCCGGTGAACACGCCCATGGCCGCATGGGGCGCGGGGTCGCCGGCGGCGGTGGTGCTGGTGACGAAGCGTGTGTGCTGGGCGATGCAGTCCATGTCGGCCACTGACGTGCCGCTGTCGATCGAAGTAATGAAACGGCCATCGAGTTTTTCAATGCAACGGCCAAATGCTTCAAACAAGGCGGCGCGGCTTTCCACGTGCACGGGACGGATGATCACCGCAGTCCCGCCGCCTACCTGCAGGCCGGCCAGGGCGGCTTTGTAGCTCATGCCTTGGGCCAGACGCGCGGCATCCGCCACGGCACTTTCATCGTCGGGGTACGCGAGATAACGGCAACCGCCCAAGGCCGGCCCCAAGCGGCTGTTGTGAATGGCGATGACCGCCTTCAGCCCGGTGACCGCGTCGACACTCAGGTGCAGCGACTCAAGGCGGGTGCTGTGCATAAGCGCAAACATCGTCGAGCTCCCGAATCACTTCTGGTAGAGGCCCAAGTATAGGCTTGCGGTAGAAAACTGCCGAAGTGCGCTGGAATAAGCCGCCGGATTTCGTGGGATCTGCGACATAAGCAGGTGGGTTATTGCTTAAGTCACTGGACGAAAATTCACAGCAAGGCTAAAACGGGGCATCCGCCGGAGAACGCAATGAATCCCCGCACAGCCTTTTTCGCCTGCCTGGACCGTTCACCCCCTGCGCTGTTTGAAGCGGCGCTGTGGATTGCTGCCGAACACGACTGCGCCGTGCAGCCCGTGCTGATCCTGCAAGACCTCATCGTGTTGCAGCAGCAGGTCAGCGTTGGCATGCCCATGTTGCCGGCGGATGAACTCGGCCAGCCGCTGCTACGGCGCATGAATGACTTGGGCTTCGCTCAGGATGACTTTACTCCGCTGCGCCCGGCGGCCGCCCTGCTCGACAAGGTATTGCAACGCAAACGCGGACAACCCCTGGCCATGGGCCTGATCGCACTTGAGTTGGCGCGGCGCCTGAATATCCCCATGGTGGGCGTGAACTTCCCAGGCCACTTTCTGCTGCGGGTGCCCGGCGCCGATCACCTGCTGGACCCCTGCGGCGGGCGGCGCCTGTACCCTAATGACTGCCGTGAATTGCTGCATCGCCAGTACGGGCCGAACCTCAAGTTGCAGGCCGACCACCTGCACACCGCCGAGCCGCGTTCGATCCTGCAACGGTTGTCACGCAACCTGCGCCAACTGCACCTTTCCAATGACAACCCGCTGGCCGCGCTGGTCGACGCCGAACGCGTGCTGGAACTGGGCAATGCCAGCGCCGCCGACTACCTGGCGCGGGCCAGTTTGTACCAGCGCCTGGACTGCCCGAGTGCCGAACGTTTTGACCTGGAACACGCCCTGCTGCTCAGCGAGGACCCGATCCAGCGCCTGCGCCTGACGGAGCGGCTGGGGCACCTGCCGCCCAACTCAGTGGTGCATTGACTCACCGCGTCAATCGGCCGATCAGTGATTGGCCGGGGCTTTGAGAATGTCACTGTGCAGGGGGCTTTTTGGCTTCGCAGCGCCCGGCGAGCGCACTTGAATGATCAACAGCGCCGCAATCACCGCTGGAATCGCACAGAAGAAGAAAATCTGCTGCACCGGAATATGCATCGCCAGCAACATGCTGCCAAACAGCGGCCCCAGAATTGACCCGAATCGCCCCACGCCCAACGCCCAGCCAGTGCCGGTGGCGCGCACGTGCGCCGGGTAGAAGTTACTGGCGAAGGCATTGAGGGTCAGTTGCCCACCGATGATGCAAAACCCGGCGGCGAACACACAGGCCACCAGATAGCGCGGATTATCGTGGTTCAGGCCCAGCAACAGGGTGCATACCGCCGCCGCTGCCAACACGCCGGACAGCAGCCGTACCTTGCTTTTCAGGCGGTCGGCGAACCAGGCCATGCCGATGGCGCCCAAGGTGCCGGCGAACAGGAACATCGAGGTCACCAGGTTGGCTTCGTTCAGCGCCAGGCCACTTTCCAGTAACAACGACGGCAGCCAGCTGATCATGAAATACAGCAGGATCAGGCTGACGAAAAAGGTCGCCCAGAGCAACACCGTCGGGCGCGCGTAACCCTTGCGGAACAACTCGACCACCGTGAGTTTGCTGCCCTGCTCCTGAAGGTTTTCGGCGTCGCTCGCCAACGGCGGTTGCCAGTCGGGCAGCATGCGTGCCGTGACTTTGCGCAAGCGCACATACGGCGGCGCATCCCGCAGCAGGCGCGGCAGGGACTCCGGCAACCGCCACATCAGAAAAGGAAACAGCAGCAATGGCGTCACACCGCCCGCCAGGAATACCGCCTGCCAACCGAAGCCATCGATAAACCCTGCGGCCACGAAACCACCCGCCGCGCCGCCGAACGAGAAACCGCACGCGGCCAGGGTCACCATCAAGGTGCGCATCCGCGGCGGCGAATATTCCGACATCAACGCCATGGCACTCGGCATTGCGCCGCCCATGCCAATACCGCAGATAAACCGTGCGGCCATCAGCGTGGTCAGGGAGTTGGCAAACACCATCAACACCGTGAGGCTGGCGTAGATCAGTACACAGCCGAGCAGGATGCGCCGCACGCCAAAGCGGTCAGCCAGTGGCGTGACCAGCAACGAGCCCAGGGTCAGGCCCAGCAGGTTGGCACTGAATACCGGGCCGAATGCCGCTTTTTCCAGGCCCCAATCCTTGGCCAATGCGGGTACCACATAGCCCAGCACCTGCGCGTCGTAGCCATCGGTTACCAGCAGCAACGCCAGCAACAGGAGAATCAACCACTGATAGCGCGACACCGGACGGGCGTCGAGTGCCGCGCGAAAGCTGGCAATCTGATTGTGCATCGCAAGGTACCTGTTATTTTTATGAGGATGTCGCCGATCAAAATGTGGCAGCGGGCTTGCTCGCGAAAGCGATGTGTCAGCGACAAATGTTTCGACTGATCCGACGCATTCGCGAGCTAGCGCCTACATTGATTCAGGATGCTTCTGGGGTATCCGGTTGATTAGCCGGATGCGCCTGCACAAACGCCGGATGCTGCGCCGCCAACGCCGCCACACGCCCAATGCGCGGGTACGCCGCCAACGGCACCTTGAAGCGTTCGGCCGCATACAGCTGCGGAATCAGAAACGCATCCGCCATCCCCGGCTGCTCGCCAAAGCAAAAGCCGCTATCACCGATCAACTGCTCGACTGCACCCAGGCCCTGGCTGATCCAGTGGCCGATCCACGCCAGCAATTGCGCCTCGTCATGCCCCCACTGGCGCAGCAGGTTCTGGGTGCTGGAGTTGTGCAACGGGTGAATATCGCAGCCGATGATCGACGCCACCGCGCGCTCATGGGCACGGGTCGCGAGGTCTTTTGATAGCAGTGGCACCTGTGGATAACGTTCGTCCAGGTACTCGATGATCGCGGGCGACTGAATCAACAGCTCGCCCTCGTCGGTACGCAACGCCGGCACTCGGCCTTGCGGGTTGATCGCCAGGTACGCCGGTTGGCGATTGGCGCCGCCGGCCGGCACCAGCAGGTTGACCGGCACGGCGCTGTAGTCCAACCCCTTGAGTGCCAAGGCAATACGCACCCGGTACGACGACGTAGAGCGGTAGTAGGTATAGAGTTCCATCGCCCTGCCCTCTTAGCGCGCCGCGACCACCGTGCCACGGCACTCGCCGAAGCCGATGGAGGCAAACCCTTCACGGCTGCAACGGGCGCGCAGGATGATTTCGTCACCGTCCTCGAGGAATTTACGCACCTCGCCCGACGCCAGTTCAATCGGCTTTTTGCCGCCTTCGGTGATTTCCAGCAGGCTGCCGAACTGCCCCGGCTGCGGGCCGGACAAGGTGCCCGAGCCGAACAGGTCACCGGCCTGCAACTGGCAGCCGTTGACGCTGTGGTGTGCAACCATTTGCGCCACGGTCCAGTACATGTGCTGGGTGTTACTCAGCGTCAGGCGATGGGCCGGCAGGTGTTGCTCGCGCATTGAGGCGGTGGTCAGCAGCACCTCCAGCTCGATGTCAAAGCCGCCTGCCGCCTGGTCACGCGTGTCCAGCAGGTACGGCAGCGGTTGCGGGTCGCCGTGGGGGCGTGCCGGTTGGGCTTTGCGGAACGGCGCCAGCGCTTCGGCCGTCACCACCCACGGCGAGATGCTGGTGATAAAGCTCTTGGACAGGAACGGGCCCAGTGGCTGGTATTCCCAGGCCTGGATATCGCGCGCCGACCAGTCGTTGAGCAGGCAGAAACCGGCGATATGTTCGGCGGCGTCACCAATTGCAATCGAGTCGCCCATGGCATTGCCCTGGCCGATCCAGATGCCCAGCTCCAATTCGTAATCCAGGCGTGCGCAGGGGCCGAAGGTTGGCTCGGTCTGGCCGGCGGGCAGCGTCTGGCCTTTAGGCCGGCGTACCTCCGTGCCTGAGGGGCGAATGGTCGAGGCACGGCCGTGATAACCGATTGGCACGTACTTGTAGTTCGGCAGCAATGGGTTGTCGGGACGGAACAATTTGCCGACGTTTTGCGCGTGTTCGATACCCACGTAGAAGTCGGTGTAATCGTTGATTTTCGCCGGCAGGTGCATCTGGCAGTCTGCTGCGCGGTGCAGCACCTGCGCTTCACGGGTTTGCAGCTTGCTGCCTTCGGCGAGCAGCGCCAGCAGTTGCTCGCGCAAGGCCACGCGCGGGCCACGGCCCAGCTCGAAAAAGGCGTTCAACTGGCCGCCGGCGGTGGCTTCAACGGCACGGCGGGCTTCGCCGTCGAACGCGTCCAAAGCAGCGTGCAGGTCAAGAATCGAATCGCCAATCGCCACACCGCTACGCGGTGCCGAACCGTTGATGCTGAACACGCCCAACGGCAGGTTTTGCAACGGGAAATCACGGTGACCGTTGGCGGAGTCCACCCAGCTGCGGGTTAGCGTTGGTTGCGTCATGGGTTATCTCCGGTTCGGGTTGAAGGTGGCGGGCAGCGAGGCCCAGCACGCGTCGTAAGTGTTTTGCAGTTGCGGGCATTCCAGGGCGAACTGCGTGGGGCGCAGCACTTGGCTGGTCTCGAACATAAACGCCATGGTGTTATCAATCTTGTGCGGCGCCAGTTCCACGTTGATGGCCTTGGTGCACGTCTCGCCGTCCGGACCATGGGCGCTCATGCAACTGTGCAACGACGCACCCCCGGGCAGGAAGCCTTCGGCCTTGGCGTCGTAGGCGCCCTGGATCAGGCCCATGTATTCGTTCATCAGGTTGCGGTGGAACCACGGCGGCCGGAAGGTGTTCTCGGCGACCATCCAGCGCGGCGGGAATATCACGAAGTCGAGGTTGGCCAGGCCATGCACGCTGGTGGGCGAGGTCAACACGGTGAAGATCGACGGGTCCGGGTGATCGAAACTGACGGTGCCAAGGGTATTGAAGCGGCGCAGGTCGTATTTGTACGGCACGTTATTGCCGTGCCAGGCGACCACGTTCAGCGGCGAATGGTCCAGCTCACAGGCCCACAACTCGCCGAGGAACTTCTGTACCAGCGTGGTCGGCTTTTTGAGGTCTTCGTAGTGCGCGACCGGCGTCAGGAAGTCACGCGGGTTGGCCAGGCCGTTGCTGCCGATAGGCCCCAGGTCCGGCAGGCGCAGCGGCGCGCCGTGGTTTTCGGCAACGTAGCCGCGCGCTTGGGCGTCCAGCAGTTCGACACGGAATTTAAGGCCGCGCGGCAGCACGACGATGTCCAGTGGCTCGACGTCCAGCACGCCCAGTTCGGTGGCGATGCGCAGCCGGCCCTGCTCGGGGACGATCAACAGTTCGCCGTCGGCGTTGAAGAACACCCGCTCCATGGAACGGTTGGCGCAGTAGTTGTAGATGCTGATGCCTGAGGGGCTTTCAGCCCCTGAGTTGGCCACCATGCCGACGAGGCCGTCGATAAAGTCCGTCGGCTCGTCGGGCCTGTCCAACGGGTTCCAACGCAGACGATTCGGCGTCACGGCGCCCAACGGCCCACCGGCCAGTTGCCGTTCAAGCTTCACGAAGGCCGGGTGATTGGCCGATGGCTGAATGCGGTACAACCACGTGCGTCGGGCTTCGCTGCGCACCATGGTGAAGGCGGTCCCGGAAAACAGTTCGGTGTACAGGCCGTAGGGGGCTTTTTGCGGGGAATTCTGGCCGACGGGCAGCGCGCCAGGCAGGGCTTCGCTGGCGAATTCATTGCCGAAGCCCGACAGGTATTCGAGGTTCATGGAGCATCCTCAGTACGGAAGTTGTTTTTATCGTAATCCAGTTACGCATAACGTAATTTGATCACTATCGACCGTCAAGCTATAAAGACGCCCATTCATCTCTCGGATTCTCGTTGCCCCATGGAAAAGCCCCGCGACACCGGTAAACAGAAAGTCCGCTCGGCCGAAGTGGGCACCGATATTCTCAAGGCCCTCGCTGAACTGTCCCCGGCCACCTCGCTGTCGCGCCTGGCCGAGCACGTGCAGATGCCGGCGAGCAAGGTCCACCGCTATTTGCAGGCACTGATCGCCTCGGGGTTTGCCGAACAAAACACCGCCACCAACCACTATGGGCTGGGCCGCGAAGCATTGCGCGTGGGCCTGGCGGCGCTGGGCAGCATGGATGTGTTGAAAGTCGGCGCCCTGCCCCTGGCGGAGCTGCGGGATGAACTGAATGAAACCTGCTTTCTGGCCGTGTGGGGCAACCAGGGCGCGACCGTGGTGCACATCGAGCCGGCGGTGCGCGCGATCACGGTGGTGACGCAGTTGGGTTCGGTGTTGCCGTTGCTCAGCTCGTCCACCGGGTTGGTGTTCAGCGCTTATTTACCTTCGCGGGAGACCGTCGAATTGCGCGAACGTGAGATTCAGGCCGGTAGCGCCCACGCCCTGGCGGATGACCAGGCCTACGCCACCGCGTGTGAACAGATCCGCAACCGTGGCCTGCACTTTGTGCACGGTTTGCTGATGCCCGGGGTCGATGCATTGTCGGCGCCGGTGTTCAACGCGGTCGGCCACGTGGCAGCGGTGATGACCGTGGTCGGCCCCACCTCGCTGTTCCACGCCGATGAAGACGGCCCGGCGGCGCAGCACTTGCTGGCGGCGACCCGGGCGGTGAGTTGGCGGATGGGTTATCAGCCCTGAATCAATCGTCCCAACGTGACAGGGCCAGCGCCACGCGGTTCTCCAGGCCCTTCACCTGCGCGCCGGCCACCACGTAGTTATTGGTCAGCATCGAGAACACCAACTGGCGCCCGTGGGCATCGGTGATGTAACCGCTCAATGACGACACGCCGCCCATGGAGCCGGTCTTGGCGTGCAGATTGTTTTCAGCGCTTGTGCCGCGCAGGCGATAACTCAGGCTGCCACCGGTCATGCGCTCGGTATTGCCGGCAATCGGCAGCGCGTTGTACCAGGCGTTGAACCACGGCTGTTTGCTCGCAGCCAGCAGCAGGTCGGTGAGGGTTTGCGACGACACCAGGTTACGCCGTGACAGGCCGGAGCCGTCGACCTGGCTCAGCGTCGCCGTGTCCAGCCCCTGGCGCTTGAGAAACCCGGCCACCGCCACCACACCCGCCGCCGCCGTGCCGCTATTGGCGGTCTTGCGGCCCATGGCCTTGAGCAGGGCTTCGGACATGTTGTTGTTCGAGAGTTTGAGCAGCGGCGTGATCAGTGCCTGCAACGGCGCCGATTGGTGCTCGGCCAACACTGTCGCCGTGGCCGGGCTGGCAGCGCCCATCACACGACGCCCCAGCACCGTAATGCCCTGCTGCGCCAACGCCTGTTCAAACAGATTGGCCACCAGTTGCGTCGGCTCCCACACACTGACCAATTGTTCGCTCTGCCGCCCCGCCGCTACGGCGCCACTGAGCTGCAACAGGTTGGTGCCATGGCGACGGTTGATGCCATAGGTGTTGCCGGGCCCGCTGACCGCGCGGTTACTCAGTTGCAGGTAGTCGGTCGGCGGGAAGATCTCGACATTCACCGGCTGCCCTACGCGCACCGGCGCTTTGGCCGTGACCAGTACGCTGCCGGCATCAAAATCCGCGTTGGGTGACACGGTCAGCGCGGAAATCTGCGCGCCGTAGTAGGTGGTTTCATCATCGTGGGACCAGTCGACACCCAGCCGCTCGGCGTCAAACCAGGTGTCGTCGAACACCAGGTCACCCTGCACCTGGCGTACGCCCTGGCTGGCCAGTTGCGCCGCGAGGGCCTGGTAATCGGCGAATTGAATGGTGGGGTCACCCAGACCGCGCAGGTACAGGTTGCCGGTCAGGCGATCGCCCTGGCGGATGCCATTGCTCAACAATTGCGTAGAAAACCGGTACTGCGGCCCCAACACATCCATCGCCGCCGCGGTGGTCAGCAGCTTGAGGTTGGAGGCGGGCACCAGCCGTGTGCGCGGGTTGTGCTGATACAGCGTGGCGCCACTGCGGGCATCACGCACCAGCAGCGACACCGAGGCGCCGTGCAGCGCCGGGTCGGCCAGCAACTGGTCGAGGCTGTGCCCGGTGGCCGTCTTTGACGGTGTGGCGCAACCACTGAGTAACAGGCCAAAGACCAGCGCCGTTGCGCTGGTGTGTATCCATCGTGCCAACCGCATAAACCTGGCTTTCCTGAATCGGCGAAAGTGCGCAGCTTGGTTAATTCAGCGCGTTCAATCAAGTGCCAGGGTGGTGATCGAGAACGTTCCGACCTGAAATAGCGGGCCAGGCGTGGCCTCGGCTTTACTCGGCGCGGGTTGCAAAACGATCAACATCGGCGCCTCACCGCGACAGGTCACCCACTGCCGCAGGCGCCCAACCTCCTCGGCAAGCGCGCTGGGCGTGGAGCACTTGGCAAATCAGCTGGGATGATAACCCGGCGTATTTTCTCATCAGAAGGTCAAGGTACTGGAGACCGATACCTGCCGCGCATCGCCGATGGACACAAACTGCGTGTTCACCGACGAGGTGTAGTAGGTGCGATCGAACAGGTTCTTCACATTGAGCTGGAACTTGACCTTCTGCCCGTCGATCTTGGTGTCATAGCTGGCGAACGCATCGGCCACGGTGTAGCTCGGCAGTTCGAAGCTGTTAGCCGCGTCCCCTGCCCGCTCGCCCACATAGCGAGCCCCGGCGCCGACGCGTAGCTGGTCACCGCCCAGAATGCTGCCGAAGTCATACACGGCCGACAACGACGCGGTGTTCTTCGCCACGTTTTGCAGGTCGTTACCCTTGTATTTGCTGTCCTCAACCACCACCGCATCGGTGTAGGCATAGCTGCCGATCAGGCTCCAGTTGTCGGTCAATTGCCCACTGGCGTCCAGCTCCAGGCCACGCGAGCGCACCTTGCCGGCCACGCTGTACACCGAAGTCAGCCCATCCCCCACTTGCACCAGCACATTGCGCTTTTCGATGTTGAACAAGGCCGCGCTCGCGGTGATACGCCCAGGCATGTCGAACTTGGTGCCCAGCTCCCACGCTTTGGACTGCTCCGGCTCCAGGCTGCCATCCAGCACCGTTTTGTTGGCCAGCGGCGCAATGGTGGAGTTGGGTTTGAACGACTCGGTGTAGCTGCCATAGAACGACAACGCGTCGGTGTAGCGGTACACCAGGCCCGCACGCGGCACCCACTTCTGGCCGTTGCCATCGGTGTTGGCGGTGAACGGTACGCCTTTGCCAGCGTACTGGTCGTACATCTGATAGCGCGCACCGCCGACCAGAATCCACTGGTCATTCAGGTGGATCGCGTCCTGGAAGAACAACGAATCACTGCGCAACAGGTCGGTCTGGTTGCTGTCCGCGGCGCTGACGGTGCTCCCTGCGACTTCGTTGCCGTACACCGGGTTGTTGTAGTTGAAGACACCGCGCGGCGCTTGGCGAATCAGGTCGGCCCGGTAGATCTTGCGGTACTCATCGTCGAGGCCGAACACCAGGTCGTGCTGCATCCCGGCGACATCGACCTTGCCTTCCAGGCTGGCAGTCGCGAAGCGGTCGGTGGTCAGCGCGCCTTGGGTGCCGTCCATGCTGCGGGTCAGGGTGCCGTTGGGGTTGACCTTGACCACGCGCACTTGGCTGGCGTCGTAGGTTTCGCGGTTCCAGCTGTAGCCGAAGTGGGCTTTCCAGTCGTCGTTGAGGTCGTGGTCGACTTGCAGGCGATACAAGTCGGAGCGGCCTTCCATATTGTTGAACGGCTCATCCAGGCGACGGGTCGCGGGGATGTTCAACGGGTGGTTGGTCTTGGGGTCGATGGCCGTGCCGCGGTCGAACGGCGAGAGGAATTCGCGGTGCTCATACGCGAAGACCACCTGGGTGGTGTCGCCGTACCAGGCCAGGGACGGTGCCACCAGCGTCTCGCGGTGGGTGCCGTAGTTGCGCCAGTAATCTTCGTCTTCATGGTCGACGATCAGCCGATAAGCCAGGCCGCTGTCACCAATCGGCCCGGTGGTATCGAGGCTGCCGCCGCTGCCGTTCTTGCCGTCACCGAAAGTCGAGCCGCGTGCGGTCAATGAGGTGGACTGCACCAGCTCGGGCTTTTTGCTGACGATATTGACCACACCACCCGGGTCCTGGATGCCGTACAACAACGACGATGGCCCCTTGAGCACCTCAACGCGTTCAGCCGTGGCGCTCAAGGCGCGGCCCTGCACGACGGGCATGCCGTCTTGCATGATCGAGCCATTACGGTTGTCGCCAAAGCCACGCAGCATCACCGCGTCCTGGGTGCTGCCGAGGGTATTGGCCTGGGTGATGCCGCTGATGTTGCCCAGGGCGTCATCCAGGTTGCGCGGTTGTTGGTCGCGCAGCACTTGGGCGGGCACCACATTGACGGTTTGCGGCGTTTCCAGCAGCAGGCCACGGGATCGCATCACCGAACTGGTGGGCGGCGGCTGGTAGCTGGTGCTGTCCTGTACGGGGTTGGCACCGCTGATGGTGGTGGCGCCAAGCGTCAACGCGCCGCCGGTGGGCAGCGGCTCCAGGGCCAAGGTGCGCGCATCGATCTGGCGGAAGGTGAACCCGGTGTTGGTCAGCAGGCGCTGCAGTGCCTGGGTTGCGCTCATCTGCCCATTGATCGCCGGGGCGTTGAGGCCGTAGGGCGCTTCATCGGTGTAGATCACGCTGAGACCCGTGACCCGGCTGAAGTCGTTCAGGGCCTGGGGCAACGGCTTGGCTGCCAGCGCAAAGTTGAACTGGGCGCTTTGCTGCTCTTGCGCCTGGGCGACGCAAAGCGGCAGCAATGCCAACCCCGACACCGTCAATACCGAGGCTCCCAGCCACTGTTTTACCCAACCGCCCGCCGTCGACTTCATGCTGTGAGAACCCGTGTAGAAAAGCTGTTAATGCGAATACATCGCAGTTTCAAGCACTACACGGATGGGCGGTGGATTTACCTCACCTTATTTTGAAAAAAATTTTGCTTAGTGCGCCTGAATGCAGAAGCCCATGCGTGGGAAGTGCACATGCACAACGCCGGCGCGTTCGTCGGTACGGCGCAGGATCAGCTGTTCGCGCCCGGCAAACAGCAGTTCTCCAGCGACGGGGTCGGTGCCGTAGTCAGTAGCGGCAATCGTCACTGGCTGGCCGGGCTTGAAACCGTTCAAGTCTTCGAACGGCTCATCTGGCAAGGCGGCAGGCGCCGCGTTACGCGCCACGTCCAGGGCTTGCTCGGCACTCATCTCACTGGCGGTGCCATGGCCAAAGCTCAGCACCCGGTCCAGCCAGGCGGCGATCGCCGGGTAAGCGTCAACCAGCGGCGCCGTCACCGACGAGCCTTTAAGGAACCACAACGGATGGGCCAGCGAGAAGTCGGCAATCGACGGTTCGCCGAACAGGAAGTCGCCCGGCTGATGCTGCAATTGCTGGTCGATGCGGCTGACAATCGCCGGCCATTGGTGCCTGGCCTGCTCCAGTTGCACGCGAGCGGCTGTTCCGCCGCTGAACAGCTTGGCGCGGTCAGCCACCAGCACCTGGATCATTTCCGGCGGCACCTTGGCGAACTTGACGGCCAGGGATTCCGGCTGGAACACCAGCGCCACCGCTTGGGCAAACACCACCGAATCCGCCCACGCCGCGAAGCTTTGAGTGACCAGCTCCAGGCCCAGCGGAAACAGCGCCGGCGTGGTTTTTTCCTGCTCCAGGCGGCGAGCGATCAACGCGGTATCGCAGTAAATATCAGCGCCGACCTGCAACACCGGCGTCTTGCGATAGCCGCCGGTCAGGGCCGTCAAATCCGGTTTGGGCATCACCGGCGCAATGCGCACCGAACGCCAGGACAACCCCTTGAAGCCCAATAACAGGCGGGCTTTTTCAGCGAAGGGTGATTGCGGGTAGTGGTGAAGGATCAACTCAGACATGCCAGGCTCCGCCCAATAAGTGAACCGCTAGCTTAGCCTGCCAAATCGCGCAGGGGGATGATGGGGCCTTATCAGTCAGATTGATGGGCCATGCGCTGCCAGGCATTCCTTGGCGCTCTTCTTTAATTTCTTGATCAGCCGTTCCTGGCGCAGCGCTTCGCCTTTGGAAGCACACTGTTCGGTGTACACCAGCGCGACCGCTGGACTTGAGAGAAAGAACCGCGCGCCCTTGCCGCTTTGGTGGGCGGCAAACCGACGCACCGGGTCATTGCTGATGCCGCAATACAGCGAGCCATTGGCGGCGCGCACCAGGTAGACAAACCAGGGTTTGGGTTCAGGAAGATCAGTCACAGGTCGTGTCGGCAAACCAGAGGAGCGCCAATCTTATCAACGACCCGCCTGAAATGCCTTCAAGCCTTTGAGCGCCTGGGCGCGCACCGCATTTTTCAGCGCCGGCGACCAGCCCAGCAGCAGCCCCTTGAGACCCAACGCCTGGCGCGACCAGCGCCACAGGTCGAAATGGTCGTGGTGCCCACAAATCTTGCCGTCGCGAAATATGAACCGCGCGCCGATGTCGTTGACCACCGTGTTGCCGGTGGCGCTGAACAGGTACGTCGCCACCCAATGTGCACTGCCCGTCGTTTCATCGCTGCGCACCGTGTCGAACGTCAGCGAAAAGGCCTTGGCGCGCGTGGTGAGCATGCGCCACATATCGCCGGCATCGCGCCCGCGCAGCTCACCAAACGCAGGGTCGCTGAACACCACATCATCGGTGTAGCACGCCACCATGGCTTCGGCATCCAGGCGTTGAAAGGCGCTGTAGAACTCGGTAATCAGGGCGTTGTGGGCATCACTCATGGGCAGGCTTCGCACGATGGTCAGGAGTGCTGAAAGATAGTCTGCACAGCAGAGGAAAGCCATGCCATTCGCCACGGGAATGAGTGATGCACGGTAGGGTTAGAGGTAATTGACTTCCACAGTGGCGCTACCATCCATTGGGGTTTCTTCGGTCACTGGCAGATTTCTTCTTTCCGTGAGGGTGGTAAGCACCACCACGTCTGCGGTGAAGGCCATCACCGGTAAAGGCGTCATCTCGGCGCTACTGGAGTCTCTGACGGTGCGCATCCAGCCTGGCTGCCAAATCGTATTTGCATTGGCATCGAACCAGGGGCCCGTCACATTCACGGCCTCGATCAAAGCACCCGGCGCACCATCAGCAGTAGCATTGACCAGCTTCAGCTCATACCAACCGATCATTTTATCGTCACTGGTCAAGCCCAAGCCAAAGCGGCTCAGTGAGGATGACGGATCGGTCGGATAAGCTGGAATCGCAGTCCCTACGCGGTTATCGATGGCCTTGACCGCCATCAGCATCGGCGCATTACAGGTCACCTCCAACTGAACCGTTGCCTGTGGAAGGGCTTTATAGCCATAGGCGGGGAAATCCTGCAGCGCGATTTTCCCATGGTCCACTATCCCGCCATTGGACAAAGTGGGCGTACAGGCCGACGGGATGATTTTACCGACCACACTGAGGTCCACGTTTGATGCGGCCATTACAGTCGAAACAGCAGAAACACCGGCCAACAAAAATGCGCCGGCGATCATGACACGAGAAGGGTGCATATCAATGCTCACGTTCGGTCGATTAGTAACAGATTGAACAGCGCACAGAGCGATGTAAACAACCTGAAAGTTCGACTCAATTAATAAAGTTTAAAGGTAACGCCGCCACTGCACTAAGTGCAGAAGAACCCAGCCAAGTTATCGAAAACATTGCTCACACTAAATACAAGTAATACGAATCCCTGCCCTGGCGTTACTTATTAAACCACCGGCATAAACAGGGGTTTTCTACGGCACCATTCCGGCTGAGCGCGCATACGCGAACAAGTCCACATCCGTAGAAATACACAGCCGGCTCATGGCTGTACTTTTCTGTTTGCTGATCGTGGAAATACTGCGATTGACCCGTGCCGCAATCTGGCTGACGGTCATGCCGCTGGCGAGCATGCGCACCACTTCCCGTTCCTTGCCGGACAACTGCGGCGTTTGCGACAAGTCGCCTGTGCCGGCCTCGCTCAACTGCGCACGCAAACATTCGCTGGCGAACGTCTGGCCTTTGGTCACCGCCTGGATGGCCGAGGGCAACTCCTTGGCCGAGGCGTTCTTGGCGACAATGGCGCGCGCGCCTTGGGCAAAGGAAGCGCGCAGGGTGGCGATATTCGCGAACATGGTCACCAGAATCACCGGCATCAAGGGGTATTGGCGCTGTAACAGGCTCAGCAACGCATAGCCGTCAGCCTGACGCCCGCCCGGCATGGCGAAATCGGTCACCAGCACGTCACAGGGCGTGGTGCTCAACAGCACCAGCAAATCATCGGGGCCGCTGGCTTCGCCGACGACTTTGCACTTACCGCTCGCCTCAATCACCACCTTTTGCCCAATGCGCACAATGGGATGATCGTCGGCAATTATTACTCGAAGCATAAATACTCACGGATGATGGCAATATGATCGCGGCAAAATACCCCCGTCAGCGATCTTCAACAACCGCCCGGCAAACGCACTTTTCTGCCGCGCCCAATGCCCGGTAGAGGGTGAACTTAAACCTACAAAACAAAAGGAAAACACCCACATACAAAAGCTACATATCAGAAGAATAAATTCCTACAAATCCACTCGCCCGCTGAATGTTCACAGCGCGCTCAGGTACGCGAAGTAGCGTTCGATGTCTGCCTCAAACGCTTCCAGCCTATCCCGGTTCACCCCTGCTCCGTGGGCGCGGACCTGCTGGATCAATAAACCGCCCTGCGCCTCCAGGTCATCACAGCCTAAAAACGCCAGGCTTCCCAACAGACGGTGCAGCAGTTCCAGCGTGACCTGGGTGTGGCCGGTGATCCGCGCGTGGGCCAGCCCTGCGCAATCCTTGCGGGCTTCAAGCAAAAGCCTGCCCAACATCTGCTCCACCACCTCTGCGCTGCCGAAGGTGCGGATCATGTCCGCTCGAGTCGGCAAGGCCGTTGAAGCGCCAGGCGTGGCAGGTGAAACTTCATCCGGTGGCCCCGCGAGCCAGTACACAAGCACATCACGTAGCTGCTCAAACGTCAGCGGCTTGAGCAACCAGGCATCCATCCCGGCATCGCGACAGCGCTGGGCATCGTAGGGCAACAGGGTGGCCGTGAGCGCGATGATCGGCACCCGCCGGTGGCCGTTCTGCTGCTCGTGCAGACGGATGGCACGGGCCAGCGCATAGCCATCCATAAAGGGCATATGACAATCGCTGATCACCAGGTCGAAGCGCCGACGCGCAATGGCCGCCAAGCCTTCGCCACCGTGACCGACCAACTCGTGGCCGACCCCGAGCTTTTCCAGGAACCAACCCAGCAGCGCCCGATAGGCCGAATGGTCTTCCGCCACCAAAACCGCTCTGTGCCGCCAGTGATCCGGGGGGGAGAAATGCGAAGAGACATCGCTCGAAAGCACTCTCGCTCACCTTGTCGTTGTCGATGGTGCAGCGGCCCTGGCTCAGGAGCAAAGCCTGGGACTGAGTGAGGAGCGCTGACGCGACAGTCAAACAAAGGCAAGGCACCCTTGCAGTGCCAGAAAGAGCCCAAAGTGACCGCCATCGCAAAGCCAACCTAGCTTCTTTGCCACCCGCCTGGCGATACAACAACTACGAAACTGATAACTTGCCTACATTTTCCAGTTAACTATTCCGACACAAACGATAGCTTTTTCTCTGCTCGGCACCATTGTCGTAATTGTTGTATTTCCCCGCCGCCGCCCCCTCGCTAAATTGCTGCCCACTCTTATCAGGGTCAGCCTGCACCCCTCTCGGGCCGCCCTGAAAACATGAAAAACCGCCTTGCACTCGTCGACAACGTCAGCGAGTGCCGCCATGGCATCACTCGACAATCTGGCCCGTACTGGAACTATTGAAATGAACAAGTCTTCCGCTCTGATAAGCACCGCCCTGTTGCTGATGAGTGTCTCAACCGTTTTTGCCGCGAGCAGCGTGGACCTCACCGTCAAGGGCCTGATTACGCCCAGCGCCTGCACCCCCAGCCTTTCAAGCGGCGGGGTCGTCGATCACGGAAAACTCGCCGCCAGGGATTTGAGCCCGACCGGCTGGACGATCATTGGCAATCACTTCCTGCAACTGGCGATCACCTGCGATGCACCCACCCTGCTGGCCCTGAAGGGCACGGACAACCAAGGCAACGCCCATGACCCGGCGAACACCTACGGCCTGGGTTTGGTGGGCGACAAAAAACTCGGGGATTTCTCCTTGACGCTCGCCAACGCGATGGCCGACGGCGCGACGATTTCCGCCATTCAATCCAGTGATCAGGGCCTCACCTGGGGGCGACTTGATTCGGACGAGGTTTGGCCCGTCGCTAACTTCGCCTCGTTTGGCGATCGCTCGACGGGCAGTTGGGCACCCATCGCCATCCAGCAAGTGACGGCAGACCTTCACGTGCAAAGCATGATCGCCCCCACGGCGGGGATGGACCTGACTGAAGAAGTCCCCCTCAACGGCTCCGCCACGGTTGAAGTGAAGTACTTGTAAACACCCCCCACTCACAGGATGTGACCCAATGTCTCGACCCCTCATCACCCTCGCCGCGACACTGTTGATTACCGGCGCCAGCCCCGTCCTGGCCGCCAGTAGTACGGACTTGAGCGTCAGCGGGATCATCACCCCGGCCTCTTGCACGCCGAGCTTGTCCGGTGGCGGCGTCGTCGACCATGGCAAATTGACGGCCAAGGACCTGAACCCGCAGAAACCCACCAGCCTGCAAGCCGCCGAGATGCTCCTGGAGGTGCAGTGTGAAGGGCCGACGTTTTTCACCCTGACCACCGTGGACAACCGCGCCGGCAGCTCGGCGATCAACCCCGCGCTGCATGGGCTGGGCATGGTCAACGATGACCAGCGGCTCGGCAGCGTGGCGTTCGGCCTGTTCGACCCGATCGCCGACAACACGCCGGTAGACGCCATCCTCTCCAATGACGGCGGCGCCACCTGGCGCCCCTCTGCGTACCTCGGCCACACCGGCATGACCTCGTTCGCTGCGCCCGGCGATGCCTATACGCCGATTGCCGTGCAAACCCTGAGCGCGCGGTTGCGGGCGTTCACCATGATCGCGCCCGCCAGCGACTTGACCTTACTTGACGAGGTGCCAATCGACGGCCTGGCCACCCTTCAACTCAAGTACTGGTAAGCCTTTTCTCTTACTCCACTCAGGAACAACATCATGAACATCGCCTTCAAATCACTTGCCACCACCGCGCTGCTGATTGCCAGTGCCCACACGTTCGCCGCCTCCAGCGTCGACCTGACCGTCAAAGGCCTGATTACCCCAAGCGCCTGTACCCCGGCGCTGTCCGGCGGTGGGACCGTGGACTATGGCAAGATTTCGGCCAAGGATCTGAAAGCCGACCAACAGACCTTTCTACCCACTCAAATAGTGCAATTCTCCGTCACCTGTGACGCTGCCACCCTGATGGCGATGGAGGCCAAGGACAACCGTGAAGGCTCCGACGCCAATAACGACTTCATGGAATTTGGTCTGGGCCTGATCAACGGCACGCAAAAACTTGGCGGCATGAGCTTACGGCTGTTGAGCTCAGTCGCCGATGGGGTGCCAGTCAGGACCGTTGGTTCCTACGACAACGGCGTCACTTGGGATTCCGAGAGCTACCTGATGCGCGGCAACCTCATCGCGCCGGCACCCACCGGTATCGATTTGCCGACCCCAGTCCAACAGTGGGCTGCAGACCTGAGGGTCATGCCTTTTATCGCCAAAACCAGCGGCCTTGACCTTACCAACGAAGCCCCCATCGACGGCTCGGTAACCCTCACCGTGCGCTACTTGTAACGGCAACCGACTCAAGCAACGGCAGGCCTTCGCGCCTGCCCTTGTCACGTCCACACACGATGAACAAGGCAGCCGGTCTCTCCCCATGAAGCACACCTTTTCACGCTTGCTTGGCCTGCTTTACCTGCTCGGCACCAGCGCGCTGGTAATGGCGGCGCCCAGCACCGAGTTGAACGTCACCGGCCTGATCACCCCCAATGCCTGTACGCCGACGTTGTCCGCCAATGGCATCGTCGACCACGGCAGGGTGCCAGCACGCAGTCTCAACCAGTACGAATTCACCACGCTGCCCACCCAGGCACTGGACCTGAATGTGAGCTGTAACCAGCCGGTGCTGTTCGTGCTGGTGGGCGTGGACAATCGCGCCGATTCCTCTGTGGGCCCGGGATTTTATTACGGGCTGGGCCACAACATGCATGTCCCCAGCGAACGGCTGGGCAGTGTTTCCCTGGCCCTTCGTGACGCGACGGGGGACGGCGAACGCGTACTGGTGCTGGCGTCCAGCAACCAGGGTGAAACCTGGTTCCCAGAATCCAATGCCTTCCCGAACAACTACATGGGCTTTGCCCGGCCAGGCACGCTGGTGCCCGAACCCCATCGCCTGCTGAACGCTACGTTGCACGTCAATACGTCCATCAACGCTGCCGCCTATTTGACCCTCGACCAGGAAGTGCCGATGGACGGCTCCATCGTGCTAGACCTGAGGTATTTGTAGCCATGACTGCCCTGCCCTTTTTCACCCGCGCGTTCATCCTTGCTCGCCTCACAGGTCTGTACCTCGGTGCGCTGACCTTGGCGGGCGGTGGCCCTGGCGTCGCACTGGCCGACGGCATGGTGCCTGACACCTCGGTGGTGATCGTCAACGAAGCCGAGGGTGAAGCCTCGGTCACCGTGACCAACACCGATGACAAGTTGGCCCTGCTGCATGTCACCCTTGAAGACATTCCCGAAGACACCGCGACGCTGCTGTTTGTCACCCCGCCGCTGGCCAGGGTCGAGCCCGGCAAAAGCCAACTCATCCGCTTCATCCTGCAATCACCCGAGCCGCTGACCACCCAACGCCTGAAGCGGGTGATCTTCGAAGGCATGCCCCAGGGCCGCTCGACAGCCCAGGCCGGGCACGCGCAGGTGGGGGTGACGGTGCGCCAGAATCTGCCGGTAATTGTGCACCCCAAAGGCCTGGCCCCCAATCGCACGCCCTGGACCGGGCTGGAGTGGCGCATCACGCGCGACCAATTGAGCGTGCACAACCCGAGCCCTTACGTGGTGCGCCTGTCCCAGGAGCTGCGGCTGCTGCCCGGCAGTGGTTCGGCGTTGCTGCCACGCACCTATGTACTACCGGGGGAAACCCTCACCGTGACGGCCTCCGGCTCCGGCGCCACCCGCGTACAGCTGCAACCGGCCACCGTGTACGGCTTTGCCGTAGCGCCTTACGAAGCACCGATCACCCTATAAAAAAGAGTGGCTTGCCAAGGCCACCCAATACTTGAGTACGACCTTGTGAGCACAGCAATGACTGAACGCGACGGCAACGCCATGCCTGGCGTTTTGCCCCCCCGCGCACGCCGGATCCTGACGAGTATGGCGCTGACCCTGAGCGGCGTACTACCGGCCGAGGCCGTGCTGGCGAATGACCTGATCGCCGGCGCGTTCGACCCCCAGACCCTGTCCCGGCGTGGCATCGACCCAGAGCTCGCCAACCTGCTGTTGCAGGCTCCGCGTTTCGCCGCGGGCCGGCATGCCGTCAACGTGACGGTCAACGGCCAGCGCCGAGGCCGAGTGGACGTGGAATTCGACCACCAGGGCGGCTTGTGTTTCAGCCGTGCCTTACTCGATACCGGCAACCTGATGGTGCCCGATGACGATGGGACGACCACCTGCCATCGTTTTATCGAACGCTACCCGCAAACGGTGATCGAGCAAGACCCGGCCACCCTGAACCTGGCCCTGGTGGTGCCCACCGATGCCCTGCGCCCGGCCCAGCAAGATATCTCCGGCTACCAGACCGGCGGCCAGGCCCTGCTGCTCAACTACGATTTGACCGGCCTGTACAACGAGTTCGGCGACAACAACAGCCGCTTCGGCTCGGCCAACACCGAGGTCGGCTTTAACGCCGGTGACTGGATCGTGCGCAGCCGGCAGGTCAAGACCTGGCAGGACAGCCGGTCGCGCACCACCCACCTGGACGCCTACGCCCAACGCACCTTTGCCGAACAGCAGGCGGTGCTGCAGGCCGGGCAAATCAGCCTCTACAACCCGGTGCTGGCCGGTACGCAGATTACCGGCGCCCAGGTACTGACCGAAACCGCGCTGCAAGACCAGAACCAGGGCGCAACCATCACCGGTATCGCCAACAGCCCGGCCCAGGTCGAGATCCGCCAAAACGGCGCGTTGATTCACTCCACCGTGGTGCCGGCCGGGCCGTTTTCCCTGAGCGATGTACGCCGCTTGAACAGCCGCTCCGATGTGGAAGTCACGGTCAAGGAAACCACGGGCGAAGAACGTCGTTTCAGCGTGCCCGCCGCGATGCTCGGCCTGGGCCTGCCGGCACCCGGCTATTCAGTGGCGGCCGGGCGCGTGCGGCAGATCGGCGACAGCGACGCCCGCGAGCCCTGGGTGGTCAGCGCGGGCTGGAGCGGCCCGCTGCACCCGCAACTCAGCCTCAGCGCCGGCGGGCTGATGGCAGACGCCTATCACTCGGCGGGTGCAAGCCTGGGCTGGTTGCCCTGGCCGGACAGCCAATTGCAGTTTTCCGCACAGGCAGCACAGGCCAGTCCCAAACAACAGGGGACCGAACGCGGCGTGCAGAGCGACCTGTCCTGGTCCCAGCGCTTGAGCGACAGCTGGGCGGTGAGCAGCGCAGGCTCCTGGCGCTCCCAGGGTTACCGCGACCTCGAAGATTCAACCTATGTCGGCAACAACAAGGACCAACAGCGTTCACGCTACCGCGACCAGCAGAGCCTAACCGCCTCCTGGGCGCATCCGGCGCTGGGTACGTTCAGCGCCGGCGTCTCGCGCACGGCGTCATACAACGGTGAAAGCAGCAGCCGGGCATTGGCCTCCTGGGGCACCAGCGTTGGCCGCGTGTCGCTATCGGCCAGTGCCGAATGGCAAGTCGGCGGGCGCCAGCAGAACGACAACAGCATTTACCTGAATATCAGTGTGCCGCTGGGTGAAACCCGCCGTGGGCGTGCCTGGGTGCGTAACACCGGAGGCGAACACCGCCTCGGCATGGGGGTGAATGAACAACTCAACGATCAATTGAGCTATCGGGTGGGCGTGGAACGCGACAGCCGTGACCGTGAAGTGGAGTCATCCATCGGCGTATCGGCGCTGCCGTGGTACAGCCAGTTGGACTTCAACTACACCCGCAGTAACGACGAACGCGCCAGCTATCAAGGTGGCGCCCGCGGCGGCGTGGTGTTGCATGAGGACGGTCTGACCTTCTCGCCCTACCCGGTGCGCGACACGTTTGCGGTGGTGTCGGTGGGCGAGATGGCCGGGATCAAGGTCACAACCCCAAGCGGCCCGGTGTGGACCGACTGGCAAGGCCAGGCCGTGGCCTCGCAGCTCAGCCCCTACAGCCGCAGCCCGGTCGAGGTACAAACGCGTTCGCTACCGCGCAATGCCGAGATCCACAACGGCCTTGCCGTGCTTGCCGCCGGACGCGGTGCGGTCGACAAGGTGCAATTCGGCGTGGCGCTGACCCGTCGAGCGCTGCTCAACGTGACCACCGATACCGGCCAGCCATTGCCACGCGGTGCAACGGTGAGCAACGCCGAGGGCGAGTTCATCACCTTGGTGCAGGAAGGCAGCCGGGTGTTCCTGCCTGACGCGCTGCAACAGCGCACGTTATGGGTCAAACCCGCCGGGCAACCGCGTTGCCGACTGGACTTTGAGCTGCCGAAAAACGCCGACCCCGAGGTGTATTTCGAAACCGCCTCGGCCCAGTGCCGCCAGCCATGAGGACGTTCACCATGAGCGCTAAACACCTGTTGTACGCCCTGAGCCTGGTGCTGCTGAGCAGCGCTGCCTGGGGCGCCGAAGAATGCCAGCTCAACCTGAGCCAGGCGCAGTTGGACTTCGGCCTGATGAACCGCTCCGTGCCCTTCACCCTCGCACCCGAACGGTTGCTGGGCGAGCGGCGTTTAAGCCTCACGCTGAACTGCCCCCAGCCTACTGATATGAGCGTGTTTTATCGCGGGTTGGGCGCGGGGCCGGAGCGCTTTCGCTTTACCGAGCATGGCAGCTACCGGCTGCGCGTCAGCGACGCAGTGCTGGACGGTCAGGCGGTAGAGCTGGGCTTGATTGCAGGCCAGGGTCAGCCCCCTTCCACGATCAGCACTCAGTTGGCCTGGCAAGCAAGCCACGGGATTGTGCCGATGCGCGCAGGCATCGTTGTGACCGGGCGCAACCTGTCGCTGCAAATCGACGCCACCGCCTGGGCCAACGAGGACGCCGCGCGCGTGCGCGATGCGGTGACCTGGGACACCGCCGGGCTGTTCGATGCGCTCGCCGCCGGACGCTCACGGGAGTTGCGCCTGCAAGCGCACTTTGCGCCAGCGGCGTGTACACCCACGCTGTCCAACGGCGGCCATGTGGAGTTGGGCAAGCTGTCGGTGGGCGACCTGAATCTTGACCAGGAAACCGCCCTGGCCGCGCGGCCCTTGTCGCTCAGCGTGACCTGTGATGGGCCGACGGCCTTTGCCGTGCGCATGCAGGACAACCGCGAGGGCTCGGCCACCGGCACAGTTAGCGACAGCACTTACGGGCTGGGCCTGGACGCCCGCCAGCAGAAAATCGGCCGCTATCGGTTGCTGTTCGACCCCGCGCACATCACCGCCGACAGCTTCGCGCAAGTGTTCACAACCGACTCCGCCACCGGCGGGCTGCCCTGGAGCAGCGCCAGCACGGCCATCGCTGCCGTCGGCGCCAACCACTACCTGGGGTTCAGCACGGCATCCGGCAATACCAGCGGCCCCAGTGCCATTCAGAACCTCAACGCCACACTGAGCCTGGAAGCGGTCATCGCGCCACTCGGTTCGCTGGATTTGAGCAATGAGGTGCGGCTGGATGGCTCGGGCACCCTCGAAATCCACTACCTCTAGGAGCACACCATGAACGCCCTGCTGTTGCCTGCCCTCACGCTGACCTGGCTGGCCAGCCTGCCCGCCGCCCACGCCGCCTCCACCGTCGAGCTGACGGTCGGCGGGCTGATCACGCCCATGGCCTGCACCCCGGTGCTGTCTGGCGGCGGCTTGATCGACTTCGGCAAAATCGCCCAGAAGGACCTCAACCAAGCCACGGGCACGCGCTTACCGCTCAAGTCGCTGACCTTGACCGTCAGTTGCAACGCCCCCGGCCGTTTCGCCCTGCGCATGCGCGATAACCGTGACGGCACTGCCCACGTCAACAGCGAGATCTATTACGGGCTGGGGCTGGATAGCGCAGGCAACAAACTCGGCGTGTATTCGGTGAGCTTTGACCCCAAACAGACGGTGGCCGATGCCTTGCCGGTGACCTATGGCACCGAATCCACCACCGGCGGCCTGGCCTGGCGGACCTCCAACAACAACCCTATCGATATCGGCTCCAGGAGTTTGCTCGGGTTCACCGAGGTACAGGGCAGCACCGCCGGGCCCTCGGCGATTCAGCACCTGACCAGCACCTTGACCCTTGAAGCGGTGATCAACGCCAAGCAGAACCTGGACTTGAGTGTGGAGACGCCGATGGACGGCTCGGCCACGCTTGAAGTGATTTACCTGTAACCCTGCCCCTTGAAAACACGAGTACTCGATGAACACGTTTATCAACATGTCGATCGCCACGGTGATACTGACCGGCGCCAACCTCGCGGTGGCCGCGTCCAGCGTCGACCTGGCCGTCACCGGCCTGATTACCCCCAGTGCCTGCGCGCCCAGCCTGTCCAACGGTGGCCTGTCTGACCTGGGCAAGATTGCCGCCAAGGACCTCAACATTGACCAGCCGACCCAGCTGCCGGTACACAACCTGCAACTGGCGATCAGCTGCGAAGCGCCAACGCTGGTGGCACTGGAGCCCAAGGACAACCGCCTCGGTTCCGCTTACGGTGACAGCCTGGGAACGCGATTCGGCCTGGGGTTGGTCAACGACAAAAAGCTCGGTTATACGAGTCTGAACCTGGCGTCGATCCTGGCCGATGGTGTGCCAATGTTTCCCATCGGTTCGACCGAGGCTTCGACCTGGGCCCCCACGAGCCTGTTGTCGTACGCGTTCCTCACTTCGTTCACCGCCACGCGTGCGCTGCCGACCGTCCCGACACCGATCCAACAACTGAGCGCAGACCTGTTGATCACCCCGACCATCGCCCCGAGCAACACGCTGCCGTTGACTGAAGAAATCCCCATTGATGGCGCTGTGACCCTGACCCTGAAGTACCTGTGACGCTAGACCTTCTCACTGTTGACGCCCACATACAGCGCACGGCCGGCGCCTAATCCGGCGAGGATGGCGCCCACCCCGATCACCGCGAAGATCCAGCCCAGCGCCGTCCAGCCGCCGGTCCAGTCATGCACCAGGCCAACCGCCAACGGCCCGAGGGACGCCAACGTGTAGCCAACGCCCTGGGCCATGCTCGACAGGTTGGCGGCCACATGGGCATCGCGCGAGCGCAGCACGATCAAGGTCAGTGCCAGGCTGAAGGTGCCGCCCTGGCCAAGGCCGAGCAGGATCGCCCAGCCCCACAGGCCATCGAGTGGCGCATACAGGCAACCGAACAGGCCGCCCAGGGTCAGCAGCATCACCACCACGATCGCCAGGCGCTGGTCTTTGCCGCGGGTGGCCAGCCACGGCGCGGCAAGTGAGCTGGCCAGTTGCACGATGACCGAGCCGGACAGCACCAGCCCCGCCTGGGTCGCCGTAAGGCCACGGCCTATCAGTATCGACGGCAACCACCCGAACACGATGTACGCCAGGGATGATTGCAGGCCCATGTACACCGTCACCTGCCAGGCCAGTGGGTCACGCAGTAACCCCTTCACCCGATAAGCCACGTGATGGGCGCCATGCTTGTGCCTGACTTGCGGCAACCAGAACAGTGCCGCCACCAATGCCGGCAAAATCCAGAAGCCCAGGCCGATGTTCCAGCTGTCACCAAAGTAGCGACTCAACGGCACCGTGGCACCCGCCGCCAACGCCGCCCCCAGGCACAGCGCCATGGTGTACACGCCGGTCATGGCGCCCGCCTGTTTGGCGAAGTCGCGCTTGACGATACCCGGCAGCAACACGCCGATGATGCCAATGCTCGCACCGGCAATCAGGCTGCCGGCGAACAGGCCGACTTCACCCAAAGCGCTGCGCAGAATGATCCCGGCGGCCAACGTCAGCAGAATCCCCAACACCACTCGCTCGGCACCGAAGCGCCGCGCCAGGATCGGCGCCATCGGTGCGAACAGGCCCAGGCACAGCACCGGCAAGGTGGTCAGCAAACCGGCTTTGGCGGCGGACAGCCCCAGGCTTTGTGAGACTTCAGCCAGCAACGGCGACAGGCTCGACAGCGCCGGGCGCAGGTTCAGCGCTACCAGGATCAGGCCCAGCAACAACAGCCACGGCCGCGCAACAACCGGCGCGGTGTGCTGTACCACATCGTCGTCGGCTTCTGCGTCGATCAGCAGTTCTTCGAGTTCGGTCGGGCGCTTGGCTTCAAGGTTCATTGATCAACTGCCGGCAAAGGGATTTGGCGCGTTCCGGGTCTTGTTGTTCCACGGCATCGAGCAAGGCGATATGCAGGTCGAACACGGCCTGGCGACGCGGCGAGATGTTCAGGGTCTGGCGCAACTGGGCGCCGACCACGGCGGAAAAATACTGGTACAGCTCACTCAATGAAGGGTTGTGGGCGGCATCGACCAGGTGTTTGTGGAACACCAGGTCGGCGCTGATATACGCCTCCAGATCACCGTGGTACAGCTCGGCGCTGGCCTTGAGTGCTGCGCGCAAAACGCGAAGGTCGGCCTCGGTACGCCGCAGCGCCGCCAGCCCAATGGCCTCCACTTCCAGAATCTGCCGAGTCTCCTGCGCCTGTTCCAGGGTGCAGTGGGACAGCGCGCGCATCGCCCCCAACGGGTCGGTCATCGAGCGCACGTAACTGCCGTCGCCCTGGCGGATGTCGATCAAGCCGGAAAACGCCAATACACGCATGGCTTCGCGCACGGTGTTGCGGCTGATACCCAACTCGGCGGACAACTCGGGCTCGGTGGGCAGGCGCTCGCCGATGGCCCATCGGCCTTCGGTGATGCGCCGGCGCAACTGTTCCAGGGCTTGGTCAACCAGCGAGCGTTTGATCAACGGAGCGATGTCTGTCATGGGATTTACGCTTTCGTCCAATCATAGGATGAATTTTCCTACAGCCTATTCGCAGTTGCCTACGAAGGCAACGCACTAGGACGCTCGGCAGGCAACCTGCTAACGCCGGTGATGAGTTGCTCCACGCCGCTCGACAGAGGGTCGGCGCCGAATTGATCCGTATACGGCGCCCGCTGCACATGACGCAAAAAGAAACCGTGGCACTGCTGCCCGGTGGCGGGCACAACGCGTTTTCACGCTACGAGCGCGGCGAGATAGCGCCACCCAAGTCGCTGATGGTGCTGATGCGCCTGCTGGATCGCGATCCCATCTACTCGCGGACGCCAAGGCCTTGTCCGAAGGCGCAGACCTGCGCAACGCCTTCACCTGCACCATCAATAACCAAACACAAGAAGCGCTCAAAGCCTCCTGGACAGGCAAAAATAAACCCGGCACCAGGCCGGGTTTATCGTTTCAAACATCGATCAATGCAAAATCTGGCTCAAGAACAACTTGGTCCGATCATTCTGCGGGTTGTCGAAGAAGTCATTCGGCGCCGCCTGTTCGACGATTTCGCCTTTGTCCATGAAGATCACGCGGTTGGCCACGGTGCGGGCGAAGCCCATTTCGTGGGTCACGCACAACATGGTCATGCCGTCCTCGGCAAGGCCGATCATGGTGTCGAGTACCTCTTTCACCATTTCCGGGTCCAGCGCTGAAGTCGGTTCGTCGAACAGCATGATTTTCGGCTTCATGCACAGGGCGCGGGCAATCGCCACACGCTGTTGCTGGCCACCGGACAGTTGCCCCGGAAACTTGTGGGCCTGCTCCGGAATGCGCACACGCTCCAGGTAGTGCATGGCAATTTCTTCGGCCTTGCGCTTGGGCATTTTGCGCACCCACATCGGCGCCAGCGTGCAGTTCTGCAGGATGGTCAGGTGCGGGAACAGGTTGAAGTGCTGGAACACCATGCCAACTTCGCGGCGGATCGCTTCGATCTGCTTGAGGTCGTTGGTCAGTTCCACGCCGTCGACCACGATGCGCCCCTGCTGGTGCTCTTCCAGACGGTTGAGGCAGCGGATGGTGGTGGACTTGCCCGAACCCGACGGGCCGCACAGCACGATACGCTCGCCCTGTTTGACGTTGAGGTTGATGTCTTTCAACACGTGGAACTGGCCGTACCACTTGTTGACGCCCTGCATCTGGATAATGCCTTCAGGGCTCACAGGCTGTTTGATCGCTTCGCTCATAACAACAACTCCTAACGCTTGTGGCCAGTGTCGAGCTTGTGTTCCAAATGAATGGAATAGCGCGACATACCAAAACAGAAAATCCAGAACACCAGGGCGGCAAACACATAGCCTTCAGTGGCCATGCCCAACCATTTAGGGTCGGCGGCGGCTTGCTTGACGCTGTTGAGCAGGTCGAACAGGCCGATGATGATCACAAGGCTGGTGTCTTTGAACAACGCAATGAACGTGTTGACGATGCCCGGAATCACCAGTTTCAGGGCTTGCGGCAGAATCACCAGGCCCATGCTGCGCCAGTAACCCAGGCCCATCGCCGCGGCCGCTTCGTACTGACCTTTGGGTATCGCCTGCAAGCCACCGCGCACCACTTCTGCCACGTAGGCCGACTGGAACAGGATCACGCCGATCAGCGCCCGCAACAACTTGTCGATGCCCATGCCTTCAGGCAGGAACAACGGCAGCATCACCGAAGACATGAACAGCACCGTGATCAACGGTACGCCGCGCCAGAATTCGATGAAGGTCACGCAGACCACACGAATCGCCGGCATGTTCGAACGTCGCCCCAGCGCCAGCATAATGCCCAGCGGCAAGGCGCCGGCGATGCCGACCGTGGCAATCACCAGGGTCAGCATCAGGCCGCCCCATTGGCTGGTCGCCACGTTGGTCAGGCCGAAGATCCCGCCGTGCAACAGGAAGTAGGCAATGATCGGGTACAGCACCAGAAAGCTCAGCCCGTAGACCGCCTTGCGCGCAAAGCGCGAGATGAACAACGGCGCCACGCCAATGATCGCCAGCCACACGGTCAGGTCCACGCGCCAGCGCAGGTCGCCGGGGTAGTAGCCGTACATGAACTGCCCGAAGCGCTGTTGGATAAACACCCAGCAGGCGCCCTCTTTAGTGCAATCGGCGCGCGTGGTGCCGACCCAGTTGGCATCGAGGATGGCCCAATGCAGGATCGGCGGCACCACCAGGTAGATCAGGTAAAACGCCAACAGCGTCAGCAGGGTGTTGAGCCAACTGGAAAACAGGTTGGCGCGCATCCAGGCCATCGGTCCGAAGACTTTGTTCGGCGGCGGCATATCAGGTTTGAAAGTATGCGAACTCATGTGCGTTTCCTCACCGCTCGATCAGCGCAATGCGCTTGTTGTACCAGTTCATCAGCAAGGAAATGCTGATGCTGATCGCCAGGTACACGCTCATGGTGATGGCAATAACTTCGATGGCCTGGCCGGTCTGGTTGAGCACCGTGCCGGCAAACAGCGAAACCATTTCCGGGTAACCGATACCGGCAGCCAGTGACGAGTTCTTCGCCAGGTTCAGGTATTGGCTGGTCAGCGGCGGAATGATCACCCGCAGGGCTTGCGGGATGATGACCTTGCGCAGCGTCGGCCCGGGGCGCAGGCCCAGGGAGCGCGCGGCTTCGGTCTGGCCGTGGCTGACGGACTTGATGCCCGAACGCACGATCTCGGCAATAAACGCGGCCGTGTAGACGGTAAGCGCCAGGGTCAACGCGAGCAGTTCGGGGATCAATACCCAGCCGCCAACGAAGTTGAAGCCCTGCAACTTGGGCATTTCCCAGTGCAATGGCGCGCCGAAGATCAAGGCACACAACGCCGGGATCACGATGAACAGCGCCAGGCCCGCCCAGAATTTATGGAAGGGTACGCCGGTCGCTTCAAAGCGCTTGTTGGCCCAGCGGGCCATCAGCACGATTGCCACGATTGCCACGACAACACTGACCACAAACGGCCAGAACCCATCGGCGGCAATCGCCGCCGGCATGTTCAGGCCACGGCTGCTGACAAAGAAGGTGTCGCCGAAGTTATGGCTGTTGCGCGGCCCCGGCATGGTCAGGAACACCGCGAAGTACCAGAACAGGATCTGCAGCAGCGGCGGGATGTTGCGGAACACTTCCACATACACGGTGGCCAGCTTGTTGATCATCCAGTTCGGCGACAGGCGCGCCACGCCGATGATGAAACCGAGCAGCGTCGCCAGGACCACACCAATCACGGTCACCAGCAAGGTGTTGAGCAAGCCGATGACAAAGACGCGGGCATAGCTGTCCGATTCGGTGTAATCGATCAAATGCTGCGCGATGCCGAAGCCGGCACTGCGCTCAAGAAAGTCGAAACCCGAGGTAATGCCCCGGTGTTGAAGGTTGGTCTGGGTATTGTTGAAGAGGTACCAGCCCAGCGAGACCACCGCCACAATCGTGATGATCTGGAAGAGCCACGCACGCACTTTGGGATCGCTGAAGCTGAGCTTCTGCTTTGGTGCGCCGATTTGATTTTGCATGAAGTGCCCCGGAAAGAATGGAACAGAACATCACCCGGCAGTTGGCCCACCGGGTGACAGAACCATCAGCTATCAGCGCACAGGGGGTGCGTATTGAATGCCGCCGTTGTTCCACAGCGCGTTCAGGCCACGGTCGATTTCCAGCGGGGTGCTCTTGCCCAGGTTGCGCTCGAACACTTCACCGTAGTTACCGACTTGCTTGACGATCTGTACGACCCAGTCTTTCTTCACTTTCAGGTCTTTGCCGTATTCGCCGTCAGCACCGAGCAGACGAGCAACGTCCGGGTTCTTGGTGGACTTGGCTTCAGCTTCAACGTTTTTGGAGGTGATACCGGCTTCTTCAGCGTTGAGCATGGCGTAGCCCACCCAGCGCACGATGGCCAGCCACTCGTCATCGCCGTTACGCACGACCGGGCCCAGCGGTTCCTTGGAAATGGTTTCCGGCAGAACCACGTAGTCCTTCGGCGAGGCCAGCTTGCTGCGCTGGGCGAACAGTTGGGACTTGTCGGAGGTCAGCACGTCGCAACGACCGGATTCCAGCGACTTGGCGCTTTCATCGGAGGTGTCGAAGGTGATCGGGGTGTACTTGAGGTTGTTGCCACGGAAGTAGTCGGAAACGTTCAGCTCGGTGGTGGTACCGGCCTGGATGCAGATGGTTGCACCGTCGAGTTCCTTGGCACTTTTGACGCCCAGCTTGTTGTTAACCAGGAAGCCGATGCCGTCGTAATAAGTGATGAAGCCCGGGAATTTCAGACCCATGCCCGCATCGCGGGAGCTGGTCATGGTGGTGTTACGCGACAGGATGTCGACTTCGCCGGACTGAAGCGCGGTGAAACGCTCCTTGGCGTTCAACTGGCTGAATTTGACCTTGGTTGCGTCACCGAAAACAGCGGCGGCCACAGCACGGCAAACGTCAGCATCGATCCCGAGGATCTTGCCGCTGGCATCCGGTACCGAGAAACCCGGCAGGCCGTCACTCACGCCACATTGCACAAAGCCTTTCTTCTGCACGGCGTCCAGGGTGGCGCCGGCTTGGGCGAAACCACTGACACCCAGTACAGCGGCCGCGGTTACGATGGCCAGGGTGGATTTCAATACCTTCATTCAAACCTCCAGTTGCTCTTGTTGTGTCGGAGCTCCAACCTCAGCGCACCCTTATGAGGCGATATCGACCCGTGTTGGCTTTTTTTGGGGTCAAGCGGCATGAAGTTGTCGCGGTAATTCCAGTTGCTATCCCACAAGCGGCAGTCACTGATAGTGTTACCGTCCTGGGATAGTCCTGACATCGACCTACACATAGCAAGGCGCGTACCAGAGTGAGAGCAGAGTCGTTTCTGCCCATGGTCAATAGAAAAAGATTCAACCTTGCGACATTCTCTTAACAGATCAACCCGTCGCGCACCGTTCCGACGCACTCAATCGGAGCGCACGCACATATATGGAGCAGACATGACCGAACCCTTGATTCTTCAGCCCGCCAAGCTCGCAGACGCCTGCGTAATCTGGTTGCATGGCCTGGGTGCCGATCGCTACGACTTCCTGCCGGTGGCCGAGGCGCTGCAGGAAAACTTGCTGTCCACCCGCTTTGTATTGCCCCAGGCGCCGACCCGCCCGGTGACCATCAATGGCGGCTACGAGATGCCCAGCTGGTACGACATCAAGGCCATGAGCCCAGCCCGTTCCATCAGCCTGGAAGAGCTGGAAGCGTCGACCAAAATGGTTACGGACCTGATCGAAGAGCAGAAGAGAACCGGAATAGACGCCTCGCGGATTTTCCTCGCCGGTTTTTCCCAAGGTGGCGCCGTGGTCTTCCACACCGCCTTCCTTAAATGGCAGGGCCCTTTGGGTGGCGTGATTGCCCTCTCTACTTATGCACCGACCTTCGGTGACGAGCTGGAATTGTCCGCGAGCCAACAGCGTATTCCTGCACTCTGCCTGCACGGTCAGTACGACGACGTGGTGCAAAACGCCATGGGCCGAAGCGCCTACGAGCATTTAAAGAGCCGTGGTGTCACCGTGACATGGCAGGAATACCCAATGGGTCACGAAGTGTTACCTCAAGAGATCGCCGATATCGGTGCCTGGTTGGCTGCACGCCTGGGCTGAAACCCAGCGTTTATGTAGCCGTATGACAGACGCACTACGCCGCGCCCGTTTCTTGCATTACACTGGCCGGCGTACATTCCTTAACCAATTAATGAGATCACCGTGCTCAAAGCACTTAAGAAGATGTTCGGCAAAAGCGAGGCTGAGCCGTTCGCGCCTGTTCCCAGTGCTCCTGTCCCCTCCTCCGACAGCCGCAATGACGGTCAACAGCCAGGCCGGACCGCACCTGTCGCCTCGCCGAAGACACCGCCGGTGACGCCACCTGAACAGGCACTGCCTGCTGCTGCCGCACCAGCGCCAGCGCCAGCGCCGAAAGCACCACGCCGCGAGCGCGCACCCAAACCGCCCGTGATCCCGTGGAAACTCGAAGACTTCGTCGTCGAGCCCCAGGAAGGCAAAACCCGCTTCCACGATTTCAAACTGGCCCCGGAGCTGATGCACGCCATCCAGGACCTGGGTTTCCCGTACTGCACGCCGATCCAGGCGCAGGTGCTGGGTTTCACCCTTGCCGGCAAAGACGCCATCGGCCGTGCGCAGACCGGCACCGGCAAGACCGCCGCGTTCCTGATTTCGATCATCACCCAACTGCTGCAAACGCCGCCGCCCAAAGAACGCTACATGGGTGAGCCGCGCGCACTGATCATCGCCCCCACCCGGGAGCTGGTGGTGCAGATCGCCAAGGACGCCGCCGACCTGACCAAGTACACCGGCCTGAACGTCATGACGTTCGTCGGTGGCATGGACTTCGACAAGCAACTCAAGCACCTCGAAGCCCGTCATTGCGACATCCTCGTCGCCACCCCGGGCCGCCTGCTCGACTTCAACCAGCGCGGCGACGTGCATTTGGACATGGTCGAAGTGATGGTGCTGGACGAAGCCGACCGCATGCTCGACATGGGTTTTATCCCGCAAGTACGCCAGATCATTCGCCAGACCCCGCCGAAAAACGAGCGCCAGACCCTGCTGTTCTCCGCGACCTTCACCGAAGACGTGATGAACCTCGCCAAGCAGTGGACCACCGACCCGTCCATCGTCGAGATCGAAGCGCTGAACGTTGCCAGCGAAAACGTCGAACAGCACATCTACGCCGTCGCCGGCGCCGACAAGTACAAGCTGCTCTACAACCTGGTCAACGACAACGGTTGGGAGCGCGTGATGGTGTTCGCCAACCGCAAGGACGAAGTGCGCCGCATCGAGGAACGCCTGGTGCGCGACGGCGTCAACGCCGCGCAACTGTCCGGCGATGTGCCGCAACACAAGCGCATCAAGACCTTGGAAGGCTTTCGCGAAGGCAAGATTCGTGTGCTGGTGGCCACCGACGTGGCCGGGCGCGGAATTCACATTGATGGCATCAGCCATGTGATCAACTTCACCCTGCCGGAAGTCCCGGACGATTACGTGCACCGCATTGGCCGTACCGGCCGTGCAGGCGCTGCGGGTGTATCGATCAGCTTTGCCGGTGAAGATGACTCGTATCAGTTGCCGTCGATCGAAACGTTGCTGGGTCGCAAGATCAGTTGCGAGACGCCGCCGACGCATTTGCTGCGGGCTGTGGAACGCAAACGCCCGTAAGCTGGAATGCGCTTAAACAGGTGGGAGCGGGCTTGCTCGCGAATGCGGTCTGTCAGGTAAAGGTGTACTGACTGAGACACCGCCTTCGCGAGCAAGCCCGCTGCCACATCTGGATCTCCACACACAGTTAGTCGGCGGTTTATTTCCAGCGATCCGCCGCCGCGTGATCGCTGCCCCGCCCTTCCACCCAGCGTGGCCCTTCTGGTGTGTGTTCTTTCTTCCAGAACGGCGCGCGGGTCTTCAGGTAGTCCATCACAAACGCACAGGCATCAAACGCGGCCTGGCGGTGTGCACTGGCTGCCGCCACAAACACGATGGGCTCGCCCGGTTCCAGCGCGCCGATGCGGTGCAGCACTTCCAGCTTGAGCAACGGCCAACGTTGTTCGGCTTCCACCGCGATCTTGGCCAGGGCTTTTTCGGTCATGCCAGGATAGTGCTCAAGGAACATGCCCGACACATCGCGGCCATCATTGAAGTCGCGCACATAGCCGACAAAACTCACCACCGCGCCCACGCCGACATTGGCGGCGTGCATGGCGTTAACCTCTGCGCCGGGGTCAAATGCCTCGGCCTGTACGCGAATGGCCATGCTCAGCCTCCCGTCACGGGCGGGAAAAACGCCACTTCATCACCGGCCTGCACCGGCTCATCGAGGCTGCACAGCTCCTCGTTTCGCGCACACATCAGGTTGCTCTCGTTGAGCACCGCAAACTCAGGGTCTGCCGCCAACGCCTGTCGCACGGCATCGACGCTAGCGAACTCGCCTTCCATCTCCAGCGAATCAAAGCCTGTCGTCTCGGCGTAACGCGCAAAAAACAATACGTTGATGCTCATGCCTGGTCCGCCTTGAAATGCCCGCTTTTGCCGCCAAGCTTTTCCAGCAGGCGAATACTTTCGATGGTCATGCCACGGTCCACGGCCTTGCACATGTCGTAAATCGTCAGTGCAGCGACGCTGGCGGCCGTCAGCGCTTCCATCTCCACACCGGTCTGGCCGCTGAGTTTGCAACGCGCCAGGATATGCACGGCGTCGATGCCATCAGCGCTCAACTCGACCTTGACGCCCGTGAGCATCAGCGGGTGGCACAGCGGGATCAGATCACTGGTTTTTTTAGCCGCCTGGATCCCGGCAATACGGGCCACGGCAAATACGTCGCCCTTGGGGTGGGCGCCGTCGACAATCATTTTCAGGGTGTCGGGCAGCATGCGCACCCGCGCTTCGGCCACGGCCTCGCGGAACGTCACGGCTTTGTCGGTGACGTCGACCATATGGGCGCGACCTTGGGAATCGAGATGAGTCAGCACAGGGATACTCCTGATCAGGAGCGGCAATTGTAAACCTGTGAGTCAATTTTGCGCAGGGCTGTTTATCCCATCAAAAAGGGGCGCACTGATTGCTCAGTGCGCCCCCTCATAACCAACAACGCAGGATTAGAAGCGGAATGTAAACCCGGCATTGATCCCGTTGTTGTTACCGCGGTTGGACAGCAAACCGCTGTAGTTCAAGGACACCAGCGTGTCTTTGGTCAAGGCCATTTCCGCACTGGCCTTGATCACCGCGCCATCACGGGCCACGGGCACACTGTTGACGGCGAAGGCGCTGTCACTGCCGCTAAACTTCAGCGAGGCATCGCGATCGGTATCGCCGAACTGATGCTCCCAACCGAGCTCGCCGCGCAATGTCACTGCCGACGTCGAGCTGACCGCCAACTGGGTATGCGCGCGCAGGCCGAGGGTCGACAGCGTGGCGTCCTGGCTTTGCTTGCTGGCGTGCAAGGCGGCAGCGCCGCCCTTCTCCTTGAACGAATCGCTCTGGTAATTCAGGTACGTCAGGTTGGCGAAGGGTTCGAACAGGTTCCACTGGGTGTAACCGATCTCGGCAAACACTTGATCCGTGCGGGCGTTGTAGTCGGCTTTGTCATAGTCCGACTGGTTCGCGTAAGCCACACGCCGCGAGGTGTCCAGGCGATGCCAGGTGGTGGCGCCACCCAAGCGCAGGGCGATGGCGTCGAAGCGTTTACCGCCGTAGACCGACAGGTGATAGTTGTCGCTGTCCGCCGACGCCGATTCACCATTGAGATGGCTCTGGGTGTAGCCGGTCGCCGCGCCGACACGCCAGCCGTCGCCGACGTCCGTGTCCAGCCCCAGCAGCACACCGCTGGTGGACGAGGAGTAGCCGCTGGCATTGTTGTCACCGCTGGCGTTATTGCGCCCGCCCAGCAATTGCACCCAGCCACCGTTATCGCTGGCCTGGATTTGCGCGCTGGAATCCAGCGCCTGGGCCTGTTGCAGGCGACCGTTGACCGCTTCGCGAAGGTAACGGCTGTCGGCCATTTGCGCCGCCGCCACATCCGCGTGCAATTGCCCCGAGAGTTGCTTGAACGCAGCCTGCGCCTGGGCGGCAGAGTCCGAGGCCAGGAGGCTTTCATACACCGGGCTGCCGCTGCCCAATGCATCGGCCACGCTTGCCACGGCGCGTTCGTTGCGGGTTTGCGCGACGCTGGCAAAACTCGTCTGGTTACGCGCCACCGCCAGGCTCAGTTGGTTCGGCTGGTAGTTCAGTTGAGTGCCGATAAACAGGTAGTTGGGGGTAATCGCCGCAAACTGACCGTTGATGCCCTGGCTGGCGCTGAGGATGTTGAACTGCTGGCCCAGCAGGCTACGGGCTTCGGTGGCGGACAGCAGGTTGGGGCTGTTTTCCAGCGACACGGTGACAACACCGCCGTTGAGCGTGGCGACGCCGCTGCTCTGGATCTGGTCGCTCTGCCCGTTCGGGCCGACCTCCACGGCATACACCGAACCCGGGTTGAAGGTGACGTTACCGGTGTGCAGCGTACCGATCGAGTGACCCGGCGCCACGCGGCCGCCAGCGTTCACGCTCAAGGCGCCCACGCTGCCGTTACCGGCCAGTGTGCCGCCCTGGGTGGTCAGCACAGCGTTATCCGCGTTCACCGTCCCCACGGCGCTGCCGTCCACCGTCACGGCCGAGGTCAACGAGCCGTCGACCGACAGCTTGCCGCCACGTACCCACGTGCTGCCCGAATAGGTGTTTTGGCCTTCCAGCACCAATTCGCCGTCCCCGGACTTGGCCAGGCTGCCGACATAGGTCGTGCCGGTGAGCAAATCCTTACCGCGTGCCAGCGTCGCCTGTTCCCGGGCGTGGCCGATTTCGTAGTCAAACTGGTCATCCGCCGAGGCATTGGCGGGCAGCCCGTTCAGCCAGCCTTTTTGCTGCTTGGTGGCAGCCCAGGTCGCCTGCTCGGTGGCGTCTTCGACACGACGGGCGCGAATCGCCTCATCGGAAATCGGGTTAGCCCAGATATCGCGAGTACCGGTGGGCAATGCCACCGCCACCGAACCGAGGAACTGCCCCGGCCCCTGCATGGCTTTTTGCAGGTTGGGCAAGCCCCAGCCGCTGACCACACCCGGCACTTGCGGCGTGCCTGGCGCGGCATCGTGCACCGGTTGCAGGTTGTCGTAGGTGCGGCCACCCGTCAGGTTACCGACAGGCGTGTCCGGCCCATCCGGCGCTTGCAGGCTGGAGGTGGTCAGCAACACATCCCGCGCCTGGCTGGCGGTCATGTAAGGGAAGCGCTGAATCACCAGGGCCAACGCCCCGGAAACGCTCGGTGCAGCGGCAGACGTGCCGTTGGCATTGGGGATGATTTCGCCTTCCGGCCCGGTGGACGGAATGCCCGAAACCCCCATCACACACCACCACTTCGAAGTGCCGCAGCGGTTGTACACCTGGGCGCTGGTTTCGTCGTAACCGGTGATCGAGAGGAATTTTGCTTCGATATCCGGCTTGAAAAACGGCAGGTTGGCGTTGGTGTCCGGGTTGGCGCCGTGGCTGTCGTTGCCCGCCGAGATGATCTGGATAAAGGTGTTTTGCCGTGCGGCGTCCGCCATGGCATCCATCCAGGTTTTCTGCCCGGCGTGGGCCTTGTCCCAGAACGGGCGATAAGCGGCGGTCATGTCGCGCAAGTTGTCGGCCGCACTGTCACCGACATTACCGAAGTGGTTCTCCACGTCGTTGCGCGAGTTTTGCCCCCAGCTCTGGTTGACGATCGACACGTTCTTCGCCGCCAAGGCGTTGTAGCTGGCCATGAATGCGTTGTAGTCGAGGTCGTTGGAGCCCTGGAAGCGGTTGTCGTCGGTGCCGCCGGTATTGGCGACAAAAATATTCGCATCAAAGGCAATGCCGTGCATGCCGGTGCCATTGCGGCTGGCGCCCAGTACGCCGGACATTTCCGTGCCGTGTCCGTCATTGATGACCGGGTCGTACTCACCGGAAATACTGAAGTGCTCGCCCTTTTGAAACTCGCCGTCCGGGGTGTCGTGAAGGTAGCGCGGGTGGGTCGCGTAATACTCGCCGCTGGACGTCACCGCCTGCACCCGGTCCTGGCCCTGGGCATTTTTGCCCTGGAACTCAACGTGCCGGGTAAGGATGCCCGAGTCGAGCACCCCCACATTCACGCCCTTGCCGGTCATGCCCAAGGCATAGGCGTAATACGCGTTGGTGCGGTCCAGGCCAGAGTTGACCTGGGCTTCCGGGGTCTTCCAGGTTTGGGCGTTGGCGCTCCAGTCACGTGTGGCGTCCGCCCAGGACTGGCCTGCATTCAATTGCCCATTGAGGTGACTGCTGACGCCCGGCTCAACGTAGGTATAGGGCTTGGCAGCCGGCAGGTTCGCGAGGATGGCCTTGGAAAAATCGAGAATATTGGTGGTGTAGCGGCCACTGTTGCTGAACAGTCGGCTGCGGTAGTAATCCAGTCGCGAGGCATAGTCCAGCGGGCGCTTGGTATCGCCAAGCATGGCGCCGATGGTCAGGTTTTCCGGCTGCAGTTCGTAATATTGCTTGAGGGGCGAATCGAACTTGCCCGACTGGGCGGCAAAGTCTTTGGCCGCGAGGTCGACAATGTCTGCATAAGCAAACCGCAGGTTCTTGTAGACCTCCGTGTTGGGGCCGAACGATGCAACGGCTTTCCTGAAGGCCGACTCCAGCACCTGCGCCGTGTAAGGGTTGCTGTCATCCGCCCAGGCCATCGAGCCCTGGCCCAGCCAGAGGGCAAGCCCCACTGCGATGGGCGTGAGGGGGATTGATTTGGAACCGGTGCTGCGCTTGCGATGAAACAAAGTGAAGCCATTACCTGCTACGTCCATTATTCCTTTCCCTTTGGATATGTGCGTCGTCAATGAGCGATGTATCGGGCTTTTTGTAATAGGCAGGGTCACGCGGAAAACCCGCTGGGGGTTCTCAAAACGTCGTCGAATCAATGAGGTTACGTTTCGACTGGAGTCACACAGCGTTCTTATTATTTTGCGGCGGAAAAAATGTAACAAAATAATTACAAAGACTACAAGCACCCTGGGCGCATTAACGAAGACAAATGTCGCCCACAACAAAAACCCCGGATTTCGTGAGAAATCCGGGGTGGTTCGTGGCATTTAGCCACCAACTACGCCATGGGTGTGTTTACAGATGGGACTCGGCGTATTCAGCCAGAATCGAGCGAGGCACCCCTTGCAGCGCAATGTGCACGCCGTTCGGGAAGTCTTTGAAGCGTTCCGTCAGGTAGGTCAGCCCGGAGCTGGTCGCGGACAGGTAAGGGGTGTCGATCTGCGCCAGGTTGCCCAGGCACACCACTTTGGAACCGGCACCGGCACGGGTGATGATGGTTTTCATCTGGTGCGGTGTCAGGTTCTGGCATTCATCGATCAAAATCAGGCTTTGCTGGAAGCTGCGACCTCGGATGTAGTTGAGGGATTTGAACTGCAACGGCACTTTGCTGAGGATGTAATCGACGCTGCCATGGGTGTTTTCGTCATCCATGTGCAAGGCTTCGAGGTTGTCGGTGATCGCCCCCAGCCACGGCTCCATTTTTTCCGCTTCGGTGCCGGGCAGGAAACCGATTTCCTGGTCCAGCCCCTGCACGCTGCGGGTGGCAATGATGCGGCGATAGCGCTTGGTCACCATGGTCTGCTCGATGGCGGCCGCCAGGGCGAGGATGGTTTTGCCCGAGCCTGCGGCCCCGGTCAGGTTGACCAGGTGGATATCCGGGTCGAGCAGCGCATACAGCGCCAGGCTCTGGTAGATGTCACGCGGTTTCAGGCCCCAGGCTTCCTGGTGCAACAGGGGTTCCTGATGCAGGTCGAGGATCAGCAGCTTGTCGACCTGAATCTCTTTGATCCAGCCCACAAACCCCTGTTCGTCGATGATGAACTCATTGATATGCACGGCCGGCAGGTTGTCGGTCAGCTGTACCTGGTGCCAGGTGCGGCCATGGTCCTGACGGGTTTCGACTTTGCTGACGCGGTCCCAGAACGAGCCGGTCATGGTGTGATAACCACGCGACAGCATCGACACGTCGTCGACCAGTTGGTCGGTACTGTAGTCCTCGGCAGCGATCCCACACGCTCGTGCCTTGAGGCGCATATTGATGTCTTTGGTCACCAGCACCAGGCGCAGGTCCTTGTCACGCGCGTGCAGGTCGATCAATTGGTTGATGATTTTGTTGTCGTTCAGATTCTCCGGCAGCAGGCTGTTGGGCTCGCTGCGCTTGTTCATCAAAATCGACAGCAAGCCCTTGGGCCCGCTTTTTCCGCGCTGGATCGGCACGCCGACTTCAACGTCCTCGGGTGAGGCTTCACCCAGGGTCTTGTCGATCAGGCGGATGGCCTGGCGGCACTCGGCGGCAACGCTGTGGTGCCCGCTTTTGAGTTTGTCGAGCTCCTCAAGCACGATCATCGGGATAGCGACGTGGTGTTCTTCGAAGTTAAGCAGTGCGTTTGGATCGTGAATCAGTACGTTGGTATCAAGCACATAAAGGATTGGCTGGTCGGAAGAAGGGTTACGTCCATGATCATCCATACTCGGTCACCTTTGTGGGAGCCAGTCGACGCAATACCACAACAGTGCTGCGCCTCGATTCGACCACCGACTGCACCTGAGTGACGTCAAGCGCAGTGCCCACATGAGGAGTCTTGGAAGACGCCACCTGTGTTGCAGGTTTCGGCGATCTGACTTCGTAATACCGCAAAAACGATGACAGAAAAAAGCACTTTGACACTTTTCTGAAGTTTATTTTTCAGGATGACGAATAGCACTAGCCGAGTGCCATGGACCCCGTTAAAGTCGGAAGTCCGCCTGCTTCGAAATGTCGCACAAAATCGCCCCAAAAAAGCCTCATCCCCAACAGGGCCGGGCACTTCAGCTTTTTCAGCGAAACGCCTCCCGACAGTCCTGCCAACCCAGCCCACTTTGCGCCGTCGCCTGTAGCAACATCGGTAATGCGACCCGCGCCTTGTCCTGGGTGTCGTGAAACACAATCACCCCTTTGCGCCATAGCAACATCAACGTCAGCAGCCGTTGCGCCGCCTCATCAGCCTTGAGTTTGCCCGGCTCATCCTGCGAGTCGATATCCCACAGCGCCACCTGCAAACCCTGGGACTGGAAGAAGCCCTGGCTGTCGGCGCGACGCTGGCCGTACGGCGGGCGAAACAGCGGCACGTAGTTTTCCGGCATCAGGTTCTGCGCCAGCGATGCACTGCGCGTGATCGAGCCTTGCCACTCGACCCAATGACTGTGGGAGCGATACTGCCAGCCCTGGGTGCCCACGCACTGGCCCTGGTACAACGCTTGTACGTCAGCCGCCGAACTGCGCTCAACGCGGGTTTGCAGACTGCTGCCGAGGACGAAGAAGGTGGCGTTGAGCTTCTGCTTGCGCAGGTAGTCAGTGAGCCAGTCAGTATTGCCGCTGACGGGTGCCGGGCCGCCGTCGAAGGTCAGCAGGAACATGCGGTCGTTGAATTCGTCGCCATTGCGTTCGTGGTCGCCAAAACGCGCGATCTCACTGCTGATCTGCGGGAACAACGCGGCTTTGCGCAGCAGTTCGTCCAGGTAGCGCTCATGGAAACTGTGGCTGGGGTTGGCCCAGCCTATATAGAAGGAGTTGTCACTGACCTGGAACTTGCCGGCCTGTTCGCGCAGGTCGTCCATGCTTTCCACCAGGTAGCAGAACGAGGCATCTTCTTCGCAGCTTTGCTGGGCAAACGTGTAGTTCTCCAACAGGCGCTGCCAGAGTTGCCGGCGCAGGTCGTCAATGGAAGCCAGGTTGATGATCTTCAGGCCCAGGCGCTGCTTGAGCACGGCTTCGTCCTGGGCTTCGCTGGCGATCAAGCTATGGGCGAACATCAGGATTTCGGCGCGTGAGGCGACGTCGAACAGCGCGGGGCTGCTTAGCTTCTCCGGCCAGACACCACGGTCCAGGCTTGCCACGTCCACCGGCGCCGCCTGGGCGCCCAAGCACAGCAAACAAGCCGACAGTAAAAACGCAATTCGCACACAGGGTCTCCCTTTCCAGAGTTGTCGGGCACTATAGCCGATCACCTGGGGGAGCTACTGGGTTGGTGTGTATATCCGTTGTTTGGGTAACAGCCACTCAGGGTTCCGGGCTTACAGCGGGTCACGTTTGATAGAGCCTGTACGGAGCGGGCCGCCTAAGATCAAAAGCGGTGCACGGCGCCCCGGTTGCCGACCTGAGTGGTGTAGATCAAAAGCAACGCCGAGGATGCCTGACAGCCGACCTGATCCTGGAAGCTGAACTCGGTTGAATGTGGGAAGGGGCTCGCTCCCGATAGCAGCGTGTCAGTTGATGCATCGGGTGACTGACCCAGCGCATTCGCGAGCAAGTCGAATCGTCGCCCCGCCGCTCCCATATTTGGAACTCAGTACATCAGGCAGAGAGTGTGCTGCTCTTCAGGCTGTACTCGGTCAATGTGGGAGCTGGCTTGTCGGACCGCCGAACCGCTGCGATAGCATCAACTGGGTAGGCCTGATGTACCGAGGTGTCTGTATCGCAGGCAAGCCAGCTCCCACAGAAAAGCAGTTCTGCTTCTGATCTGCCCCTGCTGTGCTTTTGCCCTGCTTTTGCTTCTACCACTCAGGTCGGCTACCAGGCCGCCGTGCTCTGCTTTTGATTTGCTGTTGATCTTGATCTGACAGGCCCCGTTAACCACGATGGCCGGAGTGCGGGCATGCCGAGCCTGGGCGAGGCACCGAGTGGTGGGGCAAAGCGTTTTTTGGTTACTTTTTTAGGCGTTTGTAAAAAAGTGACCCGCCGTAAGGGCGGAACCCTAAGCCGCCGTTACCGCAGCAACGGATATGTACACCAACGACAAAGCAGCGCCCTATCACCATCATAGGTGGAGTCTAACCCCCCAACCCCCTAGAATCCCGCCCACGCGACACGCCACGAATTCAGGAGCCAACTTCATGCTGATGGTGATTTCCCCCGCCAAAACCCTCGACTTCGAGTCACAGCCGGTCACCCCGCGCTTCACCCAGCCGCAATACCTCGACCACTCCCAAGAGCTGATCGAACAATTGCGTGAACTGAGCCCGGCGCAAATCAGCGAGTTGATGCACGTCTCCGATAAAATCGGTGGCCTCAACGCCGCCCGCTTCGGCAGCTGGACGCCGGCCTTCACGCCGGCCAATGCCAAGCAGGCCTTGCTGGCGTTCAAGGGCGATGTCTACACCGGCCTGAACGCCGAAACGTTCAGCGATGCCGACTTCAGCTACGCCCAGGACCACCTGCGCATGCTCTCGGGCCTCTACGGCCTGCTGCGCCCGCTGGACCTGATGATGCCGTACCGCCTGGAGATGGGCACCAAACTGGCCAACGCCCGTGGCAAGGACCTCTACGCGTTCTGGGGCACGCGCATCAGCGAGTGGTTGAATGAAGCGCTGGCCGACCAAGGCGATGACCTGCTGCTCAACCTGGCCTCCAACGAATACTTCTCGGCGGTCAAGCGCACGGCCCTGAACGCGCGGATCATCAACACCGAATTCAAGGACCTGAAGAACGGCCAGTACAAGATCATCAGCTTCTACGCCAAAAAAGCGCGGGGCATGATGAGCCGCTTTGTGATCGAAGAGCGCATCAACGACCCGGCCAAGCTCAAGCAATTTGATGTACAGGGTTATCGCTTCAATGCCGAGCAGTCCAAGCCGGACAATTTGGTGTTTTTGCGCGATCACGCACCGGAATAGCGCCCTGATACTTCCTCACCAACGCTAAAGATCCAATGTGGGAGCGGGCTTGCTCGCGAATGCGGTCTGTCAGTAACAGATATTCTGACTGATACACCGCATTCGCGAGCAAGCCCGCTCCCACATTTTGTTCGCATTCCAAACCCAATATCGTCATTTATTTGGCGCCAAAAAATCAGCAAGTAAATTCCTAACAAATCTTTCACTCGACATTCGTCATTTTTTTTCGTAGTGGCACCACTTTTTTAAAACACTAGTGGCACAAAACTATCCTCTCTCTTCAACTCCCCATAACCACTCGCCCAAATAGCAAGTGCTATCAATATAGTACCAGTGCCATCTTTTCTAATATTTCAAGAAATTTCTGGAAACAGGATGAGCGGCCAGGAACTTCATCCTGATGCACCGCTCATACCACCGGTAACGAAATTCTCTGTAGCTGTAAGAGATGACTTACATGGCGACCAACGGAAGTAGCAAAGTTGTCATATTCAACTTTGACTCAGGGGTCATATTACCAACCGATTAATTAATAACGGCGACAAGGATGAATTGCCACGCACTATAAGGCCAAGGCTCAGCCTCCCCTAATGGGTCAGTGAGACAACCCAAGGCGTTGATAAGTAAAGGCTTAATGCCTCTATCAAAGCCCTGCGGCACTGGCGCCAGGCGCTTCTGCCAAGAAGGCCGGCTGCATTTCAGGGCAGGCCCCAATAACAAGGCCACGTTTCGCACAACTTGAGTGCAATGATTAGTCACTCGTTATTTAACATGCCTGTACACGATAAGTCGGCGTCTATTCGCCCAACTTTCGTGGCATCAGTGACGCTTGCAAACATGAACTCCGGCCATCTAATTGGCATGATTAATATTGAGGTAAATGCGATGCGCATTAGCATATTTGGTTTGGGTTACGTTGGCGCAGTCTGCGCCGGTTGCCTGTCTGCCCGTGGCCATGAAGTGGTCGGTGTAGACATCTCCAAGGATAAGATCGACCTGATCAATGCCGGCAAATCGCCCATCGTTGAACCGGGTCTGGGCGAACTGTTGAGCCAAGGCATCGCAAACGGTCGACTGCGCGGCACGACCAACTTCGCCGACGCCATCCGCGATACCGACCTGTCGATGATCTGTGTCGGCACGCCGAGCAAGAAAAATGGCGACCTGGAACTCAACTACATCGAATCGGTATGCCGCGAGATCGGGTTTGTCCTGCGTGACAAGACCACCCGCCACACCATCGTGGTGCGCAGCACCGTATTGCCAGGCACGGTGGCCAACGTGGTGATCCCGATCCTCGAAGACTGCTCCGGCAAAAAAGCCGGCGTCGACTTCGGTGTCGCGGTCAACCCGGAATTCCTGCGCGAATCCACCGCCATCGCCGACTACGACCTGCCGCCAATGACCGTCATCGGTGAGTTCGACAAAGCCTCCGGCGATGTCCTGCAGTCGCTGTACGAAGAACTCGACGCGCCGATCATCCGCAAGGACATCGCCGTCGCCGAAATGATCAAGTACACCTGCAACGTGTGGCACGCCACCAAAGTCACCTTCGCCAACGAGATCGGCAACATCGCCAAGGCCGTCGGCGTCGATGGCCGTGAAGTGATGGAAGTGGTGTGCCAGGACAAGACCCTCAACCTGTCCCAGTACTACATGCGCCCAGGTTTCGCGTTTGGCGGCTCGTGCCTGCCCAAAGACGTGCGTGCCCTGACCTACCGCGCCGGTTCCCTGGACGTGGAAGCGCCGCTGCTGAACTCGCTGATGCGCAGCAACGAGTCCCAGGTACAGAACGCCTTCGACATCGTCGCCGGCCATGACAAACGCAAAGTCGCCCTGCTGGGCCTGAGTTTCAAGGCCGGCACTGACGACCTGCGCGAAAGCCCACTGGTCGAGCTCGCGGAAATGCTGATCGGCAAAGGCTTCGACCTGAGCATCTACGACAGCAACGTCGAATACGCCCGTGTGCACGGCGCGAACAAGGACTACATCGAAGGCAAGATCCCGCACGTGTCGTCCCTGCTCAACTCGGACTTCGATGAGGTGATCAACAACTCCGACGTGATCATCCTCGGCAACCGTGATGAGAAATTCCGTGCCCTGGCGCATAACGCGCCGCACGGCAAGCAAGTGGTCGACCTGGTGGGCTTCATGTCCAAGGCCACCAGCGTAAGTGGCCGCACCGAAGGTATTTGCTGGTAACAGCGACGGCAAGTTTCGGGCTGCAGGTGTCTTCATCCCCAGCGCTTGCAGCCTGAAGCCTCCTTCCCTTCCGGATGACGCTTATGTCCAAGTTAAAACATGTACTGCTGCAATCGGCCGGCTGGCTGTTCTTTCTCAGCCTGCTGATGGGACTCGCCCTGCTGTTGCCGGCGAGTACGTTCGACTCAGAGTCGAAGAATTTTATTTTCCTGATTGGCGCCGTCGGTATCTGGCGCTACTCGATGGGTGCTACGCATTTCTTTCGCGGCATGCTGTTCCTGTACGTGGTCTACCCCCACCTGCGGCGCAAGGTGCGCAAGCTGGGCAAGGCGGCAGACCCGTCCCATGTGTTCCTCATGGTCACCAGCTTCCGTATCGATGCGCTGACCACCGCCCAGGTCTACAGCTCGGTCATTCGCGAGGCCATCGAATGCGGCTTCCCCACCACCGTGGTCTGCTCGCTGGTGGAAATGTCCGATGAACTGCTGGTGAAAAGCCTGTGGGAACGCATGAACCCGCCGGACCACGTAAAGCTCGACTTCGTGCGCATCGCGGGCACCGGCAAGCGTGACGGCCTGGCCTTTGGTTTCCGCGCCATCTCCCGCCACCTGCCGGATGACCGCGCAGTGGTCGCCGTGATCGATGGCGACACCGTGCTCGCCGAAGGCGTGGTGCGCAAGACCGTGCCGTGGTTCCAACTGTTCGGCAACGTCGGCGGCCTGACCACCAACGAGTTCTGCGAAGTGCGCGGCGGCTACATCATGAGCGAGTGGCACAAACTGCGCTTCGCCCAGCGCCACATCAACATGTGCTCCATGGCCCTGTCCAAGCGCGTGCTGACCATGACCGGGCGCATGTCGGTGTTCCGTGCCAGCGTGGTCACCGACCCGGGCTTTATCGCCGATGTGGAAAGCGACTCGCTGCAACACTGGCGCCTGGGCCGCTTCAAGTTTTTGACCGGCGATGACAAGTCCAGCTGGTTCAGCCTGATGCGCCTCGGTTACGACACTTTCTACGTGCCGGACGCCGCGATCAACACCGTGGAGCACCCGCCGGAAAAGAGCTTTATCAAGGCCAGCCGCAAGCTGATGTTCCGCTGGTACGGCAACAACCTGCGCCAGAACTCCCGCGCCCTCGGCCTCGGCGTACGCCGCCTGGGCCTGTTCACCAGCGTGGTGCTGTTCGACCAGCGCGTGTCGATGTGGACCTCCCTGCTCGGCCTGACCGTGGCCATCATCGCCACCTTCAAGTACGGCGGCGCGTTCATCCTTGCGTACCTGCTGTGGATCGGCATCACGCGCCTGATCCTGACCCTGTTGCTGTCGTGCTCCGGCCACACCATCGGCCCGGCGTACCCGGTGATTCTCTATTACAACCAGATCATGGGCGCGCTGGTGAAGATCTACGTGTTCTTCCGCCTTGATCAACAGTCCTGGACCCGCCAGGACACCAAACTGACCCGCGATTTGGCCAGCTTTCAACGTTGGTTCAACACCTGGTCGTCTCGGACCATGACCTTCTCCGCCGGCAGCATTTTCGTCGCCGTGTTGCTGATGATGGTCTGACCCAGCCAAGCCTGAATTAACTAGGAAATCGAACATATGAACAGCCCAGTAAACGCCAACGTTGTCCACGAATCCGAAGCCCAGCGCCAACATGCCCGGGTGAAAATCCCGGCCAAGCTGCGCTTCTTCAACACCGACCGTACCCAGACCGAAGCACGGGTAATCGACCTGTCCGCCGGTGGCCTGGCGTTCACCGCCACCCAGCCACTGACCGTCGGTGAAGTGCACAAGGGCCGCCTGCAGTTCGTGATCGATAACCTCGGTTTGGCGATGGATGTAGAGCTGCAGATTCGCTCCTACGACCGCCAGAGCGGCCGCACCGGTTGCCAGTTCCAGAACCTCGACGCCCAGGATATTTCCACCCTGCGCCACCTGATCACGTCGCACTTGTCCGGCGACATTGTGACCATGGGCGACGTACTGGCCACCCTGCAACGCGACAACTTCACCAAGGCGCGCAAGGTCAAGGACGGCGGCAGCGGCATGACCGCGTTCGGCCGCCTGCGCGCCGTGGTGTTCAGCGCCGGGATCTTCATTGTCGGCCTCGCCGCGTTCGGTTTTGTGTTCAAGTCGGTCTACGGCATGTACTTCGTCAGCCACGCCCAGGCTGGCCTGGTCAGCGTGCCCGGCATGAACGTGACCATGCCGCGTGACGGCACCGTACAAAGCCTGCTCAAAGGTGACGCGGTCGCGGCCAAAGGCGCGCCACTGGCGACGTTCAGCACCAGCATGCTCGATGTGCTCAAGGGCCATCTGGACGAAGAGCAGTTGCAACCGGCCAAGGTCGAAGAACTGTTCGGCAAGCAAATGACCGGCACCCTGACCTCGCCGTGCGATTGCGTCGTCGCCCAGCAACTGGTCGCCGACGGTCAGTACGCCAACAAGGGCGACGTGATCTTCCGACTGGTGCCACGCGGCAGCCTGGCCAACGTAGAAGCGCGCTTCACCTATCGCCAGTTCGCCGACGTGCGCCCAGGCACGCCGGTGAGCTTCCAGGTCGCCGACGAAGAACAGGTCCGCACGGGCACCATCGTCAGCAGCGCCAGCCTGAACAGCGACGACCTGTCTTCCGACATCCGCGTACAGATCAAGCCGGACGCACCGCTGGACAGCACCTACGCCGGCCGCCCAGTGGAAGTCACCAGCGACCGTGGCCCTTCGCTGAACTGGCTGATCGATAAAGCCATGGCTCACGGTCTGTAAGCGGAGGACATGCCTGTGAACCCTATTTCAAGCACAACACAGAGCACTGTGGGAGTCGGGCTTGCCCGCGATGGGATCGACTCGGTGCACCTGAAAGACCGAGTTGCCCGCGTCGCAGGCAAGCCAGCTCCCACACAGAGCGGGTCGCACTTCGCCTCTGCATTCTGCACATTGGCACTGGCGGTCAGCCTCGCCGGTTGCGCCGGCCTGCCCGACCAGCGCCTGGCCAACGAAGCCCTCAAACGTGGCGACACGGTCACCGCCCAGCAGAACTATCAGCAGCTGGCAGACCTGGGTTACAGCGAGGCTCAAGTCGGCCTGGCGGATATCCAGGTGACCACCCGCGACCCCGAGCAGATCCGCCAGGCCGAGGCCACCTACCGCGCGGCCGCCGATACCTCGCCGCGCGCCCAGGCCCGCCTGGGTCGCCTGCTGGTGGCCAAGCCGGGCGCCACCGAGGCCGAGCAGCACGAAGCCGAGGGCCTGCTGAAAAAAGCCTTTGCCAATGGCGAAGGCAATACCCTGATTCCGCTGGCGATGCTGTACCTGCAATACCCGCACAGCTTTCCTAACGTGAACGCCCAGCAACAGATCAGCAAATGGCAGGCGGCGGGTTACCCGGAAGCGGGCCTGGCCCAGGTGCTGCTGTATCGCACCCAGGACACCTACGACCAGCATCTGGATGATGTGGAACGCATCTGCAAGGCCGCCCTGAACACCACCGACATCTGCTACGTCGAGTTGGCCACGGTCTACCAGAAACAAGCCGCGCCGGAAAAACAGGCCGAGCTGCTCAAGCAGCTGGAAGCCGGCTACAGCCGTGGCACGGTCACGGCCCAGCGCGTCGACAGCGTGGCCCGTGTGTTGGGCGACGCGACGCTCGGCAAGCCGGACGAAAAAACCGCCCAGGCCCTGCTGGAAAAAATCGCCCCCGGCTACCCCGCCTCCTGGGTCAGCCTGGCGCAACTGCTCTACGACTTCCCCGAACTCGGCGATGTCGACCAGATGATGCTGTACCTGGATAACGGCCGCGCCGCCGACCAGCCGCGTGCCGAGCTGTTGCTGGGCAAGCTCTACTACGAAGGCAAGTGGGTGCCAGCAGATGCGAAAGCCGCCGAAGCGCACTTCGAAAAAGCCGTCGGCAAGGAAGTCGCCGCCGATTACTACCTCGGCCAGATCTACCGCCGTGGCTACCTGGGCAAGGTCTACTCGCAAAAAGCCCTCGACCACTTGCTGACCGCTGCGCGCAACGGCCAGAACAGCGCCGACTTCGCCATCGCCCAATTGTTTTCCCAAGGCAAGGGCACCAAGCCCGACCCATTGAACGCCTATGTCTTCAGCCAGTTGGCTAAAGCCCAGGACACGCCAGAGGCCAATGACTTGGCCACGCAGCTCGAAGCCCCGCTGACGCCCGAGCAACGCGCCGAAGGCCAACGCCTGGTGCAGCAGGAGCTGGCCACGCGCGGCACCCTGGCCCAGAGCACGCTGCAACTGCACGCCCTGCAAGAAGAAGACGGCGAGGAATCCCTATGAAGCTCAACCCATTCGTCAAGGCCGGCATCGGCCTGACCTGTGCCCTGCTGTGGTCATGCCCGACCCTGGCCGCACTGACCGAAGCCAAGAACTTCGGCCTCGAAGTGAAAATCACCGGCCAGTCCGAAGACGACCGCGACCTGGGCACCAAGCCCGGCGGCGACGTCAACGGCATCGGCCTCGACCTGCGCCCATGGGTCTATGGCGAAAGCGGCGCGTGGAGCGCCTATGCCATGGGCCAGGCCGTGACGTCGAGTGACATCATCGAGACCGACACCCTGCAACAGTCCTCCGATGACAGCGCCGCCCAATCGAGCAACGACGACCGCAAGACCAAGAAAAACTATTTGGCCCTGCGCGAGTTCTGGGTCGGCTACAGCGGCTTCACGCCCTACCCTGGCGAGCTCCTCAAGGTCGGGCGCCAGCGCCTGAACAATGACGATGGCCAATGGCGCGATACCAATATCGAAGCGCTGAACTGGACCTTCGACACCACCTTGCTCAAAGCCAATATCGGCGCCGCCGAACGCTTCAGCGAATACCGCACCGACTTGAAGGAACTGTCGCCTGACGACAAGGACCGCAAGCACTTCTACGCCGACGCCGCCTACCAATGGACGCCGGGGCAGTGGATCGGCCTGCGTGGCCATCACACCCATGACGACGGCAAGCTCGACTACGCCGAACCGGGCGTGGCCACCGATCCGTTGGACAAGCGCGAAAACGGCGACCTGACCTGGCTCGGCATCGAAGCCAACAGCGACGCCTATAACTGGCGCAACACCAACACCGTCAACTACTGGGCCAGCGTCACCGGCATGAAAGGCAACCGCGACACGGTCAACGCCTTGAACGCCGACGGCACCCGCCCGGCACAAGCCAAGCGCAGCGACGACGTGAGTGGCTGGGCCACCGACCTGGGTATCCGCCTGCGCCTCGACCCGCAGTGGCAAGTCGGCGCGGCTTACTCGCGCGCCAGTGCCAACTACGAGCAGAACGGCCTGCAAAGTAACCGCTCGAACTGGACCGGCACGCAATCGCGCGTGCACCGCTTCGGCGAGGCGTTTCGCGGCGAGATGAACAACATGCAGTCCATGAGCCTGTTCGGTTCCTGGCAGCTGCGCGAGGACTATGACGCCAGCCTGGTGTACCACAAGTTCTGGCGTGTCGACGGCAACAAGCCGGTGGGCAGTAACGGCATCGATGCGGTGCAGAACAACACCGATGACGTGACCGGCGCAATCCTCTCCAGCACCTCGTTGCCGCTTGAAGACGGCAAGAAGGACCTCGGCCAGGAGATGGACGTCGTGGTCACCAAATACTTCAAGAAAGGCCTGCTACCGGCCGCGCTGAGCCAGTCGATCAACGAACCATCGGCCCTGGTGCGCTTGCGTGCAGGCGTGTTCAAACCGGGCGACGCCTATGGCAGCGGCGTCGACACGTACATGCACCGCGCCTTTGTCGACGTGATCTGGAAATTCTGATGGGAGCCTGCGCGATGAACCCTCAAGCCCTCAAAGGCTCGGTCAGCCTGCTGGTCGCAGCCATGCTGCTGGCCAGCACTTCGGCCTTTGCCGACGGTGCGGCGGTGAAGGCGCCGACCATCGCCAAAGAGCTGCAACAGGCCAAGACCTACACCATCTCCAGCCCGCCAACCGCGCCGCTGGAAATGCCCAAGCCGGCCCTGCCGGACCTGTCGGGCTACACCGCCGCGGCGATGGAAAAGAAGGTCGTGCGTACCAAGCCCGGCAAAGTCAGCGTCCGCCGCATGATGCAGGAAGACGCCCTCAAGGACTTTATCGGCGGCGACAACAAGATGGCCGAATGGGTGGTGCGCCAGCACGGCATTCCCCAGGCGATCTTTGTCGACGACGGCTACATGAACCTCAAGGACCTGCTCGGCAAAGTGCCCAAGCAGTACCTCAGCGAAACGTCGCCGGGTGTGTTCCTGGCCAAGCTGCCAATCGTCGTCGGGCGCAAGGGCATCCTCGAAATCGACAAGAAGACCCAGGAGCTGCGCCTGTCCCAGCAGGCCGGTTCGTTCCTGATCAACGACGGCCAGCTGTTTGTGCGTGATACCCGGATTACCGGCTGGAACGAAAAGGCCAACGGCCCGGCGACCTTTCAGTCGCCCAAGGAATTCCGCCCGTTCCTGCTGGCCTGGGGCGGCACCCAGACCTATATCGCCAACAGCAAGATGGCCAGTTTCGGCTACGCCAACAGTAAGTCGTACGGGGTGAGTATTTCCCAGTACACGCCGAACATGGCCAAGGTCCTCAAGCGCGCTGAGCCGACCGGCTGGATCATCGATTCCGAATTCTCGGACATGTGGTACGGCTTCTACTGCTACGAGACCACCGGCTTTGTGATCAAGGGCAACACCTACAAAGACAACATCGTCTACGGCATTGACCCGCACGACCGTTCCCACGGCCTGATCATTGCGGACAACACCGTCTACGGCACCAAGAAGAAGCACGGCATCATCATTTCCCGGGAAGTGAACGACAGCTTCATCTTCAACAACCGCAGCTATGACAACAAGCTTTCAGGCCTGGTGATCGACCGGAACAGCGTGAACAACCTGATCGCCGACAACGAGATCTACCGCAACCACACCGACGGCATCACCCTCTATGAGAGCGGCGACAACCTGCTGTGGGGCAACAAGGTGATTGCCAATCGTCGCCACGGTATCCGCATCCGTAACAGCGTGAACATTCGCCTGTACGAGAACAGCGCCATGGCCAACGGCCTGACCGGCGTGTACGGCCACATCAAGGATTTGACCGACACCGACCGCGACATCGCCCTCGACCCGTTCGACGCCAAGGTCTCGCTGATTGTGGTCGGCGGTGAACTGGCGGGTAACGGCAGCGGGCCGCTGTCCATCGACTCGCCGTTGAGCGTCGAGCTGTACCGCGTAGCGATGCTGGCGCCGACCAAATCCAGCGGCATCAGCTTCAACGGCGTGCTGGGTGACCGGCAGGAAGAAATTCTCGACCTGCTGGTGCGCCAGCAGAAAGCCGTGCTGATCGACCCTGTCGAACGCCAGACCCAAATGCAGGACTGAGGATGACCCTTATGCACCCACACATAATCAAACTGCTGAGCCTCTCGGGTCTGACCCTCGGCCTGCTGGCGGCCAGCCAGGGCGTGCGCGCCGATGAAGTGAAAGCGCCTACGTTTACCGCCGAGCCGTGCTGCAGCCTGTGCCCGGCCGCCCATGACGCGAAGAACTACACCACGCGCTACCAGCAGAACTTCACCACCCTGGTGCAAGCCCAGGGCGACTGGCTGTTCCGTACCCAGGAAGATTTGCGTACCGAATTCGACACCAGCCCCGCCGGCTACAAGCGCATGCAACAACTGCACGATGCGTTCAAGGCCAAAGGCGTGGAACTGGTGGTGGTCTACCAGCCGACCCGTGGCCTGGTGAACCGCAACAAGCTCAACCCGGAAGAGAAAGCCAAGTTCGATTTTGACAAGGCGTTGGGCAACTACAAAACCATGCTCGGCCGTTTCGCCAAGATGGGTTATGTGGTGCCGGACTTGTCGCCGCTCACCAACGAGCAACTGCCGGATGAGTTGCCGGCCCACGACTTCTACTTCCGCGGCGACCAGCACTGGACCCCGTACGGCGCTCAGCGCACGGCAAAAATCGTCGGCGCCAAAGTGCGTGCCATGCCGGAGTTTGCCGATATTCCCAAGCGCGAATTCGAAACCAAGCGCTCCGGGCGCATGGGCAAGACCGGCACGCTGCACAACATGGCCGGGCAGCTCTGCGGCACCAGCTACGCGATCCAGTACATGGACCAATTCACCACCGAGCCCAAAGGCGAAGCCGGCGACGGCGACCTGTTCAGCGATGCCGGCAACCCGCAGATCACCCTGGTGGGCACCAGCCACAGCGGCAAGAACTACAACTTCGCCGGCTTCCTTGAACAGGAAATCGGTGCCGACATCCTCAACGTCGCCTTCCCCGGCGGTGGCCTGGAAGGGTCGATGATCCAGTACTTGGGCAGCGATGAATTCCAGAAAACCCCGCCGAAAATTCTCATCTGGGAATTCTCGCCGCTCTATCGCCTCGACCAGGAGACCATCTACCGCCAGATGATGGCGCTGCTCGACAACGGCTGCGAAGGCAAGACCGCGCAGATGAGCGCGAGCACCACGTTGAAACCCGGCAAGAACGAATTAATGGTCAACCGTTCGAACAAAGACCTGCGCAACAGCAGCCATCAGGTCGACATCCGCTTCGCCGACCCGTCGGTGAAAACCCTGCAAGCCACCCTCTGGTACATGAACGGGCGCCACGAGGACATCAAGATCGACAAACCCGAAACATCCGATACAGACGGGCGTTTCGCCTTTGAACTGCGCACCGACGAAGACTGGGCCTCGCAAAACTTGCTGGCCGTGGAAGTGCAGGGCCCAGAAAAGGGTGCTGCCGCGCAGAAAGTCGAAGCGAAAATTTGCACACGCAACGTATTCCCCGCCGGTGGTCAACAGACCGCTTCGGCCGGGCAATGAGGTTACCTATGCAGAAGTTACTGATCCCAACCTTACTGGGCCTGGCAATGTTCGCCGGCGCCGTGAATGCCGCCGCGCCACTGCGTCCACCCCAGGGCTATTTCGCCCCGGTGGAAGCCTTCAAGACCGGCGATTTCAAGAATGACTGCGACGCCATGCCGGCGCCGTACACCGGCTCGCTGCAATTTCGCAGCAAGTACGAAGGTTCGGACAAAGCCCGTTCCACACTGAATGTGCAATCCGAAAAAGCCTTTCGCGACAGCACCGCCGACATCACCAAGCTGGAAAAAGACACCAGCAAGCGCGTGATGCAGTTCATGCGCGACGGTCGCCCGCAGCAGTTGGAATGCACCTTGAACTGGCTCACGAGCTGGGCCAAGGCGGATGCGTTGATGTCCAAGGACTTCAACCACACCGGCAAGTCCATGCGCAAATGGGCGCTGGGCAGCATGGCGTCGGCCTATGTGCGCCTGAAGTTTTCCGACTCGCACCCGCTGGCCAACCACCAGCAGGAGTCGCAATTGATCGAGGCCTGGTTCAGCAAAATGGCGGATCAGGTAGTGAGCGATTGGGACAACCTACCGCTGGAAAAAACCAACAACCACTCCTACTGGGCGGCCTGGTCGGTCATGGCGACGTCTGTCGCCGTGAACCGCCGTGACCTGTTTGATTGGGCGGTGAAGGAATACAAGGTCGGCGCCAATCAGGTCGATGCCCAGGGCTTTTTGCCGAACGAATTGAAGCGCCAGCAACGTGCCTTGTCGTACCACAACTACGCGCTGCCGCCGCTGGCGATGATCGCCAGTTTTGCCTTGGTCAACGGTGTGGACCTGCGCCAGGAAAACAACGGCGCCCTCAAACGCCTGGGTGACAAGGTGCTCGCCGGGGTCAAAGACCCACAGATCTTCGAGCAGAAGAACGGCAAAGAGCAGGACATGAAGGACCTCAAGGAGGACATGAAATTTGCCTGGCTTGAACCCTTCTGCACCCTCTACACCTGCGCCCCGGATGTGCTCGAGCGCAAGCACGGGATGCAGCCGTTCAAGACCTTCCGACTGGGCGGTGACCTGACCAAGGTCTTCGACCCGACGCATGAAAAAGGCAACAAAGGTTCCTGAAAAAACAGCTGACGAAACTGGGTCCCAGTGTGGGAGCGGGCTTGCTCGCGAAGGCGGAGTGTCAGTCAACACATCCGTTACAGAACCACCGCTTTCGCGAGCAAGCCCGCTCCCACAGTTTGAGCCGGTTTCGTCAGTAGGAATGTAGTACCGCCCGCCCGTGAAATCGCGGGGGGGTTTGGGGGGGCCGTTGGCCCTTGACTGTTGGTTAAACATGGAGAGATCGGGATGGTTTTCTCGTCCAATGTGTTCCTGTTTCTGTTCTTGCCGATTTTCCTCGGCTTGTACTATTTGAGCGGGCAACGCTATCGCAACCTGCTGCTGCTGATTGCCAGCTACGTGTTCTACGCCTGGTGGCGAGTGGACTTCCTGGCGCTGTTCGCCGCCGTCACGCTGTGGAATTACTGGATCGGCCTCAAGGTCGGTGCGGCCGGCGTGCGCACCAAGCCGGCTCAACGCTGGCTGCTGTTGGGCGTGGCGGTCGACCTGTGCATTCTCGGCTACTTCAAATACGCCAACTTCGGTGTCGACAGCATCAACGTGATGATGAAGTCGGCGGGCCTGGAGCCGTTCATTCTCACCCACGTGCTGTTGCCGATCGGGATCTCGTTCTACATCTTCGAGTCCATCAGCTACATCATCGACGTGTACCGTGGTGACACCCCGGCCACCCGCAACCTCATCGACTTTGCGGCGTTCGTGGCGATCTTCCCGCACTTGATTGCCGGCCCGGTGCTGCGCTTTCGCGACCTGGCCGACCAGTTCAACAACCGCACCCACACCCTCGACAAGTTTTCCGAGGGCTGCACACGCTTCATGCAGGGTTTCATCAAGAAAGTCTTCATCGCCGACACCCTGGCGGTGGTGGCCGACCATTGCTTCGCCCTGCAAAACCCGACCACCGGCGATGCCTGGCTCGGCGCGCTGGCCTACACCGCGCAGCTGTACTTCGACTTCTCCGGCTACAGCGACATGGCCATCGGCCTGGGCTTGATGATGGGTTTTCGCTTCATGGAAAACTTCAAACAGCCGTACATCAGCCAATCGATCACCGAGTTCTGGCGCCGCTGGCACATCAGCCTGTCCACCTGGCTGCGCGATTACCTGTACATCACCCTGGGCGGCAACCGGAAAGGCACGCTGACCACCTACCGCAACCTGTTCCTGACCATGCTGCTCGGTGGCCTGTGGCACGGCGCGAACATCACCTACATCGTGTGGGGCGCCTGGCATGGCATGTGGCTGGCAATTGAAAAAGCCATCGGCCTCAACACCGCGCCGCGCAGTTTCAACGTGGTGCGCTGGGCCTTCACCTTCCTGCTGGTGGTGATGGGCTGGGTCATCTTCCGCTCGGAGAACCTGCACGTCGCCGGCCGTATGTACGGTGCGATGTTCAGCTTTGGCGAGTGGTCGCTGTCGGAACTCAACCGCGCCAACCTCACCGGCCTGCAAGTGGCAACCCTGGTGGTGGCCTACGCAACGCTGGCGTTCTTCGGTCTGCGCGATTTCTACACCCACCGCCCTGCGGAGAAAGCCAAGCCCGCTGACCCGAGCCTGATCAAGGCCGTGCCGGGCGACAACCCGGGCAGCATCCACCAGCCAGGTTTCACCGTCGGCCAGGATGCCGCCGTGCAACCGGCCTACTGGACCGCTGACTGGCCACGCTACGCCATGCGCGCCGCAGTGCTGCTGCTGTTCGTGGCGTCGATCCTGAAATTGTCGGCGCAGAGTTTCTCGCCGTTCCTTTACTTCCAATTCTGAGGGAGCCGACCATGACCCGTTCATTCCGCGTCCTCTATATCGCGCTGTTCCTGCTGGTGCTGCTGGCCCTGGGCGCCTGGTCGATGCGCAGTTTCTTCGGCTTCAGCACCAATGCCGACGCGACGGTGCTCAATGGTCGCTGGACCAAGGCCGTCGAAACGCATTACGACGACCAGTTCCCGATCAAGCGTATCGGCACCAACCTGTGGGCTGCGCTGGACTACAAGCTGTTCAACGAAGGCCGCCCTGGCGTGGTGCTGGGCCGCGATCACTGGTTGTACAGCGACGAGGAGTTCAACCCCACCGTCAATGAAGACCAGAACCTGCAAGGCAACTACGCGCTGGTCGAAGGCGTACGCCAGAAGCTCAAGGCCCAAGGCATTCAATTGGTCATGGCGATTGTGCCGGCCAAGGTGCGCCTGTACCCGGAACACCTGGGTGACGTGAAACCGGCAAGCATCCACGCCAACCTGTACCAGGACTTCCACGCCCGTGTGGCTGCCGACACGATCATCGCCCCGGACCTGCTCGGCCCGCTGCAACAGGCCAAGCTGGGCGGCAAGCAAGTGTTCCTGCGCACCGACACCCACTGGACCCCGGACGGCGCCGAAATCGCCGCCAAACAACTGGCCAAGGTGATCAGCGAAAAGACCCCGCTCAGCGGCGAACCGCAGCGTTTTGTCACCGAAGCTGAAAAGACCGAACCGCACAAAGGTGACTTGCGCCTGTTCCTGCCGCTGGACCCGCTGTTCGAAAACCTGATGCCGCCCAAAGAGCCGCTGCAAAAACGCGTCACGCACCTGGCTGAAAACACAGGCGACGACGCCCTGTTCAGCGACAGCGAAACCCCAGTGGCACTGGTCGGCACCAGCTACAGCGCCAACCCCAACTGGAACTTCGTCGGTGCGCTCAAGCAAGCCTTGCACAGCGACGTCATCAACTACTCGGAAGACGGCCACGGCCCGATCCTGCCGATGCTCAGCTACTTGAAAAGCGACGACTTCAAGAACAACCCGCCACAGGTGCTGATCTGGGAGTTTCCTGAACGTTATCTGCCCGTCAACAACGAAATCGGTGACGCCGACCCGCAGTGGGTTGCGCAGCTTAAACAAGCCGGTTCGCGCCAACAAAACATGGCACTGAACACCCCAGTTAAACACCAAAAATCCGAGACGCCCGACCGGGCGCAAAACTGAAAGAGAGGTAACTCACATGACTTTCACTACTACTCCGCGTCGTCTCGCCAAGACCCTGGCCATTGCTGCCGGCTTGAGCTTCGTATCGATGTCCGCCTTCGCCGGGGGCGACGCCGCCCTCTACGGCCCAACCGCGCCGAAAGGCTCCAGCTTCGTGCGGGTCTACAACGCCAGCAACCAGGAAGTCAGCGCCACCGTCGGCGCCACCAACCTGAGCGACGTTGCACCGCTGGCCAGCAGCGACTTCAGCTTTATGCCGGGCGGCGACTACAGCGCCAAGGTCGGCAGCCAGACCGTGCCGGTCAAACTTGCCGCTGACCACTACTACACCCTGGTTAACAGCGGCAGCGGCCAGCCGCAATTGATCGAAGAACCGCCGTTCAAGAACAAGCAGAAATCCCTGGTGCGCGTGCAGAACCTCAGCGACAAGGCGCTGACCCTGAAGACCGCCGACGGCAAAACCGACGTGGTCAAGTCGGTGGCCGCCAAGGGCCGTGGCGAGCGTGAGATCAACCCGGTGAAAGTCAGCCTGGCGTTGTATGACGGTGACAAGAAAGTCGGCGATGTGAAGCCGGTGGCGTTGGAACGTGGTGAAGCGGCCGTGCTGTACGTGACCGGCTCGGGTTCGAGCATTTCGCCAGTGTGGGTAAAACGCCCGGTGTCGACCCGCTGATTAGATTTTCAATTTGACGCTCCCCCTGTGGGAGCGGGCTTGCTCGCGAATGCGCTGGTTCAGCAACAGATGTGCTGACTGAAACACCGCTTTCGGGAGCAAGCCCCCTCCCACAGGCTCTGACCCAATCGATTCAAGGAGAAACATCCATGATCCCAGTAATCCTTTCCGGTGGTAGCGGCTCACGTCTTTGGCCGCTTTCCCGTAAGCAGTTTCCCAAGCAATTCCTGGCCCTGACCGGCGAGCACACGCTGTTCCAGCAAACCCTGGAGCGCCTGGTGTTCGAAGGCATGGACGCCCCGATCGTGGTCTGCAACAAGGACCACCGCTTTATCGTCAACGAGCAACTGAGCACACGTAAGCTCGAATGCCAGCGCATCCTGATGGAACCGTTCGGGCGCAACACCGCACCGGCCGTGGCCCTGACCGCGATGATGCTGGTCAACGAAGGCCGCGACGAACTGATGCTGGTGCTGCCGGCCGACCACGTGATCGACGACCAGAAAGCCCTGCAACGTGCGCTGGCCCTGGCTACCGTGGCGGCCGAGCGTGGCGAGATGGTGCTGTTCGGCGTGCCGGCAACCCGTCCGGAAACCGGTTATGGCTACATCAAGTCCACCAACGATTCGCTGCTGCCCGAAGGCGTGAGCCGCGTGCAACAGTTCGTGGAAAAACCCGATGAAAAACGTGCTGTCGAGTTCGTCAAAAGCGGTGGTTACTTCTGGAACAGCGGCATGTTCCTGTTCCGCGCCAGCCGCTTCCTTGAGGAGCTGAAAAAACACGACCCGGACATCTACGACACCTGCGTGCTGACCCTGGAACGCAGCGAGCAGGATGCCGACACCGTGACCTTCGACGAAGCCACTTTCGCCTGCTGCCCGGACAACTCCATCGACTACGCCGTGATGGAAAAAACCCAGCGCGCCTGCGTGGTGCCGCTGAGTGCCGGCTGGAGCGACGTGGGCTGCTGGGCCTCGCTGTGGGCGGTCAATGATAAAGACGTCAACGGCAACGTCAGCAAAGGCGACGTGGTCATCCAGGACAGCCGCAACTGCATGATCCACGGCAACGGCAAACTGGTGTCGGTGATCGGCCTGGACAATATCGTCGTGGTGGAAACCAAGGACGCGATGATGATTGCCCACAAGGACAAGGTCCAGGGCGTCAAGCAGATGGTCTCGACCCTCAACGACCAGGGCCGCAGCGAAACCCAGAACCACTGCGAAGTCTATCGCCCGTGGGGCTCCTACGACTCGGTGGACATGGGCGGGCGTTTCCAGGTCAAGCACATCTCGGTCAAGCCGGGTGCGTGCCTGTCGCTGCAAATGCACCACCACCGCGCCGAACACTGGATCGTGGTCAGCGGCACGGCCGAAGTCACCTGTGACGAAAACGTGTTCCTGCTCTGCGAAAACCAGTCCACCTACATCCCCATCGCCTCGGTGCACCGCCTGCGCAACCCGGGCAAGATCCCGTTGGAGATCATCGAAGTGCAATCGGGCAGCTATTTGGGCGAAGACGATATCGAGCGGTTTGAAGATATCTACGGGCGCTCCACGCCGATTGAACGTGGCGTGTCGGTGAAAACTATCGCGCAGTAACACGGTCGTACAAGAAGCCCTCACCCAGCCCATTGCGTCCCCTATCCGCAGTGGGCTGGGTGGGGGCTGATCGTTCCCACGCTCCGCGTGGGAATGCCGCCTGGGCCGCTCCGCGTCCCGATTCACACCCGGTGCATGGGTGACACAGAGCGTCACGGGATGCATTCCCACGCAGAGCGTGGGAACGATCGACAATTGACCCTTGCCCCCTTCCTGCCTATCCTCGCGCCTGTCACGACTCATTCGTGATGAGGTTTGACGGCCTCCGATACTCATAGGACCAAGCACAGCGTTATGGCGACTGTGCGTGGGGCGCTTTCGAGCGCGCCGGGTTCCTATGACCGGTCCGTCAACCTGCGCACAGTTGCCACCCATTCGTTTGACGGCGAAGCGTGGCAACTCCGATTTTCATAGGAGTTTTACCATGTCCAAACAAACCACCCGCCCCACCACCTTCGGCCCCAGCGACCGCAGTGAAGCCCCCCTGTTCAGCGTACAACCCGGCATTCCCATCGAACATGCACTGGAACATGCCAGTTATGTTTTGGGCACCGCGCGCGTGCTCACCCTGGCGGCTCAAGACTTATGCACCGAACACCAGAGCTACCTGAATTGGGCCAGCCTGCAATTGGCTGAAACCGGTTTGGCATTGGTTGAGGCTTCCATCGAAGGCTTGCAGGCGGACTCTTCTGCTCAGTAAGCAAGTCATCGGGAGCAAGCCCCCTCCCACATTATTTGGACCGTATTCCAAGGGTGTACCCGCTCCAAATGTGGGAGCGGGCTTGCTCGCGAAGGCGTCCGCCGGGCCAACACACCTCTCACGCTAGCCAATCCCACCTACGCTTAAGTTAGGATGCTCGTTCCCTATTCGAGGTGGTCTCCATGTTCTTCGGCGTTCTCCTGATCATCACCTGGCTGATCCTGCTGCTGCGCTACCCCGCCAAAGCCTTGCCGGTGTCGCTGGCCGCCGCCGTCGGCCTGGGCTTCGTGGCCATTTGGGTTGTGTGGCTGGACAACCGCGAAGCTTCGCAACTGTCGCGCCTGGAATTGCGCATCAGCTACGCGCCACAGGAATGCCCGGCCGACCGACCGTTGAAACTGGTGCTGATCAACGGCAACGACGTGCCTCTGACCGAGCTGCGCTGGCGGCTCGCCGCGTATGCGCCGGGCGACACCGTGAACCTGGCCGACAACGTCTATGCGGCCCCACGTTATCGCGGCCCCGGCGAACTGCAGGCCGGCGCTACCTGGGAAGATTGCCTGCCCACCCCGCCCCTGCGCCCCGGCTACCGCCCGCAAACCCTGGAATTTCGCGCCGAGCACCTGCAAGGCAGCTTCTCGGACTGACAAAGGATTGATCCATGCCCAACGTACTCATCACCGGTTGCTCCAGTGGCATTGGCCGCGCCCTGGCCGACGCGTTTAAATCTGCCGGCTTCGACGTCTGGGCCAGTGCCCGCCGCGAGTCAGATGTCGCCGCCCTTGCGGCAGCCGGCTTCAACACGGTGCAACTGGACGTCAACGACAGTGCGGCGCTGCAGCGCCTGGCCGAACAGCTCGGCGAACTGGACGTGTTGATCAACAATGCCGGCTACGGCGCCATGGGGCCGCTGCTCGACGGCGGCACCGAAGCCATGCAGCGCCAATTCGAGACCAATGTATTTTCCATCGTCGGCGTTACCCAGGCGCTATTTCCCGCGCTGCGGCGCAGTAAAGGTTTGGTGGTGAATATCGGCAGCGTTTCGGGTGTACTGGTCACGCCGTTTGCAGGTGCGTACTGCGCATCGAAAGCCGCGGTGCATGCCTTGAGCGATGCCTTGCGCATGGAACTGGCACCCTTTGCTATTCGGGTGCTGGAAGTGCAGCCGGGAGCCATCGACACAAGTTTCGCGAAAAACGCCGGCGCCCAGGCCGAACTGCTGATCAACGAACAATCGCCCTGGTGGCCCTTGCGCGACGGCATTCGTGCGCGCACCCAGGCTTCGCAGAACAACCCGACTTCGGCCAAGCAATTTGCAGCGCAAGTGCTCAAGGCTGTGCAACACCCAAAACCGCCACGAATGTTACGTGCGGGCAATGGCAGCCGAGCGCTGCCGTTGATGGCGGCGCTGTTGCCAAAAGGGTTGCTGGAGAAAGTCCTGAAGAAGCGGTTCGGACTCTCTGGCTCACTCTAGCCCTTCATAAAATCAATAAACGCGCGCACCTTCAGCGGCAAATGCCGTGTATCCGGGTACATGGCGTAAATCCCTTGCGGCGCGAAGCGATGGTCCGCCAGTAAGCGCACCAACCGCCCCGCCTCCAGATCACCCTGCACCAGCCATTGCGGCAGCACTGCGACGCCGTGACCACGCACGGCGAACGCCTGGAGGACGGCTGCACTGTCGGCCACCAGTGCAGCAGGGCCGGAACGGTATTGATGCTCGCCGCCGGCCGGGTCGGTCAGGCTCAGCTCCGTCAAACGGCCATGGCCTAACTTGGGCATGCGCTCCAACGCATCCAGGGTTTGCACCAGGGCAAACTCAGGCGCGGCGACAGCAAACACCTCAAAGGTCGACAGCTGCACCGCCCGGTGATTGGAGTCGAGCAGTCGCCCCAACCGAATCGCCACGTCAAAGCGTTCGGAGATCAAATCGGCATGGGTGGAGGATGTGGATAAGTGAATGTTCAAGTCCGGGTGCAGGCGCCGAAAAGCCTCCACCGCAGGAGCAACGACTGCCAGTGCGTATTCCACCGTGGTGGTGATGCGTAAGGTGCCTTTGAGCTGGGCATGTTCGGAGCGGGCTTCTTCCACTGCCAGCCGGGCCTCTTCCAACATGCGTGTGCAACGCAGGTAAAAGCGCTCACCGGCATCTGTCAGCGCCAACTGGCGCGTGTTGCGAGTCAGCAAGGTAACGCCCAGTTCTGCCTCAAGGCGCTTGAGGTTGAAGCTGACCACGGCGCGGGTCTGGCCCAGCAGGTCCGCCGCGGCGGTCAGCGAGCCGGCCTCGACCACGGCCTTGAAGGTGTCGAAACGGTCCAGGCTGACCATCGGCCGAGCCCTCCTTTGTCAAAATATTTTTGACAAACTAACAGTCAAATCACCGTATCCCAAACGCTGCTTGCGACCTACCCTGCCCGCTTCACTCGCAGGATCGCGTTCATGACCTACCGCTCGAAAGTCGCCTGGATCTTTTTACTCGGCTTTGCCCTGGACCTGGTGAACATGTTTGTCGCCACCGTTGCCTACCCGGACATCGCCCGCGAACTGCACGCCTCGGTCACGCAATTGGCGTGGATCAGCAACGCCTACGTACTCGGGCTGACCGTGATCATTCCGTTGAGTGTGTGGCTGGCGGCGATCATGGGCGAACGAACGCTGATCGCGGCGAGCCTGCTGTTGTTCGCGGGCGCCTCGGTGATGGTTGGCCAGGCGGGTTCCATCGAAACGCTGATTGGCTGGCGGGCGCTGCAAGGTTTGGGCGGTGGCTTGCTGATCCCCGTGGGCCAGGCCATGGCTTACCGGCACTATCCAGCGGCAGAACGCAGCCAATTGACAGCCAGTGTGATGTCGGTGGCGCTGCTGGTTCCAGCATTGTCGCCGGCTTTGGGCGGGCTGATCGTCGACAGTGTGTCATGGCGCTGGATCTTCTACGCCAACCTGCCGCTGGCGTTGCTCACGTTGCTGCTGGCACTGCTGTGGATAAAACCTGATGCACCTGTAACAGTGCGCCCGGCCCTGGATGTGGGCAGTATTTTCAAACAGATCCGCAGCCCGATGCTGCGCGTGGCGATGTTGGTCTATCTGTTCATCCCCGGCATATTTATCGGCACCAGCCTGATCGCTATTCTCTACCTGCGAGGCCTGGGCTACGACGCGACACACACCGGCGCGCTGATGTTGCCGTGGGCGCTGGCGTCCGCACTGGCGATTTTCCTGAGCAAAAAACGCTTCAACCGCTACGGCCCAAAACCCTTGCTGCTGGCGGGCATGGCCCTGCAATGCATCGGCATCCTGCTGCTGACAAAACCCGAACCGGCCGTAATTATTCTGGCCTACGCGTTGATGGGCCTGGGCGGCAGCCTGTGCAGCAGCACGGCGCAGACCTTGGCGTTTCTCGACATACCCGCCGAGCGCATGGGCCACGCCAGTGCGCTGTGGAACATCAACCGACAAGTCAGCTTCTGCCTCGGCGCTGCCGCCCTCAGTGCGTTGTTGTCGGCCTTGGATTCCTTCGTCATAACCTTCACGATAGCCGCAGCCCTGACACTGCTGCCCCTTTTTGCCGTGTTGCGCCTGGATGCGTCCAGAGTCCGCACACTGCTTCACCCTGCCAGCGAGCCACAGCCATGATTGATTACAGCGATTTTTTTGAGGAAGTGACCCAGACCCACGTCGAGATCGAACAGTGGTTTGCCGGGGTTGCGCCAGAAGGCACGTTGCAGCGTTTGCTCGCGCGCTTTTCACCTGAATTCAGCATGGTTGCCCCCGCCACGGGCGCGCGGGTGAATGCAGCCGGACTGAATGCGTTGTTCACACGCCTGGGCGGCATGCGCCCGGGGTTGAAAATCACCTTGAGTGAAATGGTCGGGATTGACCGGCATGCGCGTGGTGCCACGGTGACTTATCGCGAACATCAGGTTGACGACAGCGGCACCCAGACCGATCGCCGCGCCACCGTGGTGTTCGAAAAACAGGCCAGTGGCGCGCTGCTGTGGCGCCACCTGCATGAAACCTTGATCAAGGCATAACACGATCAACTGTGGGAGCGAGCTTGCTCGCGAATGCGGTGGATCAGTCAATACTTGCGTTAACTGACACACCGCATTCGCGAGCACGCCCGCTCCCACACAAGCCAGCTCCCACCGTTCAGTTGTGTGTTGGGTTGACGATAACGGTGCAGGTGATGCCCGCCGCCAGCAACACGCCGTCCGGCACTTCATCAATGTGAATCCGTACCGGCACCCGCTGGGCCAGGCGCACCCAGTTGAAGGTCGGGTTCACATCCGCCACCAGCTCACGGCTCTGCGGGTTGTCGCGGTCGTAGATACCGCGCGAGATGCTTTCCACGTGGCCCTTGAGCGTCTCGCCGCTCATCAGTTGCATATCCGCCTCGTCACCGACTTTAACGTGGGGCAGCTTGGTTTCTTCAAAGAAGCCATACACCCAGAACGAGTTCATATCGACCACGGCCATCTTCGCTTCGCCAATGCGCGCGTAGTCGCCACGGTGCACGTTGAGGTTGGTGACGTAGCCGTCCACCGCCGCCACGACTTGCGTTCGCTTCAAGTTAAGTTCTGCGGCTTCCAGCTGCGCCAGCGCGTGTTGGTAATCCGCCAGTGCCGAGTCAGCTATGTTGCTGGCGTCATCGCGGTTTTCCCGGGAGATCACCAACGCGTCGAGGTCGGCGCGGCGGTGGGCGTTGACCTTGCGCATTTCCCAGGTGGCTTTACGGGACGCTACCAGGGATTGGGCTTGCTTGACGGCGATGCGGTAGTGCTCGGGGTCGATCTGCATCAGCAGGTCGCCCTTTTTCACCAACTGGTTGTCCCGCACCGGCACGTCGACCACTTCCCCGGTAACGTCGGCGGCGACGTTGATGATATCGGCGCGCACGCGGCCGTCGCGGGTCCACGGCGTCTCCATGTAGTGCACCCACAATGTGCGGCCAATCCAGATCGCCAAAGCCAATACCAGCAAGGTCGCGAGCAGGCTGAAAAACTTTTTCATCGGGGCATTCTCAACGGTAGACGGTCAGCGCCAACGCGCCGAACAGGCAAACAAACAGGCTTAGGCGCAGCAGCGCCGGGTGCCAGAAAAAACGGTACAGGTCGAACCCGGCCAGGAAGCGATCCAGGGCCCAGGCAAGCGCGGCCGCGATCAAGAACATCAGGGTCATGGTCGGCATGTAGAGGCCGTGAAAGGCTATTTCACGCGGCATGTGGAGATCCTTTGAGAGCAGCCAGCGGCGATTGCGGGTCGAGCAACGAAGTGCGAATAAAGTGCAGGTAGCTTTTCACCCGACGCAGGGCCGAGGTGTCGAAGTGCGGGGCGAAGGGTTCGTCGGTGGCCTGCACGCGGCTGATCGCATGGTCGACGGCAATCAGGCCGCGCTCCAGGTTGCTCGCACTGGGCTGCAGGAACAGCCGCACCAGCGAGCGGCCCATCACGCGGATTGCCTGGCGCCATGGCTGGGATTCGGCATAGGCCGGGTGCACCGGCAAAATCGCCTGTTCCTTGCGCAGCTCAATGATCGCGTGGCCGACTTCCAGCACCACGAACATCCAGCGCAGCAGGTCGCGCTGCACGCGCGGCTGGCCGACGGCCAGGCCGTAAGCCTGGTGCAGCAGGTCGCGGGTACGGCTTTCGAAACTCGACGCCAGGCCCTTGAGCTTGCCACTGATCGCATACACCACCTGTTCGCGCAGGTCCTGTTCGAGGCGGCGCCACAGCCAACGGCTGTTGGGCGGCAGAATGATCGCCCCCGCCGCCGCGCACACCAGCATGCCGATGACCATGGCGATGTAGTCGTTGATAAAGGTGTAGGGGTTGTAGACCGTGAGGTTGTCCGGCACCGAGCCGGTGCTGAAGAAAATCAGCAGGCCGACGCCGACGCCCGCGTATTTTGGGCGTGACGCGAGGAAGGCGCCGAAGATGATCACCGGCGCAAGCATTACGCACAGCAGCGGGAAGCCGTCGATCCAGGGGAACACGAAGAACATTTCGACGAAGCCCACCAACGCGCCGATCAAGGTGCCGCAGGCCATCTGGAATGCCATGCGTTTGGGGTTGGGCGTGGCGGCGGACAGGCCGACGGTGGCGGCGGCGATCAGGGTCATGGTCGCGCCACTCGGCCAGGCGGTGGCCACCCAGTAGCTGCCGAGCACGATCAGGATGAACGACGCACGAATCCCCGAGGCGGCGCAGGCCAGCCAGTTGGTTTTGGGGATAAAGGTTTCATCCCACTGCTCGCGTGCATGGCTGTGATCAGCCAGGGAGGCGTGGGTCTGCGCGTAGTTATGCAGGTCGTCGACGAAGCGGTACAGCAGCTCGTAGGCCGTATGAAAATCCAGTTGCTCGGCTTCGCTCGGGTTGCCTTCCTGGAAGGTGGCACGCAGGCTGCGCACCTTGGCGGGCAGACCGTCCTTGTAGGCGCTCAGTTGGTTGACCAGGCGCGCGGCGTCCGGGCTGGTGAGGGCGCGCCCGGAGAAGCTGTCGAGCACTTCGGCGAGGTCCTGCAGGCCGGGCTTGATCGCCGCGACCACATGATCGGCGTCAACCGTGCGCAGGCGTTCCAACAGCTGGTGCAGGGCGTTGAAACGCGTAGTAATGCTCATGAATTCGCTGTTGAGGCGACTGAGCCGACCGTTGCGCCGACGCATATGCGGGTCTTCAAACACGGTGACGCTGCGCAACCCTTCCAGGCCCACGGCTTCGGCGATAAAACGCACGTTGCTGGCCTCGAAACCTTCGCGCTGGCTGCGCCCTCGCAGGCCGTCGGTGACGAACAGCGCGAACACGCCGAAGCGCTGATACAGGGCGTTGCGCATCGCCGCGCTGCTGGTCTGCGGCAGGATCGCGGCGCTGACCAGCGTGGAACAGAGAATCCCCAGGGAGATTTCCAGCACCCGCCACACCGCCGCCATAAACGCGCCGTCCGGGTGCGCCAGGGCGGGCAAGCCCACCATCGCCGCCGTGTAGCCGGCCAGCACAAAACCATAGGCGCGGAAGTTGCGGTTACGCGTTGCGCCAGCGGTGCAAATGCCGACCCAGATCGCCAGCGCGCCGAGGAACAATTCGGTGTTCTGCGCAAACAGGGCAATCAAGAAAACCATCACCGCCGAACCCGCCAGGGTGCCGAGGAAGCGGTAAAAGCTCTTGGCGAACACCTGGCCGCTCTGCGGTTGCATCACAATAAACACGGTAATCATCGCGGTACGCGGTTGCGGCAGTTCCAGGCGCATGGCTAGCCACAGCGTGAGGAATGCAGCGATCAGCACCTTGAAGATATAAACCCAGGTCACGCCATCACTGCGTGCCCAGTCGAAAAAACCACGGCGCCACTCAAGGGCGTACAACCCGCGCAGCGGTGCAGACAAGAACGTCATGAATGCCTACTCAGTGATCAAACACGGCAAGCGCCGCCGGGGTTTTGCCGGGAAGGGTCTTGGCCGCTTGCGGCACATCGTTACCCGCGCCGAGCCCGCCACCCAGGGCGGTCACCAGCTCGGCATGCGCGCTCAGACGCGCGGCCTGCACCTGTTGCTCGACCTGTTGCTGGCGGAACAGCAGGGTCTGGGCGTTCAGCACATTGAGGTAGTCGGTGAGGCCGCGCTGATAGGCGATCATCGCGATGTCGTAGGTTTTCTGTGCCGAGGCCACCGACTGCGCGGCGAAGGCCGACTGCTTGTCCATGGATTCGCGGCGGATCAACTGGTCGCTGATGCCCTTGAGCGCATTGACCAGGGTCTGGTTGTACTTGGCCACAGCGATGTCATAACCGGCGCTGGCCTCGCCCAGTTGCGCGCGCAAACGGCCACCGTCGAAGATCGGCAAGGTCATCGCCGGGCCGACGTTGTAGTTGAATTTCTGGCCGCTGAGAAAGCCCAGCAGAGTGCCGCCGGTAGCGACGAAACCCAGGCTGCCGACCAGGTCGACGTTGGGGTAGAAACCGGCATGGGCCACATCGATGCCGCGGGCCTGGGCGGCGACTTGCCAACGGCTGGCGACCACGTCAGGGCGCTGGCCGAGCAATTGCGCGGGCACGCTCGATGGCAATTTCAGCGGCGCGGCGAGGGCCAGACTCGGCCGTTGCAGTTGCGCGCCGTCACCCGGGCCTTTGCCCGCCAGCGCCGCCAGTTGGTTGCGGCTCAGGGCGATGGCTTCGTCCAAGGCGTCGAGTTGCCGATGGGTTTCCGGCAGCGGCGTTTCCGCCTGGCTGACATCAAAGTGAGTACCGATTCCCGCATTCAGGCGTTTGTTGGCCAGGTCGAGAATCTGTTGTTGCTGGGCCAACGTGGCGGCGACGATATCGCGGTTGGCGTAGTGCAACGACAGCTGGATATAGGCGCGTACCACGTTGTTTTGCAATTCAAGCTGGGCCTGACGCGCCTCGGCAACGCTCATATGGGCGAGGTCGACGGCACGCTCGGTGCTGTTACTTTCGCGGCCCCACAGGTCGAGGGCGTAACTGAGGCCCAGTGACGAACTATTGTCCCAGGTGTTGGCGCCGCTCAATTCGCCCGGACCGTAGAACTGATCCTTCGGCCAATTGTGGCGCTTGAGGGCAGTGTCACTGTTGATCTGCAAAGACTCGGCCGACGCTGCAATCCCGGCCATGGCCCGCGCCTCACGCACCCGCGCGGCGGCCATGGCCATGCTTGGGCTGTTTTGCGTGGCAAGTTCCACCCAGCGATTCAATTGCGGATCACCGTAGGCTTGCCACCAGCGTGTGGTGGGCCAGTGGGCGTCCCGGGCGGCGCTCTGGATCGCTTCGTCAGTGACCAGGTTATTGGCGTTGAGGGCCTGGCCTTGGGGGGCGATTCCTCCGGTTCCGATGCAGCCGCTGATTGCTAACGATAAGGCCAAAACACTGAGAGCCTTCAGCTCTCTGTTGATGCGACGCGGCACGGCAAGCGTATTCCTGAGGTGGTGTTGCGGGGAAGGTGGCGCAATTCTAGGCGGCGCGATGGAGGACGATAAGCTGGCATTCCTGTGAATCTTTGTTACCGTTCAGGCGATAATCCGTTGGTAGGGATCACTGGACGGCGTAACTTTCTGTCACAATTTGTTATCTCCCCTGAGAACACTCCATGGACACTTTGCAAAACATGCGCGCGTTCAGTTGCGTGGCCGAAGCCGGCAGCTTCACCGCCGCCGCCGTGCAACTGGACACCACCACCGCCAACGTCTCGCGCGCGGTCTCCAACCTTGAGGCCCATCTGCAAACCCGCTTGCTCAACCGCACCACCCGACGCATTGCACTGACCGAAGCCGGCAAACGTTATTTGCTGCGCTGCGAACAGATCCTCGCCTATGTCGAGGAGGCCGAGGCCGAAGCCAGCGACGCCCACGCGCGCCCGGCCGGGCAGTTGAAAGTGCACACCATGACCGGCATCGGCCAGCATTTCGTGATTGACGCGATTGCCCGCTACCGCCGCACTCACCCCGACGTGACCTTCGACCTGACCCTGGCCAACCGTGTGCCGGACCTGCTCGACGAGGGCTACGACGTGTCCATTGTGCTGGCCAGTGAACTGCCGGATTCGGGCTTCGTGTCCCAGCGCCTGGGCATCACCTACAGCATCGCGTGCGCCTCGCCGGATTACGTCAAGGCCAAAGGCTGCGCGCAACGGCCACAGGATTTGCTCAACCACGCCTGCCTGCGCCTGGTGAGCCCGGTTATCCAGCTGGATAAATGGACCTTCAATGGCCCCGAAGGCCAGGAAAGCGTGGCGATCAACACCTCGCCGTTTCTGGTCAACTCGGCCGATGCGATGAAAACCGCGATCACCAGCGGCATGGGCGTTGGCCTGTTGCCGGTGTATGCGGCCATCGAAGGCCTGCGCAACGGCACACTGGTGCGCGTAATGCCCACCTATCGCTCGCAAGAGCTGAACCTGTACGCCATCTACCCGTCACGCCAATACCTGGATGCGAAGATCAAGACGTGGGTGGAATACCTGCGCGGCTCGTTGCCGGAGATTCTGGCGGCGCATCAGGCGGAGTTGGTGGCGTATGAACTGAGCGGCAGCCTCAGCGGCGCACGGCTGGCGAACTGATTTCCGGCCTTCGATATAACTCAAATGCGCGAGCTGGCTTGTCGGACCGCCGACCCGCTGAGAGGGCATCAACGGTTATGCCCGATATCCCGAGGTGTCTCCAGCGCCCACAGAAAGCAGAGCACAGCGGTGCTGGCAGTTGAACTCGGTAAAAGGGTGGGCGCGGGCTTGCTCGCGAAGGCGGCGTATCAGTTACAGATAAGCGGGCTGACCCATCGCATTCGCGAGCAAGCCCGCTCCCACATTTGGATCTAGGTACATCAGACAGAGCGTGTGCCGCCGTGCGCTTGCGTTTGATCTGACCGGCCCGTTAACCACGGATTCAAGCCGCACAGAGGGCATGCCGAGCCTAAGCGAGGCAACGAGTGGTGGGGTAAAGCCAGCGCCCACTGTTAAACGGTCGTCCTGACAATCGTCGACAGGAATGTTAGCGTGCTTGGTATTCTTCCGTAGTCGATGAGCCCGCCTGCAATGAAAAAGACTGTCCTCGCCTTCAGCCGTGTCACCCCGGAAATGATCGAACGCCTGCAACAGGACTTCGAGGTCATCGCGCCAAACCCCAAGCTGGGTGACATCAATGCTCAATTCAACGAAGCCCTGCCCCACGCCCATGGCCTGATCGGCGTGGGCCGCAAGCTGGGCCGTGCACAGCTGGAAGGCGCGAGCAAACTCGAAGTGGTCTCCAGCGTCTCGGTGGGCTACGACAACTACGACGTGGCGTACTTCAACGAGCGCGGGATCATGCTCACCAACACCCCCGACGTACTCACCGAAAGCACCGCCGACCTGGCCTTCGCTTTGCTGATGAGCAGCGCACGCCGTGTGGCCGAACTGGACGCCTGGACCAAGGCCGGCCAGTGGAAAGCCAGCGTCGGCGCGCCGTTGTTCGGCTGCGACGTGCATGGCAAGACCCTCGGCATCGTCGGCATGGGCAATATCGGCGCGGCTGTCGCCCGGCGTGGTCGCCTGGGTTTCAATATGCCGATTCTGTACAGCGGTAACAGCCGCAAGACCGAGCTGGAACAGGAACTGGGCGCGCAATTTCGCAGCCTGGACCAACTGCTGGCCGAGTCGGACTTCGTCTGCCTGGTGGTGCCATTGAGCGAAAAGACCCGCCACCTGATCAGCACCCGCGAGTTGGGGCTGATGAAGCGCAGCGCGATCCTGATCAATATCTCCCGTGGGCCGGTGGTGGATGAGCCGGCGCTGATTGAAGCCCTGCAAACCCAGCAAATCCGTGGCGCCGGGCTGGATGTGTATGAACAGGAGCCGCTGGCTGAATCGCCGCTGTTCCAGCTGAGCAATGCCGTGACCCTGCCGCACATCGGCTCGGCCACCCATGAAACCCGTGAGGCGATGGCCAACCGCGCTCTGGATAACCTGCGCAGCGCCCTGCTGGGGCAGCGTCCGCAGGATCTGGTGAACCCGCAGGTGTGGAAGGGCTGACACCTGAGCCGCGTGGCAGCGGCCCCCCTGTGGGAGCCGGGCTTGCCGGCGATGCAGGCGCCTCGGTGTCTCAGTCACACCGAGGTTGATGCTATCGCAGGCCAGCCCGCGCCCACACACGCCAACACGCTTCACCTGACAAATACGGTTAAAGCCTGGCGCGCCCAAGTCGATAACCCTCTATAGATCGTCATCCCTGATCCACAGAAGGTTTTTATGTCCACCACCAAAGCCCGCGCAGATTCACTTTCGCTTCTGCTCTTTACCTTGCGCAGCGGCAAGTTGATGGCGATTAACCTGCTTAAAGTCAGTGAAATCATCCCGTGCCCGCCGCTGACCAAGCTGCCGGAGTCCCACCCCCACGTCAAAGGCATCGCCACACTGCGCGGCGCCTCACTCTCAGTGATCGACCTGAGCCGCGCCCTCGGCGAAATGCCCCTGCAAGACCCGAACGGCGGCTGCCTGATTGTGACCGACGTGAGCCGCTCCAAGCAGGGCCTGCACGTGCAGGCGGTGAGCAAGATCGTGCACTGCCTGACCACCGACATCCGGCCGCCACCCTATGGTTCCGGCGGGAATCGCTCGTTTATCACTGGGGTAACCCAGGTTGAGGGCGGGCTGGTGCAGGTGTTGGATATCGAAAAGGTCATCCACGGCATCGCCCCGGCACCGATTGAAGTGGCGCCGACCGACTTGACCATGGAAGAGGCCGAAGTGCTCGGCAACGCGCGGATTCTGGTGGTGGACGACAGCCAGGTCGCCCTGCAGCAATCGGTGCACACCCTGCGCAACCTCGGCCTGACGTGCCATACCGCACGCAGCGCCAAGGAAGCCATCGATGTACTGCTGGAGCTGCAAGGCACGGTCGAGCAGATCAACGTGGTGGTGTCGGACATCGAAATGTCCGAAATGGATGGCTACGCCCTCACCCGCACCCTGCGCGAAACCCCGGATTTCCAAGAGTTGTACGTGTTGCTGCACACCTCACTGGACAGCGCGATGAACAGCGAAAAAGCCCGCCTGGCCGGCGCCGACGCGGTGCTGACCAAGTTTTCGTCGCCCGAACTGACCAAGTGCCTGGTGGTCGCTGCCAAGGCTGTGGCGCAAAAGGGCCTGTAACCGGTGGCGGAATACTTCCAACTGCTGCGCCGCGACCTCACCGCCAGCCTGCCGGCGCCGCAGTGGCCAGCAGATACCCGGCTGGATCATTACCGCGACGAGCTGGCCCCGGCGATTCATGCGGTGTTGCGCATGACTCAGGATCAAGGCGGTGGCCGTGTCGCGAGCCTGGCGCAATGGCAGCAGCAGTTCGTCACCGATGCCGAATTCGACCCGACGCTGTGCCTGGTGGCCAGTAACCGCGACGGTATTCTCGGCGTGGCTCAATGCTGGACCAGCGCGTTTATCAAGAACCTCTCGATACACCCCTGCGCCCAAGGCCAGGGGCTGGGTCGCGCGTTGTTGCTGCACACCTTTCATGTGTTCAAGCAGCGCGGCGAGCCTTACGTAGACCTCAAAGTACGCGAGAGCAACCTGCGCGCCCGGCAACTGTATGAAAGTGCAGGCATGGTCTTTGTGCTGCGCGACCTGGTCCCCGAAGACTGACAGGCACTGGCGCATAACTTGCTTCCAGAGAGCCAGAACCGTGAATAGAGGCAAAATCCCGTCACTGTTCAAGAGTGCCCTCTGACCTTGCCTGGTGACAGATCCTCCATGAACACTCATTTTTCCTGTGTAGGTTGCGGCAAATGCTGCACCGACCATCATGTGCCCCTGACCCTTGAAGAGGCCCGCAGTTGGGCGGCTGACGGCGGTAACGTGATTGTTCTGGTGGAGGGTTTTCTCGGCAATGGCCTGGGCTTGCCCGTGCAACAACGCGAACACGCCGAGCGCCGTTCGGTGGTGGTGCCCAGCGGCAATACCGAGGCGTTTGTGGCCATCACGTTTGCCGCCTACAACGCCGGGCGCTGCCGGAATCTTGACGAAGACAACCGTTGCGGCATTTATGCGCGCCGCCCGTTGGTGTGCCGTATCTACCCGATGGAAATCAACCCGCACATCCCGCTGAACCCCGCCGCCAAGGACTGCCCGCCGGAATCCTGGGAACAGGGCCCGGCGCTGATCGTGGGCGGTGAGTTGGTGGACCAAGAACTGGCGGAACTGATCCGCCGCTCCCGCCAGGCCGACCGTGACGATGTACACACCAAGGAGACGGTGTGTGCGCTGCTGGGTATTCGCACCACCGCGCTAAAAGGCGACGGGTTTACCGCGTACCTGCCGGATATGCACGCCTTTGCCCAGGCCATCGAGCTGGCGCTTGACCAGCCCTCGGTGGCCAGTGAGTGGGTGTTTCATGCGTCCGGCCTGGACATCGCCGAGCAGTTGCTGGATGCCGGCGCACAGATTGCTACCGAGGTGCCGGCCAACTACGCGTTTATTTCCTTGCGCGCGGCTTGAGCCCCGGGTGGCAAGGCGTCAGAGGCTGGCCATGAACCTGCCCGGCGCCCACGGCGCGTGGCGTTTGCGCCAGCACGCGCAGTGAATGAACCGTCACGGTGTTTCCAAGTGGTAGGGCGCGAGGATCCGTTGGTATTCGCCATTTTGCATCAGCTCTTCAAGGGCACGGTTGAGTTGACTGCGTAACGCCGTATCAGGCTTGCGCACCGCGATTGCCACGCCATTGCCCAACAGTTCGGCCGAAATCTCAGGGCCCATGAAGTTGAAATCCTGGCCGGCGTCGGTGTCGAGCAGCGCGCCCCGAATTTCCACGGTGCCCTGCAAGGTTGCATCGATATCACCGGCCACCAGGCTGCGGACCAACTCGTCATTGAGCCAGAAACTCTCGATGATCACGCCCTCGGGCGCCCACTGCGACAGAGTAAAGGCTTCGCGGTTGCTGCCCAGCAATACCCCCACTCGCTTGCCCTTGAGCGAACTGATGGTCGGCATCAGGCCCGAGGATCGGCGGGCGACCAGACGTGTAGTGAAAGGATAAAGATTGTCGGTGAAGCCCACCCAACGCCGCCGTTCAGACGTGGGGGCCATCCCCATGATCGCATCGAATTGCCGGGCATCAAGCGCCGGGACGTTTTCGACAATCACCTGGTCGACCCAGGTGCAGCGCACATTCAACTGCTGGCACAGGGCGTTACCCAGGTCGATATTCAGGCCGACCAACTGGCCTTGCGGGTTGCGGCTTTGGAAGGGCGGGAATTGCGCGGCGACAGCGAAGCGGATTTCGCGCCGAGGCGGTTCAACCACCGCAACCGCATCAATCGAGAACAACAGGGCAAGCAGTGCAAAGCGCTGTATCAGTGCCACGAGAAACGTCCTTTTCCTGAAAGACCAGCCTCTCTGCACCCCGCCCCGTTCAACTAAGGGGGGCGGTGCGGAGGCTGTGCAAACTTTCAAGAAACGGTCGCGGACCTACAATCAGAAATATAAGCAGAACCTGTAGGCAAACACCGCTACAGCGTTCGCTGACTTAGTCTCAGCGTTTACCCATCGAGCGACGAGTACCCGGCGGGGCCATGCCTGGCGATTTGGTGTGGCCGTTTTTAGCGCCATTTTTATACCAAGGCTGGGCGGCATTCTTGGCCCCGGCCAGTTCACCCGGCTTGAACGGAAACTTGAACGCCGGGATCTCGGCTTTTTCAACGCTTTCAGCGCTGGCCGGATCGACGAGGTCGGCCGCTTCAACAGGGGGTTGTGTCGGGGAAGTCATGAAAGCTCCGGGGCGTGCAAAAAATGAGGCAGGGCCAACTTGCGGGCCACGCTGGCGCGCAGTATACCTGCGCGCCTGGCATCTTTAACCACCGCTGGTACGAATGGTCAGAGTTTACTGACAGCCCTGTCAGTTAGCAGTCACCGTGCTGACCGGGTCGGCAGGCTATAAATCACCTTCATTCTCCCAACCCTTTGCCTCGGCGCCCCACCCCATGCACATTCAACGAAAAACCGCCCTGATCGTGGGTGCCCTCGTAGTCGTGGCAATTACCGCCTGGGTAGTCAACCGACCGGCCAAGACCAAACTGGCGGCGGCGACCGCCATTCCGGTGCGGGTGGTGAGTGTCACGCAACAGGACATCCCTCGGTTCGTCAGCGGTATCGGCTCGGTGCTGTCGTTGCACAGCGTGGTGATTCGCCCGCAAATCGACGGCATCCTCACCAAGCTGCTGGTTAAAGAGGGCCAGTTAGTCAAGGCCGGTGACTTGCTGGCGACCATCGATGACCGCTCGATCCGCGCCAGCCTCGACCAGGCCAAGGCGCAATTGGGGGAAAGCCAGGCGCAGCTGCAAGTGGCGCTGGTCAACCTCAAACGCTACAAAGAACTGAGCATCGACGACGGCGTCTCGAAGCAGACTTATGACCAGCAACAGGCCCTGGTCAACCAGCTCAAGGCCACGGCGCAAGGCAATCAGGCGGCGATTGATTCAGCCCAAGTACAACTTTCCTACACCCAAATTCGCTCGCCGGTGACTGGTCGCGTCGGTATCCGCACGGTGGACGAAGGCAATTTCCTGCGCATGAGTGACGCCCAGGGCCTGTTCTCCGTGACGCAAATCGACCCGATTGCCGTCGAGTTTTCCTTGCCGCAACAAATGCTGCCGACCCTGCAAGGCTTGATCGCAGCGCCGACCCAAGCCAGCGTCGACCCCTACCTGGGGGCCGACACTGACGGCCAGACCGGCGACCTGCTCGGCGAAGGCCACTTGAGCCTGATCGACAATCAGATCAGCTCCACCACCGGCACCTTGCGCGCCAAGGCTGAATTCCAGAACGCCTCGCAGCGCCTGTGGCCTGGGCAACTGGTGACCATCAAGATCCAGACCGCCCTCGACAAAAACGCCCTGGTGGTGCCACCGACCGTAGTGCAACGCGGCCTGGACTCGCACTTTGTGTACCGCGTCAACGGTGACAGGGTGGAGATTGTGCCGGTGCAGATCACCTATCAGGACAGCGATGTGAACATCATCAAGGGCGTGCAGGCCGGCGATGTGCTGGTCAGCGACGGCCAGTCGCGGCTCAAGGCCGGCGCCCAGGTGGAGGTGCTCAAAGAGCCGCCTCAAGTCATCCATACCGTCGACGCCAAGGTGCAGCCATGAGTGGCAGCCGTTCGCCGTCCGCCTGGTGCGTTGACCACCCGGTTGCCACCCTGCTGTTGACCTTTGCCTTAGTGCTGTTGGGGGTGATTGCCTTTCCCCGGCTGGCCGTCGCCCCATTGCCGGAAGCGGAATTTCCGACCATCCAGGTCACCGCGACCCTGCCCGGCGCCAGCCCCGACACCATGGCGTCGTCGGTTGCAACGCCGCTGGAGGTGCAATTCAGCGCCATCCCCGGCATGACCCAAATGACCTCCAGCAGCGCCTTGGGCTCAAGCCTCTTGACCCTGCAATTCACCCTGAACAAGAGCATCGACACTGCCGCCCAGGAAGTGCAGGCGGCGATCAACACCGCGTCCGGCAAACTGCCCAGCGATATGCCGAGCCTGCCGACCTGGAAGAAGGTCAACCCGGCGGACAGCCCGGTGCTGATCCTCAGCGTCAGCTCCGCCAACATGCCCAGCACCGAGCTGAGCGACTATGTCGAAACCCTGTTGGCCCGTCAGATCAGCCAGATCGACGGCGTCGGCCAGATCAACATCACCGGCCAACAGCGCCCGGCGATTCGCGTACAAGCCTCGCCGGACAAACTTGCGGCGATCGGCCTGACCCTCGCCGACGTGCGCCTGGCCATTCAACAATCCAGTTTGAACCTGGCCAAAGGTGCGATTTACGGCGAGAACAGTGTGTCGACCCTGTCGACCAACGACCAATTGTTTCACCCGGAGGAATACGGCCAGTTAATCGTTTCCTACAAAAATGGCGCGCCGGTTCAACTGCGTGATGTCGCCAAAGTCATCAACGGTTCGGAGAACGCCTACGTGCAGGCCTGGTCCGGCGATACACCGGGGGTCAACCTGGTCATATCGCGCCAGCCCGGCGCCAACATTGTCGAGACCGTCGACCGCATTCAAGCCGAGCTGCCGCGCCTGGAAGGCATGTTGCCGGCGTCGGTGCAGGTCAGCGTGCTGACCGACCGCACCAAGACCATCCGCGCCTCCCTGCATGAAGTGGAAGTCACCTTGCTGATCGCCATCTTGCTGGTGGTGGCGGTGATGGCGCTGTTCCTGCGCCAGCTATCCGCGACGATGATTGTGTCCAGCGTGTTGGGTGTGTCGCTGATCGCCAGTTTCGCCTTGATGTACCTGATGGGCTTCAGCCTGAACAACCTGACCCTGGTGGCGATCGTAATCGCCGTGGGCTTTGTGGTGGACGATGCCATCGTGGTGGTGGAGAACATTCACCGCCACCTGGAAGCTGGACTCGACAAGCGCGAAGCCGCGATCAAGGGGGCTGGCGAGATTGGCTTTACCGTGGTGTCCATCAGCTTCTCGCTGGTGGCGGCCTTTATTCCGCTGCTGTTCATGGGCGGCGTGGTCGGGCGGCTGTTCAAGGAGTTTGCGCTGACAGCCACCTCGACCATTCTGATTTCGGTGGTGGTCTCGCTGACACTGGCGCCTACCCTGGCCGCGTTGTTCATGCGCGCGCCGACGCATCACGCCCACGACAAACCCGGTTTCAGTGAACGCCTGCTCGCCGGCTACGCACGTAACCTGCGCCGTGCATTGGCCCATCAACGCACGATGGCGGCCATTTTCATTGTGACCCTGGCCTTGGCCGTGGTCGGCTACGTGTTTATCCCCAAGGGGTTCTTCCCGGTGCAGGACACCGGTTTTGTACTAGGCACCAGCGAGGCGGCGGCCGACGTGTCGTACCCGGACATGGTCGCCAAGCACAAAGCCCTGGCCGAAATCATCAAGGCTGACCCGGCGGTGGAAGCCTTTTCCCACTCGGTGGGCGTCACCGGCAGCAACCAGACCATCGCCAACGGCCGCTTCTGGATCGCCTTGAAAGACCGTGGTGATCGCGACGTGTCCGCCAGCCAGTTCATCGACCGCATCCGCCCGAAACTGGCGAAGGTGCCGGGTATCGTGCTGTACCTGCGCGCCGGCCAGGACATCAACCTCAGCTCCGGCCCCAGCCGCGCCCAGTACCAGTATGTGCTCAAGAGCAACGACGGCCCGACGCTGAACACCTGGACCCAACGCCTGACCGAAAAACTGCGCGCCAACCCGGCCTTCCGCGACCTGTCCAACGACCTGCAACTGGGCGGCAGCATCACCCACATCAGCATCGACCGCCAGGCCGCTGCGCGCTTTGGCCTGACCGCTACCGATGTCGACCAGGCGTTGTATGACGCATTCGGCCAGCGGCAGATCAACGAGTACCAGACCGAGATCAACCAGTATCAGGTGGTGTTGGAACTGGACAGCCAGCAACGCGGCAAGGCCGAAAGCCTGAACTACTTCTACCTGCGCTCGCCGCTGACCAACGAGATGGTGCCGCTGTCGGCGCTGGCCAAGGTCGACCCACCGACCGTGGGGCCGTTGTCCATCAGCCATGACGGCATGTTCCCCGCCGCCAACCTGTCCTTCAACCTCGCGCCTGGCGTGGCGTTGGGCGATGCGGTGATCATGCTCAACCAGGCCAAGAATGAAATCGGCATGCCGGCCACCCTGATCGGCACGTTCCAGGGCGCCGCCCAGGCGTTCCAGAGTTCGTTGGCCAGCCAGCCGTGGCTGATCCTCGCCGCGCTGGTGGCGGTCTACATTATCCTCGGCGTGCTGTATGAGAGCTTTGTGCACCCGTTGACGATCATCTCCACCTTGCCCTCGGCGGGCCTGGGGGCGCTGATCATGCTGTGGCTGCTGGGCCAGGACTTTTCGATCATGGCCTTGATCGGCCTGGTGTTGCTGATCGGCATTGTGAAGAAAAACGGCATCCTGATGATCGACTTTGCCCTGGAGGCCCAGCGCGTACGCGGGCTGGCGCCTGAGGAGGCGATTTACGAAGCGTGCGTCACTCGGTTCCGACCGATCATCATGACCACCCTCGCCGCCTTGCTCGGCGCAGTGCCGTTGATGCTGGGTTCCGGGCCCGGTGCGGAACTGCGTCAACCGCTGGGTATCGCAGTGGTCGGCGGCTTGCTGGTGAGCCAGGCACTGACTCTGTTCACCACACCGGTCATATACTTGTACCTTGAACGGTTTTTCCACCGGCCCAAACCAGCCCCTGCGCTGGCGACCACACACTGAGGCTGAGGCCCCGTCCTGGAGCAAAAGGCTCATGCGCGTCCTGATTATTGAAGATGAAGAAAAAACCGCGGACTACCTGCACCGCGGCCTGACAGAACAAGGCTACACCGTCGACGTGGCGCGCGAAGGCGTCGAGGGTTTGCACCTGGCGCTGGAGAACGATTACGCGGTGATCGTGCTCGACGTGATGCTGCCCGGCCTCGACGGCTTTGGCGTATTGCGTGCACTGCGGGCGCGCAAGCAGACGCCGGTGATCATGCTCACCGCCCGCGAGCGCGTCGAAGACCGCATTCGTGGCCTGCGCGAAGGTGCCGATGACTACCTGGGCAAACCGTTTTCGTTTCTCGAACTGGTGGCGCGTCTACAAGCCCTGACCCGTCGCAGCGGCGGCCATGAGCCGGTGCAGGTCACCGTCGCCGACCTGTGGATCGATTTGATCAGCCGCAAGGCCAGTCGCAACGGCTTGCGCCTGGACCTGACCGCCAAGGAGTTCTCGCTGCTCAGCGTATTGGCGCGACGCCAGGGTGAGATCCTGTCCAAGACCGCCATTGCGGAGATGGTCTGGGACATCAATTTCGACAGCGACGCCAACGTCGTCGAAGTGGCAATCAAGCGCCTGCGTGCCAAGCTCGACGGGCCGTTCGAACACAAGCTGCTGCACACCATTCGCGGCATGGGCTACGTGCTGGAGAACCGCAGTGTCGGCTAACTCCATTGCCCTGCGCCTGAGCGGCATGTTCACGCTGGTGGCGCTGCTGATCTTCGTGTTGATCGGCGGTGCGCTGTACCAGCAAGTGGACCGCGGCCTGGGGTTGTTGCCAGAGGCCGAACTGGAGGCGCGCTATAGCGTGCTGGAATCGTCGGTGAACCGCTTCGGCACGCCGGACCACTGGGCAAAAATCACCGCCAAACTGAAATTGCTCGGCGAGGAAGACAAGCGCATCCGCTTCTGGGTAGTGAGCAGCGACCCGAACTACGAGTACGGCCACCCCGACGCACAGATCCGCGCGTTCGCCCAAGGGCCGACCGGCAAGCGCGACCTGCGCCTGCCTGGGCATGAATACCCGTTCAAAGTATTGCTGACCCAGTTCTCGGCCAAAGAACAACGCCCGCCGCTGCGCTTTATGATCGCCATCGACACCGAGAACTTTCGCATCACCCAGCACCATCTGTTGATGGCCTTGATCGGCCTGTCGTTTGTCGGCGTGGCCCTGGCCGCGCTGCTGGGGTTCTGGGTCTCGCGTATCGGCCTCAAGCCGCTGGGCAAACTCTCGGATGAAGCGCAAAAACTCGCACCGCCCAAACTCTCCGGGCGCCTGCACCTGTCGCCGTTGCCGCCGGAGCTGAGCCAGTTCGTCAACTCGTTCAACTCAACGCTGGATCGGGTTGAACAGGCCTACTCGCGCCTGGAGTCATTCAACGCCGACGTGGCCCACGAACTGCGCTCGCCGCTGACCAACCTGATCGGCCAGACCCAGGTGGCGCTGACGCGCGGCCGTTCTGCAGAGCATTACTTCGAGGTGTTGCAATCGAACCTCGAAGAGCTGGAGCGCCTGCGCTCGATCATCAATGACATGCTGTTTCTCGCCAGCGCCGACCAGGGCAGCAAGGCCACCAAGCTGATTGAAAGCTCACTGGCCGATGAAGTCGCCACCACCCTCGATTATCTGGACTTCATCCTCGAAGACGCCCAAGTCAAGGTTCAGGTGCGCGGCGATGCCGTGGTGCAGATCGAAAAAGCCCACCTGCGCCGCGCGCTGATCAACCTGCTGAGTAATGCGGTACAGCACACCGCGCCAGGGCAGATCATCGAGGTGAACATCGACGTGCAGGCGCATCAGGTGGCCATCGGGGTGACCAACCCTGGCGATGAAATTGCCAGCGAACATTTGCCAAGGCTGTTCGAACGCTTCTATCGGGTGGACGCGTCGCGCAGCAACAGCGGGGCAAATCACGGCTTGGGGCTGGCCATCGTCAAGGCAATTGCGTTGATGCATGGCGGTGATGTGTTTGTGCGCAGTGACGGTGGCGGCAATACGTTTGGCATTACGTTGCCCGTCTAAATCTTTAGAACACCTCAGTCAGTGTGGGAGCGGGCTTGCTCGCGAATGCGCAGTGTCAGTCGCCACATGTGCTGGCTGACCCACTGCTTTCGCGAGCAAGCCCGCTCCCACATTTAGATCTCGGCGCATCGACCCAGACATTGACTGTTGCGGTTTGGGCAACAGTCATTATCTTGTTACACTCTGTATCGCACCGCTCGCCTGCGTTACTTTGACGCACCGATGAGCGCGACGGCAAACACAGCTTCCCGCTCACCCGAATTTCCCTCGACTTATTTCCAGGGCTCTACACTGGGAATCTGTTTAAAGCCGCTGACTTCAGCGGCTTTTTTTTGCCGTAAAAAAAGGCCAGGCATACCCCCACGACATTGGCCGTTTTCGATTGACCAAAGGAGCTTTACCGGTGAAGAACTCGCTGACGTTCACCCCGTTATTCCTCGCGATTGCAGCAACGATCATCCCCCTTGCCCACGCGGCAGACACGCCTCAAGCTGACGGCTTCGTTGAAGGCTCAAGCCTCAACATCAATACCCGCAACTACTACATGAACCGCGACCGTCGCGACATTCACACCGATGACAGCAAGGAATGGGGCCAGGGTTTTATCGGCACCTTCGAGTCCGGCTTCACCCAGGGCACCGTCGGCTTTGGCCTGGACCTCAACGCCATGCTGGGGCTCAAGCTTGACGGCGGTGGTGGTACGGATGGCTCCAGCATCCTGCCCGTAGGCTCCGGCAACGGCAAAGCCCCAGGTTCGTTCTCCACCGCAGGCGCCACCTTGAAAATGCGCGCGTTCGACACCGAACTGAAGGCCGGTGACCTGTTCCTCAACAACCCGGTCATCGCCGGCGGCATGACCCGCATGTTGCCGCAGGACTTCCGTGGCGTCAGCCTGACCAATCACAGCTTCGACGGCTGGATGATCGAAGGCGGCCAGGCCAGTTTCACCAAGCTCTACAACCAGAGCGGCCACCGTCGCATCGGCACCAGCTACGGCACGCTGCCGGACCACGCCGACAGTCAGCACCTGAACTGGGCCGGCGTGTCGTTCAGCGGTGTTGCGGGCCTGACCAGCAACCTGTATGCCTCTGAACTCAAGGATGTATGGCATCAGTATTACTACGACCTGGACTACACCTACGCGCTGAATGATCTGGTCAGCCTCAACCCCGGCCTGCACTACTACCACACACAGGACACCGGCCAGTCGCTGCTGGGCACTCTCGACAACAACACCTACAGCCTGCATTTCACCGTCGGCGTGGGCAACCACAGCGTCACCGCTGCCTACCAGCGGGTCAACGGCAACACGCCGTTCGATTACATCGGCCAGGGCGACAGCATTTATCTGGACAACTCCCAGCAATACTCGGACTTCAACGGCCCCAACGAGCGCTCGTGGAAACTCAAGTATGCCTACGACTTCGCCGGCCTCGGCATGCCCGGGCTGACGTCCGCCGTGTCCTATATCAGCGGTAAGACCGATCTCACCAAAGTCGACCCGAACAGCCGTGGCTACAGCACCTGGTACAGCGCCGACGGCAAGGACGCAAAACACTGGGAGCGGGATATCGACCTGAAGTACGTGGTGCAAGGCGGCAAAGCCAAGGATTTGTCCGTGCGCCTGCAGTGGGCGACCAATCGCGGCGGCAACGGCTACTCGGCAGTGGACCGGGATGTGGATGAATACCGGGTTATCGTGGACTACCCGATCAACGTGTTCTAAGGCACTGATCTTTCTTTTTAACCCATGATTTAATTTTCATCGCGTAGAACTAAACTGCCAGTATCTTCCCTGCTGAAGCCTGCGCGATGAGTCAACCCCGCACTCCTGCCCTGCCTGCACGCCCAGAGCTTTTGCTGATTCTGGGCAGTAGCCTCACCGTCACCCTGATCGTGGTTATCGTCGCCGCGTTGCTGACCCGCGAACACGCCAGCACCGTACTGGCGGCCCAGCGCGCCACCACCAACATTACGCAACTGATCAACGCCGATGTGCTGCGTAACGTCGAACTCTATGATCTGGCGCTACAGGGCCTGATCACGGCTACCGAGCGCAAGGATCTGTCGCAGACGTCCCCGGACATCCGCCACACCGTGCAGTTTGATCAATCCACTGCGGCGCCCTTCAAAGGTGAAGTGCTGTTGCTGGATGCCAATGGCAAGGTGATCGCCGACTCCTCGACCCTCCGGCCGACGCCGCGCAATTTCGCCAACCGTGACTATTTCCAGATCCATAAACAAAACGCGCAGGCGGGGCTGTTTATCAGCCGCCCGTTCAAGATCCGCTGCGCCTGTGATCAGGTGTGGCGCATCGCGTTCAGTCGCAGGGTGACCGGCCCGGACGGCGAATTCATTGGCGTGGCCGTGGCGACGATGCGCCTGGCGTATTTCGATCAGTTGTTCAACCGCCTGACCATCGGCAACGGCAACGGCAGCTCGGTCAACTTGCTGAACAATCAGGGCATTCTCCTCGCCCAGCAGCCGTTGCTGGAGCGCGACATGATTGATAAGGACCTGAGCGATCGGCCCAATTTCAAACGCATATTGCGCGAAGGCGAAGGCAGCTTCCGGGCGATCTCGACCCTCAGCGGTACTGAGCGGTTGTACACCTTTACCAATGTCGGCGACTTGCCGCTGATTGTGGTGGTGGCGCTGTCCAGCGAGGACGTGTTCGCACCCTGGAAGCGCGCCGCACTGCTGACCGGTGGCGCCACCGGCGTGCTGTGTATTGGCCTGCTATGGCTGACCTGGATGCTGCGCCACGAACTGCGCCGCCGCTATCGGGCCGAACAGGAACTGTCTGAACTGGCCGCCACCGATGCCCTGACCGGGCTGGCCAACCGACGCATCCTGGACCAGCGCCTGCGGCAGGAATGGGACCGTGCGCAGCGCTCGACCGAGCCGCTGACCCTGCTGATGATCGACGTTGACCACTTCAAAGCCTTCAACGATCGCCATGGCCACCGCGGTGGCGACGAGGCATTGCGCACGGTCGCCCAAGTCATCGGCAGTAACATCCGGCGCCCCGCCGACTTGGCCGCACGGTATGGCGGGGAAGAATTTGCAGTGGTGCTGCCCAACACAGATGCCAAGGGCGCCTGGGTGATCGCCGAACATATCCGCAGCAGTGTCGAACACTTGCCACGGGTGGCCGGCGCCGAGCAGCCGATTACCGTGAGTATCGGCATGAGCACCTGGGACAAGCACACCCGCTTGCCTTTGGAAGCGTTGCTGCTGCGGGCGGATCAGGCGTTGTATGAGGCCAAGCACACTGGCCGAAACCGGATTGTGGAGGCTGCTGCGCGCTGAACCGGCCCTGCAAGGCCATACAAGGACTACGCTATTGGCATCCTCGAAGCAGAAGTAAGCCCGATGAGCCCACGCCCGTCCCGCCCCACACGTCGCCCGGAACGCTTGTTGATCCTGGGCAGCGCGCTCACGGCCCTGCTGATCGTCGGGATGGTTGCAGCGCTGTTGATTCACGAACACGCCACGGCCCTGCAGACCGCCAAACGCACCGCGAACAACATCACCCAACTGATCGACGCCGATGTGCAGCGCAACATCGAGCTCTACGACATGGCCCTCAAGGGGCTGATCGCCGCGACCGAACGCAGTGACCTGCAAGACGTTTCCGCCAGTATTCGCCACCTCATATTGTTCGACCGCGCCACTGCCGCGCCCTACAAGGGCGATATTCTGCTGCTGGACGCCAATGGCGAGGTCATTGCCGACGCTTCATTACTCGCGCCAAAGAAGGAAAACTTTGCTGATCGTGACTACTTCAAGGCTCAACGGAAAAATCCGGACCTCGGGCTGTATATCAGCCGCCCGTTCATGGCGCGCTGCGTGTGTGACGATAAGTGGCGTATTGCATTCAGCCGCCGCCTATCCGGGCCGGACGGGCGCTTCCAGGGCGTCGCGGTGGCCTCCATGCGCCTGTCGTACTTCAATCAGTTGTTCAGCAGCCTGAATATCGGCAGTAACAGCACCATCAACCTGATCAACCACGAAGGCATTGTGCTGGCACAGCACCCGCTGCTGGTTCAGGACCTGATCAATCAGGACTTCAGCCGGCGTCCCAACGTGGCGCGGATGCTCAAGGAGCGTGAGGGCAACTTTCGCGGCATTTCCAGCGTTGACCAGCAGGAGCGGCTTTACACTTTCTCCAGCGTCGGCAACTTGCCGCTGATCGTGGCGGTGGCCCTGTCCAGCGACGAAGTTTTCGCCCAATGGCGGCGAGCAGCCCTGCTGGTCGCCGTCGCCACCGGTGTGCTGTGCATGGGTCTACTGTGGTTGACCTGGATGCTCGGCAAAGAACTGCGCCGTCGCCATAGCGCCGAACAGGTGCTGTCAGAACTGGCAGCCACTGACGCGCTGACCGGCCTGGCCAATCGCCGCACCCTGGACGAGCGCCTGCGCCTGGAATGGGACCGTGCGCAACGCTCGGCCGAGCCGCTGACGCTGCTGATGATCGACGTTGATCACTTCAAGGCCTTCAACGACCGCCACGGACACCACGGTGGCGACGAGGCATTGCGTACGGTGGCTCACGTCATCGACGACAACATCCGCCGTCCGGCTGATCTGGCGGCTCGATTTGGCGGGGAGGAGTTTGCGGTGGTGCTGCCGCACACCGACGCCAAGGGCGCAGGGGTGATTGCCGAGCATATCCGCAGCAGTGTCGAGCACTTGCCACGGGTGGCCGGCGCCGAGCGGCCGGTTACCGTGAGTATCGGCATGAGTACCTGGGATAAACGCAGCCGCACTTCATTGGAGGCAGTGTTACTGAGTGCGGATCAGGCGCTGTATGAAGCCAAGCACAGGGGGCGCAATCGCATTGTGGATGCTGCAACGCTTCGAGATTCGTGAGTCGCAGCCTATCGATGTGGAAGCTGTCGAGCTTCAGTGCGGCTGTCAGGCAGGCGCCTCGGTATTACGTAGACACCGCGGTGATGCTATCGCAGGCAAGCCAGCGCCTGCATTGGAACGGCGGCCTCAAAAAAGACCGGCATAAAAAAAGGCCACCCGAAGGCAGCCTTTCAAAACTAAAGAAGAGAGTTGTTACTTACACCGCCGCAACGGGACGCATGTAAGAGATCGGTGCGGTGCTGGCATCTTCGAAGGTCACGACTTCCCAAGCATCTGTCTGTGCAATCAACTTGCGCAGCAGCTGGTTGTTCAGGGCGTGGCCCGACTTGAAGCCTTTGAACTCGCCTATCAGGCTATTGCCCAGCAGGTAGAGGTCACCGATTGCATCGAGGATCTTGTGCTTCACGAATTCGTCTTCATAGCGAAGGCCGTCTTCGTTCAGTACACCATCCGCGTCGACCACAATGGCGTTTTCAACGCTGCCGCCGAGTGCGAGGTTGTGCTTGCGCAGGTACTCGATGTCACTCATGAAACCAAAAGTACGGGCGCGGCTGACTTCTTTTACGAACGAAGTGCTGGAAAAATCCACGCTTGCACTTTGGGTGCGGTCACGGAATACCGGGTGATCGAAATCGATCTCAAAGCTCACTTTAAAGCCTTCGAACGGGACGAAGGTGGCGCGCTTGTCGCCGTCTTCTACTGTCACTTCCCGCAGAATGCGTATGAACTTCTTGGCTGCGTCCTGTTCTTCCAGGCCGGCAGATTGAATCAAGAATACGAAGGGACCAGCGCTGCCATCCATGATGGGGACTTCGGACGCGGAGAGCTCGACGTAGGCGTTATCGATGCCCAGGCCAGCCATGGCCGAGAGCAAGTGCTCCACCGTGTCCACTTTGACGTCACCGTTGACCAATGTGGTCGACATAGTGGTTTCGCCAACGTTTTCCGCGCGAGCAGGAATCTGCACCACAGGGTCCAGGTCGGCACGCACAAACACGATGCCGGTGTCGACAGGTGCAGGCTTGAGGGTCAGGTATACCTTCTCCCCGGAGTGCAGACCTACACCTGTGGCACGAATAATATTCTTCAGGGTGCGTTGTTTAATCATGGCTTGGACCGCTTCAGCGCAAATTGCGAACTGGTATCAACAAAGGCTGGCGATAATAGCAGACCAGACCTTTGCTGAACACCAATCACCTTCATAGCCCTGATACATTCCATTAATCGGCCTGACGACGCAAGAATGCCGGGATGTCCAGGTAATCCAGATCATCCTGCGGATTCAGGCTACGGGACGCCGCAGCACCGGCCTGAGCCTGGTTGCGCATCACGGTCGGACGGTCCAGATCACGGTAGTTCACCGACGGCAGTTCCTGGCGCGCAGGCGCTGGAGCGGCAGCCGCTTGGCTGGCGTGACTGTTGTGGCCGGTGTGAACGGTATTGTCGATGACCTTAACAGGCTTCTCGATTTTTGCGCCCAGGCCGGTAGCAACCACGGTTACATGCAGTTCATCACGCATGTCCGGATCGATAACGGTACCGACTTTGACCATCGCGTGCTCGGAAGCGAAGGCTTCGATGATGCTACCCACGTCGGAGTACTCACCCAGGGACAGGTCAGGACCGGCGGTGATGTTCACCAGGATGCCGCGTGCGCCTTGCAGGTTCACGTCTTCCAGCAACGGGTTGCGGATCGCCGCTTCAGTGGCTTCACGTGCACGGTTCGGACCGCTGGCGCAGCCAGTGCCCATCATCGCCATGCCCATTTCGCTCATGACCGTACGTACGTCGGCAAAGTCGACGTTGATCATGCCTGGACGCTTGATGATGTCGGAGATACCGCGAACGGCACCGGCCAGCACATCGTCAGCCTTGGCAAATGCGGACAGCAGGCTTGCGTCCTTGCCCAGGATGGTCAGCAGCTTCTCGTTGGGAATGGTGATCAACGAGTCGACGCTTTCAGAGAGCAGACGGATGCCTTCGTCGGCGATCTGCATGCGCTTGCGACCTTCGAACGGGAACGGACGGGTCACCACAGCGACCGTCAGGATGCCCATTTCCTTGGCCACTTCGGCAATGATTGGCGCTGCACCGGTACCGGTACCGCCGCCCATGCCGGTGGTGATGAACACCATGTTGGTGCCTTGCAGCACTTCAGCAATACGCTCGCGGTCTTCCAGGGCGGCTTGACGGCCGACTTCCGGGTTGGCGCCAGCGCCAAGGCCTTTGGTCACGGCTGTGCCCAATTGCAGGATGGTCCGCGCGCCGATGCTTTTCAGCGCCTGGGCATCAGTGTTGGCGCAGATGAATTCAACGCCTTCAATGTTGCTCTTGACCATATGGTTGACAGCGTTGCCGCCGCCACCGCCGACACCGATTACTTTGATAACCGGGCTAGCGGGGATGTTGTCTACGAGTTCGAACATGTTCCCTCTCCTTTCGTTTTCTCTAGTTTTTTCGCCTACTGCTTATTGCGTGCTTCTACAACGGTGTGACGGTGTCGCGGTAAATCTTTAGAAATTGCCTTTTACCCAAGCCTGCAACCGCTCGAACAACGGCGCTTTGGCCTCGTCGTCGCTACGGTAGCTGTCACGGATGCTCGGGCCCGACAGGGAAATGCCGTCGGTCTGCTTTTGCAGCCCGTACAACAGCAAGCCCACACCGGTGGAATAAATCGGGTTGCGCACCACGTCGCCCAGGCCTTTGACGCCATGGGGCACGCCCAGGCGCACAGGCATGTGGAAGATTTCCTCGGCCAGTTCGACCGCGCCTTCCATCTTCGAGGTGCCACCGGTCAGCACGATGCCGGCCGGGATCAAATCTTCGTAGCCGCTGCGGCGCAGTTCAGCCTGGATCAGGGTGAACAGCTCGTCGTAACGTGGCTCGACCACTTCGGCCAGGGCCTGACGCGACAGCTCGCGCGGTGGACGGTCGCCGACGCTTGGCACCTTGATGGTTTCACCGGCACCGGCCAGCTTGGCCAGGGCGCAGGCGTAACGGATCTTGATTTCTTCGGCGTACTGGGTCGGCGTGCGCAACGCCATCGCGATGTCGTTGGTGACCTGGTCACCGGCAATCGGGATCACGGCGGTATGACGGATCGCACCCTCGGTGAAAATCGCGATGTCGGTGGTGCCGCCGCCGATGTCCACCAGGCACACGCCCAGTTCTTTTTCGTCGTCGGTCAGTACCGAGTAGGCCGAAGCCAGTTGCTCGAGAATGATGTCGTCGATTTCCAGGCCGCAGCGGCGCACGCATTTTTCAATGTTCTGTGCGGCATTGACGGCACAGGTCACCACGTGAACCTTGGCTTCCAGGCGCACGCCCGACATGCCCAGAGGCTCACGAACGCCTTCCTGGTTGTCGATCACGTAGTCCTGCGGCAGTGTGTGCAGCACACGCTGGTCGGCCGGAATCGCCACGGCCTGGGCGGCGTCGAGTACGCGCTCAAGGTCGGCCGCGCTGACTTCGCGGTCGCGAATCGCCACGATGCCGTGGGAGTTCAGGCTGCGAATGTGGTTGCCGGCTACGCCGACGAACGCCGAGTGGATCCGGCAACCGGCCATCAGCTGCGCTTCTTCGATGGCGCGCTGGATCGATTGCACGGTGGACTCGATGTTCACCACCACGCCCTTCTTCAGGCCCCGGGACGGATGCGTGCCAATACCGACGATTTCGATAACGCCGTCTTCCCCGACCTCGCCCACCAGCGCCACCACTTTGGAGGTGCCGATATCGAGACCGACGATCATTTTGCCGCTTTGCACGTTTGCCATGGGTCCTGCCTCTTCTTAATTCTTCGCGACAGCGGGTTTGGCTGTCGTCGGCGCAGCCGGTTCACGCCAGCCGACGGCCAGGCCGTTGGCGTAACGCAGGTCGACGCTCGCAATGTTCGTAATCTGTTCTTTCAAGGTCTTGTCATAGATGGCAATAAAGCGGCGCATCTTTTCCACCAAGCGGTCGCGTCCCAGCAACAACTCGATACCGGGGCCGGAACTGCCTGCACCGGTGGTCAAAAACCAGCTGCCCCGCTCACGCAATTCCAGGCGTGCGATGGAGAAGCCCAGTGGCCGCAGCATCTGGCTCAAGGCCTGGTACTGCTGCATCACTTGCTGTTGCGCCCGCTGCGGCCCGAACAACTGCGGCAGGTGCTCGTAGTTGGCCAGTTCACGCGGGGTAAACGCCTGACCCTGGTTGTTCAACAGTGCGCCATCGCCCCAACGGGCAACAGGCAATTGCTCTTCCAGGCGGATCGTCACCTGGTCCGGCCATACGCGGCGGACTTCGGCATGCGCGATCCATGGCATCTGCTCCAACTCCGAGCGCATACCGGCCAGGTCGATGGTGAAGAAGCTCGCCGCCAGGTACGGGCCGATGCGCTGCTGTACCGCCTGCTGGCTGATGTAGCTCAAGTCGCCCTGCACGCTGATCTTGGTGATCGGCCGGTCGGCATACGGCAACAGACGCTGAGCGCCCTCGTAAGTGCCGAAGCCCAACGCCACCAGCAGCACCGGCCAGAACAGCGCTTTGATAAAACCAAAGTTGGCTTTCGGCAGGCGCGCCGACATCGGTTCCTTAGCCACCATCCGGCTGGCACCCCGCGGCACCGGCTTGCGGCCGGGGACTTGTGGGGGCTGATGACGAAGCGATGCGCCGTTCATGTGCTTAGCCTCTTGGCTCAATGCTGTCGGCCAGGATCGCCAGCACCAACTGCTGGAAATCCAAACCGGCTGCACGGGCGGCCATAGGTACCAGGCTGTGATCGGTCATACCGGGAGCAGTGTTGACTTCAAGGAACCAGAAATTCCCTTGGTCATCCTGCATCACGTCTGCCCGCGCCCAACCGGCGATACCCAGCGCCTCACAGGCTTTCGCCGTGAGGTCCATCAATTCCTGTTCCTTGATTGCGTCGAGGCCACACGGGATCCGGTACTGAGTATCGGAGGCCAGGTATTTGGCGTCGTAATCATAAAAGGTGTGGGGCGTGCCCAATGCGATAGGCGGCAATACCTGGCCACGCAGGGTGGCGATGGTGTACTCGGGACCCTGGATCCACTGTTCCACCAACACTTGCGAATCGTAGGTACTTGCCGCTTTCCATGCGTCGATCAATTCGGCGGCCGAGTTCACTTTGGCCATGCCGATACTGGAGCCTTCATGGGCAGGTTTGACGATCAAAGGCAGGCCCAGTTCCTTGGCCGCAGAAATACAATCGTCTTCGCTGCACAACACGCTGTGACGCGGGGTTGGAATACCCAGGCTGTGCCACACCTGCTTGGTGCGCAGCTTGTCCATGGCCAGCGCCGACGCGAGGATGCCGCTGCCGGTGTAAGGGATGCCGGCGCACTCGAGCAAGCCTTGCATGCTGCCGTCTTCACCGCCACGGCCGTGCAAAATAATGAAGGCGCGGTCGATCTTCTCGGCTTGCAGGCGGGCGAGGAAATCATCGCCCACGTCGATACCGAACGCGTTCACGCCGGCGCTTTGCAGCGCCTCAAGCACGGCGTTGCCGGACTTGAGCGACACGTCGCGCTCAGCGCTCTTGCCGCCAAACAGCACGGCCACGCGGCCGAAGTCAGCAGGCGCGACGGTGGAAAACAGCGCGTCGTAGTGGCTGGTCATTTCGACTTCCCCTGTGCGGCTGCAAACAGCGGACTCGCGAGCAATTTAGGCGCAAGCCCGCCGATATCGCCGGCGCCCTGGCACAGCAGGATGTCGCCGGCGCGCAGCAGCGGCTTGACGATCGGCGCCAGGTCCACACCGCGCTCGATGTAGATCGGGTCCAACTGGCCACGCTGGCGGATGCTGTTGCACAGCTTGCGGCTGTCGGCACCCGGGATCGGCTCTTCACCGGCCGGGTAGACTTCCATCAACAGCAGCACGTTGGCATCGGCCAATACATTGACGAAGTCGTCGTACAGGTCGCGGGTACGGCTGTAGCGGTGCGGCTGGTACACCATCACCAGGCGACGCTCCGGCCAGCCACCGCGCACGGCTTTGATGACGGCTGCGACTTCGGTCGGGTGATGACCGTAGTCGTCCACCAGCATCACATCACCGCCGTCCACCGGCAGTTGGCCGTAGACCTGGAAGCGACGGCCGACACCGGCAAAGCGCGACAGGCCTTCGACAATAGCTTCATCGCTGACGCCCTCATCGGAGGCGATGCAAATCGTCGCCAGGGAGTTGAGCACGTTGTGGTTGCCCGGCATGTTCACCGACACGTCCAGCGGCTCGCGCTCGGGGCGCAGTACGGTAAAGAAGGTTTGCATGCCTTCCTGACGCACATTGATCGCACGCACGTCAGCGTCTTCGCTGAAGCCATAGGTCACGGTTGGACGCTTGACCTGCGGCAGGATTTCGCGAACCACCGGATCGTCCAGGCACACCACAGCCAACCCGTAGAACGGCAGGTTGTGCAGGAACTCGACGAAGGTTTTCTTCAACTTGTTGAAGTCACCGTCGTAGGTCGCCATGTGGTCTTCGTCGATGTTGGTGACGACAGCGACCAGCGGCTGCAAATGCAGGAAGCTCGCATCGCTTTCATCGGCTTCGGCGATCAGGTAACGGCTGGTGCCGAGCTGGGCATTGGTGCCCGCGGCATTCAGACGACCACCGATCACGAACGTCGGGTCCAGGCCACCGGCCGCGAACACCGAAGCGATCAGGCTGGTGGTGGTGGTTTTGCCGTGGGTGCCGGCGACGGCGATGCCGTGGCGATAGCGCATCAGCTCGGCGAGCATCTCGGCACGCGGCACCACCGGAATACGCCGCTCAAGGGCAGTGGCCACTTCCGGGTTGGAGGTGTTCACGGCGCTGGAGACCACCAGCACGTCGGCCTCGGCGGCGTTCTCGGCACGGTGGCCGATAAAGATCTGCGCACCAAAACTCTTCAGGCGCTCAGTCACCGGCGACTCTTTCAAGTCGGAGCCGGACACCTGATAGCCGAGGTTCAACAGCACTTCGGCAATCCCGCACATGCCCACGCCGCCGATGCCGACGAAGTGAATGCGACGGATGCGGCGCATCTCGGGTTGTGGCATGGCTTTCTGATTCTCAACCATGGGCCACCTCCAGGCAGATATCGACCACGGTGCGGGTTGCGTCAGGTTTAGCCAGGCGGCTTGCGGTGCTCGCCATGCTGTTGAGTCGTTCCGGTTGCATCAAAACCTCGGTCAGGCGTGCGGCCAAATCGGCGGCGCCAGTCGTTCTTTGCGGCAGCAGGAAGGCAGCGCCCTCCCCGGCCAAATATTCGGCGTTGCGGGTCTGGTGATCGTCGATGGCATGGGGCAAAGGCACCAGCAAGGACGGCAGACCGGCCGCAGCCAGTTCACTGACGGTCAGCGCGCCTGCGCGACAGACCACCAGGTCGGCCCAGCCATAGGCGTGGGCCATGTCTTTGATGAAGGGCTGTACATTCGCCTCGACACCGGCCTCGCGATAGCGGGTGGCGGTGATTTCATCGTGGTGCTTGCCAGCCTGGTGGAAGATCTCCGGGCGCGATTGCACGGGGAGTTGCGCCAGCGCTTCAGGCAACAGTTTGTTCAGCGGCTCGGCGCCCAGGCTTCCGCCAAGGATCAGTAAGTTCGCCTTGCGCCCGGCCAATGGCTGGCGGGCAATGTCCATGAACAGCTCGGTACGCACCGGGTTGCCGGTGGTGCGAAGCTTGTCCGAGGCCGCAAAGGTTTTCGGGAAGGCCTCACACACTCGCGCGGCCAACGGCACCAGCAAACGGTTCGCGGTCCCGGCGACGGCGTTTTGTTCGTGCACAATCACCGGCACACCGGCGAGCTTGGCGGCGACACCGCCAGGGCCAGTCACATAACCGCCAAAACCCAGCACACAGACCGGTTTCAATTCACGAATAATTTTGCGCGCCTGCCAGACAGCCTTGAGCAACACGAACGGCGCCTTGAGCAGGGACAGCTTGCCCTTGCCGCGCAGGCCGGTGACGTTGATCAAATGCAGCGCCAAGCCGGCATTCGGCACCAATTCATTTTCAATGCCGCGCGGCGTACCGAGCCAATGCACGGTGTAGCCACGGTTCTGGAATTCCCGCGCGCAAGCCAGGGCCGGGAACACATGGCCCCCGGTGCCGCCCGCCATGATCAGCACATTAGCGCCCATGGGTCGGCTCCTCGGCAAAATCGCTCTCGCTGAATTCCATCTCTTCGCTGCCCAAGTGGGTTCGACTCTCCCACTCGATGCGCAGCAATAACCCGAGACACGCGCAGCAAATCACCAACGAACTGCCGCCATAACTGAGGAACGGCAAGGTCAGGCCCTTGGTCGGCAGCAGGCCGACGTTCACACCGATGTTGATCAGGAACTGGCCGATCCACAGGAACGACAAGCCGTAGGCCACATACGCGGCGAAATACTGTTTGGCCTTCTCGGCCCACAAGCCGATGTACATGCCGCGTACACACACGAACACGAACAGCGCGACAGTGCACAGCGAACCGACCACCCCGAGCTCTTCGGCGAGTACCGAGAACACGAAGTCGGTGTGCGCTTCCGGCAGGTAGAACTGCTTCTGCACGCTGTTGCCCAGGCCCACGCCCAGCCACTCGCCGCGACCGAAGGCGATCAACGCCTGGGTCAACTGGTAACCGGAGCCGAACTGGTCGGACCAGGGGTCGGTAAAGGTAATCAGACGGGCCATCCGGTAGGGTTGCGCCTGCACCAGAACGGTCACTGCGGCCACGGCCAGCACCACCATCAAGGTGAAACGGAACAGGCCAACGCCCCCAAGGAACAGCATCGCTGCGGCGGCGCCCATCATCACCACGGTGGCACCGAAGTCAGGCTCCATCAGCAACAGGCCGGCCATGGGCAGCAGCACGATGAACGGCTTGAAGAAGCCCATCCAGCTTTCGCGCACTTCTTTCTGACGGCGGACCAAATAACCCGCGAGGTAGATCACCACGAAAACCTTGGCGATTTCCGACGGCTGCACGTTGAACGCACCGAAACCGATCCAGCGCATCGAACCGTTCACCTCGCGGCCGATGCCGGGGAGGATCACCATGACCAGCAAACCAAACGCACCGATCAGCATCAGCCAACCCAGGCGCTGCCAGGTGGCAATCGGAATCATCATGGTGACGATGCACGCGCCCAGACCAATCACCAGGTACACCAGGTGGCGGATCATCATGTACAGGGTGTTGCCCGACTGCACGGCGGCCACTTCGGAGGACGCTGACGTAATCATCACCAGGCCCAGACCCAGCAGCGCGAGGCAACCGGCAAGCATCGGGAAGTCGAGGTCGATACCACGCCCGGTGATGATCGGCGACGGGTACGGCTTGATGATATTTCTGAAATTCATGCCAAGGCCTCCACGCCGCGGGCGAACAGCTGGCCGCGCTCTTCGTAGTTCTTGAACATGTCGAAGCTGGCGCACGCCGGCGACAGCAGCACGGCATCACCCGGCTGGGCCAGGGCTTGGCACTGGGTAATGGCGTCGTCCAGGGACGTGGCGCGCACTTGCGGCACAGCGTCACCCAAGGCGGCGGCGATCAGGTCGGCATCACGGCCCATCAGCACCACGGCGCGACAATGCGCAGCCACCGGCCCTTTAAGGTCCTTGAAGTCGGCACCCTTGCCATCGCCACCGGCGATCAGCACGAGCTTGCCTTCGATGTCGGCACCGAGGCCTTCGATGGCAGCCAGGGCCGCACCGACATTGGTTGCCTTGGAATCGTTGTAATAGCTGACGCCATTGAGGTCGCGCACCCACTGGCAGCGGTGCTCAAGGCCGGCGAACGTACGCAGGCTGGACAACATGGCATCAAACGGCAGGCCCACAGCATGGCCCAGCGCCAGGGCGGCGAGGGCATTGGCCTGGTTATGCGCACCACGGATTTTCAGTTCGCGCACCGGCATCAGGTTCTGGAATTCGAAGGCCAGGTACTTCTCGCCGTTCTCTTCACGAATGCCGAATGCCTTGAAGTCGGGTTTGCCGAGACCGAAGGTCCAGCATGGCAGGCCCTCGCCCATCAGCGGACGGCTCAGGGCATCCTGGCGGTTGACCACCACTTGCCGGGCACCCCGGAAGATCCGGTGCTTGGCCAGGTGGTACGCCGGCAGGCCGCTGTAACGGTCCATGTGGTCTTCGCTGACGTTCAGCACGGTGGCCACTTCGGCACCCAGGTCGTGCGTGGTTTCCAGCTGGAAGCTCGACAGCTCCATCACGTACAGCTCGACGTCGTCGCTGAGCAGGTCCAGCGCCGGCGTGCCGAGGTTGCCGCCCACGGCCACGCGCTTGCCGGCCGCAACCGCCATCTCGCCGACCAGGGTGGTCACCGTGCTTTTTGCGTTGGAACCGCTGATGGCCACAATCGGCGCCTTGGCGTTACGTGCGAACAGGTCGATGTCGCCGGACAGCTTCACGCCACGCGCCGCTGCCGCTTGCAGGGCCGGTGTCGCCAGGGCCAGGCCGGGGCTCACGTAGAGCTCATCGGCGCGGCACAGAAACTCGACATCCAGCTCGCCACAACGCACTTCCACGTGCGGGTAGTCACGGCGCAGCGTGACCAGCTCCGGTGGATTTTCCCGCGTGTCGGCCACGGCAAACGACGTGCCCCGGTTCGCGAGGAAGCGAACCAGGGACATGCCGCTCTTGCCGAGGCCGACAACGATGCGGAAGTGGTCTGAAGCGATCAGGGACACTCGTTTCTACCTCAGTTTCAGGGTGGCAAGGCCGACCAGTACCAGAATCACGGTGATGATCCAGAAACGGACAATCACACGCGGCTCGGGCCAGCCCTTGAGTTCAAAGTGGTGGTGAATCGGCGCCATGCGGAACACGCGGCGCCCGGTCAATTTGAAGGAGGCCACCTGGATGACCACCGACAGGGTTTCCATCACGAACACACCGCCCATGATGAACAGCACGATTTCCTGGCGTACGATCACGGCGATGGTGCCCAAGGCTGCGCCCAGCGCGAGCGCGCCGACGTCACCCATGAAGACTTGTGCGGGATAGGTGTTGAACCACAGGAAGCCCAGGCCGGCACCGATCAGCGCGCCGCAGAACACGATCAACTCACCTGCGCCCGGCACATAAGGGATCAGCAGGTATTCAGCGAACTTCACGTTACCCGACAGGTAGCAGAAGATGCCGAGCGCGCCGCCCACCATCACCGTCGGCATGATCGCCAGGCCGTCGAGGCCATCAGTCAGGTTCACGGCGTTACTGGAGCCGACGATGACGAAGTAGGTCAGCACCACGAAGCCAATGCCCAGTGGAATGCTCGCATCCTTGAGCATCGGGATGATCAAGGTGGTTTCCACGGCGCTCGGCGCAGTGGTGTAAAGGAAGATCGCCGCCGCAAGGCCGAACACCGACTGCCAGAAATATTTCCAGCGGCTCGGCAGGCCCTTGGAGTTCTTTTCGATCACTTTGCGGTAGTCATCGACCCAGCCGATGGCGCCGAACAGCAGGGTCACCAGCAGCACGACCCACACGTAGCGATTATGCAGGTCGGCCCACAGCAAGGTGCTGATGCCGATGGACGACAGGATCAGCGCGCCGCCCATGGTCGGGGTGCCGGACTTGGACAGGTGCGACTGCGGGCCGTCATTGCGAACCGATTGACCAATTTGCAGGCTCTGCAGGGTGCGGATCATCCACGGCCCCAGGAACAGCGACAGAGACAGCGCGGTCAGCACACCCAGAATCCCGCGCAGGGTCAGGTACTGAAAGACCGCGAAGCCTTTGTGGAACTGTTGCAGATACTCAGCCAGCAGCAGCAGCATTAATGTTTCTCCGTACTTGAGCCACACAAGGCCGCGACGACGTTTTCCATCACCGCGCTGCGCGATCCCTTGATCAAAATGGTTGTGTGTTTGTCTTGTTCAGCCCCGCCCAGCGCCTGGATCAGCTCGGCCTGGGTTGCAAAATGCCGCGCGCCGAGACCGAAGGCGTTTACTGCGTGAGCCATGTTCGGGCCGACGGCGTAGAGCGCATCGACTTTGCCTGTGGCATAGGCGCCGACTTCGCGATGGGACTGTTCGGCCCAATCGCCCAGCTCGGCGATATCGCCCAGCACCAAGACCTTGCGACCCTCGAAGCCTTTGAGCAGGTCAATGGCGGCACAGACCGAGGACTGGTTGGCGTTGTAAGTGTCATCAATCACGCGCATGCCATTGGTAGCCAACTGCGCAACGGTGCGGCCTTTAACCGGCTGCACCGCGCCCAGGCCGGTGGCGATGCCGAACAGCGACACACCCAGGGCATGGGCGGCAGCAGCGGCGGCCAGGGCATTGGCGACGTTATGGTTGCCCAGCAGATTCAGCTGCACGTGCTCGCTGCCTTGCGGGGTGTGCAAGGTGAAGGACGGGCAACCACGGGCGTCGACGGTGATACGGGAGGCGTGGAAATCAGCCGCTGCGTTCAGCACGGCAAACGTCAGGACCTTGCGACCGGCGGCGCGTACACGCCAGGTCTCGAAAGCCTTGTCGTCGAGGTTCAGCACGGCGGTGCCCGACGCATCGAGGCCCTCCAGGATTTCGCCCTTGGCCTCGACGATTTTTTCCGGGCCGCCGAACTCGCCAACGTGAGCGGTACCGGCGTTATTGATGATCGCAACGTGGGGCTTGGTCAGCGCCACGGTGTAGGCAATTTCGCCGATACGCGAAGCGCCCAGTTCGATCACCGCCGCCGTGTGTTCCGGGGCCAGTTCGAGCAGGGTCAGCGGAGCGCCGAAATCATTGTTCAGGTTGCCACGGGTAGCGAGGACCGGCCCGCGCGTGCGCAGCACGCCTGCAAGCAATTCCTTGACCGTGGTTTTGCCGCTGGAGCCGGTGATGGCGGCAACCGGCTTATTAAAGGCGGCGCGGTTCAGCGCCCCGAGTTGGCCCAACGCCAGGCGAGTGTCAGCGACCAACAACTGCGGCACGCTGGAATCCGCTACTTCGCGCTGTACCAAGGCGCCTACGGCGCCTTTGGCGGCCACTTCGTTCAGGTAGTCGTGACCATCGAAACGCGGGCCGGCCAATGCGACAAACAGTTGCCCCGGCGTGATGTTGCGACTGTCGATACTGACGCCGTCGAAGCTGCAATCGCTCGACAGTACGCGGGCCGACAAGGCCTGGGTCAGTTCGCTGAACTTCATCGCCTTAAGCATGGGCAACCTCCCAGGCCGTCAGGGCGTGATCGGCTTCGACCAGGTCGGAGAAGGCATGGCGTTCGCCGTTGATTTCCTGGTAGTCCTCGTGACCTTTACCAGCCAGCACCACGACATCGTCAGCGCTGGCGCTGGCGATCAGTTGCGCAATGGCTGCGCCGCGACCGGCAACGAAGCTCACCTTGGAGGCGTCTTTAAAGCCGACACGGATGTCATCGAAAATCTGGCTCGGGGCTTCGCTGCGTGGGTTGTCATCAGTGACGAGCACGCCATCGGCCAAACGCTCGACGATCTCGGCCATCAACGGACGTTTGCCGCGATCGCGATCACCGCCGCAGCCGAACAGGCAGAGCAATTTGCCCTTGGCGTGTGGGCGCAAGGCTTCGAGCACTTTCTCCAAGGCGTCCGGTGTATGGGCGTAATCGACCACCACCAGCGGCTGGTTGCCGCCACCCAAACGTTGCATGCGACCGGCCGGGCCTTCCAGTTTTGGCAGCACGCGCAGGATTTCATCCAGCGCATAGTCCAGACCGAGCAGTGCGCCGATGGCGGCAAGCACGTTGCTCAGGTTGAAACGGCCGAGAAGTGCGCTGCGCAAGTGGTGCTCGCCCTGCGGCGTAACCAACGTGGCAAGCACGCCTTCGTCGTTGAATTGCGCGTCACGGCAATACAGGTACGCACTGGAATCCTCCAGGCTGTAGCTGATCAGGCGTGCTTCGCTGTCTTCAGCCGCCAGCTGGCGACCGAACGCATCATCCAGGTTCACCACCCGGCACTTCAGGTCATTCCAGGCAAACAGCTTGGCCTTGGCGGCGGCGTACGCCTCCATGGTGCCGTGGTAATCGAGATGATCGCGGGACAGGTTGGTCATCACCGCCACGTCAAACGCCAGGGCAGACACGCGCCCCTGGTCCAGGCCATGCGAGGAGACTTCCATGGCCACCGCCTTGGCACCGGCCTTTTTCAGGTCGGCCAGCGTGGCTTGCACGGCAATCGGGTTCGGCGTGGTGTGCAGGCCGCTTTGCAGCGTGCCATAAAAACCCGTGCCCAGGGTGCCGACGATGCCGCAATGCTGACCCAGCTGGTCAAGGGCTTGCGCGACTAATTGGGTCACACTGGTCTTGCCGTTGGTGCCGGTCACGCCCACCAGGTTCAATTGGCGGCTCGGGTCGCCATAGAAACGCCCGGCAATATCCGACAGCTGCGCTGCCAGCCCTTTGACCGGAATCAGCGGCACATCGGTGATCGGCAACACAGTGGCGCCGTCCACTTCATAAGCAACCGCAGCCGCACCGCGCGCCAGGGCATCAGCGATGTGCGCACGGCCATCGAGCTTGCCGCCCGGCACCGCCAGGAACAGGTCACCGGCGCGTACATTACGGCTGTCCAGGCTCAACTCGCGAATCAGCAGATCGCGTCCGGCGTGGGCAAAAATCTTGTTCAAACTAAGAGACATCAGCCGCGCCCTCCATTGGCTTTGGCAGCAGCGGCCGGTGGTCCGGCGTTCGCTTGTTGAGTCGGCGGCAAGTTGTCCGGCGTGATGTTCATCAGGCGCAGGGTGCCGGACATCACTTTGCTGAACACGGGTGCCGATACCAGACCACCGAAGTAGCCGGCCTTACTCGGCTCATCAATCACCACCACAATGGCGTAGCGCGGGTCGCTCATCGGCCCGAAACCGGCGAACAGCGAACGGTAGGAGTTTTCGGCGTAACCCTTGGTGCCCACCGACGTTTTACGGGCGGTACCCGACTTGCCGGCCACGTGATACGCCGGCACCTGGGCACGGAATACACCGCGCGGCGCTTCGATCACTTGTTGCAGCATGCCTTGCATGGTCTTGGCGACGTTTTCCGGGATGACCTGGGTGGCTTTCGGCGCTTCGTCGACGTGGATCAAGCTCAACGGAACCATACGGCCATTATTGGCCAATACAGAGAAGGCATGGGCCAACTGGATCGCCGTGACCGACAGCCCGTAGCCGTAGGACAGCGTAGCGGTCTCGGCTTTTTTCCAGTCGCGGTAGTTCGGCAGGTTGCCCACGCGCTCACCCGGGAAATCCAGGCCGGTGGGTTGCCCCAAGCCGATTTTTTGCGCCAGGTGGTAGATGGTTTCGCCGCCGATATCGAAGGCGACCTTACTCATGCCCACGTTACTGGAGTTGATCAGAATACCGGTCAAATCCAGCACCGGGCCCTCGGTACGGGATACGTCACGAATGGTGTATTTGCCCAACTGCAGGGTGCCCGGGTAAACCTCGACTTTGTCGCTTGGCTTCCAGCGCCCGGTTTCCAGGGCGGCACTCATGGAGATGGCTTTCATGGTCGAACCGGGCTCGAACACGTCGATCATTGCGCGGTTGCGCATCATCGCCGGCTGCAGGTTGCGACGGTTGTTCGGGTTGTAGGTCGGCTGGTTGACCATGGCGAGGATCTCGCCGGTCTTCACGTCCATGATCACCAGGCTGCCAGCCTTGGCGCCGTTTTCGATGATTGCGTTACGCAGTTCACGGTTGGCCAGGTACTGCAGGCGCAGGTCAATCGACAACGCCAAGGGCTTACCGGCCTTGGCGTTTTTGGTGACCTGGACATCCTTGATCAGTCTGCCGCGCCGATCCTTGATGACCTGGCGCTTGCCAGGAACGCCCGCCAGCCATTCATCGTAGGCCAGCTCCACGCCCTCACGGCCATGGTCATCGATGTCGGTAAAGCCAACCATATGCGCGGTGGTTTCACCGGCTGGGTAGAAACGACGAAACTCCTCGATGCCGTAGACACCGGGGACTTTAAGGTCGAGCACTTGCTGGCCTTGCTCGGGGGTGAGCCCGCGCACCAGGTAGATGAATTCTTTATTGGCCTGGGCTTCCAGGCGTTCGGCCAAGGCTTTCGGGTCCTGACCCAGGGCAGCTGCAAGCTCTGGCCACTTTTCCTTGGCGGTTTGCAGTTCCTTGGCGTTGGCCCACAGGGTGGTCACCGGGGTACTGACGGCCAGGGGCTCACCGTTACGGTCAGTGATCAGGCCGCGGTGCGCAGGAATCGGGATGTGCCGCAGGCTACGGGCATCGCCCTGACCAATCAGGAAGTCACGGTCGACCACTTGCAGATCGATGATCCGCCAGGCAATCGCGGCCACCATGAGTGCCAGCAAGCCCAGCATCAGGCGGAAGCGCCATGGGTAGAGTGCGCCTTCAAGTTTCATCATGGCGCCACCATACGAACTTCGGCCGCGCCCGGAATATGCATTTTCAGCTGTTCGGTGGCCAATACTTCGATGCGGCTATGGGCCGTCCAGGTACTTTGCTCAAGGATCAACCGGCCCCACTCCGCCTGCGCTTTATCGCGCACGCTCAATTCCCCATAAAGGGTATTGAGCAATTGGCGGTTGTAGTGGGCGCTGTAGGACACCGCAATCGCGGACACCAGCACGCCGACAAACAACAGCAACATAAAGAAGCTGCCGCCCGGGAGGGGCTTGGCGAAAAGCTTGCTCACCGCAACTTCTCCGCGACGCGCATGACGGCGCTACGGGCACGTGGGTTGGCCTTGAGTTCGGCTTCGGAAGCGAACTGCGCTTTGCCATGAATTTTGATTTTCGGCACAAAGGCTTCAAACCGCACCGGCAGGTTGCGCGGCAGGTTATCGGACTCGCCCTTGACCAGACGGCGCATGAACAGCTTGACGATGCGGTCTTCCAGGGAGTGGAAGCTGATCACCACCAGGCGACCACCCACTTCGAGGGCCTCCAGTGCGGCTTCGAGGCCGGCTTCCAGATCGCCCAATTCGTTATTGACGTGAATGCGCAGGCCCTGAAATGCGCGGGTCGCAGGGTTCTTGCCCTTTTCCCACGCCGGGTTGGCGACTTTCAGCACTTCGGCCAGGTCGGCGGTGCGTTCAAACGGCTGGATCTCGCGGCGCTCGACAACGGCGCGCGCCATACGGCCAGCGAAACGCTCTTCACCGTATTCCTTGAACACACGGGTGATTTCTTCATGGGGCGCAGTGGCGATGAACTGCGCGGCACTGATGCCGCGAGTAGGGTCCATGCGCATATCGAGCGGGCCGTCGTTCATGAAGCTGAAGCCGCGCTCCGGGTCGTCAAGCTGTGGCGAAGACACGCCCAGGTCGAGCAGAACCCCGGCCACCTTGCCTGCCATGCCGCGCTCGGCCACTTCGGCACCCAGCTCGGCAAAGCTACGCTGCACAACGACAAAGCGGCCGTCTTCGGCCGCTAGCGCTTGCCCGGTGGCAATCGCTTGAGGGTCTTTGTCAAACCCGAGGAGTTTGCCGCCAGGCCCGAGCTGGCTGAGTATCAACCGGCTGTGCCCGCCCCTGCCGAAGGTGCCATCCAAATAGCAGCCATCCGCGCGTACGGCGAGAGCCTCAACGGCTTCGTCAAGCAGTACGGTGATGTGGTTAAAGCCGCTATCAATAGTCACAGGATCAAATCACGCAGTTCATCAGGCATAGCGCCCGGTTGTTGAATAGCAGCCAGGTCAGCTGCAGACACAGCATCCCAGGCATCTTCGTCCCACAATTGGAACTTGTTCAGTTGGCCGACCAGCATTGCGCGCTTATCCAGCTTGGCGTATTCGCGCAAACGCGGAGGCACCAGGAAACGACCGCTGCCATCGAGTTCTAGGTCGACGGCATTACCGATCAGCAGACGCTGCAGGCGGCGGTTTTCTTCACGCAATGAAGGCAGGGCGCGCAACTTGGTTTCGATCAACTCCCACTCATCGAGCGGGTAAACACACAAACAAGGGTCAACGGCGTCAATCGTGATGATTAACTGGCCTGAACTTCGCGAAATGAGCTCGTCACGATACCGGCTCGGCATGGCGAGACGGCCTTTTGCATCGAGACTGATAGCGTTAGCTCCGCGAAACACAGATGCGTTTCTCCAAATTTTAGCGTTTTACGTTCAAAAAACCCACTTTGTGCCACTTTCCGCCACTTGCGCACACTATAGGAATGCGCCCACCACACCGTCAAGGCGCGGATTCAAGGAAAAGCCTTACAGAACGGAGATTTAGGAACGTAAAAGGAGGAGAAACGAGAGTTTGGCGATGTTTTTGACTCAACAACCGCAGATAGCTCAAAGCGCTAGGGCTTAAAGTTAAAGTAATTTATTAAGAGTAAGATTTTTTTGGTATTACGAAGATGCATCTGCCAATGATTTGGCAGGGAGGGATTCTTGCGTTACTACCGGTTTTCTGCACGAGACTCGAACAGAAGGAAAAAAGGTGGAGAGTCGATCTGTAAGCCGGGTTCTGTCTTGAACAGTCATTCGTCTACGATGGCCATCACTGGACATCTTTAGCAACCTACCCGGTCCCAGCGCGGGCCACGCCTTGGGACCCTATTTGGTCTTGCTCCAAGTGGGGTTTACCTAGCCACGAACTGTTGCCAGTCGTGCGGTGCGCTCTTACCGCACCTTTTCACCCTTACCGGCACCGAAGTGCTTAGGCGGTTATTTTCTGTGGCACTTTCCGTAGGCTCACGCCTCCCAGGCATTACCTGGCACTTCGCCCTATGGAGCCCGGACTTTCCTCCCCCCCCTAATTTTCATAGAGGGCAGCGACTGTCCAATCGACTCTCCGCCGCGCAGGTTAACGGCACGGCGGGCTCAGGACAAGTATTAAAGTACAGCAATGCCATCACGTTCAGACGGAATACCGGTTTAACCCCGGAACTATTCGGCTTTCTGTTTATCCAGCGCGACCTGATAAAGCACATTCTTACGCACACCGGTAATTTCAGCCGCCAAGGCTGCTGCACGCTTGAGTGGCATCTCCTTGAGCAACAGATCCAGCACTCGCATGGCTTCGCTGCCCACGGCATCTTCATCTTCCGGCGCCGTCCAACCGGCCACCAGCACCACACATTCGCCGCGCTGTTGATTGCTGTCGCCCTCGACAAAGGCTCGCAACTCTTCAAGCGGCAAGCCCTTGAGGGTTTCGAAGGTCTTGGTCAGCTCCCGCGCCAACAGTGCCAGGCGCTCGCCGCCAAACACCAGTTCCATATCCTGCAAACATTCCAGGATGCGGTGCGGGGCTTCGTAGAAGATCAAGGTGCGCGGTTCTTCCTTTAACGCTTGCAGACGCGCGCGACGACCAACCGCCTTGGCCGGCAGGAAACCTTCAAAGATAAACCGGTCCGAGGGCAACCCGGCCGCCGATAATGCAGCAATCAGCGCGCACGCCCCCGGAACAGGCACTACATTGATACCAGCGGCACGGGCCTGGCGGACCAGGTGGTAGCCGGGATCGGAAATCAACGGCGTGCCGGCATCCGAGATCAACGCCACGTCATCACCGGCCAGCAAGCGCGTGATAAAACGGCTGCCTTCTTCGCGCTCGTTGTGTTCATGGCAGGCAGCTAATGGTGTGCTGATACCAAAATGCTGCATCAAACGCTGGGAGTGCCGCGTGTCTTCTGCCGCGATCAGTTTTACCTCGCGCAGCACTTTCAGCGCCCGGGCACTGATGTCGTCCAGGTTGCCAATGGGCGTCGCCACGACAAAAAGCGAGCCTGCAGTGGAATTCAAAGGACCTGGAGCAGTCAAAACGCACACCTCGATGGTTGGCAAAAGCCGCATTGTAACGCGTAGGCGCCTTGAAAATATGCCATCAGCGCAGATGCCTTTTCAGCCGCCGATGACGAATAGCAACATTTACATGACCTAAATCGATGGTTTAACGCCAGTAACATCGCGCCTGGGCCAGTGCTTGGGTACAATTCCACGCTAATTTGATCGGTATCAGGAACACTTACATGATCGCTTGCCTGCGGCTGCTCTCCGCCCTCTGCCTCGCTGCCTTATTGGCCGCTTGCGCCAGCTCGCCCTCGTCCAGCCTTGGCGACCTCCCCCGGACCCCGGACGCCAGTATCGAGCAACTGCTCGAACAGGCCACTTCCGCCAAGACGCCAGAAAAGGCCGCGTTGTTGCGCCTGAGTGCGGCAGACCTGGCCTACCACCAGAACAATCCTGGCCGTTCGTCGCAGATTCTTGCGCAGGTGCCCCTGGATGTCCTGAAGCCGGCCGCGCAAGTATTTGCCAGCACGCTGGCTGCCGAATTGGCCATGGCGCGTAATCAGCCGAAGGCTGCACTGGCCGCCCTGAACCATCCCAGCCTGCAAAGCCTGAAGGAGCTGCCGACAGACCAGCAGGTCCGTACCGGCACCGTGCATGCGCGCGCTTATGAAGCAGATGGCCAGACCCTCGCAGCCGCTCGCGAGCGTGTCGCCATGGCCCCGCTGCTGACCGGTGACCCCGCCAAGAGCAACCACGAAGCCATCTGGACGTTGATTGCCGCGCTACCGGCCGAACAACTGCAAGCCAGCGGCAACCCGACACTCGACGGCTGGATCAGCCTGGCCAAGGCCGTCAAGGGCGCTGGAACCCTGGAGCAGCAACAAGCCGCTATCGATACCTGGCGCGCTCAGAACCCGGGCCATCCAGCGGCGGTGGATCTGCCAACCCCGCTGACCAAACTCAAGGAGCTGGCCAGCCAGCCCCTGAGCAAAATCGCCCTTCTGCTGCCACAGGAAGGTCCGCTGGCCTCGGTCGGCAAGGCACTGCGCGAAGGCTTCATGGCCGCGCACTACCAGGCGGAACAAGCCGGACAGAAGCCGCCAGTCATCGAGTTTTATGACAGTTCGCGCCTGACCTCCATCGACGACTTCTACGCCAAGGCCCAGGCTGCCGGCGTACAACTGGTGGTCGGCCCGCTGGAGAAACCGCTGGTCAAACAACTGGCTGCTCGCCCGCAGCTGCCGATTACCACCCTGGCGTTGAACTACAGCGAAGTCGATCAAAACCCGCCGCAACTGTTCCAGTTCGGCCTGGCTGCTGAAGACGAAGCCCGCGAAGTCTCGCGCCGCGCCCGCGCCGACGGCTTGCATCGCGCCGCCGCCATGGTGCCCCGTGGCGAATGGGGCGAGCGTGTCTACAAGGCCTTCCGTCAGGACTGGGAAGCCAATGGCGGCACCGTCGTCGGCGTCGAATATGTCGATCAGCCGGTCGCCCTGGCCCAACAGATTGCCGACCTGTTCCAACTGCGTAAAAGCGAAGGTCGCGCCAAGAGCCTGCAAAACACCGTCGGCACCGACGTAGCGGCGCAACCTTCGCGCCGCCAGGACATCGAGTTCATCTTCCTGGCCGTGACACCGCAACTGGCCCAACAGATCAAACCGACCCTGAACTTCCAGTACGCCGGTGATGTGCCTGTGTATGCGACGTCCCACGTATTCAGCGCCAGTGGCGACAAAAACCAGTACCTGGACATGACTAACGTGATGTTCTGCGAAACCCCTTGGCTGCTCAACACCACCGACCCGCTGCGCAACCAGGTTGCCGCGCAATGGCCACAGGCCAATGGCAGCCTCGGCCGCCTGTATGCGATGGGCGTGGACGCCTACCGCCTGGCACCGCGCCTGGGCCAACTCAAGGCGCTGCCGGACACCCGCGTTGACGGTCTCTCGGGCAACCTGGGCATCAGCGCCAACCAGCGCGTTGACCGCCAGATGCCGTGGGCGAAGTTCGTCGGCGGTGCTATCCAGCGTCTGCCGGACACCCCGCGCTGATGCCCGAGCGGTCCAGCGCACAAAGCGGCAAGGATGCCGAACTGCAAGCTCTCGAGTACCTTCAACAACAGGGTCTGCGCCTTCTGGCGCAGAACTGGTTGTGTAAACGCGGTGAGCTTGATCTGGTCATGCTTGACGGCGATACAGTAGTATTCGTCGAAGTCCGCTACAGAAAACACGCACAATGGGGTGGCGCGCTCGCCAGTATCGACGGGCGCAAGCGTCAGAAGCTGATACTCGCTGCGCAGTTTTTCCTGCAAAAAGAGCATCGCTGGGCTGACTACCCCTGCCGTTTCGATGTGGTTGCCATAGAAAGCACACCGTCTGGTCCTGCTGATCCGAACTGGCTCAAAGATGCCTTCGACAGCTGATTCGCCGGACATCTTCACCACACACTTTTGCTCTTTGCTTTGCGGGCTGCACATTCCTGTGCCAAACAGCCGCGCTACTTAAGGTCACACAGATGGACATGCAATCCCGAATTCGCCAGCTTTTCCAGGCCAGCATCGACACCAAGCAACAGGCGATGGACGTACTTGCACCGCACATCGAGCAAGCCAGTCAGGTCATGGTCAATGCCTTGCTCAACGAGGGCAAAATGCTTTCGTGCGGCAACGGCGGTTCGGCCGGTGATGCCCAGCACTTTTCCTCCGAGCTGCTCAACCGCTTCGAGCGCGAGCGCCCGAGCCTGCCGGCCATCGCCTTGACCACCGACTCGTCGACGATCACCTCGATCGCCAACGACTACAGCTACAACGAAATCTTCTCCAAGCAGATCCGTGCCCTTGGCCAACCGGGTGATGTGTTGCTGGCGATTTCCACCAGCGGCAACTCGGCAAACATTATTCAAGCGATCCAGGCCGCACATGATCGCGAAATGATTGTCGTAGCATTGACCGGTCGCGATGGCGGCGGCATGGCCTCGCTGCTGTTGCCTGAAGACGTGGAGATCCGCGTCCCGGCCAATGTCACCGCACGTATTCAAGAAGTCCACCTGCTGGCGATCCATTGCCTGTGCGATTTGATCGACAGCCAACTGTTCGGGAGTGAAGAATGACCGTTAACCGCATCAGCCTTTTGGCCATTACGCTGTGCCTCGCCATCAGCGGCTGCAGCACGGCAATCACTGCGACACGTGACACACCCATTCAGGATGACCGGGGCACACGCACTTTTGGCAGCACCATCGACGATTCGCTGATCGAAACCAAGGTCAAGGTCAACGTCGCCAAGGCCGCTACCGACCTGGGCAACGGCGCCTCGCGCATTGTGGTCACCAGCTTCAACGGCGTGGTACTGCTGGCCGGGCAGACGCCGCGTGCCGACCTCAAGGCCCAGGCCGAACAAGCCGCCTCGACGGTCCAGCGGGTCAAGAAGGTCCACAACGAGCTGCAGGTCATGGACCCGATCACCCTGCTGGCCATCAGCAACGATGCGCTGCTGACCACCAAGATCAAGGCGCAGATGCTCACCGACAGCGGTGTACCCGGCTCGCGCATCAAGATCGTCACCGATAATGGCATCGTCTACATGATGGGCCTGCTGACCCAGGCAGAAGCCACCCGCGCGGCCAACCTGGTACAGGGTGTGTCCGGCGTGCAGAAAATCGTCAAAGTGTTCGAATACATCGACTGATGTAAACGACAGCCACCAAAAAGGGCGCCATGCATTGACTGCATAGCGCCCTTTTTTTGTGGCGGATGTTTACTGGTACTGCTGGTACGGGTTGCCCTGGAACTGATTGTTCTGTTGAGGCGCCTGTTGCTGTTGCTGCTGTTGCCCAGGCTGACCGTATTGCTGACCAGGAATCGGGCCGAGGTTAACCTCCACGCGACGGTTCTGGGCACGACCATTCACATCGGCGTTGCTGGCAATCGGGTTATCCGGGCCAGCGCCGCGTGCACTCAGGTTGGTCGGGCTGACACCTTGGGAGGTCAGGTAGTTGGCCACGCTTTGCGCACGACGCTGGGACAGGTCCATGTTCAACTGGCGGCTACCGGTGCTGTCGGTGTAGCCGACAATCTGGATAGTGTTCTGGTTGAACTGCTTGAGCGAGTTGGCCAGGTTGTTCAGCGGCGTGTAGAAACTGCCGGCAATGTCCGCCGAGTTGGTAGCAAAGGTGATGTTACCCGGCATGATCAGCTTGATCTGGTCGCCCTGGCGCTGAACTTCCACCCCGGTATTGGCCATGCTGGCCCGCAGTTTCTTTTCCTGCTGGTCGGCGTAGTAGCCATAGCCCGCACCACCCAGGCCCGCGACGGCAGCACCAATCAGGGCGCCCTTGCCACGGTTATTGTGGTCGATCGCGGCACCGGCCAGACCACCGGCCAATGCAGCCAGGCCACCGTATTTGGCGGTGTTGCTAATGCCCGATGAGCCGTTTGCCTGTCCTTGGCTACCATCATAAGGGTTAGGAGACGCACAGCCGGACAACAAGGCAACAGCCGTGGCAACGACAAGCAGACGACGCGAAGTGAACATGAAGGAAGCTCCTACTTTTGCATTCTGTGATGCAGAGGACATTGGCAATAGACCTGTGCCGAGTTTGGAACACGACAAACGGTAAAAATTCCATGCCCGGCAGGCCTGCGCGCTACAACCGATGCGCGCTCTAAAACCCTAGCAGAGACTTCCTGAACGGGAATTGTCATTTTCTTCATCGGGATCGTCGAACGGTTGCCAGTGGGTATCCGCACAGATACCTACGCCCTTACGAACGGATTTTCACGCATTTCATCGCCAAGACGCGTGTCCGGCCCATGCCCGGTCACCACGGTTGCGCCCTCATCCAGGGTATACAAACGCTGCTTGATCGAACGCACGATGGTCGCCTGGTCGCCGCCCCACAGGTCCGTACGGCCCACGCCGCGCTTGAACAAGGTGTCTCCGGCAATCAATAACCTGGCATCGGCAAACCAGAAGCTCATCGAGCCCGGTGTGTGCCCCGGCGTATGCAGCGCCACCCCGCAACCGCAGGCCAACTCCTCGTCATCTTCCAGCCAGCGATCCGGCGGCGGCACCGGCGTGTAGGGCACACGGAACATCTGGCACTGCATTTCCAGGTTGTCCCAGAGGAATTGATCCTCCTTGTGCAAATGCAGGGTGGCACCGGTTTTCTCTTTCAGCTGGCCGGACGCCAGGAAGTGATCGAGGTGCGCATGGGTATGGATGATGCTCACCACCTTCAAACCCAGCGCGTCGAGGCGTGCCAGGATCAGCTCGTGATTGCCGCCTGGGTCGACCACGATGGCCTTTTTGGTGATCGGGTCACCGATAATGGTGCAGTTGCACTGCAACGGGCCGACTGGGAAGGTTTCGCGGATCAGCGCGGCTTTTTCGATATTCATGGGCGTTCCTGCACACTCTATGGCACATTTCAGACGCAGTATGGTTGACCTTGCCCCTGATCCGGAAGGGATCAAGCCTGTGATGCCTCAACTGCTAATCTACTCAAGCGCCAGCAACCCGTAGCACTGTCCAACACCGCAGCGTCGCGTTTGGAGCAAGACTTATGGCGAATCAACGGGTCATCTGCGAACACTGCGATTGCGTGTACGAAAAGGTCACGCTCGCCAGACATCAAAAAGCCCTGTGCACCCGCTGTGCAGGCGTGCTGCAACGCTACAACGGATTGTCAGTGCAACAGCGACTCGCGCTGACGATCACGGCGGCCGTATTGTGGACCTTCGCCAACTTTTACCCGGTGATGAGCATCAGCCTGCAAGGCTTGAAAAGCAGCGCGACCCTGTGGGATTCGGTGGTTGCGTTGAGCCTCGGGCCGATCACCTTCATTGCGTTGGTGGCGGCGATTTCCATCATCATCGCGCCCGTGTTTCAGTTGCTGTTGCTGATCTGGGTGTTGAGTTTCGCCTTGTCCGGCAGGCGCTCACCGGCGTTCAAACTGTGCATGCGCTGGCTGGAAGCGCTCAGGCCGTGGAGCATGCTCGAAGTCTGCCTGCTGGGCTCGATGGTGGCCGTGTTCAAACTGGCCGGCATGCTCGACGTGATACCCGGCACCGGCCTGTTTGCCCTCGCCGCCCTGGCCCTGTTGCTGATCCGCATCGCCGGGCGCGATGTGCGCGACTTGTGGGACACCGTATGAATTCGCCTCCGACCGCCCGCGAGCTGAACCTGTGCCTATGCCACACCTGCGGCCTGTCGTGCGACATGCGCGACGAGCCCAGCGAGTGCGAGCGCTGCGGCGCGCCGCTGCACCGGCGCAAGATTCATTCACTGACGCGCACCTGGGCCTATATGCTCACGGCGCTCGCGTTTTATATCCCGGCGAATCTGTTGCCGGTGATGAACACAACGATGTTCGGTTCGGGGGCGGACAGCACCATCATGAGCGGCGTACTGGAGTTCTGGCAGCACGGCGCCTGGGATATCGCCCTGATCATTTTCATTGCCAGTATTGCGGTGCCCGGGATCAAGTTCGTGTCGTTGACGCTGCTGCTGGTCAGCGTGCAGCGCAACAGCCTGTGGGCGCGCAAGGAGCGCTCGAAGCTGTTTCGGTTTGTCGAGCTGATCGGCTACTGGTCGATGCTCGATGTGATTGTGGTCGCGCTGGTGGCCGCACTGGTGAAATTCCAGGCACTGGGCACCATTGAGCCGCGTTTGGGCATTCTGTTTTTTGGCCTGGTGGTGGTCTTCACGATGCTGGCAGCCATGAGTTTTGATCCACGGCTGATCTGGGAAAACCCAGCCAATGAGGAGACCTCGGATGAGCTCACCCAACACTGATACCCCGGTCGGCTCACCCGCGATCAAGACCCGACGTTTCAGCGTTTCGCTGGTGTGGATCGTGCCGATTGTGGCGGTGCTGGTGGGCATTTCGCTGGTGGTTCACAGCGTGCTGCAACAGGGGCCGACCATCGTCCTCAATTTCAAGACCGGCAGTGGCTTGGTCGCCAACAAAACCGAGGTCAAATATCGCAACGTGGTAATCGGCCAGGTCTCTGACGTGGCTTTGAGTGACGACCAGAAGAGCGTCAACGCCACGATCAAGCTGGCCAAGCAAGCGGAAAGCTTCACCCGCGAAGACTCAAAATTCTGGGTCGTCCGCCCGCGCATCGGCGCCGGTGGCGTGTCCGGCATCGACACCTTGCTGTCCGGCGACTACATCGGTGCCGACATCGGCCAGTCCGACACCCGCGCCAAACACTTCAAAGGCTTGGAAAACCCGCCGCCCATCACCTATGGCGAACCGGGCAAACGCTTTACCCTGCATACCCAGAGCCTGGGTTCACTGGGCATCGGCTCGCCGGTTTATTACCGCAAAATTTCAGTCGGCCAGGTGGTGGCCTATGAGCTGGATGACGACGGCAAAGGCGTGAATATCGAAGTCTTCGTGCATGCGCCCAATGATGTGTATGTCACCGAAAACACGCGCTTCTGGAACGCCAGTGGTATCGACCTGAGCGTCGGCGCCAATGGCTTCGCGCTGAAAACCGAGTCGCTGTCGTCGATGCTGGCGGGAGGCATCGCTTTCCAGGCGCCGCCCTACAGCCCCAACGACAAACCGGCCGCTGAAGATCACGTCTATGAGCTGTTCGACGACCAGCAAAGCGCCCTCGCCCCGCCCAATGGCAAAGGGCAATATATGGCCTTGCGGTTTGATCAGGCCCTGCGCGGCCTGAAAGTCGGAGCACCGGTGGAATTCCTCGGCGTCGAGTTCGGCAAAGTGGTGTCAATCAACCTCGATTACGATGCGAAGAAACGCAGCTTTCCGATCAACGTCGGCATCGTGATTTATCCGCAATTGCTTGGGGAAGCCAACACCAAGCTGCTCAAGGCCACCAATCATGACCCCAACGACGAAGCGGGCGGCGTTCGCTTGATGGGCACGTTTATCGAAAACGGCCTGCGTGCCCAGGCGCGCAGCGGCAGCCTGCTGACCGGCCAACTGTATATCGCCCTGGATTTCTTCCCGAAAGCCGACAAAGTTGCGTTTGACCCGAGCCTGCGCCCAGTCAACATTCCGACCATTCCCGGCAACCTGGAACAACTGCAGGAAAAACTCGAAGGCATCGTCAACAAGCTCAACCAACTGCCGATCGAGCGCATTGCGGGCAACCTCGACAGCAGCCTGGTCGAGCTGCGCAAAGGGCTCGCCCAGTTCAACGCGAAAACCCTGCCCGGCGTGCAGACCACGCTGGGTGACGTGAGCAAGACGCTGCAATCGGCCAACTCGACCCTGGCCGAAGACTCGCCGCAACGTGAACAACTGACTCAAACCCTGGATGAACTGGCACGCATGTCGCGCTCCTTGCGCGAACTGTCGGACTACCTCGGTCGCCATCCGGAATCACTGATTCGCGGTCGCCCCGACAACGCCGCGCCACTGGACCTGCAAGGGCCACCTCGCAAATGAGCACTGGAGCCGCCATGACCCGTCCCTTGAACATCACGCTGATTGCCGCACTGGTGCTACTCGCGGCGTGTCGCAGTGAGCCGATTGCATTCCACACCCTGACGCCGGCGCACTGGAATAACGCGACCCAAGCGCAGGCGAGCGATATTCGCATTGAAAGCATCAGCGTGCCGCCACAGGTTGACCGGGCGCAGATCGTGATTCGTCAGGGCGACAGTGGCGTGGCGATTCTGGACACCCAGTGGTGGGCCGCCAGCCTGGCCGATGAGCTGAAAACTGCGCTGGTGGATCAACTGGCGAACCGTCATGCGCGGCAAGCCGTGTCGTTGCGCGTTGAGGTTCAACGTTTTGACTCGGTGCCCGGGCAATATGCGCTGCTCGACGTGCGCTGGCGCCTGAGGCCAACCAGCGGCGGTGACCGCCCGCCGTTGACCTGCCGCTCCACCTTGCAGACGCCCGCAGGCCCGAGCATCGACGACCTGGTGGTGGCGCACCAGCACAACCTCAAACGCTTCGCCGCCCTGATCGGCCAGGCGGCGGACACGTCCCTCAAAGCGTGTCCGACCGCGCGGTAGTTTCAGGCCAGCAAGCCCATCGACTTGGCCCGCGCTACCGCCTGGGTGCGACGCTCCACGCCCAACTTGCTGTTGATATGGCTGGCGTGGGTCTTCACCGTGTGCAGGGAAATGAACAACTGATTGCTGATTTCCTGGTTCGAACAGCCTTGGGCGATCAGTTGCAGCACCGCCAATTCGCGGGTGCTCAGCGTTTCGTGGCTGGGCGCCGCCGGCGCGTCAGCGACTGCCGGCAACAGCGCCAACAGACTCTGGTTCAGCAAACCATGGGGGTCTTTGCCCAGTTGCTCACGCATCCAGTCCGGGTAACGTTCCAGCAGGCGCTGGAACGGCTGTAACGCACCACCGGCGGCGGCTTCAAGGGCCTTAACGACTATCGGCCGCGCCTTGGCTTCCTGGCCACTCTCCAGCAGTAAACACGCCTGCTGGGTCAGCGCCATCAGGGCAATCATCTGGCGCCCACTGTTATGCGCCTGTTGCGCCAGGTCTTCGAGGCGCTCCAATGCGGCGGCGGGCTGATGCCGAGTCGCATCCAGCGCGGCCTGTTGCAGCCCGATGTGTTGCGGCAGGTGTGGGTGAAACTCCGGGGCGGCCGCGGCGTGCTCGCCGTTGTAGGTTTGGCCCAACCGCGCCAACCAGGCGTCGGCCAGGTCAGTGCGCCCCTGGGCCAGCCACAGCTCGCATTTGATCAGGGTGATCATCGCCAAGTAGTAAATCGGCGGCACATCCCAGATATGCATCAAGCGCTCGGCTTCGGCGAGTTCGGCGAAGGCTTTTGGAAAATCGCCACGCCGTCCTTCAAAGCTGGCGATGACGCAATGCCCGATCAACACACTGATATCCCGGCAGGCGCGGGCCTCGCTCAAGCCGGCGCGTAAGCGCGCAAGGCCGGCCTCGGGCTGGTAACGCACCAGCAGCAAATAACCTTCGTAGAGCGATAACCGCGCACGCACGGCGTACAGGCGTTGGGGCGCCAGGCCCTGCAAGCGCTGCAAGCCTTGGCGCACTTCATCCAGAGAACGCAGGATTTCGCCGCGCGCTTGTAGGACACGCGCCCGATCATAGTGGGCCAACGCTTCGAAAAGCGGGTTGCCGACGCGCTGGGCCAACTCCAGGGATTCGCGGTTCAGGCCACGGGCGCGCCACAGATCAGCGTCGACGATGGCCAGGTTGGACAGGGTCGACAAACACATCAGGCGCTGGCCGTAACGCTTGTGCGGCAAGCTTTCCAACGCCTCGCTGCAATAGCGCTGGGTCAACTCGCGATCGCCTCGGCCGCGAGCGATGATCCCGCTCAGCGCCAGCCATTGCGCCAGCATCGATTTTTGCGCAGTGGCCGACGGCGCCGGCAGGAAGCGACTGAGATAGCCGGACAACTCTTCTGCCGCATCCAACTGGCAGGCCAGCCCCAACGCCCAGCTGTAGAGCACGATCAACCGCGGCGTGCTGATCAGCAGGCTATCGGGCAAGTCCATCTTCCAACGCAACAGCATGCCGACATTCTGTTCGGCGAGCAGTTGCTCCTCCGACAGGTTTTGCACCAGGTTCGCCGCCACATCCAGGTGGCCGGCGCGCAACGCCTGCTCCACCGCCTCGTCAATCAAACCCTGGGCGTTGAACCAGCGGCAGGCCCGCAGGTGCAGGCTGGCAATCGTCAACGTGGCATTGCTGGCACGGCGGGTGCGCAGCAAGTCGGAAAACAGATGGTGGTAGCGATACCAGTGGCCCTGCTCGTCCAGCGGCACCAGAAACACTTGGTGGGCCTGCAAATACCCAAGGATTTCCGCGCTGTCGTGGGCCTCGCGCACGGCGTCGCACAGCTCACTGCAGAAACGATCCTGAGGCGCGGTGTCGTACAAAAACGCTTGCACTTCAACCGGCAGACAGTCGATGACCTCTTCCAGCAAATAATCACGAATCAGCCCTTCGCCGCCGTGCAAGTGTTGCGGCAACACGGCCTCATCGCCGGCTTCGGAGATGGCCAGCAACCAGAAACGCAGGCCGGCCACCCAGCCCTCACTACGACGAATCAAGTTATCCAGGGCCTCGCCGCGCAGCGAGTTGCTGTGCCGGTCCAACACCGCCAGCGACTCGTCATGGGTCAGGCGCAGGTCGTGTTCGTGCAGCTCCAGCAGGTGCCGCGACAACCGCAGCCGCGCCAGATGCCAGTCCGGGCGTTGGCGGCTGGTGACCATGACCAGCAGCCCATCGGGCAAATGGTTGAGGAAAAATTGCAGGCAGCGATCCAGCACCGGGCCCTGGGCCAGGTGGTAGTCATCCAGCACCAGCAATATTGGCGCGCGCGTGGACAAGTGCAGCGTCAGCTCATCGAGCAAGCCATCAAGCCACTCTTCAAAGGCAAAGGGTTGGTGACGCTGGCGCATTTTCAGCAGGCCCAGGGACTGGGCGCCGAGCTGTGGGAAGTATTGCTGTAAACCGTCGAGCAGGCGCTCGAGGAAGCGGCCGGGGTCGTTATCCCGAGGGCTCAAACCCAACCACAGGCTTTGCCAATGGGCGGGCAGGCTCTGGCAGAACTCCACCGCCAACGAACTCTTGCCGAACCCGGCCGGGGCGCTGACCAGTAACAGCCGGCCTTCCAGCCCGGCACTCAGCCGCTCGCACAGGCGTGGGCGCAGCACATAGCCGTCAGGCAACGGAGGCCTGTAGAAGCGCGCTTCCAGCGTCGGAATCATAGCGCTTGCAGGCCCTTGGATTCGGGACAGATCAGTCATCGCCGGGCTCTTGTAGAAGGCTGTTGTCGGCATTGCAGATGTCCGCAGACTAGCGGTAAAAGCGGCAGGTTTGTAGATCTTTGCAACATTTGCCTGAAAAAGAACTGCGACAAAAAATATCCCAGCCGGAGCACCACGAACAAAAGTGGGAGGGGGCTTGCTCCCGATAGCGGTGGATCAGTCGATGTATTGAGTGACTGATACAGCATTATCGGGAGCAAGCCCCCTCCCACATTGTCGAGCGAGTGCTGCTTAGCGAACACCGTCCTGGCGCAAGGCGGCCGGGGTGAAGTCACTGGTGGTGGCGGTGAAGCCGAAGTCATACGCCTGCTTCTCTTCGTTCTTCATGCCCAGTGCGAGGTAGCGGCCGGACTGCAGGTCGTAGAGGGTTTCCAGGGCGTACCACGGCACTTGTTTGTCGTAGTAGTTCTCGGCATGGGCTTCGGCGACGCGCCACAGCTGGCCACGACCGTCGTAGTGATCGATGACGGCTGCTTGCCAGGTGTCTTCGTCGATGAAGAAGTCACGTTTGGCGTAGATGTGGCGCTGGCCTTCCTTCAAGGTCGCGACCACGTGCCAGACGCGGCGCAGCTCATAGCGTGCCAGGTCCTGGTTGATGTGGCCGGCCTTGATGATGTCGACATACTTGAGTTTCGGATCGTCGATCTTGTAGCTGTTGGAGGCGATGTAGATTTCTTTTTTGCCTTCCAGCTTCCAGTCGTAGCGGTCGGGCGCGCCGTTGTACATGTCGAGGTTGTCAGAGGTACGCAGGCCATCGGCAGCGGTGCCCGGCCCGTCATAGGACACTTGCGGTGCCCGGCGTACACGGCGCTGGCCGGCGTTGTAGACCCACGCCGAACGCGGCTCTTTGACCTGGTCGAGGGTTTCGTGCACCAGCAGTACACCACCGGCCAGACGCGCCGGCGCGGTCACTTGCTGCTTGAAGTAAAACAGCACGTTGCCCGGGTTTTTCGGGTCAAAGTCCTTCATCTTGTCGCGGAACACGAACTGGTCGCGGAAGTACACCAGGCTGAACGAACCATTGGTTTGCGGGGTGGCCTGGGTAACCAGACGGGTCACACTGCCGCCGCGATAACGGGTGATGTGGTTCCAGATAACCTCAACACCGCTCTTGGGAATCGGGAACGGCACAGCGGTTTCGAAGTTTTCCAGGCCGTTGCCGCCCGACACCAGGTTGGTGGTAGTGGCGTTCTTCTTGATAGCGGCAAACACATCGGCCGGCACCGTGGCGCCGCGATGCGTCGGGTAGACCGGCATCTTGAAGGTGTCCGGGTAACGCTTGAACATCGCGTACTGCCCCGGCGCCAGCTTGTCTTTGTACTGCTCGACGTTCTGCGCGGTGATGGTGAACTGCGGTTGTTCGCTGGCATACGGATTGGCCAGGAAACCACGGGCATCCACAGCGCCGGCATTGGTCGGCAGTGGCGACCATTTCGGAATGGTGCCGGCCGCGTTACCGGCCATTTCAGCGCCCATCGGTGTCAGGGTCGTGCCCAGTTTGGCCGCCTCATCCGCCGAGACTGCCGCCATGACGCTCCCCGCCATGATCGACAGCCCAAGCACACCCACATGCAACAGACTTTTAGTTATTTTCATGTTCTGGTTCTTCCTGAATTACATGCATCTGAAAAGAGTCTGCTTAGAAGTTCACGCCGGCGCTCAGAGCGATGAAATCGCGATCATCCACCGTGGTGAATTTGCCACCAAAGAAGTTGGTGTAGTTCAGGCCGACGGTGTAGGTGTTCTGGTACTCGGCATCGACACCCAGGCTGACGGCCTTGCGACCCTCTTCAAAGTTGCCGCCAGGGCCTGGCGAGTAACCTTTGACGTCATGGGACCAGGCCACGTTGGGCTTGAGGTTCACACCGGCAAACACATCCGGGTATTCCCAGATCGCCCGGGCGCGGTAACCCCAGGACGTCGCCGTGGTGTAGCCGTCATTGTTGCAGTTGGTGTTCAGGCCGGACGCATTGGGCAGGCCTGCGCCGTTGGCTGTCGAATTGTTGAGTGCGTTGCAGAAACCGCCAGGCAGGGTGCCGGGACCAAAGACCGGATCACGGCCATAACGTGCCTGGTTTTTGCTCTCCAGGCCGCCCACGTGGGTCACGCCGATTTCGCCCACGGTTGTCAGGCGGGTGGCGCCCATCACCTGGTCGAAGAAGTGCGTGAAGGTGGTCTGGAACTGGGTCACTTCCTTGCGGTTGTAGCCATGCAGGTCCTGACCCGGCGTGCCCTTGAGCACCGACGCATTGCCGAAGCCCGGAATCGGTGTGACGCCCGCATACAGAATATCGGTGGTGCTCAGCTGTACCGGCGCGTTTGGCCGATAGCTCAACTCGCCACTCCAGGCGGTGCCGGTAGGCAACGTGGTGGAGAAGCTCAAACCATAGAGGCGGATATCTTCCGGGTACTCAACGAAGTAATTCGAACTGCCCGCCACGATCAACGGACGCAATGCCGCCAATGGCCCCAGCGGACGGGTGTAGGCCGAGTTTGGCGCACCGGTTGCGCTGAAGATCGGCGCACGGCTGTGGTAGTTCATGAAGTACGCGCCGAACTCAGTGTCCAGCGGCTCGAAGTTGTAGTGCATGGCCACGCCGAACTGGCCGCTGTCGCGTGCATCACGATCACCGCCACGACGCACCAGCACGCCTTCGTTGTTCACATCGACGCCAAGCGCGTTAAGGGTTGGCAACGCCGCGCCAGGAATGGTGGAACGCTTGTTCAAGACGCGCAGGTTGTTACTGCAACCATCGGCAATCACGTCCGGCTGCGAGAAGAACGTACCGCAGTTATCCACCACGGTCTGGTCCCACTCCAACTGGTAGAACGCCTCTGCGGAGAGGTTGTCGGTGAGGGTCTGGGACACGTAGAACATGTTGACCGGAATCAGGCCTTCCTTGATCTCGGCGCCCGGACGGCGGAATGCAGACACATCGATCGGGTTGATCGAGTTGATACCGCCGCCAATGAACGTACTTTCGCCCCAGCTCACGACCTGCTTGCCAAGACGCACGTTACCCGGCTGATCGGCGATGGTGTAGTTGTGGTAGACGAAGGCATCGAGAATCTGCCCGCCAGAGGACTTGGCGCCCTCTTTACGGTTGTCGTTGCTGACGTTCTTGAAGTCCAGGTCTTCGTTTTGCAGCGCGAAGTCATACCAGTACTTGCCACGCACAAAGATGCCGGTGTCGCCATATTTCAACTCAAGGTCATGGATACCCTTGAAGATCTTCGAGAAGGAGTCGCCCTTGTTGAAGTTCAGGTGACCGTCATCGGAGGTTTGCGATAACCCCCTGCCACCGTTGTTGGCACCGATCAGGTCTTTATTGCGACCGGCAGTCGACCAGCTCGCCCCTACCGACAGGGATGAGTCAAAGCTACCTTCGATTTCACCGATGTTGAAACTGACGCCGAATGCGGGCCCGGCGAGCGTAGAAGCGAGACTGACGGCCAGGGGCAGTCTTGCCCGGCGCCAGAACTGGTTTACTGAGGTCATCGACGCTACTCCATGTGCATTATTGTTATGGCAGTGAGTCTGTCTTCTGGATGCTTGTAACGGCCGGAATACAACGATTCCAATGCCAAATTGCAACCGCGCCCCAATGGCCCGATGCACAACATCCTTGAAAAACTCAGGAAGGGACTATAGCCAGCGGGGGGTATCGCTTGATCCCTCTAAAGTGTGATTTGCATCACCAACCCGTCTGCCACAACCCTTTCGCCACGCCGACGAAGGCCGGCGAGGCAAGGATGGCTGAAAATTGGCAAATCACAAGTGGAGGCGCGAGATAGAGCATTGCCGCGCCCGACCGGGCGCGGCGAGAGGCGTCAGAGGGTGGACAGGAACGTGCTGTTGTTGGCCTGCCATTCAATGATGTCGATGCGGATACGTTTTTTGTCGAGTTTTCCGACACTGGTCTTGGGAATTTCAGTAACAACGGCGATCTGGCTAGGAATGGCCCACTTGCTCAAGTGGCCCAGTTCAACGAAAGGCTTGAGGTGTTCCTTGAGCTCGCGGGCACCTATCACATGGCCATCACGCACCACCAGCAAGGCAAACGGGCGCTCGCCCCACTGCGGGTCGGCGATGCCCACCACCGCTACTTCGCGTACCGCCGGGTGACGGCTGACCAGGTCCTCGAGGGCCAGGGACGAGATCCACTCGCCGCCGGTCTTGATCACGTCCTTGATGCGGTCGCGAATATCGATCACGCCAAACGCGTCCAGGGTGGCCACATCGCCGGTGTGCATCCAGCCGCCTTCCCACAGCTCGGCACCCTTTTGCGGCTCGTTGTAATAGCCTTCGGTCAGCCAGGGCGCACGCAACACCAATTCGCCCTGGGACTCGCCGTCGGCGGGCAGGAAGTTGCCGTCGCCGTCGATGATTGCCGCCTCCACCAACGGCCCGGGCACGCCGGCCTTGATGCGGTAGGTGGTGCGTTCGTCTTCGCTGCCGGCCATCAATTCTTCGTTGAGATGGGCGCAGGACACCAATGGCCCGGTTTCGGACATGCCGTACGCGGCGGTCAATTGAATGCCACGCGCTTTGGACGCTTCATACAACGTGCGATTGAGCGCGCTGCCGCCGATGACGATTTTCCAGCCGCCAAAGTCCACGTCCTGGGCAGCCTTGGCGTTGAGCACCATTTGCAGGATGGTCGGCACGCAGTGGGAAAAGGTGACCTTTTCCTTGCGCCACAACTCCACCAGGTATTCCGGGTCGTAGCGGCCGGGGTACACCTGCTTCAAGCCGAGCATGGTTGCCACATACGGCAAGCCCCAGGCGTGGACGTGGAACATCGGTGTGATCGGCATGTACACGTCGTTGGTGCCCAGCAGGCGCACGCTGTCGACACTGCCCATGATGGTCGCCACGCCCATGGTGTGCAGCACCAACTGGCGGTGGGTGAAGTACACACCCTTGGGGTTGCCGGTGGTGCCGGTGGTGTAGAAGGTGGTGGCGACCGAATTTTCGTCGAAGTCCTGGAAGTCGTACTGGGGGCTCGCGGCCGCCAGCAGGGTTTCGTACTCGCCGACCAGATTGGGCAGCTCGGCGGTTTTGGATTCGCCGTCGGTGAGCAGCAGCGTCTTGTCGACCGTGGTCAACTGCCCGGCAATGGCCTGGTAGAGGCCCACAAACTCACTGTTGACCAGCACAAAGCGGTCTTCGGCGTGGTTCATGGTGTAGAGGATCTGTTCCGGCGACAGCCGCACATTGATCGTGTGGATCACCGCACCGATCATCGGGATGGCGAACATGCACTCCAGGTAACGGTGGCTGTCCCAGTCCATCACCGCAACGGTGTCACCGGCTTTGACCCCAGCTTCGGTCAACACATTGGCCAAGCGGGCCACGCGTTCAATCAAGGTTGGGTAGGTGTAGCGCAGTTTGTCGCGGTAGATGATTTCCCGGGTCTTCTCATAGCGCGCCCCGGACATCAACAGGCGCTTGATCAACAGCGGGTATTGGTAAGCGCCTTCGGCGGGCGGGATAACACGGGTCTGCAACATACGAATCCCTTATCTGACTGCACGGTCTTGGCTTGAAGACCTGCACTTTAGAGCGCTTGTGTTTCAGCTAAATCAGCCAAAGGAATGATTTGCAGCGCTCAATGAATGCTAGCTTTGCGCCATTAGTGGAGCATTGCTGAGATGAAATGTGGGCACTATCGGGGGATAACTATCTGCAAGCCTTATGGTTGTCACCGGGCTACGGAGTACATATCCGTTATAAGCGTCATGGCAGCTATGGGTTTCGCCCTTACGGCGACTCACTTTGGAAAAGCCCCAAAGTAAGCAAAGGACTCTTGCCCCACCACTCGGCACCTCGCCTAGGCTCGGTGTGCCCTCACGCAGGCTTTGGACCGTGGGCCGCCGCCATGGGCCATCCTTGGCCCAACGCGGCTAACCCGGCGTCCTGCCGGGTTACCCACGCTCCAAAGCCTGCGTTCGGCCAGCGTGGTTAACGGGGCGCCTAAGATCAACAGCAGATCAAGATCAAAAGCAGAGCACGACGGCCTAGTAGCCGACCTGAGTGGTTAGATCAAAAGCAAAGCTTAGGCAGCCTTACAGCCGAGCTGATCTTGGAAACTGAACTCGGATAAATGTGGGAAGGGGCTCGCTCCCGATAGCAGTGTGTCAGTTGATGCATCTGGTGACTGACCCGCCGCATTCGCGAGCAAGCCCGCTCCCACATTTTGACCTCGGTGCATCAGGTAGAGGGTGTGCTGCTCTTCAGGCTGTACACCGTCAATGTGGGAGCTGGCTTGTCGGACCGCCGAACCGCTGCGATAGCATCAACTGGATATGCCTGATGTACCGATGTGTCTGCATCGCAGCAGTTCGGCGGTCCGACAAGCCAGCTCCCACAGAAAAGCAGTTCTGCTTCTGATCTGCCTCTGCTGTGTTTTGCCCTACTTTCGCTTCTACCACTCAGGTCGGCTACCAGGCCGCCGTGCTCTGCTGTTGATCTGCTGTTGATCTTGATCTGACAGGCCCCGTTAACCACGCTGGCCGAACGCAGGCTTGAATCCGTGGGTAACCCGGCAGGACGCCGGGTTAGCCGCACTGGGCCAGGGATGGCCCATTGCGGCGGCCCACGGTCCAAAGCCTGCGTGAGGGCATGCCGAGCCTGGGCGAGGCACCGAGTGGTGGGGCAAAGCGTTTTTTGGTTACTTTTTTAGGCGCTTGTAAAAAAGTGACCCGCCGTAAGGGCGGAACCCTAAGCAGCCGTTACCGCAGCAACGGATATGCCCCCCATCTACCCCACCCGAAAAAAAACCATGCCTCATTTCATGCTGGTAAACGCAAGCTTCACACCAATAGCAATCAACACCGCCCCCATGGTCCGATCAAACCAGTGCCCCATGCGCGCAAACCCAGCCCGCACGCGCTGCTGGCTGAACAACATGGCCACCAGACAAAACCACACCGCCGTCGCCACGGCCAGGTACACCCCATAACCGGCCTGAATCGCCAGCGGCGTATGCGGATTAATCACCACCGTAAACAGCGACAGAAAGAACAACGTGGCCTTAGGGTTCAAGCCATTGGTCACAAACCCTGCAGTAAACGCCCCACGCGCGGTGCGTTCACCCACTTCACGGTGCAACTCGCCCTCGGCCACGGGCTTGGCCGGTTGCGCGCGCAACGCCTTGAAGCCGATGTACAGCAGGTAAGCCGCCGCCGCCCATTTCAACGCGTTGAACAGCACGATCGACTGCGACACGATCAAGCCAATCCCGAGCAGTGAGTAACCCACGTGAAGGAAAATCGCAGAACCAACACCCAGCGCGGTCCAGGTTCCGGCGCGACGGCCATGGGTCACACTCTCGCGCACCACCACGGCGAAATCCGGACCGGGACTCGCCACCGCTAACAAGTGAATCAAGGCTACGGTCAAAAACTCGGCGGCGTACATACTCACTCCAGTAAGAAACTGATTATTTCATCTGATAGGCTCGGGAGATTACGCCTTCGAACCCTGTCGCAAAAGGTACAGTTGATGACGAACAATCGCCGCGCCGTCTTCCTTGATCACCCGTCCCTGGACCTTGGGGACCTGGACCTCAGCGAATTGCGCAACAGCTTCAGCGACCTGCAGTTGTACGCACATACCACGCCACAAAACGTGGTCGAGCGCCTGCAAGGTGCACAAGTGGCGATCAGTAACAAGATCGCCCTCAACACCGAAACCCTGGAGGCCTGCCCCGAGCTCAAGTTGATCCTTGTATCGGCTACCGGCACCAACAATGTCGACCTCGCCGCCGCCCGCGCCCACGGCATTACCGTGAGCAACTGCCAGGGCTACGGCACACCGTCGGTGGCACAGCACACGATCATGCTGTTGCTTAACCTGGCGACACGCTTGAACGACTACCAACGGGACGTTGCCGCAGGCAAGTGGCAAGAGGCCAAGCAGTTCTGCCTGTTGGACTACCCGATTGTCGAGCTGGAGGGCAAAACCCTTGGCCTGCTCGGCCATGGCGAATTGGGCAGTGCCGTGGCGCGCCTGGCCGAGGCCTTTGGCATGCGCGTGGTGCTGGGCGCAATTCCCGGGCGCCCTGCCCGCGCCGACCGCATGCCATTGGATGAATTGCTCACGCAGGTCGACGCGCTCACGCTGCACTGCCCGCTCAATGAACACACCCGCGACTTTATCGGTGCCCGCGAACTGGCGCTGCTCAAGCCCGGCGCGTTTATCGTCAATACGGCGCGCGGCGGCTTGATCAACGAACAGGCGCTGGCGGACGCTTTGCGCAGTGGCCATCTGGGCGGCGCGGCGACCGACGTCCTCAGCGTGGAGCCACCGGTGCAGGGCAACCCGCTGCTGGCTGGCGACATTCCTCGGCTGATCGTCACCCCCCACAACGCCTGGGGCAGTCGCGAAGCGCGGCAACGAATCGTCGGCCAATTGGCCGAAAACGCCCGAGGCTTTTTCAGCGGTGCCCCGCTGCGTGTCGTCAGTTGATAAACTGCGCCCCTTTTCAAGGAGCAGACCATGGATCCGCGCAGTGAAGTACTGCTTCGTCAGGCCGAACTTTTTCAAGGCAACCTGTTGCTGGTCGGGTTGCCCGCCGACGATTTGCTCGGCCGCCTACCCAATGCCCACGGCTGGTGCTGGCATGCCGGTGACCAGGCCGCGCTCGACGCACGCTTCCCCGAGCGCAGCCAGTTCGGCGTGAACGTGCCGGAGCGCGCGTTTGATGCGGCGGTGATTTTCCTGCCCAAGTCCAAGGACCTCACCGACTACCTGCTCAACGCCGTGGCCGCGCGCCTGCCCGGTGCCGAGCTGTTTCTGGTCGGGGAGAAAAAAGGCGGCATCGAAAGCGCCGCCAAACAGATGAGCCCTTTCGGCAAACCCCGCAAGCTCGATAACGCGCGGCATTGCCAGCTGTGGCAAGTCACCGTGGCCAACGCCCCGCAAGCGGTCGAGCTGGAAAGCCTGGCACAGGTCTTCGATGTGCCGCTGGCCGAAGGGCCGCTCAAGGTGGTGAGCCTGCCGGGCGTGTTCAGCCACGGGCGCCTGGATCGCGGCACCGAGCTGTTGCTTGAGCATCTGGACAAACTGCCCAGCGGGCATTTGCTGGACTTCGGTTGCGGCGCGGGCGTGCTGGGGGCGGCGGTCAAACGTCGCTACCCGCATAACACCGTGACGCTGCTGGACGTGGATGCGTTCGCCGCTGCCAGCAGTCGCCTGACCCTGGCAGCCAATGGTCTGGAAGCCGAAGTGTTGACCGGTGACGGCATCGACGCCGCACCGATGGGTTTGAACGCGATTTTGAGCAACCCGCCGTTCCATGTCGGGGTGCACACGGATTATTTCGCCACGGAAAACTTGCTGCGAAAAGCCGCGAAACACCTGGCAAAAGGCGGCGAACTTCGCTTGGTTGCCAACAGCTTCCTCAAGTACCAACCGCTGATCGAAGAGCACTTGGGCATCTGCGCGATCAAGGCCGAAGGCAATGGTTTCCGCATTTACCGTGCCAAACGCGGCTGATGGTTTTTTGAAAAAGAAGGCTTGCCGAATGGGTTTTGCCTAGGCAGAATCCGCTCCGTCCTAGGGGAGTAGTCTCCCACGAGCGCCACGCTCGTCCGGCATACGTCAACATACTTGGTCAACAGACCATGGCGTATGCGACCCAGGAGTCCGCACAGACGGACCGGGGTTTGACAAGACCTATGACACGCACACCTTACCCGGGGCGGGAAGGCTGTACGTGTCATAGCCGTGTCGACCCGCCCCTGGAAACCTACCTGATGCTGGATTCATTACTCGTTCCTACCGCAATCGTTGCCTTGGCCGAAATCGGCGACAAGACGCAGCTGCTCGCCCTCATCCTGGCCGCACGCTTTCGCAAACCCTGGCCGATCATTGCCGGCATCGTCGCCGCAACCCTGGCCAACCATGCCGCCGCCGGTGCCGTGGGGGCCTGGTTCGGCAGTTTCTTCTCGGATGCGGTGTTGCACTGGATCCTCGCGGCGAGTTTCTGCGCCACGGCGCTGTGGACCCTGGTGCCGGACAAACTCGACGATGACGAAGCCAGTACCACACGCAAGTTCGGGCCGTTCCTGACCACGCTGATTGCGTTCTTCCTTGCGGAAATCGGTGACAAGACGCAGATCGCCACGGTGATGCTGGCGGCGCAGTATCCGGAGTTGTGGCTGGTGATTATCGGCACCACCCTGGGCATGCTGATTGCGAACGTGCCGGTGGTCTTGGCGGGGAATTTCGCGGCGGAGAAGCTGCCGCTGACCTTGATTCGTAGACTCGCGGCGACGGCGTTTTTCGTCCTGGCGGTGGTGGCGGTTTACAAGGCCATGCAAAGCAGCGGCTGGTTGTAAACCCAATCAAATGTGGGAGCGGGCTTGCTCGCGAAGGCGGCGGTCCAGTCAAAGATTTACCGACTGATACTGCGCATTCGCGAGCAAGCCCGCTCCCACATTTAGATCTTCACAAGCCTTGAAATATCAGGACTTTTTAGCCTGTTGATAGAGCGGCATCACTTTCGGAATCGCCGCCTGCAACGAGGCGATCCGACTGTCGGAAGCCGGGTGCGTGCTCATGAACTCCGGCGGCGCGCCTTCCGAAGCCTTGGCCATCTTGTTCCACAACGTGATGGCTGCGTTCGGGTTGTAGCCCGCCCGGGCCGATAGCTCCAGCCCGATCAGGTCGGCTTCGTTTTCGTTGGCGCGGCTGTTCGGCAAAGTCATGCCGTAGTTGGCAACCGTGTCGGCTAAAGCCAGGCTGTCCTGACCCAACCCGAACAAGGCACCGGCGCCCTGCTTGGCCATCTGGATGCCATAGGCCTTGGACATGGCTTCACGCCCGTGTTCGCGCAACGCGTGGGCGATTTCATGGCCCATCACCGCAGCCAACTCGTCATCAGTAAGCTTGAGGTTGTCGATCAACGCGCTGTACACAAATATCTTGCCGCCAGGCCCGCAGTTGGCGTTCATCTCATCGCTTTTGATCAGGTTCACTTCCCACTTCCACTGCGCCGCATCCGGGCGGAAGGTCGGTGCCTGGGCGATCAGACGATTGGCAATCGCCTGCACGCGCTTGGCGTTGGCACTGGTCTTGTCCAGCATGCCTTTGCCACTCGCCTCTCCCAGCGTCTGCTGATAGGACTGGGCATACATCTGGTCGACTTCCTGGCTCGACAGCATGCTGAACATGTACTGCTTGCGCTCTACCCCGACGGCACCGCCGTTAGTGGTGTTAACCGACTGGCAACCAGCCAGCAGCATCGCTGCACTGAGTACGCTTACCGCCAATGACTTCTTCATGAACACTCTCCCTGGAAACCTGGCGCGTATCGTAGGCGGTCGTATGTATCTGCGCCAGATACACACGACGTGTAACCACCAACTTTCAGATACATCCCACACGCCCACCACGGCAGCAAGCCAAGTCGTTCAAGGTTATGAGGTTCACGGTAGTGTTGCACCCGCCTTTGCGACCAAGGCTTAAGCCGGCGTCAGGCACTCGGGCCCATTCAACTTCGGATCATTCACCATGTTGGCCAGGACCCGCTCGCGCAATGCGACCGGCTCACTGGCCAGCAGGCCTTGCAACACATGCAACGGGGTCTCTGGATTCAACCAGGCGTCCTGCCCCGCCGCGTCGAGAATCAACGGCCGCCGCTGACTCTGTGCGGCCTGGGTCACCACTGCCGTGCTCAACCACACCTGCTCCTGCACCGGATACGCCTCCCAGATCGCCGCAAAAAACAGCGTCGAGCCTTCACCCGGCGTCAGCCAGTAAGGGCGTTTGCGCTGGGTACCACGCCATTCGTAAAAACCATTCGCCGGCAGCAGGCAACGGCGCTGGCGAAAGGCTTCGCGAAACATCGGTTGCTCCGCCAGGGTTTCGGCGCGGGCATGGGCCGGGGTGCGCGAAAGGTCGGTCAGCCACGGCGGCGTCAGCCCCCAGCGGGCACGCGCCAGGGTGCGCTGGCCTTCGCTCAGGCGCTGGATCAGCACCGAATCATTCGGGGAGATATTCCACTGGGCCTTTTGATCGGCGGGGAATCCCGATAAGGCAGCGAAGGCAGGGTTCCAGCGAAACAGGGCATAACGTCCACACATGGGGTAACACGACTCTTGGGTAAACCGACCGACAGCCTAACAGACCAATACGTCGGGGAAGCTGTCGGGTTCATCGCCGGGCAAGGGTTGCGCACCGATGTAAGCGGTAATCAGCTCGCGGGCGCAGGCGGCCTGGTCGTTATCCACTTCCAGACCCAGCAGGCCAAAAATCGGCAGTTCGCCGGTACCGCCGAGCAAATGGCGGCCCACCAGGTGCGCCTCGATGCCCTCGCTGGCGAGCATTTGTTGCAGCAGCTCGCCTTCCATCAGGTTTTCCGGCTCATAAATTCGCTGCATGGGCGTACCTGTTATTCGTTTTCGCTGCGCACGTTCAGCATCCACTCGTCACCGTGCACCTGGAGCTCGAACGTAATCGGCCGGCAGCACACAGGGCAGTCTTCTATATATTCCTGATCGCCCGCCGACAGGTCCAGCAACGCTGTGACCACCTCTCCACAATAAGGACATTCGTACGACTCCTCTTCCATCGCGGTCTCCCAGGTGACTTGTGCGTATAATCGCCGGTCTATTTACAGGGCTATTCACGGCAGAGCCAATATTGCGGCCGCACCCTGATATTTCCTTTACTAACACTAGCCGTTTCTAACAAGAGAGCATGATGGGCGAATTCGATACCATCCGACCTTACAACGACAGCGAAGTCCCGGCAGTGCTGGCACGCCTGTTCAGTGACAAGGCCTTTCTGGACATCCTGACCCACTTCCGCTTCCCGCGCTTTGCCGGCGCCCTGGGCTGGCTGCTAAAGCCGATGATCGCCCGCAAACTGCGCCGTGAGTTCGCCGGCGTCACCACCGTGGCCACCCTGCAGGACAAAGTCGAATATTACGTCGATCACACCATTGATCGCGCGACCGACGGCGTAACCTACACCGGCGTCGAGCAACTCAAGTCCGGCACTGCTTACCTGTTTTTGGCCAACCACCGCGATATCGTGATGGACCCGGCCTTCGTCAACTATGCCGTATACCACGCCGGCCTGCCGACGCCACGCATCGCCATCGGCGACAACCTGCTGCAAAAGCCGTTTGTCAGCGACCTGATGCGCCTGAACAAGAGTTTTATCGTGCACCGCTCGATCACCGGGCGAAAGGAAAAGATGGCGGCCTACCAACTGCTGTCGGCTTACATCAACCATTCGATCCGCAACGACTGCCAGTCGATCTGGATCGCCCAGGCCGAAGGCCGTGCCAAGGATGGGGATGATCGTACCGAGTCGGCGATCCTCAAGATGTTCCACGTGAGCCGCAAAGACGAGCCGTTTGCCGAGGTGATCCAGTCGTTGAACCTGACGCCGGTATCCATCAGCTATGAATACGACCCGTGTGACAGCGCCAAGGCGCGCGAGCTGTATATCCGCGCCACCACCGGCACCTACTGCAAGGCGCCGGGCGAAGATGACGTGAGCATTGCCCTCGGCATCACCGGCTACAAGGGCCGTGTGCACGTAAACTTTGCACCGCCAATCACCGAACGCTTTGAAGACACCAAACTGTTGGCCGTGGAAATGGACCGGCAGATTCTCGGCGGTTATCGCTTGTTCCCGGTGCATTACCTGGCGTACGCACAGTGGAGCGAGGCCGACCCGCAATTGCAGGTGCCAACCGCGGCCGAGGTATTCCCGGCCGATGAATTGGCGAAGGCGAAAGCGGAATGGGAGCGACGCTTGAATGAATGCCCGGCTGAACACCGGCCGTTTCTGGTGGTGCAATATGCAACGCCGGTGCGCAATCAGTACCGGGTAAAGGCCGGGATTCCACTGTAAACACCGAATAAAAAAGGTGGGAGCGGGCTTGCTCGCGAATGCGCGGGTTCAGTCAACGATGTATCGACTGACACGCCGCTTTCGCGGTTCAAGCCCACTCCCACCTTTGCTTGTACGGTGTTCTTAGAGGTGGGTGCTGAGCCAGGATACGGCCAGCGCCAGGCCCAGGCAGGCGAACCCGACACGGTAAGCCAGACGATGCGCCCGTTCGGTGCGCACATCCAGAAACAACATTGGCTGGTCGATCGCGCGACCTTCGCTTTTTGCGGTCAGGTCGGCCAGTGCGCGCTGCTCACGCAAGCGGGTAATGAACAGCAGCGCTGCACCCGGGCAGGCCACCAATAAAGCCACAGCATTGATCAGTAGTGCGGGCAGCGCCATCACAAACCTCGGTCGACCAGTGTCTTGGTATCTATTCAGATACAAACCTGAACGATAGTGGCCTCCTGCCCAAGAAACGCTCCGTCCCCCATGTAGCCTTAATGTATCCAGTAATTTACAGCGTCACCTGAACGTCACCTTAACAAGCCACTCTGTTGCCCTTCGACGCTTAGGAGCTTGTCATGCTGCACGCGCAAAACCAGGATCGGCTGTACCTGATCGCCCCAAACGAAGAGCAAGAAGCCCTGGTCGGCGGGTTGGCATTCAATGTCCAGGATCGCCACTGGCTGGTGTATTGCGCCCTCGGCGGGCACCAGCACGCCGACCTGCCGGAACTGGATCTGCTGACTGGCGTCAGTGTGTTGGACTTTTATGTCGAAACGGCTGCATGAAAGCGACAGGCGTAAAAAAACCGGGCTCATCGCTGAACCCGGTTTTTTGTGAGGCGCTTGTCGGCGGTTACTGCGAGCTGAGCAATTGGCCGATGCTTGGGTCTTTAAACAAACGCGTCAACGCGTCGCTCAACACGTCGCTGACCAGCTTGGTGTTGGTTTCCTGGTTCGGCGACATCCCGAAGCGCTGATTCAGGGAAGCACCGTAGCGGCCACTGTAGCGACGTGTACCGGCACTGACGTCAGATTTGAACGTCGCGCCGATGGAGGCTTCAGTGACATACAGGCCTTCTTTAGGCGACTGGTATTTCAGCTCCGCCAAGGTGATGGTCAACTGAGGCGCACCCGGCGAGTTGGCCGGGGTAAAGCCCAGCAGGCGCACAGCGGCTTCCGCCTGGGCTTGCAGCTTGGGCAGCACGTCCTGGCCGGTGACCGAAATAAGCGCAGTCTCCGGGTACAGGCCGCCACGGGAGCCCAGGGTAGGCGACGGACGACCATCCACGACACGCACCGATACCGGCTGGCCATGGCCTACAGGAGCCAGCTGCGCAGTGACTTTAGGTTGCGGGCTGAGTTGTTGCGGGCTGTTGGCGCAGCCAACCAGGGTCAAACTGGTCACAGTGATCAAACCGAACAACAGGCGTTGCAACATACTCATTTCTCCAGGACTAGGTGCAAACAGGCGGCCAGTATAACGGTGCACGTAGGTCACTCACCAGCCATCCTGAACGGCAGCTGAAGGCTTGCCGAAATTACAATTTCACATAATTTCGTCACTCCACTGTCATGGCACACTGGCAACCTTCAAGCATGTAACGTAACAGGTACAAAGCCATGCGCCTTCTCAAATCATTGTTCATGACACACCGCCGTCATCGCCACTATGCCTTGCTCGATGCCCACGGGCATTGCCTGGCGTTCAAGCAGTGCAGCCTGCCGCCTGTCGGCGAAGGCTGGGTGGAAGTTTCGGAGACGCATCTGGGCTGGATGCACCGCCCACTGCCGACGAACGCGCGGGTCAGCCCGCCAGTTGTGCACGCACAATCCCATCACGCGTTGGCCTCCTGACCGAGACACTAATATAATAAAAGTCATAAAACACGCCCATTTCCTTGGCGTTCTTCGCTACAATCTCCCCCCGATTATAAGGACGTCTCCTGATCGGGCCTCGCAGCATCGTTAATGCCTCGGTATTAACCCCCAAATTGCCCACAGAGAGCCGCCCACACAGATCGAGTGAAGCTGGCGCGCTTGCTGTTTTCTTTGCAAACCACCCCTCTTTGCCGAATCTGCCAGAGCTGCCATTGCGCTCGGCCACTTGAGTTGTTTGCCCGTTTTGCCGCGTATCGGCAGAGGTTTGCGGGCCAGGTGCCAGGCTGGGGCAGCCCTTTTTTGAGGTTCACGTCTTCAAAAGAGCGTGAAAAAAACGGGTTTTCACAACTTCACAAGAGTGTGGCGAGCAAATGAATAGTTTGGCGTTTGTACAAGCACCATCAGCGTCTGGAACAGCCCAACCACACAGGACCGAGTACTCCTCAAACACCGGAGCTTGAGCCTGTCCGCTACGGATTGGTTGCACAAATCGCACGCTTTGACCATAAGTCGAATTGCCACAGGCGCCCATGAATGCGTTCATAGGCAGATTAGCCCGGCAGGAAGCGTGCGCTGAAGATGCAAAGAATTGCGAATCGGACATGGCGATCCTGGCCATGGGTAACCTGGGGCAACACGTGAACCGCCCCGTCACTCCTGGCAGCCATGCCGTCAATTTGGTGCTGCAGATTTTGGAGACGCGTTAAATGGCGCATAACGAAGCAGTCGACGTAGTACTGGTAGGGGCCGGCATCATGAGTGCCACCCTGGCCGTATTGCTCAAAGAGCTCGACCCCGGCCTCAAGCTGGAAGTCGTTGAGCTGATGGATTCGGGTGCCGCGGAGAGTTCCAACCCGTGGAACAACGCCGGTACCGGCCACGCCGGGCTGTGTGAGCTGAACTACACGCCGCAGGCAACCGACGGCTCTATCGATATCAAGAAAGCCGTGCACATCAACACCCAGTTCGAGGTGTCGAAGCAGTTCTGGGCGTACCTGACCAAAAAGGGCACCTTTGGCTCGTCCAAATCCTTTATCAGCCCAGTGCCGCACCTGAGCTTCGTGCAGGGTGAAAAAGGCGTGTCCTTCCTCAAGAAGCGCTTTGAAACCCTCAGCCAGCACCATGCGTTCTCGGACATGCACTACACCGAAGACCGCAATGAGATGGCCGAGTGGATGCCTTTGATGATGCCGGGCCGCCCGCTCGACGAAAAAATCGCTGCCACCCGCGTCATGAATGGCACCGACGTCAACTTCGGCGCCCTGACCAACCAGTTGCTCAGCCACCTGACCAGCTCGGCCGACGCCCAGGTCAAGTACTGCAAGCGCGTTACCGGCCTCAAGCGCAATGGCGCGGGCTGGACCGTCAGCATCAAGGACGTCAACAGCGGCAACAGCCGTGAAGTGGACGCCAAGTTTGTCTTCCTCGGCGCCGGCGGCGCAGCCCTGCCGCTGCTGCAAGCCTCGGGCATCGAAGAAAGCAAAGGCTTCGGGGGTTTCCCGGTCAGCGGTCAGTGGCTGCGTTGCGACAACCCGGACGTGGTCAAGCACCACCAGGCCAAGGTCTACAGCCAGGCCGCCGTGGGTTCGCCACCGATGTCCGTGCCGCACCTGGACACCCGCGTGGTCGATGGCAAGAAATCCCTGCTGTTCGGACCCTACGCCGGTTTCACCACCAAGTTCCTCAAGCACGGCTCGTTCCTTGACCTGCCAATGTCGGTTCGCGCCGGCAACATCGGCCCAATGCTGGCCGTGGCCCGGGATAACATGGACCTGACCAAGTACCTGGTCAGCGAAGTCATGCAGTCCATGGAGCAACGCCTGGAGTCCTTGCGCCGTTTCTACCCTGAGGCGAAAGCCGAAGACTGGCGCCTGGAAGTGGCCGGCCAACGGGTGCAGATCATCAAGAAAGACCCGAAAAAAGGCGGCGTGCTGCAATTCGGCACCGAGCTGGTCGCCGCGAAAGACGGTTCGCTGGCAGCCCTGCTGGGCGCGTCCCCAGGTGCTTCGGTGACGGTCTCGATCATGCTCGACCTGATCGAGCGCTGCTTCCCGACCAAGGCTGCCGGTGAGTGGGCGGCCAAGCTGCACGAGATTTTCCCGGCGCGGGAAAAAGTGCTGGAGACGGACGCCGAGCTGTATCGCAAGATCAACACGCAGAACAACATCAGCCTGGAACTGGTTGAGCAAAGCAATGAGGCTGAAAGCTACGCTTGAGGCTTTAACGCCATAAAAAACGCCCCGCTCTCTGCATGAGAACGGGGCGTTTTTTTATGTCTCGGATAATCAGCCGCGAGCGTTGTCAATCAGCTCGATGTACTCGGCGCCGTGACGCTGATCCTTGATCAGGTCAACGAAGGTCTGGCCGTGTTCATCCTTGCCGTCGAGGTCCAGGCCTGCTTCCTTGAAAAAGCCCAGGAACCGCTCGAAGTCGTCGATACGCAGGCCACGGTAGGCCTTGATCAGTTTATGCAGGGACGGTGAAGTCGCATCGACCGGCTCGAAGTCCAGGAACAACTTGATCTGATCGTCGCCGATCTCGTCACCAATCACCTGTTTTTTATCTTTACGCATTACCGACTCCAGCCTGCAGACATTACACGGGAGAGGAAGTCTACCTTCCAGACACCCCCTTCGAAAACAACCAAGCACACCTGTGGGAGCTGGCTTGCCTGCGATAGTGTTGCATCAGTGACAGTTGGGCCAACTGGCTCACCGCTATCGCAGGCAAGCCAGCTCCCACATTGATTGCATTCACATGACTGAACGCGTGTCGGCTGAATCATTTAGCGCGAACAGCGCCGGTGTGCAGGTCCGCCCAGATATGCCCGTTGGCATAACTGAGGAACTGCACGTACACCGTGTCATTGCGCAGCAAGTCGACAATCACCCGGTACTGCGCCATCGGGTATGACAACGTCAGGGTTTTGCTGGTGTTATCGAACACTGGCTTTTTCAGGCTTTTGCTTTCGGCGTCAAAATTGAGCACCACCTGGCTGATGGTCGCGCCTTTGTTCAAGGACTTACCCTTGAGGCGGATCATCAACGGCGAGGTCACCGGGATGGGTTGCTGGGTGGATTGCCGCTGGTTACCCACCACCACTGCGTACTCGGTGACTTGCAGCAGTTGCTGCTGGTCGGGGGTGTCGGCGCGCAGGGTGAGGTCATCCGGCGGCAGGAACTGGCTGTGCAGCGGCGCGGGCGCCGCCGCCAGTGGCAGGCTGAGGGTCAACGCCAGGGCGGCGCAGGTGCGTATCAACAGGCTCATGGGCCGCTCCGTGGGAGATGGCCGAGCACTGTAGCTCAATCGAACTGGGCAAGCATCCAGCGTTGATACGCGGCGACACCGGCATCGCCTTCGCGGGGCGCCCAGTCAGCCGCCTCGCCCTCACCCAGCGCTCGATACGGCCCAGCCTTGCATTCGAACATCACCGTATCGGGCGCCAGCACCACCAAGCCATGGAAGACGCCCGGTGGCAGGTCAACACCCGCACATTCGCCGCCCGCCTGTAGCAAGCGCTTGGCGATCACCTCGCCGGTATCACTGAACACCAACAGGCCCAGGCTGCCCTTGAGCACCAGCAGGGTTTCCGCCTTGTCTGCGCTCAGGTGCCGATGAGGCGGCACATAAGTGTCAGGTTGCAAGCCGACGGCCAGGCGATGGCACGGCTCTTCCATCTGATGGAAGTTGTGGTGGTGCCGAGCACGGGGGCTGGCGGCCGCTTTCTCGGCCAATTCGGTGAATAGCGTTTGATCAAGAAAGCGGACCACGGATTACATCCCTTTAACGGCGAAGATCCCATTGGCGTTACGCCAGTAGCCTTTGTAGTCCATGCCGTAACCGAAAATGTAGCGGTCAATGCACGGCAGGCCGACGTAATCGGCTTTCAGGTCCGGGCGGGCCTTACGGTCGTGGTCTTTGTCGATCAGCACGGCCGTGTGCACTTTGCGTGCGCCGGCGTGTTTGCAGAAGTCGATGATTGCACCCAGGGTATGACCTTCATCGAGGATGTCGTCGATGATCAGCACGTCGCGATCAATGAACGAGACTTCCGGCTTGGCTTTCCAGAACAGGTCGCCGCCGGTGGTTTCGTTGCGATAACGGGTAGCGTGCAGGTAGGAAGCTTCCAGCGGGAATTGCAGGTGGGTGAGCAATTTACCGGCGAAGATCAGGCCGCCGTTCATCACACAGAACACCACCGGGTTGGTCTCGGCCATTTCGCGGGTGATGTGTGCGCCAACCTTGGCGATCGCTTCTTCGACTTGCGCTTCGGTGTACAGGCAGTCAGCCTCGCGCATGATTTGACGGATATGCTCGAGATCAGCGGACATGGCGCTCTCCAAGGGGGTGCTGTGGCAAGAAAAGCGGGCAAAGGTACGCATGTGAGGCGCAACGTTCAAGCCTTAATGGACTAACGTACTAGATGTCTATAGGACAACACCCTCGGATAGATTAATCTAGGCCGGTTTTTTTGCCCGCCGCCGGAGCCTTTCCCATGCCCACTCGCGAGATCCGCCACCCGCTGATCCGACACAAACTCGGCCTTATGCGCCGCGCCGACATTAGCACGAAGAACTTCCGTGAGCTTGCTCAGGAAGTCGGAGCGCTGCTCACTTACGAAGCAACCAAAGATTTGCCTCTAGAAACCTACGAGATCCCCGGTTGGGCCGGTCCCGTCCAGGTCGAGAAAATCGCCGGTAAGAAAATCACCGTAGTGCCGATCCTGCGCGCCGGTATCGGCATGCTCGAAGGCGTACTCAGCCTGATCCCGGGCGCCAAAGTCAGCGCCGTTGGCGTGGCTCGCAACGAAGAAACGTTGCAGGCCCACACCTACCTGGAAAAACTCGTTCCGGAAATCAACGAGCGCCTGGCGATGATCATCGACCCGATGCTCGCCACCGGCAGCTCCATGGTTGCCACCATCGACTTGCTGAAAAAAGCCGGTTGCAAGGACATCCGCGCCATGGTGCTGGTCGCCGCTCCCGAAGGCATTGCCGCTGTCGAGAAGGCCCACCCGGACGTGCAGATTTATACCGCGTCCATTGACGAGCGTCTGAACGAACACGGCTACATCATCCCAGGCCTGGGCGATGCCGGTGACAAGATCTTCGGCACCAAGCAGAAGGACGCTTGAGCATGCAGGATGAATTCAACGACCCGCTTTGGCGCCAGATCCTGTCTGGCGCACAAATGCTCTTCGTAGCATTTGGCGCGCTGGTGTTGATGCCGCTGATCACAGGTCTTGATCCAAACGTCGCACTGTTTACCGCCGGCCTTGGCACCTTGCTGTTTCAGGTAGTCACAGGGCGGCAGGTGCCCGTCTTCCTGGCGTCGAGCTTTGCGTTCATCACCCCGATCATTCTCGCCAAAGGCCAGTTCGGCCTCGCGGCGACCATGGGCGGCGTGATGGCGGCCGGTTTCGTCTATACGTTCCTGGGGCTGGCCGTGAAGGTCAAAGGCACCGGTTTTATCGACCGCCTGCTACCGCCCGTGGTGATCGGCCCGGTGATTATTTCCATCGGCCTGGCCATGGCGCCGATTGCCGCCAACATGGCGATGGGTAAAGCCGGTGACGGCAGTGAGCTGATTCACTACCAGACGGCGATGCTGATTTCGATGCCGGCGCTGCTCACCACCCTGATCGTGGCGGTATTCGGCAAAGGCATTTTCCGCCTGGTGCCGATTATTTCCGGCGTGCTGGTCGGCTTTGCCATGTCGTTCTACTTTGGCGTGGTCGACACGGCGAAAATCGCTGCAGCGCCGTGGTTTGCCCTGCCCCACTTCACCGCGCCGGAGTTCAACTGGCAGGCGATCCTGTTTATCGTCCCGGTGGCCCTGGCCCCGGCGATCGAACATATCGGTGGTGTGATTGCCGTGGGCAGCGTGACCGGTCGCGACTACCTGAAGAAGCCTGGCCTGCATCGCACCCTGCTCGGTGATGGCATTGCCACCACGGCTGCCGGGCTGTTTGGCGGCCCGCCGAACACCACGTACGCCGAAGTGACCGGCGCAGTGATGCTGACCAAGAACTACAACCCGAAGATCATGACCTGGGCAGCGGTGTTTGCCATCAGCCTGGCCTTTATCGGCAAGTTCGGCGCATTGCTGCAGAGCATCCCCGTGCCAGTGATGGGCGGCATTTTGTGCCTGCTGTTCGGCTCGATTGCCGCGGTAGGCATGAACACGCTGATCCGCCACAAGATCGACCTTGGGGAAGCGCGCAATCTGGTGATTGTGTCGGTGACCCTGGTGTTCGGGATTGGCGGTGTGCTGGTCGGCACCGGCACCGGCCCGGATGACTTCGGCCTCAAGGGCATTGCCCTGTGTGCGGTGGTGGCCATTGCACTCAACCTGCTGCTGCCAGGCAATGATGGCTGGAAGAACAAGAAGCCGGATGAGCCGTTGCTGTAACTAATACTGCAAAAACAATGTGGGAGGGGGCTTGCTCCCGATGACGGTAAATCAGTCAATTAGCTGTCGACTGACACTCCGCCATCGGGAACAAGCCCCCTCCCACATTTGCTTTTCAGCGGACGTTAAAGCTCGCCAAGCCCATCAATCAGCGCCTGGTTCTGCTCTGGCGTACCAATACTGATCCGCAGGAACTGGGCAATCCGCTCCTGCTTGAAGTGCCGCACAATCACCCCTTGCTCACGCAACTTGGCTGCCAGGCCGGCGGCGTCGTGCCGTGGGTGACGGGCAAAGATGAAATTGGCCGCCGACGGCAATACTTCAAAGCCTTTCGCTTCCAGTTGCGCGACCAACTGGTGGCGGCTGTCGATCACCTGCCGACAGGTCTTCTCGAAGTAATCACGGTCCTCGAATGCCGCCGCCGCCCCGACAATCGCCAGCCGATCCAACGGGTAGGAGTTGAAGCTGTTCTTGACCCGCTCCAGCGCCTCGATCAGGTCCGGATGGCCCACCGCCAGGCCCACGCGCAAACCGGCCAGTGAGCGCGATTTGGACAGGGTCTGGGTCACGAGCAGGTTCGGATAGCGATCCACCAGGCTGATGGCCGTCTCGCCGCCGAAGTCGATATAGGCTTCATCGACCACCACCACCGAATCCGGGCTGGCCTTGAGGATCTGCTCCACCGCGTCGAGTGCCAGCACGCAGCCCGTCGGCGCATTCGGGTTGGGGAAGATGATCCCGCCATTGGGTTTGGCGTAGTCGGTCACGCGAATCTGGAACTGCTCATCCAACGCGACCGGGTCAGACTGGATGCCGTAGAGGCCGCAGTAAACCGGATAAAAGCTGTAGCTGATATCCGGAAACAGCAGCGGCAAGTCGTGCTGGAACAAACCGTGAAAAATGTGCGCCAGGACTTCGTCGGAACCGTTACCGAGGAACACCTTGCCGGCGTCGATCCCGTAATACTTGGCCACTGCCTGCTTGAGCAGGTCGCTGTTGGGGTCCGGGTACAGGCGCAAGTTGTCGTTCAACTCCGCCTGCATGGCCGCCAACGCCTTGGGGGACGGGCCGTACGGGTTTTCATTGGTATTGAGCTTGACCAGCTTGGTCAGCTTCGGTTGCTCACCAGGAACGTAAGGCACGAGGTCCTTGACGAAAGGGCTCCAGAATTTGCTCATGTCTTAGTTCCCTTCTTCAAGGATGCGGTATTCGGCGCTGCGGGCGTGAGCGCTGAGGGATTCACCACGGGCCAGCACTGAGGCGGTCTTGCCCAGCTCGGATGCGCCGTGTGGCGAGCAGAAGATGATCGACGAACGCTTCTGGAAGTCATACACCCCCAGCGGCGACGAGAAGCGCGCAGTGCCGGAAGTCGGCAACACGTGGTTCGGGCCTGCACAGTAGTCGCCCAGGGCTTCGCTGGTGTGACGCCCCATGAAGATCGCACCGGCGTGGCGAATCGACGGCAGCCAGGCCTGTGGGTCGGCCACCGACAACTCCAGGTGCTCCGGCGCAATGCGGTTGGCCACTTCGATGGCCTGCTCCATGTCACGCACCAGGATCAGCGCGCCACGCCCATTGATCGACTTCTCGATGATCTCGGCGCGTTCCATGGTCGGCAGCAGCTTGTTAATGCTGGCGGCGACCTTGTCGAGGAACTCGGCGTCGGGGCTGACCAGGATCGCCTGCGCATCTTCATCGTGCTCGGCCTGGGAGAACAGGTCCATGGCGATCCAGTCCGGGTCGGTCTGGCCGTCACACACCACCAGGATTTCCGAAGGGCCTGCGATCATGTCGATACCGACCTGGCCAAATACGTGGCGCTTGGCGGTGGCCACATAGATGTTGCCGGGACCGACCACTTTGTCGACCTTCGGCACGCTTTCGGTGCCGTAGGCCAGCGCCGCAACGGCTTGAGCACCACCGATGGTGAACACGCGGTCAACCCCGGCGATGCAGGCTGCTGCCAGTACCAGCTCGTTGATCTCACCGCGCGGGGTCGGCACGACCATGACCACTTCGGTCACGCCCGCCACTTTGGCCGGGATTGCATTCATCAGTACCGACGACGGGTACGAGGCTTTACCGCCCGGTACGTACAGGCCGGCGCGATCCAGAGGCGTGACCTTTTGGCCCAGCACGGTGCCATCGGCCTCGGTGTAGCTCCAGGAATCCTGCTTCTGTTTTTCGTGGTAGCTGCGCACCCGCGCCGCCGCGACTTCCAATGCTTCGCGCTGGGGCAGCGTGATACGCGTCAGGGCCAGTTCAAGCCGCTCGCGGGGCAGGATCAGGTCCGACATCGACGCGACGTCGAGGCCGTCGAACTGGCGAGTGAAATCCACCAGCGCCGCATCACCGCGCTCGCGCACGGCCTTGATGATGTCGAGCACCCGCTGGTTGACCGAGTCGTCGGACACGCTTTCCCAGCTCAGCAGATGATCCAGATGATGGGCGAAATCCGGGTCGGCAGCGTTGAGTCGGGCAATTGCAGTGGACGTGGTCATAGCGAGGGCCTCAATAGAATTGGCAAAAACTCAGGCGCCCGAAGGTGCGCTGACGTTCAATAACGAAGCGCGTTGATACTGTGGTTAAGCCAGGCAAGGCGCGGGACGCTGGGAAGAGTTATTTCCTTACCAAGTCTCGCAACGCAGCATGGCGCAACCACAGTGCCAACTCGCAGGGCCTTACCTCAAACGGCAGACTGCTGCGCGTCGCTAATTATTGAAAAAGAATCTTCTACTAACATAAGTTGCCTTTTGGGGTAAGGCGCGATTCGTTATTGAACGTCAGCGCACCTTCCCAGCAGTCGTTTCCGCTTGGGCACCTGAGAACTCTGGCTATGAGGCGGATAGACGGGCGCGACCTGAGGCCGCGCAGGCGGGTCAACCGCGGTGTCGAGACTCCACTGCCTTGCGCAGGGTGTCGATCAACGCCTGGATACGGGCGTGTTGCATTTTCATTGAAGCTTTGTTGACGATCAGGCGAGAGCTGATGTCGGCAATGAAATCCTGAGGCTCTAGACCGTTGGCACGCAGCGTGTTGCCAGTGTCGACCACGTCGATAATCTTGTCGGCCAGGCCGATCAGCGGCGCCAGCTCCATCGAGCCGTAAAGCTTGATGATGTCGACCTGACGGCCTTGTTCCGCGTAGTAGCGCTTGGCGACGTTGACGAACTTGGTCGCCACGCGCAGGCGGCCTTTGGGCTCGACGTCACCGACACGGCCGGCGGTCATCAGCTTGCACAGGGCAATACGCAGGTCCAGCGGCTCGTAAAGGCCCTGGCCACCGTACTCCATCAGCACGTCTTTGCCGGCGACACCGAGGTCGGCTGCGCCATGTTCAACGTAGGTCGGCACGTCGGTAGCCCGCACGATCAGCAGGCGAACGTCGTCCTGGGTCGTGGGGATGATCAGCTTGCGGCTCTTGTCCGGATTCTCGGTCGGCACGATGCCCGCTTCAGCCAGAAGCGGCAAAGTGTCGTCAAGGATGCGGCCCTTGGACAATGCGATGGTCAACATGGGAAACGTCAGTCCTTCATCAGGCTATTGCTGTCCGGTCGCAAACGGCGCCAGACACAGATCGAGGCCATTACAGCCTCGATTTGAAACAAATTCGGCCGGGGTGCGCAAGCGTTAATACGCGTGCACACCCCGTGCGGGCGCATCCCTGCGCCCGTGCAGCGGGAACTAGCCCGGTACGCGGCGGATCTTGGCGCCGAGCATCTGCAGTTTTTCTTCGATGCACTCGTAACCACGGTCTATGTGGTAGATGCGGTCGATGAGGGTGTCGCCGTCAGCGCACAACGCCGAGATCACCAGGCTGGCGGAAGCACGCAGGTCGGTTGCCATGACTGGCGCGCCCTTGAGCTTCTCGATGCCCGTGACGATGGCGGTGTTGCCTTCGACCTGGATCTTGGCGCCCATGCGATGCAGTTCATACACGTGCATGAAGCGGTTTTCGAAGATGGTCTCGATCACAGCACCGGTGCCTTCGGCAATTGCGTTCAAGGAAATGAACTGCGCCTGCATGTCGGTCGGGAACGCCGGGTACGGAGCGGTACGCACGTTGACCGCTTTGGGCCGCTTGCCGTGCATGTTCAGCTCGATCCAGTCTTCGCCGGTGGTGATTTCTGCACCGGCCTCACGCAGCTTTTCCAGGACCGCTTCAAGGATGGTCGGATCAGTGTCCTTGACCTTGACGCGACCACCGGTAACGGCAGCGGCCACCAGGTAAGTGCCGGTCTCGATGCGATCAGGCATCACTTTGTAGGTGGCCGGATGCAGGCGTTTAACACCGTCGATGGTGATGGTGTCGGTGCCGGCGCCAGAGATGTTGGCACCCATGGCGATCAGGAAGTTGGCCAGGTCGACCACTTCCGGCTCGCGCGCGGCGTTTTGCAGCACGCTGCGGCCGTTCGCCAGGGCGGCAGCCATCATAATGTTCTCGGTACCGGTCACGCTGACGGTATCAAAGAAGAAGTTGGCACCACGCAGGCCGCCTTCCGGCGCCTTGGCCTTGATGTAGCCGCCCTCAACGTCGATGGTTGCACCCATGGCTTCAAGGCCACGAATGTGCAGGTCGACCGGACGCGAGCCGATGGCGCAACCGCCAGGCAGTGCCACTTCAGCTTCACCGAAACGGGCAACCATCGGGCCCAGTACCAGGATCGACGCACGCATGGTTTTCACCAACTCGTACGGAGCGATCAGGGTCTTGATGGTGCGCGGGTCGATTTCGACGCTGAGTTTCTCGTCAATCACCGGCTCGATGCCCATGCGACCGAACAGCTCGATCATGGTGGTGATGTCGTGCAGGTGCGGCAGGTTGGCCACAGTCACCGGGCCGTCGCACAGCAGGGTCGCTGCCAAAATCGGCAAGGCGGAGTTTTTCGCACCGGAAATGCGGATCTCGCCATCAAGGCGGGCACCGCCGGTAATAATCAATTTATCCATAAGAATCTCGACGCCTTGGGGGCTCAGGTGCGCTCGGCCCAGGCCGCGCGGCTGAAAAATTTCATAGTGACCGCGTGGATGCTGCCATCGGTGATCCACGGGTTTAAATGGGCATAGATCTGCTGTTGACGCTTGACCGGGCTCAATGCCGCCAGTTCATCGCTAATCACGTTCAGCTGGAAATTGCAGCCTTCGCCTTCAACTTCTACGTTCGTTTCCGGCAGCTTTCCTTCAAGGAAGCTTTTAACTTCTAGGGCCTGCATGCTCAACCTCTATCGGCGCCCAGTGCGCACGGGTCGCACATCATACAAAAAAGCCCCGCGCCTGCGAACCCCGCATAGCAGGACTCTGACGGGGGGCTTCTTTGATAATGTGTATTAAGGATGCGCCAACAGCTCGGTCAGACCGGAAACCTGCGCAATTTCACGCATGTCGTCGGGCAAGGCACGGATACTGACCGGCTTACTGGCCGCTTCGGCATCACGAATGAAGCACAGCAGCAACGACAGGCCGACGCTGCTGGACTTGGTCACCGCCGAGCAATCAAGCACCAGCGCAGGTGCCGCGCTGGACTTGATCAGCGCCTGACCCTGCTTGCGCAGGTCAGGCCCGGAGCGGTAATCCAGCACGCCACTGAGGAACAACTCGCCGGCGTCGCCAAGACGAACAGCCGACTCGGTCATTGCGCAGGCTTCCCGGCAGCTTGTTTGTCGGTTTCTTCTTTGGCTTTGGCGACTTCACCGGCCCAACCATTAATGGTCTTGTCCAGGTTGTTGCCATTGCGCTGCATGGCGTCGGCGAACTGATCGCGGAACAGCTTGCCGATGTTGATACCGTTGATGATCACGTTACGCAGCTTCCACTCGCCGTTGACCTTCTCCAGCGTGTACTGCACAGGGTAGATGGCGCCGTTGTTGCCTTTGACGCTCATGTTAACGCTGGTGCGATCACCCGACTCATCCCCGGCTGGGGCGACGGTAATGCCTTGATTGTTGTACTCCAGCAGGGCGTTGCCGTAGAACTGGAACAGGCCCTTCTTGAAGTTTTCCTGGAATGTCTGCATTTGCGCAGGGGTAGCCTTGCGCGAATACTTGACCGTCATGATGCTGCGGGAAATGCCTTCGGCATCGACCACCGGGCCCACAATGGTATTCAGTGCTTCGTAAAACCTGGTCGGGTCTTGTTTGTACTGCTCTTTGTTGGCAGTCAGGTCAGCCAACATCTTGTTGGTCGTGTCCTGCACCAGATCGTGCGCAGAACCCGCCGCGTTGGCCATCAGCGGCAGCGCTGCAAGCAGCACCAGCAGGCCACGTCGCAAGGTAGAGATCATGAACAGGTTCCTCATTTGGCGTCTTTATTGACCGTATTGAGCAGGAATTTACCGATCAGGTCTTCAAGCACCAACGACGACTGTGTGTCGTGGATTGTCGAACCATCCTTGAGCAGGGCTGTTTCCCCGCCCACGCTGACACCGATGTACTTCTCGCCCAGCAGACCCGCAGTGAGAATAGATGCAGTCGAGTCAGTCGGCAGATTATCTACCTTCTTGTCGACTTGCATGGTCACTCGGCCGGTGAAGCTGTCGCGATCCAGATCGATTGCCGTGACCTTGCCGATGGTTACACCGGCCATGGTCACTTTAGCTCTGACAGTCAAACCGGCAATATTATCGAAGTACGCGTAAAGTTTATAAGTGTCGGCGGTGGGGCTGGCCGAAAGGCCGCTGACTCGCAGGGCCAGTAACAGTAAAGCCAGGATGCCAGCCAGCAAGAAAAGGCCGACACCGATTTCCACAGTGCGGTTTTGCATCAGAAATCTCCAAACATCAAGGCGGTCAAAATGAAGTCAAGGCCCAGTACTGCCAGCGAGGCGTACACAACGGTCTTGGTGGTGGCGCGACTGATCCCTTCTGAAGTGGGCTCACAGTCATAGCCTTGGAATACGGCGATCCAGGTCACTACAAAGGCGAAGACGATGCTCTTTATGATGCCGTTGAGCACGTCGCCACTGAAGGTCACGCTGTTTTGCATGTTGCCCCAGTAAGAGCCGTCATAGACGCCCAACCAGTCAACCGCCACCCACGAACCGCCCCAGATGCCCACCACGCTGAAAATCATCGCCAGCAGTGGCAGGGAAATGAAGCCGGCCCACAGGCGCGGCGCAACAATATACTTGAGCGGGTCCACGCCGATCATTTCCAGGCTGGACAACTGCTCGGTGGACTTCATGTTGCCGATTTCGGCAGTCAATGCGGAACCCGCGCGCCCGGCAAACAGCAAGGCGGTGACCACCGGGCCGAGTTCGCGCAACAGCGTCAGGGCGACCATCTGCCCCACAGCCTGCTCCGAACCGTAGCTGGAGAGGATGTTGAACCCCTGCAAAGCCAGCACCATGCCGATGAAAATCCCGGAAACCACGATGATGACCAGGGACATCACGCCCACCGAGTGCAGCTGCTTGAGCAGCAGGCCGAAGCCACCGCCAATCCCGCCGCGACCAAGCAATGCATGAAACAGGAAAATCGTCGAACGCCCCAGCACTTCGACCAAGTCGATACCGGAGCGACCGAAAAGGCGAACCTTCTCGATTAAAGATGTCTTGCGCATCAGCGCTTCCCCAGAAGATCTGAGCGGTAGTCCGCTGCCGGAAAATGAAAAGGCACCGGGCCATCGGGATCGCCGGTCATGAATTGGCGAATGCGCGGGTTGTCAGCGTTCATCAGCTCTTCAGGCGTGCCCTGCCCCAGCACCTGACCATCGCCGACTACATAAAGGTAGTCGGCAATGCTCGCGGTTTCGGCCAGGTCGTGCGACACCACGATACTGGTGATCCCCAACGCATCGTTGAGCAGGCGAATCAGGCGCACCAGCACGCCCATGGCGATCGGGTCCTGGCCCACGAACGGCTCGTCATACATGAGGATCTGCGGATCGAGGGCGATGGCTCGCGCCAGGGCGACACGACGCTTCATGCCGCCCGACAACTCGTCAGGCATCAGGTCGACGGCACCACGAAGGCCCACGGCCTGCAGTTTCAACAAGACAATGTCACGAATCATTTCATCTGACAGCTGGGTGTGCACCCGCAGCGGAAACGCCACGTTTTCGAACACGTCGAGGTCGGTGAACAGTGCGCCACTCTGGAACAGCACTCCCATGTGCTTGCGCGCATCGAACAGATCGCTGCGCGACAATGTCGGCAGGTTCTGACCGTTGACCCACACTTCGCCGGCGCTGGGACGCAATTGCATGCCCATCAGACGCAACAGTGTGGTCTTGCCGCAACCGGAAGGCCCCATGATGCCCGTGACCTTGCCGCGGGGAATGCGAATATCGACGTTATTGAAGATGCTGCGCGTCCCGCGCTTGAAGGTAAGGCCCTTCAGCTCGACCGCGTAGGCGTTATCGGCACTCATCTAATCTCCTTGGGATGCAGCCTTTCACTCAGACACCATGTATGCGACTTTCGTTTGCAACGTATGTGCAATAGTTAGCGCCATGGGTTGGGCGGACCGAACTGGCGGCGAACTATATCACTGCTGGTGCAGAGCCCCCAAGGCCGGAACAGCCCTCGTTCAGATTCGGGACAGGGAAAAAAACGCTGCCGAGCATGAAACTCAGGCACCTGCCGAATAAAGCCTGACGAACTAGCGTGAGGGAATTGATCATTACCGCTATAATCGCCGCCTTTTCGTCAGGCTATACGATTTAAGACATGAGCCAATCCAGCGAGCTTATTCAATCCGCACAACGCACCATCCGCCTCGAGCTTGAAGCCGTAGAAGGTTTGCTGGCCCATATCGACGCAGATTTCGTACGTGCATGCGAGATGATTCTGGCCAGCAAGGGCCGCGTTGTCGTGGTCGGCATGGGCAAATCCGGCCACGTCGGCAACAAGATCGCCGCCACCCTGGCAAGTACCGGGACCACGGCTTTTTTCGTGCACCCGGCCGAAGCCAGCCACGGCGACATGGGCATGATCACCAAGGATGACATCATCCTGGCACTGTCTAACTCCGGCACCACCAACGAAATCGTGACCCTGCTGCCGCTGATCAAGCGTCTGGGCATTAAAATGATCAGCCTCACCGGCAATCCGGAGTCGACGCTGGCCAAGGCTGCCGAAGTGAACCTGAATGTTCACGTTGCCCACGAGGCCTGCCCGTTGAACCTGGCACCGACCTCCTCAACCACCGCCGCGCTGGTCATGGGCGATGCCCTGGCCGTGGCCCTGCTGGAAGCGCGCGGCTTTACCGCTGAGGACTTCGCGTTTTCGCACCCGGGCGGCGCCCTGGGTCGTCGACTGCTGCTCAAAGTGGAAAACGTCATGCATTCGGGCGACGAGCTGCCTCACGTGCAGCGCGGCACCTTGCTGAAGGACGCGCTGATGGAAATGACCCGCAAAGGCCTGGGCATGACCGTGATCCTGGAGGCTGATGGGCGTTTGGCCGGGGTGTTCACCGACGGCGACCTGCGCCGCACCCTGGACCGCACGATCGATATCCACACCGCCACTATTGATGCGGTCATGACGCCACACGGCAAGACTGCACGCCCAGAGATGCTTGCCGCCGAAGCGCTGAAGATCATGGAAGACCACAAGATTGGCGCGCTGGTGGTGGTCAATAGCGACGACCGCCCGATTGGCGCCCTGAACATGCACGACTTGCTGCGTGCGGGAGTGATGTAAATGACCAGCGACCTGTTGCAACGCGGTAAAAACATCAAATTGGCGATTTTCGACGTTGATGGCGTGCTGACCGATGGCCGCCTGTACTTTCTCGAAGATGGCAGCGAATTCAAGACCTTCAACACACTCGACGGCCAGGGCATCAAAATGTTGATGGCCGCCGGTGTGCAAACAGCCATTATCAGTGGTCGAAAGACACCGGTTGTGGAACGCCGCGCACAAAACTTGGGGATTCCTTACCTGTATCAGGGCCGCGAGGATAAACTGGTGGTTCTGGACGAGCTTCTTGGCCAACTCAACCTAAGCTATGAGCAGGTTGCCTATCTGGGTGACGATCTGCCTGACCTGCCGGTTATTCGCCGGGTGGGCCTGGGCATGGCCGTCGCCAATGCGGCGGCTTTTGTTCGCGAACACGCCCATGGCATCACGACCGCACGTGGCGGTGAGGGTGCCGCCCGCGAGTTCTGCGAATTGATCCTGCGTGCCCAGGGCAGTCTTGAAGCGGCCCACGCCGCCTACCTATAGAGCGTTTTATGCTGAGCAAAAAGATTCGCAACTTCCTGCTATTCGGGGTCATCGCCGCGCTGTTCCTGGCGGTGGGCTACTGGAATATCAGCCCGGAGCGCTTTCTCGACAAGCCTGTAGTGGCCGTCGACGACAGCGCTATCGCCTATTACGCTCTCAACGCCCATACCATACAGTTCCTGCCTGATGGCAAGGTTCAGTACGAAATGACCGCCGATAAAGTTGAGAACCTCAAGGCTACGGACGTCAGCCTGCTGACCAATCCCGATCTGAATCTCTACAAGGGCACCGACTACCCGTGGCACGTCACCAGCAAGCGTGGCGAAGTCAACTCGGACGGTACCCAGGTAGAACTGATCGACTCGGTACGTGTTGCACGTACTGACGAGAAGAAGCGCGACACCATTATTACCAGTAGTCGCATGACCGTTTTCCCACAACAGCAATATGCGCAGACCGAGCAAGACGTTAGAATCGACGGCGCTGGCGGTGTATCGACTGGCAAGGGAATGAAAGCGTATTTGAAAGAAAGCAGGATACACCTGCTATCGAACGTAAGAGGACAGTATGAGGCTCGTTAAAACCCTCCCTATTTTGCTCGGTCTGGGCGCAGCACTGGGAAGCGTGAGCGCCTGGGCTCTGCCGAACGATAGCCAGCAACCGATCCACATTCAGGCTGACGACGCTCAGCTGGATGACAAGCAAGGTGTTGCGACCTATACGGGCGCCGTGATCATCACCCAAGGCTCGATGAAAATCACCGGCAACACGGTGACGCTCACGCGTACGCCGGGTGGCGACATTGACGTGGTGACCTCGGTGGGCAACCTGGCTTACTTCGAACAGAAGCAGGCGGCTACGGACCCAGCCCCGATCAAGGGCTATGGCAGGACCATCCAGTACCACGCCCAGCAGAATCGCATCATCCTGATCGACCAGGCCAGGGTTGTCAGCAGCGATGGCAACACCACAGACGGTGAAAAAATCACCTATGACACGGTGAAGCAGATCGCCCAGGCCGGTCGTGCCACTGGCGCGAAGATCGGCACTCCGAAGCCGCGCATCGACATGGTTATCCAGCCGAAGCAGAAAGAAGGCGCCGCCCAGCCTGCGCCCAACCCCGCTGCGAAGAAGGCGAACTAATGGCAACCCTGAAAGCCCAGCATCTGGCCAAAGCTTATAAAAGCCGTCAGGTCGTACGCGACGTCAGTTTATCGATCGACAGCGGCCAGATCGTTGGCTTGCTTGGCCCCAACGGCGCCGGCAAGACCACGTGCTTCTATATGATTGTCGGCCTGGTCCAGGCGGATCAGGGCCGTGTCTTGATCGACGACCTGGACGTCAGCAACCAGCCGATGCACGGTCGTGCACGCGCAGGTATCGGCTATCTTCCCCAGGAAGCGTCGATCTTCCGCAAATTGTCGGTAGCAGACAACATCATGGCGATCCTCGAGACCCGCAAGGAACTCGACCGTGACGGCCGCCGCAAAGAGCTGGAAAGCCTGCTGCAGGAATTCCATATCAACCACATCCGCGACAACCTCGGCATGAGCTTGTCCGGTGGTGAACGTCGTCGTGTGGAAATCGCCCGCGCCCTGGCCACCGCGCCGAAATTCATCCTGCTGGATGAACCCTTCGCCGGTGTCGACCCGATCTCGGTCGGCGATATCAAGCAGATCATCCATCACCTCAAGGCCAAGGGTATCGGTGTATTGATCACCGACCACAACGTCCGTGAGACCCTGGATATCTGTGAAACGGCTTATATCGTCAACGATGGCCAGCTGATCGCCGAAGGCGACTCCGCCACCATCCTGGCCAACGAACTGGTCAAGGAAGTGTACCTGGGCCACGAGTTCCGCCTGTAAGCACTGTGGTGTCTGGCCGTTCGCCAAAGCGCGCGGGAGTCAATAAAAACCTCTGGTTTTTTATTGTTACCGCGCTCTAGGCAAAGCCCCCGACATCAGGCATATAATTTGCTTATGTTTGGCGCTCACGCGCCCTGTCGTGGATGGCGCATTGCGCCGGCGAATAAGGTGTTAAGCCCCTGCCATGAAACCATCGCTAGTCCTGAGAATGGGCCAGCAGCTGACGATGACACCGCAGCTGCAACAGGCCATCCGCCTGCTCCAATTGTCGACCCTGGACCTGCAACAGGAAATCCAGGAGGCCCTGGAGTCCAATCCGATGCTCGAACGCCAGGAAGAAGGCGACGACTTCGATAATGCAGACCCGCTGGCCGACAACATCGAGCAAAAACCCAACTCCGACGTGCAGGAACCTTCCTATCAGGAAACCGCCCCTACGGTGGACAACCTTGAGGAAGGCGAATGGAACGAACGCATTCCCAACGAGCTTCCGGTGGACACCGCCTGGGAAGACGTTTACCAGACCAGCGCCAGCAGCCTGCCCAGCAATGATGATGACGAGTGGGACTTCACCACCCGCACCTCCGTCGGCGAAAGCCTGCAGAGCCATTTGCTGTGGCAATTGAACCTGGCGCCGATGTCCGACACCGATCGCCTGATCGCCGTGACCCTGATCGACTGCATCAATAACCAGGGTTACCTCGACGAGACGCTCGAAGAGATCCTTGAGGCTTTCGATCCGGAACTGGACATCGAACTGGACGAAATCGAAGCCGTCCTGCACCGCATCCAGCAGTTCGAGCCCGCCGGCATCGGCGCCCGCACACTGAGCGAGTGCCTGTTGCTGCAACTGCGCCAACTGCCCGCCAAGACCCTGTGGCTCGCCGAAGCCCAGCGCCTGGTCACCGACTACATCGACCTGCTGGGCAGCCGCGATTACAGCCAGCTGATGCGCCGCATGAAGCTCAAGGAAGACGACCTGCGCCAGGTCATCGAGCTGGTACAGAGCCTTAACCCCCGCCCGGGCTCGCAGATCGAGTCCAGCGAAGCCGAATACGTCGTTCCCGATGTAATCGTGCGCAAAGACAACGAGCGTTGGCTGGTGGAACTGAACCAGGAGTCGGTGCCTCGCCTGCGCGTCAACCCGCAATACGCAGGTTTTGTGCGCCGTGCCGACACCAGTGCCGATAACACCTTCATGCGCAATCAGTTGCAGGAAGCGCGCTGGTTCATCAAGAGCCTGCAAAGCCGCAACGAAACCCTGATGAAAGTGGCCACTCAGATCGTCGAGCACCAGCGCGGCTTCCTCGAATATGGTGACGAGGCCATGAAACCCTTGGTCCTGCACGATATCGCTGAGGCGGTTGGCATGCATGAATCGACGATTTCCCGGGTAACCACGCAGAAATTCATGCATACCCCACGGGGTATTTATGAGCTGAAATACTTTTTCTCCAGCCACGTAAGTACCTCCGAAGGCGGCGAATGCTCGTCCACGGCGATCCGCGCGATCATTAAAAAACTGGTTGCCGCGGAAAATCAGAAAAAGCCGTTGAGTGACAGCAAGATCGCTGGTTTACTGGAGGCACAAGGCATTCAGGTCGCCCGTCGAACCGTCGCCAAGTACCGCGAGTCCCTCGGGATCGCGCCTTCCAGCGAGCGTAAGCGTTTGATGTGACGGGCGGGCCATAGCGTTCCAGTGGCAGGCGCTTTTGCCTGTCGCTTTATGCACTGGCAACGAAGGAGAAGCTGTATGCAAGTCAACATCAGTGGACACCATGTAGAAGTCACCCCTCCATTGCGCGAATATGTCGAGCAGAAGCTGAAACGACTCGAGGGTCATTTCGACAAGATCACCAATGTGCAGGTCATCATGAAGGTCGATAAGCTTCAGCAGAAAATTGAAGCGACCTTGCAGATACCCGGTGGCGAAGTGGTCGCCAATGCCGAGCATGAAGACATGTATGCATCGATCGATGCCTTGACTGACAAGCTTGACCGCCAACTTAAAAAGCATAAGGAAAAGCAGCAGAGCCTTCTTCAAGGCACTGGCCGCTAACACTCCCCACCCATGATTCGACTTGAAACCATCCTGACCCCCGGCCGTTCCCAGGTGAACGTGCCGGGCGGCAGCAAAAAGAAAACCCTCGAAAAAATTGCCAATCTGATCGGCCGTGAAGTGCCCGACCTGGATACGCAAGCTGTCTTTGAGGCTCTGATCGCCCGTGAAAAGCTTGGTTCTACTGGCTTTGGCAACGGCATCGCGATTCCTCACTGCCGCCTGCAAGGCTGTGAGTCTCCAATCAGCGCCCTGCTGCACCTAGACGCCCCCATCGATTTCGACGCCATCGACGGCGCCCCGGTTGACCTGCTCTTCGTCCTGCTGGTCCCGCAAGCCGCCACCGATGCGCACCTGGAACTGCTCCGGCAGATCGCCAGCATGCTCGACCGCAAGGAAGTACGCGACAAACTGCGCAGCGCCGACAGCAACGAGGCGCTCTATCAGGTTGTCCTGGATGAACAAAACGGGCAGTAATCATGCGTTTGATCATCGTCAGCGGCCGCTCCGGCTCGGGTAAAAGCACCGCCCTCAACGTCCTTGAGGACAACGGTTTTTATTGCATCGACAACCTGCCCGCCGGTTTGCTGCCGGAGTTGGCGGAGCGTGCATTGATCCACACCGAGCTGGCGCAGCCCCTGGTTGCCGTCTCGATTGACGCCCGCAACCTGCCCAGCCATCTTCAGCGCTTTCCGCAATTGCTTGAGGAAGTACGCGCCAAGCATATCAATTGCGATGTGCTGTACCTGGACGCCGATGAAGAGACGCTGCTCAAGCGTTTTTCCGAAACCCGTCGCCGCCACCCCCTCAGCAGCCCTCACCGCTCGCTGGCCGAAGCCATCGAGGACGAGACCACGCTGCTGGGACCGATCATTGATCTGGCCGACCTCAAGATCAACACCACCGGCCTGAACCTGTATCAATTGCGGGATGCCATCAAGCTGCGCTTGCTGAACCAGCCAGAGCCTGGCACCGCATTTCTGGTCGAGTCGTTTGGCTTCAAGCGCGGGATGCCGGTGGATGCCGATCTGGTGTTTGATGTGCGCTGCCTGCCCAATCCTTACTGGAAGCCCGAGCTGCGTGATCAGTCCGGCCTTGATCAGCAGGTGGCCGAGTACTTGGCTGCGCAACCGGATGTCGAGGAGATGTTCCAGGACATCTCCAGCTACCTGCTCAAATGGTTACCGCGCTTTGCGGCAAGCAACCGGGCTTATGTCACCATTGCCATCGGCTGCACCGGCGGCCACCATCGCTCGGTGTACCTGACCGAGCGCCTGGGCCAGGTGCTGCAACAAACCCTCAAGAACGTCCAGGTTCGCCACCGCGACCTTAGCTGAAAGGAACACCCCCGCGATGCCCGCTCTGGAAATTGAAATCATCAACAAGCTGGGTTTGCATGCCCGAGCCTCCGCCAAATTCGTCGGCGTCGCCGGGCAGTTCCCCTGCCAGATCCGCGCAGGGCGAACGCCGGAATCCATGGTAGACGGTAAAAGCATCATGGCCATGATGATGCTGGCCGCCGGCAAGGGCACCAAGATTCATTTGAAGACGGAAGGCGAACAAGAGCAGGAAGCGATGGACGCGCTGGTAAAGCTGATCAATAACTTCTTTGATGAGGGCGAGTAAACTCACCCTTTACGGCGGGTGTGAGGCTGCAATGGCCTCACCCTAAAGCAGTATCCATCACCATCATCAAACAGAACCCGATGCACAAGCCCAGGCTGGCAAGCTTTTCGTGACCATGACGGCGCGACTCGGGGATAACTTCGTGAGTCACCACCAGCAACATCGCCCCCGCCGCCAACGCGAGCCCTAACGGCAACAAAACCTCCGCCAGGCTCACCAGCCATGCACACAGCACGGCAAACACCGGCTCGACCAAGCCCGACGCGGCACCGATCAAGAACGCCTTGACTCGCGACATGCCCGCCCCGGCCAAGACCAGCGCGATCACCAAACCTTCCGGCACGTCCTGCAGGGCAATCCCCATGGCCAAGCTGTCGGCATCCGGCATTCCGCCACCGGCCGAAACACCTACCGCCATGCCTTCCGGAATGTTGTGGGCAATGATGGCAAACACAAATAGCCAGATACGCGGGGGAATCACCGGTTGACCCGGCGTGCCCACCCGCATCTCCGGGCTGGCGCCCGATACCTTGCGGTCGACCAGGTAAAGACCGAATGCCCCGAGCATAATCCCGAAGCTGATCAAACCACTGGCGCCCCAACGCGAAAGCCCAAGGCCTTGCGCGGCAGCAATGCCCGGCACGATCAGCGAAAAAGCCGTCGCCGCCAGCATTACCCCGGCCCCAAAGCCCAGCAAGGTATCACTCAGTGCCACCGGCATCCGGCGAATCACCAACACCGGCACCGCACCCAGCGCCGTGCCGAGCGCGCAGATCGCGCCGCCCTGCAAGGCACGCAATATACGCGGCTCAAGGTCCAGCCAGCTCAGCCCTTGCGCCACCAGCAATGCAGTGCCTGCCAACAGCAGCAGCGAGCCAAACGCATAACGAAACATTCGCCCGCTGCTGATCGCCAGCGTTTCAGTGCCCATAGTCGGCCTTAGATCTTGTTATAGATAAATGTCAGGCCACAGCGGCCTGGTAGCGTGCGGCGACTTCCGGCCAATGGATGACGCTGTAGAAGGCGTTGATGTATTCCGGGCGACGGTTCTGGTAGCGCAGGTAGTAAGCGTGTTCCCACACGTCCAGGCCGAGGATCGGCGTGTTGCCGCTCATCAGCGGGCTGTCCTGGTTGCCACTGCTTTCCACCACCAGGGTCTTTTGCGGGGTAACGCTCAACCAGGCCCAGCCGCTGCCGAAACGCGTCAATGCGGCCTTGGTAAAGGCCTCCTTGAAACTGTCGAAGCCGCCCAACTGTTCATCGATGGCTTTGCCCAGCACGCCTTCGGGTTTGCCTCCGCCTTTTGGCGACATCACCGCCCAGAATAGCGAGTGGTTAGCATGCCCCCCGCCTTGGTTGATCACGGCGGCGCGCAGTTTTTCCGGTAGTTGCTGCACGCTTGAAACCAGCTTCTCAACCGGCCAGCCCGAGAATTCAGTGCCCTCGACTGCAGCATTCAAGTTATTGATATAGGTCTGATGGTGTTTGGTGTAGTGGATTTCCATGGTCTGCGCATCGATGTGCGGTTCCAGGGCGTCATAGGCGTAGGGCAAAGCAGGCAAGGTGTAAGTCATATCAATGTGCGCCGTAGTGTGGAGTGATCGGTTGCACCGCAGTGCCGCCAAGCAGGCGATGGGTACGCGGGTATTCGCCGTGATCGCTGATGAAGTTCAACAGTTCGACATAGGTCTTGCTGCTCTGGCGCAGCGCCGCCTCGCGCAATTGCGGGCTCAGGCGCGGGTCCTGCAGGGTCTGCAACAGCCGCTGGTGAATGGCACAAAGGTATTCCGCGCTTTCCTCCGGCTGGTTCAGACGCAGGTGCAGGTCCGCCAGGTTGTGATGGGAAATGACGCAAGCCGCCACTGCTTCGTCGGCATCCGCCCAGCGCTCGAACAGCACTTGAGCCAAGGCCAGGGCTTGCAAATAGGCCTCACGAGCATCGACCAGCTCGCCCGCCATAAAGCAACGATTGGCCCGTTCGATCGTGCGTTTCCAATGCTCCATGGTGAACCTCCAAAGCAGAGTCGGTGATTACACGCCGCCGGCCGTGAGTTTTTCCGGATCCAACAGGATTTCCAGTTGGCTACGTGGCAAGTCGGTGTGCTCGAGGGCGACATCAATCACCGGGCGGCCTTGCTGATAAGCCTTCTTGGCAATTTCAGCGGCTTTTTGGTAACCAATGATCGGGTTAAGTGCAGTGACCAGAATCGGGTTACGCGACAGCGCTTCCTTGAGCTTGGCTTCGTTGACCTTGAAGCTGGCGATCGCCTTATCAGCCAACAGCCGGCTGGCGTTGGCCAGCAACTCAAGGCTGCTGAGCAGGTTCTGGGCGATGATCGGCAACATCACGTTCAGTTCGAAGTTGCCGGACTGGCCGGCGACGGTAATGACCGTGTCATTGCCGATAACTTGGGCGGCGACCATGGCGGTCGCTTCCGGGATCACCGGGTTGACCTTGCCCGGCATGATCGAAGAGCCTGGCTGCAGGCCTTCCAGTTCGATTTCACCGAGCCCGGCCAATGGGCCGGAGTTCATCCACCGCAAGTCGTTGGCGATTTTCATCAGCGACACGGCGGTGGCTTTCAGTTGGCCGGAGACGGCGACGGCGGTGTCCTGGGAACCGATCAACGCGAACAGGTTTTTGCCTGGCGTGAATTTCACGCCGGTGAGGCTGCTCAGGTGCTGGCTGAAGCGGGCCGCAAATTCCGGGTGTGCGTTGATCCCGGTGCCGACCGCCGTGCCGCCCTGGGCCAACGCCTGCAAGCTCGGCAGCAGGTCCTGCAAGTGAGCGATATTGGCCTTGAGCTGTTGCGCCCAGCCATTGAGCACCTGGCTCATGCGCACGGGCATCGCGTCCATCAAGTGCGTACGGCCGGTCTTGATGAACGGGTGGACTTGTTCGGCCTTGTGTTCGATCACCTGAACCAGGTGCAGAAGGGCCGGCAGGGTGTGTTCGTGCAAGACCAGCGCTGCGCTGACGTGAATGGTGGTCGGAATGATGTCATTGCTGCTTTGGCCGCAATTCACGTGGTCGTTGGGGTTGATCGGCTCGCCCAGCAAGCGACTGGCCAGGGTCGCAAGCACTTCGTTGGCATTCATGTTGGAGCTGGTGCCGGAGCCGGTCTGGAAGATATCCACCGGGAAGTGCGGCATGAAATCGCCTTCGAGTAAGCCTTGGGCAGCGTCGACAATGGCCTTGCCCTGCCCTTCGCTGATTTGCTTGAGGTCGACGTTAGCCTTGGCTGCGGCGGCTTTGGCCAGGATCAGTGCGCGAATGAATTGCGCCGGCATGCGTTGGCTGCTGATCGGGAAATTATTCACCGCGCGCTGGGTTTGCGCACCATACAAGGCCTCGGCAGGCACTTGCAGTTCGCCCATGCTGTCGCGTTCGATACGGGTATTACTCATCGGAAGATCCTTGCACCAGGTCGGAGTGAGAAATAGACGGCAGCAATTCGCAGGTTGCCAATTGCCAGGCAAAGGTCTGCCAGCGCTTGAGTCGGCAGGCGCAGTGGGAAAGATTTTCCAGGTCGCGCAACGGACGCCACGCCTGGTCCAGGCACAGGGATCGCCAGTGCCAGGGCAAGGCGATGTCGCTGGCGGTGTCGATCAGCAGGCGGAATGACGTTTCAGCAATCGTCCACGGGTGGGTCGCGGTGCAGCACGCCAGGTATCGGCCCTCACTGAGGTAATGTTCAATCAGGCGAGGTTCATTGGGATCGAGGCCGCAGCGAATCTGACGACTCATCCAGCGCCAGCTCTCAAGGTACGGATCCTCATGCAGGACAGAACTCATGATCCACACTCATTCGATAATGAGATTTATTATTAATTGATATTAAGAATCAAAACAAGAGCAGCAGGTTAATCCGCTCATGGCTCAGCCATAAAAAAAGGCGCGCCATCGAGAAGATGGTGCGCCTTTTCGTTAAGCGTCGGAGGGGTTAGCTGCCGGCGACGGTCATCCGTTCGATCAGTACAGAACCCGTGCGAATGTTGCTGCGCAGTTCCAGGTCATTACCCACCGCGACGATCTGCTTGAACATATCGCGCATATTGCCGGCAATGGTGACTTCCTGAACGGCGAATTGAATTTCACCGTTTTCCACCCAGAAACCTGCCGCGCCGCGTGAATAATCACCGGTAACCATATTCAGGCCACTGCCCATCAATTCGGTGACCAGCAAGCCGCGGCCCATACGACGCAACAGCGCCGCCTGATCTTCGTCGCCATGGGTGACGAACAGGTTGTGCACGCCACCGGAGTTGGCAGTGCTTGGCAGGCCAAGCTTGCGGCCGGCGTACGTGCCCAGTACGTAGGACACCAGCTCGCCCTTCTCGACAAATGGCTTGGCATAAGTGGCCAGGCCATCACCGTCGAACGCTGAACTGCCCATGGCACGCATCAGGTGCGGACGTTCATCGATGGTCAACCACTCAGGAAACAGTTTCTGGCCAATAGCGCCTTCAAGAAACGAAGACTTGCGGTACAGATTACCGCCGGAAATCGCGCCCAGGAAACTGCCGAACAAACCACCGGCCAGTTCCGCCGAAAACAGCACAGGGACTTCGCAAGTCGGTACCGGACGGGCGCCCAGGCGGCTTGCTGCACGTTGCGCGGCGCGCTGGCCGATGCTGACCGGGTCGGCCAACAATTCGCCCTGACGGCTGACGTCATACCAATAGTCGCGCTGCATCTGGCCATTGGCTTCAGCGATCATCACACAGCTCAAGCTATGGCGAGTCGAGGCATAGCCGCCGATGAAACCATGGCTATTGCCATAGACGCGACAGCCTTGATGTGTGCTCAGCGTGGTGCCGTCGGCGTTTTTGATGCGGGCATCGGCATCAAAGGCCGCCGCTTCGCAAGTCAGCGCCAGTTCGATTGCCCGTTCGGGTGTGATATCCCAAGCGTGAAAAAGATCGAAGTCCTTTAAATCCTTGGCCATCAGCGCTTTATCTGCCAGGCCCGAGCTCTCATCTTCGGAGGTATGCTTGGCAATGGCCAACGCCGCCGCGACGGTTTCGCGAATCGCTTCCGGCCCACTGGCCGAGGTACTGGCCGACCCTTTGCGCTGCCCCACATACAATGTGATGCCAAACCCCTGGTCGCGGTTGAACTCCACGGTTTCCACTTCCCGCTGGCGTACCGACGTCGACAGCCCCTGCTCCAGCGACACCGCCACTTCACAGGCACTGGCCCCCTGGCGCTTGGCCTCGGCAAGGATCTGCTCGACTTGTTCCTGCAGTGCCGGTAACGCTTGCGGACCGACGCTTTGGGCTGCACTCATGGTTTTCTCCACTCAAATTCTGCTTTCGGTTAAGGCCATCGAGCGACCGGGCCGGACAAGCGGCCCCCGACTGGTTATCATGGCGGCGTTTCTTTGCGGACTGCCACCATGGTTGATTCTTACGACGACTCCCTCGATGGGGAGAAAAGCAAAACCCAGGTCAAACGCGAGCTGCATGCTCTGGTTGACCTCGGCGAGCGCCTTACAACGCTCAAGCCGGACTTGATTGCAAAACTGCCACTGACCGACGAAATGCGCCGGGCTCTGGCGGATGCACCTAAGCACACCGCGAATATCGCGCGTAAACGGCACATCATGTTTATCGGCAAACTGATGCGCGATCAGGACACTGACGCCATTCTGACCTTGCTCGATCAACTGGATGCCTCTACTCGCCAGTACAACGAACGCTTCCATAACCTGGAACGTTGGCGTGACCGCCTGATCTCGGGCGATGACGCGGTGCTGGAGAAATTCGTAGTGGACTATCCGGACGCGGACCGCCAGCAACTGCGCTCCCTGATCCGTCAGGCCCAGCACGAAGTGGCGCAAAACAAGGCTCCGGCCACCAGCCGTAAAATTTTCAAGTACATCCGTGAGCTGGACGAGACTCAACGCGGCCTGCGTTGATCCTCTTCCCCGGGTGGCGGTCCTCGCCACCCGAAGCTCCGGCACTTACGAGCCCGTGCCACCCACGGTGATCGCATCAATCTTCAAGGTAGGCTGACCAACGCCGACCGGCACTGACTGCCCATCCTTGCCGCACGTGCCCACGCCGCTGTCCAGCGAAAGGTCGTTACCGACCATCGACACCTTGCTCATGGCTTCCGGCCCGTTACCAATCAACGTCGCCCCTTTGACCGGCGCGGTAATCTTGCCGTCTTCGATCAGGTACGCCTCGCTGGTGGAGAACACAAACTTACCGCTGGTGATATCCACCTGGCCGCCGCCGAGGTTGGCGCAGTAGATCCCGCGTTTTACCGAGGCAATGATTTCTGCCGGGTCGCTTTCGCCACCGAGCATGTAGGTGTTGGTCATGCGTGGCATCGGCAAGTGCGCGTAAGACTCGCGACGGCCGTTACCGGTGCGGGCCACTCCCATCAGGCGGGCGTTGAGTTTGTCTTGCATGTAGCCCTTGAGCACGCCGTTTTCAATCAGCGTGGTGCACTCGGTCGGCGTACCTTCGTCGTCGACGCTCAGCGAGCCACGGCGACCGGCCAGGGTGCCGTCATCGACAATGGTGCACAGCTTGGAGGCGACCATCTCGCCCATGCGCCCACTGTAGGCCGAACTGCCCTTGCGGTTGAAGTCGCCTTCCAGGCCGTGCCCTACGGCTTCATGGAGCAACACACCGGACCAGCCCGAGCCCAACACCACCGGCAATGTACCGGCTGGCGCGGGAATGGCTTCCAGGTTGACCAATGCCTGACGCAGCGCTTCACGGGCATAGCCCATGGCACGGTCTTCAGCGAGGAAATAGCGGTAGTCGGTACGCCCACCACCACCATGACCGCCACGCTCGCGGCGACCGTTCTGCTCGACGATCACGCTGACATTGAAACGCACCAGCGGCCGTACATCTGCCGCCAGGCCGCCGTCGGTGGACGCCACAAGGATGCGCTCCCACACACCGGCCATGCTCACGGTCACTTGCTGGATACGCGGGTCGAGGGCACGGGTGGCCGCGTCGATACGCTTGAGCAAGTCGACCTTCTCCGCACGGCTGATCACTTCCAGGGGGTTATCCGGCGCGTACAACTGGGCCACGTCCTGGGTGCTGAACGCCTGCACCGTGCCGTTCTGGCCGGCACGGGAAATCGAGCGCGCCGCACGGGCAGCGAGGCCAAGGGCTTCAAGGGTAATAGCGTTGCTGTAGGCAAAGCCGGTCTTTTCACCGGATTGCGCGCGCACACCGACGCCTTGGTCAAGGTTGAAACTGCCTTCCTTGACGATGCCGTCTTCGAGAGCCCACGACTCGGAAATCTGGCCCTGGAAATACAGATCGGCCGCGTCGATGCCCGGCCCGGCCAGATCACCGAGCACGGTTTGCAAACTTTCGATGGTCACGCCACCGGGTGCCAGGAGGTGTTCACTGACGGAGGACAACAACTCGCTCATAGGTTTGGCCTTAAATTCATCGTTCCGAAGCAGGCCGCTGCGCGCCCTGCGAGAAAAAGCGCCGATGGTTGACCACCGGCATGCGCGCCCGTATCGACGCCTGTTCACTGCTGTCGCGTTCGGCCAGCAACACCGCCTCGCCTTGATCCTGCTGCGCCAGCACTCGCCCCCAAGGGTCGACAATTGCCGCGTGGCCAAAGGTTTCCCGTGGGCCTGGGTGCACACCGCCTTGAGCGGCCGCCAGCAGGTAGCACTGGGTTTCAATGGCGCGCGCACGGATCAGCACATCCCAATGCGCGGCACCGGTCACCGCCGTAAAGGCCGAAGGCGCGGTAATCAATTCAGCTCCCGCCGCGCGCAATTCGCTGTACAGCTCCGGGAACCGCAAGTCATAACACACCGTCAGGCCCAAGCGGCCCACCGGTGTATCCGCCACCACCACATTGCTCCCGAAAGCATAGTCGTCGGATTCACGATAACGCCCTCGCGCATCTGCTACGTCCACATCGAACAGGTGCAGCTTGTCGTAACGGGCGACGATTTCACCCCGATCATCGATCAGCAACGAACAGGCGTTGGACTTGGCGTCAGGTTGGTCCTTGGGCGGCAGCGGCAACGTGCCGGCCACTATCCATAAGGTGAGGTCGCGGGCAGTCTGTTTCAACCATGGCAGGATCGGGCCGTCGCCCAACGCTTCAGCGCGGCCGATATCGGCCACATCACGACGCCCCATGGCCGCGAAGTTCTCAGGCAGAACTGCCAGCTTCGCACCACCTGCCGCCGCTTGCTCCAGCAGGCGTCGGGCCTGTGCCAGGTTGACCAGCACATCACTCTGGCTGACCATTTGAATTACCGCAAAGGACATAGGCCGACACTCCGTAAAAGGCATGCGGCCATGCTACTCCACAGCCTCTCAGTTTGGCTTTTCAAATGGCTTGTCGAAGGTGATTTTTGGATCCTTCCAAGGACCTTCCACTTTGTATTGCACACTGGCGAAGCGCGAAACACGATCACCGATCAGCTTGTCGATCAGGAACAATGCGCCACCAATGGCCGGCGCCCCCACAATCAGCGCGGCAATCGGCAGGTTATTGGTGACCGGCAATGTGACCAGCAATTTGGCGTCGACACGGTCAGCCACCAAATCCAGGGTGCCATTGAGCTCCAGGTTGGTAGAAGGCCCCGTCATGGTGATCGGCTCACGGGTCACAAACACACCATCACTGGCGGCCAGCAAACCTTTGACCCGGTCATAACTCAAGCCTTTGCCGAGCAAGTCGGAAAAGTCCAGGCGCAAACGGCGGCCAATGGAGTTGAAGTTCAGCAACCCAAACACCCGCAGGGCCTGGGCGCCACCTTCCACTTCAACGAACTGACCCTTGCGGAACGCGGCATCCAGGCTACCGGAGAAACGCTTGGGCCCGACCCACGCCGGCGAACCCGGCCAACGACCATCCACGTCCAGGTGGAAGTCATCGCTGGTTACCGTCGGCGCAAAGCCCCAGCCCTTGAGCACATCAGCGATGTTCTTGCCATCCAGGCGGCCCCTGTACCAACTGCTGCTCGCACCGGGCGCACCCTCCCAGCCACCGGCGCCTTTGAGCTGCATTCCCTTGAGGCCCAAGTCCAGGTTGTTGAAGGCCAGGCCTTTGGCGGTCGGTCGAATCTTCAGCGACCAGGCGCCCACCAGGTCAGGCCCCTGGAACAGTTGGTTGATATCGATATCGAGTGCCGGAATCTCTTTGGGATCAATATCCGCCAATGGATCCGGCGCATTTTCGTCCGCCTGAACGGTGGGGTCTACGGCCGGTAATTTCACATACTGCAGATTGATCGCAATGGGCGCGCCTTTGGCGTCCGGCAAATTTACCGTGCCTTTGGCCTGCTGACTGTCAAGCTGCAAACCCCAGGCTGTCGGCTTGCGGTCAAGCTGCAAGGTGACTTGGTCAAACTGAGTACCAAAGCCGGTCAGCTTGCCCACCTTAAAGTCCGCACCACTGAGCAGTTGCTTGGCGCTCCCGCCGGGGTCATTACCCGCGTAGCGGTCGACCAGTTTTTTCCACGGGTCGATATCCAGCTCAGAAAGCACACCGCGAATCCGCAAGCCTTTGGCAGCAGGCAGCACGGCATCACCATTGCCGAGGAACAGCTCCCCGCGGCCGTCATTGAATTTGTCCGCCGGCGCTGCAAAGGTAAAACTCGCCAGCTCGCCGTAACTGAACCAGTAACGCCGCTCGGCGCCCTGCAAGGTCATGCGGAACACGCTGTCGCGGCCTTGGCTGGCGGGCATGCCAAAAGGCGCCGGCAGGTCCACCGCCACGCCTTTCATAGTGGAGCTGACCATCAGTTGGCTGTCCGCGCCGTCCAGGGTCACTTGTAATTGGTAAGGGATATCACCGGACACCGGCAACGGCTGGCTGATTTTCAACCAGTCCGTCAGCCGCTTGACCGTGACCTGGCCCTTGGCAATGACCCGCGTACTGAGACTACCTGGCTTGCCGTCGGCGAGGATCTGCGCAGTGATGGGGCGATCGAACGCCTTGGCCGAGATGTTCTGGCCACTCAGGCCCTTGGCGCTGTCGAAGCGGAAATCGCCCTTGAGCTGGGTCAGATCCAGAGTCGGCTCCGCCAATTGCAAGCGAGCCTTGTCAGTCTGAAAGTCCACGACAATAGTGGGCTCGGTGCCCTTGGCCAAAGGAATGTCCAGATCCAGCTTGCCTTGCAGGTCACCCTCGCCTTTCCAACCGGCGAAGGTCGAGCCAGTGCCTATCGGCGCGTCCTGAAGGATTTTCAGGCCATCGCCCAAACCACCCGCAAACCCTCCGGTGATCAGCAGATGGCTGTCCTTGCCGGCCGGCGCGTGTGGGATGTTGACATAGACGTCCTTGACCTTGGTGTCGAGCAACTGGCCCTTGCTGGCCAGGATACGCACACCGCTCTCCTCGACAAACACTTCGCCATTCACTTTGCTCACATGCGGCCAACCCGGCTGGAATGCCAGTTCGGCGTCATGCACCTTGAAGAACAGGCTGATATTGCGCGCAGCGGGCAGCGCGTCGTGGTTCAACGACCCCTGGTACTGGAAGAAACCTTGATCCACCGCACCTTTGAGAATCGCCGTGCGCAACCATTCATCCAGCGAAGGGCTCAATACCGCCGGCAGATATTTGGAGGTGAAGCGCCCATCGCCATCGACCATGCCGACCCGCAGGTCCATATAGTCTTCTTGGGCATGGTCGAAATGCAGGCGAATCAAGAAGTCTGCGGCGACCTTGCCCTCTTCGCCCAGCACCTTGATATACGGGGCGATCAGGGTGAAGCCTTCTTTATCCAGCGTCCATGTCAGGCGCGCGTTGGCCTGCATGTACTGCCAGGGCTTGGCGAAGATCGGGTACAAGTGCAGGGAAAAGTCCTTGCTGTCCATGCGCAACTCGCCATGGCCAAGGTCACCGCTGATGCTGCCGGACACGTTACGTGCGGCCGGCGCGCCGAAGTACGCATCAAAGCCGATGCGCTCAAGGTTGGCGGCGAAGCTGACTTTCTGATCGGTCGTGTCCTGCGGGCGGAAGTCCACCAGCACATTGCGCAACAGGCCTGTGGCTTTCAGGTGCTCGATGGTGGTGGCAAACCCTTCCGGCAACGGCGCGAGGGCATTCAGTAACGGCGTAATCGGGGTCAGGTCCAACCGATCGGCCTGAAGCTTCCAGGTTTCCTGTGCTTTTTCGGTGGCCAGGCTTTGCTGCAATTGCAGTTGCGACTCCCAACGGGTCTCGCCGATGTTCATCGCCAGCGAATCGAACAGCACCTTCAGGCCACTATCACTGCGCTGCAGGTAAGCGTTGAGGGCGAGGTTTTCGATATGTACCGGCTTACGGTCCGCGTAGCTGCCCTTCACCTGAGGTGAATTGAGGCGCACCACAACGCTTTGCACGGTGCCCTTGGCCCACGTCAGCCAGAACTCCCCGCCCGCCTTCAATTGCGTGAGTTTCCATTGCTGGGTCAGCTTGGCCGGAATCCATTTGGCCCAGTCGCTTTGAGGCAGGCTGAGGTAGGCCTCGACTTCGCCCTCTTTCCATTGGCTTGCACGAATTCGGCTACGCAGGCTCAAGGCAAGCGGCTGGCCGTCGGGCAGGGTCAAGCGTGCGTCCAGACGTTGGCGCGCCTCACCGCTGTGCAGGCTCAGGCCCACGTAGGTCAGGGTCAGCGGCGCCTCGCCGAACGGTTGCAGGGTGACCTGGCTGTCCAGCAACGACACACGCTTGACGATCTGCATGCGTGTCAACAACTGCTCCGGGTCCAACGGCTGGTCGTCCTGCACCGGCAGGCCTTGAAGTGCCCAGTGGCCGTCCTTGTCTTCCTTGACGCTCAACTGCAACCCGCTGACTTCCAGATGAGCAATACGCACTTCACGGGCCATGAGGCTGGCCCAGATATCCGGCACCACTTCGACCTGATCCAGGCGCAAGGCGCTGTTGCCTTCACCGACCATCACGTCATGGGCCAGCAATACTGGCGCAAAGCCGCTCCAGCGCCCTTCCAGGCTGCCGATTTGCAGGGGCACATCCACCGCAGCCTGGGCCTTGGCTTCGATTTCGGCGCGATATTCGGCCACCAGCGGGACCAACTCACGACCCAGGCTCACGTACACCGCCGCCAATACCAGCAGTAAGGCGCACACGCCCAGGCTCCAACGGGTCAAAGCGGCAAAAAAGCGTTTCAGACGCTCCATGTCAGGCGACCCTCAAGGCAATTAGCGGACGGAAGATCAAGGTCTGCCGGTCTCGAAGAAAGAAAGCGATTGCGGATCAGAGCAGCACCACGTCGTATTGTTCCTGGGAATACATGGTTTCGACCTGAAAGCGAATCGTGCGTCCGATAAACCCCTCCAGTTCAGCAACGTTGCCCGACTCCTCATCCAGCAAGCGATCGACCACTTTCTGGTTGGCAAGCACTCTGTAACCCTCGGCCTGGTAAGCACGCGCCTCCCGTAAGATTTCCCGGAAGATCTCGTAGCAAACCGTTTCCGGGGTCTTCAACTTGCCGCGCCCCTGGCAACTGCTGCAAGGTTCGCACAGCACTTGCTCAAGGCTTTCGCGGGTGCGTTTGCGGGTCATCTGCACCAGGCCCAGTTCGGTAATACCGATGATATTGGTCTTGGCGTGATCGCGCTCAAGCTGCTTCTCGAGCGTGCGCAGCACTTGGCGCTGGTGTTCTTCGTCTTCCATGTCGATGAAGTCGATGATGATGATGCCGCCCAGGTTGCGCAGGCGCATCTGACGCGCGATAGCGGTGGCTGCTTCGAGGTTGGTCTTGAAAATGGTTTCTTCAAGGTTGCGATGGCCGACAAATGCGCCGGTGTTGACGTCGATGGTGGTCATGGCTTCCGCCGGGTCCACCACCAGATAGCCGCCGGACTTGAGCGGTACTTTGCGCTCCAGGGCTTTCTGGATTTCGTCTTCAACGCCATACAGGTCGAAGATCGGCCGCTCACCAGGATAGTGCTCCAGGCGGTCGGCAATTTCCGGCATCAGCTCGGCAACAAACTGCGTGGTGCGCTGGAAGGTTTCCCGCGAGTCGATGCGAATTTTCTCAATCTTCGGGCTGACCAGGTCACGCAGCGTGCGCAGGGCCAGGCCCAGGTCTTCATAGATGACGCTCGGCGCACCGATGGTTTTGATCTGTGCTCCGATCTGGTCCCACAAACGCCGCAGGTAGCGGATGTCCATCAGGATTTCATCGGCGCCGGCGCCTTCTGCGGCGGTGCGCAAGATAAAACCACCGGCTTCCTTGATGCCTTCGGCGGCCACGCAGTCGCTGACCACCTTTTTCAGGCGTTCGCGCTCGGCTTCATCTTCGATTTTCAAGGAAATGCCGACGTGGGCAGTCCGCGGCATGTACACCAGATAACGCGACGGAATTGACAGTTGTGTCGTCAAGCGAGCGCCTTTGGAGCCGATCGGGTCCTTGGTGACTTGCACCACCAGGCTCTGTCCTTCATGCACCAACGCGCTGATGCTCTCGACCGCAGGGCCTTCGCGCAGGGAAATTTCCGAAGCGTGAATAAAAGCGGCACGGTCCAGGCCGATGTCAACGAACGCCGCCTGCATCCCCGGCAACACGCGCACAACCTTGCCTTTATAAATGTTGCCAACGATCCCGCGCTTCTGTGTGCGCTCGACGTGCACTTCTTGCAGAACACCGTTTTCTACCACCGCCACGCGCGATTCCATCGGCGTGATATTGATCAGAATCTCTTCACTCATGGCTGGGTCTCGTTCAGGCGTTTTCACAATAGTGACCGATCGCTTAAGGCTTGGCGCGCAAGTAAGGCGTTCAGCGCGCGGTAAGGTTTTGCCAACAGGGTATGCCGAATTGGCCAAGCAGTTGCGCGGTTTCGCACACCGGCAGGCCTACCACAGCGGAATAGCTGCCATTGAGTCCGGCGACGAACACCGACCCCAGCCCTTGGATAGCATAGCCGCCGGCTTTGTCCTGTGGCTCACCACTGTGCCAGTAGGTTGTAGCCTCCTCGACACAAATCCCACGAAACCGTACGCGACTGCTTACACACCGAGTTTCGCAGCGCTGGCCGTCAGTGACGGCAATGGCGGTGAGCACTTCATGTTCTCGATCGGACAGAGCCAGCAACATCGCCAGGGCATCCGCTTGATCCACGGGCTTGCCCAAGATCTGACCATCAACGATGACGGCAGTGTCGGCCCCCAGCACACAGACGCCGGAGGGTTGTTCAAGCGCAGAAAAACCCGCCGTCGCCTTACCCCGAGCAAGGCGCTCGACGTAGGCAACGGCGGATTCGTTTTTAAGAGGAGTTTCATCAATAGCGGCGCTGACCACGGTGAATGGCACACCGATCTGGGTCAGCAGTTCACGCCGCCTTGGGGAGCCCGAGGCCAGATAAAGCGAATTCATTCCAGACTCTCCCTGTAGGGTTCGATAACCAGGCAGAGCCTCGCAATCCATTCAATTGATTTTATAGCGACGACGTAATCCACGCAGACCGAAACTGACCCAAGGCCACAGCAGCGCACTGACCAGGGCTGGCAACACCAGCGCGAGGGTTGGCTGACGGTTACCGGTCAAGGCGCTGAGCCACAGTTGCACCAACTGCGCCAGGCCGAAGATCACCAGGATCACCAGGCACTGCTGCCACATCGGGAACATCCGCAGTCGCTGTTGCAGTGACAGTACCAGGAACGTAATCAGGGTCAGGATCAATGCGTTCTGGCCCAGCAAGGTGCCATAGAGCACGTCTTCCGCCAAGCCCAGGCACATCGCCGTGACCATCCCGACTTTATGCGGCAGGGTCAGCGACCAGAAGGCAAGCAACAACGCGAGCCAGAGCGGTCGCAGGATTTCCATGAATTGCGGCAGCGGCGAAACGCTTAACAGCAAGCCGATGGCGAAGGTCAGCCAGACGATCCAGCCATTGCGCGAATGAGTACCGGCCATTATTCCTCCCTCTGCCGCGTGGTTGCCGGGGCCGCGGCCGGTGAACGGGTTGCCGGGGCCACAGCGGCAGGCGGTTTAGCCGCCGGGGTTGTGGCAGCGGGCGCCGACACAGGCGGTTTGGTTGCAACCGGCTTGGCCGCACGCGCGCTGTGAACTGCTGGCTTGGCCGGCGTTGCCACAGGTGCTGCCGGGGTGGCTGCGGGCGCAGGCGGCCCCACGAACGCTGGTTTTGGCACCGTGGCAGGAATGACCGGCGCAGTGCCGTTCTGCTTGTCTTCCGCTTCCTGGGCCTGGGCGGCGTCGTTGACGCGCTCTTCCGGGGTACGGTTGTCGCTGAAGACCAACAGCAGGTAGCGGCTGCGGTTCAGGGCGGCAGTCGGTACGGCGCGGACGATCGCAAATGGCTGGCCGGAATCGTGGATCACTTCCTTGACCGTCGCGACCGGGTAACCCGCCGGGAAACGCTGACCCAGGCCGGAGCTGACCAGCAGGTCGCCTTCCTTGATGTCGGCAGTGTCTGCCACATGCCGCAATTCAAGGCGCTCCGGGTTGCCTGTGCCGCTGGCAATCGCACGCAAGCCATTACGGTTGACCTGTACGGGAATGCTGTGGGTTGTGTCCGTGAGCAGCAATACCCGTGAGGTGTAAGGCATCAGTTCAACCACCTGGCCCATCAGGCCACGGGCGTCGAGCACCGGCTGACCGAGGACCACACCGTCGCGCTCACCCTTATTGATGATGATGCGATGGGTAAACGGGTTGGGGTCCATGCCGATCAACTCGGCGACCTCGACCTTTTCGTTCACCAGTGCGGACGAATTGAGCAACTCGCGCAGCCGAACGTTCTGCTCGGTGAGGGCCGCCAGCTTTTGCATGCGCCCCTGCAGCAGCAGGTTTTCAGTCTTGAGTTTTTCGTTCTCGGCGACCAGCTCGGTGCGGCTGCCGAATTGGCTGGCCACGCCCTGGTAGAGACGTTGCGGCAGGTCGGTGATCCAGTAAGTCTGCATCAACACCAGCGACATCTGGCTACGCACGGGCTTGAGCAGTGCAAAGCGGGCATCGACCACCATCAGCGCGACCGAAAGCACGACCAGCACCAATAAGCGCACGCCCAATGAGGGGCCTTTGGCGAAAAGCGGTTTAATAAGCCGCTCCTCCCAGGCAAATGTTCTCTTTATTCATACGGCATCAAACCGGCCTGGATGCAGATTGAAGAAGATAAACGCCAACAGGCAGCACTGCAAAGTGCTGCCTGCGGGCGAAGCATGAACCACCCAAGCAATCTTATTCGCTGGAGAGCAGGTCCATGGTGTGTTTATCCATCATTTCCAGTGCACGGCCACCGCCACGAGCGACGCAGGTCAGCGGGTCTTCGGCAACAATCACCGGCAGACCGGTTTCCTGGGCCAGCAGCTTGTCGAGGTCACGCAGCAAAGCGCCACCACCGGTCAGCACCAGGCCACGCTCGGCGATGTCGGAAGCCAGTTCCGGCGGCGATTGCTCCAGGGCGCTCTTCACAGCCTGAACGATAGTGGCCAGGGACTCTTGCAGAGCTTCCAGCACTTCATTGGAGTTCAGGGTGAAGGCACGTGGAACGCCTTCGGCCAGGTTGCGACCGCGAACATCGACTTCGCGAACTTCGCCGCCCGGGTAAGCGGTGCCGATTTCCTGCTTGATGCGCTCAGCAGTGGATTCACCGATCAGGCTGCCGTAGTTACGGCGTACATAAGTGATGATCGCTTCGTCGAAGCGGTCGCCGCCTACGCGCACGGATTCGGCATACACCACACCGTTCAGGGAAATCAGGGCGATTTCAGTGGTACCACCACCGATATCGACCACCATCGAACCGCGCGCTTCCTCAACCGGCAAACCGGCGCCGATAGCGGCAGCCATAGGTTCTTCGATCAGGAACACTTCGCGAGCACCGGCACCAAGGGCCGATTCACGGATGGCACGACGCTCCACCTGGGTGGACTTGCACGGAACGCAGATCAGCACACGAGGGCTGGGCTGCAGAAAACTGTTTTCGTGAACTTTGTTGATGAAGTACTGCAGCATCTTCTCGCAGACGCTGAAGTCGGCGATCACGCCGTCTTTCATCGGACGAATGGCAGCGATATTGCCTGGTGTTCGGCCGAGCATGCGCTTGGCCTCGGTGCCAACGGCAACGACACTTTTCTGATTACCATGGGTCCGAATGGCCACAACCGATGGCTCATTCAGAACGATACCGCGCTCGCGCACGTAAATAAGGGTGTTGGCAGTGCCCAGGTCAATGGAAAGATCGCTGGAAAACATGCCACGCAGTTTCTTGAACATGGGGAAAGGACCCTAGGCAACGCGTGGGTAAAAAAGTGCGGCAAACTCTAACAACGACAGGGATTTTGGGCAAGGCGCCAATGTGCTAAATTGGCCGACTTTCTGTGCACCAACCCCCACAATCGCGGCCTTATGACCGTAGAAATGCGGTAGTGTTCCGACAATCTAACACACGGACGCCCTCCGTTCTGTTTTCCACTGGAGAATCCCATGGCGCTTGAACGCTCCGACGTGGAAAAAATCGCTCATCTGGCCTCGCTTGGCCTGAATGAAGCCGATCTTCCACAGACCACCGCAGCCTTGAACAGCATTCTCGGGCTTGCTGACCAAATGCAGGCCGTCAATACCGACGGCATCGAGCCCCTGGCTCACCCACTGGAAGCCAGCCAGCGCCTGCGTGCAGACGTTGTGACCGAGCGAAATAATCGCGAGGCCTACCAGTCCATCGCGCCAGCGGTCGAAAACGGCCTGTATCTGGTTCCGAAAGTCATCGACTAAAGGGAAAGAGCCTGCAATGCATCACATGACTCTGGCCGAGATCGCCCGCGGTCTCGCCGATAAAAAGTTTTCTTCCGAAGAGCTGACCAAGACCCTGCTTGCGCGCATCGCCGAGCTCGACCCCAAGGTCAACAGCTTCATCAGCCTCACCGAAGAGCTGGCCTTGAGCCAGGCCAAGGCCGCCGACGTGCGTCGCGCCAACGGTGAAAATGGCGCGCTGCTGGGCGCACCGATCGCCCACAAAGACTTGTTCTGCACCCAGGGCATTCGCACCAGCTGCGGCTCGAAGATGCTCGACAACTTCAAGGCGCCCTACGACGCCACCGTGGTGTCCAAGCTGGCTACCGCCGGGGCCGTGACCCTGGGCAAGACCAACATGGACGAATTCGCCATGGGTTCGGCCAACGAGTCGAGCTACTACGGCGCGGTGAAAAACCCGTGGAACCTGGAACACGTGCCCGGCGGTTCGTCGGGTGGTTCAGCTGCCGCCGTTGCCGCGCGCTTTCTGCCGGCCGCCACGGCAACCGACACCGGCGGCTCGATCCGTCAGCCTGCCGCGTTTACCAACCTCACCGGCCTTAAACCGACCTACGGTCGTGTTTCCCGCTGGGGCATGATCGCCTACGCCTCCAGCCTGGATCAGGGCGGCCCGTTGGCACGCACTGCCGAAGACTGCGCAATATTGTTACAAGGTATGGCCGGGTTCGATAAACAGGACTCCACCAGCATCGATGAGCCAGTGCCGGACTACAGCGCCAGCCTGAATACGTCGATCAAAGGCCTGCGTATCGGCGTGCCGAAAGAGTATTTCAGCGCCGGCCTCGACCCGCGCATCGCCGAACTAGTGCACAACAGTGTCAAGGAGCTGGAAAAGCTCGGCGCGGTGATCAAGGAAGTCAGCCTGCCGAACAACCAGCACGCGATTCCTGCGTACTACGTGATCGCGCCTGCTGAAGCCTCCTCCAACCTGTCGCGTTTCGACGGCGTACGTTTCGGCTACCGCTGTGAAAACCCGAAAGACCTGACCGACCTGTACAAACGCTCCCGGGGCGAAGGCTTCGGTGCCGAAGTACAACGCCGCATCATGGTCGGTGCCTACGCACTGTCGGCCGGCTACTACGACGCGTACTACCTCAAGGCGCAAAAAATCCGTCGCCTGATCAAGAACGACTTCATGGCCGCTTTTGAAGAAGTTGATGTGATCCTCGGCCCAACCACGCCGAACCCGGCCTGGAAGATTGGCGCCAAGACCGGCGACCCAATCGCCGAGTACCTGGAAGACCTGTACACCATCACCGCTAACCTCGCGGGCTTGCCGGGCTTGTCCATGCCTGCCGGTTTCGTCGATGGCCTGCCGGTCGGCGTGCAATTGCTCGCCCCGTATTTCCAGGAAGGCCGCTTGCTCAATGTGGCGCACCAGTACCAGTTGAACACTGACTGGCACACTCGCACCCCTACCGGCTTCTGAGGAGCACACTATGCAATGGGAAGTTGTGATCGGGCTGGAGATTCATACCCAGCTCGCCACCCAATCGAAGATTTTCTCCGGTAGCGCCACCACGTTCGGCGCAGAGCCCAACACCCAGGCCAGCCTGGTCGACCTGGGCATGCCCGGCGTACTGCCGGTGCTGAACCAGGAAGCGGTGCGCATGGCGGTGATGTTCGGCCTGGCGATTGACGCCGAGATCGGCCAGCACAACGTGTTCGCGCGCAAGAACTACTTCTACCCGGACCTGCCCAAGGGCTACCAGATCAGCCAGATGGAGCTGCCGATCGTCGGCAAGGGCCACCTGGACATCCCGCTGGAAGACGGCACCATCAAGCGCGTTGGCGTGACCCGCGCGCACCTGGAAGAAGATGCCGGCAAGAGCCTGCACGAAGAATTCCCAGGGGCCACCGGCATCGACCTGAACCGTGCCGGCACGCCGTTGCTGGAAATCGTCTCCGAGCCGGACATGCGCAGCGCCAAGGAAGCCGTGGCCTACGTCAAGACCATCCACGCGCTGGTGCGTTATCTGGGCATCTGCGACGGCAACATGGCCGAAGGCTCGCTGCGTTGCGACTGTAACGTGTCGATCCGTCCAAAAGGCCAGGTCGAGTTCGGCACCCGCTGCGAGATCAAGAACGTCAACTCGTTCCGCTTCATCGAGAAGGCGATCAACAGTGAAGTGCGTCGCCAGATCGAGCTGATCGAAGACGGCGGCAAGGTAATCCAGCAAACCCGCCTGTACGATCCGAACAAAGATGAAACCCGCGCCATGCGCAGCAAAGAGGAAGCCAACGACTACCGTTACTTCCCCGACCCGGACCTGTTGCCGGTGGTCCTTGAGGATTCGTTCCTCAATGACATCCGTGCCACCCTGCCGGAATTGCCGCAGCAAAAACGCGAGCGCTTCCAGGAGCAGTTCGGCCTGTCGGTCTACGATGCCAGCGTGCTGGCGTCCAGCCGAGAGCAAGCCAACTACTTCGAAAAAGTCGTGAGCATTGCTGGCGACGCCAAACTGGCGGCCAACTGGGTCATGGTTGAGCTGGGCAGCCTGTTGAACAAGCAGGGCCTGGAAATCGACGAAGCACCGGTTACCGCCGAGCAACTGGGCGGCATGCTGCTGCGCATCAAGGACAACACCATCTCCGGCAAAATCGCCAAGACCGTGTTCGAAGCGATGGCGAGCGGCGAAGGCAGCGCCGACGACATCATCGACAAGCGCGGCCTCAAGCAAGTCACCGACAGCGGCGCGATCTCGGCCGTACTCGATGAGATGCTCGCCGCCAATGCTGAGCAAGTTGAACAATACCGTGCGGCAGACGAAGCCAAGCGCGGCAAGATGTTCGGCTTCTTTGTCGGCCAGGCGATGAAAGCCTCCAAAGGCAAAGCCAACCCGCAACAGGTGAACGAACTGCTCAAAAGCAAGCTCGAAGGCTGATAACGGTGAAGGGTCCGAATGGGATTTCATGCCCAACTCGGACCCGTGTGGGAGCGGGCTTGCCCGCTCCCACATTTGATACGGGGCAGCATTGATGATGAAGCGTCTACTCGGCCTACTGGCCCTGTTCTCCCTGCTGGCCGGTTGCGCCAGCGGCCTCATCGACCCCAACGGCTACGACGAAACCGGCACCGCTTCGTATTACGGCGCCAAGCACCATGGCAACCGAACCGCCAGCGGTGAACCTTTCAACCAGAACGCCCTGACCGCCGCTCATCGGCGCCTGCCTTTCGGCACCCGGGTCAAGGTGACCAATCTCGACAACAACAAATCCGTGGTACTGCGCATCAATGATCGCGGCCCGCATACTCGTGGCCGCCTGATTGATGTTTCACGCAAGGCTGCCGGACAGCTCGGTATGCTGGGCAGCGGAACCGCACGGGTTCGCGTGCAAGCGCTGAGCAACTGACAGGAGCCCTGGCCATTTTCGGACTAACCGCCCTTTCGCCCTTCAGCCTGCTCGAATTGATCAGCGGCTTGGTGTTGCTGATTATCGGCGCCGAAATCCTGGTGCGCGCCGCCGTGCGCCTGGCGGCCAGCCTCAAGGTGCGGCCGCTGATCATCGGTTTGAGCATCGTCGCCTTCGGCAGCAGTGCGCCGCAGATGACCGTCAGTTTGCAAGCCACCCTGGCCGGCAATACCGACATCGCGGTGGGCAGCGTGATCGGCAGCAGCATCTTCAATATCCTCGTCACCCTGGGCCTGTCCGCGCTGATCATCCCCCTGCGGGTATCACGGCAACTGGTGCGCCTGGACATTCCGGTGATGATTTTCGCCGCCCTGCTGGTGTTTACCCTCTCGGCCAATGAAGAGCTGACGCCCGTTGACGGCCTGTTACTGCTCGCGGCCCTGCTGGCCTACCTCGGCGTGCTGCACTACCAAACCCGCCATTCCCGCCGCCCGCGCACATTGGACACCGTCGCCAGGGCGCCATGGCTGAGCAGCGTATTGCTGATACTGGGCGGGCTGTTGATTCTGGTGCTGGCCGGGCATCTGCTGCTGGGCGCGGCCGTGGATGTGGCGAGCGACCTGGGCCTCTCGGAGCGCATCATCGGCCTGACGCTCATCGGTGTCAGCACCTCGCTGCCATGCCTGGCCACCTCGCTGATTGCCGCCCTGCGCGGCCAGCGCGAGATCGCCGTGGGCAATGTGATCGGCAGCAGCCTGTTCAATCTGTTGGGCGTGCTGGGGTTTACCGCCCTGGTGGCGCCCTCTCCACTGTCGGTGTCGCCCAACGCCCTGGACTTCGACCTGCCGGTGATGCTCGGCGTGGTGGTGCTGTGCCTGCCGGTGTTCTACACCGGCTATCGCGTCACGCGCGCCGAAGGCCTGGTGTTTCTGGGTCTGTACCTGGTGTACGGGCTGCACGTGGTGTCGTTCACGTTCGGCACGCCCCTGGCCACCAAGCTTGAACACTTGATGCTGTATTACATCCTGCCGGCGCTGGTGGTTTTTCTGATACTCAGCACGCTGCGAGCCTGGCGCCGCCAACACAAGAGGGAATCGCAATGACCGATCAGAAAAAGCCCGGGGTTGAAATGCGTCGTCAGGTAATGGGCGATGTGTTCGTCGATCGCGCCCTGGGCAATGCCACCGAGTTCACCCAGCCGCTGCAGGATTTCGTCAACGAACATGCCTGGGGCAGCGTGTGGAACCGCGAAGGTCTGCCATTGAAGACGCGCAGCCTGATCACCCTCGCCGCCCTTACGGCGCTCAAATGCCCGCAAGAGCTCAAGGGCCACGTACGTGGTGCGCTGAACAATGGCTGCACGGTGGAAGAGATTCGCGAAGCACTGCTGCATTGCGCGGTGTATGCGGGTGTGCCAGCGGCGATTGACGCGTTTCGCGCGGCGCAGGAAGTAATTGAGGCGTATCAAGCAGATCAGCAGTGACGGTCAGATAGCTTTCGCGAGCAAGCCTACTGCCACATTTGACTGCATTCTCAGGTTGGAACACGGCCAAATGTGGCAGCGGGCTTGCTCGCGAATGGCCCTCAGACACACCGCAACGTTTAGATCCAGCCCCCCGCCTGCAACACGAAAATTCCGATATTGGTGGTCACCGCCGCCATCAGCGTGGTGATCACAATAATCGCCGCCGCCAGTTCATGATTACCCTCGGCCGCCCTGGCCATGACGAAACTCGCCGCCGCAGTCGGCGCGCCGAAATACAAAAACAGAATCCCCAGTTCCGGCCCGCGAAAGCCCAGCAACCAGGCGCCAAGCGTCGCCGCCAGCGGCAGGCCGATCATCTTCACCAGGCTGGCACTCAAGGCCATGCTCCCGCTTTTCCGCAGGGCTGCCAGCGACAGGGTGCCGCCGATGCAGATCAGTGCCAGCGGCAGGGTCATGTCCGCCAGGTACTGGCCGGACGACTCCAGCCAGCCAGGCAAGCCGATCTTGAAAATAGCGAACGGCGCAGCCGCAATCACGCTGATGATCAGCGGGTTGGCCACCACACTTTTGAAGATGCTCCAGGGGTCGGACTTGATCACCGGGCTGTACACCGCCAGCACGATGGTCGACAGCGTGTTGTAGAACAGAATCACCAGTGCCGCGAGGATCGCGCCAAGGGAAATGCCGTAGTCACCGTACATGCTGGCCGCCAGCGCCAGGCCGATCACGCCGTTATTGCCGCGAAACGCGCCCTGGGTGTAGATGCCACGGTCTTCACGCGGGCAACGCAAGATCGCCCAGCCCCAGGCCAAGGCAAAGCTCAGCAGTGTGGCGACGGCAAAGTAGATCAGCAAACCTGGCTTGAGCGCCGAGTGCAGGTCGGCATGCAGGATGCCCAGGAACAACAGCGCCGGCATGGTGACGTTGAATACCAGGGACGAGGCGGTGTGGATAAAGTTGTCGTTGATCCAGTTGATGCGCTTGAGCAGCACACCGAGGAACAGCATGGCAAACACCGGCGCGGTGATGGTGAGGGTGGTGAGGAAGATTGCCAGCATGCCGGGGAGAACCTTGGTGAGCGTCATCAGAGGGCCAATGATAAGCCATGCGGCCGTGCGGCGTCTGGTAGGCCACCTTCGCGCGCGAGCCCACTTCCACCCTTGGCTGCATTCTCATGCTGGAATTCGGCCAAAGGTGGGAGCGGACTTGCTCGCGAGTTCAGGCGACTCGGTCTCAGGTAATGGGCGCCGGGTTGAACAACGTAATGTCGTTATGCAGCTTGTGCTGCTCGGCCCACGTCTGCTTCTTGCCGCTGGCCACGTCCAGGTAGAAGTGGAACAACTCCCATCCCAACTCCTCGATCGTCGCACGCCCGGTGGCAATGCGCCCGGCGTCAATATCGATCAGGTCCGGCCAGCGCTGCGCCAATTCCGTACGCGTCGAAACCTTCACCACGGGTGCCATCGCCAGCCCGTAAGGCGTACCACGCCCGGTGGTGAACACATGCAGGTTCATCCCGGCCGCCAGTTGCAAGGTGCCGCACACAAAGTCACTGGCCGGCGTCGCGCAAAAAATCAGGCCCTTGCCGTTGAACCGCTCGCCCGGGCCGAGCACGCCATTGATCGCGCTGCTGCCGGATTTGACGATGGAGCCCAAGGACTTCTCGACGATATTCGACAAGCCACCCTTTTTGTTGCCCGGCGTGGTGTTGGCACTGCGGTCCGCCTCGCCCTTGGCCAGGTAACGGTCGTACCAGTCCATTTCTCTTACAAGCGCCTGGGCAACTTCTTTGCTTTCAGCACGGGACGTCAGCAGATATATCGCATCACGCACTTCAGTCACTTCGGAAAACATCACGGTCGCCCCGGCCCGCAGCAGCAGATCCGAGGCATACCCCAACGCCGGGTTGGCAGTGATGCCGGAAAACGCATCGCTGCCACCACATTGCATGCCCAGGATCAGTTCCGACGCCGGCACGGTTTCACGGCGGCGCTGGTCGAGTTTTTTCAAACGGACCTCGGCCAGCGCCATGATCTGCTCGATCATCTCGGTAAAGCCGTGGCTGGAATCCTGCAGCCGATACAGCCAGGGCTCGCTGAGGTCGACCGAGCTGTCGTTGTCGTGCATCACCTGCCCGGCCTGCAATTTCTCGCAGCCCAGGCTGATGACCAAAGCCTCGCCCCCCAGGTTCGGATTACGCGCCAGGTTGCGCACAGTGCGGATCGGGATATACGCATCCGTTGCGGTGATCGCCACGCCGCAGCCGTAACTGTGGGTCAGCGCCAGCACGTCATCGACGTTCGGGTACTTGGGCAGCAATTCGTCCTTGATACGCTTGACCGCATGGTCCAGCACGCCGGTAACGCACTGCACGGTGGTGGTGATACCGAGAATATTGCGTGTGCCCACGGTGCCGTCGGCGTTGCGATAGCCCTCGAAGGTAAAGCCTTCCAATGGCGCCTGGGTGTCAGGCACTTCAGTCGACAGCGGCAAGCTGTCCAGCGGTGGCGCGGTGGGCATGCGCAGTTGGTCTTCCTGCACCCAACTGCCCCGCGGAATCGGCGCCAGGGCGTAACCGATGGTCTGGCCATAGCGAATAATCTGACCGCCCTCAGGGATATCTTCCAGCGTCACCTTGTGGCTCTGCGGGATGAAATCCACGGTCACCAGGCCGTCCGGAAACTCGGTCCCGGCCGGTACGCCCTGGTCGTTGACCACGATCACCACGTTGTCACGCTCGTGCAAACGGATCGAGCGCGGCGAGTCGGCATGTTCAATCAACTGCATTACATCGCCCCTCAAGAGTGCGCTTCGGTGAATTTAGTCAGTTCAGGCCCTTTGCTGGGTGGCTCTTTGAGCACCACACGCTTGATCGGGCCGACAATCACCAGGTAACTGAACACCGCCACCAAGGCGTTGGCGCCGACGAACACCAGCGCCCACTTGAACGAGCCGGTGGTGCTGATGATGTAGCCGATCACGATAGGCGTACTGATCGACGCCAGGTTGCCAAACATGTTGAACAAGCCGCCACTGAGGCCGGCGATTTGTTTCGGCGAGGTGTCGGACACCACCGCCCAACCCAGTGCGCCAACGCCCTTGCCGAAGAAGGCCAACGCCATAAAACCCACGACCATCCACTCGATGTCGACATAGTTGCAGGCCACGATGCTGCTGGAAATCAGCAACCCACCGATGATCGGCGCCTTGCGCGCAAACGTCAGCGAATGGCCCTTGCGCAGCAGGTAGTCGGAGATCACGCCGCCCAGCACCCCACCGATAAAACCACAAATCGCTGGCAGCGAAGCAATGAAACCGGCCTTCAGAATGGTCATACCGCGGTCCTGCACCAGGTACACCGGAAACCAGGTCAGGAAGAAGTACGTGATGCCATTGATGCAGTATTGGCCGAGGTACACGCCAAGCATCATGCGGTTGGTCAGCAACTGGCGGATGTAATCCCACTTTGGGCCGTCAGTTTTCTTACCCTTGCCCTTGTCCTGGTCCATATCGACCATCGCACCGTTCTCAGCAATATGCTTGAGCTCAGCCTCGTTGATCATCGGATGCTGGCGCGGGCTGTGGATAATTTTCAGCCAGACCAACGAGAACAGGATGCCGATACCGCCCATCACGATAAACACATGCTGCCAGCCGAAGGTGTAGACGATCCAACCCATCAACGGTGCAAACAGCACCGTGGCGAAGTATTGCGCCGAGTTGAAGATCGCCGATGCAGTGCCGCGCTCAGCCGTAGGAAACCACGCCGCAACAATACGGGCATTTCCGGGAAACGAGGGTGCTTCAGCCAGGCCCACCAGAAAGCGCAACATGAACAGCGCGACGATGGCAGTCGAGACACCGAACTCACCGACATAACCTTGCAGCACGGTGAACAGCGACCAGGTGAAGATGCTCAGGGCATAGATTTTTTTCGAACCGAACCGGTCCAGCAACCAGCCACCGGGGATTTGCCCGGCGACGTAGGCCCAACCGAATGCGGAGAAGATGTAACCGAGGGTGACCGCGTCGATACCGAGGTCTTTTTGCAGGCTGGAGCCGGCGATGGCGATAGTAGCCCGGTCGGCGTAGTTGATCGTGGTCACCAGGAACAGCATGAGCAGGATCAAATAGCGGACGTGGGTCGGCTTGGTCGCTTGCATGAAGAGGTACTCCCACTAATTATTTTTTTTGCGGGTCATTGTCTTGTTGTGTGTGAGCACCGCTTCATGAAGAAGCCGGTGCCCACGGGCGTTGCGTGTTACGAACCGATGTAGCTGGTTTTCACCACGGTGTAGAACTCTTGCGCATAGCGACCTTGCTCACGCGAACCATAGGATGAACCCTTACGCCCACCGAACGGCACGTGGTAGTCCACACCGGCGGTCGGCAAGTTGACCATCACCATCCCGGCCTGGGAGTGGCGCTTGAAGTGGTTGGCGTACTTCAGCGAGGTGGTGGCAATCCCCGCCGACAAACCGAACTCGGTGTCATTGGCCATGGCCAGCGCCGCTTCGTAATCCGCCACGCGCACCACGTTGGCCACGGGGCCAAAGATCTCTTCGCGGCTGATCCGCATGGCGGCTTCGCTGTCGGCAAACAGCGTCGGCGCCAGGTAGTAGCCCTCGGTGTCGCAGGTGACCAGGCCGCCACCGCTGACCAGCCGCGCACCTTCGCTTTGGCCGATGTCGATGTATTTCATGTCCTGATCCAGCTGAGCCTGGGAGACCACCGGGCCAATATCGGTACCGCTTTTCAGCGCGTGGCCGACCTTGATCGACTGCATACGCTCGGCCATGGCCGCGACGAACTGGTCGTGGATACCCGCAGTGACAATCAAGCGGCTTGAGGCGGTGCAACGCTGGCCGGTTGAGTAGAACGCGCTCTGTACCGACAGCTCGACGGCCTGCTTGAGGTCGGCGTCATCGAGGATGATCTGCGGGTTTTTACCGCCCATTTCCAACTGCACTTTGGCCTGGCGCGATACGCAGCTGACGGCGATCTGACGCCCCACGCCGACCGAACCGGTAAAGCTGATGCCGTCGACTTTCGGGCTGTTGACCAATACGTCGCCGACCACACGGCCACTGCCCATCACCAGGTTGAACACACCGGCGGGGAAGCCGGCGCGGGAGATGATTTCGGCCAGGGCCCAGGCGCAACCCGGAACCAATTCAGCCGGCTTGATCACCACGCAGTTGCCATAGGCCAGGGCTGGGGCGATTTTCCAGGCGGGAATCGCAATCGGGAAGTTCCACGGGGTAATCAAGCCGACCACACCGAGGGCTTCGCGGGTCACTTCAACGTTGACGCCCGGGCGCACCGACGGCACGTAGTCACCGGACAGGCGCAGGCATTCACCGGCGAAAAACTTGAAGATGTTACCGGCGCGCGTCACTTCGCCAATGGCTTCGGGCAGGGTCTTGCCCTCTTCCCGAGCCAGCAGGGTGCCGAGTTCTTCACGGCGGGCGAGGATTTCGCTGCCGACTTTGTCGAGGGCGTCGTGGCGCGCCTGGATGCCGGAAGTCGACCAGGCCGGAAAGGCGGCACGGGCGGCGTCGATGGCGGCGTTGACTTGAGCGACGTCAGCCTTGGCGTATTCGCCGATGACATCGGACAACTCCGACGGGTTGATGTTGGTGCAGTAGTCGGAACCGGCCACCCACTCGCCGTTGATGTAGTTTTCAAAACGTTTGGCTTGGGACACAAATCTTCTCCTGACGCAAAAGGCCGCTGATTGCTCAGCGGCCTTGTAGATAAGTTACTGCGGACCTTGCTTGTCGATCAGCGCGGCCAGGGCTTCGTACTCTTCCGGCAGCAGGTCGGTAAGCGGCGTGCGCACCGGGCCTGCGTCGTAGCCGGCGATTTTCGCACCCGCCTTGACGATGCTCACGGCATAGCCGGCTTTACGGTTACGGATATCGAGGTAAGGCAGGAAGAAGTTGTCGATGATCTTGGCGACGGTGGCGTGATCGTCCTTGGCAATCGCGTGGTAGAAGTCCATCGCGGTTTTCGGGATGAAGTTGAACACCGCCGAGGAGTACACCGGCACGCCCAGGGCCTTGTAGGCAGCAGCGTAAACCTCTGCAGTTGGCAGGCCGCCGAGGTAGCTGAAACGGTCGCCAAGGCGACGACGAATCGACACCATCAACTCGATATCACCCAGGCCGTCCTTGTAGCCGATCAGGTTCGGGCAGCGTTCAGCCAGGCGTTCCAGCAATGGCGCGGTCAGGCGGCAGACGTTGCGGTTGTAAACCACCACGCCAATTTTGACCGACTTGCACACTGCTTCCACGTGGGCGGCAACGCCGTCCTGGCTGGCTTCGGTCAAATAGTGTGGCAACAGCAACAAGCCCTTGGCGCCAAGGCGTTCGGCTTCTTGGGCGTACTCGATAGCCTGGCGAGTCGCACCGCCAACACCGGCGAGGATTGGCACGCTGGTGGCACAGGTATCAACGGCGGTCTTCACCACTTGGGAATATTCACTCGCGGCGAGGGAGAAAAACTCACCGGTGCCGCCGGCGGCGAATAAGGCAGTAGCGCCGTAAGGGGCCAGCCACTCCAGACGCTTGATGTAGCCCGCCGGGTGAAAATCACCCTGCGCATTGAAATCGGTCACGGGGAAAGACAGCAGACCGTGGGAGAGGATGGACTTCAGTTCTTGTGGATTCATTATTCGAACACCCTGGGCAAAGACTTTCTGTCGAAAGGTTGTTGTTGGTTTTGATGATGTCGTACGTCATCGTACAACTATAAAAGGATTCGTCAACTGCAATTCATCGGCGATGGCTGCAGCGTCGCGTTTAAACCTGTGTTCTTGACGTAGGAAATTATTCCTCTATGCTTCAAACAACTGTATATACATACAGTTATTAAGGAAGATTCCTACGACATAGCAAGGAGCTAACATGTCAGGTCTTGAACTAGCAGCACCGGAAAAGAAACCACCTACCCTGCGCTTCGAAGGGGGTGAACACACCGCTATCGGCGATGACACCCTGTTGCGATTCGCCAAGAACGCGCCCGCGATTCCCGCGCGGCAAGTCGAACTGCACCTGCCCAATGGCCTGGCCCTGACCTACGGCCAAGTGATCGCGCTGGGCGGAGACTTCTATGGCATTCCTGGCCAGCCGATCAGCGACGGCGCGTCCGCAGCGGATCGCGTGCAACGCTTCACCGCGGCTTTTAACTCATTGGCGGTGCTGCCGGCCTCGCGAGAGGAAGCACAGAAGATCCTCGCGGTGATGCAAAAGGAGATCAACGCAGTCAATCAGGCGATCAAGGACGGCAAACAACCCCACGAAGCCTATGACGCATTGGGCGATACGCTGTCTGAGGAGTGGAACCGAATCACCGGCGGCGGCAGTGCGGTTTCGGCCCTCCTCCCGCTGGGTCGCTACCTGAAACTGGCAGCCGACAACGCTGACCATTTTGGCGAGTGGGCATTGTCTGCGTACCTGGCCGGCCACACAGCGGCACTGCAACAGGCGGTCGTGGCCCATCAGACCGGTACCGACCAGGCCCTGGAATTGGCCTATGCGATGAACAGCTTTGCTGATCACTTTTTGACTGACCTGTTTTCCGCCGGCCACCTGCGGGTGCCGCGCAAACAATTGGCGGCGGTGGTCACGCCAGGAGAACTGGGTTCGCTGATCAGCCGCTTCATGCACGATGAAGACAGCAAGTTCGGGCTCAAGGTGCGCAATGCCCTGGGCGATCAATGGCATGCCTATGGTGACAAGCGTTATTTCGATGCCATCGACGCGGACAATCGGACGATGGTCAAACGCGCGGTGCAGGCGTCCGCCGATGAGATCTTCGAGACCTTCATCAGCGGCATCGCGCCCTCTCCGGCCGTCTTCAAGGCACCGCTGCATGTGCCGGACTTGAATGCCGCGCAGAACCCGGCGAACAACTTCTCGCCGCTGTTCAAGATGGAAGGAGACAAGGTGTTGCGCCGCAAGGACGTGAATGACCTGAACGACAAGCACTGGACCAATGACTGGTGGGGTTGGAGCACTTACCTGCTGCTCAAGGACTACAAGCCCAACCAGCCGGCTAATTAAGTCGACGCAAAACTCCAGGCCAAGGAGATCTAAATGTGGGGGCGGGCTTGCTTGCGAAGGCGTTCTTTCAGTTGATGCATGTGCAGACTGGCACACCGCATTCGCGAGCAAGCCCGCTCCCACACGTGGATCGATTTATTTCCGACACCACTCGGTTGCCCGGTTAACCGCGCTGCGCCTCCGCCTCTTCATGGGCATGGCGCAGCCGCTCGCGGCTGTTGGTCAGGTGCAAGCGCATGGCCGCCCGTGCCGCGTCCGAATCCTGGCGGGCAATCGCCTCATAAATTTCTTCGTGTTCGCGGCTCAGGCGGCCCATGTAGTGCTGCTGGTCATCATGGGCCAGACGCGCCGAATTCAGGCGCGTACGCGGAATGATGCTCGTGCCCAGGTGGGTCATGATGTCGGTGAAGTAGCGGTTGCCGGTGGACAGTGCAATTTCCAGGTGGAACGCAAAATCCGATGCCACCGCATCGCCTGCGTGGGCCGCGCTTTCATTCAGGGCGTCGAGTGCCGCACGCATGGCCGCCAGTTGTGCATCGCTGCGACGCAATGCAGCAAGGCCGGCAGACTCCACCTCCAGGCTGATACGCAACTCCAGAATCGCCAGCACATCACGCAAGGTCACCACCGTGGCCGGATCAATCCGGAAGCCGCTGGGGCTTGGCGTGTCCAACACAAAGGTGCCGATACCGTGACGGGTTTCCACCTGCCCCGCCGCCTGCAAACGTGAGATGGCTTCACGCACGACCGTGCGGCTGACGCCATGGGCCTCCATGATTGCCGACTCAGTGGGCAACTTATCGCCGCGTTTGAGTTGGCCGTCGCGGATTTGCTCGGACAACACCGTGACCAATTCCTGGGCAAGGCTGCGGCGCTTGCGGGGAAGACGAGGAGCGGTGTTGGCGTTTTCCATGATGAACCATCTTTCTCGGCGAACTAGAGCCCGCATCATAGCCCATGGCGGTTGTACGATCACCGTTCTGTCACGACTTTCATCCACATCCTGCGCGCAAAAAAATGCCCCGGCACAGGCCGAGGCATTTTTAAGGCTCAACCGAGAGTGAACGCCGCTTACTTCACCACTTTCAAGCTCGGCCGGCCGCTTGGACGCGGAGGCTCGGAGTCCGGCGGTGGCAGATCGTCACCGTCGTCACCTTCGATCGCTTCATCGTCCTCGAAAGGCGACTCCAGATCGAACACCATGCCTTGGCCATTCTCACGGGCATAGATCCCGAGGATAGCGCCAATCGGCACGAACAGCGTATGCGGCACGCCGCCAAAACGCCCTTCGAAGCTTACCGCTTCGTTGTCCATGTGCAGGTGGCGCACAGCACTGGGTGATACGTTCAGCACGATCTGCCCATCACTGGCAAAACCCTGCGGCACGTCAACCTTGGGAAATTCAGAGTTGACCAGCATGTGCGGGGTGCAATCGTTGTCCACAATCCACTCATAGAGCGCGCGGACCAAATAGGGTCGACTGGAGTTCATCAGCGGCTCCTTAAGCCTTAGCGCATGTCGCGTTCGACACCAGACAGACTTGCCTGGAAAGCCTCACGCGCAAACTGGCGCTCCATGTAATCAAGCAACGGCTTGGCCGGCCGTGGCAGTTCAATGCCCAGGATCGGCAAGCGCCAGAGTATGGGTAATAGGCAGCAATCCACCAAGCTTTGTTCCTCGCTGAGGAAAAAAGGTTTGTCGGCGAACAGCGGCGAAACACCCGTCAGGCTCTCGCGCAATTCCTTACGCGCCTGCACCCGAACGGCTTCTTTACTGCGTGTATCCAGAATCACATCCACCAGCCCACACCAGTCACGCTGGATCCGATGGATCAGCAGGCGACTGTTGGCACGCGCCACCGGATACACCGGCAACAAAGGTGGATGCGGGTAACGCTCATCCAGGTATTCCATCACCACGGTTGACTCCCACAACGCCAGGTCACGATCGACCAGGGTGGGCAAGCTGCCGTAAGGGTTCACTTCGATCAGTTTCGGCGGATGACGTCCTGCCTCCACACTGATGATCTCGGCGCTGACACCCTTCTCTGCGAGCACGATGCGTACTCGGTGGGAATAGTGGTCGGCGGGGTCGGAGTAACAGGCCAACCGATTGGTCACGCCCATGGCGGTCCTCCTCGCTTGTTGAAATTATCGAAAGCTCAAAAACGAGCGCGCCCAGAGAGCATCTCTGCAGTGCCTGGTTGAACCAGAGCGCTACGTATTCAGAGATGCCGCTGGGCGCGCAAGATTAACAGCAATTGCTTACGGTTGGATCAATGCACATCCTTCCAGTATTCGCGTTTGAGCAGATAGGCGAATACGAAGAAGAAGGCCAGGTACAGCAACACATAAGTACCAATGCGCTGATGTTGCAGTTTGACCGGGTTGGCCGAGTAGGCCAGGAAGGTCACCAGATTCTTGACCTTCTCGTCGAACTGCTCTTCGTTCAGCGTACCGGTCTTGGGCACGATGGTCAGTTGGTCGCACGCTTCATGTGTCAGAGGCGTGCCAGTCAACGGATCATATTGCTTCTTGCCGTCTTCAACGACCTGAACCTGCTTGCATCCTACCACTTGGCGACCCTGCAGGCCGACCAGAACGTTGGGCATGCCGACGTTCGGGAAGACTTTGTTGTTCACGCCATAAGGACGCGCCGGGTCTTCGTAGAAGGATTTCAGGTAACCGTAGAGCCAATCGGTGCCGCGCACGCGCGCCACCAGGGTCAGGTCAGGCGGTGCTGCACCGAACCAGACCTTGGCGTCGGCTGGCTGCATACCGATGCTCATGTGGTCGCCGATTTTCGCGCCGGTGAACACCGAGTGGCTGAGCATCACGTCATGCGGGATCCCCAGGTCATCGGCGACACGCTCGTAACGCTGGAACTTGGCGCTGTGGCAGCCCATGCAGTAGTTGGTGAAGGTACGCAGCCCATCCTGCATGGCGGCCTTGTCGGACACGTCGATGTCGACTTTTTCCAGCTCCGGGCCGTGCTCGGCCGCGAAGGACAGTAGCGGCAGCGCCGCAAGCATCAAAGCAACAAATAACTTTTTCATCAGCCAGTCACCCTTTCCGGAACCGGTTTGGTCTTCTCGAGCCGGGTGTAGAACGGCATCAGAATGAAGTAGGCGAAGTACAGGAAGGTGCAAACCTGCGACAGCAACGTGCGCTCAGGCGTCGGCGCCAATACGCCCAATACACCCAGGATCACGAACGCAATGCAGAACACCCACAGCCAGATCTTGCTCAGCCAGCCCTTGTAGCGCATGGACTTGACCGGGCTTCGGTCGAGCCACGGCAAGACGAATAGCATGGCGATCGATGCCCCCATTGCCATCACGCCCATGAGCTTGTCGGGAATCGCACGCAAGATCGCGTAGAACGGCGTGAAGTACCAGACCGGCGCAATGTGCTCAGGTGTCTTGAAGGCGTTGGCTTGTTCAAAGTTCGGCTTCTCCAGGAAATAACCACCCATTTCCGGGAAAAAGAACACGATCGAGCAGAAGATGAACAGGAAGACGACGACGCCGACAATGTCTTTCACGGTGTAGTACGGGTGGAACGGAATGCCGTCCAACGGGATGCCGTTTTCGTCTTTATGCTTCTTGATGTCCACGCCGTCCGGGTTGTTCGAACCCACTTCGTGCAGCGCCAGGATGTGCAACACAACCAGGCCCAGAATCACAATCGGCAGGGCCACGACGTGCAAGGCAAAGAAGCGGTTCAGGGTGATACCGGAGATCAGGTAGTCACCCCGGATCCATTGGGTCAGGTCATTGCCGATCACCGGAATCGCACCAAACAGCGAGATGATCACCTGGGCGCCCCAGTACGACATCTGCCCCCACGGCAGCAGGTAGCCCATGAAAGCCTCGGCCATCAGCGCCAGGTAGATCAACATGCCGAACACCCACACCAGCTCGCGAGGCTTCTGGTAAGAGCCGTACAGCAGGCCACGGAACATGTGCATGTAGACGACGATGAAGAACGCCGAAGCGCCGGTGGAGTGCAGCAGGCGCAGGATCGAGCCGTACTCGACATCACGCATGATGTACTCGACGGAGGCGAACGCCTCTTCCGCCGACGGGGTGTAGCTCATCGTCAGCCAGACGCCAGTGACGATCTGGTTAACCAGCACCAACAGCGCCAGCGAGCCGAAGAAGTAGAAGAAGTTGAAGTTTTTTGGTGCGTAATATTTGCTGAGATGGTCTTCCCACATTTTAGTCGCGGGGAAGCGCGCATCCACCCAATCCATGAACTTGCTCATCAGGCTTTCTCCCCCTCGTCGACGCCAATGACAATGACACTGTCAGTCTCGTAGTGATGTGGCGGAACTGGCAGGTTCAGTGGTGCGGGTTGTGACTTGTAGACGCGGCCGGCCAGGTCGTAGTGGGAACCGTGGCAAGGGCAGAAGTAGCCACCCACCCAGTCTTTGCCCAGGTCGGCAGGGGCAACTTCAGGGCGGAAGGTAGGCGAGCAACCCAGGTGGGTGCAGATACCGATCAGCAGCAGAATCTCTGGCTTGATCGAACGGATTTCCTTATCAACGTAGGCGGGTTGCTCGGAATTCTTGGAGTCGGGATCAGACAGCTGACCTTCGATTTTCTTCAGATTCCCCAGGATTTCCTCAGTACGACGAACGATGAAGACCGGCTGACCGCGCCACTCAGCAATCATCTGCTGGCCTGGGTCGATCTTGCTGACATTCACCTTCACCGGTGCACCTGCGGCTTTCGCCTTGGCACTGGGAAACCATGACCCCACGAACGGGACCGCAGCCCCCACCGCTCCTGCAGCACCCACCACGGATGTGGCTGCTACCAAGAAGCGACGCCGGCCTGCATTCACGCCGTCATTGCTCATTCAGTCCTCTCCCATCAGCTTTTTGGCCTGTTAAATCAGGCGTCTACTAAGTGTTGAATCTTTACTTATAAAAATTTTGCCGAATGGTAATGAAAAGCCCCACGTATGACAAGGGAATTGCCCGAGGCTCCCTCTCCAGGCCTTGTAGTATAGGGGGTCTACGGATGTGGCAAGTTGTCACGGCGAAAAATGTGCATAAATCGCAGGCAATAAAAAACGCCCAGCTCCGTGAGGAGTTGGGCGTTCTTGTGGAACGTAAAGCGAATTAACGCTTCGAGTACTGCGGACGCTTACGCGCTTTACGCAGACCGACTTTCTTACGTTCAACTTCACGAGCATCGCGAGTTACGAAGCCAGCTTTGCGCAGAGCGCCACGCAGGGTTTCGTCGTACTGCATCAGAGCGCGAGTGATACCGTGGCGGATTGCGCCAGCTTGACCACTTACACCGCCACCGATAACGGTGACGTAGATGTCGAACTTTTCAACGGTCTCGGTCAATTCCAGCGGCTGACGAACTACCATGCGGGCAGTTTCGCGACCGAAGAAGTTGTCCAGAGTGCGGTTGTTGATCGAGATGTTACCAGTGCCCGGACGCAGGAAAACGCGTGCGGTTGCGGTTTTGCGACGGCCAGTGCCGTAATTTTGAGTCGCCGACATAATGAACTATTCCGTTAAAACTTCAGTTCTTGGGGCTGCTGAGCAGCATGAGGGTGTACAGCGCCCGCATAGACTTTCAGCTTGCGAAACATATCGCGACCCAGTGGGCCCTTCGGCAGCATGCCTTTGACCGCGATTTCGATCGGGGCTTCAGGCTTCTTGGAAATCAGGCCTTCAAAGTTGGAAGACTTGATACCGCCTGGGAAACCGGAGTGACGGTAGTACATTTTGTCTTGCGCTTTGTTGCCGGTAACACGTACCTGCTCAGCGTTGATGATTACGATGTAGTCACCGGTATCAACGTGAGGGGTGTATTCAGGCTTGTGCTTGCCACGCAGACGGCTGGCGACTTCAGTGGCCAGACGACCCAGGGTCTGACCAGCGGCGTCGACGACAAACCAGTCGCGCTGAACTGTTTCCGGTTTTGCAGTAAAAGTTGTCATTCTTTAATAGCCTCAGGGGCCGCCCTGTAAATTAGACGGCGGATCTTACTGAATAGTGCGTACTTTGACAAGTCAAAGGCAGCCGGATACAGACGCTATCGGGGGCTCGGGTCGGCGCGTCCGTTCAACGGCAAGATTCTTCGGCAGGCGGCGCATCACTTCCACTGCAGAAAGAGGTGGGCAATTATGCAGATTGCGAAAAAAAATTCAACCTGCTTTTATGATTGTTTTCCCCGAAGGAGTACCCGATGGATTATCGACAGCTGGGCCGCACCGATCTGAATGTAAGCGCGATAGCCTTGGGCACCATGACCTGGGGCGAGCAGAACAGCGAGGCAGAGGCCTTCGCGCAGATCGAACGGGCCAAGGCCGCGGGGATCAACTTCCTCGACACCGCAGAAATGTACCCGGTGCCGCCGAAGGCCGACACCTATGCCACCACCGAACGCTATATCGGTAATTACTTCAAAAGCCGTGGCGACCGGGCCGACTGGATCCTCGCCAGCAAGATCGCGGGCCCCGGCAATACCATCGACTACATCCGTGACGGCCACTTGCGCCACAACCGCAAGCACATCGTCGACGCCCTGGATGCCAGCCTCAAGCGCCTGCAAACCGACTGGATCGACCTCTACCAGTTGCACTGGCCGGAGCGCAGCACCAACTTCTTCGGCCAACTGAGCTACAAGCACAAGGACGAAGACGACCTGACGCCGCTGGAGGAAACCCTCGAAGCGCTCGACGCACAGGTCAAGGCCGGCAAGATCCGCCATATCGGCCTGTCCAACGAAACCCCATGGGGCACCATGAAGTTCCTGGCCCTGGCCGAAGCCCGTGGCTGGACCCGAGCGGTGTCGATCCAGAACCCCTACAACCTGCTCAACCGCAGCTTTGAAGTGGGCCTGGCGGAAGTCGCCATTCGTGAGCAATGCGGCCTGCTGGCCTACTCGCCGCTGGCCTTCGGCATGCTCAGCGGCAAGTACGAAGGCGGTGCCCGCCCGGCAAAAGCCCGCCTGACCGAATACAGCCGCTTCAGTCGCTACTTCAACCCGCAGTCAGAAGCAGCCTGCAGCCGCTATGTGGCACTGGCGCGCGCGCATGGCCTGGACCCGGCGCAGATGGCACTGGCGTTTGTGACGCAACAGCCGTTTGTGACCAGCAACATTATTGGCGCCACGAGCCTGGAGCAACTGGACAGCAACATTGCCAGTGCCGACCTGAGGCTATCCAAAGAAGTGCTGGAAGGGATTGAGGCGATTCAGAAGGACCATCCGAACCCAGCCCCTTGATTGATCCTTAAGCCGCTTTCGCGAGCACGCCCGCTGCCACATTTGACCGAGTCAATCCATTTGGAATGCGCTCAAGTGCAGGCGCCGGGCTTGCCCGCGAGGGGCCCTGAGCCGCCCTGCAAAAGCATCAAAGCGCCCGCGCGATAATCTCCTTCATGATCTCGTTGGTCCCCGCATAAATCCGCTGCACCCGCGCATCAGCCCAGGCCCGGGCAATCGGGTATTCCCACATAAAGCCGTAACCACCGTGCAGTTGCACGCACTCGTCGAGCACCTTGCATTGCAGGTCCGTGGCCCAATACTTGGCCATCGCCGCCGTGGGCACATCGAGCTTGCCGTCCAGATGCAACGCCATGCATTTATCCACAAACACGCGGCCGATCTGAATCTCGGTGGCCATCTCCGCCAGTTTGAACCGGGTGTTCTGGAAGTCGGCAATAGCCTTGCCGAACGCCTTGCGCTCACGGGTGTATTCCAATGTCCATTGCAGCGCCGCCTCGGCTGACGACAGCGCGCCAATCGCCACGGTCAGGCGCTCCTGGGGCAACTCCTGCATCAAATAAGCGAAGCCCATGCCGGCCTGGCCCAACAGGTTTTCCTTGGGCACACGCACGTCCTGAAAAAACAGCTCCGAGGTGTCCTGGGCCTTCATGCCCACCTTCTCCAGGCGCTTGCCCTTGTCGAAGCCCGGCGTATCAGCCTCCACCAGAAACAGGCTGATGCCCTTGGCACCGGCCTTGGGGTCGGTCTTGGCCACGACGATCACCAGCTCAGCGAGAAAGCCGTTGGTGATAAAGGTCTTGGAACCGTTGATCACATACTCATCGCCGTCCAATACCGCCGTGGTCTTCACGCCTTGCAGATCGGAACCCGCCCCAGGCTCAGTCATGGCGATGGCCGTGACCCTCTCGCCGGAGATCAATTGTGGCAGGTACTTGTGCTTCAGCGCTTCACTGCCGTAATGCAGGATGTAGGGCGCCACGATGTCCGAATGCAGGGAAAAACCAATGCCGGTCAGCCCCAGCCGGCTGATTTCCTCAATCACCACGGCGCTGTAGAGAAAGTCCGCACCCAGGCCGCCATATGCCTCCGGCAGATGAGAACACAGCATCCCCGCCTCCCCCGCCTTGCTCCACAGGCTACGGTCGATGTAGCCCTGTTTCTCCCACTGCGCATGGAACGGCGCGGCGTGTTTTTCGAGGAAGGTGCGCACGCTCTCGCGGAAGAGTTCGTGCTCCGAGCTGAACAAGGTTCTGGGGATCATGGGTCACCTGCGTGGATTGTCGGACAAGGACGAGCCCACAGAGACTATGCCGCGAAGGCGTCACGGGACACTGGACACATGCGACAAAAAATAAGACGATCCAGCCGTCTGGTGACCACTTTCCCCTATAAGAATAAATGAAATTATGTCTAACCAAATCTCCACGCCCCTGCGGCGCGTCAGCATTTTGGCCATTGATCGGGTATTCGCTTCCACCCTCATGCAAGCCAAGGATTTCTTCCATCTCGCCAGCCTGCGGTATGGCAAACAACAAGGCCTGGGCCTGACCCCAGCGTTTGAAACGCGCCTGGTCAGCCCCGACGGGCAATCGGTACGCAGCTTCAGCGATGTGATCATGCCGGTGGACGGCGGCCTGGAAAACGCCGACATCATCGTGTTGCCGGCCTTCTGGGACGACTTCGACGCGCTGTGCAGCCGTTACCCCCAAGTGCTGCCCTGGCTGCGCGAGCAACACGCCCGCGGCGCGGTGCTGTGCGGCGAAGCCACCGGCGTGTTCTGGCTGGCCGAAGCCGGCCTGCTCGATGGCAAGGAAGCGACCACCTACTGGCGTTTCTTCAATGCCTTCAGCGAGCGCTTCCCCCAGGTGCAGCTCAACCAGGACAAGCACCTCACCGACGCCGACAACCTGTATTGCGCCGGCGGCACCACCTCGGCGTGCGACCTCTACATCTACCTGATCGAACGTTTCTGCGGCGCCAACATCGCCCAGGCCGTGGCCCGCGATATCCTCTACGAAGTGCAACGCAGCTACGCACCTGGGCGTATCGGCTTTGGTGGGCAGAAGCTGCACCAGGACGTGATCATCCTGCAGATCCAGCACTGGCTCGAAGAGCATTTCGCCGACAAGTTCCGCTTCGAAGACGTCGCCCGGGAACACGGCATGAGCATCCGCAACTTCATGCGCCGTTTCCAGACCGCCACCGGCGATAAGCCGCTGCATTACCTGCAACGGCTGCGTATCGAGACGGCCAAAGGCCTGCTCTCGGCAAGCCGCAAGAGCATCAAGACCATCAGCTATGAGGTGGGTTACGACGATGCGAGCTTCTTTGCGCGGCTGTTTCGTCAACACACGGAGTTGTCGCCAAACCAATACCGGCAGCAATTTCAGCAAGCCGCGTAGGTACGGCACCTGACGATGCAAGCGACCCTGTCATACCGCAATGGTGCAGGGTCGAACTGAAAGCCTTATGCAGCCTTACCAAGGCCTTAAGCAATACCTGCCCGCAAGACCTCCAATTCCTACAGCTAGACAGGACGAAGCCGACCCGCTGCGCCCTGGGTATCTGGCATTTTAAGCAAGGTAAAAATCGCTTATATCTGCCGGACCGCGTTCCGGATCACAGGGAGCGTTTTCAACATCCATGTCGCTCAAACCAGGACGGAGACTCAATCATGTCATCCATAGGAAGCAGCTCTTTCAGCCCGGCTATACAGCTGGACGTGACAGGCGCAAGTCCATCAAACGAAAATCAGATTAAATCGTTGACTGAAATTCTGGAGGAGAAAAAGAAGAAGAAGGATGATGAGGAAGAGGGGGGGAAGGGACCATTAATTAGGGGTTCGGACGGCGCGATCTACCAGATGGAGGGCAAATCCAAGTTCCTCGTGCTACCACCGCCGCCCGAAGCAGACCAGATCACTTTTTAACCCGCACCAAAAATGTAAAAGGCCCGCAATCGCAGCGGGCCTTTTATCTGGATCACATCACTTACGGCTTATGCCCACGCGACAGGAACTCGTGGGATTGCATTTCCAGCAAGCGGCTCAGCGTGCGCTGGAATTCGAAGTTCAAGCGACCGCCGGTGTAGAGGTCCTTGAGTTCGACTTCGGCCGAGATGATCAGCTTGACGTTACGGTCGTAGAATTCGTCGACCATGTTGATAAACCGGCGCGCGATGTCGTCAGTGGTGACACTCATCTGCTCCACGCCGCTGAGGATCACCGCGTGGAAGATCTTGCCCAGCTCGATGTAATCGTTCTGGCTGCGCGGGCCGTCGCACAGTTGGCGGAATTCGAACCAGGCCACGTCGTCGCAGGTGCGCAACGCAATGATTTCGCGGTTCTCGATCATCAGCTTGTCGTTTTCCACCGCCTGGGTGCATTCCGGCGTGAGCGCGCGGAAGCTTTTTTTCAGGCTGTCGTGCGCCGCTTCGTTCAGCGGGAAGTGGAACAGCTCCGCTTGCTCAAGGTGACGCAGGCGGTAGTCCACGCCGCTGTCGACGTTGACGATCTCGGTGTTCTGCTTGATCAGCGCGATGGCCGGCAGGAAGCGCGCACGTTGCAGGCCGTCCTTGTACAAGCCGTCAGGCACGATGTTCGAGGTGGCGACCAGGGTCACGCCGTTCTTGAACAATTCTTCCATCAGCGTGCCGAGGATCATGGCGTCGGTGATGTCGGAAACGAAGAATTCATCGAAGCAGATCACCCGCGCTTCGTCGGAGAAACGCTTGGCGATGATAGTCAGCGGGTTTTTCTCACCCGGCAGGGTCTTCATTTCCTCGTGCACACGCTTCATGAAGCGGTGAAAGTGCGTACGCACCTTTTCCTTGAACGGCAGCGCTTCGAAGAAGGTATCGACCAGGTACGTCTTGCCCCGGCCCACGCCACCCCAGAAATACAGGCCTTTGACCGGCGTGTGGTCTTTCTTGCCAAACAGCTTGCTGAACATCCCTGGCTTGCTTTGCGAGGCCGCGACCAGGTCGTCGTACAGGCGCTGCAAATGACGCACCGCCGTTTCCTGGGCCGCGTCATGGAAGAATTCAGGGCGTTTCAGATCAGCTTGATATCGTTCTAGGGGCGTCATAATTTCGTTAGCAAGGCAACAAAAACGGGCCGTCACTGTAACGACGGCCCTGGATAATGGCAATCAACCCTTGGTCGGGTTAATCCTCGATGGGGGTCAACGCAACGCGCAGAGCGGCGATGGCAGCATCGCGCGACGGTTCGTCGGCGAACTCGGCGCTGTCGGCCACCGCAGCGCCGTCCAGCCATACGCTGAAGCTCAGGGCTTCAGTACGCACGTCCACTGCGTCGCCGCTTTGCAATTGCTTGGTCACCGCGCCAGCCGCTTTGCCGTCGGCAAAATTGCGCGACAGCAGCAGTTGCTCGCCGTCGGCGGCCAACAGGCGGAAGCGGAAACTGCCATCGTCTTCGCGAAAGCTTACGAAGCGTGCAGCTTTGGAGGCTTTCTTCTTGGCCGCAACCGGCGCGGCAACCTGATTGACGAATGAACGCAGGCCCACCGCCTCACGCAGCTCGGCCAGGAACGGCGCCGCCACGGCACGGGCCTTCTTGGCGCCGATCAGCAGCAGGTCTTCCATATCCGAAGGGCGCGACATCAACTGGTGATAACGCTCGCGCGCCTCGCCCAATTGATTGTCCAGCAGTTGGAACAGACGGTTCTTCGCCTCGCCCCAGCCCAGGCCTTCGAGCAGCGCGTTGCGCAATTCCGCTTCCTCGGCCTTGGTGGCAAACGCCTGGAACAAGGTGAACAGGTGCGAATTGTCCGGGTCCTTGGCTTCGCCGGGCGCGCGGGAGTCGGTGACGATCCGCGAGATCGCGTCTTTCATGTCCTTGGCGCTGGTGAACAACGGGATGGTGTTGTCGTAGCTCTTGGACATCTTGCGGCCGTCGAGGCCCGGCAAGGTGGCGACGCTTTCTTCGATCAAGGCCTCGGGCATGGTGAAGAATTCTTTACCGTTGCCGAACAGGTGGTTGAAACGCTGGCCGATGTCGCGGGCCATTTCCACGTGCTGGATCTGGTCACGGCCGACCGGCACCTTGTGCGCGTTGAACATCAGGATGTCCGCCGCCATCAGCACCGGGTAGCTGTACAAGCCCATGGTAATACCCGCATCCGGGTCTTCGCCGCTTTCGACGTTCTTGTCCACCGACGCCTTGTAGGCGTGGGCACGGTTGAGCAGGCCCTTGGCGGCAACACAGGTCAGCAGCCAGGTCAGTTCGGGGATTTCCGGGATGTCGGACTGGCGGTAGAAGGTCACCCGGTTCACATCCAGGCCACCGGCCAGCCAGGTCGCGGCAATTTCCATACGCGAGCGCTGGATGCGCTGCGGGTCATCGCATTTGATCAGGGCATGGTAGTCGGCCAGGAAGTAGAAGGAATCGGCATTGGCGTCCTGGCTGGCGAGGATCGCCGGACGGATCGCACCGGCGTAGTTGCCCAGGTGCGGCGTGCCGGTGGTGGTGATGCCGGTGAGGATACGGGTACGAGTCGTCATGGGTAATCGCTTATCAGACTGCTATCAATTCGAGAGGCGCGGCAGCACCAGATCCTTGAGATCGGTGAGCTTGCCATGAAAAAAGTGCCCGCATTCTGCCACTTTCAGCAGCTCATGGGGGCGTTTCAAGGCAGCCGACCAGTCGTAGACCAGCTGCGGGTCGACCACTTCGTCGGTTTCCGGCTGGATCAGGGTCAATGGGCAGCCTTGGGGCAGCACGTCGGTATCGCGCAGGCGCATCACGGCAGCGGCGACCATGAACAGGTGCGCGAGCTTTTCGCCCCTGGCTTCCAGACGCCCGCCGAGGCTGGCCGCCACATAACCGCCGAACGAGAAGCCCAGCAGTGTCAGCGGCAGGTCGGGGTGTTTTTCACGCAGCCAGTTGGCGCAGGCTTCGGCATCGTCGACTTCACCGGTGGCCATATCGTGGGTCCCGGCGCTGGCACCGACACCCCGGTAATTAAAACGTAAAGTAATCAAACCGGCATCGCGCGCAGTGCGTTGCAGGGTCGATACGACTTTATTGAGCATGGTCCCACCCTGCACCGGGTTAGGGTGGCAGATCAGCGCCAGGCCACGTGGCTCGGGGTGATCAAGGTACAGGGCTTCCAATTGGCCAACCGGGCCATCGATCAAAACGGGGGGTTCACGCATGAGCAAGGAATGAACTCCGTGACCTCTCAAAGGGTCGACTCGTCTAGCTAAAAGTCTGTGCATGGCATGATTGCGAGCTTAATCGCGGTATACAGCGCAGGTCCGAGCCGTTAACGTAAAGCAAAGCCGTTTATAGAGGAAGGACTCGTGGAACACTCGCTCTTAGTTTGGTTGTTGCCGACTCTCGCCTTGGTCGCCGGTGTCGCCATTGGATTCCTGGTTGCCCGCCTGCTGCCGAATGCCGCGCCTAACCGCACGCAGCGTCAGTTGGATGACATTCAGGAACGTTTTGACAGTTATCAGAACGAGGTTGTTACCCACTTCAACAGCACCGCGACCCTGGTCAAGAAGCTCACCCAGAGCTACCAGGAAGTACAGGATCACCTCGCCGATGGCGCTAACCGCCTGGCCCTCGACGACATCACCCGCCAGCGTCTGCTGGCTGCGTTGCATTCCGATGCACCGCAAACCCCACGGGAACGCCTGACCCCTCCGCGGGAAAACCAGGAGCCACCACGGGACTACGCGCCAAAAACGCCAAACGCCCCAGGCATGCTGGATGAGCACTACGGCTTGAAGAAGTAAGTCATTTTCAAGCCTTAAAAAAGCCCGGCTGATCGATGATCAACCGGGCTTTTTTGTGGGCTTCACTCTCCAGCACAATGACGATCCAGTGTGGGAGCGGGCTTGCTCGCGAAAGCGGTGGATCAGTCAACACAACTGCAACTGACAGACCGCATTCGCGAGCAAGCCCGCTCCCACATTTTGATCGAGTGTGACCTCAGGACACGGGTTGCTCCTGCAACAGCCCAGCCTCGATCCGCACATGCCGCCCATGAAAACGCTTGAGGCTGCTGCGATGGCCGACGCTGACGATGCTCAGCCCCGGCAGTTCATCGATCAACGCCTGGTACAAGTTCGCCTCATCCTCTTCGTCCATGGCCGAGGTGGCTTCGTCCATGTACAGCCATTGCGGCGCGAACAACAAGGCGCGGGCAAAGGCCAGGCGCTGCTGCTCACCGGGTGAGAGCATACGTTGCCAGTGGTTAGCTTCATCCAGACGGCTGACAAGGTGCGGCAAGCGGCAGGTTTCCAGGACCTGTGCATAACGTTGCGCCGGATACACGCCGTCGTCCTGTGGATAACTCAATGCAGCTTTCAAGGTCCCAATCGGCAGGTAGGGTTTCTGCGGCAGGAACAGGTAACGCGCCGCCGGCAGGCGAATACTGCCGTGCCCTGCAGGCCACAAGTCGCCCATTGCACGCAGCAGCGTACTTTTACCACTGCCGGAACGCCCACTGAGCATCACCCGCTGGCCCGGCTCTACGGTCATGTCGGCGTCGGTGAGCAAATGGCGACCGTCGGCCAGGTCCATGCCCAGCTCCTGCACGACCAGACTCTGCCCCTCGGAGCGCACATCAATGGCCGGAGCACGTTGCTCGTTGTCGCTCATGGCCTGGCGGAAGCTGAGCAGACGATCACTGGTCGCGCGCCATGAAGCCAGCTCCGCATACGCGTTGATAAACCAGCTGAAGTTCTCTTGCACGTTGCCGAACGCCGAGTTGATCTGCATCAGCTCGCCCAGCTCGATCTTGCCGGTGAAGTAGCGTGGTGCGGCGACGATAAACGGAAAGATGATCGCAATCTGGCCGTAGCCGGCAGTAAAGAAGGTCAGGCGCTTGGACACTTTCATGATGTCCCAGAAGTTGTGCCAAACCTTGCCGAAGCGAGCACTCAAGCGCTGGTTTTCATTCGGCTCGCCGTTGTACAGGGCAATGCTCTCGGCATTCTCACGCACCCGCACCATGGAAAAACGCAGGTCCGCTTCGAAGCGTTGTTGTTGGTTGCTCAAGCCGATCAATCGACGGCCGATCAGGTGGGTCAACCAGCTACCGACACCCGCATAGACCAAGGCGCACCAGAACATGTAGCCGGGAATGGTGAAGCCAAACACCTCAATGCTGCCCGATACCCCCCACAGAATGATCGAAAACGACACCAGGCTCACCACGTTGCGCAGCAGGCCTAACCCCAGGCTCAAGGTGCTGGAGGTGAAGTTGTTAAGGTCTTCGGAAATCCGCTGGTCCGGGTTATCGGTGTAACCGCCCTGCTCCAGCTGGTAGTAGTTCTTGTCGGCAAGCCAGCGCGCGAAATGCTTTTCGGTGAGCCAGGCACGCCAGCGAATCGTCAGCATTTGGGTCAGGTACAGACGATAAACCGCGCCGAGAATCGCGACGGCGGCGATCCCGCCGAAATAGCCGATCAACTGCCAGAAAGCGGCAGTGTCCTTCTTCTCCAGCGCGTTGTAGAAATCCTTGTACCAGTGGTTGATCCATACGGAGATCGCCACGCTGAACAGCGACAAGCCAATCACCGCACCCAGCAACAACCAGGCCTTGCCCTTCTCTTCACTGCGCCAATACGGCGTGATCATCGCCCAGGTTCGGCGGAAGAATTGCCCACGCACCGCGTCGTTGACCGCGGAATACTCAGCGTTCTGATTCATCGTTCAGGCTCTGTAAGAAAATGTGACAGGCGTTTGAACCGATCATAGACGATCGGTTCAGCGCGCCGTGCTGCCTGAAGCGGATTGTTCAGACTTTGTTCAGCGCCGTACCGGGCGTTTCTGCAGCTTGCGTTGCAGGGTGCGACGGTGCATGCCCAGGGCACGGGCAGTGGCGGAGATATTGCCTTCATGCTCGGTCAGCACGCGCTGGATGTGTTCCCACTGCAGACGGTCCACCGACATCGGGTTTTCCGGCACCAGGGTGTCGAGGTCGGCGTGTTCGGAGAGCAAGGCAGCCAGTACGTCGTCGGCGTCCGCCGGCTTGCACAGGTAGTTGCAGGCACCGCGTTTGATGGCCTCGACGGCGGTGGCGATGCTGGAATAACCGGTGAGGATCACCACGCGCATTTCCGGGTCGAGTTCCAGCAGCTTGGGCAGCAACACCAGGCCGGAGTCGCCGTCCATTTTCAGGTCGAGCGCGGCGTAGTCCGGCAAGTCAGCCTGGGCGATGCTCAGGCCTTCTTCGGCGGAACCGGCGGTGCTGACACGGAAACCACGACGGCTCATCGCGCGCGCCATGACACGGGTAAAGGTGGCGTCGTCATCTACCAGCAACAGGTGCGGCAGTTCTTCGCCTTCGACTTGGATCTCGTCACTCATCGATATCTCCTCGTGCGACACGGGGCAGGCGCAGCTCGGTGAGCGTGCCACCTTCCTCATGACTATAGAGCTTCACTGAGCCGCCCGCGCGGGTCACGCTGGCCTTGCTCAAAAACAGGCCGAGGCCGAAGCCTTTGCCCTTGGTGGTAAAGAACGGTTTGCCGATCTGCTCGGCAATGGCCAGCGGCACGCCCGCGCCGTGGTCACGAATGCTGATGGTCACGTGTTCCGCGTCCCAGTCCAGCTGCACGCCCAGGCCTTCGGGGCAGGCGTCAGCGGCATTGTTCAGCAGGTTGAGCAGCGCCTGGGTCAGGTCCGGGGGTGGCGCCATGCGTGGCACGCTGCCCTGGCCCAGCAGGTTAAAACGGTAACTGGCTTCGGGACGCATCAGGTGCCAGCGGTTCAGGGCTTCATCGAGCCACTGGGTCACGTCCTGCATCTCGACGGCCAGGCGCCGGTTGGCTTCGGCGGCACGCACCAGTTGCTGCAGCGTCTGCTTGCACTGTTTGACCTGTTCCTGCAGCACGCTCAGGTCATCCTGCAGGGCTGGGTCGTGATGGTCCTGGACCATCTCATTAAGCAGCACGCTCATGGTTGCCAGCGGCGTGCCCAATTCATGGGCGGCGCCAGCCGCCTGAGTGGCGACGGCCAGCAATTGCTGGTCGCGCAGGCCTTCTTCGCGACGAATCGCGCGCAATTCTTCCTGGCGGCGCAGTTCTTCGGCCATGCGCGCGGCGAAGAAGGTGATAACGGCGGCGGACAGCGCAAAACTCAACCACATCCCGTAGATCTGCAGGTTTTCCCGCGCAATGGGGAAGGTCTGCAATGGATAAAACTGAGCCAACAACAAGGTGTACAGGGTCAGGGCAATACCCGACAGCACCACCGAGTAGCGCCACGGCAAGGTCACGGCGGCGATGGTCAGTGGCACCAGGTAATAAGAAACAAACGGGTTGGTGGAACCACCGGAGAAATACAGCAACACACTGTGGATAAACAGGTCGCAGGCCAATTGCAGGGCGTATTCCAGCTCAGTCACCGGCCACGTGGTGCGCAGGCGGATAGCCGTAAACACACACAGCACGATCGAGAAGCCGAGGGTCACGGCCAGTTGCAGCCACGGCAACGGCAGCAGGTCGAACCAATACGCGAGCCCGACGGAGCCGGCCTGTGCGGCCAGTACCAGGGTGCGAATGAACGTCAGGCGCCAGAGGTTCTGGCGTGTGGCGGAAGTCAGTTTTACGGCGGCGAGCATGAGCTCTCCCGGTGAGCGCTGCAGGCGGATCGGCAGGAGTATAAACGAAGCAGGCCGCCTGGCATGGCGTGTGTGGCTCTTTGACGCAGGCCGAGCAAATGACCGTTCGTCGGCACCCGACAACTTGTAGCGAATGTGTAAACCCGAAGAACCCGACATCACCGTCTACAGTCATACCGAACACGACTATCTCAAGGAGCTTCCATGTCTCGTTTCACTCGCAGTGCAGCCGTTCTGACCCTCAGCGCCAGCGCCCTGGCCAGCCTTCCCGCCATGGCCGCCGATGCGCTGAATTACAACCAGATTTCCCTGCGCGCCGAGGTCAGCCAGGAAGTTGCCCGCGACAAGATGATCGTCACCCTCTACACCGAATCGCAAAACGCCGACCCGGCCAAGCTTGCCGCTGAAATCACCACAACGATGAACAAGGCGCTGGGCGAGGCTCGTGAAGTCAAAGGCGTGACCCTGCGTCAGGGCAGCCGCAACAGCTACCCGATCTACGACAACAAGAACCAGAAGATCACCGGCTGGCGTGAACGCGCTGAACTGCGCCTGGAAAGCGCTGACTTCCCGGCGCTGTCCAAGCTCACCGGCGAGCTGCTGAGCACGCTGAAAATGGAAAACATGGACTTCGCCATCGCCGACACCACGCGCAAGGCCAGCGAAGATGCGTTGCTCAAGGATGCGGTTGCCGCGTTCAAGGCCCGTGCCCAGCTCGCAACTGATGCGTTAGGTGGCAAGGGTTACAAGATCGTCAATCTGAACTTCAACACCAATGGCTACCCGATGCCTTACGCCCGAAACGGCGGGATGATGATGAAAGCGGCCATGGCGGATTCGGCACCGACGCCGGAAGTTGAAGCCGGCACCAGCCAGGTGAACATGAGTGCTGATGGCGTGATTGAAGTCCTGCAGTAAGCTTATCGACTCCAAACAAACGGCGCAGCCCTGAGGGCTTGCGCCGTTTTTTTATACCTTGGTTTCCAATACCACGAGCGTTAAGTTTTTCCCCGTGGCTGTAGGCCGCTCCTTATGAGCGCTTTTTTTGTACAGAGCACACGCATAACGTGGAACCTTGCGCGCGCTTTTAGCCACGCAGTGATAAGTAACGCCATGCGGACACTTCAAAAGTTTAGCAAGTAAGTTCTGTACAAAAGATAGACCAACAAAATTAATTTTATCCTTTGGCTTATGTAAATCACACACTCGCAAACGTGACTTAATCAGTGTCAAGAGAACACTGATCAGCCCCTCGTAAAAATCATGACATGGCGTACTGGCGCGGTGCACGCACTGCCAGCCGTACTGTTTCGCGCCCAGAAAACATCGTTAATTAATGATCAATAAAGCGACCCGATAATGAATACACTCTCGCCTCTGCTACCGCCGCCTATTACAACGCCCGCTCAACACAGCCGCCCGACTCGAGCCATTGACACTGCGCCGACAGTAGAAAATACACCGTCGGGCATGCCGCCCCTTTCAGAAGATAAAGCCTCAGGCCTGGGACAAAAACCGAGCTCGGCTCCAACCCCCAACCATGAACTGGATTTCGCCAAGGGCGTCATTTATGGGGCGGTCGGCGTTTCCCCGCCCACAGCAAGTTACACGCTACAGGAGCGCCTACAGCGGATCGACGCTTATGCCGGTCGGGTCGTAACGCAAATCAAGCACATAGAAAGCGGCGAGGAATGCGAAAGCAATATCAGGTTCCAGAAGACTCGCCAGTTTCTGGAGCCTGCCGGCTACTTCAGCGGTGGGTTATTGGCCGCTGGGTTAGACCCACATGAAAAAATCACCGTGACATTCAACGCTTACGTGGGGAAATGGAAACCGGAAGTCAAGACCAACACCGAGACACGCACCTATTTTGCCTGGGAAATTGCCGCGGGTGCCCTGAAGCACGATAGACCAGCGGAAGGCGGCCTGCTCAACTTCCAAACCATGGAAATCCAGCCCCAGGACCGCAGCAAGATCAACGATCTGGAAGCGCTGGGTGCGAAGCTTCAAGATCACTGGAAAGATGACATAGCCAAGCCCTTGCGCGACGAGTCAGGCGCATTGGCAAAGCGCTCGGGGAAAGCCGATGCCTATGTTGTGAAGGGCATCTTGCAAGGCCTGCGCAATGATAAAGATATCTATAAAACGCTAACGCCTGAAGGTCAAATAGCCGTTGACCGCACGCTGGACAAGAAAGGGAACGTGCTCATCCCAAACATATACGGCTATCCAATGGCCGGGTACGCGTTCATCCCTTACGTCAATTATCACGGCAACTATGACACCCGACCCAATCAAGGCCTGATGATTGACTTGAAGAACGGTACGGTCAATGAAATAGGCGGGGATGATGATTTTGCCCGCTGGGCCGGTAATAATCGTGAGGCATTGCGGGCCAGCTTTAACGCCCGGGACAAGCAAGGCGGAAAAGATGCTCATTGGCCAGCCGCAGGCAATGTACTCGAAAACATTATTGAGGGTAATCATGCTCATTACCCAGGACGTCATAACTTCCTCAGTGATAAACAGGTCCCCGTAAAGGAGACATTTAATTACACTCAATCTCGAACACAAAGTTACCATTTAAAGTTCGGAGATCTGAAATCCGGCATTGCTGCAGATTATCAAGAGCTCAACGCCAACAACGCAAAGTGGGCCGATCAAACCGAGGTATTTGGCGCCTCGCAGCAAACGTGGAAGGAAGCCAAAGAATTGTGGGGGCGCACGTTCGGCTACGTGCCCATCCTTGGCAACGCGGGCAATATTTACTTCGGTGTCCATGACTCCATTTATGGCATGACCGCCGACGATCGTGTGGGCGGCACGGCCGCTGCAGTCATATCGGGCCTGCAACTGGCGCACGAACTTGCACCCTCTGTGGCAGAGGCGGGGCTGGGTGAGCCTGCAATCGCTACCCGCGCCTCGACGCCGCGGCCGTACAGCTGGAAATACAATGAGCAGACGCGCGATTTTGAGTTCGTGCGAGCGCCAGAAACTTCGAACAAGGCTGACACAAACGCCACCAAACCTGCGAGCACAGCTGTAACCCCTCCGACGAAGACCGCCGCATCCTTCCCGGGGATGCAGGAAATAGAGTTCAGGGGCAAAACGTATTTCGTCGCGGATAAACCCGATGCCTGGAACGGCACGGCTTACTTGTTGCGAGTGAAAGATCCGAGCGACCCAACAAAATTGGTGAGCAGTGGCATTATTGCCAACCCTGATGAGGCAGGCGTGTGGAAGAAAGACGTGTTAACGGGTGGCGGAAGGTGGCCATGGCAACGCCCCGAATCACCCACCCCAAGTATCGAACCCAAGACCCCGTTGATGTCGGATCAGTTTCTGGAATTAGACGGGACAAAAATGCGAGGCTCTACGACGCTGGATCAATACCTCAATGGTGAGGAGCACGCCTATACCTATGGTGTTGCTATTAACGATAACGGTGAGACCGTACCGCAGGTTTCCTGGACAGCTGACGAGAACCCAGCCCACGCCACACCACACCCGACAGCTGGAAAATCAACGTTCGGGACGAGTGAATACAGTGAGCAATTTATTAGAGATATAAACCGCAGCCGGTTCACAGTGAACACGCCAGAGGGCATCACACTGGAAATCAACATCCCCGAACAGGTCCGGTTGCTTCAACAGCAAAAAGGCGCCACGTTGTCAACTGCCGAACTCAACAGCGTCATACAAGAAAACATTGAAAAGTTTGAGATCGCTATACCAGATGCCGCGTTAAGAGCCCGAATTTCTGAAGTTGCCAATCAATGGTTGCTCGGTGCTGCCCCCGATGAGTTTCGAACATCTCGTTTCAACGGCACAGTATTTGGTAGCGGTCGAGACCCCCACTACATTATCGAGTATGCGGGAGAAGGAAAAACGGCCACCGTCACAGGGAAATCTGACTTTATACTTACCCGACTAGACGAAAGTAATGGGGAACTTGAAACACTGACTGATGTAAATGTAAAAGCGTCAAGAACAATCACTATAGACACCAGCAATGAAATTGACGGCGACGGTTATGTCATCAACCCCTCAGCGCCTACCCGTATAGAGATCACGGCTGTACTGGACTGATCAGTACTCACCTCTATCTGCCCTTACTGAACGGCGGTAACCTCGGTGACCGCCGTTTTCGTTTGGGCAATTTTTGGCTGCCAGCCACTTCAGGGGACTCCATGGAAAGAATCGCGTTTAAACCACTGCTACTCGCCGCCAGCCTCCTGGCCTGTATGCCCATGGCTCACGCCGCCAGCACCCTGGTCTACTGCTCCGAAGCCAGCCCCGCCGGCTTCGACCCCAGCCAGTACACCAGCGGCACCGACTTTGATGCCTCCGCCGAAACCGTATTCAATCGCCTGACCCAGTTCAAGCGTGGCGGCACCGAGGTTGAACCTGGCCTGGCAACACGCTGGGATGTCTCCAAAGACGGCCTGACCTACACTTTCCATCTGCGCGATGGCGTCAAGTTCCACACCACCGAGTACTTCACCCCTACCCGTGACTTCAACGCGGATGATGTGCTGTTCACCTTCAACCGGCTTTTGGACGCCGAGAGCCCATTCCGCAAGGCTTACCCGTCCGAGTCGCCGTACTTCACCGACATGGGTTTGAACACCACGATCAAAAGCGTCGACAAACTCGACGAGCACACCGTGCGTTTCAGCCTGAACAATGTCGATGCCGCGTTTGTGCAGAACCTGGCCATGAGCTTTGCCTCGGTGCAATCGGCCGAATATGCGGCTCAGTTGCTCAAAGAAGGCAAGGCGGAGGACATCAACCAAAAACCGGTGGGCACCGGGCCGTTTGTGTTCAAGCGCTACCAGAAGGACTCGCAGATTCGCTACGTCGCCAATAAACAGTATTGGAAGCCCGAGGATGTGAAGCTCGACAACCTGGTGTTCGCGATCACCCCGGACGCGGCCTCGCGTATGCAAAAACTCAAGGCCGGCGAATGCCAGGTCAGCGGTTACCCACGGCCGGCCGACATTGACGTGATGAAGCAGGACCCGAACCTGCGGGTGCTGCAACAAGCCGGTTTCAACCTGGGCTTCCTGGCTTACAACGTGACCCACCCACCGCTGGACCAACTCAAGGTGCGCCAGGCCCTCGACATGGCCATCGACAAGCCCGCAATCATCAAGGCCGTTTACCAAAGCGCCGGTCAATTGGCGCAGAACGCGCTGCCTCCCGCGCAGTGGTCTTATGACCCGAATATCAAGGACGCGCCCTACGACCCGACCAAGGCTCGGGCGCTACTAAAAGAAGCAGGGGTTGCACCCGGTACCACCATCAACTTGTGGGCGATGACCGTGCAGCGCGCCTCCAACCCCAATGCGCGAATGTCGGCTCAGATGATCCAGCAGGATTGGGAGAAGGTGGGTATCAAGGCCAATATAGTCAGCTACGAATGGGGCGAATATATCAAACGCGCCAAAAATGGCGAGCACGACGCGATGATTTATGGCTGGACCGGCGACAACGGCGACCCGGATAACTGGCTCGGCGTGCTCTACAGTTGTGCTGCGGTCAAGGGCAGCAATTATGCAAAATGGTGTAACCCGGCCTACGACAAACTTGTGCAGCAGGCCAAGCTCAGCAGCGACCGCGAGCAGCGCATCAAGTGGTATCAACAGGCGCAGAAAATCCTTAAGGAACAAGTACCTATAACGCCTATTGCAAACTCGACGGTTTTCCAGCCGATTCGAAAAGAAGTGCAGGACTTCAAGATCAGTCCGTTTGGCCTAACGCCGTTCTACGGTGTCAGTCTAGATAAGTAACAGCAACGCCCCAACCGAGTGCGCCAGACGCCTCGATTGGGCTTTTTTGGTGCGCCGAATGCACCGAAAAAACCCTCTATATATATGCATTTATGTACAAACTTTCATAAATGCGACATTCCTGTACGTTCGTACCACACTTTGCTGCTTGCAACGGTTCAGCATCTTGCAATGGGTATGGCCCCTGCATAAGTATCCGCAGGCCGACTCACGAGGTCGCCCTCACCACCAAAAATGACAACAAATCATGAGGCCAACATGCTTAAACACGCAGTCCTTCCGCTTTTAGTGAGTGCTGGCCTTATGGCCGCAGCTCCGTTCGCCCATGCGGCGACTAACCTGGTGTTTTGCTCCGAAGGGAGCCCGGCCGGTTTCGACGCAGCCCAGTACACCACCGGAACAGACTTCGATGCCTCGGCCGAAACCATGTTCAACCGTCTGACCCAGTTTGAACGCGGCGGCACCGCTGTAGTTCCTGGGCTGGCCACTAGCTGGGACGTGTCCCCCGATGGCCTGACGTACACCTTCCATCTGCGCGACGGCGTGAAGTTCCACACCACTTCGTACTTCAAACCGACCCGTACCTTCAATGCTGATGACGTGCTGTTCACGTTCAACCGCATGATCAACAAGGACGATCCGTTCCGCAAAGCCGCCCCTACCGAGTTCCCGTACTTCACGGACATGGGGATGGACACCAACATCAAGAACATCGAGAAAGTCGATGACCACACCGTCAAGTTCACCCTTGGCACCGTGGACGCGGCGTTCATCCAGAACATGGCGATGAGCTTTGCTTCGATCCAGTCGGCCGAATACGCCGCCCAGCTGTTGAAAGAAGGTAAAGCGACCGACATCAACCAGAAGCCAATCGGCACTGGCCCGTTCGTGTTCAAGAGCTACCAGAAAGACTCGAACATCCGTTACACCGGCAACAAAGACTACTGGAAACCTGAAGACGTCAAGATCGACAACCTGATCTTCGCGATCACGACTGACCCATCGGTACGTATCCAGAAACTCAAGAAAAACGAATGCCAAATCACCTTGTTCCCACGCCCGGCCGACCTGAAGGCGCTGAGCGAAGACAAGGACCTGAAAATGCCGCACCAGGCCGGTTTCAACCTGGGCTATATCGCTTACAACGTCATGCCAGTTATCAAAGGCCAGACCGCGCCTAACCCGCTGTCCGACCTGCGCGTACGTGAAGCCTTGGACATTTCGGTGAACAAGCAGCAGATCATCGACTCCGTCTACCAGGGCGCGGGCCAACTGGCCGTCAACGCCATGCCGCCAACACAGTGGTCCTACGACACCACCATCAAAGATGCACCGCACGACGTGGCCAAGGCCAAGGAGTTGCTCAAGGAAGCTGGCGTTAAAGAAGGCACCGAGATCACCCTGTGGGCCATGCCGGTTCAACGTCCATACAACCCGAACGCCAAGCTGATGGCCGAGATGCTGCAGAACGACTGGAAACAGATCGGCCTGAAGGTCAACATCGTCAGCTACGAGTGGGGCGAGTACATCAAGCGTTCCAAAGGCGGCGAAAACCAGGCCATGATCATTGGCTGGAGCGGCGACAATGGTGACCCGGACAACTGGCTGAACGTGCTGTTCGGCTGCGACTCGCTGGGCGGTAACAACTTCTCCAAATGGTGTGACAAGAAATTCGACGGCATCGTGAAAGAAGCCAAGGCTACATCGGATGTCGCCAAACGCACCGAGCTGTACAAGCAGGCGCAACATATCCTCAAAGATGCAGTCCCGATGACACCTATCGCGCACTCGACGGTGTATCAACCCATGCGCAACACCGTGCAGGACTTCAAGATCAGCCCGTTTGGCTTGAACTCCTTCTACGGCGTGGGCGTAAGCGGCAAGTAAGGATTAGTAACGGCGACGTTTCATAACGTCGCCGTTATTGCATCCGCCTAGACCGTAGGAAACGGACCACGACAGAACTCGTTGCGTCTTACAGCAATGAGCCGCGACGTAGAACCCCGTTACCTACAAGGTCAATCCATTTTGGCGCATTTACTGCGAAGTCCGCGGCCCATACCGTCGTAGGACAGCAGAAGCACCAATAACGGAAAGGCACTTGCTGTGTGTGGGATCAGTGATGTCTCCCTGGCTGAACGCCAGGGTGATTGCTCGCTGATGACAACAACAAACAAGGATCGGGATCGTCATGCGCCATACCACTGTTCTATCCGCAATTTTTGGCACCAGCCTGCTGGCTGTGGCCACGATGGGCCAAGCCGCCGACAAGAAGAGCCTGGTGTTCTGCTCAGAAGGCAGCCCGGCCGGGTTTGACACCGCGCAGTACACCACCGCCACGGACAACGATGCGGCCGAGCCGCTGTACAACCGCCTGGTTGAGTTCGAAAAAGGCGCGACCAATGTGGTGCCTGGGCTGGCAACCAAGTGGGATATTTCCGAAGACGGCCTGACCTATACCTTTCACCTGCGTGAAGGGGTGAAATTCCACAGCAACAAGGAATTCAAGCCGACGCGGGACTTCAATGCCGACGACGTGCTGTTCACCTTCAACCGCATGCTTGACCCCGACCACCCGTTTCGCAAGGCCTACCCTACCGAGTTTCCGTACTTCAACGGGATGAGCCTGAACAAGAACATTGCCAAGGTCGAGAAAACCGACCCGCACACCGTGGTGATGACGTTGAACACGGTCGACGCCGCGTTCGTACAAAACATCGCCATGAGCTTTGCCTCGATTCTGTCGGCCGAGTACGCCGAACAGTTACTGAAAGACGGCAAACCCAGCGATATCAACCAGAAGCCCATCGGCACGGGCCCGTACGTGTTCCAGCGCTATCAAAAAGACTCGCAGATCCGTTATGTGGGTAACAAACAGTACTGGGACCCGAGCCGGGTCAAACTGGATCAACTGATCTTCGCCATCAACACCGACGCGTCGGTGCGGGTGCAGAAGCTCAAGGCCGGCGAGTGCCAGGTGACCCTGCATCCGCGCCCGGCCGACGTCGACGCCCTCAAGGCTGACCCGAACCTGCAACTGCTGACCAAGCCGGGTTTCAACCTTGGCTATATCGCCTACAACGTGCGCCACAAACCCTTCGACCAGCTCGAAGTGCGTCAAGCGCTGGACATGGCGGTGAACAAGCAAAGCATCCTCAATGCGGTGTACCAGGGCGCCGGGCAACTGGCCGTCAACGCCATGCCACCGACGCAGTGGTCCTACGACGAGACCATCAAGGACGCCGCCTACAACCCGGAAAAAGCCAAAGAGTTGCTCAAGGCTGCCGGCGTCAAGGAAGGGACCGAGATCACCCTGTGGGCGATGCCGGTGCAACGGCCGTACAACCCCAACGCCAAGCTGATGGCCGAGATGCTGCAAAGCGACTGGGCCAAGATCGGCCTCAAGGTCAAGATCGTCAGCTACGAGTGGGGCGAGTACATCAAGCGCACCAAGAACGGTGAGCACGATATCAGCCTGATCGGCTGGACCGGTGACAACGGTGACCCGGACAACTGGCTGGGCACTCTGTATAGCTGCGACGCCATCGGCGGGAACAACTACTCCATGTGGTGTGACCCGGCGTACGACAAGCTGATCAAGCAAGCCAAGGTCGTGACCGACCGCGAACAAAGGACTGTTCTGTACAAACAGGCGCAGCAACTGCTCAAGCAGCAGGTGCCGATCACGCCAGTCGCCCACTCGACGGTCAACCAGCCGTTAAGCGCCAAAGTCGAAGGGTTCAAAGTCAGCCCCTTCGGCCGCAACGTGTTCTCGGGCGTCAGCATTAACCCATAAGAAAATAACCGGATGGCGGGGGGCCAAATTGGCTCTCCGGCAAACGTGCAGCCTTTTGTTGGGAATTTTCCTACGGCAAACGTTTGCAATAGCTTGAACGAGTTACACACCCAATAGCCGGTTCACCTAAAAAGACCGGCATTAAAAAGAGAACCAAAGGAGCTTCACCCATGAAACTGAGCAGCAAAGCGCTTCTGGCCCTGGCCATCAGCAGCATCACGGCAACCGCCTTCGCTGAAACCCAGAGCCAGGACTTCGTTCCAACCACATTGGCCGGCACCAGTGCCCAAAGCGAGGCCAAAGGCTTTGTCGATGGATTCAGCCTGGGCGGTACCACCCGTAACTGGTTCGCCAACGAACAACGCTTCCGCGGCAGCAAATTCAGCTACCAGAAGCACGGCGAAACCCGCACTGACGCGTACCGTACCAACTGGGTACAAGGCACCATCCTCAACGCCACCTCGGGCTTCACCCAAGGCACCGTTGGCGTGAGCACCGAAGTGGCGGTCTACAACGCTCTGGTTCTGGACCGTAGCAAGCGCGACATCAAGGGTGGTTCCAACCGTACCCTGGCCGACTCCAACGGTGACGCCGTCGACCAATGGAGCAAACTGGGCCTGGCCAACGTCAAGTTCCGTGTCTCGAACACCACCTTGACCGCCGGTCGCCAGAACTTCAGCAGCGGTATCGTCGACACCATCGGCAACCGTGCCCTGCCTTCGAGCTTTGAAGGTGTGAGCTTCAACAGCGAAGAATTCAGCAACCTGTCGTTCCAGGGCGGCGTGTTTGACCGCGTTTCGCCACGTACCGAACAGAGCCTGTCGAAATTCCGCACCGAATACGGCAATGGCCAGGAAACCGACAAGGTCAACACCTTGGGCGTTAACTACCAGCCATTCAAAAGCCTGAAAACCAGCCTGTTCGCCGCCAACGTCGAAGACTTCTGGAACCAGTACTACTTCGGCGCCACCCACGAACTGGGTGATGCACAGACCCTGGCTCTGACCACCGGCCTGAACTACTACAAAACCGTCGATACCGGCAAAAAGCTGATGGGCAAGATCGACAACGATACCTACTCGCTGTCGCTGGGCCTGACTCACCAAGCCCACAGCCTGACCTTCTCGTACCAGGAAGTGAACGGTAACGAGTACTTCGACTACCTGCACGAAACCAACGGCATCTACCTGGCCAACTCCCTGACGTCCGACTTTAACGGCCCGAACGAGAAATCCTTCCAGGTTGCCTACGGTCTGAACATGGCCGAATACGGCGTGCCAGGCCTGAAGTTCAATATCTACTCGGCTCGCGGCTGGGGCATCGACGGCACCCACTACACCGGCAACGGTGGCATCGCCGGCCGTGGTTACGACGGCATCCAGTCCCAGGACGGCGAGAAACACCAGGAATACGGCATCGGTACTTCCTACGCCCTGCAGAGCGGCCCACTCAAGGCCACCACCATTCGTGGTACCTACGTGACTCACCGCGCCAGCGCCAACCAGGCTGACGGCAACCTCCGTGAGTTCCGCCTGGTCACCACCATCCCGTTCAACATTCTTTAATTAGCGCCAGGTAGACGGCGGGCTCATGACGAGCCCGCCGTCTACGCTTGTCTGGTTTAATCGATTGCAGAGGGCTCTGAATGAAAATGCTCCCGCTACAAGCTGCCATTGCCGCTGCGCTGTTGAGCGTTGCGATCGGCGTATCAGCCAAACCGCTGGTGGTCTGCACCGAAGCCAGCCCGGAAGGTTTTGACCCGGTCCTGTACACCACCGCCGTGACGGCTGACGCCGCTGCCGAAACCATGTTCAACCGCCTGGTGGACTTCAAGCCCGGCACCACCGAAGTAGTCCCCGCGCTGGCCAAGGCCTTGCCGGAAATCAGCGCCGATGGCCTGACCTACACGTTCCACCTGCGTGACGACATCAAGTTCCACACCACCGACTACTTCAAACCCACGCGCAACATGAATGCCGACGACGTGCTTTGGAGCTTCCAGCGCCAGCTGGACCCGAACCACCCTTGGCACAACAAGTCCAACGTGGGCTACCCGTACTTTGAAAGCATGGGCTTCAAGGAACTGCTCAAGAGCGTAACGAAGACCGACGACCACACCGTCGTATTTACCCTGACCCGCCCTGAAGCCCCATTCCTGGCCGACCTGGCCATGGCGTTTTCCTCGATTCACTCCGCCGAATACGCCGACCAGTTGCTCAAGTCCGGCAAGACCGATGACCTGAACGCCAAGCCGATCGGCACCGGGCCGTTCATCTTTACCCGCTACGCCAAAGACGCCCAAGTGCGCTTCAAGGCCAACCCGGACTACTTCCGTGGCAAGCCGCCGGCTGACCCGCTGATCCTGGCGATCACCACCGACAACAATGTGCGCCTGCAGAAACTCAAGGCCAACGAATGCCAGATCGCGCTGTATCCGAAACCGGATGACGTGCCGAGCATGAAAGCCGACCCGAACCTGAAAGTGGCAGAGCTGGCGGCGATGACCACCAGCTACACCGCGTTGAACACCACGCACAAGTACATGAGCGACGCACGGGTGCGTCACGCGATCAACATCGCGTTCGACAAAAAAGGCTATAACGAATCCCTGTACGGCAAAGGCAACGCTGTGGATGCCACCGGCCCGTACCCGCCCACCCTGCTGGGTTTCAACGACAAACTGAAAAACCCGCCACGGGACCTGGATAAAGCCCGCGCCTTGCTCAAGGAAGCCGGCGTACCGGAAGGCACCGAGATCACCCTGTTCACCCGTAACGGTGGCGGCCCGACCAACCCTAACCCGATGCTCGGCGCCCAGCGCATGCAGGCGGACTTGGCGCAAATCGGTCTGAAAGTGAACATCAAGGTGATGGAATGGGGCGAAATGCTCAAACGCGCCAAAGCGGGCGAGCACGATATGGTTTCGGCTGGCTGGGCAGGGGATAACGGCGATCCGGATAACTTCCTCACGCCTAACCTGAGTTGCGATGCAGCCAAAAACGGCGAAAACTACGCCCGTTGGTGTAACAAAGAGTTTCAAGACTTGATCGACAAGGCCCGCGCTGACGCTGAACCCACACAGCGCGCTGCACTCTATGAACAAGCCCTGGACGTTTTCGCCAAGGACCAACCGTGGATTCCCATGGCTTACCCGAAAATGTTCACCGCCATGCGTAAAAACGTCGAAGGTTTTACCCAAAGCCCTCTGACGACAAATAACTTCGCCACCACCCAGGTGAAGTAATAAGAGAAGACGCTCGGCACCGTCGCCATTGACGGTGCCGAACCTGCCTAACCGGCTGATTGAGGTACACAACAAGATGTTTAGTTTTATTGCCCGCCGATTGGGGTTATTGATCCCCACGTTTTTCGGCATCACGTTGCTGACGTTTGCGTTGATTCGCATGATCCCCGGCGACCCCGTCGAAGTCATGATGGGCGAACGACGAGTCGACCCCGAGATGCACGCACAGGCAATGGAACGCCTTGGCCTTAACAAGCCTTTGTACGCGCAATACCTGGATTATGTTGGCAAGCTCGCCCACGGCGACCTTGGCGAATCGCTGCGCACGCGCACCAGCGTGTGGACCGAATTCACCGCCCTCTTCCCGGCAACCCTGGAACTGTCCATGGCCGCCCTGTTGTTCGCCGGTATCCTGGGCCTGTTGGCCGGGGTAATCGCGGCCTTGAAACGAGGATCCCTGTTCGACCATGGGGTGATGGGCATCTCCCTCGCGGGATATTCGATGCCGATCTTCTGGTGGGGCCTGATCCTGATCATGTTCTTCTCGGTAAGCCTGGGCTGGACCCCGGTTTCCGGACGTATCGACCTGCTTTACGACATCGAGCCGCGCACCGGCTTCATGCTGATAGACACCCTGCTGGCTGACGAGCCGGACGCATTCTTTGACGCCCTGCACCACCTGATCCTGCCGGCCATCGTGCTCGGTACCATCCCGCTGGCGGTGATTGCGCGGATGACCCGTTCGTCGATGCTCGAAGTCTTGCGTGAAGACTACATCCGTACCGCCAAGGCCAAAGGCCTGTCGCCGGCGCGCGTGGTATTCGTACACGGCCTGCGTAACGCGCTGATCCCGGTCCTCACCGTGGTCGGCCTGCAAGTCGGCACGCTGCTGGCCGGTGCGGTCCTGACCGAAACCATCTTCTCGTGGCCTGGCATCGGCAAATGGCTGATCGAAGCCATTGGCGCGCGGGACTACCCGGTGGTGCAAAACGGCATCCTGCTGATCGCCTGCCTGGTGATCCTGGTGAACTTCGTGGTGGATATCCTCTACGGCTTCGCCAACCCACGCATCCGTCACCAGCGCTGAGATCATGACCATGACCACACCTACTCAAGTGTCAGCAGTCGATCAAAGCCTGCTGTATCCGTCCCCGTACAAAGAATTCTGGCAAGCCTTCTCCAAAAACAAAGGCGCGGTTGCCGGCCTGCTGTTCATGTTGCTGATCGTGTTCTGCGCGCTCTTCGCCCCTTGGGTTGCGCCGCATAACCCGAGCGAGCAATACCGCGACTTCCTGCTCACCCCACCGGCGTGGCTGGAAGGCGGGCAGATGCAATTCCTGCTGGGTACCGACGAACTGGGCCGTGACCTGCTCTCGCGTCTGATTCAGGGCTCACGCCTGTCCTTGCTGATCGGCTTGTCGTCGGTGGTGATGTCGCTGATCCCGGGCATCCTGCTGGGTCTGTTCGCCGGGTTCTTCCCGCGCCTGCTTGGCCCAACCATCATGCGTTTGATGGACATCATGCTGGCCCTGCCATCGCTGCTGCTGGCCGTTGCCATTGTCGCGATCCTCGGCCCTGGCCTGATCAACACCGTGATTGCGATTGCCATCGTGTCCTTGCCGTCCTATGTCCGTCTGACCCGCGCTGCGGTGATGGGCGAACTGAACCGCGACTACGTGACGGCCGCCCGCCTCGCCGGCGCCGGCCTGCCACGCCTGATGTTCATCACCGTGCTGCCTAACTGCATGGCGCCGCTGATCGTTCAGGCGACCTTGAGCTTCTCTTCGGCGATTCTCGATGCCGCGGCCCTGGGCTTCCTCGGCCTTGGCGTACAACCGCCAACCCCTGAGTGGGGCACCATGCTGGCTTCGGCCCGTGACTACATCGAACGCGCCTGGTGGGTGGTGAGCCTGCCGGGTCTGACCATTTTGCTCAGCGTGCTGGCAATCAACTTGATGGGTGACGGCCTGCGCGATGCGCTGGACCCGAAACTCAAGAACGCCGCCTGAGGAGATTCCCATGTCACTGTTAGAAATCAAGAATCTCAACGTCCGCTTCGGCGACAAGACCGCCGTGCCGGTGGTCGATGGCCTCGACATTTCCGTCGACAAAGGCGAAGTGCTGGCAATCGTTGGCGAGTCGGGTTCGGGTAAATCCGTGACCATGATGGCGCTGATGGGCCTGATCGAGCACCCCGGTATCGTCACTGCTGACGCGCTGAACTTCGACGGCAAGGACATGCTCAAGCTGAGCAACCGCCAGCGTCGGCAGATCGTCGGCAAAGACCTGGCGATGGTGTTCCAGGACCCGATGACCGCGCTGAACCCCAGCTACACCGTGGGTTTCCAGATTGAAGAAGTGCTGCGCCTGCACCTGAAAATGTCCGGCAAGCAAGCGCGCAAGCGTGCGATCGAACTGTTGGAAAAGGTCGAGATCCCCGGCGCTGCCAGCCGTATGGACGCCTACCCGCACCAACTGTCCGGCGGTATGAGCCAGCGTGTCGCAATCGCCATGGCAATTGCCGGCGAGCCGAAACTGCTGATTGCTGACGAACCGACCACCGCGTTGGACGTGACCATCCAGGCGCAGATCATGGAATTGCTGCTGGCCCTGCAGAAAGAGCAGAACATGGGCCTGGTGCTGATCACTCACGACCTTGCGGTCGTGGCTGAAACCGCCCAGCGCGTGTGCGTGATGTACGCCGGCCAGGCCGTGGAAGTCGGCCAAGTACCGCAACTGTTCGACATTCCGGCGCATCCGTACAGCGAAGCGCTGCTCAAGGCGATCCCCGAGCACAGCCTTGGCGCCACGCGCCTGGCCACGTTGCCGGGTATCGTGCCCGGCCGCTATGACCGCCCGCAGGGTTGCCTGCTGTCGCCGCGCTGCCCGTATGTGCAGGAAGCCTGCCGTGCCCAGCGGCCCGGCCTTGACCCGAAAAGCAACAGCCTTGCGCGCTGCTTCTACCCCTTGAACCAGGAGGTGGCGTAATGGCCGTCGTTCTTACCGCCCGCGACCTCACCCGCCACTACGAAGTGTCCCGTGGCCTGTTCAAGGGCCATGCCCTGGTGCGTGCGCTTAATGGTGTGTCGTTCGAGCTGGAAGCTGGCAAGACCCTCGCCGTAGTAGGCGAGTCGGGTTGCGGCAAATCCACCCTGGCCCGTGCGCTGACACTGATTGAAGAGCCGTCATCGGGCTCCTTGAAGATCGCCGGCCAGGAAGTGGCCGGCGCCGACAAGGCCCAGCGCAAGCAATTGCGCAAAGACGTGCAGATGGTGTTCCAGAGCCCGTATGCGTCGCTGAACCCGCGTCAGAAAGTGGGTGATCAACTCGGCGAGCCGCTGTTGATCAACACCCACCTGTCGGCCGCCGAGCGCCGCGAGAAAGTGCAGGCGATGATGAAGCAAGTGGGCCTGCGCCCTGAGCATTATCAACGCTACCCGCACATGTTCTCCGGTGGCCAGCGCCAGCGGATCGCATTGGCCCGCGCCATGATGCTGCAACCTAAAGTGCTGGTGGCGGATGAGCCGACCTCGGCACTCGACGTGTCGATCCAGGCCCAGGTACTCAACCTGTTCATGGACTTGCAGCAGGAATTCAACACCGCCTACGTGTTCATCTCCCACAACCTGGCGGTGGTGCAACACGTCGCCGACGACGTGATGGTGATGTACCTCGGCCGCCCGGTAGAAGTCGGCCCCAAGGAAGACATCTACGCCCGCCCGCTGCACCCGTACACCCAGGCGCTGCTGTCAGCCACCCCGACCATCCACCCGGACCCGAGCAAGCCGAAGATCAAGATCGTCGGCGAACTGCCCAACCCGCTGAACCCGCCGCCAGGTTGCGCTTTCCATAAGCGCTGCCCGTATGCGACCGCGCGGTGCAGCAGCGAGGAACCGCAGCTGCGCGCCCTGGATAACCGCCAGGTGGCATGCCACTACGCGGAGCAGTTTGTGGCCTGAGCGCAACAAAAATGCCCTGGGTGATTAAGCCCAGGGCATTACAGGAGTTCTACCGCCCCACCCGTCGGATTGCGCATCAGTCCGGCAGGTGGGGCTTTTTTTTGTTCGACTCAGGTATCGCTATCGCCTTCGGTGTCATCGTCATCTGGCGCTTGCTGATCATCATCATCCTTGGAGCCGCCTTGGTCCTCATCACCAGGCTCGGCCTCGCTCTTGGCCAACTGCAAACCACCCACCTGCGGCGTCTTTGCCGCCACATAGCCCGGCGCCTGGCTGTGCACGGCCGTACTGGCCCATGCAGAGGAAGCACCCAGCGATAGCATCACCAGTACTTTTAGCAACAACACCAAACGTTGAAAGATAGTCATGGTCGATTTCCGTCCAGTCAGTGAATCACGTGCACCAGCATGCGGCCGGCACTGGGATTTAAGCTAGTTTCGTTCTCGGTTTTACGCCAATCAGGCTTCAGGTATCGCCGTCATCGTAGGTTTCGCTGTCCTCACCTTCGTTGTAGGGGTTCTCTTGGTCTTCCTTGGGCGCGGGCTGAGCCCGGGGCTGCCAACTGCCGGAATTGACCTCCTTCTGCTTTTTCTTGGTAACCGGGCCGGTGTCTTTCCACTGTGGCGTGCCGGTCTCCGCCAGCGCCGAGGTGCCTGCCAGCCCCAAAGCCGCCAGCAACATCAGCTGGACGGCACATTGAGTTGTACGCAAGGTCGTCTCCTGATCCGTCGGTGAGTGCGTGAAGTATTTGAATACGCTAGACCGGATGCGGGCTTCTCGCCAATGCCACAGACAGATGAAGACCAACTGTGGGAGCAGCGTCGCGCCCACAAAAAAGGGCGAAGCCATGACAGCTTCGCCCTTTGGTGTACCGCGCAGACCTTAGTGGTGCTCACGCGTCGCCCGGAATTTCACATCCGGCCAGCGCTCTTCCATCAGCGCCAGGTTGACCCGCGTCGGTGCCAGGTAGGTCAGGTGACCACCGCCGTCGATCGCCAGGTTTTCTACGGCCTTGTTGGAGAACTCTTCCAGCTTCTTCTTATCACTGCAATCGATCCAGCGCGCGGAGTACACGGTGATTGGCTCGTAGGAGCATTCAACCTTGTATTCCTCCTTCAAGCGGCTGGCGACCACATCGAACTGCAGCACACCGACGGCGCCGAGGATGATGTCGTTGCTGCGCTCGGGGAAGAACACCTGGGTGGCGCCCTCTTCGGCCAATTGCTGCAAGCCTTGGCGCAGTTGCTTGGACTTGAGCGGATCACGCAGGCGTACGCGGCGGAACAGTTCCGGGGCGAAGTGCGGGATGCCGGTGAAGCCCAGGGCTTCGCCTTCGGTGAAGGTGTCGCCGATCTGGATGGTGCCGTGGTTGTGCAAACCGATGATGTCGCCGGCGAACGCTTCTTCCAGCTGCTCACGCTCGGAGGAGAAGAACGTCAGGGCGTCGCCGATGCGCACGTCCTTGCCGGTGCGCACGTGGCGCATCTTCATGCCTTTTTCGTATTTGCCGGAGCAGATGCGCATGAAGGCGATACGGTCGCGGTGTTTGGGGTCCATGTTCGCCTGGATCTTGAACACGAAGCCGGTGAATTTCTCTTCGACCGGTTCCACGGTGCGCTCGTTGGCAACGCGGGCCAGGGGTTTCGGTGCCCAGTCCACCACGGCATCAAGCACGTGATCGACACCGAAGTTGCCCAGAGCCGTACCGAAGAACACCGGCGTCAGCTGGCCGTCGAGGAATTCCTGCTGATTGAATTCGTGGCAGGCGCCCTGTACCAGTTCCAGCTGGTCGACAAAACGGTCGTACTCGTCACCCAGGTGGGCGCGGGCTTCGTCCGAGTCGAGTTTCTCGATGATCTTGGTTTCGGTGCGTTCGTGACCGTGGCCGGCGGTGTAGACAATGATGTAGTCGTCGGCCAGGTGATAAACGCCCTTGAAGTCGCGGTAGCAACCAATCGGCCAGGTGATCGGCGCGGCCTTGATTTTCAGGACGGCTTCGATTTCATCCAGCAACTCGATCGGGTCGCGGATATCGCGGTCGAGTTTGTTGATGAAGCTGACAATTGGCGTGTCACGCAGACGGCAGACGTCCATCAGCGCGATGGTCCGTGGCTCAACGCCCTTACCGCCATCGAGGACCATCAAGGCCGAGTCCACCGCGGTCAGGGTGCGGTAGGTGTCTTCGGAGAAGTCTTCGTGGCCCGGGGTGTCGAGCAGGTTGACCATGTGGTCGCGATACGGGAACTGCATGACCGACGTGGTAATGGAAATACCCCGTTGTTTTTCCATCTCCATCCAGTCGGATGTCGCATGGCGGTCGGATTTGCGGGATTTCACCGTGCCGGCCACAGCGATTGCCTTGCCCATCAGCAACAGCTTCTCGGTGATGGTGGTTTTACCGGCATCGGGGTGGGAAATAATGGCGAAAGTGCGGCGTTTCGCGACTTCGGCGGCCTGGTGGGTCATGGGAAATCGCCTGGCAGGTGAGTCAAAAAAGGGCGGCGAGTATAGCGCAAACCCCAGGCGCCGGACCACCGTTCAGCCCATTGGGGGTGGCTAAATGCTGCCAAGTGTGGAACCTTTTAAAAGGTAGAGACGTCCACTCCCCTGCTACCGCACTCGTAACAGGGGCTGAAAAATCAGCAAGTTAGCCTGACGAGGCTGCGCTCATGGCTCGATCGCATACCGCGTTGCCGGTATCGGCGAGCTGCTTTTCGCGAACACATTCGAAGGCAGCCAGGAATGGCATTGCCGCCGGAGAATGTGTTCGCCGACAAAAGAAAAAAAGGAGTCCGCCTGTGGCTATTCGCTATGGCAAAGGGCTGATAGGAGGTGTGGTTGTCGTCGCACTCCTGGCCCTGCTGGTCCACTGGATCGGCATCAACACGATCGAACTGTACCGCGACGATTTGTTGTTTTACCTGCAAGCACACCTGATCCTCGTTCTAGTCTCCATGCTGGCCGCCCTCGTTGTGGGCATCCCCGCCGGCATCCTGCTCAGCCGACCGAACATGGTCGGGCGCGCAGAACGCTTCATGCAGATCTTCAACATCGGCAACACCGTCCCTCCCCTGGCCGTACTGGCCATCGCCCTCGGCGTCCTTGGCATCGGCAGTGGCCCGGCCATCTTCGCGCTGTTCCTCGCCTCTCTGTTGCCCATCGTGCGCAACACCTACGAAGGCCTTAAAAACGTTCAAGGCTCACTCAAAGAAGCCGCCACCGGCATCGGCATGACGCCGCGCCAGGTGCTGTTTCGCGTGGAACTGCCTAACGCCGTGCCGATCATCATCGGCGGCGTGCGTGTGGCCCTGGCGATCAACGTCGGTACCGCACCGCTGGCCTTCCTGATTGGCGCCAACAGCCTGGGCAGCCTGATTTTCCCCGGCATCGCCCTGAACAATCAGCCGCAATTGCTGCTCGGCGCCGCGTGCACCGCGCTGCTGGCATTGCTGCTCGACGGTCTGGTGACCATGGCCAGCCGCCTCTGGCTGGAACGCGGGTTGCGTCCGTCTTAAGGCTTGGCAAAGGAATTCACATGAAAAAACTGACATTGATACTGAGCTGCGTCCTGCTGCTGGCAGGTTTTGCGCAAGCCGCCGAAAAACCAGTGATCCGTATCGGCGCCCGGGTGTTCACCGAACAGACCCTGCTCGCCGAGATCACCTCCCAATACCTGCGCACCAAGGGCTACGACACCCGCGTGACCGGCGGCCTGGGCAGTAACCTGGCACGCAGTGCCCAGGAAAGCGGGCAACTGGACCTGATCTGGGAATACACCGGCGTGTCGCTGGTGGCCTACAACCACGTGGACGAAAAGCTCGACAGCGAACAGTCCTACGCCCGAGTGAAAGAACTCGATGCGAAAAAAGGCCTGGTCTGGCTCTCGCCGTCGAAATTCAGCAACACCTACGCGCTGGCACTGCCGGAAAACGTCGCCCAGGAATTCCCGCAGATCAACACCATCAGCGACCTGACCCAAGCACTCGCAGAGAAAACCAAAGGCACGCGCCTGGTGGCCCTGGATACCGAGTTCGCCAACCGTTCCGACGGCATGGCCGGCATGGTCAAGCTGTATGACATGAACCTGACCCGCAAAAACACCCGGCAGATGGACGCTGGCCTGGTCTACACCGCGCTGCGTAATGGCCAGGTGTTTGCCGGGTTGGTCTACACCACCGACGGTCGCCTGAACGCCTTCAAATTGAAGCTGCTGGAAGACGACAAGCATTACTTCCCGGACTACACCGCAGCGCCTGTGGTGCGTCAGGTTTATCTGGACGCCCACCCTGAATTGGCCGCAGACCTCAAGCCGCTGGCCGCGCTGTTCGACGATGCAACCATGCGCCAACTGAATGCGCGGGTCGACGTCGACCATGAAAGCCCGTCCGCCGTGGCTGCAGATTTCCTGCGCCAACATCCGATCAACCCATAAGAGGAGAAGACATGGAATTCCTGAACGCCTTTTCCCATCTTGATTGGGCCCAAGTCCTGCACCTGACCTGGCAGCACATCACCCTGGTCGGCATTGCGGTAATCCTGGCGATTGTCGTCGGCGTGCCCCTCGGCGTGCTGATGACCCGCTTCCCGACCCTGGCCGGTCCGCTGCAAGCCAGCGCCACGGTGCTGTTGACCGTGCCGTCCATCGCCTTGTTTGGCCTGCTGTTGCCGTTCTACTCCAAGTTCGGCCAGGGCCTGGGGCCGATGCCGGCGATTACCGCCGTGTTCCTCTACTCCCTGCTGCCGATCATGCGTAACACCTACCTCGCCCTCACGGGCGTGGAGCCTGGCATTCGCGAAGCCGCCAAAGGCATCGGCATGACCTTCGGCCAGCGCCTACGCATGGTCGAGCTGCCCATCGCCGTGCCGGTGATCCTCGCCGGTGTGCGCACCGCCGTGGTGATGAACATCGGTGTGATGACCATTGCCGCCACCATCGGCGCCGGTGGCCTGGGTGTACTTATTCTGGCTTCCATCAGCCGCAGCGACATGTCGATGCTGATCGTTGGCGCCGTGCTGGTCAGTCTCCTGGCCATCTTCGCCGACCTGCTTCTGCAATGGCTGCAACGCTCGCTGACTCCAAAAGGACTGCTCAAATGATCGAACTTCAAAACCTGACCAAGACTTTTCAAAGCAACGGCAAAACCGTGTCCGCCGTGAACGACGTTAGCCTGACCGTCAACGAAGGCGAGATTTGCGTATTCCTCGGCCCGTCGGGCTGCGGCAAGAGCACCACGCTGAAAATGATCAACCGCCTGATCAAGCCCACCTCGGGCAAGATCCTGATCAATGGCGAAGACACCACCGACCTCGACGAAGTGACCCTGCGTCGCAACATCGGCTATGTGATCCAGCAGATCGGCCTGTTCCCGAACATGACCATCGAGGAAAACATCGTGGTGGTGCCCAAGCTGCTCGGCTGGGACAAGCAGAAATGCCACGACCGCGCCCGCGAATTGATGAGCATGATCAAGCTGGAACCCAAGCAGTACCTGCACCGTTACCCGCGTGAACTGTCGGGTGGCCAGCAACAGCGGATCGGTGTGATCCGCGCGTTGGCGGCCGATGCACCGTTGCTGCTGATGGACGAACCGTTCGGTGCGGTCGACCCGATCAACCGCGAGATGATCCAGAACGAATTCTTCGAGATGCAACGCGCGCTGAACAAGACCGTGATCATGGTCAGCCACGACATCGACGAGGCCATCAAACTGGGCGACAAGATTGCGATCTTCCGCGCCGGCAAGCTGCTGCAGATCGACCATCCGGACACCTTGCTGGCGCATCCGGCTGACGAGTTCGTCAGCAACTTCGTCGGCCAGGACAGCACCCTCAAGCGCCTGCTGCTGGTCAAAGCCGAAGATGCAGCCGACAACGCCCCGTCGGTGAGCCCGGAAACTCCGGTGGCGGATGCGCTGGAGCTGATGGATGAAACTGACCGCCGTTATGTGGTGGTCACCTGCGCCGAGAACAAGGCGCTGGGTTATGTACGACGTCGCGACCTGCACCGTCAGACCGGTACCTGCGGGCAGTACCTGCGCGAGTTCAACGCCACGGCGGCGTACGACGAGCATTTGCGCATCCTGTTGTCGCGTATGTATGAGTTCAACCGTTCGTGGTTGCCGGTGATGGATGCCGAGCGGGTGTTCCTCGGTGAGGTGACTCAGGAGTCGATTGCCGAGTACCTGAGTTCCGGTAAGTCGCGTGGCGGCAAGACCAGTATTGTGTCGCCTGCCGAGACCGCCCTGGCCTGACACAACGAGGTAAAAAATGTGGGAGAGGGCTTGCTCCCGATCGCGGTGTGTCAGTTACTTCATCTGTCACTGATCCACCGCTATCGGGAGCAAGCCCCCTCCCACATTTCCCCTTCGGTGAGTCAGGGAAATCGCCTCGATTACCACTCGACGGGGAACATCAATCCGTCACACCTGTCGGTTACATAAGTAGCTGCACCGGGTCCCGCGACGAACGCGTGCAAAAACGCGACATTTTTAGTTGATCTATGGCCCCTCACGTCCTAAAGTTCGCGCCGAACGTCCATGCTGGAAACGATCCATCCGGCTCAAGTACTGACGACGAGACAGCAAGGCCAAGGGACGCGGTTATCCCATGGCCTTTTTGCTTTCGGCGACATGCCTTGGGAAGTAGGCGAACCAAAGTGGGGATACGGAGGACGTTCAGTTGCACCCATTGATCAAAACAGTTTGCCCTTAGGAGTTCCCAGCATGTCGATCAACGTCGAAGATTATTTCGCGCGCGCCACTTTTGACAAAATGAAGGCGTTCGCGGACAAGCAAGAAACCCCGTTCGTGGTGATCGACACCGCGATGATCAGCCAGGCCTACGATGACCTGCGCGCCGGTTTCGAATTCGCCAAAGTCTATTACGCGGTCAAGGCCAACCCGGCTGTCGAGATCATCGACCTGTTGAAAGACAAAGGCTCGAGCTTCGACATCGCGTCGATCTACGAACTGGATAAAGTGATGGACCGTGGCGTCAGCCCCGACCGTATCAGCTACGGCAACACCATCAAGAAATCCAAGGACATCCGCTACTTCTACGAGAAAGGCGTGCGCCTGTTCTCCACCGACTCCGAAGCCGACCTGCGCAATATCGCCAAGGCCGCGCCGGGCTCGAAAGTGTATGTGCGTATCCTCACCGAAGGCTCGACCACGGCTGACTGGCCTCTGTCGCGCAAATTCGGCTGCCAGACCGACATGGCCATGGACCTGCTGATCCTCGCCCGCGACCTGGGCCTGGTGCCTTACGGCATCTCCTTCCACGTCGGCTCGCAACAGCGCGACATCAGCGTGTGGGACGCAGCGATCGCCAAGGTCAAAGTGATCTTCGAGCGCCTGAAGGAAGAGGACGGTATCCACCTCAAGCTGATCAACATGGGCGGCGGCTTCCCGGCCAACTACATCACCCGCACCAACAGCCTGGAAACCTACGCTGAAGAAATCATCCGCTTCCTCAAGGAAGATTTCGGCGACGACCTGCCGGAAATCATCCTCGAACCCGGCCGTTCGTTGATCGCCAACGCCGGTATCCTGGTCAGCGAAGTGGTGCTTGTGGCGCGTAAATCGCGTACCGCCGTCGAGCGCTGGGTGTACACGGATGTGGGCAAGTTCTCCGGCCTGATCGAAACCATGGACGAAGCCATCAAGTTCCCGATCTGGACCGAGAAGAAAGGCGAGATGGAAGAAGTGGTCATCGCCGGTCCTACCTGCGACAGCGCCGACATCATGTACGAAAACTACAAGTACGGCCTGCCACTGAACCTGGCGATTGGTGATCGTTTGTACTGGTTGTCGACCGGTGCCTACACCACCAGCTACAGCGCAGTTGAATTCAATGGCTTCCCGCCGCTGAAGTCGTACTACGTGTAAGCACGCCGCACACAAAAAACCCATGACATGTCATGGGTTTTTTTATGGGTCAGGACAGGGTCGTTGCGCGCTGTTCGTAGGCCTCGGCCATTGCCCGAACCTGCGGATTGGCGGCCGCCGCCAACGCCTTGCTGGCTGTGCGCAGGAATTTGAGATTTCCGCCGGCCAGTGCCTGGCGTAACCACGCCAACGCAGTGTCGACCTGACCGCTGTCGGCCAACACCGCCGCATAACTGAACTGCCCGCGAAAATCCCCGCCTTCGGCTGAGCGTCGATACCAGGCCACGGCCGACTCCAGGTCCTGTGGGCAACACCGGCCCTCTTCCAGATAACGCCCCAAAAGGTTCATCGACTTGGCATGGCCCTGCTCGGCCGCCTGGCGATAGAACCCCAGCGCTTGCGCTTGATCTACAGCCACGCCGCGACCGGTGGCCAGCAGGTTGGCGTAGTTGTACTGGCCCCAATCCAGCCCGGCCGTTGCCGCCAGGCGATATTCGCTGGCGGCCGCGACTTCGTCGACGGCGCAACCCCAGCCATGTTCCCGGCAACGCCCGACCATATTGCGGGCCATCAAATGCCCGCCCTGCGCCGCAATCTGGAACCAGCGCAACGCCAGCGCTTGATCACGTGCAATGCCGCGCCCTTCCAGCAGGATTTGCCCAAGCAGGGCCTGGGCGTCGACCACGCCCTCCTTCGCCGCCATCAAGATGGCCTGGGCGGCACGCACCGGAGAGTCATCGAGCATGCGTTGCAATTGCTCGACGGTGAGGACTTCTTCACGGCGCAATAAAAACCCCATGTCAGACCTCAACCCAGCGGCGCAACAGGTTGTGGTAAGTGCCGGTCAGCTGGATCAGCGCCGGGTGGTCGGGAACATCGCGGGTCAGTTGCTGGATCGCGCCGTCCATCTCGAACAGCAAGGTGCGCTGGCTGTCTTCGCGCACCAGGCTTTGGGTCCAGAAAAACGCGGCATACCGCGTGCCGCGCGTCACCGCGTTGACTTTGTGCAGACTCGAACCTGGGTAAAGCACCATATCGCCGGCCGGCAGTTTTACCCGCTGCAGGCCGAAGGTGTCCTGGATCTCCAACTCACCGCCGTCGTATTCATCCGGGTCGCTGAAAAACAGCGTGGACGACAGGTCGGTACGTACCCGCTCATGGCTGCCCCTGGGCTGACGCACGGCGTTGTCGATATGAAAGTCGAAACTGCCACCCGCCGTGTAGCAATTGAGCAGCGGTGGGAAGACTTTGTGCGGTAACGCCGCCGACATAAACAGCGGGTTTTTCCATAGGCGCTCAAGCATTGCCGCGCCGATTTCCTTGGCCAACGGGTGGCCTTCGGGCAATTGCAGGTTGTGTTTGGCTTTGGCGGATTGGTGCCCGGCAGTGATTTTACCGTCGGCCCACTCGGTGTTTTCCAGGGCTTGGCGAATGCGCAGCACCTCCTCGCGAGAGAACAGGCCGGGAATGTGCAGCAGCATGGGGCGATACCTGAAATCAGAGAGGCGCCAATGGTATTGATTCTTATCCTCCCTGTAAAACCCAGGGACGAACGAGCGGGTAAAAACCGTAGGCGGAAAGTGTAAAGAATGTAAATTCAGTGCGAATAGCAATGTATCGCAATTGATATCAAGTCTTGTTGACCCTATATTCCGCGGCCTCAACTCCTTGGGGAAGGACAACTCATGTCGCGCACTACGCTAAAAATATCTGCCGGTTCACCACGCGTACTGGCTTCGGCCATCGGCGTTGCACTCAGCGCCAGCTCTGCTGCCCACATGGCGCAAGCGGCCGAAAGCACTGAACAAAAAGGCCAGCGCAACAGCATCTCCCTGGGTGCCACCAGCATTACCGGCCAGGAACAGGACAACACGTCCTACCAGGTAGAAAAAGCGTCTTCGCAGAAGTACACCGCACCACTGGTCGACACACCGCGCTCGGTCACCGTCGTGCCGCAACAAGTCCTCAAGGACACCGCCGCGACCTCGTTGCAGGATGCCTTGCGCACCGTACCGGGAATTACCTTCGGCGCCGGTGAAGGCGGCAACCCTCAGGGCGATCGCCCGTTCATTCGGGGGTTTGACGCCCAGGGCGACACCTACCTTGATGGCGTGCGCGACACCGGCGGCCAGAGCCGCGAGATCTTCGACATCGAGTCGATCGAAGTCAGCAAGGGCCCGAACTCCTCGTTCGGCGGGCGCGGCTCGGCCGGCGGCAGCATCAACCTGGTCAGCAAAACACCACAAGCCCGCGACTTTACCAACGGCGGTTTCACCTACGGCTCCGACCAGACCCGCCGCTACGTGCTTGATGTAAACCGTCAGTTCCTCGACACCGCCGCGTTCCGCCTGAACCTGATGAGCCATGAGCAAAACGTGGCCGGGCGTGATGTGATCGACTACGACCGTTGGGGCGTCGCACCGTCGCTGACCTTCGGCCTGGGCACCCCGACCCGCGTCAACGTCAGCTACTACCACATGGAAAGCAACGACCTGCCGGACGCCGGGATTCCATACGGCTACAGCAACAGCGGCGCCAAAGCCGTTCATGTGCATGACAAACCGACCGACGGCGGCGACAGCAGTAACTTCTATGGTTTGAAGGACCGCGACTTCCGCAAGACCCGCGCCGACATCAGCACGTTCTCGATCGAGCACGACCTGAACGACACCATGACGCTGAAAAACACCCTGCGCCATGGCAGTACCGGTCAGGACTACATCCTCACCCAGCCGGACGACAGCCAGCACAACGTCAACCAGTTCGGCACTGTGTGGCGTCGCGCCAACAGTCGCGTGTCGACCACTGACACCACCACCAACCAGACCGATCTGTTTGGCAATTTCCAACTGGCGGGCATGAAGCACGCTTACTCGACCGGCCTGGAATTCACTGGGGAAGAAACCCGCATCAGCGGCTACACCGTCAGCCCGAATACCAACCCCACCTGCACCGTGGCCAAAGGCAGCCTGGGCGGCCAGTGCACATCCTTGAGCAACCCGACACCGGACGACGCCTGGACAGGCAGCGCCAAACGCAATTACCTGGGCACCAACACCAAGGCCACCAGCCGCGCGGCCTATGTGTTCGACACCATCGAACTGGACCCCAAATGGCTGCTGAACGTCGGCGTGCGCTACGACACCTTCGACACCGTGGCCAACACCAATGCCGCTGCCGGGCGCACTAAAATCAAGGACGACAGCCAGTTCTTCAACTGGCAGGCCGGCCTGGTCTGGAAGCCGCTGGACAACGGCAGCATCTACACCTCCTACGCCACCTCGGCCTCACCGCCCGGCGGCCTGGTCGGCGAAGGTGCCGATGGCAACCCACTGTCTGCCGGTGCCGCCACCAGCGACCTGAAACCGGAAGAAACCGTTAACTATGAGCTGGGCACCAAGTGGGACCTGTTCCACAGCCGCCTGTCCCTGACCGCTGCGGTCTTTCGCACCGAGAAGAAAAACACCCGAATCCTGGTGGACGCGATGACCTACCAGAACGGCGGCGAGTCTCGCGTCGACGGCCTCGAACTGTCCGCCAGCGGCAAACTCACCGATCAATGGCAAGTGTTCGCCGGCTACAGCTACCTGAAAAGCGAGCTGGTGGAGGCCGGTCTCAACGGCCGTAATGGTGTCATCAGCGCGGGCTCCAACAAAGGCAACGCAATGCCCAACACGCCGAAGAACACCTTCAGCCTGTGGACGACGTATGACATCACACCCAAGCTGACCATCGGCGGCGGCGCGTTCTATGTCGACCAGGTTTACGGCGACGCCGCCAACACGGTGTACGTACCGGCGTATACCCGCTACGACGCCATGGCCAGCTACAAGCTGACCAAGAATGTCGACCTGCAGTTGAACGTGCAGAACCTGACCGACAAGACCTACTACGACAAAGCCTACGCGGCACACTTTGCCAACCAGGCGGCCGGGCGTACGGCGCTGTTGACCACCAGCTTCCACTTCTAAGCACGCTCGGCCTTGAGCCAAAAGCCCCACGCATCGGATGCGTGGGGCTTTTGCGTGTAAAACAGAATGTTTCTCGACAACTCACGGCATAATGCGCGCCGTGACCTACTACCCAGATGAGCGAGGCCGTCAGACGTGTTGAAGAAAACCCTGTTCCAGTTGCACTGGTTCTTCGGCATTACGGCCGGCCTGGTGCTGGCGTTGATGGGGATCACCGGGGCTGCGGTCTCGTTTCAGGATGAAATGCTGCGGGCGCTCAACCCCTCGGTATTGCACGTCGAAAAACGCGAAGCCGGCGTGCTGCCACCGGCCGAACTGGTGCGCAAACTCGAAGCCACCGAAGGCAAGACCGTGTCGATGCTGTGGGTCGAAAGCGAAAGCGGCAACGCCGGCCGCGTGTCCTTTACCCCGCCGCCGGGCGAGCGTCGTGGCCAAATGCGCTACTTCGACCCCTACACGGGCGACTACATGGGCGACGCCGTCGGCCAGGACGTATTCGGCTTTATCCTGCAGTTGCACCGTTTTCTGGCCATGGGCGACACCGGCCGGCAAATCACCGGCGCCTGCACGCTGATCTTGCTGTTCTTCTGCCTCTCGGGCCTGTACCTGCGCTGGCCGCGCCAAGTCACGAACTGGCGTGCCTGGCTGACCGTGGACTGGCGCAAAAAAGGCCGCAGCTTCAACTGGGATTTGCACTCGGTGTTCGGCACCTGGTGCCTGCTGCTCTATCTGTTGGCCGCACTGACCGGCCTGTATTGGTCCTACGATTGGTACAACCAGGGCCTGAACAAACTGCTGTCCGACGCCCCGCACAACGAGCGCATGCGCAAGCACGGCCCACCGCCCGAGGGCCCGGCGCCAGTGGCCAACTACGCGGCAATCTGGAGCAGCATCTACGCCAACGCCGGCCCCGGCTTGAGTGCCTATAACATCCGCATGCCAGCCGTCGCCGGACAACCGGCCATCGTGTATTACCTGCTCAAATCATCGCCCCATGACCGGGCACTGAACCAGATTAACCTCGACCCGGCCACCGGCGAGGTCACCTCCCACGCTCAGTACGCGAGCAAAACCCTCAAGGCGCAATGGCTGACCAGCATTTACGCGCTGCACACCGGCAGCTACTTCGGCTTGGTCGGTCGCATCATCATGACCGTCAGCGCGTTGTGCATGCCGTTGTTCTTTATCACCGGCTGGCTGCTGTACCTCGACCGTCGCCGCAAAAAGCGCCAGGTTCGCGATGCCCGCAAAGGCCTCGGCGCCAACCACAGCGACGCCCCGGCCTGGCTGATCGGCTTTGCCAGCCAAAGTGGCTTTGCCGAGCAACTGGCCTGGCAAACTGCCGGGCAATTGCAGGCCGCCGGGATGCCGGTAAATGTGCAGCCCCTGGGCAACGTCAGCCAGGATGACCTGACCCGGTCAGAAAATGCGCTGTTCGTGGTCAGCACCTTCGGTGACGGTGAAGCCCCCGACAGCGCTCGCGGTTTTGAGCGCGGCGTGCTCGGCCAGGACCTGTCGCTCAAAGGCCTGAATTACTCAGTGCTGGCCCTGGGTGACCGCCAGTACGAACACTTCTGCGGCTTTGCCCGGCGCCTGCACTTTTGGCTGACCCACCAGGGCGGCAACCCGTTGTTTGCCCCGGTGGAAGTTGACAGCGGCGACACCGAGGCCTTGCTGACCTGGCAGCAGCAACTGGGCCAACTCACCGGTCACGCGCCGGCAACGGTCTGGCCAACCGCCCAGTACGACAACTGGGCCCTGACCTATCGCACCCTGCTCAACCGCGGCAGCGTCGGCTCGAACATCTACCTGCTGGGCCTCACGCCGCCGTCGCCGCAAAACTGGCTGGCCGGTGACCTGGTGGAAATCCTGCCGCGCAATGGCTCCCAGGCGATTGAACACTTCCTCGCCGGCCTGGGCCTGAACGGCAACGATAGCGTGCTGCTCGACGGCCTGGCGCACCCCCTCGACCAGGCACTCGCGACCCGCCAACTGCCGGACAACCGCACGCACCTGGTCGGCCTGCATGCCCAGGCACTGGTGGACGCGTTGGTGCCGTTGGGCCTGCGCGAATACTCCATCGCCTCGATTGCCAGCGACGGCGTGCTGGAACTGATCGTGCGTCAGGAGCGGCACCCCGACGGCAGCCTGGGCCTGGGCTCCGGCTGGCTGACGGAACACGCGACCCTCGGCTCCGGCATCAGCCTGCGCCTGCGCCGCAACAGTGGTTTTCACTTGCCACAGGCACCGGCGCCACTGATCCTGCTGGGCAACGGCACCGGCCTCGCTGGCCTGCGCAGCTTGCTCAAGGCGCGCATTGCCGATGGTCAGCAGCGCAACTGGCTGCTGTTTGGCGAACGCAATATCGCCCACGACTACCTGTGCCAGGACGAGCTGCAAGGCTGGCTGGCCAGCGGCGACCTGGCCCTGCTGGACCTGGCGTTTTCCCGCGACCAGAAGGAAAAAATCTACGTGCAGGACCGCCTGCGCGAGTCGGCGGACGTATTGCGTCGATGGCTGGCCGATGGCGCGGCGATTTATGTCTGCGGCAGCTTGCAGGGCATGGCGACAGGTGTGGATCAGGTGCTGCACGACGTGCTGGGCCGCGAGGCGGTTGAGCGCTTGATTGAACAAGGCCGCTATCGCCGGGATGTGTACTGATCGCTGAAAAGACACAGGTCAAAATGTGGGAGCGGGCTTGCTCGCGAATACGGTGGTTCAGTCGACAGATTCGGTGACCGACACTCCGTTTTCGCGAGCAAGCCCGCGCCCACATTTGATTGCATTTCAAATCAGACCGGCTGCAGTTTTTGCTCGAACACTGACACCCCATCCAAATCCCGCAAAATGACGGTCAACTCCGCCGTCTGCCCATCAATCTGCACCTCACCAAAAAATTGAAAACCGGCAAACGGCGAGGTGTTCTGCGCGGGCGGCGCCTTCTCGAACACCACCTGCGGGCCAAAGGTTTTATCCAAGGGGTTCGGTCCGAAACTCCCGGCATTCAACGGCCCCGCTACAAACTCCCAGAACGGCTCGAAATCCTGGAACGCCGCGCGATCAGGGTGATAGTGATGCGCCGCGCAGTAGTGCACATCCGCCGTCAGCCATACATGGTTACGCACCTGCTGAGCGCGCAGAAAGCCCAGCAGTTCGGCAATCTCCAGCTCGCGGCCTTGGGCCGGGCCAGGGTCGCCGTTGGCAATCGCCTCCCAGCGCGGCACACCGGGGCTGACCTCACCATCAGGCACACCCAGGCCGATGGGCATGTCGGCCGCGATGACTTTCCACTGCGCCTGGGACGCCTTGAGTTCGCGCTTGAGCCAGTCCAGTTGCTCGCGACCGATGAAGGGTTTTGCGCCGCCCAGGTTGTCATCGTTGGGGCCGCGATAGCTGCGCATGTCCAGCACGAACACATCCAGCAAAGGGCCGTAGCTGAGCTTGCGATAGATCCGCCCGCCACCGTCGGCGCTCTGCCGGCGCATCGGTGAATACTCCAGCCAGGCCTGGCGTGCGCGGCCGACCAGGGTGTTGATGTCCTTGGTCTGGTAACGCTCATCCAATTGCTTGCTCGGCGACCAGTTGTTGACCACTTCGTGATCGTCCCACTGCCAGATCTGCGGCACCTCGGCATTGAAGCGGCGCACGTTTTCGTCGAGCAGGTTGTAGCGGTAGTTGCCGCGATATTCATCGAGGGTTTGCGCGACTTTGCTCTTGGCTTCGGTGGTGATATTGCGCCAGATGCGGCCGTCTTCAACAGTCAGCTGCGCGGGCACCGGGCCGTCGGCGTAGATGGTGTCGCCGCTGTGAATAAAGAAGTCCGGCAGACGCAGGCGCATGGCTTCGTAGATGCGCATGCCGCCGATGTCCGGGTTGATGCCGAAGCCCTGGCCGACGGTATCGCCGCTCCACACAAAACGAATGTCGCGGCGCTGTTGCGGCACGCTGCGCAAGTGGCCGAACCACGGCTCGCTGGCGACGCCGGTCTGGGCGTCTTCAAAGTGCACGCGATAGAAAATCGCCTGATCGACCGGCAGCCCGGTGAGTTCGACGCGGGCGGTGAAGTCGGTGCGGCTGTCGGCCAGCGGCGAGATGAATTTACGCGGGTTGCTGAACACACTGCGGGTGTCCCACTCCACCACCATCTTCGCGGGGCGGTCGCTGCGGCTCCAGATCATCGCGCGGTCGCCCAGCAGGTCGCCGGACTGCACACCATCGGTGAGTTGCGGCCGGTCTTTCACCGAGGCGATCACCGCCGGGGCCAGGCCCGGCAGCAACAGACCGGCGCCGACGGCTTGCATCACGCGGCGACGGCCTAAGTCGAAGTGGCTCATGCAGGTGCCCTCTGAATAGTCAAAGGGGAAACTTAACCATGGCCGGATGAAGCGGTTATGACAGCCCCCACTAGGGCTTTAGCTGTCAACGTATTACTCGGTGACGAAGACCGCGCTGATTGTTCCGCTGCGATAAGCCTCGAATATCTGACCAATGCAGGATTTGGCATCGCCCTTGGCTGTGAATATCCCACCGCAACCTCGGTTGGCAGCCGCGTAACGCTCATCGTCCATCAACACGTCATGTGCTTTCTTCAAGTTCCAGAACGGAATACCGGCAAACAGGTGATGGGTGAGGTGGTAGTTATCGCCATGCATTCCGATGATCAAGCGCTCCAGCAACGCAGGAAAACGGTTACGGGTGAGCTCCACTTCTTCTTTGTAGACACCGAACCTGCCGAAGTGCTCGGAGACTTCGGATAACCAGCCAATCACCTGGAACACCGTGAAATACGGCACCAGCCAAAACAATACATAGGCCCATGGACTCATGAAGTAGCTGAACACCAACAGCAACACGGCGTGAGTTGCCAACAGTTTCACGCCCTGTGACGGATTGGCCACAACATCCCCGGCACGGTTTTTCACGAGGTAGAGGAAGTAGCGATAGGTATTGGCCAGTGTCAGGCTCTTGAGCAAATGCCCGATCAGGAAATCGAAGCGGTCGGTCGCGTTATACAAGCCCGACTCAATGTAATAGCGATGGTCCGGATCTTTATCGGGGTCACCGAGATTGTGGTGGTGAAGCTGGACATGCGAGCGGCGGTAAGCCTCATAATTTTGAAAGATCGGATAGCCCAGCAGATACTCGCCAATGATTTTGTTGAGCTGCTTGCTTTGGGTCAGCGTCATGTGCGCTGCCTCGTGCAACAGCGAAGCCAAGGCGCGTTGCCGAGACCCAATAAACAAGATCGCCAGCGGGTACAAGATGTTATAGCGATCGGCAAAATAGACCGCCAACACGATAACGGCCACGTCGGCCAATACGGCCAACAGCCAATGCCAGTTGTCCTTTTGGTACAGTGCACGCAGTCGCTGTTTCACTTCAACGCCAGGGTTAAATTTATTTACGTTACCCATCAGAATTCCTTTTCCTCAACTTGAGGCGCACAGCGCAACTAACGCTGATACGCGATATTATGGCAGCCCGTCACACGACTTGAGATGGATGGTCACCCATCAATACCCGTAGTCACTTTCGGACTTTATTAACGTTTCGGCTGATCGACTGAATGATATAAGAAGCGTACTTTTATTGCCCCTGGCCATCTCACATGACCGGCGACATAACCCGCGGCACCTCCCTCAACTTTATACCGTGCGCTTGTTACAACTCTGCCAACAACTTCATAAACACACTGACATCCTCTGGCGTGTTCTTGTTGTTAATTGACAAGCGTACGAAACGATCATGCCCTTGCCCCAACATATAGTACGGCGTGTGCGAGGCATAACCTGGCCAGCTGTTCACACCTTGCGCACGCATATAAGCGACCAGTTCGGTTGCCGAACAGCGATCATGGGTAAACGCAATAATTCCTGCCTGTTGCGTACCCGGCGCGATCACATTGATGTGCGCGGTCTGTGCCAATTGCTGATAAAGGTGTCGGTACAGCCCATGCTCAATACTGTAGGCCACCGACAGGCGCTCTTTGATCGCCTGATTCAACCCAACAACCGCCGCATTGTTGCGTTCGGCGTATTCATAACGCCGAGCATCATCGGCCCCCAGTGTTACGCCCCCCCGGGCATCCACACAGGCTCTGCTCAGGTCAGTGAAGCGCGGTTGTGCAACCGCCAGGAAACCATCGGACAGGTAGGCAAACCCCGTGCCTCGAGGCCCGCAAAGAAACTTTCTGCCCGCAGCCGTCAGCACATCAGCGCCAATTGCCAGCATGTCCAGAGGCAGCATACCCACAGATTGACAGGCATCGACAAAGTAGAAGCAGGGGAAATCGCGCAGGATACGACCCACCGCCTCGACATCATTCACGATGCCGCAGCAAGAAGGCACATGCACCACCGAGACCAGCATGACTTGCGCGCTCATGTGCTGCGCGAGCCATTGCAGATCCAGGTCGCCATTTGGCAAGAGTGGCATGACGTCAATCACGACACCGTGGCGGCGCTGTAACTCGGACAGCGCAATCAGGTTGCCGGCGTACTCGTAAGGCGTGACCACGACACGCGCACCGCAGGACCAGTTCAGCGCGTTCAGCGCCGTGACCCAGGCCTTGGTAGCCCCCTCGAACAGTGCAATGTTGCGGGGTTTGGCGCCGAGCAATCGAGCAATGCTTTCATACACTTCGCCGTCCAGCGTTGCCGCGTGAGACAGTTCGGTTTCATAGGCGCCGTTTGCATATTCCTCTTGCAAGTAAGTCTGCATCAAACGCAGTGTTTCAGAGGAAACGCGCCCCGCACCTGCCGTATTGAAATGGATCATCGCTCAGCCCCGTGCCGTGAACCCATAAAATAGAAAACGCTGGCCAACACGATGCACGTGGACAATACATAGAACATTGCCTGAGGCGCATACAACGACAACGCCATGCCACATAACACCGGCCCGAGCGCGGCGCCGAGGTTCGACAAGTTCTGCGCGCCGTAATAAACGCCGCGCATATCCTCGGGCGCAATGTAATCAATAAACAAGTATTCCGCCGGTATGATGATGATTTCGCCCACGGTAAAAACAATCATCGCGATCACCCAGACAACAGGGACGTGTGCATAAGCAAAGCCCATCAGCCCGACCACGAAGAACAGCATTCCCAGCATCAACATGCGAAACATATTGTGCTGATTGATCCGAGAGCCAATCAGGTACTGAAGGCTGATAACCACACACGCGTTGGTCGTCACCAGGTAGTTGATTATCTGATAGGCGTTTTGCGGGTCGCTCGTCACGATCAGGTATTGGGACAAGTAAGCAGTGAATTGCCCGAAGACGATCGCACTGAGAATACCGCCAATGGTGAAACACACCAGTCGGTAGTTCCTCACCAAATGCATCAACACACTGGCAAAACGTGGCCCCTGCGCGCCATTTTCCACGCCCGACGGCCGAGGAATTCGCGCCCCCACCAGCGCATACAGCACGACAAAAACCGCGCCGATCAGCGCGGCCACCGCAAACGGCAAGCCGGGACTGACGTTGGCAAACAGCACACCGAGAAAAGGGCCTACGGCATAGCCGACATTGGTCAAGGTGTACTTCAGCGAGAACACCCCGCCGCGCTTGTCCGGTGTCACCAGGAAACCTATGCCGGATTTCACCGCGATATCCACCACCGCATAGGCAAGGTTCACCACCACAATCGCGACGATGAACGGCACCAGGCTGGTGACCTGGAACGCCACGGCAAACGCGAGGGCAAACACTGTGGCGGCAGCGAGCATGATCCGGTAGTTGGAGAAACGGTCCACCAGAAACCCGCCATACACCCCTAGGACTGAACTGACGATCAACGCCCCGCCTACCGCAAGGCCGATATCCGCCACTCCCAGACCGAACGCCTCAGAGAAGTAAATAACCAGATAGGGCAGCGCGAGCGCCCGGGCAATGGTCAAGATGAAGGTCGCCGACAGCAGCAGGATCACTGGCCGGTCATAGACTTTGGCTTGACTCTGGATTACCAGCCCCTCCGAGACTTCTTTCATGCCAGCATTTCCCTGTAGACATTTGGCTCATGCTCACGCAGCAATTCGATACTGTTCTGAATGTTCGCGCGGTTGCTATCGAGGATGAATACGTGACCTGGGCAGTTTTCCAGGGAAATCGTTTGCTTAAGCACGCCTTCGTCCTGGATTTTTATGCTGTGCACGCCCGGGATCGCCTTCCACGACGTGATGTCCGGTTGACGTTTGATCGGCCCTTCCTGGCGAGCGATCAGGAACACACAGCTGGAATGAAAGTAGAGTTTTTTTCGCGGCTGCTGGCGGTAATCAAGAAACGCTTGAGGGTTAACCAGCGAGTCAATCCACAAGCTCAACTGGTTATGCCCCAAGGCACGCGTATAGGCCGACAGATCGATGCCGCCCGGCATGCGCGCAGCCGTCTCAAGCAACACGGGCTGATCATCGACAATCATCAATTCGCTATGCCCCACACCCTGCCGGATACCCAAGGCGTCGAGCACGGAAAAGATGTACCCCGACAGTCGGCTGTAGACGTCGGCATTGTCCACCGGGCACATCAGCTGGTTGTAGTCATGCACCGGCGAGGCACCGATACGGGTGCGGTAAACGCGGATAATTTCACTGACATAGTGCAGCCCATCGACACTCACGGTATTCACGCAGTATTCGATATCGACGTCCTTGGATTTGCTCAGCATTAACTCGGATTTGAAATCCGAGTTATCCAGATATTGCTGCACCAGAATCGTCTCATTACTTTCCAGGAAGATATTGCGGCTGGATTTAATGACCTCAAAGGCGTGTTCAATGTCGCTGACTTGCGTACAAATATGAATGTTGTCGGAGCCCGCGCTTTTAACCGGCTTCAACACCACCGGTAACATGTCGTGCTCCTTGACCCACTCCAGAATGCTCGGCAACGCGTCTGATTTGAAGTGTTTGATCGAACGCACACCCGCCCGCGACAAGGCCTCGTGCATTTGATACTTATCACGCCAGCGCACAGCGTGGGCCGGGTTGTTATGGCGCGCAACATTGAATTGCGCAGCCAGGTGAGCGGCCAACTCAACGCCGAACTCACAACCGGCCAGTACGAACTGCACGTTGTACTCGGACAGTGCCTGCTGCAGTTCGGCATCGGAACGGTAAAGTATGTCGTGGATGAAGTCCCCGGTGCGGAACCAAGCTTCGTAAAACCCATTCACTTCGGCGGTCGAGCGCACATGCACACATTCGTACCCGCGTGACATGAACGCGGGTGCGATCAAACTGCCAATCGAATACGCATCGACGATCAGAACAATATTTTTCTTATAGATCACTTGGCGAGCTCCCGCGCAGACGTCAGTTCCCGTACAGCGGCTTTAATAATGCCGGCGGCCTTCAGAACATCAGCACGACTGGTATTAATGTGCGGCATAAAGCGCATTTCCCGCGCGTTATAGGGCAAGCCGGCAACACCTTGCTGGCTCAGGAAAGTACTGAATTGCATCGGCGTCACCCCCAGCGAAGAAACGTCCAGGGTCACCATGTTCGTGCCCTTGTAATGCGCAGGCGTCTCATCGATATCGCTGAGTAAACGATGCAGCAGGGCCGCATGTTCATGGTCCTCGGCCAAGCGCTCAATATTGTTGTGCATGGCATAAAGCCCGGCAGCAGCCATCATGCCGGCCTGATGAAGATCGCCGCCAAACCACTTACGGTATTTCTTGGCACGCTGTATCAACGCCTTGGTGCCCACCATGATCGAGCCAACAGGTGCGCCCAGTGCTTTGGACAAACACATGGACATGAGGTCGGCGTTTTCCGTGTACGAGGTCACATCAATGCCGGACGCGATAGAGGCGTGGAGGATGCGTGCACCATCCAGGTAACGATAGGCTTCGATCGACTTGGCATAACTGAAGACTTCGTTCATCTGCGCCAAGGGGAAGATCGCGCCGCCTTTGCATCCCAGGGTATTTTCAATCACTACCACGCGAGGCAAGGCGTAGTTCTGATTCCATCGGCAACGGGACGCGTAAAGCTTTTCAAGGTCACTGACGTCAAACAACCCGTTTTCATGGGATGACAGCGAAAAGTTGACCCCCGAAAACGCTGACGTTGCCGCGGCCTCGTAATAGTTGATGTGGTAGGACGCATCCAGAAAAATCTCATCGCCCGGCTGAGTGAGGGACTTGATAGCCAACTGGTTGCTCAAGGTGCCGCCCGTGGTGAAGAGTGCCGCTTCCTTCTGGAAGTAATTGGCACAAAACTCTTCAAGCGCACGCACGCTCGGGTCTTCGCCAAAACATTCATCCCCGACTTCCGCATTGTAAATGGCCTTGCGCATGCCTTCCGTTGGCTTGGTGACCGTATCGCTTCTGAGATCGATAAACATAACTGCTCCGTTAGTAACCTGCGCCAAACGTGATACGGGAAGGGTCGTAGAAGTCGGCAAGCGCCTCGAGAACGTTGTCCGGCGACTCGGCCAGACGATGCAGGAAATGCAGGTACCAACTGTCGCCATAGACCGCAGCAATCCGACAGTTCAGGCCTGCCTCCCTGGCGCTGCGTAATACCTCAGGCTGGACGCCGTGGAGCATTTCCAGCTCCTCGATCTTCGAGTTATAACCGCCCGCGAACAGGCGCTTGATCAAGTTGGGGTCCTGCGTTGCACAACTCACTGGAACACTGGCGGCCAGTAAATTATCAAGCAACATCAAGTAACGATCATCCAGTTCTTCACCACGGGGCAAAGCAACATCGAGCGATTCGTTATAAACCCCTTTGACCAATCTGACTTTACGCCCATAACTGATGATGCGCGGTAAGTCATTGACGGTTCGGTGCAAGTGCGCCTGTACGGTAATACCCACATTGAGATGAGCCGGTGCAAGTTCGGCATACACTTCCAGAATTTTATCGACAGCCGAAGAGTGCTCCATACTGATCATTACAGGAATATCGTGTTGAGCCGCCGCCGCCAAAATAGCCGAAGCATTACGATAAGCTGTTTCCTGAGAAATGAGCATCCCCACAGCACTTAAATCAAAGCCCAACTGTGGTTTTAAACCCGCGTCGGCAAACCGTTGAACGGCACTCAGGTACTCGCCGACGAAGCGCTGCACCACCTGTGGGTCATGATTCTCTTCACCCACATACTCCACACCCAGTTGGTAGCCTTTAGCCGCCAATGTGTGCAGCTTACGGTTCAGTTCCTGCGCGTCAGAGGCAATAATATAACGATGGGCAGCCTGCTCGAACAATTTGAAAAATAAAGAGTTTTTATCGAATGCGTCGCGACATTCCTGGTTCAGCGCCAACTTCTTGAGCCCTGCACACGCCAGTGTATAAATTTCCTTGGACGGCACTTCTTTCTCCTTGCTAACGAGGGTTTGCTCACACATGAATTCTTATAAAAAACACAGTTAACGCACTACAACTTCACTACCAACAGCACCCAGGCCGCTGTGTTTTAGACAAAGCGGGGCCTGCCTGACAACTGCCTTTGTTTGGCATAAGAAGGGCATACCAATTCATTAGGTTAAGTGTGCTGTCGATGCCGAACGATACGTAATTGATCAGCTCCGCCGCAGCAGCGGGAAGCGTTCTGACCCCTGCCCTGATACAAAAGAACGCCGGGGGAGCAAAACAAAGCCGCCCCTTGAACGGGCAACCAGAGCAAGCATGTTTATTGCTCGAAAAGAGATCGCTATAAAAGGGGCCGAGAACAGGACACTGACCGCCACCCAATATTTTTTTACCGTTACCAGCATCCTTGCCTCGCCGATCAAATAGGTCGTTTTTATGACAGTGTTTATAGCGAATCACTGACAGGTGTTCATGGACTAAGCTTACCGCCGCGCCACGTTCTGATTTATGATCTTTTTTACCAGATAGGTGGAACTGAATTCATGGATACAGGGTGTGTATGTTTTCCTCAGAACGCTTGAAAGGCATTGATGTGTTCGTCTGCGTCGCGGAAACCGGCAGCTTCAAGGCCGCTGCCGAGAAAATGAATTTGACAGGCTCCGCCATCAGTAAAAGTATCGCGCGGCTGGAGAGCCGATTGGGCACCCGACTTTTTCAACGCACCACCCGGCGCCTGGCGCTGACGGATGCGGGGACCGCGTTCTACAGCACCTGCATCGGCGTGCTTGCAGACCTTGAAGAGGCCGAATTGTCACTGCAAGTCGAAAATATCGAGCCGCGTGGCCGGATTCGAATTGACCTGCCTGGCGCGTTCGGCCGTGCCCAAGTGCTCCCCACCCTCCTGCGGTTCATGCAGGATCATCCGCTGCTGATACCCCACGTGACGTTCTCTGACGGTTTGATCGACCCGTTCCAGGAAGGTGTGGACGTGGTCGTACGCATTGGCGGCGCGGACGTCTGGCCCGAAAGAGTCGAGCACCGTTACCTGGCCAGTGAATGGCATACCTTCTGTGCATCCCCGGCCTATTTGGCCAAGCACGGCACGCCTCTCACGGATCAAGACCTGGAGCATCACCAGTGCATCGCCTATGGCTGGGTGGACGGCAACATCACGCCGTGGAGTTTCGCAGGCGCACACCCCGGCGCCATAAAGCGCCAGCCAGTACCCGCCCAGTTGGTGATTGGGAATGGAGAGGGGTTGTTGATGGCGGTAATGGCAGGCTGTGGTATCGCGCAATTACCCTCGTGGCTGATTAATCAGCAGTTGGAAGAGGGCACATTGGTGGAGGTGCTGCCCCATTTGGCGACCGAGGGCATGCCGATCCACCTTGCCTGGGTCAAAAGCCGTCAGGCGCTGCCAAAGGTCAGCACCTTGCTGGAGGTGCTGACGGACAGCCTGACGCCAGCAGGTGGCATATTAGGGGGGCTTAGACGAACGTAATACCGTTGAGATGCCAGGCGACCCCGAGGTCGCCTTTTCACTCCGATGGGCAACTGCGATCACCCAGGCGCAACCACAACGCCGTGATCCCATTACCGGCTCGTGCCGTCAGGTCGGTGCGACCGCCAGTTCGACTGCTTCCGGGCGCTTGATCAGCGCGTACACCAACCCGGTCAACAGGCTACCGGCAACAATCGCCAGCAAGTACAGCAGTGCATGGTTCATGGCGTTGGGGATCACCAGCACAAACAGGCCACCGTGAGGCGCGGCGAGTTTGCAACCGAAGTACATCGACAGCGCGCCGGTCAAGGCGCCACCGGCGATGCTGGCCGGAATCACGCGCAGCGGGTCTTTGGCCGCAAACGGGATCGCCCCTTCGGAGATAAAGCACAGGCCCAGAATCATCGCGGCCTTGCCTGCCTCGCGCTCGGTCTGGGCGAACTTGCGCCGCGCCAGGAACGTGGCGATGCCCATGCCAATCGGCGGCACCATACCGGCGGCCATGGTCGCCGCCATAGGCGCGCCGCTCGAGGCCGCCAGCAAGCCAACCGAAAAGGCGTATGCCGCCTTGTTGATCGGCCCACCCAAATCCACACACATCATGCCGCCCAACAGGATGCCCAGCAGCACCGCGTTGGTGGTGCCCATGGTGCTGAGGAAGTCAGTCAGGCCGGTGAGCAGTCGCGCGACCGGCGGGCCGACGAGATAGATCATCGCCAGGCCCGTAAACAGACTCGCCAGCAACGGGATGATCAAAATCGGCTTGAGCGCCTCTAGGCTCTGCGGCAATTTCACCGCGCGGGTGATCAGTTTGACGCAATAACCGGCGAGAAAGCCGGCGAGGATGCCACCGATAAATCCGGCCCCCAATGTGCCCGCCAACAACCCGCCGATCATGCCGGGCGCGATGCCGGGACGGTCGGCAATCGAGTAGGCGATGTAGCCCGCCAGCAACGGCACCATCAGCATAAAGGCCTGGTCGCCGACGGTTTTGAGGGCCGCCGCCAAGGTGCCTTTTTCTTCAAAGGCCTGGATGCCGAACACGAATGACAAGGCGATCAACAAGCCGCCCGCCACCACCATCGGTAACATGAACGACACGCCGGTGAGCAGGTGTTTGTACACGCCGGTTTTTTCTTTTTTGGCCACCGCACCGCTGGCGGCACTTTCCACCGCGCCTTCGGCCAATGCCTTATTGAGCGTGGCTTCGGATTGCTTGAGGGCGATACCGGTGCCGCAACGGTAAATCTTCTTACCGGCGAAGCGCTCGGTGGCGACTTCGATATCCGCCGCCAGCAGCACCACGTCGGCGTCGGCGATCGCTTGCGGGCTCAACGGCGTGCGCGCGCCCACCGAGCCCTGGGTTTCGACCTGCAAGTCATACCCCAGGCGCTTGGCCGTTTGCTGCAACGCCTCGGCGGCCATAAAGGTGTGGGCCACGCCGGTCGGGCAAGCCGTAATGGCGACGATACGGGGAGCACTCTTCGCCGCCGGTGCTGCGCTGGCGACATAGACCTGGGCCTCTTCGGCACCACGGCGCAATACCGCCTCGACATCCGCCAAGGCCTGGGCCGGTGTGCTCTGGAACACACGCTTGCCGACAAACCGCTGCATATCCACCGGCGTGCTGCTGACCAGCAATACCCATTCGGCTTCATCGAGTGTGGCCTGGGACAACTGGCGCTCCGGGTGCTGCACATCCACCACTTCAACGCTGGTGTGCAAGCCCATGCGCTGCGCGGCGGCGTCCAACAAGCGGGCGCACAGCACACTGGTGACCATGCCGTTCGGGCAGGCAGTAACAATGGCTAACTTCATCACAAACCCTCTTATTGTTCTGTCAGCGCGCGCACGTGGACGCCGCTTTCGAGACGCGCCAACTGCGCGTCATCGCTGATGCCAAAACCGATCTGCGTGACGGCCATGGCGGCAATCGCCGTGGCCCGGCGCAGGGTACTTTCCGGCAGATCAGCACTGAGTAAACCGTGCAGCATCCCGGCCAGCAGCGAATCCCCCGCGCCCACCGTGCTGGCGACGCTGACCTTGGGCGGCGTGGCATGCAGCGCCATGCCCGGGCTGAACCAGTTCACGCCGTCGGCACCGTGGGACACCACCACATGCTCGACGCCTTGGGCATGCAAGCGCTCGGCGGCCTGGGCCTGTTGCGTGATCGAGTCTGCAGGGCAATCGAGGGCGTCTGCCAATTCTTCAGTGTTAGGTTTGATCAACCACGGGCCTGCCTGCAAGCCGACGCGCAAGGCTTCGCCGCTGGTGTCGAGGGCGACTTTCAAACCGAGGCTTTTCAGATGTTCCAGCAACCCTTTGAACCACTGCGCAGTGACGCCACCCGGCAAGCTGCCGGCGACCACTACAGCGTCGTGCCCTGGCGCAATCAGCGTCAGTTGGTTGAGCAACGCCGCTTGCGCCTGCTCATTGACCTGCGGCCCTGGCGCGTTGATGTCGGTGACCCGGCCATCCTGTTCGGCGATCTTGATATTGCTGCGGGTTTCGCCCGGCACGCGGATAAACGCGTCGGCAAAGCCACGGCGGGCGATCAACGCCTCAAACGCCTGAGGGTTGTCTTCACCGAGAAAGCCGCCCACGGTGACGTGATGACCGAGGTCCGCCAGCACTTGGGCGACATTCACGCCTTTGCCGGCGGCATGGGTCAGCAGGGTTTCGCTGCGGTTGACTTCACCCGGTTCCAGGCGTGCCAAGCGTACCGTCAGGTCCAACGCCGGGTTCAGCGTCAGGGTCAGAATCTTCGCCATTTACACGGCCTCCACTAGGGCTCGCACTTCGGCGGGCGAACCCACCGCAAGGGCTTTTTGCGCCAGGCCCTGGGCCTCGCTCAGACTGAATTCACGCACCCGCGCCTTCACTTCGGGAATGCTGCGGGCCGACACGCTCAACTCGTCCACTCCCAGGCCAATCAGCACCGGCACCGCCAGCGGGTCCGCCGCCAATTCGCCGCACACGCCGACCCATTTGCCATGGGCATGGGCGGCGCGCACGGTGATGTCGATCAACTGCAACACCGCCGGGTGCAGGCCATCCGCCTGCGCGGACAGGGTCGGGTGGCCACGGTCGATGGCCAGGGTGTATTGGGTCAGGTCGTTGGTGCCGACACTGAAGAAGTCGACTTCCTTGGCGAGTACCGGCGCCAGCAAGGCAGCGGAAGGCACCTCGATCATGATCCCCAGTTGCAAGTCGGCCACCGGGATTTCCAGGCGCAGGCGCTCGGTCATATCGCGGGCGGCGCGCCACTCATCGACGCTGCCGACCATAGGAAACATGATGCGCAGCGGCCGGCTATCCGCCGAGCGCAACAACGCACGCAATTGCGCTTCCATGATCTGCGGGCGTTGCAGGGTCAGCCGAATACCGCGCACGCCCAGGAAGGGATTTTCCTCTTGGGCAATCGGCCAATACGGCAGCGGTTTGTCGCCGCCCACATCCAGGGTCCGCACAACCAGCGGGCGACCGCCGAGGCCGTCGAGTACGCGGCGGTATTCGGCTTCCTGGGTGGCTTCATCCGGCGCTTGCGGGTGGGCCATGAAAATCAGCTCGGTGCGCAGCAGGCCGATCCCTTCAGCACCCTGCTCCACCGCCGCGGCAACGCCGGCGCTTTCGCCGATATTGGCAAACACTTCCACGGCGTGGCCGTCGCGGGTCAGGGCCGGTTCATGGCGCTGGGCCGAGGCGGCTTGCAGACGTTGTTCGCGGGTGTCGCGCTCGACGGTGGCGCGTTGCAGGGTGGCGGCGTCGGGGTCGACATGCAGGCGACCGCGCTGGCCGTCCAACAACAAAGGCGTGCCCGAGGCCAACAGCAACACCGTCGGCCCGGCCCCCACCAGGGCGGGAATGCCCAAGGCTCGCGCGACGATGGCGCTGTGGGCGGTAGCGCCGCCACGGGCGGTGAGGATACCGGCGACGCGCGTCGGGTCCAGGCGCGCGACGTCGGAGGGCCCGACTTCTTCCATCACCAGAATGTAGGGTTCGCTCGGCTCCTGGGCGGTTTCAATGCCGCACAGTTGCGCCAGCACACGGCGGCCGATGTCGCGCAGGTCGGCGGCGCGCTCGGCGAGCAAGGCATCCTGCAACGACTCCTGCTGCTTGGCGGCGGCTTCGATCACACTCATCCACGCGGCTTCGGCGCTCTCGCCTTGCTTGAGGCGGGTGCCGACTTCGTCAGTCAGTTCCGGGTCGTCGAGCATTTCCTGGTGAGTGATGAAAATCTCGCGGATGGCTTTGGCCTGGCTGCGTTCGATCAGGCCCTGAATATCGCGGCGCACGTCGGTCAAGGCGTTCTGCAGGCGCTCGCGTTCAATCGCCGAGGATTCACCGCGCAGTGGGTAATCAACGACGTGCTGCGTCTGGATATGCGCAGGGCCGATGGCGACACCAGGCGCAGCGGCGATAGCCTGGATCTGGCTGCCGGACACGGGTGCGCTGAGCACCGGTTCGATATCCAGCGTTGCCGGTTGCGCACTGGCGGTCGGCAGTGGCTCAACGTCTTCGCCGAGGCCTTCCTCAACGGCCGCCAGCAACGCGGGTAATGCGTCACCGGCAATCGCTGGCTCGGCCACAAACTCCAACACCTGGCCGCGACGGGCGCCGAGGCTGAGCAACTTGCTCAGGCTTTTTACCGATACAGCGCCAACCGGGCCATCGACGATGCGCACGCGGATATCGCCGTCAAAACTTTTCGCCAGTTGCGCGAGGATCTTCGCCGGCCGCGCGTGCAGGCCATGGGCGTTGGCCAGGGCAATGCGCACACTCGGCCAATCGGGTGGCAGTTCGCCGCCGAGCACTTCAAGCACCGCACGGCTGCTGGTGGCACGCCCCAGTTCCTGGCCGCGACCTTCAATCAACAACGCGCACAGGCGTTCCAACAAGGTCTGATGGGCTTCGCCGAGACTGGCCAGGCAGAACAAACCGTTGAGTGGCTGGCCGAGGTAACGCATGGGTTTGTCCGGCGTGACGAAGGCCAGGCCCGGACGCTTGACCGTCTGCTCGCTGTGCAACCACCACAGGCCATCGCCCAAGGGCAGTGCGTCGACTTGCTGCAACACGGCGGCAAAGCCGTTGCTGACGCAATCAGCCTGGCGCAACAGGCGTGCGCCGCGCCACACCAGCTCTTCGAAGTCATCGGCGGACACGCCAAGGCTGATCATCTGCGCATCCAGCGCCAGTTCCTGCGGCGCGCCTTGCAGCAGTTTCAGCAACGCTTCGGCATTGCCGGCACGGCGCAGCGCCTCGCCCAGGTCGGTTTCACCAAGGGCGCGGGTCAGCAGTTGCAGCAGGCGCAGGTGTTCATCGGATTTGGCGGCAATGCCGATGGCCAGGTAGACGATCTGGCCGTCACCCCAGTCCACCCCGTCGGGGAATTGCAGCAGGCGCACGCCGGTAGAAAAGACCTGGTCGCGGGTTTCCGGGGTGCCGTGAGGGATGGCAATACCTTGGCCGAGAAAGGTCGAGCCTTGGGCCTCACGGGCTTGCAAGCCACTGAGATAACCCTCGGCGACCAGGCCATCGGCCACCAGTTTTTCAGCGAGCAGGTGCAAGGCAGCAGATTTATCCACAGCCACCTGGCCCATGGATATCTGCTCTACAGTGAGCTCAAGCATGCCGTTCTCCTAGTTAGTGCGGTGTGCGCACTAGGTATTGTTTTGAATAAATCAGCGAGGCTGTGTTCAAAAATAACTGACTGAGTGGTCAATTGGCAGTAGCCATTCAGTCGCGAACGTCGTAAAAATACGCTGGCTGAAACGTTTAATCTAGAATTTATGGCAGATTACGCGCTAATTATGCAAGCTTGAAGGACCACTCGGCGCTTGAGCTCAGACAATAGTCCTGTGCAGGAATCGGTTAGGATTGGACAAAATGTCGGGGCAAGCTCTAAAAAACAAGGAAATCCCGGTTTGAAACTCAGTGATATCGCACGTCTGGCCGGTGTGTCCGTGACCACCGCCAGCTATGTCATCAATGGCAAGGCCGAACAGCAACGCATCAGCAACGCGACCGTCGAGCGCGTGCGGGCGGTGGTCGAAGCCCATGGCTTTACGCCCAATCCTCAGGCGGCCGGTCTGCGCAGTCGGCATTCGCGCACCTTGGGCTTTATCCTGCCGGACCTGGAAAACCCCAGTTACGCACGGATTGCCAAGTTGCTGGAACAAGGTGCGCGGGCGCGAGGCTATCAGTTGCTGATCGCCAGCTCCGACGATGATGCGGACAGCGAGCGCCAGTTGCTGCAACTGTTTCGTGCGCGGCGCTGCGATGCGCTGTTCGTCGCCAGTTGCCTGCCGGCCAGTGATGACAGCTATCGCGAGTTGCAAGCCAAGGGCCTGCCGGTGATTGCCATCGACCGGGTGATGGAACCGGCGCACTTTTGCTCGGTGGTCAGCGACGACCGCCAGGCCTGCCAGCAACTGACCAGCAGCCTGCTGCAACCGCTGCCCAAGCAGATCGCACTCATCGGCGCACGGCCGGAGCTGAGTATCAGCCAGGAGCGGGCTGCCGGTTTCCGTGAAGCACTGCAAGGGTTCACCGGCGACGTCATCGTCGAACAGGGTGAAGCCTTCAGCCGTGACTGCGGCCGACAGTTGATGGAGCAACTTCTAGATCGGCTGGGGCATTTGCCTGACGCGTTGGTGACCACTTCCTACGTGTTGCTGCAAGGCGTGTTCGACGCGCTGCACGACTTCCCGCTCAAATCACGGCCGTTGCGCCTGGGCACGTTCGGTGACACCCAATTGCTGGACTTCCTGCCGCTGCCGGTCAACGCCATGGCCCAGCAACACCAATTGATCGCCGACACGGCCCTGCGCCTGGCCCTGGCCGTCATCGAAGAAGAGCAGTACCAGCCGGGCGTGCACGCCATCAGCCGGACCTTCAAGCAGCGTATTCACGAGGCTTGAGCGTGGAACTGATCGACACCCACACCCACCTGGACTTCCCGGACTTCGACCATGATCGCCGGGAAGTCCTCGCCCACAGCCGCCAACGAGGTGTGCAGCGTATGGTGGTGTTGGGCGTCTATCAGCAGAATTGGCAACGGCTGTGGGACCTGGTGCAGGAAGATGAAGGCTTGTTCGCCGCCTTCGGCCTGCACCCGGTGTACCTCGAGACGCATCGCCCCGCAGACCTGAACGAGTTGGGCGACTGGCTGACCCGCCTGCACGGCCATCGACAGTTATGCGCCGTCGGCGAAATCGGCCTGGACTACTTCCTTGAACAGCTGGATCGCGAACGTCAGCAAAGCCTGTTTGACGCCCAGTTGAAACTCGCGGTGGACTTCCAGCTCCCGGCCTTGCTGCATGTCCGCCGCAGCCATGCGGCGGTGATCGCCACGCTCAAGCGCATCCGCCTGCCACGGGGCGGCATTATCCATGCCTTCGCCGGCAGCGTTGAGGAGGCTCGCGAGTACATCAAGCTCGGCTTCAAGCTGGGCCTGGGCGGCGCGGCCACCTGGCCTCAAGCCCTGCGCATGCACAAGGTGCTGGCGCAACTGCCCCTTGAGGCCGTGGTACTGGAAACCGACTCACCGGATATGGCCCCCGCGATGTACCCCGGCCTGCGTAACAGCCCGCAACACTTGCCGGACATCTGCAGCGCGTTGGCTGAACGCATGGGCATCAGCCCCTCATTGCTGGCCGAAACGAGCACCCGCAATGCGCGCGAGTTGTTCCGTTGGTAGCACGCTGACCGCTTGCAAATCCAACGTCAGCCGCTGCCGGTAACGGCTATAGCGCAGCACCAGACAGTGGGCCAGCAGCAGCACCAGTGAAATATTGAGTTGCCCGATCACGCTGACTACCCCGACCCATTCGGCCAACAACGCCACGATCAACACCACACAGGTGAGTACCATCATGCTGGGGCGCACCATCGCCCAATGGTCCAGCGACTTGAACTGGCGCAATTGCCGGGGGCAGTTCAACTGCACAATCCGCTGGCAATACGAGCAATCAAAAGGCTCGTGAATGGCAATGGCGTTCAACTGCCAGGGCTTGAGCTCAAACGTAATGTCGCAATGGGCGCAGTGCCCTTTGATACCGGTAGCAGCAATCATCGCCGTACCTCCCTTGGACCGTGATGGGTTGAAACAAATTTTCACCCATCCAGGCCCGCAAAGAAGAAGCACAGACAAATCAGGACGAGAGCCACGCCATACAAGACCAAAACCCTACACGCACGCCCTACACACGAAACGCCCCGATCAATTGTTTCAACTCGATCACCTGCATCGACAGCTGCCGGCTCGCCGCCTCTGTCTGATGTGCGCCCTGAGCCGCATGCTCGCCCGCCCGATTGATCTCGACTATGTTCTGGTCGATATCGTGGGCGACGGCAGTTTGCTGCTCCACGGCCGCCGCGATCTGCTGGTTCTGGTCGACGATCATGCCCACGGCACCCAGGATATTTTCCAGGGCTTGCTGGACCTGTTCCGACTGCCCCACCGTGCCATTCGCCATGGCGTGGCTAGCGCCCATGGCCTTCACTGCCGCACCAACACCGCTGTGCAAACGGCTGATCATCTGTTCGATTTCTTCGGTGGAGTGTTGAGTACGCCGAGCGAGGGTCCGCACCTCATCGGCCACCACCGCAAAACCACGCCCCTGCTCACCGGCACGCGCCGCTTCAATCGCGGCATTGAGCGCTAACAAGTTGGTTTGTTCGGCAATACTTTTGATCACCTCCAGCACGCTGCTGATGGACTGGCTATCGACGGCCAATTGATTGATAACCCGCACCGACTCATCAATCTCCGAGGCCAGGCGCGCGATGCTGCCTTGCTGGGATTGCACCAGACCGCGGCCGCTGACAGTCTCATCGTTGACGCTATGGGCGCTGCTGACCGCCGCCGCCGCGCTGCGTGCCACCTCCTGGGCCGTGGAAGACATTTGGTTCATGGCTGTCGCCACCTGTTCAATCTGGCTGCGCTGGCCACTAACCGCCTGATTGCTTCGAGACGAGACCGCCTCCACCTGGCTGGCTTGCAGCTCGACCTGGCTGACGGTGCACCCGACGCGCTCGATCAGGTCGTGAATTTTGGCGACGGTGGCGTTGAACACAAGGCCCAGGTCCCCAAGTTCATCGCGGCTTTGCGCCACAAAGGTGACCGTCATGTCCCCGGCCGCCACCTTGTCCATCATCACCCCGAGGCGCCGCAACGTGGTGCGGGTCGAGGCGTAGAAACCGGCGTACAAATAAAAGATCAGCAAGAACACCCCCACCAGGGCCGCCACCAGCGCCACCATGTGCGTGCGTTTTTGCGCCAGGCGCTGCTCCAGTTGCTGCTCAATAAATGTCAGGGTGGCTTCATTGAGCCGGTAGGTCTGAGCCATCAGTTTGCTGACGTCCTCGTAGAAGCCCTGCCACGGGGCGTCGAGGGTTTCTGCCATGACCACCTGTTCTTCAAACAACTCGCTGGCCTGCTTGAGCGTGGCGCTGCTGGCCTTGGCCGCGCTGTCGAGCGCCGCATGCGCCGCGTTGCTGGCACCCAGTGCATCCTGCAACTTCAAGGCGTATTCGGCCTGGAGCTTCTCCAATTGCTGCAGCAGTTCATCAAAGCGCGTACTGGAGGATGAATTGAGAAAGCCCAGGCCCAGGGAATACGCGCCCATGGCCCGCCCCTCGCCCAAGGCTTGAGTGACTTGCGGGGTCACGCTGATGACCAGGTCACTGAGTTGGCGCAGATCGCTCTGGGAATCGCGGCTCAAGCCGGATTGACTGGCGATGATCTGGCTGAGCATCTGGGCCTTGTTGAGTAATTTACCGATCAGCGCGCTTTTGCTCAGCAGCGAAGTTTCCTGTTGCTGGGCCTTGAACGCGGCGACCAATTCATCGCGTTTGCCTGCAAATACGCTGGCGTGTTCTGGGTCGCCGGTCACTGCCTCGAGGCCTTGCAGGCGGCTCAGCACGCTTTGCTCCAACGCGTTGATCTTGCTCTCAAGGTCCTCGGCTTTGCCCGACTGACCGAGGGCGGCATTGATCTGGACCTGGTTATTCAGGTTTTCCAGGTCGCGGCGCAGGGCCAGGCTGCTGCCGAGCAGATCAAGACTTTGCAGTTCGATTCGGGTGCCCTGGAACTCAGCCCAGGAATCACGCACCAGGAAATAGTTGGTCGCCAGCATCGGCAGCAGGAACAACACGCTGATCAGGCTGAATTTCATGCCGAAACTCAGGCGGTTCATCAGCGCGACGGCGGGATAGAGCAAGCTCTTCACAAGTGAACTCCCTTACTATTATTTTTATTGAGGCGCAGGGCGGCGGCAGATAGCCAGTATTTGGCGCTCTGCTTGTATAGCTCAATTCGAAAGGGAGTTTTGTAACGTAAGGTTAACGACTTGTGGGAGCCCGCCGGCTCCCACATTTTTCACCGCGAGCACTCGATTAAGGCAACACCGTCCAGATGGCAAACCCGGCATACCACAGCACTGCCGCACGCAGCAGCAGTTCCCATAGGCGATCCAGACTGTTGATGCCGTCGGCCCCCACCACCGGCGGTGGAATTTCCGCCGCCACCAGGCCGACTTTTTCTACCAACTGCGCGGCACTGATATCCCAGCTCAGCAGTTCGTGCAGCATCACACGGCTGACCGCAACAAAGTTACCCACCAGGGCGAAACTCGCCGCCAGCAAACGCACCGGCAACCAATCAAAGGCGTGGCGCAATTGCCCGGCGCGTTCGGCGACCAGAGGGTTCTGGCTGTGCTCGCTGGCCAACGCCAGCAGGCGATAGGCCAGGGCCGCGACCGGGCCCAACAGGAAATACCAGAAAATCACCGCGAAAAAGCTTTGGTAAGCCTGCCACAACAGATGGCCTTGAACGCGCTCCAGCAGTTGTTCGCCATTGTCGGCGGCAACTTTCAGGTCCCGTTCGGCCACGTGTTCGGCGGCTTGCAAGTCACCGCGCCGCCACGCATCGCGAAACGGCCCGAGCCCAGCCAGTAGATCGCCACGCCCCAGGCTATAAATCACCACCAGCAAGTGCACCGGCAATGCCAACAAGCCATACGCCACGGGTTCCAGCACCACTAGCAACAGGGCCAGCAAGGCCACCGGCAACAACACCAGCAGTAGCAGAATCAGCCAGGGCCGCTTGCCCATGCGCGGGCTCGACTCCAGCTTGGCCAGCTCACGCAGCCATCCACCGTCGCGTTGCAACCGCTGACGCAAGGCCGAGAACTTCTCGATCCAGACCGCCAACACCAACACCAGGAAACTCATTGTGCGTGTCCTCCATCCTGCAGGGCGCTACGAAAGCGCGCCCAATCAAAAGCCGGGCCCGGGTCGGTCTTGCGGCCTGGCGCAATATCACTGTGACCCCGTATACGCTGACGGGTAATGCCAGGGTAGGCTGCCAGCAGTTGACGTGTCAGGTCGATCAGCGACGCGTATTGAGCATCGGTAAATGGAATATCGTCCGTCCCCTCCAGCTCGACCCCCAGGGAAAAGTCATTGCAGACTTCACGCCCCTCAAAGCTTGAGACCCCGGCATGCCAGGCCCGGTCCAGACACGATACAAATTGCGTCACGGAGCCGTCGCGCTCAATCAGAAAATGCGCAGACACACGTAGCTCGGCAATGCTTTCAAAGTAAGGATGCTCTGTGACATCCAGGCGGTTCTGGAAAAACGCCTGCACCTTGCCGGTGGCGAACTGCGCCGGTGGCAGGCTGATGTTATGCACCACCAACAGTGAGATTTCGCCTGCGGGGCGCTCGTTGAAGTTGGGTGAAGGGCAATGGCGAATCCCCTGGCACCAACCACTGGCGGGGTCCAACTGCATACAGGTTCCTTGAATGAGACTAGGTATTACCAGTATGCCGCGTTCAGCCCTGCGGTTGCGATGACTTGCCGCGATTGAGTTGACGCAGGTTACCCATCACTGACGTCAGCGCGCGGTCAAACAGCAGACCATCGTCCAAACTGCGTATTGCCCCCTGCTTGAATGCCAAGGCCAATTGGACCGCACTCTTCTCCAGGACCTTGAGCCCCGTGCGGCTGACAAAAATATAGGCATTGGCTGGCGCCATGATCGCTTTCAGCTTGCAGCGCAGACGGTTGGTTTCATCTTGCTGAAACTCAAACCAGGCTCCGATCCGCAGTTGCTGAGCCTTCAGCAAGTCCGGGTCATCGCTGGGCAGGCTTGCGCTTGGGGCGTGCAACCCGAGACTGAGTGAAAACGGCTCACGCACCTCAATCAGCGCGTCCAGCCCCCCACCCTCCAATGACTGCGCATGCATGGCTTGCAATCGCACAAAGAATTCGCGGGTACTGAAGGGATCGAACGCCGCGCCGGTCAAGCCGTTTCGCAAGGCCTTGAGCAGCCCGGGCAATTGCTCCAGCAGACGCCGACCGGCCTCGGTGTCTTTCTGCAGGCTCACGCTCCAGATCAACTCGTCCATGGTGCGCACCGCCGCCTGGTATTGCACCGATTGCTCACCATGCTTGAGGCTGGCCAACAACAGCACCTGGCTCCAGGCCTGCTGGAGAAACTGCACCACCGACTGCGGCAACACTCGGCCCAGCAGACGTCGATTGAGCACCTCTGCCACGCGCTGACGGGCGGCCTCAGTGCGCACACGGCCTTCTTCGACCTCATAGGTGTGCTGCTCAAGCAGTTCGCTGCGCTGCTGCTCATCCGCAGTAAAGGCGGTGAACTGCGCCAACAACCGCGGGAAAATCTCCGGGTCTTCAACGAACTCATTCAGCAAACATTGCACCACCTGCTCGGTTCGCCGGTACAGGCTGTCGCGCTGATAGTCATCGGTTGGGTTCCAACCCATGGCGGCGGCCGCGATTTCATTGAGCAAGCGCCGCGCCGGATGGCTGGTGCGACTGAAAAAGCTCTTGTCCAGGATCGCCACTTTCAATACCGGAATCTGCAAACGCGCGATCAAGGCCTTGAAAACATCCGGTACGGTGCTGTCATTAAGGATGAACTCGAACAACAGGGCGACCAGGTTGATCACATCCTCGTCGGCGTCTTCCACAACACGGGACTTGCCACTTTTGACGCTGACGCGGGTGAGCAACTGTTCAAGCTGGTTACGCAGGTCGAAGTCATCTTCGGCCTCGGGTTCCGGCACGTATTGCTGCAAATGAGAGAGCAGGCGCAGCAGGTCGCGGGTGGCAATGGGTTGGGGTTCGGCGCTGGCCTCCAGAGTCGGCGCCACGCTGCCGCGCACGGCTGCGAGCAATTTCTGCAAGGCAGCGAAGGCCTCCTGGCCGTTTTCATCCAATGGCGGGTCAACGGTCGGCACGCTGCCTTCGCGTGGCTGTTCAAGCGCCGCACGCCCACCGGGGCGACGTGACGGCACTGCCTTGAGCTCAGGCAAAACCCCGGTAGCGACGAGTATCTGGTTGGCTTCAGCGAACAGTTGGTCGGCGTCACTGAGCACGTATTTTTCAAACAGCTTGAGAATGATCAACTTGACGCGGATCTCTACCCCCAAGCTGCGCCCCGCGCGCAAAAAGAACTCGCAAAGCAGTGCCGGGCCCAACGGGTTATCGCGCTCATCCAGGGGGGTGCCGAGCAATGTACCCAGGCGTGCGGTCAGTTGCGCCAGTGCCAGGCCATCACGGTGCCGCACTCGACCGAGCATGGCCGCCAACGCTACCGCCTTTTCCAGCTCATCACTGGACGTGCCGGTCGCCGTGTCATAGGACACCACCGGCAACCAGTGCGACTCGCTGCGTCCAGCCTGGCCCAGATTGGCAAACGCGGCGAACAACTGCGCCATGAACACGCGCTCGAAATTCTTGCGCTTGAGGCGCAAGTCGCGCATGGCTTCAAAGAAGATGTGATGGTCTGCGTTACTACGGGCCTTGTCGGCCATTTCGAACAGGGTGTCGTCGGCGTTATCGAACAGGTCCTGCAAACCTTGCTGCAACTGTTGGGCTGCCTTGTCGCGAACCTGCAACAACACCACCGGCAGGCGCGCAAGCGGCGATGGCGTGGCGTGTGCCTTGTTGATAGGCACCACCTTTCCGTCATTGTGCATCCTGGCCTCCTGAAACGGCGGTATTGGTTGGGGAAAGATCGAGGACAGGCCCAGTGGGACGCTGCAAAAACCCGATACCACCCGTACGTCAAAGCTATGACGCCAATTGCAAGGCGCGAGATTATCTTGCAAATGAGGGTAGTTGCGCCAGCAAACTCTGCCTTTGCCCTGTAAATGAATAGGAGTGTGGGTTCAAACGCGCACTGCCCCTATAATCGAGGCACTTTGTTTGTGGAGCCTGTTATGCCGAATCTCCGTCTTGCCGACCTCACCGCCGAAATTGAAGCCAACGTGCGCCGTGCACTGCTGGAAGACATCGGCAGTGGCGACATCACTGCACAATTGATCCCGGCCGAACGGCTGGCCAAGGCCACAATCATTACGCGCGATGCGGCTGTTATCGCTGGCACGGCTTGGGTGGACGCGGTATTCCGCCAACTCGACCCTCGGGTCGCGGTGCATTGGCAGGTGGCCGATGGTGAGCGGGTCAGCCCCAATCAAGTGCTGTTCCACTTGGAAGGCCCGGCGCGCTCACTGCTCAGCGGCGAGCGCTGCGCACTGAATTTTCTGCAGATGCTGTCAGGCGTGGCCACACGTGCACAGTACTTGGCGGACGTTGTCGCCAGCACTCAGGTCAAGCTGCTGGACACCCGCAAAACCCTGCCCGGCCTGCGCCTGGCGCAGAAGTACGCGGTGACTTGTGGCGGTTGCCATAACCATCGCATCGGTCTGTATGACGCGTTCCTGATCAAGGAAAACCATATCGCTGCGTGTGGCGGTATCGCCCAGGCAATTACGGCCGCCCACAAGATCGCCCCGGGCAAGCCGGTGGAAGTCGAAGTGGAAAGCCTGGATGAACTGCGCGAAGCACTGGCGGCGGGTGCCGATATCATCATGCTCGACGAGTTGAGCCTGGGTGACATGCGTGAGGCCGTGCGCCTGAACGCAGGCAAGGCCAAGCTGGAAGCCAGCGGCGGGATCAATGAAACCACCCTGCTGCCCATCGCTGAGACCGGGGTGGATTACATCTCCATCGGTGCGATGACCAAGGATGTGAAGGCAGTGGATTTATCGATGCGGCTCAGTATCTGAGTAAACAGGCAGGAGCGAGGGTACTCGCTCCTGCCTCTGCAGCACCCTAGACCACCAGGTTATTCATCTCGCAATACTCGTCCCACTCGACACCCAGCACCTCGGCGGCCTCTTTGTGCAACGCCAGCCGTGCGGCTTCGAACTCTTCCGGTGTCGAGGTGTACTTGAGGGTCAGCTCCCAAGGCTGGTAGCCCTGGCTTTCTGCCTCATCCTCAAATGCCCACTGGATCTGGTCGCGCTGGTCATCAGCGCTCAGTTCCTTGATCTCTTCTTTAAGCTGCGGCGACTCATCAAGGTATTGCTTGAGGGCTACTTCGTGCCGCGCTTCCTGGGTCATCTCTTGTGTGGTCATGTTGTTCTCTTAGATCAAGGAATGGGGATGCATCTGGGTCATCAAGGTTGCGCAGATACAAAAGAGTAGGCATGAATGCCGGCTCGTCTGGCCTTCAGAACCATTCTGGGATCATCTGAAAACAGTGCTGCCTTTGAAACAATGTTGCCTTTAACACAGGGGTGCCTTTGTGCCCGAGACAGGAATCGAACCTGCGACCTTCGCGTTACGAGTGCGCTGCTCTACCGGCTGAGCTACACGGGCAGTGGGCTAAAGCTAGCACCGCATTGGGCATGCGGCAACTAACTCGCCCGCCGCCCAGCAACCGTTATGCTCCGTCGGCACCGCAGCCCTTGGCAACGTATTGAGCGTCAGCCGTGGTTGCACACTTCCAGCCCGTGGTGGCACTGCGCGTTAACGTGATGGTCTTGCCCAGCACAGGCGCGGGCGCATCGAGAATTTCACAACGGATGGAACCGGCGCCGGTGGCCACATCGCCTGCCACCTCGATCTTGCAGTTGGCGGTGGGGCTGGTGCCACCGATCAAGGCCAGGGTTGGCACGGTGCCCTGGTTAAGGGTGTCTTCGAAACCGGCCTTCAACGCGGCGACTTCAGCCAACCCCGCCGTAAACTTGGCCTTGGCCTGGTGCTTGGTATACATGGGCAAACCGATCGTGGCCAAAATGCCGATGATTGCCACGACGATCAACAACTCGATCAAGGTGAAGCCTTTCTGACGCATCACATTCACTCTCCAGAATAAAAACCATAACCAGGCGCGTCCTGCGCCCCGCAGTTTGCAGCGGCGCCAGTGTACTCATCCGCGAGCGGCCAAACGCGCACAAGACGCACATTCTGACATTTTATCCTTCATGGCCGACCTGCCGGAATCCATCACCTGACTAAGCTGTAGATCTACGACTACCTGGGTGCGGACACGTGACATGAATGAAGCTGCAACGATCTACGCCTGGGAAGGCATCAACCGCAAAGGGCGCAGGGTCTCAGGGCAAACCGCTGGCCAGAACCTTATGCTGGTCAAGGTGCAACTGCGCCAGCAAGGAATCTGCCCCGGCCGCGTACGCAAACAAACCTCGCACCTGCCAAGCTTTACACCCCCGATAAAACCCGCAGACATTGCCCTGTTCACCCGCCAGCTGGCGACATTGCTGAGGGCCGGCATACCGCTGCTGCAAGCCTTCGACATCATCAGCGAAGGCTTCGAACACCGACAGATGCGCGCGCTGATAAAGGGCTTGAAACAGGAGATCGCCGCCGGTAACAACCTGGCGGCAGCACTGCGCAAACAACCACGCTACTTCGATGAACTGTATTGCAACCTGATTGCCGCGGGCGAACAGGCCGGTGCCCTGGAAACCTTGCTGGAGCGGGTGGCGGTACACCTGGAAAAAAGCCAGCAGCTCAAGGCGCGGATCAAAAAGGCCATGACTTACCCCTGCGCCGTCATCGTGGTCGCCTGCCTTGTCAGTGCGATCCTGCTGATCCACGTGGTGCCGCAGTTTCAGAGCCTGTTCAGCGGGGTCGGCGGCGAGCTGCCCGGCTTTACCTTGACGGTCATTGCCCTGTCCGAATTCCTTCAACACGCCTGGTGGATGCTCGCGCTGGGGCTGGGCGCCAGCATTGCCGGGTTGCGCCAGGCCTATCGGACTTCCCCGGGTTTTCGTCACAGCCTGGATAGCGGTTTGTTGAAGGCGCCCCTGGCAGGCACACTGCTAAGGAAGTCTGCGATTGCCCGCTACGCCCGCACACTTGCAACGACTTTTGCAGCGGGCGTGCCCCTGGTGCAGGCTTTGGATTCCGTGGCGGGTGCAACGGGCAATGGGTTGTTCAAAAAGGCGATCGAACAGATGCGTCACGACGTAGCCACAGGCATGCAGTTGAATCACTCCATGGCTCATAGCCGCCTGTTCCCCGGCATGGCGATCCAGATGACCGCGATCGGTGAAGAATCGGGCACCCTGGATCAGATGCTGGAAAAAGTTGCCCAGCATTTTGAGGCCGACGTGGAGAATCTGGTCGACAACCTCACCAGCCTGATGGAGCCGCTCATCATGGTGATATTGGGGGGCATTGTCGGTGCATTGGTGGTCGCCATGTACCTGCCGGTCTTCCAATTGGGGGCGGCATTTTGAGCCTGCTGCCCAGCGCACAGCCATGGGGTTTTGTCGGGATGGCGTTCGTTCTGGGGCTGATCGTCGGCAGCTTCATCAACGTGCTGGTGTGGCGCCTGCCAAAGAGGCTCGAGCGCGAATGGCGTGCCCAAGCCCAGGAAGTGCTGGGCTTGCCTGCCGACCCCGCCAGCCCCACGTACAACCTGATGCGCCGCAACGCCTGCTGCATGTATTGCGCGCAGCCGACTCGCCCCTGGGAAAATATCCCGCTGCTCGGTTACCTGATACTCAGAGGCCGTTGCGCCCATTGCCATGAACCTATCGGTCGCCGCTACCCCGCCACCGAGCTGGCTTGCGCGCTGGGCTCGGCCATTGTTGCCTGGCATTTCGGTTTCGGCTGGCAAGCGGGCGCGGTGATGGTGTTGAGCTGGGGGTTGCTGGCCATGAGCCTGATCGACGTGGATCATCAATTATTGCCGGACGTTCTGGTGCTGCCGCTGCTATGGCTCGGGCTGATCCTCAATAGCTTCGACGTGTTGACGACACTGCCCAATGCGCTTTGGGGCGCAGTCATAGGCTATATGAGCCTGTGGACGGTGTTCTGGTTGTTCAAGCTGATCACCGGCAAGGACGGCATGGGCTACGGCGACTTCAAGTTATTGGCCCTGCTCGGTGCTTGGGGTGGCTGGCAGATTCTGCCGATGACGCTACTGATCGCCTCGCTGCTGGGCGTGCTCGCCGGCCTGATCCTGATGCGCTTGCGCAGGTCCCAGGCTTCGATTCCGATGCCGTTTGGTCCCTGTCTGGCAATTGCCGGCTGGATTGCCTTGCTCTGGGGTGGTCAAATAACCGACTTCTATTTGCAGTCTGTCGGTTTCAGATGACCACTTCCGTTGCAACACCCTGGATTCTAGGCCTCACCGGCGGTATCGGCAGCGGCAAAAGCGCTGCCGCCCAGCACTTTATCGACCTGGGGATTGATTCGGTCGACGCCGACCATGCCGCCCGCTGGGTGGTCGAGCCCGGCCGGCCGGCACTGGCGCGCATCGCCGAGCATTTCGGTGCAGGCGTGCTGCTGCCCGACGGCCAACTCGACCGCGCCGCGCTGCGCAAACTGATCTTTGAATTACCTGAAGAGCGCCGCTGGCTGGAAGCCTTGCTGCACCCGCTGATTGGTGAGGAGATTCGCAGCCATCTGGCGCGCGCGCGTTCGCCTTACGCGATTCTGGTGTCACCGCTGCTGATCGAGTCCGGCCAGTACAGCATGACCCAGCGCATCCTGGTGATAGACGTACCGCAATCACTGCAGATTCAGCGTACCCTGCAGCGCGACGGCATCAGCGAACATCAGGTGCAGGCGATCCTCAAGGCCCAATCCAGCCGCGAAGACCGCCTGAACCACGCCGATGACGTGCTGGTCAATGACAAGGACCTCGCCTGGCTGCACAGCGAGGTCGAGCGACTGCACCACTTTTACCTTACTTTGCGTGGAGGCCGATCATGAGCCAACCCCTGACTGTCGAATGCCCAACCTGCGGTGCCCCCGTGGAATGGAAAGCGACCAATCCCAACCGGCCGTTCTGCTCGGACCGCTGCAAACTTATCGACCTCGGTGCCTGGGCGTCGGAAGAACACAAGATTCCGGTCAGCCCGGATGCAGAGGACGAACTGTTCTCCGAAGACCTGCCGCTGCGCCACTAAGGCCGCATAAAGGCATATTCCTGCTGGTCGTCGAGATTCTCTGCAAGGTATTGCAGCTCGTCGGCCAAGTCTTCAAAACTGCGCACGCCCTTGCTCTGCTGCACCACCGCGCTGAGCATGGCGCGCAAGGTCAAACCGGGGTCAAAACCGATTTCCTGTGCTGCGTCCTGGCTTCTGCGCAACTCCTGCCGTGCCCACTCGTACACACTCATGACCTTTGCTCCCGGAAATTTCGCAAAGAATGAGCCTGCGCGCCCTCGTCGGATTTGATCTGGATCAACGCCGCGAATCGTCGTCCTTCCACGGCGCCGAGAGGTAGCGCGTGCGATTGAATGTCTCCAGCCACTCCGGGCAAAACACCACCAGGGCGCTAATGACCATGCCGTTGATAAACGCCTCGGGGAAAATGATCAGCCACAGGTAACCGACGAAATCTTCCAGCCATTCCGGCATTGCAAAACGGCCGTCGAACCACAGCAGACCCAACGCAGCCAACAGGCAAAGCAGTGCCGACAGCGCGGCGGCAAAAAAGCCGGAACAGAAGATATAGACGAAAGGGTTGCGCGGTTGCGCGCGCTCTACCAGCGCTGCACAGCCTTCCGTGACCAGCACCGGCAACACGATCAACAGCAGGCCGTTGATACCCACGGCGGCCAGGTCCTGGCGCCCCAGCAACACCAACCCCAGCTGTGCCGCCAAACCACCGACCATTGCCAAAGGCCAGTCGAGTAGCAGGGTCACCGCGGTCATACCGATAAAGTGGTAGGAAACGCCGGTATCGAAATCCCGGCGCACCAGCCATAACATGAACAACGCGAACACCGTTCCAAACAGCAGATGCTGGCGCCTGCGGTCTGCAAACAGCTCAACCCACGGCGAGCGCAACACCGCCCACACCACCAGCGGCGCGTACAAAAGCCAGCCGATGCCCAGGGTCTGCGGTGCCAGTACGGCGGCGCTGATCACGGCTTCACCTGCTCCAGGGCCTCATGCAGTTCGGCGGCAGAGCGGTATTCGCGTTGCCCTACCAATTTGCCATTATCCAGTTGCAGCCACAGCACGTTATCCACAGCCCCCGGATAACGCGGGGCAACACGTGCGTCACGGTCGAGCATGACGCGGTAGCTGTAAGCCTGCATTGCCGGCACCGCAAACAGCTTGGCGATCAAGCGGGGCATGCGCTGAATATCCGCGACAAACACTGCGTGCCGCGCCTCGAGATAGCCCTTGGGCTGGCCCTGCAGCGCCGCGTCTACCGACTTGGCTGCGTCCATGCTGCGGGCCACCAATAGAATGCGCACGTGGTCATCCAGGGTGTAGGCCTGATCGAACTGGTCGAGCAAGGTCCACGGCGCCAGGCGCTCACCCACTTCAACGGCCTGAGCCAAAACGGGCAGCAGACTTAATAACAACGCGGCACAGAACTTCACAGCACACTCTCCCTGCTCGGCATAACGGTCGAGTCGCCAGTCTACACCGCCGTTTTAAAGCAAGACTTCCTGCGGTCATCATTTGAACGCTAAGCTGCGAATATGGATGACTCAGATTACCTGCGCCTGCTCACCGTAGCGGCCGAACAAGCCAACGCGTTTCTGTCCAATGCCCGCAAATGGGAGCGTGAGCGTTGGGTCTGCCAGCGCCTGCTGCAAGGCTTGAATGTGCCCTACCGCGCCGAAGAGTTTCACCCCGCGGGGCAAGAGCCGCCTGACGTGTTGTTTCGCGACGCCAGTTTCGAGGTGTTTTTCGTCCTGGATGAGGGCCGCCGCCTCAACGACGAATGGCGCGATGAATTGCTGCGCCGACGCAGTGCGTTTTCCTTGAGCCAACTGGTGCGTCGCGAGGCCAAGCCGCGGCGCATCCCCGCCCATGAGTTCTTGCTGCGCCTGGCACCGACGCTGCGCAAAAAAGCCCATAACTATAAGGAACGCGGGATGGACCTGGGCGAGCTGGACCTCATCGCCTTCACCAGCCTCAAACGTGAAGTGTTGGACCTCAACAGTCATTTCCCGCCCCCCACCGAATACCTGCGCCAGGGTTGGCGCTCACTGTCATTGGTAGGCCCCACCTTTGCCCGCGTGCTGTTCGCCCACCCGGACGCGCCGGACTTCTTGCGCAACAATCTAGGGCGCAGCATAGTATTCGACGTGGGCATCAGCCTGTGACGCGGGCACGGGCTACGCTTGTGGCGAGACCGCCATTCCCCTGACTGTAACGTGGCGCCCTTTTGCAACGTCTACCTGACGAGGCCTTTATGACCAGCCGCCTGAACCCCGATGACCAGCAGCATGTCGAAGAGTACCTGCAACTCTCCCAAAACCGAGTCGAGCGCAAGCCTTTCCGGCCCTGGCTGCTCCTTGGTGTGGTGCTGGTGGTGGTGATCGGCCTGGGTCTGCTGAGCCGCCTGTTGAGTTACCTGACGCTATGAGCTGCCTGGCGCTCGCGAGGGTAACTGCTCCGATTTCTTTTAGCCTTGCGAGATATCCCCATGACCCATCGTATTATTATCGTCGGCGGCGGCGCCGGCGGCCTGGAGTTGGCTACCCGCCTGGGTAAGACTCTGGGTAAGCGTGGCACCGCCAACATCACGCTGGTGGACACCAACCTGACCCATATCTGGAAGCCCCTGCTGCACGAGGTGGCTGCCGGCTCACTGAATTCTTCGGAAGACGAACTCAATTACGTCGCCCAGGCCAAATGGAACCACTTCGAGTTCCAACTGGGGCGCATGAGCGGTCTTGACCGTGAACAGAAGAAAATCCAGCTGGCCGCCACCCTCGATGAAGAAGGCCGTGAGTTGGTGCCCGCGCGCGTGCTGGGCTACGACAGCCTGGTGATCGCGGTCGGTAGCACCACCAACGATTTCGGCACCGAGGGCGCAGCGCAGCACTGCCTGTTCCTCGATACCCGCAAACAGGCCGAACGGTTTCACCAGCAGTTGCTCAACCACTATCTGCGCGCCCACGCGGGCCAGACCGATGTGGAAGAGAAAATCAGCGTTGCTATCGTTGGCGCCGGGGCAACGGGCGTGGAGCTCGCCGCGGAACTGCACAATGCCGCGCATGAACTGGCGGCCTACGGCCTGGACCGGATCAAACCGGAAAACATGCACATCACCCTCATCGAAGCCGGCCCGCGGGTATTGCCTGCGCTGCCCGAGCGGATTGGCGGCCCTGTGCATAAAACCCTGGAAAAACTCGGGGTGACGGTCTTGACCAACTCGGCGGTCAGCGAAGTGACGGCCGACGCCTTGATCACCAGCAGCGGCCAGGTCATTCCTGCCAGCCTGAAGGTGTGGGCTGCCGGGATTCGCGCTCCGGCTTTCCTCAAGGACATTGATGGGCTGGAAACCAATCGCATCAACCAATTGCAGGTCTTGCCGACGCTGCAAACCACTCGCGACGAAAACATCTTCGCCTTCGGTGACTGCGCCGCCTGCCCGCAAACCGGGACCGACCGTAATGTGCCACCACGTGCTCAAGCGGCTCACCAGCAGGCGTCATTGCTGGCCAAATCGCTGAAATTGCGGATCGACGGCAAGGACCTGCCCGCCTACAAGTACACCGACTACGGCTCGCTGATCTCGCTGTCGAGATTTTCGGCTGTGGGTAACTTGATGGGCAACCTGACCGGCAGTGTGATGCTCGAAGGCTGGCTGGCGCGGATGTTCTATGTATCGCTGTACCGCATGCACCAGGTCGCGCTGTACGGGTTTTTCCGCACGGCAATGCTGATGCTGGGCAGCAAGATTGGGCGTGGAACTGAGCCTAGGCTCAAATTGCACTAATAACACGCGGCCGTGTGGGAGCGGGCTTGCCCGCGATGGCAGTAGATCAGCACACGCTATACACGCTGATAAGACGCCATCGCAGGCAAGCCCGCTCCCACATTTTTTTGCGTGGTGCCTTAGCTTTCCAGCAGACAAAAAAAATCCCCGTATCTTTCGATACGAGGATTTTTAATATGGTCGGGGTAAGGGGATTCGAACTCCTGACATCCTGCTCCCAAAGCAGGCGCGCTACCGGACTGCGCTATACCCCGGAAAAAAAAGGCGACCTCTCAGTCGCCTTCTTCGATCAGCGCTTTTGGCCTCTGATCTTAAGATTCGATTCCAGCGTTAACTGGTCTCAAAAATGGTGGGTCGTGTGGGATTCGAACCTACGACCAATTGGTTAAAAGCCAACTGCTCTACCAACTGAGCTAACGACCCAAAAATGGTCGGGGTAAGGGGATTCGAACTCCTGACATCCTGCTCCCAAAGCAGGCGCGCTACCGGACTGCGCTATACCCCGGTTTTGAAATTGGCTCCGTGACCAGGACTCGAACCTGGGACCCAATGATTAACAGTCATTTGCTCTACCGACTGAGCTATCACGGAACTGCATATTTCAAATTTACAACTTTTACTACTTTGTAACCTTCTCTTCGGCTTGTCCGTATCGCTACGTTCATGTCTCTGAGGCGCGCTATTCTACAATCTTAAAAACCCCTGTCAACCCTTTAAATTGCTTTTAAGACAATGATTTGCGCTTCTTTCTGATTTCTCCTTGGGGAGAAGAAACCCGTGGGCTGACGTTGCTGCGGGGCGCACTTTACAAGCCTTTGCCTTACAGTTCAACGCCCTATCGAAAAAAAAGGCCTCGCAATGCGAGGCCGTCTCTAATAACCCTACAGGCTGGGCTTAGTGGAAGACGATTTCGTCGTTTTCCACCGTGGCCGTCACGCGGGTGCCTGGCATGAAGCTGCCCGACAGGATCAACTGTGCCAGTGGGTTTTCGATCCAGCGCTGGATCGCACGTTTAAGTGGCCGTGCGCCATACACCGGGTCGTAACCGACCGCGATCAGCTTGTCCAACGCCTCGCTGCTCAGCTCCAGGTCAAGCTCACGCTCGGCCAGGCGACTACGCAGACGACCCAACTGGATCTCGGTGATACCCGCGATCTGATCCCGCGCCAGTGGCTCGAAGATCACCACTTCATCGACCCGGTTGATAAATTCCGGACGGAAGTGCGAGGTCAGCGCATCCATCACCGCCGCACGCTGGCCTTCACGATCACCCACCAGCTCCTGGATCTGCGCCGAGCCCAGGTTGGAGGTCATCACGATCACTGTGTTGCGAAAGTCCACGGTACGCCCGTGGCTGTCCGTCAGGCGGCCGTCTTCCAACACCTGCAGGAGGATGTTGAACACGTCCGGGTGGGCCTTCTCGACCTCGTCCAGCAGGATCACCGAGTAAGGCTTGCGCCGCACAGCCTCGGTCAGGTAACCGCCCTCCTCGTAGCCCACGTAGCCTGGTGGTGCACCAATCAGGCGAGCCACCGAATGTTTCTCCATGAACTCGGACATATCGATCCGCACCATGGCCTCTTCCGTATCGAAGAGAAACTCGGCCAAGGCTTTGCACAGCTCGGTCTTACCCACGCCGGTTGGGCCGAGGAACATGAACGAGCCGCTTGGACGGTTCGGGTCGGACAAGCCGGCACGGGAACGCCGCACCGCGTTGGACACCGCGACCACCGCCTCTTCCTGCCCGATGACGCGCTGGTGCAGCAGGCTTTCCATCTTCAGTAACTTGTCGCGCTCGCCTTCAAGCATTTTCGACACGGGGATGCCGGTCCACTTGGAGACCACTTCGGCGATTTCTTCCTCGGTCACCTTGCTGCGCAGCAACTGGTTCTCGCTCTTGCCATGCTGATCGACCATCTGCAGGCTGCGCTCCAGATCCGGGATCACCCCGTACTGCAACTCGGCCATGCGGTTCAGGTCGCCTTTACGGCGCGCGGCTTCCAACTCCTGACGGGACTGCTCGATCTTTTGCTGGATCTGTGCAGAACCCTGCACTTCGGCTTTTTCCGACGTCCAGATTTCCTCGAGATCCGAATACTCGCGTTCAAGACGGACGATTTCTTCCTGAAGTTTTTCCAGGCGTTTTTTCGCCGCCTCGTCCTCTTCCTTCTTAAGCGCCTGGGATTCGACTTTCAGTTGAATCAGGCGACGATCCAGGCGGTCGAGCACTTCCGGCTTGGAGTCAATTTCCATACGAATGCGGCTGGCCGCTTCGTCGATAAGGTCGATGGCCTTGTCCGGCAGCTGGCGATCGGTGATATAGCGATGGCTCAACTTGGCCGCCGCAATGATCGCGCCGTCAGTGATCGCCACCTTATGGTGGACCTCATAGCGTTCTTTGAGGCCACGCAGGATGGCGATGGTGTCTTCTTCGCTCGGCTCTTCCACCAGCACTTTCTGGAAGCGACGCTCAAGTGCCGCGTCCTTCTCAATGTATTGGCGGTACTCGTTGAGCGTGGTTGCGCCAACGCAGTGCAACTCGCCCCGCGCCAAGGCCGGCTTGAGCATGTTGCCGGCGTCCATCGAACCTTCGCCTTTACCGGCGCCGACCATGGTGTGCAGTTCGTCGATAAACAGAATGATCTGCCCTTCCTGCTTCGACAACTCGTTCAGCAAGGATTTCAGGCGTTCTTCGAACTCGCCACGGAACTTGGCACCGGCGATCAACGACCCCATGTCCAGGGACAGCAGGCGCTTGCCTTTCAGGCCGTCCGGCACCTCACCATTAATGATGCGCTGGGCCAGGCCCTCGGCAATCGCGGTTTTACCCACGCCGGGTTCGCCGATCAGCACCGGGTTGTTCTTGGTACGACGTTGCAGCACCTGGATGGTGCGACGAATTTCGTCGTCACGGCCGATCACCGGGTCAAGCTTGCCTTCTTCGGCGCGCTTGGTCAGGTCGACGGTGTACTTGTCCAGCGCCTGGCGCGACTCTTCGTGGTTGGGGTCATTCACGGCCTCGCCACCACGCAGGTTGTTGATGGCGTTTTCCAGGGCTTTCTTGCTCACGCCCTGCCCCAGCAACAATTTGCCAAGCTTGCTGTTGTCGTCCATTGCGGCGAGCAGCACCAGTTCGCTGGAGATGAACTGATCACCTTTCTGCTGAGCCAGGCGATCAGCCTGGTTGAGCAGGCGCGCCAAGTCCTGCGACATGTTCACGTCGCCGGTAGGGTTTTGGATTTTCGGCAGTTGGTCGAGCTCTTTGCTCAACTCCTTGCGCAGGCTGTTGATGTCAAAGCCCACCTGCATCAGCAAGGGCTTGATAGAACCACCTTGCTGTTCAAGGAGCGCCTGCATCAAGTGCGCAGGCTCGATGGCCGGGTGGTCAAGGCCCACCGCCAGGGATTGGGAATCCGATAAGGCCAACTGCAATTTGCTGGTTAAACGATCAATACGCATTAGTCACCTTCCTTTTGAGCAGGCCGGAGCTGTAAACACATCCTGAATGAAGAAACCTGCCAGATACCCTTATAGATGGGGTGGATTCTGGAGGATTCAAGCGAGCAATGGTTGATATGGATCAGCAATGACCCGGATCAGGAGAGTCTAGCGTTCAAGCCAGATCAGGGAGGCAAACCGACCGGTGCGAGGGCTGCGCCGGTAAGAAAAGAAGCGCGGATCGGTCACGGTGCAGAGACCGCCACCGTAAACAGCGGTGACACCGCGTGCGGCCAGCCGCAGCCGTGCCAGCTGGTAGATGTCAGCCATGTACTTGCCGGGATTGTGGCTTGGAACAAAGGCTTCGGCAGTGACCGGCAGTGGCTGCATAAAAGCGTCCCGCACTTCCGGGCCGACTTCAAAGGCCTGCGGCCCAATGGCAGGACCCAGCCAGACCAACACTTCGCCAGGTTCGGCCGCCAGGCTTTCGCAGGCGGCTTCAAGCACACCCGCCGCCAAGCCACGCCAACCGGCATGGGCGGCGGCCACACGCGTGCCGGCACGGTTGCAGAACAACGCGGGCAAGCAATCGGCGGTCATGGATGTGCAGGCAATACCCGGCGTGCTGGTCCAACTGCCATCGGCCTCTGCAATGCGCGATGGGTCCGCCTCAACCACAGCGGTCCCGTGGACTTGGCGCAGCCAGGCAGGCTGAATGTGGAATGCGTCGGTCAGGCGGCGACGGTTTTCAAGAACAGCCTCAAGGCTGTCCTCGACATGATCGCCCAGGTTAAGGCTGTCGAACGGCGCCAAGCTGACGCCGCCCGCACGGGTAGTGACGCAGGCTTTGACCTGAGCCGGCGCAGGCCAGTCAGGAATCAGCCAGTCACTCATCCGATAAACGCCTCACGATCCTGCTTGAGCAGCGACAGCAACCAGACCAGATCGTCCGGCAGAGGCGATTCCCAGCTCATCCGCTTACCGCTCGTCGGATGATCCAGTTCCAGGAAGCGTGCGTGCAAGGCCTGGCGCGGGAAGGATTTCAGCGATTCAACCATGGTCACACTGGCAGCCGGCGGAATACGGAAGCGACCACCGTAGGCAGGATCTCCGACCAACGGGAAATTAATGTGCGCCATGTGCACGCGAATCTGGTGCGTGCGACCGGTTTCGAGCTTGACCCGCACGTGAGTGTGGGACCGGAAACGCTCCAGCACACGGTAGTGGCTGACGGCCTGCTTGCCACCTTCCATTACCGCCATACGCTGGCGCTGCTGGCCGTGACGGCCAATAGGGGCGTTGATCTTGCCACCCGCCACCACCACGCCGATCACGATGCACTCGTAGATTCGGCTGACGCTGCGACTCTGCAATTGTGTGACCAGCTGCGTCTGGGCCTGGATCGTCTTGGCCACCACCATCAAGCCGGTGGTGTCCTTATCCAGGCGGTGCACGATGCCGCAGCGCGGGACATTGATGATGTCCGGCACGTGGTGCAACAAGGCATTGAGCAAGGTGCCATCAGCGTGCCCGGCTGCCGGGTGAACCACCAGGCCTGCGGGTTTGTTGATGACCAGGATGTCGTCATCTTCATAGACGATATCCAGCTCGATGTCCTGAGCGACCCATTCTCCCTGGGCTTCCTGCTCGGCAGTCAGCTCAAGAATCGCACCGCCATGGACTATGTCTCGCGGGCGGATAACCGCTCCATCCACAGTCAGGCGGCCGTCTTTGATCCAGGCGGAAAGGCGCGAGCGCGAGTGCTCAGCGAATAATTGTGCGGCGACTTGATCGAGGCGTTGGCCGCCCAATTCGGACGGCACCTCTGCGCGAAGTTCAATTTTATCGGACATGCTCAGACTAGGCGTGGCACAGCCTTTGGTTTCGGCTGCGCGCTTGTGGTTAAATACGGCGTCTTTTGCCCCGATGCTTTCAACGGGGCGCTCATCATAACAGGACGGCCCCGCCCAAGACAGCGGCCGTCATAGGGACGCAAGCCGCCATGCAAGTGAAACACCTGCTGCTGATCGCCATCCTCGCCATGACTGCTGCTTGCTCGTCAACAAAGGAAGTCGTCGACGAAAACCTGAGCGAAGTCGAGCTGTATCAATTAGCTCAAAAAGACTTGGACAATAATAGCTACACCAGCGCCACAGCCAAGCTGAAGGCACTGGAGTCGCGCTATCCGTTCGGGCGCTATGCCGACCAGGCCCAGCTTGAGCTGATCTACGCCAACTACAAGAACGCCGAGCCGGAGGCCGCCAAGTCTGCTGCCGAGCGTTTTATCCGTCTGCACCCGCAACACCCGAACGTGGACTACGCCTACTACATGAAGGGCCTGACCTCGTTCGACCAGGACGTTGGACTGCTGGCGCGCTTCCTGCCGCTGGACATGACCAAGCGTGACCCGGGTGCTGCACGCGACTCCTACAACGAGTTCGCCCAGCTGACCAGCCGCTTCCCCAACAGCCGCTACGCGCCGGACGCCAAGCAGCGCATGATCTACCTGCGCAACCTGCTGGCCTCCTACGAGATTCACGTTGCCCACTACTACCTGACCCGTCAGGCGTATGTCGCTGCCGCCAACCGTGGCCGCTATGTGGTGGAGAACTTCCAGGAAACCCCATCCGTGGGTGACGGCCTGGCAGTGATGACCGAGGCTTACCAGCGCCTGCACCTGGACGCCCTGGCGGCCACCAGCCTGGAAACCCTGAAGCTCAACTACCCCGACCACCCAAGCCTCAAGGACGGCCAGTTCGTGCCTCAGGTTGCCGAAGTGGACAACCGTTCGTGGCTGAGCAAGTACACCTTGGGCCTCATCGAGTCCCGTCCACCGTTGCCGCCGGGCGAAACCCGCGCCAACCAGGAAGTGATGAAGCAGTACCAGGATGCCAAGGACGCTATTCCTTCGGACCTCAAGCCGCATGACGCAAACGGTGATGTGATCGAAGAAGAAGCACCACAGGCCCTTGGCAACAACCAGGACCGTTCGTGGTTCAGCTACATGACCTTCGGTGTCTTCGACTGACAGGTCGACGCGATACAAAAAGGGAGCCCACTGGGCTCCCTTTTTTGTGGGCAAGCATTATTGCGCTGTGCGCTTTTCACGCGCTTGGCTAAACTGGCGCATTCCCTGTCGAGAAACTGCACACCATGGTTCGTCTACTGTTCTGGATTGCCGTCATTGCTGCCGCGGTATGGTTCTGGCGCAAATTCAAAAGCCCGGCGGCTAAACAGCAACGCCCCGCCGCGCCTGACGCCGCCTTGATGGTGCGCTGTGCCCACTGCGGCGTGCACCTGCCGCAGGATCGCGCACTCAGTTCACGCCAAGCGTGGTACTGCACCCAAGCGCATCTGGAACAAGGGCCAAAGTCTATCCAGCGTTGATCCGACCTGCCGGTGCGTAAGGCGCCGGGTCAATGATCGGTGCGGCCCCCAGCAGCAGGTCAGCGAATAGCTGGCAGGATGCAGGCGCGAGCACCAGCCCGTTGCGGTAATGCCCGCAATTGAGCCAAAGCCCTTTGAAACCCGGAACCTCGCCGATGTAAGGGATACCTTCCGGCGACCCGGGGCGCAAACCGGCCCAATGGCCCACAACCTCGGCGTCCGCCAACGCGGGAATCAATTCCACAGCCGAGGCCTTGAGGCTTTCCAGCGCAGGCTCGGTCGGGGTCTTGTCGAACCCTTCATGTTCCAGCGTACTGCCGATCAGAATGTGCCCGTCACGCCGCGGGATCGCGTAGCGGCCTTTGGCCAGAACCATGCTCGACAAGAAATCCGACGCACACTTGTACAAAATCATTTGGCCTTTGACCGGTTCCACAGGTAACGACAAGCTCAGCTTGCCCAGCAGCTCCCCGCTCCAGGCACCGGCAGCCAGCACCACCTGATCGCCAAGAATCTGCCCGGCGGCCGTGTCCACCCCCACTATGTCGCCACCCTCAAGAACAAACCCATGGACTTCGCACTGCTCATGCAGGGTCACGCCGGGTAGCGCCAATAACGCCGCTTTGAGGGATTTGACCAGCCGCGGATTGCGCACATTGGCCACATCCGCCATGTAGACCGCCTGGGAATAACCACCACCGAGCACCGGCACAGCATCATGGGCGGCAGACACATCCACTTTGCTCAGCGGCCGGCCTTCTCGGGCAGCCCAGGCCAGTGCTTCAGCTTCATCCTCCAGGTCCAGCCAGTACAAGCCCGTGGTATGAACTTCTGGATCAACGCCCGTGGCGGCGAACAAGCGCTGCGCCAGCTGTGGATAAAAATCCTGGGACCAGTGGGCCAGCGCGGTGACTGCCGGGCTGTAGCGCCACGGGTAAAGCGGTGAAACGATGCCGCCGCCCGCCCATGAAGATTCCTGGCCAAGCCCGGAGCGATCCAGCAGTACGACGGCCTGCCCTCGGGTGGCCAGGTTGAATGCCGTCAACAACCCGATGACTCCACCACCGACAATCACCACTTTCTGTTGCTTAGCCATCATTTGATCCAGCCGATAAAAAGGGAAAGGCGCGCCCGGCGCCCAATCATCCAGCACTCTCATCATTGCCCCCAGCACGCCTTGCGCGACATTTCAGGTGCCGCCCCCGGATTGCTGCGCACACCGGAGCTGCTCAGGCTGAATGCACCGCAAGGGTCTCCCGCCATCACTGAGCCGGCGACAGGCGTGGCTACCAGGCTGAATGCCTGAGGGTTTAATGCAGCGCTGATTCTATAGCGATCATTGCCCCCACTGACGTTGCCTGCATCAAGAAAAGTACCGTTACGCGTGTAGAAGCGCTCCAGGTAGTGGACTTGCTCGTACAACAACGCAACGATTTCTGCGCGATAGGCTTTTTTTACATGGCCGGTATACCCGGGGTAAGCGATCCCGGCCAGAAACGCGATGATCGCTACAGCGATCAGTAACTCGATCAGGGTGAAACCTTGGCAATCCTTGCCCATTGATACGCTCCTTATTGAAGTTGCCGCCATAAAACCCGACGAAATACTGGGCCTCCCTCCTTGTCTACTTGTGCATACACCGTCTCCAGCACCGTACGCGACTGGCCGCTGAGCCCGACCGCCGTCACACGGTACAACGCGGCGCCTGTTTCAGGCGGTAGACCCACAAGCCCTGCGCCAGGCCCCAACGCTTGAACCCCATACAGCCCACCCTTCAGGGCAACCCAGCTCACCGCTGAAACAGGATTCTCCCCGGCACCCACCACCGAAAACGACTCCTGCGGCGGTACACAGCGACTGATCGAGCGGCACAACGGCAGCACCGGACTTGAGCGTCGGATGTCCGACTCACCCAACCGCAAGCCGCTTTCAGCGCTTTGAAAGGATTGATTGCGATGCCAGATGCCGCTGGCAATTTTTTGCTGAGACATGGCGCCTTGCATTGAAGCCAGGCCGATCAGTGACAGGACCAATAGAAATACCAGGCTGATCAATAAAACCATGCCCGTCTGCTGCCGATAAAAGCCGCGATAACTCGACATGGTCGCCCTACCCCACCCGATTACGCAGCGCAGCCACCACGCTGTAGGCCTGATCCTTCACTCGCCCGGTCGGGTCGCGAAGCGTCATCTGAATGCGCACACTGCGTATCAGCGATTCATCAGCCGGGCTGGCGTCATAGCGCACGACTTGAGTGGAGCCGAGTTGGGCCGCTACACCGAAACTGATGTCGAACGCCTGTACATTATCCACCAACACAATCCTGGCCGGCGCTGCAGGCGTACTGACCTTCAACTGCCCCGCCTCAAAGGTGTAGGTGAGCTGGCGTATCGCAAACCGAATCTGACCGGGCGCGGGCAGTGGTGCGCTGCCCGCGTAGGCTTGGGCAGTGCCGGTGCAATCGGAAAGTACCGTCCAGTCAGGCTTGCCGCCCTCACCTGCCACTTCGGCGGTGACCAGCGTCAGTGACCTTGAGCTGCTCGCAGCACTCCAGCCAACGGGTCGATCGAACGCTGGCGGTGCATTATCGATATAGGCCGTCGCCAGGCAGCCAAACATGCCTGCCTGGCGAATATCCTGGACCATCTTGCCCAGCACAAACCGCGCATCATCCTGCAGCAACATGGCCGCCTGCTGGCTGGTGTGGGTGGATCGCGCGCTGATGACGACTTGACTGACCCCAAGTACCAGCACCAACCCGATAGCCAGCGCCAGCAACAGCTCAATCAAGCTGAAACCCCGCGCAAGGCGAATCATTGCGCCACCCCTGGCTCGCTGGCAGCGCGACTGGTGAGGATGAACGTTTCGCGTGCGCCGCCACTGTTCGCCGCCCTGGCGTCGTCCCAACTGATACTGACGGTCACCTTGCTGCCGCTGACCACAACAGACCCTTTTGCGCTCGCTCCAGCAAACCCGAGGATATTGGCTTCGAAATCATGCAGGTCCAGATCACGCACGCTGGAGGTCACTGTACTGGGCGGTGCACCTTCGCTCAGGCCCCATGAGTAATCAGCACCCGAATTGGCACGGACCCGGTCCAGCATGTCGTAGGCAATGAAACTGGCCTGGCTGATCATCCTGGAGCTGTCAGTGTGCTTGAGTGCATTGAGCTGGATCACTGCGGCGCCGAGCAGGCCAACCGCAAGAATCAGCACCGCCACCAGCACCTCGATCAGCGTGATACCGGATTGGTGCCTGGGCAAAACGGGGGCAGCGTGGGTGTTCGGGCGAACAAGCATTACCGTCGTCTTCCCTGTCGAAGGCTGAAAAAAGCAGTAAAAACCTGCTGTGCAGCCCAAGACTAGCGCCGGTTTTTGGCTGGCGCTGCTCTCGGAACAAAGGGAAATACTTTGGACATGAATGCCATCATTCAGCGCGAAGAGCCGGGGGCTATACCTATGCCTGCCGACTGAAAGACTGAACACGTCCACGGAGGGACGACCTATGAGACAACACGGCTTCACGCTGATCGAACTGCTGCTCGGCCTGGTGCTGAGCGGCATCCTGGCAAACCTCGCCGTACCCGGCTTCAGGGGGTTTCTTGCATCGCAGCAGCGACAAACGGCTGTCAACGCCCTGGCAGCCGGGTTGCGTTATGCACGCACCGAGGCCATTACCCGCAATCGTGCGGTGGTCATTCATGCCAAGGATGAGAACTGGAGCCTGGGATGGCGAGTGATTCTGGACGCAAGCGGGCGCGGCATCCTGGACGACACCAACCCGGTGCTGCTGGAACGGCAGGACAGCGGGACAATACCGATCGTCGGCAATGGGCCGGTCAAGAGCCAGGTACGCTTCAGCGGGCTGGGCGAACCGGTGTTTTCAGCAGGCGGCTTTCGCGCTGGCACGGTGCACGTATGCGACGCGGACCAGGGGCAAAGCCTGTTTCAGTTGGTACTTGCCCCCAGTGGGCGCATCAGCCTGCGCAGTGAACCCACTGAGCAGGCAGTGTGCCGAAATCATTCGGGCGACCTGGCATTCAAAGCAGCGAGCGGACTCGCAGCTCTTTGGGCATGGAGAACGTGATGTTCTCTTCACGACCGGCCAACTCATCGGCGCCGGTGGCACCCCAGGCCTGCAACTGCTGGATCACGCCACGCACCAGGACTTCAGGCGCCGAGGCGCCCGCCGTGATGCCGATACACTCAACACCGTCGAACCAGCTGCGCTGCATGTCTTCAGCACCGTCGATCAGGTATGCCGGTGTCGCCATGCGCTCAGCCAGTTCGCGCAAGCGGTTGGAGTTGGAGCTGTTAGGGCTGCCGACCACCAGCACTACATCGCACTCATCGGCCAGTTGCTTGACCGCGTCTTGACGGTTTTGCGTGGCGTAGCAGATGTCGTCCTTACGCGGGCCGCCGATGGCCGGGAATCGCGTGCGCAGGGCATCGATCACTCGGCTGGTGTCGTCCATCGACAAGGTGGTTTGCGTCACAAAGGCCAGCCGCTCGGGGTTTTGCACCTGCAAGTTGGCGACGTCCTTTTCATCTTCCACGAGGTAGATGGCACCGCCCGTGCTGGAGTCGTACTGGCCCATGGTGCCTTCGACTTCCGGGTGGCCAGCGTGGCCAATCAGGATGCATTCACGACCGTCACGGCTGTAACGCGCCACTTCGATATGCACCTTGGTCACCAGCGGGCAGGTAGCGTCGAATACTTTCAGGCCACGGCCGGCCGCTTCGGTACGTACCGCCTGGGACACACCATGGGCGCTGAAGATGACGATAACGTCGTCCGGCACTTGGTCGAGTTCTTCGACAAAGATAGCGCCGCGTGCTCGCAGGTCTTCGACCACGAATTTGTTGTGGACGACTTCATGGCGCACATAAATCGGCGGGCCGAAGACTTCCAGGGCGCGATTAACGATTTCGATCGCCCGGTCCACGCCCGCGCAGAAGCCACGGGGATTGGCGAGTTTGATTTGCATGCTGTGCCTCGTGTCTTGCAGGGCAAGAAATTGGATCAACGCAACTCTGTAAGAGTAAGCCTCTGTGGAAGCCGGGTTAGCCCGCGATAAAGACGACTCGGTGTATCAGGTACTCCGAGGTGGTGCTATCGCAGGCAAGCCAGCGCCCACAGGAACCGGTTTAGTCGATCAGAGCGCTTTAACGTCGATGATTTCGACGTCAAACGTCAAGGTTTTACCGGCCAACGGGTGGTTGAAGTCGATGGTCACTTGCGTGTCATCGAAGGTTTTCACCACGCCGGGCAGCTCGGTATTCGCCGCGTCGTTGAAGATCACCAGCAGACCTTCCGACAGGTCCATGTCCTGGAACTGCGAACGCGGGATGATCTGCACGTTTTGCGGGTTGGGCTGGCCAAAGGCGTTTTCCGGCAGGATCTGCAGGGTGCGCTTGTCGCCAGCCTTGAAACCGAACAGCGCGGCTTCAAAACCCGGCAGCAGGTTGCCATCACCGACCTTGAAGGTCGCCGGGGCTTTGTCGAACGTACTGTCGACCGTGTCGCCATTCTCCAGGCGCAATGCGAAATGCAAAGTGACTTCCGTGTTCTGGCCGATGCGTTGCTCAGCCAATACCTGATCAGTCATTGACGGTCTCTCCGGTTTTCTTACTTTTGAACATGTCCAACGCCAGCATGATTGCACCGACGGTGATGGCGCTGTCGGCAAAGTTGAACGCCGGGAAATACCAGCGGTTCTGCCAATGCACCAGGATAAAGTCGATTACATGGCCCAGGGCAATGCGGTCGTACAGGTTGCCCAGCGCGCCGCCCAGCACCAACGCCAGGGCAATCGCCAGCCAGGTGTCATCACGGCCCAGACGCTTGAGCCAGACCACCAGCACCGCACTGACCACCACGGCGATCAGCGCGAACAGCCAGCGCTGCCAGCCGGAGCTGTCAGCAAGAAAGCTGAAGGCAGCGCCGGTGTTGTAGGCCAGGGTCCAGCTGAAGTAGTCAGGAATGACCACAATCTGCTGGTACATCTGTAAGGCACCTTCGAAGTGAGCCTTGCTGAGCTGGTCAATGACCAGCACCAGCACGCTCAGTACGAGCCAGCCCAGACGTCCGAAACGGCTGGAAGCGTTAGGCATAGTGGCGAACCTCGCCATCACCCGAAATGTTATCGACACAGCGACCGCAGATTTCCGGATGCTCAGGGTTCACGCCCACGTCTTCACGGCAGTGCCAGCAACGGGCGCACTTCGGGAAGGCCGACTTGACGACTTTGAGCTTGAGGCCCGGTACTTCGGTGGCCACCGCGTCCGCAGGTGCCTGGGCAAACGGTGCCAGGCTGGCGGTGGAGGTGATCAGCACGAAGCGCAGTTCGTTGCTCAGCTTGGCCAGGTCGGCGGTCAGGCCGTCCTCGGCAAACAGGGTGACTTCGGCTTGCAGGTTGCCACCGACGGCCTTGGCCGCACGCTGAACTTCCAGCTCCTTGTTCACCGCAACTTTGACGGCCATCACGCCTTCCCAGTACTCGCGGCCCAGTTCGAAGTCGGCCGGCAGTTCGGTCAAACCTTCGTACCAGGTGTTGAGCATCACCGACTCGTTACGCTCGCCCGGCAGGTATTCCCACAGCTCGTCGGCGGTGAAGGCCAGGATCGGTGCGATCCAGCGCACCAGCGCTTCAGAGATGTGATACAGCGCGGTCTGCGCCGAACGGCGCGCCTTGCTGTTGGCGCCGGTGGTGTATTGGCGGTCCTTGATGATGTCGAGGTAGAAACCACCCAGCTCCTGCACGCAGAAGTTGTGGATCTTGGAGTACACGTTCCAGAAACGGTATTCACCGTAGTGCTCCTGCAACTCGCGTTGCAGCAACAGGGTACGGTCCACAGCCCAACGGTCCAGGGCAAGCATGTCCTCGGCCGGCAGGATGTCGGTGGCCGGGTTGAAACCGGTCAGGTTCGACAGCAGGAAGCGTGCGGTATTACGGATACGGCGGTAGGCATCGGCGCTACGGGCCAGGATCTGGTCCGACACGGCGATTTCGCCCGAGTAATCGGTCGAGGCCACCCACAGACGCATGATGTCGGCGCCCAGGGTGTCATTGATCTTCTTCGGCTCGATCACGTTCTTCAGCGACTTGGACATCTTGCGGCCCGTTTCGTCGACGGTGAAGCCGTGGGTCAGCAGTTCGCGGTACGGCGCGTGATTGTCGATGGCGCAACCGGTCAGCAGCGACGAGTGGAACCAGCCACGGTGTTGGTCCGAGCCTTCCAGGTAGAGGTCGGCGCGCGGGCCGGTCTCATGGCCCATCGGGTGCGAACCACGCAGCACGTGCCAGTGGGTGGTGCCCGAGTCGAACCACACGTCGAGGGTGTCGCTGATCTTGTCGTACAGCGGCGCTTCGTCGCCCAGCAGCTCGGCGGCGTCCAGCTTGAACCAGGCTTCGATGCCTTCCTGTTCAACGCGCAAGGCCACGGCTTCCATCAGCTCGACGGTGCGTGGGTGCAGCTCGCCGCTTTCCTTGTTCAGGAAGAACGGGATCGGTACGCCCCAGTTACGCTGGCGGGAGATGCACCAGTCCGGACGATTGGCGATCATCGAGTGCAGGCGCGCCTGGCCCCAGGCCGGGACGAACTTGGTGTCTTCGATGGCTTTGAGCGAGCGCACACGCAGGGTGTCGCCGCTGGTCGGCTCTTTGTCCATGCCGATAAACCACTGCGCGGTGGCGCGGTAGATCAGCGGGGTTTTGTGGCGCCAGCAGTGCATGTAGCTGTGCTTGATGGTTTCGGTGTGCAGCAGCGCACCGACTTCACGCAGTTTGTCGATGATCGGCTCGTTAGCCTTGAAGATGAACTGGCCGCCGAAGAACTCCAGCGATGGCGCGTACACACCATTGCTCTGCACCGGGTTGAGGATGTCATCGTTGACCATACCGTAGGCTTTGCAGGTCACGAAGTCGTCAACGCCGTAGGCCGGTGCGGAGTGAACCACACCCGTACCCGAACCCAGTTCGACGTAGTCAGCCAGGTAAACCGGCGACAGGCGGTCATAGAACGGGTGACGGAAGTTGATCAGTTCCAGCGCGGAGCCGGTGGTGGTGGCGATCACCGAACCTTGCAGTTCGTAGCGCGCCAGACAGGCCTCGACCATTTCCTCGGCCAGCACCAGCAGGCGATCACCGACGTCCACCAGGGCGTAGGTGAATTCCGGGTGCACGTTCAGCGCCTGGTTGGCCGGGATGGTCCACGGGGTGGTGGTCCAGATCACGATGGCCGCCGGCTTGCTCAGGCTTGCCAGGCCGAAAGCCTGGGCCAACTTGGCGTCGTCGGCGATCGGGAAGGCCACGTCGATGGTCGAGGACTTCTTGTCTTCGTATTCGACTTCCGCCTCAGCCAGGGCCGAACCGCAGTCGAAGCACCAGTTCACGGGCTTGAGGCCCTTGAACACAAAACCGCCTTTGACGATTTCAGCCAAGGCACGGATTTCACCGGCCTCGTTCTTGAAGTTCATGGTCTTGTACGGGTTGTCCCACTCGCCCAGCACGCCCAGGCGGATGAATTCGGACTTCTGCCCTTCGATCTGCTCAGTGGCGTAGGCACGGCACAGTTCGCGGGTTTTATCCGCGCCCAGGTTTTTGCCGTAGGTCACTTCGACTTTGTGTTCGATCGGCAGGCCATGGCAGTCCCAGCCCGGGACATACGGCGCGTCAAAACCCGACAGGGTTTTCGAGCGCAGGATCATGTCCTTGAGAATTTTGTTCAGCGCATGACCGATGTGAATCGTGCCGTTGGCATAAGGAGGGCCGTCGTGCAGGACGAACTTCGGACGATCCTTGCCAATTTCGCGCAACTTTCCGTACAGGCCAATACTGTCCCAGCGCTGCAGGATCTGCGGTTCGCGCTGTGGCAGGCCGGCCTTCATTGGGAAGGCGGTGTCCGGAAGGTTTAGCGTGGCTTTATAGTCGGTCATTTAAGGCTCTTCGGTTAGCGATGGGCGCTAGGTGCGGCTAGTGCACGGGCGGCGGCGACATCCGCATTGATCGCCGTTTTCAACGCCTCAAGGGAGGCGAAACGCTGCTCTTCACGCAGCTTCTGGTGGAAAACCACCGTCAAACGCCGGTCATACAAATCACCGGCAAAATCCAAAAGGTGAACTTCCAGGTGGGCCTTGCCATCACCTGCAACCGTGGGCCTGACGCCTATATTGGCGACTCCCGGCCACGATTGACCATCGATGTCGACGCTCACCAGGTAAACCCCGGTGAGTGGCACACGACGGCGCTTGAGTTGCACGTTGGCGGTTGGCGTGCCCAGTTGGCGCGCCAGCTTCTGGCCGTGCAGTACCCGCCCGGCAATGCGGAACGGGCGACCGAGCAAACGCTCGGCCAAGGCGAAGTCGGCAGCGGCCAAGGCGTTACGCACCTGGGTACTGCTCACGCGCAGGCCGTCCAGTTCGACGGTTTGCGCGGCTTCGACGGTAAAACCTTGATTAACGCCGGCGTGTTGCAGGAAGTCGAAATCCCCGACGCGGTCGCAACCGAAACGGAAGTCGTCGCCGACCTCCAGGTGCTGTACGCCCAGGCCATCCACCAGAATACGGTCAACGAACTCGGCAGCGCTGAGGCTTTGCAAGCGCTGGTTGAAGGCCAGGCAAAGGACCCGGTCCACGCCCTCTTCAGCCAGCAGTTGCAGCTTGTCGCGCAGACGGGCCAAACGTGCCGGCGCCGTTTCGGGGGTAAAGAATTCCCGCGGCTGTGGTTCAAAAATCACCACGCAGCTGGGCACGCCCAACTCGACCGCTCGCTCGCGCAGCCGGGCCAGGATAGCCTGGTGGCCACGGTGAACACCGTCAAAGTTGCCAATAGTGGCGACGCAGCCCCGATGCTGGGGGCGCAGGTTGTGGAGACCTCGAACCAGCTGCATAACGCGCTTCTTGCTCATAAAGTGGTCGATTATAACCACACCCGGCCCCGGACGACAGGCAACAGCACAGGCCAAATGGATCGAATCGATAAAACAACCGTTTTATCGCGGCAAACTCTCTATCCCAGCGACTTGCGATTGAAATCCCGCAGGCGGAAGCCTTGCAGCAGCAACATCCCGAAGTACACCACCACACCAGCGACCACCAACACGCCAAGGCGCATGAAGCGCTCCAGCATAGGGCCTTGATCCCAGGCCGGCATAAAGTGCATCAGGCCCAGCAACACCGCTGACATTGCCGCTACCGCGACCACCAGCTTGAGGGCAAACATTCCCCAGCCCGGCTGCGGCTGGAACATCTGCTGCTTGCGCAGCTGATAAAACAGCAGACCGGCATTGATGCAGGCACCGATGCTGATAGCCAGGGCCAGGCCGGCATGCGCCAACGGGCCGATAAATACCAGGTTGAGCAACTGGGTAACGATCAGGGTGAAGATCGCGATTTTGACCGGCGTGCGGATATTTTGCTGGGCGTAGAAGCCTGGGGCCAGCACCTTGATCACAATAATGCCGAGCAAACCGACGGAGTAAGCGACCAATGCACGTTGGGTCATCGACGCGTCAAATGCGCTGAACTGACCGTACTGGAACAACGATACGGTCAACGGCTCAGCCAGGATGCCCAACGCCAGGGAACAGGGCAGCACCAGCATGAAGCACAGGCGCAGGCCCCAGTCGAGGATGCGTGAATACTCGTGGCGGTCCTTACTGGCATAGGTGCGCGACAAGGTTGGCAGCAAAATCGTGCCCAAGGCCACGCCAAGCACACCGGACGGCAGTTCCATCAGGCGATCGGCGTAGTACATCCACGACACCGAACCGGAGACCAGCAGCGAGGCAAACGCAGTGTTGATGATCAGCGAGATCTGACTGACCGACACCCCCAGGATCGCCGGCAGCATATTGCGCATTACGCGCCATACGCCGGTGTCCTTGAGGTTAAGACGTGGCAGCACGAGCATGCCGATCTTTTTCAGGTGCGGCAGTTGGTAGAGCAACTGCGCCAGGCCACCCGCCAGTACCGCCCAGCCCAGAGCCATGACCGGCGGGTCGAAGTAAGGCGTGAGGAACAGCGCGAAAATAATCATGCTGACGTTCAGCAGGGTCGGCACGAAGGCTGGCACCGAGAAGCGGTTCCAGGTATTGAGGATCGCCCCGGCCAGGGACGACAGAGAAATCAGCAATATATAGGGGAAGGTCACCCGCAGCAGATCAGTGGTCAGCGCGAATTTTTCCGGCGTGTTGGCAAAACCCGGCGCCGTGGCCCAGATCACCCAGGGCGCAGCCAGCATACCGACGATGGTCACCAACATCAGTACCAGCGTCAGCAGGCCCGAGACGTAGGCAATAAACGTGCGGGTTGCCTCTTCACCCTGCTGGGTCTTGTACTCGGCCAGGATCGGCACGAAAGCTTGAGAAAAAGCGCCCTCCGCGAAGATCCGCCGCAGCAGATTGGGCAGTTTAAAGGCAATAAAGAATGCATCCGTGGCCATGCTGGCGCCAAAAATGCGTGCCAGCAGGGTGTCACGCACGAACCCCAAAACCCGGGAAATCATGGTGATAGAGCTGACGGCAGCCAACGATTTGAGCAGATTCATTGAAAGAGTTTGCGCCTATAGATAAAGAGCAGGCGAACAAAGCGCCCACTTATGCGATACTGCGCGCCTGCAACAGCACAGAGCCAAAGCTCGCGAGTTTACAGGTCAAGCGCCGGAAATAAATCACCCGCCTCTTCAGATCGACCACTCAGCAGTTCGCATCAGCCGCCCTTGACAACACATCAAGTCATCGGCATGATTCGCGGCCTATTTTGTTTGCTATTTCCTAAAAAGTCTTTCGAGGAGCTCGACGGTGGCCAACACACCTTCCGCCAAAAAACGTGCAAAACAGGCTGAGAAGCGTCGCAGCCACAACGCCAGCCTGCGTTCCATGGTTCGTACCTACATCAAGAATGTAGTTAAAGCCATCGACACCAAAGACGCTGAAAAAGCCCAAGCTGCTTACGTTCTGGCCGTGCCAGTTATCGACCGTATGGCCGATAAAGGCATCATCCACAAGAACAAGGCCGCTCGTCATAAGAGCCGCCTGAATGGCCACATCAAGGCTCTGAACGTCGCTGCAGCAGCCTAAGTGGTAAAAACTGCCACGTAGCCCTGGCTACGTAACAGTTAAAAAATGCCCCGTACCGAAAGGTCCGGGGCATTTTTGTTTGGGCCCGATAAAGCCAAGTCAGCTTTTCTGCGGACAAAAAAACGCCCCGAACCAGTCGGGGCGTTTTTGCTACCGATTGATCAAACCACAATCAATGGTGATGACCACCTTCACCGTGGACGTGGCCGTGAGCCACTTCTTCTTGGGAAGCGTCGCGGATGGCAACGATCTTCACTTGGAAGTTCAGGCGCTGACCGGCCAGAGGGTGGTTACCGTCGACAGTCACGTCGTCGCCGTCCAGATCGCGGATGGTGACGATCTGCATTTGGCCGTCCGGTGCGGAAGCGTGGAACTGCATGCCCACTTCCAGCTCATCAACACCTTCGAACATGCTGCGGCTCAGGGTGCTGACCAGTTCGGCGGAGTATTCGCCGTATGCATCTTCAGGTTCTACGGCGACAGTCAGTTCGTCACCGACGTTCTTGCCTTCAAGAGCCTTCTCCAGGCCCGGGATGATGTTACCTGCGCCTTGCAGGTAGACCAGCGGCGCGCCGCCGGCGGAGCTGTCGATGACCTCACCAGCGTCGTTGGTCAGGGTATAGTCGATGGAGACAGCCTTGTTAGCGGCGATCGTCATGGGGCGAGACCTTTTGCATAAGAATGAAGAACGGACAAGTCTAAACAAGGATTTGCCCGAAAGCGAACAGAACCCGGACAGACGGGACCGATCAACGGCATCCTTCATCATCGGGTTCCACCAGGACGACGACCGGCACTGGGTCGCCGACCTGTCCTGCGGCCACACACAGCACCTGCGCCACCAGCCGCCATGGCAGTCCCGCGCCTGGGTGCTCGACCCCGCGCAGCGCCTGGAAAAAATAGGCCGGCCCTTTGCGTGCGGCTGGTGTGCGCAAAAGCGTGAATAACGATAACCTTGGCACCTGATTCCCGGTAGGCGCTCAGCCATAGAGCGCCACCGAAGCCATGCACCTCCAGAGAATTCGCATGCAGACTTTTTTTATCGCGCCCACCGATTTTGGAGTGGGTCTGACCTCCATCAGCCTTGGGCTGGTGCGTACCCTTGAACGGGCCGGGCTGAAAGTCGGCTTTTTCAAACCGATTGCCCAGCCACACCCGGGCGACACTGGCCCTGAACGCTCCACCGAGCTGGTGGCGCGCACCCATGGCCTGAAACCGCCACAGCCTCTGGGCCTGGCCCATGTCGAGCGGATGCTCGGCGATGGCCAGCTCGACGAACTGCTCGAAGAAATCATCACCCTTTATCAGCAAGCCGCCGTGGGCAAGGACGTGCTGATCGTCGAGGGCATGGTGCCGACCCGCAGCGCCAGCTATGCGGCGCGGGTCAACCTGCACCTGGCCAAGAGCCTCGACGCCGAAGTGATCCTGGTGTCGGCGCCGGAAAACGAAGTGCTCACCGAACTCTCCGGCCGCGTGGAACTGCAGGCCCAACTGTTCGGCGGGCCGAAAGACCCGAAAATGCTCGGTGTGATCCTCAACAAAGTGCGCACCGACGAAAGCATGGAAGCATTCTCGGCGCGTCTCAAAGAGCATTCGCCGTTGTTGCGCAGCGGCGAGTTCCGCCTGTTGGGCTGCATCCCGTACCAGCCGGAACTCAACGCGCCGCGTACCCGCGACGTCGCCGACCTGATGGGCGCGCAGATTCTCAACGCCGGTGACTATGAAAGCCGGCGCATGACCAAGATCATCATCTGCGCGCGCACCATGCGTAACACCGTTGAACTGCTCAAACCCGGCGTCCTGGTGGTAACCCCCGGAGACCGCGACGACATCATCCTCGCCGTCAGCCTGGCCGCGATCAACGGCGTGCCTCTGGCCGGCTTGCTGCTGACCAGCGACACCCTGCCCGACCCACGCATCATGGATCTGTGCCGCGGTGCTTTCCAGGCCGGGCTGCCGGTGTTGTCGGTGAGCACCGGCTCTTACGACACGGCGAACCAGCTCAACAGCCTGAACAAGGAAATCCCGATTGATGACCGCGAACGTGCGGAGATCATCACCGATTTCGTCGCCAGCCACCTGGATGCGCGCTGGCTGCACCAACGCTGCGGTACGCCTCGGGAGATGCGCCTGTCGCCAGCGGTGTTCCGCTATCAGTTGATCCAGCGCGCCCAGGCGGCCAACAAACGTATCGTGCTGCCCGAAGGCAGCGAGCCCTTGACCGTGCAAGCCGCCGCCATCTGCCAGGCGCGGGGCATTGCCCGTTGCGTGCTGCTGGCCAAGCCAGCCGATGTGGAAGCGGTGGCCCGCGCCCACGGCATTGAGTTGCCCGAAGGCCTGGAGATTCTCGACCCGGACCTGATTCGCCAGCGGTATGTCGAACCCATGGTCGCACTGCGCAAGAGCAAGAGCCTCAATGCGCCGATGGCCGAGCAGCAACTCGAAGACACGGTGGTGATCGCCACGATGATGCTTGCACTGGATGAAGTGGACGGCCTGGTCTCCGGCGTTATCCACTCCACCGCCAACACCATCCGCCCTGCCCTGCAGCTGATTAAAACGGCGCCGGGCTGCACCTTGGTGTCGTCGGTGTTCTTCATGCTGTTCCCCGAGCAGGTGCTGGTGTATGGCGACTGTGTGATGAACCCACACCCGAGCGCCGCCGAATTGGCAGAAATCGCCCTGCAAAGCGCCGACTCGGCTGCGGCTTTCGGTATCACCCCGCGCGTGGCGATGATCAGCTATTCCAGCGGCGATTCGGCCAGTGGCGAGGAAGTGGAGAAAGTCCGCGAAGCCACCCTGCTCGCCCACGAGCAACAAAGCTCACTGCTGATCGATGGGCCGTTGCAATACGACGCCGCCGCCAATGAAACCGTCGCCCGGCAGTTGGCGCCCAACAGCCAGGTCGCCGGCAAAGCCACGGTGTTTGTGTTCCCCGACCTGAACACTGGCAATACCACGCACAAAGCCGTGCAACGCAGTGCCGACTGCGTGAGCCTGGGCCCCATGCTGCAAGGCCTGCGCAAGCCGGTCAACGACCTGCCGCGCGGTGCCCAGGTCGACGACATCGTGTACACCATCGCGCTGACTGCGATTCAAGCCGCCAACCGACCTATGGATATCTAAATGCTGGATTTTCTACCTGCCGCCGTGCGCGGGGTAATTGCTTCGCTGCTGTTGGCGCTGAACACCATCCTGCTGTGCTCGTTCCTGTTTGTTGTCGCGCTGTTCAAGGCTCTGCCGTTTGCCAAACGCTTCAGCGAATGGCTGATGAACCACACTCACGAAGCCTGGGTGACCAACAACAAGGGCTGGATGAACCTCGTGCGGCGCACCCGCTGGCACCTGACCGGCCTGGAGGGCCTCGACTACCAGCACTCATACCTGGTGACCAGCAACCACCAGAGCTGGGTCGACATCATGGTGCTGCAATACGTGCTCAATCGCCGGATTCGGCCGCTGAAGTTCTTCCTCAAGCAGGAACTGATCTGGGTGCCGGTCATTGGCCTGGCATGGTGGGCGCTGGGCTTTCCGTTCATGAAGCGCTACACCAAGGCCTATTTGGAAAAGCATCCGGAGAAGAAAGGCAAAGACCTCGAAACTACGCGCAAGACCTGTGCAAAGTTTCGCGACAACCCGGTGGGCATTTTCAACTTTGCCGAGGGCACGCGGTTTACGCCGGGCAAACATGCCCAGCAGAAATCGCCGTTCCGCTACCTGCTCAAACCCAAGGCGGGCGGGATTGCGTTTGTGCTGGATGCCATGGGCGAGCAACTCAAGTCATTGGTGAACGTGACCATCCACTACCCAGCCGGACGCCCAGGTTATTGGGATTTGTTGTGCGGGAATGTGAAGGACGTGGTGGTGCACTTCGAAGAGGTGCAGATTCCAGCCGGGTTTATCGGCAAGAACTATGAGCAGGATGGGGAGTATCGTTTGGCGTTTCAGGGCTGGATCAACCAGCTGTGGGAAGACAAGGATGCGCTTCTAGGCAAGCTTCACACAGATTATCCAAATAACAGGTGATCAAAATGTGGCAGCGGGCTTGCTCGCGAAAGCGGAGTGTCAGCTAATACATGTGTGGCTGATAAACCGCTTTCGCGAGCAAGCCCGCTCCCACACTTGCCCGGATAACTTTCAAGATCCCACAGAAAAGCCCGCCACCGAGTGCTCGGTGGCGGGCTTTTTTGTGGCGGCGAGGTTTAGATCGCGCCGCGCTGACGCAACAGCTCCAGCACTTGCTTGACGCTGTCTTCCAGCGACAGTGCCTGGGTGTCGATTACCAGGTCGGCATTCAACGGCACGTCATACGGGAAGGACTCGCCAGGGATGTTATCCCCACCGGCTGCGTACAAGCCTTGCGGATCACGCTCGGCACACACCAACGGCGAGGCCTGCACGTAAACCGTCAGCAGGCGGTCGGCACCAATCAGCGCCTTGGCCTGTTCGCGGCCTTCGGCATCCGGCGCAACGAATGCTGCCAGGGTCAGCAGGCCGGCTTCGTTGAACTGGCGCGCCACGTGGGCGGCACGCCGCCAATTTTCGGTGCGCCCGGTGCGGTCCTGCGGCAAGCCTTTGTTCAGGTCGTGGCGCAGGTTCTGGCCATCCAGCACGAACACGGCACGGCCCATGTCGAACAGCTTGCGCTCAACCGCATAGGCCAAGGTGCTCTTGCCCGCGCCCGACAGGCCGCTGAACAGCACGGTGGCCGGTTGCTGGCCGAAGCGCTGGGCGCGTTCTTCGGTCGCCACATGGGCCAACTTGCCGTGATGCGTGGCGGAGCCATGGTTGACCGGCGGCGCGATGATCATGCCCGCGGCCACCGTGCCATTGGTCAAGCGGTCGATAACAATAAACGCACCGGTGGTGCGGTTGCTGTCATAGCCGTCCAGCGCGATGGCGGCGTCGAGGCTGACCTTGACCCGACCAATCTCGTTCAACTGCAGCGAACTCGCCGGGCCTTCGGCCAGGGTGTTCACGTCCACACGATGCACGATGCTGGTGATGGAACCCGGCACGTAGCTGGTGGCGCGCTTGATGTCGTACTTCTTGCCCGGCAGCATCGGCTCTTCGGCCATCCACACCAGCATGGCGTCGAAGGCGTCGGCCACTTGCGGCACGTTGTCGGCATGCACCAACAGGTCGCCACGGGAGATGTCGATTTCATCTTCCATGGTCAGGGTTACAGCCTGGCCTGGGCCGGCGTGCTCCAACTCACCGTCGAAGGTGACGATGGATTTGACCCGGCTGCTCTTGCCCGACGGCAGCACCACGACTTCGTCGCCCTTGTGCACGACGCCGCTGGCCAGGGTGCCGGCGAAACCACGGAAGTTCAGGTTCGGACGGTTGACGTACTGCACCGGGAAACGCAGGTCGGTGTAGTTGCGGTCGTTGGCGATCTCGACGGTTTCGAGAATTTCCATCAGCGACTGGCCCGTGTACCAAGGCGAACGCTCGCTCTTGTTGACCACGTTGTCGCCTTTGAGCGCGGACATCGGCACGAAGGCCATGGTGCTCGGCTTGAACGCAATGCCTTCGGCGAACTTCAAGTAATCCGCCTTGATTTGCTCGAATACGCTTTGGTCAAAGCCATTGATGTCCATCTTGTTGACGGCCACCACGATGTGTTTGATACCCAGCAACGAGGCGATAAAGCTGTGGCGACGGGTCTGGGTCTGCACGCCGTAGCGGGCGTCGATCAGGATGATCGCCAGGTCACAGGTGGAGGCACCGGTGGCCATGTTGCGGGTGTACTGCTCATGGCCGGGGGTGTCGGCGATGATGAATTTGCGCTTGGCGGTGGAGAAGTAGCGGTAGGCAACATCGATGGTGATGCCCTGCTCACGCTCGGCCTGCAGGCCATCGACCAGCAACGCCAGGTCGATGTCATCACCGGTGGTGCCGGACTTCTTCGAGTCGCGGGTGATAGCTTCCAGGTGATCTTCGTAGATCATCTTGGAGTCGTGCAGCAGGCGCCCGATCAGGGTGCTCTTGCCGTCGTCGACGTTGCCGCAGGTCAGGAAGCGCAACATTTCCTTGCGCTCGTGCTGGCCCAGGTAGGCGAGGATGTCCTCGCTGATCAAATCAGATTGATGCGACATTGGTGACAGCCCCTTAGAAATAACCCTGACGTTTTTTATCTTCCATCGAGCCTGCGCCATCGTGGTCGATGACCCGGCCCTGGCGCTCGGAAGTTCGCGTCAGGAGCATTTCCTGAATGATGTCCGTGAGGGTTTCAGCCTCGGACTCCACCGCGCCCGTCAACGGGTAGCAGCCAAGGGTACGGAAACGTACTTTCTTTTTGACGATTCGGGCTTTGTCTTCGTCGGACAGGTGCTCGAGGATGCGGTCGTCGTCGATCATGATCAACGTGCCGTTCTTCTCGATCACGTCGCGCTCGGCGGCAAAGTACAGCGGCACAATCGGGATGCCTTCCAGGTAGATGTACTGCCAGATGTCCAGTTCGGTCCAGTTGGACAGCGGGAACACACGGATCGACTCACCCTTGTTGACGTTGCCGTTGTAAACGTTCCACAGCTCCGGGCGCTGGTTTTTCGGGTCCCAGCGGTGTTTGCTGTCGCGGAACGAGTACACGCGCTCTTTGGCGCGGGATTTCTCTTCATCGCGACGGGCACCGCCGAAAGCTGCGTCGAAACCATGCTTGTCCAAGGCCTGCTTGAGGCCTTCGGTCTTCATGATGTCGGTGTGCTTGGCGCTGCCGTGGGTGAATGGGTTGATGCCCTGCGCCACCCCATCCGGGTTGACGTGGGTGATCAGGTCCAGGCCAAGCTCTTCGACCATCTTGTCGCGGAACGTGTACATCTCCTGGAATTTCCAGCGGGTGTCGACGTGCATCACCGGGAACGGCAGTTTGCCCGGAAAGAAGGCTTTGCGTGCCAGATGCAACATCACGGCGGAGTCTTTACCGATCGAGTAGAGCATCACCGGGTTGTCGAACTCGGCGGCGACCTCGCGGATGATGTGGATGCTTTCCGCCTCCAGCTGTTTCAGATGCGTCAGTTTGTCGACCATGGCTACTCACGGAAAAACGATCTTATGGACGGCCAGCGGGCCGTGTTCGAGCGGGGCATGCTAGCACAGCACCTTCTTCTATTCAGGGCGCCGACTAGATCGAAACGGTATATGAATATGCCACTGAGTTAGGCCTGCCTCGGTCGAATGTGGGAGCCGGCTTGCTCGCTCCCACACAAGCCCGCACCACATTCCTTCTGTGGAGTTCCTTAGATCGGATTGGGGCAATCGATGAACAGGTGTTCCAGCGCAAACCGTCGCGCCAGGTAATCACCCAACGCCTGTACGCCATAGCGTTCGGTGGCGTGATGGCCAGCAGCAATAAAGCTGATGTCGTTTTCCCGCGCACTGTGGAACGTTTGCTCGGACGCTTCGCCGCTCAGGTACAGATCGACACCGGCGGCGATCGCCTGGTCGATATAGCCCTGGCCACCACCGGTGCACCAGCCGACACGGCGGATCATTTCGCTGCCTTCGATCAGCAGCGGCTCGCGCCCCATCACGTCTTGCACGCGACGGGCGAAGTCGCGGGGTGACAAGGGTTCGGCCAGCGAGCCGACCAGGCCGACGACTTTCGGGTTGCCAGGGTCCAGCGGGCCTTCGACGGTGATGTCCAGGTGGCGGGCCAGTTGCACGTTATTACCAACGTCCGCGTGCAGATCCAGCGGCAGGTGATAGGCCAACAGGCTGATGTCATGCTTGAGCAGGGTTTTCAGGCGGCGCTGCTTCATGCCGGTAATGCACGGGTTTTCGCCTTTCCAGAAATAACCGTGGTGCACCAGTACCAAGTCGGCCTTGGCTTCGACGGCGGCGTCCAACAGGGCTTGGCTTGCGGTCACGCCGCTGACGATGCGCATCACCTGCGGGCGACCCTCGACCTGCAGGCCATTGGGGCAATAATCGGCAATTTTTGCGCTGCCGAGATAGCGGTCCGCTTCCTCGACCAGGGTGCTAAGGGGCACGGCCATAAAAGACTCCTAAATATCCCGTTCCGAGGCGCTCACAGCCTCGTATAATGCGCGACATTATGGGCGCTCTCCCGCCCCCTGCAACCTGTCAGGACTTACTTGATGCTCAAGGCACTGCGTTTTTTTGGATGGCCATTGTTGGCTGGCGTGCTGATCGCAATGCTGATTATTCAGCGTTATCCCCAGTGGGTGGGCTTACCCAGCCTTGATGTGAACCTGCAACAGGCCCCGCAAAGCAATTCGGTGGTGCAAGGCCCGGTGACCTACGCAGACGCGGTCGTCATCGCCGCGCCCGCCGTGGTCAACCTGTACACCACCAAGGTCATCAACAAGCCCCCGCACCCGTTGTTTGAAGACCCGCAATTTCGTCGCTACTTCGGTGACAACGGGCCCAAGCAACGCCGTATGGAATCCAGCCTCGGCTCCGGCGTGATCATGAGCCCGGAAGGCTACATCCTCACCAACAACCACGTGACCACCGGCGCCGACCAGATTGTCGTGGCCCTGCGCGACGGCCGCGAAACCCTGGCCCGCGTGGTCGGCAGCGACCCGGAAACCGACCTTGCGGTGCTGAAGATCGACCTCAAAAGCCTGCCTTCGATCACTATCGGCCGCTCTGAAGGGCTGCGCGTGGGCGATGTGGCCCTGGCCATCGGCAACCCGTTTGGTGTCGGCCAGACCGTCACCATGGGCATCATCAGCGCCACCGGGCGTAACCAGTTGGGGCTTAACAGCTACGAAGACTTTATCCAGACCGACGCGGCCATCAATCCGGGCAACTCCGGCGGCGCGCTGGTGGATGCCAATGGCAACCTGACCGGCATCAATACGGCGATCTTCTCGAAATCGGGTGGCTCCCAAGGCATCGGTTTTGCGATCCCGGTGAAGCTGGCAATGGAAGTGATGAAGTCGATCATCGAGCACGGCCAGGTGATTCGCGGCTGGCTGGGGATCGAAGTGCAGCCGTTGACCAAGGAGTTGGCCGAGTCGTTTGGTTTGACCGGGCGTCCGGGCATCGTGGTTGCCGGGATCTTCCGCGACGGTCCGGCGCAGAAAGCCGGCCTGCAATTGGGCGATGTCATCCTGAGCATTGACGGCGAACCCGCCGGTGACGGCCGCAAGTCGATGAATCAGGTGGCGCGGATCAAGCCAACCGACAAGGTGGCGATCCAGGTGATGCGCAACGGCAAAGAGCTCAAGCTGCTGGCGGAAATCGGCTTGCGCCCACCGCCTGCGCCCGTGAAAGAAGAGGAATAACGGGGGTGGGAGCCCGCTCGCGGGCTCCTGTAACTTAATATTTCAAAAGAAATCCGCTCTCATTGGTCATGTTATATTGTTTCAATATAGACATTGGAACGCTCTATCATGCCGTCTCGAAGATTTGCCCCCATGGCGGGCCTGGCCGTGGGTTTGTTGCTCGACCCCGCTTATGCCGAAGACAACACCATTGAACTGGACACCATCAGCGTCACCAGTGACGACTATGAATCCGCCACCAGCCCCGTCACAGGCTATCGTGCAACTCGCTCCGCCAGCGCGACCAAAACTGACACGGCCCTTCGCGACATCCCACAATCGATCAGCGTGATTCCCGCGACGGTGCTCAAAGACCTGGGCAGCACCCATGTGGAACGTGCCCTGGAATTCGCCGGTGGCGTGTCCAAGCAAAATAACTTCGGCGGCCTGACGCTCTACGAATACAGCGTGCGCGGCTTCACCACGTCAGAGTTCTATCAGGACGGTTTCAGCGCCAACCGCGGCTACCCGAGCACGCCGGATGCGGCCAATATCGAACGCATTGAAGTACTCAAAGGCCCCGCCGCCAGCCTGTATGGCCGCGGCGATCCCGGCGGCACCGTGAATATCGTCACCAAGAAACCGCAGCCGCAAGCCTTCACCACGCTGCAAACCAGCGCCGGCAGTTGGGACCGTTATCGCACGGCAGTGGATGTAAACACCCCGCTGGACAGCGAAGGCCGTGTGCTGTCGCGCGTAAACCTGGCCGTGGAAGACAAGCACAGCTTCCGCGATCACGTCGACGCCAGACGCGTGTTCGTCGCGCCCTCTTTCAGTTGGCAGTTGGACCCGGATACCAGCCTGCTGGTGGAAAGCGAATTCGTGCGCCACAGCTCTACCTTCGACCGAGGTATTGTCGCCGACCACGGCATGTCCCGCTCGACCTTCCTCGGCGAACCCAACGACGGCAACATCCGCAACCACAACAACCGCCTGCAAGCCACCCTGGAACATCACCTCAACGACGCCTGGAAACTGCGCCTCGCCAGCCACTACAAACAAGGCAGCCTGTGGGGTGATGCCTCGGAAAGCCGCGCGCTGAACGCTGACGGGCACACCGTCAACCGCCGCTACCGCGAACGCTCCACCGGGTGGCACGACAGCATTACCCAGCTGGAACTGCGCGGTCTTTTCGACATCGGCAGTTGGCAGCATGAACTGCTGATCGGCACCGAATACGAGGACTACCGCAAGAAGGAACGCGTGACGGCTATCGGCGGCAGCCTCTACCCCATCGATATCTATAAGCCGATCTATGGCCAACCCAAACCCGACGGCGCACGCTCCGGCACCGACTTCTTCGAACAGGTGAAGAGCCAGGCGCTGAACCTGCAAGACCAGATCGTGTTCACCGACCGCCTGCGCGGCATGGTTGGCGTGCGCCTTGAGCACTTCGAACAAAGCACCGACGACTTCACCCGGCACGCTGCCAAGAGCCGGCAAACCCACAATGCCCTGACCCAGCGCGCCGGATTGCTGTACCAACTGACACCGCAAATCGGTGTATTCGCCAACGCCTCAACCTCGTTCAAACCGAACAATGGCCTGGATGCCGGCGGCCAATCCTTCAAGCCAGAAGAAGGTCTGGGTTATGAAGTCGGCATCAAGAGCGAGCTGTTCGATGACCGCCTGAGTGCTACCCTCGCCGCGTTCCATATCGAAAAGGAAAACGTCCTCGCACTCGACCCGACCACCGACGTTAACCGCGCTATGGGCAAGGCCCGCAGCCAGGGTTTCGACCTGCAACTGACCGGGCAAGTGACTGACGCCATCCGACTCATCGGCGCCTTTGCCTACATCGACGCCGAAGTGACCAAGGGCGACAAAGCCATCCCCACTGGCAGCCGAATTCTCGGCGTGGCCAAACGCAGCGGCAGTCTGTTGGGTGTGTATGAATTCCAGGAGGGTGCATTGCGCGGCTCAGACGTGGGCGCGGCATTCACCTATGTCGGCGACCGCTCCGGCGAGGCAGGGAGTCATTTCAAACTGCCCGCCTACCACACCGTCGACCTGCTCGCCCATTACAAGGCCAGTGACAACGTCACCGTGGGCCTGAACCTCAATAACCTATTCGACGAAAAGTACTACGAGCGCTCCTACAGCAATTACTGGGTCACCCCCGGCGAGCCGCGCAACGTCACCGTCAGCCTGACCCTCAACCTGTAAAAGGACGTCTCCATGCAAGCCTTCAAATCCCTGGCCGTACTCGGCCTGTTGTTTGCCAGCCAGGTCTCGGCCCACGGCCTGTGGACCGAACAACGACGCGGCAATATCGAAGTCATCTACGGCCATGGCGCCGAAGACAACGCCTTCAAGGCGCAGAAAATCAGCGGTGCCTGGGCCTACGACGTCAGCGGCAAGATGATCCCGGTGACCGTCGAACGCCTGGCCGACCATGCGCGCCTGCAGCCGCTCAAATCGCCCGCCGTTCTAGCCGTCGCATTGGATAACGGAATGTGGTCGCAGACGGCTGACAAGCGGTGGATCAACCAGGGCCGCAGCAAAGTGCCGGGGGCAATTGCATCGACCCAGACCTTCAAGTACAGCCTGGCGATTTACCAGCCGGGAGCGAAGTTGCCGAAGCTGGATCAGATAAAGCTGTTGATCCTGCCGGAAGTTGATCCATTGACGGTAGGGCCGGGCAAGTCATTGCCGGTGCGGGTGCTGCTGGATGGCAAGCCGGCGGCGGGGATCAAGCTGGTAGGCGACTATCGCAATGCGCCGAACACCCTGAGCACCGAGACCGACAAAGACGGTCGGGCTCAAGTGCTGGTGCGTAATGAGGGGTTGAATGTGATTGCCGCGCAGGTGGAGCTGCCGCTCAAAGACAATGCCGATGTGGCGACACGCGGGTTGTTCACCTCGCTGACCTTCCTCGGCGAACCCCACCACGAGTAAACGCTACACACCAATGTGGGAGCCGGGCTTGCCCGACTCCCACATTTGATTTCTAGCGTTTCTACAATCTGATTACAGTGCCAACGGCGCTCTTTCACACAGTGTATTGAGCGCCGAGGCCCATTGCGGGTCATCATTGAGGCATGGCACCAACACCAACTCCTCGCCTCCCGCTTCGCGGAACTGCTCCAGGCCGCGATCACCAATCTCTTCCAGCGTCTCAATGCAGTCCGCTACAAACGCCGGGCACATCACCAGCAACTTTTTCACGCCTTGCTGAGCCAGTGCTTCCAGGCGGGCTTCGGTGTAGGGTTCGATCCACTTCGCCCGGCCAAGGCGCGACTGGAAGGCCACCGACCACTTGCCTTCCGGCAGCCCCATGCGCGCGGCAAAGTCCCGCGCGACGCTGAAGCATTGCGCGCGGTAGCAGGTCGCAAGCACCTCGGGCGAGGCGTTCTTGCAGCAATCGGCATCTTTGAAGCAATGCCCGCCGGTCGGGTCGAGTTTTGTCAGGTGACGCTCGGGCAGGCCGTGAAAACTCAGCAGTAAATGATCGTAATCCTGCTCCACATACGGCCGGACACTCGCGACCAAGGCGTCGAGGTATTCCGGCTGATCGTAGAACGGTTGCAGGATCGAGAACTGCACCTTGAGCTTTTTGTCGCGCACGACCCGTTTGGCCTCTTCAATCACCGTGGTTACGGTGCTGTCGGCAAACTGCGGGTACAGCGGCGCCAGGGTGACTTTCTCGATGCCCTGAGCGGCCAGGCGCGTCAACGTTGTTTCAAGGGACGGCTCGCCGTAACGCATCGCCAGTTCCACCGGGCCGTGGGTCCACTGCGCCGTCATTTGCTGCTGCAGGCGACGGCTCAATACCACCAGCGGCGAGCCCTCGTCCCACCAGATCGAGGCATAAGCGTGCGCGGACTGCTCGGGACGCTTGATCAGGATCAGCGACACCAGCAAGCGCCGTACCGGCCACGGCAGGTCGATCACATAAGGGTCCATCAGGAATTGATTGAGGTAGCTGCGCACATCGGCCACCGAAGTGGACGCCGGTGAACCCAGGTTGACCAGTAACAACGCGTGATCCGTCATGCAACATCCTATCTCTAGAGGCGGCTGGACAAGTCTTCCAGGGCCGCGTGCAACTCAGTGAACTGAAAAGTGAAACCGGCAGCCAGCAGCCGCTCGGGAACGGCTTTCTGCCCGCCCAGCAATAACCCGGACAGCTCGCCCAGCCCGAGCTTCAATGCAAACGCCGGCATCGGCATGAACGCCGGGCGGTGCAACACCTGGCCCAGGGTCTTGGCGAACTCACGATTACGCACCGGGTGCGGCGCGCAGGCATTATAAGGACCGCTGGCATCACCCTTGTGCAGAAGAAAATCAATCAGGGCGATTTGATCTTTGATATGAACCCACGGCATCCACTGCCGACCATCGCCGATCGGCCCGCCCAGCGCCAGCTTGAACGGCAGCAGCAGCCGTGACAAAAAGCCGCCCTGCGCCGCCAACACCAGGCCGGTGCGCACCAGCACCACGCGCACGCCCAAGGATTCGGCGCGCAACGCGGTTTCTTCCCAGGCGATGCACAGCTGGCTGGGGAAGTCGTCCAGCACCGGGCCGCTGGCTTCGGTCAATTCGCGCTCGCCACCGTCGCCATACCACCCCACGGCAGAACCGGAAATCAGCACCGCCGGCTTTTGCGCCAGGCCTTCCATCCACGCCAGCAACGTTTCAGTGAGACTGATGCGACTGCTCCACAACAGGGCCTTGCGCTTTTTGGTCCACGGACGATCAGCAATGGGCGCGCCGGCCAGGTTGACCACCGCATCCACGGCACCTATCACGTCTTCCAGGCGGCCGACACCCAACACCTCATCACCGCACCACTTGGCGACGGTGTCCGGTTCACGGCTCCAAACAGTCAGGCGATGCCCTTGGGCAAGCCAGTGCTGGCAGAGTTGGCGACCAATCAAACCAGTACCGCCGGTCAGCAAAATATGCATGGGTTCCTCCTCATGTAACGTTTGCCGCCCATCGCTAGTCTATTTTATAAGCAGGGACTTTATGTAAATGGGCGTTACGCGGTTTAAGCCTCAGCTTTAACCATAGGTCACGCCACACAAACAGGTACGCCAAAACTTATACCAAAAAACAATATTGTACAGCTATTGGTGTCGGCGTAGTCTGTACCCAACGGTAAAACGAGGCCTCCCATGACTGTTCCCATCGCGATCATCGGCACCGGCATCGCCGGTCTCTCCGCCGCCCGAGCGTTAAGAGACGCGGGGCACGCTGTACAACTCTTCGATAAAAGCCGTGGCAGTGGCGGCCGCATGTCCAGTAAACGCAGCGATGCCGGCGCGTTGGACATGGGCGCACAATATTTCACCGCCCGCGACCGGCGCTTCGTCAACGAGGTGCAACGCTGGCAAAGCAACGGCTGGGCTGAGCAGTGGAAACCGCAGCTGTACAACTTCAAATCCGGCCAACTCACGCCCTCCCCCGATGAACAGATTCGCTGGGTCGGCACGCCGCGCATGAGCGCCATCACCCGTGCGCTGCTCGACGACTTGCCGGTGGAATTCGGTTGCCGCATCACCGAAGTGTTCCAAGGCAAACACCATTGGAACCTGCTGGGCGCCGACGGCGGCAATCACGGCCCGTTCAGCCATGTGGTCATCGCCACGCCGGCCCCCCAAGCCACAGCGCTGCTGGCCGCTGCACCCAAGCTGGCGAGCGCAGCCGCCGGGGTGAAGATGGACCCGACCTGGGCGATTGCCCTGGCCTTCGACAAACCGTTGGACACACCGATGGAAGGCTGCTTCGTGCAAGACAGCCCCCTCGACTGGCTGGCGCGCAACCGCAGTAAACCTGGGCGCGACACCACCCTCGACACGTGGGTACTGCACGCCACCAGCGCCTGGAGCAGGGCGCATCTGGACCTGCCCAAGGAAGCGGTGATCGAACACCTGCACGGCGCCTTCGCCGAATTACTGCACAGCGCCATGCCCGCACCGTCCTTCAGCCTCGCCCATCGCTGGCTCTACGCACGCCCATCCAGCAGCCACGAATTCGGGGTACTCGCCGATGCCGACCTGGGCTTGTATGTGTGCGGCGACTGGTGCCTGTCCGGCCGGGTCGAGGGGGCGTGGCTGAGCGGTCAGGAAGCTGCGCGACGTTTGATTGAGCATTCGCAATGAACCGCATCAACCCAGCCAAATTGCTGCTGTCGAAGTGGACAGCAGCGCATCCACGTAACAAAGAGAAACACTTCTTGGTCACCGAGCTGTTTCGTGATGAAGAAGGCACCGTGCTCGACATCGAACTGCAAGCGGTCATGACCCAACGTACGCAACGCCTGGCCTGGCAAACCCTGCAGAATGCTGAAGATTGGCGAATCGGCTGGAAATAGCCTGCTCGCAAATACTTGTACAAAATATTTGACTTGTACAGCATCAAACCTATGATGAGATTCAGTTGTACAGGCTTAACAGCCTGTATAGGAATCTCGGAGAGGTTTGAACATGTCCAGCACTGGAAAACCGAAGATCGCCATCAGCGCCTGCCTATTAGGCGAGAACGTGCGCTTCAACGGCGGACACAAACAATCCCTGCTGTGCAGCCAAACCCTGGCCGACTACTTCGAGTTTGTGCCGCTGTGCCCCGAAGTCGCGATCGGCCTGGGTATCCCCCGCGAACCGATCCGCCTGGTGGGCGACCCTGCCCACCCGCAAGCCGTCGGCACCGTGCACCGTGAGCTCAATGTAACGCAGCCACTGGACGATTACGGCCAGCAAATGGCGTCGGAACATACCGACCTGTGCGGCTACATCTTCATGCAGAAATCGCCCTCGTGCGGCCTGGAACGGGTCAAGGTCTACCGCGACAACGGCACGCCGGCAGAGGGCGGCGGGCGTGGCATTTACGCCCAGGCATTTTGTGCACGCCACCCCAACCTGCCAGTGGAAGAAGACGGTCGGCTGAATGACCCGGTGCTGCGGGAAAACTTCCTGACCCGCGTGTTCGTCTATGCCAGTTGGCAACAGTTGCTGGCCGAAGGCCTCACCCGTCACCGCCTGCTGGCTTTTCACTCGCGCTACAAATACCTGTTGATGGCCCACAGCCCGGCGCATTACAAAAGCCTCGGCCACCTGCTGGGCAGCATGGGCAAGGGCATCGACCTTGACGCGTTGGCCGCCGGTTACTTCAGCGAACTGATGACCGGCCTGAAAAAATGCGCCACCCGTGGCACTCACACCAACGTGTTGCAGCACATCAGCGGCTACCTCAAGCAGGCCATCAGCGCCGACGACAAGCAGGAAATGCAAACCGTCATCGGCCAATACCGCCACGGCATCGTGCCGCTGGTGGTGCCCCTTACCCTGCTCAAACACCACTTTCGCCAACACCCGGATCGCTACATCGCGCAGCAGGCCTACCTGCAACCGCACCCGGAAAACCTTAGCCTGCGTAATGCGATCTAACCCATGAAAGGCACCTCATGAAAGCTGCCCTGCAAGACGAACCTGGCGAAGACATCGCCCAGGCCCTCCAGAACGGCTGGCTGCCGATTCGTGAAGTGGCGCGCCAGACCGGCGTCAACGCCGTGACCCTGCGCGCCTGGGAACGCCGCTACGGGTTGATCGTGCCCCAGCGCACACCCAAAGGTCATCGGCTGTTCAGCGCCGAACACGTGCAACGCATCCACACCATCCTCACTTGGCTCAACCGCGGCGTACCGGTCAGCCAGGTTAAAAACCTTATCGACTCCGCCCAAGTCATCCCGGACACCGTCGAAAACGAATGGCAGGCGTTGCGCCAGAACCTGGTAGCCGCGATCAGCGATTTGGCCGAGCGCCGGGTCGATGACGCGGTCAACCAGGCCATGGCGCTCTACCCGCCACGCACCTTGTGTGAGCAATTGATGCTGCCGCTGCTGCAGGAACTCGAACAACGCTGGCAGGGCCAATTCGGCGCGCAGATGGAGCGGGTGTTTTTCCTGTCTTGGCTACGCAGCAAATTCGGTGCGCGGATCTACCACAACAACCGCCAACTGCAAGGCGCCCCACTGTTGTTGGTCAACCATTCCGACCTGCCCCTGGAGCCGCACCTGTGGCTCAGCGCGTGGCTCGCCAGCAGCGCCGATTGCCCAGTGGAAGTGTTCGACTGGCCTTTGCCGGTGGGTGAATTGGCACTGGCCGTGGAACACCTGCAACCGCGTGCCGTGCTGCTGTATTCGAGCAAGGCCCTGCACCTGCCTTCACTCGTGAAACTACTGGGCGGCGTCAGTTGCCCAACCTTGGTTGCCGGACCAACGGTATGCATCCACCAGGCCGAGTTAGCCGTATTAACCCGTGACACCCCTGAATTGTTCGTGGCCGAGGACCCGTTGTCGGCCCATCAGATACTGATCCAGCGTGGACTTCTTTAAATGCATTTGATCTGGCTGCGCACCGACCTGCGCCTGAACGACAACACTGCCCTGGCCGCCGCAAGCCAGCGAGGCCCGGTCGTTGCCGTGTACCTGATCAGCCCCGAACAATGGCTGGCCCACGATGATGCGCCGTGCAAAGTCGACTTCTGGCTGCGCAACCTGCAGCACCTGAGCCGGGCGCTCGGCGCATTGAACATTCCCTTGCTGATCCGCACTGCCGCGACCTGGGACCAGGCCCCCGCCGTGCTGAGCACGTTGTGCCGGGAACTGTCGATTGAGTCGGTGCACGTCAACGAGGAATACGGCATCCACGAGAGCCGCCGCGATGCCGCCGTCGCCCAAGCCCTGGAAACCGACGGCGTGACGTTCCACCGTTATCTGGACCAGTTGTTTTTCCAACCCGGCAGCGTGTTGACCAAAACCGGCACCTACTTCCAGGTTTTCAGCCAGTTCCGCAAAGTCTGCTACAGCCGCCTGCACAGCGCCCTGCCGCCCGTGGTCGCAACGCCTAAAGCCCAGGCAAAAACACACCTGACAAGCGACCCCGTGCCCACACAGGTGGAAGGGTTCCAGCCGCCGAGCGAAACCTTGCGCGCGCTCTGGCCCGCCGGTGAAGACGAAGCCAAGCGCCGCCTCGACGCTTTTGCCGATCAACAGATCAGCTACTACAAGGACGAACGCGACTTCCCGGCCAAACCCGGCACCAGCCAACTCTCAGCCTACCTCGCTGCCGGTGTGGTTTCGCCGCGACAGTGCCTGCATGCCGCCTTGCAGACCAACCAGGGCGAGTTCGAAAGTGGCGATGTTGGCACGATCACCTGGATCAACGAGCTGCTCTGGCGCGAGTTCTACAAACATATCCTGGTCGGCTACCCACGGGTCTCGCGCCACCGCGCCTTCCGCCCCGAAACCGAAGCGGTGGCCTGGCGCAACGCGCCCGAAGACCTCGCCGCCTGGCAGGAAGCGCGCACCGGCCTGCCAATCATCGACGCGGCCATGCGCCAATTGCTGGAAACCGGCTGGATGCACAACCGCCTGCGCATGGTCGTAGCGATGTTCCTGACCAAGAACCTGCTGATCGACTGGCGCGAGGGCGAGCGTTTTTTCATGCGCCACCTGATCGACGGCGACCTGGCGGCCAACAACGGCGGCTGGCAGTGGAGCTCATCCACCGGCACCGACTCGGCGCCCTATTTCCGAATTTTCAGCCCGCTGAGCCAGTCCGAAAAATTCGACAGTGAAGGCGTGTTCATCAAGCACTGGCTGCCCGAACTGGCCGCGCTGAATAAAAAGGACGTGCACAACCCTGAGGCCGTCGGCGGCCTGTTCGGTGTGGCGCACTACCCGCGCGCGATTGTCGACCTGAAGAAATCCCGTGAACGGGCCTTGGCCGCATTCCGCAGCCTGCCGTCGCGCGACGCCGTCGGAGGTTTACATGAGTGACTTCCTGCCGCGCTTCGCCCAGGCCTTTGCGACGCTGGACAAGCACAACCTGCACCTGCTCGACAGCCTGTACGCCAAAGACATCACCTTTACCGACCCGTTGCATGAAGTGCAGGGCTTGCCCGCGCTGCACCGCTACTTCGCCGAGCTGTACAGCAATGTCAGCCAGCTGCGTTTCGACTTTCACGGCTTCGACCAGGTGGCCGAAGGCGAAGGCTATTTGCGCTGGAAAATGAGTTTTAGCCACCCACGGCTGAAGCGCGCAGAGGTGATACGCGTGGAAGGCTGCTCGCACCTGATGTGGCGCGACAAGGTCTACCGCCATCGTGACTATTTCGATGCCGGTGCCTTGCTCTATGAACACCTGCCAATACTCGGCCCCGCAGTGCGTTGGCTGAAAAGGAGAATGGGATGAGCCTGACACCGCCCCGCCGATATTGGCTGACCGGCGCCAGCAGTGGCATCGGTGCCTCACTGGCCGTGGAGTTGCTCAACAGCGGCGCCCACGTAGCCCTCAGCTCGCGCACAAAAGGCCCGCTGGAAGCACTCGCCCAACGTTATCCGGGGCAAGTGCTGGTGGTGGCCGGCGACCTGACCAACAGCCAGACCGTGCGCGAGATCGGCGAGCACATCAGCGTGGTCTGGGGCTCAGTGGACACGGTGATCCTCAACGCCGGCACCTGTGAATACGTGGACGCCCGGCAGTTTGACGCCTCCATCGTCGAGCACGTGGTACGCACCAACCTGCTGGCGAGCGCTTATTGCATCGAAGCCGCGCTGCCACTGTTACGCGTCGGGCAATCACCGCACCTGGTGGGCGTGGCCAGCGCTGTGACGTACCTGCCGATGCCACGCGCCGAAGCCTATGGGGCGTCCAAAGCCGGGCTGCGCTACTTGTTCGAATCGCTGCGCATCAGCCTGTCGACCGAGAACATCGACGTCACGGTGATCAGCCCGGGCTTCGTCGACACGCCATTGACCGAACGCAACGATTTCCCGATGCCGTTGAGCTGGTCCGCCGACAAGGCCGCGAAACATATCGTTGCCAAGCTGGGCAAACGCCCGCTGGAAATCGCCTTTCCGGCCCTGTTTATCGCCACCCTGTGGCCGCTGTCGAAGCTGCCCAACCGCGTTCAGCTGATGATCGGCAAACGCATGCTGCGCAGCCCTCCGCCGCAGAAGGACAAACTGTGAAGATCGCCATTATCGGCAGCGGCATCGCCGGGCTGACCAGCGCCTACTTGCTCAGCCGTCGCCATGACATCACCCTGTTCGAAGCGGGCGAGCGCATCGGCGGGCATACCCACACGGTCGACGTCACCGTCGAGGGCCAACGCTATGCGGTGGACACCGGCTTTATCGTGTTCAACGACTGGACCTACCCCAACTTCATCCGCCTGCTTGGGCAGATCGGCGTGAAGTTCAAACCTACTGAGATGAGCTTTTCGGTGTGTGACCAGCATGCCGGATTCGAGTACAACGGCAACAACCTCAACAGCCTGTTTGCCCAGCGGCGCAATATTCTGTCGCCCGGGTTCTGGGGCATGTTGCGCGACATTTTGCGCTTCAACCGCCAGGCCCCGCTGGACCTGCAAGAGCAACGCATCAGCGCGCAGATGACCCTCGGCGACTACCTTGAAGCCGGCGGTTACGGCCCACGGTTTATCCGGCATTACATCGTGCCGATGGGCGCGGCGATCTGGTCGATGTCCCTGGCTGACATGCTGGGGTTTCCGCTGCAATTCTTTGTCCGGTTCTTTAAGAACCACGGCTTGCTGTCGATCAGCAACCGCCCACAGTGGTGCGTGATCGAAGGCGGCTCCAGCAGCTACATCGAGCCGCTGACCCGCAGTTTTCGCGAGCAGATCCGCCTCAATTGTCCTGTGCATAAAGTAGAACGCACCGATGACGGCGTGGTTATCCACAGCCCTGCCGGCAGCGAAACATTTGATCGTGTGGTGTTCGCCTGTCACAGCGATCAGGCCCTGGCCATGCTGGCCGACCCGAGCCAGGCCGAACAAGAGATCCTCGGCGCATTGCCCTATGCCGACAATGACGTGGTGCTGCACACCGACACACGCCTGCTGCCGGACCGCAAACTGGCCTGGGCCAGCTGGAATTATCGGCTGAGCGGCGATGCGCAGACACAGGCCGCCGTTACCTACGACATGAACATCCTGCAAGGTATCGACAGCGCCACCACCTTCTGCGTCAGCCTGAACCAGACGCCGATGATCAACCCGCTGAAAATCCTCGCGCGCTACACCTACGCCCACCCGCAATACAGCCTCGCCGCTGTGGACGCCCAAGGGCGCTGGGAAGAATTGCACGGCGCGCGCCATACGTTTTATTGCGGTGCCTACTGGGCCAATGGATTCCACGAGGACGGCGTGGTCAGCGCATTGCGTGTGGCCCAGGCCTTTGGAGAAACCCTGTGAACAGCGCCCTGTACAGCGGCTGGATCGCCCATCGCCGGTTTGCGCCCAAGGCCCACGCCTTCCGCTACCGCATCGGCCTGCTGTACCTGGACTTAAGCGAACAAGACGAAGTGCTCGGTTTGTCACCGCTGGCCGGCACCGGCTGGCTGGCGCCCTTCGGCTTTCGCCAGCAGGATTATCTGCGTGAGTTTACCCGCCACGGCATGAGCTTGAGCGATGCCGTGCGCCAGGAAGTCGGCAAGGCCCTGGGGCGTACACCTCAGGGCGTTATCTGCCTGCTGACCCAGGCCCGCAGTTGGGGCCTGGCTTTTAACCCGGTGAGTTTCTTCTACTGTTTCGAGGCCGATGGCCGACTGGCCGCGATCCTGTGTGAAGTGACCAACACCCCATGGCGCGAGCGCTATCACTACGTGCTGCCGGCCCAGGCGCTCGGCGCGGATGAGCATCAGCACTTCGCCGTGGCCAAGGCCTTCCATGTCTCGCCGTTTTTGCCGCGCGACCTGGAATACCGCATGAGCTTCAGCCCACCCGCCGCCAAACTCGGCGTGCACATGGCCGATTGGCAGGGCGATTTGAAGGTCTTCGACGCCACGTTGAGCCTGCACAAAGAAGCACTTAACCGCGCCAGCCTGCATCGCTACCTGCGGCGCTTCCCGTGGATGACCGCCAAAACCTGCCTCGCCATTTACTGGCAGGCCATGCGCTTGTTGCTCAAACGAACACCGATTTTTTCCCATCAGGCCGCCGATGGCGCCTCTCGCACCGCAGTCGGGTATACCAAGGATCGCCGCCATGAAATCCCCTAGCTTATCGGTCAAAACCAACCGCCTGAACGTCAACGGCATGACCAGCGCACTGCTGCGCAAGGCTGTGCTGCGCCAACTCAGCCAACTGCGCCACGGCCAGTTGGTGGTGATCGAGGACGGCGAACGCCAAGTGTTCGGCGCACGCGAAGCGCACCTGCTGGGGGAAATCCAGATCGTCGATTCAGCGGTATGGGGGCTGGTGGCGGCCAACGGTTCGATAGGCGCCGGCGAGGCGTTTATCCACGGTTACTGGACCACGCCGGACCTGACCTCGGTGGTGCGCGTGATGGTGAGCAACCTGGAGGTGCTCGACGCCATGGAAGGTGGGCTGGCGCGCCTGGCACGGCCGTTCACCCAAGGCCTGCACTGGCTCAACCGCAATACACGCAAGGGCTCACAGAAAAACATCGCCGCCCACTACGACCTGGGCAACGACCTGTTCGAAGAATTCCTCGACCCGACCATGATGTATTCGGCCGCGCAATTCCTAAGCCCCGACGACAGCCTGGAACAGGCGCAACTGAACAAGCTGGAACGCATCTGCCAGAAGCTTGCGCTCAAACCCACTGACCATTTGCTGGAAATCGGTACCGGTTGGGGCAGCATGGCGTTGTACGCGGCGCAGCACTATGGCTGCAAAGTCACCACCACAACCTTGTCCAAAGAACAGTTTGCCTACACCGAAAAACGCATCGCGGCCTTGGGGCTCAAGGACCAGGTGACCCTGTTATTGCAGGACTACCGCGACCTGACCGGCCAGTATGACAAGCTGGTCTCCATCGAGATGATCGAAGCAGTGGGCCATCGCTTCCTGCCGACCTACTTCAAACAGTGCGCGCACTTGCTCAAGCGCGACGGATTGATGCTGCTGCAAGCCATCACTATTCGTGAACAGCGCTTCGAGCAGGCCAAGAACAGCGTCGACTTCATCCAGCGCTATATTTTCCCCGGTGGCGCCCTGCCCTGTGTGCAGAACATGTTGCACATCGTCAGCCGCGACACCGACATGAACCTGCTGCACATGGAGGACTTCGGCCTGCACTACGCGAAAACCTTACGCCTGTGGCATGAGAACTTTCGTCGCGCCCATGGCCGCCTCACAGAGTTGGGCTACGATGAATACTTCCTGCGCTTGTGGGAATTCTATTTGTGCTACTGCGAAGGCGGATTCATGGAGCGAACAATCGGTACCGCGCAGTTGCTGCTGGCCAAGCCGGCGGCGATCAACCCGCCTTTGCTCGGGCGTTTCAATGCTTAAACGGCTGGCGAATGCCGTGCTGTTCCAGTGCGGCTGGTTTGCCTGCGTACTGGGCGGTGACAGCCGTTGGTTGCTGATCGCGGGCGCAGTGCTGGCCATCCACCTGCTGTGGATAAGCGCGTGGTCTGCGGAGGGGCAAATGATCCTCGCCGTGACCCTGCTGGGCACCGTCATCGACACGTCGCTGCGCACCTTTGGCGTCTTCCATTTCAGCTTTCCGGGGCCGCTGATACCTTTTTGGCTGGTATTGCTGTGGGCCTTACTGGCGACCACACTGCGCCATTGCCTGGCCTGGAGCGCGCAGCCCTGGTGGCGCGCCAGCTTATTAGGTGCGGTGGGCGGGCCGTTGTCTTATTACGCCGGCAGCCAATTGGCCGGGGTGAGTTTCGGCTACGGCACTGTGCCGACCATGCTCGGCCTGGGCCTGCTCTGGGCAATCCTGTTCCCCGTGATGCATTGGATCGCACGGCAACTTGGGCACTGACGTCCGTCTGAGCAATCACACGCCGTTGACGCGCTTGCCTTACACTGCGCGCCTATGACTAACATCCCGCACACTCAAATCACCGAACCCGCCGTCACCTGCTCGACGTGCGCGGCCTGTTGCTGCCAGCTGGAAGTCATGCTGATCACCGACACGGGCGTGCCGGAGCGTTATATCGATACCGACGATTGGGGCGGCGAAGTGATGCTGCGCCTGGACGACGGCTGGTGCGCGGCGCTGGATCGGGACACGATGATGTGCACGATTTACGAGCGACGGCCGCTGATCTGTCGGGAGTTCGAGATGGGCGCGCCGGAGTGTTTGACCGAGCGCGAAGGGATTGCGACGGCTTACCGCTGAACCTGGATGTGGCGCCAATCGACTCTGGGAGCTGGACCTGCCCGCGATCGCATCACCTCGGTGCAACGCATAGACCGAGGCGCCTGCATCGCAGGCAAGCCAGCTCCCACATTTGGTTTGAGCGGTGTTCTCAGGATTACAACGGCAACGTGTAGTGCAGCGAGTAGCTCTCTACCCCGTCGTTATTGCTGCTGATACCCGCGTTGGAATAGTGCGTGGCGCGGATGCCCACCTCATGCCCACCGGCAAAGCGCAAACCAAAGCCCAGGCGGTCTTCGAACTGAAAGGCCTGGCCGATGTTGTTGTCTTCGACCCGCGTACGTGAGAACACGGCTACGCCGATCCCCGCCTCGATATAGGGTTTGACCGACTGGCCGGCAAACTCGTACACAAACACCGGCGAGAAAGACAGGCTGCTGACACTCGCGCGCTTGTCGCCATCCCAATACGTGTAGGCGCCGCTCCAATAGCCAGTCAGGCGGCCAGTATCGCTCTGCCACCAGCTTTTATCCCACTCCGACGTCAGCCCAAGCCGATAGGTCATGGTCGAATCACTGGTGCTCCCCACACCCAATTCCAGGCCAGCCGCCTGGGCCGAAACCGAGTGTCCTACCACCACGGCCGCAATCGCAGCCAAACAGAACAAGCGCTTCATAAGAAACAGTCCTTGAGAACAAAGTTGTATGGTTTTGTACAGGCTAACTCGCTATAGAAGCTGGCGTGGTGTCAGAAGTTCAGCGTCTAACCCCGATTTTTCACGAATTTTTCACCAGCCAAAATTACGCACAACTCCAGGAGATTTCCATAGTGTCGGTAGGATATTTCTTAGGTGATCAACGTCGCCGCTGGTCCAGAACTGTGCAGGTTCAGGGTTTGCACACGCCAGGAGGTCACGCTCCCCCAGCAGCCGCTTGAGCTGCCGGGCCACGGCGGCACCGGTGTCGATCAGAATGATGCTCGGGGGAAGCATCTGCGCCAGGAGTGGCTTGAGGAAGGGGTAATGGGTGCAGCCGAGAATGATGGTGTCGCAACCGGCGCTGAGCAACGGCTCGACATAGCCCTGCAACATCTGGCGCAGGGCGGCACTCTTGAGGTCACCGGTTTCGATCAACTCCACCAGGCCCGGGCACGGTTGGGTGATGACCCGCACATCGGTGGCAAAGCGGTCGAGCAAGGCGGCGAATTTGGCGCTTTGCAGGGTGCCGGTGGTGGCGAGTACACCGACCACACCACTGCGAGTGGCGGCAGCCGCCGGCTTGACCGCAGGCTCCATACCCACCAGCGGCCAGTCGGGATAGTCCTGGCGCAAATCGGCCACGGCGGCGACAGTGGCGGTATTACAGGCAATCACAAAGGCTTTGGCGCCCTGCTCGCGGAAAAACTTCGCGACAATACGGGAGCGCTCAAGAATGAACGCCGGAGATTTTTCGCCATACGGGATATTCCCGCCGTCAGCCACGTACAGCAGCGACTCATGGGGCAGCAACTGCTGGATTTCATCCAGCACCGACAGGCCGCCGACGCCGGAATCGAACACACCGATTGGCGCGTCCTTAACCATGGTGTGCCCCACACACGCTGCAACCCGGGTCGCGCTTGACGCGCAACTCGCGAAAACGTGTGGTCAGGGCATCAATCAGCAACAGCCGCCCCACCAACGGCTCGCCGAAGCCGGCCAGCAACTTCAAGGCTTCCAGTGCTTGCAGGCTGCCGACCAGGCCCACCAATGGGCCGACGACGCCGGCCTCGCTGCAGGTCAGTTCAGTGTCGCTGCCGTGCCCGTATAAACAGTGGTAGCAGGGGCTTTCGGCGCGACGCGGGTCGAACACCGACAATTGCCCCTCCAGGCGAATCGCCGCGCCGCTGATCAATGGCTTGCCGGCAGCGACACAGGCGGCGTTGACGGCTTCGCGGGTCGAGAAGTTGTCGCTGCAGTCGAGCACCACATCAACGGCGCCCACCGCCGCCGCCAGCGAATCGGCATCCAGCGCGGTGCGATGCGCGAGCAGTTTGACGCCTGGGTTGATCGCCGTGAGACGACGCATGGCCGAATCGACCTTGGTCTGCCCAACGCTGTCCGTGTCGTGAATGATTTGGCGTTGCAGGTTGGTCAGGTCGACGGTGTCGAAGTCCGCCAGGTGCAACTCGCCCACGCCGGCGGCGGCCAGATACAGCGCGACTGGCGCGCCCAACCCACCAAGGCCGACGATCAGCGCGCGGGCATTTTTCAGGCGCAACTGGCCTTCGATGTCGACATGTTGCAACAGAATCTGTCGGCTATAGCGCAACAGCTCCTGATCGCTCAGCACAGGCGACGCCCCAGCGTGATGCGTTCGTGGCCGCCAAGGTCGATACGGCTGTGTACGTTTTCAAAGCCTTCACCCAGTAACAAGTCACGCACGGCAGGCGCTTGATCATAGCCATGCTCAAGCAACAACCAACCACCGGCGTTCAGGTGGGCCGGGGATTGAGCGATGATCAAGCGCAAATCGTCCAGGCCATCAGGGCCGGCCACCAGGGCACTGGCGGGCTCAAAACGCACGTCACCGGCCACCAGATGGGGATCGTTATCGGCAATGTACGGCGGGTTGCTGATGATCAGGTCGAAGGTTTGGCCTTGCAGAGCGCTGAACCAATGACTGTTCAACACCGTGGTGTTCTTCAGGTGCAGGCGCTGGCGATTGCGCTCGGCCAGGGCCACGGCTTCCAGCACGCGGTCTACCGCCGTGACCTGCCAGGCCGGGCGTTCGCTGGCCAGGGCCAGGGCGATGGCGCCGCTGCCGGTGCCCAGGTCGAGCACCCTGGAGGGGTTGGCAGGCAACAGTTCCAACGCGGCTTCCACCAGCAGCTCGGTGTCCGGACGCGGGATCAGCGTATGAGGCGCCACCTCCAGGTCCAGCTTCCAGAAGCCTTGCTGGCCGAGGATATACGCCACCGGCTCACCGCTACGGCGACGTTGCAGGTAGTCGGCAAAGGTCAGCGCATCTTCGCTGCTGACGATCTTTTCCGGCCAGGTGTGCAGGTAGCTGCGCGACTTGCCCAGGGCGGCGGCCAGCAACAATTCCACATCCAGGCGCGCGGTGGGCGAGTCTGGCAGGTCGGCGGCGCGCAGAAGGCTGGCAATGATGGTCATTTATTCACCTATCGCCGCCAATTGATCGGCCTGGTATTCGGCGAGCAAGGGCTCGATCACCGCATCAACGCCACCGGCGAGAATCTCGTCGAGGGAATAAAGGGTGAGGTTGACCCGGTGGTCGGTGACCCGGCCCTGGGCAAAGTTGTAGGTCCGAATACGCTCGGAGCGGTCGCCCGAACCCACCAGCAACTTACGCTCGCTGGCAATTGCGTTGGCAGCGGCGCTGGTCTGCTGGTCGTTGAGCTTGGCCGACAGCCAGGACATGGCCCGCGCACGGTTCTTGTGCTGGGAACGTTCTTCCTGGCACTCCACCACGATGCCCGACGGCAAGTGAGTAATTCGGATTGCCGAGTCGGTTTTGTTGACGTGCTGACCACCGGCGCCCGAAGAGCGGTACGTGTCGACGCGCAAGTCCGCCGGGTTAATCTCGATGGCTTCCTGCTCGTCCGGCTCAGGCAACACGGCCACGGTGCACGCCGAGGTGTGGATACGGCCCTGGGATTCGGTCGCCGGAACCCGCTGCACACGGTGCGCGCCGGATTCGAATTTTAATTTGCCGTAGACGTTGTCGCCTTCGACTCGGGCGATCACTTCTTTATAGCCGCCGTGCTCGCCTTCGTTCTCGGACAGAATCTCGACGCGCCAGCCACGGCGTTCGGCGTAGCGCGAGTACATACGGAACAGGTCGCCGGAGAAAATCGCCGCCTCGTCGCCACCGGTGCCGGCGCGGATTTCGAGGAACACGTTGCGCCCGTCGTTGGGGTCCTTGGGCAACAGCATGCGCTGCAGATCACCTTCCAGCTCGGCCAGTTTGTCCTTGGCTTCACGGACTTCTTCCACGGCCATTTCGCGCATGTCCGGGTCGCTGTCCTTGAGCAGCGCCTGGGCGCCTTCGAGGTCGCCTTGCACCTTCATGAGGTTTTTGTAGGTGGCCACAATCGGCTCAACTTCGGCGTATTCCTTGGAATAGGCGCGGAACTTGGTCTGATCGGAGATGACCTCGCCATCGCCGAGCAAGGCGGTCAGTTCTTCGAAACGGTCCTGGAGCACGTCCAGTTTATTGAGCAGTGACGCTTTCATTGCGGTTTTTTATCCGAAGAGCTATCTGACGCGCCCTCACCGAGGGCAAAGAGTTCCTGGGCCATGGCCAGCGCATCGAGGCGGCCTTCGGCAGTAAGCTTTTTCAACTGAACGCTGGGGGCGTGGAGCAACTTGTTGGTCAAGCCACGCGCCAATTGCATCAGCACCTCTTCGGCGCTGCTGCCGTTGGCCAGCAAACGCTGGGCCTTGACCAATTCCTCATCACGCAGGCGTTCACCTTGCTGACGATAAGCCTTGAGCACGTCCACTGCCGCCAGTTCACGCAGGCGCACCATGAAGTCTTCGGCGCCGGTGCTGACCATTTCCTCGGCGGCCTGGGCAGCGCCCTGGCGACTCTTGAGGTTTTCGGCGACCACTTCGTGCAAATCGTCGACGCTATAGAGGTAAACGTCGTCCAACTCGCCGACTTCTGGCTCGATATCGCGGGGAACGGCAATATCCACCATGAAAATCGGCTTGTGCTTGCGCAACTTCAACGCACTCTCGACCGCGCCTTTGCCAAGGATCGGCAACTGACTGGCGGTGGAGCTGATGACGATATCGCTGCGCACCAGTTCGGCCGGGATGTCCGAGAGCAGCACGGCATGCGCACCGAACTGTTCGGCGAGGATGCTGGCACGCTCCAGGGTGCGGTTGGCCACCACAATACGCTTCACACCGAGGTCATGCAGGTGGCGGGCGACCAAAGTAATGGTTTCACCGGCACCGATCAGCAGCGCTTGGCTGCGCTGCAAGTCGCTGAAAATCTGTTTGGCCAGGCTGACAGCGGCAAACGCCACGGACACCGGGTTTTCACCGATGGCGGTGTCGGTGCGCACTTGCTTGGCCGAATTGAACGTGGCCTGGAACAGACGGCCCAACAGCGGGCCCACGGTTCCGGCCTCGCGGGCCACGGCGTAGGCAGATTTCATCTGGCCAAGGATCTGCGGTTCGCCCAACACCAGCGAGTCGAGCCCTGAGGCAACGCGCATCATGTGACGAACTGCCGCATCCTCTTCGTGCACATACGCGCTGGCGCGCAGGTCGTCGAGGTCCAAATGGTGATAATCAGCCAGCCAGCGCAGCACCACATCCGCTGAAAGATGTTCCTGCTCTATATAAAGCTCACTGCGATTGCAGGTCGAAAGGATCGCAGCTTCGCGGCTGTCGGTGAGCCGGCAGAGCTGCTGCAAGGCCTCAACCAACTGCTCGGGCGTAAACGCCACGCGCTCGCGCACGTCTACAGAAGCAGTCTTGTGGTTAATACCGAGTGCAAGGAAGGCCATTCAATATCGCTGATGATGTCGGGAAGCCGACAATTGTCCTACTTCGAATGATTCAGAACAACCACCGTAGGCTATTGTCCTAATGCCTTGTGTCTATAAAGGCACCCACTGAGACTCGGTTATGTTTGGCCGAAGGCTTGTGTCATGATGATCCGACCGCAGGTTAGTCGTCCTCTTCCTATATGAATAGATCTTCCGCGTTGCTCCTTGCTTTTGTCTTCCTCAGCGGCTGCCAGGCCTTGGCCCCCGTGTCGCCGGACGGTACGCCGCCGGTGGAAGACAGCACCCCCGCCCCTGAAAAGCCCAAGGTTTATTCCTCGTTCAGTGAAGAAACGATCTACAGCTTGCTGACGGCGGAACTCGCCGGCCAGCGCAATCGTTTCGACATTGCCCTGGATAACTACGTGACCCAGGCCATCAATACCCAGGACCCCGGCATTTCGGAGCGTGCATTTCGCATCGCCGAATACCTGGGTGCTGACCAGGCCGCGCTGGACACGTCGCTGATCTGGGCGAAAAACGCACCGCAGGATCTGGAAGCGCAACGCGCAGCCGCTGTGCAACTGGCGCGCGCCGGGCGTTACGACGACTCCATGGTCTATATGGAGAAAGTCCTGCAGGGCAAGGGCGACACGCATTTCGACTTTCTCGCGCTGTCGGCGGCCGACACCGACCAGGACACCCGCAATGGCCTGATGAAGAGTTTTGACCGCCTGCTGCAAAAGCATCCGAAGAACAGCCAGCTGATTTTCGGCAAGGCGTTGCTGCTGCAACAGGATGACGAAGCCGACGCCGCGCTGAAGCTGCTGGAGCAGAACCCGCCGGAAGACGGCGAGATCGCCCCGATTTTGCTGCGCGCACGCCTGCTGCAGAACCTCAATCGCGGCAAGGAAGCGATTCCGCTGCTGGAAAAAAGCATCAAAAAGTACCCGGACGACAAGCGCCTGCGCCTGACGTATGCGCGCATGCTGGTTGAGCAGGACCGTATGGAGGACGCCAAAGTGCAGTTCGCCAACCTGGTCCAGCAATACCCGGACGACGATGAATTGCGCTACTCGCTGGCACTGGTATGCCTGGAAGCCAAGGCCTGGGACGAGGCCAAGGGTTACCTTGAGGAACTGATCCAGCGCGAAAGCCATGTCGACTCCGCGCATCTCAACCTCGGCCGTATCGCTGAAGAGCGCAACGACCCGCAGGCAGCCCTGCTCGAATACGCCCAGGTCGGCCCCGGCAATGACTATCTGCCGGCCCAACTGCGCCAGGCCGACATTCTGATGAGCAACGGCCGCACCGACGAGGCGGAAAAACGCCTGGCGGCAGCACGCGACGCCGAACCTGACTACGCCATTCAGTTGTACCTGATCCAGGCCGAAACCTTGTCAGCCAACAAACAGGGCGAACGCGCCTGGAAGTTGCTGCAACAAGCGTTGCTGCAATACCCGGACGACTTGAACCTGTTGTACACCCGCGCCATGCAGGCGGAAAAACGCAATGACCTGGCGCAAATGGAGAAAGACCTGCGCCTGATCATCAAGCGCGATCCGGACAACGCCATGGCGCTGAACGCCCTGGGTTACACCCTGTCTGACCGTACGACGCGGTACGCCGAAGCCAAGGTGCTGATCGAGCAAGCCCATAAGCTCAACCCGGAAGACCCTGCCGTGCTCGACAGCCTGGGCTGGGTCAATTACCGGCTGGGCAACCTGGACGAGGCCGAGCGCTTGTTGCGCCAGGCACTCGAGCGCTTCCCCGATCAGGAAGTCGCCGCCCATTTGGGCGAAGTGCTCTGGGCCAATGGCAAACAGCGCGAAGCACGACAAATCTGGGAAAAATTCCTCAAGGAACAACCCGAAAGCCCCATCCTGCGCGGCACCATCAAGCGCCTGACCGGATCCGAGACCCTTTAAACTTATGTTTTTGCGCCACGTTATTGTTTTCAGTTTTATCGCCCTGCTCGCCGGTTGCGCGGGCATAGGCAGCCGTGAATCCGTTGAAGGCCAGGGCAACCCGGCGCAATGGAAACAGCACAAAGAGCAGCTCAGCAGCATCGACGGCTGGCAGATCGATGGCAAGGTCGGGGTTCGCGCGCCGAAAGATTCCGGCAGCGGCACATTGTTCTGGCTGCAGCGCCAGGACTATTACGACATTCGCCTGTCAGGGCCGCTTGGCCGAGGCGCGGCGCGCCTGACCGGTCGACCCGGGCAAGTGAGCCTTGAAGTCGCGAACCAGGGGCGCTATGAAGCGACCACGCCGGAAGCCTTGCTGGAAGAACAGATGGGCTGGAAATTGCCGGTGTCCCATCTGGTCTGGTGGGTGCGCGGGTTGCCCGCACCGGACAGCAAGAGCCGGCTGAGCCTCAACGGCGACAGTCGCCTGGCCACGCTGGAGCAGGATGGCTGGCAGGTTGAATACCTCAGCTACGTGCAACAGGGCGCCTACTGGCTGCCCGAGCGCATCAAACTGCATGGCACCGACCTTGACGTCACGCTGGTGATCAAGGAATGGCAACCGCGCAAGCTGGGGCAATAACGTGACCGCCACCACCTTGACCCTGCCCTCCCCGGCCAAACTCAATTTGATGCTGCACATTCTGGGTCGCCGTGAAGACGGCTACCACGAGCTGCAGACGCTGTTTCAGTTTCTCGACTACGGCGATGAGTTGACCTTCGCCATACGCGACGATGGCGCGATCAAATTGCACACCGAATTCGACGGCGTGCCCCACGACAGCAATCTGATTGTGAGAGCCGCGAAAAAACTTCAGGAGCAATCCGGTTGCGCGCTCGGCATCGACATCTGGATCGATAAAATTTTGCCTATGGGCGGCGGTATCGGTGGCGGCAGTTCAAATGCCGCGACCACGCTGCTCGGCCTGAATCACTTATGGCAACTGGGTTGGGACCTCGATCGCCTGGCCACGCTGGGCCTGACACTGGGCGCCGACGTCCCGGTTTTCGTGCGTGGGCACGCGGCTTTTGCCGAGGGCGTGGGCGAAAAACTCACCCCGGAATACCCCGAAGAGCCGTGGTATGTCGTGCTTGTTCCGCAAGTATCTGTAAGTACAGCAGAAATTTTTTCAGATCCACTGTTGACACGTAACTCTCCTCCCATTAAAGTGCGCCCCGTTCCCAAGGGAAACAGTCGAAATGACTGCTTACCGGTTGTAGCAAGGCGTTATCCAGAGGTACGTAACGCTTTGAATTTGTTAGGTAAATTTACCGAAGCAAAATTAACCGGAACTGGAAGTTGTGTGTTTGGGGGCTTCCCAAGCAAAGCTGAAGCTGATAAAGTCTCGGCCCTTCTTACAGAGACCCTTACAGGGTTTGTAGCAAAGGGAAGCAACGTTTCGATGTTGCATCGCAAGCTGCAAAGTCTGCTCTAAAAGGAACCGAGTACTGGGTACTCGTTGCAACAGATACAGGGGCGTCGCCAAGCGGTAAGGCAGCAGGTTTTGATCCTGCCATGCGTTGGTTCGAATCCAGCCGCCCCTGCCATTTTCTAATACTCATCCAGGTTACCCTCAGCCTCTAGGTACTGCGCGTGTCCAAGATGATGGTCTTTACGGGGAACGCCAACCCCGATCTGGCTCGACGTGTCGTACGTCAGCTGCATATCCCTCTCGGTGACATCTCTGTCGGTAAATTCTCCGACGGCGAAATTACAGCCGAGATCAATGAAAACGTCCGCGGTAAAGACGTCTTCATTATTCAGCCGACTTGCGCTCCGACCAACGATAACCTGATGGAACTCGTCGTGATGGCTGATGCCTTCCGCCGCTCCTCAGCGACTCGAATCACAGCTGTAATCCCTTACTTTGGTTATGCCCGTCAGGATCGCCGTCCGCGTTCCGCACGTGTGGCTATCAGCGCGAAAGTCGTCGCTGACATGCTGACCGTGGTAGGCATCGACCGTGTTCTCACGGTTGACCTGCACGCTGACCAAATCCAGGGGTTCTTCGATATTCCGGTAGATAACATCTACGGCTCCCCGGTATTGGTGGATGACATCGAAGATCAGCGCTTTGAAAACCTGATGATCGTGTCCCCGGACATTGGTGGCGTCGTGCGTGCACGGGCGGTTGCCAAATCCCTGGGCGTGGATCTCGGGATCATCGACAAACGCCGTGAAAAAGCTAATCACTCCGAAGTGATGCATATCATCGGTGATGTCGAAGGGCGTACCTGTATTCTGGTTGATGACATGGTCGACACCGCCGGCACCCTGTGCCACGCGGCCAAAGCCTTGAAAGAGCACGGTGCAGCAAAAGTCTTCGCCTACTGCACACACCCTGTGCTGTCGGGCCGAGCGATCGAGAACATCGAGAACTCCATGCTGGACGAACTGGTGGTGACTAACACCATCCCGTTGTCCGCAGCAGCTCAAGCCTGTTCGCGTATCCGTCAATTGGATATCGCACCGGTAGTTGCCGAAGCGGTTCGCCGCATCAGCAACGAAGAATCGATCAGCGCGATGTTCCGTTAAGGGTCAGCCCTTACGAAACACACACTGACGAAAAGCGCCCCGCCCCAGCATTCTGTTGGGGCGGGGCTTTTTTGCCCATATCGCCTTTAGCGCTGGTCGCAAACGCTGGGGCGAATGTGGTTATTTTGGAGATACAACATGAACGATTTTACTTTGAATGCTGAACTGCGTTCCGACCTGGGGAAAGGTGCGAGCCGCCGCCTGCGTCGTCTCGCAAGCCTGGTTCCAGCTGTAGTTTACGGTGGCGAAAAAGCCCCTGAATCCATCAGCATGCTGGCCAAAGAAATTGCCAAACTGCTCGAAAACGATGCGGCCTACAGCCACATCATCGAGCTGAACGTTGGCGGCAAGAAGCAGAACGTCATCATCAAGGCCCTGCAACGTCACCCAGCCAAAGGCCACGTGCTGCACGCTGACTTCGTACGCGTAGTAGCCGGTCAGAAACTGACCGCTATCGTGCCTGTGCACTTTGTTGGTGAAGAAGCTCCGGTCAAGAAAGGCGGCGAAGTTTCGCACGTTGTTGCCGAGATCGAAGTGACCTGCCTGCCGAAAGACCTGCCTGAGTTCATCGAAGTCGACCTGTCGGCTCTGGAAATCGGCGACATCGTTCACCTGTCCGACCTCAAAGCCCCTAAAGGCGTTGAGTTTGTTGCACTGGCTCACGGTGATGACAAAGCTGTTGCAAACGTTCACGCTCCACGCGTTGCACCAGAAGCTGAAGAAGGCGCTGCAGAGTAATTCACTCTGTATTGCCGGAGCTTGAGGAAACATCGCGGACCAGAACGTAGCGAGAAAGCGGGCGACAACGCGAAGTTTATCTCTGGATAAGTTAGCTCCTGCCGTCCACTTTCGCCGCACTGAGGTCTGGCGATGTTACCCACAACTCCAAAGGAAGGGCCCCTGTCGTGACTGCCATTAAACTGATCGTTGGCCTGGGAAATCCAGGCGCCGAATACGAACAGACCCGGCATAACGCGGGGGCCCTTTTTGTTGAGCGTATCGCCCACGCCCAAGGTGTGAGCCTTACGGCTGATCGCAAATATTTTGGCCTGACCGGGCGCTTTTCGCACCAGGGTCAGGATGTTCGTCTGCTGATTCCCACCACCTACATGAACCGCAGCGGCCAGGCTGTCGCGGCGCTTGCGGGCTTCTTCCGGATCAAACCCGAAGAAATCCTGGTGGCCCATGACGAACTGGACCTGCCACCCGGCGTTGCCAAACTCAAGTTAGGCGGCGGGCATGGCGGCCACAATGGCCTGCGCGACATCATTGCGCAGTTGGGCAATCAGAATAATTTTTACCGCCTGCGGCTCGGCATTGGCCACCCAGGCGTCGCCAGTATGGTTTCAAATTTCGTCCTGGGTCGTGCGCCACGCGCCGAACAGGAAAAACTCGATGCCAGCATCGACTTTGCCCTCGGCGTGCTGCCGGATATCTTCGCCGGTGAATGGAACCGTGCGATGAAAAACCTGCACAGCCAGAAGGCCTGACTCTTACCGAGGGGAAACACCATGGGATTCAATTGCGGCATCGTCGGCCTGCCCAACGTCGGCAAATCCACCCTGTTCAACGCCTTGACCAAGTCCGGTATTGCGGCGGAGAACTTCCCCTTCTGCACCATCGAACCCAACAGCGGCATCGTGGCCATGCCGGACCCGCGCCTGCAGGAACTGGCGGCTATCGTCAATCCGAAGCGCATCCTGCCGACTACGATGGAATTCGTCGACATCGCGGGCCTGGTGGCCGGCGCGTCGAAAGGTGAAGGCCTGGGCAACAAATTCCTGGCCAACATCCGTGAAACCGATGCCATCGCCCACGTGGTCCGCTGCTTTGAAGACGAGAACGTGATTCACGTTTCCAACAGCGTCGACCCGAAACGCGACATTGAGATCATCGATCTGGAACTGATCTTCGCCGACCTCGACAGCTGCGAAAAGCAACTGCAGAAAGTCGCGCGTAACGCCAAGGGCGGCGACAAAGATGCCGTGGTCCAGAAAGGCCTGCTGGAGCAACTGATCGCTCACTTCACCTTGGGCAAACCTGCGCGCAGCCTGATGAAGAGCATGAATGCCGACGAAAAAGCGGTGATCAAAGGCTTCCATCTGCTGACCACCAAGCCGGTCATGTACATCGCCAACGTTGCTGAAGACGGCTTCGAGAACAACCCGCTGCTCGATGTGGTCAAGGCTATTGCCGACGAAGAAGGCGCCATCGTTGTTCCGGTGTGCAACAAGATCGAAGCAGAAATTGCCGAACTGGATGACGGCGAAGAAAAAGACATGTTCCTCGAGGCTCTGGGCCTGGAAGAACCTGGCTTGAACCGTGTAATCCGTGCGGGCTACGAAATGCTCCACCTGCAGACTTACTTCACTGCCGGTGTCGAAGAAGTACGCGCATGGACCGTCAAAGTCGGTGCCACTGCACCACAGGCCGCCGGCGTGATCCACACCGACTTCGAAAAAGGCTTTATCCGCGCCGAAGTCATCGCCTATAACGACTTCATCCAGTACAAGGGTGAAGCCGGTACCAAGGAAGCGGGTAAATGGCGCCTGGAAGGCAAGGAATACATCGTCAAGGATGGCGACGTGATGCACTTCCGCTTCAACGTTTAAGCGTTACCTGCGGCGTACGTCGCAAACAAAGAGCCGATGCACTGCATCGGCTTTTTTGTGTCTGCTGTTTGGCATGTCGCAACCTGATATAAGCCTTAAGCCCTTTAACCCAATAAAACAAGCCTCATTTAATCCACTGGACTTTAAGTTTAATCCTACACATAAAACCCGCACTTTCCGACAACAACGCTTGAACTAAACTCAGCGTAGCGCGCACTTAAAAATCCTGATATAGACCAAGACATTTTCCTACTTAAAGAACAGTGACACCCAGGATAAATTACGGTCTACTGCGCCCCATTGAATACCCCGCGACTAACAGTGAAGTGATAGCAAAATGTCGGCTGCCTACCAAAAGGAAGATGAATTGGACGTCCCGTTCATTGAGGACGTGGATATTGAAAACACACTCAATACGACAGCCGCACTCAATGTCGACATCCTGCTATTAGGGGAAACCGGTACTGGCAAAGATACCTTGGCACAACGGATACATCGCCTGTCCGGCCGGCGTGGCAACTTCGTTGCAGTTAACTGCGCCGCCATCCCGGAAAGCCTTGCGGAGAGCCAGCTCTTCGGTGTCAACAGTGGCGCCTACACCGGCGCAGTGCAGTCGAGGGCAGGCTTTATCGAGACCGCGCACCTGGGCACGTTGTACCTGGATGAGATCGACAGCATGCCGCTGTCGCTGCAAGCCAAACTACTGCGTGTGCTGGAAGCCCGCGGTGTCGAACGCCTGGGGTCCACCCGCTTCATCCCTGTGAACATGCGCGTCATCGCCTCCGCCCAGCAGTCACTGCATGAGATGGTCGAACAAGGCACATTCCGGCGTGACCTGTATTTCCGCCTGAATGTCGTCAACATCAAGCTCTCGCCCCTGCGAGAGCGGCACGAGCGGATTGTGCCCTTGTTCCTCGACATGGTTCGACAGGAGGCCGACAACTTCAACTACGCCCCTCCTCTTGCCTCCAACGAGTTGCTGCAACAACTGTTATGTCACGCCTGGCTGGGCAATGTGCGCGAACTGCGCTCTACGGCCAAACGCTTTGTACTGGGGCTGCCACCGCTGTCAGTGACGTCGGTGCCGGCCCAGCAAATACCGTTGAACTTGAAAGACCGCTTACAACAAATAGAGAAAATACTGATTGAAGAGTCGCTGCGCCGTCATTCGCATAACGTAGAGGACGTGGCGGTTGAACTGCGTATCGCCAAACGCACGCTTTACTACCGGATGAAGCAATTGGATATAGCACTGAGTTAACGTCAGTGACTGCAACCTAAACGTACAATTTGAAATACCCACGGTGAAATATTTGGAACGCTTTTGTGGGGAGCGACCACACACGTTACAAGCCAGGCGCTTTCTAAGACGTCGTAAACACCGACAGTCAACTTGGCTTACCCTTGATATTTCTTACACTAACTGTGGAGACTTCAACATGAGCGGCATCAATAGCATTTCATCCTTCCTCTCCGCCCTCGGCGCTAACTTCGGTTCTGGTTCCACCGGAAACAACGAGGACCTGGAGCGGGAGCGCGACCAAATGCAACGTAAATCCTTCGTACGAAGCAACAAGGTTTACGAAACAAACGAAGCAAAAAAGAACGCTGAAGCCGTGCGATAACTCGCCAACCTCTCCTGCCCAACGGCAGGAGAGGCTACTTCCATCACTCGTGAAGGCCCTCTATGCGTGTAGACCGTAACCTCATGTCGGGTAACAACAACGCCCTGCCCCCTTCCACCCATTCTCAAGAGTCGACGCTCCCACGGGAAGATGTGAGTTTTTTCAGCTCACAACTGGAAGGTTCGGCACGCCGCGTCACTGCTTCATCAGCGTCCCCATCCTCAAACCTACTGGTCGATGCGTCCAATCAGCTGATCAAGTCGACCACCGGCTTGACCAAGGGCCTGCGTGCCTACAGCACCGGGAACAAGGAAAAGGACAGCGCCAACTATGCCGGCAACCTTTCAGACACCATGCTGCTCACCCAGGTGCTGACCAAGAGCGTTGGTAAAACCGCACAATTCCTCGAAAAAATCAGCAACCTGCAGTAGGTAAAAATGATCCGTCTCCTGACCCCGGGCTTCATGTTATCGCTGTTACTCATGCTGAGCGGCTGCGGTGAGAGTGTTGAATTACACCGCCAATTGTCCGAACAGGAAGCCAATGAGGTCATCGCGGAACTGGCGGACAAACACATACGCGCACAAAAAGTCCCGGCCAAAGAGGGCGTGACTGTTCGTGTCAGCGCCTCGGACATCAGCCGGGCGGTTCGTACGCTGGAAGCCGCCGGGCTGCCCAAGGTTGCACGGGTGACGATGGGGCAAACCTTTCGCAAGGAGGGCGTCATTTCCACCCCGCTGGAGGAACGAGCTCGTTATATCTATGCCTTGTCCCAGGAGCTCGAAGCCACCCTGTCGAATATCGACGGCGTTATCGTCGCACGCGTCCACGTCGTGCTACCCGAACGTGTCGCGCCAGGGGAACCGGTGCAACCCGCCTCCGCGTCGGTGTTTATCAAACATGACCCCAGGCTTGAGCCCGATAATATTCGCGCCCGGGTTCGCCGTATGGTCGCCAGCAGTATCCCCGGCATGTCGACGGCAGTGGATAACTCACAAAAACTGACCGTGGTTTTTGTCCCGTCCACCGCCTATACGGAACAGCAGCGACTGGGCTATTTCGGGCCTTTCCTGCTCCCGGAAGGCGACGTTGCGTTCTGGCGCGCCTGCGTAGCGCTATTAGTGGTCGGTAGCGTGCTGGCAGTGGCCGGCGGACTGTTCTGGCGTAACCGAAAGCGCGCGCAGGCGACCCCCCATGGGGCAACGTTACCCGATGAGTGAACATCGCGCCTGGGCCCAATGGTGGGCCTTTCCCTGGGAAGCCTCACATGCAGATTGGCGTGTACTTGACCAGGACAGCGTGGACGCACTCCGTCGTGCCCAGCACGCGCGAATCAGCAAGCTGCTGGGTATCGCGCCCTGCCTGCCGCCGCCCCCTCACACCAGCGTACTTCGGCTGGCCCTCGCCTCAACCGAACAACTCAACCAGATGCTGGCTCTGCTGGGCAACACCTGTCATCGCCCTATCGACGGACCGGTAAGCGACATCCATCACCAATGGTGCCTGCGCCTCTCCAAAGCGCTAAGCCCTGAAGCCTTGTTGCAGCCCGACGACGATCCACTGCAGCTATTGCGTGCCTGGGTCTCCCCTGCCATCTGGCAACGGCTTCGCTTGCGTTTTTCACGCCCACGGGTGCAGCAAATGGAAGCCACATCTTACTCACTTGAAGACGCACACAGTCGGCTCGACACGCTCTGGCAAGCCATCGTCTGGCGAGTGACGACCACGAGCGACGAAGACTTCCTAAACTGAACAGAGCTGCCCCTCGATGCTATGCCGACGCAAAATTGACTTATACGACAGCTCCCCCGGCCAGGCACCTGTGTTGATTACCCAGGAAATGCTCAGGGAGAGTGCTCACGCCAGCCAAATGCTGGCGCGTGCCAAAGCCCAGGCCGATGAGGTACTGAGCCAGGCAGCAAAACAGCGCGACGCCCTGCTTGAGCAAGCCCAGCTGGCATTCTGGCAACGGGCGAACGCCCAGCTCGAACAGTGGGAACACCAACGCCAAACCCTGTGCAACCACCTGGAGCGATACGCCACGTCGATCGCCGACCAGGCACTGTGTTGCCTGCTGGACGACATTCCCCCCGCGCAACGCCTCACCGCCCTGATCAAACGATTGATGGCCACACAGCTTCCCAGCGTCACCGCAACACTCCTGTGTCACCCGCAGGAGGTGGAGAGTCTGAAGCAATCTCTCGCCATGCTGGACATCACCCACTGGGCACTTCGCGCGGATAACAGGGTTAGGCCGCAGACACTGGTACTGGAAACAGACGAGGGCGACTTTCGTATCGATTGGGCCTCGATGCGCAAAATTTTACTCGTCACCGAAGAAGCATTTTCAAGTGACCGCCCTGGGTGAAACGTGGCAATCCTGAGGGCTCAAAAACGTTCATCCGCATGGAACTGGTGGCGATCTGCACACCACATAGCTGATACACATCACGAGTAAACGTCTATGGAATTCTACGCAAACCTGAAGAGCCAATTGTTGAGACGAAGCGACATTGAAAAAAATCGCGCGGAAACGGCGATAGCGGATCCCGACATAGACGACGCCGATGTCGACCTTTTCGAACTGGGCCTGCAGCAACGTAATGCCAAGTGGGCCTTTCACGAACAGATCCGTGCCCGGCACATGCTGCTCAAAACAGCGCTCGACGGCGTGCAGTAAGTTGAGCGCCCTGATCATCCACTGGGCGCAGGGTCGTGAAGACTCACTCAGCCTGTTTGAAGACGGCTACGCAATGACCCTGCAACGCCTGTCGGACACACTGCGATTGAGTGTCCAACTGACGCTGCACAGGCCCGATAACGCGCAACTGGAAACCTGGATGCGGCCAGGTGAACCCAGCCTGAACCACTTCCAGGGTGCCCTGGCGCAAGCGCCCGACACTGGCACGCTGTGGCTGGTTCAGTGCCTGCCGCTGCCGGATGATCTGGATGCAAGACACGTCTTGAGCTGCGTCGAAAACCTGCTCAACCAACGTGACGCCTGGCGCGCGATGGTCGCGCGCCAGCTTCGGCCGGCACTGCCGCCCCCTTCTTTGTCGCTACGCTCGCTGGCGCATTAATCAGAGAACTCTCCATGTACAACAAGCCCCACAAACGCCTAAGTTTGTGCGCCGACTCGTCTGCGTGCGCGACCAAAAGTAGTCACTGGCGCAGCCTGCTGCTGCTGCCCTGGTTGCTGGCGCCTCTGGAAAGCGCCGTGGCCGCCATTCCGCCCGAATGGAAAAACACCGCCTACGCCTATGAGGCGCAGCACAAGCCCCTGCGGGAAGTGCTGGAAGATTTCGCGCAAACCTTTGGCATCCAGCTACAGGTCGAAGGCCTGCTGGAAGGCCTGGTCAATGGCAAGATACGCGCCAACACCCCTCAATCATTGCTCGACAGGCTCAGCGTTGAGCACCGCTTTCAGTGGTACCTGTACAACAACACGCTGTACATCAGCACGCTGGACCAGCAAGAGTCGGCGCGACTGGAAGTCTCCTCCGAGACCCTCTCCGATCTCAAGCAAGCACTGACCGATATCGGCCTGCTCGATGCTCGCTTCGGCTGGGGCGAGCTGCCCGAAGACGGCGTGGTGCTGGTCTCCGGCCCCAGGCGCTATATCGAACAGATCAAACAATTCAGCAGCCAGCGCCGCGTGCCGGATGAAAAACAGAGCGTACTGAGTTATCCACTGAAGTTTGCCAACGCCACCGACCGCGTTGTGGATTATCGCGGTGAAAAACTGACCATCCCGGGCATCGCCACGATGTTGCGCGGGTTGCTGGAACCGCGCACGCCCTCCGCACTCTCGAGCGCGAGCCAGCCTCCCGGCGCCCAGCCGCAAAACGCTCTGGTGACGCCGAACGTGCCCCGGCTGAATAACCCGCTACTGGAGCAAATGCTCGGCACTTCAGCCAACACCGGGGAGTTGGCGACCGGCGCATCGCTCACCCCACGCACCTCACGTGCAACCAGTCGTATCCGTGTCGAGGCCGACGTGCGTAACAACGCGGTACTGATTTACGACCTGCCGGAGCGCCAGGCGATGTACCGCGAGTTGATCACCCAACTCGACGTGGCGCGCAAACTGGTGGAGATCGACGCAATCATCCTCGATATCGAGCGCACGCAGCTGAACGAATTCGGGGTCACCTGGGGCTTCCAAAACAGCCGTTTCCGTGGCGGCGCCAGCGTAGCGCCCGGCACCACCTCACAGCTGGCCATTGCCAACCGCGACAGTTTTATCGCTGCCGTACGCGCCCTGGAGGCCCGAGGCCTGGCGACCCTGGTCTCCAACCCGTCGGTGCTCACCCTGGAAAACCAGCCGGCGGTCATCGACTTCAACCGCACGCGGTTCCTGGAGGCGGGCACAGAGAACGCAACCATTTTGCCGGTCACCGTCGGCACCAGTTTTCAGGTAGTGCCGCGGGTCATCACCAGCCGCGGCAGCCATCAGATCCATTTGGTGGTGGATATTGAAGACGGCAATTTCGATGAGTCCAACCCCTCGATCAAAGACCTCGATGTACGCCGAGGCAAGGTCAGCACACAAGCGGTGATGGCAGAGAAACGCTCGTTGGTGGTCGGTGGGTTCCACGTTACGAACAACACAGACAAGCGAAACAAGGTGCCACTGCTGGGAGATATCCCGTTGCTGGGCAAGGCGTTGTTCTCCTCGACTGAGCGACTGAATAACCGCCGCGAACGCCTGTTCATCCTGACCCCACGGGTCATCGGCGATCAGGACGACCCCTCACGCTACTTGCCCCAAGAAGACCAGGCCGAATTGCAGGCCGCCCTCAAACCTTTGGCCCGCCGCCTTTCTCCTCACCAGCCGGAGATCAAGCGCAGCGACATCACCGGCACCCTGGCGCGTCTGGTCAGCGGGCAAGTGCCGGATGGCTTCAAGGCTGGGCCGATGCCTTTGGGGTTGAACACGTTGTGCACCACTCGCGATGTGTTGGCACTCAACACCGAACGCAGCCAGTGGTACAGCGGCCCACAGTTCAACGTGGCGGTCGTGGTGCTGCGCAACCAGATCAAACGCAATGTGCGTATCGATGAAAATGAATGCAGCAACTCGCAGACCCTGGCGGTCAGTGTCTGGCCACGCGCCTGGCTCAAGCCGGGTGAGGAAGCCGAAGTGTTCATCGCCATGCGTCCCGTCGTGAAGGATGAACACATTGGCGTGACACGCCCTTCCCTCCTCACCCCAACCCAGAAGACCACACCATGAACCACGGACTCTTGTACGCCACCCTGATCGGTGCGGCACTGCTCGTCGCCGGCTGTACGCCCACCTGCAAAGGCGATTCCTGCACACGCCCGCAATCGAGTGCTGACACGCTGGTGGTCTGGTGGCCGCCGCAGATGCGCGTGGCCCCTGGCCCATCCGGCGAGCGCCCGGACTATCAGACAGTGTCTTTGGAACGATGAGTGCGATGGGCCTACCTGGCAATGACTTGGACCGCCAAACGTTCCTGGACCGCCTGGAGAGCGGCGATGCCGCTCTCCAGGCGCTCAGCCCGGGAATCAAGCTGTGCACAGTGCAGGTCGGCGCACGCCAGGGGCTGAGCCTGCAAATCGCCGGCGAGGCGTTGCAGGCCGGGCAGTTGCAACGCGTATTGCAACGCCGTTTCGAACAGGCCGTCGCGTTCGAGGGCTGCTTTGCCTACCTCGATGGCCAACGCGCCCTGGTGATCTGGCATGCGCTGCCTGCACAACGCACTGAACGTGAGGCAACGCTCAGCCGGATGCTCTCGCTGGCTAACCTTGAAGCGTTGGACGGCCGCATGACTCGCTGATCAGCGTTGCTCAAGCTCCGGCAACTCCAGGGTTTCACGCTTGGCGTCATCATCCAGCTCGCGCAAGGTCCGGTAGATAAGGGCCACCGCCTGCAACGTGTCGCGAGGAATGCTCGCCCCCAGCTTTTTCTCATACAGCGTACGCGCCAACCACACACATTGGATCACCGGCACATCAGCGGCCTTGGCGCGGGCGATCAATTGTCGCGCCTCGGCATCGGTGCCCTTGTCCACCAACAACGGCAGTGGGGTTGTACCGGGGCGGTAGTACAAGGCAACGGCAAAGTGCGTGGGGTTGATCACCAGCATGTCGGCTTCTTCGAGCTTGGGCAGCTTGACCTTCGGCTCCTCCTGAGCCAGTTGCTGCGCGAGCTGGCGCCGCTGGCCCTTGACGTGGGGGTCGCCCTCCATGTCCTTGTACTCCTTGACGACCTCAACCTGAGTCATGCGCATGCGCTGGGCAAAGAAATACTTTTGCAGTGTCAGGTCAATCAGCGCCAGCACCAGCAACAAGCCCAGGCACGCATGCAGCAAATGGCGAAACAGGGTGATAAGCGCCAGCAGGTAACTTTGCAGGTCACTGTTGGCGAGGTTGATCAATGCGCTCAATGACGGGCCGATCACCACGTACAGAATCAGGCCTAGCAGCACCGCCTTGACGATGCCCATCAACACATTCATCAGCGATTGTTTGGAGAACATTTGCTTGGCTTGTTTGAGCGGGTTGAGGCGATTGAAATCCAGCTTCAAGGTTTCCGGTGCAAACAGCAGCCCGAACTGCATCCAACTGCTGATCAACTTCACGGCAATCGCCACGCCGACCATCAACAGGGCGAAGGAGAAAAACACCCGCAAGGCGTCCAACAGCACTTCCTCAAGGGCGTGAACAAAAGGCTGGCCGATGCGCGACAGGGGCAACGCCATCAGTTGCTGAAAGCGCTGCAGACTGGTTTCGGCGGTGAATAACGCAATTTCACTGATGGCGGTCAGCACCAGCAATTTGCCGACATCCTGACTTTGGGCGACCTGGCCTTTCTTGCGCTGGTCGCGCAGTTTTTTGGCACTGGCGGGGTGCTTTTTCTCGCCTGAATCACTCATGGCGTCGCGACCTTGAACATCAAACCGAGGGAGTGCTTGAGGTCGCCCAGTAACACCATGCGCCCGACGATCAAGTCCTGCAGCAACGCAAAGTACAGGATCAAAACACCAATCCCCGCCAGGCATTTGACCGGTGGGGCCAGCGTACTCACCTGCAATTGGGGGCTGTAAAGCCCAAGCAAAGCGATGCCGAACTCAAGCAACAGCAACACCGCGATAAAGGGCGCCGCGTAGAGCATCATGTGCGTGAAGGTATCGCCCAGCAGCGCGATAAAAGTACCAAACCCATTAGGCCCTACCACCGGGAACCAGGCGGTCGGCGGCCAGATTTCGTAGCTGTCCCAAATCACTTGGGTCAGCGCCCCGAGGCCCAGGGTGGCCATCAATAGAAAAATTGCCAGTTCCTTGAACAGGTGGCCGACGGGCGTAGCGTCCGGGCCAAGCGAGGGGTTCAACTGGCCACCGGCCAAGGCACCCCGCTGGTTATCCAACAGCGCCCCTACGGCCTCAAACATCCAGAACGGCATCGACAGCAACACGCCCAGCAAAAAACCCAGCATCGCCTCCTTGAGCACCAGCCCGGCGAGCAGCAGTGCCGAGTAGTCACTACCCGTCAACGCGGCGTGGATACCGGGTGCGGGAAGCAGCGCCATGACCATCACGATCGTGTGCCGGGGCATACCGCGGATGTGCTGAAAACAAAACGCCGCCACCAGGAACGCGCAGGGGTAAATGCGCGCCATGCCAATCAGCAGGCTGGGCAGGAACTCAAGGTATAGCAACACAGGCAATGCCTCAGTTGAGCGCCGAGCGGGCGATCATGTCGAAGGTGAGGTTGATCAACTGGATCAATTCCACGCCAATCCAACGGCCCGTCAAAGCCAGCGTGATACCCACCGCCACCAGCTTGATGCCAAACGGCAACGTCTGGTCCTGGATCTGCATCAGGGCCTGCACCAGCGAAGTCAGTACACCAACGACCACCGCCACGATCAGCGGCGGGGCCGACAACACGACCACCAGCAGCATGCCCTGCTTGAACAGCACGATCGGTTCCATAGAGGGCTCAGAGGTAAGAAAGGAAAAGGCTGTCGAGCAACCGCGACCATCCGGAGACGAGCACAAACAACAGCAATTTGAGCGGCAGGGAAATGGTCATGGGCGAGACCATTTGCATGCCCAATGCCAGGAGCAGGTTGGAGACAATCAGGTCGATCACGATGAACGGGATATAGATTAAAAACCCGATCTCGAACCCCGCCTGCAACTGCGACAGCACAAATGCCGGCACCAGCAGGATCAAGTCCTCGCGCTGGACGTCCTGCGCCATCTGCGCCGGCCACATGCGCGCGGTGTTTTCCAGCAAGTGCGTGAGCACATCCGGGTCAACGTTGCGCAGCATGAATGCCCGCAACGGCTTAACCGCTTCAAGCCCGGTCTGCTGCAGCGTCTGCACGTTGCTCAGGTTCAACGGTGTGACCTTGACGGCCTCGGCGATCTCATACCCCACCGGCGCCATGATAAAAAGCGTTGCGGCCAACGCGATGCCGTTGATAGCCATGCTCGGCGGCACTTGCTGCACACCGATGGCGTTGCGCGTGATCATCAGCACGATCACGATCTTCAAAAACGCCGTGCACACGATCAACAACATCGGCATCAACGACAATGCCGCAAGAAACAGCGCGAGTACGAGAGGGTCTACCCCCTGAAAGCTCATCGGGACACCATCACTCGCGTTAGTTGCAGACCGAGCCGCCCGTCCACTTCGACCAACTGGCCCTGGCCGATAGGCCGGTCGCCGTAATAGAGCCCGGCCATGCCCGGTGCATACCCGCAGAGCCCCAACACCGCGCCGGGAGCCAGATTGCGCAACTCGCCGAGGGTCAGGTTCAGCGTCCCGCAGCGCACGTTCAGGGCCATGCTCAATTCATCGAACGGCTCGTTGCCGAAGACATCCTCCACCGGCGTGTCGTCCTCCTGCCCAAGGTAGTGCTGCGCTGCAAAATCCTCGTCCACAAACATGTCCTCAATAGAAGTTAGGGTCAGGCACAAGGGCCCGGACTCATCATCAATACGCCCATGCAGGCGTTGCCTGCCGACCTGCACGTAGCCGTCGCCCTGGGCTTGAAAAAAACCCTGCTCAAGCAACACCACATCGCCCGCGCGCAGGCTGCTGACTTGGGTAATGGGCAACTGCAGGCGCCCCAGTAGCACCGCAACAGCCACTTGAAACGACGCCGGTAGCGGCTGGGCGACAGGCTGCCAGGGCCCCGCTTCGCACACGGCGAGAAAACTCTCCGGGGCCAGCCACAGATAGCCCACAACCCTGGACGCGCCCAAGGTCACCGTGAGGCGGCAACCAAAGTCCGAAGGGGCCTCACTCACGCGCAAGCGCAGGTAACCCAACAACCCGCGTACCTGGGTGCTGAGGTGGTGCTGGAACAGCTCCCAAAACCATGAATCCGGATCGTTACCCGACTGCGCCAGCGTCACCGGGCACTCGCCCATCAGGCTGAACAACGGCCCGGGCTCACCGAACGCCAGCACCCCGCAGGCTGTCTCGAAGCACAACGGCTGGATGCCCGCCGGCGCCGGCCCGGGCTCAAGCAGCAGCTCACCGCTCTGCTCGGCAACCTGAAACGGCATACGCAAGCCATGCCCCATCCGACGCCGTGCAGCCACCGCGTCAGCCATGACCGTGGGCAGGTTCAGCAACGCGGCCATCATGCCGGGCCCACACTGGCCAGGCTCAAGCTCACCGGCACGCCCACGCTCTGCTCAAGGCCATCCTGAAAGCGTTGCCGTACGCCGCCCAGCCAGTGCGCGGTGGAGGCTTCCTCCGCCGCCAGTTCAATGCTCCACGCGCCCGGCTCACGGCGCACACTCGCGTTGATCCGCCCCAGGCGCGGCAAGTACAGGACCGCCACCAGCGGCCACTGCGAGGCGCCCACAACACGCGGCGCCAATTGTTCGGTCAACGCTTCGATCATCGCCACCTGGGTGCAAGCCTTGCGCCCCGCCAGCGAAGCGCCGCCACCGCTCCCGTCACCGCCATGGTCAAACAGCTGGGTAAACAGGCGGACCTGTTCCCACGGCACCACCAGGGCATTACCCGGCGCGAGGTCGTTGCGCGGGGCACGCGGGCGTGGGCGTTTGGGCGGGCTGGTAGACACCTTGGTCATGTCGGCTCCTGAGCCAGCAAAATGGACAATTCCTGAAGTTTTTCGACTTGGCGCAGGCTTAAGGTCACCTGCTTCTGGGCACTGCCGATTTCAATTTCCTGCCGCTCCCGCTGGCCTTGCAGCTCATGCAATTGGCCTTCTTCGCGCCGGGTGCTGGCGGACAATGTCTGCTCCTGGGCGCTCCAGGCTTTCAGTGCCTGAAAGGTCAGCACCTGCCCTTGGTGCTCGCTAAGCATTTGCGCACTTTGCGCAGCCTCATCCAGACGGGTTTGTTCAAGGGTGTCCTTTGCCTGGCGGATGTTTGCCAACAAGGCCTGCTGGGTTCTTTTCGCCTCACGCAACGCGCGTTCGGCACGGTCTGCGCGGTGCCTGCGCAAACGTCGCAGGGTCTCGATTTCGCCGAGCATCGGGTCAGCAGGGTGCGAATCAGAATGGGACATACGCGGTCAGCTCCGTCAGTTGCTCCAGGGTCATCGCCACAGGCGTGGGCTCACGCAAGTCCTGACGCAAAAAACCATCGACGGCCTGGCGGCTGTCCACCGCCATGTCGGTCAGTGCATCGCTGCCTGGCTGGTACTCACCCAACTTGAGCATCAGTTCGATCTGCTGATACGCCGACAGCAGGCGCCGCAACGCCGTACCGGCTTGAATGTGCCCAGGCTCAGCGACGTTGCTGAGTATTCGTGAAAGGCTGGCCAGCACATCGACTGCCGGATAATGGCCGCGCTCAGCCAGCTTGCGTGACAGCACAATATGGCCGTCCAGCAGCGAACGAACCTCGTCCGCCACCGGGTCGCTCATGGAGTCCTGCTCGATCAGCACCGTGTAGATCGCCGTGATCACGCCGTCGCGGGTCAGCCCGGCGCGCTCGACCAGACGTGGCAGCAGGCTGTAGACCGAAGGCGGCAAACCACCACGGCCCAGCGGCTCACCCGCGGCCAAACCGATTTCGCGCTGGGCCCGGGCAAAACGCGTCAAGGAGTCGATCAACAGCAGCACACGCTTGCCCTTGCGCCGAAACCCTTCGGCCAGCGCCGTCGCCGTAAAGGCGGCCCGGGCGCGCTCCATACTGGAACGGTCGGACGTGGCGCAGACCAGCACCGCCTTGGCCCGCAACGCGTCGTCCAACTCATGATCGAGAAACTCGCGCAGCTCGCGGCCCCGTTCGCCGATCAAACCGAACACAATCACATCGCAATCCACGTTGCGCGCGATTTCGGCCAACAAGGTCGTCTTGCCGCACCCCGCACCCGCAAACAAACCAACGCGCTGGCCCTCGCCCAAGGTCAGCAACCCATCGATCGAGCGCACGCCGGTGGCCAACGCCCGGTTGATGCGTGGGCGCTCCGTGGGCAACGGCGCCTCACACAACACCGGGCTCGCATCACCGCTGGCGGTTTCGACAAACGCACTGGGCCCCTCGCCCGCAATCGGCCGACCAAAACCATCCAACACCTGGCCCAGCAAGTCATCACCGACGCGTACCCGGTGCGGCACGCCCAGACGCTCCACGCCGGCGCCCACCCGTACACCTTCGAGATTACCGAGGGCACTGAGCACCGCGTCCTGCTGATCAAAACCGATGATTTCGGCGAGCATGTCGTCACCCAGTGACTTCTCGACCCGGCACAAATCACCGATGCGCGCCTCGGGCAACCGGCACTGCAACAGCATGCCGTTGACGCGTTGGATGCGACCGCGCTGGATGACGGGCGCAAAGCGCGTCAATGCCTGGGACTGACGCTGCTGCCAGGCGTCCAGACGCTCTTGCAGGCTATCGTTCACCAGCGCACCTCATAACGTTGTGCTCCATCGAAAACCACCTTGTTGTTATCAATCAGCACCAAGCGCAACCCGTCCACTTCGTCACCCACAAAGAGGCGCTCACCTTGCTCCAGGACCACATGGCCGTTGGGCCCGCCAACGATCTGCAAAATCTTGAAAGGCAGCGTGCCGTCGCTGACCCGCACACGGCTCAACACCGGCACGGCGGTATCAAACTGCTCGCCAAACCGGCTGAGCATGCGGGTCACCAATTCCACGTCGTCCTGGGCGACTTCGCCGTCCAGCACAATCTGGCCATTGATCACCAGCAAGTTGACCTTCGGGCCCAATTCACGCTCGCCGAGCATTTTCAGCAGTTGCTGACGCACCTCGAAAGGCGAGGCAAGCTCACGTTTTTGCTCCAGCGCCGGCATCAATGACGCCTGTGCATCGCGGTCTCCCGTGGAGGCGATACCGACCGCCACGAAGATCACGGCAAGCACCAGCACCAGGCTGATCAAGTGCTTCTGCCGCGACGGCGAGAGGGAAGACAACGTCAGCGTCAACGCGGCCTCGTGATCGGGCGCCACGGGTACAGGCTGGGGGGCAGCCGCCTGGGGCCAGGGATGGTCGGCCGGCGTGACACACAAACGAATGGTGCCCATTGAAAAAGCGCTGCCGAGTGCAAGGTTGGCGATCTGCGCCTGGACCAGGCCATCGGGCCCTTGAAGCAGCCCCGCTTCTGCCTGCACCGACCAACGTGAACCGACCAGCCGCAACCGTGCGTGATACTCGGCAATCCCGGCATCGTTGAGCAAAAGGTCGGCGTCGGCATGCGCACCGATACTCCATTGCTCACCGAACAAGGGCAGCGCGGCGCCCTGATGCAAACCATCCAACACACGCAGCTCGAACATCATCGAGCCCTTCCCGGTAATGACAGCAACCCCGTATTCATGCCAACGCCCCGTGCATCAACACGTCCTGGCCAAGATCGAAACGCCCCAGCACTTTTACCTTGGAGGTGCTGCCCAATTCGGCGAACGACAGCACCGGCACATGGTTGAATTCTTCGAGCAACAGCGTGCGCAAAGGGCTACGCAGATCCTGCGCCACCAGCATCACGCTTTTCGTTTTTGGCCGCAGGGTAAAGGCCTGGTTGAGCAAGCTGACCAGCGCCGCGCTGCTGTCATTGTCGAGCGCAAAAAACACCCCGGTCTGCGTCTGGCGCAACGCCTCACGCAAGATGTTCTCGGTCTGCGGCGCCAGCAGCCAGGCATGCAAACCGTCGGTCTCACTGTACTGGTGAAAAATCTGCGATTTGAGCGCAATGCGCGCGTAGTCAGCCAAGGCCTCCGGCTCACGCTCGTGCTGGCCATACTCGATCAACGATTCGACAATCAGCCGCACCGCGCGCAGCGGCACCCCTTCGCTGGCCAGGCGCTGCAGCACCGCCGAAAAACGCGACAACGGCATGATGCGCTGCAGCTCCTGAACCAGCTCGGGCTGATTGCTTTCAAGCCAGCCGAGGATCGACTTGCTCTCCTGGATCCCGAGAAACTGCGGCCCACTGAGCATCATCGATTGAGTCATGCGCTCAATGATCAAGCTCAAGGCGCTGAAGCGCTCAAGCTGCGGATCGTCAAGCAGCGGATGATCGGCGGCCAGCCACACCCAATCCTGCTCCTCACGCTCGAGCAGCCCCGGGATGCCGTTGCCCGGTTCGTCTTCGAATGTCGAGCGCGCGACCGCCACTCGCTGGCCTTGGGTGGCTTTGACCATTGGCACTTCATGCACGCAAAAACGCATTTCATCGTCGGCCAGGGAGGCGTCGAACTCGACCTCAAACGGCGGCAGGGTCAAGCCAATCCTGGCGACGATGCCGTTACGCGCTTTGCGAATCTCGTGCATGAGCTCTACCACCACGTCTGTGCCACGCAGCACGGGCGGAAACTGCAAGAGATAGGGCCGCGAGGGATCGAACCCCCGCAAGTCCACAAGCCCGTTCTCTTCCGGCGCCATCTCGACGGTGGCACCGGCCGCTTCCTGCTCCTGGTGTTGACGCAGGCGCATCAGGTAAAAACCCAGGCAGCCGGTGATCAGTGCAATCAGGATGAACACCAGCGTGGGCATGCCGGGCAACGCCGAAAAGGCGAGCATTCCGACCGAAGCGATCATCCAGCTCTTGGGTTCGCTGGTCATCTGGCGGGCAATTTCAGCGCCCATGTTGGTGATGCCCTTGCGTCCATCGGGGGCCACGCGGGTGATGATCATGCCGGCGGTCAGGGAGATCAGCAGCGCGGGAATCTGCGCGATCAGACCGTCGCCGATGGTCAGCACCGAATACAAGGCGATCGAGTCGGCGGCGCTCATGCCGTGCTGGAACATGCCGGTGGAGAAGCCGCCCAGCAGGTTGATCAACACGATCACCAAGCCGGCGATGGCATCGCCCTTGACGAACTTCATGGCCCCGTCCATGGCCCCGAACAGCTGGCTCTCGCGGGACAACTGGTCACGCTTGTCGCGCGCCTGCACGCCGTCGATCAACCCCGCACGCAAATCGCTGTCGATGGACATCTGTTTGCCGGGCATCGCGTCCAGACTGAACCGCGCCGCCACTTCGGCAACCCGCTCCGACCCCTTGGTAATCACCAGGAAGTTGACCAGGGTGAGGATCATGAAGATCACCAACCCCACCGCCAGATTGCCGCCCACCACAAAATTGCCGAATGCCTCGACGATATCGCCAGCGTCCTGTTCCAGCAGGATCAGGCGCGTGGTCGCAATCGACAGGGCCAGGCGAAACATGGTGGTCAACAGCAGGATCGACGGAAACGAAGAAAACGCCAACGGACCCGGCAGGTAGAGCGCCAGCACAATCAACAGGCAGGAAATGCAGATGTTCAGTGCAATGAGGATATCCACCAGCCAGGTGGGCAATGGCACGATAAAAATGAACACGATGGCCAACACCACCACCGCGCCAAGGACTTCGGCACGTTGTGCGGCCTTGAGCATCCAGCGGTTAAGCGTCGCCAGGACGGTCACGCCAATGCCCTCGGATCACTGCCAAGCCGAGCCTGGCTGTTCTCCAGGCGGGTGAACTCATCCATCACCAGCAAAAAGTTGTGCAGGCCCTCCTGGCGCCCCCGCGTATCGCGCCACAACGCCATGGGCAACGTTTTGAGCACCGGGTAGACCGCATTGAGCGAGGCCAGTTGGTGGGCCGATTCGCTGCCCGCCAACTCATCCGCCAGCCGCTGGACCTCGGACGGGGCGATGCCATTACCGGCGTACCCCAACAGGCGCTGCAACAGGATGACGGCGTCGTGTTCAACCTTCAGACGCTGGATCAACGTGCGACAACTGGACAGCACGCCCCCCAATTGACCGCAGCTTTGCAGGCCCAGCAGCAGCGTGCGCAACTTGGCCGTCGGAACCGACGAGGCGCAGGCCGCAATATCGTCAGCCAAGGCCCGGCGCATGATGTTGAGCCCACCAGAGAACTGCTCACCGCCGTACAGGCCCAACAACGCCTGCATCATGCTGGCCAGCGACTGGCGCACCACCACATTGGCGTAATACAGCGCACGTACCGCCTGACGCTCCTGCGGATCATCACTGTTGGCCTGCAACGCCATCGCAATATTGAGGGCCGCCTGGATTTCCCGCTTGTAGCGAATTTCCAGTTTGGCCAGGGCATCACGTGCCAGCGCGGCTTCCGTCTTGCGCACCTCGGCTTCTGCCTGGGCCGTAATCTGGCGCAGCACCACATACGTACGCGCCGGGTCGCCCCCCGTGAGGTCCAACAACTTTTCAACACTGGGCGACTGCTGCAAGTGCTGCCTGACTTGGCGAGTCAGGGCTGCCAGGCTCGTCTGAGCCGGGTGCCCCAACTGATCATAGAGTTGCGCAAGCTGTTCGGTAGGGGTGACACGCACGCCCATCGCGCGCTGGTTCAGTGCCTTACTGGTGAGCGCCACTTCCTGGCTGAAAATGCTGGCAAGCTCATCGACACCGGGCGCGGCGACGTGCGCTCGGGCTTGGGCGGCCTTCTCAGGTGCAGGCAGGTCCAGGCTCTGGACTTTGTGCAGATCATGGTTGAATTCGACTTTCATGGGCGTGCCAGGACAGGAAGTTTGTGTCCCTATGTGGCAAGCCCGTGCCATACGGTTCCATCGAAATCCCCCGTCGCGTTTTTTTGAAAAAACCCGCGCGACGTGAGCAGGTCTTTTGCAAATAGCTGCGCAAAACCGCTGCATTTCAAAATATTTATATAAATAAATCAGCAAGTTGCATGATTTTTACGCTTGGCACAGCCAGTGCTAAAGGGGTTCCCGTCGAAATTATTTCGATAGCGTCTACCCTGAGGAAAAAATCGTGAATATCCCTATTGAAGCTTTAGCGCAGCTCGTTGGCGGCTCGCCTCAATTCATGCTCCAACTGACGGACGACCAGCAGAAGAAACTCCGGCGTTTTATTCATAAACGCGTACTCAACCCCGAAGATGCAGATGACATCCTGCAACTGACGTACCTGGAAGCCTGGCGCAACCGCGAGCGCTTCAGTGGTCAGGCCACCCTCAGCACCTGGATGTGCGGCATTGCGCAGAACCTGATCCGCAACCATTTCCGGCGGATGTATGCCAAACCGGTGCATTGCGAATTCGATGAGTCGCTGTGGCATGGACAAGAGGAAAACAACAACCTGGATTGGGAATTCGAGGTCAACCGCCGACTGGAGAAAACCCTGAGCGCCATCGACCATCTGCCGGCAGAAATGCGCAGGACGTTGTACGCCTCGCTGGAAACCGACGGCAGCTATCAGGACACTGCCGACGTGTTGGACATCCCCATCGGTACCGTTCGCTCACGCCTGTCACGGGCGCGTGAACACCTCAAACGCGTCACGCACAACCCGCTGCACCCGTAAGCAGCCCTGGGGGCAAGCGTTGGGCAGCAGGGATATCTGCCCAACCGAATTCAGACCTTTTGCGTACGTAACAACCAGACCACCAGCGGCCCGCGCCGCACCGCAATGATCCCGCCAACATCAAGCCTCTGCCCGAAGCACACCCTGGTAATCATCCCCCTATTGCCCGGTGCCTGCTCCTGAGCATCTACCCTACGAGGGCGTTAACGACATCGCTTGTAAAGGGCCAGCAGGGTAAGTCTCTTTAAATTGCAGGACGTTTCCTAGACAATCCCGGGCGCCTTGTGCCTGTTGAAACCACTGGCTAGTCTTCAATCCGTCACTGAGTACAGTGATCGGGTTTAGCAGCCTGGTTCAATAGACGCACGGTTCACGTCTCCGTTTATGGTGGCTGTGCGTGGGGCATCTTCGGATGCGCTGGTTTTCCTATTGACCGGTCTGCTAACCCGCGCACGGCCGCCACCTATCGTTTAGCAGCGTTGGTGGCAGCCCCCAGTTCAATAGGAGTTACACCATGACCAAAGCACTCCCCGACCCACCCGCAGACTGCCTCGTCGTCAACGAAAACCTCAGCTTCGAAGACGCCCAGCTCTACCTTTCCCACCTGATCCACAGCGCCAGCGCCACCGTCCTCGACTGCGGTGACCACCTGCCACCCCACGACCGCGCCAGGATCAACGCCGTATGGCACTTGCTCGAAATGGCCAAGACCGTGATCGACCGCTCGATTGAAAGCCTGCACCCGCGCACGGCCTCGCAGGCGTACGAATGACAGGCCACTCGTCGCCAGAACCGGCAATTCTGGTTAAACGGTTGAAAGCGTAGAAAAAATTTCAACAAAAGTGCTTGACGCATTCCCGTTCTACGCGAATAATGCGCGCCACTTGGCTACATAGCTCAGTTGGTTAGAGCATAGCATTCATAATGCTGGGGTCCGGGGTTCAAGTCCCTGTGTAGCCACCAAGTACTAAAAACGGCTTACCGAAAGGTAGGCCGTTTTTTTATGCCTCCAGAAAAGCCCTGAGGCATACTCGCCCCAACCCCAAGGAGGCGATACGTGAACCCTCAGTTCCCCACCCACGGCATCACCACCGAGCGGCTATTGCTGCAAGCGGCTCACCCCTCTCACGCGAGCGCCCTGCACGCGCACCTCGTGGCCAACCGCGCGTTCCTCCAACCCTGGGAGCCCTCGCGCGACGATGAATATTTCGAACTGGGTGCGATCAGCCAACGCCTGGCAACCATGGCCGAGAAAACCGCCTGCGGCGAAGCGTTGCATCTGCTGATGCTGCGCGACGGGCAGATCATCGGCAGCTGTAACTTCACCACCATCGTGCGTGGCGCATTCCAAGCGTGCCATCTGGGTTATGCACTCGACGAGTCGGCTCAGGGCCAGGGGTTGATGCACGAAGCACTGAGCGCGGCGATTGCCTATGTGTTCGACGAGATGAAGCTTCATCGCATCATGGCCAACTACCGGCCCGAGAATGAACGCAGTGCGCTCGTGCTCAAACGGCTCGGGTTCGAGCGAGAGGGCGCAGCGCGGGCCTATCTCAAGATTAACGGCGAGTGGGCCGACCACGTGTTGACGTCGCTGATCAACAGCGCACACGGCGACGCATGAGCCTCACCGTCTTCGCGATTATCATGCTGGGTGCCGCACTGCATGCCAGCTGGAACGCTGTGGTCAAAGGCGGCGTCGACACGCTGTTGACCACCTGCATGATCGCCTCCGTCGCCTCGTTGATCGCGTTGGCGGCGGTTCCGTTTCTGGTGCTGCCGGCACCTGAGAGCTGGCCGTTTATCGGCGCATCGGTGCTGTTCCAGGTGCTGTATTTCGTGCTGGTCGCCTCAACGTACCGCATTGCCGATATGAGCCAGACTTATCCGATCATGCGCGGCACCGCGCCGCTGCTGGTGGCAACGGTGAGTATGTTTGTGCTGTCTGAACCGCTGTCGGCGTGCGCATGGTTGGGGATCGCCATAATCTCACTCGGCATTTTGAGCATGGCGGCCGCGCCTTCGGCAGGGCACAGAAAGGGCTTGGTTCTGGCGCTGATCAACGCCGGTGTGATTGCCGGTTACACCCTGATTGATGGTTTGGGCGTGCGCAAATCCGGCGCGCCGGCGGCTTACACCCTGTGGATTTTCCTGCTCACCGGCATCCCGCTTGCCGCGTGGGCGTTAGTGACACGGCGTGCCGTGTTTTGTGGCTACGTCGCGCGTTATTGGCGGCTGGGCGTCGTTGGCGGTATGGGCACCGTGGCGTCATACGGCCTGGCCCTGTGGGCAATGACCCAGGCACCGATCGCCACGGTTTCGGCACTGCGAGAAACGTCGATCCTGTTCGGCGTGGTGATTTCAGCCTGGGTGCTCAAAGAGCCTCTCACGCGCGTTCGCAGCGTTGCCGCGTGCATCATTGCCGCCGGGGCGATGCTGTTGCGCCTGGGTTGAGCGCGGTTGATCCCTGGACCGTGCAGGGTTCATGCGCTGAAAAAAAGGCGCCATCTGTACTTTGACGCTGCCGTAACCCCACTGCTAGTGTCCAGCCTCCCCTCACATGGAGCGCCTGCGATGAAATTGGACATCTACCAAGTCGATGCTTTCAGCCAACAGGCCTTTGGCGGCAACCCGGCGGCCGTCTGCCCACTCACCGAGTGGCTGCCCACCGAGCAATTGCACAACATCGCCGCCGAGAACAACCTCTCGGAAACCGCGTTTTTCGTGCCGCGTGGCGAGGTGTATGAGTTGCGCTGGTTTACGCCGGAAGTTGAAGTCGACCTGTGCGGCCATGCCACGCTGGCGGCCGCGTGGGTGTTGATTCACCAGTTGCCGGGCGCGCCTGAAGTGTTGCGCTTTGCCACCCGCAGCGGCGAGCTTCGCGTGACGCGCAATGGCGATGAGCTGGCAATGGATTTCCCGGCCAAACAGCCCCAACGCTGCGAACCGCCCGCCGGCCTGTTGAGCGCATTGGGGCTTGAGCACGCGCAAGTATTTGCCACCGATGACTACATAGTTCTAGTCGACGACGAAGCCCAGGTCGCCGCCCTGACGCCGGACTTCGCACGCCTCAAGGGCCTGCCCAAACGCGGGATTGCGGTGACGGCCAGCAGTACGCGCTTTGATTTCATTTCCCGCTGGTTTGGCCCCAACGTAGGCGTCAACGAAGACCCGGTCACCGGCTCTGCCCACACCTCGCTGGCACCGTTCTGGGCCGAACGTTTGGGCAAGTCGCTATTGACCGCCGAACAGGGCGGCAAGCGCCGTGGGCAGCTGCGTTGTGAGCTCAAAGGCGACCGGGTGATTATCTCCGGCCACGCAGCGCTCTACCTGCAAGGCACGATTTACCTGTAAAAAGCACTTCCCCCAAGGACAACAGATCATTCTCAAAATGAACGGAGTTCAACGCGTGTTTTCGATTTCCCGCCGTCAACTGTCGATGATTGCCGCAGCCCTCGCCCTGGCTGGCTGTCACACCCCGGTCAATGAACAGCCGCCGGCACCGGAGTTGGGTTCGGGTTATCGCACCGACCTCACCCCCCGCCACGCCGAGCGCCATATGGCCGCCGCCGCCAACCCACTGGCGGCCGAAGCCGGGCGCGAGATGCTGCGCCAGGGCGGGTCGGCGATTGATGCGGCGATTGCGATGCAGGCCGTGTTGACCCTGGTGGAACCGCAGTCATCCGGCATCGGCGGCGGCGCGTTCATCATGCTCTGGGACGGAAAAACCGTGCACGCGTATGACGGCCGCGAAACGGCACCGGCCGGTGCAACTGAGCGCTTGTTCCTGAAGCCCGACGGCACGCCGATGGCGTTTACCGACGCGCAGATTGGCGGGCGCTCGGTCGGTACACCCGGAGTCTTGCGCGCCCTGGAGATGGCGCACAAGAAGACCGGGCACTTGCAATGGGCCAAGCTGTTTGAGCCCGCTATTCGTCTGTCGGAGCAAGGCTTCGCGATTTCTCCACGCTTGCACGCGTTGATCGCCGCCGACCGTTTCATCCCGCAATCACCCGACATGGCGGCCTATTTTCTGAATGCCGATGGCACGCCTAAAGCCACCGGCACGCTGCTCAAGAACCCAGCGCTGGCCGCCGTGTTCAAACGTATCGCCAAGGAAGGACCGGACGCGCTGTACCACGGGCCGATTGCCGACGAGATCGCGCGCAAGGTTCAGGGCAACCGCAATGCGGGCAGCCTGTCGCAAGCGGACCTCAAGGCTTACACCGCCAAGGAACGCACGCCGCTGTGCACCGACTACAAGCAATATCAAGTGTGCGGCATGCCACCGCCGTCGTCAGGCGGGATTGCGGTGGCGCAGATCCTCGGCACGCTGCAGGCCGTGGAAGCCCGCGACCCACGCCTGGCCATCGCCCCCATGAAACCGGTCAAGAGTGCCTCGCCTGCCGGCCTTGAGCCCACGCCCGAAGCCGTGCATCTGATCGCCGAAGCGGGCCGCCTGGCCTTCGCCGACCGCGGGCTGTACGTGGCCGACAGCGACTTCGTAGCGGTGCCGGTCGCCGGCCTCGTCGCTCCCGACTACCTGGCCAAACGCGCCGCGCTGATCGGCGCACGCAGCATGGGCATCGCTAAACCGGGCCAGCCTGCGGGCATCCAGGTGGCCTACGCGCCGGACCGCTCGCCGCTGCGCATCTCCACTTCGCAAGTGGTCGCGGTGGATGACCAGGGCGGCGCCGTGTCGATGACCACCACGGTGGAAGCGGCGTTCGGCGCCCACGTGATGGTCCAGGGCTTCTTGCTGAACAACCAGATGACCGACTTCTCGTTCATCCCCGAAGAAAACGGCCAACCGGTGGCCAACCGCGTCGAGCCCGGCAAGCGCCCACGCTCGGCCATGGCGCCCACTTTGGTGTTCGACCGCAAGAGCGGCGAGTTGCTGGCCACGGTGGGTTCACCGGGTGGCTCGCAGATCATCGAGTACGTGAGCAAATCCCTGGTGGCAATGCTCGATTGGAACCTCGACCCGCAAGCCGCCATCAGCCTGCCTAACTTCGGTAGCCGCAACGGTGCGACAGAACTGGAGCAAGGTCTGTTCAGCCCGGCATTGAAACAGGCACTCAAGGACAAGGGCCATGCGTTGAGCGAGATCGATATGACCAGCGGTATCCAGGCCATCGTTCGTACGCGGGATGCCCACGGCAAGCTGTCGCTCAGCGGCGGCGCAGACCCGCGGCGTGAAGGCGAAGCGGTCGGCGACTGAGTCTTTATTCAAGGGAGCGCACGCGGTGCACCAGGCAGATAATCTCGACGCCATCCCCGGCGTCGAACACGGTTTTTGTTCGATCAATGAGCCCCTGCGCCCGGATGACGTGTTCATCTGCAAGCAGGTGCACAGTGCGTCGGTGATTGAATGGCAGGCGGGTCAGGTGGCCAATACCGTCGAGGCGGATGGCGTGTTCACGCGCGAGCAGCCGCCGATCGCCGTGATTACCGCTGATTGCCTGCCCATTCTGATGACGACCACAGACGGCGCGATGGTGGCGGCCGTGCATGGTGGCTGGAAGGGGTTGCAAGGCGGGATTATCGCCAATGCCGTGCAGCAGTTTGCCGCGCAAGGTTTTGCTGTGGAGCAGTTGCAGGTGGCTATCGGGCCATCGATCAAGCCCTGCTGTTATGAAGTGAGCGCGGGGTTTATTGCGCAGTTTCAGGCGGACCAGGCTCACGTGTGGCATGCCGCTCAGGCACCGTGGCACGTCGAGCAACCGGCGCCGTTGCTGGCCCCGCAGATTGCGCCGCCCTACGCGAGGCAGGCGGGCAGTGCCTGGTTTGACTTGAGCGGCTATGGGGTGATGCTGTTGCAGGCGGCAGGGGTTAAGCGTGAGCAGATCGACGTCAGTGAGGTGTGCACTTATTGCAGCTCCCCCACCTTCGCCAGCTACCGCCGCCGAACTCATCACCCGCAAGAGGCAAAGACGTTGATCTATTCGTGGATCGCTCGTAGCCCCTGAAGCACACGCGGCCCTTGAACACTCACCGGCTGATCTTCAACCCCTTACGCCCCGCGTGCCGTTCCAGCGCCAACTCGATCAACCGGCTCACCAAGTCGCTGTAACTCATCCCCGCCGCCTGCCACAGCTTGGGGTACATGCTGATGCGGGTGAAGCCGGGCAGTGAGTTGATTTCGTTGATCAGCACTTCACCTTCACCGGTGAGAAACACGTCGACCCGCGCCAACCCGGCGCAGCCCAATACCTCAAACGCTTCGATGGCCAGGTGGCGAATGCGCTCGCTGGCTTCAGGGCTGATATCGGCCGGCACCACCACTTGGGCGGCCTGGCCGTCGATGTATTTGCTGTCGTAGGAATAAAACCCGTTGCTCACCACGATCTCGCCGCAGCCGCTGGCGATCGGGTTGTCATTGCCCAGCACGGCGCATTCGATTTCGCGGCCCTGGACGGCGGACTCCACCAGCACTTTTTCATCAAAACCCAAGGCCAGTTCGACGGCGGCGTGGTACTGCGCTTCGTTGCCGACTTTACTCACACCGACCGAAGACCCCTGGTTGGCGGGTTTGACGAACATCGGCAAACCGAGCGTGCTCACGGCCGTATCAAAGGACGTGCGCGCCGCGTTGCGACGGGTCAGGGTAATGAACGGGGTGACGGCAATGCCGGCATCGCGCAGCAGGCGTTTGCTGATGTCCTTGTCCATGCACACCGCCGAGCCGAGTACGTCGGAGCCCACAAACGGCAGGTCGGCCATGCGCAACAGGCCTTGCAGGCAGCCGTCTTCGCCAAGGGTGCCGTGGACGATCGGGAAGATCACGTCGATGTGTTCCAGCAACCCCTGACCGGACGTTTCCACCACTTGCTGACTGGCCTTGCCGGGCACCACCGCCAGTTCACGATTGGATTGGTTCAGGGCGATCAAGGCCGGGTTTTCCTGGTTGATCAGGAAGTTTGAGGTGTCGTTGAGGTGCCAGTGGCCGGCCTTGTCGATGCCGATCAGGATGGGCTCGAAACGCGAGCGGTCCAGCGCATCGACGATATTGCGCGCCGATTGCAGCGAGACCTCGTGCTCGGCCGAACGGCCACCAAAAATAATACCTACCCGCACCTTGCTCATGACTCGGCCTCACTGTTGAAAGTAAGGCTTCTTACCATGAGCCGTCAGCGATTCGCTACCAGATGTGCGCCAAACAGCACATAGCAACCACCGGCAAACCGGTCGAGCCACTTGCGCGAACGGCCATAGGCGTTGGCCATTCGCTCACTGGAAAACACCAGGGCCACGCTGGTGTACCAGCTGAATGACAACGTGGCCATGGTGATTACCGCCAGGGCCAACAACGTGGGCGATGGTGAGGGAGGCATGGTCGAGGCGAAGGCCGTGGTGACAAACAACGCGGCCTTGGGGTTGGACAAGTTGCCCAGCAAGCCGAAGCGCCAGGCGGAAAACAGCGAGCGCCGGGGTTCGGCAGGCAATAGCGTCTGGCTCATCGAGGGCGCCGAACGCTTGAACAGTTTCAGCCCCAGATAGATCAGGTAACAGCCGCCGATAAGCTTGAACGCCAGATAGAGCATGGGCGCGGCGGTGAACAGCGACTTGATGCCCAAGCCGCCCGCCAGCCCCCATATCACCGTGCCCGTCGCCACCCCGGCCGAGGCCACCACGCCATGCCGACGCGAGCAACTTGCCGCCAGTTGGGCGGTGTTGAAAAAGTTCGGCCCCGGCGTCACCACCGCGACCGTCCACAGCAGCCCCAGCGCCAGTAACGGCGTGGCATACGGTAAGTCGAGCAGTTGCATTGGACGATCCCTCTTCCCATGGAGTTAAGCCGGCTCGGCCGCCGGCTCCGGTGTGTGCACCAACAGGTCGCCGGGCTGACAGTCCAGGTAGGTGCAGATCGCATCCAGCGTACCCAGCCGTATCCCCTTGACCTTGCCTTGTTTGAGCAACGACAGGTTCTGTTCGGTAATCCCGATAGCGGCGGCCAGGTCTTTGGATTTGACCTTGCGCCGGGCAAGCATAACGTCCAGTTCAATCACAATGGGCATGTCGATCTCAAACAAAAGTGCGGTTTTCAGAATCCACTTCACTGGCTTGCCACAGGATACGCGCGATTACCGCGATACAGGCAGCCAGAAACAAGGCGACGAAGCTCGGCGCGGTGACACTCAGCGTGATAAACCGCTGACCGACCGGCTCATTCATCGTGACCCAGACACTGAGCAACGGCTCGCATAAAAAGTCCAGCAGCACCCACACCGCTACCGCCCGCCCCACCTTGCCCAAGTGCTGCGCCGCCGCACGGGAGAAATACTCGCCACGGGCGTAGTTCTGGAACAATAGACGAAGATGGTTCAAGCCCCCACCAAGGGCCAGCAGCGGGATGCTGGAAAGCACAATAGCGCCCAGAATTTGCCACCAGGGCAGCAGCGCGACTTGCACGGCGCGCGCCTGGATCAGACGGTCACTCAAGGCAAAGCCAAACCCCAGGCCATCGGCAGAAGAACTCAGTACCGGGAACAGCCATACACAGGTATTGAGCACCAGCATGACGACAATCAGCAGAAGGGTAAGCAGCGACATGCGCTGACTGAGCTGGGCCAGACGTTGGGTATTCATAAGCAACCTCAATGGGTGAAAGAGGACGCAAAAATAATAGATAAATTATCGTAAAACAATCATTTTTTAATGAATTGCAGTGTGTTGGCTAAAAAACACACTGCCCCAGCGCTACCGCCAGCACGCACAATCGTTCAAGACCCCGCCAGACAACCCACGCCAGACTGGGTTACCGTGTTTCCACCTCAATTTGTGACAAGCCACCATGGGCCACCCCACCTCCGCACTCGACTGGTTGCACCGCGCCCCGCACGCCAGCGGCCTGGACCGTATCGAGGCGTACTTTGCCGGCTTCGCGTTCGACCCGCATCGCCATGACACCTACGCCATCGGGCGCACGTTGTTTGGCGTGCAAAGTTTTCATTATCGCGGCTGCATGACCCACAGCCTGCCCGGTACGACCATGGTGATTCACCCCGACGAAACCCATGACGGCCGCGCCAGCAGTGTAGAAGGCTTCAAGTACCGCATGATTTATGTGGAGCCGGCGCTGATCCAGCAGATCCTTGGCGGCCGGCCGTTACCGTTTATCCACAACGGACTGTCAACTGACCCAAGGCTGTTCCGCGCCAGCGAAGTGTTGCTGCAAAGCCTGGACTGCCCGATTGACCCGATGCAGGAACAGGACGCGCTGTACGACCTGGCCCAGGCGCTGAGCGCTGCGTCGGGCGTGATCGTCAGTCGTAAATCCTTCGATTACGTGGCCGCCGAGCGTGCCCGGGAATTTATCCACGGCGCCTTGGGCCGCAGCATCACCTTGGATGAAATGGCCGACCACTGCGGCCGTGACCGCTGGGCATTGTCGCGCGATTTTCGCGTGCTGTTCGGCACCAGCCCCTACCGCTACCTGACCATGCGACGGTTGGACTTGGTGCGCAGCCTGCTGGCTCAGGGCCAATCGTTGGTGGATGCAGCACTGACCGCCGGTTTCACCGACCAGAGCCACATGACGCGGCAATTTCGCAGCACCTACGGCATGCCACCGTCGCGATGGGTAAAGATGCTCGGGCGCTGATTAACGGCGCGCAAGTGCGCAGTTAATCAGCGGGCGCAGGAAGGCAAGGCTTACAGCTGGCGCCCGACAACCGGCTCGCCGATGCTCAGGAAATTGCCGCCCGCGATATGGTGCAAGGTGCGCAATGCGTCATGCCCTTCGAAGTGCCAGTGCCCTTCGCTGAACACGCGTTCGTCGGCATACGCCGCGACCACTTCGCCGAGGAATAAATCGTAGGTCTGCTGGGTGTGAGGCTCGGGCAACAGGCGACATTCCAACCACGCTACGCAGCCCTCCAGCAGCGGCGCATCGGTGTGTTCACCGTGGAAGGTTTGCAGGCCGTAGGCGGCGAATTTGTCCGTGTCGGCGCCCGTGGTGTTGCCGACCGTCTGCACCAGATCGGCCTGCGCCACGCAGGGCACCTGAAGTACAAAGGTGCCGGCGCCTTCCAGCAATGACCGGGTCCAGGTGGCTTTGTCGAGCACCACCGCGACTTTCGGCGGTTCAAAGTCCAGGGGCATGGCCCAGGCAGCGGCCATGATATTGCGTCGGCCGTCGTGGGCCGCGCTCACCAACACGGTCGGCCCGTGGTTGAGCAAGCGATAGGCCTTGGACAGCGGAACAGGACGACGGTGAGTAGGGCTCATGGAGGGTCGGCTCTTCAAGCAAGAAAAAACCTACGATACCTCAAGCACAAGCCCGACGGTCAGCTCGACAGCTGATTGGCGAACTGCCCGACCGCGCTCACCACCTTTTGCGCGCCATCCTGGATTTCCACAATCACGGTGCCGGCCTCAGACGCCAGCGCCAGACCTTGCTCGGCCTGCAGACGCCCCTCGGTCATCAGCGACACCGCATCGCGAGCCATGTCCTGGTTCTGACGCACCACACCGACAATTTCCTCGGTGGCCTTGCTGGTGCGCGACGCCAATTGGCGAACCTCATCGGCAACCACCGCAAAACCACGGCCCTGCTCACCCGCGCGTGCCGCTTCGATGGCCGCATTCAGCGCCAGCAGGTTGGTCTGTTCGGCAATGCCGCTGATGGTCTTGACGATGGTACCGATCACTTGCGACTGGGCGTTGAGCGCCTCAATGCCATCACCGGCCTGCTGCATGTGCCTGGCCAAATCTCGCATCACATCCACCGCCTGCGTCACCACCGTGGTGCCACGCTGGGCACTGTTGTCGGTTTGCAGCGAGGTGCTGTAGGCAATATTGGCGGCCTCGGCCACGGCCTGTTCCTGGTTGACCTGGTCGGTAATCACCGTGGCGAACTTGACCACTTTGTACAGGCGATCATTGGCATCCAACACCGGGTTATAGGTAGCTTCCAGCCAGACCACACGCCCATGGCTGTCGACGCGCTTGAAACGCGCCGCGACAAACTCACCGGCATTCAAACGTTTCCAGAAGTTCTGGTACTCGGCGCTGTTGTATTCCTCCGGTTCGCAGAACATCCGGTGATGCTTGCCCTGAATCTGCGCCAGGCTGTAACCCATGCCGCCGAGGAACCGGTCATTGGCCGTCAGCACATGCCCACCGAGGTCGAACTCGATGACCGCGGTGGAACGCACCAGCGCGGTGATCAGGTTTTCATGCTCGCGCGAGGCCTCGATGGTGCGGGTGAGGTCGCTTGAGTAAATCGAATAATGCTTGATACGCCCATCCGAGCTGCGCACGGGTTGCAGGATCGAGCGCAACCACGCCTCCTTGCCATTGCCGCGCATCAGCCGCACGGTGCCAGCGAAGTGTTCGCCACGCAGCAGGGCATGCTTGAAACGCAGCTGGAATTCGTCCTGGCGCACGTGTGCCGGCACCAGATCATCAATGTGGCGCCCCAGGATGTTGGTGGCCTGGTACGCCAGTTCCTGCAGGAAGTTGGCATTTGCCCACTCCACCCGGCCTTCGGCATCCAGCGTCAGGCACAGCATTTCACTTTCCAGGCTCTCCTTGACCTGTTGCAAGCTCGACAACTCTTCGCGAAGAGCTGACAGCTCCTGCTTCAAACGGGTGTTGAACATGGGGCACCGATGATCATTTGAGGAGATGAATCTGACCTGCATCGGCGCTGCCGGGATTTTCTGAAGTGCTTTTTAGCCCTTCGCCCACCTGTTTTTCTGGCGCGATTAACCACCATTATTCCGGCAGATGCCCATCACTTGGTATTCAAGGGTATTGAGCTTGCCGCTGGAGTCTTCATAGGTCATGCGCGACGGCACCGGATTGCACGAACGGATCGGTGGGGTGACGTTGACCACGTTGGCGATGTCCAGCGTCATACCATAGCGGTAGGCCTGTACCTCGGGTGCCGGCAGCCCCTTTTTTGCGGCGTAAGCCGCCATGGCTTTCTCATTGCGTTCCATCATCAGGGCAAAGGTGCGATCACCACCGCCTTCGGCCACTGCACTGAACGACAGGATTGCAGTGAATACACCCAGGCCAATTTTATAAAAGTTCATTACGGGTTCCTCGTCTAAGAAGTTCAGTGACAAGCGTAATGAAGCAACCCTGACGCGAGGTTCACCAAACCATTACTTATTTGTTAGGTAGCCGTGACTTTCCAGGATTGTAATGTTCACGCAATGAAGTCGTTATCCGCTGTTTGCAACTATCAGCCCGGGCCAGATCAATAAGAACGCCCACTGCCTATAAGAAGCTGAACACTGCCAACACCGAGGAGCGAAACATGACTATTGCTTACTACACCCTTCCCTTTTCATTGCTGGCCGCACTGCCCCTGGCAGCCGTGGCGGTGGAGGACAAGCCTGAAGGTTTTATCGAAGGCAGCAGCGTGAACGTGCTGGCGCGCAATTTTTACTTCAACCGCGACGACCGCAAGGGCCAGTCCAGCCCCACCGGCAACGGTTATTCCGAAGCCTGGGCGCAGGGCTTGATCGGCAAGTTCGAATCCGGCTTTACCCAAGGCACCGTGGGGTTTGGCCTGGATGCGTTTGCCATGTACGGCCTGAAACTCGACTCCGGCACCGGCCGCAGCGGCGGCAAGGGTTCGTTCGGCATGCTGCCGGTGGACAGCAATAACCACCCCGAAAGCGGCTACAGCAAATTCGGCGGCGCCGCGAAAGTGCGCGTGCTCGACACGGTCTTCAAGGCCGGTGACGTGTTCCCCGCCACGCCGGTGGTGGCCGCCGGCGACTCACGCCTGTTGCCGCAAAGCTTTAGCGGTGTCACCGCGCAAAACACCAGCCTTGAAGGCCTGAACCTGCAGGGCGGGCGCCTGAGCGGCATGAGCCAGCCAAGTGAAAGTGGCATGAACAAAGGCTTTGCGACGTTCTACGCGGGCAAGGTCGATGCCCCCTGGATCGGTTACGTCGGCGGCGACTACACCGTCAATAAACACCTCAGTGTCAGCCTCTACAGCAGCCGCCTGAAAGACGCCTGGGATCAGTATTACGTGGGCAGTGCCGCCACTTACCCGCTGACCGACACCGTCTCTTTGTTCGGCGACGTCAACTATTACAAAGCCGTCGACGAGGGTAAAAAGCTGCTGGGCGAATTCGATAACAACATCTGGAGCGCCAGGCTCGGGGTGAGGGCCGGCGCCCACAGCGTGGCCGTGTCGCACCAGCGCAACAACGGCGACGACGACTTCGATTACCTGCGCCAATCGGACTCGATCTTCCTCAACAACTCGATCCAGTACAGCGACTTCAACTCGCCCAAGGAGCGCTCGTGGATGCTGCGCTACGACCTCGACATGCAGGCGTTCGGCATTCCCGGCCTGTCGTTCATGACCCGCTACGGCAAAGGCACCGGCGCCGATTACAGCCATGCCAACGCGGTGTACATGCGCCGCGATGCGGCGGGCAATCCGCTGACGGATCAGCGTCGCTGGGAGCGGGACGTCGAGGCCAGGTACGTGGTGCAAAGTGGCAGCCTGAAGGATTTGTCATTGCGGTTACGCCAGGCCACCGTGCGCTCCAGCGCTTTCGAATCAGACCTGGAGGAAGTGCGCTTGATTGCCGAATACCCGCTAGTAGCACTTTGACCTGCGCTTACATTCGTTCGCCATTAACTAACATCTGCTCACAAATAGATAACTATCAAAACTGTAACATTGCGTTCAGCTTCTCGTTAAGTTGAACTTCCTATACTCGCTTCAACTTCGTTGCACCGAGCACATTCATCTCTGAAGCTTTTGTGTAGCTCCTTTGGAAAGAGATGAATTTTTAACGCCCCGCTGGGGCGTTTTTTTTGCCCGCTGGCTGAGTCGCGACCAATGGTCGCAGTTGACCCTGAAGCTACTTCAGACTTCAGAATTTCCCTACTCTCAAGACACCTGCCTCCATAGGGAAATGGACCTCTTCTCCTTCAGTAAAAGGTAAATTTTCTATGCGTATCCTTGTGGTTGAGGACGAGCAAAAAACCGCTGACTATTTGCAGCAAGGCCTGAGTGAAAGTGGCTATGTGGTCGATTGCGCGTCCAATGGTATCGACGGCCTGCACCTGGCCGGGCAGCACGCCTATGAGTTGGTCATTCTTGACGTCAACCTGCCGGGCAAGGATGGCTGGGAAGTGCTCGAACAATTGCGCCGCAACGGCACGCAACGGGTGATGATGCTGACCGCGCGTGGCCGGCTGGCCGACAAGATCAAAGGCCTGGACATGGGCGCCGATGATTACCTGGTCAAGCCTTTCGAGTTTCCCGAATTGCTCGCGCGGGTCCGCACCCTGCTGCGCCGCAGTGAGCATATCCCGCAACCGGAAGTCTTCAGCGTGCAGGACCTGGAGCTGGACCCGCGCCGCCATCGCGCGTATCGCGGCTCCCGACGGATCGACCTGACCACCAAAGAGTTCGCCCTGCTGCAGGTGTTGATGCGCCAAACCGGCGAAGTGCTGACCCGCACGCAAATCATTTCGCTGGTGTGGGACATGAATTTCGACTGCGACACCAATGTGGTGGAAGTCTCCATCAGCCGCCTGCGGGCCAAGGTCGATGACCAGAGCGAGGTCAAGCTGATCCACACCATTCGCGGCGTGGGTTATGTGCTGGAGGCGCGCGGATGAAAACCGGCAGTTTGTCGATGCGCCTGGGGCTGACGGTCAGTGTAATGGGCGCGGGCCTGGTGCTGTTGCTGGCAACCCTGGCGTACCTGGCCCTGACCCACGAACTGGAAAAGCTGGCGCGCAAGGGCCTGGAAAGCAAGATGGAACAGATCCAGCACAGCGTGGCCCAGGGCATGGACCTGAACACCATTCGCGCCCGCCCGCATTCACTGATGGACCTGGTGATCGGCCATGACAACTTCTACCTGACCATCGTCGGCACCGCCCCCGACGAAAGCGTGCTGCTGAGCACCGGGGCCAAGCCTCAGACGCCTTTGCTCACGGACTTCACCCCTCGGGAAACCCTCGGTTACCTCAACTGGACCGACAGTTATGGCAACCAGGTGCTCAGTGCCTCCAGCCTGATGCGCCTGGCCAGCGGCGAACGTGTACGCGTGCTGCTGTCCCTGGACCGCACCGACGATCAAGCGCTGCTCAGTGCCTATCTGCGCGCCACGGTGATCGCCTTGCCCATGCTGCTGCTGCTGATCGGCATGGGTGCCTGGTGGCTGGTGCAGCGCGGCCTGGCGCCGTTGAAACAGTTCAGCCATGTGGCGGCCAAAGTCACCACTCAGGACCTCACCCATCGCCTTTCCGTCGATAACCTGCCCCAAGAGCTGGGCGAGTTGGCGCAAGGCTTTAATGTGATGCTCAATCGCCTGGACGCTGGGGTGCAGCAACTGTCGCAATTCTCCGATGACCTTGCCCACGAATTGCGCGCGCCCCTGACCAACCTGATGGGCAAAGCCCAGTTGACGCTGTCGCGCCAGCGCCCGCCTGACGAATACAAAGCCGTGCTCGAATCCAGCACCGAAGAGCTGGAGCGCCTGGCGCGTATCATCTCCGACATGCTGTTTCTGGCCCAGGTCAGCCACCCGGCGGCACGCGCTTCGTTCGCGGCGGTGTCGCTGGCGGCTGAAACGGCGCGGGTGATGGACTTGTTCGCCCTCAGTGCCGAAGACAAACAACTGACCCTGACCCTCAGCGGCGATGCTCAGGTGCACGGCGATCGCCTGATGATCCAGCGCGCCCTGTCGAACCTGCTGTCCAATGCCATCCGCCACAGCCCGGCGGGCTCGCATATTTCGCTGCTGGTGGAAGCCTACGGGAGCACGGCGTCGGTGTCGGTCAGCAACCCTGGCCCCGGCATCGAAGCGCGCCACCTGCCGCACCTGTTCGAACGCTTCTACCGTGTCGACAGCAGCCGCGCTCGCACCGAGGGTGGCACCGGCCTGGGCCTGGCCATCGTGCGCTCGATCATGACCCTGCACCAGGGGCAGGCTGAAGTGCGCAGCCTGCCCGGTGGTTTCACCGTGTTTCGCCTGGTGTTTCCTCTTCCTTGCGATGCGCCCACTGATAAAGCGCCGGCAGCACCAGCAAGGTCAGCAACGTAGAAGAAATAATCCCGCCAATCACCACCGTCGCCAACGGGCGCTGCACTTCGGCGCCGGTGCCGGTGGCCAGGGCCATCGGGATAAACCCCAGGGACGCCACCAGCGCGGTCATTAATACCGGGCGCAATCGGGTCAGCGCGCCCTCGTTGACCGCCACCGATAACGCGCGCCCTTCCTCACGCAGGTTGCGGATGAAGGCAATCATCACCAGCCCGTTGAGCACCGCGACACCGGACAAGGCGATAAAGCCCACCCCCGCCGAAATCGACAATGGAATATCGCGCAGCCACAGCGCCATGATCCCACCCGTCAATGCGAAAGGAATCCCGGTAAACACCAACAGGCCGTCCTTGAGGTTGTTGAACATCATGAACAACAGCCCGAACACCAACAGCAACGCCACTGGCACCACGATGCGCAAACGCTCGGACGCTTCCTTCAACTGTTCGAACTGGCCGCCCCAGGTGGTCCAGTAACCGGCGGGGACTTTCACCTGTGTGTTGATGGCTGCCTCGGCCTCTTCGACAAACGAACCGATATCCCGCCCGCGCACGTTGGCGCTGACGATCACCAGGCGCTTGCCGTTCTCGCGGCTGACCTGGTTGGGGCCGAGCACCAGGTCCAGGCTGGCGACCTGGGACAAGGCAATAAAGCCCAACTGCCCAGCCGCACTGCCGGCCAGCGCCGGCACCGGAATCAGCAGCCGTGACAGCCCATCGATATCGGTGCGTAGCGCGTCGGACAAACGCACGACCATGTCAAAGCGGCGATCACCTTCGTACAACGTACCGGCCTGACGCCCGCCCACGGCGACCGCAATGGTGTCCTGCACATCGCCCACATTCAGGCCGAAACGCGCGGCCTTCTCGCGGTCGATATTGATGGTCAGCACCGGCAAACCGGAGGTCTGTTCGACCTTGACTTCCGAGGCGCCTTCGAGCTTTTGCAGGGTCTCGGCGATTTCCGCGGCGGTCTTGTTGAGCACCGCCATGTCGTCACCAAACACCTTCACTGCCACATCACTGCGCACCCCGGAAATCAGCTCGTTGAAGCGCAGCTGGATCGGTTGCGACAGTTCATACGCACTGCCCGGCACAATCGCACTGGCGCGCTGGATGTCGGCAATCAGCGTCTCGCGGGATTTGTTTGGATCGGGCCACTGCGCCTTCGGTTTAAGCATTACGTAGCTGTCGGAAATATTCGGCGGCATCGGGTCTGAGGCGATTTCTGCGGTGCCGGTGCGCGCAAAAACCCGTTCGATTTCCGGCACCTGGGCCAGCAATGTTTTCTCAAGCTGCTGCTGCATCTGCACCGATTGCGTCAGGCTGGTGCCCGGCACGCGCAGGGCCTGTTGGGCGAAGTCACCTTCACTGAGGCTGGGGATGAATTCACTGCCCATGCGGCTGGCCAGCGCCCCAGAGGCGACGATGGTCAACACTGCCAAGCCAAACACCCATGGACGGCGCGCCATTACCCAGTGCAGCACCGGCGCATAGACCCGCCGCGCCGTGCGCATCACCAGGTTTTCTTCTTCCTTGACCTTGCCGGTGACGAACAGCGCAATCGCGGCCGGCACGAACGTCACCGACAGAATCATCGCACCCAGCAGCGCGATCACCACGGTGAAGGCCATCGGGTGGAACATCTTCCCGGCCACACCCGTGAGGGCGAAGATCGGCAGGTAAACCACCATGATGATCAGTTGCCCGAAGATCAGCGCCCGCCGCGCCTCTTTGGCCGCCGCGAACACTTCGTGCAACCGCTCGCTGCGGGTCAACAAACGGCCGTGGCGCTGTTGCGCATGTGCCAGGCGGCGGATGGCGTTCTCGACGATCACCACCGCGCCGTCGACGATAATGCCGAAGTCCAGTGCGCCAAGACTCATCAGGTTGGCGCTGACTTTGTTGGTAAACATCCCGGTAAAGGTGAACAACATCGCCAGGGGAATCACCATTGCGGTGATCAACGCCGCGCGGATGTTGCCCAGGAACAGGAACAACACCGCAACCACCAGCAGCGCACCTTCGAAGAGGTTTTTCTTCACGGTGGCGATGGCTTTTTCCACCAGGTTGGTGCGGTCGTACACGGTCACGGCAACCACGCCTGCCGGTAGCGAACGGTTGATCTCTGCGAGTTTTTTCGCCACCGCCTGGGACACGGTACGGCTGTTTTCACCGATCAACATGAATACCGTGCCCAGCACCACTTCACGGCCGTTTTCGGTGGCCGCGCCGGTGCGCAGCTCACGGCCGATGTCGACCTGCGCCACATTGCGCACGCGGATCGGCGTGCCATCGGAAGTGGTGATCACGATATTGGCGATGTCATCAATCGACGCCACTTGCCCCGGTGCGCGGATCAGCAGTTGCTCGCCGCTGCGCTCGATGTAACCCGCACCGACGTTGGCGTTATTGCGTTCAAGGGCCGTGACCAAATCGCTCAACGTCAGGTTGTAGGCCGCGAGGCGCTTGGGGTCCGGGGCAATCTGATATTCCTTGGCAAAGCCGCCGATGGTGTTGATCTCGGCCACACCCGGCACGTTGCGCAGTTGCGGCTTGATGATCCAGTCCTGGATCACGCGCAGGTCGGTCGGCGTGTAGGGCGTGCCGTCCTCTTTGAGTGCGCCGTCCTCGGCCTCGACGGTCCACAGGAAAATTTCCCCGAGGCCGGTGGAAATCGGCCCCATGGCGGTTTCGATGCCGGTAGGCAATTGTCCACGGGCGACCTGCAGGCGCTCATTGACCAATTGGCGGGCGAAGAACAGGTCGGTACCGTCTTTGAAAATCACCGTCACCTGGGACAAACCGGAGCGCGACAGCGACCGCGTCTGCTGCAGACCCGGCAACCCGGCCATCGCGGTTTCGATCGGAAAGGTAATGCGCTGTTCGGTTTCCAGCGGCGAAAACCCGGCCGCCGCCGAGTTGATCTGCACCTGCACATTGGTGATGTCGGGTACCGCGTCGATGGGCAATTTCTGATAGCTGGCGATGCCGACACCGGCCATCAACAGCACGGCCAGCAGCACGATGATGCGCTGCTCGATGGCAAATTGGATAAGGCGCTCAAACATGGGGAATCACTCGCAGGATCAATGGGCGTGCTCGGCCGAGCCTTTACCCAGTTCGGACTTGAGGATGAAGCTGCCGGCCGTCGCCACCTGTGCCCCGGCGTCGAGGCCCTGGCGCACCTCGACGTAGCCGTTTTCACTCACGCCCAGCTCAAGGTGGCGGGTGATGAAACCGTCCGGCGTGCGCACGAACACCGAGGGTTTGTCCTCGATGGTCTGAATCGCGGTTTGAGGCACGGTGACCTTGGCCTGGTAGGTGTCAGTGGCCAATTGCACGGTGACAAACAGCCCGGGGCGCCAGGCGGCGTCGGGGTTGGGCACGTTCACGCGCACGGTGGCGGTACGCGTCTGCTCGCCGAGCAAGTTGCCGACGTAGGCCACGGTGCCGAGCACGTCGGTGCCCATTTCCGTAGAGCTGACCTTCACCGGTTTACCCACGCGCACCTTGTTCAAGTCTTTGGGAAAGACACCGAAGGTGACCCATACCTGCGACAGGTCCGAGAGGGTAAATGCGTTGCTGGTTTCGCTGACGACCTCGCCGACGCCCAGGTGCTTTTCCACCACCATGCCGGCGAAGGGAGCACGCAGTTCATAGCGATTACCGCCGACCAGGACGGCGCTGCCACTGAGGGCAGTCATTTTCTGGCGGGCGTTGTTCAGGGCGATCTCAGCTTCCTGCAAGGCCTGGCGCGCCAGCAGGTAATCCTGCTCGGCGGAGATTTGGTCCTGCCACAATTGGCGCTCGCGCTGGAAGGTGGTGCGCGCCAGTTCGACCCGCCGCTCACTGGCTGCCAGCTCACTGCGCTGGTCGGAAATTTGCTGGCTGGCGATCACCGCCAACAGCTCGCCCTTCTTAACCGACTGGCCGAGGTTGACCTGCACCGCCTCCACCACACCGGCCGCGCGCGGGACGATGTGCGAGGTGCGATCCTCATCAAAACGCACTTCTCCCGGCAGTGTCAGCAGGCTGCTGATGGCGCGTGGCTGGGCCTGGGCGAGTTGAATACCGGCGGCCTGGATCTGCTGCTCAGTGAGTTCGAGTGCGCCCTCCTCTTCTTCGGCGTTTGCAAACCCAGACAGCATCAGGCCCAGGGCGACGGCCAGCGCCACACCGTGTTTATGCTTCATAAAAAACTCCAGAAAAAATCAGAACTGGGCGAGGTCGCCGTAAATCCGTTCGATGCGTACCCAGGCGTCGGTGGCCTGGGCAGTCGCCGTGAGGTACTGGGTGCGGGCGGCGATCAAGGTGCGCTGAGCGTCGAGCACGTCGAGGAAGTTGAACTTGCCCATCTCGAAACCCCGGGTGGCGCTGTCCACCGCGCTTTGGGCGGCGGGCAGGATCTGTTGGTTGAAGGCGCGCACTTCGGTATTCGCGGTTTGCCACAGGTCCAGGGCCTGGCGGGTTTCGGTGCGCAGGCGCAACTCAGTGGCGTTGCGCAAGTCACGGGCCTGGTCGGCGCGGCGGCTGGCGGCGAGCACGTTGCCCTGGTTGCGGTTGAACAGCGGGATCGGCATCGACACGCCCACCAGGTTGACCCGCTCGCGCACGCCGGCGTCGTACTGGCTGCCGATCGACACGTCGAGGTCGGGAATCCGCTGGGCTTTTTCCAGGCCTACGCTGGCTTCGTTTTGCTGAATGTGCAGTTCAGCCAGGCGCAGCTGCGTGGTTTGCTCAAGGCGCGCCAGCAGCGGTGTGAAGGCCGGTAATGGCGGCGCAGATTGGCTTTGCGTCGCAACCGCCTGGAAGTCCGGCGCGGCGCTGCCGGTAATGGCTGCGAGGCGGCGATAGGCGTCGCTCAGGCCGATCTGCGCACGGTCCATTTCCAGGCGAATCTGCGAGACCTGCACCTGCGCGCGGGTCGCTTCGACCGGTGACGACTTGCCGGCCCTGACACGGCCGTTGGCGACCACCAGGCCGCGCTCGGCCAGGGCCACAGAGCGTTGCGCCAGGTCGAGGCGCTCCTGGGCCCGTAGGGCGCCGTAATAGCTGTCGATCACATCGGCGCGCAGGTCGTTGCGACGCTGCTCCAGGGTCAGTGCGGCAGCGTCCTGGGCGCGGGTTGCCAGGTCAATCCGCGCACCGCGCTTGCCGCCCAGCTCCAGGGTCTGGCTGAGTTTGATCGTGGTGGTGCGCGTGTTGCGGCGGGTGTCTTCAGCATCCCAGGAGGCCACCGGGTTGGGCATCAAGCCCGCCTGTTGGCGACCGCCCTGGGCGATGTCGATTTCCCATTGCGCGGCGGCCAGGTCAGGGTTGTTGGCAAACGCGGTTTGCAGGGCTCTATCAAGCGTGAGGGTTTGCGCCTGGACCGCACTGGCGGCCAGCCACAACGCAGTCGCCCCCAACAGTGTTTTAACCGAAATTGCCATAACGAAAGTTCCACGCCCATGAAGTCGCTGAGGTTTCCCAGCGGGGGCAATGTAGCCTTCGGTACTTATCAGGGCGGTGGGCAGAACATTACAAATCCGTTAGCGAGAATCAGGCGTGCAGGTCGTCATGGTCATCGTGATGAAACCCTTCGCCTTCAACCTGCAAGGTGACGTGGGAAATATCGAATTGTTCGTGCAGCACTTCCGTCACCAGTGTGAGGATCTGCTGCTCGGTGCCGAGCGTCGAGTCCGCCACCAAGTGAGTGCTCAGCACATTCTTGCCGCTGGTCAGGGCCCAGATATGCAGGTCGTGTATGTCCTTGACCCCGGGCACCTTGCGAATGGCCTGCTCGACCTGATCGATATCAACCCCGTCCGGCACACCTTGCAGCAGCACGTTCATGCTTTCCTTGAGCAGCGTCCAGGTGCGCGGCAACACCCAGAAACCAATCGCCGCCGCCACCACCGAGTCGATCCAACCCCAACCGGTGAACAGGATCACCACGGCCGCGATGATCACGCCGATAGAGCCGAGCATGTCGCTCCAGACTTCGAGGTAAGCGCCCTTCACATTGAGGCTTTCGCCGCTGGCGGCACTGAGCAGGCGCATGGAAATCAGGTTGACGATCAGCCCCAGCACCGCAATGACCAGCATGCCGGCGGACTGGATTTCAGCCGGCGCCTGTAGCCGTTGATAGGCCTCATACAGGATGTAAAACGCCACGCCGAACAGCAGCAGCGCATTGAAAGCCGCCGCCAGAATCTCGAAACGCGCATAACCAAAGGTGCGCTTGCGGTCGGCAGGGCGTTTGGCAACCTGGATGGCCACCAGGGAAATCGCCAGGGCCAGGGCGTCGGTCATCATGTGCGCGGCGTCGGACAACAGCGCCAGGCTGCCGGTGATAAACGCGCCGATCACCTCGGCAATCATGAAGCTGCCGGTCAGCCCGAGGGCGATCCATAGAAGACGCTCGTGGCCGGCGCGTACCTGGCCGTGGTTATGTCCTGCGCTCATGAAATGTCCTCAAAGGGTGGGGTCCGTTGATCATAGAGCTATAGGCCAAATCTTCGCGCATGGGTTGCAAATATGTCATCTGCGCGACAGCCCGCCGTTAGATGACGCGCACCAAAATCGCACATGAACGCTCTGGCACAGTTCTATCGGGTATGCTTTTCGAGCAGGAAACAAAAAGAAACATATTAGCCAACCTGTTCGATAAGGAGTCCCGTTTTGGAGTTATCGACTGCCGCGTGGATGGTCCACGACACCCGCCTCATGTTCTGTGTCCTGCTGGCCATCGCCAGCATTATTGTGTTGATCAGCGCGACCAAGCTGCCGCCGTTCCTGTCAATTTTGATCGGCACATTCATCGCCGGCGTCGGCGCCGGATTGCCGCCTGAGGAAGTCGCCAAAGCGTTCAGCAAAGGCGCCGGGGCGATTCTTGGTGAAGCCGGGATCATCATCGCGCTGGGCTCGATGCTCGGTGCGCTGATGGCGGAATCCGGCGCGGCCGACCGTATCGCCACCACCCTGCTCGGGCTGGGCAAAGGCAAATCATTGCCCTGGGTAATGGCGCTGGTGGCCATGGTGATCGGCTTGCCGCTGTTCTTCGAAGTCGGCCTGGTGATGATGGTGCCGATCATCTTTGTGATGGCCAAACGTTCGAACCAGCCCTTGTTGAAAATCGCCATCCCTGCACTGGCCGGCATGACCACCCTGCACGCCCTGATGCCGCCGCATCCGGGACCGCTGATTGCGGTGAGCGCGTTGCACGCCGACCTCGGCCTGACCATGTTGCTGGGCTTCTGCCTGGCAGTACCGGCGGTGATCCTGGCCGGCCCGCTCTATGGCAACTGGCTGTCCAAGCGCATGCACGTGGATGAACCGGCGGACATCGGCGCGCTGTTCAGCGCACCGCCCAAGGCGCCGCGCCAGCCGAGTTTCGGGGTGTCGCTGCTGATCATTTTGCTGCCGGTGATTTTGATGCTAGGCAGCACCTTGGCCAAGGTCGCCATGTCGCCGGAAAACCCGCTGGCACTGACCTTGAAGTTTCTCGGTGAACCGCTGATCGCGCTCGGCCTGGCGGTGATCGCCGCGGTGGTCTGCCTCGGCTGGGCCGCCGGTATGCCGCGTGCCGACGTTGGCAACACCCTGCGCAAAGCCCTCGCGCCGATCGCCGTGTTGCTGCTGACCATCGGCGCTGGCGGCGGCCTCAAGCAAACCCTGCTGGATGCCGGCGTCAGCCAGACCATCAGCAAGGTCGCCGAAGGCGCGCACATGCCGTATCTGCTGCTGGCCTGGTTGATTGCCGTGGCCCTGCGCCAGGCCACCGGTTCGGCAACGGTCGCCACCACCACAACCGCGGGCATCCTCGCGCCGATGATGGCCGGGCTGGCGGCGACGCAGAGTTCATTGGTGGCATTGGCGATTGGCGCCGGCTCGGTGTTCTTCTGCCACGTCAACGACGCCGGGTTCTGGATGGTGCGTGAGTACTTCGGCTTGCAACTCAAACAGACGATCTGGGTGTGGTCGGTGTTGCAGACGATTGTTTCGGTGGTCGGGCTGGTCGGTACGCTATTGCTCTGGCACTTCCTGACCTGACCCTCAGGTCGCCAAGGTGTGGCGCTTGCCGAACAGCGCCACACTCACCACCCCGACCGCGCCCATCACTACGCAATAGCCCACGCAAATCCACGAGCTCGTCGGCATCAATGCAATCAACAACAGCGGTGTGGTACTCGCCCACAGCGCGTAGGCAATGTTGTAGGTAAAGGAAATCCCGGACACCCGCACCGGCGCCGGAAACAGGCCGACCATCACCGACGGCACTGCGCCCACTACCCCGCAACTCAAGCCCGCCACAGCGTACGCCGCCCCCAGCCACACGCCGCCGCTGATCAGGCTGGCATACAGAACCGCAATGCCCACCGGCAGCAACAGGCTATAGACCAGCACCGTGCGCCAGGCGCCGATGCGGTCCACCAGCAGGCCGGCCAGTACACAACCGATATTCAGAAAAACAATGCCCAGCGCGCTCAAGGCGAAGGTGTGGCTGGGGCTCATGCCGAAGGTTTTTTGCATCATGGTCGGGGTGATGACCACCAGCACCACCACGGCCGAGGTGAGCACGCAGGTGAGGAGCATTGCCGGCAGCAACACCGCGCGATGGTCGCGCAGCACGGTGCGCAGAGGCAGTTCGGCGGCGGCCTGGCGGCGGGCCTGCATTTCGAGGAACACCGGGGTTTCGTTGAGCCAGCGGCGCAACCACACACCAATCACACCGAACACGCCGCCGAGCAGGAACGGGAAGCGCCAGGCGTAATCGAGGATTTCGGCGGCGGTGAAGAGTTGCGCCAGCACGGTCGCGGTGAGTGCGCCGAGCAAGTAACCGAAAGTCAGGCCGGCTTGCAGGAAGCCCAAGGCATATCCACGGTGCTGGCGCGGCGCGTGCTCGGCGACGAAGGTCCAGGCGCTGGGCACTTCGCCGCCCACCGCAGCGCCTTGCAGCACGCGCAGCGCCAGCAGGATCAGCGGCGCGAAATAACCGATTTGTGCGTAAGTCGGCATGATCCCGATCAGCAGGCAGGGCAGCGCCATCATCAGGATGCTCAGGCTGAACACGCGTTTGCGCCCCAGGTGGTCGGCAAAGTGCGCCATCAGGATGCCGCCCAGCGGGCGCGCCAGGTAGCCGGTGACAAAGATGCCGAAGCTTTGCAGCAGGCGCAGCCACTCGGGCATTTCGGGTGGGAAAAACAGCTGGCTGAGGGTCAGCGCAAAGAACACGAAAATAATGAAGTCGTAGATTTCCAGGGCGCCACCGAGGGCGGCCAGGCCCAGGGTTTTGTAGTCGGAGCGGGAAAAACGCTGCGCCTGTGGGGAAAAGGTGGCAGTCATGTGGAGGCTCGGCAGACAAACAAAATGGCGTGCAGGTTATGAGCTGAGCCCAATGATGGCAATCGCGACAGATATATTTGTTTTACTCATGGATCAATGAAGATAACTACATTCCCAAATCAATGGGCGTAGAGGAACATGCCGTAAAACTGCCAAAACCCATAATAAATACAAGAGGAAAGACTCGTGGCCGATGCTATCGAAGAAAGCCGCTATGCCCGATTTGCCCTGCGTTGCTCCAACTTCGCCGAACGCTGGTTTCCTGACTCCTGGGTGTTTGCCGCCCTCGCCGTGATTATCGTCGCCGTGGCGACCCTGGGCATGGGCGCCGCGCCGACCGAGGCCGCCAAAGCCTTCGGTGATGGGTTCTGGAGCCTGATCCCGTTCACCATGCAGATGGCGTTTGTGGTGATCGGCGGTTATGTGGTGGCCAGCTCGCCACCGGCGGTGAAGCTGATTGACCGCCTGGCGCGCATCCCGAAAAACGGCCGCTCGGCTGTGGCGTGGGTGGCGTTGATCTCGATGGTCGCCTCCCTGCTCAACTGGGGCTTGTCCCTGGTGTTCGGCGGCTTGCTGGTGCGCGCGCTCGCCCGCCGCACGGATTTGCGCATGGATTACCGCGCAGCCGGGGCCGCCGCCTACCTGGGCCTGGGCGCGGTGTGGGCGTTGGGGCTGTCGTCGTCGGCCGCGCAACTACAGGCCAACCCCGCCAGCTTGCCGCCGTCGATTCTGTCGATTACCGGGGTGATTCCGTTCACTGAGACGATCTTTCTGTGGCAATCCGGGGTGATGTTGCTGGCGTTGATCGTGGTTTCGCTGATCATCGCCTACGCCACCGCGCCTGGGCCGAACAGCGCCCGTGATGCCAAAGCCTGCGGCGTTGACCCGGCCTTCAACCTGCCCAAGATTCAAGCGCCAAGCCGTCCGGGCGAATGGTTGGAGCACAGCCCGCTGCTGACCATTCTGCTGGCATTGCTGGCGGCCGGTTGGTTATTCCATGAGTTTTCGACCAAGCCGGCGATCAGCGCCATTTCAGGGCTGAACACCTATAACTTCCTGTTCATCATGGTTGGCGCACTGCTGCACTGGCGCCCGCGCAGTTTCCTCGATGCAGTGGCGCGTGCCGTGCCGACCACCACCGGCGTGCTGATCCAGTTTCCGCTGTATGGCTCGATCGCTGCATTGATGACCGTGGTCAAGGGCGGCGACGGCCAGACCCTGGCGCACCATATCTCGACCTTCTTTACCTCCATCGCCTCTCACGACACCTATGCGTTGTTGATGGGCGTGTACTCGGCGGTGCTGGGTTTCTTTATTCCATCGGGGGGCGGCAAGTGGATCATCGAAGCGCCTTACGTGATGCAAGTGGCCAATGAGCTGCAATACCACTTGGGCTGGGCGGTACAGATCTACAACGCTGCCGAGGCGCTGCCGAACTTGATCAACCCGTTCTACATGCTGCCGTTGCTCGGCGTGTTGGGGCTGAAGGCACGAGACCTGATTGGTTTCTCGTTTGTGCAACTGCTGGTGCACACGCCGTTGGTGTTGTTCCTGCTTTGGGCGCTGGGCACCACGCTCAAATACCTGCCTCCCGTGATGCCGTAAACGCTTCTGTCACATTGCCTGCTTAAGCTTCGCCCTCAGGCCCGGCACCGCCTCTGGCCCCTTGATCGACCGTCAATCGATCACGGGGCACAGGGTGCATTGCAGCGCGGCCACGTTACGAAACCCGATAGTCATCATCAGAACCCTTATGCCCTAAGGCCTCGCCTTATAGACTGAAGCGTTTAAGCTTTGCCATATTTGATGCCTTTTCAACGAAACATCCAGCAACAAATAAACCAAAAACAGCCGTGAGATGCCTCGGATGACCGAAGAAACCGAAGACCCGAAAGCCACCCAAAATGCCGCCGATACGCTCCCCGATTCAAGCCGTCGACGCTTTTTAGGAGGGGTTGCCGTACTGGGCGCCGGGGCGACCCTGAGCGCCTGCGGTGGGCCCGCTGAACCGCCTGGGCCGGTAGTCACCCGCGAACTGTCGCCAGCTGAGCTGGACAAGGCCCTGCACGATAACGTGAAGAATGTGGTGGTCATCTACGGCGAAAACCGCAGTTTCAACAATCTGTTTGCCGACTTCCCCGGTGTGCAAAGCCCACTGTCCGCTCTCAAGCCCGCCGACTATCAGCAGCGCGACCGCGACGGCAGCCTGCTGGAGACGCTGCCGCAGGTATGGGGCGGCGTCACTCAGTTGGGGCCGCAGACGATTGACGGCGTGCTTTACCCCAACGCCACCCAATATCAGGAACACTTGCCCAACGCGCCCTACGCATTGAAGGGGCCGAACGGCGAAGACCTGCCGTTGGGCTTGGTCACCCGCGACCTGTGGCATGTGTTCTATCAGAACCAGATGCAGATCAATGGCGGCAAGAACGACCTGTTTGTCGCCTGGGCCGACTCCGGTGCGCTGACGTTTGGCTATTACCCGCAAACGCGTTACTCGCTGCGCTTGTGGGACGTCGCCAGGGAGTTCGTGTTGTGCGACAACTTCTTCCAGGGTGCCTTTGGTGGTTCGTACCTCAACCACCAATACTTGATCAGTGCTCAAGTGCCGTTTTACCCGGATGCCGCCAACTCGGTGGCTAAATCGCAGATCGCCACGCTGCAGAGCGACGACCCAACCGACACGCGCCTCAAGCCGTTGGACAAGTCACCGGCCAGCGCCATGACCGGCCCGCCGCAGTTCGGGCCCAGCGCACTGACGCCGGACGGCTATGCGGTAAACACCATGGCGCCTCCGTACTGGCCCACCTGGATCCGCGACCCGGAGCGCCCGGACTACGCCAAACCCGACCTGCCCAGCGTGCTGGTGCCGCAGTCTCACGAACACATCGGCGACAAGCTGTCGAAGAAGAACGTCGATTGGGCCTGGTACGGCGGTGCCTGGCAGGCGACGATCGACGAGCACAAGGATTCGGCGGCGATTCCCAAGATCCCCAGCTTTCAGTATCACCACCAGCCGTTCAACTACTTCAAGCAGCAAGGTCCGGAAAATCCGCTGGAGCGCAAGAAACGCCTGCGCGACGGTGGGCTGGGCGATGAGCCGAGCACCAATCACTTCCTCGCGGATGCCCAGGCGGGGACACTGCCGGCGGTGAGCTTCTACAAACCGCAGGGCAACCTCAACATGCACGCCGGTTACGCCGACGTGGCCTCCGGCGACCGCCATATCACCCGCGCCCTGAAAGTGTTGCAGGAGAGCCCGCAGTGGAAAAACATGGTGGTGATTATTACCGTCGATGAGAACGGCGGCTGGTGGGACCACGTTGCACCGCCCAAAGGCGACCGCTGGGGCCCGGGCACGCGTATCCCGGCGTTGGTTATTTCGCCGTTTGCGCGCAAAGGCACAGTCGACCATACGGTGTACGACACCGCGTCGATCCTGCGCTTGATCACCCGCGTGTTCCAGCTGGAAAAACTGGACGGCCTCAAGCTGCGCGACGACGCCATGATTGCGCGCGGCCAGAAGCCCATGGGCGATCTGAGCAACGCCTTGCAGTTCAAGGTGTAGGTTTTCTTATCCAATAGCGACATGCCCAGCGATTTAGCACGCGGTTTTCCTGGTCAACCGCTACTGTGTGCAAGTGGGCTTTCACCCCGCGCAGACGGGCTTTCGCTGACAAGGAAACAACTATGTTTAAACCGACCAGGCTGTCCTTCACCCTGGCCGCACTGCTCGCCAGTGCGGTCGTACAGGCCGACATCGAAGTACCATTGGGCAGCACGCAGCGGGTCACCCAGTTGTTTGCGTTCCCCAATAACTGCAACGTGATCTGCTTTCGGCCATGGACGCTGGAGCAGACCGCCGAGCACTATCTGAACCAAAGCCTGCAGCGCGACGGTTATAGCCGCGCCAAGGTCAGTGTAAAAACCCATGACGGCCAGGTCTCAGCCACGTTCAGCGGCGTACCCGACCACTATGGCCAGCCACTGACCACGCTGCTCAACACCGCCGACCTGGCCTACCAAGGCGCCAGCAAGCTCAACAGCGACGGCAAGTGGGCTTACAACTGGTACCTGTTCCTGCCGCTGGGCATGGCCCTGGAAAATCGCAAGAGCATCGAACTGCTGCACTTCCCGCCGGACTATTCGCTGACCCAGGCCCAGGATTACCTGGAATCGGCGACCACCGACCGCTGGGCCACGTTGCTCACCGACAATGGCATCCCCGCCACCGAAACACCGGCCTATCAGACCATCATCGATATCGCGCCGATCGCCGCGCCCTCTAATGCGGGCAAGGACCTCGAAAACGTTTACGGCTACTTCGCCGATTACCAGACACGCATGGTCAGGGAGTTGAGCCTGCGCGCCAATGGCTCGTTGCCAATGGTGGCGTTCGGCGCGCCGGTGCGTAATTGGATCAAGCAACAATATGGCCAGACTGTGGGCGTGCTGGGCCTGGCGCAGATCAGCCCGACAGCCGGCAAGACCGTGTCGGTACTGGGCGCCAACCACCCGAGTTACATCTGGTACGCAGCAGATCCGGCAACTTACGACGGTAATGAACAGAAAGCCGATGAGGCCGGCTTGAAGGTGATGGGGCAGGACCTGAGCGCCGCGTGCTGGCAAGCCGGCATGGGGCAGAAACCCGCCAGCGATGCGAATGTACTGCTCAAGGCGTGCATGAATACCTGGCAGGTCACGCGCAAGGAACAGACCTGTGAGTTGTTCTACACCTCGGTGCGCAATCTGACCCCCGAGCAAGCCAACGCCAAGTGCGCCACACCCGTCATCAAGGCTCAGTTGAAACAACTGAAGGACGCCGCTCCAACCCCGGCTGTCCTAGCCCCAGCGCTGTAAGCCGAGCACGCTATAACCGATTTCTACTGTCAGATTTGACAGTAGAAATCGGATCCAACTTCAGCGAATCTTGGGCCGCACCCATCCGCTGCAAGACTGGTAGTCAGCCCCCTTCGCAGGTCGATGCAGCCCAACCCAGGAGAGTTATGAAGACTCAAGCCATGGATCAGGCTAAAACCGCTGTGAGTGACGGCCTTTACCCGTTCAAGACAGTGCTCGTTGAACACGGTTACCCCTCGAACGCCCACTTCCAGGTGGTACAGGACGCAACTGGGCCGGGTGCCCGCATCAAGGCGTGCGTTGCCTTTGACAGCCGCACGCGCATTGCCAGAGTTTCCGGCTACGCCCTGAGCGAACGCCGCTTGCATACCCTGCAACTGTCATCACGCATTCACTTGTATGACCCGTGGTTCAGCGGCCTGCTCTCGCACTCGTGCAACCCGAATGTGTTTTTCGATGCCACGTACCTGGAAGTCTGGACGGTGCAAGCCATCGCTGCAGGCGACCTGCTGACGACGGACTACGCCAATACCGAGGACACGCTGTTCCGGCAGTTCGCTTGCCAATGCGGCGAGCTGAACTGCCGGGGGTGGATCACCGGCAGTGCAGAACCCTTGAACGCCGACGGTCAGGCCTTCATGACCCAGTGGCGGCAGCGCAAACGGCCTTAGACCTCGCCCACTGGCCGCAAGCGATATTGCGGTGGCAGTTGCTCGAAACCACTGATCGTGGTGTTCAGGCTCTTCCAACGACCGTCCTTGATGCCATAGATACAGCCATGGATCGAGAGGCTCTGCCCACGGTGCCAGGCGTTTTGCACAATGCTGGTATGACCCACATTGGCCACCTGTTGAATCACGTTCAGCTCGCAAAGGCGGTCGACGCGCTCTTCTTCAGTGGGTAACTGGGCCAACAGCTCGCGGTTTTCGTAGTAGAGGTCACGAATGGTGCGCAGCCAGCCGTCGATCAGGCCGAACTGGCGGTCCTGCATGGACGCACGCACGCCGCCGCAGCCGTAGTGGCCAGTCACGAGGATATGTTTGACCTTGAGCACGTCGACCGCGTACTGGATCACCGACAGGCAATTGAGGTCGGTGTGCAATACCACGTTGGCCACGTTGCGGTGCACAAACAGATCACCGGGCAGCATGCCGACGATTTCGTTGGCCGGCACGCGGGCGTCGGAGCAGCCGATCCACAGGTATTCCGGGGTTTGCTGGCGGGCGAGCTTGGCGAAGAATTCGGGATCTTCCTGTTTGATCGCATCCGCCCAGCGTTCGTTGTTATCAAGCAGGTCTTGTAGTTCGTTCATCAGGGAAAGCCTCAGGAATGATGCGCAGCTTTGACAGACGACCGCCCGTCCGGGTCACGCCCGGTTCAAGAATAGACCGGTGTTAATTAGCTTGAATCTTTGGGGAGCCGTGCCTGTCCACACACTATAAGCCCCACAGCATGAGGATTGGCCATGACAGATTCACGACGTCCCTACGGCGCTACACAGCCGGAACCGATTGATGACAATGAAGACCGCATGGGCTCGATACGCGAGCTGAATTTTGACGAGGAAGAGCCGACGGCGGAAATCGGCGACGAACTCCCAGCGGGTGAGCGTGAGCACCTGATGCCCGACGAGCGGGTTCGCGAAGCCGGAATGACCGGCGCTTCAACGCAGGACCACGAACCCACCGATGATGACATGAGCCCGGAAACGCTGATTCATGAGGACGGCGCCCGGGATGCGCGGGAGGAAGGTGAAGACAGCCCGGCGGATTACGATCTGAGCATCGTCGATGAAGACGAGATCGGCGGCGGCAATGGGTTGGATGAAGCCGAGTTGGCTGATCTCGACCCGGTAGACGGCAACCGCTGACACACCACAGGCCTCATTGTGAAATGGGGTCCCTGTGGGTGCTGGCTTGCCTGCGATGGCGGCAGTGAATCCAACACGGCTATCGCGGGCAAGCCCGGCTCTCACATGGGTTAGGTGTTCAATCGACCAAGGTGCAGGCCATCACGACTGCGTCTTCGCGCCCACCCACGGCGGGGTAGTAATCGCGTCGACGGCCGATCTCGTTGAAACCGTAGCGCTCATACAGACGGAACGCGCCGGTGTTGCTGTCACGTACTTCCAGGAAGCATTCCCGGGCATTGGCGGCATACGCGCGGGACATCAAGTGTTCCAGCAGCGCCAGGCCCAAACCACGGCCCTGGTTTTCCGGCTTGACGGTGATATTCAGCAAATGCGCTTCATCAAGGATGATTTGCACCACACCGTGGCCCACTTGCTGCTCGCCCTCGAACATCAGCCAGATCTGGTATTTGCCCAGCCCGTCGAGAAAAATCCCGCGAGTCCAGGGATGGCTGAACGCCGCGTATTCGATTTTCAGCACCGCGTCGAGGTCGGCCTCGGTCATCGGGCGGAAGGATAAAGCCTCACTCATCGGTTGTTTTCCAGCGCGCCATCAGCCGGCGCATGGCTTGCCAGACATCAGCCTTACGCTGTGGCTCTTCCATTAATAATTCCAGGCCCGGCAGGGCCCATACCGAGCCCAGACCTTCGACCTGCAGTTCGCGGTACCAGGCTTCGGCATTCGCTTCGCCGGCAAAACGCACAGCGGGCAGGCCGATCAACCACAGGCACACGCAGGGTTCGTCTTCCAGGCGCGCCGACACAAAACCTTGCACAAAATCCCGCGCGGCTTCCGGGCCCTGGTCCATGGTGCCGCGCACCAACAATGGCCAGCGCACCGGGTCGCCGACGATTTGCGGGCTGTCGGGCAGGCCGGCGGCGCGCAGCATGTCTTTTAGCAGCATGTAGGCCGGGTCGCGGGTCTGGAAGCGTTCGCCGGTGGGCAATTCCACCAACAGCAGGCAACGCCCCGCCCGCAGCAATTGCAGGGCAAAGCGTGGCGGCGGCACCACCGGGGCCTTGACCACCGGCGTGGCCTCTTCGGCCACCACGGGTTTGGCGACCGGTGACGGGCGCGGTACTTCGACCTTCGCCCGTTCGACCACAGGACGCGCCTCGGGTACCGGCTTGGCCACCGCCACCGGCGCGGCCGCCTCCTCGCCTGAAACCTCGAACGCCTCATAGGGCTCAGGCGCCTGCAGCAGCTCGGGCCGCGATGGGGCGGCAAATGGCAGTTCGGTGCGGGGCAGCCAGTTGACCACCTGCATGGCGGTCAAGTAAGCGCGACGTCGGGACTCGATAAGCACAGCTCGGCCACTTGTGGATAAGTAAAGAGCGGGGATTCTACCGCTGTTCGCTAACAATCGCCCACTGCGCACTGACCGGCTGTGGATAAATCCCGCGCCTGATGCAGTACAATCGCGACTTTTAATCGCCAACCAGCCGGCCATTCCCATGATCGAACCCAAGCGCGTCCTGCGCGCCCTCGCCGAACACTGGGCCTTACTTGAGCCACTGTGCGAACACTTTGACCAAGGCACCTTGAGCCTTGGCGAGCTGCGCGCACAACTGGCCGCCCAACAACTGGACAGCACGCCCCAGGACATCACCAGCCTGCTGGACGTGTGGATTCGCCTGGACATCCTGGTGCCTGTGGCCAAGAGCCCGAACCGTTTCGAGCTCAATGCACAGATCCACGACTTCCTGGCTTATCTTCGCAAGGAGCACCGGCTTGGCCTGTGCCTGGAAATCGAAGCCTACCTGCGCCACCTTGAGCGCCTGGCCGGCTACATCCAGGACGCCTTCGACATCCGCGACGGCCACGACCTGGCCCGTCAACTGCGCCTGCTGGATATGCGCGTACGCGATGTGCTGAAAAAACTCGCCAACGACGAACAGGCCCTCGCTGCCGTGGCCGACCGCGCCAAGACCAGCGACCGCCAGATCCCGTTGCGCCAGCGTTATGCCGAGGTCTTGGCAACCTGGGACGAATATGTCGAACCAATGATCCAACTGGTGAACGCCGACGGCGCCTTCGAGCAAGGCGTGCGCAAGGTCGAAAACGTGCTGTTGCGCATGCTGACCGAGCAACAGCGCCTTGGCCACCTGGTGGACGATGACATGCTGCTGCGCACCCACGCGCGCATCCTCGAAATGCAGACCAGCGCCCAGCTGACCTTGCGTCATGCCCGCGAACTGCTGCTGCCGCTGCGTGAAGAAGCACGTCGGCACAACGCCGTGACCCGTGGCGCGGCGTTGGCGCTGTCAGCCATCCGCCGTAAAGGCCTGGACGCGGTGCCACAGGCAGCGATGCCGATGTTCACTCGGCCGCAAAGCACCTTCCTTGGCAGCGCCAGTCAGGTCGAAGCGTATGTGTATGCCCTGGCGAATTTCGAACCTAAACCAGCGCGGTTCCCCAAGGCGCACAAATCCCACAAGGGCGAAGCCCAGCGTGCACCGCGCACGGTCAAGGAAATGCTCGAACGCTGCGAAGACGCGCTGCCGATGCCGGACCTGATGACCTGGCTGCTGGAGCAGGAGCCGGACGGGGCCACCGACGAATTGCTGTACTGGTTCTCGCGACTCTCACGCGAGAAACGTTTCAAGCGCGAACGCCTGGAACGCCGCGATTACCACACACACGAGCACCAGGTCAGCCTGCGCTCATTCGCCCTGCTCCCGGCCACGCCTGACGCCGCCGACACCTCTGCGAGCACCGCTTCTGTAAGGACTTCGCATGCATCTTGATCTCTCCGAACTGTCCCAGCTGGCGCCGATCTTTCGCGAGCTGTTCAAGGGTTACCACGTCAGCCGCCGTGACCCGGAGCTGTACGCACAACTGTCGAACTTCCAGGACCAGTACCGCACGCTGTTCAAGGCCCTGGGCTTCGAACTGGTCTGCGATACGCGCGGTTTCTACTACTTCGTGCCGGACTCCGCCATTGCCAGCGCGCAGGTGAACAAGACCGCCCAGCGCCTGGCGTTGTTTACCTTCATCATCGTCGAGCACCTGGCCGACCAGGGCCGCGACCCGATCGCCGTGCTCGACGGCGGCAGCCTGGGCCGCGATGAGTTGCCGTCGTTGCTGGAGAAGTACCGCGACCTGTTTATTCAGGCCGAAGTGCAAACCCAGGAAGAGCTCGAAGAAAAAATCATGCGCCGCATGACCCAGCTGGGTTTCGCCAGCGAGGACAACGGTATCTATCGCTTCCTGCCGCCGATGCACCGCTTCCTCGATGTGTGCCTGTCGGTGCAGCAGGACCGCGACCTCGCCGCCAGCGTGCACAGCGTGTTGCCATTGCCGGCGCCGGTGATCATCGATGAAGACAGCGACGAAAAACTGTTGAAGACCGATGACCCCCTCGACTTGAGTGACTTCTCGGACGAAAGCGAAGAAGACGCCCTGGCACGTGCCATTGCCGAAGAACAGGAGACCGACGCATGAGTAAGGAACGCTACGGCATCCGCCGCTTCGCCCTATTGAACACCGCCGGCTACAGCCTGGGTTTGTTCCCGCTGGAAGAGCCGCTGTCGGTGTACGGCGCGAATAACCTGGGTAAATCCGCTTCGATCAACGCCCTGCAGTTTCCGATTCTGGCGCGCATGTCGGACATGAGTTTTGGCAAGTACACCCTGGAGCAATCGCGGCGCTTCTACTTTGCCACTGACACCAGCTACATCCTCGTGGAAGTCTCGCTGCCCCACGGCCCCCACGTGATCGGCGTGGTCGGGCGCGGCCCGGGCGGTGGTTTCGGTCACCAGTTCTTCGCCTACGCCGGCAAGCTTGACCTGGCCCACTACCAGAAAAACGACACGTGCCTGCGCCAGAAAGAGTTGTTCACCAACCTTGAACGCGAAGGCCTGAAAGCCTACGAACTCAAGCCGGATGAACTGCGCCGTTTATTGGTGGGTGGCCACACGTCGGTGCCGCTCGACCTGACCCTGATTCCGCTGCGCTCCACCAGCGAGCAGAGCTTGAAGACCTTCCGCGCGCTGTTTATCAACCTGTTGCACATGCGCGAAATCACCGCGGCCAAGCTCAAGCAGCTGTTCCTGGATGCTTTCGAACACAGCTTGCGTTCCGGCAGTGTCGATTACATCGCCGCGTGCGAAGAAGCCTTCCGCGATGTACGACGCATGGAGCAGGATTACAACTCGCTGGTGGCCGCCGGGCCGTTGGTTGAAGCGCTCGCCAATGGCGTCAAACAGCGCGACATTCTGCGCGGCAAATTGCATCGCCTGTCGCCGCTGCTGGACTCGCTGCTCGGCACGTGGTCGGACTACGCCAGTGCGCGCAAGGAAGAACTGACGATCCAGGCCGAGCACTACCGCAACGAGCAGGACGCGCTGCAAAACGATCAGCGTGGCGGCACGCAGGAGCTGATGCGCCTGGAGCGGGAAATCAGCGGCATCCAGCGTTGGTTGGGCGAGCTGTCGGTACTCAAGCATCGCTTTGCACTGGTGGATGACGTCAAGGTGCTGGAGCAGCAATTGCTGGCGGCCAAAGATGCCCACGATGAACTCGCTGGCGCCCTGGCGCAGTCGCGGCAGTTCAGCGCCGAGGATCTGGACGAGCGTTTGCGCGACCTGGAAAAACGCCTGAAGTCGGTCAAGCAGCAACTCGATCACGCGGACAACAACAGCTACGCCAAACTGCGTGAAGAATTCTCACAGCAGGACGTCGAGCGTCTGATGCGTCTGTTCAACAGTTCGTTGTTCAGCCTGCCATTGGGCGAACACGGCATCACGCTGGATGAGGACGGCCAGTGGGTCAAATCCCTGGAGCAGATCCTCGACGGCTTCAAAGGCGAGCGTTTCGAAGTGCCGGGGCTGTCTATCGACATTTCCCACATCGAACCACCTGCATTGCAGGCGCTGGCGGATCGCGCGGCGTTGCGTGACCAGAAAGAACGCCTGGAAAAAGAACTCAAGCAGCTCAAGACGCAACAGGCCGTCGCCTCCGACCGGGCGGCGAGCAAGACGCAGACCGAAGCGCTGTACCAGCAAGTGCTGGATGCGCAGAAGGCCTTGGAAGATTTCCGCCGCGCGCAAACCCTGAGCGCCGAGGAAGGCGAGAAACTCGAACACCTGGCGCAGATGGAAGCGGCGCAGGATGAGCTCAAGCGCTCCAGCGATGCGTTTACCGAGCGCGTCCAGCAGCTGTCGGCCAAGCTGCAATTGGTCGGGCGTCAGATCGGCGATATGGAAGCCAAACAGCGCACGCTGGATGACGCGCTGCGCCGCCGTCAGTTACTGCCGGCGGACTTGCCGTTCGGCACGCCGTTCATGGACCCGGTCGACGACTCCATGGATAACTTGCTGCCGTTGCTCAATGACTATCAGGACAGCTGGCAAGGTTTGCTGCGCGCCGACGGCCAGATCGAAGCGCTTTACGCCCAGGTGCGCCTCAAGGGTGTGGCCAAGTTTGACAGCGAAGACGACGTGGAGCGTCGCCTGCAGCTACTGATCAACGCCTATGCGCACCGTACCGATGAAGCCCTGACGCTGGGCAAGGCGCGCCGCGCGGCGGTCACCGATATCGCGCGGACCCTGCGCAATATCCGCAGCGACTACGACAGCCTTGAGCACCAACTGGCGTTGTTCAACCGCGAGATCAACAAGCGCCAGGTCTCCAACCTGCAGAGCTTTCGCATCGTGCTTGCGCCGAACAAGGAAGCCCTCAAGCATATTGACCAGATCATCCACAGTGCCGGTCAATATGAAGAAGGCGAGACCTTGTCGGTGTTCGACCTCAGCCAGAGCGCCGAGCAGGACAACAAGAACGAAGAGGCCAAGGAATACCTCGCGCGCCTGGTGGCTGCCAATCATAACCAGTTGGGCCTCAAGGACCTGTTCGAGCTGGCGTTCGAGATCACCAAGGTGAACGGCCAGCCAGTGATTCACACCGATATCGATGGCGCGGCGTCGAACGGCACGACCATGACCATCAAGGCCCTGACCAACATGTATTTGTTGCTGCACTTGATGGACCGTGACCAGGCCGGCCGTGTGCGCTTGCCGTACTACCTCGATGAAGCGGCAGACATCGATGAGAAGAACCAGGCAGCGCTGCTCGAAACCAGTTTGCAGCTGGGCTTTGTGCCAATCCTGGCCAGTGTGAAACCGCAGGTGTCCGCCCAGGTGGCGATCGACCTGGAAGGTGGCAGCGGACCGAATGGCATCTACATCGATGAGGCGGACTGGAAGTACATCCGTCGTCACGATGCGGTCAAGGCAACGGTGAATGTGCTGGCGGATGAGCCGGAGCTGGATGAGGTTTAATCCACAGCACTGAAATGCAAAAAGGCCGCGATCTTATGGATCGCGGCCTTTTTTTTGCGGTGTTTTTTAAGGGCCTCTTCGCGAGCAAGCCCGCCCCCACTTTTGACCGCGTTTATCCTGTAGGAACGCAGTCGAATGTGGGAGCGGTGTTGCTCGCGAAGGCCGCGCCTCGGTTTATTTGCCGAGCGGAATTTTAGGCGCCCAAGTCAGCCATTCATCTTCGAACTTGTCGAACAACGGAAAGGTTTGCTGTGGGCGTGCGGCATTGCCCATGCGCTCGCCGTCTGGCGTTGCGAAGGCGATGCCGCCGGCGACGAGGGTTTCCAGGGATTCGGTGCGAACCGTCGCCCCTTTGAACAAGCCGAAGTCGAGTCCAAAACCGCTGGTGTTCCAGAAGCGACTGCCACCACGCACCAGCGGCGCGTATTTGGGCTCGATCAGGATGTGAATCAGCACCCGGTCGGCGGTCTGGCCCAGCTCATAGCCGGTGACTTTGCCGACAGTGACTTCGCGGTAAGTGACCGGGACGCCCTCTTTCAACGAGCCACGGCGTGCAGCGCTGAGTACCAGGCTCAGGCCTGCCTCTTGGTGAACAGCCTCCGGCGGCTTGTCCAATGCGACGAAGCTTTTTTGCGGCCCCAGGTTTTTCGCGGCGGGCAGCACTTCGATGTATTGGCCGGTCACCAGGGTTTCCAGGTTCGAGGTTTTCATCAGGCCCAGCTCAGGCTTGACCACCCAGAACTGGCTGCCTGCGCGCGCGATCCGATCGGCCACTTGGGTAATACGCGCGCTGAGCAGCACGGATTGCATGTCGGCGCTTAGGTCGACGTGCTCGATCTTGCCCACATCCAGGCCTTTGAAACGCACGGGCGTGCCCGGGCGCAAACCGTCGGCGCGATCGACCTTGATGGTCACGAGGGTGCCATGTTGATTGGCCGCTTCACGATCAGCAAACAGACGGAAACGCGGGATGCGTTTTTTCAGCGGCACATTCGGTTCCGGCGTTTCGAAGGCGATACCACCGGCCATCAGGCTGGCGAGGGATTCACTCTTAACCTGGATGCCGCCGGTGAGGCCGCCGGTCAGCGTGACGCCGCTGGCATTCCAGAAACGCGTCGAGCCGTTGACCAGGTTCTCGTATTCCTTCTCGATGTGGACGCCGATCACCAGTTGTTTGTTCTTGCGCGAGAACTGGTAGCTCTGCACCGAACCCACTTTGACCTGCTTGTAGAGGATCGGGCTGCCGACATCCAGGGAGCCGAGGTTGTCCGTGAACAGCACCATGTGCAGGCCTGGGGAACGCAGGTCCAACGGCGGCGCTTTGGCACGCGCGACGAACTCGCGTTGTGGCGCGCTGCCTTTATCGCCGGGGCGAATGGCGATGTAGTTACCTTTGACCAAGGCTTCCAGGCCCGTGATACCCGCCAGGGAGATGGATGGCTTGACCACCCAGAACTGGGTGTCCTGTACCAGGTAATCTTCGGCGAGCGGATCGAGGGTCAGCTCGGCGTTGGCACTGGAGAGGTCCGGGTCAATCTTCAGGGTTTTCAGGCTACCGACCTGGATGCCTTTGTACATGACCGGAGTACGCCCGGCTTGCAGGCCCTCGAAGTCAGTGAGTTTAACCTTGACCTTGATGCCGGCTGCGGCAGCGTCGAAGTCTTCGTAGAGGCGGAAGGGCAAACTCGGGTCGGTGGGTGGGCTGTCCTTGCGATTCTCGGGTGTGGCGAACGCGATACCGCCGGCGACGATGCTGGAGAGGGATTCGCTGCGCACTTTTACGCCGGAGAGGTTCGCGTCGATGCTGATGCCGCTGGCGTTCCAGAAACGTGTGTGTTTGCGCACCAGATTGGCGTAGGTCGGCTCAATGTAGACCTTGATCTCGACAGTGCTCTGGTCTTCGGACAGCAGGTAGCTTTTGACCTGACCGACCTGGATCTGCTTGTAGAACACCGGACTGCCACGGTTGAGCGAACCCAGGCGATCGGCCTTGATGGTCAGGTGGAGGCCGGGCTTGGCGTCTGACAAAGGCGGCTCTTCGGAGAGCGCCTTGAATTTGCGGGTGGGCTCACCGTCGCCAGGGCTGGCGGCAATGTAGTTACCCGAGACCAGGGTTTCCAGGCCCGTGATGCCAGCGAGGCTGACGCTGGGTTTGACCAGCCAGAAACGGGTGTTGGTCTTAAGGTATTGCTCGACATCCTTGTTCATCTCAATGGTGGCGATCACACCGCGATTGCTGCCCTCGTCGTCCAGAGCCAGCGTCTTGACCTTGCCCACGGTCATGCCTTTGTAGACCACTTCGGTCTTGTTGACCTGGATGCCCTCGCCGCTTTCAAAGCGGACCTGGATCTCAATGCCTTGCTGGGAATAGGCGCGCCACCCCAACCAGCCGCCAATGATCAGCGCAACCAATGGCAACACCCAGATGGCCGACCAATTGGAAGCTGGGCGGGTTTTAGCTTTTGGCAAATCACTCATGGTCGTCGTCCGACTCCGTGTTGTCCCAAATCAGTCGGGGATCAAAAGTTACTGCGGCAAGCATCGTCAAGATCACCACACTGGCGAATGCTGCAGCGCCAAGATTGGCCTCGACACTGGCAAGTCGCCCAAAGTTAACAACCGCTACCAGGATGGCGATCACGAAGATATCCAGCATGGACCAGCGGCCAATGAATTCGATAAAGCGGTACATAATGATGCGTTGCTGCGCGGACAGCGGTTGGTGGCGCTGCACCGAGAACAGCAACAGGCCAATGCCTACCAGTTTGAATGTCGGTACCAGGATGCTGGCGATAAACACCACGGCAGCGATGGGAAACATACCGTGCTGCACCAACTGAATCACCCCCGCCATGATGGTACTGGGGTCGCCCTGGCCAAGGGAGTTGACGGTCATGATTGGCAACAAATTAGCGGGAATATACAAGATCGCCGCAGTGATCAGTAACGCCCAGGTACGCATGAGGCTGTTGGGGCGACGGGCATGGATCAGTGCACCGCAACGCGTGCAGAGCTGCTCATCGGTGTCGGCCTCTTGCTTGTTCAACTCGTGGCATTCGGTACAAATCAGAATGCCTGCATCAATCGCCCGCATGATCATCCTCTCCTGCCAATGCCTGCCAGATCTGGTGGGGCGACATCACCACCTCAAGCAGAACCTGAACGATTAATAGACTGACGAAGCAGATCAGCCCCAGGCCAATCGTGATAGAAGCCATGTCGGCGAGCTTAACGATCGCGACAAGTACCCCCATCAAGTAGACCTCCAACATTCCCCAATCCTTCAAGTGATGGTAAATGCGATAGAGCAACAGCCCATAACTGCGCCCGATCTTCCAGCGAATGCTAAGTAGCACCGCTAATTGGCAGAGCAACTTGAGCAGGGGAATGCCCATGCTGCACAGGAACACGACAGCCGCCACACCTTGCATACCGGTATCGAACAGGCCGACGACGCCACTCCACACGGTGTCCTCTGACGATTGCCCAAGTAGATTGAGCTGCATGATCGGTAAAAAGTTCGCGGGGATGTACAGCAACAACGCGGCTATTACCAAGGCGAGGCTTCGTTCAACGACGTTGTGGCGATGAGCGTAGAGCTCGTAGCCGCAGCGTGGGCATTGAGCCTTTTCGCCCAGGGCGAGCGTTGGCTTGCGCATCAGCAAGTCACACTCATGGCATGCCACCAGATCATCCAGTGGTAAATCCGACACCTCGGGGGTATCAACCGGATCGGGCATAAATAGGGCTCGGATTCTAAAAAAGGTTAGGTGCCTATTCTAATGGTCTGGTTCAGAAATAACTGTGCAAATTTGTCGGGCAGGATTGAGCGACCTATCGAAAAACACGCGGGGCGATGGTGCAGGTGAGGCAGCGTGCGTACAGGTCAGCACATTGTGGATGCCTATAGCCCTTTGCACTTTTCGACCGCCCAAAACAAAACCCCTGTCTGCGTTAGCAAACAGGGGTTTTGGAATTTAATCTTGACGATGACCTACTCTCACATGGGGAAACCCCACACTACCATCGGCGATGCATCGTTTCACTACTGAGTTCGGGATGGGATCAGGTGGTTCCAATGCTCTATGGTCGTCAAGAAATTCGGGTACTGAGTCGTGGCCAGTTGGCCTCGCTTCAGCAAATTGGGTATGTGATAGCTTTCGGTGTTTTGTGAAATTCGAACTTTCGGTTCTATCGTCTTCACACACCGCAATCTGATGCTTCTGCTTGTTTCCAAGTCAGGAGTAGTCAAATTGCTTGGGTGTTATATGGTCAAGCCTCACGGGCAATTAGTATTGGTTAGCTCAACGCCTCACAGCGCTTACACACCCAACCTATCAACGTCGTAGTCTTCGACGGCCCTTCAGGGGACTCAAGGTCCCAGTGAGATCTCATCTTGAGGCTAGTTTCCCGCTTAGATGCTTTCAGCGGTTATCTATTCCGAACATAGCTACCCGGCAATGCCACTGGCGTGACAACCGGAACACCAGAGGTTCGTCCACTCCGGTCCTCTCGTACTAGGAGCAGCCCCTCTCAAATCTCAAACGTCCACGGCAGATAGGGACCGAACTGTCTCACGACGTTCTAAACCCAGCTCGCGTACCACTTTAAATGGCGAACAGCCATACCCTTGGGACCGGCTTCAGCCCCAGGATGTGATGAGCCGACATCGAGGTGCCAAACACCGCCGTCGATATGAACTCTTGGGCGGTATCAGCCTGTTATCCCCGGAGTACCTTTTATCCGTTGAGCGATGGCCCTTCCATACAGAACCACCGGATCACTAAGACCTACTTTCGTACCTGCTCGACGTGTCTGTCTCGCAGTCAAGCGCGCTTTTGCCTTTATACTCTACGACCGATTTCCGACCGGTCTGAGCGCACCTTCGTACTCCTCCGTTACTCTTTAGGAGGAGACCGCCCCAGTCAAACTACCCACCATACACTGTCCTCGATCCGGATAACGGACCTGAGTTAGAACCTCAAAGTTGCCAGGGTGGTATTTCAAGGTTGGCTCCACGCGAACTGGCGTCCACGCTTCAAAGCCTCCCACCTATCCTACACAAGCAAATTCAAAGTCCAGTGCAAAGCTATAGTAAAGGTTCACGGGGTCTTTCCGTCTAGCCGCGGATACACTGCATCTTCACAGCGATTTCAATTTCACTGAGTCTCGGGTGGAGACAGCGCCGCCATCGTTACGCCATTCGTGCAGGTCGGAACTTACCCGACAAGGAATTTCGCTACCTTAGGACCGTTATAGTTACGGCCGCCGTTTACCGGGGCTTCGATCAAGAGCTTCGCGTTAGCTAACCCCATCAATTAACCTTCCGGCACCGGGCAGGCGTCACACCCTATACGTCCACTTTCGTGTTTGCAGAGTGCTGTGTTTTTAATAAACAGTCGCAGCGGCCTGGTATCTTCGACCGGCATGAGCTTACGGAGCAAGTCCTTCACCCTCACCGGCGCACCTTCTCCCGAAGTTACGGTGCCATTTTGCCTAGTTCCTTCACCCGAGTTCTCTCAAGCGCCTTGGTATTCTCTACCCAACCACCTGTGTCGGTTTGGGGTACGGTTCCTGGTTACCTGAAGCTTAGAAGCTTTTCTTGGAAGCATGGCATCAACCACTTCGTTAACTAAAAGTTAACTCGTCATCAGCTCTCGGCCTTAGAATCCCGGATTTACCTAAGATTCCAGCCTACCACCTTAAACTTGGACAACCAACGCCAAGCTGGCCTAGCCTTCTCCGTCCCTCCATCGCAATAACCAGAAGTACAGGAATATTAACCTGTTTTCCATCGACTACGCTTTTCAGCCTCGCCTTAGGGACCGACTAACCCTGCGTCGATTAACGTTGCGCAGGAAACCTTGGTCTTTCGGCGTGGGTGTTTTTCACACCCATTGTCGTTACTCATGTCAGCATTCGCACTTCTGATACCTCCAGCAAGCTTCTCAACTCACCTTCACAGGCTTACAGAACGCTCCTCTACCGCATCACTTACGTGATACCCGTAGCTTCGGTGTATGGTTTGAGCCCCGTTACATCTTCCGCGCAGGCCGACTCGACTAGTGAGCTATTACGCTTTCTTTAAAGGGTGGCTGCTTCTAAGCCAACCTCCTAGCTGTCTAAGCCTTCCCACATCGTTTCCCACTTAACCATAACTTTGGGACCTTAGCTGACGGTCTGGGTTGTTTCCCTTTTCACGACGGACGTTAGCACCCGCCGTGTGTCTCCCATGCTCGGCACTTGTAGGTATTCGGAGTTTGCATCGGTTTGGTAAGTCGGGATGACCCCCTAGCCGAAACAGTGCTCTACCCCCTACAGTGATACATGAGGCGCTACCTAAATAGCTTTCGAGGAGAACCAGCTATCTCCGAGCTTGATTAGCCTTTCACTCCGATCCACAGGTCATCCGCTAACTTTTCAACGGTAGTCGGTTCGGTCCTCCAGTTAGTGTTACCCAACCTTCAACCTGCCCATGGATAGATCGCCCGGTTTCGGGTCTATTCCCAGCGACTAGACGCCCTATTAAGACTCGCTTTCGCTACGCCTCCCCTATTCGGTTAAGCTCGCCACTGAAAATAAGTCGCTGACCCATTATACAAAAGGTACGCAGTCACAGAACAAAGTCTGCTCCCACTGCTTGTACGCATACGGTTTCAGGATCTATTTCACTCCCCTCTCCGGGGTTCTTTTCGCCTTTCCCTCACGGTACTAGTTCACTATCGGTCAGTCAGTAGTATTTAGCCTTGGAGGATGGTCCCCCCATATTCAGACAAAGTTTCTCGTGCTCCGTCCTACTCGATTTCATGACTAAGAGATTTTCGCGTACAGGGCTATCACCCACTATGGCCGCACTTTCCAGAGCGTTCCGCTAATCTCAAAGCCACTTAAGGGCTAGTCCCCGTTCGCTCGCCACTACTAAGGGAATCTCGGTTGATTTCTTTTCCTCAGGGTACTTAGATGTTTCAGTTCCCCTGGTTCGCCTCTTACGCCTATGTATTCAGCGTAAGATAACCATCTTATGATGGCTGGGTTCCCCCATTCAGACATCTCCGGATCAAAGTCTGTTTGCCGACTCCCCGAAGCTTTTCGCAGGCTACCACGTCTTTCATCGCCTCTGACTGCCAAGGCATCCACCGTATGCGCTTCTTCACTTGACCATATAACCCCAAGCAATCTGGTTATACTGTGAAGACAACATTCGCCGAAAATTCGATAATACTCAATTACGAGTAACTCACAAATTTTACCTTAGCCTGATCCGTTACCAGTGAAAGTAACGTTCAGTCTATCTTTCTATCACATACCCAAATTTTTAAAGAACGATCTAATCAAAGACTAGAAATCAACATTCACCATCATCACAATGGAATGCTCATTTCTAAGCTTTCGAAACTTCAGAAGCAGTAGTGGTGGAGCCAAACGGGATCGAACCGTTGACCTCCTGCGTGCAAGGCAGGCGCTCTCCCAGCTGAGCTATGGCCCCGTATTTCTACAGGCGTTTCCCACACAAAATTGGTGGGTCTGGGCAGATTCGAACTGCCGACCTCACCCTTATCAGGGGTGCGCTCTAACCAACTGAGCTACAGACCCAATTTCGGGCTGCTTCTTATCGTCTTCTTCAATGAATCAAGCAATTCGTGTGGGAACTTATGGAGCAGCTGATGTCGTCGATTAAGGAGGTGATCCAGCCGCAGGTTCCCCTACGGCTACCTTGTTACGACTTCACCCCAGTCATGAATCACACCGTGGTAACCGTCCTCCCGAAGGTTAGACTAGCTACTTCTGGTGCAACCCACTCCCATGGTGTGACGGGCGGTGTGTACAAGGCCCGGGAACGTATTCACCGCGACATTCTGATTCGCGATTACTAGCGATTCCGACTTCACGCAGTCGAGTTGCAGACTGCGATCCGGACTACGATCGGTTTTGTGGGATTAGCTCCACCTCGCGGCTTGGCAACCCTCTGTACCGACCATTGTAGCACGTGTGTAGCCCAGGCCGTAAGGGCCATGATGACTTGACGTCATCCCCACCTTCCTCCGGTTTGTCACCGGCAGTCTCCTTAGAGTGCCCACCATTACGTGCTGGTAACTAAGGACAAGGGTTGCGCTCGTTACGGGACTTAACCCAACATCTCACGACACGAGCTGACGACAGCCATGCAGCACCTGTCTCAATGTTCCCGAAGGCACCAATCTATCTCTAGAAAGTTCATTGGATGTCAAGGCCTGGTAAGGTTCTTCGCGTTGCTTCGAATTAAACCACATGCTCCACCGCTTGTGCGGGCCCCCGTCAATTCATTTGAGTTTTAACCTTGCGGCCGTACTCCCCAGGCGGTCAACTTAATGCGTTAGCTGCGCCACTAAGAGCTCAAGGCTCCCAACGGCTAGTTGACATCGTTTACGGCGTGGACTACCAGGGTATCTAATCCTGTTTGCTCCCCACGCTTTCGCACCTCAGTGTCAGTATTAGTCCAGGTGGTCGCCTTCGCCACTGGTGTTCCTTCCTATATCTACGCATTTCACCGCTACACAGGAAATTCCACCACCCTCTACCATACTCTAGTCAGTCAGTTTTGAATGCAGTTCCCAGGTTGAGCCCGGGGATTTCACATCCAACTTAACAAACCACCTACGCGCGCTTTACGCCCAGTAATTCCGATTAACGCTTGCACCCTCTGTATTACCGCGGCTGCTGGCACAGAGTTAGCCGGTGCTTATTCTGTCGGTAACGTCAAAACACTAACGTATTAGGTTAATGCCCTTCCTCCCAACTTAAAGTGCTTTACAATCCGAAGACCTTCTTCACACACGCGGCATGGCTGGATCAGGCTTTCGCCCATTGTCCAATATTCCCCACTGCTGCCTCCCGTAGGAGTCTGGACCGTGTCTCAGTTCCAGTGTGACTGATCATCCTCTCAGACCAGTTACGGATCGTCGCCTTGGTGAGCCATTACCTCACCAACTAGCTAATCCGACCTAGGCTCATCTGATAGCGCAAGGCCCGAAGGTCCCCTGCTTTCTCCCGTAGGACGTATGCGGTATTAGCGTCCGTTTCCGAACGTTATCCCCCACTACCAGGCAGATTCCTAGGCTTTACTCACCCGTCCGCCGCTCTCAAGAGAAGCAAGCTTCTCTCTACCGCTCGACTTGCATGTGTTAGGCCTGCCGCCAGCGTTCAATCTGAGCCATGATCAAACTCTTCAGTTCAAACATCTTTGGGTTTTTAAGAAACCCTAAACTTGGCTCAGCAATCGTTGGTTACATCTTTGATTTCTCGCGGAGTAACTTGTGATGCTGATAATCTTGTTGACTATCAGTCTGACTCCACAAGCACCCACACGAATTGCTTGATTCAGTTGTTAAAGAGCGGTTGGTTAAGATCTTTCGTCTCAACCGAGGCGCGCATTCTACAGCAGCCTCATTTGCTGTCAAGTGATTATTTTCAGAAGTTTTCGAGGAATTCCTCAACAACTTCAACCACTTGCGCTTCCGATCTCTCGTTAGCGGGAGGCGAATTCTACAGCGTTACACGCTGCTGTCAACACCTCTTTTCCTCCGCTTTCGACCGAGAGGATCGAAACGTTAATAGAGCCAAACAACACTGCTCTACCAACTCCTTCTGGGCTTCGATGACCTGAAGCAACTCGCTGTCGAATTCTGCATAACTTCTTGTTTACCAAGGAGTTTTCCGTTTCGACTGCGCCGGAAGTGGGGCGAATTATAGACGTCCAGAATCTGCCGTCAACACCTTTTTCATATTTCTGTCATATCGATCAACAAGGCCCACAACGCAAAAGCCGGCCCCAAGGGGCCGGCTTTTAACTACAACACCTTACAAACTAGGAAACGCAAATTGCGATGCTTCATGGCTGGCCCGTTGCGGCCAACGCTGGGTAATCGCCTTGCGACGGGTATAGAAACGCACCCCATCCGGCCCATAGGCATGCAAGTCGCCAAACAACGACCGCTTCCAGCCACCAAAGCTGTGATACGCCACGGGCACCGGCAGTGGCACGTTAACACCGACCATGCCCACTTCAATCTCGTCACAGAACAGGCGTGCCGCCTCGCCGTCACGGGTGAAGATGCAGGTGCCGTTGCCATACTCGTGATCGTTGATCAGTTGCATCGCCGCTTCCAGGCTATCAACTCGAACCACACACAATACCGGCCCAAAGATTTCTTCTTTATAGATGCGCATCTCGGGGGTCACACGGTCAAACAGACTGCCGCCCAGGAAGAAGCCCTCTTCATGCCCGGCAACACTCAGGCCACGACCGTCCACCACCAGCTCGGCACCCGCCGCCACACCGTCTTCTATATAGCCACTGACTTTGTCCCGTGCCTGGCCAGTCACCAACGGTCCCATATCCAGGCCACACGAAGTGCCCGCACCGATCTTCAGGGCCTTGACCTGCGGCACCAGCTTGGCAATCAACGCATCCGCCACCTGGTCACCTACGCAAACGGCAACCGAGATCGCCATACAGCGCTCACCGCAGGAACCATACGCCGCGCCCATCAGGGCGCTCACGGCGTTATCCAGATCCGCATCCGGCATCAGCACTGCGTGGTTCTTCGCCCCACCCAGTGCCTGCACGCGTTTGCCGCGTTTGGTCGCTTCGGAGTAGATGTATTCGGCGATCGGCGTCGACCCTACAAAGCTCAGCGCCTTGACTTCCGGCGCTTCGATCAGCGCATCCACCGCGCCCTTGTCACCGTGCACCACGCTCAGCACGCCTTTGGGCAGACCCGCTTCCTGCAGCAGTTGTGCAATCAGCAGCGTCGAACTTGGATCACGCTCCGATGGTTTCAGGATGAAACAGTTGCCGCACACGATCGCCAGCGGGTACATCCACAAGGGCACCATCGCCGGGAAGTTGAACGGGGTAATACCAGCCACTACGCCCAACGGCTGGAAATCCGACCACGCATCGATGTTCGGCCCCACGTTACGGCTGTATTCGCCCTTGAGAATCTCCGGCGCCGAACAGGCGTACTCCACGTTCTCGATCCCGCGTTTCAATTCGCCCGCAGCGTCTTCCAAGGTCTTGCCATGCTCTTCGCTGATCAACTGCGAGATACGTGCTTCGTTCTGCTCCAGCAATTGCTTGAAACGAAACATCACCTGAGCGCGCTTGGCCGGTGGGGTATTGCGCCAGGCCGGGAAGGCCGCCTTGGCCGAGTCGATTGCACGTTGAATGGTTTCGCGGCTGGCCAACGGCACTTGGTGAATCACCTGGCCGGTGGACGGGTTATACACATCGGCAGTGCGACCGGACTCACTGACCAACTGGCCGTTGATCAAATGCTGGATAAGGCTCATGCAGGGCTCCTGAAAAGTTGTTCTATATAGAAGGAGAAATCAGTCGATCTTGTTCAGCACTTCGCCGACCGCATCGAACAGGCGATCCAGGTCCTGCGGCTTGCTGTTGAAGGTTGGCCCGAACTGCAGGGTGTCACCGCCAAAGCGCACGTAGAAACCGGCTTTCCACAAGGCCATACCCGCCTCAAATGGACGCACGATGGCATCACCGTCACGCGGGGCAATCTGGATCGCGCCGGCCAGGCCGTAGTTGCGAATATCGATCACGTTCTTGCTGCCCTTCAAACCGTGCAGCGCATTCTCAAAGTGCGGGGCAACCTCGGCGACGCTCTGCACCAGGTTTTCTTTCTGCAACAGGTCCAATGCCGCCAGGCCAGCGGCGCAAGCCACCGGGTGCGCCGAGTAGGTATAACCGTGGGGGAATTCCACCGCGTATTCCGGCGTCGCCTGGTTCATGAAGGTCTGGTAGATCTCGCTGCTGGCAATCACCGCGCCCATCGGGATCGCGCCGTTGGTGACTTGCTTGGCGATGCACATCAGGTCCGGGGTCACGCCAAAGCTGTCGGCACCGAACATCGAGCCGGTACGGCCGAAACCGGTGATGACTTCATCGAACACCAGCAGGATGTTGTGCTGGTCGCAGATCTCACGCAGACGTTTGAGATAGCCTTGCGGCGGCACCAGCACGCCCGCGGAGCCGGCCATCGGCTCGACAAACACCGCCGCGATATTCGACGCGTCGTGCAACTCGATCAGTTTGAGCAGCTCATCGGCCAAGGCGATACCGCCCTGCTCCGGCATGCCACGGGAGAAGGCATTGCTCGCCAGCAAGGTGTGAGGCAGGTGGTCAACATCCATCAAGCCTTGACCAAACAGCTTACGGTTACCGTTGACGCCGCCCAGGCTGGTACCGGCAATGTTCACACCGTGATAACCACGGGCGCGGCCGATCATTTTGGTCTTGGTCGCCTGGCCCTTCAGGCGCCAGTAAGCACGTACCATCTTCACTGCGGTATCGGCGCACTCGGAACCGGAATCGGTGAAGAACACGTGGTTCAGGTTGCCTGGGGTCAGATCGGTAATCTTTTCCGCCAGTTGGAATGACAACGGATGACCGTATTGGAAGCCTGGGGAGTAGTCCAGCGTGCCCAATTGTTTGGATACAGCTGCCTGGATTTCCTTGCGGGTATGCCCGGCGCCGCACGTCCACAGGCCCGACAATGAGTCGTACACCTTGCGCCCCTTGTCATCGGTCAACCAGCTGCCTTCGGCGGCCACGATCAGGCGCGGGTCACGCTGGAAGTTACGGTTAGCGGTGTAGGGCATCCAGTGAGCATCCAACTTCAGTTGGCTGGCCAGGGACGAAGGGGCGTTTTCGGGCATGTTCATCAGCAAAACCTCGCAAGGCAAAAGGCAGCGTCGGGATTGAAAGCGTTCTTGCAGCTAAATTGCCACGGGGATAAAGTCGGTGAAATCCAACTCTTCTAACCTTCAGTCAGGCCTTCACTAAACTATGAGCAGCCGTCGATCCGACCCTCTGGCCCAAGTCAGCGACTTCGATATACGCCTGTTGCGCATCTTCCGCAGCGTGGTGGAGTGCGGTGGTTTCTCGGCGGCGGAAACCGTACTGGGTATCGGCCGCTCGGCCATCAGCCAGCAAATGAGCGACCTGGAGCAACGCCTCGGATTAAGGCTGTGCCAACGCGGGCGCGCCGGGTTCTCCCTGACCGAAGAAGGCCGCGAGGTGTATCAATCGGCCCTGCAGCTATTAAGCGCCCTGGAAAGTTTTCGCACTGAGGTGAACGGTCTGCACCAGCACTTGCGCGGCGAGTTGATCATCGGCCTCACCGACAACCTCGTCACCCTGCCCCATATGCGCATCACACATGCCCTGGCGCAATTGAAGGAACGCGGCCCCGACGTGCAAATCCAGATCCGCATGATCGCCCCCAACGAAGTCGAGCAAGGTGTACTCGACGGTCGCCTGCATGTCGGTGTGGTGCCTCAGGCCAGCGCCTTGTCAGGCCTCGAATACCAACCGCTGTACAGCGAGCGTTCGCTGCTCTACTGCGCGGTCGGCCACCCATTGTTTTATGCCGACGACAAGCAACTGGACGACACCCGTATCGACAGCCAGGACGCCATCGCCCCAACCTTCCGTCTGCCTGCCGAGATCCAGGCCCATTACCAGGCACTCAACTGCACCGCCAGCGCCTCGGACCGCGAAGGCATGGCTTTCCTGATCCTCACCGGTCGCTATATCGGCTACTTGCCCGACCACTACGCCAGTCTTTGGGTGCAACAAGGCCGACTGCGTGCGCTGAAACCGGCTACACGCTTTTACGATTTAAGCCTCGCATCGGTCACGCGCAAGGGGCGTCGCCCTCATTTGGTGCTGGAAAGCTTTCTCGAGAGTTTGGCGGCAACGTGCTAAGCCGGGCCTTTTGCTAAAAGCTGAGCAACTGGACAGCTTTTTGCAAGGGAGCCAGGACCTAGAACCGTCCGTCTCGAGTTTGCCCGCCATGCCACCAGAATCCTCCAGCCCCAGCGACCTGATCTACGGCCTCAACGATCGCCCCAAACCGATCCCCGCCCTACTGGCAGCCTTGCAACATGTGCTGGCTGCCTTCGTTGGCATCATCACTCCACCGCTGATCATCGGCTCCACCCTTGGCCTCACCGCTCACCTGCCCTACTTGATCAGCATGGCGTTGATGGTTTCCGGCGTAGGAACGTTCATCCAGGCGCGTAGACCTTTTGGCATAGGTGCCGGGATGATCTGCCTGCAAGGCACCAGCTTTGCGTTTCTCGGCGCGGTGTTGTCGGCGGGGTTCCTGGTCAAGCAACGTGGCGGTAGCCCGGAGGACATCATGGCGATGATCTTCGGCGTGTGCTTCTTCGGCGCGGCCGTACAAATCGTGCTGAGCCGGTTTATCGGGCAACTGCGTCGAGTCATCACGCCATTGGTGACCGGCATCGTCATCACCTTGATCGGTATCAGCCTGATCAAAGTGGGCATCACCGACCTTGGCGGGGGGTTCAACGCTCCCGACTTCGGCGCGCCCACCAACCTGGCGCTGGGTCTGTTCGTGGTGCTGACCATCATCCTGCTGAACCGCTCGAACACCCCGTGGGTGCGCCTCTCGGCGATCATCATCGGCCTGGCCCTCGGCAGCCTCGCGGCGTGGTTCAGTGGCAAACTGGTGCCGCAAGCCTTGCCCGACCTGCCGCTGGTCAGCCTGCCGATACCGTTTCGCTTCGGTTTCAATTTCGACTGGAGCGCCTTCCTGCCCATCGCGCTGATTTATCTGATCAGCAGCATCGAAACCGTCGGCGACCTCACCGCCAATTGTATGATCGCTCGCCAGCCTATCAGCGGCCCGTCTTATATAAGCCGGCTCAAAGGCGGCGTACTCGGCGATGGCGTCAGTTGCATGATCGCGGCCACTTTCAGCGCCTTTCCGAATACGACCTTCGCGCAGAACAACGGCGTGATTCAACTCACCGGCGTGGCCAGCCGTTACGTCGGTTTATACATCGGCGTGGTGCTGTGTTGCCTCGGGCTGTTTCCGCTGATTGGCGCCGTGCTGCAGCAAATTCCCAAGCCGGTATTGGGCGGCGCGACCCTGGTGATGTTCGGCAGCGTGGCCGCCGCCGGTGTGCGCATCCTCGCCCAGGCACCGCTGGACCGGCGCAGCATGCTGATCATTGCCACCTCATTTGGCGTCGGCCTGGGCATTGCCGCACAACCGAACCTGCTGCATTTGATGCCGCCTTTGGTGCAAAACCTGTTCGACTCAGCCATCACCAGCGGGGGCCTGACCGCCATCGTGTTGTGCCTATTATTGCCCGAAGCCAAAGCGGCGCGCATTGCCGCAAACCACGCCCCGGAAAGCGACACGCTGGAACCGCTTTGACGGTTTTATTGCATCGGGACTTGTCTGAGGCTTGAGGGTGGGTTATCTGTGCACACGTCGTCTCTATCGATCAGCACGGAAACCTCCATGAGCCTCGAAGTTCCTGCCCACAGCAACCACGCCGGTAAACCCGCCAGCCGCATTCGGCAAAAGAATGAACAAGCAATTCTCCAGGCTGCTGAAGACGAGTTCGCGCGCCATGGCTACAAAGGCACCAGCATGAACACCATTGCCTCGAGTGCCGGGCTGCCCAAGGCTAATTTGCACTATTACTTCACCAACAAACTCGGCCTGTACATCGCGGTGCTGAGCAATATCCTTGAATTGTGGGACAGCACGTTCAACGCGCTCACCGCCGAGGACGACCCGGCCGTGGCGCTCACCCGCTACATCCGCACCAAAATGGAATTTTCCCGGCGCCACCCGCAAGCCTCGCGAATTTTCGCCATGGAAATCATCAGTGGCGGCGAATGCCTCACCGAATATTTCAGCCAGGACTACCGCGCCTGGTTCAGTGGCCGGGCGGCAGTGTTCCAGGCCTGGATCGACGCCGGCAAGATGGACCCCATCGACCCCGTGCACCTGATCTTCCTGTTGTGGGGCAGCACCCAGCACTACGCCGACTTCGCCACCCAGATCTGCCGCGTCACCGGGCGTACCAAGCTGACCAAGCAAGACATGGAAGACGCGGGCACCAACCTGATCCACATCATTCTCAAAGGCTGTGGCATCAAGCCGGCCCTATAAACGAAGCGATTTATGCCTTTCACGCTCACAGGCCTTTGCGAATTTCGTGAAGAAATACGCAAAAGCCGCTTTATCACCCTGGCGGCGCCCATCACCAGCCCGCAAGACGCCCAGGCGTTTTTTGAGCTGCACAGTGACCTGAACGCCACGCACAACTGCTGGGCCTGGAAACTGGCCGACCAGTACCGCAGCAATGACGATGGCGAGCCCGGCGGTACTGCCGGTCGACCGATTCTGGCGGCCATCGAAGCCCAGGGGTTTGATCAAGTCGCGGTGCTGGTGATCCGCTGGTACGGCGGCATCCAACTGGGCACCGGCGGCCTGGCCCGCGCCTACGGCGGCGGCGCAAACAAATGCCTGCAGACTGCCGACCGCATCGAGTTGATCAGCCGCGTACCGCTGAGTTGCGCCTGCGGTTTTTCCGAATTGAACCTGGTGAAACTGCGCGTTGCCGAACTGGGCGGGCTGGTGACGGAAGAAACCTTCACCGCCAACGGCGTCGAGTTACAGCTTGCACTGGGCGAAGCACACATCGCTACGCTGCAGACTCAACTCGCCGACCTGAGCCGTGGGCGTATCCTGCTGGAACGCTGAAACTGCCCACATCTACTGTGCACCCGCCTGTGGATAACCTGAGCACATCCGCCTGTAACCCTTCTGTCACAAGGCGTTGCGGGCGCTGTTCACTTTTTGTCCAATGAGACTTCGCGCCATTTAGCCAAGTCTGCGCTAATGTAGTTCGCTCAATTTCCTGAACCGCGACTTCAAAGGAAGCCCTGCATGTCTACGCCAAAAACTGCACTGATCATCGGCGCCTCGCGCGGGCTGGGCCTTGGCCTGGTCAAGCAATTGATCGAGGACGGCTGGGACGTGACCGCCACCGTGCGCGATCCGAACAAGGCCGATGCCCTGAAAGCCGTTGGCCCGGCACAGATCGAGAAACTGGACATGGACGATCAGCAAGCCGTAATCGCCCTGAGCCAGCGCCTCAAGGACCGCACCTTCGACCTGCTGTTCGTCAACGCGGGCGTCAAAGGCCCGGCCAACCAGGAACCTGGCCACGCCACCCTCGCGGAAGTCGGCCAGCTGTTTTTCACTAACGCCGTGGCGCCGATCAACCTGGCCCAGCGGTTTGTCGGGCAGATCCGCAAAGACAGCGGTGTACTGGCCTTCATGAGCTCAGTGCTCGGCAGCGTGACCATTCCCGATGGTTCGGACCTGGCGCTGTACAAGGCCAGCAAGGCCGCACTCAACTCCATGACCAATAGCTTTATCACCCAGCTGGGCGACCACACACTCACCGTGCTGTCGCTGCACCCGGGCTGGGTGAAGACCGACATGGGCGGCGAAAACGCACAGATCGATGTCGACACCAGCGTGCGGGGCCTGGTGGATCAGGTGAATGCCTACACAGGCAAGGGCGGCCATCACTTTGTTGACTACAAAGGCGACACCATTGCCTGGTAAGGACCCCGGATCAACAGGTAGGACGAGCAATGCGACGATTCGACTTGCCTCTTCCCACACTGATCGGGTGCGCTTTCCTACACCTAGACCAGATCGCGAACTACACGTAATCTAGCCACCTCGCCTTCACCGGCGACCCTGGATCAGCAGACAGGGCAACACTGAGCTGGCAAACCTGAACCCATCATTCAGAGGAGCCGGCCAATGCCTGCGACCCGTATCTGGTTAAAAAACCCCCTCGCGATTTTCACTGCCAATGGCCTCGACGCCCGTGGTGGCCTGGTGCTGCAAGACGGTGTGATCACCGAAGTGCTGGGCTGGAGCCAAGAGCCCGCAGTACCTTGTGGACACGTGTTCGACGCCCGCGAGCACGTGATTCTTCCCGGTTTGATCAACACCCACCATCACTTCTATCAAACCCTGACACGCGCCTGGGCGCCGGTCGTTAATCAGCCGTTGTTCCCGTGGCTGAAAACCCTGTATCCGGTTTGGGCGCGTTTGACCCCTGAAAAACTCGCCCTGGCCTCCAAAGTCGCGCTCGCGGAACTGCTGCTCTCGGGCTGTACCACGGCAGCCGATCACCACTACCTGTTCCCCGACGGCCTGGAAAATGCCATCGACGTACAGGTCGATAGCGTGCGCGAGCTGGGCATGCGCGCCATGCTTACGCGAGGCTCCATGAGCCTGGGCGAGGCCGATGGCGGCCTGCCGCCGCAACAAACCGTGCAACAAGGCCAAGTCATTCTCGAAGACAGCCAACGCCTGATCCGCGAATACCACCAGCGTGGCGACGGCGCGCAGATTCAGATCGCCCTGGCGCCCTGCTCGCCGTTTTCCGTCACGCCGGAAATCATGGAAGCCAGCGCCGAACTGGCCAACAACCTCGACGTGCGCCTGCACACGCATTTGGCAGAAACCCTCGATGAGGAAGACTTCTGCCTGCAGCGTTTCGGCCTGCGCACCGTGGATTATCTCGACAGCGTCGGCTGGCTCGGCCCACGCACCTGGCTGGCCCATGGGATTCACTTCAACCCGGATGAAATCGCGCGCCTGGGGGCTGCGGGCACGGGCATCGGCCATTGCCCGAGCTCAAATATGCGCCTGGCTTCCGGTATCTGCCCGACCCTGGACCTGCTTGCCGCCGGTGCGCCCATTGGCCTTGGCGTGGACGGTTCCGCCTCCAACGATGCATCCAACATGATCCTCGAAGCCCGCCAGGCCCTGTACATCCAGCGCCTGCGTTACGGCGCGGAAAAGATCACGCCTGAAGGCGTGCTGGGCTGGGCGACCAAGGGCTCGGCGCAACTGCTGGGGCGTACGGACATTGGTGAGTTGGCGGTAGGCAAACAGGCTGACCTGGCGCTATTCAAACTCGACGAACTGCGCTTCTCCGGCAGCCACGATCCGATTTCGGCGCTGCTGTTATGCGGCGCCGACCGTGCGGACAGGGTGATGATCGGCGGCAAATGGCGAGTCATCGACGGCCAGGTCGAAGGCCTGGACCTCAAAGGCTTGATCGCCGACCACACCCAGGCGGCGCGGCAGTTGATCGCCGGAACCTAATCAACATGGGGTTCGTCGACTCTACTTAGTCGGTTACAACCCAAGCAGCGACAGCATGATAAAGGTCGCAAACAACACGAAATGGGTCATCCCTTCGATGGCGTTGGTTTCGCCATCGTTGAGGTTGATCGCGCTGACGACCAGCGTGATCAACACCATCACGGTTTGCACCGGCGTCATTGCCATCTGGAACGGCTGGCCAGTGTAGAGCGCCATGGCCTCCATCACCGGCACCGTCAGAATGACAGTCGACAATGAAGCGCCCAATGCGATGTTCACGACCGATTGCATACGGTTGGCCAAGGCCGCGCGCAATGCCGTCAAAATTTCCGGTGCCGCCGAAATCGCCGCGACCACAATTGCGGTGATGACCGGCGGTGCACCGGTGCCTTCCAGGCCCAGGTCGAGGGTCTTGGACATCACCTCGGCCAGCGCGCCGATCACAATCACCCCGAACACCAGCGTACCGATGGAGAACGCCAGACTTATCGATGGCTCCTGCTGTTCTTCAGGCTGTTTTTTGCGGCGTTTTTCCGGGTAGCTGTAGCTGAAGAAATAACTGTGCGGCCCGACCTGCATGCGCAGAAACAAGGTGTAGAGCACCACCATCGCGCCGATGGTGAAGGCCGAGTAAATTTTCCAGTCCGCTTCTGGGATAAATTCCGGCACCACCATCGACACGCCCATCGCGGTGAGGATCATCACACTGTAAGTGCGCGCCGAATCATCGTTGTAGGACTGCTCGCCATGCTTGATGCCGCCCATCAATGCGGCCAGGCCGAGGATGCCGTTGATATCGAGCATCACCGCCGAGTAAATGGTGTCGCGCACCAGCGTCGGCGACGGCTCGTTGCTCATCATGATCGCCAGGATCACCACCTCCACCAGCACGGCGGCGAGCGTCAGGATCATCGTGCCGTAGGGGTCACCGACTTTTTCCGCGAGTTGTTCGGCATGGTGCGCCACGCGCATCGACGCCATGACGATAAAGCCGATCAGTGCTACGCCGGCCAGCAGCGCCACCATTTGCCCGTTGTGGAGCATCCAGTGCTCCAGCGGGTAGGCTGCGATGGCGGCAATCAGCGCCAGCAGCATGTATTTTTCTTGCTTGAGGGATGTGAGCATTCCGGGCCTTTTCATACGGCTAATCAGTCATTGATGGGGTACAGACTGCGCCACGCTGCTAACGTTTCGTTACACCTTAGTTCACAAGGCTTATAAGTGAAAAAAAACCAATACTCTCCTGCTGGTCAGGTTTTGCCGATTATTTCAGCCATGGCCTGTAGAATGCCGCCATTGCACCTGATGAGAATTTAGACATGTACGATTGGCTCAACGCCCTCCCCAAGGCTGAATTGCACCTGCACCTGGAAGGCTCGCTGGAGCCTGAGTTGCTGTTCGCCCTGGCCGAGCGCAACAAAATTGCGCTGCCGTGGAACGACGTCGATACCCTGCGCAAGGCCTACGCCTTCAACAACCTGCAAGAATTTCTCGACCTGTATTACAAGGGCGCCGATGTGCTGCGCACCTCCCAGGATTTCTACGACCTGACCTGGGCCTACCTGCTGCGCTGCAAAGAACAGAATGTGATCCACACCGAGCCGTTCTTCGATCCGCAGACCCACACCGACCGTGGCGTGCCGTTTGAAGTGGTGCTGAACGGGATCGCGGCTGCACTCAAAGATGGCGAACAGCAACTGGGCATCACCAGCGGCCTGATCCTCAGTTTCCTGCGCCACTTGAGCGAAGCCGAAGCCGAAAAAACCCTCGATCAAGCGCTGCCGTTCCGTGACGCGTTTGTGGCCGTCGGCCTGGACAGTTCAGAAATGGGTCACCCGCCGAGCAAGTTCCAGCGCGTGTTCGACCGTGCCCGGCATGAAGGCTTCCTCACCGTGGCCCACGCCGGCGAAGAGGGCCCGCCCGAGTACATCTGGGAAGCCCTCGACCTGCTGAAAATCCAGCGGATCGACCATGGCGTGCGCGCCATCGAAGACGAGCGTTTAATGCAACGGATCATCGACGAGCAGATCCCGCTGACCGTGTGCCCGTTGTCCAACACCAAGCTGTGTGTGTTCGATGACATGGCTCAACACAACATTCTCGACATGCTCGAGCGTGGTGTGAAAGTGACAGTGAACTCGGATGACCCGGCGTACTTCGGCGGTTATGTCACCGAGAACTTCCACGCGCTGTACACCTCGCTGGGCATGACCCAGGACCAGGCCAAACGCCTGGCGCAGAACAGCCTGGATGCGCGACTGGTAAAGCCATAAGCAACACTGATTGAATGAATACAGGCTAAATGTGGGAGCGGGCTTGCTCGCGAATGCGGTGTGTCAGTCACCAGATACATTGACTGACACACCGCATTCGCGAGCAAGCCCGCTCCCACACTGGCCTCACCAGCCTTTAGATTTCAGTTAGCTCTTCCAGCGTCTTGCCCTTCGTCTCCTTCCCGAACACCCACACCACCAGCGCCGCCACCGCAAAGCACAGCGCCCCCAAGGCAAACACCCCGCCCTGCCCGGTTATCGGGAACACCAGCCCGGTCACCAACGGCCCCAGCAATGACCCGACCCGGCCAATTGCCGACGCAAACCCCGAGCCCGTCGCCCGCGCCGAAGTGGGATACAACTCAGGCGTGTAGGTGTACAGCACCGCCCACATGCCAAACAGAAAGAACTGCATCAACAACCCTGACGTAATCAGCAGCCCTACGTTGCCGCCGAATACCGCGCTCTGCCCATACAAGAACGCCATTACCCCGCCGCCCAGCAACGTCACGACACACACCGGTTTGCGCCCCCAGCGTTCCACCAGCCAGGCCGCCATCAGGAACCCGGGAATCCCGCCCAGGGAAATGATCACCGTGTAGTACACCGACTGCGTCACGGCAAAACCCGATTGCTGCAATAACGCACTCAGCCACGACGTCAGCCCGTAGAAGCCGAGCAAGGCAAAAAACCACACGCTCCAGATCATCATCGTGCGCTGGCGATACTGTGCCGACCACAACTGCTCAAAGGCGGAGAAAAAGGTCCCCGGCACGCTCTCCACACGTGGCGAGGCAATTGGCTCCGGCAAGTCCGTGCGGCCGAGGGACTCGCGCACTTTGCGCTCAATGCCCTGCAACACCTTATCCGCCGCCTCATGCCGCCCTGCCTGCTCAAGCCAGCGCGGTGACTCGGGGATAAAAAATCGAATCGCCAACACAAACACCGCCGGCACCGCCAACACCAAAAAGATGTCCCGCCAGCCAATCACCGGCAGCAGGAAATAAGACAACACACCCGCCGCCACAAAACCCAAAGGCCAGAACCCATCCATCAAGGCGATATAGCGCCCGCGCCGTTTGGCGGGGATCAGCTCTGAAAGCATCGACTGCGCGATCGGAAACTCCATGCCCATGCCGATTCCCAGCAGGATGCGGAACAGCGTCAGCGTCTCCACCGTCTGCGCGGTGGAACACAGGTAGCTGGCGACACCCCACAACACGATGCTCCACTGGAACACCGGTTTGCGCCCAAAGCGATCAGCCAGCATGCCGGACAAAGACGCACCGACCACCATGCCGAAAAAGCTCGAACTGGCGAGTAACCCCGCCTGGGCAGTGCTCAGGCCGAACTCGGTTTTGATCGAACCTAACAGGAAGGTCATCATCGCCAGGTCCATGGAGTCGAAGAAAAACGCCAGGGCGATGATGATAAAGATGACGCGGTGGTAACCGCTGATGGGTAACCGTTCCAACCGTTCCGCTGCGCTATAGCCTTGCATACCCATGCCACACCCCTGTATGAAAAATCCCCAAAGCGAGTGTGCGGCATCGTTTTGCCCGGTTATTGCTGGATACGACCTGACTGAAACTCTGAACGACGCTCGCGCCTATGGCGCGGTCAGCCGGTTGATTTGCGCAAGCCCGGTATCCGTCACCAACAACGCGCAGGACTCGTTGATCACGCGGATCCATCCGGACTGTAAAAAAAGCTGCAACAACCCCACCCCCAACGAGCCGCCCAAGTGCGGTTGCTGCTGGCTCCAATCAACACAGTCACAGGCCAGGGGTGATGCCAGTGCCTGGGTGTAAATGCCCAGGCCCGCCAGATGCCGAGCGCCCTTGACGGTGACGTCGGTGCGCTGTTCATGACGCTTGATCCAGCCTGCTTCCAGCATCCGTCGGTACAGCCTTGCCGCCAACTCACCGCCCAGATGGCCATGGCACAACCGCGCATGGCGCAATGATGCCGGGGCGGCCAATGCCTGCGGGATAGCCAGCGGCGAACCACGCGCCGCGCTGGCCATGGTGGTACTGGCCAAGGCGTCGATAGCGGCACTGACATCGGTAGCGGCTACACGGTACAGCCGCTTGCCACGCCGGGCTTCGATCCGCAGCAAACCGCCGCCAGCCAGACGCGCCAAATGCGCATTGGCCGATGCCGCTGACAGCCCGGCGAGTGCGGCCAACTCATCCGAGGTTTTTGCCGAACCGTCCATCAAGGACCAGAGCATGGCGGTGCGCTTGGGGTCAGCGAGCAAGCTGGCGATCTGACTGATGCAAGGTGCTTCTTCCATGTATTCACTCCTTGTTAAATCATTTGTCTGCTGCGGTTGGAACCGAAGTATAAGGGCGCAAACCGCCCGCTCCGCGGCGTCTGACAGCGCGGATTGGGACAGGATTTGAGTGAAATTTCCTGCTGTAGTGAAGGCGATTACGCAGTACGCAATGGCCCTGGCCGTTGCGCGGTCAATACCGCACAACGGGACACGAGCATTTCCCGCAGCAGGTTAATCGGTTTGCTCAGTTGCGCACGGTGGGCGCAGAGTAAATTGAGCGGCGTACGCTCGCCACGCAACTCCGGCAGGATCAAGCACAAGCGCCCGGCCAACACGTCGCTGCTCACATCCAGCCAGGATTTGTAGGCAATGCCGACTCCCGCCACCGCCCAGCGGCGTACCACATCGGCGTCGTCACTGAAGCGGTCACCGGTCACGGTCAGGCTGACCTCGCGCTTGCCATCATGAAAACTCCAATGGTCGTGCACGCGACTGCCGAGCATATACAGCAAGCAATTGTGCTGGGCCAGTTGCTCCAGATGGCGGGGTTCGCCATGCCGGGCGAGGTAGCTGGGCGCAGCGCACAGCACCCGGATATTATCCGGGGCGATGGGCAGCGCGATCAGGCTGGAGTCTTCGGGCTCGCCGTAGCGCAGCGCGATGTCCACTGGCTGGCGGAACAAGTCGGCAATCCGGTCGCCGAGCAGCAGGCGGATGCTCAGTTGCGGGTATTCACGCTGAAACTCATCCAGCCACGGCAACAACTGATTACGCCCGAAGTCCGAAGGTGCCGACAGTTGCAACACGCCGCTGACATGGTCCTGGCCGCTGGCCAATAAGCGCCGCCCTTCGTCCAGCGAACTCAACGCGGCGCGGGCATATTCCAGGAAGCCCTCGCCCTCGGCAGTCAACCGCAGGCTGCGGGTGGAACGTGCCAGCAAACGCGCACCGAGTTGCTGTTCAATACGCTTCAACGCGGCGCTGGCTACCGCAGGCGACAGGTCCATCACCCGCGCCGCCGCCGACAAACTGCCCAGGTCCGCTGCCCGCACAAATAACTGCAAATCATCAAAGCGCAGCATGCATTTCCACCCATTATCAAAATTCTATTGAAACAGACTGCTGTTTTAGCCGCTTTTATCTTCACCGGAAATAGCCAATCATCTGCCCATCCCGTTTATCACGTGCCAGGAGTTGAATATGTCCGCTGCCTTTAACGTCATCGCCACGCTGATCGCCAAGCCCGGCCAACACGCCACCCTCGAACCGCTGTTGCGCGATTTGCTGGAGCCGACCCGCCGCGAGGCCGGTTGCGAGCAGTACGACCTGCATCAAGACCTGCAACACCCCGAGACCTTCTACATGCTCGAACGCTGGAGCGACGACGCCGCGCTGGCCGATCACGACCAGAGCGCGCATATCCAGAACTTCCGCACCAAGGCTGCCGACGTGATCGAACACTTCGAACTCAAGCGCCTGAAGTTTCTCGCCTGATTACCGCCCTTTTCCGGAGCCCCCATGAAAGCCATTGCCTACTACGCCTCATTGCCGATCGACGATCCAAAATCCCTGCAAGACATCGAACTGCCAGAGCCCGTCGCCGGCCCACGCGACTTGCTGGTGGAGGTCAAAGCAATCTCGGTCAACCCGGTGGACACCAAGGTGCGCCAGAACGTCGCCCCGGAAAATGGCGCCGCCAAGGTGCTGGGCTGGGACGTGGCCGGTGTGGTCAAGGCCGTCGGCAGCGAAGTGACGCTGTTCAAAGCCGGTGACAAGGTGTTTTACGCCGGCTCCCTGGTACGCCCGGGCGGCAACAGCGAACTGCACACAGTGGATGAACGCATCGTCGGCCACATGCCCAAAAGCCTGGGTTTCAGCGATGCCGCCGCGCTGCCGCTGACCGCCATCACCGCCTGGGAGCTGTTGTTCGAGCGCCTGCAAGTACGTGAAGGCAAACAGGATGAAGGCCAGAGCCTGCTGGTCGTCGGCGCTGCTGGCGGTGTGGGTTCGATCCTGACCCAACTGGCCAGCCAGCTCACCGCGCTGACAGTCATCGGCACCGCCTCGCGCCCGGAAACCCAGGCATGGGCGAAGGCGCTCGGCGCCGACTTGGTGATCGACCACAGCCAACCGTTGAGCGAAGCACTGAAAAACGCCGGCCACCCACACGTGACCCATGTCGCCAGCCTGACCCAGACCGACCATCACCTGGACCAACTGGTAGAAGCCCTGGAACCGCAGGGCAAGCTGGCATTGATCGACGACCCCAAGGCGCTGGATGTGAGCAAGCTCAAGCGCAAGAGCCTGTCGTTGCACTGGGAGTTCATGTACACGCGCTCGATGTTCGAGACACCGGACATGATCGAACAACACAACCTGCTCAACCGCGTGGCCGAGTTGATCGACGCCGGCACCCTGAAAACCACGGTGGGCGAGCACTTCGGTGTGATCAATGCGGCGAACCTGCGCCGCGCCCATGCGCTGCTGGAAAGCGGCAAGGCCAAGGGCAAGATTGTGCTGGAAGGGTTCTAAAAACAGTCTGTCAGTGTCGTCCATTATTCATGTGAGTAATGGACGACACCGCTAGTCAGAGAGTTGATCTTTGTCATATTTGTGAGCGCATTCGGGTTTATATTGGCCGCCTTTGCCACGATTCTTTTACGTGAGGAAGTCAGCAATGAAGATCCTGATAAGAGCGTTAGCAAAATCCCCGGGCAACAAATGGCAAGTCAGCCTCGACGGCGATGCTTTCACCTTCCGCAATGAAGCCGAGGCCCGTGCCTTTGCCGACACCCTGCAGGCGCGTATCCGCGCCCCCCACCGCTTTCCCCTCAACCAGCAACGTTCCGCCGCTGGCTGATCCGCACCTCAGACCTGCGCCTGCGCGGCCCTCGCCCGTTGCAGGCGCTGGGTCAACGTTGCAATGGTCACCGCCAACACACCGCACACGCTGATGACAATCGCCATCGGCATGGCCGTGCCGTCGTGCAATACGCCCACCAGCGACGCCGCGCCCGCCGCCACACCAAACTGAATGCAGCCAAGCAGCGCCGATGCACTGCCTGCCCGCGCACCCTGCCCGCTCATGGCGCAGGCTGACGTGTTGGGCAAAATGCAGCCCAGGCTTGCGATACAAATGAACAGGGGCACCAACAACGGCCACAAGGCCTCGGTGCGCAAGGCGGCAATGCCCAACAGGGTCAACGCCGCCACTACATAGACCCATACGGTGCGTGACAGCAAAAACGCCGGGGCACGCTTGGCCAGCAACCGCGCATTCAGTTGTGCAACCAGGATAAAGCCGGCAGCGTTGGAGCCGAACAGCCAACCGTAATGCTCGGCAGGCACACCGTACAGCTTGATGAATACAAACGGTGAGCCGGCGATATAGGCAAACATCCCGGCGATCGAGATGCCGCCGGTCAACGCGTAGCCGAGGTAAACCCGGTCTGACACCAGCGCGGCGTAGCGGCGCAGTGACCCGGACAACGGCTGGCGAGGCTGGTGGGCCGGAAAGGTTTCCGGCAACCCGACGGCCACGGCAATCGCCGCCATCACGCTGAACACCGACAACGCCAGGAAGATCGACTGCCAGCCCCACACCCCAACCATCACCCCACCTGCCAACGGTGCGAGGATCGGCGCCAGGCCAGTAACCAGCATCAGTTGCGAGTAAACCTTGGCTGAGCCCACGGCATCACATTTGTCGCTGACGACCGCCCGCGAAATCACCATCCCCGCGCAGCCGCCAAGGGCTTGTACGAAGCGCGCGCCGATCAGCCACTCCAGCGATGGCGCATAAGCGCAGGCGAAGGACGCCAAGGTAAACAGGGTGACACCGCTGAGCAGCGGCACGCGCCGGCCAAAGCGGTCCGCCAGCGGTCCGTAGATGAGTTGGCCGATGGCCAGGCCCGCGAAATACACTGCCAGGGTCAGCTGGATATGTTTTTCGTCGGTCGCGAACGCCGTGGCCATTGCCGGAAAGCCCGGCAGGTAAAAGTCGATCGCCAACGGCGCGAAGGCGCTCAAGGCGCCCAGAATCAGAATTATGCGGAGGTTCATCAGACACCCAAGTGAGTCGGCAGCCCGACAGTCTAGCCGCGCTTGGGTGCCCTGAACATTACGATAGCTCGCTAACTATCAAAAAATTCAAGCAAGCCTGGCACTGTAGCCTTCTTCAGTGATCAGGCTGATGACCTGATCGGCAGACAACCGACTACTTTCAACACTCACGGCTTTCGCCGCCAGGTCGACCTTGACACTCGCCGCCGGGTCCTGGCTTTGTACCGCCTGGGTCACCGCCCGGACGCAATGGCCGCAGGTCATTCCTTCAACGCTGAAAACTTGCATGACATGACTCCTTTGATGAGGTTGTGGCCAGTTTTGACCTTGCCATGATGGCAAGGTCAAGCGTTGAAACTTTCGGCCGGGCTGGTATTCAGCCGCTGCCTCGGCCAAGCTTCATTTCTCTTAGATATGAACCACGGAGCATTCGCCATGCGCTGGTCGTTTTTTAGCCTTATCGGCCTGTTGAGCTTGTCTGCCGCTGCGCCCATGGCCTGCGCCGATGAAGACTACGCGGTGCTGATCATTTCCCGCGAACGCCTGGAAGTGCCGACTAACTGCGAGATCGGCCTGTATATCCAGGATCAATTGGCCGGGCGTCTGTTTCAGGAACAGGCCACCTCGTTTAACTTGCCGGCTGGCAATGTGTCGCTGCGCCTGAAGCTGCTGCCCGGCCAATCGCCTGGTTGCCTGCCGGGCATGCTCGCCCCGCCGGCGCAGAACATCACGCTCAAAGCCGGCGACATACGCAAGTTGCGGATCGCGCAAGGCCCGGACGGCATGTACCTGAAACCCGCTGCACTGGAATATTAAAGGCGCTTGACCTTCCCCACAGGTCAAGGTTGATCCTAGGGGCAACTTCTTTTGGAGGACTGCCCCATGAATGGATCCACCACCTTTGACCTGCCCATCAGCGGCATGACCTGCGCCAGCTGTGCCGGCCGCGTCGAACGGGCGCTGGGCAAGGTGCCGGGGGTGCAAAGCGTCAGCGTCAACCTGGCCAATGAACGCGCGCATGTCGAAGTGCTGGGCAAGATGGACCCCGCAGTGTTGATCGCCGCCGTCGACAAGGCCGGTTACACCGCCAGCCTGCCCCAAAGCGAAACCGTCACCGATGCCAATCAAGCCCAACGCCTGCACCGCGAGCGTTGGTCGTTGCTGCTGGCCATTGTGTTGGCGCTGCCGTTGGTACTGCCGATGCTCGTGGAGCCCTTCGGCCTGCATTGGATGCTCCCCGCCTGGGTGCAGTTCGCCCTGGCCACGCCGGTGCAATTCATCTTGGGCGCGCGCTTCTATATCGCCGCCTGGAAAGCCGTACGCGCCGGCGCCGGCAATATGGATTTGCTGGTCGCCATCGGCACCAGCGCCGGTTACGGCCTGAGCCTGTATGAATGGCTTACCGCGCCCGCTGGCACCATGCCGCATCTGTACTTCGAAGCTTCCGCCGTGGTGATCGCTCTGGTGCTGCTTGGTAAGTACCTGGAAAGCCGCGCCAAACGTCAGACCGCCAGCGCCATCCGCGCCCTCGAAGCGTTGCGCCCGGAGCGCGCGATTCGCCTGTTTGAAGGGCGCGAAGAAGACGTCGCCATCAGTGCGTTAAAGCTCGACGACCTGGTGTTGGTGAAGCCCGGCGAACGTTTCCCGGTGGATGGCGACGTCGTGGACGGGCAGAGCCATGCCGACGAAGCCTTGATCAGTGGCGAAGCCCTGCCCGTGCCGAAACAACCGGGCGACCCGGTCACCGGCGGCGCCATCAACGGCGAGGGCCGTTTGCTGGTGCGCACCCGCGCTGTTGGCGGGGAAAGTGTGTTGGCCCAGATCATTCGCCTGGTGGAAGACGCGCAGGCGGCCAAAGCCCCGATCCAGAAACTGGTGGATAAGGTCAGCCAGGTCTTTGTGCCCGCCGTGCTGGTGCTGGCGCTGATCACGTTGCTGGGCTGGTGGCTATACGGGGCGCCACTGGAAACCGCGATCATCAATGCCGTCGCAGTGCTGGTGATTGCCTGCCCATGCGCATTGGGGCTGGCCACACCGACAGCGATCATGGCCGGTACCGGCGTCGCCGCGCGCTACGGGATTCTGATCAAGGACGCCGAAGCCCTTGAGCGTGCCCATGATGTCAGCGCCGTGGTGTTCGACAAGACCGGCACCCTCACTTCAGGTACGCCAAAGATTGCGCATTTGGTGGCGGTGGATGGCAATGAAACCCTGCTGCTGCAACAAGCCGGCGCGCTGCAACGCGGTAGCGAGCACCCATTGGCCAAGGCCGTGCTGGATGCCTGCCGCGAAAAAGCGCTGACCGTCGCGGATGTGAGCGCCAGCCAATCCCTGACCGGGCGCGGCATTGCCGGCACCCTTGAGGGCCGGCAACTGGCGCTGGGCAACCGTCGAATGCTCGAAGAAAACGGCTTGAATGCAGGCAGCCTGGCCGACGCCGCCAAGGCGTGGGAAGCCGAAGGCCGCACGTTATCCTGGTTGATCGAACAAGGCGCGCAGCCCCGCGTGCTGGGGCTGTTCGCCTTTGGCGATACGCTCAAGCCCGGCGCCCTGGAGGCGGTGACACAACTCAAGGCCCGGCACATCAGCAGCCATTTGCTCACCGGCGACAATCGCGGCAGTGCCCGCGTGGTGGCCGATGCCCTGGGTATCGATGATGTACACGCCGAAGTCCTTCCCGCCGACAAGGCCGCCGCCGTCGCCGAGCTGAAAAAGACCGGCGTGGTGGCGATGGTCGGCGACGGCATCAATGACGCCCCGGCCCTGGCCGCCGCCGATATCGGTATCGCCATGGGCGGCGGCACCGACGTGGCGATGCACGCGGCCGGAATCACCCTGATGCGCGGCGACCCACGCCTGGTGCCGGCCGCGCTGGAGATCAGCCGCAAGACCTACGCTAAAATCCGCCAGAACCTGTTCTGGGCCTTTGTGTATAACTTGATCGGCATACCGCTGGCTGCGTTCGGGTTGCTCAACCCGGTATTGGCGGGTGCGGCCATGGCCCTGTCCAGCGTCAGTGTGGTGAGCAATGCGTTACTGTTGAAAACCTGGAAGCCTGAGGATTTGGAGGATCAACACCCATGAACATCGGCCAGGCAGCCCGTCAGAGCGGGCTGAGCGCGAAGATGATTCGCTACTACGAATCCATCGGCCTGCTCAAAGCCGCGCACCGCACCGACAGTGGCTATCGGGTGTATGGCGGCGACGACTTGCACACACTTGCGTTTATCAAGCGCTCGCGGGATTTGGGCTTTTCATTGGAAGAGGTCGGCAAACTGCTGACCTTGTGGCAAGACCGACAGCGGGCCAGCGCCGACGTAAAAGCCTTGGCGCGCCAGCACATCGAGGCGCTGAATCAGAAGATTATGGAGCTGGGGCAACTGCGCGATACGTTGCAGGACCTGGTGGAGCATTGCCAGGGCGATCATCGGCCGGATTGTCCGATTCTCAAGGAGTTGGCATCGGGCAGCTGTTGCGCCTGAGCATTTAGCCGGCGCACTGCAAAGCCAAATGTGGGAGCGGGCTTGCTCGCGAATGCAGGGTGTCAGTCACTTCATCTTTCACTGATCAACCGCATTCGCGAGCAAGCCCGCTCCCACATTTTTTAGATCTTCATTTGCAGGAAGATCATTGCATCCAGGGCGGCGGCGGTGGTTCGTCGGGCACTTTACTCGCCGGCGCATCATCCGCCGCCCGTATCGCCTGGCGACGCTCTTCATCCAGCCGCGCCGCTTCGATCTCGCGGATCACACCGCCCACGTCCGCCAACTCTTCCGGCTCGTCGAACTCGCCGGTCAAGACGCTGGCCGGGTGCAAGGTGCCGGCTTCATACAACGCCCACATTTCCTTGGCGTACTTGGTCTTCTTCAACTCCGGGGCAAAGCGCCCGAAGTAGGAAGCCATGTTGCCCACATCCCGCTCCAGCATGTTGAACGCGTGGTTGTTGCCAGCGGCATCCACCGCCTGCGGCAGGTCGATGATCACCGGGCCCGTCGGCGTGAGCAGTACGTTGAACTCGGACAGGTCACCGTGCACCAGGCCGGTACACAGCATCAGCACGATCTGGGAAATCAGGAAGGCGTGGTATTCGCGCGCCTGGTCCGGCTCCAGCGTGACGTCGTTCAAGCGCGGTGCCGCATCGCCGTATTCGTCGGCCACCAGTTCCATCAACAGCACGCCTTCGAGGAAGTCGTACGGCTTGGGCACGCGAACGCCCGCACCCGCCAGGCGGAACAATGCCGCGACTTCGGCGTTTTGCCAGGCGTCTTCAGTTTCTTTTTTGCCGAACTTGGAGCCCTTGGCCATGGCCCGGGCCTGTCGGCTGTTGCGGACCTTGCGGCCTTCCTGGTATTCGGACGCCTGACGAAAACTTCGTTTATTCGCCTCCTTGTAAACCTTGGCGCAACGCAATTCGTTGCCGCAGCGCACCACATAAACAGCTGCTTCTTTACCACTCATGAGTGGGCGCAGCACTTCGTCGACCAGACCGTCTTCGATCAGGGGTTCAATGCGTTTAGGAGTCTTCATCAGCTTTTATTGTGGGTCCTTTATTACCAAATACGCGTATGGCACTCGTTATACGGCAATCAGCTCGCCGGTGGGAGAGGCTACCGACCTCTGACCACTGAAGAATGCATGCAATGGGCCAATTTCTTCGGCAATTAGCGTTCGATGATCGCCGTCACTCCCTGACCGCCGGCGGCGCAGATCGAAATCAGCCCACGGCCCTTGCCCGCTGCGTCCAGCAGCTTGGCCAGATTGGCGACAATGCGCCCGCCGGTGGCGGCAAACGGGTGCCCGGCCGCCAATGAACTGCCTTTGACGTTGAGCCGGCTGCGGTCGATGGCGCCCAGCGGCGCATCCAGCCCCAGGCGCGTCTTGCAGTAGTCGGCATCTTCCCAGGCCTTGAGCGTGCACAACACCTGGGCAGCGAACGCTTCGTGAATCTCGTAATAATCAAAGTCCTGCAACGTCAGGCCGTTCCTCGCCAGCAGGCGCGGCACGGCATACACCGGCGCCATCAACAGGCCTTCGGCACCGTTGACGAAATCCACCGCAGCCGCTTCACCATCGCGCAAGTAGGCGAGGATCGGCAAACCGCGCGCCTTGGCCCAGGCTTCACTGCCCAGCAATACCAGGGAGGCACCGTCGGTCAGCGGCGTCGAGTTGCCCGCGGTGAGCGTGCCCTTTTCGCTACGCTCGAACGCCGGTTTGAGACTGGCGAGTTTTTCCAGGGTCAAGTCCGCGCGCACGTTGTTATCACGGGTAAGGCCCAGAAAGGGTGTGAGTAAATCGTTGTGCCAACCTTCGGCGTAGGACGCAGCCATTTTCTGGTGGCTTTCCAGCGCCAGTTGATCTTGCTCGGCGCGGGGGATTTGCCAGGTCTGCGCCATCAGCTCGCAGTGCTGGCCCATCGACAAGCCGGTGCGCGGTTCGCCATTACGCGGCAGTTCCGGTTTGAGGTGATGCGGACGAAGTTGTAACAAGACTTTTAATTTATCCGCCATGGACTTGCTGCGGTTGGCTTGCAGCAGGAGCTTGCGCAGCCCCTCATTCACGCCGATCGGCGCGTCGGACGTGGTGTCGACGCCACCGGCAATCCCACACTCGATCTGGCCCAGGGCGATCTTATTGGCCACCAGCAACGCCGCTTCCAGGCCGGTGCCGCACGCCTGTTGAATGTCGTATGCCGGCGTTTGCGGCGACAGGCGCGAGCCCAGCACGCACTCGCGGGTCAGGTTGAAATCCCGTGAATGCTTGAGCACCGCCCCCGCCGCCACCTCGCCGATGCGCAGGCCGTGCAGGTTGTAGCGTTCGATCAAGCCTTCCAGCGCCGCCGTCAACATCGCCTGGTTACTCGCCGTGGCATAAGGGCCATTGGAGCGGGCGAAGGGGATGCGATTACCGCCAATGATCGCTACACGGCGCAATTGAGTCATGGAAAGCTCCCTGAAGGTGATGAGGTGAGTCTGTGAGACTAGCCTAGGCTCAATCGAACGACTTTCACCTCTTGATGGTCCACCGTTTGAACCCCAGCACTCGGAGAGCGTTCCATGTCTGACCGTTATATCGACTTCGCCAACTCAAGCCTCGGCCATCGCCTGGTCGCCGCCATTGGCCTGCCGTCACCGGTACGCCTGGAACGCTGGCAGGCCGGACGCCTGCGCCCGGTGGAAGGTGCGCTGTTGTTGGGTGGCGGCGCGCTCGCGGCCAAGGTGCTGCCGTTTGCCAATAAACTCACCGACGCGATTTACAGCTACGGCCCTGAGCCATTGGCCGCGTCCGCGTGGATCCCGGGGCATGGCCCCAAACTCAAGGCCGTGGTGTTCGATGCCAGCGACTTGCAGCACACCGACCAGCTCAAACAGCTGCGCGAATTCTTTCAGCCGTTGCTGAAAAATCTTGCACACAGCGCCCACGTGGTGATCCTTGGCCGCGCCCCGGAAACCCTCAGCGATCCGTTCGCCGCCAGCGCACAGCGTGCCCTCGAGGGCTTCAGCCGATCCCTGGCCAAAGAGCTGCGCAGCGGCGGGGTTCTGCAGTTGTTGTACGTCGGCGAAGGCGCCGAGGATCAGCTGGAAGGCGCGCTGCGATTCTTCCTCTCCCCCAAAAGTGCCTATATCTGCGGCCAGGTGATTCGCCTGCAAGCCTGCGCCACACCGGTCGCGGATTGGACTCGCCCGCTGGCCGGGCGCAAAGCGCTGGTCACTGGCGCCGCACGGGGTATTGGCGCCGCCATTGCCGAAACCCTGGCGCGCGACGGTGCCGATGTGATCGTACTGGATGTGCCCCAGGCCAAGGCTGATCTTGACGCGCTTGCGGCGCGCCTGGGGGCGCGCACTATCGTGCTGGATATCTGCGCCGAAGACGCCGCTGCACAGTTGATCGAACACTTGCCGGACGGCATCGACATCGTGGTGCACAACGCCGGCATCACCCGCGATAAAACCCTGGCCAATATGACCCCGGAATACTGGGACGCCGTACTGGCGGTCAATCTCAACGCGCCGCAGGTGCTGACCAAAGCCCTGCTGGACAGCGGCACCCTGCACGACAACGGCCGCGTGGTGCTGCTGGCTTCCATCAGTGGCATTGCCGGCAACCGTGGGCAAACCAATTATGCGGCCAGCAAGGCCGGCTTGATCGGCCTGGCTCAGGCGTGGGCCCCTTTGCTTCAAGAACGCGGCATCAGCATCAACGCGGTTGCCCCCGGTTTTATCGAAACCCAGATGACCGCGCACATTCCCTTCGCCCTGCGTGAGGCTGGGCGCCGCATGAGCTCATTGGGCCAGGGTGGTTTGCCGCAAGACGTGGCCGAAGCGGTGGCCTGGCTCGGTCAGCCGGGTTCCGGAGCGGTCAGCGGCCAAGCATTGCGGGTGTGCGGGCAAAGCCTGCTGGGAGCGTGAGCATGGAGTGGCGGACATTAGACAGCACCCCGTTTCTGCCGCCGCTGTACTGGCGGGCGGCGCTCAAGCGCAAGATCACCGGCAGTACGTTGCCCGATGAAGGGCTGCGCTGCCACCTGCGCGTGAACCCCGAGCACCTGGCCGCTTATCGCCAGGTGTGCGGGTTTGCGGACAGCCCGGTGCTGCCGGGTACGTATCCGCACGTGCTGGCGTTCGGTTTGCAAATGCAATTACTCACCGACAAACAGTTTCCGTTCCCGCTGCTGGGGCTGATTCACCTGAGCAACCGCATCCGCATCCATCGCCCATTGGGCGGTGTGAGTCACCTGATGGTTGGCGTGCACGCGAACAACCTCCAGCCCCATGCCAAGGGCGAGACCTTTGATATCGTGACCACGGTGCAAGATTCCCTCGGTCTGTTGTGGGAAGCCGAGAGCCGAATGCTCTGTCGCGGAGTGAAACTGGAAGGCACGCCGCACGATGATCACGTGTCGGCCACAGGAGACGTCAGCGAATTGGCCCGTTGGAAGGCACCCGCCGATATCGGCCGCCGATATGCACGAGTATCCGGCGACTACAACCCGATCCACCTGAGCGCATTGACGGCCAAGCTCTTCGGCTTCCCGCAGGCGATCGCCCACGGGCTGTGGAGCCTGGCGCGAACGCTGGCCGCGCTGGATGAGAACGTGCCTGCTGCCAATGTTGAAATAGAGGTCGAATTCAACAAGCCCGTGCGCCTGCCCAGTGAAGTCATCTTACTGGCCCATGCCGCAGGTGCCAGCGGCGAGTTGCTGTTAAAGGGAATGGGTGACCTTCAGCATATGGCGGGCAAGTGGCACCCGATCGCATGAGAAAAACCATTTAATTGTATATATACACCCTAAGTTATAGCGGACGCCCTGGCGTCCGTTTTTTTTATTTAACCCATTGATATATAAAACATAGATAACTTTATACAGCCCTCTGTTACACCCTTCGCATTAACCATTAAGCCGACTAAGACCTTGTGTATATAAATTGTTAATACCAAGTTGAGCGTTGCGAGAAAGAGTGCCCGGGTCTGTGATAACCACACGGACAAACGTATCGCTATCCAAGAAATAACGAGCGTTTGAAAACAACCAAGGTTGTACAGGTGCAAGGGAACTCCATCATGAAAACTCAAACTCAAGTAGTGTTATGGAAAACAAGTACCGCGCTGGCCCTGATCATGGCGATGAGCCTCGGTGGCTGCAGCAGCGGTGGTGGCGGGCATCACAGCAGCGTGGCGGCATCCTCGCCTGACGCAGGCGCGGGAACCGGCGGTGGCACGGGTGGCGGTGGTACGGGCGGTGGCACCGGTGGCGGTACTGACGGCGGCACGGGCGGCGGTACTGGCGGTGGCACGGGCGGTGGAACCGGTGGCGGTACTGACGGTGGCACGGGCGGTGGAACCGGTGGCGGTACTGGCGGTGGCACGGGTGGCGGAACCGGTGGCGGTACTGGCGGTGGCACGGGTGGCGGAACCGGTGGCGGTACTGGCGGTGGCACCGGTGGCGGTACTGGCGGTGGCACGGGCGGTGGCACGGGCGGCGGAACCGGTGGCGGCACGGGCGGCGGCACGGGCGGCGGCACGGGCTCGGTAACACCGCTGGTAACAGGCCAGATCGTCGGCGCCCTTGGCACCACCGTCGGCAACGTAGGCACAGCGGTGGGTAACATTGGTTCGAGCTTGAACGGTGTTCCAATTGTCGGCGTTACCGCTGGCGGCCTGGTCACGTCCACCGGCAATGCCGTCACCAGTATTGGTACCGGTGTCACAACAGGCCTGGGCTCCCTGGGTACCGACAGCAATTCCCTGGGCAAAACGGTTGCTGGCGTAGGCACCGGCGTCGCCAATCTGGGCACCGGCGTGTCCACTGCGGGCCAATCCCTGGGCACCACACTGAGTGGCGTACCCGTGGTGGGTGGCTTGACCGGAGGCGTAGGCACAGCAGCGGGTGGATTGGTTAATACTGCCGGTCAGGCAGTCACCATGCTCGGCGATACCCTTAGCACCGCCAGCACCACCGGCCCATTGGGCTCGTTGACGAATACGGTGGGCAGCAAAGTGCTGGTGCCTGTGGTTTCCCTGGTGGAAAACACCACCGGCAACCTCGGCACGGCCACCGGCCTGGGCAGTCCGGTCAATGGCCTGCTGAATAAAGTCGGCAGTACCGTGACCGGCGTGGGCGGTCAAGTCGCCAGTGCCGGCGGTGCCGGCAACCCTGTCACGACGGTGGTGGGCGGTGCATTGACCGGGGTTGGCAGCGTGCTCGACAAGTCCGGCGGCTATGTCGCTCCCGCCAGCGCTGCGCCAGCCTCAGGCATACCTGAATTGGTGGGCGGCCTGGTGGCCAATGTGGGTAACGGGCTGAATGCCGGCAACACCAACGGCACTGTCAGCGCAGCCGGTGTAACCGGCGGCGCACTGGGCGGCACCGTCGCCTCGCTGGGTACCGTGATCGGTGGCAATGGCGTCGCCAATACGGCCGCCACGGCGCCGGTGGCAAGCGTGACCACCACCGTCGGCGCGGCCCTGAACCCTGTGACAACCGGTGTTGCCAGCCTGACGCAAAATGTCGGCACCACCACAGGCGTCGGCGCTCCGGTCAACGGTCTGGTGACCCAAGTCGGCGGTGCAGTCAGCGGCGTCGGCACCACGTTGACCGCCGCCAACGCCAACCCGGTGACTAACGCCGTGGGCACCACCGTCACCGCCGTCGGCAACACCGTGGGCGCGGTAGGTGGGTTGGTCACCGGCGGTACCGGCAGCGGTGGTGGCCTGCTCGGCGGTCTGACCGTCGGCGCCGGCACCAGTGCCCCGGCCAGTGGCACCACCAGCACCGGCACAAGTGGTGGTCTGGGAGGGTTGTTAAACGGTCTGACCGGCAAATAATAGAATGCACCTGGCCGATTAGACGGCCTCCCCTACAGCGCCTACGCTTGGTTGAGACGAGAGACCCTATCAGTCTCTCGTCTTTTTTATAGGGCTTGATGCCACGCCCTCCCGAACCGCGTCCCAGAACCCGGCGGGCCCGAGACGCTGCTGCAGTCTGACCATGGAGTGTCCTATGCGCGTGTTGACTCCGTTGTTTTTGCTTACCCTCAGTGCTTACGTTCAGGCTGAGACCCTTCCCAGTTTCCTCAACAGCAACGACACCATTCGCAACCTGCCGGTGCCTAACCTACCTGCCGACGCCTATCGACCCGTCACGCCACAAACCCAGGTGCCGCAAGCACCCGCCACCCAGAACCAGCCGTTGCAGATGGACACCAAAGTCACCATCCGCAAGCTGCAGATCGAGGGCGGCACGATCTATCCACTGACCGAAACGGCCCAGGCTTACGCAGCGTTGCTCGGCCATGAAACCAACCTCGCGCAATTGATCGAAGCCACCCGCAGCATCACGCGTCGCTATCAACAGGACGGCTACCTGTTGTCCTACGCGTTCTTGCCGCAACAGACCTTCGAAAATGGCCTGGTGCGCGTGGTATTGGTCGAGGGGTACATCAAGGATTACCAGCAAAGCGGTGACATCGGCGCGGTGTCGGCCTACGTCGACAAACTGGCCAACAAGCTCATGGCCGAACGCCCTCTCACGCGCAAGACGTTCGAGCGCTACACCACCCTGATGGGGCGTATCCCCGGCGTGACCTTGCAGGCGCAAGTGCCGCCGCCGGGCACCACTGATGGGGCCGCGCACATGAAGATCGAAGCCACGCGCAAACCCTTCACCACCAGCATGAGCCTGGTCGATGACAACCGTAACGGCACGCAAGCATTGCTCACCGCTACCAGCAACTCCCAGACGTCGATGGGCGAGCAATTCTACGTCAGTGGTTTGTTCCCACCGGGTGACGATAAACAGCACTACTACCGCGTGGGCTACAGCCAGTTCATCAACGCCGAGGGCAGCCAAGTGGTGGTGGGCGCCGAGCGCTATCGCGCCGACCCCAAAAGCAACATCCAGCTTAACGGTGGCTTCGAACTCAAACCGCATCAGTCGATTGATCGCTACACCATCGGCCTCAGCCATCCGCTGATTGCCTCACCGAATGAATCACTGACCCTGGCTACACGCCTGTACGCGGTGGACCAAACCACGCGCTATCAACTGGTGGGTTACCCGCAGCGTTTCGACATCGAAACCAACCTGCGCGCCCTGGCCTTCGAGGGCGACTGGCGCAAGTCCGACACGCGCCAACTACGCATCCTCAGCGCCGGGCTTTACCAAGGCATCAACGGCTTGGGCGCCACGACGCGCAGTGACCTGGAGGTGACGAAACCCGACCTGGACTTCTTCCGCCTGCGCCTCTCCGGCGTGCAAAGCGACAAGTTCTTCGATAACTGGCAGGGCGTGCTGTCGGGGGCGTTCTACTGGAGCGACAGCACCTTGCCCGACAGCGAGCGCGCCACATTCGGCGGGCAGAACTTCGGCCGCGGATACCCCGATGATCAAGCCTCAGGCGACAAAGGCTGGGGCGCGGCGTACGAGGTCAACTACAGCTTCAATCGCGCCGGCGAGTGGCTCAAGGTTGTGCAACCTTATGTGGTGCTCGACCGTGCCAAGACCTGGTTCAACGAACTGCCAGCCAAAAGCAATGACCTGTCATCCGCTGCCGTGGGCGTGCGCTTTGGCGATAACAAGTACTACAACATTGCGCTGGAAGCGGCCAAACCGATGTCGGACATCGCCCTGGACAGCTTCAATCGGCGCCCGCGTTATACGCTGAGCTTCAGCTATCAACTCTGAATGAGGAGACTGTGCAGAGGGCGTTAACGCCCTCTCACAGGGAGGACTTTCTCAGCGGGAAAAGGCTGTCGAGGGTATCGAACAAGCGCTTCAGGTAAATCGGTTTGCGGAACAGATCCAGCACTTGCAGACGCAACATATCGCTGACGTCATCCATCTCGGCATGGCCCGACATCACGATCACCGGCAAGTGTTGACGAGCGGTGTGTTCGCGCAAACGCTTGATCAACGAGATACCACTTTCCTCGGGCATCCGCAGGTCGGTAATGACCAGCGCGATATCGGGGTGCAGGGTCAGTTCCTGCAAGGCAAAGGTGACGGAGGTCGCCGTAAAACAAACGAAGCCCTCGTTCTCCAGCGATTCCGCCAGTTCAACGAGGGCATCTTCTTCGTCGTCCACCAACAGGATCTGTTGACGGCAAGGTATAGCTGCAGCATTCATAGGCACTACCTGATGTTCCAATCAACAACGTGTGCACTCAACAGGAGGCCGTCTAACACTCACGTAGTGGTAATGGCGGTCTGGATTTTACCAATGAAGGTCGTAATCTGAGGTCCCAGCGTAGTCCCGGCTGCCAGTACCACCAGCGCTACAATTGCAACGAGAATAAGGTATTCGATCGCCGTTGCGCCGTCCTTGCGCTGAAAAAATACCTGGAGTTGAACATACAGTCTCATCAACAGATTAAAGACCATCTTACTTCTCCTCTGGCGACATGACGCCATATCAAAGCTCTGTCCACGCTACTTGCAGTGAGTCGTTACGTTGTCGTAATCGCCGTCTGAATTTTCCCGAAGAATGTCGTGATTTTTGGCCCCAGCGTCGTCCCGGCTGCCAGAATCACCAATGCAACAATCGCCACGAGAATGAGGTACTCAATCGCCGTCGCGCCATCCTTGCGATGAAAAAGTAACTGAAGTTGAACATGGAGTTTAATCAACAGATCAAGAATCATCGGAATGCTCCCTGGGCGACCAGACGCCCTGCCTCGGTGCTGCACAGTAATTGCGATGTGCCATCTGAGCATTGTCAACAAACTTCCCCCTCACAACTGTAAGAAGGGATTAATCACAAAGTAGTGGCTGCTTTGTTGACCTGCTAAAGCCTCGATTTCAAAGGCCGGTTTGTGCGCCACAAAGAAATGTTGCTGTCAGTAATGGCATTTTGTCCTAGCTGAACTACCTTCAAATAGCTAAATAGTTAGTTACCGTTCATAGCAGCTGGTTGCGGAATTAGCCTGTTTGGATAGTCGGGTTTTAGTGCAACGGGAAAGGGAGAGCCGTCATGAACACGCGGTTGAGCATGGTACTGGCGGGTGTGCTTTTGATAGGTGCGCTGTTTGCCGGTTATTGGGGGCTGGTGCTCAGTCGTCAACCTGCCCCTTTGCCGCCACCACCGCCACAGGCTGCACCGGTCGAAAAGGCGGTGGCCGTGGTGGAAGATCAAACCCGCCAACCGGTGGTGGTGTTGGCCCATGATGTACCACCCTTTGTTGCGCTGAATGCCGCCGACCTGGCCGTGGAAAAACTGCGCACAGTACCCGCCGGCAGCTTGACCAGCGTTGACCAGGCCATCGGCCGCACGCCCTGGCGAGCCCTGCGCGCCGGCACCTGGCTGAACGATGAGAGCTTCACCGCCGGCGGCCCGCTGGCCCGCATGATCCGCCCGGACGAACGCGCCCTGGCCGTCGCGGTCGATGAAGTGATTGGTGCCGCTGGCCAACTGAGTCCCGGTGACTACGTGGATGTGCTGCTGTACCTGCGCCAGGACGCCGCCAACCTCGAACAATCGGCACAAGTGGTGGTCCCGGCCATGCGCCTGCTCAGCGTCGGCGATCAAATGGGCCTGACCAACGACGGAGCCCCGGCCACACCACCGGCGCTCACCGCCGAGGAAAAAGCCCAACGCCACGCGCCCTCTCGCACCGTGGTGCTGGCAGTGCCCGAGCAACTGCTGAGCCGCCTGATGCTGGCGACCCAGGCCGGCACCTTGCGCCTGGCGGTGCGCAGCGCCGATGAACGCTTGCTGAGCCACTACTGGGCCGGCGAAAGCGATGCGCCGGGCAACCTGCAAAGCGCCAACCGCGATCTCTACCAATTCACTCAACTGGCCTTTGCCCAAGCCCCGAAAAAACTCGCCCAGGGCAGCCCACGCCGCACCGGTGTTGAAGTGATACGTGGCAATCAAGCAACCCAACAAACACCCGACTGAACAAGGATGCTGTGCATGAGCCGACGTTTCGCACCGGTGTTCACGCTGAAAATCGCCTGTGCCCTGATGCTGTCGAATGTGTCTGTGGGTATGGCCGTGGCCGCCCCAGGCAACTGCGGCAGCCTGGGCCAACTGCCCGCCGCACTCTCGGTAGGCGAGGGTCTGCAACAGGAGCTGCAATCACCCGTCGCGATCACGCGCCTGGCGATCGGCGACCCGAAAATTGCCGATGTCCACCTCAACGGGGACCGCGGTTTCCTGCTGACCGGTGTCTCCTCCGGCACCACCAGCCTGATGGTCTGGACCGCCTGCTCGAACACGCCGCGCCAGAGCATGGTATTCGTCAAAGGCAAGGCCACCTCGGCCCTCACCAACCTCGCACTGTCGCCTTCCGATGACCCGCTGCTGCCCAGCCAGGTGCAGACCGACATTCGTTTTGTCGAGGTCAGCCGCACCAAGCTCAAGGAAGCCAGCACGTCGATCTTCGGGCGCGGCGGCAACTTCCTGTTCGGCAGCCCCAGCAACGTGGCCAACCCGGTGAGTACGCCGTTTCGCGGCAACCTGCCGGTCAACGGCGACACCTTCAATATCGGCTTCGGTGGCGGGCGTGTCTCGGCCATGATCAACGCCCTGGAAAGCAGCGGTTTTGCCTACACCCTGGCGCGTCCAAGCCTGGTAGCCATGAGCGGCCAGAGCGCGACGTTTCTCGCGGGCGGCGAAGTGCCAATTCCAGTGCCCAGCAGCGGTAGTAACAGCATCTCGATCGAGTACAAGGAGTTCGGGATTCGCCTGACGCTGACCCCGACCGTGATCGACCACAACCGGATCTCCCTCAAAGTCGCACCGGAAGTCAGCGAGCTGGACTACACCAACGCGGTGATCATCCAGAACATTTCGGTACCGGCCCTGACCATCCGCCGCACCGACACCAGCGTGTCGCTGGCAGACGGTGAAAGCTTCGTGATCAGCGGCCTGATCAGCAGCAACAACAGCACCAATATCAGCAAATTCCCCGGCCTCGGCGACATCCCGGTCCTGGGGGCGTTCTTTCGCGATTCCTCGGTTAAACGCCAGGACAAAGAACTGCTGATGATCGTCACGCCGCACCTGGTGCAACCGTTGGCGGCCAACGCCCAATTACCGTCCTTGCCGGGCGAGAAGCTGCGCAACTACGACCCGAACTGGTACCGCCTGTATTTTCTGGAAAACGGTAATTTCGACCGACTCAACGGTTTGTCCCAATGAGCGATAGCCTGAGCCAGACGTTTCTGGCAATCACGCGCAATACCACCGACCTGGAATGGCTGCAGGGCGCGCTGGCGCCGCTTGGCCAAGTGGTCAGTGCCGGCAGTGGCACCCTGGACGAGCTGCTGGCGCTGGTGGATGTCACCTTCGCCAACCTGGTGTTCATCGGCCTCGACCGTGAGCACGTGGTCGCCCAAAGCGCGCTGATCGAAGGTGCGCTGGAAGCCAAGCCGATGCTGGCCATCGTCGCCCTCGGTGACGGCATGGACAACCAGTTGGTACTCAATGCAATGCGCGCCGGCGCCCGGGATTTTGTCGCCTACGGTTCACGCTCCAGCGAAGTCGCCGGGCTGGTGCGCCGCCTGAGCAAGCGCTTGCCGCAGGTCACCACCAACACCCAACTGGGCGGCCTGACCGTGCTGTACGGCACCCAAAGCAATGCCGACGGCGCCCTGCTCACCAGCCATTTGGCGTTGGTCGTGCAAAAGAGCGGCCAGCAAACGTTGCTGCTGGACCTGGGCCTGCCCCGCGGCGACAGCCTGGCGCTGCTGGGGCTGGAAAGCTCATTCAATTTTGGCGATGCCCTGCGCCACCTCAGGCGGCTGGACACCACCCTGATCAACAGCGCGTTTACCTCTGCCGAAGACGGTCTGCGCATCCTCGCCTACGCCCCCAACGACGAGCCGCTGGAGCTGACCAGCGCCGCCGAGCTGTACATGCTGCTCAGTGCCTTGCGCCAGCACTTCCAACACATTGTGGTGAACCTCGCCGGCCAACCGGACAGCGAAGCGCTGCGCACGTTTGTCAGCCACTGCGACAAGCTGTTGTGGTGCGCCGACCAGAGCGTACTGGACTGCCGTCGCAACCTTGGCGTGCTTAAACAGTGGCGCGAAAAAGGCATGAAACTGGAGCACGCCAAGCTCTTGGTCGACCGCTATATCAAAGGCTGCGCGCCCGATGCCGAGGCCTTGGGCAAAAGCTTCGGGCTGGAAGTGATCGCCGTGTTGCCGTTTAGCCCGGAGGTGCGCCTGAACGCCAAGAACCAGGGGCAAACCCTGTTTGCACTGGCCCCTCGGGAAAGCCTGACCCACGCCCTGAAAACCCTCGGCGAGCGCCTCGCAAAACGCTCGGAAGGCATGAAGAAAACGTCCAACACCTGGCTTGAACGCTTGCTGGGAGCCGGCAAATGAACGGCGAAAAACTCTTTGGCACACCGGTTCGCGAATTCGGGGGCAATACGGACCACGACGGGCTGAAGCTGGTGCTGCATCGTTACATCATCGATGCCATCGAAGAGTCGGGAAAAAACCTGCTGGAGGGCTCGCGCCAGCTGTTGGCGCAGTTCGTCATCGACAAAGTCGCTGAATACATCAACCGCCTGCACCTGGCGATTTCCCGTTATGAGATGGAACGGCTGGCCGAAGAAATCGTCGACGAGTTGACCGGTTTCGGCCCACTGGAAGTCCTGCTGCGCGACCCGTCCGTGACGGAAATCCTGGTCAATGGCCCGCACCGGGTGTTTATCGAGCGTGACGGTTTGCTGCACCAGAGCGACCTGCGCTTTATCGATTCGCACCACGTTGAGCGGGTGATGCAACGCATCCTCGCGCCGCTGGGCCGGCGCCTGGATGAGTCATCGCCGATGGTCGACGCCCGTCTGCCCGATGGCAGCCGGGTCAACGCGATCATCCCGCCGATCGCCCTCGATGGGCCGTGCCTGTCGATACGTAAATTTCGCAAGGACATGCTCAAGAGCAGCGACCTGGTCGCGATGCAGACCATCGACCAGAACATCTTTGACTTCTTCCAGGACGCGGTCGGCAAGCGCTGCAACATCCTCATCAGTGGCGGCACCGGCACCGGCAAAACCACTTTGCTGAATATTCTCAGCCAATTGATCAACCCCCATGAACGCCTGGTCACCATCGAGGACGTGGCCGAGTTGCAACTGGGCCACCCGCACGTCGTGCGCCTGGAAACCCGCCCGCCGAACGCCGAGGGCCACGGCGAGGTCAAGGCCAGCGACCTGATCCGCAACGCCCTGCGGATGCGCCCCGACCGCATTATTCTCGGCGAGATCCGTGGTGTCGAAGTGCTCGATGTACTGACCGCCATGAACACCGGCCACGACGGTTCCATGAGCACCGTGCACGCCAACAACGCCGGTGATGCGCTGCTGCGCCTGGAAACCCTGGTGGGGTTGACCGGCCGCGTGGTGGCGGAGAAAACCCTGCGGCAAATGATCTGCGCGGCCCTGGATGTGGTGATCCAACTGACCCGCCTGCCCGACGGGCGTCGTTGCGTCAGCGAAGTGGTCGAGGTGGTGGGCATCCGCGAAGACGTCTACGTGACTAACACCCTGTTCCGCCATGACCGGCGTACCGGTTTCGGTTTTCTGCGCGAAGCGGTCAACCCTGCCGGCGAAAAACTGCGCCGCGAACCGACACTGCCTTGAAGGAGGCACAACCATGACCGGGGCTATCCTGCTGCTCATCTGCCTGATCCTGATCGGCCTGTCGCTTCGGTCCTTTCAAAACGGCCTGCGCCGCGCCCAGACCGAGCGCGTGTTGGGCCGGCTCGCCGAAGGCCAGCCGCAACTGACCGAAGAGGCCGGCCAGTGGAGTGGCGTGGAAAAAATGTTCCTGCGTGCGGGCCTCGGCAAACCCAGCGACAGCTTGGGGCTGTGGCTGACGATGTGGGGCCTGGGCGTCGTGTTGGGTGGGTTGGTGGCCGGTTGGGCCGGCCTGCTGGTGATGCTGGTATTGCCGCTGTTGCTGTTGCGTCTGTACATCGCCTGGCGCTACCAACGACGCATCAAGCGCATGATCGAACAGTTACCGCAATTGCTCGACCATACCGTGCGCAGCCTCAAGGCCGGACGCACGTTGGCCGATGCGGTGCTGGGCGGTATCGAGATCACAGAGGACCCGCTGCAAGAGGCCATGGGCCGTATCCGGCGCAACGTGCAGTTGGGTGTCAGCCTGCCGGAATCCGCCCACGACTTTGCCGAGTTCTACGAGCGTGATGAGTTTCGCCTGTTCGCGTTGGGCCTGAAGGTCAACCATCGCTATGGCGGCAACGCCAGTGAACTGCTGGAAAACCTGATCAAGATGATCCGCGAGCGCGAGCAGGCCGCTCGCCAGCTACGCGCCCTGACCGGCGAAACCCGGGTGACCGCCTATGTGCTCACCGCTCTGCCGATCTCGATGATCGGCTACTTCCTGGCGGTGAACCCCGCCTACCTGATGACCATGTGGAATGACGGCACCGGGCGCATGCTGTTGTTCGTGGCGCTGATCATGCAGCTGTTGGGCTGCTTCACCTTGTGGCGCATGTTGCGGAGCGTATGAGATGGCTATTTCGCTGCTGATCAGCGCCGTACTGTTCCTGGCTGCCCTGGCGCTGGTGCTGGCCAACTTGATTAAACATCGGCGCAGCCAACGCCTGGTCGCCCAGCGTTTGCAGGGCCAGATGGGCAGCGAACACAAGCTCGGCAACCTAATGCGCCAACTGGGCAACAGCCCTTTGGCGCAGCGTTCGGTCAGCCTGGACAACGAAACCCAAACCCTGCTCAACCGGGTCGGCTGGCGCCAGGCCTCCCAGCGCTCCATGTTCGCGGCCATCCAAGTGGGCACCCCGTTACTGCTGTTGGGCGTTGTGTTGGTGGGCCAGCAACTGCTGTTTCCCCACACGGCGTCGCCGTGGCTGGCGCCCTTGATTGGCCTGGGCATCGGCTACCTGCTGCCCAAGCGGATTCTGGCCAGGGCCGCCAATGCGCGGCAGCAACGCATTGCGCGCGAGGTCTCCACGTTCATTCCGCTGCTGCGCATTCTGTTCGAATCCGGCATGGCGGTCGAACAAGCGCTACGCGTGTTGAGCATTGAAGCGCAGCGCCTGCTGCCGGCGCTGACCCATGAACTGCGCCTGATCCTGACCCGCGTCGACTCCGGCCTGGAACTCAGCGAAGAGCTGGGTAAAACCGCCAGGATGCTGGCCGTGGACGAATTCACCGACACCTGCACCATCCTCCAGCAACTGGTGCAGCAGGGCGGCGGCGCGATGAAATCGTTATTGGCGCTCAAGCAATTGCTCGACGACCGACGCCTGACGCGCATTCAGGAATTCGTGTCGAAAATGTCCGCGAAAATGTCGGTAGTGATGATGGTGTTTTTGTTTCCCGCCCTGCTGATCGTGCTTGGGGGGCCGGCGTTTATCGGTATCTCTCGGGCCTTGAGTAACTTATGAGGAGCGCCCGATGAAAGCCTTGATAGCCGGTATGAGCCTGTTACTGCTCGGCGGTTGCGCCACCAATGGCCAGACCCCGTGGGGCGCCCTGACGGCCACCGGCACCTGCCCCAAGCCCGGCGCCGACCAGGAACTGTCGCTGAACCTGGCCGATGAAATGGCCAACGACGGCAAGCTGCACGCCAGCCTGGCCAACCTGCAGAGCTTGCCGGCCACGCTGCCCCAGGTGCGCCTGCGCCAGGCCAAGGCTTATCGGTTGCTGGGACGCAGCGAGGCCGAGCCACTTTATCGCAGCCTGCTCGGCACCTGCATGGCCGCAGAAGGCGAACACGGGTTGGGGCAACTGGCCTCGGCCAAGGGCGACAACGGGCAAGCCATGTCGCACTTGCAACGCGCGGCGCGACTGGCCCCGACCGACGAAAAGATCCGCAACGACCTGGGCGTGGTGTACCTCAACCAACTGCGTCTTGAGGATGCGCGATTCGAATTCTTGACCGCCATGGAACTCAAGCAGAGCGACCCGCTGGCGGCGATCAACCTGGTGACCCTGCTGATCTATCAGGACAACTGGCAGCAGGCCGCGCAACTGGTCACTCAAATGGGCCTGAGCCCCGAACAAGTCACCGATGCCCAGGCCAGGGCCGAAAAACTCAAGGGCTCCAGCGCAACCGTCGCCAAGGCCAAGGACCAGATCGCGACGGTCGTCGATCCAGCCAGCCACCCGAGGAATTGATCATGAACGTGCCTTATCTGACCAGCCTGGCAGTGCTGGTAATGCCCCTGAGCGTGATGGCCATAGACCCCGGCCCCTCGTCGCCGCAGCAGGCAGTCACCGAGAGCTGGCTGACCTTGCAGGCCAGTGGGCGTGCCGCATCAACGACACCGCAAAAGGCCACGGCCGCAGAACGCGAACAAGCCGCCCAGCGCTTACTGGAGAGCTACAAGCATCCGATTCCGGAGTATTTCGAACAGAAAGTCGGTGGGCAGACCCAAGGCAGTAATTGAGCCAATCCGGCACCCGCGTCGTGCCAAATGGAGGAGCGGGCTTGCTCGCGAATGCGTGGTAGCAGCCGAGACATCCTCAGCCGATTCACCGCTTTCGCGAGCAAGCCCGCTCCCACATTTTGGCCGAGTGTGAAAGGACAGGGTCAGTGGGCAGTGACACGCTGGCGCATTGCCGAATTGTTCGGCGATAGCGCCAACGCCAATTGCGTGCGGTTATGCATGTGGGTCAGGCGTAGAACCTGGGACACATACAGCTTCACGGTGTTCTCGGTAATGCCCAGCTCGCAGGCGATTTGATAGTTGGTCTGCCCCTTGCCCACCAGCCGCGCGACGTCCAACTGACGCGGCGACAATTGGTTGAAGATCGCCGGCGTTTCTAACGGCCCGACCTCCTCGGCCGAGGCATCTTCGCCTTCCAGCACTTGCGGGCTGCGGCGCACTTTGTCGAGGTCCTGGTACAGATCATTGATGGACTCGGAAAGAAATTGCAGCTTCTGGTTCAGGTGCCCCAGTTGCAGCTCCTTCTTGCGTTCTTCCAGCGCGGCTTCCTGGCGCTGCAAGCCTTCGAGCAACTCGTGCAGGTTGATCGGCTTCTGGTAGTAGTCCGCGATCCCCGCGCGCAGGGCCTTGATCACATCTTGCTTATCGGCGCGGCCGGTCAACATGATCGCCTCGAAGGCGCGCTGTTTGCCGGCCACCTTTTGCAGGGCCTGGACCAGCTCGATGCCGTCCATGTCCGGCATATGCAGGTCGCACAGCACCAGGCCGATCTCGGCGTCTTCGCTGAAGCGTTTCAAGGCCTGTTGGCTGGACTCACAAGGCACGCAGCGGAAACCGCTGCTTTCAAGGAACTCACAAAGCTCTTCCACGATCAACGGCTGATCATCGACTACGAGCACTTTTACTGCAGAGGTAAGCTTGTTCACGCGCGACTCCATGCCTTGCAAGCCAATAGTTTGACTAATCCTTCACCACGAAATATTCCTGCACCTGCGTATTAAACGTAGACGTACTTTCTGACTATGTACATAGCGTTAATACCCTCTGACGACTAATGGATCCAAAACCAGGCGAGTGCAAAGCCCACCAGTAAAAACGGCGCAAACGGCAATTTTTTTGACGAATTCGGGGCCAGGTACAGCAGATGCGTTTTAAGCCCTTGACGCATAAGCGGCCACAGTTTTGGCGCGAGTAACAGCCAGAGCACATTGACGGCCGCAGCGCCGACAAATGACCCCAGCAAATACTCGGCATTCGATGCCAGCGCCAGCGCCGCAAGCAGCTTGACGTCCCCCGCCCCCAGCCGGCCAAGGGCGTAACCGGGCAAGGTCAACAGCAGCGCGAGGATAAACGCCCACAGCCCCTGCGCGACGGATGCACCGAGCCAGGTGTTGCCCGTCCACACAAGATAAATCAACGCCAACAGGGCCGCGCCCAGCGTCAGGCGATTGGCAAGCAATCGTTGCCGGGCGTCCTGCCTCGCACACAGCGCCAACCACAACAGCACCACCGCAGCTTGGATCACTAAAAAACGTCCCTTTTCGCCGATTGATTCTATGCTGATATCAAGTAGTAGCCGTCAGGGTAGACGCGGTGATGAAAACAAGCCTCCCCAGTAAGCAAAAAGGCACGGCAGCGATCGAATTTGTGGCCGTGTTTGTGATTTTTTTCGCCGTGTTCTACGGCATGGTCAGCTATAGCCTGCCGCTGCTGCTCTTGCAGTCGTTCAACCAGGCAACCGCCGAGGCCGTGCGGCTGAGCGTGGCCCTGGACCCGACGATGCCGGGCTACCAGGCCGCCGTGCAGAGCACCGCCAAAAACGCTATCACCACGCGTTTGTATTGGATTCCGCCGGCGTACAACTTCAACATCAACCAAATCAGCACCACCTTCAACAACGGCCTGCTGTCGGTGCAGATCAACTACCCGTCGGCCAATCTCCAGTCGGTCATGCCCTTTATTGTCCTGCCCGGCATTGGCACCGTGCCGCAATTGCCGGTGACGTTGCAGGCCCAGTCGAGCCTGCAATTTTGAGTTCCGGCGACAAACTCTTCGGGCGCCTGCTCGGCCGCAGTAGCGCGCTGGCTATCGACACGCCACTGACCCCGGCTGCCGGTTTGCACATGCAGTTGGATGCTCAAGGCCATGTGCTGGAGATCAGCGGCACGCTGCGCCCGCAGTTGGGGCACCCGGTGAACTCGCCACGCTTGCACGACCTTCTGTGTACCCATAGCGCCCTGGCAGTGGAAGGTGTGCCGGCCGATTGGCAACGCCACAGCCTCGACCTGGATTTCCACAGCGTAGCCGGGCAGATCCTGCACACCCGGGCGACGATAGAAGCCCACGAGCACGGCTGGCTGTTGCATGCCGTCGATATCGGCGATTTGCTCGGCGGCCGAGACCGGGCCGAACAGCGCGAACAGAACCATCAACTGACCAGCCGGGTAAGTGAGCAATTGCGCGTGTGCAGCCTCAGCCGCCTGCCCGAGGTGTTCAATGAACAGTTGTGCAGCGTCGCGCAACGCTGGCGTATCCCGTGTGTCGCCCTCGCCTTGCTCGATCAGGAAGATCAGGGCTGGATGATCTACAGCCAGTACGCCAACCATGACGCCCCGCTGTTCTGGCACGCCGGTCAGCGGCTCGGCACCTGCCTGGACAGTCTCAACGGTACGACGCCGCTGAGCCTGCAAGCCCCCTATGGGCGTGGTGAACACCCGCGTTTGCATAGCGTATTTGGGAATGCCGATGGTTTTCTGGTGCCCTATCGCGATGGCCAAGGCGTCGCCGCATGGCTGCTGTGCGGCGCCTACAGCGGCCAACCGCACACCGGCGATCGAGACTGGCTGAACCTCGCTGCTGCCCTGGCCGCGCCATTGCTCAGCCGCCTGCGCGAACACCGTCACCATCAACAACTGGAACGCCTGGAAGCCCTGCAAGGCTTGCTGGGCACTGGCTGGTTTGAGTTGTTGCCCGCGAGTGACGAAATCCAGCTCGCCCCCCAATTGATACGCAACCTCGACCCGGAGGAAGGCCCGACTCGGCAACCTCTGGACACGTGGCTGAACCTGATCCACCCCGCCGACCGCCAGGAGCTGCACAGTCGTCTGCACGACCTGCAAACCCTGGGTAAGCCGTTGCTCGCCAGCGTACGCCTGAACCGCAGCGACCCCGACCGGCCGCCGACCTGGTATCGCGTGCAGGGCCAAGTGCTGGGCGCCGGTGAGCAACGTCGTTGGGTCGGCTTTATGCTCGATATCAGTGACATCAAGAACCAGCAACTGCAAGCCGACGCCGCCCACGCCCGGTTGGACAACCTGATAGCCAGCTCACCGGCGGTGATCTATGTGCAGCGCTATGTGAACGGGGCCCTGCAGCCGGTGTTTTTCAGTGACAGCCTGCTCCCCTTGCTCGGCCGTACACTCGCCGAGTGCAACCACGACAGCCTGGTGCAATGGGTACACCCGGACGACCGCGACCTGTACTTCCAGCGCACCCGCCAACTGCTGCGTGAAGGCAGCGTGCGCAGCCGTTATCGTGTGCAGGACAAACAGGGCGACTACCACTGGCTGCTCGACGAAGCCAAGTTGCTGCGCGACGACCTTGGCGTGCCGGTGGAAGCGGTCGGCCTGTGGCTTGATGTCACCGAGGCGACCCTGGCGGCGCAACAGGTCAAGGACAGCGAGGAGCGCTACCGAATCCTCGTCGAAGACTCCCCGGCGATGATTTGCCGCTACCGCCCGGACCTGACCCTGACGTTTGGCAACACGCCACTGGCCAACTACCTGGAATGTTCACCCGCACAGCTGCACGGGGTGAACCTGGGGGACTGGCTGTCGACCGAACAGCGCGAGGCATTTACCCACCGCATCGAGCAACTGACGCCGGAATTTCCCGTCAGCACCGCCGAAATCAGCCTGCAATTACCTGGGCGCGAACATGCCTGGTGGGTGTGGTCGGACCGCGGGGTATTTGATGAGCACGGCGCATTGGTGGAAGTACAGGCCGTGGGCCGCGACAACACCGAGGTGCGCCGCTCTCAGCAACAACTGACGCAAAGCGCGAAAATGGCCACCCTCGGCGAAATGGCCACCGGCCTGGCCCACGAGATCAACCAGCCACTGAATGTGATGCGCATGGCCATCGTCAATGTGCTCAAGCGCCTGGGCAATGGCGACGCGCAGGTCGATTACCTGACCGAAAAACTGCAGCGCATTGACGCACAGGTACAGCGTGCGGCCCGTGTGGTGGACCACATGCGCGTGTTCGGCCGCCGTTCGGAGATCGAGCAACAACCCTTCGACCCGGCGCAGGCGCTGGAGGGCACACTGTCGTTGCTCAGCGAAGGCCTGCGCGGCAAAGGCGTGGACGTGCGCCTGACCCAGGCGCAGGTTCCGGTGCAGGTCAAAGGCTACATCGACCAACTTGAACAGGTGTTGATCAACCTGATGGTCAACGCCCGCGATGCGCTGGTCAGCCAACGCGAGAAAAACCCCGCGTTGCGCCCCTGGATTGCAGTGCACACCGAACACGACAGCCGCCACGTACGCATCTGGGTCGAAGACAACGGCGGCGGCATCGACCCACGTTTACTGGAGCGAATCTTCGAACCGTTCTTCACCACCAAGCCGATTGGCGTGGGGACCGGGTTGGGCTTGTCGGTGAGCTACGGCATCGTGGAAAACATGGGCGGGCGCCTGAGCGTCAGCAACGGTGAACACGGCGCGCGGTTTTGTATTGAGCTGCCCAGGGCCACCGACGCTTAAATCACCAGGTAGGCTTCGCCGGTCTGGCCGCAGGTCAGGTTGGCGCCGACGTTCACATTCGCAAGGCTGATCCCCAGGCTGTTCAACAGGTTGTTCAGGATCGGGTTGAGCAATGGGGCCAGCAGGCTATCCACGACCGGCGTGACGATGGCGCTGACACCGCTTAACAGCGAGACCGTATTCGTAATCAGGCTACCCAGCGGGTTATTGCCCACCGGCTGATAGGCGGTAATGCCCACGCCACTGAGGGTGGTGGAAAGGCTGCTCACCACATTGGTGGCGGGCGTGGCGGCCAAATAGCTAGGCGTAAGGCCTACGTTGGGTGGTGTGGCAAACGGCGTGGGGCTGGAAAACACCTGGGTTTGGCTGCTCCCCACGATCGGGCTCTGCACCTTGATGCCGATCCCGCCGCCGGCAAATGGCACCCGGGGACCGCAACTGCCGATAAAGGCAATCATGTGACAGGTCTTGGTGCCAATATCGATCAGTGCCAGAGGGGCCACCGTCATCGGCTGTGTGGTGGAAAACGCATTCGTGATCGCGCCCACATTCAGCGATGCCACAGAGGTTGTGGTGTTGGCCGTCAGACTCTTGGTACCTGCGTTGCCGGTTGGGCAGCTGTACGCGGTGACATAACTGCTGGCGCCCCCGGCATCCAGCACGATGTTAAGCGGCAAGTTGCCCGGCAACGGCAGCAAATCCAACTGTTGGCACCCAGCCCCCAGCAAACACAGCGCCGAGTTGATGGTGGTCACCAGGTTCAAGCTCAGCAGGCCATTGACCACCGGCGTCAACGGCCCTACCAGGTTATTCACCGCGGTGGTCAGCCCTGACAAGCTACTCAACACCGGCAAGCTGACCGTCACCTGCGTGCGCACCTGAGCGGTACGGACATAAATCGCATTCGGCCCCAGTGGGTTGGCGGCGGCCAGTGCCGGGTTGCCAATGGCCGACAATTGCGGTGGCTCAATCACTTTGACTTGGGTGGTGATATTGGCCAGCCCCAGCAGGCTCACCGGCAAGGTTGCCGCCACCGCGCTCTGGCTGTTGGACAGTTGCACCACGCCCTGGATCAGTTGGAACACCTGCAGGTTGGCGTTCAGCGCGGCCGCGGTGGTGCCCGTCTGCAATTGCAGGATTTGCCCGAGGGTCAAGGGCGCCTGGTTGATCGCAGCGACTTGCAGGTTGCCCAGCGCCGTCAACACGTCTGCCGTCGCCCCGTTGGCGGTCAGCACGCTGATCGCGGCCTGGATCAACTGCGACGCGGTGACCGTGGTGTTGAGCAACTGGGTGTAGTTACCGGCGGCCACGTTCAGGTTGACCGCCAACTGGTTGAGGTAACTGAGCAGGTTGATATTGGTAGTGAGCAAGCCGTTCCAGCCCGCCAGGGTCAGGTTGACGTTGCCGCCGAGCAAGCCGCTGAACAACGGGTTCAACAGGCTCGCGCTGGCTGTGTTGACGCTGGCCAGGGTGCTGTTGATGGTGAGCTGGGCCAACGATGGCGCAGGCTTGGCCGCCACTGCCGTCGCCGTCAAAACGGTGTTGACGCTGATCGGGCTGCCGGAAACGAGTGCCCAGATCCCGCCGGCCACGCTGGTCGTGACAGTTTTGCTGAGCACCACTTGAATCGCCGATGACACCGCAGGGTTGGCACTGAAGGTGCGCACCCCAGACGCGCCAGTCGTTACCGTGCCGCAAAGGGTCGCCAGGCTATTGCCGTTACCCACCACAAAATGGTTGCGGGCCACACTCTGCGCCGCATAAGCCGCTGCGCTCAGGCCCGCCACACAGGTCCCGCCGCGACTCACGGCTTCCAGTGCCGCCGTATCCGCCACGCCTTGCAGCTTGCGTTTCTCCAGGTACAAACGGCCGCTGTCGACCACCAGTAACGTGCAGACCAACACCAACGCCAACACGCCAGCCGCCATCAAGCCAATGGCACCGCGCTGCTTGCAAGCCAATCGGGGAGACATCGAGCACTCCTGTGCCGGCGAGTTGCCGAGCGCTTACTCTCCTGGGGTGTCAATGAGTGTAGACAAGGGCTGCGGAGGATGACGGGCAAATGCGGGAGGCGGTTTGCTCCCGCACAGCTCAGGTTCAGTGCGGTGGGTAATTCGAGAGGATCTTGGTCACGGTGGTGCGGATCGCATTGCTGCGGTCCTGCGGGTTCGGCGTGCTGCTCATCATCTGCTCGTCGCTGCCACGCCACACCAGCTTGCCATCCTTGCCGTCCAACAGGTCGACCTGCAGGGTTGCGACCTTGTAGGTGATGTTGCGCGTTTCGTTGTACATCGGCGCGCCCCAGTACCCGTTCCACGGGCCGCCCCAGGCGCCGCCGTAATTGGTCGTGACTTGTTGCTGGCGGTCTTCGACGATCAGGTAAACCTGCACGTTCAGGTCAGCCTTGGTGCCTGCCGCTGCGGGACGCAGGCCGCGCTGGTCAAGTTGTTCAGCCACGGCCTGGCGGATGCGTTGCTCAGTGAGGTCGCTCTTGATGCGCGGGTCATCCGGGCGATATTGCAGGGCCGGGTCCTTCCAGGCCCAGTTGCGGTAGGCCCCGAAGTCGCGGCTGGCGTCATAGTCGTTGTTGACCTGACTGGTCTGGCAGCCCCCCAGCAGTAAAACAACAGCAAGTGCAGCGAAGCGACGAAGCATGATTGTTCTCCAAAAAACGCCATAAGCCTGAGATGAGAATAGCGGCTAACTGGGCGGGTAAGCCGTCATGGCCTTCTGCATGGCTTCGCGCAGCGCATCCGCCCGCTCGCTCAAGCTGCCCTGGCTGGTCGTTTCGGCGCTGGTGCTCCAGACCGGCTGGCGGGTGCGGGCATCGAACAGGCTGATACGCGCCACCGCCACCGTCACTTCATAGGTGCGCACCACCGGCACCGAGTTGTACATGCCGTAACCGTTGCCATAGCGGTTATAGCCACCGTAACCATAGCCATAATCGTCCTGGACCTGGCGCAGGCGTTTTTCCAGGCGCACGTCGGCGCTTACCAGCAAGTCGGGCGCACGGTTGTCATGCAGGGGGCGCAAGCCGCGCTGGTCAAGGGCACCGCTGACCGCCTCGGCAATTTGCGCCGAGTCGGCCCACGCCGAATCCGCCGGCAGTTGGCCGTTAAGCCAGGCCCAACTGCGGTAGGCGCCATAGTCGCGGACCGGCGCCGGGTAAGCGCTGGCATCAAAGGTGTTGGCCGCCTGTGCCGGCGCCGGTGGCATCGGGGCCGAGGCGGCCACGTAAGGATTCGGGCTGGAGCATGCGCCCAACCCCAGGGACAACAGGATCAAACAGAGACGACGCATTTCGACCTCCGCAGACTGGGCCGCTTAAACCGGACGGCATATCCAGTGTAAATAACGCCCAAGTCCGGCAAAGCTTGGGTGACGACGGTGAGCGAGTTCCATCTCCAACAAATCCTGTAAATCGGCGCGGGCCTGGAATTCCACCGGCATGTAGTCGTGGAACACCCGCACGCCACTTTGGCTTTCGACCTGCCATAGCCCGTCGAGTTGCGCTGCCAGCTCGCGTGGGTCGAGGGGTTGTTGCGGCGTCAGGCTCTGCTTTTCGCCGGCCATGTCGTTCTTGCGCATTTTGCGGAAGTGGCCTTTGAGCAGGTTGCGATAAATCAGCGCATCACGGTTGTAAAACGCCAGCGACAACCAGCCGCCGGGCACCGTGAGTTGGTGCAGCACCGGCAGTATCGCATGGGGTTCGGCCAACCATTCCAGCACCGCGTGGCACAGCACCAGGTCGTAAGGCTCGGTGAGTTGGCCAAGCAGGTCCTGCCAGGGCGCGTGAATAAAAGTCGCGGTCTGCCGCGCATCGGCAAAGCGTTGGCGCGCGCCGTCGAGCATCGGCTCGGCGGGCTCGGCCAGCGTGACCTGATGGCCGCGTTCGGCCAGCCACAACGACATATGCCCCAGGCCGGCGCCGATATCCAGCACACGCAACGGGCGGTCCGGCAGGGCTTCGGTCAGGTCGGCCTGGAGCACCGCCAGGCGAATCGCACCTTTGGCGCCGCCGTAGATTTTCTCGGCGAAGCGCGTGGCCAACTGGTCGAAATGACGATCACTCATGGGCAAACCGCCGTTCGCTGTCGGCCAGTTTCGCGCGCACCACTTCATTCATGTCCAGGCCCAGCTCACTGCACAGCAACAGCAGGTACAGCACAATATCGCCGACTTCCTGCCCGGCATGGGCGAGTTGGTCTGCGGGCAGTTGCCGCGACTGGTCTTCGGTCAGCCACTGGAAGATCTCCACCAGCTCGGACATTTCCACGCTGGCGGCCATGGCCAGGTTTTTCGGGCTGTGGAACTGCTTCCAGTGATTGGCATCGCGGATACGGTGCAGGCGTTCGGTGAGGTGTTCGAGGTTCATGCGGGGGCTCCTGAAGGTGTATAGCTTCGGGCGGATGATTAGCGAAGGCAAGTGAATCCCTGCACGCCGTAAACCTCTATGCTAGAAGGGAACTCGCGTGCGCCGATAACGACCAAAGGCTCAGGTCCGGCAGCTACGCCCACCTATTCATCAGGACACACACATGCAAACAGACTTTTTCGGCTGGCTGGGTCTCAAAATCGGCCAGATCATCCACTTTATCGTCGAGCTGTTCAGCGGGCTGTTCAACACGCTGTCCCATGCCGGCGGCGATTTTGTCGACGGGCTGTCCAAATCCCTGGGCATGGATACGTCGATCATCAGCATCATCACCCTGATCATCGGGCTGTTGCTGCTGTACTCGGCAGTGCGCGCGTTTATGCGGGCGTCGATCATTGCCGGGATTATCTGGTTGATGCTGGGCCTGTGGCTGCTCAGCTGGGTTGTGCACTGATACTTGAAAACACTCACGTTACTCACCGACTGGCGCGACCGCCCCACCCATCGCCGCGTCTGGGCCCTGGCCGCACCGATGATTTTGTCGAACATCTCGGTGCCGCTGGTAGCCCTGGTCGACAGCATGGTCATCGGCCACTTGCCACACGCCCACCAACTGGGCGCCGTGGCCGTAGGGGCCAGCCTCTATACCTTCCTCGCCTGGGCCATGGGTTTTCTGCGCATGGGCTCCACCGGGTTTGCCGCGCAGGCCGCCGGGCGTGGCGATGGTGCAGCGTTGCGACAGGTGCTGCTGCAAGGTCTGCTGCTGGCGCTGGGCCTGGCGATGCTCTTGGGCACGGTGGGCATCCCGCTGAGCCAGTTGACGCTGGAGTGGATGCAGCCCTCCCCCGAGCTGAATCAACTGACCCGCGACTTTTTCCACACGCGTTTGTTCGGCCTGCCTGCTGCGCTGGCCAGCTATGCGCTGGTCGGCTGGTTCCTCGGCACGCAGAACGCCCGTGCACCGTTGGCGATTCTGCTGACCACCAACCTGGTCAATATCGCCCTGAACCTGTGGTTTGTACTGGGCCTGGAATGGGGCGTAGTCGGCTCCGCACGCGCATCGGTCATCGCCGAATGGACCGGTGCCCTGCTCGGTCTGGCGCTCACGCAAAACGCCTTGCGCGCCTATCCCGGGCATATCGCCTGGGCCGCACTCAAGCGCTGGCAAAGCTGGCGCCCGCTGCTGGCGGTGAACCGTGACATCTTCATCCGCAGCCTGGCACTGCAGTCGGTATTCTTCATGATCACGGTGCAAGGCGCCCGTCTGGGTGATGCCACCGTGGCGGCCAATGCGCTGCTGCTCAATGGCCTGCTGCTGACTGCGCATGCCCTGGACGGTTTGGCCCACGCAGTCGAGGCCCTGTGCGGGCATGCCATCGGCGCCCACGACCGCCAGGCGTTACGCCGTGCATTGGTGGTCGCCTGCGGTTGGTCATTGATCGCCAGTGTGGGCTTCGCGCTGCTGTTTACCTTTGGCGGCCACCTGTTTATCGCCATGCAAACCAATATCCCCAGCGTGCGCGAAACCGCCGATATCTACTTGCCTTATCTGGCGGTGCTGCCGCTGATTGCCGTGTGGAGTTACTTGCTGGACGGCCTGTTTATCGGCGCTACCCGCGCACGGGAAATGCGCAACGGCATGCTGCTGACCGTGGTGATTTTGCTGCCGTTCGCGTGGGTCTTGCAGGGCTACGGCAACCACGGCTTGTGGATAAGCTTCCTGTTGTTCATGGCCTTGCGCAGTCTCACGCTGTGGGCGATCGCTTGGCGATTGAACAAGAGAAACGCGTGGCTCGGCGAGCCGACCTGTTAGTTCTCACAGGTTACAAAACCCCGTCACCGACGTTGAATGAAGGTTGGGCCTGCACAGCGATACGTTTCCGGCCTCAACCTTCTTTCCACTCAGGGACGAACAAACATGGGCAGCAATACCGTATTTATCATCGGCGCGTTGCTAGTGGCCGGTTTAATCGTGGCCGCCACGATGCGTGCGGCCAAGGCAAAAAAATCGCCGCCTCCGAGCGATGTCGTCGCTGCACCTGCCATTCAAACCCCACAGGTCACCCCGGACACCGGCGAGTGGGCAATCAAACCGGGGAGCGACATGCCTGCAACCCTGCCGGAGCTGCCTGCCTCAAGCGCCGTGGAGGTCTGGAACCAGACGGGTTTCCAGATATTCGCGACGCAGCAGGGCATTCGAGCGACCCTGTCGCCCCAGAGTCGCACGCTGATGAGTAATGGCGTTGCGCTGACAATCACGCCTGCATCACCGGACCACACGCTGCGCTCCGTCACGCTGGAGGAAGCAAGTACCGAGACCTCAACCGTGTACAGCCTCATCGTCCAATAGCGCCAGCCTCACTGGCCCGGAGTGGACTGGATAAACGCCGTGACCCGATCCAGCACCGGTGCCAGCCAGCGCAAGGGTTTGGCAATCGATGCCACCAATGTCGCGTGGTTGGTCTTGGTGAAGTAAAACACCTCGACCGGCACACCCGCGTCGTGCAGTTTTTTCGCCAGCCCGCCGGTGTTGCGTGTGGGGTTGACCAGCGTGTCGCTCGCCGAGGCAATCAACAGGCTCGGCGGCGCGCCATGGTCGACGTGGTTGATCGGCTGGGAGTCGGGCGGGGAATTCGGAAAGAAAAACACCGGGCGCACATCGCGGTTTTCAATTGGCAGAAAGTCATAGGGCCCGGCCAGGCCAATCCAACCCTTGAGCATCGAGGGCGCCAGGTTCACCTCATTGAGCCAGCGCGCATCCAGCGCCAGCATCGAGGCGTTGTAGGCGCCGGAGCTGTGGCCCATCAGGTACAACTGCGTGGGGTCGGCGCCGTATTCGGCGATGTGTTGACGTGTCCAGGCCACCGCTTGGGCGCCGTCTTGAAGAAAGCTTGGGTAACGCACTTGCGGATAGAGCCGATAGTCGGCGATCACGACGACGATGCCGCGTGAGGCCAGTGCCTCGCCGACAAAACCATAATCGTCCTTGGCGCCGCTGTTCCAACTGCCACCGTAGAAAAACACCACGACGGGCGCGTTGGGTGCGGCCGCGACGGGGCGGTAGATATCGAGTTTTTGCCGGGGGTCATCACCGTAGGCGATGGATGCGGTTTTGGTGAAGGTGCTGGAGGGCGTCAGTGCGTTGAGCACTTTGATCGGCGAGCACGCCGCGAGAAATGCGGCGACCGCCAGGGTGAACACTTGCAAGAGTTTGCTCGACATCGTTCAGACCTCACGAAGAAGGTACAACCAAACGAAGATACAAATGTGGGAGTGGGTTTGCTCTCGAAAGCGGTGAATCAGTTAACACATGTGTGACTGATGTACCGCTTTCGCGAGCAAGCCCGCTCCCACATTTTAGATCTCTGCCAGCCGATATTACGACGACAGGTACGAAGAACGGGTCAGACCGAGACGCAACGCATCCAGGAACTGCGTGCGCTCGCTGGCACTGATTTTCGCGCTCGCGCACTTGTCGCGGTAATGCGTCATCAACTCCTCCGGCGACAAGTGCACATAGCGCAGCATGTCTTCGATGGTGTCGTGGGTCTCGATACCGGCGCTGTACACCGAACCGTCTTCGCGCTGGTAGATGTTCACCGAGTCGGTATCACCGAACAGGTTGTGCATGTCACCGAGGATTTCCTGGTAAGCGCCGACCAGGAAGATGCCCAGCAAGTAGTCTTCACCTTCATTCAAGGCGTGCACCGGCAGGCTGGTCTCGATGCTCTGCTCGTCGACGTATTGCTTGATCTTGCCGTCGGAGTCGCAGGTCAGGTCTTGCAGCACGGCGCGGCGCAGCGGCTCTTCGTCGAGACGGTGCAGCGGCAGAATCGGCAGAACCTGGCCGATGGCCCAGGTGTCCGGCAAGCTCTGGAATACCGAGAAGTTGCAGATGTACTTGTCGGCCAGCTTGTCGTTGAGTTCGTCCAGCACTTGGCGGTGCGAGCGCTGACGGGCTTTCAACGAGTTGTGCAAGCGACGGCACACGGCAAAGTAGCACTGCTCGGCGAGGGCTTTTTCCGCCAGGGTCAGTTTGCCGTCAGCGTACTGGGTGGCCACGTCGCTCATGTAGTGAGTGGCGCGCCAGTAGGTTTCGGTGACCATTTCGATGTCGGTCGGGCCCAGCAGGTCCACCAGCCATTGCACGGTTTCCGGCAGGCTTTCCTTGTTCTCGATTTGCGGCACGTCGTCGTTGTGTTTTTCAACGTCGGTGACTTGCACCACCAGCATGGCGTGGTGGGCGGTCAGGGAGCGGCCGCTTTCAGAGAAGATGTTCGGGTGCGGCAGGCTCTGCGCGTCGCAGAATTCCTTGAGCATACCGACGACGACGCCGGCGTAATCGTCCATGTCGTAGTTGATCGAGCTGGCATTACGCGAGTGGGTACCGTCGTAGTCCACGCCCAAGCCGCCGCCGACGTCGATGTGGTCCACCGGCAGGCCGAGGTTACGCAGTTCGCCGTAATAACGAATGGCTTCCTTGAACCCGTGCTGGTAGTCGGCCAGGTTGGCGATCTGCGAGCCCATGTGGAAGTGCAGCAGACGAATGCCTTGATCGAGACCCGCCGCGCGGAAGCGCTCGACCACCGACAGCAACTGCGCCGCCGACAAACCGAACTTGGACTTCTCGCCACCCGTGTCCGCCCATTTGCTCGACGCCAGCGACGACAAACGCACGCGCAAGCCAACCTGCGGCTTGACCTTGAGGTTGGCGGCTTCTTCGATCACCAGGCCAACTTCGGATTCTTTCTCGATCACGATGAAAACATTGTGACCCAGCTTCTGGCCCATCAGCGCCAGGCGGATGAACTCACGGTCTTTGTAACCGTTGCAGACGATGGTGCCACCCTTGGGTGCCAGGGCCAGCACAGCCAGCAGCTCAGGCTTGGAACCGGCTTCCAGGCCGATGGAAACGTCCTGGGTGGCGATGATGTTCTCGATCACCGCTTCCTGCTGGTTCACTTTGATCGGGTACAGCGCGGTGTACTTGCTCTGGTATTCCAGGCGCTCGATATTGGAATCGAAAGCGCCGGTCAGTTGGCGTACACGGTCTTGCAGGATATCGGGAAAACGCACCAGCAGCGGCAAGGACAAACCGCTTTTGCGCAGCTGGTCGACTTGCTCGTACAGATCGACGGGCGTGCTGTTCGGGCCGTTCGGACGGACTTCAACGCGACCGGCATCATTGATCGCGAAATACCCGGCCCCCCAATGGCGAATCCCGTAAACACTGCGGCTGTCCGCAACTGTCCATTGGCTGCCATCGTCTTTGCGTGTGCGTCGTACGGACATCGAAGTCCCCTATATAAAGTCGAAGATCACCGCGCCCTTCTTGTAAGGCTGGCGAAGTCTAAAGAATGAAAATGACGATTTGCCTGTAAGCAAGGTAGACCCCACTCGCAGGACAGAGTTTAGACACCGGTCGGGAACAGGCTCTGTGAAAACCATGGAGACGACCGTTCGCGTTCAGCAAACCGGCGATCGGGGTGGGTTTCACAGAGGCTGCTAGCCGCCGGATTTCTTCGCCTTGTAACCCAGCTTGATCAGCTCGGCCAACAGCAACTCGACGTGATCGCCCTGGATCTCGATGACGCCGTCTTTCAGGGCGCCACCCGTGCCACAGCGCTTTTTCAGCGTGGTGGCGAGTTCCTTCAGGGCTTCTTCGGCCAGCGGCACACCGGTGACGGTGGTCACCGTCTTGCCGCCACGGCCCTTGCTCTCGCGTCGTACGCGGGCAATACCGTCGCCTTCAGGGATCAGGGTCTGTTTGCAGGTACACGAATCCACGGGCTGGCGACAGTCCGGGCAGTGTCGACCTGCGTCGGTGGAAAATACCAAGCCACCAAGGGCGGCGAAGGATGCGGCTTTTTTGGCCACCGGCAATCCTCTTGGGAGGACAAAGACAGATCGGTGCTCGGTTCTCGTAAACAGAACAGGGCATCGACCGCGAAGCCCCACTCAGGCAGGGGCAGCGCTACCGAACCGCAAAGGTGGTTCGGGTGAAAAGTCGCGCAGTGTAACGGCAAAAAGCCGACTTGCTAAGAGCCAAATAGCGCCAATTTATGCAACTTTAGCGACGCGAGGCCAGATAGCGCCGCAAGCCCTCTTGAGCGTCCGGGCAGTAAGGCTTTTGTTCAGCTTCCTGCAGGACCCTTTCAAGGGGTAAAAACCGCGCTTCCATGACCTCTTCGGGCTGCAGGCGTAAGGGGCCATCCCAGACCGCCGAATAGGATTTGCACCAGAGCCGGCTGGCGCCATCCTCGAAGTAGAAATGGTCATGCTCGACCAGGTCCACGCCGCCCACCCCAAGCTCTTCTTCCAATTCACGGGCCGCCGAATCGGCGTAACACTCGCCTGCCGCGACCATGCCCCCCGCGGCCGTGTCCCAAAACCCAGGGTACAAGGCTTTGCTCAAGGTGCGCCGATGCACACACAGTTCGCCGGCCGAATTGAACAGGAAGATAAAGGTGCAACGGCCGATCAGGCCGCGCTCACGCAGGTCAGACCTGACGAGATGGCCGAGCAGGTTGTCCTGGTCGTCGACCCAGCAGATCAGTTCAGCATCAGAGGCCGCGCGGTGCGCGGCCTCATTTTGAGTAGCGTCCATCATTACCCCTGGTTGAGGAGCTGACGCAAGTCGATCACTGCAGCGTTTGCCCGGGAAATATAGTTGGCCATGACCAGCGAGTGGTTGGCGAGAACGCCAAAGCCACTGCCGTTGAGAATCATAGGGCTCCAAACCGGCTCCTGCGAGGCCTCAAGCTCACGAATGATCTGACGCACGCTGACGGTGGCATTTTTCTTGGCCAGCACGTCGGCAAAATCGACTTCGATGGCGCGCAGCAAGTGAGACAGAGCCCAGGCCTGGCCACGGGCCTCGTAGAACACGTTGTCGATCTGCATCCATGGGGTTTCCACCACTTCTTCATCGACCTGCGGCACTTCACCCGGCGCCAGGGCTTCGGTTTTCAGCGCGGTGTTCAGCTTGACCCGACCGACACTGGCCGACAGGCGTTGCGACAACGAGCCCAAACGAGTGGCGACATCACCCAGCCAGTTGTTCAGGTTGTCGGCACGCGCATAGAACAGCGCGCCTCTCTGGTTAGGGTCGGACAGACGCGCTTCGTAGCGGCTCAGGGAATTGATACCTTCCTGGTACTCCGACTCGCTGGATGGCAGCACCCAGCTCTTGTTGTCAAAGTTGAAGCGTGGCTCGGCCTTGGCCAAATCGGCGTCCTCGGCCGACTGCGACTGGGAACGGGCGAAGTCTTTACGCAGGGCACGGGTCAAGTCACGCACCTGCACCAGCACGCCGTATTCCCAGCTCGGCATGTTGTCCATCCACAAGCCTGGCGGGAAACGGTCGTTGGAGATATAGCCACCGGGCTTGTTCAGCAACGTGCCGACCACGGTCTTGAGGGTTTCGACAGTGGTGTAGCCAATCACCATCTGCTTGCCTTCCTTCTCCGCAGCAAGCTGGGCGTTTTGCTGGACCGGAAACAGCGCCGGCTCTTCGCTCCAGTACCAACCCAGGCCGCCGGTGACCAACAGGTACAAGGCCAGCACGCTGAGCAACGCTTTGCTCATCAGCAGGTTGCGAAAGTAGCCGCGTTGGGTCGACTTTGGCTCAGGGGCGGGGCCTTTGGCACTGCCTGCACGATTTTTCCAGTCCAGCATGGCGATATCCTTTCAATCACTTGAGTTCATGCACGTCAATTGTCCGGGTGCGGTCAAACACTCCGACCACAACCCTACCCCATCGTGCCCATCGGTGCGGGCCTTTTAACCAAAGTGGCGCACCGGGCAGATTCGACTATAAAGATCTGCAACCATAACGCATGCCGGCTTTTTACGCAGCGCGACCATAAGGTCAGAAACTGAATCGCACAGACGTGTACTTAATTGACGTATGACACTCATATATAAGAAAAGAGGTGCTAGCATAGAGCCATCAGTCGACCTCAGCATGCACCCTCACTAGTAGTCAGGATATGACCGAGCCAGAAGACCCCAGCCGTGAGCGTCTCAAGCAGCACTTTGCCCAGCGGGTAATTCATCAGGCACGTCAAATTCTTGAGATCTGGCAACGCCTGCAGCGCAGTGAATGGTCAAACACAGATTTGTCCGAACTCAGCGAAGCAAACCTGCGCCTGCTGCGTTTTGCCGAACGCTTCGAACAGCCGGAACACGGCCAACTGGCGCGGCACATTGGCGAGTCCCTCAAGGTCGTGGACGAGAACCGTGGCCGCCTCAGCAGCCAGGTGATCACCGAACTCAACCGCCTGATGCAGCGCCTGTCCCGCACCGGCCTGCGCCAGGGCGACCAGCTTGAGCAAACGTTCCTGCCACCGATGCGCAAGCCGATCTACGTGATGCTGGCCGATCACGACCGCGCCGAGCGCCTGGCCAAGCAACTGGAATTCTTTGGCATGAGCGCCCAGTCGCTGGACAGCGTGGCAGCGTTTCGGTCCTCGCTGGCCGAGCGCCTGCCTTCGGCGATTGTGATGGATGTGGATTTCTGCGGGGCCGGCCTGGGCCTCAAGCTCGCGGCCGAAGCCCAGGAAGGCCTTGAGCAAAAGCTGCCGCTGTTGTTCTTCAGCCTGCACGAAACCGATACCCCGACGCGCCTGGCCGCGGTGCGCGCGGGCGGCCAGGAGTTCCTCACCGGCACGCTGGAAGCCTCCAGCCTGCTGGAAAAGATCGAAGTGCTGACCTGCGTCGCGCAGTACGAGCCTTATAAAGTGCTGATCATCGACGACTCACGCGCCCAGGCATTGCACACCGAGCGCCTGCTCAACAGAGCCGGCATCGTCACGCGCACCCTGATCGAGCCGATCCAGGCCATGGCCGAGCTGGCGGACTTCCAGCCGGACCTGATCATCCTCGACATGTACATGCCCGCCTGTACCGGCACCGAACTGGCCAAGGTGATTCGCCACAACGACCGTTATGTCAGCGTGCCCATCATCTACTTGTCGGCCGAAGACGACCTGGACAAACAGCTGGACGCCATGAGCGAAGGCGGCGATGACTTCCTCACCAAGCCGATCAAGCCGCGCCACCTGATCACCACCGTACGCAACCGCGCCGCCCGCGCGCGCAACCTCAAGGCGCGCATGGTGCGTGACAGCCTGACCGGGCTGTACAACCATACCCACATCCTGCAATTGCTCGAAGACTGCAGCTTCCGCGCACGCCGCGAGAACAAACCGCTGAGCTTTGCGATGCTCGATATCGACCATTTCAAGCGGGTCAATGACAGCCACGGCCACCCCATGGGCGACCGCGTCATCAAGAGTTTGGCGCTGTTCCTCAAGCAGCGCTTGCGCAAGACCGATTACATCGGCCGCTACGGCGGTGAAGAATTCGCCATCGTGATGCCCGACACCGACCTGGAATCGGCCTGCAAGGTGCTGGATGAAATCCGTGGGCGCTTTGCCGAAATTCACTACCCCGCCCAACCACAGGATTTATGGTGCACCTTCAGTGCCGGGCTGGTGGAGCTGTGCGACGACTCCGACAGCCTGATGATGGCCGCTCAGGCAGACGAGGCGCTGTACCGCGCCAAGGGCGCCGGACGTAACCGTGTGCAGGCCGCACGCACGTCAAAGCAAAGTGCCATCTTTTCACCGGAATCCACTGATACCGTCATAACCTTGTAATGAAAACGCAATAACTTCAGGCACTTATCTTTCGCTGTCGGTTGAAACCACGCATGCGCCTGAAGCTGCTGACCAATCTGAATACCCTTCTTCTGGTAGCCGTGTGCCTGGCACTTGGGGCGACGCTGTGGTGGTCGCAACGCGCACTCGAACGGCCTTACACGCTGATGGAGCGCTACCTGGGTTTGTCGCAAACCTTCCAGAACCAGGCCGCGCGCAATATCGACGACTACCTGGCCAGTGGCGACGCGTTGCGTTTGAGTAGCGCCAGCCAGAGCCTGGAAGACCTCTTGCAGCACCTGGATGAATTGCCCGCCGAGCTGACGCAAAACCTGCGTCCCAGCCTCGCGGACCTGGATGCCTTCAGCAAAACCGACCTGCTGGCCGCCGGCAAACTGGCCGGCGACCCGCAAGCACTGCTGCTACAGGCCGAGCGAGAGCTGAGCGCGAACCTGGAGCAACTGAGCCAGTACGCAATGGGCGTCAACTCGCCCGAGGCAGCCCGTTACTTGCCGCCACTGCTGGCCGCGTCTCAGCATTTGGGCAAGCTGTCACTGGCACGCGATAAGCTGGTGAGCAGCGGGCGCGCGGAATTGGCCGATGACGTAGAGCGCGAAGTCGCCAGCATCCGCACCCAGGCCGACCTGTTGGCGCAGTTACCCCTGCTGGGCGTAAAGGCCAGCGCGGAATCCAGCTCCGATGACTTTTCAGCCATGATGGGCCTTGAAAACAGCGGAAAAACCGACGTCCAGGACACCGGCGTCGACCTCAAGCGCGAACTCAACAGCCTGCTGACCCGCTACCCCGCCGAACTCAAGCGCACCCGTGAGCAGATCCAGCAGCGCACCGCACTGGCTGCAGGCACCCAGCTGAAAATCGCCGCCGTACAACAATCCATCGCCAGCCTGGAACCCGTGGTGCGCGCGCAACACGCCAAGATCCAGGGCGAAGTGCGCCTGATGCAAGGTGTGATGATCGGCCTGATCCTGTTGATCGCGCTGCTGATCGATACCCTGCAGCGGCGCCTGGCGCGGGTGCTGACCAACCTGGCGCCAGCCCTGTCCAAATGGGCCGAGGGCGACTTCAGCCAGCCCATTGCGCTGGGCAAGACCAACCGTGAATTGCACGACATCGAAGCCTCCCTGAATCGCCTGCGCGCCTACCTGGTGGACCTGGTGGGCACCATTCGCGGGAATGCCGAGGAAGTGGCCGGCAGCAGCCGCGCCCTCGCCGAGCTGAGCAGTGGTCTGCATGACGGTGCCGAGCGCCAGGCCGGCGATACCGCGCAGATCCGTGACTCCCTGGGCGAACTGGAAGCCACCATCCAGCAAGTGGCCGGGGATGCCAGCCAGGCGGCCGGCGCCAGTCGCAGCGCGGGTCAAGCCGTGGAACAGGGCCAACGCGTGATCGGCCTGAGCCTGACCGGCTTGCACGCGCTGGTCGGTGAAGTGCAGCAAAACGCGCAAATGATCGAAAAACTCGCCGAAGAATCCGCGACCATCGGCGGCGTACTGACCGTGATCCGCTCGATTGCCGACCAGACCAACCTGCTTGCGCTTAATGCCGCCATCGAGGCAGCCCGGGCCGGTGAAGCCGGGCGCGGGTTTGCCGTGGTCGCTGATGAAGTGCGCTCACTGGCCCAACGCACCGCCGGCGCCACCGCCGAGATTCAGGGGCTGATTGCCGGCCTGCAATCCGCGGCCCACCAATCGGTGCAAGGCATGCGCGCCCAGGTCGAGCACGCCGAAGCCACCGCGCAGCAAGCCCAGGCGGCCGACGGTGCGTTGGATAAAATCGTCGGGGCAATCCAGACGATTTCCGACACGGCAGTGCGCATCGCCGATGTGACCGCCCAGCAGAGTGGCGCCGTCAGTGAAATTCGCGATAACAGTGAACGCATCCACCAGTTGGGTGAAGATAATCTGCTGCGTATTGGCCAGGGCCGTCGCCAGGGCGACCACCTGCTGGTGCTGGGTGGGCAGCTCAATACGGCTGTGCAGGCTTTCCGCGTTTAATCCGCTCCAATGCCATGCACAGATCACAATGTGGGAGCGGGCTTGCTCGCGAATGCGGTGGGTCAGTCAATTCATTTCTTACTGATCCACCGCTTTCGCGAGCAAGCCCGCTCCCACATTGGATCTCCTGAGACTTCAGGACCGTGCTACCAATGACCGGAATCCAGGCCACAGTCACAAATTTCGCGCAATCCTCGCTAATCGTGCTGCCTACTGCATAGAACTGGACAGTCACAAACGCTTTGCGGCATAGTCGCCGAGTTCTGCCGTACCCACATCAATAACAAGGAACAGCCGATGGCGACCTTACTGGTTCTTCACGGACCCAACCTGAACCTGCTCGGCACCCGCGAACCGGGCGTCTACGGGGCAGTCACCCTCGATCAGATCAACGTGGATCTGGAGCGACGGGCGCGTGAAGCCGGCCACCATTTGCTGTACCTGCAAAGCAATGCCGAGTACGAATTGATTGATCGCATCCATGCCGCGCGTGGCGAAGGCGTGGACTTTATCCTGATCAATCCCGCCGCTTTTACGCATACAAGCGTTGCATTACGTGACGCGCTGCTGGCGGTGAGCATCCCATTTATCGAAGTGCACTTGTCGAACGTGCACAAACGCGAAGCTTTCCGCCATCACTCTTACTTCTCCGACGTAGCGGTAGGAGTGATCTGCGGCCTTGGCGCCAGCGGTTATCGACTGGCCCTGGAGGCCGCCCTGGAACACATTGAACAACCGGCCAAGCGCCCCTGACCGACCCTTGGGAGTTGATGATTCATGGATATCCGTAAAGTTAAGAAACTGATCGAACTGCTGGAAGAATCCGGTATCGACGAGCTGGAAATCAAGGAAGGCGAAGAGTCCGTACGGATCAGCCGTCACAGCAAGACCCCGGCCCAACAGTTCTACGCGCCACAGATGCAAGCGCCGGCACCAGCCGCTGCTGCTCCGGCCGCCGCACCTGCTGCCGCTGCGCCAGCCGCACCTGCTGCGCCTGTGTTGAACGGCTTCGTGGTCAAGTCGCCAATGGTCGGTACGTTCTACCGCACCCCGGCACCGACCTCGCCAGCCTTCGTTGAAGTCGGCGCGACCGTGAAAGTGGGCGACACCATCTGCATCGTTGAAGCGATGAAGATGATGAACCACATCACGGCTGAGAAAGCCGGCGTCATCGAATCCATTCTGGTAGAAAACGGTCAGCCGGTTGAGTACGACCAGCCGCTGTTCACCATCGTTTGAACCGCGGAGCACCTTCGATGTTGAAACCTGCGAAGAAACTGCAAAAAGTCCTGATCGCCAACCGCGGCGAAATCGCGCTGCGGATCCTGCGCGCCTGTAAGGAAGAGGGCATCAAGACCGTCGCTGTTTACTCGACGGCCGATACTGAATTGATGCACGTGAAGCTGGCGGACGAAAGCATTTGCATCGGCCCGCCACTGGCCACGAACTCGTACCTGAAAGTCTCGAACATCATCGCGGCCGCTGAAGTGACTGGCGCTGATGGCATCCACCCAGGCTATGGCTTCCTTGCGGAAAACGCCGACTTCGCCGAACAGGTGGAAAAATCCGGGTTTGCCTTCATCGGTCCGAAAGCCGAAACCATTCGCCTGATGGGCGACAAGGTATCGGCCAAAGACGCCATGATCGCGGCCGGCGTACCCACCGTTCCAGGTTCCGACGGCCCGCTGCCTGAAGACGAGGCAACCGCCCTGCGCATTGGTCGCGAAGTCGGTTACCCGGTGATCATCAAGGCCGCCGGTGGCGGTGGTGGTCGCGGCATGCGCGTGGTGCACAAGGAAGAAGACCTGATCGAAGCCGCCAAGCAGACCCGCTCCGAAGCGGCTGCCTGGTTCGGCAACCCGATGGTCTACCTGGAAAAGTACCTGACCAACCCACGTCACGTGGAAGTGCAGGTGCTGTCCGACGGCCAGGGCCACGCCATCCACCTGGGCGACCGCGACTGCTCGCTGCAACGCCGTCACCAGAAGGTACTGGAAGAAGCACCGGCACCGGGCCTGGACGAAACCGCTCGCCAGGAAGTCCTGGCGCGCTGCGTCAAGGCGTGTATCGACATCAACTACCGTGGCGCCGGGACCTTTGAGTTCCTCTACGAAAACGGTCGCTTCTACTTCATCGAGATGAACACTCGTGTACAGGTAGAGCACCCGGTTTCGGAGATGGTCACCGGTATCGATATCGTCAAGGAGATGCTGAGCATCGCCGCCGGTAACGTGCTGTCCTTCACCCAGGACGACGTGAAGCTCCACGGCCACTCCCTGGAGTGCCGGATCAACGCCGAAGACCCGAAAACCTTTATCCCAAGCCCTGGCCTGGTCAAGCACTTCCACGCGCCCGGCGGCAACGGCGTACGTGTGGATTCGCACCTGTACAGCGGCTACAAGGTTCCGTCCAACTACGACTCGCTGATCGGCAAGCTGATCACCTGGGGCGCCACCCGCGACGAGGCCATGGCCCGTATGCGTAACGCCCTGGACGAAATCGTGGTTGACGGCATCAAGACCAACATCCCGTTGCATCGGGATCTGGTTCGCGATGAAGGCTTCTGCGAAGGTGGTGTGAACATTCACTACCTGGAACACAAGCTGGCTAACCAGTAAGTGCTCCACCCAACAAAGCCGCCTTCGGGCGGCTTTGTTGTGTATGGCCCCTCCATTTAGACTGTGTACTGTCAGTACAGTCGTCTTCTTCTCCACGCTCGCGTAAACTTGCGCGCTTTCGCGACCCAGCCGTCGCACACTCATTTTTTCAAAGGTGCCCGCCATGCCTTGGCTGCAAGTCCGTCTCGCCATCAGCCCAGAACAAGCCGAAACCTACGAAGACGCTTTCCTCGAAGTGGGCGCTGTCTCGGTGACCTTCATGGACGCCGAAGACCAACCAATCTTCGAACCGGAACTCAACACCACGCCGCTGTGGTCCCACACCCACTTGCTGGCCCTGTTCGAAGACGGTACCGATGCCGCCGCCGTGCTGGCCCATATGGAACTGCTCACTGGCAGCCCGCTGCCGGAGCATCACAGCGAAGTGATCGAAGACCAGGATTGGGAACGTAGCTGGATGGACAACTTCCAGCCGATGCGTTTCGGCCAGCGCCTATGGATCGTACCCAGCTGGCACGCCGCCCCTGAACCGGATGCGGTCAACCTGCTGCTGGACCCGGGCCTGGCATTCGGCACCGGTACTCACCCCACCACCGCGCTGTGCCTGGAATGGCTTGATGGCCAGGACCTGACCGACTGCAACGTGCTGGATTTCGGCTGCGGCTCGGGCATCCTGGCGATTGCCGCGCTGCTGCTGGGCGCCAAAGAAGCTGTCGGCACCGACATCGACGTGCAAGCCCTGGAAGCCTCCCGCGACAACGCCGGGCGCAACCATATTCCTGAAGGCAAATTCCCACTGTACCTGCCGGAGCAATTGCCCCAGGTCCAGGCCGATGTGCTGGTGGCGAATATCCTTGCCGGGCCGCTGGTGTCCCTGGCGCCGCAGCTGTCGAGCCTGGTCAAGCCAGGTGGGCGTCTGGCGCTGTCGGGTATTCTCGCCGAGCAAGGCGAAGACGTGGCGGCGGCCTATGCCCAGGACTTCGAGCTGGACCCGATCGCCAACCGTGACGGCTGGGTACGCATCAGTGGTCGTCGGCGCTAGAATGGGCGCTTGCCTGAATCGGATGGCCGCATGACTGACAGTTTCGTCACCCAGTGCCCGCATTGCCAAGCTCGCTTTCGCGTCAGCCACGCTCAATTAAGCGTGGCCCGTGGCGTGGTTCGCTGCGGCTCATGCCTGCAAGTGTTCAACGCCGCCCGCCAGTTGCTGGAGCAGCGTGCCGGTGCATCTGCGCCGCACGGTACACAGCCGGCTGCCGAGGCTGCCCCGCAAACACCGCGGGCGATCAGCCAGAAGCAGTGGACCGCCGAAGAGCTCGACCTGGACAACCTCGACCTGGACGAAGAACTGGCCAAGCTGGAACGCCGCGAGATTCAGCACACCCTGCCGCCAGGCACCGAGCGTCGCCAAGCAGGTGCCGACCGTCGGCAAAAGGAAGATGCCCTCAGCGCCAGCCGTGACACCGTCAAGGCCGAGGAAGAAAAGTGGGCCGCCAGCCTGTTCAGCGAACCGCCCGAGGAACGTGTCCAAGCCAGCGAAGAGCAACCCGAGCCGCCCAAGGCGCCTGCGACCAAGCAGCGCACCGAGCCGTCCATGTCGTTTCACATTGACGACGTTGACGATGAGCCGTCGCTGCACTCAACCCCTGACGATGACGATATCGACCCGCCGTTCACGCCGCTGACCGCTGCCGCCGACGAGCCCGAACCCGAAGAACGCTCACAGCCGCGTCGCAAACGCCCGCGCCCGGAAGCCAGCGTTCACGACGATGTACTCCAGGACCTGGAAGACGACCCGCTGCATCTTTACGCGCAGAAACGTCCGTCGGGCTGGGGCCGTCGCCTCCTCTGGATGTTCCTGGTATTGCTGGCCGCCGCCGGCCTGGCAGGCCAGTACATTGCCTATCAATTCGATGATCTGGCCCGCCAGGACGCGTACCGCCCATGGTTCCAGCAACTGTGCCCAACACTGGGCTGCACGGTGCCATCACGGGTCGATATCGCGCATATCAAGAGCAGTAACCTGGTGGTACGCAGCAACCCGGAGTTTGCCGGGGCGCTGGTGGTGGACGCCATCATCTATAACCGTGCGACGTTCTCCCAGCCTTTCCCGCTGCTGGAGCTGCGTTTTGCCGACTTGAACGGCAGCCTGATTGCCAGTCGTCGCTTCAAACCCGGCGAATACCTGAGTGGTGAATTGGCCGGTGTGAGCGAAATGCCTTCACAAACGCCGATCCATATCTCCCTGGACATCCTCGACCCAGGCAATAAAGCCGTGAATTACAGCCTGAGTTTTCACTCGCCCGAGTGAGCCGGCTCACGCTCCGAGGTTTGACGGCAAATTATTGACTGCCCCGCCACCTACCAAACCGGTGGCGATAAAGAAATAACTGTTCAGATTTTATCCAATTCAGCCTTTATCCAGTCATCGAGAGCGGGTATCATGCCAACCCTTTTTCGAACTCTAATGATCCGGCCCCACAACAGGGAAGTCCTATGTCGGCGGTACGCATCGGCCCATACACATTGCCAAACGGTTTGATTCTCGCCCCGATGGCGGGCGTCACCGATCAGCCCTTTCGTCAGCTGTGCAAGCGTTTGGGCGCGGGTCTAGTAGTCTCTGAAATGGTCACCAGCGACATGAGCTTGTGGAACACCCGCAAATCGCGGATGCGCATGATCCACGAAGGTGATCCCGAGCCCCGCTCGGTACAGATCGCCGGTGGTGATGCACAAATGCTGGCGGAAGCAGCGCGGGCCAACGTGGAGTTGGGTGCGCAGATCATCGATATCAACATGGGCTGCCCGGCCAAGAAGGTCTGCAACAAGGCCGCCGGTTCCGCGCTGTTGAAAGATGAGCAATTGGTTGCCGAGATCCTGCAGGCCGTTGTCGCCGCAGTGGATGTACCGGTCACCCTGAAGATTCGTACCGGTTGGGACCGGGACAACAAGAATGGCCTGACGGTGGCGAAGATCGCCGAACAGGCAGGAATTACCGCGTTGGCGGTGCACGGCCGCACCCGCGCCGACCTTTACACCGGTGAAGCCGAGTACGACACCATTGCCGCGATCAAGCAGGCGGTGTCGATGCCGGTGTTTGCCAATGGCGATATCGACTCAGCCGAGAAAGCCCGGCGCGTGCTGCACGCAACCGGTGCCGATGGCTTGTTGATTGGCCGGGCCGCCCAGGGGCGTCCATGGATTTTTCGTGAGATCGAGCATTTTCTGCGTACCGGCGACGTGTTGCCGGCACCGGAGCTGATCGAGGTGGAACGTATTCTGCTAGAGCATCTGGCCGCCCTGCACGCCTTCTATGGAGACGTGATGGGAGTACGCATTGCTCGCAAGCATGTCGGCTGGTATCTCGCAACCTTGCCGGGCGCCAGGGAGTTTCGCGCCCACTTCAATCGTTTGGATGATACGGAAGCACAGTGCGCCAACGTTCGTGAGTTTTTCAGCGAACGTTACAAGAGCCTGGGGACAGGGGACGGAGAGGGGGTGGCCGCATGACGATGATGACCGAGACTTTAGTGAGTGGAACAACACCCGTGAGCGACAACGTCAATTTGAAACAGCACCTGAACACACCGAGCGAAGAAGGCCAGACCCTTCGCGGGAGTGTCGAGAAGGCGTTGCACAATTATTTCGCCCACCTTGAGGGCGCTTCCGTCACGGACGTGTACAACCTGGTGCTCTCCGAAGTCGAAGCGCCCTTGCTCGAAAGCGTGATGAACTACGTCAAGGGCAACCAGACCAAAGCCAGTGAGCTGCTGGGCCTCAACCGTGGCACCTTGCGCAAAAAGCTCAAGCAGTACGATTTGCTGTAAGCATTCAATCAAACCAGAAAGGCGCCCGCGTAAAAACGGACGCCTTTTTTGCTGACTCCTTTGCTTTTGATGGAAATTGAAATGACCGACCAGACTACCCGCCTGCCGATCCGCCGTGCCTTGATCAGTGTCTCCGACAAGACCGGGATCCTTGAATTTGCCCGGGAGCTGGAAGCCCTGGGCGTGGAAATCCTCTCCACGGGCGGGACCTTCAAGCTGCTGCAGGACAACGGCGTGGCCGCAGTAGAAGTCGCGGACTACACCGGTTTCGCAGAAATGATGGACGGGCGGGTCAAGACCCTGCACCCGAAAATCCACGGCGGGATCCTCGGTCGTCGCGGTATCGACGACGCCATCATGACCGAACACGGCATCAAGCCGATCGACCTGGTGGCCGTTAACCTTTACCCGTTCGAAGCCACCATCAACAAGCCAGGCTGCGACCTGCCGACCGCCATCGAAAACATCGATATCGGCGGCCCGACCATGGTTCGCTCCGCGGCCAAGAACCACAAAGACGTGGCCATCGTGGTTAACGCCAGCGACTACGCCAACGTGCTCGAAAGCCTGAAAGCCGGCGGCCTGACCTACGCCCAGCGTTTCGACCTGATGCTCAAGGCGTTCGAACACACTGCCGCCTACGACGGCATGATCGCCAACTACATGGGCACCGTGAACCAGGCGGCTGAAACCCTCAGCACAGAAGGCCGCAGCCAGTTCCCGCGCACCTTCAACAGCCAGTTCATCAAGGCCCAGGAAATGCGCTACGGCGAGAACCCGCACCAGAGCGCGGCGTTCTACGTGGAAGCCAAACCGGCCGAAGTCGGCATCGCCACCGCGACCCAGCTGCAAGGCAAAGAGCTGTCCTACAACAACGTGGCCGACACCGACGCCGCGCTGGAATGTGTGAAGAGCTTCGTCAAGCCGGCCTGCGTGATCGTCAAGCACGCCAACCCGTGCGGCGTGGCCGTAAGCCCGGACGCTGAAGGCGGCATTCGCCAGGCGTACGAACTGGCCTACGCCACCGACACCGAATCCGCCTTCGGCGGCATCATCGCCTTCAACCGCGAGCTGGATGCAGAAACCGCCAAAGCCATCGTCGAGCGTCAGTTCGTCGAAGTGATCATCGCCCCTTCCGTGAGTGAAGAAGCCCGCGCCATTGTTGCCGCCAAAGCCAACGTGCGCCTGCTGGCCTGCGGTGAGTGGTCGGCTGAGCGCGCCGCTGCCTGGGACTACAAGCGCGTCAACGGCGGCTTGCTGGTACAGAGCCGCGACATCGGCATGATCGGCAGCGAAGACCTCAAAGTCGTCACCAAACGCGCCCCGACCGAGCAAGAGATCAACGACCTGATCTTCGCCTGGAAAGTCGCCAAGTACGTTAAGTCCAACGCCATCGTCTACGCCAAGAACCGCCAGACCATCGGTGTCGGCGCCGGCCAGATGAGCCGCGTGAACTCGGCACGTATCGCCGCGATCAAGGCTGAGCACGCCGGTTTGCAGGTGGCTGGCTCGGTGATGGCGTCCGACGCGTTCTTCCCGTTCCGTGATGGTCTGGACAACGCTGCGAAAGCAGGGGTTACCGCCGTGATCCAACCGGGCGGTTCGATGCGTGATGCAGAAGTGATTGCCGCTGCCGACGAAGCCGGTATCGCCATGGTGTTCACCGGCATGCGCCACTTCCGTCACTGACAGATTTGATACCAAGTGGGCACTGGCTTGTGTAAGCGCTGGCTTGCCTGCGATGCAGACAGCTCGGTGTTTCAGTGCGACCGGGTTGATGCTATTGCAGGCAAGCCAGCTCCCATAGAAAAGCAGCCCACAGTGCTTCCAAGAATTGAGCGTCATCCGAGGGTTTTGAAATGAATGTTTTGATCATTGGCAGCGGTGGCCGTGAACACGCCCTGGCCTGGAAAGTTGCCCAGGACCCACGCGTCCAGAAAGTTTTCGTCGCCCCTGGCAACGCCGGCACCGCCATTGAAGCCAAGTGCGAAAACGTCGCCATCGACGTGCTGGCCCTTGAGCAGCTTGCTGATTTTGCCGAAAAGAATGTTTCCCTGACCATCGTCGGTCCGGAAGTGCCGTTGGTTGCCGGCGTCGTGGACCTGTTCCGTAGCCGTGGCCTGGATTGCTTCGGCCCGACTGCCGGTGCTGCGCAACTGGAAGGTTCCAAGGCGTTCACCAAGGATTTCCTGGCACGCCACAAGATCCCGACTGCGGACTACCAGAATTTCACCGAGATCGAGCCGGCCCTGGCTTACCTGCGTGAAAAAGGTGCGCCGATCGTGATCAAGGCCGACGGCCTGGCCGCCGGTAAGGGCGTGATCGTTGCGATGACCCTGCAGGAAGCCGAAGACGCCGTGCGCGATATGCTCGCTGGTAACGCTTTCGGTGATGCCGGTTCCCGCGTCGTCATCGAAGAATTCCTCGACGGCGAAGAAGCCAGCTTCATCGTGATGGTCGACGGCAAGAACGTTCTGCCGATGGCCACCAGCCAGGACCACAAACGCGTCGGCGACGGCGACACTGGCCCGAACACCGGCGGTATGGGTGCTTACTCCCCTGCCCCAGTGGTCACCGCCGAAGTACACCAGCGTGTGATGGACCTGGTGATCTGGCCGACCGTGCGCGGCATGGCCGACGAAGGTAACGTGTACACCGGCTTCCTGTACGCCGGCCTGATGATCGACAAAGCCGGTAACCCGAAAGTCATCGAGTTCAACTGCCGTTTCGGCGACCCGGAAACCCAACCAGTGATGCTGCGTCTGCAGTCGAGCCTGGTGCTGCTGGTGGAAGCGGCCCTGGCCCAGGCACTGGACAAGGTTGAAGCACAATGGGACCCGCGTCCGAGCGTCGGCATTGTGCTGGCGGCCGGTGGTTACCCTGCCGACTACGCCAAAGGCGACGTGATTGAAGGCCTGGATGCAGCGGCTATGCTGGAAGGCAAGGTGTTCCATGCGGGCACCGCGCTCAAGGACGGCAAAGTTGTAACCGCAGGTGGCCGTGTGTTGTGCGCCACCGCAATGGGTGCCAGTGTCGACGCCGCGCAACAACAGGCGTACAAACTGGCCGCAAAAATCGACTGGAAAGGTTGTTTCTACCGCACGGACATCGGCTACCGCGCCATTGCCCGTGAACGTGGCGAGAACAGCTGAACAGCTACACTTGAGTAGCTATCCGTTCGGTTAGGTAAGGGCCTCTGGCCCTTGCCCTACGCATGTCGCCCCGCGCATAGTTAACCCGTGCATCAACCTACGAAGGGATTTCGCCGTGCGCTGGCTCAGGATCGCCATAGGTTTCACAGTCAGTCTGCTGACCCTGCTCTGCTTGTTCCCGGCCCAGGCCGCCGCACAAGGCAGTGGTTGGGCAGTCTTGCTTGATGAACAGGCCGACCTGCAACTGAGCGACATTCGCTCCGCCCGCTACACCAATCAATTCAGCCCCATCGAACTGGACCGGATTACCGCTGCAGAGCCGGACGGTGCGTTGTGGGTACGCTTCAAGCTGCAACCCGGCAAGCACGAGCAAGTGCTGCGGGTATTCGCCCCGGACCTGTCCCAGCTGAGCCTCTATGTACTGGACGGCGACACCCTGGTGGAACAACAAAGCACCGGCACCCGCCAGCCCCAGGCGGAGCGCCCGCTGCCCAGCAGCGATTTCATGCTGCCGATGCCCCAGAGCCAGAAGCCACTGGACGTTTATCTGCGCCTGGTCTCGGAACACGAACTGCGCCCCTATATCACCCTGGAACCGGCCGTGCTCGCCGCCGCCGATCAGACCCAGACACTGATCTATGGCCTGCTGTTCGGCTGCCTGCTGATGCTGATCCTGCACAACCTCACTCGCTTCGCTTACCACCGCTCGCGCAGCAGCCTGTGGCTGGCGGCCTGCGAGCTGCTGTTGATGCTGAGCCTGGCGTTGTTGCTCAACCTGGTGGGGCCGTGGCTGCCGAACTGGCACGCGATCCAGACCCCGGGCGCCTACCTGGCCCTGCTGCTGACCGCGCCCTGCGGGTTGATGTTTGCCTACCGATTCTTCATGCCCTTGGGCCCGCACCCGCTGAACAAGCTGTTGATGGCCGACATCCTGCTGATCGTGCTGTGCGGCCTGCTGCTGTTGTTCGTCAACACCTTGCCGCTGAACATCATCACCTACGCCCTGGTGGCCCTCGCCGGGCTGAGCATGTTGTTTATCTCGGCCTATCACTGGCAGAAAGGCTACCGGCCGGCACGCTTGTTCGTGGTGGCGATGGTGGTGTTCAACATCGGCACATTGATCATCCTCCCTGCCCTGCTCGGCCTGACGCTGGTGGCGCCGCAAGGTTTGATCGTCACCCTGCTCGGGTTTATCTGCCTCAGCGGCCTGCTGATGAGCCTGGCCCTGGGCGAACGCCAGCGCGCGATTGTCGAGGCCCGCTTCAGCCTCAGCCGTGACCTGGCGGCCAGCAACGCCGAGATCGCCGCCAAGGCCGAGTTCCTGGCGAAGATCAGCCACGAAATCCGCACGCCCATGAACGGTGTGCTCGGCATGACCGAGTTGCTGCTCGGCACGCCGCTGTCGGTAAAGCAGCGTGACTACGTGCAAACCATCCACAGCGCCGGTAATGAACTGCTGACGCTGATCAACGAGATCCTCGACATCTCCAAGCTGGAGTCCGGGCAGATTGAGCTGGACGACGTGCAATTCGACCTCAACGCCTTGATCGATGACTGTTTGAGCATCTTCCGCGCCAAGGCCGAGCAGCAGAACGTCGAACTGATCAGCTTTATCCAGCCCCAGGTGCCGCGAGTGATCAGCGGCGACCCGACCCGCCTGCGTCAGGCACTGTTAAGCCTGCTGGAAAACGCCCTGCAAAAAACCGATGAAGGTGAAGTGCTGATCGTCGTCGCCCTCGACGAACGCAGCGTCAAGCCGCGCCTGCGCATTGCCGTGCAGGACAGCGGCCTGCCGATGGAAGCCGCCGAGCGCGACGCGCTTTTGCACAGCGAACTGCACAGCAAGAACTTCCTCTCGGCCACGCGCTTGAGCGGCCATCTGGGCCTGGTGATCGCGCGTCAATTGATCCTGTTGATGAATGGCGAGTTCGGCATCAAGAGCGGCAGCCACCAGGGCAGCACCCTGTGGCTGACCCTGCCATTGGACCCGGAACGCCTGGAGCATCCGACGTCCGACCTCGACGGCCCGCTCAAATGCGCACGGGTGTTGGTCGTGGACGACAACGACACCTGTCGCAAAGTGCTGGTGCAGCAATGCACGGCCTGGGGCCTGAACGTCAGCGCCGTGCCGTCCGGCAAGGAAGCCCTGGCCCTGTTGCGCACCAAAGCTCACCTGCGCGATTACTTCGACGTGGTGCTGCTGGATCAGAACATGCCCGGCATGACCGGTATGCAACTGGCGGCGAAGATCAAGGAAGACCCGAGCCTGAACCACGACATCCTGCTGATCATGCTCACCGGCATCAGCAACGCGCCGAGCAAGATCATCGCGCGCAACTGCGGGATCAAACGCATCCTCGCCAAACCGGTAGCCGGCTACACGCTCAAGACCACCCTGGCCGACGAACTGACCCAGCGCAGCAAAGGCGCAGTGCCGCCGCGCCCTGCCCTCACTGCGCCGACAGCCGTGACCGTGCCCAGCGACTTCCGCATCCTGGTGGCTGAAGACAACAGCATCTCCACCAAAGTGATTCGCGGCATGCTGGGCAAGCTCAACCTCAACCCGGACACCGCCAGCAACGGCGAAGAAGCGCTGGAGGCGATGAAAGCCCAGCGTTACGACCTGGTATTGATGGACTGTGAAATGCCGATCCTCGATGGCTTCTCCGCCACTCAGCAACTGCGCGCGTGGGAAGTCAGCCACCAACGCATTCGCACACCGGTGGTCGCGCTCACCGCACACATCCTCTCGGAACATAAAGAGCGCGCGCGCCAGGCCGGAATGGATGGGCACATGGCCAAGCCGGTGGAGTTGTCGCAATTGCGCGAGCTGGTTGAGTTTTGGGTGGCGCAGCGTCAACAGCGACCTGAGCACGCACCGTCCTGACCGCAAACACACCCAATGTGCGAGCGGGCTGGCTCGCGAAGGCAGAGTGTCAGTCAATGCATCGTTAACTGATCCAGCGCATTCGCGAGCAAGCCCGCGCCCCCCTATGATCGGCGCCGCCTGATAGACTCTCCCCACTTCCCCCGCCTGTGAGCCGCGCCCATGCTCCATGTGTTATTCAGCGTTTACCTGAAGATGCTGGTGCTCTACAGCCCGTTTTTTGTGCTGTCCTGCTTTATCAGCCTGACCCGTGGTTATTCCAGCAAGGAGCGCAGGCGCCTGGCCTGGAAAGTGGCGTTGGCAACGCTGGTGTCGAGCGTATTGCTCTACCTGTTTGGCCGGGTGATTTTCAGTGTGTTCGGTATCACGGTGGACGCCTTCCGCATCGGTGCCGGCAGCGTGCTGTTTATCTCAGCCCTGGGCATGGCCCAAGGCAAGTCAGCGGTGCAGACCGACAATGTGCAGCAGGACGTGACCATTGTACCGCTGACCATCCCCCTCACCGTTGGCCCCGGCACCATCGGTGCACTGCTGGTGATGGGCGTCAGCCAACCGCATTGGGATGACAAGATCACCGCCATCCTCAGCATCGCCCTGGCCAGCCTCACGGTGGGCGTGGTGCTGTATTTGTCCAACCGTATCGAACGCATTCTCGGCGACCAGGGCTTGCAGATTGTCAGCCGGTTGATGGGGTTGTTCGTGTGTGCGCTTGCCGCGCAAATCATATTTACCGGGGTGCGCGGCTACCTGGTGCCTTAAATCCGATACTGGGCGATTGCCGACTGCACCTTGTCTCCCGCGCTTTCGCGCATCAGCTGCAGGGTCTTTTCGTTGACCACCGAGGTATTCAGCAGCAGGCACGTCTGCCCGCTGAAGGCCTCAAACGAGGCGCTGTCCCACTCCAGAAAAGGCACGCCGACCTGTTTGCTGACGCCGTGACTGCTGTAAGTCACTAACACCATCATCACTTCGCCATCGGTCTCGGCACACGAGGCCAAGCCGAAATCACCGCCCTGATGCACCGTGCTGTTGCGCTTGAACAACTCGAAGGACGCGGGTTGCTGCTTCATGGCCTCCAATGCGTCGGCTGCCAGCTTCGGCAGCGCTGCCAGCAGTGGCATGGCCAGCGACGTCGACGCCAGCATTGCCGCGATGATATTAAGCGCGGCCGTTTGCACCGTCAGGCCCTTGCCCGAGCTTTTGACCCGCTCGAAGCTGCTGCGCACCGGCAACCAGCCCAGGCTGATCATCACCTTGATAAATTCGTCGTACCACGCCTCCGTGCCGCGTTTTACTTTCAACACATCGCTGACATAACCACTGGCCAGCAAATAGCTTTTGCGGATGTACTCGCGGTTCAGCGCAGACATACCCTCGATAAACGAGATAACACCGTTGTTCACCACTGCCGCATTGCAATCATCCTCAGTGTCCAGCGGCGAAGAGGGCGTGATTGCCGGCGCCCCTGGCAGCTTGTAGGCGGCAATCAACTTGCGCCTTTTCGCACTGATGATCCTTTTGTGATATCGCTCCATTTTCCGTTCTCCACAAGCACCCCACATGGGGCTTGCCCCCACACTAGTCGAGTCGCAGGTGCGCTCGCCAGACGACAAACATCGCTTGGCACAACCGGCGAAAAAGCGCCCCCCAGCAATAACGACGCGCCTCCGTGGGCCTTCCCTGTTTCAGCGACAAAAAAAGAAAAAGCCCCGAATAACGGTCGGTTTTCACCCGGCGTTACTCGGAGCTTTCCTGCTTACGGCAGACCGCTTTCAGCCGGCGGGTTTCTCGCCATACCAGCGCGGCGTGTACACCCACTCGCCGCCACCGGCCCGCGCAAACGCGCAGGTGGTGGACGAGCCGATCAGCACCATGGTGCGCATGTCGACCTGCTCAGGCGTCAGCTGCCCCAGCGTGGTGACACGCAAGGTCTGGCCCGGTCGACCGATGTCACGCCCCAGCACAACCGGCGTCTGTGGCGTGCGGTGCACTGCGACGATTTCCAGCGCGCGCCCCAATTGCCACGGGCGCGAGCGCGAGATTGGGTTGTAGAACGCCAGGGCCAGGTCGGCCTGGGATGCCAGGTCCAGGCGCTTTTCAATAATCGACCAGGGCTTGAGGTTGTCCGACAGCGACATCACGCAGAAGTCATGCCCCAGCGGCGCCCCCGCCTGAGCGGCGGTGGCCAGCGAGGCCGAGACGCCCGGCAGGATCTCCAGATCGACTTGATGCCAGGCCGGGTCGCTCGACGCGTGCAACGCCTCGATGACCGCCGCTGCCATCGCAAACACGCCGGGGTCGCCGGACGACACCACCACCACTGAGCGCCCTTGCGCCGCCAGCTCAAACGCATGCCGCGCGCGCTGCATTTCTTCGCGGTTATCGGTGCAATGCTGCACCTGATCATCACGGAACGGCCCGGCCATGCGCACGTAGGTTTCATAGCCCAGCACATCGGTGCAGCGCGCCAGTTCCGCCTTGACTGCCGGGACCATCAACTCGGCCGCGCCCGGGCCCAGGCCAATCACCGCCAGACGCCCACGCGGCCGGCCCACGCGCGACAGGTCCAGAGGTTGCTCTGCAACGGTGATGACGATGTCCGCGTCTTGCTCAACGTCAGCGAACCGCAACGGCACCCCTAATTGCAGTGCAGCGTCGTGCAAGGATGCGTCAGCCATCTGCGTAGCACTGGCCAACAGGCAGGCCAGGGATTGCACAGCAATGCCCGCAGCGTGCAAGGCCGCCCGCACACGCTCGGCCAATTGCGCCGCCGGTTTGCAGGTGACACACACCGTCTTCGGATAAATCAGTAATTCGTGGTCCGCCGGCACACGCTGGGCGCTGCTCACGTGAATCGCCAAGCGTGCGTGCTGATCCTGCGGCAGATTGGCCTGATCCAGCCACGGCGCCGCGCCTTCAATGCGCACGCGTTCTCCGGCGAGCACGTCCGAGACGAAGCGTTTGCCCAGCTCCAGGTCGGCCAGTTGGTAACCCGCAGGCGGGTTGAGCAGGCAAGTGCCGAAACGCAGCTCGCCACTGGTCGTGATAGCAGCGGCAACGCCCAATGCAGCCGCGATGTCTCGCGCCATGAGGTTCACACCGCCCAAACCACCGAGCAACGGCACCACGGCACTGCCATCTTCAGCAACGGCCAGCACCGCAGGCTCTTCACCCTTTTCGAGCAATAGCGGCGCCAGGGTACGGATGATGATGCCGGCCGCGCACAGGGCGATCAGCGGCGTACCTTGTTGGTAAAGCTGGCGCAACGTCGCGCCGAACTCGCTGTACGTGTGGTCCGCGCCTTCGACCCTACCGGCCAGGCCATGGATCAGCGCGCCCGGGTAAACACGCTGGAGCTTGCGCGCAGTCGCCAGGCTGCCCTGGCCCAGGATGACAATCGCCGGGCGCATCAACCTTGCCACCTTTCGCCCGGCACGATGATCAGCGAGAAGTACGGCGAAGACGCCGGGTCGACCTGATCCAGCGCCACGATTTTCTGGTTAGCCATGGTCGCGCGTTCTACGTACAACGCGCGTTCGGCCATGCCGAGTTCCTCCAGTACCTGGCGCACTTTGGGGAAGTTGCGGCCCAGCTTCATGATCACCGCCGCATCGGCATCTGCCAGGCGCCGCTTGAGGTCATCCGCGGGCAACACACCAGAGAGCACCGACAGGCTCTGATTGCGATACACCAACGGTGCGCCGAGCACCGAGGCGCCGCCGAGCATGGAGCACACGCCGGGGATCACTTGCGCCTCATAACGCTCGGCCAGGCGGTCATGCAAGTACATGTAGGAGCCGTAAAAGAACGGGTCGCCTTCGCAGATCACGGCGACATCGCGGCCTGCATCCAGGTGGGCGGCCACGTCGAGACTGGCGTTGTCGTAGAAGTCGCTGATGATTTGTTCATAGGACATCGGTGCCGGCAGCACTTCAGTGGTCACCGGGTACACCAGCGGCATCAGGGTCTGCTGCGCCACCAGGTGGTCTTCGATGATACCGAAGGCATTGCCCTTCTTGCCCTTGGCCACGAAGTACGCCACCACCGGCGATTCGCGGAGCAGGCGCAGGGCCTTGAGGGTAATCAGTTCCGGGTCGCCGGGGCCCACACCCAGGCCAATCAACCGTCCACGTGCCTGCATTATTCGACCTCCGTGGCCAAGGCGTTGACTGCGGCGGCGGCCATCGCACTGCCGCCGAGACGGCCTTGCATGATCACGAACGGTACGCCACGGCTGTCGGCCGCCAGCATCGCCTTGGATTCAGCGGCGCCGACAAACCCTACCGGAAACCCCAGGATCAACGCCGGTTTCGGCGCGCCGGCGTCGAGCATTTCCAGCAGGTAGAACAAGGCGGTCGGCGCGTTGCCAATGACCACCACGCTGCCTTCCAGGTGCGGGCGCCACAGCTCCAGCGCAGCGGCGGAACGGGTGTTGCCCAATTCCCGCGCCAACGCCGGCACGCTGTCGTCGCGCAAGGTGCAGATCACTTGATTATTGGCCGGCAGCCGCGCGCGGGTCACGCCTTCGGAGACCATCCGCGCATCACACAGGATCGGCGCGCCAGCGGCCAACGCATCGCGCCCGGCCTTACCCGCACCGTTGGAGAACTGCAGGCCGTCGATGGCCTCGACCATGCCGCACGCATGAATCACGCGTACCGCGAGTTTTTCCAGGTCGGCCGGGATGCGGTCCAACTTGGCTTCCGCGCGAATAATGGCGAAGGAGTTGCGATAGATCTCCTGACCGTCGCGGATGTAATCAATCATCGGTGTTGCTCCGTGAGCGTGCGCGTAACAGGGCGCCCGCCGCTTCAATGGAAAGAGTGCGCGCGTGCAGCCGGCCGAAACCTTGCGCGGCTGCCTCGCGAAAATAGACGTCGTAGTGGCCGGGGCTCACCGCCAGCAAGGTGACCGGCGCGACATGCGCAGCGGCGCAGGAACGCAGGCAGCCGGACAGGTGCACGTCATGGCCGGGTTGCAGGGCCGCCAGTTGCACGGCGTCGGCCTTGGTGTCGGCCAGGCCTTTGCCACAGCCGCTTGAGCCGGTACAGGCGATCATGCGTGCCAGCGGTTGCTCGACCGAGCAGAGAAAGCCCAGCTGCGCCAGACGCTCGGTGACGCTGGCGGCGTTATCCGTGTGTACGTTGGGCAGCAGCAGACCCTGCCAGGGCGTGAAACGCAGCGTGCCGTCGCCGTAATCAGTGGCCAGGTTGGCGGCGCCCTTGAGCATGCTTGAGTCGAGCCGCCCCAGTGGTGCAACGACGGCGACGTAGACATGATCGTGTTGGCGCTGTGGATAACTACCCAGATGCAGCAGCGCCCCGCTGGCCGGGCGTTTGAAACCATCAACCGGCAGCAACGGCAGGCTTAGACGGCTCAAGAAGTTATCCACAGGCAAATGCCGCATCCGGGTTTGCGCAGGCGTCGCCAGGTCGAGAAACCGCTCCAACACCGCCACCACCAACGCATGGCCCTGCGCCAACGGCACGGCGGCCAGCGGCGCATCCAGCCCGGGGCAGCCGGCCAGACCAAACGCTAGCAGTGTCTCGCCCTCGCGTTCAAAGGCCGACAGCCACAGGTCATGGTGGTGTTCGAGCATCGCCAGGGCTTCGCCGCCATCCAATTGCACAGCGAACTTGGCCGACAGCGCATGGAAGCGAGGATGGTCTTGCAGGGTGGCGAGGATCTGGTCGGCCAGCGGGCGGGTGTCGAACAGCATGTGCGGATCGATACCGGCGCTGGGGCTGAGCATCAGGTTGCGCACGTCGTCACCGGCGGCGTTGTTCGGGCCCAGGTCGGCGGCAAGGAGCATTGCGATCAAGGCGTCCTGCTCGGCGCCGATCCCGCGAATCTGCACGTTGGCGCGGTTGGTCGCCTCGATCACCCCACCCGCATAGGCCTGGGCGGCGTCCGCTACCGCATGGGCCTGGCTGGCGCTGATCGAACCGCCGGCCAGTTTGATCCGGCAAATGCCGCCATCCAACGCCTGGACGATACGCAGCAACCCCGGACAAGCCGAGGGGCGCAAGGTGTTCAGAGTAGGCGTTGGGTTCACGGGGCTACCGGTTGACGGGTAAAGGCGCGGTATTATGCCTGCTTTGTCCGGCGGCATGAAAAGCCTGCCCGTCGGATGTCGTTCAAGGAATTCATATGTCGCCCTGGCTGACGGTAGTAGGCATCGGTGAAGACGGCTTCAAGGGGCTGGGCAGAAATGCCCGGCATGCCTTGTTGCAGGCCTCCCGGATTATAGGCGGCCAACGTCAGTTGGACCTGTTGCCGGTGTGCATTCGTGGTGAACGCCAGCGATGGCCGAGCCCGTTTTCCCTGGAACCGGTGCTGGCGCGGCGCGGCGAGCCGGTGTGCGTGCTGGCGAGCGGCGACCCGATGTTCTACGGCGTGGGGGCCAGCTTGGCGCGGCAGGTGGCCGCTGAGGAATTGCTGATTTTGCCGGCGCCTTCGTCCGTATCCCTGGCGGCGGCGCGCTTGGGTTGGGCGTTGCAGGAGGTGGTGACCGTGTCCGTGGTCGCCCGGCCGCTGGCGGCGCTGAATGCGCACCTGGCCAGTGGTGCACGCCTGCTGGTGTTGAGCAATGACGGGCGCAGCCCTGCGGCGATTGCCGCGCTGCTGGTTGAATCCGGCTTCGGACCAAGCCGTATCAGCGTGTTCGAACACCTCGGCGGCAAAGATGAGCGGCGCATCGAGGGCTTGGCGCAGGCGTGGCAGCACGCCTCGGTGGCCGACTTGAATGTGGTCGCCATCGACTGCCTGGCCGACGCCAATACCCCGCGCCTGTCGCGCCTCGCCGGTCTGCCGGATACGGCGTTCAAGCACGACGGCCAACTGACCAAACGCGATGTGCGGGCCATGACGCTCGCGCGGCTCGCGCCCATGCCCGGCGAATTGCTCTGGGATGTGGGCGCCGGGAGTGGTTCGATCGGTATTGAATGGATGCGCGCGCACCCAAGTTGCCGTGCGCTGGCCATCGAGGCCGACGCAGGGCGCCAAGGCCTGATCGAACATAACCGTGACGCCCTCGGTGTGCCCGGTTTGCAATTGATTCGTGGCAAGGCACCGGACGTGCTGCACGGCCTGGAAGCACCGGACGCGATCTTCATCGGCGGCGGCGTCACCCGCGACGGCGTGCTCGACACCTGCTGGCAGCACCTGCGCCCCGGCGGGCGTCTGGTCGCCAATGCGGTAACCCTGCAAAGCGAAATGACCCTGATGGCCTGGCGCGCCCAACACGGCGGCGAGTTGACCCGTATCCATGTGGCACAGGCCCAGCCGCTGGGCGAGTTCGACACCTGGCGCCAGGCGTTGCCGATTACCCTGTTGGACGTGGTTAAGCCCCTATGAAACGCATCCTGCTGCTGGGCGGTGTGACTGAAGCACTGGCCATTGCCCGCACGCTGGGGCCAGAGCATATCTACAGCCTGGCGGGGGTTGGGCGTGTGCCCACCGATCTGCCCTGCCAGGTGCGCGTTGGCGGCTACGGCGGGGCTGAAGGCCTGGCGCAGTTTGTGCGCGCTGAAAATATCAGCCTGATCCTGGATGCCACGCATCCCTACGCGGCACAGATCAGCCAGAACGCTGCCCAGGCTGCCCGATTGTGTGGCATTCCGTGCTGGGCATTGCGCCGCCCGGCGTGGCAGCCGCAGGTGGGGGATGACTGGCGTGAAGTCAGTGATTGGGCTGAGCTGATCGAGGCGATGCAGCCCTTCAAGCGGCCACTTTTCACCTTGGGCCGCGAGCCGTTGCAGCACCTCGATGAAATCCCCGCCGACCAATTCTGGACGCTGCGCGCGCTGGATGTGTATCCGGGAAATGCACGCTGTGAAGTGATCGGGGCGCGTGGGCCGTTTCTGATCGAGGATGAGCGCGCACTGTTTGAGCGGCGTGGGATTGATGTGCTGATCAGCAAGAACAGCGGCAGCACGGCCACTGAGCCGAAGCTGGAGGTGGCGCGGGAGCTCGGAATACCGGTGCTGGTATTGAAGCGTCCCGTGCTGGCTCTGGTGGATCGAGCGTTCACCTCCGTGGCTGCGGTGCTACAGGCCGTCAACCCGCTGTAAACACCACCTATCCAGGGTGGGAGCGGGCTTGCTCGCGAAAGCAGCGTGTCAGCCAGCACATCAGGTGACTGACACGGCGCCTTCGCGAGCCAGCCAGCGCCCACAGGGTTCAGGGTCAGCCTGGATGTCGCGACTCACCGGCAAAATTGGCAATCTGTGGTTCCCGACTATCATGAAGGCAACCACTGCGACACCAAACCACACCGCGCTTTTTTACTTATCCTTACCGATCAGGCTAAATACCCACCTGATCGCTTAACCCTACGGATTGTCCGCCATGGCCCGTCAACGCTTTGCAATTGCCTGGATCGCCTGCTTTGCAGTGCTGTTCAACGCCTTTGCCATGCCGATGGCCAGCGCGATGCAGCAGTCCAGCGACCCCCTCCAGCAATTGCTGTGGGGCAGCTTTTGTTCCTCCAATGGCGCCAGCCTGAAAACCATTGCCCTGGGCAAACTGGAAATTCCGGCGCCGCAGCAGGACGATCATTCCACCATGCAGCATTGCTGGTGTTGCTCGGGCTCCGCGCCATTAGTGGCGTTGCCGGGGCATGTGCCGCAGTTGTATGTCACGCGGTTTGCCGCCGCACAGAGCCTGCCACCGCCGTCATTGCAAGCCCCGACCCCGCGCCAGCAATGGCCGAGCCTCAACCCGCGCGCCTCTCCAACGGTCTGATTTGTTCGCAAGTGAACTGCGTTTAGAACCGTTCTGGAGAACTGCCATGCTCAAATCTTCCCTGCTTCTGGCTGCGTTGCTGCTGCCGGTGTTCAGTGCTGCCAATGCCGATGACTACAAAGCCGGCGACCTGCTCGTCAGCGACCCCTGGTCCCAGGAGTTGCCGCCGAATGCGCCCACGGTCGCGGCGTATTTCGTGATCCATAACACCGGTGTTACCCCGGACCGCCTGCTCAGTGTCGAAACGCCAGTGGCCGACAAGGCCGAGCTGCATGAGCATGTGATGCAGGGCGACTTGATGAAGATGCAACAAGTGCCCAGCGTTGCCGTACCAGCCAAGGGTGACTTGACCTTCGCACCGATGGCCTATCACGTGATGTTGCTGGGCCTGAAAGACCGCAGCCTGCTGACCGATGGCAAGCAATTCCCACTGACCCTGACCTTCGAAAAAGCCGGCAAGGTACGCGTGGACGTCTCGGTACAAAAAGCGCCACCGATGGCCGGCCACGAGCATATGCACGCTCAATAGGCCAACCTCGATGGGCGCCCCACGCGCCAGGTTTTCCGCGCCGCGCCGCAGGCCCATGAGCCTGATGCGCGGCAGTTGGATCAGCCTGTTCGCCATGCTGATGATTTTTATCGGTCCGCTGATTTCCCAAGCGATGCCGATGGATCATCACGCCGGTATGTCGATGAGCATGTCCATGCCCATGGACATGCCCGGCTGCCATGGCGAACCCAAGCACAGCAAAGCGCCGGACGAACACCACGTCCTCTGGGAAAAATGCGGCTATTGCAGCCTGCTGTTCAGTTGCCCGGCCCTGCCCGGCAGTGTGTCCTATGTCACCCTCGGCACCCCGCCGTCGGCTACCGCCCTAACCCCCGCCCCGCGCCTGGGCCATGCCCGGCAGAGCATCTTCCCCGGCGCCCGCAGCCGCGCCCCGCCCGTCGTCGCGTAAGCACCTCACTGCGTTACTTCACCCCGGCCGACTTTAGACAGACAGCCGCAGGCTGCTGGCCGTGTTGTTTACGAATGATTGATGGAATTTTTCATGTCCAGGTTTTCTGCTGACACCCGTATGGGATGCACCCCCGTTTTCGCTGTTCTGCTTGGCACACTGTTGGTGCCACAGGCACAGGCTGAAGATCACGAATTGAGCCCCACCGTCATCACGGCGATCGCGCCCAGCTCGCCGCTGACCGTGGTTACCAACCCGAAAGACCCGCGCCAGCCAGTGCCGGCCAGTGACGGCGGCGACTACCTCAAGACCATCCCCGGCTTCGCCCTCGTGCGCAACGGCGGTACCAACGGCGACCCGGTGCTGCGCGGCATGTTCGGCTCGCGCCTGAATATCCTCACCAATGGCGGCGTGATGCTCGGCGCCTGCCCGGGCCGAATGGATGCGCCCACCTCGTATATCTCGCCGGAGACCTACGACAAGCTCACGGTGATCAAAGGTCCACAAACCGTGCTCTGGGGCCCGGGCGCGTCGGCCGGTACTGTCCTGTTCGAGCGCGAGCCGGAGCAGTTCGGCGAGTTGGGCACACGGGTCAACGCCAGTGTGCTGGCCGGCTCCAACGGGCGCTTCGATAAAGTCATCGATGCCGCCGCAGGTGGCCCATTGGGTTATGTGCGAGTGATCGGCAACCAGGCGCATGCCGACGATTACAAAGACGGCAACAACCACACCGTCGCCTCGCGCTACGACAAGTGGAATGGCGACGTCGCCGTCGGTTTCACCCCCGACGCGGATACCCTGCTGGAACTCACCGCCGGGCGTGGCGATGGCGAAGCACGCTACGCCGGGCGCGGCATGGACGGTTCGCAGTTCCTGCGCGAAAGCCTGGGGCTGCGCTTCGAAAAGTCCAATATCGGTGAGGTGCTGGATAAGGTCGAAGCCCAGGTTTACTACAACTACGCCGACCATGTGATGGACAACTACAGCCTGCGCACTCCGTCAGGCACCGGGATGATGGCTGGCCCCATGGCCTCCAACGTCGACCGGCGCACCTTGGGCGCGCGGATCAAGGCGACCTGGCGCTGGGCCGATGTGCAGCTGATCGGCGGCCTGGATGCGCAGACCGACGAGCACCGCCAGCGCATGGGCATGGGCATCGACACCTATAAGGATGTGCCGCGTAACAAGGACGCCAACTTTCATAATTACGGCGTGTTTGGCGAACTGACCTGGTACGCCGCGGACCGCGATCGCCTGATCAGCGGCGCGCGCCTGGACCGTGCCTCAGCCAAGGACTTCCGCCAAACCACCGGCTCGGGAATGATGGCCCGCCCCAACCCGACCGCCAACGACACCCGCACCGACACCTTGCCATCGGGCTTCATGCGTTATGAACACGACCTGGCCGACAGCCCCACCACCCTCTATGCAGGCCTTGGCCACTCGGAACGTTTCCCGGATTACTGGGAGCTGTTTTCCCCCAACACCGGCGCGGTAGGTTCGGTGAATGCCTTCGACGGCGTGAAGCCGGAGAAGACCACTCAGCTCGACTTCGGCGCCCAGTACAAAACTGCCGACCTGGAGGCCTGGGCCTCGGGTTATGTCGGCCAGGTGCGCGATTTCATCCTGTTCGACTACAAGCCCGGCATGATGGGTACCACCTCCCAGGCCCGCAATGTCGACGCGCGGATCATGGGCGGCGAACTCGGTACGGCCTACAAGTTGACCCAGAACTGGAAGGCCGACGCCACGCTCGCCTATGCCTGGGGCAAGAACAGCAGCGACGGCAAGGCACTGCCACAGATGCCGCCGTTGGATGCACGGTTCGGCCTGACGTACAGCCAGGACGACTGGAGCGCCGGCGCCTTGTGGCGAGTGGTCGCGGCGCAAAACCGTATCGACCAGAACAAAGGCAATGTGGTCGGCAAGGACTTCGACAAGAGCGCCGGCTTTGGTGTGTTCTCGCTGAACGCCGCGTACCGCATCAATAAAAACTTCAAGGTCAGCACCGGCGTCGACAACCTGTTCGGCAAAGCCTACGCCGAGCACCTGAACCTGGCCGGCAACGCCGGGTTCGGCTACCCGGCCAACGACCCGCAAGCCATCAAGGAGCCGGGGCGCACGCTCTGGACCAAGGTGGACATGAGCTTCTAACCGCATCGGGAGCAAGCCCCCTCCCACATCTGGGAGGGGGCTTGCTCCCGATGGCGGCATAACTGACCCAAAAAAATAATGCCTTGCGGAGCACCCTGATGACCACTCAAAAGATTTCCTTCTACAACCTCGCCTGGCGCTGGCACTTCTACGCCGGGCTGTTCGTCGCGCCTTTCATGGTGCTGCTGGCACTGACCGGCATCATCTACCTGTTCAAACCCCAGCTTGACCCACTGATGTATGGCGACCTGCTCAAAGTGCAAAGCGCCGAGCACGCACTGAGTGCCGACGAGCAATTGCAGAGGGCCCAGGCAGCTTTTCCCCAAGGCAAAATCAGCAAGTACCTGCCGCCAGCCGACGCCACCAGCAGCGCGCAATTTGTGATGCAGGCAGGCGGGCGCGACGTGACGGTGTTTGTTGACCCGTATCGCGGCACCGTACTCGGCGAACAGGATGCAAAAAACAACCTGCAGGCCATCGCCCGGGCCCTGCACGGTGAGCTGATGATCGGCACCGTGGGTGATCGCCTGGTGGAGCTCGCCGCCGGTTGGGGCGTGATGCTGGTGGTGTCCGGCGTGTACCTGTGGTGGCCTCGCGGCAGGTCGTCGGCCGGTGTGTTGTGGCCACGGTTCAGCCGCAGCGGCCGGGTGTTCTGGCGTGACATGCATGCGGTTGCAGGCTTCTGGGGCGCGGCGTTTCTGCTGGTGATGCTGCTCAGCGGCATGACCTGGACCGGCTTCTGGGGCAAGCAATACGCCGAACTGTGGAACACCTTCCCAGCGGCGATGTGGAACAACGTGCCGCAGTCTGACCAGCAGGCACGCGTCCTCAATACCGCCAGCCAACAAACCGTGCCCTGGGCCATGGAAAATACGCCGATGCCGATGTCCGGCGACCACGCCGAACACATGAAGCACGGCGCCATGAACAGCGCACCGGCCGCGCCGGCTGTGCGCCTGCAACAAGTCGTCGACCTGGCCACCGCACGCAAGGTCGAGCCCGGCTACAGCATCACCTTCCCGACCACTGCCGACGGCGTGTTCACGGTCGCGGTATTTGCCAACGACCCGCGCAACGACGCCACCCTGCATGTGGACCAGTACAGCGGCAAAGTGCTGGCCGATGTGCGCTGGGAACACTACAACACCGTCGCCCGCGCCACCGAAACAGGCGTGATGCTGCACGAAGGCAAGATGTTCGGCTGGGTGAACCAACTGATCGTGCTGCTGATTTGCCTGCTGATTTTGCTCAGTGCGGTCAGTGGTGTGGTGATCTGGTGGAAGCGCCGGCCACAGGGCGGGCTCGGCGTTCCACCGTTGCGCCATGACCTGCCGACGTGGAAAACCGCGGTGGTGATCATGCTCGCGCTGGCGATCATTTTCCCTTTGGTGGGCGCCTCGTTGATCGTGGTGTGGGCAGTGGATCGCCTGGTGTTGGCGCGCTTTTTCAACCCACATGAATCCGCCTCAGGTTCGGCATGAAACAGGCGAGATGCCCAGCACAGAGCCCTTCTGTAGCCTTGCGCGACCTTTGTCCCGCAGCCAATAAGTGTTAACTTATAACACTTTCTGCGTTATCGTTGCTCGCCGCGCCCTGCGGCGAGCACCTCCCAAGAAGCGATAGATCGACCCATGAACAAGTACTTCGCGTGCGGCCTGTGCCTGCTCGCTTTGCATAACAGCGCCCAGGCCCTGACCCTGCCCGCCAGCCCCGTGACCGCGCCGGCCGTGGATGATGAACGCGTCGACTTGAATACCCCGACCACCGCCGGCTCGCGCCTGAACCTCACGGCCTTGCAAACGCCGGGCAGCGTCGAGAGCCAGACCGGCGAAAAAATCCGCCAACGCGGCGACGCCAGCGTGCAGGACGCCATCTCCCGCGCCACCGGCATCACCCGCACCGGAACACCGGGCGACGGCGGTACCTCGTTACAGGCACGCGGTTTTACCGGGCAAAGTTCGGTATTGCAGTTGTACGACGGCCAGCGCATGTTCGATGGCGCGGGCACTTCCACCTTCCCGGTGGACACCTGGTCGGTTGAGCGCGTGGACGTTCTGCGCGGCCCGGCTTCGGTCATGTATGGCCAGGGCGCCACGGGCGCGGTGATCAACACTCTTTCGAAGAAGCCGTTTGAAGGCCAGATCGAAAACCACATCCGTCTCGGCTACGGGTCCTATGACCGCCAGCAGCAAGCCCTGGACAGCGGCGGCTCGCTGACCGACACGCTGAGCTATCGCCTGAACATCAACCGCCTGCGCAGCAACGGTTTCATCGACCGTAGCGACTCGGCCAGCGACTTCGTCAGCGCCGCCCTGCGCTGGCAACCGGCCGACAACCTCAGCGTCACCCTGGCCCACGACTATGGCGACCAGCGCCCACAGAACGACTACGGCACCCCGCTGATCAACGGCCAGTTACACAAAAGCCTGCGCGCCAAGAACTACAACGTCAGCAACAACACACTGCACTACAACGACCAATGGACGCGCCTGACCAGCGCGTGGCAGATCAATGACAACGTCACTGCCACCAACGAGCTGTCGTACCTGAAAAACCAGCGCCGCTGGCAGAACGCCGAGAGCTATAACGATGTCGACGGTGGCTTGGTGCGCCAGAACTACCTGGGCATCAAGCACAACCAGGAACAGGTCGGCGACCGCCAGACCTTCACGTTCAAACACACGCTGTTCGGCCTCGACAGCCAGACCGTGACGGGCGTCGAGTACAACCGTATTCGCTTTCATCTGGTCAGCAATGCGCCCTTCGACGACTTGCCGGGCGGCGGCCAGCCGGTGGACATTCAGCACCCGGTGCCACAACCGTTTGTCAGTGACAGCCCATTTATTGCGCAGTCCGTTACCACCACCAAACAGCTCGCCGCCTTTGCCGAAAACCGCCTGCAACTCAGCGACAAACTCTCGTTGATCACCGGCGTGCGCCGCGACTATCTGCACATCGATAGCAATGATCTAACAACCGCGAACAGAGACGCCGACACAACCCTGACCGGCAATAACTGGAAAGCCGGACTGGTCTACGCGATCACTCCAGACATTTCGGTCTACGGCCAGTACGCCACCAGCACCGACGGTGTCGGCAGCCTGATCAGCCTGAGCCCGAGCCAGCAGCAGTTCGGTTTGTCCACCGCCAAACAGGCTGAAGTCGGCTTCAAGCAGGCGTTCTGGGACGCGCGTGGCGAATGGACCCTGGCGGCTTACCACATCGTCAAACAGAAATTGCTGGTGAGCATTCCCGGCACCGACCTCAAAGAACAAGTGGGTCAGCAATCGTCCAACGGCCTGGAGGTCAGCCTCGACCTGCAGCTGCCCGACGCTTGGCAACTGCAAGCCAACGCCGCCATCGTGCGCGCGCAGTACGACGACTTCTCTGAAGTGGTTAACGGCCAGGCGATTTCCCGCAACGGCAACCGCCCGGTGGATGTCCCCAACCGCACCGCCAACCTGTGGCTGAGCAACGCCGTGACCGACGATATACGCGCCGGTGCTGGTGTGCGTTACGTCAGCGCCCGTTATGCCGACACGGCCAACACCCGTGAAGTGCCGAGCTACACCGTGGCCGACGCGGCCGTGTCGTGGAGGGCGATGCGCAACACCACGCTGGGCCTGGAGCTGAACAACCTGTTCAACCGCACCTATGCGGTCAGCCAGTACAACAACGGTCAACAGTGGCTCCTGGGCGAGCCGCGCTCGTTTTTTGTCACCGCGGACTACACCTTTTAACGGCTACCCCAGGGGCTCATGTGCGAGCGTGCTCCCACCTTTTTTGATCTGCGCTGACCTTGAGTATGACCATGCCTTCACTCAGTCTCACCCAGCTTGGCTGGACCCCGCCGGGTCACGAGCACTGCAATCACCGGTTCCAACTGCGTGACGCGAGCTTGCAGGTCGGTGCGGGCGAATTTGTCGGCCTGATCGGACCCAACGGCAGCGGCAAGACCAGCCTGTTGCGTTGCGCCTATCGGTTCAGCAAACCGGAACACGGTGACGTGGTGCTCGAACACCAGAACGTGTGGAAACAAAGCGCCAAGTGGTGTGCGCAACGTATCGCCGTGGTGTTGCAGGAGTTTCCCGACGCCTTCGGATTGCGCGTAGATGAAGTGGTCGCCATGGGCCGTACGCCTCACAAAGGCCTGTTCGATGCCGACACGCGCCACGACCAACAGTTGATTCAAGAGGCCTTGAATTCAGTCGGCATGCAGGGCTTTGAAGACCACGCTTTCGCCACCCTCTCCGGCGGCGAAAAACAAAGGGTGATTCTCGCCCGTGCCCTGGCCCAGCAACCGCAACTGCTGATCCTTGACGAGCCGACCAACCACCTCGACCCGCGCTATCAGTTGGCATTGCTACGGCTGGTCAAGCACCTGAACATCGGCACACTGGCCAGCATTCACGACCTGAACCTGGCCGCTGCCTTTTGTGATCGCCTTTACGTGATCAACCACGGGCGCATTGTCGCCAGCGGCACGCCTCACGACGTGCTGACCGCCGAACTGTTGCGCGACGTGTTTGGCGTCGAGGCCTTGATCGACACTCACCCTCTGTCTGGCTACCCGCGAATCACCTGGATAACCCAACCATGATCCTGCGCTCCCTGCTGTCTCTCGCCTTGTTACTCGGCACTGCTCAAGCGTTTGCCGAAGCAACCCATTACCCAGTGACGATTAAAAGCTGTAACCGCGACGTGACCTTTCAGGAGGCGCCGAAACACGCAGTCAGCCATGACATCAACATGACGCAGATGATGCTTGCCCTGGGCCTCAAGTCGCACATGGCAGGCTATAGCGGCGTGACCGGCTGGAAGTCGGTCACGCCGGAGATGGCCGAGACCCTCGACGGCCTGCCGGAGCTGGCGAGTAAGTACCCATCGGTGGAAACCCTGCTCAACGCCAACGTGGATTTCTTCTTCGCCGGCTGGGACTACGGCATGCGTGTGGGTGGCGACCTCACGCCGCAAACCCTGCAACCGTTGGGCATCAATGTGTATGAGCTGACCGAGTCGTGCGCGTTTGTGATGAAGCGCCCTGCCGCGACACTGGAAGACACCTATACCGACGTGCGCAACCTGGGAAAGATTTTCGATGTGCAAGACCGCGCCAACGCGCTGGTGGCAAAGATGCAGGCCCAAGTGGCCGAGGTGCAAAAAGACCTGCCCACCGACAAACCACGCGTGTTTCTCTATGACAGCGGTGAAGACCGCGCCATGACCTCCGGCCGCCTGGGCATGCCGCAGGCGCTGATCGAAGCAGCCGGTGGGCGCAATATTCTCGATGACATGGATGCCAGCTGGACGCGCGTGAACTGGGAGACCGTAGTGGATCGCAACCCCCAGGTGATCGTGATCGTCGACTACAGCGAAATCACCGCCGAGCAGAAGGCGCAATTCCTGCTCAACAACCCGGCCCTGCAGTCGGTGGACGCCATCAAGAATCAGCGTTTTATCGTGATTCCTTATGTGCAGGCCACGCCGGGGATCGATAACGTGCTGGCGGTGGAAACCCTGGCCAAAGGGTTCCACGGCGAATGATTACCCCGCGCTACGCCCTGTTGCTGGTCGCCCTTGGCGCGTTGTTAATGATCTCTTGCGTAGTCTCGCTGGGGTTCGGCTCGGCGCCGGTGCCGGTGGACGTGGTGTGGCGTATTTTACTGAACAAGGCGTTCGGCCTCGGTGACGTGAACTGGAGTTCCGGTCAGGAACATATCGTGTGGTTGATTCGCGTGCCGCGCATGTTGCTCGGCGCGCTGGTGGGCGCCGGGCTGGCGTTGATCGGCGCCGTGTTGCAGGCCGTCACGCGCAACCCTCTGGCCGACCCGCACCTGTTGGGCGTGACCTCCGGCGCGACCCTGGGCGCGGTGATTGTGGTGCTGCACGTCGGGGAAATCGTCGGCCTGCTGACGCTGCCCATCGCCGCCTTTCTCGGCGCGTTGCTGAGCATGCTGGTGGTACTGGCGGTGGCCAGCCGTCACGGGCGGCTGGAGAGTGATCGCCTGTTACTGTGCGGTGTGGCGGTTTCGTTCGTGATGATGGCGGTGGCCAACCTGTTGCTGTTCATGGGCGACCACCGCGCAGCCTCAGCGGTGATGTTCTGGATGCTCGGCGGCCTGGGCCTGGCGCGCTGGGAACTGCTGATGATTCCTGCCGTGACGGTCGTCTTCGGGCTGCTGCTGTTGCTGGGTATGGCGCGCCCATTGAACGCTCTGATGGCCGGCGAGCAAACCGCTGTGACCCTGGGCCTGAACGCGCGGAACGTGCGGCTGAAGGTGTTTTTGATAGCCTCTCTGATGACCGGCGTACTGGTATCCATCAGCGGCTCCATCGGCTTTGTTGGCCTGATGGTGCCGCACATTGCCCGACGCCTGGTCGGCGCCGAACACCGGCGATTGTTGCCGGTGTGCCTACTGTTGGGCAGCGTGTTCCTGGTCTGGGTAGATGTTGCGGCGCGGACCTTGATCGCCCCCGAAGACCTGCCCATTGGCGTGGCGACGGCGGCGATTGGCGGGTTGTTTTTTATTGGGTTGATGCGCAGGCGCTAGGGTCAGAGTTCGTCTTTGGTATGCACATACCAATATTCGTCGACGTGCGGTTCGGCCTGCACCTCGCTGACTTTCCACTCTTCACCCAGCACCCCCTCACGTGTCCAGAAACTATCGGAGACCAACACGGACAGAATACCCAGTGCTCTTAACCGACTGATCCATACACTTGGGTCAGGCGCTTCACCTGGAGCAAGCAGCGTGGTTTCAGCCGCGCTGTGCACGGGCAGGTACTTGAGCAGCGCCCCACCCCGGCATGACAGGTAACACCTTGCACCCTCGGGGGCATTGCGCTTGACCACCGCAAGATAGTCACGCAAGTCATCCTTGGCGACAAAGTTCTCCAGCAGTTTTATGTCGAGCGGCTCGCGGCTGGAGGTGGAGGCAATGGCTTTGTAGAACGACTGCACCGCTGCGATTTTGTAGGTACTCAGCACATTGCCGGGCGGCACGTCGAAGCCCGCATGATCAATCCAGAACAGCAACGCCAAGGTACTTGTACTTCCCGTGCCCTGATCCTCCACCGGGTCAATCGCGACATACCCCGCTGTTTCTCCAGGCACCAGAACCGCGCCCAGGTACTGCGTGCCCTTGAACGGCGCTACCAAGCCCTGAGCATACCGAGCGGCATCATCGGGATAAAAGAACAGCGGGCCGCAGAACGAATGAAAATACGGGTCGTCAGCAAACGCATGAGGCGCTCTTTTCGGTAGCCAGTGCAGAGTGACCCGCTCTTTCCTGCCCCAGACTTCACTGGTGACGCGAATGGACAGCTCACCGGCACCTGCCAGGCGGCGCACATAATCACTGACGGTGAGGGAGCCTTGAAGCAAGTGCGTACGCTCCAGGTGCGCCCTGCTCGTCCAATCGTAAAGTGACGACGTTTTGGGGAACCTGTACGTGAGTAACGCACCGTCGCTGCACAACAGATAGAGCGGCAGAACACTTCCAGTACGCGCGCTGCTGATAAAGTTCAGCGCCTTGGCAATGTATTGGGGCGCTAGAAAACTGTGTGCCATTTCGTCATTGTCCGCCGCAATGGCAACATTCGAAGCGCACAGATACAAACCGTCGAGCACATAGCCCTGGGGCAACTGGCCGTTGATAAAGACCTGCTTGAAATCAGCAAGGTTGTCTCGCACCAGTGCCAACGTCGTCATGTACAGCGGCTTGCTCACCGACTTCAGCACATAACCGAACGCCACATCGGCTTGCGGCGTCCACTCGCGCTGAGCGTGACGAACGGCATCTAACGCCCGGGTGAAAATCGGGCCACCGGGCGAATCGAGGAACACCTGCCGAATATCCCCGGGGTTCGGCCGAGTTTGATGCGCCACAAAATCCCCGGTGATCTTCCTGGGCATCCCCCACAGCGAATCCCCCTCCACCACATAAAAATCACCGACCTTCGCCACCTCAGTGATAAACGCCTGCGGCGAGAGTGCGCCGCTGCGCAGCTGCTGTTCGACGCGGTTGTCGCCGTAATCACCTTTGACCAGGTTTCGCGGCGCCAGGCGCTCCTTGAGCTGCAATTGCCCATCAGAATCCGACAGCTGATAACTGAGGATCGAGCCATTAGCGCCAAACACATACTCGCGCTTGATATGAGCTTCACGGTGCAGCAGGTTGGACAGCACCGCCGTCGGCAGCATGCTTTTGTAGATCGCTTTTTGGGTGGTGGACAACAGCAACGGCACCTCTTGGTCCAGCACGGACCGATAACGCGCCACAATCGAACTGCCCCCTGGATAAAGCCCCACGGCAACCGCTTGATCCGGGTAGATCCAGTGCAAAGCAAGCCCACGCGGTGGAAGCACCAGCGGCTCGGTCGCGGCGAACAACCCGTTAGCCAACCTGAGGAGCACCCCACCATAAGCACGTCCTTCTTTGCGCACCATGGCCGCAGCATGACGGGCGGCGTCGTCAGGGTTGGCGAAGGCGGGGCTTAAACGCCGCGGCATCAAGGTTTCATAGCCAGCCCAGGTAGGGCTGACCCCGCCTTTTTTATCCCAACACTGGCTGACACGTACGACGTGCAGACTGCGCTTGAGTGCCCACTCCCTGACGAAATCCAGAGGGGAGCGCTGACCCGAATTCAACTGCTCCCGGGCCTCGGTCAACACCCTGTCTGCGGCGCCGCCACTGCTCACGTCAAGCGGCGCAGGCTCGTACCGCAGCAGCGCGCCATCCAGGGTTGAAAAGTAAACTCGCGGGAGGTTCGCACCTTCCTGATTGGCGGCATAGAGGGTGGCGTAGAGCACATCCGGTGTGACAAAAAACAGCGTCAGCCATGCGTTCGACGTCGTCAGCCCGGTGGGTGACCATTGCTGCGAGCGAAACAGCCCGTGAATGGCAAACCCATCGGGCAGTTGGTAACTGCGGTCCGCATTGCGTTCAAACACACCGTTAAGATTGAACAATTTGTTCTGATCGGTGACCCCCACCACTTCGCTTGCGATGTACTGTTCCTGATCCTGATGTTTGAGGATGAAGGCAAAACAGGCCGCCTCGGGAAAGTTACGTCCATGTACTCGACCGTGGAGGTTCTGGGCCGCCTCGTCGGCACTGGCAAACACCGCACCGTAGGTGACGTAGTCGGGCGGGCCGGATCGCGGGGCGTAGGTGTAGTTGGCCGTCCAGTCGTTGTAGACCACTGAGCGCGGCCCCCACAGCGGGTTGCCCCGGATAATCTTGAAGTTCCCCGCTTCCGCCAGCCGCCAGACCCAGTTGCCGGGCTTGACCTGGCCACTTTCGAGACGCCGCTGCAGGCTGTTATTCCCGGCATTCGGGGCAATGTTGTCGAGCAGTAACTGCTCTCCCGAGGAGCGGTCAGGGGTGTACTCCAGCAAACAATTCGCGGCCCCCGACAGATACGCCACTCGCCCGGCCGCGATGATTGAATACATCTCATCGGGGCTGAACACCTGCTGGTTAATCAATGCCTCGTCGCGCGTCCAGCCGCGACGTAACACTGGCGCCGGATCGACCATGGACAGTTCGGGATGGGAGCCGTAACGCCCATGTAGCGTGTAAGGTTCGGGCGGTATCAACGGCCCTTTGTTGTCGGCGGGGAAAAACAACGTGAAGGCAAAGGGGTTGGCGGCGCTTTCCACCGGTTCGGTGACAACAAAGCGGCCGTCTTCGCCCTCAAGCACATACCCTCCATAGTAGCGGTCGCGCCTGGTGCCGACGCGTTCATGGGCATACACCACCGCATCGCGTGCAGAGAGAAACGCGCGGCTCAAAGTCGCCGTATAAAACGACGTCAGCAGGTTGAAGCGGTTATCCACCCTGCCGACCGTACGCCATAAACCACCGGCCTGTACCACCGACAAATCGGTCGCTGCAATCACTCTGCGCACGTAATCACGCGGGCTCAACGTGCCCGCAAGCATGGCTGCCTGCGCGCCGTTATCGTTGACTTCACCCGCGCTTCCCATTCTGACCAGATCGCTGGTGGGCGTGGCCTCTGGCACCTTGAATGCCAGCAGTGCACCATCCGACGCTTGCATGTACAGGGACAAGCCACGAACCGGGTCCTGAATGTCCAGGGTCGCCCGCGCCTGACGCGTCGCGGCCACTATCTGCGCGGGTGTAAAGAAGGTACTGGCCAGCCATTTTTCTCGCGCTGCAACCTCGTCCGTTTCATACCAACTGCTGAAGTAAATGGCCGCCAGCCGGTACTGGGAGGGCAGCCGCAGCTTCCCATCGGGGCGTGTTGGAAAAACATTATCGGGCGAAAACACAGGCTGGCGCTTGGGCAGCGCTAACGTCGCCACGTAAGCCTCCTGACGGGTGTGCTTGAGCACAAACCCCACCTTTGGCTGTTGATCCAGTGCGTCAGTGGGCAAAAACCCACCCAGCACAGCCGCTTCCGGGGTTGAGAACACCGAGGTGAAAAAGGGCTGCTGCAGTACACCACCGCTGGTGGTCACGGGTGTGTTCATTCGCCAGCCCTTTGTCACCCGACCACGAACGCCCCCCCACACTGCATTCGCAATCAGTACCCACAACTCTCCGACCTCGGCGAGATTCCTGACCGGCGATTCGAAATCACTGCTTGGTTCAACGGTTCCGGCCAGCAGTTTTTGGCCATAGGTTTTTTCCGCGCTCGATCCACTGCTGACATATTTGAGCAACACACTGTCCGGCCCGGAAAAATAGTGACTCTTGGCGAACGCCCGATTCCTGAAGCTGAAGAGTTGGTCTGCGGTCGAGTAAAAGTTGTTGAACAGCTGCGCCTGGTCGGCTGTAAAGCTGGGAAACATGGCCCGGATTTGTACGGCATCCGCAGGGTGGGAGTGATAGAACGCCTCAGCCACATAGCCCTCGGGGGCAATAAAGTTGCCCTCACTGTCTTTGGCCAACAGCAGCCCGTGATCGAAGACCATGCGTCTATCCGGTATGGGCTGAGTCGCGTAATAACGACTGCCGCGCTTGAGAATCACACCGCCATATTCGACATCGCGTCGTCGGCCTATCGCCTCGTGTGCCCAGCGGGCTGCGTCGTCGGCGCTGATAAACGCCGGGCTCAGGGGAGGGTGTTTCACAGGATGGCGCGTTGAATCAGCCGGTGTGGCAGGGATCGTGTCCATAAGGTTCTCGCTGGCGAAAAGGTCCAAGGCAAAACAGCGCCTTGTCTGAATCCGCATCCTGGAACAGGCCGGCGGGTGACTTGCGCTGTATATCTACCCCTTCGCCCCTTTTTGAAGCCTCCCGTGCACCCGATACCCATTGCGGCGCCAAGTTGGTGCGCAGCACTGCTCCCGTCAGCGGCCAGCCCCTGTAGATGCTCATGTTGAGTGGCGCAGGCACAGCCTTTGCAAAGTCCTGCGTATCTGCCCCACAAAAATATTGGCTTACGGAGATCGCACTATGAAGCGTCGCAGTTTGATCAAGGCTTTCACCCTGTCAGCATCGATTGCCGCCATGGGTTTGACCTGGACCGTACAGGCCGCCGAGACCATCAAGGTCGGCATCCTGCACTCGCTGTCCGGGACCATGGCAATCTCCGAAACCTCGCTTAAAGATATGGCGTTGATGACCATCGATGAGATCAACGCCAAAGGCGGTGTGAACGGCAAGATGCTCGAACCGGTGGTGGTGGACCCTGCCTCGAACTGGCCGCTGTTCGCCGAGAAAGGCCGCCAGTTGCTGACCCAGGACAAGGTCGCCGTGGTGTTCGGTTGCTGGACGTCGGTGTCGCGTAAATCGGTGTTGCCGGTGTTCGAAGAACTCAACGGTTTGCTGTTCTACCCGGTGCAGTACGAAGGCGAAGAGATGTCGCCGAACGTGTTCTATACCGGTGCAGCACCGAACCAGCAGGCGATCCCGGCAGTGGAATACCTGATGAGCGAAGAAGGAGGCGGCGCCAAGCGTTTCTTCCTGCTCGGCACCGACTACGTGTACCCGCGCACCACCAACAAAATCCTGCGTTCGTTCCTGCATTCAAAAGGCGTAGCGGATAAAGATATCGAAGAGGTCTACACCCCGTTCGGCCACGCCGATTACCAGACCATTGTTGCCAACATCAAAAAGTTCTCCGCTGGCGGCAAGACTGCGGTGATCTCAACCGTGAATGGCGACTCCAACGTGCCGTTCTACAAAGAGCTGGCCAACCAGGGCTTGAAGGCGACTGACGTACCGGTGGTGGCCTTCTCCGTCGGTGAAGAAGAGCTGCGCGGCATCGACACCAAGCCGCTGGTGGGTAACCTCGCGGCCTGGAACTACTTCGAGTCGGTGGAGAACCCGGTGAACAAGAAGTTCGTCGCCGACTGGAAGGCTTACGCCAAGGCGCACAACCTGCCAGGCGCGGATAAAGCCGTGACCAACGACCCGATGGAAGCCACCTACGTAGGCATCCACATGTGGGCGCAGGCGGTTGAGAAAGCCAAGTCCACCGACGTCGACAAGGTGCGCGAAGCCATGGCCGGCCAGACCTTCGCCGCGCCGTCGGGCTTCACCCTGACCATGGATAAAACCAACCACCACCTGCACAAGCCGGTGATGATCGGCGAGATCCAGGCGGATGGGCAGTTCTCTGTGGTGTGGCAGACCGAGAAACCGATCCGCGCCCAGCCGTGGAGCCCGTACATTCCAGGCAATGACAAGAAGCCGGATTACGCCGTGAAGAGCAACTGATCCGAGGGGTGTCGACACCAGAGTGTCGACACAAACCCTGTAGGAGCTGGCTTGCCTGCGATGCAGACGACTCGGTGTATCTGAAACACCGCGATCGCAGGCAAGCCAGCGCCCACATTTGTCCGCGTAAGGCCGACCAATATGCCCACTGCCCTTTACCGTTTCATCGTCACGGCCTTGCTGTTGCTGCCTTTCGCAGCACAGGCAGGCGACGCCGACGACTTCCTCGCTGCCAACCCGACGCAACAAGCCAAGCTGCTCCAGGATTGGGCCGCCCAGCCCGACCCCGCGCGCATCGAACTGGTAGACGCCCTGCAACGAGGCCAGCTCACGCTCAACGGTGAAACCAAAACCGTACGCCTGAACAACCGCCTGCGCGGCCTGATCGACAACGTCCAAGCCAGCCAGCAACTGCTCGCCGCCGACCCCAAGGTGCGCTTGGCAGCCGCCAAAACCCTGCAAAAAAGCGCGCAACCTGCGCAACTCAAATTCCTCGACCAGCAGGTCGCCGCCGAAACCAACGAGGACGTGCACAGCGCCCTCAGCCTGGCGCTGGCCAACCTGCAGTTGGTCGACACCGACCCCGCCGTGCGCCTCGCCGCCGTGCGTTTGCTGGGCGGCACCGGTGACCCGCTGGCCCGTACGCGTCTTGAGGCGTTGCTCGCGCCAGGTGTCGAAACCGACGCCGCCGTGCACACCGCTGCCGAGACCAGCCTGGCGCAGGTCAAACGCAAACTGATGTTCGGCGAGATCCTCGGCCAGGCCTTCAGCGGCATGTCGCTGGGTTCGATCCTGCTGCTCGCGGCCCTGGGCCTGGCAATCACCTTCGGCCTGCTCGGCGTGATCAATATGGCCCACGGCGAGATGCTGATGCTCGGGGCGTACTCGACTTACGTGGTGCAGCTGATGATGCAGCGCTACGTGCCCGCCGCCATCGAGTTCTACCCGTTGATTGCGCTGCCAGTGGCGTTTTTTGTCACCGCTGCCATCGGCATGGTCCTGGAGCGTACGGTGATTCGCCACCTGTACGGCCGGCCGCTGGAAACCCTGCTCGCCACCTGGGGCATCAGCCTGATGCTGATTCAGTTGGTGCGCCTGGTGTTCGGTGCGCAGAACGTCGAAGTGTCCAACCCCGAATGGCTGTCCGGCGGCATTCAAGTGCTGCCCAACCTGGTGCTGCCGTACAACCGCATCGTGATCATCGCGTTCGCGCTGTGCGTGGTGGTGCTGACCTGGCTGCTGCTGAACAAGACCCGCCTGGGCCTCAACGTGCGCGCCGTCACCCAGAACCGCAACATGGCGGCCTGCTGCGGCGTACCCACCGGGCGGGTGGACATGCTCGCGTTTGGCCTGGGTTCCGGCATCGCCGGGCTGGGTGGCGTCGCGCTGAGCCAGATCGGCAACGTCGGCCCGGACCTGGGCCAGAGCTACATCATCGACTCATTCCTGGTGGTGGTGCTCGGCGGTGTCGGCCAACTGGCCGGTAGCGTCATGGCCGCCTTTGGCCTGGGCATCGCCAACAAAATTCTGGAACCGCAGATCGGCGCCGTACTCGGCAAGATCCTGATCCTCGCGCTGATCATTCTGTTTATCCAGAAACGCCCGCAAGGACTCTTCGCACTGAAAGGACGGGTGATCGACTGATGAACCAGCCATTGATGCTTACCGCCACGCAAAAGGCCGGGCCCAAAGTCACGATAGCGGTCGGCGCGGCCATCCTGATCCTGCTGCTGGCCCTGCCCGTGTGCTCGCTGCTGTCACCTGAACATCCGCTGCATGTGTCGGCCTACACCCTGACGCTGATGGGCAAGATCCTCTGCTACGCCATCGTCGCCCTGGCCCTGGACCTGGTGTGGGGTTACGCAGGAATGTTGTCCCTCGGCCACGGCCTGTTCTTTGCGCTGGGCGGTTATGCGATGGGCATGTACCTGATGCGTCAGGCGTCCGGGGACGAGTTACCGGCGTTCATGACCTTCTTATCGTGGACTGAGCTGCCCTGGTATTGGATGGGCACCGAACACTTTCTCTGGGCCCTGTGCCTGGTGGTGCTGGCGCCGGGTTTACTGGCCCTGGTGTTCGGGTTCTTCGCCTTCCGCTCGCGGATCAAGGGCGTGTATTTCTCGATCATGACCCAAGCCCTGACCTTTGCCGGGATGCTGTTGTTTTTCCGCAACGAGACCGGCTTTGGCGGCAACAACGGCTTTACCAATTTTCGCAGCATCCTGGGCTTCGGCATCACCGAGCCCGGCACGCGGGCGGTGTTGTTTTTTGCCACGGTGCTGTTGCTGGTCGCCAGCTTGTACACCGGCTGGCGCCTGGCGCAGAGCAAGTTCGGCCGTGTACTGACGGCATTGCGCGACGCCGAAAACCGCCTGATGTTTTGCGGTTACGACCCGCGCGGTTTCAAGTTGTTTGTGTGGGTGTTGAGCGCCGTGCTGTGTGGCTTGGCGGGGGCGTTGTATGTGCCGCAAGTGGGCATCATCAACCCCAGCGAAATGTCGCCGACCAACTCCATCGAAGCCGCTGTGTGGGTGGCCTTGGGTGGGCGCGGCACCTTGATCGGGCCGCTGCTCGGCGCCGGTGTGGTGAACGGCATGAAGAGCTGGTTCACCGTGGCGTTTCCGGAATACTGGCTGTTCTTTCTCGGGGCCCTGTTCATCATCGTCACCCTGTATTTGCCCAAGGGTGTCATCGGCCTGTTGAAGAAACGGGGTGAACAATGAGAGTCACTGCGACGGCGGAATTTATGCTCGAACCTATTCTTGAGCCGAACAAAGATGCGGGCAGCAGCCGCGATGCGATCGGCATCGGCCAGGCCGCAGGCAAGGGCCTCAACACCCGCCACGGCACCCTCCTGACCCTGGAAGACATCAGTGTCAGCTTCGACGGTTTCAAGGCGCTCAATGACCTGAACCTGTACATCGGCGTCGGCGAACTGCGCTGCATCATCGGCCCCAACGGCGCAGGCAAAACCACGCTGATGGACGTGATCACCGGCAAGACCCGTCCCAGCCACGGCAAGGCCTGGTTCGGCGAAACCCTCGATTTGACCAGCATGAGCGAAGTGCAGATCGCCCAGGCCGGTATCGGCCGCAAGTTCCAGAAACCCACGGTGTTCGAAGCCCTGAGCGTGTTCGAAAACCTGGAGCTGGCGCAGAAAACCGACAAGTCCGTGTGGGCCAGCCTACGCGCACGCCTGAGCGGCGAGCAGAAAGACCGTATCGATGAAGTGCTCGAGACCATCCGCCTGACGGCGTCGGTACAGCGCCCGGCCGGGCTGCTGTCCCACGGTCAGAAGCAATTCCTGGAAATCGGCATGTTGTTGATGCAAGACCCGCAGCTGTTGCTGCTGGACGAACCCGTAGCGGGCATGACCGACGCCGAAACCGAGTTCACCGCCGAACTGTTCAAGCGCCTGGCGGGCAAGCACTCGCTGATGGTGGTGGAGCACGACATGGGCTTCGTCGGCTCGATTGCCGACCACGTGACGGTGTTGCACCAGGGCAGCGTGCTGGCCGAGGGGTCGCTGGAACAGGTGCAGGAAAATGAGCGGGTGATCGAGGTTTACCTCGGTCGCTGACGCTGACGTGAACAGCTTTATGTGGGCGCTGGCTTGCCTGCGCTACAGGCGACTCGGTCTCCCCGTGGGACCACGGTGATGCCATCGCAGGCAAGCCGGCGCCCACATTGATCCGGTTCCCACAGGGAATTGAGGAGAACTCCAGAATGCTGCAAGTCGACAAGTTGCACCAGTACTACGGCGGTAGCCACATCCTGCGCGGGCTGTCCTTCGACGTGAACGTCGGCGAGGTCACCTGCCTGCTCGGCCGTAACGGCGTGGGCAAGACCACCCTGCTCAAATGCCTGATGGGTTTGCTGCCCGCCAAAGAAGGCGCGGTGAACTGGGAAGGCAAGGCCATTACCGGGCTCAAGCCGCACCAGCGCGTGCACGCGGGCATCGCCTACGTGCCGCAGGGCCGGGAGATTTTCGGCCGCCTGACCGTGGAAGAAAACCTGTTGATGGGCCTCTCTCGGTTTCCCGGTGCCGAGGCCAAAGCAGTCCCGGAGTTTATCTACGAACTGTTCCCGGTCTTGCTGCAAATGAAGCACCGCCGTGGCGGTGATTTGTCCGGCGGCCAGCAGCAACAGTTGGCAATCGGCCGCGCCCTGGCCAGCCGCCCGCGCCTGTTGATTCTCGACGAGCCCACCGAGGGCATTCAGCCGTCCGTGATCAAGGAAATCGGCATGGTGATCAAAAAGCTCGCCGCCCGTGGCGATATGGCGATCCTGTTGGTGGAGCAGTTCTACGACTTCGCCGCCGAGCTGGCCGACCAGTACCTGGTGATGTCCCGTGGCGAAATCGTGCAGCAAGGCCGTGGAGAAAATATGGAAAGTGAGGGTGTGCGTGGCCTGGTTTCTATATAAGTAAGAATCTAATCTTTAGCGTCCGAAGATAAGCCCAAAGCCATGAACCTGCCCGTTATCCCCGCCCTGTTCACCCCCAGCTGGCATGCCGAGCTGGAACTCGGCTACGCGCGTTTCGGCGACACCACGCGCCCGGTGATGCGCCGCCACCTTGGCCCGCTGCGCGTGCAAAAACACCTGTACGCCGAAGGCCCCGAGGTGTGCCAACACATCATCGTGCACCCGCCCGGCGGGATTGCCGGCGGTGATCGCCTGGACATCCGCGCCCATGTCGGCGCCAATGCCTGGGCGCAATTGACCAGCCCCGGCGCAGCCAAGTGGTACCGCGCCAATGGCCCGGCCTTTCAACAGCTTGAACTGACGGTAGAAGCCGGCGCCACCCTGGAATGGCTGCCCCAGGAAACCATCGTGTTCAGCGCCGCCCAGGCGGAACTCACTACGCGCGTAGCGCTGCAAGGCGACGCCCGGCTGTTTTATTGGGACGTGGTCGCCCTCGGCCGCCCCGCCAGCGGCGAGCGTTTTGACCTCGGCCACTTTCAATCGCACCTGGATATTCGCCGCGACGGCCAGTTGCTCTGGCACGAGCGCCAGCGCATTGTGGGCGCCGACGGTTTACTCGACTCCCCCATCGGGCTGGACGGCCAGCCGGTGTTTGCCACGCTGTTGCTCACCGGTGATATCGAGCCCGAATTATTGGAAACCTGCCGCGCCTTGCCCCATACGGTGCGCGGCGACCTGACCCAACTGCCCGGCTTGCTGGTGGCCCGCTGCCTGGCCAGTGAAGCGCTGCTGGCGCGGGCCTGGCTGATTGATTTATGGCGGCTGTTGCGCCCGGCGGTGCTGGGCCGTGAAGCCGTTTTACCGCGAATCTGGAGCACCTGAAGCATGGATTTAACCCCACGGGAAAAAGACAAACTGCTGATCTTCACCGCCGGCCTCGTGGCCGAACGCCGCCTGGCGCGGGGCGTGAAGCTCAACTACCCGGAAACCATCGCCTATATTTCCGCCGCGCTGATGGAAGGTGCCCGCGATGGGCGCACCGTCGCCGAACTGATGCACTACGGCACGACCCTGCTCAGCCGCGAGCAGGTGATGGAGGGCATCCCGGAAATGATCCCCGATATCCAGGTGGAAGCCACCTTCCCCGACGGTACCAAACTGGTGACCGTTCACCAGCCCATCCCGTGAGGCGCGGCCATGATTCGTGATGCAACCTGGCAAGACCTGCCGGCGATTCGTGACATCTACAACGACGCGGTACTCAACACCACGGCGATCTGGAACGAACAACCGGTCGACCTGGCTAACCGCCAGGCCTGGTTCAGTGCGCGCCAGGCCCAGGCCTATCCGATTCTGGTGGCGGTGGAAAACGATGAAGTCATCGGCTACGCGTCGTTCGGCGACTGGCGCCCTTTTGAAGGCTTTCGCTACAGCGTCGAACACTCGGTGTATGTGCGCAACGACCAACGTGGCAAAGGCCTCGGCCCGCACTTGATGCAAGCACTGATCGAGCGTGCCCGCAGCGGTGGCAAACACGTGATGGTCGCGGCCATCGAAAGCGGCAACCAGGCGTCCATCCGTCTGCATGCGCGCCTGGGTTTCATCAGCACCGGGCAGATGCCGCAAGTGGGCATCAAGTTCGGCCGCTGGCTGGACCTGACTTTTATGCAACTGACATTGAACCCGGGCGCCGAACCGCCCAAGGAGTGAGATCAATGAGTGCTGCACAACTGCGTCGAGTGAATGCTGAAAGTTTTGCCCATTACCGCCTGGGCTTGATCGAGCTGTTGCTGGACGCGGTGCAGCATGGCGCCTCGGTTGGCTTCATGGCTGACTTCGATGAGACCCAGGCGCGCGCCTATCTGAAAGGCGTGCAAGCCAGCGTGGAAGACGCCAGCCTGTTGCTGTGGGTGGTGGTGCGCGACGAGCAAGTCATTGCCAGCGTGCAATTGGCGCTGTGCCAGAAAGCCAACGGCCTGAACCGTGCCGAGGTACAAAAGCTGCTGGTTCACAGCAGCGCCCGCCGCCATGGCCTCGGCCAGCAATTGATGAACGCCCTGGAACTCGCCGCGCGCCAGCACAAGCGCGGCCTGCTGTACCTGGACACCGAAGCGGGCTCCGGTGCCGAGGCCTTTTACCAGTCGCTGCGCTACACCAAAATCGGTGAGTTGCCCGACTACTGCCAAAGCCCGGACGGGCGCTACACCCCGACCGCCATCTACTTCAAGACCCTGGGGCAACCTGCATGATTCCTGGTGAATACAAGATCCAACCTGGCGACATCGAGCTCAACGTCGGCCGGCGCACCATCACCTTGAGCGTGGCCAACAGCGGCGACCGACCGATTCAGGTGGGCTCGCACTATCACTTTTTCGAGACCAACGACGCGCTGACCTTTGATCGCGCTGCGAGCCGTGGCATGCGTCTGAATATTCCGGCGGGCACGGCGGTGCGGTTTGAGCCGGGGCAGAGTCGCGACATCGAGTTGGTGGATTTGAGCGGCGGGCGCCGAGTATTCGGCTTCGCCGGGCGGATTATGGGTGACCTTTAGGGCCTCATCGCGAGCAAGCCCGCTCCCACAGGGGAATGCATTCCAAATGTGGGAGCGGGCTTGCTCGCGAAAACGATTTCACATTCAACACATTTTTTCTCAGGGCTCACACACATGAAAATCAGCCGCCAAGCCTACGCCGACATGTACGGCCCCACCGTCGGTGACAAGGTCCGCCTGGCCGACACCGAGCTGTTCGTCGAAGTGGAGCAGGACTTCACCGTCTACGGCGAAGAAGTGAAATTCGGCGGCGGCAAGGTGATTCGCGATGGTCAGGGCCAGAGCCAGTTGCTCGCCCATGAAGTGGTGGACACGCTCATCACCAACGCGCTGATCATCGATCACTGGGGCATCGTCAAAGCCGACGTCGGCCTGAAGAACGGCCGCATTCACGCGATCGGCAAGGCCGGTAACCCGGACATCCAGCCCGGCGTGACCATGGCCATCGGCGCCAGCACCGAAGTGATTGCCGGTGAAGGCATGATCCTCACCGCCGGCGGTATCGACTCCCACGTGCACTTCATCTGCCCGCAGCAGATCGAGGAGGCGCTGACCAGCGGCGTCACCACCATGATCGGCGGCGGCACCGGCCCGGCAACCGGCACCAATGCCACCACCTGCACCTCAGGCCCATGGCATTTGGCGCGCATGCTGCAGGCCAGCGACTCGTTCCCGATGAACATCGGCTTCACCGGCAAGGGCAACGCCAGTTTGCCGGAGCCATTGGTCGAGCAGGTCAAGGCCGGCGCCATCGGTTTGAAGCTGCATGAGGACTGGGGCACCACACCGGCCAGCATCGACAACTGCCTGAGCGTTGCCGACGCGTACGATGTGCAGGTGGCGATCCACAGCGATACGCTCAACGAGTCCGGCTTCGTCGAAACCACCCTCGCCGCGCTCAAGGGCCGCACCATTCACACCTACCACACCGAAGGTGCCGGTGGCGGCCACGCGCCGGACATCATCAAGGCCTGCGGTTTCCCAAACGTACTGCCCAGCTCCACCAACCCGACCCGGCCGTTCACCCGCAATACCATCGACGAGCACCTGGACATGTTGATGGTCTGCCATCACCTGGACCCGAGCATTGCCGAAGACGTGGCCTTCGCCGAAAGCCGCATCCGCCGTGAGACCATCGCCGCCGAAGACATCCTGCATGACCTCGGTGCGTTCTCGATGATCAGTTCCGACAGCCAGGCCATGGGCCGCGTCGGTGAAGTGATCACGCGCACCTGGCAGACCGCCGACAAGATGAAAAAACAGCGTGGCGCCCTGCCCGGTGACGGCCCGGGCAATGATAATTTCCGCGCCAAACGCTACATCGCCAAGTACACCATCAACCCGGCGATCACCCATGGCATCAGCCATATTGTCGGCTCGATCGAAGTGGGCAAGTGGGCCGACCTGGTGCTGTGGCGCCCGGCTTTTTTCGGCATCAAGCCGACCCTGATTCTCAAGGGCGGCGCGATTGCCTCAAGCCTGATGGGCGACGCCAATGCGTCGATTCCCACGCCGCAGCCGGTGCATTACCGCCCGATGTTCGCCAGCTTCGGCAGCGCGTTGCATGCCACCAGCCTGACCTTTATCAGCCAGGCGGCGCAGGACGCCGGGTTGCCCGAGGCCCTGGGCTTGAAGAAGCAGATTGCGGTGGTCAAGGGCTGTCGCGACGTGCAGAAAACCGACCTGATCCACAACGATTACCTGCCGGATATCGAAGTGGACCCACAGACTTATCAGGTCAAGGCCGATGGCGTGTTGCTGTGGTGTGAGCCCGCCGAGGTGTTGCCAATGGCCCAGCGCTACTTTTTGTTCTAGCGAAGACAATTCAGCCCCGAAGACGAACATGACGGTTCTTCTGCGGGGCTGAATACACCGCGCCTGGCTCAAGTATCCAGCGCGCGCGACAGCCTTACACGACCTGTGCTTTGATCATGGATTCGGTGTATCCATAATCCATTCGCAACTCGGTGCCCGCCGGAATGTCTTCAATCGCAAATACCGCCGTCAAAACAAACCCCTTTCGCCGGGTTGTCGCTTCAGGTCCCATGCCCAGCCACATATCCGCCTCGACATTGAATGGCACGGCCTCGACGTTATAACCGCCCGAGGCCTGACGCAGCGGCTTACCATCCGCATCATATTCAAAGTTGGTGTTGATTCTGGAGATAATGTTATCCCCAGACAGGTGAACCAGCGGCTCGCCAAGCGCCAGATCACCGAGCGCCGGTCGACTGCTCACGAGCATGGTGTAGGTCTGACCGCCCGGGCCAAAAAAACCAGAGGGCAGCACCGTCCCGCCGTAAACGCCGACTATTTCTCCTTTGCCGATACGCCTGTTGGCCACCACCATGTTCTGCCCGATCAGCGACTTCTCTTCAGGCACCTTCATATCCTGTGCAGTGAACGTACGCAGTTGCAGCTTCTCTTCATAACGTGCGCCCACCTCCTCATACCCTTCAAACTTGATGTAAGGCTTGACTTGATCGGAGGTGTATTTAGTAGCGGAATCCACCAGTTCAACGCGGCTTTGCAGTTTTCGAATGCGTATCGGCCTGCCCTGATAGTCCCTGAGTGGGTACTTACCGTTATTCGCTCGGTTATAACTGCCGATGGGATTGGGGGCGGCCGTGAAATGAACTTCACGCCTCATGAACCTGAGTTCGGCCGCCGTGTAAGGCACCATAGGCAAGGACTCGGCCGCGTCTTCAAACTCATCCTCGGAACCACCCGGTTTCATCCCGCCCGCCGTGCGTGGTCGCTTCCAAACCCCCGCGCTATCGGGCTTGGCGATGATCGCGCTGCTGACCAGCACAAACGGATTATCCGGCGCCTGCACCCACAACAGGTAATGCTCGCCTTCCCCATCGGGCATGCTCGCAACAAAGTACTGTTTGCCCTCGAACTCGATGGCGCGTGCCTGTGAGAGCTGCAACGCGCGCGCGCTGCTTTTGCCGGGTTCAACCAGCACTTCAAGCGGTTCGCGTGGCAACAGAATCTGTGCGACCTCGCGTCGGCTCAGTGTGTCGATCAGTGCGCTTTCCTTGATCGCGAGCTGTGCCTGCAGGTCATCGGCTTTCGCCCTGTAGATCTTCTCGGACAAGGTCTCGGCCACGCGACGCTCATGCAGCGCGGCCAACTGCTGATGATAGGGCTCGCTCTGTGCATCAAATTGCGCGCGGTACTTGTGGGTGACGTAGTCCTGCCAGAACTCTCGGGACAACAGCGCCTGATACTCCTGGGTAGAGTTATCCCGTTTGATGATCTTTTCATACGCGGCATCCAGCATCTGCGGTGTGACCCCGCCCAGGTCGGTGAACCTGACGCTCTGCGGCTGCCCCGGCAATTGCAGCCGGTCCTTGAGGCCGTAGCGATACGCCAGCCTGATCTCCACCTCTTCAGAGAGGCGTGTGACATGGGGCAACTTATCGGTCATCGACACCGTTGGGTCATTGACGATGGCCTCGCTGCGCTGGATGTCCTGAGACGCAAGCGTGTCGACTTCATGCAAACGGAACAAGCCTTTGGACAGGTTCGACAGCTGCGCCGCTTGCGCCTGCCCCGTGGCCTGTGTACGCGCCCTGTAGATCAGCGTTGCGACTTCCAGGTTGCTGAACGAGAACGCCGCGCGATCACAACAACCGGGCTCGCCGGCCCGGTCGAACAACTCGTTGCGGTGGTTTTCCGATTCCGGGGTGTTTTCGCTGATGCTGTCGATCACCTCCCAGACGCGACGTTGCAAGTCGGCATGCCCCGGGCCCGCAGGCTCCAGCCGGTTGAGAATGTCGAAGAACGGCCCTGCGCGCTCATTGTCGTGCAGCACCTGCCACTGGGCTTTTTTGGCTGACACCTGGTCCTCGCCGAACCCTTGGGTCCAACGCAGCAGCGGCTGCTGCGTACCCGCGTCGCGCACACGCGGGGTGCGAGTGGTGAGCGCGGTGGTCACCAGGGTGTTCGGATTGCTCGCAGAGGCCAGCCCCGCCCGTTCAAGGCGCTGGTTGTAGGCCCTGACCTGTTGCAGGGTGTCCGGGGTCAGAGGGTTACGGGAGACCCTCGTCAGGTTATTAATACGGGCCGTTTGCGCCAATTGATCATCCGGTGGCGCAATGACTGAGGCCGGGATAGTGGTGATGTTGTTATTACTGAGTTCGATCTGATCCAGCAACGGTTGCTCACCCAAGCCGGTAGGCCAGGTATCGATGCCGGCGTTTCCCATACTCAGGGAACGCATGTCAGTGATCAGGCTGAAGTCGGGCGCAATGCCCAGCGAGTTATCGTGCAGCCATAACGCGCGCAGCCTCACCCGTTGCGACAGGATCCGCGCCGTTTCCGGGGTGAGGCGAATCCGGTTGTTATGCAAAAACAAGCGGGTCAGGTTGTGCATTTCATCCAGGGCCGGCGGCAGCACCCTGAGCTGATTATTCGACAGGTCCAGCCACCGCAGATGCCGATAGCGTGTCAGGAAGCCTTCCGGCGAAGCGCTGAGCCCCATGTTGCTCAATTTCAGCGAGCCAACATGGCTGAAATCAACGTCCAGGTCCGGCAGGCTCGGCAACATCAGGCCGCTCAGGTCCAGCTCCACGCCAATCTGCTCTCCGTCATTGGCAAGCATTTGCGGGGTCTCGCGTCGCCAGCACGCGAGAATACGCTGCTGAGCCTGATAGCGGTCCTCAAGGCCGCCTGCGTTGACCTGTCGCTGGCCCGCACGAACGTAGCGTTGGTGTTCGCCACCCCCCGAAAACGCCCAGGCATTCAACTGCTGTTGCAAGGTGTTGAACGCTTGTTCGAGCCTGTCCAGTTCTGCGTCGGCACCGGCCCCCAAGCTCCAGACCCACTTTCTGGCCTCTTGCGTACGCTTGTTTGGGTACAGCCGTCGGAGTTTTTCGAGCCTTGGGTTACCGCTGTCAAATGCGCCATCACGGGCGCTTTTCACCAAGTCAGGTAGGGCCTGATTCACACGTTGCCAGTAACCATCAAATTTCTGCCAGTAATCAGCCGCAAATCGATTGCCCTCAAGCAGGGTGACGCCATTGAGTTGGGCACTCGCCTCTAGCTGCTCATCTGCCGGGTTGAGGAGTTCCTCGGGCACTTCGCGTAAAAGGTTATGGCTCAAGTCGACAACCTCCATCCCCGCGCGGGCCCGCAGTCCCTCTGGCCACGCATCCAGCTGCGTATTCCTCAGGTTCAGGCGTCTCAATCGAGGCATGGCACTCACATCCGGTGCAATGCTCAGCGGGTTATTGGCGAGGTAAAGCGTTTCAAGGTTGCCCAGGGTACTCAGTGTCCTGGCGCTGTGTGGGGTTAAGCGGAGGGTGTTGGACGTCAGGTCCAACGACGTCAGATTGTTCATTGCACCAATAGCGCCGGGCAGCTCGGTCAGCCTGCACCGGCTGATGACCAAGTCGTTGAGCCGGGTGAACTTTGTAAGGAAAACATCAGCGCTACCCGACCACTTGACGCCGACGAGCTCAAGTTTTTCGATAGAGCTGAAATCGGCGCTCAGTGTCGGCAGCTCCATCGCGCCATCCATCAGCAACCGCATGGGGCCCTCAGCCGTACGCTGCCAATGACTCAAGATCTGCCGGGCGATGCCAGACGCTCGGGCATCCACCGGGCCCGCAGCGGGTTGCGGTGTGTTCGCCTTAACCCAAACCTTCAAGTCCCTCTCCAGCGTCTTGAGCTCAGCTTCCCGAAGCGTCAGCCCACCTCGCACATCCGCACCCAATGAGGCAATCAAGGCAGTGACCTCGCTCTCTCCCATCGCGGGGTACAACTTATGGATCCGGGCCTTTACCGACGCCTCTGAAGGAGCAAAAACACCGGCCACCCGTTGCCGAAAACCACGACCACCGCCCAACAGGCGCAGCGTAGGGTCCACGGTCGGTTTGCGCACCGGGTGCTCCAGCAACACCGTACGCAGCTGCGCACGTGACAGCGGCGCTCGTGCAATCGCAGCTTTCATTTGCAGCGCGTCGGTGAACCCCAGGGCCTGGCGTTCAGTGGCAGACAACAGGTCCCAGGTCGCAGCAAAGAAGTCCCGCGGCTGGGTCGCCTGGAACAAACCGTTATCCATCTGTATCAGGGACCTGGCCATTCCCTCCGGGGCGCCAATCGCATCCAGCAGCAGCCCCTGCGATGAATACTGGCGCAGTTCCACCCGTGTCCCCCGGTGCCAACCGGGCAAGGTTTCCAGCGTGCGCAACGCCAGGCGCTGGCTGTCGAGGTTCGCCAGAGTGTCCAGTTGCAGCCCTTCATAAGCACGGGCTACGCGAGTTTCCTGTTCACACCATTTCGCCTGTTCGGCCTGTGCTTCGGGCAGCAGCCCGGTATTGCGCAAGGTCTGCACTTGCTCGGTGCTCAGGCTCTTGAGCAAGTGCGCCGCCATCGAGGTGGGCAAATCCGGATAGTCCGCCTGTAGTCGCTGCACATCGGGATCAGCCGATGCGGTCAACGCCCGGTAACGCTCCTCCGCCAGTGGACCTTTATAGGTGTCCACCGTGTCGCCCAGGTACTGGCGTAGCTTGCCCGCCCGCACATGCAGTGAGTCTTCGGCACTTCCAGGGATGTCGTTAAGCGTCGGGTCAACGCCTTGCAAGGTGTTCAACACCTCTTTAAGCAACTCGCCACGCGCCAGTTGGTCATCGTTGAAAACGACCACCCGCGTCGCAGTGTGCGGCTCCGTTTCCCAGAGTACCCTGGCGCCGCTGCCGAGCACGCGAAAACCGAGGTTTTGCGGCAACATGCCTCGGCGACGCATCATGTTCATTTGCAGCGCCAGATCAGCCTTGGCGTAGATGGCCGGGTCGCTGCTGCGCATCTGTTCAACAAAGGTCGTGAGCGCCTGATGGGCCTTGAAGTGCTGAATCGAATCCTCCAACAGCAAGGGTACCGGCTCATGCTCCACAAAGGTCTGGCGCAATGTGTCCTCTTCGACGCCGCTGGCCAGCCGGGCCTGCTCCAGCGTTTCGCGGCCAAGCCCACGCTGCTCCAGCCCCAGGCGCCTCATCAGGGTCGGTTTGTCCCAGGTCAGGGGTTCCTCGACTTCATGGCTCCAGGCGCCGGCGTCGTTATGTTCCAGTTGCGGTTCATACGCCCCCGGCCGATTGGGGTGCTGGATCCGGTACTGGCCGGTGTCAGGCTCTTGCCGAACCTGATAATAGTCACCCTCATGGGGCAACACTGTTTGCCCGTTATGCTGATACAGGCCCAATGCGTCTGGCTGGGCGTCTGGCCCCAGGTTGACCGGCACCTTATAGGGCGCCATATCCGGGTTCCACAACACCTGTTTACCGCTCGGCAGCGTGACCGGCTTGAGGTTGTCGACGATGCTCGCCCATTTGATTGCGGGCAACACCTTCGCGCCGGTGCCCAGCATCGCCGCATTGAGTGCCAAGCTGGACAAGTGCGCCCACAATGTCTTCAGATCGTTTCGCTCGTAGGCTTCGATGCCTTCATACACTTCAGTGCACATCTGCGCCGCGCCCACCGCCAGCATGATCGGCCCCAGCCCCGGCACCACGAAGGCGGCGAGGTTGAACACGCTGATCACCGCGTCCAAATAACTCGACAGTCGCTCCATACGCGCCTGACGGTCCTCATCCCCGGTGGGCACCGCCACGGCGCGGGCGTCCGATAAAATTTTGCGCACCTGGGCCGCGCGCAGTTGCTCCCATAGGTTGCCGTTGATTGCCATCTCATCCAGCGGCAACTTCACCGGCCTTGATGCCAGCGGGTAATCGCCCGCTGCGCCATTGCCGTTGGCGGGTTTGTACAACACATCAAATTGCTTAAAAACGATGCCCTGCTCGCGCTGGGGCACGAACCGGCTGAAGAAGCGTCGATACGAAGCACTGTGCAGGCGGGCCCTGAGGTCCGCCATAAACTCCGCACTGGAGGCGTACTCCCTGAGTGGCTGCTGTGGGTCGTTGGGGATGAACACGACCAGGCGCTCGACACTGTCACTGCCTTTACGCGCCGGGCCGATCAGCACTGGCCCCACCAACACACTGCCAAACACCTTCAATGCGGCAAACGTCACAGGTTTACCGTCGAGTGTGGCACTGGCGGGGTTAGTGATGACCTGTTTGATCATGCGGTACGCGTCAGCGCTGATGCCCCACTCGGTCTGGTGAGCCGCCACCTCTGCGCTCAGCGCCAATTGCTGGCGTTGGTGCTCTTGCAGCTGCGTTTCAAGTGCGCTGCGCTGGGCCGTGTCGTCCGGTTGGACAATGGCCTTGATGTGCTGCTGATACAAATTGCCTAAGTCCAGGCTGCGGCACACTTGGGCAAATTCATGGGGCGCGATGGACAGGGCCTGGGAATTGACCGCGTGGAAGGTCGGGATGACTTCGCCGTCGTACGAACTCCAGCGCGTTATGACCTGGCAATCGTTGCAGGCACTGGCGTGCTCTTCATCGGGCGCGAAATTGGCCAAGGCCGCCTCAAGTAAAGAAACACCACGGTACTCATAACTCAACGCCGAGTCGTTCTGCTGCTCAAAAACAAACGCACCGAACAGGTCGTCGCGACTTTTAAACCCATACTTGCGGGCGAAATAGACGTTCTTGACGTCCACGTCCAGGTTGAAGCGTTGTTTGATTGCGTCTTTAAGCAGCTGCTCGGCAAAGGCGCACGCGTCCTTGATGTCGCCGAGGGTGTTGTCCACCTGGTTCAAGGTTTCGCGGTAGCGGGTATGGCGGGCGGCCAGCTCAGCCTTTTGCTGAGCCGTGGCGGTCAGGTACCAGCTGGGCAGTTCCGTATCATGGTTGGCGAGTTCTTCCTGGCGCTGGGTGGAACCCTGGGTGAACCACGCGGGTACACGGTCCTTGAGGAAGTCGTAATGCACGCCCCGAAGGTCAGCGTTGAAGGTGCCTTCGGGGGTTGAGGTAACGGGTTGTTCTGACATATCGGGCCATCCGTGACGGGTTTGAAAAAACCAGCCTATCGAATGGCACTTGCGGTGACGCCTTAGGTATTTATCGCCTTCTCAGAAATACTCACGCGCATTGAATGCCGCCGGCACCTTGCCAATATCCCTGTTTCAATTCGCGGGTAAAAGGCTGCTGATCGCCTGATCGGTGAAGGTACTGAGCAGGCGCTGGTACTGCGCATCGATACTGGCAAACGCCCTGTCGTATTCCTGTTGGGTCATCACATACCCCGGTTGGCTCGCAGGGCCCGTGCGCCCCAGTAGCGCGGATGTACGCTGGATGGTTGCGCGCAGCGCCTCGCGCGCCTGCGCCGACAACGCGCCCGTATCGAGCCACTTCGCCAAGGCCGTTTCCAGGTCAATCAACGCTTCGAATTTGTCGCGTACCGACGAAAACGCTTGCTGGTGGGCGCGTTGCAGATAGTCGACCCACATGGGTTGTTCCAGCAGATTGCTCCGCAGCAGTTCACCCTGCTCCAGTGCCGTCACCCGTTTGAACGCATTTTCGACCATCTGCGCTGTGACATAGTCCTCGCGAAACGCCATGCTTTTGGCTTGCCACGGCAAGTTCAGTCGAGTGGCCAAAGGCGCGGTATAGGCCAGATAAATTTCAACCTCATCTATCGGCAGAATTTCGAGACCATCGGCACCGTACTGAATAATCGGAGCCCCGGCGGCGTCATATTGCGGGTACTGCACGCCTTGCGCCTTGAGCTGCTCGACCCGGTCATGGGCAATCCTGCTCAGCTCATCCAATCGCCATTTGCCTCTGGCCAGGTTGAACACACTCCGTTGCACGACACTGGCATCTTCACTTTCATACGCAGCGCGCAGCAGCACTTCAACACCCATGGCATTAAACAGCTGGGCGCCCGCGTCCACACAGGCCGAGGGATTTCTCGCCATACGGAACAACTCGTCACGCAACTCGGCGTCTTCGCCCATGGCTTCCAGCATTCGCCAGACCTTTGCAGTCAACTCCGGCAGTAACCGGCCGCTATCGACCTTTGCATCCCCCGAACGCCTGAGGAGGCGCAACTCATTAAAAAAACCCTCGGAGCCGAATGTCTGCTCAAGGTGGTCCCATAGCCGTTGTTTGGAGCGCCACTCGTCCTGCGGCACACCGGTGTTCCACAAACGACGATCAAATTCACCCCGGGCAGGAAACTGGCGCTCCGGGTCGTAACCCGCCGCTTCGATGTACTGCTTGAATTGCGCCAGCAGATCGGGGGTAACCAACCTCTCGCGACTGAGTAAGGTTCGCGCGACAATCAGGGCATTGTCTGAACCCGGAGCAAACACCGGAACCCGGTTGATTGGGTTATCCCTCAGGTCAAGGTTGAAGTCACGCGGGCGCGGAACGCGAAAGACTCCGGCGGGCCATTCATGAAGGCCGGTGTTGCTCAACCACAGAGTGCGCAGATTCTTCATACCGCTGACATCCGGTGCCCGCTCCAGGGGGTTGTCTCTCAAGGACAGCGCCTCCAGCCGAACGGCCTTACCCAACAGCACAACGTCTGCGGGCTTCAACGTGATCAAATTGCTTGCCAGATCCAGGCTGCGCAAATGCGGCATATCACCAATGGCCCGGGGCAACTCGGTCAACTCACCGCCATCCAGGCTAAGCACGCGCAAGCCACGGAAGTTGACGAGCAAACGGCCGATATCAGCATCGGTCACATGGCTGGAGATCAGTGTTAATCGAGTGACGCGGTCAAAATTGGCCGGCAGGTCCGGCAGCGTACGCAGTTGCTGCTGCAAGTCGGCTTCGACCCACTCTATTCTCTGCCCCACATATTGACCGTTAGCGTCGTAATGACGCGGGCCGACTTCTTTCAGTGCGTCGTGCAGGGTGTCATAAATGGCGCGCTTGGCTTTCAAGGCTTTGCGATCCGCTTCGCTGAACGGCTCGACCCCTTCCGTGTGCGTGGACAGCCACCGGCTCATCGTCGACTTAAAGTCCGTGCGCTCTCGCTCCAGGCGCTTGAGCCACTGCTCATCGAACCAACCTTGGCGCTGGCGCAGGGCAACGACTTCGTCCACGGTCAAATCGGGGTAAAGCGACAGAATGCGTTCTCGAACGATCTGGTCCAACACGTTCCCCCCACGCCCGGATAATGGATAGCCTCGACGACCAGCGGCCGACAATGTCGGATAGCGCGGCTGTTTTTTCGACTGCATGCCTAACACGTTGCGCAATTGCGCGCGCGACAGGGCTTTTTCGGTGATCAACGCTTTGAGCTGCTCGCCCTGCCCCACGTCAGGTAAACCGATTGCATTGCGATGAGCGTCGGGCAACGCATGCTGCAGTGACCCATACAAGCCGTTGATGCCATGCAGGTCCTGCCCTCGTTCATCCTTGGCTTGATACTGCCCCTCGTCCACCCGCACCAACACCTTGCGCTCGGCGGCATCGGCCGATCCAAAGCTGGCGCGCAACTCACCTTCCAATCGTCCCTCACGCACTTCCAGCCGCAAGCCATTACTCCAGCCAGGCACGTTGGCCAGGCTATTGAGCACCAGGGCCTCGGTGTCCTTGTTGGCCATGTCATCGAGATAGAGCCCTTCATAGGCGTGGCTCAGGCGCATCTGCTGTTGCGCCAGTCGGGCTTTCTCCAAAAGGCGAAACGGTAGGTTTTGGGTGCGCTTCATGGTCGCCCGTTCGGACGGTGTCACGTCTGCCAGCAGTTCTCGCGCCAGGCCGCTGGGTATAGAGCTGAACTGGTTCTGGACCAGCATGATCGCGGTGTCCGACGGCGGCTGCTGCTCAAGGTAGATACTCTTCATCAGACGCGAACGAACGTTGATCGCATGCTGTTCAAGCCGTGACCGCAAGGACGCGGTGCGTGATTCGGGCGTGCCGTCAGAGCGACCCACCAAGTCCATGAGCTGGCGCTCACTCAAAAACTCGATAACGCGCTTGGGCAACTGCCCGTTCATTAGCTCGCCACGGTGGATACGCAACGTGTCGGACGCTAGCGCCTGGCCATTGCCGTACTTGATCGATGGCCCATCCAACGCGGCATTCGAAAAAGCCTCTATCGCCACGTTTGAAGGCCACCTCGGCATCTCCACCATCAACGACGCGGCATAGCCGCAAAGGTCGCTGCTGAGCGAACCCAGGCGTATGCCCTCGGCAACGTTCACCGCATCGCGATACGCCCTGAACTGGCGCAAGGTGTCGAGCAAAATCGCGGGCGTCGCCTCGCCCTCTACATGCACACGACGCAGCACATCTTCACTCACATCCGCGACACGTCGCACCTGTTCCAGTTCAGCATCGCTGAAACCGTCTGCCAACGGGCCCAAGCGCTGCATCAGCGATGCGCCTTCCCAGGTCTGCGGGCGCTCCAGCTCATGGTTCCAGAGGCCGCCGCCATTTTCCGTGAGGGTCGGCTGATAGGCCTCCGGCCGCGAGGGGTGGACGATGCGGTACGCCTCGGTCACCGGGTCCTGGCGAACAGCGTAGCGCCGGCCCTGCAACGGCAAGACCGAGGTACCGTTGACCTGGTACAGACCCCGTTCGTCGACCGCAACGCCGGAAGGTATCGGCTGACGGTATTCGTAGGAGGACACATCAGGTTTCCATAATCGCTGTTCGCCGCTCGGCAGCGTGACCGGCTTGAGGTGGTCAATGGCGCTCACCGATTTGATCTCGGGCAACACCTTCGCGCCTGCCCCCAGCATCGCCGCGTTGAGGGCTACGCTGGACAAGTGCGCCCACAGCGTTTTCAGGTCGCTTTGCTCGTAGGCTTCGATGCCTTCATACACTTCAGTGCACATCTGCGCCGCGCCCACCGCCAGCATGATCGGCCCCAACCCCGGCACCACGAAAGCGGCGAGGTTGAACACGCTGATCACCGCGTCCAAATAGCTCGACAGTCGCTCCATACGCGCCTGACGGTCCTCATCCCCGGTGGGCACCGCCACGGCGCGGGCGTCCGATAAAATTTTGCGCACCTGGGCCGCGCGCAGTTGCTCCCATAGGTTGCCATTGATAGCCGTCTCATCCAGCGGCAACCTCACCGGCCTTGATGCCAGCGGGTAATCGCCCGCCTCGCCATCGCCGTTGGCGGGCTTGTACACCACATTAAATTGTTTAAAAAAGACCCCCTGCTCGCGCTGGGGCACGAACCGGCTGAAGAAGCGTCGATACGAGGCGCTGTGCAAGCGGGCCCTGAGGTCCGCCATAAACTCCGCACTGGAGGCGTACTCCCTGAGCGGCTGCTGTGGGTCGTTGGGGATGAACACGACCAGGCGCTCGACACTGTCACTGCCTTTACGCGCCGGGCCGATCAGCACTGGCCCCACCAACACACTGCCAAACACCTTCAATGCGGCAAACGTCACTGGTTTACCGTCGAGTGTGGCACTGGCGGGGTTAGTGATGACCTGTTTGATCATGCGGTACGCGTCAGCGCTGATGCCCCATTCGGTCTGGTGAGCCGCCACCTCTGCGCTCAGCGCCAATTGCTGGCGTTGGTGCTCTTGCAGCTGCGTTTCAAGTGCGCTGCGCTGGGCCGTGTCGTCCGGTTGGACAATGGCCTTGATGTGCTGCTGATACAAATTGCCTAAGTCCAGGCTGCGGCACACTTGGGCAAACTCATGGGGCGCGATGGACAGGGTCTGGGAATTGACCGCGTGGAAGGTCGGGATAACTTCGCCGTCGTACGAACTCCAGCGCGTTATGACCTGGCAATCGTTGCAGGCACTGGCGTGCTCTTCGTCGGGCGCGAAATTGGCCAAGGCGGCCTCAAGCAAAGAAACACCACGGTATTCATAACTCAACGCCGAGTCGTTCTGCTGCTCAAAAACAAACGCACCGAACAGGTCGTCGCGACTTTTAAACCCATACTTGCGGGCGAAATAGACGTTCTTGACGTCCACGTCCAGGTTGAAGCGTTGTTTGATTGCATCTTTAAGCGGCTGCTCGGCAAAGGCGCACGCGTCCTTGATGTCGCCGAGGGTGTTGTCCACCTGGTTCAAGGTTTCGCGGTAGCGGGTATGGCGGGCGGCCAGCTCAGCCTTTTGCTGAGCCGTGGCGGTCAGGTACCAGCTGGGCAGTTCCGTATCGTGGTTGGCGAGTTCTTCCTGGCGCTGGGTGGAACCCTGAGTGAACCACGCGGGTACACGTTCCTTGAGGAAGTCGTAATGCACGCCCCGAAGGTCAGCGTTGAAGGTGCCTTCGGGGGTTGAGGTAACGGGTTGTTCTGACATATCGGGCCATCCGTGCAGGTTGGAAAAAACCAACCTATCGAATAGCCGTAGCTGAAAAGCCCTAGATAGTTATGCGGCTCAGAAATGTTCACGCGGGTTGAACGCCGCTTTCTGCGCCAGTTCCTGCCACAACGCCTTGACCTCCTCGTCGCTGCTTTTGGGCATCACGGCCTTGAGCTGCACGAACAAATAGCCGCGCTGCCCGGCCTTGTTCAGCAAGCCATGGCCCTTGGCGCGCATGCGCTGGCCGTTCTGGCTGCCCGCCGGCACCTTGAGGTTGATCTTGCCGGTGAGGGTTGGCACCGCCACTTCCGCGCCCAGCGCCAATTCCCACGGCGCCAGAGGCAGGTTGATGATCAGGTTTTCGCCATCCACCTCGAACTTGGGGTGCGACGCAAACTTGATGATCAGGTACAGATCGCCGTTGGCGCCACCGCCAATACCCGGCGCCCCCTGACCTTTGAGGCGGATGCGCTCGCCGTCGGCCACGCCGGCGGGGATCTTCACGTTCAGGCTCTTGGTGGTGTTGCTGACATGACGACCCGAAGCGTCATATTGCGGCACCTGGAAGCTGATCTGCTTGGACTCGGTGGACAGCGTCTCTTCGAGGAGCACCGTCAGTTGCATCTCCACGTCCTGGCCCTTGCGCCCGGTCGGACGGCGCTGGCCGCCACCGAAGGCATCGCCACGGCCGCCGAAGATCGAACTGAAGAAGTCAGAAAAGTCTTCAGTACCCGCACCACCGCCAAAGCCGCCACGGCTCTGCCAGCCCGGTGGGCCCTGGAACGGCTGGCCATGCTGGCCGTATTTGCGCAGTTCGTCGTATTCCGCGCGCTTATCGGCGCTTTTAAGCGCTTCATAGGCTTCGGACGCGTCCTTGAATTTTTCTTCGGCGTCTTTTTCCTTGCTCACATCCGGGTGATATTTGCGTGCGAGCTTGCGATAGGCGGCCTTGATTTCCTTGTCATCAGCCGTCGGCTCGACACCCAGTATCTTGTAGTAGTCTTTGAAATCCATCGGCGGTTCACCATCCTTAATCGAGATCGCACAACCTGAGGCACAACGTGCGCTGCTTTGCACTTGTTGAGTCTTGTGGCCTGGGGGTGCGTCAAAGTGTTATCGGCGCTAGCCGTATGCATCAGATGTGGGGGCGAATCCCTCACTTTCAAGCACGATTTAACGGATGGTTGGCCTACGCATCCGCCTTCGACTGGCATACACTGCGCGGCCGTTTTGCAACCGGAACCCGATAGACATGAAAAACCCATCCCCAGCCCGTGCCTGCGGCATCGACTTTGGCACGTCCAACTCCACCGTCGGCTGGATCCGCCCCGGCGAGGAGACGCTTATTGCGCTGGAGGACGACAAGATCACATTGCCGTCGGTGGTGTTCTTCAACTTCGAGGAGCGTCGCCCGGTGTACGGTCGACTGGCGCTGCACGAATACCTGGAAAACTACGAAGGCCGGCTGATGCGCTCGCTCAAGAGCCTGCTGGGTTCCAAGCTGATCAAGCACGACACCAGCGTGCTCGGCACGGCCATGCCCTTCACCGACCTGCTGGCGCTGTTTATCGGCCAACTCAAAAGCCGCGCTGAAACCACCGCCGGCCGCGAGTTCGAAGAAGTGGTCCTGGGCCGCCCGGTGTTCTTTGTCGATGACGACCCGATGGCCGACCAGGAAGCGGAAAATACCCTGGTCGACGTGGCGCGCAAGATCGGCTTCAAGGACATCTCGTTCCAGTACGAACCGATTGCAGCGGCCTTCGACTACGAGTCCACCATCGAGAAAGAAGAGCTTGTGCTCATTGTCGACATTGGCGGTGGTACGTCCGACTTCTCGCTGGTGCGCCTGTCCCCGGACCGCCGTCACAACGACAACCGCCAAAGCGACATCCTCGCCACCGGCGGCGTGCACATCGGTGGTACCGACTTCGACAAACAACTCTCGCTGGCCGGCATGATGCCGCTGTTCGGCTACGGCAGCCGCATGAAAAGCGGTGCCTACATGCCGACCAGCCACCACATGAACCTGGCCACCTGGCACACCATCAACTCGGTGTACTCGCAAAAATCCCAGCTGGCCCTGGGCAGCATGCGCTACGACATCGAAGACACCGGCGGCATCGACCGCCTGTTCAAGCTGATCGAACAGCGCGCCGGGCACTGGCTGGCGATGGAAGTGGAAGAAACCAAGATCCAGCTGACCCACGAAGACAGCCGCCACGTGCTGCTGGACCGGGTTGAACCCGGGTTGAGCGTGGACCTGAGCCGCACACTGTTCGAGTCCGCGATTGATGGCTTGCTCGAGCGCGTGCGCAACAGCGTCACGCAATTGCTGACCGACGCCTCGGTGGACGTTGCCCAAGTGGACACGGTGTTCTTCACCGGCGGTTCCAGCGGCATTCCGGCACTGCGCCACAGCATCTCGGCGATGTTGCCGAATGCCCGGCATGTGGAAGGGAACATCTTCGGCAGCATTGGCAGCGGTTTGGCGATTGAAGCGAGCAAGCGCTACGGCTCCTGACGTGCCCCACTCTCACCAACGCTGAAAAACCAAATGTGGGAGCGGGCTTGCTCGCGAAGGCGGTGGTTCAGTCGATACTTACTTCGACTGACACTCCGCTATCGCGAGCAAGCCCGCTCCCACATTTAGACCTGCTTACACGCGAAATCCCGGTCGCCACAAAGGCCGTCTTCCACACACTGACTTCGCCTTACCCTGAATGTTGTAACGAGCCCATCCGAGGCCTTGCACCATTTGATCAATAACGCCAACAGTCCGCCCGTCGCCCAAAAAGCGACCCGGTTTGGCGACCTGCCAAATCACGGTTCAGAAGGCCTCTGCACATTCAGCAGCCTGCCTGACGATGCGATTGCGTCAAACCATCCCGCCGAGCTTCAGCTCACTCTTCAAATACGCATAATAAATCGGCCCCGCCACCACGCCTGGCAGACCGAATGCGGCTTCAAACACCAGCATCGCCAGCAACAACTCCCACGACTTGGCACTGATCTGCCCGCCCACGATGCGCGCGTTGAGGAAGTACTCGACCTTGTGGATCACGATCAAATACCCCAGCGCCGCCACTGCCACCCAGATCGAAATCGACAGTGCGACGATGGTGATCAGCGTGTTCGACATCAAGTTGCCGATCACCGGCAGCAGGCCGAGCAGGAAGGTCAGCACAATCAGGGTTTTGGTCAACGGCAGGTGAATCCCGCACAACGGCAGCACCACCGCGAGGAAGATCGCCGTGAACAGGGTGTTAAGCGCGGCAATCTTGATCTGGGCGAAGACGATGTTGCGAAACGCCTGGACCAGCAGGTGCAGGCGGTCGAACAGTGCGGCGGCCAGGGGTTTGCGCTTGGTCAGGTCGGGCACGCGCTGCAGGGCGATGATGGCGCCGAGCACCATGCCGATCAGCAGGGTGACGAACATGTGGGCGGCGTCTTTGCCGACCAGTTGCAACTCGCTCAAGTGCTTGCTCAGCCAGTCGCCGATGGCCACGCGAAACTCGGCGGCGCTGGCGGGCAGGTAGGCGTCGAGGAACGGCGGCAACTGGCCGCGCGCGCGGTCGACCACGCCCATGAATTTGTCGAGGGAGGCCCCAGGGTTTTCAGCTTCGTGGAGCAGGAAGCTGATGGCGCCGGCAAAGATCAGGGTCAGCACACTGACGATCAAGGTGCCGAGCAATGCCACCGCCAGCCAACGCGCGCGCCGGCCTTCGATCAGCCGTTGCAACTGCGGGGTGAGCATATTGACCAGCTCATAGACCAGCAAGCCGGCCAGCAGGCTGGGCAGCAGCTTGAGCGGCAAGACCAGCAACAACCCACCGAAGATGATGACGCAACTGACCAGCAATAACACGTGACGCTGAGAAAACGTTGGCATACAGCCTCAAAACGAACGGCGTTAAAGGATGGGCAGTCTGCCAGCCTTGAGGGAATCAAGCGAGAGGCCAGGTTGTGAATGCGATCAAGTGTGGGAGCCGGGCTTGCCCGCGATGCAGGCGCCTGGGTTTACCTGGCCTACCGAGGTGATGCTATCGCAGGCAAGCCAGCTCCCACATTTGAGCTCCAGCGTTGGCGAAATCGTGGTCAGCCTTTGAGGCAAGTGCTCATAAAGGTCTTACGCGCATCGCCGGTCAACGCCTTGGTTTTCGCCGTGGCATTGCAGTCCTTCATCTTCTGCTGCTGTGGGGTCAAGGTCTTGGCGTCGTTGGCGGCGGGCGCCGACAGGCAGGTCTTCATGAAAGCCTTGCGGTCATCGCCTTTAAGCGTCTTGGTGGTGGCTTCAGCATTGCAGGTGGTCATTTTATTTTGCTGGGCGGTAGCGGCGAAGCCTTGGGAACACAGCAGCAGGCCCATCATCAACAACGGAATACGCAGCATCTTCATGGAGTTTTCTCCCTGTTACCGTGCCAAAAGGGCACGGCCTACGCAGCAGTGTAGTCAAAACCTGTTACATGTCAGCGGCCGCGAATATTCGACCGGCGATACTGCTCCGGGGTGCAGCCCGCGTGGCGTTGGAACATGGCGATGAAGGCCGAGGCGGTGCTGTAACCCAAGTCGAATGCCACATGTTGCACGCTGCGCTCGCTGTCGAGGGCCTCAATGGCGGCGAGGTAACGCAGGCGTTGGCGCCATTCGCCAAAGCTCATGCCCAGCTCCCGCACAAATTGCCGGGCCAGGGTGCGTTCGCTCACGTGCACGTGCTCCGCCCATTGCGCCAGCGGGCGGTTGTCGCCGGGCTCGGCCTGCATGCCTTCGAGCACACTGAGCAGCCCGGGGTGGCGTGCATAAGGCAGAAAGCAATCGTGAATCGGCGCTTGCTTGAGTTGGTCCACCAGCACTTGGGCCAGGCGGATATCCGCCTCGGTTTGCGGGATGTTGACATCGCGCAGCGCAAAGTCGCCGAGGATCGCCTTGAGAATCTCGCTGATTGCCAAGGTGCACGGCGCCTGTGGTAACTGCTCGCAGAGATTCGGGGCGAGGCCCACCGAGCGATACACAATCGCTTGGGCGTTGTAGGAGCTGTGCTCAGTGTTCGGCGGGATCCACACTGCGTACTGCGGCGGCGACATAAAGCGGCTGCCGGCCACCTCCATGCGCATCACGCCGTTGGCCGAATAGTCCAGCGAGCCCCAGAAATGCCGGTGCGGCGTGCACTCGGTATCAGGCGCGAAATCGGAGTAACGGAAGTAGACCGGGCTTGGCAGGCGCGGGAAATCCGCGAGGCGTACGGTGTGTCTGGGCATATTGTCTGGATATAAAGGTCGGTTGTCTGGATCGCAGTATAGGCTTCGATCCAGACAGGGGATAATCCTGCCTCATCAACACACTTGGTTTCTTTCGATGCAATTTGCGTATCCCCTGCTGGCCATCTTTATCTGGGCCGGCAATACCGTGGTCAACAAATTGGCCGTGGGCACGATCTTCCCCGCTGAAATCGGCTTTTACCGCTGGTTGCTGGCTGCGCTGCTGTTTACCCCGTTCATGCTCAAGCCGGTAATTGCCAATTGGCCGCTGATTCGCCCTAACCTGGGCAAGATCTTCATCCTCGGCGTGCTCGGCATGGCCGTGTATCAAAGCCTGGCCTACTACGCCGCGACCCTGACCAGCGCCACCAACATGGGCATCATCCTTTCGCTGATGCCGTTGATGGCGCTGACCGCTGCGATTATCAGCCTCGGCCAGCGCCTGACCTTTGGCGCACTGACCGGCGCGGTGCTGTCGTTCGCCGGCGTGGTGGTGGTGGTGTCGGCCGGCAGCCTGGGCGCGCTGCTGCAACACGGGGTCAACCTGGGCGACGGCATGATGCTGATCGCCACCCTGGCCTACGCGGTCTACAGCACGCTGCTGAAAAAATGGCAGCTGCGCCTGCCGCCGCTGGTGTTGCTGTATCTGCAGGTGCTGGTGGCCGTGGTGGTGCTGTTTCCGCTGTTCCTGTTCTCGACCAAAGCGGGCCTGGGCTGGGCGAATATTCCGCTGGTGCTGTACGCCTGCTTGCTGGCGTCGATGCTCGCGCCGCTGGCGTGGATGCACTCGGTGAAGACCCTGGGGCCAAGCCGCACCACGTTGTTTTTCAACCTGCTGCCGTTGATTACCGCGTTGATTGCTGCGGTGGTGTTGAAGGAAGAATTGGCCATGTACCACCTGGTCGGCGGCTTGCTGACGCTGGGCGGGGTGATTTTGTCGGAGCGCTGGACCACGCCGGTTCGCCGCCAGGTCCGTGTTGCCGGATAGGCCGCCTTCGCGAGCAAGCTCGCTCCCACAGTCGATCACATTCCAACTGTGACACTCGGTCGAATGTGGGAGCGGGCTTGCTCGCGAAGAACGATAACGCGGTCCACCGGCTAAACCCCGGCAGCCTTCAACCGCTGCGCATGCTCGACAAACAACCGAATCGGCTCGGCGCCCTTGCCCACCAGCCCCAGCGACTGGTTGACGATATCGAAGTGGTCCAAGGCGTAGTCATCACCAATCACTACCCCCAGGTGTGAGCTGTAGCGCCCGACCATACCGTCGCACTGGCCCTTTTCGCGCACAAAGCTGCGGGCGAACAACCGGCAACTGCGGTTCGTGCCGTCCAGCAGGTTACGCCCGCGATCGGTCTTGCCCGGCTGCAAGGTGCCGGACCACGAGTAATAACGCACACCGCTGACCACTTCGGCGCCCTGCCCGCCCCACGTCTGCGGCAACCCTTGAGGAAACTGGCGATTGAACAGCGCCACACCTTCGCAGGTCAGGGACTGGTGCGAGGCCTGCAAGTCGGCCTTGAAGCGCGGCCCGCGATAGCCGGTTTCCAGCACCCCCATCACCCAGGCAGCCAGATGAAACAGCGCGCTCACAAGCCGGCCTTTCCAACTGGCCGGCGGGTAGTGGCTATGGAAATAGTCCGCCAATTCCGAACCCTGGTTAGGCCCGGCCACCGACGTCACCGACGCTACCCATTCCGGGCGCTTGGCCGCGGCATACCGCGCCGTCAGCGAGCCCTGGCTATGGCCGATCAGGTTGACCTTCTCAGCACCGGTGTCCCGACGAATCCGCTCGATCTGCAGCAACAATTGTTCACCGCGCACTTCGCTGGAATCCAGCGGTGCCACCTGCACGGGAAACACCTGCGCGCCACCCGCTTGCAGCGCCGGGACGATGCCGTACCAGTAAGGAAACAACCCCAGGCGCACGAAGCCGAGCATACCGGGCACCAGCACCAGGGGATAACGCGTGGCGAGAGACTCGGGCATGCGGCAGGCATCCTGATCAGGCAAGCGATACCGCCATCCTAGCCCACTGGACGTGACCGCCCCATGACCGAGGCCGGTTAAAAATGCCCTGCCAAGTCACGTAACTGACGCTCGGCCTCGTCACAGGCGCGCAGGAACACGCTTTTGTCCGACTCCTCACCCTCGGCGGCAATCACCCGAACGTCATCGATGCCGATGTAACCCAGCACCGTACGCAGGTGCCGGTCGGCATGGTTCATCCCTTCGTTTTCGCCGCCGGGGCCGAACCCGTTACCACCACGGCTGGTGATGATCAGTGCGCGCTTGCCGTTGAGCAACGCCTGGTATTGCGCGATGCCCTGGCTGTCTTGGCGGATGTCGAAGGTCAGGCCCAGGCGTACGATCTGGTCGATCCAGGCCTTGAGGCCGCTGGGCACGCCAAAGTTGTACAGCGGCATGGAGATCACCAGCAGCTCATGTTCGATCAGCTCGCCGACCAGCTCATCGCTCAATTGCAGGTCGGCCTTCATGACCTTGGGCAGGGATTGCGGTTCGGGGTAGAAATTCGCTGCGACAAACGCCTCGGTCACATGCGGGATGAAGGCGCGGCCGACTTCGCGCCGGGTGATCTGTGCATCGGGATTAGCCGCCTGCCAGGCCTCGAGAAACGATTCGGCCAGGCGCCGAGAGTGGGAGCGCTCGCCGCGTGGGCTGGCATGAACCACTAGCATTTTTTTCATCTGTTCAACCTTCAGGGGATACACTCAGGCAGCCTGGATGGCCGCCGCTCTTGCTTATGAATCTAGAGTTGCTCGCCCTGACCGACAAATGAGCAATAGTTAACTTGGATGAATCTATTTCATCCGTGGAGACAACATGTTTGCCTCGCTGCCCCTAACCGCCCTGCGCACCTTTGAGTCAGCCTCACGCCTGTTGAGCTTCAAGGCTGCGGCCCAGGAACTGTCGGTGACGCCCACGGCGGTATCGCATCAGATTCGCGCCCTGGAAACCTGGCTGGGCGTGCCGCTCTTCGAACGCCTGCCACGCCAGGTGCGCCTGACCGAAGGCGGCGAACGGCTGTTTCACAGTGTGCATGGTGCCTTGCTGGACGTGGCGCAAAGCCTCGACACCCTGCGCCCGCAACGCAGCGCCGGGCACCTGACGGTCTCCACCACACCGGCGTTTGCGGCGCTATGGCTGGTGCCACGGCTGGGTCGCTTCTACGCGGCCCACCCGGACATCAACCTGCGCCTGGACACCCAGTGCGAGGTCGTCGACCTCCAGCAGGATGCCAGCGTCGATCTGGTGATTCGCTACAGCATTGGCGACTACCCCAACCTGTATGGGCAATGCCTGTTCGACGAGTGTTTTGCGGTGTATGGCTCGCCCGAGCAGGTCGCGCGCGCCAGCACTCAGGTGCCGACGCTCATCAGCGTGCGCTGGCACAACGCGCAGCTTTACGCCCTGGGCTGGCAGGCCTGGTGCGACAAAGCCGAGGAGACGTGGCTGGACCACACGCTGCCTGTGCGTGAATACGATGAGGAACACTACGCACTGCAGGCGGCGATTGCCGGCCAGGGGCTGGTGCTGGCGAGCAACATTCTGGTGTCGCAAAGCGTTGCCAGCGGTTTGCTGGTGCCCTATCGGCCGCAGATCAGCGTCGGCGGCGCCGGCTACAGCGCGCTGTGTGTGCCGGGGCGGGAACGGCATCCCCCGGTGCGAGCGTTTTTCCAGTGGGTACAGGAGGAGGCGAAGCGGTCCGGCCACACGTTGTGAAATCCGATAAAACTTTTTGCGTCGTCGAACACTCACAACTTGGAGCGATCACGCCGGCAGAGCGTGGCGCAAAACCGGATTAGCACCAGGAGATTGAGATGACTGAAGCACATTTGACTGACGTTGCGACCCTGCGCTCACGCGCCCGTCAAAACGTCGAAAACGGCGCCGTGACCGAAGGCTACGACGCTGATCGCGAGGAAATTATCCGCCTGCTCAACGCGTCGCTGGCCACCGAACTGGTCTGCGTGCTGCGTTATAAGCGTCACTACTTCATGGCCAACGGCCTGAAAGCCAGCGTCGCCGCCGATGAATTCCTCGAACACGCGACCCAGGAAGCCGAGCATGCCGACAAACTGGCCGAGCGCATCGTGCAGCTGGGCGGCGAGCCGGAGTTCAACCCGGACCTGCTGTCGAAGAACTCCCACGCACAATACGTGGCCGGCAACAGCTTGAAGGAAATGGTCTACGAAGACTTGGTTGCCGAGCGGATTGCGGTGGACAGCTACCGTGAAATCATCCAGTACATCGGCGACAAAGACCCGACCACGCGTCGCATCTTCGAAGACATCCTGGCCCAGGAAGAAGAACACGCCGACGACATGGCGGACATTCTGCAGGACCTGTAGGTCGTCACACCGCAAGCCCCATGTGGGAGCGGGCTTGCCCGCGATAGCGGAGTATCAGTCAACGAAGATATCGACTGATGCCTCCCCTTCGCGAGCAAGCCCGCTCCCATTTTTTTGCTGACTGTTGCGTCAATCAGCCTTTCACCGTCTTCGGCGCCTTGCCTTCCTTCATCTGCTGCAACAGCGGTGCACACTGGTTCGGCGCATCGCTACTCGGTGCCACCAACGCCAGCAACCCGGCAGCCGGGCCGGCGATCACACCCAGCGCGACCATGCCTGCCCCGCGCAGCATCAGCGGTACCGCTTTCACACCCGCATTGGGCTTGATAAACGGGCCGTTGACGTACAGCGGCGAACGCAGGGAAAACAGGCGAAAGCCCTTGGACTCCGGCGTGATGGTCAGGTCGAGCTGTTCGGTCGCCATGTTCGCGGTGCCATCGATGTAGATGATCGCGTTCTCGGTATCGAATACAAACAGGCGAGTGGTCGCCAGGCCGGTCTTGATGCCGAAATCCGCAGCCGCGCAGTTGATCTTCACTTCTTTGTCGCCGAACAGGCGGCCCACCACGTAGTTGCCCACGTTGAGCCCGGCGATTTCCATCAGGCCACGGCTGATTGCACCGTCGTTGATGAGCATTTTCAGGTCACCGTTGGAGGAGCCCAACAACGCCGCCACGGAGTTGCCGCGCCCGGACACATCGGCATCACCGTTGAGCTCACCAAAGCTGGTTTTCATCGGTTCAAAGGTCGGGAACAACTGCTTGAGTTTGAAGTTGCGCGCAGTCAGTTTCGCGCGGCCTTCCATCGGCGTGATGCGCCCGTTGAGACGAATCTGTGCGTCCAGTTTGCCGCCGGCCACCCCAAAGCGCAGGGGTTCCAGGCTCAGTTCGCCGTCGTTGAGGATCAGGTGGGTATAGAGGTCTGTGAACGGCAACTCGGCGCTGTGCACGATGCGCTTGCCGGTGAACTCCACATCGGCGTCCATGTCGCGCCAGCGCTCGGTGCGGAACTCTTCCACCGGCAACACCTTGGTCGCCGGTTGCTTGCTCTCGCCGCCACGGGCTTTTTGCTTGGCATTGGAGTCGGCACCGATCAATGGGGCAAGGTCGGTCATCAGCAATTGGTTGGAGACCAGTTTGCCACTGAGCTTGGGCCGAGGCTGACTGGCCACATAGCTGAGGTCGCCGTGGATATCACTGTTGCCGATCTTGCCGTTGAAGTTTTCATAGGTGAATGACGCGCCACTGGCTTCGTGCAGCTTGGCGATCAGGTGACCGTCGGTGGAATAGGCCGGCGAGTCGGGCAGCGTCACACCGGTCAGCGGGTAGAGGTTACCCAGGCTGCTGCCAGCGAGCTTCAGGCGCAGGTCCAGGGCACCGAGGTTAAGTGGGTCGGTCAGGGTGCCGGCCAGGGCGATGCTGGTGTCGGCGATTTTCACCTGGGCTTGCAGCGGGAACGGCTTGGCCGCGTCCTGCAAGGCGAGCAGGCCACCGATTTTGCCGGTGCCGTCGAGCTTCTGACCGTGATATTGGCCTTTGACCTTGAGGGCAAACGCATAGTCCTGAGGCGCCGAGCCTTTTTCCAGGGCCTTTTTAGCATCGGCGTCGCCGACGATCGCGCTGAACGGAATGGGCTTGCCCAGCAGGTCGATGATCACATCCAGCTGGGTTTTGAGCGTCTGGTCGTCAAGCGTTACGTGGCCTTTGTCGAAACCGATAGCGCCGATGTCCACCACCCAACTGGAAGGTTCGGCGTTGGGGTCTTTGGGGTCAAACTTGAAGGTCCAGTTGGCGCGACCATCGGCCAGGCGCTGCAAGTCGGCGCTCGGCTCGGTAAGGTCAATACGCGGGATGACCACACGCTGCGCCAGCAGCGCCAACGGCGAAATGCGCAGCTCTACGCGTTTGAGCGTGACCATCTGGGGTTTTTTCGACCAGTCGGGGTTACCCAGGGTGAGGTCCTCGGCAATCACGTGCGGCCAGGGCACCCAGGCCCGCCAGCCCCCTACATCCGGTTCACGGGCCCACACCACCGCCAGGTTGCCATTGATGGCGAAGGGGCGATGCAGCTCTTCGGAGACCTTGGCATTGAGCGGCGGCTTGATGCGGTTCCAGTCGAAAAATACCAGCACCAACACCACCACGGCGATTAACAGAACGAAGCTGGCGCAGCTCCAAACAACAATTTTACGAGTGCGCGTCATTGCACAGGACTCCTGGTTACGACTGAGGGTGCGCACTGCCGCGCACCTTTTGACTGCAGCTTATAAGGCTACGACTGACAAATGGTCTGTGGGTTTAGCCTGAGTTCGAATTCATCGCAAAAAAAGCGATTCCTCCTACGGCTTGTATCGACCAGACCATCAACAATGCACCAGTGTTACCCGTAAACGGGTCGAAAATACCCACCATGGTGCAAAACCGCGGGCTTGAGAGGTCCGTTCTAGAGCCTCTGCCGAGAACAATCAATTCTGTTGATTATTACCATTGTGTTTATGAACTTTTATATCGACTTATCGAGAGTAGCATTAGCCCTGTACCCACTTTATCGCCCTCCCAAGGAGCAACCATCATGAAACGCCAATTACTCGCTACCGTTCTGCTGTCTGTCCTGGCTTCCAGCGCTTTTGCCCTGCCAGCCGCTGAACAAGCCACCCCACAGAACAAAGCCCAAGCCGTGCAGTCCAGCCAAACCCTGGCGCGCAGCGGTTCGCAAGAAGATGAAAACCGTGATTACGCCAAAGGCGCTGTTGCAGAAAATGGCTCGGAACACGCCAACAAACGCGCTTACACCGAAGGCGTTGCCGAAGGTGGCCGTGATCGCCTGGAACAGAAAGGTCTGGTAGAAGGCGGTGCTGAACAAGCCAACGACCGCGCTTACACCCAAGGTGTTGCCGAAGGCGGTGCTGACCGTCTGCAAGAACTGCATCAAGCACAGAGCTAAGCCTGTGCCGGCCCAGAAAAAAGCCCGATCGGCCGATCGGGCTTTTGCTTTTATATAGACCACGTCACGCTCAGCCCCCGCCAAGTTCGACGCCGATGAAGCTGTTTTGCTAGAGTGCGTCGCTGTACTTGCCGACAAAGCCCGCCCGCCGATGCTGCCCCGCGCCGAACAGAAGCAACAAACCCGCCTCGCCTTGATGGACGCAGCCCGCCATCTGATGGAGTGTGGCCGTGGGTTTGGCAGCCTGAGCCTGCGCGAAGTGGCCAAGACCGCCGGGATCGTGCCGACCGGGTTCTATCGTCACTTTGACGACATGGACCAGCTTGGGCTCGTCTTGGTGAGCGAGGTCGGCCAGACCTTCCGCGCCACTATCCGCCTGGTGCGTCACAACGAGTTCGTCATGGGCGGCATCATCGATGCGTCCGTGCGGATCTTCCTGGATGTGGTCTCGGCCAATCGCTCGCAATTCCTGTTCCTGGCGCGCGAGCAATACGGCGGTTGCCTGGCCGTGCGGCAAGCCATCGGTGCGCTGCGCGAAGACATCACCAGCGACTTGGCGGCGGACCTCACACTGATGCCCAAGCTCCAGCACCTGGATGCCGAAGGTCTGCACGTGATGGCCGACCTGATCGTCAAGAGCGTATTCGCCACCCTGCCCGATATCATCGACCCTCCCGCCCAGGCGCTGCCTGCCCACCTTACGCCTCAGGCGAAAATCACCCAGCAACTGCGCTTTATCTTTATCGGCCTCAAGCATTGGCAAGGGCTGGGCAGTACCGAGTAAGCCCGTCAGCCTGGCATGTGGAAGCCCAGTTCCTGACCCCGCGTAGGCCAGGTTTCTAAAAACGCCAGCAAGAAACAGATGAAAGAAACTTCATACAGAACAGGGCGAACCTCAACGCAAAACGCCCACATCCAGTGCTATAAACCCCATCACGCACCAAATTGAACCACTCCCGCAATCAACGCATGCCCTATTCGGTGGCACGACGATGCCTGCTTACAGGGATTTCCTACTCACGGGTGTGGTTGGCAAGCCCCTTGCTCTAGCTCTCTCATCGCTCATAGCTGGAAGCCTTCTGATGCTGGTGATCCACCGCCGAATCGCCCCCCAAGCCCTCTGGGCTGCCGAACTGCTGCTGAATTTCGAAGCGCGCAGTAAAAGCCGGCTGCGCTGTTTCAGTGCCGATGGCGAAGACGTCGGCCTGTTTTTGGAGCGCGGCCAGCCGCCGCTGCACGATGGGGAATTCCTACAAGCTGAAGACGGACGCGTCGTACGCGTCTGTGCTCGCCCTGAACAACTGCTGCACGTCACCTGCAGCAACGCGTTTGAACTGACCCGCGCGGCTTATCACCTCGGTAACCGCCATGTCGCCCTGCAAGTGGGCGACGGCTGGCTGCGCCTGCTCGATGACTACGTGCTCAAGGCCATGCTCGAACAGTTAGGCGCCCATACCGACACCATTGAAGCGCCGTTCCAACCGGAACACGGCGCCTACGGCGGTGGCCATCATCATTCACGCCACGGTGATGAAGACTTCAATTACCCGCCCAAGCTGCACCAGTTCGGCGTACGCCTATGAACCCAGCCTGGGCGCTGCTGCGTCTGGCCAGTCCGCAGTTGCCGATTGGCGGCTACAGCTATTCACAGGGCCTGGAAATGGCCGTGGACAATGGGCGCGTAAATGACGCCGCGAGTGCGCGTCGCTGGATCAGCGACCAACTGCTGCTCAACCTCGCGCGTTTCGAAGCACCGCTGTTGCTCGCCCACTGCCGCGCCGCCGCCGCACAGGATTGGCCGCGCCTGGCGCAATTGTGCGAAGAGCATCGCGCCAGCCGCGAGACCCGCGAGCTGTATCAGGAGAGTCGCCAGATGGGCTACTCCCTGCAACAACTGCTCAATGGCTTGCCGGAACTGGACGCCGCCGCGCGTGCATTTCTGGAGCCATGCGCCGAACCGCACCTGGCTCTGGGCTGGGCCCTGGCCGCGCGCGCCTGGCACATCAGCCCCGACGACGCCCTCGCCGCCTGGTTATGGAGCTGGCTGGAAAACCAACTCGCGGTATTGATGAAGACGCTGCCCCTGGGCCAGCAAGCCGCCCAGCGCCTGACCAGCGAACTGCTGCCGCTGCTGCAACAAGCCCAGCAGGACGCCGGGCGAATCGACCCCAACCATTTCGGCAGCGCCGCGTTCGGCCTGTCCCTGGCGTGCATGGCCCACGAGCGCCAGTACAGCCGACTGTTCCGTTCCTAGCCCTTTAACGTTGTCGCCTTTTACTTGGAGAAGCACATGAACACACAACCCCTGCGTGTCGGCATCGGCGGCCCGGTGGGCTCCGGCAAGACCGCCCTGACGCTGGCGCTGTGCCTGGCCTTGCGCGACCGCTACAACCTGGCGGTGGTGACCAACGACATCTACACCCGTGAAGACGCCGACTTCCTGGTGCGCAACCAGGCCCTGGCGCCGGAACGCATCATTGGCGTGGAAACCGGCGGCTGCCCGCACACCGCGATTCGTGAAGACGCCTCGATCAACCTGGAGGCGGTGGATCAGCTCAACCGCCGGTTTCCGGGCCTTGACCTGATTCTGGTGGAGTCCGGCGGTGACAACCTGTCGGCAACGTTCAGCCCGGAGCTGTCGGACCTGACGATCTATGTGATCGATGTGTCTGCCGGCGACAAGCTGCCACGCAAAGGCGGGCCCGGTATTTGCAAATCCGACCTGCTGGTCATCAACAAAATCGACCTGGCGCCGCTGGTGGGCGCCTCCCTGGAATTAATGAACAGCGACACCCAACGCATGCGCAACGGTAAACCCTTTGTGTTCAGTAATCAGAAAACCGGCGTCGGCCTGGATGAAATCGTCGCCTTTATTGAACGTCAGGGCTTGCTGACCGCCGCCTGATCTCACCCTAAAAAAGGAGCCTGTCCATGGGCCTCAACAAACTTCTCGCAACCGCCGCTCTGCTGCTCGCTCCGGCCCTCGCCTTCGCTCACCCCGGGCATGGGGACAATGGGCTGGTGGCAGGCATCAGCCACCCGTTGGGCGGCATCGATCACTTGCTGGCCATGGTCGCAGTCGGCCTCTGGGCGGCGCAGCAAAAAGGCAACGCGCGCTGGGCACTGCCTTGCACCTTTGTCGGCGTCATGTTGATTGGCGGCCTTTTGGGCTTTGAAGGCCTGCAATTGCCGGCACTTGAGAGCGGGATTGCCGCGTCAGTGCTGGCGCTGGGCCTGGCAGTAGCGCTGGCGGTGCGGCCGCCGTTGTTTGTGGCGGTGGGTGCGACGGGGTTGTTCGCGCTGTTTCACGGCGTGGCGCATGGCTTGGAGCTGCCGGAGATGTCCAGCCCGTGGGCGTATGCCGTAGGGTTTGTCGGCGCAACGGCGGTGTTGCATGCGGCCGGGTATGCGGTGGTGCGTTTCCTGCCGGCGGCGGCTGCACCGTTGGTGCGGGTCGCGGGTGCGGCTTCGGCGGCGACTGGGGTCTGGTTGCTGGCGGGCTGATTTTCAGCGCTGCTGAGGGCCTCTTCGCGAGCAAGCCCGCTCCCACATTTGACCGCATTCCAATCGGAGGACGCGGTTAAATGTGGGAGCGGGCTTGCTCGCGAAAGCGGTCTCAAAACCACCATCTATCCCAAGCCTGCTACCATGCGCGCCTACACCCCTGCCGTGACGACGCCAGCCGATGCCCATCGCTCCAAGCTCCGCCCCCAAGCCTTCGTTGAATGCCGTGCTCACGCACTTCCATGACCTGATCGTGCCGCTGTGGCAGGGCCCGGGCTGGAATGCCGAGTTGGCGTTGCCGTACGAGGCGCTGGACGCCAATCACACGCCATTGCCGCCGCAACGCTACCGCGCCATGGCGTGTGCCCGGCAGCTGTACCTGTTTGCCAGCCTGATCGGTGAACCCGGCTCGGCCTTCGCCGAAGAGCGTGCGGCGGCGCTGTTTCGTTCACTGCAACGGCACTTCCATGACGCCGAGCACGGTGGCTGGTTCTACAGCATCGACGCCCACGGCAAGCCGCTGGACAAGCGCAAAGACCTCTACACCCACGCCTTCATCATCTTCGCCTGCGCCCACTACTGGGCCAAAGTGCGTGAGCCGCTGGTGGAGTCGGTGCTCGATGCGGCCCTGGAAGTGGTCGCCGAACGCTTCGCCACCGGCGACGGCCTGTACGAAGCGGTATTGGAACGCAACTGGTCGTCCCTCAAGTCCGGCCCCCTGCAAAACCCGCTGATGCACCTCGCCGAAGGCTTCCTCGCCACGCTGGCCGTGCGTGAGGACGCCATTACGCAAGATGCGCTGCTGGACCTCGCTAGCGCGATGCAGAAGCGCTTCATCGACCGCCAGCACGGCGTGATGATGGAGAAACCGCTGGGCGCTGTGGATAACTGGTTTGAGCCAGGCCACCAGTTCGAATGGTTCTTTTTGCTGGAATCGTCAGACGTACTGCGCAGCACACCGTTGCATGCGTCGCTGACGCGGGCGTTTGCCTACGCCGAGCGCAAGGGTGTGGATAAACTCAGCGGTGCGGTCAGCGGCATGCTCGCCCTGGATGGCAGCGTGCGCGACGGTACTCAGCGAATCTGGGCCCAGGCCGAATACCTGCGCGCACTGACCTTGCGCCCCGGCAGTGAGGCGGTGCTGCAACGCCAATTGCTGGCGCTGCAACAACGATTCCTGCATGACAAAGGCTGGCACGAATGCCTGGACGCCGAGGGCGCCGTGAGCCGACGGGATATGCCGTCGACCACGCCGTATCATTTGGCGACCTGCTATCAAGGCCTGATCCAGCATCTCGGCTGATTTTCAGGGCCTCATCGCAGGCAAGCCAGCTCCCACATTGGACCGCATTCCAACGGTAGAACGCGGTTAAATGTGGGAGCGGGCTTGCTCGCGAAAGCCTCCCCTCGGTCTAAATGACTGTCACGCAATCCACTTGCGATCCCCGGTAAAACTGATCGTCAGCCAGCGCGCCGCATCCGGCGTGCCGAGCCCTGTGGATATCTCTTCACGCAGCCCATCCAGGGTCGCGACGTTATCCACCGGGTAGTTCGCCGGCAATACCACATGAATCTCGATAAACCGCGCCCGCCCGTGTTTTTGCACGTACGACACGTAGTCGTCGAAACCATGCCTGGCCTGGGCCGCGTCCATGACCTCGCGCACCTTGTCGTCCAAGTGGTCCGGGGCAATCCCCAGCACTTCGCGCAATGCCGGGCGCAGGATCTTGAACGCCGGCGCCAGCATGCTCAGGGCCAGCAGGATCAGGATCAGCGGGTCGACATACACCGCCCACTCGCCATACCCCTGAGACTTGAGCAACAGCGCGGCGAGAAAGCTGATCAGCAAACCCACCGAGAGCATCGCGTCCACCATCCAACTGATGTTGTCGAACTGGATCAGTGAGGATTTCAGTGTGCGATTGCGATAGCGCACGTAGAAGAAGTAGGCAAATTCAACGACGGTGAACACCGCCGCATAAATAATCACCAGCCCCAACTCGATTTCGCGCCCGCCGTTGATAATGCCGAACACACCGTTGAGAAACGCGTAGATCGCGATCAACAACAGGAAACTACCTTCGATCAGCAACACCATGGGTTCCAGGTGCCAATAGCCGAACTGGAAACGCTCGTTGCTTTTCTTGGCGATCAGCTTGGCCGTGATCAGCATCAACACCTTGATGGCGGTGGCGATCAGCGAGAAAAAGCCGTCGAATAGAATGGATTGGGCGCCAGAAATAACACCCGTGACAATCCCGGCGATCGCGACGGCGAACATCAGGATGGTCGATTGTTTGAGCAGTGCCTGCTCACCTCGGTTACTCACATTTCCTCCCGTCAAAACCTTTAAACCGCACAGTGCGGAGGGGTTTTACGGGGTGGAGTGTACCTTATGTCGTGTTTTGGCCGATTTGACGCCATCGCTGGCAAGCCAGCGCCCACATTTGATCGGGTTCACACGATCAACATGTGGGAGCTGGCTTGCCTGCGATGGCCGCAACTCGGTCTTAGCCTTTAGCCCCGCGCTCAATCGCAAACCCAGCCCAGGTCTGGCTCACCGGCATCAACTCAAGACGATTGATGTTGACGTGCGCCGGGGTGTTGAGCACCCAGAAGATGGTGTCGGCGATATCCTGCGGCTGGATCGGCTCGGCGCCGGCGTAGGTGGCGTCGTAGCGCGCCTGGTCACCGCCGAAGCGCACCAGCGAGAACTCGCTCTCGCACAAGCCGGGCTCGATGTTGGTCACACGCACGCCGGTGCCTTGCAGGTCGCAGCGCAGGTTCAGCGAGAATTGCTTCACGAACGCCTTGGAGCCGCCATACACGTGGCTGCCCGGATACGGATAGCTACCGGCGATCGAACCCAGGTTGATGATCCCGGCGCCACGGCCGTGAGCGATCAGGCGCGGCAACAGCAGGCTGGTGGTGGTCAGCAGGCCTTTGATGTTGGTGTCGACCATGGTTTCCCAATCGTCGAGGCTGCACTTGGGCGCAGGGTCGGTGCCCACGGCCAGGCCGGCGTTGTTGATCAGCCCGCGCAGCTTGGCGAACGATGGCGGCAGATTGGCAATCGCGTCTTCCATGCCCTTGCGGTCACGCACGTCCACGACCAGGCCGTGCACTTCAGTCTGCTTGGAAAGCTCTTCAACCAAGGCATTCAATCGGTCGGCACGCCGACCGGTGAGCACCAGTTTCCAGCCGGCTTCGGCAAAACGACGGGCGCAGGCTTCGCCGAAGCCTGAGGTTGCGCCAGTAATAAACAGCGTGTCGGACATGGTGTTCTCCTTGCGGGCATCGGGAAAAAAAACAGCCAGCAGAATGCCCTTACGCCGTCGTTGCGGCAACCGCTAAGCACACACCTTCATCTACGACTGATCAATTTTTAACCATTCACATCTAACCCATGTAAACCGGGCCTTGCAGCCATATGCGCGCAGGTTATCCACAACTGCGCCCACAGTCTTTGGGGGCAAGTGCAAAACGGCTCAAGCCGCTATGTACAAGGCTTGCAGGCAGTTTTAGAAAGTTTTTTGCTTGACCTTGGACGGGGCGTATGTAGGCCCATGCACACAGGCGAAATCCGAACGATGGCTCCAGGCCAGTCATTCCGGCCTCTGCGGCCGTCTTTCCAGAGTTTAGTCACAGACTTATCCACAGGCTCAAGGGACATAAATCGGTCATATACCTGTGTCTTTAAACAGGTTGACAAATCCCTTGCGTGGTCACGAAAAACCCACTGATCATAAAACAACCACCGCGCTACAGCCCGCGCCGTTAAAGGCTTTCAGCCAGCTACTCCCACGTTACCCACAGCCGGTTCCACAGTGAATGGGGACAAGTCAAAACTGTGACAAAACAGGGATTTGCGGCGGCTATATGTCGCGCTTTAGAGGGCGGCTGGATTTGTTTTCCACAATTTCGAAAGCGACCCAAAAACAAATGTGGGAGGGGGCTTGCTCCCGATAGCAATGTGTCAGCCCGCACTTCGCAAACTGACACTCCACTATCGGGAGCAAGCCCCCTCCCACAGGGGTCATGCGTCAAAATTTGCGATCAGTGACCGCCCAGATAGGCGTTACGCACCTCTTCATTCACCAGCAGCTCCTTGCCGGTGCCTGTGAGGCGAATCTCACCGTTGACCATCACATACGCTCGGTCCGACAGGCGCAGTGCGTGGTTGGCGTTCTGTTCCACCAGGAAGATGGTCATCCCAGTGGCCGCCAGCTCGCGCAGGGTGGCGAAGATCTGCTTCACCACAATCGGCGCCAGGCCCAGGCTTGGCTCATCCAGCAGCAACAACTTGGGCCGGCTCATCAGTGCACGGGCAATGGCGAGCATTTGCTGCTCCCCACCGGACATGGTCATCGCCCGCTGGGTACGCCGCTCCTTGAGGCGGGGGAACAGCTCGAACATGCGCTGCATGTCTTCCTGGGCGAATTTATCGCCAATCGGGATGGTGCCCATCAGCAGGTTTTCCTCGACGGTCATGTCGGGGAACACCCGCCGCCCTTCCGGCGACTGCGCAATGCCGTTGGACGCGATGTAGTGGGACGACTTGTGGGTAATGTCGACGCCGTTGTAGATGATTTGCCCCGACTCGGCCCGTGGCTGGCCGAAGATCGACATCAGCAGCGTGGATTTACCCGCGCCGTTGGAGCCGATCAGGCTGACGGTTTCGCCTTCGTTGATGTGCAGCGAGACTTTTTTCAGGGCCTGGATCGGGCCGTAAAACACGTCCAGGTCTTTCATTTCGAGGATAGGTGCACTCATACCAACTCCTCTTCGTCTGCGCCCAGGTAGGCGGCAATCACTTTTGGATCATTGCGGATCGCTTCCGGGCCGCCTTCGGCGATGACGTTGCCGTGGTCAAGCACCACGATGTGGTCGGAAATACTCATTACCATGCCCATGTCGTGTTCGATCAGCACCACCGTGAGGTCGTGTTCGTCGCGCAGCAGGCGAATCATCGCGCTGAGCGCTTCGGTTTCCTGGGGGTTGAGACCCGCTGCCGGTTCGTCCAGGCAAATGATCTGCGGCCGGGTGCACATGGCCCGGGCGATTTCCAGGCGGCGCTGCTGGCCGTAGGAAAGCTCACCGGCCAGGCGGTTGGCGCAGTCCACCAGGTCGACCACTTCCAGCCAGTAGAACGCGTGGTCGAGGGCGTCGCTCTCGGCCTTGCGATAGCCTTTGGTGTTGAGGATGCCCGCAAGCATGCTGCGGTTGACCCACATGTGCTGGGCCACCAGCAGGTTTTCCAACACCGACATTTCCTTGAACAGGCGAATGTTCTGGAAGGTCCGCGCCAAGCCTGCGCGGTTCACCAGGTGGGTGCCACCGAACATCTTGTAGTAGACACGGCTGAGGAAGCTTTTCGGCGACACGAAGTCCACCGCTTTAAAGCGCTCACCGAGCAGTTGGATCACGTTGGTCTGTTTACCCCGCACGTTGAGTTCGATTTTGCCGCCACTGGCTTTGTAGAAGCCGGTGAGGCAGTTGAACACGGTGGTCTTGCCGGCGCCGTTGGGGCCGATCAGGGCGAAGATCGAGTTGCGTTCGACCTTGAGGCTCACATCGCTCAAGGCCTTGATGCCACCGAAGTGCATCATCAGATGTTCCACGGACAGCACGACTTCCTTGCTCATGGCGCCACTCCTTTACGTGGGGTCACACCGGTTCGGCTGATCCGAATCAGGCCGCGCGGTCGCCAGATCATCATCACCACCATCAACACGCCAAACAACAGCACGCGGTACTCGGAGAAGCTGCGCAACAGTTCCGGCGCCACCGTCAATACGAACGCCGCGATCACCACGCCGACGGTCGACCCCATGCCGCCCAACACCACGATGGCCAGGATCAGCGCCGACTCGAAGAAGGTAAACGACGACGGGTTGACGAAGCCCTGGTAGCTGGCAAAGAACACCCCGGCCAGACCGGCCGTGGACGCACCGATGGTGAATGCCGAGAGTTTGACCAGTACGTGGTTCAGGCCCATGGAACGGCAGGCGATTTCATCTTCGCGCAAGGCTTCCCAGGCGCGGCCGACCGGCATGCGGGTCAGGCGATGCTTGATGTACAGCACGGCCAGCACCACCAGGAACAGCACGATATAGATGAACATGAACTTGATGTTGGGGTTGTAATCGATGCCGAAGAACTCATGGAACGGAATCCCGCCATCCTTTGCTTTACGCCCGAACTCCAGGCCAAGGAAGGTCGGCGAAGGCACCGGCATGCCGTTCGGCCCACCGGTAAACGACAGCCAGTTGTTGAGCACCAGTCGAATGATTTCACCGAAGCCCAAGGTCACGATGGCCAGGTAGTCACCGTGCATTCGCAGCACCGGGAACCCGAGTATGCACCCCGCCAGCGCCGCACAGATGGCCGCCAGTGGCAGCACCGTCCAAAAGCCCAGGCCGAGGTACTGATAACCCAGCGCCAGGCCGTAGGCACCGATGGCGTAGAACGCCACATAACCCAGGTCCAGCAGACCGGCCAGGCCCACCACGATGTTCAGGCCCAGGCCGAGCAGCACGTAGATCAGCCCGAGGATGACCACGGTCAGCAGGTACTTGTTGGCGAAGATCGGGAACACGATGGCGATCACGATCAGCGCCGGGATGATCCAGCGCAGCCGCGACTTGTAGTCCGGCGGCAGCACGTGCACGCCGGAGCCACTGGTCTCGAAACCCTGCAGAATCTTCGCCCCTTTGGGCGTTTGCAGGAACAGGCTCATGGCAAAGCGGCCGACCATCACGATGGCGACCAGGACGGCCACACGGGCCGGTTGCAGGTTGAAGCCGTAGCCGTCGAGGACCACGCCGACGATCGGACCGAACACGATCAACGAAATCAGCCCGGCAAGGACCGTATCGACGACACTTTTCTTGATATCGATAGATTTGGCAGCAGACATGTTTACACCTTCGCCACGAGCGGACGACCAAGCAGGCCCTGAGGACGGAAAATCAGAATCACCACCAGCAGGGAGAAACTGAACACGTCTTTGTAGTCAGAGTTGATCAACCCCGAGAACAGCGACTCGGAGATACCCAGGATGATCCCGCCGAGCATGGCCCCAGGCAGGGAACCGATGCCGCCGAGTACCGCTGCGGTAAACGCCTTGATGCCGATGATGAAGCCGGCGTAGAAGTCGAACGTGCCGTAATTCAGGGTAATCAGCACGCCGGCCAGGGCCGCCATGGCTGCACCGATCACGAATACGTAGGAGATCACCCGGTCGGTGTTGATACCGAGGATCGACGCCATCTTGCGGTCTTGCTGGGTGGCACGGCACATGCGGCCGAGCTTGGTGTATTTGATGATGTAGGTCAGCAGCCCCATGCCGAGAAACGCGGCCACCAGGATGAACACCTTGGTGTAGGTCAACTGCACGAACCCGCTGCCGATATCGACGCGCCAGGCGCCGGCCAGCAGGGTAGGAATACCTTGTTGTTTCGCGCCCTGAGCAATCTGGGCGTAGTTCTGCAGGATCAGGGAGATACCGATGGCGCTGATCAGCGGTGCCAGTCGGGTGGAGTTGCGCAACGGTTTGTAGGCGACACGCTCGATGACCCACCCGTAAACGCCGGTGACGACTACGGTGAATATCAAAGTGCCAAGAATGAGCAACGGGAAGGATTCGATGCCGAAGTAGGCCAGCAGTGCCAGACTGATCGCCGCGAGGTAAGCGGAAATCATATAAACCTCGCCATGGGCGAAGTTGATCATGCCAATGATGCCATAGACCATTGTGTAGCCGATGGCGATCAGGCCATAGACCGACCCGAGGGTCAGGCCGTTGACCAGTTGCTGCAGGAAGATACCATCCATAACGCAATCTCACGCGGTGAGAACCTGCACACCGGTGGGTGTGCGGCCCTTCTGGAGGAAAAGACAGACTTGATGCCTGACACGATGGGACGGGCAACCACGCCCCCCGAGGGAAACGGGCCGGCCGGCGATAACGGACTGACAACCAACAGCTGTGTTGAATGTGCAACCGCTCTCGCAGGCGAGCCAGCTCCCACAGGGGACCGAGGCGCTTAAACGATCGTGTTTGTTCTTACTTCTGCTTTTCCAGCTGGTGGTATTTGCCGTCTTTGTCCCACTGGTAAACCACGTAGTCGGAGATTTTCAGGTCGCCCTTGGCGTCCCAGGTCTTCTCGCCCATAACGGTTTTAACCGGGTGAGCTTTCAGCCATTTGGCTGCGTCTTCGCCCTTGTCGGACTTGGCACCGTTGAAACCGGCTGCCAGGGCCTGGATCGAAGCGTAGGCGTACAGGGTGTAGCCTTCAGGTTCGGTGCCGTTTTTGCGGAACTCTTCCACCACGGTCTTGCTGTCCGGCAGCAGGCGCGGGTCAGCGCCGAAGGTCATGTACACACCATCGACGTACTGCTTGCCGCCGGCGGTGGCGACCAGTTCGTCGGTGACGATGCCGTCATCGGACATGAACTTGACGTCTTTGAGGCCGGCTTCACGAATCTGCCGAACCAGTGGACCGGCTTCCGGGTGCAGGCCGCCGAAATAAACCACGTCAGCACCGGTGGAGCGGATTTTGGTGACCAGGGCGCTGAAGTCTTTCTCGCCACGGGTCAGGCCTTCTTCCAGCACCGGCTTCACGCCGCGCTTGGTCAACTGCGCAGCGGTAGCGTCAGCCAGGCCTTTGCCGTAGGTGTCTTTGTCGTTGATAACAGCGACCTTCTTACCTTTGAGCACATCGACGATGTAGTCGCCGGCGACGATGCCTTGCTGGTCATCACGGCCGCACATGCGGAACACCGCCGACAGGCCGCGCTCGGTGACGGTCGGGTTGGTGGAGCCTGGGGTGATCATGATGATGCCTGCGTCGGCATACACCTCGGAGGCAGGAATGGTGTTGGAGGAGCAGAAGTGCCCGACCACGCCGATGACTTTGTCCTGGTCTGCCAGGCGGTTAGCCACCGCTACGGCCTGCTTTGGCTCACAGGCGTCGTCGCCGGCCACCAGTTTGATCTGCTCGCCGTTGATCCCGCCGGCCTTGTTGATCACATCGGCTGCCGCTTGGGCACCCTTCATGTACTGCTCACCGAAAGCTGCGTTGGCACCCGTCATCGGGCCCGCCACGCCAATCTTCACATCAGCTTGAACAAACGTAGAAACACCCAGCGCCGTTGCAACGGCGAGGGCCAGAAAACCTTTCTTGTAAAACGTCTGGGACATGAGTGGTGCTCCGAGGTTTTTGTTTATTGGCACTACGAATTCAATGCAAACCTTCAACTGAAACTTTCAGAGAAAGCCAAGAGCAAGGCGCGTGCCATTACGTTTTTATTCTTCAAAAAGACACGGTGTCATTGTTATTACAGGCGTTTCGACTCCTTTTGCCAGGACGTGCAACCGTCTAGCGTCGGAAGGTGCAACCAATGGACCCAAAAAGTACAACCCTGGCAGGTCGCACCTGCAACCAGGCGGATAAACGGTCGTTCCTGCACCTGTAACAACGTGCGTAACGGAACTGCACATTTACAGTGCGTGATTGCTACGACTTGCACCAATACAGATTAGTAGCCTGCTAAGAAAATGCAGGCTTCTGAACGGTATTTCGCTGATCAGATCACGATCCGCAGGCATTGCCCGGCGTGATACAGCGAAAATCCTGCTTCATAAAGACAGCTGCGCAGGCCCACCCCGGCTAACGGCTGCATCGGCGCGAAGGGGATCGGCAACGCCTGGGGATTCTGGTGACACAAGTAGTCGGCAAATGCTTTGCCCACGACGCTGCCGGTGGTCACACCACGTCCGTTATAGCCCGTTACGGCGACCAGGCCCGGCGCTGGCTCGAACAGGCGCATCAGGTGGTCCGGGGTGAAGGCAATACAACCGGTCCAGGTGTATTCCCACTGCACCGATTTGAGGTATGGGAAGTAATGCTGCTGCACCCGATCAGCCCACGCCTTGAGGAACCACGCCGGTTTTTGGTTACCGTTGCCCAGGCTGCCGAGCAACAGGCGGCCATCAGCGTCGCGGCGGATGCTGCTGAGTACCTGACGCGTGTCCCACGAGCCCTGCCCGCCGGGAAGGATCTGCTCGGCGGCGGCGTCAGTAAGCGGGGCTGACGCAACCTGGTAGTAGTAGCCGGGGAAGAAATTTCGGCGAAGCTCGGTCCACTCACCTTCGGTGTAGGCATTTGAGGCGATCACGACTTGTGCCGCCTGCACCGAGCCCTGGGCGGTCTGCACTGACCAGTGCGCACCTTGGCGTTCAAGCTGGGTGACCGGGGAATGGTCAAACAGTTGGCCGCCAAGGCCGACGGCGGCATTGGCCAGGCCAGTGGTATAAGCCATCGGGTTCAAGGTGCCGGCACGCCGATCCAGCAACGCCGCGGCAATTTTTTTCGTGCCCGTGGCGTCCTCGCAAGCCTGGCCGGTCAGCAACTCCACTGGCGCACCACGGCGTTTCCATTGTGCTTCACGGCTGCGCAAATCCGCCTCGCCACGGGCGTTGTGCGCCATGTGCAAGGTGCCCTCGCGGCGCAATTGGCAATCGATGTTGTACTTGTCGATAAGGCTGAACACCAGCGACGGCGCCGCCCCCAACATGCGGTTGAGCTGGCTGCCCACCGCTTCGCCGAAACCGGCTTCGATCTCATCCGGGGGAATCCACAGGCCGGCGTTGACCAGCCCGACGTTACGCCCCGAACCGCCATGGCCGGTGCGATGAGCCTCCAGCAGGGCGACGCTTTTGCCCTGTTCCAGCAAGTGAATGGCCGCCGACAAACCGGTGATACCGGCGCCGATCACGCACACATCCACCTTGACCTCGCCCTTGAGCGCAGCCCGATCCGGCCGGCCAGGGGTGAGGTGTTCCCACAAACATGTTTCGCGTAATGGCATTGCCAGACTCCGGAGAGGACCTAACAAACAACAATTATTTTGAATTGCAAACACCCTCAAATGTGGGAGCTGGCTTGCCTGCGATAGCATCACCTCGGTGTTCCCGGCACACCGAGGTGTCTGCATCGCAGGCAAGCCAGCTCCCACATTGACTGCACTGCGACGTGAGGGATCAGTCGAACGTAATACCCTGCGCCAGCGGCAGTTCCAGCGAGTAGTTCACGGTGTTGGTCTGGCGACGCATGTACCCGCGCCACGCATCCGAACCCGACTCACGCCCGCCACCGGTTTCTTTCTCACCGCCAAACGCACCGCCGATTTCCGCGCCGCTCGGGCCGATATTGACGTTGGCGATGCCGCAGTCACTGCCCACCGCCGACATGAACTGCTCGGCTTCACGCACATCGGTGGTAAAGATGCACGAAGACAGGCCTTGTGGCACGGCATTGTTCAGGCGCAGTGCCTCGGCGAAGTCGCTGTAGCCAATGACGTACAGAATCGGCGCGAAGGTTTCGGTGCACACCACGTCGCTTTGTTCAGGCATTTCTACAATCGCCGGCGACACGTAGTAGGCGTTCGGGAATTTATCTTCCAGCTGACGCTTGCCGCCGAACACCTTGCCGCCCTCGCTCAAGGCCTGTTCCAGGGCGTCCTGCATGTTTTCGAAGCCGTGTTTGTCGATCAGCGGGCCGATCAGGTTGCCTTCCAGCGGGTGGCCGATGCGCACCTTGGAATAGGCGGCCTTGAGGCGGGTAACGATTTCTTCTTTGACCGACTCATGGGCGATCAGCCGACGCAGGGTGGTGCAACGCTGGCCAGCAGTGCCCACGGCGCTGAACAGGATCGCGCGTACGGCCATGTCCAGGTCGGCGCTTGGGCCGAGGATCATCGCGTTGTTGCCGCCCAATTCAAGGATGCTGCGGGCAAAGCGTGCGGCGACTTTCGGCGCCACTTCGCGGCCCATGCGGGTGCTACCGGTGGCGCTGATCAGGGCGACACGCGGGTCATCCACCAGTGCGGCACCGGCGTCGCGGCCGCCGATGATCACTTGGCTGAGGTACTCGGGGGCATCGGTGAATTTCTTCAGCACGCGCTCGAACAGCGCCTGGCAAGCCAATGCGGTGAGCGGGGTCTTTTCCGACGGTTTCCAGATCACGGCGTTGCCGCACACCAGCGCCAGCGTGGTGTTCCACGCCCATACGGCGACCGGGAAGTTGAAAGCGCTGATCACGCCGACCACGCCCAGCGGGTGCCAGGTTTCGCGCATGTGGTGGCCTGGGCGCTCGGAAGCGATGGTCAAGCCGTACAACTGGCGGGACAGACCTACAGCGAAGTCGCAGATGTCGATCATTTCCTGCACTTCACCCAACCCTTCCTGGGTGATTTTGCCGGCTTCCCAGGACACCAACTCGCCCAGGTCGGCCTTATATTCGCGCAGCACATCACCGAACTGACGCACCAGCTCGCCGCGACGCGGTGCCGGTACTTTGCGCCAGGCGTCAAATGCATGCTCGGCGCGACTGACCTGTTGCTCCACCTCGGCGGCACCTTCCCAGTGCACACTGCCAATACGGCTGCCATCAATCGGCGAATGCACGGGTTGTTTACCCGACTGGTACAGCGCCGGGTTTACCCCGAGACGGTCAAGCAATGCGGCAACCATGGGTCACTCCTTCAATCTACAAACAAAAAAATTGCGCCGCGGCCCGCACGGCGATCCAGACCTTATTTGTAGCTGGCCCAAGACTTGCCAACAAACGACGATTAGGCGAGATATCATTCCGTTTATTCATGCAAAGAATAAAAAGAGGCGTGCCGTGCTGAACAAAAGACATTTGCCCTCAATCACCGCCCTGCAGTGTTTCGAAGCCGCCACCCGCCACCTGAGCTTCACCCGCGCCGCCGAGGAACTGAACCTCACGCAAAGCGCGGTGAGCAAACAGGTCGCCCAGTTGGAAGAATTGCTGCAGCACCTGCTGTTTCGCCGGGTACGCCGCCGCTTGCAGATGACCCCAGCAGGCGATTTGTACTTGGTGGAAGTGCGAAAAATCCTCACACAGGTGGAGATGTCCACCCATTACCTGCGCTCCTACGGCGGCGAGACCGAAGTGCTTCGCGTGTCCACGCCCTACACCTTCGGCGCGCGCTGGCTGGTGCCACGCCTGAAGGGCTGGCGCTTGCGCCATCCGCAAATCCATCTGGACCTGTGCAATGAACAGGAACCGGACGAGTTGCTGCAAGGCAAGGCGGACATGGCGTTCTATTTCGGCCAGGGTTCCCGGCCCGGCACGGAAAGCCTGAAACTGTTCAGCGAGGAATTGGTGCCTGTGTGCGCGCCGGAAAGCCTGCCCGCGCAGCCATTCACCGACCCCACGCAACTGAGCGACCTGGTGCTGCTGCAAAACGCCTCGCGCCCCCAAGGCTGGCATGACTGGTTCGCCAGCCAGGGCTTTCACACCGAGCACAGCTACCACGGGCCGCGTTTCGACACCTTCTATATGTGCATTCGCGCGGCGCAGGTCGGCTGTGGCGTGGCCCTGCTGCCCCGCTTCCTGGTGGAGGAAGAACTGGCCGACGGCAAGTTGGTGATTCCTTGGCAGCACGCGTTGCCGAGCCAGGATGCGTATTACCTGGCGTATCCGGAGCATTCGGTGGAAGTGCCCAAAGTGCGCGACTTTGTGAAGTGGATGATGGAGCAGGTTGAACCTGTTTGAGCCACGTCGCCTGACATGCCGCCTTCGCGAGCAAGCCCGCTCCCACATTGGAATGCATTTCAAGTGTGGGAGCGGGCTTGCTTGCGAAGGCGCCAGTGGCCACAACAAAGGCCCCAATATGAAAAAACGCTGGCAAAACCCCACAGGTCTATGCGCCACTAGCGCCATTCCTTAATTGTGCGTAAAGGTCGGCGCCCATCGCCGATCCGTCTGGAGATTCCCGTTATGAGCGAGAGTGTGTTTGCCGATCGCATCGTGCAGAACCTGCTCGACACCGACTTCTACAAGCTGACCATGATGCAGGCGGTGCTGCACAACTACCCGAATGTGGAAGTTGAATGGGAGTTTCGTTGCCGCAACAGTGAAGACCTGCGCCCCTACCTGGCGGAAATCCGCTACCAGATCGAGCGCCTGGCCGAGCTGAGCCTGAGCCCGGATCAACTGGGCTTCCTGGAACGCATCAGCTTCATGAAGCCGGATTTCTTGCGCTTCCTCGGGCTGTTCCGCTTCAACCTGCGCTATGTGCAAACCGGCATCGAGAATGGCGAGCTGTTTATCCGCCTGCGCGGGCCCTGGCTGCATGTGATCCTGTTTGAAGTGCCGATGCTGGCCATCGTCAGCGAAGTGCGTAACCGCTACCGCTACCAGACCGTGATTCTTGAACAGGCCCGCGAGCAGCTGTACCGCAAGTTCGATTGGCTGACCGCGAACGCCAGCAGCGATGAGCTATCGGAGCTGCAAGTGGCCGACTTCGGCACGCGCCGGCGCTTCTCGTACCGGGTGCAGGAAGAAGTGGTGAGCGTGCTCAAGCATGACTTCCCCGGCCGTTTTGTCGGCACCAGCAACGTGCACCTGGCCCGCGAGTTCGATATGAAGCCGCTCGGCACCATGGCCCACGAATGGATCATGGCCCACCAGCAACTCGGCCCGCGCCTGATCGACAGCCAGATCGCCGCCCTCGACTGCTGGGTCCGCGAATACCGCGGGCTGCTGGGGATCGCCCTGACCGACTGCATCACCACCGATGCGTTCCTCAGCGACTTCGACTTGTACTTCGCCAAGCTGTTCGATGGCCTGCGCCACGACTCCGGTGACCCGGTGCAATGGGCCGAAAAAGCCATTGCCCACTACCACAAGCTCGGTATCGAGCCGATGAGCAAGACCTTGGTGTTCTCCGACAGCCTGTCGCTGCCCAAGGCCCTGGAGATCTTCCGCGCCTTGCGGGGTCGCATTAATGTGAGCTTTGGTATCGGCACCAACCTGACCTGTGACATTCCAGGTGTTGAGCCGATGAGCATCGTGCTTAAAATGACCGCCTGCAATGGTCAGCCCGTCGCGAAAATCTCTGATGAAGCGGGCAAGACCCACTGCACCGACCCGAATTTCGTCGCCTATTTGCGTCACGTCTTTAAAGTACCTGCCCTACCTAGCAAGGAGTGAATCATGCAAGCCGTACAGCGTGAGATTGCGCAGCAGCTCAAGGTCCAAGCACCGTTCAAGGACCAGGCCGCCCTGGAGGCCGAAGTTGCCCGCCGCGTAACTTTTATCCAGGACTGCCTGCGCAATTCCGGGCTCAAGACATTGGTGCTGGGCATCAGCGGCGGCGTCGACTCCCTGACAGCTGGCCTGTTGGCCCAACGCGCGATGCAGGCACTGCGCGCCAGCACCGGTGATGAGGCCTACCGCTTCATCGCCGTGCGCCTGCCCTACGAAACCCAGTTCGATGAAATCGACGCCCAGGCCTCGGTGGACTTTATCGAGCCGGACGAGCGCCACACGGTGAACATCGGCCCGGCGGTAAAAGCCCTGGCCAGTGAAGTCGCTGCGTTTGAAGGCAAGGCCGCCGTGTCCCGCGATTTCGTGCTGGGCAATACCAAGGCGCGCATGCGCATGGTGGCGCAGTACACCATCGCTGGTGCGGCCAGTGGCCTGGTGATCGGCACCGACCACGCGGCGGAAGCAGTGATGGGCTTTTTCACCAAGTTCGGTGATGGTGCCTGCGACCTGGCACCGCTGAGCGGGCTGGTGAAAAACCAGGTACGGGCGATTGCTCGGCACTTTGGTGCGCCGGAATCATTGGTCGAGAAAATCCCGACGGCCGACCTTGAGGATTTGTCGCCTGGTAAGCCGGATGAAGCCTCCCACGGCGTGACTTACGCAGAGATCGACGCCTTCCTGCACGGAGAGCCGGTGCGTGAGGAAGCATTCCGAATCATCTGCGACACCTATCGCAAGACCGAGCACAAGCGGGTCATGCCATTCGCGCCGTGAGGTAGATCGCCATCGCAGGCAAGCCAGCTCCCACATTTGAGCGCATCCTCAGGCTGGAACTCGTTCAAGGGTGGGAGCGGGCTTGCTCGCGAACAACGATCACGCAGTACGACAGACCGCCCACAAAAAAAGCGCCCCGCAAGGCGCTTTTTTTCGACCGGAACCGACTTACTTGACGGTCACAGTGCCTTTCATCATCGAGATGTGGCCCGGGAACGAGCAGAAGAATGCGTAGTCGGTACCGGCAGCCAGCTTCGATACGTCGAAGGTCACCGAATCTTTCTCGCCGGCACCAATGATTTTGGTGTGGGCGATGACGCGGGTGTCGCCTTCTTTCAGGTAGTTTTTATCGATACCGGCGGCCATGCCGTCGCTGGCGATGCCAGGCATGTCGGCGGCGGAGCTCAGCACCCAGTTATGGCCCATGACGTTCTTCGGCAAGCTGCCGGAGTGGGTCAGTTCCACGGTGAACGTCTTGCAGCTTTTATCGATTTCAATGGCCTTGGTGTTGAAGGACATTTGGTCAGTGGAGTCGACAGTGACCTTGCACTCTGCAGCAAGCAACTGGCCGCTCGCCAGAGTCAGCAGGGAAACAGCAACGAGTTTGGCAAACATGTGAATCTCCAAGGCAGGGTTTAAAAACGCGAATTGCGACAAGGGTGCCTCAAGCAGGCTGGAATTCTTATGATCTGCATCAACAGATTGTATACAACTTTAGGCTATCAGACTGATCAACACAATCTACCAGCCAAAGATCTGCCACCCGCCTATGATCGGCCCATACCCCATTGGAGCCCGCGCTATGCACCTCAATCAACTGTTCAACGGCCTGCTGGCTGCGTATGCCTGCGGTAAGTGAAGGCAAAGCGCGTCGCTAAGCTGCTACCATAGCGTCCCAAGGCAGCTGCGCGCCGCCACCCTCACCTTCGACCCTAGAGGATCGCCCATGGCCAAACCTAATTACTCCTTCGCCAAACGTCAGAGAGACTTGGCCAAGGAGCAGAAGAAAGAGGAAAAGCTGCAACGTAAGAAAGCCGCTGCAGATGAAGAAGCAGGCGCACTGAACCCGGATGCTGAAGGTGAAGTGGCGACAGACGAAACCGAAGCACCGAAAGACCCGGCTGAATAAATTCTGTTGGGGTGAGCAGGCCCTCCCTGCTCACCCCAACCCACCTTCATTCCAGCGGCATCACCGTCACCCGCACCTCCGGGTCATGGCTCCCTCCCCCCAGAATCACCCCGCGCAACGGCGACACATCCGAGAAATCACGGCCCCAGGCCAAGGTGATGTGCTCCAGTGCCGGCTGCACATTGTTGGTCGGATCGAAATCTACCCAACCCGACTCCGGGCAATACACCGAAACCCACGCGTGGGACGCATCGGCGCCGATCAGCCGTGGCTGGCCGGGCGGTGGCTGGGTGAGCAGGTAGCCACTGATGTACCGCGCCGCCAGGCCCCGTGAGCGCAGGCAGGCGAGCATCAGATGGGCGAAGTCCTGGCACACGCCACGACGGCGCTCGAGCACTTCCACCAGCGGCGTGGCGACCTGGGTGGCTTCGGCATCGAACGTGAACTCGCTGAAAATCTTCTCCATCAACGCCTGCACACCCAACAGCAATGGCTCGCCGGGCGGAAAACAGCTTTCGGAAAACTCGACGAAGGTTTTTTTCAGGTGCACGTAGGGTGATTCAAAACGATAGCGACAGGCCTCGACCCGTTCCGCAGACACCGGCTGGCTGCTGTAGGTCAGGCTGTCGCGGGTCTGGTCCCAGGCGGGCGACTGCTGGAAATCCAACAGCGGCCGCGCCAACACTTCGACGGTCAGCCCGGCATTCACCAGCAACTCATCGTGGGGCCGCTCAAAGGCCAGGCGGGTGATGGGGTTACCAAACACGTCCAGTTCATCGCGACGCGAAGACGGCTCCGGGCTGACATCCAGTTGCTGCAAGGTGCAACGCTGCCAGGCACACGGCCGTGGCCACAGGTGCGCCAGTTGCTGGGCCAGGGAGACCGGGCTGTCGTAGTGGTAGTGGGTATCGTGGAAAATCTGGTAGCGCGCACTCATCACACCGACACCGTTTGCTGGCTGACATCATCCACATGGGCAAAATGGCGCAACGCCAGGCGATCCGACACTTGCCCACTCTCATCGGCGACTGCTTGCAGCAAGTCAGCCAGGCCATCCAGCGCGGCACGCACACTGGACTCGCCAAACAACGGGTTCTCCAGGCAACCCAGGTCGAAACGCGCCAGGCACTCCACCAACGGCGCCAGCCCGGTTTCACGCGGCACAGCAAAGTCGTCGTTGAGGCGACGCAAGGTACGGCTGACCAGTTTCAGCTGGAACAGCACTGCGTGCGGGTTCTGCTCGTCCAGCAGCAACAGGTCGAGCACCGGGATCAACTGCGGCACCGCCAGGTAACGCGAGCGATAGGTGATGCTGCTGTTGCCCAACTCCAGCAACCACTCAAGCCCCGCTTGATCGAACACCGCCACGCCACGCAGAAACGCCGCAAGGCTGCTGCTCAGAAATTGCAGGCGCTCGATGCGCCGGCCCATCATCAAAAAGCGCCAGCCTTCGTCGCGGGTCATGTCGTCCAGGGCAAAGCCGGACAGCGCCGCCAGGGACATCACCAGGCGGTTGAGAAAATCCAGCAACTCGCCAAAATCCGGGGTTTCGCGTTCCAGCTCCAGGGCTTCACGTTGCAGTTCGACCAGGGCCTGCCAGTTTTCCCGGGACAGTTTGCCGCGCACCTGGGACGCCGCCCACTGCAGGCGCTGCAGGTTGGCGCGCAGGCTCGACGGCCAATCATCGCCGAGCAAGGCGGCGAGCAGGCGCTCGGGCAACTCGCCCTCCTCCGGCAACAAGCGCAAGCTCTCGCCCAGCTCGATCGCCGCCTGCAAGGCCAGCGGATCGTCGCCATCGACATACCGCGCGAGCACGATACGCAGCCAACGCGCGCTGTCGTCACAGCGCTCGCAATAGCGGCCAAACCAAAACAGGTTTTCCACCACGCGAGAGGGCAGATAAGGATCGCGGCGCACCAGGTCATGGGCGCCAATCGCACGTTGTGCACGCCAGTGCTCACCACCGGCAACACGCTCGCTGAGCACCCAGGTGTCTTTGCTCGCGCCACCGCGTTGCATCGACACCACTTCGGCATCCGCCTCGGCAGCCACGCGGGTCAGGCCGCCAGGCAACACACGGTAGCCGTCGGCGCTGGCCACGGCGTACACGCGCATGCCGATGGCACGGTGCTGCAAATGGTCATCGACGGTGTGCCACACCGGTGCCTGGGACAGTTGCGCCAGCTCCTGAGCGACATAGGCGTAAGGCCTCGCGCGCATGCGTTCGGCCAGGGCCTGGCGCTGCTCATCATTCAAATCGCGGCCAAATACCGGGCTGAAGCTTTGCGACGGGAACGCCGGTTTGATCAGCAAATCCGGAAGTTTCTCCAAGGCTTCGGCAAGCACCGGCGCTTCACCGCACCACCAGGTGGCGATCGACGGCAGGATCAATTCTTCGCCAAACAGGAACTGGTTGATCTTCGGCAAAAAGCCGAGCAACCCCGGCGACTCCAGCACGCCACTGCCGAGGGCATTGGCCACCAGCACATTGCCCTGACGCACGGCATCGAGCAGGCCGGGCACGCCGAGGGCCGAGTCGGTGCGCAGCTCCAGCGGGTCGCAGAAGTCGTCATCGAGGCGGCGCATGATCGCGTGCACCCGGCGCAGGCCACTGAGGGTTTTGAGGAACACGGTGCTGTCGCGCACGGTGAGGTCGCCACCTTCCACCAACGGGTAGCCAAGCTGGCGCGCGAGGTAGAGGTGTTCGAAATAGCTTTCGTTGAATCGCCCCGGGGTCAGCAGCACGATCAGCGGCGGCTGATCATCGCCGGGTGCCTGGCGGGCCAGGGTTTCCTGGAGGGTGCGGAAGAAACCGGTGAGGTGTTGCACCTGCAGATCGCGGTACAAGTCCGGGAACGCACGGGACACGATGGTACGGTTTTCCAACGCATAACCTGCCCCCGACGGTGCCTGGGTACGGTCGGCGGTGACCCACCAACGGCCGTCCGGCGTGCGCGCCAAGTCCACGGCATACAGGTGCAAAAACGCGCCGTCCGGCGGCTGGATGCCCTGGCAAGGCCACAGGAAATTGTTATGCCCGAACACCAGCTCAGCCGGCAGCAGGCCCTCTTTGATCAAGCGCTGCGGGCCATAAAGGTCGGCCAGTACAGCATTGAGCAAGCGCGCCCGCTGGGCGATACCGGCCGACAGGTGCTGCCACTCATCGGCGGCCAGCACGTGGGGCAGTAAGTCCAGTTCCCAGGGGCGATCCGCGCCCTTGGGGTCGGCGTAGACGTTGTAGGTCACGCCGTTTTCCTGGATCTGCCGAGTCAGCAGTGCCTGACGTTGGGCCAGCTGCGCAGGCGTGCTGCGTTGCAGGTGATCAAGCAAGCGCTGCCAATGGGCACGCACCGCGCCACTGTCGTCCAGCAGTTCGTGATAAGTGCCCGCGGTCAGCGGGTAACGGTCGAGCAAGTCAGACATGGAACGCTCGGCAGAGGGTAAGGGAAGTCAGATTAACTCAAATTCACTGCAATCTATTGGGGGAGCTGGCTTGCCTGCGATTGCCATTTTCCAGTCACCTTATTGGCTGGCTGATCCATCGCTGTCGCAGGCAAGCCCGCTCCCACATTGACATCGCATTCAGTCATTTTTATTGGGGAAACGCCGCAGATCCAGGGTCATCGGCAATTCATCATTAATCTCTAAAGCAGGCACGGGGAGCTTGCCTGGGGTATGCCCCAAGCGGAAAAACCGCGCCATCCGCCGGCTTTCGGCTTCATTGGCATTCACCGGCAAGCTGTCGTAATTGCGCCCGCCCGGGTGGGCGACGTGGTACTGGCAGCCGCCCAGCGAACGCTGCATCCAGGTGTCGAGCACGTCGAACACCAACGGCGCGTGTACCGGGATAGTCGGTTGCAGGCAGTTGGCCGGTTGCCAGGCGCGATATCGCACGCCGGCCACGAATTCACCGACGCGTCCCGTCGGTTGCAGCGGCACCGGTATGCCGTTGCAGGTCAGCAGATAGCGCTGCGGCGCCAGCCCGCTCAACTTCACCTGCAAGCGCTCCAGGGAGGAATCCACATAGCGCACCGTGCCGCCCACTGCGCCCTCCTCGCCGAGCACGTGCCAAGGCTCCAGCGCCTGGCGCAGTTCCAGTTCGATGCCGCTGACGGCATAGTCGCCCACCTTGGGGAAACGGAACTCCAGATGCGCGGCAAACCATTCGGCCCGTAGTGGGTAACCGGCGGCATTCAGCTCGACAATCACGTCGGCAAAATCCTGCTCGATAAAATGCGGCAGCAAGAAGCGGTCATGCAACTCCGTGCCCCAGCGCGCCAGTTTCGGCGGCGCATACGGCTCACGCCAGAAGCGTGCGACCAACGCCCGCAGCAGCAATTGCTGGGTCAGGCTCATGCGCGCATGGGGCGGCATTTCAAAGGCGCGCAGTTCCAGCAGGCCCAGGCGCCCAGTGGCGCCGTCGGGTGAGTAGAGTTTGTCGATGCAGAACTCGGCGCGGTGGGTGTTGCCCGTCACGTCGATCAGCAGGTTGCGCAGCAGGCGGTCCACCTGCCATGGCGGGCATTCTTCGCCGACGGCAGGCATTTGAGCGAAGGCGATTTCCAGCTCGTACAACGCGTCGTTACGCGCTTCATCCACCCGAGGCGCCTGAGATGTCGGGCCGATAAACAGCCCGGAGAACAGGTACGACAGCGATGGGTGGTTATGCCAGTAGCTGATCAAACTGCGCAGCAAATCGGGGCGACGCAAGAACGGTGAGTCCTTGGGCGTCGCGCCGCCCAGCACAAAGTGGTTGCCGCCGCCGGTGCCCGTGTGACGGCCGTCGATCATGAACTTTTCAGTGGTGAGACGGGTTTGCCGTGCTTCTTCGTAAAGGAATTCCGTGCGCTCCACCAACTCGTCCCAGGTGGCAGACGGCTGCACGTTAACCTCAATCACCCCAGGGTCCGGCGTAACCCGGAAGTTACTCAAACGCGTGTCGAACGGCGGCTCGTAGCCTTCCAGCAATACCGGGCAGTGCAGCTCCTCGGCGGTGGCCTCAATGGCGGCCACCAGTTCCAGATAATCCTCGACGCGCTCCAGCGGCGGCATAAACAAATACAGGCGCCCGTCCCGCGCTTCGGCGCACAAGGCGGTGCGGGTCAGCCAGTCGGCGGACTCATCGACTTTCGGCACGCGCTCATCGCTGGCAGCCGGTTCGCCATGGCTTTGCAATTGCGCGCTGCTCGGCAGCTCCGGTTGGTCCTGGTTCGGGTCAGTCGGATGCACGAACGGATACTCCGCCGCCGTCACCCACGGTTGCGAGGCCAACGGCAAGCGATAGCCCAGTGGCGAGTCGCCCGGCACCAGGCGGCAGTGATTGTCGCGCAGGTACCAGCGCCCACTCTGCCAGCGATCATTGGCCGCCGTGCGCGCCAGCGGCAGCACGTGGCCGATGACTTTGTCCAGGCCCTGGCTGAACACTTTGCGCAGGCGCTCGCGCTCCAGGTCGTCGCTCAAACGCGGGTCCTGGGCGGTGACGTTCTGCGGCAGTGCACCTTCGCGCCACAGGTAATAGAAATTGTCTTCGAAGGCCGGGAATACAAAGCGCGCCGGCAGTTTGAGGCGTTCGGCGACACTGGCCAGGAAACGCCCGGCCATCACCCCATCGGCGCCGTAATCTGCTTGCTCATCGGCAATCAGCGCGCTGTTGTGCCAGATCGGCACGCCGTCGCGCCGCCAATAGCAGTTGAGCGACCAGCGCGGCAACTGCTCGCCGGGGTACCACTTGCCCTGTCCAAAGTGCACCAGGCCCTTGGGCGCATAGTGCTGACGCATGCGCTGGAACAGCTCGGCGGACAGCCGACGTTTGTCCGGCCCGAGGGCGGCGGTGTTCCACTCGGCGCCGTCGGGGTCGTCGATGGAGACGAAGGTCGGCTCGCCGCCCATGGTCAGGCGTACATCGTCCTTGAGCAGGTCGCCATCGATCTGCCGGCCGAGTGCCTGGATCGCCAGCCATTGTTCTTCGGTGTAGGGCTTGGTAACCCGAGGCGCTTCCCAAATGCGCTCCACCGACATTTCGTGGGTAAATTCGCACTCGCAAGGTTCCACCAGCCCACTGATCGGTGCGGCAGATGATGGATCAGGGCTACAGGCCAACGGGATATGACCTTCACCGGCGAATAACCCTGAGGTAGCGTCCAGGCCGATCCAGCCGGCGCCGGGCAAATACACTTCGCACCAGGCATGCAGGTCGGTGAAGTCCACGTCGGTGCCGGACGGGCCGTCGAGGGCTTTGACGTCGGCGGTCAGTTGGATCAAGTAGCCCGACACAAAGCGCGCCGCCAACCCCAGGTTGCGCAGCAATTGCACCAGCAGCCAGGCCGAATCGCGGCAGGAGCCGGAGGCGTTTTCGAGGGTGAACTCCGGGGTTTGCACGCCCGGCTCCATGCGGATCAAGTAGCCAATATCGGCCGCCAGGCGCTGGTTCAGCCCCACCAGGAAGTCCACGGCCGGCAGCGGCGTGCGGTCGATGCCCGCCAGGTAGGCGGCAAACTTCGGCGTCAGCGGCAGGGTTTCCAGGTACGGCGCCAGCTCTCGCTGCTCATCAGCGGCGTAGCTGAAGGGGATTTTTTCGGCGTAGGGCTCAAGGAAAAAATCGAACGGGTTGAACACCGCCATCTCGGCGACCAAGTCGACTTCGATGCGCAGTTCGTCCGTCTTTTCCGGAAACACCAGACGCGCCAGGTAGTTACCTTGCGGGTCCTGCTGCCAATTGATGAAGTGCTGCTCGGGCAGCACTTTCAATGCGTAGGACAAAATCCGCGTGCGGCTATGGGCTGCCGGGCGCAAGCGCACGATCTGTGGGCCGAGTTCGACAGCGCGGTCATAGCGGTAATGCGTAACGTGGTGCAACGCGACATGAATCGACACGGCGGCCTCCTGCGAGCCAGGGCATGGACACAACGTGCGCAAGACTTATGCCAGAGCAGCCGTCATTGCGCTTTCTCGTTAGACCCCGTGCAGTAGAGCACCAAAACGGCGCCATCACCGGTGCCGTGGTGCAAGTGCTGCACATATTTGTGGCGCAGGGTGGTGAATCTACCCAGCTAGCGTGCTTTGTGCGTTGCGAGCATGGCCTGGCGCAGCCGCCTCACTTCGACCAGTTTCTGGCGCATCTCGCGATGACGCTTGCTGTTGAGCAGCAGCAATCCCAGCAGCGGGAACAGCAGGCTCAAACCATAGGACAGCGGATGCGGACCGAAGGCGAGGGTAGGCAGCACTGCCAGAACGCAGAGTGCAAGCAGCATCACCAGCGGCCATACCCACTGCGGCCGCCCGCGCGCGATCATGAAGTTGCACTGCACAATCCCCCACGTCAGCGCGAGGCCACCCAGGAAGGAATACTTGAGGTTGTCGTCGATCGACAAGCGCGGGAAATAACTGTCGAAAATCAGCGGCACCGCAAACACCAGGCTGAACACCGCCGCGAAAATTGCGCCCATGAAGACCGGAAAATAGTGCGCCAGAAAACTGCGAATACCGGGTAGCTCATTCATTGCTCATTTCCTCATACAGCCCCACGGCAACGGTGCGTACGTTCCCCGAGATTGCACTGCCGGTAAAACCGATCGCCGCGCCCAGGGCATCCTGTATCTGGGTCACCGTCGCATGCTTGACCTGGGCGGGGGCGAAACGCTTGGTCGCCTCGCCAGACAGTTGCTTCAACTTGAGCATTTTGGCGCTCATACGTGGGTCCTGAATGCTGAGCAGCTCCTTCGTCAGCTTGGCGCGCTCTTGCCGGGTCAATCCTCGCAGCACCTCCCGCACGCTTTTGCCGGTGGTGGCCTGATTCAGCCGCACCAGCTTAATCGTGGTCAGCGTCGATGCACCGACCCCGACCAACGAGGCAGCATCCAGCGCGATCATCGTGTACTGATACCATTCCGAGCTGTCGAGCTTGTCATTTTTGGAGGGGTCACTGAGCTCATTGCTGACGCGATAGCCACTGGCAAAACACTGCAGCGTGCTGGCCGTGGCAGCGGTATAACCGATGGCCGTAATCACGCTGCTGGCACCCGCCGTGAACGGTACAGCGACGGTGCCGCTGAGCACCACGATCCAACCGATGACCGCGCCCGCGCAGGACAGAGACGTGTTGACCGCCTCTCCCACCAGGCGCGATTCGCGGGGATTGTCCTGGACCTGTTGCGCAAACTGCGCCGGGGCTATGTACTTCTGCGCTTCACGCAAAATCAAACGTTTAGGTGCAATGCTGCAGATGGGCTGAAATTCGCGCAGCGTGATGACGTTGAAGTCGGCGTCAATGTACACAACGCCCGCGCCGACGATGCTGGGGTCTGCATCGATGGCCGCAAACAGCCGTGGCAGGTTGATCTGGCTTTCGATGCGCTGGCGCGCCATGAACTGGGAGCGGTTGGAATCCATGCCGATACTGAGCAGGGGGTTGCTCATGAGAGTTCTTCCTTGAAGGTGATGATGGCCTGGCAGGCCTCATCGCGGGCAAGCCCGGCTCCCACAAGGGAACGCGTTCCAACTGTGGGAGCTGGCTTGCCTGCGATGGCGATCTAATGACCATCACCTTAACAAACGGTCTACCCACCCGCTAGAAAGCAAAACGCCAGCACGAGGCTGGCGTTTTGCATATTCAGGCTGCGATCAACGCGGCACCACCGGCTTGCGCGCAGGCTTGCCGCCTTTGCCCTTCGCCGCATCCGCGCGCTCCTTGGCAGCCTGCTTGTTACGCGCCATGGCCGCAGCCTTGGCTTGTTCGCGCTTGTCCCACGGGTTGCTGCCATCACTGCCACGCGGCGGCAGACCGGTGTGCTGGGTGAGGATCTTGGTGGTGGTTTCCTTGGCAACCTTATGGCTGCCGGCCGGCGTCGAGTTCTTGCGACGGGCGCTTTGGTAGCTGTCGGTGGCCGGCTGGTGCAGCGGAATCAACTGGTCTTTACCCGGCCCGATCAGGTCGGCACGGCCCATGCGGGTCAATGCTTCACGCAGCATCGGCCAGCCTTTCGGGTCGTGGTAGCGCAAGAAGGCCTTGTGCAGACGGCGCTGCTCTTCGCTCTTGACGATGGTCACCGCGTCGCTCTTGTAGGTGACCTTACGCAGCGGGTTCTTGCCCGAGTGGTACATCGCGGTGGCGGTGGCCATCGGCGACGGGTAGAACGCCTGCACCTGGTCGGCGCGGAAGCCGTTACCCTTGAGCCACAGGGCCAGGTTCATCATGTCTTCATCAGTGGTGCCCGGGTGGGCGGCGATGAAGTAAGGAATCAGGTACTGCTCCTTGCCCGCTTCCTTGGTGTACTTCTCGAACATGCGCTTGAACTTGTCATAGCTGCCAATGCCCGGCTTCATCATCTGGTTGAGCGGACCTTCCTCGGTATGTTCCGGGGCGATCTTGAGGTAACCCCCCACGTGGTGGGTCACCAGCTCTTTAACGTATTCCGGCGACTCGACCGCGAGGTCATAGCGCAGGCCGGAAGCGATCAGAATCTTCTTCACACCCGGCAACGCACGGGCGCTGCGGTACAGCTGAATCAGCGACGAGTGGTCGGTGTTCAGGTTCGGGCAGATGCCTGGGAACACACACGAAGGCTTACGGCACGCGGATTCGATTTCCGGGCTCTTGCAGGCGATGCGGTACATGTTCGCGGTCGGGCCGCCGAGGTCGGAGATCACGCCGGTGAAGCCGGGCACTTTGTCGCGGATCTCTTCGATTTCGCGAATGATCGACTCTTCGGAACGGTTCTGGATGATGCGGCCTTCGTGCTCGGTGATGGAGCAGAAGGTACAGCCGCCGAAGCAGCCACGCATGATGTTCACCGAAAAACGGATCATGTCGTAGGCCGGAATCTTTTCCTTGCCGTACGCCGGGTGCGGGACACGGGCGTAAGGCATGCCAAACACGTAGTCCATTTCTTCGGTGGTCATCGGAATGGGCGGCGGGTTGAACCACACATCCACTTCACCGTGCTTCTGCACGAGGGCGCGGGCGTTGCCTGGGTTGGTTTCCAAGTGCAATACGCGGTTGGCGTGGGCATACAGCACCGCGTCGCCACGGACCTTTTCTACCGAGGGCAGTCGAATCACGGTCTTGTCGCGGGTCATGCGCGGGCTGGCCAGGATCTGTACGACCTTGGCTTCTTCCGGGTCGTCCACCGGGCCTTTCTCTTGCTCGATGGCGCAGGCCTGGGTGTCCTGGGTATTCACATACGGATTGATGATCTTGTCGATCTTGCCCGGGCGGTCAATACGCGTGGAGTCCACTTCGTACCAACCTTGCGGCGTGTCACGACGAATGAACGCGGTGCCGCGCACGTCGGTGATGTCTTCGATCTTGTGACCCCAGGACAAACGCTGGGCGACTTCGACGATGGCCCGCTCGGCGTTGCCGTACAGCAGGATATCGGCGGTGGCGTCGATCAGGATCGAGTTGCGCACGCGGTCCTGCCAGTAGTCGTAGTGGGCGATGCGGCGCAGGGACGCTTCGATGCCACCGAGCACGATCGGCACGTTCTTGTAGGCTTCTTTGCAGCGCTGGCTGTACACCAGGCTCGCGCGATCCGGGCGTTTGCCGGCCATGCCGCCTGGGGTGTAGGCGTCGTCGGAACGGATTTTCTTGTCGGCGGTGTAGCGGTTGATCATCGAGTCCATGTTGCCGGCCGCGACGCCGAAGAACAGGTTCGGCTCGCCGAGCTTCATGAAGTCGTCTTTGGACTGCCAGTTCGGCTGGGCAATGATCCCGACGCGAAAGCCCTGGGACTCCAGCAGCCGGCCGATGATGGCCATGCCGAACGACGGGTGATCCACGTACGCATCACCGGTAACGATGATGATGTCGCAGGAATCCCAGCCAAGCTGATCCATCTCCTCCCTGCTCATCGGCAGGAATGGCGCAGGACCGAAACATTCGGCCCAGTACTTGGGATAGTCAAATAACGGCTTGGCTGTTTGCATGACGGTGACCGGTGTTGAGATGAAAAATCGCGGGCGCGGAATATAGCACAAATTTTGACCAATTCCGACGGTAATGGTCGGAATTGCGCTGAGGCCCTGACAGGCGCTGAGACCTACTCGTCGTCGTCGAAGTTATAGCTACCCGGCGCGAGGTTTTCGAAGCGCGTGTATTTACCGATGAACGCCAGGCGGATAAAGCCAATCGGGCCGTTCCGCTGCTTACCGATAATGATCTCGGCAATGCCTTTGTGCTCAGTCTCGGGGTGGTACACCTCGTCCCGGTACACAAACATGATCACGTCAGCATCCTGCTCGATCGCTCCGGATTCCCGAAGGTCGGAGTTCACCGGGCGCTTGTTGGGGCGCTGTTCCAGGGAACGGTTGAGCTGGGACAGTGCCACCACCGGGCAATTGAACTCCTTGGCCAGGGCCTTGAGGGACCGGGAAATCTCGGAAATCTCGTTGGTCCGGTTGTCGCCGCTGGAACCCGGAATCTGCATCAGCTGCAGGTAGTCGATCATGATCAGGGCGATGTCGCCGTGCTCACGCACCAGCCGGCGCGTACGCGCACGCATCTCCGATGGGCTGATACCGGCGGTGTCATCGATGAACAACTTGCGATCGTTGAGCAGGTTGACCGCCGAGGTCAGGCGCGGCCAGTCGTCGTCTTCCAGGCGACCGGCACGGACCTTGGTCTGGTCGATACGGCCCAGGGACGAGAGCATACGCATGATCAGCGATTCGCCTGGCATCTCGAGGGAGTACACCAGCACGGTCTTGTCGCTGCGCAACACGGCGTTTTCCACCAGGTTCATCGCAAAGGTGGTTTTACCCATGGATGGACGGCCGGCGACGATGATCAGGTCAGACGGCTGCAGGCCGCTGGTCTTCTCGTCGAGGTCGGTGTAACCGGTGGAAATCCCGGTGATGGCGTTGTCGGTGTTGAACAGCGTGTCGATGCGGTCGATGGCCTTGGTCAGCAGGTCGTTGACGCTGACCGGGCCACCGGTTTTCGGCCGCGCTTCGGCGATCTGGAAGATCTGGCGTTCGGCTTCGTCGAGGATCTCGGCGGCGGTGCGGCCTTCGGGGTTGAAGGCACTGTCGGCGATTTCGGTGCTGATGCCGATCAACTGGCGCAGGGTGGCGCGCTCGCGAACGATCTGGGCATAGGCCTTGATGTTGGCGACGGACGGCGTATTTTTCGCCAGTTCACCCAGGTAGCCCAGACCGCCGACCTGGGAGGTCTGGCCTTCCTTGTCCAATTGCTCGGCCAGGGTCACCACGTCGATCGGCGAGTTCTGGTCGGCCAACTTGGCGATGGCGCGGAAGATCAGGCGGTGGTCATGGCGATAGAAATCACCGTCCGAGACTTGATCCAGCACGCGTTCCCAGGCGTTGTTATCCAGCATCAAGCCACCGAGCACGGCCTGTTCGGCCTCGATGGAATGCGGCGGCACCTTCAGGGCAGCGGTTTGCAGATCGTATTGCTCAGGAGCTGAAATATCGTTCATGGCCACTTGGAATTAGGGGGTTGTAGAAAAACAAAAGGCACGACCTGTAAACAGGATCGTGCCCGATGTTAACTGGCTGACACGCGAGGTGCCAGTCAGTTAGGTGCTGCTTAAGCTGCTACCACGACAACGCGTACGGTGGCTTCAACTTCGGCGTGCAGGTGCACGGCTACGTCGAATTCGCCTACGTTGCGGATGGTGCCGTTCGGCAGACGAACTTCGCTCTTCTGCACTTCAACGCCGGAGGCGGTCAGTGCATCAGCGATGTCGTGGGTGCCGATCGAACCGAACAGCTTGCCTTCGTCACCGGCGGTGGCAGTGATAGTCACTTCCAGCTCAGCCAGTTGGGCAGCGCGAGTTTCGGCCGAAGCTTTTTTGTCTGCTGCTGCTTTTTCCAGCTCAGCACGACGCTCTTCAAACGCAGCCAGGTTGGCAGCGGTTGCAGCGGTGGCTTTGCCGTATGGCAGCAGGTAGTTACGACCGTAGCCGGCCTTAACGTTCACTTTGTCGCCCAGGTTGCCCAGGTTGGCGACTTTTTCCAGAAGGATCAGTTGCATGTGAAAATCCTCTAACTTTTAACCTTCACCGTTCGCGTTATCGGCGTCTTTCGACGCCAGACGACCGCGAAAATCAATCAGACCGTCGACAATGGCCAAAACCACGAGTAACGGATAGATCAGCTGCATGAACAGCAACAGCGTTACGTACAACCCCACCAGCCAAAACTTGGCCAGACGCTTTCGCGCAACCAGCCCATGAATCAGGGCCAGCCCGGCAAACACCAGCGGTACGCTGCAAATCGGCGCCAGCAAGGCCATCTGTGGACCGAAGTTCGGCCCGACAACCATGCACGCCAGCAGCAACATCGCCGGCCCCGCAGGGATTCTGATACTGCGAAACTCGCGACCAAAACCACCCGGGTTGTACAACAACGCCTGCCAATAACGCCCAAGAATCAGGCTCAGCACGCTGACGACCTGCAACAATGCCGCAATCAGGCCGGTCAGGACCGGGGCAATCAGTGACGCAAACCGCGCTCGCTCATCTACCGACAACTGCTGGTAGAGATCCCCGAGGGCCATCGGCAGGATCTTGACGATTTCCTGCGACAGCGCCTCGATTTGCGGGCGGAAAGCCGCGCCAAGCATCACTGAGTACACCAACCCCAATGCCACGCTGACCAGCAGCGTACGGACCCAGGACTCACTTGCGCGTAAAACCAACGCAAGGCTTGATGACCCCAGCAGTACCAAAAGTACCCGCGGATCACCAAATTGCAGCCACCAGATCAAGGCCGGCAACAATCCCAGGGCAAGGACGCCAAGGGCGTCCTTCAAACCGCGCCGCAGCAGCACTAGGCAACCTGCGGCAGCACCCAACCAATAAAGCAACGGCAATGCCGCACATCCAGCCACTACCAAAGTGGCCTGCACGCGACCGCGCATGATGAACTCAGCTAAGGCGCGCATGCATTCAATCCCTTACTACTTGTCGACTGCCCGGTCTCAGCGGCCGTGGCTGTCGGTGTAGGCCAGCAGGGCCAGGAAGCGGGCGCGCTTGATAGCGGTGGCCAGCTGACGCTGATAACGTGCTTTGGTACCGGTGATACGGCTTGGAACGATTTTGCCGGTCTCGGATACGTAAGCTTTCAGAGTGTTGAGATCTTTGTAATCGATCTCTTTCACGTCTTCAGCGGTGAAGCGGCAGAATTTACGACGACGGAAGAAACGTGCCATTTGATAGGCTCCTTAAAAGGTCCGTGGATTACTCGTCAGCGTTATCGCTGTTGTCGCTGTCATCACTATCAGCGCTTTCGGCGCCTTCGTGCTCAGGACGGTCGCGACGCTCACGGCGCTCACTGCGGTTTTCTTCAGCCTTGAGCATCTCGGATTGGCCGGTAACGGCTTCTTCGCGACGGATGACCAGGTTACGGATCACTGCATCGTTGTAGCGGAAGTTGTCTTCCAGCTCGGCCAGGGCCTTGCCAGTGCACTCAACGTTCAGCATCACGTAGTGAGCCTTGTGAACATTGTTGATTGCGTAGGCCAGTTGACGACGGCCCCAATCTTCCAGACGGTGGATTTTGCCGCCGTCTTCTTCGATCAGCTTGGTGTAACGCTCAACCATGCCGCCGACTTGCTCGCTTTGATCCGGGTGGACCAAAAAGATGATTTCGTAATGACGCATGAATGCTCCTTACGGGTTGTAGCCTGCCGCTCAAAAACGGTCAGACAAGGAGTGAATGACACTTATGGATCTTGCCAAAGGGAGGCACATGCGTGCCTGCCATGAAGGCAAGGGGCGCAATTGTAGAGAAGGGGGAGAAACGGCGCAAGGTGATTGGTGATTATTTGAACAATCACCCATTCAGCCCAAAAAAATGTGCGAGGGTCTTATGTGGGAACCGGGCTTGCCCGCGATGCAGGCACCTCAGTCTTTCAGCGAGACTGAGGTGACGCTATCGCAGGCAAGCCCGGCTCCCATATAAGCCCGCCCGCACATTTTTGATCGGGTTACTTCTTGCTCTTGGCCTTGGCACCGCGCTGGCGCTGGGCTTCAAACAGGCACACGCCGGTGGCAACCGACACGTTGAGGCTGCTGACGCTACCGGCCATCGGCAACTTCACCAGGTAATCGCAGTGCTCACGGGTGAGGCGACGCATGCCCTTGCCTTCAGCCCCCATGATCAGGATGGTCGGGCCGGTGAGGTCCTGGTCATAAAGGCTGACCTCGGCCTCGCCTGCCGTACCCACGACCCACAGGCCGCGCTGCTGGAGTTTCTCCAGGGTGCGCGCCAGGTTGGTCACGGCCACCAACGGAATCACTTCCGCCGCGCCGCAGGCAACCTTGCGCACGACCGGCGTCAGGGTGGCCGACTTGTCTTTCGGCACAATCACCGCCAGCGCACCGGCAGCATCTGCCGAACGCAGGCAAGCGCCGAGGTTGTGCGGGTCGGTCACGCCGTCCAGCACCAGCAGCAACGGCGCACCTTCGGTACGGTCGAGCAGTTCGTCGAGCATGGCCTCGCCCCAGACCTGGCTCGGACTTACGTCCGCCACCACGCCTTGGTGAACGCCTTCTACCCACACGTCCATTTCACGACGCTCGGCTTGGCCGATGGCAACTTTATTCTGGGTCGCCAGCTCGACCAGCGCTTGTACGCGCGGCTCGCTGCGACCTTCTGCCAACCACACTTGCTTGACGCGCTTGGGGTGGTGACGCAGCAGTGCTTCTACGGCGTGCACGCCGTAGATTTTTTCCAGACTCATGACTTGGCCTTAGGTTTGCGCGACCCGCCGCTTTTCGCGGGAGCCGAACCCGCTTTTGGCGGGCCTTTACGGTGTTTACTCGGTTTGCTCGACGGCTTTTCGGCCCCCTGGGACTTTCCCCCAGACGCCGCTTTACCACCGCTTTTGGCTTCGCTGAGCAACTGCTGCTTCAACTCGCGGCTGCGACGCAACTCGGCGTTTTTCGCCGCAGCGTCGCTTGGGCGGTAGGCTTCGGGGGCCTTGTCCTTGGCCGACGAACGACGGCCAGCCTTGGCTGGCTCAGCCTCGACGGCCACTGCTTTGGCAGGCGCCGCCTTACCTTTGGCGGCCGGCGCTGCGGTTTCGCTGCCACGTTTTTTACGGCCAGTCGGCTCGACGGGCTTGTCAGGCATACCGAAGTCGATCTTGCGCTCGTCAAGGTCGACGCGCATGACCTGCACTTCCACGGTATCGCCCAAACGGAAGCTGCGACCGGTACGCTCGCCCGCCAGGCGGTGATGCACAGGGTCAAAGTGGTAGTAGTCACCCGGCAACGCGGTGACGTGCACCAAGCCTTCGACGTAAATGTCAGTCAGCTCAACGAACAGACCAAAACCCGTCACGGCCGTAATGACGCCTGGGAACGACTCGCCCACGCGGTCTTTCATGAACTCGCACTTCAGCCAGTTCACTACGTCGCGAGTGGCTTCGTCGGCACGGCGCTCGCTCATGGAGCACTGCTCGCCCAGCTGTTCCAGGGCCGCCTCGTCGTACGGATAAATCCGTGCTTTCGGAATGGTCATGGCACCGGCGCGCTTGACGTGCGGGGTGTTCTGCTTGGAATGGATCACACTGCGGATCGCGCGGTGCGTGAGCAGGTCCGGGTAACGACGAATCGGCGAAGTGAAGTGGGTGTACGCTTCGTAATTCAGGCCGAAGTGGCCCTGGTTATCAGCGCTGTACACCGCCTGGCTCAGGGAGCGCAGCATTACGGTCTGGATCACGTGGTAATCCGGACGGTCCTTGATGCTCGCGAGCAGTGCCTGGTAGTCCTTCGGCGTCGGGCCATCCTTGCCTTTGTGCAGGGACAAACCGAGCTCACCGAGGAACGCGCGCAGCTTCTCCAGGCGCTCCGGCGGCGGGCCGTCATGCACCCGGTACAACGCAGGAATCTCGTGCTTTTTCAGGAATTCCGCAGTGGCCACGTTGGCCGCCAGCATGCATTCCTCGATCAGCTTGTGCGCATCGTTACGCGTGGTCGGGGTGATTGCGGCGATCTTGCGCTCGGAACCGAAGACAATTCGGGTTTCCTGCGTTTCAAAGTCGATCGCGCCACGCACGTGACGAGCGCCCAACAGCACCTTGTACAACGCGTAAAGCTGCTTGAGGTGCGGCACGACATGGCCGTACTCACCGCGCAGCGCTTTAGCTTCGCTGGTCTTCGGCTGTTCCAGGATGGTGCTGACCTTGTTGTAGGTCAGGCGCGCCTGGGAATGGATCACCGCTTCGTAGAACTGGTAGTCCGTCATTTCGCCGGTTTTCGAGATGGTCATCTCGCACACCATGGCCAAACGGTCGACTTTCGGGTTCAGGGAGCACAAGCCGTTGGACAGCTGCTCAGGCAGCATCGGAATCACGCGCTCAGGGAAGTACACCGAGTTGCCGCGCACCTGGGCTTCGTTGTCCAGGGCCGAACCGATCTTCACATAGCTGGACACGTCGGCAATCGCGACGAACAGCTTCCAGCCGCCGGAGAACAGGCGCAACTTGCCAGGTTTGGCTTCGCAGTAGACCGCATCATCGAAGTCGCGGGCATCTTCGCCGTCAATGGTGACGAACGGCAGATGGCGCAGATCGATGCGTTTTTCTTTGTCCTTCTCTTCCACTTCCGGCTTGAGCTTGGCGGCTTCTTTGAGCACAGCCTCAGGCCAGACGTGAGGAATATCGTAGGTGCGCAACGCAACGTCGATTTCCATGCCCGGCGCCATGTAGTTGCCGACCACCTCAACGATATCGCCCTGCGGTTGGAAACGCGCAGTTGGCCAATGGGTGATTTTCACCTCGACGAACTGGCCGACCTTGGCGGCGCCGTTACGACCCGGGGTAATCAGCACTTCCTGCTGGACCTTGGGGTTATCGGGCACAACAAAGCCAATACCGCCCTCTTCGAAGTAACGGCCGACGATAGACTCGTGGGCACGCGACACCACTTCGACGATCACACCTTCACGGCGACCACGACGGTCCAGGCCGGAAACGCGCGCCAGCGCACGGTCGCCATCGAACACCAGGCGCATTTGCGCCGGGCTCATGAACAGGTCGTCGCTGCCGTCGTCCGGGATCAGGAAGCCGAAACCATCACGGTGGCCGGCAATGCGGCCGAGGATCAGGTCGAGCTTATCCACCGGCGCGTAGGTACCACGGCGGGTGTAGATCAGTTGAGCGTCGCGCTCCATGGCACGCAAACGGCGGCGCAGGGCTTCGAGCTGGTCTTCGGTGGTCAGACCGAATTCTTCAACCAGCTGCTCGCGGCTAGCAGGCGAACCACGATCGGCGAGATGCGCCAGGATCAGTTCGCGGCTAGGAATAGGGTTTTCATATTTTTCCGCTTCACGAGCGGCCTCGGGATCGAGGGACTGCCAATCGGCCATTAGAGAGTTTTCACCTTGTCTATATGCGGGTTAGTTTGGCATACGCGTATTGAAACGGGAAATTTCAGACGTCAACAAGCCTTTAAAAGCCCTTTGTAGCCCCTGGCGCACACCTTGCACGACCATTGGCGAAATTTTCCAGGCTTTTTTCATAGCAGGGCTTTACAGCTTAAAATCCGCTCCGTATAGTGCGCGCCATCGACGACGGCAACGTTGTTGATGCTGCCCAGGTGGTGAAATTGGTAGACACGCCAGCTTCAGGTGCTGGTGATCGCAAGGTCGTGGAAGTTCGAGTCTTCTCCTGGGCACCAATTTCAAACTCAAGGTTACGCCTTGAGTCTCCAAAAACCCGCGAAAGCGGGTTTTTGCGTTTCAGCCCTTTGATTTTTAACGAGAATATAGATTTATATTTTTGATATCAGGGGTTTACAGATCAAAAAGCCCTCCGTATAGTTCGCTCCATCAACGGCGCAAGCGTTGTTGATAATGCCCAGGTGGTGAAATTGGTAGACACGCCAGCTTCAGGTGCTGGTGATCGCAAGGTCGTGGAAGTTCGAGTCTTCTCCTGGGCACCAAATTCAGATCAAACCCGCGAAAGCGGGTTTTTTCGTTTCCGGGGTTTGAAAACTTCCCCAGTGATTTGCCCCTCATCCGCACTTGAGAAGTTTTATCGTTTATCCTGCTCATACAAATCGGCAATGATTTGTTGCACTTATACGAGGAAAGCTTCGGATGACCATACGCAATACCCGTCTCAAGACATCCCTTCTGCGTGGCCTGACCCTCACCCTGCTTGGCCTGACCCTGCTCTCGCCAACTGCCTACTCCGCCGACAAAGTGTCACTGACCTTGTACAACGGCCAACACAAAGAAGTCGGCGATCAACTCGCCAAGGCCTTCGAAGCCAAGACCGGCATTCACGTCAATGTGCGCAAAGGCAGCAGCAACCAGTTGGCCAGCCAGATCGTCGAAGAAGGCAACCGCTCCCCCGCTGACGTGATCTACACCGAAGAATCGCCGCCGCTGAACAAACTCGGCGAGCAAGGCCTGCTGGCGAAGATCGACGCCAGCACCCTCGACGTATTACCCAAAGACTATGTCGGCAAAAACGCTGACTGGATGGGCGTGACCGCACGCACCCGCGTCGTCGCGTTCAACCCGAAACTGATTGCTGAAAAAGACCTGCCTAAATCGGTACTGGATTTCGCCGGCCCCGAGTGGCAAGGCAAAGTCGGCTTTGTACCTACCAGCGGCGCGTTCCAGGAACAGGCCGTGGCGATTATCAAACTGCACGGTCGCGAAGCCGCTGAAGAATGGCTGACCGGCCTGCGCGCCTTCGGCAAGGTGTACAGCAACAACATGGTCGCCCTTAAAGCCGTGGAAAATGGCGAAGTGGCCACCGTACTGGTGAACAACTACTACTGGTTTGCCCTCAAGAAAGAAAAAACCAACCTGGATTCACAACTGCATTACTTCACCGATGGTGACGCCGGCGGCCTGATTACCGTGTCTTCCGCTGCCGCACTGAAATCCAGCAAACACCCCAAAGAAGCCCAGCAACTACTGGCGTTCATGACCAGCGAAGAAGGCCAGCGCGTCATCACCAATACCTCGGCGGAATACCCGCTGCGCAAGGGCATGGAATCCAACCGTGGCCTCAAGCCTTTCAGCGAGCTGCAACCGCCGAAAGTCACCCCGGCCGACCTGGGTAACGCTGAAGAAGCCCTGGAACTGGAACGTGAGGTTGGCTTGAACTGATGAACCCATCGCTAACCGCCCCCGCCTTGCGCGGGGGTTTGCGCCCGCGCCGCAAGCGCCCCTCGATCTGGCTGTTGCTCCCCGTGCTGTTTCTGGTGGGCCTGAGCCTGTTGCCGCTGCTGTATGTCGGCACCAAGGCCTGGCAGGCCGGCTGGGCAGAGGCGGTGCATCTGCTGTGGCGGCCCTATGTATTCGGCCTGCTGCGCAACACCCTGGCGCTGATGATTGGCGTGACGCTGGCCTGCGGCGTAATCGGCCTGTCCCTGGCTTGGCTGCTGGAACGCAGCAACCTGCCGGGCCGGCGCATCTGGGGCGTGATCCTGTGCCTGCCGTTTGCGGTGCCGGCGTTTGTCAGCAGCTTTACCTGGGTGTCGCTGAGCGCCAACTTCGAAGGGCTGGGCGGGGCGATCCTGGTAATGACCCTGTCCAAATACCCGCTGGTGTTTCTGCCGGTGGCGGCGACCCTGCGCAATCTTGACCCATCCCTTGAAGAGTCGGCCCGCACCCTGGGACTGAATCGTTGGGGGGTGTTTTTCCGTATTACCCTGCCTTTGCTGTGGCCCTCACTCCTTGCGGGTGCGCTGCTGATCGCCCTGCATATGCTGGTGGAGTTCGGCGCGCTGTCGATCATCGGCCTGCAGACGTTCACCACGGCCATCTATCAACAATTCGAACTGGAATTCAGCAATGCCAATGCCGCGATGCTCTCGGCGGTGTTGCTGGTGATGTGCCTGACGCTGCTGTGGCTGGAGCTGCGCGTACGCGGCAAGGGCCGGCATGTGCGCATCGGCCAGGGCGCGGCGCGCCATGCTGAACAGGTTCAATTGGGTAAATGGGCGCCGCTCGGTCAACTCTATTGCCTGGCGCTGGCGATCATTGGCAGCGGCATTCCTTTGGGGATGCTCGGCTACTGGTTGGCGGTAGGTTCGTCAGCGGCGTTTCCCGTGGCGGAAATCGGCGAGGCGCTGCTGTCCTCCCTGACACTGTCACTGGGTGGCGCTGCGCTTTGCCTGATGCTGGCGGTGCCGGTGGGCCTGCTGGTGGTGCGCTACAAAGGCCGGCTGGCGATCTGGGCCGAACGCCTGCCTTATTTGCTGCATGCCCTGCCCGGCCTGGTGATCGCGCTGACGCTGGTGTATTTCGCACTGCATTATGTGCCGGCGCTGTACCAGACGTCGGTGTTGTTGCTGATCGCTTACGCGCTGTTGTTCCTGCCGCTGGCACAGGCGCCGATTCGCACCGCCTTGAACAAGGCCGCGCCGCAGCTGGAAGAGGCTGCGCGCACACTGGGCGCGTCGTCGTTCAGCGCGTTTTGCCGGGTGACCTTGCCGATCATTTTCCCGGCGTTGGGTGCCGCGTTTGCGCTGGTGTTTCTGGATGCGATGAAGGAATTGACGGCGACCTTACTGCTCAGCCCGACCGGGCTGAACACCCTGGCCACCGCCGTGTGGGCGCATACCTCGAATGTGGAGTTCGCGGCAGCCGCGCCCTATGCGGCGCTGTTGATTCTGGTGTCGGGGTTGCCGGTGTATCTGCTGACGACGCGGATGTATCTGAGCCGCTGAAATAGCTTTCGCGAGCAAGCCCGCTCCCACATTGGAATGCGTTTCAAATGTGGAAGCGGGCTTGCTCGCGAAAGGGTTCTCCCAGGCGACATCAAGCCCTGAACTGCCCCAGGCTCGCCTTCAACTGCGCCGCCAACCCATCCAGCACCTTGCCGCTGGCCGTGGTCTCCACCACCGCCTGCGCAGCGCGCTCGGCCTGGGCGTGAATCACTTCGACCCGCCCCCGCACCGCATGCGCGCCCTGGGCCTGATGCTCAGCCGCACGCGTCGCCAAGCCAATGGCCGCATGCACCTGTTCCACCGAAGCCTGCACCGTCTGCTGCAGGCGCACGCTGTCGCGCAGCACCAGCAAGCCTTCGCTCGCCTGACGCCCCGCCTTGCCGATGGTTTCCACCGCCTCACGTGCGCCCTGCTGCAACGCCACGATATGCGCCTGGATATCACCCGTGGAGCTCTGGGTTTTGCTGGCCAGGGCACGCACCTCGTCAGCCACGACCGCGAAGCCACGCCCGGTCTCACCGGCACGCGCAGCTTCGATCGCGGCGTTAAGCGCCAGCAAGTTGGTTTGCTCGGCAATGCCGTGAATCACCGTCAGCACCACTTCAATTTGTTCGCTTTGCTGCGCCAGGCGCTCAATAACCTGAGACCCCGCCTGCACCTGCCCCGCCAACGCTTCGATCAAGCTGCCGACTTCCGCCGAAGTGCGCGAGTTTTCGTCCGTTGCCTGGCGGATTTCCACCACTTGCTGCAACGCCGCTTGCATCGCGTGGCTTTCGGCCTGGGCCTCGTCTGCCATTTGCGACAGCGCACGCAAGCTCTCAGCCACTTCATCGCGCTGCAAACCGGCCGCTTTGTCGGCACCGGCATTGCGCAAGGTCATGGCGCCGATTTCCACGCCAGTACGCTGGGCCACATCCCCGGCCTCACGTACGATCGGCTGCAATTTATCCACAAAGCGATTGACCGCCGAAGCCATGTCGCCGATTTCATCCTTGCTGTTGATCTGCACGCGCTTGGTGAGGTCGCCCTCGCCCGCCGCCAAGTCATCCATGGCCGCAATCAGCAGCTTCAGGCGATTGACCACTCGGCGCCCCAACACGATAGCGATCAGCAGCAATACGCCGAACCCCACCAGTGCGAGCCCCATGCCGATACGCCAGCGCAGGGTGCCGGCGGCCTCCTGTACAGCGCTGGTGGTGTTGGCAGTCATCTGGGTCGCGGTAGCTTGCGCCGATTGCAGGCGTGCGCCCATGGCTGAAGCACTGTCGGCCGCAGCCCCTTTGAGACTGTCACCCACCAACTGATCGCCGCTGGCGATCAGCGCGGCAAAGCGTTTATCGAGCGCCTGCAGATCGGCCTCTACGGACGCCGTCGAAACCCCCATGCGCACTTTGCCGATCTCGACGCCGTTGGGGCTGATGGAGGCCTCTACGTAGTAAACGGCAGGATCAGCCTTGGCGGCGTCCAGCACCTTATCCAGGGCGCGGTCGCCCTGCCCTTTCGCCAGCAGTTCCTGGTTGATCGGGTTGTCACGGTTGAGATAACGGGTCAGATGCTCACCGGCCGCGTCGTCGTAGACCACGAACAGTACGTTGGGATTGCGCTGGGCACGCCGGGCAAACTCCGACAAGGTCGGCACGTCGCTGTCCCACATGGCGCGCGGCGCCACCGAGGCCAGCAGTTGCGCCATATCATTGGCGGAGTCTTGCAGGTCTTTTTCCAGGGTCGCACGTAATTGCTTCTGCTCTTCCTGCAGTCGCGTGGAAAGCCCTGCGGTCAGACGCTGGCGGGTACTGGAAGACAGGCTGTCCAGACTCGAGGTGACTTCCTTGCCGGCTTGCGCCAGTTCACCGGAAAGTTTCTGGCTGTCGACACCCAAGCGATTGCCCAAATCAGCTTCCAATGCAGTGACCGTGCTCCTCGTCAGAGCGACAGCCACCAGCACTTGCACCAAAAGAGCGATACCGAGGGTAACGAACACCGGCCGCAAGAGCCGGCTTTGTAACAATGAGAGAACGGCAGACACTGGAAATCCCTCCACCACGGGTGCCATTAATTTGATAGCACCGCGAAAGAGAGAACCATAGCAAGGGTCGTGCCGTTTGCCTGGCGCCAATAAAAAAGGGCTCCCGAAGGAGCCCTTTACTTTTTACATCAACAGCTTATTAAGCGAACGGGTGACGCAGAACGATGGTCTCGTTGCGGTCCGGGCCCGTCGAAATAATGTCAATCGGCGCGCCGATCAGTTCTTCAACGCGTTTGATGTAAGCACGCGCGTTGGCTGGCAGCTCTTCCAGGGTTTTGGCGCCCACGGTCGATTCGGTCCAACCCGGCACTTCTTCGTACACAGGCTGCAGGCCTACGTAGCTGTCAGCGTCGGTCGGAGCAACGTCCTTGCCTTCTGCGTCTTTGTAGCCGACGCAGATGTTGATGGCTTCCAGACCGTCGAGCACGTCCAGCTTGGTCAGGCAGATGCCCGAAATGCTGTTCACATCGATTGCGCGACGCAGGATAACGGCGTCAAACCAACCACAACGACGGGCACGGCCAGTGGTCGCGCCAAACTCGTGACCTTGCTTGGCCAGGTGCGCACCGACTTCGTCGAACAGCTCAGTCGGGAACGGACCCGAACCTACGCGAGTGGTGTAAGCCTTGGTGATGCCCAGGATGTAGTCCAGGAACATAGGACCAACGCCCGAACCAGTAGCAACGCCACCGGCGGTGGTGTTGGAGCTGGTCACGTACGGGTAGGTGCCGTGGTCGATGTCCAGCAACGAACCTTGGGCGCCTTCGAACATGATGTCTTTGCCGGCGCGTCGCAGGTCGTGCAGCTCGGCAGTCACGTCCAGCATCAGCGGCTTGAGCAGCTCGGCGTATTCCTTGCACTCGGCCAGGGTGGTTTCGAAGTCGATGGCCGGCTCTTTGTAGTAACCAACCAACATGAAGTTGTGGTATTCCACCAGTTCACGCAGCTTGTCTGCAAAACGCGGCATGTTCAGCAGGTCGCCCACACGCAGGCCACGACGCGCCACTTTGTCCTCGTACGCAGGGCCGATGCCGCGACCGGTGGTGCCGATCTTCAGCTCGCCACGGGCCTTTTCACGGGCCTGGTCCAGCGCTACGTGGAAGGACAGGATCAGCGGGCAGGACGGGCTGATACGCAGGCGCTCACGCACCGGTACGCCTTTCTCTTCCAGCTTGGTGATTTCACGCAGCAGGGCGTCAGGTGCAACCACCACGCCGTTACCGATCAGGCACTGCACGCCTTCGCGCAGGACGCCCGACGGAATCAGGTGCAAGACGGTTTTTTCGCCATCGATGACCAGGGTGTGGCCAGCATTGTGGCCACCTTGGTAGCGCACTACGGCGGCAGCATGTTCGGTCAGCAGATCAACGATCTTGCCTTTGCCCTCATCACCCCATTGGGTGCCCAGGACTACGACATTCTTACCCATAACACTTGTCCTCATTCGCGCAAACTTGGTGCCGGCGATGGCCGGCAGGAAAACTCAAGAAGCCAGTGGCGATACTTGCCAAAGCCCGTTCTGCAGAATCAATTGCCGGTCGCAGTCCGCTTCACGGGCGGCGGCCAATGGCTGCCCAGGCAAAGCCTGGACAACACGCTGACCCTCACTGCGCAACTGGCAAACCTGCTGCCAGAGTGCTGCGTCCGTACTGTCGGGCATCCAGATGCCACCAGACGGCAGCTCGACCTCAGCACGCCCCAGGGTCACCAGGGTTTTCAAATCGGTGGAAAAGCCAGTCGCCGGACGCGCACGACCGAAGTCGGCGCCGATATCGTCATAACGACCGCCTTGGGCGATGGCCTGGCCAACACCCGGCACAAACACTGCGAACACCACACCGGTGTGGTAGTGGTAGCCGCGCAACTCACCCAGGTCAAAATACAGCGGCAACTGCGGGAACCGCGCCGACAAGCGCTCGGCAATCGCCAGCACGTCATCCAGCGCCGCCAGCACTGGCGCCGGCGCATTGGCCAGGCGCTCACGTGCAGCCACCAGCACTTCACGGCCACCACACAGATCAACCAGCGCGCGCAGCATGCCGGCGAGGTCAGCAGGCACACCCTCGGTGAGGGCAACCACTTCATCGATAGCCTTGCGTTGCAGGGCATCGAACAACTGCTGCTCAACTTCACCTGACAAGCCGGCCGCACGGGCCAGGCCACGGTAGATACCGACGTGACCCAGGTCCATGTGCACATCCGGCACATCTGCCAGTTGCAGCATGGCCAACATCAAGCTGATCACTTCAACGTCGCTGCTCGGGCTGGCATCACCGTACAACTCGGCGCCCAGCTGAATCGGGCTACGGGAAGACGACAAGGCTCGCGGCTGCGCGTGCAGCACGCTGCCGGCGTAGCACAGACGGCTTGGGCCTTCGCGGCGCAGGGTATGTGCATCAATACGCGCCACTTGCGGCGTGATGTCAGCCCGGAAGCCCATTTGCCGACCCGATTGCGGGTCGATGACCTTAAAGGTGCGCAGATCCAGGTCCTGGCCCGCGCCGGTCAGCAGGGATTCCAGGTACTCGATATGGGGAGTCACGACAAACTCGTAACCCCAGCTCTGGAACAGATCCAACACCTGGCGACGCGCTACTTCAATGCGCGCAGCTTCTGGTGGCAGTACTTCTTCGATGCCATCTGGCAGCAGCCAGCGGTCTACCGTTGCCATTACGCCATTCCCCTATGATCCGGGCGGCCAGCCCTCGGCCGAGCCTTGAGTGAAGCAGAAAATACCCGGCGCCTGCATAAACAACGCGCAAGAACGACGTGACGAACGGCCTGCAAACGGCCTCGTCGGGCACTTTCCTCGAAAAACCTGTGGCGTCTGCGCAACCAGCAACAATCAAACATGCAGACGCAAAAAAGCCGGGAATTTCCCGGCTGCCGCATCATACACCCGTTTTCTGAAAGGATCACCCCGCCAGGCGTTTTAGCCGCCCGACGGAGTGCTTCCTACAGAGTCACAGGCTGATTACTTGGACTTTTCCAGGTAGCGGAAGAAGTCGCTGCTTGGGTCCAGCACCATGACGTCGGTTTTGTTCGCGAAGCTTTCACGGTAGGCGCGCAGGCTGCGATAGAACGCATAAAACTCCTGATCCTGGCCGTACGCCTTGGCGTAGATCGCCGCGGCTTGAGCGTCACCATCACCACGGGCCTCTTCAGACTCGCGATAGGCTTCCGCCAGCAGTACACGACGCTGACGGTCGGCATCCGCACGGATACCTTCAGCCAACTCGTTACCCTTGGCGCGATGCTCACGGGCTTCACGCTCACGCTCGGTGCTCATACGCTCGAACACGCTGCGGTTCACTTCCTTCGGCAGGTCGATCGCCTTGACGCGAACATCGACCACTTCGATGCCCAGCTCTTTCTCAGCCATAGCGTTCAACGAGCGTGTGATGTCAGCCATCAGCGCATCACGTTCACCGGATACCACCTCGTGCAGGGTGCGTTTACCAAACTGGTCACGCAGGCCCGATTCCAGACGGCGCGACAAGCGCTCGTCGGCGATCTGCTTGAGGCCGGAAGTCGCCGTGTAGAAACGCTCGGCATCCTTGACGCGCCACTTGGCGTAGGCGTCAACCATCACGGCTTTCTTCTCCAGGGTCAGGAAGCGCTGTGTCGGTGCATCCAGGGTCATCAGGCGGCCATCAAACTTGCGCACCTGGTTCACGTAGGGGACTTTCACATGCAGGCCCGGCTGGACATCCGCCTGGACCACACGACCGAATTGCAGCAACACCGCGCGCTCGGTCTGAGACACGATGTAGAAGCAGTTCCAGGCAGCGATGACCACGACGACGCCCACAATCAGGGCGGTCAGCGATTTATTGCTCATCAACGACTCTCCCTGGTACGTGTTTGCTGTTGCAGCAAGTCAGCGGCCGCACGGGCGCTCGCTTCGTTGGCAGCAGCGTTCGAACCGGTGGACGGCGCGCTGGTGCTGCTACGACCACCTTCGATCATCTTGTCCAGCGGCAGGTACAGCAGGTTGTTCTGCCCACCTTTGCTGCCGGTCACGAGAACCTTGCTGGTGTTGCTGAAAACTTCCTGCATGGTGTCCAGGTACAGACGCTCACGCGTGACTTCCGGCGCCTTGCGGTACTCGGCGACCAGCTTGGTAAAGCGATCCGCCTCACCCTTGGCACGCGAAACCACTTCATCGCGGTAACCGTTTGCATCCTCAAGGATACGCTGGGCCTGACCACGCGCTTCCGGCACGACGCCGTTGGCATAGGTTTCAGCCTGGTTACGCGAACGCTGCTCGTCTTCACGGGCGCGGATCACGTCGTCAAAGGCTTCCTGTACTTCGCGCGGTGCAGCTGCGCTTTGTACGTTCACCTGGGTGACCGTGATACCGGTGCGATAGGTATCGAGGAAGCGTTGCAGACGCTCCTTGATTTCGCTGGCCATCAACTCACGACCTTCGGTCAGCACCTGGTCCATGGCGGTGGAACCCACCACGTGGCGCAGGGCGCTTTCGGTTGCGTGTTGCAGGCTGATTTCAGGCTGATCAACGTTCAGCACGAAGTCCTGCAGGTTGCTGATCTTGTACTGCACGGTCAGCGGCACTTCGACGATGTTCTCGTCTTCGGTCAGCATCTGGCCCTGCTTGGTGTAGGCACGCTCACGCGTGACGTTCTCCATGTACTTCTTGTCGATCGGCGGGAAATAGATGTTCAGGCCTGGCCCGACCGTCTCGTAGTACTTGCCGAAGCGCAGCACCACGGCTTGCTCCTGCTCGTCCACCACGTACACGGCGCTGTACAGCCAGACGGCAGCCAGCACGACAAGACCCAGGCCCAGCAGGCCATAGCCGCCGCCCTTGCTTGTACGACCGCCTTCGTCACCACCGCGTTTTTTTCCACCACCGAACAACCCATTCAGGCTTTCCTGCAGCTTTCGGAAGGCCTCGTCGAGATCTGGTGGCCCCTTGCGGTCGCCATTATTGCGGCGCTTACCACCCCAAGGATCCTGATTATTCGAGTTGCCACCCGGCTCATTCCAAGCCATAGCGCTCTCCATCTGATAAAGCAAAGACGCACCCACGGCGCGCCGACCAATGCTACAGAATGCCTGCTACTGCGGCACAACCGCTTTAGGAGGCTTTTATTGCAAAGTGTGTTGTTCGATGAACTCGGCCGGTACCACACCTTCACGACTGACCAGCCGATTCAGCTCCGAACGCGGCAATCGAACGGCCAGCAAGCTGACACCTTCTTCGTCGTATTCTTCTTTCTGTACCGCGCCCAACTCAAAAAACTGTGCACGCAGTCGAGCAAAACGCTGAGGCAAGCGCAAGGTGCCGACAAACAAATCGCTGCCCAGCAACTCGGCAATGGCCTGTTCGAGCAACTCCAGGCCACTGCCATCGCGCGCCGACAACCATACCCGCTGGGGCTTGCCGTTCTCATCGCGCTGGATTTGTGGCTCAACGCCTTCAAGCAAATCGAGTTTGTTATAGACCTCGAGGATCGGCAAGTCCTGTGCACCAATCTCGCCCAGCACCACCATCACCTGCTCAATCTGCAACATGCGATCCGGTTCGGCCGCATCGATCACGTGCAGCAGCAGATCGGAGTTGCTCGACTCTTCGAGCGTAGACCGAAACGCCTCAACCAGCTTGTGGGGCAAGTGACGAATGAAACCCACGGTGTCGGCCAGGACAATCGGCCCCAGGTCGTCCAGTTCCAGACGGCGCAAGGTCGGATCAAGCGTGGCGAAGAGTTGGTCGGCCGCGTACACGTCCGATTTCGTCACGTTATTGAACAGTGTGGATTTGCCGGCGTTGGTATAGCCCACCAGGGAAACGGTAGGGATATCCGCACGCATCCGGCCGCGTCGCGACTGCTCGCGCTGGCTACGGACCTTTTCGAGGCGCCCCTTGATCTGGCGCAGGCGCACCCGCAGCAGACGGCGGTCGGTTTCCAACTGGGTTTCACCCGGGCCACGCATGCCGATACCGCCACCTTGACGCTCAAGGTGAGTCCAGCCACGAACCAGGCGGGTGCTCATGTGGTCAAGCTGGGCCAGTTCTACCTGGAGCTTGCCTTCATGGGTACGGGCGCGCTGGGCGAAAATATCGAGAATCAGACCGGTGCGGTCGATCACGCGACACTCGAAAACACGTTCGAGGTTACGTTCCTGACTGGGCGTGAGGGTGTGATTGAAGATCACCAGATCGGCTTCTTCAGCATGGACCAGATCGCGTAGTTCCTCGACCTTGCCGCTGCCGATCAGGTATTTGGCGGTTGGCCGATGACGCGGTACGTTAAAAAACGCAACGGTCTCGGCGCCGGCCGAATTTGCCAACTCCTGAAACTCCTGCGGATCTTCGCGCGCCTCAGGGTCCTGTCCATCCAAGTGAACGAGGATTACTCGCTCACCACCACCGTGGCGCTCAAAGAACAAAGGAGACTCCTATCAGGCGTTACCTGGCTCAGCGTCACCCTGTTCGTCACCCGCTGCGCTAGGCAGACGGATAGGACGGACTGGAACGACTGTCGAGATAGCGTGCTTGTAAACCATCTGGCTGACGGTGTTTTTCAGCAGGATCACGAACTGGTCGAACGACTCGATCGTGCCTTGCAACTTGATACCGTTGACCAGATAGATGGAAACCCCAACTTTCTCTTTACGTAAAGTATTCAAGTAAGGGTCTTGTAGCGAATGCCCTTTTGACATGTGCCGCACTCCTTTAAGGATCAATAATAAAATTCGGAAAATAGATAGCTTATGGCCGTCACACCCCCAAGGATAGACGGCAATTGCAAGGACTCAGCTCAATATGGAGACCGTTCCCAAGTATTTCAAGGCGCGTGACAGATTGTCGCTGTCCAGGCTGTCCAACCAGTGCAAATCGCTCCAGCTGCGCAGCCAGGTGAACTGGCGCTTCGCCAATTGGCGCGTGGCAATGATGCCGCGCTCCTGCATTTCGGCTGACGTCAGCTTGCCGTCCAGATGATCCCAGACTTGGCGATAGCCAACAGCACGTATCGAAGGCAACCCAGCATGCAGATCGCCTCTTGAACGCAGTGCTACGACCTCGTCCACAAACCCCTGTTCCAACATAATTGTGAATCTTTGTGCAATTCGTTCATGCAGCACCTGGCGATTTGCCGGAGCAATGGCCAGATTCGCCACAGTATAGGGCAATTGTGACTGTCCAGATGCGCCTGCTTCAGCACTTTGCGCAGTTTGTTTCAGCCTATGTTCAGTCATGGTCTGACCGCTCACACGCCAGACTTCCAGGGCCCGGGTGAGGCGCTGGGGGTCGTTGGGATGAATGCGCGCGGCGGACACCGGATCAACCGCTGCCAATTGGTCGTGCAGGGCCTGCCAGCCAAGGCGTGCAGCGGCTTCCTCGAGCTCGGCACGCACCTGTGCGTCGGCGGGCGGCATATCCGCCAGGCCTTCCTGCAAAGCCTTGTAATAGAGCATCGTACCGCCCACCAGCAGCGGAATATTGCCCCGCGCAGTGATTTCAGCCATGGCGGCCAGGGCATCGGTACGGAAATCCGCTGCGGAATAGCTCTCAGACGGGTCGATGATATCGATCAGCCTGTGCGGATGCTCGGCCAACAGCGCTTTGGACGGTTTGGCAGTGCCAATGTCCATGTCCCGGTAAACCAGTGCAGAGTCGACACTGATCAGCTCGCACGGCAGCACCTTGGTCAGCTCGATAGCCAGGTCGGTCTTGCCGGCGGCCGTAGGGCCCATCAGGAAGATGGCAGGGGGCAAGGCGCTCATCAACGGCCGCGCAAGAACAGTTTGTCCAGATCGTCCAGGCCCATCTGGGTCCAGGTCGGTCGGCCATGGTTGCATTGGCCGCTGCGCTCGGTGTTTTCCATGTCGCGCAGCAGACCGTTCATTTCCGGCAGGGCCAGGCGGCGGTTGGCGCGGATCGCACCATGACAGGCCATGGTACCGAGCAGTTCGTTGATATGTGCCTGGATGCGGTCGCTGGTGCCATATTCCATCAGGTCAGCCAGCACATCGGCGACCAGACGGTTGGCCTCAGCCTGCTTGAGCAGCGCGGGAATCTGGCGGATCGCCAACGTTTCCGGGCCGAGGCGCTGCAATTCGAAGCCCAGTTTCTGAAACACGCTGTGGTGCTCTTCGGCGCAGTCGGCCTCGCGCTGGCTGACTGCCAGGGATTCTGGCACCAACAAGGGCTGGCCGCTGAGGCCCTCACTGGCCATGGCGATCTTCAGGCGCTCGTACATGATTCGCTCATGGGCGGCGTGCATGTCCACCAGCACCAGGCCGTGGGCGTTTTCCGCCAAGATGTAGATGCCCTTGAGCTGGGCCAGCGCATAGCCCAGCGGCGGAATATCACCACCGCCCTCCGGCAACGCGACAGCGCCCGGCTCAGCGCCCGGCAGCGGCGCAAAGAACTCGCGATAGGCCGCCTGGGCCTCGGCTACCGGCACCGTCGACTGCGGACGCGGCGTGTATTGATACTGATAACCGGCGCCCGACCCGGCGCCCGGCGCTGTAAAAGCTGGCGCCGGCGGCGTCGATTGCAGCAAGTTGGCCGCCAGGCTCATTTCACCCTGAGGCCCGAATTCACCGGCTTCCGGCCCGCTAGGTCGCACCACCGCCGTCACGATCGGCGCCGACAGCTGGTCATCCGGGCGCACATCGCCCAGGGCGCGGTGCAAGGTGCCGTACAGGAAGTCATGCACCATGCGCCCGTCGCGGAAGCGCACTTCGTGTTTGGTCGGGTGCACGTTGACGTCGACCACCGAGGGGTCGACCTCAAAGAACAGTACAAACGTCGGATGGCGACCATTGAACAACACGTCGCGATACGCCTGGCGCACCGCGTGGGCCACCAGCTTGTCGCGTACCGCACGGCCATTCACAAAGAAATACTGCAAGTCCGCCTGGCTACGGGAGAAGGTCGGCAAGCCAACCCAACCCCACAGCCGCAAGCCGTTGCGTTCGATTTCAATCGGTAGCGCCTGTTCCAGGAAACCCGCGCCGCACACCGCAGCCACTCGCCGAGCGCGCGCAGCGTCGTCATTGGCTTCGTGCAGACTGAGGATGGTCTTGCCGTTGTGGCGCAAATGGAACGCAACGTCGAAGCGCGCCAGTGCCAGACGCTTGATGACTTCTTGCAGGTGATCGAATTCGGTTTTTTCAGCCTTGAGGAATTTGCGTCGCGCCGGGGTGTTGAAGAACAGGTCGCGCACCTCCACCGACGTCCCCACCGGGTGCGCCGCCGGCTGGACCCGAGGCGCCATGTCGCGGCCTTCGGTTTCCACCTGCCACGCCTGCTCGGCGTTGCGCGTACGGGAAGTCAGGGTCAGGCGCGCCACGGAGCTGATGGACGCCAATGCCTCACCGCGAAAGCCCAGGCTCATCACTCGCTCAAGGTCTTCCAGGTCGCGAATCTTGCTGGTGGCGTGACGGGCCAAGGCCAGCGGCAGGTCATCCGAAGAGATGCCACTGCCGTCGTCGCGCACCCGCAGCAGCTTGACGCCGCCCTGCTCCACGTCGACATCAATGCGCCGGGCACCCGAGTCGATACTGTTTTCCAGCAACTCCTTGATCACCGACGCCGGGCGCTCAACCACCTCGCCCGCGGCAATCTGGTTGGCAAGGCGCGGGCTGAGCAGCTCAATACGTGAACCGCTGGTCAACACTGATTCGCTCATTACTGCGCCGCCAATTCAGTGCCAGGAATGGTCAATACCTGACCGACTTTCAGCTCATCGGTTTTCAGGTTATTGGCGCTGCGCAAGGTCGCGGCCGAAACCTGGAAACGCACGGCGAGCATGGCCAGGGTGTCACCCGGCTGCACGCGATGGTCGCGCGGGCCCTGGGCGATTTTCCCGGAGTCACGCAGCCAGGCGATGTAGGTGCCAGGTGGCGGGTTCTGCTGGAAGAACTGACGAATACCCGCGCTGATCGAGCGAGCCAGGGCCTGTTGGTGGCCCGAACTGGCCAACTTCGAGGCTTCGTTGGCGTTGGAGATAAACCCGGTTTCCACCAGGATCGATGGAATGTCCGGCGACTTCAACACCATGAACCCGGCCTGCTCCACGCGCTGTTTGTGCAGCGAGGTCACGCGACCAATATTGCTCAGCACCTTTTGGCCGACGTTCAAGCTGGACGTCAGCGAAGCGGTCATCGACAGGTCGAGCAGCACGCCGGCGAGCATTTTATCCTTGTCATCGAGGGACACGTTACCGGCACCGCCGATCAAGTCGGAACGGTTTTCACTGTCGGCCAGCCACCGTGCGGTTTCGGACGTAGCGCCGCGGTCCGACAGGGCAAACACCGAGGCGCCAAAGGCGGCGGCCGAAGGTGCGGCGTCGGCATGGATCGACACAAACAGGTCTGCGCCCTTCTTGCGGGCGATTTCAGTACGGCCGCGCAACGGAATGAAGTAGTCGCCGGTACGGGTCAACTCGGCGCGATAGCCTTTCATGCCATTGACCTGACGCTGCAATTCACGAGCGATGGCCAGTACCACGTCTTTTTCGTGCTGCCCGCGCGAGCCGGAAGCACCCGGGTCTTCACCGCCGTGGCCGGCGTCGATCACCACGATAATGTCGCGCTTGCCCGCAGGCGCAGGCGGCGGCGGTGGCAGCTTGACCTGTGGTTGCGACGGGTTGACGGGCACTGCCGGCACGGTCGCAACACTTGGCGTTGGTGCCGGCGGCGGCGCGGCATCGGCGGCGTTGTCGAACAGGTCGACCACCAGCCGGTTACCGTATTGGGCGTTTGGCGCCAGCACAAAACTTTTCGGGGTCACGGCCTTTTTCAGGTCGATGACCACTCGCAGATCGGTCGGCGTACGCTGAGCCGAGCGCATCGACGTAATCGGCGTGTTGGCAGTGGAGACTTTCAGCGGCGCGGCCAGGGTCGCACCATTGATGTCGATCACCAGGCGATCGGGCGCCGTCAGGGTAAAGACGCTGTGCTGGACCGGGCCAGACAGGTCAAACACCAGTCGCGTGTTATCCGGCGCTCGCCACAGGCGCACACTTTTCACCTGTGAAGCAGCCAGAGCATTGAAAGTCATTGCCGCAAGCAACACCCCTACGACAGCAACCATCGCGCGAAAGCGCATACCAAACCCCACCAATTTTATTTGAATTCCAATGCCAGAGCAGCGCACCACAACTCACCGCGCGCACTCTGGGGCAACAACTTCAGCTGACGTCCGTGGTCATGCGGCGTAATGGTAATGGTCAGGTCCGGCTTTGGCAAAAAGCCTGTGCCTTTATCTGGCCACTCGATCAGGCACAACGCATCTTCGTCAAAATAATCACGGATGCCCATGTACTCCAGTTCTTCAGGATCTACCAGGCGATAGAGGTCGAAGTGGAAGGCGCGAACATCACCGATCTCATAGGGTTCGACCAAAGTGAACGTAGGGCTTTTTACTGCCCCGGCGTGTCCCAACCCACGAATAATCCCACGAGACAGTGTGGTTTTTCCGGCCCCCAAGTCGCCCTCCAGGAAGATCAACCCGGCACCGGCCGTCACGTGGGCAATGCGATTCCCGAACGCGACCATGGCATCTTCATCTGCCAGGAAAAGGGTTACTTCAGACACGGCGACTGCTCCTCCAGCAATTGACGAATGGCAGGTATCAGGTCACTGGCAGCCAAGCCGCGACCATAGGTGCCCTGGCGATCCCCCGCTGTGGCGTGCAACCACACGGCCAGGCAGCTGGCTTCATAAGCCGGCATGCCCTGGGCAAGTAAGGCGCCCACCACACCACTCAGGACGTCACCCAAACCGGCGGTGGCCATCGCCGGGTGGCCTTGATCACAGCGTGAAACACGGCCGTCCGGGCTAGCAATCAAACTGCCATCACCCTTGAGAATAGCCACTGCATTGAATTTCTGGCTCAACGCGCGCGCCACCTTAAGGCGATCAGCCTGAACCTCGACTGTCGTGATGCCCATCAACCGCGCCGCCTCGCCAGGGTGTGGGGTAATCACGCTGTTGGCTGGAAGGCTTACGCCGCCCGCGGCCAACTGATTCAACGCATCGGCATCCCAGACTTGCGGCTGCTGGGCATTAGCGGCGACGGACAACAGGCTTTTACCCCAGGACGCCGCGCCCAGACCGGGGCCGATGACAATGACTGAGATTTTTTCCAGCAACCCCATCAACTGGTTGGCCGAACTCACGCCGACGGTCATGACTTCCGGCAAGCGCGCCAGTGCCGCCGGCACGTGTTCAGGCCGGGTCGCCAGGGACACCATGCCCGCGCCACTGCGCAGGGCGCTTTCGGCACTCAACAGTGCCGCACCGCCAAAGCCTCGGTCGCCGCCGATGACCAGCAGGTGGCCGAATTGGCCTTTATGGGCGTCCGGGGCGCGCGCAGCGAGTTGCGGCAAATGGCCGTGCAACAGCGGCTGTACGTCGGTTATTGCGTGTTTTGTCTGCGGCATGCGTCTTCAAGCTCCGATGTCTGGCAGAATTATACCTATCTAACCTGCGGTTTCCCTTGTCTCATGCCTGCCATCACCACCGATCTGCCCGCCCTCGCCCAATCGATCAAAGACTGGGGCCGCGAACTGGGCTTTCAACAAGTCGGCATCAGCGGCCTGGACCTGGCCGAGCATGAACAGCACCTGCAACGCTGGCTCGACGCGGGTTACCACGGCGAGATGGAATACATGGGCGCCCATGGCAGCAAACGCTCCCATCCCGATCAACTGGTGCCGGGCACTCTGCGCGTGGTGTCGCTGCGCATGGATTATCTGCCAGGCGACACCCAAATGGCGCAACTGCTGGCAAAGCCAGAGAAAGCCTACATATCCCGTTACGCCCTCGGCCGCGATTACCACAAGCTGATCCGCAAACGCGTGCAGCAACTGGCCGACCGCATTCAGGCACAGATCGGCCCGTTCGGCTTTCGCGCGTTTGTCGACAGCGCGCCCGTGCTGGAAAAAGCCATTGCCGAACAGGCAGGCCTGGGTTGGATCGGCAAAAACACCCTGGTACTCAATCGCAAGGCCGGCAGTTATTTCTTTTTGAGCGAACTGTTTGTCGATTTGCCCCTGCCGGTTGACGCCCCTCACACCAGCGAGCACTGCGGCCGCTGCACGGCCTGCCTGGACATCTGCCCCACTAATGCCTTCGTCGGCCCCTACGTACTGGACGCACGACGCTGCATTTCCTACCTGACCATCGAGCTCAAGAGCGCAATCCCGGAAGACCTGCGCCCACTGATCGGCAATCGCGTGTTCGGCTGCGATGACTGTCAGATCGTTTGCCCGTGGAATCGTTTCGCCCGCGCTACCGATGAGGGCGATTTCAAGCCCCGGCATAACCTGGATAACGCAGAACTGGCCGAACTGTTTATGTGGGACGAGGATAAATTCCTCACCAGCACTGAAGGCTCGCCCCTACGCCGCGCCGGTTATGAGCGCTGGCTGCGCAACCTGGCAGTGGGCCTGGGCAATGCGCCGTCGAGCATTCCCGTGCTCGAAGCCTTGAAGGCGCGGCGCGACTACCCCTCGGACCTGGTGCGCGAGCACGTGGAGTGGGCGCTGAACCAGCACGCTACACGCTAGTGTACGTCGTCGTTGTAGACGAATTTGGGCATTTCCCAGTGAAAACGGATCGCCAGCAGGCGCAATAGAAAGCCGCTGAACAAGGTGAGCAAAATCGCCTGCTCGCTGGGCAGTTCCAGGTACAGGCACAGCATGTAGAACCAGGCGGCAAGGAACGACACGCTGGCATACAGCTCACGACGGAAGATCAGCGGGATGTCGTTGCAGAAGATATCCCGCAGGATACCGCCGAACACCCCGGTAATAACGCCGCTGACCGAAGCCACCAGCATGCCGTGGCCCATTTCCAGTGCAGTCATGCAGCCAATCAGGGTGAAGGCCACCAACCCCACCGCATCGAGTGCCAGGAACAGCGAACGCAGGTGACGCATCAGCGGCGCAATAAAGATCGTCACCAGCGCGGCGATCGAGGTCAGCACCAGGTATTCCGGGTGTTTGACCCAGGTCAGCGGGTAATGCCCCAACAGCACATCACGCACCGAACCGCCGCCCAGCGCCGTGACGCAGGCGATCAGCACCACACCAAACCAGTCCATGCCGCGCCGACCCGCGGACAGGGCGCCGGTCATGGCTTCGGCGGTGATGGCGATGAGGTAGAGCATCAACAACATGATGGCGATCCTTGCAAAGAGGCCGGCAGTCTAATCATTTGCTGATGGCACCAAAAGAGGGCGCTTGGCGAAAGACCGAGGCACGCCCTTCGCGAGCAAGCCCGCTCCCACCTTTAACCGCGTCCGTCCATTGGAATGCGGTCGAAGGTGGGAGCGGGCTTGCTCGCGAAGACGCCGGGCCAGGCGCCACAGATTCAAGCCTTGATGAAATGCTTGCGGTAATGCTGCAGCTCGGCGATCGATTCGCGGATATCGTCCAGTGCCAAGTGAGTGCTGCCTTTATGGAAGCTGTCCTTCACTTCCGGCGCCCAGCGTGCCGCCAGCTCTTTCAAGGTGGACACATCCAGGTTGCGGTAGTGGAAGTAGCTTTCCAGCCCCTTCATGTGCGTATAAAGGAAGCGGCGGTCCTGGCAGATGCTGTTGCCGCAGATCGGCGACTTGCCCTTGGGCACCCATTTTTCCAGGAACGCGATGGTTTCGGCTTCCGCTTCAGCCATGCTGATACGGCTGTCGCGTACGCGCTGGGTGAGGCCGGAGTTGCCGTGGGTGCGGGTGTTCCACTCATCCATGGTGGCGAGGACGGCATCGCTGTGATGGATGGCGATCACCGGACCTTCGGCCAAGGTGTTGAGGTTGCTGTCGGTGACAATGGTCGCCATCTCGATGATGACGTCGGTGTCGGGGTTCAGACCGGTCATTTCCAGATCGATCCAAATCAGGTTCTGTGGGTTTTGCATGGCTTGATTCTCTTGGCACCTTAGCGTAGCTGCGCAGTTTAGCAGGCGGGGCCGTGCTAGACTCGCGACCGTTTCACCCAACCTTTGCATTATCGACACGGAACACCAATGGCCAAACGCCAGCTCAATCGTCGCCAAAACTGGCGCATCGAAAAGATTCAAGGTGAGCGCGCTGCTCGCGCCGCCAAACGTGAATCCTCCGCCGTGGAAGCGCTCGAGGGCGGCGACCTGGGCCCCGAACAAACGGGCCTGGTGATCGCGCACTTTGGTGTGCAGGTCGAAGTCGAGGCGCTCGAAGGCGAACTCGCCGGCCAGGTATCCCGTTGCCACCTGCGCGCCAACCTGCCTGCGCTGGTGACCGGCGACAAAGTGGTCTGGCGCGCCGGCAACCAGGGCATCGGCGTTATCGTCGCCCAATTGCCGCGTACCACCGAACTGCGCCGGCCTGACAGCCGCGGCCAGCTCAAGCCGGTGGCGGCCAACGTCGACATGATCGTGATCGTGTTCGCGCCGCTGCCCGAGCCGCATGCCAACCTGATCGACCGCTATTTGGTCGCCGCCGAGCATGCGGGCATTCGCCCGTTGTTGCTGCTGAACAAATTCGACCTGATCGACGAGCAGAACGCCCCGGCGCTCAATGCGTTGCTGGCGGTCTATCGCACCCTGGGTTACCCGGTGCTGGAGGTCTCGGCACATCACGGCAACGGCATGGAACAGCTGCAACAGCAGTTGGACGGACGCATCAGCGTGTTTGTCGGCCAGTCTGGCGTGGGCAAGTCGTCGCTGGTCAACAGCCTGCTGCCGGAAGTCGACACCCGTGTCGGCCCGCTGTCGGAGCTGTCCGGCCAGGGCACTCACACCACCACCACTGCACGGCTGTTCCACTTCCCCGGCGGCGGTGAACTGATCGACTCCCCAGGGATTCGTGAATTCGGCCTCGGCCACGTCAGCCGCAGCGATGTGGAAGCGGGCTTCATCGAGTTCAACGACCTGATCGGCACCTGCCGCTTCCGCGATTGCAAACACGACCGCGAGCCGGGTTGTGCACTGCTCAAGGCCCTGGAAGATGGCCGCGTGCAGCAGCAGCGCATGAACAGCTACCGTTCGATTATTGCGAGTTTGCCTGAGAGCAGTTACTAAACTGCAGAGACAAAAAGGCCGCGATCATCGCGGCCTTTTTGCATGAGGGTTACGACCCGGGCGCCGGTGCAGGCGCCGTGGGATCTTTCACCCCGCCATCATCAAACAGGTTCAGTTTCTGCCGCAGCTCATGCGCCGGCAACGGCTCCTGCCCGGGTGGAATGGCGTTCGGATCAGCCGGCACTTCGCCTGGCGCCCCAGCACCTTGGTTCGGTGCCGATGGGGCCGCGCCTTGATCGCCTTCGATCGCACGCTGGGCTTTTTTGGTCAGCACCACGATATCGATCCGACGGTTGATCGGGTTGAACGGGTCCTTCGGATCGAATAGCTGCGAGGACGCAAAACCCACCACGCGCGCCACTTGCGGGTCCGGATAGCTGCCCGCCACCAGCGCACGCCGCGCAGCGTTGGCACGGTTGGCCGACAGTTCCCAGTTGCCGAAGTCGCCCTGCCCCGCATACGGCTTGGCGTCGGTGTGGCCACTGATGCTGATCTTGTTCGGCACCGCCTTGATCGTGTCGGCCATGGCCAGCAGGATGTCTTCAAAGTACGGCTTCAAACGCGCACTGCCGGAGTCGAACATCGGCCGGTTGGCGGCGTCGGTGATCTGGATGCGCAAACCTTCCGGGGTGATTTCGAAAGAAATCTGATCCTTGAATTTCAGCAGTTGCGGGTTTTCTTCAACCTTGGTCTGCAGTTCCTGCAGCAACAACTCGAGGCGCTCTTTCTCGACCTGCTCGGCCATGCTCTCAACAGTGTCGCGCTCGATCGGGATGTTTTCCTGCGGCGATTCGGTCTTGACCTCGGGGTTGATGGTGCGCTCGGGTGCCAGCTGCGGCGAGCCGCCCAGGTCAATCACAAAGGGTGTACCACTTTCCGAAAAGCCTATCGGGTCTTTGAAGTAACCGGCGATGGCGATTTTTTGTTCCGGCGTGGCGGTAGACATCAGCCACAGCACCAGAAAGAACGCCATCATCGCCGTCGCGAAGTCGGCGAAGGCGATTTTCCAGGCACCACCGTGGTGCCCCGCAGCGAAGCGCTTGACGCGCTTGATGATTATCGGCTGGTTGTTTTCCATGGTTTAGCGACCGCGAACCGCTTGTTCCAGCTCGGAGAAACTTGGGCGATGTTTCGGGTACAGCACCTTGCGCCCGAACTCCACTGCCAGCGATGGCGGCATACCGGACGCCGAAGCCACCAGGCACGCTTTGATCGCTTCGTAGAGGTTGACCTCTTCCTTGGCATCGTGGGCCAGGCAGGTAGCGAGCGGGCCGAAGAAACCATAGGCCGCGAGAATACCGAAGAAGGTACCGACGAGGGCTGCACCCACGTGCATGCCAATCGCCTTCTGGTCGCCTTCGCCCAGAGATGCCATGGTCACCACAATACCGAGTACCGCTGCGACGATACCAAAACCAGGCATGGCGTCGGCAACGCCGGTCACCGCGTGAGACGGGTGTTCCAGCTCTTCCTTGAGGCTGAACAGCTCCATGTCGAACAGGCCCTCCAGCTCATGGGGGGCCATGTTGCCGGAGGACATGATGCGCAGGTAATCACAGATGTAGGCGGTCATGCGCTCGTCTTTGAGCACGGCCGGGTACTTGGCGAAAATCGGGCTGGCGGCGGCGTCTTCAATGTCGCCTTCGATGGCCATCATGCCTTCACGGCGGCTCTTGTTGAGGATCTCGTAGACCAGCCCCAGCACTTCCAAATAGAAGGTGTGGGAGAAACGCGAGCTGAACATGCCCAGCGACTTCTTGATCACGTGCATGGTCATGTAGCCGGGGTTGGCCTGCAAGAATGCACCCAAGGCCGCACCGCCGATAATCATCACTTCGAAGGGCTGGATCAGCGCAGCAATTTTACCGTGGGACAGAACGTACCCACCGAGTACGCTTGCGAAGACGACGATGATGCCGATAATTTTAGCCATAGGGGATTGGTACTTGTGCCGTCGGGTTCATGGACATATTGGGTGCAGCCGAAAACTCTTGTTCTACTTATCGGCAAAACTGCGCCAGACTATAGCCCGTTAAGGCGAAAAGCCAATTCGGCCCGTTCCGGGCGTGTAGAACGCAAGTGATGATCGCGCCCCAATCATGGCTAATGAAACGACAGTCCCAAGTACAAAACCCACCACACTCGTTGCTTGGATCAAGCGCCTGGACGAGGTGCTGCTGCCCGTTCCCCAGGCCAGCCACGAGCGCGTGTGCAAAGCCATTCGCGATAGCCGCAGCTCGTTGCGAGATATTGCCGAGCTGATGCAACACAGCCCGGCGCTGGTGCTCAGCGTAATGCGCGAGGCCAATAGCCAGGCCCACGGCAGCCTGTCGGGGCCGGCGGAAAACCTTGAAGTCGCGCTTAACCGCCTGGGCCTGAAACGCGCCGAGGAACTGTTGGCGCGCCTGCCCTCTTTGCCGGAAAAAGACATCCCCGTAGCCCTTCGGCAACTGCTGCTGGTGAGCCAGCACGCTTCCCAGCAGGCCAACGGCTTGTTCGCCAGCCGCCTCGCGCGGTTGTGGCAAGACATTCACTGGGGCAGCTTGCTGTTTTTGTCGCCGCTGTGGCCGATGGCTGTCGCGTACCCCAAGCTCCTGGAAGAATGGGAACTGCGCGTTATTCATAAAGGCCAGTCGGCACGCCAGGTCGAGAAAGAACTGTTTGGTGTACGCCTGCTGGACTTGTGCCTCGGCTTGACCGAAGCCTGGCACCTGCCGATCTGGGTATCCCAGGGCTATAACCTGCTGCTGAGCGAGCAGCGCTTGCTGGTCAAGGCGCTGCACATCGCCCGTGAAGATGACGCGCTGCGCCACCAGCAATTACTGGATGCCGACCCCAACCTGCGGCGCTGGCTCAACCAGCCGGCCAACACCGTGCTACTGGCCAACGGCCTGGCGATGTCCGCCCAGGAATCGTGGACCTGCCCGCACACCGAGCGCTGGCAATACCTCACCGCGCTGTACTTGCAGGAGCCGTTGAGTGAGGTGCAGCAGCAGGTTCACCAGCAAGCGGTGACCAGCGCCCGCACCACCCTGATGCCCGATCTTTGGCACCCGGCGTTGTCACTGATCTGGCCGTGGCATGTGCAGAAAATCCATCGCGGCTTGTTGCCTGCAGCGCCTCCCACCGCTGAAGCCTTGGCCGTGTGGCGCAAGCGCTGCACCGAATTGCTGGTCGAGCCGAGCCGCTTTGCCAACGCCATGCACCTGACCACGTGCGCCAAAGAAGCCCTGGTCGCCAGCGGTATGCAACGGGTACTGCTGTTTATGGCCGACCGCGCCCTGAGCACCTTGCGCGTGCATCAAGCCGACGGTTTGCCCAGGGACGCCGCGAACCTGAGCCTGGATGTGGTCAACAGCACGCTGCTGCAGCGCTTGCTGGAAAAGTCCGCCCAGGTGCGCCTCACGCCGGACAACCACGCGCAATTTTCCGCGTTGTTACCGCCGGTCCTGCGTCGTTTGTTTACCGGCGAACACCTGCTGTTACGCTCCCTGAGCTGTAACGGTCGCGTGGTGATGCTGATGGTCGCCGACCAGGGCGGCGGTCCCTTCTCGGAAACCACCGTGCAGGCGTTCGGCAAAACCGCTCAATGCATCGAGAAAGCGCTGCACAGCTTTACCAACCGCAGCGCCTGATGCTTGCGCTACAATCGCCGTCTTTTATCGCCAACATTTGTGCCCAGGAGACCTCACATGCCTGACTTCTCTGGCTTGCCGCTGGTGATCGAATCCAGCGACCTGCTCGCTCAACTGGATGCCGAACACCTGATTGTGGTGGACCTCACCAGTGCCGCCCGCTACGCCGAAGGGCATATCCCCGGCGCGCATTTCGTTGACCCCAAACGCACCCAACTGGGCCAACCGCCCGCGCCAGGTTTGTTGCCGAACAAGGCCGAGCTGGAAAAACTGTTCGGCGAACTGGGGCACACCCCGGATGCCACCTATGTGGTCTACGACGACGAAGGCGGCGGCTGGGCCGGGCGTTTTATCTGGCTGCTCGACGTGATCGGCCACCAGAAATACCACTACCTGGACGGCGGCCTGCTGGCGTGGCTGGAAGGCCAGCACCCACTCTCCACCGAGGTGCCGGCGCCTGTCGGCGGCCCGGTCAGCCTGACCTTGCACGACGGCCCCACGGCCACCCGCGAATACCTGCAAAGCCGCCTCGGCGCGGCCGACCTGGGTATCTGGGACGCACGCGGCCCGCTGGAATATTCCGGTGAAAAGGTCCTCGCCGCCAAAGGGGGCCACATCCCCGGCGCGGTGAACTTCGAATGGACCGCCGGCATGGACAAGGCGCGCAACCTGCGCATCCGTCGCGACATGCCGCAAATCCTCGAAGACCTCGGGCTGACCAAAGACAAAGAAATCATCACCCACTGCCAGACTCACCACCGCTCTGGCTTCACCTACCTGGTGGCCAAGGCGCTCGGTTATCCGCGAGTCAAAGGTTATGCCGGTTCCTGGGGCGAATGGGGCAACCACCCCGACACCCCCGTTGAGATTTAAGGTTTAAGGACACTTAATGAAAAAGCAGTTGTTTATCCTCAGCCAATATTTGCTGCCGCACCACTTGCTGTCGCGCCTGGCCGGCTGCATTGCCGAGTGCCGTGTGCGCTGGTTCAAGAACGCCTTCACCAGCTGGTTCGCCAAGCGCTATCAAGTGGACATGTCCCAGGCGCTGGTCGAAGACCTGACCGCCTACGAGCATTTCAACGCGTTCTTCACCCGTGCATTGAAAGACGGCGCACGCCCGCTGGATCAAACCCCAGGCGCAGTACTGAGCCCGGCCGACGGCGCTGTCAGCCAGCTTGGCCCGATTGAACACGGCCGCGTATTCCAGGCCAAGGGCCACAGCTTCAGTGTGCTGGAACTGCTCGGCGGCGACGCGGCACTGGCTGCGCCCTTCATGGGCGGTGATTTCGCCACCATCTACCTGTCGCCGAAGGACTACCACCGCGTGCACATGCCGCTGGCCGGCACCCTGCGCGAGATGGTCTACGTGCCTGGGCGGATTTTCTCGGTGAACCAGACCACTGCCGAAAACGTGCCTGAGCTGTTTGCACGTAACGAGCGTGTTGTCTGCCTGTTCGACACCGAACGCGGGCCGATGGCAGTGGTGTTGGTCGGTGCAATGATCGTGGCGTCGATTGAAACCGTATGGGCCGGTTTGGTTACGCCGCCGAAGCGCGAGCTGAAAACCTTCCGCTACGACGAAGCCGCCCGCGCGCCGATCCACTTGGAAAAAGGTGCGGAACTGGGTCGCTTCAAGCTGGGTTCGACCGCGATCGTGCTGTTCGGGCCGGATCAAGTGAAATGGGCAGAAGAATTGGCAGCGGGTACGCCTGTGCAGATGGGCCAGGGCATCGCACTGCCCAAGGCCTGATTCAAAGCCAATAGAAGATCAAAATGTGGGAGCGGGCTTGCTCGCGAATGCGGTGTGACAGTCAATAGAGATACCGACTGATCTACCGCATTCGCGAGCAAGCCCGCTCCCACTTTGATCAGGGTGCTTCAGTGATGTCGGCTTACAGCTGACCGTCGCGGTCACGCAAGCCCAGCAGGTACAGCACGCCGTCCAGCCCCAAGGTCGAAATCGCCTGCTTGGCCGATTGCTTGACCAGCGGCTTGGCGCGAAACGCCACACCCAAGCCGGCAATTGCCAGCATCGGCAAGTCATTGGCGCCGTCACCGACCGCAATGGTCTGTTCCAGACGCAAACCTTCCTTGTGGGCCAGTTCCTTCAGCAGATCCGCCTTACGCTGTGCGTCGACAATCGGCTCGACGGCCACGCCGGTCACCTTGCCATCCACCACTTCCAGCTCGTTGGCGAACACATAGTCGATGCCCAGCTTGGCCTGCAGCTGCTTGGCAAAATAGGTAAACCCGCCCGACAGGATTGCGGTTTTATAGCCCAGGCGCTTGAGTTCGGCGAACAGGGTTTCGGCGCCTTCGGTCAGGCGCAACGAAGCCCCGATGGAATCCAGCACGCTGACATCCAGGCCCTTGAGCAGTGCCAGGCGCTCCTTGAAGCTCGCGCGAAAGTCCAACTCGCCGGCCATCGCGCGCTCGGTGATGGCGGACACCTGCTCACCCACGCCAGCGGCCTTGGCCAACTCGTCGATGACTTCAGCTTCGATCAGGGTCGAGTCCATGTCGAACACCGCCAGGCGGCGGTTACGGCGGAACAGCGAATCTTCCTGGAAGGCGATATCGACATTCAGCTCCTGGGCTACGCTCAGGAACTCGGCGCGCAGGGCTTGGGGGTCAGCCGGCTCGCCGCGCACGGAGAACTCGATGCAGCCCTTGCCCTTGTCGGCGGGCGTGTCCAATGGCATGCGACCCGACAAACGGTCGATATGGTCGATATTCAGGCCGTACTGCGCGGTGATTGAGCTGACCCGCTGCAATTGCTCGGCGGTCACCTTGCGAGTCAGCAAGGTCACGATGTGGCGCTTTTTGCCCTGGCCGTCGACCCAGTGTTGGTAATCCGCCTCGGAGACCGGGGTGAAACGCACCTGTTGATCCAGCTTATACGCCGTAAACAGGATGTCTTTGAGCACAGAAGACGCCTGCTCAGTGCTCGGGATTTCCACGAGGATCCCGAACGAAAGCGTGTCGTGGATCACCGCCTGGCCGATGTCGAGAATGCTCACACCACCCTGGGCCAGGACACCGGTAATGGCTGCAGTGAGACCCGGTCGGTCAAGACCTGTGATGTTTATCAGGACAATTTCGCGCAAAGCGCACCCCCAGGCTGGAAAAAAACCGCATTCTACCCACTTTCAGTGACCATCGGGCACAGCCAGCGCTTTGCCGGTTCTAGGCCTGTCGCTATACTGCGCGTCAACTTCACGGACCAAGAGCCGAGCGCAAGTGAACCGGCCCACGCCAGTAAAAACCGATAACTTCTTCCTGCTGATCTTCCGGGCACTGCGCCACCGCCGTGTACCGATCGCATTACGCATCGCCAGCCATAACGTGATCCTGGTCGCTCTGGCCTTGGTGATCTACGCCTGCGTGATGGGTTTGCAGTTCAAGCAGGCCATGCACGAGCAAGCCGACGCCCTGGGCGAAAGCTTGACTACCCAGACCGCCACTTCGGCGACTGAGCTGTTGGTGTCCAACGACATCCTCAGCCTCAACGTGCTGCTCAATAACCTGACCAAGAACCCGCTGGTGGCCCACGCCGCCATCTATAGCGTGGACAACCGGATCATGGCCGAAGCCGGGCAGCGCCCGAAAAACGGCCTGCTAGGTGAAGCCGAAGGCCTGTACCAGAGCAATATCACGTTTCAGGACGTGAAAGCGGGCCAACTGCGTATCAGCCTCGACATGCAGCAATTCCAGCAGCCGATGACCATCAGCCTGCAAAGCATGGGCATTCTCAGCGCGATCCTGCTGGCATTGGCCCTGGCCTTGAGCTTGCGCCTGGGCCGGCACATTTCCACGCCATTGATGCAACTGCGCATTTGGCTGCGCGACATCGACGAACATACCCCGGCCACCGACCGCCAGGATGAGATCGGCGACCTCGCCCGCCAGCTGCACGCCAGCTTCGCCCCGGAACCTGTGATCGTGCCAAAGGCTGAACCCGAGCCGGAATACGACGACACCGATTACGACGACGAGCCCGAGTTTGAAGTGCGCGACCTGCGCGACCCAGGCTTTGACGAAAGTGCACCGGTGGCCGGCCTCAAGCCTGCCACACGCCAGGTGATCAAGGCCGAGGAAGATGAACTGGATGATGAAGACCCGTTCTCCGACCTGCGCGACACCTCGGCCGCCGCGCCCGTTGTCGCACCCAAGCCTGAGCCGGTGAAAAACACTGAGCCGCAGCACAGCGCCGTACTGGCTGTGCAATTGGGCGCCCAGGACCAACTGCGCCGCCTGCCCCGCGCCCGCCTGACAGAATTGCTGGAACGCTACCGCGACTGCCTCGACCAGGCCGCCTCGCTCTATCAGAGTGAACTGCACACCCTGAACGATGGCAGCACGCTGATGCTGTTCCACAGCGAAGACAGCGGCGAAGACTACCTGACCAACGCCATCTGCTGCGGCGAACTGCTGCGCGCCCTGGGCCATGCCCTGCAGATTGAAGTGGCTGACAGTGGCATTACGTTGCAACTGCAACTGGGCCTGACGGTGGGTGACGATCTGTTCGGCATGAGCCAGATCGACCTGCTGCTGACCGAAATTGCCCAGGATGCACTGGCCTTGTCTCAACACAGCCGCAACCTGCTGCTGGTGGAGCGCAAGATCAGCGAAGATGCCCTGATCCGCCAGCGCGCCCGTATCCGCCCGATTGCCAGCCCTGAAGGCGCAAGCTGCGTGGAGCGGTTGATGGAACCGTACCCGTCGATGCTTGAGCGCCAGTTGGCGCGGATGCACGAGACCCGTGCCAAGCCCTAACCAACATCGATGGATCAATGTGGGAGGGGCTTGCTCCCGATAGCGGGGTGTCAGTCAGCACATGCATTGGCTGACTCACCGCTTTCGGGAGCAAGCCCCCTCCCACATTTGGTCTGTGCCAAGCTTCGAATCGCAGACAAACAAAAAGGCCCGCTGAGTCAGCGGGCCTTTTTTGTGGGTCGGTTTCAGGTCAGAACCTGAACACTTCCATATCCGTACGAATCGGCGTTGCCATCGGCATCTTCGGCCTTTGCGGCGCTGCCGGCTTGGCCTGGGCCGGGGCCTGCTTACGCGGCGCCTCGGCAATCGGCGGCTGGTTGGCCAATGGCTTGAGCGCCACCGACAACTGCTGCGCCAAATGCTGCAACAGCACGCCCTGGGCCTGGACCTGGGACGCGGTGGTGCCGGTGTGTTCTTCCTGCAGATGCACGATGCGGTTATCGCGCACTTGCCCACGACGGTCGATCAGACGCCACTGCGCATCCAGGATCGCCGGCTGCGAAGCACCGGAGTCGAGCCGGGTAATCGTCAGCAACACCTGCACATCCGGAGTGAAGCCGGCTGGCGCAGGTGCAAGCACCACACGCTGGCTGTCCAACTGGCCTGCAACCTGGCGCAGCAACAGTTGGTTGATATCGGACGACAAACTGCCCGCCCAACGGCCATCTGTGGAACCTTGCAGGCTGCCGTCGTTCTGACGTTGCAGCAGGGTTTCACGTTGCAGGTAATCGGCAACGACTACCGGGCCAAGCAATACGGCCATACCCGCTGTTTGAGCGGGCTGAGCCGGACTTCCGCTGTCCAGCTGGTACAGCGACACAGGCTGGTGTGTGCTGCAACCCGCCAGCCCCAAAAGGCCAGCGAGCATCAAAATTAAAGGAAGGCGTGGAGCAGTCATCATCCCATCCAGGTGGCTGCCACAAGGCGAACCACAATGTAATACTAAAAATAACCTAAACACGCTCGGCCACGCCGGCGCTGGAAAGGCCATATCATCCGTGAATATGCGCCCTGACTCCAGCGCCAAAGCGTCGATCTACGCGTTAAATCGTAGATCGAGGGCTCTAATCGGCGTTAAACAGGCGTTTCCACGAGCAAAGCATCCACTCGCTGGAAACCCCGCGGCAGTTTGTTGCCGCGTCGGCCACGCTCTCCCTTGTAGTGTTCAAGGTCGTCAGGGCGCAACGACAGCGTGCGCTTGCCGGCCTGGAGCACCAGGGTTGAACCTTCCGGGATCACGGCGATGTCGGTCACGTACTCTTCGCGACTGGCCACACGCTCCCCAGGAATCCCGATAATCTTGTTGCCCTTGCCTTTGCCCAACTGCGGCAAGTCGCTGATCTTGAACACCAGCAAACGCCCTTCAGTGGTCACCGACGCCAGCCAGTTACTCTCGCGGTCGTCCACGGTGCGCGGCAGGATCACCTTGGCGTTGTTGGGCAAGCTCAACAATGCCTTGCCTGCCTTGTTCTTGGCCTGCAGGTCTTCGCCCTTGACCACAAACCCGTAACCCGCGTCGGAAGCGATCACATACAGCGAATCATCGTCCGGCAGCAGCACGCACTCGAAATTCGCCCCCGGCGGCGGTGTGAGGCGCCCGGTCAATGGCTCGCCCTGCCCGCGTGCCGAGGGCAAGGTGTGCGCCGGCACCGAATAACTGCGCCCGGTAGAGTCGATAAACACCGCAAACTGGTTGGAACGCCCGGCCGCAGCGGTCTTGAAACCATCACCCGCCTTGTAGGAAAGGCCGGTGGCGTCAATATCATGCCCCTTGGCGGAACGGACCCAGCCCTTTTCCGACAGAACGACGGTAATTTTCTCGTTAGGTAGCAGCTCGGTTTCTGTCAGCGCTTTGGCTTCAGCACGCTCGACGATGGGCGAGCGGCGATCATCGCCATAGGTTTCGGCGTCTTTGATCAGCTCGCTGCGCACCAGCTTCTTGAGCTTGGCTTCGCTGCCCAACAGGGCTTGCAGCTTGGCTTGCTCTTTGAGCAGCGCATCTTGCTCATCACGCAGCTTCATTTCTTCCAGTCGCGCCAACTGACGCAAGCGGGTGTCGAGGATGTAGTCAGCCTGGATCTCGCTCAGCTCGAAACGCGCGATCAGCTCGGCTTTCGGGTGCTCGGCGGTACGGATGATGTGGATCACTTCGTCCAGGTTGAGGTAGGCAATCAGCAAACCGTCCAACAGGTGCAAGCGACGCTCAACCTTGTCGAGACGGAATTGCAGGCGCCGACGCACGGTCTGCACGCGGAACTCCAGCCACTCCACCAGCAGGTTGCGCAGGTTTTTCAGCTGCGGCTTGCCGTCCAGGCCGATGATGTTGACGTTGACCCGGTAGCTGGACTCCAGGTCGGTGCTGGCAAACAGATGCTGCATCAGCACTTCGTGGTCGACGCGACTATTGGTCGGGATGATCACAATGCGGCATGGGTTTTCGTGGTCAGACTCGTCACGCAGGTCCGCAACCTGCGGCAATTTCGACGGTTTGGCCTGCATCAGCGCAGCGATCTGCTCCAGTACCTTGGCACCGGACACCTGATGCGGCAGCGCGGTGACGATAATGTCGCCATCTTCGATGTGATAAACCGCGCGCATGCGCACCGAGCCCTTGCCGGTCTCGTACATCTTCAGCAGGTCGGCGCGCGGCGTGATGATTTCCGCTTCGGTCGGGTAATCCGGGCCCTGGATATGCTCGCAGAGCTGCTCGACCGTGGCTTTTGGCTCGTCAAGCAGGCGCACGCAGGCGGTGGCCACTTCACGCAGGTTGTGCGGCGGCACGTCAGTGGCCATGCCGACCGCAATGCCGGTGGTGCCATTGAGCAGGATATTCGGCAAACGTGCCGGCAACACCAGGGGTTCGTCGAGGGTGCCGTCGAAGTTCGGCCCCCAGTTCGCAGTGCCCTGCCCCAATTCGCTGAGCAACACTTCCGAATAACGCGACAGGCGCGCCTCGGTATAACGCATGGCCGCGAAGGACTTGGGATCATCCGGCGCACCCCAGTTACCCTGCCCGTCCACCAAGGTGTAGCGGTAGCTGAACGGCTGGGCCATCAGCACCATGGCTTCATAGCACGCGGAGTCGCCGTGGGGGTGGAACTTACCGAGCACGTCACCGACGGTACGCGCCGACTTCTTGTGCTTGGAATCAGCGTCCAGGCCCAACTCACTCATGGCGTAGATGATGCGCCGTTGTACCGGCTTCAGGCCGTCGCCGATATGCGGCAAGGCACGGTCCATGATCACGTACATGGAGTAGTTGAGGTAGGCATTTTCGGTGAAGTCAGCCAGCGATCGGCGTTCTACGCCATCTAAGCTGTCTGCGAGGATGTCACTCATGCGGGCCTCATCATTGTTTGGTCTGGCGCAGCAGCAATGTGCCGCTGCGCTGGGTAAATTCAAGTTGTTTCAATGCACTCATGCCTAACAGCACCTGTTCCCCGCCCAAGCCCGGCGCAACCAGCGCACGCACGTCCTGAAGGACGATATCGCCCAGTTTCAGGCGGTCGAGGTGGGTGCGGTAGCCCTGACTCCGCCCATTGGCGGTGCTCAAGGTCACCGGCATGCCACGTTTGAGCCCGAGACGGTCGGCCAATTCGGCTGGAACCGCCACGTCGGTCGCCCCGGTGTCGAGCATAAACTCCACCGGTTGACCGTTGATCTGGCCGCTGGCAACAAAATGGCCTTGGCCGTTGCCCAGCAATTTCACTTCGATGTAACCCTCGTGCTGCTCCGAGGTCACTACGGCATTGGGGTTTTCCTGACGCGCTTCCCATTGCCCAAAAAACCGTGTGGCCAAAAACAGCCCCGCGCCCCACGCCACGAACATCAACACACGTCCGGCGCGCTTGCCGGGCGGTTGTGCACTCATGGCTGAGCGCCCCAGCCACCGGCCGGCGCGGCAAAACGGTAGACGATCGGGCGTTTTTCACCATCGGCGCGAGGGCCGAAATTGTTGTCGATCCCCAGCCAGGCTCCGTCGGCATCCATCACCAGCGCTTCGGCCAGACCATAAGGCTGGGCATAACGCCGCTCCGGCGTCAGGGTCTCGTCGGCAAACGACCAGCACAACTCGACTTTTGCAGTGACCGCATCGCGCCGGCAAATCTGGAACGCATTGCGCTCCAGGGTAAACAGCTTGCCGTTGAACAGCGCGAGGTCGGCAAAATCCTTGGACACGGCCTTGGCGTGGACGAACTGCGCCGGCTGCACTTCCTGCCCGGCCTCACTCAGCAACACACAAGGCCCCTCACAATCCCACACGCTTTGCCCACGCTTGATCGAGATCAAGCCACGTCGCTCACGCTCGGCGGCCAGCCAGATCTGATTGCCTTGCGGGTTGATCGCCAGGCCTTCGAACAAGGCATTGAAATGCAGCAGCATGCCGCTGGCCCGCGCTTCGCGCACCATGCCCGGGGCGATTTTCAACCACTGCGGCGCACCACTCACCGGCACGTGCAGCACCGCCGCATGGGCTTCGCTGACAATGTAGCGGTCACCGGCGGCATCGCAGGTGATGCCTTCAAAGTCCAGGTCACCACCGCGAATGAACGAAGCAGCCTTGGTGCGCGAGCGCAGCCCCCACGGTAAACCGGACTCCGGCACCGGCGGCACGTCGATTTTCAGCGCTTCGGCCTTCCAGGTCGGCGCGCTGATATCGAGGCGGTAGATCTGGTCGTCATCACGGTCAGAAACGGTCCACAGCGCTTTGCCACACAGGGCCAGGCCCGACAGGTTACCGCCGCGCATGCCGTCCACCGGGTGTTCGGACACGAGTTTAAGCTCAACGGCGGGCGCGGCGACCACCTCGGTGGCCGCCAACCCGCTCAACATCAGGATCGCCAGGGCGAAACCTGTGCGCATCAGCCCAGAACCTCGGCCAGGTTGCCTTTGGACTCCAGCCAGGCTTTGCGATCCGGTGCACGCTTCTTGGCCAGCAACATGTCCATCATTTCCGATGTGCCGGCGAAGTCTTCCAGGGTCAATTGCACAAGGCGCCGAGTGTTCGGGTCCATGGTGGTTTCGCGCAGCTGCGGCGGGTTCATCTCACCCAGGCCTTTGAATCGTGTGACCTGTGGTTTGCCGCGCTTTTTCTCGGCGACCAGACGGTCGAGGATGCCATCGCGCTCGGCTTCGTCCAGGGCGTAGAAAATCTCTTTACCCATGTCGATACGGTACAGCGGTGGCATCGCGACGTAGACGTGACCGGCATCCACCAGTGGGCGGAAGTGCTGGACGAACAGCGCGCACAGCAACGTGGCAATGTGCAGGCCGTCGGAGTCGGCGTCGGCGAGGATGCAGATCTTCCCGTAGCGCAGTTGGCTGATGTCTGCCGCGCCCGGATCGACACCAATGGCCACGGCAATGTTGTGCACTTCCTGGCTGGCCAGGACTTCGCTGCCGTCGACTTCCCAGGTGTTGAGGATCTTGCCGCGCAACGGCAGGATCGCCTGGAACTCTTTGTCCCGTGCTTGCTTGGCGGAACCGCCGGCGGAGTCGCCTTCCACCAGGAACAGCTCGGAACGCATCGGGTCTTGCCCGGCGCAATCGGCCAGTTTGCCCGGCAGTGCCGGGCCCGCCGTAATGCGCTTGCGCTCGACCTTTTTGCTGGCTTTGAGGCGACGGCCGGCGTTGTTGATCGCCAGTTCCGCCAGGGCCAGACCCAGTTCCGGGTGTTCGTTGAGCCACAGGCTGAAGGCGTCCTTGACCACACCGGACACAAACGCCGCCGCCTCACGGGACGACAGTCGCTCCTTGGTCTGGCCAGAGAATTGCGGCTCCTGCATCTTCATCGACAGCACGAACGCGATGCGCTCCCACACGTCTTCCGGCGCCAGCTTCACGCCACGCGGCAACAGGCTGCGGTACTCACAGAATTCGCGCATGGCATCCAGCAAGCCCTGGCGCAAACCATTGACGTGGGTGCCGCCCTGAGCGGTGGGGATCAGGTTGACGTAACTTTCCTGCACGCTGTCGCCACCTTCGGGCAACCACAGCAGCGCCCAGTCGACCGCTTCTTTATTACCGGCCAGGCTGCCGCAGAACGGCTCGTTGGGCAGGCGTTCGAAGTCGCTGACGGAGTCTTCCAGGTAGGAGCGCAGGCCGTCTTCATAGTGCCACTCGACCTTTTCGCCGGTGCCTTTGTCTTCAAAGCTGACCAGCAGGCCCGGGCACAGAACAGCCTTGGCCTTGAGCACGTGCTTGAGGCGGCTGATCGAGAATTTTGGCGAATCGAAGTATTTAGGGTCCGGCGCGAAGTACACGCTGGTGCCGGTGTTGCGCTTGCCGACGGTGCCGATCACTTCCAGGTCGGTGGCTTTGTAGCCATCGGCGAAGGTCATCTGGTACTCGTTGCCGTCGCGCTTGACCTTGACCCGCACCAGCGTGGACAGGGCGTTGACCACCGAAATACCCACACCGTGCAAGCCACCGGAGAACTGGTAGTTCTTGTTGGAGAACTTGCCGCCGGCGTGCAGCTTGGTGAGGATCAGCTCGACGCCCGACACACCCTCTTCCGGGTGAATGTCCACCGGCATGCCGCGACCATCGTCAGACACTTCCAGGGAATGGTCGGCATGGAGGATGACTTGTACCGACTTGGCGTGCCCGGCCAAGGCTTCGTCGACGCTGTTGTCGATGACTTCCTGGGCAAGGTGGTTCGGCCGACTGGTGTCGGTGTACATGCCGGGGCGTTTGCGCACCGGGTCGAGGCCCGAGAGGACTTCGATGGCGTCGGCGTTATAAGAGCTAGCGCTGGGAGTGGCCATGGGGTCTCGTCGTGAGTCGTTCGATTAAAAAGTAACCTGCGATTCTTACAGTGAAAAAAAATCGAAGGATTGATACTGATCAGGGCCAATGCCGGCAAAGCTCAACATTGCCGGCAATTGCTGGGCGAACCCTTGGTAACCATGGTCGCCACCGGCCTGGATGCGCAAGGCACAGGCTCGGTAATACTGTTGGGCGAGGCGATAGTCCAGTGTTTCATCGCCGGTCTGCAACCACACCTGATAACGCGCGGCATCCTGGGGCGCCGGGACTTCCAGCTCGGCCAGTGCCGTGACGTGATCGTGGGTCAATTCCCAGGTTTCATCGGTGTAGAGGTTCTTCTGGGTGCCCAGGTAACCGTCGAACATCCGATGAGGGCTGACCGCCGGGTTGACCAGCAGCGCCTTAAGGCCATGGCGTTCGGCAAGATGGGTTGCATAGTAGCCGCCGAGTGAGCTGCCGACCAGCAGCGGCCGACCCAGCTGTGCAATGGCCTCCTCCAACTGGGGAATCGCCTGGCGGGGGTGGTGATGCAGGGCCGGCACGCGCAATTGGTCGGCCAGGCCGAGGCTGTCCATCACCGTCTTCAGTTGGCTGGCCTTGTTGGACGCAGGCGCGCTGTTGAAACCGTGGATATACAAGATCGAAGCGGACATGCCGGGCTCTCCGTGCTTCAGCCAAAGAGGCGCAGTTTACAGGGATCGAGGGGGTGTGTGAGTACCCTGTTGTCCAGCCAGCGAAGAACCCACATTTGGCTCAGTGTTTGCAGCCGTTAATAGCCATTGCTGCCGTAATCGACGGTAAATTCGAACCCTTTAACCCGCTCCACGCCCGTCTCCAACCGTCCGTCGGCATGCAATCGCAGCCAGCGGTAACCCGGCGCCTGTTCGCTGACCTGGAAGTCTTCACTGCCCGGCGTGAACTGGATGCAGGTGGACGGCGACGCCAGCAGGCGCACGCCGTTGCGTTCGCGGTCGATTTCCTGGTGCACATGCCCCCAAAGCACCGCTTTGACCTGCGGAAAACGGTCGAGTACGGCAAACAGAGCGTCAGGGTTGCGCAGGCCGATGGGCTCCATCCAGGCACAGCCGATGGGCACCGGATGATGGTGAAAGCACACCAGGTGGTGCCGACTCGGCGCCTCGCTCAAGGCCTGGGCCAGCAATTGCAGTTGCTGGTCTTGCAGGTAGCCGGGCACTGAACCGGGAACTGCCGAATCCAGCAGGGTGACGCGCCAGTTGCCGATGTCGAGCACCGGCTCCAGCAGATCACTGTGCACGGCGGCGTGCGCCATGACCTGCGGCTCGTCGTGGTTGCCGGGAATCCAGCGCGCTGGCGCAGCAATCGGCCGGGTCAGGTCACGAAATTGTTGATAGGACTCAAGCGTGCCGTCCTGGGACAAATCCCCGGTTGCCAGCACCAAATCGATCTGCGGCTGCTGCTCGCGCACCAACTCGATCACCCGCCGCAGGCTCTCGCAGGTGTTCATGCCGAGCAGCGTGCCCTCGGCCTCGGCAAACAGGTGGCTGTCGGACAACTGCACCAGCAACGGCGGCGCATCAGGGTTCAAGGCGGATACGCTTGGCAAGGCGCTCTCCCAAGGCAATCACAGGAAATGGACATTTGGCGCGATTATGCTGGGGCAGCACACAAAGAGGAAAGCGGAGTAAGCAGACGCAGTTCACATCTACCGCACGACTTCGAACTCATGGCCCAGGGCCAGGCAGTGACTCAACCATTCACCGAGGAACACATTGAGCTGTGCTTTCTCATCGGGCTGGTGCATGAACACATTCGGGTAAGGATAGATGCTGCGAAAGCGCCGCGCATGTTCGGCGCTGATCACTTCGGCCATGCGCGCATCGTGATACACCTGGACTTCCAGCTGCGGCACCGGCAGCCACGGCAGGCTGTGTTCCTGGCGCACGCGCAGGGTGGTGGTGTACGGGCAGTTGACGATGACCTCAAGGGTCAGCACGCCGAGCATCTGGTCGCCATGGGTCACGGCAATGCGCCGCGCTTCGGGCGCGTGGCGCATGTCGGGAAGCAGGCGCATCAACCGCGCATAGTTGGCCTCGCAGGCGGCTTGCAGCCCGATCAGGTCGACTCGATAACGTTCCCGTGCCTTTACTGCCATAACCCCCTCACTTCCGCGCGATTAAGCGCAAGCCATTGCAGGGCGATAATGCTGGCTGCGTTGGAAATTTTGCCGTCACGCACCGCTTGCAGGGCATCTTCGAATGCCCAGGTGGTGACGCGGATATCTTCTGCCTCTTCTTCCAGTCCATGGACGCCACCCGCCCCGGCGCTGTCGCAACGGCCCAGGTACAAATGGACGAATTCAGTGCTGCCACCGGGCGACGGGAAATATTTGGTGATCGGCCACAGCGCGGAGAATGTCAGCCCAGCTTCCTCCTCGGCTTCGCGGTGTGCAACCTCCTCCGGCTCTTCATCCTTGTCGATCAGGCCGGCGACCATTTCCACCAGCCACGGGTTATCGGTACGGCCCATGGCGCCTACACGAAACTGCTCGATCAGCACCACTTGATCGCGCTGCGGATCGTAAGGCAACACGCACACCGCGTCATGCCGAACGAGGACTTCACGATTGATCAACCGGCTCATGCCGCCATCGAATTTTTCGTGGCGCAACTGCATGCGATCAAGCTTGTAGAAGCCCTGGTAAGCATTGTCATGCTGAACAATCTCGATCTTGTTCGGCGTCGACTTGGCAATGTCCGTCATGTCTGTCCTCGATGTACCCGTGCAATTCGCGCCATCCTAACGCGCTCCTGCCCGTTGGTGCAGCCCCTTTCCAGTTGCCGGGATAGACGGCGGACGTCAAACTCACTCTAATCAGCTTAGTGGCGAACTGACTGCTCTGTCGGCAGTCCAAGCGCTACTCTTTTCGCTTCCCATCGATTTCCGAAGGACACACATGTCGCTTTTAAAAGTCGCCTCCGTGGCCTGTATTGCCTTGACCCTCGGTGCTTGCCAGAGCCTGTTCCAGCCCAGCTACCTGAAGCCCCTGGATACCAAGCCAGACGCCTCGGAGCAAATCAAACCCGGCTGCAACAGCCCTGATTGCCCGCTGGTGAACATCGATACCGTGCACTTCCCCTCCGAGCCGCAACTCGACACGCTGGTGGAGCAGCGCCTGCTGCAAATGACCCGCACCACCCCCGGCGCCAGCGTGCCGCCGACGCTGAATGCCTACCGCGACAAGTTCCTGCGCGAATCGCCCGACCGCAACAGCATGTACTTGCAGGCCAAGGTACGTGAGCAGCATGACGGGCTTGTGATCATCGAAGTGTCCAGTTACCTCGACACCGGCGCTGCCCATGGCGAGCCTGGCCGTGGGTTCATCAACTATTCGCGCCTGCTGCACAAAGAGCTGAGCCTGACCGACATGCTGTTGCCAGGCCAGGAGCAAGCGTTCTGGAATACCGCGAAAGTCGCCCACAACAGCTGGCTGATCAACTCGCAGATGGACCGTGACCCGGAGTTCGTGAAGAACTGGCCGTTCCAGAAAACCCCGAACGTGGCCTTGACCAGCAATGGCGTGGTGCTCAAGTACAACGTGGCGACGATTGCGCCTTACGCATTGGGGCTGATCGAAATGACCATCCCCTATGCGCGCCTCACCGGCGTACTCAAGCCCGAATTGGCGCCCGCGCGCCACTGAAGGCCCGGCCCAGGATGAACTGCAGCAAGCCTGCCAGCACCAGTGCCGGCAGGGTTGCGCCGATATCCGGGTAGAGATTGGCCAGCAGATGATACGTGCCAATGCCGCCCAACCAGGCGACCAGCGCAGGCCAGCGCAGGTTGCCAACCGCTCCCTGGCCACGGCGGCGCAGGATAAAGTGATCCACCAGCACCACGCCGAACAAAGGCGCAAACACCGAGCCGATCAGCAGCAGGAAGTTCTGATACTGCGCCAACGGTGCGAAGCAGGCGATCAAGGTGCATATCACGCCGATAGCCAACGCCAGATGCTCGACTTTCCAACGCAATAGAATCCCGCTGGACACCGCCGCCGAGTGAATATCGGCAAAGGCGTTTTCCGACTCGTCCAACAGGATCAGCAACAGCGGAATGCCCAGGCCCGCGCCGGCCAGGGCCAGCAACAGCGCATTCACCTCACCACTTGGCGCAAACGCCAGGGTGTAGGCCACGCCCAGGCTCATCAGCCAGAAATTGCCGATAAAGAACCCCAGCGCGGTACCGCCGAAGACAGCGTTGGCGCGCTTGCCGAAACGTGAGTAATCGGCGATCAGCGGCAGCCATGACAGCGGCATGGCGATGGCGATATCAAACCCTACCGCGAACGGCAGCGAACCGTCACCGGACTTGGCCCAGAGTGCGGCGAGGTCGGCCTTGGCGAACAGGTTCCAGGTCAGCCACAGGCACGCGGCGAGCAGCAGCCAGATCCCCCATTTGCGCAGGATTTGCCGTACGAACGTCAGCGGGCCGCTGACCGCCAGCAAGGTCGCCAGGCCGCCGAAAAACAGCGTCCACAGCAACGGGCTCGCCAGCAGGCTGCCCTCGCTGAACGCGCGCGTACCCAACAGACTGGCGGCATCGCGCATCACGATGATTTCAAACGCGCCCCAGCCGATCAGTTGCAGCAGGTTCAGCAACGCCGGCAGGCTCGCGCCCCTGGCGCCGAGGCTGAGTTTAAGCGCGGCCATGGCCGACAGCCCGGTGTCGCTGCCAATCACGCCGACAGCGGCCAGCAACAGCACACCGACCAGGGTGCCGAGGAAAATCGCCAGCAACGAGCCGGACAAGCCCAGCCCCGGCGCGAGCAAGGCACCGGTTTGCAGGACCATCAGGCCGATGCCGAGGGAGAACCACAGGGAGAACAGGTCGCGGGCGCCGAAGACGCGTTTGTCAGCGGGCACCGCGATGTCCGGGGAATAGGTGCTGGGTTGAATGCTCAAGGGTGTTATCTCTGAGGGACACTTTGTTGTTTGTCAGATTGCCTTCGCGAGCAAGCCCGCTCCCACATTTAGAATGCATTTCAAATGTGGGAGCGGGCTTGCTCGCGAAGAGGCCGGTACAGGCGCCTACAATCCCGAATCAGACCTTTTTGTAAAGCTGGCTCCCTTCCTGCTTGAACCGCTCCGCCTGCTCGGCCAAGCCCTTGGCCACATCCACATCCACCGCTTCAATGCGTTGGTTGGCGGCGTACTCGCGTACTTCCTGGGTAATTTTCATCGAGCAGAATTTCGGCCCGCACATCGAGCAGAAATGCGCGACCTTGGCCGAGTCCTTCGGCAGGGTTTCATCGTGATAGGAACGTGCGGTGTCCGGGTCCAGGCCGAGGTTGAACTGGTCTTCCCAACGGAACTCGAAGCGCGCCTTGCTCAAAGCGTTGTCACGAATCTGCGCGCCCGGATGGCCCTTGGCCAAGTCCGCTGCGTGGGCGGCGATCTTGTAGGTGATGATGCCGGTCTTCACGTCATCCTTGTTCGGCAAGCCCAGGTGTTCCTTGGGCGTGACGTAGCAGAGCATGGCGCAACCAAACCAGCCGATCATCGCGGCGCCAATGCCCGAGGTGATGTGGTCGTAGCCTGGTGCAATGTCGGTGGTCAGCGGGCCGAGGGTGTAGAACGGCGCCTCGTCGCAGCACTCCAACTGCTTGTCCATGTTCTCTTTGATCAACTGCATCGGCACGTGGCCCGGGCCTTCGATCATGGTTTGCACGTCGTGCTTCCAGGCGATTTTGGTCAGCTCGCCAAGGGTTTCCAGCTCGCCGAATTGCGCCGCGTCGTTGGCGTCGGCAATCGACCCCGGGCGCAGGCCGTCACCAAGGGAGAAGCTGACGTCATAGGCCTTCATGATTTCGCAGATTTCGTCGAAATGCGTGTAGGTGAAGTTCTCTTTGTGGTGCGCCAGGCACCACTTGGCCATGATCGAGCCGCCACGGGACACGATGCCGGTGACGCGTTTAGCGGTCAGCGGTACGTAACGCAGCAATACACCGGCGTGGATGGTGAAGTAGTCGACACCCTGCTCGGCCTGTTCGATCAATGTGTCGCGGAACAGCTCCCAGGTCAGGTCTTCAGCGGCGCCGCCGACTTTTTCCAAGGCCTGGTAGATCGGCACCGTACCGATCGGCACCGGCGAGTTGCGAATGATCCACTCGCGGGTTTCGTGGATGTGCTTGCCAGTGGACAAGTCCATCACGGTGTCCGAACCCCAGCGGATGCCCCAGGTCAGTTTCGCCACTTCTTCTTCAATGGACGACCCCAGGGCGCTGTTGCCGATGTTGCCGTTGATCTTCACCAGGAAGTTACGGCCGATGATCATTGGTTCCAGTTCGGTGTGGTTGATGTTGGCCGGGATGATCGCGCGGCCACGGGCGATTTCTTCGCGCACAAATTCGGGGGTGATGATCTTCGGCACGCTGGCGCCGAAACTGTGGCCGGCGTGTTGCTGGTCAAGCAGGCCGCTGGCGCGGGCCTCTTCAAGCTTCATGTTTTCGCGGATGGCAACGTATTCCATCTCGGCGGTGATGATGCCTTTGCGCGCGTAGTGCATTTGCGTGACGTTGGCGCCAGCCTTGGCGCGGCGCGGGTTTTTCACGTGGGCGAAACGCAGCGCGGTCAGCTCGGCATCGCTGAGGCGCTGTTGGCCGAAATGCGAGCTCAGGCCGCTCAGGCGCTCGGTGTCGCCACGCGCTTCGATCCACGGCGAGCGTACATCGCCCAGGCCTTTGCGCACGTCGATGATGACGTTGGGGTCGGTGTACGGGCCGGAGGTGTCGTACACCACCACGGGCGCGTTGATCTCACCGCCGAAATCGGTGGGCGTCACGTCCAGGCTGATTTCACGCATCGGCACACGAATGTCCGGGCGAGTGCCTTGCACGTAGATTTTTTGCGAGCGGGTAAACGGCTGCACGGAGCCGGAGTCGACTTTGGCCGATTCACTCAGGTGCACGGTATTTTTTAATTTTGTAGTCATCACGGGCTCTCCAACTATCCAGGCGGTGGATTTTTGTCGGAGCGAACCTGTGACGGATGGACGCACTGAAACCAGTGCTGTGCAAGGCACGAGGGCTGTTCGATTGTCGAACAACATCCCGGACGAAGCACAAGAGGACTCGCCGGGTGACGAGAAATCTTGTTCCCTACGCAGGCGCTAACCTGATCAGGTTCAACGGGATCCGGTATTTACCGATCTCAGCCTTCCAACAAGGCACCCCGACAAGAACGCGGCCAGTCTAGACCAAGGCGTGGGCAAATTGCCAATAGCGGTGCATTCAGCGTGATGAATGGCGTGATTGCGGGATTGTTGCGCCGGGTCAGCAACACTACACTCGGGGGCCGCCACAATGCTTGACGCCAGGAATGGCCAGCCTTAGCCTTGGGCGCTAAATTATCGCCGTAATATTCACACTAGGGATCGCCTCATGCTGCGCAAACTTTCACTGGCTCTTGCCGTGTCTTGTGCGACCAATGGAATGGTCTGGGCAGCTGAAGCGCCCTTGTCCGCCAAAACCGATTTGGTCAGCGTCTACCAGGAAGCGGTGAACAACAACGCCGACCTGGCCGCCGCCCGCGCTCAATATGGCGCACAAAAAGAAGTGGTGCCCCAAGCCCGCGCCGGCTTGCTGCCCAACCTCTCGGCCGGCGCCGACAGCAATAACGTGCGCACCCAGATCGACCAGCCGGCAGCCACCGTCAACCGTGACGCGCATTCCTGGCGTGCAACCCTGAGCCAGCCGCTGTTCCGCGCCGATCGCTGGTTCCAGCTGCAAGCCGCCGAAGCCGTCAACGAACAAGCCTCGCTGCAGCTTTCGGCCACCGAGCAGAACCTGATCCTGCAAAGCGCCGAAAGCTACTTCGCCGTGCTGCGCGCCCAGGACAACCTGGCCTCGACCAAGGCTGAAGAAAGCGCCTTCAAACGCCAGCTCGACCAGTCCAACGAGCGCTTTGATGTGGGCCTGTCGGACAAGACCGACGTGCTGCAATCCCAGGCCAGTTACGACACCGCCCGCGCCAACCGCATCGTCGCCCAGCGTCAGGTGGACGACGCCTTCGAAGCGTTGATCACCCTGACCAACCGCCAGTACAACGCGATCCAGGGCGTTGTGCACACCCTGCCGGTGCTGCCACCGGCGCCGAACGACGCCAAGGCCTGGGTTGAAACCGCCGGCCGCCAGAACCTCAACCTGCTGGCCAGCAACTACGCGGTGACCGCCGCCGAAGAAACCCTGAGACAGCGCAAGGCCGGCCACTTGCCGACCCTCGACGCCGTGGCGCAATACGAAAAGGGTGACAACGACGCGCTGGGTTTCAGCAACCCGAACCAACTGCCAGTGCCCTACGGCGGCGATGTGTCCCAGCGCACCATCGGCTTGCGCCTGAACATCCCGATCTACAGTGGCGGCCTCACCAGTTCCCAAGTACGCGAATCCTATTCGCGCCTCGATCAAACCGAACAGCAACGCGAAGGCCTGCGTCGCCAGGTGGTGGAAAACACCCGCAATCTGCACCGCGCGGTGAATACCGATGTGGAACAGGTGCAGGCGCGTCGCCAGTCGATTATCTCTAACCAGAGCGCGGTGGAAGCCACCGAAATCGGCTATCAGGTGGGCACGCGCAACATCGTCGATGTGCTGGATTCACAGCGCCAGCTCTACGCGTCGGTGCGCAACTACAACAACAGCCGCTACGACTACATCCTTGACAACCTGCGCTTGAAGCAGGCTGCGGGCACGCTCAGCCCAGGTGACTTGCAGGACCTGACGCGTTACCTCAAGGCTGACTACAACCCGGACAAGGACTTCCTGCCGCCGGACCTGGCCAAAGCCGCCGCCGAGCAGCTCAAGGCCCGTCCAGGCTACTAAGCACAGCACAAACCAATGTGGGAGCGGGCTGGCCCGCGATGCAGGCACCGCGGTGTATCAGTGACACCCGGGTGATGCAATCGCAGGCAAGCCAGCTCCCACATTTCTCAGTGATTGAGCAGTTTGTCCAACCCATCCAGCAAGCGCTTCAACGCGCCCTGATTGGCCTGCATCACCTTCAATCCCGCTTGTGCCATCTTGCGCGCGTCCTGCGGCAGCTCGAACAGTTGCCGCACCGCCTCGGCCAATCCCTCTGCGTCATCCACCTCTCGCAGCGCCCCGGCATCGCGCATCATCGCGCTGATTTCGAGAAAGTTGAACAGGTGCGGCCCCATGATGACGGGCTTGCCCAACGCAGCCGGCTCCAGCGGATTATGCCCACCGGTGGGCACCAGGCTGCCGCCGACAAACGCGCTGTCGGCCAGGGCATAGAGAAACAGCAGCTCGCCCATGGTGTCGCCGAGCAGCACCGAGGTGTCTGCGCTAACAGGTTCACCGCTGGAACGGCGCACGGTGGCAAACCCTTGCTGCACGCACAACTCGAACATCGGCCCGAAACGCTCCTGATGCCGCGGTACCAGAATCAGCAGCGCGTCGGGGTAGCTTTCGCGCAGTTGGCGATGGGCCGCCAGTACCACGTCGTCCTCGCCTTCATGGGTGCTGGCGGCGATCCACACCGGGCGCTCGCTGGCGCCCCATTGCTCGCGCAAGGCCGCAGCGCGCAGCGGCAGCTCGGGGTCGATGGTCAGGTCGAACTTGATCGAGCCGGTGACTTCAACCGTGTCCGGGCGGGCCCCCAGGCTCAGGAAACGCTGGGCTTCGGTGTGGGTCTGCACCGCGAACAGGCGCATTTCAGACAGCATCGGCGCGGTCAGCCTGGCGAAACGCGCATAGCCCTTGGCCGAACGCGCTGACAGTCGCGCATTCGCCAGCGCCACCGGAATACCGCGTTGCGCACAGGCGTGGATGTGGTTGGGCCACAACTCGGTTTCCATGATCACTGCCAATTTGGGCTGCACACGATCAAGAAAACGCTTGGCCGCGCAGGGCAAGTCATACGGCAAATAGCAGTGCTGAATGCGCGGCTCATTAGCGAACAGCGCCTGGATGCGCTCGGAGCCGGTAGGCGTCATGCAGGTCACCGTGATCGGCAGCGTGGGATGGCGCGCCATCAGCCCACGGATCATCGGCGCGGCGGCAATGCTTTCGCCTACCGACACCGCATGCACCCAGATGCCGCCCGGCTGCATGACCGGCAGCACATACGAAAAACGCTCGCCGACGCGCTTGGCATAGGCCGGCGCCTTGCGCGCGCGCAGCCATAGACGTAAAGCCACCAACGGCAGCGCCAGGTAAAACAGACAGCTGTAGAGAGTTCTATTCATGGCGGCGGAGTTTATCGGCTTTTTCAGTCAATCGCCCGCAAGCACTCGGCAAATCGTTCAGTCAGGAAGCGTGCTGCAGGGCCGAGGTGCTCGTCGCGACGCCAGACCAGTTCCACCACCAGCGCGGGCGGCGTCCATTCGCTGTTCAATTCCACCATCTGTTGCTGATAGGTCGGGTACTGCACAATATGCCGCGGCAACCAGGCCCAGCCCAGGCCACTCATCAGCCATTCGGCCAACACGTAGAAACTGTCGGCGCGCCACACCAGCGGGCTGGCGGCGTCGCTGCCGGGGTAAACACTGGTCTGGGTCGACATCAGCAACTGGCGGTACTGCGCCAGACGCTGACAGTCCACGTACGCCTCCTTAGCCAGCGGGTGGTTGACGCCGCACACCGTGACCATTTCCACACTGCCCACCACCCGACGCTCAAGCGCCTCGGGGATCAGGTCGTGATAGAACAACAGGCCGAGGTCGGCTTTACGCTCCACCAGCTTGCGCGCCACATCGCCTTGCGCGGCGCTGGACAGCTGCACTTCCAGGAGCGGGTACTGCACGGCAAGCGCCTCAAGGCTATCGAGTACCGGCTGGAACAACATGGCTTCATCCTGGGCCAGACGCAGGCAGGCTTCCTCACCGCGCGTCAGTGACAGCGCGCGGCCATTAAGCCGTTCACACTGGCGCAACACCTCGCGCGCTTCCTCCAGCAAGACGCTGCCGGCTTCGGTCAGGCGCGGCTGACGGCCACTGCTACGCTCAAACAGACTGAGCCCCAGATCAGCCTCCAACCAGGCAATTGCGTTGCTCACCGCTGACTGCGCCTTGCGCTCGCCGCGTGCTACGGCGGAAAACGAGCGCTGCTCGGCGACGCTCACAAACAAGCGCATCTGCTCCAGGTTCCACTGCACGCTCATGGCTAACCCATCTTTAATTCGGATAGGTAATGACTTTATCTCATCTCGTGAAGCGTTAGAATGCCCACCTAATCAAGCCTGCAACACACCGAGGACTACCCCATGAATGCCGCCTACCTTTATCTGGCCATTGCCATTTGCTCGGAAGTGGTCGCAACCGTTTCCATGAAAGCCGTCAAGGGCTGGAGTACGCCTCTGCCGCTGGCACTGGTCATCATCGGCTACAGCATTGCGTTCTGGATGCTGACCCTGGTGGTGCGTACCGTGCCGGTGGGCGTGGCGTACGCGGTGTGGGCCGGCATGGGGATTGTGATGGTCAGTATCGCGGCACTGTTTATCTATGGGCAAAAGCTTGATGTCCCGGCGATGCTCGGGATGGGCCTGATTGTACTGGGGGTGGTGGTCATTCAACTGTTCTCGAAAACCGCCGGGCACTGACCGCCACTCAACAGCCTGTATACTGCGCCTCTTGTCTTGAACACTGAGGTCGCCGATGCCATCCGTTATTTCCACCGACGTTCTGATTGTCGGCGCCGGAGTTGCCGGCCTCTGGCTTAACGCGCGCCTGCGCCGCCAGGGGTTTTCCACGGTACTGGTGGAAAGCGCCACACTGGGTGGCGGGCAAAGCGTGAAGTCCCAGGGGATTATCCACGGCGGCGCTAAATATGCCCTGCACGGCGCCCTCACCGGCGCATCCGAGGCAATTGCCGACATGCCGCGCCGCTGGCGCGAAGCCTTGGCTGGTGACGGCGAGCTGGACTTGTCCGGCGTGCGCTTGCTGTCCGAAGCCCATTACCTGTGGTCCCCGGGCACGCTCGCCGGCAACCTCACCAGCTTCTTCGCCAGCAAGGCCGTGCGCGGCCGTGTCGATCAGGTCAAGGGCGACGACTTGCCCCCGGCCCTGCAAGACCGACGCTTCAAGGGCAAGGTCTATCGCCTGGCGGAGCTGGTGGTGGACGTACCCAGCCTGATCGAACGCCTGGCCCAACTGGCGGGTGATGGCTTGCTCGCCGGGCAGCACATCGAACCGCTGTTGGACGGCGACACGCTCGTGGGCTTGAAAGTCGACGGCCGCGAGATCCGCGCCCAGCGCATCGTGCTGAGTGCCGGGGGAGGCACTGCTGATCTGCTGGCCGCTTTGGGCCTCAGCCAACCCGCCATGCAAAAGCGCCCGCTGCATATGATTATCGCCAAAGGCCCAGGCCTGAAACCGCTGTATGCGCACTGCCTGGGCGGCGGCACCAAGCCGCGCATCACCGTCACCACTCACCCGGCAGCCGACGGCAATTGGGTGTGGTACATGGGCGGCGATATCGCCGAGGCGGATGGCGTCGCGCGCACACCTGAAGAACAGATCGCTACCGCGCAAAAAGAGCTCGGGCAATTACTGCCGTGGATCGACATGAGCCAGACCCAGTGGGCCACGCTGCGGGTTGATCGCGCCGAGCCACTGCAATCGGGCCTGACCCGCCCCGACAACGCCTTCCTCGCCGAACAAGGCCGCCTGCTGGTGGGCTGGCCGACCAAGCTGGCGCTGGCGCCGGACTTCGCTGATCGCGTGCTCAACGCCCTGGAGCGCGACGGCATCCGCCCAAGCGCCAGCGAAACCCTGCCCGACCTGCCCAAGCCAGCCCTCGGCCAACCTGCCTGGGAGCACCTGTTGCCATGAGCCTGCCAACCCTGCACGACCTGCATCGCCCACTGGGCAGCACCGGCATTCTGGTCTCGCCACTGGGCCTGGGCACCGTCAAGCTGGGCCGCGACCAAGGGGTGAAATACCCTAACGGCTTCCAGATCCCCAATGACGACGAAGCGCGGATGTTATTGCGCCAAGCCCAACAACTGGGCATCAACCTGATCGACACCGCCCCGGCCTATGGCCGCAGCGAAGAACGCCTGGGGCCGCTGTTACGCGACCAGCGCAAGGACTGGGTGATTGTCAGCAAGGTCGGCGAAGAGTTTGCCGATGGCGTTTCCCATCATGACTTCAGTGCCGCCCATACCCGCCTGTCGATTGAGCGCAGTTTGAAGCGACTTGAAACGGATTTTATCGACCTGGTGCTGGTGCATTCCGATGGTAATGACCTGCACATCCTCAATGATTGCGAGGTGTACCAGACCCTGGCGGAACTGAAAAAAGAGGGCAAGATTCGTGGCTTCGGCTTTTCCGGCAAAACCGTCGAAGGCGGTGTGAAGGCTCTGGAACAGGGTGATTGCGCGATGGTCACCTACAATCTGAACGAACAGGCCGAGAAAACCGTCATTGAATATGCAGCGGCCCATGGCAAAGGCATTCTGGTGAAAAAGGCCCTGGCCAGCGGCCACGTGTGCCTGGAGCCTGGAATGGATCCAATTCGCGCGAGTTTCATGCTGTTGTTTGCGCAAACGGGCGTCGCCAGTGCTATTGTCGGGACCATTAATCCGCTGCACCTGGCCCATAACGTGGCGACCGCTGCCCAAGTCATTCGTCAACTCTGATGCCGCCGACGCGGCCGACCCCGTCGCAAAAAGGAGCCGACATGCCGCGTACGCTCATTAGAAAAAACCCGAGTAACTTTAAAACACTGCCGCTGCACGTCGAAGCTACCCCCGAAGGCCTGAGCTACCAGAGCGTGGGCATGCCGCTCAACTTTGCCCAGACCCTGCAACGGCGCAAGCCGGTGGCGGTGGCTGACCCCGAGCGTTTCGCCCTCGAGCTGGCGAACCTCGGCGTGTCGGTGCGCCTGACCCTGCACTGGCAGAACAAGGATTACTGGGTACTGGTGCGCCAACGCCGCCAGGACCGTGGCGATGTGGTGCTCAAACTGATCTCCGGCTACGTCCCCGCCCACGAACTGAACCTGCCGCTGCACACCGCCATCCAGGAAATCGCCGAAGAGTGCCTGCTGGAAACCCCCGAAGGCTGGCTCGGCGGGCGCTTCAATGACACCTGGCTGCCGGCCCCCTACTCCGCCGCCTTGCATTACCGTGAAGCCTTGCCGTTTCGCTTGAGCCCACTGTCAGGTGCCGCGCGCCCGGTGCGTTGCGCCACCACGCAATTGATCGAACGCCCGCGGGCTTACGTGCACCTGCCCACGGCGTCACTGCAATTGATTTATGACTTGCGTCTGGAAGTGCCGAAGGAAGCCAAGTCCCTAAGCTTGTTCCATGTGGATGAACGGCTTGAAGGTGACCAGTTGGTCGCGCGCCTGGACCGCCAGCGGCCCGACCTGTACCTGATGCCCTTGAAAGATGGCCAGCCGCTTGCCGAGCTGTACACGGTCAAGAAGGACCAGCTTTACCCGGCCAGTACGCGCGGCGTGTACCTGGCGGAAAGTTTCGCCCAGCAGGAAGGCTGGTTGGTGCGCGACGAGCGCATTCGCTGGAAGGATTGGGTCAGGCAACAAGGGCTGGCACAGCCTGAGAAAGAGTCAAAGCTCAAGCGCTTGACCGGCAAGGCACGGCAGATGCTGCGCAAGATCGTGCCGAAGAAAAAAGCCAGCCGCTGAACTCAAAAACCAAGCAGATCAATGTGGGAGCGGGCTTGCTCGCGAACGCGGTGCATCAGTTACACATGTACTGACTGACACGCCGCATTCGCGAGCACGCCCGCTCCCACCGTTGATGGTGCTCAGCTGTTAAGTAGCCGCTCCAGGCCGACCTTCAACGGGGTTGGCTCAGGCAGCGTGAAACTGGCCAGCAACCGCTGATTGTTGGCTCGCGAATGCCGAATATCCCCCGAACGCGCCGGCCCGTAGGTGATTACCGGCAACTGCCCCACCACCTCTTCCAGCGCCTCCAACACCTGCGTGAGCGTGGTGGTGCGGTTCCAGCCGACGTTGATCGCACCCAACGGTGCCTCAGGCGCTTCGATGGCTTGCACCAACACATCCACCAGGTCTTCGACGTACATGAAGTCGCGGGTTTGCTCGCCATCGCCAAACACGCTGATCGGCACACCCTGTTGCACGCGCTCGCTGAAGATACTGATCACGCCCGAGTACGGCGATGACGGGTCCTGGCGTGGACCGAAAATATTGAAGAAGCGGAAAATTACCGGTTCCAGGCCATGCTGGCGACGGTAGAAATCGAAGTAATGCTCACCGGCCAACTTGTCCGACGCGTAAGGCGTCAGCGGGGCCTTGGTGGTCTCTTCGTCAATCGAAGCGCCCTCGCCATTGTTGCCATACACCGCAGCGCTGGAAGCAAATACCACACGCTTCACACCGGCCTTGCGCATGGCTTCGCAGACATTCAAGGTGCCGACAAAATTGCTCTGGTGCGTGCTGACCGGGTCATCCACCGAGGCTTGCACCGAAGCCACCGCTGCCAAATGCACCACCGCCGTGGCGCCGATGGCGGCTTGCGCCACCAGGTCGGCGTTGGCGACATCACCTTCAATCAGCTGTACGCGTGGGTTATCCAACGGCACATTGCTGCGTTTGCCAGTGGACAGGTCATCCAGCACCCTTACGGCATAGCCCTTTGCAAGCAATGCATCGACCAGGTGCGAGCCGATGAAACCGGCACCACCGGTGATAAGGACCCACTTGTCTGCGTTACTCATTGTTGCGGATCTTCTCGACAATGGCCGTGGTCGAGCTGTTTTCAACCAGCCCGAGCACTTTGACCGTACCGCCGTAAGCGCTGACGATGTCGGCGCCCACGACTTGATCAACAGAGTAGTCGCCGCCCTTGACCAGTACGTCTGGCTTGACTTGGGCCAACAGGTTTTCCGGGGTGCCTTCAGAGAAGCTGATCACCCAGTCCACCGCGCCCAAACCCGCCAATACGGCCATGCGTCGGTCGACGCTGTTGATCGGACGGCCCGGGCCTTTCAAGCGGCTGACCGAGGCGTCGTCATTGACCGCGACGATCAGACGATCGCCTTGAGCGCGCGCCTGTTCCAGGTAAGTCACGTGACCGGCATGCAGGATGTCGAAGCAACCGTTAGTGAACACAATGCTTTCGTTGTGGGCACGGGCATCATCAATCGCCAGCAGCAATTGTTCCAGGCTCAGCACGCCACGCTCCGAGCCTTCGGAACGCTGGATCGCCCGGCGCAATTCAGGCGCACTGATGGCCGCGGTGCCCAGTTTGCCGACCACAATGCCCGCCGCCAGATTGGCCAAGGCCACGGCGTGGGGCAATTCTTCACCGGCCGCAATGGACGCCGCCAGGGTGGAAATCACCGTATCACCGGCACCGGTGACGTCAAACACTTCACGGGCGCGCGCCGGCAAGTGCATCGCCGGGTGGCCCGGGCGCAGCAGGGTCATGCCGTGCTCGCCACGGGTAACCAGCAAGGCCCCCAGGTCGAGGTCAGCCATCAACGCGGCGCCCTTGGTCACCAATTCGTGCTCATCGGCGCAACCGCCGACAATGGCTTCGAACTCGCTGAGGTTTGGCGTGATCAGGCTGGCGCCCCGATAAATCGAGAAGTCCTTGCCCTTGGGATCGGCCAGCACCGGAATGTTGCGGGCCTTGGCGGCCTGGATCAGTTCCTGATGGTTCTTCAGGGCGCCTTTGCCGTAGTCGGACAGGACCAGCACCTTGATGCCTTCGAGCAACGCGTCAACCTGACCGCTCAGGGCCAGGGCGTCGGTGGCGAAGGGTTCTTCGAAATCGATACGCAGCAATTGCTGGTGACGGCTCATGACCCGCAGCTTGACGATGGTCGGCTGATGGGCAATGCGCTGGAACAGCGCGCGCACGCCAGCACCGCGCAGGCTGTTGGCCAGGCTGTCGGCGGCTTCGTCGTCGCCGGTCACACCGACCAGGGAGGCCGGGGCGCCGAGCGCGGCAATATTGAGGGCAACGTTGGCAGCGCCACCTGGACGGTCTTCGATTTGCTCGACCTTGACTACCGGTACCGGTGCCTCAGGGGAAATCCGTGAGGTACCGCCATGCCAGTAACGGTCGAGCATGACATCGCCGACCACCAAGACAGGGGCTTGATCGAATCGCGGCATGGACAACTTCATGGAGCAACCCACATACAAAATGAACAGGGGCGCGATATTAGCACAGGGTTATGGAAGGCTTGTGGAGGGTGTGCACAGAAGATAGTGCGAGGGGCCTGCCATTGAATCCACCGAGGAACACATGTGGGAGCGGGCTTGCCCGCGATGGCGGTGAATCAGTCGAAACATTCGGTGACTGACACTGCGCTATCGCGGGCAAGCCCGCTCCCACAAGGTTTCAGGTGATATCGGCCGACACTGGGGCATCCAGGCCCATGGCATGCAGGCGGGCGTAGTAGCCGTTCTGTGCCAGCAGCTCGGCGTGGGTACCGCGCTCGACAATCCGGCCGTCGTCCATCACCAGGATCAGGTCGGCCTTCTCGATAGTGGACAAGCGGTGCGCAATCACCAGGGTCGTGCGGCCCTGCATGACCTTGTCCAGAGCCGCCTGAATGTGCCGCTCGGATTCGGTGTCGAGGGCCGAGGTGGCCTCGTCGAGAATCAGCAACGGCGCGTTCTTCAGCAAGGCTCGGGCGATAGCCAGGCGCTGGCGTTGGCCGCCGGACAACAGCACGCCGTTTTCACCCACCTGGGTATCGAAGCCTTTGGGCAACTGGTCGATGAAGTCCTTGGCATAGGCATCCGCCGCTGCCGCTTCAACGTCCGCCCGTGGCGCACCGGCCAGGTCGCCATAGGCGATGTTGTTGGTCACGGTGTCGCTGAACAGGGTGACATGCTGGGTCACCTGGGCAATGTGCTTGCGCAGGTTGAGCAGTTTGTAGTCCTCGATCTCTACACCGTCGAGCAGGATTTCGCCGCTTTCATGGTGGTAGAACCGCGGGATCAGGCTGGCCAGGGTCGACTTGCCGCTGCCGGAGCGGCCCACCAGGGCGATCATCTGCCCAGGTTCGGCGGTAAAGCTGATGTCCTTGAGCACATGGCGTTCGGTGCCAGGGTAGGTGAAGTTCAGTTGACGCACTTCCAGGCGGCCGCTGACCTTGTCGCGTTCGATGGTGCCGCGGTCGACTTCCTTCTCTTCGTCCAACTGTTCGAAAATGCTTTCAGCACCGGCCACGCCTTTCTGAATGGTCGAGCTGACTTCCGAGAGTTGACGGATAGGCTTGGGCAACAGGCCGGCCAAGGTGATGTAGGCCACCATGTCACCAGCGGACGCGTCGCCGCGAAGGTAAAGCACCAGGAACATCAGCACGGCCATGGCGGTGTAGATCACCAGTTGCAGCAACGGGGTGTAGATCGCCCCGGTGCGAGTCATGCGCAACTGCTTGTCGGTGTTGCCCTGGCTGGCCTTGAAAAAGCGCTTCTCTTCGTAGACTTCACCCCCGAAGCTGCGCACCACGCGATAGCCCTGGATGGTTTCGGAAGCCACGTGGGTCACGTCGCCCATGGCCACCTGGATCTTCTTGCTCTGCTTGCGGAATTTCTTGCTGGCCGTGCTGACCATCACCGCAATCAGCGGCAGGATGGCGATCATCACCAGCGTCAGGCGCCAGTTCATGAACAGCAGCGAGGCAAACAGGAAGATCACCGTCATGCCTTCGCGAATCACCACCTTGATGGCATCGGTCGCCGCACCCGTGACCATGGTCACGTTAAAGGTGATGCGGGAAATCAGATGCCCGGAGTTGTGGTTGTCGAAGTAACGGTTGGGCAGCGTCAGCAGGTTATTGAATAACTGCACGCGCAGGTCGTGGACCAGGCCCAGGGAGACCTTGGCCAGCAGGTAGTTGCCCAGGAACGAACCCAGGCCCTGCCAGGCCGCGATCAGAATGATCAACAAAGGCACGGCTTGCAGCAATTGCAGGTCGCGCAGGAACGGTACGTTGGGGAACAGCACCGCTTCCGGGTTGGATAGGCCGTCGACGAAGTACTTGAGGATGTACCCCAGCATGGGCTGGGTCGACGCGAAAATCAGAAATCCAACGATACTCAGCGCGAACAAGCCGGCATAGGGCTTAACGTACATGAGCAGGCGGAAGTATATTTTCAAGCTCGAAGGGCTTGCGCTCGGACTGGAGTCGGTCATATCACGCGGCGTTTTGAAAAAGGAGGCTGACTTTAGCACAGCTTCTCTGTTGTACTTGCACCCGGTATAACCCACGGCCCGGTTGGATCCAACCGACGACATTATATAGCGACTACTTTAAGATGGTCGGCTTTCTCAATTCTGGAATGGCTTTTCTGTATGCACTCCAAGCGCCTTGCCTACGGCTCAAATCGCGTTTTCGACTTCCTGGTCCTGTGGATTTTGCCCATTGGCTTGTTGTTGCTCCTGAGTTCGCTGTTCTACGTCACCAATCGCAATGTCATGCACCGGTTCTACTACGGTTTTTTCAGTGTGCCGACCTTGTTCCTGCTGTGCATGCGCCCGCGGGAAATCAAGGAGCTGTTGCGTGAACCCCTGATCATCGCGTTCCTGGCGTTTTGCGCCTGGGCAATCACCACCGTGCTGTGGAGCCCGGCGCCTACCGGCGACTCCAACCTGTTCAAGGTGCCGCTGCAAACCTTCATGCTGTTTGCCGGTTGTGGGTTGCTGCTGCATTACCGCAAAGACCTGTTCAAGCCGATATTTTTCAGCGCCGCCGTGATTGCGCTGGTGGTGTGCCTGTGCAACCTGGTGGCGTTCGCCAAAGGCTTCGAACCTGGCCTGAGCATGCGCATGATCGGCGGCCGTGGCGCCCTCGACAACCCACTGCTCAGCTCCCACCTCTTCGGCTTTTTCTGCGTCTACTGGCTCTATATCTGCATTACCACCCAGCGCCTGCGTGTGCTGTTTTTCAGTGCGCCTGCCCTGGCGATCATGGCGCTCGCGATCCTGGCGACCGGCTCCCGCACGCCGCTGGTTGCACTGACGCTGGCCGCCGTGTGGATCGCCTTTGTCAGCCGCAATCGCCGTTCAGCCCTGATGATTGCGACCCTGGTGCTGGGGGCGGCGGCACTTCTGCTGCTTTACCCGGAGGCCATTACCGAGCGAGGCAGTTCGTATCGCTTCGAGTTGTGGAGCATGACGCTGCAGCGTATCGCCGAACACCCCTTCATCGGACACAGCTACGACTCCGAATTGTCGCTGATCGTGGGCGGTGTCGAGCTGATGGAACCCCACAGCTTTGCGCTCGGCGTGCTCTATTACGTGGGCATCATCGGCTTTATCCCGTGGATCTTCATGCTGGGCTGGGGCCTCTATAAAGGCTTCAAAGAGCGTGCACAGCCACTGTTCCTGCTGGCTTCCGCCCTGCTGGCCTACGGCATCGGCGCCGGCCTGACTGAAGGCGGCGGCATTCTGTCGCGGCCCAAGGAGCACTGGTTCCTGCTGTGGATCCCTCTGGCCCTGATCGCGGGCCTGAGCATTGCCAAACGTCGTGGCAGCCTGCTGCGCATGCCGGTGCAAACACCCAAGCAGCAGGCGTTTGAAGCCCTGCGCAGCGGCGCGGACGTTATCGAGGAAGATGGTCTCGGGCCGAAAGTCCTGCGCCTGCAGGATGGCAGCTTCCTCAAGCTGTTCAGGGCCCGCCGCTGGTACACCTCGGGCATGTTCAATCCCTATTCGGAACGCTTTGTCAGCAACAGTGAACAACTGCGACGGCTAGGCATTGCATCACCGACCATCCTTGACCTGTATTGCCTGCAGGATGGCAGCAGCGCCGTGCACTACCGGCCACTGCCCGGCCTGACGCTGCGTCAGGCCCTGCAAAGCCTGGACAGCAGCCTGCGCGAATCGCTGATTGAACGGTTTGGCCGGTTCATGGCTCAGTTGCACGAGCGCGGTGTGTACTTCCGTTCCCTGCATTTGGGCAATGTGCTGCTCTTGGAAGACGGGGAGTTCGGCCTGATTGACGTGGCAGACATGCGCATCTTTCCGTCAGCGCTGCGCAACACTCTGCGCCAGCGCAACTTGAAGCATATGCAACGCTATTCGCAGGACCGCAACTGGTTGTTCGAAACCCACTTCGAACAGTTGATCAACGGGTATGCATCCGTCGCATCGCCGCACGCCACGCTGAAAATCCGCGAGCAGGTCCTCACACTCGCTCGCCCTGCCGCCTGAAGGCAAGCCCGGTGCGCCCCTGAAACGGGGCGCACGCGGTATCAGTCTTTTTCCAGCGGGGAAAAGTACAGCCGGCCAAGGCCGCGCCAGGTTTTCTTGTTCCAGGCCCGAAACGGGATCTGCGCCAGCAGCTCTCGCGCCAACGCACGATTGCGGTTGGACGTCTTGAGGAACATGGAGCTCAGGAACTTGTAACGCACCTCGTCATATTGCGGGTGGTCACTGAACAGCGCGTAGGAACGCAGGATGTTGTCGATCATGAATCGATGATTCTTGTACGAATTGGTAGCGTGCTTGCGGTAGCGCGCCATCACCACGTTCAAACCGTCGATGAAGTACCCGGCGCGGGTAATCTTCAGCTCGATCAACAAGTCTTCCAAGCGAATCTGCGGGTCGAACCCACCGACCTTTTCCAGCGCCTCGCGCCGAATCATCAGCGTGGGCGCCGGCGGGTAGGGTTTACGCTCCAGGAACATATCGTCGAAGTCCAGGCGCCGAAAAGGCACATCCCGGCGTTGGCGCTTCTCGGGAAACAGCTCGCCGTTGGAGTCGATCAGCTCGATATTACCCGCACAGATCCCCACCTCAGGCTTGCCGTCCATATACGCCACCTGGGTCGCGATGCGCTCCGGCAACATGATGTCGTCGGAACCGAACGGCACAATCAGCGGGCCTTGAGAGCGGGCAATCGCGCCATTGAGCGTATTGGTCAGCCCTTGATTCTGCTGGACACGAAAGTCGAAGGTATGGTGTTCCTGCAGTCGACGAATGCGCTCGACACTGTCATCTGTCGAACCATCGTCAATCACCAGCAGTTCAATGTTGGGGTACGTCTGGTTCAGGACACTGAGGATGCTTTCCTCAATGTAAGGCGCGTGGTTGTAAGACGCGATGATCACCGTGACCAAGGGCTGACTCTGGTTCATACATGGTTCCTGCGTGCTTGAGCCAATCCTGAATCAATCAGTTCCAGGTATTCCTGGCGGAACACCTCAATGTCGTGTTGTGCCTGAAGGTACTGATAAGCCTGTTCGCCTTTCTGCGCGAGTTCTTCATCGGACAGCGCCAGGTAGGTGTCCAGCGCCTGGATCAGCTCGGGCACGTTGGCCGGCTCCACCGCCAGGCCGCCCGCGCCTTGAATCAGCGGCAGCATGGCCGGTACGCTTGAGGCGATCACCGGCAGCCGACCGCTCATGCCTTCCAGCAGTGCCAGGCCCAAACCTTCTGCCAGCGACGGCATCGCCCAGATATCAAAGGCGCGCACGTATTGCAGGGCATTTTCCTTGAAGCCCAGCAAATGCACCCGCCCCGCCAGGCCGAGGCTGTTGATTTGCGCGGCCAGGTTGGACTCTTCGCGCCCGGCGCCAATGATGGCGAGCTGCGCCGAGGGGTAGCGGTCTTTAAGCGCCGCAAATGCTTGCAACAAATAGGTGTGGCCCTTCACCGGCACCAGGCGCCCCAAGGCGCCGATCAACCGCACAGAAGGGTCGATGCCCAGCAACTCGCGCGCACGCTCACGGGAATGCTGCAAGCCTTCCGCCTGCTCGATGTCGATGGCATTGGTAATGGCGTAGGTATTGCGGTCGGTAAACCCGCACTGGCAGTCCAGCAGGTACTGCTTGACCGCTGGCGACACGCCGACAAAACGCCAATGCTCGTCGATCCAGCGCTGAGCCTGCTTGCGCCGATAAAGGCGGTCATACTCGCCAAAGCCGTGGGAGATGCCGATGCACAGCGGGATCTTCAACCAGCGGTTCAACTGCAACATCATGTTGACCGGCTTGAAGCGGTTGCACACCACGACGTCGAATTTTTCCTTGCGGCAAAACTGATACAGCCGCCACATGGCGCGCAGCCTCAAGCCCTTGAGCGACTTGTCGGAAAACTCGAAGTAGACGGACGTGGCCGCGCGGCTGACCGGGTCTGCAGGCCCTGGCCGGCCCCGCAAAAAAGCGGCGGTGACTTCATAGCGGTCCGCAGGCAATGCCTTGACGATCTGTTCGGCCAGGTCGGCAAAATCATGGGATTTAACATTGTAGTCAGGCTGCAATTGCAGGACCTTGAAAGGCCGACTCATAACTCTCCTCGATGGAAACCTGTGGCATCAACAACCCAGGATTTTTCAGCGGCCAGCGTCGCAATGTACTCGGCGTCTGGCGCCGGCAGCAAAGACCACTGATTGCGTTTCCAGCAGACAAAATGGAAATACGGAAACTCGCGGTCGCCATCCCTGTCGTTGGTCAGGCGACCATTATTCCAGAACCATTGATGCGGAAAGCGATCAGTGCCGTCGTGCCATTTGATCGCACCACCCGGCGTACTGAACGCCTCGGTGAATTCACTGCGCCGACGCCACGGGTTGAGCTTGCCTACCAGCTCGAACAGTGGCTTCGGGAAATTCTTGCGCCACAGGAAGATCCTGCTGAACGCGCCTTCATCCAGGGCATGATGCTCCTGATCAGTGAAGCGCGCTTCCCAATCCTTGATCTGCATGAACACTTGGCGCTTTTTGGCGGTATTGCGCATCAGGCACAAATGGCCGGCCACCCGCCGCTCATGGGTCGAGAACAGGTCATAGCCGGCCAACCGATCGGCAGTGAAGTATTCGCGCAGGTTGCCATAGATCAGGTCCAGGTCACCAAACGCCCAGAAATCGTAGCCTTTGAGGCGGTCAGCATGAATGTGCCCCAGCGCTGGCTTGATATCACACAGCTTATACGGCGCTTGAGGCGCAAAGTTGATGTACAACCGCTGTGACACCAACGCGCAGTAATCGGCAAAGCTAATGCTTTCAATCCGGACGTTGTGCGGCACGTTGGCCGGTATCGGACAGTCGCTGAACAACAACCAGTCGATGTCCGCGTTGCGTCTGCAGCTTTCGAGAAAAAACGGCATCCAGAATGGCCAGTGACCAAAGTACGGGATAAGAAAAAGGATGCGGGGGCATGGATTAATCACTGGGGACTCACTGTCATTTTTTTTACTGGGACGTGCTGCACGCCACTTCGTTGCTTAACGTTACTTGTGCTTGATGAACCAAAAAAGTTCATGCCGCCGGACGGCCTTGCGGAAAAACTCATTCTCACCCCACGGCGAAACAGCTCTCCCAGCCAGCAGGCGCTGTATGACCCGCCGCACCCGCCGCTTGAACGGCATCCTCGGTTGCAGGTCATGCATCATGCCCAACGACATCGCCTTGTCGCATTGACGGTCGTTGGATAACGGCAGGCAATAAGGCCACAACGTCTGAGTGGAATCAAAAACTGGCGGCAACGTGACACCGCTTCCCGAATCACCCATTGGCCAGCGGTCGTTGTCATGCAGATGGTTGGCGTAGCCGAGCAAGGTGGTCGGCTGCCACTCCAGGCCCTGCAAGGCTTCCAATACGGCCTGCTGGGCGCAGATATGATCAGGGTGCGGGTCAAGCAGCGGATGGGGCAACACGATAACTTCAGGGCGCGCCATCAACAGCACGGCCCGCAGGTCAGCCAACAGATTGTTCCAAGTGGGCTGGCCATCGGTGTCGGCAGGCAAAGGGAAAGGGTTGAATTGGCGAAATACCCGAATATCGCTGAGTTCGGCCTCTCGCGACGCCACTGCGCGATCCGGCTCGGCCTTCATCGCCGCCAACTGCAGGCAGAAATACCCAAGCTGAACCGAGTTTTCCGGCGGCACACCCGCCCAACGCGGCACGGCGATGCTGTCCCAGGCCCGCAAACGCCCCTTGAGCCTTGCCGCCTCAGGCTTGCCCAGGCCCATTTGCTGATAATGCTCGGCTTCAATCTCGCCGGCCGTCAACGTCACGATCCAGGGTTGCGCCGCCTGACTGTACAGACCAAAGGCTGCAAGCTCGGCGTCATCGGCATGGGGCGCAATCACCATCACCCGTTGCTGGCGCACATCTGGCTGGCGGAATACCGACAACACAGGCGTGCCCTGCACACGGCAGAACCGACCACTCAGCCGCAATTGCCCAGCGAGCAACGCTTGCGCCTGGCCGGTCAGGTTCAGATAACGCAGGCCATTGACGCCGCGCTCGAATACTTGGCGGTCACCGTCCGGCAGGGCGATGAACGGGTCGACAAAGCGGCCCAGCACACTGCTCTTGAGCCGCAGCGCGAGGATCAATGTTTCATCGCCCGACAGCTCGACGGTTTCGCCCAGTACCAGCCGGCCCTCGCTCAGCACCACCTTGGGCTGCTCGGTATCCGCTGCAAATTGATACTGGTAGTCATCCTTCGGCGAGTAAAACAGATGGTCGGCAAACCAGGCCTCATGGGCAACCCAGGCCAGCACTGCCAACAGCAGCGGCAGCCACCAGGCCACCAGCACACCCACGCCGATCAACACCAGCAAACCGACCAACAGCCCGATGCGTTTATTGCGGCGGTGGCGCTTGAGCAGCGCCTGCTTGCGGCTCGTAGGCTCACTCATACCGTGAACACCGGCACGGGGTTGCACCAACGGTCCTTGTACTCGCGGTCCGCACGGCCAAACGAAAACCGCAATGGCTTGCCGACTTCGCGCGCTTGCTCCCAGGCACTTTGGGTATTGAGGAAGCTCAATACACTGCCCGGGCTGAAGGCGCGGGTTTCGGGGTCAACGCCGCCATTGATGTACTCGACACTGATCCACTGCGGCGCTTCAACGCGGTAGACCAACTGAATGGCAATTGGCGCATCGTTGAGGAAGATCACCGAACCAATCAGCCATTCACGCAGCAGCTCAATCACCTGTGCCATGCGTTCGGCGCCCGTGGCGGGAAAGCCCCAGCGGCGCTGAAACAGGTCGCAGTAGATCGCCGCCAGCTCTGCGCTGGAAAACTCCTGCACCGGGCGCACCACACCGCCCGCCTCTTCCAACAGGCGCAACTCGCGGCGCTGGTTATAACGAAACTTCTTCGACAACTCTTCCGGGGTACGTGCCATGGCCAGTTGCTCGGCCTGCGGCTTGAGGCCTGCAAAGCGGCCCTCATTCAGCGCCGACAGGTAACGCGCGCGATGACGCAGCGCGGCTTGGGCATCCTCGGCGGCGGGCAGGATCAACTCGGCGTTACCCAGGTCGAACAAGCCTTTCTTGCCATGCCGTTTGAGGACATCCTTGGACAACGCCAGGTCCCGCCCCCAAGTCGCAATGCAAGCCTTGAGCTCACTGCCCTGCTCCCATGCCAGATAGCGCACAGGAATGTCGGCCAAGCCGGCAAGACGCTCGACCACCTGCGGATGCGTGGCAACACTGCCACCAAAACGCTGCCAGGCTTGGCTGTAGGTCGGCGCGTCAACGACGGACCAGCCGCGCTCGCGCCAGCCTTGGAATCGATTGAGCATCAAGCCCTCGCGGTCAATTCATGTACGGGGGGCAACTGCCAGAAAGTAGCGCGCACCGCCGGGTCGGAAAACCGTTGGTGCAGGCGTTCCAGCATCATCTCGGCACACAGCTGGTGCTGTTGACGATCCATCGCCGCCAGGTGCTGAAGACCCTGGCCCAAGTGTTCGGCATCACCAAACGGAAACAGAATGCCCACGCCCTCGACCACTTCCCGGGCGCCGCCGCAGGCAGTGGCGAGCAACGGCACGCCGGCGACCATGGCCTCCAGCAACACCATGCCAAATGGCTCATGATCGGAGCTCAGGGCAAAGGCGTCGAACGCACGAAAATACCGACGCGCATCCGGCACCTGGCCGAGGAACAGCACTTGCTCGGCAATGCCCAGCTCGCGCGCCAGGGCCTTGAGGTCTTTCTCCAGGCGCCCGGTGCCGAGGATCGCCAAACGACTCTGTGCCGGCAAATGTGGCAACGCCAAGGCAAAGCCCTTGAGCAAGGTGGCCTGGTCCTTGTCCGGGTGCAGACGGCCGACATTGCCGACCACCCATTCATCCGGCGACAGCCCCAACGCATCCCGCGCCTCATCGGCGGGCACCTGCAGCGCTTGCATGGCCTCGACATCGATGCGGTTATACAACGTCTGAATACGCGCTGCAGGCCAGCCCGGCAGGCAGCGACGCATATCATCGCGCACCGCATCGGACACACCGAGCAGGCTCAGACGCTTGCTGAAAATCGACGCAAACAGCTTGCGGCTGCGGCGCCCGTAGTCACCAAACGCATGATGCACACCGATCACCGGCAGGCGGGTGCCGAGCAAGGCGATATAGATCGGCTTGAACCGGTGGGCGATGCAGAAACTGAAGTTGCGCGACGCGGCGATCTTGCGCAGCTCACGGATGGCGCCCAGCTTCAGGCCACGGATGGCCTTGGAGCTGAACGCCATAAACAACACTTCATCGCTGGCGCAACCAGCGGCTACCGCAGGGTCGGCGGCCCCGGTAAGAAACACGGTGGTCACCTTGTAGCCGGTGCCTGCGAACAAACTGGCGTACTGCCGCGCGCAGTCCAGAAACGGCCCGTCATAGCCGTGGCAGAACTGCAGGACGTGGCGCTCAGCCGACCGAGTCATAAGGGTCCACGCCGTCTTTGACGACCAGGATGTCTTCCATGATCAGGTATTGCAGGTCAGAGCCGAAGAACATGTTCAGCGCGTCGGTGGGCGAGCAGATCATCGCTTCGCCACGGCGGTTGAGCGAGGTGTTCAGCGACACGCCGTTACCGGTCAGCACTTCCAGCTCTTTCATCATGTCGTAGTAGCGCGGGTTGTATTCGCGCTTGAGCACCTGGGCGCGAGAGGTGCCATCTTCATGGACCACTTCCGGCACGCGGGTTTTCCACTCTTCCGACACTTCAAAAGTGAAGGTCATGAACGGCGCCGGGTGATCGACCTTGATCATCTGCGGGGCCACGGTGTCGAGCATCGACGGGCAGAAAGGCCTCCAGCGCTCGCGGAACTTGATCTGGTGGTTGATGCGGTCAGCCACGCCGGTGGCGCTCGGGCAACCGATGATCGAACGACCACCCAAGGCACGCGGGCCAAACTCCATGCGGCCCTGGAACCAGGCCACCGGGTTACCGTCGACCATGATCTTGGCGATGCGCTTGGGCATGTTTTCGATCTTGCGCCACACCGGCTTGCTCTCGTGCTTGGCGCACGCAGCGATCACGTCTTCGTTGCTGTAGGACGGGCCGAGATAGACGTGTTCCATCTTCTCTACCGGTACACCACGGGCGTGGGACACATAGGCTGCCGCGCCAACTGCGGTGCCGGCATCGCCGGACGCCGGCTGCACGAACAGCTCTTTGACGTCGTCACGGGCAATGATTTTCTGGTTCAGCTTGACGTTCAGCGCACAGCCGCCGGCGAAGGCCAGTTTGCCGGTGTCCTTGAGGATGTCGCCCAGGTAGTGGTCGATCATCTGCAGGGCCAGCTTTTCGAACAGCGCTTGCATGCTGGCCGCGTAGTGGATGTACGGCTCGTCGGCGATATCGCCTTCGCGCTTGGGACCCAGCCACTCGATCAGTTTTGGCGAGAAGTAGAAGCCCTTGCCCTTCTCTTTATAACGGCGCAGACCGATGACGTTGGCGTAGTCGGTGTTGATCACCAACTCGCCGTTTTCAAACGAAGCCAGGCGCGAGAAATCATATTTGCTGGCATCGCCATACGGCGCCATGCCCATGACCTTGAACTCGCCGTCGAGCATCTCGAAACCGAGGAACTCGGTAATCGCGCCATACAGGCCACCCAGGGAATCCGGATCGTAGAATTCCTTGATCTTGTGGATCTTGCCGTTTTCGCCGTAGCCGAAGAACGTGGTGGCGTACTCACCCTTGCCGTCGATGCCGAGGATCGCGGTTTTTTCCTGGAAGCCCGAGCAGTGGTAGGCGCTGGAAGCGTGGGCCAGGTGGTGTTCAACCGGCTCGATCTTGATTTTTTTCGGATCGAAGCCCAGTTGCTCCAGGCACCAGACGATCTTGTTGCGGTAGCGCTTGTAGCGACGGTTGCCCATCAGGATCGCGTCGAGCGCGCGGTCCGGGGCGTACCAGTAACGCTTGGCATAGTGCCAACGCGCCTCGCCGAACAGGCTGATCGGAGCGAACGGGATCGCCACCACGTCAACGTCGGAAGGCTTGATGCCGGCTTGTTCCAGGCAGAACTTCGCCGATTCGTAGGGCATGCGGTTCTTTGCATGTTTGTCGCGTACGAAGCGCTCTTCTTCGGCGGCCGCAATCAGCTTGCCGTCGATATACAACGCTGCGGAAGGATCATGGCTAAGGGCGCCGGACAGGCCAAGAATCGTCAATGCCACAGGGGTCTAGCCTCTTTTAGTCTGCATACAGGCGGGTTGCGCCTGAAAAAAGTGTGCCTCCCGCCTGAGCGAGAAACAGCTAAAGGGCGGGATTATAACTTAAAAGCAGTAGGAAGCTGTTAGCGGCAACCGGCAAGCGGACTACTTGTAGACCTGGATGTCGCCGTCCTGGCTTTGGCGGTAGACGGTGTAGGGCAGCATCAGCGTGTCGGCCAGACCCGAGGCCAGCGCCTCGATGGCAATGATCGGAAATATATTACTTGCCGGCTGGCCAAAGCCTGGGTTGTCTACGCCTTTTTCAGGTTTTGGCTCGCTGTTCAAGTAACAAAACCCGGATATCACACCGCTGTAGATACGCGGCACGCTGCCACAGTGGCTGCGCGAATCCTTGAGGCCCTGACTGGTCACGGTGTCCGGGCGAAAGACCGTATTGATCGTTCCGCACCCTGAAAGCATCAGCAGGCTCGCGACCAACAGCACTTCGATTCCACGATTCACGAACAACTCCTTTTGCCTGAAAGAATGAAACCGGGCCTGCCCCGGCGCATTGATAACGCCTGTCACTACGAACGACCGGGCGGCCAGTAAACCCCCCTGTTACCCAGCGTGCTCTGCTGGTAAAGCGTGTAGGGCAGCACCACGGTATCAACAATACCCGACGCAGTCAGGTCCACCAGCACCAACGGTACGAGCACGCCGGTGTAGTCCGGTGGCGCGTTAAGCAGGCAAAAATTAAACGCCAGGCCGCTGTAGGCACGCGGGATGGATTCGCAATAGGTCTTCTGTTTGCGCAATTCACGCGTCGCCGCCAGGTCATCACGCAACAGCGTATTCAGCGTGCCGCAGCCGCCTAATGTGAGACTGGCGAGCGCCAATGCCACAGTCATTTTCAAGCTCATGGACGGTCCTCTCCCAGTGGTCCGCCACGCTAGCATCGACAAGACCGACACCCCAGACTCAGCACGCCCGCCGGCTCGTGAGAAAAATCCGAAATGGTAAAAATTGCCCAAGCCACTAAACTCGCGCCCTTTTGCGCGTTTATGCCCTATGCGCCCCAGATCCTGGCTGACCATGAAAACATTCGCCCGCCTCACCTTTTTGCTGCCCAGCCTGCTTGCCCTGAGCAACACCGCTATGGCCGACGACGCACCACTGATCCTCGACCCCAGCGTCGTCACCGGTTCGCGCAGCGCCAACCCGACCTTCGACCTGCCCTACTCGGTCGACAGCATCAGCCGGGAACAGATCAGCGACGGGCAACTCGGCATCAACGCCTCCGAAGCGCTGTCGCGGGTGCCCGGGCTGGTGGTCCAGAACCGTCAGAACTATGCGCAGGACCTGCAGATTTCCTCACGCGGCTTCGGCGCCCGCTCGGCGTTTGGTGTACGCGGCATCAAGCTGGTTGCTGACGGCATCCCCGCCAGCACCCCGGACGGTCAGGGCCAGGCGGCCACCTTCAACCTCGATACCGCCGAACGCATCGAAGTCCTGCGCGGCCCGGCAGCCACCTTGTACGGCAGCAATGCCGGCGGGGTCATCCAGATGTTTTCCCGCGACGGCGAAGGCCCGCCACGCATCGGCGCTGAAACCCTGGTGGGCAGCGACGGCTTGAACAAAAACCACCTCACCGCCGAAGGCGCGGCGAACGGCGCCGGTTTCGTGCTTGACGCCTCGCGCATGGACACCGACGGCTACCGCGACCACAGCAGCGCCCGCCGGGACCAGACCTTTGCCAAGCTCAACTTCCAGCCGGATGACGACAGCAAGCTGGCGCTGATCTACAGCAGCCTGGAGCAAAACGGCACGCAGGACCCGCTGGGGCAAACCTGGGCCGCGTACAAGGCCGACCCGCGTTCGGTAGCGCCGGCCGCACTGGAATACAACACGCGAAAAAGTATCGATCATCAGCAATTAGGCATGAATTACGAGCGCTACATCGGCGATGCGACGTTGCAGGTCAATGCGTACACAGGACGGCGCAGCGTGATTCAGTACTTGTCGATTCCGGACAAATTCGCCAGTGGCGCACTCAACCCGGCAAACGCTCGCGGCGGCGTAGTGGCTTTCGACCGCAAATTCTACGGGGGCTCGGTCCACTGGCTGCAACCCATCACCAGCGCCCCCGGCGACCTGACGCTGATCACCGGCCTTGATTACGACCGCAGCCAGGATGATCGCCAGGGCTATTCCAACACCCTCGACGGTGTGCACGGTGTTAAAGGCGCATTGGGTCGCAATGAAATCGACACTGCCACCAGCCTCGACCCCTTCGTACAAGCCAACTGGCTGCTGGGCGACTGGACCCTGCAGGCAGGCCTGCGCCACAGCACCATGAAGATGGACGTGGACGACCACTTCCTCCGCGACGGCAATGACAGCGGCAGCAAGACCTATCAGAAGAACACCCCGTCGGTCAGCGTGATGTATGCCTTTACGCCGGACCTGCATGGGTACGTGAGCGCGGGCAAAGGCTTTGAAACCCCGACCCAGGCCGAGTCGGCTTATTCGAGCAGCGCCAACGGCTTTAACTTTGCGCTCAAGCCATCGGTCAGCCAGCAGTACGAAGTCGGCCTGAAGGCAAAACTGGGCGAAGACACTCGCCTCAACGCCGCGTTATTCCAGATCACCACTGAAGACGAACTGGTCGTACAGCAATCCAGCGGTGGGCGCACCACCTATCAAAACGCTGGCCGCACCCTGCGCCGAGGCTTGGAGTTGGGCCTGGAAAGCCAGCTCAGCGAACAGTGGAGCACCCACCTCGCCTACACCCGCTTGCAGGCCACTTACGACAGTGACTTCGTCAGCGGCGGCAACACGACCATCAGCAAAGGCAACTACTTGCCGGGCGTACCGCAAACCACGCTGTTTGCCGAGCTGAACTGGAAACCCCGCGACTGGGTGAGCACCGCCCTTGAAGGCATGTATCGCAGCAAGGTCTACGTCGAAGACACCAACCAACAACGGGCAGCACCGGGCTACAGCGTGTTCAACTGGCGCGCACGCTTTGAGCAGAAGGTGGAGCACTGGACCTTCCACCAGACGTTGCGCCTGGATAACTTGCTGGATCGCCAGTACGTCGGTTCGGTGATTGTCGGTGACGGCAATGGTCGCTATTACGAAGCGGCGCCGGGGCGGTCGTGGTATGCGGGAGCGGGGGCTGAATACCAGTTTTGATCAGGTCATGTAGCGCCTGAGCGGCCGCCTTCGCGGGCAAGCCCGCGCCCACATTGGACCGCGTTTACCAATCAACATGTGGGCCGGCGGGCATGCTCGCGAAAGGGCCGAAGACCGGCTTTAACCGGCGACGCCGACCTCTCGGGGCAAACGCTGGTCGATCCGTTGGTACAAGGCGCTGCTCTCAGGCCAGTTGCGCATAAATCGCGCGCGGTCCTTGGCAAACGCCGGGGCGAAGCTGGCTTCACTGCGGTGCTGGCACATGGCATCGAGGTCAATCAACGCCCAGCGATCCTCGGCCCAGAACAGATTATGGCCCTTGAAATCGCCATGGCTGATGCGCTCACGAATCAACTCGGCAAACAGATGATCCAGGGCCAGCAGTTCGTTTTCGGGCGCATCGCCGTTCTCAACATACGGTGCGAAGCGCTCGATGATGTCCGGCCCCGGCAAGTAGTCGGTGACCAGATAAGCCCGGCTGCGCAGCCAGAAAAAACGCTTTTCCAGCACAGCCAGCGGCTTGGGCGTGGCGATCCCCAGAAAGGCCAGGCGGTTGCCTTCGCGCCAGGAGTGCCAGGCACGACTGGGGCGCCAGAAACGCTTGAGCCAATGGGCGAACCCCTTGATGTTGTAGCGTTTGATCACCAGCGGCCGACCGGCCACTTCGACCTTGGCGACAGTGGCCGCACCACCGGTCTTGTACAGGTGGCCCTGATCAAGCAACGCATCGGCCTGCTCCAGCACCGGTAGCATCGCAGGCGCGTCCTCGCGACGAATCGCACGCAAGGCAAAGGCGCCACGCACCACGCTGAACAGCGTGCACTCACGACCGACCTTGTTCAAAAAGTCTTTCAAGCGCCAGGCACTGACCTTGCGCACCTGCTTCTCCAGGGCTTCCAGCGGCAACGCGTGCTCGCCATTGCCCAGCAGGTAATACACCAGCAACTCTTCGGTGAACGGCTCAAGGTTTTTCGGCAGCTGGGCGAAAAACACCCCGAGGTTTTCCAGCACCCGATTGCGTGACAGCGGCTTGCCCGCTTCTTCGACGCGAATCCCGGCACCGTCAATCAGGTACAGCTTGCCGTCCTGGCGCAGCAGGTTGTCCAGGTGCAGGTCTTCCTGCCACAAGCCTTTGCTGTGCATCTGCGCGATCGCAGCCAACGCCTCGGCGAGCACGGCGGTCTGTTCGTCCGCCAACGGCGGCAAACCTTCGACCGCCTGCCAGGCATCGGCGAGGCTTTCGGCGCCTTCAATAAAGTCGAACAGCAGCCAGCCACCCTCACCTTCCTGCAAACCATCGGCCAGCAGCTGCGGCGTGGTCAGGCCTTGCTCAGCCAGCAGGCGGACGCCGCCGAGTTCGCGCTGAAAATGCCGTGCCGCCTTGTTGCCCACCAACAATTTGGCCAGCACCGTGCGACCGCGCCACACGCCTGCGCCCACATAGCGCTCGCCGGGCAATACGCGCAGCAGGCTGAGCAATTGCAGTTGCCCTGGGCCAGCAGCATCCGCCAGCTCGATGGTCAGCGGGAGGTCAGGCGTGCGACCGGCTTTTTTCAGCTCAGACAAACGCATCAGCGCTTCTCCTTGTGACTGCGACGGGCCGTCAGGCGCTCGAACCAGGCGGTGGTCAGCGAGCTGTCTTCAGGTTGATCCAGATAGGCCGCCAGCAATTGCCGCACGTGGGCATCCGACCACTGCGGCGCGCGCCGCAACAGCGGTTCCAGGTCCTTGACCCGGTCGCGCCTGCCGAACAGTAACGGGCGAGTTTTCTCCAGGTCGATCAACTGCGCGGCATAACCTGTGCCTGTGGCCTGCAGGAAAATATGCTTGGGGTAAAAACAGCCATGCACCTGACCCACGCTGTGCAGGTGTCGCGCCAGCTGACCGCAGGCCAGCAAGATCGCACGGTGCTGGGCATCTGTCAGTTGCGACCATTGCTCCAGCAATGAATCCAGGTCGTTCCAACCGTCCAGGGCACGGGTCAGCAACATCGCACGGTGCTCGCCATTGACCTTGCGCTCACCGAAAAACGCCGCCTGCAACGCCGGAATACCGCGCTCGCGATAACGGCTGATGTTACGGAATTCACGGGCAAACGTCGGCTCGCCAAACGGCTTGCTGAGTGTGCGTGTCAGGTAATTGCTCTGGCGCTTGAGGTAGTAGCCCTGCCCTTCAAGCTCCAGACGAAATACGCTGCTCCACCCCCCATCGCTGGTATTGGGTTCATCCACCGCGTCCAGTTGCCTGGCCCACAGGGCATCGAAGTCAGCCAGGCCGTTGCGCTCAAGCAGAGCGCGATCTTCGGCCGCCAGGAAATCACTCATTCGCGCCCCTCGAAAAACTTCACCACGTGGCGAATCCGCTGTTTGTCCGACGCCGTCAGGTGCGAGCGTTGGCGATATTGCAGGTAGAAGCGCAGGCGCTGGGTAGCCGACAAGTGATACTTGGCGACTTTGTCCAGGCAGGCCAGGTCTTTGGTAATTCGGTACTTGAGCCAGAACCCGCGCCAGAAATCACCGTTGGGGCAATCGATCAGGTACAGGGTCTGATGATCGTCGACCAACAGGTTGCGCCACTTCAAGTCGTTATGGGTGAAGCGATGCTCGTGCATCGTACGGGTGTATTCAGCAAGCTGGCGACTGATCACGCTGACCCACTTGGGGTCTTTCAAACAGGCATCATTGCGATCGGCCAGCACCGACAAGTCAGCGGTTCTCGGCAGCTCGCGGGTGATCATCGCCCCCCGCGCATAGGCCAGGCCCTTGCGCTCCAGGCCCCAGGCCACCACGTCGGCGGTAGGAATCCCCCACCTGGCGAAGCGCTTCAGGTTCTGCCATTCGGACTTCACCCGCGGCTTGCCCAGGTAGCGGCGCAGGCCTTTACCGGCACCGACGTAACGCTTGACGTAGAAATTGACCCCGCCGCGCTCTACGCGGATCACTTCCGACAACGGGTCGCGCGTCAGCTGCTCGCCCTGCAGCGCAAACACCGCCTCAAGGCTGCCGAAATCATCCGCCAGTGCGGCGTAAGCAGGTTCCAGGTTCCAACCCGCCATCAGAGCGCGTCCCCGTAGCGTTGTTTGCGCGCATAAAGCTTGTCGGCCTTGGCCTGCAGCCACTGCAGCAAGGGGCTTTCTTCGGCCAGGATCTGGCGCAGCGGCTGCTGGAAGTAGCCCTTGAGGAAGCGCAACTTGTCGCGACGCGTGAGGCCGATGTCCAGCGCCGAAAAGTACAGCGCGGCCAAGTCTTTGTCGCGCCAGCGATGGCTGATTTTGTCGCGCGTCTGGGCGCGGTGCAGGTCGATCACCGACAGTTTGAAGTGATCGAAGGTGACCGGCGTATCCGTGTGCAGCAGGAAGTGGCAGATGTAGCAGTCGCGATGGTTGACCCCACCGCGATGCATCATGCCGGTCATCCGCGCCACTTCAGCGATCAGCGCGCGCTTGAGGCGCGGCTCGGGCGGCTGTTTGGCCCAGTTGATGCTGAAATCTTCAAGGCTGACCGTAGGCGCCAACTCTTCGGTGATGATGAACGAGTGCTGGTCGGCCGGGTTGCTGCCGCGCTCGCCGTACGCCACGGCGGTCATGGTCGGCACGCCGATTGCCTGCAGGCGCTCGATGGCCTGCCACTCCTGACCCGCGCCCAGCACCGGCAGCTTGGCGGTGACCAGGTTCTTGACGATCTCGCCCCAGCCGATGCCACGGTGGATCTTCACAAAATAACCACGGCCATCCACTTCGGTACGCAAGGTGCGCCGCGCTTCAAGCTCACGGTACACCTCGCCTTGCAGCCGCTCGACTTCGGCGAACGCATCGCGCCCGGCCCAGAGGGTCTTGAACGGCTCGGCAAGCATCAACTTCATCGTTTTGGCTCCGCCAGAATCACATCCGCCGCGTGCTGCGGCATGCTGTAGAGGTCAGCCGTCTCGGCGAAGGCCAACCCATTGCGGCCCCAGGCCGCGCGCTGTGCAGTGTCGGTGAGCATTCGCGCCAGATACTGGTTGAGCTGCGCCTGTTCAAAAGGCTCATCCAGCACCAGGCCGCTGTCGGCTTCGGCGATGTAATGGGCATAACCACACACGGCCGAGACCAGCACCGGCAAGCCGGCCACCAGCGCTTCGAGCAACACCGTACCGGTATTCTCGTTGTACGCCGGGTGGATCAACAGGTCGGCGCCCAGCAGGAATCGCGGGATATCGCTGCGCCCCTTGAGGAACTGCACGTTATCGCCCAGCCCCAAAGTGGCGCTCTGCAGTTGGAATACTTTGGGGTCGTCCTGGCCAATTACAAACAGGCGTGTGCGTTTTTTAAGTTCTGCCGGCAAGGCGGCCATGGCCTTGAGGCTGCGATCGACGCCCTTGGTCTTGAAGCCAGAGCCGATTTGCACCAGCAGCAGGTCGTCCTCGCCCAGGTTGAATTCCTGGCGGAAGCCTTCACGCAGCTCGGCGGCGTTGGGCGGTGCGCGGCGGTCCTGGGCAATGCCCGGTGGCAACAGGTGGAAGCGCTCCAGCGGGGTGTCGTAATGCTTGATGAACAGCGGCTGCTGCACTTCGGAGATCATCAAGACTTCGGTCTTGGCATCCTTGGCAAACACCGCACGCTCGTACTCGGCGAAGTGCTTATAGCGGCCAAAGCTGCGGTACAGCGAGTGGCGCAGGTTTTGCGCCTTGTCTTCAAAGCAGCCGTCGGCGGCGTAGTAAACGTCCAGGCCCGGCATTTTGTTGAAACCAATCAGACGGTCCACCGGGCGCTTGGCCAGGTCGGCCTCCATCCACGCGCTGAGCTTCTCGTTGCGCCGATGATTGAAGAACGCCTTGACCGGCGCCACCAGCACTTCGAAACCCGGCGGAATCTCGCCTTCCCAGATCAGCGTGTAGACACGAATCTGATGGCCGCGCTGCTGGCACTCCAGGGCGATACGCATGAAGTCGCGCTGCAGGCCACCGAAGGGGAAATATTTGTACAGAACAAAAGCCAGTTGCATCAGTGCAGCTCCTCAGCCAGTAACAACGTGCTCAGTCGGCTTGCCACACGCTCAGGGTTCAAGCGCGTGAAGCACAGGGGCGACTCGCGTTTGATGTCGAACCGACGCAGATCGTCGGCCGTTGGTTGATAGGTACAGTGTTTTTGCAGGCACGGCGCACAGGGGAAGTCGCTGGCCAGGTGAATCTGGCCCTTGCCGTAAGCGCCGGTCAGGCCGGGGTTCGTCGGGCCGAACAGGGAAATGGTCGGCACGTCCAACGCAGCGGCCAAGTGACCGAGGCCGGTGTCCACCGCCACGCAGGCGCGGGCGCCAGCGAGCACACGGGCCACGCCGGCGAGGTTCAGCTTGGGCAGCACTTCGGCGTTCTGCAGGCCTTGGGCCAAGCGTTCGGCGCGGGCTTTTTCGTCGGCATTGCCCCACGGCAACTTCACGTCCACACCCAGGCGACCCATGCGTTCGGCCAGCTCGCGCCAATAGGCTTCGGGCCAGTGCTTGGTGTCCCAAGTGGTGCCGTGCAGCAGCAGCACAAACGGTTTTTTCGGCGGCAGGCCGAGCAGCTTGTCGACGCTCAAACCGTAATCGCCCAAGGCTTTGGGCAAGTCATAGCCCAGCGCCACGGCGAACAGTTGGCGCAAACGCTCCACTGCATGCTGCCCACGGGCCACAGCCAGGCGTCGCGAGTAGAAGCGCGCAGCGATTGGCTCGCGGGCGGAGTGTTTATCGAAGCCCGCCACCGGGGCACGCACGTAGCGTGTCAGCCAGGCGCTTTTGAGCAGGCCCTGGGCGTCGATTACCAAGTCGTATTTAGTCGACTGGACGCGCTGCTTGAAGCGGCGCCACTCACCGCTCTTGAGGGTTTGCCAGATGTTTTTGCGCCAGCGGCGAATCGCCACCGGGATCACCTTGTCCACCGCCGGGTGCCAGGTGGGGATCTCGGCAAAGCCTTCTTCCACGATCCAATCAAAGCGAATGCCAGGGATTGCCCGCGCCGCGTCGGTCAGTGCCGGCAAGGCGTGGATCACATCGCCCAGGGATGAGGTCTTGATTACCAATACGCGCAAACTAACGGACCTCGACCACAGAGCCCTGCAACCGCTGCAAGGCATCGCTGACCGGTTGCGGCAGCAACTGGCGCAGGCAATTGTAGTGGCCGAAACGGCAGGTGCGGTCAAAACACGGGCTGCACTCCAGGCCCAGGCGCACCACTTCGACCTTGTCGGCCAATGGCGGGGTGAAGCCGGGAGAGGTCGAGCCGTAAACGGCCACCAACGGGCGATTCAACGCCGCCGCCACATGCATCAGGCCCGAATCGTTGGACACCACCGCGTCGGCGCAGGACAACAGGTCGATAGCCTCGGCCAACGACGTGTCGCCACTGAGGTTCACGGCTTCTTCGCGCAGGCCGGGAATCAGGCGCTGGCGAATGTCCTCACCCACCGAGTGATCGTTTTTCGAACCGAACAGCCACACCTGCCAGCCTTCACGAATCTTCATTTCGGCGACTTTGGCGTAATGCTCCGACGGCCAGCGCTTGGACTCGCCAAACTCGGCGCCTGGGCAAAGCGCGAGTACCGGACGGTCGAGCATCAGGCCGAACTTGGCCAGGGCCGCGTCGCGCGTAACCGGGTCGATCTGCAGGCTCGGGCGCGGGTACGCTGTCGGCAACTCGGCACCGGGCTCGTAGGCCAGGGCCATGAAGCGCTCGATCATCAGCGGGTAACGCGCCTTGTCGAGGGTGCGCACGTCATTGAGCAGCACATAGCGAAACTCGCCGCGCCAGCCGGTACGTTTAGGGATGCCGGCAAAGTACGGCACCAGCGCCGATTTCAGCGAGTTGGGCAGCAGGATCGCCTGGTCGTACTGGCCGCGCATGGATTTGCCGATGCGTCGGCGCGTCGCCAATTCGAGTGCGCCGTGGCCGAGCGGGAAGCTCAAGGCCTTGCGCACCTCGGGCATGCGCTCAAGGATCGGCCGGCTCCACTCAGGGGCGAGCACGTCGATTTGGCAGTCGGGATGACGCTGTTTCAGGCACTGGAACAGTGTCTGCGCCATCACCATGTCACCGACCCAACTGGGCCCAACGATCAGAATATTCATGTAGTTTCCACAAACGATGCGGGGAGGCTTATGCCTCCCCGCCTCAATAATTACTGCCAGTCGCGGTGGACCTGGGAACCGCTTTGTGTGGGAGCTGGCTTGCCTGCGATGGCATCGCCTCGGCAGGCCTGCTACACCGAGTCGCTTGCATCGCAGGCAAGCCAGCGCCCACATATCAGTCGAGTATCAGCTTAACCCCAGCGCTTGCCAGATTCGCATCACCTGGCGCCGTTCGTCGGCGAACTGATCCCCGGCCACCGTACCGGCCTCGTTTTGCAAGGCCTGGCGGTGCGCGGCGGAACGGTAGGCCTTATACACCTCGCGCAGCAGATGGGCATCGGCAGCGGGCATCAGCCCAACCTGCTCCAGGCCTTCCAGAATGCGGATATTGTCGGTGTAGCGCAGCAACGATGGATGTTGCGCAGACCACGCCAAAGCGGCGTATTGCACCATAAATTCAATATCGACGATACCTCCGGCGTCCTGCTTGAGGTCGAACGCCGCCGTCGGCTCGAACGCATTGGCGCCGGTACCGGCCGCCGTAGTGCGGGTGCCCAGGTTATCGCGCATCTTGGCGCGCATCTCGCTGACCTCCTGACGCAGCTTCGCCAAGTCCCGCTCACGCCCCAGCACCTTGGCGCGGACGTGCTCGAACGCGTGGCCGACATCCTCGCTGCCCACCAGCACCCGAGCGCGGATCAGGGCCTGATGCTCCCAGGTCCAGGCTTCATTCTCCTGATAGCGCTCAAACGCTCCCAGTGAACTGACCAGCAAACCGGACGCGCCCGAAGGTCGCAGGCGCATGTCCACTTCATACAACTGGCCCGAGTTGGTTTGGGTGGTCAGCAGGTGAATGATGCGCTGGCCCAACCGTGTAAAAAACTGCGCACCGTCGATCGGCTTGGCGCCGTCGGTTTCGGCCTGCGGGTCACCGTCATGGATAAACACCAGGTCCAGGTCCGAACCATGCCCCAGTTCGATCCCGCCGACCTTGCCGTAACCGACGATGATAAAACCCGGATTGCACAGGCTGCCGTCCACCCGCTGCGGCGAGCCGTGGCGCGCCACGGTCTGGCGCCAGGCCAGGGCCAGCACTTGTTCGAGAATCGCCTCGGCCAGCCAGGTCAGGTAATCGCTGACCTTCATCAGCGGCAGGCTGCCGGCGATTTCCGAAGCCGCGACACGCAGGCGGTGGGCCAGCTTGAAGTGGCGCAGGGCTTCCATTTGCTGTTCGAGGTCATCCTCGGGAATCCGCGTAAGGCGCTCGCGCAGCTCTGCGGCGAGCTCCGGTGCCAACGGCGGCTTGAACAGGCGGCCTTCATTGAGCAGTTCGTCGAGCAGCAGCGGAAAGCGGGTGATTTGTTCGGCGATCCACGGGCTGGCGGCGCACAGCGTCAACAGCCGGCGCAGGGCGTCAGGGTTTTCGGTCAGCAGCACGAGGTAGGCCGAACGGCGGGCGACAGCCTCCACCAGCGGCAAGACGCGCTCCAGTACCAGGTCCGGGTTGGCGTGCTCGACCGCCTGGGCCAGCAGGCGCGGAATAAAAGCATCCAGCCGTTCGCGCCCCAGACGCTGCATGGCGCGCAATTGCGGGCTGCCACGCAGGCCGGCCAAGGCCTTGAGCGCTTTGGTCGCGTCAGTAAAGCCACCTTCGGCCAACTGCCGGCAGGCGGCCTCTTCATCCTGGGACTCTTCCCACAGCGGCAACCACTCACCACCCACAACCAATTCGCTTTCTTCGCCTTCTTCCTCGTCAGGGTCAGCGATCACCTGGCGGAAATGCCAGTCCACACGGCCACGCCAGTACATCAGGCGCTCATGGAATGCCGCCCAATCGGCAAAGCCCAGCATAAAGGCAATGCGCGCCTGGTCTTCCGGGCCGTCCGGGAGCATTTGCGTCTGCCGGTCGGCAATTGCCTGGATGGCGTGTTCGGTGTAACGCAAAAACTCGTAGCCATTGCGCAACTCGGCGATCACGGCCGATGGCAGGTAGCCCTGGCCTTCCAGGGTCCCCAACACATTGAGCAACGGCCTCTGTTGCAGGCTCAGGTCGCGGCCACCATGGATCAATTGGAACGCCTGCGCGATAAATTCCACCTCGCGGATGCCGCCCGAGCCCAGCTTGATGTTGTCGGCCATGCCTTTGCGCCGTACTTCCTGCTGGATCAGCTGCTTCATGGTGCGCAGCGCTTCAATGGCGGAAAAATCCAGGTACCGCCGATAGACGAAGGGTCGCAGCATGTCGAGCAACTGCGCACCGGCCACCTGATCACCGGCCACTACCCGCGCCTTGATCATGGCGTAGCGCTCCCAGTCGCGGCCCTGGTCCTGGTAGTACTGTTCCAGCGCATTGAAACTGAGCACCAACGCGCCGGCCGAGCCATATGGCCGCAGGCGCATGTCGACACGGAACACAAAACCGTCGACGGTCATCGGGTCGAGGGCCTTGATCAGTTTTTGACCAAGCCGAATGAAAAACTCCTGGTTATCCAGCGCGCGCTTCACGCCCACTGTCTCGCCGCCTTCTGGGTAGGCGAAGATCAGGTCGATATCCGAAGACAGGTTCAGCTCCACCGCGCCGAGCTTGCCCATGCCGAGGATGACCATGTGCTGGGCTTCACCGCTGCGCCGGCCGGTCGGCGTGCCGAACTGCACGCAGTGGCGCTGGTACAGCCACTGGTAGGCCTGATCGATACAAGCGTCAGCCATGTCGGAGAGGTCGCGGCAGGTTTGCACCAGGTCCGCTTGTCGGGTCAGGTCGCGCCAAATAATGCGCACTTGTTGGCGCGTGCGCTGGCGGCGCAACACACGGCCCAGCTCATCTTCTGTTTCGGCCTGTTGCACAGCGCCCGCGATCTGGCTGCACAGTTCGCCGGGCGCGAAGCCCCGGTCCAACTCGCCCCAGGCCACCAGTTCGAGCAACATCAAAGGGTCACGAACGCTCTGTTCAATGACGAAATCACTGGCGGCGCATACCCGGACAAAGTCGGCCCACCGTTGCGGCGTCCACGCAGAAAGGCCATGATCGTCGTCCAGCGCGGCCACTGCGTCACGAAATGACTGCTCGGCCCGGCTGGCGTAAGGCAAGAGAATGGCCGGTAATTCGGCGAGTGTTGGGAGGCTCATGGTCTATCCTTAATCGGCGCGTAAATGGCTTGTTGCTGTGAACGCAAGAACCACGCTCGGTGAAGGACTGTCGAACAAAGGTTATAAATAGCTGAAATTAAATTAATCTTGGCAGGCAACATCAAACTTTCACCTTTTCTTGTTCGCAAAAGATCAACAATAACGATTATGCTCACCAGCCAGACCGAGCAATCCGCTCAGTCTTGTGTAGTTTTACTACTCGTATATACATTCGAAAGGCTGAAATGGCCGACGATTTGTAGTAAAACTACAGGACGCCGAAGCAACCTTCGGCCATCCAAGAATTTATGTCGTCTGCCCACAAGGCCAGTCGCAAACTTCAGGCAACCGATTCTGGTAGCCTTTCCGCCCTGGAGCAAGCCATGCAAGACCTCGATCCCGTCGAAACCCAGGAATGGCTGGACGCCCTGGAATCGGTTCTCGACAAAGAAGGCGAAGACCGTGCTCACTATTTGATGACCCGTATGGGCGAACTCGCGACCCGCAGCGGCTCGCAACTGCCTTACGCCATCACTACGCCATACCGCAACACCATCCCCGTTACCCACGAAGCACGCATGCCTGGCGACCTGTTCATGGAACGCCGCATTCGCTCGCTGGTACGTTGGAACGCCATGGCGATGGTAATGCGCACCAACTTGAAAGATTCTGACCTGGGCGGTCACATCTCCAGCTTCGCGTCCAGCGCAACCCTGTATGACATTGGCTTCAACTACTTCTTCCAGGCCCCGACCGACGAACACGGCGGCGACCTGATCTACTTCCAGGGCCACACCTCGCCAGGCGTTTACGCCCGTGCATTCATGGAAGGCCGCATCACCGAAGAACACATGAACAACTTCCGCCAGGAAGTGGACGGTAACGGCCTGTCGTCGTACCCGCACCCTTGGCTGATGCCTGATTTCTGGCAGTTCCCGACGGTATCCATGGGCCTTGGCCCGATCCAGGCGATCTACCAGGCACGCTTCATGAAGTACCTGGAAGCCCGTGGCTTCATCCCTGAAGGCAAGCAGAAAGTCTGGTGCTTCCTGGGCGACGGCGAGTGTGACGAGCCGGAATCCCTGGGCGCCATCTCCCTGGCCGGCCGCGAGAAGCTCGACAACCTGATCTTCGTCATCAACTGCAACCTGCAGCGCCTCGACGGCCCGGTTCGCGGCAACGGCAAGATCATCCAGGAACTCGAAGGTGTGTTCCGCGGTGCTCAGTGGAACGTGACCAAAGTCATCTGGGGTCGCTTCTGGGACCCACTGCTGGCCAAAGACGTCGACGGTATCCTGCAACGTCGCATGGACGAAGTCATCGACGGCGAGTACCAGAACTACAAAGCCAAAGACGGCGCGTTCGTGCGTGAACACTTCTTCAACACGCCTGAACTCAAGGCGATGGTTGCAGACCTGTCCGACGACGAAATCTGGAAACTCAACCGTGGCGGCCACGACCCGTACAAGGTCTACGCGGCGTACCACGAAGCGGTCAACCACAAAGAACAACCGACCGTCATCCTGGCCAAGACCATCAAGGGTTATGGCACCGGTGCCGGCGAAGCGAAGAACACTGCGCACAACACCAAGAAGGTTGATGTTGAAAGCCTGAAGCTGTTCCGCGACCGCTTCGACATCCCGGTCAAGGACGAAGAGCTGGAGAACCTGCCGTTCTTCAAGCCAGAGCCAAACAGCGCCGAAGCCCGCTACCTCAGCGAGCGTCGCACTGCACTGGGCGGTTTCGTGCCACAGCGCCGCGCCAAGTCCTTCGACATTCCGACACCGCCACTGGATACCCTCAAGGCGATCCTGGACGGCTCGGGCGACCGTGAAATCTCCACCACCATGGCCTTCGTGCGAATCCTCGCGCAACTGGTCAAGGACAAGGAAATCGGCTCGCGTATCGTGCCGATCATCCCGGACGAAGCCCGTACCTTCGGTATGGAAGGCATGTTCCGTCAGTTGGGCATCTACTCCTCCGTCGGCCAGCTCTACGAGCCAGTCGATAAAGACCAGGTGATGTTCTACAAGGAAGACAAGAAGGGCCAGATCCTCGAAGAAGGCATCAACGAAGCGGGCGCCATGAGCTCCTTCATCGCTGCCGGTACTTCGTACTCCAGCCACAACCAGCCGATGCTGCCGTTCTACATCTTCTACTCGATGTTCGGCTTCCAGCGTATCGGCGACCTGGCGTGGGCAGCAGGCGACAGCCGTACCCGTGGCTTCCTGATCGGCGGCACCGCCGGCCGGACCACGCTGAACGGCGAAGGCCTGCAACACGAAGACGGTCACAGCCACATCCTGGCTGCCACCATCCCGAACTGCCGCACCTTTGATCCAACCTACGGCTACGAGCTGGCGGTGATCATCCAGGACGGCATGAAGAAGATGACCGAAGAGCAGCAGGACGTTTTCTACTACATCACCGTGATGAACGAGTCCTACCAGCAGCCAGCCATGCCGGCCGGTGTCGAGGAAGGCATCATCAAGGGCATGTACCTGCTCGAAGAAGACACCAAGGAAGCGGCGCACCACGTGCAGCTGATGGGCTCCGGCACCATCCTGCGTGAAGTCCGTGAAGCGGCGAAGATCCTGCGTGAAGAGTTCAACGTTGGCGCTGACGTCTGGAGCGTTACCAGCTTCAACGAACTGCGTCGCGACGGCCTGGCGGTCGAGCGCAACAACCGCCTGCACCCAGGTCAGAAGCCTACGAAGAGCTATGTCGAAGAGTGCCTGGCCGGCCGTAAGGGTCCAGTCATTGCCTCTACCGACTACATGAAACTGTTCGCTGAACAAATTCGCCAGTGGGTCCCGTCCAAGGAATTCAAAGTCCTGGGCACCGACGGTTTCGGCCGCAGTGACAGCCGCAAGAAGCTGCGTCACTTCTTCGAAGTCGACCGTCATTTCGTGGTGTTGGCAGCCCTGGAAGCCTTGGCTGACCGTGGTGAGATCGAACCTAAGGTGGTGGCTGACGCTATCGTCAAGTTCGGGATCAACCCGGAAAAACGCAACCCACTGGACTGCTGAGGAGACTTTTTGTGAGCGAACTCATTCGCGTACCTGACATCGGCAGCGGTGAAGGTGAAGTAATCGAGCTGTTTGTGAAGGTCGGCGACAAAGTCGAAGCCGACCAGAGCATCCTGACCCTGGAATCGGACAAGGCGAGCATGGAAATCCCTGCTCCCAAGGCCGGCGTGGTCAAGAGCCTGAAAGTGAAGCTGGGCGATCGCCTGAAAGAAGGCGACGAACTGCTGGAGCTGGAAATCGAAGGTGCCGCTGATGCGGCCCCTGCGGCAGCACCTGCTGCCGCTGCTGCACCTGCACCGGTTGCTGAAAAGCCTGCCGCCGCCGAGGCTCCAGCCGCCCCGGCTGCTGCACCCGCCGCTGCCACTGTTCAGGACATTCATGTTCCGGACATCGGTTCGTCGGGCAAGGCCAAGATCATTGAGCTGCTGGTCAAGGTCGGCGACACCGTCGAAGCCGACCAGTCGCTGATCACCCTGGAGTCCGACAAGGCCTCCATGGAAATCCCTTCGCCGGCTGCCGGCGTGGTGGAAAGCATTGCGGTCAAGCTGGAAGACGAAGTCGGCACTGGCGACTTCATCCTCAAGCTGAAAGTACAAGGCGCTGCTGCCCCGGCGGCTCCGGCACCGGCTGCCGCGCCAGCAGCCAAGGCTGAAGCGGCCCCGGCCGCTGCCGCACCTGCACCGGCTGCAAAAGCCGAGGCCGCACCGGCCCCTGCGGCGGCTGCCCCTGCGCCAAGCGGTGCCAAGGTTCACGCCGGCCCTGCCGTGCGTCAGCTGGCCCGTGAGTTCGGCGTTGAGCTCAACGCTGTGTCGGCCACCGGCCCTCACGGTCGCGTGCTGAAGGAAGACGTGCAGGTTTACGTCAAAGCCATGATGCAGAAAGCCAAGGAAGCTCCGGCTGCCGGCGGCGCTACCGGTGGTGCTGGTATTCCACCGATTCCGGTCGTGGACTTCAGCCGCTTCGGCGAAACCGAAGAAGTGCCGATGACCCGCCTGATGCAAATCGGCGCGTCGAGCCTGCACCGCAGCTGGCTGAACATTCCGCACGTGACCCAGTTCGACCAGGCCGACATCACCGACCTGGAAGCTTTCCGCGTTGCGCAGAAAGCCGTGGCCGAGAAGGCCGGCGTGAAACTGACCGTGCTGCCGCTGCTGCTCAAGGCTTGCGCGCACCTGCTCAAGGAACTGCCGGACTTCAACAGTTCGCTGGCACCCAGCGGCAAGGCGATCATTCGCAAGAAGTACGTGCACATCGGCTTTGCCGTCGACACCCCGGATGGCCTGCTGGTACCGGTCATCAAGAACGTCGACCAGAAGAGCCTGCTGCAACTCGCTGCCGAAGCGGCTGCGCTGGCTGCCAAGGCCCGCGACAAAAAGCTCACCGCAGACGATATGCAGGGCGCGTGCTTCACCATCTCCAGCCTCGGTCACATTGGCGGCACTGGCTTCACGCCAATCGTCAACGCGCCGGAAGTGGCGATCCTGGGTGTTTCCAAGGCCACTATCCAGCCTGTATGGGACGGTAAAGCGTTCCAGCCGAAACTGATGTTGCCGCTGTCGTTGTCCTACGATCACCGTGTGATCAACGGCGCTGCCGCTGCACGTTTCACGCAGCGTTTGAGCCAACTGCTGAACGACATCCGCACCATCCTGCTGTAAGCATCAACGGGCCTCCCTGTCACCGGGGAGGCCTGGCTGCACCGATTTCCGAGCGCCACGCTCGTACCTCAACCCCGCCAATTGGCGGGGCTTTTTTTCGCCTGCTTTTTTTGTCCGCGCCAGGCGCGTCGAGGCTGCGTCAATACGCCACCCATCACCCCGATTGCAGAAACCGCTCTCGCGGCCGATAACAGCCTTATAGCACTTAGCCTTCATCCTCTCTTGTCAGTGCGTGCTGCATGATGCAACCTTGCCGCAGGCGACAGTAAAGAGGGCGTGAGCCCGGCGCCGTGCGCATTTTTCCAAGCGAGTTTCCCCATGAAAAGCCAACCCGATGTCGCCCGTATGGCGGCCGAGGTAGTGACGCAGTTACCGGTGCCTTCGCGCCTCGGTATGCTGCGTTTCGAGCGGCTTAATGAGGCAAGCTGGGCGCTGCTGTACCTCGACCCCAATTGCGAGCGCCAATTCGGCCTGCCAGCGGTCGAACTGTGCGCGCTGGTCGGCACTCCCTACGCCAGCCTGATGGAACCTCAGGTGCGCTATCAACTGCACGATGCGATCCAGCAGCAACTGTCCCAGAGCCCGCATTACCTGGTGCGCTACACCCTGCACACCAGCGACGGCCCGCTGAGCCTGTTGGAAATGGGCGAGGCTTACAAACAACACAATCGTCACTTGGTGCGCGGCTACCTGATGGTGGTCGACGGGCTGTTCAGCGAAGCGCCCGTAACCGCCCCGACCGCAGACCTGGAAAACCAGAACAGCCGCCTGCAGATCGCCCTGGAGCTCAACCAGCGCGCCCAACAGGAACAGTTGCAGCACCTGGAACGGGTACGCGCTCAACAGGAGCTGATCCTGCTGCTGGCACGCCAGCGCTACACCACGCCCAATTCGCTGCAAGAAGCCGCCGAGCTGATCACCCGCAGTGCGTGCGACATCTACCAGATCGACTGCGCAAGCATCTGGAACCTTGAAGGCCAGCGCCTGGTACCGATCTCGGCCTACCACCGCGCCGACCAACAGCATCATCTGCCCGAAGCGATCGACGCCAGTAATTTCCCGGACTACCTGGAAGCCCTGCATTCGAGCCGCGCCATCGACGCCACCCATGCAATGCGTGACCCACGCACCCGGGAAATGGCGGAGAACCTGCGCGCCAAGGATGTGCACGCGATGCTCGACGCGAGTATCCGCGTTGATGGCCAGGTCATCGGCGTGCTGTGCCTGGAACAGAGCGGCAGCTCGCGCGCCTGGCAGACCGATGAGATCGCCTTTGCCGGCGAGCTGGCGGACCAGTTCGCACAAGTGATCAACAACCACAACCGGCGCACCGCCACCAGCGCGTTGCACCTGTTCCAGCGTGCGGTTGAGCAAAGCGCCAACGCCTTTTTGCTGGTCAACTGTGACGGCGTGGTGGAGTACGTCAACCCGAGCTTTACCGCAATCACCCAGTACAGCGCCGAAGAAGTCCATGGCCACCGCCTCGCGCAACTGCCGGCCCTGGAAAATCTCAGCGAACTGCTCTTCGACGCGCCATCCAGCCTGGCCAAGAGCAACAGCTGGCAGGGTGAATTCAAGAGCCGACGCAAAAACCTCGAACCGTACTGGGGCCAGCTGTCGATCTCCAAGGTGTATGGCGACAACCGTGAGCTGACCCACTACATCGGCATCTACGAAGACATCACCCAGACCAAGCTGGCCCAGCAGCGTATTGAACGCCTGGCCTACACCGACAACCTGACCAACCTGGGCAACCGCCCGGCGTTTATCCGCAACCTGGATGAACGCTTTGCCCGCGACAGCGACAGCCCGATCAGCCTGCTGCTGGTGGACATCGATAACTTCAAGCGGATCAACGACAGCCTCGGCCACCAGACCGGCGACAAGTTGCTGATCAGCCTGGCTCGCCGTCTGCGTAACAGCCTGAGTGCCGGCGGCAGCCTGGCGCGCTTTGCCAGTAACGAGTTTGCGGTGTTGCTTGACGACGCTGACCTGGAAAGCGGCCAGCAGGTTGCCAGCCAGTTGCTGGCAACCCTCGACAAACCGATGTTCGTCGACAACCAGTTGATCAGTGTCACCGGCTCCGTGGGCCTGGCTTGCGCGCCGCTGCACGGGCGTGACCCACAGACCCTGATGCGTAACGCCGGGCTCGCCCTGCACAAGGCCAAGGCCAACGGCAAACACCAGGTGCAGGTGTTTACCGAAGCCCTGAATGCCGAAGCCAGTTACAAGCTGTTCGTGGAAAACAACCTGCGCCGCGCCCTGACCCAGAACGAGCTGGACGTGTTTTACCAGCCCAAGCTGTGCCTGCGCAGCGGTCGCTTGCTGGGCATGGAAGCGCTGTTACGCTGGAACCATCCGGAAAAGGGCATGATCCGCCCCGATCAATTTATCAGCGTGGCTGAAGAGACCGGCCTGATCATTCCTATCGGCAAATGGATCGCGCGCCAGGCCTGCCGCATGAGCAAGCAGTTGAGCGCCGCCGGCATGGGTAATCTGCAGGTGGCGATCAACTTGTCGCCCAAACAATTCTCCGATCCGGACCTCGTGGCGTCGATCGCCACGATCCTCAAGGAAGAACAGCTGCCCGCCAATCTGCTGGAGCTGGAACTGACCGAAGGCCTGCTGCTGGAGGCCACCGAAGACACGCGCCTGCAGCTGGATCAGTTGAAGAGCTTTGGCCTGACCCTGGCCATGGACGACTTCGGCACCGGCTACTCCTCGCTGAGTTATTTGAAAAAATTCCCCATCGACATCATCAAGATCGATCGCAGCTTTATCCACGAAATCCCGGACAACCAGGACGACATGGAAATCACCTCGGCGGTGATCGCCATGGCCCACAACCTCAAGCTCAAGGTGGTGGCCGAAGGCATCGAAACCAGCGAGCAACTGGCGTTCCTGCGCCGGCATCGCTGCGATGTGGGCCAGGGCTACCTGTTCGACCGGCCAATCCCCGGTGCAGAGCTGCTTGAGAAGCTTAAACGCTATCCTCGCGGGCCTATCGCCTGACAGCGCTGTAACACTCGGGCACACTGGCTGTCTGTCTTATTACATAACTCAATCTGACTGAGAGGACTGATCATGGTCTTGCGCTCGGAAATTCTGGTGAACAAAAACGTGCTGCCTACTCAAGAACAAGCTTTGCCTGGCCGTGAAACCCCGATGAAGCTGCCGGAAACGCATTTCGTCAACGGCAACCCGCTGCTGGGTCCATTTGTCGATAACGTAGAGTTCGCGATATTCGGCCTCGGTTGCTTCTGGGGTGCGGAGCGCAAATTCTGGCAGCGCGACGGCGTGGTCAGCACCGTCGTCGGGTACGCCGGCGGTTACACGCCGAACCCGACGTACGAAGAAGTCTGCTCAGGCCTGACCGGCCACAGCGAAGTGGTGCTGGTGGTGTTTGACCAAGACAAGATCAGCTACGAAGAACTGCTGAAAATGTTCTGGGAACTGCACAACCCCACCCAAGGGATGCGCCAGGGCAATGACATCGGCAGCCAGTACCGCTCGGTGATCTACGCGGTGAAACCTGAGCACTTGGAGGCGGCCAAGGCCAGCGCCGAGGCGTATCAGGCTGAGCTGACCAAAGCTGGCCTGGGCACCATTACGACGGAAATCGAAGAAGCGCCGACGGTGTACTTCGCCGAGGCGTATCACCAGCAATATCTGGCGAAAAATCCGCAGGGCTATTGCGGGATCGGCGGCACAGGCGTGACCTGCCCGATCTAAGACTTGCGCAGTTCAAATGTGGGAGCGGGCTTGCTCGCGAATGCGGTGTATCAGTCGACATATCTGTTAACTGACACTCCGTCTTCGCGAGCAAGCCCGCTCCCACATTTAGCTTGGTGTTTTGGCTTGAGATCTGATTACTCAGCGATGAGCCAATCCATCTGCCACCCGCCCTGGGTCTGGCCAAGCTTCTTGGACAGCCACGGCAGCAGCTCACGCAATTCCTCCTCCAACCCCCACGGCGGGTTGGCAATCGCCAGGCCCGAGCCGGTCAGGGTATTGGGCGTGTCCAGCGGATGCACCAGCAACTCCACGCGCAGCAACTTCGGCGCACCGGTGCCGGCCAGGTCCTGGTAGAAGCGGCGCAACATGCGCTGGTCCTTGACCGGATACCAGATCGCCGCAACAGTCTGGCGCATACGGCTGACCGCCTCCTTGAGGGACGCTGCGCAGCGCTGCATTTCATCGAGTTGTTCAAACGGCGGGTCAATCAGCATCAGTGCGCGTTTCTCCGGCACCGGCAACAGCGCACGCGGCACATGCCAGCCTTCGCCCAGGTGCACTTTGACCCGGCGATCACCTTTCATGTTGTCCTTGAGTAGTACGCCGTCTTCCGGGTGTTTCTCATTGAGCAACACCCGATCCTGAGGCCGCGTGAGGCGGCGCGCGAGCTCCGGCGAGCCCGGGTAGTAACGCAACTGGCCATCCGGGTTCATTTCGTGCAGCACGCGCATGTAGTCGGCGGTCAGCGGCGGCAGATCGCTTTCGCCCCACAGACGCGCAATGCCTTCCAGGTATTCACCGGTGCGGTTGGCCTGGTCGCCCTGCAAGTCGTACAGACCGATCCCGGCGTGGGTGTCGAGGTAGGCGAACGGCTGCTCCTTGCGCGACATCAGGGCGATGAGGCGGGTCAAAGTCAGGTGTTTGAAGACATCGGCGTGGTTGCCGGCGTGAAAGGCGTGACGATAATTCATGGTTGCTCCTGCGCAGGGGGCGAAGTTTACCTTCAACAGGGGCAAAGGTGCAGGGCTGCGTGTCGGGCGGTGCTTATGTCACAAACACAGGTACACCGCAGAAAACAGTCTAATTCCACCTATGGCAGCAGGCTTGCCCGCGGTGCAAGCGACGCGGTATTACCCGTACACCGCGCTGACGCTATCGCCGGCAAGCCAGTTCCCGCCGTGTTCGGGGGCACCCATGAATCCAAGGAGGTCTATCACCATCATGAAAGACGCCACTATTGCACTGCATCACGGCTTCAAATCGGACCCGACCACCAAGGCGGTCGCTGTGCCGATCTACCAGAACGTCGCCTTCGAATTCGATAACGCCCAACACGGCGCCGACCTCTTCAACCTGGACGTCCCCGGCAACATCTACACGCGAATCATGAACCCCACCAACGACGTGCTGGAACAGCGTCTCGCCGCGCTTGAAGGCGGCATTGCCGCCCTGGCCGTATCGGCCGGCAGCGCGGCGATCCACTACGCAATCCAGACCCTGACCCGCGCCGGTGACAATATTGTCACCACCCCGCAACTCTATGGCGGCACCTACACCCTGTTCGCCCACCTGTTACCGAGCTTTGGCGTCGATGTGCGTTTCGCTCGCAACGACAGCGCCGAAGCCATCGCCGAACTGATCGACGACAACACCAAGCTGGTGTATTGCGAAAGCATCGGCAACCCGGCCGGCAATATCATCGATATCGAAGCCCTGGCGAAAGTCGCCCACGCCCGGGGTGTCCCGCTGATGGTGGACAACACCGTGGCCACGCCAATCCTGTGCAAACCGATCCAGTTCGGCGCCGACATCGTGGTGCACTCGGTGACGAAATACGTCGGCGGCCATGGCAACTCCCTCGGCGGCGTGATCGTCGACAGCGGCACCTTCCCGTGGTCCCAATACCCCGAGAAATTTCCCGGCCTCAACCAGCCCGAGCCGGCCTACCACGGCGTGGTCTACACCGAAAAATTCGGCCCTGCCGCTTTCATCGCCCGCGCCCGTACCGTGCCGTTGCGCAATACCGGCGCAGCCCTCGCACCGATGAACGCATTCCTGTTGCTGCAAGGCCTGGAAACCCTGGCCCTGCGCATGGAGCGCCATACCGAGAACGCGCTGAAAGTTGCGCAGTTTTTGCAAAGCCACACCGAGGTGGAGTGGGTCAGCTACGCCGGGCTACCGGACCACCCGCACCACGCACTGGCGCAAAAATACATGCAGGGCAAACCCTCGGCGATTCTCTCCTTTGGCTTAAAGGGCGGCTATGACGCTGGCGTGCGCTTCTACGACGCCCTGCAAATCTTCAAACGCCTGGTGAATATTGGCGACGCCAAATCACTGGCCTGCCACCCCGCGTCCACGACTCACCGACAGATGAACGAGCAGGAACAGGCCAAGGCAGGCGTGAAGCCGGAGATGATTCGTCTGTCAGTGGGCATCGAGGCGATTGAGGACCTGATCGAAGACCTGCAGCAGGCATTGGGTTCAACTCAACGCTGAGGCGAGGTCATCGATCAGCGCTTCATGGCTGATGTCCGGCCTGCGCACGCAGTAGGCGACCTTGTGCCGCAAGGTCGCCGGCTTAAAGGCGGTGTACAGGTCAGGGCGCTGTTCTTCGAGCCATTGCAGCAGGTTGTCGACCAGCACGTGGGGCGATCGCGCTGCCAGGTGCCCCAGCAACGACTCTGGCACTCGCCACCATGGGCTGACGTTGGCGGCGGTGACGGGCCCCGTCGCAACGGTCAGCGGTTGGCCATTGATCAGATACCGCTGGAACACCGGCAACACGCTCCCCGTCTCGTCACCCAGGTTGCGCACAATCGGCAGAAACTGCGCAGCATCCCAGAAGCGCAAAAACACGGCCTGGTCACTGTGCACAAATACCTTGGTCAAGCTTTGCAGGTGCGCGACCACCGTTTCCGGCAGGCTGGATGAAACCGCCAGCCAGCCCCAATCCGTTGACTCGGTGGTAGCGACCCAGTCGAGGAAGGGACTGCCGGGCTCAATGAGCCCGACATAAGGCATTACCTCGCGCCACTGCGCATAGGCTGTGCCTGCCCAGATCGCCCGGGATGGCGCACCGGCAGCCATGGCTTGCCAAGCGGCAACCGGTTTGGCGTCGCTGGTTCCGCTGAGCAGCACAAAAATCTGCTCATTGGGTAACAAAGGGCATTGAGCCAGCCAAGCGCGTGGCGCCAAAGCGTGAGGCATGAGGGGCAATTCCTTTTAAATTAAGCTTAAAGGTGTCGGGTGATATCACATTGACCGTTCTTGCAGCGCTCACACTCTTCGCAAAACGGAGCGCTGCGTTTCAGGCTGGCCACTTGCACGCGGCTTAAGGGTGCGGGAATAACCGCCAGCAGTTTTTCTTTCACTCCCGCCATTAACGGCGCAGCGGCAGGGCCGGGCGCACCGCCAAGCTGAATCGGCACACTGCTGAATATGCCGGCTGCCGACACCGTGATCGACTGCCCTCCGGCCTGGATCGTCACGGTGGCGCCCGCGTCGATGACGACGCTTTGCCCTGCGCCGATCTGAATGCTCCGACCTGCCCGCACCTGTTGCGACCCGCCAATCACCAGGTGATCGTCCTGCTTGAGCTCGGTCAGGCGGTTGCCGTGGGTGATGCGCTGCTCTTCACCTTGAAGCTCATGATGGGACTCGCCACCGACCCTCACCCGGCGCAGGTTATCAACCTGGACCTGCTGGTCATGCAGCACGTGCTGGGTCCAATCACGCTGGGCACGCAGGTAGATTTCCTCGGCGCCCTTGCGGTCCTCAATCCGCAGTTCGTTGTAGCCACCCCCGCCCGGGCTGCTGTGACTGCGCAAAATGCTGCGGGTCTTGTCCGCCGGCAGGTCCAGCGGCACCGGTGTCGCGGCGTTGGGCAGGCACCCCATCACCAGGGGCATATCCATGTCGCCATTGACGAAGCCGACCAGGACTTCCATGCCAACCCTGGGGATCAGCACCGAACCATAACGGTCATGGGCCCAGGCACTGGCGACTCGCAGCCAGCAACTGGAATGGTCGTCATGCGCCCCGTCGCGATCCCAGGCCATCTGCACTTTGACTCGCCCGTATTCATCGCAGTGGATTTCGCTGTCGGCTGGGCCGGTGACCACCGCGTTCTGGTAACCCGCAAGGGTCGGACGCTTCTGCTCAGGCATGGGCGGACGAAAGATCACGTCCCACGGCGCAGCGATGAATGCGTTGCGATAGCCCTGGCGAAAATCCCCGCCGTCGACCTCAGTCACGGCCTCCTCGAGCACTTGGGGTTGTTTGCCTTCGTGGGTGACGTGCGTCAGCAGCCACACGTTGTTCCATTCTTCACGTGGGTGCCCGCTCAGCTTGAGGAAACGCCCGCAGACCAACCCCGGCTCATCACCTTCACCGTGGGCGATGCGAGCGTCCCGGCGGTGGCGTTCCAAACCGCGCTGTGCGAGGTATTTGCCATGCAGGCGGTCGGAAAATTGACCGGGGTAGCGTTGCTCCTCCAGCGTGGGAAGCGCCTCGCCGGCGACTTCGCTCTGCAACGCCAGGCGTGGCTTGCGGAAGTCGTAATCGCGCACGCTCACTGACGTCGTACGGGTTTCCAATTGCACCGCAAACCGTTTGATCGCCGGCGCGCCCGCCACCATTCCGGAACCGGGTGAGTACGGGGTCGGCTGATCAGCCTGGGTAAACACTGTCTGGTCATCGCCAAACACCAGCCGGTGCCCCTCCGGCGAATGCTGGAAGTGATAGTGAATCCCCTGCTCGGCACACAGGCGCTGAATGAACGCCAGATCGGTCTCCCCGAACTGCACACAATATTCACGCTGCGGGTAATGACCGCTCAGCCGAAACTCGAAGCGGTCGCTCTGAATCCCCTGCCCCACCAGCACCAGCGCAACGATCTGCGGCACGGTCTTGTGCTGGAAAATACGCTGATGGCTGCTGTGCATCAGGTAGGCCAATTGCGGCACAAGGCTAACCTGGTAGCGCGTAAGACGTCGTCCGGAATCGCCCTGGGCCACCCGGTAAACCAAGCCGTGCACGCCATGGCCGCGTTCATCAAAACCCAGATACACCTGGCGATGCAGCATGCTTTCGAGGTCGATATCGGGTTGCTCGCTGACCAGCTCAAGCTCAAAACGATAAGGCTGGCTGAGCGCCTCATGACCTTTGAAGCTATAGACTTTAAGGTCGCACGCAACGCCATCCAGGGTTAGGTTAAAGGCACTTTGATTGGCAGGAGCGAACATCCGGTGTTTCTCTGCGAAGGGTAGGCGCCAGATTCTGCACCACTGCTGCGCCCGGCTGAGCACGCCTCGGGAAAATCAGTAAAGCCCTACACGCACGCGTCCGAATGCTCTTGCGGCCGACGTAAATCGCACGCAAAAAAAAGCCCGCATCCTACGGATGGCGGGCCTTTTCTCAGCTCATCGGGCGCTAAACGCCGGAAGAATTACTTGTTGAGGTTGTAGTCTTTTTCCGCAGCATCAAAACGCTCGACCATACCTACCGTCGGTGCGCCCAGCTTGCTCACGAAGTAGATCGCCAAGCTGGCGAAGATAAAGCCTGGAATGATTTCGTACAGGCCCAGCAGGTTGAAATGCTTCCACACGATTACGGTGATAGCGCCCACCAGAATGCCCGCCAATGCGCCGTTGCGGGTCATGCCTTTCCAGATCACCGAGATCAGTACAACCGGACCAAACGCAGCGCCGAAACCGGCCCAGGCGTAGCTGACCAGACCCAGTACGCGGTTGTCCGGGTTAGCTGCCATAGCGATAGCAATCAGGGCAACCAACAGCACCATGGCACGACCGACCCACACCAGTTCAACCTGGGAAGCGTTTTTGCGCAGGAAGGTTTTGTAGAAGTCTTCAGTCAAGGCGCTGGAGCACACCAGCAACTGGCAGCTCAGGGTACTCATGACAGCCGCCAGAATGGCCGACAACAGCACGCCAGCGATCCATGGGTTGAACAGCAGCTTGGCCAGTTCAATGAACACACGCTCGTGGTTCTCGGTAACCGGCCCCGCGACTTCAGGGTGCGCCGAGAAGTAAGCGATACCGAAGAAGCCCACCGCCACAGTGCCGCCCAGGCACAGGATCATCCAGGTCATGGAAATACGGCGCGCCTTGGCAATCGACTTCACCGAATCCGCCGCCATGAAGCGCGCGAGGATGTGCGGCTGGCCGAAGTAACCCAAACCCCAGCCCATCAGCGAGATGATGCCGATGAACGAGGTGTTTTTCAGCATGTTGAAGTTGTCCGGGTTCTTGGCTTCGATCGCCAGGAACGTGGTGTCGATGCCGCCGGTGGCCAACAGCACGATGATCGGCGTGAGGATCAGGGCGAAGATCATCAGCGTGGCTTGGACGGTATCGGTCCAGCTGACGGCAAGGAAACCACCAACGAAGGTGTAGGCAATCGTCGCCGCAGCGCCGGCCCACAGCGCCGTCTCGTAGGACATGCCGAACGTGCTTTCAAACAGGCGGGCACCGGCGACGATGCCGGAGGCGCAATAGATGGTGAAGAACACCAGAATCACCACCGCAGAGATGATCCGCAGCAGGCCGCTTTTGTCTTCGAAACGGCTGGAGAAGTAATCCGGCAGCGTCAGGGCGTCACCGTTGTGCTCGGTCTGCACCCGCAGGCGGCCGGCCACGAACAACCAGTTCAGGTAGGCACCGACGATCAGGCCGATGGCGATCCAGCTTTCCGACAGGCCGGACATGTAGATCGCGCCCGGCAGGCCCATCAACAACCAGCCGCTCATATCGGAAGCACCGGCCGACAAGGCTGTGACCACGCTACCGAGGCTGCGACCGCCGAGGATGTAATCGGAAAGGTTGTTGGTGGAGCGATAGGCCATTAAGCCAATCAGCACCATTGCTGCGATGTAGATCACGAACGTGATCAGGGTAGGATTACTAACGCTCATAAGAGTGACGCCCTGGCTTTGTTTTTATGTAGCGACGGTCTGTCAGACGCCACCCACTGGTTCAGTGAGTAAACGTAACTGGTTGCCGCGCATTTATGACTGACGTTTCCCCAGGAAAGCCGCCAGCCGATGAACCGAACCGTGAAGGTGGTTGCACCTTGGCCGCGAATGCTATTCAACAAAGCAAATAAGGTGCAACCAGTTTCTTGAGATTAAGTTGCACCTTAGCGCAAATCGTCGAAAAGCCGTGTTTTTTGCTCCTTTTCGGAGCAAGAACTGCCGATCTCAGAAGCAAATGCACCAAAGCGAAGCCAATTCGCTTGAAGGCCGGATTTTTTCCTGTGAAGCGTCGAAAATTTCCTGAACAAAAAGGGTTGCACCCGGTTGCACCTCTTGTTGGGCAAAGCTAATCTTGCCGCCAGCAGATGCCACTCGGTAGTGGCACCCATGAGGATAAAAAGATGGCAACGACCACCCTTGGGGTCAAACTCGACGACCCGACCCGCGAACGCCTGAAGGCGGCCGCGACCTCCATTGATCGCACGCCGCACTGGCTGATCAAGCAGGCGATTTTCAATTACCTGGAGAAACTTGAGGGTGGTGCAACCCTGACCGAGCTCAATGGTTTGGGCAGTAAGGACGCTGAAGACGCTGGCGACATCCAGCCCGACCACGCCCACCAGTGCTTCCTGGAGTTTGCCGAGAGCATCCTGCCGCAATCGGTACTGCGCGCCTCGATCACCGCCGCTTACCGCCGCCCTGAGCCGGAAGTGGTGCCAATGCTGATCGAGCAGGCACGCCTGCCGCAGGCAATGGCCGAGGCCACCAACAAACTGGCCGCGTCGATTGCTGAAAAACTGCGCAATCAGAAGAGTGCCGGCGGCCGTGCCGGTATTGTTCAGGGCCTGCTGCAAGAATTTTCCCTGTCGTCCCAGGAAGGTGTGGCCCTGATGTGCCTGGCCGAAGCGCTGCTGCGTATCCCGGACAAAGGCACCCGCGACGCGCTGATCCGCGACAAGATCAGCACCGGCAACTGGCAGCCGCACCTGGGCAACAGCCCGTCGCTGTTCGTCAACGCCGCGACTTGGGGCCTGCTGCTGACCGGCAAACTGGTCGCCACCCACAACGAAGCGGGTTTGACCTCGTCCCTGAGCCGCATCATCGGCAAGAGCGGCGAGCCGATGATCCGCAAGGGCGTCGACATGGCCATGCGCCTGATGGGCGAACAGTTCGTCACCGGCGAAACCATCGCCGAAGCCCTGGCCAATGCGAGCAAGTTCGAAGCCAAGGGTTTCCGCTATTCCTACGACATGCTCGGTGAAGCCGCACTGACCGAACACGATGCGCAGAAGTACCTGGCCTCGTATGAGCAAGCCATTCACTCCATCGGCAAAGCCTCACACGGCCGTGGGATTTATGAAGGCCCAGGCATCTCCATCAAGTTGTCGGCATTGCACCCGCGTTACAGCCGTGCGCAATACGAGCGTGTGATGGAAGAGCTGTACCCGCGCCTGCTGTCCCTGACCTTGCTGGCCAAGCAGTACGACATCGGCCTGAACATCGACGCCGAAGAAGCCGACCGCCTTGAGCTGTCGCTGGACCTGCTGGAACGCCTGTGCTTCGAGCCGCAACTGACCGGCTGGAACGGCATCGGTTTCGTGATCCAGGCTTACCAGAAGCGTTGCCCGTATGTGATCGACTACGTCATCGACCTGGCGCGCCGCAGCCGCCATCGCCTGATGATCCGCCTGGTAAAAGGCGCGTATTGGGACAGCGAAATCAAGCGTGCCCAGGTTGAAGGCCTGGAAGGCTACCCGGTCTACACCCGCAAGGTGTACACCGACGTCTCCTACATTGCTTGCGCACGCAAACTGCTGTCGGTGCCGGAAGTCATCTACCCGCAGTTCGCGACGCACAACGCCCACACACTGTCGGCCATCTACCATATCGCCGGTCAGAACTATTACCCCGGCCAGTACGAGTTCCAGTGCCTGCACGGCATGGGTGAACCGCTGTACGAGCAGGTTGTAGGCAAGGTTTCCGATGGCAAGCTGAACCGTCCGTGCCGCGTGTACGCACCGGTCGGCACCCACGAAACACTGCTCGCCTACCTGGTGCGCCGCCTGCTGGAAAACGGCGCCAATACCTCGTTCGTCAACCGGATTGCCGACCAGTCCATCTCGATTCAGGAGCTGGTGGCCGATCCAGTGGCCAGCATCGAGCAAATGGCGACGCTGGAAGGCGGCTTCGGTCTGCCACACCCGCGTATTCCATTGCCGCGCGACCTGTATGGCAGCGACCGCGCCAACTCGGCCGGTATCGACCTGGCCAACGAACACCGCTTGGCCTCGCTGTCTTGCGCCTTGCTGGCCACGGCCCACAACGACTGGAAAGCCGCGCCGATGCTCGGTTGTGCGTCCAGCAATGAAGCCGCCGCCGCTGTGCTGAACCCATCTGACCTGCGCGATGTGGTCGGCCATGTACAGGAAGCCACTGTCGAAGACGTCGACAACGCCCTCCAGTGCGCCATTAACGCCGGTCCGATCTGGCAGGCCACCCCGCCCGCCGAACGCGCCGCGATCCTGGAGCGTGCCGCCGACTTGATGGAAGGCGAGATTCAGCCGCTGATGGGCCTGCTGGCTCGCGAAGCCGGTAAAACGTTTGCCAACGCCATCGCCGAAGTGCGTGAAGCCGTGGACTTCCTGCGCTACTACGCGGTGCAGGCCCGTAACGATTTCACCAACGACGCCCACCGCCCACTGGGCCCGGTGGTCTGCATCAGCCCGTGGAACTTCCCGCTGGCGATTTTCAGTGGCCAAGTTGCTGCGGCACTGGCCGCCGGTAACCCGGTATTGGCCAAGCCAGCCGAGCAAACACCCTTGGTGGCTGCGCAGGCCGTGCGCATTCTGCTCGAGGCCGGCATCCCGGAAGGCGTGCTGCAACTGCTGCCGGGCCAGGGCGAAACCGTCGGCGCGCGCCTGGTGGGTGATGATCGCGTCAAAGGCGTGATGTTCACGGGTTCCACCGAAGTGGCGCGCCTGCTGCAACGCAGCGTCGCCGGTCGCCTGGACACCCAGGGCCGTCCGATTCCGCTGATCGCCGAAACCGGTGGCCAGAACGCGATGATCGTCGACTCTTCGGCACTGACCGAACAGGTGGTGATCGATGTCGTGTCCTCGGCCTTCGACAGCGCCGGCCAACGTTGCTCGGCCCTGCGTGTACTGTGCCTGCAGGAAGATTCGGCAGACCGTGTCATCGAAATGCTTAAGGGCGCCATGGCTGAATGCCGCCTGGGCAACCCGGAGCGCCTGTCGGTGGACATCGGCCCGGTGATCGACGCCGAAGCCAAGGCGGGTATCGAGAAACACATCCAGGCCATGCGTGACAAAGGCCGCGCCGTGTACCAGGTGGCAATTGCCGACGGCGAAGAGATCAAGCGTGGCACCTTTGTGATGCCAACCCTGATCGAGCTGGAAAGCTTCGACGAACTGCAACGGGAGATCTTCGGCCCGGTGCTGCACGTGGTGCGCTACAAGCGCAAAGAGATCGACCAGCTCATCGCGCAGATCAACGCATCCGGCTACGGCCTGACCCTGGGCGTGCACACGCGCATCGACGAGACCATCGCCAAGGTGATCGACAACGTCCATGCCGGTAACGTCTACGTCAACCGCAACATCGTCGGTGCCGTGGTTGGTGTGCAGCCGTTCGGCGGCGAAGGCCTGTCAGGCACCGGCCCGAAAGCCGGTGGCCCGCTGTACCTGTACCGCCTACTGTCGACTCGCCCTACGGATGCCATCGAGCAATCCTTCGTGCGTGGCGACAAGCTGGCCGCACCGGATGTGCGTCTGCGCGACGCCATGAGCCTACCGCTGACCGCCCTGAAAACCTGGGCCGACAGCCACAAGCTCAGCGACCTGAGCGCCCTGTGCAGCCAGTTCGCCGTGCAATCGCAAAGCGGTATCACCCGCCAACTGGCCGGCCCGACCGGCGAGCGCAACAGTTACGCCATCCTGCCCCGCGAGCACGTGTTGTGCCTGGCGGAAGTGGAAGGCGACCTGCTGACGCAACTGGCGGCGGTATTGGCCGTCGGCGGTTCGGCGGTCTGGCCGGAAACCGACCTGACCAAGGCCTTGTTCCCACGCCTGCCAAGAGAGATTCAGGCGAAGATCAAGCGCGTTGCTGATTGGACCAAGGACGAGGTGGTGTTCGACGCCGTCTTGCACCACGGCGATTCCGACCAATTGCGCGCTGTTTGCCAGCAAGTGGCCCAGCGTGGCGGGGCGATTGTCGGGGTGCATGGTTTGTCGCAGGGTGAAACCGCGATAGGCCTTGAACGCCTGGTGATCGAGCGTGCGTTGAGCGTTAACACCGCTGCAGCGGGTGGTAACGCCAGCCTGATGACCATCGGCTAACTAATCTGGGAGCGGGCTTGCTCGCGAATACGGTAAATCAGTCAGTACATTGGGTGACTGACACTCCGCATTCGCGAGCAAGCCCGCTCCCACATTGACCGCACTCGCAGCGCCCTTCTCTCGTTCTGCCCTTCCATCACGCAAATCAATCTTGCTATCCAGCCTCCATTCGCACACTTAGACTCTGGCCTATTCCCCTACAGGTAAGCCGCCATGTCCGAGACGCTGCTCAGTTCCCGCAATCTGGCTTTCGAGCTGTACGAAGTCCTCGATGCCGAGGGCCTGACTCAGCGCGAGCGGTTTGCCGAACACAACCGTGAAACCTTCGATGCCGCCATCAGCACCGCGCGCAGCATTGCCGAGAAGTTCTTCGCACCGCACAACCGCAAGAACGACGAAAACGAACCGCGCTATGAAGACGGCCAGGCGATCCTGATCCCGGAAGTGAAACCCGCCGTGGACGCGTTCCTCGAAGCCGGCTTTCTGAACGCCGCCCGCAGTTTCGAAGCCGGCGGCATGCAACTGCCGACCTTGCTGTCCCAGGCCTGTTTCGCGCACTTCCAGTCGGCCAACGCCGCTTCCACGTCCTACCCGTTCCTGACCATGGGCGCCGCCAACCTGATCGAAAGCTTCGGCACCGAGGAACAGAAACAGCGCTTCCTGCAACCGATGATCGACGGCCGTTTCTTCGGCACCATGGCGCTGACCGAACCGCATGCCGGCTCGTCGCTGTCGGATATTCGTACGCGCGCCGAGCCTGCTGCCGACGGCAGTTATCGGCTCAAGGGCAATAAGATTTTCATCTCCGGTGGCGATCATCCGCTGTCGGAAAACATCGTGCACATGGTGCTGGCCAAGTTGCCGGATGCACCGGCCGGGGTGAAGGGCATTTCGCTGTTTATCGTGCCCAAATTCCTGGTGAACGACGACGGCAGTCTGGGCGCACGCAACGACGTGCTGCTGGCCGGGCTGTTCCACAAGATGGGCTGGCGTGGCACCACGTCGACGGCACTGAACTTCGGCGATAACGGGAACTGTGTCGGCTATCTGGTGGGCAAACCCCATCAGGGCCTGAGCTGTATGTTCCAAATGATGAACGAGGCGCGCATCGGCGTCGGCATGGGCGCGGTGATGCTGGGTTACGCCGGCTATCTCTACTCGCTGGAGTACGCTCGCGAACGTCCGCAAGGGCGCCTGCCCGATAGCAAAGACCCGAGCACCGCGCCGGTCGCGATCATCCAGCACGCCGATATCAAGCGCATGCTGCTGACCCAAAAGGCTTACGTAGAAGGCGCCTTCGACCTGGGCCTGTATGCGGCGCGGCTGTTCGACGACACCACTACGCTGGCCAGCGATGCCGAGCGCAAGCACGCCCACGAATTGCTCGACTTGCTGACGCCCATCGTTAAATCCTGGCCGTCGGAGTTCTGCCTCAAGGCCAATGAACTGGCGATCCAGATTCTCGGCGGCCACGGCTACACCCGCGAATACCCGGTGGAGCAGTACTACCGCGACAACCGCCTGAACCCGATCCATGAGGGGACCCACGGCATCCAGTCGCTGGATTTGCTCGGGCGCAAACTCGCGCAAAACGGCGGTGCGGGGTTGAAACAGCTGATCCGCCTGATCGCCGACACCAGCGCGCGTGCTCAGAAATACGCATCACTGACGGCATTGCGAGAACCCCTGGAACACCTGGTGGCACGCCTGCAAAGCGTGACCATTGGCCTGCTGACCGATCTGGCCCAAGGCAAGGTCAACCGCAGCCTGGCGAATTCGGCGCTGTACTTGAAGGTATTCGGGCACACGGTGATTGGCTGGCGCTGGCTGGAGCAGGCAATTCGCGCTGAAGAAGGCTTGGCCAGGGGCAATGCGGCCGATGTCGCCTTCTATAAAGGCAAGCTCCAGGCCGCTCGGTACTTCCTGACCTGGGAAGTGCCGAGCTGCCATCATGAACTGGCGATTCTGGAGGCACGCGATGACACGTGCCTGGGGATGCAGGATGAGTGGTTCTAAGGCGTTCCGATCGCCTTGGAAATCACGTCGACCGTGGCGCTGACTTGCTCTTGGTAACGGTCGAGTTCCTGCTGGTGGTGCTTTTGCATTTCGATCTGCTCGGCGCACAGGTTCAGTGCGGCCAGTACCAATAATTTGTCACCGATCAGGGTCGGGTACTTTTTCTTGGTGGTGGCCAGGGACGCCTTGAGCATGGTCACGGCGTGCATCAGGGTTTGATCCCCCCCATCCGGCGCCTTGATCGAGTAATCCTCTCCGAGAATCGAAACGACCTTTATCCCTTCATTCATGCGCCGACAGGCCCTGCGCTCACGCGCTCAACCAACGCCTGGATGCGAGCGGCGGTGGCGCCGTGCTTTTCTTCCTGCTCCATCAAGTTCAGTTGCAGGCTGTCGTTTTCATCCTTGGCGCGGGCCAGTTCCGCCTTGAGGGATTCGTTGCTGCCCAGTAGGTCCTGATTCTGCTGTACCAGGTCGCTGACCAGTTGTTCCAATTGGCTGAGGGATGCTTCTAACATTTTGATTTCTCGGGCATTTTCAAAGGGCGGTGACGATAAAGAAAATTCACCTCGGATGCCAGGGTTATCCCCGGCGCGCAGCCCGTTTTTTAAGGGCCGGGCCGCACTTTCGAGCCTTAGTGACTGCATTTACCCGATCTGGTTCCTGAATCCACCCAACTGCTCGTCAGATGCGACAAAAGCGCACGCGGCCTTAAGACTTTAGTCGCATGGCCGATAGCTGATGCACACCCCGTCTCACGGCCGCACGGATCGCGCTTCTCCCCAGGATTCCAGCATGTCTCTTCGTAATATGAACATCGCGCCGAGGGCCTTTCTTGGCTTCGCGTTTATTGGCGCACTCATGTTGTTTCTCGGTGTGTTCGCCCTGAACCAAATGAGCAAGATTCGCGCAGCCACCGAAGACATCACGCTGTCGAGCGTGCCAAGCATTCGCGCCCTCGATGAGTTCACCCAACTGACCCTGCGCCTGCGGGTGTTGTCCTACCGCTTGCTGACCAACCGCGAGCCGGACGTGCAGCAAAAGACCCTGGAAGCGTTTGAACTGCGCAACCAGCAGATCCGCGCCGCTCAGGGCGCCTACGAAAAACTCATCGAAGGTAGCGAAGAGCGTGCCGCGTACGACGAATACGTGCGTTTGCTCAGCCAGTACCATCAGATCGAGGAGCGCATGAAGAGCTTGTCTCGCGCCAACCAGATCGACGAGCTGCGCACCTTGCTCAACACCGAGTTGCTGAGCAACGCCGAGCAGGTCAATTCGGTGCTCGCGCGCCTGCTGGACATCAACAACAAGATGGCCAACGCGACTAACCAGGAGGCCAAAGACCAGTACGACATGGCCTTCGACCTGGTGGTGGGCCTGCTGATTATTGCCACGGCGTTGACCCTGTTGTTCGCGTGGTTGCTGACCCGCAGCATCACCCTGCCAATCGCCCAGGCCCTGGAAGCCGCCGAGGAAGTGGCTGAAGGCAACCTGACGCGCCCGATCAACGTCGACGGCAACGACGAAGCCGGCCGCCTGCTGGCGGCCATGGCCAAGATGCAAGACAAGCTGCGCGACACCTTGCAACGCATCGCCGGTTCCGCCACCCAGCTTGCATCGGCAGCGGAAGAGCTGAATGCCGTCACCGACGAAAGTGCGCGCGGCCTGACCCAGCAAAACAATGAAATCGAACAAGCCGCCACCGCCGTCAACGAGATGACCAGCGCCGTCGAAGAAGTCGCGCGCAATGCGGTGAGCACTTCCGAAGCGTCGCGCAATGCGACCACTTCCGCCGGTGACGGCCGTGATCTGGTGCAGGAAACTGTCAGCGCCATCGAGCGCATGAGCGGCGACGTGCAAGCCACGGCCACCTTGATTGGCGAGCTGGCGAATGAATCGCGGGATATCGGCAAGGTGCTGGACGTGATTCGCGGCCTGGCCGACCAGACCAACCTGCTGGCCCTGAACGCTGCCATTGAAGCCGCGCGTGCCGGTGAAGCCGGCCGCGGGTTTGCCGTCGTGGCAGATGAAGTGCGGGCTTTGGCCCATCGCACCCAGCAGTCCACCAGCGAGATCGAGCGGATGATCGGCAGCATTCAGGCCGGCACCGAGCATGCGGTGGATTCGATGCGTAACAGCACCGAGCGCGCGGAATCGACGTTGAATATCGCCAAAGGCGCCGGGATGTCGCTTGATACGATCAACACCGCGATTGTCGAGATCAACGAGCGCAACCTGGTCATCGCCAGTGCGGCGGAGGAGCAGGCGCAAGTGGCGCGGGAAGTGGACCGCAACCTGGTGAATATCCGTGATCTGTCGGTGCAGTCGGCGACCGGCGCCAGCCAGACGAGTGCCGCGAGCACTGAGCTGTCGCGCTTAGCGGTGGATTTGAATGGGATGGTGGGACGCTTTCGCCTTTAACTGACACACCCAGGTCAACAATGTGCGAGCTGTGTTTAGTCGTGCTCGCGAGTGCTGAGTGCCCGTCAAGCTATCTGCCGGCTGACACACCGTATTCGCGAGCAAGCCCGCGCCCACATTTGGATCTGTGCGATTCAGAAAAAGCTTTTTGACAGCACCGCAATTCAACAGGTTAGAATCGCTGGCACGCAGACTGCATGGTCAGTTCGCGCCCGTCTTCCCCGTTCTGGAGTACTGCCTTTGAATGCGACGACCATCAACAGCCTGTTCTTGATCGGCGCGTTGCTGGTGGGTGCGAGCATTCTGGTCAGTTCTCTTTCCTCACGCCTGGGCATCCCGATTCTGGTGATCATCCTGGCTGTCGGCATGGCCGCCGGCGTCGACGGCGGCGGCATCATCTTCGATAACTACCCGACCGCCTACCTGGTGGGCAACCTCGCGCTGGCAGTGATCCTGCTCGACGGCGGCTTGCGCACACGGGTGGCGAGTTTCCGCGTGGCACTCTGGCCGGCTTTGTCGCTGGCCACGGTGGGGGTGTTGATTACCACCGGCCTCACCGGCATGGCCGCGGCCTGGCTGTTTGACCTGAATATCATTCAAGGCTTATTGATCGGCGCCATCGTCGGCTCGACGGACGCCGCGGCAGTGTTCTCGCTGCTGGGCGGCAAGGGCCTGAACGAACGGGTCAGCGCCAGCCTGGAAATCGAATCCGGCAGCAACGACCCGATGGCGGTGTTCCTCACCGTCACCCTGATCGACATGCTGGCCAGCGGCCAAACCGGCCTGCACTGGAGCCTGTTGGGCCACCTGATCCGTGAATTCGGCATCGGCGGTATCGTCGGCCTGGGCGGCGGCTGGCTGATGCTGCAAATGGTCAACCGCATCAACCTGGCCACCGGCCTGTACCCGATTCTGGTGATCGCCGGCGGCCTGGTGGTGTTTGCCTTGACCAACGCTCTGCATGGCAGCGGCTTCCTCGCCGTGTACCTGTGCGGCCTGGTGATCGGCAACCGCCCGGTGCGTAGCCGTCATGGCATTTTGCACATGCTCGACGGCATGGCCTGGCTGGCACAGATCGGCATGTTTTTGGTGCTGGGCCTGCTGGTCACACCTCATGATTTGCTGCCGATCGCCCTGCCGGCCCTGGGCCTGGCGCTGTGGATGATCCTGTTTGCGCGGCCGCTGTCGGTGATGGTCGGCCTGTTGCCGTTCAAAGCCTTCCACGATCGCGAAAAAGCCTTTATCGCCTGGGTCGGCCTGCGCGGCGCGGTGCCGATCATCCTCGCCGTGTTCCCGCTGATGGCCGGCCTGCCTCACGCGCAGCTGTACTTCAACCTGGCGTTCTTTATCGTGCTGGTGTCGTTGCTGGTGCAGGGCACAAGCCTGCCGTGGGTAGCCAAGCTGCTGAAAGTCACCGTACCGCCGGACCCTGCGCCGATTTCCCGCGCGGCCCTGGAAGTGCACGTCACCAGCGAGTGGGAGCTGTTCGTCTACCGCCTGGGCGCCGAGAAATGGTGCATCGGCGCGGCCCTGCGCGAACTGAGAATGCCCGAGGGCACCCGCATCGCGGCGCTGTTCCGCGGCCAGCAACTGCTCCACCCGTCGGGTAGTACGGTGCTGGAAGTCGACGATTTGCTCTGTGTGATCGGCCACGAACACAACCTTCCGGCGCTGGGCAAGCTGTTCAGCCAGGCACCGCAACGCGGCCTCGACCTGCGTTTCTTCGGCGATTTCGTGCTCGAAGGCGACGCCCAACTGGGCGCGGTCTCGGCGTTGTACGGCCTCAAACTGGACGGCATCGACCCGGATATGCCATTGAGCCGCTTCATCACCCAGAAAGTCGGCGGCGCGCCGGTCGTGGGCGACCAGGTGGAGTGGAACAACACCCTGTGGACCGTCGCGGTCATGGACGGGAACAAGATCGGAAAAGTCGGCGTCAAATTCCCCGAAGGAAGTCGTCCAGGCCCTGGACTCTTCCTCTAAACTGCGGGGCTATGGCGCCACGCCCCCACCTTCTTTACCTTGCTCGATCGGTATCCATGACAACTCTGCGCACCTTCATCGCCACTGCCCTGCTCGGCCTGACCCTTTGTGTCGGCAGCGTTTATGCCGCCGACCCGCCCAGCGCCGACGCCATCCAGCAAACCCTGGACAAGCTGCCCGACCGCAAGCTGCCCGACGCCGACATGAAGGCGCTGCAAACAATCCTGCAACAGACCCTGACCTACCTGGGCAACAAGCAGGATTACGAGCAGCGCCTCACCGACCTCAAGCGTCAGCTGGAAGCCGCTCCGCGTCAGACCACCGATAACCAGCGTGAGTTGGTGCGGCTCAAGGCCACCAAAATCATCCCGGTGGCCCAACGCTACGCCACCCTGCCGGTGCCGCAGCTCGAACAATTGCTGGTGCAGCGCAGCACCCAGCAAGGCGACCTGCAAAAAGAACTGGCCGACGCCAACAGCCTGACCATCGCCGCCCAAACCCGCCCCGAGCGCGCCCAGACTGAAATTAGCAGCAGCCAGACGCGCATCCAGCAGATCAACACGATCCTCAAGGCCGGCAAAGACAACGGCAAGTCACTCAGCGGCGACCAGCGCAACCAGTTGAACGCCGAACTCGCGGCCCTCAATGCCCTGATCCCGCTGCGTCGCCAGGAACTGGCCGGCAACAGCCAGCTGCAAGACCTGGGTAACAGCCAGCACGATCTGGTGGTGGAAAAAACCGCGCGCCTGGAACAAGAGATCCAGGACCTGCAAACCCTGATCAACCAGAAACGCCTGGCCCAGTCCCAGCAGACCGTTACCCAACAATCCATCGAAGCGCAGAAAGCCGGCGGCAGCAGCCTGTTGGCCACGGAGAGCGCAGCCAACCTGAAGCTCTCCGACTACCTGCTCAAAAGCACCGACCGCCTCAACGACCTGACCCAGAAAAACCTGCAGACCAAGCAGCAACTGGACACCGTGACCCAAAGCGACTCGGCGCTGGACGAGCAGATCAACGTGCTCAAGGGCAGCCTGCTGCTCTCCAAGATCCTCTATAAACAAAAGCAGGCGCTGCCACGCCTCACCGTGGATCGCAACCTGGCAGACGACATCGCCAACATTCGCCTGTACCAGTTCGAGGTCAACCAGCAGCGCGAGCTGATCAGCACCCCCAGCACGTATGTGGATAACCTGCTCGCCAATCAGCCACCCGACGACGTCACGCCGCAACTGCGACGCACCCTGCTGGAGTTGGCAATCACCCGCAGCGACCTGCTGGAGCGCCTGAGCCGTGAGCTGAGCGCGCTGCTGAACGAATCGATCACCCTGCAACTGAACCAGAAACAACTGCTCAGCACCGCCACTAACCTGCGTGCGACCCTCGACGAGCAGATGTTCTGGATCCCCAGCAACAAGCCGCTGGACACCGAGTGGCTGGAAACCGTACCGGACCACCTGAGCAAGCAAGTCACCACCCTGCCCTGGGCCTCCAGCGTCAGCGAACTGTATGACGGCCTGACCCAGCGCCCGCTGCTGTTCCTGCCATTACTGCTATTGATCGGCGCGCTGTTGTGGCGACGCAAAGCCTTGTACCAGCGCCTGAACAAGGTGCACCTGGACATCGGCCACTTCAAACGCGACAGCCAGTGGCACACGCCGCAGGCGATTCTGATCAATATCCTGCTGGCAATGCCGGTGTCCCTGGGCCTGGCGCTGTGCGGCTACGCCCTGCAGATTGACGCCCGTGGGCAAAACGCCAACCTGGGCGCTGCCTTGTTGCAGATCGCTCAGGCATGGCTGGTGTTTTATACCGCGTACCGGATACTCGCCCCAGGCGGCGTGGCAGAGCTGCACTTCCGCTGGGAACGGCCTCAGGTGCACTTTCTGCAAGGATGGGTACGCAAGCTCGGGCTGGTGGTACTGGCCCTGGTGGCGGTGGTGGCGATCGCCGAGCACCAGCCGGCCGCGCTGGCCGACGACGTGCTGGGCATCGGCGTGGTGCTGACCTGCTATGCGCTGATGGCCTGGCTGCTGGGCCGCCTGCTGCTGAACAGCCCGACCCACGAAAAAGCCTCGCTGTTTCGCAAAGCCGTAGGCTTGATGTTTACCGCCCTGCCCATCGCCCTGTTTATCGCCGTGTGCTTTGGCTACTACTACACCGCGCTCAAGCTCAGCGACCGTTTGATCAACACCTTGTACCTGCTGATGTTCTGGCTGGTCATCGAGGCCACCTTCGTACGCGGCCTGGGAGTGGCCGCACGGCGCCTGGCCTATGCGCGCGCCCTGGCCAAACGCCAGGCCGCCAAGGAAGCCGGTGACGGCGAAGCGGTGATAGAAGAACCGACCCTGGACATCGAGCAAGTCAACGAACAGTCCATGCGCCTGATTCGCCTGGCCCTGCTCGGCGGGTTTATCGCGGCACTGTATTGGGTGTGGAAAGACCTGATCACCGTGTTCTCCTACCTGGACAACGTCACGCTCTACGAATACACCAGCGGCACCGGCGCCAATATCAGCATGGTGCCGATCAGTATCGGCGACTTGCTCGGCGCGTCGATCATCATCGGCATCACCTTTGCCCTGGCGCGCAACCTGCCCGGCCTGCTTGAGGTGCTGGTGCTGTCCAAGCTGGATCTGGCCCAGGGCAGTGCCTACGCCACAACCACCTTGCTGTCGTATGTGATTGCCGGCGTGGGCTTCGTCTCCACGCTGTCCACCCTCGGCGTGAGCTGGGACAAATTGCAATGGCTGGTGGCAGCGCTGTCGGTGGGGTTGGGCTTCGGGATGCAGGAGATCTTCGCCAACTTTATCTCCGGCATCATGATCCTGTTCGAACGCCCGGTGCGCATCGGCGACACCATCACCATCGGCAACCTGTCGGGCACGGTCAGCAAGATCCGCATCCGTGCCACCACCATCACCGACTTCGACCGCAAAGACATCATTGTCCCGAACAAAACCTTCATCACCGGGCAATTGATCAACTGGTCGCTGACCGACACCATCACCCGCGTCACCCTGAAACTGGGCGTGGACTACGGTTCAGACCTGGACCTGGTGAAGGAACTGTTGCTCAAGGCCGCCAGGGAAAACCCACGCGTGCTGAAAGAGCCGGAACCCCATGTGTACTTCCTCAACTTCGGCGAAAGCACCCTCGACCACGAACTGCGCATGCACGTGCGCGACCTGGGTGACCGCAACCCAGTGATCGACGAGGTAAACCGCTTTATCAACCGTGAGTTCAAGCACCACCACATCAACATCTCGTTCCGCCAGATGGAGGTCTACTTGAAAAACCTCCACGGCCAGGAATACAAACTGGTGGAAGTCGACACCCCGGCCAAGCCCGCCAACGACGGCGGTGTGCAAGAGCCGCCGCCAAGCAAACTCGACTAACGCGTCTATCCCCAGCAGAATGCTCGGACATTCTGCTGGAGATGGCCGGTGAAAGCCCTCGACGAACTGACCTTCGACAACCGCTTCGCACGCCTGGGCGACGCGTTCTCAACCCACGTACTGCCCGACCCCCTCGACGAGCCGCGCCTTGTGGTGGCGAGCAATGCCGCCATGGCACTGCTTGACCTCGACCCGGCGGTGGCCGAAACGCCGGTGTTCGCCGAGCTTTTCAGCGGGCACACGCTGTGGGCCGAAGCGGAACCACGGGCGATGGTCTATTCCGGGCATCAGTTTGGCGGCTACACCCCGCAACTGGGTGATGGCCGTGGGTTGTTGCTGGGTGAGGTGTACAACGAGGCTGGCGAGCATTGGGACTTGCACCTCAAAGGCGCGGGGATGACGCCTTACTCGCGCATGGGCGATGGTCGCGCGGTGCTGCGTTCTTCGATTCGTGAATTTCTCGCTTCCGAAGCCCTGCACGCGCTGGGCATCCCCAGCAGCCGCGCGTTGTGCGTGGTCGGCTCCAGCACCCCGGTGTGGCGCGAGACTCAGGAACGCGGCGCCATGGTGTTACGCCTGGCGCACAGCCATGTCCGCTTCGGGCATTTCGAATACTTCTACTACACCAAGAAGCCCGAACAGCAGGCAGCACTGGCCGAACACGTGTTGAACCTGCACTACCCCGAGTGCCGTGAACAGCCCGAGCCGTACCTGGCAATGTTCCGCGAAATCGTCGAACGCAATGCCGAAATGATCGCCAAATGGCAGGCCTATGGCTTCTGCCACGGCGTGATGAACACCGACAACATGTCGATCCTGGGCATCACCTTCGACTTCGGGCCATTTGCGTTTCTCGACGATTTTGACGCGCACTTCATCTGCAACCATTCCGATCATGAAGGGCGTTATTCCTTCAGCAACCAGGTGCCGATCGGGCAGTGGAACCTGAGTGCGCTGGCCCAGGCGCTCACGCCGTTCATCAGCGTTGACGCCTTGAAGGCAGCGTTGGGCCTGTACCTGCCGCTGTATCAGGCGCACTACCTGGACTTGATGCGCCGCCGGTTGGGGCTCACCACTGCCGAAGAAGATGACCAGAAGCTGGTGGAACGCTTGCTGAAACTGATGCAGAACAGCGGTGTGGACTACACGCTGTTCTTCCGGCGCCTGGGCGATGAGTCAGCGGCGTTGGCCGTGGCGCGGCTGCGTGATGACTTTGTCGATCTGGCCGGGTTCGATGCCTGGGCTGAGCTGTACAAAGCCCGTGTTGCCCGGGATGGGGAGTGCAGCGACGTGCAGCGCCGCGAGCGCATGCATGCGGTCAACCCGCTGTACATCCTGCGCAACTATCTGGCGCAGAACGCCATCGCCGCCGCCGAGTCAGGCGATTACAGCGAAGTCAGGCGGCTGCATGACGTGCTGAGCAAACCGTTCGACGAACAGCCGGGCATGGAGCAGTACGCCCAGCGGCCGCCGGATTGGGGCAAGCATTTGGAGATTAGTTGTTCGTCATAAAACCCCTGGATAAAGGTTTCCACTGACACCCCAAATCGGTCGGCCAGCAACACAGCACACGCTCCAACAGCCTGGGTACTGGGTTTCACATCAGCATCGGCAAACTGTGAGTGGATGAGACATCGCCTTCACAGCTTGATAAACCCTGGACTTGGCTCCAAATACATTCCATTGGCCATACCAAGGAGCCCACCATGTCCGAACCGCTTGTCATCCCCTGCCCGCATTGCAACGGCCTCAACCGCATCCCCGGCGAACGCCTGGGCGATGCGCCGAAATGTGGGCGGTGCAAGCAGCCGGTGTTGTTGAACACGCCTTTTGAGCTGAAACAAGGCGACTACGCCAGCCAGATCAAAGGCGACTTGCCGCTGCTGGTGGACGTGTGGGCCGAGTGGTGTGGGCCGTGTAAGTCTTTTGCGCCGGTGTTTGAACAGGCAGCCGCTCAGTTGGAAGGCACGTGTCGCTTGGCCAAGCTGGACAGCGAAGCCAATCAGCAGCTCTCGGCGCAGTTGGGGATTCGTTCGATACCCAGTTTGATTCTGTTCAAGAACGGTCGCGAAGTGGCGCGCCAGAGTGGGGCGTTTCCGTTGCCGCAGTTGATGAGCTGGTTGCGTAGCCAGGGCGTGTAATTCGGATTTCGCGAGCACCGCGCCCCATGTGGGAGGGGGCTTGCTCCCGATGGCAGTGGGTCAGTCAATGTATGCAGTGACGGGCACACCGCTATCGGGAGCAAGCCCCCTCGCACATTTTTGTCCGCGTTTACCTTGAGGCTACGGGGGATTCGCGGTCCATCATCTGGCCGACCAGCATTACGCCGAGCTCACTCAATTGATGGATGGCCAGGGCCACGTCGCGGTGTTCGCCAGTGAGGTTGTTGGACAGATTGAGCAATAGGGTGCGCACGGAAGAAAAGGTTTCGTAGCTGTTGAGCACGAGGGTTTCGGTGGGGAGGTTGGGGGTAATGCTGTAAAGATTACTAGTTTTCATCGTTATTCCCGGAGTGGGCCGCCCTTACCTCGCTACTAAACGAGGGTGGCAGCTGTGCGCAGGTTAGTAGACCGGGGAACAACGCAAAGCCGGCGCACCCGAAGATGCCCTACGCACAGCCACCATCAAACACAGACAAAAGTCTGCTAGATGAAGCTCGTGCACTTTACGCCGTTCTTCGGGCTACTAAACCCGACCGCTGAACATTCAGCGACCGAAGAACCTTAGAGACGCCCATCCAGACGCACAAGCCGGCGGATTCTGGCTTACCTGTAGGCAACGATACAAGGCACACCCCCGTTTGCCAGACCCTTCCTACAGCCTATGTGGGCCCCATCCAAATCCCCCTACAGGAATGCAAAAACAAATGTGGGCGCGGGCTTGCCTGCGATGGCATCGCCTCGGTGTGCCTGACAGACCGGGTCGCCTGTATCGCAGGCAACCCAACGCCCACAGGTTATGCGGTGACGGCAAGGATCAGGCGTTTTCCAGCAAGTTATGCAACGCCACAAACTGTTGCGTCAGCTTATGCCGTGGGTCGAGGTGGATCAGCGGCATGTTCTCCTGGTGCGACTCGCGCATGCGCACCGAGCTGGCCAGGTACACCGGCAGCACCGGCAGGCCTTCGGCAATCAGCTCATCAAGCATCTGCTGCGGCAAGCTCGCACGGGCCTGGAACTGGTTGACCACGATGCCTTCCACTTCCAGGCCTTCATTGTGGTCTTCCTTCAATTCTTCGATTTCCGCCAACAGGCCGTACAGCGCCTGGCGCGAGAAGCTGTCGCAATCGAAGGGGATTAGCACACGATCAGCGGCAATCAGCGCCGAAACCGCATAGAAATTCAGGGCTGGCGGCGTATCCAGATAGATCCGGTCGTAATCCTCGCTCAGCTCGTCCAGCAGCTTTCGCAACTTATTGATCTTGTGCTTGGCTTCAAGTTTGGGCTGCAGGTCCGCCAGCTCGGCGGTCGCGGTGATGACATGCAGGTTATCGAACGGGGTTTCGTAGATATCCACGCGATTTTTCTTCGAAAACGGCCCGGAAGACAGGGTTTGCTTGAAGAATTCGGCAATGCCCATCGGGATATCGTCGCCGGTCAGCCCAGTGAGGTACTGGGTTGAGTTGGCCTGTGCATCGAGGTCCACCAACAGGGTTCGATAGCCTTCACTGGCGCTCACCGCCGCCAGGTTGCAGGCGATGCTGGACTTGCCAACGCCACCTTTCTGATTGAACACCACACGCCGCATGGAAAAACCTCCGTGTATCAATGAATGTCCGAGTGTAGAGGGCAAAAGCGCCTGTTAGCTACCTCGTTCATCCATGCACTGCTGCATCGCGGGGCCAGATTCTGCCGAGCCCCGACACATTAAAAGGAATAGTCCGACAATCCTCCTGGCTTCAGGTAAAGGACAATGTGTAAATCCTTTCCAGGAAATTGTAATAAGCCGTGAACAATTATTTACCAAAGTTTGCTAGAACCCCGCAGCACCGGGATAATGCGCGCCATTCGGCCATTGTTCCCTGTCCCGGTATTCGGGGCCAACGGCCGCACATGGAAGCCCGCAGGGGCGGGATAACTTCTCAGTGATCACTTTCAATATCGCCCAATGGCGCGCCTGGGCTCCTGGCCTGGAGAGTGCGCACGATTGGCACGCCTGGTGCCAGGCCCCTGTGGTGCTGCCCGCGAGCGATGCATCCCCCGATGTGGCGTTCCTGCCCGCCATGCAGCGCCGCCGCCTGAGCCGACTGGCGCGCATGGCGTTCAGCGTGGGCTGGCCGCTGGCCGAGGGCCTGCAAGACCTGCCGCTGGTGTTTATCTCCCGGCACGGCGAAACCCCGCGCACCCTCGACATCCTCAGCGACCTGGCCAACGAGCAGCCACTGTCGCCCACCCAGTTCAGCCTGTCGGTGCATAACGCGGTGATTGGCCTGTGGTCGATCCTGCGTAATGAAACCAGCGAAATGACCGCCCTCGCGGCTGCCGGCGACGGCCTGGAACACGGCATGCTCGAAGCCGCCGCGCTGCTCAACGAAGGCGCCCCCGCAGTATTGCTGGTGATTACCGAAGAACAGCCACCCGCGGCCTACGCCAACTGGATTGTTGACGTGCCCTTCCCCTACGCACTCGGCCTGCTGTTGACGCCGGGCGACGAGTGGCGATTGGAACTAAACAGCGGCGCTGTCCAACTCAGTCAAACCCAGTGGCCCCATGCCCTGAACCTGCTGCGCACCCTGCTCACTGATCAGGCCGCCTGCCAACATGCCTGGAAGAACCGCGTATGGAACTGGCAACGCCAGCCATGACCGACAAGCCACGGGACGCCTATTACTGGCGCCTGTTCGCCACCGCCGCCAGCTTCGTCCTGTTCGGCGTCGGCGGGCTGTGCCTGCGTCTGCTGGTGTTCCCCTTGCTCGGTTGCCTGCCGGGCAGCGCTGAAAAACACCAGCGCCGCGCCCGTCACACCATCAGCAAGCTGTTCTGGTTCTTTATCTGCCTGATGCAACGCGCCGGCGTGCTGACCTACAGCGTCGAAGGCGCAGAAAAACTCGGCCGCCCCGGCCAGATGGTCATTGCCAACCACCCGTCGCTGATCGACGTGGTGTTTTTGATCGGTCTGGTGCGCCAGGCCAACTGCGTGGTCAAGCAGAGCCTGTGGCAAAACCCCTTTACCCGTGGGCCGGTGCGTGATGCCAGCTATATCAGCAATGACGGCAGCGCCGAAATGCTTGATGCCGCCGCCGATGCCCTGCGCGAAGGCCAGACGCTGATCATCTTTCCCGAAGGCACCCGCACCGCACCCGGCGCGATGCCCGCCTTTCATCGCGGGGGCGCCGCCATTGCGCTGCGGGGTGCGACAATCATCACCCCCGTGGTGATCAAGGTCAGCCCCACGACCCTGACCAAGGCCGAACCCTGGTATCGCATCCCCAAATGCCGCGTGCACTTCAGTTTGCGGGTGGGTGCCGATATAGAACCACAAGCGTTTGCCGCACTTGGGCCTGCGCCCCAGGCTTCACGCAAGCTCAACGATTACCTGCATGACTATTTCATTAAGGAGCTCGCCGAAGATGAGCGACCAACACCGCCTTGAGCACGACATAAAGACACTGATCATCGAGGCCCTGGGCCTGGAAGACATCAGCGTCGACGACATCGGTAGCGAACAAACCCTGTTCGGCGAAGGCCTGGGCCTGGATTCAGTCGACGCCCTGGAATTGGGCCTGGCGATTCAGAAAAAGTACGGCATCAAGATTGATGCCGACGCCAAGGACACCCGCAATCACTTCACCAACGTGGCCAGCCTTGCGGCGTTCGTCACGGCCAGACAGGCAGCTTGAGACCGGACCATGCAAACTCGTGACGATATTTTCAACACCCTGCGCAACGCCATGGTGGAACTGTTTGAATTGCCGCCGGAACGCGTCACCCTCGACGCCAACCTCTACCAGGACCTGGAAATCGACAGCATCGATGCCGTCGACCTGATCGACCATATCAAGCGCCAGACCGGCAAGAAGATCGCCGCCGAAGAATTCAAGGCGGTGCGCACCGTCAATGACGTGGTTGAGGCGGTGTACCGTCTGGTCACGCCCGCCGCATGAGACGCTTGATCGGCCTTGGCCTGTTGCTGGCGGGGCTGCTGTACCCCTTTGCGGTGTATTACGGCACCGAACACTTTGCACCCTGGCAATTCGGCTTGCTGTTGGGCAGCCTGTGGCTGTTGCGGGCACTGACCGGTGCGCGCCACCCCGGCAGCCGCTGGATGGCCGTGGCGGTGATCCTGTTCTGCCTGCTGCTGGCCTGGTTCGACAACCCGCACCTGTTGCGCTGGTACCCGAGCCTGGTCAGCGCGTTCATGCTGGCGCTGTTTGGCCTGAGCCTGAAATATGGCCCGCCGATGGTCGAACGCCTGGCACGCATGACCGAGCCACAGCTGCCGCCCGAAGCGATTGTGTATACCCGCCAGGTCACCGTGGTGTGGAGTGTGTTTTTTCTGTGTAATGGCCTGCTCGCCGCCGCGCTCACCCTGTGGGCGCCGTTGAGCTGGTGGACGTTGTACAACGGGCTGATCGCCTACGGGCTGATGGGGCTGTTGTTTGCCGTGGAATGGCTGGTACGACAAAGGGTTCGAGGCCGCGTATGAATGGGTTGAAACTTGAGCACGTGCTGCTTGAGCCGCTGGAACAACGGCCGGTCACCACCGAGCCTGCGATGAATCACGCCCAACTGTGCGCCCAAGCCCTGAGCCTGGCGGCGGGCCTGCAAGCGCGAGGTATCCAGCGTTTGGCGGTGCACCTTGAAGACGCCGGCCAACTGGCGATTGCCCTGCTGGGCGCCTGGCGAGCCGGGGTCAGTGTGCTGTTGCCCGCCGACCTGCAACCCCAGACGCGCCAACGCTGGGACAAGGCCGTCGACGCCTGGCTGGTTGAAGCCGCCGATCTCGACGGGTTGTATCAGGCGCCATTGCGCCCCGCCGCGCTCGATCTGGATACTTGTCAACTCAGCCTGTGCACCTCCGGCTCAAGCGGCGAGCCCAAGCGTATCGACAAGACCCTGCGCCAGCTGGCCAATGAAGTCCAGGCCCTGGAAAACCTCTGGGGCGCAGACCTCAAAGACGCCTGCATCATCGGCAGCGTCGCCACCCAGCACATCTACGGTTTGCTCTTTCGCGTGTTGTGGCCGCTGTGCGCCGGTCGCACTTTTGTGCGCAAACAACTGGCCTTCCCCGAAGACATGCAGCGCGCCAGCCGTGAGCACCCGCAATTTGCCTGGGTCGCCAGCCCGGCGTTGCTCAAGCGCATGGGCGATAACCTTGACTGGCCCGCGCTGAGCCACGTGGCGCGGGTGTTCTCTTCCGGCGGCGCGTTGCCCGTGGAGGCTGCCGGCAGCCTGTACGACCGCTTGCAGCAATGGCCGACGGAAATCCTCGGCAGCTCGGAAACCGGTGGCATCGCCTGGCGCCAGGGCGCCCAACCCTGGCAGCCGTTTGCCGACGTGCAACTGAGCCAGGACGCCGACGGCGCCCTGCGCATCGCCTCACCGTACCTGCCCGCCGGGCATATCGAACACACTGCCGACGCTGCGCGCATCCATTCCGATGGCCGTTTCGAGCTGCTGGGGCGCCTGGACCGTATCGTCAAACTGGAAGAAAAACGTATCTCACTGCCCATGCTGGAACAGGCGCTGATGACCCATGACTGGGTCGCCGACACCCGGATGGGCGTGGTGCAGGAAAACCGCGCATCACTCGGCGCATTGGTGGTGCTCAGTGCCGAGGGCTTGCATGCCCTGCGCAACCAGGGCCGCCGCACCGTCACCCAAACCTTGCGCCAACACCTGAGCCAACATTGCGAAGCGCTGGCCCTGCCGCGCCGCTGGCGTTTGCTGCGCCAATTGCCGCTTAATGCCCAAGGCAAACTGCCCCAGGCCGACGTCGCCGCGCTGCTGCTGGCACCACGGCCAAAAGCGCCGGAAGTGCTGGAGCAAGTCGAAGTCGATGGCGAATGGACCGTGCAACTGAACATTCCGCCGGACCTGGCCTACTTCAGCGGCCACTTCCCGGTCACGCCGGTGCTGCCTGGCGTGGTGCAAGTGGAGTGGGCGTTCAACCTCGGCCAGCAACTGCTTGACCTGCCCGCCACCTTTGCCGGCATGGAAGTGCTCAAGTTCCAGCAACTGGTGCGCCCCGGCGACCAGATTGAACTGCACCTGCGCTTTGACCCGGAACGCGGCAAGCTGTACTTCGCCTACCGCAACGGCGTCGCAGCCTGCTCCAGCGGTCGCATTCAACTGGTGACCGCGCATGCATAACCCCTGCGCCCTGATCCCGGTCTACAACCACGAAGCCGCCGTGCCGGCCGTGGTCCAGAGCCTGTTGAACAGTGGCCTGCCGTGCCTGCTGGTCGACGACGGCAGCAGCCCGGCCTGCGCAGCGGTATTGGCGCAATTGGCGACACTTGAAAACGTCACCTTGCTGACCCTGCCGAACAATCAAGGCAAGGGCGGCGCGGTCATGGCCGGCTTCCGTGAGGCCGCGCGCCTGGGCTTCAGCCACGCGCTGCAAGTGGATGCCGACGGCCAGCACGACCTGCGTGAAGTCGAGTGCTTCCTCGACAGCTCCCGCATGCACCCGGACGCGGTAATCTGCGGCTACCCGGAATACGACGAGAGCGTGCCCAAGGGCCGCCTGTACGCACGTTACCTGACCCATGTGTGGGTGTGGATCAATACCTTGTCGCTGCAGATTCGCGACTCGATGTGCGGCTTTCGCGTGTACCCGCTGGCGCCCACCCTGGCGTTGATGGACTCAGCCTACATTGGCACACGCATGGATTTCGACTCGGACATCCTGGTGCGCCTGGCCTGGCGTAACCAGCCGATGCGCTGGCTGCCGACCCACGTGCATTACCCCGCCGACGGTTTGTCGCACTTCCGGTTGTTCCGCGACAACGTGCGCATTTCGGCCATGCACACGCGGCTGTTCTTCGGCATGTTGGTGCGCGCGCCGATGATCCTGTGGCGTCGGTGGCAAGCATGAGCGACAGCAGCAAACACTGGGCCGACCGTGAGGAGCGCGGCAGCTTCTGGCTGATGAAGCTCACCGCCGTCGCCGCCAAGGTGCTCGGTCGCCGCCTGCTAAGCCCGGTGCTGTACGGCATCGTGTTGTACTTCTTCCTGTTCGGCCGCACGGCACGCCGGAGTGCCTGGGAATACCAGCAGCGCCTGGCCGACTGGAGCGGGCGCGCTGCGTTGCGGCCCAGCCACACACGTGTGTTCGGGCAGTTCATGGCCTTCGCCGACGCCCTGCTCGACAAGCTCGACGTGTGGAACGGCAAGCTGCGCATCGAACAAATCGAAATCAACGACCCCGCGCAATTGCGTGGGCAACTGCGCGGCGAGCGCGGGCAGATGCTGGTAGGCGCACACTTGGGCAACCTCGAAGTCTGCCGTGCGCTGGCCGAGATCGGTGAGCAAGTCACCATGAACGTGCTGGTGCACACCAAGCACGCAGAACGCTTCAACCGTCTGCTGGGCGAAGCCGGGGCGACCCATTTGCGCCTGATCCAGGTCAGCGAGCTGGACCCGGCGACCATGCTGCTGCTCAGCCAGCGCCTGGACGACGGCGAGTGGCTGGCGATTGCCGGTGACCGCGTGCCGCTGCACGGCGGGCGCAAGGTCCGCGTGGATTTCCTCGGCCATGACGCCGCCTTCCCCCAAGGCCCGTGGCTGCTGGCCGGCCTGTTGAAATGCCCGGTCAACCTGCTGATGTGCCTGAAACACAACGGCCGCTATCGCCTGACCATCGAGCCGTTCACCCCATTGATCGAATGGAAGCGCAGCACCCGCGAGCAGGTGATTGCCCTGTGGACCGCACGCTACGCTGCACGCCTGGGCCAGTTCTGCCTGGAAGCGCCCCAACAATGGTTCAACTTTTACCCTTTCTGGAAGACCGATGACGACGCATCTTGAGCCGGTAACCTTTGGCGAACACGCTTTGCGCATTGAAGACGTATTGGCCCTGGCCAACCGTCAGGTGCCCACGCAATTGCAGGATGATGCCGCCTATCGCCAGCGCATTGCCAAGGGCGCGCAGTTTCTCGACTCGTTGCTGGACAAGGAAGGCGTGATCTATGGCGTGACCACCGGCTACGGCGACTCCTGCGTGGTGGCGGTACCGTTGCAGCACGTCGAGGCTTTGCCGCGTCACCTGTACACGTTCCACGGGTGCGGGCTGGGCAAGTTGCTTGACGCCCAAGCCACACGGGCGGTGCTGGCGGCGCGTCTACAGTCGTTGTGCCACGGTGTTTCCGGGGTGCGTGTGGAGTTGCTGGAGCGCCTGCATGCGTTCCTTGAACACGACGTACTGCCGCTGATCCCGGAAGAAGGCTCGGTGGGCGCCAGCGGTGATTTGACCCCACTGTCGTACGTCGCTGCGACCCTGTCCGGCGAGCGTGAAGTGATGTTCCGAGGTGAACGCCGCCAGGCCGCCGACGTGCACCACGAATTGGGCTGGGAGCCGCTGGTCTTGCGCCCCAAGGAAGCCCTGGCATTGATGAATGGCACCGCCGTGATGACCGGCCTCGCCTGCCTGGCCTTCGCCCGGGCCGACTACCTGCTGCAACTGGCCACACGCATCACCGCGTTGAACGTGGTGGCGCTGCAAGGCAACCCGGAACACTTCGACGAGCGCCTGTTCGCCGCCAAGCCGCACCCGGGGCAGATGCAGGTCGCTGCCTGGTTGCGCAAGGACCTGGCGATTGATGCGCCGACCGCGCCGCTGCACCGCCTGCAGGATCGCTATTCGCTGCGCTGCGCGCCGCACGTGCTTGGCGTGTTGGCCGACAGCCTGAACTGGCTGCGTTCGTTTATCGAAATCGAACTGAACAGCGCCAACGACAACCCGATCATCGACGCCGAAGAAGAACGCGTGCTGCATGGTGGGCACTTCTACGGCGGGCATATCGCCTTCGCCATGGACAGCCTCAAGACCCTGGTGGCCAACGTTGCCGACCTGCTCGACCGCCAGCTCGCACTGCTGGTGGACGTGCGTTACAACCACGGCCTGCCGAGCAATCTGTCGGGCGCCCCGGCCGACCGCGCGATGATCAATCACGGTTTCAAGGCCGTGCAGATCGGCACCAGCGCCTGGACCGCCGAAGCGCTGAAAAACACCATGCCGGCCAGCGTGTTCTCGCGCTCTACCGAATGCCATAACCAGGACAAGGTGAGCATGGGCACCATCGCCGCCCGCGATGCAATCCGCGTGCTGGAGCTGACCGAACAGGTTGCCGCCGCGACCCTGCTCGCCGCTAACCAGGGTGTGTGGCTACGCGCCCAGGCTGACGATGCACGCGCGCTGCCGCCAGCCTTGGCCGCCATGCATGAAGAGCTGGCCAAGGACTTCCCGCCGGTCATCGAAGACCGCGCGCTGGAAGGCGAACTGCGCCTGTGCCTCAAACGTATCGCCGAGCAACACTGGAGGCTGCATGCGTAGCCAGGGCGTATTGCATTGCGACACCGAGATCCTCGTGCCGTTTTTCGATATCGACACCATGAATGTGGTGTGGCACGGGCATTACGTGAAGTACCTGGAAGTGGCGCGCTGCGCGCTGCTGGACAAGATCGGCCACAACTACACGGCAATGCTTGAGTCGGGTTATGCCTGGCCGGTGATCGACATGCAGCTGCGCTACGTGCGCGGCGCCACCTTTGGCCAGACGATTAATGTGCGCGCCAGCCTGGTGGAGTGGGAGAACCGTTTGAAGGTGAACTACCTGATCAGTGACCTTGCCAGCGGCGAGCGTTTGACCCGCGCCAGCACCGTGCAAGTGGCCGTAGAAATCGCCAGCCGCGAGATGCAGTTGGCCTCGCCGAAAATATTCACCGACGCCGTCGAAAGGGCTTTGGCATGAGAGTTTTAATACTGTTTGCAAGCTTGATGCTGAGCCTCAATGCCCATGCGTTTGACCTGCAACAACTCAGCGACCAGTTGGCCAAACCCTCGGTGATCCACGGCAGCTTCATCCAGGAAAAACACCTGCGCGCCCTGCCGCAGCCACTGGTCAGCAAAGGCACCTTCGTGCTCGCCAAAGACCACGGCCTGCTGTGGCTGCTGAAAACCCCGCTGCAACAGGACTACCGCATCAGCGCCCAGGGCATTGCCCGGCGTGACGCCAATGGCTGGCAACTGCTGCCGAACAAGAGCGCCGGCGCCGAGCAGAATCGCCTGTTCCTCGCCGTGCTCCAGGGCGACAGCAGCGGCTTGCAGCGCGACTTCGAACTGCAACTGCAAGGCGCAGCCAACCAGTGGAAGCTGACGCTGACCCCACGTTCACTGCTGCTCAAGCAGGTCTTCACCCAGATCAATATCGACGGTGGCGAGCTGGTGAACACCATCGAATTGCTCGAAACCCAAGGCGACAGCACCGTGCTGCGCATGCAAGACAGCACGGCCAGCCAACCGTTGAGCGACGCGGAGCAACACGACTTTGCCCAGTGAGCGCCTGCTGCCACGCCTGTTCCTGATCCTGCTGGTGGCCGTGCTGGCCCTGGCCGGCTGGCAATGGCGTCATGGCGCGCCGCTGTCGGCCAACTTGATGGAGCTGGTGCCCGGCAACACGCCGGATGCCCTCGAGCTGAAAGCCGAGCAGCGCATGCAAGCGCCGTTGAACCGCGAAATGCTGGTGCTGGTGGGGCATACCGACCGCCAGCAAGCGGTGGCCGTGGCACAGCAACTCGGCGAGCGCTGGCAAGCCAGTGGCCTGTTTGAAAAAGTGCAGTGGAACCTGCAAGCCGACTTGCCAGCGCTGCGTGAGCAACTGCTGCGCGGGCGACTGGCGATGCTCTCGGCCAAAGACCGCGAACAACTGATCGAGCACCCCGACGCGTTTATCCAGCAACGCGTGCAAGCGCTGTTCGACCCGTTCACCGGGTTCAGCCTGGTGCCGAGCCAGGATGACTGGCTGGGCCTCACCGGGCGCATCCAGAACAGCCAGCCGCAACACGGTTCGGTACAACTGGATATCGGCAGCGGCGCGTTGATCGCCGACGCCGATGGCAAAAGCTGGGTGCTGCTGCGTGCGCGCACCGCCGGCAATGCCTTTGACATGAAGCTGCCGCTGCAAGTGGCGGCGTTGCTCCAGGCCAGCCGCGCGCAGGCCAGCGAGCAAGGCGCGCAATTGCTCGCCGCCAGCGGCTTGCTCTATGCGGCCAACGGGCAGCAGCAGGCCACCCGCGAAATTACCTGGGTCGGCGGTGGCGCGACCCTTGGCATTCTGCTGCTGTTGCTCCTCGCGTTCCGCCGCTGGCGCGTGCTGCTGGCGTTTGTGCCGGTGCTGGTCGGCATGCTGTTTGGCGCGGTGGCCTGTGTGGCGCTGTTCGGCCATATGCATGTGATGACACTGGTGCTCGGCTCCAGCCTGATCGGCGTGGCGGTGGATTACCCGCTGCACTACCTGTCGAAAAGCTGGAGCCTGCAGCCGTGGCGCAGCTGGCCGGCCTTGCGCCTGACCCTGCCGGGGCTGAGCCTGAGCCTGGCGACCAGCTGCATCGGCTACCTGGCGCTGGCCTGGACGCCCTTTCCGGCGCTGACGCAAATCGCGGTGTTCTCCGCCGCAGGCTTGGTCGGCGCCTACCTCTCGGCCGTGTGCCTGCTGCCCGCGCTGCTCAAGGGCCTCGAACTGCGCCCGGCGCAATGGCCGCTGCGCATTGCCGAATGCCTGTGGTTGTTGCGTGCGTCGCTGATCAAGCGTGTACCGAGCCCGTTTTTGCTGGCGTGGGTGCTGTTGTTTTGCGCCGGTGGCCTGTGGCAACTGAACAGCAAAAACGACATCCGCCAATGGATCGGTGCCCCGCCGCAACTGCTGCAAGAGGCCCAGGCGGTGGCGCGCATCACCGGGTTCCAGCCCACCAGCCAGTTCTTCCTGGTGCGTGCGGACAACCAGCAGCAGTTGCTGGAACGCCAGGCCAGCTTAGGCAAACGCCTGGATCAACTGGTGAACATGAACAAGCTGCAAGGCTACCTGGCACTCAACCAACTGGTCAGCCAGCCTGCCGAGCAGCAGCAACTGCGTGATGCGCTGGACGCACTCGCGCAACACTGGCAGCCGCTGCTGGACCTCGGCGTTCCCGCCAGCGCCCTGCAGGCTGAAGTCGCGCAACTGAAAGCCCTGCCCACCGAAGACATCGACGCGGCACTGGTGGGGCCGTTGGCAGAACCGTGGCGCACGCTGTGGCTCGGCCCGGTAGACTGCGGCGTGGCCGCGATGGTCAGCTTGCAAGGCTTGAACAACCCGGCGCTGCTGCGCGTGCAGGCGCTGGACTTGCCCGGCGTGCAACTGGTGGATCGCCTGGGGGATTTGAACCGGGTGTTCGCCGACACGCAGATCAGCGCGGCGGAATTAAAATTGATGTCATGCGTGCTGATCGTCGTATTGCTGATCCTGCCGTTCGGCGTTGGCGGTGCCTTGCGCATCGTCGCCCTGCCACTGCTCGCGGCGCTGTGCAGCCTGGCGAGCCTGGGTTGGCTGGGCCAGCCGTTGACGCTGTTCAGCCTGTTCGGCCTGCTATTGGTCACCGCCATCAGTGTCGACTATGCCATCTTGATGCGTGAGCAGATCGGCGGCGCCGCCGTGAGTCTTTTAGGTACGCTGCTGGCGGCGCTGACGACCTGGTTGTCGTTTGGCCTGCTGGCCGTGTCAAGTACACCGGCCGTGAGTAATTTCGGCCTGTCGGTCAGCCTGGGCCTGGCTTTCAGTTTTATGCTGGCGCCTTGGGCCGGCCATCGGAAGCACGCCTTATGAATGTGATTATCGCCAAAGTGGCAAGGAGCCCTCGTGCCCATAGTTGAAATGGAACGTCGCCAGGTGGTGGTGATCGGTGCCGGCCCGTCCGGTGCCATCGCCGCTGCGCTGTTAAAGCGTAACGGGCATGATGTATTGATTATCGAGCGTCAGCATTTCCCACGGTTCTCGATCGGCGAAAGCCTGTTGTCGCACTGCATCGACTTTATCGAAGAAGCCGGCATGCTCGACGCCGTGCAGGCCGCGGGTTTCCAGGTAAAAACCGGGGCCGCATTCGCCTGGGGCGAGCGTTACAGCGCGTTTGATTTCGGTGACACGTTCAGCAACGGCAAGCCCACCACCTTCCAGGTGCAGCGGGGCGAATTCGACAAATTGCTGGCTGACCAGGCCGCCTTGCAGGGCGTGGACATCCGCTACGGCGAAACCATCATCGGCGTCGATTTCACCGGCGAAAGCCGTTACCTGCATGTGCGCCGCGAGAATGGCAGCGAATACCACCTCAAGGCCAAATTCGTGCTCGATGCCAGCGGTTACGGCCGGGTGCTGCCGCGCCTGCTGGACCTTGAAGCACCGTCGAATTTCCCGGTGCGCCAGGCGGTGTTCACCCACGTTGAAGACCATATCGAGCACCCGGGCTTCGACCGCAGCAAAATTCTTGTCACCACCCACCCAACCCAACGCGATATCTGGTTCTGGACCATCCCGTTCAGCAACGGCCGCTGCTCGGTGGGCGTGGTCGCGGCCAAAGCGCATTTCGACGGCCGCGACGGCGACCTCGACGCGTGCCTGCGCGGGTTTATCGACGAAACCCCAAGCCTGTCCGGCGTGTTGCAAAACGCCGTCTGGGATACGCCTGCGCGCACCATCGGCGGCTATTCGGCCAACGTCAAAACCCTGCACGGCCCGGGCTTTGCGCTGCTGGGCAATGCCGCAGAATTCCTCGACCCGGTGTTTTCCTCCGGCGTGACCATCGCCATGCGTTCGGCAAGCATGGCCGCAGGGCTGCTGCATCGCCAACTCAAGGGCGAGACCGTGGACTGGCAAACCGAATTTGCCGAACCGCTGAAACGCGGTGTCGACACCTTCCGCTGCTACGTCGAAGGCTGGTATGCCGGGACCTTTCAGGACGTGATTTTCCACCCCGGCAGTTCGCCGGAGATCCGTCGGATGATCAGCGCGATCCTCGCCGGTTATGCGTGGGATGAACGCAACCCGTTTGTCAGCGAGCCCAAGCGGCGGTTGCGGATGCTGTCGGAGATTTGTGCGAGTGAGCCGGTATGAGCAGTCAGTATTTAAGTAAGAACTACGTCGAAGAAACCAAGTTCGGCTTCTGGTTCCTGCGCAGCCACACTTGGCAGCACCACGTCCTGCGCGTAGCGATCAACGACCTGCGCGGCCTGTTCAGCGAGCCACTCCCCGTGGCGCCAGTGTTGCTGGACGCCGGGTGTGGCCAGGGCAAATCCTTCAAGCTGCTGCAGCACGCATTCGCGCCCAAGCGCCTGATCGGCCTGGATGCCGACCTCCACAGCCTGGAATTGAGCAAGGCCGAAGCCGCGCGCCAAGGCCTGGCCATCGAGTTGATCGGCAGCGACTGTGCGACCCTGGAGGTGCCGGATGAAAGCGTCGACATCCTGTTCTGCCACCAGACGTTCCACCATCTGGTCGAACAGCATCGCGCACTGAAGGAGTTCTACCGCGTGCTCAAGCCGGGCGGCTATTTGCTGTTTGCCGAATCCACCGAAGCCTATATCGACACCTGGGTGATTCGCTGGTTGTTCCGCCACCCGATGCACGTACAGAAAAGCGCCGAAGAGTACCTGGCGATGCTCCGCGAGCAGGGCTTTGAGTTTGGCCCGCAGAACGTTTCCTACCCGTATTTGTGGTGGAGCCGTTCGAGCGATTTCGGCCTGCTGGAGCGCTGGGGCCTGCGTAACCCGCCGCCGGTGGGTCAGCGTGAAGAAACCCTGGTCAACTGCGTCGCACGTAAACCGCCAGTGAGCGCGGCACCATGATCCGCCTGCTGTTGATCGGTTGCCTGCTGCTGCTGAGCGCCTGCGCCAGCCAGCCGCCGCTGCCCGAGAGAACGCCGGTGTTGAGCCTGCCGATGCAACTGCACGTGCAGCGCCGGGCGGGCGGCCAGAGCCAGGACTGGCTGCTGGTGATCCAGCGCGAAGGCGCTGCCCTTCGCTGGTCGATGATGGACCCACTGGGCATTCCCCAGGCCCGGCAAAAGCTGATCAATGGCCAGTGGCAGGCCGATGGCTTGCTGCCGCCCAACCCGCAGGCACGCGAGCTGTTTGCCGCCTTGCTGTTTGCCCTGACCTCGGCCGATGACGTGCGCGCGCTTTACCCGAGTGCCCAGGCCATGGACCTCACACGCACGCTGCCAGGCCATTGGCAAATCGTGTATCAGTCTTCCGAGGTGTTTAGCGTGAACATGACGGGCCAATCCTTGAGCTACCGCGTCACGCCGCTTGGGGTCGCCCGATGACGGCTTATCTCAATGCGCTCGGCGTGATCTGCGCCTTGGGGCGCACGCCGTCCGAGGTCAGCCGCAGCTTGTTCGCCGGCGACTGCTCCGGCATGCGCGCCGAAAGTGGCTGGGTGCCGGAGCGCGTGGTGCCGGTGGCGGGTGTGCATTGGCAACTGGCGAGCATCCCGACTGAGTTGAACCAGCAAAGCAGCCGCAATAACCAGCTGCTGCTGGAAGCGGCATTGCAGATCGAGGTTGAGATCCGCCAGGCGATCCACACCTACGGTGCTTCCCGCGTCGGCGTGGTACTGGGCACCAGCACCTCGGGCATCGACGAAGCCAGCCGTGGCATCGCGCACTACCTGCGCGACCAGCAGTTCCCCGGCGACTACGATTACCAGCAACAGGAACTCAGCGCGCCAGCGAACTTCCTGGCCGACTGGCTGCAATTGAGCGGCCCGGCTTATGTGATTTCCACTGCCTGTACTTCCAGCGCCCGCGCGCTGATGAGTGCCCAGCGCCTGCTGGACCTGGGCGCGTGCGACGCGGTGATTTGCGGCGGCGTCGACAGCCTGTGCAAGCTGACGTTGAACGGCTTTACCTCACTGGAGGCCGTCTCCAGTGAGCGCTGCAACCCATTTTCGGTGAACCGCAACGGCATCAATATCGGCGAAGCCGCGGTGCTGTTCCTGATGACCAAAGCGCCCGCGCCGATTGCCTTGCTCGGCAGCGGCGCGAGTTGCGATGCACATCATATCTCCGCCCCCGAGCCCACCGGCAAAGGCGCACTGCTGGCCATGCGCAAGGCCTTGGCCAGCGCGAAACTGGCGCCTGAGCAGATCGGTTACCTGAACCTGCATGGCACCGCGACCCATCATAACGACGCCATGGAAAGCCTCGCTGTCGCCAGCCTGTTCCCCGAAGGCGTTGCCTGCTCATCGACCAAACCCATGAGCGGGCACACCCTCGGTGCGGCCGGCGCGCTGGAAGCGGCGTTCTGTTGGCTGAGCCTGACCCACGGCCGGGTGCCGCCGCACGTGTGGGACGGCCAGGCCGACCCGGCGTTGCCCGCGTTGCACTGGGCGCACCCTGGCGACAGCTTGAAAAAACGCTGCCTGATGAGCAACTCGTTTGCCTTCGGTGGCAATAACGTCAGCCTGATTATCGCAGAGGCCCCATGATCGATTGGCCACTCGCCGAACTGCTGCCTCACGCGGGCGACATGATCCTGATTGACCAGGTGCTGTCGTTCGATGAAGAGCAGGTTCACACCCGCACCACCGTCAAGCCCGGCGGCCTGTTCAACCGCCCGGACGGCAGCCTGCCGGCCTGGGTCGGAATCGAGCTGATGGCGCAAAGCGTCGCGGCCTATGCCGGTTGCCGCGCCCGCCAAAAGGGCGAAGCCGTGGAACTGGGTTTCCTGTTGGGCACACGTAAGTTCGAGTGCAACGTGGAATGCTTCCCGGCCGGCGCCGAACTGCGCATCCACGGCCTGCGCTCCCTGGAAGACGACAACGGCATGGGTGTGTTCGAATGCCACCTCAGCGGTGACGGTATCCAGGCCAGCGCGCGCTTGAACGTATTTCGACCGCCCCAGGCGACCCACTATTTAGATGAATCGAAGGACGAAACGCCATGACTGCAACCGTACTGGTCACCGGCTCCAGCCGTGGCATCGGCCGCGCCATTGCCCTGCGCCTGGCCCAGGCCGGGCATGACATCGTGCTGCATTGCCGCAGTGGTCGCGTCGAAGCCGATGCGGTGCAGGTCGAGATCCAGGCCCTGGGCCGCAACGCGCGGGTGCTGCAATTTGATGTGGCGGACCGCGCCAGCTGCAAAGCAATCCTTGAAGCCGATGTGGAGCAACATGGCGCCTATTACGGCGTGGTGCTCAATGCCGGCCTGACCCGCGACGGCGCATTCCCGGCCTTGTCGGAAGACGATTGGGACGTGGTGATGCGCACCAACCTGGATGGCTTCTATAACGTTTTGCACCCGGTGATGATGCCGATGATTCGTCGTCGCGCAGCGGGCCGTATCGTCTGCATTACCTCGGTTTCCGGGCTCATCGGCAACCGTGGCCAGGTCAACTACAGCGCCTCGAAAGCCGGCTTGATCGGTGCGGCCAAAGCCCTGGCCATCGAGCTGGGCAAGCGCAAGATCACCGTTAACTGTGTGGCGCCCGGCTTGATCGACACCGCCATGCTCGATGAAAACGTGCCGGTGGAAGAGCTGATGAAGATGATCCCCGCACAGCGCATGGGCACGCCGGAAGAAGTCGCCGGCGCCGTGAATTTCCTGATGTCGGCCGAAGCCGGCTATATCACCCGCCAGGTCCTGGCGGTGAACGGAGGCCTGTGCTGATGAAGCGCGTCGTTGTCACCGGCATGGCCGGCATGACCTCCCTGGGCAGCGACTGGGACACCATCGCGGCCAACTTTCGCGCCAACCGCAGCGGCATTCGGCGCATGGACGAGTGGGACCGTTTCAGCGAATTGAACACGCGCCTGGCCGGGCCGATCGACGATTTCGTGGTGCCCGCTCACTGGACACGCAAGCAACTGCGCAGCATGGGCCGCGTGTCGCGCCTGGCTGTGTGGGCAGCGGAGCAGGCGTTGCAGGATGCCGGCTTGCTCGGCGACGAGTCGATCAAGGACGGGCGCATGGGCGTGGCCTGCGGCTCGTCCACCGGCAGCACCGATGAGATCAAGGCGTTCGGCAATATGCTGCTGAACTCGGTGGCCGAAGGGCTGAACGCCAACTCCTACGTGCGCATGATGCCGCACACGACGGCGGCGAATATCAGCATTTTCTTTGGCCTCACCGGGCGCTTGATTCCCACGTCCAGCGCCTGCACCAGCGGCAGCCAGGGCATCGGCTATGCCTATGAGGCCATCAAGTTCGGCCGCTTGCCGTTGATGCTCGCGGGCGGCGCCGAAGAGCTGTGCCCTACCGAAGCCATGGTGTTTGATGCGCTGTACGCCACCAGCCTGAAAAACGATGCCCCACAAACCAGCCCGCGCCCTTATGACAGTGGCCGTGATGGCCTGGTGATAGGCGAAGGCGGCGGCATGCTGGTGTTGGAAGAACTGGAACACGCTCTGGCGCGTGGCGCGCATATCCATGCCGAGATTGTCGGTTTCGGCAGCAACGCCGACGGCCAGCACACCACCCGCCCGGAGCAGAAAACCATGCGCCGCGCGATGGAGCTGGCCCTGGAAGATGCCGGGCTGGAGCCTTCCGCCATCGGCTACGTCAACGGCCATGGCACCGCGACCGATCAAGGCGATATCGCCGAAACGCTGGCCACCCACAGCTTGTTCGGCAGCCGTATGCCCATCAGCTCGCAGAAGAGCTTCCTCGGCCACACCTTGGGTGCGTGCGGGGCGCTGGAGTCCTGGTTCAGCATCGAAATGATGAACCGCGACCAGTACGTGCACACCTTCAACCTGGATAGTGTCGACCCGCAATGCGGCGAGCTGGATTACCTGCAAGGTGGCTTTCGCGAGATGCACCACGACTACGTGATGAACAACAACTTTGCCTTTGGCGGCGTCAACACCTCGCTGATTTTTCGCCGCTGGTCCTGACTTTTTAATCGATTGGAGAAAACGGAATGTCTTCCTTGCTGCGCGCCACCCTGATCACATTGGCCCTGCTGAGCACCGCCGCTTGCACCAGCAAACCGGTGCTGAACACCCAGCACGACCTGCCGGCCACGACCCAGGTCGGCGAAGAAACCATGAAACAGGTGATTGTCGCAGCCCTGCAAAAACGCGAGTGGACCGTGCAACGTTTCGGCCCGCACCTGGTGCAGGCCGAGATCACTGTGCGTAACCAGTATTACGCGGCCATCGACATTCGCTACACCCGCAACAGCTACGCCATCACCTACCGCGACAGCCGCGACCTGGGCTACAAGGACGGCAAGATCCACCGCAACTACAACCGCTGGGTGAGCATGCTCGACCGCGACATCATGGCGGGCTTGCAGAGCCGTGGTGCGAATGTGCCGGGTTCGGCGGCGCAGTTGTTTGAGCAGCCGGGAACGGCGAAGCAGAACTGAGAACGTCAGCCCGTCAGAAACGACAAAGGGCGCCTTTCGGCGCCCTCTTCACAAACAGGTTGGCGTGTCATCGCCGCGTCCTGCCTCGCTCTGCGATGGCTGGATGCCCAGGATCCTCAGAGTCTCACAAGCCCCTTTCGGGAACTCGGCCAGTCTGCCTGAAAACAGCTCGCCTGCAATCGGTGGCAAAGCGCCGCTCAGCTCTGATCCACTTCATCGCACCCCCAGCGCACTGCGCACCGCCGCTTTATTCTTGCGAATGACTAAGCCGGTTGCGTTACCTGATAGGTGACAGTCCCTACATCGCCGCCTTGCGCGTCAGAAGCTCCACAAACGCCCTGGCCATCGGGGTTTGCGCGCCTTTGCGTTGCACCAGCCACACGGCCGTCACGGCGTCCTGATCGAGCAAGGTGCGATACACCACGCCATCAATGCGTATGCGCTGGTAAGACGCCGGCAACACTGACACCCCCAAGCCTGCCGCCACCAGGCCAATGATGGTCATCGCCTCGCCCGCTTCCTGGGCGAAGTGCGGGCTGAAGCCAGCGTCACGCGCCAGGGTGAGCAATTGTGCGTAGAGGCCGCTGCCGTAGCTGCGAGGGAAAAACACGAACGGTTCTTCAGCCAGCTGCGCCAGGTACAAGCCGCGCTCGCTGCCTTCCACCAAGCGGTGCCCGGCGTTCAGGACGGCGACCAGCGGCTCACGCATGAGCTCGATGACACTCAACGAGTCCGGCAACGGCAACGGGCGCATCAGCCCGACCTGGATCGACTCATCGACGAGCGACTCGGCCACTTCGGTGCTGCTCATTTCCTGCAAATTCAGGTGGACCGCCGGGAACGCCTGGCGAAACGCAAAAATCGCCTGCGGGATGCTGGCGTTGAACGGCGCCGACGAGGTGAAGCCGATCTTCAATTCGCCAAGCTCACCCAACTGCGCGCGCCGCGCCACATCGGCGGCTTTATCGACCTGCGCCAGCACCAACCGCGCCTCGTGCAGGAACAACCGCCCGGCCTCGCTCAACTCGACCCGACGATTGGTCCGCTCAAACAAACGCGCGCCCACCTGTTGCTCCAGCGCCTGAATCTGCTGGCTCAGCGGCGGCTGCGAGATGCCCAGTACCTGCGCGGCACGGCCGAAATGCAGTTCTTCGGCGACGGCGATGAAGTACCGCAGGTGACGCAATTCCATGCAAACCTCATTAGGTCGTAAAAGCTATCAAACAGGTCGAACAATATATTGGAAAGAATCATTAGGCAGCTATATTCTTTTTTGCATTGCCAGTCCTGGCAGGCTTTCCCTCGCCGAGGTCCCCGTGAAATCTGCTGTTGCTCCATTTGCTCAAAAAGCCCCGCCTACCGCCCTGGATGAGGTGGTGGCCCAGCTCAACGAGGTGTTCATCGAGAAAGGCACGCCGATGTTCATGCGCACGGTGCTGGCACTGTTCTCCGGCGGGTTTGCGACCTTTGCCCTGCTGTATTGCGTGCAGCCGATGATGCCGGCGCTGTCTCACGAGTTTTCCATCAATGCCGCGCAAAGCAGCCTGATTCTCTCTGTCTCGACGGCGATGCTCGCCTTGGGCTTACTGATCACCGGCCCGATTTCCGACACCTTGGGGCGCAAACCGGTGATGGTCGCCGCGCTGTTCTGCGCGGCACTGGCCACCATCGCCAGCGGCTTGATGCCGACGTGGGAAGGGATTCTGCTGATGCGCGCACTGGTGGGCCTGTCATTGAGCGGCCTGGCCGCCGTGGCGATGACCTACCTGAGCGAAGAGATCCACCCGCAACACATCGGCCTCGCCATGGGCTTGTATATCGGTGGCAACGCGATTGGCGGCATGAGTGGGCGCCTGATCATCGGTGTGCTGATCGACTTCGTCAGTTGGCACACCGCAATGCTGATCATCGGCGCCCTGGCGCTGATCGCAGCCACCGTGTTCTGGAAAATCCTCCCCGAATCGCGCAACTTCCGCGCCAGCAGCCTCAAGCCGCGCAGCCTGGTGGACGGCTTCGTCATGCACTTCAAGGACGCAGGCTTACCCTGGTTGTTTCTCGAAGCCTTCCTGCTGATGGGCGCGTTCGTGACGATGTTCAACTACATCGGCTATCGCCTGCTGGCTTCGCCCTATGAGTTGAGCCAGGCAGTGGTTGGCCTGCTGTCGCTGGTGTATTTGTCGGGCATCTACAGCTCGGCAAAAATTGGCTCCCTGGCGGATCGCCTCGGCCGTCGCCGCGTGCTGTGGGGCACCATCGTGCTGATGCTCGCCGGCATGGTCCTGACCCTGTTCAGCCCACTGTGGCTGGTGGTGCCGGGCATGCTGATCTTCACCTTCGGCTTCTTCGGCGCCCACTCGGTGGCCAGCAGCTGGATCGGCCGTCGCGCAGTGAAAGCCAAGGGGCAGGCGTCGTCGTTGTACCTGTTCTGCTACTACGTAGGCTCGAGTGTGGCCGGCACGGCAGGCGGGTTCTTCTGGCACTTTGCCGGGTGGAACGGGATCGGTGGGTTTATCGTGGCGTTGCTGATTGGCGCGCTGTTGGTGGCGCTGAAGCTGGCGAAGTTGCCGCCGCTGGGGAATGTAAAGGCCTGACGCGGTCCTGCTTTATGTGGGAGCGGGCTTGCTCGCGAAGGCGGTGCTTGAGTGACGAATTTATCGACTGACACTGCGCATTCGCGAGCAAGCCCGCTCCCACATTTGTTTTGCGTTTACTCGTGGTACTGCGCCGACAGCTCATGCACTGCGCGCAGGAACGCGCCGGCGTGTTCCGGGTTCACTTCCGGCGTAATGCCATGGCCGAGGTTGAACACGTGCCCGCTGCCCTTGCCGTAGCTGGCCAGGATGCGGCCGACTTCGGTGCGGATCGCTTCCGGCTTGGCGTACAGCACGGTGGGGTCCATGTTGCCTTGCAGCGAAACGCGGTTGCCCACGCGCTGACGGGCTTCGCCAATGTCGCAGGTCCAGTCCAGGCCCAGGGCATCGGCACCGGCGTCGGCGATGCTTTCCAGCCACAGGCCGCCACCTTTGGTGAACAGGATGACCGGCACTTTGCGGCCTTCGTGCTCGCGGATCAGGCCGCTGACGATCTTGCGCATGTAGGCCAGGGAGAACTCCTGGTACGCCGCCGCCGACAGGTTGCCGCCCCACGTGTCGAAGATCTGCACCGCTTGGGCACCGGCCATGATCTGGCCGTTGAGGTAGCTGGTGACCGACTGCGCCAGCTTGTCGAGCAGCAGGTGCATGGCTTGCGGGTTGTCGTAGAGCATGGCCTTGGTTTTGCGGAAGTCTTTCGACGAACCGCCTTCGACCATGTAGGTGGCCAGGGTCCATGGGCTGCCGGAGAAGCCGATCAGCGGCACACGGCCATTGAGCTCGCGGCGAATGGTGCTGACAGCATCCATCACATAACCGAGGTCTTTGTGCGGGTCAGGGATCGGCAGGGCCTCGATGTCGGCCAGGGTGCTGACGACTTTCTTGAAACGCGGGCCTTCGCCGGTTTCGAAGTACAGGCCTTGGCCCATGGCGTCGGGAATGGTCAGGATATCGGAGAAGAGGATGGCCGCATCCAGTTGTGGGTAGCGGTCCAGCGGCTGCATCGTGACTTCGCAGGCGAACTCCGGGTTCATGCACAGGCTCATGAAGTCGCCGGCGTGGGCGCGACTGGCGCGGTATTCCGGCAGGTAGCGACCGGCTTGACGCATCATCCACACGGGCGTGACGTCTACAGGTTGCTTGAGCAGGGCACGAAGGAAACGGTCGTTCTTGAGGGCAGTCATGTCGGCATCCGCAAAAAAAGTGCGGGCATTTTCTCAGAGCGCGACGCAAAAGGCACGGAGTGAGCCGTGCCTTTTGTCTATCGGGTCAATTTGTCGCGGACATAAGAGCGCCGTAAAACAAATGTGGGAGCGGGCTTGCTCGCGAAAACGGTGGGTCAGCCAACACATCTGGTGACTGATACACCGCATTCGCGAGCAAGCCCGCTCCCACATTTTGATCCCATTTCAACTGGGGATCGGAGTCAGACCTGCAGGTAGTCCAGGATCCCTTCGGCGGCGTTGCGGCCTTCGAAGATCGCTGTCACCACCAAATCAGACCCGCGCACCATATCGCCACCGGCGAAGATTTTCGGGTTGCTGGTCTGGTGTTTGTACTGGCCTTGTTCCGGGGCGACCACGCGGCCCTGGCTGTCGGTCTGGATCTCGAACTGCTCGAACCATGGCGCCGGGCTTGGGCGGAAGCCGAAAGCGATGACCACGGCGTCAGCCGGGATGATTTCTTCGGAACCCGGAATCGGCTCGGGGCTGCGACGGCCACGGGCGTCCGGCTCGCCGAGACGGGTCTCGACCACCTTCACGCCTTCGACGCGGTCTTCACCGACGATAGCGATTGGCTGGCGGTTGTAGAGGAATTTCACGCCTTCTTCCTTGGCGTTCTTCACTTCTTTACGCGAGCCCGGCATGTTGGCTTCGTCACGACGGTACGCACAGGTTACCGACTTGGCGCCCTGGCGGATCGAGGTGCGGTTGCAGTCCATCGCGGTGTCGCCACCGCCCAGCACAACAACCTTCTTGCCTTTCATGTCGACGAAATCTTCCGGCGCCTTTTCAAAGCCCAGGTTGCGGTTGACGTTGGCGATCAGGAAATCCAAAGCATCGTAAACGCCCGGCAGGTCCTCACCGGCAAAGCCGCCCTTCATGTAGGTGTAGGTGCCCATGCCCATGAACACGGCATCGTATTCGGCGAGCAGTTGCTCCATGGTGATGTCTTTGCCGATTTCGGTGTTCAGGCGGAACTCGATGCCCATGCCGGTGAACACTTCACGACGGTTGCTCAGTACGGTTTTTTCCAGCTTGAACTCGGGGATGCCGAAGGTCAGCAGGCCGCCGATTTCCGGGTTCTTGTCGAACACCACCGGGGTCACACCGCCACGCACTAGCACGTCGGCACAGCCCAGGCCCGCCGGGCCTGCGCCGATGATCGCGACGCGCTTGCCGGTCGGCTTGACCTTGGACATGTCCGGGCGCCAGCCCATGGCGAACGCGGTGTCGGTGATGTACTTCTCCACCGAACCGATGGTCACCGCGCCGAAGCCGTCGTTGAGGGTGCAGGCACCCTCGCACAGGCGGTCTTGCGGGCACACCCGGCCGCAGACTTCCGGCAGGGTGTTGGTCTGGTGCGACAGCTCGGCGGCGGCGAGGATGTTGCCCTCGGCCACCAGCTTGAGCCAGTTCGGAATGAAGTTGTGCACCGGGCACTTCCATTCGCAATACGGGTTACCGCACCCCAGGCAGCGGTGGGCCTGGTCGGCCGAGTGCTGGGGTTTGAAGGGTTCGTAGATTTCCACGAACTCTTTCTTGCGTTGACGCAACAGTTTCTTCTTCGGATCTTTGCGCCCGACATCGATGAACTGGAAGTCGTTATTCAGACGTTCAGCCATGTTAAAACCTCATCAAACTCTTCAGGCGCATATCACTGCGGGTTGGCACGGATGCTGGAAAGCAACGATTTCAGGTTGGCAGCCTTGGGCTTGACCAGCCAGAAACGACGCAGGTAATCATCGAGGTTTTCGGCGAGGTTACGACCCCATTCGCTGCCGGTCTCCTCGACATACTCGTCCAGCACGTGCTGCAAGTGGTTCCGGTAGGACTCCATGGCTTCGCCGCTGATCCGCTGGATCTCGACCAACTCGTGGTTGACCTTGTCGACGAAGGTGTTGTCCTGGTCCAGCACGTAGGCGAAACCGCCGGTCATGCCCGAACCGAAGTTGTAACCGGTCTTGCCCAGTACCGCGACAAAGCCACCGGTCATGTACTCACAGCAGTGATCGCCGGTGCCTTCCACCACGGTGTGGGCACCGGAGTTACGCACGGCGAAACGCTCACCGGCAGTACCGGCCGCGAACAGCTTGCCACCGGTAGCGCCGTACAAGCAGGTGTTGCCGATGATGGCACTGTCCTGAGTCTTGTAGATGCTGCCTTTAGGCGGAACGATCACCAGCTTGCCGCCGGTCATGCCCTTGCCCACGTAGTCGTTGGCGTCACCTTCCAGGTACATGTGCAGGCCACCGGCGTTCCACACGCCGAAGCTCTGGCCGGCAGTGCCGTTGAAACGGAAGGTGATCGGCGCCTTGGCCATGCCCTGGTTGCCGTGCTTGCGCGCGATTTCACCGGAGATGCGTGCGCCGATGGAACGGTCGCAGTTGCAGATATCCAGAGCGAAGTCGCCACCGCTGGCGTCGTTGATCGACGCGCTGGCCATGTCGACCATCTTCTCGGCCAGCAGGCCTTTGTCGAACGGTGGGTTGCGATCCACCTGGCAGAATTGTGGCTTGTCTGCCGGGATATGGTCGCTGCCCAACAGCGGCGTCAGGTCCAGGTGCTGTTGCTTGGCGGTCTGGCCTTCGAGGATGTCGAGCAAATCGGTACGCCCGATCAACTCTTCCAGCGAACGCACGCCCAGCTTGGCCAGCCACTCACGGGTTTCTTCGGCGACGTAGGTGAAGAAATTCACCACCATGTCGACGGTGCCGATGTAGTGGTCTTTGCGCAGCTTCTCGTTCTGCGTCGCGACGCCGGTGGCGCAGTTGTTCAGGTGGCAGATGCGCAGGTATTTGCAGCCCAGGGCGATCATTGGCGCAGTCCCGAAGCCAAAGCTTTCGGCGCCGAGGATCGCGGCCTTGATCACGTCGAGGCCGGTTTTCAGGCCACCGTCGGTCTGCACCCGGACTTTGCCGCGCAGGTCATTGCCGCGCAGGGTCTGGTGAGTTTCAGCCAGGCCCAGTTCCCACGGCGCGCCGGCGTACTTGATGGAGGTCAGCGGCGAGGCGCCGGTGCCGCCGTCGTAGCCGGAGATGGTGATCAGGTCGGCATAGGCCTTGGCCACACCGGCGGCGATGGTGCCTACGCCGGCTTCTGCGACCAGCTTCACCGAGACCAGGGCCTGCGGGTTGACTTGTTTCAAGTCGAAAATCAGCTGCGACAAATCCTCGATGGAGTAGATGTCGTGGTGCGGCGGCGGCGAAATCAGCGTCACGCCCGGCACTGCATAACGCAGCTTGGCGATCAGGCCGTTGACCTTGCCGCCTGGCAGTTGGCCGCCCTCACCGGGCTTGGCGCCCTGGGCGACTTTGATCTGCAGCACTTCAGCGTTAACCAGGTATTCCGGGGTTACACCGAAACGACCCGTCGCCACTTGCTTGATTTTCGAGCTCTTGATGGTGCCGTAGCGCGCCGGGTCTTCACCGCCTTCGCCGGAGTTGGAACGCGCACCCAGGCGGTTCATGGCTTCGGCCAGGGCTTCGTGGGCCTCAGGCGACAAAGCACCCAGGGAGATACCGGCGGAGTCGAAACGCTTGAGGATCGATTCCAGTGGTTCGATTTCGCTGATCGCCAGCGGGGTGTCCAGGGTTTTCACCTTGAACATATCGCGGATCATCGACACCGGGCGGTTATCCACCAGCGCGGTGTATTCCTTGAACTTGGCGTAGTCGCCCTGCTGCACAGCGGCTTGCAGGGTGCTGACCACATCCGGGTTGTACGCGTGATATTCGCCACCGTGGACGAACTTGAGCAGGCCGCCTTGCTGGATCGGCTTGCGCGCGCTCCAGGCTTCGGCCGCCAGGGCTTTCTGTTCGGCTTCGATATCGACGAAACGCGCACCTTTGATGCGGCTCGGCACACCCCGGAAACTCAGGTCGCAGACCTCTTCGGAGAGACCGATGGCTTCGAACAATTGAGCGCCACGGTACGAGGTGACGGTGGAGATGCCCATCTTCGACAGGATCTTCAACAGGCCCTTGGTAATGCCCTTGCGGTAGTTCTTGAACACCTCATAGAGGTCGCCCAGCACTTCACCGGTGCGGATCAGGTCGCCCAGCACTTCGTACGCAAGGAACGGGTACACCGCCGAGGCGCCAAAACCGATCAGCACCGCAAAGTGATGCGGGTCGCGGGCAGTGGCGGTTTCGACGAGGATGTTGGAGTCGCAGCGCAGGCCTTTTTCGGTCAGGCGGTGGTGCACAGCACCCGTGGCCAGCGAAGCGTGGATCGGCAGTTTGCCTGGCGCGATGTGGCGGTCGGTCAGCACGATCTGGGTACGACCGGCGCGCACAGCTTCTTCGGCCTGATCGGCGACGTTACGCACAGCGGCTTCAAGGCCGAGGCTCTCGTCGTAGTTCAGGTCGATGATCTGGCGGTCGAAGCCTGGGCGCTCCAGGGTCATCAACGAGCGCCATTTGGCCGGGGAAACCACCGGCGAACTGAGAATGACGCGGGAAGCGTGCTCAGGCGATTCCTGGAAGATGTTGCGCTCGGCACCGAGGCACACTTCCAGCGACATCACGATGGCTTCGCGCAGCGGGTCGATCGGCGGGTTGGTCACCTGGGCGAACTGCTGGCGGAAATAGTCGTACGGCGTGCGCACGCGCTGGGACAGCACGGCCATTGGCGTGTCATCGCCCATGGAGCCGACGGCCTCGTAGCCTTGCTCGCCGAGCGGACGCAGCACCTGGTCGCGCTCTTCGAACGTGACCTGGTACATCTTCATGTACTGCTTGAGCTGGTCGACGTCATAGAAAGCCGAACCGTGGTCGTTGTCTTCCATGGTCGCCTGGATGCGCAGGGCGTTCTTGCGCAGCCATTGCTTGTACGGGTGACGCGACTTCAAGCGGTTGTCGATCGCATCGGTGTCGAGGATCTGCCCGGTTTCGGTGTCCACCGCCAGGATCTGGCCAGGGCCGACACGGCCTTTGGCGATGACATCTTCAGGCTTGTAGTCCCATACGCCGATTTCCGACGCGAGGGTGATGAAACCGTTGGTCGTGGTGACCCAACGCGCCGGGCGCAGACCGTTACGGTCGAGCAGGCACACCGCGTAGCGGCCGTCGGTCATGACCACACCGGCCGGGCCGTCCCACGGCTCCATGTGCATCGAGTTGTACTCGTAGAACGCACGCAGATCCGGGTCCATGGTTTCGACGTTCTGCCACGCTGGCGGAATGATCATGCGCACGCCACGGAACAGGTCGATGCCGCCGGTGACCATCAGCTCGAGCATGTTGTCCATGCTGGAGGAGTCGGAGCCCACGCGGTTGACCAGCGGGCCGAGCTCTTCGAGGTCCATCAAGTCGTTGGCGAACTTGGTGCGACGGGCCACGGCCCAGTTGCGGTTACCCGTGATGGTGTTGATCTCGCCGTTATGGGCGAGGAAGCGGAATGGCTGAGCCAGCGGCCATTTCGGCAAGGTGTTGGTGGAGAAGCGCTGGTGGAACACGCAGATTGCGGTTTGCAGGCGCTCGTCGCTCAGGTCTGGATAGAAGGCGGTCAAATCCGCCGGCATCATCAGGCCTTTATAAATGATGGTCTTGTGCGAAAAGCTGCAGATGTAGTGGTCAGTATCGGCGGCGTTGGACACCGACGAGCGACGACGCGAGGTGAACAGCTTGATCGCCATGTCCTGATCGCTCAGGCCATCGCCGGCGATGAACACTTGTTCGATCTGTGGCAGGCGCTCCAGGGCCAGACGGCCGAGCACGCTGGTGTCGATCGGCACTTTGCGCCAGCCCACCAGTTGCAGACCGGCAGCCACGATCTCGCGGTTCATGTTCTCGCGAGCGGCTTCGGCTTTGACCGGGTCCTGGTTGAAGAACACCATGCCCACGGCGTACTGCTTGGGCAGGTCGACAGCAAATTGTTCTTTTGCGACAGCACGCAGGAACTGGTCGGGCTTTTGAATCAGCAAGCCGCAACCGTCACCGGTTTTGCCGTCGGCGTTGATCCCACCGCGGTGGGTCATGCAGGTCAGGGCCTCGATGGCCGTTTGCAAAAGGGTATGACTGGGCTCGCCCTGCATATGGGCTATCAGGCCAAAACCGCAGTTATCCTTGAATTCATCGGGTTGGTACAGACCTGCTTTCATAGACACTTTCTCACCAGGCTGCCTCTGTTACCGAGGCAAATTTCTTTTCAATTCAACCCGTTACCTTCCACGCCGAACGTACGCCAGCTTTGCGGGGGCAAAAGGGAGGTCATTGTACACACCGACACGAACGCTCACAAATTTAGCGACGAAATGTCGCAAATCTATGTCGCATTTATGAAAGGTTTAAAGCGATATGCTGTGCTAGTCAAAACTTTTTTAATTCTGACCGCTACGACTCAAAAGCTACTGTGACGCAGACACCACAAAGCGCGCGGCCTTGAGGGCAGCACGCACTTGCGGATTTTTTTGAGGTGCCGGGAGAGGCGGCCTGGGTAAGGCCGCCGAATCTTCAGCGAGTTGTTGCGAGTTCTTGTTGAACGCTGGCAACAGTGCGAGGCCAAGGTTTACCAGCCTGAACCTTCGCTGGCAAGGCTTTGATCGCGGAATCAGCTGCTGCACGGCTTGGGAAGCTGCCGTAGGTGATCACGTAGAGAGGCTTGCCGTTGAGCACTTTCTTGAAATAACGGTACTCGCCGCCCTGCTCTTTCACGAACGCCTGAGCGTTGGCTTCGGAACTGGTACCGAGGATCTGCACCACGAAGTGGCCGGCCGGCTGGCTGGTGTACCAGCTGCTGCCCGCGGCGGCAGGCGCAGCCGCTTTGGCAACGGCGGCAGGTTTCTCAGCGGGCTTGGCGGCTGGCGCCGGCTTGGCCACTGGCGCAGGCGCGACTGGCTTGGCAACCGGAGCTGGCTTGGCGGTAGCGACGGTCGGTGCCGGGGTCGGCTTGGCCGCTGGAGTGGCTGCCGGGCCCGCTGGCACGCCTGCAGGCGGCGCAGTCGTGGTCACGGTTGGCGGCGTGGCGCTGGAGCCTTCCACCGGCACACCGTCATCGCCTTCGGAAATACCACCGGCGGCTTCGGCCAGCGGGCCGCGCATCACCGGCTGACCCACCATCGGCAGGTTGGTCGGCTGGCCGGAGTTGGCGAATTCGACATTTGGCGTGGGTTTGCCCAGTGGCAACTGCGCCTGTTCGGTTGGCGCACCGGCGGTGGCGGGTGCCTTGCTGCGGCCCGGAATCAACCAGGCGGCGGCAACAGCGACCACGACAACGGCGGAAATAGCCAATACGTGCTTCTTAGGCATAGTAAACCCCATCTTTGGACGCTTAACCGCAGAGCGGCTTGCAATCATGGCTTCGATCAAGGCATCCCGGGCAACCTGGTTGATGGTGCCAGGCCAGCCGTCGGAGCTTTCGTGAATATCAGAGATCTGCGAAGCGGAGAAAAGTTCGATACCGGCCCCGGCGCCTTCAAGGCGTTGAGCCAGGTATTCGCGGGTTTCTTCCTCTTCGTACGGTTGTAATTCGATGACGTGAAACAGCTCCTGATCACCACTGATCTGCTCCAGATCGGCGATCAACGACGACTCGCCAAACAGGAACACGTGCGGGCGACCTTCGGGCGTGCCCGCCGCCAGCGCCAGCAGCGCTTCCAGGGCAGACTCGTCGAGTTGTTCGGCGTCATCGACCAGCAAATACACTTCTTGCCCGGTCAGGCCCAGTTGCACCACTTGCTTGAGAATCGCGTTCGGCTCGGCATTGGACACATTCAGCGCCTGAGCCACCTGGCGTAGCACACCCGCCGCATCCCCCGCACCACGGGCCGACACCACAACGCTCTGGACCGATTGCTTGTTGGTGCTGGCAACCAGCGCCTGGCGCAGCAGGGTTTTGCCACTGCCCAACGGGCCGGTCACCACCAGCAGCAATTGGCTGTAGCGCGCCAGATGGTGCAATTGGCCAAGCACCGGCTTGCGCTGGGCAGGGAAAAATTTGAAACCAGGCACCCGCGGAGCAAAAGGGTCATGGCTTAACTGGTAATGGCCGAGGAACGCCTCGTCGGCATGCAAACTAGTCATCGGGATCTTATTAACCTTTAAGCTGGGCCAGGGCGCGGTAATCCGCTCCCAGCGTGGCCTGTAAAATCTCTTTCGGATAATCGTCGGTCACTACCGCTTCGCCCATGTGGCGCAGCAACACCAGTCGCAGGCGACCGTCGATCACTTTCTTGTCTATTGCCATATGTTCGAGGAAATCCGCCTCGGTCATCTCCAAGGGTGGAACGACCGGCAAGCCGGCGCGCTGGAACAGGCGTATACCCCGGTCCCGCTCCTGGGCACTGATCCAGCCCAGGCGTTGCGACATTTCCAATGCCATCACTGTGCCAGCCGCTACGGCTTCCCCATGCAACCACACACCATAGCCCATGTGCGTTTCGATCGCATGGCCGAAGGTGTGGCCCAGGTTCAGCGTGGCGCGTACACCGGACTCCCGCTCATCGGCATTCACCACCAGCGCCTTGGCCGCGCAGGAACGAGAAATCGCTTCAGTCAGCGCCACCTGGTCCAGCGCGCGCAGGGCATCCATATGTTCTTCGAGCCAGGTCAGGAACGGCTCGTCGCAGATCAGTCCGTACTTGATGACTTCTGCCAGCCCCGCCGACAACTCGCGCGGCGGCAGCGTGTTGAGGGTGGCGGTGTCGATCAGCACGACATTGGGCTGATAGAACGCGCCGACCATGTTCTTGCCCAGCGGGTGGTTGATGCCCGTCTTGCCGCCCACCGACGAATCGACCTGGGAAAGCAAGGTGGTCGGCACCTGGATAAAGTCCACACCGCGCTGGTAGCAGGCTGCCGCAAAACCGGCCATGTCGCCGATCACACCGCCGCCCAAGGCGACCACGGTGGTACGACGGTCATGGCGCGCAGTCAGCAGCCCATCGAAGATCAGTTGCAGGGTTTCCCAGTTCTTGTGGGCCTCGCCGTCAGGCAAGATCACTGAGATCACCGAATACGCCGCGAGGCTGCGGCTCAGACGCTCAAGATACAGCGGCGCGACCGTTTCGTTGGAGATGATCGCCACCTGCCGCCCGGCAATATGCGGAGCGAGCAATTCGGGCAGGTCCAACAAACCTTCGCCAATATGGATTGGGTAGCTGCGCTCGCCTAGATCGACCTTAAGTGTCTGCATGTGTCCCCGCGTGAAGATATATGTACGATCGGCAACGCTCGGATCTGACGCCGCCTGATGGCTCTACGCCACACCCCGAAGGCTGATAACGCGTCGCCGAGAATAGCGCATTTCGGGCCAGGCTTTAACGGGGCGGCAACTGTGCCAGGCGTTCAAGAATGTCGAGAACGACCATTCGTGGCGGCCGCTCATCGGTTTCCACCACCAGATCGGCGATTTCCCGATAAAGCGGATCACGCAACGTCAGCAAGTCCCGCAACGTTTTTGCCGGGTCGGCCGTGCGCAACAATGGGCGGTTGCGATCGCGGGCGGTGCGGCCCACCTGCTGCTCGACCGATGCGTGCAGATAGACCACGCGGCCACCGGCATGCAGTGCCCGGCGGTTTTCATCGCGCATGACGGCGCCGCCGCCGGTGGCCAATACCACGCCATCGCAGCCGCACAGCTCGGCAATCATCGCCTGCTCGCGGTCGCGAAAGCCCAGCTCGCCTTCCTTATCGAAGATCCATGGGATATTGGCACCCGTGCGCAATTCAATTTCCTTGTCGGAATCTTTGAACGGCAGGCGCAGCTCTTTGGCCAGCAAACGGCCGATGGTGCTTTTTCCAGCCCCCATCGGTCCTACAAGAATCAAATTTCGCACAGAATCAACGACTCACAGCAATCGCCTGGTTATTCATAATACGCGGAGTCAGGAATACCAGCAGCTCGGATTTTCTTTCCGCCAGCACATCGCGCCGGAAAAGGCGGCCAAGATACGGCACATCGCCCAAAAATGGCACTTTATCTACCACTTTGCTTTGGGTATTGGAGAAAACCCCACCGATGACGATGGTCTCGCCATCCTTGACCAGCACCTTGGCGTTGACTTCGTTTTTCTTGATCGGCGGCACGTCGTTGAGCTTGTTCAGATAGTCAGGCTCGTCCTTGGTGACCTTGACCTCCATGACCACCCAGCCATCAGGGGTGATTTGTGGCGTCACCTCCAGCGACAGCGAGGCCTCCTTGAACGACACCGACGTGGCACCCCGCGAGGTGGATTCCTGATAAGGGATCTCGGTGCCCTTGAGGATCCGCGCGGTTTCCTTGTCAGAGGTAACCACCTTGGGCTGCGAGACGATTTCACCGTTGCCGGTTTTCTCCATGGCCGTCAGCTCAAGGTCCAGCAGCAGGTTGTCGGTGATATAAGCGATACCCAGGCCTGAAGTACCGGTGAGCGAACCCATGTCGACAAACGGCGAGCTGGGCAGGCTTTCCGACGGTTCAGCGCCCTCGGCCAACGGTTTGTTGATACCGCCCGCCCCCCAATTGCCACGGTTGAGGCGCCCACCCCAGCGCACGCCAAGGCTTTTGTCGTAATCGACATTGGCTTCAACGATTCGCGCCTCGATCATCACCTGGCGCACCGGGACATCCAGCTGCGCCACGATCCGCCGCAGCTCTTCGAGCCGTTCGCCGGTCTGGTAGGCGATGATGTTGTTGGTACGTTCATCCACGGCGACCGAACCGCGCTCATCGGGGATGCCTTCCAGGCTGGTGACCGATTGGAACAATTTGGCCAGGTCCGCCGCCTTGGCGTAATTGACCTGCAACAGTTCCCGGCGCAAGGGCGCCAACTCGGCCATTTGCTTGCGCGCCTCCAGTGTCAGCAGTTCGCGTGCGGCCAACTCTTCGGCCGGCGCCACCAGCAACACACCGGCTTTCACACGTTTGTCCAACCCCTTGGCTTGCAACACCAGCTCCAGTGCCTGATCCCAGGGCACCTCCTTGAGCCGCAAGGTGATGGAGCCTTGCACATCGTCGCTGGCCACCAGATTAAGCCCGGCGACATCCGCAATCTGCTGCAATACAGCGCGCAAAGCGATGTCCTGGAAGTTGAGGGCAGCTTGTCGCCGGAATAGTGGGTACTCAACGCCGAGCTGCCGGGAGGTGGCAGCTGGATCAGGTCCAGGCGATTGGGCACAGCAAAAGCCATCGGTGCCGTGAACGCTATCCATAGCGCCACACCGAAGGACGAGAAAGTCCTTTTCATTGGTTGATTCCGTTATGAGTTGATAGTTAACACCAGGGTTCGCGAGCGCTGCAGCCATGCGCCCTGCTCATCCGGGAACAGCTCGGCCAGCTCGATATGGCCGGCATGAATGGCTGTGACCCGGCCGTGGTTGGGGCCCAGGTAGTCACCCACCGCCAGGCGGTGCACAGCCGAGGCTGCGCGCAGCAGGACGAAGGTTTGTGTGCCGCGGGACAAGGTGCCGACCATTTCGACTTGATCGAGGGCCAGACCTTCGAGCACTCCACGTTTACGCGCGAAGTCCGGTGCAGGTGCCGGCTGGCCTGGCGCGTGATAGGCCTGCGAGGCAGGGGGCTGGAACGGATCACGCAAAGAGGTCGCATCGTAGACAAATTGCGCCACCGGCTCGACAACGCGCTCAGGCTTGCCGCCAGGCAACCTGCCGCGATAAGCCTTGGCCAGTAGCTCAAGGCGCACTAACGGCCCATCAGAGCGAAGCGCAACATCGTGCACAGTGACGATCTGCGACAACCCGCCCAAGGCACTCACGAACGTCACCAGGTCATGGTAGGCGCCAAAAACCGCCACCTGCACCGGTTCCTCGATGAAGAGCGGCAGAGACAGTTCGTCGAGGACCGTGACGCCCTCGACCACCAAACCGTTGGCAGCCGCCAGCCGCGCAATGTCGTCGAGCAAGCCAGGCATATCCGACTCACCGGGCAATTGTCGTAACAGCCCGCCAACCGCCTCCTGCATCACCTGCTCCTGGCGGGCACGGTGCTCAAGACTGTCTGCCAACCCAGCCTTTTGTGCGAGGTCCTGTTGCAGCGCCACTGCCTGCGCTTCCAACGTGTGCAACCGCTCGCCTGCCGGCGTCAGCAACCAACCATCGCCCACCCCCCACACCAGACCTGCCAGCGCGCAGCCCAGCAGAACCTTGCCCGGCAGGGGCCATTTAGCAGCGTTGTGAGAGAGCGTGGAAAAGTCGAGCCTGGGCAGGCTCATGGCTGGGCCTCGGTGGATTCCCCCTGGCGCACCATCAATTGAAAGGCGTTGCCACCACCTTGCCCTTGCGCACGTACCTGTTGCAGTCGCGTGGCGTGAGCACCTTCTGATGCCTCCAGGCGACGCATCAGCTGGGCGATATCCTGGCTGGATTCGGCACTGCCGCTGACACTCACGGTGTTGCCCCTGGCTACAACCTCGTGCAGATGCACCCCATCCGGCACCGCACGGGCCAACTGGTCCAACAGCTGGGCGCTGGCCGAGCGGGATTCGTGCAGGTCCTGAACGACCTTCATGCGCGCAGCCAGTTGCTGGCTTTGCTCCTGCAAGTCGTCGATGGTCTTGATGCGGGCGTCCTGAACGGCGACGTCTTTAGTCAGGTGATTGTTGCGCGTCACCTGACGGTCTATAGCCTGATCGATGACCTGGTCCGCCAGCCAAACCGCCGCGAGCGCCACACCGGCGAACGCCAGCAGGAATATCAGGAAGTATTTGCGCCGCCGCTCCGCCAGCGCCTGGCGCCAAGGCAAAAGATTGATTCGTGTCATCCAGCGAAACTCCTCAGGGCCAACCCGCAAGCAACTCCCATCCCGTGGGCATCCACGGCCCATTGTGCGCCATCAACCCGATGGCCCGGCGTGAAGCTGGCGAAATCCTGACGGCAAGCGCGCTCCAATGCAAACCCTTCGACGTCCACCACTCGCGCCGCCAGCCCGGCCAGGGCCAAAACCGCTTCGCGGGCCTCGACCTGCTCCTTGAGGCAGGCCGCCAGCAACACCTCGACCCGCGCCGCGCCCTGGGGCGACGGGCCACGGACCTGAAAATCAATGGCAACATCGTCCAACGGGTAAGGAATGTACTGGTCGGCCTCCATCTGGATTTTCCAGACCATTTCCTCGTCACTGAGCCCCGCTTCCATTTCGATCACCCGCGTGATGACCGATGGGCCCGACACCGCCACGGCCGCCTGCCGGGCGGACGTGTGCAAGCGAGATAACGCCTGCTGCAACGTCCGCGCTATCGCTTCAAGGTCCAACAGCGTGCCATCGACCACGGCATTGGCAGGCAACGCCTGCGCAGCATAGGACTGAACGCTGTAGCCACTGGCTGAATGGGCCAGCTCAATCAGCTTGATAGCTGCGTCATTGATGTCGACGCCCAGCAGCGTGTCGGCTTTTCGCCTGAAAAATCCCTTTCTCATAAAACTCCCCAAAACTTTGCCTGTCATACCGCCTGATTGCGGCCGGGTGCGGTGCATTCGGTCGACTTGTTTAACTGGCACGAATGACGCCCCAAGCCGAAAATGCTTTAATGCCCAGCGTTTTTTCCCGCTTTTTATCTGCTGCTCGGGTCGATCCATCGTTTGCCATGCATGCCCCGACGCCTAACTCATTCTTTTCTCTGGAAATCCAAAAGCCTTGATTCGTCTGCTGAAGTTTTTCGGGTACTCCATTGTCGCGATCGTCTGCGGGCTGCTGCTCGTACTCAGCGGTGCCTACCTCTACCTTAGTCCGGGTTTGCCTTCCGTAGAGGCGCTCAGAAGTATCCAGTTGCAGATTCCTTTGCGGGTTTACAGCAGCGATGAAAAACTGATCGCGGAGTTCGGCGAAATGCGCCGTACACCGATCCGTTTCGCCGACATTCCACCCAATTTCATTAACGCGCTGCTGTCGGCTGAAGACGATAATTTCGCCAATCACTACGGCGTAGACCCCAGCAGCCTGGTGCGTGCCGCCACACAGCTGGTAAAAAGCGGACACATTCAGTCCGGCGGCAGCACCATCACCATGCAGGTGGCGAAGAACTTTTTCCTCACCAGCGAGCGCAGCTTTTCGCGTAAAGCCACTGAAATCCTGCTGGCATTGCAGATCGAACGTCAGTTGACCAAGGACGAAATCCTTGAGCTGTACGTCAACAAGATCTACCTGGGCAACCGCGCCTACGGGATCGAAGCGGCGTCCCAGGTCTACTATGGCAAGTCGATTCGTGACGCCAGCCTGGCGCAGATGGCAATGATTGCCGGCCTGCCAAAGGCCCCGTCACGCTTTAACCCACTGGCCAACCCCGCGCGCAGCAAAGAGCGTCGCGACTGGATCCTGGGGCGCATGTACAAGCTGGGCAAGATCGACCAGGCCGCCTATGAAAGCGCCGTCGCCGAGCCGTTGAATGCCAGCTATCACGTGCCGACACCGGAAGTGAATGCACCGTACATCGCCGAAATGGCGCGTGCCGAAATGGTCGGCCGTTATGGCAGCGAGGCCTACACCGAAGGCTTCCGTGTGACCACCACCGTTCCGAGCAACTTGCAGGACATCGCCAACAACGCTGTCCATGACGGCCTCGTCACCTATGACCAGCGCCATGGCTATCGCGGCCCCGAATCGCGCCTGCCCGGCAAAACCCTGAGCGCCTGGACCACCGAACTTAGCAAACAGCGCCCCATCAGCGGCCTGGAGCCAGCCATCGTCACCCAAGTGAAGAAGGATGGCGTGCAAGTACTGACCCGCACCGGTGAAGGCCATGTGTCGTGGGACAGCATGAAGTGGGCACGCCCGTTCCTGAACACCAACAGCATGGGCCCGATGCCCAAGCAGCCGTCGGACGTGGCGCAGGTGGGTGACTTGATCCGCGTAAAACGCCAGAAAGACGACAGCCTGAAATTCAGCCAGGTGCCTGTGGCTCAAGGCGCGCTGGTGTCTCTTGACCCGCAGAACGGTGCCATCCGCGCCCTGGTCGGTGGTTTTGCCTTCGAGCAAAGCAACTACAACCGCGCCACCCAGGCCAAGCGCCAGCCGGGCTCAAGCTTCAAACCGTTCGTCTACAGCGCTGCACTGGACAACGGCTACACCGCCGCCAGCCTGGTCAACGATGCGCCGATCGTGTTTGTCGACGAGTACCTGGACAAGGTCTGGCGTCCGAAGAACGACACCAACACGTTCCTCGGCCCGATCCGTATTCGCGAGGCGCTGTACAAGTCGCGTAACCTGGTGTCGATCCGCCTGCTGCAGGCGATGGGCGTTGGCAAGACTATCGACTACATGACGCGCTTCGGCTTCAACAAGTCGGACCTGCCACCCAACCTGTCCCTGGCCCTCGGCACCGCGACCCTCACGCCGATGGAAATCGCCACCGGCTGGAGCACCTTTGCCAACGGCGGCTACAAGATCACGCCGTACCTGATCGACAAGATCGAGAGCCGCAATGGCGACACACTGTTCACCGCCAACCCGCCGCGCGTGCCGGGCGATGTGGTCAACGGGGTTGCAGCACCTGATGGCATCGCCGCACCGAGCAACGGTGGCATCACCATCGAGCCGACACCCGGCGCAGCGCCAGCTGCAAACGCCCCGGCGCCAACCGAGCCACAAGCACCGGCGGTAGCTGAACGTATCGTGGATGGCCGTACCACCTATATCCTCAACAGCATTCTGGAAGACGTGATCAAGAAAGGCACCGGCCGTCGTGCCCTGGCCTTGGGCCGTGCAGACATCGCCGGCAAGACCGGTACCACCAACGAGTCCAAGGACGCCTGGTTCTCCGGCTACAACGGTGATTACGTGACCACCGTATGGACTGGTTATGACCAACCGGAAAGCCTCGGTCGTCGCGAGTTTGGTGGCACCGTCGCCCTGCCGATCTGGATGAGCTACATGGGCGCGGCCTTGAAAGACAAGCCGCTGCACACCCAACCTGAGCCGGAAGGCATTCTCAGCCTGCGGATCGATCCGGTGAGTGGCCGTGCGGCTTCACCCAGCACGCCAAATGCGTACTTCGAGTTGTTCAAGAGCGAAGACACCCCGCCGTCGGTCAACGAGCTGGGTAACGGCACCGCACCGGGCAGCCCGCTGCCGGCGGATGAGGCGGCGCCGATCGATCTCTTCTAACTCGCGCAGATCCAATGTGGGAGCGGGCTTGCTCGCGAAAGCGGAGAATCAGTCAATGAACCTGGCGACTGACCCACCGCGTTCGCGAGCAAGCCCGCTCCCACCCTTGGAGCCCCACTAGGCCCAAGCGAATCGCCACAAAAAAGCCCCGACTCGTGAGAGCCGGGGCTTTTTGTTGGTGCGCTACAACCGCTTAGCCGTTGAACACATCATCCACGCTTTGCAGCGGGTAGTGCTTCGGATACGGCAGGGTGGCCACACCGGTCTCGATGGCGGCTTTAGCCACGGCATCGGAGATCAGGGTGATCAGGCGCTTATCCATTGGTTTCGGAATGATGTACTCACGGCCGAACGCCAGCGGGGCACCACCGTAGGCATCGCAGACATCCTGCGGCACCGGCAGCTTGGCCAGTTCACGCAGGGCGTTGGCGGCCGCTACTTTCATCTCTTCGTTGATGCGCTTGGCGCGAACGTCCAGGGCACCACGGAAGATGAACGGGAAGCCCAATACGTTGTTGACCTGGTTCGGGTAGTCCGAACGGCCAGTGGCCATGATCACGTCGTTACGGGTGGCGTGCGCCAGTTCCGGGGAGATTTCCGGATCCGGGTTGGAGCAGGCGAACACGATCGGGTTGGCCGCCATGGACTTCAGGCCTTCGGCGCTGAGCAGGTTCGGGCCGGACAGGCCAACGAACACGTCTGCACCGTTCAAGGCGTCAGCCAGGGTGCGCTTCTCGGTCGCGTGGGCAAACATCGCCTTGTACTGGTTCAGGTCGGTACGCTCGGACTGAACAACGCCCTTGCTGTCGACCATGAAGATGTTTTCCAGCTTGGCGCCCATGCTCACCAGCAACTTCATGCAGGAGATGGCCGCAGCACCAGCGCCCAGGCAGACGATCTGAGCGTCAGCCAGGGTTTTGCCAGCGATTTCCAGGGCGTTGATCATGCCGGCCGCAGTAACGATCGCGGTGCCGTGCTGGTCATCGTGGAATACCGGAATGTCGCACTGTTCGATCAGGGCCTTTTCGATCTCGAAGCACTCAGGTGCCTTGATGTCTTCCAGGTTGATGCCACCGAAAGTGATGGAGATGCGCTTTACAGTGTCGATGAAAGCTTGCGGGCTTTCGGAATCGACTTCGATGTCGAAAACGTCGATGCCGGCAAAGCGCTTGAACAGCACGCCCTTACCTTCCATGACTGGCTTGGAAGCCAATGGGCCAAGGTTACCCAGGCCGAGAATCGCGGTGCCATCGGAAATCACTGCAACCAGGTTGCCTTTGCCGGTGTACTTGTACGCCAGTTCAGGATCGCGGGCGATTTCACGTACGGGCTCGGCAACGCCAGGGCTGTAGGCCAGCGACAGATCGCGGGCAGTGGCAGTGGCTTTGGTGAGCTCTACACTCAGCTTTCCTGGACGAGGATGGGCGTGATATTCGAGAGCGGCAGTTTTCAAATCAGACATATCGGCATTCCGCTTTTACTGTTGGTCGACGGACCGCCGAGGATACGCGTGTCGCAAAGTCCCTACAAGACTGGGCAGTCACAGGTGTCAAGGGCCCTGCGCTAAGACTTTCGGCCAAGAGCCACGGGATACAAGGGCTCAACTGTTCACAATCAACTTAAAAAATGTCTACAATTTTTTCTCAACAATCGCTTTTAACCGCGCATCGCCAAATCACAGGCACAAAAAAGGCGCCCACAAGGGACGCCTTTTTCAACAGCTGACAAAAGCCCAAAAGGCTTTTGAGGCTTACTCCGCTGGAGTAGCAGCCTTCTTGCCGAAAGCACCAAAGCGATCTGCGAAGCGCTGTACACGGCCGCCGGTGTCCAGAGTTTTCTGCTTACCGGTGTAGAACGGGTGGCACTCGTTGCATACGTCAGTACCCAGTGGCTTGCACAGGTTCGAACGTGTTTCGAACTTGTTGCCGCAGCTGCAGGTTACTTCGATGGTTTCGTACGCTGGATGGATATCGGCTTTCATGGTGACTTCCTCGGGCTAGCGTGCCGCCACTCGACACTATTGTCGAATACCGCACGTAATTAGGCCGCGGATTCTACCAGACCTTTCTAAACGCGCAAGCCGCACTTCCTGTGGTTTACCCCTATAAAAGCCCCTTTCATCAGAAAAAACCCCACACACCACCGTCCATGTGGGCACTGGGCTTGCCCGCGATCGCGATATCTCAGGCACCCCATCCAGCGACTGCCGAGCCGCCATCGCGGGCAAGCCCGGCGCCCACAGTTGGGCTGCCGTATTCCGAACAACGCGGGACACCCCCACAGCAGGTCTGCTAGGCTCCCGCCCCTGCGCCACTGCCTGCCTTTAGATGAGACTCCCCGCGTGCCCGACGCCATTTTGCGCCTAGCCCTGCCTTCGCCCCTGCGCCGCCTGTTCGACTACCGGGCGCCGGCCGGCGTGCTGCGGGCGCAGTTGCAGCCAGGCATGCGCGTGCGTGTGCCGTTTGGCCGCCGGGAGATGATTGGCATCCTGATCGAAGTCGCCGATCACAGCGAAGTGCCCGCCGAAAAGCTCAAGCCGGCACTGGCCATCCTCGACGCCACACCACCGCTGCCGCCCGCCTTGTTCAAACTGTGCCTGTGGACCGCCCAGTATTACCAGCACAGCCTGGGCGACACGCTGAGCTGGGCGCTGCCGGTGCTGTTGCGCCAGGGCGAACTGGCCGAAGCGCGCCAGGAACGCTTTTGGTCGATGGTGCCCGGTGCGCGCCTCGACGACCCACGCATCGCCCGCGCGCCGCGCCAGCGTGAAGCCCTGGCGACCCTGGCCCAACACCCGCACGGCGTGGCCCACCAGCTGTTAAGCAAGCTGATGCTGAGCAAGGACAGCCTCGACCTGCTGCTGGCCAAGGGCATGGTGCAGGTGGAAATCCGCAAGCACGCGCCGGACCCGCGCCACGACCACTGGCTGGCCCAGCCCGAACTGCCGCTGAACCCCGAGCAGCGCGCGGCGTATGAAGCCATTCGCGCCGGTTTCGATACCTTTCATGCGTTTCTGTTGGCTGGCGTCACCGGCAGCGGCAAGACCGAAGTGTATTTGCAACTGATCCGCGAAACCCTGCAGGCCGGTAAACAGGCGCTGGTGTTGATCCCCGAGATCAACCTGGGCCCGCAAACCCTGGCGCGCTTCGAACAACGCTTTAACGCGCGCATCGCCCTGGTGCACTCGGCGGTCAACGACCGTGAGCGTTTGGAGTCATGGCTGGCGGCGCGGGACGGTGAGGCCGACATTATTATCGGCACCCGCTCGGCACTGTTCACGCCCATGAAAAACCCCGGGCTGATCATCATCGACGAGGAGCACGACGGCTCCTATAAACAGCAGGAAGGCCTGCGCTACCACGCCCGCGACCTGGCGCTGGTGCGCGCACGCCAGGAAAACATCCCGATTGTGCTGGGCTCCGCCACGCCCTCGCTGGAAAGCCTGCACAACGCCTACACCGGCCGTTACGGGCTCCTACGCTTGAATGAGCGCGCAGGTGGCGCCAAGCAACCACGTTTCCTGCGCCTGGATGTAAAAAGCCGCCCGCTGGACAGTGGGATTTCCGGGCCGATGCAACAAGCCATCGGCCAGACCCTTGCCGCCGGCCAGCAAGTGCTGGTGTTTCTCAACCGCCGCGGTTTTGCACCGACGCTGTTGTGCCATGACTGCGGCTGGATGTCCGAGTGCGAACGCTGTGATGCGCGTATGACCGTGCACCAACGCTACGGCGAGTTACGCTGCCACCACTGCGGGCATGTCGAGCGTGTGCCGCGCCACTGCCCGCAGTGTGGCAAAGTCGATTTGCGCCCGGTAGGCGCGGGCACCGAGCGCGCCGAAGAGCGCTTGGGCATCCTGTTCCCGGATTACCCGGTGCTGCGGGTCGACCGCGACAGCACCTCGCGCAAAGACGCGATGAACCAGCTGTTCGCCACCATCCAGAAAGGCCAGCCGTGCATTCTGGTCGGCACGCAGATGCTTGCCAAAGGGCACCACTTCCCACGTGTCACGCTGGTGTCGATCCTGGATGCCGACGGTGGCTTGTTTTCCGGAGACTTCCGCGCCAGCGAGCGCATGGCGCAGTTGATCGTGCAGGTCGCAGGCCGTGCGGGGCGCGCCGAAGAACCGGGCAAAGTCATTATCCAGACCCACCTGGCCGACCATCCGCTACTGATACAGCTGACCGAACAAGGCTATTTTGCCTTCGCCGAACAAGCGCTGAGCGAACGCCGCTCGGCCGGTTTACCGCCCTTCTCTCATCTGGCCCTGCTGCGCGCTGAAGCGCACAAACCCGGGCAGGCCGAAGGCTTTCTGGATGAAGCGTGCAGTGCCGCCGAACGGTTACTCGGCGAACTGGGTCTGACCGGCATCGAATTGCTCGGCCCGGTGCCCGCCCCCATGGAACGTCGCGCCGGGCGCTACCGTGCTCAGCTACTCTTGCAGGCATCATCCCGTGCACCGCTGCATCGGCTATTAAGTAGCTGGTTGCTTGCCCTGGAGCAAATGCCCAGCGGCCGGCAAGTGCGATGGTCGTTGGATGTGGACCCGGTGGACCTGTATTGACAGAAACCGCCTGATTGCAGGCGGCCAGCGCCCACCTGTAGAAATATTCATCCATTAAAATCTGGCAGCGGGCTTGCCCGCGATGAGGCCCGCAGGTCTACCAACCCGTCTGAACGGTTGGCAAGCCCGCCCTCGCCACGGATAATGCCCAGTTTTTCCACCTGCGCATCGCGCGCCGCCGCTTGCGGTCGAAAGAGAACACCATGAAAGACACCATTCGCCAGCTGATCCAACAAGCCCTCACCCAACTCGTCAACGAAGGTGTGTTGCCTGAAGGCCTGACGCCGGCGATCCAGGTGGAAAACACCCGCGACAAGAGCCACGGTGACTTCGCCAGCAACATCGCGATGATGCTGTCCAAACCTGCGGGCATGAAGCCACGCGACCTCGCGGAAAAAATCATTGCCGCACTGCCGGCCGACGCAAGCGTGACCAAGGCGGAAATCGCCGGCCCTGGCTTCATCAACTTCTTCCAGAACACCCAGGCCCTGGCTTCGCGCCTGGACGCGGCCCTGGCCGACGCCAACATCGGTGTGCGCAAGGCCGGCCCGTTGCAGCGCGTGGCCATCGACCTGTCAGCACCGAACCTGGCCAAGGAAATGCACGTCGGCCACTTGCGCTCGACCATCATTGGCGACGGCGTGGCGCGGGTGCTGGAGTTCCTGGGTGACGACGTGATCCGCCAGAACCATGTGGGCGACTGGGGCACCCAGTTCGGCATGCTGATGGCGTACCTGCAGGAAAACCCGATTACCAGCAACGAACTGTCGGACCTGGAAAATTTCTACCGCGCCGCGAAGAAGCGCTTCGACGAATCCGAAGAGTTCGCCGACCGCGCCCGTGGCCTGGTGGTCAAGCTGCAAGCCGGTGACAAGGAATGCCTGGAATTGTGGGGCCGCTTCCGTGAGATCTCGCTGTCGCACTGCCAGGAAATCTACGAACTGCTCAACGTGAAGTTGACCATGGCCGACGTGATGGGCGAAAGCGCCTACAACGACGACCTGATCAACGTGGTCAACGACCTCAAGGCCAAGGGCCTGCTGGTTGAGAGCAACGGCGCGCAGTGCGTGTTCCTCGAAGAATTCAAGACCGCCGACGGCGAGCCGTTGCCGGTGATCATCGTCAAGGCCGATGGCGGCTACCTCTATGCCACCACCGACCTGGCGGCCGTGCGCTACCGCAGCGGCGTGCTGAAAGCCGACCGTGCCCTGTATTTCGTCGACCAGCGCCAGGCCCTGCACTTCCAGCAGGTGTTTGAAGTGGCACGCCGCGCGGGCTTCGTCACCCACCCGATGCACATGGAGCATATGGGTTTCGGCACCATGAACGGCGCCGACGGCCGCCCGTTCAAGACCCGCGACGGCGGCACCGTGAAGCTGATCGACCTGCTGAACGAAGCCCAGGAGCGTGCCTACAACCTGGTGAAGGAAAAGAACCCGGAGCTGGCCGAAGCCGAGTTGCGCAACATCGCCCGTGTGGTGGGCATTGGCGCGGTGAAATACGCCGACCTGTCCAAGCACCGCACCAGCGACTACAGCTTCAATTTCGAGCTGATGCTGAATTTCGAAGGCAATACCGCACCGTACCTGCTGTACGCCTACACCCGCGTGGCCGGCGTGTTCCGCAAGTTGGGCAAGGACTTCAGCGAAGTTGAAGGCCAGATCAATCTTGAAGCGCCCCATGAACAGGAACTGGCCGCCAAACTGGCGCAATTCGGCGAAGTGCTGAACAGCGTCGGCGAGAAAGGCACGCCGCATATCCTTTGCACCTATTTGTACGAAGTCGCTGGCCTGTTCTCCAGCTTCTACGAGAACTGCCCGATTCTCACTGCCGACGATGAAGCCCAAAAGCAAAGTCGCCTGCGCCTCGCCGCATTGGCTGGACGGACCCTCAAGCAAGGCCTGGAACTGTTAGGCCTGGAAACTCTGGAGCGTATGTAAGTTGGCTGCCAAGAAAAAACCTGCACCCAAGCGCGGCGCCAGCCGCTATCAGGCACCGGCGAAGAAACCTATTCCGGGCTGGCTATGGATGGCTATCGGCCTGGCGGTCGGCGCATTTGTGGTGATTCTGATGAAGCTGGAGCCCGGCAAGGGCGACGACGTCAAACGCGTCAAGCAAGAGCAGCAGAAGGCCACAAAAATGGCCGAAGCGAACAAAACTGCGCCTAGCCCTACAGCACCGGTGAAGCCGAAATACGACTTCTATACGCTGCTGCCGGAATCGGAAGTGATCGTGCCGCCCGACGCCGTGCCGGAGAAGACCCTGCCGACGCCGCAAGTGCCGACCACGCCGGTGACCCCAGCGGAAGCCGCAAAAATCGACACAGCCCGTGCCCAGGCCGCATTGGCCGGCATCACCCCGCCACCGCCGCCGCCCGTCGCGACGACCAAGGCGGCGCCGGTGACCAAGTTCTTCCTGCAAGCGGGCTCGTTCCCCAAACAGGCCGATGCGGATCGCGTGCGCGCTCAGATCATTCTGTTGGGCCAAGCGGTGACGGTGGAGTCCGGCACCGTGAAGGACGCGACCTGGTATCGCGTACTGGTCGGGCCGTTCAGCAACCGCGAACAGCTGACCGTGGCGCAGAAACAATTGGCCGGCGCGGGCTTTAGCAACCTGTTGTTACAACAACGCCAGAGCCGCTGATTCTGAGAACACAGTAGGCCCCATGTGGGAGCGGGCTTGCTCGCGAATGCGGTAGATCAGTCACTATTTCCGGCGACTGACATACCGTATTCGCGAGCAAGCCCGCTCCCACATTTGGTTTCGGGGCGCGCTCAAACGTGTGTCGGACCCATAAACACCACTCGTCCGCCATAACCCCCTACGGTTGAAATCCCTCCCTCCACCCCCATATGAGTTTCCATCAGGGCATTTTCGCCCCGCTGCGTGGAGACTCACCCTTGACCACCATCGTTTCAGTACGTCGCCACGGCAAAGTCGTCATGGGCGGCGACGGCCAGGTTTCCCTTGGCAACACCGTGATGAAAGGCAACGCCAAAAAAGTGCGTCGCCTGTACCACGGCCAGGTACTCGCAGGCTTTGCCGGCGCCACCGCCGACGCCTTCACCCTCTTTGAGCGTTTCGAAGGGCAACTGGAAAAACACCAGGGTCACCTCGTTCGCGCCGCTGTCGAACTGGCTAAAGAATGGCGCACCGACCGCTCCCTCAGCCGCCTGGAAGCCATGCTGGCAGTCGCCAACAAAGATGCGTCCTTGATCATCACCGGTAACGGCGATGTGGTTGAGCCTGAACATGGCCTGATCGCCATGGGTTCCGGCGGTGGCTACGCCCAAGCGGCAGCCAGCGCCTTGCTGAAGAAAACCGACCTGTCGGCCCGTGAGATTGTCGAGACTGCCCTGGGCATCGCCGGCGATATCTGCGTGTTCACCAACCACAACTTCACCATTGAGGAGCAGGACCTCGCCGAGTAAGCCGTAGGCTTATTCCGCTTGAGGCCGCCAAACACTATGTCCATGACTCCCCGCGAAATCGTCCATGAACTGAATCGTCATATCATCGGCCAGGACGATGCCAAGCGCGCCGTTGCCATTGCGCTGCGTAACCGCTGGCGCCGGATGCAACTGCCCGAAGAACTGCGCGTTGAAGTAACGCCGAAGAACATCCTGATGATCGGGCCGACCGGCGTCGGTAAAACCGAAATCGCCCGGCGCCTGGCCAAGTTGGCCAACGCCCCGTTCATCAAGGTCGAAGCCACCAAGTTCACCGAAGTGGGCTACGTAGGCCGCGACGTCGAATCGATCATCCGTGACCTGGCCGACGCGGCCCTGAAAATGCTCCGCGAACAGGAAGTCACCAAGGTCAGCCATCGCGCCGAAGACGCCGCCGAAGAGCGCATCCTCGACGCCCTGCTGCCGCCGGCACGCATGGGTTTCAACGAAGACGCCGCACCGGCCTCGGATTCCAACACCCGCCAGCTGTTCCGCAAGCGCCTGCGTGAAGGCCAGCTGGACGACAAGGAAATCGAGATCGAAGTCGCCGAAGTGTCTGGCGTCGATATCTCCGCACCGCCTGGCATGGAAGAAATGACCAGCCAGTTGCAGAACCTGTTCGCCAACATGGGCAAGGGCAAGAAGAAAAGCCGCAAGCTCAAGGTGAAGGAAGCGCTCAAACTGGTGCGCGACGAAGAAGCCGGGCGCCTGGTCAATGAGGAAGAACTCAAGGCCAAGGCCCTGGAAGCGGTCGAGCAACACGGCATCGTGTTTATCGACGAGATCGACAAGGTCGCCAAGCGCGGCAACTCCGGTGGCGTCGATGTCTCCCGCGAAGGCGTACAGCGCGACCTGCTGCCGCTGATCGAAGGCTGCACCGTGAACACCAAGCTGGGCATGGTCAAGACCGACCACATCCTGTTCATCGCCTCGGGTGCATTCCACCTGAGCAAACCAAGTGACCTGGTGCCGGAGCTGCAAGGCCGTCTGCCGATTCGCGTGGAGCTCAAGGCGCTGACCCCGGGCGACTTCGAACGCATCCTCAGCGAGCCACACGCCTCGCTTACCGAGCAATACCGTGAGCTGCTGAAAACCGAAGGCCTGGCCATCGAGTTCCTGCCGGACGGCATCAAGCGCCTGGCGGAGATCGCCTGGCAGGTCAACGAGAAGACCGAGAACATCGGTGCCCGTCGCCTGCATACCTTGCTTGAGCGCCTGCTGGAGGAAGTGTCCTTCAGCGCCGGCGACATGGCCGGCTTGCAGAACGGCGAAGCGATCAAGATTGACGCTGCGTACGTCAACAGCCACTTGGGTGAATTGGCGCAGAACGAAGACCTGTCTCGTTATATCCTGTAAGCCTCACTCAGGACCGCTTTGCTTTACTGTGGGAGCGGGCTTGCTCGCGAATGTGCTGTATCAGCCTCAGATCTGCTGACTGACACAGCGCATTCGCGAGCAAGCCCGCTGCTACATTTTGAAGCCGGTTCCTTCAGGATCATCACCAATGTCAAAATTCCCCACTGCTGTAAACCTGCACAAAACCTCCAACACCCTCGGCCTCACCTACGGGCCCGACGAGGTCTACCAGCTTCCCGCCGAACTGCTGCGCACCCACTCGCCTTCCGCCGAGGTGCAGGGCCACGGCAAACCCATCCTGCAATTCGGCAAACTCAACGTTCGGTTGATCAAGGTAGAACCGGCCGGTCAGTACGCACTGAAATTGACCTTCGACGACGGGCATGACAGCGGACTGTTCACCTGGGACTACCTCTACCAATTGGCCGTGCGCCAGGAAGCGCTGTGGGCCGACTATCTTGCGGAACTCAAAGCTGCCGGTAAAACCCGCGACCCGAGTGAGTCGGTCGTACGGCTGATGCTCTAGCCCAGGCTTCTTGCTCTTTAGAGGGCATTTTCTAATTTCATCTGCTTGAATGCCCTGTCGCGTGGTCAACGATTGGCCCGCTTGCGAAAAAAATTAAACTCGGGTAACCAATGGAACTGGCAAGTTCCCTGCATTTAACGATGCGGTATTTACGGTCACCCGAGTCGCAGTACCAGGCTGGTGTCGTGTATCGAAATTGGGTGCGCAGCAATCGCCGGTACTCGTCTTTCGGACAATGGAGCGTCGTAGATGAGTAACAAGAATAACGATGACTTGAAACGCCAGGCCTCGGAAAACACCCTGGGGCTGAACCCGATCATCGCGTTACGCAAAAAGGACTTATTAGCCTCGGCGAAGATGGTGCTGACCCAAGCCATCAAGCAACCGTTACACAGCGTTAAACACGTTGCCCACTTTGGCATCGAATTGAAGAACGTGATGTTCGGCAAATCCGCGCTGGTGCCCGAAAGCGACGACCGCCGCTTCCACGACCCGGCGTGGAGTCAGAACCCGCTCTATAAGCGCTACCTGCAGACCTACCTGGCGTGGCGCAAGGAACTGCACGACTGGATCGCCGACAGCAACCTGTCGGAACAGGACATCAGCCGTGGCCACTTCGTGATCAACCTGATGACCGAAGCCATGGCCCCCACCAACAGTGCGGCCAACCCGGCGGCGGTCAAACGTTTCTTTGAAACCGGCGGTAAAAGCCTGCTCGATGGCCTGTCCCATCTGGCCAAGGACATGGTGCATAACGGCGGCATGCCGAGTCAGGTCAACATGGGCGCCTTTGAAGTGGGCAAGACCCTGGGCACCACCGAAGGCGCCGTGGTCTTTCGCAACGATGTGCTGGAGCTGATCCAGTACAAGCCCATCACCGAACAGGTGCACGAGCGCCCACTGCTGGTGGTGCCGCCGCAAATCAACAAGTTCTATGTATTCGACCTGAGCCCGGAGAAGAGCCTGGCGCGCTTCTGCCTGCGCAATGGCCAGCAAACCTTTATCGTCAGTTGGCGCAACCCGACCAAGGCCCAGCGCGAGTGGGGCCTGTCGACCTATATCGAAGCGCTCAAGGAAGCGGTCGATGTGGTCACGGCGATTACCGGCAGCAAAGACATCAACATGCTTGGCGCCTGTTCCGGCGGCATCACCTGCACCGCCCTGCTCGGCCACTACGCGGCGCTGGGCGAGAAGAAGGTCAATGCCCTGACCCTGCTGGTGAGTGTGCTGGACACCACGCTGGACACGCAGGTGGCGCTGTTCGTCGACGAGCAGACCCTGGAGGCGGCCAAGCGCCACTCCTACCAGGCCGGTGTGCTGGAAGGCCGCGACATGGCCAAAGTGTTTGCCTGGATGCGCCCCAACGACCTAATCTGGAACTACTGGGTCAATAACTACCTGCTGGGCAACGAGCCGCCGGTGTTCGACATCCTGTTCTGGAACAACGACACCACGCGCTTGCCGGCTGCCTTCCATGGCGACTTGATCGAGCTGTTCAAGAACAACCCGCTGGTGCGCGCCAACGCTCTGGAAGTGTGCGGCACGCCGATCGACCTCAAGCAGGTCACCGCCGACATCTACTCGCTGGCCGGCACCAACGATCACATCACGCCGTGGCAGTCCTGCTACAAGTCGGCACAGCTGTTTGGTGGCAAGGTCGAGTTCGTGTTGTCCAGCAGTGGGCATATCCAGAGCATTCTCAACCCGCCTGGCAACCCCAAGGCGCGCTACCAGACCAGCGATGGGCTGGCAGGCAAGCCGCTGGAGTGGCAGGAAAATGCAACCAAGCACACCGACTCCTGGTGGCTGCACTGGCAGGCATGGCAGGCAGAGCGGGCGGGAAAATTGAAGAAAGCACCTACAAGTTTGGGTAACAAGGCTTATGCCGCAGCAGAGGCTGCACCGGGTACTTATGTGCACGAACGATAAACGAAACACTGTTTTGTAGCTGGAATGCGGTCAACTGTGGGAGCGGGCTTGCTCGCGAAGGCGGTGTGTCAGCCACCGAATGCATCAACTGACACACTGCTTTCGCGAGCAAGCCCGCTCCCACATTGATCGGGTTCCGACAGGGAAATATCGCGCCATTTCACAGGGCTTGAGCATGCCGCAACCGTTCATCTTCCGTACCATCGACCTGGATGGCCAGACCATCCGCACGGCGGTGCGCCCGGGCAAGCCTCACTTGACGCCGCTGCTGATTTTCAACGGTATCGGCGCCAACCTTGAGCTGGTGTTTCCGTTCGTCCAGGCGCTGGACCCGGACCTGGAAGTGATCGCCTTCGATGTGCCGGGCGTAGGCGGCTCCTCGACGCCCAAACGGCCCTATCGATTTCCAGGATTGGCCAAACTTACCGCACGCATGCTCGATTACCTCGACTACGGCCAGGTGAACGCCGTTGGTGTGTCCTGGGGCGGGGCGCTGGCGCAACAATTTGCGTATGACTACCCCGAGCGCTGCAAGAAGCTGATCCTGGCGGCCACCGCTGCCGGGGCGTTCATGGTGCCGGGCAAGCCGAAGGTGCTGTGGCTCATGGCCAGCCCCCGGCGTTATATCCAGCCGTCCCATGTGGTGCGCATTGCGCCAATGATTTATGGCGGCTCGTTCCGCCGCGATTCAAAACTGGCCGCCGAGCACGCCAGCAAAGTGCGCTCGGCCGGCAAGCTGGGTTACTACTGGCAGCTGTTCGCGGGGCTGGGCTGGACGAGCATTCACTGGCTGCACAAGATCCGCCAACCCACCCTGGTGCTGGCGGGGGACGACGACCCGCTGATCCCACTGATCAACATGCGCATGCTCGCCTGGCGTATTCCCAATGCACAGTTGCACATCATTGATGACGGCCACTTGTTCCTGATCACCCGGGCCGAAGCCGTGGCGCCGATCATCATGAAGTTTCTCGAGGAGGAGCGCCTGCGGGCTGTGATTCACCCGCGACCGGCGGTGTAAGGACTGCACCGCCGCGCAACTTGCCGAGAACCGACTATGGTTCTGAATTGGCGTGCCTGTTGTTGCCTTGACGAAGGAGTGTTGGCTCATGCGAGAAAGACCCGTGACGAACCCGGCGCCCATCCCTGCCGCGTTCATCAATGCGCAAAATGCGATTACTGGCCTCAGGGGGCGGGATCTGCTGGCAACCCTGCGCAGCGTCGCAAGTCACGGCTTGCGCAACCCGGTGCATACAGCGCGTCACGCGCTGGCGCTGAGCGGCCAGCTGGGCCGCGTCCTGCTGGGCGAAACCGTGCACGAGCCCAACCCTAACGACGCGCGCTTTATTGACCCCACCTGGAAGCTCAACCCGCTGTATCGACGCAGCTTGCAAGCCTATTTGAGTTGGCAGAAACAGACCCGCCACTGGATCGATGACAGCGCCTTGAGCGCAGATGATCGAGCCCGTGCGCACTTCGCATTCGCCTTGTTCAACGATGCCGTCTCGCCCTCCAATACGCTGCTCAACCCACTGGCCATCAAGGAGTTGCTCAACTCAGGCGGCAACAGTGTGGTGCGCGGCGTGAGCAACCTGTTCAACGACTTACTGCACAACAATGGCTTGCCAAGTCAGGTCAGCAAACACGCTTTTGAAGTGGGCAAGACTGTCGCCACCACCCCGGGTTCAGTGGTGTTTCGCAACGAGCTGTTGGAGCTGATCCAATACAAGCCCATGAGCGAAAAACAGTACGCCAAGCCCCTGCTGATCGTGCCGCCGCAAATCAACAAGTACTACATTTTCGATCTCAGCCCGGCCAACAGCTTTGTGCAGTACGCCCTGAAAAACGGCCTGCAGACCTTTATGGTCAGCTGGCGCAACCCGGATGTGCGTCACCGTGAATGGGGCCTGTCCACCTATGTGGCGGCGCTGGAAGAAGCGTTGAATGTGTGCAGGGCGATCACCGGCGCCCGCGAGGTCAACCTGATGGGCGCCTGCGCCGGCGGCCTGACCATTGCCGCGCTGCAAGGCCACCTGCAAGCCAAACGCCAGCTACGGCGCATTTCCAGCGCCAGTTACCTGGTGAGCCTGCTGGACAGCCAGATCGACAGCCCCGCCACCCTGTTCGCCGATGAACAAACCCTGGAAGCCGCCAAGCGCCGCTCCTACCAGCAAGGCGTGCTGGACGGTCGCGACATGGCCAAGGTGTTTGCCTGGATGCGCCCCAACGACCTGATCTGGAACTACTGGATCAACAACTACCTGCTGGGCAAGGAACCGCCAGCGTTCGACATCCTGTATTGGAACAACGACAACACGCGGCTGCCCGCCGCGCTGCATGGCGATTTGCTGGACTTCTTCAAGCACAACCCGTTGAGCCACCCCGGCGGCCTGGAAGTGTGCGGCACGCCTATCGATTTGCAGAAGGTCACGGTGGACAGCTTCAGCGTGGCCGGGATCAACGACCACATCACACCGTGGGACGCGGTGTATCGCTCCACACAATTGCTGGGCGGCGAGCGGCGCTTCGTACTCTCCAACAGCGGGCATATCCAGAGCATCCTCAACCCGCCGGGCAATCCCAAGGCCAACTACGTCGAAAACCCCAAGCTGAGCAGCGACCCACGCGCCTGGTACTACGACGCCAGCCACGTCGAAGGCAGCTGGTGGCCGCAGTGGCTGGCGTGGATTCAACAACGCTCCGGCGTGCAGCGCGAAACCCTGACCGCCCTGGGCAACCAGAATTACCCACCGATGGAAGCGGCGCCGGGCACCTATGTGCGAGTGCGCTGAGCTCAACGATCACATTAAGAAGACTGGATGAAGACCCGCGACCGTATCCTTGAATGTGCCCTGCAGTTGTTCAACCACAAGGGCGAACCGAACGTGTCGACCATGGAGGTGGCCAATGAAATGGGGATCAGCCCCGGCAACCTCTACTACCACTTCCATGGCAAGGAACCGTTGGTGCTCGGGCTGTTCGAGCGCTTTCAGAACGAGCTGGCACCGCTGCTCGACCCACCGCCGGATGCGCAGTTGAAGGCCGAGGATTATTGGTTATTCCTGCACCTGATCGTCGAGCGCATGGCCCATTACCGGTTTCTGTTTCAGGACCTGTCGAACCTTGCAGGGCGGCTGCCGAAGCTGGCCAAGGGCATTCGTCACTTGCTCACGGCGCTCAAGCGAACACTGGCTTCGTTGCTTGCGCGGTTGAAGGCAGCCGGGCAGTTGGTCAGTGACACCCAAGCATTGGGGCAACTGGTGGAGCAAATCACCCTGACCTTGCTGTTTTCCCTGGATTACCAGCGAATTCTCGACCGTGAAGGCGAAGTGCGGGTGGTGGTGTACCAGATCATGATGCTGGTGGCGCCGCATCTGCTGTTGCCGGCGCGACAGGCGACCGAGCGGTTCGCCCTGAAATACCTGGATGATCTGGATTGAACATGTCGGAGCGGGCTTGCCCGCGATAGCGGTGGATCAGCCAATTTCAATGTGACTGACACTGCGCCATCGCGGGCAAGCCCGCTCCCACATTGGATTTGAGGTGTTCATAAAGTCGCAAAAAAACGCCCGACCTTCACAGGCCGGGCGTTTGTTGTGCCCTGAAAAAATCAGGACTGACTGGATGACGTCGGCGTTGCCGGCGTGACAGTCGGGGCAGTAGCAGCGTGCGTCGGCGCGGACACCGAGTTGGCTGTCGACGCGGTTGGCGCTGGGGTTGCGGGCTTGGCCGCGACGGCAGGCTTTGGCGCTGCGGGCTTTTTCGCGACCGCGGGCTTCTTGGCGGCGGCTGGTTTTGCCGCTGGCTTGGCAGCCACAGGTTTTGCTGTTGCGGTTTTTGCTGCAGCAGCGGGTTTTGCCGCTGCAGTTTTAGCGGCTGGCTTCGCGGCCGGTTTGGCGACTGCCTTGGCTGCAGGTTTAGCCGCTGGCTTGGCAGCGGTTTTCGCAGCCACTGGCTTGGCGGCCGGTTTGGCAGCAGCGGTTTTTGCCGCAGGCTTGGCAGCCGCTTTAGCCGCAGGTTTGGCCGCCAGCTTGGCTGGCGCTTTAACCAGTGGCTTGGCCGCGGTTTTCGCAGCGGGTTTGGCAGCGGCGGTTTTCGCGGCAGGCTTGGCAGCAGGTTTAGCGGCTGCCGTTTTAGCCGGGGCCACTTTGGCACCGGTGAGTTTTTCGATTTGCTTGGTCAGGGTATCGACCTTGCTGTGCAGCGTCTTCAGTTCCGCTTTGCTGGGCACGCCCAATCGCGAAATAGCACTGTTGAGACGCTTGTCGAAAGTCTCTTCCAACTTGCCCCAGGTATCCGAAATGCTCGATTTGGCAGAGCCGGCGCTCGCTTTTGCCGCCTCTACTTTTTTACCGACTGTGCTCTTGGTCAACTTCTCGGCCTTCTCGCCGTCCTTGACCAACGTCTCGAAGTATTTGCCGCCGTCACTGCTAACCTTCGAGTACACGCCTAAACCAGCAAGCCAGATTTTACGGGAATATTTTTCAACTTCCCCGATCCACGAGCTGCCTTCTTTCTGAGTAGTCTTTTTAACAGCCATCCCGATGTCTCCTTAGTGTTTACGCGCGACACGTTCTAGCAATGCCGTCAGCTCTTCGAGCTTAGCAGAGAGTGTCTCAACGTCATGTTTAGACGCAATGCCGATTCGATTCAAGGCACTTGCAACACGCGTGTCAAAAGCTTTTTCAACTTTATCCAGTTGAACTTCAACCAGGCCTTTGACGCTTGAGACATTACTCTTTACTTGGTCAATCTGACTGTTGGCGGCATCAAGTTGTTCAACCACAACTTTTTTGCCTTTACTTTCAACATGTTGACCAGACTTAACCAGCTCTTTGAAGTACTCGGCACCCTCGCTGCCGACCTTGGCATAGGCACCAAGGCCCGCCAGCCAGATCTTGCGGGCATAGCTTTTAACGTCACTCAGAGCGGTAGACTGAACGTCGATTTTTTTCTTCAAAATAACTTTGGCCATGGTGCACCTCACGCAGATTAGGGTCGAGGAACGGCCCGCAGGAGTTGAGGGCTTGGGCACAAAGTAGGGTGAAAAATTAGAATCGGCACCCTAAGAACACAGCGATCAGGCCAATGCCTTATCCAGGGCCTTCTCGATTTCAGACTTGATAGTGCCACTCATGGCCGACATCAACAGTCCCAGTTCCACATCAATACGCAACGAATCATCCGCAACCAACACAGTGCCTTTAACCCCCGAACGCTTGAGGTTCAAGGTATCGCCGGACCACGATGGCTCCAGGCCATATTGCTCCTTGAGTTTGTTCGCCAACTTCTCGGCCTTCGCGCGCGCGCCGTCCTTACCCAGGGTGTGTGCACGTTCAACGGTAATACGGGCCATTGCTATGACTCCTCTTTATAGCGACTGGAACACCTGCCATGCGGCAAAAGGTCTCGGTGACCGTCTATCTTACCTTCAGCCTTGCCAAGACAAAGCAGGCCTTGGGGATTATCATGTCCCGCATTCTCTTTTGGTGACAGCGATATGACTGATCAGCGCAAAGGCAGCGATGCCGAACCCACCACTCACTTCGGTTTCAAGAACGTCCCGGAAAGCCAGAAAGCGGAAAAAGTCGCTGAGGTGTTCCACTCCGTAGCCGCCAAGTACGACCTGATGAACGACGTGCTGTCGGGCGGCATGCACCGCCTGTGGAAGCGCTTCACCATTGAGTTGTCGGGCGTACGCACCGGCAACCGCGTGCTGGATATCGCCGGCGGTACGGGCGATCTGGCGGCCAAATTCTCCAAGCTCGTCGGCCCTACCGGCCAGGTCGTGCTGGCGGACATCAATGGCTCGATGCTCAAGGTCGGCCGCGATCGCCTGCTGGATAAAGGTGTGGCCGGCAATATCGAGTTCGTCCAGGCCGATGCGGAAAAGCTGCCGTTCCCGGACAACCATTTCGACTGCGTGACCATCGCCTTCGGCCTGCGCAACGTGACCCATAAAGAGGACGCGATCCGCTCGATGCTGCGCGTACTCAAGCCGGGCGGCCGCCTGCTGGTACTGGAGTTCTCCAAGCCGACCAACGCGCTGATGTCCAAGGTCTACGACACCTACTCGTTCGCCTTCATGCCGCTGATGGGCAAGCTGATCACCAACGACGCCGAAAGCTACCGCTACCTGGCTGAATCGATCCGCATGCACCCCGACCAGGAAACCCTCAAGTCGATGATGGTAGAAGCCGGTTTCGACCGCGTGACTTACCACAACATGACCTCGGGTATCGTCGCCCTGCATCGCGGTATCAAGCCCTGATGCTGTTCGCCGGTCTTCTCGCCAGCGTTGAACACGGCCTCAACCGTGTGCTGCGCCTGGACAGCACCGCCCTGGCGCGGCTCGCGCACTTGAACGGCAAAATCATTGCCGTCGATTGCCGCAGCCCCGCCTTGCAGCTGTTTATCCTGCCCAGCGATGAAGGCCTGCTGCTCGCAAGCGCCTGGGCCGCCGAGGCCGATTGCACCCTGCGTGCGCCGGCGTCGAGCCTGTTGCACCTGGCGCTGAGTCGCCATAAAACCGCCATCCTGCACAGCCCAGAAGTGGAGCTGGAAGGCGACAGCGCGGTGCTGATGGACCTGGCCGCCGTGCTGCAGGACCTGGAACTGGATTGGGAATACGAGCTGTCGCGCTGGATCGGCCCCGTCGCCACCCAGCTGATCAGCGGGCACCTGCGCAGCCGCTCGCGCTGGTACCAGCAGGGGTTCGCCAGCCTCAACCAGAACCTCGCCGAATACCTGAGCGAAGAATCGCGCACCCTGGTTGGGCAACGGGAAGCGCAAGCGCGCTTTCGCGAACTCGACAAGGCCAAAATCGACCTGGAACGCCTTGAGGCGCGCTTCGAGCGCCTGAGCCGGTCCCTTGATCCAAGCGATAACGCATGAAGCTGCTCGCCGTCCGCCGTTTGTTTCGTATCCAGCGCGTCGTAATCCGCTACCGCCTCGATGACCTGCTGTTCGCCCTGCCCTTGCCGTGGTTTCTGCTGGCGGTGCGTTATGTACTGCCGTGGCGCTGGTTCCCGCGCAAGCCGCTGGAGCTGAGCCGTGGCGCGCGCCTGCGCCTGGCGTTGCAGGACCTGGGGCCGATCTTTATCAAATTCGGGCAGATCCTCTCCACGCGGCGCGACCTGCTGCCGGAAGATATTGCCGACGAACTGATGCTGTTGCAGGACCGCGTACCGCCCTTCGACTCCCAGCAATCGATGAAGCTGATCGAAGAGCAGTTGGGCAAGAAGATCAGCGAAGTGTTCAGCCGCTTCGACATCGACCCACTGGCCTCGGCCTCGGTCGCACAAGTGCACGCCGCGCAGCTCAAGACCGGCGAAGAAGTGGTGGTGAAGGTGATTCGCCCGGGCCTCAAGCCGATCATCGGCCAGGACCTGGCGTGGCTGTTCATCCTCGCCCGCGCCGCCGAACGTTTCTCTGCCGATGCGCGCCTGCTGCACCCGGTGGACGTGGTCGCCGACTACGAAAAAACCATCTACGACGAACTCGACCTGCTGCGCGAAGCCGCCAACGCCAGCCAGCTCAAGCGCAACTTCGAAGGCTCGCCCCTGCTGTACGTGCCCCAGGTGTATTGGGACTGGTGCCGCCCGAAAGTGCTGGTGATGGAGCGCATCTACGGCGTGCAGGTCACCGACCTCGCCACCCTGGCCGACCAGCGCACCGACATGAAGATGCTCGCCGAACGCGGGGTGGAGATTTTCTTCACCCAGGTGTTCCGCGACAGTTTCTTCCACGCCGACATGCACCCCGGCAACATCTTTGTCAGCACCGTGAACCCGTGGAGCCCGCAGTACATTGCGATCGACTGCGGCATCGTCGGCAGCCTGACCCCGGAAGACCAGGATTACCTGGCGCGTAACCTGTTCGCCTTCTTCAAGCGTGACTATCGCCGCGTGGCGCAGTTGCACATTGATTCGGGCTGGGTGCCGGCGGAAACCAAGCTCAACGAATTCGAAGCGGCGATCCGTACGGTGTGCGAACCCATCTTTGAAAAACCGTTAAAAGATATTTCATTCGGCCAGGTGCTGATGCGCCTGTTCCAGACCGCGCGCCGCTTCAATATGGAAGTGCAGCCGCAGCTGGTATTGCTGCAAAAGACCCTGCTCAACATCGAAGGCCTGGGCCGTCAGTTGTACCCGGACCTCGACCTGTGGAATACCGCGCAGCCGTTCCTCGAACGTTGGATGCGCGAGCGCGTCAGCCCGAAAACCCTGCTGGGCAACCTGCAAAGCCAAGTGGAGCAACTGCCGCACCTGGCCAACATGACCCGCGACCTGCTGGAGCGCATGTCACAGCCCCACGCCAAAGACCCTGCGCCGCCCTGGCAAACGCGCAAGGACGACTGGTTCCTGCGCCTGCTGGGTGCTGCGCACCTGGTCGGCGGCGTGATGCTGGCCATTGGCGGGCCGCTGAACCAATTGGGGCATTGGCCGGCGGGCATCATGGTCGCCGTGGGTGTTTATCTGATCGTGCGTCGATAACCCATCCGGTTATACACTGTCGCAAATTGCCGGAGCCGAACATGAAAGACTGGCTGGACGAGATCAAGTGGGACAGTGACGGCCTGGTGCCGGCCATTGCCCAGGACTACAAGACCGGGCGCGTATTGATGATGGCCTGGATGAACCGTGAGGCCCTGAGCCTCACCGCCACTGAGCAGCGCGCCATTTACTGGTCACGTTCGCGTGGCAAACTGTGGCGCAAGGGCGAAGAGTCCGGGCACGTGCAAACCCTGCACGAGATGCGCATCGACTGCGACGCCGACGTGGTGATCCTCAAGGTCGAGCAAATCGGCGACATCGCCTGCCACACCGGCCGTCACAGCTGCTTCTATCGCGTGTTCGAGAATGGCGAATGGAAGGTTGTGGAACCGGTGCTTAAAGACCCGCACGCCATTTACTCGGCAGGACATTGAACATGAGCGATACCCTGAACCGTGTGGCCCAAGTGCTGGAAGACCGTAAAGGCGCGGACGCCGACAGCTCCTATGTCGCCAGTCTGTACCACAAGGGCCTGAACAAGATTCTGGAAAAACTCGGCGAAGAATCCATCGAGACAATCATCGCCGCCAAAGACGCACAGATCAGCGGTGATTGCAGCGATGTGATCTACGAAACCGCTGACTTATGGTTTCACAGCCTGGTCATGCTCGCCCAACTGGGGCAGCATCCACAGGCCGTGCTGGATGAACTGGACCGTCGCTTCGGCTTGTCCGGGCACGTCGAAAAGGCCTCGCGCCCGTCCGCCTGAATAACTTTTACAGAGGAATTGCAGCATGGGCATTTTTGACTGGAAACACTGGATCGTCATTCTCGTGGTGGTCGTTCTGGTGTTCGGCACCAAGAAACTCAAGAACCTGGGCACCGACGTGGGCGAGTCGATCAAGGGCTTTCGTAAAGCCATGAACGATGATGAAAAGCCCGCTGACCCGGTCGTCAACCCGGTACCTCCGGCCCAGCCTGTGCACCCGCAGGCGACCCAGCCGATCACCGAGCGTCGGACTTTCGACGTGCAAGCCGAAAAAGTCGAAGAGCCGACCCGCAAAGACTCGTGAGCACTGACTAATGTTTGGTATCAGCTTCTCTGAACTGCTCCTCGTCGGCCTCGTGGCCCTGCTGGTACTGGGGCCGGAACGCCTGCCCGGTGCCGCACGCACGGCCGGCCTTTGGATCGGGCGCCTGAAACGCAGTTTCAACGCCATCAAACAGGAAGTTGAACGGGAAATCGGCGCCGACGAAATCCGCCGCCAATTGCACAACGAACATATTCTGTCGTTGGAGCAGGAAGCGCGGAAGATTCTGTCGCCGGTGCAAGAGCCGACCAAACCGGCCGAGCACAGCATCGCGCCACCGCCCGTGGCCGACGTTGCGCCGGTGGTGGAACACACCCCCACGCCGCCCGCTCACACCCCGACCGAGCCAGCGCCGACGCCCGTTGCGTCGCCCGCTCCCCATGACCCTACATTGCCGCCGCGAGCCCCATGAGCGCTGATAAACCGGAAGACGACCATCACATGCCGCTGGTTTCGCACCTCACCGAGCTGCGTACCCGCCTGCTGCGTTGCGTAGCGGCCATCTTCATCATCTTTGCCGGGCTGTTCGCCTTTACCCAGCAAATCTATACCTTCGTCTCCACGCCGCTGCGCCAGTACCTGCCGGCCGGCGCGACGATGATCGCCACCGACGTGTCGTCGCCGTTCCTGACGCCGTTGAAGCTGACCATGATGGTCTCGCTGTTCCTGGCGATTCCGGTGATCCTGCATCAGATCTGGGGCTTTATCGCACCGGGCCTGTACAAGCATGAGAAGCGCATCGCGGTGCCGCTGCTGGTGTCGAGCATCCTGCTGTTCTACACCGGCATGGCCTTCGCCTATTTCCTGGTGTTTCCGCTGATCTTCAAATTCTTCGCCGCCGCCACCCCGGCCGGCGTGGAGATGATGACCGACATCACCAGCTACCTCGACTTCGTGATGACGCTGTTCTTCGCCTTCGGCGTGGCCTTCGAAATCCCGGTGGCCGTGGTGCTGCTGGTGTGGATCGGTGTGGTCGACGTCAAATACCTGAAGAAAATCCGCCCGTACGTCATCATCGGCTGCTTCGTGGTCGGCATGATCCTTACGCCGCCGGACATCTTCTCGCAGACCCTGCTGGCCGTGCCGATGTGGATGCTGTTCGAGATCGGCATCCTGTTTGGCAGCCTGATCAGCAAGCGTGGCGACCACCCGGATGACCAACCCGTCGACGACGACCAGCCGCCAGCGACGCAGCCGTGAACCTGCTGCTACTTGAAGAGGCCGACTTTATCGCGGCCGACCGGGTCATATTGCGTGATCGGCGCCTGGTGCACATGCAGGAAGTCCACCGCGCTGCGGTGGGTGACAACCTGCGCGTCGGGCGTATCGGCGGGCTGATGGGCAATGCGCAACTGCTGCGCCTGGAAGCCAGCGAAGCCGAGCTGCAAGTCAGCTTTGAACAACCGCCGCCGGCCAAGCTGCCGCTGACCCTGCTGCTCGCCCTGCCACGCCCCAAGATGCTGCGCCGGGTGCTGCAAACCGTGGCCGCGATGGGCGTGCCGAAGGTGGTGTTGGTCAACAGTTACCGGGTTGAAAAGAGCTTCTGGCAAACTCCGTTTCTGGAGCCCGAGGCGATTCGCGAGCAACTGATCCTTGGCCTGGAACAGGCACGGGACACCGTCCTGCCCGACATCATTATCGAAAAACGCTTCAAACCGTTTGTCGAAGATCGCCTGCCCGCCATGACCGACGGCACCCTGGGCCTGATCGGCCATCCCGGTGATTACCCGGCCTGCCCCCGTGGCCTGGATGAGCCTGTGACCCTGGCTATCGGCCCGGAGGGTGGCTGGATTCCTTACGAGGTGGACCTGCTGGCCAAGGCCGGCTTGCAACCGGTGCAACTTGGCGCACGAATCCTGCGCGTAGAAACCGCCGTCACCGCCCTGCTCGCCCGCCTCTTCTAACAACGCCAAACCCTGTGGGCGCGGGCTTGCCCGTGATAACGGTGGATCAGTCAGACTATCTGCCACTGGTACACCGCTATCGCGAGCAAGCCCGCTCCCACAGTGGATTGGCGTCGCTACAGAATCTTCCTACACGGCCGATAGCCTCTGAATAAGTCCAAGCCTTGTTCAAAGGGAGTTCGCCGTATGTATCGTTGGTTAGCCGAAAAACTCGGGAATGTGAGCGTCAATCGCAAGCTGAGCATTGGCTTTGGCCTGGTGCTGGTCCTGACGCTGTTGATCACCTTCACGGGTTGGACCGGCCTGGGCGATGTGATCAATCGCGGCGACAAACTGGGCTTCATCTCCAGCCTCAACGGCCTGACCAAAGACCTGCGCCTGGCGCGTCTGGACTTTGACATGCGTCGCGGCGAACAGGGCACGGACGCGGTCACCGGCCTGCTCACGCAGCTGGACAACGGCCTGAAAACGGCCCAAACCCTGATCGAGCAACCCGATGACAAGGCCCTGGTAGAACAGCAACTGGAGGCCTTGAACCAATACAAAAAGGCCTTCGCCACCATGGTGCAGGCGGGTCTGAAGCGCGAAGGCGCCCGCAGCAAGCTCGGCGACACCGCCGACAACGCCGTGGCCAAGATCAAGGAGATCGAAGCCGCCTTGCTGCAAGGCGATAGCATCACGCAGTTCAACAGCGTGGTCGATCTGAGCAAGCTGATCCAGCAATCACGCTTCCAGGTTCGCGGCTACACCTACAGCGGCAAGACGGAGGCCGAACAGCCGGCCCTGGACGCTATCGACAATGCCCTGAAGAAAATTACCGAACTCCAGGGCCAATTGCCGGCCCAGTATCAGGCCAACCTGCAAGAGGCCAGCACCTCCCTGCAGGCCTACCGCGGCGCCGTCAGCCAATACCGCGACTCCCAGGTCGCCAGCGCTGCGGCCCTGAAAATAATGATCGCCCAAGGCGATATCCTGCTGGGCCACAGTGAGAAACTCACCACGTCCCAAACTGCCGTGCGCGATGCCGATGCCGCACACGCCAAGCAACTGTTGCTGCTGGCCACCGTGCTGGCGCTGATCTTCGGCATCGTCGCCGCCTGGGCCATCACCCGTCAGATCGTTATTCCGCTGAACCAGACCCTCAATGTCGCTGAGCGCGTCGCCTCCGGCGACCTGAGCCACAACCTGAACTCCACGCGCCAGGACGAACTGGGCCAACTGCAACGCGCCATGCAAAGCATGAGCCTCGGGCTGCGCACGCTGATTGGAGGCATCAGTGAAGGCGTCACCCAGATCGCCAGCGCCGCCGAACAACTGTCCGCCGTGACCGAGCAGACCAGCGCCGGGGTCAACAGCCAGAAGATCGAGACCGACCAGGTGGCCACCGCCATGAATGAAATGGCCGCCACTGTGCAAGAAGTGGCACGCAACGCCGAGGAAGCCTCGGAGGCGGCTGTCGCGGCGGATCAGCAAGCGCGCGAGGGTGACAAGGTGGTCGGCGAAGCCATCGCCCAGATCGAGCGCCTGGCCACCGAGGTCGGCAATTCCACCGAGGCCATGGGCCATCTGAAACGCGAAAGCGACAAGATCGGCAGCGTGCTCGACGTGATCAAATCGGTGGCCCAGCAAACCAACTTGCTGGCACTCAACGCCGCCATTGAAGCGGCGCGTGCCGGTGAAGCCGGACGTGGCTTTGCCGTGGTGGCCGATGAGGTACGCAGCCTGGCCCAGCGCACCCAGAAGTCCACCGAAGAGATCGAAGAACTGATCGTCGGCCTGCAAAGCGGCACCCAGCAGGTCGCGGCCATCATGGACAACAGCCGTGGCCTCACCGACAGCAGCGTCGAGCTGACCCGGCGTGCCGGTAACGCACTGGGCAATATCACGCGCACGGTTTCGACCATTCAGGCGATGAACTCGCAGATTGCTACCGCCGCCGAGCAACAAAGTGCCGTGGCCGAAGAGATCAACCGCAGCGTACTGAATGTGCGTGATGTCTCTGAACAGACCTCTTCGGCCAGTGAAGAAACCGCTGCATCCAGTGCGGAACTGGCGCGCCTGGGGATTTATCTGCAAACCCTGGTCGGCCGCTTCAAGGTTTGATCCCGTCGCGACGGCCATCATGGCCGTCGCCCTCACAGCTTGTGAAATTTCCTACGCGCTTTTCAGGTCGTGGATTACACACCTAGCGCCGAATAAAAGGAGCGTTTCAACTTCCCTGGCCGCTGTCAGCCGGACCGTCGAAACGCTCCTTTTGATTCGTTGGAGGTTTACCATGATTCGTCCACTGACCCGCCTGTTAGGCAATCTCGGCATCACCCTCAAACTTGCCCTGGGCTTTGGCCTGGTGCTCTGTCTTAGCCTGGTCATCGCGTCCACGGGCTGGCAAGCGTTGGACGCCTCGCTCGCACGCTCTCAGAAGCTGACCATCCTCTCGCAACTGGCGGTCGTCGGCGAAGAGCTGCGCGCCGATCGTATCGTTTACCGAACCCTCAGCGACCCGGCGAGCCTGGTCAAAATTGGTTTGCATATCGAAAAAATCGACGGCCTGTTGGTGACGCTTTCGCCGCGTTTTTCCGACCCGATCAATCAACAGCAGTTGCAACAAAGCCGCCGCTTTGCGACCGGCTTCAAAACCGCCTTGGGTGGCCTGGAAAATTTGATCAAACAGCGCGAAACCGCGCAGGAACAGCTCAAGCTTGGCGCGGTACAGGCCAGCGACGTGCTGGCGCAGTTGTCCAGTGACCTGCCCAATCAGGACGACGAAAGAGCCCTCGATGCCGTAGAGCAACTGCGGCAAGCCATGGAGCAAGCCGAAGACCGCGCGCGCAACCCCGCCTGGGCTGCGGCTTCGTTGGACAGTTACGCCAAAGGCGTCGATGAATCGATCCAGGCACTCGACCGCGCAGAGGCCACCGTGATGACACTGCCCGTTAACAACGTCGCGCTTAAGAGCGCGTTGCTCGACTATCGCACGCAATTGGCGCGGCTCAAGGACGCCCAGCTCACCACCGAGACCACCCAGAACCAGCTTGAGCAATGGCTGGATCAGTTGCTCACGGAAAGCGACCTGTTGAGCCAGGACCAAACCGCCAAACGTGATAAAGAAGCGGGCATCGCTCGCACCTTGCTGCTCAATGTCACCGCAGCGGCACTGTTAGTGGGCGCACTGGCCGCGTGGCTGATCGCCATGCAGATCGTCAAACCGCTGCACCATGCGCTGTTGGCTGCCAATCGAGTCGCCGAGGGCGATCTGAGCCAGGACATCACCACCACTCGCCGCGATGAATTGGGGCAGCTGCAACGCAGCATCGGGCAAATGACGCTCAACCTGCGCGGCTTGATCGGGGGCATCGGCGACAGTGCGCGACAGATCGCCAGCGCTGCCGAGCAGTTGTCCAGCGTGACCGAACATTCGCGCGCTGGCGTCGAGGAGCAGAAACAGGAAACCGAACAAGTGGCCACGGCCATGAGTGAAATGCTCGCCACCTCCCAGGAAGTTGCACGCCACGCCGAGCAAGCCTCGAACGCTGCCACTGAAGCCGATCAACAGGCAAGCGCGGGCGACCAGGTGGTGGCCGAGGCGATTACTCATATCGAACACCTGGCCCAAGAGATGGCTCACTCAAGCCAGGCCATGCAAGGGCTGCGGCAGGAAAGCCAGAAGATCGGCAGTGTGCTGGAGGTGATCAAGTCGGTCTCGGAGCAAACCAACCTGCTGGCCCTCAACGCTGCCATCGAAGCCGCTCGCGCCGGTGAAGCCGGCAGATGTTTTGCGGTCGTTGCCGATGAGGTACGCAGCCTGGCGCAACGCACCCAGCAGTCGGCGGAGGAAATTGAAGAACTGATCGGCAGCCTGCAACGCGGTACACAGCAGGTCGCCGACATCATGGACAACAGTCTCAGCCTCACCGATAACAGTGTGCAACTGACCCGCCGCGCGGGGGACGCCCTGGCCAATATCACTCGCACGGTCTCGGTGATCCAGGAGATGAACCCTCAGATTGCCGCCGCTGCCGAGGAGCAAACCGCAGTGGCCGAAGAGATCAATCGCAGCGTGCTGAAGGTCAAGGATGTGTCGGAACAGACCTCGACCGCCAGTCAGGAGACCGCAGCGGCCAGTGTCGAACTGGCGCGCCTGGGCTCGGACTTGCAGGGTTGGGTGGGCAAGTTCAGGGTGTGAAACCGTTACAGCACCTGGCGCAGAAAGGCCTGGGCCCGCGGGTCTTTCGGCGCCTCGAAGAACTGCGCCGGTGAGGCGTCTTCCAGCAACTTGCCATGGTCGAAGAACAACACCCGGTCCGCCACTTCGCGGGCAAAGCCCATCTCGTGGGTGACGCAGACCATGGTCATGCCTTCCAGAGCCAGGGTCTTCATCACGTCCAGCACTTCGCCGACCATTTCCGGGTCCAGCGCCGAGGTGGGCTCATCAAACAGCATCACCTTGGGTTCCATGGCCAACGCACGGGCGATCGCCACCCGCTGTTGCTGACCACCGGACAAACGCGAGGGGAATTCGTTGGCCTTTTGCGCAATGCCGACTTTTTCCAGCAGTGCCAGCGCCTTGGCTTCGCGCTCTTTTTTGCCGCGCTTGCGCACGACTTTTTGCGCCAGGCAGAGGTTTTCCAGCACGGTCATGTGGGGGAACAGGTTGAAGTGCTGGAACACCATGCCGACTTCGCGGCGATAGGCGTTCACATCCGTTTTCGGGTCGGCCAGTTGCAGGCCGTCGATGCTCACCGAGCCTGCGTCAAACGCCTCCAACCCGTTAAGGCAGCGCAGAAAGGTGGATTTTCCCGACCCCGAAGGGCCGATCACCACCAGCACTTCGCCCTTGGCGACTTGGGTGGTGACGTGGTCCACCGCGCGCACCACGTGGCCACGGGTGTCGAAGACTTTTACCAGATCGCGGACTTCAATCACTTTGCGCGAGCCTCCGCTCAAGCCGGCTGGCCATTTTCGACAGCGGCAGGTTGATCAACAGGTACAGTCCTGCCACACAGAACAGGATTTCAAACGGCGAGAACGAGGTGGTGATGACTTCACGGCCGCTTTTGAGCAGCTCGGTAATCGCGATCACCGACACCAGCGACGTGTCCTTCACCAGGCTGATAAATTGCCCGGCCAGCGGCGGCAACACGCGCTTGAACGCTTGCGGCAACACCACGTGACGCATCGACTGGCTGGCACTCAAACCCAGGGACCGTGCGGCTTCATTCTGGCCACGGGTGATGGACTGCACGCCGGCGCGGACGATTTCCGCCACATACGCGCCGGTGAACAGCGACAACGCGGCGATCCCGGCGAATTCCCGGGACAGGTTAAGCACCGTTCCGATGAAGAAATAGAAAATAAAAATCTGCACCAATAGCGGCGTACCGCGCACCAGTTCGACGTAGATCGTCGACAGATCGCGCAGGGTCGGGTTGCTGGACAGACGGCACAACCCGGTCGCCAGGCCAATCACCAGCCCCAGAATTCCGGAGATGACCGACAGCCACAAGGTGGTCCACAAGCCCCACATCAGCGGGCCCAGCGCCCAATGCCGGGTTACGCCGATCACATCGCCTTCAGCCACGTCGTCACCGCGCGCCACTTGCAGGCTATTGTCGGCAACCGTCAGCGTTTGTTCGGCACCGGCGTCATTGCGCAGCGTCACGTGGGCTACGTCGCCGTTGCGCACCAGTTCAATGACGGTGGAGATGTCGGCGGCACGTTGCGAGGTTTCCGCCTGATAGGCGAAGTACTGCGGCACACGGTTCCAGCGCCACTCGTAGGACATCAGCGAGGTGGCGTAGTACAACGCGCCAGCCAGGCCAACCAGCACGGCCACAGTCAGCAGGTGCCAGGGCCATTGGGCTTTTTTCTGTTTCATTTCAGCTTCCGGGATTGATGTCGCCTGTCAGGCCGCTTTCGCGAGCAAGCCCGCTCCCACACTTGACCGAGTTCCAACATGAGAATGCGGTCAAGTGTGGGAGCGGGCTTGCTCGCGAAAGGCGCGACTCGGTATTCAGCCTGGCTTATTCCATGTCCTTGAGCCACTCGGCACTCTTGAACCACTTGTCATGGAGGCGATCGTAGGTGCCGTCGTTACGGATCTGATGCAGGAAATTGTTGATGTAGTTGAGGCTGTCGTAATCGCCTTTTTTCAGGCCGAACGCCAACGGCTCAAAGGTGAAGGGCTCGTCCAGGAACACCAGCTTGCCGTTGCCGACTTTTTTCTCGGCAACCACGTTGTACGGAGCGTCATACACAAAGGCATCGGCCTTGCCGTTGACCACGTCCAGCACGCCTTCCTGCTCATTGTCATAGCCGTGGTACTTGGCTTTGGAGATCATCTTTTTGGCGATCATCTCACCGGTGGTGCCGAGCTTGGAGGTCAGGCGATATTTCTCGTCGTTCAGGTCTTTGTAGGACTTGATGGTGCCTTCCAGGTCTTTGCGAATCAGCAACGTCTGGCCGACCACGATGAAGGGTTCGCTGAAGTTCAGGCGCAGGTTGCGCTCCTGGGTCAGGGTCATGCCGCTGCCGATCATGTCGAACTTGCCGGTCAGGAACGCGGGGATGATGCCGTCATAACCGGTGGAGACCAGCTCCAGTTTGACGCCCATGGACTTGGCCATGGCCTTGAGGATGTCGACTTCGAAACCGATGATTTCACCGCGCTTGTCGGTCATTTCGAACGGCATGTAGGTCGGGTCCATGCCGACTTTCAGCGTGCCGCGCTTGACCGCATCGTCGATGGCGCCAGCATGCGCTGCAGTGACGGCGACCAGCGCGGTGACGCCGAGCATCAGCCTCGAAAGATACTTTTTCATCATCACGTCCCCTGAACCATTGCTTGTAAGGTCGGCGCGCAAAAGGGCTGCACCATTTCGGGGTGCGATCCTAACCCACTCGCTGCCCGTCACAAAGGTTTCACAGGTAAATGTTATCGGCGTATGTCGGAAAAGCCCTACAACGGTGCAGAGAAGCACGGGCGTAGACACGTGCGCAGGCAACTGATTGATGTGTAAACAGTTATGACGATCAGTCCATCTCCCCCACCCAGGTGGTGTCCTTGAACCACTTGTCATGCAACTGATCGTAGGTGCCGTCCTGCGCTATTTGATTGAGGAAATGGTTGATCCAGTTCAGGCTGTCGTAATCACCTTTTTTCAGGCCGAACGCCAGGGGCTCAAAGGTAAACGGCTGCTCAAGTGCAAAGAGTGTGTGGTTTTCCGGCCTGGCCATCGCAATCAGGTTGTAGGGCGCGTCATGAATGAAAGCATCGGCCCTGCCCTCCACCACCTCCCGCACGCCTTCTTCCGGCGTGGCGAAACTGCGCAGGCGAGCGGCGCCCAGAAAACGTTGCGCCGCGGCTTCCCCCGTAGTGCCTTCAATGGCGGCGATCCGGTAACCCGCTTCGTCCAGGTCTTCTATGCTGGAAACCTTGCCCGCAAGGCTCGGATGCAGCAGTACGGTCTGGCCCACCACGATAAAGGAGTCGCTGAAATTGAGTTTAAGGTTGCGCTCCTGCGTCACCGTCATGCCGCTGCCAATCAGGTCAAACTTTTTCGCCATCAGGCCCGGCAGCAACTCGGTATAGGGCACCGCCACCAACTCCAGCTCGACCCCTAAGGCTTGGCTCATCGCCTGGAGCAAATCGACTTCAAAGCCGACGATACGCCCCTGTTTATCCGTCATTTCAAAGGGCACGTAGGTGGGCGTGGTGCCGACTTTAAGCACGCCACGCCGAACGGCATCCTCCAGGGCGCCAGCATTCACCCAGCCGACACACGCCAATGCGGCAACGCCGATCAGCCATGCCGAATAATACCTGTTGATCATGAATCCCCCCGCGGCCTCGTCAATATGGGGGGCGATCCTACCCCAGCAAAAGGCACGGCAATACGTCTCGAACAAAGGTCTTTTGTTTCGAAATAACAAGGGGTTAGAGCTAAGAGGAAGAAGCGTGAAACGCTGTAGGACCAGCGCTTCGAACGCCCCCGAGGTGAACCCTCGGGGGCGTCTGAATCAGGCCAGTTGGGCCTGGGACGACAGCGGTTGCAGCGGCAGCAATGGCGCGTGCGGATCAGCCTTGATCGATTCACGCCAGGCGCCGAGCCACTCGGCGTGGCCTTCGTTCCACACCTGCTGGTGCAGACGAGCCAGGGCCACCGGGTCACTGAGCAACGCCAGGCGCTCGCCATTGTTGAGGCCGGCAGGGCCGACTTTCAACGCGTGGCGAACACGTTCCTGACGCAGGTGCTCGATCGGCTCCGCCTCACGGTGACGCGAGGTCGCCAGGGCGCAGGCCAGGGCGTTTTGCTGCGGGTCGACCACCGAACGCACAAACCCGTCATTGAGGGCGTGCCAACGGTTTTCGTGGGTGTACTTCTCGGTCGACAGCAGGGCTTGCGGCGGATTGTATTCCTCGGGGATCAGGAACAGGCTCTCGTCGCGGGACTTGAGGCCCAGCTTGACCCGGCTGGAGATCACCGACACCGGAATCGACAGCATCAGCGAACCCACGATCGGGATCAGCCACCACAGGAAGCTTGGGTTCAACCACACCACCAGCAGCGCCCACAGGAAGCCAAGCAGGGTTTGTGGACCGTGGCGCTTGACCGCCTCGCTCCATGGCGTGGAGTCGTCGTCACGCTGCGGCGAGTTCCAGGTCGCAGCCCAGCCGAGGAACGCAGCGAGCACGAAACGGGTGTGGAAGATCATCCGCACCGGGGCCAGCAGCATGGAGAACAACATCTCCAGCAGCATCGACAAGGTCACCTTGAACTTGCCGCCGAACTCTTTCGCGCCCTTGGCCCAGATCAGGATGATGCTCAGCAATTTAGGCAGGAACAGCAACACAATGGTGGTGGAGAACAGCGCCACCGCCTTGTCCGGATGCCATTGCGGCCACAGCGGGTACAACTGGCGTGGCGCCATGAAGTACTGGGGTTCCATCAGGGTGTTCACCGCCAGCAACGCTGTCGACAGCACCAGGAAGAAGAACCACAACGGTGCCGACAGGTACGACATCACGCCGGTCAGGAACACCGCACGGTGTACCGGGTGCATGCCTTTTACCAGGAACAGGCGGAAGTTCATCAGGTTACCGTGGCACCAGCGACGGTCACGCTTGAGTTCGTCCAGCAGGTTCGGCGGCAGCTCTTCATAGCTGCCCGGCAGGTCGTAGGCAATCCACACGCCCCAGCCGGCACGGCGCATCAGCGCTGCTTCAACGAAGTCGTGGGACAGAATCGCACCGGCAAACGCCCCTTTACCCGGCAACGGCGCGAGGGCGCAGTGCTCGATAAATGGCTTCATGCGGATGATGGCGTTGTGGCCCCAGTAGTGCGATTCACCCAACTGCCAGAAGTGCAGGCCAGCCGTAAACAGCGGGCCATAGACGCGGGTAGCGAACTGCTGCATGCGCGCATACAGGGTGTCCATGCCCGACGCCCGTGGCGCGGTCTGGATAATCCCGGCATCCGGCGTGGCTTCCATCAGGCGCACCAGGCTGGTCAGGCATTCGCCGCTCATCACGCTGTCGGCGTCGAGGACCACCATGTACTTGTATTCACCGCCCCAACGACGGCAGAAGTCGTCAAGGTTGCCGCTCTTGCGCTTCACGCGACGGCGACGACGGCGATAGAAGATCTTGCCGAAACCACCGGCTTCGCGGCACACATCAAGCCAGGCTTGTTGTTCGGCGATGCAGATATCGGCTTCGTTACTGTCGCTGAGGACGAAGAAATCAAAGCGATCCAGGTCACCGGTGGCGGCTACCGACTCAAACGTCGCACGCAGACCGGCAAATACCCGGGGCACGTCTTCGTTGCAGATCGGCATCACCAACGCGGTGCGGGCATCTTTCGGAATCGGCTCGTCGCCGGCACTTTTACCGGAGATCCGGTATTTATCGTGACCGGTGAGCAGTTCGAGGAAGCCCATCAGCGCGGTCCAGAAACCGGCCGAAACCCAGCAGAACAAGATCCCGAACATGATCAGGATGCTGGTTTGCAGGGCGTAAGGCAGTACCTGGGTGGCGGTTTGCAGCAGGGTCTGATTGCGAATCTCGTCGAAGTCGACCAGCGACCAGCCCTGGTACGGCATGATGCCTTTCATGTACCAGCCGGCAACGATGGTCTGGCCGAGCATCAGCACCAGCAGGATATAGCGACGGATCGAACCCACGGTACGCCAGCGAGCCGCTGGCAATACACGCTCGTCCTTCGGCGGTGCCGGAGGGTTGGTGCGACCGGTCATCCGGCGCCAGCCGCGCACCAGGATGTTGGTACGCCAAGGCTCGGGCACCACTTTGGTCCGACGGATCGGCGGCGTGGCCTTCAGGCAGACACGGCCACTGGCATCGAGTGCCAGCATTTCTGCATCTTGCAGCTCTTCAGCCGTGTTGAGGGTCAGCCGACGGCCAACCGACGCTTGGGCAGCGTCGGTTGGTGCGTCGAAGGTTGCGGACGACAAACGTTGGTGCAGCTCGCTGAAGGAAGTGCAGCCCGCCAGTTCGGCGCGCTGCTCTGCAGTCATCGGGAGGTGCGCCAGGTACTCGGAGAGCGTCTCGGGCGTGGCTTGAGAATTACTCATCGGCAGGCAACTGATAGCTCCAGGTCTCGGTCAGGACATGTTCTGTCTTGGCCGGATCTGGGTTAGAGAGTGGAGTGGCTGAGGCCGCTTCTGGCTGCTTGGCGTCCTTGTCTTTCGCGTCTTTGGCGTCTTTAGCTTCTTTCGCGTCTTTCTTGGCCTGTTTCTCGTGTTGCTTGGCCAACAGCTTGTCGGCTTTGAGCACCTGGGTCGAGACCTTCTCAGGCTCAGGTTTGACGATGTCCTCAACCAACGCCGCACGCATTTCAGTCGGCTTGCCTGCGTCTTTGATCTTCATGCGCAGGGTCAGGCGCCAGCCTTTGGTGTGCTCGTTGTAGCGCACGCTGTTTTCAACGATTTCGGCGTTGTCGCCAACACTCACCTGGCTGCGAACCGGGGCGTCCGCCGGCAGGTTCTTCAGGGCCGGGCCCTCGAAGTCCACCAGGTAGGCCACGCTGCCGTCAGGCTGACGGATCAGGTTGGATTGCTTCACGTCACCGGTGGAACGCAGGGTCTGCTTGACCCAGGCGCTGTCGGCCGGGTGCAGGGCCTTTTCGTCCATGGTCCAGTGCAGGCGGTAGCTGACGTCCAGCGGCTCGCCGACTTTCGGCAGTTCGGCCGGGCTCCAGAACGCAACGATGTTGTCGTTGGTTTCGTCGGCGGTCGGAATCTCTACCAGGTCGACGGAACCCTTGCCCCAGTCGCCTTCAGGCTCGATCCAGGCGCTTGGGCGCTTGTCGTAGTTGTCGTCCAGGTCTTCGTAGTGGCTGAAGTCGCGGCCACGTTGCAGCAAGCCGAAACCACGCGGGTTCTCGACGCTGAAGTTACTGACCGACAGGTGTTTAGGGTTGTTCAGTGGGCGCCAGATCCACTCGCCATTGCCGGCATGGATCGACAGACCGCTGGAGTCGTGCAGTTCACGACGGTAATTGAGCACTTTCGACGGCTGGTTCGCGCCGAACAGGTACATGCTGGTCAGCGGGGCAATGCCCAGCTTGGTGACCTTGTCGCGCAGGAACATCTGCGACTTGACGTCGACAATGGTGTCGGTGCCAGGGCGCAGGGTCAGGCGATAGGCGCCGGTCGCGCGTGGCGAATCCAGCAGGGCGAAGATCACCAGCTGTTTTTCGCCCGGTTTTGGACGCTCGATCCAGAACTCGGTGAAACGCGGGAACTCTTCGCCGGACGGCAATGCAGTGTCGATCGCCATGCCACGGGCGGACAGGCCATAGGCCTGGCCTTTGCCGACGACGCGGAAGTAGCTGGCGCCGAGCATGGTCATGATTTCGTCTTGCTTGTCGTCTTTGTTGATCGGGTAAAGCACACGGAAACCGGCATAACCCAGTTGTTCGGTGGACTTTGGATCATATTTCACGTCACCGAAATCGAAACGCGTCGGGTCGTACTTGATTTCATGAACACTGTCGGCGGTCACTTCGTTGATTTTCACCGGCGTGTCGAAGTGCATGCCCTGGTGATAGAAGGACAGTTTGAACGGCGTGTTCTGATCGGCCCATTCGGCTTTTTCGTTACGGAAACGAATCTTCTGATAGTCGGCGAATTTCATTTCGCGAAATTCGTTAGGCAGATTGCTGCGCGGAGCTTCGTATTTCTGCCCGGCCAGCTCTTTTGCCTTGGCCGACACATCATCCAGACTGAATGCCCACAGTTGACCCGCGCCGAACAGGCAAAACAGGGCAGAGCCCGTTACCAGTGCGTTTCGTAACCGTTTGGCAGACAATTTTGGTGCATTACAGGGACTAACAATCACGAGCAACCCTCGCCGAAAACAGATCAAAAAACCAACGGCCAGCTATCTATATGCCAGGTTGGCGAGCATTGTTCCGACTCCCCTGGGTCAAAATGATTCCCCAATGGTCGACGGACAAGTCTCTACCTAAGTCAAAAATGGACCAAACAACGCTGATCCCCGTAGCGCGCGATTATCTAGTAGCCCGCGAAACAACGCATCAGGGACAACGAAGTATTTGTAGCGAAACCCTGCGTTTTTAGGCATTAAAGTCGTTTTTAATACATTCATGTCTGTAAGAGGAAGGTCACAGGGCCATCATTGACCAAATGCACCTGCATATCCGCGCCAAAACGCCCTGACGCCACCTTGCCATGCAATTGTTGCGCTTGTAACAACAAGTACTCAAAAAGCGCTGCTCCGAGTGCCGGAGGGGCCGCCGTGGAGAAGCTCGGCCGCAGCCCGCTTTTGGTGTCCGCCGCCAGGGTGAACTGCGACACCAGCAACAAACCACCACCGATATCCTTCAAGGACAGGTTCATCTTGCCCTCGTCGTCACTGAATACCCGGTAGTTAAGCAGCTTGTGCAACAGTTTGTCGGCGCTCTCGGGCGTATCTGAAGGTTCGACGGCTACCAGCACCAACAAACCCTGGTCAATTGCCCCTACGACTTCGCCCGCAACCTCGACGCGGGCGCCACGCACCCGCTGCAACAGGCCCTTCATGCTTCTTCAGGGGGCAGATCAAGCAGGCGTCGTGCCATCTCGCCGGTCGCGCGCACCAACGCATCGGTGATGCCCGGTTCGGACGCGGCATGGCCGGCTTCGCGGATCACTTGCAGCTCACTGTTGGGCCACGCCTGATGCAGCTCCCAGGCATTGTCCAGCGGGCAGATCATATCGTAGCGGCCATGAATGATTACGCCAGGCAGATGGGCGATCTTGTGCATGTCGCGAATCAGCTGGTTGGGCTCCAGGAAGGAGTCGTTGGTGAAGTAGTGGCACTCGATACGCGCAATGGACAGCGCGCGCTGCGGCTCGGAAAAACGCTCGACATGCTGCGGGCTCGGGCACAGGCCCAACATACGACCTTCCCAGCCGGACCAGGCTTTGGCCGCGTGCATCTGGGCGATCTGGTCGTTGCCGGTCAGGCGCTTGTGGTAAGCCGCAACCATGTTGTGGCGCTCATCCGCAGGGATCGGCGCAAGGTAATCCTGCCAGTAATCGGGGAACATGCGGCTCGCGCCGTCCTGGTAGAACCAGTGAATGTCTTGCGGGCGAGCCAGGAAGATGCCGCGCAGGATCAGGCCATGCACACGCTCAGGATGGGTTTGTGCGTAGGCCAGGGAAAGGGTCGACCCCCAGGAGCCGCCGAACAGCACCCATTTTTCGATGCCCAGGTGCTCGCGGATGCGCTCAAGGTCGGCGACCAAGTCCCAGGTGGTGTTGTTTTCCAGGCTTGCGCGAGGGGTGGAGCGCCCGCAACCGCGCTGGTCGAAGGTCACAATGCGGTAAAGGTTCGGATCAAAGTAGCAGCGGCTCTGCGCGTCGCAACCGGAGCCCGGGCCGCCATGAATGAAGACGACGGGCAAGCCCTCGGGGGAGCCACTTTCATCGACGTACAGCGTGTGGGTGTCATCGACTGCCAGATCGTGCCGGGCGTAGGGTTTGATCTGCGGGTACCAAGTCTGCATTGCGCGCTCCGTAGGGTGTCGGGTTCATCCCTGGGGGGACGTCTATTATTTTTTGCCGTCTGGCATCATAAACCCGAATTGTGCAATGAGCATGTCCTTGAGCGCTTAGACCTGTGTCAGCCCTTCGCTCCTCAGGTAATCCAGCAGACAGTCATACAGTTGATCCACCTCCGCCACTTGGCCGCGCGCGCGCAAACAGCCGTGGATCAGGCCCTTGCCCGGATACATCAGCGCGGACACGCCCGCCGCTTGCAGGCGTTCGGCGTAGAGCATGCCGTCATCACGCAGCGGGTCGAACTGGGCCACGGCGATCAATGCCTTGGGCAAACCGCTGAAATCCTCGGCCAGCAGTGGCAGGGCATAGGGCGATGGATGGCCGGCGCCCGGCAGGTAGAGCGCCCGGTAGCCGTCGGTGTCGGCCGTGCTGAGCAGCGGCGCATCCCAGCAGTCACGCCGCGACGGCAAATCAGACGCGCCGCCCAGCCCTGGATAAATCAGCACTTGAGCCAGGGGCAGCGGCTGGCCGTCATCGCGCAGGCCCAGACACAGCGCCGCAGCCAGATTGCCGCCCGCGCTGTCACCGATCACCGCCAGCCGTTGCAGGTGGATGGCGTGCGGCCCCTCGCCCGCCTGGATCGCTTGCCACACCGCGCGGCAATCCTCGTAAGCCGCCGGGAACGGGTGTTCGGGTGCCAGGCGATAATCGATGGCGAGCACCAGCACCTGCAGCGTACTGGCCAACTCGAAACAAATGAAATCATGGGAATCCAGCCCGCCGACCACCCAACCGCCGCCGTGCATATAAAGGAGACAGGGCCAGCCCTCCGTCGGCGCCGGAGCCGTGGGTAAGTAACTGCGCACGCCTACGCCGCCCAGTGCGAAGTCCGAGACTTGCAGCCCTTCAGGCTTCGGTGGCGTGAAGGCCTGGCACATACGGTTGTAGTTGTGGCGTAAGCCTGCCAGCGACGCGTCGTCACGGGTGAAGGCGTCGGTTTTGGCGACGAAGGCGCGCATCGGCGAAGAAATAGGGTATTCGGACATACGTAAATGTCTCTGACAATGGCGATCAACCGGTGGGAGCGGGCTTGCTCGCGAATACGGTGTATCAGCCGCCTGATCAGCTGGTTGACCCACCGTATTCGCGAGCAAGCCCGCTCCCACCTCTGCGCTGTGTTGTTTGATCTACCGTGGCCGGCTTAAGGTTTGAGGCTGGCCTGCACTGCTGCCATGCCATCGCTGCCATCAAACGCCGTAACCCCGGCCAACCAGCGCTGCAAATCCTCAGGGTGGTCACGCAGCCATTGCTTGGCCACATGCTGCGGCGACTGACGCTCCATGATCGGTACCATCAACTGGCTTTCCTGGGCGGCGGTGAAGGTCAGGTTTGCCAGCAGGCGGTTGGCGTTGGGGCAACGTTCGCCAAAGTCCGGCGCGGTGACGGTGGAAACCGTAGCGCGACCTTCGTCCGGGCCGAACACATCTTCACTGCCGGTGAGGTAGGCCATTTTCATATTGATGTTCATCGGGTGTGGGGTCCAGCCGACAAACACCACGAACTCCTTGCGATTCACCGCGCGCTGCACCGCCGCCAGCATGCCTGCCTCACCGGAGGCGACCAGTTTGAAGTCGCCGAGGCCGAAGTGGTTGGTGTCGATCATTCTCTGGATATCGGTATTGGCACCGCTGCCGGGCTCGATACCGTAGATCTTGCCGCCCAGTTTGTCCTTGAAGCGGGCGATGTCGGCGAACGTTTTCAATCCGGCATCGGCCACGTACTGCGGCACGGCCAGGGTGGCTTGGGCATCGGAGAGGCTGGGCGTGTCGAAGACCTTGACCTGCTTGGCGGCCAGGAATGGCGCGATATTGTTGTCCATCGCCGGTTTCCAGTAGCCGAGGAAGATCTCCAGGCGCTTGTCGCGGATGCCGGCAAAGATGATCTGCTGCACCGCACTGGTCTGCTTGCTGTCGTAGCCCAGGCCGTTGAGCAGCACGTCGGCCATGCCCGAGGTGGCGATCACGTCGGTCCAACTGACCACGCCCATGCGCACCGCTTTGCAGGAGGCCGGTTCAGCGGCCATGGCTTGTGCACTCAGGAGTGCGGCGCCGATGAGGGTCAACAGGTAACGGTTGAACGGTCTTTTCATCAAAGAGGTCTCACTCGGCAGCTTTATTGTGGGGAGTGGCGTCTGACGCGCCCTGCCCACAACCTTACCCAGCGGGACCTCTGCTAACACGACCTGTGGCGACCGGCAGTTGCACTGGGGCGACCGTGAGGCCGCCATCGCGGGCAAGTCGAACGCTATTTCAGCAGCACCGAAAATTACCGGTAGTGCTTGTGCCCCCAGTTCAGGAACCCTTCCAACAATTGCTTCAACACCACCCGTGTCGGCTCGGCCAGATCAGGCCGATAACGAAACGGCTCGAACTCTTCCATATAAGCGCTCTGGCACAGCTCCAATTGCACGGCGTGGATATCCTGCGCCGGGTCGCCGTAGTGGCGGGTGATGTGCCCGCCCTTGAAGCGCCCGTTGAGCACGTGGGTGTACTGCGGATGCGTGGCGCAGATGGCTTCCAACTGGCTGGCCAGCTGAGGATCACAAGCGGCGCCGTTGAAAGTGCCGAGGTTGAAGTCCGGCAGCTTGCCGTCGAACAGGTGCGGGATCACCGAGCGGATCGAGTGCGCATCAAACAGCAATGCATAGCCAAACTCAGCCTTGAGCCGCGCCAGTTCTTCTTGCAGGGCGCGGTGGTACGGGCCCCAGATTTTTTGCAGGTAGGTGGCGCGCTCCGCCGGGGAAGGCTCCAGGCCTTCGCGGAACAACGCCACGCCGTCGAACAACGTCGCCGGGTATAGCCCGGTGGTGGCACCGGCGTACAAGGGTTTGTCGTCCGACGGCCGGTTCAGGTCGATGACAAACCGCGAGTACTCGGCCGACAAGGTGCTGGCGCCCAGTTCCTCGGCAAAGTCATACAGCGTGGGAATGTGCCAATCGGTGTCCGGCAGGCTTTGCGCTTCGGGGATCAACCCGGCTTCCACCGCGGGCGTCAGGCGCAGGCCGGCGTGGGGCATGCTGATCAGCAGCGGCACACGGCCTTGTTTGAAGTTCAGAACCTTATCCACAGCAGTACTCCTCGTTCACAAAGGCAGCCTTAAACAGTGACATCGACGCCGTGGCGCACGACGCGTTTATCCAGTTCGCCGCCCAGCCAGTAGGCCAGGTCGGCGGGACGATCAATCTGCCAGGCGACAAAGTCGGCGACCTTGCCCGCCTCCAGCGAACCATGGGTCTGGCCCATGCCCAGCGCGGTGGCCGCGTGTTGCGTGGCGCCCGCCAGGGCTTCTTCCGGGGTCATCCGGAACAGGGTGCAGGCCATGTTCAGCATCAGGCGCACCGACAACGCCGGTGAGGTGCCGGGGTTGAGGTCACTGGCGATGGCGATCTTCACGCCGTGTTTGCGCAGGGCTGCCATCGGCGGCAACTGGGTTTCGCGCAGGAAGTAGAAGGCGCCCGGCAACAGCACCGCGACGGTGCCGGAAGCGGCCATGGCGATGGCATCTTCTTCGGTCATGAACTCCAGATGGTCCGCCGACAACGCCTGGTAACGCGCGGCCAGGCTGGAGCCGTGCAGCGACGACAGTTGTTCGGCGTGCAGCTTCACCGGCAGGCCCAGTTGCTGGGCGACTTTAAACACCCGCTCCACCTGTTCCGGGGAAAACGCCAGGTATTCGCAGAACGCATCCACCGCGTCCACCAGCCCCTCCGCTGCCAGGGCCGGCAGCATCTCAGTGCAGATGTGGTCGATGTAATCATCCGCGCGGTCCTTGTACTCCGGCGGCAACGCATGGGCCGCCAGGCAGGTGGCACGCACGCTGACCGGCAGCGCTTCGCCGAGGCGCCGAATCACCCGCAGCAATTTGCGCTCACTGGCCAGGTCCAGGCCGTAGCCGGATTTGATCTCCACCGTGGTCACGCCGTCGCGCAGCAGACTGCGCAGGCGCTTGTGCGCGCTGGCAAACAATTCATCTTCGCTGGCGTCACGCGTGGCGCGCACGGTGCTGGCAATACCGCCACCCTTGGCGGCGATTTCGGCGTAGCTCACGCCTTCCAGGCGCTGCTCGAATTCGCCGCTGCGATTGCCACCGAACACCGTGTGGGTGTGGCAGTCAATCAGCCCGGGGGTGACCCACGCGCCTTGCAGGTCATGCACCTGGGCGTAATCCGCCGCTGGCGCCTGGCTACGGGGGCCGATCCACTCGATCAGCGAACCCGCGGTGACCATGGCGGCATCCTCGATGATCGAGTATTTGCCCTGGGCCATGGTTGCGACGTGGCAGTGTTGCCAAAGCGTTTTCATCAACGCCTCCCTAAGTTATCGATGAGACAAAGCCGAGTCGTAATGGACCTTGGCGCCCTGCCCGGCAACGGGCTTGACCCACAGCAGGTAGGCGAGCACCAGCAGCACGATCCAGACGGCGCCGACCAGCAAAGCGGCCTGGGTGTCCGGGAAGTAACCCAGCACGCCAAACACGAACAGCATGAACACAATGGCGGCCGCTGGCGCGTAGGGCCAGAACGGTACCGGGAATTTCAGCTCGGCGACCTGCGCCTGGGTCATCGAACGGCGCATCGCGACCTGAGTGAACAAAATCATCAACCACACCCACACCGTGGCGAAGGTCGCGATCGAGGCAATCAGCAGGAACACGTTTTCCGGGATCAGGTAGTTGAGCACCACGCCGCCAAGCAGCGCCGCGCCCATCACCACCACGGTCATCCAGGGCACGCCTTGCTTGGACAACTGAGCAAAGCCCTTGGGCGCCTGACCTTGCTGGGCCAGGCCGTACATCATGCGGCCGGCGCCGAAGATGTCGCTGTTGATGGCTGAGACTGCCGCCGAGATCACCACGATGTTAAGAAGGGTCGCCGCCGAGCCGATGCCAAGGTTGCTGAAGATCTGCACGAACGGGCTGCCCTGGCTGCCGATCTGTGGCCACGGGTAGAGGGCCATCAGCACAAACAGGGTCAGCACATAGAACAACAGGATGCGCAGCGGCACCGCGTTGATCGCCTTGGGGATAACGCGTTGCGGGTCCTTGGCTTCACCGGCGGTGATGCCGATGATTTCGATGCCGCCGAAGGCAAACATCACCACCGCGAACGAGGCGATCAAACCGCCGACCCCATTAGGCATGAAGCCGCCATGGGCCCACAGGTTGCTCAGGCCACTGGCCTGAGTCTCATCTGCCGAGTGGATGCCGAACAGCATGATGCCGAAGCCGCCGAGAATCATCGCCACGATGGCGCCAACCTTGAGCAGCGACAGCCAGAACTCCATCTCGCCAAACACTTTGACGCTGCACAGGTTCAGGCCGCCGATCAAAAACACAATGCCGAGCACCCACACCCAACGCGCGACGTCAGGAAACCAGAAGCCCATGTAAATGCCGAAAGCGGTAACGTCGGCGAGGCAGACGATGATCATTTCAAACGCATACGTCCAGCCGAGGATAAACCCGGCCATGGGGCCCAGGTAGGTGCTGGCGTATTGGCCGAAAGAGCCGGACACCGGGTTGTGCACGGCCATTTCGCCAAGGGCGCGCATGACCATGAACACAGCGGCACCGCCAATCAGGTAGGCCAGCAGAACGGCAGGGCCCGCCATCTGGATGGCCGAGGCGGAGCCATAGAACAGCCCGGTGCCGATCGCGGAACCGAGTGCCATGAAGCGAATATGTCGGGCACTGAGCCCGCGTTTCAAACCCTTTTCTTGCTGGTGCATTTCTCTTCCCTAATTATTTTTATCCCGAGAAAATCCATCGCTATCGCACATTAAATGTGGGCGCTGTCGAGCTTTAGCGAGGCTGCGAAGGCGGTGTGTCAGGCAACAAAAATGTTGCCTGTGCCGACGCCTTCGCAGCCTCGCTGGGGCTCGACAGCTCCCACATTGGACAGCGGCGAGCTTAGAGGCTTGGCAGCAACGTGGCCGGCACCAGCTCATTCAGGCAGCGGCTGGCGAGCAGCTCAGTGGCGGCAATGATGTCCGGGGCAAAGAAGCGGTCCTTGTCGTAGAACCCCACTTTGGCGCGCAGGATGCCACGGGCTTTTTCCAGCTTCGGCGAAGTTTTCAAGCCTTCGCGCAGGTCCAGGCCCTGGCAGGCCGCCAGCCATTCAACGGCAAGGATGCCACGCGTGTTCTCAGCCATTTCCCACAGACGCTTGCCGGCAGCCGGGGCCATGGACACGTGGTCTTCCTGGTTGGCGGACGTCGGCAGGCTATCAACGCTATGCGGATGGGACAGCGCCTTGTTCTCGCTGGCCAGGGCTGCCGCCGTGACCTGGGCGATCATGAAACCGGAGTTCACCCCGCCATTGCCCACCAGGAACGGCGGCAGTTGCGACATGTGCTTGTCCATCATCAGCGAGATACGACGCTCGCTCAGGGAGCCGATTTCAGCGATGGCCAGTGCCATGTTATCCGCGGCCATGGCCACCGGTTCGGCGTGGAAGTTACCGCCGGAGATCACGTCGCCTTCGGCTGCGAACACCAGTGGGTTATCCGACACGGCGTTGGCTTCCACCACCAGCACTTCGGCGGCCTGGCGGAATTGAGTCAGGCAGGCGCCCATGACTTGCGGCTGGCAGCGCAGGGAGTAAGGGTCTTGCACCTTGTCGCAATTCTGGTGCGACTGCGAGACCTGGCTGCTTTCGCCCAGCAGATCGCGATAGGCCGCAGCCGAATCGATCTGCCCGCGTTGGCCACGCGCCGCGTGAATCCGTGCGTCGAACGGCGAGCGCGAGCCCAGCACGGCTTCCACGGTCAAGCCACCACACGCGAGTGCGCCGGCGAACAAATCTTCGCCTTCGAACAGGCCGCGCAGGGCGTACGCGGTGGACACCTGCGTGCCGTTGAGCAGCGCAAGGCCTTCCTTGGCGGCGAGGGTCAGCGGCGCCAGGCCGGCGACTTTCAGCGCTTCAGTGGCTTCCAGCCATTCGCCTTTATAGCGCGCCTTGCCTTCGCCGAGCAGCACCAACGACATGTGTGCCAGGGGCGCCAGGTCACCGGATGCACCGACCGAACCTTTGAGCGGGATGTGGGGGTACACCTGGGCATTGATCAAGGCGATCAGCGCGTCGATCACCTGGCGGCGAATCCCCGAGAAGCCACGGCTCAGGCTGTTCACCTTGAGCACCATGACCAGCCGCACCAGCGCATCGCTGATCGGCTCACCGACGCCGGCGGCGTGGGACAGCACCAGGGAACGCTGGAGGTTTTCCAGGTCTTCGCTGGCGATGCGGGTCGAGGCCAGCAGGCCAAAACCGGTGTTGATGCCGTAGGCCGTGCGATTCTCGGCGAGAATCTGCTCCACGCAGGCAACGCTGGCTTCGATCTGCGCCGTGGCGCTGTCATCCAGGCTGAGGGTTACCGGCTGCTGGTAGATAGCCCGCAGTTGGGCAAGGCTCAGTTGGCCTGGAATCAGATTTAGCGCAGTCACATTCATACTCCTTGTGAATTGTTCTTTTGAATACTTCTGTTGAATAAGTGCTCAGTGCAAATTCGGTAATACGTGGTGCAGCAAAGCGCTGTCGTTGAGCAGCGCGGCGGCGCTCGCGATGTCCGGCGCCAGCCAGCGGTCCTGCTCATAGGCCGGGACTGTTTCGCGCAACAGGCGCCAGGCACAGTGAGTGCCTGCGCCGAAACGCTGGTCCTTGAGAAACTCGAAGGCCTGGGCCGCCAGCAGGTATTCGATGGCGAGAATCTGGGTGACGTTGGCCAACAGCTGATGCAGCTTGAGCGCGGCATTGGTGCCCATGCTCAGGTGGTCTTCCTGCAGGCCGGAGGTGACGAAGTTGTCGAGCACCGCCGGTTGGGCCAGTTGGCGGTTTTGCCCGCACAGGGATGCCGCGACGTACTGCACGATCATCATCCCGGAGTTGACCCCGGGGTTGCTGACCAGGAACGCCGGCAAGCCGCTGACATGCGGGTTGATCAGGCGGTCCAGGCGGCGCTCGGCCACCGCGCCGATTTCAGCCATGGCAATGGCGAGCATGTCGGCCGCCAGCGCTACGGACTGACCGTGCGGGTTGGCCTGGGACACTACGCGGTAGTCGTCCGGAGTGCCGAGCACCAGCGGGTTGTCCGTGGCGCTGTTGAGTTCGGTCTCGATCTGGCGGGTGGCGTGTTCTACCTGGTCGCGGGCTGCACCGTGAATCTGCGGGATCGAGCGAATGCTCAGAGCGTCCTGGGTGCGGATGCCCTTGCTGCTGGCGATTACTTCACTGCCGTCGAGCAAGGCGCGCAGGTTGATACCCACGTGTTGCATGCCGGGGTGCGGCTTGAGGGCGATGATGGCTTCGTCAAACGCATCGATCTGGCCGCGCTGGGCCTCGAAGCTCATGGCGCCGATTACGTCGGCCCATTGCAGCAAGTGATGCGCGTCGGCCAGGGCCAGGCAGCTCAGGCCGGTCATGCACGGCGTGCCGTTGACCAGGCACAGGCCGTCCTTGGCGCCGAGCACCACCGGCTGCAAACCTTCTGCGCTCAGGGCCTGTTGCGCCGCAACGATGCGGCCCTGGTAGCTCACATTGCCAACGCCGAGCAAGGCCACGCCGACGTGGGCCATGTGGGTCAGGTAACCCACCGAACCCTGGGACGGCACTTGCGGCGTGATGCCGTGGTTAAGCAGCGCCAGCAACGAATGCACCACCTGCGGATGCAGGCCGGATTTGCCGTGGCTGTAGTTGATGATGGCCGCGCAAATAATCGCGCGGGTCTGCTCGTCGCGGAGCACCGGGCCGACGCCACAGGCGTGGCTGAGCAGGGTGTTGCGCGACAGCTGGCTGAGTTGCTCGCCCTTGAGCGACACGTTGCACAGCGCGCCCAGGCCGGTGTTCACGCCATAGGCGCGTTCACCGCGGGTGACGATGCGCTGCACGATGGCCTGGGCATTGTCGATGCGCGCCCAGGCGTGGCCCGACAGTTCGAGCACCGCGCCATGACGGGCCACGGCGACCACGTCCTGCCAGCGCATCGGGGCGTCGGCGATGATGATTTTTGCTGCCTGGGACATCTTCATACCTTCTTCAATTCTTGTGCAGCCTTACCGGCCTCTTCGCGGGCAAGCCCGCTCCCACAGGGGAACGCATTCCAAATGTGGGAGCGGGCTTGCTCGCGAAGAGGCCAGCCGGCTCACCTCAAAATCCGGGTCAGACCACCGCCGCCCGCCGCTGAACAAACCGGTCCACATACTCATCCGCCGGCGAATGCAAGATCTCGCGCGGCGTGCCGACCTGGATCAGCTTGCCGTCCTTGAGGATCGCAATGCGGTTGCCGATACGCACAGCCTCGTCGAGGTCGTGGGTGATGAACACGATGGTCTTGTGCAGGGTCTTTTGCAGCTCGAGCAACTGGTCCTGCATCTCGGCGCGGATCAGCGGGTCGAGCGCACTGAAGGCTTCGTCCATCAGAATGATGTCGGTGTCAGCCGCCAAGGCGCGAGCCAGGCCCACACGCTGGCGCATGCCGCCGGAAAGCTGGTGCGGGTATTTGTTTTCGTAGCCTTTGAGGCCCACGGTTTCGATCCAGTGCAGCGCGCGTTCGGCGCAGACCTGCTTGGTTTCGCCACGCACTTTCAAGCCATAGGCGACGTTATCGAGCACGCTCTTGTGGGGCAGCAGGCCGAAGCTCTGGAACACCATGCTGATCTTGTGCCGACGGAATTGGCGCAAGGCTTCCATGTCCAGTTGCAGGATGTCTTCGCCGTCCACCAGGATCGCGCCGCTGGTGGGATCAATCAGGCGGTTGAAGTGGCGCACCAAGGTCGACTTGCCGGAGCCCGACAAGCCCATGATCACAAAGATCTCGCCGGTACCGATGCTCAGGGACAGGTCATTCACGCCGACCACGCAGCCGGTCTCGGCCAGCACCTGGTCCTTGGTCTTGCCCTGGCCAACCAGGGCCAGCGCGTCCTTGGAGCGGTTGCCGAAGATCTTGAAGACGTTCTTAACTTCAATTTTGCTGACAGTAGTCATTTGTTCGCCTCATGCCGTGGACGACCATAGGCCTGGGTAATGCGGTCGATGACCACTGCAAGAATCACGATCGCCAGCCCGGCTTCTAGGCCACGGCCAACGTTGAGGGTCTGGATGCCGACGAGGACGTCTTCACCCAGGCCACGGGCACCGATCATCGAGGCAATCACCACCATCGACAGCGCCATCATGGTGGTCTGGTTGATCCCGGCCATGATGCTCGGCAGCGCCAGCGGCAGTTGCACGCCGAACAGCTGCTGCCAGCGGTTGGCACCGAAGGCATTGATGGCTTCCATGACCTCGCCGTCGACTTGGCGAATGCCCAAATCCGTCAGGCGAATCAGCGGTGGCGCGGCGTAGATCACCGTGGCGAAAATCGCCGGCACCTTACCGAGGCCGAACAGCATCAGCACCGGAATCAGGTACACGAAGCTGGGCATGGTTTGCATGATGTCGAGCAACGGCATCAGCACCGAACGCAGGCGATTGCTGCGTGCCGACAGAATGCCCAGCGGAATGCCGATCAGCACCGAGATCACCGTGGCGACCATCATCAGTGCGAGCGTTTGCATCAGTTTGTCCCACAGGCCCACCGCGCCCACCAGGAACAGCAAGCCAACGATGACCGCCGTGGTCAGCACCTTGCGGGTGGCGTGCCAGGCGATCCCGCCGACGATGATTAGCATCAGCCACCAGGGCGCCGCGCGCAGCAACCCTTCCAGGTTGACGATGGCCCATAGCAGGGTGTCGGAGATGTGCCGGAACACATCGCCATAGTTGGTGACCAGCGAGTCCACCCAACCGTTGACCCAGTCGGCGATGGAAAACGTAAAACTCTCAGGAAACATAGCGTGCTCTCGATCCAGTGGGTTGTGGCCAGGCGTCCGGTTGCCGGTGAAGGCAACCGGAAACGCTCAACCTACAAGGCCGCGTCGATTTTCTTGGCTGCGTCGTCGCTCACCCATGCGTGCCAGACTTCAGGATGTTCCTTGAGGAAAATTTTCGCCAGTTTTGGCGACTCAATTCGCTCTTTGGCCATGCGGCCCAGGTTCTGGTTCAGCAGATCGATAGGCAGGTTGACCTTCTCCAGCACGGCCACCAACTCCGGCGCCTGCTCATGGAAGGTCTTGGACAAGCCAACCTTGATGCTCACGGTTTTATCCACACCGGGTTTTTCTTCCAGCTTGACCAGATCAACCTGGCCCATCAGCGGGGTGGGCGACCAGTAGTAAAACAGGATCGGCTCGCCACGCTTGTAGCTCGACAGCACCGCCGCATCCAGCGCCGGGCCGGTGCCCGGGCGGAAGTTGGTGTAGGTGCTTTCCAGGCCGTAGCTTTTGAGCATTTCGCTGTTGTCCAGCTCACAGGTCCAGCCGGCCGGGCAGTTGTAGAAACGGCCTTTGGACGGCTCTTCCTGGTCCTTGAACACCGAGGCGTATTTGGCCAGGTCGGCGATGTTTTTCAGGCCCGGCGCCTTGGGTTCCAGCTTGCGCTTGGCGTCGCCTTCGATCACGTAACGCGGCACGTACCAGCCTTCGACAGCACCGACAACCGGGGCACCGACGCCGACGACTTTGCCGGCCTTCTCGGCCTTGTTCCAGACTTCACTGCGGCCGACCCACTCTTCGGCAAACACCTGGATGTCGTTGCTGCTCAGGGCGTTTTCCATGGTGATGGAGTTGCCCGGCAGGCTGTCGGTTTTGCAGTCGTAGCCTTTCTCCAGGACGGTTTGCAGGATGTCGGTGAGCAACATGCCGCTTTCCCAGTTCAGGCCGGCGAATTTCACCGGTTTGCCGGATTCGCACCAACCGGCCGCTTGCGCGCCGACACTCGCCAGCAGGCCTGCAGAAAACAGTGTGGCCAGCAGGGTCTTATTCATGTTCATTGTTGTGACGCTCCCAATCTTGAAATGGATTACGGCAGTCAGTAGGCATCCTGCCCTGTCCACGTCCCATCAGGCCTGTGCAGTCAGCCCGTTTGTCGTTGGTGTAGCGCCCTGCTCTTGCGGCAGGATCAGTCGTTCAGGAATTGCGCTGTGCCATTTTTTCGCACAGACGTAATAGAGGGCTGCGGGAAGCACCAGACCGATGATCCAGGAAATATCCACATCACCCAGCGCGGCCACCAGCGGGCCGGTGTAGAACTTGGTCGAGATGAAGGGCAATTGCACCAACACGCCGAAGACATACACGCTGATACCGAGCAGGTTCCAGCGGCCGTAGCGACCGTTCGGGTCGGCCAGCGCCGGCACGTCATAGCGCTCGCGGGTGATGCAGTAGTAATCCACCAGGTTGATCGCACTCCAGGGCGTAAAGAACGCCAGCAGGAACAGGATGAAAGACTTGAACGCCCCGAGGAACGAGTGCTGGCCGAGCAACGCGATCAGGGTCGCAGTGCCGACAATGACCAGCACGAAAACCAGGCGCTGCAGACGCGTGACCTCCAGGCGACCCCGAAAGCCGCTGATGATGGTCGCGATGCACATGAAACTGCCGTAGGAGTTCAGCGTAGAGATGGTGACCTTGCCGAAAGCGATGCTGAAGTACAGCAGCGCAGCCGTGGCCCCCGTGCCGCTCAAACCCACGATGTAAGCCACTTCGTGGCCTGCGAATTGCCCGTTGGACATGGCCGCGGCAAACACGCCGAGGATCATCGCTACCTGTGCACCAATGACCGAACCCGCGCCAGCGGCGAGAAAGGTTTTCAGCGAAGACGTCTTGCTCGGCAAGTACCGTGAATAGTCCGCCACGTAAGGGCCGAAAGCGATCTGCCAGGAGGCCGCGAGCGACACCGCCAGCAAAAAACTGCTCCAACTGAAGTGGCGGATTTGCAGAAGAGCACCCACGTCGGTCTGGCTGATCAGGCGGCTGAACAGGTAGACGAACGCAACCACACCGATGACGCTGGCGACGCGGCCGATCCAATGGATCACCCGGTAACCGAGCACTGTGACCAGCACGATGACACTGGCGAAAATAAGGATACCGACGCTGTCACTGACGCCAAACAACTGGCCCAGCGCTTGGCCGGACAGTACGGTGCCGGTCGCGGTAAAGCCCAGGTACATCAAACAGACCAGTACGATCGGGATGGCCGCGCCATAAACACCGAACTGCACCCGGCTGGAGATCATCTGCGGCAGGCCCAGCTTCGGTCCTTGCGCTGCATGCAACGCCATGACACCGCCACCGATCAATTGGCCGATCAACAGACCGATCAACGACCAGAACACATCACCGCCCAGCACCACGGCCAGAGCCCCGGTGACGATCGCGGTGATTTGCAGGTTGGCACCCATCCATAGGGTGAACTGACTGAACAGACGGCCGTGTCTTTCCGCTTCCGGGATGTAGTCGATCGAACGCCTTTCGATCAACGGGGTGGTGCTTGCACGTGCGTCATTTGCAGCCATGTGTGTTCAACCTCTGATGGATTGTTTTTGTTTGCAACACAGATCAAATGTGGGAGCGGGCTTGCTCGCGAAAGCGGAGGGTCAGCTAACGATTACGGTGACTGGCACACCGCATTCGCGAGCAAGCCCGCTCCCACCTTGCATTACTTGATCATCGGGAGATTGAGGCCCTGCTCCTTGGCGCAGTCGATTGCGATCTGGTAACCGGCGTCTGCGTGGCGCATCACCCCGGTAGCCGGGTCGTTGTGCAGTACGCGGGCAATCCGCTCAGCCGCTTCATCGGTGCCGTCGCAGACGATCACCATGCCGGAGTGCTGCGAGAAGCCCATGCCCACGCCGCCGCCGTGGTGCAGCGAAACCCAGGTCGCGCCGCTGGCGGTGTTGAGCAAGGCGTTGAGCAGTGGCCAGTCGGACACAGCGTCGGAACCGTCCTGCATGGCTTCGGTTTCGCGGTTCGGGCTGGCGACCGAGCCGGAGTCGAGGTGGTCACGGCCGATCACTACGGGTGCCGACAGCTCGCCGCTGCGCACCATTTCGTTGAACGCCAGGCCCAGCTTGGCACGCTGGCCCAGGCCCACCCAGCAGATACGTGCCGGCAGGCCCTGGAAGCTGATGCGCTCGCGCGCCATGTCCAGCCAGTTGTGCAGGTGCGCGTCGTCGGGGATCAGCTCTTTGACTTTGGCGTCGGTCTTGTAGATGTCCTGCGGGTCGCCAGACAGCGCCGCCCAACGGAACGGGCCGATGCCACGGCAGAACAGTGGGCGGATGTAGGCCGGTACGAAGCCTGGGAAGTCGAATGCGTTTTCCACGCCTTCTTCTTGTGCCATCTGGCGGATGTTGTTGCCGTAGTCGAAGGTCGGGATGCCTTGCTTCTGGAATTCCAGCATGGCGTTGACGTGCACGGCCATCGACTGCTTGGCGGCCTTGATCACGGCAGCCGGTTCGGTTTTCGCGCGGGCGCGGTATTCGTCCCAGGTCCAGCCGGCCGGCAGGTAGCCGTTGAGTGGGTCGTGGGCGCTGGTCTGGTCGGTGACCATGTCCGGGCGCACGCCACGCTTGACCAGCTCCGGCAGGATTTCCGCCGCGTTACCCAACAGGGCGATGGAGATGGCCTTGCCTTCCTGGGTGTATTTGGCGATGCGGGCCAGGGCGTCGTCGAGGTCGGTGGCTTGCTCGTCGACATAACGGCTGCTCAGGCGGAAGTCGATGCTGACCTGCTGGCACTCAATGTTCAGCGAGCACGCCCCGGCCAGGGTGGCAGCCAGTGGCTGAGCGCCGCCCATGCCGCCGAGGCCGGCGGTGAGTACCCAGCGGCCGGTCAGGTCACTGTTGTAATGCTGGCGACCGGCTTCGACGAAGGTTTCGTAGGTGCCCTGAACGATGCCCTGGCTGCCGATGTAGATCCAGCTGCCAGCGGTCATCTGGCCGTACATGGCCAGGCCCTTGGCATCCAGCTCGTTAAAATGTTCCCAACTGGCCCAGTGCGGCACCAGGTTGGAATTGGCGATGAGCACGCGCGGGGCGTTGCTGTGGGTCTTGAACACGCCGACCGGCTTGCCGGATTGCACCAGCAGGGTCTCGTCGTCGTTCAGGTTAGTGAGGCTCTCGACGATCTGGTCGTAGCACTCCCAGTTGCGCGCCGCACGGCCGATACCGCCGTATACCACCAATTCTTTCGGGTTCTCGGCCACTTGCGGGTCGAGGTTGTTCATCAGCATGCGCAGCGGCGCTTCAGTCAGCCAGCTTTTGGCGGTGAGCTTGTTACCGCGGGCGGCGCGGATTTCGACGTCACGGTATTTTGTAGGCTTGGTCACAGCTAGGACTCCTCGGCGATCGATGCGCGAACATGGATGGTGCGCAGGAGAGTCTTACGCACACATCTTTACTTGTACATACAAGCATATGCAATCAAGCGGCCAACTTTCGCAACGCGGGTGTCAGATTTTTTGCGCAGGTGTGCGAAAGCCTTGGAAATTAAGGCGTGGAGGCTTGGCGAAATTTCTTACGGAGGAGTTTTTCAGGGAGGGCGATTGTTCATAACAACGCGGCGTTGCGCCACGCTGGGGCATTCGGTAACAAATTGGTGCGCGAGCCGGAAACAGATCCCTTGAACAACACAGATACACATGTGGGAGCGGGCTTGCTCGCGAATGCGGTGGGTCAGCCAGCCTATCTGGCACTGCTACACCGCGTTCGCGAGCTAGCCCGCTCCCACATGTTTAACCGCGCGGGGTCAGCTCGATAATGCAGCAGCGGCCGGTAACCGAGAGGTCCAGCAGGGCGGTGTTACCGTCGATTTGCAGGCAGTCGTGATGCCCCAGCTTTTGGTCCAGCACCTTCACTTCATCCGCGACGCTGAACACCAGCACGGTCTGCGCGGTAGTGAAAAAACGCTGCACACCATCCATCCACTGCAAGCGTGCGTGGTAATGCTGCGGCGAATAAATCAGGTTGAAATCGCGGATCGGCCCGGTGATCAGGCGACAGGAAACGTCGCTTTCACCGCTGAACGCGAAGGGCTGCAGCGGTAACAACCCGCGCTGCTCCTCGCCATCGACGGTCAGGACCATGCCCGCGCCCTTGATCACGGTAATGACGCGCTGGTAGCCGGCGAAGGTGGAAAACCCACCCGACTCACCAATGTCGGCAATCGACAGGCGCCAGCCAAAGCCATCCAGGCCAGTACCGGCGTCGCGGGTAATTTCTTCGGTGCTGCCGCCGCCGTTTTTCCATGGCATGCGGATGTAATCGGTGGCGCGCCAGACTTTCACTGCACTCATTTACTGAAACGTCCTTCCAGGCTATGACGGGAACCGGGGTGGATCAAACGCGCAGCGGTCACCGGCTGGCGCCCGGACCAAGTGCGTCGGCGGATCAACAGGCACGGCTCGCTCGGCTCGATCTGCAGCAACTTGCACTCTTCGGCATCGGCAAGAATCGCTTCGACCACATGCTCGCCTTCGGTCAGCGGTGCAACCTGGTTCAAGTAGGCGTAAGGCGTTTGCTGGGTGAAATCCTGCTGCAAGTAGTCCGGCGCCACCAGGGCGTTGACGAAACGGTCTTCGATTTGCACAGGAATGTCGTTCTCGAAGTGCACGATCAACGAGTGGAACACCCGCCCGCCTTCGCGCATTTCCAGGGCGACGGCGCGCTCGGAGCCTGCGGCCTCTTCGCACAGGTGAATGACCTGGCAGGTATGCCGATGACCGCGGGAGGCGATCTCATCGGCAATGTTGTGCACTTCAAACAGCGCCGATTGGCTCTTGGGTTCGGCGACGAAAGTGCCAACGCCTTGCATGCGCACCAGCAACCCTTCGGCGGTGAGCTCACGCAGGGCGCGGTTGATGGTCATGCGGCTGAAACCCAGCTGGCTGACCAACTCGCTCTCCGACGGCACGCGGTAATGGGGCGGCCAGTTGCCGTTGAGGATTTGCTGGCTGATCATCTGTTTGACGCGGGCGTACAAGGGCGCCGGACTTTCGTCCATGTGGGCAGCCAGCGAAGACTTGGCAGGCGGAGTCGGCACAGGGAATCCTTGCAGGGGGAAAAGATGCATAGATTGCCGGAGTTTACCGAGCAGGCAAACGTCTGTATATGTATATACAAATAAACACACGACCGGGGTGCCTTGATCATGTCCGCTTTCTTTGCCGAACGCGCGCTGCTGCCTAATGGATGGGCCAACGATGTACGCTTTGAAGTCAGTGCCGATGGCCTGCTGACCCACGTTGAGCCCAACGCCAGTGCAGAGCGCGCCGAACGGCTTAGAGGCCCGGTATTGGCGGGCATGCCCAACCTGCATTCCCACGCGTTCCAACGCGCCATGGCAGGTTTGGCCGAAGTGGCCGGCAACCCGAATGACAGCTTCTGGACCTGGCGCGACTTGATGTACCGCATGGTCGGCAAGATCAACCCGGAGCAACTCCAGGTCATCGCCCGCCAGCTGTACATCGAGATGCTCAAGGCCGGTTACACCTCGGTGGCGGAATTTCACTACGTGCATCACGACGTCAGCGGCCAGCCCTATGCCGACCGTGCTGAGCTGTCGCGGCAGATCAGCCAGGCGGCCGCCAGCAGTGGGATTGGCTTGACCTTGCTGCCCGTGCTCTACACCCACTCCGGGTTTGGTGGCCAGGCGCCGAATGAAGGTCAGCGGCGCTTTATCAACAGCACCGAAAACTATCTGGACCTGCAAGCACACCTCAAGCCGATGCTTGCCGCCCAACCGGCGCAGCAGCTGGGCCTGTGCTTCCACTCGTTGCGCGCCGTCACGCCGCAGCAAATCAATGACGTGCTGGCCGCCAGTGACAAGGCTTGCCCGGTGCACATCCACATCGCCGAGCAGCAAAAAGAAGTCGATGACTGCCTGGCCTGGAGTGGCAAGCGCCCGCTGCAATGGCTGTATGACAATGTTCAAGTCGATGAGCGCTGGTGCCTGGTGCATGCCACCCACGCGGATCCTGACGAAGTCACGCGCATGGCCAAGAGCCGTGCGATCGCCGGTCTGTGCCTGACCACCGAAGCCAACCTGGGCGACGGGATTTTCCCGGCCGTGGATTTCCTCGCTCAAGGCGGACGCCTGGGCATTGGTTCCGACAGCCATGTGTCACTTAGCGTGGTGGAAGAATTGCGCTGGCTGGAATACGGCCAGCGCCTGCGTGACCAGCGGCGTAACCGCGTGTACCGCAGCGATCAGCCAATGGTCGGCCGCACACTGTTTGATGCTGCCGTGGACGGTGGCGCCCAGGCGCTGGGCCAGCCGATTGGTCGCTTGGAAGTGGGCAAACGCGCGGACTGGCTGGTGCTCGACGGCAACGACCCGTACCTGGCGACGGCGACGGAGGACGGGATTTTGAATCGCTGGCTGTTCGCCGGAGGTGATCGGCAAGTGCGCGATGTGCTGGTGAACGGGCAGTGGGTCGTACGGGACGGGCATCATGCCGGTGAAGAGGAAAGCCGCCGCGCCTTCACGCAGGTGCTGAGGGATATGCTGGGCTAACAAGCCATCCCAAACAAAGGTGGGAGCGGGCTTGCTCGCGAATGCGGTGTATCAGTCATTACATCTGTCGACTGACACTGCGTATTCGCGAGCAAGCCCGCTCCCACATGTTGATCGGCGAAGGCTCAGGTTTACTGCGAAGTCTTCGCCATCTGCTTGTCCGACGTACGCCAGATCAACCGCGTGGTGTCGTACCCTTGCTGCCGCGCCCTGCTGAGCAGGTCTTCGCGGGTGTCGGCGCTGACCGTCGGCGTGCGTGACAAGATCCACATGTAGCGCCGGCTTGGGCTGCCAACGATGGCGGTCTTGTAGTCATCACTGACGTACAGCACCCAGTAATCGCCCTTGGCGACGCCCGGCAACAGCGCCGTGAACCAGTTATTGAATTCCACCCAAAGCTTGTCGGTCTTGCCGGGCACTTGCGGCGTGGCCGTGCCCTTGGCTTCTTCCCACTTCCACTCAGGCGTCAGGCAGCGGTTGAACACCGACATGTCGCCATCCGGCAGCAGGCTGTAGCGCGCTTCGGACTGCGCACAGTTGCGCTGGAAGTACATCGGCAATCGGGCCAACTCGTACCAGGTGCCCTGGTAACGCTTGAGGTTGACGTTGCTCGCTGTCTTGGGTTGCAGATCATCGCCAGAATGGCTGGCGCAGCCCGCCAAAAACAGGCTGGCGCAAAGGAACAAAACAAAACGCATCATTCTTCTTCTCCCGCAGGCTCGCGCCCCGGTTTACTTCAGGCCTTGCCCGGAAAACATCAGAACTTTGTCACCGGCGTACTGCACGCTGATAAAGCTGTTTTTATCGCCCCACGTGCAACTGGACATACCCAGTGCGCCGGAACAATCGGTCGGCTTGCCCAGCAACGACTCAACCTCGGCCTTGGCCATGCCAGCCGACAGCTTCGCGTAATTTTCTTGATTGACCTTGCTGCACGCGGCTAAGAGCACGCAAAAAGCCAACAAAGCGAGACGGCGTAAAGACATGGAAAAGCTCCTGAAGAGACGAAGCAGCTGGGGTATCTGCCAGAAGCTTAGAAGGGAAAAGGGGTGTCTGGTTCCCGACGAGCGAAAACAAAAAAGCCCCGAAAACGCTGAAACGTTTCGGGGCTTTTTATTACCGCAAGGTTTTACTTCTTGTGGTAACCGGTCACACGCTCAACCTCTTCCTTCGAACCCAGGAACACCGCTACACGCTGGTGCAGGCCTTCAGGCTGGATGTCGAGGATGCGTTGGTGGCCGTCAGTGGACGCACCGCCCGCTTGCTCGACCAGGAACGACATCGGGTTGGCTTCGTACATCAAGCGCAGTTTGCCAGGCTTGGAGGGCTCACGGCTGTCACGTGGGTACATGAACAGGCCACCACGGGTCAGGATACGGTGCACGTCGGCCACCATCGCGGCGACCCAGCGCATGTTGAAGTTCTTCTTCAACGGGCCTTCTTCACCGGCCATCAACTCGCCGACATAGCGCGTAACCGGCTCTTCCCAGTGACGCTGGTTGGACATGTTGATCGCAAATTCCTGGGTGGAGGCAGGAATCGTGATGTCTTCGTGGGTCAGCACGAAGCTGCCCATTTCACGATCCAGGGTAAAGCCTTTGACGCCGTCGCCCAGGGTCAGCACCAGCATGGTCTGTGGGCCGTAGATCGCATAGCCGGCAGCAACCTGCTCGGTGCCTGGCTGCAGGAAGGCCTTTTCGTTCAGGGCTTCGTTCTGGCTCAGGTATTCGTTCGGGCAACGCAGTACCGAGAAGATGGTGCCGACCGGCGCGTTGATGTCGATGTTGGACGAACCGTCCAGTGGGTCGAATACCAACAGGTACGCGCCTTTCGGGTACTTGCCCGGGATCTGGTAGGCATTGTCCATTTCTTCGGACGCCATGCCGGCCAGGTGACCGCCCCATTCGTTGGCTTCGAGCAGGATCTCGTTGGAGATGACGTCGAGCTTCTTCTGCACTTCGCCTTGGACGTTTTCAGTGCCCATGCTGCCCAGGACACCACCCAGTGCGCCTTTGGACACGGCGTGGCTGATTTCCTTGCAAGCACGCGCCACCACTTCGATAAGGAAGCGCAGATCGGCAGGCGTGTTGTTGCTGCGGGTCTGCTCGATCAAATAGCGACTCAGGGTAACGCGGGACATGTAAGGCTCCGGAGAATGGGGGGCTTATAAACCCGCGCAGTTTAACGCGAGTCGAGGCGTATTTCCTCTAATCAGAGGATTTAACTCCAATAGAGTTCACGGTTTGCCTGCTGGCGCGCGCAACAAACTGTAGGCCATCGCCCCCAGTGCCGCCACACCCAGCAGGAGCACGGCCCACAGGCCAAGTTTCTTCCAGTCGCCGCCCACTTCGGGCAACGGGGCCACGACGCTGGGTTTGACCACCACCGCTCCCGTGACCGTGGCCTGACCCAACGTCTTGAGGCGCTCGGCGCTGTAGTCAGGGATCAGGGTCGACAACGGCAGGTTCGCCGCCTTGACCGAGCCATTGCCTAACGCCAGGGTAAACGGTGGTTCGCCCCGCGCCAGAAACACCAATTGGGTGGCGCGCACGGCAAAACGCAGAGCCGGGGCTTCGATGCCCAGGCCACCGCCGCGCTCATCCACCTGCAATTTGAGCTCGGCCACGGCCTGACCAGGCAGCTGCAATTCGTCCTGCACCACGTCCTGGCCGTTCTGGGTCAGGCGGTACAACAAACCATTGCTCAGCGGCTGCCAGGCTTGATGGGCGTCGCGGCGCCCCGCCAAGGTGACCGGCGCCAACGTATTGGGCTGTTTCAACTCAACACGCACGCGCTCCACAGGCAGCCCCGTCGGCAGTTGCCAGGTGTATTCCCCGGCTTTGAGCCGCGCCCCCGACAGCGGTTGCGACCACACCAACGGCAGCGGCAAACGGCTGCTGGAGGCGCTGACCAGCTTGGCCGAGGTCAGTTGCGGCGCAGGTTGGCCCTGCCACACCAAACGCAGGTAACGCGCCGACTGGCCCGGCAGGCTGACGTCATGCTGCTCGACGCGCTCATCGGCAAACGACAGGCGCGCCACCTGCCCATCGCCCCACGACTGCCAGTGCTGCAAGTCATCGCTGGCTTCAATGCTGAAACGCTGGAAGCCATCCTGCTCGCGGCGCCAGTCCAGGCTCAGTTGCTGCAGCGGCGCCTTGATCGCGCTGGCATCCAGCACCCAGCCACGCAGCACTTGCTGACCTGCCTTGGACGGGAGCACTTCGAGCAGCGTGCCTTCGGCAGTGGACTTCATCAGCACGTTCGGCACGCTTTCGCGGGTGTCGGCGGCGTACAGTGGAAACCACTTCACGTCAGCCACATCGCGGCGTTCAGTACGCTGCGCTGATTGACGCGACAGCGCATAGGCTTGCGGCTCACCGGCGGCATTGAACACCCGCACATCACTAAGGTCAGCCTGACGCGCGCTCAATTGCACCGCCAATGGCAGCTCCAGGCGATACCAGGGGCCGTTGCCGTTGACGGCCAGCGGCACGTGTGTGGTGAAGTCGGCGGGCGCTTCCTGGGCCCACACCGACAACGTCGTACACACGCCCACCGCGATTACGCTCAACTTACCGATCAAGAGGATGCTCCTTCAGTTTCCAACACCGGTTCGGCGCGCTTGGGCGGCAGCGGCGCAAAGTAGCCCACCACCAGCAACAGCCCGCCCACGCCGATAAACGACACGATCCGCGCCAGCCCGCCACGGTTGCTCAGTTCGACAAAGAACAGCTTGGCGACCACTAGCGCAATCAGCGCCGCGCCGATCAGCCACACTTCGCGACGATGGCGCAGGTGGCCGCCGATCATCAGGCCGAGGGCGACCAAGGTCCACACAATCGACAGGCCGGCCTGCACCAACATCGACTCCAGCAGTGCATCCAGCTGGAAGGGCACGCCAGCCCAATGGTGGGCAGTGCGCATCACCAATGCCGTAAAGAAGGCAAACAGCGAAATACCCGCCACACCTTGGGCGATCAGCTCAGTACGCGGCCCGCGTTGCGGCGCCACGCTGCGCGACCATAAATACACACCCAGCAGCGCAAACAGCAGGCCCAGGTCCAGCGGGTTGAGCAGCGGTACATACGGCAGCGGTTTGGCCGTACCGTCACTGAAGATAGTTGCCAGCCAGAACCAGCCGAGCATCAATACCGCCAGCGGCAGTGCTGCCAGCACGCGGTATTCACGCGGGTAGGCCGAGACTGGCCATGGCCAGCTGCGCGACGCAGCCGCCAGCACCAGATAAAGGCTCGGCAGAATCGCCCAACCCAACCAGCGCCAGGCGTTGTACTCGCTCGACAGCAACAGCAGGCCGTAACGCAGCTCCAGCGCCAACACGCCGATCAACATCCAGCAGCCGAGCACGTGAGCGATGCTCAACACGTTGCCCGGCACCCGCGCAGCCAAACGGCGCAGTGCGATGAAATGCACAACGAACACCGCCAACCAAGCCAGCCAGCCGTACTGCGCCGCCGGGTGGTAGTAGTCATGGGCAGACACCAGCAACACCACGCCCGCCGCCGGCATCAGCAAGGCGCACAGAATGCCCAGCGATGCCCAGCGCAAACGTTCGGCCAGCACTGCCCAGATCGCCACGCTCACCGCCGCGATGCTGAGCAAAAATGGCCCCTGCAGCTCCTGCGGGATAAACCGCAACACTTCACCGATCAGCGCCAGCGTCCACCAGGCCGCGCCCCACACCAGCAGCAGGTCGGACAGGCGTTGCAGCTTCAACACAGCAAACACCGGCGCATGCGGTTCACGCTGCAAGCGCCAGGCGCCCACCATCGCGGCCAGGCCCAGCACCATCGGCGTCCAGAACCCGCTGTGCGCCAAGGGGCGCAAGCCATCGCCGGTCAGCGGCCCAAGCAACTGCGGCGCCGCCAACAGGAACGAGCCGCCGCCGACCAATTGCAGCAGCAGCCCAAACACGAAGCTGACGCGCTGTTGCAGGTACAGGCTCAGCCAGATGATCAACAAGCCACTCGCCGCCCACACGCCGCTGGCACTTTCCCAAGGCAGTACGAACAGCACAGCAAGATTGATCAGCACCAAACCTGCGAGCAACACCACGGACAGACCGCGCAGTAACCGCACGTCGCTGCGCACCATGTCATCGCGCGCCGCCAGCAGCATGCCGCCGACCAAGGCCAGGCCGATCAGCGAGGCCGTCAACAAGCCGGACCAACCCGCACTGAAGACCGCCGCCCCGTCGCCGCCTTGCAAGCGCAGCAGGAACAACGCCCCGCCAAGCAATTGCACGGCGAAGGCGCTGAACAGGAAGGTACGCGAGCCGATGCGCAGGCCGATAAACAGAGTGACCAGACCGGCGATTGCCCAACTGATGGCCGTGCCTTGGGTCAGTAACAGCAACGGCGCGAGCAGGTACAAAAAGCTCAGGCCCAGGCTCGCCAATACCGGCAAGCCTTTGCGCTCCCAATCGGCTGCCTGTTCAGTCGGCGCCTTGCGCAACTGAGCGAAGCTGAACAGCAATGCCGCGCCCAGTAGCAGCGCACCCAACGGCGCAGCGTCGAGCAAGGTCTGTGCGCCCACGCGCAGCTCGCTGAGGAACGCCAGCGCCGACCCCAGTTGCAACAACAGGCCAAAGGCCCGCGCCAAAGGCCGCTGCTGACGCAAGCCTAGCCAGAAGATCCCGGCGCCCTCCACCGCCCACGCGGCAGCCGTCCAGCGTGCATCGAGGCCCAGTGGAATCGCCAGGCTGGCAAAGATCACACCCAGCGCCAGGCAGGTTTCCGCCAGCAACAAGGCGCGCCCACCCCTCAACAACCGGGCCAGGCCCATGTAGATAAGCCCCAAGCCCAACGCACTGAACGCTGCTGCAAACTCCAGGTGCTGCACCAGCGCGAACTGCAAGCCGAAGCCCACCAGCGGCGGACCGAACAGCATGCTGCCGTCGACATAATCGCCCTTGCCCGCCGACCAGCGCAGCAGTGCGTCACGGCCTTCAGGGGCGTCGCCCAGCGCCAGCAGTTTGCGCCGCGCAAACAGCAGCCCGATGGCCAGGTACATCAGGAAAAACAGGATCAGGAACGGCTCGGTGCTCCACAGCAGGTCCGGCGTGTAAGCGCGCATGCCCCAGGCGAAACCAATGCCGAAGGTACCGACAAACCCGATCAGGTTGAGCAAACGCCAGGCCTTGAACCAGGCGATGGCGAGGATGCCGGCGTTGAGCAGCGCGAAGTAGCTGAACAGCGCCACATGGTTACCGGCGCCGGTAGAGGTCAGGATCGGCGCGGCAAAACCACCCAACGCCGCCGCGCAGGCCAGGCCGAGGGCATCCTGGGTGATCGCCAGGATCGCCGAGAACACCGTGACCGCCACCAGCAGGCCGAGTGCCGCGCCGGGATCGATCAACGGGTGCAGGCGCATCGCCGCGAACACGGTCAGGTACAACACGGCAATGCCGGTGCCTTGCAGCATCAAGCCGTAATTGCTGTTACGCAGCCGCAACCACCAGCCCAGCCCGAGCAGGCCGATGGCGGCGGCGGCAACGCCGGCGTAGCGCAGCTCGATCGGCACCACTACGCCTTCGGTGGCGTAGCGCAGCAGGAAGGCCAGGCCGAGGAAGAGCAGCACCACGCCGACGCGCAGCACGGTGTTACCGCCAAACAGCCAATTGCGCGCGCCACTGATGGCCCGTTCGATCAGGTTGGGGCCTCGGGGAATGGCCGGCGCTTCAGGTTGCGGCGTTGGCGCTGCGGCCCAGACGTCATCCGGCAGTGGCTGGCTTGCCTCGGCCACCACGGCAACAGGCGCCAGCTCGGCGGGCAACTCCCAAACAAGTTCGGGCTTTGCAACGACAGGTGCAGGTTCAGGGAGGGGGGCTTCGACGATCACGCTGTTGGTCGGCGCGGGCACTTCCAGTTGCCGCAGGCGCTCACCGAGGGCTATCAATGCCTTCTGCGTGGTCTCTAACTGACGCGCTTGCTGGTCTGCCTGGGCGGACAGCTTCGAGAGGCGAATCGCCTGGCCAATGCCCAGGCCCAAGAGCGCACCGAAGCCGGCATCGGTGAACGACTCATCGAGTGTCCAGCCGAGCACCAGGCCAATCAGCATGAAAATCCATTGCATGGTCGATATCCCTAAGCAGCCCGAGGCGGGCAAACCGGGGCCTAGTATATCGACGCGGGGCTAATGTGGGAGCGGGCTTGCTCGCGAAAGCGGGGTGCCAGTCGACATATTTGTTAACTGACCCTCCGCATTCGCGAGCAAGCCCGCTCCCACACTTTTTACTGCGGTGTTTAGTCGAGCGCTTTCCAGATCTCGGTGGCGTATTCGCGGATCGTCCGGTCCGACGAGAACCAGCCCATGCGCGCGGTATTGAGCACCGCCGAACGCCACCAGGCCTTGGAATCGTGCCAATGCGCTTCGACCCGCGCCTGGGCGTCCCAATAGGCATCGAAGTCGGCACACACCAGGAAGCGGTCGTAGTCGATCAGCCCGTCGATCAAGCCCACATAACGGCCCGGATCATCCGGCGAGAACACCCCGCCGCGAATCGCTTGCAGCACATCGTTGAGACGATGGGAGGCTGCCACATCCGGCCCGGCGTGGAATTCACCGGCGTGCTTGCGGGCTTCCACTTGTTCGGCGCTGAGGCCGAAGATAAACATATGCTCGGCGCCCACCCGCTCATGCATCTCGACGTTGGCGCCGTCCATGGTGCCGATGGTCAGCGCGCCATTGAGGCCGAACTTCATGTTACTGGTGCCCGACGCTTCAAAGCCGGCGGTGGAAATCTGCTCCGACAAGTCCGCCGCCGGAATGATGCTTTCCGCCAGGCTGACGTTGTAGTTGGGCAGGAACACCACCTTGAGCAAACCGCGCACGGTGGGGTCGTTGTTCACGGTGCGCGCGATGTCGTTGGTCAGCTTGATGATCAACTTGGCCTGGTGATAACTCGCGGCGGCCTTGCCCGCGAAGATTTTCACCCGTGGCACCCAATCGGTGCCCGGCTCGGCGCGGATTGCCTGGTACAAGGCCACGGTGTGCAGCAGGTTTAACAGTTGGCGCTTGTACTCGTGGATGCGCTTGACCTGCACATCGAACATCGCCGCCGGGTTCACCGAAATGCCCAGGCGCTCGTGGATGATCTCGGCCAGTGCACGCTTGCTGTGCAGGCGCTGTTCGGCGAAGGCTTTGCGGAACACCTGCTTCTCGGCGAAGGTTTCCAGCTCCGTCAGGCGGGTTTCCATGGTGTCGAGGATGTCCGGGCCCAGGGCTTCCACGAGCATCTCGGTGAGCTTGGGGTTGGCCTGGTACAACCAGCGGCGGAAGGTGATGCCGTTGGTTTTGTTGTTGATGCGCTCCGGGTACAGCTTGTGCAGTTCGGAGAACACCGTGCTACGCATCAGCTGGGTGTGCAAACCGGACACACCGTTGACGCTGTGGGAGCCGAGGAATGCCAGGTTACCCATGCGCACGCGGCGGCCGTTGTCTTCTTCGATCAGCGACACCGCGCGCAACACGTCGAAATCGTGGATGCCCTTGGCCCGCAGCGAATCAATGTGCTGGGCGTTGATCAGGTAGATGATCTGCATGTGCCGCGGCAGCATGCGTTCCATCAGGCCTACCGGCCAGGTTTCCAACGCCTCGGGCAACAAGGTGTGGTTGGTGTAGGAAAGCGTTTCAACCGTCACGTCCCACGCGGCTTCCCACGGAATGTCGTGCAGGTCTACCAGTTGGCGCATCAACTCGGCCACGGCGATGGACGGGTGGGTGTCATTGAGCTGGATGGCAGCGTGCTCACCCAGGCTGAGCACCGAGCCGTGCATGTTTTTGTGGCGGCGCAACAAGTCTTGCAGCGAAGCGGAGACGAAGAAGTATTCCTGGCGCAGGCGCAGTTCCTGCCCTGCTTCGGTGCTGTCGGCAGGGTAAAGCACGCGCGAGATGCTTTCGGCGCGGGCCACTTCGGCGACGGCGCCCAAGTGGTCACCGGCATTGAAGCGTTCCAGGTGCAGGTCTTCCACGGCCCGTGCACGCCACAGACGCAGGGTGTTCACACTGGCGCCGCGCCAGCCCACTACCGGGGTGTCATAAGCAACGGCGCGCACGGTTTCGTTGGGCGTCCACACCTGGATCAGCTTGCCGGAGGCATCCGGCAGGGTTTCGACGCTGCCGCCAAAGCCGATCGGGTAAATCACTTCGGCCCGTTCAAACTCCCACGGGTTGCCGAAGTCCAGCCAGCGTTCGGTCTGTTCCTGCTGCCAGCCATCCACAATCGCCTGGCGGAACAAGCCGTGCTCATAGCGAATGCCGTAACCGTGGCCGGCAATCCCCAAGGTCGACATGCTTTCCATAAAGCAGGCCGCCAAGCGGCCAAGGCCGCCGTTGCCGAGCGCCGCGTCGGGCTCCAGCAGGCGGATGCGTTCCAGGTCGACGCCCAGTTCGGACAGGGCTTCGCGCGCAATCTCCAGCACGCCGAGGTTGCTCAGGCTGTCGTAAAGCAAGCGGCCGATGAGGAATTCCAGCGAGAGGTAATAAACCCGCTTCTGGCCTTTGCGGTAAATACGGCGCGTATGGTTCATCCAGTGGTCGACCATCTGGTCGCGGGCGGCCAGGGCAATGGCTTCAAACCAGTCGTGGTCGAAGGCGTGGTCGGGGTCTTTACCCACCGCGTAAGTGAGTTTGGTCAAGACAGCATCGCGGAATGCGGCTACCTCTGCTTCTCGTGCAAGCGGTTCCTGAGACATCGGTGCGACCTCGGGCGAGATTGAAGGAGTTGCTAGAGCCTAGTCGGTCTGACAGACGGTGAACGTGCTGGTTCGGCAGTTTTTTAACTCATTCACCTTTGCGGGAAAATGATGCAGGGGTCGTGCCCGATCGGGGTTTGAGCAGCCTTCTGGCTGAAAGCCGCAAAATACTGTTCAAAAAATCATCAATCCCGGTATTATCGCGCGCCCAGATAGCGCCCCACCTTGGAACCCTGATGAAGCCTCAACTGATCGCCGCCGCGGAACTCGACCGTCTCGAGACTTGGCAGAAATATTCCGCCCACATGTGCGGTGGCTGTGTGTCCAGCTGCTGCACGCTGCCGGTTGAGGTGAAGATCAAGGACCTGATCCGCATTGGCATCGTCGATGAGTTCGAGCGCAGTGACCCACCGAAGAACATCGCCAAGCGCTTGCAGAAAGAAGGCATCGTCGAGCGCTACAACTCCAAATCGGAGATTTTTACCCTGCAGCGCATGAGCAACAACGATTGCCTGTACCTGGATCGTAAGACGCGCTTCTGCACTATTTATGACAAGCGCCCGGATACCTGCCGCAACCACCCGAAAATCGGCCCGCGCCCGGGGTATTGTGCGTACAAGCCGAAGGAAGTGGTGCGCGAGACCAATTTCCGGACTCTCGACAAGTTCTGATGATCATGATGATCGTTCCCACGCTCCGCGTGGGAATGCAGCCCTGGACGCTCTGCGTCCGCCCTTAAAAGCGGGACGCGGAGCGTCCCAAGCGGCATTCCCACGCAGAGCGTGGGAACGATCAGGCATAAAAAAACGCCCCCGGCCTTTCGACCGGGGGCGTTTTTCATTCAGCCTGAGTTAACTCAGTTCTTGGCTTTCTTGGCAGCGCGGGTACGCTCGCCTTCGTCCAGGATCTTCTTACGCAGGCGGATCGACTTAGGTGTCACTTCGCACAGCTCGTCGTCCTGGATGAATTCCAGAGCCTGTTCCAGGGTGAAGCGAACAGGTGGAACCAGAGCGATGGTTTCGTCTTTACCCGAAGCACGCATGTTGTCGAGCTTCTTGCCTTTGGTTGGGTTGACGCCCATGTCGTTGTCACGGCTGTTCAGACCAACGATCTGACCGTTGTAGATCTCTTGACCGTGTTCAACGAACAGCTTGCCACGCGCCTGCAGCGTTTCCAGGGAGTAGGTCAGTGCCTTACCGGTTTCTACCGATACCAGAACACCGTTCTGACGGCCGGACATGTCGCCGGACTTCATGGTGTCGTAGCGATCGAAGATCGAGGTCAGGATGCCAGCACCGTTGGTCAGGGTCAGGAACTGGTTACGGAAACCGATCAGACCACGAGCAGGGATGTTGTATTCCAGACGCACACGGCCTTTGCCATCCGGCACCATGTTGGTCAGGTCACCTTTACGCAGGCCCATCTCTTCCATGACCTTGCCCTGGGATTCTTCCGGGGTGTCGATGGTCACGTTTTCGAACGGTTCCTGCTTCACGCCGTCAACAGTACGGATGATCACTTCTGGACGACCAACGCCCATTTCGAAGCCTTCGCGACGCATGGTTTCGATCAGTACCGAGAGGTGCAGCTCACCACGGCCGGAAACCTTGAACTTGTCAGCCGAGTCGCCTTCTTCAACGCGCAGTGCAACGTTGTACAGCAGCTCTTTGTCCAGACGTTCCTTGATGTTACGGGAAGTCACGAACTTGCCTTCTTTACCGCAGAAAGGCGAGTCGTTTACCTGGAAGGTCATGGAAACGGTTGGCTCGTCAACGGTCAGAGGCTTCATCGCCTCGACAGTGTCCGGCTGGCACAGGGTGTCGGAGATGAACAGCGAGTCCATGCCGCTGACGCAAACGATATCGCCGGCGAAAGCTTCTTCAACGTCAATACGGTGCAGACCGTGGTGACCCATCAGCTTCAGGATACGACCGTTACGCTTCTTGCCATCAGCACCGATAGCCACAACCGGGGTGTTCGGCTTGACGCTACCACGAGCGATACGGCCAACGCCGATAACACCCAGGAAGCTGTTGTAGTCCAGTGCGGAGATTTGCATCTGGAACGCGCCTTCACGGTCAACCTTCGGCGGTGGAACGTGGTCAACGATTGCTTGGTACAGCGGGGTCATGTCTTCCGCCATGGCGGTGTGTTCCAGACCGGCAATACCGTTCAGGGCAGACGCGTAGATCACTTGGAAATCAAGTTGCTCTTCGGTAGCACCCAGGTTGTCGAACAGGTCGAAAATCTGGTCCAGAACCCAGTCCGGACGTGCGCCTGGACGGTCAACCTTGTTGATGCACACGATCGGACGCAGGCCGGCTTCGAAAGCCTTCTTGGTCACGAAACGGGTTTGCGGCATAGGGCCGTCTTGAGCGTCAACCAGCAGCAGAACGGAGTCAACCATCGACATTACGCGTTCTACTTCGCCGCCGAAGTCGGCGTGGCCCGGGGTATCCACGATGTTGATGTGGTAGCCGTTCCAGTTGATAGCGGTGTTTTTAGCCAGGATGGTAATACCGCGCTCTTTTTCCTGGTCGTTGGAGTCCATCACGCGCTCGTCGTTGAGCTCGTTGCGCTCCAGGGTGCCGGATTGACGCAAGAGTTTGTCTACCAGGGTGGTTTTACCATGGTCAACGTGAGCAATGATGGCGATGTTACGTAGATTTTCGATCACTTGTGTATCTCGATCAGAGGATTCGGTGTGCTGACAGGTCGTGGCAGCGATTAACAGTAGAGTCAGGCCTTGCCGTTACAGCTTGACGGCAGAGTCGGGGGGCCGGTGACGCAGGCCACAGGCAAACAGCCCCGGGCTCTTAGCTCGGTCGATAAACGCGCACATTGGCATGCCCCTCACTGAGCAAATGGTGGGCATGCAGGCGACTCATCACGCCTTTGTCGCAATACAGCAGGTACTGACGGCTGTTATCCAGTTCCTTGAAACGCGCGTTCAATGCGTAGAACGGCAGCGTTTGCACGTCGACGCCAGCGATTTCCAGCGGCTCATCTTCGGCGGCATCCGGGTGACGGATGTCGACGACAATCTGGCCGGCCAGGGCTTCACTGACTTCTTCGATTTGCACGTCTTGGCCCAATTCGTCGATTACGCGATCGATCGGCACCATTTTAGCGTTCTCGAGCGCACGCTCCAGAATCGCCATGTCGAACTGTTGTTCTTCGTACTCCACGCGGTTGCGCTTGGCGTGGGTCTTGGGGTTCACCGAAATGACCCCGCAATATTCAGGCATGTGCTTGGCGAAATCCGCCGTGCCGATTTCTTCGGCCAGGTCGATGATGTCCTGCTTGTGACTGGCGATCAGCGGGCGCAGCACCAGCTTCTCGGTCACGCAGTCGATCAGCGACAGGTTCGGCAGCGTCTGGCTGGAGACCTGGGAGATCGCTTCACCGGTCACCAACGCGTCGATCTGCAACTGATCGGCGATTCGGGACGCAGCGCGCAACATCATACGCTTCAATACTACGCCCATATGACTGTTATCGACTTTGCCGAGAATTTCACCCAGCACTTCCTCGAACGGCACGCTTACAAATAGCACGCGTTGGGAGCTGCCGTACTTCTTCCAGATAAAGTGCGCGACTTCCATCACGCCCAATTCATGTGCACGCCCGCCCAGATTAAAGAAGCAGAAGTGGCTCATCAGGCCGCGGCGCATGATCTGGTAGGCCGCCACCGTGGAATCGAAACCGCCGGACATCAGCACCAGGGTCTGTTCCAGGGCACCCAGCGGGTAGCCGCCGATGCTGTTGTGCTGGCTGTGAATCACAAACAACCGTTGGTCGCGAATTTCCATGCGCACTTCAATTTGCGGCGCTTTCAGGGAAATTCCGGCGGCGCCGCACTCGCGACGCAGCTTGCTGCCGACGTATTTCTCGACGTCCATGGAGCTGAAGGTGTGCTTGCCGGCGCGCTTGCAGCGCACCGAAAAAATCTTGCCTTCAAGCTCATTGCCAAAGTGCAGCTTGCACTTCTCGGTGATGTCGTCGAAGTCGCCCAGCGGGTACTCATCCACCTGCAGGAAATGCGCGATGCCCGGCATGCAGCTCAGGCGCTCGGTCATGTCCTTCAAGGCTTTGGCATCGGTGATACGGGTTTCCAGCTCGAGGTTGTCCCACACGCCATTCACCACCACAGCCGGGTCCAGGTCACGGAGCACGGCACGGATGTTCTTGGCCAATTGACGGATGAAACGCATCCGTACCGGTCGGCTTTTGATGGTGATCTCGGGGAACACTTTAACGATTAATTTCATGGAAACAGCGCGCGCCGGGCCTGCTGAAAAAGGGGGGCGCGGATTATAGCGGAAATCGCTCAAGGTTTAACCAGTTAATATGCATTACACACGACGCGCACCAAAACGGGTCATTTACGTCAATTAACGCTACATTGCAGTGCGTGATTTATTCCGTTTCGGCGGATTGCACCGTTATAGGGGCCATTTTGAGGCAAAAAGGCCATGTTGGCGCACTGGCATGCAATTTGCTCTCTTGTGAGGCAGGTTGCCTTGGTCGAGTATTCGCGCCGGCATCACCCACATTCTAAGGGCTAACTCCACTATCCAGCCCGAAGCCACCCGGAGGACACCATGTCGAAGTCGGTTCAACTCATCAAAGATCATGACGTTAAATGGATTGATCTGCGCTTCACGGACACTAAAGGTACTCAGCACCACGTGACCATGCCGGCTCGCGACGCGCTGGATGATGCTTTCTTCGAAGAAGGCAAAATGTTCGACGGTTCCTCCATTGCCGGCTGGAAAGGCATCGAAGCTTCCGACATGATCCTGATGCCGGACGACAGCACTGCCGTTCTCGACCCGTTCACCGAAGACCCAACCCTGATCATCGTCTGCGACGTGATCGAGCCTTCGACCATGCAAGGCTACGACCGCGACCCACGTGCGATCGCCAAGCGCGCCGAGGAATACCTGAAGTCGACCGGTATCGGCGACACCGTATTCGTAGGCCCGGAGCCAGAATTCTTCATCTTTGATTCGGTCAAGTTCAAGTCCGACATCTCCGGTTCCATGTTCAAAATCTTCTCCGAACAAGGTTCGTGGATGTCTGACCAGGACATCGAAGGCGGCAACAAAGGCCACCGTCCAGGTATCAAAGGTGGCTACTTCCCAGTTCCGCCGTTCGACCACGACCACGAAATCCGTACCTCCATGTGCAACGCCATGGAAGAAATGGGCCTGGTCATCGAAGTTCACCACCACGAAGTGGCGACTGCCGGCCAGAACGAAATCGGTGTGAAGTTCAACACCCTGGTGGCCAAGGCTGACGAAGTTCAGACCCTGAAGTACTGCGTACACAACGTGGCTGATGCCTACGGCCGTACCGCTACCTTCATGCCTAAGCCACTGTACGGCGATAACGGTTCGGGTATGCACGTTCACCTGTCCATCGCTAAAGAAGGCAAGAACACCTTCGCTGGCGAAGGTTATGCCGGCCTGTCCGACACTGCCCTGTACTTCATCGGCGGTATCATCAAGCACGGTAAGGCCCTGAACGGCTTCACCAACCCGTCGACCAACTCCTACAAGCGTCTGGTGCCAGGTTTCGAAGCACCGGTAATGCTGGCCTACTCGGCGCGTAACCGTTCCGCTTCGATCCGTATTCCTTACGTGTCCAGCCCACGCGCTCGCCGTATCGAAGCACGCTTCCCGGACCCGGCAGCCAACCCATACCTGGCCTTCGCTGCCCTGGTCATGGCTGGCCTGGACGGCATCCAGAACAAGATCCACCCTGGCGACGCCGCCGACAAAAACTTGTACGACCTGCCGCCTGAAGAGGCCAAAGAGATCCCACAAGTGTGCGGCAGCCTGAAAGAAGCCCTGGAAGAGCTGGACAAGGGCCGTGCGTTCCTGACCAAAGGCGGCGTATTCAGCGACGACTTCATCGATGCCTACATCGAGCTGAAAAGCGAAGAAGAAATCAAAGTACGCACCTTCGTACACCCACTGGAATACGAGCTGTACTACAGCTGCTGATCCGGTAGCGCTGCTTAACGTGGCGTAACGAAAAGACCTCCTTCGGGAGGTCTTTTTTTGCCTGGCGTTTAGCGAGCCGGGGCGTGGCGGTCGAGCAGTTTGCCAACCATCAAGGTGCCGAGAGCACTGAGCTGATGAATCGCCAGGACGGTATCGCGGTGTTTGCCTTCCAGCGCCTCTGACAAATCAAGCAACAAGGTGCTGACCGAGGTAAAGGCTTCGAAGCTGTTGACCAGCAGGGACTCGTCGTCGCTGCCAGAGTCGATGGTGAAGACGGATAGAGGTGGATTTGGGGTTGCTTTGAACATGTCTTAACTTCCTCGAATGAGGCCGCCATCGACTCGCTACTAAACGATAGGGTGGCAGCTATGCGCAGGTTAGTAGACCGGGGAAGTTAAGCAAAAGCCGGCGCACCCGAAGATGCCCTACGCACAGCCGCCATAAAGGTCGGAGTGGTACGACTTAACTTAACCCTCAGGCTACTAAACCTGATCGCTGATGAGCAGCGACCGAGCAACCTTAGAGACGACAAGCCAGCCGTACAAGCCGGCGGATTCTGGCGCACCTGTAGGCAAGCACGCAAGCTAAGGTAGCCTCTGGCTGACACTGCCCAAAATCTGCAAACCCAATCAAAATGTGGGAGCGGGCTTGCTCGCGAAGGCGGTGTATCAGTTAATGCATCGGGTGACTGACACACCGCCTTCGCGAGCAAGCCCGCTCCCACAAGGAGATCTACGTTGAAACATAAACTTGCATTCGCCCTGTTGTTCGCCTGCGCCACAGCCAGCGCCGCGCCGCCCACCCTGGAGCCTCTGCTCAACAGCATCGCCGAACGCCTGGAGATTGCCGACCAGGTGGCCCTGAGCAAATGGGACAGCCACAAGCCCGTAGAGGACAGGAAGCGCGAACAGGAAGTGATCGCCAGCGTGGTCGCCCAGGCGCCCACTTACAAACTCGACCCCGCCGCCGCCGAGCAATTTTTCTCGGCACAGATCGAAGCCAATAAGCTGGTGCAATACACCCATCTGTCCGACTGGCAGTTCCAGGGCAACGCGCCCGACGACCCGCGCCCAGACTTGGTCAAGCAAATTCGCCCGCAACTGGACCAACTGCAAAAACGCCTGCTGCAGCAACTGGCCGACTTCACCCCGCAGCGCACCGATCCACAGTGCCCGCAATGGCTGGCCACCGCCGTGCATGAGCCGCAGAATGATCCGCTGCGCCAACTGGCAATGATCCGCGCCACCGCCGAGCTGTGCATCTACAAAGGTTGAGGCCTGAAACCCAATCAAAATTGTGGGAGCGGGCTTGCTCGCGAAGGCGGTGTGTCAGTCACCTGATGCATTAACTGAAACACCGCCTTCGCGAGCAAGCCCGCTCCCACATTTGGACTCGGTGCATTCAGTTGCGCCTTCCAAGCCTTCCTGAACAACCTTCACAAAACTGCACTATATTGGTGCGATAGCTTGCACGCTTCCCACCTGCCCAGCCCATTTTGGTTCGATTCTTCCCGAACAAGCTGGCAGAACGCCACAGTTTCGCGCCTTAAACCCCTATTTCAGGGCTTTAACGCTTCTTTTCGGAGCCTTGGTTTGGTTTTTGCATTTTCCTTGTATCAGCGTGTGCCTCAAGCCCGCGCCTTGCTCCAAAAGAGGTCCTGATGACCATCAGCGATGCACTGCACCGTTTGTTACTCGACAACCTGACCACCGCGACCATCCTGCTCAATGACGACCTGCGTCTTGAGTACATGAACCCGGCGGCGGAGATGCTCCTGGCCATCAGCGGCCAGCGCAGCCATGGGCAGTTCATCAGCGAATTGTTCACCGAGTCGGCCGAAGCCTTGAGCTCGTTGCGCCAGGCGGTGGAACAGGCACACCCGTTCACCAAGCGTGAAGCGATGCTCACTGCCCTCACTGGCCAGACGCTGACCGTCGACTACGCCGTGACCCCAATCCTGAGCAACGGCGCAACGTTGCTGTTGCTCGAAGTGCACCCCCGCGACCGCTTGCTGCGCATCACCAAAGAAGAAGCGCAGCTGTCCAAGCAGGAAACCAGCAAGATGTTGGTGCGCGGCCTGGCCCATGAAATCAAGAACCCGCTGGGCGGGATTCGCGGCGCGGCGCAACTGCTCGCCCGCGAACTGCCCGACGAGCACCTCAAGGACTACACCAACGTCATCATCGAGGAAGCCGACCGCCTGCGTAATCTGGTGGACCGCATGCTCGGCTCGAACAAGTTGCCCTCCTTGGCCATGACCAACGTGCACGAGGTGCTGGAGCGCGTCTGCCAGTTGGTGGAAGCCGAAAGCCAAGGCTGCATCACGCTGGTGCGCGACTACGACCCGAGCATTCCCGATGTATTGATCGACCGCGAACAAATGATTCAGGCGGTGCTTAATATCGTGCGCAACGCCATGCAGGCCATCAGCAGCCAGAACGAGCTGCGCCTGGGCCGTATCAGCCTGCGCACCCGTGCCCTGCGCCAGTTCACCATCGGCCATGTGCGCCATCGCCTGGTGACCAAAGTCGAGATCATCGACAACGGCCCGGGCATTCCTGCGGACCTGCAGGAAACCATCTTCTTTCCCATGGTCAGCGGCCGCCCGGACGGTACCGGGCTGGGCCTGGCCATTACCCAGAACATCATCAGCCAGCACCAGGGTCTGATCGAATGTGAGAGCCATCCTGGCCACACCACGTTCTCGATCTTTCTGCCTCTGGAACAAGGAGCCCCATCGACATGAGCCGTAGTGAAACCGTCTGGATCGTCGATGACGACCGTTCTATCCGCTGGGTCCTCGAGAAAGCCTTGCAACAGGAAGGCATGACCACCCAGAGCTTTGACAGCGCCGACGGAGTGATGAGCCGCCTGGCTCGTCAGCAGCCGGATGTGATCATCTCCGACATCCGCATGCCCGGCGCCAGTGGCCTGGACTTGCTGGCGCGGATCCGCGAGCAGCACCCGCGCCTGCCAGTGATCATCATGACCGCGCACTCGGACCTGGACAGCGCTGTCGCGTCCTATCAGGGCGGCGCCTTTGAGTACCTGCCCAAGCCATTCGACGTGGACGAGGCGGTGGCGCTGGTCAAGCGCGCCAACCAGCACGCCCAGGAACAACAAAGCCAGGAAGCCCCGCCCGCGCTGACCCGCACCCCGGAAATCATCGGCGAAGCGCCGGCGATGCAGGAAGTGTTTCGCGCCATCGGGCGTTTGAGCCACTCCAACATCACCGTGTTGATCAATGGCGAGTCGGGTACCGGTAAAGAGCTTGTCGCTCATGCGCTGCACCGTCACAGCCCACGGGCGGCCTCGCCGTTTATCGCGCTGAACATGGCGGCGATTCCCAAGGACTTGATGGAGTCCGAGCTGTTCGGCCATGAGAAAGGCGCGTTCACCGGCGCCGCCAACCTGCGGCGTGGCCGCTTTGAACAGGCGGACGGCGGCACACTGTTCCTCGATGAAATCGGCGACATGCCGGCCGACACCCAAACCCGCTTGCTGCGCGTATTGGCCGACGGCGAGTTCTACCGCGTTGGCGGGCACACGCCGGTCAAGGTCGACGTGCGCATCATCGCCGCGACGCACCAGAACCTCGAAACCCTGGTGCACGCGGGCAAGTTCCGCGAAGACTTGTTCCACCGTCTGAACGTGATCCGTATCCACATCCCACGCATGTCGGACCGCCGCGAAGACATCCCGACCCTCGCCCGCCACTTCCTCAGCCGCGCCGCCCAGGAGCTGGCCGTCGAGCCGAAGCTGCTGAAAAGCGAGACCGAGGAATACCTGAAGAACCTGCCGTGGCCGGGCAACGTGCGCCAGCTGGAGAACACCTGCCGCTGGATCACCGTGATGGCATCCGGGCGTGAAGTGCATATCAGCGACCTGCCGCCGGAGCTGTTGAGCCTGCCGCAGGACTCCGCGCCGGTCACCAACTGGGAGCAAGCGCTGCGCCAGTGGGCCGACCAGGCCCTGGCACGTGGGCAATCGAACCTGCTGGACAGCGCCGTACCGGCCTTCGAGCGCATCATGATCGAAACCGCCTTGAAGCATACCGCCGGCCGCCGCCGCGACGCCGCCGTGCTGCTCGGCTGGGGCCGCAACACCTTGACGCGCAAGATCAAGGAGTTGGGGATGAAGGTCGATGGCGGGGATGATGACGAGGGTGATGAGGCTTAACACCTCTTCCTGACCCACTGAAGATCCCCTGTGGGAGCGGGCTTGCTCGCGAAGGCCGTGCGTCAGTCAGCAGATGTATTGACTGACACACCGCCTTCGCGAGCAAGCCCGCTCCCACATTTGGTTCTCCACAAGGTTTGGGATCGTGCACCGCTTCAATGCACCATGAACTAGCATCGCGCACATCCAGCCAGCCTGAAACACCCGCCGAATCAACAAAAAATCAAATCGCAAAAACAGCAAAGCCCCGTATTCCGGGGCTTTGCGCATTCTGGAAATTATTTTTGGCACACATTGCAAACTCTGGCACGCGCCCTGCAATAACCCTGACATAACCCAGTTTCGGGGACCTTGGTACAGGCAGGCCGAGAATCCCCTCTTTACACCCGGGGTGCTTGATGCGAACCGCGTCGTGCCCCACACCCGTTTCGGGAACCTCGGTACAGGCAGGCCGGGGATTCCCTCTTTAATACCGAAGCCTTGTAAGGCTTCACCCCGTTTTGGGAGCCCTGGTACAGGCAGGCCGGGAACTCCCTTCTTTACACCCGGGGCTTATGCGGCACAGCGCCCATAGCCCCAGCCCGTTTTGGGAACCTTGGTACAGGCAGGCCGGGAATTCCCTCTTTTATTGCTCTCGGAGATGGATCTCCAACCGCCAGCGGCCATCGGCCTTCTCGCCTTTCCATTCCCCGTGCAATGGCCGAGCCGCCACCAGGTTCAGCAGCAAGCCGCCATCCGTTTTGCGGATGCGCCAATTCACATCGTTGTCATTGACCTTGAGCTGCCCACTGGCGGCCTTGCCTTGCGCGTCGAACAACAGCGCCACGGTGCCGTCGATATGTTCGCCGTGCAGCTTGGGCTCACTGTTGAACCACACCACCACATTGTCCGCAGCGGTCTCTACCTGCTGCAGCTCAACCGGGTCCGGGGTGGTCAGGCGGCCGATCATCAGGCCGATCATCAAACCGACAATCGCCAATGAGCCCATGACCTTGGGCAATAGCTTCGGTCTTGGGTCGTCTTCAGGGGTAGAATGCAGCGCATCTTTGCCTTCGGAGCCGTGCATGTTTCACGTCATCCTTTTTCAACCAGAAATTCCGCCGAATACCGGCAACGTTATCAGGCTGTGCGCCAACAGTGGCTGCCACCTGCATTTGATCGAGCCGCTGGGCTTCGACATGGACGACAAGCGCCTGCGCCGCGCCGGGCTGGACTACCACGAGTACGCCACCCTCAAGCGCCACGCCGATTTGGCCAGCTGCCTGGAAAGCCTTGGCCACCCACGGCTGTTCGCGTTCACCACCAAGGGCTCGCGGCCGTTTCATGATGCCCGCTTTGCCGAAGGCGACGCCTTCCTGTTCGGCCCGGAAAGCCGTGGCCTGCCGGCCGAGGTGCTCGATGCCCTGCCCGACGGCCATCGCCTGCGCCTGCCAATGCGCGAGGGTTGCCGCAGCTTGAACCTGTCCAACACCGTGGCCGTTGCCGTCTACGAAGGCTGGCGCCAGCTCGGCTTTAAATAACACCGCATAACAAATGTGGGAGCGGGCTTGCTCGCGAAAGCGGAGTGTCAGTCAACGAAGATATCGACTGAAGTACCGCATTCGCGAGCAAGCCCGCTCCCACATTTGATCGGTGTCGTTGCTCAGAACAGCTTATTGAACAGTCGACGAACCTTCTGTTTGCATGCGCTGCAGCTCTTGAGCGTACAGGGCATCGAAGTTCACCGGAGCCAGCATCAGCGCCGGGAACGAGCCACGGGTGACCAGGCTGTCCAGGGTCTCACGGGCATACGGGAACAGAATGTTCGGGCAGAACGCACCCAGGGTGTGGCTCATGGACGCTTCGTCCAGGCCCTGGATCAGGAAGATACCAGCCTGTTGCACTTCAGCGATGAAAGCGACTTCTTCGCCGTTCTTGACGGTGACCGACAGGGTCAGCACGACTTCGTGGAAGTCACCTTCCAGTGCCTTTTGACGGGTGTTCAGGTCCAGCGCAACGCTTGGCGTCCATTCCTGACGGAAGATAGCCGGGCTTTTCGGCGCTTCGAACGACAGGTCACGCACGTAGATCCGCTGCAGCGAGAATTGTGGGCCTTGGGCTTCTGCTGCTTCGGTGTTCTGTTGGTCAGTCATCGCAGATCCTTCTTGATCTTGGGGTCTTTTAGGGTTTTGGCGTCAGACGAGCAGCAGCGCATCGAGTTTACCGGCGCGCTCCAGAGCGAACAGGTCATCGCAACCACCGACATGCTTGTCGCCGATCCAGATCTGCGGCACGGACGTGCGTCCCGCTTTCTTGGTCATCTCGGCGCGCACCTGGGGCTTGCCGTCGACCTTGATCTCTTCGAAGGCAACGCCTTTTTTCTCAAGCAAGGCCTTGGCCCGCATGCAGTAAGGGCAATAATCGCTGGAATAAACGACGACCTGGCTCATATCACTTCACCAGCGGCAGGTTATCGGCCTTCCAGCTGCCAATACCGCCGGACAGTTTGGCGGCGGTGAAACCGGTCTTGAGCATCTCGCGGGCGTGGGTGCCGGCGTGCTGGCCTTGGGCGTCGACCAGGATGATGGTCTTGGCTTTGTATTTTTCCAGCTCGGCCAGGCGTGCGATCAGCTTGTCCTGCGGAATGTTCAGTGCGCCGACGATATGCCCGGCAGCGAAATCCTTGGCCGGGCGAATATCCACGACAACGGCCTCATCCTTGTTGACCAGCGCGGTCAGCTCCGACGTGCTCAGGCTGCGGCCACCGCGGCTCATTTCATGAGCGATCAGCAGCGCCAGCAGGATGACGAAGGCACCCGCGAGCAGGTAGTGGGCAGTGGCAAATGCAATCAGGTGATCAACCATCAAGGAGGTTCCAGGGCGTTAAAATGGCGGTAAGTATACACAGCCGTCAGGGGCGGCCAACCCCCGTAAAGCGGTGACGTGGTCGGAAGTTCGCTTTAAACTGCCACTCACTTTTAGAATGCCTTCCTTTATTACCGCCGCGAGAGGATCTATGACTACCACGCCTAAACCTTTGGTCCTGATAATTCTCGATGGCTTCGGACACAGTGAAAGCCACCACGACAACGCCGTGTACTCGGCCAACAAGCCGGTACTCGACCGCCTGACTGCCACCGTACCCAACGGCCTGATCTCCGGTTCCGGTATGGACGTGGGTCTGCCGGACGGCCAGATGGGCAACTCGGAAGTCGGCCACATGAACCTCGGCGCCGGACGAGTGGTATACCAAGACTTCACACGCGTGACCAAATCGATCCGCGACGGCGAGTTCTTCGAGAACCCGACGATCTGCGCGGCGGTGGATAAAGCAGTCGCCGCCGGCAAGGCCGTGCACTTCATGGGCCTGCTGTCCGACGGCGGCGTTCACAGCCACCAGGACCACCTGGTCGCGATGGCCGAACTGGCCTTCAAGCGCGGCGCTGACAAGATCTACCTGCACGCCTTCCTCGATGGCCGCGACACCCCGCCTAAAAGCGCGCAATCGTCCATCGAACTGCTCGACGCCACCTTCGCTGCGCTCGGCAAAGGCCGTATCGCCAGCCTGGTCGGCCGTTACTTCGCCATGGACCGCGACAACCGTTGGGACCGCGTCTCCCAGGCTTACAACCTGATCGTCGACGGCCAGGCCGAATTCAACGCCGCCACCGCCCAGGAAGGCCTCGAAGCCGCCTATGCGCGTGGCGAGAGCGATGAGTTCGTCAAAGCCACCACCGTCGGCGAGCCGGTCAAAGTTGAAGACGGCGATGCCGTGGTGTTCATGAACTTCCGCGCCGACCGTGCCCGCGAACTGAGCCACGTGTTTGTCGATGCCGGCTTCAAAGACTTCGAGCGCGCCCGCCAGCCGAAGGTCGAGTTCGTCATGCTCACCCAATACGCCGCCAACATCCCGGCCCCGGCAGCTTTTGCCCCGGGTAGCCTGGAAAACGTGCTGGGCGATTACCTGGCGAAAAACGGCAAGACCCAGCTGCGCATCGCCGAAACCGAGAAATACGCCCACGTGACGTTCTTCTTCTCCGGCGGCCGTGAAGAACCGTTCCCAGGTGAAGAGCGCATCCTGATTCCATCGCCAAAAGTCGCCACCTACGACCTGCAGCCGGAAATGAGCGCGCCGGAAGTCACCGACAAGATCGTCGATGCCATCGAACACCAGCGCTACGACGTGATCGTGGTCAACTACGCCAACGGCGATATGGTCGGCCACAGTGGCAATCTGCAAGCGGCTGTGAAGGCAGTCGAATGCCTGGACCTGTGCGTCGGCCGTATCGTCGACGCCCTGGAGAAAGTCGGCGGCGAGGCGCTGATCACCGCCGACCACGGCAACTGCGAGCAGATGTCCGACGAATCCACCGGCCAGGCCCACACCGCTCACACCACCGAGCCGGTGCCGTTCATCTATGTCGGCAAGCGCGACCTGAAAGTGCGTGAAGGCGGCGTGCTGGCGGACGTGGCGCCGACCATGCTGAAGCTGATGGGGCTGGAGAAGCCGAAAGAGATGACCGGCACCTCAATCCTGGTCTGACACACCGCAAAACCTTGTGGGAGGGGGCTTGCTCCCGAAAGCGGTGGATCAGTCGACCTCTATTTGACTGACTCACCGCCTTCGGGAGCAAGCCCCCTCCCACATTCGATCGCCAGCGTTTGGCAGATGTCTTTTTGCCATATGCCCGCCACTCGGCACCTATCTTGCCTTCCAGCCCGAATTGGGCGTTTTTTTTGCGGCGCTTGGCGGGCATACTAGGCCGTCCCTTTCCCTGGTGTCGCCCGCCTCTATGCTTCGCGCCTTGATTACCCTCGCTTTAGTCTGCCTGCTCCAACCGGCGTTTGCCGATGAGCGCGCACAAACCCAACAACAGTTGGACGCTACGCGTCAGGACATTACCGAGCTGAAAAAACTGCTCGGCAAGCTCCAGGAAGAGAAGTCCGGGGTGCAGAAAGACCTGCGCGGCACGGAAACCGAGATGGGCAAGCTGGAGAAGCAGGTCCAGGAGCTCCAAAAAGAATTAAAGAAGAGCGAGTCGGAACTGGAGCGACTCGACGCTGAGAAAAAAAAACTCCAGACCGCACGCGTTGAACAGCAACGCCTGATCGCGATCCAGGCCCGCGCCGCCTACCAGAGCGGCCGCCAGGAATACCTCAAGCTGCTGCTCAACCAGCAGAACCCGGAAAAATTTGCGCGCACCCTCACCTACTACGATTACCTGAGCAAGGCGCGCCTGGCGCAATTGAAGGGGTTTAACGAAACCTTGCGGCAACTGGCCAATGTCGAACAGGAAATAGCCGACCAGCAGTCGCAATTGCTCGACCAGAAGACCGCCCTCGACACGCAGCGCGACCAGTTGGACAAAGTCCGCAAGGAACGCCAGCAGGCCCTGGCCAAGCTCAATGACGACGTAAAAGCCCGCGACGCCAAGCTGCAAGCCCGCGAGCAAGACCAGGCCGACCTGGGCAAAGTCCTCAAAACCATCGAGGAAACCCTGGCCCGTCAGGCACGTGAGGCCGAGGAAGCGCGGCAAAAAGCGCTGATCGCCCAGCAGGAAGCGGAAAAAAAGCGCCAGCGTGAGGCCGAGCTGGCCGCCACCACCGACGCGCCAGCGCCGCGTAAACCGGCGCACGCAGCGCCTGGCCCAGTGGTTTCCAGCAGCGGCGAGTCTTTTGGCGGACCTTTTGCTTCAGCCCGTGGAAAACTTCCATGGCCTGTTGATGGTCGACTACTGGCACGCTTCGGTGAAACCCGTGGCGATGACACCCGCGCCAAGTGGGATGGGGTGATGATCAGTGCTGCCGCCGGCAGCCAGGTCCATGCCGTCCACGGCGGGCGCGTGGTGTTTGCCGATTGGCTGCGAGGCGCTGGTTTGTTGGTGATTCTTGACCACGGTAATGGCTATTTGAGCCTTTACGGCCACAATCAGACTTTACTCAAGTCGGCAGGTGATGTTGTAAAAGCCGGTGAATCCATCTCCACTGTCGGTAACAGTGGCGGCCAGGACACTCCGGCGCTGTACTTCGCTATTCGTCAGCAGGGCCGCCCAAGCGACCCTGCACAATGGTGCCGTTCCCAAGGATAGGGCCGCACCTACATTAGGAGTTCGTTCGACATGCTGCATTTGTCCCGCCTCACTTCGCTGGCCCTGACGATCGCCCTGGTGATCGGCGCGCCGCTGGCTTTTGCCGACCAGGCTGCACCGGCTGCACAAGCTGCCACGGCCGCGACCACCAAGGCGCCGCTGCCGCTGGACGAGCTGCGCACCTTTGCCGAGGTCATGGACCGGATCAAGGCAGCCTATGTCGAACCTGTAGACGACAAGACCCTGCTGGAAAATGCCATCAAGGGCATGCTCAGCAACCTCGACCCGCACTCCGCCTACCTGGGCCCGGAAGATTTCGCCGAGCTGCAGGAAAGCACCAGCGGTGAGTTCGGTGGCCTGGGCATCGAAGTCGGCTCCGAAGACGGCCAGATCAAAGTGGTCTCGCCAATCGATGACACCCCGGCGTCCAAGGCCGGCATCCAGGCCGGCGACTTGATCGTGAAGATCAACGGCCAGCCGACCCGTGGCCAGAGCATGACCGAAGCCGTCGACAAGATGCGCGGCAAGCTCGGCCAGAAAATCACCCTGACCCTGGTGCGCGATGGCGGCAACCCGTTTGACGTGACCCTGGCCCGCGCGACCATCACGGTCAAAAGCGTGAAGAGCCAGCTGCTGGAGTCGGGCTACGGCTACATCCGTATCACCCAGTTCCAGGTCAAGACCGGCGACGAAGTGGCCAAGGCCCTGGCCAAGCTGCGTAAAGACAACGGCAAGAAGCTCAACGGCATCGTGCTCGACCTGCGTAACAACCCGGGCGGCGTGTTGCAGTCTGCGGTGGAAGTGGTCGACCACTTCATCACCAAAGGCCTGATCGTCTACACCAAGGGCCGTATCGCCAACTCCGAACTGCGCTTCTCGGCCACCGGCAATGACCTCAGCGAAAACGTGCCGTTGGCCGTGCTGATCAACGGCGGCAGCGCCTCGGCGTCGGAAATCGTCGCCGGCGCCCTGCAAGACCAGAAGCGCGGCGTACTGATGGGCACCACCAGTTTCGGCAAAGGCTCGGTACAAACCGTGTTGCCGCTGAACAACGATCGCGCATTGAAGATCACCACGGCGCTGTACTACACGCCGAACGGTCGCTCGATCCAGGCCCAGGGCATTGTGCCGGACATCGAAGTACGCAAAGCCAAGATCACCAACGAGATCGACAGCGAGTACTACAAAGAGGCGGACCTGCAAGGTCACCTGGGCAATGGCAACGGCGGCGCCGACCAGCCGACCGGCAGCAGTGCCAAAGCCAAGCCCATGCCACAGGACGATGATTACCAACTGGCCCAGGCACTGAGCCTGCTGAAAGGCCTGAGCATTACGCGCAGCCGTTGATATGCGTTTTGCCCTGATCATCGCTGTGCTGTGCAGCCTGGCCGGAATCGCCCATGCGACTCCGGCCGACGCGCCTCGCAAAGCCTACCTGACCCTCATCATCGACGACCTGGGGCAAAACCTGCCGCGGGATCGGCGCGTGCTGGCCCTGCCCGGGCCGGTGACCACCGCGATCATGCCCGACACGCCCCACGCCGCCGAATTCGCCCGTGAGGCGCACAAGGCCGGCAAGATCGTGATCCTGCACATGCCCATGGACCCGGCCACCGGCCCGTTCGCGTGGCACCCCGACCTGCCCCTCGAAGAACTTGGCAAGCGCCTGGACGCCGCCTTCAAGGCCGTGCCTTACACCGCCGGCATCAACAACCACATGGGCAGCCGCATGACCGCCCAACCGGCTGCCATGGCATGGTTGATGGCCGAGCTGCAACGGCGCAACAAGTTCTTTGTCGACAGCCGCACCAGCGCGCAAACCGTCGCGGCCGCCGAAGCACAGAAGATCGACCTGGCCCATGTCTCGCGGGATGTTTTCCTCGATGACGAACGCACGGAAGCGGCGATTACCACGCAGCTGCAAACCGCGATCAAGCTGGCGCACAAACAGGGTTCAGCAGTGATGATCGGCCATCCTTATCCACAGACCCTGGCCGTCCTTGAACGCGAGCTGCCCAAGCTCAAAGCCCAGGGCGTCGACTGGATTGATATCAAGTTGATGATCAGCGTGCGCAGCAACCAAGCCATGGCGGCACACGGCAAAAACGGTACGTACCTTCCGGCGCGTAGATAGTTACCGCTCGGCACCGACTGCACTGCTCGATAGTTGATGCTCCCATCAACTGGAGAGCCCTCCATGAAGCCTCTGCAATTTAATGACCTGCTCATCAGCTTTACCAGCGAGTTTCTGCCGCTATGGAACGACAAGGGGTCGGGCGCGCACAAAGCCGTCGGCCTCTGGCGGCCGAGCACCGCCTCCGATGCCCTGAGGCCGTTTTTTACCTTGGGTGATATCGCGGTCAACCACTATCGCAATATCAACTACAGCAACGTTGTCGCCGTGGTCAGCGACGTGAACACCGTCGATGGCACGGCCCTGCGTGCGCCAGTCGATTATCAATTGGTGTGGCAGGATGAAGGCAGCGGAGCGCTGAGCAATGCGTCCATCTGGCGCCCGCTGCCGCCCGAGGGCTATGTGGCGATGGGGCTGGTGTACGGCGTCGACTACGACAAACCCTCACGCCATGCCGTGCGGTGCGTGCGACAAGACCTGGTGATGGCCGCTCAAGCGGGCGAATTGATCTGGGACGATAAAGGCAGCGGCGCCGCCAACGACTTGAGCCTCTGGTCGGTGACACCTCCCGATGCACCTGCAGGCGAAATATACCTCGCCCCCGGCACCTTCATCGGCCTTGGCGACTATGCCAAGCCAAACCTTGAGGCCTATTCACTGCGCCTGACATTGACAGCGCAGCTGCACGACCTGCCGCCACCGCCCGCGCTCAGCGGGTACGAAAACCCGGGCACTGATGAAGCCGTCCACACGCCTCAGGTGTGCGAACTGCCATGGTTCTGTATCAAAGACCCGGAGTTGGCCGTGATTGAACAGTTTCAGTCATCGCCCACCTACCGCCTGGAGCGCACGGACCGCCACCTGTGCGTCGGTTTTGGGCACAACACTGAGGCTACCAGTCAGCCATTCATGTGGACGGCCGCAAAAGGTGACGTAGGAGCGACCGCCAAGGCACTGGCGGCCAACACCAGCCTCGGCCTGGGTAAAGAGTGGCCGGTGGGCGAACACGTCTTCGAATTGAGTTTTTCGGCGCACCTGGATCGCAACTTCACACACACGCAGCGCTCAGCGAAAGGCTGGAACCAGCCTTCGTCGCTGGAAATCATCACGTATGTTCCGCCGAAAAAAGCCGTTGCGGCGTACCTTGTACAAAGCGAATACCGCCTGCTGCGACAGGACGGCAGCCAGGTTTCAAGCACCGCCCGCTATACCAATGGTGACAACGTCTACATGAGCGATTATCCAAACGCCGAGGTGCTGCCTGATGAGCAGCCTCCACCGGTAGAAGCGCCTCAAGCAGAGCCCGAACTAGAGGTAACGGGCCATGATCTGATCGACACCCCCCTCACCCCGTAACTGGTCGAGTGCTGCCTGAAGCTTGGCCACCACCTCATCCGGCACGTCTTTATTCAGCGCCAGGTACAACTGGGCACTGTTGAAGCGCAGCACGGTTTTCAGCTGGGTCACCCCCACCTGGCGGGCCAGATAACGGCCCGCCGGATCACCGGTGGCCCACAGGTCGATCTGACCATCCACCAGTTTTTGCGCGTTGTCCTGGTCACGCAGCGCAACGATCGGGTTAAGGCCCTGTTTTTCCAGGGTCTGCGCAATGGCGTCACCCTTGTAGGCGCCGATCTTGTAACGATGAGCTTGCTCAAGGCCTGTCAGCTCAATCTTGCTGTCGGCCTTGGCCAGCATCACCCAATCATCCGGGCCGATGGGGCCGACCCATTTGAACAGGGCTTCGCGGTCCGGTAGGCGGGCCATGACGAAGACGCCGTAGCCAGGTTTTTCCAGGGCGAGTTTGTAGATTCGCTCCCAGGGAAAGCGCAGGGTGAGGTTGTAGGAAATGCCGGCGCGCTTGAAGGTCTCACGCACCACGTCCACCGCGATGCCTTCGATGTTCTCGTCTTTGGCGAAGTTCTTGCCGTTTTTCGCCATGTTGTAAGGCGGGAAGTTTTCCGTCAGCAACACCAGGGAGGCGTCGGACGGTTCCTCGGCGTGAGCCGAACCCGTCAACAGAATGGAGGTACTGGCGAGGGCAAGCAGCAGGGTCTTGAACATGAAGGCTACCGGATTCCATGGCAAGCGCAGAGAGTGCCGCGCGCCTGCCATGGTGTCCAGCAGCGTTTAACGAACGACGATACCGCGCGCCGCCATGTAGGCCTTGGCCTCGGGAACGGTGTATTCACCAAAGTGGAAAATACTCGCCGCCAGCACCGCGCTGGCGTGACCTTCGATCACGCCGTCGGCCAGGTGCTGCAGGTTGCCGACGCCGCCGGAGGCGATCACCGGAATGCCCAGCGCATCACTGATGGCACGGGTCACACCGAGGTCGAAACCGTTTTTCATGCCGTCCTGGTCCATGCTGGTCAGCAGGATTTCACCGGCGCCCAGGCCTTCCATCTTCATCGCCCATTCCACCGCATCCAGGCCGGTTGGCTTGCGACCGCCGTGGGTGAAGATCTCCCAGCGCGGGGTTTCGCCCGGGCCGGAGACTTTCTTGGCGTCGATGGCGACCACAATGCACTGCGATCCGAAGTGCTGCGCGGCTTCGCCGACGAACTCCGGGTTGAACACCGCAGCGGTGTTGATCGAGACCTTGTCCGCACCGGCATTGAGCAGGTTGCGGATGTCTTGCACGGTGCGCACGCCACCGCCCACGGTGAGTGGGATAAACACCTGGCTGGCCATGCGCTCCACGGTGTGCAACGTGGTGTCGCGGCCGTCGACGCTGGCGGTGATGTCGAGAAAGGTAATCTCGTCGGCACCTTGCTCATCGTAGCGACGGGCGATTTCCACCGGGTCGCCGGCATCGCGGATGTTCTCGAACTTGACGCCCTTGACCACGCGACCGTTGTCGACGTCCAGGCAAGGGATGATGCGTTTGGCCAGCGCCATGGTCAGTCCTCAGCCGTTGTAGGCGTCGCAGTAAGCCTGGGCTTCGGCGACGTCCAGGGTACCTTCGTAGATCGCGCGACCCGTGATGGCGCCGATAATGCCGGGCGCCTTGGCGTCCAGCAGCGACTTGATGTCACCCAGGTTGTGAATGCCACCGGAAGCGATTACCGGAATCCTGGTGGCCGCCGCCAACGCAGCGGTGAACGGTACGTTGCAGCCCTGCATCATGCCGTCTTTGGCGATGTCGGTATAAACGATGGCGGACACGCCGTCGGCTTCGAACTGCTTGGCCAGGTCGATGACCTGCACGGTGCTGATTTCAGCCCAGCCGTCGGTGGCGACAAAACCGTCTTTGGCATCCAGGCCGACAATCACTTTACCCGGAAAGGCGCGGCAGGCTTCTGCAACGAACGCCGGGTCTTTTACCGCCTTGGTGCCGATGATCACGTAGCTCACGCCGGCTTTGACGTAGTGCTCGATGGTTTCCAGGGAGCGAATGCCGCCGCCGATCTGGATTGGCAGGTGCGGGTAGCGCTTGGCGATGGCGGTAACCACCTCGCCATTCACCGGCTGGCCTTCGAAGGCGCCGTTCAAGTCCACCAGATGCAGACGACGGCAGCCCCCTTCCACCCATTTGGCAGCCATGCTCACCGGGTCATCGGAGAACACGGTGGAATCTTCCATGCGGCCTTGGCGCAGGCGGACACAAGCGCCGTCCTTGAGATCGATAGCGGGGATAATCAGCATCTGGCAAACCTTATTCGATATTCAGCAATGCTTGGGAAATCAGGGTTTCTCAAGCGACCACAGGTCGCTTTCGATGCTTTCGAACCTTTCTTTAAGGAGCGTCTGCGTGTCGAAAATCGCCCTGTTGTAATAGTGCGGCGCCACTTCGGTGGTGAACAGCTCAAGCATCTCGGCGACCTCGAACGAGCCCAGCTTGAGCTCGAAACGGTCCTCCATGAAGCGCTTGATCTTGAAGGTAGCCTCACGCTCCTGCTCGGGCGTGAGGTTCAAGACCGGCACCTTGGGCTGCTTGGCCATTTACCAGCGGCCATCCCACGCGGCGAAGTTCTGCAGCAACTGCAGGCCATGGGTATGGCTCTTCTCCGGGTGGAACTGCACGGCAAAGCGCGAACCGTCGGCCAGCGCCGCGGCGAAATCGACGCCGTAATGCCCGCCACCCACCACCTGGCGCGGGTTACCGGCGGCGATGTAGTAACTGTGCACAAAGTAAAAGCGCGCCATGTCCGGGATTTCGTGCCACAGCGGGTGATCCACAGTGCGGCGCACTTCGTTCCAGCCCATGTGCGGGACTTTCAAATGCTCGCCGTCTTCATGCAGGTCCTTGCCGAAGAACTTCACCTGGCCGGGAAACAGCCCGATGCAGTCGACGCCGCCGTTCTCTTCACTGCTGTCGAGCAAGGCTTGCATGCCCACGCAGATGCCGAGGAACGGGCGGTCCTGGCTGACTTCGCGCACCAGGCTGTCAAAGCCCAGGCGGCGGATCTCGGCCATGCAATCGCGAATCGCGCCGACGCCCGGGAACACTACCCGGTCGGCTTCGCGAATCACCTTGGCATCGCTGGTGATCAGAACCTTGCCGGCCCCAACGTGCTCGAGGGCCTTGGCCACCGAGTGCAGGTTACCCATGCCGTAGTCGATAACCGCGACCGTCTGCATTACAGAACGCCCTTGGTCGATGGCATTTGCCCGGCCATGCGCTCATCGAGCTCGACAGCCATGCGCAGGGCGCGGCCGAAAGCCTTGAACACGGTTTCGATCTGGTGGTGGGTGTTGGTGCCGCGCAGGTTGTCGATGTGCAGGCTGACCAGGGCGTGGTTGACGAAGCCCTGGAAAAACTCCTGGAACAGGTCGACGTCGAAGCCGCCCACGGTGGCGCGGGTGTAGGGCACGTGCATCTGCAGGCCTGGGCGGCCGGAGAAGTCGATGACCACACGCGACAGCGCTTCGTCCAGCGGGACATAGGCGTGGCCGTAGCGACGGATGCCTTTTTTGTCGCCGATGGCCTTGGCAAACGCCTGGCCGAGGGTGATGCCCACGTCTTCCACCGTGTGGTGGTCGTCGATATGCAGGTCGCCCTTGCTGACGATATCCAGGTCGATCAGCCCGTGACGGGCGATCTGGTCCAGCATGTGCTCAAGAAAAGGTACACCGATATCAAATCGGGCCTTTCCGGTGCCATCCAGGTTAATCGAGGCTTTGATCTGGGTTTCCAGAGTGTCGCGCTCGACGGACGCCTTACGTTCGGCCATCACCAGCTCCGCAAAATCATTGGGCGAAAAAGGCAGCCATTATAGGGGCGCGGGCGCCAAACAGAAACATCGAAGGGCATAAGACTGATGGAGTGTCGAGGATAGACATGTGCATACAAGTGGCCGCCCCAGGATGGTGCACCCAGCGCATTTACCCGATGCCGCCGGCAGCTTCGCGGTAATATGGGCGCAATGTTTAAAACCGAATGAATATTCAACCATGACGATACCGACAGTCTTGCAGCGCAGCGGCGTCCTCCTCCTGTGGGCGGTGACCTACTACGTGACCGGCGTGGTGTCGCTGGCCTTTGAAGATCCCGTCTCGCAGATGGCGATTATCTGGTTCCCGGCGGGTATTTCCGTGTCGGCGTTCCTCAGCTCGCGACGCGCTGAGTGGCCGATGTTGTTTGCGGTGTTTCTGGTCGCACGGCTACTGCTGGATAAACACGGCTGGCAACATCTGCCGGCCGCCGCGACGCTTTCCGCGATGGCACTGTCAGGCTCTGTTGCGATTGCCTGGTTCGTTCGGCGCTTCGCTCGGCGTGGCGACGAACTGCATGCCATTTTGCTCTGGTTGCTGGCGACCTTGGCCGTTTGCTGCGCCCTGGCACTGCTCAGGAAAGGCTGGCAGATGCTGGCCGGCGAAGTTTCACCCAACACATTCTTGACCAACTGGATGTCGGGCATGAACGGCGTGTTCTTTTCCACCGTGGTGGTGATGAATCTACTCAACAGCAACCTGCGCGACTTTCCTGCTCGCCTGCGCACGAGGCTGGCCGGCGGGGTATGGTTGCTGCTGCTGGGATTGAACACCTGGTACGTTTTCGGGGCGACACCGCTCTGGCTCATCGACAGGCTGGGCTCCGACGCCGGCGCAGCGGCGTATTTCATCCTGGCCTGCCTGCCCATCGCCCTCACCCTCGCCGTTTGCATCACGTGGCGCAGCCCTGGCGGCTCGATCGCGCTACTGGTGCTGGGCAGTATCGTGGTCAATTTCACCGACCAGAAGACCGGGCCGTTTTATGTGCACGGTCTGTTGGAAGGCGAGCCGTTGCTGCTTGCACAAAGTTACCTGTCCATCACGGCATTGCTGGTGTTGGTAATCCGCTTGATGAGGCAATCCGCCCAACCTTATGACCTGCAGACCGGGCGCTTGGCGGGCAGCGGTGTGATGTACCAACTGCACCCGGGAACCGGGGAAATTCTCTGGGACGACAACCTTGAAACGCTGCTGGATGTGGGTGCCGCGCCCCTGCACACCGTGCAGCAGGTCCTGGAGCGCGTACACCCAGAGGACCGCGACAGCCTCAAACGCCACTGGTCGCCGGAAACACATACCCGCGCTGCGTCGTTGGCCTTTCGCATCGACAAGGGCAATGGTGAATGGCTGACCCTTTATGACCAAAGCCCCGGCGCCCTGCGTGATGCCCATGGCCAAGTGATTGTCGGCAACTGGCAAAGCGGCCGCTATGCCTGAACGTTCGCCTGTGACAGCCTGCTTTTCCCTGTAGGGGTACCTAATGATTCAGATTGCTTTACTGCTGTTCGGCGTTGAGTTCGTGCGTTCCAAATTCTGGATTCTCGGCCTGGCCGGCATTCTGTGGGGCTCGCTGGGCCTGGGCGTGATGTACGACGGCCTGGATGGCGCACTGTACTTTCCGATGCGCGCATTCGGTTTGATGCTGCTGCTGGAAAGCATTGTCACCCTCAGCGTGGCCGCCAGCGGCGTGGGTTCTCAGCGGGCAGTCCTGTATTTCAAGGGCGGGATTTTCTTCTTCGTCGCCGTGCTGATTCTTGCGAACAATATCTATAGCCACCTGCTGCTGGCGATCATCTTTGGCCTGACTTACTTCGTGATCGGCTTGCTGACCATCAGCTCGGCCTGGGTGGTCAGGTTCCCGCACTGGCGATCGTCGTTGATCAGCGGCGTCGCTCAGTTGGCGTTCGCGGGGTTGCTGGTCAGCCCTTATCCCATCGCCCTCAGTGCAACGGTGTCGTTTTTCCTCGGTGCATTGATGATCGTCAGCGGCTTCAACACGGTGCGCATTGCGCATCGCGTGAGGCGATTGCGCGACGGCACGTCAACGTTCGAACTGCTTGAGCCACGGGATCTGCTGTCGGACTTCAAGAAGCTGCCACCGCAAAAACCGCTGGAGCCGCGCCAGGAACACGCGCCTGACTTGCAGGACCCGCTGATCGTGCACATCTGGACGCCGGAAGGCACCGCCGGCGCAACGACGATCCCTCGCCCGATCATCAACCGCTACATTGCGGCGGTGGATGAACAAGGCGTGATTTCCACCGGGCACGCAGCGCTTGAGCTGTCGCCCTCGGTGTACCTGAGCCTGTACCCGGTCGCGGACATCGATCGCTCCCCGGCGGAGTTCTTCCGCATCCTCAAGGCCACGCGCAACAACGACGTGCCCGGCACATTCCAGCCGGACTACGCCACTGAAGTGGCCAACTGGTGCGACTCGGATCGCAAGATCATTTTTCACCAGTACAGCCGCAAAGCGCTGATTGAGTTCTCGAATAACTATCGCCAACAGGCCACCTACAACCTGACCTACCGCAACTGTTCCAGCAGCGTGGCCTTTGCGTTGGAAGCATCGATGGATGGCGTGTTGTCAGAGCGGTCCCGGCGCTGGCGCTCGGTCCTGCAGACCTTGCTCATGCCTGAGTTGTGGATTGCCGCGCAAGTGCGCAAGCGCGCCATGACCATGGCATGGACACCCGGCCTGGTCATGGACTATGCACGTGCCTTGCGGGTGATTGTTCACCCGGTGCCGCGCCCCTGGTTTCAACGCATTCCATGGCGAGGCTCTTCAGCCCGGTCGTTGCCTGACAAGAAGCAGGACTAAAGTGCCCGACGCCCGCTCACCTTGCATGAGCGGGCACCGGGAAACCGGGTATCAGTGGAACAGTACGGCCGTCTTCTGCAGGGTCACCCACACACCCCACGCCAACGGAATGCCCACCACCAGCCACGCCGCGACAGCCATTGGCACGCTGCCAGACGAAGCCTTCCACTCCAGCGAAGTGCTGGCGTCAGCGCCTTTGTCATGGCCCAGCGCCTGTTCGGCGGCCAGTTCTGCGTCCGTCATGAAGTACTTGTCGGCCACCGGGCGCACCAGCAGGTTGCAGATGAAGCCCAGCACCAACAGGCCCGCGAGGATGTACAAGGTGATGTCGTAGGCCGCCGCGCGTTCAACGCCGATGCTCAACTGATACTCACGCAGGTAGTTCACCAGCACCGGGCCCAACACGCCCGCCGCAGCCCAGGCGGTCAGCAGGCGACCGTGGATCGCACCGACCATTTGGGTGCCGAACAGGTCGGCCAGGTAAGCCGGGACGGTCGCAAAACCACCGCCGTACATCGACAGGATGATGCAGAACGCCGCCACGAACAGCGCTACGTTGCCCAGGTGACCGAGGTTCGGAATCAGCGCGTACAGGGCAAAACCCAGGGCGAAGAACACGAAGTAGGTATTTTTACGGCCCAGGTAGTCGGAGAACGACGCCCAGAAGAACCGGCCACCGATGTTGAACAGGCTCAACAAACCGGTAAAACCCGCTGCGATGGCGGCGATCGACGCCAATTGCCCTGCATCCAGCTGACCGAACGTCAGCCCATTGCCTAGCAACTTGCCACCGAACACTTCCTGAAGCAGTGGCGAAGCCATGCCGAGAATACCGATACCCGCGGACACGTTCAGGCACAGTACCAGCCATACCAAACGGAATTGCGGGGTTTTCCACGCCACACTTACGTGAACGTGACGATGGGTAATCATCGCATTGCTGGCTTTTTTCGCCGGGGCAGTCCAGCCCTCAGGCTTCCAGCCGGTTGGCGGCACGCGGTACGACAAGGCACCACCGATCATGAACACAAAGTAGATCACGGCCATGACCACGAAGCTCTGCCACACACCCACGCTGGTCGGCGAGGCGAAGTGGCCCATCAGCGCTGCGGCCAAAGGTGCCCCCACCATCGCGCCGCCGCCGAAGCCCATGATCGCCATGCCGGTGGCCATGCCGCGCTTGTCCGGGAACCACTTGATCAGGGTCGACACGGGCGAGATATAACCCAGGCCCAGACCGATACCGCCAATCACGCCGGAGCCGATCCACATCAGCCAGATCTGGTGGGTGTAGACACCCAATGCCGAGATCAACAGGCCGCCACACCAGCACAGCGCCGAAACAACGCCGGCCTTGCGTGGCCCGGCATGTTCAAGCCAACCGCCCCAAATGGCTGCCGAGCAACCCAGGAAGATGAAGAACAGGGTGTAGATCCAGCCCAGCATGGAGATGGGCCAGTCGCATTGGGAGGAGAAGACTTGCGCGATGAAACTCATGTCCGGCGCACAGGCGACCGGTGCGGTGATACCCAGCGCCTTGGACAGTGGCAACCAAAATACCGAGAACCCGTAGGCCATGCCGATACACAGGTGGATGGCCAGGGCGGCCGGTGGAACCAGCCAGCGGTTGAAACCCGGCTTGGCGATAATGCGCTCCTTGGACAGGAACGCAGGCTGTGCGGCATGACTGCTCGCCGCAGTGCTAGTGCTCATTGGTGTTTCCCCCAGTTATTAGTATGTGTCCGTCAGGCGCTCTCTCCCTCGGCCTTGCACGCAAAGCGTGGCCGTTGTTTTGAGTAAAGCTTCCTTATAAACGCGACGTTGTGTCGCAGACGACAGACGAACTCGCGAAGATTAGCACCAGTGAGTGACAGAAAAACCAAACTGACATCACCTTTTTCACGCAATCTGGTCTGTTCGGCGACAAAATCCGATTTTGCCGACGCCAGATACAATGTAACGATGCGTGAACTGACGTAAGCCTTCGGGCGTTATACTCTGCGGCTAAATTTTGAAATCGACATACAAGGACTCGCCCATGAAAGCGTTCGGCAAAATCCTGGGTCTGGTACTTCTCGGGCTGTTGCTGATCATTGTGGCCCTGGGCTTTGCCCTGACCCACCTCTTCGATCCCAACGATTACAAAGACGAGATTCGCCAGATTGCCCGCGACAAGGCCCACATCGAGCTGACGCTCAATGGCGATATCGGCTGGAGCCTGTTCCCCTGGCTAGGCCTGGAATTGCACGAAGCCAGCGTGGCGACCCTGACCACCCCCACCCAACCGTTCGCCGACCTGCAAATGCTCGGCCTGTCGGTGCGCGTGCTGCCGCTGCTGCGCCGCGAAGTGCAGATGAGCGATGTGCGGGTCGAAGGCCTGAACCTGCGCCTCAACCGCGACAAGCAGGGCCATGGCAACTGGGAAGACATCGGCAAGAACGTGCCGGTCGCCAGCGCCGATGCGCCAGCGCCCGCCCCCGTGCAAACGCCGGCCGAACCGGAACCGGAAAAGCCGCCGAAGCCGATCCGCCTGGACATCGACAGCCTGACCATCAACAACGCCCGCGTTGAATACAACGATGAGCAGACCGGCAAGCAATACAGCGCCGAAAGCATCCAGTTGAGCGCCGGCGCCGTGCACGAAGGCGCGAGCATTCCACTCAAGCTCACCGCCTTCCTGGGCAGCAACCAGCCGCTGTTGCGCGTCAAGACCGAGCTCAACGGTAACCTGCGCATCCAGAACGCCCTCAAGCGCTACCAGTTCGAAGACATGAAGCTCAGCGGCGAAGTCACCGGCGAGCCGCTGCAAGGCAAGACCGTCACCTTCTCCACCCAGGGCCAATTGCTGGTGGACCTGGCGGCCAACATCGCCGAATGGACCAACTTGAAACTCTCCGCCAACCAGCTGCGCGCGCTGGGCGAACTGAAGGTCAACAACCTGGACAAAACCCCGCAACTCAGCGGTGCCTTGTCCATTGCCCAGTTTGACCTGGCCAAGTTCCTCGACAGCGTCGGCCATCCGCTGCCGGCCATGGCCGAAGGCAGCCTGAGCAAGGTTGAACTGGTCAGCCGTCTCAAGGGCTCGCCCACCAGCGTGGCCCTGGAAGACCTGAACGTGAAACTCGATGGCAGCACCTTCACCGGTCGCATCGCGGTCGATGACTTTGCCAAGCAATCCCTGCGCGTTCAGCTCAAGGGCGACACGTTCAACGCCGACAACTACTTGCCGGCCAAGTCCGAAGCCGCCAAAGGCGCGAGCGCCGCACGCCAGGCCGAAGTGCAGAACAGCGAAGCCGGCGCCATGGCCGCCGGTGGCACCACACCGCTGCCGGAGGCACCGACCAAAGGCGCGTGGAGCACCGACAAGCTGCTGCCGCTGACCCGCCTGCGCACGCTGGACGTGAACGCCGACCTGGCCTTCGGCCAACTGACCCTGAGCAAACTGCCGATCCAGAATGCGGGACTCAAAGCCTCCGGCATCGATGGCCAGCTCAAGCTCGACAGCCTGAGCGGCGGCCTCTACAACGGCAGCTTCCAGGCCAACGGCACACTCGATGTGCGCCAGGACATCCCGGTGTTGGCGCTGCAAACCCACATCAAGCAAGTACCGGTTGAGCGCATCCTGCAGGCTCAGGGGCAAAATCCGCCGGTGAAAGGCCAAATCACCCTTGATAGCAACCTCACCGGCCGTGGCAATAGCCAGAAGGCGCTGATCGACAGCCTCAATGGCACCGCCAGTTTTGTGATCAATAACGGCGCGCTGCTCAACGCCAACATTGAACAGCAACTGTGCACCGGCATCGCCCTGCTCAACCGCAAGACCTTGAGCAACACGCCACAAGGCAAGGACACGCCGTTCCAGGAACTGCGCGGCAACCTGACCTTCCGTAACGGCGTGGCCAGTAACCCTGATCTCAAAGTGCGCATCCCCGGCCTGACCGTCAACGGCAACGGTGACGTCGACCTGCGCGTGCTGGGCATGGATTACCGCGTCGGCATCATCGTCGAAGGCGACCAGCGCGACGTGCCGGACCCGGCCTGCCAGGTCGGCAGCAATTTCCAGGGCATCGAAGTGCCGCTGCGCTGCCGTGGCCCGCTGGAGCTGGGCGCCAAGGCGTGCCGCCTGGACAAGGACGGCTTGACGCAAGTCGCCATCAAGGCGGCCGGCAACAAGCTCAGCGATAAACTTGAAGAGAAGCTCGACAAGGTCAACCCACAGTTGAAAGACGCTCTGAAGGGCCTGTTCAAACGATGAGAAACGAGCAGTTTTCACAGGCGGTGCTGGATTGGTACGACCGCCACGGTCGCCATGACCTGCCCTGGCAACAGGGCATCACGCCTTACCGGGTGTGGGTCTCGGAGATCATGCTGCAACAGACTCAGGTCAGCACTGTGCTCAACTATTTCGACCGTTTCATGGCCTCGCTGCCGACGGTCGAAGCGCTGGCTGCCGCGCCGGAAGACGAAGTGCTGCACCTGTGGACCGGCCTGGGTTACTACACCCGCGCACGCAACCTGCAGAAGACCGCGAGGATTATCGTCGCCGAGTACGCGGGTGAGTTCCCAAGGGATGTCGAGAAGCTCACCGAATTGCCCGGCATCGGCCTGTCCACTGCCGGCGCCATCGCCAGCCTGAGCATGGGCCTGCGTGCGCCGATCCTCGACGGCAACGTCAAGCGCGTGCTGGCGCGCTTTACCGCGCAGGAGGGCTACCCAGGCGAGCCCAAGGTCGCCAAGCAGCTCTGGGCGACCGCTGAGCGCTTCACGCCACACGATCGCGTCAACGCCTACACCCAGGCGATGATGGACATGGGCGCCACGCTCTGCACCCGCAGCAAGCCCAGCTGCCTGTTGTGCCCACTGGAAAAAAGCTGCGAAGCCCATATGCTCGGCCTGGAGACGCGCTACCCGATCCCCAAGCCGCGCAAAACCATCCCGCAGAAGCGCACGCTGATGCCGATGCTGGCCAATGCCGACGGTGCGATTCTGCTTTATCGCCGCCCGTCCACGGGCCTCTGGGGCGGTTTGTGGAGCTTGCCGGAACTGGATGACCTCGACGACCTGGAACACCTGGCCAACCAGCACTCACTGGCGCTGGGCGACCCACAGGCACTGCCGGGGCTGATCCACACGTTCAGCCACTTCCAGCTGGCAATTGAGCCCTGGCTGGTGCAGGTCGAGGAATCCGCCCATCACGTGGCCGAGGCCGACTGGCTCTGGTATAACCTCGCCACCCCGCCGCGCCTGGGCCTTGCCGCCCCGGTTAAAAAACTGCTGAAGCGCGCGGCTGAAGTATTGAACGCAGGAGTTCCGTCATGACCCGCACCATCATGTGCCGCAAGTACAAAGAAGAATTGCCAGGCCTCGAACGCCCGCCGTACCCGGGTGCCAAAGGTCAGGACATTTTCGACCATGTCTCCGCCAAAGCCTGGGGCGACTGGCTGAAACACCAGACCCTGCTGATCAACGAAAAACGCCTGAACATGATGAACGGTGAAGATCGCAAATACCTGGCCGGCGAAATGGATAAGTTCTTTTCCGGCGAGGATTACGCCAAGGCCGACGGTTACGTGCCGCCTGCTCAATAATTGATCAAAACCCGGGGTCGGCACGTAAGCGACGGTAATAATTAAATATTTTTTGAAAACTTGCTTGACGACCCCCTGAAAAACCAGTTTAATGCGCCCCGTTGCCCAGATAGCTCAGTCGGTAGAGCAGGGGATTGAAAATCCCCGTGTCGGCGGTTCGATTCCGTCTCTGGGCACCACTAATACCGAAAAACCCCAAGCGAAGATGATTCCTTGGGGTTTTTTATTGCCTGCGATTTGGTGGTTGCCGGGCGACGCTCATCCCTGTCCCCGCCCGGGGTTATTTATCGCAAGGCTGATTCGTTTAGCTGTTACTGAATTTTCTGTTGCAAGGTAGTTATTTGATGACCCGTTACTTGTTCTGCGCGCTGTTGCTGCTGACGGCGCTGCTCAGTGGATGCGCCACGCAAATGGACGTCTCGATCGACGCGACACCGGATCCGGACTATCACTTTGATCGACAGGCCACGGTACTGGTGACGACGTCCGTGGGCGGCAGTGCGCAAAGCACGCTGAATGCCCGCTACTACCTGCGGGACATGGTCAATGCCATGAAGGACCAGGGCTTTCGGGAAGTGTTTACCGACACGACCCTCCCCAAGCACCATGCACCGATCAAAATGACCGTCACCCTTGATGTCGACAGCCGGCAGGTCACTTACCGCTACACCGCCACCGACTACGGCCAGGTGCCCACCAGCACGACCACCCAGTGCAAGAAAAACAAGAAAAAAGACGACCAGTTGACCTGCACCAGCAAGCCAAACACCACCTATGGTCCGGTGGGCACTTCCGAGCGAACCGGCTACACCACGCTCACCACCTTCACCGCCACTGCGCGGGATGAAGTCAGCAGGCGCGCGGTGTACCTGCTCCGGGCGATGTCCTACAACGAAGACTGCCAGGCCGCCAAGATTGAAACCTTCCTGGTGGAGCAAGGCCTGCAGAACCTGAATTTCCAGGACCGCGTGCACCGCAACTACACCGTTACGATGCCCGAGGGCTACCAGTGCAAATAGCCCGCCCTGGATCGCCGGCCTTACTTAAGTAAAAACACCATCAGCGGGTTGTCGTTCAAGCGCCCTTCGAAGTCTGGCGCCTGCTGCTGCATCGGTGTGCCCTTGAGCAGCGCGGCCTCTTTGCGCGGCACGATCACCCAGGATGGCCGCGGCAAGGTGAGCAGCTTCTCAGGCTCGTTCCCTGCCACGAACAGCGGTTGCTCATCGTGCGTAAGGTTCATCATGTAGCGTATCGCCCAGGTGTCGCGGCCGAGGTCGACAAATACCAGCGGCCCTGGCTGCGACGCACGCAGCGTCTCCACTTGGCTGACGAAATTATGCGTGTCGAACTGCAGGTCCTTGGACGGCTCTATCACCACCACCAGCAGTAACCACTGCGCCACCAGTGCAATCAGGCTGAGCCACACCAGGCGCACTGCCCGACGCCAGGCAATCAACGCCGCCCCTTGCAGAATCACCCACGCGCCGATCAACAGCGGCAACGAAACATCAGGCCAGTAACCGTGTTTTTGCCAACTGGACCGACACACCAACAGGACAACCACGCACAACGCCGGTAGCGCCGCGACAAGCACTTCGTAGCAGCGGCGCACGCCGACCAGCCAGTTTTGCGCCTGGAGCAGCCCATAGGCGGCGACAGCGGCAAACATCGGCACCATCGGCAAAATGTAGTAAGCGCGTTTGAAGTGCGGCACCGACAGCCCGAGCAAAATCATCAAGCCACACGCCCCCAGCCGCACCACCAACTGCACGTCGTCATTGACCCATCGCTCAGACCAGCGATTGCGCAGCGCAATCAAGGTCGCCAGCGCCAGCGGCACCACCGGGAAGTACCGGTACAAACTCAGCTTGAAGTAGAAGTAGAACGGCTCGCCACTCTCATCGAGCCGCCCGCTGACCTGCATCCTGAACACGTCATCGGCAAACGCATCGCCACCGCTGAACCGCGCCAGTTTCATCAACACCCACCAGCAGGCCACGAGCAGCGCCAAGCCCACAACGCCGTGGATCAGCACCTGCTTAACCCGCTCCCCCGGCCGGCCCAGCGCCCAGTACACGCACACCACACCGCAGACCTCGATCAGCCCCAATGGCCCGCGAATCGCAAACGCCAACACAAACAACGGGAATACGGCCAGCTGCCTGACGCGCGACCCCAGGCGCTCGCCACTGTGCAGCAGGTAGAAACTGCCCACGCATAACAGCGCGACCATCAGGTCCAGGCACACCGAACGTGACTTATCGAGCAGCTGGGTGGTGAGTAACGTGAGCAACACCGTCAGCAACGCCCAGGGCCGGCTGGACGGCGCCAGCAGGCGATAGATCAGGGCGATCACGCCCGCCGAAGCAAGTGCTGTCGGCAGGACATTCGCGAGATGGTTCGGCGCACCGAACAGGCGCGCAAATACGAAACTGAAGAAGGTGGCGGTGCCCGGGTAGTCGGGATACGGCTGCCCGTAGGTGGTGGGGAAAAGGCTCGCGCCGTGGCGAAACATCTCCTGCATGAACAACGCCCAGCGCCCGTCAAATCCTTGGGGTTGTTCGTCCCAGACACCCAACGTAAACAGTAATAAAGCGATCAGAAAAATGCCCAGGGACTCCAGGCGAAAACGACTGCGGTGATCCATTGAATGTCCTTTCAGGTAGGGTGCGCCCTCTCCATGGTGCCGACTCTGCCCCTGAATAGCGGCTGAACAAACCCGAATATTTATGGATCTAGCGACCGGCGCGCCAGACCAGCGCGGGAATCAGCCGGATGTAGAGCAGCTCGCCCATCAGCTCAATCAGGGTTTGCAGAATCACCGCCGTCGCAGCCAGCCCGCGCACGTCTTCGGGCAAGGCCAGCGCCAGCGGCAATACCACCAGGGAGTTGCGGGTCGACGCACTGAACGTGACCGCCCGCGCAGTGACGGCCGGCAAGGCGAACAGCCGTGCAGCCAACGCGCCCATCAATGGCGCCAGTAACAGGAAGCCGACGTAGACCGGAATCACCGGCAACAACGACGCGATATCGCGCACCACCGAGGTGATCTGCGAGCCGATGACCACAAACAGCACCAGCGCCATCGCCGGCACCGGCAACCAGGCCCAGGCACTGTTCCACAGGTTGATGACCCTTGAGCGCCGTGCCAGAGAAGTCGTCAGCACCGCCAGGACCATCGGCAGCACGATCAACCACAGGAACGCCTCGACAAACGGCCCGGCCGCTACCACCACGGCGGACTGCGCGCCCAGCATGAAACTCAGGTACACCGGCAACAACGCTAACTGCAGCAACAACAGCACGGGCGTCGCCGCCAACATCCCCCGCGAGTCGCCTTTGCCGATATGGGTAAACACCACCACGTAGTCGATACATGGCGTCAGCAACACCAGTAAGGCGCCCACCAGCAAGGCCGGGCGCTCCACCAGACCACGGGTCAACGCCCACACCAGCAACGGCACCAGGATGAAATTGGCCAACAGCAAAGCCGAGATGAAACGCTTGTTACCCAGGCCCTGGCGCAGATCCAGAAATGGAATTTGCAGGAACATGGCGTACATCAGCACGGCGATGGCGGGCGTGACCAGCACGCCAAGGCCCTGGGCCGACGAAGGCGCAAGCACACCGAATGCCGCCGCCAGCAAGACGGCGGCAAAGTACACAGGGATCTGGTTGTGCTCAAGGGTGTCGCGGGTCATGGGCTGACTCTGGCTGCTCAATAGACCGCCAGCCTAAGCACCGCGGGCGCTCAGGTCGAGCCTCGAAAATTTCCTGCGCGCATGGCGGGCTAAATTTGTTAGTTTCGGATGCTTATAAAAGCGCACGGCTCCCAAGCCCAAAGCGTGAGGATCGAGCCGCCCCATGAACATGCCCACCCGACCTGCCCCAGAAGCTTTTCGCGAGCCGGCTGCCGATGGCTACCCTGTCAGCGGCTTCACCTGGCGCCATATCAGAACCGACCCGACACGCCCGGTCGTCATCATCAACGCCGCCACCTCGGTACGTTGCCGCCACTATTCACGCTTCGCCGACTACCTGTTCGCCAACGGCTTCGACGTCATCACTTACGACTACCGTGGCATCGGCGAATCCCGCCAGGGCTCGTTGCGCGGGTTCAAGGCGTCGTGGTCGGATTGGGGCGTGCTGGATTTCGAAGCGATGTTGCAGCGCGCACAACGGGAGTTTGCCGGGCAGCCGATTGATGTGGTCGGCCACAGTTTTGGTGGCTGCGCGGCGGGGTTGGGCGCCTCTGGCGCGGTGATTCGGCGAATCGTGACGGTCGGCGCGCAGTTTGCGTATTGGCGCGATTACGCAGCGAACGGACGTTGGCGCATGGTCGGCAAATGGCATGTGCTGATGCCGTTGGTGACGGCGCTGTGCGGGTATTTCCCCGGTAAACGACTGGGCTGGCTGGAAGATACGCCGGCCGGTGTGGTGCGCGACTGGGGCACGCCCACGCCCAGGTACGAGACGCGACCCAGCGGGCGCACCTTGGGTGAGTTGCCCTTCAGCCGCGTGAACGCGCAACTGCTGGCCATCAGCATCACCGATGACCCCTTTGGCACGGTAGCGGCCATCGAGCGGTTGCTGAGCTATTTCGATAGCAGCGAGCGCACTCATCTGCGGATTGCTCCGCAAGACATTGGCGAAACCGCCGTCGGGCATTTCGCCTTCTTCCGCAGCGATTATCAGGACCGGCTGTGGCCAATTGCGCTGAAGTGGCTGCAACACGGCGCACTGGCGCAAGGCACACCCGGCCAGCGCGTCTAGAAACCCTTGGGATTTGCCCCAACCTGCGCTTCAATACGCCACCCAGATCCAGAACCCAAGGACGTTGAGCCCATGGCCTCGCCGAACAAGCAGCAAAAACGTGCCCACCGGGCCAAGGCCAAGGCCAAGCAAAACCGTACCCAGCGCGCCGTTGCGACCAAGCCGGATGCGTTCGCAGGCGACGACAGCCGCATTGACCTTGAGTCCGTGGATTTAACCGAGTTGTTTGTCGAAATGCGCACCGCAGGCGAGACCAGCCAGCAGGCACTGTGTGCGGTGTTCCTGGCGCACCCGTTGCTGGCGGTGGTGCTGGAGCAGGAAGGTGAGGAAGAGGCGACCGACTTTATCCTGGCGGCGCTGATCGAGTATCGGCAATGGGCGACGGATACCGAGGATGAAGCCGCGGCGCTGGCGTGGGTCGAGTCGCCGCAATTCCAGGCCGATTATGTTGCCGCGTCCCAAGCGCTGATTGGCGCACAAGACTGATCCAAAACAAAAGGTGGGAGCGGGCAAGCCCGCTCCCACAGGGTGGATGGCGTGCTGCAGAAGCAGCACGCGTCACATCAATTGAGCACTGCAGCACCGGCCCTTTGCGCCTTGCGACGGCTCGACACATACAACCCCGCCAACACCACCAGCAAGCTCAGGATCCCGGTCGCAATGATCTCGACCCGGTGCGCTTCCTGGAACAGCATGATTGTCAGCGTACCCACGATGAACACCATCACCGCGTAGGTCAGGCCAGGGAACAGCCACATCTTGAAGACAATCTTCTCGCCCGCTGCCGTGCGCTTCTGGCGCATGCGCAGTTGCGACACCGCAATGACCAGGTACACCAGTAACGCAATGGCGCCGGAACTGGCCAGCAGGAATTCGAACACTGCCGCCGGGGCCACGTAGTTGGCGAATACCGCCAGGAACGCCGCGCCAGTCGACAACATCACCGCCCAGTAAGGCGTGCCGCTCTTGTTGGTGCGCTTGGCCACAGCCGGTGCGTCACCGCGACGGCCCAGGGAGAACAACATGCGCGAAGCGGTGTACAGCGCCGAGTTGAGGCAACTGGTCACGGCAACCAACACCACCAGGTCGACGATCAACTTGGCGTTCGGAATGCCCATGCGTTCCAGCACGGTCTGGTAGGAACCTACGGCCGCCAGGGTCGGGTCGTTCCATGGCACCAGGGACACAACGATGAAGATCGACAGCAGGTAGAACAAACCAATCCGCCAGATCACGGAGTTGGTGGCCTTGGTGATTTGCTGGCCCGGGTTCTTCGATTCCGCTGCGGCGATGGTGACGATCTCGGTGCCCATGAAGGAGAACATGGTGGTCAGGATTGCTGCCAACACCGCGCCCATGCCGTTGGGCATGAAGCCCTGCGTATCAAACAGGTGGGAAACGCCGCTGACCTGGCTGGTCGGCAGGAAGCCGAAAATGGCAGCCAGACCAAGAATCACAAAGCCCACGATTGCCACGACTTTGATCAGTGCAAACCAGAACTCGAACTCACCATAGTTTTTCACGCTGAACAGGTTGGTCGCTGTCAGCAGCAAGGTGATGATCAAGGTAAACGCCCAGATCGCCACATTCGGGAACCAGGCATGAAGGATGGTCGCGGCCGCGTTGGCTTCCAACGGAATCACCAACACCCAGAACCACCAGTACAACCAGCCGATGGTGAAACCGGCCCAGTGACCGATCGCGCGGTCAGCGTAGGTGGAGAATGAACCGGTGTCCGGCGAAGCCACCGCCATTTCGGCGAGCATGCGCATCACCAACACCACCAGCGTACCGGCAGCCGCATAAGCCAGCAGCACTGCAGGGCCGGCGGCAGCAATCGCGTGGCCGGAGCCGACAAACAAACCGGCACCAATAACGCCGGCAATCGACAGCATGGTGACGTGACGCGGTTTGAGCCCCTGTTCGAGGTCATTGGAGCTTTGCGTACTACTCATTGACACACCTTTGCGAGGAATTGCGAAAACGGTCCGCCCGACCTGCGATCCTTCTCGTGAAAAGAAACCAACGGGGCGTTCTTTATTTTTTACGCAAGATTTGCGCCAAAATGTTACAAGGTCGCGATTGACGCGGGCTGTAGGACAATTGATCAGTCATCGCAAGTCATTGAGAACAATGGCATTCCGCTATAGCGTTACCGTGCGACCCACTTTCAAGACACCTGCGCGCACCAAAAACACACACGAAAAGTACGTGACGCTCCAATACAGGGCCGATATGGACCGTTTGCCCGGTTAACCCTTCCAACACCCGGCCAAAGCTGGCACCATCGCGCCCTTTTTTACGCGAAGCCTGTGGATTTATCGGGTTCAAACGTCTGTTAGGTTGTTGATGGCGCGACACACTGCTGTGCCGATGCGACACCCTGCCGCACACCACCCGTTAACCGTCCGTAGCGCTGTTGGCTGCCATCTGAACGCTATGCTAGCTTGGCGCCTCGCCAGGAAGGCAGCCCAACAGCAAGAACGCACTGAACACAATGAGGACCGCACATGGCCCAGGCCGCGCCCGCGCTTGAAATCCGCAACTTGCACAAACGCTATGGTGAGCTGGAGGTACTTAAAGGTATCTCGCTGACCGCTCGCGACGGCGACGTGATCTCGATCCTGGGTTCCTCCGGTTCCGGCAAGTCCACATTCCTGCGCTGCATCAACCTGCTGGAAAACCCGCACCAGGGTCAGATCCTGGTCGCCGGTGAGGAGCTCAAGCTCAAGGCTGCAAAGAACGGCGAGCTGATGGCCGCCGACGGCAAACAGATCAACCGCCTGCGCAGCGAAATCGGTTTTGTGTTTCAAAACTTTAACCTGTGGCCGCACATGAGCATCCTCGACAACATCATCGAGGCGCCCCGCCGTGTGCTCGGCCAGAGCAAGGCAGAAGCGATAGAAGTGGCCGAAGCCCTGCTGGCCAAGGTCGGCATCAGCGATAAACGCCACGCCTACCCGGCGCAACTGTCCGGTGGCCAGCAACAACGCGCGGCGATTGCGCGCACCCTGGCGATGCAGCCCAAGGTCATCCTGTTCGACGAGCCAACATCGGCGCTTGACCCGGAAATGGTCCAGGAAGTACTTAATGTGATCCGCGCGCTGGCCGAAGAGGGCCGCACCATGCTGCTGGTCACCCATGAAATGGGCTTCGCCCGGCAGGTTTCCAGTGAAGTGGTGTTCCTGCACCAGGGCCTGGTCGAAGAGCAAGGATCGCCACAGCAGGTGTTTGAAAACCCGCTTTCGGCGCGCTGCAAACAATTCATGTCCAGCAACCGCTAACGGAGCAACATGCATGCAGAACTATAAAAAATTCCTTCTGGCCGCGGCCGTTTCGATGGCGTTCAGCGCCACGGCCATGGCAGAAACCTTGAAAATGGGGATCGAGGCGGCCTACCCGCCCTTCAACAATAAAGACGCCAGCGGCAACGTTGTCGGCTTCGACAAAGACATCGGCGACGCCCTGTGCGCCAAGATGAAAGTCGAGAAATGCGAAGTGTATGTGTCCGACTGGGACGGCATCATCCCGGCCCTGAACGCCAAGAAGTTCGACTTCCTGGTGTCCTCGCTGTCGATCACCGATGAGCGCAAGCAGGCTGTCGACTTTACCGACCCGTACTACTCCAACAAGCTGCAATTCATCGCGCCTAAAGCCACTGCGGACTTCAAGCCCGACGCGGCTTACCTGAAGGGCAAGATCATCGGCGCCCAGCGCGCGACGTTGGCCGGTACTTACCTGGAAGACAAGCTGCCAGACACCGAGGCCAAGCTCTACGACACCCAGGAAAACGCCTACCTCGACCTGACGTCCGGCCGCCTCGACGGTATCCTCGCCGACAAGTACGTGCAGTACGAATGGCTCAAGAGCAAAGACGGTTCGGCCTATGAATTCAAAGGCGACCCGGTTGTAGAAAGCGACAAGATCGGTATCGCCGTACGTAAAGGCGACCCACTGCGCGAGCGCCTGAACAAAGCCCTGGCAGAGATCAAGGCAGACGGCACCTACAAGAAAATCAACGACAAGTACTTCCCGTTCAGCATCGAATGATCTGAACGGCCTGACCGACGCGCTCGCTTGAGCGCGCCGGCTTTTAGCAATGCCTGCCGCGATATGAAAACACCATGAATTTCGATCTCTACGGATTCGGCCCGGCCCTCGCCGCCGGCGCGCTGATGACCGTCAAACTGGCGCTCACGGCCTTGTGCCTGGGGCTGGTGCTGGGCCTTGCCGGCGCCTTGGCCAAGACATCCCCCTACAAGCCGTTGCAATGGCTGGGCGGTGCTTACTCGACTATCGTTCGTGGCATTCCCGAGCTGCTGTGGGTGCTGCTGATTTACTTCGGCACCGTCAACCTGATGCGTGCCCTCGGCGAGTTATTCGGTAACCCCGACCTTTCGCTCAGTGCCTTCGCCGCCGGGGTTATCGCCCTGGGGCTGTGCTTTGGCGCCTACGCCACCGAAGTGTTTCGTGGCGCGATCCTCGCCATTCCCAAAGGCCACCGCGAAGCCGGTGTGGCGTTGGGCTTGTCGAAGTTTCGGATTTTCACCCGGTTGATCATGCCGCAGATGTGGCGTATCGCCCTGCCGGGGCTGGGCAACCTGTTTATGATTTTGATGAAAGACACCGCACTGGTGTCGGTGATCGGCCTCGAAGAAATCATGCGCCATGCGCAGATCGGCGTGACCGTGACCAAGCAGCCGTTCACCTTCTTTATGGTCGCGGCGTTCATGTACCTGGGCCTGACCGTGCTGGCCATGACCGGCATGCACTTCCTGGAAAAACGTGCCGCCCGCGGCTTTGCAAGGAGCACCCAATGAGCGGTGACTACAGCTGGCTGTCGCACTTCGACCTGGGCCTGAACTGGGCGGTGATCATCAAGTGGCTGCCCAAACTGGCCCAAGGTGCGACCCTGACCCTGGAGCTGGTGGCCATTGCCGTCATCGCCGGCCTGCTGCTGGCGATCCCGCTCGGTATCGCGCGCTCCTCGCGCCGCTGGTACGTGAGCGCCCTGCCCTACGCGTACATTTTCTTCTTCCGTGGCACGCCGCTGCTGGTGCAGCTGTTCCTGGTTTACTACGGCCTGGCGCAGTTCGATGCCGTGCGTGAGAGCTTCATGTGGCCCTACCTGCGCGATCCGTTCTGGTGCGCCACCGCCACCATGACCCTGCACACCGCCGCCTACATCGCCGAGATTCTGCGCGGCGCGATCCAGGCCATTCCGCCGGGTGAAATCGAAGCGGCGCGGGCCTTGGGCATGTCCAGGCCGAAGACGCTGTTCTACATCATCCTGCCGCGCGCCTCGCGCATCGGCCTGCCGGCGTACAGCAATGAAGTGATCCTGATGCTCAAGGCCAGTGCCCTGGCCAGTACCGTGACCTTGCTGGAACTGACCGGCATGGCGCGGACCATCATTGCGCGCACCTACCTGCCGGTGGAGATCTTCTTCGCCGCCGGGCTGTTTTATCTGCTGATGGCCTACATCCTGGTGCGCGGCTTCAAACTGCTCGAACGCTGGCTGCGCGTCGATGCTTGCCAGGGACGTTGAAGCACGCTTCGAAGCGCTGGATGCGTTTCTAATCAAGCACCAAGGGCTGTGGCGACCACGGCCCTTTACGCACCTGCAACTGCCCTGGGAAACCCAACATCCCGAGTTGGCCCAGTGGCTGCGCCAGCGCTCGTTGGCCGATGCCGAACGCTGTCACAACCACCCCTACGACCTGCCGGCACCCGCACCCTTTGCACCGTTGGCCGCGCAGGCGTTGCAGCTCAGTGCTGTGGACCGGTTACCGGCACACGCGCTTGCACCCGCGCGCCATCGGCTGAACGTCGACGTACCGGGCCGCAAGTGGCAGCAAATCGAAGCCTTCGGTAATGCGCTTAATTTCGCCGAAACACCCACCCACTGGCTGGACTGGTGCGCTGGCAAAGGCCACCTCGGCCGCCGCCTGCTGCAACCCGGCCAACAGCTGAGCTGCCTCGAATACGACCCGGCCCTGATCGCCTCGGGCCAGGCCTTGAGCGACCATCACGGCCTGCCCGCGGCCCATCGCCTGCAAGACGTGATGGCGGACGTGTCGATCCGCGCCGACCACACGCCCGTCGCCCTGCATGCCTGCGGCGACCTGCACGTGCGCCTGTTGCAACTGGCCAGTGCAGCAGGCTGCAAGCAACTGGCGCTGGCGCCGTGCTGTTACAACCGCACCAGCGCTGACCATTATCAAGCGTTATCGAGGGTTGGGCGTGCGTCGCGGCTGCAGCTGTCGGTTGACGATCTGGGGCTGCCGCTGAGCGAAACCGTCACCGCCGGCAACCGTGTACGCCAGCAACGCGACACCTCCATGGCCCGGCGCCTGGGCTTTGATCTGTTGCAGAGGCAGTTACGCGGGCGTGACGAATACCTGCCCACGCCCTCCCTGCCCGCCCACTGGCTGGATAAACCGTTTGCCGACTATTGCCGGGAGCTGGCGGGCCTCAAGGGGTTTTCCACAGGTGAACAGGCTTGGGCGGCGCTTGAGGCGCACGGCTGGCGCCGCTTGGCGCACGTGCGAAACCTGGAGTTGGTACGAGCGCTGTTTCGGCGCCCTTTGGAAATGTGGCTGGTGCTGGACCGGGCACTTTTCCTGGCGGACCAAGGCTACAACGTCGAGATAGGCAGCTTCTGCGAACCCACTCTGACCCCGCGCAATTTGATGGTGCTGGCTGAGCGCGATTAGGGGGCAATTTTCCTACACGTGCCCTGTGGATAACTCTGTTGATACATTCTTGCCAGAGGCTGTAGCTATCAGCGCTACAGAGCAAAAGCCACCCTGGTCATTTTTTGTTCACAAAATAAAACGCACACAAAACAGGCAGTTGCAGCGTATTGAGAACGGTGCCACAAAATCGCGGTTTCCTGGCTACAACAACCAACCGATTGTGCATAAGCATTTGGCGCCACGCGAATAAACCGTGCTTTAGGCGGTTTTTTTCGGGGCCTTCAACAACCGGCAAAGCTCATTCAGATCGTCAGTGAACAACCTTTTTGCCACGGTATCCAACGGGTCAGTTGCAAAGGCCAAGGCTTCATTGATGGCCACGTCGCGATGAATCTCCAGCGGCGCTTTGCCCAACCGGTGCTTGAAGGCTTCAAGCATGTCCAGGCTGAATGCACTGCTCTCGTCCACCTGGTTGACCACCACATGCACAACGGGCGGGCGCTCACCCGCAAGGTGCGGCGCGAGCAGGACATCGAAATGGTCGAGCGTACCGAGGCAGGCGGCGTCGGCCTGCGCAATCACCAACACCACATCGGCAACGTTCAGCGCTTGATGGAAGTAGACGTTATTGCCGGCCGGCGTATCGATAATCACCGTTTGCCGCTCGCTCAGGCCCAGCGAAGCGAGCCGCTGCGCCAGCCAGCCGGGCTCGTGCTTGAGCCAACGCTCGAGGGTTTCCTGCTGCTCCATGTCGACATCGCCAAAGGTAATCACCTGGCAACCGGCAAAGCCAACCTGCTGCAACGGGCTCCATTTGCCATGTTCCAGGCTGGTGCGGCCGATGCCGGGCGATGTGGCACTGACGCCGAAGTGGTGATGCAAGGCGTTTTGGGGGTCCAGATCCAGCGCCACCACCGACTCGCCGTGGCGCTGTAAACCACTGCTCAAGGCCGTGGCCAGGGTGCTACGACCAACGCCGCCATTCATCGACACCAACGCCACCACTTTGGGGCGCAGCGCTGCGATATCAGTCAAGTGGGCTTGGGCAGGGTTGGGTTCATTTGCAGGCACGCTGCCAAAAAAGTGCAGGCGCGCATTAATGCCTTGGGCATCATGGGTGACGTTCTTGCCGAACAACATCAGCAGTTCTTCGCTAAGGCTCATAATCAGCTCCTCACGACGCAGCTGCAAGACGTGAAGGTCGGCAAGCAGGCACTTACCGCAGGTCTTATTATTGGCGTCTTAGTGAGGCATTCTGTGACAGGCGTACAAGAGTGTCATTATTTTGATGTTTTTACTGGCCAACTTCTAGACGAGCGGTAAATAGTCAAATTAATGGCTTTGGTGCATGCGCCCTTTTAAGGCACGGCATAACGCATTTATATCCTGGCAACCGACAGTGTTCAGCAACGGGTCGAGCGGGTCGCGCCCGTAGGCGTGGGCTTCGCTGAAAGCGCGATCGCGGCGCACCGCGCCCAGCACCGCATCGCCCAGGCGCAGCCTGAACACGCCGGCCATGTCCTGGCTGAACGCGTGGCCAACGTCCACTTGGTTGATCACGTAAAACCGTTGGAGTGGCGATTCGCCTGCGAGGTACGGCGCGAGCACGTCGTCCATGTTCGCCAAGCGGTGGAACGAAGCGGCGTCCGGCTGGACCACCACCAGCACCGCATCCGCCACCGACAGCGCTTGGCTGAGGTACACCGTATTACCCGCAGGGACATCAATCACCACCGTGTCCTGCCCATTCAGCCCGAGCCCGGCCAAACGCTTGCGCAGAAACCCCAGGTCCTGCCCCAGCCAGCGCTTCAGGCTTTGTTGCTGCACCGGGTCAGCCTCGCCAAAAGCGACCATACGGCACCCGGCAAACCCCCGCTTGGGCAAAGCCGCCCAGGTCTGGTTGAGCAGGCTGACAGCCCCAAGGCCCGGCAAATCAAACCCTGGGCACAAGTGATAACGCAGGGCGTTTTGCGGGTCCAGGTCCAACGCCAACGCCGGATGCCCCTGACGCTGCAAACCACTGGCAAGCGCCGCCGCCAACGTGCTGCGCCCCACACCGCCCGTGGCAGAAACCACCACCACAACCTTCGGCGCCGAAGCATCCGAATACACCTCGCCATGCCGCTCTTCAGCCACCTCGGGCGGATACACAGCCCGCGCAGCGCCCTGGTTCAATTGTTCGAACAACCGCTGCAAAGACTCAGCCAGCGCAGTGCCTGGTATTGGACTGTGATCTGCACGCCCCACTGACTGACCCCTGCGTTAAACCGCTGATTCATTGTGGGGCGCATTGTGTGATAGCAAACTGATGCTGTCAGTACTGGGTGTTTGTAACGAAACGCTTTCAGATGAGCGGCACACCACGAACCACTGGCAACCCTTCATCGCCGCCAGCCTGCTTTCCTGGAGCCTGACCGCCCAACGCCAATAGCGCCGCCCGCATGGGCTGCTGCGCAGTGAAGGCGCGGCTGACGTATCTGGACTCAGAGGCCCCAGTGCAAGTGCACAAGCCGATGAAATTCACCGACGATTGCGGCGACGAAAATTGAGCTGATTTGCACGCCCTGAAGCGACGAAAAAGCGGTGATCGCAAAAAAACCGTCACTTCTGCAAAAATAGTCAGAATTCAGGGGTTTACAGAAGCTTATCAATCGCTATAATCGTCGCCCTAACACGCCGGTATAGCTCAGTTGGTAGAGCAACTGACTTGTAATCAGTAGGTCCCGGGTTCGACTCCTGGTGCCGGCACCATACAAAACAAAGGCTTGCAGCGATGCAGGCCTTTTTTTTATCTCTCCACGTAACAGTGCACGTAACAACAAGGATGGCGCGACGTGGGAGATGACAACGTAGCAAATCCATTTCCCCGTGATTTCATCAAAAAGCACGGCGATTTATTCGACAGGCACTTCCCACCCGGCGTCGACGATGAGTCACTGATTCTGAAAACCCATCTCTTGCTCGAAGCAGTCTTACGGGATTTTTGTGCTAGCTGCGTCCCCCATCCTGAACACTTGTTGGGTGCGAGATTTCAATTCAATCAAGTAGTCCGCCTCGCTAGGGCGATGTGCCCGACGGTACTCAATGAGTACAGTGAGACGCTGTGGACGCTCGCCAAACATCTCAACCTCCTCCGCAATGCTATGGCCCACGAGCTTGAACCGGATCATAAAAAAGTCGAGAAGGAAAAGAAGGTCATGATGGATCTGGTTGGTCATTTGAATAAGGGCCAAAATTCTGACCTTCGAGCGACCTTGGAATACTTGCTGGGATCCATGAATGCTTTTCTGCAATTTGCCTTATATGTAGGCCAGCATCAGCGCGAAGACCACATCGAGTAGAAGGATTTGTTTAGGCCACTGACCGGTGGAGCGAAGCACGGCGGCCTTAAGGGCCAGTTCAGGACTCTAGACAACGCGGCAGCAGGCTAGGGCTAGGGCTAGGGCTAGGGAAGCGAATAGGTGCTGGAGCCTCTGTCAACAAGATCGTCCATGCCTATAATCCTTCCGTCGCAAGTGGTATCAAGGGAAAAAAACGCGTATACTGTACGAATGAACAGTATTGAATTTTGTTGTATCAACAAAAATATTGTGATAACCGGTACTAATGTCATTGTTAATGCGGATATACTCGCGCGCCGCTCGATAGGTCAATGGAGCGAGTAAAAGGAGGGCAAAATGATCACATCCATGCAGAACGCGATTGAGGTCGCAAAGCAAGCGCTCCAGATCGCTTGGAATGGCGCCCTGCCTGTCAATCCAGAAATTATCGCCACCAGTTTGGTCGTCTTCAAAAGAGACGAAACCACAGGTGCTGACAAAAATATCCCTATTCGCGTTCGAGCATTAAGCCCGTTCGAACTTGATGTAAGTGGTCGAGCTTCCCTCATCAACACACCAGAGGGACAGGTTTTCTATTGCGATTATAATAATAGCGAGATCGTTTATCGTAATCGCTTTACTCTAGCTCACGAACTTGGCCATGTATTACTTGGCCATGTAAACGAGGCAACTCCACAGCAACGGGATACGACTTTCGGGAATTACAATCCGATTGAAAGAGCAGCCAACGCTTTCGCTGCTGAGCTTGTGATGCCAGAACAGAAGGTTCGCGAACTCTTTGCAGGCGCTAGCTCGGTACCTCAAATGTCCGAGGCGTTTGGAGTTTCTAATGCTGCGATGTCCTACAGGCTGAAAAATCTGGGGCTCATCGGATGACCGAAGAAGCGCCAAATTTTGGCGCCATTGATCTAGCGGGTCCAAAATTTGCCTCGCCGAATCAAAGCAATGATGCTGAGTCTAGGCTCATTGACGAATCCATTAGGCGAAAAACATACAGTCGTTACTTCGCAACGTGGGCTTTGGTGTTTCTGACAATTGCCGCAGCCTGTTGCTTGAGCTTCTCGATGTGGGTTGGGAAGCACTTTCTAGACGGTTTGGATGATCAAAAAAATAAAGAAATCGCAATCGCGGCAGCCCAAGCGGCAGTTCCTCCTGTCGCAGCCTTGACTTCCGAGAAGAAAAACACGAAGGCCAAGACGTCCCCTATCAAAGAAGATCGTACTCCTCCGTCGGCTGAGGCGAATAAAGAGACGTTTTACGTTAAAATATTGGCTCCTCTCATCCCAGCATCTTTCTCTTCGGCCATTGCGATTATTTTGTTTATAACAATCGCACGACTAGTCACGAATTTTGAAAAGATGGGCAGAGAAAATCCAGAAAAGGATCATACGGAGGATTACGGAACGCTCGCCGCATTTTTCCAAGAGCTCGTAAAACTTATCAAGAGCTTTAAAAAAGAATAAATAGCCGCCCAATAGGCCGGCTTTTTTGTGAAGCAATTGCTCCGATGATGAGTCTAAAACCTCAAGACCATCTCTCCATCCGATCATTAACCTGGAACAACTTGTCCTGCTCAAGTTCTTCAGCTGCCACACCTACGCGACACGCAGCATGAATCACTCGGCATTCTGCATTCTGCGGCATCAGGTAAGTTCACAAGGCATTTCGCAACAATGCTGACAGCCAAACGGGCACGGCAGCTCCTAAACCCAGAAGGTAGCAGTGATTGCTGACGACGTCTCCAGTTCGGATCTCTTCGTCGTAGCGTTGCGCCTAAAATGTATGCCCCCTAGAAAAAAGAGTAATAAAGGTGATATGCCTTTTGAAATTCCGCTGCAAGCCACGTTTTGTAAGGCTTCGAGTGATTTTCGGAAAGGGTGATATTCGAGTGATATAAAAGTAATCGTATTACTCTTTTATAAGGTGATATTTCACAATCACGAAACCCAATGAAACCGGGGGGCTGACGGAAATATCACTTTTCATATCACCTCATATTACTTTTCCATGTGATATCGAAACCCCAGTGAAAACGGGGCTTCCAGAGCCTTTTCAGCGCCGTATTACCTGTATCACTCTTTTAGAAAAGCCTACCCTGTATCTGAGATTTAATCTCATCTAGATGACGTATTTCCGCGCCCGGTTTAGACTGGCTGCAGCCCCTCAAACGGCCAGGAGTACACATGCGCCAACTGACCAAAAACCCAGCACTCCCAATCATCCAGGTATCGAAGGAAGGCCGATATTGGCGGGTGGAGTGGGATTACCAGGAAGCGCCTGAAAGCAAAGTCTTGATCGACAGAAAAGATTTTTTGAACGGCTATATAAGCGGTCTCCTTGACTCATTCGGAGCCTCCGCAGGCGAAGTCGCTCTACCCTCTGCCCGTACCGGCACAGTCAAAAAGCTGAGTGAGGAAACAGCCCAAAAGCTGGCGACGCTGCTTACAGACCTGCTGCACTCGCACGTCAAAGCAGAACACCGTCGGCTTTTAAATGCAGCCGAAGTCGGTAGGTTCATCACCGGAGCGTGAGTGAAAGAGCCTGCAGTCGCTTGATACTGGCTCAACCCAAGTGCGACGGGGCTAATCACGCTTCCGTTGCCATACAGCGCAGATTGCACTGCCTCCCTTTCGCGGATCTGCGCTGAAAATGAAAACTTGAATTTCCATCGTTTTTTCGACGCATACCCCTTATAAACAGCGCCGTTCAGACTCACTAGCCTCTACTGCCGGCCAGTGCACTTTGTGCAAGCTCATAGCAATTCTTTGCAATTCTTCTCACTTGGTGAAATCGCCAAAGATCCCGCATACCCCGCAGCGGCCTTGGGCGGGGCGACGGTTTGTACCACCCCGCTGTTTTGCACAAAAAAGGGACACGAAGCCCGTCGGCGGGAGGGGGATAAGTGCTTTTCCAAGCGTTTTTTCTTAGCCAGAAACTTTTTGCGAAATGGAATTGACGGTGCGTTTTCAATAAAAAAACCGCCTGGAGTTCGTCCCCAAGGCGGTTTGGTAAACTGGCTATGGCTAAGCGATATAGCTATTCAGGCAGGTCAACTGTGATGATAAGCCCAGCCTTTTCGAACGCGTCCTTCTGCTCATCCCAGACCCGCTCGACGGCTTTTACCTCGCGCCCGTCAATAGTCACGCTTTTGCCGTCCAGTGTCTCCAGGGTTGCCTCACCGTAGTAGTAGGTCCGATGATCCTCGATTCGATTGCCTCCCCTCACGTTACGAACAACCCCTACGATTATCTGACCGTCGAGCAGTTCTACTTTGGCAATGGTTGCCATGGTTATCTGCGGCAAGAATGTGGCAATCCTTCGCACCTCATCTCTTTGGTTTGTAAGCGTCGACATTAGCGGCTCCTTTTGGATAGGTTCATGGACGCAAAGAGGTCCAATGAAGGCCGCCATTTGGTCCAGTCTTTCTATGGGGTCGAAGGGCAAAATAACAACTTCAGAGCGTGATTAGTTTGAGCTTCGCAGCCAATTGTGTGGCAATCATAGCTTTCGTGGTAAAGGACGTAGAGTCCGCAGGGCTTGGTGTTGGCCCAGGTAGATGGGTGTGTGCAGCCAATTGCGTGTTCATCTGCTGCAGTAGATCGAGCAAGTCGCACAACACCTGCAGCACGTTCACTCCCTCGGATCCCAACCATGTCTTGGGCGCAATTAGCCGCTGACTGACCGCCGCCACACTCTTACGCAGCCCCTGAATCCTTTCCTCCATGTCGCCGCCCACCGTGATGTTGTGCTTCTGCCCCACCACCAGGTTCAAGTCCCGCCCGGTGGCCTGGTGCAAGTCGTCCACCGCCGCCAGGCTCGCAGACCCGCCCGACAGCAGCTTGAGCGCGCCCAGGGCTTCAAGCGTCTTTATGCCCCCTACCGACTCGGTTGAATGATCGTCCACGATGCGGCTGTGGCTCTGGAACCGCTCGGTATTGCCCATCGCCACCACTTCCCGCTCGATCGCCTTGTCCAGGATCTTGCCGTCAGTCTGGCGTAGCCAATTGCCGTCAGCGTCTACCCGCTGCTGACAGGCTTCGCTGTGCTGCCACACCTGGTCGCCCTTCGGGACGCTGGGCATGCTCAAGCCGTGCGGCAATATCGTTTGAATATACGGTTTGTGCGGCAGGCCGTATGCGAAGCACACGACAACTTGGGTGCCTTCCTCGGGGAACGCATAGATGCCCATTTCCTCGCCACCGGTGGGCAGCGGCAAAGGCACGCCGGCCAGGATCGGCAGCTTTGTGTCTGGCTCGCCGTCCGGCCCCAGGACCTCAATGTCGACCGCGTAGCGCGGCCGAAAGTCATCACAGATCCCGGCGCCGGCCGGGGCATCTGCTACGGCTACGACCCGCGCAAAGCGTGGCAGGTGGTAACCGCCGGTGAGTTCGGGGAATTGTCGTTCTACGCTGCGGCGGATTGCGTCGTCCATCGGATGGCCATCTGGTTGTCGATGAGCGCCACACTGGTGATGCGCTCGCCGTGGTTGATCGTTGCACCTGGTCGCAATCCTGGAAGGGCTGCAATCATCACGCTCTGGTTGCCCTGGTAGTCGTCGAACAGTTCCACCGGCAGCTGCAGCGGCGAGCGAACGCCAAAGAAGCTGTCAGCCCAACTTCCCACAAACACTTCGCCGTCACCCTGTTGCTGCCAGATGAAGTCGGGGATGTTGAAAACCCGGGCCAGGCTGTCCATGGCTTGATAGCCGGCGGCCAGGCTGTAGAAAAATGGCGCCTTGATGCTCGCATAGGGCTGTTCCGGGACGCGAAAGCGCAAACCTGTGTGCTGGCCGATCTCGACCAGCACGGCGCGCAGGTCGACGTGACGCATGTTCAGCGGCAGCGGGTTGGCCAGGATCGCGGCCAGCTCTCGACAGAACAGCACCTGCTGGGTGCTGCTGGCCGTGCTGCTGCGCTCGACGTAGCCAATGAAGTGTCGCTGCAGCGTGCTGCTGTTGTAGCCGATATCGAGCGTTACCAGCCCCTTGACCGGCGCCGTAGCCTGAATCGTGAACGTCGCCCGGCCCGGGCTTTTGGCATCCAGCCGGACTTCGTTATTGACCAAGACGTAAGGCGCCCCGCCGATGGTCAATTCCTTGAATGCTGAGCAATAAGATGTGAATGTCTGGCTGGGCCAGCGTTATCGCGGGCAAGCCCGGTTCCACCGGTGATCTGCATCGGTAGTTGATAGAGCGCCCCAGCCTGAGCAGGCCAGGGCGTTTTTTGTCAGTGCCCGGCGCTTTGCCCGCCGTCCACGTGGAGGATTTCGCCGGTGACGAACCCGGCGTTTTCCAGGTAGATGATTGCTTGGGCAATATCACTCGCTTCGCCCATGCGCCCGACTGGATGCAGGCGGCCCAACGCCGCGTGGGTGTCTTCGCCGTGCATTGGTGTTTTGATAATCCCGGGGCTGACTGCGTTCACGCGGATGCCGCGTTTGGCGTATTCAATTGCCAGGGATTTGGTCGCGGCGTTCAGTCCGCCTTTGGTCAGTGAAGCCAGCACCGAGGGCACGCCGTCGATGGCGTGGTCGACCAGGCTGGTGGTGATGTTGACGATGTGCCCGGCGCGCTGTTTGAGCATCTCGGTGATCGCCAGTTGGGTGATGTAGAAGAAGCCGTTGAGGTTCACGGCCAGCACGTTGGCGTAATCGTCCTGGGTGTAGGCGGTGAAGGGTTTGGCGATGAAGATGCCGGCGTTGTTGATCAGGCTGTCGACGCGCCCGAAGGTGGCCAGGGCTTCGCGGATGACGCGCTGGGCAGTGGCCGGGTCGGCGATGTCGCCGGGCACCGTGAGGATGTTCGGGTCGGTGGATGGCTGGATCGAACGCGAGGTGGCCACCACGCGATAATCGAGGGCGCGGTAGGCTTGAACCACAGCGGCGCCGATGCCTTGGGAGGCACCGGTAATGATCACGACTTTGCTCATTTTGTTTCTCCGGTAAGGGCTTGGGATTTGCGGTATTCGGTGGTGGTGATGCCGGCGTAGCCCCAGTTATCGGTGTCGATTTCTTCGATGACGATGTGGGTCAGGTCCGGGCGCTTGTTGAGCACGCGTTCGAGGGTTTCGGTGAATTCGGCGATGACCTGGGCTTTTTGCTCAGGGGTCACGCCGTCACGGGTGATGCGCAGGCTGACGAAGGGCATGGTGATGGCTCCAATGGGCGGGCATCGGGGTGATGGGCCGGCAGTGGGGTCAATTTAGGCGTGCGCTGAGTCGAGATAAATGGGGGTTTGAGTACTACATTAGTGATGTGGTGTAACAAGTTCCCGCGGTACTTCTACACGATTGGACGCCTCCCGCTGGCGTCCGCAAAACTGATAAAAAAACCACCCTTGATCTTTGACGGCGGGACGCGGAGCGTCCCTAGAGGCGTTCCCACGCAGAGCGTGGGAACGATCACCGTCGCTGATCCAAAGGCATAAAAAAACCCCGAACCAGTCGGGGTTTTTTATCGCCTGGCATCAGGCGCGACCTGCGATCAATTAGAAAACGTTGATCGGGTAGTCGGCGAACAGACGGATTTCGTTACCGCCTACGTTGTAGTTGCTGGCGTTGCTGGAGACGCGCAACCAGGACGCACGAGCGCGCAGGCTCAGGTCTTTGGCCGGGCCGCTCTGAACGACGTATTTGAACTGGTTGAAGATCTCACGCTCGGTGCCACTGCCGCGGTTGGAACCGTCGTCAATGTTGGTGCCGCGCACATAGGCGATGTTGTAGGTCAGGCCAGGTACGCCGAAGGCACTGAAGTCCAGGCCGTAGCCTGCTTGCCAGGAGCGCTCGTCCTTACCGTTGAAGTCGGACCAGTAGGAGTTGGCCAGCAGGATGGTGTTGCCGCCATCGCCAATGCCGCCAGCGTTGCGGTAGCCGCCGTACAGGTAGCCGGTGTCGCCGGTGCTGCGCTGGTGAGCGACGGTGAAGCTGTGCGGGCCAACAGCCCAGGTAGCGCCCAGGCTCCAGATTTTGTTGTCGCGAGCGTCCGCGTCACCTTGGTTTTCCAGGGCGAAGCTGCGGTCCAGCTTGGTTTTGTAGCCGTTGAAGTCAAAGGTCAACGATTGCTTCTCTGGCAGGGCCAGCACGTAGTTGACGTTGACGTATTGCTTCTTCAGCACGTCTTGCATGTTGGACGCATACAGCGCGGCGGACAGGCTTTCGGTGAATTTGTAGCTACCACCGATGTAGTCGATGCTTTTCAGGCGGCCGCTGTCGCCACCTTCGGCGCTCTTGCGAGCTTCCTTGGTGAAGTGACCCGCGTCCAGTTGCAGACCGGCGATCTCTTTGGACACGATCGAGGTGCCCTCGAAGGTTTCCGACAGCAAACGCGAGTTGTCGTATTCCAGGACCGGAACGGCTGGCATCTGCTGACCGTATTTGATCACGGTGTTGGAGATGCGCGCCTTGACGGCTGCGCCGCCCTTGGCCAGGTCTTTGGCAGCTTCGCCGCTGTCACCTTGCTTGAAGAAGTCGATACCGCCGGCGCCGCTGCGGCCTTTGCCACCGTCCAGGCGCAGCGCGTATTGGCCGATCACGTCCACACCCACACCGACAGTGCCTTGGGTGAAGCCGGACTCGAACTTGCCGATGAAGCCCTGGCCCCATTCAGCTTTGTCTTGCTTGCCGTTTTTGTAGTCACGGCTGATGTAAGCGTTGCGTACTGCGATGTTCAGGTGGCTGTCTTCAACAAAACCCTTGGATTGCTCCTGGTCGTTAGCCATTGCCTGAGTAGCGCTCAAAATCCCCAGAGCGATCAGACCCATCCGTTGCTTCAACATTTTTTATATTCCTTATTACTGTTTGAGTACGCGCTGTGACACCAGGCTCCGTGTTGCTTTTCTGGTGTCAACTTTCTCCGAAAAAAAGAAGGCCCGCGGACGACTGAACTGCCGCGGGCCTTTTTTTATTGGATGAGTTATGGCGGTTAGCCACAGGCGTTGGGCGCAATCGTATGCGCGCGTTGAACTATGTGTCAATTTCGTGAATCGTCTGTATTTAGGCGAAAAAAGTCTAAGCGGCGCACTCCAGGGCCTTCACACACGCCCGAAAAACCCTCCAGCCACCTCGGTGCGCTACGTGCCTCAGGCTATCGATTCGGTCAGAACCAACAGCCTGCGTATCCACGGTTTCGAGGCGAGCAATGACTTTTATCTGGACGCTCTACGTGACAGTAACACCGGGAGTTTTTAAGACGTTCACCCTGCCAATGCGGGAGCGGGCACTTCAGTTTTGCATCAGCTCGCACAATGCGCGCATTTCATCTTCGCTGAGCAACCCCACCGGGTAACGTTCACTCATCACGCTGCGCAAGTCAGGTTGCCTGACCTGTCGTGAGCCATTTGCCTTCAACCAGAGCGCCAACGCATGGATCGCCTCACCGTCGACCCGCGTGGGGTGGAACGGGCGCGTGTGGATCAGGTTTATATTGGCATTCATTTCAGCGCTCTCTCCTACTGCGTGAGCGGCTAACTTACTCAAGGTTTATGACAGAACTGCGCAGTCATCCCCTTGGTTCACCGTGACAACACCGATACAAGAGCTATGCCAATGTCCCGTGTTTATAGGCACTAGGAAACAAAAAAGCCCGCGACCTAACGGGGCCGCGGGCTTGCTGTGAACGCTATAAACAGGTAGCGCCGTGTTATCGCTCAGGCACTGTTACAACTGCACTCAATTTTTGTGCGGGGCTGGCTGTTGTTGGGTCAGGCAATGAATATTTCCGCCACCCAGTAACAGTTCGCGGCCCGGCACCATCACCACTTCGTGCTGCGGGAAGAGGTTTTGCAGAATGCCCTTGGCCTGGCTGTCCAGCGGGTCATCGAAGCTTGGCGCGATGATGCCGCCGTTAACGATCAGGAAGTTCACGTAGGAACCCGCCAACCGCACGGTCGGATTGCGTTCCTGGCTGCCGTCCACCGGGTCCACACCCGCGCATTCTTCCTCGGTGGCGTACAGCGGCCCCGGGATCGGCATTTTATGCACGGTGAACGAGCGACCCTGGGCGTCGGTGCTGCTTTGCAGCACCTCCATGGCCGCGTGGCAGCGCGCGTAGTTCGGGTCTTGCGGGTCATCGGTCCAGGCCAGCAACACTTCGCCCGGGCGCACGTAGCAGCAGAAGTTATCCACATGGCCGTCGGTTTCGTCGTTGAACAGGCCGTCCGGCAACCAGATGATCTTATCCACAGCCAGGTTGTCGCTGAGCACCGCTTCGATCGCCGCACGATCCAGGTGTGGGTTGCGATTGCGGTTCAACAGGCATTCTTCGGTGGTGATCAGGGTGCCTTCACCGTCGACATGGATCGACCCGCCTTCCAGCACGAAACCTTCGGTGCGGTAACGCGGCGCGCGCTCGATCTCGAGGATCTTGCCGCCCACCTGCGCGTCGCGATTCCACGGTGCATACAGGCCGCCGTCAAAACCGCCCCAGGCATTGAAATCCCAGTTCACACCGCGCACTTCGCCACTGTTGTTGATGACGAACGTAGGGCCGGTGTCGCGCACCCACGCATCGTCGCTGGACATTTCCACCACGCGGATATTGGGCACATCCAAACGTGCGCGCGCGTTTTCATACTGCTCGGCCGAAACGGCGACCGTCACCGGCTCAAAGCGCGCGATAGCCTTGGCCACCGCCACGTGAGCGGCCTGCGCCGGTTTGCCACCCAGGCGCCAGTTGTCCGGACGCTGCGGCCAGATCATCCAGGTTTGGGTTTGCGGCGCCCATTCGGCGGGCATGTAGAAGCCATCGGCGCGAGGCGTGCTGTGCAGGGTGGTCATGGCGATCAGGACTCCGAATGGGGTGAAGGCCGACTTTATAACGGATAAAAATCGGCTTTAAAAGGAACAAAAGATCATAGTCGACAAACATTACAATAATTAGCCGATAACAATCGATTAATTACAGCTGCTCATCCAGCGCCTTCGACAGCATGTCGACAAAGAAGTCCACACTGCGTTTAGAGGTCACCCTCGGTGGCGTGAGCTTCAGGATGTTGAGGTAATCGCCCGTCGGCTGCATGAACATACCCAACCCTCGCAGACGATCACACAACAACGCGGTTTCTGCTGTAGCAGGTTCCAGGGTGTGCCGGTCACGCACTCACGCCAGGCCCAGGTAAGAGCCGTGGTGCTCAAGCAGTTGGGCAGCCTGCTCAGGAGCGACTGGCGGGCAGGGCAGATTGGCGTGATGGACCAACGTGGCGAGCAACATGTGACGACCGCGGTTTTTTTGAGCGTCTATATCGCCACTGACCCGGTCCGTATGGCAACCCCCAGCACACACCACGCTTGCACCGCCCGGCCTCACAACTCAAGCTATGCTCTCGCTAAATGACCGTCTAAGGAAAAGGCTCTCTGACATGCGCATTCTCATCACCGGCGGTGCCGGGTTTATCGGTTCTGCACTGATTCGCCACCTGATTCAACACACTGAGCACGAAGTGCTCAATCTGGACAAACTCACCTATGCCGGCAACCTGGAGTCGCTGACCAGCATCGCGTCCAACAGCCGCTATGAGTTCGTGCAAGCCGATATCATCGACCAGGCCACCGTCAGCGCCGTGCTGGCACGCTTTGAGCCACAGGCGATCATGCACCTGGCAGCCGAGTCGCACGTCGACCGTTCCATTGACGGCCCGTCGGACTTTATCCAGACCAACATCGTCGGCACCTACAGCCTGCTGGAAGCCACTCGCGCCTATTGGCAAACGCTGGCCGAACCGGCCAAGAGCGCGTTCCGTTTCCACCACATTTCCACCGACGAAGTGTATGGCGACCTCCACGGCGTGGACGACCTGTTCACCGAAACCACCCCTTACGCGCCAAGCTCGCCGTATTCGGCCAGCAAAGCCGCCTCCGACCACCTGGTCCGCGCCTGGCAGCGTACCTATGGCCTGCCGGTGCTGCTGACCAACTGCTCGAACAACTACGGGCCGTTCCACTTCCCCGAGAAGTTGATCCCGCTGGTCATCCTCAATGCCCTCGCCGGCAAGCCGCTGCCGGTCTATGGCGACGGTTTGCAGGTGCGTGACTGGCTGTTCGTCGAAGATCACGCGCGGGCACTGCTCAAAGTCGTCACCGAGGGTGAAGTCGGCGAGACCTACAACATCGGCGGCCACAACGAGCAAAAGAACATCGACGTGGTACGCGGCATCTGTGGCCTGCTGGAAGAACTGGCGCCACAACGCCCTGCCGGCGTAGAAAAATTCGCCGACCTGATCACCTTCGTCAAGGACCGCCCGGGCCACGACCAGCGCTACGCGATCGATGCGAGCAAGATCGAAGCCGACCTGGGCTGGGTCCCTGAAGAAACGTTTGAAACCGGCCTGCGCAAGACCGTGCAGTGGTACCTCGATAACCTCGACTGGTGCCGCAGGGTCCAGGACGGCAGCTATCAAGGTGAGCGACTCGGCAATACCGACCCAAAAGATCTGATCGCGTAAGGATCTGATCACACGACCTGTTCACCTCGGCGAGGCAAACCCAATGAATGTAATCGCGACTGAGCTGCCCGATGTGTTGATCCTCGAACCGAAGGTGTTTGGCGATGAGCGCGGCTTTTTTTATGAAAGCTTCAACGCCAAGGCTTTTGCTCAAGCCACCGGCCTGCAGTTGGACTTCGTGCAGGACAACCACTCCCGTTCGCAAAAGGGCGTGCTGCGCGGCTTGCACTATCAGATCGAAAATACGCAGGGGAAACTGGTCCGTGTGACTGCCGGTGAGGTCCTGGACGTGGCGGTGGATATCCGCCGCAGTTCGCCTGATTTCGGCAAATGGACCAGCGTGCGCTTGTCCGCCGAAAACAACCGCCAGCTGTGGATTCCACCCGGGTTTGCGCATGGTTTTGTAGTGCTCAGCGACTACGCCGAGTTCCTCTACAAAACCACGGATTACTACACGCCTTCTGCAGAGCGTTGTATCCGTTGGGACGACCCGCAGCTCAATATTGACTGGCTGCTGGACGGGGCTCCGACCTTGTCGGCCAAGGATCAAAACGGCAAGTTCCTGGCAGAGGCCGACGTGTTTCCTTGACCGGCGAGTGTCTTGCACGACAGCCCTAGGCATAATGCGCCTGTACCCACAGGCGCATGACTCCCATGACACCACCCCTTCCGCGAAGACCCCGCTGGCGCAGCCTCGCGTTGTTGGCGTTGTGCCTGGCGCCGCTGCTGTGGCCGCTGGAACACCTGGCCGAGCGTTATTACCGCAGTGAACTGGCCGGGCAAAACCGCCAGACCCTCGATCTGTACGTCGCCAACCTGCTCGGCACCCTGCACCGCTATGAAGTGCTGCCGCAAATCCTCGGTGACCTGCCCGCCCTGCGTACCGCGCTGGATGCGCCCCATGTCAGCACCAACTTGGCCAACGCCAACCAGTTGCTCAAGGACGTCGCCGCCCAGGCCGGTGCGGAAGTGATGTACCTGATGGACACCACCGGCAAAACCCTCGCCGCCTCCAACTGGGATAAACAGGACAGCTTTGTCGGCCGCAACTTCTCGTTTCGCCCCTATTTCAGCGAAGCCATGGCCGGGCACCTCGGGCGGTTTTTCGGCCTCGGCACCACCTCGGCCAAGCGCGGCTACTTCTTCGCTGCCGCCGTTCGCGATGGCGATACAATCATCGGCGTGCTGGTGGTCAAGGTTGACCTGGACCACACCGAAAGCCTGTGGGGCAACACCCCAGAACAACTGCTGGTGACCGACCACAACGGCGTGGTGATCCTCACCTCGCGCCCGCAATGGCGATTCCGCGCCACCCGCCCACTGACCGCCGAGGAACGCCAGGCGATCATTGCCATCCAGCCTTACCCGACGCGCGACCCGCAGCCGCTGGCGCTGAGTACCACGGCGTGGCTGCGCCAATCCACGGCCATCGCCGAAACCGGATGGACCGTGGAAATTCTCGCGCCGCGCTCATTGATCAATCGCCCGGTGCGTACCGTGGTGGCGGTCGGTGGCGCCACGTTACTGGTGTTGATGCTGTTGCTGGGTTTGCTGATGCAACGCCGTCGCCATTACCTGGAGCGCATCGCGTTCGAAGCCAAGGCCCGACGCGAGCTGGAAGCCCGTGTGGTGGAGCGCACCAGCGACCTGGAAGGCCTGAACCGGCGCCTCAAACAGGAAGTGCTGGAGCGTGAGCACGCCCAGCAGGAACTGGTACGCGCCCAGGATGACCTGGTGCAGGCCGGTAAACTGTCAGCGCTGGGGACCATGTCGGCGAGTATCAGCCACGAACTCAATCAGCCGCTGGCGGCGATTCGCAGCTACGCGGAAAACGCCGAGATCCTGCTCGACCATGAACGCACCAACGACGCACGGGGCAACCTCAAGCTGATCAGTGAACTGACGGGGCGCATGGCTTCGATCATCGCGCACCTGCGCGCGTTCGCCCGACGCGACCGTCACGCACCGGAAAGCGTGGCCTTGCAGCCGGCACTCGATGACGCGTTGGCGTTGTTGGCCAAACGGCGGCGGTCGATGGAGGTCGAGCTGATCCGTGACTTGCCGGAAGCCACCCTCTGGGTGCAAGCCGGGGAAACGCGCCTGCGCCAGGTCCTCGGCAATCTACTCGCCAACGCCCTCGACGCCCTGACCGAAAAAGGCCCGCCACGCAAACTCTGGTTGAGTGCCCAAACCACCGAACAGGGCGTCAACCTGTACATTCGCGACAATGGCCCGGGCTTTTGCATGGAAGCCCTGGGCCGCGCGAGTGAACCGTTCTACACCACCAAGACCCGCACCCAGGGCCTGGGGTTGGGCCTGGCGATCTGTGACACCTTGATGCGTGCCTTTGGCGGTGAACTGCTGTTCGCCAACCACAAGGAAGGTGGCGCACTGTTAACCTTGAAATTGCGTGCCGGCTCGCCGGGCGTCAGTCTGCAACCGTCCGAGGACCGCAGTGTATGAGTATCGATAACCAGATTCAGGTGGTGCTGATCGACGACGATCCCCACCTGCGTCAGGCCCTGTGCCAGACCCTGGACCTGGCCGGGCTGAAAGTCCTGACCCTGGGCGAAGCCACCGGCCTCACCGCGCGCCTGTCCCGCGACTGGCCGGGCGTGGTGGTCAGCGATATCCGCATGCCCGGCATGGACGGCCTGGAGCTGCTCGCCGAACTGCACGGCCAGGACCCTGAACTGCCAGTGTTGTTGATTACCGGCCACGGTGATGTACCGCTGGCGGTGCAGGCCATGCGCGCCGGGGCCTATGATTTTCTCGAAAAGCCGTTCGCCAGCGACGCCCTGCTCGACAGCGTGCGCCGCGCCCTGGCCCTGCGCCGCCTGGTGCTGGACAACCGCAGCCTGCGCCTGGCCCTCAGTGATCGCCAACAGCTGAGTACGCGACTGGTCGGGCACTCGCCGCAAATGCTGCGCCTGCGCGAGCAGATCGGTGCCCTCGCCGCCACGCGTGCCGATGTGCTGATCCTCGGTGAGACCGGGGCCGGCAAAGAAGTTGTGGCGCGCGCGCTGCACGACCTGTCGAGCCGGCGTAGCGGGCCGTTTGTCGCGATCAACGCCGGTGCCCTGGCCGAGTCAGTGGTCGAAAGCGAACTGTTTGGCCACGAGCCCGGCGCTTTTACCGGCGCGCAGAAACGCCGTATCGGCAAGTTCGAATTCGCCAACGGCGGCACGCTGTTCCTCGATGAAATCGAAAGCATGAGCCTGGATGTGCAGGTCAAACTACTGCGCCTGTTGCAGGAGCGCGTGGTTGAGCGCCTGGGCGGCAATCAGTTGATCCCGTTGGATATCCGCATTATCGCGGCCACCAAGGAAGACCTGCGCCAGGCGGCCGACCAGGGTCGTTTCCGGGCCGACTTGTATTACCGCCTCAACGTCGCGCCGCTGCGCATTCCGCCGCTGCGCGAACGCGGTGAAGATGCGCTGATGTTGTTCCAGCACTTTGCCGACGAGGCCAGCAGCCGCCACGGCCTGCCGCTGCACGAGCTGCAACCGGGCCAGCGGGCGCTGCTGTTGCGTCACAGCTGGCCGGGCAATGTGCGCGAACTGCAAAATGCGGCGGAGCGCTTTGCCTTGGGGCTGGAGTTGGCCCTGGATGCCACGGCGGATAATCCCGCCGCCGGTGTCCTCACCTCCACACCCGGGGGCTTGAGCGAACAGGTCGAACAGTTCGAAAAAAGCCTGATTGCCGCCGAACTGACCCGCCCGCACAGTTCGGTGCGCAGCCTGGCCGAAGCCCTGGGCGTGCCGCGCAAGACCCTGCACGACAAACTGCGCAAACACGGCCTGAACTTCGCCGACAGCGCCAGCCATAACGCTGACGACGAATGACCCTGCCCACTGCCCAAGAGGCCGCCATGAGCCGCGACAGCCGTTACCTGGAATCGATCCTTCATCACGACATCCCCCTCACCCGGGAGATGGGCCTCAAGGTGCTCGACTGGCAGCACGACCAACTGCAACTGCACCTGCCCTTGCAGGCCAATATCAACCACAAGAGCACGATGTTTGGCGGCAGCCTCTATTGCGGCGCCGTGCTGGCGGGTTGGGGTTGGCTGCACTTGAAACTGCGCGAAGCAGGCATTGAAGACGGGCATATCGTGATTCAGGAAGGGCAGATCAGTTATCCGCTGCCGGTCACGCGGGATGCGACCGTGGTGTGCCCGGCGCCGGAAGATAAGGTGTGGAAGCGGTTTTTGGCGACGTACAAGCGCTACGGCCGGGCGCGGTTGACGCTGGAGACGTGGATCGTCAATGAACGCAGTGAAGAACGAGCCGTGACCTTCACCGGCCAATACGTCTTGCACCGATGATAGCCACCACACAAAAACCAATGTGGGAGCTGGCTTGCCAGCTCCCACATTTTGATTTTTTAGGGGCCTTAAGAACGAGCCAGGGTCAGCAATCGCTCGCGCCACGCAGCCTTCGCCGGCAGCGCCAAGAAGAATGGGTTCAACAATGAAGCCCGTGCCGGATAGCTGAACGGCTCGCCGCTCAATTCCAGCACCTCGCCCCCGGCGCCTTCCAGTACGCCCTGGGCTGCAGCGGTGTCCCATTGCGACGTCGGCGCCAGGCGCGGGTAGCAATCGGCGCTGCCTTCGGCCAACAGGCAGAACTTCAGCGAGCTGCCGATATTTGCCAGTTTCAATGCGCCAAGCCCTTCACTCAAACCGTCGAGCAGGCGTTCCTGTTCAGGGCTGGAATGGCGCCGGCTGGCAACCACGGTAAAGGACTCGCCCGCCGCCGGTGCCTCACGCACCTGAATCTGCTTGGGCGCGTCATTCACATCGGAACGCCACGCACCCAGCCCGGCGCCACCGAAGTAGCAACGGCCACTGGTCGGCATCGACACCACACCGAACACCACACGGCCTTGCTCGATCAACGCAATGTTGACGGTGAACTCTTCGCTGCCGGAGATAAACTCCTTGGTGCCATCCAGCGGGTCCACCAACCACCAGCGCTGCCAGCCGGCACGCACGCTCTGGTCGATATCAGCATCTTCTTCGGACAGCACCGGGATGCTCGGATCGAGTGCGGTAAGGCCCGCCAGGATCAGATGGTGAGCGGCCAGGTCTGCCGCCGTCACCGGCGAATCATCCGACTTGGCGGTGACCGCTACATCGGCGCGCCAGAACGGCAGAATCACTTCACCCGCCTGGCGAGCCAGCTCAATCACAGGGGCAATATACGGGTGCCCTAAAAACAGTTCGCTCATGCGGTAAACGCTCCACGCTGGGTCAACAGGTCTCGTACCAGATACAGTGCCGCCAGGGCGCGGCCTTCGCTGAACTGCTCGTGTTGCGCCAGCTGCGACAACTCGCGCAGGTTGACCCGGTCCACACGCATCGGCTCGGGCTCATCGCCTTCGAGGCGCTCTTCGTACAGTTCAGTGGCCAGCACCACCTGGATTTTCTGGCTCATATAGCCAGGCGACAACGACAGCTCGGTAATGTGCTCCAACTGTCGCGCGCCATAGCCGGCTTCTTCCTTGAGTTCGCGGTCGGCTGCCGCCAGCACGTCTTCGCCGGGTTCGATCAAGCCCTTGGGTAACGACAACTCATATTCGTCAGTACCGCCACAGTATTCTTCCACCAGTAACGCATGGTCCTCGTCGATCATCGCCACGATCATCACCGCGCCGTAGCCGGCACCGCGGCCTACGAGGCGCTCGTAGGTTCGTTCGACGCCATTGGAAAAGCGCAGTTGCACTTCCTCCACGCGGAACAAACGGCTACTGGCGACTATTTCGCGGGCGAGTACGGTGGGTTTCTGGCGCATAAGCGGCTCCTTGGCGTGATCGGGTTACTATACCGTGGCTTTTCCGATTGTTTGTGTCGGATATCTTTACTTACATGAGATCGCCCCATGCCCTCTTTGCCCTGGCACGCCATCGACACCGTCCTGCTGGACATGGACGGCACCTTGCTTGACCTGCATTACGACAACCACTTCTGGATGGAGCACCTGCCCCAGCGCTATGCCGAGCTGCACGGCGTGACCCGGGCCATGGCCGAGATGGAGTTGCAACCACTGTTCGAGCGTAACGCCGGACAGTTGCAATGGTATTGCCTGGATTTCTGGAGCACGGAGCTGAACATCCCGGTGCGCGAGCTCAAGCTGGAAACCGCCCACCTGATCGCCTTGCGCGCGGATGCGGATACGTTTCTGGCAGCGGTCAAACGGGCCGGCAAACGCGTCATCCTGATCACCAATGCTCATCGTGATTCGCTGTCATTGAAACTGGAACGTATTGAGTTGGCGCCGTATTTCGAGCGGCTGATCAGCTCTCACGACTACGGTTTCCCCAAGGAAAACCCGCAGTTCTGGGATGCCCTGCATGCCGATATCCATTTCGACCCGGCCCGTAGCCTGTTTATCGACGACACCTTGCCGATCCTGCGCAGTGCCCGGGATTTTGGCGTGGGGCATCTGCTTGCGGTGAAAGCGCCGGACAGTCAGAAAGGGCCGAAGGATACTGCGGAGTTTGCGGCGGTAGACGATTACCGGGACCTCATTGTCGGGCTGTAATCAAGGTGGGAGCGGGGTCGCTCGCGAAAGCAGTGTGTCAGCCACTGGATGTGTTAACTGATTCACCGCATTCGCGAGCAAGCCCGCTCCCACCTTTTTGTTTCGAGTGTTACTCAGGAATACGCAGCGTCTGCCCTGGGTAAATTTTGTTCACATCTTTGAGCAGCGGCTTGTTGGCCTCGAAGATTTTGTTGTACTGGTTGGCGTTGCCATACACCGCCAGGGAAATCGCACTCAGGGTGTCGCCCTTTTTCACCACCACAAAACGGGCGGCGGCGACGACAGGGCCGGAGACGGTAATCTGGTCATCGACAGTGGCTACACCGGCAATATTGCCCGCCGCCAGAAGGATTTTTTCTTTCTCTTCCTGGCTGGCGACTTCACCCGTGATCGTCACCTTGTCACCGTCCACGGTGGCGTGAACGTTAGGGTTACCCAGCCCTACTGCTTCGATATGCTTTTTCAACTCATCGCTGGCGTTAGCGTTACCCGGCGTCAACAGATCGATCAGCTTTTCGCCTGCTTCTTTCACGAAACTAAAAAGACTCATGGTGTGCTCTCCTTGGGTTTGATTTCCAGATGCCAAAGACTAGACCAATCCCGCAGACTTGGGTTCCAGCCGACCAAAGACCCAAACGCGCTAGAATCCCACGCCATTGGTATAAGCCCGGAGCGAAGATGGACATCAAACAGTTGAAATTCCTCATCGCCCTCGACGAAACCCGGCATTTTGGCCAGGCGGCCGCGCGTTGCCATATCACTCAGCCGACCCTGTCGATGCGCCTGCGCAACCTCGAAGATGAACTGGACTTGCAACTGGTCAACCGTGGCCAACGCTTTGAAGGCTTCACCGCGCCGGGCGAGCGCGTGCTGGCATGGGCACGCACCGTGCTGGCGGCCTATGACGGCTTGCAGGCCGAAGCGGCGGCCTGTCGCGGCAACCTCGTGGGTACGTTGCGCCTGGGCGTGGTGCCGCTGTCGAGCTTCGATCCGCTGGCATTGATGCAGCAACTGCACAAAGCCCACCCAAACCTGCGCTTTGAGCTCTCGGCGTTAAGCTCCGAACAAATCCTCGAACAACTGGCGAGCAATCGCCTGGACCTCGGCGTGTCGTATCTGGAGCGCCTCGACAACGAGCGCTTCGACTCGCTGGCGCTGGGCGAAACCCGCATGGGCCTGCTCTACGACCAGCGCTTTTTCAGCTTTGGCGAAAAACCGTTGAGCTGGGAAGCACTGATCGAATTGCCGCTGGGCATGCTCACCAGCGGCATGCACTTTCGTCAGTCCATCGACCACAACTTCCACAGCCGCGGGCTCAACCCACAGCCGTTGTTACAAACCGATGCGGTGCATCAATTGTTACAAGCCGTGCACGGCGGCCTGTGCTGCGCCGTGATGCCGCTGGACGGTGGCCTCGATGCCCTCACCGAACACCTGCGCCTGCAACCCATTGAAGATGCTCATACCCTGGCGCGACTGGGGCTGATCATGCGCCGCAGCGCGCCCCGGTCCGCCTTGGCCGAAGCCTGTTTCGCGCTGTTTCAAAAATCGCAAATCGAACCTTGATCGACGCCATCTATCGGTAGATCAGTACTGGCAATTAGACGCGACGCTTTGTCGCGCCTAGTCTAAACACTGATCAATCCCCCGGTGGTACTGCACCATGGAAGCCAAGCGCCCAGTCTGCGCGGCGCCTGCCCCTGAAACGCCCGCGCCCGCCGCCAGTCAGAGCTACCAGTTTTGCAACCTGCAACACACTGAAGTCGCCAGCACGGCCTTGGCGGAAGAAGTGGCGTTAGCGATTGCGTATAACGACATCAGCCAGGCCGTGATGCTGGTGACGCCGACGGATCTGGAAGACTTCATCGTCGGTTTCAGCATCGGCAGCGGCATTATTGCCGACGTTAGCGACATTTATGATCTGAAGCTCAGCGGTTCGGGTTCAGCCCAATACGCCCAGGTTCAGATCTCCAGCCGTGCCTTCTGGAACCTCAAGCAGCAGCGCCGCCAATTGGCGGGCACCAGCGGCTGTGGTTTGTGCGGTGTGGAGGCAGTGGAACAAGCGTTGCCAGACCTTCAGGTGTTGCCCGGCGCACCGTTGCCGCCCGCCGAATGGCTCGACGGCCTGCGCCAGCGCATTAGCGCGTTCCAACCCCTGGGCCAGTACAGCGGCGCCGTGCACGCGGCGGTATTTATGAACAACCAAGGCGAGTTGCTGATGGGCCGTGAAGACATCGGCCGGCATAACGCCCTCGATAAGCTGATCGGCGCGCTGATCCGCGAAAAGATTTCGACCGACGGCAGCCTGGCAATCGTGACCAGCCGCTGCAGCCTCGAACTGATCCAGAAAGTATTGCGCGCGGGCATCCAGACCCTGGTCAGCCTGTCGTCGCCTACTGGCTTGGCCGTGCAATGGGCCCGCCGCCACAACCTCAATCTCATCCACCTGCCGCAGAAAAGTGCGCCGCGGGTCTACAGCCCTGCGATGGAGAACCAACCATGAGCCTGCACCACCAAGCCGACGAAACCCCGAAGCCGCGCTACAAGCCCTACAAAGGCCCGGCCGGCGGCTGGGGCGCACTGATCAGCGTGGCGCAGGCCTGGCTGACCAGCGACAACGCGCTGAAAAACCTGCGCATGATGCTCAAGACCAACCAGAACGGCGGCTTTGACTGCCCGGGCTGCGCGTGGGGCGACTCGCCAGAAAGCGGGGTGGTCAAGTTCTGCGAAAACGGCGCCAAGGCGGTCAACTGGGAAGCCACCAAACGCCGTGTGGATGCTGCATTCTTCGCCAAACACAGCGTCACTGCGCTGCTGGAGCAAAGCGACTATTGGCTGGAGTACCAGGGCCGCCTGACCGAGCCGATGCGCTATGACGCCGAGACCGATCGCTATATGCCGATCAGTTGGGAAGCGGCATTCGACCTGGTCGGCAAACACCTCAACGCCTTGCCCAGCCCGGACATGGCCGAGTTCTACACCTCGGGCCGCGCCAGCAACGAAGCCGCGTACCTGTATCAGCTGTTTGTACGTGCCTATGGCACCAACAACTTCCCGGATTGCTCGAACATGTGCCACGAGGCCAGCGGCGTGGCCCTGGCGCAAAGCGTGGGCGTCGGCAAAGGCACCGTGACCTTTGATGACTTTGAGCATGCCGATGCGATTTTCGTCTGGGGCCAGAACCCAGGGACTAACCACCCGCGCATGCTCGAACCGCTGCGTGAAGCGGTGAAGCGCGGTGCCCAGGTGGTGTGCATCAACCCACTCAAAGAGCGCGGGCTGGAACGCTTCCAGCACCCACAACACCCGCTGGAAATGCTCACCAACGGCGACAAGCCGACCAACACGGCGTACTTCCGCCCGGCGCTGGGTGGCGACATGGCCATCCTGCGCGGCATGGCCAAGTTCCTGCTGCTGTGGGAACGCCAGGCCCAGGCCGAAGGCAAAGAAGCCGTGTTCGACCACGACTTCCTCAACGAACACACGGCCAATGTGCTGGAGTACCTCGGCCAGATCGACGACACCTCGTGGGATGAAATCGTTGAGCAGTCCGGCCTGACCCTGGTTGAGATTGAGCAAGCGGCGCGCATGTACGCCAAAGGCAAGAACGTGATCATGTGCTGGGCGATGGGCATCACCCAGCACCGCCACTCGGTGCCGACCATCCAGGAAATCGCCAACCTGATGCTGCTGCGCGGCAACATCGGCCGCCCGGGCGCAGGCCTGTGCCCGGTGCGCGGCCACAGTAACGTGCAGGGCGACCGCACCATGGGCATCAACGAACGCCCACCGGTGGCATTCCTTGATTCCCTGGAGCGTCGTTTCCAGTTCCAGGTGCCCCGCCACAATGGCCACAACGTGGTGGAAGCCATCCACGCCATGCTCGAAGGTCGCGCCAAGGTGTTTATCGGCCTGGGCGGTAACTTCGCCCAAGCCACGCCAGACAGCCCGCGCACCTTCGAAGCGCTGCGCAGCTGCGACCTGACCGTGCAGATCAGCACCAAGCTCAACCGCAGCCACCTGATGCACGGCAAAGACGCGCTGATCCTGCCGTGCCTGGGGCGTACCGACATTGATATCCAGGCCGATGGCCCGCAAGCCGTCACCGTGGAGGACTCGTTCAGCATGGTTCACGGCTCTAACGGCCAACTGCAACCGCTGTCGAAATTGATGAAGTCCGAGCCGGCCATCCTCGCGGGCATAGCCGCCGCGACCCTGGGCAGTAAACCGGTGGACTGGAACTGGCTGGTGGCCGACTACGGGCGCATCCGCGACCTGATCGCCGACACCATTCCAGGCTTCAAGGACTTCAACGAGAAGATCAAACACCCCGGCGGCTTCTACCTGGGCAACGCTGCCGGCGCACGCCGCTGGAACACCCCCTCGGGCCGCGCCAACTTCCGCCCGAACGTGTTGCCCAAAGACCTGATCCACGAACGCACCCATGCCACGGGCCGGGTGCCGGACCTGATCATGCAATCAATGCGCTCCCACGATCAGTACAACACCACCATTTATGGCCTGGATGACCGCTACCGTGGGGTCAAGGGCCAGCGGGACGTGCTGTTCGTCAACGAGGCCGACATCATCCGCCTGGGCTTCAAGCCGGGGCAGAAAGCCGACATCGTGTCGCTTTGGGAAGATGGCCGTGAGCGCCGCGTGAAGGGCTTCACCCTGCTGGCATTCGATATCCCGGCAGGCCAGGCCGCCGCTTATTACCCGGAAGTGAACCCGCTGGTGCCGCTGGAAAGCACCGGGGATGGCAGCCATACACCGACGTCGAAATTTGTGGCGATTCGATTGGAGGCGGCCAGCGCGACCGGTTTGATCATGGCGCGCTCGGCCTGATTGGGCGTGTTGTGGTGTGCGGGCCGGTTGTGACGAGCCGTCACACCGACTTTTTGCGAGGCACAAAAAAGGCCGCTTTTGCATAAAAGCGGCCGTTCCGAAGTAGTTAAAGACTCGCAAAAACTGCTTAAGTTCCCCATACAAAACAGCAACTTAGAAAATTGTATACAACCTGTACCACTGGTCGGTTTTCGATTGTCAGCGTCTCGATACAACCTCAGGATCGCGCCGTCATCCTCCTGAGGTTTCTCTATGAAGTTCTCCTCGATTCTCTTGTTGTCCCTTGGCCTGGTCAGTGGCGCAGCCATGGCCGGTGGCACCACCGAAGCCGGTGTGGGCGGCGCATTGGGCGGGGTTTTAGGTTCAGTTGTCGGCCAGCAGATGGGTGGTAACACCGGCTCGGCCATCGGCGCAGCCCTGGGTGGCGCGGGTGGCAGTGCGGTGGGTGCCGACAAACGCAGCCGTGGCGAAGCCGCTATCGGTGGCGCCTTGGGCGCGGCCGGTGGCAACGTGGTGGGCCGCAGCATGGGTGGCAGCACAGGCAGCCTGATCGGCGCAGCCGCTGGCGGTGGTGCGGGCGGTGCGCTGGGCAACTACATGGGCAACAAGAGCGATGACGAAGACCGTCGGTATCGCGGGCGGGACAACCGTCGTTATGACCGTGACGACCATCGCGGCCGCGGCCATGCTTATGGGCATCGCAAGAACAAACATCATTACCGTGATCGGTAAGCCCGCAGTCTGAACACCACTGCCGGTCCATGCGGGAGCGGGCTTGCCCGCGATAGCACAGCGTCAGGTAATGCGACTCAACCTGACCCGCCGCCATCGCAGGCAAGCCCGCTCCCACATTTGCGGCCTATTGAGCACAATGGCAGTGTCAGACCACCAACCGCTGTAACGCCTCGCGCAGCATCGCCGGAATCGCTACCGGCTGGTTCGACGCCCGGTCCACAAACACATGCACAAAGCGCCCTGCCGCACAGGCTTCCTCTTCGCCTGCCTTGAACACCGCCAACTCATACTGCACCGAGCTGTTGCCCAACTTGCCCACCCGCAGGCCGATTTCTATGCGGTCTGGAAAGGCGATCGAGGCGAAATAATCGCACGCCGAACTCACCACAAACCCCACCACCTCACCGTCATGAATGTCCAACCCACCGTGTTCGATCAAGTAGGTATTCACCGCCGTGTCGAAGAAGCTGTAGTAGGTGACGTTATTCACATGGCCATACACGTCATTGTCGTGCCAACGCGTGATGATCGGTTGGAAGTGACGGTAATCAGCGCGCAAGGGCATTGAGTCAGGCATGTGCAGGTCTCACGAAAGTGGATTTACAGATCATTCAAATGACCCTCGGCCCACGCACGCACCTCGGCGTAGGGGTAGTCTTCCAGCGCAGCAAAACCGGGAATCCCCCGCGCCTTCAGCTTGGTAAACAACGGCACGCTGATCCCCACCAGGAACCGCGTCAGCCGCTCCGCACCCGGCAGTTGCCCGGTGTGTTCATGATGCCTGTGGATAAAATCACCGCACAGCCCCATGAAGTTTTTATCCACAAGCGGCGGCAAACTCGGCGGTGCAGGCAAGTGGGCTACGTGGCCATGGCACACCGAACAATGCCCACACTGCAGAGGGGCATGTTCATCGCCAAAGTACTTGGCCAAACGCTGGCCGAGGCAATGCTCGGTCGCAAAAAGGTCGAGCATGGCATGAATCCGCGCCACCTCCGCGACCTCGTGCTGCTTGAAGCCTGTGTATAACGCTTCGCTCAATGCCTGCGCATCAAAGTCGGTGTTCAGCAGGCTGTAGACCTCCGTCATCTGCTTGCTTTCCAGCTCGATCAAACCCTGCTCCTGGAAGTAATCCAGGGCTTTGACTACCCGGCTGCGCTCAGCGTTGTGCTGCTGGTAAAGCGCGTCGAAATCCACGGTGGCCCAGGTTCTGGCGCGGTTGCACACCTGGATGATTGCCGCGACAAACTGCTGCCGCTCACCGGAAAAACGCGCCAACAAGGCTTCGGGCTCGATCAGGTATTTGAAACGGTATTCGGCGTAAAACGCATAGCGCGGTGCGATCACACCCTTGAGCTCCAACTGCACCAGCAGCGTCTTGAGCGGCAGCTCGCGCAGGTTGCTGTGGTCCGACAGCGACCTCAGCAAGAACTCCCATTGCCCGTCACCCCGCGCCGCCTGCAACGCCTCCAGCACACGGCAAATGCCCGCCTGTTCAGGGGTGTCGCCGTACACAAAGTTTTCCAGCACATTCAGGCTGTCCCGGTTGGCCAACACCAGGCAGTCGGACGGCTGACCATCCCGCCCTGCACGGCCGATTTCCTGGCTGTAGTTCTCGATGGACTTGGGCAGGTCGAAATGCACCACGTTGCGGATGTCACTCTTGTCGATGCCCATGCCAAACGCGATGGTGGCAACGATGCAATTGGAGTGCCCGCCCATAAAGCGCTGCTGGATGCCCTCGCGCCTATCGTGGGCCAGGCCGGCGTGATAGGCCTCGGCCTGGATGCCATGGCGGTTCAGGTGCTCGGCAATCTGTTCAGCGGTTTTCTGCAACGTGACATAGACGATACTCGGCTGATCCGCCCTCTCGCTCATCCAGGCGACCAGGCGCCGACGTTTGTCCGCACCGGCAACCGGTTCCACCAGCAGGTTGAGGTTGGGCCGGTAGAAGCCTGTGGTGACGACATCCTGCGGTGCAATGGCGAACTTCGCCTGCATGTCGGCAATCACCTTGGGCGTGGCCGTGGCCGTCAGCAGCAAGGCTTGTGGGATATTGAACTGGCGCTGGTAGTCCGGCAGCTTCAAATAGTCCGGGCGAAAGTTATGGCCCCATTCGGAAATACAGTGCGCCTCGTCCACCACCAGCAGCGAAATCTGTACGCTTTGCAGGAAATGACGGAAGCGCTCGTTTTTCAAACGCTCCACGGAAATCATCAGGATTTTCAGCTCGCCCGAGCGTGCGCGGGCCATCACGTCATTGGCGTCATCGCGGCTCTGCGCCGAATCGATACTGCCGGCTGAAATGCCGTGGCGTTTCAAGAAGCCCAACTGGTCCTGCATCAACGCCAACAGCGGCGACACCACCAACGTCAGGTGCGGCAACAGTACCGCCGACAGCTGATAACACAGGGACTTGCCCGAGCCAGTGGGGAAGATCGCCGCGGCCGAACGACCGGCCAGCACCGCACTGACCGCTGCTTCCTGGCCCAAACGAAACTGTGGATAACCAAAGACCTGTTGGAGGGTGTCGTGCATAAGCTGTCACTCCATTGACCGCTGAACGAGTGCAAAACATAGACCAGCGTGTTCAGCGAATCGAGAAAGGTCGCAAGGAAAAAAGAGACAGGATGATACACAGGCTGAGGCATGGCCTAGGGCCGAAGTGGGAGTGTTAACTCGATTTTGTGAGAAGAATACAAACCAAATGTGGGAGCTGGCTTGCCTGCGATGGCGGTGCGTCAGTCGACATACGTATCAACTGAACCACCGCCATCGCGGGCAAGCCCGCTCCCACACGTTTAGACCTGCACTACGGCTGAATCAGCGGTTCTGCACGCGCTCAATCGCCGTGTCATACACCGGATTGGCCTTTTGCTCTTTCGCCAACTGGTAGTGACGCAAGGCATCCGAGAACTGCCCCGCGGCTTCGTAGATCCGCGCAATGTTGTAGTAGGCGCCTGCCCGTACGGTCGCTGCATTCGCGCCGGTCGCCAGGGCAATCGCCTTACGGTTGGCCCAGATCGACTCGGCCGTGTTGCCGGCTTTCTGATACGCCAGGCCAAGGTTGCCGTAGGCTTTGCCGAAGCCGTTGTCGAGGTCGATGGCTTGGCGGAACAGGTCAATGGCCTGGTCAAGATTACCGGCCTGGTAGGCCGCTTCGCCTTGCACGTTCAGACGCTTCGCATCGGTCTGCGCGGAAGAGCTGACAGCTACCGCCGTGACCGCCACGCTGTCATCCAGCAAGCCCTTCACTTCGTTGAGCACGTTCGGGGCATCAACCGTTACCCCACTGAAATTGTTGATGTCCTGGAAGTCACCACTGCCGGTCATGCGGAACACGGTCCACAGGTTACCGCTGCGGTTCTTCGGCACGTAGTAAGTGCGCACCAGGGATTGCCCCATGTACACAAACACCTTGGCCTCACTGTTGGACAACTGGCGCGAGCCTGGATTGCCGCTGTTGGTGAAGTCATGCACGGCGTAGACGTAGCTTTCGCCGTAGTGCTTTTTCTGCAGGGTGATGGTTTCCGGGCCATAGCTGTCGGTGTCATCCACATCCAGCTCGGCGTCGGTGCCTTCCTGGTTGCCGAAGAAGATGTTGTTGCCCGGGAAAATCATGTGAGAGTCGAGGTCTTCCGGGGTTTTACCCCAGGTCAGCACGACGCGCAGGCCATCGAGGTTTTCCATCACCGGGCTGATGGCGTACGTCATGCCTTTGCACGGGCACTTCACCACCAGGTTGGAATAGCCGGGCTTCTTGATGATCAGCAGATTGCTGGCGTCATCGGCGGCTTCGCTGGTGAGGGTCACCTGGCCTTGCGCGTTGGTGCGGCCCACCACGTTTTGTGCGCCGTTACGTTGCAGCAGCACTTCGGCGTCGGCGATTTTCTGGTCCTTGACCACCGCACTTAGCACCTCGATCGGCAACTGCTCGGCCTGGATCGAAAAAGCCACCGCACACAATGACATCGCCGAGGCGACACGAAGCAAACCCATGCTTAACTCCCTTTAAGTAGTGGGCGGAATCGCCCGACACGATTTTGCGGTGCAACATACGCTGAATTCGATGGGTTGGCGGTTTTTTTATGCGGAATGTGACGTGGTTTTTATCTCGCCTGCGCCCGCAAGCATTGCGCTACAATTGAACATTGCGACCCAGGAGTACGCTGCAATGAGCGAACCGACGTTTGAGCAAAAACAGGATCACTACCACAAGATCCGCCGTTCCAATTATCTGGCCAGCTTGCGCCTGGAGGGGTTCGACACCCAACCGGCCGATGTCGACAAGCCCTTGCCGACCCGCGAAGCCGTTCTTGCCAAGTACCGCAAAACGCCACACTGATGCTCGACAAATACGGGGTGGGCCAGGACCCATACTGCTATCCCGATAGCAGCATCCTGCGTAACCGCCTCGATTTGCGCGACGCATCACGCCTCCATCAAGCCGAGCGCGAATTATCTGAAATCGCTGTAGGCAGCCTCCCGCTCTACCCACCGCCCTACGATCTCAGCCGGCTACAACACATACACCGCACCCTGTTCGGCGACATCTACGATTGGGCTGGCGAGCTGCGCAGCGTCAACATCCAGAAAGGTGAAACGCTGTTCTGCACGCCGGAACGCATCCCGCCGGAAGCAGCGAAAATCATCCGGCATATGCAACAGGCTAATTGGTATGTCGGTGCTCCCCAGGCTGAGCTCGTGCCTTTGATTGCCGAGGCGTATGGCGACCTCAACGTCATCCACCCCTTTCGCGAAGGCAACGGCCGGGCGCAGCGGATTTTGTTCGAACAGATCATCGTGAATGCGGGGTTCTCGGTGAACTGGTGGCTGGTGAAACACGCGGCGTGGGTACCGGCGAACATCGATGCGGTGGCGTGTGACTATCGGGGGCTGGAAGCGATTTTTGAGCGGTGTATCAGTGTGCCGGTCAGTGCTTGATCGAATCACCACCGGTTAAACCATCTGTTTATTGCTCGAAAGAACGCTCACTTCTAAGGTTTGGCCCATCGCAGCCAATTCAGCGATCGGGTTTGGTCACTCGAAAACAGCACACATAAGTGCCACTAGCTGCCTTACGAACGTCTATCGTCTCGTAATGCACTGCTATGGCGGCTGTGTGTGGGACGTCTTCGGACGTGTCGGAGTGCTGTTTCCGGCTGGCCAACCCGCGCACAGTCCGCCACCCACCGTTTGGCCACGATGATGTCGGTTACCTAACAGCAAACCGAGCACCTTCAAATGCAAATACCTGAAACGATGGATCGCTATCGTCAGCTACGCACCAACTTCACCGACACCCACCCTCTCGTCATCGACACCGAAGCCACCGCCGAGGACATCCAGAGCGCCGCACACCAGCGCATCCGCGCTGCCAGCGACTTACTGGAAACCTTCACCTGCCTGACCTACGAACACGCGGACCTCGACGATATTTCCCACATCATTAATGCCTTGTACCTGCTCGTGCAGGATGGCTGTGATCTGCTGGAAGCCGCGCAACACGTTCAACTGCAACCGGCAGCCGATAACCAACCATCACCAGGCCAGCCACTGAGCTAAACCTGCGGAAGCGGGCTTGCCTGCGATGGCGGTATATCAGGCTATATTTCTGCACCTGACACAGCGCCATCGCGGGCGAGCCCGACTCCCACATTGAATGGGTGTTGACCAAAAAATCACTGTCAAACCGAAAACGCCGGAAAGCCCTGTAGGAAGCCGCTAAATACAGCGTAGTCCTCGTCCTAAACTGCTCAAAACACCTGCGCCACCCTCTACGTAACTCGCCTGCGCATGACCGAAACTAGCGCCCTCTCCACTGTCCCGGCAAAAAATCCGTGCACCTCGAAAGGACTCAATACATCGGCCACTACGGCGTCACCTTCACGGTGGATTCGCCTTACCGTTTTACCCACCCACAAGCACGCGTTGGCAAACCTCTGTTGGTTAGACGCAGGTACTTCGGCAAACGAAGTGCGCTACCGACGGGTGGACAGAGGCAGCAAAGGCAACATCCCGCTCACCCTTGGCATGCTCTACCACGCCGTCAAAGCCAAACGCTGGAACACACAGGCACTCGAAGCAAGGAGATTTCAAGCGTCATGAATACTGTCCTGCAAATCGCCTGTTTCTTGGGTTTTTACCTGGTACTGCATTACCCAATCACTGACGCTATTCTGAGAAAACGCCTTGCAGTCACATGCCTCGTAGCCGGCCTGGCATTGGCGTTCTGATTACCCTACGTGGCAGTAACCCTCAGCATGCCCTTCCTCCCTATCTTCGTATTCTTGATAGGCTTGGCACTCTTCATCACCCGCAACAAATACCGACTAAAACGTAACCCTCCCCCTCACCCACTCCTGCGTGCCCCCACCATGAACCTGGCCCCCAACTTCCCCGAAGACCCCGCCATGCAGCAGCTGCTGCAATTGCTGCACGAAGAAATCGGCCTGCCGAAACACAAGACCCTTCGCCTCGACACCTCAATCAACTTCGACCTTGGCTGCGACCGCGCCGAGGCTACGCAATTCATGGAGGCGTTGGAGAAGGATTTTGCGGTCGACCTGGGCGACTACGACGCTTATCGTTACTTCCAACCGCCAGCGTTCGATGTGTTCCTGAAACACCGCGCCAAAGAGCGTGGCGCTAAGGTGCCACTGACGATTGGCATGCTCTACCTGGCCATCAACACTCACCGCTGGGACACGCAAACCCTGGAAAACCTCAGCTGAAGCCAAGCCCGCTCCCACATGGGTTATGCGCTAACCTGGCGAATCGTTTACATAACAAGGACCTTACATGGACGTAATAATGGGCCTGCTGGCCGCCCTGCTCTGGGGCGGCACGGATTTTCTCGTGGGTCTCAACGCGCGCGCCGTCGGCGTCAAACGCGCGGTGTACTTCGGCCAGGCCCTCGGTTTCCTGATCATGACCCTGTTGCTGGTCATCTTCCCGGTGTTCCTGTTCAAGTCCCTGAATGCCCCGTTGAGTGTCTGGCTGCTGGGCATTGCCGCCGCCCTGCTCACCGTCTCCGGGGCGCTTGCGCTGTCCAAGGCCTTCGCTCTGGGCAAAGCCGCCATCGTCGCGCCACTGGTGACCTCCTACGGCGTGGTCACCACGCTGCTGTCCTGGGCCAGCGGCGAACACATCAGCCTGATCCAGCTCGGTTGCATCGGCTTATGCGTCATCGGCGTAATCCTCTCCAGCCTTCACAAGGACAACGGCGTGCCCCATAACAACCCACGCCAGTCCATCGCCTACGCCATGCTCGCAGCAACGCTGTACGGCACCAGTTTCTGGTTGCAAGGCCGCTACACACTGCCCGCGCTGGGGCCGATTACCATGTTGTGGCTGGGTTATTTGGTGGGTTTGTGCGTGCTGGTGGTGATGGTGCTGAAGATCAAAAACGGCCTGAAGATTCCGCCACTGAAAAACTGCGCCACGTTGACCGGCGCGAGTTTGATGAACCTGGGCGGGTTCTCGGCATTTTCGTGGGGGGCGATGGCGGGGTCGGTGTCGGTAGTGACGGTGATCAGCACGTTGTCGGGCGGGATCGCGGCGATCCTGGGGTTTGTGTTTTTCAAGGAACGGTTGTCAGCGGTGCAGGTCGTGGGCGTAGCGTTGGTGCTGGTCGGGGCGGTGGTTTTGCACCTCGCCGACTAACGCTTGCGCATAAAAAAACCGCCCACAAGGGGCGGTTTTTTTACAACAAGCGAACCTTACAACTGAGGCCCAGCCGCCTTGATCGCATCGCTCACGTCAAACTTCTTGAAGTTCTCGGTGAACAGACCCGCCAGCGCTTTCGCTGCTGCGTCGTAGGCCGCTTTGTCAGCCCAGGTGTTGCGTGGGTTCAACAGGCCAGTCTCAACGCCCGGCACAGCCAATGGCACGTCGAGGTTGATGGTGTCGAGGTGTTCGGTTTCAGCACCGATCAACGCGCCGCTCTGGATCGCTGCGATAACGCCGCGAGTGGTCGGGATGTTGAAGCGCTTGCCGACGCCATAGCCACCGCCGGTCCAGCCGGTGTTGACCAGGTAAACCTTGGAGCCGAAGCCACGGATACGCTTGATCAGCAGCTCAGCGTATTCGCCAGCCGGGCGTGGGAAGAACGGCGCGCCGAAGCAGGTGGAGAACGTCGACTTGATGCCGCTGCCGGAACCCATTTCAGTCGAGCCCACCAGTGCGGTGTAGCCGGACAGGAAGTGATAAGCCGCTTGTTCTTCGCTGAGGATCGACACGGGCGGCAGTACGCCGGTCAGGTCGCAGGTCAGGAAGATGACCGCGTTTGGCTCGCCGCCCAGGTTCTTCTCGGAACGCTTGGCAACGTGTTCCAGCGGGTAGGCGGCGCGGCTGTTCTGGGTCAGGCTGACATCGGTGTAGTCGGCGTGCTTGGCCTCGTCGATCACAACGTTTTCCAGCACGGCGCCGTGCTTGATGGCTTTCCAGATGACCGGCTCGTTCTTCTCGGAGAGGTCGATGCACTTGGCATAGCAACCGCCTTCGATGTTGAACACTACGCCTTCGCCCCAGCCGTGTTCGTCGTCACCGATCAGGTAACGGCTTTCGTCGGCCGACAGGGTGGTTTTACCGGTGCCCGACAGACCGAAGAACAGGGTCACGTCGCCTGCTTCGCCGATGTTGGCGGCGCAGTGCATTGGCAGCACGTCGGCGGCCGGCAGCAGGAAGTTCTGCACCGAGAACATGGCTTTTTTCATTTCACCGGCGTAACGCATGCCGGCGATCAGCACTTTCTTCTGGGCGAAGTTGAGGATGACGCAACCATCGGAGTTGGTGCCATCACGCTCTGGCACGCACTCGAAGTTGGCCACGTTAAGCACTTGCCACTCATCACGACCGGCCGGGTTGTACTGGGCTGGGTTGATGAACAGGCAACGACCGAACAGGTTCTGCCAGGCAGTCTGGGTGGTCATTTTCACGGCCAGGTAGTGGTCTTCTGCAGCCCCTACGTGAACGTGGGAAACAAAATGCTCTTGCGCATTGTTGAAGGCCTCGACGCGAGCCCACAGGGCATCGAACTTGTCGGCCGGGAACTTGCGGTTGATCGGGCCCCAGGCGATTGCGTCCTGGGTGGAAGGCTCTTCAACGATGAAACGGTCGACCGGAGAACGGCCGGTACGATGACCGGTTTCTACGACCAGTGCGCCAGTATCGGCAAGCACGCCTTCACCGCGCTGCAGGGCTTCTTTAACCAGATCGTCAACACTCAGATCGGTGTATACGGCGTTATTGGCTTGCGTCATGAGGTTCCCCGTCGGCCTATGGCCGAGTGCTCCAAACGTTTTGTAGTAGAAAGTTGCGCACTACTACCGCGAAAAAAGTGGGCCGGATTATGCCAGAAAAGCCCAAAAAAAGTAGGGCCCTCCCGTCAGAACTGCGCTAATCCGGCGTTTGTCAGGTGATTTACCTGTGCTTAAACGTTTTAGTGGCGGGTGTCAGAAGGGGTCTCGATGCCTGCGCCAGCGAATAATTGGGCGACATCGGCGGCATCGAACAGGTAGCGCTGGTTGCAGAACTGGCAGTCGATCTCAATATTGCCGCCGTGCTCCACCACCAGATTCTGCGCATCTTCCAGGCCGAGACTGACCAAGGCATTGGCCGAGCGCTCACGGGAACAGCTGCAACGGAAGCGCAGGCCCTGTGCGTCGAACAGGCGCACGGCCTCTTCGTGATAGAGGCGGTGCAGGATGGTTTCGTTGTCCAGGCCCAGCAGCTCTTCAGCGGTCAGGGTACCGGCCAGGGCCGTCAGCTTGCGCCAGCTGTCGGTGCGTTCATCGTCGTCCTTGATGCGGTCGGCCGGCAGTTGCTGCAGCAACAGGCCACGGGCGCGCTTGCCGTCGGCATTGAGCCAGAACTTGGTGCCGACTTGCTGGGACATCACAAAATAGTTGGTGAAGCAGTCCGACAGGGTCTCGCCGTCGAGATCGACAATGCCCTGGTAACGCTGGCCTTCCGTCGGGTCAACAGTGATCGCCAGCACGCCGTTGGCCATCAGGTCGGACAGGGTGGCGTCCGGCGCGATCAAGTCGGCGTCGTAACGGGCCAGGCCACGGATCTCACGCTCGCTGGAACATTCGATCATCAGCATCGGCACCGGGCCTTCGGAGCGCGCCTGCAGAATCAACAAACCGTCGAACTTCATGGTGCCCACCAGCAGCGACGCCGCCGCCATCAACTCCCCGAGCAGTTGCGCGACCGGCTCCGGATAGGGGTGCTTGGCGAGGACTTCGGCGTAGCTGCGCTCCAGCGAGACCAGTTCGCCGCGGGCGTCGTTCTCGTCGAAGATGAAGCGTTGGGTGAAGTCGGTATCCGGTAGATCAGTCATAGGTCTGGTATCTGAATTGATGACAAATTAATTACAAGGTTTATAGAATTAGACGCTTTAGCACCATTTTGGTGCGGTTTTCTAGAGCATTGGGGGACAGTTTATGAACAATCCGGGTTTGTTCCAAGCCAAGTGGAACCTCGGGGGGTGGGCCTTTTGCAATCTACTCGCTATCGGGCTGCTGGTTTTTTGGCTGTGGCCCACGGGGCAGATGCTGTGTGTGCTATTCGACGAATGGCTGTTTCATCTGTTCAACGACCCGCTGGCCAGCAACCCAGTGTGGTTGCATGTGTGGGCTGTGGCCAGTTTGCGGCCATTTGACGCGGTCGTCGGGGTGATTTTGCTGATGCTACTGATACGTGGCGACTGGGTGTTCAAGGCCGTTCAAGTCCGCCAGGCGTTTTTTGGCTTTTTCGGCATTTTGCTGCTGTTGCTGTTTATCCGCATGCTCTTTTCCAAACTGGTGGCGCAGATGGGCTGGCAGCACAGCAGCCCGTCGATGGTGATCGCTGGCGCGATTCATATGAGTGATTATTTCCCCGGCCTGGAGAAAACCTGGGAGCTGAAGGACCGTTCCAGCCAGAGCTTCCCGGGTGATCATGCTTCAGTGCTGTTGATCTGGGGGCTGTTCATGACGGTGTTTGCCAAGCGCATCAGCCAGGTGCTGGTGATCTGGGGCCTGGCGCTGTTGTTCATGATGCCGCGATTGGTGGCGGGCGCGCATTGGGGACAGGACGATTACATCGGCGGCATGCTGCTGGCGTTGTTGGCGCTGGGCTGGGGGTATTACACGCCGTTTGCAGCGAAGGTGTCGGGGGCTTTGTTGCGGCTGACGGCGCCGGTCTTCGGCTTACTGGGCAAGCTGCCAGTGGTCGGGCGATTGAGCGTCATACGCACAGCCGCTTGAAGCAGTCGATTCTGGTGGGCGCTGGCTTGTCCGCGATAGCGGAGAGTCAGCGCGCACAATTGATCGCCATGTTGCTGGAGATTCGCAATCAATCATCATTGCCGCTGCCGCGAAACTTGAACAAATCGCGACGCTGCTTCTTGCTCGGTTTGCCATCGGTGGTCATGCCGGTCGCTCCGGCCTTGCGCATGGCCGCGGCGTTTTCGCGCTTGGCAATGCTGGCTTCGGTCTCCGTGTAAAGCGCCTGCGCTTCGGGTGCCCCACGGCGCACCACGGACAGGGCCTGCACGACGACGGTCTTTTCATCAAACCCCGCACGAATCTGCAGTTCATCACCGACGCGCGGTTCCTTGCCCGGCTTGCAGCGCTCACCGCGATGGTGCACCTTGCCACTCTCAATGGCGGCCTTGGCCAAGGCACGGGTTTTAAAGAAACGCGCTGCCCACAGCCACTTGTCCAAACGGACCTTTTCTTCCTCTTCCTGCTTTTGAGCCACTTGAATTCCTCGCTTTGAAAAATGTCGCAACTTTACCGTTGAAGTGCTTCGACGCATAAACCCCAACGCTCACCTAAGATACGCCAGGCACCCACCCTGTTTTCGCGAGGATACGCCGTGACCGATTTTCCTGCTTCACTCACCTCGCCCAACCAGACTTGCGTGGGCTGCCAGCAAAGCGAACCCCTGGGTTTTGATTTTTCGTTCGCCTATCAGCCTATCGTAGACCTTCGGGACCATTCGATCTTCGCCCATGAAGCCTTAGTGCGAGGCCCCAACGGGGAAGGGGCGTTGTCAGTGCTGAGTCAGGTCAACAAAAACAACCGTTATCGCTTCGACCAACGCTGCCGCACCCAGGCGATTGCCGGTGCCTCCGCCCTGGGCATGCAAACCCATCTTTCGATCAACTTCATGCCCAATGCCGTTTACCGACCGGAGCTGTGTATTCGCAGCACCCTTGAGGCGGCCCGCGCGCATAACTTTCCGCTGAATCAGCTGATTTTCGAAACACTGGAAAGCGAGCACGTAGATAACTATCGCCATTTGACCAATATTCTGCGTGAATACCGCGAATTCGGCTTCAAGACCGCCATCGACGATTTCGGTGCGGGCTATTCGGGGCTGAACCTGCTGGCTGATTTCCAACCTGACTTGATCAAACTCGACATGGCGCTGATTCGCGATGTCGACCAGGATCGTGTCCGCCAGGTAATCGTCCAGGGGATTGTCACAATCTGTGAGCAGTTGGGCGTTACTGTCATTGCCGAAGGCATCGAAAGTGCCGGCGAGCGTGACTTTCTGTCCGACTGCGGAATATTTCTGATGCAGGGTTATTGGTTCGCCAAGCCTGCATTCAAAGCCCTGGCCGAGGTTTCACCCAAGGCCTGGGCGAACTGACCGGTTACCCATATTGAAGACATTTGACCATTTGACCGTTGTTGGTCTGCGTGAGTGGGTGGCGCTTCCCGACTTGGGAGTGGCTGGCCTGCGCGCGAAGATCGATACCGGTGCCAGCACCTCGAGCCTGCACGCTACCGATATCGAGCCGTTTGAGCGCGACGGAGAGAAGTGGGTGCGCTTTACCGCGCACTTGGGCAGCGTGGTGCAATTGCGTCACCGTCGTTGCGAGGCGCCGCTGGTGACGATGAAAACCATCAAGAGCTCCAACGGCCACGCACAGGTGCGCTATGTGATCAGCACCACCCTGGCGATGGGTGACCGGGTGTGGCGGGTGGAGTTTACCCTCGCCTGCCGCAAGGCCATGCGTTACCGCCTGCTGCTGGGCTCCAAGGCGCTGATTGACGGCCAGTTGGTGGTCAACCCCGGCGTCAAGTACGTTCAAGACAAGCCGGTGTTCCCGGTCTCTACTATTTCTGCCCCAGGTGCTGCATGAAGATTGCTGTGCTGTCGCGAAACCCGCGTCTGTATTCCACCCGCCGCCTGGTCGAGGCCGGCACCGAACGTGGCCATGAAATGGTGGTGATCGACACGTTGCGTGCCTATATGAACATTGCCAGCCACAAGCCGCAGATCCACTACCGGGGCAAGCCACTGGAAGGTTTCGATGCGGTGATCCCACGGATTGGCGCGTCGGTGACGTTCTATGGCTGCGCGGTGTTGCGCCAGTTCGAAATGATGGGGGTGTCTCCCCTCAATGAATCGGTGGCCATCGCCCGCTCGCGGGACAAGCTGCGCTCGCTGCAGTTGCTGTCGCGTCGCGGCATCGGCCTGCCGGTGACCGGCTTTGCCCACTCCCCCGATGACATCCCCGACCTGATCGAGATGGTCAACGGTGCGCCGCTGGTGATCAAGGTGCTCGAAGGCACCCAGGGCATCGGCGTGGTGCTGTGCGAAACCGCCACTGCTGCCGAGTCGGTGATCGAGGCGTTCATGGGCCTCAAACAGAACATCATGGTCCAGGAATACATCAAGGAAGCCGGCGGTGCGGATATCCGTTGCTTCGTGGTGGGCGACAAGGTGATTGCAGCGATGAAGCGCCAGGCCAAGCCAGGCGAATTCCGTTCCAACCTGCACCGTGGCGGCAGTGCCAGCCTGATCAAGATCACCCCGGAAGAACGCATGACTGCGCTGCGGGCAGCCAAGGTGATGGGGTTGAGCGTAGCGGGCGTGGATATCTTGCGCTCCAACCACGGGCCATTGGTGATGGAAGTGAATTCATCGCCGGGCCTGGAGGGGATCGAGACCACCACCGGGAAGGATGTGGCGGGGATCATCATTCAGCATCTGGAGAAGAGTGGTGGCCCGAATATGACGCGGACCAAGGGTAAGGGCTGATACGCAGCAAACTTTGGCAGGCGTTAAAAACAATGTGGGAGCTGGCGTGCCTGCTCCCACATTTGATTCGAGTTGTTTGTCAGACCGCGTCTCTTGGCAGCATCAGGCCAAGCGGCAACCGCACCCGCGCCTCCAGGCCACCCTCTTCCCGGTTGCGCAGCTCAACATTGCCGCCGTGCATCGACGCAATTCGACGCACAATCGCCAACCCCAACCCCGTACCTTTACCACCCCGGGCACGGTCGCCACGGGTGAACGGGTTGAAAATACCTTCCAGTTCCGCTGGGTCGATCCCCGTACCTCGGTCCATCACACTCAACACCACATAAGGCGCGGTGCTGTCGCCGGACACATACGCGGCCACTTCGACACCCGAACCGGCGTGATGCAAAGCGTTGCCGATCAAGTTGTTCAGCAGACGCTTCATTGAAATGCGACGCAGCGCAAACGGCTGGATCGGCTCCAGGCGCATGCGCACCTGCTCACCGTTCTGGTTGTAGGGCGCCACCACTTCACGCACCAGTTCCGTCAGGTCGACTTCTTCCACCACTTCATCACGGCCATCGCGGATAAACGCGAGGAACTGGTCAAGAATCGCGTCCATGTCCTCGATATCGCGCACCATGTCATCGGTCAGGTCGGAATGATTGCCCATCAATTCCAGGGACAGGCGCAAGCGCGTCAGCGGTGTGCGCAGGTCATGTGACACGCCCGCCAGCATCAGCTCGCGTTCGCGCCCGGCCTGTTCGACATCTTCGGCCATCTGATTGAACGCGCCGTACACCTCGGTCATCTCACTGGGCGTGTCGCTGATCGGCAGGCGCACGCTGCGCCCTTGTCCCAGTTGGCGAGCGGCAAATACCAGGCGTTTGAGGGGTTGGTTAAGCTGGCGCACGAAAATCCACGCGGACGCCGTTGAAAGCAAGCCGATCGCCAGGAACCAACCCAGCACGTTCCAGATCTTCTGCCCTCGCAATGGATGCGGGTACAGCGGCACTTTCAGCCAATCCTGCCCCAGGCTTGGCGCGCGCACCCATAACGCCGGTGACACATGCATACGCAACCGCACTTCGGTGTCTTCACCCAGTTCGGCCTGCATCTGGCGTTGGTAAATCTCACTGTAGGGCCAATGCTGCTCGCCTTCCGGCACACCGGCTCCGGCGACGCGAACCAGGGTGGCGGCCTTGGCGATCTTCTCGCGGTTTTCGGGGTCGGCAGCCCAATAGGCACGCAGTGTCAGGGCAACACCGTGGCTGTATTGTCGATCGACCAGCACGTCTTCGTTCATCAACAGATAAACCAGCGTCAGTGCCTTGGAAAACAGAACGACGATCAGCACCAGCCAAAGGGTGCGGGAGAAGAAACTTTGTGGGAACCACAGCGGGGTTTTCATAGGAGACAGCTAGACACCTTGCAAGAACGAGCGGCGCTCGCAGAATTGCAGACGCCGGGCATCCCGTCGACCCTCATGGAGTCAAACGCCAGGATGCCCGCCCCTGCAAATCATCGGTCACTTGGTTGCAGTGCCATCCGGCACAAACACATAACCCACGCCCCACACCGTCTGGATATACCGTGGCTTGGACGGGTCCGGCTCGATCATCCGGCGCAGACGGGAGATCTGCACGTCGATGGAGCGCTCCAGGGCGTCCCACTCACGGCCACGGGCCAGGTTCATCAGCTTGTCGCGGGTCAGCGGCTGGCGAGCATTCATCACCAGGGCCTTGAGCACAGCGAATTCACCGGTGGTGAGCATGTGCACTTCTTCGCCACGCTTGAGCTCACGCGTCGCCAGCGACAGTTCGTAGTCGCCAAAGGTGACGCTTTCGTCTTCGCTGCCCGGCGCACCAGGAACCGGAGCTGCCTGGCGACGGAGTACGGCTTTGACCCGGGCCATCAACTCGTCAGGGTTGAACGGCTTGGCCAGGTAGTCATCAGCGCCCAGTTCGAGGCCCTTGATGCGGCTCAGCTCATCGCCCTTGGCGGTGAGCATGATGATTGGAATCTGGTTGTTCGCACCGCGCAGGCGCTTGCAGGCGGTGAGGCCGTCTTCGCCGGGCAACATCAGGTCGAGCACGACCAGATTGAAGACTTCGCGCCCCAACAGGCGGTCCATCTGCTCGGTGTTCGGCACCGCGCGTGCACGGTAGCCCTTGGAGTTGAAAAAACGCTCCAGCAGGCTGCTCAGCCCCGGATCGTCATCAACGATGAGAATTTTTTCGCCTTCAGCAGTTTGTGCAGTGCTGCTCATTAGATGCTCCTCTTATCTCGGCGCGCATTATGGCGTAGCTGCCGTTATACGCACCGTGTGCATTGTTAGCAGATTTTTCCTCCACCGCCAGCGAACCCGCGTCCTACAACCACCGGTGCAGTACCCCCCAAGGGCAGAACGCTGGTTATAATGCGGCGCCTTCGTGCAGGGCACTGTCAGACTTTACTGTTTACTGCCTCAGCAGTTTTTTCAGCGGCGGGCAGCAATTTCCCGATTTCGCGGGTCAATAGGCAGCCTATCGACCCAGGCAGCGGCGCCGATAGCGCCGCTCAACCAGCCTCGCAACGCCTTGTTTTCCGGGCCTGCGAGCTGCTTTCAGAATTTCAGGTGGTTTTATGGACAGCATCAACAGCCGCATTGCCGAGGAACTCGGTGTACGCCCACAACAGGTCGAAGCGGCCGTCGCTCTACTGGATGAAGGCTCCACGGTGCCTTTCATCGCCCGTTACCGTAAAGAAGTGACCGGCAGCCTCGACGACACCCAGTTGCGTCACCTGGAAGAGCGCCTGCGCTACCTGCGAGAACTCGACGAACGGCGCATCAGCATCCTCGCCAGCATCGAGGAGCAGGGCAAGTTGACGCCGCAATTGGAGCGCGACATCAAGCTCGCCGACACCAAGACCCGCCTCGAAGACCTTTACCTGCCGTACAAACAGAAACGCCGCACCAAGGGCCAGATCGCCCTGGAAGCCGGCCTGGGCGACCTGGCTGACGGCCTGTTCAATGACCCGTCGCTGACCCCGGAAACTGAAGCCGCACGCTTTATCGACGCCGAAAAAGGCGTCGCCGACGTCAAGGCCGCCCTCGAAGGCGCCAAGTATATTTTGATGGAGCGTTTCGCCGAAAACGCCAGCCTGTTGGAAAAACTGCGCGCCTACCTCAAGCAGGAAGCCATCCTCAGCGCCCGCGTCATCGCCGGCAAAGAGGAAGAAGGCGCCAAGTTCCGCGATTACTTCGAACACGATGAACCGCTGAAAAGTATGCCATCCCACCGCGCACTCGCGATTTTCCGAGGTCGCAACGAAGGCATTCTCAGCTCCGCGCTGAAAGTCGGCGACGAGCTGCCGGGCACCATGCACCCGTGCGAAGGCATGATCGGTCAACAATTCGGCATCCAGAATCAAAACCGTCCTGCGGACAAGTGGCTCAGTGAAGTCGTGCGCTGGACCTGGAAGGTCAAGCTCTACACTCACCTGGAAACCGACCTGCTCGGCGAACTGCGCGACGGCGCCGAAACCGAAGCGATCAACGTGTTCGCCCACAACCTGCACGACCTGCTGCTGGCCGCACCGGCCGGCCCGCGCGCCACACTGGGCCTCGACCCAGGCCTGCGTACCGGTTGCAAGGTTGCCGTGGTCGACTCCACGGGCAAGCTGCTGGACCACGCCACCGTGTACCCGCATGTACCGCACAACAAGTGGGACCAGACCCTGGCGATCCTCGCCGCGCTGTGCGCCAAGCACGCCGTGGACCTGATCGCCATCGGCAACGGCACCGCCAGCCGTGAAACCGACAAGTTGGCCGCCGAGCTGATCAAAAAATACCCAGCCATGAAGATGACCAAAGTCATGGTCTCCGAGGCCGGTGCTTCGGTGTACTCGGCCTCGGAACTGGCCTCCAAGGAATTCCCGGACCTCGACGTGTCGATCCGTGGCGCGGTCTCCATTGCTCGCCGCCTGCAAGACCCGTTGGCCGAGTTGGTGAAAATCGACCCTAAATCCATCGGTGTCGGCCAGTACCAGCACGACGTATCGCAGCTGAAACTCGCACGCGGCCTGGATGCGGTGGTGGAAGACTGCGTAAACGCCGTGGGCGTGGACGTGAACACTGCCTCCGTGGCGCTGCTGGCGCGCATCTCCGGCCTTAACGCCACCCTGGCGCAGAACATCGTCACCCACCGCGACGAGAATGGCGCGTTCAAAACCCGTGCGGCACTGAAAAAAGTCGCACGCCTGGGCGAAAAAACCTTCGAGCAGGCCGCAGGCTTCCTGCGTGTAATGAACGGTGATAACCCGCTGGATGCCTCCGCGGTTCACCCGGAAGCCTACCCGCTGGTGCAACGTATTGCCGCCGAGACCGACCGCGACATCCGCTCGCTGATCGGCGACGCCGCGTTCCTCAAGCGCCTGGACCCGAAGAAGTACACCGACGAAACCTTCGGTGTACCGACCATCACCGACATCCTGCAAGAGCTGGAAAAACCGGGCCGCGACCCGCGTCCCGAGTTCAAGACGGCCGAGTTCCAGGACGGCGTCGAAGACCTCAAGGACTTGCAACTGGGCATGATCCTCGAAGGTGTGGTGACCAACGTGACCAACTTCGGTGCCTTTGTGGACATCGGCGTGCATCAGGACGGTTTGGTGCATATCTCCGCGCTTTCGGAGAAGTTCATCAAGGACCCTCGTGAAGCCGTGAAAGCCGGTGACGTGGTGAAGGTCAAGGTCATGGAAGTCGATATCCCACGCAAACGCGTCGGCCTGTCGATGCGCATGAGCGACACCCCCGGCGAGAAAATCGACGGAGCCCGTGGTGCACGCCCTGGCTCGGCGCCGCGCCAGTCGCAGCACAACGCACCGCGCAAGGAAACCGCCACGGCCGCGCCGAGCAACAACGCCATGGCGTCGCTGTTCGCCAATGCCAAGCAGTTGAAGAAACGTTGATGGAAATTCCAGCCGGTTTGACCCAGAGCGCCTTCAGTGAGCTGATCGGCTGCCACCTGCAACGCCTTGAAGAAGGCGTTGCCGAGGTGGCCCTGACCCTGGAGCCGCACCTGCGCAACCGCGCGGGCAAGCTCCATGGCGGGGCGATTTTCAGTTTGGTCGATATCACCATGGGGCTGGCCTGCTCCAGTTCCCATGGTTTCGATCAGCAGAGTGCAACCATCGAATGCAAAATCAACTACATCCGCGCCGTGTCTGACGGCGACGTGGTGTGCACCAGCCGGGTGATTCACGCCGGTCGACGCACGTTGGTGGTCGAGGCGGATGTGTACCAGGACGACAAACTGGTCGCAAAAGCACAAGGCACCTTCGCTGTCCTATAGCTCCCCGCCCTCGATTTGAGTTAATTTCGGCGCTGCGACAACATCGTCGGAATTTTCTTGCTGCGCTATAGCCCAATTCATGGAGTGAAGTAGGCTTTTTCAAAGCGGGTCAAATCGACTCAAAACCAGGCGATAACGCCAGTTTTAACTTCACCCTTGTAGACCGTCCTGCCCACCCCCATATTGGGGCGACTGACGCGTGAAGGAATCCAACTTGAGCGAACTTCTCAACCGCCGCCTGGCCTTGCTCGGCAAGCGCGAACACCTCTCCCTGCTAGAGCAGTGCTTGCACGGCATCGAGCGCGAATGCCTGCGCGTCACAGATGAGGGTCGCCTGGCACAAACGCCGCACCCTGAAGCCCTGGGCGCTGCGTTGACCAACGAATTGATCACCACCGACTACTCGGAGTCGCTGCTGGAGTTCATCACTCCCGCCCTGCCCAACCCGGCCGATACCCTGAGCAGCCTGGACAAGATCCATCGTTTTGCCTACAGCAAACTCGGCAACGAGTACCTGTGGAGCCCTTCGATGCCGTGCCCGTTGCCGGCCGAGGAAGATATTCCGATTGCCTACTACGGCACCTCGAATATCGGCCAGCTCAAGTACGTGTACCGCAAGGGCCTGGCCCTGCGCTACGGCAAGACCATGCAGTGCATCGCCGGCATCCACTACAACTTCTCGCTGCCGGAACAGTTGTGGCCGTTGCTCAAGGAAACCGAAGGTTTCGTCGGCACCGACCGCGACTACCAGTCCACCGCCTATATCGCGCTGATCCGTAACTTCCGTCGCTACAGCTGGCTGTTGATGTACCTGTTTGGTGCCTCACCGGCGCTGGACGCCGGCTTCCTGCGCGGTCGCTCGCACCAGTTGGAAGTGTTGGACGCCGACACGCTGTACCTGCCCTACGCCACCAGCCTGCGCATGAGCGACCTGGGTTACCAGAGCAACGCTCAGGCGGGCCTGACGCCGTGCTACAACGATCTGAGCAGCTACACCGACAGCCTGCGTGAAGCAGTGGCAACGCCCTACGCACCTTACGTCGAAGTCGGCACCCATAAGGACGGTGAGTGGGTTCAGCTCAACACCAACATCCTGCAGATCGAAAACGAGTACTACTCCAACATTCGCCCCAAGCGCGTCACCTACACCGGCGAACGGCCGATTCAGGCACTGATGGCCCGTGGCATTCAGTACATCGAAGTGCGTTGCCTGGACATCAACCCGTTCCTGCCGATGGGTATCGACCTGCCGGAGTCGCGTTTCCTCGACGCGTTCCTGCTGTACTGCGCGTTGAACGACAGCCCGCTGTTCGCCAACAACGAGTGCGGTAATGCCACCTCCAACTTCCTCAGTGTGGTCAAGGAAGGTCGCCGCCCAGGCCTGCAGTTGCAGCGTGAAGGCCAGCCCGTGGACATGAAGGAATGGGCCACGGAGCTGCTGGAGCAGATTGCGCCGTTGGCCGCGTTGCTTGACGAGAGCCACGGTATCCAGGAACACAGCCAGGCACTGGACGCTCAATTGGCGAAGGTCAAAGACCCTTCTCTGACGCCCTCGGCCCAAGTGCTGGCGGCGATGGCCGAGCGCAAAGAGAGCTTTGCGCAGTTCTCCCTGCACCAAAGCGAGGTGCATGCCGAGCATTTCCGTAAAGAGCCGCTGCCGGCAGCCGAGCAGGCGCGCTTTGAAGAACTGGCGCGCACGTCGCTGGCGCAACAGGCGGAGCTGGAGCAGAACGAAGTGGGCGATTTTGATGTGTTTGTCGGCTCGTACCAGGCGAGCATTCTGGCGATCAGCAACTAAAAAGCCGCGCTCAACCCCTCATGGGAATGGGCTTTATAGGGGAGGGGGCTTGCTCCCGATAGCGAATTAGTCAGTCACCTCTCATTGACTGGCCCACCGCCATCGGGCGCAAGCCCCCTCGCACATTTGCCCTCTTTTGATTGAAGACCGGCTTTCACCTTTCTCCTCATAAGCTAATTCGAAAATGTTATTTATTTTCGGATTCTTAGATCATTTAGTCTCCTCACACGCCGACCCTCGGCCGCCTGATTGAGGAGCTTCCCCTTGAAACTGCATGTCCCTCTCCGCCTCCTGGCGGCGTTGTCCCTGGCCGGTGCCAGCCTGTTCGCCCAGGCGGCGGATGTGACCATCGCTTACCAGACCACCGTGGACCCGGCCAAAGTCGCCCAGGCCGATGGCGCGTATGAAAAAGCCACCCACGCCAAGATCGACTGGCGCAAATTCGACAATGGCGCCGACATCATCGCCGCCATCGCCTCCGGCGACGTGCAGATCGGCTACCTCGGTTCCAGCCCGCTGACCGCTGCCGTCACCCGCAAAGTACCGGTGGAAACCTTCCTCATCGCCACCCAGATCGGTGGCGCCGAAGCCCTGGTGGCGCGCAATGGTTCGGGGATCAATAGCCCGCAGGACCTGGTCGGCAAAAAAATCGCCGTGCCGTTCGTATCCACCGGCCACTACAGCCTGTTGGCCGCGCTCAAGCACTGGAACATCGACCCGTCGAAAGTCACCATCCTCAACCTCGCGCCACCGGCGATCATCGCCGCCTGGAAGCGCGGTGATATCGATGCGACCTACGTTTGGGACCCTGCCCTGGGTGTGGCCAAGGAAAACGGCAAGGTACTGATCACTTCCGGCGAACTGGCCAAGTTCGGCGCGCCGACTTTCGATGCGTGGATCGTGCGTAAAGACTTCGCCGAAAAGCACCCGGAAATCGTCAGCGCCTTCGCCAACGTCACGCTGGATGCCTACGCCGCGTACCGCAAAGACCCACAAGCCTGGCTCGCCGACCAAAGCAACGTCGACAAACTGGTGAAGCTCTCCGGCGCCAAAGCCAGCGATATCCCACTGCTGCTGCAAGGCAATGTTTACCCACTGGCCGCTGACCAAGTGACGCTGCTGGGCGCACCGACCACCAAAGCCGTGACGGATACCGCCGCGTTCCTCAAGGAACAAGGCAAGGTCGACGCCGTGCTGCCGGACTACGCGCCTTACATCAGCGCCCAGTTCATCACTCACTGATTCGGGAGTTCATTGCGATGGCCTTGCTACAACTGGAGCGCATCAGCGCACAGTACCCAGGCGCCACAGAACCGGTACTGTCTGACATTTCACTCGACCTGGGGCCCCAGCAATTGCTGGTGGCTCTCGGGCCGTCCGGCAGTGGCAAGACCTCGCTGTTGAACCTGATTGCCGGTTTCGTCGAGCCCTCTGCCGGGCGCATCACCCTCGATGGCGTGCCCGTCAAAGGCCCCAGTGCCGAACGTGGCGTGGTGTTCCAGGACGACGCCCTGCTGCCCTGGCAAGACGTGCTGGCCAACGTCGGCTTCGGCCTCGAACTGGCCGGCGTACCCAGGGCGCAACGTGAAGTACGCGCCCGGGAAATGCTCGCCCTGGTCGACCTGGCCGGTTTCGACAGCCGTCGCATCTGGCAACTCTCCGGTGGCCAGAAGCAGCGTGTGGGCCTGGCCCGTGCCCTGGCGGCCGACCCTCGCGTGTTGCTGATGGATGAACCCTTCGGCGCGCTGGATGCCTTCACGCGCGAACAGATGCAGGAGTTGCTGCTGCAAGTCTGGCGGCGCACTGCCAAACCGGTATTCCTGATTACTCACGACATCGAAGAAGCGGTCTTTCTCGCCACCGATTTGATCCTGTTGGCGCCCAACCCGGGCCAGATCGTCGAACGCCTGCACCTGGACTTCGGCCAACGCTACGCCGCCGGTGAATCGGCCCGGGCGATCAAGTCCGACCCACGCTTTATCGAAACCCGTGAGCACGTGCTGGGCAAGGTGTTCTCCCAACGGCAGGTGTGCGCATGAGCAGCTATGAACTCCCCGCCACGGCTGCCAAGCCCGTGGCTCTCGCGCCTACCCCGCTACGCCGCAGGCTGAGCACACGCTGGATCAGCGGGCTGACGCTGGTCGCCTTGCTGGCGATCTGGTGGGCCGTGACCGCGACCGGTTTGATCGAGCCCTTGTTCCTGCCGCCACCGTCTGCCGTGTTGCAAAAAGGCTGGCTGCTGGCGACCACGGGCTACATGGACGCCACCTTGTGGCAGCACCTGGGTGCGAGCTTGAGCCGTATCGGCCTGGGCTTGGGCTTTGCAGTGTTGACTGCCGTGCCGGTCGGCATTGCCATCGGCGCCAACCGTATTGCCCGCGGCATTCTCGACCCGCTGATCGAGTTCTACCGGCCGATTCCGCCGTTGGCCTACCTGCCGTTGATTGTGATCTGGTGCGGCATCGGCGAACTGTCCAAGGTGCTGCTGATTTACCTGGCGATTTTCGCGCCCATCGCCATCGCCACCGCGACCGGCGTACGCACGGTCGACCCGGCCAAGCTGCGTGCCGCGCAGTCTTTGGGTGCGAGCCGTGCCCAGTTGATTCGCCATGTGATCCTGCCGAGCGCCCTGCCCGACATCCTCACCGGTGTGCGCATCGGCCTGGGTGTGGGTTGGTCGACGCTGGTCGCCGCCGAGTTGATCGCCGCCACCAGCGGCCTGGGCTTTATGGTGCAGTCGGCAGCGCAGTTCCTGGTCACTGACGTGGTGGTGCTGGGGATTCTGGTAATCGCCCTGATCGCCTTCGCCATGGAAATGGGCCTGCGTGCCCTGCAACGCAAATGGGTGCCTTGGCATGGCCAGGCACACTAAGTGAGAACAGCATGAGCAGCCTGACCGTTACGCCATTAAGCACCGCCCTGGGCGCCCAGATCAGCGGCGTCGATATCACCCAGCCGCTGAGCCCGGAACAACGCAACGCCATCGAACAGGCGTTGCTTACCCACTCGGTGCTGTTCTTCCGCGGCCAAGCCATCACGCCGCAGCAACAGGCACGCTTTGCGGCCCATTTTGGTGACCTGCATATTCACCCGATCTACCCCAACGTGCCGGAACAGCCGGAAGTGCTGATCCTCGACACCGCGGTGACCGATGTGCGTGATAACGCGGTGTGGCACACCGACGTGACCTTCCTGCCGACGCCTGCACTCGGTGCAGTGCTCAGCGCCAAGCGGCTGCCGGCGTTCGGCGGCGACACGTTATGGGCCAGCGGCATTGCTGCGTACGAGGCGTTGTCGGCGCCGCTCAAGCGCCTGCTCGATGGCCTGACGGCGACTCACGATTTCACTAAATCCTTCCCGCTGGAGCGTTTTGGTAATACGGCCGAAGACTTCGCGCGTTGGGAAGAAACCCGCAAGAAGAACCCGCCTCTGTCGCACCCGGTGGTGCGTACACACCCGGTGAGCGGGCGTAAGTCGCTGTTTGTCAGTGAAGGCTTCACCACCAGAATCAACGAGCTGGAGACGGCTGAAAGCGAGGCAATGTTGAAACTGCTGTTCGCCCACGCAACACGGCCGGAATTCACCATTCGCTGGCGCTGGCAGGAGAATGACGTGGCGTTCTGGGATAACCGCGTGACCCAGCATTACGCGGTGGATGACTACCGGCCGCAGCGGCGGGTGATGCATCGCGCCACGATTCTGGGCGACGTGCCCTTCTAAGCCAGGCACAACCTCTGCATCACTGAAGATCAAACTGTGGGAGCGGACTTGCTCGCGAATGCGCAGTGTCAGCCAACAAATTCATCGACTGCCTCACCGCCGTCGCGAGCAAGCCCGCCTCCCACATTGACCGCGTACCAACGAGTGAATTGACCCCACTGAAGATCAAACTGTGGGAGCGGGCTTGCTCGCGAAAGCGCAGTGTCAGCCAACAGATTCATCGACTGATTCACCGCCGTCGCGAGCAAGCCCGGCTCCCACATTGACCGCGTACCAACGAGTGAATTTGCCACACTGAAGATCAAACTGTGGGAGCGGGCTTGCTCGCGAATGCGCAGTGTCAGCCAACAAATTCATCGACTGCCTCACCGCCATCGCGGGCAAGCCCGCCTCCCACATTGACCGCGTACCAACGAGTGAATTGGCCACACTGAAGATCAAACTGTGGGAGCGGGCTTGCTCGCGAAAGCGCAGTGTCAGCCAACAAATTCATCGACTAATTCACCGCCGTCGCGAGCAAGCCCGGCTCCCACATTGACCGCGTACCAACGAGTGAATTGGCCCCACTGAAGATCAAACTGTGGGAGCGGGCTTGCTCGCGAATGCGCAGTGTCAGCCAACAGATTCATCGACTGATTCACCGCCATCGCGGGCAAGCCCGGCTCCCACATTGACCACGTACCAACGAGTGAATTGGCCACACTGAAGATCAAACTGTGGGAGCGGGCTTGCTCGCGAAAGCGCAGTGTCAGCCAACAGATTCATCGACTGCCTCACCGCCATCGCGGGCAAGCCCGGCTCCCACATTGACCGCGTACCAGCGGGTGAATTGGCCACACTGAAGATCAAACTGTGGGAGCAGGCTTGCTCGCGGAAGCGCAGTGTCAGCCAACAAATTCATCGACTGCCTCACCGCCTTCGCGGGCAAGCCCGGCTCCCACATTGACCACGTACCAACGAGTGAATTTGCCACACTGAAGATCAAACTGTGGGAGCGGGCTTGCTCGCGAAAGCGCAGTGTCAGCCAACAAATTCATCGACTGATTCACCGCCGTCGCGAGCAAGCCCGCTCGCACATTTTTGACCGGGTTGTGCCAGCTTATTCAGCAGTGGACGGTTTTTCCCACAGGTTGATCCCTCCTTCCTGCGCAAACCGATCAATCTCCGCCAATTCTTCTGCACTGAAGTTCAGGTTCTTCAACGCACCGACGTTTTCAATGATCTGCTCCGGTCGGCTCGCACCAATCAAGGCACTGGTCACCCGTGGGTCACGCAGGGTCCAGGCCAGGGCCAGTTGCGCCAGGCTCTGGCCACGGCGCTTGGCGATTTCATTCAACCCGCGCACATGGGCGATGTTGGCCTCGGACAAGTGCTTGGCCTGCAACGATCCGCCACCTGGACGGTTGACCCGCGCATCGGCCGGTACGCCGTTGAGGTACTTGTCGGTCAGCAAACCCTGGGCCAGCGGCGTGAATGCAATCACCCCGGCACCGAGTTCCTCGGTGGTGTCCAGCAGGTCTTTTTCGACCCAGCGGTTGAGCAGGTTGTACGCCGGCTGGTGGATCAGCAACGGTACTTTCCACTCCTTGAGCAACGCCGCCATTTCGCGGGTTTTCACGCCGGAATAAGACGAGATACCGATGTACAACGCCTTGCCTTGTTGCACGGCCGTGGCCAAAGCGCTGGCGGTTTCTTCCAGCGGGGTGTCGGCGTCGAAACGGTGCGAGTAGAAAATATCCACGTAGTCAACGCCCAGGCGTTGCAGGCTCTGGTCCAGGCTCGCCAGCACGTATTTGCGCGAACCGCCGCCCTGGCCGTAGGGGCCGGGCCACATGTCCCAACCGGCTTTGCTGGAGATGATCAGTTCGTCGCGGTAATGCTTGAAGTCTTCACGCAGCAAGCGGCCGAAGTTGATCTCGGCGCTGCCATAGGGCGGGCCGTAGTTGTTGGCCAGGTCGAAGTGGTTGATACCCAGGTCGAACGCGGTACGCAGCAAGGCGCGCTGGGTGTCGATCGGGGTGCTGTCGCCAAAGTTATGCCACAGGCCCAGGGAGAGTGCCGGCAGCACCAGTCCACTGCGGCCTACACGGCGATACGGAATAGATTCATAGCGGTTTTCGGCAGCAATATAAGTCATCGAATCCTCTCTTGAACTTGGGGCAAATAAGGCCCGGGAATAACGCTATTCCCAGGCCTTTTAAGCGGCTGAATCGCTTAAGTCTGCCCTTTCGTTTTACAGCAATTTCCTACCAGAGTGGAACGACATAGCTGACATAGAAGCGGTTTTCATCTTGTACGGTGGCGCCGGTAATGTCCGGGCTCGCATGTGCGTTTTTCCAGGTAACGCCCAGGCCTTTGAGGGTGCCGGTGGGTACTTGGTAAGCCACGGCAATGTTGCGTTCCCATTCGCTGGTATCGCCCTGTGCCGTGCGGATGTCATCGCCATGGGCGTAAGCGGCGGAAAAGGTCAGGCCGTTGAGGCCGAGCTTACCGAAGTCATATTTGTATTGGGCCAGCCACGTGCGTTCGCCGGCGTGCTGGAATTTGTTCAACTGCATGTTGGTCAGCGCCGGGGTGTCGGCACCTGAGCCTGGGCCTTGGCGCGCGTCACCGCTGTTCAGGCCGGAGTCGAGGTAGGGGAAGTCGCTGTCGCCGCTGTTTTTCTGGATACCGAGGCCAACGGTGTGGCCGTCCAGGCTGTAGCTCTCAAGCAAACTGGCGGTGGTTTGGTTGATGCGGCCTTTGCTGGTGCCATCGCCGTAGAGGCCTGCGCCGGCAAAGTCTTTATCGCCATCGGCGTTGGCGCCCACACCCAGGCTGCGGAACACACGGACGTCGGTGTCGATCGCGCCCACGGACAAGGCGTCATGACGCTTGGCGCCGAGGAAAAACTGCTGGTAGTAGTCCTCAAGGTTGGAGTACCACAGGCTGACGGTGGTGTTCTGTATGCCGGTGTAATCGGCACCACCGAACAGGAAGCGGTCGCTCTCTTTGGTGCCACCTGCGGTAATCATCCCCTGATCGCCGGTTTCGTTGCGGATCTTGGTCTTGAAGATATCGCCGCCAGTGAACGTGAAGTCGCTGAGGTCCTTGGAGACCAGTTGCACACCGGTGTTGGTCTGTTGATACAAGCGACCGTCGGTGTTGGCCAGCACCGGGTTGTTGCCGTAGAGCGTGCCGAGGCGCAATTCATCTTTGGCGAAGCGCATTTTGAATGTCGGGCTCAGCACGCCGAACTGGTCAGCCGACTTGCCGTCATCCAGCGGGAACATGCTGCCGGGGTAGCGGCCCTGGTGATCCTTGTCATTGAGGTCGCCACCGGAATCCAGTTTCAAACCGTAGAACGCTTGCAGGTCCAGGCCAAAACCTACCGGGCCTTCGGTGTAGCCGGACTTGAAGTTGAACTCGAAACCCTGGCCCCAATCGCGCACGCTGTGGGCCTTGGCGCTGCTGTTCACCACATCACGCCCTTGCTGGTTGAGGTAGCGGTTGAGCAAGGTCACATCGGCGTGGCTGTCGTCGATAAAATCGGCATGGGCGGACAGCATAAAGCTCGCCATGGCGGCACCCACCATAGGGCTTATTAACGTCTTCATTGTTACCGGTCTCCGTCACTGTACTGAAATGAAAGCGTCAAACGCTTCACACAATTACGCAGTGGCCAGATGACAGTTGCGCGTCAAAGCGCGGTTGCAACGAATGAAATTAAATTTAAGAAAGCCCCGTAGGACGGGGCTTTGCGGGCTTTTTCTTTGTGGAGCGGGCGAACCCGCTCCCACAGGGTACTAGCGCACCAAGTGCAGGAACTGCAGGTGACGCTCGTACTGGTCGAGGATGTCGTTGATGATCTGCTCCTTGGTGTAGCCCACCAGGTCGTAGTCCTGGCTGCCCTCGCTCAAGTGCACTTCCGCCCGGTAATAGCGTCGGTTGTTGAGCTGCTTGGAGCCCATTCCACCGCGTGCAAAGGACGGCGTGAAATAGCCGCGCATCTGCACCTGGTACACGAACGGATGCTCTTCGCCGTGGCCGATTTCCAGGCTGACGCTGTCGTTGGACGGGTCGGGCTGGGTGACGACGTTGAGGCCTTTTTCGACAAACACCGCCGTCACTTCTTCGATCGCAGGGCGCACCGTGGTTTCAAGGAAACGGTACACCTCATCGCGCGACGGGAAATGCACGGCCTGGGTCAGACGCTGGCGCCATCCGCCCGTGCCCTTGCGTGAACCGGACACCGGCGCGAGGGAATGCATCTGGGCGATCTGCTTTTGCGATTCGAGGTAGAACGCCTTGTGCAGCCCCCACATCATCAACAGCAGGATCAGCGAGAACGGCAACGAGGTCAGTACCACCGCGGATTTCAACGAGTCGATACTGCCGGCAAACAACAAGGCACTGGTGACCAGCGCGGTCATTGCGCCCCAGAACACACGCAGCCACTTCGGCCCGTCTTCATCGGCGTTGCCGCCTTTGGACGACAGGGTCGACAGCACCACGGTGCCGGAGTCGGCCGAGGTGACGAAGAACACGAAGCTGATAAACACCGTGACGGCGATCACCGTCTTGCTCCACGGGTAGGTTTCCAGCAGCAAGTAGAGGCTCATCGACGGGTCGTCGATGGCCGACTGGCCGAGGGCGGTCATCCCGTGGTTGAGTACCTGGTCGATGGCGCTGTTGCCGAAGATCGACATCCACGCCAGGGTAAAGCCCAACGGAATCAGCAGTACGCCAAACACGAATTCGCGGATGGTACGCCCGCGGGAAATGCGTGCGATAAACAGGCCCACGAACGGCGACCATGCAATCCACCAGGCCCAGTAGAACACCGTCCAACCGCCCAGCCAGTCGCTGGGTTTGTCGTAGGCGTAGACATCGAAGCTCTTGGTCGGCAACGCGCCGAGGTAGTCACCGATGTTCTGGATCAGGGTGTTGAGCAAGTGCTGGGTGGGCCCGGCGAACAACACAAACAGCAGCAGCGCACAGGCCAGCAGCATGTTGATGTCGGACATGACCCGCACGCCCTTGTCCACGCCAGCAACGGCGACGAGGATCGCCGCGCCCATCATCAGTGTGATCAGGCCGACCTGGATCCACTGGGTGTGGGCAATGCCGAACAGGTAGTCCAGGCCTGAGTTGAGGTGCAGCACACCAAAACCCATGTCGGCGCCCAGGCCGAATACCGTGGCGATGATGCCGAAGCCATCCACCGCGTAACCGATGGGGCCATTGATGCGTTTGCCGATCAGCGGGTACAGCGCCGAGCGTAGCGCCAGCGGCAGGTTATGCCGGTAGGCGAAATACGCCAGGGCCATGCCGACAAAGGCGAACACGCCCCAGCCATGCAGGCCCCAGTGCAGAAACAGGATCTGCATGGCCTGGCGCGCGGCGTCGGCGTTCAGCGGGGCGCCCTGGGGCGGTTGCACCAGATGCGTCAGCGGCTCCGACACGCAAAAGAAAAACAGCGTGATGCTGATCCCGGCGGCAAACAGCATGCCCGCCCAGGACAGGTAACTGAATTCGGGCTCGTCGTGGTCGGCACCGAGTTTTATCTTGCCGTAGCCCGATAGCGCGGTGACCACCACGAAGACCAGATACAGGGTCATCGCCAGCATGTAGTACCAGCCGACCGTATTGGCCGCCCAGTTTTGCGCCGCCAGCAACCAGGCCCCGGCCTGTTGCGGGATAGCGATGACAGTGATGCCGAACAGCAGGATAAAGCTTGCGGCAAAGTAGAAAACCGGCGCATTCATGCGCACCAGGCCGCTGGATGGGGTGGACGATGCACTCATGAACGATGCACCCCGAAGGTGTGGGATGTGGCTGTAAATAACGGACTCAGCAAAGGTAAGCCTCCTGTTGTGAGCGGGCAGCGAACCGCCGGATTTAACTTGAACGAACATTCAAGTTAAACATGAATAGGCGGTTTTGGACTAATCGCAAGGCTGAGCGGTAGATAGTTCCTACACTAGCTCAAGGATTGGTATGACGGCTGGTGATGGCAAAACGTTCAGCGATTATTGAGTGAAAACTTACCCAAAGCTGGAATGCCGTGCACTGTGGGAGCTGGCTTGCCTGCGATAGTGCCGGATCAGACATACCGCCATCGCAGGCAAGCCAGCCCCCACAGGACTCAGTGACAGGCTCTGGCTCAGTCGCTACTTCTGCGCCCCATCCTCATGCTGCAGATTCGCCTGCGTAATGTTCGCCCCCGCCGGCACGCTGCGGGTCAGCCACACATTGCCGCCAATCGTCGAACCTTTGCCGATGGTGATGCGCCCCAGGATCGTCGCCCCGGCATAGATCACCACATCGTCCTCAACAATCGGATGGCGTGGATGGCCCTTCTGCAACTGGCCATCCTCATCCGCCGGGAAGCGCTTGGCGCCCAGCGTCACGGCCTGGTAGATGCGCACGCGCTCGCCGATGATCGCCGTTTCGCCGATCACCACGCCCGTCCCGTGGTCGATAAAGAAGCTCGGGCCAATCTGCGCGCCCGGGTGAATGTCGATACCGGTCGCCGAATGGGCAATTTCCGCGCTGATCCGCGCCAACAACGGCAACCCGGCGCGATACAGGTGGTGGGCCAGGCGATGGTGAATCACCGCCAGAATCCCCGGATAGCACAGCAGCACTTCATCCACACTGCGCGCCGCCGGGTCGCCGTGATAGGCGGCCAGTACGTCGGTGTCCAACAGGCCGCGCAGGGACGGCAACGCCAGGGCGAAATCCTGGATCAGGCGAATGGCCAATGCGTCGACCTCGGCATCGTCTTTGCCGCCTTGGCGAGCGGCATAACGCAACTCCAGGCGTGCCTGGCCGAGCAACGCGTTCAGGGCGACGTCGAGGGTATGGCCGACGTAAAAATCTTCGCTTTCTTCACGCAGGTCCACCGGCCCCAGGCGCATGGGAAACAACGCACCGCACAGCGCTTCAAGAATCTGCGCCACCGCTTCGCGCGACGGCAACTCGCGGCCGCCATGCTCGCCACTCAAGCGGCCATTGCGCGTTCGCCACTGGTCCCGGGCGCTGCGCAGTTGGCTGACGATGGTCTGCAATTGCCAATGACTGGAACGCTCACTCACGGTATTCACTCCTGACGAAATGGCCATCACTTTACGGTATGGACCCTGGCCGCCCTTAAGAACCAATGGTGTGATACTAAGAACTATCCGACATAAGCGATTGACGGGTTGCCCGTTGAAAAGTGCCTGCCTATAGTCGCCCCATCACTTAGCCACTGTGCGTAGCCATGATCAAACAACAGCTCGACCGCTTTAACCGCCTGGAACTGCTGGGCGGCGCCACTGCCCTCGAAAAACTTGAGCGGCTGTCGACCTGGCTGGGCAGGGATATCTACGTCAAACGCGATGACACCACGCCGCTGGCCATGGGCGGCAACAAGCTGCGCAAACTTGAATACCTGGCCGCCGATGCCCTCGCACAGGGTGCCGACACGCTGGTGACTGCCGGCGCCATTCAGTCCAACCATGTCCGCCAAACCGCCGCGCTGGCCGCCAGGCTCGGCCTGGGTTGCGTTGCGCTGCTGGAAAACCCCACCGGCACCGAAGACCCCAATTACCTGGGCAACGGCAATCGCCTGTTGCTGGAGCTGTTCGACGCCAAAGTCGAATTGGTCGAGAACCTCGACCACGCCGACGACCAGCTCAACGCCCTCGCCGCCCGCCTGCGCAGCAACGGCAAGAAGCCGTACCTGGTGCCGATCGGCGGCTCCAATGCCCTGGGTGCCTTGGGTTATGTGCGCGCCGGGCTGGAGCTGGCCGGGCAGATCAAAGACAGCGGGATTGAATTCTCCGCCGTGGTCCTCGCCTCGGGCAGCGCAGGTACTCACAGCGGCCTGGCCCTGGCATTGAGTGAAGTGCTGCCGAATTTGCCCGTGATCGGCGTCACCGTGTCACGCACCGATGAAGCCCAGCGCCCGAAAGTACAAGGCCTGGCCGAACGCACCGCCGAGTTGCTTGGCGTGGACATTCCCACAGCCTTCAACGTGATTCTGTGGGACGAATATTTCGGCCCGCGCTACGGCGAACCGAACGCCGGCACCCTCGCCGCGGTCAAGCTATTGGCCAGCCAGGAAGGCCTGCTGCTGGACCCGGTCTACACGGGCAAGGCCATGGCCGGCTTGCTCGATGGTATCGGGCGTCAGCGGTTCGAGGACGGTCCGATCATTTTCCTGCACACCGGTGGGGCGCCGGCGTTGTTTGCCTATGGCGCCGCGTTTAACTGAACGAATACAGATCGAAAGGTGGGAGCGGGCTGGCCCGCGATAGCGGTGTATCAGTCGACATATTTGCAAACTGACACTGCGCTATCGCGGGCAAGCCCGCTCCCACATTAGATCAGCGTGATATTCCTAAATAGAATATCAAATTAGATTTATATTATTTTCAAGTCTTAAAAACTCGCTTTATAGTCGCGCCGAAGGCGAAGACGCGCTTCGCGCTTTAAGGCAGGATACGACTACCGCGTCACCTGCTTCGCTCAACATAAAAACACAGGGGCTCTTCATGACTATTTCTGTATTGCGTCGCACATTGCTGGTGGGCACATTGGGCCTGACTCTTGGGGCCGGTTGGCTGGGCCAGGCGGTTGCCGGCGAGCAGCTGAGCACCATCAAGAAGGCGGGCGAAATCAAGATCGGCCTGGAAGGCACCTACCCGCCCTTCAGCTTTGTCGATGAAAGCGGCAAGCTCAGCGGTTTCGAAGTCGAGCTGTCCGAAGCGCTGGCCAAGGAGCTGGGCGTCAAGGTCAAGCTGCAAGCCACACCGTGGGACGGCATCCTCGCCGCCCTCGAATCCAAGCGCCTGGACGCGGTGGTCAACCAAGTGACCATCTCCGAAGAGCGCAAGAAAAAGTATGACTTCTCCAAGCCTTACACCGTTTCCGGTATCCAGGCGCTGGTGCTGAAGAAAAACGTCGACACCATCAAAACCGCCGACGACCTGGCCGGCAAGAAAGTCGGTGTAGGCCTGGGCACCAACTACGAGCAATGGCTCAAGGACAACCAACCCAAAGCCATCATCAAGACGTACAACGATGACCCAACCAAGTTCCAGGACCTGCGCATCGGCCGCATCGACGCCATCCTGATCGACCGCCTGGCCGCCCTGGAATACGCCAAAAAAGCCCCGGACACCGCCGCCGCTGGTGATGCCTTCTCCCGCCAGGAAGCCGGTATCGCCCTGCGCAAAGGCGAGCCTGAACTGCTCGACGCCGTGAACAAGGCCCTCGACAAGCTGCGCGCCGACGGCACCTTGAAGAAGCTGTCCGAGAAATACTTCAACGCTGACGTCACTCAATAATGGAAGCAGGTTTCCAACTCGCGCTGGACTCCGCGCCCTTTCTGCTCAAGGGCGCGTACTACACGGTGATTCTTAGCCTGGGCGGAATGTTTTTCGGCTTGCTGCTGGGTTTCGGCCTGGCCTTGATGCGCTTGTCGCGCTTCAAGCTATTGAGCTGGACCGCCCGCGTCTACGTGTCGTTCTTTCGCGGCACGCCCTTGCTGGTGCAGCTGTTCCTGATCTACTACGGCTTACCGCAAGTGGGCATTGAGCTGGACCCGATCCCGGCCGCCATGATCGGCTTTTCGCTGAACATGGCCGCCTATGCCTGTGAAATCCTGCGCGCCGCAATCAGCTCCATCGAGCGCGGCCAGTGGGAAGCGGCTGCCAGTATCGGCATGACCCGCGCGCAGACGTTGCGCCGGGCCATCCTGCCGCAGGCCATGCGCACGGCCTTGCCGCCGCTGGGCAACAGCTTTATTTCGTTGGTCAAGGACACGGCGCTGGCCGCCACCATCCAGGTGCCCGAACTGTTCCGCCAGGCTCAGTTGGTGTCGGCGCGCACTTTCGAAATCTTCACCATGTACCTCTCCGCTGCCCTGATCTACTGGATACTGGCAAGCATCCTGGCGCATTTTCAAAATCGCCTGGAAGACCGGGTCAACCGGCATGACCTGGAGTCTTGAAGCATGATCGTGGTTGAAAAACTGACCAAACAATTCAAGGGTCAGGTGGTGCTCAACGGGATCGACCTTGAGGTCAAGGAAGGCGAAGTCGTCGCCATCATTGGCCCCAGCGGTTCCGGTAAAACCACCTTCCTGCGCTGCCTGAATTTCCTCGAACAACCCACCAGTGGTCGCATCAAGGTGGGTGACATCGAGATCGACAGCAGCAAACCGCTTAACCAGCAACAAGGCCTGGTGCGGCGTTTGCGCCAGCACGTGGGTTTTGTGTTCCAGAACTTCAACCTGTTCCCCCACCGCACCGCGCTGGAAAACGTCATCGAAGGCCCGATCGTGGTCAAGAAGATGCCGCGCGAAGCGGCCGTCGAATTGGGCCGCAAGCTGCTGGCCAGGGTCGGCCTGGCGGGCAAGGAAGACGCGTACCCGCGACGCTTGTCCGGTGGCCAGCAACAGCGCGTGGCGATTGCCCGCGCATTGGCCATGGAGCCGGAGGTGATTCTGTTCGACGAACCCACCTCGGCCCTCGACCCGGAGCTGGTCGGCGAAGTGCTGGCGACTATCCGCAGCCTCGCCGAAGAAAACCGCACCATGGTCATCGTCACCCACGAAATGAGCTTTGCCCGGGATGTGGCCAACCGGGTGATCTTCTTCGACAAAGGCGTGATCGTGGAACAGGGCGACGCCAAGGCATTGTTTGCCAACCCCAAGGAAGAACGCACCCAGCAGTTCCTGAGCAAATTTCTCGCCCACTGACCGTCCGTGTGAGCGCTGGCGTGCCTGCGATAGCATCACCGCAGTGTGACTGATAAACCAGGGTGCCTGCACCGCAGGCACGCCAGCGTCCACAGGACGGTGTTCCTACAAGAAATCCTCATTCCAATCCGTAAAAGTCCACGCAACAGCCTGCTTAAAATCCCCCTGCCCGTCAGCTTGTTCTGAATCTGCTCCAACCCGCCGTTTAGCCCTTTGCCGCCATTGACGGCCGTTGGCCAACCCTCTTATCTAGCGCCCAGAGGATTGGATCCTATCCCGGCTATTCACTGAATCGTTCCTTTCGGCACCCTGCGCACATCCGTGCCACGGGCGCCGGAACGATTGCTGCTGGCTGCATCAAGGAGATTACTTATGACGCGCACTGCAACCTCGACCCTGCTTCCTGCCCCAACCCTGCCCCAGGCTAACCGGCACGGCATCAATGCCCTCGCCGCCGCCCACTTGCAGGTGGATATCGCGCCCTACCCCGGCATGGAGGAAGGCGACCTGATCGAACTGTTCTGGAACCACTGCTTCGCCGACTCGCGTCGGATTACCGCGTGCAAGGTCGGCACAGCGACCCGTCTGCGCGTCCCGGAAAGTTTTATCCAGGATGGCGCGGCTCGGGTTCACTACCAGGTCCTGCACGTCGGCCACGGCCCGGCACGCTCGGCCATCGCCCAGGTGGGAGTAAAGACCTGCTATCCGGGTGGCCTGCCGCCTGCACTGTCGGGCGACGAAAATCAGAACCTCGCCCCGGTGGGCCTGCCCGACACCATTCGACGTCACGGCGTCAACAGCAGCCAGGTACGGCGGGGTGTCCCGCTGACCATTGAGCCTTACCTGAACATGGCCATAGGCGACGCGATTACCTTGCGTTGGGGTGACGCGCGCCTCGACCTGCCGCCAATCCAGGCCGAAAGCGTCGGCCTGCCGATGCAGGTGTGGGTGCCGTCAGTGGTGATTGTCGAAGCGGGCGACGACGCCCGCCTGGACGTGACGTACTGCATCCTCGACCGCGTCGGCAATAATTCGCGCTGGGCACCGGTGCGCACCTTGAAGATCGCCGCCTGCGTGCCACAGGCGCCGACCCGCCTGGCCAGGGCCGCGTCGACTTATCAACCGCGCCAGCCCGGTTCGCCCTGCGAGCCTGGGTGACTGCCCTTCTATGCATATTCCTAAAAGTTAGTTTATTAAAAAATTTAACACGCTTAGGGTATATGCACCGGACCACCGGACATCTCTGATTTTTCTGTTTTTATTTCATTGAATGCGAGGTCGGTATGGTCAGAATTACCCCGGTGCATAACGCCAGGGCATTACGTGCAGCCAAGGAGCGGCGCTGATGTCTAACTTGGCTCTAACACCCCCCCAGAGTGATCTGGACGTAGCCCCACTGCTGTTGCCGGCCACTGTGCTGCGCAACGATGCCGAGGCGTTGAGCGCCGCGTTTGAGCTGGCCCAGGCTGCGCGCCTGCAAGCGGCCAAACGCGACCAGCAGCGCACGCTGCCATGGGCGCAGCTCGAGCAGTTCACCCGTAGCGGGCTCGGCAGTATTTCCATTCCCCGTGCATACGGCGGCCCAGAGGTATCGTTCGTTACCCTGGCCGAAGTCTTTGCGATCATCAGCGCAGCGGACCCGGCCCTCGGGCAGATCCCACAGAACCATTTCGGCATCCTGTACCTGTTGCAGGGCACCGCCACCGAGCGCCAGAAAAAGCAGCTGTTCCAAAACGTCCTCGACGGTTGGCGCATCGGCAATGGCGGCCCGGAACGCGGCACCAAAAACACCCTGGAGCTCAAGGCGCGCCTCACCGCCGAAGGCGACGGCTATGTGATCAGCGGCCAGAAGTTCTACTCCACCGGCGCCTTGTTCGCCCATTGGGTGGCCATCAAAGCGTTGAATGATGACGGCAAACAGGTCATGGCCTTTGTACGCCGTGGCACTGAAGGGCTGCGCATCGTCGATGACTGGTCAGGGTTTGGCCAGCGCACCACGGCCAGCGGTACTGTAGTGCTGGACAACGTTGCGGTAGACGCGGAGCTGGTCGTCGAAAACTGGCGTATCGGCGAAAGCCCGAATATCCAGGGCGCCGTCTCGCAACTGATCCAGGCAGCCATCGACGCCGGCATCGCCCGTGGCGCCCTCGACGACACCATCGCCTTCGTGCGTGAACGCTCGCGCCCGTGGATCGACGCCAAGGTCGAGCGCGCCAGCGATGACCTGTATGTGATTGCCGATATCGGCAAGCTGAAAATCGAACTGCACGCCGCCGAAGCGCTGCTGCGCAAGGCCGGCAAGGTGCTGGACGAGGTGAGTGCGGCCCCCATCACCGCGCAATCCGCCGCACGGGCCTCGATTGCCGTGGCCGAGGCGAAAGTGCTGACCACCGAAGTGTCGCTGCTGGTCAGCGAAAAGCTCTTCGAACTGGCCGGCAGCCGCGCCACCCTCGCCGAGTTCAACCTCGACCGCCATTGGCGCAACGCCCGCGTGCACACCCTGCACGACCCGGTGCGCTGGAAGTATCACGCCGTCGGCGCCTATCGATTGAACGGCACGTTGCCTGCTCGTCACTCCTGGATTTAACCGACCAGAACACTTTCTCTACAAGCTTCTGGAGCAAACATGACTTTTTCTACAAACGTCGCGGTTATCACCAGCGACGAACAAGCGCTCATTGTCGCCAGCGACCTGGCCGAAGACTTGCGCCGCGACAGCGCCCAGCGCGACCGCGAGCGCCGCCTGCCCTTGCCCGAACTGGAGGTGTTCTCCCGCTCCGGCCTGTGGGGCATCAGCGTGCCGAAGGAACACGGCGGTGCCGGCGTCTCCACTGTCACCCTGGCCAAGGTCATTGCACTGATCGCCCAGGCTGACGCCTCATTGGGCCAGATCCCGCAAAACCACTTCTACGCCCTTGAAGTGTTGCGCGTGAACGGCAGCCCCGCGCAGCAACACCGCCTGTACGCCGAAGTGCTCGCCGGCCAGCGTTTCGGTAACGCCCTGGCGGAACTGGGCACCAAAACCGCCCACGACCGCGTGACCGCCCTCACCCGCGACGGCGATGGTTTTCGCATCAACGGCCGCAAGTTCTACGCCACCGGCGCGATCTACGCGCAACGCATACCGACGTCGGTGGTGGATGAGCACGGCGTGCAGCAACTGGCGTTTGTGCCCCGCGACAGCGAAGGCCTGACGGTGATCGACGACTGGAGTGGCTTCGGCCAGCGCACCACCGGCAGCGGCTCCGTCGTGTTCGATAATGTGTGGGTCGCCGCGCAGGACGTGGTCCCGTTCCAGAGCGCTTTCGAGCGCCCGACCACCGTCGGCCCGCTGGCACAGATTCTTCACGCCGCCATCGACACCGGCATCGCGCGCGCCGCCTTCGAAGATGCGTTGCACTTTGTGCGCACCAAGACCCGCCCGTGGATCGACGCCGGCAACGACAAGGCCACCGAAGACCCGCTCACCCTGAAAAGCTTTGGCCACCTGAGCATTCGACTGCATGCCACCGAGGCGTTGCTGGAGCGCTCCGGCGAATTTCTCGACCGCGCCCAGGCCGACAGCACGGCCGAGAACGTCGCGGCGGCCTCCATCGCCGTCGCCGAAGTGCGCGCCCTGAGCACGGAAATTTCCCTGGCCGCCGGCAGCACCCTGTTCGAACTGGCCGGCAGCCAGGCGACCCTGGCCGAACACGGTCTCGACCGCCACTGGCGCAATGCCCGGGTGCACACCCTGCATGACCCGGTGCGCTGGAAGTACCACGCAGTGGGCAATTACTACCTCAACGATGAAAACCCGCCACTGCGGGGGACTATCTGATGAGCCTGCCGGTAAACCCAAAGAAAAAAATCCTGCTCAATGCGTTCAACATGAATTGCATCGGGCATATCAACCACGGTTTGTGGACTCACCCACGGGACACCTCGACGCAGTATAAAACCGTCGAATACTGGACCGAACTGGCGCAGACCCTGGAGCGTGGGCTGTTCGACGGCCTGTTCATCGCCGACATCGTCGGCGTGTACGACGTCTACCAGAATTCCATCGACGTGCCGCTCAAAGAGTCGATCCAACTGCCGGTCAATGACCCGCTGCTGCTGGTCTCGGCCATGGCTGCCGTGACCAAAAACCTCGGCTTCGGCCTCACCGCCAACCTCACCTACGAACCGCCTTATCTGTTCGCCCGGCGCATGTCCACGCTCGACCACCTGAGCCGTGGCCGGGTCGGCTGGAATATCGTCACCGGTTACCTCGACAGCGCCGCCAAGGCCATGGGCCTTACCGAACAGGTCGAGCATGACCGGCGTTACGACCAGGCCGACGAGTACCTGCAGGTGCTGTACAAACTCTGGGAAGGCAGCTGGGAAGACGATGCGGTCATCAATGATCCGCAGCAACGGGTCTACGCGCAGCCGGGCAAGGTGCACAAGGTCGAGCACCATGGCGAGTTCTATCAAGTGGAGGGTTATCACCTCTGCGAGCCGTCGCCACAGCGCACACCGGTGCTGTTCCAGGCCGGCAGTTCAGACCGTGGCCTGCTGTTCGCCGGGCGACATGCCGAGTGTGTGTTCATCAGCGGGCAGAACAAGGCGGCGACCAAAATCCAGGTCGACAAGGTACGCGCCAGCGCCGTCGAAGCCGGACGCAACCCGGATGACATCAAGGTGTTCATGGGCCTCAACGTGATTGTTGGCGCCACGCACGAACTGGCCTGGGCCAAGCACGCCGAGTACTTGAGCTACGCCAGCCCTGAAGCCGGCGTGGCGCATTTTTCCGCGTCGACGGCGATTGATTTTGCCCAATACGGCATCGATGAACCGATCCAGTACGTGAAAAGCAACGCGATCCAGTCGGCCACCAAGAACCTGCAAAACAACGACTGGACCCGGCGCAAGTTGCTTGAGCAACACGCCCTCGGCGGGCGCTACATCACCCTGGTCGGTTCACCCGAGCACGTGGCTGATGAACTGGAATCGTGGATCAGCGAAACCGGGCTGGATGGCTTCAACCTGACGCGCATTGTGACGCCGGAAAGCTATGTCGACTTTATCGACCTGGTGGTGCCGGAGTTGCAGCGGCGCGGGTCGTACAAGACCGCCTACGCGCAAGGAACGCTGCGCGAAAAAGTCTTCCAGGGCACGGCGCGGTTACCCGAACAACACACCGGATCGACCTACCGACACTGAACCAAAACTGTGGGAGCGGGCTTGCTCGCGAATGCGGTGATTCCGTCACCAAATTCGTTTGCTGACCCACCGCTTAGGCGAGCAAGCCCGCTCCCGCATTAGAACCTCATTGTTTGACCGACTCTCTTATGACTGGAAACCGATCATGAAAAAGACCCTGCTCACCCACCCAGTCAAAGCACTGGCCCTGACCCTCGGATTATTGAGCTCGGCCGTGTTTGCTGCCGATGCGCCGCTGAAAGTCGGCACCACCGCCGCGTTCGCGATCCCCCTGGAAGCCGCCGTGGCAGAAGCCGGCAAGCAAGGCCTGAAAGTCGAGCTGGTGGAATTCACCGACTGGATCGCCCCCAACGTGAGCCTGGCGGCCGGCGATATCGACGTGAACTACTTCCAACACATCCCGTTCCTGGAAAACGCCAAGGCCGCCGCCGGCTTCAAGCTGGAGCCGTATGCGCCCGGCATCATCAACAACGTCGGGCTGTATTCGAAGCAGTACAAAAGCTTCAACGACCTGCCTCAAGGCGCCAGCGTGGCGATTGCCAACGACCCGATCAACAGTGGTCGCGGCCTGCAACTGCTGGCCAAAGCGGGCTTGATCACCCTCAAGCCGGGGGTGGGCTACAAGGCCACTGAAGAAGACATCATCGCCAACCCGAAGAAGATCAAAATCCTGCAGGTAGAAGCCGTGCAGCTGGTGCGCGCCTATGACGACGCCGATCTGGTGCAGGGCTACCCGGCGTATATCCGCCTGTCCAAAACCTTCGATGCCGAGTCGGCACTGCTGTTCGACGGCCTCGACCACCCGGAATACGTGATCCAGTTTGTCGTCCAGCCCAAGAGTAAAACCGATCCGCGCGTAATCAAGTTCGTCGACATCTACCAGCACTCGCCGGTGGTGCGCGCGGCCCTGGATAAATCCCTCGGCAAGCTCTACCAAGTCGGCTGGGAAGGCTGAATATGAGCGCCGCCAACACGCAACTGCGCGACCTGGGTTTACCGCCCAGGCACGCCGAGCAGACAGAACTGCACCCCGACTTAAACCGCGCCCATGTGCGTTTTATCAACCTGGGCAAAACCTATGACGGCACCGTGCAGGCCTTGCAAGGCATTGACCTGGCGATCCAGCGCGGTGAAGTGTTCGGCATCATCGGCCGCAGCGGCGCCGGCAAGTCGTCGCTGATCCGCACCATCAATCGCCTGGAGCAACCCAGTAGCGGCAGGGTATTGATTGATCAGGTGGACATCGGCGAGTACGACGAAGACCGACTGGTGGCGTTGCGTCGGCGTATCGGCATGATCTTCCAGCACTTCAACCTGATGTCGGCCAAGACCGTGTGGCAGAACGTCGAGTTGCCGCTGAAAGTGGCCGGTGTGCCCAAGCCGCAACGCGAGCAAAAGGTCCGCGAGCTGCTCGAGCTGGTGGGCCTCAAGGACAAGCACAAGGCCTACCCGGCGCAGCTCTCCGGCGGGCAGAAACAGCGCGTGGGCATCGCCCGCTCGCTGGTGCACGACCCGCAGATTCTGCTGTGCGACGAAGCCACCTCGGCGCTCGACCCGGAAACTACGCAATCGATCCTCGGCCTGCTGCGCGAGATCAACCGGCGCCTGGGGCTGACCATTGTGTTGATCACCCATGAAATGGCGGTGATTCGCGAAATCTGCGACCGCGTGGTGGTGCTGGAACACGGCCGCATCGTGGAGCAAGGCCCGGTGTGGCAAGTGTTCGGCAACCCGCAGCACGAGGTCAGCAAAACCCTGTTGGCGCCGCTGCAACACGGGTTGCCGGCCGAACTGCAAAGCCGCTTGCAACTGACCCGGCCATCTGCCGACGCGGCACTGGTGCTGCGCTTGCAGTTCACCGGCAGCGCCAGCGACGAACCCGACCTGGCCGCGCTGTTCAACGCCCTCGGCGGGCGTGTGCGCTTGCTGCAAGGCGGTGTGGAACGCATTCAGGGTCATGCCCTCGGGCAGTTGCTGCTGGCGGTGAATGGCTCGCCCCACAACGCCGAAGAACTGCGCAATCGCGCCGGGCGTTGGGCGCAATACGTGGAGGTGCTCGGTTATGTGGTTTGATCGTTTAGTGCAGGGCGCCATCGATACCTTGTTGATGGTCGGCGTGTCGTCACTGATTGCATTGCTGGTGGGCATTCCGCTGGCGGTGTTTCTGGTCACCAGCGACAAGGGCGGGATCTACCAGGCACCCGCGTTGAACCGCGTGCTGGGGGCGTTCGTCAATCTGTTCCGCTCCATTCCGTTTTTGATCCTGATGGTGGCGCTGATCCCGTTTACCCGGCTGATCGTCGGCACCACCTATGGCGTATGGGCGGCCGTGGTGCCGCTGACCATCGCCGCCACGCCATTCTTTGCCCGGATCGCCGAGGTCAGTTTGCGTGAAGTCGACCACGGTTTGATCGAAGCCGCACAAGCCATGGGCTGCCGACGCTGGCATATCATCTGGCACGTGCTGTTGCCGGAAGCGCTGCCAGGAATCGTCGGCGGGTTTACGATTACGCTGGTGACGATGATCAACTCGTCGGCCATGGCTGGCGCGATCGGCGCGGGCGGCCTGGGTGATATTGCCTACCGCTATGGCTATCAGCGGTTTGATACACAGATCATGCTGACGGTGATCGTGCTGCTGGTGATTCTGGTGGCCGTGATTCAGCTGGGGGGCGATCGCCTGGCGCGAGTGCTCAACAAGCGGTGAGGTATAGTCGGGCTATCTCAGTACCCGGTATTCCCCGTCATGACCCTTAAGCCCGACGACCTCGACCAGATCACGTCCACCACGCTCGGCCACTACAACCAGGTGGCCGAGGACTTCCGTGAAGGCACCCGCGATCACGATGTGAGCCAGAACATCGACGCCTTGCTGCGGCATATCCACGGCACGCCACCGTTTACCCTGCTGGACTTCGGCTGCGGGCCGGGGCGCGATCTGCAGACGTTTACCCGCATGGGGCACATTGCAGTGGGGCTGGATGGCTCCGAGCGCTTTGCGCAGATGGCCCGCGATGACAGTGGTTGTGAGGTGTTGCAGCAGGATTTCCTGAAGCTGGATTTGCCTGCCGGGCGATTTGATGGCGTGTTTGCCAACGCGGTGTTGTTTCATATCCCCAAGCAGGAATTACCGCGCATCCTCAAGCAACTGCATGGCGCCTTGAAACAGGGCGGCGTGCTGTTCAGCTCCAACCCTCGCGGTGAAAACCAGGAAGGTTGGAATGGGCCTCGGTACGGGTCTTACCACGACCTGGCGGCGTGGCAGGGTTTACTCACGGCGGCCGGGTTTGTGGAGCTGGAGCATTATTACCGGCCCGCCGGGTTGCCACGGGAACAGCAGCCTTGGTTGGCGAGCGTGTGGCGCACGTTATAGATGTTTGTTGCCAGGGCTGACGCCTTCGCGAGCAAGCCCGCTCCCACTGGTTGAAATGCATTCGCCTGTGGGAGCTGGCGTGCCTGCGATAGCAGTTTGACCGGCAGCGCTACTGCACCTGATACACCAGCGGTTTTTCCCCCACTACCAACGCGGTCACACTGCGGGCGGCATAGCCCTGGTGCTCCTCGGCAGCAAAATTCACCACTAACCGCGTGCCATCGGCAAACGTGGTCTGCTGCACCTGCTTGTCCGCCGTCAACCAACGGAAATCGGTCATCGCCTGAGTCGCCAAGCGCTGATGCAATGGCCGGAAAAACCGGTCCTGCCGCTGGATCACCGGCAGCCGCTGCTTAAGCGTCGCCGCGCTGAGGTGGTACAGCGGCGGCACGTTGTACAGCAGTTGAGTCAGCTCGTTTGCAGCCTGCACATTGCTCAGCTTGAGGCTATCGAACAGCCAGTGGTGGGTGGTGATGACCGACCCGTGGAACACCGCCTGGTACAACGGCAAACGCATCGTCGGCTCGAAGTACACCGTACGAAACGGCTCTTTCAACGGCACGGACTTGAAGAACACCGCGGGTTGCTCCGGCGGGTACCAGTTGCCCACGTAATAGGGCGACTGCTTGTCCTGAGTCATCGCGTGGTCACCCCAGCCGATCACGGGCGTCTGCATCCCGTGGGCGAACAGGATGCCCTGGGCCGTGATGGCGTTGCCGTCTTCGGAGCCGGCGGGCAGCTTGAGCGCGGTGTTGATCCAGCGCGACGCGTCGATATTGCCCTCGGCGTTTTGCGCCTGGGTCATTGGGGCGCCGTTACGATAGCTGTCGAAGACCATGCTGGTGGCGTAGGCATCGAGGAACCAGGCGTTGAACCCTGCCTTGGCCTGCACGGCCTTCACCCGGGCTTCCAGCAATGGCCGAACGCAGCGTGGATCGGTGTAGTGGCCCGATTGCTGGAAGCCGGTCTTGAGCGTGCCGTCCTTCAACACGATGGCACACTCGCGGTAAGCCTTGCTGCCCAGGTGGGCGGTGGTCCAGTCCGGGTTTTCGGTGGTGGATAACGCCGTTTCATAGGAATCGTAGGGGGCCATGAGGTAACCGGCGTTGACGCCCGCCTGAATCGCTTCGGGGTGCCACAAGCCACCTTCCCAACCGTCGCCCAGAGCCAGCAGCAGGCGCGCAAGCCCAGCGTCTTGCAGCGACTTCAGGGTCTTGGTCGAAAGGCTGCTGCCCCAGGTTTCAGGGCCGTCACGCAGCGCGCCGCTGAACGCCGTCGCCAGCTCACGGCGCAGTGCGCCGTAGCCATCCGCGAGCTTGAGCATGTCCGGCTCTTCGCTAGCCTGCCAGGTTTGCCGGGCCTTTGTATTGATTGCCGCATTGAGGCCACGCAACAGCACGGTCTTTTGATAGCGGTCCAACGCAGCGGACTGCGCCAGCACTTGCGTGGTCTCTTTATCCAGCAAGCCCTTGAGTTCGTGGGTACGCAGCACTTTCACCAGCAGCGGCCAGTCACGCACATCCTCCGCCCCCAACAGCTCATTCCCCCACAGGTAGACATGGCTGGCCCCCAACAACTTTTGCGCTTCAGGCGTTTGCCGCAGCTTGTCCGTCAACGGTTCATAACGGCCCTGCTCCACCAGCCACTGGCGATAGCGCTTGGCACCGGCCAACGGGTCGGCGTCGCCCAGGTGCAGGCGCAGGGTCATCGGCGCGCTGGGCTCCAGTGCGGTGAACGTATGGGATGCCAGCAGCGCCAGGCCTTTTCCGTCGGCTTGCCACACCAGGTGATTGTTATAGGGGTTGGTCAGCAACCAACTCAGCGTAAAGCGCCCGTGATCCACGCCCCATAACGGCAGGCTCAAGTCCTGCGTGGTGTTGAGCTCGCCCTGTTCGAGCAAAAACGCGTTCCATACGGGGTTACCTGCGGGCACGTAGTGCCCTTCGGCCAAGGGCCAGATCAACCCTTGGCCCATGGCCTCGGCGGGTTGGCGCAGCAGCGGCAATGTACCCGGCTCGCGGGCGCTGATGGTCACGGCAAGGTCGCGCTGCTCAAGGCGAGCCGTCAGACGATAGGCGCCGCTGTCCCATTGCCAGGCCGCCTGTTCAGTGCCCGCCTGCATATCGCTGACAACCTGCGCCGCCACGCCGCTGGAGGCTTGCACGGGCGCCTCGCCTGCCGGCGTGACGCGCAGCGCCAACGTGGCGGGGTCGAGTTCGACGCGCCACAAGGCGTTTTCCAGCACCGTCCCCGCGTACGTCAGCGGAGACAGCAACAGGCAACAAACCAACACAAAAGGGCGCATGGCACAGGTCTTCCAAACGGGATCAGGCCCGGAGGGTAAAACACTTGGCGCCCGGCAACTGTAGGGAAAGTGTTTCCAGGAGCCTTCCTACACCCTCGCAGGAAGGCCTCGCGGGTCAGGCCTGATGGTCTTCGGGCTCACGAATTTTGTACCAGGCCACATAAAGCGCCGGCAGGAACAGCAGCGTCAGCAACGTGGCGATAATGATGCCGCCAATCATTGCGTACGCCATCGGCCCCCAGAACACTTCCCGCGCAATCGGGATCATGCCCAGACTCGCCGCCGCCGCCGTCAGCAGGATCGGTCGGCGTCGGTGCTCGGTGGCTTCCACCACGGCATCCCACGGCGTGTAGCCGTCGCGCTCGTAGGCGTCGATCTGCGTCACCAGAATCACCGAGTTGCGGATGATGATGCCGATCAGCGCGAGAATGCCGAGGATCGCCACAAACCCCATGGGCGTGCCGGTGGGAATCAGTGCCAGCACCACACCAATCAGGCCGAGCGGCGCAACACTCGCCACCAGGAACATCTTCTGCACGCTGTGCAACTGGATCATCAGGAAGGTGGCCATCAAAAACAGCATCAACGGCACCACTTTGGCGATCGGGCCCTGGGCCTTGCCGCTTTCTTCCACGGTGCCGCCGGTGGCGACCGTGTAACCCACCGGCAATCCGGCGCTGAATTTTTCGATCGTCGGCGCCAACTGCTTGACCAGGTCGGTCGGCTGCATCTCATCGCGCACCGATGCCTTGATCGTGATCGTCGGCTTGCGGTCGCGGCGCCATACCAACGGTTGCTCAAGCTCATAGCGCACGGTGGCAAAAGCCAGCAATGGAATCGAGGTGCCGTTGGGCGTGACGATCTGCAGGTTCTGCAAGGTTTCCGGCGTGCCGCGTTCGGCATCCTCGGCGCGGCCGACCACGTTGATCAGGTAGATATCGTCGTGCACCTGGGTGACCGAGGCGCCGCTGACCACGCTGTTCATCAACTGCGCCACGTCTTCCGACGACAGCCCGAGTTGCCGCGCCTTGTCCTGGGCGATGTCCACGCGCAGCACTTTGCCGGGCTCGTTCCAGTCGTAGATGATCTCGCCCAAGTGGGTGTTCTGATCCAGCAAGGTTGCCAGTTCAATCGCGTGTTTACGCACCTGGTCAATGTCTTTACCGGAGACCCGATACTGAATAGGCCGGCCTACCGGTGGGCCCATTTCCAATGGCTGCACATAGCTGGAGATACCGACAAAGTCATCACGCAGGCGTTTTTGCAGGCGCGCAATCAAGGCGCCGCGTGCTTCCAGGCCTTTGCTGACGATGACCAACTGGGCGTAGTACGGGTTTTCCAATTGCTGGTCGAGGGGCAGGTAGAAACGAATCGCGCCCTGACCGATATAGGTGCTCCAGCGGGCAATGTCCGGGTCATCCTTGATGATGGCTTCCAGGCGGTCGACCGCTTTGCGCGTTTCGTTGATCGAGGCGTTTTGCGGCAGGTTGAGGTCGACGAGGATTTCCGGGCGGTCCGACGACGGGAAGAACTGGTTCTGCACAAACTGCATGGAGAACACCGACGCCACGAACAGGCCCACGGTGATGCCGATGGCCCACCAGCGGTTGCGCATCGCCCACAGCATGCCGCCATTGAACGCGCGGCCGATGCGCCCTGGCTCGGCGTTATGCGGTTTCACATTGGCACTGAGGATATGCACCCCAATCACCGGTGCAAACAGCACCGCCACCACCCACGACACCAGCATCGCCACGGCAATCACCGCGAACAGGGTAAAGGTGTATTCGCCCGCCGAACTGGCATTGAGGCCGATTGGCACGAAACCGGCCACCGTCACCAACGTGCCGGTGAGCATCGGGAAGGCGGTCGAGGTGTAGGCGTACGTCGCTGCCTGCTCCTTGGTTTCGCCTTTTTCCAGGCGCGTGATCATCATCTCCACGGTAATCATCGCATCGTCCACCAACAGGCCGAGGGCGATGATCAAGGCGCCCAGCGACACCCGCTGCATAGTGATGCCGCTGTACTCCATGAACACGAACACCAGCGCCAGCACCAACGGAATCGAACACGCCACCACCAACCCGGCACGCATACCGAGGCTGATAAAGCTCACCACCAGGACGATGATGACCGCTTCAAACAAGGCGCTGGTAAAGCCGCCAACCGCCTCCTCGACCACTTCCGCTTGGTCGGACACTTTGTGCACGCCGACGCCTACCGGCAGGTCGGCGGTCAGCTCATCCATGCGCGTGTGCAGGGCCTTGCCGAACGACTGGATATTGCCGCCCTTCTGCATGGCGATGGCCAAGCCGATCGCCGGCTGGCCGTTAAAACGGAACAGCGGCCGCGCCGGGTCGACATAGCCACGGCTGATGTCGGCGATATCCGCCAAACGGTAGAAACGGTCATTGAGCCGCAGGTTAACGTCCGCCAAGTCCTTCTCCGAGGCGAACTGGCCCGAGGTGCGCACCGAGATCCGCTCCGGCCCGGCCTCGATGACCCCGGCGGGGGTCACCGCGTTCTGTGATTGCAGGCTTTGCACGACCTGGCGCTGATCAATCCCCAGTGCCGCGAGTTTGCGCGTGGAGAAATTCAGGTAAATCACTTCGTCCTGCTGGCCGATCATCTCGACCTTGCCCAACCCCGGCACCGAACGGATCTCGGCACGTACCTGTTCCACGTAGTCGCGCAACTGGCGCATCGACAGGCCATCGCCAGTAAAGGCGTACACCGAACCGAACACGTCACCGAACTCATCGTTGAACGACGGCCCCTGCAAACCCTGGGGGAATGTGCCGCGAATATCGTCGATCTTCTTGCGCACCTGGTACCAGATCTCCGGGATGGCCTTGGCGCTGGTGGTGTCCTTGAGAAACACGAATACCGTGGATTCGCCCGGCCGCGTGTAGCTTTTCACGTAGTCGAGGGCATCGAGTTCTTCGAGTTTTTTCTCGATGCGATCGGTGACCTGCTTGAGGGTTTCTTCCTGGGTCGCACCGGGCCAGCGGGTCTGGATCACCATGGTCTTGATGGTGAACGAGGGGTCTTCCTCACGGCCAAGGTTCATGTAGGAGAACACGCCCATCAGCAGCGCGACGAACATCAGGTACCAGACGAAGGACTGATGCTTGAGGGCCCAGTCGGATAAGTTGAAGCTCCCTTTCATCGCGGGCTGTCCTCGTCGATTTTGACTTTTTGCCCGGCTTTCAGGCTGTTCACACCGGCGGTGACGATGCGTTCGCCGGGTTTGACGCCGCCATTGAGCAAGGCGCTGTCGGCGTCCCGGCTGATCACGGTGACGTCACGCGGTTGCACGGTCTGGCTTTGGGTGTCGAGCAGCCAGATGCGGGTTTTGCCGCCAACGTCCTGCAACGCGCTGACAGGCAGTTCGATACGTGGCGCAATCGCGCTGCTCAAGGTCACGCTGATCGCGGTTCCCAGGCGAAACGCCGGCGGCGTCTCGGCCAGGGTCAGCCGTGCGCGACGGGTGCGCGTGGCACTTTGGGCCTGAGGCTCAATTTCGCGCACGATGGCGGTGGTGTTGACGCTTGGGTCGAGTTGCCCGGCGACCAGAAACACCACATCGGCGGGCAAGCGCTCGGCGAGGCCGGCGGGCAGGTCGATCACCGCTTCCTTGATATCCGGGCGGGCCAGGGTCACCACCTGCTGGCCGGCGCTGACCACTTGACCGGCCTCGGCATTCCACGCGGTGACAACACCGGCGTGGTCAGTGCGCAGTTCGGCGTAAGTGAGCTGGTCTTTGGCCTGGTTGACCGAGGCCTTGGCCTGGTCGAGCGTGGCCTGGGTGGTTTTAAGGTCGGTCTGGGCCACGTCCAACTGGGCCTGGGCGCCGACGCCACGGTCGAACAACGCTTGTTGGCGGCGGGCGTTGGCCTGGGCATTGATAAATTGCGCCTGCACACGGGCGAGGTCGCCTTGGGCGGCGCGCAACTGGTTCTGCTGGTCGGTGGGGTCGAGAACGGCAAGCAAGGCGCCCTTCTCCACCTCGGCACCGACGTCCACGGCGCGACGGGCAATACGGCCGGGCACGCGGAAACCCAGATTGCTTTCATAACGCGCCTGGATCGTACCGGCGAAGCGCCCGAGGTTTTCCTGGTCTTCGGCTTTGACTTCCATCGATAACACCGGGCGCACCGGTTCGGGCGGCGGTTCTTGCTTGGAGCAGGCGACCAGCAACAGGCTGGTGGCGAGTAGAGCCGTCAGGTGCTTCATGGCTGGGCTCCTGGCTGGGCGATCTCGACGAGCATGCCGGGGTGCAACAATTGCCCGCCGGCCACCACGACTTTTTCGCCGCCTTTAAGGCCCTCGCCGATGATCACTTTGCCGGTCAGGTAACGCGCCACCGTGACCTTGTGCAGTTGCGCCTTGCCGTCGCCATCGACCAGCCACACAGCGGGCTCATTGAGGTCTTTGGTCAACGCAGACCAGGGCAGCTCGATACTGGCCTTGGCCGGGCCATTCGCAGTGGCGCTCACCACCGAACCCAGCTGCATGCCTTTGGGCAGCGCCTGCAACGCAATCTTGACTTGCACGGTGCCGGTATTGGCCGCGACGGCTGGGGTGACTTCACGGACCTTGCCTTGGACCTTGATGCTCGGGTTATCCAACAGGCTGACCGTGATCGGTGCGTCAGGCGGCGGCTCCACTAACAGCGATTCGTACACGTTGAACACCGCATCGCGCTCACCGTCACGGGCCAGGCTGAAAATCGGCACAGTGGCCTGCACCACCTGGCCGACCTCGGCCTGGCGAGCGGTAATCACGCCGGGCGCATCGGCGATCAACGCGCTATAGCCGAGTTGCTCACGGGCGTTGGCCAGTTGGGCTTGCGCCGCCGCCAGGGCACTTTGACTGCTGCGCAGCGCGGCCTGGGCAGCGTCGTATTCGCTGCGGCTGGTGTAGCCCTTGGGCAGGAGCTTTTCCTGGCGCACGAAGGCGGCGGCGGTCTGCTTGACCCGCGCCTGTTCGGCCACGACCTGGGCCTGGGCGGAATCGACGTTGGTCTGCAAATCCTTGGGGTCGAGCTTGGCCAACACTTGCTTGGCGGTCACGCGGTCGCCCACGTCGACCATGCGCTGGATGATCTTGCCGCCCACCCGAAAGGACAAATCGGTTTGTACGCGGGCCTGGATGTCACCGGTCAGCGTGACCGCTGCGGCAAAATCCGCCGACTGTACGGTCTGCACAAATACCCGTGAATGCGCCTTGGGTTCGGTGTTTTCCTGACCACAGCCACTCAGCAGCGCCAACAGGCCAAGGCTGAGTACAACTCTTGAAGTGCGACCGCCCATGCAGGCTCCTTTTGCGTGACGCGATGTGCCAGTTTGTATGCGACTGTGAGCTTAGATCAGGGTTCCTTATCTGCCGGCAGGAACCCATACTCCAAGGGTTCCCCTGCAGACTGAATGCACATGCTGAAAACCCTCGCAGTAGCCAATTATCGCTCGATCAATAAGTTGGTGGTGCCCCTGGACCGGCTGAACCTGGTCACCGGCCCCAATGGCAGCGGTAAGTCCAACCTGTATCGCGCCCTGCGGCTGCTGGCGGAAACCGCCCAAGGCGGGGTGATCAATGCGCTGGCCCGTGAGGGCGGGTTGGACTCGACCTTCTGGGCCGGGCCGGAAACCATCAGCCGGCGCATGCGCAATGGCGAGGTGCCGGTGGAGCCCATGGTACGCCAAGGCGTCAAACGCCTGCGCCTGGGGTTTGCCGGGGAGGACTTCAGCTATGCGATCTCCCTGGGCCTGCCGGAAAAAACCCAGTCGTATTTTTCCCTGGACCCGGAAGTGAAGAAGGAATGCATCTGGGCTGGCCACCTCTACCGCCCGGCCAGCCTGCTGGTGCAGCGTTCCGGGCCGATGGTGCGAGCACGTGAAGGACGTGCCTGGGACGTGTTGGCTCAGCACACACCGAATTACCACAGCCTGTTCGACCAGGTCGGCAACCTGCGCGGCTCGCCGGAGGTGTTGCTGCTGCGCGAAAGCATCCGGGGCTGGCGGTTTTATGATCACTTTCGCAGCGACGTCGATGCGCCCGTGCGCCAGCCACAACTGGGCACGCGCACGCCGGTGTTGCATCACGACGGGCGCGACCTGGCAGCCGCGTTGCAGACCATTCGAGAGATTGGCGACCCCGAGGCCTTGCAGCGCGCGGTGAGCGATGCGTTCCCCGGAGCGCGCTTGAATATCCAACCGCTGCAAGGCGGGCGTTTCGCGCTTGAATTTTATCAGGAAGGTTTGCTGCGGCCGCTGTCGGCCGCGGAGTTGTCGGACGGCACCTTGCGTTATCTGCTGCTGGTTGCCGCGCTGCTGACGCCCCGGCCGCCCACGATGATGGTGCTGAACGAACCGGAGACCAGCCTGCACCCGGATTTGCTGCCGGCGCTGGCGCGCTTGATTATCCAGGCGTCACAGCAGTGCCAGGTGTGGGTGGTATCCCATGCCAGTCGGTTGATTGCCGCGCTGCAGCAGGATGAAGGGTGTCATTCGATTGTGCTGGAGAAGGTGCTGGGCGAGACGCGGATTGTGGGGCAAGGGGTTTTGGATGCGCCGGCGTGGCATTGGCCGGAATAGAGGGTGACTGTGGGGGGCGCTGAGTACATATCCGTTGTTTGGATCACGGCCGCAATGGGTTCCGCCCTTACGGCGGGTCACTTTGGAAAAGCCCCAAAGTAACCAAAGGGCTCTTGCCCCACCACTCGGCACCTAAGATCAAAGTCAAAAGCAAAGCACGGCGGCCTGACAGCCGACCTGAGTGGTTAGATCAAAAGCACAAGCGAAGTGGTGTGTCAGTTGATGGAGTGGGTGACTGACCCACCGCATTCGCGAGCAAGCCCGCTCCCACATTTGGAACTGGGTACATCAGGCAGAGGGTGGGCTGCTCTTCAGACTGTATTGGGTCAATCTGGGAGCTGGCATGGGGTCTGCGACTGGGTTTGCCTGATGTACCGAGGTGTCTGCATCGCAGGCAAGCCAGCTCCCACAGAAAAGCAGAGCACTGCGGTGCAGGCAACTGAACTCGGTCAACATTGTGGGAGCGGGCTTGCTCGCGAAGGCGGTGGGTCAGTTACAAATAAGCCGACTGGCACACCGCTTTCGCGAGCAAGCCCGCTCCCACATTTGGAACTGGGTACATCAGGCAGAGGGTGGGCTGCTTTTCAGACTGTATTGGGTCAATCTGGGAGCTGGTATGGGGTCTGCGACTGGGTTTGCCTGATGTACCGAGGTGTCTGCATCGCAGGCAAGCCAGCTCCCACAGAAAAGCAGAGCACTGCGGTGCTGGCAGAAACTCGGTCAACATTGTGGGAGCGGGCTTGCTCGCGAAGGCGGCGCATCAGTGACAGATGAGCTAACTGACCCACCGCATTCGCGAGCAAGCCCGCTCCCACATTTGGAACTCATTTCATCCGGTAAAAGTGGTGTTGCTGTGCTTTTGCTTCAACCACTCAGGCCGGCTGTCAGGCCGCCGTGCTCTGCTTTTGACTTTGATCTGCTGTTGATCTTGATCTGACAGGCCCCGTTAACCACGCTGGCCGAACGCAGGCTTGAATCCGTGGGTAACCCGGCAGGACGCCGGGTTAGCCGCACTGGGCCAGGGATGGCCCATTGCGGCGGCCCACGGATTCAAGCCTGCGTGAGGGCATGCCGAGCCTAAGCGAGGCACCGAGTGGTGGGGCAAAGACCTTTTGGTTACTTTTGGGGCGTTTGCCAAAAGTGACCCGCTGTAAGAGCGGAACCCATAGCCGCCGTTACCGCAGCAACGGATATGTACCCAATCCACCGAAACGCCCCCCAACCCCAAAGCAACCCAAAGCTTTGCGCAAAGACCGATGCTCACCGCGACCAAGCCCGCGCCCCCAAGCGATGTAAAGCGGCCAACTGTGAGCGCGAGCTTGCCCGCAACAGCGGCTGAACAGTCAGCGCAGAATCAACCCTGCCACTTCCCGCCTTCAACAATCACACTCTCAGGCCGGGTGTCATCGCTCAGCTCTTTACGCACATATTGGTCATACAACTTGAGCAAAAACTTCTCCTCACCCAACTTCGCCAACTCGCTATTCACCCAGTCACGCAATTCGACGTTGCCCTTCTTCACCGCTGGCGCAATCGGCGCTTCATCACCGAGTTTCTGCTCCAGCACACGGTAGCCCGGGTTCTGCTTGGCCCAGCTGAACAACACCAGGTTGTCCTGTGCATACGCGTCACCACGACCGGCCGACAACGCTTGCAGTGACTCGGAGTTTTTCTCGAACTTGAGCAGTTTCCAGTCCGGGTGGTGCTTGGTCAGCCAGATATCGGCAGTGGTACCCGTGGTGACGATGGTGGTGCGGGAGGCCAAGTCATCCAGGCTTTTTACCGCGCTGCCCTGAGGCACCAACGCCTGTACCGCGACTTTCAGGTTGGGGTTGGTAAAGTCCACCGCTTCCTTGCGCTCCGGGGTCACGGTCATGTTGGCGAGGATCAGGTCGACTTTGTCACTTTGCAGAAACGGTATACGGCTGGCCGGCTCGACGGCGACGAATTCGACTTTGTTTTCATCGCCCAGCAGGTCCTTGGCGAATTGGCGGCCGATGTCGGTATCGAAGCCGACGTAGCGACCGGCTTCGTTCACAAAGCCGAACGGCGGCTTGTCGGTGAATACGCCGACGATCAACTTGTCGCGCGCCTTGATCTTGTCGATGTAGCTCACCGCGGCGGCAGGTTTCGCGGGCGCTTCAGCCTTCTTATCGCAGCCGGCCAACAATGCGACGGCGAGCAGTGGCAGTAATAACTTGGCAGTTTTCATATCAGCTCCAGTTCCTTGGTCTTTTTGGGCAGTGTTGAAACAAAGGAGAACTTCTCCAGAAACTGCTGCGCGCGTGCGGTTTGCGGGTTCGTAAAGAATTCTTCAGGGGTGTGTTGTTCGAGGATGCGACCGGCCTCCATAAACACCACGCGGTCGGCGACGGCGCGGGCGAAGGCCATTTCGTGGGTCACGATCAGCAGGGTCATGCCATCGCGGGCCAGGCCCTGGATCACCTCCAGCACTTCCTTGACCATCTCCGGGTCGAGGGCGGCGGTGACTTCGTCAAACAGCATGACCTGGGGGTTCATGCACAACGAGCGGACGATGGCGATGCGTTGCTGCTGGCCACCGGAAAGCTGACGCGGGTAGGCATCGCGCTTGTCGGCCAGGCCCACGCGTGCCAGCAGTTTTTCTGCCTGCTCGCGGGCTTCGCGCGGCGCGCGTTTTTGCACTTTCAACGGGCCGAGCAGGATGTTGTCGAGCACGCTCATGTGCGGAAACAAATGGTAGCTTTGGAACACCATGCCCACGTCCTGGCGCACCTGGCGCCAGTCGGTGTGTGGGTCCAACAGCTCCTTGCCGGCAAAGCGCAGGCTGCCGCTGTGCGCCACTTCAAGGCCGTTAAGGCAGCGCAACAACGTGCTTTTGCCGCAGCCGCTGGGGCCGAGGATCACCACCACTTCGCCGCTTTGGACCCGCAAGTCGATGCCCTTGAGCACCTGCTGTTCGCCGAAGAATTTGTTGAAACCCTGGAACTCGATCAATGCGCTCATGCTTGGGCCCAGCGCCGTTCCAGCCGCTTGGAGGCAGCCGACAACGGGTAGCAGATAAAGAAGAAAAACAGGAACAGCACGCCGTAGATCAGTACCGACTCATAGGTGCGCTCGATGATTTGCTGACCGACCTTGATCACATCGACCACACCGATCAGCACGGCCAGGGAGCTGGTCTTGATGATCCGCGTGTAGACGTTGATGGTCGGCGGCGTCATACGCTTGAGGGCTTGGGGCAGCAACACGTAGCCGTAGAGCTGCGGGTCGGACAACCCAATCGACAAGCCGGCTTCACGCTGGCCACGCGGCAGCGAATGCAACGCGCCGCGGACCACTTCGCCCACCTCGCTGGCGCCCCATAGCGACAGCACCAGCACCGCGCACCAAAAGCTCGGGATGCTCAGGCCAAAGAAAATCGGCAGGCCGAAAAACAACAGGTACAACCACACCAGCACCGGAATCGCCCGGAACAGCTCCAGATAAACACGCAGCACAAGGTTGATCAGCCGGTTGTTCAGCGTGCGCAACACGCCATACAGCACGCCGCCGACGGTGCTGAAGGCAATGCTCAAAAACGAAATCGACAGGGTTTGCGCAGCGCCCTTGCCCAGTTGCGGCAACGACACCCACAGCAACTCAAGACCCGAACTGGCCATGCTGGAGCCTCCTTTCCAGGCGGCTGAGCAGCAGCGACAGCGGCAAGAACAACAGAACGCAAATCAGCGTCAGCACGGCGAGCATCTCGTAGGTTTTGTAGTAGAGCGCGATGTAACTCTTGGTGGTGTAGAGAATTTCCGGCACGGCCACAGCCGAGACCACGGTGGTCTCCTTGAGCAGGAAGATGAAATTGGCGAACAGCGCCGGCAGGCTGAGAATGCCGGCCTGGGGCAGGATCACATGGCGCAGCAACTGCCAGTCGGACAGGCCGATGGATTTGCCCGACTCGATCTGCGCCAGCGGCACCGCTTCGACACCGGCGCGCAGCACTTCGGTGAGGTACGCGCCGCCCAGGAACGTCATGGTGATGATGGCCGCCCAGAACCCGGAAATATTGAAACCCAGGGCCGGCAAGGCGAAGTACACGAAGAACAGTTGGATCAGCAGCGGCGTGTTACGCGCCAACTCCACATACAGCGCCACCAGGCGCGACAGGTAGGGCGTGCGAAACACCAGCAGCGCCGCATTGATCAGCGCCACCAGCAAGGAGCTGGCAATGGCAATCAATCCCACTTGCAGCGTCACCCCCACGGCACTGAGAAACGCCGGCAGGGTGCTGAGGATAAAAGCGAAATCGAAGGTCATCGTGAGTCCATGACGCCGCAAGGGTAATGCAGCGAGCGCAGTCCGTTCCGGCGTGGGTAACGTCGGGTAGCGCGAACTTTAAAGGTATAAAAAGCAAAATTTAAATACCTAAATAGCATATTGATATCACCCAAAAAGATAACCGCCGGATTCGCGGGTTTGGCCGGTGACGGCTATGGTCTTGGGGTCGCAGGACAGCTGTTTTTTTCGAGGGAATGAGCAATGAACCAAGCGAAACCGCTGGATCCGCAGGAACTGGTGAAGTGGTTGGTGGCGCTGCGCAGGGCGATCAATAGCCAACCTGGCTGACACACCATCACTCAATGTGGGCGCGGGCTTGCTCGCGAATGCGGTGTATCAGACAGCGCATCTGTAACTGACAGACCGCTATCGCAGGCAAGCCCGCTCCCACCGTGTTTGATCGTATTTCCAGGTCAATAAAAAAACGCCGACGCTGTAGAAGCCGTCGGCGTTCAAACCTTGAAGGAGGTTTTGTTTACATCAGAACGCAGGCACTACCGCGCCGTTGTACTTCTTCTCGATGAAGGCTTTGACTTCCGGGCTGGTCAGCGCCTTGGCCAGTTTCTGCACAGCGTCGCTGTCCTTGTTGTCCGGGCGAGCGACCAGGAAGTTCACATAAGGCGACTTGGCATCTTCGATGATCAGCGCGTCTTTCGCCGGGTTCAAGCCCGCTTCCAGGGCGTAGTTGGTGTTGATCACGTCCAGGTCAACCTGGTCCAGCACGCGAGGCAGCAAGGCCGATTCCAGCTCTTTGAACTTCAGGTGTTTTGGGTTGGAAGCGATGTCTTTCGGCGTGGACAGCGCATTGCTCGGGTCTTTCAGCGTAATCAAACCGTTCTTTTGCAGCAGCAGCAGGGCGCGGCCACTGTTGGAGCCTTCGTTCGGGATGGCCACGGTAGCGCCGTCTTTAAGCTCGGAAATATTCTTGATCTTCTTCGAGTAGCCGCCGATCGGTTCAACGTGCACACCGATCACAGTGACCAGGTTGGTGCCCTTGCCCTTGTTGAAGTTTTCCAGGTACGGCAGGGTCTGGAAGTAGTTGGCGTCCAGGCGCTTCTCGGCAACCTGTGTGTTGGGCTGCACATAGTCGGTGAACACCTTGATTTCCAGGTCCACGCCTTCTTTGGCCAGGGTCGGCTTGACCAGCTCAAGGATCTCGGCGTGCGGGATCGGGGTGGCCGCAACGACCAGTTTCTCGTTGGCCTGGGCGAAGCTTGCAGTCAGGGCAGCCGCCAGTGCGGTAAACAACAGAACCTTTTTCATGCAGTGTCCTTATCGAAATTCCGGGGCGTCTCTGACGACCGTTTTTTTGTGGTGTGCCAGCGAAGTGCTATCGCGGCGTGGGGTGGACAATACCTAGATTTTTTATTCCCGAACAATATCTTTTATTCACGTTGATATTCCATTTTGTTCATGTAGGAATTTGAGCAAGGTTTGCTGCTCGGCGGGGCTGGCGTTGGCGAAAATCCGTTGCAGTTGCTCAAGGGGTGAGCCCGCCGCCGGCAGGTTTAAATGCTCGGGCAAAATTTCATCACCACTGCTCACCAATAGCGCGAAGTGAATGACGTTTTCCAGCTCGCGGGTATTGCCCGGCCAACTGTGGTGTTCCAGCACGCGCTGGGCGGCGTCACTGATCAGCGGCACCGGCAGGTCCAGGCGCTGGCTGTAGATGCCGAGGAAGTATTCGGCCAGGGACAGGATGTCGCCGACCCGTTCACGCAAAGCCGGCAGGTCCAACTGGCCTTCGCTCAAGTAATGGAACAGGCGTTCATGAAACTTGCCCGCCGCCACAGCTTGGGCCAGGTCGATGCTGGTGGCTGCGACCAGCCGCACATCCACCGGGCTGGGCTGATGCGCGCCAACGCGAGTGACTTCGTGATTTTCCAAGGCCGCGAGCAATTTCACCTGGATCGGCAGCGGCAAGTCACCAATTTCGTCCAGGTACAAGGTGCCGCCGTTGGCCGAGCCGAACCACCCGGCCCGACTGCTGGCCGCGCCGCTGTGGCTGCCTGCGGCGTAGCCAAACAATTCGGCGTCGGCGTAGGTGGGGCTGATCGCGCCGCAGTTGACCGACACAAACAGCCCGGCGCGGTCGCTGCCACGGTGGATATGCCGCGCCAGCAGCTCTTTACCGCTACCGGTCTCGCCGCGAATCAACACGGGCAAGGCACGCGGCGCGAGGCTTTCGAGCGCTTCACGCAGTTGCCGTGAACGCGGGTCGACAAACACCAGCGCCTTGGCGCGAATGCTCAGCGGGCTCTTTTCGGCGTCGGGGAAGGTCAGCAGTGGCTGGCCGAAGGTTTCATGACTCATGGCAGGCTCCCGCCCCAAATCCACTCAGGGACGGGGCGTTGAAAATGTTCAGGCAGTGCGCCGGGCGTGATGCTCGAGGCGGCTCTGGAGACGATATAGATAGGCGAACCCCTGCTCCCAACGCTGGTGGCCGGACTTCACATTGATATGCCCGGCACCCGACAAAATGCCGGCTTCGGCGCCCCAGTGACGGGCCAGCTCCAACGCCCTTGGGGCACTGACGGCGCTGTCGTTATCGGAACTGACCACCTGGCTGGGAAATGGCAGCAGGTCGGTCGGGATCGGCGCGAAGTTGCGTAGCGCCGGCGAACAGGCCGGACGTTCGACATCGGCCGGGGCCACCAGCAAGGCACCGCGTACCTGCCGCAGGAAATGCACCGGCGCAGTGGCCGCCCAGTGGGCGACGGTGATGCAACCCAAGCTGTGGGCGATGAGAATCACCGGCGTGCTGTCGGCAGCGATCGCTTCAGCCAGCGCGGCCACCCAGTCTTCGCGACGCGGCGTCAACCAATCGGCCTGCTCCACGCGCGCACTGTTGGGCAGGCTGTTTTGCCAATGGCTTTGCCAATGTTCTTCTGGCGATCCTTGCCAGCCCGGCACGATCAGATAACGAATCGACTCGCTCTGCATGGGTGTGCCCTCCTGCAGCGTTTAACGTTGCTGGTCAGTATAGGGACGCGGGTTATATTCGTTAAGGAATAAGAAGCTATTTATTAATAACCAAAATATCAATCACACGGATACTTAAAAATGTGGGTGCAGGCAAGCCAGCTCCCACATGGATCGGGTTGCACAGGGGAAATCAGGTAAATACCAGGCAAAAAAAAGGCCGCACCCTGCCAAGGAAACGGCCCAAAAAATTGTCGAGGCTTTTAACACTAACGAGCGGTAATCACCGACAGCTTGGTAATGCCCGCGCGTTCGATAGACGCCATGGCTCGCGCCACTTCGCCGTAGTTCACGCCATCGTCCGCCTGCAGTTGCACCCGCACATCGGGGTCCTTGGCCTTGGCCGCCTGCAGGTTGAATTCGAGCAGGTCCGGCTGGATTGCGTCCTTGTTGATAAACAGTTTGCCGGCGCCGTCGATGCTCACCACCAGCGGGTCTTTCTGCTCCACCGGGGCCACGGCCTGGGTCTTGGGCAGGTTGATCGGAATCGCATTGGTCAGCAGCGGCGCGGTGACGATAAACACCACCAGCAGCACGAGCATCACGTCCACCAGCGGCGTGACGTTGATCTCGCTCAGCACCTCATCACTGTCTTGGGTTGAGAAGGCCATCTCAGGACGCCTCCTTCACTTTTTGCGGGTTACCCGCCGCGCTTTTCGTCAGCGCAGGGTGCAACAGCACGCGGAAAGAATGCTTCTGCGCCAGGCTGTAAAAATCGTGGGCAAAGTCATCGAGGTCGGCCGCTGTCAGCTTCAAGCGGCGCAGGAAGTAGTTGTAGACCAACACGGCCGGCACGGCGACGGCGATACCGACACCGGTGGCAACCAACGCCGCACCAATCGGGCCGGCCACGGTTTCCAGGCTGGCGGAACCGGCGGCGCTGATCCCCTTCAGCGCCTCCATGATCCCCCACACGGTGCCGAACAGGCCGATAAACGGCGAGGTGCTGCCGATACTGGCGACCACGGCCAGGCCGGTTTCGAGCGAGCGACGCTCACGCACGATCTGCTGGCGCAGCGCTCGTTCGAGACGGTCCTGATGGTTGATGGCCTGGCTCAAGTCAGCCGCGTGCGGCGCATCGCCGACCTGGATCGCGGCATAACCGGCCTGGGCCACACGGGCCGCAGCGCCGGGTTGGGTTTCGGCCAGCTCGGCAGCCGAGTCGAGGCTCGACGCCGCCCAGAACTGATTGTGGAATTTTCGATCTTGGGCCTTGAGGCGCCCGAACTGCACGCCCTTCAATAACGCCAGGCCCCAGGTGGCAACCGAAAAGGCCACCAGCAGCCAGATCACCGCGCTTTCAATGGATTCAAGTGGAGATGCTAATGCCATGATGTTTTCCCTCTGTGCAGGTCGCGGCGTGTCCAACACACCGCTGCCGAATAGTTAGTGAATCTTGAAATCGATCGGCACACTGACCCAGCCGTCCTGGGCCACATCGCCCTGCTTGGCCGGCACGAAACTCCAACGTTTCACGGCGGCCAGTGCAGCGTCGTCAAGTTGCTGGCGACCGCTGCTTTTCTGGACCTGGACCTCACCCGGCTTGCCGCTGGCCAACACATGCACGCGCAGCAGCACGGTGCCTTCCCAACCACGGCGCTGGGCCAGCGACGGGTACTCCGGCGCCGGGTTCTTCAAGTACGCGGCGTTGGCCGAAGCAGGTGTCACCGGCGCAGGTGAAGGTGCCGGTGGCGCTGCTGGCGCTGGAGGCGCAGGCGGTTGCTCGACCGCTTTTGGCACAGGTTTGGGTTCAGGTTTCGGCACCGGCTTCGGCTTCGGCTTGGGTTTTGGAACAGGTTTCGGCGGCGCTGGTTTGGCGGCCAACTCATCGACTACCGGCGGCGGAGGCTCGACTACAGGCGGCGGCGGTGGCGGCACAGGCGGTGGCGGTTCAACCAGCGGCGGCGCCTGCTGGGAAAATTCGATGGTCATCGGTGGGATTTCCGGCGGCACGATTGGCAGCACCGGAGTGGGCTTCTGGCTCAGCCAATAGATCAGCGCACCGTGCAGGGCCACCACCAGCAACCCGAGCAGAACCCCTTCGCGACGACTCGCAAAACGCTTCGGGGTTTTCTGCAAACGCAGCTGCCCCAAGGGCGCGCGGTGCGGCCGGCCAAGGTCGACCAACTCACCACCCGGTGCCTGGCGCCACTGCGCCTCGGGGACACTGGCGGCGGTCTGGACATTGCCCATTGATTCACTCCCTACGGTTTTCACACCCAAAAACCGACAGGCCTGCCAAAGCGGCCGTCGAGGGCTGAATCATCGGGGGCAGACGCTTATCTCTTAAAGTAATCTTTAAAGTTATAGATAGATCTAAATTGAATAAATGAACCGTCCTGAAACACCCAAGCCACGGCCCGCCTGGCCTGTGGCGAAGGCGCCATTTTTGAATGCCTTAAGGGCATAAAAAATATTCCTGAAAGGCATCGCGTGTGGCGCGCGGGCTTGCCAATAAAAAGCCGTCGACCGTTTTACGCTGGGCTGTTTGCGCATAAGTCGAGCAATTGGCTTTGCAACGTTTGCCCGGCCGCGCCCAACCCACTGCGGCCATATAACGCCAGCCGCACGCCCTGCACCCTGGGCAAACCACTGTGCTCGCCGAGTACCACATGCCCGGCCTGCACCACCCTTCGCGGCAACAAGCTGATCCCCAACCCCGCCGCCACTGCCGAACACACGCTGGCCAGGCTGGCGCTGGAATAACCGATGCGCCAACGCCAGCCGCCGACTTCCAGGTGGTGGAGCATTTCATTGCGGTACAAACCGCCCACCGGAAACGCCACCAGCGGCAGCGGGTCGCGCCCCAGGGACGGCGTGCTGCGGCTGTCGACCCAGCACAACGGTTCCGGCCATGAGGCCAGGCAGTCATCGCTGTCACCCATCTGCTTGACCAGCAACACGTCGAATTCGCCCGCGCGGTACTGCCGTTGCAACTCCGGGCCCAGGCCACTGGTCACCTCCAGACGCACGCGCGGGTAGGCCACCACGAACGCTGACAGCAACGGCATCAGGCGTTCGGCGGCAAAGTCCTCCGGCACCCCGAGGCGCAACACGCCGTCGCTTTGCTGGCTGATCAACACGTCAGCGGCTTCTTCATGCAGTGCCAGAATGCGCCGCGCATAGGCCAGCAAGCGCTCGCCCTCAGCAGTGGCCACCACGCGGCGCTGGTCGCGGTCCAGCAACTGGCACGCCACGCCATCTTCCAGGCGGCGGATCTGCTGGCTCACGGTGGATTGGGTCAAGTGCAGGCGCTCGGCAGCGCGGGTGAAGTTGCCGCAGTCCACCACGGCAACAAAACTGCGTAACAACACGGGGTCGAACATGGCGCGTCACCATTCCATTTGCCACTGGTTGGCATGGTTATATTTAATTTCAGAATACCCCGGCCGCTGACCATACTTCACCTTCCATTCTGCCCAGAGGGACCGCAATGACCGACGATCATCAGCACCTGCAACGCGCCGTAGCCCTGGCCAGCGCCAATGTGGCCCAAGGTGGTCGACCGTTCGGCGCCGTGCTGACGCTCAATGGCGAGGTGCTGGTCGAAGCCGTCAATGAGATCCACCTGACCCAGGACCCCACCGCCCACGCCGAGCTGCTGGCGATTCGCGCGGCCAGCCAACGCGTAGGCGCGCGCCTGGAAGGCTGCGTGATATACGCCAGTGGCCAACCCTGCCCGATGTGCTTGAGCGCCATGTACCTGTGCGGCGTAGCGCGCGTGGTGTTTGCCGCCAGCAACGCAATGGCCGAACCGTTCGGCCTGTCGACGGCGGTGATTGGGCAGCAGGTCGGCCTGCCACTGAGCGAACAGCGCCTGCCGATCCAACACCTGCCCGACGCCGCCATGACCGCGCTGTATCACCGATGGAAAACCCTGCATGACCCTGAATAAATCCTTCGCCGGCTGGGGCCTGCTGGTGGTGCTCGGCCTCAACCTGCGGCCGATCCTCAGTTCCATCAGCCCGTTGCTCGGCGAGATCCGCCAGGCCACTGGCCTGAGTTTCCAGAGCAGTGCGCTGCTCACCAGCCTGCCGGTGGTGTGCATGGGCCTGGTGGCGCTGGTCGGCGTGCGCGTGGAGGCACGGCTCGGCGAACGGCGTGGCATTGCCCTGGGCTTGATGATGATTCTGCTCGCGTGCCTGGCGCGTTGGCTGCTGGGCCAGGCGTCGGCGCTGCTGGTCACGGCATTGCTCGGTGGCGCCGGTGTGGCGCTGATCCAGGCGTTGGTGCCGGCGATGATCAAGCGCGAATTTCATCACCGCGTGCCAGTGGCGATGGGCGTGTACTCCGCTTCGCTGATGGCCGGTGGCGGGTTGGCGGCGCTGCTGAGCCCGGTAGTGGCCACGCATTTCGAGCAATGGCAGGCCGGGTTGGGTGTGTGGCTGTTGCCGGCGCTCGGGGCGTTATTGCTATGGGCCTGGTTGCCGTTGGGCGCGGCGAGAAACCCGCAGCCAGTGCCCGCGTTCACGGGCCTGCGCAACCGGCGGGCCTGGCTGTTGGCGCTGTACTTCGGCTTGGTCAATTGCGGCTATATGAGCATGGTGGCGTGGCTGCCGGCGTACTATCAGCAATTGGGCTGGGGCGTATTGCCAAGTGGTTCGTTGCTGGCCTTCATGACCATCTTCCAGGTGATCGCCGCGCTGCTGATGCCGGTGTTGGCACAACGCGGTATCGACCGTCGACCGTTGCTGGGCATCAGCCTGCTGGCGCAAACCCTCGGCTACCTCGGCCTGATCATCGCGCCGCAGGAATATCCCCACCTGTGGGTGGCCTTGTGCGGCTTCGGCCTGGGCGCATGTTTTGCCCTGAGCCTGCTGCTGACCCTCGACCACCACCGCGACCCGCGCCAAGCCGGGCAACTGGCGGCTTTCGTGCAAGGCGTAGGCTTTTTGATCAACGCGATTTCGCCGTGGCTGACCGGCTGGCTGCGCGAACTGACCGGCAACTTTGTCAGCGCCTGGGTGGTGCTGACAGTCACCGTAGTGGCGATGCTGCTGGTGACGCGGGTGTTCAGTCCCGCGACCTATCGCACGGTGCCTGCTCTATAGATATGCATTTAAGGTCTAGATAAAACAAAATCGCTTCGTTGACGGAATAAGCAAGCGCCTTAAAATCGCGGTTCTTCTTTCGCACGTCGGGCCGCCATGGATCTCCGCCAACTGCGCTACTTCATTGCGCTCAACAAGTACCGCAGTTTCGTGCGCGCCGCCGACGCCATGGGGATTACCCAGCCGGCCTTCAGCCGCAGCATCCAGGGCCTGGAGCAGGAGTTCGGCTGTGTATTGGTGGATCGCGCCAACAAAGACCTGCGCCCGACGCCCGAAGGCCAGGTGGTGCTGCAGCACGCTTTGGGCCTGGTGCAAGGTGCGGCGCTGCTGAGCCATGAAGTCACGCGCATGACCAAGCTCGACGCGGGCGAGGTTCGGTTTGGCAGCGATGCAGTGGCGGCGGTCAACCTGGTGCCCGTGACCATCGCCCGTTTTATCACGACCTACCCCAAGGTACGCGCCGCCCTGCAGGTGGATAACTGGGAAAAACTGGGGCGCAGCCTGAGCCGGGAAGAGATCGAATTCTTTATCGCCGATGTGCGTCACTTTGAAGCCGATCCGAACTTTCAGACCCAGGCCCTGACCCCGCGGCGCATGGCGTTTTTCTGCCGCACCGGGCACCCGCTGCTGGCCAAGGACAGCCTCTCCACCAATGACCTGTTCGATTACCCGTTGGCCGCGCCCTTGATGGCGCCCGGCATTCGCAAGGTACTGGCCAACCTCAGCGGGCGCATCGACTTTGCGCCCGCTGTCGAGCTGGAGCAGTTTTCCTCTCTGGCCACCCTCGTGCAGCAGTCAGACGCCATCGGCCTGGGGCCAGAAGAGGCCTTCGCCGACGCGTTCACCCACGGTGAGCTGACGCTGCTGCACTGGCGCAACCTGCCTCACACCCTGGAGAGCTTGAACCACCGCTGCGGCGTGATCAGCCGCGCTGGGGTGCGTTTATCGCCTGCGGCGAAGGTGCTGATCGAAGCCCTGCTGGCGGTGGAAAGCCGAGCCGATTGGCCCGCGAAAACGTGCCAAAATCATTGAAGCGCACGCCCATGTCGGCCATGACTTTGTGCGCCACTTTGGCCGTCATCTGGCGGATGTAAAACGGTTCCTTCACGACAAAATGATGGATGCCGTGGGTGCTGCCGAAGTTGAAGCAAAACGCCTGCAGCGGCCACATCCACCAGGGGTTGAGCACTTGGGTCTGCTGGATCACATTGCCCAGCTCCACATCGCCGTAGTAATGCATGTTGGAGCTGACAAAGTGCAGGCAAAAGGTGCGCAGCACGTTGGGGCCGATGATGACCACGGCGGCGATGTCGATAACCTGCATGACCTGCAAGGTGTTGGCTGACCAGGCAATCGGCACGCCCAGCAGGCTGGCAATGCCATTGGCGGCATGGAAACCGAGGAACACATACCACGCGCCCCAATGCAGCAGAGCCAATGGCGCGTACACCAGCAGCGAGCGCTTGAGGATCTTGAGTTTGTGGCCCCAGGTTTTCGCCCGCAGCATGCGGATAAACGCCGACATCACGTTATCCCCCACCATCAGCAGCCGCGCAACGCCCCACGGTTCACCATTGGTGATGGCGCGCTCCTCCATATCGGTTTCGGTCCCGGATACCTTGTGGTGGTTAAGGTGCAGGTGGCGGCGTATCCACGGGTTGATGGTGCTCGGGCGCGCCAGCCAGACCAGGCCCATCATCAGGTTGTGGGGCAGGCGTTGCTTGCGAAAGTACATGCTGTGGATCAGGTCGTGCTCCAGCTCGTGGGTCAGCGAGGCGAGGAAGGCATTGAGCAGCAGGCACACCCACCAGGCCATATGACCGCTGATGTAGAGCGCTGCCGAGCCGAGCATGCCGAGCAAGGCGAAGGCCAGGATACCGGCGCCCAGCGCGTCCTGGTGCCGCAGCCAGGGGTGCTGCTGGCGCAGTCTGGCGCCTTCGGCGAGCACCACTTCGCGGATATGCGCAGAACGCTGTTGTGCGTTCATCTGTTGGGGACTTGCAGAAGTACCGTCCATGCTCCCATCCTCTGGTTTATTGATAGATGCATCCTGGCCCAAGCGGTCCGCCAGGGCATCAGCCCCACACGCCAACCTGTTGACCGCAAGCGCCAATCGCCATGACCGAACCCACTTCCCTCGCCAGCTGGACCCGCGCCCTGCGCAAACAGCTCGATGCCCTGGACCTCGACAGCGCCGCGCTGTGCGCCCAGGCCGGGCTCGACCCACAGCAGATGGACGACCCCAACGCGCGTTATCCGCTGTCGGCAACCACGCGCTTATGGGAGCTGGCGGTGCAGGCCAGCGGCGATCCGGCAATCGGGTTACGGGTGTCGCGGTTTGTCAGCCCCACGACCTTTCATGCGCTGGGTTATGCGTTGGTGGCCAGCGGCAGCTTGCGCGAGGTGTTCGAGCGCATCGTGCGTTATCACCAGGTGGTCAGTGATGCGCTGACGCTGGAGCTTAGCCGAGAGGGCGAGCGCTACCACTTTCGCCTGCTGCAACCACCGGGCAGCCCGGCGCCGGCACTGGAAGCGATTGATGCGTTTGCGGCGATTTATGTGCGCACCTGCCGTAATCGACTGGGCCGCGAATACGCGCCGCTGGCGGTGCACCTGCGACGGCCGGAGCCAGCGGATTCCAAGCCGTGGCACACGGTATTCCGCGCGCCGGTGTTTTTTGGCGCGCAGGAGGACCGCCTGGAATTTGCCGCGCGAGACTTCGACAGCCATCTGGATGACGCCAACCCCGAACTGGCCGAACACAATGAAACCGTGCTCAAACGCACCCTCGCCCAGTTACAACCGCTGACCTGGGAGCGCAAAGTCCGCGCAGCCATCGAGGCGCAATTGCCGGAGGGCGAGCCGAGTGCCGAGCGGATTGCCCAGGCCCTGCACCTGAGCCTGCGCAGTTTGCAGCGGCATCTGGCGGATGAGGGCTGTCGGTTTGATGCGTTGCTCAATGAGTGCCGCGAGAACCTGGCGCTGCTGCACCTGCGGGACTTGCAGTGCTCGTTGGCCGAGATCAGCCATTTGCTGGGGTTCGCCGACACCAGCAGTTTCAATCGGGCGTTCAAGCGCTGGACGGGAATGACGCCGGGGCAGTTTCGCGATGGGTTGCGGTAGCGGAATGTGTAGCGGTTGTGAGGGCCTCATCGCGGGCAAGCCCGGCTCCCACAGTTTGACTGTGTTCACGCTGGCTTGCCTGCGATGGCGGCAGGGCGATTTTGGGTGACTGTGAGGGCCCCTTCGGGAGCAAGCCCCCTCCCACATTTTGATGGGTGAACCCAGTCAACTGTGGGAGCGGGCTTGCCTGCGATGGCGGCAGGGCGATTTTGGGTGACTGTGAGGGCCTCTTCGGGAGCAAGCCCCCTCCCACATTTTGATGGGTGAACCCAGTCAACTGTGGGAGCTGGCTTGCCTGCGATGGCGGCGGGGAGATTTTGGGTGACTGTGAGGGCCTCTTCGGGAGCAAGCCCCCTCCCACATTTTGATGGGTGACCCCAGTCAAATGTCGGAGCTGGCTTGCCTGCGATGGCGGCAGGGCGATTTTGGGTGACTGTGAGGGCCTCTTCGGGAGCAAGCCCCCTCCTACATTTTGATGGGTGAACCCAGTCAACTGTGGGAGCTGGCTTGCCTGCGATGGCGGTAGGGCGATTTTGGGTGACTGTGAGGGCCCCTTCGGGAGCAAGCCCCCTCCCACATTTTGATGGGTGAACCCAGTCAACTGTGGGAGCTGGCTTGCCTGCGATGGCGATAGCCCCGGCAAGCCATTAACTGGATCAGTCAGCGCCCACGATCACGGCGTAATAATTTCCTGACCCGCGCCACCAACGCCTTGGCATCGAACGGCTTGAGCAAATAATCATCCTCATGCAATTCCAGGCCACGCAGTCGATCTTCAATCCCGCCTGGTGTGGTCAAGAACAACATCGGCGTCTGCCCCTTCAACCGAATCGCCTGCTGCAACTTCCAGGCATTCAAGCCCGGCAGCATTACATCCAGGATAACCAGGTCGTACTCGGTGCTTTCCACGAAACGCAACGCCGCCATGCCATTGGCCGCGACTTCCACGGTGTAGCTCGCCTCGTTCAAGCCCTGGGCCATCCGCTGTGCTTCTTCGGATTCATGTTCCACTAACAGCACACGCATAACACACCTCGATTAATCAGGTTGGCAGGCTAACACCCTGGCGCGTGCGCCGCCTCACGCAGTCGCTGGGCATCGAGGATTTCGATCTCGCCATAGCCCAGGCGCACGATGCCCTGGGTTTGCAGGTCCTTGAGCAACGCATTGGTGGTCTGGCGTGACAGACTCAACATCGCCGCCAGGTCTTCCTGGGGCAGTTGCACACTGCTTCTGGAGGGTTGGATATCCCCGTAACCCTCAACAATCATCAATAAACGGTGGGCCAGTCGAACCGAGGCCGGCATCAGGCTGAGGTGTTCGAGGCCGATGAAACTCAGGCGCAGTTTCTGGCTCATCAGCAACGCCAGGTCGCGCCAGTATTGCGGGGTTTCATCCAGGATGTTCAACAACGCGCGTTGCGGCACCTGCAACAGCGTGCACGGCCCGACCGCGCAGGCATCGTGGGTACGCGGCAGGCCGTCGAACAGGCAGATTTCGCCGAACCAGTAAGGCAGTTCGACCTGGCTCAATACTGCCTCCTTGCCGTGCTCATTCACGGCGCTGATGCGCAGCGTGCCGTCGAGCACTGCGTACAGGCCACACGGCGGGTCGCCGCGTTTGAACAGGTATTGCCCCGCCGCCAGCTGCCGCTGCCGGGCGTGGGCCAGCAGGCTATGCTGAAAAGAACCCGGCAGGTGGCTGAACCAATGGCCCGTGGCCAACTGCGCGTGCCATTTCTCTGTGTGCATGACAACTCCGAAGATTGTCGCCCAGCTGACAGTCAGTCGCAGGCTGACAGGGCATGATCAACCATCCTACAGGAGGAACAACAATGAAAAGCCTCGTCGACCATCTCAGTCAATATGCCGCCTACCATCGCGACCCGCGCAATATCGCCAGCCATTTTATCGGCATCCCGCTGATTGTGGTGGCGGTGGCCGTGCTGCTGTCACGCCCGGAATGGGCAGTGGGCGCACTCTGGCTGTCGCCTGCGGTGATGCTGGCGTTGTTTTCAGCGTGGTTTTACCTGCGCCTGGAATGGCCCCTGGGCGTGCTGATGACGGTGCTGATGGGCTTGTCGGTGTGGGCCGGGCACGTGCTGGCGGCGCAGAGCACGATGGTGTGGCTCAGCAGCGGCATCGGCATGTTTGTGGTGGGCTGGGTGATTCAGTTTGTCGGCCACTATTACGAAGGCAAGAAACCGGCGTTTGTGGATGACGTGTCGGGGCTGATCGTCGGACCGTTGTTTGTGGTGGCAGAGGTGGCATTCATGCTGGGGTTGCGCGATGACCTGAAGCAGCAGATTGAGCAGCGGTCTGGGCCGGTGGAACGCCGTGATCTAAAGCCGAGCAAGGTCTAAATGTGGGAGCGGGCTTGCTCGCGAAAGCGGTGTATCAGTCGGTATATCTGTTGACTGACACCCTGCATTCGCGAGCAAGCCCGCTCCCACAGGGGTTTTGCAGTGGGCTCAGGCTTTCTGCCAGACCTTGGGCTTGAAGAACAGCGTCTCGCCACGGGCCAGGCCGGTGAGGCTGTCGTGGTCTTTCACCACCTCAGCTTCAATCAGCTCGCTCTGGCCTTCCACCTTCAAGGTCACCCGTGTAGTTGCACCCAACGGGCGAATATCGCGCACTTCGGCCGCATGGTGGTCTTCCAGCTCATGGCGCGACAGCGACACTTCGTGCGGGCGGAACAGCACGTGCTTGTCCTCGCCCAGGTGCAGGCGGTTGGAGTCGCCGAGGAAGTGGTACACAAAGTCGCTGGCCGGGTTTTCGTAAACGTCGCCCGGTGAGCCGATCTGCTCGATCACGCCCTTGTTCATCACCACGATACGGTCGGCGACTTCCATGGCCTCTTCCTGGTCGTGGGTCACAAACACCGACGTCAGGTTGATGTCTTCGTGCAGGCGCGCCAGCCAGCGGCGCAGCTCTTTACGGACCTTGGCGTCGAGGGCGCCGAACGGTTCGTCCAGCAGCAAGACTTTGGGCTCCACCGCCAGCGCACGGGCCAGGGCAATACGCTGGCGCTGGCCGCCGGACAGTTGCTCCGGGTAGCGATCAGACAACCAATCGAGCTGCACCATGTTCAGCAGTTCGTGAACCTTGGCCGCAATCTGGGTTTCGCTCGGGCGCTGGTTTTTCGGCTTCATGCGCAGGCCGAAGGCGACGTTGTCGAACACCGTCATGTGGCGGAACAACGCGTAGTGCTGGAACACAAACCCGACGTTGCGATCCCGCACGTCGTGGCCGGACACGTCTTCACCGTGGAACACAATGCTGCCGTCATCCGGGGTTTCCAGCCCGGCGATGATGCGCAGCAAGGTGGTCTTGCCGCAGCCGGACGGGCCCAGCAACGCCACCAGCTCGCCACTCTGGATGTCCAGATTGATGCTGTTCAGGGCCTTGAAGGCGTTGAAATTCTTGCTGACATTACGGACTTCAATCGACATGACTTATTCCTCACCGGCGCTTTTGCGCAGGCGGTTGATACGGTTCTCGCTCCACTGCTTGAGCAGCAGGATGAAGAGCGCCAGGATCAGCAACAGGCTCGCGACGGCAAACGCGGCGACATGGTTGTATTCGTTGTAGAGGATCTCGACGTGCAGCGGCAGGGTGTTGGTGACGCCGCGAATGTGGCCGGACACCACCGACACCGCGCCGAACTCACCCATCGCCCGTGCGGTACACAGCACCACGCCGTAGATCAGGCCCCATTTGATGTTCGGCACGGTCACGTGCCAGAACATCTGCCAGCCATTGGCACCGAGCAGGCGCGCGGCCTCTTCTTCCTGGGTGCCCTGCTCCTGCATCAGCGGGATCAGCTCACGGGCCACAAACGGCACCGTCACGAAAATGGTCGCCAGCACAATGCCCGGCAAGGCGAACACGATCTGGATGTCATGCGCCTGCAGCCACGGGCCGAAGAAGCCCTGGGCGCCGAACATCAGCACATAGACCAGGCCGGCGATCACCGGCGACACCGAAAACGGCAGGTCGATCAGCGTGACCAGGATGCTCTTGCCACGGAACGAGTACTTGCTCACGCACCACGCAGCGCTGACGCCGAACACCACGTTGAGCGGCACCGAGATCACCACGGCGATCACCGTGAGCTTCAGCGCCGACAGTGCGTCGGGTTCAAGGATCGCGGTGAAGAATGCGCCGAGGCCATTCTTCAAGCCCTGGGACACCACGATAAACAACGGCAGCAGCAGGAACAGCGCAAACACCAGCCAACCCAGGCTGATCAGAATACGTCGCGACACCGCGCTGCCACGACGGGCAGCGTTGGCCGAAGACGCGGCGGAAATAGACGATTGGGACATGTTCCGCGCCTCCTTATGGACGTTCGATGCGCCGCTGCAACAAGTTGATCAGCAGCAGCAGGACAAAGGAAACCACCAGCATCAGCACGCCAATGGAGGTGGCGCCGCGGTAGTCGTATTGGTCGAGCTTGACCATGATCAGCAGCGGCAGGATCTCGGTTTTCATCGGCATGTTACCGGCGATGAAGATCACCGAACCGTACTCACCCACGCCACGCGCAAAGGCCAAAGCGAAGCCGGTCAGCCAGGCGGGCAGCAATGCAGGCACGAGGATGTAGCGGAACACCTGCAATGGCTTGGCGCCCAGGCAGGCGGCGGCTTCTTCGACTTCCCGGGGGATATCGGCCAGCACCGGCTGCACCGTGCGCACCACGAAGGGCAGTGTGACGAAGGTCAGTGCCAGGGTGATGCCCAAGGGGCTGTAGGCGATCTTGAAGCCGAGGTCGGCGGCGAACTGGCCCACCAGGCCGGTCGGCGTGTACAGCGCGGTCAGCGCGATACCGGCCACGGCAGTGGGCAGGGCAAACGGCAGGTCGATCATCGCATCGATGATCTTGCGGCCGGGGAAGGTGTAGCGCACCAGCACCCAGGCCAGCAGCGTGCCGATTACGCCGTTGATCAGCGCGGCGTACAACGCGGTGCTGAAGCTCAGTTGCAACGCCGCCAGCACACGGGGTGCGGAAATGATGGCCCAGAACTGATCCCAAGTGAGTTGAGCGGCGTGGACAAACATCGCCGCCAGGGGGATGAGTACGATCAGGCTGAGGTACACCACGGTGTAGCCCAGCGTCAGCCCGAAGCCGGGTATGACGGGGGAAATACGACGCGACATAAGAGTCCTTGGTTAAAGGTAGAAACCACTGCAGGAGCGCGTTCCTCTGTGGGAGCTGGTTCATGTGGGAGCCGGGCTTGCCCGCGATGCAGCCACCTCGGTGTGTCAGCCACACTGCGGTGATGCTATCGCGGGCAAGCCCGGCTCCCACACAAGCCAGCTCACAGAGAGAAGCGGGACTCCTACAGGTACTTTGGCTTACTGCGCCGTGTAAATCTGGTCGAACACGCCACCGTCATTGAAGAATTTCGGTTGGGCAGTTTTCCAGCCGCCGAAGTCTTTGTCGATAGTCACCAGGTCCAGTTTCGGGAACTGCTGGGCGTATTTGGCAGCGACTTTCTCATCGCGTGGGCGGTAGAAGTTCTTCGCCGCAATCTCCTGGCCAGCCGGGCTGTACAGGTGTTTGAGGTATTCAGTGGCAATCTCGGTATTGCCCTTCTTCTCGGCGTTCTTGTCGACCACTGCCACCGGCGGCTCAGCGAGGATCGACAGGGACGGCACGACGATGTCGAACTTGTCGGCGCCGCCGTCTTCTTTCAACGCCAGGAACGCCTCATTTTCCCAGGCCAGCAACACGTCACCCTGACCGTTGTTGACGAAGGTGATGGTCGAGCCGCGAGCGCCGGTGTCGAGGATCGGCACATGCTTGAACAGCGCTTGAACGTATTCCTGCGCCTTGGCTTCGCTGCCGCCGGCTTTGAGGCCATAGGCCCAGGCGGCGAGGAAGTTCCAGCGGGCGCCGCCGGAGGTTTTCGGGTTCGGGGTAATCACCGAAACGTCTTGCTTGATCAGGTCGCCCCAGTCCTTGATGCCTTTAGGGTTGCCCTTGCGCACCAGGAACACGATGGTCGAGGTGTACGGCGTGCTGGCGTCCGGCAGGCGGGTTTGCCAGTTCTCCGGCAGGGTCTTGCCCAGCTTGGCGATTTCGTCGATGTCGCCGGCCAGCGCCAGGGTGACGACGTCGGCGCGCAGGCCGTCGATCACTGCACGGCCTTGCTTGCCGGAGCCACCGTGGGATTGCTGGATCTTGACGTTGTCACCGGGGTGCTCTTTCTTCCAGAAGCTGGTGAATTCAGCGTTGTAATCCTGGTACAGCTCACGGGTAGGGTCATACGAGACGTTAAGCAACTCGTAGTCCTTGGCAACTGCGGAACCGGCAAACACGGCACTGGCCAGTGCGGCGAGGGCGTAACGGCGAATCGACGACATAGAAGGCTCCTGAAATTCTAGGTGTTGGCTTTTTCTTATAATTGCGGGTCTATCGCCGTTATTGCTTAGCTCGGTTTGTTACCCGGGTTCTGCAAACGGAATTTTTCTTTGCGTTCGATCTGCACCACTTGGGCGTTATGCACAGTGATTTCCACCGCGCCGAACCGCAGGTCGCGCAAGGCGCTCTGGATCTCACGCAAAATGGCTGCTTCGTCCTGGCCGTCGACGCTACGTAGAGATGCGCTCATGGTCTCGCTCCTGAAATGAATAGTGCCTGGCAGTGGCGGCACTGCTTGCGGCGTGAGGGCGATAGTAGATAAGCGCGGATATTCTTAAAAATACTATTTAAGAATGTTTATATAACCAGAAAGAATTTTCTGCCAAGACGTGGGGTTGCGAGGTTTTTTACGCGTGCGACACTGAAAATAAGCCATGCCGAAATCCAAAGGTGGGAGCGGGCTTGCTCGCGAATGCGGTGAATCAGTCAATACACCTGTTTCTGACAGACCGCTTTCGCGAGCAAGCCCGCTCCCACATTTTGACTGTATTTCAAGTCCTGATAGCTGGCGCACGCTCCCAATCAATTTCAGTTGCCGGCATCGGCCGCCCGAACCAATAACCTTGCCCCATATCGCACGCCTGCTCCGACAGAAACCGCGCCTGCTCAACCTGCTCAATGCCTTCGGCCTGCACCTGCATGCCCATGCTTTTGGCCAGGGCGATCACCACGCGCACGATGGCGGCGTCGTCTTCGTCCCACGGCAGCCCGGCGACAAAACCCTGGTCGATCTTGAGCTTCTGCACCGGCAAGCGCTTGAGGCGCAGCAACGATGAATAGCCAGTGCCGAAGTCATCAATGGCCAGGCGCAAGCCCAGCTCACGCAAGCGATGCAATTGCTCAAGGGCCACTTCGGGGTCATCCATCACCGCGCTTTCGGTGACCTCCAGCTCCAGAAACGCCGGATCAAGGCCTGTTTCATGCAGCACTTGGGCGACTTGTTCGTACAGCTCGCGCCGGGCGAACAGACGGCTGGAGACATTCACCGCAACAAAGCTCAACGGTGCGCCCTCGGCCAACCACTGGCACATCTGGCGACAGGCCTGGTCCATCACCCAGGCGTCGATATCGGCAATCAGCCCGGTGCGCTCGGCGATGGGGATAAATTCCCCCGGCGGCACCAGGCCGCGCTCCGGGTGTTGCCAGCGCACCAGCGCTTCGACGCCGAGCAGGCGGCTGTCTTGCAGGTTATGCACAGGCTGGTAATACACACGCAGCTCTTGCTGTTCGAGGGCGCGGCGCAGTTCGCTGGCGATTTCCACGCGATTCTGCGCGTGGGCGGTCAGCTCTTCGGTGTACAACGCATACCCTTCCCGACCGACGCTCTTGGCCTTAAACAGCGCGGAATCCGCATTGCGCAGCAACTGTTGGGCGCTCAGGGCGTCACTGGGGAACAGGCTGATGCCGACGCTGGCGCTGATAAACAACTGGTTGCCGTCGAACACGAAGGGGTCTTTCATCGCATCGAGCATGCGCTGTGCGATCGCGGCAGCCTGAATCACCTGTGGACAACTTTCGGCCAGCACGGCGAACTCGTCCCCACCCAGGCGCGCCAGCGTCACGCCGGGGCCAAACAGGCCTTTGAGGCGCTCGCCCACCGCCTTGAGCAACTGATCACCGACGTTATGGCCGAGGCTGTCGTTGATGATCTTGAAGTGGTCCAGGTCCATCAACAACAACGCACAGCCACGCTTGTGCACTTGCGCCGAGGCCAGCGCCTGTTCGGCACGGTCGGTAAACAGCAGGCGGTTGGGCAGGTCGGTCAGCGGGTCGTGATGGGCGAGGTGCGCCAGTTCGTGCTCGGAGTCCTTGATGGCGCTGATATCGGAAAACACCGCAACGTGATGGCTGACCTGGCCTTGGTCGTCGTGGATCACACGGATGGTTTGCCACTGGGGATAAATCTCACCGCTTTTACGCCGGTTCCAGATTTCACCGCTCCACTCACCCTTGTCCTCCAGGGTCTGGAACATTTGCTGATAAAAATTCGACGAATGGCGCCCGGACTTGAACAGGCTGGGGCGCTCGCCCATGACGTCTTCTTGTTGGTAGCCGGTGATTTCCATGAACGCCCGGTTGACGTGCACGATCAGCCCTTGGGCGTCGGTGACCAGCACCCCTTCGCGCGTGCAATCGAACACGGCGGCCGCCTGGCGCAAGCGCTCGCGGTTTTCCTGCTGGGGTAGCTGAACTTGATGAGCGCGGACAAAACGGACGCAAATCAGGTAAATAACCAACGCGCTGAGGGCCACCCACACGTACCCGCGCACCTGCAGCCAGCGCACTAACGCGTGCGGCTCATCAAGAAAGTTGATCAATAGCTGCTGGCTGAGCTGGAGCCAAACAATGGAAACCAGCAGATATACCAGCCCCACACGCAGGGCACCTCGGTATGAAAACAGCATAGGTTCAGTAATCCTTACCAAAAAAACAAAATCGCCCTACAAAGGCTGCGGATTATAGAATAAGAAACATCCAGTCACTCCTATCTGAAAGGGCGGCTGGTTTTCTCTGTAGGCTTAGTGATAATGCGTGAGCTGTTTTTTTCTTTATCTGAGGGCCATACAGCCTATGTGGTACAACGGTTTTCTTGACCTGTCAGCCTGGCAACTGGTGGCGGTCACTCTGTTGATGACCCATGTGACCATCGTTGGGGTCACGGTCTATCTGCACCGCTATTCAGCCCATCGCTCCCTGGAGCTCAATGCCGGCCTGAAACACTTCTTCCGCTTCTGGCTGTGGCTGACCACGGCACAGAACACCCGCGAGTGGACCGCTATCCACCGTAAACACCACGCCAAATGTGAAACCGTCGACGACCCGCACAGCCCGGTCATCAAGGGTTTGTCCACCGTGCTGCGCAAAGGCGCCGAGCTGTACCGCGCCGAAGCCGAGAACCCCGAGACCCTGCGCATCTACGGCAAGAACTGCCCGGACGACTGGATCGAGCGCAAACTTTACACGCCCTACCCGCTGCTGGGCGTGGCGATCATGGGCGTGATCGACCTGCTGCTGTTCGGCACCATCGGCATCACCATCTGGGCGATCCAGATGATGTGGATTCCGTTCTGGGCAGCCGGTGTCATCAACGGCCTGGGGCATGCCATCGGCTATCGCAACTTCGAATGCCGCGACGCAGCGACCAACCTGGTGCCATGGGGCATCATCGTCGGTGGCGAAGAACTGCACAACAACCACCACACCTACCCGAACTCGGCCAAGCTGTCGGTCAAGAAGTGGGAATTCGACCTCGGCTGGGCGTGGATCAAAGTGTTCAGCTTCCTGCGCCTGGCCAAGGTGCAACGCGTCGCGCCTATCGCGCACCGCGTGGAGGGTAAAGGCAACCTGGACATGGACACCGCCATGGCGATCCTCAACAACCGTTTCCAGATCATGGCCCAATACCGCAAGCTGGTGATCGGCCCGCTGGTCAAGCAGGAGCTGGAGAAGGTCGATCATTCGGTCCGCCACCAGTTCCACCGTGCCAAGCGTCTGCTGTCACGTGAAACCAGCCTGCTGGATGACCGCCACCACGTGCGTATCCAGAGCATGCTGGAACACAGCCATGCATTGACGGTGATCTACGAAAAACGCCTGGCGTTGCAGCAGATCTGGCTGAAGACCAGTTCCAATGGCCACGATATGCTGGCGGCGATCAAGGAATGGGTGCACGAGGCCGAAGCCAGTGGCATCCAGTCCCTGCGTGATTTTGCCCACCAACTGAAGACCTATTCGCTGCGCCCTGCAGCGGTCTGACGGCACTGTGGGAGGGCCAGCCCTCCCACACACCCTCTTTCTGGCGCCATTTTCCGGGCACCGCCAATCCGTGACGATCACGGAACTTCACTGCAATTCCCCTCTCTCAAAGAACACTTCGCCATCATGGTGACCCTTGTAGTGACCGCTGTTCCATCCTGCGGCGCGCCCAGAGAGAGTTGTACCGATGGTCCACGAAAAGCCCTACCTACCCGACGCCCCCACTGCTGAGCCTCCTCGCCCAGCCGCGGCGGCCACCCTGTTGGCGCTGATGCACGCCCAGGGTGAAGTCGAACGGTTGAGCGAGCGCGAGCAATTGCTGAGCTCACTGCTGGTCAGTGTGAATGCCGTGCTGTGGGCCATTGATTGGCAAACGCGTCGCGTGCTGTATGTGAGCCCTGCCTACGAGCGGGTGTTCGGTCGGTCGGCCGGTTTGCTGTTGGCCGATTACCGCGAATGGCGCAACAGCATCCACCCTGAAGACCTCGACTATGCCGAACACAGCCTCGCTCGCGTGCTGGAGCACGGTGCCGTGGAGGACCGCGAGTACCGCATCATCACGGCTGACGGGCACATTCGTTGGCTGAGCGACAAATGCTATATCAACCAGCAGGTCGAGCCCGGTGCGCCAACGATCGTGGTCGGCATGGCCGAGGACATCACCGAAAAGAAACAGATGGCCCTGGAGCTGCACCGCCTGGCCACCACCGACGTGCTGACCCAGAGCAGCAACCGCAGGCATTTTTTCGAGTGCGCCAATCAAGCCTTCGACAATGCCTGCGCCCAAGGCGCGCCGCTGGCATTCCTGTTGCTGGACATTGATGACTTCAAAGACGTCAACGACAGCTACGGCCATCTGGAGGGCGATCAGGTGTTGCGGCGTATCGCCGAGAGCGGTCGGGGCGTATTGCGCCGTGGCGACCTGTTCGGGCGTATTGGCGGCGAAGAGTTCGCCGCCGTGCTGCCGGGGTGTGCGCCGGAGATGGCGATGCAGGTGGCTGAACGCCTGGGCAAGGAAATCCAGGCATTGAGTTTCAGCTGTGAAGGCAGGGCGTTTACCGTGACCGTCAGCCAGGGCTTGGCCAACCTGCGTGAAGACGACTCAACCCTGGACAACCTGTTCGCGCGGGCCGATACCGCCATGTACGAGGCAAAGCGCCAGGGCAAAAACCGCGTGGTAGCCGGCTAGCACTGATCAGAAGCGGGGATCGGTGTCTTTTTTTCTCAGGTTTTACGCACCCGCATCAGCTCCGACAGGCCCACTTTCAGCAACCGCGCAGTCTTGCCTTTGGCGAGTTCTTCGAGCCCTTCATGCTCGGTCAGGCGCGCCATTTGCGCCGCCAGGTTCACCACCAGCGCTTCCCGCGAATACACCCCGCCTTCGAGTGAATAGGTTGCTGCGATCAACTGACGCAGCTCCAACGGCAAGCGCCAACGCGTGCGCAACGCCGACCCATAGGCCGCGCCAAAGGTGAACAGCGACTCGCCAATCACTTCATCATCCAACGCACCACCGCCCAGGCGCCAATCTTCCAGGCAGCGCAACAGCGCCAAGTCCCCCAGCCGGTGCAGGATACCGGCGCTGTAACAGCGCTCGTGGTCCAGATCCAGCATACGCGCGAGGCGGCGGGCATAGTCGGCAGTGGCCTGGGACAACTGCCAGTGGCGCTCGGCGTAGGCCACCAGTGCCGGATCGCCCAATACCACGTTGTGCTTGAGGGTCAGGCCCAGGATCAGGTTCATGCTCTGCCCGGGCACCAGCGAGTGCAGCGCGGCCGGCAGGTGTTGTACCGGTGAGCCATGCTGCCCGGCGCTGTTGGCCGCGGCGATGAGCACGGCGGTGATTTGCGGGTCCATGCGTACCCGATCTTCCAGGCACTGGAGGTCCAGGCCATCCGGCCCCAGGCTCTGTTGCACCGCCGCCTTCACGTCGACCCACAACGGTGCGCCGTCGCAGGCGTCGCGTCGGCGCTCCAGGAACACCGGCAAGGTCATGCCCGGCGCCAACGGAGGAATTTCGCAATACACGCTTTCGCCTTCATTGAGCAGCAGGTCTTGCAGCCGCTGGGTCAGGCCGTCCATGTCCAGGGGTTTGGTCAGGTACGCCGTGGGCGCCAGGGGCAAGGCTTCGCGTACGCTGGCACTGTCATTGCGACTGCTCAGCAAAATGAACGGCAGCGCGGGCGAGCGGCGCTTCTGGCGCACGTTGCGCAGCAGGCTCAGGCCATCGATGCCCGGCAGCTCCCAATCCGCCAGGATCAGGTCATAGGCTTTTTCTTGCAGCAGCGTGGCGGCTTGCTGCCCATCGGCACACACGTCCAGCCGTGCGTCGCAGCGCACATTCAACAACACTTGCTTGAGCAGATCCCGCGACCAAGGGTCCGCCTCGGCAATCAACACTCGGGGTACAGCCGGTAAATCAACAGCAGTCATCCAGCACGCTCCATCGGCAATGCCTGCACCTTAGACAATCAAGCTGCCTACGTACAATGAACAAGGCCTGAATGTGCTGCACTCGGCACAAAAAAACCCGCCGAAGCGGGTTTTTTCTGTCGATCAGGTCAGTGTCCGCTTACAGCTCGGAGAAGCACTCTTCGATGATCGCCAAGCCTTTGTCCAATTGCTCGTCCGGCGAGGTCAGCGGGACCAGCACGCGCAACACGTTGCCGTAGGTGCCGCAGGACAGCAGGATCAGGCCCTTGTCGCGCGCTTTGGCGACCACGGCGGCAACAGCAGCGGCGTTCGGCTTGTGGCTGTCGCCATCTTCGAACAGCTCGACCGCAATCATCGCGCCCAGGGCACGCACTTCACCGATCACCGGGTACTTGGCTTGAATGGCTTTGAGGCCCGTCACCAAGCGCTCGCCGACCGCCTTGCAACGGTCCAGCAGGTGCTCTTCTTCGAACACTTCCATCACCGCCAAAGCAGCAGCGCAAGCGATCGGGCTACCGGCATAGGTGCCGCCCAGGCCACCTGGGGCGATGGCGTCCATGTATTCCGCCTTGCCGCACACACCGGCCAGCGGGAAGCCACCGGCGATGGATTTGGCGAAGGTGGTCAGGTCGGCAGCCACGCCCATCTGTTCCATGGCGAAGAACGTACCGGTACGGCCGGCACCGGTTTGCACTTCGTCGGCGATCAGCAGGATGCCGTGCTTGTCACACAGTTCACGCAGACGCTTCATGAACGATTTCGGCGCGACGTAGAAACCGCCCTCGCCCTGGACCGGCTCGATGATGATGGCCGCGATATCACGCGGCTCGGCATCGTTTTTGAAGATGCGTTCGATGCTCGCAATGGAGTCGTCATCACTGACGCCGTGCAGTTCGTTAGGGAACAGCGCACGGAACACACCGCCTGGCATCAGGCCCATGCCGGCCGAGTAAGGCACGACTTTGCCGGTCAGGCCCAGGGTCATCATGGTGCGGCCGTGGTAGGCGCCGGTGAAGGCGATCACGCCGGCACGGCCGGTCGCGGCACGCGCGATTTTCACGGCGTTTTCAACGGCTTCAGAACCGGTGGTGACCAGCAGGGTTTTCTTGGCGAAGTCGCCTGGCACCTTGGCGTTGATTTTTTCGCACAGCTCCACGTACGGCTCGTAGGCCAATACCTGGAAGCACGTGTGGGTCAGCTTGTTCAGTTGCTCGGTCACGGCGGCGATGATTTTCGGGTGCACGTGGCCGGTGTTCAGCACGGCGATACCGCCGGCGAAATCGATGAACTCGCGACCTTCAACGTCGGTCACGGTGGCGTTCTTTGCCGACTCGGCGAAGATCGGGTGAATCTGGCCAACACCGCGTGGTACAGCGGCTTCGCGGCGTTTCATCAGGGATGCGTTGGTCTTGCTCATAAAGTCCTCATTCGCCACTCATCGGGTGGCGGGGTCCAAGGAATACGTGGCGGGGAGGCAACTACGGCAGCATGCGATGATCGACTGCCACAGCTTTCCCGGCCACTACGAATAACGTCTTGAAACACGCAAAGGGTCAGCGCTCTCGTGCCCTTTGCGTTTACTGCAATCCCTTCCCGGCTTAGATGCCCAGGCAGAGGTATTTGATTTCCAGGTAATCCTCGATCCCGTACTTGGAGCCTTCACGGCCCAGGCCCGAGGCCTTGATGCCGCCGAACGGCGCCACTTCGTTGGAGATCAACCCGGTATTGACGCCGACCATGCCGTATTCCAGGGCTTCGGCCACACGGAACACACGGCCCAGGTCGCGGGCATAGAAGTAGGAGGCCAGGCCGAACTCGGTGTCGTTGGACATCGCAATCACTTCAGCTTCGTCTTTGAAGCGGAACAGCGGCGCCAGCGGGCCGAAGGTCTCTTCCTTGGCGACAGCCGCGTCTTTGGGCACATTCACCAGAATAGTCGGTTCGAAGAAGTTGCCTTCCATGACCTTGCCACCGGCCAGCAGCTTGGCGCCTTTGCTCAGAGCATCAGCAATGTGCTCCTGAACCTTGGCCACGGCTTTTTCGTCGATCAGCGGGCCAGTGGTGGTGCCTTCTTCCAGACCGTTGCCGATCTTGAGTTTGGCCACGGCCACTTTGAGTTTTTCTGCGAACGCGTCGTACACCGAATCCTGGATGTACAGGCGGTTGGCGCAGACGCAGGTCTGGCCGTTGTTGCGGTACTTGGAAATGATCGCGCCTTCGACGGCCTTATCCAGGTCCGCGTCGTCGAACACGATGAACGGCGCGTTGCCGCCCAGCTCCAGGGAGACTTTCTTGATGTCCTTGGCGCATTCGGCCATCAACTGGCGACCGATTTCGGTCGAGCCGGTGAAGGACAATTTACGCACGATCGGGTTGCTGGTCAGCTCGCTGCCGATATCGCCGGCGCTGCCGGAAACCACGCTGAACACCCCTTTTGGAATGCCCGCACGCTGGGCCAGTTCAGCCAGGGCAAACGCCGAAAACGGGGTTTGCGAAGCCGGCTTGAGCACCATGGTGCAACCGGCGGCCAGGGCCGGGCCGGCTTTGCGGGTGATCATCGCGGCCGGGAAGTTCCACGGCGTGATGGCGGCGGTAACCCCGATCGGCTGCTTGATCACGATCAGGCGCTTGTCCGGCTGGTGGCCGGGAATCACATCACCGTAGACGCGCTTGGCTTCTTCGGCAAACCACTCGATAAACGAGGCCGCGTAGACAATTTCGCCTTTGGCTTCGGCCAACGGCTTACCTTGTTCCAGGGTCATAAGGCGAGCCAGGTCATCCTGGTTCTCGATGATCAGCTCGAACCAGCGACGCAGCTTATTGGCGCGGTCTTTGGCGGTCAGTGCACGCCAGGCCGGCAGGGCCTTATCAGCCGCTTCGATGGCGCGGCGGGTTTCAGCAGCGCCCATCTTCGGCACGGTGCCGAGAATTTCGCCCGTGGCCGGGTTATTGACCTTGATGGTTTGACCATTGTCCGCATCGACCCAAGCGCCATCGATAAAGGCTTGTTGGCGGAACAACTGGGTATCTTTGAGCTGCATGTCGGCTTTCCTAAACAGCACCGCGCGCACGCGGAGCGAATTAGAGTTGTTGAAAGGCGCCTTGTGGGCTGCCGTCAGGGAAATCAGCCCCAGCGCGCAAGCATGGGTGAATAGCACGCGGGAGACAGAGCGTTTGAAATCTCAAACGAATCCTAGGATCAATGGGGGTACAGGGCAATAGTCTGTTCGAAAAAAAGAACGAAAACCGCGCATTTGCCGAATCTTTCTGATCAGCGTGATTCAACCAGGTTCCAACGTATTGACCACCGGGCCCCGGCGCAGGGCCTCGGTTGAGCAAATTCCTACCTATAAACGGCCAAAGACCGGCATGGACGCCCAAGGGCGACATGGGTATGATGTCGCCCGCACAAGCATCCGTAGCTCAGCTGGATAGAGTACTGCCCTCCGAAGGCAGGGGTCGTGGGTTCGAATCCCGCCGGGTGCACCATATAGCAGTCTCGGGCTGTCTCAGACAGTCTACGAAACACCCCAAGAAGCCCGCCCTGTGCGGGCTTTCTTGTTTCTGGCTATTCGTCCCTGCCTACCCCTGTAACTTCCCGCCGTGTATGCCCACATTTATGCTTTGAGATTCCTATAACTGGAGGCATACAGGAAGTGAAGCGCACTGAAATCAAACGCCGCCCCTTAGCAGACACCACGCTTGCAGGCCTGGAGCAACAGATACAGCCACCTTTACCGAAGCTGTAACGATGGCCCTTTTTCTTCAAGATCCTTTCAATTTCAACGATTGAAATTTCAGTAACTTCCAACGCCTCCCGCTAACTCGATCCCGCGGGTTTCATGCCCCGTGTCCTCAAGATATCCTCAGGGTCCCCAGCGACTTTTTTCAAAACCTGCCCGAGACCACCGATGAGTAACCTTCAGAAGCTGATAGAAAATGCCAAGTCGGGCTTGTCTGTTCAGGAAAAAATCTCTGCTGACGATTGGCAAGCAATCGCTAAGCAATGCGGCCCCTCTGAAATTGAAGAGATCGAACAGCGTATTGCCAGGTTACGAGCCGAGTTGGAAACGGTTGAGGAGTGGGACGGAGATACCCAAGATGACATACATCTTGCGATTTCCAGGTTCACCCAATTACTAAGGTCCGCGAAAGCACGATAGCGATGCTAGTGGCGATGGAACCACAAGGATTCAACATGAATAAATTCCTAATAGGCTTCACTTACCACGAGCCCGAACGCTGGGAGTTGTTTCAAAAAGGCATCATTGAAGACTGCGAGTCATCCACCGGCGTTTACGTCACGGCCCCTACGTTGGGGGAGGCAATAGCGTGGACAGAACGCATTGCTGAGGAACTCCTGCGGGTATCCAACTCGGACCCTTCCCTTGACTGGAAGTCATTGGGTTATGACTGCTGGGTAGTGGATGAGCCCAGCAACTCTGATTGGAGTCATTGCCTCGCCTTTTTCCAAGCTGTCGAGACAGGCTTTTTTCCAGATTTTGAGAAGATGGGGACGAGCGCTTACGGGAAGTGGGTCGAGGGTCGTTGAGGTTCGCACACTTAATCCTGCGAGCCCCGGTGAAGCGATCTTCACAGCCCATTTCTTTTGTCACAAACAGCGTTGGATACGTAGTGCGGGAATTACCAAGGTGCGCCCGCAGTCGTTCGTCATGGTGGCTAAATCGAGCGCCCTAAACGAGTGTGAGAGGAAGCAGTACGCTGCACCGTGTATGCCCATGTGTATGCCTAACCGAAACACTACCAGCCAGCCCCTTATAAACCGGCACTAAAAGCCTCCAGTTCAAACGACGCCGGGTGCACCAGACACACACAAAAACGCCCCAGGCCGAAAGACCTGGGGCGTTTTTGTGGGCGGCGATTTAATGCTTCTGCAACGCCTCCAACCGTGCCGGCAGGTCTTCCTCGGGGAAGCGTTCATGCAGCGCCAGCAGCTTCTCATCCGCCGCTTTGGTTGCTCCGGCCAGGCGCAGGTTCACAATTTCCTGCAAGCCCTCCTCCAACGACGGCAACGCCACCGGTGCGCGTTTGCTCAGTTTCACTGCCGGTGCATCGGCCATCGAGCTGGCGACTTCAGCCTGAACCGGCGGGGCGGCGGCCATGCGGGCCATAGGTGCGGGTGCGGGTGCCGAGAAGGCTTGCGGCGCCAGGCGTGCAGCTTCTGGTTGGGGCGCGGATAACGTTGTTGTGGCCACTTCCTGGTGTGGCACGGGCGAGCGCATCACTACGCCGATCATCAGGGCCACACCGGCGACGGTGGCAAATGCCATTTGCCAGCGCGGGCGTTGGCAGGCGTGCAGCCAGCGTTGCCACAGGCTCGGCGGCGGCGGCGCCGGGGCTTCGCGGCGGGCGGCGGTGAGGATGAAGGCGTCGAGGGACGCAGGCGGTTCGCCGGTGGTGTGTTGACGAAAGTGTTGCAGCAACACGTCGTCGGCATCATCGGGGTGTCGGGAGTCGGTCATGCGGGTATCTCCTCGGCCAGCAGGCGGCGCAGTTTCTGCTGGGCGTAACGCAGGCGGCTTTTTACGGTTTCCAGCGGGGCGCCGGTGAGCGCGGCGATTTGCGGCACTTCGAGGTCGCCGTGCAGGCGCAGCAGGAAGACTTCGCGCTGGTCTTCGGGCAAGTCTTGCACTGCTGCGTCGAGGCGCGCCTGGTCGCGGCTCAGGCTCAATTGCTGCTCAGGGCCGGCGCTGTCGTCGGCCTGGGCGTGCAGTTGCTCGTCGTAGCTGTCATGCAAAGGGTTGTGGATGCCGTGCTTGCGCCAGTGATCGATCAGGCGGTTGCGGGCGATCTGAAACAGCCACGTGCGAAAACTCGCCCGCCCCTGTGGCTGGCTGCTGCTACGAATCAGGCTGAGCCAGGTTTCCTGGTAAACCTCTTCAGCCAGTTCGGCCTTGTTGCTCAGTGATACAAGAAACCGGTACAGGCCTTGGCGATGCCGCGCGTACAAGGCCTCGAACGCGGCAGTGTCACCGGCTCGGTAACGGGCCAGCAGCGATTCGTCGCTGGGTGAATCATCTGGAACGACCATGTTAAGTGGCGAACTCCTTTGGAGACGTTAAAACCTTTCAATGGTGGGAGCCGGTCAAGCCAGCTCCCACCTTGGTGCTTCGCGGGGCCTACGATCCGTGTTTGAGGCTCTGCGCCAATGTCACCAGTTGCACGAACTCGTTGCGCAGCCCGAACGGGTCATCCCCGCGCGCCGAGCGGGCCAGTGCGGCGGTGTCCTGCAAACGCATGCTGCCAGTGTAGCGGCCATCCCCCTTGAGCTGTTGGGCGAAGGCGGCCACGGCGGCGGCGAAGCGCAAATCGTCGCTGGCCTGGCGGGTTTGGTTGCCGATGGGCCGTTCAATCAATTGGCTGGCACCGCCCGATGCCGGTGTGTAGCGCACCCGCAACATCGCCAGCTCAGCGGAGGTGTTTTCGACCGCAGGGGCCGTGGCGTAACGCAAGGGCTCCAACCAACCCTTCTCGCCCTTCGGCACAATTTCGTACAACGCGGTCAGCGTATGCCCTGCGCCGATCTCACCGGCGTCGACCTTGTCGTTGTTAAAATCCTCACGCTTCAAGGCACGGTTTTCGTAGCCGAGCAGCCGGTACTCACTGACCTGCGACGGATTGAATTCCACCTGCAGTTTCACATCCCGCGCCACCACCGCCAGGGTCGAGCTGAGTTGGTCCACCAGCACCTTGCGCGCTTCACGCAGGTTGTCGATGTAGGCGTAGTTGCCATCGCCCGCGTCAGCCAATTGCTCCATCAGGTGCTCGTTGTAGTTATCCACACCGAAGCCCAAAGTGGTCAGGGATATACCACTTTTGCGTTGGTCGACGGCCATTTGCTTAAGGCTGTCGAAGTCGCTGACGCCCACATTGAAGTCACCATCGGTGGCCAGCAGGATGCGGTTGATGCCCTTGTCGATAAAACCTGCGCGGGCCATCTGGTAGGCCAGTTCGATGCCGGATGCGCCCGCCGTCGAGCCGCCTGCGGCAAGTTGGTCGATTGCGTTGCGGATCGTGGTTTTTTCGCGGCCGGAGGTCGGCTCGAGAACCACACGGGATTCACCGGCATAAACCACCAGCGACACACGGTCTTGATCACGCAACTGATCCACCAGCAGTTTCAGCGTGCTTTTCACCAGTGGCAACCCTTCGCGGCGGTCCATGGAGCCGGAGACATCCACCAGAAACACCAGGTTGGCCGGCGCCAGATCCGCCACCGCGCGATCAGACGCCTTGATGCCGATGCGCAACAATCGGGTGTGCGGGTTCCACGGCGTCGCGGCGACTTCGGTGGTTACGCCAAAAGGTGAGCCGTCGGTGGGCAGTGCATAGGTGTAGGGGAAGTAGTTGACCATTTCCTCCAGCCGCACAGCACCGTCAGGCGGCAGGCGGCCTTGGTTGAGGAAACGCCTCACGTTGGCGTAACTGCCGGTGTCGACGTCTGCACTGAAGGTCGACACCGGGTTGCTTGCCACGCTGTAGACCGGGTTGTCGGGCAGGTTCTGGTACTGCTCTCGAGGCGCGTCCCGATAGGCCAACGCCACCGACTCGTGCATGACCTTTTGCGAGGCCATCAATACAGGGGCCGCAGCGCGCTTGGCCAAGGCACCCTCAGGGCTTGGAGATGGAGGCGTTTCGGCGACAGGCTTGGCGGCCTCTCGAGACGATGACAGCCCGCAGCCGACGAGCGTCGCCAACACGGTAACGACAAGGCTGCAGCCGATGGGACGCAGCAATAAAGGAGCCTGTGACATGGCGCTGAACCTCAACAGTGAATAGTCCGTTCATAGCTTCAGACGTGAGGTACGCCAGGTTCGGGTTAATGATCGATATTTTCTCGCGGAACCCGCGTGTCGGCTCCGCGTATAAAAAGCGGTCAGGCATTTAACAATGTTGAGTCCACAACCCCTTACCTGCCGGTGGGAAATCCTGGCAACAACAACGCTTGAACACCCTGCCCCCCCGCGCATGCTTATAAAGGCTTTAACAAAAGCCTTCAGACTGTAAGTGTTCCTGTATGTCTAAAAGAAACAAAATAAACACGACTGAAAACTGTACTTTCAACTATTCGAATAGCACGTTAAAAATCGGCACACCACACGCAAGCCTTAAACTAAAAACAAACAACCCTGCTGTTGCAAATCATGTTGCAACGACCCACCGATACATTCGAGAAACAAATAACCCGTTGGCTATTTATTTATAGGATGCGAAGGTACTTACAGCACACGGACATGTACTCTCCAAACAGAAAAGGAATCCATCCCACAACAAAAACCATGGGTTACTCCTATGAGACTCGACTTCAGGCCTTCTTTATTCCAACAGCCGAACCCGACTGAACATTTCTTGCCGCCGATCCTAAAGCCCGTTGCTCAGCAGACGTTCAACTACTCGATCTTTCGTCCGTTTCTGCAACCGTTCTTACAGCATCCGTTCGTGCGTATTTTTATACATCCGATTATTCAGCCTCCCTTCGTACGTCCGGTTATTCAGCCACCTACACGCCCACCCATTAATCCAATCACTACCACCGCCCCCACGCCATCCGAGCCCCTCACCACGCGTAACTGGGACGGAAAAGACCCAACATTGCGGCCCGATGACCCCTATGTGGCCAGCCTGAATAAACGCTCTTTCGATGCGCGCCAGGCAAGCGACAACCTCACGCGGGAAGGCGCCAAGTGGGATGACCTGAATGGAGACGGCAGAACCTCTGTTGCCTACTCGTTCAACACAGGTTTCGGACAGTTCGATGAACGGCAAAAAGCACAGGCGCGGCTTGCCATGCAGGCGTGGAGCGACGTGTCCAATCTCGCCTTCGAAGAAAACGGGCCTCGCAGAGAGGGGAAAATGTCGTTTGGCATATCGAACACCGAGTCGGTTGCCAGCGGCTATTACCCCAGCAACCACCCCTATGGAGGCTCGACCTGGTACAACCCCAACCGGGTCACGCGTCAAACCTTGCTGCATGAAACAGGTCACGCCCTCGGCCTGTCACATGGCGGCAATTACAATGGCAGCCTGCACACAAGCCAGTGGAACCATGCACAGGATTCGAAAGCCCACACCGTCATGAGCTATTTCTGGGCGGATAAAAGTGGCAAAACCCACGGCGGCAACACCCCTGTGGCGCCGATGATGGATGACATTTCCGCTATTCAAAAACTGTATGGCGTCAATCGTCAAATCCGCCAGGAAAACACCACCTACGGGTTCAATTCCAACAGCCAGCGGGACTACTACACCCTCAACTCCAACCGCGATAATGCGGTGTTCTGCGTATGGGACGGCGGCGGTATCGACACTCTGGACGTCTCTGGCTACGGTTCCAACCAGACCATCAACCTCAAGGCCGGCTCGTTCTCGGATGTCGGCGGGCTCAAGGGCAACGTGTCCATCGCCCGGGGTGTCACCCTGGAAAATGCCATCGGCGGTTCAGGCAACGACGCTCTGATCGGTAACGAGGCTGACAATCGGCTCACCGGCGGCGCAGGCGGTGACCGGCTGCGGGGTGGCGGCGGCGCAGACACCTTCGTTTACAACAGGGCCAGTGACTCCACGCCGGATAACCCGGATGTGCTCATGGACTTCATCAGCGGCACCGACAAAATCGATGTATCCAGGGCCATGAAGCACGCCAATGTCGCCAGCCTGGCCTTTGTCAGCGAAATGACCGGCAAGGCGGGGGATGCGGTACTCATCCATGACGCCAGCGGCAACAAAGGTAGCGTGGCGATCGACCTGACGGGCGACGGCAAAGCCGACCTGTTGATCCGAACCCACGGGCAAGTCAAACCAGGGGATATTGTTCAGTCCGCAGGTGCCGTAACCCTTGATACTCAGGCGGACACGCCGAGTAGTCGCGCCACATTGACGCCCCCCAGGCACCATCGTTCGAGTACATACACTTACGAAAAGGCCAGCGACTCGACCTATCACAATGCGGATCTGCTCCAGGATTTTGTCAGTGGCCAAGACAAGATTGATCTCACCGGTTTGATAAACAACACCGGCGTTCACCTTCAACTGGTCGAGCGCTACACCGGCCGCATTGGTGACACCCTCGTGAAGTTTAACGCGTACAGCGGTCGCTACTTCGTGGGCGTGGACTTGACGGGTAATCGCCGAACAGACTTTCTGATCAAGAGCACTCAACGCATAAAACCTGAAGACGTCATCGGTTTACCTAAACGCCCCAACGCTCGGGCCAGCGCGCTTTCACGGGCCAGGTAAACCCCTGCGTTAAAGACATTAACGCCTGAAGAACCCCATTCACCCATGAGCCTTAACGTTCACGCTTCACGGTGCCTATAAAAAGGATTCAAGTAGATGTTGCCAGTTAGTCAATCGTCTTACCCGGTACGTCCAGTCATATACGCCAATCAACCCCCTGATGTCGTAAAGGCCCCCGCATTGGCGTCCTACACCACCGATCAAGCTGCCCGGCAACTGCTGCGTACCAGTCATGAACGAGGGTTTAAATGGCAAGACCGCAACCGCGACGGCGTAGTGGATATTGCCTATGAGTTTTTCACTCCCGACAACCCGCACGCGGTCAGCCATGTCCCCAAGGGCGCCAGTGAATTAAGTGAGCATCAAAAGAAACTGGCGCGTATGTCCATGCAAGCCTGGGCCGACGTCGCCCGTATCACCTTTTCGGAAAACAGCGCCAGTACCGAAGGCCGACTGACCCTGGGGCTTTACGCAGGTGACGGCGAGTCCTATGCGTCCCTGCCCTATCCCCGGGACGTCAAAAAAGGTGGTGAGGCATGGCTGGATAAAGGGCATGCGCAACCCAGCACGGACCGCTACGACCGGCAGGTCATGGCACATGAAATTGGTCATACGCTGGGCCTGGATCACCCAGGGGACTACAGCCAACAACCCGCCGCGCGCCATTATCTGCAGGACACTCAAGCCTACAGCCTGATGAGTTACAACCCCGAGATCCGCAGCGGTCAAAACTTCTCGAAAAACGGTGAATGGACCCACTACCCGACGGCGCCGATGCTGCATGGCATTGCGGCTGTGCAGGCGCTCTACGGCTCGAACCACAAGACCCGTAGCGGCAACACCGTTTACGGCTTCAACTCCAATACTGATCGCGACTATTACAGCCTCACGTCATCACGCGACGCGCCAGTCTTTTGCATATGGGACGGCGGCGGCATCGATACGCTCGACTGTTCCGGCTTTGACAAGCAGCAAACCCTCAACTTGAACGCCGAAGCGTTCTCTGATGTTGGCGGAATGAAAGGCAATGTCTCCATCGCCAAAGGCGTGACCCTGGAAAATGCCATTGGTGGCACCCATAACGACACGTTAATCGGCAACAACGCGAACAACCGGCTAACGGGCGGTGGCGGCGCTGACACCTTTAGAGGCGGCGGCGGCGCTGACGTTTTTGTCTACGACAAGGCGAGCGACTCGACTGTGGCCAGCGCCGACCTGATCACCGACTTTGTCAGTGGCAGAGACAAGATCGATCTCACGGGCTTGAGCAAAGCAACCCTTACTCAGCTGCGACTGGTGCGCGCCTACACAGGGCGCGCGGGCGACACCGTAGTGAGACTCAACCCGTACAGCCAGCGCTATTTTGTGGCCATTGACCTGACCGGAAATGGCCAGACGGACTTTTTGGTCAAGAGCACCCGGTTGATCAGGCCTCACGATATTACCGGCCTTAATACCCCCCGATAACCGTTCAAGTGAAGGCGCTGCTTGAGCGTTCGCGCCTGAAGCAGTGCCTGACTTCGTCGATAGCGTTAACGACTGACAGAAGGTAAAAATCCATGCTCAGAACCAACCCGTCCCCTATCACGCCTGCTTTTTCGAATGCCCAGGCCGCCGCGCCGAACAGCCAAGCGGCCAGCACGCCTACAAGCCTGAGCAACCCAAAAAAATCCTACAATACCGATCAGGCCGCAGAACAAATCACCCGATTGGGCTACCGCTGGAAGAACATAAACCGTGACGGCACTACGCACATTTCCTACCAGTTTTTCACCCCGTCCATCGCAACGTTCAATTCGCCCAAGGGCGCCAATGAATTTACCGCCGGCCAGAAAAGTGACGCAAGGCGCGCAATGCAGCTCTGGTCAGATGTGGCCAATGTCACCTTCAGGCAAAACGCCCCCTACGCCGAAGGGAAGATGTTATTAGGCAACGACCCCCACCTCCGGTTTGCCGGAGCAGGCTCCTACCCAGGCATCTACAGGGACGGCACGCAGGTCTGGATCGCTTCCGATGGCAAGGAAAGAGCACTGAGCCAAGACCATTTCGAGCAATGGCTCATGAACCATGAAATCGGGCATACCCTGGGCCTGCTGCATCCCGGTCATTACAATGGCGCCGGTGCCAGCTACGCCACCGATGCAGGGTATGCCGAAGACACCCGGGCCTACAGCATCATGAGCTACTGGTGGGAAGGCAATCTCGGCCATGACTTCGCCAAGCAACAGCGCACGTACTACCCCTGCACCCCAATGATGGACGACATCACCGCCGTGCAAAAACTGTATGGCGCCAATTACACCACCCGCAACACCGACACCACCTACGGCTTCAACGCCAACGCCGGGCGCCAAGCGTTCAGCCTGCGATCTTCAACGGATGCCCCCGTATTCTGCATATGGGACGGCGGCGGTCATGACACCCTGGACTTCTCCGGTTTCCACCAAAACCAGCGCATCAACCTCAAGGCCCAACACTTTTCTGATGTCGGCGGCATGCGAGGCAACGTCTCCATTGCCAATGGCGTAACCATCGAAAATGCGATCGGCGGCTCGGGGGATGACCTGCTCACGGGTAACGCTGCGAACAATCGCCTCAAAGGTAGCGCAGGCGCTGACGTGCTGACCGGCGGGGCCGGGGCCGATACGTTTATCTACGACAAGGCCAGCGACTCGACCCGGGATCGCTCCGACCTGCTCAGTGACTTCAGCAGTGGGCAGGACAAAATCGATGTATCCGGGGCATTGCATGAGGCGCGTGTAGAGAGTCTGCGCTTTGTGGCACGGTTTAGCGGCCGGGCGGGCGAAGCGGTATTGGGCTACAACCCCAGCACCCGGGAAAGCAGCCTGGCCATCGACTTGAACGGCAACGGCAACGCCGACCTGTTCATCAGGAGCAGCCGTGCAATCAAGGCCAGCGATGTGATCGTCAATGGCTCAACGGCCCACCGGCTGCTGCCACCCGCACCGCCAGCCACCTCATCATTGCCCACGGTCTCTTGGCCCGCAGTCAAAATCAACGCCCCGCAGCGCGCACCGTTTTCCCTGCAGAACTGGTCCAGTGAGTCGCTCAAGAACTCCCCCATGTATGCCTCTGCCAAGGCGGTGGGCAGCATCCGCGAGGTGACCGTGGTGCGCGACTCATGGGGCTACGAGCGGGTTCACTACACGACGTTGGGCACCGGCTCGCTGATCGACTCAGGCGCCAGCGTATTGACCAACAAACACGTGCATGACGCACTCGCCAAAGGCAGCAAGCTGGAACTGTGGCTGGGGTACACCGAAGATCCAGGCGGCCGCATGCGCGTTGAACGCAAGGTGCCGCTGGACAGCCGCGCGATCAGCAGCGACGCGCACCTGGATTACGCCGAATTGCGGGTCGACTTGCCCCAGGCGCAGATCAGCACGCTGGCCAAGCAGTTCCCGCCGCTCAAACTGGCCGATAACCCACAGGCCCAAGCCGGACAAAAAATCTTTATGCCCAACCACGGCCAACAAGGTCAGGGTATTTCTTTCCTGAACGCCGACGGCAAGCCCACCACCCTGTTGGGGCTCAGCACCGACAGCGGCCGCCAAAGCACCTTCTATCATGACGCCTACAAAATACCGGGCACGTCCGGCTCTCCGCTGATATCCGCCGACAGCGGCGAAATCATCGCGCTGCACTACGGTTCAATCATCGGCCAAGTGGGCAATAGCCACGCCTCAAGAGGCGCCGCGACACGCGCTGAGCTGATCCAGCAGCACCGCAAACAGCGGCGCCTGTGATGGCGGGTATTCGGGTGAGCCGCATCCGCCGCGAAGCGCGGCGGCAGCTTGCCCGGTGCCCGTTACAACGTCGCTGTTCAGTTCGGCAGCGGGGCCGCTTCGGCAGGCTTGTGCACATCAGGGTAGGAGGCCGGATAAAGTCTGAACCTCGTGAAGGAATAGTTCACGTACACGATCAGACACAGCATTTTAGAAGCAAGGATTCAGGCTCAACTTTCTTGGGTAAATCCGATACAGCCCACGCAAAAAAATACTGTTTGTTGTTCAGCCAGCAATCGCTGGCATAAAAACCCTAGTTAACATTTCGAAATGAAAACACACTGCACATAACATCTTTTCAAGATCAGCACAGACACTTACTTAGACACATATCTGAACATTGGAAATCCAAATCGCCGTTGATAACTTCATCCAACGCAAATGGAAACTGCGGGCGTCACCGAGAAGGGAAAACACAACTATCCGGCAAGAGTTATTACTTTGAAAATACACCCTGGAAAACTTTCCTATCCGCTCAATTCGCTTGCTGCCCAACCGGCCGAGCGTTCCTCTCGCCTTTCCGATTCCCGGCCGTTTGTCCAACCTTCAACCCAGCACCGTTTCGTGCGCCCGCACGCCCGACAAACTGTTCAGGCCGGTCGTCAATGGGATAGCTCGGCTGCGAGCGCAGGGAACACCAATGGCAGCCAGTACGACGCAACCCTGCGCGCGGACGACCCGCACCTAGGCAAAGCCAACAGGCTGTCCTTTGATAAGCAACAGGCCATTGAGCAGCTCACACGGAAGACAACCACATGGCAGGACTTGAACCAAAACAATAAAACCGAGATTAGCTATTACTTCAAATACGAGCAGGGTATTGGATTCAACGCACATCAAAAACAGGAAGCCCGGCGCTCCATCGAGTCCTGGGGCGACGTGGCCAATCTAACGTTCACTGAAAACGGCGGCTCGGCGGAAGGGCAGTTGACCTTCAAAATATCCGACGCCGTCAGCGTTGCCGACGGCGCCTTCCCTTACAGCCGCTTCATGGGCAGCCAAGGCGGGGATACCCGCTACAACCAAAATTATGTGGCACGGCCCCACATAACCCATGAAGTTGGACACGCCCTCGGCCTGAGGCACCCGGGTGACTACGACGGTAAGCCAGACGATACGAAACGAATCTATGCCCAAGACTCCAAGGCCCATACCATCATGAGCTATTACGACGCTCAAACCAGTGGCAAACGTGTCAGATATGACCTGATGGCCCCCATGATGGATGACATCAGTGCGATCCAACACAAGTACGGTGCCAATTATAAAACCCGCCGGGAAAACAACATTTACGGGTTTAACTCCAATACCGGGCGGGATTACTACTCACTGAACAGCAACCGCGATAGCGCTGCTTTTTGCATATGGGACGGTGCCGGTAACGACACGCTTGACGCCTCGGGTTACCACACCAACCAGGTTATCAACCTCAGGGCGGGGTCGTTCTCCGACGTGGGTAACGGGCAAGGTAACGTCTCGATCGCCCGGGGTTGCACTATCGAAAACGCCATTGGCGGTTCAGGTGCTGATGCGCTGATCGGTAACGATGAAGATAACCGGCTTACTGGCGGGGCCAGCGCTGATCGTTTACGCGGTGGCAGGGGCGCCGACAGTTTTGTGTACCACCACGCCAGTGACTCCACGCCGCAAAACCCGGATGAAATCATGGATTTCACCAGCGGCACCGACAAGATCGATGTAACGGGTGCGTTGAGGAGTGCCGGCCTGTCTTCCGTGTCGGTCGTCAATGCCTGGAGCGGCAAAGCCGGTGAGGCGCTGCTCACCTACGATGAAAGAAGCGGCATGGGTTCGGTGGCCATCGACCTGAACGGCAATGGCAGAGCGGACCTATTGATCAAGACCCATGGGCGGGTCAAGCCCACAGACATCACCCCGTTGTACAAACACGAGCTGCCTGCACGTGGTGCGCGGCCTGTGACACCCACTGCGATAAAACCGCGTGTTGTCTTCCACAGCGCCCGCGACTCAGGTGTTGCCAACGCCCGGTTACTGACGAACTTCAACAGTGGCGCCGACCTGATTGACCTGCGTGCAATCGAGAAAGAAGCGAATAAGCGCCTCACCTCCGTCAAACAATTTACCGGCAAGGTCGGGGAGACCATCGTGAGCTTTAACCCACACAGCAACCGCTACTTCGTCGCAATCGACTTAACCGGCAACCGTACAACGGACTTCCTGGTGAAAAGTACGCAAGTGATCAAGCCGAAAGACATTCTGGTGAACTGATAACAAAACGTGAGAAGCCCACCGCGAAAGCTGTGCTGACCCGAGGGCCAGCAGAGCCTTCTACCCGGTTGAACCGTTAACTCAGTCCGTACCGTATTTCGGGTTACGCGGACCGTACAAAATCCCCGTACGCTGCCCGGCCGACAGCAAACGCACACTGGCGATACCGGCAATCGGGTGCGCGGCATCGGTAGAGCTGTTGATCACCTGCTTGACCGCCGCCGAGATCAGCATGCCCACCAGGCCGCCGCTGTTGTTGTTGCCTTCCTCGCTGGAAGCACGTGCCGAACCGGTCCACAAGGTGGTGCCGGTGCGCAGGTCTACCAGCTTGGCCGAGGCGGTCACGGAGGTGTCGCTGGAGATCAGCATGTACTTGGTGCCGTACTCGCTGACGGTGATGTACAACGCCGCGTCCGCACCAAAGATGTCATGCAGCTTGGCCGGTGCCACGCCCTGGATATCGTTGGCGGTGGTCAGGCCGTTCTGGCGGAAGGTTTCGTCCACCAGGGCAATCGGCAGCACGTAGTAGCCCGCTTCGGCCAACGGGTAGGTGACCTGCGAAACCAGGCTATAGGACGCCTGCACTTCCGGCGATTCATTGATCGGCGGCAGTACCAGGATCGACTTCGGCCGGGCCTGTTTATACGCCGTGTAATCAATGGTCTTGGGCGCCGCGCAGCCGCCGAGCAACGCCAGGGCGAGCAAGGCGCCGGTGAGTTTTAACAGGCTCATTTGGCAGCGACTCCGGTTTTGGCGTTTTTCAGCAGAAAGTCCATGTACGAAGCCGACTCGGGGAACAGTGCCTTCTCGGTGCGAAATTCCTGCACCATCTGGTCATCCTTGCCCATGCTCAGGTACAGCATGCCCAGGTGCGCGTGGTAACCCGGCGGCGCCTTGCGGCCACTGGCGTTGATCTTTTGCAGATCGCGCTCCAGTGCTTCCACCTGTGCTTCCTTGGGCTCACCCTTGAAGTACTCGTAAACCTCTGCCTGGTAGCTTTCCCATTGATACAGGGGTTGGGGCGCCGTCTGGCACCCGGCGACCGTTGCGATTGCTGTCAGCATCAGCGCCAACTTAACTGCCTTGCTCATCCTTGTACTGCTCCTTGAGGTGCTGCTGATCAGTTGCGCGGGTTCCAGGCGCCGGCATTGATGCCGTCGACGAGGCGGTTGATTGCTTCGCGCATGGCCAGGTCGAGGACCTTGCCATTGAGGGTGGAGTCATAGCTGGCGGTGCCGCCGAAGCCCACGATTTCACGGTTGGACAGGGCGTACTCACCGGCGCCCTGAGTGGAATACACCACTTCGGACGTGCTGATGTTGACGATATTGAGCGCGACCTTGGCGTAAGCCACCTGGGTTTTGCCACGGCCGAGAATGCCGAACAGCTGGCGGTCGCCGGTCTCTTTGCGGCCGAACTCGGTCACGTCGCCGGTCACTACATAGTCAGCGCCCTTCAGCTTCTGCACGGTGCCTTTGATCGCGGCTTCCTGGGAGATTTCGCCCATGTTGTCGCGGTCCAGCACGCTGAAGCGGTTGGTCTGCTGCAAGTGGGTGATCAGGATGGTCTTGGCCTGGCCACCGAGGCGATCAACGCCATCGGAGAAGATGCCGCGCATGTAACTGGAACGGTTATCGAACTTGCCTACGGCAATCGGTACACGTACGCCGGAATAGGCCACGCTGGCGCTGGCGACTTGTTCCACCGGCATCGCGCGATTGCTCTCCGTGGCGCAACCGGCCACGGTCAGCAGCGCTGCGGCGGCAACGCCCGACAGCAGGATTTTGGACAGTGTTTTCACAGGGTGCTCCTAGGGTGAGAGGTCCGTGGTTGCAGCAGGTGAACCAGCGGGAGGGACTGTTGTGTACGTCATCTACGCTGTGGCAGCGATCAGAATTTGCTGAAAAAATGCGCGATCTTGCCCAGCGCCGCAACATCGAACGTGTCGGGCCAGCAGGTAGGTGTTTTGGCAAGGATGACCGGCGCAGAACAGCCCGGTTGGACAGTGCAGCCCGCCATCAGGCAGGTGACTGGGAGAAAAGCAGAAATGCGCATTGCTTGATTCGTCCTTGAAAAATGCGGTGTAGCCAATGCCGCGACATTTTACGGGGTTGCCCGGTGTACTCAAGCGGTTTTGCTGCCAAGTGGGCGTTCACCGCCCAACGGCAACGCCCGCCTCGTCGGCGGTTCTAGCCAGGCGCACCAACATTTTGCGGTGGCCAACGGGCCGAACAACCTGCGGCCCCCCCGCGGCCGAGCACAGTGGAGTGCGGCCAATCTGACAGACACAGATACAAAAGTGGGAGCGGGCTTGCTCGCGAAGGCGGTGGGTCAGTCACGTGAGGTATCGACTGGTCTACCGCTATCGCGAGCAAGCCCGCTCCCACAGGGGTTTGGCGCTGGGGCTTAGAACGCGTAACGCACTGTCGACAGCTGCGCTGAAAGCAAACCCAAGCTACCTGAAACACCCACATCCAAATGTGGGAGCGGGCTTGCTCGCGAAAGCGGTGTGCCAGCCAATGCATAGATCGACTGACCCGCCGCCTTCGCGAGCAAGCCCGCTCCCACAGGGGTTTGGCGCTGGGGCTTAGAACGCGTAACGCACTGTCGACAGCTGCGCTGAAAGCAAACCCAAGCTACCTGAAACACCCACATCCAAATGTGGGAGCGGGCTTGCCCGCGATAGCAGTGTGTCAGCCAATGCATAGATCGACTGACCCGCCGCCTTCGCGAGCAAGCCCGCTCCCACAGGGGTTTGGTGGTGTTGGCTTGGAGCGCGTAACGCACTGTCGACAGCTGCGCTGAAAGCAAAACCCAGCTACCTGAAACACCTCTATCCAAATGTGGGAGCGGGCTTGCTCGCGAAAGCGGTGTGCCAGCCAATGCATAGATCGACTGACCCGCCGCCTTCGCGAGCAAGCCCGCTCCCACAGGGGTTTGGTGGTGTTGGCTTGGAGCGCGTAACGCACTGTCGACAGCTGAGCTGAAAGCAAACCCAAGCTACCTGAAACACCCACATCCAAATGTGGGAGCGGGCTTGCCCGCGATAGCAGTGTGTCAGCCAATGCATAGATCGACTGACCCGCCGCCTTCGCGAGCAAGCCCGCTCCCACAGGGGTTCGGTGGTGTTGGCTTGGAACGTGTGCCGCACTGTCGACAGCTGCGCTGAAAGCAAAACCCAGCTACCTGAAACACCTCTATCCAAATGTGGGAGCGGGCTTGCTCGCGAAAGCGGTGTGCCAGCCAATGCATAGATCGACTGACCCGCCGCCTTCGCGGGCAAGCCCGCTCCCACAGGGGTTCGGTGGTGTTGGCTTGGAACGTGTGCCGCACTGTCGACAGCTGAGCTGAAAGCAAAACCCAGCTACCTGAAACACCTCTATCCAAATGTGGGAGCGGGCTTGCTCGCGAAAGCGGTGTGCCAGCCAATGCATAGATCGACTGACCCGCCGCCTTCGCGGGCAAGCCCACTCCCACAGGGGTTCGGTGGTGTTGGCTTGGAGCGCGTAACGCACTGTCGACAGCTGCGCTGAAAGCAAAACCCAGCTACCTGAAACACCTCTATCCAAATGTGGGAGCGGGCTTGCTCGCGAAAGCGGTGTGCCAGCCAATGCATAGATCGACTGACCCGCCGCCTTCGCGGGCAAGCCCGCTCCCACAGGGGTTTGGCGTTGGGGCTTAGAACGCGTAACGCGCTTTGAGCATCACGCCATCGGCGTCAAAGCCACTGCGCGCCTGGCGGGTGTAGCTGGCGCCCACGGTGAAGTCCGAGACCTGGTAGTTCACGCCCACACTCGCCTCGTAGCTGTCACGCGCCACCGACGCGCCGGTGGTGGTGAACGCCGCACCACCCGCCACAAAGTTGGAGGTTTGCGCGACGCGATCACCCATCAGGTCGTGGTACGCCATCAAGGTCGCTTCCGGTTGCAGGCTACCCGCGCCCATCGGCAGGTTGCCGGCCAGGCGAAGACCGGCGCCCAACTCACCCACTTCATAACGCTGCGAACGGGTGCTCAGTGCCGCCGCCGAACCTTTCTCGTCGAAGCCATCCATGCGCACGTTGGCATAACGCGCCGCCACGCGCGGTTCGATTACCACGGCCTGCGACGGCTTGAAGCTGTAGCCGCCGATCACGCTGGCTGCCAACACATTGCTGTCGTAACTGCCCTTGGCCGTGGTGCCTGCCACATGGCGTTTGCTGTCGTTGTCGTTGTGGCCGTAGCTGAGGCTGCCGTCGACAAACCAGTTTTGCAGCGCCCAGTTGCCATACAGCGACAGCGCGTGGCCCTCGACGTCGGTCTTGTTGCCGAGGTCCGAATGGATGTTGGAATTGAGGTAGCTGTAGGCCATGCCCAAGGTGGTGGTGTCGTTCAAACGACCGTCCACACCCACCGCCATGCCGCTGCTGTTGGCCGAGTAGCCGTTGTTACCGCCGCGCCCGTCCTGGTCCATGTTGCTGCTCAGGCCCTGCACCCACACGCCGCCGGTTTGACGGCTTTCGCGCTGGTCGGTAAGGCGGTTGAAGATTGCGCCATTGATAACAGTCTGCCCCGACAACGCCACATCCAGCGCGCCACGGTTGACGTCCGGCTTGAGCTGCTCGCTCACTTGAGCAAGCTGTTGCGCAGTCCCGGCGTTGGCGAGGGACTGGAACACTGGGTCGTTCTGGTTCAGCCCGCCGAGCACCTCGTTCTTGAACGTATTCACCGCCGTGGCCGCTGCGGCGCTGGCACCTGCACCGGCAAGTTCCTGCTGCACTTGCTGGTTGTCTTTAACTGCGACGACAGCCTTGACCGTTTGCGCATCCGCCGAGTAGCTCAGCACGTTGAGCAGCGATGACGAACTGGCAACCGACAGGCCGTTGTTCTGCACACTGGTGGCCTGCAACAGGGTGTATTGAGTGCCGTTATTGGTGCGCGCAAAGTCGCCTGGCTGCGCACTCACCGTGAGCTTCGACGCCTGGGCGAAATTAGCCGTACCGTTGACCGACAGATACGGCGTGGTCGGCACCACGCTGTCGGCCAGGTGCATATCAATGCCCGCACCGCTGGCGACGTTAAGGTTGCCGCTGATCGTGGTACCGGGCGCGGCCAGGTTCAACGAGCCGGAATTAATCGAGACCGGCGCGATGATGCGCTGGCCGGCAAAATCAGCTTGGCCGGCGACATTCACCGCACTCAGGTTGAGCAAGTCGCCGGTGATTTTGCCGCCCGTCCAGTTCAGCGTGGCAAGGTTGGCGGCGTCGATGGCCGTGCCGGATTTGCTGCGGATCTCGCCTGCTTGCTGGTTGATCTCGAAGGGCGAAGTCTGGTCGCGGGCATTGACCAGGATCGCGGTGCTGTCGGCACTGATCAGACCCCGGTTGATAACGCCGCGCGCGCCCGACTGCGGGTTCTGGGTAAAGGTCGCCCCAGTCAGATGCACAGCCACCGCATTGGCGCCGTTGGCTTCAATCGTGCCGGTGTTGAGCAAGTAATCGAAGGTGCCGGAGTTGAACTGTACGGCCCTGGCCATACCACACCGCTGTTTTCTATACGCAGGTCACTGGTGTCGGTTTCAACTTCAATGCCCAACGCCTCTTCGCCCGTGACGCGGATGGTGCCGGAGTTGAGGATTTTGCCGCCGACGGTCACCGGCATGTTGTTATGGGTGTCCAGGATCAGGCCGTAGCCGTAGATGGAAGTGACATCAATCAGGCCGGAGTTGATCACGTCACCACCGACGGTCGTGCCATTGAGGTACATGCCCTCGCCGTCACTGTCCGACCCCGGCACGTCAACGGTGACGATAGTTCCGGAGTTGATCACGCTGCCGCCGATGTTCGCGGCGCCCACCTCAAAACCTTCGGCCCAGGTCTGGTTGGTGAGCCTGATCGTACCGGCCTGGATGACATCACCGGTGATCGTGCCGCCACGGGCAAGCAGATCAGAGTCCAGCGCGCCATCCACCACAAAACCACGGATGTTGAGGCCACTGCCATCGATGTTGTAGTCGGCGCGGTTGATCAGCGAACCCTGAACATTGGTCTCGGCAACACTGGCCCCATCGACATTACGCTGGGTAGCCACCACATTGCGCGACCCGACCAAGGTGACAGGCTCGTTGAACACCTGGCCTTTCCACTTGTTCTCGCCGCTGCTCACGTCGAATTCCACCGCAGCAACATGCGCGGCGCCTGCGCTGACCATCAGGGCCAGCAGGGTTTTCTGGAACGGCTTGCGCTTCATTTCAAACTCCATGAACTACAGTCAAAGCCGCCAATACGCCCGGCGGCTGTAGGTGTGCTGAGCGAGGGACCAGATGATCCGAATGTATTCCCCCAAGGCGCCCTGCTGAACCCCAGGCGCGAGCAATCGCACCGCAGCCGGTGGTGGCAGAAAAGGGATTGGGGAGGCGAAGTTCACATTAATCCTTAATGTCGTTTTAAAACGCTGCAGTCCATGCAGCCCGACCGGTTGCGGGTGGGCGGGGTAAAGACCCGGACTTGAGGGAAATGGTTCCTTTAGCGGTAGGACGCTTCCCCAAACTACCGAGGATTTGCCTGATATCCGTGAGCGGACGGCAGAATGCGTTGGGGATGGTGGGGTTGGGGATCGGCGAAAGGGGGTTGAGTCAGGGCGTTGGTGCCTTGCGTGGGTTTGGGTGGGGGGCTTATAGTCCGGCCCGTCGCCCAACAAGGGCGATCGGATTTGGCGATCCGTTGACCGTATGCGAAAGCTTTCTGCTTGCTTGCAGGGGCTTCCGTACCCGCATCGCTGCTTTATGGCAGCTGTGCGCGGGAGACCTTCGGGTCTGCCGGAACTCGGTCCCGGTTCGCCAACCTGCGTACAGCTGTCACCCATTCGTTTGGCGACGATAGGTGACAGCTTCACTCTACTGACCGAGGTTTCACCATGAACCAATACATGCCCCTAACGGGCCACGACTGCACCGTCCCCGCTCTGCTTATCGACACCAGCGCGCCCCTCGACGTACTCCACGACGCCGCCGCGTACCGGATTCGCGCCGTCACGCAACTGTTGGAAAACCTGGCCTTCCGCGAACAGCTCAGCAGCGATGCTGTGGTGCTTCAAGACTTCGCCCAACTACTGGCTATACCGCTGCGGGATGGGTGTGATTTGCTGGATGTCATTATTCGCAGGCTTAACAGCGTCAACTGACCGCGACAGGGCGGCTGACGAGTTGCCCTGTTAATGGTGAGGCAGTGAATAGGTGCGGGCCACGCTTGGGCAGTAAAAGTGGCCTGTCGCCTATGCAGCCTTGGCGCTGTGAAAAGCATGCACTGGGGGAAAAGGGAACGGATTTATTTTATAGCCCTTAAATAACTCTATCCGCTTTGTACCCTGATGCCGAAACGTTCGGTGGCAAGGGCCGAAATCAGAAAAAATGGCCACTCTACGAAGATTAAGTAAGTGCCATTCAAATCCGTGCCCTTTTTCTGCTCTATTTCCTCCCGGCGCAAATCTGCTCCCAGCCTTTCACGATGGTGCCGGTGTACTTGCCACAGGTCGCCCCTTCCAAATTCGCGTCGAGCGCGTCGCGCTCAGGCGCAAGCCATACCGCGTCGGCCAAGTACACCGCGCCCGCTGCCAGCAGCAGAACCACGGCCACCCGCGTCACCATGTAGCGCGCCGTGGCCCGAGGCGTGCGCAAGCGCTCGAACACAAATGCGAACAGCAGCCCAATGCCACACATCAGGAAACCGCCCAGCGCCGCTCCGAAAGCGCCGGCGGTAGAGCTGTCGAAGGAGCCCCACGCCAACATACAAACGCTTGCACTGACGAACATCAGCAGCAGGCACAACCCCTGCACCAACCGCCATCCGACTACCGCTAAACCTGCCATCTGAACCTCACGTGTCATGGGAACCTCGTACCTATATGCGCCGGCTCATTCAAAAAACGTGGTCTGACCCCAATATCTCACCAATATCTCTCTTCAAGGGAACGTGGTACCGATGCGCCCCAGGTCACCCGAGAACCAGATGCCGGTCACTTTGCCGACCACATCCTCATCGGCCACCTGGCCCATGAAGCGGCTGTCATTGCTCACATCGCGGTTGTCGCCCAATAAGTACACATGGCCTGGCTCGACGCGCAGAGGCGCCAGCGTAAGGGAATAGTCCTTTTTGACGCGCTCGGCCGGTGCATGGAACAACCCCAGGTTCTCGCCGTTGCGGATCAACTCGCCATTGACGATCGCCAGCGTGTCGCCGCCAATGCCCGCCACGCGCTTGACCGCCTCAGTGCCGTCCCAGCGGTACACCACGATATCGCCCACCTTGGGCGCACCTGGCCGCAGGTCAGAGATGATGTAGTCGCCAACCGACAGCGTAGGTGCCATCGAGCCCGACGGTATGAAGTAGTTTTTGAAGCCTAGCAGCGGCGCGCGAAACACCTCGAATAGGAGCAAGGTGATCACGATCAGCACACCCACGTAGAGCACATGGAAACGCTTGCGTGGCAGGCCTGGCGGGCCGTCGTAACGGCGGGCAAGCACAGCGGAGGCAATCGCGGTGGCCAGCTTGAGCGTGATGATAAAAGCGATGAATACATACAGCCCGACAGGCGTGGCGGCCAACCCGCTCACCCCCATCAGCACAACGCCGATATACATCAGCGCCGCCACCCGGATGGCCCATTTGATACGGCCGACGTACACCAACCCCCAGCCTGCAAACAAGCAGGACATCAGAAAGGCGAGGAGCGAGAACTTGCTGGATTTCATTGGTCATCCTTGATGAGAGGCGAAAAGGGGCAGATTTATTTAATTAACAAAGCACTCGAAAAATCAAATAAATCCGTCCACTTTTTTCTTTTGGCTGATGCCTATTTTTTGCTCTTCTGATTTTCTTTATGCAACAGTAACCTTATCGCCATTAACCGACTCAAATACCGCCCCCACCACTCCTGCTGCCTCAAATCGAAGTTTCACATCTTCGCTTACTACAATCGCGCCCAAATATTTTTTAATCCTAAAAATATGAAAATCACCTACTTTTGACTCATCTATGGCCAAATTATAAAACGCGCGGTATTGACCAGCCATGTCTGGGCGCACAGGATCATTCACTGAAAACTTTGTAAACCTTGAAGACTCTTCATCTACACAATCTATTTGTGTTTCTATGATCATTAGAAAATAATTTTGCGAAACGTGTTTCCCTTCGATATCAACGGGCTCAAAGACCACATTATGATAAGTTTGATCGACTTCAGACAAACCTATGAGTGAATTTCGAGCTCTCTCACTCAGAACAGGAACACTCGCGTAGCCCGCTAGAGAATAATCAATTTCAACGCCGTCGAACCTGACATCGAGCGTATATCTGCCAGGCTCCATGAAATTAAGGGGTGGATTACTAAAGTTCCAATTATCCACGTGCCTCACATCGCCGAGCACCCACTTTCCGGAAATAGAAAGATCCTGACGCAGCAAATAATATTTCATATCAATCCCTAGTCAGCTACTTATTAACTTCACTACCCACTATAGGAAATAGGGGTCAGACCACTATTCTTAAACTTTTAACACACACTTTTCCGGGCGTCCTGACACACTCGGCGAAACTCCTTTACCTAATATCTGCGCAATCTCTGACGCAAACTTCTGATCGCCCAAAACATAATTGCCGTTTGTAGAAGATCGAATTTGTTCTATCAACTCAGGTGAAAGCCGATCCAGGAATGTTGACCGGTAAGCTTCGGCTCGTTGCGCGGCGCCGCTACCTAAGTCGCTATAAACTGCATGCGGACTTATAAAGCCTGATAGCTCGCCCTGTGCGTTTGCCCTATAGCTGGTCCAACGGTAGTCGCCCGGATGAGCAACCATACCCGCTCTGACCGGGTTCATTTCGATAGGGCGGAAAGGGGACAGATTTATTTAATTAACAAAGCACTCGTAAAATTAAATAAATCCGTCCCCTTTCCCCTCCATCAAATCACACATTAGAAAGCTTCCACAGTATCGCGTAAGGCAGCTCTTCATCAACAATATCATGCAAGCGAAAATAATAAACAGCCAATGAGCTTTCTAAGCCCTTATGAACAAATGCACCATCAGACATAACACGATAGGAGGCGTACTCAATAAATTTGTCAGAACCAAGAGAGCCAAGAGCATTTTTTATCTGACTATAGGTCTCCCCCGCCCCAACTGGAAGCAATTCAGGCGGCGGCCGGCATACGGCCATGTCATCATTTTCAACATCCCTGTAGTAGGCTCTTCTAAATGCAGGCTCACTGCAGGCCCAGTAGAGGGATAGCAAACGAAGTTTTTCCTCTCCCTCATCAGAAAAAGCGTCAGCTAAAAAATACTGATCGTCTGAAATTTTGTATGCACCGTCGCCCATAGCGATAACGCATTGCTCCCGTTCAACAACGACGTCCCCTACCTTTGACTTGCACAGCGATGACCATTCTTTCATGTTAAATACCTCAAGCCTACTGTGGCCATTTGAATATTCGACCTTCGACCCTGCCAGCCTTAAGCGCGCTCTCCGCGGCTGCTTTGGCCGATCCCTCCGGCATATTTTTAACGGAGTTTATGATCTCTGACTGCCAGGCCTTTAACTTTGAATCTGGTAAGGAAGTCGGATAGCTTCCGCCAGGAGCACGATACTTGGCGTCCCAGACGATCACAGATCGCGATGATGGATCATACGTAATGTAATCTGCACCTGGAAGTGACGCTTTCCCAGGTCCGGAAATTGGTGTTTGCCCCGATTCAATAGCCTGACTCCAGCCACGAGCCTCCCCAATTGCTCCGTTTAACTCAGAATATGGGCTGCGTCCGTTATTAACTTTTGCAACGGAAAATAGGGGTCAGACCACTATTCTTCTATTCTTTTAACTCATACTTTTTTGGGCGTCCTGACACACCCTGCGAAACTCTTTTACCTAATGCGTGCGCGATCTCGGACGCAAACTTCTGATCGCCCAAAACATAATTACCGTTTGTAGAAGATCGGATTTGTTCTATCAGCCCAGGTGAAAGTCGATCATTGAATAAAGACCGGTAAGCTTCGGCTCGTTGCGCGCTGCCGCTACCTAAGTCGCTATAAACTGCATGCGAGCTTATAAAGCCTGATAGCTCGCCCTGCGCGTTTGTCCTATAGCTGGTCCAACGGTAGTCGCCCGGATGAGCAACCATACCCGCTCTGACCGGGTTCATTTCGATATATCGATAGCAAGCTAAAACATAGTTGTCTTGTTGAACCAAATAGGAGCGGAAACGGCCTTCCCACAACGTGACCGTACGTTGATATGTTCGATTGACATATTGAACGTAGCGTTGCCCCAGCCCCTTCATAAGCAGGCCAGCCCCCGCGCAGCAGGTCGGAGTCAACAACAAGTGAACATGATTTGTCATCCAGCACAATGCGTGAACTTTACAGCCATACAGTTCAGCAAGCACGGCTAATGTATCCATGTAAAAATATAGTCTTTATCTGAATAAAAACACGCAACCCGATTGTTTCCCCGCTGAATAATATGCAACGGGATATTCGGCATTAAAACCCTAGAACGGCGAGCCATATAAACCCCTAATTGGATAAGAGCTTACAGCTTAGTTGAAATTACTAGGCCAACGAAATAAAATAATCACAAAAAATAAATCATGCTTTTAAAAGAGCAACTCTACAAAACTCTAAAAAAGTAAAACCGTGGTCCACCCTATTTTCCAAAATATAAAACATATTTTTAAAGAACAACTTCACTGAACTCTAAAAAACTCAAACGTGGTCTAACCCCTATTTCCCCATCTGAAGGCGAAAAGGGTCAGATTTATTTAAGTAAAAAAGAACTTGGACAATTAAATAAATCCGTCCCCTTTTTCTACAGTCCCTTTTTTGTATGCTGCTGGGGTTATTAGGCCCTTGAAACATCCTTTAATCTTGGTCGACTGGTCTCGAGTTGTCTTACCAGTTTGCCAAGCGTGGAGGTCACGTGCGGACAGCAGGCAGGGCAACAAGTCGTCATTGTTGGGAGTGCGCCAGTTGGCCCCGGCTCTTCTGGACCTAGCCTCCCCTCGCATCACCCAACCAAAAGTTCTTTTAATCGCTCTCCAGCAGTAGCTATCTCGCTGGTGGTCAGCGGCGTATAGCTAACAACAATCAACACACCTCCGGCCAATTCCGAGGCCTCCTCAACGTGCCCCTTGAGACAGTTAATAATCTGTTGAGGGCTTTTCCCAAATGCGCGAAGGCACAATTTCTCATCAAAATAATTCGCCGCATTTATACGAAAAACACCATCTCTCCCGTTAACATCTTTTTTTGTAGCATCGCATGCAGCTACTACTGCCGGCCAGTCGCTTCTAGTGACAGACCAATCATGCAGTGCAGCTCTATAGGCACCAAAAGCCTCTACGTACGCAGGGAAAATTCTTTTCAACAAGTCCAAATAATCAATTTTAGCATTCGAAAACTCAATGAATATAGAGTCATCAAATTGAGCATCATCTTCTAGATATCTCTCGCTTCTAAGAGAATATGCAATTCGACCTTTTATTCCCTTTGGAAGGAATTTATCTAAAGAAACAGAAACAACAAGCTCGCCTTCAATATCGGGAACATCTACAGCACCGGCCAAATCCCATGGCGCACCTAAGCCGGACAACCTTTCGAGAAAATTTTCGTGTCGCTTTTCAATCGACTCTGAAAATTTTGGCCTATGACGAAATTCAAGCTTATGCGTAGCCATTAGGGTGCAACCCTCACAGTAATGTTTCTGATATTTTGCTCAATCAAAATATCAGTTGCTCTATCGGCCGCTTTTTGACTTGGAAATTCAAAAACGGCTTTGATACCGGGATTTTGTTTCAACGCATTCGATGAAATAGTGAAAACAGGGGTCAGGCCCTGAGGGATCCCAGCTTAGCCTTCGATCACTAGGCGGACAAAATAAAAATATTACAAAAATAAATTATGCTTTGAAAATACCAACTCTACCAAACTCTAAAAAAGCAAAATCGTGGCCCACCTTATTTTTCAAAAAATAAACCATATTTTTAAATAACAACTTCACTGAACTCTAAAAAACGCAAAACGTGGTCCACAAAACGTGGTCTGCCCCCATTTCCCTAGCCAGTTTGACACCACCTTTTGTACCAACTTAATAAATGAATTTGGTATTAGCCTTTCCACTAGGGTCGATAACCAGTACAAATTTTCTCCAATCACCACCTGTGTGCGATCTCATCAGCTCGTGCAACTTATGGACGTGACTAGAAGCTCTATCTTCAGGGTCATCCAAAAGCTCGCTGAAGAACAAGCCATCGCGAACGAATGAGTATTTAGAACCTACAGACCACCCTCCGTCATAAACTTCATGCTCAAATTCACAACGCATTTCCTCGTACGGACCATTCGCAGAGTCATGCATGATCTGCGTGAGCGCATTCAAGACCTGTACTTGTTGCTCAATGCTCATTGCCCGGCCTCATTCCTGAATGACTTGCGCATTTTTATTCCATTGATTGAGTAGTCAATAACTAATGAATCTGGTCTTGCCGACACAGGATCCGTTCTAGAAAAGCGCACTGTCACGGCGCCGACCTGATCACCGTTGTTCAACCCCTTCTTAATTTCTGTTTCCCACCGCTTATAGGCAGAGTTATTGAAATTACCATCCTGCGGAAAGAGGTTGAATCTGTCACAGGTACCACCAAGCTGACAACCCTGGATGTGCCCCCCCACATCCGTTGGCAATCCCTCTTTGCCAACTGCCGTTTGGCGTGCATCACGGACGCCTTTATCCAACGACGGACTGTAGGTAATTTCATCAACGTAACCGCTTGAATTGGTCTTAAATTCAGTGCCGTTGCTCAGCTTGACTTGGCTATTTGGTGGGGGCTCATTCAGTATTTTGTATTCAGGTGTTCCTTTACTGGCTTTGGTCACATCGACCTCAACACTAGCCAGTTTGACACCACCTTTTTCACCAGCCTCCTTTATCGGGTGGGCATAGGGCATGCCAGCCTCAGCATCCGGCGAGGAAATCGAGGTGTATGGCGCCTTTGCACCCTGAATCTCATTACTGGCGCTGCTAATCAGCTTCGATGCTTCGCTGATATCGCCCCTGTTCAGAGCTTTGCGTGCCATTTTCAAGGTGCCGGAAATAATCCGTTCACCTGGAATAAGTGATGCTGCTACCTCAAGGTAATCAAGTGCACTCTCAGCCTCCGCTACGCTTTTAACTGTGCCGACAACTGGTACAAAATTTGCGCCTTCTGACAGGGCATCTTTGAGCTCTTCACGCCGCTGAGTATACATCTTGACCGAGCACGCTTGCTCACTCATGCCAGCGCAGTTTTGCTCCTTGTAGTGTTGGTTTTCTGCTTTGACGCGGTCTTCAGCCTGCTGCTCAAGTGTCTTATGTGCGGCTAATGCTTCTGCAATATCACTGAGGGAGTTGTTCTCCACCGCATTGCTTCCCGCCTTTGCCCCAGTAACCGCACCGCCCAGATCACCACCAGCAATCCCCCCAGCCAACCCTGCTGCTAGACCCGAAAGTGCAACAACCGTCTCTCTCTCCTCCTCCGTCAACTCGATTGTCTTCCTGCCCGGATACAACTGATGGGCGATGAATTCACCCGTCGCCGCTCCCGCAGCCCCCGCTCCCGCAGAGTTGCCTTGCGCCTGCGCCACCACCGCACCCAATACGGCATGCGCCATGGTGTTGAGTACAGCGTTGTCTCCGGTGGTTTTCCTGATGACTTGCGCCATGTACGGCGCCGACGCGCCCGCAATAGCGGAACCGATATCGCCTCCCACCAACCCTTGCAATGCTGCTGTCACCGCCTGCGCTACACGTGGGTAATTGCCGCCGACCCCGTAGTCCGCCATGATCCGTTGATAAGCGTCAGTGGCAATCAGTTGTTTCTTGTAGGCATCGACGTCCTCTTTTTTGGCATCTTTTCCAGGGTCCTTGATGCCACGCTTATCAAGTTCAGCACGCGCCTCTTTATCAGCATCGATCTGGCCTTGGGTTCGAACGATGTCTACTGCCTGAGTACCAATATCCGCAATCAACTGCACCTGCCGCAGGCGCTTCTGCTCTTTCTCCTTATCAAAGATCGGGCTGATGCTGCCGTTGGCGTGTTCGACATCGTGGCTCAGCGTTGCCACATCCTGCTGCTGTTTGGCAGGGTCGCGAATATCTAGGGTACCGTTGGAAATGGCCGATGACGTGGTGCCGCTGTCACTGTCGCCATGATTGAACGCGATCAAGCTGCCGGAGGGCATATTGCTGATGAAGGCGTTCGCGCCGCTTGCGCCACTGCTGACGCTGGCGCTCTGCAACTGGCTTGTGTAGTCGGCTTTGTTCTTTAAAACGCTCCAGCCGAGGGTGCCGGTGCTCAGGCGGTTTTTGTCCGCTGTTGCAGTGCTGGCGATCACGCTGCCATCGAGTTGCGTGTGGTTGCCCACATCAATCTGGTAGCCGCCCTTACCGCCGAACAGGCCGGTTTGCTCCTGCACACTCTTATAGTTGGAGTCGATCTTGCTCTTGCTGATGCTGAGCGAACCACTGCCCGTCATGGTGCCAAACGTGAAACTTGCGCCACCGCTGACATCGGTTTGTTTGGACTTGTAGTCATCGGTGTCTTGCAGGCTTTGCAGCAAAAGATCGCGGCCTACCGCGGCCTTGATCTGGTCTGCACTGACCTGCGCACCTTTGAGGACGGTGTCTCGCCCACTGATCAGGCTGACTTGCTTGCCCGCATCCAGCGTCGTTTCCGTCCAGGTTGTGCCATTGCCCTTTTCGCTGCCGGTGCCTTTATTCGCATTAGCAAAGATACTCAGGCCTGCACCACTGGAACCAAACCCGAGGCTAACGCCTACGGCCCCGCCGCCACTGCTGTTCTTGCCATCGAGTTTTTGTGTGTTGGCGGCTGCTTCCAGGCGGATATCACGCTCTGCTGCCAACAGCATTTCATTACCGGCCTGGAGCTTGCTGCCATGAACGCGGATGTCTCCATCTGCGCCAGGCGTGCCGTTACCGGCGGCAACAATACTGAGGTTATTGCCACTGGTGAGGCTACTGCCTTGGCTTGCTGTCTGCTCCTGGGTCTGTTTGGAGCTGGATTTTTGCGAGCCAAGCGAGATGGCGATGCCGACAAATTCCCCGGCGTTAGCGCCGGTCATGCCGCCATTCTGCTGCGCCGCTTGCCACGCTTGCACGCCAGTCAAACCCGCCTTCACACCCTGCAGCGCCGAGAGGCGGCCGTCGTCCTCGTTCTTGGCTTGCTTGGCGGTCTTATAAGCGGAGTCCACCGCACTGCCCACGGTGCCGGACAACGCCAGGGTCAAACCACTGGTTTTGCTTTTGGAGGTCTGCTCGCTGCGGTTGTTGTTCTCGGAAGCCAGGATGCTGACATTTTGCCCAACCAGGCTGATGTCCTTACCAGCAACCACGTCAGAGCCGCGAATGGTCAGGTCTTTGCCAGCCTGAATATCCACGCTGCCCAGCACACTGCCGATGTTGCTGGCCCGGGTGGTTTCGGTGCTGCTGGTGAAGGTGTTCTGGTTGCTGCTTGAGCCCAACGTCACGCCGATGCCGCCGCTGCTCATCAAGCCCGATTTTTTGGTCGAGGACGAATGGCTTTGTTCAAAGGTTTCCGTTGCCCCATCAATCACCACATTGCGACCGGCAATCAGGCTGGTGGCGTTGGTGGAAACCACGTCGCTGGCGGTAGTGCCGATGTCACGGCCAGCACGCACGACCACGGTATCAGCGCTGATGGAAGAGCCCTGCTGGCTGATCTGGTTACTGCTGTCGATGCGCGTTTTCTGGCTGCTGGACAGCAACCCTTTGCTGGTTTTGGTTTTGCGGTAATAGCTGTAGTCGCTGTCTTGCGCGGCGTTCAGCGCCAGGTCATTGCCTGCGTACAGGTAGGCTTCCTTGCCGGCACTCGCACGGCTGGCGCTGACGACGAGGTCGTTGCCGGCACTCAGGGAGAGGTTCTCACCGGCCACCAACGATGTGCCCACTTGCTGGACGTGGTCTTCCTGGCTGGTGACCTTCTTGGAATTAAACGCCGAATGCTGTTCATTCGCCGCCGACGCCAGGTTCACATTGCCCTTGGCCACCAGCGCCAGATCACGCGTGGCATTGAGCTGGCTGCCGATGGCACTGATATCCCGCGCAGCCACCACCTGGAAGTCGCGCCCGGCTTCGATCACGGTGCCGTACTGGTTTGCGCTGCTGCTGCGCATGTAGGTGCTGACGGTGTTGGCATTGCGCTGTTCGGCGGTGGCCAGGTTCACGTCGCGCCCGGCTTGAACGCCCAGGTCGGCGCCGCTTTTGAAGGCGCCGCCGGTGCTGTTGACGTCGCGCCCGGCTTGCAGGGTGAGGGTGTTGGCGGCTTCGATGCGGGCGGCGTTGTCGACGAAGTCGGTGCGCTCGGTGCGGTAGCCGCTGCTGCTCTGGTGGCTGGTGACGGTGCGTTCGTTGAGCACATCGCCATTTACCGCGCGCACGCTGACGTCGCGCCCGGCGATGATGCCGCCGGCGCGGTTGGTGAGGGTGTTGCCGGCGAGCAGGTCGAGGCGGTTGCCTGCTTGCACAAGGCCGCCGTTGACCATGTTGCGCCCGGCGCTGGCAGCGAGGTTGTTGGTGGCGCGCAGGGTGCCGACGTTGTTGAGGTCGGTGCCGCTGACCAGGTTCAGGTCGCTGCCGGTGATGAGTGCGCCGTTGGGCGCCAGGCGGTTGTTGGCCTGGGCCAGGTAGAGCACGGGCACCAGCACTTGCTGGCCGGCGACGGTGGCGTTTTCCATCCACACGATGTCGTGGGTCAGGGCCGCCACTTGCTCGGCGGTGAGGCTCACGCCTACGGCCAGGTTTAGCGCCTGTTTGGTGCCGATGGCGTTGTCCATCAGGTACTTGAACATCGCTGTGTCGCTGGTCTGGCCATCGATGAAGCGCTGGCCGGTACGGGCGATCACGGCTTGCTGGATCAGGCGCTGTTCATACAGGCCGTCACCCAGGCGCTTTTGTGCCTGGTCCGGGTCGTAGCCCAGTTTGGACAGCATGTAATCGGAGCTTAAGAACTGGCTGAGGTTGGTCAGCAGCGGGTTGGTTTCGATCAGGTATTTCTGTGGGTTGGAGACGAACTGGCTGTCTGGCAGGCCTTGCACGCGGTTGATCACCACGCCGTCGGCCGAGGTGCCGCTGCCGGGCACGACCGGGCCGGTAACCGGCGTGCGATCGACGCTGCCGCCGCCCAAGGTCCAGCCTTGCGGGCCGGTGCTGGCCGGCGCGCTGGCGCTTTGGCCACTGAGGCGGAACAGCCCGCCTTGGCCGGTAGGCAAGGTGAAGCCGGGCAGGCTCAGCGGGTTGATCTGCTGTTGGGCCAGGTCCGGCGGCAGTTGCTGGTTGAGGGTGACGCGTGTGGAGTAACCGGCGGCGCCACTGGCACCGGTGGCGTCGGTGGTGGTTTTGGCGCCCGCACCGATGTAGCTATAGCCCAGGCGTACCACGCTGTTGTCGATACCGGCTTGTGCCTTGACGTCTACCGCGCCGCCCGCCTGAATCACGGCGGCGTAACGTTGGTCATCGCTGGCGATTTTGGTGACTTTGCCGAACTGGGTGCGCTCGATCTCCATCATGCCGATGAAGTTGGCCACGGTGGCCTCAAGGCCGCCGAGGTCATTGGGATTGTAACCGGCGCTTTTGTACCAGTATTTGTTGGTGAGTGCGGCGGCGGCACTGAACCAGCCTTCAGGGTGCTTGGTGCGCTTTGACGTGAAAAGACGATAGGTCTCGGTTTCGCCGGTTTCGATGCCGGTGTTGACCAGGTTGTTCAGGCGCGCGGTGAAGTTACCGCCGGCCGCGATCGAGCTGCTGCTGTTGAGCAGGTCGCCGCCCGCCAGGGTCATGTTACCGCCCGAGGTGATGCTCGAACCGGCACTGGCGGCGGTCACTTCCAGTTTGTCGCGGGTCACCAGTTCCCACACGTAGTTGCGCGGTGTGCCACCGGCGTGGCAGTCACCGGCGTTGACGTACTCAATGCACGTGCCTAGGGTGGCGGAGGCGGTGTAGACACCTGCGTCGTTGACGGTGAGTACCGCCCGTTCATTCTTGATCGAATTGGCGGACAGGCTGAGGTTGCCGTCACTCTGGATCGTCGACGAACTGTTGAGGATGCTGCTGGCCAGGCCGCCCTTGCCGTCGCGGTCAACGCTCAGGTTGCCCAGGCTGTAGAGGTCGGCGTAGCTGTTGTTCAGCGCATCGACACGCAGGCTCATGTCGCCGCCGCTGAAGATCAGGCCGTGGTCGTTGAGCAAGGCGCCGGTGGTGGCGACCAGCCGTTGGCCACTGCCCAGGGTCGCGTAGTTGTTGAGTGTGCCGGCGTTGACCACTAGGTCGGTGGCGGCGGTGAGGCGCCCACGGTTGTTGAGTGTGCCGGCGATGTTGGCGGTAGTAACGCCACCGCCGGCAATGCTGGCCGTGTCGCTGAGGGTGGCTTGGGCCGCGCTGAGGTTGAGGGTGCCCAGGCTGCTGATGCGCCCACTGCCGTTGAGCGCGCCGCTCAAGGTCAGGTCGAGCGCGCCGTCGCTGGCGATCAGGCCGTGGGTGGTCCAGTTGGCACCATTGCCGATAAAGCGCCGGGCGCCGAGCAGTTGGCCGGTGGCGGTCTGGTCGAGGTTGTCGACATTGACCGTGAGTTGCCCGGCCTGGATCACGCTGCTGTTGGTCCAGTTGCCCTGGGTGATGGTCAGGTCGCCACGGGTGACCAGGCTGCCGCCCACGTCGTTGAGGTTGGCGGGTGCAATGCCGAAATTACCGGTGCCCACGTGCAGGACATTGCCGCCCAGGTTCTGGAAGCTGCCGGCGTTGAGGGTCAGGTCGTTGTTGGCGGTTTCCAGCACGCCGTTGCGGTTGTCGAACAGGCCGCCGATGGCGAATTCGGTGGTGCCCGCCGTGCCCAGCGCACGCAGGCGCCCGGTCTGGTTATCGAGGCTGGCCGCGCGCACCTTGAGGGTGCTTTCGCTTTCGATAATGCCCAGGCGGTTGTTGAGCGCGCCGCTGAGGTCCAGGTCGATCTGTTGGCCGGCAATCTGGCCGTCGTTGTCGCCGCTGTTATCAAAGTCATGCCCGACCACGCGCATCAGGCCTTTGGCATACAGCCCGCCGTTGCGGTTGTCGAAATTGCCGGTGGTGACCAGTGCGTTGCCGCCCTGTGCGGCGATGCGCCCGCCGTAGTTGTCCACGCTGCCGGCTTGCAGGTTGAGGCTTTGCCCCTGCATCACGCCGCCCTGGCGGTTGTTGTTGAGGTCGTAACCGTTGCGCAGCACGCCGACCACTTGGGTTTGCAGTGCGGCCTTGAGGCTGGCGAGGGTGCCGCCACGGTTGTCGAGGCTGGCTGCGTTGATATTCAGGTCACCGGCCTGGGCGATCAGTTTGCCGCTCTGGTTATCCAGCGTGTCGGCCACGTTGGCGGTCATGCCGCCCTGGCTTTGCACGGTGCCTTTGCCATTGTCCAAGCGGTTGGCCGTGAGGCTGAGGTCGGCGTTCTGGCTGTAGATCAAGCCGTCGTTGCCGTTCTGTACCAGGCCGCTGGCGGTGAGGCTCAAGCGGTCGTTGGCAGCCAGGGTGCCACGGTTGCGGTTATCCAGGCCGCCGGTCAGCAGGGTCAACACGCCTTGGCTGGCAATCTGGCCGCCCTGGTTATTGATCTGCGCTGCGCGGCTGATCAGCAGCGGGCCGCCGCTGGCCAGTTTGCCATTGGTGTTGGTCAGGGTCGCGAGCAGGTCGAGGGTGGTGGCGGTGCCGCCACTGATGCTGCCGGCGCTGTTGTCCAGGTTTTGTGCGGTCAGCGTCAGGGCGGCGCCGCTGTCGATCACGCCGCCTTGGGCGTTGTTCAGCACACCGCCCACGGTGAGGCGCTGGCCTGCGGCGCTGGAGAGTATGCCTTTGTTGCTGTTGTCCAGTTCGCCGGCGCTGACGTACAGCGCCTTTTGGCTGACCAGTGCACCGGCCGCGCTGTTGAGCAGGCTGGCGGTCAGCGTGGCATTGAGGTCGCCGTAACGGCTCGACAAGGTGCCGCTGTTGCGGTTGTCGAGGTTTGCGCCGCTGACGGTGAGGCCCTGCCAGCCGGACATCAGGCCATTTTGGTTGATCAGGTTTTCGGCATTGAGCACCAGCAGGTTATTGCTGATCAGCTTGCCGTTGCTGTTGTTCAACGTGCGCCCGCTGAGGTTCAGGGTTTGCGCGCTGGAGAGCTCGCCACCCTGGTTGTTGAGGTCGCGCAGGTGGTTGATGGAGAGGTTGCCGGCAGTGGTGATCAGGCCACCGGTGTTGTTCAGGTCGCCGGTGGCGGTGCCGAAGTCCAGGGCAATCGCGCTGCCCAGCAGCGAGCCGTTCTGGTTGTCCAACTCGGCGCTGTTGAGCGTCAAGGCATTGCTCGCGTTGAGCAGGCCCTGATCGCGGTTGGCCAAGCGGCCAGCCACGTTGAGTACGGTGTCGCCACGGCTGGTGAGCGTGCCACCGCTGTTGTCGAGGTCGCTGGCCTGCGCATCGACCGAGGCGGCGGCAATCAGGCCTTTGACGTTGGCCAGGGCCTGGTCAATGCGCAGGGTCAGCGCGGCGTTGCTCAGCAGCTTGCCGCCGCTGTTGTCGAGGTTGTCGGCGGTAAGGGTGAACGCCTGGTTGCTGGAAATCTCGCCGCCCTGGTTGTGCACGTTCTTGAGGTGGTTGAGCATCAACAGCGGCGCATTGATCAGGCCGTTCTGGTTGTTGAACTCGCCCCGGTTGAGGTTCAGGGTCAGGGCCGCGGCGCTGGTGATCTGGCCGCCTTGCTGGTTGTTCAGGTCGGCGGTGCCGAGGGACAGGGCCCCGCGCGCGCTCAAGGTGCCGTTTTGGCTGTTGTCGAGGCTGGCGGCATCGAGGATCAGGCCACCGTCGGTGACCAGGCGCCCGCCTCGGTTATCCACCGCGCCGAGGGCGCTGAGGGTCAATGGGCCGGCGCTGGACAGCGTACCGGCGTTGTTGGCCAGGGTGCGCGCCGAAATGCTCAGCAGCCCTTCGCTGCTGATCAAACCCTGGTTGCGGTTGAGCAGTTGGTCGACATTCAAACCTGCTCCGGCGCCGGCAATCAGCAGCCCGCCGTCGCTGTTATCCAGTTGCGTAGCCGTCACCACCACGCCCGAACGGCTGGACAGCTCGCCGTTGCGGTTGTCGATGTTGACGACATTGGCCTGCACACCACCCACGCCTGCGACCAAGCCTTTCTGGCGGTTGTCGAGGCTGTTACCGGCCACGCTCACCGTGCCTTGGCTGGTGACCAACCCGGCTTGGTTGTTGAGGCTGCCGACGTTGAGGCTGAGCGCATTGCCCGCGGTGATGAGGCCTGCGACGTTATCGAGGGTCGCGACCGTGAGCGCTGCGGTGTCCAGGCTTGAGAGTTCACCGCCCTGGTTATGCAACTCACCGACGACGGCGGTCAGCGGCCCGTCGCTGGTGACCAGCCCACCTTGGCTGTTCTGCAGGCGATCGGCGGTGATGGCCAAGCCATGATTGCTGAGGATGCGGCCTTTGTTCTGGTTGTCGACTGCGGCAGCGGTTATCTGGGTGCGCTGTTTGGCGCCCAGTGTGCCGCCCTGGTTATTCAGGGCTTGGGCATCCACGCTCAACGTGCGGCTGGCGATGACACTCGCGCCGGTGTTGTTGATGGCCTTGCCGCGCAGGCTCACATCGCCTGCTGCGTTGCGGGTGTTGTCGGTGTTGACGCCCGCTTCGATGATGTCGCCGTTGGTCAAGGCGCCACCGGCGGACAGCGCAATGCGGTCACGGGCAGCCAGGCTTTGGCGGTTGGTGAGATCGCCTTGGGTGTTCACGTTCAGGGCCGTACCGGCATACACCGGCCCTTTGGCATCCAGGCTGGCGGCGTTGACGTTGACCGCGCCGCTGGCGGCGGCTTGCGCCATGCTCAAATGCCCATTGGCATCGAGCTGGATATCACCGCCACTGGCCGCCAGCGTGCCGTCGAGCTTCACACCCACACCGGCTTCGGTGCCCACCAGTTTGATCGCACCGGCGTACATGCCGCCCAGGGCGCTGGAGTCGATGGCCAGCTCGGGCTTGGCGCTGCCGTCGTCGGCACGCGCAGTGGCTTTCAGGCTTTTGGCGTCGACGTCGTTGCGCCCGGCGACCACGGCCAGCTCACGGGCGTTGATCTGTGCGTTGATCTTGGCCGAGCGGGTGATGATTTCGAAGCGGTCGACGTTGCTGGCGTTCAGGCCTTCGCCGTCGATGGTCACGGCGCCGCCGTCCACCTGGTAGTGGTCCAGGCGACCGACGTTGTCCATCATCGGCTTGCCGGTGGTCAGGGTCACGTTGGGCGTATTGATAAACCCGCAACCGCTGCACGTGATGCCGTAAGGGTTGGCGACGATCACCTTGGCCGACTGCCCCGCCACTTCGGTGTAACCGCGCAACTGGCTCGGGCTGCCGCCGTTGACTTCGTTGAGGATGACGTTGGCGGCGCCGCCCTTGAGGTTCGGGTTGCCGACGATATAACCGCCGAGCTGGGTGTTCTGCACCGCGCCGGTGGCGTTGTTGAGGATCACGCCGTTAGGGCCGACGTTGTAGTCCTTGAACTGGTTGTGGGACAAGCCACTGCCATTGGGGGTGGCGATGTTCACCACCGGCACGCCATTGCCGGCCTGGCCGACGCTGGTCGCCGGGTTGCTCACCACAATGCCTTCGGCCTGGGCCAGCAACGGCTGCCAGAACAGCGCGTTGACCAGGATCAGCACCAGGCCACGCTTGGGCAGGCCGAAGAACGCGTCGCGGCGCTTCAGGGCAGCAGAAGGTTGACGGGCCAGAAAGGCAAAGTGGCGAACATCCATGGTCAAATTCTCGTTGCAGCGGGGCGTTGAATTACAGGAAGAAATCCATGCGGAAGTAGATCGGCGCTTCGCGCTCCGTCACCACTCCCGGTCTTTCTAACGAATGGGCAAACGTCACGCTGGTGCTGACGTATTTGCCACGGGCGAACAGTTCCACGGAGTTGCTCGAAACGCGGCCGTGGTTGTCGCCGTTGTAACGGTCGTTGCGGATCACGCCCTGGTCGTAACCGAGGCTGGTGCCGTATTCCGCAAAGGCCGGGCGCAGCCATTCCAGGGTGACCGGGCGGGCCCAGCGCACTTCGTTGCGCCAGTAGCCACCGCTGTCGCCGGACAGCTGCTGATCCTTGAAACCGCGTACCGACGACGAGCCGCCCAGGCTGATGCGTTGCGGCGAGAACAGCACGTCTTCACTGCGTTGCCCGGTGGCCAGGCTGGTGAAGCTGAACGACTCGCCCCACAGACGAAACGGCTGCAAATAGCTGACGGTGGCGGTGTATTTGCGGTAATCCGGGGTGGGCGTAAGGTTGCCGAACTGATCGCGATGCTGGTCGTCACGCTGGGCGTCAAAGGCGCCGATGCCGTTCTGCACACCCAGGTCGACGTTGACGAACGCACTGCCGATGCGCCGGCCGTGGTTGATGCCAAACTGTAGTTCGCTGATGCGATTACTGCTGATGTCGAGGTGGGCGTCGTTGACGTAGTTGTTGGTGCGCAGGTGAGCCACCCCCACGTTGACCGAGGTTTTGCTCACGTCATCGCGGTGAATCACGCGCTCTGCGCGCAACTGGTGGTTCTGGTTGTCGCCCGACTGCTTGAACTTGAAGGTGTCGGTGTAACCCAGCGCGCGGTAATCACTCTCGCTGTAGGTGTAAGTGAAGTTCCACCAGCCCCACGGCACGTTGTAGTAGAGCATGGTGTTTTTCGAGGTTTTCTGGTGGTCGCTGATGGCGTCGTGGCCACCGCGCAGCACCAGTTGATCGGCCAGGCCCAGCGGGCTGTCCCACTCCAGGCCCGCGCCCCATTGCTGTTCGCCGGTGCTGCGTTGCCCGTCGTTATTGCGCGACAGGCTGGCGCGCCAGGGCTTCTGTGGGGTGTTCTTGACCACCACGTCGCTGCCGCCGACCTGTTTGCCGGGGGTCAGCTCCATTTGTGCCTGTTTGGATGGCAGGCGGTTGAGCTGGTCCACCAGTTGCTCGACTTCACGCAGGTTCAGCGCCTCGCCGACCTTGCCGGGAAACGCCATGGCCAGCTCGCGGTCGGTCACGGTGCTGCCTTCGGCGCTTCGCAACGCTTCGAGTTTGCCCTCGACCACCAGCACTTGCAGGTGGCCGCTGCCGAGGTCTTGTTGCGGCAAGTAGGCGCGGCTGGTGACGCGACCTTTGGCGATGTAATAGTCGGTGATGACCTTGAGCAGTTCATTAAGCTGCGAGACGCCCAGGCACTGGCCGACATAAGGCTTGAGCAACAGCGTGCGGTCGCCGGCGGGCAGGCTGTCGGCACCTTTGAGTTCGATGTCTTTGATCGGGAAGCAACGGGTGTCGGCAGGCGTGGCCGGCGCTTGGGGCTTGGCCGCTTTGCCGGGCAAGTCCTGCAGTTCTTGCAGACGCCGGCTTTGCTCTTCGAGCAGACGGTTTTGCCGGTCGCGGATCAAGTCTTGATCCCCTGGCGTGGGAGCGGCCGTGGCAGTGTTCAGGCTCAAGCAGGTGAGCAGGAAAGTGCACAGCAAATACCGAGTCCGTGGCAATAACAGAGACATGTTCGATCCATCGAAAATCAAGGGGCGGCAAACTAACATCGAACTCGCGCTAGCCCAAGAAACCGGGGCCATTGCACATCCGTACTTATTAAAGCCGCAACTTATTGATTAATAACAAAAAAGAATAATCAAACCGCGCTGACGCTGGTCGTAGACAAGTTTATTCCGACAAGCGGCAACTCTATTTGATAGTCATCCAGTAAATAACCGAATAGAGGCCATTATTTAGCCATCAACTACTAACTGAGTTAGGTTAGTGCGGGGGAATACAAAAAAGTTCGCGGCAGTTTTGTGAATTGGATCCCATTTATCGGAATTCCAAGCGACGCAGGTGGAATGCGGGAACTGGCTTGCCTGCGATGGCGGTGTGTCAGGTATTGACTGGGTGTTGGCCCACCGCTATCGCAGGCAAGCCAACTCCCACAGGGGTCTTGGGTGCTGTGGAATATCTAGCCGGCGTCTTTGTCTTTTTCTGCGCCGGGCACCAGGGTCAGGCCCGGGCGCTCCACGTCGCGCGAAACATGCGCCTTCACGTCTTCCACACCGCCGTCATCGTCGTTGTGGATCACCAGCACACCCGGCTTGCGAAACTGCTCCAGGTGGCCGTCGCCGAGCTTGAAACTCTCGCTCAGGCGCTGGTCGCTGAGGGCATTGGCCTCGGCGCGGCGCTGGGCGAACTTGCGCCCGCGACGTTGTTGATAGCGCGCCCAGCTGATCAGGATCAGCGCATTGAACAAGGCGATCCACAGGTAGATTTGCAAGGTGTTGAGCGCGGCAAAAATCGGCGCCTCAATGCGTGGGCCGCCATGGGTTTCCAACATCGCGGTCATCCCGCGCGCCAACAGCCAAACCAGCCCGCCCCACGCCAACAGCGTGAGCAGCACATCGATGATCCACATCAGGGTGTTCTGGCGAGTTCTGACCAGTTTCATGATCACGCCTCCTCTTCACTGGGTTTGATACCGCGGTCCGGGCTGACCCAACGTGCACGCTTCTGATGCTGGTTAAACAGCACCTTGGGAAAGCTGACCAGGGTGGTGAGCAAGCTGACCAGCCAGAACACCATCGGGTACCACACGGTCCAGAACAGCGTTTTCCACAGGTCTTTTTCGTAACGCCGGTCGATCAGGATGCTCACCGCAAACTGCAGCAGGCAGACCATTGCCAGCACCAGGCCGGTAAAGGCCGGTGGCACCAGGGAGTCGACGGCGATCGCCTGTGGCAGTACCACGAACTTGCCCACGCCCCAGAAAATCACCGAGAGCAGGAAGGTGAAGGCCCAACCGGTGGACAGGCAGTATTCGAACAGCAGCGGCCACAGGTAGCGATGGCGCCATTGCCAGATGCCACGGATGTTCTTGAACAGCACCTCGGCGCCGCCCTGGGCCCAGCGCAGGCGTTGTTTCCACAGGCCGCCGACGGTTTCGGGCATCAGGATCCAGCACAGGGCGCGGGGCTCGTAAAAGATCGCCCAGTGGTCGAGTTGCAGCTTCCAACTGACATCGATGTCCTCGGTGATCATGTCGGTGCTCCAGTAGTCGATGCGGTCCAGGGCTTTCTTGCGAAACGCCACCACCACACCCGACACCGTGAAGATCCGGCCGAACACGCGCTGGGTGCGCTTGATCAAGCCGATGATCGAGGAGAACTCGCCCACCTGCACGCGGCCGATCAAGGTCGAGCGCGTGCGGATGCGTGGGTTGCCGGTCACGGCGCCCAGGCGCGGGTTGTCGAGCATCGGCGCGACCATATACGCCGCCGCGTTTTTATCGAGCAAGGCATCGCCGTCGATGCACACCAGGTACTCACTGCGCGCGGCCACGGCGCCCATGCGCAGGGCCACCGCCTTGCCCTGGTTCTGCGCCAGGTGCAGCACCCGCAGGCGTGGGTGTTGCAAGGCCAGGGCGTCGAGCACCGCTGCGGTGTTGTCCTTGGAACCGTCGTTGACGGCGATGACTTCGATATTCGGGTACAGCTGGTTCAGGGCCGCATGAATGGTGTCGGCGGCGTTATCGCCCTCGTTGTAGCAAGGGATGATGATCGAGATCAGCGGATTGCCGGCCAGCGTGGGGGCTGGCGTGTCTTCTTTCCACGGCCAGTGACGCTCCCAGTGCAGCCAGAAATACAGGCCGCCGGCGATCCACAGTGCCGACATGAACAGCGGGTAGAAAAACACGAAGTCCATCAGGAACTGCCCGGTGACCAGGAAAATCAGGCCTAGGGGCACGCCCAACACCAACGCCAACACGAATAAAGCCAGGATTCTGTCGAACATGGTCAAGGGTTCCATTGGTTGGAAAGGGCCGGACGTACTGTCTTCAGGTCCGGTGAGTTTTCCAGGAAGTTATCCGGGTAGTAGCCGAAGCTCCTGACCCCCTGGCGTTTGAGCACCCCCATCCATTCAGCCATCTGCGTGCCGCTGATATCGGGCGCTTCTTTGGTCCGCCAGTCTTTGGCTTGCAGTTCGAACACGGTGCGCTGCAACGCGTCGGGACGCGCCTTGACCGTGGCCACCAGCTTTTCCAGCCAGGCATTGGAGTTCTTCAGCGTCTCGCCTTCCATCAGCGGCATGGCCATCGGCGCGGTCCAGTCGTAGGTCTGGAGGAAGTCATCGAGGTTCTGCGCGAACCAGCTTTCGCTGCCCGGGTTGAGCATCGGCTCAGCGAAGATATTGCGCGCGGTCTGCACCTGCGGCCCGCGAATGGCGCGGACTTTACCGGCCAGTTCCTGGGTGAAGTCGATCAGGTAGCGGCTCTTGAAACGCGTCCAGCGCTGCATCACGGCCGGGTCGGCGCGCAATGCGCCAATGCTGCTCGGCAGGCCGTTGGCGGCATAAGCTTTGAGCGCGGCCGGGCTGGCGTCTTCGAAGTCCGAGAAGAGCGCGTCGTCGTGGAACAGCACGCCATCGATGGCGGTGTTGCGCGCCAGGTCTTCGTAGATCTCGCCGATCTGCTGGCGCACCTTGGGATCAAACGGTGACAGGCGCTTGTACTGGTCGGGGTCGATGCCCACCTGGCCGGTCTGCGGATCCCAGCGGGTAACGCGTGGCAACGCCGGGTCGAGGGCAAAGCTGAGCACCGGCATCCAGGCGAAGATGTTCACGTGGCCACGGGTGCGCAACTGCCAGGTCACGCGGTTGAACAGGTCGCGGCGCACCGGCAGGTGGCGGTTGGGGAAGTACAACGAGTGCACCAGGCCATCGCCCTTGGGGTCGGCGAAGGCTTGCAGGAACACGGTGCTGGCGCCCATGTCGACCACGCGCTGGATCAACTGGTCGAGGTTGCGCGCTTCCTGGGCCGGGTCGGGGTCGTAGACATTATCCAGGTCGACGTGCAGCACACGCATCGAGGTCTTGGCCTGGGTGCCGACAATCGCATTGGCGTAGTGCTCGCCATCCGGGTCGGACGCCACCAGGAAACGCGGGCTGCTCTTGAGGTTGGCGAGGTCGTCGAGGCCATCGTCCAGGGTCAGGGCCATCTGGTAGCCCTGCTCACCCACCACGGCCAACGACGTGCCATCGGCCGCGCCGTAAGGCCACACCCACACGCGCGGAGCCTTGCCGGTGACGGCCCGCAGTTTGTTGGAAATGGCGGTCACGTCGGCGCGCATCCGCGCCTGGAACTGGGCTTCGGTTTCGTATTTGCCGGTGGCAGCATCGTATCGACGAGTCGCGGCGGCCGGCTCCAGGTTGCCCTGCGGGTTGGCCAGAATGCCCATGTGGCTGGCGTCGGTGTGCGCGGCGATTTCCACCAGGTTCGATTTGGAAACTTCGCGCACTTGCTCCCAGGTCAGGAAGTCGGAACGGGCGCGCGGCGTGCCGGCAAAATCCACCGGTTTGTTCAAGGGCGTGTCGATCCAATACCCGACCGGCGCCAGGATGACCGGCCAGTTATAGGCACGCAGAATCGGCATCACACGGGTATAGAAGCTTGAGTAACCATCGTCGAAGCTGAGCATGATGGCTTTGGGCGGCAGCTCACGCCCACCACTGCGCGCCGCCAGGATCTGGTCGACGCTGACCGCCTGGTAACCGTTTTCGCGCAGCCAGGCCAACTGGTCGATCAAACGCTCGGTGCGCACCGCCACCACGGCCTGATCGGGGTCGCGGTCTTCGACGTCGTGGTAGGCGATGCCCAGGAAATGGTTTTTCGGCCACGGCGCTTCGCGTGCCGGTATCGGCCGCTCGGCGGGGGGAGTATAGGGCGCGGGTTGCTGGGCGCAGGCACCTGCCAGCAATACACCCAGGACCAACAAGCAACGGCTGAGGACAGTCATGGTCAGGCTCTTTTAGAAACGGTAAATGAGGTCGACGAGCAGGCGCAGATCGCGTTCGCGAACGCCGTCGTAAGGTCGGCTGATCAGGCTCAGGTTGGCGCCGGCTTCGAGTACGTCGTTCCAGCGAACGCGTTGGCCGTAGCCGATCAAACCAACGCCACCGGTGGAGTAATCCCGCTGGCTATACGTGCCTGCACCGACCTGGAACTGCTGACTCCACTGGGTCTCGTAGCGGTGATAGAGCACATGGTTGACCGTGACGGTGGGCAACACGCTGAAGTCCGATTTGGGGTTGAAATACACCACGTCTTCCTTCGAGTTGCGGCTGGCGCCGACCTCCAGGCCCAAGTCGACTTGCACGTGCGGCGAGCTGTAGATGCCCTCGCGCCCGGTGAGCAACGCTTCGAGCCGGTTGTTGCCGTCGCTGAAACGGGACGGGCTGAGGGACAGTTTCCATTCGCGGCTTTCATTCGCACGCCAGCGGATAAACCCGCTGCCGCCGTTGGCCGTGACATCGGCATTCAAGGCCCGCAGCGGCGTGCTGGTCAGCAGGTAGCCGAGGCTGCCGCCGTACTGCCAGTTGTCGTTGATATCGCGGGCAATCGACACGCTGGCGCCTTGTTTGGCGCCATAGCCGTAGGAGTGGTTGGAGACTTCGGCTTCAAGGGTCATGTCGCGGGTGCGCCGCTCCACGCCGACGCGCTGCCAACGGTGCTGGCCGGTGCCTTCGGTAAAGTCGGCGGTGGCATAGCCAGCTCCGGCGAAGACCCGCCAGTCTTCGTCGATGGGCGGGCTGTAGAGCACGCTTTCGATGCCCCAATCACGGCTACCGGCGACCGCGCCGACGTCGCCGTTATTGCCCCCGCCGTAGCTTTTACCGGTGTAGGCCTCAACGCGCAGTTCAGCCATGTCGTGCACATCGCGCAGACGGCTGAGGCGCTGCACCTGGCGGCTGTCCGGGTTGCGGGCCAGCACGTCATCGGTCAGCGCGTCCATTTGGCGCCATTCCTGAAGGTCCATGGCGGTGTAGGCCTGGGACACTTCCAGGCCGATATCACGCGGGACTTGGGTTTCGGTTTCCTTGAGGGCGCCTTCGGCGCGGCGCGGCCAATCACGGGCGCGGTACATATCCGCCTGGGCCAGGCGCAAGCCGACATTGCCCGGGGCTTTTTGCACCAGTGCCTCAAGGCCGGTCTCACTGCCCGGCAGGTCACCGCCGTAGGTGCCGGCCTGGGCCGCCAGTTGTTGCGCGTCCATCCAACTGTCGTTGGGGTTGCCAATGGGCAAGCCCTTGAGTTCGACGCGCGGTTTCTGGGTGGTGGCCAGGCTATTGGCGACGTCGCGCGCTTCCATCACTTTGTCGCTTTCGAGCAGGGCATAGAACAACGCGGTGCTGTCTTCGACGTGATCGCCAGCGTCGGCATCCGGCGCAGTCAGCGCCTGGCGATACAACGGCTCGGCTTTTTCCGGCTGGCGCTGGTCGAGGTAAGACGCGGCGACCCAGCGCACGGCATAGGTCGGCAATTGCACGCCTTCGCCGTTGAGGGTTTGGTACTCGCGAATCACATCAGCGGTGCGTGCCCGCGCCTTGAGCGCGCCCAAGCGATCGATGCGCCAGCGCACCACGTCGTCATGGGCGCTGGCGTCCGGGGTCCAGCGCGCGAGCAGTTTGTCGTAATCGTTGAGGGCGCGGTCGGCGACCACGTAGCGTTCTTTTTCGGTACGCGTGGCGAACTCGGCCATGCGCACACGCTCGGCGGCGAGGTCGCCTTCCAGACGGCGCTGGGTGACCGCGTCGAGCACGCCCGGATGTTTGGCCGACAGGCGCAGCGCGGGCTCCGGCAAGCGAGCCTTTTGCAGGGCGATGATGTATTCGCGGACCACTTCGGGCTTGTCACCGGCGCGGGTGAAGGCGTGGTCGAACTCGAACAGCGCGTCGTAGTTCAAGCCCGCGCGGGTCAGTGCATAGCCCAGGGCCATGCGGCGGTTGGGGTCATCGGGTTGCGCCGCCACCAACGCGCGCAAGCGTTGCACCGCCTCGGCCGTTTGACCGCCGTCGGCCTGGGTCAGGGCCTGGCCCAGTTGCAGGTCGATATTTTTCGGTTCGCGCAACAGTGCCTGCTGATAGACCGCCAAAGCTTGCGGCCACTGCTTTTGATTGCGATACGTGCGCGCGACCGTGGCCAGGGCTTGGGTGGTGAGGTTACGGTTTTTGCCCTGAGCCTCGTACACCTTGAGCACTTCGGCGTCTTGACCGGCCCAGCCGGCAATCACCAGGTGGTCGCTGATCTGGCCGGGGGTCTGGCGCTCGGCGGGCAGTTGGCGCAATTGGGCAAGGGCGGGCGTGAAATTGCCGTTACGCGCCTGGATGATCAGGGCATCGTAGGCCGGGTCGGCCAACGCGAGGCTGGGCATCAGCAGTTGGCTGCACAAGGCGGCCCCGATGAGCAGTCGCAACCGGCCTGAAGCACTGATGGGTAGGTTTCGCAGCATATCGAGAGCTTCCTTACACAAGGAAAGCTGTAACGATAGGTGGTCCTGAGCGAAACGCATCAGGGTGCCGGCGTCTAGTGACCCGGCCTAGCTTTCCTGTAGGAACTATCCCTCAGTAAAGTAGGCAGAAGGCCAATTGATAACAATTGTTCAGAATTGCAGGGCCTGCCGGAAATATGAATGTGGGAGCGGACTTGCCCGCGACGATGAGGTATCAACCGGCCTTAACGCCGGTCGTTTGACCCCTGTCGCGAGCCCTTCGGCTCCCACATTATTTATTTCTTACTGATGTAAGAAATCTTACTGGGCGCCGCTGACCGCACCCATTTTGGCCATGACAAAACCAATGAACTGCTCAACGGTCATCTTCTGGCCGTTGAACATCACTTCATTGTTGGCGTAGTGCAGTTTGGAGACCACGTCGGTGCCCACCAGGGTCGCCAGTTGCGTACCGACCGCCATGCCGCTGACCATCTCGGCAGCCATCTGCGATTGCTGCTCGATGGCTTTAGGGTCGGTCACACCGCCCACTTCGGCTTGCAGGGCGGCTACATCGCCAATCATTGGCTTGGACAGGGTCAGGTTGGCATCCAGCAGGGCGATGACTTGTTTGCCCAGCTCAACCGGCGGCAGTTCCATCGACGCAGGCTTGGTCAGGTCCAGCACCAGGTTGAATTTGCTTTCGCCGTGGGTGGTTTTCAGCGACAGGTTTTCCACCGCCAGTTGCGGCTTGGCGGCCAGCACCTGGTTGACGTTCGCCTCTGCCAGGGTCTGCTCGGCTTCGCTCAGCTGCAGCTCAGGCACGGGCTGGCCGGCCGCCGCAGCGGCTTGCACCGGTTGCATCTTGTCCTGGTAAAGCTTGGTCAGCACCAGCATCGCCGGAATGTCGACGTTCTTCATGCTCAAGGCCATGGCCGCCGAGCCGACAGGCTTACCCTGGTAACCGATCTCGTCGATTTTGTAGTCGACACGGCCGGCCAGGTTGTTGTCCTTGGTCTCGCTGGTGTCTTTCTGCTCGAAGCCCTTGAGGGTCAGCACCGCTTTCTGCGGGCCGAAGGTGACCTTGGTGTCGGTCAGCTCAACGGTGTTTTGCCCGGTGTAGAAACCGAAGGTGGATTTTGCCAGGTTGCTGGCCACGGTCAGGCCAGACAGCTCGGCTTCAAACGGCGCACCGTTGGCATCGATCGCTGCGACCTTGAGGCTGTTCATGTAGCCGTCGGCCTTGACCTTCTGGCCTTCGGCGGTGCTGTCGAAGTCCAGGTTGGCGCCGGAGAAACTCACCGAGGACTTGTCGTCCTTGAACTCCAGAGGCAGCAACTCGACGTTGCCGTTGACCGAACGGTTGTAGCCGATATTGGCCACGCCTTTAAGCGGCGACACGTCCTTGCTGGCGGCGAACCACTTTTCGGTGGTGGCGTTTTTTTCCAGCGCGTAGTGACTGGTGGCCATGACCGGCAGCCATTTCAGCGACACCAGGCGGGAAAACGGCAGCGGGCCGTGTTCGATATGGTCGACAAACAGCAGCTCAGGGTTGGGGTTTTCTTCGCCGAAGACGCTGCCTTGGCCCTTGAGGCGGTAATGGGCGGTGCTGCTGAACAGGCCACGGTCCAGGGAGACCAGCTCCAGGTTCACGGTGCCGTCGACGCCGGCCATGGAGGTCTGCAGTTCCTTGTTGGCGTTCTGGATCGCGGTTTGCAGCACCGGCTCCAGCTGCTTACCGGTGTACCAGGCGCCGCCTGCACTGACGACGCCGACGGCGACAACAAAACCCAAAAGAACAACTGCTGGCTTATTCATGAAGTGACCTGATCAAATCCTGTGAGAAGTGGGCTGTCTTCCTTGAACCCCGAGGGGGTTGGCTCAAGCCCGCCGAAACGGGGGGAAGATTAGCACTGGCAGCCGCGAACGGCTCAGCTTTTCAGAGGGGTCAGGTCAGCAGATGGTTCACGAGTACTCCAATTCGACCTCATCAAGTTGGTGATCGAAACGCTTCAAACGGGCCGTCCAGGTGTACACCAACACCTCAAACTCGCGGTGTATGACGGCATTGCCGGGGGTGTCGGCCTTGGGGTCACAGAAATCCAATTGGTAACGTTCGCGGGCCATGGCGTTGGCCACATCGGACAATTCCCGTGCGTTATTCAGCCAATGCCTGCCATCAGCGACCTGCTGGTCGAGCAGCACGCATTGTTTTTTCAGGGCTTCGAGGCTTTTTTCCAGAGGGGTGCCGGTGAGTTCGCCCATCACCTCCTGGAAGGTGCGGCCGGGCTGCCAGTAGCTGCCCCAGAAATAGCGATCGAACACGGTTTCAACGCGGCGTAACGCGACCTTGGTGTCCCAGATCGCTACGCGTGTCTTGCCTTGCTCAAGCAACTTCTTCTTCACCCGTTGGTTTTGATATGACGCCCACGCCACCACACCAATGGACAACGTGCCGATCACCAGGCAGGCGCTGTCGAGAAAGACCATGGCCTTGTCGATTTGGTGGGCGAGCATGACGCCGTAAAAATAAGCGGCCGATAGCAACACCAGTGCGAAGAACACGCACCAGAAAGCGGGAGCATAAGGGTTTTTCATTATTGGAATCCCCATGAGCAAACGCGAGCAGTGACAGGTAAGTCGGCCCTCAGGCGAAGAGCATGGCGACTCACCAGTCAAAGCATAGCTTTTAGCTCAGGGTTTGCCGGATTGTGACGCTTGCGTTCGTCCGCTTTCCCAACCACCGCCCAACGCCAGGAACAGATCGATCTGGCTCATGGCAACCTGGGTGTTCGCCGCGGCCAGTTGCGCGCGCACATCCGTGTAGGTGCGGGTGGCTTGCAGGTCGGCCAGGAACGACGCACGGCCGGCCTGGAAGAAGCGGTGCGTCTGCTCCGATGCTTCTCTGGCGGACTCGCCGGCATCGGCCAGCGCATCACGGCGTTGCAACTGTGCGGTGTATTGCGCAAGGCCGGTCTGGGTTTCGCGAATGGCGTTGAGCACCACGCCGTCGAAGTGTGCCAGGGCGCCCTGGGTCGCGGCTTCAGCTTCGTGGATTCGCGCACGCGCACCGTTGGTCGGCACAGACCAACTGATCAGCGGGCCAAAGCCCCATCGGTTAGTGGCCGGCGTGCCCAAGTCATCGAGAAGACCGACGGTGCCTACCGTGGCCCCAATGCTGATGTCCGGGTACAACGCGCCGGTGGCCACGCCGATACGCGCAGTGGCGGCGGCCAGTTGGCGTTCAGCCTGGCGGACGTCCGGGCGGCGTTTGAGCAACGCGGCGCCGTCGCCCACCGGCAGCAGTTGGGCGATGTGCGGCAGCTCGGCGCAGGTGTTGGTGCCCGCTGGCAACTGGTCCACCGGCTTGGCGAGCAGCATCGACAAACGGAACAGGCCCGCCTGGCGCGACGCTTCATAGCGCGGCATGTCGGCACGCAAGGATTTGTATTGGGTCTGCGAGCGGGTCACCTGGGTTTCATCACCGCGCCCGGCGTCGCGCAGGCGCTGGGTCAGCTTAGTACTCTGGCCTTGCAGGTCGAGGGATTGGTTGGCAATCGCCAGCTCTTCGTTGGCGGCGCACACTTGGGTATAGGAACGCACCACGTCCGCCACCAGGGTGATTCGCGCGACATCGGCAGCCGCCTGCGCCGCGTCGGCGCTGGCCTGGGCGCTTTCAATGCCGCGTTGCAAGGTGCCGAACAGATCGAACTGATACGAGGTGCTGATCCCGACGCTGCCGATATTCCCTACCGGGACTTTTTCCGTCAGCAAAAAGGCCTCACCGGATTCCTGCAGGCGCTGGGCTTCGGCCTTGACCCCGGCGTTCCAACCCCCGGCGGATTCAGCCTGTTGCGTCTGGTAGCGGGCGCGTTGCAGGTTGGCCGCAGCCACACGCAGGTCGGTGTTGGAGGCCATGGCCTGGCGCACCAGCTCATCCAGGCGCGGGTCTTTGTAGAGTTTCCACCAGTGCGCCGGCACCGGCGCCGACACGACGTTGCTGCCTTCGCCCGCAATCTGCCCTTGCAGGTCGCCCCGGTTGATCGCCGAGGTTTGCGGCAATTTGTAGTCCGGGCCTACCACCTGGCACGCCGACAGCAGCACACCCAAGCCGGCCGTGGCCAGCAACGCCGCCGGTTTCATGGCTGTTCTCCCTGCTGCGCGCGGTCTTTGGCAGCGCCCCGGTCATCGATGATCGACACCGTGGCCGTGCGCCCGGCGATCATGCGAAAGTCAGCCGGCACATCATCAAAGGCGATTCGCACCGGAATCCGCTGGGCCAGGCGCACCCAACTGAACGCCGGGTTGACGTTGGGCAGCAGGTTAGAGCCGCTGGTGCGGTCACGGTCTTCAATACCGGCGACGATGCTCTGCACATGGCCGTGCAGGCGGGTGTTGTCGCCGATCACGCGGATATCCACCGGCATGCCGACGTGAATGCCGTCCAGCTTGGTCTCTTCGAAATAGCCGTCGATGTGGAAGGAGTTGCTGTCCACCACCGAGAGCACCGGGCGCCCGGCCGTGACGAACTCCTGCGCACGCGGCGCACGGTCGTTGACGTAGCCATCGACGGGGCTGCGGATCACCGAGCGGTCGAGGTTGAGTTGGGCCGCGTCCACAGTCACTTGCGCCTCGGCCAGGGCCGATTGGGCGCGAGCCACGCGGGACTGGCTTTCCTCCAGTTGCTCACTCGGCACCAAATTGCCGAGGCCACGGTTACGTTTGTATTCGCGCTGGGCCTGGGCCAAGGTTTCCTGGCGGTCAGCCACGGCGGCCTGGGCTTGGCGCAGGGCCAGCTTGAAGCGGTCCTGGTCAACGGCAAACAGCACCTGACCCTTGGCTACCAATTGGTTGTCGCGCACGTCCACTTGCTGGATCAACCCGGACACGTCCGGGGCGATCTGCACGATGTCGGCACGGATATGCCCGTCACGGGTCCAGGGCGCAAACATGTAGTACATGACCATGCGCCACACAACGACGACCGCAAACGTCACGATCAACAGCGTGAGAACGACACGGCCGATGGTCAAAAAAGGTTTTTTCATGTCATCAGGTATCGACTGAGTGAGTCCACCGCGCCCAGCAACAACGCGTAGAGCCCCACATTGAACAATGCCCGGTGCCAGACCAGGCGATAGAAGTGAATGCGCGTCAACAGCCCGTGCACCACCAGAAACAACACATAGGTAATGCCCATCAGCACCAGCAGCGTGGGCAGGAATACCCCGCTGATATCCAGATCACCGATCATAAAGGCGCTCCATCAGGTAACGGCGCTTCCCGCTCGGTGCCGTCAATAAATTCCACGCCAGGCAGCAACGACAGGCGCAGACCCGCCAATGCGTGCAACAGATGCAGGCGGGTGTCTTCTTCGTTTTGCAGGCCCTGGCCATTGAGGGCGCGGCGTGTGCGGTCGAGGGTCATCAGCAGACCACCGGGCGCGGGCAAGCGTTCACCCGCCTTGAGGCAGGCCTTGAAGTAACCGCCCACGCCTTCGACCACCTGGTTGAGCAATACCCGTGGCACGCCATAGATGCGTGGCGAATAGGCCAGCAGGTCGAGCAGGTTCAGCGCCACACGCAAATCGCGCAGGGCACTGCCGGTGTCCTGGCCGATGAGGGCCAGGCGCGGCAGGTGCTGCATCAGGCGGTCAAGCATTTGCACAGCCATGTGGCGGTGTTCGGCCAGGGTTGCGGGCTCGGTCAGGCTGACAATGTCGCGCCAGCTGAAACGGGTCAGGCGCTTGGCTGCCAGTTCGGCGCCGAACGGCCGTGCGACCAGCGTCCACACAAAGGCAAACAACAGGCCCACCGGCCCGGCCAGGTTGACGTTGGCGAAGTTCAGGAAGTCCGCGTCGTAGGCGCCCTGGATGCTGATGAACGACGAGGTGTTGACCAGCGTCAGCAGCATGCCGAGGTAGAAACGCGGCTGCACCGTGAGCGTGCCGATGCAGATGAACGGCACCGCAAACGCCAGCACCAGCATCGGGAAATCGTGCAGGTTGGGCAGCACCAGAAACAGGTACAAGCTGGCGAACAGCACCGACATCGCAGTCCAGAAAAAGAACCGGTAGATCTGCGGTGCCGGGTCGTCCATCGAGGCGAAAAAGCTGCACGCCACGGCGGCCAGAATCACTGCGCTGCCGCCATCGGTCCAGCCCAGCAAGATCCACAGCACCGAGGCGACGATGATCGCGGTGACCGTGGAAAACGCGGAATAGAACATCAGCCCACGGTCGAGGAACGGCGTCAGCCGGCCCAGGCGCCAATGGCGGTAGACGGCGCGCCAGGTGTCCTGGCTTTCGCACTGGATGGCGGCTTGCAGGCTGCGGCAGTCTTGCCACAGATCGACCCATTCGCCGAGGCGATAAAGGGCGTTGGAGTACAGCAGCGTGTGGCGGTCGTCCAGTGCTTCGCCGCGGGGTTGGGCGGCGTCGATCTTGTCGCGCAGCACGCGCCAGCGCTCCAGGGGCGCTTGCTCGGTGGTGCTCTCCAGCCAGGCGTTGGCTTCTTGCAGCAACGGCGTGAACCGGTCGAGAAACTCCGGGGCGCGGTGTTCAATGGCGTAGATCGCATCGTCCAGGGCATCGATCACCGGCAGCAGGTGAATCATGCGCCCGCGCAGTTCCTTGGTGTTGCGCACCGTCTGCGGCCGTGCGCCCTCGTGGGGCAACTGGCCGATCATCAATTCCAGGGTGTTGAAGGTGGCGACCATGCCGCCGCGCAAGGTGCTGATTTCTTCGGGCGCAACGTTACGGGTCAGAAAACGCTGGCTGTAGACCTGGGCATCGGCAAACCACTTGGCCACCGAGCCGTCGAACACCGGCATCAGGCGCCGCGGCCAGAACATTGCGCCGACTACGGCGGCCACCGCGATGCCGAGGAAAATCTCTTCGGTACGCGCCTCGGCCACATCCCACACCGCCAGCGGGTTATCCACCACCGGCAAGGCGATCAGCGGCAAGGTGTAGCCGGCCAACATCAACGCGTAGTTGTTCGCGGTGCGCAGGTGCATGGACAGGAACAGCAAAATGCCCGTCCACAACGCAATCACCACCACCAGCACATACGGCGACTGCACAAACATCGGCACAAAAATCACCGCCGCTGCGGCGCCCATAAAGGTGCCGATCGCGCGATACAACGCCTTGGAGCTGGTAGGGCCGACAAACGGGCTGGAGACGATATACACGGTGGCCATCGCCCAATACGGACGCGGCATCTGCATAAGCATGGCGATGTACAGGGCGATCATCGACGCCGCAAACGTACGCACACCATAGAACCAGTCGCGGGCCGGCGGGAAGCCGGTAAAAAATCCGTTCAAGGCGTTGCAACCTCAGCCGCTTCAAACGCGCGCAGTACGCGCAGCGCAGCTTCAAGGTCGCTGTGGGCGATATCTGCCAACACGTCCTTACGCAAACGCACCAGTTGCACTTCCACCGCCTGCACCAGCTCACGGCCGCGCTCGGTAAGGCTCAAGGCCTTGGCGCGGCGGTCGTGCACGTCTTCGGTACGGCACACGTAACCGCCACTGCAGAGTTGGTCGAGCAGGCGTACCAGCGACGGGCTTTCCATCCCGGACGCCTGGGCGACTTTGACCTGGTGCACACCGTCGCCCAAGCGGCCGATCATCAAGAGCGGCACCGCGCAGGCTTCGGAAATACCGTAGCTCACCAGCGTGGTCTGGCAGATTTTGCGCCAGTTACGGGCGCCCACCACCATGCTGCTGCTGAGGTTCATCTGGAGTTGTTCGAGGGTTTGAGGCACTGGATTGTTCGCATACAGTTAGTTTGCTAACTATCAATATGGTGGATGGAACCAGAGCAGTCAAGTTTTGAAACAAATTTGCGGATGGGTGGCCGGAAGTGAAGATATGTAAAGCGGGTTTGAGCGCGAGCGTGGGTTTTTCAGCACCAGGATTGCGAGGTCTGCCACACCGACGAGTCCCCGTGGGAGCGGGCTGGCCCGTGATGACGGCGGTTCAGTCGATGCAGATGTCGACTGTCACTGCGCTATCGCGGGCACGGTTTTTATAGCCCGCGCCCCTTACGCAGCAACACATTCAACTCATCCACCACCTCTGCCCAATCCGCGTCGTCCAGAATTTCCTCGCGTAAAAACGCCTTCTGGCTGTCCGTCCAAAAGAACGCATCCGCCAGATGCAACTCCGGCTTGAGCGGCGAATGCACGGCCACAAACTGCTCAATGCTGACCGGGTCGTCCGGCAGCCCAAGCTGTTTGAACAGTGACGGCAGGTTGTGCACAGGCGATTGCATGGCGAACTCCTGGGAAGACGTTTCCCAACAGTCTAGTCCACGCGCCCGCCAGACTGACGACGAGTGAGGCCCGTCGTCAGTGCTGCCAGGTTATTTGGCGACCGCGCGCGGTGCAGGCGTGCTGATGTTGCCGGCCGCCCATGCCGATTCGCGGCTCGCCAACGCCGTGGCGATGGCTTGCACGCGGTCGGAATCCAACTGCTCGGGCAGCGGGTCGAGACCCGCGCTGGCGAAGATCTGGCCGTAGGCGTTGCGCAGGTCGGCGTAGGCCAGGTCGCGGCGCAGGTCGGCTTGCAGCGTATTGAGTTCGCCCTGGATCAGGTCAAGTTCGCCGAGACCAGCGGCTTCGTGACGGTTGCGCAACTGGGTGAGGATCTGCCCGTCGATGTTGGCCAATTGGTCGTTGGTCCTGAACTGCCGCACGGCGTCCTGGTAGTTGGCGTTGGCCACGTAGATTTGTGCCAGCACGGCGATGGACATCGCCTGGCGGCGCGCGGTGGCGACTTCCTCACCGGCCTTGGCAACGTCGATGGCAGCGGGTGCGGAAATCACATTAAACAGGTTCCAGGTGATCTTGGCGCCGTAGTCGGCCCAACGGTTGTCGGTCAGGAACGAGTTGCTGTCGTAGTGCCCGCCGGCCGAGAACTCCAGGCCCGGCAACAGGCGCAGCATGGCTTTGCGGGTCTCGGCGGCGCTGATGCGGGTCTGGTAGTCCTGCTCGCGTAATTCCGGGCGGTTGGCCAGGGCTTCCTGTTCCAGGCTGGCCAGGTTGACCTTGAGCTCGGGCACGCTGTAGTTGTCCGGCGTGGCCAGCTTGAGGTCGGTGCCCATGGGCAGGTTGATCAGGGTTGCGAGCTCAGTCTTGGCCAGGGACAACGCGCGGCGCTGTTCCTGCAATTGGCGTGTGGCTTCGATCAGCGCGCGCTGGTAACCGAGGGCTTGCACCGGGTCGCCGATGCGCTGCTCGCTCATGCTCTGGCTGTTGGTCTGGGCCTGGTCGACACGCGCCATCAGGCTATCGATCTGGGTCAGTAAACGTTCGGCCGCCACCGCTCGCCAATAGGCCGAGCGCACGTCCTGAACAATGGTGTTGATCACCTTGCGCCGACGTTCCTGGATGATCAGACGCTGGTCGCCTTGCTGCTTGGCGCTGATGTAGCTGACGCCGAAGTCGAGCACGTTCCACACCATGGTCAGGTCGGCCACGCGGCGGTCGCGATCCTGGGAAGTCGACGGTTCCAGGGATTGGGTGCCGGTGCGCACGCTCTGGCTGCTGGAGGCATTGGTGTTGTTGCGCCCGGCGTAACCCGCCGAGAGTGCCATGCGCGGCAGCATGTCAAAACTCGAGAGGTCCGACTGGCGTTTGGCCAGGGCCTCTTCCATCACTTTCAAACGGCCTTCGAGGTTGTATTTGACGGCACGGGCCATGGCCTGGTGCAGCGTCAGCGGGCCGCTCAACGGCTCCTGGTCCTTGTACATGCCTTGCAGATCGCTGCGGGCTCGCTGCTCACTGACACTGCGTTCAATCGGCTCACTGGTGACCGCACAACCGCTGATCGCCAGCGCCAGCAAGCTGGCGCCGAACAACTTATGACGTGTTTTCATCCTTGGACTGCCCCTGTTACCGCGCCTTGAAATAAGTATGTTCAAGCCTGCATTTCGCTGATGCCGACTTGTTGCAGTGCCTGTGCCAGGTCCATCACCTGGCGGTGTTCGATGTCTTTGAGTTGCTGTAATTGCTGGCCGAGCGTCGGCGCTCCAAATACCCCGCGCAGCCCTTGGGCCGGGTCGCCCTGGCCTTTGATCGAATGGCTGTCGAAAGACTTGAGTGAGCTACCGTCGCCGCCGGTTTCACGGTTAAACAGGCTGGAGAAGGTGCTTGTACCAAACATCCCGCCATCGCCGCCGCCAAACCCGAGGAAGCCCTTGCCGGAACCGTCTCCAACGTTATCGCTGCTGGTGAACACCTGGGCGATAAAGCTCGGGCTGGTGGCGCCGTTGTTGATAAAAATGTCCCCCAGCGGGCGAATACCGTCGCCCAGTACGCGCTGCTCAAACAGCGGCGCGAACGTCAGCGGTGAACCCAGGTTGCCGCTGGGCGGAGCGAAGACCCCCGGTTGCAGCGGCAGGTTCGGTATGTCGGTCACCGGTCTTGCGACAGCGCCGGTGAGGGTCAGAGGGTCGGCCGTGACCGTGACGCTATTGATCGCGTAGGCGTTGGACTGGCTGATGCCTTCGCCGACGTTACCGGCCAGGTCACGAATCGTGCTGTTGTCGACCGTGATGATGTTGGCGCTGACATTGACGTTGTTGTTCGGCGTCAGGGTCGCGGTCCAGTAATAGCCGCCCTCGCCACTTTGCAGGTTGGACAGCGTGCCGTTCGGCACCTTCAGGCTGGACAGGTCAAAGCCGCGCACCGGTTCGCTGAACCAGATAAACACCTGGGTGCCCTGCCCGGCCTTGAGCTGGGTGTCCGACACTTCGATGTACACCTGCGGGCCTTGGGTATCGACGGCAAAATAGTTTGAATAGGCATACGTATCGGCTGATGAGTTGCCTGCCGCGTCCGTCACGCCTTGGCCATTGAGCACCAGCGTGCCATACGCATTATCGAGGTGGTCTTTAGGCGTCAGCGTGGCCGTCCAGGTCATGCCGCCATCCAGGCTTTTCAAGTTGCTCAGCACGCCGCTGCCGACACTCAGGTTTTCCAGTTTCAGACCTGAAACGGCCTCATTGAACGTAATCGTGACGTTGGCCGTTTCGCCCGTGGCGAGCACGGCCTTATCAACCACAATCGTGGCAGTGGCCGGGCGGGTATCGACCGCGTAGTTGTTCGACGTACTGGTGCCCAGCCCTGCGTTGCCGCTGAGGTCATGCACTTGGGTATTGTCCAGGCTCACCACATTGCTGGTGTCTTCGATGTAGCGCTGCGGCGTGAGCGTGGCGGTCCAGGTGATGCCGCCGTCCACACTTTTCAGGCCGCTCAGCCAGGCGTTCTGCGCCTGTGGGCTGTTGTAGAACTCAACGGCTTCACTGAAGGTAATGGTCACTGTCGCCTGCTCGCTGCCGCCCAGGCTGGTCTTGTCGACCACAATGGTGGAGGTCGGGCGTTGGGTATCGACCGTGTAGTTGCGCGAAGTGGTGATACCGGCGCCGGTGCTGCCGCCGTAGTAGGTCACACCGGCGTTGTTGAGCCGCACCACATTCTGGGCACTGGTGGTATTGGCAAATGGCGTCAGTGTTGCCTGCCAGCTGATACCACCATCACTGGTGCGCAGGTTGGACAGCACGCCGTTGTCGGCACTGAGGTCGCTCAGGTCAAAGTTGCTGACCGCCTTGTTGAAGTAGATAGACACCGTGCTCGTTGCGCCGACCGCCAAACGCTCGGAGCTCAGGTAAACATTGGAACTCAGCGGTGTGTGGTCGACCGTGTAGGTGATCATTGAGCCGGCATCGAACGCGTAGTTGGTATTGCCGGCCCTGTCTTTGACGTAAGCCAGGGACAAACCAATGAGGTAGCTGCCCGAGGAACCCGCGCCCGGCGTCGGCGTCAGTGTCGCCTGCCAGATCCTGCCACCGTCGAGGCTGTAGAACGGACTCAATGTGGCCGCTTGCAGGTTGACGATTGCGCGGTTGTCGAACCCGGTGACCCACTCGGAGAAGGTGACGGTGACGGTGGCGGTCTCGCCCGGTTCCAGCAACTTATCGGACAGCGTCCAGGTCGCCGTGGGTATAACCGTATCGATTGCAAAAACCGGCGACAGCGCATTCACAACGCCTCTATTACCGAAGGCGTTTTGAACGCTGCTGGTGTCCAGCGTGATCAAATTGGCCGGGGCCGTCACGTTTGCATTCGGCGTGAACACCGCTGTGTAAAGCGTATCGCTGTAGCGGGTGAGTTGGCTGAAAGTGCCGTCCGGGGCATGCAGACTGCCAAGGTTGAAGCCCTGCACCGCCTCGGAGAAACGCACCGTTACGATCTGTATTTCGTCCTTATTGATAACCGTGTCGGAGATCTCGAGGGTCGCGGTAGGGTGTGAGGTCTGGACGTTGAACGCATTGGAGCTGATCCAACCCCAACCGCTGTTGCCTGCAAGATCGCTCACACCGACGTTGTTCAACGAAATGGTACTGCCGCTGGCCTGAATGCCATCGGCGGGTTTGAATACCCCGGTCCAGGTGCGCCCGCCATCGCTGGACGTCATTCTGCTGATGCTGCCGGTGGTAACGATCAGGTCGCTGTTGTCGAAATTCGTCACAGGCTCCGAGAACGTTACCGTAAGGAGGCTGGTGCTGCCGGCCGTCAGGAGCGGGTTGGCAATCACGACGGTGGCAGTCGGCGGCTGGGTGTCGATGCTGTAAGTGTTGGAGTCTGTAGTACCCGTGCCCGCGTTGCCCGCCAGGTCGTTGACACCCGTGTTGTTCAACGTGATCAGGTTGCGGGTGGCCGTGATACCGGCAGCCGGTGCGAACATTGCGGTCCAGGTGATACCGCCATCCCTGCTGCTGACTGCGCTCAAGGTGCCATTGGCGACCGTCAGGTCGGCGTTGGTGAAACCGGTGACCGCCTCGGAGAAAGTAATGGTCACCAGCGAGGTCTGGCCGACGCCGAGGGCCGCATCCGCGACCACGAGGGTGGCGGTCGGGCGCGCCGTATCGATCGCGTAATTGTTGGAGTTGGTGGTGCCGGCGCCCGCATTGCCCGAGGCGTTTTGTACGCCGCTGTTATCCAGCGTGATCAGGTTGGTGGTGTCGGTGATATTGCTGGTCGGCGTGAAGCTGGCCGTCCAGGTGATACCGCCGTCGCTGCTGCTGACCGCACTCAAGGTGCCGTTGGCGATGGTCAGGTCGGCGTTGGTGAAGCCGGTGACCGCTTCGCTGAAGGTGATGGTCACCAGGGATGTCTCGCCGGCGTTAAGGGCGTTATCGGCAACCACGATGCTGGCGGTCGGCAACACCGTATCGATGGTGTAGTTGCCTGAGTTGGTCGTGCCGGTGCCGGCGTTACCCGCAATGTCGCTGATGCCGCTGTTGTTCAAGGTGATCAGGTTGGTGGTGTCCTGGACGCCGACCGTCGGCGTGAAGGTCGCGATCCAGGTGATGCCGCCATCACTGCTGCTGACTGCACTCAACGTGCCGTTGGCGACGCTCAGGTCGCTGTTGTCGAAACCGGTCACCGCTTCGGAGAAGGTCACCGTGACCAGGGTGGTTTCGCCGGCCTTCAGGGTCGGGTCGGCAATCACGACGGTCGCGGTGGGCCGCTGGCTGTCGATTGCATAGTTGTTGGAGTCGGTGGTGCCGCTGCCGGCGTTGCCCGCCTGGTCGGTGACGCCGGTGTTGTCCAGGGTGATCAGGTTGGTGCTGTCGGTGACGTTGCTGGTCGGCGTAAAGGTCGCGGTCCAGGTGAGGCCGCCATTGCTGCTGCTGACCGCGCTCAGAGTGCCGTTGGCGATGGTCAGGTCGGCGTTGGTGAAACCGGTGACCGCCTCGGAGAAGGTGATGGTCACCTGTGACGTCTCGCCAATCGCCAATGCGCTGTCGGCGACCACGATGGTGGCCGTGGGTCGCTGGGTATCGATCGCGTAATTATTGGAGTTGGTGATGCCGGCGCCCGCATTGCCCGAGCCGTTTTGTACGCCGCTGTTGTCCAGCGTGATCAGGTTGGTGGTGTCGGTGATGGCATTGGTCGGTGTCAGCGTCGCGGTCCAGGTGATACCGCCGTCAGCGCTGCTCACCGCCGTCAAGGTGCCATTGGCGACGGTCAGGTCGGCGTTGCTGAAACCGGTGACAGCCTCGGAGAAGGTGATGGTCACCAGCGAGGTCTCGCCGATGGTCAGCGAATTGTCCGCGACCACGATGGTTGCAGTCGGGGCCCTGGTATCGATCACGTAGTTGCCGGAGTTGGATGTGCCAAACCCACCGTTACCCGCCAGGTCACTCACGCCGGTGTTCTGCAGCGTAATGATATTGGTGGTGCTATGGATATTCGCCGTCGGCGTGAAGGTCGCGGTCCACGTGATGCCGCCGTCGGCGCTGCTGACCGCGCTCAAGTTGCCGTTGGCAACGGCCAGGTCGGCGTTGGTGAACCCGGTGACCGCTTCGGAAAAGGTAATGGTCACCAACGAGGTTTCGCCCGCGCTCAGCGTTGGGTCGGCCAAAATAATGGTCGCGGTCGGGCGCTGGGTATCGATGGCGTAATTGTTGGAATCGGTCGTGCCGCTGCCGGCGTTGCCAGCCTGGTCAGCAATGCCGGTGTTGTCCAGGGTGATCAGGTTGGTGCTGTCGGTGACGTTGCTGGTCGGCGTAAAGGACGCGGTCCAGGTGACGCCACCGTCGGCGCTGCTCACAGCGGTCAAGGTGCCATTGGCGATGGTCAGGTCGGCGTTGGTGAGGCCGGTGACTGCTTCGCTGAAGGTGATGGTCACCAGCGAGGTGCCGCCGATTTTCAGCGCGTTTTCGGCCAGCACAATCGTTGCCGTTGGCCGTTGCGTGTCGACCGCATAGTTGTTGGAGTCGGTGGTGCCGGTGCCGGTGTTGCCGGCCGCATCGCTGACGCCGGTGTTATCCAGGGTGATCAGGTTGGTGGTATCGGTAATGTTGCTGGTCGGTGTGAAGGTCGCGGTCCAGGTGATGCCACCGTTGCTGCTGCTCACGGCGGTCAAGGTACCGTTGGCGATGGTCAGGTCGGCGTTGGTGAAACCTGTGACCGCTTCGGAGAAGGTAATGGTCACCAGCGAGGTTTCGCCGAGCTTCAATGCGTTGTCGGCGACCACAATGGTTGCGGTCGGCCGCTGCGTGTCGATGACGTAGTTGTTGGAGTCGGTGGTGCCGGTGCCGGTGTTGCCAGCCGCATCGCTGACGCCGTTGTTGGCCAGGGTAATCACGTTGGTAGTGTCGGTGATGCCCGCGGTGGCCGCGAGTGTGCCGGTCCAGGTTACGCCGCCATCGCTGCTGCTGAGCCCGCTGACGGTGCCGTTGGCAACGGTTAAATCAGCCGAGGTAAAGCCGGTGACGGCCTCGCTGAAGGTGATGGTCACCAGGGAGGTACCGCCGATATTCAGCGCGGTAGTGGCCACCACGATACTGGCGGTCGGCCGCACGGTGTCGATGACATACGCGTTGGACGTGGTCGTGCCGCTGCCAGCGTTGGTCGCCGCGTCGGTATACAGGGTGTTGTCCAGGGTGATGACGTTGCCGCTGGTATTGTTGCCGGCGGTGGGCGTCAGGGTGGCGGTCCAATGGATATTGTCGCTGGTGGTCAGGTTGCTCAGGGTACCGTTGGACGCCGTCATGTCAGACAGGCTGAAACCGGCCACGGCTTCGCTGAAGGTAATAGTCACCGTGCCGTTGGCCGTGGTGCTCAGCGTAGGAGCGCTGACCGAGAGCGTCGCGGTCGGCCGCACGGTATCGATGGCATAGTTGTTGGACGTGGTGGTGCCAACCCCCGCGGTGCTCGTCGAAACGCTGCTCACACCGGTGTTGTCCAGGACAATCTGGTTGGTGGCGCTGGTGGTACCCGCACTCGGGGTAAAGGTCGCCGTCCAGGTGATGCCGCCGTCGAGGGAGTTGACCGCACTCAGGGTGCCGTTGGCAATCGTCAGGTCGGCGTTGGTGAACCCGGTTACGGCCTGGTTGAAGGTAATCGTCACCGGTGACGTACTGCCGATATGTTGGGCAACAGTGCCGACCACAATGGTCGCCGTCGGCGCCGGGCTGTAAGCCGTGTTCGCGGTTGCGCCGATATCGTTGAACAGCCCGTTGACGGCTGTCGGCTTGTTGCCTGGCGAGGCGGCGGTGGCCAAGCCACCGTTGCCACTGGCACCGGTGTTGGACGTCCCCCCCAGGGTCGCGAAGTTAGCCGCCGTGATCAATACCGCGCCTTTGTTCCAAATGGCACCGACCCCCAGGCCACCGTCACCACCATTGAACGTCGTGCCGCTGCCTGCCGCCGAACCGCCACCACCGCCGCCGCCGGCACCGATGTTACCGGTAATCGAGCTGGTGCCGACGATGGTCAAGGTGGCGCCGCTGGCGTTGTAAATACCGCCGGCCGCTGCGCCGCCCTTGCCACCGGCCGCATTCCAGCCGGAACCACCGCCGCCGCCGCCGATCGACAAGCCGCCAGAGGCTGCTGTGCCGCCAGCGGAACCGTTGGTATAGCCGTAGATGCCGGTCGAACCGGCACCGCCGGTGCTCGAACCGCCGATACCGCCCATGGTGCGATAACCACCGCCCGTACCGCCCTGGTTGGCGGTGCCCGCGGTGCCGGCGTAGATACCGCTCCCGTTGCTGGTAATGCCGCCATGCCCACCGGTGCCGCCGCCCACTGCGCCGCCCCCGCCGCCACCACCGCCGACATCGCCACCGGCCACACCACCACCGCCACCGCCACCCGAGGCTGCGTTGGCTGTCACGGTGACGTTATTCAACGTCAGGTTGCCGAAGTTACTGATCCCGGCCCCGAGCAAATTGGCCGCGGTCGTCGCGCTACCGCCAGTGCCGCCGTCGCCGGCCTTCAGGCCCTTGGTAATCACCAGCCCGTCCAGGGTCGCGGTAACCCCGGAATTGACCGTGAGCACCTGGGTCTTGTACTGCCCGCTGATGGTCACATCCGGCGTGCCGTTGTGGTCGAGGTCGCCTTCGATGGTGAGGTTTTTGGTAATCACCAACTGCGAGTTGAGATTGACCGTCATGCCTGGCGTGTTGAAGGTAACGGTATCGCCCGCCACCGCACTGCCCAGGGCCGTGCGCAGCGAACCGACGCCGCTGTCCGCCCCGCTGGTCACCGTGATCGTCGCCAGGCTGTATTGATACGCCGACATCGACTGATACGACAACGCGGTGTGGTTCTCTATAGAGCCCGTGGCAATCTCCAGCGTCCAGTCGCCGCCCGCGCCGGTGCGGTTGCTGGACGCGGCAATATCACGCCCGGTCAGGCTCGCCAGGGAGTCGACAAAGCTGATGCCCTTATCGCCCTCTGCCGTATTACAGGCATAGATCAGGATATCGCCACCGACATTCATGTCCTGACCGATCTGCGCCAGCACTGCGCTGCGGGCCGCGACGTTATCGGCCGACAGGTAAGTGCTGCCCAACCACAAGTCGCCCGAATTACCGTGAGCGACTATCTGCACCGAACTCACGCCCTGGTGGCTGCCCAGGTAATCGGCAATCTGTTGCAGACCATCTTTGCTGGCATCCAGCTGCACCACCTGGGTACCGGGAGCGACGCCTTTGAGCAGGTCGGCGGCGTCCTTCACGCGCGCATCGACGAACACCACCGCCTGGCCTGGGACGGCAACCGGTGCCGGTGTGGCCGGCGCGTCGGTTTGCGCGTGGGTGTCCTGGCTGGCCGTCGCGTGATCCGCCGTCGACGCCTTGGCCGCCGCATCCGCAGTGGCATGGCTGTCCGCCTGGGCGGCATCGACCACTGTGGCCGCGACCGCGCCGTCAAACAGCATGCGGGGTTCAAGGAACATGATCATCGGCGATGCCGGGGTGGTGGCGCCTGTTGTTGCCTGCCGTGCCTTACCTTTGCTCCACCACATGCTGCTCACCCGCTTGTCGAAGACTGTTACTCGAAACGAAAAAAGCCGCAATCAGCTGATTGCGGCGTCGGCCTTGGTACGAATGACATTGGCGGCGCTCAACGAGCCATCCCGCCAGAATTCCATGTGCGCATACTGCTCGAAGAGGTCAGGCGGCAGGATGGTGCGCCGAGGCTGCAACGCGACCTTGGATTTGACCCGATGCAGCCCGCTGACGCCCAAGGCGTCATCGAAGTCCGGCGCGTCATAACTGAGGTTGTCGAAATCATGCTCGAACCACGGCTCGCCGATAAATTCGTAGACGAGGCGCATCACCCGCTCAGGCGCCTGGGACAGCAAGTCGTAGTCAACGACCAGCATGGAATCGGCGTTTTCCCCGTAGTACGCCTCTTTGAGCGCCGACCAGGCATAGCCCACCAGGCGATTGCGCTGGCCCAGCGTTTCAACACGGCTGTAGACCGTGTTGCGCTCGACGTCATCGTTGAACAGCTTGGTGTTCTCGAACGGGTTGGCGCGATACAGCCGCTCAAGGCTGTCCATGATCCAGGCCACATTGCGCACGCAGGCGATCACTTTGGCCTGGGGGAACAGGTCATGCAGCGCGGGCATGCGCGCGCACCATTGGCGGTTGGTGTCGAAGACGATCGGGAGAGCGGTTTTGTCGGCGTAGTACGAATCGAACAGGCCGCGCAGCAAACGGCGCCGGGTGTCGGCGTCAATCACCGAACCAAACTCACTGCCGGCGCTGCATTGCCCCAGCACGCCGTTGAACAGGGTGCCTACGGGGCTGCTCATGCCGGCGTGAAACCGCGGGTTCTGCAACAGAATCGCAGACAGCAAAGTCGAACCGGAACGCGGTAATCCGGAGATAAAGTGATACTGCAATCCGTTCACCACTTTGTAGGACGAAAATCCATTTATGGGCGAAGCGTAGCTGAGGATTACAGTGTCGACTAGTGGTTATTTGCCACCATTTCGGCATTCGTCCAATGCCGATTAGAAATTAGTGGCAACCCTCTGGTTGCAAAGGCTCTGGACCGCGGCACAGCACAAACAACCGCGCGCGTGCCCCGCCGCCATCCTGGCGCAGAAGCTCGCGCCAGCCATCAGGAATCGGTGCGAAATCATCCGGCGGCTCGGTGCTGCTGACCAGCCACACACGGCGCGTATCGGCCGGTAATGCCGACAGGCGGTCAAGGTAAATACGCCCACCGTCCTGGTCGACCAGCGTACCGAATCCATAAGCGTTGGGTCGGGTCGACGTGCCATCCGGTTTTGGCGGCGTGTAGAGCTGCAATTGGGCGTCGGTCTGGTCGTAATACACGTAGCTGAGGTACCACAACATGTCGCTGAGGACGATGCGGTCGTCTTCCTGGTAATTACGGTTGATGAACTCCACCGGGACATTGAACTGGTCCTGCACGTCCACGGTGGCGTTGTTCTTCAGCCCCAACAATTCCACGCCTGCGAACACCACGAACAGCGCCGCCCCCAGCCACGAAAGGCGCGTCGGCAGGCGGTCGATGGCCACTGCCACGAGGATCGGCAAACCCAGTGCGTACACCGTGAGGTAGCGCTCGATAAAGACCGGTGAGATGAACGACACACCGTATACCAGCAGCAGCGGCAGCAGAAAGAACGCGGCCAGCAGGCAAGCCGGGCGATAACGCTCGCGGTCACGCCAGGCGGTGAGACCCACCACGGCGATCAACAGCAGTGGGAACAGCCAGAACAACGGCGGCCAGAAACCGATGCCTTCGTCCTGAAGCACGAACTGCCAGATCATCGACGGCACCGAAATCAGTGAAACCGGGTCTTCCCAGCCGATGTCACCGCCGACCTTGAGCTGCTCGACATGCTGGATCAGGTCCAGCAGGTTCGGCAGCCAGGGCAGGTACAACGCCACAATCAACGCGTTAGCGCACCACCAGGACGGACGAAGTATCAGGCGTTGGCCCCGCGCTTGAGACGTACACAACACGCCCAGCCACGCCCAATGCACCAGCACGCACAACGCGGTGAAGTAATGGGTGTAGAAAGCGGCCGCCATCAGCAGCGAATAGGCCGCCAGGTAGCGCGTGCGTTGAGGCTGACGGACCCAATACACCAGCGCCAGCGTGGCGCCCAGCAGCCACACGGCCAGCAGCGAATACATGCGCACTTCCTGGCTGTAACGCACTGCCGTCGGAAACAGCGCCAGCAGGACACCCGCCAGCACGGCCGCGCGACGGGTCGATAACTGTCGTGTGAGCGCGATGCCAAGGCCCACCGCCACCACGCCGGGAATGGCACTCATACCGCGAATCGACCAGATGCCATCGCCAAACAACCCGATCCACCCGCGCAGCATGAAAAAGTACAGCGGTGGGTGCACGTCATGGGCCGCGTGAAACCACAGGTCATCCATGGCGTATTCACTGAGCAACAGGCTCGAGCCTTCGTCGGCCCAGATCGCCGAGGCGGTCAGGCCATAGAAACGCACGGCCATCGCCAGCGCCAGGATCGGCACCCACCATAAGCGGGCCAGCCAACCGGCACCCTCCCAGGCGGCCGAGAGGCGATTGACTGCGGGAAATGCCCCCACTTTGTCGTCTTGCTCTACCACAGACCGTCGCACCTCAAATCCCCTCATACCGCCCATTAACCGGGGCGAAACCTGCGCTCGCGCAAACAAGCGCCACTCTAGGACAAACGCCCCGGTTTCGCTCGCTGTTTTACAACCGCCAGGCGCCGCGCAAAACCGCAGACTACGCTCTGCGATGACACCAGATCGATTGGCGTCACACCCACGCAAATCCCACCACAAGGATGAAAGAGCATGGAAGTATTCATCGGCACCATTCAACCCTTTGCGTTTAACTTTGCCCCGCAAGGCTGGGCCTTGTGCGAAGGTCAGATCCTCTCACTCAATCAATACCAGGCGCTGTTCGCCCTGATTGGCACCACTTACGGCGGCAACGGCAGCCAAAACTTCGGGTTGCCGAACCTGCAAGGCCGCTTGCCCATCGGCCAGGGCAACGGCGTAAACCTGTCACCGCGTGTTATCGGTGAGTTTTCAGGCACCGAAAGCGTCACCGCCACCCAGGCCAACCTGCCCGTCCATACCCACGCCACCACAACCCTTGCGGCCAGTACCTCAGTGCAACTGACCAGTGCCGTCAGCAACCCGGTGACAACACCGACCGCCACCAACGCCTACATCGGTGCATCCGGCACCGGCCCCGGCAGTGCTTCGATCTACTCCGACCAACAAGGCGCCAACCCGGTGGCGCTCAAAGGCGTCAACACCACGTTGACCGGCACGATTGCGCCGGCAGGCCAGGGCTTGCCGATGGGCACGATGAATCCGTTTCTGGTGATCAACTTCAGCATTGCCCTGACCGGACTCTTTCCATCACGCGGCTAAATACTCGGCCGGGGCTCACGGGCCTCGGCACTTTTGAACGGGAGCCTTCTATGTTGAACCTGGTTACCTCTGAGCATTTTCGACCGCTGCTCAATTGCAGCAGCATGCTGTACCTGCCCGACGGCTCGGCGCTGCCGATCCAGATCCAGCACCTGACCGAAGCCCCCAAGGCCACCCTGCCGGGCAGCCCACGCGGGGCATTCAGTGTGTTGTTCGAAAGCCTTGGGCCCACCGACTTCGTCGACGGTTTATGCCGTTTGCCGTTGGTGGACACCTGCCTGGAACAGGTGTTCGTTTCCCGCGAGCCCGCCATGGGCCGTGATGAGCAACGCGGTTACTTCTGCATCGTGTTCAACTGAGACGGGTACCACACCAACCGCTGCGCAGCGGGCGTTTCTTCTTCCACACGAAACCCCAGCGCCAGGTAATGCTGGCGCGCATGGGGGTTGCTCGCCCAAACCACCGTGGCCACCGGGCAAAACACTTGGGTGGCCGCCTGCTGCACACCTTGCAGCACCGCACGGCCAAAGCCCTGGCCACGCGCGGCGGGGATGAATGCCAGGTACAACACGCGGATTTCATGGGCGCCGAAATCCGCACTCAAAGCGCCGATGGGCGTGCCCAACTTCTCGATCACGTAATGCAGGGCGCCGGGGAAATGCGCGTCCAGGCCCTGTTCCTGCACGTGGAATTGCTGGGCAATCACGTCTTCCACCAGCGCCTGCTCGCCGTCGATCCACTGCAAATCCGCACGCGCCGAGCGGTACAGGCGCTGCAAAAACGGCCCGTCGCTGCTGCGTGACGGGCGTACCACCAAGCCTTGCGCCAAGGCGCCATCCTTGTTCAACATTGCGTTCAACTCCTGTCAGAACCCGCTTTCCCTCACACCCAACGCGGCGGCGCGTCGCCAGGCCACGCCCAGCACCGACTCACTGCGGCCTTGCAACACCACCAAACCACGCAACGGCTGATGGGGCGTATCGATCGGTTGCTGGCTTTTCAAGCGCGCACCGTACTGGGCCTGCAACGGCTGCGGGCGTTGATTTTCATCGCGGCGCACGGCAATCGGCCCGTGGTGGTCGGACGTCAGCGCCTCTTGATCCAGATAGGCCACACCGTTCGCGTCGATGTCGGTCAACTCCACCGGGATCGCCGCGCGCATGGGGTCATCGGCGATAAAACGTCCCGTCGCGCCCGGCGCCACCCGCCACAGTTCGGCTTCGGCGAGGTAACCACGCAACCGCGCGCCCTCTTCCACCACTTGCGCCAGCGGGTCTTTGGGCGACAGCCAGCGGCCCACACTCAATTGCGGCAGTAAATCGCGTACGGTGCCGGCGTGAGGCGCCCGTAACAGCAGGCGCTCGCGCTGCGCCGCCAAACCTCGGTATTCGGCCAACGCCTGGGACAGACGCTGATCATTGATCCCGGCGTCCGCCGCCGTTTCGCTGCGCCCGGCCTGGCGGCGCATCTGCAACTGCAGGATGTCCACTTCACGGCGCACGATGCTTTGCCGCGCATCCAGGTCCGGTGATTCCAGCTCAATCAGCACCTGGCCCTGGGTCACCACCTGCCCGTCCACCACCGACAAGGCCTTGACCCGCGCTGCCACCGGCGCATGCAGCGCACTGGAGCGCCCGGCCTCAAGCATGGCCGGCAACTCCACGGCGCTGCGCCACGGCAGCACCAGTGCCAGCACGATCAGCAGTAGCGCCAGGCCGCTGAGCAGCACGCGGGGAGCATAGGCCTGGGTGCGGCGGCTCCACCACTCGCGCCACTCCTTGAAAATCGGCAGGAAGATGAACCACACCAACTCGACCAGCATCAGGAAGATCCCGAGCAGCTTGAAGAACAGGTGATACACCGCCAGGGCAATCCCCAAAAACAGCGCCGCCCGCCACAACCACGCCAGGTAGCCCCAGCCCAGCAGTCGCCGTTGCATCTTCGGTGACCACGGCTCCGGCGCCGGCTCGCCATAGCCGAACAACAGCTCACGCAAGCGCCAGCGGCACAGCGCAAAAGCACGGCCTTGCAGGTTATCGACGCCCCACCAATCACTGATCAAAAAGTAACCATCAAAGCGCATAAAGGGGTTGAGGTTGATGGCCAGCGTGGTCAGCCACGTGGCGCTGGCCAGCATGAACGCCGCCGTGCGCGCGGGGCCATCGGGCAGCAGCGACCAGGCCAGTAAGGCAATGCTCGCCAGCAGCAATTCGGCCATCACCCCACCGGCGCCGATCATCAGCCGTGCGCGGCGATCATTGACCCGCCAGGCATCGCTGACGTCGGTGTAGAACATCGGCAGCAACACCATGAACGCCACCCCCATGCTCTGCACCCGGCAGCCGGCGCGCTTGGCCATAAAGGCATGGCCGAACTCATGGCACAGCTTGGCAAAGAACAGCGCCACGCCAAACGCCAGGGCGCCGCCGAGGCTGAACAGGTGCGGGAAAGTCGCCAGAAAACGCTGCCAGTCGCGCGCGACCAGAAACACCCCCAACCCCAGGATGATCGGCAGGCCGTAACGCAACAGCCCCGGCCCGAACCGCGCCAGCCAAGGCCACGCCCGGTTGAGAAACGCGTCGGGGCGCCAAAGCGGAATACGGAAAAACAGATACTGGTGCAGCAACACCTGCCACAGGCTTCGCTTTTGCGCGGCGGCTTTATGGAGGTAACTGGCGCGCTGCTGCGGGTCGAAGGCGGCGATCAAGTCATGGGCGCGCAGAAAGCTCAGCAACTCCTCGACTTCGCTGCCGCCCAACGGCAAACCCGGCTCTCGGTTGGCCGCCTGCAGGACGTGTTCCGGGTCGCCCAGGGACCAGTGGCGCAGCAGGCGAATGGCGGTCGCGCCGAGTTTGAAATAGCGCCCGCGTACCGGGTCGGCCAGGGTCCAGCGCGGCGAGCCGTCCAGGGCCGCGCCGGCACTGGACAGCTGCAGGTCTTCACGCAGTTTGGGCAGGCTCATCAGAGGCCAACGCTCTGGCGCAGGCCCGCCAGCGGCCTACGTAACAAATACAGGGCCAGCGGCGCACGCTCACCATAGATTTTTGCCGTGCCGCGCAGGCCGATACGCGGCGGCGCTTGATCAAACTGTGCATCGAGTCGATAAGCAAGCTGGCCGCCGGGCGTGGGCTGCGCTTCATACGCCGCACGTTGCAGGGTCGCCAGATGGCGTTGCAACGGGTCGCTGTCGAGGAACAGCGCCACTTGGGCGTTGGGCGCCAGGGCAATCGCGTCACCCACGGCCAGCTCGATGCGCAACTCGGCTTGAGCCGGGTCGGCGATCTGCAACAGGCGTTCGCCGGTTTGCACGGGTTTGCCGGTCCAGCGTTCGGCGTCGGCAAACACGGCGATGCCGTCGCGCTCGGCGCGTACCTCGCTGCGTTTGAGCAGTTCGCGGGCGTAGTCGCGTTCGGCGCGTTTTTGCTCGACCCTGGCCGCCAGCAGGTCGATGCGCGAGCTTGATTCGGCATCCGCAAACGCTCGCTGGGAATTGGCCTTGAGCTCAGCCTCGGCCACGCCCAGTGCGCGTGCCGCCACATCCGCCTGGGCGGTGAGCGTGGTGCTTTCGAAGCGCAGCAGCAGGTCGCCGGTTTTCACCGCCTGGTTGGGTTTGACCAGAAACTCGGCAATCACCCCGTCCAGCGGCGCCGCCACCACTTGCCCGGCCAACGGCACCACTTCGGCAGGCGCCAGCACCGATTGGCGCACGGGAATCAGCAGCAGCAACAGCAAGGCGACCACCACCAGCACCTGGCGTTTGCGCGTGAGGCGCAACCGCCACGGCTGACGCGGTTGCAACGCGTGCCAGGCGTGGCTGTAGGTATCGCCCAATTGCGCCAGCAACACCTGCTCGGCCGGGGCCCACGGCGTATCCCGCGCCAGCCACAAGCCGCCGAACACCCGGCCGTGGGGATCGATCAACGGCAGCCAGAACACATGCCCGGCGGACAGGCTTTGCCAGTCGGCCTGCACCGCGCCGCTCAACTGTTCGGCGGGAACGACACGTGCAGTCTGGCCCAGCGCCTGCTTATGCAACTGCGCCACCGCTTGCTCGACGAAAGCCACAAACGGCGCGTTCGGGTCGACGCTGCTCACCGCCGTCACAGCCTGTATCTTGCCGGCGATCAACAGCGCCGCATGGCGATAACCAAATAGCGGCTGGCCGTCATTGACCAGGCTGTAGGCCAGTTGCTCGGTCGTGCGTGCGGCGCGAGTCTGGCGTTCCAGCTCCAGAAACTGCGCGAACACCCGCTCGATATGCCCCGGCATCGGTGCGTTCATTGCAGTTGCGCAAAGTGGGCGGTGCCGCTCATGCCGGCCATCAAGCCAGTGGCGCTGGGCAACGTGGCGACCAGCAGCAGGGTTTGGCTGCCCTCGTCGATGCGCGCGCCAAGGCGTTTGACGGTGGCGCTGAACGCCTTGCCGGTTTCGTCCGGAGTGAACTCGAAGGTCTGGCCGGGCTTGAGTTTGCCCATCCAGCGCGACGGCACCAGCAGGTGGATTTCAAGGCTGTGGTTGTCGACGATTTCCAGCAGCGGCGCCCCGGCCGACACGCTTTCATAGCGCTGCACCTTGCGTTGCACCACTTGGCCGTCAAACGGCGCCAGCACACTGCAGCGTTTGACCTGCACTTGGTAGACCTGGGACTGGGCCTGGGTTTCGGTGAGCTTGGCTTCGGCACGCGCCACTTCAAACCGGCCAACCGAATTGAGCGCCGCCAATTGCTTGTTGTGGGCCAGCTCTTCATTGGCGCCGCGGCTGGCAGCCTGGGCGGCATTCAGTTGGGCCTGGTAAGCCGAACAATCGAAACGCGCCAGGGTGTCGCCTTTCTTGAACGACTCGCCCTCACTGAACGGCAGTTCGACAATACGCCCCGACAACTCGCTGGCCAGCATCGCCTGGTCGCGAGCCCGTAGCACTCCGCGTGCTTCACTGCCGTTGCCGGCATTCGCCTCGGGCGGGTGATCCAACAGCGGATCGTCCGCCATCGCCAGTTGCGCTACGCCAATCAGACACGAAATCCCAAACATCCAGCTACGCAACTGCTCCATACGTTTACCACTCCCTGATGATGCCGGCAGTCTAGGGCAGCAAGGTCAAATTGCCACTACCCACAGCCGACAAATCTGAATTTATTGTAGGGCGCCGCCGACGTATTTGCAGGTGTGCGTTATTATTGCGGCCTTCCAAGGATCCAGGATCAAGGACACGCTCATGCGCATCGGTTTTCTGTCACCTCTGGCCGTGGCATTGCTCGCCGGCCTTTCGTTCCAAGCCCAGGCCAGCGGGGATGACTCGTGCTACCCCGATTGGCGGGTGTCGCGCGACAGCCTTGAAGGGTGCAGCAACCTGCCCTTCCTGAGCCCGGGCAATGACAGCCGGGTCAACCTGCGCCTGTTGCTGGCGGACAAGCAAGTCGCGCCGCTGACGCCAAGTGCATTGAGCGAAACTGACCTTGAGGAAGGCTTCGGCCCGGTGCCGTTCCCGGTGTATCGCCTCACCCCAATGACCGACGCAGCCGTCGAAAAACCCGAGGCGGCGCCTACGCCCAGCAAACTCGATGAGCTGCTCGCACCGCTGGGCATTCAGCGTGAAAATGACAAAGCGGCAGGTGACGCGTTCCTGACCGGCGAAGGCAGTCGCTGCCGCAGCAACGATGACAGCAGCGCCACGGCGTTTATCAGCCAGGTGGTCAGCGCCGACCTGCCTGAAGCGGAACGCCGACTTTTGGTCACTGGCCGTCTGAGTCTGCTGGGCGCCTGTACCTGGGAGGGCGCAAGCCTGGGTGACCCGGAGCACATCCAGTCCGCCGCAGGCCGCGAGCTGCGCACGTATCTTCAAGCCGCTGGCGACTTCTACAGCGGCCGGTTCGGCGACGCACAGCGCGGCTTTGTCGCCGCCGCCAGCGCCAGCCTGCCCTGGGTCAAGGAAACGGCGCTGTACATGATCGCCCGCACCGAGTTGAACCAGGCCCAGGAAAACGCGTTCGACGAATACGGCATGCCGCAATTGGAGCATGTGGATAAGGCCGTGTTGGCCGATGCGGATACCCGCTTCAACCTGTACCTGAAAACTTATCCACAGGGCGAATACGCAGCTTCCGCTCAAGGCCTGTTGCGCCGGGTGCATTGGCTGGCGGGCGATACCGACAAGCTGGCAAATGACCTGGCCGCGCAACTGAGCAGCGAGCAGCGCAACGTGTCGTTGGACGACCTGGTGCAGGAAACCGACAATAAGCTGCTGAGCGCGACCAACAAGCCTGCGGCCAACCCGCTGATGCTGGCCCTCAACGACTTGATGTGGATGCGTGCCGGCAACCCGCCCAAATTGACCCGCGACGCTTTGGCCGCGCAGAAGCCGGTGTTCGCCGAGGAGCCAGCGCTGTACGACTACGTGCAAGCAGCGTTTGCGCTGTACGTCGAGCATCAACCCGACAGCACGTTGAAACTGCTGCCTCAGGACGTACCCGCCAACCTGGGCTACCTGGCGTTCAGCCAACAGACCCTGCGCGGCCTCGCCCTGGAAGCCAAGAATGATTGGAAAGGCGCCGAAGCGCTGTGGCTGAAACTGTTGCCCCTGGCCAAGCAGCCCTTGCAGCGTGACCAGTTGGAACTGGCCCTGGCGATGAATTACGAGCGCAGCGGGCAACTGGCCAAGGTGTTTGCCACCGACTCGCCGATCAGCGCCAAACAGGTGCGCTACATCTTGCTGCGCAACATCGCAGGCCAGGATTTACTGCGCCAGCAGATTACCCAGGCAAGCGACCCGGCCGAGCGTGAAACTGCGCAGTTTGTGCTGCTGTACAAAGACCTGATGCGCGGCCAGTACGCCACCTTCGCCGAAGACTTCAAGCAACTGCCGGCATCCGTGCCACAAGACAAACTCAGTACCAGCCTGGGTTATGTCTATGGCGATGGTCGCTCGTTGCAGCTGTTCCAGTGGAACGGCGATAAACCTGAAGACGGCTACGCGTGCCCGAGCATTGCGCAAATCGCGAGCGCCCTGCAGGCCGATCCGAAAAACCCCAAGGGCCTGAATTGCCTGGGTGAGTTCATCCTGCGTAACCATCTGGATGGCATGCCGCTGGACCAGGCGCGCGCGGCGGGCAGCCTGGGCAGCACGGCCTCGCTGTTCAAAGGCGAGACCTTCTCACGGCTCGACGGCTACCGGCAGGTCATCGCCAACCCCAAGGCAGCGCATAACGACAAGGCCTATGCGCTGTTCCGTGCGATCAACTGCTATGCGCGGGCCGGTTACAACAACTGCGGCGGTGAAGATGTGGATAAATCCGTGCGCAAAGGCTGGTTCCGCCAGCTGAAAACCGGGTTTGCCGACACTGAGTGGGCCGAGTCCCTGAAGTATTACTGGTGAAACACCTGTGGCTAGGCTTGCTATTGCTGGCAAGCCCGGCCTTTGGCGCTGTTGACGCCCGCGACTATGACGCCTTCTGGCTGTGGAGCGGCGTCACCCCACAGCCGGTACTCAAACAGGCAAAAACCCTCTACATCCTCCAGGGCCAAATCAACTCCACCCGGCGCGCGCCCCAGCTTGGCGTGCAGTTTATCGCCCAAGGCATCAGCGTTCCGCGCATCACCCAGGGCGACGTCTGGGTGGTGTACCGCGCCCACACCCTGCACTGGCCGGAGCAGGTCTACACCCAACTGCTCGGCCAGGTGCAACGCTGGCGCGAGGCGGGCAACCCGGTGGTTGGCATCCAGATTGATTTCGACGCCCGTACCCAATACCTGCACGAGTACACACGCTTCCTGCGTGACCTGCGCCAGCGCCTGCGCGCCGACCTGAAGTTAAGCATCACGGGGCTTATGGACTGGAGCAGCAACGCCGATCCGGCCGCCATCGCCCAGCTCAAGGGCGTGGTAGATGAAGTGGTGGTGCAGACCTATCAGGGGCGCCACAGCATTCCGGATTACGCGGCGTATTTGCCCCGGATGAACCGGCTGGGGCTGCCATTCAAGATTGGGCTGATTCAGGGTGGCGTGTGGGACGAGCCGGGGTATTTGAAGGGCAGCGAGTGGTTTCGCGGGTATGTGGTGTTTTTGCAAAACCGGTGATCACGCAGTACTCCCTGTGGGCGTGGGCATGCCCGCGATAGCGTCAGTCCAGTCAACGTGGTGTTGAATGATCCGCCCTCATCGCGGGCATGCCCGCTCCCACAGGGAGAGGTATTCAGCCTGCAGGAAGGGAGGCTGTTTCAGGGTAGACGGATTGCCACCCGCCGCCCAACGCCTTGTACAACCCGACCATGGCCAACGACACGCCGGTGGAGCTTTCCACCCACTGTTCCTGCGTCGCCAGCAGCGCGCTTTGCACCGTGAGCACGTTGACGAAATCCACCACGCCTTCGACGTACTGCTGTTGCGCGGTCGCCAGCGCGATCTGGTTCTGGCGCACCGCTTCGGCGAGGCTGTCGCGGCGCAGTTGACTGGCGTTGTAGCGGGTCAATTGGTCGTCGATTTCATGCCAGGCGCGCAATACGGTTTGCTGGTACGCCAGCGCCGCTTCCTGCTGCTGGGCCTCACGCAGGTTTAACATGCCTTGCAGGCGCCCACCGTTGAACAGCGGCAGGCTGAACTGCGGGCCGAAGGCGAACGCGCGCGAGCCCCACGAACCGAAATCTGACAATTGCAGCGCTTGGGAACCGAGGCTGCCGGACAGGGTGATACGCGGGTAGAAATCGCCTTGGGCCACGCCAATGTTGGCGGTGGCGGCGTGCAAGCGTGCCTCGGCCTGACGGATATCCGGGCGGCGTTCGGCCAACTCCGACGGCAGGCCGATCGCGACCTGGCGCTGGGTTTGCGGCACGGCGGCGTCTTTGGACAGTTGCGCGTGCAGCGCTTGCGGCGGCTCGCCCATCAACAGGCTCAGGGCGTTGATCAGTTGGTCCTGGCGCTGCTGCAAATCCGGCAGGCGCGCGTCGATGGCAGCGACCTGGGCAGCGGCTTCGGCCACGTCAAGGTCTGTCGCCACACCGTCGGCCAAGCGCAGTTGCGAGAGCTTGAGGCTGTGCCGGGCCACGTCGAGGTTTTGCTCGGTGACCGCACGGGTGTTCTGCACACCGCGCAGTTGGATGTAGTCCTGGGCGGTCTCGGCGAGTACCGATAAGAGCACCGCACGGCGGTCGTTCTCGGCGACTTGCAGGGTGGCGTCGGCGGCTTCGGTTTCACGTTTGACGCGGCCCCAGAAGTCCAGCTCCCAGGCCGCAGAGAAGCCCGTGTCCCACTGGTTGTAAGCCGACCGGCCACCCTCACCAGACGGGTCGTTCAGGCCTTTGGCGCTGTTGCGTTGGCGCCGGTAGTCACCCGTGGCGCTGACGTCGGGGTAACGCTCGGCGGTGGTCACCTGGCGTACCGCGCGGCTTTGTTGCAGGCGGCTGCTGGCCAGTTTCAAGTCGAGGTTATCGGTGACGGCACGGCGTGTGAGGGCCGAGAGTTGCGCATCGTGGAACACGTCCCACCAGCGCTCCTGCAACGGCTCGGTGACGGCGCGGCTGGCGGCCTGACGACCTTGAGGCTCGCTCCATTGCGTGACGTGTGGACCTTGAGGCCGTTGGAAATCCGGGCCGACGGTGCACGCGCTCAGGCTGATCAGGCTCAAGCTGAGCCAGACAAATGACTTCATTGCTGGGCCACCTCACGCGGTTGCGCGAGCGACTGGGTGTCGACACTGGCCTCCACCGACATGCCGACGCGCAAGCGCTCGGTCAGCGGTTGGTTCGGCTCGAGGATGATCTTCACTGGAATACGCTGCACCACCTTGGTGAAGTTGCCGGTGGCATTGTCCGGTTTGACCGAGGCAAACGTCACGCCGGTGGCGGGCGCCAGGCTTTCCAGATGGCCGTTGAGCAACTCGCCGTCGAGGCTGTCGACACGCACCTGCACCGCCTGGCCAGCGTGCATATGCGACAGTTGAGTCTCCTGGAAATTAGCCACCACATAGGCCTCGGCCAAGGGCACCACCGCGAGGATCTTGCTGCCTGGCGTCACATAGGCGCCGACCCGTACCGCACGCTCACCGACCATGCCATCCACCGGCGCAACGATGCGCGTGTATGACAGCTGATAACTGGCCATTTCCAGCGCAGCCTGGGCCCGTTTGAGCCCACCGGCGGCCGCATCACGCTGGGCGGTGAGGATTTCCACTTGCTTGCGTTCGGCGGCCAACACCGCCGTGGCACTGGCCAGGCGCGCGGTGGCCTGGTCGATGCGGGTCTTGGCCTGCTGCGCGTTCTGCACGGTGCCGGCCCCCACGCCGGCGAGGTGGTTGTAGCGGTTCAGTTCATGCTCGGCGAAGGCCACTTCGGCGCGGTCAGCCGACACGGTGGCCTGGGCCTGGGCGATCACCGAGCTTTGGCGCTCCAGGGTGGCGGTGGCGTTTTTCAGTTGGGCTTGGGCAACCAACGTATCCGCGTCGGCGGCTTGGGCGGCCGCGCGAAAATCACGGTCGTCGATCAATGCCAATAATTGGCCGGCTTTGACACGCTGGTTATCTTCCACCAGCACTTCCTTGATGAAGCCGGCAACACGCGGCGCCACCAGGGTGAAGTCGGCGGCGACGAAGGCATCGTTGGTGGTCTGGCGCTGGCTGCCCAGCACGCCTGGCGCGACCCGATAAACCAGCACGCCGACGGCAAACACAGCAATAACGGCGACGGCAATTTTGTCTTTGCGTTTCATGAGAAGTCCTTGAGGCTAGGTCGGTGCGCGAGGCGGAAAGATCCGCGTGGGCATCCAGAAAATCAGCAGGATCAACGCCACCGCGACACCGGCCATGACGTAATAGAGGTCCGCAGAGGTCAGTACCACGGCCTGTTGGTGCAGGCGGTGCGCCAGGCCCGCCGCGTCGCCGTCGGCCAGCGGTGAATTGCCCAGTCGGTCCACCAACATCGTCGAGTGGAAGTGCAGCCGCTGGGTGGTCAGTACCTCAATCACGGCCGTGGCGATCACCGCCGCGAGGCCTTTTACAGTGTTGAACCAGGCCGAGGCGAACGGCCCATCAATCGGCTGGATGCTGCCGGTGGACAGCATCAGCAGCGGCAGTACGGCCATCGGCTGACCAAAAATTTGCAGCAGGTACAGGCCATAGAAGTCATCGCGAATCCACGCCGAGGTCAGGTGTGCGCTGCCGATGCAGCACAGCACCAACAGGCTCAAGCCGATCCCCAGCACCCAACGGCAATCTACCCAACGCAGGTTGCACAGCGCCGCCACCAGCGGCAACGCGATCAACTGCGGCAACGCCATCAGCAACATCACCGGCGCGGTTTGCAGCGGCCGGTAACCCTGGACCTGAGCGAGGAAACTCGATGGGATGATGATCACCGAGGTCAGCACCATCAGCACGCCGGCCAGCACCACCAGGGCAAACGCCAGGTTGCGCAGGCCAAGCATCTGCAACTTGAAGAACGGAATCGGCTGCGACCATTCGTTGATCAAAAACAGCACCAGCAACAGCGTGCCGCCGCTTAGCAGGAATGTGATCAGGCCAGACTCGAACCAATCCAGGCGATTGCCCTGCAACAGACCAATCACCAACATGCAGATCGCCGGAAACCCCAGGAGCAGGCCGCGCCAGTTGAACTGCTTTAATCGCTCCAGGCGCAACGGGTCTTGCGGCAAGCCGTAGGCCACGGCGGCCATCGCCAGCAGGCATGGCCCGACGATCTGCCAGAACGCCCATTGCCAGCCGACGTATTCGGTCCACAACGCCGCCAACGGCGTGCCCAGGCTGGGCCCGAAAGTGGCCGTGAGCGCATAGCCAGCCAGGCCATATAACTTGACGTTGGCCGGCAGGAAACGCAGCGCCACGGTCATCAGCATCGGCGGCAACGCGCCGCCAGCCAGGCCTTGCACAGTACGCAGCACCCACAGGCTTTCGTAGTTCGGGGCAAACGGACACAGGATCCCCAACACCGTGAACAAACCGATGGCCCACAGGGTGAAGCGGCGCAGGGAAAAGGTCACCGAACACCACGGCGCAAACGCCATGGCCGCAACCGAGGTGGCCGTGTAGGCCGCAACCAGCCAGGTGCCTTCGTCAAAGCCGATGTACAGCGCACCACGGATATCCGCGAGGGCGACCTTGGTGACCATCTCGTTGAGCCCGGAAACCAGCACCGCGAGCAACACACCGACCAATCCGATGATGATGCGCGGGCCGAACACGGGCGGGTTCAGCGCAACAGGTTTGGCTGCAGCCTGGAGGGCGGGGGCAGCGAGGGACGTCATGAACAGGTAACTCGGCATTAGAAATACCCGAGCAGTTTAATCAGGCTAATACATGACAAAAAAGTTACTTATCGGCAGGTTATAAGTGCGTCAGACGCAACTGTTAACAACAACGAAATGCTCTAGGCACCGGGCTTGCCCGCGATGCAGGCAACTCGGTCTGTCCGGCAGACCAAGGTGAGGTGATTGCAGGCAAGCCAGCTCCCACCGTTTAAGTGGGTTGGGCTTCCAGCCACGTGGCGTGGCAACTCGCGCGCATGGTCTCGCGCAGCCATTTGTGGGCCGGGTCTTTGTCGAAGCGCGGGTGCCAGGATTGAGCCAGAACCAGCGTCGGCAGGGAGATCGGCAGCGGGAATGAGCGCAGTGGCAGGTTCAGGCGGTTAGCGCTCAACAGGGCTTCCTTGGGCACCGGCAGCAGCAGGTCGGAATCAGGCAGCATGAACATCGCACCGTGAAAGCCGGGCGCGATCATCGCGACACGGCGCTCCAGGCCCTGGGCATTCAGCGCCGTGTCGATCGGACCACGGGCGATACCGCGCCGCGAAATGCTGATGTGGGAATAACTGGCGAAACGTGCGGCGGTGATTTCTTCGTCGAATAACGGGTGGTCTTGCCGCGCCAGGCCGACGAAGGTGGTTGAGAACAAATTCTGCACCTTCACCTCAGGGCTGGCCGGCGGCGTATTGCTGACCCGCAGGTCCAGGCGCCCTTCACGCAACGCATCGTCGTCGGTGTCGCCTTCGGGTACGAAACACAGCTCGCACAGCGGCGCCATGCGCTCCAGGGTGTCGAACAACCGACCGCCATACACCCCGACAAAAAAGTCATTGGCCCTCACGCTGAACCGGCGGCGCAAAGTGCGGAGGTCGACCTGATCCGCCGAGCGAAACAGCAACGCGGCCTGCTCCACCACGTTGCGAACCTGGCCCTGCAACTGCAACGCCTTGGGCGTCGGCACCAGGCCGCGACCGGCGCGCACCAGGATCGGATCACCCACCGCTTCGCGAATTCGCGTGAGGGTGCGGCTCATGGCCGCCGGGCTCAGGTTCATGCGCCGCGCGGCACCCACCACGCTGCCCTCGTCAAGCAAGGCGTCGAGGGCGACCAGCAGGTTCATGTCCGGTAGTTGCATGCCAAGCACTCGTGACCAATGGGGAGTGAACTGGGCGCAATCGTAGCAGGGATGAGGGGCTCAGCGCTGCATACCCCACCGCTTCACCGTCAGCCGCTCGAAGGTGTCGAACACCAGGTTTTCTACAAGCAGGCCGATCAGAATCACCACAGCCAAGCCGGCGAAGACTTTGTCGGTGTACAGCTCATTACGGTTCTGGAAGATGTACCAACCCAAGCCGCCCTTGCCGCTGGTGGCGCCGAACACCAGCTCGGCGGCGATCAACGTACGCCAGGCAAACGCCCAGCCGATTTTCAGGCCCGCCAGGATCGACGGCAGCGCCGCCGGGATCAGGATGAACAGCACAAAACGCATGCCCTTGAGGCCATAGTTGCGACCGGCCATGCGCAGGGTTTCCGACACGCCGAGGAACCCGGAGTAGGTATTCAGCGCCAAGGCCCATAGCACCGAATGCACCAGCACGAAAATCAGGCTGTTCTGCCCCAGGCCAAACCACAGCAGCGCCAGCGGCAGCAAGGCAATCGCCGGCAGCGGATTGAACATCGAGGTCAGTGTGCTAAGCAGGTCGCGCCCCAATTGGGTCGACACCGCCAGCGTGGTCAAGGCGAACGCCAGCACAATGCCGATCAGGTAACCCTTGATCAGCACCGCCAGCGAGATACTCACTTTGCTGAGCAACTCACCACTGAGCAGGCCGTCGAACAGGGCGTGAGAGGTCTGCAGGAAACTTGGCAGCAGCAGGTCATTGTTCTGATAGCGGGCGACCGCCTCCCAGACAATCGCCAGCACGATCAGGATCAGGCCTTTACGCAGCCAACCTTGTTGCCACAGGCGTTGACGCAGGGGAAGCTCGCGTTCCACAGGGACGCTGAGCAGCGGTTCGAGGGTGACTTCAAATTCCTGGCGCATGAGGTGTCCCTTCAGTAGGCGATGCGGATATCGGCGAAACCCAACTCACGTTCGGCCTCGGGCGCTTCATCGAACAGCAGGCGATGAATCCGCCGCGCCGACGCCTGGAACTCCACACCCCCCAGGCTGTGCAGGTCATATTGATGGCTGTGAATTTCCGCCCGCACACGCCCGGGATGCGGCGACAGCAACAGGATGCGATTGCCCACCACCAACGCTTCTTCGATGGAGTGGGTGACGAACAACAGGGTAAAGCGCACCTCTTCCCACAGCAGCAGCAACTCTTCCTGCATCTTACGTCGGGTCAGGGCGTCGAGGGCGGCGAAGGGTTCATCCATGAGCAGGATTTTCGGTTGCATGGCCAGCGCACGGGCAATGGCCACGCGGGCTTTCATGCCGCCGGAAAGGGTATGCGGGTAAGCCTCGGCGAACGCACTGAGGCCGACTTTTTCGAGGTAATGCAGGGCCCGCTCTTCGGCTTCGCGCCGCTTCAGGGTTTTCGACGCCAGGAGCGGGAACATCACGTTCTGCTTGACGGTTTTCCACGGCGGCAGTTGGTCGAATTCCTGAAACACCACAATACGATCCGGGCCGGGCTCATCGACCTTTTGCCCCAACAGGCGAATCTCGCCTTCGCAGGGCTTGATAAACCCGGCAATGGATTTGAGCAAGGTGGACTTGCCGCAGCCTGAGGGGCCGAGCAGTACGTAACGGTCGGCCGGGTCGATCTCGAAGCTGACCTGGTGCGTGGCCCGCACCACGCGCTCGGGGGTACGGTATTCAAGGCTGACGTTATCCACCGCCAACAGGGGTTCGACGGTGGTGTTCCGGTTGCTGGCCGCGTGGCCTTGCAGGGGCGCGTTCATTTCATCTCTCTTGCCGGGAATAAGGTTCAGAAAGGCGCGTCGCCCTGAATGGTGGTGCGAAACAGCTTGCGGCGCAGATGGCTTGGGCAACCTGCGGCCAGGTGAATCAGCGAGCGGTTATCCCAGAACACCAGGTCGTGGGGCTGCCACGGGTGGCGGTAGATGTTTTGCGGCAGCACGCTGTGGGCGTAGAGCTGCGCCAACAGGTCGCGGCTTTCGTCTTCCGGCAGGTCGACGATGCGGGTGGTGAACCCTTCGCTGACGAACAGCGCTTTGCGGCCGTTTTCCGGGTGGGTGCGCACAATCGGGTGTACCACCTCCGCGACTTGGGCGAGTTGCTCGGGCGTCAGGGTCGGGCGCCAGTTGCCTTCGAATTTGCTCTCGCTGTAGCGCGCCGTGTAGGAGTGCGCAGCGCTGCGACCCTCCACGGCTTTGCGCAGGTGCTCGGGCAATTGCTCCCAGGCTTTGTGCATGTCGGCGAATAACGTGTCGCCGCCCTCGGCAGGCAGCTCTTGGGCGTGCAACATCGAGCCCAGGCTCGGCAGCTCTTTGTACGACAGGTCCGAATGCCAGAATTTGCCCGCGTCACCCAGGCCGATGGATTGGCCGTTTTCGATGATATTGGAGACGATCAGGATTTCCGGGTGGTTGGCCAGCAGGAATTGTTTGAGCACGTGGATCTGCAGCACACCGAAGCGGCGGCTGAAGGCGATCTGTTGTTCGGGGGTGATGCGTTGGTCGCGGAATACCACGACGTGGTGATCCAGGTGCGCGCGGTGAATGCGCGCGAAGTCCGTGTCGTTGACCGGGCGGGACAAGTCCAGGCCAATAATCTCGGCGCCGACGCTACCGGGGAACGGGCGAATCTCGAACGTTTGGGCGGTAGAGGTCGCTGTTGGAACAGTAGAGGTGGCGGACATGAGGGCACTCCCGGTCGGACAGGGGAGTGACTTTATAGATATAAGAACGGACGCTTAAATACCGTTAGCGAATATCGATATGCATTAGGGTTGGGATCTGCAGTGAAGCTGATGGCGCCATCGCAGGCCAGCCAGCTCCCACACTTGAATGTGTTCACAAATCAACATGTGGGAGCTGGCTTGCCTGCGATGAGGCCCTGGCAGGCGATAGAGATTACCGCTCGTGCAACGCCTCGGCCCGCGCCTTGATGATCGGCTTGAGCAGGTAGCTCAGGATGCTTTTCTTGCCAGTGATGATATCCACTGACGCCACCATGCCGGGGATGATCAGCAACGGCTTCTCATCGGTGCCCAAGTGGCTGCGGTCGGTGCGCAGGGTGATCATGTAGTAAGTGGTTTTTTTGTCTTCATCGGTAATGGTGTCGGCACCAATGCGTTCCAGCTTGGCCTTCAGGCCGCCGTAGATGGTGTAGTCATAGGCGGTGAATTTAACGATCGCTTCTTGCCCCGGGTGCAGGAAAGCAATGTCTTGCGGGCGGATCTTGGCTTCCACCAGCAGGGTGTCGTTGAGCGGCACGATTTCGACCATGTCGCTGCCCGGCTGGATCACGCCGCCCACGGTGTTGACCAGCAACTGCTTGACGATACCGCGCACTGGCGAGGTGACCAGCGTGCGGCTGACGCGGTCTTCGAGGGCGCGGCCAGTGGATTCGGCCTTGTTCAGTTCGGTGCGGGCTTCGTTGAGCTGGGTCAGCGCTTCACTGCGGAATTTGCCACGGGTTTCGTCGATCTTGCGCTGCACTTCCTTGATCGCCGATTCGGCGCGGGGAATCGCCAGGGTGGTGGCGTCGAGCTGACCACGGGTTTCCATTTCGGCGCGCTTGAGGCGCAAGACTTCCACCGGCGACACCGCACCCTGCGCCACCAACGGCTCGGACATGTTGATTTCCTGGCGTTGCAGGGACAACTGGCTGCGGTACTGGCCTTGCTTAGAGGTAAATTCGCGCAGTTCCTGCTGGCGCTGCACCAATTGCTCCTGCAAGCCGCCCACTTCGTCCTTCAACTGCTGGCGACGGCTTTCATACAAGGAGCGTTCGTTGGCGGCCTGGCTTGGGGCGGCCTTGAGCACCTCGTCAGGGATGTTCAGCGGGCGATCATCCACCTGCGCGCTGAGACGCTCGACACGCAGTTGCATGGCCAGGCGCAAGGCTTCGGTTTCACCGGCATTGGAGACAAACCGCGTGTCATCGAGGCGAATCAACGGCGCGCCAGCCTCTACAATCTGGCCTTCTTTCACATACAACTCGGAAACGATGCCGCCTTCCAGGTTCTGGATTTTCTGCAGCTTGGACGACGGAATCGCCTTGCCGTCGCCACGAGTGACTTCGTCAATGCTGGAGAAACCCGCCCATACCACCAGAAATACGAAGAACGCGATGATCGCCCAGATGGTCAGGCGGATAACCCGCGGTGCATCTTCGATCAGGGCTTTGTTAACCTCGGGCAGGGGCTGGTTGCGCAGGGAGTCGGAGCCTTTGAAATAGCGGCCAACCGCGCTTTTGATGGACTTAAGCAACACTGATCTGCCCCTTTTTCAACGCTTCCATAACCACCGCTTTCGGGCCGTCCGCGAGGATCTGCCCACGGTCGACGACCAACAGGCGGTCCACCAGAGAAAGCAGCGAGGCACGGTGGGTGACCAGCACCACGGTCTTGCTTTGCACCACGGCTTGCAGGCGTTGTTTCAAGCGTTCTTCACCGGTGTTGTCCATGGCGCTGGTGGGTTCGTCCAGCAGCAGGATGGGCGGGTTGAGCAACAATGCACGCGCCAGGGCGACGTTCTGACGTTGGCCGCCGGACAGGTTTTGCCCACGCTCGCCGACTTGCAGCTCATAGCCCTGGGGGTGCAGGCGCGCAAATTCGTGCACGCCGGCCAGCTCGGCGGCTTGCAGGACCATTTCGTCTTCTACGTAACGCGCACCGGACACCAGGTTGTCGCGCAGGGTGCCGGCCAGCAATTGGATGTCTTGGGCGACGTAGCCGATGTTGTGGCGCAGTTCGCTCACATCGATCTGGCGCACATCGACGCCGTCCACCAGCAAGGCGCCGGAGTCGGGCTGATAAAGGCCGACAATCAGTTTGGCGAGGGAGCTTTTACCCGAGCCGCTGCGGCCGATGATGCCGATTTTCTCGCCCGGTTTGATCACCAGGTTGATGTTTTTCAGCGCGGCGTTCTGTTGGTTCGGGTAGGTGAAATTCAGGCCCCGGCACTCGATGGCGCCTTGCAGGGTGCGACGGCTCATCGGGCGCTCTTCGAAATTGCGCTCCTGGGGCAGCTCCATCATCTGGTCCACCGAGGTCATGGTGACCTTGGCTTGCTGGTAACGGGTCAGCAGGCCCGACAGTGAGGCCAGCGGGCTCAAGGCGCGGCCGCTGAGCATGTAGCAGGCAATCAGGCCGCCCATGCTGAGGTTGCCGTCGATGATCTGGTACACGCCGAATACGATCATGACCACGCCGGCCAATTGCTGGATCAGCAGGGTCATGTTCATCGACAGGCCCGACAGCAACTTCACGCGCAACTCAAGCCGGCTCAGGGTGCCGATGGTCTGCTCCCAACCGTACTGGCGCTCGCTTTCGGCGTTGTTGACCTTGACCGCGTCCAGCCCGGCGAGGGTTTCGATCAGGCTCGACTGGCGCTCGGCGGCCAGGGCCATGGTTCGCTCCATGGTCGCCACCAGCGGTTTTTGCAGGGCGTAGCCAATGCCGAGGGCAAGCGGGAACGCCAGCACCGGAATCCACACCAGGTGCCCGCCGAGAATCGCGATTACCAGGAAAATCAGCAGCGTAAACGGCAGGTCGATCAGGCTGGTAAGGGTCAGCGACGCGAGGAAATCACGCAGGCTCTGAAACTCATGAATGTTCTGCGCAAAGCTGCCGACCCGCGCCGGGCGGTACTTCATGGACATGCCGACGATGCGCTCGAACAGCGTGGCCGAGATGATCAGGTCGGTCTTTTTACCGGCCAGGTCCAGGCACAGACTGCGCAGGCTTTTGAGGATCAGGTCGAACAGGTACGCACCGCCGATACCTACGGCCAGCACCCACAGGGTGGCAGTGGCCTGGTTCGGCACGACACGGTCGTACACGTTCATCACGAACAGCGGCGCGGCCATGGCGATGATGTTGATCAGGAAGCTCGCGGCGATGGCATCGGTGTAGAGCCAGCGCGAGCGCATGAGGGTGTCACGGAACCACGAGCGCGCCCGGGGAATCAGGGTGCCGTGGTTGACGTCGAATTTGTGCTGAGGCTGGGCGAAGAAGACCTTGCCGATGTAGTCCTCGGCCAATTGCTCACGCTTGATCAGCACTTCACCGCCGTCGCTTTCGCTGAGCAGGATTCGCGCCTCGTCTTCGCCTTGCCAGCCCACCAGCACGGTACTGCGCCCGTCTTTGAGCAACAGCAGCGCGGGCAATGCAATTGTCGGAATCTGTTCGAGCTTGCGTTGCAGCAACCGCCCCTGCAGCCCGGCACGCGCGGCGGCGCGAGGCAGCAGCTCGGCGCTCAACCGCTGCGAAGGCAGCGGCAGGCCGGTGGTGAGCATGGCTGCGCTGGCGGGTTTTTGATGCAGGGCACAAAGCGCCAACAACCCGTCCAGTAACGGGTCGTCGTGCAGCGTGCGTGGATCATGACTGAGATGAACTCGACTGACTTCGGATTCCACGCGCTGCACTCTCGACTAACAGATGGGGCTATTGGGGTGGCTCAATTCATCCCAGGCAGTTGGACTTTAGGCTTCACGTCGTTCTGCACGACGGAGGCCATCGGTGCGACCACTCCCTGGCTTTTGAGCAATTCGCCCATGGTCGCCTTGATTCGATATTGAGTAAATAACTGAATGTTCTTGATCTCTTCCAAACGACGGGAAGCGGTGAACAATTCGTTCTCGCTGTCGAGCAAATCCAGCAGGGTACGCTGGCCCAGACTAAACTGCTGCTGGTAGGACGTGCGCACACGGGTGCTGTGATCCACGTATTGCTGAGCCACCGGCAACTGCGCATTCGCGTTGTTCAAGGCGTTCCAGGCAAGGCCCAGTTCTTCATTGAGTTGGCGCAAGGCGTTGTTGCGGATATCCAGTGCCTGGCTGGCCTGATACGACTTGGATTGAAGGTCAGCCTTGTTGCTGCCACCGGCGAACAGGTTGAAGCGCATGCGCACCATGGCTTCCCAGCCGTTACTGTGGCTGGCATCGCCGGATACGTTGTTGTCGGCGTTGGTGCCGAGCTCGGCATCAAAACGCGGGTAGAAGCTCGACTTGGCGGCTTCGTACTGGCTTTCGGCGGCGGATATGTCCGACTCGGCCGAACGCAGGATCGGGCTGTTGTCGAGCATCTGGCGGCGCGCTTCATTCAGGTCTGCCGGCAGCATGGCCATGAACGGCGCCGGGCGCTCGAGCTGGTCGGGCATCTGGCCGACTGCACTGAGGTAGTTGACCTGCGAGTCGGCCAGGTTGGTCTGCTCGGTGATCAGGTTGTTGCGGGCCTGGGCCAGACGCGCTTCGGCCTGGTCCTGGTCGGCGCCGTTGCCAACGCCGCGCTGGGTGCGCAATTTGATCTGGTCGTAGATGCGTTCGTGGTTACGCAGGTTTTCTTCAGCCAGGCGCACGAATTCGCGACGGGTCAGCACGTCCAGGTACACCTGGGCGACGGTCAGCCCGGTGCGCTCGGAGGTACCCAGCAACGAGTAAGCACGAGAATTAACGTTGGCTTGTTGACGCCCGACTTCGCTGGAGGTGGCGAAACCGTCAAAAATCATTTGTTGCAGGCGCAAGCTGGACTCGCCGCGATTGAGCGTGTCCCAGTGGTTGCCGTTTGGGCCATTGGCGGCGCGGGTGGTGGAGTTGTCGGTGCCTTCACGGCCGTAACCGGCGTTCAGGTCAACGCGCGGCAGGTAACCACCTTGGGCGGCGCGCAATTGGTAATCGGCGGCGATACGGCTGTTCACACCGGCTTGAATTTCCGGGTGCACATCCAGCGCCTGTTGCATGGCCTGGGGCAATGTTTGGGCTTGTACAAAACTGGCGGCGAGGACGAACGGTATTGCCTTAAACAGGTGCAGACGCATTAAAAAATTCCCCAGGACTTCTTGTCTCAAATCACAGCGATTGGCCTCGCTGCGTCGGATAATGGCTACCGTTATGACCGTACGTCGGAAAGTTCAAAAAGCGGAACTGCTTCACACATGTAGGACGGTTCGCCGCATAAATATCAATGTGACATTACGGAGGCGATTGTTTAGGATGACGACCAGAAGGTCAATAGTTTGGCATAAACTAGATCGCGAAAAAATATAGCCAAATATTTGACGTCATTAACACCATAGACTACGCCCCCTACTATCTGGCGTCCTAACTTGGGCTGCCACATGGATTTCATCAGAACGGAACGCCGGAGAAAATTTTAATGAGCAGTGTTGTTGCCATCGTCAAAAGCATTGTTGGTCAAGTTTTCGTTATTTCTCCGGAAGGAACGCGCCGAGTTCTTGTTGAGGGCGACCGTCTGTTCGCGGGCGACCAAGTAGACACTGGCCTGTCTGGCGCTGTCAGCCTGGAGCTGGCCGACGGCCGTACGCTGGACCTGGGCCGCGATACCCAGTGGAGCGCCGATTTGCCGGACTCCAGCACCGACCTGGCCGCTGCCGCTGAGAACGCCGCGCCGTCGGTTGCCGAGCTGCAACAAGCCATCGTCGCAGGTGCCGACCCGACCACCGACCTGGAAGCCACTGCTGCCGGCCCGACCGCAGCCGGTAACGGCGCTGCAGGCGGGGGCCACAGCTTCGTCGTACTGGATGCGACCGCTGGCCGTGTCGATCCCACTATCGGCTTCCCAACCGGCCCGCTGGGCCAGGGCGCTTCGACGCTGACCCAACTCACGGGCGCCCAAGCCGCCAACACGGGCAACCTCGCCCTGCAGGCCTCGACGCTGAGCCTGAGCGCGACCCCAACCATTACCGAAGCCGGCGGCGTACTGACCTACACCGCCACCGTCACGCAGGCGCCCTCCAGCGACTTGAGCATCACCCTGTCCAATGGCGCGGTGATCACGATCAATGCCGGCCAACTGACCGGCACCGTCAACGTACCGCTGGCACCCAATGACAGCCCATACATCGACGCAAGCCAGATCACCGTCAACGTCACCGGCACCACCGGCGGCAACAACCTGGTACTGACCCTCGACCCTAATCCGGCCGTTACTCAGATTACCGATACCATCGACACCACTACCGTTACGCTGACCGCAGGTCAAAACGTGACCGAAGGTGGGCAGATCACTTACACCGCTACGCTGACCAATCCTGCGCAGACGCCGGTAACTGTCACCTTGAGCAATGGCGCGGTGATTACCATCAAGGCTGGCGAGTCGGTGGGCACGGTTGTGGTCGATACACCGGCTAACGACGTCTACAACAATGGTTCGACTGTCAGCACTACGATTACAGGCGCGACCGGCGGCAACTTTGAGAATCTGGTACCGAGTACAACACCTGCGGTCACCACAATTACTGATTCGATCGATACCACCACCGTTACGCTGACCGCAGGTCAAAACGTGACCGAAGGTGGGCAGATCACTTACACCGCTACGCTGACCAACCCAGCGCAGACACCGGTAACTGTCACCTTGAGCAATGGCTCGGTGATTACCATCAAGGCCGGCGAGTCGACTGGCACGGTTGTGGTCGATACACCGGCTAACGACGTCTACAACAACGGGTCGACTGTCAGCACTACGATTACAGGCGCGACCGGCGGCAACTTTGAGAATCTGGTACCGAGTACAACGCCTGCGGTCACCACGATTACTGATTCGATCGATACCACCACCGTCACGCTGACGGCGGGCAATACCGTGACCGAAGGCGGTCAGATCACTTACACCGCTACGCTGACCAATCCTGCGCAGACACCGGTAACTGTCACCTTGAGCAATGGCTCGGTGATTACCATCAAGGCTGGCGAGTCGGTTGGCACGGTTGTGGTCGATACACCGGCTAACGACGTCTACAACAACGGTTCGACTGTCAGCACTACGATTACAGGCGCGACCGGCGGCAACTTTGAGAATCTGGTACCGAGTACGACACCAGCGGTCACCACGATTACTGATTCGATCGACACCACCACCGTCACGCTGACGGCGGGCAATACCGTGACCGAAGGCGGTCAGATCACTTACACCGCTACGCTGACCAATCCTGCGCAGACGCCGGTGACTGTCACTTTGAGCAATGGCTCGGTGATTACCATCAAGGCCGGCGAGTCGACTGGCACGGTTGTGGTCGATACCCCGGCTAACGACGTCTACAACAACGGTTCGACTGTCAGCACTACTATTACAGGCGCGACCGGCGGCAACTTTGAGAATCTGGTACCGAGTACGACACCAGCGGTCACCACGATTACTGATTCGATCGATACCACCACCGTCACGCTGACGGCGGGCAATACCGTGACCGAAGGCGGTCAGATCACTTACACCGCTACCTTGACCAATCCTGCGCAGACGCCGGTGACTGTCACCTTGAGCAATGGCTCGGTGATTACCATCAAGGCTGGCGAGTCGGTGGGCACGGTTGTGGTCGATACTCCGGCTAACGACGTCTACAACAACGGTTCGACTGTCAGCACTACGATTACAGGCGCGACCGGCGGCAACTTTGAGAACCTGGTACCGAGCACAACGCCTGCGGTCACCACGATTACTGACTCGATTGACACCACTACCGTGACCCTGACGGCTCCGTCGCAGGTGAGTGAGGGTGGTCAGATTACTTACACCGCTACGCTCTCCAATAAAGCGGGTACTGACGTCACTCTGAAGTTGGATAACGGCTCGACTATCACCATCAAAGCCGGCGATACCGTCGGCACTGTGACTGTCCCAGCACCTAGCGATGACGTGTTCATCGACAAGAGCACCCAGACGGTCAAGATCACTGACACCGCTGGCGGTAACTTCGAGAAGCTGGAAGTTGCTGGCGACGGCGCAACGACGACGATCAACGACACCATCGACAAGGTTGATGTAGTCCTGACTGCCACCACCACCGTTGGTGAGGGCGGCAATATCGTTTACACCGCGTCGCTGGTCGATAAGTCGGGTAACGCGGTGACCAACATCACCAACCCACTGACCGTGACCTTGGATAACGGCCAGACCATCACTATCGGTGTGAACCAGTCCAGCGGCACCGTTACCACCGTGGCGCCGAACGATGTCTACAAGGGCGACCAAACCGTAACGGCTGCTATCAAAGGCGTGACCGGCGGCGAGCACTTCGAAAACCTGGTGCCGGGTACCGATAAAGTCACCACCACTGTGACGGACACTCCGGGCACCGCCGATACCACCACCGTGACCCTGACAGCTCCGTCCGAGGTGAGTGAAGGTGGCCAGATTACCTACACCGCTACGCTTTCTAATAAAGCGGGTACCGACGTAACCCTGAAACTCGACAACGGCTCAACTATCACCATCAAGGCCGGCGACACCGTCGGTACTGTGACTGTCCCAGCGCCAAGCGATGACGTGTTCATCGACAAGAGCACTCAAACGGTCAAGATCACTGACACCGCTGGCGGTAATTTCGAGAAGCTGGAAGTTGCTGGTAACGGTGCGACCACCACGATCAACGACACCATCGATAAAGTTGATGTGGTTCTGACTGCCAATACCACTGTTGGTGAAGGCGGCAATATCGTCTACACCGCCAGCCTTGTGGATAAAAACGGCGCGGCAGTGACTAACATCACCAACCCGTTGACCGTGACTTTGGATAACGGCCAGACCATCACCATCGGTGTGAATCAGTCGAGCGGTACAGTTACAACCGTTGCGCCGAACGATGTCTATAACGGTGATCAGACCGTCACCACCGCAATTAAGGGTGTGACTGGCGGCGAACATTTCGAAAACCTGGTGCCAGGTACCGATAAAGTCACCACCACTGTGACTGACACTCCGGGTACCGCCGATACCACCACTGTCACGCTGACCGCACCAAGCGCAGTCAACGAGGGTGGTCAGATCACGTACACCGCTACGCTTTCCAATAAAGCGGGCACCGACGTCACCCTGAAACTCGACAACGGCTCGACTATCACCATCAAAGCCGGTGATACCGTCGGTACTGTGACTGTCCCAGCACCTAGCGATGACGTGTTCATCGACAAGAGCACCCAGACCGTCAAAATCACTGACGCTACTGGCGGCAACTTCGAGAAGCTGGAAGTTGCTGGTAACGGTGCGACCACCACGATCAACGACACTATCGACAAAGTTGATGTGGTTCTGACTGCCACCACCACCGTCGGCGAAGGCGGCAACATCGTCTATACCGCCAGCCTTGTGGATAAAAACGGCGCGGCAGTGACTAACATCACCAACCCGTTGACCGTGACTTTGGATAACGGCCAGACCATCACCATCGGTGTGAACCAGTGGAGCGGCACCGTTTCGGTTGTAGCTCCAGATGACGCCTACAAGGGCGACCAGACCGTTACTACCGCTATCAAAGGCGTAACCGGCGGCGAGCACTTCGAAAACCTGGTGCCAGGTACCGATAAAGTCACCACCACTGTGACTGACACTCCGGGCACCGCCGATACCACCACCGTGACCCTGACAGCTCCGTCGCAGGTGAGTGAGGGTGGTCAGATTACTTACACCGCTACGCTTTCCAATAAAGCGGGTACTGACGTCACGCTGAAACTGGATAACGGTTCGACTATCACCATCAAAGCCGGTGATACCGTCGGTACTGTGACTGTCCCAGCGCCAAGCGATGACGTGTTCATCGATAAGAGCACTCAGACGGTCAAGATCACTGACGCTGCTGGCGGTAACTTCGAGAAGCTGGAAGTTGCTGGTAACGGTGCGACCACCACGATCAACGACACCATCGACAAGGTCGACGTCGTACTGACCGCCACCACCACCGTGGGCGAAGGCGGCAATATCGTCTACACAGCGTCGCTGGTCGATAAGTCGGGTAACGCGGTGACTAACATCACCAACCCGTTGACCGTGACCTTGGATAACGGCCAGACCATCACCATCGGCGTGAACCAGTCGAGCGGTACCGTTTCGGTTGTAGCTCCAGATGATGCCTACAAGGGCGATCAGACTGTCACCACCGCAATTAAGGGTGTGACTGGCGGTGAGCACTTCGAGAACCTGGTGCCGGGTACCGATAAAGTCACTACCACTGTGACTGACACTCCGGGCACCGCCGATACCACCACCGTGACCCTGACAGCTCCGTCCGAGGTGAGTGAAGGTGGCCAGATTACCTACACCGCTACGCTTTCTAATAAAGCGGGTACCGACGTAACCCTGAAACTCGACAACGGCTCAACTATCACCATCAAGGCCGGCGACACCGTCGGTACTGTGACTGTCCCAGCGCCAAGCGATGACGTGTTCATCGACAAGAGCACTCAAACGGTCAAGATCACTGACACCGCTGGCGGTAATTTCGAGAAGCTGGAAGTTGCTGGTAACGGTGCGACCACCACGATCAACGACACCATCGATAAAGTTGATGTGGTTCTGACTGCCAATACCACTGTTGGTGAAGGCGGCAATATCGTCTACACCGCCAGCCTTGTGGATAAAAACGGCGCGGCAGTGACTAACATCACCAACCCGTTGACCGTGACCTTGGATAACGGCCAGACCATCACCATCGGTGTGAACCAGTCGAGCGGCACCGTTACAACCGTTGCGCCGAACGATGTCTATAACGGTGATCAGACCGTCACCACCGCAATTAAGGGTGTGACTGGCGGCGAACATTTCGAAAACCTGGTGCCGGGTACCGATAAAGTCACCACCACTGTGACTGACACTCCGGGCACCGCCGATACCACCACCGTAACGCTGACCGCGCCAAGCGTAGTTAACGAAGGTGGTCAGATTACGTACACCGCCACCTTGAGCAACAAGGCCGGCACCGACGTCACTCTGAAGTTGGATAACGGCTCGACTATCACCATTAAAGCCGGTGATACCGTTGGCACTGTGACTGTCCCAGCACCAAGCGATGACGTGTTCATCGATAAGAGCACTCAGACCGTCAAAATCACTGACGCTACTGGCGGTAACTTCGAGAAGCTTGAAGTTGCTGGTAACGGCGCAACCACCACGATCAACGACACCATCGACAAGGTTGATGTAGTCCTGACCGCTACCACCACCGTCGGCGAAGGCGGCAACATCGTCTACACCGCCAGCCTTGTGGATAAAAACGGCGCGGCAGTGACCAACATCACCAACCCGTTGACCGTGACCTTGGATAACGGGCAAACCATCACCATCGGTGTGAATCAGTCGAGCGGTACCGTTTCGGTTGTAGCGCCAGATGATGCCTACAAGGGCGATCAGACTGTCACCACCGCTATCAAAGGCGTAACCGGCGGCGAGCACTTCGAAAACCTGGTGCCAGGTACCGATAAAGTCACCACCACTGTGACTGACACTCCGGGCACCGCCGATACCACCACCGTGACCCTGACAGCTCCGTCGCAGGTGAGTGAGGGTGGTCAGATTACTTACACCGCTACGCTTTCCAATAAAGCGGGTACTGACGTCACGCTGAAACTGGATAACGGTTCGACTATCACCATCAAAGCCGGTGATACCGTCGGTACTGTGACTGTCCCAGCGCCAAGCGATGACGTGTTCATCGATAAGAGCACTCAGACGGTCAAGATCACTGACGCTGCTGGCGGTAACTTCGAGAAGCTGGAAGTTGCTGGTAACGGTGCGACCACCACGATCAACGACACCATCGACAAGGTCGACGTCGTACTGACCGCCACCACCACCGTGGGCGAAGGCGGCAATATCGTCTACACAGCGTCGCTGGTCGATAAGTCGGGTAACGCGGTGACTAACATCACCAACCCGTTGACCGTGACCTTGGATAACGGCCAGACCATCACCATCGGCGTGAACCAGTCGAGCGGTACCGTTTCGGTTGTAGCTCCAGATGATGCCTACAAGGGCGATCAGACTGTCACCACCGCAATTAAGGGTGTGACTGGCGGTGAGCACTTCGAGAACCTGGTGCCGGGTACCGATAAAGTCACTACCACTGTGACTGACACTCCGGGCACCGCCGATACCACCACCGTGACCCTGACAGCTCCGTCCGAGGTGAGTGAAGGTGGCCAGATTACCTACACCGCTACGCTTTCTAATAAAGCGGGTACCGACGTAACCCTGAAACTCGACAACGGCTCAACTATCACCATCAAGGCCGGCGACACCGTCGGTACTGTGACTGTCCCAGCGCCAAGCGATGACGTGTTCATCGACAAGAGCACTCAAACGGTCAAGATCACTGACACCGCTGGCGGTAATTTCGAGAAGCTGGAAGTTGCTGGTAACGGTGCGACCACCACGATCAACGACACCATCGATAAAGTTGATGTGGTTCTGACTGCCAATACCACTGTTGGTGAAGGCGGCAATATCGTCTACACCGCCAGCCTTGTGGATAAAAACGGCGCGGCAGTGACTAACATCACCAACCCGTTGACCGTGACCTTGGATAACGGCCAGACCATCACCATCGGTGTGAACCAGTCGAGCGGCACCGTTACAACCGTTGCGCCGAACGATGTCTATAACGGTGATCAGACCGTCACCACCGCAATTAAGGGTGTGACTGGCGGCGAACATTTCGAAAACCTGGTGCCAGGTACCGATAAAGTCACCACCACTGTGACTGACACTCCGGGCACTGCAGACACCACCACTGTCACGCTGACCGCACCAAGCGCAGTCAACGAGGGTGGTCAGATTACGTACACCGCCACTTTGAGCAACAAGGCCGGTACCGACGTCACTCTGAAACTCGACAACGGCTCGACTATCACCATCAAGGCGGGCGACACCGTCGGTACCGTGACTGTCCCAGCACCTAGCGATGACGTGTTCATCGACAAGAGCACCCAGACCGTCAAAATCACTGACGCTACTGGCGGTAACTTCGAGAAGCTTGAAGTTGCTGGTAACGGCGCAACCACCACGATCAACGACACCATCGACAAGGTTGATGTAGTCCTGACCGCTACCACCACCGTCGGCGAAGGCGGCAACATCGTCTATACCGCCAGCCTTGTGGATAAAAACGGCGCGGCAGTGACTAACATCACCAACCCATTGACCGTGACCTTGGATAACGGCCAGACCATCACCATCGGCGTGAACCAGTCGAGCGGCACCGTTTCGGTTGTAGCTCCAAATGACGCCTACAAGGGCGACCAGACCGTTACTACCGCTATCAAAGGCGTAACCGGCGGCGAGCACTTCGAGAACCTGGTGCCAGGTACCGATAAAGTCACCACCACTGTGACTGACACTCCAGGCACTGCAGACACCACCACCGTCACGCTGACCGCACCAAGCGCAGTCAACGAGGGTGGTCAGATTACGTACACCGCTACGCTTTCCAATAAAGCGGGCACCGACGTAACCCTGAAGTTGGATAACGGCTCGACCATCACCATCAAAGCCGGCGACACCGTCGGTACTGTGACTGTCCCAGCACCTAGCGATGACGTGTTCATCGATAAGAGCACTCAGACCGTCAAAATCACTGACGCTACTGGCGGTAACTTCGAGAAGCTGGAAGTTGCCGGTAATGGTGCGACCACCACGATCAACGACACCATCGACAAGGTCGACGTCGTACTGACCGCCACCACCACCGTGGGCGAAGGCGGCAACATCGTCTACACCGCCAGCCTTGTGGATAAAAACGGCGCGGCAGTGACTAACATCACCAACCCGTTGACCGTGACCTTGGATAACGGCCAGACCATCACCATCGGTGTGAATCAGTCGAGCGGCACCGTTACAACCGTTGCGCCGAACGATGTCTATAACGGTGATCAGACCGTCACCACCGCAATTAAGGGTGTGACTGGCGGCGAACATTTCGAAAATCTGGTGCCGGGTACCGATAAAGTCACCACCACTGTGACTGACACTCCGGGCACCGCCGATACCACCACCGTAACGCTGACCGCGCCAAGCGTAGTTAACGAAGGTGGTCAGATTACGTACACCGCCACCTTGAGCAACAAGGCCGGCACCGACGTCACTCTGAAGTTGGATAACGGCTCGACTATCACCATTAAAGCCGGTGATACCGTTGGCACTGTGACTGTCCCAGCACCAAGCGATGACGTGTTCATCGATAAGAGCACTCAGACCGTCAAAATCACTGACGCTACTGGCGGTAACTTCGAGAAGCTGGAAGTTGCTGGTAACGGTGCCACCACCACGATCAACGACACTATCGACAAAGTTGATGTGGTTCTGACCGCTACTACCACCGTAGGTGAAGGCGGCAACATCGTTTACACCGCGTCGCTGGTCGACAAGGCGGGTAACGCGGTGACCAACATCACCAACCCACTGACCGTGACCCTGGACAATGGCAAAACCATCACCATCGGCGTGAACCAGTCGAGCGGCACCGTTTCGGTTGTAGCGCCAAACGATGTGTACAAAGGCGACCAGACCGTCACCACCGTCATCAAAGGCGTGACCGGCGGCGAGCATTTCGAAAACCTGGTACCGGGCACTACGCCGGTTAACACCACCGTCACCGACACACCGGGCACTGCGGACACCACCACCGTAACGCTGACTGCGCCAAGCGTAGTTAACGAAGGTGGTCAGATTACCTACACCGCTACGCTTTCCAATAAAGCGGGTACTGACGTCACGCTGAAACTGGATAACGGTTCGACTATCACCATCAAAGCCGGCGATACCGTCGGCACCGTGACTGTCCCAGCACCTAGCGATGACGTGTTCATCGACAAGAGCACCCAGACCGTCAAAATCACTGACGCTACTGGCGGTAACTTCGAGAAGCTGGAAGTTGCTGGTAACGGTGCCACCACCACGATCAACGACACTATCGACAAAGTTGATGTGGTTCTGACCGCTACTACCACCGTAGGTGAAGGCGGCAACATCGTTTACACCGCGTCGCTGGTCGACAAGGCGGGTAACGCGGTGACCAACATCACCAACCCACTGACCGTGACCCTGGACAATGGCAAAACCATCACCATCGGTGTGAATCAGTCGAGCGGTACTGTTTCGGTTGTAGCGCCAAACGATGTGTACAAAGGCGACCAGACCGTCACCACCGTCATCAAAGGCGTGACCGGCGGCGAGCACTTCGAAAACCTGGTGCCGGGCACTACGCCGGTTAACACCACCGTGACCGACACACCGGGCACTGCGGACACAACCACCGTAACGCTGACCGCACCAAGCGCAGTCAACGAGGGTGGCCAGATTACGTACACCGCCACTTTGAGCAACAAAGCCGGCACCGACGTCACTCTGAAACTCGACAACGGTTCGACCATCACCATCAAAGCCGGCGATACCGTCGGTACTGTGACTGTCCCAGCACCTAGCGATGACGTGTTCATCGACAAGAGCACCCAGACCGTCAAAATCACTGACGCTACTGGCGGTAACTTTGAGAAGTTGGAGGTTGCAGGCAACGGCGCAACAACGACTATCAACGACACCATCGACAAGGTTGATGTGGTTCTGACTGCCACCACCACGGTTGGCGAAGGCGGCAATATCGTTTACACCGCCAGCCTTGTGGATAAAAACGGCGCGGCAGTGACCAACATCACCAACCCACTGACCGTGACCCTGGACAATGGCAAAACCATCACCATCGGCGTGAATCAGTCGAGCGGTACCGTTTCGGTTGTAGCTCCAGATGACGCCTACAAGGGCGATCAGACTGTCACCACCGCTATCAAAGGCGTGACTGGCGGCGAACATTTCGAAAACCTGGTGCCAGGTACCGATAAAGTCACCACCACTGTGACTGACACTCCGGGCACCGCCGATACCACCACCGTGACCCTGACGGCTCCGTCGCAGGTGAGTGAGGGCGGTCAGATTACTTACACCGCTACGCTTTCCAATAAAGCGGGCACTGACGTCACGCTGAAACTCGACAACGGCTCGACCATCACCATCAAAGCCGGCGATACCGTCGGTACTGTGACTGTCCCAGCACCTAGCGATGACGTGTTCATCGACAAGAGCACCCAGACCGTCAAAATCACTGACGCTACTGGCGGTAACTTTGAGAAGTTGGAAGTTGCAGGCAACGGCGCAACAACGACTATCAACGACACCATCGACAAGGTCGACGTCGTACTGACTGCCACCACCACGGTTGGCGAAGGCGGCAACATCGTCTACACCGCGTCGCTGGTCGACAAGTCGGGTAACGCGGTGACTAACATCACCAACCCACTGACCGTGACCCTGGACAATGGCAAAACCATCACCATCGGCGTGAATCAGTCGAGCGGCACCGTTTCGGTTGTAGCGCCAAACGATGTGTACAAAGGCGACCAGACCGTCACCACCGTCATCAAAGGCGTGACCGGCGGCGAGCACTTCGAAAACCTGGTGCCGGGCACTACGCCGGTTAACACCACCGTGACCGACACACCGGGCACTGCGGACACCACCACCGTAACGCTGACTGCGCCAAGCGTAGTTAACGAAGGTGGTCAGATTACCTACACCGCTACGCTTTCCAATAAAGCGGGTACTGACGTCACGCTGAAACTGGATAACGGTTCGACTATCACCATCAAAGCCGGCGATACCGTCGGCACCGTGACTGTCCCAGCACCTAGCGATGACGTGTTCATCGACAAGAGCACCCAGACCGTCAAAATCACTGACGCTACTGGCGGTAACTTCGAGAAGCTGGAAGTTGCTGGTAACGGTGCCACCACCACGATCAACGACACTATCGACAAAGTTGATGTGGTTCTGACCGCTACTACCACCGTAGGTGAAGGCGGCAACATCGTTTACACCGCGTCGCTGGTCGACAAGGCGGGTAACGCGGTGACCAACATCACCAACCCACTGACCGTGACCCTGGACAATGGCAAAACCATCACCATCGGCGTGAACCAGTCGAGCGGCACCGTTTCGGTTGTAGCGCCAAACGATGTGTACAAAGGCGACCAGACCGTCACCACCGTCATCAAAGGCGTGACCGGCGGCGAGCATTTCGAAAACCTGGTACCGGGCACTACGCCGGTTAACACCACCGTCACCGACACACCGGGCACTGCGGACACCACCACCGTAACGCTGACTGCGCCAAGCGTAGTTAACGAAGGTGGTCAGATTACCTACACCGCTACGCTTTCCAATAAAGCGGGTACTGACGTCACGCTGAAACTGGATAACGGTTCGACTATCACCATCAAAGCCGGCGATACCGTCGGCACCGTGACTGTCCCAGCACCTAGCGATGACGTGTTCATCGACAAGAGCACCCAGACCGTCAAAATCACTGACGCTACTGGCGGTAACTTCGAGAAGCTGGAAGTTGCTGGTAACGGTGCCACCACCACGATCAACGACACTATCGACAAAGTTGATGTGGTTCTGACCGCTACTACCACCGTAGGTGAAGGCGGCAACATCGTTTACACCGCGTCGCTGGTCGACAAGGCGGGTAACGCGGTGACCAACATCACCAACCCACTGACCGTGACCCTGGACAATGGCAAAACCATCACCATCGGCGTGAACCAGTCGAGCGGCACCGTTTCGGTTGTAGCGCCAAACGATGTGTACAAAGGCGACCAGACCGTCACCACCGTCATCAAAGGCGTGACCGGCGGCGAGCATTTCGAAAACCTGGTACCGGGCACTACGCCGGTTAACACCACCGTCACCGACACACCGGGCACTGCGGACACCACCACCGTAACGCTGACCGCACCAAGCGCAGTCAACGAAGGTGGTCAGATTACGTACACCGCTACGCTTTCCAATAAAGCGGGCACCGACGTAACCCTGAAACTCGACAACGGTTCGACCATCACCATCAAAGCCGGTGATACCGTCGGTACTGTGACCGTCCCGGCGCCAAGTGATGACGTGTTCATCGACAAGAGCACCCAGACCGTCAAGATCACCGACGCTGCTGGCGGCAATTTTGAGAAACTGGAAGTTGCTGGTAACGGCGCAACCACCACGATCAACGACACCATCGACAAGGTTGATGTAGTCCTGACCGCCACCACCACCGTCGGCGAAGGCGGCAACATCGTCTACACCGCCAGCCTTGTGGATAAAAACGGCGCGGCAGTGACCAACATCACCAACCCACTGACCGTGACCCTGGACAATGGCAAAACCATCACCATCGGCGTGAACCAGTCCAGCGGCACCGTTTCGGTTGTAGCGCCAAACGATGTGTACAAAGGCGACCAGACCGTCACCACCGTCATCAAAGGCGTGACCGGCGGCGAGCATTTCGAAAACCTGGTACCGGGCACTACGCCGGTTAACACCACCGTCACCGACACACCGAGCAGCACCGATCTCACCAGCGTTACGCTGACCGCACCAAGCGCAGTCAACGAAGGCGGCCAGATCACCTACACCGCCACCTTGAGCAACAAGGCCGGCACCGACATGGTGGTCCAGCTCGATAACGGCGCCAGCATCACCATCAAGCAAGGTGCGACCGTGGGCACCGTGACCGTCCCTGCTCCGAGCGATGACGTGTTCATCGACAAGAGCACTCAGACCGTCAAGATCACTGGTACCACTGGCGGTAACTTCGAGGGTGTGACCATCACCCCGGGTGGTGCGACCACCACGATCAACGACACCATCGATGACGTGACGGTTTCGCTCAAGGCCACCGGCTCGGTCAGTGAGGGCGGCCAGATCGTCTACACCGCCTCCTTGGTCGACAAGAATGGTGCAGCAGTGAACAACGTCGGTTCCGACTTGGTGATCAAGCTGGCGAACGGCTCGACCATCACCATCGGCAGCGGCACGTCCAGCAGTACCGTTACGGCTGTTGCGCCTAACGACGCGTATGTCGGTGCCAATGATGTCAGCACCAAGATCACTGGCGTGGTCAGCGGCGGCGACAAGTACGAACACCTGATCGTCGACGGCAGCACTGTGGTCACCAAGGTGACGGATGTAGTCAACAGCACCACCATCAGCATTACCGGCGACGCTTCGGTCACTGAAGGCGGCACTGCGCACTACACGCTGAACCTGAGCAACCCGGCACAAACCGATATGACCGTGACGCTCAAGTACAGCGGCACCGCCACCGACGGTTCGGACTTCAACGGCGTGTACACCGTGAAGATCCCGGCCGGCTCCAGCAGCGTGCCGTTTAACATCGCCACGATCGACGACAAGATCACCGAGCCGACGGAACAGATTGTCATCACCATCGACAAGACCACCGGTGGCAACTTCGAGAGCCTGGTGGTGGGTAATGGCAGCGTCAGCACCAACATCATCGACAACGATGCGCCGCCGGTTATCGACCTGGATGCCAACAATTCCAGCGGCGCCACGGGTACCGACTATAAGACGTCGTTCACCGAAGGCGGCACTGGCGTGTCGATTGCTGACACCGATATCAAGATTACCGATCCGGACAGCACCCAACTGACCGGCGCCACCGTGGTGCTGACCAACACTCAGCAAGGCGACTCGCTGAACGTCACAAACGTCACCGGCATCACCGTGACCCCGACCACGGACCCTGCTACAGGCAAGATCACGCTGACATTGACCGGCACGGCGTCGCTGGCTGACTACATGCAGCAGATCAAGAACATCACGTTCACCAACAGCAGCCACGACCCGAGCACCACGCCGCGCGTGATTACCGTGACCGTGACCGATGGCGGCAACTACTCCAACGTCGCCACCACCACGATTAACGTCGTGGCCGTCAACGATCCGCCGGTAGCCACTGGCAGTGCCGTGACCGGCACCGAAGACACGGCGCTGGCACTGACCTGGGCCAACTTCGGCGTCACCGATGTGGACTCGCCACAAGCCAGCCTCGGCGTGAAGATTACCGACCTGCCAGTGGCCGGCAAACTGCAATACCTGGCGGCGGATGGCGCCACCTGGAGCAACGTGACCGCGGGCCAAACCTTCACCAAAGCCCAGATCGACGGCGGCCAGTTGCGCTTCATGCCTAACGCCAACGAGTCCGGCACCAACGGTTATGGCGGCACCGGTATCGGCAACCAGCAAGCCGATTACGCGCAGTTCAAGTTCCAGCCGACTGATGGCAAGGACTTGGGCAATAGCGCCACGGTGAAAGTCGATATCACACCGGTGGCCGACGCACCGACCCTGACTGTGGCCGACAACAGCGTCAATTCGGTCGGCTTGCTCAAGCAAAGCTGGAACAGCATTTCCGGGCTTGGCACCAACGGGAACGGCGCAGCACCCGCCGACCTGAAAAACGCCATTGATAAAGCTGGCACACCCAATAGCAGTGGGGTGGTGACCAACGTCGAGTCCACCGCAAACGTCTCTGCGGGTGCCGGCTCGAAGACTTCCGGCCTGATCTACATGGAAGCCGGTAAGACCTATACCTTCAGCGGCACCGGCGATGACAGCCTGGTGATCAACGTCGGCGGCAAAGACGTGGCCAGCGCGCAGTGGGGCACTAACAGCGGTGCGTTCAGTGGCTCAATCACCCCGACAGTGAGCGGTTACTACAGCCTCGAGATCTACCACGCCAACCAGTCCGGCCTTGGCAGCTACGACGTCAACCTGTCGGTCAACGGTGGCGCGACCAAGGACCTGAGCACCAGCGGCGTACCGTTGTATACCGGTATCACTGACCTGACCAACGCCGGCGTGACCGTGTCCGACCTGCATGGCAGCAATGGTGACGGTTACTACGTGGGCTACAAGCTCAACGAAGGCCAGGAAAACGGCACCGTGAAGCTGTCCAAGGTCACCACCGCGCTGACCGACACCGACGGCTCCGAAACCTTGAGCGTGAAGATCGGCGGCGTCCCGGCCGGCTCGGTACTGACCGATGCTTCCGGGCACACCTTCACGGCCACCAAGACCGTGGGCGAAGTCAACGTCACCGGCTGGGACCTGAGCACTCTGACCATCAAGCCGCCGACCTACTACAGCGGCCAGTTCAACCTGACCGTCACCTCGACCTCCACCGAAAGCCTCGGCGGTTCGGCCGTCACCACCGCGCAATTGCCGGTCACGGTGTACCCGGCCACCTACAGCGCGGTGACGGGCACTTCGGGCAGTGACAGCATCAACGGCACCGATGGCAACGACATCGTCGTGGCCGATATCGGCGGCCTGAACGTGGTGCAGGGCAAGAACTACAACATTGCGTTCATGGTGGACAGCTCCGGCAGTATGAGCACCTCCTCGATCAACGCGGCGAAGGCTTCGTTGACCTCGGTGTTCAATTCGCTCAAAGACAGCCTGGGCGCCAACACCTCAGGCACCGTGAACATCTTCCTGGCGGACTTCGATACCCAGGTGAACAAGTCGGTCGCGATTAACCTCAACGATCCAAACGCATTGGTCCTGCTCAAGGCCGTGCTGGACTCGATGGTGTCGGGCGGCGGTACCAACTATGAAGACGTGTTCAAGACCACGGCCAACTTCTTCCAAAGCGGCCTGGCCACCAACAACACCGGTGCCACCAACCTGACCTACTTCATCACCGACGGCCAGCCGACGTACTACCAGAGCGGCGAGCAGACCAACCCGACGCTGTATGGCAACGTCAAGTTCGATGACGTGGTGACCACCTCAAACTACACACCAGGCACAACGGTCGCCAAGTACCTGGACAACACTCACTACTTCACCATCGACTCCTCCGGTAACGCTGTACTCCAGACCTTGGTTGGCAACTGGTGGTACAGCAACAACCTGGGCACTGTTCATGCACAAGGCGACGGCACCTTTGAGCTGTCCAACCGCGCAGGCCTGGGCAACGACACCGATTCGTCGACACTGAGCAATTCGAAGAGCGCCTTTGCATTGCTGGGTGGGTTGTCGCAAGTGGAAGCGATTGGTATCAATGGCGACGTCAGCCTCACCGATCTAAAACCGTACGACAGCGATGGCAAGCCGCAGAGCAACATCGATCCGAAGGACCTGGCCAACGCCATCCTCGGCCACACCGAAGCGACCCTGCCTGGCGCCGACACCGTGAACGGTGGCGACGGCAACGACATCATCTTCGGCGACCTGGTGAGCTTCAGCGGGATTACCGGTGAGGGTTACAACGCGCTGCAGGCCTTCGTCGCGCAGAAAACCGGTGTGGCCGTGTCGGCGGTGACCACCTCGAACGTGCACCAGTACGTCACCGAGCACTACGCGGACTTCGATGTATCCGGCGCCAAGGACGGTAACGACACGCTGCTGGGCGGCTCGGGCGATGACATCCTGTTCGGCCAGGGCGGCAACGACATGCTGGACGGTGGCAAAGGCAATGACATCCTGCTGGGCGGCACCGGTAACGACACCTTGATCGGTGGGCCGGGCAACGACATCCTGATCGGCGGCTCGGGGGCCGATACCTTCGTGTGGAAGGCCGGTGACATTGGCAACGATGTGATCAAGGACTTCAAGGCGTCGGAAGGTGACCGGATTGATCTCAAGGATCTGTTGAAAGGTGAGACGGACAGCACTATCGACAACTACCTCAAGATCACCACAGTCGATGGCGTGTCGACCTTGCAAGTCAGCACCGAAGGCAAGCTCAACACCGCCGGCGGCCTGGCCAATGCCGATGTAACGATCAAGCTGGAAGGCAACGATTGGTCCCACACCAGCATCAACTCGCTGATCAGTGGTGCCGACCCGACTATCAAGATCGACCACACCGCCTAAGCCTCGGTTTATCGGCCGCCCTCACGGGCGGCCGATTTATTTGGACGACAGGTGGCTGGCCCTGGCGCAAGGTTGCATCGCATACTCGCGCCCATAAACACACCGTTGGCCTATGCTGGTGAACGCGTGTGGCTCATTTTCGAGGGTTTGTTATGTTTTACGTGCAACGTGATGCACAGGGTGCATTGAGTCGCGTGGAGGCCGCCGCCTTTACCGAGTCGACCGAAACCCTGCCGGCCGATCACCATGAGATCCAGGCCTGGTACGCCAACGAAGTGGTGGAAACCAGCCTGGCGCAGCTCAAGCAGAGCGACCTGGAGATGATCCGGGTACTGGACGACTTGATTCAGGTGCTGACCCGCAAGGGTGTCATCAGCGTGACGGACTTGCCGCCGGCGGCACAGGCCAAGTTGATGGACCGTACCCACGCACGGGAAGCGTTGGGTGGGTTGAGCCACCTGATCAATGACGAAGAGACTGGGTTGATCTGAACCCACGAATTTTAACGGTAAGCGTGTGTGGGAGCCGGGCTTGCCCGCGATTGCATCACCTCGGTATGTCAGTCACACCCGAGGTGATGCAATCGCAGGCAAGCCAGCTCCCACATAAGCCTGCTTGCACATTAGGTTTGGCTTACTTCCAGGGCGCAGGCTCACCAAACAGCTGACCCTGCACGCCGAAAATCCCCATCTCGCGAATCACTTTCAGCTCTCCCTCGGTTTCCACGCGCTCGGCGATCAACGGCAAGTCGATGCTGTGGGCCGCGCGCTGGATCGCCTCGATAAACAGGCGTTTGTCGCTTTCCTGGTCGATGGCGCGGATGTAGCTGCCGTCGATCTTCAGGTACGCCAGGCCCAGCCGTGCCAGGTTGCCGATCATGCTGAACCGCCCACCAAAACGCTGCAGGCTCAGGGAGAATCCCAGCTCGCGCAGGCGCTGGGTCAACTGTTCCAGCAAGGCCTGTTCGGGCAATTGTTCTTCGCCGATTTCCAGGGTCAGGCGCGGGCCCAGGTTGCTGTGCTGGCGTAGCAGCTCAAAAATCCGGCTGAGCGCCTGGGTATCCTGCAAGGTTGCGGCCGAGAGGTTCAGCGCCAGGCTGTGAGTGTGACCGGCCATCTGCTTGAGCACTTGCTCGAGCATCAGACGGTCCAGGCGGGCGGTCCAGCCGAAACGCTCAAGCCACGGCAGGAAACGCCCGGCGGGTATCGTATGGCCGTCTTCGTCCTGCAAGCGCGACAGTACTTTGTAGTGCAAGACCAGTTGCGGGTCCTGGCTGGCGACAACCGGTTGGAAGTACAGCTGAAACCGCTGCTGGGTCAGGGCCTGGTCCAACAGTGTGTGCCAGGCATGGTGATCGTCACCCACGCTGGCGGCGGCACTGTGGTCGAGGCATACCCAACTGGAGTCGCCCTGCCCTTCGGCCTGGGCCAGGGCCTGATCAGCCAGGGTCAACAGGGCCTGCGGTGAATCGCCATGGTTAAACGGCGCCAGGCCGATGTAGGCGACCGGTGTGACATCACTGGCGGCGGTCGCCTGAAGGCTGAGCAAGGTGTTTTCAAGGTTCTGCGCCAATTGCAGTGCTTCTTCACGTGTCAGCCCCGGCGCCAGCACTGCGAACTCACCGCCACGGATACGCGTGACGAGGTTGTGGGTTTCCGGATAAGGCTCACACTGGCGCAGCAGTTGTTCGCCGACCGCTTGCAGCAATTGGTCGGTGCGCTGGCCACCCAGGCGCTGGTTGAGACCGGCCAGGTCCTTGACCCGCAATAGCAGCAGATAGCCGGAGTTGGTCTCTTCCGGGTTGCTGACGCGCGCATTGAGCTGCATCTCGAAATAACGACGGTTGGCGAGGCCGGTGAGGTTGTCCTGGTAGGATTCGATGCGCAGTTTTTCGCTGCGCTCCGCTTGCTCCTGGAACAGCGCCTTGAGCTTTTCGACCATCTGGTTCATGGCCTGCACCACACGTCGCAGTTCCGGTGTGCGTGGCAGGTCTGGCAAGCTTAGGAATTCGCGACGAGCGATGGCGTGGGACTGCTTGACCATGTAGTCCAACGGCTTCAACTGCCGCCGCAGCAACAACGCGCCAAGCACCGCACTCACCGCCCCGCACAACAGCAACCAACCCAGGCTGCCCAAGGCGCTTTGCCAGAGTTTGGCCAGGGCGAACATCGGGTGGCTGACCACCTCCACGCGCGCCGCCTGTTCCCAACCGCGACTGACCAGCGCGTCACCACCGGCCGGCTCCAGCCCGATGAGTTTGACGAACCAGTTGGGCACACCGTTGTTGTCAGGAATACCGCTGCGTTCGACGATGGTTTTATCGGTGGCCAAGTCCACGACGCGGATGCTGGCGTAATAGCCGCTGTCGAAGATCGAGCTGACCAGCAACTCCACCATGGCCGGGTCGTCGATATTCGGCGTCAGCGACAGCGCCAGTGCGGTCGCCGCGTCCTGTGCATGGGAACGCAGTTGGTTGACGTATTGGGTACGCGAGCTTTCGAGACTGACCATGAAGCTGCCGCTGAAGGCGACTACCAGGAACAGACAGATTGCGATCAATAGTTGTTTGAACAGAGACATCCGATCAGTTACTCCTAGTTGGCAGGCTCGGCCGGGAAGCCTTCCGCACGCATTTTTCTCAACACATCCTGCCAGCGCGACAAGCGTTTGGTGTCACCGACTTTCTTGTTGCCCTTGGCGCCGGGCAGGTACAAGCCCTCGGCGTTGAATGAGTACACCGGGACCAGGTCGGTACGGCGGGTCGCCGGCAGAATCTCGTCCATCAGGCTGTCGAGCACCAGCGGGATGGCTTCGGGGGTCGGATAATACGTCAGCACCATATGCGCGCGATTCTGACGCAAGGCCTTGACGTACGTAATGCGCAATTTGTCGCTGGAGACGCCCAGGTGACGCAGGCTGAAATACTTGGCGATTGCGTAGTCCTCACAATCTCCGGCACCTTTCCACAGCGCTTCGATAGGGGTCTCCCAATAGTCGACCACGTGCCACAAGTCGATGTCTTCCACATAAGTCATTTGCTTGTTGAAGAACAGGTTCACGACCTTGAGTTGCTCCTGTTCGTCGACCTTCTTTTCGGTCGCCAGCAGCCGCTGCCAGGCATCGATACGCTGCTGTCCCTCCCCCAGCGGCCCATACAAAGCGGTGGCTTTGCGGCTGATCTGAGAGAAATCCCAATCGGCATGCAGCCCGCCGGGCATCAAGCCAGCCAACAAAGTCGCTGAAAGTAGCCAGCACACTATTCGAGAGGGAATAAAACTTACCGCCAAGGCGTTCAGTCCGTGAAGAGAGACGGAATTTCAGGGATGGTGAAGCTTCAACCACCAAAAAACAATGGCACAGTGCAATCATTCATAAGCGGCCCGAATTTATAAACGCCCCTTGTGGGATGCATAAAGTACATCCCGTAAGCCCTTACAAACTGAAACCCTGGCTGTTTGACAAGTGTGTGACCCATCTTTAGTGTGCATTGGATCCAATTAAACACACTTTATTCAAGCAAGGAGGATAGCGTAACCGTGACGCAGAAGCCGAACCCTTTAAGCAGCATCAAAATCAGCGGGCCTATCCCAGCCCATCTTGCTCGCGCCGTTATTGAAGAAACGTTGCGCAATGCCATTCTCGATGGTCGCTTGCCCTGTGGTACCGCGATGCGCCAGCAAGAACTGGCCAGCCTGTTCGGCGTCAGCCGCATGCCTGTGCGAGAAGCCCTGCGCCAATTGGAAGCTCAATCCTTACTGCATGTGGTGACCCACAAAGGCGCCGTGGTTGCGCCGTTGATCGAAGATAATTCGGCCGAGACCTATGCACTGCGCATGTTGCTGGAATCCGAAGCGCTGCGCTTATCGATTCCGCGGCTCACCGATGCGGATATTGCGCAAGCCGACGCCTGCATCCATGCCCTGGAACGCGAGAAAGACTATTCCGAGATTGGCCGACTCAATCGCCTGTTCCACATGGCGCTGTATGGCAAAGCGCCGAACCAGCGGCTGCTCAAATTGGTTGAGCATGGTTTGAACGAGGAAGAGCGTTTTCTGCGCTTCAACCTCGAGGCAATGGGGCTGGGCGAGACGTCTCAGGAAGACCACCGTGAACTGTTGAGCCTGGTCGCGCAGAAAAAAGTCGAGGAAAGTATTCTGACGCTGCGCAATCACCTGACGCGCGGGATGGAGGTGATCTCCACTTATCTCAATAGTCTTGAAGCCAACGAAAAGAATAGCGCGCGGTAAACTTCTAAAGCGCTGTGCCTACACCTTACCCATACAGTGCGGTACTCCTGTTCCATCAGGGAGCCTCCGCACAGGCATACGCCAGCCCCAACAACTCGACTTAAATAAACCCGCTCGTCGCAAGGAAACATCCGACAACCCATCAAGTAACGCATTCACAGCAATTATCTCTCGAAAAAACTTCTAATACATTTACACGCTCATCAAAACGTTTAGTCAGATTATTATCCGCCCCGAATAAAACACACACTTCGTACCGCGGCGCGGACCTGCGTCCGTCCAGCGCTGCACGTGCGCCGGGGCTAAAACGCCAACTTTTCATATTGAATTAAACACCTCATCACTGTTTCCAGAACAGTCGCAACAACTTATAGGCGTCAACCATGCACCAACACTTACTTGAACAAAAAAAACTGCAGTTATGCAGCCATCCGTTATTTACTGAAATAACTACACTTAACAAGTTACAACTTTTCATGGAACACCATGTGTTTGCCGTCTGGGACTTCATGGCACTGACCAAACGCCTGCAGCAGGATCTGACCTGCACGCAATTACCCTGGCTCCCACCGACAGACCCACTCGCCGCACGCCTCATTAATGAAATCGTGCTCGGCGAAGAGTCGGATGAACACCCGACACGAGGCGCTTGCAGCCACTTTGAACTGTATCTGGAAGCCATGGCTGAAGTCGGCGCCAGCACCACCCCTGTTCGGCGCTTCATTGAGCTGCAGCGTCAGGGCGTGCCGGCGAGCGTTGCCTTGCAGTTGGTCAACGTCCTGCCAGGCGTAGCTCGCTTCGTAGATACCACGTTGCAGATCGCACTGAACGCACCCACACACTGCGTGGCTGCGGCCTTCTTGCATGGCCGCGAGAGTGTCATACCGTCGATGTTCGAACGCATTCTGCACGGCAACCCATTGATTGAGCGCCAGGCACCGACCTTATGCCACTACCTCAGCCGTCACATCGCGCTGGACTCCCAGGAACATGGGCCAGGGGCAGAGGCTGTGCTTGACCGCCTGATCGACGCAGACCCGGCGCGTCAAAACCAGGCAGATGACTACGCGCTCGACGCCGTAGAAAGTCGACTCAGCTTGTGGGACGACGTACGGGCCTCGTTGCAAGAGGTGCAATCATGATTGCCGCGCACTACCGCTCCTTTGCCGAAGACTGGGAACGCCGGGCAACTGTCCGAACCCGCCCTCGGCGCTTGCTCGAAAACGATGACAGATTGATCTACCCGCTGTGTCGGCAGCCGCTGGTACTCAATGCGACCTTTCTCGAACACTGCCCGCAGTGGCGCGACTTTGTGCTGGTGCAAAGCTTCTACAAATTCATCAATGATGTGGTGATCTTCGAAACAGAAATCGTCGACAAGACCGCCCGCAGTATCGCCAAGAATCGCTTCTCGTTGCCCTTCCCTCTCGCCTGTCGCGTGGATGCGATGACCATCGTGGTGGATGAGGACTACCACGCGCTGGTTGCACTGGATTTCCTGCAACAGACCGTGGAAATGACCGGCATCCAACCGCTCGATCTGCCCGCGCAAATCGAACTGAGCCGCGCCCTGCCCGCCGCGTGTGCAATGGCAGCGCCACACCTGCGCGATGCCGTGGAGTTGATTGGCGTAGCCATCGCCGAAAACACCGTAACCCATGCCGTAGCGGCGTTTTCCAAGGACGACAGTGTCAAGCCATCCATCCGTGGCCTGATGGCCGATCACTTGTGTGACGAAGGGCGCCATGCACAGTTCTGGACGCAATTGGTGCGTCTCTACTGGCAGGCGGCAACCCCGGGCGATCGCGATAGCATCGCGGAAATCCTGCCGATTTTTTTGACGCATTACCTGACCAATGACCTGCAAAAAGGCTTCGATCTACAGCTGATCGAACACCTGGATGTCAGCGGCGATACCCGACAGGCGCTGCGGGACGAAGTCGCGGCGCTGGACTTTCCCATCACCCGCCAGCATCCGCTGCTCGGCAACATCATGGGGTTCCTGCACCAGAGCGGCGTGCTGAGCACACCCAGCGTGGCCCGTGCCCTGAGCGACTATCTCCCCGACACGCGGAGGCCGGCATGAGACGCTTGAGGATTGGATGGAGCGGCACCAGCGAGGCCCTGGAGGCGGTCAGGCAAACGTTGGAACAATACGGGCATGTCAGCGCAACAGAAGCCGTTGATGTGCTCATTGAGGACGGCAGCCAACCACCGCCCACACGTTCCGACAACGCTCTAGGGTTAAGCCTGCGCCTGGGTATCGGCCCGGTGACCGACTACGGGCTTCCCTCTGTGCAGTTGCGTTGCTATGCCCATGACCAGCGTGTGCTGGCGGTGCAGGACGTTGCCGAGGAGCCCAGCGGCAACGGCCAACGTCTGCGCCGGCAAGCGACGAACACACTGGTCGAATGGATCGCCTTGCTGATCAGCGGCTTCGCAAGGGACACCGCGCTCTTCACGGCCGTAACCACCGCCAATACGTGGCCCGAGCACAGCTTGAAAGGGCTGGACGCACTGGCATTTCTGCATCGATTCAATCGCACTGCGCAGCCGGCGCTGCTGCAGGCCGCCCAAGTACCGATCATCGAACGGCTACAGACCAGTCTTTATGCCTTCGCAGAACGAACGGCGCTGAACATCGCGGGCGACAGGCTCAGCTACCGCCAATTACACCAGCGAGCCCTGTCGATCCAGCAACGCCTGCGCCCGTTATTGGAGGGCATTGAGTCGCCCCCGGTGGTCGGCGTGTGTCTGCAAAAATCTGTCGAGCTGTACGCCAGTATTCTCGCGGTATTGGGGTGCGGTGCGGTTTACCTGCCACTGGCGCCGGAACATCCGTCACCGCGCCATCAAGCCATGCTGCAAAGCACTAAGGCCAGGCTGTTGCTCGATGATGGCCAGCACCCTCTGCGCGACCATTTCATTGCCCTGAATGTCTGTACTGTCGACCCCGTCCTGGCCGACCCCACGCAACCCTTGATGCACCATCACCCCAGCATCGAAGCACCCTGCATCGCGCTTTTCACCTCGGGCACCACTGGCCAACCGAAGGGCGTACTGCTGAGTCAACGCAACCTTGCGCATTTCACCGCCTGGTTCGCTACTCGCCTGGCGCTGGACGAACAGAGCCGTGTGCTGCAATTTTCGCCGCTGAGTTTCGACTCCTCGTTGATTGATATTTTCCCTGCTCTGATAGCCGGTGCCGAGTTGATCGTCCCGAGTGAAGCCCAGCAACGCGATCCTCATCAGTTGGTCGAGCTGATTCGCCGTCAGCCCATCAGCCATGCCTTTCTGCCGCCCGCGCTCCTCAGCATTCTGCCGTTGGAGGAGCCGTTGGGCCTCAGCCATCTGTTGACCGGTGGTGATGCCTGCGAGCCGTCTGTGATCGAACGATTGGCGAGCCAGTGCCAAGTGCACAACCTCTACGGCCCTACCGAGAGCACGGTGCTGGTCACCCACCGGACGTTTCAACCCGGTGACAGCAACCGCAACATCGGCCACCCCATCGCAAACAGCCAAGTGTTGATCCTCGACGACACGCTGCAACCCGTGGATGAACAGGTAATGGGCGATCTGTACATCATCGGCCCCGGCATAAGCCTGGGGTATGTGAACGCGCCGCAGCAGGTCGAAAACCCGTTCGTGGTGGTGACACTGCCTGATGGCCAGACACTGCAGGCTTACCGCAGCGGTGACCTGGCGAAATGGATGCCGGACGGTATCGAGCTGGGTGGCCGGCGGGATGACCAGGTGAAGATCCGTGGCTTTCGAGTCGAGCCCCAGGAGATCGAACAGTGCCTGAGCGCCAGTCGATTATTCCGTCAGGTGGCCGTGGTGATCGATGGTGATCGCAGGATTCTCTGCGTTGTCGCCCAGCCCGAATCGGGCGCCACGGTGGCGGGCCTCAAGCGACATGCACAGCAGTGGCTGCCGGATTACATGCAGCCCGCGGTGTGGACTGAGTTACCCACGATGCCGCGCACCACCCATGGCAAGATCGACCGCGTGGCCTTACTGGCGCTGCCGAAGCACGCCAGGCCCCACTCACACCGCCGACCTGCGCAAACACCTCTGCAAACGCGTCTGGTGACGTTATGGAGCGAGTTGCTGGATATACCCGGCGATGACTTTTCAATTGATGACAGCTTTTTCAATTTGGGCGGTCATTCCATCCTGCTGTCGACCCTGCTGCTGCGACTGCGCGAAGCGTTTGGCCACAGCCTCTCATTGAACCGTTTCTTTGAAGCTCCGACGATTCGTACGCTCACTGCACTGATGGAGGACGGCGCGACAACTGAAGTACCGTCAGGCCAGGTGGAGCAAGATGCTTCGCAGGCGCTGAATATACAAATGCTGCACGAACATCGCATTGGCGATCTGCGCAAGGTGATCGTCACAGGCGCCAACAGTTTTGTCGGCGTGCATCTCGTCGAAGCGTTGTTGGCAGGGGGAGCACTGGAGGTGACATGCCTGGTGCGTGAACAGCCGGGCCAGTGCGCCATGGCGCGGTTTACCCAGGCATTACGCGAGTATCGCCTGGAGCATTTGGACATGAGCCGGATGCAGGTATACGCCGCCGATATCAGCCAGCCTCGTCTGGGCCTGGCCTGCGATGTGTATGAGCGAATCGCTCGCAGCCATGGCGTGTTGGTGCACAACGCAGCGCGGGTCAATCATGTGATGGATTATGCGTCACTGGCCAGGGACAACGTCGAACCGGTACTGGAGTGCCTGCGACTGTGTGAAACCCACTGCAAAAAAGTCTTCAATTTCATCTCGACGCTGTCGGCTTGCAGCAGCATCAACGCCCAAGGGTACATCCTCGAAACACCGGCGGTGGCCACGTTGCCGCTCTACCTCAAGAATGGCTATAACCTGTCCAAATGGGTCGCCGAGCGGCTGTTGGGGCGTGCGGTCGAACAAGGTGCCTGGGTGAACATCTATCGCCCGGGCAACATCGCCTTCAACAGCCGCAGCGGAGTCTGCCAGCCGCAAAACAATCGCCTGATGCTAATGCTCAAAGGCTCATTGCAATTTGGTATGGCGCCACGCCTGAACGTGAACTTCGACCTGATGCCGTTGGATTTTTTTGCCCGTTTTGTCGCGTTCCACTGCGGCCAATCTGCGGTCGGGCAAAACGTATTCAACCTGCATAACCCGCAACCCTTGAGCTGGGATCACTATCTGGATGCTTTCAGCCAGGCGGGCCATCACTTCGAACGGGTGAGCGTTGCACACTGGCAACGAGAGCTACACACGGTGGGTCGCGATAACGCCCTGTTTGGTGTGCTGGGTTTCTATCTGGATGACCTTGCCGAAGACATCAGCGACATCTCGATGATTTGTCACGAGAACGCCCGCCAAGGTGTGGAAGCCATGGGCGAGCGATACCCGCAAAAGGACGCGACGCTGTTGCGCAGGGGCTGCGATCACCTCAGCGCCATCGGCTTTCTCTGACCGTTTCAGGACACCCTTATGAAATTGCTGCAACCCGATACATTGATCCGCAACCCGAATGGCTCCCCCTTGAAGGCGTCTGTCGACGTCGCGTGCGAAGCCGCCCGCCTATGGAGCGTGGTAGGCAACTTTGCGGAATTTGATGCCTTCATTCCCGCCCTTTCGCACGTCGAAATGACCGGCACAGGTGTAGGCGCACTGCGTACGAAATTTTTCCATGACGGGCATTGTGTCGTTGAGCAGCTCAACAGCCGAAACGACGACGCGATGTGCATGACCTGGACCACCCTCTACAACACGTTGGGTGTCGCCCAACTGTGGGCCGCAATGAGTGTGCAAGCGCTTGGCGCGGGATACTCCAGGGCGATCTGGACACTGATTGGCGAACCGGTCGATACACCGCAGGCGGAGTTTGAACAGTTTGTTCAAGCCTTCGCCGACAGCGCCCTGGAGAATGTGCGAAAGATGCTTGGCTGATCAGCAGGAGCGAAAGGCTTCGCCCCTGCATAACGTGGATCAGATTTTGAAGCTGTCGACCAATTGCTTCAGGCGGCTGGCCTGCTGGGACAGCGCATCGCAGTCCTTAAGCGTTTCGTTGAGATTGGCCACGCCTTGCTGGTTCAGCAGATTGATCTGGTTGATATCCACGTTGAGGGTTTCAACCACCGCCGTCTGCTCCTCGGTGGCGGCAGCAACCGATTGGTTCATGCCATCGATCTCGACGATTCGCTGCGTCACGCTGACCAGGCGCTCACCGGCCTGGTTGGCCACTTCAACGCTTTCTTCGCTGGAGGTCTGGCTGGCGTTCATGGTGGTCACCGCTTCACGCGAACCCACTTGCAGCGAAGTGATCATTTTGTGGATCTCTTCCGCAGACTCCTGGGTACGGTGAGCCAGGTTACGCACCTCATCGGCAACCACGGCAAACCCACGCCCGGCTTCCCCGGCACGGGCAGCTTCGATCGCGGCATTGAGCGCTAACAAGTTGGTTTGCTGGGAGATACCTTTGATCACATCGAGAATGTGACCAATGTTGTCGGTGCTGGCGTTGAGGGTTTCGATCTGCGTGCAGGACAGGCTGATCTTTTGCGACAGTTCCGACATTGCCAGGATGGTTTTTTCCACGACCTTGCGCCCGTCGTCTGCTTGTTCACTGGCACCACTGGCGTGCTGCGAAGCATCGGCCGCGTTGCGCGCGATTTCCTGGGTGGCGGCACCCAGCTCGTTGATCGCTGCAGCTACGCTGTTGGTACGTGCGCTTTGTTCGTCCGAGCCGATAATCGACGCATTGGAAGACGCCATGACACGCTGCGACAGGTCGTGTACCTGACGTGTTGCCGAAGAGACTTCGGAAATGGAGGCGTGGATACGCTCGACGAACTGGTTGAAAGCACTGCCGACCTCGCCAAACTCATCCTTACTGGTCACGTCCAAGCGGCGAGTCAAATCGCCTTCACCCTGGGCAATGTCCTGCATGGCAACACCCATGGTGGTCAGCGGGCGCAACAGTACTTGAATCAGCAAGCTCAACAGCACCGCAATCGCCACCACAGCAATCAACATGGCAATCAACGCTGAAGTACGGAATTTACCCAGTGGTGCGTAGGCTTTGTCCTTGTCGATCGAGAGACCGATGTACCAGTCTGCACCCGGCAAACCGCTGATTGGCGTGAACGACAGAATGCGGTCCTGACCGTTTAAGACGACATCCTGACTGACCTTCTCAATACGAAGACTGGTGCCTGGGTAGATGTCCTTGAGGTTTTTCATCACCTGGTCCTGGTCAGGACTGACGATCACCTGACCATCCGCACTGACCAGAAACGCATGGCCGATGCCGCCAAAGTCCACCGAGTTGATGATCTTCACCAGGGTTTGCAAACTCAGGTCACCACCGACCACACCCAGCAGCTCACCGTTCTTTTTGACTGGCAGAGCGATGGTTACGATCTGACCACCCACTGCGGCCATGTAAGGCGGGGTGAGCATGGTTTTATCGGCAGCCACCGCTTGCTTGTACCAAGGTCGCTGACGTGGGTCGTAACCGTCAGGCATCTTCGCGTCAGGGCGCTGGGTGAACACACCATTGGTTTGACCGACATAGGTGAATTGGAAGTTTGAGGTGAATGCAGGCTGGTCGACCAGCCCTGGAAGGTCGGCACCACTCCCCTGATGGGCAACGTTTTGCGCCAGACTTTCGAGCACAAGGATGCGCCCACTGAGCCAGTTCTGCACACTGCTTGCCGTGAGCTCGCCCGATTGCTGGATAGACGACTCGAGATTTTGCTTGATCGTGCTGCGCTGCAGGTAGTCGTTGTAGAGCGTGAATAACGCGAAGGCCAAAACCACGACGCCTGACGCGGCCAGTAGAATTTTATGACTGAACTTGAGATTCATTTCATCGACTTCTTTTGCCAAAGGGGGGTGAGCGTGCCGAGTGGAACATTCCATGTAACGGGATAGGCAGACTCTCAGGCCGCTCTATTTCGGTGCACGCATGGCTCATCAGGCTTTCGGCCAGGACGGAATAAATCTTAGAAATTTGTGAGATCCATCGTCGTTTTGAGTAGGAAAACGACCAGTGGTAGAGCTTCAGCACAGATACCTGTCCCGCTGCTTTCGATGGTTTCAGCGAAAGAGTGCCTATCTGCCAGACGTGGTTGAGATGGATAAATGGGGGTTCGTCGCGTTGTAGCTGCCTGGGACAGCTTGCGACTTGGCAGTGCGATGTCGGGTATAGAGATGGATAGATGCAGAGAACGCTTAGCATCGTTGATGCTTGCCTCTTAATACCGATCAATAGTCAGCAGCAAGAGCAGGTCAATTATCAAACCCTCTAAACGACAAAACCCCTGTCTGCGTTAGCAGACAGGGGTTTCGGAATTTAATCTTGACGATGACCTACTCTCACATGGGGAAACCCCACACTACCATCGGCGATGCATCGTTTCACTGCTGAGTTCGGGATGGGATCAGGTGGTTCCAATGCTCTATGGTCGTCAAGAAATTCTGTGTACCAGTACGTTGCATCAGCAACACACCAGTGAAATTCATGGACTTCTACATAAACAAAACCCCTGTTCGCGTTAGCAAACAGGGGTTCTGGAATTTAATCTTGACGATGACCTACTCTCACATGGGGAAACCCCACACTACCATCGGCGATGCATCGTTTCACTACTGAGTTCGGGATGGGATCAGGTGGTTCCAATGCTCTATGGTCGTCAAGAAATTCGGGTACTGAGTCGTGGCCAGCTGGCCTCGCTTCAGCAAATTGGGTATGTGACAGCTTTCGGTGTTTTGTGAAATTCGAACTTTCGGTTCTATCGTCTTCACACACCGCAATCTGATGCTTCTGCTTGTTTCCAAGTCAGGAGTAGTCAAATTGCTTGGGTGTTATATGGTCAAGCCTCACGGGCAATTAGTATTGGTTAGCTCAACGCCTCACAGCGCTTACACACCCAACCTATCAACGTCGTAGTCTTCGACGGCCCTTCAGGGGACTCAAGGTCCCAGTGAGATCTCATCTTGAGGCTAGTTTCCCGCTTAGATGCTTTCAGCGGTTATCTATTCCGAACATAGCTACCCGGCAATGCCACTGGCGTGACAACCGGAACACCAGAGGTTCGTCCACTCCGGTCCTCTCGTACTAGGAGCAGCCCCTCTCAAATCTCAAACGTCCACGGCAGATAGGGACCGAACTGTCTCACGACGTTCTAAACCCAGCTCGCGTACCACTTTAAATGGCGAACAGCCATACCCTTGGGACCGGCTTCAGCCCCAGGATGTGATGAGCCGACATCGAGGTGCCAAACACCGCCGTCGATATGAACTCTTGGGCGGTATCAGCCTGTTATCCCCGGAGTACCTTTTATCCGTTGAGCGATGGCCCTTCCATACAGAACCACCGGATCACTAAGACCTACTTTCGTACCTGCTCGACGTGTCTGTCTCGCAGTCAAGCGCGCTTTTGCCTTTATACTCTACGACCGATTTCCGACCGGTCTGAGCGCACCTTCGTACTCCTCCGTTACTCTTTAGGAGGAGACCGCCCCAGTCAAACTACCCACCATACACTGTCCTCGATCCGGATAACGGACCTGAGTTAGAACCTCAAAGTTGCCAGGGTGGTATTTCAAGGTTGGCTCCACGCGAACTGGCGTCCACGCTTCAAAGCCTCCCACCTATCCTACACAAGCAAATTCAAAGTCCAGTGCAAAGCTATAGTAAAGGTTCACGGGGTCTTTCCGTCTAGCCGCGGATACACTGCATCTTCACAGCGATTTCAATTTCACTGAGTCTCGGGTGGAGACAGCGCCGCCATCGTTACGCCATTCGTGCAGGTCGGAACTTACCCGACAAGGAATTTCGCTACCTTAGGACCGTTATAGTTACGGCCGCCGTTTACCGGGGCTTCGATCAAGAGCTTCGCGTTAGCTAACCCCATCAATTAACCTTCCGGCACCGGGCAGGCGTCACACCCTATACGTCCACTTTCGTGTTTGCAGAGTGCTGTGTTTTTAATAAACAGTCGCAGCGGCCTGGTATCTTCGACCGGCATGAGCTTACGGAGCAAGTCCTTCACCCTCACCGGCGCACCTTCTCCCGAAGTTACGGTGCCATTTTGCCTAGTTCCTTCACCCGAGTTCTCTCAAGCGCCTTGGTATTCTCTACCCAACCACCTGTGTCGGTTTGGGGTACGGTTCCTGGTTACCTGAAGCTTAGAAGCTTTTCTTGGAAGCATGGCATCAACCACTTCGTTAACTAAAAGTTAACTCGTCATCAGCTCTCGGCCTTAGAATCCCGGATTTACCTAAGATTCCAGCCTACCACCTTAAACTTGGACAACCAACGCCAAGCTGGCCTAGCCTTCTCCGTCCCTCCATCGCAATAACCAGAAGTACAGGAATATTAACCTGTTTTCCATCGACTACGCTTTTCAGCCTCGCCTTAGGGACCGACTAACCCTGCGTCGATTAACGTTGCGCAGGAAACCTTGGTCTTTCGGCGTGGGTGTTTTTCACACCCATTGTCGTTACTCATGTCAGCATTCGCACTTCTGATACCTCCAGCAAGCTTCTCAACTCACCTTCACAGGCTTACAGAACGCTCCTCTACCGCATCACTTACGTGATACCCGTAGCTTCGGTGTATGGTTTGAGCCCCGTTACATCTTCCGCGCAGGCCGACTCGACTAGTGAGCTATTACGCTTTCTTTAAAGGGTGGCTGCTTCTAAGCCAACCTCCTAGCTGTCTAAGCCTTCCCACATCGTTTCCCACTTAACCATAACTTTGGGACCTTAGCTGACGGTCTGGGTTGTTTCCCTTTTCACGACGGACGTTAGCACCCGCCGTGTGTCTCCCATGCTCGGCACTTGTAGGTATTCGGAGTTTGCATCGGTTTGGTAAGTCGGGATGACCCCCTAGCCGAAACAGTGCTCTACCCCCTACAGTGATACATGAGGCGCTACCTAAATAGCTTTCGAGGAGAACCAGCTATCTCCGAGCTTGATTAGCCTTTCACTCCGATCCACAGGTCATCCGCTAACTTTTCAACGGTAGTCGGTTCGGTCCTCCAGTTAGTGTTACCCAACCTTCAACCTGCCCATGGATAGATCGCCCGGTTTCGGGTCTATTCCCAGCGACTAGACGCCCTATTAAGACTCGCTTTCGCTACGCCTCCCCTATTCGGTTAAGCTCGCCACTGAAAATAAGTCGCTGACCCATTATACAAAAGGTACGCAGTCACAGAACAAAGTCTGCTCCCACTGCTTGTACGCATACGGTTTCAGGATCTATTTCACTCCCCTCTCCGGGGTTCTTTTCGCCTTTCCCTCACGGTACTAGTTCACTATCGGTCAGTCAGTAGTATTTAGCCTTGGAGGATGGTCCCCCCATATTCAGACAAAGTTTCTCGTGCTCCGTCCTACTCGATTTCATGACTAAGAGATTTTCGCGTACAGGGCTATCACCCACTATGGCCGCACTTTCCAGAGCGTTCCGCTAATCTCAAAGCCACTTAAGGGCTAGTCCCCGTTCGCTCGCCACTACTAAGGGAATCTCGGTTGATTTCTTTTCCTCAGGGTACTTAGATGTTTCAGTTCCCCTGGTTCGCCTCTTACGCCTATGTATTCAGCGTAAGATAACCATCTTATGATGGCTGGGTTCCCCCATTCAGACATCTCCGGATCAAAGTCTGTTTGCCGACTCCCCGAAGCTTTTCGCAGGCTACCACGTCTTTCATCGCCTCTGACTGCCAAGGCATCCACCGTATGCGCTTCTTCACTTGACCATATAACCCCAAGCAATCTGGTTATACTGTGAAGACAACATTCGCCGAAAATTCGATAATACTCAATTACGAGTAACTCACAAATTTTACCTTAGCCTGATCCGTTACCAGTGAAAGTAACGTTCAGTCTATCTTTCTATCACATACCCAAATTTTTAAAGAACGATCTAATCAAAGACTAGAAATCAACATTCACCATCATCACAATGGAATGCTCATTTCTAAGCTTTCGAAACTTCAGAAGCAGTAGTGGTGGAGCCAAACGGGATCGAACCGTTGACCTCCTGCGTGCAAGGCAGGCGCTCTCCCAGCTGAGCTATGGCCCCGTATTTCTACAGGCGTTTCCCACACAAAATTGGTGGGTCTGGGCAGATTCGAACTGCCGACCTCACCCTTATCAGGGGTGCGCTCTAACCAACTGAGCTACAGACCCAATTTCGGGCTGCTTCTTATCGTCTTCTTCAATGAATCAAGCAATTCGTGTGGGAACTTATGGAGCAGCTGATGTCGTCGATTAAGGAGGTGATCCAGCCGCAGGTTCCCCTACGGCTACCTTGTTACGACTTCACCCCAGTCATGAATCACACCGTGGTAACCGTCCTCCCGAAGGTTAGACTAGCTACTTCTGGTGCAACCCACTCCCATGGTGTGACGGGCGGTGTGTACAAGGCCCGGGAACGTATTCACCGCGACATTCTGATTCGCGATTACTAGCGATTCCGACTTCACGCAGTCGAGTTGCAGACTGCGATCCGGACTACGATCGGTTTTGTGGGATTAGCTCCACCTCGCGGCTTGGCAACCCTCTGTACCGACCATTGTAGCACGTGTGTAGCCCAGGCCGTAAGGGCCATGATGACTTGACGTCATCCCCACCTTCCTCCGGTTTGTCACCGGCAGTCTCCTTAGAGTGCCCACCATTACGTGCTGGTAACTAAGGACAAGGGTTGCGCTCGTTACGGGACTTAACCCAACATCTCACGACACGAGCTGACGACAGCCATGCAGCACCTGTCTCAATGTTCCCGAAGGCACCAATCTATCTCTAGAAAGTTCATTGGATGTCAAGGCCTGGTAAGGTTCTTCGCGTTGCTTCGAATTAAACCACATGCTCCACCGCTTGTGCGGGCCCCCGTCAATTCATTTGAGTTTTAACCTTGCGGCCGTACTCCCCAGGCGGTCAACTTAATGCGTTAGCTGCGCCACTAAGAGCTCAAGGCTCCCAACGGCTAGTTGACATCGTTTACGGCGTGGACTACCAGGGTATCTAATCCTGTTTGCTCCCCACGCTTTCGCACCTCAGTGTCAGTATTAGTCCAGGTGGTCGCCTTCGCCACTGGTGTTCCTTCCTATATCTACGCATTTCACCGCTACACAGGAAATTCCACCACCCTCTACCATACTCTAGTCAGTCAGTTTTGAATGCAGTTCCCAGGTTGAGCCCGGGGATTTCACATCCAACTTAACAAACCACCTACGCGCGCTTTACGCCCAGTAATTCCGATTAACGCTTGCACCCTCTGTATTACCGCGGCTGCTGGCACAGAGTTAGCCGGTGCTTATTCTGTCGGTAACGTCAAAACACTAACGTATTAGGTTAATGCCCTTCCTCCCAACTTAAAGTGCTTTACAATCCGAAGACCTTCTTCACACACGCGGCATGGCTGGATCAGGCTTTCGCCCATTGTCCAATATTCCCCACTGCTGCCTCCCGTAGGAGTCTGGACCGTGTCTCAGTTCCAGTGTGACTGATCATCCTCTCAGACCAGTTACGGATCGTCGCCTTGGTGAGCCATTACCTCACCAACTAGCTAATCCGACCTAGGCTCATCTGATAGCGCAAGGCCCGAAGGTCCCCTGCTTTCTCCCGTAGGACGTATGCGGTATTAGCGTCCGTTTCCGAACGTTATCCCCCACTACCAGGCAGATTCCTAGGCTTTACTCACCCGTCCGCCGCTCTCAAGAGAAGCAAGCTTCTCTCTACCGCTCGACTTGCATGTGTTAGGCCTGCCGCCAGCGTTCAATCTGAGCCATGATCAAACTCTTCAGTTCAAACATCTTTGGGTTTTTAAGAAACCCTAAACTTGGCTCAGCAATCGTTGGTTACATCTTTGATTTCTCGCGGAGTAACTTGTGATGCTGATAATCTTGTTGACTATCAGTCTGACTCCACAAGCACCCACACGAATTGCTTGATTCAGTTGTTAAAGAGCGGTTGGTTAAGATCTTTCGTCTCAACCGAGGCGCGCATTCTACAGCAGCCTCATTTGCTGTCAAGTGATTATTTTCAGAAGTTTTCAAGGAATTCCTCAACAACTTCAACCACTTGCGCTTCCGATCTCTCGTTAGCGGGAGGCGAATTCTACAGCGTTACACGCTGCTGTCAACACCTCTTTTTCTCCGCTTTCGACCGAGAGGATCGAAACGTTAATAGAGCCAAACAACACTGCTCTACCAACTCCTTCTGGGCTTCGATGACCTGAAGCAACTCACTGTCGAATCTCGCATAACTCTTTGTTTACCAAGGAGTTTTCCGTTTCGACTGCGCCGGAAGTGGGGCGAATTATAGACGTCCAGAATCTGCCGTCAACGCTTAATTTTGTCTTTCTATCAATTAGTTAGAATTGATTAAAAAACAATCGACATAGCGTTGTTCACACGCTCTATATAGAAGAAGCGACTCAGATAACGCCTGCCTCCTTTAAGGCAGCCACATTCGCCGCCCCCAGCCCAAGCACGCCCTGCAATACCTGAACCGTATGCTCTCCTAATAAAGGAGGCGCACTCCGATACTCGACCGGTGTCTTGGACAACCGTATCGGACTGGCCACCTGCGGCACCATCCCTGCCAGCGAATGAGGCAACGTCATCGCCAACCCACGCGCCTTGACCTGCGGATCGGCAAACACCTGCGCCAGATCATTGATCGGCCCACACGGCACGCCGACTTGCTCCAACTGCGACACCCACTGCGCCGTGGTCTTGAAGACGGTAGCCTGGCGAATCAACGGAATCAGTTCGGCGCGATTGGCCACCCGCATCTTATTAGAAGCAAACCGCGGGTCATCGGCCCACTGCGGCTGCCCAGCCACCTCAGCGAACTTGCGAAACTGGCCGTCATTACCCACCGTCAGGATGAAATCACCATCAGCCGTAGGAAAATCCTGATAAGGCACTATATTCGGGTGAGCATTGCCCAAGCGTTTTGGTGACACACCCGTCGTCAGGTAATTCATCGCTTGGTTAGCCAGGCAAGCCACCTGCACATCCAGCAAGGCCATATCGATATGCTGCCCACCACCGTCGTGGTCCCGGTGAGCCAATGCCGCCAGGATCGCCACAGTCGAATAAAGCCCCGTCAGGATGTCCGTCAGTGCAACCCCCACCTTCACCGGCCCAGCCCCATCATCGCCCTCTGGCCGCCCCGTCAGACTCATGAGCCCTCCCAGCCCCTGAATCATAAAGTCGTAGCCCGCTCGCGTCGCATAAGGGCCCGTCTGGCCGAAGCCCGTGATAGAGCAGTAGATCAACTCCGGATTGATCTCTTTGAGCGACTCATAGTCCAGCCCATATGCCGCCAGACCACCTACCTTGAAGTTCTCGATCAGAATGTCGGACTTGGCAGCCAGATCACGCACCAGCTTCTGCCCCTCCGGACGCGTGAAGTCGATAGTCACCGATTCCTTGTTACGGTTAGCCGACAGGTAATACGCCGCCTCACTGGTGTTCTCGCCATAAGCGTCCTTCAGGAAAGGCGGCCCCCATGCACGCGTGTCATCGCCATTACCCGGCCGCTCGACCTTGATCACCTCAGCCCCAAGGTCCGCAAGTATCTGCCCGGACCAAGGGCCCGCCAGCACTCGCGATAAATCCAGTACCCGCAGATGTGAAAGCGCGCCCATGCCGTGCTCCTATTAATAGAACGCCTGAAGACCAGTTTGCGCGCGCCCCAGAATCAAGGCGTGCACGTCATGAGTGCCCTCATAGGTGTTAACCACCTCCAGGTTGACCAGGTGTCGCGCCACCCCGAACTCGTCGGAAATACCGTTGCCACCCAACATGTCCCGCGCCATACGCGCGATATCCAGAGACTTGCCGCACGAGTTGCGCTTCATGATCGATGTAATCTCGACAGCCGCCGTGCCTTCATCCTTCATACGCCCCAGACGCAGGCAGCCTTGCAAGGCCAGAGTGATCTCGGTCTGCATGTCGGCCAACTTCTTCTGGATCAACTGGGTGGCCGCCAGCGGGCGACCAAACTGATGACGGTCAAGGGTGTATTGGCGAGCGGTATGCCAGCAGAACTCGGCGGCACCCAGTGCCCCCCAGGAGATGCCATAGCGCGCCGAGTTGAGGCAGGTGAATGGCCCCTTCAAGCCACGGACATCCGGGAAGATGTTCTCTTCCGGCACAAACACGTTATCCATGACAATTTCACCGGTAATCGACGCCCGCAGGCCGACCTTGCCGTGAATCGCCGGAGCGCTCAGCCCCTTCCAGCCCTTCTCCAGGACAAAACCACGAATGTCGCCGGCATCGTCCTTGCCCCACACCACAAACACATCCGCGATCGGGCTGTTGGTGATCCACATCTTGGCACCAGTCAGGCTATAGCCGCCGTCCACCTTACGGGCACGGGTAATCATCGCGCCAGGATCGGAACCGTGGTTGGGCTCCGTCAGACCAAAACAGCCAATCCATTCACCAGAGGCCAGCTTCGGCAAGTACTTCTGCTTTTGCGCCTCGGTGCCGAACTCATTGATAGGCACCATGACCAGCGAGGATTGCACGCTCATCATCGAGCGATAGCCGGAGTCGACACGCTCCACCTCACGGGCAATCAACCCATAACTGACGTAGTTCAAGCCGCTGCCACCGTACTGCTCGGGAATCATCGCGCCCAACAGGCCGGTTTCACCCATTTCGCGAAAGATCGCAGGGTCGGTCTTTTCATGCCGGAAGGCTTCGAGCACACGCGGCGCCAGCTTGTCCTGGGCAAATTGCTCAGCACTGTCGCGCACCATGCGCTCTTCTTCGGTGAGCTGCTGATCCAGCAGCAGTGGATCAATCCAGTTGAAGCTTGCCTTACCAGCCATGAATAAGCCCTCGCGCAATAAATCAGAAGTCGTGGATGCAGCCTAGGCCGGGCACGCGCAGAGGGCAAACGAGGTTTGTGCATAGGGTTGTGCTAATTTCTCACTCCGAAACGACTGAGAATGGCGCAGACGCGCTTTTTAAGTGAGCACTAAGTACATGCGCAGAAAAATTCCCAGCACCACGGCCCTTGTCAGTTTTGAAGCGGCGGCCCGCCACGAGAGCTTTACCAAGGCGGCGCACGAGCTTTCCATCACCCAGGGCGCCATCTGTCGACAGATAGCCAGCCTTGAGGAGTTTTTGAGTGTCGAGCTGTTTCGGCGCTCACGACGCGGAGTGAAGCTGACGGAAGCGGGGCTGTCCTATAGCCGTCGAGTCGCCATGCAATTGGACGCCGTTGAACGTGACACCCTGTCGGTAATGGGACAGCAAGGCACCAACGTCATCGAACTGGCCGTGGTTCCAACCTTTGGCACCCAATGGCTGATCCCCCGCCTCAAGGACTTTCAACATCGGCACCCGGAAGTGACGGTCAACCTCACCAACCGCACGCGCCCCTTTCTATTTGCCGATACCGAATTCGATGCCGCGATCTACTTTGGCGATGCCGACTGGTCCGGTACCGAGTCCCATCGGCTGATGGGAGAAAACCCCGTCCCCGTGTGCAGCCCAGGATTACTGGGCACCCGAACCCACTTCAGCCCCCAGGAAATCGCAGAACTGCCGCTGCTGCAGCAGACCACCAGGCCTTACGCCTGGCGCCAATGGTTTAACGCGCAACAACTGAACATACCCCGCGACATGACAGGCCCTCGTTACGAGCTATTCTCGATGTTGTCTCAAGCCGCCATGCATGACATGGGGATCGCGCTGATTCCACCCTTCCTCATCCAGCGCGAACTCAAGGAGAACCAACTGGTGATAGCAAGCCCCGAGGCACTGCACAGCGCCAAGGCTTACTACCTGATGATTCCTGAAAGAAAAGTCGAATCTGCATCACTGCACGCTTTCAGGGACTGGCTAATTGACCAGTCACACCGCTACAGCCCAGGTATTTAAAGGAGAAAGCGCATTTGTTGACCTTGTAGTCAATTAAATTTAAAACCTACAGATGTACGTATATGTCGCTTTTAGACAGACTGTACTTATCAGCCATAAAAAGGCTAAGAGCCATGATCAACATGGCTTTCAGGGCCTAGCGCCGGCCAATGCCCAACCATTCACACCGGCGATTGAAAAAGCATCAATAAACCTCTGCAACCCTTTAAACACCTGTATTTAAAGAGGTTATTTGCGTGCATTGCGACAATCAGTCACAGGGTGACTTGTAGTTAATTTTTCGTCACCCGTCATAATCCCTTGAAGGCCGTAAAGTTCGCCTGCAAAATGCCGCGCCCCGCTGTCATTTCAGCGGGATCGTGCTGATCGGCCGCCCCAGATGCGCCACTCACGGTGCACTGGCCTTTTTACAAAAAGATCAAAAGCAAAAAGATCATGCAGGAGATTTGACGTGCACATTGGTGTTCCTCTCGAAACCCAGACCGGTGAAACGCGGGTGGCTGCCACCCCGGAAACCATCAAGAAGCTGATCGGCCAGGGCCATAAGGTCACTGTTCAAAGCGGAGCAGGCCTCAACGCCAGCATCGTCGACAGTGCCTATGAAACGGCAGGCGCAACCATTGGCAGTGCCAACGATGCGTTTGGCGCCGAGCTGATTCTCAAAGTGGTTGCCCCCAGCGCCAGTGAACTGGCGCTGATCAAAAGCGGCACTGTGTTGGTGGGCATGCTCAATCCGTTCAGCAACGAAACCATTGCCAAGTTGGCCGAGCGTGGCGTCACGGCCTTCGCGCTTGAAGCCGCCCCCCGTACATCGCGAGCCCAGAGCCTCGACGTGCTGTCGTCCCAAGCCAACATCGCCGGTTATAAAGCGGTCCTGCTGGCAGCCCACCACTACCCGCGTTTCATGCCGATGCTGATGACCGCCGCAGGCACCGTCAAAGCAGCGCGCGTGCTGATTCTCGGCGCGGGTGTCGCCGGACTGCAAGCCATCGCCACGGCGAAGCGTCTGGGTGCGGTGATCGAAGCATCTGACGTGCGCCCTGCGGTAAAAGAGCAAATCGAATCGCTTGGCGCCAAGTTCGTCGACGTCCCTTATGAAACCGACGAAGAGCGCGAATGCGCCGTCGGTGTCGGCGGATATGCTCGCCCAATGCCGTCCAGCTGGATGCAGCGCCAGGCCCTGGCCGTACACGAACGCGCCAAGCAAGCCGACATCGTCATCACCACTGCATTGATCCCAGGTCGCAAGGCACCCACCCTGCTCAGTGCCGAGACCGTCGCGCAAATGAAGCCGGGCTCGGTGGTCATCGACCTCGCCGCAGCCCAAGGCGGTAACTGCCCGCTAACGGTGGCCGATCAGGTCGTCGTGGAAAACGGCGTGACCATCTGCGGCCCGACCAACCTGGCGGGTGCCGTAGCCGCCGATGCTTCTGCGCTATACGCGCGCAACCTGCTGGACTTCCTGAAGCTGGTCTTCACCAAGGAAGGGCAGTTTGAAATCAACCTCGAAGACGACATCGTCGCCGCGTGCCTGATGTGCCGCGACGGCCAAGTCATCCGCAAAAACGCCTAAGCAGGGATTCAGACGATGGAAGAGCTTATCTCCCCCGGTATCTACAACCTGATCATCTTTGTGCTGGCGATTTATGTCGGCTACCACGTGGTATGGAACGTGACCCCCGCGCTTCACACGCCGCTGATGGCGGTGACCAATGCGATCTCCGCAATTGTCATCGTCGGCGCCATGCTCGCCGCCGCGCTCACCGTAACGCCACTGGGCAAGACCATGGGCACCCTCGCCGTGGCGCTCGCGGCGGTTAACGTGTTTGGCGGTTTCCTGGTCACTCGCAGGATGCTTGAGATGTTCAAGAAGAAAGCCCCGAAAGCAAAAGAAGAGGCGCCATCGTCATGAGCATGAATCTCGTCACGACGCTCTACTTGATCGCGTCGATCTGCTTTATCCAGGCCCTTAAAGGCCTGTCACACCCCACCACATCGCGACGCGGCAACCTGTTTGGCATGCTCGGCATGGCGCTGGCGGTACTCACCACCGTCGGCCTCATCTATAAACTGGGCGCTGAACTCGCCACCGCTGGTATTGGCTACGTCATCGTCGGCCTGCTGGTCGGCGGCACCGCCGGTTCGATCATGGCCAAGCGCGTAGAAATGACCAAGATGCCAGAACTGGTCGCGTTCATGCACAGCATGATCGGCCTGGCAGCGGTGTTCATCGCCATCGCCGCCGTGGTCGAGCCACAATCCCTGGGCATCGTGAAACATTTGGGCGACTCGATTCCGGCCGGTAACCGCCTGGAGTTGTTCCTCGGCGCAGCCATCGGCGCCATCACCTTCTCGGGTTCGGTGATCGCGTTCGGCAAACTGTCGGGCAAGTACAAGTTCCGTCTGTTCCAGGGCGCACCGGTACAGTTCGGCGGCCAGCACAAGCTGAACCTGGTACTTGGCCTGGCCACGCTCGGTCTCGGCCTGGCGTTCATGTTCACCGGCAACCTCAGTGCCTTCGCATTGATGCTGGCCCTGGCGTTCGTGCTCGGCGTGCTGATCATCATCCCGATCGGCGGCGCCGACATGCCGGTTGTCGTCTCGATGCTTAACAGCTACTCCGGTTGGGCAGCAGCAGGCATCGGTTTCTCGCTGAACAACTCGATGCTGATCATCGCCGGCTCGCTGGTAGGCTCCAGCGGCGCGATCCTGTCGTACATCATGTGCAAGGCGATGAACCGCTCCTTCTTTAATGTACTGCTCGGTGGTTTCGGCAACACGGTGGATGCCGGCGCAGCGGCAGGTTCGAAAGAAGCGCGCCCGGTAAAATCCGGCTCCGCGGACGACGCCACCTTCCTGCTGACCAACGCCGACACCGTGATCATCGTTCCAGGCTATGGCCTGGCGGTCGCCCGCGCGCAGCATGCGCTCAAAGAGCTGACCGAAAAGCTGACTCATCGCGGCGTCACCGTGAAGTATGCGATCCACCCGGTAGCGGGCCGTATGCCTGGGCACATGAACGTACTGCTGGCCGAGGCCGAAGTGCCTTACGACCAGGTATTCGAGATGGAAGACATCAACTCCGAGTTCGGCCAAGCCGACGTGGTGCTGGTGCTGGGTGCGAACGACGTGGTCAACCCGGCCGCCAAGAACGATCCAAACTCACCGATCGCCGGTATGCCGATCCTGGAAGCGTTCAAGGCCAAGACCATCATCGTCAACAAACGCTCGATGGCCAGCGGCTATGCCGGCCTGGACAACGAGTTGTTCTACCTGGACAAAACCATGATGGTCTTCGGTGATGCCAAGAAGGTCATCGAAGACATGGTCAAAGCTGTCGAATAACACTGCGCCAGCGCAATACCCGAAACCCTGGCCTCCAGTAGGCTGGGGTTTTTTATTATCGGATGAAACCCGACCAAAGGCTCTAAATCGCTGCCCGGCATTCGACCATGGTAGCGGGCCGAATTTTTTTGAAATCACTACACTGCCCACCTTGCTTCCGTAGCCTGAGATAACAATTCATGTACCGTGATCGTATCCGCTTGCCTTCGCTGTTGAACAAGGTCATGAGCGCGGCAGACGCCGCCGCACTGATCGAGGACGGCATGACCGTCGGCATGAGCGGCTTCACCCGCGCCGGTGAAGCCAAGGCCGTTCCCCACGCCCTGGCCGAACGCGCCAAGACATCCCCGCTGAAAATCACCCTGATGACGGGCGCCAGCCTGGGCAATGACCTGGACAAGCAACTGACCGAAGCCGGTGTGCTGTCCCGACGCATGCCCTTTCAGGTCGACAGCACCCTGCGCAAAGCGATCAACGCAGGCGAGGTGATGTTTATCGACCAACATCTGTCGGAAACCGTCGAGCAACTGCGCAACAACCAGCTCAAGCTGCCGGACATCGCCGTCATCGAAGCCGTCGCGATCACCGAACAAGGGCATATCGTGCCCACCACCTCCGTGGGCAACTCAGCCAGCTTCGCGATTTTCGCCAAGCAGGTGATTGTTGAGATCAACCTTGCGCACAATCCGAACCTGGAAGGGCTGCACGACATCTATATCCCGACCTATCGGCCGACACGCACGCCAATTCCGCTGGTTAAGGTCGACGACCGCATCGGCAGCACCGCGATCCCGATCCCGCCCGAGAAGATTGTGGCCATCGTCATCACCAACAAGGCAGACTCCGCCTCTACAGTGACGCCGCCGGACGCTGACACCCAAGGTATCGCCAACCATCTGATCAACTTCCTCAAGCAGGAAGTGGACGCCGGGCGCATGACCAACAAGCTCGGCCCGCTGCAGGCCGGCATCGGCAATATCGCCAACGCGGTGATGTGCGGCTTGATCGAATCGCCGTTCGAAGACCTGACCATGTACTCGGAAGTGTTGCAGGACTCAACGTTCGACCTGATCGATGCGGGCAAGCTGAGCTTCGCCTCGGGCAGCTCGATCACCTTGTCGGAGCGACGCAACGCCGATGTGTTCGGCAACCTGGAACACTACAAGGACAAGTTGGTACTGCGCCCACAGGAAATCTCCAATCACCCCGAAGTGGTTCGGCGCCTGGGCATTATCGGCATCAACACCGCGCTGGAATTCGACATCTACGGCAACGTCAACTCCACCCACGTCTGCGGCACACGGATGATGAACGGCATTGGCGGCTCCGGAGACTTCGCACGCAACGCGCACCTGGCGATCTTCGTCACCAAGTCGATAGCCAAAGGCGGTGCGATTTCCAGCGTGGTGCCGATGGTCAGCCACGTGGACCACACCGAACATGACGTCGACATATTGGTGACCGAGATCGGCCTTGCCGACCTGCGCGGCCTGGCACCGCGTGAGCGGGCCCGGGTGATCATCGACAACTGCGTGCACCCGGCATACCGCGATGCGCTGAACACTTACTTCAATGCCGCCTGCGCGATCGGCGGGCATACACCGCATATCCTGCGTGAAGCACTGAGTTGGCACATTAACCTGGAAGAAACCGGGCATATGCTCAAGGCTTGATTGATACAGATCCAGCCTGATGCCATCACCGTTTCACCCGCTCGGGAATCTCAGCAGTACTTTTTACAAAAACTGTACTGCTGTACCGGTCATTTCCTACTGAATTCTCCTACGCCCCTCGCCTAAAATGCCTATTTCGCACTGTTTCAGTGCGGACAGGTACAGTTGCCACATTTATGTACCGTACAGCCGCTATAAACAGTTAACTGGCCCCTCACAATACAGGTGAACTGTATCTAGAGAGTCTTGCGTCGGAGGAGGATCATTGGCATCAGTTAAACCACTACCTAATCCCGCCACAAGCGGAAGGATGTCATCATGGAACGTACACTCAGTTCCGATCTGTTCTTCGAAGAAAAAGCTGTAAACACCCAGGCTTCCCTGCCTTTGCGCGTTCTCGCCAACCTGATGTTGTGGCAGCGCCGCATCTCCAGCCGCCACCAACTGGCTCGTCTGGATTCGCGTCTGCTGGCTGACGCCGGTATCAGCGAAGCTCAACGCTACGAAGAGCTGAGCAAGCCGTTCTGGCGCTAATTGGCGCCCGCTGGCCCTGACCCACCGGGTCCACCGCCAGCACTCTGATTTGTCAAAGCAAAGCCCGCCCCGGGTAACTGGAGGCGGGCTTTGCTGTTTCTGGCGTTCAACTTTTTCTAACGTTAAACAGATGCACTTCATGAGTACCAGTACAGTTTAAAAATAACTACAGTTAAGCGGTACAATTTAACTTCGGTGTATCTGTATCGGTGAACTCGCGCCAGCCAACATGGTGTCCCAAGACCTCATGAAAGGCTCCAGCCATGAAGACAGACACGTCATCTTATAAGCCGTTGATAGTGCGTATGGCCCGTGCGCTAGGCAGATGGGGGCGAAAGGCCCACGAGCGGCGCCAACTGGCACAACTTGACCCTCGCGAGCTGTCCGACGCTGGAATCAGTTGGGGAGACCGAACCGCCGAGCTGTCCAAGCCGTTCTGGCGTGACTGAACAGTGAAGAAGCTTCCCGAACGGATAAGCGGCAGCTTAAGATTCCATCACCACGTGGCGAACCTTGTAGAACGGGCGTCTGATCCTCGACAGCAACACTGTCCGTTTCACAGTGGCCGCTTTGCGCCGCTTTATTTGATCATCTACAGGAGTCATTCCATGTCCCGTCTTCGCCTGCTGAGTGCTGCCGCCCTGTTGGCCGTAGCTGCCAACGCCCACGCGAGCAGCCTTATCGTGACCACTGATTCGATCGTCGGCGCACTGAAAGCGACGTCCGATGCCAGCTCCGATGCCACCTCTTCCCTGCGCGACAACAAGGTCGTGCAAGCGGCCCGCGACGACGCCGCCAGCTTTGTCGCCAGTGAAGGCGCCATTCGTGGTGTGAAGCTGGAAAGCGCCCTGGCCCAGATCCGCCAGCAGGCTCCGCAGTTGAACACCGCAACGGACGCGCAGTTGGCACAGGCCATCCTGGCCATCTGACGCCAAGTCGACCCACGAGAGCGCCAGCTACCAGCAAATGTGTCAGCGCTGGCCCTCGCCCGGGCGTTGCGCTAGCCTTGGCGCTCGCTTTCAGTTGTCGAGTCCCATGGCTTTTTCATACCGCCTGTTGATCGTTCCCGTGTTGTTTTGCGCCTGCTGGTCACCCTTGGCGTCGGCCTTTGACGTGTCCACTCAGAGCACCGTCATCAGTGCGTATGCCACCAGCAAGGTGACGTCAGCGCCTTTTGACAGAAAATTGATACTGGCCGCCCAGGATGACGCTGCCGCATTTATCGCCACTGACGGCCAATGGCGGGGAGCTCGCCTGGAATCCGCGCTGGATTATCTGCGCCGGACCCAGCCAAAACTTCATGCCAGCGACCTTGAACTGGCGCAAGCAATTCTCGTCCAATAATCATCTTTGTATTTCCATCTTTGTATTTTGGAGTCATCCCATGCGTAGCCCGCTGATCGCCGCCGCTCTCGGCCTGCTGTTGTTGGCCGATGTTGCCCACGCGCAAACCCTCAAGGCCACCAGTAACATCGTCGTGCGTGCCTCGGCCCGCACCATTGATTTCACCTCGGACACCACCACCTCCATCCGCGACTCCAAAATCGTGCGCGAAGCCCACGATGACGCCGCCAGCTTCGTCGCCACCAATGGCGAGATCCGTGGCGCGCAGTTGGAAGCCGCCTTCAACACCCTGCGAACCCGTGTACCGGAAGCTCGCGACGCCAGTGACCAGACCCTCGCCGAAGCTATCCTCGCTCTGTGAGGCGGCTAGTCGCCTGGCTACTGGCCGGGACTGTGCTGCTCTGTGCCAGCGCAGCCCAGGCCAGCCTGCAACTGCGGCTCAAGACCGAAGGTTTGAGCCCGGCCGAACAGCAGGCCAGCCAGGCATTGCTCGATGAGGCGATGCGCGCTTTGCCGCCACGCTTTATCGAGCAGCTGGACCGGCGGATTGATGTCGGCTGGACCGACAAGATGCCTGAAAACGCGTACGGCCAAGCCTCTCTGGTGTCCGAACTGGACCTTAACCAAAACCTGCTTGCCAGCCTGACCGACGGCAGCGCGGCCACGCAGAAGACCCACCGCCCCCACGGCACCGTACGCCGCGAAATGCTCGCCACCGTCCTGCATGAACTGACCCACATTTATGACCGTGCGCGCCTGTGGACCAAAGACGAGCGCCGGCTGATCCAGCGCTGCAGCCGCCAGAACAACATCACCGGCCTGATCGGCCTTCCCGATCAATGCCGAGGCCAGAATGACCGCCGCTTTACCTTAAGTGACGACCCGCGCCTGCTGGACCTTGCCGGCTGGCCGCAATACGTGGGGCGTCGCGGCGAACGGGAGCAGCACAACCATCAGGTTGCCCGCAGCCCGGACATCTACGAAACCACCAGCCCGCTGGAGTTCGTGGCCGTCAACATGGAGTACTTTCTCCTCGACCCAAGCTACGCCTGCCGTCGCCCCGCGCTGTTTCGCTATTACAAGGAACACTTCGGCTGGGCGCCGCCAAAGCAAGACACCTGCGCCACCACCTACGCGTTCCTGAACGCGGGTAACGATTTCGCCAAGACGCCACTGGGTCAGATCGATCCGGAGCGGGTGTATGAAATCGATTACCTGCTGGCCGAAGCCAACCAAAACCTGGTCAGCCGCTGGGGCCACAGTATGTTGCGCCTGGTGATATGTGCGCCTGGTCGCCCACGTGGCCCGGATTGCCGGCTGGACCTGGACCAGCACCTGGTGCTGTCCTACCGCGCATTTGTCGGTGACGTACAGCTGTCGAGCTGGGATGGCCTGGTGGGCAAGTACCCTTCACGGCTGTTCGTGCTACCGCTGGCCCAAGTGATCGACGAATACACCAAGACCGAGTTGCGTGGCCTGGCGTCCGTACCGCTCAAGCTCACACGTCAGGAAATCAACGACACCGTCGAGCACGCCGCCGAAATGCACTGGAGCTATGACGGCAACTACTTCTTCATTTCCAATAACTGCGCAGTGGAAAGCCTGAAACTGTTACGCAGTGGCAGCGCCAACCCGCAATTGACCGGCCTGGACAACATCACCCCCAATGGTCTGCTGGAAGTGCTCAGCGCCCGTGGCCTGGCCGACACCCGTGTGCTCAATGACAAACGCGAGGCGTTGCGCCTGGGTTATCACTTCGACTCGTTCCGCGAGCGCTACCAGGCAATGTTCGACGTGCTGCGTAAACATCTGCCGATCAAACAGACCCAGGTGGAAGACTGGCTGGCTCTCAGCGCCGACGAACGCCGTCAGTGGTTCAGCCAGGCCGACCTGCGCACCAGCGCTGCACTGTTGTTGCTGGAGCAGGCAAGCTATCGCAGGCAACTGATGCTGGCCCAGGACGAAGTCAAACAACGCTACCTCGGTGCACGCGAACTGAAAAACGGCGGCATGGAAAAAGCCAACAATACGTTGCAACAGATCCTCGCCAACAGCGGCTTCCTCAGTCGCCCCGCAGAACTGCTGGGCACCAGCGGCTACGGCCTGCCACAACCTTCGGAAGCCAAACGTCTGGAATCGGAAAGCGCCGAACGCCAGAAGCAACTGCAATCCTTGACCGGCGACCTGGATAAAGAGGTGCGGATGCTGCTGGAGCCGTCCCGCGCTGCCGAGATCGCCGCCTGCGAGGCCAACCTCAAACAGGTAGGTGAACATCTGCGCGCCCTGCACAAAGCCGCAGGTGGTTTGGAACTGCCTTAACCCACCTTAAAGAAAAGTCCTACAAACCTCTGATCGTCTGAGTGCTCAGCGAAAGCTGGCTGAAAGCTTCCCCGTCTAGGATCGCCCCACTGCCGGCAACAGACCGGCTGTTAACAACAACAATGGTGATTCCTGATGTCTGTCCGTACCCGCCTGTTCGCTCCAACTCCCACCGTACGCTACGTGCCTTTCGTACTGCGCTAACCCCCAACCGGTTCGCCATTCCCTAGCCGCGCTACGCCTGGAGTATTCCTATGCTGACTTTCCTTGGCTTTGCCATGGTCATCACGTTCATGTTCCTGATCATGACCAAGCGCCTCTCTGCGCTGATTGCTTTGATCATTGTGCCGATCCTGTTCGCCCTGTTTGGTGGCTTTGCACCGGAAATCGGCCCGATGATGCTGGCGGGTATCACCAAGCTTGCGCCGACCGGCGTGATGCTGATGTTCGCCATCCTCTACTTTGCGCTGATGATCGACTCCGGCCTGTTCGACCCGGCCGTGCGCAAGATCCTCAAGATGGTCAAGGGCGACCCGCTGAAAGTGTCGGTCGGCACCGCGGTGCTGGCCCTGGTCGTCTCCCTTGACGGTGACGGTGCCACCACCTACATGATCTGCGTGGCTGCCATGCTGCCGCTGTACCAGCGTATCGGTATGAGCCCACGCATCATGGCCGGCCTGATCATCCTCGCCGGCGGCGTGATGAACATGACGCCTTGGGGTGGCCCGACTGCCCGTGCCGCCAGTGCACTGCATGTGGACCCGTCAGATATTTTCGTTCCGATGATCCCGGCCATGGCCGCCGGTGTAGTGGCGATCCTGGTGATTGCCTACATGTACGGCAAGCGCGAACGTGCCCGCCTGGGTGAGCTGCACCTGCAAGGCGATGAAATCGACCACAGCGAGATCAGCGTGTCGCAATTCCCGGACGCCCGCCGTCCAAAGCTGATCTGGTTCAACGGCGCCCTGACCTTCGCCCTGATGTGCACCCTGATCGCCGGCCTGTTGCCGCTGCCAGTGCTGTTCATGGTGGCGTTCAGTATCGCGATGATCGTCAACTACCCGTGCCTGCAACAGCAGAAAGACCGCGTCGCCGCCCACGCCGGCAGCGTGCTGGCAGTCGTCGGGCTCATCTTCGCCGCGGGCATCTTCACCGGCATTCTGTCCGGTACCGGCATGGTTGATGCCATGTCCAAGAGCTTGCTGGCGGTTATCCCGGAAGCGCTGGGCCCGTACCTCGCAGTGATCACCGCGCTGGTAAGCATGCCGTTTACGTTCTTCATGTCCAACGACGCGTTCTACTACGGCGTACTGCCAGTACTCGCCGAAGCGGCCAGCCATTACGGCATCACCGCCGTTGAAATGGCCCGCGCCTCGATCGTTGGCCAACCCGTGCACTTGCTCAGCCCGCTGGTACCTTCGACCTACCTGTTGGTGGCCCTGGCCGGCATCGAATTTGGCGACCACCAACGCTTTACCCTCAAGTGGGCAGTACTGGTGTGCCTGTGCATAATGTTCGCGGCTCTGCTGATGGGGATTTTTCCGCTATTCAGCACTCTATAATCTTACCGACCTAACCGCGCGGCGCTGCAGCTTGCGCGGTTTCACACTAGCTCAAAGGAATACACATGGAATGGCTGACCAATCCGGAAATCTGGATTGCCTTCTTCACCCTGACGGCCCTCGAGATCGTCCTGGGCATCGATAACATCATCATGATTTCGATCCTGGTCAGCCGCATGCCCAAGCATATGCAGGCGCGCACCCGGATCTTCGGCCTGGCCCTGGCCATGGTGACGCGAATCCTGTTGCTGCTGTCGATTACGTGGGTCATGCAATTGACCGCCGACCTGTTCGTGGTCTTCGGCCAAGGCATTTCCGGGCGCGACCTGATTCTGTTCTTCGGCGGCCTGTTCCTGCTGTGGAAAAGCTCCCAGGAGATGTATCACGCACTGGAAGGTGAAGACGAAACCCACGATGAGCCGAAGGGCGCCGGTGGCAAGTTCATCTACACCATCATCCAGATCGCGATCATCGACATCGTGTTTTCCCTGGACTCGGTCATCACCGCGGTGGGCATGGTTTCCCATGTACCCGTCATGGTCGCCGCGATCATCGTCGCCGTACTGGTGATGATGCTGGCTGCCGGCACCATCAGCGAATTCATCGACAAGCACCCGTCGCTGAAAATGCTCGCGCTGTCGTTCCTGCTCGTAGTGGGTACCGTGCTCATCGCCGAATCCTTCGGCGTACACGTGCCAAAAGGCTACGTCTACTTCGCCATGGCGTTCTCGCTGGCGGTGGAAGCGGTCAACATCAAGATGCGCACCTCGATTGCGAAGAAGAAGAAACAACAGGACCCGGTGAAACTGCGCAAGGACATTCCGGGTCAATAAACCCGAGCCAGACAAAAAGGGGCTTCTATAAGCCCCCTTTTTTTCATCCGCAAAAAGCTGATTTCATGACAGTTTTGTTTCAATACCTTCTTTAGCTATGCGATGCTGGCGCAGAGCGCATCCGCCAACTACAGCTTAAGTACAAGACGTAGAACGGCACGCGGCAACTTTCCTTCGCCCCAATTGGGCGCACCTACACGGGGGGCCGAGCATGCTGACCTTGCTCAATCTGCTTTCCGCCGTGACCCTGCTTATCTGGGGCACGCACATTGTCCGTACCGGCATCTTGCGGGTTTACGGTTCCAACTTGCGCCAAGTCATCGGGCAGAACATGTCCAAGCGCTGGCTGGCTTTCGTCGCCGGTATTCTGGTGACGGCCATGGTGCAGAGCAGCAACGCCACGGCAATGCTGGTGACCTCGTTTGTCGGCCAGGGCCTGATGGGCCTCACGCCCGCGCTTGCGACCATGCTTGGCGCCGACGTCGGTACGGCATTGATGGCGCGGGTGCTGACCTTCGACTTGTCCTGGCTGTCACCGCTGCTGATCTTTCTGGGGGTGATTTTCTTCCTGTCGCGCAAACAGACGCGAGCGGGCCAGATGGGACGGGTCGGGATCGGCCTGGGCCTGATCATTCTCGCCCTGCAACTGATCGTCGAAGCCGCCGGGCCGATTACCCATGCCCAAGGCGTCAAAGTCATCTTCGCCTCGCTGACTGGCGACATCTTGCTGGACGCCTTGGTCGGCGCGTTGTTCGCAATGATTTCCTACTCCAGCCTGGCCGCCGTATTGCTGACGGCAACGTTGGCCGGCGCCGGAGTGATCGGCCTGCACGTGGCCATCGGCCTGGTGATCGGCGCCAACATCGGCAGTGGCGTGCTGGCCTTCCTCAGCACCAGCATGCAAAACGCCGCCGGTCGCCAGGTCGCGCTGGGCAGCCTGCTGTACAAACTGATCGGCCTGCTGCTGATCATCCCCGTACTCGACCCGCTCGTGCGCTGGATGGACGGTCTGGACTTCAGCGCCCAAGGCATGGTCATCACCTTCCATGTGCTCTACAACACCATCCGCTGCCTGATCCTGCTGCCGAGCATCAGCCCGATGGCACGCCTGTGCGCCTGGTTACTGCCGGAACAAGCAGAGGTCAACGGCAAAGCCAAGCCGCGCCACCTGGACTTGGCCTCACTTGCCACGCCAAGCCTTGCGTTGGCCAACGCCGCCCGCGAAACCCTGCGTTTGGGCGACCTGATCGACAACATGCTCACCGCCATGCTCGAAGTGCTGCGCGGCAAGCAAACGGCTATTACCCAGGAAATGCGCAGCCTCAGCGATGACGTCGAGGCACTCTACAGCGCGATCAAGCTCTACCTCGCGCAAATGCCCCGCGAAGACCTCAGTGAACAAGACAGCCGCCGTTGGGCCGAGATCATCGAGCTATCAATCAACCTGAAACTGGCTGGCGACCTGATCGAGCGCATGCTGCGCAAGGTCCAGCAGCAGAAAACGTCACAGCGTCGCCAGTTTTCTGAAGTGGGCCTGGAAGAACTGGCCGGCCTGCATACACAGTTGATTGCCAACCTGCGCCTGGGCCTGTCGGTGTTCCTCAGCGCCGACCCCGAAAGCGCCCGCCAATTGCTGCGCGAGAAGCGCCGCTTTCGCGCCCAGGAACGCCGCCTGGCGCATGCTCACGTCAGCCGTCTGCAACGCAAAATCGTACAGAGCCTGGAGACCAGCTCCTTGCATCTGGAGCTGATTGCCGACATGAAACGTCTCAACTCACTGTTCTGCAGCAGCGCCTATGTGGTGCTCGAAACCTCCGATACCGGCGCACTCTCCGCTGAAGATATTGCTGACATCACCCATTCGCCCTGAACGTACGGGCGACTGCACAGTCAGTAAAAAATGGACTTAAAACCAAACCGGCAATGTGGGAGCGGGCTTACTCGCGAAAAAAGCCGTGTGTCAGTCTACGATTCAGCCGACTGAACCACCGCCTTCACGAGCAAGCCCGCTCCCACAGTCATTCGCCAGGAAGCTTGTTATGCGTCGCCTGTTATTCGCCTGCCTGCTGTGGGGCTCTGCACACGCCTTTGCCTTTGATCGTCTGCAAGTCGAGGGTTACACCCTGCCCAACGGCCTGCAATTACTGCTCAAACCGGGCACCGAGCGCGGGCACGTGGCTATCCGCCTGGTCGTAGGCGTAGGCCTGGATGACTTCCGTTGTGAAGAAAAGGAGTTGCCGCACCTGCTCGAACACCTGTTGTTCAGCGGCATCGACGGCGGCGGTGAAGGCGACCTGGAAGACCGCATGCAAGCCCTCGGCGGTGAGTGGAACGCCTACACCAGCAACGCCGACACGACCTTTGTGATCGAAGCGCCCGCGCAGAACCAACGCAAGGTACTCGACTTGCTGCTGGCAATCGTCACCCGCACTGAACTGACCGATGCCAACATCAACGCAGCCAAGCAGGTGGTCGAACGCGAAGATGGCGGCCACTACTCACACCTGCAACGCCTGCTCGACCGCCAGGACCTTGGCCACACCGCCAGCAACCAACTGGCCGTCGAACTGGGGCTCAAATGCGCCGAACGTGCGCAAGTCGACCACCTGACCCGCGATCAATTGGAGTCCCTGCGCAAGCATTGGTACGCGCCCAACAACATGACCCTGATTATCGTCGGCGACCTCGACAAACTGCTGCCGGCCTACCTGGAGCGCACCTATGGCCAACTCGACCCGGTCGAGCCGAGCGAGCATTTGCCGCTACCGGAAATCCAACATGCCGCCGCCAGCTACCGTGATCTCGTCCACGGCTGGGTCGGTGACAGCGCCAAGCTGCACTGGCTGTTCCCGGAACCGGTACTCGACGACCAACATGATGAAACCTACGACTTGCTCAAGGACTACCTGGACTGGGCGCTCTACCGTCAACTGCGCCTCAAGCACGGTTTGTCCTACGGCCCATGGAGCGAGCGTGAAGTGCTCGGCGGCGTTGGTTTCCTGAGCCTGAATGCCGACCTTGAGCGAGACAAGCTGCCTGAAGCCGAACAGGTGCTGCAAAACCTCAAGGCGCACCTGCTTAAAGACGGCCTCGACCCGGCGACATTCGCCCGCCTGCAGCAAGCTGCCATCGCCCGCCAAGCCTGGGCAGTGCAAGGCAACAGCGCCCTGGCCGACTATTACTGGAGTGCCTCCGGCGACTACAACGACGGCCATTTCAGTGACCCGGCGAAGCGGATCAAGGCCGTGACCCTGGCACAGACCAACCAGGCCATGCGCCAGGTGTTCGACCAACCGGGCTATTGGCGCGTGGAAAAACCGCTGCTCAGCTATGACACCCTGGCCTGGATCGGCGTCGGTGCGCTTGGGCTGATTGCCAGCGGGTTGATCGGCGTTCGTCTTTATCGCAAACGGATCGCGTAATGAAGCACCGAGCCCAGGACTAAGACGTTATTCTGTCGGGGTTTTTTCCTACATACACTGTGAACTGCCCATGCCAAACCTGCCGCCCCTCATCCAGCGCATCCTCGTACTGATCAAGCGCTACCCAGGGGTGATCGCACTCGGCGGTTTTATCTCGGGTGTGTCCAGCTTCATTCTGGTGGATCGCCAGCAAGGCATGGCCAGCTGGATCGCCGTGATTATGCTGGTGAGCTGGCTGTGGCTGATGCTGGAAAACAGCTTTACCCAGCTGTTCGCCAAAGTCTTCAAGCGGGAAATCCCGGAACCGCTGCTGCGCTATGCCACCCAGATGATCCACCAGGAAAGTCTGTTTTTTGTATTACCGTTTTTTTTCATCACAACCACCTGGAACAGTGGCCAATCGATTTTCACTGGCCTGCTCGGTGCGGCGGCGCTTGTGTCGATTACCGACCCGCTGTACTACAAATGGCTGGCTCCCAAGCGCTCATTGTTCCTGGCGCTGCACACCCTGACCCTGTTCGCAGCGCTGCTCACCGCGCTGCCGATTATCCTGCACCTGACCACCGCCGAAAGTTACAAGCTCGCGCTGGGCGTCGCCATGGCATTATCGATCCCGAGCCTGGCCACAAGCCTGCCGCTGCGCAGTATCAAAGGCTGGGCGATGCTGCTGGGAGTCACCGCCGCCATTGGTTGCGCCGGCTGGTTCCTGCGCAGCTGGGTACCGCCGGCCACGTTGTGGATGACCGAAGTCGCGATCAGCACCCAGTTGCAAGACCGCACGCCAGGCGACGACCTCAAGGAAGTCAGCGCCGCCCAACTGCGCAGCGGCGGGCTGTACGCCTATACCGCGATCAACGCCCCGCGCGGGCTGGATGAGCGGATTTACCATGTGTGGAAATTCAACGGCCAAGAGGTCGACCGCATCGCCCTGGATATCCACGGTGGGCGCAAGGAAGGCTACCGCGCCTGGACCCACAAACAGAATTTCCCGGCCGATGCGGTTGGGCGCTGGCAGGTGCGGGTGCTGACGGAAGACGGGCAGGTCATCGGCGTACTGCGCTTCAAAGTCACTGACACAGCACAAACGGACACGCCAAAGTAGGCCGGATCGTGCTATTACGTAGGGATTGTGGATAGCCAAACAAGCTCGGAGCTTATGACCACTCGTACGACGGCCGGCGCAGCCCACCTCGATTCGTCTACCGTTCCCCCGTTACTCAGGATTACAGGGGACTGGACGCTTGCCCACTATGCAAACCTGAAGAAGCTGTCGGACAAACTCGATGGCCAATACGACGCCGGTGCCCGCATTGACCTCAATGGCCTCGGCGCCCTGGACACTGCCGGCGCGTCGCTGTTGGTCGAGTTGCTGGGCCCCGACCGCATCGAGCAATCTGCCGAGCAAACCGACTGCAGCCTGTCCGCCCCCGACCGCGCGTTGCTCAAGACCGTCTACCGCTCCCTGAATGACTTTTGTGTGCCGGACAAGGCCCCCGAGGAAACCGCCGGCATCCAGGTGCTGACACGCATCGGCCGTGCGGTTGACACCGTCTGGCAGGACAGTAATCAGCTGCTGGGCTTTATCGGGGTGATCCTCGAAACCTTCGCCCGCAGCATTTTCCGCCCCAAGCGCTGGCGTATCACGCCCATGGTCGCGCATATCGAACAAACCGGCCTCGACGCCGCGCCCATCGTGGCACTGCTGACGTTTCTGGTTGGCGCGGTCGTCGCGTTTCTCGGCGCCACGGTGCTCAAGAGTTTCGGCGCGACCATTTTCACCGTGGACTTGGTGGCGTTCTCTTTCCTGCGTGAATTTGGTGTATTGCTCACCGCCATCCTGATCGCCGGGCGCACCGCCAGCGCCTTTACAGCGCAAATCGGCTCAATGAAAGCCAACGAAGAAATCGACGCCATCCGTACCCTGGGCCTGGACCCGATGGAGTTGCTGGTTCTGCCGCGCGTAATGGCGCTGCTGGTGTCGCTGCCGATGCTGACCTTCCTGGCAATGCTCTCGGGGATTATCGGCGGCGGCGTGGTGTGCGCCGTCACGCTGGATATTTCGCCGGCAATGTTTCTCTCGCTGTTGCAATCGGACATCGGCGTACAGCATTTCCTGGTCGGCATGGTGAAAGCCCCCTTCTTCGCCTTCCTGATCGCGGCGATCGGCTGCCTCGAAGGCTTCAAAGTCAGCGGCAGTGCCGAGTCGGTCGGCGCCCACACCACCTCCAGCGTGGTGCAATCGATCTTTGTGGTCATTGTGCTGGATGCGGTCGCCGCGCTGTTCTTCATGGAGATGGGCTGGTGAGTCGTCTACGCCGTGCGCCCTCCGAGGCGGTGATCGAAGTGCGCGGCCTGTGCAACCGCTTTGGCAGCCAGAGCGTGCACGAGAACCTCGATCTGGATTTGTATAAAGGCGAGATCCTCGCAGTGGTCGGCGGCTCCGGCAGCGGCAAGTCCGTGCTGTTGCGCAGCATCGTCGGCTTGCGCCGCCCCAGCGAAGGCGACGTGCGGGTGTTCGGCAAGAACCTGCCGAGCCTGCCGGAACATGAACGCTCGCTGGTGGAACGGCGCTTTGGCGTGCTGTTTCAGAAGGGCGCGCTGTTTTCTTCACTGACTGTGACCGAAAACGTCGCCCTGCCATTGATTGAGCACGCGGGCCTCAGCCGTGCCGACGCCGAGCACCTGGCCGCGGTCAAACTGGCGTTGGCCGGGCTGCCTCTTTCGGCTGCCGACAAGTACCCGGCGTCACTCTCCGGCGGCATGATCAAGCGCGCGGCATTGGCACGCGCCTTGGCGTTGGACCCGGACATCCTGTTCCTCGATGAACCCACCGCCGGCCTCGATCCGATTGGCGCGGCGCAGTTCGACCAACTGATCCTGACCCTGCGTGATGCGCTGGGCCTGAGCGTGTTCCTGGTCACCCACGACCTCGACACGCTGTACACCATCACCGACCGCGTCGCCGTGCTGGCGCAGAAGAAAGTGCTGGTGGCCGGCGCCATCGATGTTGTCTCGGAAACGGACGACGCGTGGATTCACGAGTATTTCCACGGCCCCCGAGGCCGCGCGGCATTGACTGCCGCTCAATCGTTCAACGAGGTATGACATGGAAACCCGAGCCCATCATGTGATGATCGGTCTGTTCAGCGTGATCGTAGTGGTTGGCGCCATGCTGTTCGGCCTGTGGCTGGCCAAGTCCAGCGTGGACAGCGCCTTCCAGGAATACGAGGTGGTGTTCAACGAGGCGGTCAGCGGCCTGTCCCAGGGCAGCTCGGTGCAATACAGCGGGATCAAGGTAGGCGATGTCACCAGCCTGCGCCTGGACCCGAAAGACCCGCGCCGTGTGCTCGCACGTATCCGCCTGGCCGGGCAAACGCCGATCAAGGAAGACACCCAGGCCAAACTGGCACTGACCGGTATTACCGGCACTTCGATCATCCAGCTCAGCGGCGGTACCCCGCAAAGTCCTGAACTCAAGGGCAAGGACGGCAACCTGCCGGAAATCATCGCGTCACCATCGCCGATCGCACGCCTGCTCAATAACAGCAACGACCTGATGACCAGCATCAACCTGCTGCTGCACAACGCCAACCACATGTTCTCCCGGGAGAACGTCGAGCGCCTGAGCAATACGCTGGACAACCTGCAGCAGACCACCGGCGCCATCGCCGAACAGCGCGGCGATATCAAGGTGGTGATGCAGCAGCTGATGCAAGTCAGCAAACAGGCGACTGCGGCACTGGAGCAAACCACTGTGCTGATGCGCAATGCCAACGGCCTGCTCAACGAGCAAGGCAAACAGGCCTTCGGCAGCGCCGAACAGGCAATGAAATCCCTGGAGCAAAGCACCGCGACCATCAACACCTTGCTGACCAACAACAAGGACTCGGTGAACAGCGGCATGCAGGGCCTCAACGAATTGGCGCCCGCCGTGCGCGAACTGCGCGAAACCTTGGGTTCGCTGCGCGCCATCTCCCGCCGCCTCGAAGCCAACCCCAGTGGTTACCTGCTGGGCAGCGACAAGAACAAGGAGTTCACGCCATGAAGCGTGCTTACCAAATGATCGCCCCTCTGGCCCTGGCCCTGATCAGCGCGTGCTCGATCTTGCCCAAGCCGGACCCGTCGGATGTCTACCGCCTGGCTTCAGCACACACCAGCACCCAAGGCACGCCGGTCAGTTGGTCACTGCGTGTGTCAAAGCCCCAGAGCAGCGAGTTTCTCGACAGCCCGCGCATTGCCGTGGTGCCCAACGGCGACCTGATCAGCAGCTACGCGAACTCACGCTGGAGCGACCCGAGCCCGGTGCTGCTGCGCAATCGGTTCATGGACGGTTTCCAGCGCGATGGGCGGGTAACGCTACTGAGCACCGACGAGACCAACCTGCAGGCCGACTATGAGCTGGGCGGCCAGTTGCAGGCTTTCCAGAGTGAATACCGGGGCAATCAGGTGGACGTGGTGATTCGACTTGACGCACGGTTGGTGCGCGCAAGTGATCAGCGGATTATTGCCAGCCGTCGGTTTGAGGTGAGGCAGGCTGCGGGCGATACCAAGGTGCCGGCGGTGGTCGCCGCGTTTGGGCAGGCCGGGGATCAGCTGAATAAGCAGGTGGTGGATTGGGTGGTGCAGCAGGGCAATGCCGTTGAGAAACGCTGACGGCCTCTTCGCGAGCAAGCCCGTTCCCACATTTTGAATGTATTCATCGTTCAAAATTGGAAGCGGGCTTGCTCGCGATAGCTATTCAAGCCTTAACCAAAGAACCAGTAGCACACCGCAATCGCCGCCACGACGCCGGCAAACTCCGCCAGCAACGCACACCCTACCGCATGCCGCGCCCGCTGTATTCCTACCGAACCGAAGTACACCGCCAACACATAAAAGGTGGTTTCCGTGCTGCCCTGAATGGTTGCTGCCACCAGCGCAGGGAAGCTGTCTACGCCCTTGGTTTGCATGGTCTCGATCAACAGCGCGCGTGCGGCACTGCCGGAAAACGGCTTGACCATCGCCGTCGGCAGCGCGTCGACAAAACGCGTGTCCATGCCGCTCCAGGCCACCACATGGCGAATGCCCTCCAGGCCGAAGTCCAACGCCCCGGAGGCGCGCAACACACCCACGGCACACAGCATCGCCACCAGGTACGGCAGCAGGTTCTTGGCAACGTCGAAGCCCTCTTTGGCACCTTCGACAAATGCCTCATAAACCTTCACCTTGCGCAGCGCGCCGATCACCAGGAACAGCATGATCAACCCAAACAGCGTGAGGTTACCGAGTATCGAAGAAAGGCCGGCCAGGGCCGTGGCGGACAGGGTCGCCAGCAGCGCCATAAAACCGCCCAACACCAGTGCACCGGGAATCAGGTAGGCCAGCACCACCGGGTCCCACAGGCGCAAGCGTTGCATCACGGCCACCGAGAGCAGGCCGACCAGGGTCGAGGCACTGGTCGCCAGCAGGATCGGCAGGAACACCAACGTCGGGTCCGCGGCACCTTGCTGGGCGCGGTACATGAAGATCGTCACCGGCAACAGCGTCAGCGAAGAGGCGTTAAGCACCAGGAACAGAATCTGCGCGTTGCTCGCAACGTTCGGGATGGGGTTGAGTTCCTGCAACGCCTTCATGGCTTTCAGGCCGATAGGCGTCGCGGCGTTGTCCAGGCCCAGACCGTTGGCGGCGAAGTTGAGGGTGATCAAGCCGATAGCGGGATGGCCGGCGGGCACTTCCGGCATCAGCCGGCGAAACAGCGGCCCGAGCGCCTTGGCCAGCCAATCGACGATCCCGGCCTTTTCGGCGATGCGTAAAAAGCCCAGCCATAAGGTCAGGGTGCCGAACAGCAGCACCATCACTTCCACTGACAATTTGGCCATGGCGAAAATACTTTCGACCATCGCCGCAAAAATCCCGGCATTACCGCCAACCAGCCACTGCACCAGTGCTGACACCATTGCCACGACAAAGAAGCCAAGCCACAGGCCATTGAGCATCAGTTGAATCCCCCGAAAGATGGAGCGAATGATAACGGGGCTGGCAGAAACGACAAACCCCGGATTTCCCGGGGTTTGTTTCACATCACTCGCGCATCAGCCGCGGCTGGCCTCGCCGGCCGGCAGCGCTTCTTTACTGCGCCAGTGCGGCAGGGAATTCCAGTAGCGCTCGCCCTTGGCGTCGTCGTACATGCCTTCCCAACGGGAGATGACGAGTACGGCCAAGGCATTGCCGATCACGTTCAGTGCGGTACGTGCCATGTCCATCACACGGTCGACACCGGCGATGAACGCCAAGCCTTCCAGCGGAATGCCCACGCTGCCCAATGTGGCCAGCAGCACCACGAAGGACACGCCCGGCACGCCGGCGATACCTTTGGAGGTGACCATCAGGGTCAGCACCAGCATCAGTTGCTGGCCGATCGACAGGTCGATGCCATACAGCTGGGCGATAAAGATTGCAGCAATGCTCTGGTACAGGGTCGAACCGTCGAGGTTAAACGAGTAGCCGGTCGGCACCACGAAGCTGCAGATGGCCTTTGGCGCACCGTACGCCTCCATCTTCTCGATCACCCGAGGCAGCACGGTTTCCGAGCTGGCGGTCGAGTAGGCCAGTACCAATTCGTCCTTGAAGATACGCATCAACTTGAGGATCGAGAAGCCAAACAGGCGTGCGATCAGGCCCAGTACCGCAAAGGCGAAGAACAGGATGGCCACGTAAACCAGGATCACCAGCTTGGCCAGCGGCAGCAAGGAAGCGAAGCCGAAATTGGCAACGGTCACCGCGATCAGGGCAAAGACACCGATAGGGGCGTACTTCATGATCATGTGGGTGACTTTGAACATGCTCTCCGACACGCCCTGGAACATGGTCACCAGCGGCTCGCGCAGCTCAGGCTTGAGGCTCGACAAGCCCAGGCCGAACAGCACCGAGAAGAAGATGATCGGCAACATATCGCCGCGTGCGACCGCCGCGAAAATGTTCGACGGGATCAGGTTGAGGATCGTCTCGATGAACGCATGCTCATGCTGCACTTCGGCGGCGGTGGCGGTGTATTTGGAGATGTCGACGGTACCCAGGGTACTCATATCGATGCCAGCGCCCGGGTGGAACAGGTTGGCAAGCAGCAGGCCGACCACAATGGCGATGGTGGTGACCACTTCGAAGTAAAGGATGGTTTTGACACCGATTCGGCCGAGCTTCTTCGCGTCCCCCACACCGGCGATGCCCACGATCAACGAGGAAATCACAATCGGGATCACGATCATCTTGATCAGACGGATAAAGATATCGCCCGCTGGCTGCAACACATTGCTGATCCACCAGGCTTTTTCAGCACTGAAATGGTTGAGCACTGCACCGATTGCGATCCCCAATACCAAACCGATGAGGATCTGCCAGGCGAGGCTTAGCTTTGCCTTCTTCATGTCATTACCCTTACTTCAAGTGGACTTAAGGCGGATGCGCCATCTGGAACGCTCGGAAGCGAAAAAGTGTGTGCATCTGCCTCCGTAGAAGGTCACCGCAGCGTGGCCGAAATGGCTTACTGGCAGGCGAAAAAAGGCGCAACTATTCCCATGCAAGGGAGCGACGTCTAATGCCGTAAACGCCTACCCTATGCCGAATCGGCATGGCTTTTTATGAAAATAACTGTCCGAACGGTCAGTTCAAATACGCCAATTCAGCAGGTGAATATGCCGTTAACCGGCCAATACAGGCTCGCTCAGAGATGTTGGACGACCTCAGGTCACTGGCAGAAATGCCTGGGATTTGATGAGCTTGGCGTCGGAGAAGTCCTATAGCGTGCGGAAAATTTTCTAGATAGAAGGTCGCTCCGACACACCAAGTAATGGTTGAGCGGAAGCACAAAAGAAAATAACGGCTATAGACGACATACAAGATGGGCAATGAGAGTCATAAGCCCGCCGCAAGTTCAGCAAGCTTGAGGACTTGTGAACTTGCGTCGCAGCTTTTCACCTGACCCGGCCCTTGCGCAGGCACTCCCTGTACCCGTAGGTCACGCCGATCTCGATTGATCAGAGCAACCCGGCCCCCTGGTCAAGCACCGCCTTTGGCGAGCGGTGCAAGTGGAAGGAAGCAAAGTGGCCTCTTTCCATGGACGCCGGCTCCGTAGACGGCAGATGCGTCAGACGGAACCTAGTACCAATTCGGATCTTTCTTGAGCTGCTCCATCAGCAGCTTCTGCATGCCTTCGTCCGGCTTACCGAGGAAACGGTAGTCAGCGTGCCGCGTCGGTGACTTGTCTGCCGGCAGACCTGCCGGGACCTGTACCAACATGGCGTAGGCATGTTTCTTGCTGTAGCTGAAGGCAACGACCAGACGCTTGTTCAGGCACGTGTCTGCTGTCTCGCAGAGCGGCCCGACCAAGTACTTGTCGCCATCTTCTTCCACGGCATTCATTTGTTCGGCCGTACCGGAGAGGTTCATCACCCATTCCGGCAGCCGCTCTTCTTTCTTCACAACGCCTTGCCAGGTCTCACGAAACTGTGGATCGGAGCTGAGCAGTTCGTTGGCCCGGGTCTGACCGTCATTGGCGGCCATTACCAGGCCGCTACCGCCCAAGAGCAGGGCGGCAGCTAGCGCTTTGAGAGACAAAGTGGTCATTTTCAGCCTCGGCCGCGACGACCAAAGAAGAACGAAGCGATGAACATCACCAGGAAGACCACAAACAGAATTTTTGCGATACCCGTGGCAGTGCCCGCGATGCCGCCGAAGCCCAGGACTGCAGCCACAATGGCGATGATCAGAAATGTGATTGCCCAACTCAACATGGTGATTCTCCTTACGCTTTTATAGGGGTAACAGCGGTAGTGCGGTGCAGCCGCTCAACTCAGCGACGTTTTGTTGCCTAGAACACCCAACGCTCCTGAGTTGGCAATTCACCCAGGGTGGAATCCTGGTCAGCCACTCTCAATTGCGGGGCGGTTACGTCGGCGGGAGCGCTGCCAACGGAACGGAAATGGGTCTGGGTCATGAGCGGGCGTTCAAACTGCGGGGTTTGTTGCTGACTCTGTTGCCAATGCTGCAACTGCTGGCCGGCGATCAACGTGACCATCAAGGCCAGGCTGGCGAACAGACCTTGCTGCAAACGCACTGGCGATACACGCAATTGGCTGCTGAGGCTTTGGCGAGTCATGCTGCATTTCTCCCGCATTCTGGTTATTCGTTCATGACGCTGTCAGGAGAGGTATTGCAGGGTGCATGCCAGATTTTTTACAAAATAAATCCCAATAAAATCAGCATGTTATGAATGCGCGACGGTTATAGAGGCCAGCATCCTGCACGATGCCTCTGTCCAGGCCGTGCGAAATGCACGACGGCCAATGGTCGGATCAACGGATCGAAAGCAGCAGTTGAGTTGCCGAAGTGGCAAGAAGGGATGAAAACGCTATCAAACGGCGTGTTTGTAGGAGAGCGTGAAGATACCTGCGCGCGGACGCCGTTTATCAATCAGAATAAACCATGCAACTTGCCCGATTATTCCGGGACTAATCAGCATCATTTATCGTTAAGGAGCGCGGGACAGATGGAATCAGCCAAGGAACTTCAAGGCCGCATTCTTTTAGTGGATGACGAATCCGCGATCCTTCGCACCTTCCGCTACTGCCTGGAAGATGAAGGCTACAACGTAGCGACCGCCAACAGCGCCGCCCAAGCCGATGCCCTGATGCAACGCCAGGTGTTTGACCTGTGCTTCCTGGATTTGCGCCTGGGCGAAGATAACGGCCTGGATGTATTGGCGCAGATGCGTATCCAGGCGCCGTGGATGCGCGTGGTCATTGTTACCGCGCATTCCGCCGTAGACACCGCAGTCGATGCGATCCAGGCCGGCGCCGCCGACTACCTGGTCAAACCGTGCAGCCCTGACCAATTACGGCTGGCCACCGCCAAGCAGTTGGAAGTGCGCCAACTGTCCGCCCGCCTGGAAGCGCTGGAAGGCGAAGTACGCCAGCCCAAGGACGGGCTCGACTCCCACAGCCCGGCGATGATGGTGGTACTGGAAACCGCACGCCAAGTTGCCGGGACTGACGCCAATATCCTGATTCTGGGCGAGTCCGGCACCGGTAAAGGCGAGTTGGCGCGGGCCATTCACGGCTGGAGCAAACGTTCGAAAAAATCCTGCGTGACCATCAACTGCCCGTCACTGACCGCGGAACTGATGGAAAGCGAATTGTTCGGCCACAGCCGCGGCGCGTTTACCGGTGCCAGTGAGAGCACATTGGGCCGCGTCAACCAGGCCGACGGTGGCACGCTGTTTCTCGACGAAATCGGCGACTTCCCCCTCACTTTGCAACCCAAATTGCTGCGTTTTATCCAAGACAAGGAATATGAGCGCGTAGGCGACCCGGTCACCCGGCGCGCCGATGTGCGCATCCTGGCGGCCACCAACCTGAACTTGGAAGACATGGTGCGCGACGGCCGCTTCCGGGAAGACTTGCTCTACCGCCTCAATGTCATCACCTTGCACCTGCCGCCGCTGCGTGAACGCAGTGAGGACATCCTGACCCTTGCCGACCGCTTCCTGGCACGCTTCGTCAAGGAATACGCCCGACCGGCACGCGGTTTCAGCGACAGCGCGCGTGAAGCGCTGCTCAACTACCGATGGCCAGGCAATATCCGCGAACTGCGGAACGTGGTGGAACGCGCCAGCATCATCTGCCCACAGGAAAAGGTTGAAATCAGCCACCTCGGGATGGCCGAACAACCGACCAACAATGCCCCGCGCATCGGCGCAGCACTGAGCCTGGATGAGCTGGAGAAAGCGCATATCGGTGCAGTACTCGCCACCAGCGACACGTTGGATCAAGCGGCACGCACCCTCGGCATCGACGCATCGACCCTTTATCGCAAACGCAAACAGTACAATTTATGAGCTGTACTTTATGAAGCTTGCGATGAAACTGCGCACTCGGTTATTCCTGAGTATCTCAGCGCTGATTACCGTCGCCCTGCTGGGACTGATTCTGGGACTGGTCAGCGTCATGCAAATGGCCAAGAGCCAGGAGTCGCTGATTCGCAGCAACTTCATCACCCTGGACCTGGGCCTCAAGCTGCGCCAGAGCTTGGGCGATCAGTTGATCCTGATGCTGGAGGATCGACCGGACCCCGCAGCCCTGCAAACCTCCAAAGAGCAATATTTCGCCCTGCTGGATCAAGGTATCGCCCACGAACAGCAAGACGGCAGACTCAGCGGCTTCGCCCAGGCACGTGCCGACTACCTGAACTTCCTCAAGGCGTTTGACGAGGCCCAGCAAAGCTCGCTGGCGAACAATAAAAACCAGAAACTGACCGAAACCTTCAATGCATTGCGCAATGGCCTGATCGCCGAACACAAACAAGCGCTGGAGAATATCAACACCAGCGAATACAAATCGCGAGACCGAGCATTGCTGATTGCCGGCCTTTTAGGGTTGGTTGGCCTCGCGGTACTGATCATCGGCTTCGTCACTGCACACGGCATCGCACGGCGGTTTGGCGGGCCGATCGAAGCCTTGGCCAAAGCCGCTGACAAGATCGGGCAGGGTGATTTCGAAGTGACGCTGCCCCTCTCGTCGGCAGCGGAAATGAATCAACTGACGCGTCGCTTTGGCATCATGGCCGAAGCGCTGCGCCAGCATCAGGCGACCAATGTCGACGAATTGCTGGCCGGCCAGCAGCGCCTGCAAGCGGTGCTCGACAGCATCGACGATGGCTTGCTGATGATCGACCGCCAGGGCCGCCTGGAACACCTCAACCCAGTGGCGCAGCGCCAACTGGGCTGGGACGAGGCGCGTTTAGGCCAGGGCCTGGGCGAAGCACTGGGCCGCCCGGAAATGGATGAACAACTTCAGTTGGTACTGCGTGGCGGCAACCTGGAGCGCGCGCCGGAAGACCTGGAAGTGGAAGTCGAAGGCGAATTACGCCTGCTGACCTACAGCCTGACGCCCGTCAGCCATACCCAAGGGCATATTCTGGGCGCGGTGATGGTGCTGCATGACGTCACAGAACAACGCGCTTTCGAACGGGTGCGTAGCGAATTTGTGTTGCGCGCTTCCCACGAGTTACGCACACCGGTGACCGGCATGCACATGGCCTTCGGGCTGTTCCGTGAGCGGGCAAAGTTCCCTGCGGACTCGCGTGAAGCGGACCTGCTGGATACGGTCAATGAAGAAATGCAGCGCTTGATGCAGCTGATCAATGACCTGCTCAACTTTTCACGCTACCAGAATGGCCTGCAAAAGCTCACGCTCGGGCCGTGTAATGTCACCGACCTGCTGGAGCACGCACGGGCCCGATTCACTGAGCCAGCGAATGCACAGAACATCGAGTTATTGGTGGAGGCCCAAGCAGAGTTGCCCAGGCTGTATGCCGACCAGGCGCAGTTGGAGCGCGTGCTCGATAACCTATTAGGCAACGCGTTGCGGCACACCGCGCAAGGCGGCCAGATTCGTCTCCAGGCACGCCGTCATGGCGAGCGGGTAATTATCAGCGTCGAAGATAACGGCGAAGGTATTGCTTACGGCCAACAAGGGCGGATCTTCGAACCCTTCGTCCAGGTGGGCCGCAAGAAAGGCGGCGCCGGCCTGGGGTTGGCTCTTTGCAAAGAGATCGTGCAATTGCACGGCGGCCGCATGGGCGTGTATTCGCGGCCGGGGCAAGGCACGCAGTTCTACATGGCGCTGCCGCTGTAATCTGACTGCTCGGGTTGCCTTGTCACAGCGACAAGGACCTGAAAGCCCCCCCATCAAACTACCGACGCACAGGTGAAAACCCGAGAGCGGGTTTGCTCGCGAAGGCGCTTTCAAAGCCAACATTGCTGCCGCCGGACATTCCGCTTTCGCAAGCCAACCCTTGCGATACACGCTTAGCTGCGGTTCAACGCGCGCAGGATCGCAGCACTTTCGGCATCCGGCGTGCCATCGAACAGTGATGGACGGAAGTGCATCTGGAAGGCCGCGATCACATGCCGTGTGGCTACATCCAGCTCACCCGTCTGCGGCGTTTGGTAGCCGAGTCGTGCCAGCTCTTCCTGGAACCAGGTAATACTCGGCAGGGCAGCGCTGTATTGCTGCTGGAATCGGGCGACTGCCTGTGCATCCGGCCACATCCCCAAACCTTCAGCGGCTAAACGCTTCCACGGGAACAGGGGGCCCGGATCGAGCTTGCGCAGCGGCGCGATGTCGCTGTGACCGATGATATTCCGGGGGTTGATGCCATTGCGCTTGCTGATGTCCTTGAGCAACACCACCAGCGACTGCACCTGTGCTTCGGAGTATGGGTACCACACACGGCCCGTTGGCGTGTCGCGATACCCTGGGTTGACGATCTCGATGCCAATGGAGCTGGAGTTGAGCCAGGTGCGGCCCATCCACTCGCTTTCCCCGGCGTGCCAGGCACGCTGGCTCTCATCCACCAGTTTGAAGATGGTGCCTGAAGCGTCGTCGCCGATCAGGTAATGGCTGCTGACCTGGCCGTGCGTCAACAGCGCCAGGGAGCGTTCAAGGCCGGTAGAGGTGTAATGAACAATGACGAACTGCACGCGGTTATCGTGGTTCATCGAAGGGTGATTGGTGTCCAGGCGCGGGCCGCTGGCGCAGCCGGCGAGGAGCAAAAACACAAAAGCGACGTACAAGGATTTCATGGCAAAGGCATTACACTGAAGACGATAATGCAATAGTGTAACGTAACGTTTGAGGCTCGGCGGTCAAATCCGGGCTTTTAAACAAAATGGAACATTTTTCAGGCCGCCTGTACCCGGTTACGCCCGGCAGCCTTGGCCCGGTATAACGCCTCATCGGCGCGCTTGAGCGCCAAGTCACTGCGCTCACCTGGCTGAAACTGCGCCAGGCCCATGGACATCGTGATCGTCACCGGCTCGCCCTTGAAGTGGAACGGGCACGCTTCAATCGCTGCACGCAGCCCTTCACCCACGGCCAAGGCCTCCTCCAAGGCGGAGTCAGGCATCAGCAACACAAACTCCTCACCGCCAAAGCGCGCGATAAAGTCGTTGGGGCGCAGGTATTTGCGCAACACGTTGGCGATGATTTTCAGCACCTTGTCACCGGCCAGGTGACCGTAGCCATCGTTGATCCGCTTGAAGTGGTCCAGATCCAGCATGGCCAGGGACAAGCTATTGCCGCGCTGGTGCCAGGTATTCACTTCATGATCCAGACGCTCACTCCACGCCGCACGATTGGGCAGGCCGGTGAGCGGGTCGATCAAGGCCTTCTGGCGTTGTACCTCCAAATGCTCGCGGTAACCCTGGGCTTCCTTTTCCATGTTTGCGACACGTTCAGCCAAGCCCTTCAGCCGCGCCGCTACCTCCTGCTCGCGCTGGTCACGCTGCTGCTGGTGTTCATCCATAGTGCCGAGCAGGCCTTCAAGATGGCTTTCCAGCACCTGCTTGAGGCTGTCCAGGTCAGCCGCTTCCTGCACACTGCTTTGCAGGCCGTCGACCTGCTCACGGATCTGTGTATCCAGTTCCCGCGCGGCCGAACGGCTGTCGGCGTGGCCGTCACTGGCCACCTGCAGATGACCCTGGAATGCCTCGAGGCGCTCGTTGAGCTGCTTGAGGTAGGCTTCGAACTCGTGCTGGCCGCTGTCGGTGATCGCCAGCATCAGCACTGCAAGGTCATCAAGGATCGGCAGCAATTCGTACCAGTTCAAGCCGTGGGCCAGGCGTTCGCGCATGGCTTCGGCTTGGGGCCGGTGGCGCTCGGGCAGCGACAGATCATCCAGCAAGCCGAGCAAGGTGCCTTCGATATGGCTGGCGACCGAACTATAAGACGGCTCGGGCGAATCGGGCAGCGCGTAAACGCCGTCCGATTGCAGCATATCCGGGTCGGGCTCGGGGCTTTCCATCACAGGAGGTAGCGACAGGCTGCCGATGGCGGTTTCATCCGGCGTAGCCACCTCAGCCTGCGGGACCTCGATAAACGCAGCGAGGGCGCTCTCGGGAACGGTTTCCTCTGCCTCGGGTTCAGACGTCGCGGCAGGCGCAGTGGTGGGCGTAGCGATCGGCGCCGCTGGCGCCGGGGCCTCAAAGACAAACGTTTCGGCGGCGACCTCTGTAGCTTGCACCGGCGTGATCGGCTCAGGCTGTGCCTCGACCGGGGTCTGCGGCAACGGCGCAAAGGCGCGCAAGGCGTGTGTCAGCTCTTCGGATTGCGCGGGCTCCTGAGGCTCGGGCTTGGGCGCGGCGGGGACGGGTTTCGGCGCAGCCAGCGCCGGTACAGGCAGTGGCGTCGATTGGGCCACCGGCACTTCATTCGAAACCTCTTTCGCGCCAAACAGACGTTGCAGCAGGCCCGGCCCAGTGCGCGTGGTTTCGCCATCCGGCTCCAGGTTACTCAACGCCTGCTCTTGCAGGCTGCTCAGCTCACTGAGCAACAGCGGGATCTCACGCGCCTGCCCGACCCGGCCGTCCAGCTGCTTGGCGAAGGTTTTCAACGGGCGGGCCACCTCACGCGGCAGTGGCAACTTCTGCAATTGCACGACCAGCGCGGTGAGCGCAGTGCTGATCTGGTCGACCCGGGTTTCGCGGCGCTGCTCCGAGTCGAGCACGGCTTTTTCCAGGCGAGGCAACAAGGCGGCGAGAGCGGCGTCCATGTCGTCCGTACGCACCACGTCGCGCATCTCTTTCATGCATTGATCAACCGCGCGGTCGGTCCCTTCAGCCGCCAGCGTGCTACGCACCAGCCCTCGCCGTAACAGGTCAAGGCGGGCGGCCCAGCGACGTTCGAGCTTGTCTTGCTGCTCGACACTTTTCAGGTATTTCTCTTTCCAGCGCTGGGCGTCGTCGCTCATGCAAGGGGTCCGCGAGGGCCGGGGCTCAACGCGGGTAATGCATCAGCCGTGAGCGAACCCGGCAGACGAATCTCTACCGCGACCGGCAGGTGATCGGAGATGGGCTGCGCCAACACCTGCACGCTTTCGAGCGTAAGGGTCGGGCTAAGCAGGATATGGTCCAGGCAGCGCTGCGGGCGCCAACTGGGAAACGTGGCTTCGACTTGCGGCGCCAGTAACCCGAGGTCGCGCAACGGGGAATTCTGCAACAGGTCGTTGGCATGGGTATTCATGTCACCCATCAGTACCTGGTGCTTATAGTTGCTAATCATTTCACGCACATAGGCAAGCTGCAGGTTGCGCGCACGCCCCCCGAGCGCCAGGTGCATCATGACCACCACCAAGGCTTCCGGGCCTTCGCCGAATCGCACGAGGATCGCCCCACGCCCCTTGGGACCTGGCAAGGGGTGATCTTCGATGGCGGTGGGTTTCAAGCGACTGAGCACGCCATTGCTGTGCTGCGCCAGACGCCCCAGGTTGCGGTTGAGTTGCTGATACCAGTAGGGGAACGCGCCGAGTTGAGCCAGGTGTTCCACTTGGTTGATGTAGCCAGAGCGCATGCTGCCGCCATCAGCTTCCTGCAGGGCGACCAAATCGAAGTCGTTCAGCAGGTTGCCGATTTTTTGCAGGTTAACGGCCCGCCCGGTGTGCGGCAGCAGGTGCTGCCAGCCCCGGGTGAGGTAGTGCCGGTACTTCTCGGTGCTGATGCCCACCTGGATATTGAAGCTGAGCAGGCGCAAGCGGCTGTCTGCCGGCAGGCCCGTGGACTCCAGATGATGTTCGTTGACCTGCGGATCATGCAGGCCAACCACACGTTCAGTACCCCAGCGGCGCATGGTAGGCCCCTTACTTGGCTGCGCGCTCTTTGGCGATCAGTTGGTCGGCAACATTGAGAGTCTGCTCAGGACCACCGGTCGTGCCCAGGTCGAAACGGTATTTACCGTTGACGATCATGGTCGGTACGCCTTGCACGCCATACTTCTGGGCCAGCTCTTTGTATTGAGCCATTTTGCCCTTGACGGCGAACGAGTTGAAGGTTTCGAGGAACTTGGCTTTGTCGACGCCTTGGGTAGCAACGAAATCAGCCATGTCTTCCGGCTTGGTCAGACGCTTGCCTTCTTTTTGGATAGCGTTGAAGACGGCGTTATGAACCTTGTGCTCAACGCCCATGGTGTCCAGGGTGATGAAGAGCTGACCATGGGCATCCCATGGGCCACCGAACAGCGCAGGGATACGCTTGAAGTTCACGTCGGCCGGGAGTTTCTCAGCCCACGGATTGATGGTCGGCTCAAAGGCGTAGCAATGCGGGCAGCCATACCAGAACAGCTCCACCACTTCGATCTTGCCAGGCTCCGAAACGGGGACCGGGTTGGCCAGTTCTACGTAGGTTTTACCGGCTTCAAGCGGCACGTCGGCAGCTTGTGCGGTCATGCCGAAAAGACTGGCAGTGACGAGAGCGGCGCTGAGGATCAGATTACGCATGCTTTACTCCTGGACAAATAAAGTCGCCTCACGCGACCTTTAGGTGTGACAGGTCTGCGCGGGCATGAGTTCGTTAGTGTAACGGCACCGGCCACAAAAAAGGGCGGCCTAAGCCACCCTTTTTATGCTTGCATCGACGGATTAATCGAGCGTTAACGTACCGCCTGAATCAGTGCAGGCCCTGGATATACTGGGAAACCGCTTCGATATCCTTGTTGCTCAACTTGCCGGCAATACTTTGCATAATTTTGGTATCGCCATCGTTGGTGCGATTACCCTCACGGAAGTCCGTCAGTTGCTTGGTGATGTACTGGGCATGCTGGCCGCTCAGGTGCGGGAAACCGGCAGCAGCAAGGCCGGCGCCGTTAGGCGAATGGCAACCGAGGCAGGAAGGCATGCCTTTTTCCAGGTTTCCACCCCGGAACAGTTCTTCGCCGTGAGCCACCAGCTTTGGATCGGCAGCTCCCACACTGCCTCTCTGGCTGGCAAAATACGCAGCGATGTCTGCCAGGTCCTGATCGCTGAGATTAGTCAGCAAGCCGGTCATTTCGAGCACCGTGCGCTTGCCGTCCTTGATGTCGTGCATCTGCTTGGTCAGGTAACGTTCACCCTGGCCTGCCAGTTTAGGGAAGTTTGGCGCCGGGCTATTGCCGTCCGGTCCGTGGCAAGCACCACACACGGCGGCTTTCGCCTGGCCCGCTGTAGCGTCGCCTGCAGCATGGGCAACACCGGTGATGCCCAAGGTCAACAGCAGACTCACGATCAGTTTGTTCATCAGCTAATCCAACTACGGCTAAGGGTTTAAGAGTTATCTACCGGGTTTACTCACCATCAACTCAATGATGGCCTGGTAATCCTCAGTACTGCAGTCCATGCACAAACCACGCGGCGGCATTGCCTTGAAACCCTGGGTCACGTGTTGCACCAGCGTGTCCATACCTTGCGCCAGTCTGGGCGCCCAAGCTACCTGATCACCCCGTTTGGGGGCGTTGGGCAGTTGGCCGGCATGGCAAGCCACGCAAACTCGGTTGTACACCGCCTCCGGATCCTGTGTAGCCTGAGCGCCGTAAAGCGGAACCAGGACACCAAAAGCGAGCAACCATCGGGTCATACATCGACCTTTTCAGGGTTTGAGAGCGTTTTGCGTTCTAATGCGCAATGAAGGTCTTTCGCTCCCGTGAACTTCATCCTTCGCTGGGACAAAGCACACACAAAATCTGCGGCATTATATACTGGCGCTACTGAAACGGAAACGACACCGCTTGCCGCACCCTTTTTCGGCACCGCCCACATCGGAAATCTCATGCAACTCAAGAATCCCATCCTCGGTCTGTGCCAACAGTCCACATTCATGCTCAGCGCCGCCAAAGTTGACCAATGCCCCGATGACGAAGGCTTTGAAGTCGCCTTTGCCGGTCGTTCCAACGCTGGCAAATCCAGCGCACTGAACACCCTGACTCACGCCAGCCTGGCGCGCACCTCGAAAACCCCGGGCCGCACGCAACTTCTCAATTTCTTCAAGCTAGACGATGATCGGCGTCTGGTCGACCTGCCGGGCTACGGATATGCAAAAGTACCTATCCCGCTGAAGCTGCACTGGCAGCGTCACCTGGAGGCTTACCTGGGTGGCCGGGAGAGTTTGAAAGGGTTGATTCTGATGATGGACATCCGTCATCCAATGACCGACTTCGACCTGCTGATGCTTGATTGGGCTGTCGCCAGCGGCATGCCGATGCACATCCTGCTGACCAAGGCCGACAAGCTGACCTACGGTGCCGCCAAGAACACCCTGCTCAAAGTGCAGTCCGACATTCGCAAAGGCTGGGGTGATGCGATCACCATCCAGCTGTTCTCTGCACCGAAGCGGATGGGCCTGGAAGACGCCTACACCGTGCTGGCAGGCTGGATGGAATTGGCCGACAAGGGCACTGAAATCGCGGAATAACTTTTCTGCGGGCAAAAAAAACCCCGGACTTCGTATGGGGAGGGGAAGTTCGGGGTTCAAGTTCCGGACCGCTAGGGCGGGGTCCAGATATCTGCCAACACTTAACACAACATAGGAGCATTGAAGGGCTTCACCACCCATTCAGTAACTCTGAGTAGCAATTCACGGGTTAAGTTCCGGCAGGTTCAAAAAACTATTGGAAATAGCCGGCGGCGATTTTTGATCTAAAGCACTCTGCCACCGCCCTCGCAAGTGGCAGAGCCGCAAAATCAGTGCGCCTCGTCCCAGTTATCGCCCACACCCACATCCACCACCAGTGGCACGTCCAACTGAGCCGCCGCGCTCATGTGCTCGCGGATCTTCTCGCTGACTTGCGCCACCAGGTCCTCACGCACCTCGAGCACCAGTTCATCGTGCACCTGCAGGATGACCTTGGCATCCAGGCCCGATTCAGTCAGCCAGTTATCCACCAACACCATGGCTTTCTTGATGATGTCTGCCGCCGTGCCCTGCATGGGCGCGTTGATTGCCGTGCGCTCGGCCGCCGCTCGTTCCTGAGGCTTATTGGAATTGATATCCGGCAAATACAGCCGACGCCCGAAGAAGGTTTCTACATAGCCTTGATCAGCCGCCTGGGCACGCGTGCGCTCCATGTACTCGCGAACACCTGGGTAGCGCGCGAAGTACACATCGATGTACGCCTTGGCAGTCTTGGTATCGACGCCAATATCTTTGCCCAACTTCTGCGCGCCCATGCCGTAGATCAGGCCAAAGTTAATCGCCTTGGCACTGCGGCGCTGATTGGACGTGACCTCAGACAATTCAACCTTGAACACCTCGGCCGCCGTAGCGGTGTGCACGTCCAAGTCATTGCGAAACGCATTCATCAAGCCCTCGTCCTTGGACAAGTGCGCCATGATCCGCAGCTCGATCTGCGAATAGTCCGCCGCCAGCAGCTTGTAGCCCTTGGGCGCGATAAACGCCTGGCGGATCCGCCGCCCTTCGGCGGTGCGCACCGGGATGTTCTGCAGGTTCGGGTCGCTGGACGACAAGCGCCCGGTAGCTGCCACAGCCTGATGATAGGACGTGTGAATGCGCCCGGTGCGCGGGTTGATCTGCTCCGGCAGGCGGTCGGTGTAGGTGCTTTTCAATTTGCTCATGCTGCGGTACTGCATCAGCACCTTGGGCAACAGGAAGTCATCTTCGGCCAACTTGGCCAGCACTTCTTCGGCCGTGGACGCCTGCCCCTTGCCGGTCTTTTTCAGGACCGGCAGGCCCAGCTTCTCGTAGAGAATGGCTCCGAGCTGCTTGGGCGAGCCCAGGTTGAACGCCTCACCGGCGATCTCGAACGCCTGGCGTTCCAGCTCCACCATCTTGTTGCCCAGCTCGATGCTCTGGATACCCAACAGGTCCTTATCCACCAGCGCACCCTGGCGCTCAATACGCGCCAACACCGGCACCAAAGGTATTTCGATATCGGTCAGCACACTGGCCAGGCTCGGGATGGCCGCGAGTTGTGCGTGCAGTGCCTGATGCAGACGCAGCGTCACGTCGGCATCTTCGGCCGCGTAAGGGCCGGCTTGCTCAAGCGGGATCTGGTCGAACGTCAGCTGCTTGGCGCCCTTGCCGGCGATGTCCTGGAAGCTGACGGTGTCGTAGTCCAGATACTTCTTCGCCAGGCTGTCCATGTCGTGCCGGGTGGCGGTGGAGTTCAGCACATAGGATTCGAGCATGGTGTCGAAGGCGATACCGCGCACGGTAATGCCCTGTTCAAAGTCACCACCGATGGCACAGTTGGCCAGGATGTTCATGTCGAACTTGGCGTGCTGGCCAACCTTGAGCTTGGTCGGGTCTTCCAGCAATGGCTTGAGGGCCAGCAACACGGTGTCACGATCCAGCTGCTGCGGCGCACCGATATAAGAGTGGGTCAGCGGTATGTAGGCCGCTTCGTGAGGCTGCACGGCAAAGGAAACCCCGACCAACTGCGCCTGTTGGGCGTCAATCCCAGTGGTTTCCGTGTCAAACGCGAACAACTTCGCGTCATTGAGCTTCTTCAGCCAACGGTCGAATGTCGCTTGGTCGAGGACAGTGGTGTAGGACGTCTCCACGGGCGCGGAGGCAATCACCTCAACCGCTTCTTCGGTGGCCGGAGCAGCTTGCGCCGAGGCCTTCAACTCGACACGCTTGGCGTCGCGCTGAATCTCATCGAACCAGCTCTTGAACTCCAGCAGCGTGTACAGCTCCAGCAGCTTTTCGCGATCCGGTTCGATCAGGTGCAAATCATCCAGGCCCACGTCCAGCGGCACGTCAATCTTGATCGTCGCCAGCTGATAGGACAGGAACGCCATTTCCTTATGCTCTTCCAGCTTGGCCGGCAGGTTCTTGGCGCCCCGAATCGGCAGGGTCGGCACAATATCCAACTGCTCATAAAGCTCTTTGAGGCCGCCGTTCACGCCCACCAACAGGCCGGAAGCAGTCTTCGGACCAATGCCCGGAACGCCCGGGATGTTGTCGGAGGAATCGCCCATCAACGCCAGGTAATCGATGATCTGCTCGGGAGCGACACCGAATTTCTCCTTCACGCCCTCGATGTCCATCGCGCTACCGGTCATGGTGTTGACCAAGGTAATGTGCCCGTCGACCAGTTGCGCCATGTCCTTGTCGCCCGTGGAAATCACCACCGGCCGGTCGGCGGCCGCACTGCTGCGGGCCAGGGTGCCGATCACGTCATCGGCCTCGACGCCTTCAACGCACAGCAGCGGGAAGCCCAGCGCGATCACGCTTTGGTGCAGCGGCTCGATCTGCAGGCGCATGTCATCAGGCATGCTGGGGCGGTTAGCCTTGTATTCAGCGTACATGTCATCGCGAAAGGTCCCACCCTTGGCGTCGAAAACGACCGCGAACGGGCTGTCCGGGTACTGCTTGCGCAGGCTTTTGAGCATGTTCAACACGCCCTTGACCGCACCGGTCGGCAGGCCTTTGGACGTAGTCAGCGGTGGCAGCGCGTGAAAGGCGCGGTACAGGTAAGACGAACCGTCCACCAGGACGAGGGGGGCTTGGCTCATGAGCAGGATCAACCTTTTCGGCGGGTCAGGCGCTAGAATAGCCGGACCAATGACGACAAAGGGACAAGGTTATCATGCGTACAGTAAATCGCTTGTTGTTGACCGGCTTGATTGCACTCACTCCGATGGTGGCCATGGCGGCAGACAGTGCGCCTTCAGGCGACCCGGAAGTCACCATTCGCACGGAAGGCGACAAGACCATTCAGGAATACCGCCAAAATGGCTTCCTGTACGCGATCAAGGTGACCCAGAAAGGCTTTCCGCCGTATTTCCTGGTGCGCGCGGACGGAACCGATGCGAATTTCATCCGTTCTGACCAACCGGATATGCTGATCCCGTCATGGAAGATCTTCGAATGGAAATGATTTCTTAACTTAAATTGGCGCCGCGCACTGCGGCGCCCGTACTGGCAGTTTTAACCATGTCTGTGTTTACCCCCCTGGCTCGGCCCGAGCTGGAAACTTTTCTCGCCCCTTACGGGCTCGGCCGCCTGCTTGATTTCCAGGGGATTGCCGCCGGTAGCGAAAACACCAATTTCTTCATCAGCCTGGAACAGGGCGAGTTCGTCCTGACCCTGGTTGAGCGCGGCCCCGTTGCAGAAATGCCGTTCTTCATCGAACTGCTCGACGTGCTCCACGACGCCGACCTGCCGGTGCCTTACGCCCTGCGGACTACCGATGGCGTGGCCCTGCGCGAACTTGCCGGCAAACCCGCGCTGCTACAACCGCGCCTGGCCGGCAAGCACATCAAGGACGCCAATGCGCAGCATTGCGCCCAGGTCGGCGACCTGCTCGGCCACCTTCACCTGGCGACTCAAGGCGAGAAGGTGCTGGAACGCAAGACTGATCGCGGGCTGGATTGGATGCTCCGCGAAGGGGCGCAGCTGATTTCGCACCTGAACGACGCACAGCAGCGCCTGCTGCAAGATGCACTGGCCGAAATAGACGCTCACAAAGCCGAGATCCTCGCCCTGCCGCGCGCCAACGTTCACGCTGATTTGTTCCGCGACAACGCGATGTTCGAAGGCACCCACCTGACTGGGTTGATCGACTTCTACAACGCCTGCTCAGGCCCGATGCTGTACGACGTGGCGATCGCGCTGAATGACTGGTGCTCGGACGCCGATGGCGTGATCGATGGCCAACGCGCCCGCGCGCTGCTGGGCGCCTACGCAGGGCTGCGCCCGTTCACCGCCAAGGAAGCGCAATGGTGGCCGACAATGTTGCGCGTAGCGTGCGTGCGCTTCTGGCTGTCACGCCTGATCGCCGCGGAGTCGTTTGCCGGGCAGGACGTGTTGATCCATGACCCGGCAGAGTTCGAGCACCGGCTCGCGCAGCGTCAACAGGTTAACGTGCACTTGCCGTTCGCACTCTAAAGACCTGCTCGGTAAATATGTGGGAGCGGGCTTGCCTGAGATAGCGGTGTCGACTGACACATCGCCATCGCGGGCAAGCTCGCTCCCACATGGGTTACGCGGCGGCGGTTAAAGTGATTCCAGGCACCCGGCCAGGTCATTCCCCAACTTCTCCAGCACCTGCTCATAACCCTGCGCCGTAGCCGGCGTGTAACCGCCCAACGCATCCAGCTCCGCCAATTTCACCGGCAAACCGGCGACCAGCGTCTCGGCTAGGCGCGGGCGCAAGGGCGGCTCGCTGAACACGCAGGTCTTGCCCACTTCCTGCAACCGCGTGCGCATCGCCGCCACATGCTGGGCGCCTGGCTGTACTTCGGCGGCGACGCTGAACACGCCAGTGTGCTTGAGCCCGTAAGCGTCTTCGAAGTAATCAAAGGCCTCGTGAAAGACGAAGTAAGGCTTGTCCCCCACACTCGCCAACCGAGCCTTCAAGCGCGCATCCAACGCATCCAGACGCTCATCGAACGCCTTCACGTTGCTCTGATAGCGCGCGGCATTGGCCGGGTCGGCCGTGCTGAGGTCAGCCGCCATGCGCGCCGCGATGACGCGAGCGTTCACGGTCGACAGCCACAAATGCGCGTCCAGGCTGCCTGGGCGGTGATCGTGATCATGTTCGTCGGCATCCTCGGCATGCGAGTGGCTATCTTCGGCGAAACGGCGCAGCTTCATGCCCGCAAGGTCCTGTACCGCCACGGTCGGCAGGCTACGCCCCTTGAGCACGCGCGGCAGGAAGCTCTCCATGTCCGGGCCGATCCAATACAACAGGTCCACCGACTGCACACGCCGTACGTCGGATGGGCGCAAGGCATAGTTGTGCGGCGAAGCGCCGGGCGGCAATAACACCTCCGGAATGGCCACACCGTCCTGCACCGCCGCGGCGATCAACTGCAACGGCTTGATGCTGGTCAGCACCTTGACCTCGGCTTGAGCAGCCCCGGCGATGAACAAACTGGTGACAAATACGACAAAAACGGGAAAAAGTCGGGACACGATGACCACTCAATGGCGTAGGAACGGGTAACATAATAACGTCTCTATCAAATGTCTGTCGCCGCTCATGCCTATTACACCGCTTGCCAGCCGTCCCCACGACCACTCTCACTGCGTGCATACCGCGCTGTCGGAGGCCGATACCCTGTGCGCACGCCAAGGCCTGCGCCTGACTGCGCTGCGTCGCCGCGTGCTGGAGTTGGTGTGGCAGAGCCACAAGCCGCTGGGCGCCTATGACATTCTTGGCGTGCTCAGCGAGCAGGATGGCCGCCGCGCCGCGCCGCCGACGGTGTACCGCGCGCTGGATTTCCTGCTGGAAAACGGCCTGGTGCACCGCATCGCCTCACTCAACGCCTTTGTCGGCTGCAACCACCCGGAACACGCGCATCAGGGCCAGTTCCTGATCTGCCGCGAGTGCCACGCGGCCATCGAGCTTGAACAAAAAAGCATCAGCGACGCCATCATCAAGAGCTCTGCCGAGGTTGGCTTCAAAGTTGAAGGGCAAACGGTCGAAGTGGTCGGGCTTTGCTCGGGCTGCCAGGGGGCTTGATGAGCAACGCGTTAATCCGCCTGGAACAGGTCGGGGTCACGTTCGCCGGCCAAGCCGTGCTCGATAACATCGCACTGAGCGTGGAACCGGGGCAGATCGTCACCCTGATCGGCCCCAACGGCGCCGGCAAGACCACGCTGGTTCGCGCCGTGCTCGGCCTGCTCAAGCCCGACACCGGCAGCGTGTGGCGCAAGCCCAAGCTACGCGTCGGCTACATGCCGCAAAAACTGCACGTCGACCCAACACTGCCATTGTCGGTGCTGCGCTTCCTGCGCCTGGTGCCAGGCGTAGACCGCGCCCGCGCGCAGGAAGCGCTCAAAGAAGTCGGCGCCGAACAGGTCATCGACAGCCCGGTGCAAAGCATCTCGGGCGGCGAAATGCAGCGCGTCCTGCTGGCCCGCGCCTTGTTGCGCGAGCCGCAATTACTGGTGCTCGATGAGCCCGTGCAAGGCGTCGACGTGGCCGGCCAGGCCGAGCTGTACAGCCTGATCACCCGCCTGCGCGACCGGCATGGCTGCGGCGTGCTGATGGTCTCCCACGACCTGCACCTGGTCATGAGCACCACTGACCAAGTGGTGTGCCTCAACCGCCACGTCTGCTGCTCCGGCCACCCGGAACAGGTCAGTGGCGACCCGGCGTTCGTCGAGCTGTTCGGCAAAAACGCCCAAAGCCTGGCGATCTATCACCACCATCACGACCACGCCCACGATCTGCACGGCGCTGTCGTCGACGACCCCGCTACATCCCACACCCACGTTCATGGAGATAGCTGCAAGCATGGCTGATTTTCTGCTCTACGCCCTGCTGGCAGGCTTGGCTTTGGCACTGGTGGCGGGCCCATTGGGCTCGTTCGTGGTTTGGCGGCGCATGGCCTATTTTGGCGACACGTTGTCGCACGCCGCGCTGCTGGGCGTGGCCATGGGCTTTTTGCTGGATGTGAGCCCGACCATCGCCGTGACGGTGGGCTGCCTGCTGCTGGCGGTGCTGCTGGTGACCCTGCAACAGCGCCAGCCGCTGGCCTCCGACACCCTGCTCGGCATCCTCGCGCCGAGCACCTTGTCCCTGGGCCTGGTGGTGCTGAGCTTCATGCATGAAGTGCGCATCGACCTGATGGCCTACCTGTTCGGCGACCTGCTGGCGATCAGCCCGACTGACCTTGCCTGGATCCTCGGCGGCAGCGCCGCCGTGCTGGTGTTGCTGGTAGCGCTGTGGCGCCCATTGCTGGCGATCACCGTGCATGAAGAGCTGGCCACCGTGGAAGGTTTGCCCGTACCGGCCCTGCGCATGACCCTGATGCTATTGATCGCAGTGGTGATCGCTGTCGCGATGAAGATTGTCGGCGTATTGTTGATCACGTCGCTGCTGATCATTCCCGCAGCCGCTGCCCAGCGCCACGCTCGCTCACCCGAGCAGATGGCGATCGGCGCCAGCCTGCTGGGGATGCTTGCGGTGTGCGGGGGCCTGGCGCTGTCCTGGTTCAAGGACACGCCGGCCGGGCCGTCGATTGTAGTCACGGCGGCCGCCCTCTTTCTGCTGAGTTTTGTCCTGCCCCGTCGAGGGGTGTAGACTTGCTCGCTTTTTGCGCAAATAGAGAGTCGCAGGAATGAAGCCGTTCAACGTCCGTTATCTGCTCCTTGCCGCATTTTCCCTGCTGCTGGGCGCCTGTCAAAGCACACCGCCCGCTGCCACCGAGGTACCGGACACACGCGCTGCGGCAATCGCGCAGCTGGAGCAAAACCTGGCCAGCAGCGAACTGGCGACCGCCGAAGACGAGCTTGCCGCCTTGCAGGCCCAATCGCCTAACGACCCGACCCTGGAGCCTTACCAGCGCCAATTGGCCGAAGCCTACCTGCAGCGCAGCCAGATCGTGCTGCAAAAAGGTGACGTCAACGCTGCCGCGACCGCCCTGAGCCGTGCCCGCGCGCTGATGCCCAAGGCCCCGGCGCTCACCGGCGGCGTGAACAGTGCCATCAGCCACGCCCGCAAAGTCGAGCTGGATAAAGCCGAAGCCGCCCTGAAAGCGGCCGAAGCCAAGCCAGCGGCCAAGGTCATCGACCCTGCCGCGCAAAGCACCACCGTGGCGCTGAACCTCACTGACATCGAAGAACTTCGCCATCAGTTGGATGCGATCGCCACCGACGTGGTGAATTACCAGTGCGACGTGAGCATCCAGGCCCCGCGCACGCAGGATTACCCATGGTTGGCCACGTTGCTGACCAAACGGGTGAAGAGAATTGATTCGGGGTATGACCTGAAGATTCACCGGCAAATCTTGAAACGGATTCCGGCGCAGATTGTGCTGATACCGCGCAAGGCGCAATAAAGCTATCGGGAGCAAGCCCCCTCCCACATTTGAAATGCATTCCAAATGTGGGAGGGGGCTTGCTCCCGATAGAGGTCTAACAAACAACCAAAAGCTTAAGCCGGAATCGCCTTGGCCTTAGGCTCACGGTCCCAGACCCGGTGCTGCGCAATCGCCGCAAAGAATGCCTTGAACGCTTTGGCATCCGACCCCACGATCAACCCCGCATCCGCCTCAAGCTTGAGCTGATCCAGCAGCGGCTTGGCATCGCTGGCAACCGTGATCGCCTTCAGATGCTTGTACGCCTCCAACAGGAAGTGCAACGCCACGCCATCGCCGCTCAACGCCTTGATCGACTCCTTGCCACCCGGTACGAACACCGCGTCAAACGCAATCGACGGCATGCCTTCCATCGACGCATCCACCGCCAGGCTCTTGCCATCTGCGGTCTTCACCGGTGCCGACGTCGGCCCCAGCAGTTTGGCGTGCGCCCCTTCGGCTTCCAGCGCCTTCTTGATTGCATCAATCGCCGCACCGTCCACGCCATTCGCCGCAAGGATCGCGACTTTGCGTGTCTTGATATCGCCCGACAGCAAGTTCACCTGGCTCAACGCCGGCGACGCTTTCAGCGAGGTCTTACGCGGCGGTACGGTGCCTTTGGTCGGCGCCGGCAAGCCGAGGTTTTGCGCAACGCGCTTGGCCAGCTCCAGGTCGATATTGGCCAGGATCTCGTTGACCTGACGGGCGCGGATAAACTCGCGTTCCACCTTGCCCAACTCGAAGCTGTAGGCCGCGATGATGTGCTCTTTCTCGTGGTGGCTCATGCTGTGGAAAAACAGCGTGGCCTGGGAGAAGTGGTCCCCGAACGACTCACTGCGTTCACGCACCTTATTGGCATCGACACGCTCGTAGTAGGTCTCGAACCCGCCATCCTGAGCAGCCGGTGGCGTCTCTTTCGGCCAACCGCCGTCAATCGAGTTCGGCTCGTAGGCCGCACGGCCCTTGTCGATCACCGTGCGGTGCTGGGCGTCGCGCTGGCCGTTATGGAACGGCGTGACCGGCCGGTTGATCGGCAACTCATGAAAGTTAGGGCCACCGAGACGGCTGATCTGGGTATCGGTGTAGGAAAACAGGCGGCCTTGCAGCAAGGGGTCGTTGGTGAAATCGATACCCGGCACGATGTGGCCTGGGCAAAACGCGACCTGCTCGACTTCGGCGAAGAAGTTGTCCGGGTTACGGTTAAGCACCATCTTGCCCAACGGGGTAATCGGCACCAGTTCCTCGGGGATGATTTTGGTCGGGTCGAGCAGGTCGAAGTCGAACTTGTGCTCGTCTTCTTCGGCCACGATTTGCACACCCAATTCCCACTCAGGGTAGTCGCCGCTCTCAATCGCTTCCCACAGGTCACGACGGTGGTAATCGGTATCTTTACCGGCAAGCTTCTGCGCCTCGTCCCACACCAGGGAGCAGGTGCCGACTTTTGGGTGCCAGTGGAATTTGACGAAGCTCGACTTACCTTCGGTATTGATCAGGCGGAAGGTGTGGATGCCAAAGCCCTGCATGGCGCGCAGGCTTTTTGGGATGGCACGGTCGGACATCGCCCACAGCACCATGTGCGCCGATTCCGGCTGCAGCGAGACGAAATCCCAGAACGTGTCATGGGCCGAGCCGCCGGTAGGAATCTCGTTATGTGGCTCTGGTTTTACCGCGTGCACGAAGTCCGGAAACTTGATCGCGTCCTGAATGAAAAACACTGGCATGTTGTTGCCCACCAAGTCGAAGTTGCCTTCGTCGGTGAAAAACTTCACGGCAAAACCGCGCACGTCACGCACGGTATCGCCCGACCCACGCGGGCCCTGCACCGTAGAGAAGCGCACGAACACCGGGGTTTTATGCTCGGGGTTACGCAGGAAACCGGCCTTGCTCAGCGCCGAATGGTTCTCGTAAGTCTGGAAATAACCATGGGCGCCCGTACCACGGGCATGCACGATGCGCTCCGGAATACGCTCATGGTCAAAGTGCGTGATTTTTTCACGCATGATGAAGTCTTCCAGCAGCGAAGGGCCACGGGCACCGACTTTCAGGGTGTTCTGGTTATCGGCAATCTTGACGCCTTGGTTGGTGCGCAGCGCCTGGCCGGTTGCATCTGAGCGGAATTCCTCCAGGGCCTGCAACTTGGCGTTGGTGTTGCCACGGTCCAGGGTATCGGTGCCCGCGAGCTCACTCTTCGGCGGGGTAGCTGGCTTCTTGGTACTCATCAGACAAAACTCCTTATTCAAAGTAGCCAGAGCGGTCCCCGGCGCGTTTGAGCAAAAAACCCCAGGCACGGCACCTGGGAAATCGAGTTGCTTAAGTAGTGACTGACGCGGTTTTGCACCGTTCCTTTTTTATGACCTTTGATCGCGTTATTGCCAAATCGCTGGTTGAATGCGAAATAAATGCTAAGAAACGCTATACGGACAGGCTAAAATGCGCGCCCGGCTAACCGCTGATCCCTTTTCCATGCGCCCCACAAGGTTCGCTACGTGATCGAGTTTCATAACGTCCATAAAACCTACCGCGTCGCCGGTAAGGAAATCCCCGCGCTGCATCCCACCAGCCTGCGTGTCGAAAACGGCCAGGTGTTCGGCCTGATTGGCCACTCCGGCGCGGGAAAAAGTACCCTGCTGCGTCTAATCAACCGCCTGGAGCAACCCAGCGGTGGCCAGATCAACGTCGACGGCGAAGAAGTCACTGCCCTGGACGCCAATGGCCTGCGCCGTTTCCGCCAGCAAGTCGGGATGATCTTCCAGCACTTCAACCTGCTCGCGTCCAAGACCGTTGCCGACAACGTCGCGCTGCCACTGACCCTGGCCGGCGAATTGTCGCGCAAGGAAATCGACGTACGCGTGGCTGAATTGCTCGCCCGTGTCGGCCTGTCGGACCACGCCAAGAAGTACCCGGCGCAGTTGTCCGGCGGCCAGAAGCAGCGCGTCGGCATCGCCCGCGCCCTGGCGACCAAGCCGAAGATCCTGCTGTGCGACGAAGCCACCAGCGCCCTCGACCCGCAGACCACCGCCTCGGTGTTGCAACTGTTGGCCGAGATCAACCGCGAGCTGAAGCTGACCATCGTGTTGATCACCCATGAGATGGACGTGATCCGCCGCGTCTGCGACCAAGTGGCCGTGATGGACGCCGGCGTGATTGTCGAGCAAGGCTCGGTGGCCGATGTGTTCCTGCACCCCAAGCACCCGACCACCAAGCGCTTCGTGCAAGAAGCCGATCAGATCGACGAAAGCGAGCAGCGCGATGACTTCGCGCATGTGCCGGGCCGCATCGTGCGCCTGACTTTCCAGGGCGAAGCGACCTACGCGCCGCTGCTGGGCACCGTCGCCCGCGAAACGGGTGTGGACTACAGCATCCTCGCCGGTCGTATCGACCGCATTAAAGATATTCCTTACGGCCAACTGACCCTCGCCGTGACCGGTGGGGACATGGAAGCCGCCTTCGCCCGCTTTACCGCGGCAGACGTCCACATGGAGGTTCTGCGCTAATGGAAGTCCTGTTGAGTTTCTTCGCCAATATCGACTGGTCGGAAATCTGGCTCGCCACCGGCGACACCATGACCATGCTGTTCGGCTCGCTGTTCTTTACCGTACTGCTCGGCCTGCCGCTGGGCGTGCTGCTGTTCCTGTGCAGCCCGCGCCAACTGTTCGAACAAAAAGGCCTGTACGCGCTGCTGTCGCTGATCGTGAACATCCTGCGCTCGCTGCCGTTTATCATCCTGCTGATCGTGATGATTCCGTTCACCGTACTGATCACCGGCACCTCGCTGGGTGTCGCCGGTGCGATTCCGCCGCTGGTCGTGGGCGCAACACCGTTCTTCGCGCGCCTGGTGGAAACCGCCTTGCGTGAAGTGGACCGCGGCATCATCGAAGCCACGCAGTCCATGGGCGCGAGCACACGCCAGATCATCGTCAATGCATTGCTGCCCGAAGCGCGCCCAGGCATTTTCGCGGCGATTACGGTTACGGCGATTACACTGGTTTCCTACACGGCAATGGCCGGTGTCGTAGGCGCCGGTGGCCTGGGCGACCTGGCGATCCGTTTCGGTTACCAGCGCTTCCAGACCGATGTGATGGTGGTCACCGTGGTGATGCTGTTGATCCTGGTGCAAATTCTGCAAACCGTCGGCGACAAGCTGGTGGTGCACTTTTCTCGAAAATAACGGCCATTGCCGGCCAAAAAGCCGGCAAATGCCCGAACAAGGAGCTTGTTGGATGAAAAAACTACTGGTTGCTTTCGCCGCCGTTGCCGCGTTTTCCGCTCACGCCGCCGAGACCCTCAAGGTTGCCGCGTCGCCGGTGCCCCACGCCGAAATCCTGGAGTTCGTGAAGCCTGCACTCGCCAAAGAGGGCGTAGATCTGCAGGTTAAAGTCTTCACCGACTACGTACAGCCGAACGTACAGGTCGCCGAAAAGCGCCTGGACGCCAACTTCTTCCAGCACCAGCCGTACCTGGACGAGTTCAATAAAGCCAAGGGCACTCACCTGGTGAGCGTCGGCGCTGTGCACCTGGAGCCGCTGGGCGCCTACTCCAGCAAATACAAAAAACTTGAAGATCTGCCTGACGGCGCCAACGTGGTGATTCCAAACGACGCCACCAATGGCGGCCGCGCCCTGTTGCTGCTGGCCAAGCACAACCTGATCACCCTGAAGGACCCGACCAACATCCTGTCGACCATCAAGGACATCACCGGCAACCCTAAAAGCCTGAAATTCCGCGAACTGGAAGCCGCCACCCTGCCGCGCGTGCTGACCCAGGTCGACCTGGCACTGATCAACACCAACTACGCTCTGGAAGCCAAGCTGGACCCTTCCAAGGATGCCCTGGTGATCGAAGGCAACGACTCGCCTTACGTGAACATCCTGGTGACACGCGACGACAACAAGGATTCGGACGCGGTGAAGAAGCTGGTTGCAGCCCTGCACACCCCGGAAGTGAAGAAATTCATCCAAGAGAAGTACAAAGGCGCGATTCTGCCGGCGTTCTGATCAAACCCGATCTTCACAACACCGAAGATCAAAAAATGTGGGAGCGGGCTTGCTCGCGAAAGCGGAGTGTCAGTCACCGAATCTGTCGACTGAACCACCGTCTTCGCGAGCAAGCCCGCTCCCACATTTGTTTTGTGTTGTTGGCTGGATCAGGCCAACACACCTGTCGGCTGTTTACCGCGCAAGGCCGGTACCACCGCATGGGTCAGCCACTGGCGCAGGCAGCGGTTCTCCGGGTAGTAGTGATAGATGAGCAGCGCGTAGACGCCGGACTCGCTGACCATCAAGGTCGGCGCGCACTGGCGGTGGGTGATCAGGGGCACGGTGTGCTGTTGATCGGGGTCGAGTTTGCGCAGTAACGCCGGATTGAGGTGCAGGCCCATCAAGTGGCCGATGTCAGCGGCGCTGAACCAGGGTTGGCTGTCGATCAGCACGGCGTGCAGTTGGTGATGGTGGCGGGTGAAGACTTCGGGGGTGACGGGTGGGTCGGGGGTAAGTGTTTGCATAGTCTGGCTCCTAACGTATCAAGGGACCGCCAAGCACTACTTCCACGTAATGGGTGGCGGCTGTACGCAGGTGTGGAAGACCGGGACGTTAGGCACCCGGCGCACTCGAAAGCGCCCCGCGCACAGCCACCATAAAACACAGACAAGAAAAAGCGCCTGACACATGGTGGCGCTTTGTGCGCCTAACGATATAAGGGCTTCCACACCCTGTCACTGAATTTGCAGCGACAGCACAAAGACTAGCCACCCCAACCGCACCCAACAAGTTCACGCACAGCGCCACAACGTGCAGGAAATGTCCGACGACTCGCTATTCACCCTTGCTCAAAACCCAATGTGGGAGCGGGCTTGCTCGCGAAAGCGGAGTGTCAGTCACCGAATCTGTCGACTGAACCACCGTCTTCGCGAGCCAGCCCGCTCCCACATTTGTTTTGTGTTGCCTGAAAGATCAGTGCAACACACTTGCGTTCAACCCTTGCACAACACCACTGTGGGAGCTGGCTTGCCTGCGATGGCGGTGGGTCAGCAAGTGGGATGCAAGCAGGCCCATCGCTATCGCAGGCAAGCCAGCTCCCACAGGTGATTTGTGTTGTTGGCTGGGTCGGTGACCGGCTTATTTACGCTGCAACAACCCCGGCAACTGTGCCACCAGCTTCTGGTTGTTCAACGGCGCACGGATAAACCCGCGCTGCGTACCATCCGGGCCGATCAGCGCCAGGTTGCCGCTGTGGTCGACGGTGTAGTTGGGCTTGCTGGTGTCCGCTGGAATAAACGGAATGCTCACCGCATTCGACACCTTCTGCACATCCTCCACATTCGCGCCGGTCAGGCCTTCGAATTGCGGGTCGAAGTAGCCCAGGTATTGCTTGAGCTGAGTCGGCGTGTCGCGGTTCGGGTCAACGCTGACCAGGATCACCTGCAACTTATCCACCGCCTCTTTAGGCAGCTCGCTCTTGATCTGGCGCAGTTGGGCGAGCGTGGTCGGGCAGATGTCCGGGCAGAAGGTGTAGCCGAAGAACAGCAGGCTCCACTTGCCTTTCAACGCGTTGACCACCACCGGTTGGCCGTCTTGGTTGGTCATGGTCACCGGCGGCAACTGGCGGCTTTGCGGCAGCAGGATGATACCGGCGTCGATCAGCGCGGTAGGGTCGCCCTGGCCTTTGCCGCTGAGTACTTTGTTGACGGTCAGGCCCATGATCAACGCGACGATGGCCACCAGGATGAAGACGGTTTTTTGAGTTCGAGTCATAGGTTCAACAATAGGTAGTGGTCGACGAGCAGCGCGATAAACAGCAGCAGCAAGTACCAGATAGAGTACTTGAACGTGTTGATCGCCGCGTGCGGCTTGCTGCCACGGTACAGCACCCAGGCCCATTGCAGAAAGCGCCCGCCCAAGACCAGCGCACACGCCAGGTACAGCAGGCCGCTCATGTGGATCACATAGGGCATGAAGCTCACCGCCAGTAGGGCGAAGGTGTAAAGCAGGATATGCACCTTGGTGTAGTGCTCGCCGTGGGTAACCGGCAGCATCGGAATGTCGGCCTTGGCGTATTCCTCTTTGCGGTGAATGGCCAGGGCCCAGAAATGCGGCGGGGTCCAGGCGAAGATGATCAACACCAGCAGCAGCGGCTCGGCGCTGACATGCCCGGTGACGGCAACCCACCCCAGCAGCGGCGGCGCGGCGCCCGCGAGGCCACCGATGACAATGTTTTGCGGGGTCGCTCGCTTGAGAAAGCCGGTGTAGATCACCGCATAGCCGAGCAACGAGGCCAGCGTGAGCCAGGCCGCCAGAGGGTTGGTGAACGCCAGTAACAAGGCCAACCCCGCAACGGCTAGAAACAACGCAAAGGCCAATGCCGCAATCGGCGATACCCGCCCTTCTGCCATCGGCCGTTTATGCGTGCGCGCCATCACCGCATCGATCCGCCGGTCCACCACATGGTTGACCGCCGCCGCGCCACCGGCACACAGGGCGATGCCCAGGTTGCCGAACACCAGCACCGTCCACGGCACCCCGGCGCGGGTCGCGAGGAACATGCCCACCAAGGACGTGATGAGCATCAGCACCACGACTTTCGGCTTGGTCAGCTCCAGGTAATCGCGCCAGATCGCCTGATCGCGACGTGCGCCGATCAAGGTCGCCATGGCATCTCTCCTTTAAGGGTGATAAGGCCCGATACGTGTTTGCGTGGGATAAAACGCCAGCCGAACGGCAGCTGATTACGCACCCGGACCAGGCTGGTGCGCGCGTGATAATTGACCAGCACCAGCGTCAGCAACAACGCCGCGCCACCGGCGTTATGGCCGACCGCAACCGGCAGCGGCAGATGGAAGTACACGTTGCTCAGGCCCAAGCCGATTTGCGCCGCCAGGGCGATCAGCAACAGGCCCGCAAGCCGGGTCATGCCGACTGCGCGTAACTGCCAGGCCAGGCCCAACAGCACCAGCGTGACCAGCATCGCACCCGCTCGATGGGTGAGGTGAATGGCCGTGCGCGCCTCGCTATCAAGCTGGCCACCGAGGTAATTGGGGCCGATGTGCTGGGTGAGGTGAAAACCATTGGCAAAGTCGGCTGCCGGCCACCACTCGCCATGGCAGGTGGGCAGGTCGATACAGGCCACCGCCGCGTAGTTGGAACTGACCCAGCCGCCCAGCGCAATTTGCCCGATCACCAGCACCAAACCGGCGGTCGCCCAATATTGCAGGCGCTTGGGCACGATCAACGCCGGCAGCACGCCGGACAGGCGCAACGCCAGCAAAAACAGCAGGCTCAAGGTGGCAAACCCACCGAGCAGATGGCCGGTCACCACTTGCGGCCACAGTTTCAACGTCACCGTCCACATGCCAAACGCCGCCTGGGCGAACACCACCGCCAACAGGAACAGCGGCAGCTTCACCGGCTGGCCAGGGTCACGCCGATGGCTCCACGAGCGCGCCGCCAGCAGCACGATCAACACGCCCAAGGTGCCGGCAAAATACCGATGCGTCATCTCGGCCCACCCTTTGTCGGCCTCCACTGGCGTGTCGGGAAAATGCAGCTCGGCATGGGCCAGTTGGGCTGCGCTTTGCGGCACGCTGATAAAGCCGTAGCAGCCCGGCCAGTCCGGGCAACCGAGGCCGGCATGGGTCAGCCGGGTGTAGGCGCCGAGCAGCACGACGATCAGCGCCAATAACGTGGCAAACAACGCGAGGCGAAATCCAGGTTTGGCCATGACGATGCCCTTATCCGATGTTCGACAGTTTCAGCAGCAGGCGCAGGTCGTTGAGCAGGTCCTTGCCCTTGACCTTGGCGTCGTAGCGCAGCACCAGGTTGCCGTGGGGGTCGACGATCCACAGTTGCGCATCACCGGGCACGGCGGCGTCCTTGGTGAAGGTCGACAGGTCCAACGGATAGCGTTGCAGTTGCGGGTACTCGGCGTTGAGCTTGGCGTCATACTCGGTGCTCACCGGCTGTGCGCTGGCCAGCGCATGGCTGGCGCGGGAGGCATCGCGGCCCAGGCTGATTTGCAGCTGGCGCGCCAGGTACACCAGTTGCTGGCACTCGGCAGCGCAGGCGGTGGGTGCGGTGACCAACAGTTGCCAACGATCCTCGTCGGCCTGTACGCCAATGTCGGCGCGGGTCTGGCCGTTGCCGATCATCTCGCCGTGGTAGCTGCGGCTGTCGGGCACCCAGAACTGCAACTTGTACATGAAGGTGGCCAGCGCCATCGGGCCGATCACCATCATCAGGATCAGGATCAGCTGCCAGCGGCCTTTGCGTCGGTCGGGCGCCTCAGACGTGCTGGGTGGATTCATGGCCGCTCCCATGGGGTTTCTCCTTTTTGTTGTGCCATCCGAGGTAGAGGTAAAGCGCCAGCAGCGCCAACGACATGGCGAACCACTGCACGGCGTAGCCCAAGTGTTTTTCCGGGCCCATGGCGACGACCGGCCAGGTGGTGTCGTAGGTGCCGGGGCCGGGTTCGGCGCGCAACTCAAAGGCAAAACCGCTGCGACCCAACTCAGCCCAGAGCGCGGCGGGATGCAGCGCAGTCAGCAAGCGCGGCCATTGCGTGGTGGCTGGGTCGGCGTGCAGCTGGAAGGTTTCGCCGGGCGCGACGTACACCCAGGCATCCAGATTCAATGGCTGTTCAGGCGTGGTGAACACGGGCGGTGTGCGCCGGTCCGGCCAGGGCAGCCAGCCGCGATTGAGCAACAGCCATTCGCCGCTGGCCTGGTCGTGAAAGGGCTGCAACAGTTCAACACCCGGCTTGCCTTCGCGCATGCGGTTGTCGAGCAGCACGCTGTGCTCGGCATCGAACTGGCCGCGCAGACGCACACGGCGGAAGGCCGGGTCCGCCATGCCCTGCAGCTGCACGCTGCTGATCGGCTCAGCCACGCGCCGTTCGGCATAGCTGTCCACCAGCAACTGTTTTTCATGCCCGCGAGCCAGTTGCCAGAACCCCAGGCCCACCATCAACGGCAGTAGCACCAGCACCACCAGCGTGGGTGCGAACCCTGGGCGAAAGTCTTTTATGGCGCTGGCTATACTTGTTTTCATTGCCCGCCCATCCGAATGGAACCTGACCATGCTCAAAGCAGCCATTGCCCTGATGCTGATCGCGACTGTCGTGAGCCTGTTCAGTGGCTTGTTCTTTCTGGTCAAGGACGAGGGCAACTCCAACCGCCTCGTCACTGCCTTGACCGTGCGTGTCGTACTGGCCGCGATCACCGTGGGGTTAATCGCCTGGGGCTTTTTCAGCGGCCAGCTGGTTTCTCATGCACCGTGGTAAGGCGCCTCACAGCACATAAACGAAGAAAAACAGGCCGATCCACACCACATCCACAAAGTGCCAGTACCAACTGGCCGCCTCGAAACCGAACTGGTGCTCGGCGTTGAAGTGCCCCTTGAGGATGCGCATCAGCATCACAAACAAAATGATGGTGCCGATGGTCACGTGGGCGCCGTGAAAGCCGGTGAGCATGAAGAAGGTCGCGCCGTACACGCCCGAGCCGAGGGTCAGGCCGAGCTCTTTGTAAGCGTGCATGTACTCCTCGGCCTGAAAGCCCAAAAAGGCCCAACCCAGCAGCACCGTCAGCGCCAACCAGATTTTCAGCGCGCCGCGATGGCCCTTGCGCAAGGCATGGTGAGCAAGGGTGATGGTCACGCTGGAGCTGACCAGCAAGATCGTATTGACCAGCGGCAAGCCCCACGGGCTGATGGTGCCTTCGGGCGGCGGGTACATTTTCGGGTCAGGGTTGTTGAGCAACGGCCAGGCAAATTCGAAGTTCGGCCACAGCATGTGCGCGACGCCCTTGGAGCCCTCACCCGCCAGCCACGGCGCGGACATATGCCGCACATAAAACAGCGCGCCGAAGAACGCGATAAAGAACATCACCTCGGAAAAGATGAACCAGGTCATGCCCCAGCGAAACGAGCGGTCCATCTGCGGGCTGTACAAACCCGCGCGGCTTTCCTTGATCACCGCACCGAACCAACCGAACAGCATGTAGGCCAGCAACAGGCCGCCGACAAAAAAGATCCACGGCCCGTGGGATTCCGGGCGCGCCGCCTTGAGGTCGTTGAACCACACGCCCAGGCCGTACACGGTGATCAACATGCCAAACGTGGCAATTATGGGCCATTTGCTTTGCGCTGGTACGTAGTACGTAACATGAGACGACATGTATTCGCTCTCCTGATTGAGGGGGCAAACAGTAGCTAGCCGCCGGTATGGACGGCCACCGGCGGTTGGCGCGCAGTGATGTCAAACAGCGTGTATGCCAGGGTCAAATGCTTCACATCCTTGGGCATGGCGCGATCGACGATAAAGCGCACCGGCATTTCAATGCGCTGACCTGGCTGCAGCACTTGCTGGGTGAAGCAAAAACATTCGGTCTTGTGGAAATACATCGCCGCTTCGGCCGGGGAAATACTCGGTACGGCCTGGGCGGTCATGGGTTTATCAGTGGGGTTGTAGGCCACGAACAGCATCTCGGTGACCGCACCGGGGTTGACCACCACCTCGTCAGCCTTGGAGTGGAATTCCCAGACCATGTCGATGGCATTGGTGGACATAAACTGCACGCGCACTTGGCGCGTGGGGTCGACCATCTGCTCACCCTCGTACTGCCCGGCGGTCTTGCCATTGATGCCGAACGCCTTGCACATCACGTCGTAGATCGGCACCAGGGCGAAGCCGAAGGCGAACATCGCCACCACCAGGATCAGCAGGCGGGTGACCAGGCGTTTGATGGGCACGGATTCAAGCATGGCGCTCACCCAAGGCGAATGCGGTCAATGTGGGAGCGGGCTTGCTCGCGAAGGCGCTAGGCCAGACAACTTTTGCGGCGACTGACAAACCGCTTTCGCGAGCAAGCCCGCTCCCACACTGACGGTGTTCACCGCGCGACAAAGCGTTCACTTGACCTCCGGCGGCGTCGTAAACGTGTGATACGGCGCGGGCGAAGGAACGCTCCATTCCAGGCCTTCGGCGCCATCCCACGGCTTGGCCGGCGCCGGCGGGCCGCCACGGATGCACTTGATCACGATGAACAGGAAAAAGATCTGTGTAGCGCCGAACATGAACGCGCCAATCGAGGAGACCATGTTGAAGTCGGCGAACTGCAGGTTGTAGTCCGGCACCCGGCGCGGCATGCCGGCCAACCCCACGAAGTGCATCGGGAAGAACGCCATGTTCATGCCCACGAAAGACAGCCAGAAGTGCAGCTTGCCGAGGGTTTCGTCGTACATGTGGCCGGTCCATTTCGGCAGCCAGTAGTAGGCCGAGGCGAAGATGCCGAAGATCGCGCCGGGCACCAGTACGTAATGGAAGTGCGCCACCACAAAGTAGGTGTCGTGGTACTGGAAGTCCGCCGGGGCGATCGCCAGCATCAGCCCGGAGAAGCCGCCGATGGTGAACAGAATCACGAAGGCCACGGCAAACAGCATCGGCGTCTCGAAGGTCAGCGAGCCTTGCCACATCGTGCTGACCCAGTTGAATACCTTCACACCGGTCGGCACCGCGATCAGCAGCGTGGCGTACATGAAGAACAACTCGCCCACCAGCGGAATGCCGACCACAAACATGTGGTGTGCCCAGACGATGAACGACAGGAACGCGATGCTCGCGGTCGCGTAGACCATTGAGGTGTAGCCGAACAGCGGCTTGCGCGAGAAGGTCGGGATGATCGAGCTGACGGCGCCGAAGGCCGGCAGGATCATTATGTACACCTCGGGGTGTCCGAAAAACCAGAATACGTGCTGGAACAGCACCGGGTCACCGCCGCCGGCCGCACTGAAGAAGCTGGTGCCGAAGTGAATGTCCATCAGCATCATGGTCACGCACCCGGCCAGTACCGGCATCACTGCAATCAGCAGGAACGCGGTGATCAGCCAGGTCCAGACGAACAGCGGCATTTTCATCAGGGTCATGCCGGGTGCGCGCAGGTTGAGGATGGTAGCGACCACGTTGATCGCGCCCATGATCGAACTGATGCCCATCAGGTGAATGGCAAAGATGAAGAACGTCACGCTTTCCGGCGCGTAGGTGGTGGAAAGCGGGGCATAGAAGGTCCAGCCGAAATTCGGCCCGCCGCCCGGCGTGAACAGGGTCGAGACCAGCAGCAGGAACGCCGCCGGCAGCAGCCAGAAGCTGAAGTTGTTCATGCGCGGCAGGGCCATGTCCGGCGCGCCGATCATCAGTGGGATCATCCAGTTGGCCAGGCCGACGAAGGCCGGCATGACCGCACCGAACACCATGATCAGGCCGTGCATGGTGGTCATCTGGTTGAAGAACGCCGGTTGCACGATTTGCAGGCCGGGCTGGAACAGTTCGGCGCGGATCACCATGGCGAACGAGCCACCGAGCAGGAACATGGTGAAGGCGAACCACAGATACAGGGTGCCGATGTCTTTGTGGTTGGTGGTCAGCACCCAGCGCATCAGGCCTTTGGCGGGGCCGTGGGCATGGTCGGCATGACCATGGTCGATCACAGTGCTCATGGCCGTTCTCCTGCAAAGGAATGGGCTGTGCGGTTCAGGGCATACGCAGTTGAGGCCGTCATTTGCTTTCCGCCTGTTTCAGAGCCAGCACGTCTTTGGGCGTGACCATGTCGCCTTTGTTGTTGCCCCAGGCGTTGCGCTCGTAGGTGACCACCGCGGCGATATCGACTTCCGACAGCTGTTTGCCGAATGCCGCCATGGCGGTGCCGGGCTTGCCGAAGTACACGCGGTGCAGGTGGTCTTCTTTGGCGCCGGTGGCAATTGGCGAGCCTTTGAGTGCCGGGAACATCGGCGGCAGGCCCTGGCCCTCGGCCTGGTGACAGGCCACGCAGGTGGTGTGGTAGACCTTGTCGCCACGGGCCACCAGCTCTTCGAGCGTCCACTCTTTGGAAGTCAATTCCTTGAGCTTGGCGGCGTCTGCCTTGCGCTCGCCGAGCCAGGTGTCGTAGTCGGCCTTGGATTTGACCTCGACCACGATGGGCATGAACCCATGGTCCTTACCGCACAGCTCAGCGCACTGGCCACGGTAGATGCCAGGCTTCTCGACCCGGGTCCAGGCCTCGTTGACGAAACCAGGGATGGCGTCGCGTTTGACTGCAAAGGCCGGCACCCACCAGGAGTGGATCACATCAGCGGCCGTCACCAGGAAACGCACCTTGGCGCCCACCGGAAGCACCAGTGGCTGGTCGACTTCGAGCAAATAGTGCTCGCCCTTGGTGGCCTGGTTATGGATTTGCTCGGCGGGCGTGGCCAGGTTGCTGAAGAACTCCACGTCCTGACCCAGGTACTTGTAATGCCACTTCCACTGGTAGCCGGTGACCTGGATATCGATATCCGACTCAGTGCTGTCGTAGATATTGATCAGGGTCTTGGTCGCCGGAATGGCCATCGCCACCAGAATCAGCAGGGGCACCACGGTCCAGAGGATTTCCACGGTCGTGCTCTCGTGGAACTTGGCCGCCACCTGGCCCGTGGACCGGCGGTGCAGGATCATCGACCAGAACATCGCGCCAAACACGACAATGCCGATCACCACACAAATCCAGAAAATGGTCATGTGCAGGTCAAACACGGCGTGACTGACTTCAGTAGCCCCTGGCGCCATATTCGTTGTCCAGGCGGCTTGCGCCTGGCCGAATACTGACCACAACAGTAGGCCCATCCAAACATGTGGATGTCGCGTCATTGCGGGTTCCCCTTTATGTTTCTTGTTATCCCGCCGGTTTGCACCTGCGGCGAAGGGAGCGGCTTCCATACTGCTTACAACCGCCAAGCCTTGCCTGCTTCATGCAGTTGGGCGTCATCAGCTAATTGCGTACAAAACCGAGTATAGACAGCCGCACCAACCCCGCAATGTGTAGGGGCAAATGAGCAAAAACAGACGGGCGGGGCTAATAAAATCGGGGGCGGAAACGTTTATCCGACGAGCGATGGCAATTCAATATAACGCCTGCGCATAACCATGAAATAATTATGACAAATGCGTCTTAGGTGCTCGTATAAACGAGCTACCTTATCTTCTCCCTTTTCCTACGCCTGCTTCACTGGAGCTTTCATGAACACCGCCGCATTGCGCGAGCAGATTTCCCGTGCCCATCAACACGAAGCCAGCACTGGCCAGCTTGCCCAGCAACTGGAAAAACAATTGCCGCACCTGCATTCGGCCATCTCCCTGGCTGACGGTGATCGCAACATTGTCATGACCCGTTTTGTCACCGCCTACATCGAGCTCGTCCCGGACTTGCTGGAAGCTGCCAACGACGTGGCCCGCGAAGCCGGGATCGAAAGCCAGATCAAGCCGGTACTGAAGATCGCCGAGCATTTCTTCCTGCAACCGCCGGCGATTCTGGCCGGCCATGAAGGCCTCGACGGTCTGCTGGACGAGGCCTACCTGGCCCATCGTTTGGTGGAAGAGGTCAACGACCTGTATATCAAGCATTTCGGCCAACCGCTGATTCCGGCGGATACCACCGTGGCCAATTTGATCGCCCACCAACTGATCGGCGAGCAGTTTGCCAATCAGCTGGATGAAGCGGTGCATTTGGCGGTGGATGAAATGCTCAACGAAGAAAGCTTTGCGCTGGAGTCGGTCGAGGCGTATCGCGACCAGCTGAAAAGCCCGGAAACGGAAGCCGCGTGGAAGCGCTGGCCGTGCCTTTCGCGGCAGTTGGGCGTTGAGTTGGCGCTGGATCAGCCGGCTTAAACTGCCGACCTGATAACGATCCAATGTGGGAGCGGGCTTGCCCGGCTCCCACAATGTTTTGTGGGGTTCAGGCAGGTGCCGAACCGATTCCCACCGTCGTGCGCACCCGGCCTTCCAACCGGCGCTTCAACCCGCGCGCCTCAATCACCAGCGTCGAGCCCTTGGCCGCATTCGCCCGGCCCCATTCCTCAAGCAACTCCAGGCACGAATGGTCGATGTAACTCAGGTTACTCAGCGGCACGTGCAAGGTGGTCCCCGCAGGCACCGTCGACAGCACCTGAGTCAGCGCCGGGACTTTCAAAAAGGTCGCCGCACCGGTCAAGCGCAACTCCATCTCACGGTCCTGGGGCAGGTCGATCAGGCTGACTTTCAGTCGCGAAGCCTTGAAGGCCAGCTTCAGCAATGTCAGCCCGAAGCCCACCAGCACACCGGTGAGCAGGTCGGTAAAGATGATCGCCAGCGCCGTCGCGGCATAGGTGAACATCGGCATCCGCCCATAGCGGCCCAACGCCCGGAACGCCTTCACGTCCACCAGCTTGATCCCGGTGTACACCAGCACACCCGCCAGGCTCGCCACCGGAATGCTTTGCAGCACGCTCGACAGCAACAGCACGAACCCCAGCAGCCACAGGCCATGGAACATCGCCGACAACCGCGTGGTAGCGCCGGCCTGCACGTTGGCCGAGCTGCGCACGATCACGCCGGTCATCGGCAGGGCGCCCACCAAGCCGCAGAGCATGTTGCCCACACCTTGAGCAGACAATTCCTTGTCGAAATCAGAACGCTGACCGCTGTGCATACGGTCGACTGCAGCGGCAGACAGCAGGGTTTCCGCGCTGGCAATAAACGCCACGGCGAACGCGGCGATCAACAGCTGTGGATCAGCCAGGTTGAGGAGGTCACTGGGGCGCAACCAGTCGATCGCGTCAGCGAGGTTTTCCGGGACTTCCACGCGCTTGACCTGCAACGCCAGCACCAGGCTGGTGACCGTTGCCAGGCCCACGCCCAACAAGGCACCCGGCACAAACCGCAGTGCGTGGGGACGGAATTTGTCCCACAGGTACATCACCAGCATCGTCGACAGCCCCAGTAAACCGGCCTGCCAGCCAAGGCCACCGCCGAGGGTCGGAATGGCTTCAGCCACTGCGGCGGGGAAGCCTGCCAGGTTATCCAGCCCGGAAGGTTTGGGGGCGCCATCGAGCATCACATGCACCTGGGACAGCACAATCAGCACGCCGATCCCCGCCAGCATGCCGTACACCACGGCCGGGGCCGTGACCCGGAACCAGCAGCCCAGGCGCAAGCGCCCCGCCACCAATTGCAGGAAACCCGCCAGCAGCAGGATCGGTCCGAGCATCATCATGCCGTGCTGGCGCACCAACTCGAACACCAACACCGCCAGGCCCGCTGCCGGGCCGCTGACCTGCAGCGGCGAACCCGCCAACCAGCCCACTACCAGGCCACCGATAATCCCGGTGATCAGCCCTTTGGCCGGGGGCATACCGGAAGCAATCGCGATGCCCATGCACAAGGGCAGGGCGACCAGAAACACCACCACGGAGGCCAGCAGCTCCCGTGGCAAAACAGCTTTCAATTGAGCAGCACGCATGATGACTCTCCCGAGGCATTCGCCGGGAGCGGTAAAGCCTGGCTGCATCCATGGCAGCCACCGCTTTACCCGGCAGGGAAGTGTTTTAGAAGCGCGCTTTAGGCGTCGCGCAAGGGATTGGCCCGTCGCCGCCCAGCGGTCGGAACGCCGCCTGGTCTGCGTCGTATGCGCGAATTTCGCTGGTCTCGATGTTGTAGATCCAACCATGGATAAACAACTGACCATTGGCCATGCGCGAGGCCACGGAAGGGTGGGTGCGCAAATGTTGCAACTGGGCGATGACGTTTTCTTCGGTCAGCACCTTCATGCTTTCGCCTTCATTGGCGCAGTCGCAGTTGTCCTCGACCATGGACTTGGCGACCTCGGCGTGGCGCAACCAGGCCCTTACCGTCGGCATCTTTTCCAGGCTCTGGGGGTTGAGCACTGCGCGCATGGCGCCGCAATCGGAATGCCCGCACACAATGATGTGCTGCACGCCCAGGGCCAATACCGCGTACTCGATGGCGGTGGAAACACCACCGTTCATCTGGCCGTAGGGCGGCACCACGTTACCTACGTTACGGGTCACGAACAGGTCGCCGGGCGAGCTTTGGGTAATCAGCTCGGGCACGATGCGTGAGTCGGCGCAGGTAATGAACATTGCGCGCGGGCTCTGGGCCGTGGCGAGTTTCTTGAAGAGTTCTTCCTGCTGAGGGAAGACGTCGTGATGGAAATGCAAAAAGCCGTCAACGATGTGCTTTAGCGCTGCATCGGCGGTTTCCGCCACCTGAGGGGCTGAAGCCGACGCAGCCAACGGCTGTTTATCCTTGTCACTCATGATTCATCCTCTTGATTAATGCAGGGTGAGTGTTCAGGTCTATTCGACGCCCAGGCTGTGAAATAGTTGGAAAACCACACAAACCGAGGCGCCGACTCATCAGTCACTCGCTGAACAAGGTAACCGTCGAAACTTAACTCAAACTGAATGAACCGCTCTAGATCGTGGGTTTCATTGATGTCAAAACGCGACTATTCCTACAGAAACAATGCGTTCTTCCTCGTCAGTCTACAACAATGCCATTTGCCTGCCAGGCGGGCAAAACGCCGAACAATCCAGGTTAAACCCCTCCCGGCGATTGAGTCCCAGCCGCTTGATCGCCTTGCTGAAGCGCTGCGCCAACAAATCAGCAAACGGCCCCTCGCCGCGCATGCGCACACCAAAGCGGCTGTCGTACACCTCACCCCCACGCACCTGGCGCACCAGGCTCATCACATGGGCCGCCCGCTGCGGGTAATGCGCCGCCAGCCACTCCTCGAATAACGGCGCCACTTCCAATGGCAAGCGCAGCATCATATACGCGGCGCTCTGCGCCCCGGCCGCGTGAGCTTCGGTCAGCAGGCTTTCCAGTTCACTGTCGTTGATCATCGGAATCATCGGCGAGCACAGCACCCCCACCGGGATACCGGCCTCACGCATCACTCGAATCGCCCGCAATCGCGCCTTGGGCGCCGCCGTGCGCGGTTCCAGGATGCGCTTGAGCTCGTCGTCCAGGCTGGTGAGGCTGATCATCACCGCCACCAGGCGTTGGCGCGCCAATTCAGTGAGCACATCGAGATCGCGCAGGATCAGCGAACCCTTGGTGATGATCGTCACCGGGTGCCGATAACGCAGCAGCACTTCGAGGGTTTGCCGGGTGATTTTGTATTCGCGCTCGATAGGCTGGTACGGGTCGGTATTGGAGCCCAGATTGATCGGTGCGCACACATAGCCCGGCTTCGACAGCTGTTGTTCGAGCACGTCGGCGGCATTGGTTTTGGCGATCAGTTTGGTTTCGAAATCCAGCCCCGGCGACAGGTCCCAATAGGCATGGCTGGGCCGCGCATAGCAGTAGATGCAGCCATGCTCACAGCCGCGATAAGGGTTGATCGAGCGATCGAAGGGCAAGTCCGGCGAATTGTTGCGGGTGATGATGCTCTTGGCCGTCTCGATCCGCACTTCGGTGCCCTGGGTCGGCGGCACTTCCTGAAACCAGCCGTCGTCCTCGACCACGCTGGCAGTCGGCGCAAAACGGTTGTGCAGGTTGGTGGCCGTGCCCCGGCCACGGGGCGGCAACGGAGTAGACATGAAAACGCCTCGATACTGTTTTTATATACAGTATCGAGGCGCGAGGGTTCTGACCAGTGCCGTTTGGCGGTCAGGCCAGGATCAGTGCTTTTGCGTTACCTGCCCCAGGTCATCGCCTGAGGTGGTGCGCATGTCACTCTTGCGCAGGTCGGCCACGTCACTGGCTGTCACGGGCGCGCCTTTGTTACCCCAGCTGCCGCGAACGAAACTGACGACATCCGCCACTTCCTGGTCCGACAAACGCCAGGCAAAAGCCGGCATGGTGAATGTCGACGGCGCCGTGTGAGTTGCCGGCAAGGTTCCACCGTTCAACACAATGTTGATCAACGACGTGGCATCCGCCGTCTGCAACACCGGGTTACCCGCCAGTGCCGGGAACACCCGCGTATAACCATGGCCGTCCGTACGGTGGCAGGCGGCGCAGTTGTCGATATACACCGACGCGCCCGGTTTGCTGTCATCGCCTTTCCACAGCGCGTCGGCCACCTGTTTATCGTACTGATGCGGCTGATCCTTGGGATCGACCGCCGGCAGGCTTTTGAGGTAACGGGCGATAGCGGTCAGGTCGTCCTGCGACATGTACTGCATGCTGTGCACGACAACATCACTCATGCCGCCAAACACCGCGCTGCGGTCACTGCGACCGGTCTTGAGGAACTGCACCAGTTGCTCCTCGCTCCAACTGCCGAGGCCGTCCTTGTGGTCGCCACGCAGGCTTTTCGCGATCCAGCCTTCCAACGGCGCGCTGCCGGACAGGAAGGCAGTGCCGTCCGCGGCACTCAGGGCTTTTTCCTGCATGGTTAGCGCGCGCGGCGTATGGCAGGCGCCACAGTGGCCGAGGCCTTCAACCAGGTAGGCGCCACGGCTGATCACCGGGTCGGCGGCGACCTGTGCCGGATGCTCCTCAACCGTCGGGGCAAACATCCAGCGCCAGGCCGCCAACGGCCAGCGCATGCTCAAGGGCCACGGAATGTCACTGTCCTTGTTCGCTTGGGCGACCGGCTCAACCCCTTTCATGAAATACGCATACAACGCCTGCATATCGCTGTCGCTGACGCGTGCGTAGGACGGATACGGCATCGCCGGGTAAAGCGTACTACCGTTCTTGGCGACACCATGGCGCACGGCCTTGTCGAAGTCTTCGAAGCTGTAGTTGCCCAGGCCCGTGTTGTCCGGGGTGATGTTGGTGGAATAGATCACGCCGATGGGCGTTTCCATCGGCAGGCCGCCAGCGAACGGCTTGCCGCCCTTGGCAGTGTGGCAGGCCACACAGTCACCCGCGCGAGCCAGGTATTCGCCCTGCTTGATCAAGTCGGTTTCGGCGGCGCTTACCGAGCAGCTGCTGAGCAACGCCAGGGAGGCGATAACGAGTGCTTTCATGGTCATCGCTCCTTATGCCTGAACCAGTGGGCCGGGATTCTTGAGGTACTGCTCGCGGATCGCCCGCGCCGACCAGTAGGTCAACGCCGCCACCAGGCCGGTAGGGTTGTAACCCAAGCCTTGTGGGAAAGCGGATGCGCCCGGGACAAATACGTTGTGCACATCCCAACTCTGCAGGTAGCGGTTCAGCGCGCTGGTTTTCGGGTCGGTGCCCATGATCGCGCCACCGTTGAGGTGAGTGGTCTGGTAGGACGCCGTGTTGAAATGCTCGCCGACCTTTTTGCCCAGCACGGCAATGGCCTTGGGGTTCATCGCTTCAGCAACCTTGCCCATTTTTTCCATCATGAAACGGTTCATCTTGATGTCGTTTTCCTGCCAGTCGAACGTCATCCGCAGCAATGGCAAACCGTAGGCATCGCGGTACACCGGGTCGAGGTCCAGGTAGTTGGCTCGGTAGGATTGATGCGCGCCGTGGGAGTCCATCGACACCTGGTGGGTGTAGTAATCGGCGGTGGCACGTTTCCAGGCACTGCCCCACGCCGGGGTGCCCGGCGGGTTGGACGTACCGGCAATCGGCCGGCTGCCGGCCTGGTTGACCCACATCGGCGAGCCTCCCACAAAGCCGTGCGGCCCGTGGTCGAAGTTATCCGCGTTGAAGTCATCAATGGCCACGCCATTGCCGCCCGCACCGATGAAGTTGTTGGTGTGGGTGTCCTTGTCGAAGAAGGCCTTGATGGTGCCCATGTTCTGGTAGGCGAAGTTCCTGCCTACCACACCCTCATTGGTAATCGGGTCGTAGGGTTTGCCGATACCCGAGAGCAACATCAGACGTACGTTGTTGAACTGGAAGGAGCCGATGATCACCAGATCCGCCGGTTGCTCGCATTCCCGACCCTGGCCGTCGATATAGGTCACGCCGGTGGCCTTGCTCTTGGTGCTGTCGAGGTTGACCTTGAGTACGTGGGAATTGGGCCGCAGCTCAAAGTTCGGCACCTGGCGCAGTGCTGGCAGGATGTTTACGTTTGGCGAGGCCTTGGAATACATGTAGCACACGTAACCGCTGCAGAACCCGCAGAAGTTGCACGGGCCCATCTGCGCGCCGTAGGGGTTGGTGTACGGCCCCGAGGTATTGGCCGACGGCAGGTTGTAGGGTTTGTAACCGACCTCGGCAGCCGCCTTCTGAAACAGCTGTGCGGACACGGTGTTTTTCTGCGACTCCAGCGGGAACGGGTTGGAACGATCCGGTGCGTATGGGTTGCCGCCACGCCCTTCGCCCACCACCTGACCTTTTACGGTCCAGGCCTGACCGGAGGTGCCGAAGACTTTTTCCGCGTAGTCGAAAAACGGCTCCAATTCTTCGTAGCTCACGCCGAAGTCCTGGATGGTCATGTCTTTGGGAATGAAATTTTTGCCGTAGCGCTCTTCATAGTGGCTACGCATGCGCAGTTCGATAGGGTCGACGCGAAAATGCACGCCCGACCAGTGCAAACCCGCGCCGCCCACGCCATTGCCGGGCAGGAACGCGCCCAACTGGCGGTTGGGCAAGGCGACGTCATTCACGCTATGGCGAATGGTCACCGTCTCCTTGGAGATGTCCTGGAAGAGTTTTTTACGCACGCTGTAGGTCAGTTCGTCGATGACCTGCGGATAGTTGCCGTCCGGATAGGTGTCCTGCATCGGGCCGCGCTCCAGCGCAACCACATTGAGGCCTGCCTCGGTCAATTCCTTGGCCATGATCGCGCCTGTCCAGCCGAAGCCCACGATCACCGCGTCCACTTTCTTCATGATGGTCGCCACGTTTATGCCCTCTCGCCGCGAATGGAAACAGCCGGGAAGGGGTATTGCTCGTTGCGTTCAACCCAGTCCATGAAATCGGCGCGCGCGCCGGGGAAGCCGATCATTGTCCAGCCGACCATGCCTTTATTGCCGCCGTGGACCGGGTCGCAGAAGAACCCTTCCTTGGTGTTTTGCAGCAGCAGGTTGAAAAACATTTTCGCGGGCACGGCTTCGAAATGCGCCGTCATTTCACTGCCGCCAGCCTCCATGCGCCGTAGCATGTCGTCCTGGGTAGCGCTGTCTTGCGCAGCAAAAGCTTTGCCATTGAACGCCTTCGACCATGCATCCGTCGCGGCAATGCCCAGGCGATAGATGTCCTTGGGCACCAGTTTGCTCTGCCAGCCCATCTCCGGCGCCGCATCGGCGTTGAACGGGCCTTGCATGAACCACAGGGCGCCGGCGGCATACGGCGTGTTCATCTGGCGGTCGATGTATTCCGGCGCGCCGGCTTCCAGGGCGCCAGGGCCTTGGGCGTCAGCGGGAATCAGGCGGGCGACGGCCGCGTTGATGAACGCCCATTCTTCGGCGGTGAAGTAGCTCGGTTCATAGGCTTTGTCGCTGGCGGGCGGCTTGGCCGGAGCGGCCTGGGCCGGCTCCGGCGTGGCCATCAACATCGAGCCGCCAAGGCCGGTGCTGGCAACCGTGACCACCGGGATCAAGGTCAAGGATTTGCGCAAAAAGTCACGCCGGGGGTTGTCTTGATCTTGATCAGACATGGGTGCACCTCATCATGTGGTCACGGATTGATCAGCCGCTTCTGGGAGCAGCGTGAAGGTTTGCCGAGCAACTAGGAGCCAATGGGCTAGAGCAGGCTCGCAAACAATAGTTACAAATGATAGCAGGCTAAGAATTGAGAAGAATCGATTAACCGAGAAAAACAGCGGATCAGGTCGGGTCTTCACGATTCTTTGACGAGTACCTCACGCCATGTTGACCCCGCGCAGGCGAATCTGTGGCCTATCAGCCCTTCCTATTCGGTCCCAACGCGCATGTTCACAATCCGTTTGCTGCCTGCCCTCGGCCTGGCGTTCATGGCTCTGCTCAGCACACTGCAGGCTCAAGCCGACGAGGCCACGTCCCTGCGCTCAGCGGAGTGGGCCCAGCCTGTGGGCGGCCAATTCAACCTGCACCAGATGACGCCCACCCTGTATCGCAGCGCATTGCCGGACAGCAGCGCCGTGCCCGTACTGGAAAAACTCAAGATCGGCACGGTGATCAACTTCTTGCCGGAATCTGATGCGTCGTGGCTGAAGACATCTGATATCAAACAGGTGCAGCTGACTTATCGCACCAACCACGTCGACGATTCCGACGTGCTGGCGGCGCTCAGGGCCATCCAGCAAGCAGAAGTTAACGGCCCCGTGCTGATGCACTGCAAACACGGCTCTGACCGCACAGGCCTGATGGCCGCGATGTATCGCGTGGTGATCCAGGGGTGGAGCAAAGAAGACGCGCTGAACGAGATGACCTTGGGCGGCTTCGGCACCAGTAACGGCTTCAAGGACGGCGTTCGCTACATGATGAAGGCCGATATCGACAAGTTGCGTACAGCCTTGGCGAATGGCGATTGCAGCACCAGCGCGTTTGCCCTGTGCTCGATGAGCAGTTGGCTCAACACGGCCAGCAGCAGCCGTGTGGAGCCAAAGAAAGACACTGATTGGGTACGCACACCCTAAGCGGGCATCAGTCCTTTTTCAGCTTGGGATTGGGGAAAAACTGCACGGCCTGCACCTTCGGGTCCGGCGCCTTCAGCGCCGATGTATTCACCCGCGTGCCCAATTCCTTGGGCACCGACAAGCCTTGATCATTCAGCGTGTCGGTATAACCGCAGGCCACACACTCACGGTGCGGCACGCTGTCTTCAGTCCACATCTTCAACTTGTCCGGCTCGCTGCACGCCGGGCAGACCGCCCCGGCGATAAATTGCTTTTTGGTTATCACAGGCCCTTCGCTCATGCTGCCGCGTCCTCACTCAGGCCGCTGTGACGCAAGAGTGCGTCAATCGACGGCGCCCGTCCGCGGAAGTCGACGAACAGCACCATCGGCGCCTGGGAACCGCCCCGCGCCAGAATCGCTTCGCGGAAGGCGCGACCGGTTTCCGCGTTGAGCACACCCTCTTCCTCGAACTTGGAGAAGGCATCCGCCGACAACACTTCCGCCCACTTGTAGCTGTAATAGCCCGCCGCGTAACCGCCGGCAAAGATGTGCGCAAAGCTGTTAGGGAAGCGGTTGTAGGCCGGTGGGCGCATGACCGAGACTTCATCGCGCACGCCTTCAAGCACCTGCGCCACGGTGCGACCATCGCCATGGGTGGCGTGCAGCTCGAAGTCGAACAACGAGAATTCCAGTTGGCGCACCATCATCAGGCCGGACTGGAAGTTCTTCGCCGCCAGCATTTTTTCCAGCAGGTCCTGAGGCAGCGGCTCACCGGTTTCATAGTGGCCGGAGATCAGCGCCAGGCCTTCCGGCTCCCAGCACCAGTTCTCCATGAACTGGCTCGGCAACTCCACCGCATCCCAGGCCACACCGTTGATGCCGGACACGCCAGCGTGTTCAACGCGGGTCAGCAGGTGGTGCAAGCCGTGGCCGAATTCGTGGAACAGCGTGGTGACTTCATCGTGGGTCAGCAGCGCAGGTTTGCCGCTGTCGGCCGGGGTGAAGTTGCACACCAGGTTGGCCACCGGGCTTTGCAATACGCCGTCGATCGTGCGGCGACGGTCGCGCGCGCCATCCATCCAGGCACCGCCCCGCTTGTTGGCGCGGGCGTACAGGTCGAAGAAGAAACGCCCGACGTGCTGGCCGTTTTCCTTGATTTCAAACAGGCGAACATCCGGGTGCCAGGTGTCGAAGCCTTTTTGCTCGGCGATTTCGATGCCGTACAGGCGCTGGACGATGGCAAACAGCCCGCTGAGCACTTTGTCGATCGGGAAGTAGGCGCGCAGGGCTTCCTGGGAAACGCTGTAGCGCTGCTCGCGCAGTTTTTCACCGTAGAAACCGCTGTCCCAGCTTTGCAGGTCGGCGCAGCCTTGTTCGGCGGCGTAGGCCTTGAGCTGTTGCAGGTCCTGGGCGGCAAACGGCTTGCTGCGCTTGGCCAGGTCACGCAGGAAGCTCAGCACCTGGTCGCTGGATTCAGCCATTTTGGTGGCCAGGCTCAGCTCTGAGAAGGACGCATAACCCAACAGCGTGGCCAGTTCCTGACGCAGGTCGAGGATCTGTTCCATCACCGGGCCGTTATCGTTCTGACCGGCATTCGGGCCTTGGTCCGACGCACGGGTGCAGTAGGCCGCGTAGACTTCTTCACGCAGGGCGCGGTCCTGGGCGTAGGTCATCACCGCGTAGTAGCTCGGAAATTCAAGGGTGATCAGCCAGCCGTCGAGGCCTTTGGCCTGGGCGGCAGCCGCCATTTGCGCCTTGGCGGAGTCGGTCAGGCCGGCGAGAGTGGCTTCATCGGTGACGTGTTTGGTCCAGGCCTGAGTAGCATCCAGCAGTTGGTTGGAAAATTTGCTGCCCAGCTCGGACAGCTTGCTCTGCACCTCGGCGTAACGTTTTTGCTGCTCAGGCGGCAAATCGATACCCGAGAGGCGGAAGTCGCGCAGGGAATGTTCCAGGATGGTTTTTTGCGCCACATCGAAGCCGGCCGCTTCGGGGCTGTTGGCCAGGGCCTCGAAGGCCTGGAACAGTGCGCGGTTCTGGCCCATCTCGGTGGAGTAGGCGCTCAATGCTGGCAGGCAGCCTTCGTAAGCTTCGCGCAGCTCGGCACTGTTACACACGGCGTTGAGGTGGCTGACCGGGCTCCAGGCGGCGCCCAGGCGGTCATTCAGCTCGTCCATGGCCAGTATCAGACCGGCCCATGTCGGATTTTTGCCCTGGCTTTGCAGGATGCCTTCGATGGCAACGCGGTTGTCGGCGAGGATCTGTTCGATGGCCGGCTGAACGTGCTCGGCACGGATCGCCGAGAACGGCGGCAGGTCGTAGGACTGCAGAAGAGGGTTGTTCGCGCTCACGGTTGGCACCTTGGCTGAAGAAACATGTAAGAACAAAGATGGGGCCATCTTAATTACAATCAACGCCCACCGCAGCTATCAGCAGAAGAGAGAGAGGCTATCGTGACCCTTCGCACCTATCAGAACCACACGCCAACCCTGGGCGCCGGGGCTTTTGTCGATATTTCGGCGGTGGTGATCGGCGATGTCGAAATCGGCGCCGACAGCTCGGTTTGGCCGCTGACCGTGATTCGCGGCGACATGCACCGCATCCGCATCGGTGCGCGCACCAGCGTGCAGGACGGCTGTGTGCTGCACATCACCCATGCCGGGCCGTTCAACCCGGATGGCTTCCCGCTGCTGATCGGCGATGACGTGACCATCGCCCACAAGGTCATGCTGCATGGCTGCACCGTGGGCAATCGGATCTTGATCGGCATGGGCAGCATCGTGATGGACGGCGCGGTGGTCGAAGACGACGTCATCATCGGCGCCGGCAGCCTGGTGCCACCGGGCAAGACACTCGACAGCGGCTTTTTGTATGTGGGCAGCCCGGTTAAACAAATCCGTCCGTTGACTGACAAGGAACGCGCGTTCTTCACCTACAGCGCAGCAAACTACGTGAAGCTCAAAGACCTGCACTTGGCGGAAGGATTCGATCAATGACCCTGCATTACCCAACCGTCCTGTTCGACCTGGACGGCACCCTGACCGATCCGCGCGAAGGCATCACCCGCTCGATCCAGTATGCCCTCGGCAAACTGGGTATCGACGAGCCGGACCTGACCAAGCTGGAACACTTTATCGGCCCGCCGTTGCTGCAAGCCTTCATGCAGTTCTATGGCTTCGATGAAGCCAAGGCCTGGGAGGCGGTGAATTTCTATCGCGAGCGTTTCAAGGTCACCGGTCTGTACGAAAACCGCGTGTTCGACGGCGTCATGCCGTTACTGGAAACGCTGAACGGCCAGGGCCGTCAGCTGTATGTGGCCACGTCCAAGCCGTGGGTGTTCGCCCGCGAGATCGCCCGGCATTTCGATTTTGCCAAGCACTTCAAAGTCATCTACGGCAGCGAGCTGGATGGGACGCGCACGCATAAAGTCGAGCTGATTGCTCACTTGATGAGCGAAGAAGGCCTGGACCCGGCGACCACCTTGATGATTGGTGATCGCAAGCACGACCTGATCGGAGCACGCAGCAATGGCCTGGATTCGGCGGCGGTGGGGTATGGGTTCGGCAGTTTTGAAGAGTTGAATGCCGAGGCGCCGACTTGGCATTTTGCGACGTTGGATGAGATGCATCAGGCGTTTTTGCAGCGCGCTTGAGATCGCCTTCGCGAGCAAGCCCGCTCCCACACTTGACCGCATTCCAAGTGTGGAAATCGATCAACTGTGGGAGCTGGCTTGCCTGCGAAGAGGCCCTAACGGCCACCACTCTCCAATTGCCTTAACGCCGCCTTACGCTGCGCCACCGGCAACCCACCCAATTTTTCAACCGCCGCAAAAAACTTCACCCAATCCCCGCCTTCCTGCGCAAACAACGCCGCAAACGCCGGCACCCATTGGTCATACAGCCCGAACGGCAACAGCCGCGCATTGTTCATCGGCTGGTTGACCCACACGTCGTAACGTTTATCCCCGCCCCATTGGCTATCGCGCATGTGCTGATACGCTGTGCGCAAGCGCTCGAACTCTGCGGCTTTGGCCTGGCGCATTACATCCGTCGCCAGCGGTTGGGCGTAGAGTTGTTCCAAGCGCTTGCGGGTATCAAGTACCAGCCGAATAAACTGATCGCGTTGCTGCAACGCCGCATTGCTCAATGGCGCCAAGCCACGCGCCGCACGCCATTGGCGGGTGCCTTCCTGCTCGACGAAGTTGGCATAAGACTCGTTGAACTCGGTGTCATCCTTCACATAAAAACGCTGATGCGCCAATTCATGAAAAATCAGCGTGGCCAGGCGCTCATCGCCCCAGTGCATCATCGAACTCATGATCGGATCGTTGAACCAACCCAGCGTGGAATAAGCCTCGACACCGCCAATCGACACGTCCATTCCCCGTTGCTGCAGCACCGCCGCCTCGCCGCGCGCAGCGCCCTGGTTGTAGTAGCCGCGATAAGCGACGCAGCCGGCGATTGGAAAGCAATGGGTTTGCGGGGATAGAGAGAATTCCGGCGTGGCGAATACATTCCAGACCACATAGGGTCGGCCAATGTCGGCGTACAACCGGTAACTCTGGTTGTCAGGCAAGTGCAGGTGCTCGCTGGCAAAGGTGCGTGCCTTCTGCGATTGCGCCAGGTGATCGCGCAGCGCCTGTGGCCGAGAGGGGTCGGCGATGACCTCGGCAACCGGCTCGCGGGCCCTCAGCAATTGCCATTGGCCGTCAGCCAACTGGGCGTAATAACTGACGCTGGAACAGCCGCTGAGCAACACGACGATTAGCCCTGGAAGAAAACGCCTCAACATGCTCCGACCGCTCCTGGGTGACTGGCTCGCCAGACTATCCTGCCGGCGCGGAATTTTTCCATGCCGTGACGTGTTTATACTCATAGAGAGTCTGCCGCCTTGTGCGCCCGGCTCAATTCTTTCCTTCCGTTGAGTGCCTGCCATGCGCCAGCTCTTGCTTCCCGTCACCGCCTTGTTCCTCAGCGCCTGTGCTTCGACGCCATTGCCACCGGTCGATCCGCACCAGGCATGGGTCGATTTCGCCACCCCGACCCCGGGCGCCAAACTGGTGATGGCCCAGCGCCTGGACGGCAAGAACCTCAACGACGGGCGTTTCTTTCAGGTGCCACCCGGCAGCCACGAACTGATGGTGCGCTTTGATTTCGAGGTGCCAACCGGGGGCAGTTTGGGCGGGTTGTCGCAGACCCAGGACCGGACCTGCTTCATGACCTTGCAGTACGACAGTTTCCAGGCAGGCCAGCGCTATGTGCTGGAGGGCCGCTCGCTGGGCTACACGCCGAACATCCGGCTGTACAACACAGCGCGGCAGTTGCTGGCGCAAGAACGCAGCGTCAACTGCATCTGATCAGTCGTTGTTCTTTTGGTAGACGATAGCTTTGGTACCGTTCTCACAGCTGCCGACGACCATGGCAACGTCGTGCTTGTCGGCTTCTTCCTTGCTGACGATTTCCAAGGTGTAGGACGGCACTGCATTAGCCTGGATTTTGACCTCGATCTCTTTCCTGAGCTCTTCACAATCTTTTGGCGCGGCCACGGCCGACGTGGCCAAAACAGCGCAGATGATCGCCAAGGCAAAACGTTTCATGTGTGTAGCTCCCTGAATGCATGCGCACGGGTGTGCGCCTAAGTTGCATAGCGTATAGGACCACATCTGGGAAACACGAGTTCTGATTTAACGCACAACTAAATGTGGGAACGGGCTTGCTCGCGAATGCGGTGGGTCAGTCACAGTGATATTGACTGGTCCACCCCGTTCGCGAGCAAGCCCGCTCCCACATTGGAAGATGCTTTATCAGTTAACCAGCGTCGCATCCAGGCTGATGTTCGCATTCAGTACCTTGGATACCGGGCACCCTTCCTTGGCTTTCTTGCTCAGTTCGTCGAACTGGGCCTGGCTTGCGCCTGGAATCTTGGCCTTGAGGATCAGGTGCACGGCGGTGATTGCAAAGCCACCTTCCACTTGGTCCAGCGTCACTTCAGCCTGGGTGTCAATGCTGTCGGCCTTGAGGCCGGCGTCGCCGAGAATCATCGAAAACGCCATGGAGAAACAGCCGGCGTGGGCCGCACCGATCAATTCTTCAGGGTTGGTGCCCTTGCCTCCTTCGAAACGGGCCTTGAAGCCGTAAGGCGCTTCACGCAGCACGCCGGTTTCGGTGGAAATGGAACCCAGCCCAGTCTTCAGATCACCTTCCCAATGCGCGGATGCTTTTTTAACGATACTCATAGCGGTCTCCTCGAACGGTGGTTTTGCTTCAGTAAGGGTTCTGAGGATAGATGCGCGGGCAAAGTTCATCTTGTCGGAAAAACCTAGTTATTTAGTAGGAAATCTCTCCACCTCTATTGAATCTCGGGTATATGCCCTCATTGCATAGAACATGCACATGAAGCGGCAGGTTTTGGTTCGTCTATAAGCCTGCGCACCTAATGGAGAAGCAGGCTTATGAAATCGCTGTCCGACGTGAAGTTCTCGACCCTCGACCTCGTGCCCGTGCGCGCCAACGGGAGCATCGCGCAATCGTTGCGCAACTCTCTGGACCTCGCCCAGCACGTGGAAAAGTTCGGCTACAACCGTTTTTGGGTGGCCGAACACCACAACATGGACGGCATCGCCAGCTCGGCCACCTCGGTGTTGCTGGGCTATCTGGCCGGTGGCACCTCGACCATCCGCGTCGGCTCCGGCGGCGTCATGCTGCCCAACCACGCGCCCTTGGTCATTGCCGAGCAGTTCGGCACGCTGGAAAGCCTGTACCCCGGCCGTATCGACCTGGGCTTGGGCCGCGCGCCCGGTTCCGACCAGATGACCGCCCGCGCCCTGCGCCGTGAACGCTCGGGCAGCGCCGACGATTTCCCCGAAGACGTGGCCGAACTGATGGCCTACCTCGGCCCACGCACGCCTGACCAACGGGTGATCGCCGTGCCGGGCACTGGCACCAACGTACCGGTCTGGCTGCTGGGTTCCAGCCTGTTCAGCGCGCAGCTTGCGGGAGAGAGGGGTTTGCCCTACGCCTTCGCCTCACATTTCGCACCGCGCTTGATGCACGAGGCGATTCGCGTGTATCGCAATCACTTCAAGCCTTCAGCCGTGCTGGACAAGCCCTACGTGATGCTCGGCATTCCGCTGGTGGCGGCCGATACCGACGAGCAGGCCGATTACCTCGCCACGTCCGTGTACCAACGCATTCTGGCGCTGATGCGCGGGCAAAGCCTGGTGCAGCGCCCACCGGTGAAAAGCATGGACGGCCTGTGGCTACCCCATGAAAAAGACGCCGTCGGCAGCTTCCTCGGCTTGGCCATGGTCGGCGGCCCGGCCAAGATCCGCGCCAAACTGGAAGTGCTGATCGAGCAAACCGGTGCCGATGAGCTGATCTTTACCAGCGACCTCTACGAGCACGCTGACCGGATTCATTCCTACGAGCTGCTGGCACAGCTGATGAAAGGCTGAGCCCGAGGCGAAAAAAAACCGACGCACTCGCGTCGGTTTTTTATGTCTGGAACACGGGATTAACCGCGTTTGTAGACGATTTCCTTGGTGCCGCCTTCGCAGGAGCCAATCACCTTATCTCCATCGGCTGCAGCGCCTTTATCGACAACATCCAGGGAATAATGCTGAACGCCTTTCGCATCAAGCTTTGCTGCGAGTTCACTTTTCAGCTCCTCACAAGGCTTGCCCGCCGCCAGGGCTGTACCCGCGATGCTCAACAAACCTACCGCCAACAGGAACTTCTTCATCCGTTACTTTCCTTGCGCTGATCGAAAAGAGCGTGCCGATGCATTGCATCGGCACCCTAAGGGTGTAGCGCAGGTTATGGCAATCGGCCAGTCGGCAAGTTCAACCGACGTGATCAACTACTGGCAATTCGGAACCCCACCTTCAGCGTGACCTGGAAGTGCGCGGCCTTGCCGTCCTTGATGTGGCCACGGGTTTCGGTCACTTCAAACCACTCCAAGTGCTTGATGCTCTTATGCGCTTCGGCAATCGCGTTGTTGATGGCGTCTTCGATGCTGGTCGTCGACGAGCCCACCAGTTCGACTTTCTTGTAAGTGTGATGATCTGACATAGCGTTTCTCCTGAGGTCTCTACTGAGCGTAGCAGTCAATGTTCGTACTGCTTCTGGCGGCTATTCGTAGGTGAAAGTTCAGATTTACTGCACTTTCTGAAAACGCCGTAGTCGGTATCTACACACGCCACTCAATCACTTCAGGAGAGCCCACATGGCCAACACTTCTTTACGCAAAGCGTCGCTGGAAAGCATGGAAGCCGAGATTTCGAGCCTGCTCAAGTCCCTTGAGAGCCTCAAGGATGATGCATCCGATGAGTCGCGCAAAACGCTGAAGGCCCTGAAAAGTAATGCCGAGAATGCTCTCAAGCACTCCCGCCACCTGATCAGCGATGCCTACGAAGAAAGCAAAGTCAAAATCCGCGAAACCGGCGTCGCCACCCGCGACTACGCGCAAGAGCACCCATGGACTACCGCCGGCGTTGCCGTTGGCGCGTTGGGCCTGCTGGCCGCTTACCTGCTGTGCAAACGCGGTGACTGATTGACCGGCTACAGCGGTTGGCGCAGCAGCTCTGCCTTGAGCCACTGCGCCAGCTGACCGGCGCGCCCGTCTGCGGCGCGTTTGGGTAGCCACAACGCCAGGTGCGCCGGGGTTTCACTGAAACCCCACGGCGCCACCAGGCGACCCGCTCGCAGGTCCTCTGCCACCAGCGGTTCAGGTGCAATCGCCACTCCCAGCCCGGCAACAGCCGCCTCCAGCAAATAATACAAATGCTCAAAACCCTGGCCGAGTTTCAGCGCGCCGGGCTCGATGCCGTGTTGCTGCGCCCAACTGGGCCAGGCCTGCGGGCGCGAGGTGGTGTGCAACAGCGCTTCGCCACACAACGCCGAGGCAGGTGCATGACGCAGAGGCTCATAACCGGCGAAGCGCGGGCTCATCACCGGGCCAATCCGCTCGCTGGCCAGTTCGTACACTTGCATATCCACCGGCCACGGCGGTTCGGCGAAAACCAGCAGGGCGTCAAGACCGGGCCGCCGAGGATCAAGGTCGCCGTCACCGGCGGACAGGTGCAGGCGCAGGTCCGGTAAGTCTGCGTTCAAGCGGCCCAGGCGCGGGATCAACCAGCGCGCCAACAAGCTGCCCGAGCAGCCCAGCACGAAGGGCGCATCGGCGCTGGCTTGGGTGAGTTCTGCGCACACGTCCCTCAAGCGCTCGAAGGCTTCGGCACTCGCGTCGCGCAGGCGCACACCGGCATCTGTGAGTTTAAGGCCGCGCCCGTCCTTGACGAACAGGCTGACACCCAAATGCTCTTCCAGCACCTTCAACTGGCGACTGACGGCACCGTGGGTCACATGCAGTTGCTCAGCGGCCTGGCTGACGCTGTTGAGCCGGGCAGTGGCTTCGAACGCGCGCAGGGCATTGAGGGGCGGAAGGTCTCGGCTCATCTGTGAGTTTTCCTGACAGGTTACGGCGATCTTATCGGTTTTCAGCGCCGGATGTGAGGGGTAGAGTGACCGTCATTGCCTCTCACACGAATTATTTCCTGGAGCGCCCCATGACTCAGTCCCAGACCGACCTGCGCAACGGCCCCGACGCCAACGGCCTCTTTGGCGCGTTCGGCGGCCGCTACGTCGCTGAAACCCTGATGCCGTTGATCCTCGACCTGGCCCGCGAATACGAAGCGGCGAAGATTGATCCGGCTTTCAACGAAGAACTGGCCTACTTCCAGCGCGACTACGTCGGACGCCCAAGCCCGCTGTATTTCGCCGAGCGCCTGACTGAGTTCTGCGGCGGTGCCAAGATCTACCTCAAGCGCGAAGAGCTGAACCACACCGGCGCGCACAAGATCAACAACTGCATCGGCCAGATCCTGCTGGCGCGGCGCATGGGCAAAAAACGCATCATCGCCGAGACCGGCGCCGGCATGCACGGCGTGGCAACCGCCACCGTGGCCGCACGCTTTGGCCTCGACTGTGTGATCTACATGGGCACCACCGACATCGAGCGCCAACAGGCCAACGTGTTCCGCATGAAGCTGCTGGGCGCCGAAGTGATCCCGGTGGTCGCTGGCACCGGCACCCTCAAGGACGCAATGAACGAAGCCCTGCGTGACTGGGTGACCAACGTCGACGACACCTTCTACCTGATCGGCACCGTGGCCGGCCCGCACCCGTACCCGGCGATGGTGCGCGACTTCCAGGCCGTGATCGGCAAGGAAACCCGCACCCAGATGCAAGCCCAGGAAGGCCGCTTGCCGGACAGCCTGGTGGCCTGCATCGGCGGTGGCTCCAACGCCATGGGCCTGTTCCACCCGTTCCTGGATGACGCCAGCGTCGAGATTATCGGTGTTGAAGCAGCCGGCTACGGCATCGAAACCGGCAAGCATGCCGCCAGCCTCAACGGCGGCGTACCGGGCGTGCTGCACGGCAACCGCACCTTCCTGCTGCAGGACGACGACGGCCAGATCATCGACGCCCACTCGATTTCCGCCGGCCTCGACTACCCCGGCATCGGCCCTGAGCATGCCTGGTTGCATGATATCGGCCGCGCCCAATACACCTCGGTGACCGACGACGAGGCCCTGATCGCATTCCACAAATGCTGCCGCCTGGAAGGGATTATTCCCGCACTGGAAACCGCCCACGCCTTGGCCGAAGTGTTCAAACGCGCACCGAATCTGCCGAAGGATCACCTGATGGTGGTCAACCTCTCCGGCCGTGGCGACAAAGACATGCAGACCGTGATGCACCACATGGAACAGTCCCAGCAGGAGAAACACTGATGAGCCGCCTGCAAACCCGCTTTGCGCAGCTGAAAGTACAAAACCGCGCGGCCCTGGTGACCTTCGTCACCGCCGGCGACCCGGGTTATGACACCTCGCTGGCGATCCTCAAGGGTTTGCCGGCGGCCGGCGCCGACGTGATCGAGCTGGGCATGCCCTTCACCGACCCGATGGCCGACGGCCCGGCGATTCAACTGGCCAACATCCGCGCGCTGGAAGCCAAGCAGAATCTGGCGAAAACCCTGCAGATGGTTCGCGAGTTCCGCCAGGGCAATAACGACACACCACTGGTGCTGATGGGTTACTTCAACCCGATCCACAAATACGGTGTGCCACAGTTCATCACCGACGCGAAAGAAGCCGGCGTTGATGGCCTGATCGTGGTCGACATGCCGCCTGAGCATAACGGCGAGCTGTGCGACCCGGCCCAGGCAGCAGGCCTCGACTTTATCCGCCTGACCACGCCAACCACCGATGACGTACGCCTGCCGACCGTGCTCAACGGCAGCTCCGGCTTTGTGTATTACGTGTCGGTAGCCGGTGTCACCGGTGCCGGTGCGGCCACCCTGGAACACGTTGAAGAAGCGGTGACCCGCTTGCGCCGCCACACCGACCTGCCCATCAGCATCGGTTTTGGTATCCGCACGCCTGAGCAGGCTGCGGCCATCGCACGCTTGGCTGACGGTGTGGTGGTGGGTTCGGCGCTGATCGACCACATTGCCAATGCCAAAAATGATCAGCAAGCGATTGATGGCGTATTGGGCTTGTGCGCGGCGCTGTCGGAAGGTGTCCGCAACGCCCGTAAGTAAACGCCATGTAGCGGTAGGTAAAGTTCCTGATACAGAGGAATCATACTGTCGAATCAGTACCTAAACTGACAAGACCAAGGGATTTCGAACTCGGTTCGAAATCCCTTTTTTGTTGGTGCAGTACTGAGGAAACACCCCATGAAAATGCCTAAACGCTTGATCGCCGGTCTCGGCGTGCTGATGCTCGGCGCGAGTGCCTTGGTGCAGGCCGCGCCGCCTGACCAACGGGGTGATGGCGACGGCCCCGGCCGTGGCGGCCCGCAAGGCCAGCACGAGCAACGTGGCGACGACCATCGCGGCCCGCCGGACAACCGTCGCGGCGGCCCACCTCAGGACTTCGGCCCGGTGCGGCAGATCATCCACGACAACCACGGCCAATTCTCGCGCGGCGCACCGCCGCCGCCGAATGTACGTCTGGTTCGCGGCCAGCCCCTGCCACGCGGCTATTACGGTGAACGTCTCGACAATCGCGCCCTGGCACGCCTGCCGGTTTACCCAGGGTATGAATGGCGCCGTTCCGGGCCGGACGTGGTGTTGATCGCGGTGGGCACGGGGATCGTCTACGAAATCCTGAACGGCGTGCTCAACTGACCGCAATGCTTGGGTGGCAAGCCGGCTTGTTGAAGCGAGCGGGCTTGCCACAGGGGTCAGCCGCCGCCCTGATAATGGGTTTACAGTTCGATGCGTTCGACTTTGCCCACCAGCAACACGTAGGAAAGCGCCCCGAGCAATGCCAGCACCGCGATGTAGGTAATCGCTGGCGCAAATGAATCACCACTGGCCAGAAAGCCGATCACTATCGGCGTGGTAATCGCCGACAAGTTACCGATAAAGTTAAACACGCCCCCGGTGAGCCCCAACAAACGCGCAGGCGCCAAGGTCGATACCAGCGACCAGGTGATCGACGCCAAGCCATTGCCGAAAAACGCTAGCGCCAGAAACGCAATCACCCACGCTGTCGAGTCCACATAGTTGGCGCCGATGATCGCCGTGGAAATCAGCAGCCCGCCAATGATCGGCAACTTGCGCGCAAAGCCTACCGACGCGCCCCGGCGAATCAGCCAATCAGAAAAAATCCCCGAACACAGCACGCCGACAAATGCGGCGAGAAACGGCAACGACGCCAACAACCCGGACTTGATGAAGTCCATGCCCCGGTATTTCACCAGGTAGGTCGGGAACCACGTCAGGAAGAACCACAGCGTGGAGTTCAGGCAGAACTGCCCCAGGTAGATGCCCCACAACTTGCGCTGGCTCAGCACCACCCTCAGGTCGACCCAACTGAACGGCGCCTTGGCCGTTTGCGCCTGGATATCCACCAGCCCGCCACCGTCGCGGATCAGTTCGATTTCAGCCGCGTTGGCGCCTTTGAAATCCTTCGGCTCGCGGTACACCGCGTACCAGATCAGCGCCCACAGAATGCCCACACCCCCGGTGGCGACGAACACCATGTGCCAGCCAAACGCGTGCTGCAGCCAGGCCAGTACCGGCGTGAGAAAGGCGAGCCCGACAAATTGCCCCGAGGTGTAAACACCAATCGCCGTGGCGCGCTCGCGTTCCGGAAACCAGGTGGTGACCACGCGGCTGTTGATCGGGTAGGCCGGCGCTTCCAGCGCACCCACCGCCATACGCAGCACGAACAGCGCGATAAAGCTGGCGGCGAACCCGAGCAGCACGGTGGCAATCGACCACAGCAGCAGGGCGACGGTGTAGAGAATGCGCGGCGGCACCCGGTCGACCAGCCAGCCGCCGGGGATCTGCATGGCGGCGTAGGTCCAGCCGAAAGCCGAGAAGATCAGCCCGACGTGCACTGGGTCGATCCCCAGCTCGCTGGTCAGCGCCGGGGCGGCAATCGACAGGTTGCTGCGGTCGAGGTAGTTGATCACCACGGTGATAAACAGCAACACCATGATGAAGAAACGCTTTCTGCTGGGCGTGACTAAAGACGCCTGCCCGGTGAAGGATTCAGGGTGCATGGGGGAGTGCCTCTTCTTATGGTTATTGAGGACAAATCTGGCTGAACGAACGCGGTCAGTGTGGGAGCTGGCTTGCCTGGATGGCGGTATACCTGCGCCAGAGATGCAAGCTGGCCCACCGATATCGCCGGCAAGCCAGCTCCCACATTGACTGTGTTTCCTCAGGAGGGGCTTACCACTCGGCGAAGCTGCCGTCGGCATGGCGCCAGATCGGGTTGCGCCAGCGGTGGCCGATGGCCGCGCGTTCGATCACATACTCTTCGTTGATCTCGATGCCCAGGCCCGGCCCATTGGGGATCTTCACAAAGCCTTTGTCATAGTCGAACACGCCCGGGTCGCGCACGTAGTCGAGCAAGTCGTTGCTCTCGTTGTAGTGGATGCCCAGGCTTTGCTCCTGGATAAACGCGTTGTAGCAAACCGCGTCCAGTTGCAGGCAGGCCGCCAGGGCAATCGGACCCAGCGGGCAGTGCAGGGCCAGGGCCACGTCGTAGGCTTCGGCCATGTTGGCGATCTTGCGGGTTTCGGTGATGCCGCCGGCGTGGGACGCGTCCGGCTGGATGATGTCGACGTAACCTTCGCTGAGCACGCGCTTGAAGTCCCACCGCGAGAACAACCGCTCGCCGAGGGCGATCGGCGTGCTGGTCAGCGGCGCCAGTTCTTTCAGCGCCTCATAGTTTTCACTGAGCACTGGCTCTTCGATAAACATCAGTTTGTACGGGTCCAACTCTTTCATCAGCACCTTGGCCATGGGCTTGTGCACGCGGCCATGGAAGTCGACGCCGATGCCGACGTTAGGGCCGACGGCGTCGCGCACGGCAGCCACGTTGGCCAGGGCCAGGTCGACTTTTTCAAAGCTGTCGACGAACTGCAGTTCTTCAGTACCGTTCATTTTCACTGCGGTAAAACCACGCGCGACCGCCTCTTTGGCGGCGCGGGCGGTGTCGGCCGGGCGATCGCCGCCGATCCATGAATACACGCGGATCTTGTCGCGCACCTGGCCGCCCAACAGGTCGCTGACCGATACGCCAAGCGCCTTGCCCTTGATATCCCACAGCGCCTGGTCGATACCGGCCAGGGCACTCATGTGCACGGCGCCGCCACGGTAGAAGCCGCCCCGGTAGAGCACGGTCCAGATGTCTTCGATATTGCGTGGGTCTTTGCCGATCAGGTAGTCGCTGAGCTCTTCGACGGCAGCCGCCACCGTGTGGGCGCGACCTTCAACCACGGGCTCGCCCCAACCGGTCACGCCCTGGTCGGTTTCAACCTTGAGGAAGCACCAGCGCGGCGGCACGATGAAGGTAGTCAGTTTGGTGATTTTCATCTCTTATCTCTCTTGTCGATGCAGCGCCCAAGGCGCAAAGCTTGCACTCAGTTCAGGGGCATCAGTTAAGCGCGTTCCAGGCCGCGACATAGGCCTGGGCGCTGCTGGCGACTTGCGCCACCGACATACCCGGCTTGAACAACCCGGAACCCAGGCCGAAGCCCTTCGCGCCGGCGTCGAAATACACCTGCATGTTGTCCGGGGTCACACCGCCGACCGGCAGCAGCAACGTGCCCGTCGGCAATACCGCCAGCCACGCCTTGATCACCGCCGGGCCCATTTGCTCGGCCGGGAAGAGCTTCAATACGTCGGCACCCTCGGCCAGCGCGGCGAAGGCTTCGGTCGGCGTGGCGACACCCGGCGACAGGTACAGGCCCGCCGCTTTCGCAGCACGTAGCACCTTGGCGTCGCTGTGGGGCATGACAATCACCTGGCCGCCGGCCGCTTTCACCTGCGCCACTTGCTCCGGCGTCAACACCGTACCCGCGCCGATCAGGCAATCGGCGGGCAGGCTGCTGCGCAGCGTACGGATGCTGGTGTAAGGGTCGGGGGAGTTCAGCGGTACTTCAATCACGCGAAAGCCAGCCTGATAGAGCACCTGGCCAACCGCCTCCGCTTCGTCCGGTCGTATACCGCGCAGGATTGCGATCAAACCATTGTGTGCGAGTGCTTGCTTGAGCATGTCAGGCCTCCGATACAGGTTGAGTGAGCCCGGCCGCGACTGCCAGTTGCCACAAGCCGCGCTCGGTGGCTTCCTGCGCCAGGCTGACCGGGGCGAAACCGCACAGCGCGAGGGCGCGTTGGTAGCGGGCGCAGAGCGGTGCGGCGCCGACTAGGACGATGGGTTGGTGTTTCGCCTGGCGCGGCAAACCGGCGAGTTCATGGCCAATGAGCAGGCCGGACAGATAATCCGGTTGCTGTTCGGGTGCCAGTTGCGCGGTCAAGCCCAGGGTGCGCGCGCTGAACAGCGTCGAGAGCACGCCACGTTGGCCATCTGCTGATAACGCCACGTTCACGCCGCGATCAAATGCCTCGGCCTGGAAGTGTTCGGATGTTTTTTGAGTACGCCCGAGGAGGCTGTGCTTGCTCAGCACCGCGAACAGCTCGCCGGTCATGAAGGTGTCGAAATGAGTGATGCAGCCGCCTTTCACCTCGACCCATTTGGAATGACTGCCGGGCAGACCAATCAGGACCTCGGCCTCAAGGCCTTGCAGCACGCCCAGCACTTGGGTTTCTTCGCCGCGCATCACATTGGGCAAGCCGACCTGTTCGATCACGCCAGGCACGATATGCACATCCACCCCGCGCAGGCTGCGCACTGTGTGGAGCGCCTGGCCCAGGCTGGCGACATCGACTGGCGTATTGCGATAGGCCGCCTCGCTCCAACCCTGGGCGCTGCCCACCATGCCGCAGGCGATCACCGGCAAGTTGGGTTCGGCGTCGAGCCAGTCGCCGCAGGCGGCATCGAACGCCAACTCGAAGCCATCGCTGCAGCGAACGCCGGCAATCTCCCGCGGCTCAGTGGGCAGGTGCATGATGCCGAATGCCAGCGAGCGCTGTTCCAGCACCTCGCCGGCCGGCCCGAGTTTATAAGCACGAAGGGAGCTGGTCCCCCAGTCGAGCGCGATCAATTGCGCCTGCATCGCTTCACCTGAAATGAGTGGGTGCTGAAAAAAGCAGATGGGCGAATATAAACCTATGGCTGGCGAGATCTCAATATATAAATAACAGTCCCATATATTGGGTAATCATGAAAAAAATCCCGTCGCCTTTGCACAAGGGAACGGGATTTGTTTGGACACTGGTTAAAAAACAGACAGGTCCAGCGCGCGCATTGCGCCCATCCAGATCGCGTAATCGGTGTGGTCCTTCAAGTCATCGCCGGTCTCAGGGTGCAGAAACACCACCAGGCCTTCGCGATGCAACGCCAACCACGGCAGCACGACGCCGATGTACTCCGGCTCGAATGCCAGTTGGCAGCTCCAGTCAGGGTGCGGGCCCACTGGCCGTTCGTGCACACGGCCCATGCGCAGCGGGAACAGGCGCGCCGCGTCTTCGCACAGGTTGCGCGCCTGGCCGATAGTGCTGGCGTCGAAGTAGATATGGGCGTGGTAGCCCTTGATACGTTGCATGGAGAAATCCGCATCCAGTAGGCCCCGATCCTAGACCGCAATCGACGGCAGGGCCAGCCCGGTCAACGATTGCGCGCTGCTGGCTTGCTCGGCCACCAGCCAGTCGACAAAGCGCTCGACTAACTGACCGCGGCGCTTTCGCTGGGGCTGCACCACGTAATAGCCAAAACGCGAGATCACCGTGTCGGTGATCGGTCGGCACAGCCAGTTCTGTTCCAGCAGGTTATCCACCAAATGGCGCCAGCCGATGGCCACGCCCTGGCCAGCAATCGCGGCCTGGATCAGCAGGGTGTAGTTGTCGAAGCGTAATTGGCCAGGGGTGGGCACGGCGGTGATGCCCAGCTCGCGAAACACGCCGCTCCAGTCGAACCACTGGCTGTTGTTTTCCTGGCGCAGGTGCAACAGGGGATAGTCCGGCAAGGTCTGCACGGTCAACGCGGTGGCCTGGTCCTTCAGCCATTGCGGGCTGCACACCGGGAACACTTCCTCATTGAACAGCCAAAGACTGTCGCCCTGCTTGAAACGACCGTCGCCGAACAACACTGCCACGTCGATATCGCTGCGCAAGGTGGCGTGGTTGCGCTCGCTGGTGACCAGGCTCACGTCAACGTGTGGGTTGGCCTGGTGGAAGCGATGCAGGCGCGGCATCAGCCAGTAGGCGGCAAAGGCAAAGTCGGTGGCCACTTGCAGCACTTCATGCTGGTCCTGTTGAGTGATCGCGCTGAGGCCCGAATTGATCGCCTGCAAGCCGCCCTGGACGTGCTCGAACAACAGCGCGCCAGCGTCGGTCAGTTCGATGCCGCGGTAGATGCGATCAAACAGGCGGATCGCCAGCTGTTCTTCAAGGCGCTTGATTTGCTGGCTGATGGCCGGCTGAGTGGTGCCCAATTCCATCGCGGCGGCGGTGAAGCTGCGATGGCGTGCCGCCGCTTCGAAAGCGCGCAGCAGGTCGAGGGATAAATCGCCGAGGGCTTCATACATAAGCTGTGCTTATCCTAGACATTGCTTTTCATGGGCTTTACCCCATTTTCCATGGGCTGCATGCTCATTCGCATAAACACCGCCTATGGAATGCCGAAGACTCATGAAGCGCAAGAACATTCTTTTCATCATGGCCGATCAAATGGCCGCGCCGATGCTTCCGTTCTACGGACCTTCCCCGATCAAGCTGCCCAACCTGAGCCACCTCGCCGAACAGGGCGTGGTGTTCGACGCTGCTTATTGCAACAGCCCGTTGTGTGCGCCGTCGCGTTTCACCCTGGTCAGTGGCCAGTTGCCGAGCAAGATTGGCGCCTACGACAACGCGGCGGATTTCCCCGCCGATGTGCCGACTTACGCCCATTACTTGCGTCGCCTGGGCTACCGCACCGCGTTGTCCGGCAAAATGCACTTTTGCGGGCCAGACCAACTGCACGGTTACGAAGAACGCCTGACCAGTGACATCTACCCCGCCGACTATGGCTGGGCGGTGAATTGGGACGAGCCGGACGTGCGCCCCACCTGGTATCACAACATGTCTTCGGTGCTGCAAGCCGGCCCGTGCGTGCGCACCAACCAGCTGGATTTTGACGAAGAGGTGGTGTTCAAGGCCCAGCAGTATTTGTTCGACCATATTCGTGAAGACGGCGACCAGCCGTTCTGCCTGACCGTGTCGATGACTCACCCACATGACCCGTACACGATTCCCAAACCGTTCTGGGACCTGTACGACGACAGCGACATCCCATTGCCTACGACGCCAGCCCAGGCCGACCTCGACCCGCACTCCCAACGCCTGCTCAAGGTGTATGACCTGTGGGACAAGCCGCTGCCGCTGAACAAGATCCGTGATGCCCGCCGCGCCTACTTCGGCGCATGCAGCTATATCGACAGCAACGTCGGCAAACTCCTGCAAACCCTGCAAGACACCGGGCTGGCCGATGACACCATCATCATCTTCTCCGGCGACCACGGCGACATGCTCGGCGAGCGCGGCCTCTGGTACAAAATGCACTGGTTTGAAATGGCCGCCCGCGTGCCGCTGCTGGTCAGTGCGCCAGGCCAGTTTGCCGCTGGCCGCGTGTCTCGGGCCGTGTCGACGGCCGACCTGTTGCCGACACTGGTGGAACTGGCCGGCGGTGAACTGGACCCGCGTTTGCCGCTGGACGGCCGCTCACTGGTCCCGCACTTGCAGCGGCTGGGCGGGCACGACGAAGTGTTCGGTGAATACATGGCCGAAGGCACCATCAGCCCGCTGATGATGATTCGCCGTGGCACTTACAAGTTCATCTACAGCGAGGACGATCCGTGCCTACTGTTTGATGTACGCAACGACCCGCACGAGCGGGAAGACCTCAGCCAATCACCGGAACACCGGCCACTGTTCGAGGCGTTTTTGCGTGAGGCGCGGGCCAAATGGGACATCCCGGCGATCCACCAGCAGGTGCTCGCCAGCCAACGCCGTCGTCGCCTGGTATTTGAGGCGCTGACCCAGGGCAAGCTGAAGAGCTGGGACCACCAGCCACTGGTAGACGCCAGTCAGCAATACATGCGCAACCATATCGACCTCGACGATCTGGAGCGCAAGGCACGTTATCCACAACCCTGCCAAAACCAATAAAACTGAGGGGAAGGCCATGCAAAAGTTATCCACCGTGTTGAGCGTTGCACTGCTGGCGTTGAGCAGCGCCGGCGCCTATGCCGACTCAAGCTGCGATACCGTGAAGATGGCCGATCCGGGCTGGAGCGATATCGCCGCCACCAATGCCATCACCGGTTTTCTGTTGAACGGCATGGGCTACAAGGCCAAGGTCGACACCCTGGCGGTGCCGATTACGTTTGGCGGTCTCAAGGACGGCCAGGTGGATGTGTTCCTGGGTAACTGGATGCCGGCGCAGCAGGGCTTCTATGACAAGTTCGTGGCCAATGGCGACGTGGTGCAACTGGCGAAAAACCTCGACGGCACCGAGTTCACCCTCGCCGTCCCGGACTATGTGTGGGACGCCGGGGTGCATGACTTTGCTGACTTGAACAGGTTTGCGGATAAGTTCGACAAAAAGATCTACGGCATCGGCTCCGGCGCGCCGGCGAATATCTCGCTGCAGGAGATCATCAAGAAGAACGACTTCGACCTGGGCCAGTGGAAGCTGATCGAGTCGAGTGAGCAGGCGATGCTGGCTGAGGTGTCGCGCGCGGTGAAGAAACAGCGCTTCGTCACCTTCCTCGGCTGGACACCGCACCCGATGAACGTGCAGTTGAAAATGCATTACCTCAAGGGTGGCGAGAAGTACTTCGGTGACAAAGGCAGCGTGTTTACTCTGACCCGCAAGGGTTATGCACAGGCCTGCCCGAATGTCGGGAAGCTGCTGACCAACCTGAGTTTTACCCAGGACATGGAAAACAGCATCATGGCTGAGGTGGCCAATAACAAGGTCAGCAATGCCGACGCGGCGAAGGCGTGGATCAAGGCGAATCCGGCGGTGCTGGATAAATGGCTCGATGGCGTAAAAACCGTGGATGGCCAGGATGCGTTAGCGGCGGTAAAAGCCAAACTCTAATGCCAAACGCTAATCCCTGTGGGAGCTGGCTTGCCTGCGATAGCATCACCGCGGTGTATCGGTATTACCGAGGTGCCTGGATCGCAGGCAAGCCAGCTCCCACACACCCCCGCTCCCACAGGGGTCGGTGTGGACTGATACTCTGAGCCAACCCTTTCGACCGAGTTTGCGATGCCCCGGCTCAACCGCCATACACTCTTGCCCTTCCTCGCCTGGCTCCCGCGCCAAACCCGCGCCAGTGTCGGCCGGGATGCGATGGTCGGCCTCAGCGGCGCGGTACTCGCGCTGCCGCAGTCGATTGCCTACGCGCTGATCGCCGGTCTCCCACCCGAATACGGCTTATACGCCGCGATTATTCCGGTGCTGATCGCCTGCCTCTGGGGCTCCTCCTGGCACCTGATCTGTGGCCCGACGGCGGCGATTTCCATCGTGCTCTACGCCAGTATCAGTCCATTGGCCGTGCCGGGGTCGCAGGACTACATCACCTTGATCCTGTTGCTGACCTTCCTCGCCGGCGTTTTCCAGTGGTTGTTGGGCATGCTGCGCTTCGGCGCGCTGGTGAATTTCGTCTCCCATTCCGTGGTGCTGGGTTTCACCCTGGGGGCTGCCGTGGTGATTGCATTGGGGCAGTTACCCAACCTGCTGGGGCTGGAGTTACCAAGCGAGGCCACGGCGATCAATAGCCTGTTGGCGCTGATCAACCATGCTGGCGAGTGGGACCATGCCTCACTCGCCCTTGGCTTGGGCACCTTGCTGGTGGGCGCATTGCTCAAGTACCTGATGCCACGCTGGCCCACGCTATTGATCGCTCTGTCTCTGGGCAGCCTGGCCGCGTGGCTGTGGCCGACGATGTTTGGCCAGGTGGCGCTGGTCAGTTCGTTCGTGGGCAAACTGCCGCCATTCAGCCCATTGCCGATGGACCTGGATATGCTCCTGCGCCTGCTGCCCAGCGCCGTGGCGGTGGGCATGCTGGGGCTGGTGACGAGCCTGTCGATTGCCCGTTCGCTGTCGGCGCGCTCGCAGCAGTTACTCGACGCCAATCAGGAAGTCCGGGCGCAGGGTTTATCCAATATCGTCGGCGGATTTTTCTCTGGCTACTTGTCAGCCGGTTCCTTTACGCGTTCCGGCCTCAGCTACGAGGCAGGCGCGTGTTCGCCCTTGGCAGGTGTGTTTTCGGCCGCGTGGGTGGCGCTGTTTGCGCTGTTCGGCGCGGCGTTGATCGCGCACATTCCGATTCCCAGCATGGCCGCGAGCATCCTGTTGATCTGCTGGGGCCTGGTGGACCACCGCGGCATTCGCGCATTGTTTCGCGTGAGCCGGGCCGAGTTTGTGGTGATGAGCCTGACCTGCGTGGCCACCTTGCTGCTGGAGCTACAAACAGCGATTTACGCGGGGGTGCTGGCGTCGCTGTTTTTCTACCTCAAACGCACGTCGCAACCACGGGTTCAGCAATGGCGTGACGGTGACGAGGATGTATTGCGGGTCGGCGGCTCGATTTTTTTTGGCGCCAGCCATTACCTGCAAGTACGCCTGCAAAGCCTGCAAGGCGAGCGGGTGGTGATCGAGGCGCAACAGATCAACTTTATCGACTATTCCGGGGTGGAAATGTTGCACCAGGAGGCGCGGCGTTTGCACAGAGCGGGACGTAGCCTGACGTTGCGTCGAGCCAGGCCGCAGGTAGTGGAAGAATTAAAGAAATTGGAAGGGGCCGACAACTGCCCCATCCATTTTGAAGAATAAACACGGTTAAGACTGTGGGAGCGGGCTTGCTCGCGAATGCGGTGGCTCAGTTAAGTAATTATTGACTGACACACCGCTTTCGCGAGCAAGCCCGCTCCCACACTGACTGTGCCCACATTCGCTTTGTGTCAGGCCAACTGCCTACGCAACTCAGCCAACACCGGCGCCGAATCCGGGCGCACACCGCGCCACAGGAAAAAGGCTTCTGCGGCCTGCTCCACCAGCATGCCCAAACCGTCCATCGCCACCGCCGCGCCTTGCTCAGCAGCCCAGCGACAGAACGCGGTCGGTTCCTTGGCGTACATCATGTCGTAGCAGAAGGTCTTGCCCGGCTCGATCAGGCTGCCGGCAATCGGCGGTACATCGCCTGACAGGCTGGCGGACGTGGCATTGATGATCACGTCCACCGGCTCACGCAGCCAGTCGAAACCGCTGGCAGACACCGGGCCCAGGTCGTCGAACAGTTCGGCGAGCAACTCGGCTTTTGCCACGGTCCGATTGGCGATGATCAGCGAGGCCGGTTGCTCAGCCAACAACGGCTCCAGCGCCCCACGTACCGCGCCACCGGCGCCCAGCAGCAGGATACGCTTGCCTTTGAGGCTCAACCCGGCGTTCACCGTCAGGTCGCGCACAAGGCCCGCGCCATCAGTGTTATCGCCAAGCAGGCTGCCATCGGCCAACTGGCTTAAGGTGTTCACCGCGCCGGCGCGCTGGGCGCGTTCGGTCAGGCTGTTGGCCAGGCGATACGCGTCTTCCTTGAACGGCACGGTGACGTTGGCGCCACGGCCTTGCTGAAAAAACTCACGGGCACAGCCGGTGAAATCCTCCAGCGGCGCAAGCAGGGTGCTGTAGTCCAATTGCTCACCGGTTTGCGCGGCGAACATACGGTGAATCAGCGGCGATTTGCTGTGGCCGATGGGGTTGCCGAAGACGACATAACGGTCCATCAGACAGCTGCCTTGGGCGCGGCAATGCCGAGCCAGTCGCGATCTTGCAGGAAGTAATCAGTGAGGCGCGCTTCTTCGCTACCGGCCTCGGCTTTCCAGTCATAGCTCCAGCGCACCTGCGGCGGCAGCGACATCAGGATCGACTCGGTACGGCCGCCCGATTGCAGGCCGAACAGGGTGCCACGGTCATAGACGAGGTTGAACTCGACATAGCGCCCACGGCGGAACTCCTGGAACTGACGCTGCTGCTCGGTGTAGGCGGCGGCCTTGCGGCGCTGCACGATCGGCAGGTAGGCGTCGATGTAGGCGTCGCCGATGGCGCGGATGAAGGCGAAGCAGGTGTCGAAGTCCCACTCGTTCAAATCATCGAAGAACAGGCCGCCAATACCGCGTGGCTCATTGCGATGCTTGATGTGGAAGTAGGTGTCGCACCAGGCCTTGTAACGCGAGTACACATCCGCGCCGAACGGCGCACAGGCCTGCTCGGCCACGCGGTGCCAATGGATACAGTCTTCTTCATTGCCGTAATACGGCGTGAGGTCGAAGCCGCCACCGAACCACCACACCGGCTCTTCACCTTCTTTTTCGGCGATGAAAAAGCGCACGTTGGCGTGGGACGTCGGCACATGGGGGTTGTGCGGGTGGATCACCAGCGAAACGCCCAGGGCTTCAAACCCACGACCGGCCAGCTCAGGACGATGCGCGCTGGCGGACGGTGGGAGGCCGCTGCCAAACACGTGGGAAAAGTTAACACCGCCTTTTTCGATCACCGAACCGTTTTCGATCACACGGGTGCGACCGCCGCCGCCCGCAGGCCGGGTCCAGGCGTCTTCGATAAAGCGAGTGTCCGTCTCAAAGGTTTCCAGGGCGCTGCAAATACGGTCTTGCAGGTCAAGCAGGTAGGCTTTAACAGCCTCGGTGCGGGTAGTCATGGCATCACCTTGAATCGGGCAAAGCTACGCGAGGCCATTGGGCGTCGGCGGCAAATGGGCGCACAGGATACCACTGCACTCCAGTAAGCCGCAGTTGACGAAGATCAAGCTTAGGAGTCCGATAGAGGGCTACGCAAATGCGACCTCAGGAGAAGTGCAGATGGCCAAACGTATCCAGTTCCGTGCCCATGGCGGCCCCGAAGTACTTGAGTATGTGGACTACACCCCGGCAGAACCAGGCCCTCAGCAGGTTCGCGTGCGTAACGAGGCCATCGGCCTGAATTTTATCGACACCTATTTCCGCAGCGGTCTCTATGCGCCGCCAGCCCTGCCATCGGGCCTGGGTGCAGAAGGCGCCGGTGTGGTGGATGCGGTGGGCAGCGAGGTCACCCAGTTCAAGGTCGGTGACCGCGTGGCCTACGGCAGTGGCCCACTGGGCGCCTACAGCGAGCTGCATGTATTGCCCGCCGCCAACCTGGTGCACTTGCCGGATGACATCAGCTTCGAGCAAGCCGCCGGCGCCATGCTCAAAGGCCTGACCGTGCAGTACCTGCTGCGCCAGACTTACGAGCTGAAGGGTGGCGAGACCATTCTGTTCCATGCCGCTGCCGGTGGTGTGGGCTCCCTGGCCTGCCAATGGGCCAAGGCGTTAGGCGTTAAGTTGATCGGGACCGTGAGCTCCCCGGAAAAGGCCGCCCTGGCCAAATCCCTCGGTGCCTGGGAAACCATCGACTACAGCAAGGAAAACGTCGCACAACGCGTACTGGAATTGACCGACGGCAAGAAAGTGCCTGTGGTGTACGACGGCGTCGGCAAGGACACCTGGCTGACCTCGCTGGACAGCGTGGCGCCGCGTGGGCTGGTGGTGAGTTTTGGGAATGCGTCGGGCGCGGTAGACGGGGTGAACCTGGGCATTCTGGCCGCAAAGGGCTCGCTGTACGTCACTCGGCCGACCTTGGCGACCTATGCCAGCAATCCAAAAGACTTGCAGACCATGGCCGATGACCTGTTCTCGATGATCAAGAGCGGCAAGGTGCGCATTGATATCAACCAGCGGTTTTCGCTGGCCGAAGCGGCGAAGGCGCAGACGGAATTGTCAGGGCGACGCACGACGGGGTCGACCATTCTGTTGCCGTAAGGCGATTGATCTACTGAGGCGGTGAGGGCCTCATCACCGCCAAGCCCGCTGCCACATTTTGATCGGATTCCAACTGAAGGAACGCGATCGAATGTGGCAGCGGGCTTGCTCGCGAAGGCCGCACCTCAATCTTAAGAAGGCCGCACAACCTCGCCTGTCGCCAAATCGCGAATCAGGCTTGGGTTCTTGCGCCCACCCAGGGCGCCACCCAATACCCGATCAACCTGGCCACGGAAATACTGCTCCACACGAAGCCGCGTGCGCGCTGCCGGGCGGCCCTGCGGGTTGGCCGACGTGGAAATCAGCGGCCCGACCAATGAGCATAAATCCCTTACCAGCGGATGATCGCTGACCCGCAAGGCGACGGTGTCATGCACACCTGTGACCCATTCAGGCAGCAAGTCCTGATGGGGGACCAACCAGGTATTCGGCCCAGGCCAAGTGCTGGCCATGCGCTCGATCCAAGTGTCCGGGAAATCTTCAAAGAGAAAATCGAACTGGCGAATATTGTCCGCCACCAGGATCAGCCCCTTGTCCACTGACCGATTCTTGATCGCCAGCAGCCGGTCCACCGCCTCTTCATTCCACGGGTCGCAGCCAAGGCCCCAGACCGCTTCGGTCGGGTAGGCGATCACCGCGCCTGCGCGAATTTCTCGTGCGGTTTCCAGCACACGCCACCTGTTGACCATTGCTCACTCTCCGAACTAAAGCTCTGCGCAGTTTACCGATGTTCTTTACAAAACCTAGCAGCGCGCAAGCCACCGCCCGCTTTCGCAGATGACCTGGCCTTCGAGCTCCAGCTCGGTAAGGGTCGCCAGCACGTGGGACAAGGGCCGCCCGCTGGCAATCGCCAGGGCCTCGCTGGTGTGAGGCGCGGCATGCAGCAGCGCCACCAGCGGGTGCGTCACCGGCAGCGGTGCCGGGCGAGACAAGGCCTGCCAGCCGCGCAACCCGTCAAGAATATGCTCGATGGATTCCACCAACGTCGCACCATCGCGAATCAACTGATGACAGCCCTTGGCCCCCGGATGATGGATGGAGCCGGGGATCGCGTACACCTCACGCCCCTGCTCGGCAGCGAGCTTTGCTGTGATCAGCGAGCCGCTGGCCATGCTGGCCTCCACCACCAGCACCCCCAGCGACAGGCCACTGATGATCCGGTTGCGCCGGGGAAAGTTAGCGGCCTGGGGCGCGGCGCCCAGTGGAAACTCGGAAACCACCGCACTCCCTTGGGCAATCATCGCGGCTGCGAGCCGCCGGTGGCGCTGTGGATAAAAATTTTCCAGGCCGGTGCCAAGCACGCCGATTGTCTGCCCGCCGACATCCAATGCAGCTTGATGCGCAGCGCCGTCAATGCCCAGGGCCAACCCGCTGGTGATGACAAAACCGGCGCTCGCGAGGCTGCGGGAAAAGGCGGCGGCGGTGTCCAGCCCGGGCCTGGAAGCGCGCCGACTGCCGACCATGGCCAACTGCGGTTTCTCCAGGATTTTGGGGTCGCCGGCGACGAACAATAACGGCGGGGCGTCGTCAATCTGCGCAAGCAAGGCAGGGTAATCAGGTTGGTCCCACATCAGTAAATGCTGGGCGGGATGCTCCAACCACGCGAGCGCGTCACTGGCGCTGTCACGGATTTGCGGGCTGCGTCGGGCATCCGCGCTGGCAGGCGGCAACCCGAGGGAGCGCCAGGCACTGGCAGGCGCGCTGATAGCCTTTGAGGCAGAGCCGAATGCCTCGATCAACACGCGAAAACGCTTGGGACCCAGTTCTGGCAGCCTGTGCAAGCGTAGTCGGGCTTCCAGTTCTGACGGGGAAATTTCATCGCTGTTTGTCGGATACATTTGATCATCCTTGATCGGAACAAGCTGTGGATAACTCTGTTGGTAACTTATTTAGCAGGCTATTTATTGTGTTTGTTGGGCAGTCTCAAAACGGTCCAGCACCGCCAGCGACCTTGAAGCGCTGAGTACCAGGCCATAACTGAGCTTTTCATAGGTGCGGAACACCTGCAGGGTGCCGGCGCGCTCATCAGGCAGTTTCGTCAAAGCGCCGGTGAGGACATCCCTTACGGTCGCGCCCAGCTTGATCACCGTGAGCAGTTGGCCTTCGACCAGGCCGTCGCGGCGGCCCTTGTTCAAGGTGACGGCGTCCAACACGCCGATCTGGGTCACGCCTTTGGGGACGTCGATGATATGCCCTTTGATCAAGGCACCGGGGTGCGGCGGGGTTTGCAGCCGGGCCAGCTCGACGCCAGGTTCGGCGCGCAGCAATCGGTCGCCTGGGCGGACCTCCTGGGTCACTCGTTGTACTGCGAGGGTGCTCAGGTCACCGGCCGTCAAAAAACGTGCGGTGCCGATGTCATCGGCGTTAACCCCCAGCTGCTCCTGGGTGTTCGGGTCGGTGTAAACCTTGCCGCGGCGAAAGATTCCATAATTTGGCTGGGCCGGGTCCAGGTGGCCTCTGGCGTGCACACGTTCGCCACTGGCCCCCAACACTCGACCCGCCTCAGCCGCGACAATATAAGGCGCGTTATCCAGATCCTGAGGGGTATCGAGGATGCGGTTATGCAGCAAAAAGCGCTGCATGGCCTGTTGCGCCGCCTGATTCAGGCGCTGTTCGGGCGGTGTCAGCAGCGCCAGGGTGAGCGGCGCCCATAGCAGCAAGACGAGTAGCGATTTCCTCATGGGGTGAATCTCCTTTATTATGTACGTTCGCGTGAAATGCCATAGCCTTCGCGGCTTTCGAACCTTTCACACCGGCTGTCTGGGTCCATCCCAACGCCGATTTGCCTCTACCTCACATGTGCAGCAATTACGCTTATGGCTATTTTGAACATCCTCGAATTCCCCGACTCGCGCCTGCGCACGATCGCCAAACCGGTGGCCGTAGTGGACGACAAGGTTCGTCAGTTGGTCGATGACATGTTTGAAACAATGTATGAAGCTCCGGGCATCGGCCTCGCCGCGACCCAGGTCAACGTGCATCAGCGTGTCGTGGTCATGGACCTGTCAGAAGATCGCAGCGAGCCTCGGGTGTTTATCAACCCCGAGTTCGAACCGCTGACCGACGAGATGGGTGAATACCAGGAGGGCTGCCTCTCGGTGCCGGAGTTCTACGAGAACGTCGAACGCCCGGTGCGCGTGAAGATCAAGGCCCTGGACCGCGACGGCCAGCCCTACGAGCTGATCGCAGAGGGCCTGCTGGCGGTGTGCATTCAGCACGAATGCGACCACCTCAACGGCAAACTGTTTGTCGATTACCTGTCCACGCTTAAACGCGACCGGATCAAGAAGAAGCTGGAAAAAAAGCATCGCCAGCAAGCTTGATGCCCTTCTTCCAAAGGCTTGCTACGGCAAGCCTTTTTCTTTTGTGACTGTTTTTAACCGAGAACTCCGATGACCGAGCCACTGCGCATTGTTTTTGCCGGCACTCCTGAATTTGCCGCCGAACACCTGAAGGCCCTGCTTGCCAGCCCTTATGAGATCGTCGCGGTGTACACCCAGCCGGATCGTCCGGCCGGTCGCGGGCAAAAACTGATGCCAAGCCCGGTCAAGCAGCTGGCGCTTGAGCACAACATTCCGGTGCTGCAACCACCGACCCTGCGCAACACCGATGCCCAGGCGGAACTCGCCGCATTGCAGCCGGACCTGCTGGTGGTCGTGGCCTATGGCTTGATCCTGCCTCAGGCGGTGCTGGATATTCCGCGCCTGGGTTGCATTAACAGCCATGCCTCGCTGCTGCCGCGCTGGCGCGGTGCGGCGCCGATCCAGCGCGCCGTGGAAGCCGGTGACAGTGAAAGCGGCGTGACCGTGATGCGCATGGAGGCAGGTCTGGACACTGGCCCGATGCTGCTCAAAGTCACCACCCCGATCACCCGTGAAGACACCGGCGGCAGCTTGCACGACCGCTTGGCCGAGATGGGCCCGCCCGCCGTGGTACAGGCCATCGCCGGCCTGGCTGCCGGCACTCTGGAAGGCGAAGTGCAGGACGACAGCCTCGCCACCTATGCGCACAAACTGAACAAAGACGAAGCCCGTATCGACTGGAGCCGCCCGGCCGTGGAGCTGGAGCGCCTGGTACGCGCCTTCAACCCGTGGCCAATTTGCCACAGCACCCTTAATGGCGAAGCCTTGAAAGTATTGGCCGCCACCTTGGCTGACGGCAAAGGCGCTCCCGGTGAAGTCATCGGTGCCAGCAAGGAAGGCCTGCTGGTCGTGTGCGGTGAGCAAGCGTTGTGTCTGACGCGTCTGCAATTGCCCGGTGGTAAGGCGCTTAACTTCAGCGATTTGTTCAACAGCCGCCGTGAGAAGTTTGCGCTGGGCACGGTTCTCGGGGCGGTCGCTCAATGAACCCGCGTCTGGCCGCCGCCAAGGCCCTCGCCGCCGTCCTCAACGGCAAGGCTTCGTTGAACAGTTCGCTGCCTACGCAGATGGATAAAGTCGAAGACCGCGATCGCGGCTTCACCCAGGACCTGGCGTTTGGCACGGCCCGCTGGCAGCCACGCTTGTCGGCGCTCGCGGCCAAGCTGCTGCAAAAGCCATTCAAGGCAGCCGATGCCGATGTGGAAGCGCTGCTGCTGGTCGGCCTCTATCAGTTGCTCTACACCCGCGTACCGGCTCATGCCGCCATCGGTGAAACCGTCGGTTGCGCCGACAAACTGAAAAAGCCCTGGGCCAAAGCCCTGCTCAATGCCGTGCTACGCCGCGCCCAGCGCGAGAGCGAAGCGCTGCTGGCTGAACTGGAACACGACCCGGTGGTGCGTACTGCCCATCCGCGCTGGCTGCAAAAGTCCTTGAAAGCCTTCTGGCCTGAACAATGGGAAGCCATTTGCGCGGCCAACAATGCACATCCTCCGATGATTTTGCGGGTTAACCGCCGTCATCACAGCCGTGACGCGTACCTGCAATTACTGACTGACGCAGGCATTAATGCCTCGCCGTGTATGTACAGCGTCGATGGCATCGTGCTGGAAGCCGCCGCCGACGTCCGCAGCCTGCCGGGCTTTGCCGAAGGCTGGATCAGCGTGCAGGACGAAGCTGCGCAACTGGCCGCCGACCTGCTCGACCTGGCACCGGGCCAGCGCGTACTCGACGCCTGCTGCGCACCGGGCGGCAAGACCTGTCACATACTGGAGGTCGAAAAAGACCTCGCTGGCGTGGTCGCCGTCGACCTGGAAGCCAAGCGCCTGGTACGCGTGCGCGAAAACCTCGCGCGCCTTGGCCTGAGTGCCGACCTGATCGCCGCCGACGGCCGCGACACGGCCGCCTGGTGGGACGGCAAACCGTTCCAGCGCATCCTGCTGGATGCGCCATGCTCCGCCACCGGCGTGATCCGTCGCCACCCGGACATCAAGCTGACCCGTCAGCCCGACGACATCGCCGCCCTGGCGGTGCTGCAAGGCGAGCTGCTCGACGCCTTGTGGCCGACCCTCGACGTTGGCGGCATTCTGCTTTACGCCACCTGTTCCACCTTGCCCACCGAAAACACGCAGGTGATCGAAGCCTTCCTCGCCCGCACCAGCGGCGCGCGCGAGCTGGACCTCGCCACCACGGCCGGCATCAAGCAGCCCCATGGCCGCCAACTGCTTGCACAGGAAGGCGGGCACGATGGCTTCTACTACGCCAAACTGATCAAGATCGCCGCCGCGCGCGGCTGAACGGGTTTAAGGGAGTGACCGGATGAAAATCATCATCCTTGGGGCTGGGCAGGTCGGCGGCACGCTGGCTGAACATTTGGCCAGCGAAGCCAACGACATTACCGTGGTCGACACCGATGCCGAGCGCCTGCGCAACCTGGGTGACCGCCTGGACATCCGCACCGTGCAAGGTCGCGCGTCATTCCCGGCGGTGCTACGCCAGGCCGGTGCCGACGATGCCGACATGCTGGTGGCCGTCACCAACAGCGACGAAACCAACATGGTCGCCTGCCAGGTCGCCCACACTCTGTTCAACACCCCGACCAAGATCGCCCGCGTACGTGAAGGGGCTTATTTGAACCGTGCAGGGCTGTTCGATAACGACGCGATTCCGGTGGACGTGTTGATCAGCCCCGAGCAAGTGGTGACTCACTACATCAAGCGCCTGATCGAAATTCCCGGCGCGTTGCAGGTGATCGACTTTGCCGAGGGCAAGGCGCAACTGGTGGCGGTGAAGGCTTATTACGGCGGTCCGCTGGTGGGCCAGCAACTGCGCCAACTGCGCGAGCACATGCCGAATGTGGAAACCCGCGTAGCGGCGATTTTCCGGCGCGACCGGCCGATTCTGCCCCAGGGCGATACGGTGATCGAAGCCGACGACGAAGTCTTTTTCATCGCCGCCAAAGCCAATATTCGCGCGGTGATGAGCGAAATGCGCCGCCTGGATGAAACCTACAAGCGCATCGTCATCGCCGGCGGCGGGCAGATCGGCGAGCGTTTGGCGGAGGCGATCGAAAGCCGCTACCAAGTCAAGATCATCGAGATGAGCCCGGCACGCTGCCGGCATTTGTCCGACACCCTCGACAGCACCGTCGTACTCCAAGGCAGCGCCTCGGACCGCGACCTGTTGATGGAAGAGAACATCGCCGATGCCGATATCTTCCTGGCCCTGACCAACGATGACGAGGCCAACATCATGTCGTCCCTGCTGGCCAAACGGCTGGGGGCCAAGAAGGTGATGACCATCATCAACAACCCGGCCTATGTCGACCTGATCCAGGGCGGCGATATCGATATCGCTATCAGCCCGCAGCTGGCCACCATCGGCACGTTGCTCACCCACGTGCGCCGCGGCGATATCGTCAGCGTGCACTCCCTGCGCCGAGGCGCGGCGGAAGCCATTGAGGCGATTGCCCACGGCGATTCAAAATCGAGCAAAGTCATCGGCAAGGCCATCCGCGATATCGGCCTGCCGCCGGGCACCACCATCGGCGCAATCATTCGTGACGAAGAGGTGCTGATCGCCCACGACGATACGGTGATCGCCACGGGTGACCATGTGATTCTGTTTCTGGTGGATAAAAAACATATCCGCGATGTGGAGAAACTGTTCCACGTGGGGTTGAGCTTTTTCTGATCAACACACTCAGCGGAGCCTGCCGCCGCCATCGCGGGCAAGCCTCTCCCACAGGTGATCATGATGCTGCTATGGGAGCGGGTTCGCCCGCGATGCGTTATTGAAAACCCTACCTAGCTAAAGGATCCACAGCCATGCTCGAATCCCTCGAAAAAATGCTCGCCAAGGGTGTGGATAATTCACTGCTGCGCTTTGGCTTGGGCAAGGGTTATCTGGACGCAAAGGAAAACGCCAAGGCGGCGGAGCACCTGCAAAAATGCGTCGAGTTCGACCCGAAGTATTCGGCGGCGTGGAAGTTGTTGGGCAAGGCGCAGCAGGGGCTGGGGGATAGTGCAGCAGCACGGCAGGCGTGGGAAAAGGGTATCGAAGCGGCCCTGGCGCATGGCGACAAGCAGGCCGAGAAAGAGATGACGGTGTTTCTGAAAAAACTCGATCGCCAAGCCTAAGCGGATCCAAAATGTGGGAGCGGGCTTGCTCGCGAAGGCGTCGTGTCAGTCACTTAATGTGTGTCTGTTACACCGCATTCGCGAGCAAGCCCGCTCCCACACTAGTTTTGCATCGACCGTAAGTCAGTCGTAAATCAATACCACCGCGCCTCACCGGGCGGGCGTTTCTTGAAGCGTTTCATGCTCCACATGTACTGGCTCGGATACGCGCCGACATAGCGCTCCACCACCTTGCTCATCGCCGCGCAGGAGGTGGCGGTGTCGGTGCTGTACATATCTTCCGGCGCCGCTTCCAAAATCACTTTGTAACCCGAGCCGTCCGGCAGTCGCAGGGCATGCAGGAACACGCCCACGGCTTTGTGGCCCGCGAGCATGTTAGGCACGAACTTGCTGGTCAGCGCCTGGGTCGCAAAGAACGGCACGAAGATGCCTGCCGATTCCGCCGGTTCCGGGTCGGCGGGAATGCCGACCTGGCCACCTTTGCGCACTTCCTTGATGACACTGAGAATGCCTTCCTTGGTCGACGCGGCTACTCGGTTACCCAGCTGAACCCGCTGCTTGCGCAACAATTCGTCGACCGCTTTCAGCTTTGGCGGCCGGTAGAAGATGATCGGTTTGCACTGGCTGCAATAGAAGTGGTTCAACACTTCCCAGTTGCCCAGGTGACTGGTGATGCCGACCACGCCTTTGCCCGAGGCCAATGCTGCATGCAGCACTTCCAGGCCTTCGACTTCACGTACCAGGTCGATGGAGCGCTGGGCGGGCCAGATCCAGGCGCAGGCGCTTTCAGTCAGGGACTTGCCGATATCCATGAGGCTCTGGCCGACCAGGCGCTCACGTGCGACCGGGTCCATGTCCGGGAAGCACTTGGAGAGGTTGATCCGTACCGTGTCGCGGGAACGGTTGGGGGTTTTCCACATGATCCAGCCAATCGCCGTGCCGACCGCTTGAACCGCGCGCCAGGGCAATAGGGCAAACAACCGAAGAGCGCCTACCAGCAAGGCGCCTTTAAACTTTTCCACAGGTCACTCCTGATCGTGTGTGGTGCGCAAAGCCGCCATTCTAACCGGCGTTGGCCAAGTCCGCGTAACGGTCGCAGTCTTGAGTGTGGTCCATGACCATGCCCGAGGCCTGCATGAACGCGTAGCAAATGGTCGGCCCGACGAACGTGAAACCGGCTTTTTTCAAGGCTTTGCTCATGGCTTCAGCCTCTGGCGTAATGGCCGGGACTTGGCTGCGATCCTTGAAGTGATTGACCTTGGGCGCGCCGCCGACAAACGACCAGAGCACGCCCACCGGGTCTTCAAGGGCCAGCCAGGCTGCGGCGTTGCGGCGGGTGGCGTTGAGCTTCAGGCGGTTACGCACAATGCCAGGGTCGAGCATCAGTGCGTCGATTTCAGCATCGGTCAGGCGTGCCAAACGCTGGGCATCAAAGCCGAACAAGACCTTCCGATAATGCTCGCGTTTGCGTAAAACGGTGATCCAGGAAAGGCCCGCCTGGAACCCTTCGAGCAAAAGCAACTCGAACAGACCCTGCGCATCGCGCAGCGGCGTTCCCCACTCCTGATCGTGATAAGCCATGTACAGCGGATCTTCAGAACACCAAAAGCAGCGTGGCATAAGGCTCCAGGGGATGGTGGCGCGGCCGAATCGGGTATACTCCCGCTCTTTAAATCGCAGCCCAAGTAACAGGTGAATTTCGTGAGCCAGCCTACGCCAGCCGTGCGTACCTTCCAAGACTTGATCCTCGCCCTCCAGCAGTACTGGGCCGAGCAAGGTTGTGTGGTACTTCAGCCCTACGATATGGAAGTAGGCGCCGGCACTTTCCACACCGCTACATTCCTGCGGGCCATCGGCCCGGAAACCTGGAACGCCGCTTATGTGCAGCCCAGTCGTCGCCCGACTGACGGCCGCTACGGCGAAAACCCGAACCGTCTGCAGCACTACTACCAGTTCCAGGTGGTATTGAAGCCGAACCCGGACAACTTCCAGGAGCTGTACCTGGGCTCGCTGAAACATGTCGGCCTGGACCCACTGGTGCACGACATCCGTTTCGTCGAAGACAACTGGGAATCGCCAACCCTCGGCGCCTGGGGCCTGGGCTGGGAAGTCTGGCTCAACGGCATGGAAGTGACGCAGTTCACTTACTTCCAGCAAGCCGGCGGCATCGAGTGCTACCCGGTGACCGGCGAGATCACTTACGGTCTTGAGCGCCTGGCCATGTACCTGCAAGGCGTGGACTCGGTCTACGACCTGGTGTGGGCTGACGGCCCGTTCGGCAAAGTGACCTACGGCGACGTGTTCCACCAGAACGAAGTGGAGCAGTCCACTTACAACTTCGAACACGCCAACGTCGAGAAGCTGTTCGAACTGTTCGACTTCTATGAAAGCGAAGCCAAGCGCCTGATCGAACTTGACCAGCCGCTGCCGCTGCCGAGCTATGAAATGGTGTTGAAGGCGTCCCATACCTTCAACCTGCTGGACGCCCGTCGTGCCATTTCGGTAACCGCGCGCCAGCAATACATCCTCCGTGTACGCACCCTGGCGCGTTCCGTCGCCCAAGCCTACCTGATGGCTCGCGCCAAGCTGGGCTTCCCGATGGCTACCCCGGACCTGCGTGATGAAGTGTTGGCTAAGCTGGAGGCTGCACAATGAGTGCTCAAGATTTTCTGGTTGAACTGGGCACCGAAGAGCTGCCTCCCAAGGCACTCAATACCCTGGCCGACGCGTTCCTGGCCGGTATCGAAAAAGGCCTGCAGAGCGCCGGCCTGAAATTCGCCGCAAAAAAAGTCTATGCCGCGCCACGCCGCCTGGCCGTGTTGCTGACCGCGCTGGAAACCCAGCAGCCGGACCGCAGCATCAACCTCGACGGCCCGCCGCGTCAGGCCGCTTTTGACGCTGAAGGTAACCCGACCCAAGCGGCCCTTGGCTTCGCCAAGAAGTGCGGCGTCGAGCTGAGCGAGATCGACCAAAGCGGCCCGAAACTGCGTTTCAGCCAGGTCATCACCGGCAAGCCGACTGCCAGCCTGTTGCCAACGATCGTTGAAGACTCGCTGAACGACCTGCCGATCCCCAAGCGCATGCGCTGGGGTGCACGCAAGGAAGAATTCGTACGCCCGACCCAATGGCTGGTGATGCTGCTCGGTGACCACGTCATCGACTGCACCATCCTCGCCCAAAAGGCCGGTCGTGATTCCCGTGGTCATCGCTTCCACCATCCACACGCCGTGCGCATCACCTCGCCCGCCAACTATGCCGCCGATCTGCGCGCCGCTTATGTACTGGCCGATGCCAATGAGCGTCGTGAGCTGATCAGCAAGCGCACCGAAGAACTGGCGCGCCTGCAGGAAGGCACCGCCATCGTGCCGCCAAGCCTGCTCGACGAAGTGACCGCGCTGGTTGAATGGCCGGTGCCGCTGGTGTGCTCGTTTGAAGAGCGTTTCCTCGATGTGCCGCAAGAAGCCCTGATCACCACCATGCAGGACAACCAGAAGTACTTCTGCCTGCTGGATGTGGACGGTAAGTTGCTGCCGCGCTTTATCACCGTGGCCAACATCGAAAGCAAAGACCCCCAGCAGATCATCGCCGGTAACGAGAAAGTCGTTCGTCCGCGCCTGACGGATGCCGAGTTCTTCTTCAAGCAAGACAAGAAGCAGAAGCTCGAAGACTTCAACCAGCGCCTGCAAAACGTGGTGTTCCAGGAAAAACTCGGCAGCGTCTACGACAAGGCGGTGCGTGTTTCCAAACTGGCCGCGTACATTGCGCCGCGTATCGGCGGTGACGCTGCCTGGGCCGCACGTGCAGGGTTGCTGTCCAAGTGCGACCTGGCCACCGAGATGGTCGGCGAGTTCCCGGAAATGCAAGGTGTGGCCGGTTACTACTACGCCCTCAATGACGGCGAGCCGGACGATGTGGCGCTGGCCCTGAACGAGCAGTACATGCCACGCGGTGCCGGTGCTGAACTGCCGACCACCCTGACCGGTGCGGCGGTGGCCATCGCCGACAAGCTGGACACCCTCGTGGGTATCTTTGGTATCGGCATGCTGCCTACCGGCAGCAAAGACCCGTATGCCCTGCGCCGTGCGGCGCTGGGCGTGCTGCGTATCCTGATCGACAAGAAGCTTGACCTCGACCTGACCCAGGCCGTGGTGTTCGCTGTCGGCCAGTTCGGTGGCAAGGTCAAGCAAGCCGGCCTGGCCGAACAAGTGCTGGAATTCGTGTTCGATCGCTTGCGAGCGCGTTACGAAGACGAAGGCGTGGACGTTTCCGTCTACCTGTCGGTACGTGCCCTGCAGCCAGGTTCGGCGCTGGACTTCGACCAACGCGTACAAGCCGTCCAGGCGTTCCGCAAACTGCCGGAAGCCGGGGCCCTGGCCGCGGTGAACAAGCGTGTGTCGAACCTGCTGAGCAAGGCCGACAACCTCGGGAATGCCGAAGTCGACCCAGGCCTGTTTGCCGACGCCAAGGAGTTCTCGCTGAACTCGGCCATCGCCAAGGCAGAAAACGCAGTGAAGCCGCTGCTCGCCGAACGTAACTACGCCGAAGCACTGGCGCGCCTGGCCACCTTGCGTGAGCCGGTGGATGCGTTCTTCGAAGCGGTGATGATCAATGCCGAGGATGCGGGCGTACGGAAAAACCGCTACGCCATGCTGGCGCGTCTGCGTGGCTTGTTCATCAACATCGCTGACATTTCCGTACTGGGCTGATCATGTTGAAACTGCTGATTCTCGATCGGGACGGAGTGATCAATTACGACTCCGACGCTTACATCAAATCGGTGGCGGAATGGATTCCACTGCCGGGCTCGATCGAGGCCATCGCGCAGTTGAGCAAAGCCGGCTGGACGGTGGCCATCGCCACCAACCAGTCCGGCATCGCCCGCGGTTACTACGACATTGCCACCCTGGACGCCATGCACGCGCGCTTGCGCAGCTTAGTGGCGGCGCAGGGCGGTGAGGTGGGGCTGGTGGTGTACTGCCCCCACGGGCCGGATGAGGGCTGCGAATGCCGCAAACCCAAACCAGGCATGTTGAAAACCATTGCAGAACATTACAACGTGCCCCTGGCTGGGCTATGGTTCGTCGGGGACAGCCTCGGTGACCTGGAGGCTGCCAAAGCCGTCGACTCTCAGCCAGTTTTGGTTAAAACCGGGAAAGGCGAAAAGACCCAGGCGAAAAACCTGCCGGTAGGCACCTTGATTTTTGACGATCTGGCGGCCGTTGCCGCAGAACTTATCAACAACTAGCCGCCCTCGACTTCCTGGCCAAGGACTGTTCGGGCGTGCGCTTTTAACAGGCGGGCCGTGTCCCGCAACGGTAAATGCCGCCATGTCGATTTTGCAGGCCATCAGAACCTTCTTCTTTTACCTGCTGTTGGGCACCAGTTCGTTTCTTTGGTGCACCCTGAGCTTTTTTATCGCGCCATTCCTGCCGTTCAAGGCGCGCTATCGTTTTATCAACGTTTATTGGTGCCGCTGCGCGTTGTGGTTGTCCAAGGTGTTTTTGGGTATTCGCTACGAGATTAAAGGCGCTGAAAACGTCCCGGACCAGCCCTGCGTGATTCTGTCGAACCACCAGAGCACCTGGGAAACCTTTTTCCTTTCGGCGTACTTCTCGCCCCTGAGCCAGGTGCTCAAGCGTGAGCTGCTGTACGTGCCGTTCTTCGGCTGGGCGATGGCCATGTTGCGTCCGATCGCGATCGACCGTGACAACCCGAAGGCTGCACTCAAGCACGTAGCCAAGAAGGGTGACGAGCTGCTCAAGGATGGCGTTTGGGTGCTGATTTTCCCGGAAGGTACCCGGGTGCCGTATGGCACTGTGGGCAAGTTTTCGCGAGGCGGCACCGCGTTGGCGGTCAATGCCAACCTGCCGGTGTTGCCGATTGCACATAATGCCGGCAAGTTCTGGCCGAAGACCGGTTGGGCCAAACGTGCAGGCACCATCACCGTGGTGATCGGCGAGCCGATGTACGCCGAAGGTGAAGGCCCACGTGCCATTGCCGCGCTGAACGACCGTGCCGCCGCATGGAATGAAGCGCAGCAGCGTGCTATGGGTTCGTTGCCTGCACAGGCTGCCGTGGTTGAAACACCTGAGGTTTGAGGATCTGTGGATAACCTGTGTACGGTTTGTTGGCGAATGCATGTTTTTGATTCATAACAAGCTGATTTACTTACATATTTCTCAAGCTCATAAAATCTCGAAAAACGTGCATAAGTTTTTTGCGCATTAAAAAACCGGTCCTTGTGACCGGTTTTTTATGCACAGGCAAACAGTCCGTTTTTCACTCATCAAGCAGCGGCAGTTGCAGGCTGAAGGTTGAGCCTTTACCCAGCTCGCTTTCACACGTGATGCGGCCGCCATGACGCTCCACCACGGCCTTGACCATGGTCAATCCCAACCCCAGCCCCTCAACGCCTTGGGCCGAGTCGAAGCGTCGATACTGGCTAAAGAGTTCGGGCAAGTCTTCTGGCGCAATGCCAGGCCCCTGATCGCTGATGCTGCATTCCAACCACCCTTGCGTACAGCCATGGCTCAACGTCACGGTGGTGCCGGATGGGGAGTATTTAATAGCGTTCTCCAGCATGTTGAACAGCGCCCGAGTCAGCAGTGATTGATCGGCAGAGATCATGCTCTCATCTGCCTCGTCCAGGTCGTGCACCAAGTGAATGCCCTTGAGCTGCGCAATCACCGCCACCTGATCAAAAGCATCCATTACCAGCATGGCAAACAGTGAGGGATGGAAGTGGTAGCCGTCAGCTTCGGCTTTGGCCAACTGCACGAAAGACTCGGTGAGGCTCAAGGCGCGCTTCACCTGTTGTTCGATCTGGGAAAAGATCGGGGACTCACCGTTGTGCACATCCAGCATCGCCAGGATCGCCGAGTGTGGCGCACGCAGGTCGTGGGAAAGGAAGCGCAGCATCGTCTCGCGGTGCAATTGGGCTTCACGCTCCTTGCTCAGGTCCGTCAGGCTCAGCAGCCAGCCGAGGGCAACGTCGCCTTCTGCCGGCAGCAACGGCGCGAGTTCCATGCGCAGGCTGCGTTGGTGGATGTCACGGAACTCTACGAGTTCCAACACTGACAGGGCAGGGCGCACGCCATTGTGCAGCGGTGGATAGCCGAGGTCGGCCAGTTGCTCGAGCAGGTTTTCACTCACCAGGTCATTACCGAACACCTCACGCGCAATTCGGTTAGCCAGCAGGATGTTGCCTTTTGGGTCTGTGATCAGGGTTGCCACCGGCAAGCATTCCAAACCGTCCGCCATAAACCGTCGGGTGTCGCGTGTACGGCTTACCGCTTGTTCCAGGGCAAAGATCCGCGCTTGCAATACATCACCCTTACTGGCGGGCGCACGGCGACGTTCAGGGAGCACCTTGGGTTCGTTATCCAACCGCGCGAGCTCCCAGCCGAAGTAGGCAAGGATCACGCTGAGGCGGCGCCAATTCCAGATCAGGTAGCTGAGCAGCAACCCAATCAAACACGCAGCAGGCGACCACCAGTAGTCCAGGCGCAACAACACCCACGCGCCAAGCAACGCCGTCGTCATGCACCCCAGGGTCATCCACAGCGCATAGCGGGGGCGGTATAACAACAGGCCCAGCAGCAGGGCAACCAACGCTGTCGCCATGAGTGCCGACAACCCGCCAGGAAGGTCAACGAGGCTGCGCCCTAGCAAGAGACCATTCAGGACGTTGGCCTGGATCTCAACGCCGGCCGTCGTGCCGACCGTAGAGGAGAGCGGCGTAACGAAGCGATCACCCATACCGGATGCGGTGGAGCCCACCAGGATAAGGCGACCGCGCAGGCGCTCTGGAGGCACTTCACCGCGTAATACGCTGGCGTAGGACACACTGGGAAAGTGGGCACTGGCAGCGACGAAAGGAATACGAATGGCATTCTCCCGGTGCCAGTACTGGCTGATCGGCTGCAGGGGCTTTCCAGGCATTTCAGAGACTTGTCCGCTCGCCGTGTAGGCGATCCATGCCAGTTGCGGCGCCATGTTATCGGGCGGGCCTTCGCGCAAAAACAAGCTGCGGACTATGCCGTCGCTGTCCGCTTCGACATTGATATGCCCAAGGCCTTTCGCGCAATCGAGCAACGGCAACATTTTCGCGTCCGGTTGGCTGTAGCTGGTGACTTCTTCACGCAGCAGCGGCAACACAACATTGCCGGCACGACACACGGCTGCTGCGAGGCGTTGGTCGTTGGCGGGTACACCGGGCTCATTGAAAATCACATCGAACAGGATGGCTGACGGTTGCGCAGCACTCAGGCGATCAATCAGGTCCGCGTGCAAATTGCGCGGCCAGGGCCAGCGTCCCAGCTCTTTCAAACTTTGGTCGTCAATGGTCACCAGCAAGATACGTGGATCGACTGGCAGTGGCGCCAGACGTCGAAGGCTGTCGTACAACGGGTTGTTCAACGCCAAGCCCGGGCTCAACGATAGGTAAGCAGTGATAGGTAACAACAGCAGCCCTATCCACAACCACTCGCGAACCAACCCATGGAATAAACGTTGGGCGTGGGTGGGTTGGCGTTTCTCGGCCTTGTGCAAAAACATCATTGGTCAACCGCCGGAGGCCTGGACCTGGGTTGCAGGTGGGTAGTAGAAGATGTCATAGACCCCGGTTTCCCCCTCCAGGCCGTCCGCGTCATAGGCCGACAGGCGCACGTGATAAAACGATGCTTTGAGCCCAGTGAAGCGCATTTTCGGCTCACTGGAAAAGTTTTCCTGCTTGATGTTCAAGAAGGCCGTGTCGGTAGCAACCTGCGCGCGATAACGCTGTGCGCCGGGTAATGGCCGCAGGTACAAACTCCAGATTGGTGCCTCGCCTTTCTGGCCATCCTGACCAATCAACTCAGGCGCAGGGAGAAGGTTCACTGGCTTGAGTTCACCTTGTGCTTTGATCAGCAAACCTTGTCGCGCGTCCACCTTGACCTCACCTTCGACAGGCGTGGTTTTGATTTTGCGATTGACCGCCACCTGTCCGTTGAGCACTTCCAGAACCGATTGCTCGCCGTCGCTGCGAACGCGAAAGTGTGTACCTCGCACGCCCAGGACGCCCACCGGTGTCAGTATCTGGAAGCGATCATAGTCACTGGCCCGCTTGATCACATACGTCTCGACTTGGCCTTGCTCCAGAATAACTTGGGGAATCGACTGTTTATCTACCAAGTGCACTCGCACTTGCGAGCTGGAGGGCAGCACCACTCTGGAGCCGTCCCCGAACAGAAGGCTGACAAACGCCGATGTCGATGTCTTCACGCCTTCTTGCTCATCAATGGTCATGCCTTCCTGCAGCGGCTGCGCTTTACCCTTGGCATCGAGCTTCCAGGCTTCCCCGGTCAGATGCTGCACAACCGCCGGCAACGGTTGCGCACGACATAATGATTGATCGTCGATGTAGGCAGCGCGGTGCACCGTAGAAGCCTGCGTAGCACCTATGACCAAGATCAGTAATGAGGGCAGGGCACGGCATAATCGGTTAGCAGAAAAGGTCATGGCGCTCATCACGTTGGTAGTTCGAGAAGGCAACTGGCATCAAGACGCACATGTTTGCGAAAGCGCATGTGTCGGCTGATCCTTTTCCTCTGGGATGGGAGCCGGTATCTTTCCCACTTAGGTACGGAAGACTTTAAACGGATTAACAGCCCTTTGATATCAGCGTACCGACAGATCCAATGAGGCGTTGAGTCTGGCCACAATTATTCAGATTCACCCACCGACCCTGCGCAGTATGTAGGTGATTGAACAGGCCGTCGGCTGCCGTATTTTTTTGGAAAAGGACCCACCCATGCGTGTCGCAATACTGGACGATGAACCCGCTGAATTGCGTCGGGTTGAACAGACACTGCGACAGATCCCAAGCACCGCAGAGCAACCCTGGTCACTGCATTGCTTTGAGCGCGGTGAAGATCTGTTGCGTCAACTGCGCCGGGAAACGTTTGACCTGTTGATACTCGACTGGCAATTGCCCGATATCACGGGTATCGCACTGCTGCGCTGGACGCGCGAACACATGGACTCACCGCCTGCCGTAATCATGCTCACCAGCCGGGATGCCGAGAGCGATATCGTCACGGCGTTGAACAGCGGGGCGGATGATTACGTCAGTAAACCCTTTCGGCCTAACGAACTTAAAGCTCGGGTCAGTGCCGTCTTACGTCGTCATGGGCTGCAAAAGTCAGCCAGCAATGAGCTGCAAAGCTTCAACGACCTGACCTTTGATGACGCCGAATTGACGGTTACGCGAGCAGGCAAGCCGATCAATTTAACCGAGCGAGAGTATCGATTGGCCAGTTGCTTGTTTGCCAACCTGGCTCGACCACTCTCTCGCGAATACCTGTATGAACGGTTTTGGTCCCATGAGGAAATGGTGTCTTCAAGGCCACTGGACACTCATATCTATCGGTTGCGTAACAAACTGGGATTGACTGCCGACAGAGGCTGGCAACTGCTGACGATCTATGGATACGGCTATCGATTGGAAAGTGTTGCGGCTGCGACCCCAAGCTAAAACAGTGATGTTCCACGTGGAGCATTTGAAAATCAGCTATTCATCACCCAATAAAAAAGGCCAACGCTGAGCGTTGGCCTTTTTGTTTTAGCCGCGTTACCGGGTGCATGCAGGTTCGAAAAATAGACGATTCGGGAGGCCCGCTGACCAGGATAGTTTTTTCGCGGATAAACAAAACCCCTACCTGTATGCGCAGGTAGGGGTTTCGGAATTTAATCTTGACGATGACCTACTCTCACATGGGGAAACCCCACACTACCATCGGCGATGCATCGTTTCACTACTGAGTTCGGGATGGGATCAGGTGGTTCCAATGCTCTATGGTCGTCAAGAAATTCGGGTACTGAGTCGTGGCCAGTTGGCCTCGCTTCAGCAAATTGGGTATGTGATAGCTTTCGGTGTTTTGTGAAATTCGAACTTTCGGTTCTATCGTCTTCACACACCGCAATCTGATGCTTCTGCTTGTTTCCAAGTCAGGAGTAGTCAAATTGCTTGGGTGTTATATGGTCAAGCCTCACGGGCAATTAGTATTGGTTAGCTCAACGCCTCACAGCGCTTACACACCCAACCTATCAACGTCGTAGTCTTCGACGGCCCTTCAGGGGACTCAAGGTCCCAGTGAGATCTCATCTTGAGGCTAGTTTCCCGCTTAGATGCTTTCAGCGGTTATCTATTCCGAACATAGCTACCCGGCAATGCCACTGGCGTGACAACCGGAACACCAGAGGTTCGTCCACTCCGGTCCTCTCGTACTAGGAGCAGCCCCTCTCAAATCTCAAACGTCCACGGCAGATAGGGACCGAACTGTCTCACGACGTTCTAAACCCAGCTCGCGTACCACTTTAAATGGCGAACAGCCATACCCTTGGGACCGGCTTCAGCCCCAGGATGTGATGAGCCGACATCGAGGTGCCAAACACCGCCGTCGATATGAACTCTTGGGCGGTATCAGCCTGTTATCCCCGGAGTACCTTTTATCCGTTGAGCGATGGCCCTTCCATACAGAACCACCGGATCACTAAGACCTACTTTCGTACCTGCTCGACGTGTCTGTCTCGCAGTCAAGCGCGCTTTTGCCTTTATACTCTACGACCGATTTCCGACCGGTCTGAGCGCACCTTCGTACTCCTCCGTTACTCTTTAGGAGGAGACCGCCCCAGTCAAACTACCCACCATACACTGTCCTCGATCCGGATAACGGACCTGAGTTAGAACCTCAAAGTTGCCAGGGTGGTATTTCAAGGTTGGCTCCACGCGAACTGGCGTCCACGCTTCAAAGCCTCCCACCTATCCTACACAAGCAAATTCAAAGTCCAGTGCAAAGCTATAGTAAAGGTTCACGGGGTCTTTCCGTCTAGCCGCGGATACACTGCATCTTCACAGCGATTTCAATTTCACTGAGTCTCGGGTGGAGACAGCGCCGCCATCGTTACGCCATTCGTGCAGGTCGGAACTTACCCGACAAGGAATTTCGCTACCTTAGGACCGTTATAGTTACGGCCGCCGTTTACCGGGGCTTCGATCAAGAGCTTCGCGTTAGCTAACCCCATCAATTAACCTTCCGGCACCGGGCAGGCGTCACACCCTATACGTCCACTTTCGTGTTTGCAGAGTGCTGTGTTTTTAATAAACAGTCGCAGCGGCCTGGTATCTTCGACCGGCATGAGCTTACGGAGCAAGTCCTTCACCCTCACCGGCGCACCTTCTCCCGAAGTTACGGTGCCATTTTGCCTAGTTCCTTCACCCGAGTTCTCTCAAGCGCCTTGGTATTCTCTACCCAACCACCTGTGTCGGTTTGGGGTACGGTTCCTGGTTACCTGAAGCTTAGAAGCTTTTCTTGGAAGCATGGCATCAACCACTTCGTTAACTAAAAGTTAACTCGTCATCAGCTCTCGGCCTTAGAATCCCGGATTTACCTAAGATTCCAGCCTACCACCTTAAACTTGGACAACCAACGCCAAGCTGGCCTAGCCTTCTCCGTCCCTCCATCGCAATAACCAGAAGTACAGGAATATTAACCTGTTTTCCATCGACTACGCTTTTCAGCCTCGCCTTAGGGACCGACTAACCCTGCGTCGATTAACGTTGCGCAGGAAACCTTGGTCTTTCGGCGTGGGTGTTTTTCACACCCATTGTCGTTACTCATGTCAGCATTCGCACTTCTGATACCTCCAGCAAGCTTCTCAACTCACCTTCACAGGCTTACAGAACGCTCCTCTACCGCATCACTTACGTGATACCCGTAGCTTCGGTGTATGGTTTGAGCCCCGTTACATCTTCCGCGCAGGCCGACTCGACTAGTGAGCTATTACGCTTTCTTTAAAGGGTGGCTGCTTCTAAGCCAACCTCCTAGCTGTCTAAGCCTTCCCACATCGTTTCCCACTTAACCATAACTTTGGGACCTTAGCTGACGGTCTGGGTTGTTTCCCTTTTCACGACGGACGTTAGCACCCGCCGTGTGTCTCCCATGCTCGGCACTTGTAGGTATTCGGAGTTTGCATCGGTTTGGTAAGTCGGGATGACCCCCTAGCCGAAACAGTGCTCTACCCCCTACAGTGATACATGAGGCGCTACCTAAATAGCTTTCGAGGAGAACCAGCTATCTCCGAGCTTGATTAGCCTTTCACTCCGATCCACAGGTCATCCGCTAACTTTTCAACGGTAGTCGGTTCGGTCCTCCAGTTAGTGTTACCCAACCTTCAACCTGCCCATGGATAGATCGCCCGGTTTCGGGTCTATTCCCAGCGACTAGACGCCCTATTAAGACTCGCTTTCGCTACGCCTCCCCTATTCGGTTAAGCTCGCCACTGAAAATAAGTCGCTGACCCATTATACAAAAGGTACGCAGTCACAGAACAAAGTCTGCTCCCACTGCTTGTACGCATACGGTTTCAGGATCTATTTCACTCCCCTCTCCGGGGTTCTTTTCGCCTTTCCCTCACGGTACTAGTTCACTATCGGTCAGTCAGTAGTATTTAGCCTTGGAGGATGGTCCCCCCATATTCAGACAAAGTTTCTCGTGCTCCGTCCTACTCGATTTCATGACTAAGAGATTTTCGCGTACAGGGCTATCACCCACTATGGCCGCACTTTCCAGAGCGTTCCGCTAATCTCAAAGCCACTTAAGGGCTAGTCCCCGTTCGCTCGCCACTACTAAGGGAATCTCGGTTGATTTCTTTTCCTCAGGGTACTTAGATGTTTCAGTTCCCCTGGTTCGCCTCTTACGCCTATGTATTCAGCGTAAGATAACCATCTTATGATGGCTGGGTTCCCCCATTCAGACATCTCCGGATCAAAGTCTGTTTGCCGACTCCCCGAAGCTTTTCGCAGGCTACCACGTCTTTCATCGCCTCTGACTGCCAAGGCATCCACCGTATGCGCTTCTTCACTTGACCATATAACCCCAAGCAATCTGGTTATACTGTGAAGACAACATTCGCCGAAAATTCGATAATACTCAATTACGAGTAACTCACAAATTTTACCTTAGCCTGATCCGTTACCAGTGAAAGTAACGTTCAGTCTATCTTTCTATCACATACCCAAATTTTTAAAGAACGATCTAATCAAAGATTAGAAATCAACATTCACCATCATCACAATGGAATGCTCATTTCTAAGCTTTCATGCAACACAGTCACTCTCTTACTTAGAGAGCACACTGATCGTCTTCTTCAATGAATCAAGCAATTCGTGTGGGAACTTATGGAGCAGCTGATGTCGTCGATTAAGGAGGTGATCCAGCCGCAGGTTCCCCTACGGCTACCTTGTTACGACTTCACCCCAGTCATGAATCACACCGTGGTAACCGTCCTCCCGAAGGTTAGACTAGCTACTTCTGGTGCAACCCACTCCCATGGTGTGACGGGCGGTGTGTACAAGGCCCGGGAACGTATTCACCGCGACATTCTGATTCGCGATTACTAGCGATTCCGACTTCACGCAGTCGAGTTGCAGACTGCGATCCGGACTACGATCGGTTTTATGGGATTAGCTCCACCTCGCGGCTTGGCAACCCTCTGTACCGACCATTGTAGCACGTGTGTAGCCCAGGCCGTAAGGGCCATGATGACTTGACGTCATCCCCACCTTCCTCCGGTTTGTCACCGGCAGTCTCCTTAGAGTGCCCACCATTACGTGCTGGTAACTAAGGACAAGGGTTGCGCTCGTTACGGGACTTAACCCAACATCTCACGACACGAGCTGACGACAGCCATGCAGCACCTGTCTCAATGTTCCCGAAGGCACCAATCTATCTCTAGAAAGTTCATTGGATGTCAAGGCCTGGTAAGGTTCTTCGCGTTGCTTCGAATTAAACCACATGCTCCACCGCTTGTGCGGGCCCCCGTCAATTCATTTGAGTTTTAACCTTGCGGCCGTACTCCCCAGGCGGTCAACTTAATGCGTTAGCTGCGCCACTAAGAGCTCAAGGCTCCCAACGGCTAGTTGACATCGTTTACGGCGTGGACTACCAGGGTATCTAATCCTGTTTGCTCCCCACGCTTTCGCACCTCAGTGTCAGTATTAGTCCAGGTGGTCGCCTTCGCCACTGGTGTTCCTTCCTATATCTACGCATTTCACCGCTACACAGGAAATTCCACCACCCTCTACCATACTCTAGTCAGTCAGTTTTGAATGCAGTTCCCAGGTTGAGCCCGGGGATTTCACATCCAACTTAACAAACCACCTACGCGCGCTTTACGCCCAGTAATTCCGATTAACGCTTGCACCCTCTGTATTACCGCGGCTGCTGGCACAGAGTTAGCCGGTGCTTATTCTGTCGGTAACGTCAAAACACTAACGTATTAGGTTAATGCCCTTCCTCCCAACTTAAAGTGCTTTACAATCCGAAGACCTTCTTCACACACGCGGCATGGCTGGATCAGGCTTTCGCCCATTGTCCAATATTCCCCACTGCTGCCTCCCGTAGGAGTCTGGACCGTGTCTCAGTTCCAGTGTGACTGATCATCCTCTCAGACCAGTTACGGATCGTCGCCTTGGTGAGCCATTACCTCACCAACTAGCTAATCCGACCTAGGCTCATCTGATAGCGCAAGGCCCGAAGGTCCCCTGCTTTCTCCCGTAGGACGTATGCGGTATTAGCGTCCGTTTCCGAACGTTATCCCCCACTACCAGGCAGATTCCTAGGCTTTACTCACCCGTCCGCCGCTCTCAAGAGAAGCAAGCTTCTCTCTACCGCTCGACTTGCATGTGTTAGGCCTGCCGCCAGCGTTCAATCTGAGCCATGATCAAACTCTTCAGTTCAAACATCTTTGGGTTTTTAAGAAACCCTAAACTTGGCTCAGCAATCGTTGGTTACATCTTTGATTTCTCGCGGAGTAACTTGTGATGCTGATAATCTTGTTGACTATCAGTCTGACTCCACAAGCACCCACACGAATTGCTTGATTCAGTTGTTAAAGAGCGGTTGGTTAAGATCTTTCGTCTCAACCGAGGCGCGCATTCTACAGCACCTCAGCCGCTAACACACTTAATATTTTATGATCTTTTAACAAAATCAAATACTTAAGTAGCAACTCTGTTCAAGTTGCTCGTCAGCGGGAGGCGAATAATACAGTATTCAAATACGTGGTCAACCCCCCATCTAAAAATTATTTTTCCCATACTAAAAGCCGGGCTTTTGTTATCAAACGCCCCAAGACCTGTAAGCAAATAATGTGGGCAAAAAAAAGCCCGCTGTGCGCGGGCCTTCTTCGTAGGGTCGGCCTATCAGTGATGATTAGCCGAACCACTTTGTGACCTACACCTGATCAGAAGTCCAGGTTGGACACCGCCAAGGCATTGCTCTCGATGAAGTCACGGCGAGGTTCGACCGCATCACCCATCAGGGTGTTGAAGATCTGATCTGCGCCAATGGCGTCTTCGATGGTCACGCGCAGCATGCGACGCTGTGCTGGATCCATGGTGGTTTCCCACAACTGATCAGGGTTCATCTCGCCCAGACCTTTGTATCGCTGAATGGTGTGACGCTTGGTGCTTTCCGCCATCAGCCAGTCCAAGGCTTCCTTGAACTCCTTGACCGCTTTCTTACGCTCGCCACGTTGAATGTAAGCACCATCATCCAGCAAGGTGCTCAACTGCGCGCCGAGGGTCACGACCGTCTTGTAGTCATTACTGCCGAAGAAGTCGCGGTTGAACGTGACGTAATTCGACAGGCCGTGGGAGATCAACTCAACCTCTGGCAGCCACACGTTACGTTCACGGTCTTCACGCAGACTGGCTTTGTACACCAGGCCAGACTTCTCAACAGTGCGCAGGCGTACTTCGTACTGAGCCAGCCACTCTTGCATCGCTGCATGATCACCCAACTGCTCCAGACTGACGGCCGGCAGGTAGATGAAGTGCTCGGTCAGTTCCTGAGGGTACAGACGCGATAGACGCTTGAGGGTCTTCATCACCATACGGAAGTCGTTAACCAGACGCTCCAACGCCTCACCGGAGATACCCGGTGCTTCGTCGTTCAAGTGCAGGCTTGCATCTTCCAGGGCCGACTGCGTCATGTACTCTTCCATGGCGTCGTCGTCTTTGATGTACTGCTCTTGCTTGCCCTTTTTCACTTTGTACAACGGCGGCTGCGCGATATAGATGTAGCCACGCTCAATCAGCTCAGGCAACTGACGGAAGAAGAAGGTCAGCAGCAAGGTACGGATGTGCGAACCATCGACGTCAGCATCGGTCATGATGATGATGTTGTGGTAGCGCAGCTTGTCGATGTTGTACTCATCGCGGCCAATGCCGCAGCCCAACGCCGTAATCAAGGTGCCGACTTCCTGGGAGGAAATCATCTTGTCGAAGCGGGCCTTCTCTACGTTGAGAATCTTACCTTTCAACGGCAGGATCGCCTGGGTGCGACGGTTACGACCCTGCTTGGCGGAACCGCCAGCAGAGTCACCTTCCACCAGGTATAGCTCGGAGAGCGCTGGGTCCTTCTCCTGGCAGTCAGCCAACTTGCCAGGCAAGCCAGCAATATCCAGCGCGCCTTTACGACGGGTCATCTCACGGGCTTTACGCGCCGCTTCGCGAGCACGTGCAGCGTCGATCATCTTGCCGACGACCAGCTTGGCTTCGTTCGGGTTCTCCAGCAGGAAGTCGGAGAAGTACTTGCCCATCTCCTGTTCCACGGCGGTCTTCACCTCGGAAGAAACCAGCTTGTCTTTGGTCTGGGAGCTGAACTTGGGATCCGGCACTTTCACCGAGATAATCGCGGTCAGGCCTTCACGCGCATCGTCACCGGTGGTGGCGACTTTGTGCTTCTTGGCCAAGCCTTCGGCTTCGATGTAAGTGTTCAGGTTACGCGTCAGTGCGGAACGGAAACCCACCAAGTGAGTACCGCCATCGCGCTGTGGAATGTTGTTGGTGAAGCACAACAGGTTCTCGTTGAAGCTGTCGTTCCACTGCAGGGCGATTTCCACGCCGATGCCGTCTTCACGCTGAATGTTGAAGTGGAACACTTGGTTGACCGCGGTCTTATTGGTGTTCAGGTATTCAACGAACGCGCGCAGACCGCCTTCGTACTTGAACAGTTCTTCCTTGCCGCTGCGCTCGTCCTTGAGGACGATACCCACACCGGAGTTGAGGAAGGACAGTTCGCGAATCCGCTTGGCCAGGATGTCCCAGCTAAAGTGGATGTTCTTGAAGGTTTCAGCCGATGGCTTGAAGTGGATCTGCGTACCCGTGGATTCACTGTCGCCAACGATTTTCATCGGCTCTTGTGGCACACCATGGACGTACGTCTGCTCCCAAATCTTGCCGCTACGGCGAACGGTCAGGATCAGCTCTTCGGACAGTGCGTTCACTACCGACACACCTACACCGTGCAGACCGCCGGAGACTTTATAAGAGTTGTCATCGAACTTACCGCCGGCGTGCAGCACGGTCATGATGACCTCAGCCGCTGAAACACCTTCTTCTTTGTGCACATCGACCGGAATGCCGCGACCGTTGTCGCGCACCGTGATGGACTCATCCGGGTGGATGATAATGCTGATGTCGTCGCAGTGACCGGCCAAAGCTTCGTCGATGGAGTTGTCGACCACCTCGAACACCATGTGGTGCAGACCGCTACCATCATCGGTGTCGCCGATGTACATACCGGGACGTTTGCGTACGGCATCCAAACCTTTCAGCACTTTAATGCTGGTCGAGTCGTACGTGTTTTCTTCGCTCATGCCTTCACTCCCGATGGTCGTGGGTCTGGGTGATACGGCCCTGTTCCACGTGGAACAAAGCGACTGGCGTTTCCGTCTGCCAGCCTTCCCTCAATAATTCGTGGTCTACACAGGTGATAAACACCTGGCAGCGTAAGTCTTCCAACAAGCGGCATAACGCTCGGCGGTGTTGTTCGTCTAGTTCAGACGGCAAATCATCCACCAGATAAATACACTGACCGCGCCGGGCTTGGCTAACCAAGTGCCCTTGGGCAATACGCAGCGCGCACACCACCAACTTCTGCTGACCACGGGACAAGATATCCGCGGCATTATGAGCGCCTAGTCTAAGACGCAAATCAGCTCGTTGGGGCCCCGCCTGGGTATGGCCGATCTGCTGATCCCGTTGCAAGGACGTGGCGAGCACCGCGCTCAGTTCACGCTCTTTATCCCAACCACGGTAGTAGCTCAGCGTCAGCCCTTCGAGATCCAACAACTCACTCAAGGTCTGCTCAAAGACTGGTTTCAAGGCTTTGATATAGGCACGGCGGTATTCATCTATTTCGTCGCTGGCCAGGCACAGTTCCCGGTCCCAGGCCGCTTGCGAAGCGGCGTCAAGTGTACCATGCCGCAGCCACGAGTTCCGCTGCCGCAGGGCCTTCTGCAGGCGCTGCCAAGTGGCCATGAACCGCGGCTCCACATGGAAGACGCCCCAATCGAGGAACTGTCTGCGGATTTTCGGCGCACCTTCCAGAAGGCGAAAACTGTCAGGGTTGATCAGTTGCAACGGCAGGATTTCGGCCAGTTGCGCGGCACTACGGGCGTTTTGCCCGTCGATGCGAATTTGAAACTCCCCCTGGCGATCACGAGATATCCCCAGGCTGCTACACCCACCCTCAGCCAATTCGACTTGGCCAAATACCGTGCACGCCAACTGCTCGTACTGAATCACCGGCAATAGGCGAGCGCTGCGAAAGGAACGTGCGAGGCCCAACAGGTGAATGGCTTCCAGCACACTGGTTTTGCCACTGCCATTGGCGCCGTGGAGGATATTGATGCGAGGTGATGGGGAGAAGGTCACCGGGTGCAGATTGCGCACCGCGGTGACCGAGACGCGACTAAGGGACATCTAGCTTCTGCTGAGCATGATTACAGGCGCATCGGCATAACAACGTAAGCCGAGTCGTCGTTGTCGGATTCCTGCACCAGGGCGCTGCTATTGGAGTCCGACAGAATCAGGCGAACCTGTTCGGTGGTCATTACACCCAGCACGTCCAGCAGGTAGCTCACGTTAAAGCCGATTTCGAGCGAGCCGCCGTTGTAGTCGACACCCACTTCTTCTTCAGCCTCTTCCTGCTCCGGGTTATTGGCCTGAATTTTCAGCTGACCGTTGGCCAGTTGCAGGCGAATACCACGGTACTTTTCGTTCGACAGAATCGCAGTACGGCTGAACGCTTCACGCAGGGCCTGACGATCACCAATCACCAGCTTGTCGCCACCTTTAGGCAGCACGCGCTCGTAGTCCGGGAACTTGCCATCAACCAGCTTAGAGGTGAAGGTGAATTCGCCAGTGGTAGCTCGGATGTGGTGCTGACCCAGGACGATGCTGACATTGCCATCCGGCTCGGTGAGCAAACGCGCAAGCTCAAGAATACCTTTACGCGGCACAATCACCTGGTGACGGTCAGGCTGGCCGATATCGGCCTTCATCGAGCACATGGCCAGACGGTGACCATCGGTGGCAACGGCGCGGATAATGCCTTCCGATACTTCCAGCAACATGCCGTTGAGGTAGTAACGTACGTCCTGCTGGGCCATGGCGAAGCTGGTGCGCTCGATCAAACGGCGCAGCTTGCTTTGCTCCAGGCTGCAGGTCAGCGAGCCCGGGCCCTCTTCCACCGTTGGGAAGTCGTTGGCAGGCAACGTCGACAGGGTGAAACGGCTTCGACCGGCCTTGACCACCAGCTTCTGCTCATCAACCTTGATGTCGATCAGCGCGTCGTTGGGCAGGCTCTTGCAGATGTCCATCAGCTTGCGTGCTGGCACAGTGATTTCGCCCGGCTCAGCAGGCTCTTCCAGTTGAACACGGCCAACCAGCTCGACTTCCAGGTCGGTACCGGTCAAGGACAATTGCTGGCCTTCGACCACCAGCAATACGTTGGAGAGCACCGGCAAGGTCTGTCGGCGCTCGACGACGCCTGCGACCAGTTGCAGGGGTTTCAACAGGGCTTCGCGTTGAATGGTGAAATGCATGGTCTAGTCCCTTGCCTTAATAAGCTGCACTGGTGTCATCAAGTAGTCAGTGTACGCAGCAGGTTCTTGTAGTCCTCGCGAATATCCGCGTCGGATTCCTTAAGTTCGTTGATCTTGCGGCACGCGTGCAAGACCGTGGTGTGGTCGCGACCGCCAAACACATCACCGATTTCCGGCAGGCTGTGGTTGGTCAGCTCTTTGGAGAGCGCCATGGCCACCTGACGAGGACGTGCCACCGAGCGCGAGCGGCGCTTGGAAAGCAGGTCAGAAATCTTGATCTTGTAGTACTCAGCCACGGTGCGCTGAATGTTATCCACACTCACCAGCTTGTCTTGCAGTGCCAGCAGGTCTTTCAGGGATTCCCGAATCAACTCGATGGTGATGTCGCGACCCATGAAGTGCGAGTGAGCAATGACCCGCTTGAGCGCACCTTCCAACTCACGCACGTTGGAGCGAATGCGTTGAGCGATAAAGAAAGCAGCATCGTGGGGCAGATCGACTTTCGCCTGGTCGGCCTTTTTCATCAGGATCGCGACGCGGGTTTCCAGCTCCGGCGGCTCTACCGCAACGGTCAGCCCCCAGCCAAAGCGCGACTTCAAACGCTCTTCCAGGCCTTCGATTTCCTTCGGATAACGGTCACTGGTCAAGATGACCTGTTGGCCACCTTCGAGCAACGCGTTAAAGGTGTGGAAAAACTCTTCCTGGGAACGTTCCTTGCGAGCGAAGAATTGAATGTCATCGATCAGCAAGGCATCAACCGAGCGGTAGAAACGCTTGAACTCGTTGATGGCGTTGAGCTGCAACGCCTTGACCATGTCCGCTACGAAGCGCTCCGAGTGCAGGTACACGACCTTGGCATTCGGGTTCTTCTTTAATAGGTGGTTACCCACAGCATGCATCAAGTGCGTCTTACCCAAGCCAACACCACCATAAAGGAACAGCGGGTTGTAACCATGCTTGGGGTTATCGGCCACCTGCCAGGCTGCCGCGCGGGCCAGCTGGTTGGATTTACCTTCGACGAAGTTTTCGAAGGTGAACGTACGGTTCAAGTAACTGGTGTGCTTGAGCGCACCTTCTACCTGGACGGTGCGCTGTTCTGCGCGGACCGGCGCTTGCTGAGAGCTGGCACCGGCCATTGGATCGAAGCTGTCGCGCGACGGCTCTTCATTTATAGGTGCGTTTTTTTGCGACGCTGATTTCGAAGGCGTCTGGGCGACCGGTGCGGGTGAGTTATTAACAGGTGCCACTGCTGCCTGAGCCTGAGAGGCACTCGCGGCCAACGGCGCATTCGGCGCAGCACGCGGTGCAGAGCTGCGTTTGCTGCCTATTAATAAGGAAAGCACAGGCGCAAGGCCATTACCGTGCTCATCGAGCAATTCGAGAACGCGGCTCAGGTACTTCTCATTGACCCAGTCGAGAACAAAACGATTCGGCGCGTAGACACGCAACTCGTCGCCTTCGGCTTCGACCTGTAGCGGACGGATCCAGGTGTTGAATTGCTGGGCAGGCAGCTCTTCGCGCAAAAGCTCCACGCACTGCTGCCAAAGTTCCACTGACACGGATATCCCCTAAGTTGAAAGCCGGTGAGGCAAAAACAGCCGCCATTGTAGCGGTCAGTCGCCTACTTATCCACACGTAGGTTGCTCACAGGGCACCCAAAATCAATGCGTTAAGCGTAAAAAAGCCGACCAGTGGTCTGTGCATAAGCTCTGTGGATAAGCGCACCTAAGCTCGTTGTACAAGTGGGGTCGAAAGTCTGTGGGTAACTGGCCTGTGGATAAAACCCCATTCCACACACAGCTTATCCGACAGCGCAGCACAGGCAGAGCACCGTTTCTCCCCCGTGTTGTCATTCTCTGTACACCACGTGGAATATGGCCTTAAGGAAGTTATCCACAGATGATCGCCACCCTAGCTTTTATAAGCTTTACAGAAAAGCTTTAAATAACTTCCTTCTTTATTTTTATATCTATCGTCCTGCTCATGAAAGCCGAGCGAACAGAAACGCGCTGATAGGCCAGAAGAATCTAATTAAAGGAAAAGCTGGTTGGAAATTGACCTAGAGGCTTGCTTTCTCTAGAATCGCCGGTCTCTTAAAACGGGGGCCATTCCGGCCCGTTGTGGACGAACCAGGTAACAACGCCATGAAACGTACTTTCCAACCAAGCACCATCAAACGCGCCCGTACTCACGGCTTCCGTGCTCGCATGGCTACCAAGAACGGCCGTGCTGTCCTGTCGCGTCGCCGCGCCAAAGGTCGTGCGCGTCTGGCAGTTTGATAATCCGGTACTGGTGGTGAGTCAGGACTTCAGTCGGGAAAAGCGTCTGCTAACCCCCCGGCACTTCAAGGCAGTCTTTGACTCCCCCACCGGCAAGGTTCCGGGGAAAAATCTCCTGCTCCTTGCGCGTAACAACGATCTGGATCACCCCCGTCTCGGGTTGGTGATCGGCAAGAAGAGCGTAAAGCTCTCCGTTGAGCGCAATCGCCTCAAGCGTCTGATGCGCGAATCGTTTCGCCTCCACCAGGACACTCTGGTTGGTTGGGATATTGTTATCGTCGCGCGCAAAGGCTTGGGGGATGTAGAAAACCCCGAATTGATTCAGCATTTCGGCAAGCTCTGGAAACGTTTGGCGCGTACCAACAAGCCAGCACCAGCAGTCAGCACCGAAACTGTAGGGGTAGACAGCACCAATGCGTAAACTGGCCCTCGTTCCGATCCAGTTTTACCGTTATGCCATTAGTCCTCTGATGGCCGACCACTGTCGTTTCTACCCCAGTTGTTCCTGCTACGCGTTAGAGGCCATAGAAAATCATGGTCTTCTGCGCGGTGGCTGGCTGGCCTTTCGTCGTTTAGGCCGCTGTCATCCGTGGAATCCCGGTGGTTTTGACCCGGTTCCACCTATCCCTACCTCCCGTTCTTCTTCGATGGCCGAGTAATCATGGATATTAAACGCACGATCCTGATCGTCGCCCTGGCAATCGTGTCCTATGTCATGGTTCTTAAGTGGAACCAGGACTATGGCCAGGCTGCCCTGCCGACTCAGAATGTTGCTACCAATCAGGCTGCTCCGGCTATTCCGGACACCCCGTTGGGTAACAATGCGTCCGCCAGTGCCGATGTACCCAGCGCGAATGCCGATACCAGCACCCCTGTAGAAACGCCGGTTGTCACTAACAAAGACCTCATCCACGTAAAAACGGATGTGCTCGACCTGGCTATCGACCCTCAAGGTGGTGATATCGCGCAGTTGAAACTGCCGCTGTATCCACGTCGCCAAGACCATCCGGATGTTCCGTTCCAGCTGTTCGATAATGGCGGCGAACGTGTTTATCTGGCCCAAAGTGGCCTGACCGGCACTGACGGTCCGGATGCTCGTGCTACCGGTCGTCCGGTTTATTCGACCGAACAAAAGACTTATCAACTGGCTGATGGCCAGAACCAGTTGAACGTTGACCTGAAATTCAGTCACGACGGCGTCAATTACATCAAGCGTTTCAGCTTCACCCGTGGTTTGTACGACTTGAAGGTCACTTACCTGATCGACAACGAAAGCGCCAAACCGTGGACGGGCAACCTGTTTGCCCAGCTTAAGCGTGACAACAGCGCCGATCCTTCTTCCAGCACTGCCACCGGCACCGCGACTTACCTGGGCGCCGCCCTGTGGACAAGTAGCGAACCGTACAAAAAAGTGTCGATGAAAGACATCGACAAGGGCGCGCTGAAAGAAACAGTCCAAGGTGGATGGGTCGCCTGGTTGCAGCACTACTTCGTGACCGCATGGATCCCGAACAAGGGTGAAGCCAACCTGGTTCAAACCCGCAAAGACAGCCAAGGCAACTACATCATTGGTTTTACTGGCCCGGCGTTGACCGTCGCTCCAGGTGCCAAGGCTGAAACCAGCGCCACGCTGTATGCCGGCCCGAAAAGCCAAGCGGTACTGAAAGAGTTGTCCCCAGGTCTGGAACTGACTGTGGACTACGGCATTCTGTGGTTCATTGCCCAGCCGATCTTCTGGTTGCTGCAACATATCCACAGCATCGTTGGTAACTGGGGCTTCTCGATCATCTTGCTGACCATGCTGATCAAAGGGATCTTCTTCCCTCTGTCGGCAGCCAGCTACAAGTCGATGGCACGTATGCGGGCCGTGGCTCCGAAACTGGCCGCGCTGAAAGAGCAACATGGTGATGACCGGCAGAAAATGTCGCAGGCCATGATGGAGCTGTACAAGAAAGAGAAGATCAACCCGCTGGGTGGATGCTTGCCGATTCTGGTACAGATGCCGGTGTTCCTGTCGCTTTACTGGGTACTCCTGGAAAGCGTCGAAATGCGCCAGGCTCCGTTCATGCTGTGGATAACTGACCTGTCGATCAAAGACCCGTTCTTTATCCTGCCGATCATCATGGGCGCGACCATGTTTATCCAGCAGCGCTTGAACCCGACTCCGCCGGACCCGATGCAAGCCAAGGTAATGAAAATGATGCCAATCATCTTCACCTTCTTCTTCCTGTGGTTCCCTGCTGGTCTGGTGCTGTACTGGGTGGTCAACAACTGCCTGTCGATCTCTCAACAGTGGTACATCACACGTAAAATTGAAGCGGCTACCAAAAAAGCTGCAGCATAATTTACTCTGTGGATAACCACTCAAGACGCCCCCTAGTGGGGCGTTTTGCTTTCCGTCACTTTTGTTCTGGAACCTGCTGATGAGCGCTCCTCGTGAAACCATCGCTGCTGTCGCGACCGCCCAAGGTCGTGGCGGTGTCGGTATCGTTCGAATTTCCGGGCCTCTCGCCAGCGTGGCAGCCCAGGCCATCAGCGGCCGCGAGTTGAAACCCCGGTATGCCCACTACGGCCCATTTCTGGACGCCGATAGCACCGTGCTGGACGAAGGCCTGGCCCTGTATTTTCCTGGCCCAAACTCGTTCACGGGTGAAGATGTACTGGAACTACAAGGGCATGGCGGCCCGGTGGTATTGGATATGTTGCTACAGCGCTGCCTGCAGTTAGGTTGCCGCTTGGCTCGCCCGGGAGAGTTCAGCGAGCGGGCATTCCTCAACGATAAGCTTGACCTGGCCCAGGCCGAAGCGATTGCTGACCTTATCGAGGCCAGTTCTGCGCAAGCGGCGCGCAATGCGTTGCGCTCGCTGCAGGGGGCTTTTTCCCTGCGTGTGCACAACCTCACCGAGCAACTGATCAGCTTGCGCATCTACGTTGAGGCCGCCATTGATTTCCCAGAGGAAGAAATCGACTTCCTTGCCGATGGCCATGTCCTGGCAATGCTGGATAAAGTTCGTGATGAGTTATCCACAGTTTTGCGTGAAGCCGGACAGGGTGCATTGCTGCGCGACGGCATGACGGTAGTGATTGCCGGTCGTCCGAATGCAGGCAAGTCCAGCCTGCTGAATGCCCTGGCAGGTCGTGAAGCCGCCATCGTGACCGAGATTGCAGGCACCACCCGGGATATCTTGCGTGAACATATCCACATCGATGGCATGCCGCTGCACGTGGTTGATACCGCCGGCTTGCGCAATACCGATGACCAGGTCGAAAAGATCGGCGTGGAACGCGCGCTCAAGGCGATCGGCGAAGCGGATCGGGTGCTGCTGGTGGTGGATGCCACAGCACCTGAGGCCGTGGACCCGTTTGCCTTGTGGCCGGAGTTCCTTGAGCAGCGACCAGATCCCGCCAAAGTGACCTTGATCCGCAACAAGGCGGACCTGACCGGCGAAGCCATCGCCATGGAAACCAGCGAAGATGGCCACGTTACCATCAGCCTGAGTGCCAAGTCGGCCGGTGACGGCCTGGAGTTGTTACGCGACCATCTCAAGGCGTGCATGGGCTATGAGCAGACCTCGGAAAGCAGCTTCAGTGCACGCCGCAGGCACCTGGAGGCACTGCGTCATGCCAGCGCGGCGTTGGAGCACGGTCGGGCTCAGCTGACGTTGGCGGGCGCAGGGGAGCTGCTGGCTGAGGATTTACGTCAGGCACAACAGCTGCTGGGCGAAATAACCGGCGCATTCAGCTCCGATGACCTTCTGGGAAGGATCTTTTCCAGCTTCTGCATCGGTAAATAACCCTTCGTTGTCCACAGACAGGCCATTCGTGCCTGTCTGTTTCGCCCGCTTCAGGGCATCTCATTCCATCTTTTGATTCACCACTGTGCCTATGGCGGCTTTTGTGTGCGCGCTATTGGGTCACGTGGGCCAATTTCTGTGGATTAAGCCCTGTGAATAACCGCCCTTGTGCCCAGTTGATAACAGGGCTTGAAACCTGAGTAAAAACCCCTCTGTGGATAACAACCTGTTTAATCCACAGGCTTAAAGCACTTATCCAAGGGCCTCATTGGCACATGACCACAGACTTTTGAATCGCTGTACACATTGTAAATAAAGGCCTGTAGAGATCTATCCACAGAAAGTAGGCTCAGTAGAAATAAACATAAAAACAAAGATCTTATAAATTTCTTCTCTTTTAATTTCTATTGTCTGTGATTCATCCACAGCTGGTTAAATTTTGTGCAAAGGGTTCTTTAGGAAGGGCTAAGTCCCTATACTTGCCGCCAAAGCTCTAAAACTCTTTCAACAATCAATTCCTGATTACCTACATAAGCAGGCACGAGGTGCGTGGTGGATTTCCCTTCCCGTTTTGAAGTGATCGTCATCGGCGGCGGTCATGCCGGTACCGAGGCAGCACTGGCCTCAGCACGCATGGGCGTCAAAACCCTGTTGCTGACGCACAACGTGGAAACCCTCGGAGCCATGAGTTGCAACCCCGCCATTGGTGGCATCGGCAAAAGCCATCTGGTCAAAGAAATTGACGCCCTGGGCGGTGTCATGGCCATGGCTACCGACAAGGGTGGTATTCAATTTCGCGTGCTCAACAGCCGCAAAGGCCCGGCCGTTCGTGCGACTCGGGCGCAGGCTGATCGCATCCTGTACAAGGCGGCGGTTCGCGAAACCCTGGAAAACCAACCGAACCTGTGGATATTTCAACAAGCCGCGGATGACCTGATCGTCGAACAGGACCAGGTACGCGGTGTTGTCACCCAAATGGGCCTGCGTTTCTTCGCTGAATCCGTGGTGTTGACCACCGGTACATTCCTCGGCGGACTTATCCACATCGGTATGCAGAACTATTCCGGTGGTCGCGCTGGCGATCCGCCGTCGATTGCCTTGGCAAAACGCCTGCGTGAATTGCCGCTGCGTGTCGGTCGCCTGAAAACCGGGACCCCGCCGCGTATCGATGGGCGCTCTGTGGATTTTTCGGTAATGACCGAACAAGCCGGCGATACGCCGATTCCGGTGATGTCGTTCATGGGCTCCAAGGAACAGCACCCGAAACAGGTCAGTTGCTGGATTACCCACACCAACGCCCGTACCCACGAAATCATTGCCGCGAACCTTGATCGTTCGCCGATGTATTCCGGGGTGATTGAAGGCATTGGCCCGCGTTATTGCCCGTCGATCGAAGACAAGATCCACCGCTTTGCCGACAAGGAAAGTCATCAGGTCTTCATCGAGCCCGAAGGCTTGACCACTCACGAGCTATACCCGAACGGGATTTCCACGTCCCTGCCCTTCGACGTGCAGATCCAGATCGTGCAGTCGATTCGCGGCATGGAAAACGCACACATCGTGCGCCCGGGCTACGCCATCGAATACGACTACTTCGACCCGCGTGACCTGAAGTACAGCCTGGAAACCAAAGTGATCGGCGGCTTGTTCTTCGCCGGGCAAATCAACGGCACGACAGGTTACGAAGAAGCCGGCGCCCAAGGTTTGCTGGCCGGGACCAACGCAGCGCTGCGTGCGCAAGGCAAAGACAGCTGGTGCCCGCGTCGCGATGAGGCGTACATCGGCGTATTGGTCGACGACCTGATTACCCTGGGGACCCAGGAACCGTATCGGATGTTTACGTCCCGGGCGGAATACCGCCTGATCCTGCGCGAAGACAACGCTGACCTGCGCTTGACCGAAAAAGGTCGCGAGCTGGGCTTGGTCGACGACGCCCGCTGGGCCGCCTTCTGCAAAAAACGCGAAAGCATCACGCTGGAAGAGCAACGCCTGAAAAGTACCTGGGTTCGCCCGGGCACCCAGCAAGGCGACGCGATCGCCGAAAAATTCGGCACGCCGCTGACCCACGAATACAATTTGCTCAACCTGCTGTCCCGTCCGGAAATCGACTACGCTGGTCTGGTCGAAGTGACAGGCGAAGGTGCCGAAGACCCACAAGTGGCCGAGCAGGTTGAAATCAAGACCAAATACGCCGGTTACATTGACCGCCAGCAGGACGAGATCGCTCGCTTGCGCGCCAGTGAAAACACCAAGCTGCCTGTGGATATCGACTACACCGGGATTTCCGGTTTGTCGAAAGAAATTCAAAGCAAGCTGGGGATAACTCGGCCGGAGACATTGGGTCAGGCGTCACGTATTCCCGGCGTCACCCCGGCAGCGATTTCGCTGTTGATGATTCATTTGAAAAAACGCGGCGCGGGCCGTCAGTTGGAGCAAAGCGCTTGAGTTCGTTGGTCACCTCGCAACACGCCGAAGAGTTATCCACAGGGGCACGCCAGTTGGGTGTTGACCTGACTGCTGCCCAGCACGAATTACTGCTGGGCTACCTGGCCCTGTTGATCAAATGGAACAAGGCTTACAACCTGACTGCGGTGCGCAATCCTGACGAAATGGTTTCCCGTCATTTGCTCGACAGCCTGAGCGTGATGCCGTTTATCGAAAACGGCCGCTGGCTCGATGTTGGCAGTGGCGGTGGCATGCCAGGTATTCCCCTGGCCATCCTGTTTCCGGACTCGCAAGTGACGTGCCTGGACAGCAACGGCAAGAAAACCCGCTTCCTGACCCAGGTCAAACTCGAGCTCAAGTTGGATAACCTACAAGTTATCCACAGTCGGGTCGAAGAATTCACGCCTGAACAGCCTTTCAACGGAATTGTTTCCCGGGCGTTCAGCAGCATGGAGAACTTCAGTAACTGGACTCGCCACTTGGGCGACCGCGACACTCGCTGGCTGGCAATGAAGGGCGTTCATCCAAGCGACGAGCTGTTAGCATTGCCGGCAGACTTCCACCTCGATAGCGAACACGCCTTGGCCGTACCCGGTTGCCAAGGCCAACGCCATCTGCTGATACTGCGCCGCACGGCATGATTGGGAACACAAGCAAGAATGGCTAAGGTATTCGCGATAGCGAACCAGAAAGGTGGCGTGGGCAAAACCACCACCTGCATCAACCTCGCAGCATCCCTGGTTGCTACCAAGCGCCGGGTGCTGTTGATCGATCTCGATCCACAGGGCAACGCCACCATGGGTAGCGGTGTGGATAAACACGGCCTGGAAAACTCGGTCTACGACTTGCTGATCGGCGAGTGCGACCTGGCCCAGGCCATGCACTACTCCGAACACGGCGGTTATCAACTGCTGCCGGCCAACCGCGATTTGACGGCGGCGGAAGTGGTGTTGCTGGAAATGCAGATGAAAGAAAGCCGTCTGCGCAGCGCCTTGGCGCCGATCCGCGAGAACTACGACTACATTTTGATCGACTGCCCGCCTTCACTGTCGATGCTGACGCTGAACGCATTGGTGGCGGCCGATGGGGTCATTATCCCCATGCAGTGCGAGTACTACGCACTCGAAGGGTTGAGCGACCTTGTGGATAACATTAAGCGAATCGCTGAACTGCTCAACCCGAACCTGCAGATCGAAGGCCTGTTGCGCACGATGTTCGATCCGCGCCTGAGCCTGATGAACGATGTGTCGGCGCAGCTCAAGGAACACTTTGGCGATCAGCTTTACGACACCGTGATCCCACGTAACATCCGCCTGGCCGAAGCGCCAAGCTATGGCATGCCCGCGCTGGCGTACGACAAATCATCGCGTGGTGCCATTGCCTATCTGGCACTGGCCGGCGAGATGGTTCGCCGTCAACGCCGCAACTCACGCACCGCTGCTGCCCAGCCAACTTAAGGAATTCCCATGGCCGTCAAGAAACGAGGTCTCGGACGTGGACTGGATGCACTGCTGAGTGGTCCTACCGTCACTTCGCTTGAAGAACAAGCGGTGCAGGCCGACGAGCGCGAGCTGCAACACCTGCCGCTGGACCTGATCCAGCGTGGTAAATACCAGCCACGCCGCGACATGGACCCGCAGGCGTTGGAAGAGCTGGCCAATTCGATCAAGGCCCAGGGCGTAATGCAGCCGATCGTGGTGCGCCCGATCGGTGGCGGCCGCTTCGAAATCATTGCCGGCGAACGCCGCTGGCGTGCCAGCCAGCAGGCCGGTAAGGACACCATCCCGGCGATGGTGCGCGATGTGCCGGACGAAACCGCCATCGCCATGGCATTGATCGAGAACATCCAGCGTGAAGACCTCAACCCGATCGAAGAAGCGATCGCGTTGCAGCGCCTGCAGCAGGAATTCCAGCTGACCCAGCAACAAGTGGCCGATGCGGTGGGTAAATCCCGCGTGACGGTGTCCAACTTGCTGCGTTTGATCGCGCTGCCCGAAGTGATCAAGACCATGTTGTCCCATGGCGACCTGGAAATGGGTCATGCACGTGCTTTGCTCGGTTTGCCGGAAAATCAACAGGTTGAAGGGGCGCGACACGTTGTCGCACGGGGGCTCACCGTTCGTCAGACCGAGGCCTTGGTTCGGCAGTGGCTGAGCGGCAAACCTGCACCGGTCGAAACCGCCAAACCTGATCCGGATATCGCGCGTCTCGAGCAGCGCCTGGCCGAGCGCCTAGGCTCTGCGGTGCAAATTCGCCATGGCAAGAAAGGCAAAGGGCAATTGGTGATCGGATATAACTCGCTTGATGAGCTTCAAGGCGTCCTTGCCCACATCCGCTGAAACATTTGCTTATGTAGCGCGCGATCGGAAAACACTACCCGACAGTTGAATAGGGGCAGAACCGCCCCTATACTCTGCGCGCATTTTGTCGGCACAAATTATGCCAAGTTATTGATTTCCGGCAGCCGACCATTGAGGAGCGAGAGTGATGGAAACCCGCACGCCAAACACGTTGCCGTTCCATCGCTTGGCCGTTTTCCCGGTTTTATTGGCTCAATTTGTCGTTTTGCTGATCGCCGCATTGGCGCTTTGGTATTGGCATGGAGTCGTAGCCGGGTATTCAGGACTCTGCGGAGGCCTGATAGCCTTGCTGCCCAATATGTATTTTGCTCACAGGGCCTTTCGGTTTTCCGGCGCCCGAGCAGCCCAGTCCATCGTCCGGTCTTTTTATGCTGGCGAGGCAGGGAAATTGATTTTGACGGCAGTGCTGTTTGCACTGACCTTTGCAGGTGTGAAGCCATTGGCGCCGCTGGCTGTATTCGGCGTCTTCGTGTTGACCCAACTGGTCAGCTGGTTCGCTCCCCTGCTAATGAAAACAAGACTTTCGAAACCTTAGGGCGTTTGAGGCAACCATGGCAGAAACAACCGCTTCGGGCTATATCCAGCACCACTTGCAGAACCTGACCTTCGGTCAGCTTCCCAACGGCGGCTGGGGCTTCGCCCACACCGCAGCAGAAGCCAAAGAAATGGGCTTCTGGGCATTCCACCTGGATACTCTGGGTTGGTCTGTCGCATTGGGTCTGATCTTCGTCCTGATTTTCCGCATGGCGGCAAAGAAGGCGACTTCCGGTCAGCCAGGTGCTTTGCAGAACTTCGTTGAAGTATTGGTCGAATTCGTCGATGGCAGCGTGAAAGACAGCTTCCATGGCCGTAGCCCGGTGATTGCACCGCTGGCACTGACCATCTTCGTCTGGGTGTTCCTGATGAACGCCGTCGACCTGATTCCGGTCGACTGGATTCCTCAGCTGGCCATCCTGATCACCGGCGATCACCACATTCCATTCCGTGCGGTTTCCACCACGGACCCTAACGCCACCCTGGGCATGGCCCTGTCGGTGTTTGCGTTGATCATTTTCTACAGCATCAAGGTCAAGGGCATCGGCGGCTTCATCGGCGAACTGACCCTGCACCCGTTCGGCAGCAAGAACATCTTCGTTCAAGCCCTGCTGATCCCGGTGAACTTCCTGCTGGAGTTCGTGACCCTGGTCGCCAAGCCGATTTCCCTGGCCCTGCGACTGTTCGGCAACATGTACGCCGGCGAGCTGGTATTCATTCTGATCGCTGTGATGTTCGGCAGTGGTCTGCTCTGGCTTAGCGGCCTGGGCATCGTTCTGCAGTGGGCGTGGGCTGTGTTCCACATCCTGATCATCACCCTGCAGGCGTTCATCTTCATGATGCTGACCATCGTCTACCTGTCGATGGCGCACGAAGAGAACCATTAAGACCAGTCTCGACTAGTCTGATGTCCTTCCCGGTAACACGGGAAGGTGGCCCACCAGGGCTATGAAACGATTTGTTTTACCGCTTTAAAATCTAAAAAACCTAAACCATACGACGTAAAAGTCGGGAGGAAAGATGGAAACTGTAGTTGGTCTAACCGCTATCGCTGTTGCACTGTTGATCGGCCTGGGCGCCCTGGGTACTGCCATTGGTTTCGGCCTGCTGGGCGGCAAATTCCTGGAAGGCGCAGCGCGTCAGCCAGAAATGGTCCCAATGCTGCAAGTTAAAATGTTCATCGTCGCCGGCCTGCTCGACGCCGTGACCATGATCGGCGTTGGTATCGCTCTGTTCTTCACCTTCGCGAACCCTTTCGTTGGTCAACTCGCTGGCTAATCACTCGAATTTTTCGAGTTGATTGGGGTGATGGACAACGAATGAGCGAGGTGTTGGCGTGAACATTAATGCAACCCTGATTGGCCAATCCGTTGCGTTCTTCATTTTTGTAGTGTTTTGCATGAAGTTCGTGTGGCCTCCGGTCATCGCGGCTTTGCACGAACGTCAGAAGAAGATCGCGGATGGTTTGGACGCTGCCACCCGTGCAGCTCGCGACCTGGAGTTGGCCCAAGAGAAAGCGGGTCATCAACTGCGCGAAGCTAAAGCACAGGCAGCTGAAATCATTGAGCAAGCCAAGAAACGCGGTAACCAGATCGTCGAAGAGGCTGTTGATAAAGCCCGCGTCGAAGCTGACCGTGTGAAGGCTTCGGCTCATGCCGAGATCGAACAGGAACTGAACGGCGTCAAAGACGCGCTGCGTGCCCAACTGGGTGCTCTGGCGGTCGGCGGTGCTGAGAAGATCCTCGGTGCCACAATCGATCAAAACGCGCACGCGGAGCTGGTTAACAAACTGGCTGCTGAAATTTAAGCGAGGGCGATCATGGCAGAACTGACCACGTTGGCCCGACCTTACGCTAAGGCAGCCTTCGAGCACGCCCAGGCCCACCAGCAGCTGGCCTCTTGGTCAGCCATGCTCGGCCTGGCTGCAGCAGTGTCGCAAGACGACACCATGCAGCGCGTGCTCAAGGCCCCGCGCCTGACGAGCGCAGACAAGGCCGCCACTTTTATTGAAGTGTGCGGCGACAAGTTTGATGTGAAGGTGCAGAACTTCATCCACGTCGTTGCCGAAAACGACCGTCTCCCGCTTTTGCCGGAGATTGCCGCTCTGTTCGACCTGTACAAGGCCGAAGCAGAGAAATCGGTAGACGTTGAAGTGACCAGTGCTTTCGCATTGAACCAAGAACAGCAAGACAAACTCGCCAAGGTTCTCAGTGCACGACTCAATCGGGAAGTGCGCCTGCAAGCTACGGAGGACGCATCCCTGATTGGTGGTGTCGTTATCCGCGCCGGCGACCTGGTTATCGATGGCTCGATTCGCGGCAAAATCGCGAAACTTGCCGAAGCATTGAAATCTTGAGTTTGAAGGGGCAGCAGAGCAATGCAGCAACTCAATCCTTCCGAAATAAGTGAAATTATCAAGGGCCGCATCGACAAGCTCGATGTGACCTCCCAAGCCCGTAACGAAGGCACTGTCGTCAGCGTATCTGACGGCATCGTGCGGATTCACGGTCTGGCCGACGTAATGTACGGCGAGATGATCGAGTTTCCGGGCGGCGTCTACGGTATGGCCCTCAACCTGGAGCAAGACTCCGTAGGTGCCGTTGTATTGGGCGCGTACACCAGTCTGGCTGAAGGCATGAGCGCCAAGTGCACTGGCCGCATCCTGGAGGTTCCGGTTGGTAAGGAACTGCTGGGTCGCGTAGTCGACGCACTGGGTAACCCTGTTGACGGTAAAGGTCCACTGGGCAACACCGAGACCGACGCGGTCGAGAAAGTTGCTCCAGGCGTGATCTGGCGTAAGTCGGTAGACCAGCCTGTACAGACTGGCTACAAGGCTGTCGATGCCATGATCCCAGTCGGCCGTGGCCAGCGTGAGCTGATCATCGGTGACCGTCAGATCGGTAAAACCGCTCTGGCGATCGACGCGATCATCAACCAGAAGAACAGCGGCATTTTCTGCGTCTACGTAGCTATTGGTCAGAAGCAATCGACCATCGCCAACGTGGTTCGCAAGCTGGAAGAAAACGGCGCCCTGGCCAATACGATCATCGTGGCTGCCAGTGCTTCGGAATCTCCTGCGCTGCAATTCCTGGCACCGTACTCCGGTTGCACCATGGGTGAATTCTTCCGCGACCGCGGTGAAGACGCGCTGATCGTTTATGACGATCTGTCCAAGCAAGCAGTGGCTTACCGCCAGATTTCCCTGCTGCTGCGCCGTCCACCAGGCCGTGAAGCTTACCCAGGCGACGTGTTCTATCTCCACTCCCGTCTGCTGGAGCGCGCATCCCGCGTTTCGGAAGAATACGTAGAGAAGTTCACCAACGGCGCAGTGACCGGCAAAACCGGTTCCCTGACCGCATTGCCGATCATCGAAACCCAGGCTGGCGACGTTTCCGCGTTCGTTCCGACCAACGTGATTTCCATCACCGACGGTCAGATCTTCCTGGAATCGGCCATGTTCAACTCCGGGATCCGTCCTGCTGTGAACGCCGGTGTTTCGGTATCCCGTGTGGGTGGTGCCGCTCAGACCAAGATCATCAAGAAGCTCTCCGGTGGTATCCGTACCGCTCTGGCTCAGTACCGTGAACTGGCGGCATTCGCCCAATTCGCGTCTGACCTGGACGAAGCGACCCGTAAGCAACTTGAGCATGGTCAGCGCGTTACCGAGCTGATGAAGCAGAAGCAATACGCCCCAATGTCGATCGCTGACATGGCGTTGTCGCTGTATGCCGCTGAGCGTGGGTTCCTGACCGACGTTGAAATCACCAAGATCGGCAGCTTCGAACAAGCGCTGATTGCTTACTTCAACCGCGATCACGCCGAATTGATGGCGAAGATCAACGTGAAGGGTGACTTCAATGACGATATCGACGCTGGCATGAAAGCCGGTATCGAGAAGTTCAAGGCCACCCAAACCTGGTAAGCCGCAGCGGGAGCCGCAAGGCTCCCGCTTGCTAACCTGATAGGTGTTACATGGCAGGCGCAAAAGAGATTCGCAGTAAGATTGCGAGCATCAAAAGCACGCAAAAAATTACCAGCGCCATGGAAAAAGTGGCGGTCAGCAAAATGCGCAAGGCACAAATGCGCATGGCTGCTAGCCGTCCTTATGCGGAGCGTATCCGCCAGGTAATTGGGCATCTGGCCAACGCCAACCCGGAATACCGCCACCCGTTCATGATCGACCGCGAAGTTAAGCGTGTGGGTTATGTGGTAGTGAGCAGTGACCGTGGTTTGTGCGGTGGTTTGAATACCAACCTGTTCAAGGCCCTGGTCAAGGACATGGCGGTAAACCGCGAAAAGGGCGTCGAGATCGATCTGTGTGTTGTTGGTAGCAAGGGTGCGGCCTTTTTCCGCAACTTCGGCGGTAACGTCGTTGCAGCTATCAGCCACCTGGGTGAAGAGCCGTCGATCAATGATTTGATCGGCAGTGTGAAGGTGATGCTGGATGCGTACCTGGAAGGCCGGATTGACCGCCTGTCCGTGGTATCCAACAAGTTCATCAACACCATGACCCAGCAGCCAACCGTGGAGCAATTGATTCCACTGGTGGCGACTCCGGATCAGGAACTCAAGCACCACTGGGACTACCTCTACGAACCAGACGCCAAAGAGCTGCTTGACGGCTTGATGGTGCGCTACGTGGAGTCGCAGGTGTACCAGGCGGTGGTCGAGAACAACGCAGCTGAACAAGCGGCGCGGATGATCGCGATGAAAAACGCTACCGATAACGCCGGTGATCTGATCAGCGATTTGCAGCTGATCTACAACAAGGCGCGTCAGGCTGCGATCACCCAAGAGATCTCGGAAATCGTCGGCGGCGCTGCCGCGGTTTAACGGTTCAAATATTCAGAGGATCCAGCTATGAGTAGCGGACGTATCGTTCAAATCATCGGCGCCGTTATCGACGTGGAATTTCCACGCGACAGCGTACCGAGCATCTACAACGCGCTGAAAGTACAAGGCGCGGAAACTACTCTGGAAGTTCAGCAGCAGCTGGGCGACGGCGTAGTTCGTACCATTGCGATGGGTTCCACCGAAGGCTTGAAGCGCGGTCTGGACGTTGTCGACACTGGCGCAGCCATCTCCGTACCGGTCGGTAAAGCGACCCTGGGCCGGATCATGGACGTACTGGGCAACCCGATTGACGAAGCTGGCCCGATCGACACCGAAGAGCGCTGGGGCATTCACCGTCCAGCACCTTCGTTCGCCGAGCAAGCTGGCGGCAACGATCTGCTGGAAACCGGCATCAAGGTTATCGACCTGGTTTGCCCGTTCGCCAAAGGCGGTAAAGTCGGTCTGTTCGGTGGTGCCGGTGTAGGCAAAACCGTAAACATGATGGAACTGATCCGTAACATCGCCATCGAGCACAGCGGTTATTCCGTGTTCGCCGGTGTGGGTGAGCGTACTCGTGAGGGTAACGACTTCTACCACGAGATGAAGGACTCCAACGTTCTGGACAAAGTGGCACTGGTTTACGGTCAGATGAACGAGCCGCCGGGAAACCGTCTGCGCGTAGCACTGACTGGCCTGACCATGGCCGAGAAGTTCCGTGACGAAGGTAACGACGTTCTGCTGTTCGTCGACAACATCTACCGTTACACCCTGGCCGGTACTGAAGTATCCGCACTGCTGGGCCGTATGCCTTCGGCAGTAGGTTACCAGCCGACTCTGGCTGAAGAGATGGGCGTTCTGCAAGAACGTATCACTTCGACCAAAGAAGGTTCGATCACCTCGATCCAAGCGGTATACGTACCTGCGGATGACTTGACCGACCCGTCGCCAGCGACCACCTTCGCCCACTTGGACGCCACCGTCGTTCTGTCCCGTGACATCGCTTCCCTGGGTATCTACCCAGCGGTCGATCCACTCGACTCGACTTCGCGCCAGCTGGACCCGAACGTGATCGGCCAGGAGCACTACGACACCGCTCGTGGCGTTCAGTACGTGCTGCAGCGTTACAAAGAACTGAAGGACATCATTGCGATCCTGGGTATGGACGAGCTGTCGGAAGCCGACAAGCAGTTGGTAAACCGTGCTCGTAAGATCCAGCGTTTCTTGTCGCAGCCGTTCTTCGTGGCTGAAGTCTTCACCGGTGCATCGGGTAAATACGTTTCCCTGAAAGACACCATTGCTGGCTTCAAAGGCATCCTCAACGGTGACTACGACCACCTGCCAGAACAAGCGTTCTACATGGTCGGCGGCATCGAAGAAGCGATCGAGAAAGCCAAGAAACTGTAATCCCGGCGCCCGGCAACGGGCGCTCATCAGGTTGAGGCAATCAGATGGCTATGACAGTCCATTGCGATATCGTCAGCGCGGAAGGGGAAATCTTCTCCGGTCTGGTAGAAATGGTGATTGCACACGGCGAACTCGGTGACCTGGGTATTGCCATGGGCCACGCGCCATTGATCACCAGCTTGAAGCCAGGTCCGATCACTCTGACCAAGCAAGGCGGGGAAAAGGAGGTGTTTTACATCTCCGGTGGTTTCCTCGAGGTTCAGCCGAACATGGTCAAGGTACTTGCCGACACCGTGCAACGTGCTGGCGACCTGGATGAAGCCTCCGCTCAGGAAGCCGTCAAGGCTGCCGAGAAGGCCCTGAACGAAAAGGGCGCGGACTTCGACTACAGCGCTGCTGCTGTACGTCTGGCCGAAGCTGCAGCTCAGCTGCGCACGCTCCAGCAGATCCGCAAGAAGTAAGCGGCCCAGCCGCCATGCTTCAAGCGCGATTGATTAAAAAGGGTAGCCTCGGCTACCCTTTTTCTTTTTTAGCAAAACACTTCTCTGGTCTGAAGCCGGACCGTCCAGGATTGGTAGCCATTCATGTCTCTTGAAATTGTCATCCTCGCCGCAGGCCAGGGCACCCGCATGCGTTCGGCCCTGCCCAAGGTGCTTCACCCCGTCGCGGGCAACTCCATGCTTGGCCATGTTATCCACAGCGCCCGGCAACTGGACCCGCAGCGGATTCACGTGGTGATTGGCCACGGTGCCGATGTGGTGCGTGAACGCCTGGCTGCGGATGACCTGAATTTCGTATTGCAGGACAAACAACTCGGTACCGGCCACGCCACCGCGCAAGCCGTGCCGTTCATCAGTGCCGATACGGTGCTGATTCTTTATGGCGACGTGCCGCTGATCGAAGTGGAAACCCTGCAACGCCTGCTCAAGCACGTCGTCCCTGGCCAGATGGGCCTGCTTACCGTCGAGCTGGATGACCCTACCGGCTATGGCCGCATCGTGCGCAATGCCGACGGCAAGGTAGCGGCCATCGTCGAACACAAAGATGCCAGCGAAGCCCAGCGTGCGATTACCGAAGGCAACACCGGCATTCTCGCCGTTCCTGCCAGCAAACTTGCTGACTGGATGAGCCGTTTGTCCAACAACAACGTCCAGGGCGAGTATTACCTCACCGACGTCATCGAAATGGCCGTGAGTGATGGCCTGCTGGTTGCCACCGAGCAGCCCCACGACCCAATGGAAGTGCAGGGCGCCAACGACCGCAAGCAGCTTGCAGAACTGGAGCGCCACTACCAATTGCGCGAAGGCCGCCGCTTGATGGCCCAAGGGGTGACCTTGCGTGACCCGGCGCGTTTTGATGTACGCGGCGAGGTCACCGTGGGCCGCGACGTGCTGATTGATATCAACGTGATTCTCGAAGGCCGGGTGATCATTGAAGACGACGTGGTGATTGGCCCGAACTGCGTGATCAAGGACAGCACCCTGCGCAAGGGCGTGGTGGTCAAAGCCAACAGCCATATTGAAGGTGCGGTGATGGGCGAGGGCAGCGATGCTGGTCCATTTGCGCGGTTGCGTCCGGGCAGCGTGCTCGGCGCCAGGGCACATGTGGGTAATTTCGTCGAACTGAAAAATGCGCGTATGGGCGACGATGCCAAGGCCGGCCACCTGGCCTATCTGGGTGATGCGGTCATCGGTGCTCGCAGCAACATCGGCGCAGGTGCAATCACCTGCAACTACGATGGCGCCAACAAGTATCAGACGACGATTGGTGAGGATGTATTCATTGGCTCGAATAACTCGCTGATTGCACCCGTCACCATCGGCGATGGATCCAACACTGCTGCGGGCTCCACCATCAATCAGGATGTGGATAAGTCTCAACTGGCAGTGGCGCGAGCCCGCCAGCGCAACATCGACGGTTGGAAACGCCCGGTCAAAATCAAAAAGACCTGAGTTATCCACAGAGTCGAAATCAGCACCGTTCAAATGTGGGAGCGGGCTGCTCGCGAAAGCGTCGGTTCAGGCACTGAAAAGTTGACTGACACACCGCATTCGCGAGCAAGCCCGCTCCCACATTTTGCTCAGTGTTGTGTCAAAAAGACTTTTCGATCTGCTTGACGATTTCCTGCCAATAGGTTTTGATTGCCTTCGTTATCTTTCGAAACGAAACTTAAGACCATCATGTCGAAACGAAATACGCCCCAACGACGCCACAACATTCTGACGATGCTCAATGAACAGGGCGAAGTCAGCGTGGACGAGTTGGCCAAGCGTTTCGAAACTTCGGAAGTGACTATCCGCAAGGACCTGGCCGCTCTTGAGAGCAACGGCCTGTTGCTGCGCCGTTACGGTGGCGCGATCACCATGCCTCAGGAACTGGTGGGTGATGCCGCCCAGCCGATTTCGGCCTACAAGCGCGCCATCGCCCGTGCAGCCGTCATGCGTTTACGTGAACACGCGCGCATCATCATCGACAGCGGCAGCACCACCGCCGCCATGATCCCCGAGCTGGGCCACCAGCCAGGTCTGGTCGTCATGACCAACTCGCTCCACGTGGCCAGCGCCTTGAGCGAACTGGAACACGAGCCGGTGCTGTTGATGACGGGCGGCACCTGGGACCCGCATTCGGATTCGTTCCAGGGCCAGGTCGCCGAGCAAGTGCTGCGCTCCTACGACTTTGATCAATTGTTCATCGGCGCTGACGGCATTGATCTGGCGCGCGGTACTACCACCTTCAACGAATTGCTGGGCCTGAGCCGTGTGATGGCCGAGGTCGCCCGTGAAGTGGTGGTGATGGTCGAGTCCGACAAGATCGGCCGCAAGATTCCCAACCTGGAACTGCCCTGGAGCAGCGTCCATACCCTTATTACCGATGATCGCCTGCCGCTTGAGGCCCGCGACCAGATCCAAGCCCGCGGCATTACGCTGATATGCGCGGCAATCATCTAGGAGACATACCATGTGTGGAATTGTAGGCGCAGTCGCTGAACGCAACGTCACCGCCATCTTGCTCGAAGGCCTCAAGCGCCTGGAATATCGCGGCTACGACAGCGCCGGTGTGGCGGTTTTCACCAACGCCGGCAAGCTTGAGCGGATGCGTCGCCCGGGCAAGGTCGCTGAGCTGGAGCAAGCGCTGCTCGGCGAGCCGCTGGTCGGCCGTCTCGGCATTGCTCACACCCGCTGGGCCACCCATGGGGCGCCGTGCGAGCGCAATGCCCACCCGCACTTCTCCGGTGACCTGGCAGTGGTGCACAACGGCATCATCGAAAACCACGAAGTGCTGCGCGAACAGCTCAAGGGCCTGGGCTATGTGTTCACCTCGGACACCGACACCGAAGTCATCGCCCACCTGCTGAACCACAAGCTCAAGGACCTCGGCGACCTGACGGTTGCTCTCAAGGCCACCGTCAAGGAACTGCACGGCGCCTATGGCCTGGCCGTGGTCAGCGCCAGCCAACCCGACCGCGTGGTTGCTGCGCGCAGTGGCAGCCCGTTGGTGATCGGCCTCGGCCTGGGGGAAAACTTCCTCGCCTCCGACCAACTGGCCCTGCGCCAGGTCACCGACCGCTTCATGTACCTGGAAGAAGGCGATATCGCCGACATCCGCCGTGAAAGCGTGGCGATCTGGGACGTCAACGGCAATTCCGTCGAACGCGAAGCCGTGCAATACCGCGACGGCGCCGAAGCTGCCGACAAAGGCGCATTCCGCCACTTCATGCTCAAGGAAATCCACGAGCAACCGGCCGTGGTGCAGCGCACCTTGGAAGGTCGCCTGGGTGACAAGCAAGTACTGGTCAACGCTTTCGGCCCGCAAGCGGCCGAGCTGTTCGCCAAAGTGCGCAATGTACAGATTGTCGCCTGTGGCACCAGCTATCACGCCGGTATGGTTGCCCGTTACTGGCTGGAAGAACTGGCCGGCATTCCGTGCCAGGTCGAAGTCGCCAGCGAATTCCGCTACCGCAAGGTGGTGGTGCAGCCAGACACCCTGTTTGTGACCATCTCCCAGTCCGGCGAAACCGCCGACACCCTGGCCGCACTGCGCAACGCCAAAGAGCTGGGCTTCCTCGGTAGCCTGGCCATCTGCAACGTCAGCATCAGCTCCCTGGTGCGCGAGTCCGACCTGACCCTGTTGACCCAGGCCGGTCGCGAAATCGGCGTGGCGTCCACCAAAGCCTTCACCACCCAGCTTGTGGGCCTGTTGTTGCTGACCCTGTCCCTGGGCCAGGTTCGCGGCACCCTCGCCGAAGGCGTCGAAGCCACTCTGGTCGAAGAACTGCGCCGCCTGCCAACCCGCCTGGGCGAAGCCCTGGCCATGGACAGCACCGTAGAAAAAATCGCCGAACTGTTTGCCGACAAAAACCACACCTTGTTCCTCGGCCGTGGCGCGCAGTACCCGGTGGCGATGGAAGGCTCGCTGAAACTCAAGGAAATCTCGTACATCCACGCCGAAGCCTACCCGGCCGGTGAGCTGAAACACGGCCCGCTGGCCCTGGTGGATGACGACATGCCGGTGGTGACCGTTGCGCCGAACAACGAACTGCTGGAAAAACTCAAATCCAACCTGCAGGAAGTGCGTGCCCGTGGCGGCCAACTGATCGTGTTCGCCGACGAGAAAGCCGGCATGACCAACGGTGAAGGCACCCACGTCATCAACATGCCGCACATCCACGACACCCTGTCGCCGATCCTCTACACCATCCCGCTGCAGTTGCTGTCGTACTACGTGGCGGTGCTCAAGGGCACCGACGTCGACCAACCGCGCAACCTGGCGAAGTCGGTGACGGTGGAGTAATCCCCCAAGCGCCTGGAGGCCGTCGCGTCTCCAGGCCCTATCGAAAGGATGCGTCGTCGATGCAACCGTGCCTCGTTCACGAACGCTTGAACAACCGCCGATTTATAGTCGCCAGCAACACCCAAGGGCTCTCCGGTACCGGCACCGTGTTTCACTACCGTGTCGATGGGGACGCTGTTTCGGGCACTTACCAAGGCGGTCGAATCCGTATAGGCCAGCAGGTCGGACGTGTCACCGGGCCCGACAGCATTGAGCTGCTTTATCAGTGCCTGAACACCGAAGGTGAGCTGTTGGCCGGTTGGTCCCGGGGCACGGTAGGCCTTGATTCTGCCGGGCGCACTACGTTGAGTTTTGTGTGGGGGTGGCTGTCAGGTGCGACGGGCGGCGGCGAGTCCTGTTACGTGGAGGTCGGCGCCTAGAGGCCACGTGTTTCGCTGGGTCACGGCACAAACTCCACCTTCAACCCACGGCTCGCACTGCGTCCCTGATCATCACTGACCCGCAGCCGGTATTCCCCCGACTTGCCCGGCCGCCAGTTCAGTGTGGCTTGCGGCGGGCCCTGGCCGATCAGGGTCTGGTCGGCAAACCAATACAGCGTCGCCGCATCGCTGGCCGCATTGGCAGTGAGTGGGATACTTTCCTGCGGCTGGGACAGACGCAACTGATAGCTCACCTGCGTCAGCGGCGAGCGTATCTGCGGCGCTTCGGTTTGATCGCTGATGCGGTTGGGTTGGCAGTTCTTCATCACGTTGGGCGGCGTACGTCGAGGCAGGCCGGCTGCCCGGTACAGGCGCTGCACGTCACTGGGCCAGAACTCGAAGACTTCTTGGCGGGTGTATTGTGCATCGAACGGCGGGCACGCGGCCTTGCCGGTACGCGTGTCGATCAGTACCGGGCGGTGCAGGTTGGACACGCGAATCGGTGACACGCCGGGAATGTACCAAGTCTTGCGCGTCTGCGGGCACCAGCGGTTGGGTAACTCGCCGGAGGCGGCGCAAACATCAATGCGCACCAGCCCGGCGGGCGGCTTGTCGGCTTTAATCACGACATTGGGCAGCGCCAGAGGCAAGGCGTCGGCGATCCGAAAGAACAACGGCGCAGCGGTCTTGGCACCGATAAACGCCGGGTTCGGTCGGCCATCAAAGTTACCCACCCACACCACCAGCACGTACGGGCCGACCAAGCCTGCGCTCCAGGCATCGTGAAAACCCCAAGACGTGCCGGTTTTCCAGGCGGTGCGCCAGCGGCGGCCGGGCAAGCCATCCGGGCGTGGGTTGCGCCGTAGCATGTCGCGCACCATAAATGCGGCCTGGGGCGTGAGCAACGGCGCACCGGTGGCTTGCGGTTGTTCCTGCAAATAGCGCAACGGCCGCAAATGCCCGTCACCGGCCAGCATCACATACAAGCGCGCGAGCTCTTCCGGTGTCATCTCGCCGCCGCCCAAGGCCAGCGCCAGGCCGTAATGGCTTTCGTTGCGCAACCCTTTGATGCCGGCACGTTGCAGCAACCCATACAGCGAAGGCGACTGCACTTGGCTGGCGAGCCACACCGCCGGGATATTGCGACTGCGGATCAAAGCATCCCGCGCCGTCAGTGGCCCGACAAAGCTGCCGTCGAAATTTTCCGGCTGGAAGTAGCCGAAGTTACTCGGCAAGTCCTTGAGGATACTCATGGGGTGGATCACCCCCTGATCCAGCGCCAGCCCGTACAGAAATGGCTTGAGCGTCGACCCGGGTGAGCGGCGTGATAACACGCCGTTGACCTGGCCGTGGATGCTTGTGGATAAGTAATCCGCAGAACCCACCAAGGCCTTGACGCTCTGGTCGCGGCTGTCGATCAGGATCGCTGTGGCGTTTTCCACACCTGTACTGCGCCGTTCGGCAATAAAGCCTGTGATCAGGCGTTCGAGCAATTGCTGTAAGGGCAAGTTAAGCGTGGTGTTGAGTTCGTTGCCGGCCTGGGACGCCAACAGTTGTTCGCTCAGGTGTGGCGCCAGAAAAGGAATTTGCTGGCGGTTGCGCGCCTCCAGGGGCAAGTCGAGCAAACTGGCGTTGCGCGGGTCCTGTGGATAAGTTTCGCGCCATTCAGTCATCAATCGCAGCCGTGCATGTTGCAGCGATGGCCCGAAGCGCGCACGCCGACCCGGCTGTTGCGGAATCACCGCCAACGCCAAGGCTTCGGACAACGATAGCTGTGCCGCCGACTTGCCGAAATAAATGCGACTGGCCGCCTCGGCGCCTTCGATATTGCCGCCCATGGGCGCCAGGTTCAGATAGGCCTCAAGGATGTCGTGCTTGCTGTAGCGCGCTTCCAGCCACAGCGCCAATGCCATCTGCTGCAACTTGCCCGGTACTTGGCGAGTGTTGAGGTCCCACAGGCGGCGCGCCAGTTGCATGCTCAGTGTCGAGCCGCCCTGGCGCTGGCCACCGCTGTAGGTGGCCGCGGCCGCGCGCAGCAGCGCGGGGGGATTGATGCCCGGGTGCCAATAGAAATTGCGGTCTTCCTTGAGCAGCAACGCCTCGACCAGTGACGGCGACATACGCTCAAGGGGCAGCCACAGGCGGTACTGTCCGTCGTCCGCCAAGGTCATGCGCAGCAGCGAGCCGTCGTCGGCCAGCACTACCCGTGACGACGTCACGGCCTGTTCCAGCGGGGCATAGGGCCACAGCCGCAGCCCCGCCAGTAACACCGCCGCTGCCAACAGCGGCGTCAGGCGTTTAAGGCTTGGTAATTTCAAGCTGGCCTACTTTGCCGCGCCCTTGCAGGGTGGTTTCGTACATACCTTCGGCATAGGCCGGTGGCGTATTGAACGTACCTGCGTTGGTGGCGCGCACGCGGTAGACGAACGTGCCTACATCGCGCAGCGCGGTGCCGTACAACACCACGCGATCGTCACGCACATCCACATAGTCCGGCTGCCAATTGCTCAGCTCGGTCTCGCCGATAGGCGCTTGCCAGGTGTCGGCTTCTTCGCCGTCTGCGGTTTCGGCGTATTCGGAATCTTCACCCTCGCTTTCATCGGTACTGGCGGACTCCGGCTCCGGCGGCACGTTATACACAGGCTCGACGCCACCCGGCAGCAGGTCGACCACGGCCACTTGCTGCACTTGGTCACGGTCGGTGGCGCGCAGGCGCAGACGCACCAGGAACTCATCGCCGACCGCGACTTTGCTCACCGGCTCGCCTTTGAGGTCGAGGTACTCGTGGATGATTTCCAGGCCGTTGTTGATCGGCTTGAGCTGAGTACCCTTATCGAAGCCGGCTTCGCTGAGCATGTAGAACGCGGCTGGGCCGGCGGATTTTTCCATCACCAGCTTCTGCGTGGTGAGCGGCACGGCGGCGCGCGGTGGCTGGCCGGCCATTTCCAGCAGTTGCTGTTGCTTGTTACCCAGCCAGGCGGTGGCCTTGAGGGTCATGTCGCTTTGCGCACGCTGGCCATAGTTATCCAGGGCGCGCAGCAACAGGGCGGCGGACAGCGAGTTGTAACGCTGTTCGTTGAGGCGCTTGCCGAGTTTGTCCAGTAACGCCGTCGGCACATCGTCCAGCAGCTCGGGGAAATGACGCGCCAACAGATGCAAGTGTTCAGCGTCGTGCACCAGCGGGTCGTAGTACAGGCCGTCGCTGTCCCACTTATCCACAAGTGAACGCCACGGGACTTTACGGAACAGTGCATCCGCCTGGCGATCCTGTTTGAGCAGCTTGTAACTGGCAGCCAGGTAAGCGGCGCCCAGGTCGTCCTGCCAGGCGTCCTTGAAGTAATTCTCGTAGCGCTCGCGGATATCGCTCAAGGCGCCGCTCACCAGAATCCCCTGACGGCTCAGCAAGTAGCTGGCGTAGGCACGGTTGCGCAATTCCGACAGGCCTTCACTCGGACCATTGGCCAGGTCTGTCAGATACGCATTGGCGCGTACCAGCAGGTCTTCCGGCACCGGTAGCCCGCGTTCCCTCGCTTCGATCAGGAAGTCGGTCGCATACAAGCTGGCGTACGGCGCCACGTCCGGGTTGGCCGCCCACAAGCCAAAGCCGCCGGCCGAGTTCTGGCGTTGGCGCAGCATGCGGACCGCGCCACTGAATGCTTGCTCGGCTTCTGGCGCAGTGCCACCCCAGATCAACGCGGGCATGGCCTTGGACACCAGTTGTTCGGTGCAGGCATACCCATAGTCATCCAGGTAATGCTTGAGGCCGTTGGCCCACACCAGTGGCGAGGCCGCCACACCCAGTTGCACATCACGCAATTGGCTGAACAGTTCACGCGTTGGTTTGAGTTCTTTGCTGGCGCTGTCAAAGCGGCCCAGGCTCAGGGCCACGCGTTGCTCGCTCAGTGGGCGAATCGACGTGGTTTCCGCGACCTGAATGCGTTTGCCGTCCGGCAATACCGCGACAAAACGCAGGTCCGCCGAGCCGAGGGTTTCGCCGACCTTGATCTTGAACTCTGCCGTGCCTTCCTTGCGCGGTTGCAGTGACAAGGTGCTGCCCTTGTCGCCCTGCACGTTGAGGCCGTCGCTGGTCTGCACTTCAAACTTCACATCCGTCGCAGCCTCCAGGTTGCTGAACACCCCGGCGCTGACATTGAACACATCTCCCGGCGCGACAAACGCCGGTACGTTCGGCGTTATCACTATTGGCCCGCGCACCTCGGTATTGGCCTCGCTGACACCGACGCTGTCGGTATCCACCGCCACCGCAAACAGGTGCAGCTTGCCGTTGAAGCTGTCCGGCACCTGGTAATGCAGCACCGTCTCACCGGCGGGCAAATCCACCAGCCCAGACCACCAGGCCACTGGCGGCTGATGCTTACGCTTGAACGGGTTGAGATGATTGGCCAGGCCGCCTTCTGTATCGCCACCGGGTGCTGCGCCACTGAGCAGGCGGCTGAATTCCGGCAGGATCAGGTCAAGAATCTGACTGGTGCCGACTTCAAGCGCACGCTTCTGGAAGAAGAAGCCCAACGGGTCCGGCGTCTGATAGCGCGCCACTTGCAGGATACCTTCGTCCACCGCGTAGACCACCGCGCGACCGGGGCGGTCGGCAGTGACCTTGATATCCAGAGTCTGCCCCGGCTCAATCTTCGCCGGGCCTTCGACCTTCAGCGCCATGCGCCGTGCATCCAGGTTGATGCTGAACGGCACCACGCCATAGGACAGCGGGCTCATGTAGACCTCGGACGAGCCGATGTCCCGCACAAACTGCACGTTGACGTAGGCATTGCCCTCAAGCCCTGCAGGCACGCGGATATGTTGCACGCTGTTGGTGCTGTCGGCTTTGAACCACTGCTGTGTGTAAACCTTGTCACGCTCGATGGTGATCAAGCCGGCACCGGTGTACGGCGCGCGAATGCTGATCGCGATCTCGTCACCTGTGGCGTAGCTGCGTTTATCCAGGCGCAATTGCAACTCGGCGTTACGCTCCAGGGAGCGCGAAGTGTTGCCGCGCCCGGCCACGCTGTAGTCGATCTGGTTGAGCAGGTTGCCGTTGGCGTCCTTGAGTTGCAGGGTGAAATCGCCCGGCGTGCCGGTGTTCAGGGGCTGCTTGGCACCTTCCTTGGTCATCACCAGCGGCGAGGCCGGTTGGCTGATGTTCTTGATGCGCGACTCGTACTTGTAGGTGCCGTTGGACTGTTTCACCAGCACCGACACATAGCGGTGCTCGATGACTTCGCTGGTCAGGCCGTCCACCGCCACGGGTGTAAGGTCCGGCGCGACGGCCAGCCATTGCACTTGGCGTGGGGCGTCTTTGGCAACGTACGACAGCGAATCCTGACTTTTCACACCGACCAGATAAGGCGCGGATGACACCAGCAGCGCATTTTGCGCAGCGACGTTACGGCCACCTTCAGCTTCGAACACTTGGGTCATCACTTGCAGGCGATAGGTGCTATTGGCGAAGCGTTGCAAGTTGAGGTCAAGCAGCGCCTGGCCGTTGTCGTCGACCGTGGTTTCCGCCAGGTCTTCGGTGCTGGCTTCTTCCAGCGAGTCGTTGAGGCGGAAGCGGTACTCGGGGTAACGGTCGAAGGCCGCCAGTGTGGGGCTCAGGGACATTTTGGCGGTGACGCGACGGCCCGATGCCGGGGCGCCGAACAGGTGCATCGCGGTGACTTTGGCCACCACTTGGTCGGGTGGAATCCAGCCCAACACCGGGGTGTCGTGCAGGCTCAGGCTGACCTTCATGCGGTCTGGCTCGAAATCACGCACTTTGAAGCTGACACTGCCCAGGTCGGTGCGCGTGTTTTTCTGGCCAATCAGTTGCAAGGTCGCGGTGTAGTCCCCGGCGGGGGCGACTTCACTGCTGGGGAAATCAAAGGTTTCAAAACCGCTGGTGGACAGTTTCAGCGGCTGGCGAATGACTTCCAGGCCCCGTGGGTCGGTGATTTGCAGCTCCACTGGCAGGCCTTGTAATGCGCCTTTCCAATTGCCGCTGCGCACGATCATGCCCAGGTGCGCCGTTTCGCCGGGCCGATACAGGCCGCGGTCGGTGAACAGGTAGGCGCTCAGGCGATCAATCGCGCCGTCTTCTTCCAAACCGCCAACGTCAAAACGCGACAAATCCAGCTGTTGCGACTGACGGGCAATCGGCAGGAACGACTGGTCGTTGCCGCGAGTGACGACATACATCAGCGGCGTTTTCTCACGGCGCAATTCATCCAGCTTGGCGAAATGCGCATGGCCTTCGGCATCGGTGCGGCCGCTGCTGACCGGCAACCCGTTACGACCAATGATGTCGACTTGTGCGTCGGCCACTGGCGAGCCGTTATCAATGGATTGCACGTAAACATCGTGGCTGCCGTCGCTGGAGCGTTTGGCGATGATGCCAAGGTCGGTGACCACGATGAAACGCAAGTCACTGGTGCTGCTGCGCGAGTAATCGAACGTGCGCTCGGCGGGGTCATCCTGAGGGCTGAGCTTGAGCACAAAGATGCCGCGACGGCCGCCGTTGGCGGTGAGGTAGTGGCTCAGGTCGACGTTGTCGTAGACGGTTTTCGCCGGGTCATTGGACGACAGCGGAATATCCAGCGACTGACGCTCCACCATGCGGTCGAAATACTCATTGCCAAAATTCGGACGGGCGAAGCTGCCGCTGCTCTGGTCCACCAGGTGCTGCAACTGATTGGGCAGCAGGCGGGCGATTTCCACATGGGCGCCGGGCACGCCACGGGCCATGAAGCCCAGGCGTTTTTCGCCGTTGAGGCTGAGCAAGGCGCCGTCGGACAGGAACTGCAACGTGCGCGGGTACGCCGGCATGCTGATCAGCGACGCCGTAGGGTCTTTCGCCAGGTAGCCGCCGATGGCTTCCAGGTTGGCGGGCACGCGTACATACAGTGCGCGGCCTGCCGGCGCCTTGAACTTGAAGGCGTGAAGCGTATTCAGCGGTTCGACGCTGGGTACGTGGGTCAGGTTGACCTTTGAACTACGCGCCAGCAGTGCATCGTCGATCTCGTTGCTGTAATAGGGGCGGGTATCATCCTGGGCTTTTTCCGGCAGCAGCCAGGCCTGGACCTTACCGGCAATGGTGTCATCGGCCACGGCGCTGGAACTGCTGAACATCAGCACGGGTTCGGGTTCACCGCGCGCGTTGTCGACAAAGCTGACTTCGGCGCCGGTAAAAGTCAGGCGATAGCGACCGGGTACGGTGACTTCAGAGACCAGCGGTGCGGTACTGGCATTGCCGCCGTCGCGGGCCTTGATCCCCTCATCGAGCTTGGCGCTGACGGGCGTGCTTTCCAAGGGCGTGGCCAGGGCGGCGGAGCGTACGTAGGCGTTGAGCCTGGTGTCGTCGAAGGTGATTTCCGGGCGGTTGGGTAACTGGGCATCGCGGTAGGCCAAGCCTTTGCCGAGGGTTACCGAGACGCGCTTGCGTAGGCTGTCTTCATCGACGGGGTGGGAAAAATGAAAAGTCGCCACCAGCTGTTTCAACGTCGGGTTGGACGGGTCTTGATACAGCTCGTTTTGCGCCAGGGTGGCACGGAACGGTTGAGTGGAAAACTGACTGCTGTACTGGGTGAGCAATACACCGTCGGCCAGCAGCTTTTTCTTGGCCAGGTCGAGGGTGTAATGGGCGTCGACGGGCCAGTCTTTTTCCGGTACGAACAACAAGGTGTGGTCGTCGGACCAACGCCAGGTGCCGGCCACTTCAGGTCTTAGGGTGATGCCTTCAGTGACGGGCTTGCCAATGGCCGCCAGCGGAGCCACGGACTCGGCAAAGCGCACCTGCAAGTTATCCACAACCGGTGGTTGTTGGGTGTAATCAGTCAGGTTCGGTTTGTGCAGCGAATAGCCGACGGTGTGCGGTTGCGGCAGGTGCGAGTACCACTGCCAGCCATAGAAGCCGGCAGCGGCCAGCAATACCAGACCCAACAGCCCGGCACCGGCCTGGCGCGGGTAAGCGCGTGCTTTATGGCCCAGGTTTGCCAGGCCATGGCCAATGGCGCGCAGCCAGGGCGGCGGTTGCCATTGGCCGAAGAGAGCACTCACCACAGTCAGTAAAGCGCCGAGAATCCGGCGGCTGGTCGCTTTCAACGAATCGAGCATGGTGAGCATCCCTGGCTAAGTGCGGCCTATATTACACGCGTCTTTGATACAAAAGATGACGTGAAATCGCCGACTTGCTCAGGCGTGCTGCACAAAAGTGAGACGCACCGCAAAACCAATCAAAAGACTGCCAAATAACCACTGTTGCACGCGCTGTGCCGAGCGATTGCGCGCCAGCCAGTGGCCGATGCGCGCGCCGGCCAGGGCGTAGCAGCCGTCGAATACGAAACCGACGCTCACCAGGATCACACCGAGTAACGCAAACTGCGCTGCCACCGGGCCTGCTTGCGGGTTGATGAATTGCGGCAGCAGCACCGAGCAGAACAGCAGCGCCTTGGGGTTGAGCAGATTGGTGAGCAGGCCGCGCTGAAAGGCCGTGCGCCAGGCATGCACCGAAGGTGCGCCCTGGCTTTCGTTGAGCGACGTCAGCCGATTGGCGCGCAGGCACTGCACGCCAAGCCACAACAAGTAGGCCGCGCCACCGAGGCGCACCACGTCGAACGTCCACGGCGCCACTTTGAACAAGGTCGCCAAGCCCATACCGGCCAACGCCACATGGCATGCCCGGGCCAGCCCCAAGCCGAGTGCCGTGGTCAGCGCCAAGGCCTTGCCCTGGCGTGCGCCGGTTTGCAGCAGCAGGATCATGTCCGGCCCCGGCAACAGGAAAGCGACCGATAAGGCCAACAGAAATAACCAGAGCTGCGCCATGTTTCACCTCCCTCGATTGGTCGGCCAATTCTAGGATTGAAAGGCAGGGCAGGTGCTTGCGAAGTCAGCCAGATAAGCGTCTAGTCTTGGCACTATCTGCCACCAATACAGCCTACGGCCATCCACTTATGCCAAATTTCAAACTTGACGCGTTCGACCGCAAGATTCTTGAGGCCCTGCAACGGGACGGTCGCCTGAGCAATGTGCAACTGGCTGATGAGATCGGTCTGTCCGCCTCCCCGTGTTTGCGCCGCGTGCGTCTGTTGGAAGAGGCCGGGGTGATTCGCGGTTATCAGGCCACGCTGGACCGCGATGAAGTGGGGCTGGGCATGATGGTGTTTGTGGGCGTGAAGGTGGAGCGGCACAACGACACCGAGGCGAATGCCTTTCGCGAGGCGGTGACGGCATTACCCGAGGTGATCTCGGCATTTTTGGTTTCGGGGGAGTCGGACTTTCTATTGCAGGTGGTGGTGCCGGATTTGCGCGGCTATGAACGGTTCGTCACTGGCAGCCTGTTGAAGCTGCCGGGGGTGAGGGATATTCGCAGCAACTTCGCGATCCAGACCGTGAAAACCCCAGGCGCCTTGCCCCTGGGGCATTTGCCGGGTTAAGGGCTGGAAAACACTGCAAAACCAGTGTGGGAGCAGGCAAGCCAGCTCCCACCGTTGCTCCACATTGGGCTTGAGGCGCTATTTCTCAGGTCCACCAGTAGCGAACGAGATGAAAGAAAATCGGCGCAGCAAAACACACCGAATCCAGCCGATCCAGCATCCCGCCATGGCCTTCGATCATATGCCCCCAATCCTTAACGCCCCGGTCGCGCTTGATCGCCGACATCACAATGCCGCCGGCAAAACCCAACAGGTTGATCAACAAGGCGATCAAAAATGACTGCCACGGATTAAACGGCGTCGTCCACCACAACGCCGCACCGATCAGGGACGACAGCAGAATCCCGCCAACAAACCCTTCAACCGTTTTGGAGGGCGACAGGTTGGGCGCGATCTTGTGTTTGCCGAACAGTTTGCCGCACACGTACTGCAGCACGTCAGACAGTTGCACCACGATCACCAGATAGGCGATCAGCAAGAGGTTGCGGCCTTCGTAACCGGGGATGTCGAGGGTCAACAGGGCCGGCACGAACGACACGCAGAAGACCGCGATCATCAGGCCCCACTGCACTTTCGACGCCCGTTCGAGAAAGTGCGTGCTGTCGCCTCCGAGGGACGCGAGGATCGGCAGCAGCAGGAACACGTACACCGGGATAAAGATCGAGAACAGCCCATACCAGTCCGAGTAGATCAGCATGTATTGCAAGGGCAGGGCCACGTAAAACGCGGCCACCAGCGCCGGGTAGTCGCTGCGGCGCGTGGGGGTCAGGGTGAGGAATTCGCGCAGGGCATAGAACGACACCGCGTAGAACAGCAGGATCACCGCGCCGGTACCCAGCCAGAAGGCAATACCGATGACCACCACCATCACCCACCAGGCGTTGATGCGGGCGTTGAGGTTGTCGATCACCGCATTCGGCGTGCCACGGGTGCGCAGTTTGAGGATCAGTCCGATCAATGAGGCGAGTACCAGGATCGCGCCGATCCCACCGAACAACATCAGGGTTTGGCTATCCATCTCAGACATGCTCCGGGGCAAGGGCGAGCAGGGCGTCGCGGGTACGGGCGAGGAACGCGGCTTTGTCTTCGCCCTCTTCCAGTTGCAACGGCGCGCCGAAGCTGGTGGTGCACAACAACGGCAGTGGCAGCACGCGGCCCTTGGGCATGACGCGGTTGAGGTTGGCTATCCACACCGGGATCAATTCCGCCTGTGGGTAACTTTTTGCCAGGTGATACAGGCCGCTTTTGAATGGCAGCAGGCCGTCTTCCAGATTGCGCGTGCCTTCGGGGAAGATGATCAGCGAGTCGCCGCCTTCAAGCGCGGCCAGCATCGGCTGCAAAGGGTTATCCACAGGGTCTTTACGCTCGCGGTCGATCAGCACGCCATTGAATACGCGGTTGATGATGTAGCGGCGCAACGCGCTTTTGTTCCAATAATCGCTACCGGCCACCGGGCGCGTGAATTTGCGCAGGTTCTGCGGCAGTGATGCCCACAGCAGCACGAAGTCGCCGTGGCTGCTGTGGTTGGCGAAGTAAATGCGTTGCACCGGGACCGGCGCGCAGCCCAGCCACAGGCTACGGGCGCCGGTGACGGTGCGGGCCATCGAGGTAATCAGCGTGGCGACCACAGGTTCGAACATGGGAATTCCTTATCCGGCAAAAGGTAGCCAAGGGCTGGCGAGTATCACGAGCAGGGTCAGCAGCACTTGCGCGCCCAGCAGCCAGGCCTGCTTGCGCAACAATTTAAGGGCGCCGCGACGGCGCTCGGTCCAGGGCCGGCCAGCGCGTTTGGGCGATTGCAGGCCGAGGGTTTGCAAGGCCTGGTCGAGATCGGGTGTGCGCTGGGGGTCGCGGGCCAGCAGCGCGAACAGGTCGGCGTCGAAAGCCACGCGCAGCGCCCAGTACTTTTGCAGCAGGCCGAGAATAATCATCCACAGGCTGAGCAGCAGGCAGATTGTCGAAATACTCGCCATCAGCAATTGAGCCAGGCCGAACAGCACACCGACCACGGTCAGGCCTGTGGATAACTGATCGAGTGATCGGCCACGGCGCAGAAGGCTGGCGACCACTTGGAGTTCCATATCAGCAGGCATGGGGTAAACCCTCCAGAGCTTCACGGTGAGTGGGATGCAGGACCACGCTGGGCCTCGCTGTACGAATAATAGCCAGCGCTTCCTCGACACTGGCCGCGCGACCACTGTGCAGCAACCAGGCAGCGACTGCCGTGGCGCTGCGCGAATAACCCAAGGCGCAGCACACCAGCACGGGGCCGCTGAGGCGCAAGCGTTCAATGGCTTGCGCGGCGTGCAGGCATTCGGCGGGGGTTGGGGCGATCAAGTCGAGCACAGGGATGCATTGATAGGCGCGGCCCTGGGGATTCATCGGCAATTCCGCACACAGATCGACGATAGCCTTGAATGAACCCTGCTCGCTGACGGTAGGAATTCGACCCAGCCAAACGTTATCCACAACCTGGTCAGATTGTGGATGGTTTCGCGTCCACCACCGCGAGTTAATCCAGGCCGCAGCCAAGTAGGGCGCGTACAACCAGCGTGCGGCGGGCGTCAGACGGCCATCGGCGCGTTTCTGAAAGCCTGCGGCGCCCAGCACCAGGTAGTTCGCCTTTATCAGCGCAAGGGACACCGCCGGCCAGATCAGCCACAGCCACCCGCCGCCCAAGGTCAGCGCCACAATCAACAGCACCACCGACCCCGCGCCGTAACGCAAACCCAGCCGCCAGTGCTGCGAATCCCGCGCAAGCCGTGCATTCAACAGCGGGCTCGGGTGCTCCACTGGCCACAACCACACGCATAACCAGCCCGCGAGGGCGCCTGTGGGTAAGTCAATAAAGTGATGTTGATAAGTGGACAGCACCGAAATGCCGATCAACGTGAACCAGCCATGCACCACCCAACGCCAGAGCCCTTGAGTGTGGCGCTGGTACATGACCCACAGGATCACCAGCAGCGCGATGTGCAGTGAGGGCGCCTGGTTAAACGGTTTGTCGAAGCCGGCCAGCACCGCAAACAGCCAGCCAAACACACCGTCCAGTTCCGGCCGTTCAAAGGTGAAACGCAGTGGCCAGATGAGGAAGCAGCTCACGGCAATCACTTGCGCACTGAGCAGGCGCAACGCGTGTTGTTTCAGCTCATGGCGAGTGTTGGGCAACAGCAAGGAGAACCCGTAGAGCAGGTCAATGGACCAATACGGCACGATGGTCCAGGCCCAGAACGGCATATGGGTTTCCCAGCCGAATACCAGTGTGCCGACATCGCTGCGCTGGCTGGTGACCCAGGTGGCGAAGCCGTAGGTAGCGAAAAACAACGGCGCCAACAACAGCAGCCACAGGACGGCCGGTTTCAATAAGCCGGGTTCGCGCATGCTCAGATCTTCTGTGCCAGGGACACGGTGAAAATGCCCCACTCGTCCACACGCTGGGTGAGCTTGCGAAAGCCTGCGGCCTCAACCAACTGATCCATTTCTGCCTGGCTGCGCCGGCGCATCACCCAGGCCTGGCCCTGGCGATGGCTGGTGAGCGCGCGGGCGATCAATTCCAGCTGCGGATGCCACGGTTGGCCGGTGTAAACCAGATAACCGCCAGGCTCCACCGCTTCGGCCAGACCTGCCAACGAACCGCCGACCATGCCGTTATCGGCAAACAACTCATACAGCCCGGACACCACTGCCAAGCTCGGCTTGGGGTCCAGGGCCGCCAGATCAGCCCGGTCAAACGCATCACCTTTGACGAACTGGGCGATATCCCCAAGGCCTTTTTCGCGGATCAGCGCGCCACCGTCGCGTACGTTGATGTCACTGTAGTCGCGCAGCAGGATTGATTCCGGCAGCGGCGAAACGCCCTGCAAGGCTTCGAGAATGTAGCGGCCGTGGCCGGCGGCGATATCGACAATTCGCACCTCACGATCATCTGCACGCAACTTGGCCATGGCCAGGCGCAGCAGTTCTTCGACATTCAGCTTGCGCTGGCGAATGCCCCGCCAGCCGATGGAGTTGAGGTAATTGGTGTCGATCATCCGCCCCAGCCCGCCCTTGCCGGTGGGCGTGTTGCGGTACACGTAGTCCAGCGTGCTGCCGGAGTCGAAGCCGGTGTCGAAGCCCAATTTCACCCCGGCCGACAGGTTCTTGCCCAAGCCCATGCTGGCGCGGGTCATGCGCCAGTACAGGTCGCGCAATGAATGACGGGGCAGCGGCGCGGCGAGGGATTCTGACTCGGCGCAGGTGGCGCCCAGTTTGTCGGCGTCGAGCAAAGACGCGCGGTCCAGCGGGTGAGCGAAGTTCTGCAGGATAAAGCGCTTGGCGCTGCTCAGGGCGATCGCTCGGTCGCGTTCGCCGAGGGTGTCGTGGAAAAAGCCGGGAAGAATATGCAGCTCTTTTTTCAGGCTGCCGAGGCGGTCGAAAAATTGCTGCTGGGGTTTACGGTGCACCACAAAGTCGGAGCCGGAGATCAACAGCTGTGTGGGCACTTGAATCGCCTGGGCATCGGCTACAACGCGATCGGCAGCTTCGTACAACCCGAGCAGCACATTCACTGAAATGGCTTTGGTGATCAAGGGGTCGCTGTCGTAGGACGCGACTCGCTCCGGGTCGTGGCTGAGGAACTTGGCCTTGACGTAACTGTTGACGAAAAAGTTGCCGCGCACTTTGCGCATCAGCGCCAGGCCCGGTCGCGCAAAAGGTACGTAGAGCTTGACCTTGAACGCCGGGGAGGCCAGCACCAGGGCGCGGATTTTGGGGGCGTAATCGTGCACCCAGGTGGCGGCGATCACGGCGCCCACGCTTTGGGCGATGACGGCGACGTTCTCTTCGTCGATGCCGTAAGTGGCGCCGATATGCTCGCAGAAGGTCTGCACGTCGCGCGCGCTGGTGGCGAAGCTGGGGCTGTCACCGCGTGCACCGGGGGATTGGCCGTGGCCGCGTGCGTCCCAGGCGAAGAAATCGAATTGCGGCAGGTCGAGTTCGTCGACCAAGTGAGCAATGCGCCCCGAATGCTCGTGGCCGCGATGAAACAGCAGGATCGCCTTGCGCGGCTCGTCGCCCGCAGGCGCCGTGGCCGGCCAGTGCCGATAGAAAAGCTCGACGCCATCATGGGTACTGAAGGTGTGATCGTGCTGTTCGCGCATCGCAAATTCCTTATGCAGAAGGGGAAGTGGTTTCTTTGAGACCTTGGCGCACGCGGTTGACCAAGGTATAGGCGAGCAGGGCGGCGACCAGCCACATCACCGTGTCGACCCAGCCAGCATTGAGCCAACCCAGTGCCACGCCGGTGGCGAGCACCCCGAGTACAAACGCGCGATCACTCTTACCCATCGGCCCGTCGTAGCGGCGCGAAGCGCCCACCATTGGCCCGAGCACGCCAGCGTATTCACTGAACACGGCGAGCAGCGCCACCAGCAATACGGGCACCAGGCTGGCATCGGGGATCAGCGCAAAGGGCAGGATCAGCGCGCTGTCGGCGATGACGTCGCACAGTTCATTGAGGTAGGCGCCGAGGCGCGACTGCTGGCCAAAGTCCCGGGCGAGCATGCCGTCGATGGCGTTGAGGGCCATGCGCAGGATCATCCACAGCGGGATCAGCGCAAACAGCCAAAGGTGTTGGGCGAAGCTGGCGATCAACAGGCCGACCAGCAGGGAAATCACGCCAGCCAACACGGTGATCTGGTTGGCGGTGGTGCCGTTGTCATAGAGACGCTGCACGAGGGGGCGCAGCAGGTTTTGAAAACGCGGCTTGAGTTGATAGATCGAAATCATGGGGAGTGGCGCTTCCTTGTCCGTGAACCCGCGAAAAACTGTTTTGGAGTGTGCCGATTAATCCGTGCCTGCACCAGTGATGGCGCGTGTTTATGGGGGTTTAGTCACGGTCTCGCCGGTGCCGCAGGGAATTTGTGGCAGGCAGCTTGCGCCTGATAGCGGTGGGCCAGGCAGTACAGGCATCAACTGCCCCATCGCCATCGCGAGTAAGCCCTGTGCACAGGGGCACAGCGCAGGGCTCAAAAACGGTGTTTAGCGAACAAAAATTTCACGCCGCGTGTTATATCGTAACGAACTGTGTGTAAGCGGGCGTTAAGTGGATGCAAGTGGATTTGGAAGCTGATGGCGCTTCGGTTGAAGGCCTCGCGCGTTTTCAACAAGGGGTGTTCCATGCCCGTCGATTGAGGCAGGCCGGCATCAGCCTGACCGCCCTGGCTGTCGCCGGTTGGGTGCTGGCGTTGTTTGTCGCGCTGTTTGCGCCGTTGTCGATCTGGCCCGTGGTGCTGATCAATTGCGCGAGCGCTCTGCTGGTGCTGGTAGCCGGGTTGCAATCGGCGTGGTGGGTCGCCGATTGGCGTGCCCAGGCGCTGGAGGAACCGGCAGCGGAATTAATCGAACGGCCCCTCGAAGAGCGGGGCGGATACACGCGTCTGCTGGAGCGTTTCGGCAGTGGCTTGCTGGCCCAGATCGGCGCGCCGGTGTTGTGGCTCTGTGGTTGGTCGTTGTTGGCGTTGCTCAGCATCATTGAATTCTGGAACCTGGCCTTGCCCGCATCGCCCGTGGGGCAATCCGCGAGTATCGGCGCTGCGCTGGCGTTGGCGCTGGCCTTTGGCTTGCTGGTATTGGAGCGCCGTCTGGCTCAGGAAACCGCTGCGCAATGGCCTGAAGCGTCGCAGTTGGCGCAGTTGGTCCGGGTGGCGATTGTTGTTTGGGTGGTCAGTGCGATCTGCTTGTTGTTTGCCGGCGCGCAATCCGTGTGGCCGTTGCGCTTGGCGACGGTCATTGGCCTGTTGCCAGCGCTGGTGGCGCTGGAGTTCCTCTTAAGAGGCACGCTGTCGCTGTTCAGCCCGCGCCAGCCACGGCTCGAACCCCGCCTGATGGCGCAAAGCTTCATCGCCGGTCTGCTGCGTTGGCCGCCACAACCCTTGCTCGCTTTGCAGCACGAACTGCACAACCGCTTCGGCATCGACTTGCGCCAGATCTGGGCGTTTACCTACATGCGCCGGGCGTTCTTGCCGGTGCTGCTGGTGGTGCTGGCGGTAGGCTGGTCACTGACCGGCGTGCACGAAGTGCCTCTGCAAGGCCGTGGGATTTATGAGCGGTTCGGCAAACCGGTGGAAGTCTTCGGCCCGGGCCTGCATGCCGGGTTGCCGTGGCCATTGGGTCGCGTTTTGAACGTGGAAAACGGCGTTGTGCACGAGCTCGCCACCAGCGCCAGCGACGCCGCCGCAGTGCCGTTGGCACCTGCCGAAGGCCCGGCGCCGCTGATCGCCAACCGGTTGTGGGATGCCAGCCATGTGAATGACAAGTCCCAGGTGATCGCCAGCAGCAGCGGCGACAAGCAAAGCTTCCAGATCGTCAATATGGATGTCCGCTTCGTCTACCGCATTGGCCTGACCGACCAGGCCGCACTGGCTGCCACCTATAACAGCGCCGATGTGCCGACGCTGATTCGCAGTACCGCCAGCCGCATCCTCGTGCACGACTTTGCCTCGCGCACCCTCGACGAGCTCCTCGGCGAACAACGCACCCGCCTCGCTGATGAGGTCGGCCGCGCAGTGCAGGCGGACCTGCAAAAACTTAACAGTGGCGTGGAAATTCTGGCCACGGTGGTGGAGGCCATTCACCCACCGGCCGGCGCCGCCAATGCCTACCACGGTGTGCAGGCGGCACAGATTGGTGCCCAGGCGCTGATTTCCCGTGAGCGCGGCGCCGCCAGCGAACAAACCAACCAGGCTTTGCTGCAGGCCAGCACTGCGCGCGACCAGGCGATGGCCACCGCCCGTGAAGTCAGCGCGGGCGCCCAAGCGGCAGACCTGCGCTTTGGCGCCGAACAAAAGGCTTACGCCACCGCAGGCCGTGCCTTCGTGCTGGAGCAGTATCTCGCTCAACTGAGCCAAGGGCTGGCGCACGCCAAGCTGCTTATTCTGGATCACCGCCTGGGCGCCGATGGCGCGCCAACGATCGATCTGCGTTCTTTTACTTTGCCGGCCGATCCTTCGGTGCCGCGTAAAGCCGTTCAATAAGGAGTCTGTCTGTTGAGCGCTCATTCTCACGATCACGGTCATCACCACCACGGCCATCATCACCACCACCATGGCGATGAGCAGGCGGCCGGGCCATTTCCTTGGAGGCGCATGGCCTGGGCCGTGTTGCTGGTGCTGTTTGCCGTCGCGGCTGCCAGCCTGGTGCAAGTGCGCTCCGGCGAGGCCACAGTGATTACGCGGTTCGGCAACCCGTCGCGGGTACTGCTGGAGCCGGGCCTGGGCTGGCGCTGGCCGGCACCGTTCGAAGCGGCGATCCCGGTGGACCTGCGCCTGCGCACTACCTCCAGCGGTTTACAGGATGTGGGTACCCGCGACGGCCTGCGGATCATCGTGCAGGCCTATGTGGCGTGGCAGGTGCAGGGCGATGCCGACAATGTGCAGCGCTTTATGCGTGCGGTGCAGAACCAGCCGGACGAAGCGGCGCGGCAGATTCGCACGTTCGTCGGCTCGGCGCTGGAAACCACAGCAGCCAGCTTCGACCTGTCGAGCTTGATTAACACCGACGCCAGCCAGGTGCGCATTGCTGATTTCGAGGCGCAATTGCGCCAGCAGATTGATCAACAATTGCTCACCACCTACGGCGTGCGCGTGGTGCAAGTCGGTATCGAGCGCCTGACCCTGCCGTCGGTCACCCTCACGGCCACCGTCGACCGCATGCGTGCCGAGCGTGAAACCATTGCCACCGAACGCACCGCTGTCGGTAAGCGTGAAGCCGCGCAGATCCGCTCTGCCGCCGAGCGTGACGCGCGTATTGTGCAAGCCGATGCCACGGTGAAAGCCGCCGATATCGAAGCCCAATCGCGGGTTGAAGCGGCGCAGATTTATGGCCGGGCCTACGCGGGCAATCCGCAGCTGTACAACCTGCTGCGCTCGCTCGACACCTTGGGCACGGTGGTCACGCCGAGCACCCGAATCATCCTGCGTACCGACGCGGCGCCGTTCCGTGCACTGGTGGACGGGCCGAAGGACGTTCAACCATGACCGAGCGTGACGGCCCGGACAGCCCGTGGATCCAGGCCGGGCGCCTGACCTTCCTGGCGCTGTACGCGGTGACGGTGCTGGCGGCGCTGGCCTGGGCGTTTTCCAATGTGCGGCAGATCGACCCGCAAAACCGCGCCGTGGTGCTGCACTTCGGCGCGCTGGACCGGATTCAGAACGCCGGGCTCCTGCTGGCGTGGCCGCAGCCGTTCGAGCAGGTTGTGTTGTTACCCGCTGCGGACCGTGTGATTGAACGTCGGGTGGAGAACCTGCTGCGCTCCGATGCGGCAACCCAGGCCGACCGTGTCGCCAGTTTCGCCACGCCGTTGAGCGATGCACTGGCCGGTTCCGGTTACTTGCTGACCGGCGATGCCGGTGTGGTGCAGCTGGATGTGCGGGTGTTTTACAAAGTCACCGAACCCTATGCGTTTGTGCTGCAGGGCGAGCACGTGCTGCCGGCGTTGGATCGTCTGGTGACGCGCAGCGCAGTGGCGCTGACGGCTGCGCGGGATCTGGACACGATTCTGGTGGCGCGCCCGGAACTGATCGGCACCGACAACGGCGCCGCCGAGCGCCGCGAGCGGCTGCGCGCCGACCTGGTGCAAGGTATCAATAAGCGCCTGGCGGAGCTGGCCGCGACGGGTTTGGGGCTGGGCATTGAGGTCACCCGCGTGGATGTGCAATCGAGCCTGCCGGGCCCGGCGGTGAATGCGTTCAACGCGGTGCTGACCGCCAGCCAGCAAGCCGATAAAGCCGTGGCCAATGCGCGCACCGAAGCGGAAAAACTCACCCAGACCGCCAACCAGGCGGCTGACCGCCTGGTGCAAGTGGCCCACGCCCAGGCCAGTGAGCGCCTGGCCAGCGCCCAGGCGCAAACCGCCACCGTCGCCAGCCTGGCGCAGGTTAAAGACCCTGGCTTGCTGCTGCGCCTTTACCGCGAGCGCGTGCCGAACATTCTTGGCCAGGCCGGTTCAGTCACTACGGTCGACCCTAAAGACGACTCCCGCTTGATCATTCAGGGAGCCGAGCAATGAGCGCACCCATGTTGACCTCCGCCGAGCAGCGCAGCGCTGCCCGGCAATTGACGCTGGCCATGCTGGCCCTGGGTTTGCTGATGTTGGGGCTGGTGTGGCGTTGGTTGGCGCCGGATCAGACCGGTGTCAGCCAATTGCTGCTCGGCGTCGCTTCCTTGCTGGTGGCCGTGCCGGTGATGCGTTCGGCCTGGTACAGCCTGCGTTACCCGAGCCTGCATGGCATCACCGACCAATTGATCGCGCTGGCGATGATGGGCGCGTGGGCCACGGGCGACCTGCTGACCGCTGCCTTGCTGCCGATCATCATGATCTTCGGCCATGTGCTGGAAGAGCGCAGCGTGATCGGCTCTCAGGAGGCGATTCACGCGCTGGGCAAACTGACCCGCAGCCACGCGCGCCTGGTGCAGGCCGACGGCAGCATTGTTGAAGTGGATAACGGCACGCTGAACACCGGCGATATCGTCGAAGTGCGTGCCGGCGACCGGGTACCCGCCGATGGCGTGGTGCTGTCGGGCCAAGCCAGCCTGGACACGGCGCCTATCACCGGGGAGTCGGTGCCGTTGGAAGCCAGCGTCGGCGTGCAGGTGTTTGGTGGGGCGATCAACCTTGATGGCTTGTTGCGCTTGCAAGTGACGCGCACCGGTGATGAGTCGACCTTGGGCAAAGTCATCGCGCTGATGCAGAACGCCGAGCGCTCCAAACCGCCGATCACGCGGCTGCTGGAGCGCTATGCCGGCAGCTATATGGTGCTGGTGTTATTGCTGGCGGCGGTGACCTGGTTTGTCACCCATGACGCCCAGGCAATGCTCGCCGTGCTGGTGGCGGCGTGCCCGTGTGCGTTGGTGCTGTCGGCACCGGCCACGGCGATTGCCGGGATTGCGGTGGCAGCGCGCCATGGGATTTTAATTCGCAGCTCGGCGTTTCTGGAGGAGCTGGCGGACCTGACCTCGTTGGTGGTCGACAAGACCGGTACGCTGACCTTTGGCACCTTGCGCCTGCAGTCCATTGAAACCACGGCGCCGGATCGGCAGCGGGTGTTGAACCTGGCGGCCAGCCTCGGTTCGGCCAGCAGCCACCCGGTCAGTCGTGCACTGGCGAGTTTGGCGACTCAGGAACAAATGCTGGCACTCACGGATATTCGCGAACGCCAGGGCCTTGGCGTGGTGGCACAGACCGAGCAGGGCGAAGCGGCCCTTGGGCGACCGGAGTTATTTGAGCAATTGGGCATCGTCAGCACCCACGTCCCCCGTCACGATGGCCCGATTGCCGGGCTGGCGCTGAACGGGCAATTCCTCGCCTGGCTGTTGCTGGCCGACAGCGTCAAGCCGGAGGCACGGCAGGCACTGCAAGAGTTGCGGGATCTAGGCCTGGGCCGCCAATTGCTGCTGACCGGCGACCGTCAAAGCGTGGCCGACAGCCTCGCGCTGGACGTAGGCATCAGCGACGTCGAAGCGCAGGCCTTGCCGGAAGATAAGCTCAACCGCGTGTTGGGCGAGATCCGCAGTGGTTTCCGGCCGATGGTGGTGGGCGACGGCATCAACGACTCCCTGGCGCTCAAGGCGGGTGTGGTCGGCGTGGCGATGGGCGCGGGCGGGGCGGACATCGCCCTCGCGTCGGCGGACGTGGTGTTGATCGGCAGCGACCTGCGTCGCCTGGGCACCTGTGTGCGCTTGAGTCGTCAGTGCCGACACACATTGCAGGTCAATGTGATCATCGGCTTGGGCTGGACCTTGGCCATCGTGGTGTTCGCGGCGTTTGGCTGGTTGGGCGCAGCAGGCGCGATGATCGCGGCGGTGTTGCATAACCTCAGCACCTTGCTGGTACTGGGCAACGCCGGGCGTTTGCTACGCTTTCAGGAGCCGCTTTTGAAGCTCGACGAATAATTTTCAGAAATATTTTCACTGGGCTGTAACGCCAATGCGGGACCTCACTCTAGTGGTATGTCGAGACTGAACAATCCGTTCAGACCGACTCCATTAGCTCATGAGGAATACGAGAATGAACATTAAATCCGCTGCTGCCGGTGCCGCCCTCGCTATGGCTGCCGCTACCATGTTTGCTGGTGTTGCCACTCAGGCTCAAGCCGCTGATACCGCTGTGCATTGCTATGGCGTCAACGCCTGCAAAGGCCAGAACGACTGCAAAACCAAAGACCACGCGTGCAAAGGTCAAGGTTCTTGCAAAGGCCAGGGCTTCCTCTCCATGAGCAAAGCCATGTGCGACCAAAAAGGCGGCAAAGTCGGCGAATAACCGGCAAACCAGTGCAACCGCAGCGGACGCCCCCTGCCGCTGCGGACACTTTGCCCAGGAGTTGTCGTATGTCCGCTTCCTTTCCCAATCTGGGCTACGGCCTGGGTTTACGCAGTGAGTATTACCAGCAGATCCTTGAACAGTCGCCGGCCGTGGATTGGTTCGAAGTGATCTCCGAGAATTATCTGGTCCAGGGCGGCAAAGCCTTGTACTACCTGGACGCGATAGCCGAGCGCTATCCCCTGGTGATGCACGGTGTGTCCCTGTCCATCGGTGGGCCCCATGCCCTCGATACCGATTACCTGAAACACATCAAACAGCTCGCCGAGCGCATTCAACCCGCGTGGATTTCCGATCACTTGTGCTGGAGTCGCGGTAGCGCGCATCAGTTGCACGATTTGCTGCCATTGCCTTACACCGAAGAAAGTCTCTACCACGTGGCCGGCCGTGTGCGCCAAGTGCAGGACGTGTTGCAGCGTCCGTTGGTGCTGGAAAATGTCTCCAGCTATGTACGCTCCAAGGCGGACGAATTCACTGAGTGGGAATTCCTCAATGCCTTGGCGCACCTCACTGGGTGCCAGTTGCTGCTGGACGTCAACAATGTGTGTGTCAGTTCGCGCAATCACGGGTTCGATGCGTGGACGTTTATCCGCAGCCTGCCGCCCGAGAGTATTCGCCAACTGCATTTGGCCGGGCATATGGACTACGGCGATTATGTGGTCGATACCCATGACCATCCGGTGTGCGATCCGGTGTGGGCGCTCTATCAACAGACACTTGAGCATTTGGGGCCGGTGTCGACGCTGTTGGAGCGCGATGATCATTTCCCACCGTTCGAAGAACTGCTTGCCGAGCTGAGCAAGGCCCGTGAACTGGGGGCTACCGCGCTGGCCCGGAGGTCGCTATGCGCCTGACCGATTGGCAGTTGGCCTTTGAGCAGCATCTGCTATCCGAAACGACGGTGGACAACCGGGGTTTCGCCGCCACTTTGCTCGGTGGCCCGACCCTGGATGTCGACACGGGGCTGGCGATTTATCACAACGCCTACGTGTCGCGGTTGCAGGAAGTGTTGCGCCATGATTTCGGCGCCATCTGGTATTGGCTGGGGGATGATGAGTTCGCGTTATTGACACAGGCCTATGTGCGACGTTATCCGTCCGCTCATTACAGCCTGCGTTGGTTGGGTGAGCGGTTCCCGGCGTTCATTGTTGAGCACCTGGTGGCTGAGCAGAGCGCCCCGCTGGCTGAACTGGCGCGGTTGGAGTGGGCCTTTACCCTGGCGTTTGATGCGCCGCAGGGTGAGCCGCTGACCCTGAATGATATGGCGCAACTGCCACCCGAAGCCTGGCCGGGTTTGCAGGTAGCCCTGGCGCCTTGCGTGCAGCAGATGCTCTGCCAGTTCAATACCGTGGCGATTTGGCGAGCGAGTAAGGATGAGTCGGACTTCCCCGACAGCCATGCACTGGAGGTCGCGCAGATTTGCCTGGTATGGCGCCACCAGAACGTGTGCCACTACCGCAGCCTGGAACCCGCTGAAGCCTGCGCACTGGCAGGCATGGTCGCCACCGGCTGGCGCTTTTCAGAACTGTGCGCAGAGTTGGCAGTCACTTATAAAGAGGGTGCAGCGCTGCAAGCGGTGACGTGGCTGAAACAGTGGGTCCAAGACGGTTTGCTCGAGTTTCGGGCGCAGTAGAGCGGCGCTATCGATTCGATAGCCCCCTACTTTGTCTTTGGATGGTCTACCCTCATTCCAGACGTCTGAAACAAGGGGGGACTACTCATGCTCGCGCCACTTCCACCGGCCTTACAGAATCTAAAGCTACCGCTTCGTCTTCGACTCTGGGATGGCCATGAATTCAACTTGGGCCCTGAGCCCAGTGTGACCATCGTGGTGAAGGACCCCACAGCGGTTTCCATGCTGACCCATCCAACGCTCGACTCATTGGGTGAAGCGTTCGTCGAAGGCAAACTGGAGCTTGAGGGTTCCATCACCGAGGTCATTCGGGTCTGTGACGAGTTGAGTCACGCGCTGATCGAAGACGACCTGGAAAGTCATCCGGTGCGCTCGATCCACGACAAGGCGACCGACGCAGCCGCCATTTCCTACCATTACGACCTGTCCAACGAGTTCTACCAACTTTGGCTGGACCAGGACATGGCGTACTCCTGCGGCTACTTTGAAACCGGCAGTGAATCCATCGACCAGGCTCAACAAGACAAATTTCGCCACTTGTGCCGCAAGCTGCGCTTGCAACCGGGTGAGTATTTGCTGGATGTGGGCTGTGGCTGGGGCGGGCTGGCGCGTTTTGCGGCGCGGGAATTCGGGGTCAAAGTGTTTGGTATCACCCTGAGCAAGGAGCAGTTGGCACTGGCCCGGGAACGCGTCAAAGCGGATGGCCTGGAAGACCAGGTGGACCTGCAATTGCTCGACTATCGCGACCTACCCCAAGACGGTCGTTTCGACAAAGTGGTCAGCGTGGGCATGTTCGAACACGTTGGCCATGCCAACCTGGCGCAATACTGCCAAACCCTGTTTGGTGCGGTGCGTGAAGGCGGCCTGGTGATGAACCACGGCATCACTGCCAAGCACACGGATGGTCGACCTGTCGGCCGTGGCGCCGGGGATTTTATCGAGCGTTACGTGTTCCCCAACGGTGAGTTGCCCCATCTGGCGATGATGACTGCCGAAATCAGTGAAGTCGGGCTGGAAGTGGTCGACGTCGAGAGCCTGCGCCTGCATTACGCGCGCACGCTGGACCATTGGAGCGAGCGGCTGGAAGACAACCTTGAAGCGGCGGCGAAGATGGTGCCGGAGCAAGCGTTGCGTATTTGGCGGCTGTACCTGGCCGGTTGTGCCTATGCGTTCGCCCGTGGCTGGATCAACCTGCATCAGATCCTGGCAGTAAAACCTCATGCCGATGGCAGCCATGAATTGCCGTGGACGCGGGAAGATATCTACCGCTGAAACAGTGCTGCGAAGACCCAGAAGATGTAAATGTGTTCTGTGTTGGCTGTCAGAGAATCGGTGAAATAAGCCGCGCGACTCGCATGCCCAGTTGTTGCAGGCGGCGGGTTTCGCGGCTTTCTTCCTGGCTGACTTCGTGGGCGACGGCGAAGTCGTCCAGCAGCATCTGTTCCACTTCGCTGGCAAACGCCTCGTCCACGGTCAGCAGCATCACTTCGAAATTAAGCCGGAACGAACGGTTGTCCATGTTCGCGCTGCCGATGGCGCTGATTTCGCTGTCCACCAACACCACTTTTTGATGCAGGAAGCCCGGCTTATAGCGGAATACCCGCACACCGGCGCGCACCGCTTCGATGGCGTAGAGGCTGGAGGCGGCATACACAATGCGGTGATCGGGCCGCGACGGCAGCAGCAGGCGCACATCCACCCCGCGTAACACCGCCAGGCGCAGGGCGGCGAATACGGCTTCGTCGGGCACGAAATAGGGGCTGGTGATCCACACCCGCTCGGTCGCGGCATGGATCGCTTCGACGAAAAACAGCGAGCAGGTTTCATACGGGTCAGCCGGGCCACTGGCGAGCAGTTGGCAGAGCACGCCGTCTTCAGGGTAAGTGTCCGGCAGGATCAGTGGCGGCAACTCGCGCGCGGCCCAGAACCAGTCTTCGGCAAACGATTCCTGCAGGCAGGCCACGACCGGGCCGGTGACCTGTACATGGGTATCGCGCCATGGCGCCAACGGCGGCTTTTTGCCCAGGTACTCATCGCCGACGTTATGCCCGCCGACAAATCCGGTAACGCCGTCCACTACCACGATCTTGCGATGGTTGCGGAAGTTGACCTGGAAGCGGTTGAGCCAGCCGCTGCGGGTGGCGAATGCTTTGACCTTGACGCCGGCGTCGCGCAGCGATTGCACGTAGCGAGAGGGCAGGGCGTGGCTGCCGATGCGGTCGTAGAGCACGTGGATGTCTACGCCTTCGGCGGCCTTCTCCTTGAGCAAGGTGTGCAGTTGGCGGCCGAGTTCGTCGTCATGGATGATGAAAAACTGGAACAGCACCGCCGTTTTGGCCGTGCGGATAGCGTCGAAGATTGCGCTGAAAGTCGCCTCGCCATTGATCAGCAAGCGTACTTCGTTATTGGCCAGGCATGGCATGCGGCCAAGTTTGGGCATGGCACGCAGGGACGCATAGGCATCGGAGTTGCGTGCGGCGAGCGCTTCATCGACCCAGGGGCGCCAGTTCAGCGCGGTGATGGCGGTGTGCATTTCCTGGTTGGCCTGGCGACGCGCCTGGATATAAGCGTCGAAGGTGCTGCGACCAAAAATCAGGTACGGAATCAGCGTCAGGTAAGGCATGAACATCAGCGACAGGGCCCAAGCGATTGAGCCTTGGGCGGTCCTGACGGTCAGCACCGCGTGAATCGCGGCCAGAGTCCCGAGAAAGTGCAGCGTGGCAATGAAGTAGGCGAGCAAGTGCGGGCCAAAAAAATCCATGAACGACGTAACTCCAGGCAATCAAGTGCCTAACAGACCATGTTCGACGGTGAATGTCGCTATTTTATTTGTCGTGCAACACTGGCAGCTTTGCGGCGTCTAACGCCCACAATTATCCAGGAGTTACCCGATGAATGCTCGCCTGCTTGGTTTGGCCATGGTTGTTGGATTGTCGCTGCCCGTGGCGGCTCAGGCGCAGATGTTGGCGCCGGGCTTGTGGGAATTGACCACCAGTAATATGAAAGTGGATAACCAGGACTTGCCCGACCTGTCGCTGATCCTCGGTCAGCTCAAACAACAGATGACCCCTGAACAGCGCGCGATGCTCGAAAAACAGGGCATCACCATGGCCGGTAAAGGCGTGCAGGTGTGCCTCACGCCGGCCCAGGTTGCCTCTGACTCAATCCCGCTGACGGACCCGCAATCGGGTTGTAAACAGCAAGTGACCGACAAGACCGGCAACCAATGGAAGTTTCGTTTCAGCTGCCCGAAAGCCCAGGGCACCGGTGTAGCGACGTTCCAGAGCCAGCAGGAGTTCACCACGACCGTCAACGGCACTTTCAATGCCACCGGCGTTCAGCAGAAGGGCAGCCTGGACACCCACGCTCAGTGGCTGGGTAACGATTGCGGTACGGTCAAACCCCGCGCTTAACGCAGAAAGAGCAGGGGCAAGCCCTGGCAACTGTCGACCACCTGGCCGTTGTGCCACGCCAGGTGGCCTGACACCAGCGTGGTGCTGACGCTGTGGCGAAAGCTGCGCTCGGCGAAGGGCGTCCAACCGCAGCGCGCGAGAATGGGCTGGCTGTTGACGGGTCTGCCTTCGGGCTCAGGTTTGATCAGCACCAGGTCTGCCCAATAGCCTTCGCGCAAGTAGCCGCGATCGGGAATGGCGAACAGGTCGGCTACCCGGTGACTGGTCTTGGCCACCAGGGTAGGCAGGGGCAAGAGCCCGTCCGCAACCAACTCCAATAACGCCGGCAACGCGTGCTGCACCAACGGCAGCCCGGACGGCGCTTCGCGGTAGCTCAACTGTTTTTGCGCCCAGGTGTGTGGCGCATGGTCACTGCCAATTACATCCAGACGATCAGTCAGCAAGGCACGGCGCAGGGCGTCGCGGTCGGCGCGGGTCTTGATCGCCGGGTTGCATTTGATCTGGTGGCCGAGGCGGTGATAGTCGTGGTCATCGAACAGCAGATGGTGCAGGCAGACTTCGGCGGTGATGCGCTTTTCGGCAAGGGGAATGTCGTCGAACAGCGCCAACTCGATGGCGCTGGTCAGGTGCAACACGTGCAGGCGGGTGCCGTGACGCTTGGCCAGTTCCACTGCAAACGATGATGAGCGATAGCAGGCTTCGGCATCCCGGATCAGCGGGTGGGCAACCGCGGGAATATGTTCGCCGAAGCGCTCGCGCAGGCGTTGCTCGTTGGCCAGGATGCTGGGTGTGTGTTCGCAGTGAGCAAGCAGGAGGGTGGGGACTTCGGCAAACAGTCGCTCCAGAATCCGTGGGTCGTCCACCAGCATGTTGCCGGTGGAGGCGCCCATGAACACTTTCACCCCGGCCACTTCGCGTGGGTCCAGGGCGGCGACCGTGTCGAGGTTGTCGTTGCTGACCCCAAAGTGAAAGCCGTAGTTGGCCACTGAGTGCAGCGCGGCGCGGCGCTTTTTATCGGCCAGGGCCTCCAGGTTAAGTGTGGCGGGGTGGGTGTTGGGCATGTCCATGAAGCTGGTAATGCCACCCGCCACTGCGGCGCGGGATTCGCTATAGAAACTGCCTTTTTCGGGCGCGCCGGGTTCGCGAAAGTGCACCTGGTCATCAATCATTCCCGGCAGCAGCCATTGGCCTTGGGCGTCGATTTCTACCGGTTCGTTGTAGCCTTCAAGGCTGGTAGCGATCTTCTCGATACGGCCATTGGCGACCAGTACATCAGCGTCGAATAACTGGCCTTCATTCACCAGGCGGGCATTGCGAATCAGCAGGCGGCTCATGGTTCAGAACTCGTTTTGCAGGGCTTTGTAACCGCGCACCAGATCGACGTTGGTGCGCGCCACGTCTTCGGAAAACTCCGAGGCACTGACACTCACCGGCGGGAATTGCGACAGGTCGGTGTTCGGGCCGATGCGGGTGGTGGAGGGCACATAGAAGTCGGCGGGCAAGTCACGGCCGTCGACCACCGAGTTATGGCGCACCACGCAGCCATCACCGACGGCGCAGTTGAACAGCACGCTGTTGAAACCAATGAAGACGCGGTCGCCGACGGAGCAGGGGCCGTGGACGATGGAGCGGTGCGCGATAGAGGTGAACTCGCCGATGGTCACCGCCGCCCCGGATTTGGAGTGGATGACCACGCCGTCCTGGATATTGGAGTTGGCACCGATGGTGATGGGGTCCATGGCACCGCTGGCGTCGACTTCGTCGGCGCGGATGACGGCGTAGGGACCGACGAACACGTTCTCGCCGATGATGACCTTGCCGCAAATGATGGCGGTTTTGTCGACGTAGGCTGATTCGGCAATCACCGGCAGATCGCCGGAGGGGTTCTTGCGGATCATGCAGCGGGCTCCGTAATGATATGAACGTAGGCGCCATCGATGGCGTTGTAGAAGCAGGTGGGCCGGCCGGTGTGGTAGGCCGGGCCTTGCTGGTCGACAATCAGCAGCACGGCGTCGCCATCGCAATCCAGCCGCGCTTCGACCAACTGTTGCCAGTGGCCGGAGCTTTCGCCTTTGCGCCATAGTTGCTGGCGCGAGCGCGACCAGTAGCAGACCTGCCCTGTGGCCAGGGTTTCATCGAGGGCCTGGCGGTTCATCCAGGCCAGCATCAACACCTGGCCGCTGCCGTGTTGCTGGACGATGGCGGCAATCAGGCCATCGCTGTTCCACGGCAGGGCGTTGAGTACCGGCTCGAGTGGAAAGCGGCTGCCAATGGCAGCCCCTTCCAGGTCGCGCATGCTCAAGGTCATGGCTTGCTCAGGGCGGCGCACAGGGTGTTGAGGTTGTACTCGAACAGACCGGTGAAGGTGCTGGCCGGGCCTTCGGCAGCGAGGGCGTCGGAGTACAGCGTGCCGCCGATCTGCGCGCCGCTTTCGTCAGCGATTTGCTTGAGCAGGCGCGAGTCCTTGATGTTTTCCATGAACACGGCTTTGACCTTGTCCTTGCGGATCTGGGTGATCAGCGCAGCGACTTCGGCCGCTGAGGGTTCACGCTCGGTCGACAGCCCTTGTGGCGCCAGGAACTGGATGCCGTAGGCCTGGCCCAGGTAACCGAAGGCATCATGGGAGGTAATGATGCGGCGGTTGCCAGGCGGCAATGCACCGAACTTGGTTTTGGCTTCGGCCAGCAGGCGGTAGATTTCTTTCAGGTACGCTTGGCTGTTGCGCAGGTAGTCGGCCTTGTTGGCCGGGTCAGCGGCCACCAGCGCCTTGGTGATGTTGTTCACATAGATTTCGGCGTTGGCCAGGTTGTGCCAGGCGTGCGGATCGGGAATGGTTTCGCCGTCTTCTTCCATGGTGTGGGAGATCACGCCTTTGCTGGCGGTGACCACAGTGGCTTTGGTTTCGGTGCTGGTGACCAGGCGGTCCAGCCAGGGTTCGAAGCCGAGGCCGTTCTTGATGATGACCTTGGCCTTGAGCAGCGCCTTGGCGTCATCCGGTGTCGGTTCGTAGGTATGGGCGTCGGCGTCCGGGCCGACCATGTTGCTGATCTGGATGTGCTCGCCACCGATCTGGTGGGTGATGTCATCGAGAATGCTGAAGCTGGTAACCACTTGAAGTTTGTCGGCGGCCTGAGCCATCGACAATGGCAGCAGAATGCTGAACAGCACGAGTAGAGCGCGCATCGGAAAACACCTCATTGGGATGTAAGCAAGGGCGGGCGGCGCAGCAAGCCGTGCACCGGACCGAAGACCACGGACAGCAAATACCCGCCGCCAGCCACCAGCACAATCGCCGGGCCGCTGGGTAGCGAGTAGTAGAACGACAGCAACAAACCCAACCACACCGACAGGCATCCCAGCACTGCCGATACCGCGATCAACACCGGCAGGCGCCGGCTCCAGAAGCGTGAAGCAATGGCCGGCAACATCATCAAACCCACCACCATTAACGCGCCGATGGCCTGGAAACCAATCACCAGGTTCAGCACCACCAACGTCAGAAATAAGCCGTGGGCGAGTGGGCCCAGGCGGCTGACGGTTTGCAGGAACAGCGGGTCAAGAGTGTCCAGCAGCAGCGGTTTGTAGATCAGCGCCATGGCGATCAGGCTGAAGCCGGACACCCAGAGCATGCCGGTCAGGGTGGTCTCATCCACTGCCAGGGCTGAGCCGAACAGCAGGTGCAAGAGGTCCAGACGCTTGCCGGCGATGCCCAGGATCAGCACGCCCGCTGCCAGGGAGATGGGATAAATGGCGGCGAGGCTGGCGTCTTCGCGCAGGCCGGTACGGCGGGTGATCCAGGCTGACACGCCGGCCATGCTCAGGCCTGCGCCAAGGCCGCCGATGGTCAGGGCGGGCAGGCTGAGGCCGGCGAACCAGAAGCCCAGTGCGGCGCCGGGCAGGATGCCATGGGCAACGGCGTCACCGATCAGGCTCATGCGGCGCAGGATCAGGAACACGCCCAGCGGCGCGGTGCTGCACGCAAGCACCAGCCCGCCGATGAGCGCGCGGCGCATAAATACGAAGTCGAGGAACGGCATCCACAGGTGGGCGGTGAAGTGCATCAAGCCACCTGCATGTGCGGTTGCGGGCGGATCAGCTCTTTGCTGGGCCCGAACAGGCAGCCGGTGCTTTTGATCTGCACCACTTGCTGGGTGTGCTGACGCACCGACGCCAAGTCATGACAGACGACGATCAGCGTGCGGCCTGCGTCGTGCCAGGCGTGGATGTGTTTCCAGCAGAGTGCCTGGCCTTCTTCGTCGAGGGCGGCGTGAGGTTCGTCGAGTAGCAGGACCGGCGCTTCGGCCAGGCTCATGCGCGCGAGCAGGGCACGTTGCAGTTCGCCGCCGGACAGCGCCATCAATGGGCGGTGTTCCAAACCACTGAGGCACCATTCTTCCAGCACCGCTTGCAGGCGTTGGCTGCGTTGTTCCGGGGTGAGTTTGGTGCCCCAGAAACCGGCGGCGACCAGCGCTTGCAGGCTGATCGGAAACTGCCGGTCCAGGTGTTGCTGCTGCGGCAGGAATGACAAGCCGCCACGGCGTGGAACCTCCACGCTGACAGTGCCTGCCAACGGTTTTTGCAGGCCGGCAATGACTTTGAGCAGGCTGCTCTTGCCTGTGCCGTTGGCGCCGATGATGCCGGTGAGGCTGCCTTTTTCCAGCGTCAAATCCAGCGCCGGTGTGAGCGGTTGCCCGGGGGCACCCCAGCGCAAAGCGTTGCAGGTGATCATGCAGAGTCTCTCGTCCAGCGGCTTTCAGCCACGGCATCGTGCGCGTGCAGGCTTTCGGCGTGGATCACTTTGAGGTGGAAGGCTTTGACGGCATCCGAGCGTTTCAAGGCGAGGTTCAGGCGGCGAGCGGCGTCTTCGCAGAACATCAGGTTCTGCCCATTGGCCAAAGCGAAGGCTTGTTCATCCGCACGTTTCACAGCAGTTTGCACGGCAGTGCCGAGGGCGGCCTCGACATCATCGATCAGGTCGGTAAGCGGCAAGGTGGACTGATTGGCGTCCAGTTGGATCGACAACTCTGCGCTGCTTCGTTGGCTATGAGGCGTGGCGACGATGCCATTGGCGCTGCCGAGCCAGGTCAGCACATCCTCGTGCTGCAACGGCGTGTTGGCGAAATCTTCGAGAAATTGCTGTTGAATCAACTGCCTGGCGAGCGCGGCCGAGCACGGGCAGGTTGACGAGTAAGTAACGTCAATTTTTAGTTCCACGTGGAACATCTGGTTTTCCAGGCGTGCTTCGATGCACACCGGGTAGCCTTTCCAGCCAGCTAATGGACTGACCAGCGCGGGGCGTTTGAGCAATAAGTCGGTGTGGATACGCAGGTAGGCGTTCTTAGATAAACCTTCATGACTCTCAAGAAAGCGCTCAAGTAGAGTACGCAGAAGCGCAGGCGTCAGAGGCTGTTGGTCGAGCATTTCCAGGGCCAGGTACAGGCGTGACATATGAATGCCACGGGCCTCGCCATCGTCCAGGCTGACGCCCGCATCGGCAGTGGCGCTCAAGCGTTGGCCGTCGATGAGGATCGGCAGGGCAATGCCACACATGCCTACCCAGTCGAGTGGCACGGCTTGGCGTGAAGCCTGCGCGGCAATATCCGGCAGAGTCAGCGCATTCATGGGCAGGTCCATCGTTGGAAATAAAAAGACATGTTATATTATAACTATTGAATCGACGATGATTTTTCTGCTCCCGCCTTTCTTCAGTCATGTCGAGCAAGGACGCTCCTCTATTTGCGGTATATGTCATGCACAGACGTCAGCTCCTCAACCTGCTGCTGCTCAGTCCCCTGTTCACCTTGCCTTTGGGGGCCTACGCCACGCAGATCCGCAATGCGCGCCTGTGGCGCTCGGACGATAAATTACGCTTGGTGTTCGACCTCAGCGGCCCGGTGCAATACAAGACCTTTTCCCTGACCTCTCCGGAACGGTTGATCATCGATCTGAGCGGCGCCGGGCTGTCGGGGGATTTTTCTCAGTTGGCGTTGAAGAACAGCGGGATTACTTCAATCCGCTCCGGGCATTTCGGCAAAGGCGACACACGCATCGTGCTGGACCTGGCCACGCCGATGCAGCTCAACAGCTTTCTATTGCCGCCCCAGGATGGCCAAGGTCATCGCCTGGTGCTCGACCTGACCAACGCCACTCATGCCCCTCGCCAAATCGCAGCGGAACCGCCGCCTCTGGTTGCGCCGGTCGATAAAGCACATCCCAAGCGCGACATCATCGTGGTGGTTGACCCCGGCCACGGCGGCAAAGACCCTGGCGCCATCGGCTCCAGGGGCCAGCGCGAAAAGGACGTGGTGCTGTCCATCGCCCAATTACTGGCCAAACGTTTGAAGCGTGAGAAGGGCTTTGACGTGAAACTGGTGCGCAACGATGACTTCTTTGTGCCGCTGCGCAAGCGTGTGGACATTGCCCACCAGCACAAGGCCGATATGTTTATCTCGGTGCATGCAGACGCCGCGCCACGACTGACGGCGTCCGGGGCCTCGGTGTATGCGTTGTCTGAAGGTGGCGCAACTTCCGCCACGGCGCGCTTCATGGCGCAGCGCGAAAACGGCGCGGACCTGCTGGGTGCCACAACCTTGCTCAATCTCAAGGACAAGGACCCGATGTTGGCCGGGGTGATTCTCGATATGTCGATGAACGCCACCATCGCTTCCAGCCTGCAGCTGGGCAGCTCAGTGTTGGGCAGCCTGCAAAGCATCACCACGCTGCACCAGAAACGCGTGGAGCAAGCTGGTTTTGCGGTACTTAAATCACCGGACGTCCCCTCTATTCTGGTCGAGACCGGGTTTATCTCTAATACCCAGGACGCCCAGCGGTTGGTGACTGCGCGTCATCAAAAGGCGGTGGCGGATGGTCTGTTTGAGGGGCTGAAAAAATACTTCGAAAAGAACCCTCCGATGAACAGCTACATGGCCTGGGTTCAAGAGCAGAAGAACGGCCAGGTCTAACAGCCGGTCATACGGCTGCACGTGAACTTGGCACTGGCACCACCTGAGCTGGAAAACCGGTTGAGGGTGGTCCAGCCCACGCGCCGTGTGTAGCCGACCCACGCCTCTCCGTCGGACGCTAACCCAGTAAAGAACGTCAACTGCCCATAGCGGCTGTTGGTTTGTGCCCAGTAGCGTTTGCCGATCACCTCGAACCCTCGCAAGTACGTGGTGCTGCCCACGGTCGCCACGCTGTAGGCGTTCCCCAGCGGGTCCACGCAGGCCAGCAGGTTGGCGCTGCGCGTGCAGTTTGCCAACAGGCTTGGCGGTTGAGCGCAGGCAGGTCCTGCCGCTGCCAATAACAGGGCGCACAACAGGCGTTTCATGGCGATTCTCGGGGTAAGGAAGGGCTCAAGCATTGCGCCCTTCGTCGTGGTGAGCAAGTCGGATTGGCTTATTTGTGTTGTTATACTATAACATAAAAACACAGCCTGACCCGTGACCCGCTTCCCATGACTGAACAAGACCTCCTGGCCCAACCGCCCACCGACTACATGAATGAAGCCCAGCAACGGTTCTTCCGTGAACTGCTGCTTGCCCAGCGTACTGAGCTGCAGGCGCGCATCGAGGGCGAGTTCCTGGCGCTGCGTGAGCAGGAAACCAACAGCGACCCGGCCGACATGGGCAGCGCCGAAGAACAGCGCCAGTGGCAACTGCGTCTGTTAGAGCGGGAAAAGAAGCTGTTGGACAAGATCGACGACGCCCTCGAATTGCTGGCCCGCGGCGAGTACGGCTGGTGCCGTGACACCGGCGAATCGATTGGTCTGCAACGCTTGCTACTGCGCCCCACCGCAACCTTGTGTATCGAAGCCAAAGAACGTGAAGAGCTGCGCGAACGCCATCGACGGGCGATTTGACCGGCCAACCCTGATGAGGAATACCTGATGCCCGATCGTCTCCCCGTTACCGTGTTGTCCGGTTTTCTCGGCGCCGGTAAAAGCACGCTGCTCAATTACGTCCTGCGTAACCGCGAAAACCTGCGGGTGGCGGTGATCGTCAACGACATGAGCGAAATCAATATCGACGGCAGCGAGGTTCAGCGTGATGTCACCCTGAACCGCTCCGAAGAAAAACTGGTAGAAATGAGCAACGGCTGCATCTGCTGCACCTTGCGTGAGGACTTGCTGGAAGAGGTCGGAAAACTCGCCAAGGAAGGTCGGTTTGATTACCTGTTGATCGAATCCACTGGCATTTCCGAGCCATTGCCGGTGGCCGAAACATTCACCTTCCGAGATGAAAACGAGCAAAGCCTGGCCGATATCGCGCGTCTGGACACCATGGTCACCGTGGTGGATGGCATGAACTTCCTGCTCGACTACCAAGCCGCTGAAAGCCTGGCCTCACGCGGCGAAACCCTCGGCGAAGACGATGAACGCTCGATCACCGACCTGTTGATCGAGCAGATCGAGTTCGCCGACGTGATCCTGATCAGCAAGATCGACCTGATCAGCAGCTGCGAGCGCGAAGAACTGATGGCCATCCTCGAGCGCCTCAACGCGCAGGCAGAAATCATCCCGATGGTCATGGGTGAGGTGCCGCTGAACAAGATCCTGAACACCGGCCGCTTCGACTTCGAACGCGCCGCCCAGGCCCCAGGCTGGTTGCAGGAATTGCGCGGTGAACATGTACCGGAAACGCAAGAATACGGCATCGCTTCCACGGCTTATCGTGCGCGCCGGCCATTTCATCCGCAGCGCTTTTTCAACTTCATCGACCGTCCGTGGGTAAACGGCAAACTGCTGCGCTCCAAAGGCTTTTTCTGGCTGGCCAGCAAGCACCAGGATGCGGGCAGTTGGTCCCAGGCCGGAGGGTTGATGCGCCATGGTTTTGCTGGGCGCTGGTGGCGTTTTGTGCCGAAAAGCCAATGGCCTCAGGACGAAGAAAGCGTGGCAGCGATCATGGGCAACTGGCAGCTGAGCACCGGCGATTGCCGCCAGGAACTGGTGTTTATCGGGCAAAACATCGACTTCAGCCAGATGCGCGCCGAGCTGGACGCCTGTTTGCTCACGGATGAAGAAATGGCCCTGGGTGTCGACAGTTGGCGCCTGCTGGCCGACCCCTTTGGCCCTTGGTATGAAGAGGTCGCGTGATGTTGGCACCGGTTATTCCCCTGCGTCCCGTGATACGTCAGACCCACGGTGAAACCCCGCTGGCACTGTCCGATATCCTGGAAGACGGCGTAAATCTGGCGTTATGGCAGCGCCAGTTGCCCCATCATATTGCCGAGTTCGGCGCCTTGCTGGTGGCGCTCAATGAACCGTTGGCCGATGCCCTGGTGATCGAGCTTAACCAGGACGACGCTGAGCCGAACTTGCAGGGTTTGGCGTCCAGTTGTCGTGATCTTGAAGGCTACGAAGGGTTTATCGCCGATGTGTCGTGGCTGGTCAGCGCGTTCGCCTGCCTGCTCGGTGCCAAGCGTATAGGCGTGCGTTTGCGGCTGTTGGACAAAGCCATGTGCCCACGTTTTCACGTTGACCATGTGCCCGTTCGGTTGATTACCACCTATGCCGGAGTCGGTAGTCAGTGGTTGCGCGAAGGGGTGATGGACCGCCGAAAACTGAGCCAACCGGATGCCGAACCGACTGAGCGCATTGAGCAAATCCACTGTGGCGAGGTGGCCTTGCTCAAGGGCACCAAGTGGCACGGCAACGAAGGCCACGGCCTGATCCATCGCTCGCCCGCACTCAAAGCCGATGAGCGACGGTTGATCCTGACGCTGGATTGGCTGGCATAACCGGGTAGGATCAAGCTCTCTATATGGTCTGAATGATGCCCCTCATGCTGCAGAACATTCCCACCCACGTGATTGCCGGGCCGCTGGGCGCCGGCAAGACCAGCCTGATCAAGCACCTGCTGGCGCAACGCCCGGCCAACGAGCGCTGGGCGGTACTGATCAATGAATTCGGGCAGATTGGTCTGGATGCGGCGTTACTCACTCAGGACGATGATGGCATTGCCTTGGGTGAAGTCGCCGGTGGCTGTTTGTGCTGTGTGAACGGCGCACCGTTCCAGGTAGGCCTGGGCCGCTTGTTGCGTAAGGCTAAACCGGACCGGTTGTTTATCGAGCCCTCGGGTTTGGGCCATCCCGCGCAGTTGCTCAAGCAATTACGTGAGGCGCCCTGGCAACACGTGCTGGCAGTCCAGCCCTGTGTGTTGGTGCTGGATGCCCAGGCATTGGCGGCGGGCAAACCTTTGCCGCCAGCGCAGCGCGAGGCCTTGGCCAGCGCCGGGTTGCTGGTGTTGAACAAGGACGAAACGCTGGATACCGCGCAGCGCCAAGCCGTCGAACGCCTATTACCCGACTGCCCGCTGCACTGGACCCGCCAGGCACACTTGCCGCTGGCGCTGTTGCCGGGCCTCCATACCCAGGCCGGCGCCGCTGTGGATAACGTTGAGGTGCCCAGCGGCGTGGCGCAGATGCCAGCCATCTGGAGCGATCCGACACTGCCCATCTGCCTGAGCCAGGCTCAAGAGGGAGGCTGGAGCATCGGGTGGCGCTGGCACCCGAGCCAGCAATTCGACACCGGGCGCCTGGACCATTGGCTCACAAGCCTTGCGTGGCGCCGCGCCAAACTGGTTATCCACAGCGGCCATGGATGGGTCAGCGCCAACGCTGTGGATAACAGCCCACTGGCTTGGCAACCCAGCGAATGGCGGCGCGACTCGCGCATTGAATTGATTTTCAGCGAGCCACAGGACGTAGTCGCATTGCAGAGCGCGCTGGCCGCCTGTCGTCAGTGACGCGTCTTGGTGGCGTGGTCCTGGCGCCACTGGCTTAGCTCGATCACTTCCGCGCTGGGCAGCGGCGTCTTGATCTCGAACGGGTAGGGCGCCAGTTCAATCTGCGCGCTGTGGGCGCCGAACTGGGTGATAGTCCCGGGATGGCGGGTTTCGCCGGTCACGGTGAACTCAAAGTTATAGATACGTGCCAGGCGCCGACGACCCTTGGCATCCCTCACAAAACCGATGCGTTTTAAAGCCACCGCACCGTCGAGCAGTTCGATATCGAGCTTGGCGCAATGCTGCTTGACCCGCTCCAGCGCCCGCTCGCGCAGGCCGTGGTTGTGCCACACCCAAGCGGCGCCAGTCGCCAGCAGCATCAACACAAAGATGTTTCCCAGGGTCAGCATGCGATGAACTCCAACAAAGTGAGAGCAGCTTAACTGTGTCTCTGGTCTGTCGTATAGGCCGTGTTTAGTCGCATACTGCGCGGCCAGAATTTCAACGGCTTTACGGAAATCTCCCGCATGAAACGCACACCTCATCTGCTTGCGATCCAGTCTCATGTGGTCTTTGGCCACGCCGGAAACAGCGCCGCCGTGTTCCCCATGCAGCGGGTCGGGGTGAATGTCTGGCCGCTGAACACCGTGCAATTCTCCAATCACACTCAGTATGGCCAGTGGGCGGGCGAAGTGTTGGCGCCGCAGCAAATTCCGGCATTGGTGGAAGGCATTGCCGCCATTGGCGAGCTCGGCAACTGCGATGCGGTGCTGTCCGGCTACCTCGGCAGTGCAGACCAGGGCCGGGCGATTCTGACCGGTGTGGCGCGGATTAAAGCCATCAACCCCAAGGCCCTGTACCTGTGCGACCCGGTGATGGGCCATCCGGAAAAGGGCTGTATCGTGCCTCAGGAAGTCAGTGATTTCCTGCTGGACGAGGCGGCGGCTATGGCGGATTTCCTGTGCCCCAACCAGCTGGAACTGGACAGCTTTGCCGGGCGCAAGCCGCAATCGCTGTTCGACTGCCTGGGCATGGCCAAGGCATTGCTGGCACGCGGGCCGAAGGCGGTCCTGGTCAAACACCTGGATTACCCGGGTAAGTTGCCGGATGGTTTTGAGATGCTGCTGGTGACTGCCGATGGTAGCTGGCACTTGCGGCGGCCGTTGCTGGCGTTCCCGCGCCAGCCGGTGGGCGTGGGCGACCTGACATCAGGGTTGTTCCTGGCGCGGGTGCTGTTGGGCGACAGCTTGGTGGCGGCCTTTGAGTTCACGGCCGCCGCGGTGCATGAAGTGCTGCTGGAAACCCAGGCCTGCGCCAGTTACGAGTTGGAACTGGTCCGCGCCCAGGACCGTATTGCCCATCCCCGGGTACGCTTCGAGGCCACACCGATCAGTCTGTAGTCACACCAAACCCAGTGTGGGTGCTGGCTTGCCTGCGCTGGCATCACCGCGGTGCAACTTGAAAACCGAGGTGAACCCATCGCGGGCAAGCCCGGCTTTCACGCTTGATTGGGTTTACAGCCTGGGATTTACGGCGCGTCGGCTTTGATTTCCTGATAGCGCTTTTCCAGCTCCTGGCGAATCTGCCGACGCTGCTGGGCCTGCACAAACCGGCGCTTGTCTTCGCTGTTCTGCGGCTGCAGCGGCGGTACGGCGGCGGGTTTGCGCTGGTCGTCGACGGCCACCATGGTGAAAAAGCAGCTGTTGGTATGGCGCACCGAACGCTCACGGATGTTCTCGGTCACCACCTTGATGCCCACTTCCATCGAGGTGTTGCCGGTGTAGTTGACCGAGGCAAGGAAGGTCACCAGCTCGCCGACATGAATCGGTTCGCGAAAAATCACCTGGTCGACCGACAGTGTGACGACGTAGCGGCCCGCGTAACGGCTCGCGCAGGCGTAGGCCACTTCGTCGAGGTACTTGAGCAGGGTGCCGCCGTGGACATTGCCTGAGAAGTTGGCCATGTCAGGGGTCATCAATACCGTCATCGACAGCTGGGCGTTTCCGGGTTCCATAGCACACTCACGGGTTGTAGGCATTGGTTGGGGGAGGCACCTCTGCGGGTGCTGAACGCTTTGCAGCGCGCTCCCTAACGGGACGCCGGCGGGTCGCTTGCCGTCACGCGTGCAGCGATCTGTTTCCATATATTGCACCGGCTTTCTGCCGGAAGTCGCGGTGTTACCCTTCAAACGCCCATCTCAGGGCATTTCTTACGATCAAGGCAGACTTTTCCTTCCGCTCTTTGCGACTGTTCAAAGGTGCGAGTGGAAGTGGGAAAAGCGCCAGTACCCTCAAGGAGCCCCTCGCCATGCACGCCATCAGCTTTATTCAGGACTTGGCCGTGATCATGCTGGTAGCAGGGGTTGTGACTGTCCTGTTTCATCGTCTCAAGCAGCCCGTGGTGCTGGGGTATATCGTCGCCGGGTTCATCATCGGCCCCCACACCCCGCCATTTGGCCTGATCCATGACGAAGACACGATCAAGACCCTTGCCGAGCTGGGGGTGATCTTCCTGATGTTCTGTCTGGGCCTTGAGTTCAGCCTGCGCAAGTTGTTCAAGGTCGGTGCCACCGCGTTTATAGCGGCGTTCCTCGAAATCATTCTGATGATCTGGATCGGCTACGAAATCGGCCGCTGGTTCGACTGGAACACCATGGACTCGCTGTTCCTCGGCGCGATCCTGGCGATCTCCTCGACCACCATCATCGTCAAGGCACTCAATGACCTGAAGATGAAAAACCAGCGGTTTGCCCAGCTGATTTTTGGCGTATTGATTGTTGAGGACATCCTCGGCATCGGCATTATCGCCTTGCTGTCGAGTATTGCCGTCAGTGGTACGGTCAGCTCCGGCGAGGTGTTTTCCACGGTCGGAAAACTCTCGCTGTTCATGATCGTCGCGCTGGTCATCGGTATTTTGCTGGTGCCGCGCCTGCTGGCCTACGTGGCCAAGTTCGAAAGCAACGAGATGCTGCTGATCACCGTGTTGGGCCTGTGTTTCGGCTTCTGCCTGCTGGTGGTCAAGCTGGAATACAGCATGGTGCTGGGCGCGTTCCTGATCGGCGCGATCATGGCCGAGTCCCGCCAGTTGATTAAGATCGAGCGCCTTATCGAGCCTGTTCGCGACATGTTCAGTGCGATCTTCTTTGTCGCCATCGGTTTGATGATCGACCCGCAAATCCTGCTGCAGTACGCCTGGCCGATCGCGGTGATTACCGTTGCGGTGGTGCTGGGCAAGATGTTGTCCTGCGGCCTGGGGGCTTTTATCGCTGGCAACGACGGCCGCACCTCACTGCGGGTTGGCATGGGGCTGTCACAGATTGGCGAGTTTTCATTCATCATCGCTGCGCTGGGCATGACGCTGCAGGTCACCAGTGACTTCCTCTATCCGGTGGCGGTTGCCGTTTCGGCAATTACCACCTTGCTGACGCCTTACCTGATCCGCGGTGCCGACCCGTTGTCGTTAAAGATTGCCTCGGTGATGCCTAAGCGCATGAGCCGGGTATTTGGGATGTATGGCGAATGGCTGCGCAGCATCCAGCCTCAGGGTGAGGGTGCAATGCTGGCGTCGATGATCCGCAAAATCATCCTGCAAGTGGGGGTCAACCTGGCGCTGGTGGTGGCGATCTTCTTCACCGGCAGCTTTTTCGCGGTGCGTATCGGCGGTTATCTGGAAGGCTGGATCAGTGATCCGAGTTGGCAGAAGGCATTGATCTGGGGCGCGGCGTTGCTGTTGTCGCTGCCGTTCCTGATTGCGGCGTATCGCAAACTAAAGGCGCTGTCGATGTTGCTGGCGGAGATGAGCGTGAAGCCGGAAATGGCCGGGCGGCATACCCAGCGCGTGCGGCGGGTGATTGCCGAACTGATCCCCATCCTCTCGTTGCTGGTGATTTTCCTGCTATTGGCAGCCTTGTCGGCCAGTATTCTGCCGACCAACAAGTTGCTGGTGCTGATTGCCGTCGTCACGGCCGCGGTAGCGGCCGTGCTCTGGCGGTGGTTCATCCGCGTGCATACGCGGATGCAGGTCGCCTTGCTGGAGACGCTGGATAACCATAAGGATACGCCGGAGCACTAGAGGCCCGGGCGCTGCGACTCAGCTTTCCAGCCAGACGTCCCGCGCCCAGTGCCATACCGATTCCCAGGTCTCTTCGGTGACGAGTTCTTCTTCGCCGGACCACAGCACCACGGTGCCGTCTTCTTCGACGCAGTAGTAGTCGTCGCCGTCCTGGCAGATCGGGATCATGCTGCGGTCAACACCGGCATCCCAGGCGTTGGCGGCCACGTCCGGCAGGTAGGTATGGGACTGCGGGTCGGTGACGGTCACCGGCTCGAGGCTGCCATACACCACGTCGCTGACGGTCAGCAGGAATTCGCGGAAGACAAAGGGGATGTCGATGAACAGTTGTTCTTCGATTTCCACCAGTTGGTCTTCGTCAGGCAGCTCCAGAGGAACCGGGACCGGTTCGTTGGCTTCACGCAATTGTTCGATGATTTCTTCCACGGCCGGGATCCTCTTGCTAGATGGCGCGGTTTATAGGGGCGTTTTATACAGTAGCTCGCTATAAGTGCAACCGTGAAATAGAAAACCCCGGAACATGTCCGGGGTTTTTATCACCAAGTGCTCAAACGCGCAGCTATCAGCCGTTCTGGCGGATACCGGCGACCAGCCAAGGCTGGTTGTCGCCTTGGGCGCGTTCCATGTTCCAGCTTTCGCTGAACACTTCGCCCTGGTCGAAACGTGAAGTCTTCGACACGCCACTGAACGTCAGGGTCGCGATGGTCTTGTCGGCGCGATCATCCACACCGTCCAGCTGGACACGCAGGTCGTCGATGTAGGTCGACTGGAAGCCGTCGCCCAGGTCGGCGCGTTCGCGCTTGAGGAAATCCAGCAGTTGCGGGGTCACGAACTCGGAGATCTTGTCCATTTCGTTGGCGTCCCAGTGTTGCTGCAGGGACTGGAAGTGGCTGCGGGCCGCTTCGACGAAACGCTCTTCGTTGAACCAGGCCGGTGCATTGATTACCGGACGGGCGGCCGCCGGTGCAGCCGAACCACCGAAGATCGAACCCATGGCTGGTTTTTGCTCGAACACTTCACGCTGCATCGGCGCGCCGGCTGGAGCCATGTGCTCCTGCTGCTTGCGGCGACGGGCGGCGATAAAGCGGAAGATCAGGAAGGCGATGACCGCCATGATCAGGATGTCGAAGATCTGCATGCCCTGGAAGCCGCCGCCCATGAACATGGACGCGAGCAGGCCACCGGCGGCGATACCGGCCAGAGGGCCTAACCAGCGCGAAGCACCGCCGGCCTTGGCTGCCGCGCCAGCCGCACCGGCTGCGCCTGCGGTAGCCGCTGCGCCGCCGGCACCGGCGGCGGGAGCCATTTGGCTGGTCTGGTGAGTCGGTGCCGAGCCCATGCTTTTGCCGCCACCGAAGCGCTTGGCGTTGGCGTCGAGGCTCATCGTCAGGCCGATGCACAACGCCATGGCGATGCTAAGAAAACGTTTCATAAAGGGAATTCCCATTTGTGGATTGCACGCGCGCCATGTTGCACAGGTGTCGTGACAGTGGCTAGCGACATAATGTTTCGGGCTTTTGCGTAGGACCGAATCAGAATGGCCTGTAGGACTTATTACTGATATTGGCCCGCGCTTGTTAAAAACAAGGGCGGGCCAACAACCTTCATACAGTGAAGATGTATCAGATTGCTTCGAGCTTCGCGTAGCCCATCATCAGCCACTTGCTGCCTTCGGCGAAATTCACCTGCACCCGTGCCTGGGCGCCGGCGCCTTCGAAGTTGAGAATCACGCCTTCGCCGAAGATCGCATGTTTGACCTGCTGGCCAAGGCTGAAAGGGGTTTCCGGGATCTCGGAACCGGCAAACATGCTGCTGGAGTTCTGCTGCTGGCCGCCGCCGAACGGGCGGCTGACACTGTTGGACAGGCGCACTTCCTGGATCAGCCCCTTCGGCACTTCACGTACGAAGCGCGACACCTTGTTGTAGGTCTCGCTGCCGTACAGGCGTCGGGTCTCGGCATAGGTCATCACCAGGTTCTGCATGGCACGCGTGATGCCCACGTAGGCCAGGCGGCGTTCTTCCTCAAGGCGGCCGGGCTCTTCCAGGCTCATCTTGTGCGGGAACAGGCCTTCTTCCATGCCCACCAGGAACACATACGGAAACTCCAGGCCCTTGGCGCTGTGCAAGGTCATCAGCTGGATGCTGTCTTCATGCTCGTCGGCCTGGGTATCGCCGGCTTCAAGCGAGGCATGACCAAGGAAGGCGGCGAGCGGGGTCAGCTCTTCATCGTCTTCGGTATTTTCGAACGCGCGCGCGGCGCTGACCAGTTCCTCAAGGTTTTCTACTCGGGCCTGGCCTTTCTCGCCTTTTTCCGCTTCGTGATAGGCAATCAGCCCGGACTGCTCGATCACGGTCTGGGTCATCAAGTGCAGCGGCATTTCTGCGCACTTGGCCGCCAGGTTCTCGATCAGTTCGACAAACACGCCCAGGGCACCGGCGGCGCGGCCGGTCAGGCCTTTATTGGCGATCAGCAAGCGCATGGCTTCCCACATCGACACATCGGCGTGGCGCGCATGGTCGCGAATAGCCTCGACGGTTTTTTCGCCGATGCCACGCGCCGGGATATTGATCACCCGCTCCAGCGCCGCATCGTTGCCACGACCTTCCAGCAAGCGCAGGTAGGCCATGGCGTTCTTGATTTCCGCCCGCTCGAAGAAGCGCTGGCCGCCATAGATGCGGTACGGAATGCGTTCGCGCAGCAGGGCTTCTTCCAATACCCGCGATTGGGCGTTGGAGCGATACAGAATGGCGATATCGCTGCGCGCCAAACCGGTTTTCAGCGCGCTCTCGATGGTTTCCACCACATAGCGCGCTTCATCGTGCTCGTTGAACGCGGCGTACAGGTTGATCGCTTCGCCTTCGCCGCCGTCGGTCCACAGCTCTTTGCCCATGCGCCCGGTGTTATTGGCGATCAGCGCGTTGGCCGCCTTGAGGATGCCGGCCGTGGAGCGATAGTTCTGCTCCAGGCGGATGGTGATCGCGTCCGGGAAGTCGTCGGAGTACTGGTAGATGTTCTCGATTTTCGCGCCGCGCCAGCCGTAGATCGACTGGTCGTCGTCGCCCACCACCATCAGGCTGTCACCGCCCTTGGCCAGCAAGCGCAACCAGGCGTACTGCACGGCGTTGGTGTCCTGGAACTCGTCCACCAGAATGTGCCGGAAGCGCTTCTGGTAATGCGCCAGCAAGCCGGGGTTGTCGCGCCACAGGTCGAGGGCGCGCAGCAGCAGCTCGGAGAAGTCGATCACGCCGGCGCGCACACAGGCCGCCTCGTACGCTTCATAGATGCTGCGCATGGTCGCCAGGAACAAATCGCCGCTGGCCTGGATATGTTGCGGGCGCAAGCCTTCGTCTTTCTGGCCGTTGATAAACCATTGCGCCTGGCGCGCAGGCCAGCGTTGTTCGTCGAGGCCCAGTTCGCGGATCACGCGCTTGACCAAGCGTTGCTGGTCGTCGCTGTCGAGGATCTGGAACGTCTGGCTCAAGCCCGCTTCTTGCCAGTGCGCTCGCAACAGGCGATGTGCCAGGCCGTGGAACGTGCCCACCCACATGCCGGCGGGGCTGATGCCCATCAACTGCTCGATGCGGTGACGCATCTCGGCAGCGGCCTTGTTGGTGAAAGTCACCGACAGGATCGAATGCGGGGACGCGTTTTCGACCTGGATCAACCAGGCGATACGGTGCACCAGCACGCGGGTTTTACCGGAGCCAGCACCGGCCAGGACCAACTGACGGCCAACGGGGGCTGCTACGGCCTGGCGTTGGGCATCGTTGAGGGAGTTCAGCAAAAGAGAGAGATCATCGCGCATCGACGCATTCTATGGGCCTAACGGGAGTGGGGCAAATCCCAATGCCGGGTGGTCGATGGAAAACAACCGGCGTGCCCGTGGCCGGGCAAACTTTCTGCCGCGGGTGATGACTGGTTGGTCATGGGCCACAGCCCGCGCGGGCCCTCGCTCAAGCAGTCTGGCTCCAAGGTTTGCGGCCGATTCCAGGGCGGTTTTTATGACGTGGAGCAGTTTGGCCCAAGCGCTTGCTTGTGTATGCTCCGTCCACGTTTCGGGCTCACCATTATAAGAACACTGCCTATGACCCTCAGTCCTGATCTGTTCGGCCCCCCGGCGGCGCCCGCGCAGGTCATCCGTAAACATTACGCAACCGAGATGGCGGTCGAGCGCACTCGCCTCTTGTATCAGGGGTCATTGCTGCCGACGTTATTGATGTTGGTCAACGGCCTGGTGTGTGCCTGGTTGCTGTGGAACCCCAAGCAATATGTGTTGGACAGCATCTGGTTGGTCTGGCTGCTCGCCCTGGTGGCGCTGCGTGTGATCCAGGTAGCGGCTTTTGATTCGGCGATGCCCAGCCGCCAGGCCCAGCCGATCTGGCGACGCATGTTCATGCTGGGCTCGGCGGTCAGCGGCCTGACACTGGCGACTGCCGCCATCGCCCTGGTGCCGGTTGACAGTTTCATGCAGCAAGCCTGGGTGTTCGGCCTGATCGGCGCCGCCACGCTGTCGGCCAGCGTGGCCTATGCCGTGAGCCTGTCCGCGTTCCTGTCATTTGCCCTACCGTGCCTGGTGCCGGCGATTGTCTATCTGTTCTGGAATGGTGCCCCGCAGCAGCAAGGTTGGGGTGTGCTCGGCCTGATTCTGCTGGCCTCCTTGAGCCTGGTGGCGTGGCAGGTCAACCGCCTGATTCAGCGCGGGTTGCTGCGGCGCTTCCAGAACCAGGCGCTGATCGAGCATCTCCAGCAGGCGCAGCAGCGCAGCGAGCAATTGAATCAGGAACTGGTGCGTGAAGTTGGCCAGCGCCGTCAGGTCGAACAGGAATTGCGCGAGGCGCAAACCGGTTTGCAAGACCGTGTGGCGCAACGCAGCCAGGAGCTGGACGCCGCCAGCCTCGCCCTGAACAAAAGCGAAGCGCGCCTGGCCATGGCCCTGCAAGCCAGCGAACTGGGCTTGTGGGACTGGAACCTGCAAACCGATGAAGTGCACCACACCCAACTCAAGGAGCTGTTCGGCCTGGAGCCTGAGTACGTTACGGCGATGCTCAGCCATCTCAAGCCACGCCTGCACCCCGACGACCTGCCGCTGCTCAAGCGCGCCCTGGTGGAACACCTCAAGGGCCGCAGCGAGGATTATCAGGTCGAATACCGCGTGCGCCATGGCGCAGGCCATTGGGTGTGGATCGAGGACCGTGGCCGCGCCGTGGAACGCACGCCCAGCGGACGCGTCACGCGCATGCTCGGCACCCGCCGCGACATCAGCGCCGGCAAGGCCCTTGAAGAGCAGCAGCGCCTTGCCTCGACGGTGTTCGAAGCCGCCAGCGAAGGCATCGTGATTCTCGACCCGGAATACGTACTGATTGCTGTCAACCAGGCCTTCAGCCGTGTCACCGGCTTTGAAATCGACGACATGATTGGCCGCAATGTGGTCGAACTGCCCTGCAGCCGTGACGCCCGTCGGCATTTTCCGGTGATCCGTCAGGCGCTGCTCAGCCACGGCACCTGGCAGGGCGAGTTGGTGGAAACGCGCAAAAACGGCGAGCTGTACCCGCAATGGCTGCAATTGAATGTGGTGCGCGATGCTCGCGGAAAAGTCAGCCATATTGTGGGCTTCTTCGCCGATCTGTCTGCGCGGCGTGAATCCGAAGAGCGCATGCGCTACCTCACTCACTATGACGAGTTGACCGGCCTGGCCAATCGCTCGCTGTTTCGCGAACGGCTGCGCGAAGCTCACCAACGTGTACGCCAGGGCGGGCGCAGCCTGGCACTGCTGCATATCAACCTGGACCGCTTCAAGCTGCTTAACGACAGCCTCGGCCATGAAGTCGCGGATCAGCTGTTGCAGAAAATGGCGCGGCGGTTGATCAATGCCTTGCCCGAAGCCGACACCATTGCACGGCTGTCCGGTGATGAATTTGCCGTGCTGTTCGACGCCTACGGCAACTTGTCGAGCCTGGCGCGCGTGGCGACGCGGCTCCTGGCCAAATTGCGCGTGCCGGTGACGGTAGAGGGGCATGAGCTGGTGGTCAGCGCCTCAATGGGCGTAAGCCTGCTGCCGGATAATGCGCGGGAAATTTCTGCGCTGGTCAGCCAATCGAACATGGCCATGCAGCACGCCAAACACTTGGGCGGCAATAATTTCCAGTTCTACACCGACAGCCTGCAAGCCAGCACCCTGGAGCGTTTGCAACTGGAGAACCACTTGCGCAAGGCCATCGACGAGCGCCAGCTCACGGTGTTCTACCAGCCGAAACTGTGCCTGGCCACGGGCAAACTGAACGCTGCCGAGGCGCTGGTTCGTTGGGAGCATCCGCAATGGGGCATGGTGCCGCCAGGGGACTTTATCGGCCTGGCCGAAGAGACCGGCCTGATCGTACCGCTGGGCGAGTTCGTGTTGCGCCAGGCGTGTTGGCAGGCGTGCGAGTGGCAGCGTCAGGGGCTCGCACCGATTCGGGTGTCGGTGAACCTGTCAGTGCATCAGTTGCGCCAGGGCAAGCTGGTCAGCCTGGTGCGCCAGGTACTGGAAGAAACCGGCCTGGACCCGCAATACCTGGAGCTGGAGCTGACCGAAAGCCAGCTGCTCGACAGCGTTGAGCACATCATCGCCACCTTCCAGCAGCTACGCGATTTGGGCGTGAAGCTGGCCATTGACGACTTCGGCACAGGCTACTCGTCCCTCAGCTACCTCAAGCGTATCCCGGTGGACTACGTGAAAATTGACCAGACGTTTATTCGCGGGCTGGGCCAAGGCCGTGAAGACGCGGCCATTACCCGGGCGATTATTGCCATGGCCCATGGCCTGGCACTTAAAGTGGTGGCCGAAGGGGTGGAAGATCAGCAGCAGCTGGATTTCCTGCGAGGGGAGCGATGCGATGAGGTGCAGGGCTACCTCATCAGCCGGCCGATGCAGGCCGAGGGGTTGGCAGATTTGTTACGGAAAAATGCAGATTTTTCTTAATGACGCCAAGGCCGCCCATGTGGCTACAAAGCCTCTGCCCTTTGAATTAGAGGGCAGCAGGGCGATTTAGTGATGCATCGGACGGGCAAAACGACAATTCTTGTAGTATAACTACAAGCTTGCTACATCCCTGGCACCCGCCAATAACAAGAGTCCTGCCCTTTGAACCTGTTGCAACATATCGCCCAGTCGCGCCACCTGTTACGCAAATCGGAACTCAAGGTTGCCGATCACGTGCTGCTTGATCCTGCGGCTGTGATGCACAGTTCCATGGCCGACCTGGCCCACAGCGTGGGCATCAGTGAGCCGACCATCGTGCGCTTCTGCCGCGCCATCGGTTGCTCCGGGTTCCAGGACTTGAAACTCAAGCTGGCCCAGAGCCTGGCAGCGGGTGCGAGTTTCGGGCAGTTTGCGATTCACGAAGACGATTCCGTCGCCGACTACAGCCTGAAAATCTTCGACACCACCTTGCACACCCTCATGGAAGTGCGCGAGAAGCTCGACCCGGTGGAGCTGCAGAAAGCGGTGACGGCCATGTCTCAGGCGCAGCGTGTGGAGTTTTATGGCTTCGGCGCGTCGGGCGCCGTTGCTGCGGATGCCCAGCACAAATTCTTCCGCCTGCTGCTCACTGCGGCGGCGTATAGCGACCCGCACATGCAGGCGATGTCGGCGGTCACGCTGAAACCGACTGACGTGGCCATCTGCATTTCCCAGTCCGGTCGCTCCAAAGACTTGCTGATTACCGCCAACCTGGTGCGTGAAAGTGGCGCGACGCTGATCACCCTGTGCCCAAGCCAGACGCCGTTGGCGGAACTGTCCACGGTGAACCTGGCGATTGATGTACACGAAGACACCGAGATCTACACCCCGTTGACCTCGCGTATCGCCCATCTGGTGGTGATCGACGTGCTGGCGATGGGCGTGGCCATGGCGCGCGGGCCGAGCCTGGTCAACCACCTCAAGAGCGTTAAACGCAGCTTGCGCAGCCTGCGGTTGTCGCCAAAATCGGTCAAAGCCCTCGACGATTAATGGGGTGTACGCAGGTCAGTGTGGGAGCGGGCTTGCTCGCGGATGCAGAGCGTCAGTCACTATAAGTATTGGCGGACCGGTCGTATTCGCCAGCAAGCCTGTTCCCACATTGGGATTTCCTACCGATCCAGAATATTCATCGTCCTGTAACCCCTGCGCCGCCAAACCGTCATCCCCTGCGCTCATCCTGACCTCCCCGTACTCGCATTGGGAGACTCAAAATGGCCCGGCAATACGAAGACAGCAGCACCGTCAAAACCCGTCGTCAACAGGAAGATCAGCGCCGTATGGCGTTCCGTCGCGCAATCGAAGACCGTTGCGAGGAGCGCCAATTGCTCAAGAGCATCAGTGACTACCCGGAACTCCACTGGCAGGCACCCGCGGCTGCCCAGCGAAGCGTTCAGCCAGCGCGCTGATCTGCACCCGTTCGCTGCGGATAAAGCCCAGGAACGCATGGGCCACCGGTGACAGGCGCTTGGCTTTGGCTTGCACCAGGCACCAACTGCGGTACAGCGGCAGTTCCTCCACCGGCAGCTCCTTGAGCCCGCCGGTGGCCAGCTCCAGGTTGACCGCGTGGCGCGTCAGCAGCGCCACGCCCAACCCCGCGCTCACACACTCGCGCTGCGCCTCGGCCGAGGCCACTTCCACCGTCTGGGTGAAGTGCACGCGCTTTTCCTTGAAGTACTCCTCGCAGGCCATTCGCGTGCCCGACCCCGGTTCACGTGTCAGCAGCGTATAAGGCTCCAGGTCCTGCAGGCGCAGCGGACCTTGCTGGCTCAACGGGTGATCGAGGGGTGCCACGGCGACAATCGGGTTGTTGAGAAACGGCAGGAATTCCAGGCCCATGTCCTGGGGCACCATGGACATGATCACCAGGTCATCGCGGTTATCTGAAAGCCGGCGAATCACCTGGGCGCGGTTGACCACCGTCAGGTGCAGTTGGACCTCGGGGTGCTGGCGCTTGAAGGCGGCAAACAGGTGCGGCACGAAGTACTTGGCGCTGGACTCCACCGCCAGTTTCAGTTGGCCCTGCAGCGAGCCCTGCATGTCCGACAGCTGCATATCGAGGTTTTCCAAACGCCCGAAAATATCGCGGCTGGCCCGTTGCAAGGCTTCGGCGGCCTCGGTCATGTAGAGCTTTTTGCCGACGTAATCAAACAGCGGTTGGCCGATCAGTTCTTCCAGCTGGCGAATTTGTAGGCTAACGGCCGGCTGTGTGAGGGACATTTCTTCGGCTGCGCGGCTGTAGGAACGCAAATCACACACCTCATTAAAGATCTGCAACTGACGTAATGTCATACGCATCAATGACTTACGCATTATTTAAGTCCTCTCGCTTCGGGCCGGTCGGCCAACTATAAGTCTTTACTTATGCACGACCCAATAATTATTGATTTTTGTTAATCCTCCGGTGCGCATAGTGTGTGTCTCGCGACTGTCATGAAACATTTGGTCACGCGCCGACCCTGATTCAGAGGGTTGAAGAACGCAGCAATCGGCTCAAGGGAATTTCCAAGTGATAAAAAAGATCCTGATCGCCAACCGTGGTGAAATTGCCGTACGAATCGTGCGTGCTTGCGCCGAGATGGGCATTCGCTCGGTCGCGGTCTATTCCGACGCCGACCGCCATGCGTTGCACGTCAAACGTGCCGACGAAGCCCACAGCATTGGTGCCGAGCCCCTGGCCGGTTACCTGAACCCGCGCAAGCTGGTGAACCTGGCGGTGGAAACCGGTTGTGATGCGCTGCACCCCGGCTATGGTTTCCTGTCGGAAAACGCCGAACTGGCGGACATCTGCGCCGAACGCGGCATCAAATTCATTGGCCCGTCGGCAGAAGTCATTCGCCGCATGGGCGACAAGACCGAAGCGCGGCGCAGCATGATCAAGGCCGGTGTGCCGGTCACGCCGGGCACCGAAGGTAACGTTGCGGACATCGCCGAAGCCCTGACTGAAGGTGACCGCATTGGTTACCCGGTAATGCTCAAGGCCACCTCCGGCGGTGGCGGTCGCGGTATCCGTCGTTGCAACAGCCGCGAAGAACTTGAACAAGCCTTCCCCCGCGTTATATCCGAAGCCACCAAGGCGTTCGGCTCGGCGGAAGTGTTCCTGGAAAAATGCATCGTCAACCCCAAGCACATCGAGGCGCAGATCCTCGGTGACAGCTTCGGCAACGTGGTGCATTTGTTCGAGCGTGATTGCTCGATTCAGCGCCGTAACCAGAAGCTCATCGAAATTGCCCCAAGCCCGCAGCTGACCCCTGAACAGCGCGCCTACATCGGCGACCTGTCGGTGCGCGCTGCCAAGGCCGTGGGTTACGAAAACGCCGGCACCGTGGAGTTCCTGCTCGCCGAGGGCGAGGTGTACTTCATGGAGATGAATACCCGGGTGCAGGTGGAACACACCATCACCGAAGAAATTACCGGCATCGACATCGTGCGTGAGCAGATCCGCATCGCCTCGGGCCTGCCACTGTCGGTGAAACAGGAAGACATTCAGCACCGTGGCTTCGCGTTGCAGTTCCGCATCAACGCCGAAGACCCGAAGAACAACTTCCTGCCCAGCTTCGGCAAGATCACCCGTTACTACGCACCCGGCGGTCCCGGCGTGCGGACCGACACGGCGATCTACACCGGCTACACCATCCCGCCGTTCTACGACTCCATGTGCCTGAAACTGGTGGTGTGGGCGTTGACCTGGGAAGAAGCCATGGACCGCGGCCTGCGTGCCCTGGATGACATGCGCCTGCAAGGCGTGAAGACCACCGCCGCCTACTACCAGGAAATCCTGCGCAACCCGGAATTCCGCAGCGGCCAATTTAATACCAGCTTTGTGGAAAGCCATCCTGAGCTGACCAACTACTCGATCAAGCGCAAACCCGAAGAGCTGGCCCTGGCCATCGCCGCCGCCATCGCCGCCCACGCAGGCCTGTGAGGAATATAAGAATGAGCAAGAAGATCTTCGTAACCGACACCATCCTGCGCGACGCCCACCAATCGTTGCTGGCCACCCGCATGCGCACCGACGACATGCTGCCGATCTGCGGCAAGCTCGACAAAGTCGGCTACTGGTCCCTGGAAGTCTGGGGCGGCGCGACTTTCGACGCCTGCGTACGCTTTTTGAAAGAAGACCCGTGGGAGCGCCTGCGCAAACTGCGCGCCGCATTGCCTAACACGCGTCTGCAAATGCTGCTGCGCGGTCAGAACCTGCTGGGCTACCGGCATTACAGCGACGATGTGGTCAAAGCTTTTGTCGCCAAGGCCGCCGTCAACGGCATCGACGTGTTCCGCATCTTCGACGCAATGAACGACGTGCGTAACCTGCGCGTGGCCATCGAGGCGGTCAAAGCCGCCGGCAAACATGCCCAGGGCACCATCGCCTACACCACCAGCCCGGTGCACACCATCGATGCGTTTGTGGCCCAGGCCAAGCAAATGGAAGCCATGGGTTGCGACTCGGTGGCCATCAAAGACATGGCCGGCCTGTTGACTCCGTACGCCACCGGCGAGTTGGTCAAGGCGTTGAAGGCCGAGCAGAGTCTGCCGATCTTCATTCACTCCCACGACACCGCTGGTCTGGCCGCGATGTGCCAACTCAAAGCCATCGAAAACGGTGCCGATCACATCGACACCGCCATCTCCAGCTTTGCCTGGGGCACCAGCCATCCGGGCACCGAGTCGATGGTCGCCGCCCTTAAAGGCAGCGAGTTCGACACCGGCCTCGACCTGGAACTGCTGCAGGAAATCGGCCTGTACTTCTACGCCGTGCGTAAGAAATACCACCAGTTCGAAAGCGAATTCACCGCCGTCGACACCCGTGTGCAAGTCAACCAGGTGCCGGGCGGGATGATTTCCAACCTGGCCAACCAGTTGAAAGAGCAAGGCGCACTCAACCGCATGGGCGAAGTGCTGGCTGAAATCCCACGGGTGCGTGAAGACCTCGGTTTCCCGCCATTGGTGACGCCGACTTCGCAGATCGTTGGCACCCAGGCGTTCTTCAATGTGCTGGCCGGCGAACGCTACAAGACCATCACCAACGAAGTGAAGCTCTACCTGCAAGGCGGCTACGGCAAAGCGCCGGGCACGGTGAACGAAAAACTGCGTCGCCAGGCCATCGGCAGCGAAGACGTGATCGACCATCGACCGGCTGATTTGCTCAAGCCGGAAATGACCAAGCTGCGCGGCGAAATCGGTGCGTTGGCCAAGTCCGAAGAAGACGTGCTGACCTATGCCATGTTCCCGGACATCGGTCGCAAGTTCCTCGAAGAACGCGACGCCGGCACCCTGGCCCCTGAAGTGCTGTTGCCGATCCCTGAGGCTGGCGGTGTGGCCCGTGCCGGTGGCGAAGGCGTGCCGACCGAGTTCGTTATCGACGTGCACGGCGAAAGCTACCGCGTCGACATTACGGGGGTTGGCGTGAAGGCTGAAGGCAAGCGTCACTTTTACCTGTCCATCGACGGCATGCCGGAAGAAGTGGTGTTCGAACCGCTCAACGAGTTTGTCAGCAGTGGCGGCAGCAAGCGCAAGCACGCCACGGAGCCGGGCCATGTCAGCACGGCGATGCCGGGCAATATCGTCGACGTACTGGTCAAGGAAGGCGACGTGGTGAAAGCCGGCCAGGCCGTGCTGATTACCGAAGCCATGAAAATGGAAACCGAAGTGCAGGCAGCGATTGCCGGCAAGGTGACCGCCGTTCATGTGGCCAAGGGCGACCGGGTGAACCCTGGCGAGATCCTGATTGAAATCGAAGGCTGATTCAGCCTTCGACACTACCGCTTAATCCTCGGGGGGGCAGGTGCCCCCCTTTTTTTTGCCCGGGATTTACTGCTCGGCGCAGTTAAAAGCTCATCTTCCATTGCCCCATCAGGCCCTGGCTTTGGCTTCGGCTGCCGGTTTGGGCGTTATAGGCCAGGCCGACGGTGTGTTGGCTGGATAAGGCGAGGTCCAGGCCGGCTTGCACGTCGAGGCTGTTGCGGTCCAGTGATGTGCCGGTGATGTTGAAGCCGTCAATCAGGCCTGGCGCGTAGCGATAGGATTGACGCACCTGGCTGTCGACTTCGCCGTAGAGGCGTTTCCAGCCGGCACTCACGTGGGGTGTGAGGCTCATCCGGTTGTCGAATCGGTACACGGTGGCCAGCCGCAGGCCAAGGGTGCTGCTCAGATTCTGCTGGGTTTGTGAGCCGACATTCAACGCGCTCAGGCCAGCCTTTTCCTTGAAGCTGTTGCGGTGATAACGCTGATAGCCAAGGCCTGCAAAGGGTTCCACGTGCAGGTCCGCACTGCCCAATTGGTAGCCCAGCTCGGAAAATACGGTTTGGCTTTGGGCGCTGTAATCGCCTCTTATCTGTTCCTTGTAGCTGAGCAGGTTGACGCTGCGTTTGTTTTTCCCGGTGTGATCGCTATAGATCGCCCCCAGGCGCAGAGCCAATGGGCCGTCCTGGCGCACCGCGTAACCGCCCAAGTGCAAGCTGTCGAGCTCACCCCGAAAGTGTTGGGCGCTCAGCTCACTGGAAGATTTTGCCCTCATCACACCGACTCGCCAGGCGTCGGCCACCGCCCAATCGGCGCCCAGCATCAGGCCTTTGGTGTCATGTTTGAGGCCGTCGCTGCCGCCTCGCTTGTCGAGCTTGCCGTCGTTGCCCAGGCCTTGCACCCAGAAGTGGCCATCGCCGTCAGTGGGCAGCGTGCGCAGGGTTGAGAGCAACTGGCTGCTGATTTGTCCCGTGACGGCCTGGGTTGCACCCGCCAGATTGGCATTTTGGCTGCCCGCCAATTGTTCGAGCGCAGCGCCGGTCCCTCCGGGCTGGCCAGCCAAATCTTCACCGAAGCGTTGCAGTGCGTTGACCTGTGCTCTGGACAATTCACCGGACGCCAGCAGGCGACTCAATGCGGGTTCCAGGACCTTGGCGACCTGCAAACCGTTATGCGTGGTGGCCTGCCGAGTGAGGTAACCGTCGATGGAGGGTGCTTGCTCTACGGGGGTGTAAAACCCCGCGTCGTTAAATGCGGGGAGGGGATCAAATACGGAGGGTGTTGAAGCGATATCACCTCGCGCATACGCGGGTTGCAGGCTGGCGGCACTGATCGTAAGGGCTATGAGCAGGGCAAATCTGTGATGTGTAAGGAGCATGTAATCCCGACCTCTGATGAATGAGGCCGGGAATTTAGCGAGGTAGCGGGGTGATAACTGTCAGGTCATCGCCCCTTGGTTTGCGGGAGCTTTCTCTAGTACGGCGCGATTAAAAACTCATCTGCCTTTGCCCCGTCAGCGCATCTGTTGTTGCGGATGGCTGTGATGCTTTGAAGGCGTTGGGCTGCAAGGTGGGCAAAGGCGGCTGAACCCATCGTTTGAAATCACTGAAGATCTAAAGTGTGGTGCTGTGTTGTCAGTGCGAATCAGGCTCGGCACTCGGCCAGTGTCTTCAGCTGGCCGGAACGGCTCTGGTTCGCCTCGGACAACCACGCTTCAAACCCGGCCTCAATGGTTGGCCATTCAGAATCCAGGATCGAATACCACGCCGTATCGCGGTTCTGGCCCTTGACCACCATGTGCTGGCGAAACACGCCTTCAAAACTGAACCCCAATCGCTCGGCCGCGTATTTTGAGCGTGCATTGCCGTTGTTGCACTTCCATTCCAGGCGACGGTAGCCCTGTTCAAACGCGTACTTGGCCAGCAAGTACACGGCCTCGGTGCTTTTCGGTGAGCGCTGCATCGGCGCGCCGAAGGTGACGTGGCCTATTTCGATACGGCCCTGGGCCGGGACGATGGACATCAGGCTGAGGATGCCTTGGACGTCGCCGCTGGCGCGGTCGATGATGCTGAAGAAATACGGGTCGCTGTGCTGGGCATGGTTGTTGAGCCAGGTATCAAACGCGCCGCGTTCGGTAAACGGGCCGTAGGGCAAATAGTCCCACAGCTTCGGGTCGGCGCCGGGGCCATTCAGGGCTTCAAACAGTTTGTCGCTATGGCGGGCCGGGTCGAGTTTTTCCAGGCGAATGTAGCGCCCTTCAAGCAACTGAACCGTGGGCGCGGGGACGCCTTTCCAGTCGGCGGGTGAGATAGGCATGCTGCGCTCCTTAAAGACTTAAAGACCTTTGCGAAATTGAATGAAACCGGGGCGTTCGGCAATGCGTTCATACAGTTGAATTGCCGTGGCGTTGGTCTCGTGAGTCAGCCAATGAACCTTGCAGCAGCCATCGTGCTTGGCGGTGGCGTAGACGAATTCGATGAGCTTACGCCCCACGCCGGTACCGCGTTGCGCCGGGTCCACCAGCAAGTCCTGCAAGTAGCAGGCGTTTTCGATGCTCCAGTTGGAACGGTGGTAGATGAAGTTGACCATACCCACCGCCTTGCCGTCCTGCCAGGCGAGGGCCGAATGAGTCGGCTCGCTGGCGTCGATCAGGCGTTGCCAGGTGTTTTGGCTGACGGCGTCCGGCAGTTCGGTGTTGTAAAACTTTAAATACGCTTGCCACAGCGGTAACCAGGCACCGTGGTCGGCGGCAGTCACCTGGCGGATGTCGATCTGGATCATTCTGAAACTCCTTGGGAAATAAAGCGGGCGAGGGTCTGGTCGCGCACATCCACGCTGGCAGCCAGGCCCTCGCGTACGCCTGCGATGTCGGCCGGGTTGCGGTTCTGGCTGAGTTTGCGCTTGCCGAGCAGGCGCTCGATCGGCAGGGCGAAGCCGACGATGGCCTTGAGCATGCCGTCGATATAGTCGGCGGGGGCGTCGCTGACTTTCCAGGGCTGGGCGCGGCGGCCTTCGTGACGGTCGGTGAGGGCGCTGACCACCGTCAGCAGGCGCTCAGCGTCGGTAAACACCTCGGCTTTGCCATAGGCATGTACAGCGAGGTAATTCCAGGTCGGCACCACTTTGCCGTGCTCGGCCTTGGACGGGTAAAACGCCGGGCTGACATAGCCTTCGGCACCGGCAAATATCACGAGGGCTTCGCTGCCATTTTGCAGCTCGCGCCACTGCGGATTAGCCTTGGCGAGGTGCCCGTAGAGCGTGCCATTCGGGCCTTCGTCGGGGTTGAGCAGCAGCGGCAAGTGGCTGGCTTGCAAGCCTTGTTCGCCCAAGGTCACCAACTGCGCCAGCCGGGTGTGCTGCATCAGTTGCTGCAGTTCAGGCAAATCTTCGAGAGCAAAGGCGCGTGGTGTGTACATGAAATTTTCCTTGGCGAATGCCTGCATCCTAGGCAGGCTAATGGTTCGTTGTAAGAGCCATCTAGCACCAATTTCATGGGTCCAATATGCCGCCTATTTCGCCGCCGTTGTTATTCAACCCCGCAGGCATTGAGCTGGATCGCCGTCAGGGCCTGACTCGCCAACTCTACGGCGCGTTGCGCCAGCGAGTGCTGGACGGGCGGCTGGTCAGTGGTACGCGGTTGCCCGCCACCCGCGACTTGGCGGCAGCACTTTCAATCTCGCGCAACAGTGTGGTGCGCGCCTACGATCAGTTGTATGCGGAGGGGTTTATTGAGAGCCGGGTGGGTGATGGCACTTATGTGGCCCAATTGCCCACGCCAAAAAAACTATCCACAAAAGTATCCACAGGGTTTTCCACAGGCTTACCCACAGCCTTATCCACAAAATGGGCGGATTTGCCGGAAGATCTCGACAATGAAGTTATCCACAGCGCGGGCTTGGCGCGGGTAAAAAACAACCACCTTTCCCTGCCTCCCGCGGGGCCACCTCGGGCATTTCGCGTGGGGGTGCCGGCCTTTGATCTGTTTCCGTTTGAGGTGTGGGCCAAGCTGAATGGGGCGTTTTGGCGCAAGCCGGACCTGCAACAGCTTTGCTATGGCGACCCGGCCGGTGACAGCCGTCTGCGTGGTTTGATCGCCGCTTACCTGCGCAGCTCACGGGGGATGCAGTGTTCGGCTGAGCAAATTGTAATCACCTGTGGTGCGCAACAGGCAATCAGCCTTTGTGCACAGTTGCTGGTGGAGCCGGGAGATGGGGTCGCGGTGGAAAATCCGGGCTATCGCGCGGCTGGGCATGCATTTGCCCTGGCGGGTGGCCGACTGCAGGGCGTACCGGTGGACGGCGAGGGGATTGATTGCCAGGTGCTCAACACACTGGATGACTGCCGTGTGGCGTATGTCACGCCTTCTCACCAGTACCCGTTGGGTGTGGTGATGAGCCTGGCGCGGCGCCTGGAGCTGCTGGCCTGGGCTGAACGTACGGGCGGCTGGATCATCGAAGACGACTACGACGGAGAGTACCGCTACAGCGGCGCGCCTCTGTCGCCGTTGGCGGCGTTGGATCGCAGTGGCCGCGTGCTGTACGTCGGCACCTTCGGCAAGGTGGCGTTCCCGGCCTTGCGCCTGGGCTACCTGGTATTGCCGGCGGGCCTGGTGGACGCATTCACCCGGCGTCGCGCCGTGGACATGCGCCATTCTGAAGTCAGCACCCAGGCGGTGATGGCCGAATTCATGGCCGCCGGGCATTTCCAACGCCACATTCGCCGGATGCGCCGCGCTGCGCTGAGCCGGCGCAATGCTTTGTTAGCCGGTTGGCCGGACGGGTTACCCGGCGTCGGCGCCTTGCCCAGCGTTGCGGCCGGGCTGCACCTGACAGTGCGAGTGGACAGCCTGGCCCGCGAGCAGGTGTTGCTCGCACAGGCCCATGCGGTAAATGTCGAGATCAACGGTTTGAGTAGCTATTGGCTGGCTGGCAAAAGCCCATCATCGGACCAGCGCGCAGGCCTGGTGATGGGGTTTGCCGCCGTGCCAGAGGCGGCCATTGCACAGGCGCTGGCACGTTTGCGCCAGGCGTGGCAGGCATAAAAGGCGATCAGCTGTTGAAGAACAGCGACTTGGCCAGTTGATCACCGATGCTGCTGCGGTGGATTTCTATCATTTCCCAGTCACTGGGGCCGGTGCGTTGGCGAGAGCCACCAAGCCGCTGTTGTTCACGAGTTTTGAGGTGGGCCTTCTCGAATCTCTCAGGGGCGGCGCCTTTCGTTGCGTAGTGAAAGTGCGCGTACCACAGCACAGTGTTGGTCTCTTTATCGCGTACTTCGTACTCATCCAGATAGCCCTTCGGAGGCCCTTTGACGGCGCGGCGGCTGAAGGTTTTGGCGATCCTTATCAGCCCTTGGCTATGCAGCCACTCCACCCGCGCGGCAGTGGGCGGTTGCTGTTTGATCATGTCGATGTAGGTTTTTCTGCCCAGGCGATAAAGCCGCTGTGCTGCGTCGTTGAGGTTGCGCTTGGTCGACGCGGCGGAAGTATGATCGCTTTCGGTGAGATTGCGCCGAGTCAGCGCCTGCTCGATATCGTTTGATGCGTCCTCCAGTTTTTTGGCGTAGGCGTCGAACATATCCTGGAGGTCCTGGGGCGAATGCCAGGGTTTACGCGAGAAATTCCGGTACTTGTGGGTTTCCGCGTGCTCGTTATCCAAAAGCGTTTGCCCGGTGTTGATGCTGGTATCCAGGTCTACAGCGGCAGGCGCTGGCGGTGGCGGGGTGACCTTTTGCCGTTTGACCCAGACGCCTGGGGTTTTTTCATGAAACGTAGCGAGCACCTTACCCGTCACGGACGCCCTGACATCAGCCAGCGTGCTGTCGGACTCATGGGGGTGGGCTATCAAAATGCCGTCGTAGCGTGTCTTGATGACTTTGCGCTGTGGCGCACGTGGGGCCTTTGAACCGCCGGGCTTGGGTTCCAGGGCTTTTTTCTCGCGCAGCAGTTGCGCCAGGTCGTGAGTGGCCCGCTGGCTGAAGTCGCTAATTTGCTGTCGAAAGCTTTCCAGGCGGGATTTCAGCAGAAACTGCGGGTGGTCGGCATGCAGGTCCAGCAGGCGTTGATCTGCGCTGGAAAATTGCTCAACCAGGCTGTTGAGCACATCAATGCGTTCATCCAGCGTGCCGTTACCCCGTTTCATGATTTCATTGAAACTCTCGACGTTAAGTTCGGCTGTATCGACGCTTTGGTTCATCTGCTCTCGCAGCGTGGCAGGGATCTGGCTTTGCTCTTCATCGATACACAAGTAGCGAGCCAAGCCGATCTCCAGAGATTTGAGCTCAGCGAGGGTGAGCGGTGGCAACTCGCCCATGGTTTTGTGAATGACCGCTGCGCCGTCATCTCCCAGCACTTTGAGATCGCTGAAACGGTCGTTGATGAACTCCAGGCGCTTGATGATTGCCAGGTTCAAGGTGGACAGATTTTGCGCGCTTCGCGCCTGGCTTTTATAGTCAATGTCTACCTCGGCATCGAGGATTGAGAACGACGATTTTAAGGCCTCGCTATAGCTCACCAATTGTTGTTCCACGGCTATCTGAGTCAGTTGTATTTGCTGCTTCAGGTAACCACTCATGTTGCTCTGATAGGCGGGCATGGCGTCGATGATGCTCAAGGACTTCAGCTGACTGATCGCTTCATCGTATGCCACCAGCCGGCTGTCGACCTCACCTATGAACGCTGTACGCCGCAGGTCGGTGGAAGGGCCGGGGGCCGCATCCAGCGCGGGCCTTGACTCAAGCACGTCCAGTTGTCTGCGGGCGGCGACCGCGTCGAAGGTGTTGAGCTGGGTCCTGAGTGCCGTAATGCGCGCAGGCTGATTGATCTTGACCGCTCGCCGACGGTTTCGAAGACCTCCGCCTCGTAGTCGCAAACGGACATCGACAAACCATTGGCCCGCCAGGTTGCTGATCAGCGGCGGGCCGGTACGCAACGGTGCCTTCGGGTCGATGGTGATGACACTGTCGTTGTCATCCACTATCACCTCGAACCAGCGCTTGCCAACCGGTGCATACCATTTGTCTGCAAGCGGATAGAGATTTAGGTGGCGACCGGGGGCTTTGTTTTGTTCGCCAAGCTTATTGGGTTTGGTGACATTGAAACTGTCGAGTGCCTTGGCCAGGCTCTGGTGGCTATTACTCAAGGCCCCGCTGGTATGCACGTCGCCTTGATGCTTGGCGGGAAGTTGGCCGTCGGGGATATTTGCTTGTTGCACAGCAGTATATTTTTTCTCGGCAACTGACGGTTTACGCGCCGCTTCGATTGTCGTTGGCTCCGATTCAGTATTGATCTTGAGGCCATCGAGTTGCTGCTGCGGGCGAGGGTGGCGCAGAGCCGTGTGCAGGATCAGCGCCATACCCAGGTTGAGGAATACATCCACCAACGCTGCCCAGGACGCGGGCTGGTCATCCTTGCTCACGGCCTGCGCGGCGTCTTGCAAATCATCCATGATTTGCCAGATCCAGGCGGCGATTCCGAGGGTTCGCCCCATAAAGGGCAGCGCGGCATTGAATATTTGCCAGCCGGCCTGTCGAAAGGTCGCCCAACGTTTCTGCACGTTGGACACTGACTGGCGTGTCGCCAACTCGACCATGGCATTGGCATTGGCCTTGAACAGCGTCGCCAAAGTGTCGCTCCCCATCTCTTCATCGGTCAGCATCACCGGGCCGCTCATGTACAGCACGGTAAGCGGTTCGACCAGCACGCGCACCACGGTCCAGGGGGAGGGCAGGGTATCGGGAAAAACGTACTGGGCGTAATTGAACCTTTGTGCTTCGGGTAGCCATGCCAACACCGACTCGCGCAAGGACCGGTCATGTTTGATGGCGTACAACAGGTTTTGCCGCGACGCAAATTGCACCAGGGTTGGTTCAAGCATGGGCCGATAAAGCATGCAGGGGCCGGCGTCGGATTGCCTTGGGCCTATCACGAACATATTGGCAACCACGTCTTGCTCATGGCCGGGGCGCAAGGTGGGTATGAAGGCCAGGCGACGGATGACGATGGGTTGCCCATCTACGTGGCGCTCATGTCCATCGGTGCGCATCACGGCAGCGATGTAGCGGTAACCGAGTTCATCAATGCCGCCCTGGTTGCGGATTTTCATTTGCAGAGCCAGCAACGGCAGTTGTATCTGCAGGTGACTGGTGTAGAGCTGCTGTCGGTGGCTGGATTGCAGCGGGTCGTCGAGTAACTTTTGTTTGATCAGGGCGGGGTAGTACTGGCCTATATTGATGTCTTCGATCACGCCTTTCAGGTAGTCGTAAGTCAGCCAGGCCGGTACGCCGTTCTCCTCGCCGTCGTAGTGCACCGTCGCATTGCCGGTGGGCAGGCCCGTGAGGTTTTCCAGGGCCAGGTCGATCAGGCTGCGGCGGGTGGTGTCCACAGCTCCCGGTACGATAAACGTGCCCCACAGAACCGGGCTTTGGATAACAATCTCGATTTTGTCCAGGTTCAGGCTCACGTCCTTTTCAGGCGCGCGGATACGGCTGTGCAACTGTGCCCGGGCATAGTCACGAATGGGAGGAATATCGCCCTGGAACGTTTCGCCTTGGTAACGGGTGTGCAGGTGGGCCAGGTCGATCAGGTAGCGGCTGTAGGCGGCGGTATCGTAGTCCGTCGCCGAGGCCAGCCAATCTGGAAGTTGTTGGTGAATCTCGCGGATACTCGACAGTTGGTGATCGCTCATTTCTTCGATGCTGGGCGCGATGTGGGCGACGGGGGGAGCACCTGACCCGGACCCACCGAAACTCCCAATGACCTGGATTTGCAGCGAGACCAGAGTGCAGGCCAGCGTATCGAAGAAGTTGCCGTCGGGCTCATACAAGCGCCATTGTAAGGTGGTGTCTCGCTCGGGCGCAGGCAGCCGGGCAGCCAGCGAGTCGCCGAACTGGGTCAGGGACTCGAACACCTCATATCCGCTCACCAGCGAGTGCGTCAGTACTATCTGGCGCTTCTCGTGCTCACCTACCAATACGGTGATGTCCAGGAAGCTGGTGTGGGTGGACTGGCCGTCCTGAAGAGTATCTATATCAACCATGTAAGCATGGCTTTTGTAAGGGTCTTTCAGTGAACGCTTGGCCCGGTCGGGTTCCTGGAAAACCGTGCGAGCCATGGCACATTCGTGTTCACCCAGGTCTTGCTCTTCGCTGATGTTCCACACCTTTCTCAGAGAGTGGGAAAGGGACTGCCAGCGGGAGCCGGTGGCACCGTTGGACCCGTTCCAGAAGTCCAGCTGCTGTTCCTGGAAGGCGGTGAACAGCAGATCGGATAACTCGTTGATCAGACGTGCGATGGCATCGATTTTCACCGCGAGGTGTACAGGCGCCGCAGCGTTCGGTTGCAATGTGAGGAAGTGTTGGCCGTCGATGTAGGTCACTCTGTCGCCGGACAATGCCTGATGAGCCAGCACCGAGGCGAGCGATTCGATAATGGCCGGTGCACGCTCGACGGCGTTACCGACCACCTCCCATTGAGGGCTGACCACCACGGCCAGATCGGGGTCGATATTCAGCGAGGGGTACAACTCTTTGAGTGCCGAATGTAGTGTGGCGGCGGCGACTTCCCGGGTGGTAGGGCCGGTGGTCAATTGGGTGAGCAGTTCATAGGTACTGGGTGGGCGGTGGTTATCAGCGATGTCATTGGGCATGTGCTGCTCCTTTGCATTCGATGGCCCGGGCGGGCTTCAGGAATGGGCAAGGTAGCGAGCGGCGTTGCGGCTGGAGCGGTAGATACGTCGAGGTGCAGCCGTTACGCCAAACAATGAGGGCCGCTGTCGTTGTTCTGGTGCCCGTAGGTGACCAGCTGTTGCTGGAAGGCCAGGCTCGGCCAGCCAAGTAGGCGGTCTTACCTGAGCCTACCGCTATACCCGCGCCTGGCGCCGCCTCACATCCCGGATTTGATCTTGGTCCAGGCCCTTGTCCTGGCGCGCTCGACTTTGCTGTCCAGGGGCTTGAGCGTGTAAAGCGTGGCCATCGCCGCCTCGGTCGGGTACAGGTTGGGATTATTGCGAATCGCCGGGTCGACCTGCTCGGTAGCGTCCTTGTTCGGGTTGGGGTAGCCGACAAAATCACTGATCGGCGCAATCACCTGAGGTTGCAGCAGGTAGTTGATGAAGGTGTAGGCGTCCTGCGGGTTTTGCGCGCCCTTGGGGATGGCGAGCATGTCGAACCAGATCGGCGCGCCTTCTTTGGGCAGGCGCATGTCCACGGTCACGCCATTTTTGGCCTCTTTGGCGCGGTTGGCGGCCTGGGAAAAGCTACCGGAATAACCCACGGCCACACAAATGTCGCCGTTGGCGATATCGGCCATGTATTTGGACGAGTGAAAGTAGGTGATGTAGGGGCGGATTTTCATCAACAGCGCCTCCGCTTTGACGTAATCCTTGGGGTTGCTGCTGTTGGGGTCCAGGCCCAAATGTTGCAAGGCCAGCGGCAGAATTTCCGAGGGCGAATCCAACAGGGCGACCCCGCATTGTTTGAGTTTGCTGATGTTCTCTTCCTTGAAGATCAGGTCCCAACTGTCCACCGGCGCATTGTCGCCCAACACCGCTTTGACCTTGGCCGGGTTGAAGCCGATCAGGATGGTGCCGTACATGTAGGGCACGGCGAATTTATTGCCGGGGTCGTTGGCTTCGATCAGCTTCATCAGCTTGGGGTCGAGGTGGTTCCAGTTGGGCAACTGGCTTCGGTCCAGCGCCTGGAACACGCCGGCTTCGATCTGCTTGGCCAGGAACACGTTGGACGGCACCACCACGTCATAGCCCGAGTTGCCGGTGAGCAACTTGGCCTCAAGGGCTTCGTTGGTGTCGAAGATGTCGTACACCAGCTTGACCTGCGGGTGCTGTGCCTTGAAGTCTTCGAGCGCCTTGGGGGTGATGTAGTCGAACCAGTTGTAGACCTTGAGGGGTTTCTCTTCGGCGTGGGCCGCGCCGCCAAGAACGGCTGCGCAGAGGACGAGTGACTTGAGCATGTTCATTGGGCGGACTCCTCAAAACCTTCGAGCACGTTGACGGCGTTGATGCCGATTTCTTCCACGGCGTAGCCGCCTTCCATCACAAACAGCGTGGGTTTGCCCAAGCGGGCGATGCGTGCGCCCATCGCCAGGTAGTCCGGGCTGTCGAGTTTGAATTGCGAAATCGGGTCGTCTTTGAACGTATCCACACCCAGGGAAACGACGATGATGTCGGCGCCATAGCGCGCAATCTCGGTGCAGGCTTCTTCGAGTGCTGCGCTCCAGCGATCCCAGCCGGAACCTGCCGGCAATGAGTAGTTGAAATTGAAGCCTGCGCCGGCGTCTTCTCCCCGTTCGTCGGCATACCCCAGGAAAAACGGAAACTCCGCTTCCGGGTGCCCATGGATCGAGGTGAAGAGCACGTCACTGCGGGCATAAAAAATCGACTGCGTGCCGTTGCCGTGGTGGTAATCCACGTCGAGAATCGCGACCTTTTTGTGGCCTTGGTCGAGGAATGCCTGAGCGGCAATGGCCGCGTTGTTGAGGTAGCAATACCCGCCCATCAAATCGCTGGCGGCGTGATGCCCCGGCGGGCGACACAGGGCAAAGGCGGCGTTTGCACCTTGTGCGATTGCCTGCTGCGCCGTCAGGGCGACTTGCGCGGCGCTGTAGGCGGCTTGCCACGTGCCGGCGGTAATCGGTGCGCCACCGTCAAAACTGTAATAACCCAGTTGGCCGTGCAGGCTGGCAGGCAGTACCCGGCGCAGGGTGCGGGCAGGCCAGGTGTAGGGCAGCAAGTCGCCGTCCTGGCCGAACTCGGTCCAGCGCGCCCAGGCACCCTTGAAGAAGTCGAGGTAGTCGCGGCTGTGAATGCGTTGCAGTGGTGCCAGGCCAAAGTCCTGCGGCGCCTGAACCGGGCCCAGGTCGCGGTCCTTGACCCGTTGCAACACATGGTCGGCGCGCGATGGCATTTCGAAGCAGGGCATCAGTCGCCCGTCCATCAATTCGCAACGGCCGTGATGCAGGTGGTGATCGTCCGAGTAGATCGTCAGCATTTATTGTTCTCCGCAGGCTGTATCGGTGGATGCAGTCTTGCGGCGGGCGGGTTTTAAGAGAACGGCAGGAGCGGCCAAAAGGGGATAAATCTGGCCAAATTGTCTGTCCTCAATTCGCCCCGAAATGGCGCGGCCATGCGCCTTCAACTGGCATCAGGGCCGGAACTGGCTGGGCGCCACGCCGCTCCAGCGCACGAAGGCATGCCGAAAACTGGCGGTTTCGCTGAAGCCGAGTTGCTCGGCGATCCGGTAGATGGGCAGTTCATCGTCGGCCAGCCATTGCTTGGCTCGCTCAAAGCGCAACTCGTCGAGCAGCTCCTGGTAGCTGCAGCCCAGATCATGCAGGTGTCGACGCAGGGTACGGGCCGAGCAGTTCATCTGTTCGGCCAGGCCTTCAATCCCGGGCGCCGCGCTGAGTTGGTTGGCAAGCAGTTGGCGGATTCTGCCAAGCCAGGCCTGGCGACCGGTGAATTCCAGGTTCTGTTTGCGGCAACGCTCGGCCATGGCCTGGTGAGTGATCGCGTCGGCCAGAGGCAAAGGCTGGTCCAACCAGCGTTTGTCGAAGGCAAACGCGTTGGTGGTGGTTTCAAACTGCAGCGAGCAGGCAAAGCACTCGCTGTAGCGCGCCTGATAATCCGGTGCGCTGTGCTCAAAGCGCGCGGCGAGCAGCGGCAGTGGTTGGCCGAGCAAGTCTTCGCAGATGACCTTCAGCGACGCCAGGCACAGTTCAACGTTGAACATCGCAAGGCTCGGGGTTTCCCGGTAGTCGCTGGCGGTGAACCAGATACGCTCAGCGTCTTCTTCAAGGCTGAGCTCGAAAAGTGTTCCCAGCAGCGCCGGATAACGCAACGCCAGGCGCAAAGCGTCACCGAAGGTGGCACTGGTGAGCAAGGCGTAACCGAGCATGCCGTAGGCCGAGACATGCATCCGGCGGCCCAACTCCAGGCCCACATCCCGGCGCAGGGCCACGGCGTTGGCGCAGACGCGCATTTCCTGATTGGTGGTGATGCGCGTATCGGCGCGGCTCAAGTCCGCCGCACAGATGCCACTGCCGGCGAGCAGCGCTTCAAAGGGCAAGCCTTCGGCCTTGAACGTGCTGAGCACCAGGGAAACGGCATTGAGGGTGGTGAGGTGGGAGTGCAGCATGGGAACTTCCAGCCAGGGGATGGCTGGAAGTGGAGCAAGTTACATGCCGGTCAGCTCAGTTCGCCGCACAGGTCCAGTTCCACCAGGCGGCGTACCTCGTTGGTCGCCAGCCCGGCACCCAGCAGCACCTGCAGCTTGCCGAACACCGCTTCGCGGGTCATGCCGCCACCGGACAGCACGCCCACACCGCGCAGACGGCTGCCGGCCTCGTAGACGTCGAGTTCCACGCCACCTTCATGGCATTGGGTGATCGCCACCACGACCACGCCCAGGGCCTGCGCGCGCTTGAGGCTGGCGAGGAACGCCGGGTTATCGCTCGGCCCGGTGCCGCTGCCGAAGCATTCCAGCACCAACGCCTGAATGCCGCTGTCGATCAGTGCGTCCAGTTGCGCGGCGGCGATACCCGGCACCAGCGGCAGCACGCCGACGTTGGCCAGCGCTTTGGGTTGGCGGTAATCCAGGGCGGACGGCAGTGCATCGGCCTTGGCTACGCCGCCATTGCGCTGCAAGGCGGCAAATGGATGGCGACCAAAGCTGCGAATCTTCGCGCATCGGGTCGGTGCCATCAGTGCGCCGTGGAAGTACAGCTGCACACCTGGTGCAAGGCCTTCGCCCAATGCCAGCAGGGCGCCGCTGACGTTTTCCCAGGCATCGCTGTCGGGCACGCCGGCAGGCAGCATGGAACCGGTGAACACAACCGGCGCCGGCAGGCCGAGCAGTTGGAAACTCATCGCCGCCGCGCTGTAGGCCAGGGTGTCGGTGCCGTGCAGGATCAGCACGGCGTCGCAGCCGTCGTCCACGGCTTCAATCACAGCGGTGCGCAGGCGCTGCCAGTAGGCGGGGGTCATGTTGGCGCTGTCGATCAGCGGCGCCATTTCCCGGAAGCGCCAAACAGGCACTGGCAGGTCGGCAAGCTGTTCGCGCATACGTGCTTCGAAACCGGAAGCCGGGGCCAGGCCGTTGGCGCTGGCCTGCATGCCGATGGTACCGCCGGTGTAGAGCACCATGATGTTGTTAGCTTTGGACATCGAGAATTCTCCTGAACGAAAAACGCCGCCGGGCCCAGAGCATGCCCAAGGCCGGGCGGCGTGTCATCTATCTAGGCTTTCTACGCTCAGCGTTGCGCTTGAGCGTTCAGTTCAGCCGATGCTTGAGCGCCAGGCTCAGGCGTCGCCGGGTTTGCCGGCCACGCTTTGCGGTCCAGGTCCAGGTCAGGGAACTTGCTGGAATCGAACACTGGCGTCTTGATGCCTGCCGCACGCTGGCCATCGTAGTCATTCAGGATGCGCATGGCGATCTTGAACAGGAACGCCAGGGCGAACAGGTTGACGAACGCCAGCAGGGTCATGGTGATGTCGGCGAAGGCGAACACGGTGCTCAGGTTCTCGATGGAACCCCAGAAAATCAGCACCAGCACCAGCGCACGGTAGCCCATCAGCACCTTGCGGTTGTTGCCGACCAGGAAGCGCAGGTTGCTCTCGCCGAGGTAGTAGTTGTACATGATCGAGGTGAACACGAACAACGCCAGGGCCACCGAGATGAACATGCGGCCCCAGTCGCCGACCACGGCTGCCAGGGAGTTCTGGGTCAGGGCAATGCCGTCGCCTTCAAAGCCTGGGGTGTAGAAACCGGAGAGCAGGATCAGCAACGCGGTGCAGGTGCAGATCACGAAGGTATCGAGGAACACGCTGAATGCCTGTACCACGCCTTGTGCGATCGGGTGTTCGACCGAGGCCACGGCGGCCACGTTAGGCGCACTGCCCAAACCGGCTTCGTTGGCGAACACGCCGCGTTTCACACCCATGATGATTGCGCTGCCCACCAGGCCACCGAAGGCTTGGTCGAGACCGAAAGCGCTCTTGACGATGGTCGCGAGCATGGCCGGCACGTGGTCGAATTGCAGCACGATCACGTAGAGGGTCACGGCGATGTAGACCAGGGTCTTGACCGGCACCAGCAGGTCGGCGATCGAGGCGATACGCTTGATCCCGCCGATGAACACCAGGCCCAGCAATACCGCCAGCGCGAGGCCGGTGTAGGTGGTGTCGAGGCCAAAAGCATTGTTCAGCGAGTGGGTCACGGCGTGGGCTTGCAGGCCGTTGAAGGCGAAACCGAAGGTCACCAGCAACAGGAACGCCATGACCATACCCAGCCAGCGCTTATGCAGGCCGTGCTGGATGTAGTAGGCCGGGCCACCACGGTAGGTGCCTTCAGCGTCGGTGCGCTTATACAGCTGGCCGAGGGAGCATTCGATGAAGCTCGAAGACATGCCCACCAGCGCGGTGACCCACATCCAGAACACGGCACCCGGGCCACCCAGGGTGACGGCAATGCCGACACCGGCGATGTTACCGGCACCGACGCGGCCGGCCAGGCTGAGCATCAGCGCCTGGAACGAGCTGAGTTGGCCGGCGCTGCTCTTCAGGCTGTCTTTAAACACCGAGAACATGTGGAAAAAGTGACGCAATTGAACGAAACGCGAGCGGATCGTGAAATAACCGCCGAGCCCGACAATGAGCACGATCAGTACTTTCCCTGAGAGGAAGTCGTTGATGACTTCGAGCATGGAGTGTTCCTCGCTGATTTTTCTAATGGCAAACGCAGGACGGTCCGACGCGTCGCTCGGCACCAGGCAGTGCACGACGCTTCGCCCCAATCCTTTTGCGGGTGTTGTTATTCATGCGCTTTCGCGTTGTATCCGGGCCTCGTTACCGACGGCCGCAGACGCGAAGAGGGGCGGCACTATACCTAGGCGAGCGTGATCCGTCTGCACGGGGCGATTAAAGGTTTCAGCCAAGCTATTGCAGGCAAGGAGGGTTTGTAGGGCGTTATTGGATTTTTTATGGGCGTCATTTCACAACCTTGAGGCAAAAAAAAGGGCCTGAAGAACGAGCCTTCAGGCCCTCAAAAGGTGAGAGGTGTCTAGTCCCTCATCCTGGTGAGCAGTGCAACAAACGTTAGGCCTTCAGCGGGACCAAACGTGGGGCAATCATGTTTTCGGGGCGCAGGATGTCGTCGAGCATGGCGTCGTCGAGCAAGCCTTCTTCGCGCACCAGTTCCAGCACACCGCGACCGCTTTCAAGGGCGATGCGCGCAATGCGGGTGGCGTTTTCATAGCCGATGTACGGGTTCAGCGCGGTGACCAGGCCGATGGAGTGCTCCACCAGCTCGCGGCAGCGTGCTTCGTTGGCGGTGATGCCGACGATGCAGTGCTCACGCAGCATGTCCATGGCGCGTTGCAGCAGGCGGATCGAGTCGAAGATCTTGAACGCGATCAGCGGCTCCATCACGTTCAACTGCAGTTGGCCGCCTTCGGCCGCCATGGTCAGGGCCAGGTCGTTACCGATGACTTGGAACGCCACCTGGTTAACAGCTTCCGGGATCACCGGGTTGACCTTGCCGGGCATGATCGAGCTGCCTGGCTGGCGTGCCGGCAGGTTGATCTCGTTGATGCCGGTGCGTGGGCCGCTGGACAACAGGCGCAGGTCGTTGCAGATCTTCGACAGTTTCACTGCGGTACGCTTGAGCATGCCGGAGAACAGCACGAAGGCGCCCATGTCGGAGGTGGCTTCGATCAAGTCGGCAGCCGGTACCAGCGGCTGGCCGCTGATCAGGGCCAGGCGCTGCACGGCCAGGGCCTGGTAGCGCGGGTCGGCGTTGATGCCGGTGCCGATCGCGGTGCCGCCCAGGTTCACTTCGGTCAACAGCTCAGGCGCCAGGGTTTTCAGGCGGGCCAGGTCTTCACCGAGGGTGGTGGCGAAGGCGCGGAATTCCTGGCCGAGGGTCATCGGCACGGCGTCTTGCAATTGGGTGCGGCCCATTTTCAGCACGTGGCTGAACTCGACGCCCTTGGCGGCGAACGCCTGGATCAGGCTGTCGAGGCTGGCCAGCAGTGCATCATGGCCCAGCAGCAGACCCAAGCGGATCGCGGTCGGGTAGGCGTCGTTGGTCGACTGCGCCATGTTCACGTCGTTGTTAGGGTGCAGGTACTGATATTCGCCCTTGTTGTGGCCCATGGCCTCCAACGCGATGTTGGCGATGACTTCGTTGGCATTCATGTTTGTTGAAGTGCCGGCGCCGCCTTGAATCATGTCCACCACGAATTCTTCGTGGAAATCGCCGCGGATCAGGCGGGCACAGGCTTCGCTGATGGCAGCGTGCTTGGCTTCGCTGAGCTGGCCCAACTCGCGGTTGGCGTCAGCGGCTGCTTGCTTGACCATTGCCAGGCCGACCACCAATTTCGGGTAATGCGAAATCGGAACGCCCGAGAGGCGGAAGTTATTCACCGCTCGCAGGGTCTGGATGCCGTAGTACGCTTGAGCAGGTACTTCAAGTACGCCAAGCAGGTCTTTTTCTGTGCGGAATGATGCAGCGGAGGACATGACGGAAATCATCTCGATATGGACCCGGAACAGGCCGGAACGCTGTGAATGCTAGGCTTGTGGGAGTTTTTGGGCCAATGCTGTTAAACACTGGCCTATGCACAAACGGCATAATGAAGGTGTGACCCAGCTATCATGGCGGGCGTGTGTGCCAAAATGGTGCATACCCGTGGGAGGAAGTGATGAACCTTGAGAGCAAATGGCTGGAAGACTTCAGCGCCTTGGCGGCCACCCGCAGCTTTTCCCAGGCGGCAGAGCGACGCTTTGTTACCCAGCCGGCGTTCAGCCGTCGTATTCGCAGCCTGGAAGCTGCGCTGGGCTTGACCTTGGTCAACCGCTCGCGCACGCCAGTCGAATTAACGGCGGCGGGGCAGTTGTTCCTGGTGACTGCGCGCACGGTGGTCGAGCAACTCGGTGAAGTGCTGCGCCATTTGCATCACCTGGAAGGCGGGCAGGGCGAAGTCATGCAAGTGGCGGCGGCGCATTCCCTGGCATTGGGCTTCTTCCCACGCTGGATCGCGCAACTGCGCAACGAAGGCCTGAACATCGCCACGCGACTGGTCGCCACCAACGTCGGTGACGCCGTGCACGCCCTGCGTGAAGGCGGCTGCGATTTGATGCTGGCGTTCTACGACCCGGATGCCGCCATGCAGATGGATCCGGAGATCTTCCCGTCGCTGCACCTGGGCAATACCGAAATGCTCCCGGTGTGCGCCGCCGATGCCGAGGGCAAGCCGTTGTTCGACCTGGAAGGCGAGGGCAGTGTGCCGCTGCTGGCCTACAGCGCCGGCGCATTTCTCGGGCGCTCGGTGAACCTGTTGCTGCGCCAGCGCGCACTGCGTTTTACCACGGTGTACGAAACCGCCATGGCCGATAGCCTCAAGAGCATGGCGCTGGAAGGCCTCGGCATTGCCTGGGTGCCGCAACTGAGCGTGCGGGCCGAACTGGCGCGCGGTGAGCTGGTGGTGTGCGGCGGGCCGCAATGGCACGTGCCGTTGGAAATTCGCCTGTATCGCTGCGCGTTGGTGCGCAAGGCGAACGTGCGGTTGTTGTGGCGTAAACTTGAAGGTGGTGCTGCGGGGGCGACTTCTGGATGAGCAGGTGAAGTCGCCGACGCCGACGTCTGATGTACATCTGGTGTGTCAGCTGAACTTGCTTAGATAGGTGCGGATGTTTGTTCGGTTCTTATCGCTGAAGCGGTAATCGTTTGCGTGCATTGTTGAAACACTACTATCGTTCATGACAGTTTCATACCACCAAGGGAAATGATAGTTAACTTCGGCGTCGCTTGGTTTGGCGCCGAACATAAGCCCTACGGCGTGGGCAATTCCCCTGTCGTCATTCAATGCAGCAATGCCGGCGTCCAAGCCCGGAGCGCCTGATCCAGGGTGACCGTCTTCACTTTTTGGCGTTATAAACAAGTATTTTTTGAGTTCTTCCGAGTTGTCGGTAGCGTGTTGCTTCTGTTGGCGCTTCAAATAGTCGACCTGTGAGTTCAGGTCGCTGAGCTTGTCGCCGCCTTTGCTGAAGCCACGCAGATGTGAGTAATGATCGACGTTGAACTTGACCTCGCGCCCAGCATATTTTTTAAATTCAGACTGGATCAGGTTGAAGTTTTTTTGCATTCGGTCTTCCTGCGACTGAGTAAGCCTGATGCTCTCATGCAAGATAACTTGTATTTCAACAGGTTTTTTTTCAGTGCTGGCAAGTACAGGGCTGTTAACTTTTGCAACTTGCCAGAAGTCAAAGGGTGATCTGTGAATGGATTGCATGACTAGCGCTCTCTATCGACTCAAAGGCTTATTTAATAAATCAATCACGCCGGGCATGTAAAACGCTTACTTGTTAACATGTGTGTTCAAGTGTTTATTTCCTACAAATTGTTGCTCAAGAACGCTGTTCGATCTTTCGAGCACATTCGGAGCGTCGTCAGCGCCGGCCTGACTTTTAAGTCAGTTTGTGCGATTGGTCAGGCCTGTGACGGGCGGTCTTCCAAGGGGCTGTTTATCTGGATTATTACGGTATACTGCGCGGCCTTCGGCCGGTCTAACCGGCCTTAATTCGTACACCAAGCCACGCCGGATTTCCCGCGTGGCTTGTTGTTTTTTGACGCGCCTGTGGGCGCCCAGAGAGAAGAGGCACGACGATGAGTGCATTGGTTGGCGTGATCATGGGCTCCAAGTCCGATTGGTCCACCCTTAGCCACACCGCCGATATGCTGGAAAAACTCGGCATTCCGTATGAAGTGAAAGTGGTCTCTGCCCACCGCACCCCGGATTTGCTGTTCCAGTATGCCGATGAAGCAGAATCCCGTGGCATCGAGGTGATCATCGCCGGTGCCGGCGGTGCGGCGCACCTGCCAGGCATGTGTGCGGCCAAGACCCACCTGCCGGTGCTCGGTGTGCCGGTGCAGTCGTCGATGCTCTCGGGCGTGGATTCGCTGTTGTCCATCGTGCAGATGCCCGCCGGTATTCCGGTGGCCACCCTGGCAATCGGCAAGGCCGGCGCGATCAATGCTGCGTTGCTGTCCGCCAGCATCCTGGGCGCCAAGCACCCGCAGTTCCATGCGGTGCTGAAAAAATTCCGTGCTGAGCAGACAGACAGCGTGCTGGACAATCCAGACCCACGCATCGCCTGAGGTTATTGACGATGAAGATCGGTGTAATCGGTGGCGGCCAATTGGGCCGCATGCTGGCCTTGGCGGGAACCCCGCTGGGGATGAACTTCGCTTTCCTGGACCCGGCGCCCGACGCTTGCGCCGCGGCCCTCGGCGAGCACCTGCGGGCTGACTACAGCGACCCGGATCACCTGCGCCAACTGGCTGACGAAGTTGACCTGGTGACCTTCGAGTTCGAAAGCGTCCCGGCCGAAACCGTGGCCTTCCTGTCGCAGTTCGTACCGGTGTACCCGAGCGCCGAAGCCTTGCGCATCGCGCGTGACCGCTGGTTCGAGAAGAGCATGTTCAAGGATTTGGGCATCCCGACGCCGGCGTTTGCCGACATCCAGTCCCAAGCGGACCTGGACGCCGCCGTCGCCAGCATCGGCCTGCCGGCTGTGCTTAAAACCCGCACCCTGGGTTACGACGGCAAGGGCCAGAAAGTCCTGCGCACGGCTGCCGATGTGGTCGGCACCTTCGCCGAGCTGGGCAGCGTCGCCTGCCTGCTGGAAGGCTTCGTGCCGTTCACCGGTGAAGTCTCCCTGATCGCCGTGCGTGCGCGTGATGGCGAAACCCGCTTCTACCCGTTGGTGCACAACACCCACGATAGCGGAATCCTCAAGCTGTCCGTGGCCAGCACCGACCATCCGTTGCAGGCTCTGGCCGAAGACTATTCCAGCCGCGTACTTAAGCAACTGGATTACGTCGGCGTGATGGCGTTCGAGTTCTTTGAAGTCGACGGTGGCCTCAAGGCCAACGAAATCGCCCCGCGTGTGCACAACTCCGGGCACTGGACCACCGAAGGCGCCGAGTGCAGCCAGTTCGAAAACCACCTGCGGGCGGTGGCTGGCTTGCCGTTGGGCTCCACGGCCAAGGTCGGTGAGAGCGCCATGCTCAACTTCATCGGTGTTGTACCGCCAGTGGAAAAAGTCATCGCCATCGACGACTGCCACCTGCATCACTACGGCAAGGCCTTCAAGGCCGGGCGCAAGGTCGGCCACGCCAACCTGCGCTGCAAGGACCGCGCGACCCTGCAAGGGCAGATCCTCAAGGTCGAAGCGCTGATCGCCGAGCAATAACCCGGGGGTCGGCGGGAACCATTGGTTGCCGCCGTCTCTCTGATTGCAGGATGGCAAAGCCTGACTAGGCTTTGGCATGACTCACATTCAATTCAGAGGGAAATGCCATGGGTATCATCGGAACCATTTTTATCGGCCTGATCGTCGGTCTGCTCGCGCGTTTCCTCAAGCCTGGCGACGACAGCATGGGCTGGATCATGACCATCCTGTTGGGTATCGCAGGTTCCCTGGCCGCCACTTACGGTGGTCAGGCCCTGGGCATCTACCAGGCGGGTCAAGGCGCAGGCTTTATCGGTGCGCTGATCGGCGCCATCGTGTTGCTGGTGATTTACGGTCTGCTGCGTAAAAAGTAATTAAGCGACAAAGCCCTCTGCGCTGCGCAGGCGCAGAGGGCTAGAATGCTCGGCATCTGAACTTGCCGAGTTTTTTCATGCGCCGTCTTTTATTCACACTCCTCCTGTTGGGCTCAGGCCTGGCGCACGCCGGTGAACTGCCGGAAACCGATTGGCTCGACCTGATGCCGCTGTCGGATCAGAAAGCCCTCGAAGCCATGCCCGAGATCGACCACAACTCCCCCGAAGCCCAAGGCACGTTCACTGACAAAGGTGGCCTGAAGCAGAGCAAGGGCTTGCCGGCGGTGATGTATTCGACCAAGACCGTGGCCGCCATGAACGGCAAGAATATCCGTATCGGCGGCTACCCGGTGCCGTTGGAAACCGATGCCAAAGGCCGCAGCACGCTGTTCTTCCTGGTGCCTTACCCAGGCGCCTGCATCCATGTGCCGCCACCGCCCCCTAACCAGTTGGTGCTGGTGCGTTATCCCAAGGGGTTGAAGCTGGATGATATCTACACGCCGCTGTGGGTCACGGGCACGTTGAAGGTGGAGAAGGTCAATAACGATTTGGCGGATGCGGCGTATGCGCTGGATGCGGGGAAGGTGCGGGTGGTGAAAGAGTCCGATCTCTAGATCATGACGCAGAACCCAATGTGGGAGCGGGCTTGCTCGCGAAGGCGTAGTGTCAGTCAATATAACGTTGACTGGTCCACCGCATTCGCGAGCAAGCCCGCTCCCACATTTTGATCAGCGTTTACTACAGGGCGATACGGGTGATGCTCACGCCCAAAGTATGGCTTTCACCCGGCGCCAGGCTCACCACATCATCCAGCACATTTGCCGTCTCGATGCACAACATGCCCTGCCAGCCATCATCGGCCATGTCGTCGAACGCCTTGGCGCGCTCGGTCCAGGGGTTCCAGATCACCGTCGAGTTCGAGCCCCGGCTGGTCAACTGGAGGCGGCGCTGCCAGTCTTTATCGACAATGTTCAACTGCGCCGGGGTATTGAGGTAGATACGGTCGGTCTCGGCCGTGAAGTGCAGCAAACCGGATTGCTGTTTGTTGCTCCAGCCGTCGGCGGTATCGATATACGCCAGCCCATCCAAGCCTTCGACCTGTACGTTGCGCACGTCGCTCACGGCGAAATAGGTGTGCAGCGCCTGGCTAAGGCTTACCGTATCGGTGCCACGGTTGTGGCTGGTCAGGTGGATATGCAGTTGATCGTCGAGCAGCAGGCTCAGCTTCAGGTCGACCTGATGGGGCCAGCCAGGAAAACCGCCCGCAGGCACCGGCAATACCAGGTCGACGCGCAATGCATCGCCTTCAATCGTGGTCCCGGCCAATTCCCAGCGCGCGGTCCGTACAAAACCGTGGGCGCCGGCAGGTTGATCGCTCTGGCGCATCGCTTTTACGCTGTGCGGGTTGCGGTCGAACACACCGAACCACGGCCAGCACACCGGCACGCCGGTACGGATGCCTTTGCCTTGTTTGAACACCGCCTCGGGGTTCGGCCAGATCAACGGCTGCTCGCCCTGGCGCTGGTAACTGAAGATATGCGCGCCCTGTTGGGCCACCTGCAGTTCGGCGCCGTTGTGACGGATGCGCCAGCAGTCCAGCTCGTCGACTTTCACGGTTTCAACGTGGGGCGTAGGCATACAAAGCACTCTTGATGGCAGGCAATGGGGCAATTGACCGTCAAAACCCAGCGAGGTTTAACGTGCGCGTGACGGCACCGAACGCGTGCGGCCGCTGCCATCGATGGCGACGAACACAAACACCGCCTCGGTGACCTTGCGCCATTCGCTGGACAGCGGGTCATCGCTCCAGACTTCGACCATCATCTGGATCGAACTGCGGCCGATTTCCAGGGCCTGGGTATAGAAGGACAATTGCGCGCCCACTGCCACCGGTACCAGGAATGCCATGCGATCAATGGCCACGGTGGCCACGCGGCCGCCGGCGACCTTGCTGGCCATGGCCGTGCCGGCCAAGTCCATCTGCGCGACCAGCCAGCCGCCGAAAATATCGCCAAAACCGTTGGTTTCACGCGGCAGGGCGGTGATTTGCAGAGCGAGATCGCCTTGCGGGATAGGATCTTCTTGTTCGAGTTCGATCATGCCGAGGGTGCCTCTGACCCGTGACGCTTCATGGGTATTTCAAGTGGATAGCCGTCTTCCGGAAAAACGTTTCAGCACCAACATACACCGCTCGATACGTTTCTCATAAGGCGTACTAAAGGGAAACTCTGCCAAATCGGCTGGATGGCACCCAACGACGTTTTGGCACAGCAGCCCGTCAAGACAGCGGGTTTGGCGCTTGCACGGGCCGAGTATATCGAGACCCTGGCGCCACGACGACCTCCCGGCACTCATTTGGTCGGCAAATCGCGGCTGTAATGCGGCTTTTTCGCGTAACTGTGCTTCTGGTGGCAAATAAAGCGCAGGAACGAGGAATAACGCACGCCTTTAAACTGTTATTCGGTGGGCGCTGTGCTTTTTCAAGCGATTTGCTATCTTGCCAGACCCGCCGCAAGTCCCGGGCTTGCCGTCACTACTATAAGAGAAGCCTTGCCATGTCCTCCGTGCCCGCAAGCAGTGCGCAACCGTCGCGCCCGCTGACCCGCAACGACTACAAAACCCTGTCACTGTCTGCCTTGGGCGGGGCGCTGGAGTTTTACGACTTCATCATCTTTGTGTTTTTCGCCACCGTGGTCGGAAAACTGTTTTTCCCTGTGGACATGCCGGAATGGCTGCGCATGATGCAGACCTTCGGCATCTTCGCCGCCGGCTACCTGGCGCGGCCGTTGGGCGGCATCATCATGGCGCACTTCGGCGACTTGCTGGGTCGCAAGAAGATGTTCACCTTGAGCATCTTCATGATGGCCGTGCCGACCTTGATCATGGGCCTGCTGCCGACCTATGCGCAGATCGGCCTGTGGGCGCCACTCCTGCTTCTGTTGATGCGCGTTATCCAGGGCGCGGCGATTGGCGGCGAAGTACCCGGCGCCTGGGTGTTCGTCTCCGAACACGTACCGCCGCGCCATATCGGCTACGCCTGCGGCACCCTGACCAGCGGCCTCACCGCCGGCATCCTGCTTGGCTCGCTGGTGGCTACCGCCATCAACAGCCTTTATAGCCCGGAGCAAGTGTCGGATTACGCCTGGCGAATCCCGTTCCTGCTGGGTGGCGTGTTCGGCCTGCTCTCGGTTTACCTGCGCCGCTGGTTGCATGAAACGCCGATCTTCGCCGAAATGCAGCAACGCAAAACCCTGGCTGCCGAGCTGCCCCTGCGCGCCGTATTACGCGACCACCGTGGCGCCATCGTGCTGTCGATGTTGCTGACCTGGTTGCTGTCGGCCGGTGTTGTCGTGGTCATCCTGATGACCCCGACGGTGCTGCAAACCGTCTATCACTTCAGCCCGACCATTGCGCTGCAAGCCAATAGCCTGGCCATCGTCACCCTCAGCCTGGGCTGCATCGCCTCCGGCGCCCTGGCCGACCGCTTTGGCGCCGGCCGTGTGCTGGTTATTGGCTGCTTGTTGCTGTTGGCGACGTCGTGGACGCTGTACCACAGCCTGATCGATCACCCGAACTGGCTCTTCCCGCTGTACACCCTGACGGGCCTGTTTGTCGGTGTGATCGGCGTGGTGCCTTACGTGATGGTGAAAGCCTTCCCACCCGTCGTGCGCTTCAGCGGCTTGTCGTTTTCCTACAACGTCGCCTACGCCGTATTTGGTGGTTTGACGCCGTTGGCGGTGTCGCTGCTGATGAAGGAAAGCCCAATGGGCCCTGCTTACTATGTCGCCGTGCTGTGTGTCATGGGGACGTTGGTGGGTGGGTACCTGTGGAAGCGTGGGCGGTAAGCCGCCATTTGAGGGGCGTTCCTACGCAGCTGCGTAGGAACGTTCATAGATTACAGAGTATTTCTGAAACACCGCTTCAAGCGCTTCAACCTCCTCGCAAGCCCCGAATTTATTGACCTTTGCCCTTCCTGTCAGGTTTTTCATAAATGCTGGCCTTTCATCTAATTGTCACATTGCAGACATAGAGTGTTCACACGGCCTACCGATACTTGGCCCCGATCCAACTATCCCTATCTGCTAGGAGCAAGGCATGAAACTGAAGCGTTTGATGGCGGCAATGACTTTTGTCGCTGCTGGCGTTGCGACCGCCCACGCGGTGGCCGCTGGTGTTGACCCGGCAATTCCGGCTTACGCCAAGACCACCGGTGTCTCGGGCAACTTGTCCAGCGTTGGTTCCGACACCCTGGCTAACCTGATGACCCTGTGGGCTGAGTCCTACAAAAAGGAATACCCGAACGTCAACATTCAGATTCAGGCTGCCGGCTCCGCCACTGCACCTCCTGCGCTGACTGAAGGCACCTCTAACCTGGGCCCGATGAGCCGCAAAATGAAGGACACCGAACTGGCGGCCTTCGAGCAGAAGTACGGCTACAAGCCAACCGCTATCCCGGTGGCTGTGGATGCCCTGGCCGTGTTCGTGCACAAGGACAACCCAATCCAGCACCTGACCATGGAACAAGTCGACGCGATCTTCTCGTCTACTCGTCTGTGCGGTGCTAAAGCCGACGTGAAAACCTGGGGCGACCTGGGTGTGACCGGCGACCTGGCCAACAAGCCGGTGCAACTGTTCGGTCGTAACTCGGTATCCGGCACCTACGGCTACTTCAAAGAAGAAGCCCTGTGCAAAGGCGACTACAAGCCAAACGTGAACGAACAACCAGGCTCGGCTTCGGTCGTGCAGTCGATCAGCTCCTCGCTGAACGGCATCGGTTATTCGGGCATCGGCTACAAGACTGCAAGCGTGAAGACTGTGGCCCTGGCCAAGAAAGGCAGCACTGACTTCATCGAAGACAGCGAAGAAAACGCCCTGAACGGCAAATACCCGCTGTCGCGTTTCCTCTACGTGTACGTCAACAAAGCCCCGAACAAGCCTCTGGCCCCGCTGGAAGCTGAGTTCGTGAAACTGGTTCTGTCCAAACAGGGCCAGGAAGTGGTCGTCAAAGACGGCTACATCCCACTGCCAGCCAAAGTTGCCGCCAAGGCCCTGGCTGACCTGGGTTTGAAAGAAGGCAACTAAGCCTGCAAGACCTGGTGTAGACGCATGTTGTTCTGTGGGAGCGGGCAAACCCGCTCCACCACTCACCGTCTACACCTCTTATTTTTTAGTCCGCTGCCAGCTCTGCTCCGCGGCGGATTTCTTGCGTCACTGCATTGTCATCTTTCTGTCATACAGGATCGCTAGGGTGTGCGCATGAATGATCTGGCCAATTCCACCATGACGACGACTTCTCCCCCCAAGCGCATTGATTTCAATACGCCTGAGCTGCAACGCAAGCGCCGTATTCGCGCGCTTAAAGATCGCCTGACCCGTTGGTACGTGTTGATCGGCGGCCTCGCCGTCCTCGGCGCTATCACGCTGATTTTCTTCTTCCTCGCTTATGTCGTTGCGCCGTTGTTCCAAGGTGCTTCGCTGACCAAGGAAGACGCGCTGACGCCCGCCTGGATTCAGGACGCCGGCAAGCCGCTGATGATCTCCCTCGAAGAACAGAACCAGGTCGCCATGCGGGTTTCCGACAAGGGCCAGGCGCTGTTCTTTAATGTGGACACGGGTGCCGAGCTCAAGCGTGTCGACTTGCCGCTTCCGGCAGGCACAAGTGTTGCTTCGATTGGTGAAGACCAGCCGGGCAGCCCGCTGGTGATCCTCGGTTTGTCGAATGGCCAATCCCTGGTGTTCCGCCACACCTATAAGGTGTCCTACCCGGACGGCAAGAAAACCATTACGCCTGCGGTTGAATACCCTTACGGCGAAACGCCCATCGTGCTCGATGATGCCGGTCGTCCATTGGAGCACGTCGCCCTCAATGCCACCGACTCGTCGCTGGTGGTCGCCGGTTCGGCCGGTTCGCACTTGAACGTGCTGGCCCTGAGCCGTGAAGAAAACATGATGACGGGCGAAGTCACCAGCGAGCAGAAGCGTATCGAGCTGCCGCAAATGACCGAGCCGGTGAAGGCGATCTTCATCGACCCACGCCAGCAGTGGCTGTATGTGATCAACGGTCGCGCCCTGGCGGATGTGTTCAGCCTGCGCGACAAGAGCCTCAACGGGCGCTACAAACTGCTCGAAGACGGCGACGCCGAAATCACCGCCAGCACCCAGCTGGTGGGCGGTATCTCGCTGATCGTCGGCAACTCCAAGGGTGGCCTGGCGCAGTGGTTCATGGCGCGCGACCCGGATGGCGAACAGCGTCTGAAGCAGATCCGTACTTTCCAGATGGGCACTACGCCGATTGTGGAAATCACCGCTGAAGAACGTCGCAAAGGCTTCACGGCGCTCGATGCGTCCGGCAAGTTCGGCGTGTTCCACAGCACCGCGCACCGCACCCTGTTGGTCGACCCGGTGGTCGATGGCCAAGGCGTGTTCGGCATGTCGCCACGTGCCAACCGTGTGATCGTCGAAGCCGGTGGCAAGCTGCAACCGCTGCTGCTGGACAACCCGCACCCGGAAGTGTCCTGGAGCGCGCTGTGGAGCAAGGTCTGGTACGAGAACTACGACGAGCCTAAATACGTCTGGCAATCGACGGCCGCCAACACCGACTTCGAACCTAAGATGAGCCTGGCGCCGCTGACCTTCGGTACGCTGAAAGCCGCGTTCTACGCCATGCTGCTGGCCGCGCCACTGGCTGTCGCCGCTGCGATCTACACCGCTTACTTCATGGCCCCGAGCCTGCGCCGCAAGGTCAAGCCGGTGATCGAACTGATGGAAGCGATGCCGACGGTGATCCTCGGCTTCTTCGCCGGCCTGTTCCTGGCGCCGTATGTGGAAGGGCATCTGCCGGGGATCTTCAGCCTGCTGATGCTGTTGCCGATTGGTATCCTGGTCGCCGGTTTTATCTTCAGCCGCCTGCCTGAGTCGATCCGCCTGCGTGTGCCCGACGGTTGGGAAAGCGCCATTCTGATTCCGGTGATCCTGTTTGTGGGCTGGCTCTCGCTGTACATGAGCCCGTACCTGGAAACATGGTTCTTCGGCGGCGACATGCGCATGTGGATCTCCCATGACCTGGGTATCACCTACGACCAGCGCAACGCCCTGGTCGTCGGTTTGGCCATGGGCTTTGCGGTCATCCCGAACATCTACTCCATCGCCGAAGACGCCGTGTTCAGCGTGCCGCGCGGCCTGACCCTGGGCTCCCTGGCCTTGGGCGCCACGCCATGGCAGACCATGACGCGCGTGGTCATCCTGACCGCCAGCCCGGGGATTTTCTCGGCGCTGATGATCGGTATGGGGCGCGCCGTCGGCGAGACCATGATCGTGCTGATGGCCACCGGTAACACCCCGGTGATGGAGATGAACCTGTTCGAAGGCCTGCGCACCCTGGCGGCCAACGTTGCAGTGGAAATGCCTGAGTCGGAAGTCGGTGGTAGTCACTACCGCGTGCTGTTCCTCTCGGCGCTGGTGCTGCTGCTGTTCACTTTCATCATGAACACCCTCGCCGAGCTGATTCGTCAGCGTCTGCGCAAGAAATACTCGTCGCTTTAAGAAAGGTAGAAGTCTGTGAAACAGAACTCCCTGAATGGATGGTTCAAGAGCGGCGCCCCCGGCGTCTGGATCAGCGGTGGCGCGGTGTCCATCGCGGTCATCATGACCATTGGTTTGCTGGCTGTGATTGCCGTGCGCGGTTTGGGCCACTTCTGGCCGGCTGACCTGATCCAGGCCAACTACACCGTGCCGGGCCAGGAAAACCATATCGTCATCGGCGAAGTGGTGCAGAAGGAAGAAGTACCCCGCGAGCGCCTGAAAAGCGCTGGCCTGCCGGTACCGGACCAAGGCCCGGAATTCATGACCCGCGAGCTGATCAAGGTCGGCAACCGTGACTTGAACGGCAACGACTTCACCTGGATCGTCGGCGAGTGGCTCAAGGACCAGACCAAGCCTGCCAATCTGATGACCATCGAGCGCCGTGAGTGGGGCAACTTCTACGGCACGCTGGTCAACGTTAAGCAGGATGGCAAGGTGATCGCCGAAGGCGAGGCTGCGTGGCCGGAGCTGCAAGCCCGCGTCGACCGCGTGAACAAGTTGGCTGCCCAGCTCAAGAGCCTGGAAAAAACCGATATCGGCGCGATCAACGCCGGGTTGGAGCGCATCCGTCTGCACGGTCGCAAGCTGGAGCTGGAAGGTAAGCTCGATGCTACCGCCCAAGCGGACATGGATTCGGGCCGCGCCGAACTGAACAACCGCTACAAGGACGTCGAAGCGCGCCTGGCCGACTTGCACGCCCAGTTCAACCGCGACAGCCTGACCGCTCGCGACGGCAACGGCAAAGAAGTCGAAATCGGCATCGGCAAAGTGGTGCATGCCTACCAGCCGAACGCCATGGGCACGCTGACCAAGGTCAGCTTCTACTTCAGCAAGGTCTGGGAATTCCTCAGCGACGACCCACGGGAAGCCAACACCGAAGGCGGGATCTTCCCGGCGATTTTCGGCACGGTGATGATGACCCTGATCATGGCGATGATCGTGACCCCGTTCGGGGTGCTGGCGGCGGTGTACCTGCGTGAATACGCCAAGCAGAACGCCCTGACCCGCATTATCCGTATCGCCGTGAACAACTTGGCCGGCGTACCGGCCATCGTCTACGGCGTGTTCGGCCTGGGCTTCTTTGTGTATGTGCTGGGTGGCTCGGTCGACCGTTTGTTCTTCGCTGAAGCTCTGCCGGCGCCGACCTTCGGTACGCCTGGCCTGTTGTGGGCTTCGCTGACCCTGGCGTTGCTGGCGGTGCCGGTGGTGATTGTCGCGACCGAAGAAGGCCTGGCGCGGATTCCTCGCACGGTGCGTGAAGGTTCGTTGGCACTGGGCGCGACCAAGGCGGAAACGCTGTGGAAGATCGTGCTGCCAATGGCCAGCCCGGCGATGATGACCGGCATGATCCTCGCCGTGGCCCGTGCCGCCGGTGAAGTGGCGCCGCTGATGCTGGTCGGTGTGGTGAAACTGGCACCGTCGCTGCCGCTGGATGGCAACTACCCGTACCTGCACCTGGACCAGAAAATCATGCACTTGGGCTTCCATATTTATGACGTCGGCTTCCAGAGCCCCAACGTCGAAGCCGCACGACCGCTGGTATACGCCACCGCCTTGCTGCTGGTGCTGGTGATCGCCACGCTCAACCTGTCGGCGGTGTGGATTCGTAACCACCTGCGCGAAAAATACAAGGCGCTGGACAGCTGATCTGAATTGAACGCGGACTAAATGTGGGAGCGGGCTTGCTCGCGAATGCGGTGTATCAGAAACACATGTGCTGGCTGACCCACCGCTTTCGCGAGCAAGCCCGCTCCCACATGGACCGCGTAACACACAGATTTTTGAGTAGACCGCCCCGGCGGTCCAACACAACGAATTGGTAGCACAGGGAGCATCCCATGCAACATGAAACCCCTACCCACGGCATCAACATGTCGGCCCTGGGTCGCGACAAGCAGAGCCTGAGCCTGGCCCAGGAAACCGTGGCCATCGAAGTACCGGGCTTGAGCCTGTACTACGGTGAAAAGCAGGCGCTGTTCGATGTCAGCATGAACATTCCCAAGCAGCGCGTGACCGCCTTTATCGGCCCGTCCGGCTGCGGCAAGTCCACGCTGCTGCGCACGTTCAACCGCATGAATGACCTGGTGGACGGTTGCCGCGTAGAAGGTGCAATCAACCTCTACGGCAGCAACATCTACCGCAAGGGCGAGGACGTGGCCGAGCTGCGCCGTCGTGTGGGCATGGTGTTCCAGAAGCCGAACCCGTTCCCCAAGACCATCTACGAAAACGTGGTCTACGGCCTGCGTATCCAGGGCATCAACAAAAAACGCATCCTCGACGAAGCGGTGGAGTGGGCCCTGAAAGGCGCGGCGCTGTGGGAAGAGGTCAAAGACCGCCTGCACGATTCGGCACTCGGCCTGTCCGGCGGCCAGCAGCAGCGTCTGGTGATCGCGCGTACCATCGCCGTGGAACCGGAAGTCTTGCTGCTCGACGAACCGTGCTCGGCACTTGACCCGATCTCGACACTGAAAGTCGAAGAGCTGATCTACGAGCTCAAGTCTAAGTTCACCATCGTCATCGTGACCCACAACATGCAACAGGCGGCGCGGGTTTCCGACTACACCGCGTTCATGTACATGGGCAAACTGGTGGAGTTCGGCGACACCGATACCCTGTTCACCAATCCGGCGAAGAAGCAGACCGAAGACTACATCACCGGTCGCTACGGCTAGTATGCGGTGGTTCTGATTGCACTGAATGCTGCGGTTCTCCGCACCTTACCGGACGTTCCAAGGACGCCAACATGATTAGCAAAGAAGGCCTTACCCATCACATCTCCGCGCAGTTCAACGCCGAGCTTGAGGAAGTGCGCAGCCACCTCCTGGCGATGGGCGGGCTGGTGGAGAAGCAAGTCAACGATGCCGTCACTGCGCTGATCGAGGCCGACTCTGGCCTGGCCCAGCAAGTGCGCGAGATTGATGACCAGATCAACCAGATGGAACGCAATATCGACGAAGAATGCCTGCGCATTCTGGCGCGTCGCCAACCGGCGGCGTCTGACTTGCGTTTGATCATCAGCATCTCCAAGTCGGTAATCGACCTGGAGCGTATTGGCGACGAAGCCACCAAAATCGCCCGCCGCGCCATCCAGCTGTGCGAAGAAGGCGAAGCACCGCGCGGTTATGTGGAAGTGCGCCATATCGGTGACCAGGTGCGTAACATGGTGCGCGACGCTCTCGACGCCTTTGCCCGTTTCGACGCCGAGCTGGCGTTGTCGGTGGCGCAGTACGACAAGACCATCGACCGCGAATACAAGACTGCACTGCGCGAGCTGGCCACCTACATGATGGAAGACCCGCGCTCTATCTCGCGGGTCTTGAACATTATTTGGGTGCTACGCTCTCTGGAGCGGATCGGCGACCACGCGCGCAATATCTCGGAACTGGTGATTTACCTGGTGCGCGGTACCGACGTACGGCACATGGGGCTCAAGCGCATGAAAGCCGAAGTTGAAGGCACGGCCGATCAAATCCCTAATGTTCCGGGCGAATCTGACGATAAGTAAGGTTGCCCGAGAAATTAACGCCCGGCCTTTGGTCGGGCGTTTTCGTTTGCGGTATCTGAATATTTTGCGCAGCAGGAGCAATATAGTCCTTCTGCGACCAGCGAGTTTTGGCAAAATGCCATCAGTCAGGCGTTTTGTGTGCCGAAGTTTTTATAGGATGAAGGGTCGATGAGTAAAGTCAGTGTGTTGGTGGTGGATGACGCCTCGTTTATCCGCGACCTGGTGAAGAAGTGCCTGCGCAACTACTTCCCCGGGATCAAGATTGAAGATGCGGTGAACGGCAAAAAGGCGCAAACCATCCTGATGCGCGAGACCTTCGACCTGGTGCTGTGCGACTGGGAAATGCCCGAGATGTCCGGTCTTGAGCTGCTGACCTGGTGCCGTGAGCAAGCCCATTTGAAGGCCATGCCCTTCGTGATGGTGACCAGCCGTGGCGACAAGGAAAACGTGGTCCAGGCGATTCAGGCCGGGGTTTCCGGCTATGTCAGCAAGCCGTTCACCAACGAGCAGTTGCTGAACAAGGTCAAACAGGCCCTGCACAAGATCGGCCGCCTCGACGCGCTGGTCGCCAGCGCGCCGACCAAGATGAACTCGGCCTTTGGCAACGACTCCCTGAGCGCCTTGACTGGCGGCAAGCCTGAAGCGGTCAAAGCTGCTCCTGTGGCGGCGCCGAGCAAAGGCCTGCTTAACAGCCAGCCGGTGCAGGCGGCTCCGGCTGCTTCGCCGGCAGGTGGGCGTGGCCAGGGCCAACTGCGCCTGTCCAGCGGCACCCAGCAATGTGTGATCAAGGCGCTGAGCATCAAGGAGGCGCTGCTGGTGGTGCGTCGCGGTGAAGTGCTGCCTCAGGTGCTGGAAAGCGCGGTACTGGACCTTGAGCAAGGCGACAACGCCGAAGTCGCACGCCTCAACGGCTACCTGCACGCGATCGTCGCCTACGAGCCGAGGCCGGACAGCGACTGGCTGCAACTGACCTTCCGGTTTATCGACCAGGATGCGCAGAAGCTCGACTACATCTCCCGCCTGATCGCGCGCGGCACGGCGCAGAAGCATTTTGTGCCGGGTGCGTGATCTACACCGCGCCCCATAACCAATGTGGGAGCGGGCTTGCTCGCGAAGGCGGTGTATCAGTCAACATCTTCGATGACTGACACCCTGCTTTCGCGAGCAAGCCCGCTCCCACATTTTGATCTTCAGTGTTTAGCCGAAGGTGTTGTTGCTCAATCGAGCAACAGCACCTTGGCCAACACGATCTTCGGCCCTTTCATCTTCTTGATGATGATGCGCAAGCCTTCAACTTCCAGCACTTCTTCTTCTTCCGGCACCCGCTTGAGGGTGTCGTAGATCAAACCGGCCAGGGTTTCGGCTTCGATGTGGTCCAGGTCGACGCCCAGCAGGCGTTCCACCTTGAACAGCGGCGTATCGCCACGCACCAGCAGTTTGCCCGGCTGGTAGGCGAGGATGCCGCGCTCGGCCTTGCGGTGTTCGTCCTGGATATCGCCGACCAACACTTCCAGCACATCTTCCATGGTCAGGTAGCCGATGATCTTGCCATCGGCTTCTTCCACCAGGGCGAAGTGCGCGCCGCCTTTGCGGAACTGCTCCAGCAACTGCGACAACGGCATGTGCCGCGACACGCGCTCCAGCGGGCGGGTCAGCTCGGCCAGGTTGAACGACTCGGGGATGTGGTCCAGGGCCGCCAGTTCCAGCAGCAGGTCCTTGATGTGCAGCAGGCCGACGAACTCGTTGCGCACCGCGTCGTACACCGGGTAGCGACTGAATTTGTGACGGCGGAACAGCGCCAGGATTTCCTTGAGCGGGGCGTTGAAGTCCAGGGTCACCAGGTCTTCCCGGGAGTTGGCCCAGTCCACCACTTCCAGTTCGCCCATTTCCACCGCAGAGGCGAGCACGCGCATGCCCTGATCGCTCGGGTCCTGGCCACGGCTTGAGTGCAGGATCAGCTTGAGTTCTTCGCGGCTGTAATGGTGCTCATGGTGTGGGCCAGGCTCGCCTTGGCCGGCGATACGCAAGATGGCGTTGGCGCTGGCGTTGAGCAGGTAGATCGCCGGGTACATCGCCCAGTAGAACAGGTACAACGGCACTGCCGTCCACAGCGACAGCAACTCGGGTTTGCGAATCGCCCAGGATTTGGGTGCCAATTCACCGACCACGATGTGCAGGTAAGAAATCACGAAGAAGGCGGCAAAGAACGACACGCCCTTGATCACCTCAGGCGATTGCACGCCCACGGCGCCCAGCAACGGCTCGAGGATGTGCGCAAAGGCCGGCTCACCGACCCAGCCCAGGCCCAGGGAGGCGAGGGTGATACCCAGCTGGCAGGCCGACAGATAGGCGTCGAGCTGGCTGTGCACGGTGCGCAGGATCTGCCCGCGCCAGCCGTTTTTGTGGGCGATGGCCTCGACCCGAGTGGCGCGCAATTTGACCATGGCAAATTCCGCCGCAACGAAGAAACCGTTGAGCAGTACCAGGATCAGTGCAAAAAGAATCATGCCGAAGTCGGCGAAGAGTGTGGCGAGGGTGATACCAGGGGAAGGGTCCATGATGGGGTTTTGCAGGTTCCGTGTGTTCAATGAGGGATGACAGGAGGGCCTGAAAAGCAGCCGCAAGTCGGCCAATGTAGCGGCTGGCGGGGCGCTTGCCTAGTGCCCGCTGCCGGGCGGGGCCTGGAATACATACGTCCACACGCGGCATGTCCAATGTGGGAGCGGGCTTGTTCGCGAAGGCGGTGGGTCAGCCAACACATTCATAGCTGACCTGCTGCCTTCGCGAGCAAGCCCGCTCCCACACTTAGTTCAGCGTCGTTTTCGGGTTATTCCTCGGTGTCGATCACCCGCGAGCGGGTCACCTGCGCTGGCGGAAAGTGGCAGGTAAAGGTGCTGCCATGGCCCAGCACGCTGCTGATTTCCAGCCGTGCACGGTGGCGCAGCAGCACGTGTTTGACGATGGCCAGGCCCAGCCCGGTGCCGCCGGTGTTGGAGTTGCGGCTGGAGTCGACGCGGTAGAAGCGCTCGGTCAGGCGGGGCAGGTGCTTGGCGTCGATGCCGATACCGGAATCCTGCACGCTCAGGTGTGCGCCGTGCTCGTCGGCCCACCAGCGGATGCGGATATTGCCCTTGTCCTGGGTGTACTTCACGGCGTTGAACACCAGGTTGGAAAAAGCGCTGCGCAACTCGCCCTCACTGCCTTTGAGCAAAACCAGCGGGTCGGCTTCCAGACTGATCTGCTGCCCGCGTTCACCGGAAAGCGCCTGGGCGTCGTTCTTGATGGTCTGCAACAGGCTTTGCACCGCCACCGGATGGTTATCCGACGGGTAGTCGGTGGCCTCAAGCTTGGCCAGCAACAGCAGGTCGTTGAGCAGTGTCTGCATGCGTGAACCTTGCTGTTGCATCTGTTGCAGGGCTCGGCTCCAGCGCGGGTTGATCTCGTCGACGTTGTCCAGCAGCGTCTCCAGGTAGCCACAGATCACCGTCAGCGGCGTGCGCAGCTCATGGGACACATTGGCGACGAAGTCTTTGCGCATTTGTTCCAACTGGTGGATGCGGGTGACGTCGCGCACCAGCATCAGGTGTTCGTTGTTGCCGTAGCGGGTCAGGTACAGCTGGATACGCACACGGTCGTTGGTGGGCGAAGGGATTTCCAGGGCTTCTTCGTAGTTTTCCTGCTCGAAATACTCTTTGAAGCGCGGGTGGCGCACCAGGTTGGTCACCGGCTGGCCACTGTCCTGAGGCGTCTTGAGGCCCAGCAGGGTCTCGGCGGCGCGGTTCCACCATTCCAGGTTGCCGTCGCTGTCGAGCATGATTACCGCGTCTTTGAGCGCGGCGGTGGACTCCTGCACACGGTCGATCACCGCTTGCAGGCGCCCGCGTACCCGTTGGTCGCGGCGTTGCAGGTGGTAGATGCTGTCGAACACCTCGCCCCACAGGCCGTAGCCATCGGGTGGTGCTTCATCGGGTTTGTGTTGGCGCAGCCATTCATGCAGGCGGAGCAGCTGTTTGAGCGTCCAGCCCAGATACAGGCCGATACCGACGGCCAGGCTCCAGCCGTAATAGCCGCTGACCAGGCCTACCACCAGGCAGCCGGTGATCAACAGCAGCATGTGGCGGATCAGGGTGCCATGCCAGTTCTGGTTCACTTAAACATGCGTCCTTGTCAGCTGTTAAGGAAGGGAAGGGCTGGCTCAGCCTTTGGTGGAAAAGCGGTAGCCGGTGCCGCGCACGGTTTGTACCAGATTCTCGTAGGCATCGCCCAAGGCTTTGCGCAGGCGGCGGATATGCACGTCCACGGTGCGCTCTTCCACGTACACATTGCCGCCCCACACCTGGTCGAGCAATTGGCCACGGGTGTAGGCGCGCTCCTGGTGGGTCATGAAAAATTGCAGCAGGCGATATTCGGTCGGGCCCATCTCGGCCGGCTTGCCGTCGATGGTCACGCGGTGGCTGATCGGGTCCAGAATCAGGCCGTCGACTTCGATCGGCGCTTCGCCATCGGTAGGGCCGGCGCGGCGCAATACAGCTTTCAGACGGGCGACCAGTTCACGTGGGGAAAATGGCTTGGTGATGTAGTCATCAGCGCCAACTTCCAGGCCCTGGATCTTGTTGTCCTCTTCACCCTTGGCGGTGAGCATGATGATCGGGATATCCCCGGTCAGCTCGTCACGCTTGAGGCGGCGGGCCAGTTCGATACCGGATGTGCCGGGCAGCATCCAGTCGAGCAGGATCAGGTCCGGCTTGCGGTCGACAATGATGGCGTGGGCCTGCTGGGAGTTCTCCGCCTCCAGGCAGTCATAGCCGGCCATTTCCAACGCAACGGCGATCATCTCGCGAATGGGCGCTTCGTCGTCAACGATCAGAATGCTCCTGCCAACCATGCCTAAATCCTCTTGTCATTTAACTGTCTTGCGCCGCATTAGATAACGGAATTATTGCAGTCGTGTGACAGTAATTTAGTCGCTTGGGCAATTCTTGGCACTCTGGACTACCCTTCGGGTCCGAATCCTGACAACCACAAAAGGAAGGTTCCGATGACTTACAGTACTTTTTCCTGGAAAGCCCTGCTGGTAACGGCGGCGTTGACGCTGCCGACACTGGCGTTTGCGGCCGAGCCTGCGATGACCAAAGACGGCATGTTGGTGGATCACAAGGGTATGACGCTCTACACCTTCGCCAAGGATTCTGGTGACAAGTCCATGTGCAACGACAAGTGCGCCACCAACTGGCCGCCGTTGATGGCCGAATCCACCGACAAGCCGATGGGCAAATGGACCGTCATCACCCGTGACGATCAAAAGAGCCAGTGGGCCTACAGCGGCAAACCGCTCTACACCTTCGTCATGGACAAGAAGGCCGGTGACATGACCGGTGAAGGCAAAATGGACGGCGCCTGGAAGGTCGCCAAGCCTTAGTTAAACCCGCTGGCGATGAGGGGCCTGGCCCCTCATCGAAACCCGTAATCCGCCACGATCCCGACAAAAATCGCCAACCCGGCCCAGTGGTTGTGCAAAAACGCCTTGAAGCATTTCATGCGGTCTTTGTCGCGGGTGTACCAGAACTCCCAGGCAAAACAGCCCGCCGCCGCCAGCAATCCAAGGTGGAACCAGCCTCCCAGCTCGAACTGCGCGCCCGCCAGCAACAGGCAGGCCAGTGACAGGCCTTGCAGGGTGAGGATGATCACGCGGTCGGCATCGCCAAACAGAATGGCCGTGGATTTCACCCCGATCTTCAAGTCATCGTCGCGGTCGGTCATCGCGTAATACGTGTCGTAACCCACCGTCCACAGCAAATTGGCGATGTACAGCAGCCACGCAGTGGCAGGCAGGTGGCCCGTCTCGGCGGTGAACGCCATTGGCATGCCCCACGAAAACGCCGCGCCCAACACCACTTGCGGGTAATAGGTATAGCGCTTCATGAACGGGTAGCTCGCCGCCAGCGCCAAACCGCCGAGGGACAGCAGGATGGTGGTGGCGTTGGTCAGCAGCACCAGCATGAAACTGACGCCCATCAACACGGCGAAAAACACCAGTGCCTCTTTGGCGCTGATCTTGCCGCTTACCAGCGGGCGTTGCTCGGTGCGTTTCACATGGCCGTCGACCTTGCGGTCTGCCCAGTCATTGATCACGCAGCCCCCGGCGCGGGTCAGCACCACACCCAGTACAAAAATCACGATATTGATCAAGGACGGCGAGCCCTTGCCGGCGATCCACAGCGCCCACAGCGTTGGCCATAGCAGCAGGTAGATGCCGATGGGCTTGTCCATGCGGGTCAACTGAATGAAATCCCAGGCCCTGGGGTTCAGGCGGTTCAAGGATTTAAGCAGGCGTTGATACATCAGCAGTTCTCCGGATGGTCATGCAACGCGTGCCAGAAGCTCGGCAGGAAAATTTCCGCCACCAGCACACTCAGCGGCCCGCGATCAAAGCGTGAGCGGCGCCCCCACAAGCCGTCGGCCTGGTCCGCGCTCGGCAGCCATTGCCGTGGGTAATGGCACACCTCGATGGGCTGGCGGGTGAAGGCGTGATCGCAAAACAGCAACTCGCCCAACGAACGGCTGCCCAACGCGTCCATATGCAACCCGTCGCCCTGCAGGGCACTGCGCGCCGCCACGCTGCGGGCGAACACCCACGGCTGGCCATGCCCGCGCAGATACACCTCGCGCACCCAACCGACAGTGGCCGGGGCCAGGCCCAGCGCCGCACATTCATCCTCGCGCAACGGCTGCCAGCCTTCGAACAGCGGCGTGACGCTGAACCCATCGTTGGACAGCCGCGTGAGCCGGCGCGTCAGCGAGCCTTCGTCGAACAGCCAATCGAGGGTCAAAGGCGCGGGCAAAGGGCTCAGAAGGCTCTGGGTCAGCCATTGGCAAGCATCGGGAAGGGCGATTGAGTGCGGCACGGTGAGTCAGTATTGGCAGCAAAAGAGGCGGCGAGCTTACCATGGCGTCCTGGGCTTTTGCCTTGCTGAACCGGCCCCATGCGTCGATCGTGCTTGCATCTGCCGGCCCCGATCAGTACAAAACGCCCTGAGCCGCACGGCAACGTAGGTCTATCGACCGTCGGCCAAGATGCCTGGACCCTGAGGAAGCAAGTAATGAAGAAGTGGCAATGTGTAGTCTGCGGCCTGATCTATGACGAAAAAGACGGCTGGCCGGATGACGGTATCGCACCGGGCACGCAGTGGCAGGACGTCCCTGAAGATTGGCTGTGCCCGGACTGCGGCGTGGGCAAAATGGATTTCGAAATGATCGAAATCGGTTAATGCCTCGAATTTAAGCACTGAGTTTAAGAAACGTACTACAAGGAGAAAGGAATGAACGCACCTGTCGTGATCATCGGCACAGGATTGGCCGGTTACAACGTGGCCCGGGAGTTTCGCAAGCTCGACAGCGAGACCCCATTGCTGCTGATCACCGCGGATGATGGGCGCTCCTACTCCAAGCCCATGCTCTCCACCGGCTTTGGCAAGAACAAGGAAGCCGATGGCCTGAGCATGGCTGAACCGGGTGCCATGGCCGAGCAACTCAAGGCCGAAGTGCGCACCCACACGCGCATCAGCGGCATCGACCCAGGCCACAAGCGCCTGTGGATCGGCGAGGAAGCGGTGGCCTACCGCGACCTGATCCTGGCGTGGGGCGCAGAAACTGTGCGCGTTCCGGTTGAAGGTGATGCGGCTGAGCTGATTTTCCCGATCAACGACCTCGAAGACTACGCCCGCTTTCGCGCCGCTGCCGCCGGCAAGCGCCGCGTGCTGGTGCTGGGCGCCGGCCTGATCGGCTGCGAGTTCGCCAACGACCTGATCCTCGGCGGTTACGAAATCGACCTGGTGGCGCCGTGCGAGCAGGTCATGCCGACCCTGCTGCATCCCGCCGCCGCTGCAGCAGTGCAAGCCGGCCTGGAAGGCCTTGGTGCGCGTTTCCACCTGGGCCCGGTGCTCAACCGCCTGCAGCGTAGCGCTGACGGCCTGGAAGCGCACCTGTCGGACGGTGAGGTCATCCACTGCGACCTGGTGGTCTCGGCCATCGGCCTGCGCCCGCGCATCGACCTTGCCGCCGCTGCCGGCCTGCAAATCAACCGTGGAATCATGGTGGACCGCCACCTCAAGACCTCCCACGCCAACATCTACGCCCTGGGCGACTGCGCCGAGGTTGACGGCCTCAACCTGCTCTACGTGATGCCACTGATGAGCTGCGCCCGCGCCCTGGCCCAGACCCTGGCTGGCAACGCTACGGCGGTCAGCTATGGGCCGATGCCGATCACGGTGAAAACCCCGATCTGCCCGCTGGTAGTCTCGCCCCCGCCACGCGGCACCGAAGGTGTGTGGAGCGTCGAAGGGCAGGGCGCCGACATCAAGGCCTTGTGCCGCGACGCCAGCGGCCGCCTGCTGGGTTACGCGCTGACCGGCAGTGCGGTTATGGAAAAACTGGCCTTGAACAAAGAACTTCCGCCGTTGCTGGCGTAAATACCGGTCGTTCTGTCGGAATAACCCTGTTTTTCGCTCTAGAAAGGTCGCCGCGAGACTGGCGGAGCGTGCGAGGGCATGCCATCCTCACTCCCGTCTGCCGCAGAGTAGAGCCTGCGGCGCCTTGGGCGTTGCTCCATAAGAGAGCAGCACGGACATAACAACAAAAAACCGTCAAAGAGGCTTCACTTATGCGTAAACCAGAACTCGCAGCCGCCATCGCTGAAAAAGCGGATCTCACCAAAGAACAGGCCAACCGCGTCCTCAACGCCGTTCTCGAAGAAATCACCGGCGCCCTGCACCGCAAGGACAGCGTCACACTGGTTGGCTTCGGCACCTTCCTGCAACGCCACCGCGGCGCCCGCACCGGCAAAAACCCGCAAACCGGTGAGCCTGTGAAGATCAAGGCGAGCAACACCGTTGCGTTCAAGCCGGGCAAGTCGCTCAAAGACAGCGTCAACCCGTAAGAGCAGGACCGTCTGAAGGGAGGCGGGTTGGTAAGAAAATGGGCACGCCGACTGGGTTGGGTGCCCATTTTTGTTGGGCTGTGTAATCACAGCTTTCAATGCATCTTGGCGTCGTCACGTTTATCCCCGAACTAACTCGTCATGCCCGTCTGGCGGTTCTTTTGCGACGAGCTCTTCGTAGTTCGCAGGTTCTGAGTTTAAATTCCCGGGAATCCATTCTCCATTTAATTGCTTGTAGCTGCTGGCTCTATACGGATACAAGTTCATGATTGCTGTAATTTCTTTTTGTAGGTTTTTTCCTTCATACCAAACACTGCCGCACTCGCCACAGCCCCAAAAGGGCGGGGATTGCTCATCAATCAGATCAACCCAGCCGGCGCATTGGCTAATCGGGCACCGATAATTGGCAGGCTGCGGTGCTGTGATTGGGGGTTGCTCAGCCTTCACGTATTGCGTTGAAGAACCGCAGGAAGGGCACTCAATCATGATAAAACGCTGGCCTTTTGCAAGGAGCGGTGCAATGAATTGTTGTTGCTTCGCGTCCAGCTCAAATGTCTCTTTGCAGAGCTGGCATCGGGCGTTATTAATTGAGTCCATATGGATTTTCCCCTTCAGGATACCAATGCAGGGCTTTGCTATTAGCTTTGTGGTAGGACTTGTCCATGAGTTCAAGGTTGCTCTGGCGGTTATTGCCACCCCTGAATATTGGCTTTTTATGATGCACGTCAAAGCCCTCGGGAACTTGGCCTTTTTTCATTCTATCTACCCCGGCCGGACCATATTTCTGAAGTGATTTGGGGTCTTTGGCCATTTTTTTCATGTACTTCTCTTTGGCACCACCTTTTTTGTCGAAGTTGGCGCGTATTTTTTTGATCTCACTCTTCGTTCTCTTGTGATAGCAGGTCTTCAGCCCCCATGGATCGATCCATGTAAGGGGGTTCGGTGAGTATTGGTAGAGGTTGAAACCTCCCTCCAACCCCACCGGGTCGGGAGTGGTAAACCGCCCCACATCCGGATCATAAAACCTGAACGTATTGAAATGCAGCCCCGTCTCGCGGTCCAGATACTGCCCCTGAAACCGTAGATTTTGCTCCTCGATGTAATAAGGCTCGCGCACCTCTTCCAGCGTGTTGCCCCACACCCGATAAGTCGCTTGCCAGACGCTGTGTCCGTCAGCTTCGGTCAGTTGCTCCGGCAACCCGTTCAGGTCGTTGTGGTAGTAACGAATTTTCTGCAGTGGGCCGTCACCGTCGACGCGGGCCAACAGTTGATAGCCGCCGTCGTCTTCATACACATAAAGACTGGTTTGACTGTGCTTGTGCTCCTGCAACAACCGCAGCCCATCCCACATGAACCGGGTTTCCCCCAACGGATACCCATCGCTGCCATGCTCGGTTTTTTCAACCCGCCGCCCCAGCGGGTCATACGCCATCCTGACCACGCTACCGCTTTCATTGCGCACTTCAACCAACCGGCTTTCCGCGTCATACGCAAACCGCTGCACACCACGCTTGGCACTGCGCTTCTCGACCATCCGCCCAAACGCGTCGTAGCGATAACGCTTGTCCTCATACGTCAGCAGCTTGTTATGCACCACCAACCCGGCACCCGCTTGCGGGCCATCCAGCAGGTTGGCGGCGGCGTCGTATTTGCTTCGGGTGCTGAGCTGGCCCTGGGTGCGCAGGCGAAACCCAGGGTATGTGAAGGTGACGGCCATGAAGTGATCGACCGCATCGCGTTCCTGCCGGTGGATGATGGACGCGGGTGGCTTCTCGGATAAGGGCCGGATTTACTTAGCTGGTTAATTCAAATCAATCTGTCTCACTCATCCTCAAGTGAATTGAACGAGGAAGTAACCACCCGTATCTCCCTCTTTCATCTTTTTCGCTCGATTATCGGCAAAAATGTAGCCGATACCTCCACCGAATATTCCTTCGTGGCTAGGGCTTATTTTTGCGATGTCAGCGTCGATTAGCTGAGCTAAAAAATAGTAACGAGGACTTTCATACAAAGGGTCTTGCAACCACGCCGGGCGCCCTAAAACCTTGCTAATACCCGCGCCACACTCCAAGTCCTCCAATTCTTCTTCCATTTGTTCGGGAGTCAGCGGCTGCTGGGCAATGTACGTCCGCGGAATCGGGTCAACCAACGTGGTAGGTGTGAGTTCACAGGTTGCCAGCGTGTGAAGCAGAACGCAGCTAAGGCCAAGTTTAAGCTTGTCCATCTCGCTTTGTTGATGGACGGTCAGCTGACGTACCGAAGAACGTGTGTAGGTTTCGTCATTTCGCTCAACGCAAACGAACACTGTCAGCGCCATTCCGGCGGGAATAAATGAGACGCCCAGGAACGCTGGGGTCATCATCATCACCGGTAGCATCAGTTGACCGGTTTTCGGATCCTTAGGCCACAGAGCAAGGTCTGTCAGCCAAGCTCCTCCGCCAATTTGCCCAAGGTTATGGTCTTGCTCTGAGAGAATGATTTGATTGATGCCCATAGCCCTTGATCCTTTAGAAACAACCTTTTCGTTTGGCAAATGACGTGGCAGACCGCCTCGCCGTTCTGGCCTGCTGTTGTGTGATGATGCCGGTTTTGACCAGCGAGTTGTGTATGGCTTGGGACATGATACGAATCTCCAGCTTCCCACGTTTGAGCATCTGGTTGGGCCCCATCCCTCGAGCGCGCCGCAAACGATTTTCCTCGGCATGCACCATGTCATGATGCTCGGGCGACAGCGCGATGGATGGATTGCCCTTGTAGCGCCGGCCCTTGGCTATACCTTTTTCTTCTAGGAATTTATTGCGGACAATTTCGTGTGCTTCCAGTCCGTCATTCTTATGGGCCTTGGCGCCATAACCAGCAACCTCGCCTTCTTTGAGCAGGCCCAGCGGGTCAATCCATCCGGACGTATTAGGGGCGTATTGGTAGAGGTTATCGCCACCCGCCAACCCAATTGGGTCTGGCGTCGTAAACCGTCCCACATCCGGATCATAAAACCGAAACGTGTTGTAGTGCAGCCCAATCTCCCGGTCCAGGTACTGCCCCTGAAACCGTAAATTCTGTTCTTCGATAAAGTACGCTTCACGGACCTCTTGAACTGTATTTCCCCAAACCTGATACCGCGCCTGCCACACGGTTACCCCGTCAGTTTCGGTCAATTGCTCCGGCAACCCGTTCAGATCGTTATGGTAATAGCGCACACTTTGATGCTTGTTCGCCCCATCCACACGCGCCAGCGGCGCATAGCTATCTTCTTCATAGATGTAGAGGCTGGTCTGGCTATGCCGATGTTCCTGCAGCAGACGCATACCTTCCCAGTCAAAACGGCTTTCGCCTAAGGGGTAACCTTGGCTGTCATGTTCAGTTTTGGCGGTGCGGCGGCCGAGCGGGTCATAAGTCATTTTCACGACTGTCTCCCGTCCATCTTTCTGACTGCGCACTTCAACCAGCCGGCTTTCAGCGTCATACGCAAACCGCTGCACGCCACGCTTGGCACTGCGCTTCTCGACCATCCGCCCAAACGCGTCGTAGCGATAACGCTTGTCCTGATACGTCAGCAGCTTGTTATGCACCACCAACCCGGCACCCGCTTGCGGGCCATCCAGCAGGTTGGCAGCGGCGTCGTAGGCGAAGGTTTCGCGCTGGCCGTGCAGGCTGTCCTGGCTGGCGATGATGCGGCCGGTGGCGTCGTAGTGCAGCAGTTGGCGATGTTGCGCGGTGGTTTGCTGGTCGAGCTTGCCGATCAGGTTGTCGGCGGGGTCGTATTCGAATTGCTTTTGCGTTGCCGCCGGCATCAGCGATGGCTGGCTGTTCAGGCGGCGCTGGCGTGAACGCAGGCGGCCGCTGCGGTCGTATTCGCTGCGGGTGCTGAGCTGGCCTTGGGTGCGCAGCACTTCGCGGTGCAGGCGGTCGCGTTCGAAGTCGCTGATGACCTGACCGTCGAGGTTGATCTGATGCAGGTGGCCGCTGCCGTAGTACAGGCGATTGAGCCAGCGCCCGTCCGGCAGTTGGGTCTGGATCAGGTTGCCGAGTTCGTCGTAGTGATGTTGCAGGTTGCCGGCGGCACTCTGTTCGGCAAGCAACTGGCCGACAGCGTCGTAGGCGAAACCCAAGGCTTGGGAATTGCCTTGCAGATCAGTGAAGGTCACAGCCGTGAGCTGATCCACGGCATCGTAGCTGTAGTCGGTGCGGCCATCGTCGGTGGTTTTGGCCACCAGTCGCCCGAGCGCATCACGCTCCAGCCGATGAACGATGGGCGCGGGTGGCGTCTCGGGCACTACCGCCAGTCCATTGCCATAAGGCGCAGGAAGCGCAGTCACCGCTGTGATGTTGTCGAGCAAGTCGTAGTCGTAGCGCTTGGCGCTGCCGTCGAGGTCTTGCTGCTCGGTCAGCCGATCCCCGGCGTCCCATGCAAACCGATAGCTTTCACCGTTCTCGTTGACCAGCGCTTGCAGCCGCCCGTAGCTGTCATACCCAAACTGCACCTGTCGACCATGGGCGTCGGTGCGCTGACGTACCTGGCCACGCCGGTTGTGTAGGTAGAGCGTGGTGTGCCCGGCGGGGTCGGTGTAGCCCACCAACTGCCCGCTGGCGTTGCGCTGATACAACTCGGTGCGCCCATCCGGTAATTGGCTGCTGAGCAAGCGGCCCTGAGCGTCATAGCTGAACTGCGTGCGTTCACCAAGTGCATCGGTGATGACCTGCAAATAGCCACGGTCGTCGTAGCTGAAACGCGTCGGGTAGCCCGAGCAATCGATATGCTCGACCAACTGCCCGAATGCATTCCAGCGCAGTTTTTTGCTTTTGCCGGTGGCGTCGACAATCTCCACGACTTGGCCATGGGCGTCATAGCGATAGCGGGTGATATAACCCAGCGGATCGGTCTCGGCAATGCAGTTACCGCGTGGGTCATAGCGATATTGCCAGCTGTTGTCGGCCGCGTCGGTTTCCACCAGCGGCAATGCCCAATGTTCCAGCCACAAGGTCGAATCACTGCGGCCCAGCGGGTCGGTTTCGCCGATTACGTTGCCGCTCTCATCGTAGCTGTATTCATAGCGCCCACCCAACGGATCAGTCGCGCTGAGCAATTGGCGTTCGTCGTTCCATTCGAATAGCCAAGTCTGGCCGAGGTTGTCGCTGTACTGAATGATCTGGTGCTGAGTGTTCCAGTACCGCGTGCTCACACGCTGCAGGCCATCGGTGATGCGCGTAATACCGGCCTGCAGGTCATAGTCGAACTGGTAAGCGTCGCCCTCATCGGTCCAATGCCTAACCACGCGCCATTCCAGGCCTTCAACCAGTACCCACTCATAGAAACAGCGCAATCCGGTGGGCAATTGATGTTCCACCATTCGGCGCCCGGCATCGTAGGCGAAGCGCCGCTGGACTTGATCGGTTGCATCGCGCACTTGCGCGAGATTGCCCGCCGCGTCGTAGCCGTAGCTCACCAGCACCTCGCGACGTTGATCCGGGTACAGGCGTTCAATGCGGCTCACATAGCCCTGATCACGGATCAGCTCAACCTGCACCAGATCGAACGTGTCGCGCAGACGCACCAAGTGCCCGGCTTCGTCATAGTCGAGGTAGATACGGTTGTCGTTACGATCACCCAATTGGCTCAGGCGCAGTCGTGTCGAGTTTGCGGGCGCCGGTTCGAACAAACGGTACATGCCGTCGTCGCTTTCGATCAGCAATTGCCCATTGAGGTGTCGCCGCACCGCAAGCCCTTCGCCCGCGCTGAACACTGCGCCGCCCAACGGAATGGAGCCCATGTCGATGGGCCGGCCCTGCTCGTCGGTATACACGAGCGTTTCGCCGCCCTCGGGATGCGGCTGAATGTCGACGCACACCTCGTAGGGCACGCTCCAACCGGCGCCAAACAGGCTGCTCGGGCGTTCATCGCGGCTGTTGTAGAAGCGCTGCCAGTCAATCGGGAGGATACCCGGCAGCACAAAATCCAGGTCGTCGACGTCGCCCAGTACCTTTGCGCCCGTCGCGGCATGCACCGGGTTCGACGAGCCCATCGCGGCGTTGGCCGCAGCGCCCATCGCGCTGCTGATGGCCATCGAGGTCGCACCGCTGACCAACATGCACGGCAACTTGCTGAAGAACTTGCCCTTGCCACCCTTGAGCATCAACAACGCCGTGACCGCCAGCCCAACCCCCGGGGTCTTGCCGCTGCGAATTTCACGCACCACCACCGAGCCGCCGCCGATGGCCACGTTGGATGAGATCAAACCGGACGACACCACCGTCGCATCGCAGGTACTGCGATCACCACTGCGCACAGCGGGCTGACCATTGATCGTGACCTTTTCCGAGCCTTCGGCAAGAAACTGCGGCGGCATTGGCGGGTGCTTCATGCACACGACCAAGTCCAGCGGCTTCGGCACGGCGCCTGGCGCGGGCGTTGCGACGGTGGGGCGCCACATCTGCGAGAAGAAGCCTTCGGCCATGTCCAGGTAACTGGGCTCTGGCTCAGGCTTGGTTTCTTCCAGCTCGGTGCCGGCCGGTGTGACATGGGAGCTGATCGCCCCTGCCGCGCGGGCGGCGGGGATGTTATTGGTGAGGGTGTTGGTGGAGCCGGTGAGAATGTTCGCCTGCACGGTGGGCGGAAATAAGGCGTTGCTAAAGGCATCGCATATCTTGGTCAGCCCTTTGTCCGCGCCACTCTTGCTCATGGCCAGGCCGACAATCGTGCCCACTACCGCGCCCAGCAGGAAGCAGCCGAGGCCGCCGGTGGCCACGGTAATGCCGGTGGCGGCCACCACGGCAGCGGTCGCGACCGCAGTAATCGCGATATTGGCCGCCACTTCCAGCACACCGCCGAGGATGTCCGCCATCATCGAGGTGTGGGATAGCGCATCGCCCATCCGGGCCGCCCATAACGCGTCAGACATGCAGGTTGCTCATCAGGAGATAGCGTCGAACGACAGCGAATTTTTTATTAATGCCCAGTGCGTTGCCTCAGCTTCCCCGAGTTTTTCGGCCTTCACATAACTCAAGGCGAGCATCTTGCGCGTACCCGGCAACACCAGCGCCAACTGATACTGGAACACCTTGTCATTGCCCTTGTTGAACTGGCTGCGCAACTCGATACCTTCCACCTCTTGAGCGGCGCCCAGTCGCACGGTGACGCTCGGTTGGCAGCGCAAGTCCTGCACCTGTTTTTCCAGACGCTTGAGCTGGTCGTCGAAGTTGCTGTGCAGGGTTTCGCCTTCGGCGAGCAAGCTGCGGCTGACGATCAGAGACGTGCCCAGCTCGGGGAACTTGAGGATATTGATCGTTGCGTCCTGCAACTCTGCGGCCGGCAGCTGGAACTGAAATTCGTTGATTCGGTACGTCATGGCAAACAGGTCTCGTCAGGAGCTTTTAGGCGTGGGGAACGCGGCTTTGATGTTGGCGTCGATACTGGCTTTCTGGCCTTGGCCATCGGGTGTGGCGCCCGGGCCGCCGCCGTTGTTCAGGTGCAGGAGGCCGCCGGTATTAAACTCGGCATCGCCGCTGGCATAGAAACTGATATTCACACCCGTGAGGTTGATCTGCCCGCTGGCATTCAACTCCAGAATGCTTTCGCCGCACACCAGCCGCAGGTTCTCGCCCACTTCAATCACGTAGCTCTGGCTGATGCTGTCGGTCTTCCTTTGGCCCACCGAGAGAATGTCCTCCTGCTTGACGATGCGCAGGCGGTTATTACCAATCGTCACCGTTTCGTTATGCCCAATGCTTTTGTTGCGGTCATGCCCGACGGCGTGGCTTTCATCCACTTCCACCACGATGTCCTGATTGCGCTCGGCATGGATATACAACTGCTCCAGCCCCTTCTTGTCCTCCATGCGGATTTCATTGAAGTTGGCTGGGGTGCCGCCCTTGCTGGAGCGACTTTTCATACCGCTCTGGGTGGCATTCTCCGGCAGGTCGTAAGGCACCGTCTGCTCGGCGTTGTACACCCGGCCGGTAATGATCGGCCGGTCCGGGTCACCTTCCAGAAAGCTCACAATCACTTCCTGGCCGATCCGCGGGATCTGCATCGAGCCCCAGTTCTTACCGGCCCAGGATTGCGATACACGAATCCAGCATGAGCTGTTTTCGTTGGATTGGTCATGGCGGTCCCAGTAAAAGTGCACCTTCACGCGGCCATACTGGTCGGTCCAGATTTCTTCACCTTTGGGGCCGACCACCAAGGCCGTCTGCGGGCCTTTGACAATCGGTCGGTGGGTGTTGGCCAAAGGGCGAAAACTTTGTTGGGCATCGATGCAGGTGAGGCTGCTTTCGAATTGCGCCGGGCCTGAGCCGCCGCCGCTTTCCAGGCTTTCCTGGACGATGTAGTAACGGCAACCGACGATCAGATATTCGCGGTTCTGGTCCTGGCGGCTGAAGCCGGTGAGGCTGAACAAGTGGCCCGAACCGAGGCCGCGCGCGTTGCCGCTGAACTCGATCTGCTCATGCAGGGTTTGCAAGGCTTCGATGCGGGTGCGCGCGTAGTGTTCGCCGTCTTCACTTTGCACATAAGTGCCGGGGTAGTCGTACAACGGGTAGTCGCCGGCAGTGTGCGGGCGCGGCATCGCCGAGCGCACGTCGATGCTCGCGCTGGGGCGCTGGAAGTCGTAGTCGTTCAGCTCCAGCGACCCCGGCTGCACTTCGTGCGCCAGGTGCCAGTTGTGCATATGGTCGCGTTCGCGCTGCTGCTCGTCCTTGGGGTAGTACGGAATCGACGCGTAGCCCGGCACGGTGGTGTGGGCGCCATAGGCGTCGGCCAGCACCAGCACATGGCGGTCCTGTTCATGGCGGAAAAAGTAGTAGATACCTTCCTGTTCCATCAACCGGCTGACGAAGTCGAAGCTGGTTTCGCGGTACTGCACGCAGTATTCCCACTCGCGGTACGGGCGGCTCAGGGCGTCTTCGAAGTCGGAAAAGCCCAGGTCGCGAAACACCTGCTTGATGATCTGCGGGATGCTCAGGTTCTGGAAAATCCGACAGTCCGAGGTGCGGCTCAGCAGCCAGAACCATGGGCGCAGCGTCACTTGGTAACTGGCGAACTGGCCCTGGTCGATGTTCTGGCTGCACCGCGCGACGATGCCGTGGAAATGCCGCTCGCCACCGTCCGCCAGTTGCACGCTCACACTCATCGGCTTGCCCAGCAGCTGGTTGAGGTCGATGTTGGCGTCGAGCGAGGTCAGTTGCAGCTCATAGTTGAACAAGCGGCCCAGCTCTTCGCCGCCCCCCATTTCATTGAGCAACAGCACATCCGCCCCCAGGGAGCTGGTGATCTTGGCCAGGCGTGAGGCTTGGTTGAATAGCATCGGTTAACCCGTAAATGACTTAATAGCTGAAGAAACCGAATTCAACTGTGGGAGGGGGCTTGCTCCCGATAGCAGTGCGTCAGTTGATGCCTGAGGTGACTGATTCACCGCTATCGGGGCAAGCCCCCTCCCGCCGTTGTGATCGCATTCCGTCAGGTCAATCGGCGTCGTTGAAGTCGTAGTGCAATTCGTTGTCCCGGCTGCTGATGCGCACACCCGCCAGCGCCTTGCCTTCGAGCATGCGCGTGAGGAATTCACGGCTCATGTCCGGCAACAGGCTGTTGGTGAGGATGGTGTCGATCATGCGCCCGCCGCTTTCGGTTTCGGTGCAGCGTGAGACGATCAAGTCGACCACCGCGTCGTCGTAGTCGAAAGCGACTTTGTGCGTATTCTCCACGCGCTTTTTGATGCGGTTGAGTTGCAGGCGGGTAATTGCCTTGAGCATCTCGTCGCTCAGCGGGTAGTAAGGGATCGTCACCAAACGGCCAAGCAATGCCGGTGGGAAAATCTCCAGCAGCGGCTGGCGCAAGGCCTTGGCGATGTCTTCTGGCTCAGGCATGTTCGCCGGGTCTTTGCAGACGCGGGAGATCAGCTCAGTGCCGGCGTTGGTGGTCAGCAGAATCAGGGTGTTCTTGAAGTCGATCACGCGGCCTTCACCGTCTTCCATCACGCCCTTGTCGAACACCTGGAAGAAGATTTCATGCACGTCCGGGTGGGCTTTTTCGACCTCGTCCAACAGCACGACGCTGTAGGGTTTGCGCCGTACCGCTTCGGTCAGCACACCGCCTTCGCCATAGCCGATATAGCCCGGCGGCGCGCCCTTGAGGGTCGACACGGTATGGGCTTCCTGGAACTCGCTCATGTTGATGGTGATCACGTTCTGCTCACCGCCGTACATGGCTTCGGCCAGGGCCAGGGCTGTTTCGGTCTTGCCCACGCCGGACGTGCCGGCGAGCATGAACACGCCAATGGGCTTGCTCGGGTTGTCGAGGCCGGCGCGAGAGGTTTGGATGCGTTTGGCGATCATCTGCAGGGCGTGGTCCTGGCCGATGATGCGTTTTTTCAGGTGCTGGTCGAGGTTGAGCACCGTCTCCAGTTCGTTGCGCGCCATGCGGCCCACGGGAATGCCGGTCCAGTCGGCGACCACCGAGGCCACCGCCTGGTAATCCACGGTTGGCAGGATCAGCGGGGTTTCGCCTTGCAGGGCAGTGAGGCGTTGTTGCAGGTCCACCAGCTGTGCGCGCAATGCATCGTTGCCGCTGTCGACTTCACCGACCTTCTCACGCAGCGTCGCGCGAGTGGCGAGCAACTCGTCCACCAGCGCTTTCTCTTCGGCCCAGCGGCTTTCCAGGGTTGCGAGGCGTTCACGTTCAGCGCTCAGCAGGGCTTCGCTGTTGCTTTGGCGCGCGCCAATCACGATGCCAATGGCATGCTCGCGGGCGATGATTTGCAGCTCGGTTTCCAGCGCCTCGATGCGGCGGCGGCTGTCGTCCACTTCGGCGGGCACCGCGTGCAGGCTGATGGCAACACGCGCGCAAGCGGTGTCCAGCAGGCTCACGGATTTATCCGGTAGCTGGCGGGCAGGAATGTAGCGGTGCGACAGCTTCACCGAAGCTTCCAGGGCTTCATCAAGGATCTGCACCTGATGGTGTTTTTCCATGGTCGAGGCCACGCCGCGCATCATCAACAGCGCCTTGTCTTCCGACGGCTCGGCGACTTGCACCACTTGGAAGCGGCGGGTCAACGCCGGGTCTTTTTCGATGTGTTTTTTGTACTCGGCCCAGGTCGTGGCGGCGACGGTGCGCAAGGTGCCGCGGGCGAGGGCGGGCTTGAGCAGGTTGGCCGCATCACCGGTGCCGGCGGCGCCACCGGCACCCACCAGGGTGTGGGCTTCGTCGATAAACAGAATAATCGGTTTGGGCGAAGCCTGCACATCCTCGATGACTTGGCGCAGGCGCTGCTCGAACTCGCCTTTCATGCTGGCACCGGCTTGCAGCAGGCCCACATCGAGGCTGCGCAGTTCCACGTCTTTGAGTGCGGGCGGCACGTCACCGGCGACGATGCGCAGGGCGAAACCTTCGACCACGGCAGTCTTGCCCACGCCGGCTTCACCCGTGAGGATCGGGTTGTTCTGGCGCCGACGCATCAGGATGTCGACCAGTTGGCGGATCTCTTCATCACGCCCAACGATCGGGTCGAGCTTGCCGCTGCGGGCCTGTTCGGTGAGGTCGACGGTGAAGCGCTTGAGCGCTTCCTGCTTACCCATCGCGCTCGGCGCCATGGCACCACTGGCCTCGCCCGGGACTGCGCCGGCATTAAATCCGTCGTTGGCACTGAGGGCGTTTTCCGGCGAGTCGCCGACGTATTCGTCAAAGCGTTCGCTCAGGGTGTCGGCCTTGATCTTGTTGAACTCGGAAGACAAGCCCAGCAGCGCATTGCGCAGGCTCGGTGTCTTGAGAATGCCGAGCACCAGGTAACCGGTGCGCACCTGGCTCTCGCCGAACATCAGGCTGCCGTAGACCCAGCCGCGTTCCACGGCTTCTTCCACGTGGGACGACAGGTCGGTGATTGACGTCGAGCCGCGCGGCAGGCGGTCCAGGGCTTCGGTCAGGTCGCGGGCCAGGCGCGCCGGCTCCACGTTGAACTGGCGGACGATGCGGTGCAGGTCCGAGTCCTGCAACTGCAGCAGTTGGTGAAACCAGTGAGCCAGTTCCACGTACGGGTTGCCCCGCAGTTTGCAGAACACGGTGGCGGCTTCGATGGCCTTGTAGGCCACGCTGTTGAGTTTGCCGAACAGTGCGGCGCGACTGATTTCACCCATGCTCTGGATTCCTTGAGGTGCTGGCGTGATCGGCGTAATGCCGAGCCAGGATTAGGTCGTTGGCGTCGTGCGCGGGGCAGCCGAGCCATGTGTTGAAGCCCAGGCGGAACTGGCCGTTAAGCTGCAGCTTCGGGACTTCAGGTTGTTGCAAAATCAGGTTCAAGTCCCAGTCCAATTCATGGCCCAGGTACTCGGCCACCCACGCCACCAGCTCGTTGAACGGCTGGCTGCCAGGCAGCATGCCCATGTAGTCATCCAGCTTGAGCGGGCCCAGGCGGATGCGAAACTTATGCTGGCGGTCCCACACGTGGCTGCCCAGGCAAAAGTCCACGCCCAGTTGGTTGGCGCTGACACTGACGCGGCTGCGCTCGGGCAGTTCCAGCCACTGGCCGACGTATTCTTCAATCTCAACGGGCAAGCCGAAGTATTCGCTGAGGATCGCCTTCAAACCGTCCGGGTAGCGGGTCTGTGCCGACAAGTGGCCGCTGTAATGCAACTTCGCCGTGTCGGGAATCAGCCCCTGATTCAGCAGGCTCGGCATACCTCGGCCGCTCAGTGCTGCCAGGCGTGCCGACCAGTAATCATCGTCCGGTCGGTCGTGGCTGACCGTCGGCCGCGCTTCGGCCCAGGCCCGGTAGAACAGGCTGAGCAGGCGATGGTGGAACACGTCCAAAAACTGTTTGCTGGTGCTGTCGGCGTTATTGCGCTGACGCTCGCGCACGTACTCGGTGATGTGCAGCGGCAACGGGCCGTTGGGGCCGCCGAGGCCAAAGAAGAACTGTTCCAGCCGCGCAGGCTTACCGTCGCCGCCGGGATCGACCGAGGCCAGGGTGGCCGGGGCGAACGTGCAATCGGCTTGCTGCCCCAGGCGTAACGGGTCATCCGCCAGGCGCAGGGAATGGCCCAGGCGCGGCAGCTCTGGCGATTCGCACTCGATACGCCGCAGTGCCTGAAAGAAATCGTATTCCCAGGGCTCCTGATGCATCGCATCCAGTGTGTTCACAGGGTCGGACGCCGCCCGGGCTTGGCTTTCCATCGCATGATCTCGCCGCGTTCGGTGGTACGGATCACCGTCTCGGTAAAACTGTTGATCGACACGTAACGTGCCAGAAAGCGCTCCAGCACCGCACCGAGCAGGAACACGCCGGTGCCGCGAAACGCGTTTTCATCAAATTCCAGGGTGATTTCCAAGCCGCGGCCAAACACGATCGGACCCGGCATCGGCAGGCGCCGGGTCACGGCTTTGCTGCTGACTTCGCGCAGGCCTTCGATCTGCAATTGCAGGGCCGCGTCATTGCTGTCGCCGTACAAGCGCAGCAGTTCGCGCAAGGCGCCCGCGCCCTGGCCTTGCTCGCTCAGCGACAGGTAGTTGAGCGACAACTGGCTGATCAGGCGCCAGGCCTTGGCGTCGTGGGCATGGCTGGCGCGCGGGCGACTCGGGCCGGCCACACAGCGTACGGACAATACCGGGGCGCTGTCGGCCAGGGTGAAGTCGGTCTTGCCGTTGCCCACACTCATGAACAGCGGCAAATCGCGGTTGGTGCACAGTGCGGTTACGCCGAGTTGGCGCAGGTCGTGGCGGTACGGCGCTTGCTGGCTGTCGACCAGGCTGACGAAGGTTTCGCTGCCCACATAGGTGGAGCGCGGGCCGTTACGGCGTTGGTCGCTGGACAGCACGCGTGGTTCGCGGCGTACGGTGTAATACGCTTTGTCGCGACCATAGCGCGACGGGTCGCGCACCGCGTAGAACGGCAGGAACGGCTGCTCCGGCCCGGTGCCGTGCCCAGTGATGCCGCTCAGCGAATGAATCTCGAAATCCATCGGCCGGGTGCGGTCAGCGATTACATGGTGTTCGTTGACGCGGTCGGACAGGTGGATACGGTCCACGCGTTTCGGGAACAGGTTGATCGCCGGCGTGCAGAACGGCATGAACTGCGCCGCGCCGACACTGCCTTCCAGGCTCGGCTCGTGGCGGTCGAACAGCACGATCAGTTCCAGCTCCTGGCCGTCGCAGCGTTTGACTGCACGGCTCAGTTCGGCGAACTCGACGAACAGGAAGCGATGGGGCAGGGCGAAGTATTCCTGCAACAACCGGTAGCCCTGAAACGCGCGCGCCACCACCGGCATGGCTGCGTCGGCATCGTCAAAACCCCGTGAGCGCAGCGCGTCTTGCGGCAGGCGTTCAACCCAGTCACCGCCGGGCTTGCGTGCAAACACCGCGCAGGCGTTGCCGAGCAATTGTTCGTAGAGGCGGAACGGTTGCTCATCGGCGCCGCTGAGGTACAGCGGCAGGCTGTCGAGGTCGAGGCTGTTGAACGGCAACTCGGCGCCAGTGCGCAGGGTCAGGCGCAAGCCGGCCTTGGCTTTCGGCTCGCTGGCAGCCAGGCGCCCGAGTACGGCGGCGGGGTTGCCGAAGTATTCGGCGCCGCTGACCTGCAACGGCCACAACGTCACCGGGTGTGCGGTGCGGTACTCGCAGCAGGTCTGGGTTTCGCGACCCAGTGCGGCGCGCAACACCGTGTCGCGGGGTAGCGGGAAACCGCTGGCCAAGGAGCCTTCGTCGGGGTCGGTCTGCAATTGCACCACGGTCATCGACGGCGTCGGCGCCAGGTAGTGCGGGTAAGCGATTTCCAGCAGGTTATGGGTGAAGGTCGGGTACTCGGCGTCGAGCTTGAGCTGTACGCGGGCGGTGAGGTAGGCAAAGCCCTCAAGCAAACGTTCGACGTACGGGTCGGCGCAGTCCATACCGGACAGGGTCAGCCGACTGGCGATCTTCGGGTATTCCTTGGCGAACTCGGCGGCGCTTTCGCGCACGTGGTGCAGTTCCTGGTTGTACAGCTCCAGCAGGCGCGGGTTCATGGGCGTCTCCGCTGGTCGGCATTCACTACGCGCACATGCCCGGACTCCAGGTCGAGGTCGGTTTGCAGCAACAGGCGTAACGGCACCGGCTGTGCCCACAGGTCGCCTTCGATCTCGAAGCTCAGCGCATTGTGGTTCATCTCGCCATGGCCGACGCGGGCTTTGACGCGCAGTGTGTGGCGCAGAATACGTGGCTCAAAGGTGGCAATCGCCTGGTAGATCAGGGCTTCCAGGGCCTTGATATCAACACTGGAAACGCTGTTGCCAGCCAGTGCCGGCAGGCCGTAATTGACCACCGACGTACCGGCCGCGGTGTGCAGCGTGGCATCGGCATCCAGCAACGACGTGGTGTTGAGCAGCCACGCCAGGTCGCGCAGAACCGAGGCTTTCAATTGGGTCAGGGACAGCACGCGTTTGTCGGCGCTTTCCTTGGGATTGGTTGGGTCGTCGTCGGTCAGCCGGTCCAGCAAGGACGGTTGCAGACGGTCGCGGGAAGCGATTTCAGTTACCACCAAAGCAGCTCCACGGACGGGTTGTGAGAGGGACGGTTGTGCAGCAGGGCCGGTGCCGGGGGCCGTAGCGCAGGGCTACGGCCTCCAGGGCTATCAGCGTTTGGTGTTGGAACGGATGTTCCAGCCAAACTTGATCGCGCCGCCGTCTTTGGTGCCGTCGGCTTTCTGCGGCTGGTAGTCGACCATCACTTGGGCGAAGTTCAGGGTGACGTTTTCGGTCAGGCGATCATCAGTGCCCGAGCCGCCGGTGCTCAGGGACGTGACCAGCACTTCTTCCAGGTTGATCACCATGTACTCGACCTGGCTTTCACCACCGGCCTTGCGCACGGTCAGCTTGACCTTGTCGATGTGCTTGCCGCTGGCGCAGTGCATCATCAGGTTCGGCGACGCCTTGTCGACGTACTTGGTCAGCGACAGGTCCTGGATATTCACCTTGCCCGCGCCGCCGCCACCGCCAACATGCATGTTGCCGGACTGGGCCATGCCCCAGCTCCAGTTCAGCACGTCGATTTCGTCCTTGTGGGCCTTGTCCATGGACTCGCCCTTGATGTCGCCGATCTTGATGAAAATATCAACAGCCATGTTTTCTCCCTGTGTGGTCTCAGCCACAGAATTTATTAACGCTGATCGTTCCCACGCTCTGCGTGGTAACGCATCCTGTGACGCTCTGCGTCACTGGGACGCGGAGCGCCCCGGGCGGCATTCCCACGCAGAGCGTGGGAACGAGCGACAGCTACTTACGCGCTTTTCGCCGACGGCAGCTTCGATACCAGGCGCAGCGACACGGTCAGCCCTTCCAGCTGATAGTGCGGGCGCAGGTAGAACTTCGAGTTGTAGTAACCCGGGTTGCCTTCGACGTCTTCCACGATCACTTCGGCGGCAGCCAACGGGTGCTGGGCCTTGGTGGTTTCGGTGGAGTGCGCCGGGTCGCCGTCGACGTAGTTGAGGATCCAGTCCTGCAACCAACGCTGCATCTCGTCCTTCTCTTTGAAGGAACCGATTTTGTCGCGCACGATGCACTTGAGGTAGTGAGCGAAACGGCAGGTGGCGAACAGGTACGGCAGGCGCGCGGCCAGGTTGGCGTTGGCGGTGGCGTCCGGGTCATCGTATTCGGCCGGTTTCTGCAACGACTGGGCGCCAATGAAGGCGGCGAAGTCGGTGTTTTTCTTGTGCAGCAGCGGCATGAAACCGTTCTTCGCCAGTTCCGCTTCGCGGCGGTCGCTGATGGCGATTTCGGTCGGGCACTTCATGTCCACACCGCCGTCATCGGTCGGGAACGTGTGGGCAGGCAGGTTTTCCACTTCACCGCCGGACTCCACGCCACGGATGCGCGAGCACCAGCCGTAGTGTTTGAACGAACGGTTGATGTTCACCGCCATCGCGTACGCGGCGTTGGCCCAGGTGTACTTGGAGCTGTCCGCACCGTCGGTGTTTTCTTCGAAGGCGAAGGCTTCCACCGGGTCGGTTTTGGCGCCATACGGCAGGCGTGCCAGGAAGCGCGGCATGGTCAGGCCGATGTAGCGCGAATCTTCCGATTCACGCAGCGAGCGCCAGCCGGCGTATTCCGGGGTGGTGAAGATCTTGGTCAGGTCGCGCGGGTTCGACAGTTCCTGCCAGGAGCCCATGCCCATCACGGTCGGCGAAGCCGCAGCGATAAACGGGGCGTGCATGGCAGCGCAGACTTTCGACAGCTCGCCCAGCAGCTCCACGTCGGGTGGCGACTGGTCGAAGTAGTAGTCGCCCACCAGGCAACCGTAAGGTTCGCCGCCGAACTGGCCGTATTCTTCTTCGTACATCTTCTTGAAGATCGGGCTCTGGTCCCACGCGGTGCCCTTGAATTTCTTCAGGGTCTTGTGCAGGTCCGGCTTGGAGATGTTGAGCACGCGAATCTTCAGCTGCTCATCGCTCTCGGTGTTGTTGACCAGGTAGTGCAGGCCACGCCAGACGCTTTCCAGTTGCTGGAAATCCTGGTGATGGATGATCTGGTTAACCTGGGCGGTGAGCTTGGCGTCGATGGCGGCGATGATCGATTCAATCGACTTGATCGCGTCATTGGACACCAGGTCTGTCTGCGCCAGAGCCTGTTCGGCCAGGGTGCGCACGGCAGTTTCCACGGCTTCGCGGGCACGCTCGGTCTTGGGTTTGAATTCTTGCAACAGCAGGTTCGCGAACTCGCTGGCTTCTTCGGTAGCGCCCAGGATCTGGGAGCCTTCGCGGGCGGTATTCTCGGTCATGATTACTGGTCCCCTGCCGGCTTAGGCGCGCTTGCAAGGGCCTGCAGCAATGCCGGGTCCTTGATCGCTTTCATGATGATTTCTTCAGCGCCGGTCTTGCCGTCCATGTAGGTCAGCAGGTTGGCGAGCTGGGTGCGGGCTTCGAGCAGCTGTTTGAGCGAATCGACCTTGCGGGCCACGGCGGCCGGGCTGAAGTCGTCCATGCTTTCGAAGGTGATGTCCAGGCTCAGGTTACCTTCGCCGGTCAACTCGTTCGGTACATGGAACGCCACACGCGGCTGCATGGCCTTGAGGCGCGAGTCGAAGTTATCGACGTCCACTTCAAGGAACTTGCGGTCGGCCACAGGGGCGAGCGGTTCGGCAGGCTTGCCGGCGAGGTCGGCCATCACGCCCATTACGAAGGGCAGCTGGACCTTTTTCTCGGCGCCGTAAAGCTCGACGTCGTACTCGATCTGCACTCGAGGCGCACGGTTGCGCGCGATGAATTTCTGAGAACTTTGCTTCGCCACGTTGCTGCTCCTGGTCGCTTGAGCGACGGTGTTGTTACTGCACAGCCGGGCGGCTTACTCGCCGTCCGGGCCACGCAGGTTTTCAAATTGGGACATGCCATCGGGAATCAGATTGCGCACGATGGCCGCGAAGTCGGCGTGCACCAGATTTTTCGCGCGGTTCAACAGCACCGGCAGCGGGCTCGAAGGCTCGTGTCGGGTGTAGTACGCAAGGATCTTGTCGAGGCTGCGCAGCACGTCATCGCGGCTGGCGATGTCGCCCGTTGGGCGCGGTGCGGCGGGGGCAGCAGCGTATTCAACCGAGGGGGCATTGTCGTCACTGACGGCCTCGGGCGCGCTGCGGGTATCGCTGTTCGGTACGAATTGGTTGAGGACTTGCAGCGCCTGCTTGAGCGGTTGCTTCAACAGGCTGAGGTCCACGCCCTGGGCCGAACCGACCTGGTCGCTGACCTGTTGTTCGATGGCTTCGCAGGCGGCACGCGCGGCGCTCAAGGCATCGTGGGTGGCTTGCAGTTGTTCCGGGTCGCTGTCGAGGAACGCGGCGTTCAGTTGCTGGGCACCGAGTTGTTCATCAGGGAAACTCATCAGGCCGCTGGCGTTCAACGCAGCGCGCAGGCTCACCGGCCCGAACGTGCGTGAGCGCGTGAGGATACTTTCGCGCAGCAGACGAATGGTCGCGTCGCTGGTCAAGCCCGAGAGGGCGTTGATGCGCACGGTGGGGTCGTTATCGTCGTCGGCATCCAGGCGCGGGTGCAGGTCGGCCCAGTATTCACGCAGTAGCGCATTGATCAGCGTAAGCACTTCGGCGAGCCCGACCGGGCCTTGCAGGGCGAGGGAGCTTTGCAACAGGAAATGGGTTATGCGCAGGTCTTTGCTGCGCTGCAGCAAGTCGAGGCTTTGCTGCTGGATGCTGCGCCAGTCCGGCGGTTCAGCGGGCAGGATCGAGTCGCCCATGCTGCGCTCGGGTTGGCCTTTGGCGGCACGCTCCAGGTGGAGAAAGTCCGCGTCATATTCCATGTCTTCGCCACAAGGCGAAGTCGCGGAAACGGCGGCGAGCAGCAACGGCACATCCACTTGATTCGATCTCCCTATCGGCCCGTTAGATATCGGGCAATTCATGCATTAGTTGCGTAATGAACTTTGCATGGTTTCTTGGTCATATACGTCGAGGTGCCACTAATGTGCCACCACTGATGTTCAAGAAGTTGTGCATTTTTGGTGTAGTAGTTACGCCTTGTCAAGGTAAGCTATTCGCCCTCTGTGACAGATGTGCGGTGTTTAACACCTTGCGCGACTGACGGGTCTAACGGTGCCCCAAGATAGGATTTTTGTCATAGAGGCCGGGTAAGATCAGCGATCATGCTGACAAAAGCAGATTTTCAAGGTCGTTTGCACGACCTGGCGGTGATCTCTCGGGAGGACGGGCCCCTTTGGGTAGCCCCCGGTTAGACCGCGCGCGATGTATCAGCAAGGAGGCAAGATGTCGCTGTGTTTGACTATCACTAGTTATCACAAAATTACCCCTGGGCAATGCCCTGAAAAGTCCATGAATCAGGGCGTGATGGCTATTGGCCGCAGTTCTGATAATGACTGGGTATTGCCCGACCCAGAGCGCCTTGTCTCTTCACAGCACTGCGTTATTCAATACAAAGATGGTCGTTACTATTTAACCGATAACAGTACAAACGGCGTGGAATTGGTCAACGCCGGTATCCGTATGCGCAGGGGCAACAGCGAGCCGTTGCAAGATGGTGAGTTGATCCGCATCGGCGATTACGAAATTCAGGCGCGCATCGACTTTAACGTGCAAGCCGTCGATAGCCAGTCGTTTGCCGGCGATTCGCCGAACAGTTTTGAGGCGCTGATGGGGGCGGTGGTAAACCCGCCTGCGTCGACGCCGGCGATTGCGCCGCAGTTCCAGGGTGCGTCGTCGATGGACACGCTGCCGGATCTGTTCGACTTCCTCACCCCGACCACCGTACCGCCACCGACCGTGGCGGACCACGTACCCTCCGAGCAACACGACTTCCGTCCACCGACGCCGGTTGCCGTGCCGGTGATCGAGCCGCCGGTGGTATCCGGTTCAGTCATTCCCGAAGACTGGGACCTGTTTGGCGACACGCCAGCGCCTGTCGTCACCGCCCCTCAGCCTGTTGCGCCGCCCGAACCGCCACCGCCACCGGCGCCGAGCGTTCAGCCGGTCATCCAGCCGACCGCCCAGCCGACCACCCCGGACACTCAGCAGCCCGACCTGCTGCAAGCCTTCCTGCGCGGCGCCGGCCTTGACCAGCTGCGCCTCGACAAAGCCGACGCCTGCGCGCAAATGGAAAGCATCGGCCGCAGCTATCGGCTGATGGTCGAAGGCCTGATCGATGTATTGCGTGCCCGTGCCAGCCTCAAGGGCGAGTTCCGCATGCAGCAGACGATGATCCGGCCGGCCGAAAACAATCCGTTGAAATTCGCGCCGAATGCCGACGAAGCCTTACTGCTGCTGCTTCGCCACGGTAACCAAGCGTTTATGGCGCCGGACGTCGCTGTGCGCGACAGTTTCGACGACCTGCGCGCCCACCAACTGGCGGTGATGGCCGGTGTGGAAGCGGCGATCAAACACTTGCTCGCGCGCTTTGAACCGGCACAGCTGGAAGAGCGCATGGGTAAGCCCGGCGGGCTGTCGAGTCTTTTTAACGGCTCGCGTCAGGCCCAGTACTGGCAGCAGTTCACCGAGCTCTACAGCAATATTTCCCGCGAGGCCCAGGAAGATTTCCAGGACCTGTTCGGCCGCGAATTCAGCCGAGCCTACGAAGAACACAGCGCACGACAGCGACGCTAAATCGCGCCGCAGTAATGGATAAAACGGATAGCTAAGTACGTCATTGAGGACGCAGGATGATTCCCAGGTTTTTACTCGCAGCAGCCACCGCGTTGCTGCTGACGGCGTGTGCCAAGGATGCCGCCAAACCCCAGGCGGTTGCCGAGGCCGAGGCGGACACCGCCGCCGTCGAGTTGCACTTTCACGCGATTAACGGGCTCAACCCCGGCGCCAACGGCCAGGCCGCGCCGGTGCGGGTGCGCATCTTCGAACTGAAAAACGCCGCCACTTTCAGTCGCTCCGACTACTTCGCGCTGGCTGACCGTGCGCAATCCACCCTCGGCCTGGACCTGCTGGACCAGGACGAAGTGATGGTCCAACCCGGCCAGCAATTGAGCATTCAACGCGACCTCGACCCTTCCACGCGCCAAATCGGTTTGCTGGTGGGCTATCGCGAGTTGGACCGCGCGCAATGGCGCACGGTGCTCAATGTGCCGGCTCGCCAGTACACCGAATACCAGATCAGCCTCGATGTGCGCGCCGTGCGCGCCGACGTCGTGGTTCCCCCATCCAGCCCTGCCCAATAAGAAGCAATCGGAGCCCCCATGTCCTGGAACAATCGCGTGGTCTGGTCGGAAGGCATGTTCATTGGAACGCAGCACTTCCAGCAGCATGACCGTTATCTGGAAAACCTGATCGACGCCCGTAGCCGTCCGTTATCCGCTGGCGCGTGGGGCTTTTCCGAGTTGCTGATCGACCAGGGCCTGCTGGCGCAGGGCAAGCTGGCGATCGTTTCGGCGCGCGGCCTGTTGCCTGATGGCACGCCGTTCAATATTCCCCAGGACGACCTGGCGCCGAGCCCGTTGAACATCGACGACAACCTGCGCGATGGCCTGGTGTACCTGGCCCTGCCGCTCAAGCGCGCGGGCGCCCGTGACACGGTCGACGACGGCGAAGACCTTGGCGGCGCGCGCTATGTGAGCCAAGTGCGTGAAGTCCGTGACGACAACGCGCCGTTCGAAAACCGCGCGCCGGTGGCCGTGGGCTCGCGGGCGCTGCGTTTGCTGACCGCGCAAGATGGCATCAGCGATTACGCGGCCATCGGTCTGGTACGCATCAAGGAGAAGCGCGCCGACCGCGCGTTGGTCCTCGATGACACCTACATCCCGCCGGTTCTGGACGTGGCCGCGAGCAAACCGCTGACGGCCTTTCGCAGCGAATTGCTGGGCCTGCTGCACCAGCGCGGCGAAGCCTTGGCGGGCCGTGTCGTTGCCTCCGGCGCCGGTGGCGCCTCGGAGATTGCCGATTTCATGCTGCTGCAATTGGTCAACCGCGCGCAGCCGCTGCTCCAGCATTTCAGCCAGTTGAGCCCGTTGCACCCGGAGCGTCTTTTCAGCGAGCTGGTGAGCCTGGCTGGCGAGTTTTCCACCTTCTCCACCTCGGGCCGCCGCCCCCAGGAATACCCGCAATACCAGCACGACGACCTGGCCCTGAGCTTCGCCCCGGTGATGGCGGCCCTGCGTGAAGCGCTGTCGATGCTGATCGACAGCAAGGCCACGCCGATTCCAATTGTGGAGAAAGCCTACGGCATCCACGTGGCGATGCTCGCCGACAAAACCCTGCTCGACAGCGCCAGTTTCATCCTCGTGGTGCGCGCCGACGTGCCTGGCGAAACCCTGCGCGGGCGCTTCGGTCAGCAGAGCAAAGTCGGCTCGGTGGAGCACATCCGCGACATGGTCAACCTGCAATTGCCGGGCATTGGCCTGCTGCCGTTGCCGGTGGCGCCACGGCAGATCCCGTACCACGCAGGCAGCACCTATTACGAGTTGGACCGAGGCAGCGAACACTGGCAGCAACTGAACAACTCCGGCGGTTTTGCCTTCCATATCGCCGGGCAGTTCCCGGGTTTGAACCTGGCCTTCTGGGCGATCCGAGGATAATCCGCGATGCATCCCAATGATGATGACCGCACCCAGTTCATGCCGCGCCCGGGTGGCCGTGCGCCGGAGCCTGCGCGTGCAGAACCGGAACCGCTGTCGATGCCGGCCGCGCCAATCCTGACCGGTAAAAGCCAAGGCCTCAACCCGCTGGAAAGCGCCGCGGGCCCGTTGCTCGCGCTGCTGACACGCCTGCGCAACACCATCGCGCACCCGGCGCCGGCCAGTCTGCGCGCGCAGTTACTGGCCTACTTGCGTCAGTTCGAAGAACGCGCCGAAGCCGCCGGTGTGGCGCGCAACGAAGTGTTGCTGGCGCGTTACGCGCTGTGCACCGCGCTGGATGAGGCGGTGTTGAGTACGCCATGGGGCAGCACCAGCGACTGGGGCAAACAGAGCTTGTTGATCACTGTGCACAACGAAGCCTGGGGCGGCGAAAAAGTCTTCCAGTTGCTCGACCACTGCCTGCAAAGCCCGCGCGAGCGCCTGTATTTGCTGGAGCTGTTGTACCTGTGCATGTGCCTGGGTTTCGAGGGCCGCTACCGCGTGATGAACGACGGTCGCAGCCAGTTGGAAGCCTTGCGTGAACGCACTGCCGCGGCCATTCGCAGCGCCCGTGGTGAGCACGAGCGTGAGCTGTCGCCGCATTGGCGCGGCGTGACCGTGGCGCGTGATCGCCTGGCGCAATTCATGCCGCCATGGATCGCCGTGGCCATCGGCCTGGCGCTGCTGTTGGCGTTGCTGTTCGGTTTGCGCATGAAACTGGCATCGGATGCCGAGCCGGTGTTCAAGAATATCCATGCCCTGGGCGAGATCCCGGTGCAGGCCATCGACCGTCCTGTGGTGCAACCGAAAGTAATCGAACGGCCACGCCTGGCAGGCTTTTTGGTGGAAGACATCAAGGCGGGCCGCGTGGCCGTGGAAGACAAGGTCGACCGTTCCGTCGTGACGATCCGGGGCGATGAGCTGTTCGCGTCGGCCAGTTCCAGCATTGTCGATGACTACCAGCCGCTGATGCTGCGCATCGCCGATGCCATCCGCAAGGTCAAGGGCCAGGTGCGCGTCACCGGGCACAGCGATAACCGCCCGATTGCCACGCTGCGGTTCCCGTCCAACTGGGCGTTGTCCGAAGCGCGCGCCAAGTCGGTGCTGGAGATTCTGGCGGCCAAGACCGGCCAGGCGGATCGCTTCAGCGCCGAAGGCAGAAGCGACACCACGCCGGTGGCCACTAATGCCACTGCCGAAGGCCGTGCCCGCAATCGTCGGGTTGAAATCACCGTATTGGCGGAGGGCGTCGAGTGAAGGCGTTTTTCAGTTTTATGATTCGCTGGGTGATCCCGTTGCTGGGCCTGATCGCCCTCAGCCTGATCATCTGGTTTGTCGGGCCGTTGCTCGATTTCCTGGTGCCGGAAGGGCGCCGTTGGGCGCTGATCATCCTGGTGTTTGCCGTATGGATCGCTTACCGCGTGTTCCGCATTATCCAGGCCCGGCGCCAGGCCGCCGAAGTGATGCGCAGCCTGGCGGCCGAAACGCCGGTCGACCCCAACAGTGTCGCCACTGCCGAAGAGTTATCGACCCTGCGCCAGCGCATGGACGAAGCCCTCACGCTGCTGAAAAAGGCCAAGCTTGGCGGTGACGAACGTCGCAACCTCTACGAGCTGCCGTGGTACGTGATCATCGGCCCGCCGGGCTCGGGCAAGACCACCGCGCTGGTCAACTCCGGCCTGCATTTTCCGCTCGCCGCGCAATTGGGCGCCGGTGCGGTGCGGGGCGTTGGCGGTACGCGCAATTGCGACTGGTGGTTTACCGATCAAGCCGTTTTGCTCGACACCGCTGGCCGCTACACCACGCAAGACAGCAACTCCACGGTGGATAAAGCCGCGTGGCTGGGCTTCCTTGACCTGCTGAAAAAGCAGCGCTCGCGCCGCCCGATCGACGGTGCTTTTATCGCTATCAGCCTGTCCGATTTGCTGCTGGGCAGCGATGCCGAGCGCGCCGCCCATGCTGCCGCGATTCGCCTGCGTATCCAGGAGCTGTACACCCAGCTGGGCGTGCGTTTCCCGATCTACCTGATGCTGACCAAGCTCGACCTGGTGCCGGGCTTCATGGAGTTCTTCGACAACCTGAGCAAAGAAGACCGCGCCCAGGTGTGGGGCATGACCTTTGCCCTGGATGACGGCAAGAACAGCGACAGCCCGTTGGCCCATCTGCAAAGCGAATTTGCAGGCTTGGAACAGCGCCTCAACGAACGCTTGGTGGAACGCTTGCAACAGGAGCGCGACCCGGCGCGGCGCGACCTGATCTACGGCTTCCCGCAGCAGTTCGGCGCGTTGAAGGATTGCCTGCAAAGCTTCCTTGAGGGCGTGTTCAAGCCCAATGCTTTTGAAGAGCGTGTATTGCTGCGCGGCGTGTACTTCACCAGCGGCACCCAGGAAGGCAGCCCGATTGATCGCTTGATCGGCGCCATGGCCCAGAGCATGAATCTGGACCGCCAGCACCTGGCGCGCCAGAGCGGTACCGGGCGCAGTTATTTCATCGAAAAACTGTTCACTGCCGTGGCGTTTGCCGAGCGTGGCCTGGTGGGGGTGAACCCGAAGGTCGAGCGGCGGCGCAAATGGATCGCACGCGGCGTATTGGCCGCTACCGTGGCCCTGGTCGTGGTGGTGAGCAGTTTGTGGTGGGTGAGTTATCGCGCCAATCAGGCCTACATCGCCCAAGTCGACCAGAAGGTCGCGCCGCTGGGCCAGACGGTACAGAACCTCAGCCCGGCGCAGCGTGACGTCCTCGCCGTGCTGCCGTTGCTCAATGCGGTGAAGAACCTCGCGGGTGATTCGCCGAACTGGTCCGAAGGGCTGGGCCTGTATCAAGGCGACATGCTTGAAGCTGAGTCCGCCAGTGTCTACCGCAAGCTGTTGATCGCAGTATTCGCGCCCCGCCTGGTGACGCGCATCGAGGAGCAACTGCACGGCGGTGGCAATTCCGACTTCCTCTATGAAGGCCTCAAGGCCTACCTGATGCTCGCCGACAATGAGCATTACGACCCGGACTTCATCAAGGCCTGGATCGCCCTGGACTGGGACCGCAGCTTGCCGCGTGACCTGCCGGCCGATCAGCGCCAGGCGTTGACCGGGCATTTGCAGGCGCTGTTCGAGCGCCATCCGCCGAACGCGCGACTCGACCCACGGCTGATCGACGACCTGCGTCGGCAACTGCAACAACTGCCGGTGGCCCAGCGCGTCTATGACCGGGTCAAACGTCAGAAACTGCCCGATGGCATTCCTGACTTTCGTATCAACGAAGCCGCCGGCCGTGACGCGGCGCTGGTGTTCAGCCGTAAAAGTGGCAAGCCGCTGGGCGAGCCGTTGAGTGGGTTTTTCACCGCCAAGGGCTATCGTCAGGCGTTCCTGCTGAGCAGCTTGAATCAGACGGGCACCCTGGCTGAAGAGCAGTGGGTGCTGGGCCGCGAACAGGCGGACCAGCAGAACGTGGCGAGCCTCGCCGCCGATGTGCGCCGCCTGTATTTCCAGGATTACCAGCGCCAGTGGGATGCCTTGCTTGCGGATATCGACTTCGTGCCGATCACCAGCGTGGCCCAGGCCGCCGATGTGCTGCGAGTGATATCCGGCCCGACGTCGCCGCTGAAAAAACTGCTGGTTGCGGTGGCCAGGGAAACCGACCTGCAAGCCGAAGAGCGCCAATTGGCCGCCAAAGGCGTGCCGGTGGAAGGCGGTGTCGACAAGCTCAAGGAGCGCCTCGGCAGCCTGCTCGGCCAGGAGCAACAGACCACCAGCACTGCGCAAGCGGCGGATGATCCGGTGACCGCGCATTTCGCTGAACTCAACAGCATCGTCAGCAAAAACGAAGGCGAACCGGCCGCTATCGACGGCCTGCTCGCGGATATGAACGCGCTGTATGTGCAGGTCAGCGCCATGGTCGGTGCCAGTGGCGATGCGTTGCTCGGCGAGGCGAAGAACCAGGCGGCGGCAGCGGCCACGCGGGTCAGCCTGAATGCGGAGCGCCAGCCGCCGCTGGTGCAGGGCATGGTCAAGTCGGTGGTCAATTCCACCACCAACAGCATGATGGGCGGCGTGCGTAACCAACTGAACGCAGCGTGGGTCAGCGAAGTGGTCAACGTGTATCGCCAGTCCCTGGCCGGTCGTTACCCGATGTCGCCAGGCAGCGCGCGCGACGCCACGCTGGATGACTTTGGGCAGTTTTTTGGTGTGGGCGGGGTGATGGATAACTACTTCCGCAAATACCTGCAGCCTTACGTGGACACGTCCGCGTCGACCTGGCGCTGGCAGCCTGGCGCAGCGCAGAAGCTCGGGATTGCGCCGGGCGTGCTGCAAACCTTCCAGCGTGCGGCGGCCATTCGTGATGCGTTCTTCCGCGCCGGCGGCACCCAGCCGATTGTGCGTTTCGAACTCAAGCCGGTGTCGATGGACCCGACGATCACTCAGTTCCTGCTGGATCTGGACGGCCAGCAATTGAGCTACGACCACGGCCCAAGCCGCCCGGTGGCCATGCAGTGGCCGAACCCGGGCAGCATTGGCGTGGTGCGTATTTCCATCATGCCGCCGTCGGCCAGCGGCCGTTCGGGCGTGACCCTGGACGGGCCGTGGGCGTGGTTCCGCCTGCTGGAGCAATCGGACCTCACCGCCGGTAACTCGCCGGACCGTTTCAACCTGCGCCTGCGAGTAGACGGCGCGAGCATCGCCTACGAGTTGCGTGCCAACAGCGCCTTCAACCCGTTCAAGAGCCGTGTGCTCAGCGGCTTCAGCCTGCCGGAGCGGCTATGACGACGCTGGGTTTCTACGGCAAGTTGGCCAGCCGCGGTGACTTTGTCAGTCGCGCCTTGCCCCAGAGTTTTATCGGCCCGTGGGACAGCTGGCTGGCGGCGGGGTTGCTCGCCAGCCAGAACAGCCTGGGCGGCGACTGGCTCAACGTGTACCTGGTCAGCCCGTTGTGGCGCTTTGTGCTGGCGCCCGGTGTGTGCGGGCCGGACGCTGCGGCGGGCGTGGTGATGCCAAGCATTGACCGGGTCGGGCGGTATTTTCCGTTGGCGGTGGTCGCTTTGCTGGATCACGACACCAATCCGGCTTCGCTGGTCGGCGGGCCGGACACCTGGTTCGAACAGGCTGAAGAGCTGTTGCTCAGCACCCTGGACGCGGGCGCGACCTTTGAAGGCTTCAACGACGACCTCGACAAACTGGGCATTCCAGCCAGTGAGCCGCGCGCCGTGGACAGCCGCTTTGCGGGCCTGCAACGGGTTGCCGCCACCGTGCCCCACAGCCGAATGACCGCGCTCGCCGAACAGGCCTGCGAAGGCGCCAGCCTGTGGTGGGGGCGTGGTTCGCAGGTGATTTCTCCTGGTTTATTACGGTGTCAGGGTTTGCCTGCCGCCAGTGATTTTGCGCAGTTTTTGCTCGGACAAGAAGGTGTGGTGTAGATGGGGTCGACGTTCAAATCCGCGAGCAAAAGCCATGTGGGCATGGTGCGCCAGGTCAATGAAGACGCGTGCCTGGACCTGCCGGAAAACCGCCTGTGGGTGGTGGCCGATGGCATGGGCGGGCATGCGGCAGGGGACTATGTCAGCAGCCTGATCGTCGACAGCCTGCGCAATGTGCCGGTGGGGCGGTCTCTGGATGAGTATTCGGCGGCCCTGCGCAATGACCTGATCCGCATCAACGCGAGCGTGCGTGAAGAAACGGCCAACCGTGGCGTGACGATGATGGGCAGTACCGTCGTTGTGCTGGCGGCACGCGGCCTGCGTGGCGTGTGTTTGTGGGCCGGTGACAGTCGCTTGTACCGCCTGCGCGATGGCGTGCTCGAAGGCATTTCCCGCGACCACAGCTACGTGCAGGACCTGCAGGACAGCGGCTTGCTCAGCGAAGCCGATGCCCGCGTGCACCCGCGCGCCAATATCGTCACCCGCGCGGTGGGTGTGGAGGCGCAGCTGGAATTGGCCGTGGTCGACTTGCTGATCGCGCCCGGCGACAGCTACCTGCTGTGCAGCGACGGCCTGAACAAGACCGTCGAGGACCATGAAATCCGCGAGGTCCTCAGCCATGACGCCCCGGATGAAATCGTGCGCAGCCTGGTGCACCTGGGGCTTAACCGGGGCGCGCCGGACAACATCACCGCCATTGTCGTGAAGGTTTCGCCATGAACATCGTGATTGCGGGTTATGACATCGAAGGCGAGATCGGCGAAGGCGCCATGGCCAGCGTGTACCTGGCGACCCAACGCTCGCTGGAGCGCAAGGTGGCGTTGAAGGTGATGGCGGCGGCGTTGGCGGCTGATCCGAGTTTTTGCGAGCGTTTCCTGCGCGAGGGCAAGACCCTGGCGCGCCTGTCCCACCCGCACACGGTGACCATCCATGACATCGGCAATGTCGGTGAGCTGTATTACATGGCCATGGAGTACCTGCCCAACGGCACGCTCAAAGAGCGTATCGCTGCCGGGCTGACGCCGGAGCAGGGCGTGACCCTGATCCGCCAGATCGCCTCGGCCCTGGGCTATGCGCATGCCCAGGGGCTGGTGCACCGCGACGTCAAACCGGCGAATATTCTGTTCCGCGCCGACGGCACCGCGGTGTTGTCGGACTTCGGTATCGCCAAGTCGCTGGACGACCGTACCCAGTTCACCCAGGCCGGATTTGCCGTGGGCACGCCGAGCTACATGAGCCCGGAACAGGCGCGCGGCCAGGAGATTGATGGCCGCGCCGACCTGTACGCGCTGGGCGTGGTGCTCTATGAAATCCTTGTCGGCAAGCTGCCCTACACCGGCACCGATGCACTCTCCACCGCGCTGGCTCACCTGACCGAGCCGCTGCCGGAGTTGCCGGTGCACCACGGCCGTTATCAGGACGTGCTGCGTAAGCTGTTGGCCAAGGACCCGGCCGAGCGTTTCCCGGATGCGGCGGCGTTGTTGCGGGCCTTGGATCAACTGCCGGCGGACTCGCCTGAAGCGACGCTGGTGCGGCCGTTGCCGATTCCGCTGAGTTTTGATCTGGCGGGTATGACTCCGGTGTCCATCGAGATTCCGACTGAAAAGCCTCAGCCACAACCGGTGCGCCAGCCAGTGGTGACACCGACGCAACACCACGCCGTGTCCGAACAGCGTCGAGGGCCGGTGCTGGCGTTGGCTGCAGTCGCGGTGGCGGTGGCGCTGGCGATTGGCGGTGCCAGTTACTGGTGGCTGAGCAGCGGCGATACGCCTGCGGCACCGCCCGCCGCCGTAGTCCCGAAAACACCGGCGACCCCGACGCCGCCACCTACGCCGGTAAAACCGGCCGTGGCGGATGTGGATGGCGGCCAGCGGCCTTTGCTGATGGCCGGCAAAAAGACCTTGTTTCAACGGGTGCTCAGCAAGCCCGGCGCCAAGCTGTCCCATGACGCCGGTGGTACGGCCGACGAGGCGCTGCCGGCGTTTTCCGTGCTCTACGTTTACCAGCGCAAAGACATCGATGGCAGCCCGTGGGTGCGTGTCGGTGCCGCCACCGATGGGCGCAGCGATGGCTGGTTGCCAGCCGCTCAGGTCAGCGACTGGAAGCAAAGCCTGGTGCTCAAGTTCACCGAGCGCTCGGGCCGTGCGCCGGTGATGTTCCTGCGCCAATCCTCTGAGGTGGAAAAACTGTTGGCGGATCCCGCTGCCGCGAAAACCGCCTTGGCCAAGGCGCAGAAGAACAGCGAAGACAATCAACAAGTGCTGGCGCTTGAGCCGACGGCCAGCGCGGTCCCGCAAAACCAGTTTTACCTGCTGCCGATCTTCGACGCCAAGGAGAGCTTCGATGAAAACGGCCAACCGGTGCAGTTGCTTAACGTAGCGTCCATCGATCCCGGGAGTGCTGCTGCCGCCAAACCGGCCGCCCGTGTGCTCAGCGCCAATGCCGACGCCTTCCGCACCGCGGTGGTGTTGGTGGTCGACACCACCGTGTCGATGCAGCCTTATATCGACCAGGTCCGCGACGTCGTACATGAGCTGCAAACCCGCATTGCCGAGCGCGGCGAGTTGGACAGCGTCAGCTTCGGCCTGGTGGGTTTTCGCAACAGCATCAAGAAAACCCCGGGCCTGGAATATGTGGCCAAGACCCTGATCACCCTTGATCAGGGTCGCGATCCGCAACGCTTCCTCGACATGGCGCGTCAGGTCAAGGCGTCTACCGTGTCCAGCCACTCGTTCAACGAAGACGCGTTTGCCGGTGTGATGCAGGCGGTGGATGACATGGATTGGTCCGGCTACGGCGGGCGCATTATCCTGCTGGTCACCGACGCCGGCGCGCTGCGTAAAAACGATCCGTTTGCCGCCACCCAAATGAACGAAGCCGAAGTGCGCCAGGCGGCACTGGGCAAGCAGATCAAGATCTACGCCCTGCACCTGCGCACCGACGCCGGCAAGAAAACCCATGCCGGTGCGGAAAGCCAATATCGCGTGCTCACCGCCGACGCCAACCCGCAGATCGGCGACCTCTATACGCCGGTGCCGGGCGGTGATGTGCGCAAGCTCGGCGAGCGTGTCGATGAGATTGGCAGCGTGTTTGCCAACCTCGTGCACCAAGTGCGCAGCAATACGCCGCAACCGGTGCCGCTGCTGAGCTCCGCGCCGAGCCTGGCCGATAAGTCCGCCGCTGTCGGCTACGCCATGCACATGGATTTTCTCGGCCGCAAAACCGCGAGCCAGGCCCCGCAATTGGTCAGCGCCTGGACGGCCGACCGGGACCTGACGAACCCGGCGCTGCCGGCGTTCCAGGTGTGCGTGATGTTAACCAAGTTGCAGCTCAATGACCTGCAGCAATCGTTGAAGCTGATCGTCGATGCCGCGCGCAAAACCCAGACCTCGCCCAAAGACTTCTTCCAGGAAATCGCCAGCGCCTCGGCCTATATGAGCCGCGACCCGCAAGCCCTGCGCAAGGGCGGCAACCTGGCCGACGGCGGCCTTCTCGGCGAATACCTGGAAGGCCTGCCGTACCGCAGCAAGTCGCTGAACATGACGCAGGACTTGTGGTTGTCGTTGAGTGTCGCCGAGCAGGAAGACTTTATTGACGAGCTGGATTCGAAAATCCGTCTCTACGAAACCTTCCACAATGACGTGGCCAATTGGGTCCGTTTCGGCGATGCCGAACCGGGCGATGCGTTGTATCGCGTGCCGTTGTCGACGCTGCCGTGATGTTGACTGTGAGCGCGGTGCATAAGAGCCGGGGCCTCGGTAGCCAGCGCTATAGCCTGGTGATTCCGGCGCTGACGCTGCGGGCGGGTGAGCAACTGGCAATTGTCGGGCCGAGTGGCTGTGGCAAAAGCACGTTGCTGGATCTGTTGGCGCTGGTGTTGGCGCCGGATCAGGTTGGCCAGTTTGTCTTCAACCAGGTCGACATTGGCGGCTTGTGGCGTGGCGATCAACACTCCACGTTGGCCGGGTTACGTAGCCGGCACTTGGGCTATGTGCTGCAAACCGGTGGGCTGCTGGGGTTTCTCGATGTGCGCGGGAATATCGCTCTGTCCCGGCAACTGTTGGGGTTGAAGGACGACGGCAGCGTGGCGCGGCTGGCCGAGCAACTGGAAATCAGCGATCAGTTGGCCAAAAAACCGGCCTCGCTGTCAGTGGGCCAACGCCAGCGCGTCAGCTGCGCCCGAGCCTTGGCCCACGCGCCGCAACTGGTGCTGGCGGATGAGCCGACGGCGTCCCTTGACCCGCTTAATGCTGAGCGTGTGATGCAGGCGCTGCTGGCCCAGGCCCTCGAACACCGTGCGGCCTGCGTGATCGCCACGCATGACGAACCCCTGGCCCGTGCCAGCGGCTTGCAGGTGCGGCGCATCACTTGCCGTCGTGACACCGACGGCGGCGTCACCGCGACCCTCGGGGAGGCGTGCTGATGCGCAGCGGTCTGGTTGCCTCACTGGCCTGGCAGGATTACCGCAACGATGCCTGGCTGTCCGCCTGTTCGGTGCTGGCGCTGGTGGCCGTCATGGTGCCGTTGCTGGTGTTATTTGGCCTGAAGTTTGGACTGGTTAGCAGTTTGACCGAACGCCTGGAGACCGATCCCGCCACCCGTGAAATTATTCCGTTGGGCGGTGGTCGATTCAGCAGCGCGTTTATCGAGCAGCTCGGCCTGCGCAGTGATGTCGGGTTTGCCGTGCCGCGTACCCGGCAGATTGCGGCGACCGCGCAGGTGGGCACGCTCACCCTGGAAATGCTGCCGACGGCGCCGGGCGATCCTTTGCTGGCGGATTTGCCGATGCCGCGCGGCCTGGACCAGATTGTGCTGAGCCACACCGCCGCTGAAAAGCTCGCGGCGCGACCTGGGGATTGGTTGGAAGCCCGTTTTGCGCGACAAGTGGCGGGGCGTGTCGAAGACCAGCGCACACGGCTGCAGGTGCAGGCGGTATTGCCGCTGGAAGCCTTTGCCCGCGATGGGTTGTTGGCAGATTTGGGCCTGCTGGAAGCGGCCGAAGATTATCGCGACGGTCGCGCGGTGCCCGCATTGGGTTGGGAGGGTGACGCGGTGGGTGTGAGTGAGCAGCGTGTGTACCCGGCGTTTCGCCTGTACGCACGCACCCTTACCGATGTAGATCCGTTGCGAGTGTATTTTGCCGGGCAGAATCTGTTGGTCTCGACCCAGGCGCAAACCATCGCCCAGGTGCAGTCGTTGAGCCGCAACCTGTCGATCGTGTTCTGGATCATCGCCGGGCTGGCCTTGGCGGGCGCGTTTGCGGCGATCTTTGCCGGGGCGTTGGCCGCCGTGGCGCGCAAGCGCCGGGAGTTATCCGTGTTGCGTCTGCTGGGGTTTTCCACCGGCGCACTGTTGCTGTTTGTGGTGATGCAGGCGCTCTACAGCGCAGGTTTCGCCGCTGTGCTGAGTGCCGGGCTCTATGGCTTGGCCGAGATGGGTTTGAATCAATTATTTGTGCAGGTGCCGGGCGAATACGCCAGTCACCTGCTGGCGCGTCACTACGGCCTGGCCCTGGTTGCAATCCTTGGCGTCAGCGCCGTGGCGGCGGCCTGTGGTGGTTGGCGAGTGGCGCGTATCCAGGCTTCTGAAGGAATCAGAGATGTATAAGTTACTGGGCGCCTGTGTGGTGCTGAGCGTGGCGTCGATAGCGTGGGCCGATGAGGCCAGCGACAAACTCGACAACCCCAAACCGCTGCCGGACGACGTCAGCCTGCCGCTGCCCTGCGAAGGCAACATGGTGTTCCGCTATGCCTACGTGCTGGCCCAGGGCACCTTGGATGACCGTGAGATCAGCCTCGGCTACCCCTTCGCCGAAGGTGAGGCGGGTTATCAGCAGTCGTTTATTTCCGGCTACCGGCGCGACTTCATCAACGGCCAGTTCACCCTCAAGGACCTGCCGAAGGACTGGAACACAGTCATCGCGCCGTTGATGCCGAAGACCGACGCGAAAACCCCGCTCAAGCCGATGCTGTACTTCATTGGCAAGTATGAAGTGACTGCACGCCAGTACGCCCAGGTGATGTCCCAGGCGCAGTCGTTGGCCAGCGGTGAGCCGGCCCCGGCCTGCGATTTGCCCACCGGCATGGCCGCGCGTTTGCCCAAGGTGAAACTCTCGCGTTTTGAAGCCGAGCGCTTCTCGGCGGTGTACAGCGCCTGGCTGATGAAATACCACCGTGACTTGCTGCCGGTCAGCGGCCGCGGCGCCTCGGCGGAAGACGGTGGCCTGGGCTTTGTGCGCCTGCCCACCGAAGTGGAATGGGAATACGCCGCGCGCGGTGGCCAGGCAGTGAGCCGCCAGGACCTGGAAGGGCGCCTGTTCCCACGGCGCGTCGAAGGCAGCGAAAGCGACGGCCCGCTGGCCGATTACGCGGTATTCAACCAGGTTGCCGGCGGCACTGGCCAGGCCGCGCGCCTGATGCCCATCGGCACCAAACTGCCCAACCCGATCGGCATGTTCGATGTGATCGGCAATGCGGCGGAAATGGTCCAGGAATCCTTCCAGCTGGTGCATGCCGGGCGTCGCCAGGGCACCTACGGCGGTTTTGTGGTCAAGGGCGGCAATTACCTGGAAGGCGAGGGCACGCTGTTCACCGGCATGCGCCGCGAGTATCCGCTGTTCGCCGCTGACGGCACCGAGCAAAGCAACGAGACCACGGGTTTTCGCGTGGCGGTGGGGGCGTTGTCGGCGCCGCGCTCGCGTTACAAGGAGCTGTTCGCCCAGTGGCAAAAAGAGGGCCGCCTGGCCTCGTTGACCGACGCGATTGACGATGCCCAGGACCCGACCAAGCGCCTGGACAGCATTATCTCGGCCAGCGTCGATCCCAAGCTGCAAGCCGAACTGGGGCTGGTCAACGAAGAGCTCAAGCGCAACGTCTCGCTGATCGCCCAGCAACGCGAAGAGGCGGCGGGCAACCTGATCCAGTCGGCTGCATTGGTGGCCGAGACCATCAGCAACTACAACATTCGCCTGACCAACCTGCAGAAGAGTCGCCAGCAGGCCTTGGACAACAAGGACACGGCCAGCGCCCAGCTGTTTGCCACGGCCATCGACAATGGGCGTAGCGCGCTTGATGGCGCGGTGGCGATCTACATCGACAACCTGGCCACCGGCACGCGCTACACCGATGCGGTTATCCAGGCGCAGTTTCAACGTATCAAGGAAGAGTTGGATCGCAAGCCAGTGCTCGGTAAAAGCCTGGTGACGCGCGCGACACTGTTCGTTCGCCATGTCGGCAACTACCGCAAGCAACAGCGGGCCGACCCGGCAACGATCTTGAAGGAATTGCTCGCAGCGAGCGGTCAGCGGTCTTGACCGCTGGTTGTATAGCGAGCTTGGAAGGGACTCAGGCGGCGGTGGGCCGTGCTGGGCAAGTCAAACTTAAAAGAGAACACACCTATGCTTTTTTCCCGTAAGGCGGTTTCCAAGCGTCACCTGCTGCTGATCGCAGCCGGTTTCAGCACCGTGTTGACTGGTTGCGCCACGTCACCGGCGTCCAAGGTCGCGTCAAGCACCAAGGTCGAGTACTACCCGAACTGCTACGAGCCGGTGCAGCACTTGCGTGCAACCGATTCGAACATGACCAAGTCGGTTGTGACCGGTGCGGCCCTCGGCGCGGCCGGCGGTGCTCTGTTGGGTGCGCTGACCGGCGACTCCGAAAAGCGCGGCCGTAACGCCGCTATCGGTGCAGCGGGCGGCGCCCTGGCTGGCGGCGCAGCGGGTTACTACACCGAGCGTCAGAAGCAGATCACGGATGACAACCAGCGCATCGCGTCGTACTCCACGGACTTCAACAAAAGCGCTTCCGACATCGACCGTAGCACCGCTTACGCCAAGGCGTCCCAGCAGTGCTACCAGAGCGCGTTCACCAAGCTGGTGGCCGATCGTAAAGCCAAGGCCGTCAACGACACCGAAGGCCGCAAGCGCCTGGCGGAAATCGTTGCAGGCTTGAAGGAGTCCAATGACCTGATCGTTGCGGTCAACGGTAAAGCCAGCGAAGACCTGAATAACTACACCCAGGCCTACGAGAAAGACCTGCAGCAAGTCGGTGTGCAGCGCAACGATGTGGTAACCGTTGCCCAGGCCGATGTAACGCCGCCAGTTGTACCGGCCAAGAAAGGCAAAGCACCGGCAAAAGTCGCGAAAAAGCCAGTATTGCCAACCGTGCCGAAAGAAGCGGTGACCACCGAGAAGAGCATCCAGACCGTGCAGGCCAAGCAAGCTGAAAGCAAGCAGGTCGCCAGCGCCGGTAAAGCACAGATCGAAGGCACCTGCCGCGATCCTAACCTCGCCGATTGGGCGCCGGTGCCTTGCCCTAACGTTTAAGTAACATGTTGCTATAAGCGTTAAACGCCAACCGATCTCCTGCTAAAGCGCGAGATCGGTGGCGTTCCTTCTGCAAATCGTTACACTGCTGCGGCCACTTAATAAATACACCGAGGCCGTGTGCATGAAATTTCGTCTTCTGCTGTGGGTGCTTGGCCTGATGATGGGCAAAGCCAGCCGCACCAACCCTGCTTTCCAGCAACAACTGGGTGACAAAGACCTGGCGTTCCAGTTGCAGACCCTCGACGGCAAGGTTGCCCGTCACTTCATCGTCAAAGACCAGCGCATCACCAGCCGTTCAGGGGTTCACCCTGCGCCGGCATTTGCTATCGCGTTCAAAGATGCGGCCTACGGCTTCGCCACGATGCAGGCGAAGAACAAGCAACTGGCGTTCATGACGGGGATTCAGGACAAGTCGATCCAGATCAAGGGCAACCCGGCGCTGGTGATCTGGTTCCAGGGGCTGACCAAGTATTTGAAGCCGAAGAAAAAGAAGAAGGCCTGAAGGGTTTCTTCAGGGGGACCGAGTTGAATTCATCGCAGGCAAGCCAGCTCCCACAGTTGACTGCATTCCAGGGTTGGAACTCGGTCAACTGTGGGAGCTGGCTTGCCTGCGATAGCGGTTTATCAGGTGACCGTGTCAGCCCTGGCTGAACTGCGATGCCAATTCACGCAACAGCACTTCGGCATCCAACACCTTGCCGACCACTTCTTCAGCCTTGTCACGGCTCAAGCCCAGACGCTCAAGCAGCTCATCCGGAATCGCCTCATCCGGTCCGGAGCCAATGCCACGGCTGCGCAACAAGCGCACGGCCAAACACACCAGGTTCGGATATTCAGCGTATTGCCCGTCGTAGGTCGGGTCGTGCTGGAAGCGCAGGGCGGTGGACAGTTCGTCCGGCATGTCCCAGTAGCGCATCAGCCACGCGCCGATCTGCTCGCGGCTGATGCCCAGCAGGTGTTGCTCGACATAGCTGTGGCACAGGTGCGGGTTGACCTCAAGGTGGCGGCAGATCAGCGAAAAGTGCGGCGGAAACACGTGGGCCAGCAGCAGATAACCGAAGTTGTGCAGCAAACCGGCGAGGTAGGTCAGGCCGGCTTCCGGGCGCTGGGCGCGAGGCATGGCGCGGGTCAGGCCTTCGATCACGGCGGCGGTGTAGATCGACTGGTGCCAGTACGGGGTGGACTGATGCGGATGGTCTTTGGGCAGGCTCAGGGTTTTGCCCAGGGCCAGGCCCAGCGCCAGGTTGATCACCAGGTCAAAGCCGAGCACGCGCACGATGGCGTCTTCCACTGAACGAATCTTGCCTGGCGAGGCGTAGTACGGCGACGCCGCCCAGCTCACCACTTGAGCGGCCAAGGCTGGGTCAGTCTCGACGACACCGGTGATGTCATCGATGGTGGCGTTGGGGTCGACGCGCAGCTTGATAATCTTCTGCGCCGTGTCGGCCAGCGGCGGAATCTCGATGGTTGCTTCCAGGCGCTGCTGGATGCGGCGAGCGGTGAAGGCCTGCATCGCCTGGGTGATTTCCTCGCGGTCATCATTGGGGCGGTCGAGGTTGGGGCGGATATTGCTCAGGGGCTCGCCGAAATGACCGGCGCTGGCCTTGGTGAGCATGGTCTTGAAGTCGCCGCTGGCAATTTCCAGCAGCAGCCCGGCTTCGCCTGAGTGCACCAGCAGGCTCGGTTCGTTGAGCAGGCTGCCTTCGTACAGGCACGGCGAGCTGGTCAGTGCCGGCAGGCCGGGCAGCAGGCTCAGTTCATGCTTGGCCAGCATGCGCTCGATGCGATCCGGCGACACGGCGATAAGGCGGCGACCGGTCAGCTCGGCGAGACGGTTGAGGTCAAGCAACTGGCTTTGCGGGAACAACACCATGAGCGCGCCGACGGCGTCTTCCAGCAACACAGCCTGGACCTTTTGCGCGGGATTCAGGCCGGGCTGTTCGACAACCTCTGTGTAAGGGATGGCGAGCTTTGCGAGCAGAGCCCGAATGACCGGCGGGGCGGTCAGTGGGACTGTGGCGAGGGCGACTTCTGACATGGCCTGATCCAATTTCTTACAGTCATCGAAGTATAACCAGCTTGATACAACTGTAGGTTGGATAAGTGAGTCAGGCGTCACACTTGGCCGTATTGCTGCCCATGCCTGAGCCAACGATCGAGCAACGGGCTGACGTGATCCGGCCAGCGTTCAAGCAGTGCCTGCGCCGCATCACGCACGGCGGGCAGCAGGTCGGCGTCGCGCATCAGGTCGGCGACCTTGAATTGCAGCAGGCCGGTCTGGCGGGTGCCGAGCATTTCGCCGGGGCCGCGCAGCTCAAGGTCTTTTTCGGCGATGACAAAGCCGTCGTTGGTTTCGCGCATGATGCCCAGGCGCTGACGGCCGATCTGTGACAGCGGCGGGTGGTAGAGCAGCACGCAGTGGCTGGCGGCGCTGCCCCGGCCAACACGGCCGCGCAACTGGTGCAGTTGGGCGAGGCCCAGGCGCTCGGGGTTTTCGATAATCATCAGGCTGGCATTGGGCACGTCCACACCGACCTCGATCACGGTGGTGGCCACCAGCAGTTGCAGGTTGCCGGCCTTGAATTCGGCCATCACCGCGGCTTTTTCCGCAGGTTTCATGCGGCCGTGGATCAGCCCGACCTTGAGCTCGCCCAAGGCACTGGTGAGGTCTTCATAGGTGGTTTCGGCAGCCTGGCAGGTCAGTTCTTCGGACTCTTCAATCAGCGTACATACCCAGTACGCCTGACGCCCTTCGGCGCAGGCACCGCGCACGCGCTCGATGACCTCCACACGCCGCGTGTCGGTCACCAGCACGGTATTGACCGGTGTGCGGCCTGGCGGCAGCTCATCGAGAATTGACGTGTCGAGATCGGCATAGGCGCTCATGGCCAGCGTGCGCGGGATCGGCGTGGCCGTCATGATCAGTTGGTGCGGGTTCATGCGTCCGCCCACGCCTTTCTGGCGTAAGGCCAGGCGTTGCTGCACGCCGAAACGATGCTGTTCGTCGATGATCACCAGTGCGAGGTTCTTGAACTGCACTTCATCCTGGAACAACGCGTGGGTGCCCACCACCATCGGTGCACCTGCGGCGATCTGTTCCAGCGCCGCCGCGCGGACCTTGCCCTTGAGCTTACCCGCCAGCCATGCCACTTCCAGGCCGAGCGGTTCGAGCCAGCGCTTGAACGTGATGAAATGTTGTTCGGCGAGGATCTCGGTGGGCGCCATCAGCGCCACCTGGTAACCGGCTTCCAATGCTTGCAGGGCGGCGAGGGCGGCGACCACGGTCTTGCCCGCGCCCACGTCGCCCTGGATCAGCCGCAACATCGGTTCGTGCTGGCTGAGGTCATAGGCAATTTCATTGCCCACGCGTTGCTGGGCGCCTGTCGGCGCAAAGCCGAGGTTGGCCAGGTATTGCGCCGGCAGGCGCGTGGCCTTGGGCATCGCGGGTGCACGCAGGGAGCGCATGCTTTCGCGCAGGCGTTGCTGAGACAGCTGGTGGGTCAGCAGTTCTTCGAAGGCCAGGCGGTGTTGTGCCCAGTGATGACCGAGCGCGAGTTCGTCGACATCGGCATCGGCTGGCGGGTTGTGCAGGTAACGAATCGCATCGTCCAGCGGCGCCAGTTGATAGTCGCGGGCCAGTTCCAGGGGCAGCCAGTCGGGCAGGCTTTTCGGGCCGAGCAGGGTCAGGGTCTGCATGCACAGCTGGCGCAGGCGTTGTTGTGTCAGGCCTTCGGTCAGTGGGTAGATCGGCGTGAGCGTGGTATCGACCGGGGGCGGCTCGTCGCCGGTGATGGCGCGGTACTCCGGGTGATAGATTTCCAGGCCCGACGCGCCAGGCCGGGCTTCACCGTAACAGCGCACGCGGGTGCCACGCTTGAGGCCTTCCTTTTGCGCATTGCTGAAGTGATAGAAGCGCAGGCTCAGCCCGCCGGTACCGTCCTGCAGCCGTACGACCAGGCTGCGGCGCTTGCCCATCACCACATCGGCACCGCTGACGGTGCCTTCAACCACGGCGTCCTGGCCCGGCCGCAATTGGCCGATGGGCACCACACGTGTGCGGTCCTGATAGCGCAGAGGCAAGTGAAACAGCACATCCTGGAGGTTCTCCAGGCCGACCTTGGCCAACTTCTCGGCCATGGCTTCACCGACACCTTTGAGTGCCGTCACCGACACTCGCGACAGCTCAGTCATACGCTTACTTAGCTCGCAGCAGGCGGCTTGGCCACCGAGCACAGGCGGATCGAGTCGGCGAGGATCTCAATGGCTTTCGGCCGCGGGAAGCTGGCACGCCAGGCAATGGCCACGGTACGGAACGGCACTGGCGGCGTGAGTGGGCGCACCGCAATCACGCCAGGGGCGTAGTGATGGCTGTCGACTGCCGACAGCGGCAGGATCGAAATACCCAGGCCGGAAGCCACCATGTGACGAATGGTTTCCAGGGAGCTGGATTCTACGGTGGTGTGCTTGGCGCCGTCGTTGCCCTTGGTCAGGGTCGGGCAGGCTTCCAGTACCTGGTCGCGGAAGCAGTGGCCTTCACCGAGCAGCAGCAAGCTCTTGTCGTTGAGCAGGCCGGCGTCGATGGTGTCTTTCTGTGTCCACGGGTGTGAGGCGGGCATCAACACGTAGAACGGCTCGTCGTAGAGCGGCAGGGTCAACACGTCTGCCTCGTTGAACGGCAGGGCGATAATGATCGCGTCCAGCTCGCCGTTGCGCAGTTTGTCGCGCAATACGTGGGTGAAGTTTTCTTCGATATACAACGGCATCTGCGGCGCAACGCGGTGCAGTTGCGGGATCAGGTGCGGGAACAGGTACGGGCCGACGGTATAGATGGCGCCGACTTTCAGCGGTGCGGTCAGCTGGTTCTTGCCGGCCTGGGCCAGCTCGCGAATGCTTTGGGCTTGTTCCAGTACCTTCTGGGCCTGGGCAACAATGCCTTCGCCCACTGGCGTGAGGCGCACGGCGCTCTTGCTGCGCTCGAAAATCAGCACACCGAGTTCGTCTTCAAGCTTTTTCACGCCCACCGACAGCGTCGGCTGGCTGACGTGGCAACGCTCGGCCGCATGGCCGAAGTGCTGTTCTTGGGCGAGGGTCACGATGTAGCGTAATTCTGTAAGAGTCATAGCGGGCGTCCATGAGGTTGCAGGCCAAGCATAACGGCTGCAATCGATAGACGCACGTTATCAGAACTTTGATGGGGATTGAGCGGGGAGTGGCGCGGATTTAGCTGAAAAAGGATTTTTAGAGCTGATGAAATCAAACGTGGGAGCAAGCTTGTTCGCGAAAGCGGTGGGTCAGCCAATAAAATCGGTGACTGACACTCCACTTTCGCGAGCAAGCCCGCTCCCACACGCACGCCCGTTTTTGCAAGCCTTAGCGGCGACGCTTCTCGATGTTGTAAACAAACGGCGCGACGATCTCGACGCTGCCGCCTTTCAACATATCGGCCGGTGGCTTGGGCAGTGGCTGGGCACGACGGATCATGTCCAGGGTCGCACGGTCCAGGTCAGCGTTGCCGGAGCGGCCGACCAGCTCGTACGACAGCACGTTGCCTTCGGCATCGACTACAAAGCGCAGGCGGTTCAAACCTTCCTTGCCACGCTGTTGGGCGCTTGGCGGGTACTTCTTGTACTTCTGCAAGTGCGCCAGCAGGGCGCCTTCCCAGGACGCCTTGGCCGCTACCTGTGCGGGCGATGGGCCGGGCACGGGCTGGGCGGACTTCTCAGCCGGGGCTTTGGTCGGTGGGGTTTCGCTCGGTGGCTCCTCGGAAGGTTTTTCCTTGGGCGGCTCGGGCTTCTTCTCCACGGGTTTGGGCGGCTGAGGCTTCGGTTTGGGCTTGACCGGCTTGGGTACCTGGATCGTGGGCTTGGGTGCCTCGGCCATTTTCGGCAGGGGCAGTTCTTCCACCGGTGCCGGCGGCTGCGGCGGTGTAATGACTTTGGGCGGTGCCGGAGGCGGCGGTGCAGGCATCGGCGCCAGGTCGATGACCATGGCCGCCGGTGGCAGTTGGACCGGATGCGGCGCGGACCATTGGAGCGCGATGATGATCGCGACGGCATGCACGCCCAGCACGACGGCGAGGCTGGTGCCATAACGCGTCAGTTTGTGGCGCGTCGTGATCATTTCTTGGCTGCCGTCTCAAGTCCGACCAGGCCAACCTTGAGGTAGCCGGCTGCCCGCAGGGCATCCATCACGCTCATCAGGTCGCCGTAGTCCACGCCCTTGTCGGCCTGGAAGAAGATCGTCGTGTCTTTCTTGCCTTGGGTCTTGGCGTCGAGCACCGGGCCCAGGGTTTCGGCTTTGACTTCTTCTTCGCCCAGGAACAGGCGTTGGTCCGCTTTGACGCTGAGGAAAATCGGTTTTTCCGGCCGCGGCGCAGGTTTGGCGCTGGACGCAGGCAGGTCGACCTTGATGTCCACGGTGGCCAGTGGGGCCGCCACCATGAAGATGATCAGCAGCACCAGCATCACGTCGATAAACGGTGTGACGTTGATTTCGTGGTTCTCGACGAGTTCGTCGTCGCCTTGATTCAAATGCAGGCCCATGGCCGATTACCCCACTTTCACCATGTGCGGTTGCGAGCTGCGCTCGGTAGGCAGGTGATCGAGGTCGCGGCTGACCAGCAGCAGGACTTCTGCCGATGCGTCCGATACCTGAGCCTTGTAGCCGGCAATCGAACGGGCAAAGACGTTGTAGATCACCACCGCAGGAATCGCGGCAACCAGGCCCAGAGCCGTAGCCAGCAGGGCTTCGGCGATGCCAGGGGCAACGACGGCGAGGTTGGTGGTTTGGGTTTTGGCGATGCCGATGAAGCTGTTCATGATGCCCCACACGGTGCCGAACAGGCCGACGAAAGGCGCGGTGGAACCAATCGTAGCCAGAACCCCGGTGCCGCTGCTCATGTTCCGGCCACAGGCTGCAACCAGCCGCTCCAGGCGGAAGCTGACGCGTTCCTTGATGCCTTCTTTTTCACGGGTATTGGCCGACAGGCGCATTTCTTCCAGCGCGTCCTGTACCAGCAGGTTGGCCAGGGTGCCCTTCTTGGTCGCGGTTTCGCTGGCTTGCTTGAGGGTGGTGGCCTTCTTCAGGTGGACGATTTCAGTGCGCAGGCGGCGCTTGGCGCCCAGCAGCTCGAAGCCCTTGGCGATCCAGATGGTCCAGGTAATGATCGAGGCGATGGCCAGGCCGATCATCACGGCTTTCACCACGACGTCGGCGTTCTGGTACATGCCCCAGGGTGACAGGTCATGGGCCATGCCCAAGGTGTTGTCTTGTTCGAGCACTACACCGGAGTCGTCGGCAGGCGCCGGGTTGGCCGCCTGAGCAGGGTCGGTGGCGACCGGTGCGGCAGCAGGCGCAGCCGGAGTTGCCGCGGTGTGCTCGGCAGCCGCCGGAGCGGCTGGGGCGGTGGCATCAGCGAAGGCGGCGGTCGGTGCCAGCAGTACGCTGAACAGCAGCGCAGCAATCGCACGCCAGGCGCGGGATGGGCTGTGAAGCTTGGTTGGCGAAGCGGGGTTTGTATTACGTGTCATGCTGGCCGGACCTGAGAGAGAAATGAGTGATCGTCCTGCCAGACCCTGTGAGGCCGAGGACAAATTGGGGGGTTATTATTGCAAGTAATTCTTGTTAACAAAAGTAATACAGTTACTTAATTTGTCCTTTTGCTGGCCGCTGGTCATCTCTGGCGGCTAATCTGCGCCTTTAAGAATGGAGTTTTGTGATGTCTGCGCCTTCTGTTGTAATTGCCGGTTGCGGCGATGTGGGTAGTCGGCTGGCTAGCCAATTGCTGGCCTCGGGATGGGAGGTTCATGGGCTGCGACGCGATATTTCGCGGCTTCCCGACGGGGTCATCGGCATTGCCGGCGACCTGTTCAAAAAAGATTGCCCTGACACCTGGCCGATCGGCGGGGTGGATTACCTGGTGTACTGCGCTGCTGCCACGGACCACGATGAAGCCGGCTATCGCGCGGCGTATGTGCAAGGGTTGCAGCATGTATTGGAGTGGCTGGGCGACTACGGCCAGGAACCCAAGCATCTGTTGTTTGTGTCCAGCAGCAGTGTGTACGGCCAGCAAAAGGGTGAGTGGGTCGACGAAACCTCCGACACCCTGGCGAAGGGATATTCGGGCCAGGTGATGCTGGAGGCCGAGCAAGTGGCCCTTAACAGCGCAATCCCTGCGAGTATCGTGCGGTTGACCGGGATCTACGGTCCCGGCCGCGAATGGCTGTTGACCCAGGTGCGCCAGGGCTACCGCGTGGCAGTTGATCCACCTTTATATGGCAACCGGATTCACGCGGATGACGCCGCGGGCTTGCTCGCGTTTTTGTTGCGGCATGTGGAGCAGGGCGGTGCGCTGGATAAGATCTACATCGGCGTGGACGATGCGCCTGCGCCGTTGGCGGAAGTGGTCGGCTGGTTGCGCGAGTACCTGGGCGTAACCGAGTGGGCGGATGATGCGAGTGTGCGTCGTGCCGGCAGCAAGCAATGCAGCAATGCCCGCGCCAAGGCGCTGGGCTGGGTGCCGACGTATCCGACCTATCGCGAGGGGTATGCAGCGATTCTAAAGGGCTAAACGCGATCAAAAAAATGTGGGATCGGGCTTGTTCGCGAATGCGCGGGTTCAGTCACTGATGATTTGACTGTTACACCGTATTCGCGAGCAAGCCCGCTCCCACATTTAGCGTTGTGTTTGGCTGCCTATTTTTTTTCAAGCAACCACTGTCGCGGGCCGGGCGTGAACGAAGGTACTTCGTCGGTATGCGCGGTGTTTACCGCCTGGAAAATTTCCAGCTGCTTGCCTTTGCGCACGAAGATCCACGGGTTGCCCTGGCCGTTCAGTTGCAGCCAGATACTGTCGTAGCCGCCGCTCATCGAGGCGCAGTCACCCGCCAGGCACAGCGAGTAGCGGTCGACGCCTGGCAGGCCAGCGACCTTGCCGTCAGCCTGGAACTGCACCGTGGCGCCGTCGCCGTTGCCGTCAGTGATCTTCCAGTCGCCGCCCATGTAGGCTGCATACAGCGCCCGTTCGAAGTTGGCGCCCAATGGCGCGCCCTCCGGAGCCGGGTCTTTGGCGCGGGCGAACAATTGTTCTGGCTCGTTATCGTTGGCCACTTGCAACAGTTGTTTGCCCTTGCGCTTGAGTTCGGTAGCCGAGCTGCCGTAGAACTCGACGCTCCAGGCGCCGGATTTCTCACCCAGCAACTTGCCTTCAGCGACTTCAAACCCATTGTAGTAGCGTGCCTGCGAAGCCTTGGTATTGACCTCCCATTCGAGGTTCGGGCCAAAGGATTGCAGGGCTTCACGCAAAGGGCCGCCCTTGGCTGCCGCGTTGATGGCGGCCTGGTTGATCCAGGTGCCGCTCACATCCAGGTCGGCGGGGTTGCTGGCGCAGCCGCCCAGCAACAGGGCGAGCAACGAAGAGGCTACAAGCGCTTTGCGCATTACGAAATCCTTCTAAAACGAAGTCGGCGCAGCCCGTGAAGGCTGCGCCGGGTGTTTTACTCGATGACCAGAATCGCGTCCATCTCAACCTGTGCGCCTTTAGGCAAGGCAGCAACGCCGATGGCGGCGCGGGCTGGGTACGGCTGTTCGAAGTACTTGCCCATGATCTCGTTGACCTTGGCGAAGTGGCTCAGGTCGGTGAGGAAGATGTTCAGCTTGACGATGTCCTTGAACGAACCGCCAGCGGCTTCGGCCACGGACTTGAGGTTTTCGAAGACTTGTACGGTTTGTGCTTCGAAGCCTTCAACCAGTTCCATGGTCTTTGGGTCCAGTGGGATCTGGCCGGACATGTAGACGGTGTTGCCCGCCTTGATCGCCTGGGAGTAAGTACCGATGGCGGCCGGGGCCTTGTCGCTGGTGATAACAGTCTTGGTCATGAGTGACTCCTTGTAAGAGAACGGCTATGCACGCATGCGGGTGATGCGGATCACTCCCGTCAGGGCGCGCAGTTTCTTGATCACACGGGCCAGGTGCACGCGGTCGTGCACGCTGACCACCAGCTGGACCACGCTGATGCGGCCATCGCGCTCATCCATGCTGATTTTCTCGATATTGCCGTCGGCCGCGTTGACGCTGCTGGCCAGCAGGGCGATCAGGCCGCGCTGGTGCTCCAGCTCAACCCGCAGCTCGACGTTGAATTCACCGGTGACATCCTTGGCCCACGAAAGCTGGATGCATTTTTCGGGGTTGTGACGGATCTCGCTGATATTGCGGCAGTTGTCCAGGTGCACCACCATGCCTTTGCCTGCAGACAAGTGGCCGACAATCGGGTCGCCTGGGATCGGCGTACAGCACTTGGCGTAGCTGAGCACCAGGCCTTCGGTGCCGCGAATGGCCAGCGGGCCTTCGGGGCTTGGCAGTTGTTCGCCTTCGCCGAGCAGGCGGCGGGCGACCACATAGGCCATGCGGTTGCCCAGGCCGATATCTTCCAGCAGGTCTTCGATGGTTTCCTGGCGGTACTCGTGGAGCATTGCTTGCACGCGTTCGGCCGGGATTTTTTCGAGGGCGCTGTCGAAACCGTTGAGCACCTTGTTCAGCAGGCGTTCGCCCAGGCTGATGGATTCGGAGCGGCGTTGCAGTTTGAGCGCGTGGCGGATGTGTGTCCGCGCTTTACCCGTGACCACGAAGTTAAGCCAGGCCGGATTCGGGCGCGCGCCGGGTGCACTGACGATCTCGACCGTGGAGCCGCTTTGCAGCGGTTCGGACAGCGGTGCGAGACGACGGTTGATCCGGCAGGCAATGCAGCTGTTGCCGACATCGGTGTGCACCGCGTAGGCAAAGTCGACCGCCGTGGAGCCTTTGGGCAGCTCCATGATCCGGCCTTTGGGCGTGAATACGTAGACCTCGTCCGGGAACAGGTCGATCTTCACGCTTTCGATAAATTCCAGGGAGTTGCCGGCACGTTGCTGCATTTCCAGCACGCCTTTGACCCACTGGCGGGCGCGGGCATGGGTGCCTTTGGGTTGCTCGTCGCCGCTGGATTTGTACAGCCAATGGGCGGCGATGCCGTTGTTGGCCATTTCTTCCATTTCCCGCGTGCGGATCTGGATCTCGATCGGCACCCCATGCATACCGAACAACGTGGTATGCAGCGACTGATAGCCGTTGGCCTTGGGAATGGCGATGTAGTCCTTGAAGCGGCCTGGCAGAGGTTTGTACAAATTATGTACAGCGCCCAGCACGCGGTAGCAGGTATCGACCTTGTCGACGATGATCCGGAACGCATACACGTCCATGATCTCGTTGAAGGCCCGGCGCTTGCCGCGCATCTTCTTGTAGATGCCGTAGATGTGTTTCTGCCGGCCGCTGACCTCGCCTTCAATCTCGTCGATCGCCAGGCAGTGGCTCAGCGACTCTTCGATCTTGTTGACGATTTCCTTGCGGTTGCCACGGGCGCGCTTTACCGCCTGGTAGATGCGCGCCGAGCGCATCGGGTGCATGGCCTTGAAGCCGAGGTCTTCGAATTCGATACGAATGGCATGCATGCCCAGCCGGTTGGCGATGGGCGCGTAGATTTCCAGGGTTTCCTTGGCGATGCGCCGGCGTTTTTCGCCGGACAGCACTTCCAGCGTGCGCATGTTGTGCAGCCGGTCCGCCAACTTGACCAGAATGACCCGAATGTCGCGGGCCATGGCCATGGCCATCTTCTGGAAGTTTTCTGCCTGGGCTTCGGCCTTGGTCTCGAAGTTCATCTGGGTCAGTTTGCTGACCCCGTCGACCAGTTCGGCCACGGTTTCGCCAAATTGCGCGCTGAGCGCTTCCTTGGCGATGCCGGTGTCTTCAATCACGTCATGCAGCATCGCAGCCATCAGGCTCTGATGGTCCATGTGCATGTCGGCGAGAATATTTGCCACGGCAAGAGGATGCGTGACATACGCTTCACCACTGCGGCGGCGTTGGCCGTCGTGGGCTTGTTCGGCGTAGAAATACGCTCGGCGGACCAGGTTGACCTGGTCTGGGCCGAGGTAGGCCGATAAGCGATCGGCGAGGGCGTCTATGCTCGGCAAAGTGTTAACTCCTGCCGTTGGCTGTGACCCCGCGCCGTGCTACGTCGACCAGGCATAGGCTTAGACGGCCTCGTTGGACTCGTCCTCGAACGCTGCAAACAGCGGTTCGTCTTCAACGATTTCGGCGTTAGCGATGAACTCGTAGCTCATCAGGCCTTCAGCGATTTCACGCAGGGCTACAACGGTAGGCTTGTCGTTTTCCCACTGGACCAGTGGCTCTTTGCCGCCAGTGGCCAATTGACGGGCACGCTTGGTAGAGAGCATGACCAGCTCAAAGCGGTTATCCACGTGTTCTAGGCAGTCTTCAACGGTTACGCGGGCCATGGTATTCCTCGGAGCGAATGCAAGATGCGCGCTGCCCGGTTGGGCGAGCGGACTAAACAGTTTAAAAAATCACCAGCGTTTAGGGAAGCGCTGTTTTTTCGCAGGCCCTCGCAAAACCGCTACAAGTGCCAATGTAAAGCCCTTGCAGCGGTTTTGGGAAGCGTCAATCAACCCAGCAGTTCGGCCAGTAATTTACCGAAACGCTGTTGTTGGCGCTTCTGCTGGAGCTGATTGGTACGGAAAATCGCCTTCAAATCGTCCAGGGCATGCGCAAAATCGTCGTTGATGATCAGGTAGTCATAGTCGACGTAGTGGCTCATTTCGCTGACGGCTTCACGCATGCGGCCTTCGATGATCTCGTCGCTGTCCTGGCCACGGTTGGTCAAGCGCTGGTGCAAGGCTTCGAGCGAAGGTGGCAGGATGAAGATCGAGCGCGCCTTGGGCATCAACTGACGCACTTGCTCAGCGCCCTGCCAGTCGATTTCCAGGATCAGGTCGTGGCCTTCGTCCAGGGTCTGCTGCAAATGGCTTTGCGAAGTGCCGTAGAGGTTGCCGAAGACTTCGGCACGCTCAAGGAAGTCGCCGTGTTCGATCATCTTCACGAACTCGGTGCGCTCGACGAAGTGATAGTGCACGCCGTCCACTTCGCCCGGGCGCATGGCGCGGGTGGTGTGCGAGACCGAGATGCGGATTTGCTCGTCAGCGTCGGTCAGGGCCTTGACCAGGCTGCTCTTGCCCGCGCCCGAAGGGGCGGAAATGATGTAAAGGGTGCCGGTGCTGTGGGTCATGGAGGTTGCCTTACTCAATATTCTGTACTTGTTCGCGCATCTGCTCGATCAACACCTTGAGGTTGACCGCAGCCGTGGTGCTGCGCGGATCAAACGCCTTGGAGCCCAGTGTATTGGCTTCGCGGTTGAGTTCCTGCATCAGGAAGTCCAGGCGCCGACCGGCGGCACCGGCGGACTTGAGCACGCGGCGCACTTCGAGGATATGGGTGCTCAGGCGGTCGAGCTCTTCGGCCACGTCACTCTTCTGTGCCAGCAGCACCATTTCCTGCTCTAGGCGCACGGGGTCGAGGTCGGCCTTCATGTCGGTGAAGCGGTCGAGGACTTTCTGGCGTTGGGTGGCGAGCATCTGCGGCACCAGCTCGCGCAGGGTGACTACGTCGGCTTCGATCGAGGTCAGGCGCTCGTTGATCAGGCGGGCCAGTTCGGCGCCTTCGCGCTCGCGGCCGGCCTTGAGCTCCTTCAAACCCTGTGTAAACAAGGCGAGCGCTTCGGCGTTGAGGGCTTGCGGGTCGGTGGCGTCGGCCACGAGTACGCCGGGCCAGGCCAGCACTTCCAAAGGGTTGAGCGCGGCGGGCTGCTTGATCAGGCCGGCGATGGTTTCGGCGGCGGCAACCAGTTGCGCGGCGCGGTCGCGGTCGACTTGCAGTGGCTTACCGGTGGTTTCCTCGGTAAAGCGCAGGGTGCATTCGAGCTTGCCACGGGAGATGCCCTGGCGCAGTGCTTCACGCACGGCGCCTTCGAGGTCACGGAAGGATTCCGGCAGACGCAGGTGCGGCTCCAGGTAACGGCTGTTGACCGAGCGCAGTTCCCAGCTCAGGGTGCCTTGGACGCCGGCTTTTTCGACGCGGGCGAAGGCGGTCATGCTGTGCACCATGGAGGTACCTCGCGATGCAGTCCCACAAATGCGGGCTGATGGGTAAATTGAAGCCGACAGGCTGCGAAGGCGCAGGATTGTAGCGCAGTGGGGCGAGCGCGCCCAAACAATGGGCAATAGGCTCGCCATTCGTAACCGAATTTTTTAGAAGTGCCCCGAATCGGTTCGCGGCTCTATAATGCTCGGCAGTTTTTCGTCCTCCGTACAGGTATCCCCTATGAAACGTCCAAGTGGTCGCGCTGCCGATCAGCTCCGCTCGATCCGCATCACCCGCAACTACACCAAACACGCCGAGGGATCTGTACTGGTCGAGTTTGGCGATACCAAGGTGATCTGCACCGTCAGCGTCGAAAACGGCGTGCCGCGTTTCCTCAAGGGCCAGGGCCAGGGTTGGTTGACCGCCGAATACGGCATGCTGCCGCGCGCCACCGGCGAGCGTAACCAGCGTGAAGCCAGCCGTGGCAAGCAAGGCGGCCGTACCCTGGAAATCCAGCGTCTGATCGGCCGCTCCCTGCGTGCAGCCCTGGACATGTCCAAGCTGGGCGACGTCACCCTGTACGTCGATTGCGACGTGATCCAGGCTGACGGCGGCACGCGCACCGCTTCCATCACCGGCGCTATGGTGGCCCTGGTCGATGCACTCAAAGTGATCAAGAAACGCGGCGGCCTGAAAGGCGGCGACCCGCTCAAGCAAATGATTGCTGCTGTGTCGGTCGGCATGTACCAGGGCGAGCCCGTGCTGGACCTGGACTACCTGGAAGACTCGGCTGCCGAGACCGACCTGAACGTAGTGATGACCAGCACCGGTGGTTTCATCGAAGTGCAGGGCACCGCCGAAGGCGCGCCATTCCAGCCGGCCGACCTGAACGCCATGCTGGCCTTGGCCCAGAAAGGCATGACCGAAATTTTCGAGCTGCAGAACGCCGCACTGGCTGACTGAGTCGGCCTCAAGGAGAAACGCCATGAATGACAGCCAACTACCCGTGCCTACGCCTTCCTACGAAGTGCGTCAGGGAGCCATGTTGTGTCACTTGGCGGCGTTTCTGGGGTTTGTGTTCCCCTTCGGCAGCGTCGTAGGGCCGCTGATCCTGTGGCAGATGAAAAAGGAAGTGGACCCGTTCATTGATGATCAGGGCAAGGAAGCCTTGAACTTCCAGATCACCGTGGCCATCGCCTGGATGGCGTGCATCGTGCTGGCTTTTGCGGTCATCGGCTTTTTCCTGATGTTTGCACTGGCCATCGGCACTATCGTGCTGACGATCATAGGTGCGATCAAAGCCAACAAAGGCATCGCCTATCGCTATCCCTTGACCTGGCGAGTGGTCAAATAACGCGGGTTCGGCCGACAGGCATCCACAAAAAAACCGACAACGATGTCGGTTTTTTTGTGCCTGGGAAAAGACCTCAGATGGTCAGTGTCCAGTCGTAGTCCACGATCAGTGGTGCGTGCTGCGAAAAGCGTGGCTGGCGCGGCAGACGTGCGCTGCGAACAAACCGGCGCAGACCTGGGGTCAGCAACTGGTAGTCGAAACGCCAGCCCAGGTTGAGCATCTCAGCCTGTTCGTTATCCGGCCACCAGCTGTACTGGTCGCCTTCACGGCTGACTTCACGCAGGGCATCAACATAGCCCATGTTGCCGACAATCTCGTCCATCCAGGCACGTTCTGGTGCCAGGAAGCCCGGGGATTGCTGGCTGTCACGCCAGTTCTTGATATCCAGCTTCTGTTGCGCCACGTACAGCGAGCCACAATAAATGTACTCGCGACGTTTGCGTCGCTGTTTATCCAGGTAACGGGCGAAATCGTCCATTAGCTTGAACTTCTGGTTCAAGTCTTCATCGCCGTTCTGCCCCGAAGGGAGCAGCAAGGTCGCGATGCTGACCTTGTCGAAATCGGCTTGCAGGTAGCGCCCGTAGCGGTCGGCTGTCTCGAAGCCGAGGCCGCTGATGACCGCCTTGGGTTGCAACCGCGAGTACAAAGCCACGCCACCTTGGGTGGGCACTTCGGCATCGCAGGCATAAAGGAAGTAGCCATCCAGTTGGAAGGCTGGGTCGTCCAGTTCAAAGGCGGAGGCGCGGGTGTCCTGCAGGCAGATGACGTCGGCATTCTGTGCTTGCAGCCAACTGAGCAAACCACGCTCGACTGCAGCCTGAATACCATTAACGTTCACACTGATGATCCGCATAAATGGCCCCAAAAATCGCGTGCGTGTATGATACACGCCGTCTACCTAATTAGCTAAATCCGTGGTATCTGAGGCTTTTTTCATGCAGGCGTATCAACGCGATTTCATTCGTTTTGCCATCGATCGCGGCGTTTTGCGCTTCGGTGAGTTCACCCTGAAGTCCGGGCGCACCAGCCCATACTTCTTCAATGCAGGCTTGTTTAACTCGGGTTCGGCCCTGGCTCAGCTGGGCCGTTTCTACGCGGCAGCCATTGTTGAAAGCGGTATTTCCTTCGACGTACTGTTTGGCCCGGCCTACAAGGGTATCCCGCTGGCGGCCGCGACGGCCGTTGCGTTGGCCGAACATCATGGGCTTGATCTGCCGTGGTGCTTCAACCGTAAAGAGGCCAAGGCTCACGGCGAAGGCGGCAGCCTGGTGGGTGCTCCGCTTAAAGGCGACGTGCTGATTATCGACGACGTGATCACTGCCGGCACCGCGATCCGTGAAGTGATGCAGATCATCGCTTCCCAGGAGGGCGCCAAGGCGGCCGGCGTGTTGATCGCTCTGAACCGCCAGGAGCGCGGCAACGGTGAGTTGTCGGCAATCCAGGAAGTGGAGCGTGATTTCGGCATTCCGGTGGTGAGCATCGTGTCGTTGAACCAGGTGTTGCAGTTCCTGGAAGATGACCCGCAGCTCAAGCAGCATTTGCCGGCGGTTAAGGCATACCGCGAGCAGTTCGGCGTCTGACACGGCGGCCCATGCAAGCCAGCTCCCACAAAAAAGGCCCCGCTCAATTTGATTGAGCGGGGCCTTTTGGTTTGCCGCGTTTAAGGACGCTTGCGATTGCTGATCAGCGTACCCACACCGGTATCGGTGAAGATTTCCAGCAGGATCGCATTCGGTACCCGACCATCCAGGATCAGCGAGCTACCGACGCCGCCTTGCACTGCTTCCAGCGCGCAACGGATCTTCGGCAGCATGCCGCCGTAGATCGTGCCGTCGGCGATCAGCTCGTCCACCTGCTGGGTCGTCAGGCCGGTCAACACCTTGCCTTCCTTGTCCATCAGGCCGGCGATGTTGGTCAGCAGCATCAGCTTTTCAGCTTTCAGCGCTTCGGCCACTTTACCGGCGACCAGGTCGGCGTTGATGTTGTAGGACTCACCGTTGGCACCTACACCGATCGGCGCGATCACCGGAATGAAGTCGCCTTTGACCAGCAAGTTCAGCAGGTCGGTGTTGATGCCGATGACTTCGCCTACCTGGCCGATGTCGATGATTTCCGGCTGGGTCATTTCCGGCGTCTGACGGGTAACGGTCAGTTTTTTCGCGCGAATCAGCTCCGCGTCTTTGCCGGTCAGGCCGATGGCGCTGCCGCCATGACGGTTGATCAGGTTGACGATGTCCTTGTTCACCTGGCCGCCGAGGACCATCTCCACCACGTCCATGGTCTGCGCGTCAGTAACGCGCATGCCATCGATGAAGTGACTCTCGATCGACAAGCGCTTGAGCAAATCGCCGATTTGCGGGCCGCCACCGTGCACAACTACCGGGTTGATCCCGACAGCTTTCATCAACACGATGTCGCGGGCAAAGCCGGTTTTCAGCTCCTCGCTTTCCATGGCATTGCCGCCGTACTTGATCACCAGCGTCTTGCCGACGTAGCGTCGAATGTAAGGCAACGCTTCGGACAGGACCTTGGCGGTATTGGCAGCGGCTTCGCGTTCGAGGGTCATTCAGGGCTCCGGTAAAAAATCAGAACGGTAATTGGAGATCAGGGGCAACACGTTTCAACTGGGCGTGGAACACGTCCTTGATGCGCTGCAACTCAGCCTCGGTATCCGCCTCGAAGCGCAGGACCAGCACCGGTGTGGTGTTGGACGCGCGAACCAGGCCCCAGCCTTTGGCGTAATCGACTCGCACACCATCAATGGTGGTCAGGTTGGCGCCTTCACCCCATTGCGCATCGTGCAGTGCGTCAATGATGCTGAATTTGCTCTCCTCGGTCACATGGATATTGATCTCTGGCGTAGAAATATCATTCGGGAAGGTCTGAAACAGCTCCTGCGCCGTGGATTTTTCCTTGCTGAGGATCTCCAGCAGACGGGCGGCGCTGTAAATGCCGTCGTCAAACCCGAACCAGCGCTCCTTGAAGAACACATGGCCGCTCATCTCGCCAGCCAACAGCGCGCCGGTTTCCTTCATTTTCTTTTTGATCAACGAGTGACCGGTCTTCCACATGAGTGGGCGACCGCCGTATTCCTTGATCAGCGGCGTGAGACGGCGGGTGCATTTTACGTCGAAGATGATTTCAGCATTGGGATTGCGCGCTACCACGTCTCGGGCGAACAGCATCAGCAAGCGGTCTGCGAACACATTCTCGCCGGTGTTGGTCACCACGCCGACGCGATCACCGTCACCGTCGAACGCCAGGCCCACGTCGGCGCCGGTTTCCTTGACCTTGGCGATCAGGTCTATCAGGTTTTCAGGTTTGCCCGGGTCCGGGTGGTGGTTGGGGAAGTTGCCGTCAACGTCGCAGAACAGCGGGATAATTTCGCAGTTCAGGGCTTCGAGCAGCTGCGGGGCGATCACGCCGGCCGCGCCGTTGCCACAGTCCACCACCACTTTGAGGCGGCGTGCGAGTTTGACGTCGCCGGTGATTTGGTCGGAGTAGCGTTGAAGAATGTCGACTTGGGTAATGCTGCCTTTACCGCTGGTCAGGTCGTTGTTCTTCAGGCGGTTGTGCAGGGCCTGGATCTGTTCGTTGGCCAGGGTATCGCCGGCGATGACGATCTTGAAGCCGTTGTAGTCCGACGGGTTATGGCTGCCGGTGAGCATCACCCCGGATTTGCCGGCCAGTACGTTGGCGGCGTAGTACAGCGCAGGCGTCGGCACCAGGCCGACGTCGCTGACGTGGCAGCCGCTGTCGGCCAGGCCCTGGATCAGTTGTTCCACCAGTTCCGGGCCGGACAAGCGGCCGTCACGGCCTACCGAAACATTGGGCTCGCCCTGGGCCAGGCTCTGGGAGCCAATGGCCCGACCGATCCAATAGGCGGTTTCGGCGGTCAGGGTCTTGGGCACCACACCACGAATGTCGTAGGCGCGAAAGATGCTGTCGGGGAATGTCGGGGCTACTCGGGCTGCGGTACTCATCGCGGGGGGGGAACTCCATCTGAAGGGGGGCAAGGCTGGCCTTAAAGTGGCTGACCGGCAGGCTCAAACTGAAGGGTAAGACGGCGTTTTCGGCAGAGAGTTCGTGGTGTAAAAGTGCCATCGGAGTACTGGCTCCGTTTGCGTTTTCGCGTAATTCATTGATTTTATTAGAAAAATCTCGCTGAATAAAACCGCGCATTCTTCATCCTGAATAGCCATGCGGTGACGTCTTGCCGGACAACTGCGCCCGGCAAGATTCAGCTTAGTCAGTGGCTGCCGGAATGCCCAAAACCACCTGCGCCGCGTTGAGTTTCGTCGAACTCCTGTACCAGTTCGAAGTGCGCCTGTACCACCGGCACCAGCACCAACTGGGCGATGCGCTCGCCAACGGCGATGTTGAACGCGGTGTTGCCACGGTTCCAGCACGACACCATCAGCTCGCCCTGGTAATCCGAATCGATCAGGCCCACGAGGTTGCCCAGCACGATGCCGTGTTTGTGGCCCAGGCCGGAGCGCGGCAGGATCAGCGCCGCCAGGCCAGGGTCGCCGACATAGATCGACAGGCCAGTAGGAATGAGGAGGGTCTGGCCCGGCTCAAGGACCGTGTCCTGCTTGAGCATGGCGCGTAGGTCCAGGCCGGCGGAGCCCGGTGTGGCGTAGGCCGGCAGCGGGAATTCGTTGCCGATGCGAGGGTCGAGGATCTTGGCTTGCAAAGCGTGCATGTAAATTAAACCTGGTTCAGCCGTTGGGCGATAAATGAGATCAGTTGGCGGGCAATCTTGCCTTTGCTGGTCTGGGCGAAAACGGTGGCGTGCAACTCGCGGTCGATCACGCTGATGGCATTTTCCTCACTGTTGAAGCCGATGCTCGGGTTGGCGACATCGTTGGCAACGATCAGGTCGAGGTTTTTGTCTTTCAATTTGCGCGCGGCATAGTCCAGCAGGTGCTCGGTCTCGGCGGCGAAGCCGACACTGAATGGCCGGTCCGGGCGGGTGGCGATGGTCGCCAGAATGTCCGGGTTGCGCACCATTTGCAGGAGCAGGCCATCGCCGCTTGTAGGGTCTTTCTTGAGCTTTTGCGGGGCGACGACTTCCGGGCGGTAGTCTGCAACCGCTGCCGAGGCGATAAACAGCTCGCAGGGAATGGCTGCTTCACAGGCCGCCAACATGTCCCGGGCACTGACTACGTCGATGCGCGTGACGCGATCGGGGGTTGGCAAGTGCACCGGACCGGTGATCAGGGTGACGCGTGCGCCTGCCTCAACCGCGGCTTCGGCCAAGGCAAAGCCCATTTTTCCTGAGCTATGGTTGGTGATGTAACGCACCGGGTCGATGTTTTCCTGGGTCGGGCCAGCGGTGATCAGTACGTGTTTGCCGGTGAGTGCCAGGTGCTGGAAGCACTCTGCGGCGCACTGCGCCAGGTCGGTGGCTTCGAGCATGCGGCCCATGCCCACGTCGCCGCAGGCCTGGCTGCCGGAGGCCGGGCCGAACACTTTGAGGCCACGGCTCTGCAGGAGTTGGGTGTTGGCCTGGGTGGCCGGGTCGCGCCACATGGCCTGGTTCATGGCCGGGGCGATGGCGACGGTAGCGTCGGTGGCCAGTACCAGGGTGGTCAACAGGTCATCGGCAATGCCTTGGGCCAGACGCGCGATCAGGTCGGCAGTGGCCGGGGCGATCAGCACCAGGTCAGCCCATTTGGCCAGCTCGATATGGCCCATGGCGGCTTCGGCCGCCGGGTCCAACAGGTCCAGGTGAACGGGGTGGCCGGACAGGGCTTGCATGGTCAGTGGGGTGATGAACTCACTGCCACCGCGTGTCATGACCACGCGCACTTCGGCGCCCTGGTCCAGGAGCCTGCGAACCAGCTCTGCGCTCTTGTAGGCGGCAATGCCGCCGCCGACGCCGAGAACGATGCGTTTCCGATACAGACGCTGCATTGGTTTGCCTTTCCAGTTCAGTGATGCCAGTTCAGTGACGCCTGCGATGCCCCCTCCCCAGGTGAAATCGCACGCAAAAAAGAGGGCTTAAGATAACACAGCGACCGCCGGGCAACAGCGGCGCACATGCACACGGAGGTGGGATGAGTATTCGCGATTGGCCTGTGGCTGAGCGTCCACGGGAGAAGCTTTTGGAGTGGGGCGCGGCGAGTCTGTCCGATGCCGAGTTGTTGGCAATCTTCCTGCGCACTGGGGTTTCGGGCAGAAGTGCGGTGGATCTGGCGCGCCATCTATTGGCGCAATTCGGAGGCCTTCGACCGTTGTTGGAGGCTAACCAGACGCTGTTCATCCAGCATTTGGGGTTGGGCCCGGCGAAGTTTGCCCAGTTGCAGGCGGTGCTGGAAATGTCCCGGCGCCACTTGGCGGAGCGCCTGCGTAGCGATTCGGTATTGGAGAGTCCGCTCGCCGTGCGTGACTACCTCAAGGCGCTGTTACGGCATGAGCCCCACGAAATCTTCGGCTGTCTGTTTCTCGATTCAAAACATCGTGTGCTGGGCTTCGAGGCGTTGTTTGAGGGCACCATCGACACCGCCATCGTTTACCCTCGGCAGGTGGTCAAGCGTGCGCTTGCATATAACGCGGCAGCGCTGATCCTGTGCCATAACCATCCTTCCGGGAGTGTCGAGCCGAGTGCGGCTGATCGAAAACTAACCAAGTTGCTGCAAAAGGCGTTGGAAGTCGTGGATGTGCGAGTGCTGGACCACATCATTGTGGGCGACGGTGACCCGCTGTCGATGGCGGAATATGGGTGGCTGTAGCCCCGCCCCATTGGGGCAGGGCGGGCTTTCACGGTTTGACGCTGACCTTGGAGAAGTCCTGGCGCCCAAACGGGCTCACCTGGTAGCCCTCGACATTCTTGCGCGTCAGTGCGAACGCCGTCGGGTGCGCAAGCGGTAGCCACAGGGCTTGCTGCTGGATCTGTGCCTGGGCCTGTTGATACAGCTTGCTGCGTACACCTTGCTCGCTGGTGGTCTTGCCGGCGCTGATCAGTTTGTCCAGGGCAGGGTCGCAGTAGCGGGCGAAGTTGGTGCCGGATTTCACCGCCGCGCAGGAGAATTGCGGGGTCAGGAAGTTATCCGGGTCGCCGTTGTCGCCAGCCCAACCCATGAACAGCAGGTCATGCTCACCGGCTTTGGCGCGGCGAATCAGTTCGCCCCACTCGATCACACGGATCTCTGCCTGGATGCCGACTTTGGCGAGGTCCGCCTGCAGCAGCTGCGCGCCGAGGTTGGGGTTGGGGTTCAGCAGGCTGCCAGTGGGGCGAGTCCAGATCGTGGTCTTAAAGCCATTCTTGAGCCCGGCGCGATCCAGCAGCGCCTTGGCTTTGGCGATGTCCTGTGGATAACCCGGCAAATCCTTGGCATAGCTCCAGGTATTCGGTGGATAAATGCCATTGGCTACTTCGGCGGTGCCTTCAAATACCGCTTTCAGGTAGCTGTTCTTGTCGAAGGCCAGGTTGATCGCCTGCCGTACTTCGGGCTTGTCCAGCGGCGGGTGCTGGCTATTGATCGCAACGAATGCGGTCATGAAGGCTGGGGTTTTTTCTACTTTGAGTGCGGGATCTTTCTCGGCTTCACCCACATCCAGCGGCTTGGGCGACAGCGCGATCTGGCACTCATCGCGGTGCAGCTTCTGCAGACGCACGTTGGCATCCGGCGTAATGGCGAAGAGCAAGTTATCCACAGCCGGTTTGCCGGCGAAGTAATCCGGGTTGGCTTTGTAACGCACTACGGCATCTTTTTGGAAACGCACAAAAACGAACGGCCCGGTGCCGATCGGCTGGCTGTTGAGCTTTTCGGGCGTGCCGGCCTTGAGCAGTTTATCGGCGTATTCGGCCGGGTAGATCGAGGCAAAGCCCATGCTGAGGGCCGCGAGGAAGGTCGAGTCGGCGTGATCGAGGGTGAAACGCACGGTCAGCGGGTCGAGGGCGTCGATCTTCTTGACCAGTGCCGGCAATTGCAGAGACTGCGCATGCGGGAAGCCGCTCTGGGCAATCTTGTGCCACGGGTTGGCCGGGTCGAGCATGCGCTCAAAGCTGAAACGCACGTCTTCGGCGGTCAGGGTGCGACTCGGGGCGAAATACTCGGTGCGGTGGAATTTGACGTCCGGGTGCAGCTTGAAGGTGTAGGTCAGGCCGTCCGGCGACACTTCCCAGCTGTCTGCGAGGCTCGGCACCAGCTTGCCGCTGGCGGCGTCGTAGTCCACCAGGCGGTTCATCAGCACATCGGCCGAAGCATTGGTGGTGGTCAGGGAGTTGTACTGCACCACATCGAACCCTTCGGGGCTGGCCTCGGTGCAAACGCTCAAACTGGTGGCGGCTTGGGCCAGCGGCGCGATAAAGAGAGGGGCTAGCAATAGCGGTAGGGCAGCGAGGCGCATATTCAGTTTCCTTTGCAGATCGAAGGCCCATCTGCGAGTGCAGTCTGGAAAAAGCCTACCGTAGTGGTCTGTTTGATAAATGACTAGCCCATTTTTGCCTGTGCTTTTGGCGTAAATGCTGTTTTGATGGCGCCTCAGCGCGTTTCGTCTTGTACTTTTGTGTGCTGGCGGGCGTGGTAAATCATTCTGTGCGACGAGCGGTCGGCTGTTACAGCGGCCCCTCCTGGCAACGGTTCAGGCGTCTGTCGCCAACATTTATGCCGGTAAAAACACACGGGCTGTTGTTGCACTTGGGTCTTTCTGGTATAAAGCAGCGCTCTTTTCTAGGGGCCCGGTTCCTTCACTGTAGGTGTAGCCGGTAAGACCCTTAAAGAAACGCGGCGCCTGGCGCCAAATGACTGAGAGATTAAGCGGCCAACCCATGCCGGGTTGGGCATGTGGTTTTAGAGGGCTGAGGCATGTCGAGAGTCTGTCAAGTTACCGGTAAGGGTCCGGTGACTGGGAATAACATTTCCCACGCAAATAACAAAACCCGTCGTCGTTTCCTGCCGAACCTGCAGCATCACCGCTTCTGGGTTGAAGAAGAGAAACGTTTTGTTCGCCTGCGTGTATCTGCCAAAGGCATGCGTATCATCGACAAGCGTGGCATCACTGTCGTGCTGGCCGAAATCCGCGCCGCTGGCAAGATCTAAGGAGCTTTATCATGCGTGAATTGATTCGAATGATCTCTAGCGCCGGTACTGGTCACTTCTACACTACCGACAAGAACAAGCGTACTACCCCGGACAAGCTCGAAAAGAAAATGTTCGACCCGCGCGTTCGCAAGCACGTGATCTACAAAGAAGGCAAAATCAAGTAATTGATTTTCTTCCTTGTGAAAAAAAGCCCGTATCTCACGATCCGGGCTTTTTTTTGCCTGTGATTTGTTGATCAGGCTTTCTGTTCGAACACCACGTAGATCTTGCGGCACGGCTCCAGCACTTCCCAAGTGCCGCTGAACCCGGCGGGGATCACGAAGCGGTCGCCGGCGCGCAAGGTCTTGGCGTTGCCGTCGGCATCGCGCAACACGGAAACACCCTGCACAATCTCGCAGTACTCATGCTCCGTGTAATTGACCTTCCAATGCCCGACTTCACCTTCCCACACGCCGGCGCTCATCTGGCCGCACGGACTGTTGTAGTGGTTGTAGATCGTTTGTTCGGGGTCACCCTTGAGGATTTTCTCGGCGGCCGGACGGTAGCGGTCTGGGGCGGTGTTGGCTTGGCTGAAGTCGACGATGTCCTGGATGCTCATGTGCGTGTCCCGTCTGGCCTGCGGTTGGTGAGCCCAAAGTCTATGTTTATTAAAATGAACATCGCAAGGGCGTTTACCGCCGTTATGTCAAATATATTGAAACATCCCCAGCCGCTGGTTTAGGGTGGCAGCTGCCTTGAGCCGAACAGCAGGCTGGCCGGGCAAGAATTCTTTGAGGCTGCCGGGGGACATCACCTGGCCCTTGTATTCAATAAGAGGAGGACACTCGCATGACCACCCTGACCCGTGCCGACTGGGAACAACGCGCCAAGGACCTGAAGATCGAAGGCCGCGCGTATATCAATGGCGAATACACCGCCGCTGTTTCCGGTGACACCTTCGAATGCATCAGCCCGGTCGATGGCCGCCTGCTGGCCACCGTTGCCAGCTGTGACGTCGCCGACGCCCAGCGCGCTGTCGAAAATGCCCGCGCCACGTTCAACTCCGGTGTCTGGTCGCGCCTGGCGCCGGCCAAGCGCAAATCCACCATGATCCGTTTCGCCGCATTGCTCAAGGCCAATGCCGAAGAGCTCGCGCTGCTTGAAACCCTGGACATGGGCAAGCCGATCACCGACTCCCTGGAAATTGACGTGCCTGGCGCAGCGAATGCGCTGAGCTGGAGCGGCGAGGCTATCGACAAGATCTACGACGAAGTTGCCGCCACCCCGCATGATCAGCTGGGTCTGGTGACCCGCGAGCCGGTCGGTGTTGTCGGCGCGATCGTGCCGTGGAACTTCCCGTTGATGATGGCCTGCTGGAAACTCGGCCCGGCGCTGTCCACCGGTAACTCGGTGATCCTCAAGCCGTCTGAAAAATCCCCGCTGACCGCCATCCGAATCGCGGCTTTGGCCGTTGAGGCCGGTATTCCAAAAGGCGTGCTCAACGTACTGCCGGGTTATGGCCATACCGTGGGCAACGCGTTGGCGCTGCACATGGACGTCGACACCCTGGTGTTCACCGGTTCTACCAAGATTGCCAAGCAACTGTTGATTCGCTCCGGCGAGTCGAACATGAAGCGCGTGTGGCTGGAAGCCGGCGGCAAGAGCCCGAACATCGTGTTTGCCGATGCGCCGGATTTGCAAGCCGCTGCCGAATCCGCTGCTGGCGCCATCGCCTTCAACCAGGGCGAAGTGTGCACCGCCGGTTCGCGCCTGCTCGTGGAGCGTTCGATCAAGGACACCTTCCTGCCGCTGGTGATCGAGGCCCTCAAGGGCTGGAAGCCGGGCAACCCGCTGGACCCGGCGACCAACGTCGGCGCTCTGGTGGACACCCAGCAGATGAACAACGTGCTTTCGTACATCGAGGCCGGCCACGCCGACGGCGCCAAGCTGGTCGCGGGCGGCAAACGCACGCTGGAAGAAACCGGCGGTACCTACGTGGAACCGACGATTTTTGACGGCGTAACCAACGCCATGAAGATCGCCCAGGAAGAGATTTTTGGCCCCGTCCTGTCGGTTATCACCTTCGACAGCGCCGAAGAAGCCATCGCCATTGCCAACGACACCCAATACGGCCTGGCCGCGGCGGTGTGGACGGCGGATATCTCCAAGGCGCACCTGACCGCCAAGGCCTTGCGCGCCGGTAGCGTGTGGGTCAACCAATACGATGGCGGTGACATGACCGCGCCGTTTGGTGGCTTCAAGCAGTCGGGTAATGGCCGCGACAAGTCGCTGCACGCGTTCGACAAGTACACCGAGCTGAAGTCGACCTGGATCAAGCTGTAAGCCATACCGCTGATCCCCTGTAGGAGCCAGCTTGTGAGGGCGTCGGGTCTGCCGGCGATAGCAGCGCCAAGGTGTGACTGACACACCGAGGCGTCTGCAATCGCCGGTAAGCCCGGCTCCCGCATAAGCTCGTTCCTACAGTTCGTTTGCAACCTCGGACATTTTCCACAGGAGCGTGGGCATGCGTTGGGCGACATATTTCGCCGTGCTGGCTTCGGTACTCAGCGTCGGCCTGGCCCTGGGCGTCAGCATGCCGCTGGTGTCCCTGCGTCTCGAAGGCTGGGGTTACGGCAGTTTCGCCATTGGTGTGATGGCCGCCATGCCGGCCTTCGGCGTGCTGCTGGGAGCGAAGGTCTCCAGTCGGTTGGCCGCATGGCTCGGCACTGCGAACCTGATGCGTTTGTGCCTATGGGCCGGTGCAGTGTCTATTGGCCTGCTGGCAATCTTACCCAGCTACCCGGTCTGGCTGGTGCTGCGGTTGATGATCGGGGTGATCCTGACCATCGTGTTTATCCTCGGCGAAAGCTGGATCAACCAGTTGGTGGTGGAGCAGTGGCGTGGCCGACTCGTTGCGCTGTATGGCTGCAGTTACGCCTTGAGCCAACTGTCTGGCCCGTTGCTTTTGGGCGTGCTGGGTACCGACCATGATTATGGTTTCTGGGTGGGCGTGGGCTTGTTGATGGTCGCGCCACTGCTGTTGCTGGGGCGCTCCGGTGCGCCAACGGCCGATTCTTTCAGCGTCACCTTCGGCGACCTATGGCGTTTCTGCCTGAATCTGCCTGCGATTGGCTGGGCGGTGGCGTTGTTCGCCGCGTTCGAAGCGATGATTCTGACGCTGCTGCCGGTGTATTGCCTGCAGCAGGGGTTCACGGCCGAGATCGCCCTGGCCATGGTCAGCACGGTGGTGGTTGGCGATGCGCTGCTGCAATTGCCCATCGGCGCATTGGCTGACTACCTGCCGCGACGCACGCTGTTCTTGAGTTGTGCGGTGCTGTTGCTGGTCTCGAGCCTGGCGATTCCGCTGCTGCTGCACACGCCGCTGATCTGGCCGGTGTGGGTGGTCTTCGGCGCCAGCGCCGGCGGGTTGTTCACGTTGTCGCTGATCCTGATCGGCGAGCGCTATCGGGACGACGCTCTGGTGCGCGCCAACGCTCACGTGGCGCAGCTGTGGGGCATCGGTTGCCTGATCGGGCCGCTGGTGGCCGGTGCGGGCAGCCAATGGATCAGTGGGCATGCATTGCCGTGGTTGATGGCTGCCGGCGCGTTGGGGCTGGTGGTGCTGTTGCTGCGCCAGGGCGCATTTGGCGTTGCACAGCCCGCCTGATTTGAAATGCGATCAACTGTGCGAGCGGGCAAGCCCGGCCCCACATTGGATCTTTGTTCCTACAGCATGCGTTCCAATCCGACTGAGGTGGCGAACCAGGCATTAAACCGACGCCACCAGCTGCCGGGTTCACGGCTCAGCGTGTGCAATTGGCCATTGTCTTCGGTCACCCATACCACCTGGCCGTCCTGCAATTTCGCCTGGTAGCTCAAGGCTGGTGACATGCCTTGCAGCGCGAGGTTGCGTACGTGCTCGGCCAGCTCGGGGCTGTCCACCAGCACGCCGACTTCGGTGTTCCACAGCACCGAGCGCGGGTCGAAGTTGAACGAGCCGATAAACGACTTCTGCCGATCAAAGATCATCGCCTTGCTGTGCAGGCTGGAGTCCGAGCCGTGGAAGGCGCCCCGGCGAAACAAGTGCGGACCGCTGCCACCGCTGGGGTCGCCGGGCTGGCGGCGCAGCTCGTAGAGTTTCACGCCGTGCTCCAGCAACGCCTTGCGATAAGGCGCGTAACCACCGTGCACGGCCGGTACGTCCGTGGCCTCCAGGGAGTTGGTCAGCAGGCTGACCGACACGCCTGCATCGGCGCGGCCGGTGAGGTACACCAACCCGGGCTGCCCAGGTACGAAATACGCCGAGATCATTATCAGCTCATGGTTCACGCCTTCCAGCTCCGGCGCCAGTTGGGTGGTGAGCAGCAAGCGTGGGTCTGGGTCGGCTTTGGCCAGCACCTTGCTCGGCGCATCCCACAATGCCTGGTTCCACGCCCAGATCAGCTCGCGGCGCCAGATGTTCATGCGCGGTTGGGTCTGGTAGGTGCGCAAGCGGTTATACAGCGCGTGATTCTGCTGGCGAGATTCGGCCAGCGAATTTTGCAGGCGCACGCGTGCGGCGGCCAAGTCACCTTTGGACGGGCTGCTTGAGACGAAATCATCAATCGGTTTGCTCAGCGCGCTGTTCCAATACTGATCAAAGCTGTGCCCGAGCTGCTCGGCCACCGGGCCGACGCTGAGCATGTCGATATCGGTGAAGTTCAGGTTCGGCTCGGCGTCGAAATACTCGTCACCCAGGTTGCGCCCGCCAACAATTGCCACGCTGTTGTCCGCCAGCCACAGCTTGTTGTGCATGCGCCGGTGTTGGAGCGACAGGTTGAACAACCGCCCCATGGCTCGCGTCACGCCGGTGCTGCGGCCCAGGTGCAGGGGGTTGAACAGGCGAACCTGGATCTGTGGGTGGGCGGCGAGGGTGGCGATGGCTTGGTCGAGGCCGTCGCTGGTGGTGTCGTCCAGCAGGATGCGGATGCGCACGCCACGGTCAGCCGCTTTGAGCAGTTCATCCACCAACATGCGGGTGCTGATGCCGTCGTGCACGATGTAGTACTGCAGGTCGAGGCTGCTTTGGGCATTACGGATCAGTTCGGCGCGGGCCATGAAGGCTTCGCTGCTATTGGGCAGCAGGCGAAAGCCTGAGCGGCCCTGATACGGCGCGGCCTGGGCCTGGATCGAGCGGCCGAATGACGATTGCGCAGCGGGCAGCGCATCGCTGGGAATGCGCGGTGCATTGACTGTCGCGCAACCGCTCAGGGCCACGGCACCCAACAGGAAAAACGGTAAAAGCCGTCGAATCATCAAGGGCGCTGTTTCCACATCAGGGCAATTGTCGGCATATGACGGCTAATTCCTGTGAAAGGTCAGTCTGCAGTCTCGGCGAGCATTTTTATCGCTGCGGCGCCGACCTTGCGCACCGCTTCTTCGATCTGCGGGGTTGGCTTGGCCGCGTAGTTCATTCGCAGGCAGTTCCGGTACTTGCCGGAAGCCGAGAAGATACTGCCCACGGCCACCTGCACGCCCTGTTCGGCCAGCATGCGATTGAGCTTGAGGGTGTCGAAACCTTCGGGCAGCTCGACCCACAGCATGAAACTGCCCTGAGGCCGGCTCGCCCGTGTACCCGCTGGGAAATAGCGGCTGACCCAATCGAGCATTAAGTCGCGATTGCGTTGATATTGTGCACGCATCCGCCGCAAATGCGGTTCGAAGTGGCCATTTTTGAGGAATTCGGCAATGGCGATCTGCGGCTGTGTCGCCGTGGAGCCGGTGCTGATGTATTTCATGTGCAGCACCCGCTCCAGGTAGCGGCCCGGCGCAACCCAGCCAATGCGCAAGCCAGGCGCCAGGGTTTTCGAGAACGAACTGCAAAGGAGTACGCGGCCATCTTCGTCAAAGGACTTGATCGTGCGTGGGCGCGGGTAGCTGTAGGCCAGTTCGCCATACACGTCGTCTTCGATGATCGCCACATCGAAGCGTTGGGCCAGGGTCAGCAGTGCGCGTTTGCGGGCTTCCGGCATGATGTAGCCCAAGGGGTTGTTGCAGTTCGGCGTCAGTTGGATGACCTTGATCGGCCACTGTTCCAGGGCCAATTCCAGTGCTTCGAGGCTGATACCGGTGAGCGGGTCTGTGGGGATTTCCAGGGCCTTCATGCCGAGGCCCTTAAGGGTTTGCATGGCACCGTGGAAGCTTGGCGAGTCGACTGCGACGATATCCCCAGGTTCACAAATAGCATGAATACTGGCGGACAGTGCCTCATGGCAACCGGTAGTGATGACGATATCTTCGGCGTTGAGTTGGCAGCCGGAATCAAGAGACAGACGCGCGATCTGCTCGCGTAATTCCATACAGCCAAGGATGTTGTCGTAATACAGTCCGGGCATATCCTGGCGACGACTGATCCTTGCGAGGCTGCGCAGCAGGGGTTTGAGGGTCGGCGACAATACATCCGGCATGCCCCTGCCCATCTGTATGACATCTTTGCGGGGGACTGCGCGAATCAGTTCCAGCACCTGGTCCCACTGCGAGATTTCTACCGGCCGCTGGGCCGGGCGGCCGATTTCGGGCAGGGCCGGCAGCTCACGCCCGACGGGCACAAAGTAGCCGGATTTGGGCTTGGGCATCGCCAGGCCGTTGTCTTCCAGCAAGCGATAGGCCTGTTGAACGGTGCTCAGGCTGACCCCGTGTTCCACACTCAAAGCCCGTACCGAGGGCAAGCGATCGCCGGGGCGGTAGAAGCCCTGCTCTATGCGAGTGCCCAGCACTTCGGCGAGATTGACGTAGAGGGTCATGGCGGTCGCTCCCGGTGGACCATTACAGATACACAGAAAATACAGGATTCAGCCCCCTGAAGGCAGCATCTGTATTGATTTAATAAGAGTTGGTTGAATCTGTAATGGTTTTGCTCGCGCGCTCAAGCTAGTCACTCATGGCAACAGGCAAATGAGGGGCAGCAAAATGACCGGCATGAGCGATGTGCGGTTGGCATTACACAGTCAGGAGTTGGAAGCGGGGCAGGAGCCGGCGATGTCGACGCCCGCCTGCGGCCGCTGGAGTCTTTTCTGGCACCGTCGCCACACGCGCAAGGCCTTGCTGAGCCTGACTCACGAGCAACTGCGTGACATCGGACTCAGCGCCGAGCAGGCGCGCCATGAAGGTTTGAAACCGTTCTGGCGTGACTGATTACACCCATTCTTTGAATCGGTGCCACAGCATCCCCAGCGCCAGCAGCGGCGAGCGCAGATGCTTGCCGCCGGGGAAGGTGATGTGCGGCACCTGGGCGAACAAATCGAAACGGCCCTGCTGCTGGCCACTGATCGCTTCGGCCAGCAGCTTGCCGGCCAGGTGCGTGGCGTTGAGGCCATGCCCTGCGTAGGCCTGGGCGTAATACACGTTGGGTTGATCGGCCAGTCGGCCGATCTGCGGCAGACGGTTGGCGCCGATGCCGATCATGCCGCCCCACTGGTAGTCGATCTTTACGTGCGCCAGTTGCGGGAACACCTTAAGCATTTTTGGCCGCATATAGGCGCCGATATCCTGAGGATCGCGTCCGGAATAGTGGCAGGCACCGCCGAACAACAGGCGGTTGTCAGCGCTGAGCCGGAAGTAATCCACCGTCACCCGTTGATCACATACCGCCATGTTCTGCGGCAGCAGGCTGGCGGCCTGCGCTGCGCTCAACGGTTCGGTGGCAATGATGTAGCTGCCCGCGGGCAGCACTTTGCCGCTTAACTGCGGATTCAAGCCATTGAGGTAGGCATTACACGCCAGCACCAGGGTCTTGGCGCGTACGTTACCAAGGGCTGTGTGCACGTTAACCTGGGGGCCGTAGTCGATGCGCGTCACTTCGGACTGCTCAAACAGCTTCACGCCCAACTGCTGCGCGGCGGCCGCTTCGCCGAGGGCCAGGTTCAGCGGGTGCAAATGGCCGGAGCCCATGTCGATCATCCCGCCCGCATAGCGGTCGGAGCCGATCACGCTGCTCATTTCGCTGGCTTGCAGCAAGCGCACCTCATGGCGATAGCCCAGGCTGCGCAGTTCTTCGGCGTCTTCGGCGAAGCCTTGCAAGTGCTGAGGTTGGTTGGCCAGGTCACAGTAGCCCCAGGTCAGGTCGCAGGGGATTTGATAGCGCTCGACGCGCTCGCGCACAATCTCGACGGCTTCCAGGCCCATCAGCTTCATCTGGCGCACGCCGTCGGTGCCGATCACGTTGGCGAACTGCTCCAGGCCATGGCCGACGCCGCGAATCAACTGGCCGCCATTGCGGCCGCTGGCGCCCCAGCCGATCTTGCGCGCCTCCAGCAACACCACGCTATAACCCCGTTCGGCCAACTCCAGCGCCGTGTTAAGCCCTGAATAACCGCCGCCAATCACGCAGATGTCGGCGCTCACTTCGCCCGCCAGCGCCGGGTAATCGGGTTGCGGCACGCTGCTGGCGGCGTAGTAGGAAGTGGTGTGCCGGGCGCGGGCAGTCATCGGGAGCATCCCTGTTTGGAAAATTTGACGCAGGATACAGCGGTCGGACGAAGCTGTCTCATCAGGGCTTTTTGCGGCAGAATCCATGCCTATTCGCCGTTCGGTACGTGTTTCGATGAGTTGCAACAGTCAGAAAATCAGCGCGCTGCGCCGACAGATTCCTTCGTTCGAGTGCGTCCCCGGTTGCCACGACTGCTGTGGGCCAGTGACAACCTCGCCCGAGGAGATGTCGCGCCTGCCACGTAAGACTGCTGCCGAGCAGGACGCGGCCATGGACGAGCTGAACTGTGTGCACCTCGGGCCGAATGGCTGCACGGTGTATGACGAGCGTCCGCTGATCTGCCGCTTGTTCGGGACCACAAAGACCTTACCGTGCCCCAACGGCCGCGGGCCGGTGGAACTGATTCATCCACGGGTCGAAAAGCAGATCCACGACTACATGGCCAGCACTCGGCAGGTGCTGGTATAGCGGGTGCACGCGGTCAAACTGACGCAGTCGGGTCAGTTAATCGGGGATGGGCAGGTTAAGGCTCTCTTTCACTTCTTCCATCACGATATAGCTCTTGGATTCGCGCACGTGGGGCAGTTTGAGCAGGATATCGCCAAGCAATTTACGGTACGACGCCATCTCGGAAATCCGCGCCTTCACCAGGTAGTCAAAGTCGCCTGAGACCAGGTGGCACTCCAGCACATGGGGCAGTTTCAGCACGGCGCGGCGGAACTCTTCAAAGGTGTCGCCGGACTTGTAATCGAGGCTGATCTCGACAAATACCAGCAAACTTCCCTTCAAATGCTGCGGGTTGAGCCGCGCGTTGTACCCCATGATGATTCCTTCACGCTCCAGGCGGCGAACCCGCTCAGTGCACGGCGTGGTCGACAGCCCGACCTTTTCCCCCAGCTCGGTGAACGAAATACGCCCGTCGGTTTGCAGGATGCGCAGGATATTGCGGTCGATCTTGTCCAGCTCCCGCTTGGTCTGGGTGTTGGTACGCATAGGGGATACGCCTCTGTGAAAAGGGTTTTTGCCGAGAATTGTCGCCAAATATAGGCATTTATATAGTGAAATGCACTGGTGATTGCTTTTTATACTGCGCCCATCATTGCTCGAATAACACACGTCAGCGGCTAAGCCCGTGATGAGGATATAAAAATGCGCGTTCTGGTCTTGGGTAGCGGCGTCATTGGTGTGACCAGTGCCTACTATTTGGCGCGGGCCGGCTTTGAAGTGGTCGTGGTCGACCGTCAGCCCGCCGCTGCCATGGAAACCAGTTTCGCCAACGCCGGCCAGGTATCCCCTGGTTATGCCTCGCCATGGGCCGCCCCGGGCGTACCGCTCAAAGCGATCAAATGGCTGCTGCAACGCCACGCACCGCTGGCGATCAAGGCCACTGCCGATATCGATCAATACCTGTGGATGGCGCAGATGCTGCGCAACTGCACCACCAGCCGCTATGCCGTGAACAAGGAGCGCATGGTTCGCCTGTCCGAGTACAGCCGCGACTGCCTCGACGAGCTGCGCGCCGAAACCGGTATCGCCTACGAAGGCCGCAGCCTCGGTACGACCCAGCTGTTCCGCACCCAGGCCCAACTCGATGGTGCGGCCAAGGACATCGCCGTACTGAAAGAGTCCGGTGTGCCGTTCGAACTGCTCGACCGCGCCGGTATCGCCCGCGTTGAACCGGCCCTGGCCAGCGTCACCGACATCCTCGCCGGTGCCCTGCGCCTGCCTAACGACCAGACTGGCGACTGCCAGATGTTCACCACGCGCCTGGTGGAGATGTGCAAACAGCTGGGCGTGGAGTTCCGCTTTGAACAAGACATTCAGCGCCTCGACTACGCGGGTGACCGCGTCAACGGCGTGTGGATCGACGGCAAGCTTGAAACCGCCGACCGCTATGTACTGGCCCTTGGCAGTTATTCGCCGAAATTACTCAAGCCGCTGGGAATCAAGGCGCCGGTGTACCCGCTCAAGGGTTACTCGCTGACCGTGCCGATCACCAACCCGGCAATGGCGCCAACGTCGACCATTCTCGACGAAACCTACAAGGTCGCGATCACCCGTTTCGACAACCGCATCCGCGTCGGCGGCATGGCTGAGATAGCCGGTTTTGACCTGTCGCTGAACCCACGTCGACGCGAAACCCTGGAGATGATCGTCAACGACCTTTATCCTCAGGGCGGTGATTTGACCGAAGCCACTTTCTGGACCGGCCTGCGCCCGACCACGCCCGACGGCACGCCGATTGTCGGTGCCACCCCGTTCAAGAACCTGTTCCTGAATACCGGCCACGGCACTCTCGGCTGGACCATGGCCTGTGGCTCTGGTCGTTTGCTGGCCGACCTGATGGCGAAGAAAACGCCGCAGATCAGCGCCGAAGGCCTCGATATTTCCCGTTACGGCAACCCTCAGGAGTCCGCAAAACATGTCCATCCAGCGCCAGCTCACCAATGAGCGCATGAGCCAGATCGTTGTTCACAGCGGTACCGTGTATCTGGCAGGGCAAGTCGGCGACGACATGAGTGCCGGGATTGAACAGCAGACCCGTGAAACCCTGGCCAATATCGAGCGGTTGCTGGATTTGGCCGGCACTGACAAAACCAAGCTGTTGTCGGTGACGATTTACCTGAAAGACATCAATGCCGACTTCGCCGGCATGAACGCGGTGTGGGACACATGGCTGCCCAAAGGCGTCGCTCCGGCCCGCGCCACGGTTGAAGCCAAGCTGTGTGAACCGGAAATTCTGGTGGAGCTGTCCGTCGTGGCCGCGCTGCCTTAACCAAGATCCCTCTCCCGGTGCCGACGCTGTTGGTCGGTGCCGGTTTTTTCTTCACTCGCCGCCTAGAAGCCTGCCGCCATGCGTCCTGCCCGTGCCCTGATTGACCTCCAAGCCCTGCGCCATAACTATCAACTGGCCCGTGAAGTCACGGGGGCCAAAGCCCTCGCCGTGGTCAAGGCCGATGCCTATGGCCACGGTGCCGTGCGCGTCGCCCAGGCGCTGGAAGCCGAGGCCGACGGTTTTGCCGTGGCGTGTATCGAGGAAGCGCTGGAGCTGCGTGCTGCCGGTATTCGTGCGCCGGTATTGCTGCTCGAAGGTTTTTTCGAAGCCGACGAGCTGCCGCTGATCATCGAGCACGATTTTTGGTGCGTGGTGCATTCGCTGTGGCAGTTGGAAGCGATCGAACAAGCACGGTTGAGCACGCCGCTGACTATCTGGCTCAAGCTGGATTCGGGCATGCACCGTGTTGGGTTGCATCCTAAGGATTATCACGAGGCGTACCAGCGCCTGCTGGCCAGCGGCAAAGTGGCGAAAATTGTACTGATGAGCCATTTCGCGCGTGCCGATGAACTCGATTGTGTGCGCAGCAATGAACAGGTGGAGGTGTTTGAAGCGGCGCGCCAAGGCCTGTCGGCCGAAGTCAGCCTGCGCAATTCGCCGTCGGTGATGGGGTGGGCGAACGTGGCCAGCGACTGGGTGCGCCCGGGCATTATGCTCTACGGCGCCACACCGTTTGGTGAGGAGCAGGCCATCGCCGCGCGTTTGCAGCCGGTGATGACCCTGGAATCGAAAGTCATCTGCGTGCGCGAACTGCCGGCCGGTGAACCGGTGGGCTACGGCGCCAAGTTCATCACGCCGAAACCCATGCGCATTGGCGTGGTTGCCATGGGTTATGCCGACGGCTACCCGCGCCACGCGCCGACCGGCACGCCGGTGCTGGTGGCGGGGCAGCGCAGCCAATTGCTGGGCCGCGTGTCCATGGACATGTTGTGTGTCGACCTCACCGACGTGCCTGAGGCCGGCCTCGGCTCCCCCGTTGAGCTGTGGGGCAAGAACATCCTCGCCAGCGAAGTTGCGGCCGCCGCCGAGACCATCCCCTACCAGATCTTCTGCAACCTGCGCCGGGTGCCAAGGCTCTATTCCGAGGCTTGAACGCCACCTACGAGCAGAGCTGGCCGGGATTTAGGCCCAAGTGTTGTAAATACTGAACGCTGTCGCCATGATAACGCTCAATTACAACAAAGCCTGAATCCTAGGAGGCTCCTGCATTGGACGTCGGCGAACGACTGCAATCCATCCGTAAACTGAAGGGTCTTTCCCAGCGCGAGCTCGCCAAGCGTGCGGGTGTCACCAACAGCACCATTTCGATGATCGAAAAAAACAGTGTCAGCCCCTCGATCAGCTCCTTGCGCAAGGTGCTGGGCGGCATCCCCATGTCCATGGTCGAATTCTTTTCCGAGGAGATCCTCCAGGAAATACCGACCCAGATCGTCTATAAAGCCAATGAGCTGATCGACATCTCTGACGGCGCCGTCACCATGAAACTTGTGGGCCGCGCGCACCCGAGCCGGGCGATTGCGTTTCTCAACGAAATTTACCCGCCGGGCGCCGACACCGGCGAAGAAATGCTCACCCACGAAGGTGAGGAAACCGGGATCCTGGTGGAAGGCCGCCTGGAGTTGGTGGTCGGTCTTGAAACTTTTGTGCTCGAAGCTGGCGATAGCTACTACTTTGAAAGCACCAAGCCTCATCGTTTTCGTAATCCGTTCGACGTGCCGGCGCGACTAATCAGCGCAGCCACACCCGCGAACTTCTGACAGAAGAGGCGTCCTGCCAGTGGTGCAGAGACACCCGTAGCTGCATTCCGCGAAGCTGAATCTCCCTTTATTTAATAGGGTTGTTTCAGCCGGGCGGGCTAACCGTTATACTTTCGCCGCCTGCGAAACCGTGGCCGCAGGCGTGAATAGCCACCATTGAGGGTGAACGCGTGAACCTAATTATGAAAATGCTGGCTGCACCAGCAACCGTACTGGCCCTATGGGCTGTCAGCGCTCAAGCTGCGACCAATGATGAAATTGCCAAGCGCCTGGAGCCTGTCGGCCAAGTTTGTGTTCAGGGCCAGGAATGCAAAGGGATGGAAGTGGCCGTGGCAGTGGGCGGCGGCGGCGGTGCGAAAACGCCGGACGAGGTGATCGCCAAGCATTGCAATGCGTGCCACGGCAGCGGGCTGCTGAATGCTCCGAAAATCGGTGACACAGCTGCCTGGAAAGAGCGGCTTGGCCATGTGGATGCCGTATTGGCAGAGCTCAAGATCGAGGACCCGCAGAAAGGCACCAAGGGTTTGGCGCAGGTCGCCAAACACGGTTTGAACGCTATGCCGCCGATGGGCACCTGTGCTGATTGCAGCCTTGACGACCTTGAAGGTGCAATCAAGAAGATGTCTGGCCTGTAACCCGCCGATCTTCGCCAAAAACGCCGCTTACGAGCGGCTTTTTTGTGCCTGGAATTTGTATTTCGAGGCTGTTCATTGCAGCAAAGACCCGGCAAGCTCGGTCCAACCCCTAATCATGGAATGTCAGGAGGGTCGGATGGTGCAGTTGTGTTCAATCGAGCAAGCAGTTGACGACGTACTGGCGCGTTTGCCGGCGCATATCCATATGGGCATGCCCTTGGGCCTGGGCAAGCCGAATCTGTTCGTCAATGCGCTGTATCGGCGTATCGCCAAGTTGCCGGAGCGGGCGCTGACCCTCTACACCGCGCTGGCCCTGGGCCGACCAACGATGGGCGATGGCTTGCAAAAACGCTTTCTCGAACCTTTTATCGAGCGGGTGTTCGGCGATTACCCCGAGCTGGATTTTCTCGCCGACCTGCACAAGGACAGCCTGCCGGCGAATATCCGCGTGCAGCAGTTCTTCATGCAGCCCGGCAGCCTGCTTCACAGTGCATCGGCGCAGCAGGATTACGTCAGCAGCAATTACAGCCACGCGGCACGCGACATCAACGCAGCCGGCCTGAATCTGGTGGCGCAGCTGGTGGCCAGCAGCCCTGAGCACCCGGATCGCCTGAGCCTGAGCTGCAACCCCGATATCACGCTGGACCTGCTGCCCATGATCGAGAAGCGCCGTGAGGCCGGTGAAACCATTCTGATCGTTGGCCAAGTGCACAGCGACTTACCCTACATGCCCGGCGACGCCGAGTGGGGCATGGGCGAATTCGACTACCTGATCGACGAAAAGGACAGCACCACGCTGTTCTCCACACCGAATATGCCTGTGGGCCTCCAGGACCATTTTATCGGCCTGCACGCCAGCACTCTGGTGCGCGATGGTGGCACCTTGCAGATCGGTATCGGCTCCATGGGGGATGCGCTGACCGCCGCCTTGTTGGCGCGCCAGGCCGATAACGAAGCCTATCGGCTGCTGCTGACCGACCTCGATGTGTATCAGTGGGCGCCCTTGATCAGCCACGAAGGCGGCGTCGCGCCCTTTGCCCGTGGCCTTTATGGCTGCAGCGAAATGTTCGTCAACGGCCTGCTGGTGCTGGCCGATGCCGGCATTATCCGGCGCAAGGTCTACCCGGATGTGGCGACACAGCAGCAAGCCAACGCCGGAACGCTGGATGACGCGGCCCAACCTGACGGCATTTCGATCCACGGCGGCTTCTTCCTCGGGCCGCGCAGTTTTTACCAGCGCTTGCAGGAAATGACTCACGCCAAGCGCCTCGAATTCAACATGACCCGCATCAGTTACATCAACGAGCTCTACGGTCAGGAAGAACTCAAGCGCCTGCAGCGCCTGGATGCGCGGTTTATCAACAGTGCAATCATGGTGACGTTGCTTGGGGCTGGCGTAGCGGACCAGTTGGAGGACGGCCATGTACTGAGCGGCGTCGGCGGGCAGTACAACTTCGTTGCCCAGGGCCATGCGCTGGAAGGTGCCCGTTCGATATTGATCCTGCGCAGCTGGCGCGAGTCGGCGGGGCAGGTCAGTTCCAATATCGTTTGGGAGTACGGCCACTGCACCATTCCTCGACACCTGCGCGATATCGTCATCACGGAGTACGGGATTGCCGATTTGCGTGGGCAGACGGATGCCCAAGTGATCGAGGCGCTGCTGAATATTACCGACTCGCGCTTTCAGGGGGACTTGATCGAACAAGCGCAGAAGGCCGGCAAGTTACCCAATGACTTCCAGCTGGCCCCGCGCTTTGCCGACAACACACCGGAGCGGCTCAAGGGCATTCAGGCCCGCCATCGCCGGCTGTTTCCGGAGTACCCGCTGGGCACTGACTTCACGGATGAGGAAAAGGATCTGTTGCGAGCGTTGAACTGGCTCAAGAGCAAATTCAAGCTGACAGAGATTCTGGAGTTGGGCAAAGCGGCGCTGGATGCACCGGAGCCGGAGGCGTTTCCCGAGCATTTGAAGCGGATGCGGCTGGATCAGCCGGAGGGGTTGAAAGAGGATTTATACCAACGCTTGCTGCTCGCCGGCCTGCAGGCCACCGCGCACTGACAGCCCAACGCAAAACCAAATGTGGGAGCGGGCTTGCTCGCGAAAGTGGTGTATCAGTCGACTTATTCATTGACTGACACAGCGCATTCGCGAGCAAGCCCGCTCCCACAGGGTTAACTGCATTCAGGCAGCGATTACTCGATGAAAGTGACCACGCCACCCGCCAGCGACTTCACCCGCGCCAGCGACTCAACCCGATAACCCTGCGCATCCAGCTCCGCACGGCCACCCTGGAAGGATTTCTCGATCACAATCCCCAGGCCGGCAACGGTTGCGCCCGCTTGCTTGATGATCGAAATCAGCGCCTGGGATGCCTTGCCGTTGGCCAGGAAGTCATCGATGACCAGCACGCGGTCGCTGCTGGTCAGGTGGCGCGGGGAGATCGCCACCGTGCTTTCCACCTTCTTGGTGAAGGAATACACGGTCGCCGACAGCAGGTTTTCTGTCAGGGTCAGGGATTGCTGCTTGCGGGCGAAAATCACCGGCACACCGAGGTTCAGGCCGGTCATGATCGCCGGTGCGATGCCCGAGGCTTCGATGGTGACAATCTTGGTGATGCCCGAGTCCTTGAACCGCGCGGCGAATTCGTCGCCGATGAGCTTCATCAGCGCCGGGTCGATCTGGTGGTTCAGAAAGGCGTCGACCTTGAGTACCTGGTCGGAAAGCACGATGCCTTCTTCGCGAATTTTCTTGTGCAGTGCTTCCACGGAAAGCTTCCTCTAATGGCGCGGTGTGCGCCGAAAGTAGATTAAAAAGTAGTCGATTTTAGCGCTTTAACATCGCGCGTATATCCGCCAGAGCGGTGTTGCCGCGAACGGCCTTCACCTCGGTCGGGGTGTCGTCATTGCCTTCCCAGGCCAGGTCATCCGGCGGTAGCTCGTCGAGGAACCGGCTGGGGGCACAGTCAATGATTTCGCCGTACTGCTTGCGCTTGGCGGCAAAGGTAAAGGCCAGGGTCTGACGCGCGCGGGTAATGCCCACGTAGGCCAGGCGCCGTTCTTCTTCGATAGTGTCGGCTTCGATGCTGGAGCGGTGTGGGAGAATTTCCTCTTCCATGCCCATGATGAACACGTAGGGGAATTCCAGGCCCTTGGACGCATGCAAGGTCATCATCTGCACGCCTTCGGCACCGTCTTCCTCTTCTTGCTGGCGTTCGAGCATGTCGCGCAACACCAGTTTGCCGATGGCGTCTTCGACGGTCATCTCGCCGTCTTCGTCTTTTTCCAGGGTGTTCTTCAGCGCCTCGATCAGGAACCAGACGTTGCCCATGCGGTAATCCGCGGCCTTGTCGCTGGAGCTGTTGGTGCGCAGCCAATTTTCATAGTCGATGTCCATGACCATGCTGCGCAGGGCACTGATCGGGTCTTCGCCGGCGCACTGTTCGCGGACCTTGTCCATGAAGCGCTTGAAGCGTGACAGGCGATCGGTGAAGCGCGTGTCCAGGTGTTCGCCCAGGCCGATTTCGTCGGTGGCGGCGTACATCGAGATCTTGCGTTCGGTGGCGTAGTTGCCGAGCTTTTCCAGGGTGGTGGAGCCGATTTCCCGGCGCGGCACGTTGATCACGCGCAGGAAGGCGTTGTCGTCATCCGGGTTTACGATCAAGCGGAAGTAGGCCATCAGGTCTTTTACTTCCTGACGTCCGAAAAAGCTGTTGCCGCCCGACAGGCGATACGGCACCTGGTGGTGCTGCAATTTCAGCTCGATCAGCTTGGCCTGGTAGTTACCGCGATAAAGGATCGCAAAATCGCTGTAGGGCCGGTCGGTGCGCAAGTGCAGGCTGAGGATTTCCACCGCGACGCGCTCGGCTTCGGCGTCTTCGTTGCGGCAACGGATCACGCGAATTTCGTCGCCATGGCCCATCTCGCTCCACAGCTGTTTTTCAAACTCGTGGGGGTTGTTGGAGATGAGTACGTTGGCGCAACGCAGAATACGGCTGGTAGAGCGATAGTTCTGCTCCAGCATCACCACTTTCAGGGACGGGTAGTCGTCCTTGAGCAACATCAGGTTTTCTGGCCGCGCGCCGCGCCAGGCATAGATCGACTGGTCATCGTCGCCGACCACGGTGAATTGGTTGCGCGTGCCGATCAGCATTTTCACCAGCAGGTACTGGCTGGCGTTGGTGTCCTGGTATTCGTCCACCAGCAGGTAGCGGACTTTGTTCTGCCACTTTTCGAGGATGTCGGCGTGTTCCTCGAACAGCTTCACCGGCAGCAGGATCAGGTCGTCGAAGTCCACCGCGTTGAACGCCTTGAGCGTGCGCTGGTAGTGGGTGTAGACGATGGCAGCGGTCTGTTCCTTGGGGTTGCGCGCGTTTTCCAGGGCCTGGGGCGGCAGGATCAGGTCGTTTTTCCAGGCGCCGATCATGTTCTTGATCTCATCCACGCCGTCGTCGCCTGCGTATTCCTTTTGCATGATGTCGGTCATCAGCGACTTCACATCGGTTTCGTCGAAGATCGAGAAACCTGGCTTGTAGCCCAGCCGCGCATGCTCCTTGCGGATGATGTTCAAACCCAGGTTGTGGAAGGTGCACACCGTGAGGCCGCGGCCTTCGCCGCCCTTGAGCAGCGTGCCGACACGTTCTTTCATTTCGCGCGCGGCCTTGTTGGTAAAGGTCATGGCGACGATGTACTGGGCACGGATGCCGCAGTTCTGGATCAGGTGCGCGATCTTGCGGGTGATCACGCTGGTCTTGCCGGAGCCAGCACCGGCGAGCACCAATAGAGGGCCGCCGACGTAGTTCACGGCTTCTTGCTGCCGGGGGTTGAGTCGGGACATACAGAATTCAGGGAGTCGTTGTTCAAAAGGGCGGGCATTTTAACAGGCTCGCAGGATTCTGCTCTGACAGAACGACAGTGTGACGTACCACTCGATCTAAATTTGCCGGTTTTGATACTTTGCCGCAGGATGTGGAGGCTTTTACGGCTAAGGTTACGACTTAACCTTACAGTCGGCGCATTTGATAACCCTTATCATTGGTGATTATCAGGCAGCGCGTCATAATGCCCGCCGCCAACACACTTTTGCAGAGTCTAGGGAGCTAGCTTGTCTACGCCTGTCGAACCCTTGCGTTTGCTGCTACTGGCCGATGAGCCAGCGTGGGCAGCGTTGTTGCGCGAGTGCCTGGCGCCGATGGGCGAAGGGGCTGTGCTGATCAGTGCGCCCAACTGGGACTCGGTGAGCCGTCTATTCGATGACGACCACACCGCCGTGCTGTTGACCACGCCACATTTGCAACCCGGTCCTGGCCGCTGCAACTTGCCGTGCGTGTTGCTGCTGGAGCAGGAGCCACTGGTTGCGCCGCTGGGTGTCAGCGATTGGCTGATCCGGAGTGTTCTGGATGCCGATACATTGCGCCGCTGCTTGCGCCACGTGCGTGAGCGGGGCGCGCTGGAAAACACCTTGCAACGCCTGGCCGAGCAGGATCCGCTCACCGGCATCGCCAATCGGCAGGGTTTCCAGACCTTGCTGGCGGCGCGATTGGTTGAGAACGAAGGCCGCGGTTTGGCCCTTGGCCACCTGGACCTCGACAACTTCCGTCACGCCAACGACGCGTTGGGCCACCAGGCGGGCGACCGGTTGATCCTGCAGGTGGTTTCGCGGCTCAAGAGCCAACTCGAAGCCGGTGACCAACTGGCGCGCCTGGGCAGTGACGAATTCGCCTTGCTGATTGATACCCGCCGCGCGCCTCAGCGCGCCGAATGGATGGCTGAACGCATTATCGAAGCGATGGCCGAACCCTACTGGGTAGACGGCGAAAGCCTCTTGATCGGTTGCAGCCTGGGCGTGGCACATGCGCGCGCGCGCGCCGGTGCCGACCCGTTGATGTGGCACGCGCACATCGCCATGCAGCAAGCCAAAAGCACACAAGGCTGCACCTTTCACATCTTCAACGAACGCATCAACCGCAACGCACGCAGCCTGGCCGACCTGGAAAGTGAACTGCGCCGCGCATTGCGCCGTGACGAACTGGAACTGCACTACCAGCCGCGCCTGGATCTGGACGACGGGCACATCGTCGGCCTTGAAGCGCTGGTGCGCTGGCGCCACGGCGAACGAGGCCTGTTGCCGCCCAGTGAGTTTGTGCCCTTGGCTGAACAGAGCGGTCTGATCGTACCGCTGGGTTACTGGGTCATCTCCCGGGCCCTACGCGACATGCAAGACCTGCGCGAGCGCGGCCTGCCGCCGCTGCACATGGCGGTCAACCTGTCATTTCGCCAATTCCAGGACAGCCAATTGCTCTCGACCCTCAGCCGGTTGATTGCCGAGCGGGGTGTGGAAGCGCAGTGGCTGGAGTTTGAACTCACCGAAACCGCCGTGATGCGCCGCAGTGATCTGGTCAAGCAGACCATGGATGCCCTCGGCCGCCTTGGCGTGAGGTTTTCCCTGGATGACTTCGGCACCGGCTTTTCGTCGTTCGTGCACCTCAACAGCCTGCCGATTGCCTTGTTGAAGATCGATAAGAGTTTTGTCGGCGGCATGGAAGAGCGTGAAGAAAATCGCAAGCTGGTGCACGCCATGATCAACCTGGCCCACAACCTCAACCTGGAAGTGGTGGCCGAAGGTGTGGAAACACCCGAGCAACTTGCGCTGTTGAGGTTGTTTGGTTGCGACCAGGCCCAGGGTTATTTGATCAGCAAGCCGTTACCGTTGCCGGAGTTGGTCGAATACCTGACGCTTGGCAAAGACCAGCAGGCGCTGTTGGGCTGAGTTGCGACCCCCCTCAAAAATGTGCGAGCGGGCTTGCTCGCGAATATGGCGTATCAGTCACCGACGTTATCGACTGTTCCACCGCATTCGCGAGCAAGCCCGCTCTCACCTGTTGATTGAGTAAGACCCTTACTCTGCCTGTGCGGTATGAAAGCCAGGGTGTGCTTCAGGCTCGCGGCGAATCATCCTTTCCATCTTCGCTTCAAACGCCCAGGTCAGGCTGATGGCCGCGCAGGCCAGGCCCAGCGCCAGGCCCCACCACACGCCAGTCGGCCCCCAGCCGAGGGTGAACGCCATCAGCCATGCCGATGGAGCGCCGATCAGCCAATAGCAGCCCAAGCCCACCAGGAAGGTGGTCTTGGCGTCTTTCAGCCCACGAATGCAGCCCATCGCGATGGTCTGCACGCCGTCGAACAATTCAAACCAGGCCGCTACCGCCAGCAGGCTGACGGCCAGGACGATCACGTCGTGGAAGGCCGGGTCGTTATGGTCGAGGAATAGCCCGATAAGCGGATCGGAAAACAGCCACAGCACCGCCGCAAATCCCAACATCACTGCCGCGCCAAACCCGATGCCAACCCTCCCGGCCATGCGTGCGCGCAGCAACTGGCCGGCGCCGTAATGCTGGCCGATGCGCATGGTGATCGCGTACGACATTCCCGCCGGCACCATGAACGCCACCGAGACAATTTGCAGGGCAATCTGGTGCGCCGCCAGTTGCGTACTGCCCATGGTGCCCATGCACAGCGCCGCGAAGGCAAACAGCCCGACTTCCACCGCATAGGTGCCGCCAATCGGCAGGCCCAGGCGCCACAGCTCGCGCAAGTACTGGGTGTTGAGGCGCAGCAGGCCGGTGCCGAGCGGGTAGGCCGCGTAGGTCCGGTTGCTGCGGATGTACCACATCAACGCCAAGGCCATGCTGTTGGCGACGATGGCCGTGACCAAACCGATGCCCATCAAGCCCAGCTTGGGCAGGCCGAACATGCCCTCTATCAGCGCGTGGTTGAGGAAATAGTTAAGCACCGTACCGCACAGGCTGATCACCATCACCGGGGTAGCCTTGCCGATGGCGCTGGTGAAACCACGCAAGGCCATGAAGCTCAGGTAGCCGGGCAGGGCGAACGGCAGGATGGTCAGGAATTGCCCCGCCGCGTGCACGTTGGTTTCGGTCTGGCCAAACATCAGCAATACGGGCTTGAGGTTCCACAGCAGTAAGCCGGCCACCAGGGCCATCAGCCATGCGAGCCAGAGCCCGGCCTGGGTCAGGCGAGTAGCGCCTTCGATGTCGCCCGCACCATGACGAATGGCGACAAGGGTGCCGACTGCGGCAATTACGCCGATGCAAAAAATCGCCACAAACGAATAGCTTGCGGCGCCGAGGCCGCCACCGGCCAAGGCTTCGGGGCTGAGGCGGGCCATCATCAGGGTGTCGGTCAGCACCATCAGCATGTGTGCCAACTGTGAGGCAATCAACGGCCCCGACAGCCGCAGAATGGCCCAGAGTTCGGTACGTACCGGATGCTGCATGATCATCACGCTCAAAAAGTCGGAGGGTTGAGGAAGGGTTGATTCTCGGCGCTTTGAGCACATTGCACAAAACGATAAATGCGATCGTTTGCATGATTAAAACTCATGCCTGAGTGATTCTGGTAGGGTTTCAATATTGCGCTGTCGGAGCTTTCCCAATGTCTCGTCGCCTTCCTCCGCTTTATGCCCTGCGGGCCTTTGAAGCCGCCTCCCGGCATAACTCGTTCACCCGTGCGGCGCTGGAACTGTCGATCACGCAAAGTGCGGTCAGCCGACATATCCGTACGCTCGAAGAACATTTCGCCTGCCGCCTGTTCCAGCGCAGCGGCCGGAACCTGCAACTCACCGAAGCGGCGCGCCTGCTGCTGCCCGGTGTACGTGAAGGTTTCGCTGCGTTGGAGCGGGCCTGCCACACCCTGAATGCCGAAGACGACATCCTGCGCATGAAAGCGCCGTCCACCTTGACCATGCGCTGGCTGCTGGCGCGGCTCAGCCGCTTTCGCGCGTTGCAGCCCGGCAATGAAGTGCAACTCACGAGTGCGTGGATGAGCGTGGATGAAGTGGACTTCAACCAGGAACCGTTCGATTGCGCAGTCCTGTTGAGCTATGGGCATTTCCCGGCGGACTGGGAGGCCTGTTACCTGTTCCCTGAATTGCTGATCCCGGTGGGCGCCCCCAACCTGCTGACCGATGGGCCATGGGATGTTCATCGTTTGGCGTGTGCGGAGTTGCTGCACCCTACGCCCGACCGCCGCGACTGGCGCAACTGGCTGGAGCGCATGGGGCTGTCGTCCCAGGTGTCGCTCAAGGGTGGGCAGGTATTCGACACGCTTGAACTGGGCATGATTGCAGCGGCGCGAGGCTACGGGGTGTCCATGGGCGATCTACTGATGGTGGCCGAAGACGTCGCCCAAGGGCGATTGAGCCTGCCGTGGCCGACCGCCGTGGCCAGTGGGGAGAATTACTACCTGGTGTGGCCGAAAACCCGTCCCGGTGGTGAGCGTCTGCGCCGTTTGGCGGAGTTCCTCCAAGGGGAAGTCAACGCCATGGCGTTGCCCCAGGTGGAACGTCTGGACTGAAGCGCTACCCACCGTGCGTACAATCGTTTGCGCGATCCCCCTGTGAAGCGCTCAAGTATTGCCCGTGCCCGCCGAAGTAGGGGTGTTGGAACCTTCGTGCACCAACGTTTCCCCACTAGATAATTTGCCGAGCAGCGCTATGAGATCAGGATGATCCTGGCCTCGGCCAGGAGCTGTCATGTCTCAACCTCGCGCTCGGATTGCCTCCCAGTTAGGCCTCGCCTTGGCCGTAATCTTGGCTGTCGTCATCAGCGGCAGCACTGTTTTCGCCTTGCGTTCCCTCGATTCCGCCAACCTTGAAACGCGCGAGGAACACCTGGCCAGCGAGGCGCGCTTGCTCGCCGACCAGCTCAACACCTTCCACAGCACCTTGCGCGAGAGTACCCAGCGTTTGAGCGGGCTGTTTGAAAAGCGCTTCGGCGCCGGGTTGAGTGTGCGTGGCGAGCAGCCGGTAGCCGTGGCCGGCGTACAAACCCCGAGCCTGTTCCTGGGCAGCGACCTGTTGAACAACGATTTCGGCGAGGTCGACGAATTCAAGGACACGTCCGGCGGCGTGGCCACGGTATTTGTGCGCAGCGGCGAAGACTTTATCCGTATCAGCACATCCCTGACCAAACAGGATGGCAGCCGCGCCATCGGTACGGCCCTGGACCACCAGCATCCGGCCTATCAGCGCCTGCTGGCAGGGCAGAGTTATGTCGGCCGGGCGGTGTTGTTCGACCGCTCCTACATGACCCAGTACACGCCGGTGCGGGATGCGGCCGGCAAAGTGATCGCCGTGCTGTTCGTCGGCTTCGACTACACCGACGCCCAGAAGGCCCAGTTCGACAACCTTAAGCGCTTCCGGATCGGCCAGACAGGCTCCCTGGCCCTGTTGGATGAACAGAAGCACTGGCTGGTGCCACCCGCAGGTGTGCAGGCGCTGGACCAGGCAATCCCGGTGATGCTCGACCTGGCCAAGACGCCCGGTAAAGGTCTCTTCTGGAGTGACAAAAACGAAGATTTCTACAGCGTCTCGGTGCCGTTCGACGGCGGCCCGTGGGCGGTGGTGGCAAGTATGCCGAAGTCAGAAATTCGCGCGGTGACCTGGGCGGTGGGGATTCGCCTGGTCATTGGCAGTGTGCTGGCCATGTTGCTCGCTGTGGGCGCTGCGGTCTGGCTGCTGCGCAGTAAGTTGCAGCCCCTGAGCGACCTGGTGCGCCAGGCCGAAGCCCTTGGCGCGGGTGATTTGAGTGCGCGCCTCAATGTGTCCAGCCATGACGAAATCGGCCAACTGGCCCGCAGCTTCAACCAGATGGGCGAAGCGCTGTCGACCATGGTTTCGCATATCCGCAAGGCGTCCGAAGAGGTCAACAGCCGAGCCCAGGCGTTGTCTGGGTTGTCTGGCGGTGCGTATGAAGGCATGGAGCAGCAGTCCGGCGAAATCACCAGCATGGCCGGCGCAGTGGAGGAGTTCAGCGCGACTTCGCTGAACATCGCCGACAACATGGGCAACACCGAGCGACTGGCTCAGGAAAACGCCCAGCAGACGCGTATCGGCCGCACCTCGATGCAGGAGGCGTCGTCGTCTTTGGAGCATATCGCTGAGGCGCTGAACAGCACGGCCACGGTCATCAATACCCTCGGCCAGCGTTCCCAGGAAATTGGCGGGATCGTCGGCGTCATCACCTCGATCGCCGAGCAAACCAACTTGCTGGCGCTCAACGCCGCCATCGAAGCCGCGCGTGCCGGTGAGCAAGGCCGAGGTTTTGCCGTGGTTGCCGACGAGGTGCGTAACCTCGCTTCGCGCACGCGTCAGGCCACCGACGAAATCTCCGGGATGATCCAAAGCATCCAGCAAGAAACCGGCAACGCCATCAGCACCATGGAGCACGGCAACGTATTGATGCAGGAAGGCTTGTCGCGCAATGCTGACGTGGCGTCGGCCCTGGCGCGGATCGACGAGCAAAGCCGCTCGGCGGGCCAGCAGTTTGCCGCGATCACCACCGCGACCCAGGAGCAGAGCAGCACGGCAAATGTGCTCAGCAGCAACCTGCAAAGCATTGCGCTGGCCAACAGCGAGCAGCGTGAAGTGGTGTCGAACCTGGCCATTACCGCCAAGGAACTGGAAACCCTGGCGGCCGGCTTGCGGCACGAGGTGGATCGGTTTCGTTGAGGCCTAGCGGTCGCCGAGGCCCGGGTCCACACGCTTGCCGATATCCTTGAGGCGCGCGAGCTGATCGACCATCCCTGGTGCCTCGTCCAGGCTACTGACGAAGGTCCACAGGTAAGTCATGACCGCGTACACGTGGCCGGCTTTGACCGCAGGCGACAGGGCCAACTGGCTGATCGCGACGACAAACAGCAGGGCGGCGAGCGTACCGATAAACAGGAACGCGGCCGCCTCGCGGTCTGACAGCCAGATCCGCAGGCGCGACAGCACGTGATAGTGGCGCTGCAAGGTTTGCACGCCGACCTTTTCCACCAAACCGATTTCCTTCTCCAGACGGTCATTCAAGCGCTCATGCAGCTGCTGATTGCGTCGGGCGAAGCGTGGCAGCAAAGTGGTGCACAACAGCAGTGCGCCCAGGCACGCCAGGCCGATCCACGGCTCGATCACCAGCAACATCACCGCCGCACCGACGATGGAGACCAGCGCCGTCGCGATGATCGGCACGTGTTTTTCGAAGAAGTCGACGAAATCCCGTGCCAATACCACCCGCGCCGCCGCCCTTGAAGTGCTGTGGTTTTGCAGGCGCTGATTGAGGATGACCGGCACGGCGAGGTCAGCGTAGATCCGCGTGAAGGTGCGGGTGTCCAACGCGCGTCGCGCCGCCCCGACCACCCAAAACATCAAGACCACGGCGGCGTAAAACAACGCACTGTCGGCATCGCCACGGATGATCGAGTCCACCGCGAACCCGGCAAACAGCGGGTAGGCCAGCAATAGCGCGTTCTCCAGCGCAACCAGCGACAGCGTGCAGAACAGTTTGCCAGGGTACGCCCGCGCAATTGCCTTGAGGGTTTGGCTGGCGGACTGTTGGCCAATTTTCTTGCTTTCTTCGATCAGAATTTGCGGAGTGACGGATGACATAGGTGCACCAATGGGGTGATAGACGCTATTATTGAGCGACTGCTCAAGTATCCTTGAGCGATCGCTCAAAAAGCAAGCGCCACTCATCCATCGGCGCCCGAAGGAATTGCCCATGTCGCGTATTGACCGTAAAGACCAGATCATCGCCGCTGCCCTGGAGCTGTTTCGCAGCAAGGGTTTTGCCGATGTGTCCACCCGCGACCTGGCCGAGCATGCCGGCCTGTCCCGCAGCCACGTCTACCACTACTTCAGCGACTGGAATGAGTTGCGCCGCGAAGCGTTTGTGCGTTTTGCCAATGAACAACTGGATGAAGTCCGCGCCCCGTTGGTGGGCGTGCCACCGCTTGAGGCGCTGGTCGGGTTCTTGCGCGATTGCCTGCCGTGCACCGCCGACGCCGGCTGGGCGCTGTGGCTGGATGCATGGGACGAGGCGATGCATGACCCGCAGATGGCCCAGGCCTATCTGGTGATCAATGCTCAATGGCAAGGCATGCTCGCTGAGGTGATCGAGCAAGGAGTTGCTGAAGGTGTTTTCCGCTGTAATTCACCCCAACGCGCTGCCCGGCAGATCTTTGCCTTGGCAATGGGGTATGCCGATGACCTGATGCTCAAACCGTCTACCGAGTCGGCAGAAGCGGTGTTGGGTGAGGTGATGGAAGTGGCGAGGCTGCTATTGGATTTCCCCTCGGCGCACTAGCCAGCGGCCACCGGCCGGTATTGCAGCGCTTCTGCCAGATGATGGCGGGTGATGTTCTCTACTTGCTCAAGGTCGGCCAGGGTCCGCGCCACTTTGAGCAACCGATGTGCTGCGCGCAGGGACAAGGTCAGCCGTTCGCAGGCGCTTTCCAGCCAGCTTTCGTCGGCTTTCGCCAGCCCGCAGTGCTTGCGCAGCCCTGGCAGATCCAGAAAGGCATTGGCGCAGCCTTGACGTCGTTGCTGGCGCTCGCGTGCCTCGGCGACCTCTGCCGACGCCTTCGCCGTGTTATCGCCGTCCTGTTGGGTTGGGTTCAGCGCGGTGGTTTCCCGCGCGACAGTGACGTGCAAGTCGATGCGGTCCAGCAATGGCCCGGAGAGTTTGTTGCGATAGCGCTGGATCTGCTCCGGCGTACAGCGGCAACGCCCGTTGGGGTCGCCCAGATAGCCGCAAGGGCAGGGGTTCATGGCTGCCACCAATTGAAAGCGCGCGGGGAAACTCACCCGGTCCCGCGCCCGGGAAATCACGATATGCCCAGACTCCAGCGGCTCGCGCAGCACCTCCAGCACCTTGCGATCAAACTCCGGCAACTCATCCAGAAACAGCACGCCATGGTGGGCGAGGGTAATTTCCCCAGGTTGCGGCTTTGAACCACCGCCCACCAGTGCCGGCGCGGAAGCCGAGTGGTGTGGCTGGCGAAACGGGCGGTGCGGCCAATGGCTCAGGGGCGCCGGGCTGACCACCGATTGAATCGCCGCCACTTCCAGGGCTTCCTGTTCACTCAACGGCGGTAGCAGCCCAGGCAGCCGACTGGCGAGCAAGGTCTTGCCGGTGCCGGGTGGCCCGCTGAACAGCAGGTTATGCGCGCCCGCCGCCGCGATCAGCAACGCGCGTTTGGCCGCCAGCTGCCCTTGCACCTCACTCAAATCCGGATAGGGTTTGTTCAGGTACAGCAGCCCGTCGGACTTGTAGGGCTCAATCGGTACTTGCCCGTTCAGGTGCGCCACCACCTGCAGCAAGTGATCTACCGCAATCACCTTCAACCCCGACGCCAGGCACGCTTCCTCGGCATTGGCCCGAGGCACTATCACGGTGCGCCCGGCCTTGCGTGCTGCCAGCGCCGCCGGCAACACGCCTTTTACTGCGCGCACCTCACCCGACAGCGCCAGCTCCCCCAGGCATTCCACGTCGTCCAGCATCAACGCCGGCACCTGCACGCTGGCTGCGAGAATCCCTAGGGCAATCGCCAAATCAAAACGCCCGCCGTCCTTGGGCAGGTCGGCAGGCGCGAGGTTGAGGGTGATGCGGCGGGCGGGGTATTGCAGCGCTGAGTTAAGGATGGCGCTGCGCACGCGGTCCTTGCTTTCCTTGACGGCAGTTTCCGGCAGGCCTACCAGCGTCAGGGAGGGCAGACCGTTGGCCATATGCACTTCAACGCTGACGGCAGGGGCTTCGACGCCAATCTGGGCGCGGCTGTGGACGATAGCGAGGGACATGCTCGTTCCTTGAAAGAGAGGGCCGCTTCCTGCGGTTTTTCAAGGGTAGACGAGGGGGTGGAGAGCGAGGCGGGGGAGGTTTTACAGAACGTATCCGAGGTGCAGCGAAAAAACTCATGTGGGAGCAGGCTTGCTCCCACCGTTGACTGAGTTGTGACCGTTACTCGGCAGTGGGTGCGAGCCGCGCTTCCAACTCCGCCACCTTCGCCTCCAGGCTCTCCAGCCGCGCACGGGTGCGGGCCAGCACGACCATCTGGCTGTCAAACTCTTCCCGGCTCACCAGGTCGAGCTTGCTGAAGCCGCTTTGCAGCAACGCTTTGAACTGGCTTTCGATTTCGTTGCGGGGCAACGGGGTGTCGCCGCTGAACAAGCGAGAGGCGTGGCCGCTCAGGGCGTCGAGGAGGTCTTTGGGCGCGAGCATGGGAAATATTCCGGAAAACTGTTGGCGGGCAGTGTATCACGCAGCGTCTATAGTCTTTTCACGGTCGCAGACGCACGCTTTTCGCGCAGGGGGCCGGGCGGCTACGCACTGTTTTTGTGCGCATTGGCGTCGCGATAAAGCCCCGCAGGTGGGCATAAGTGGGCAACGGACTGATTTCAGTGGTTTTTACGGAGCTGGCAAGCTTTCTGCTTAGACGATCATGACCCATGCACTGATGCAGTCGCTGTGACGAATGCAGTGCGCCGACGGATCAGGGGTACAGGTTTCGTCACCAGTGGTTCGCTGGCGTCGCAACGGCAAATGCCGAGGCGACGACGCGTTACAAAGCCAGGCACTGCGCTTAGACTTGAGACGGGTTTGTTTTCCTGGGGCAAGTCCACCAATTCGGGAGAGAGTTTTCATGAAGCTAGTCACTGCCATCATCAAGCCGTTCAAGTTGGACGATGTACGCGAGTCGTTGTCCGAGATCGGCGTGCAGGGCATTACCGTTACTGAGGTCAAAGGCTTCGGTCGGCAGAAGGGTCACACCGAGCTGTATCGCGGCGCGGAATACGTGGTCGATTTTCTGCCGAAGGTGAAGATTGATGTCGCCATTGACGACAAGGATCTTGACCGGGTTATCGAGGCGATAACCAAGGCGGCCAACACCGGCAAGATCGGTGACGGCAAGATCTTCGTGGTCAATCTGGAACAGGCTATTCGCATCCGTACCGGCGAAACCGATACCGACGCAATCTAAGCCGCCAAACCCCCAACGCCCCAGGAGAAAACAATATGACTCTGCGTAAATTCGCAGGGCTAGGAGCCCTGTTGTCCCTCGTAATGCCGGCCTTGGCATTGGCGGCGGACCCAGCCCCTGCTCCAGTCCTCAATTCCGGCGACACGGCGTGGATGCTCACATCCACCGCGCTGGTGCTGTTCATGACCATTCCAGGCCTGGCGCTGTTCTACGGCGGCATGGTTCGTTCCAAAAACATTCTTTCCGTGATGATGCAGTGCTTCGCCATCACCGGTCTGATCACCATTTTGTGGTTCGTTTACGGCTACAGCATGGCGTTCGACACTACGGGTATGGAAGCCGGCGTCGTCAACCTCAACTCGTTCGTGGGCGGCCTGTCCAAACTGTTCCTGTCGGGTGTGACTCCGGCGAGCATCACCGGCCCTGCGGCGCTGTTCCCTGAGGCGGTGTTCGTCACCTTCCAGATGACGTTCGCGATCATTACACCTGCGCTGATCGTCGGTGCTTTCGCTGAGCGTATGAAGTTCTCCGCGATGCTGATTTTCATGGGCGTCTGGTTCACCCTGGTCTACGCACCAATCGCCCACATGGTGTGGGGCGGTCCGGGTTCGTTGCTGGGCGACTGGGGCGTGCTGGACTTCGCGGGCGGCACCGTGGTGCATATCAACGCCGGTGTGGCTGGCCTGGTGGCGTGCCTGGTACTCGGCAAGCGTAAAGGCTTCCCGACCACCCCAATGGCACCTCACAACCTCGGGTATACCCTGGTGGGTGCGGCCATGTTGTGGGTTGGCTGGTTCGGCTTCAACGCCGGTTCCGCTGCTGCGGCCAACGGCACTGCCGGTATGGCGATGCTGGTCACCCAGATTGCTACCGCTGCGGCGGCGCTGGGCTGGATGTTCGCCGAGTGGGTCACCCACGGTAAGCCAAGCGCACTGGGCATTGCCTCGGGCGTGGTCGCCGGCCTGGTTGCAATCACCCCGGCTGCCGGCACCGTGGGCCCGATGGGCGCTCTGGTTATCGGCCTGGCGGCAGGCGTGGTGTGCTTCTTCTGCGCAACTACCCTGAAACGCAAGCTGGGCTACGACGACTCCCTGGACGCCTTCGGCGTGCACGGTATCGGCGGTATCCTCGGCGCGATCCTGACCGGCGTATTCGCAGCCCCTTCCCTGGGCGGCTTCAACGCGGCGACCACTGACATCGCGGCGCAAGTCTGGATCCAGTGCAAAGGCGTCGGCTTCACCGTGATCTACACGGCCATCGTGACCTTCATCATCCTCAAGGTGCTGGATGCGGTCATGGGCCTGCGGGTCACCGACGAAGAAGAGGCTGTCGGCCTCGATCTGGCGCAACACAACGAACGCGGCTACAACTTGTAAGTACGCGAAAAAAAGATGCCCGGCTTGCCGGGCATTTTTTTGTCTGGTGTTTGTCAGTGATAGGACGCTGTACCGGTTTTTGCACAGAGTTTGTGATGGGGCGCACACAGTACTTTTCACCGTGCAAAAGTCTTACATGCATGTAGGCGTATTCGGCACTTTGTTTTTTTCCTGAGCGCGCTAGAATGCGCGCCGATGGGCGGAGAACTGTATGTGGCAACAGACCCTGATTACCCTGCGGGCCAAGCCCCGGGGCTTTCACCTTGTAACGGATGAGTTGCTTGCCGGCTTGCCTGAATTGAAGGCTTGTCGCGTAGGCCTGTTGCATCTGTGGCTGCAGCACACCTCGGCCTCGTTGACGATCAACGAGAATGCCGACCCGGCGGTTCGCCGTGACTTCGAACGTTTTTTCAACTCGCTGGTGCCGCAAGGGCGTGCAGGGTTCGAACACAACGACGAAGGTCCGGATGATCTGCCGGCGCACTTCAAGGCCAGTCTCCTGGGCTGCCAGCTGAGTTTGCCGGTCAAGGCCGGCCGCTTGGCAATGGGGACCTGGCAAGGTGTTTATCTGGGCGAGCACCGTGATCATGGCGGTGCTCGTAAAGTCCTCGCCACCTTGCACGGTGATGGGGCATAAGCCACTGGTTATCCGGTGGATGTTGATTTTTTCCGGCGAACTCGACAGCGAGTGAGGCTGGGCTATAACTAATCTGCTTTTCGCAAGTCATGAGGTAGAACATGAGCGACGATGATCTGGAAAACGACGACCTTGAAGTAGGTGACGACGACGAGACCGAAGAAGGTCTTGAAGCGGCAGCTGAAGACGTTACTGACGACGACGGTGGCGATGATGCACCTGCCCCGGCGGCCAAAGGCAAAGCCAAGGCAGCGGTTTCGGTAGACGAACTGCCAAGCGTTGAAGCCAAGAACAAAGAGCGCGATGCGCTGGCCCGTGCGATGGAAGAATTCCTCGCAAAAGGCGGCAAAGTGCAGGAAGTCGAGGCGAACGTGGTGGCAGATCCACCGAAAAAGCCGGATAACAAGTACGGCAGTCGACCTATTTGAGGTCAGTCACCTGCTTGTAAGAAAAAGCCCGCCGTCGCTGCGGGCTTTTTCATGCCTGTAATCAATCCTGCAGGTCACCACAAAACAAAAGGGCTGCCGCTATAGCGTTACTGCCAACTGCGAAGCAACGGCGGCAACTCGTTTAAGCGACGAATTTCCGCGTCCGGCAGCTTATCCGCTTCCCACGCCTTGCCCGTCGGGTTAAACCACACCGCACGAAGCCCTGCCTGCTGCGCCCCGGCGATGTCATCGCCAGGGTGATCGCCAATATGCACCGCCTGACTGGCACTCACCCCACCGCGTTGCAAGGCTTCCTGAAACAGGCGCGCATCAGGCTTTGCGATACCGATATCTTCGGCGCGCAGGGCAAAGTGAAAGTAGTCGGCCAGGCCCACACGCTGCACATCGGCATTGCCGTTGGTGATAACCCCGAGCAGGAAGTGCTCGCGCAGGGCTTGCAACATCGGTTCAGCTTCGGGAAACACCGTGAGCTGGTGGCGTGCGTGAATGAACGCTTCAAAGCACACATCAGCCATCTGCGTGGCTTCTGGCTGTGGATAACCGGCCTCTTCAAAGGCGTGCATCAGCACCCGATGGCGCAACACGCTGATCCGATATTTGAGCTCAGGATGGCGCTCCAGTACCTGCTGGCGAAGGCTCGCGAAGTGCTCGAGCGGTAAATCGCCGACCTTGGAAGCATGGGTCGCCAGCCATTCACGCATCGACGCTTCGGCGCTGATGATGACGGGTACGTTGTCCCAGAGCGTGTCGTCCAGGTCGAAGGTGATCAGCTTGATACTCATGAGTCGCCGCCCTTGATGCGTTTGGCCCGTGGATGGGCACTGTCATACACCGTCGCCAGGTGTTGGAAGTCGAGGTGGGTGTAGATCTGCGTGGTCTTGATGTCGGAGTGGCCGAGCAGTTCCTGCACGGCGCGCAGGTCCTGGGACGACTCCAGCATATGGCTGGCAAAGGAATGCCGCAGCATGTGTGGGTGCAGGTTCTGCCCCAGCTCACGCTCGCCGGCGGCCTTGACCCGCAATTGAATCGCGCGTGGCCCCAGGCGGCGGCCTTGTTGGCTGACAAACACCGCATCGTCCGCCGGGTTGGTCAAAAGGCGCAGCGGTAGCCACAATTGCAAGGCTTCACGGGCCTTCCTGCCCACCGGCAGTACGCGGGTTTTGCTGCCCTTGCCGAGCACCTGCACCAGGCCGTCCGCCAGGTCCAGCTGATCGAGGTTCAGGCCGGTCAGCTCCGACAGGCGCAGGCCAGAGGAATAGAACAGCTCCAGGATCGCCTGATCGCGGTGGGCGAGGAAGTCATCCTCCACCGCGCCATCGAGCAATTGCAGGGCGCGGTCGGTGTCCAGGGTCTTGGGCAGGCGTCGCTCGCCCTTGGGCGGGGCCAGGCCATTGGCCGGATCGTGGTCGCACAGGCCTTCGCGGTTGAGGTAATGATAGAGGCCGCGCACCGCCGACAGCAGACGGGACAGGCTGCGCGAGGATTGGCCTTGCTGGTGCAGGCGCGCAATCAGGCTGCGCAGGCTCTGGATATCCAGGGCCTTCCAGCTGGCGATCTGTTGCTTTTCGCAGTACGCCAGGACCTTGTTCAAGTCCCGTCGATAGGCTTCCAGGGTATGGGGCGACACCTGGCGCTCGTTGCGCAGGTGAGCGCAGTAAGCGTCCAGTTGCCTGTCCATGGCTAGCGCACCGCGCGCAAGGCAGTGGTAAAGCGCGGCAGGACCCGGCCCAGCACTTCAGCGATATAGGTCAAAAACAGCGTGCCCACCGAGCTTTTGTAGTGCTGAGGGTCACGACTGGCGATGGCCAATACGCCATGCAGGCCTTGATGGCTGAGGGCAACCACAGCGGTCGAGCCGATCTGCTTGCGCTGTTCAGCGCCAAACAAAAAGTCCAGCTCATGCTCGCGCAGGGTGCCGCTGATGGTCTTGCCTTCGGAGAGCAGGCCGCCGATTGCCGTCTGTGCTTCGCCGCCGCTGACCCAGCGACCCACCGGCATCGGGTTGTCGCTGAACAGAATCAGGCTCACAAACGGCACCTGGAAGTCCTGGCGCAGGCTGTCTTCCACGGCAATGACCGTTTCTTCGAGGCTGGTGGCATCCATCAGGGTAAGAATCAGGCGACGGGTCTTGTCGAAAAGACGGTCGTTGTCGCGGGCCACGTCCATCAGGTGCGAGAGCTTGTGGCGCATTTCGATGTTGCGCTCGCGCAGGATCTTCATCTGGCGCTCCACCAGCGACACGGTGTCGCCGCGCTGGTGGGGGATGCGCAGGGCGGGCAGCAGTTCTTCGTGTTCGACGAAGAAGTCCGGGTTAGCCTCAAGGTACGCCGCGACAGCAGCGGCCTCCAGACTTTCGCTCGGGGACGTTTCGGCGGGTACTTGAGGCTTATCGGTCATTAGCTTGGCTCACTCATAGACGGACCTGTCCTTCGTATACGCGCGAGGCCGGCCCGGTCATCATCACCGGGTGGCCAGGGCCTGCCCATTCGATGGACAAGCGTCCGCCGGGCAGGTCGATCAGCAGCGGCGAATCCATCCACCCCTGGCTGATCGCGGCGACGGCGGCGGCGCAAGCACCGGTGCCGCACGCCTGGGTTTCACCGGCGCCGCGTTCCCATACACGCAGTTGCGCGCGGGAACGGTCGATCACCTGCAGAAAGCCCACATTGACCCGTGCCGGAAAGCGCGGGTGATGTTCGATCTTTGGCCCCAGCTCATGCACGGGGGCGTTATTGATGTCGTTGACCCGCAGGACGGCGTGGGGGTTGCCCATGGACACGGCTGCCAGGTCGACAATCTTGCCATCGACATCCACTGCATAACGGGTGGCCTGCTCGGTGGCCAGGAACGGAATATCCGCCGGCACCAGGCGTGGTTCACCCATGTTGACGCTGATTTGGCCGTCGCTGCGAATATCCAGCTCGATTACACCGCTCTTGGTCTCGACGCGAATCTGCCGCTTGGCGGTCAGGCGTTTGTCCAGCACAAAGCGCGCGAAGCAGCGCGCGCCGTTGCCGCACTGTTCCACTTCGGAACCGTCGGAGTTGAAGATCCGGTAACGGAAATCCACTTCCGGGTTGCTCGGCGCCTCAACGATCAGCAATTGGTCGAAGCCGATGCCGGTGTGACGGTCGCCCCATTGTTTAGCGTGCTTGGGCAGGATGTGCGCGTGCTGGCTGACCAGGTCGAGAACCATGAAATCATTGCCCAGCCCGTGCATCTTGGTAAAACGCAGCAGCATGGCTTACTCCGGCAGCAGGCTTTCGCCAGCATACAACTCGGCTACCGTCTCGCGGCGACGCACTTCAAACGCTTGATCACCGTCCACCAGCACCTCGGCGGCACGCCCGCGAGTGTTGTAGTTGGAACTCATGACAAACCCGTAGGCACCGGCCGAATGCACAGCCAGCAGGTCGCCTTCTTCCAGGGCCAGTTGACGATCCTTGGCCAGGAAGTCGCCGGTCTCGCAGATCGGGCCGACGATGTCGTAGTTGCGACCTTCGCCAGTACGTGGCTTGACCGCAGTCACATCCATCCAGGCCTGATAGAGCGCCGGGCGAATAAGGTCGTTCATCGCCGCATCGACGATGGCGAAATCCTTGTACTCGGTGTGCTTGAGGTATTCGACCTGGGTCAGCAGGACGCTGGCATTGGCGACGATATGACGGCCCGGCTCGAACATCAGGGTCAGGCCGCGGCCTTCGGTGCGCTCGCGCACGGCCTGGATGTAGTCGGCAATCAGCGGCGGCTCTTCATCGCGATAACGCACGCCCACACCACCACCGAGGTCGATGTGTTGCAGGTAGATGCCGCACTCGCCAAGGCGCTCGCTCAGCGCCAGCAGGCGGTCGAGGGCGTCCAGGAACGGAGGCAGGGTGGTCAGCTGCGAGCCGATATGGCAGTCGACGCCCAGCACTTCCAGGTTCGGCAATTGCGCGGCACGGATGTACACGTCCTCGGCGTCGGCAATGGCGATGCCGAACTTGTTCTCTTTGAGACCGGTGGAAATGTACGGGTGGGTGCCGGCATCGACGTCCGGGTTGACGCGCAGGGAGATCGGCGCGCGAACGCCCATCTCGGCCGCGACGACCTGCAGGCGCTCCAGCTCGTCGGTGGACTCAACGTTGAAGCAATGCACGCCGACTTCAAGGGCGCGGCGCATGTCTTCGCGGCTCTTGCCGACGCCGGAGAACACGATTTTTTCAGGCTTGCCGCCGGCAGCCAGCACACGTTCCAGCTCGCCACGGGAGACGATGTCGAAACCAGCGCCCAAGCGCGCCAGGACATTCAATACGCCCAGGTTGGAGTTGGCCTTGACCGCGTAGCACACCATGTGTGGAACGCCGTTAAGAGCGTCGGTGAAAGAACGGTACTGGGCTTCGATGTGCGCACGGGAATACACATAGGTCGGGGTGCCAAAGCGCTCGGCAATCGCGGACAGCGCCACGCCTTCCGCGAACAGCTCGCCGTCCCGGTAGTTAAAAGCGTCCATGAGTTTCCCTTAATAGATGTCGTGCTTGTGCGCTTTGGATTGCGACGTTTGCGCTTGGTCATTGGGGTCTTTGCTGTCATCGGGCAGGTACAGCGGACCTTTTTGACCACAGGCACTAACGAGGCAAGCGACCGCGACGAGCGCAGCAAGGGAAGAGATCAGGCGCTTCATGGCGAAATCCTTGAATATGCATTAATTGCGCCCGAGTATACCGACCACCCGCCAGCTTGCCTATGCGCCGGAATACCCGTCCGGCGGGGGTTTGCCGAGATAGTTGGGAAGCAGGCTACGCTGGTCGAGGATATTTCATACTGTCATCGGTAATGAACTCGGTATCCTTTGCAATCAGCGGGGCTCGCCCGTATCGTGCGGCGCTTGAGCAAAACCAGACACTTTTGAGGTTGCCACAATGAGTTTGACCGAAGCCCGTTTTCACGACCTGGTGGATTCGACCCAGCAGACGCTGGAAGATATTTTCGACGACAGCGGCCTGGATGTGGACCTGGAAAACTCGGCCGGCGTGCTGACCGTCAAGTTTGAGAACGGCACTCAACTGATCTTCAGTCGCCAGGAACCGCTGCGTCAGTTGTGGCTGGCAGCCCGTTCGGGTGGTTTTCACTTCGACTTCAACGAAGAAGACAACAACTGGCAGTGCGATACCAGTGATGAGCTGCTCAGCGAAATGCTCGCGCGCCTCACGCAGGAGCAGGCCGGCGTCGAGCTGAGCTTCGATGAGCTGAACCCCGACGAGAATTGATTGTGACCCAGCCTGCACCTGTACGCCCGCCAAAGCCGTTGTTCAGCAATGTCAGCCCGGCGGTGCCGTCACCTTGTATCAGTTTGTGTCGTCTGGACGAGCAAAAAGTCTGCCTCGGCTGCTTCCGCCATGTGGAAGACATCCGTGAATGGCGCTCTGCCGACGACGCCCGGCGCCGCCTGATCTGTGACGAGGCCGAGCAGCGCAGGGCGCGCGCTTGAGGCCGCCTTGTTTATTTGTGACGCTGTGGTAGTGTCCGGGTACACCTCAAATCATCGAGGTCCGTGAGAACCCCGCCTTTTCCTGGCGGGGTTTTGCTTTTTTGTGCAGAAAAAAGGAGTCTGCCTGAATCATGACCACCGCACCTTCCATCATCCTCACCCGTCTTGACGTGCAGCGTCTTGAGCAACTGATCGACCGCCTGGGCGATGAGTTTCCCGGCGTCGAAGCGTTGCAAGCCGAACTCGACCGCGCAGAAACAGTCGGCCACGATGAAGTGTCGGGAGACGTCGTGACTATGAACTCCCGTGTCCATTGCCGTGAAGAAAGCAGTGGCAAGGAGCGTCACCTGACCTTGGTGTATCCCAAGGATGCGAATGCCGATGAAGGCAAGATTTCGATTCTGGCTCCGGTCGGCAGCGCCTTGCTGGGTTTGCAGGTCGGTCAGCACATCGACTGGCCAGCTCCCGGTGGCAAGACCCTCAAGCTTGAATTGCTCAGCGTTGAAGGCCAGCCCAAAGATGGCGGCGCCTTCCCGCTCTAAACCTGGTTCAACGCTTTATTGAGCGACAGCTCCAGCTCGGCCTTGTAGCGCAGATACAAGTTGCTCGGGCTCTGCACATCACCGAGCAGGCCCGACAGGTCCAGGTCGGTGATGTAGCAGCGGTAGCGCTCGGTCTCTCGACGCTGCCCGACGATTTCCTGGGCGACCACTGCAAACAACTGGTCGCCAAACTCCAGTTCGCAAAACTCCCGCTGATTGCAGTACAGGGTGATACCTACCTGGCCGTGCGCCGCTTTGCCGATAATCGCCTGCACGTCATAAAACGGTTTATTGACCGGGTTTTGAGGGGCGGGCCGCGGCTCGATGCTGCGGGCGCGATGGCTGCCGGACGGCAACAGTTGGTAATACAAAGTTTGCACTTCACCCAGCGTCTGTGGCGTATCCAGCGGCGATAGCGCTTCACGGCGGTAGATGATCGATTGCAGAAAACGCTGCAACGGCGCCAACAGGCTTTGTTCGTCATGAAACGGCTGGCGCTGCTGCCACAGCGCATTGAACTCATCCAGCACATACAGCTCGGCGAAGCCTTCATTGACGCGGTAGAACACCTGCACACAATCGGCCAGGCCCATGGGTAACAGCAGCGCCAGGTCGTGGTCTTCCAGGGCCATGGCGTCCAGGTGCAGCGGGCTGTAGGTGGCCAGTTCTTCGCTGAGGTACGCGATCAGCGCGTCCTGGGTCGGCAGCGACACATGGGTGGCCTGGCCTGGGCTCAGCTCCATCACGTGATAGTGCTGCTGCACTTGCAGGAGGTAGCGGTGATTGGACTGACCCAGCAGCAGGCTCTGCGCCGTGTCGAAGATTTCTTCCACGCGCTGGGCAATGAACTGCGCACGGTTGTGACAGAAGCAGCGCACCCGCAGCCGTGGCAAGTGGTCCGGCGGCAGTTGGTTGAGGTAGTCACGCAGGCAGTCGAGCAATGCGTGGGGGCCGTCGTAGCGGCTGACCATCACCTCGTTCCAGCTGTTGAGCGTCACTTGGTCCAGGGTCAGCACCAAATTGTCGCGCACGCCGGCGTAGCTCAAGGAGTCGGTACGCTCGGTGGTCATCACGATATTCAGGTCGCGGTGATGCTTGAGCGGGTCAACGCCGACGTTGATCAGCAACAACACGTCTTCCGGCACGGCCGGGCGCAACAGGCGATCTTCATCGACGCTGGTCAACGGCAGGGCGATGGTCTGTTGCAGGCTGCCCAACAGGTTGAACAGCTCGAATTCGGTCATGTCACTGACGCCCGGGTGCAGTGCCAGGCGCGTGCTGCTGTCGATCACGCCGTTGCGGTGGCACCAGGTGAGCATTTCCAGCAGGTCGCGGCTGCGTTTGATCGGCGCAAAGTGCTCCCATTCCAGTGCCGTCAGGTTGCCGTTGTACAGGCCCCAGTGGTGCTGGCCGGGCTCCTTGCGGTTGGGCGATTGCACCAGGGTCAGGGTGTCTTCGGCCAAGTCCGGGGCGATGCCGGGGTTGATGAACTCGACCTTGCCGGCCTTGCGCTCAAACGCCGCATACAAGCGCCGGCCCAGCACATTGAGGTCGCGCTTGTTAATCAGGCTGACAGTCTGCTCGGTGCGAGCGAACTGGGTGAGAAAGCGGTAGCTGTAATTCAGCTCATTGACCAGCGCGCGGCGTTCGGAGGCGACCTGGCGCACTTTCCACTGGCTGCGACTGTCCAGCAGGGCCAGTTGGCGCTGGTCCCAGCCCCATTCATGGGCCAGGCGTTCCAGTAACAAGCGCTGCCAACTGGTGCTGCGTTGGCCGGCGCTGAGCTTGAGGTTGACCTTCAGGTACAGCGCGCGCCGTACCAGTTCCAGGCGTTCGGGCTCGTTACGCGCCTTAAGGTGTTCCTCGATGCGGCGGTAGACCACGATGTACGGGTCCAACTCATCCAGATCCATCTGATTGGCGAACACCGCGCGTTTGAAGCGCAGGCTCAGGCAATGCACGTGCGGGTGTTCGCTGGCGTAAACCTCGGTCAGCAGCAGCTTGAGCACCGACTTGTAGGGCGACTCGATGCCTTTGAACAGTTGCCACAGCCCGGCGCCAATGAATTCGCCGGGGGGAATGTGGGCCAGGTGACCAAGGTCGAGGGTTTCATCGGCGCGGATAAAGCGCTTGGAAATCAGTGCGTGGGTGAACTCGGCGTAGCGACTTTCTTCGTAGACCGGCACCAGCCACCAGATCGGCGTGCGCCCGGCGAGCCAGATTGCGGTGCGGTAGAACTCGTCCAGCAGCAGGTAATGCTGCGTGGTGCCGCAGTCGTCGGAGCTCAATTGTGTGTCGCGTTCACCCAGCACAAAGCGTGTCGGCTCGATCAGAAAAAAATGCGCCTCGGCGCCCATGGTCAGGGCCCAGGCTTCCAGCAACTGACACTTTTTGCGCAGCTCAGCCAGCTCGTTTTCGCCCAGGTCGGGCGCGTGGCATACCCACACGTCCATATCGCTTTGGTCTGCCTGAGCCAGGGTGCCGAGGCTGCCCATCAAAAACAGCCCGTGGATCGGCTGCGGCGGGTTGCCATGGCGTGCCTTGTAGGAGAACGAGCGGGTCAGGCGTTGGGCTTCAGTGAGGGCTTGGGCGTCAGGTTCGAAGTTCGACAGCCCGGCCGGCGTGCTGCCCGACACATAACCGGGCAGCAGCGGATGATTGACGTGAAAAAACAGCGGCAGCAGGGTCAGCACGCTTTGTTGGCGTGGTGTCAGCCCCTCGACGGCCCGGGCCATGCGGCCTTCATTGAGGGCCATGAAGCGTGCGCGCAATTGAGCCAGCACCTTGCGGTCGATGCCTTCGTCCAGGTCGGGGCGGATCTCATGGGTGCGGGTCATGTAGAACTCGGTGGCTCGCAGGGCCCGACATGGGCGGCCGTGTAGGAGTTTACAGCCAGTAGCGTAGGAGTTTTAGAGGGAAATTGTTTTTGGCGTCAGAATTTTGAGCGGCTGAACAGCAGCGCCCTCGGAATCCGCAAAGGGCGGACTCCATGGGCGTCAAGCGGTGTCAGGCGGCTTCTTTGGTCGAGGCAGTGGTCAGAATGGTCAACAGGGTTTGGGCCTGTTCGGCAGCATCCCGGCCAAGGCTGGTCAGGTAGCCCCCGTCCGGCTGGTCGATCAGTTTTTTCTCGAACAGGCGTTTGGCGGCGGCGATGGCAGAGGGGGCGGCGGTCTGGTGGACTTTCAGACCTTCCTGGGAGCTGCCCAGGTTGAAGAGTGCAAGGATTTCCAGTTCGGCAACCAACTCAGGGGTATACGACATAAGGACTCCAGACTTTCTAAGAATTTATTAGAGGCTAGCAGGGCATAAGGTGAACGCACTTTGCCGGGCTGTCCAGTGAGAAAGTCGTGGGTCTTGATATGGCGCACCTTTGTGATGAGCACGCCTGCTGCTTCGCCACGAAGGTGCTCGATTCAGTCGTTTTTCGGTGGCAATTCCGGCAGTGCCCGCAGCGCTGTTTCGTACCATTCGGTATTGAATGCGCGGTCTTCGTCCAGCATCTTGTCGATTTCCACGGCCAATACGTGAGCCATGAGGTTCAGAATCTCTTCGCGTTCGTAACCCACCAGCGTCAGCTTGTTCAGCGTGGCTTTGGCGGCAGGCGGATTGTCGCTTTCGATCTGGTTTTCGATGGCTTTGATCAGCTCGTTTTCGGTGAACTCTTCTTCGTCGCTGTCGATATCGGTCGGCTCGCTCATGGCAGGCTCCTCAAGGAAAGGGCGCCAGTCTACCCCCATTCAGGCAGGTGATGCTGCTGGTCAGGTCGGTCGCGACGCTCTATAACTTCTGCAGCCAACCCCACACCCGGCCTGGAGGCATTCGCAATGCTCAAGCTTTACGGATTTTCGGTCAGCAACTACTACAACATGGTCAAACTGGCGCTGATGGAGAAGGGCCTGCCGTTTGAAGAAGTACCGTTTTACCCGAGCCAGACGCCCGAAGCCCTTGCTGTCAGCCCCCGTGGCAAAGTGCCGATTCTTGGTGTGAAGCAGGGGTTTATCAACGAAACGAGCGTGATCCTCGAATACATCGAGCAGACCCAGGAGGGCCGTTCGTTGCTGCCGGCCGACCCGTATCAACGCGCCCAGGTGCTGGCGTTCTGCAGGGAAATCGAGCTGTACATCGAGCTGCCCGCGCGCGCCTGTTTCGCCGAGGCGTTCTTCGGTATGCCGGTGCCGGATGCGATCAAGGAAAAATCCAAGGCCGAGTTGCTGTTGGGGATCGGTTCTTTAGGTCGACACGCCAAGTTCGCGCCTTACGTGGCGGGGGAGAGCTTCACGATTGCCGATCTGTATTTCATGTACAGCGTGAACCTCGCCTGTGGCGTGGGCGAGAAGCTGTTTGGCGTGGATCTGCTGGCTGAGCTGCCGGCGGCCAAAGCGCTGCTGGAGCGATTGCATGCCTTGCCCAACGCGCAAAAGGTGGCGGCGGACAGGGAAGCGGCGATGCCAGCGTTTATGGCGATGATTGCGGCGAAGAAATAGTGCGGTGACGCCTTCGCGCGCAAGCCTGCCCCCACATGCGACTGCATTCCACAAGTGGAACCTGGTCAGTGGTGGCGGCGGGCTTGCTCGTGAAGCGTTTAGCGGCTGGCCAGCAGTGCCTGGCCGCGCGCTACGGCTGCCTTGACCTGCGCCGGTGCAGTGCCGCCTACGTGGTTACGGGCATTCACCGAGCCTTCCAGGGTCAGCACCGCGAACACGTCCTGCTCGATCTGGTCGCTGAACTGACGCAGTTCTTCCAGGCTCATCTCTGCCAGGTCCTTGCCGGTGTCCACACCGTACTTGACGGCATGGCCGACGATTTCGTGGCAATCACGGAACGGCAGGCCGCGGCGCACCAGGTAATCCGCCAGGTCGGTCGCAGTAGAGAACCCACGCAAGGCCGCCTCACGCATGATCGCGTGCTTGGGCTTGATTGCAGGGATCATGTCGGCAAACGCACGCAGCGAATCGCGCAAGGTGTCGGCAGCGTCGAACAGCGGTTCTTTGTCTTCCTGATTGTCCTTGTTGTAGGCCAGCGGCTGGCCCTTCATCAACGTCAGCAGGCCCATCAGCGCGCCGAACACACGGCCACTCTTGCCACGCACCAGCTCGGGCACGTCGGGGTTTTTCTTTTGCGGCATGATCGAGCTGCCAGTGCAGAAGCGATCCGGCAGGTCGATGAATTGGAATTGCGCGCTGGTCCACAGCACCAGTTCTTCGGAGAAACGCGACAGGTGCATCATCGCGATGCTGGCGGCGGCGCAGAATTCGATAGCGAAGTCGCGGTCCGATACGCCATCCAGGGAGTTGCCGCCCACGGCGTCAAAACCCAGCAGTTGAGCGGTGTACTCGCGGTCGATCGGGTAAGTGGTGCCCGCCAGTGCCGCGCTGCCCAACGGCATGCGATTGGCGCGTTTACGGCAATCCACCAGGCGCTCGTAGTCACGGCTGAGCATTTCGAACCAGGCCAGCAGGTGGTGGCCGAAGGTCACTGGCTGTGCGGTTTGCAGGTGGGTGAAGCCGGGCATGATGGTGTCCGATTCACGCTCGGCCTGCTCCAGCAGACCTTTTTGCAGGCGCGTGATTTCGGCGAGGATCAGGTCGATTTCATCGCGCAGCCACAGGCGAATATCGGTGGCCACCTGGTCGTTACGGCTGCGACCGGTATGCAGTTTTTTGCCGGTCACACCAATACGATCGGTGAGGCGGGCCTCGATGTTCATGTGCACGTCTTCCAGGTCGACGCGCCAGTCGAACGTGCCGGCCTCGATCTCACCGCGAATGGTGGTCAGGCCATCGATGATGCTGTCGCGCTCGGCGTCGGTCAGCACGCCGACCTTGGCCAGCATCGTGGCGTGGGCGATCGAGCCCATGATGTCGTGGCGGTACAGGCGCTGGTCGAAGGTGACGGAGGCGGTGAAGCGGGCGACGAAGGCGTCGACGGGTTCACTGAAGCGGCCGCCCCAGGACTGGTTGGTCTTGTCGGTGCTCATGGATTCGCTCGTGATCTGCTTAAAAGAGGCGTGGAGGTGTGCCGCCGATAATAACAGGGTTGCCCGTGGAGGCGGTGCTGCGGGTGGTCGGCATTTTTATTTGTGCGAAGGATGGCTAAGTGCCTTGCCGCCGAACGCATCCGGGACGAGACTGAAGGCAGGCGTTAATTGAAAGGATATTTGACGATCGAACAATATCGTCTCAGCGAGCGTCTACAGTTGCACTGATAGAGCATGAATGCACCAAAGTTTGGTGATGTGGTCATATCCCAGACTATCCATTAAAAAAGGGGGGTATTCGGATTGTGTATCAGCAAACCCTACGGCAATGCCCATAGGCAGCAGGTTTTGGGCGCAACTGAACAGGTCCGGGTGAATTTGGGTGCCGCTCTCGGGGCACTTTTTACCGCTCGCGCTAGTCTTAGCGTGGATCGCTGTGACGCAAGTCACCGCACCTGTCTACGCTATCCTTGTGCGAGACTCACGCAGGAATCCAGCGCAATATGAATGTCCTGATCGTTGATGACGAACCCCAAGCCCGCGAGCGACTGAGCCGTTTGGTCAATGAGCTCGAGGGTTATACAGTCCTTGAACCGAGCGCCACCAGTGGTGAGGAGGCGTTGACGCTGATCGACAGCCTCAAGCCTGACGTGGTGCTGCTCGATATCCGCATGCCGGGCCTTGATGGCCTGCAAGTCGCCGCCCGCCTGAGTGAGCGAGAATCGCCGCCTGCCGTGGTGTTGTGTGCTGCGCAGGAAGAGTTTTCTGCGGAAACGCTGGAAGCCAGTGGTGTCAGTTTTCTCGCCAAGCCGGCGACTGGCGAAGCGTTGCTCAAGGCCCTGAAAAAGGCCGAGCGCCCCAACCGCGTCCAACTGGCTGCGCTGACCCAGCCAGCTGCCCAGAGCGGCAATGGGCCGCGCAGCCACATCAGCGCGCGGACCCGCAAAGGCATTGAGCTGATACCGCTGGGCCAGGTGGTCTATTTTATTGCCGACCACAAGTACGTGACCCTGCGTCACGAGGCAGGCGAAGTATTGCTCGATGAACCGCTCAAGGCGTTGGAGGATGAGTTTGGCGACCGCTTCGTGCGCATTCACCGCAACGCACTGGTGGCTCGCGAGCGAATTGAGCGTTTGCAGCGCACGCCGCTGGGCCATTTTCAGCTATTCCTGAAAGGGCTCAATGGCGATGCCTTGATCGTCAGCCGCCGTCATGTCGCTGGCGTACGCAAGATGATGCAGCAGCTGTAGCCCGAGGGCTGTGGCGAGGTCTGCAGACCTTATCCCGGTGCGATGTGGCCAGGGAGGCCCCGCACTTGCTGATTCAAATCAAAGCGTGTTTGCCTGAGCTGTTATTATCTGCCGTATCTATTCAGTACGGATTGATCCATGTCCTCTCGCGAAATCCGCATCGCCACCCGTAAAAGCGCCTTGGCCTTGTGGCAGGCCGAATACGTCAAAGCACGCCTTGAGCTGGCCCACCCGGGCCTCAAAGTGACCCTCGTGCCCATGGTCAGTCGCGGCGACAAGCTGCTGGACTCGCCACTGTCGAAGATCGGCGGCAAGGGCTTGTTCGTCAAAGAGCTGGAAACCGCGCTGCTGGAAAACGAAGCCGACATCGCCGTGCACTCGATGAAAGACGTGCCGATGGACTTTCCTGAAGGCCTCGGCCTGTATTGCATCTGCGAGCGTGAAGACCCGCGCGATGCCTTCGTTTCCAACACCTACGCGTCCCTGGATGATTTGCCACTGGGCAGTGTCGTCGGCACCTCCAGCCTGCGTCGTCAGGCGCAGTTGCTGACTCGGCGCCCGGATCTGCAGATCCGTTTCCTGCGTGGCAACGTCAACACGCGTCTGGCCAAGCTGGATGCCGGTGACTATGACGCGATCATTCTCGCAGCGGCCGGTCTGATCCGGCTCGGTTTCGAAGACCGTATCACCTCGGCCATCAGCGTCGAAGACAGCTTGCCCGCAGGCGGGCAGGGCGCAGTGGGCATCGAATGCCGCACGGCCGACAGTGAAATTCACGCCTTGCTCAAACCTTTGGATCACCCTGACACCGAAGTGCGTGTCACCGCCGAGCGCGCGCTGAACAAGCACCTCAACGGTGGCTGCCAGGTGCCAATTGCCTGCTACGCCGTGCTTGAAGGTGAAAACCTTTGGCTGCGTGGCCTGGTAGGCGATCCTGAAGGCGGTACGCTGCTCACTGCCGACGTGCGTGGGCCACAGCGTGATGCGACCGCCTTGGGTATCCAGGTCGCTGAAGAGCTGCTGGGCAAGGGCGCCGGCGCCATTCTGGAAAAAGTCTACGGCGAGGCCGGTCCGCAGTGACTGGCTGGCGTTTGCTGCTGACGCGGCCTGCCGAAGAGTCGGCTGCCCTGGCGGCATCGCTGTCTGACGCCGGCATTTTCAGCAGCAGCCTGCCTTTGCTCGACATCGAAGCCCTGCCGGTAACGCCTGAGCAACAGTCTGTGCTGCGTGACCTGGGCCGTTATTGCGCGGTGATTGTGGTCAGCAAACCGGCTGCACGCCTTGCTGTGCAGCAGTTGAATCAGCCTTGGCCGCAGTTGCCCTGGTTCAGCGTCGGGGCTGCCACTGCGCAGGTACTGGCCGATCACGGGCTCAACGTTCACTATCCGCAAACCGGCGACGACAGCGAAGCCTTGCTTGAATTGCCCGCCTTGCGCGAGGCTATCGCACGGCCCGATGCCCGGGTACTGATCCTGCGTGGCGAGGGTGGGCGCGAGTTGCTGGCTGAGCGTTTGCGTGAGCAAGGTGCTAGTGTCGATTATCTGGAGTTGTATCGCCGCTTGCTCCCGGCTTACGAGGCCGGGGTGTTGACGCAGCGCATCCAGTTGGAACGCTTGAACGGCCTGGTGGTCAGCAGTGGGCAGGGTTTTTTGCACCTGCAAGCCCTGGCCGGCCTCGATTGGCCGAAAGTGGCGCAGCTGCCGTTGTTCGTGCCCAGCCCGCGCGTTTATGAAATGGCGCGGGCCGCTGGCGCAGAAAAAGTTGTGGATTGTCGCGGCGCGAGTGCCGCGGCTTTGTTAGTGGCGTTGCGCAGCGCTGCCTCGTGAGGCATGCGGCGCCCACTCTCTGATACGCAAAGGACGGATACGTGAGCGAAACAGCCTTGCCTAAAGATGAAGCCCAGCCAGCACTTGATGCGCCGGTTGCACCGGCCACCGCGCCACGCCGCGGCAATGGCCTGGCTATTGTGGCCCTGTTGCTCGGTGCCGCAGGTGTTGCCGCCGGCGGTTGGGGGATATGGCAGGTCCGTGCCCTGCAAGCCAGTAGCCAGCAACAGCTGGGCCAGGTGCAGACCCTTGATGACCAATCCCAATCACTCAAGCAGAGTCAGCAGCAGCTGGCTGCGCGCCTGGCACAATTGCCAGCAGCCGATGAGCTGGAAGAGCGCCGCCGCCTGGTCTCGCAGTTGCAGGGTGATCAGCAGCGCTTGAGCCAACGTCTGGAAACCGTGCTGGGTGCCAGCCGCCAGGACTGGCGCCTGGCCGAAGCCGAGCACCTGATCCGTCTGGCCAGCTTGCGCTTGTCTGCCCTGCAGGACATCAACAGTGCCCAGTCGCTGGTCCAGGGCGCTGACGAAATTCTTCGCGAACAGAGCGATCCAGGTGCCTACGCTGCCCGTGAGCAATTGGCCAAAAGCCTGACCGCGCTGCGCAGCACTGAACAGCCAGACCGCACCGGGCTTTACCTGCAACTGGCGGCCCTGCGTGACCAGGTCGTGCAACTGGCGGCTATTGCCCCTGAATATCAACTCACCGAGCCCACTTCCGAGGGGCGCCCGACGACCGACACGGAAGGTCGCCTGCGCCAGTGGTGGGAGCAGATATCGCGTTACTTCCGCATCGACTTCAACCCGGATGACAACATTCGTCCGTTGCTGGCCGGTCAAGGTTTGAACCAGGTGCGCCTGGCACTGAGCCTGGCCCTGGAGCAGGCACAATGGGCCGCGCTCAACGGTGAGACGGCGGTGTACAGCCGCTCCCTGGGTGAAGCACGCAGCGTGCTGCAGGACAACTTCAACCAGGACAACCCGCAGAGCAAAGCGATGCTGGCACGTATTGCCGAACTCGAGCCCAAGGCCGTCTCCGTGGTGACCCCGGACCTGGCCGCCAGCCTGGCTGCCGTGCAGGCTTATCTTGAACGCCGCCATCTGTCTGCCGGTGAAGCCAAGGCGGCGGCGGGCACGCCGGCCAAGCAGGAGTAGAGCCGATGAAGCGTTTCTATGTGATCCTGGTACTGGCGATTGCAATTGCCTTGGCACTGGGTGTGGGTATTTCGAAACACACCGGCTACGTGCTGATTACCTATCCTCATCTGCTGCACTACGAGTCGAGCCTGTGGGCCACGCTGGTGGCAGTGTTTGTCGTCGGCCTGGCGATCTACCTGGTTCGCGTGCTGCTGAGCCTGATCACTACCTCCGGCGGTGTGGTCAACCCGTGGTCGCGACGCAACCGCAGCCGCCGCATACAGATTGCGATTGAGCAGGGCCAGTTGGACCTCGCCGAGGGCCGCTGGGCCAGCGCCGAACGCCACCTGCACCGTGCCGCCGAGGCCGAGCGCCAACCTTTGCTGTATTACCTTGGGGCTGCCCGTGCCGCCAATGAGCAGGGCCGTTATGAAGAGTCCGACGGCCTGCTGGAGCGCGCCATGGAGCGCCAGCCACAGGCAGAACTTGCCGTCGCCTTGAGCCACGCGCAGTTGCAGATGGATCGCGGCGATACTGAGGGGGCGCTGGTTACCTTGCAGGCGATGTACGAGCGCCATCCCCATAACGCACAGGTCTTGCGCCAGTTGCAGCGCTTGCATCAGCAGCGAGGCGATTGGGCATCGGTGATTCGCTTGTTGCCGGAACTGCGCAAAGACAAAGTGCTTCCTGCCTCCGAATTGGCAGAGCTTGAGCGACGCGCATGGGGCGAGAACCTTGGCCTTGCCGTGCAGCGTGAAGAGCAAGGCGAAGCGGGCTTGCAATCATTGGAGCGCGCGTGGGAGCAACTGACTTCAGCCCAGCGCCAGGAGCCGCAACTGGTCTTGGCTTATGCTGAGCAACTGCGTCGGCTGGGTGCTGATGCCAAGGCTGAGGAAGTGCTGCGCGGCGCCATCAAGCGCGGCTATGACAGCCATCTGATCCGGCTTTATGGGTTGCTGCGCGGCAGCGATCCAGGCCGACAGTTGAAGTTTGCTGAAGGTTGGCTCAAGGATCATCCCGGTGACGCCAGCCTGCTGCTGACCCTGGGCCGCCTGTGTCTGCAAAACAGCTTGTGGGGCAAGGCGCGGGACTATTTGGAAAGCAGTCTGCAGGTACAGCGAAACCCCGAAGCCTGTGCTGAGCTGGCACGTTTACTGGCCCAGTTGGGTGACACCGAGCGCAGTAACCAATTGTTCCAGGAAGGCCTGGGCCTGTTGGACAGCCGTTTGCTGGCCTCACCGTTGCCAGTGCCTGCGCGGATTTGAAGTAGGAAAGAGTGAGAGGGTTGGCTCAGAAGTTTCTTAGGGCCAACCCTTTTTTATCGTGTAAAGGCTGGGTCTAAAGCGCGATGTAGCAAATTCCTACCGCTAACAGCTTGAAGTCATCCAGGTTCTGACGGTATATCCCCAGGCTCTCGCAGAATTGTCTGCTCTAGCACGTATTGAAAGGGGTCAGGCCTTTACTCTACCGTAACGACCTATCTTTTGCGGTACGGATAACAATGTCTTTGGCCTCTTCACGCTCCTTGTTTCTCCTGGCGTTCATGGCTGGTGCGATGACGTTGGGTGCGTCGTTCTATCTTGAGTTCGGCGCGCTTTTGCGGCCTTGCTTCCTTTGCCAGGTGCAACGCATCTTTTTGGCCGCCTTTACGCTGATCAATCTGGTTGCCGTGATTCACGGCCCAAGCCGCTTTGCGGCTTATCTTTACGGGTTGGCCAGCATGGGGTGCGCGTTGCTGGGCGCTATCACCGCCGTGCGCCAAGTACTGCTACAAAATGCCGCACTGGAGCAGGCCAGCGATTGCTGGCCCAGTCTGCAATACATGATTGAGAACCTGTCGCTTTGGCAATCACTGCAATTGACGATCAGAGGCACCGTCGATTGTGTGGAACTCAACTGGACGCTGTTCGACCTGAGCCTGCCCGAGTGGAGTTTGCTGTTCTTCGTGGCGATGCTGGTCCTGGGCATCATGCAGTTTTCGCGGCTGCTACTGAGCCGTCGTGTGGACCTTGTGAGGTACTGAAGGGCAGTCGCAGTTTGTACGACGGGATTAAACACTTGTATGAACTTTCTCTCCTGCGTACCTTGAAGCCATAGTCATGCGGGCATAATCTGGCCCGCATGCATTACTGAAACCGTTTGTCAGATGCGGCCTTGTCCGGCTGCCGCTTTTATCCTTGAAGTGTTGCGCGGGCACAGAGCGGCAGCGCCCCCTATAGGGAAGAGAGATCACCATGCTGGAAAGTTGTCAGAATGCTCAGGAACGCTGGGGTGGGGTGCACAAGCTGATCGACAGCTGGTTGAAAGCACGTCACGAACTGGTTCGGGCCTTTGATGCTCTTGGCGCCAAGCCCGAAGCATTGGCTCAGAATTGCGAGTCGCTGCAAGATTTCTGCGGTGTATTGGTGGACTATGTTTCTACCGGTCATTTCGAGATCTACGAGCAACTGACCAGCGAGGCGAAAGCGTTTAACGATAAGCGTGGTCTGGAGCTGGCCGAGACTATTTACCCGCGCATCGACGTCATCACTGAAAAGCTGCTGGCCTTTAACGACCTGTGTGACGCCGGCAAGTGTGTTGCTGAAAAATTTAAAGAGTTGGGTGGTCTGCTCCACGAGCGTTTCGAGCTGGAAGACTGCTTGATCGAAGTGTTGCACAACGCCCATAAGGAAGAGCCTGTCGCGCAGGTTTGATCCTGGGTGATACGTAAAAAACGGTGCGCATGGCGCACCGTTTTTTATTGGGTCAGTGGCGAGTACCGAGCAACTCGATCTCAAATACCAGCGGTGTATACGGCGGTATCAACTCGCCGGCACCGTCGGCGCCATAGGCCTGGGCCGATGGAATCACCAGGCGCCATTTTGCACCTGTCGGCATCTGTTGAAGTGCTTTGCTCCAGCCGCTGATCACACTGTCCAGACGAAACCATTGGGGCTGTGTGCTCTGATCGAAGATTGTCCCGTCGGGCAACTTCCCGATGTATTTCACCTGCACCTCATCACTGGCCAACGGCTTGCTGCCAGTACCAGGCTTCAGCTCGGTGAGCAGAATGCCATCCGACAATTCACGCACGCCGCTTGAAGTTTTTTCCTGGGTTAAAAACTGCTGTTCGGCAGCGAGCGCTTTTTCGCTTTTTGGCGCCTCAGCGTCGGCCGCACTCTGTGCTTCGTGTTGGGCGAGGATCTGTTCGATACGAGCATTGTCCAGCGCCAGTGGTTTGCCTTGGTAGGCTTGCTTGAGGCCGTCAACCAGCGCCTGGATCTGCAGGTCGGGGACTTCCTGGCGCAAGCGCTCGCCGAGGCTTGCGCCCAAGCTGTACGCGAGATCGTGCGGGTCTTGAGCAGTGCTGCTGGACGGCGATTGCTCACCTGCATTGGCCACGCCAATCGCCAAGCCAAGCACTAAAAAAAGGTAACGCGACATGGGGTAGTCTCCCGCCGAAAGTGCGACGGATTATGCCAGCCTGAATGCGTAAAAAGTGCCGTGGTTTTTTGTTATATCGATAAGAATTTTCTCACCGTGCAACGCAAGGCCAACGATACTGTCAACATGCCCTAGCGGCGGTAAGAGCAGAGGGCTAGTATGAGCCGCACCCACGTCAGCCAGGAGGTAAACCATGTCGGCCAAACAGAAGCCTGTAAATACCCCGTTGCACTTACTCCAACAACTTTCGGGCAGCCTGCTCGAACATCTGGAAAGCGCATGTTCCCAAGCCTTGGCTGATGCAGAAAAACTGCTCGCCAAACTGGAAAAACAACGCGGTAAAGCGCAAGAGAAGCTGCACAAGTCCCGCACCAAACTGCAAGACGCCGCGACTGCCGGCAAGGCCAAGGCACAAGCCAAAGCCAAAGACGCTGTTAAAGAACTTGAGGACCTGCTGGATGCCCTCAAGGATCGCCAAGCTGAAACCCGCACTTACATTTCCCAACTCAAGCGCGATGCCCAGGAAAGCCTGAAGCTGGCCCAGGGCGTAGGTCGTGTGAAAGAAGCCGTGGCCAAAGTGCTGGGCGCTCGCACACCAGCAAAAGCTGTTGCGTCGAAAGCTTCGGCTAAGACTGCTGCCAAGCCAGCGGCTAAAACCGCTGCTGCAAAACCAGCCGCCAAGCCAGTTGCTAAAACCGCTGCTGCGAAACCAGCCGCCAAGCCAGCGGCTAAAACCGCTGCTGCGAAACCAGCCGCCAAGCCAGCGGCTAAAACCGCCGCTGCGAAACCAGCCGCCAAGCCAGCGGCTAAAACCGCTGCTGCGAAACCAGCCGCCAAGCCAGTTGCTAAAACGGCTGCTGCAAAACCGGCCGCCAAGCCAGCGGCTAAAACCGCTGCTGCGAAACCAGCCGCCAAGCCAGCTGCTAAAACGGCTGCTGCAAAACCGGCCGCCAAGCCAGTTGCTAAAACTGCCGCTGCAAAACCAGCCGCCAAGCCAGCGGCTAAAACCGCTGCTGCAAAACCGGCCGCCAAGCCAGCAGCTAAAACCGCTGCTGCGAAACCAGCCGCTAAGCCAGCTGCTAAAGCGGCTGCTGCAAAACCGGCCGCCAAGCCGGTTGCTAAAACTGCCGCTGCAAAACCAGCCGCTAAGCCAGCTGCCAAGCCTGCTGCTGCGAAACCAGCCGCTAAGCCAGCCGCAAAACCTGCTGCTGCCAAACCTGCACCGGCCAAGCCAACTGCCCCGGCAGCTTCGCCTGCTACGCCGACGGCGTCCGCCGCGCCAACGGCATCGGCCAGCAGCACGTCTGCACCCGTAGCGCCAAGCACTACCCCAACCAGCGCTTCCTAAGTGCCGGAGGCCACGACGCGCAACTGCTGCAGCGCGTCGTGGTCAAGGTTGGCGGCTCCGGCCGCCAAGCTTTCAAGCCATCCCCGTTGATCCCCTTCTTCAGTCGGCCATGCCTGCGTCAACACTTCCAGGCGCGCCAACAGCTCCCGTTCGGCTTCCAGTTCCAGGGTTTTGACCCGCTCGCGTAACGCCGCCAAAGGCAAATCCAGTTGAGCCATGGCTCGCCATTGCAGGCGCACCTGTCGCAACGGTTCGACCACGTTTTTTTGCCAGGGCAGGGCAACCTGCTGCAGCGCATGAATGCGCTCGGGCGCAAGCGCCACACCTCGCCGCTCCAGCCAGGCAGCGCAGAGCAACAGGCACACATCCGCGCCTTGCTCCTGCAAGCGCAGGCAGGCGGCTTGGACGCCCGGTCGGGCGTAAGTCGAGAGGGCAAAGCTCCACAGGTCAGCGCACATATTCACACCCAAGCCAGCGGGCAACGAAGCTGGTAGACTCCGCCGCCATTATGATCCGACTTCAAAGCCTAACATTACAGCGTGGCCCGCAACGTCTTCTCGAAGACGCCGAGCTGACCCTGCACGCCGGTCACAAAGCCGGCCTGATCGGTGCCAACGGTGCCGGTAAATCCACGTTGTTCGCCCTGTTGCTGGGTGAGCTGACCCCGGATTCCGGGGACTGCTTGCTGCCGGCCGACTGGCGCATCGCCCATATGCGCCAGGAGATCGACACCCTCGACCGCATTGCGATCGACTACGTGCTCGATGGCGACCTGCGCCTGCGCCAGGTGCAACACGACCTGGCCGAGGCCGAGAAAGCCCAGGACGGTGCGGCTCAGGCCCGCCTGCACTCGGAACTCGACAGCGCCGACGGCTACACCGCCGACGCCCGTGCCCGCAAGATGCTGGCCGGTCTCGGCTTTACCAATGAGCAGATGGACCGCCCGGTCGCCGACTTCTCCGGTGGTTGGCGCATGCGCCTGAACCTGGCTCAGGCGCTGATGTGCCCGTCGGACCTGTTACTGCTCGACGAACCGACCAACCACTTGGACCTCGATGCGATCCTGTGGCTGGAAGACTTCCTCAAGAGCTACCCAGGTACTTTGCTGCTGATTTCCCACGACCGGGATTTCCTCGATGCCGTGGTCGACAACATCGCCCACGTCGAACAGAAGAAAATCACCCTCTACCGTGGCGGCTACACCGCGTTCGAACGCGCGCGTGCCGAGCGTTTGGCGCAGCAGCAGCAAGCTTTCGAGAAGCAGCAGGTGCAACGCGCGCACATGGAAAGCTACATCGCCCGGTTCAAGGCCCAGGCCACCAAGGCCCGTCAGGCCCAGAGCCGGATCAAGGCGCTGGAGCGCATGGAAGAGCTGTCGGCGGCCCATGTTGATTCGCCGTTCGACTTCGTATTTCGTGAGTCGGTGAAGATCTCCAGCCCGTTGCTGGACCTGTCGGATGCGCGTCTGGGGTATGGCGACAAAACCATTCTGGAGAAGGTCAAGCTGCAGCTCACGCCGGGCGCACGTATTGGTTTGCTCGGCCCTAACGGCGCCGGCAAGTCGACACTGATCAAGAACCTGTCGGGTGAACTGCAACCGCTGGCCGGCCGTCTGACCCGTGGCGAGAACCTGGTGGTGGGCTACTTTGCCCAGCATCAGCTGGACTCCCTCGATTCCAAGGCCAGCCCGTTGCTGCACCTGCAGCGTCTGGCGCCGACCGAGCGTGAGCAGACCCTGCGCGACTTCCTCGGTGGCTTTGACTTCCGTGGTGCGCGCATCGATGAGCCGGTATTGAATTTCTCCGGTGGCGAAAAAGCGCGTCTGGCCCTGGCATTGATCGCCTGGGACCGACCGAACCTGTTGCTGCTCGACGAACCCACCAACCACCTGGACCTGGAAATGCGCCTGGCGCTGACCATGGCTCTGCAGGAGTTCAGTGGTGCGGTATTGGTGGTGTCTCACGATCGCCACTTGCTCAAGAGCACCACCGACAACTTCCTGCTGGTGGCGGATGGCAAAGTCGAAGAGTTCGACGGCGATCTGGATGACTACGCACGCTGGCTGACGGATTATCGTCTGCGCAACGCGCCGGTCAGCAACACGCCGGTCAACCCGGATAAAACCGACAAAAAAGCCCAGCGCCAGGCCGCCGCCGCACTGCGTCAGCAGTTGGCGCCGCACAAGCGTGAAGCCGACAAGCTGGAAGCCGAGTTGGGCAAGGTGCATGAGCGCCTGGCCAAGATCGAAACCAGCCTGGGCGACAGCGCCGTCTACGAGGCGGCGCGCAAGGACGAGCTGCGCGACCTGCTGGCCGAACAGGCCAAGCTCAAGGTGCGTGAAGGGCAGTTGGAGGAAACCTGGATGGAGGCCCTCGAGCTGCTGGAAAGTCTGCAAGCGGAGCTGGAGGCGCTGTCCTGATGGAAGCGTTGCACCTGCCGTTACCGACGCAATGGGTGGAACCGGCCTGGATTGGCGTGCAAATCCTGCTGATTCTACTGGCCGGTTATCTGGCCCAGCGTTTTGTTGCCAAAGGTCTCACCCGCTTGGGTGAGCGCTACCCGTTCCCGCCGCAATTGCTGATGCCTCTACGTGGCTGCCTGCGCTGGCTGATCATGGGCAGTGCGTTGATTTTCGTGCTGGGCCGCCTGGGCGTGTCCGCCACGGTGTTGTGGACGGCGCTGTCAGGGTTTGTCGCGGTTGCCGCTGTGGCGTTCTTCGCCATGTGGTCGGTATTGTCCAACCTGCTGTGCGCTATCTTGATATTCACCGTCGGGCCGTTCCGCCTCGGTGATATCGTCGAGTTGGTGGACACCGTCGATAAGCCCGGCGTGAAGGGTCGGGTAGTGGCGATCAACCTGCTCTACACCACGCTGATCGAAGTGGAAGATGCCGGTACCGGCAGCGCGATGGTCCAAGTGCCTAACAGCTTGTTCTTCCAGCGCTCTGTGCGGCGTTGGCCGGGCACTCATGTGTTCCCGGGCGACCGCTAGCGCTCAGATCTTTTAAAAATCTATAGCCAGCCTCCGGTCGGCGGAGTTAGCTTAAGGCCTGACCGCAAACTCCCTTCTGAGGTGTGTAATGGCACTCGATACATGGCTGGCCTTTTTCCTGGCCAGTTGGATCATCTCCCTTTCCCCCGGTGCTGGCGCAATCGCGTCGATGTCCAGCGGCTTGCAATACGGTTTCCTGCGCGGGTACTGGAATGCCATTGGCCTGCAACTGGGCCTGGCGATGCAGATTGCCGTGGTAGCGGGCGGGCTGGGTGCCATTCTTGCGGCGTCTTCCACTGCGTTCTATGCGATCAAATGGTTTGGTGTGGCGTACCTGGTGTACCTGGCCATCAAGCAATGGCGTGCCCTGCCCATGGACATGAGTGATGACGCGGCGATACGCCCGATCGGCAAGCCGATGGCGATGATGTTCCGTGGGTTTCTGGTCAACGCGAGCAACCCCAAGGCCCTGGTGTTCATGCTGGCGGTGCTGCCGCAGTTCGTGAACCCGCAGGCGCCTTTGCTGATCCAGTATCTGATCCTCGGCGCGACCATGATCAGCGTCGATATGATTGTGATGGCGGGTTATACGGGGTTGGCGTCGAAAGTCTTGCGTGTGTTGCGCACGCCCAAGCAGCAAAAACGCATGAACCGCACGTTTGCCGGGTTATTCGTGGGGGCTGCGGGGTTCTTGGCCAGCTTGCATCGCGCAACGGCGTAAGGGAAGAAACGCAATTACAACGGTGGGAGCAGCAAACCTGCTCCCACATGGTTTATGGGTTGGCTTTGAAGTGGGGGCTCAGCGCAGAATCTTTGGCGCTTCATCCCTTGGCAGGTTATTGCGCAACGCAGGCTTGCCCGGGTCTTGATGCCCGCCGCCCAACTGTTCCGCCAACTGTCTGGCCACATCCTCACCCAGTGCTTTCGAGACTTCCTTCACCACACGTGGCCGGTTCAGGCTGACGCGTACGTCACGGCTGTTCACCAGCTTGGTGTCCTGGCCTTCACCCATGGCGGTAAATGCCGAGGTGATTTCGAAAGTTCGGGTGTTGATCAGGCTGAAATCGGCCACCAGCGTCAGGCCCAGCACCGCCGAATAGCTGTTGGTGTGGTCCAGGGCATTGATGTCCTGGGTGAAGTCGATGTCTGACAGTGTGCCGAACAGCACGTAGTCAGCCCCCTTGAAGTTACCGGCCTTGATGCGTTTGATCACGTCATAGACGTCGCCCTTGGCGTCGGCGGTGTAGGGCGTTCCCTGTACCAGTTGGAACTGGTGCGACTTGAGGATTTCGCCCTTGATATCACCGCTGAATTTACGCAGTTCGGTCTGTTCGATGTAGCTGGTACGGCTCTCGTACTCGCTGTAGTTCGACGCACCGCTGGCCTGATACGCGCTGGCCTGGAAGTTATTGCTGGCCGACACCGCGTGGATGTACTCCTCGACCCGCGCCTCGTAGGCCAGGTCGGTTACCGCGATCTTCGGGGCGGCCGAGGCGCCAAAGGCGCACAGCAGGCCGATCATGCCGATCCATGCACGCATTGTTCAGCGCTCCGTGGTTTTGCGGATTTCTTTTTCGTCCATCCATTCGGCCAGGCCGCTCTCGACGTCGATCAACTGCAGGCTGAACTTGTAGAACACGTCCTTGTAGTCCGAGCTGCGCTTGACGATGGAGCTGATGGAGCCTTCCAGGCGGTACTTGGCGGCCACCATATTGCCGGTCTTGCTCACTGTGGATTTTTTATACAGGCCGCTCTGGTTCTGCAGCTTGAGCTGGTCGACCTGGCTTTGCATTTCAGTGTTGTCGCTGGCGAAGCGCGCGGTGCCGGTCTTCATCAACTGGGTCTTGATCGACGTGGTGATCTCGCGGGTATCGATGTACTCGCTGGTCTTGTTCTTCACGTCATACACCTGCACCACCGGACGGCCTTGCAGAATGCCGGACTGCGCCAGAGAGCGGGTCATGCTTTCGGCGATCATCTGCAGGTCGGTGGAGCCGAACTCGTTGGTCACCAATTCCACGGCCTTGGTGTCGCCGTAGCTGATGTTCTTGCCGCCGAGTACCGGCGAGGTGTTGGAGCAACCGCTGGCCAGCAGGGCGACCACGGCGAGGAGCGAGAAGCGTACGAACATGGGGAAATCTCTCTGAAACAGGCTGTTAAGTTGAAGAGCAGGGGCGCGACTTAAGGCGTCTTCACTTCAAGACGGAAGTCCGCGGCCTGGGGCAAATTGGCAATGGCGGGCAGGAAGGTCGCCTGGTTGGCGTACAGGTTCAGCACTTTCCAGGTTTCTTCATCGCCCACGGGGAAGCCGTCGGCGCCCAGCCAGGCAAAGCGGTAATACATCATCTGGTTGCTGCTGGTGATGTTGCTCAGTTGCACCTTGGCCGTGAGGAAGCCGTTTTCACGGGCAACGCGAATGGCACCGACGGCGATGCCTTTGAATTTACCCATCACGACGATTTTGCTGGCGGCGCTGCCGGGCTCTGGTGGCGGTGGCGTGGCGCAGCCGGCGAGCAGGATCAGCGCGAGGGCGCCGAGGATGAAATGACGCATAACGTGCTCCTTAAGGTTGTTTGAGGGCGATGGCCTGGGTGGAGGTGCCTGGCACCACATGCGCGGCAAGGCCGCCGGCGAACACCTGGTTGCCGACTACGCGCAGAGTGATCACCTGATAGCGCTGGTCGGCCTTGACCGTCACCAGCGTCCCACCCAAGGCGTTGGGCAGGCTGACGTGGTGTTCGCCATGCTTGAGGCGCAGGCGCGTCACTTGGGTCATGTCCGGCAGGGTGCGCCAGGTGCGAGTGTCGGCGCCTTCGGTCACCGCCGAGGCGATGCCCAGCACCAGGCCTGCCATGGGGTTGGTCTTGTTCAGATTGTTTTGCGTCACGCCGCGGCTGACTGCACGCACGGTGGTGCGCAGGATGATCCCCGGCATGTCGTCACGCAGGGCGCGGCGGGACATGGCGGTGGTGCTATTGAGTGCGGTGAGGTTCTGCTGCTTGCCGTCGACGCCGATCTGGCCGAAGGTCGCGGTCGAGGTGTCTGCCTTGATGACCGGGAAGGACAACGGGGTGATGACCAAGTGGCCGTCGATCGGGATCGGCAGCGGTAGGCGGATCGAGTCACGCGCCGGGGCCAGGCCGCTCTGCACCACGATCAGCACATCGGTCTCGTCGGCGCCGACCCTGGATTTGTCCAGGTCCATCAACGCTTGCTCCAGCAACGGCGTGTTGGGGCGCAACTCGGCGGCTTTGCGATAACCCGGTGCGGCCAGGTCTTTCTCTCCCAGGGCCTCGTAGACAAAGCCTGCCAGGTAGTGGCTGAACGCACTCTGGTAGCTGTTCTTCAGGCCGACCACCTCCGGTGCGTCCAGTGCCTCTACCGGGTAGCCGCGCAGGTCTTTGATCTGGGTGGTTACGCCCTGGCGCTCGGCCTCGTTTTCGCGCTTGAGGTATTCCTTGTCGCGCAGGTCGGCGATAACGGCTTCGCGCTCGTGGGTCTTCTTGATTTCGGTGCGGGCGCCGTCGAAGTCATTCACGGCCAGCAGGTTCAGGGCCATCTGGGTGGTCAGCATGACCTTTTCGTAGTCGTAGCCTTCGTAGCGGCGCACCTTGTCGTTGACCAGGAAGCTGCCGAACTGGGCAAGGTACTTTTCGCTGTCGAACTTGACCGACTCTTCCCACTTGTAGACCTGCAGGTCGGCGCTGCGCCAGGCGGTCTGGCTGCCGGTGAGGTCACCCTTGGCGCGCAACAGCTCACCCTTTTCGAAGAAGTAGAGCAGGTCCTTGTCTTCGCCGGCATTGTTCTTTTCCAGCAGGGTCAGGGCGCCGTCGACGTTACCGGTGGCCAACTGCTGGTTAGTGGCTTGCAGCTCAGTGTCGTAGCTGCGAAACATCGAACAACCCGAGAGCAAGGTAACCGCCGCCAGCGTGAGCGGGGTCAAGGCGCGAAATGCCATGCAAACTTCTTCCTTGAAAGTGATAAGCAGATGTGCAAATTCCTCATAAAAACGAGGAAATAAATACCCTTTAGAAATAACAGGGCGCGGCATTATAGGCGCCATTACTGGCAAAACAATGGCTTTTTGTTATGGCTTTAAGCGCTGAATGCCATCAATCCGCGGGTGGTTTCCTAGCGCCAGATCACGAACGCCTTGAGTCAGAGCCTTTAAAGTTAAACAATGTGTTACTTCGTATTTACCTTTGAGATTCATTCATGATTGCCCCCATCCGTTTTCTCGCCTGGCTGGTGTTGCCGGCCTTGATGTCGTGCAGCTTCAATCTGCTGGCCGCGAATGCCGAGGGCGCCCCACAAGCCTTGCATTTGCTGGACTACATTGGCGCTGATTACCCACCGACGGTGGAGGCGGGCAAGGTTATCGATGAATCCGAATATCGCGAACAACTAGAGTTCCTCGGCGTGTTGCAAGGCCTGGTGGCTGAACTGCCGCAAAGGCCCGAGCGCGCGGAGTTGGTCAAAGGCGTCGACGAATTGCTAGCGGCCGTGACCGCCCACCAGGACGGCGCAGCTGTCGCTCGCCTGGCCCGTCAATTGGGCGCCAAGTTGGCGGTGGCGTATGAAGTCAGCCAAGCCCCGGTCATCACTCCCGACCCCGCGCGTGGCGCACCGCTTTACGCCCAGCATTGCTCGGTATGCCACGGCACTGCCGGTGCGGGTGATGGCCCAGCCAGTACGGGAATGACGCCGCCACCGGCCAACCTGCGAGATGCGGTGCGCCTGGACCGCCTGAGCCTCTATGCGATCTACAATACCCTCGGCCTGGGTGTTGAAGGCACTGACATGCCGTCCTTTGCCGATCAACTGGATGACCGTCAGCGCTGGGACCTGGCCACTTACATCGCGGGCTTCACGGCAGACCCGGCTGCGGCAAAAAGTGAACAACCCTTCAACCTCGCCGACCTGGCCCGCCAAACGCCTAATGAAGTGCTGGCTGCCAACGGTCCAGGCGCCGCCGCGACTTTCCGGGCCCAGCGCGCACAACCGCCACAGGTCAAGCGTGGCCCGGCACAGTTGCTCGATTACACCGCCACCACCCTGGACAAGAGCCTCGCCGCATTCCGTAACGGTGACCACGAGCAGGCTTATGACCTGTCGGTCGCCGCTTACCTTGAGGGCTTCGAGCTGGTGGAAAGCTCCCTCGATAACGTTGACGCCAACGTGCGCAAGGACACCGAGAAAGCGCTGATGGCCTACCGGCAGTCGTTGCAGGACGGCCTGCCGCTTGAGCAAGTGCAGCAGCGTCTGGACGTCGCCAAAGGCAAGCTCACCGAATCAGCTGGCTTGTTGGGCAGCGATGGCTTGAGCTGGTCGCTGAGCTATATCTCCGGGCTGTTGATTCTGTTGCGTGAAGGCCTGGAAGCCATCCTGGTGCTGGCGGCGATCCTGGCGTTCCTGCGTAACACTGGCCAGCAATCGGCGGTGCGCAGTGTGAACGTCGGCTGGGGCCTGGCGCTGTTGGCCGGTCTGGCAACGTGGGCGTTGGCGGCGTATGTGATTGACGTCAGCGGTGCCCAGCGCGAATTGCTGGAAGGCTGCACGGCGCTGTTCGCCAGTGTGATGGTGCTGTGGCTTGGCGTGTGGATGCATGACCGGCGCCATGCGGCAGCCTGGCAGGATTACATCAAGAGCAGCCTGGTCGGCGGCGGAGGGCGCTTTGGTTTTGCGCTGCTGGCGTTTTTCTCGGTATACCGTGAGCTATTCGAAGTGATCCTGTTCTACGAAACCCTGTGGCTGCAAGCCGGCCCGGCCGGGCACAACGCCGTACTGGCGGGTGGTGCTACGGCGCTGGTGCTGCTGGTGGGTCTGGCGTGGGTGATCCTGCGGGGTTCGGCGAAGCTGCCGTTGGCGCTGTTCTTCGGCATCAACGCGGCGTTGCTGTGTGCACTGTCGGTGGTGTTCGCCGGGCACGGCGTGAAGGCGTTGCAGGAAGCCGGCGTCTTCGGTACGCGGCCGGTGGCGTTTTTTGACTTCGACTGGCTGGGCATCCATGCCGATGCGTACTCGTTGAGTGCGCAGGCGTTGGCGGTGCTGGCGATTGTGGTGCTGTACGGCCGCAGCCGGCTGGCCGAAAAACGCCGTGTGGTCGCCTGATCGTGCGCGTCTGGATTGATGCAGACGCCTGCCCGCGGGCGGCCAAGGACCAAGTGGTGAAGTTCGCCCTCAAGCGCCAGTTCGAAGTGGTGCTGGTGGCAGGGCAGAGCCAGATCAAGCCGAGCTTTGCCTGTGTGAAGCTGATCGTTGTACCCAGCGGCCCGGATGCAGCGGATGACTACCTGGTGGAGCACGCGGTGCCCGGCGAGCTGGTGATCTGCAGCGATGTACCGTTGGCCGATCGCCTGGTGAAGAAGGGCGTCACCGCCCTCGACCCGCGGGGCAAGGAGTTCAGCCCGGCGAACATGAGTGAGCGGCTGGCGGTGCGCAACCTGTTCACGGATCTGCGCGAACAAGGCCAAATGGGCGGCGGCCCGCCGCCCCACGGTGATAAGGAAAAGCAGGCGTTCGCCAACTCGCTGGATCGCATCCTCACGCGGTTGATGCGAGCGGGTTAGTCGTTCTCGTGGGTCAGTTCCAGCACGCGATCCACGAGTTTGTTGATGCCTGAGGCGACCTCGCTGATGCTTTTGCCGAGCATGTAGGCAGGGGTGCTCACCAGCTTGCGAGCCTTGTCCTCGACGATATCCTCCACCGCGCAGTCGCGGTGGGTGGCGCCCATTTTATCCAGGGCGGCAGCGGTGGCGGCGTCGTTGCCGATGGTGCAGGTAACGCCGGGGCCATAGATCTTCGCGGCCAGGGCCGGCGAGATACAGATCAGACCCACCGGTTTGCCCGCTTCGGCAAAGGCTTCGGCCAGCGCCAGAACCTGCGGGTTGATGCTGCAACCGGCGCCTTCCACGGCAAAGGTCGAGAGGTTCTTCGCCGCGCCAAAACCGCCGGGAACGATCAGTGCGTCGAAGTCTTCGGCATTGGCCTCACGGATGTCCTTCACTTCACCCCGGGCGATACGCGCCGACTCCACCAGCACATTGCGCGACTCAGGCATCTCTTCGCCGGTGAGGTGGTTGATCACGTGATGTTGCGCGATATCGGGTGCAAAACATTGGACCTGAGCGCCACGCTGGTCCAGGCGCAGCAAAGTGATGACGCTTTCGTGGATTTCTGCACCGTCGTACACGCCACAGCCCGAAAGGATCACTGCAATCTTTTTGCTCATGAGTATTTCTCCCTATTTCGTGGCGTTAAATGTCTACTAATTTGTCACCTGTTGCCAATGGGATCTGGCGTTGCTACACCTAATCTTGATGTAACAAAAATAGACCGGACTAGCCCATGGACTTCGTGCCTTACGCGGTACCGTTTTTCATTGCCTTGATCGTGGTTGAGCTGTTGGCCGATCACTGGCGCGGCGAGCGCAACTATCGAGTGGCAGATGCCATCAACAGCCTCAGCACGGGTGTGCTGTCCACGACTACGGGGCTGTTGACCAAAGGCGTGGGGTTGCTGACCTACGCGTTTGCGCTCAAGCACTTGGCCCTGATCGAACTGTCGGCCCAGAGTGTCTGGACCTGGGTGTTCGCCTTTGTGTTTTATGACTTCTGCTACTACTGGCTGCATCGCTGCGGGCATGAGCGCAACATCCTGTGGGCCGCGCACTCGGTGCATCATCAAAGCGAGGACTACAACCTCACCACCGCCCTGCGCCAGACCAGTACCGGCTTTCTGCTGAGCTGGATCTTCTACCTGCCCCTGGCCGTGCTGGGCGTGCCGCTGGTGGTGTTTATCAGCGTGGCCTCGCTCAATCTTCTGTATCAATTCTGGGTGCACACCCGCCACGTGCCCAAGCTCGGCTGGGTCGAGTGGTTCTTCGTTACACCGTCCAATCATCGGGCCCACCATGCACAGAACGCTCTCTACATGGATCGCAACTACGGCGGGGTGTTCATTATTTGGGACCGGCTGTTCGGCAGCTTCCAGGAAGAAGACGACAACGAGCCGGTGATTTTTGGCGTGACCACGCCTTTGGCCAGCTGGAACCCGCTATGGGCCAACCTGCAGTTTTATGCGCAGCTGTGGAATGACGCACGACGTACCGAAAGCGGGTGGGACAAGCTGCGCATCTGGTTCATGCGCACCGGCTGGCGCCCGGCGGACGTGAAGGCCAAGTACCCGATGGCCAAACCCGATTTGAGCCAGTTCCGCAAATTCGACGTGCCGCTGGATGCGCGTCAGCAGGTCTATATCTCGCTGCAATTTGCCGCGTATGTGGGCTTTGGCAGCTATTTGATGAATTTCGCCGAGGGGCTGCCCACGGCGGCGCTGATCCTGGGATGGAGTGCGATGGCGGTGGGGCTGTTTACGTTGGGCGTCGCCCTGGAGAATCGCCCGTGGGCGCTGAAAGCTGAGCTGGTACGCCTGGGGCTGAATGTGCCACTGGTGTGGCTGGCGCCGCTGGTCGGGTTATGGCCGGCCAGCAGTTTGGGCTGGCTGGGTCTGTTGAGTTACAGCTTGCTCAGCGTGATCGGCCTCTACTGTTGCAGAAGCCGGCTTACTCGGCTGGTGTCTTAGGCGTGTCGACGGGAGCCGGCTCGGCGGCGAGCCGGGCCCTTGCGTCCTCGCAGGCCTGGCGGGCAATACGGGCGTTCTTGAAGCGGCGGCGCAACCACAGGCCGAAGCCCAATAGCACCAACGCGCCCAGCACCCACAGCTCGTATTTCTTGACGCTGCCGAGCATGCCTTCCAGCACCGCGCCGAAGTGGTAAGCCGCAGCGCCCAGGGCTGCCGCCCAGACTGCAGCGCCAATCCCGTTAAGAATCAGGTAGCGCGCCGGCGGGTAGCCTGACAAACCAATCGCCACGGGCATCACAGTGCGCAGGCCGTAGACAAACCGGAAGCTCAGCACCCAGATATCCGGATGCTTACGGATATGTTCCAGGGCCTTGTCGCCCATCAATTGCCAGCGCGGCTTGCGCGCCAACAGTTTGCGGCCGTGCTTGCGCCCCAGGAAGTACCACAGCTGGTCGCCGGCGTAGCTGCCAAAGAAGGCAACGACCACCACCAGGTTGATATCCATGTAGCCACGGAACGCCAGGAAGCCTGCGAGAACCAAGATGGTCTCGCCTTCGAAGAACGTGCCTAGGAAGAGGGCAAAGTAGCCGAAGTCATGCAGAAATTGTTGAAGCATGGTCTGGGGTGCTGGCGAAATGAACGCGCAGCCTACGCCTTCGTGAACATTCATGAAAGTATCGAGATGTGTCACGAAGTGAACAATTCCTACATAAACGACGAATGCGACTGCAGGTCGCATCGATAAGCACAACTGTCATTCCTTCGTCATAATGGCCGCTTATAACTGCAACGCTCGCCCGTAAACGCGGGCTCAGGAGTCTGTCGTGAGCTTTACCCCTGCCAATCGCCTGTTCCCCGCCACTCGCCTGCGTCGCAATCGTCGTGATGATTTTTCTCGCCGCCTGGTGCGTGAAAACGTGCTGACGACGAACGATCTGATCCTGCCGGTGTTTGTGCTGGACGGTGAAAATCGCCGGGAAGCGGTGGCGTCGATGCCGGGTGTGGAGCGCTTGACCATTGATTTGCTGCTCGAAGAAGCGGCCAATTGGGTTGAGCTGGGGATTCCGGCGCTGGCGCTGTTTCCCGTGACACCCTCCGAACTCAAGTCGCTCGACGCTGCCGAAGCCTGGAACCCGCAAGGGATCGCCCAGCGCGCCACCCGTGCCCTGCGCGAGCGTTTCCCGCAGCTGGGTGTGATCACCGACGTGGCGCTGGACCCGTTCACCACCCACGGCCAGGATGGCATTCTCGACGAAGACGGCTATGTGCAGAACGACATCACCGTCGATGCACTGGTCAAGCAGGCGTTGTCCCACGCGGCAGCGGGTGCCCAGGTCGTGGCGCCGTCGGACATGATGGACGGCCGCATCCAGGCGATTCGCGAAGCCCTGGAGCTGGCGGGCCACGTCAATGTGCGGATCATGGCCTATTCGGCCAAGTACGCCAGCGCCTATTACGGCCCGTTCCGCGATGCGGTCGGTTCGGCGCTGAACCTGGGCAAGGCCAACAAGGCTTCCTATCAGATGGACCCGGCCAACAGCCATGAAGCCCTGCACGAAGTGGCGGCCGACCTGGCCGAAGGCGCCGACATGGTGATGGTCAAACCCGGGATGCCGTACCTGGACATCCTTTACCGGGTCAAAGAGGAATTCAAGGTGCCGACCTTTGTCTATCAGGTCAGCGGTGAATACGCCATGCACATGGCCGCGATCCAGAATGGTTGGTTGAGTGAAGGGGTGATCCTCGAATCCCTGACAGCCTTTAAACGTGCAGGCGCTGATGGCATTCTGACCTACTTCGCCGCCCGCGCTGCCCAATTGCTTAGAGAGCAACAATAGCCCTCACAGGAACACTCGATGAATACCGAAGGACTCTCAGAAGTTGCCGTAAAAGACGCTCACCCGGTGGTCGAACAAGTCACCGAGACCCCGCCGGAAATGGAGCCGGCTCCACCTGTCGTGGTGGCCGAGACGCCTGCGCCGGCCCCGGTGGCGGCGGTGACCAACCTGGATGACAGCAGCCTGTACATCCACCGCGAGCTGTCACAACTGCAATTCAACATCCGCGTGCTGGAGCAGGCGCTGGACGAGTCCTATCCGCTGCTGGAGCGGCTCAAGTTCCTGCTGATTTTCTCCAGCAACCTGGACGAGTTCTTCGAGATCCGCGTCGCCGGCCTCAAGAAGCAAATTACCTTCGCCCGCGAACAAGCCGGTGCCGACGGTCTGCAGCCGCATCAGGCCCTGGCGCGTATCAGTGAGCTGGTGCATGGCCACGTGGACCGCCAATACGCGATCCTCAACGATATTCTGTTGCCGGAGCTGGAAAAACATCAGGTCCGCTTCATTCGTCGCCGCCACTGGACCACCAAGATCAAGACCTGGGTGCGCCGGTACTTCCGTGACGAGATTTCACCGATCATCACCCCGATCGGCCTCGACCCTACGCACCCGTTCCCGCTGCTGGTAAACAAGAGCCTGAACTTCATCGTTGAACTGGAAGGTATCGACGCCTTCGGTCGCGATTCTGGCCTGGCCATCATCCCGGCACCGCGTCTGTTGCCACGGATCATCAAGGTACCGGAAGAGGTGGGGGGCGCTGGCGACAATTATGTATTCCTCTCGTCTATGATCCACGCGCATGCCGACGACCTGTTCCAGGGCATGAAGGTAAAAGGCTGCTACCAGTTCCGCCTGACCCGTAACGCCGACCTGGCGCTGGATTCCGAAGACGTCGAAGACTTGGCCCGAGCCCTGCGCGGCGAGCTGTTCTCGCGTCGCTACGGTGACGCGGTGCGCCTGGAAGTGGCTGATACTTGCCCGAAACACCTGTCGGACTACCTGCTCAAGCAGTTCAACCTCAGCGAGAGCGAGCTGTATCAGGTCAATGGCCCGGTGAACCTGACGCGCCTGTTCAGTATCACCGGCCTGGACAGCCATCCGGAGCTGCAATACACGCCGTTCACGCCGCAGATCCCGAAGTTGCTGCAAAACAGCGAGAACATCTTCAGTGTGGTGAGCAAGCAGGACATTCTGCTGCTGCACCCGTTCGAGTCCTTTACCCCGGTGGTCGACCTGCTGCGCCAGGCCGCCAAGGACCCGCATGTATTGGCGGTGCGCCAGACCCTGTACCGCAGCGGCGCCAACTCGGAAATCGTCGATGCGCTGGTAGACGCCGCGCGTAACGGCAAGGAAGTCACCGCGGTGATCGAGCTGCGTGCGCGGTTCGATGAAGAGTCCAACCTGCAACTGGCGAGCCGCCTGCAAGCGGCCGGTGCGGTGGTGATCTACGGCGTGGTGGGCTTCAAAACTCACGCCAAGATGATGCTGATCCTGCGCCGCGAAGCTGGCGAGATTGTGCGCTACGCCCACCTGGGCACCGGTAACTACCACGCCGGCAACGCCAAGCTCTACACCGACTACAGCTTGCTGACGTCCGACGACGCCTTGTGTGAAGACGTCGGCAAATTGTTCAGCCAGTTGATCGGCATGGGCAAGACCTTGCGCATGAAGAAGCTGCTGCACGCGCCGTTCACCCTGAAGAAGGGCATGCTCGACATGATTGCCCGGGAGACCCAGTTCGCCCTCGACGGCAAGCCGGCGCACATCATTGCCAAGTTCAACTCGCTGACTGATCCGAAGATCATCCGCGCGCTGTACAAGGCCAGCCAGTCCGGTGTGCGCATCGACCTGGTGGTGCGTGGCATGTGCTGCCTGCGTCCGGGCATTGTCGGCGTGTCGCATAACATCCATGTGCGCTCGATCATCGGCCGCTTCCTGGAGCACACGCGGGTGTTCTACTTCCTCAACGGCGGCGAGGAGCAGATGTTCCTTTCCAGTGCGGACTGGATGGAGCGCAACCTCGACAAGCGTGTGGAGACCTGCTTCCCGGTGGAAGGCAAGAAGCTGATCATGCGGGTCAAGAAGGAGCTGGAAAGCTACCTCACCGACAACACTCACAGCTGGAGCCTGCAGTCGGACGGCCGATACGTGCGCAACACGCCGACCGGCAACCAGAACCCGCGCAGCGCGCAGGCGACGTTGCTGGAGAAGCTGGGTAGCCCGATTCTGGCGGTGAATTAATAGTCAATACGGACTAACAATGTGGGAGGGGGCTTGCTCCCGATTGCAGTGGGTCAGTTGATGAATAGGTCAACTGACACTTCGCTATCGGGAGCAAGAAGCCCCCTCCCACATTTGTTTTGCAGTGCGCTTTAGCGCAGGTTCAGGCTGAACCCAACCCGCGTCAGCCACTCCGCTTCCTGGGCGAAGTCCGCCTGGGTCAGCTGGTTTTCGTCCAGCCAGCCTTTGGGGAACACCACGTCGAGGCTGTCGCCGTTGGCGCGCAGGGTGACCTGGGGCATTTCCTGTGTGCCACGGATGTGGTGGAACAGGATCGCAAAGCGCAGCAGCACGCACAGGCGGATCAGCTTGATGCCTTCATCGCCGAACTCGGCAAACTTGTCCTTTGGAATGTTGCGGCGATGGCCACGCACCAGCAGCGCGAGCATCTGTTGGTCTTCGCGGGAGAAACCGGCGAGGTCCGAGTGCTCGATCAGGTAGGCGCCATGTTTGTGGTAATGGTAGTGGGCGATGTCCAGGCCCACTTCATGCACCTTGGCTGCCCAGCCGAGCAGTTCGCGCCAGACGCCGTCTTCCAGGTCCCAGTCCTCGGCCACCTGGTCGAAGGCGTGCAGCGCTTTGCGCTCCACGCGGGCTGCCTGTTCCAGATCGACGTGATAACGCTCCATCAATGAGGTAAGGGTGCGCTCACGCACGTCTTCGTGATGATGGCGGCCCAGCAGGTCGTACAGCACGCCTTCACGCAGGGCGCCATCGCAGTGGTCCATGCGTTGCAGTTCGAGGGCGTCGAAGATCGCTTCGAGAATCGCCAGGCCTGCCGGGAAGATGGTGCGGCGATCAGGCTTGATGCCATCGAAGTCGATTTTCTCGGCATCGCCCAGTTTGAACAGCTTGCGCTTGAGCCACGCGAGACCTTCGGCGTTGACCTCGCCGGTGCCATGGCCGCCGGCCTTCAGCGCCAGGCCGATGGCACGGATGGTGCCGGATGAGCCGATGGCCTCATCCCAGGTCAGGCGGTGCAGGGCGTGCTCGATGCTCATGATCTCCAGTCGCGCGGCCGTGTAGGCCTGGGCATAGCGTGCCGGAGTGATCTTGCCGTCCTTGAAATAGCGCTGGGTAAAGCTGACGCAGCCCATTTGCAGGCTCTCGCGCAGCAGCGGCTCGAAACGCTGGCCGATAATGAACTCGGTACTGCCACCGCCGATATCCGCCACCAGGCGCTTGCCAGGCGTGTCAGCCAGGGTGTGGGAGACACCCAGGTAGATCAGGCGTGCTTCTTCACGGCCGGAAATGACTTCTACCGGGTGGCCGAGGATTTCCTCGGCGCGGCGGATGAATTCACCGCGGTTGCGCGCTTCACGCAGGGCGTTGGTCCCAACGATTCGCACGGCGCCCAAAGGCATGCCATTGATCAGCTGGGCAAAGCGCTTGAGGCAATCGAGCCCGCGTTGCATGGATTCTTCATTGAGCTGGCGCTCGTCGTCGATCCCGGCAGCCAGTTGTACTTTTTCGCCGAGCCGCTCGAGGATGCGGATTTCGCCGTTCTGGGCCTTGGCCACGACCATGTGAAAGCTGTTGGAGCCCAGGTCGATGGCGGCGATCAGGGACAGATTCTTGGCTTGGGATTGCGGCATGGTTTGGGGGTCTCGGTCGATAACCTCACCATCGTGCCACGATCGACCGCTGGCGCCAACGCGTTGTGCTTCAGTAATTTTCCTGAGGCTGTCTGTGGGGAATTCCTTTAGTAAAGGTAGGGCGGTTTTATAAGTGCGTGCCGACTAAGTTCTTCGACGTTGTAGTCGTGTTTTTATTATCGGCGGTCATAAGGTGGTTTGTGAAATTTCCGACAGTGAGCGATTCGATATCTCCTTCGTTATTTTATTTGGAACTACATTGTGGTCGGTCTAATGGAAGGTGTTTGTTTTTATCATTCCCACAGTTATTGTCGTGTTATCTGATTCTTTAATGAAGTGCCAAAGCGACACACTGTCATCCGGCAATTCTGCCGAGGTGGCATTTATTTATCGTTGTGCACGTCCCGGAAGATAAATCGTTGGGCGATGGAGTCGCCAAGGCACAAATAAAGAACACCTGATAACTTTTTAGTGACAGGATGAACATGAAAAAAATTGTTGGTTTGACTCTCGGTATTGCGTGCCTGGCTGCGGCCTTAACTGCCCAGGCGACTACCAATACCAGCGCCCAGCTGGTCGTCAGGGGGACGATCACACCGGCAGCCTGTAACCTCAGCCTGGCCGGCAGCGGTATCATCGATTACGGCACGATTCGTTCGGGCGAATTGTCCCAGACTGCATTCAATCCGCGCGAAGAGAGGAGCACTTCCCTGATCGTCAATTGTGGCACGACGCCCGCCAGGTTCGGCATCACCTTTACCGATCTGCAAGCAGGCAGCAAAGTGCCGGGCATCCTGGGTGCCGGCTTTACTGAAGCGCAGAATTTCGGGTTGGGGGCTGTAGGCGCCCGTCGCACCGGTGGCTATTCGGTCACCCTCAGGGATCTGCGGTCGTCCAGCATAGCGCTGTATCCGATCATGCGTATCGGCGCTGGCGCCTGGAATAACAGCGATGGCAAGGTTGCCCAATCGCCCGCCCAGTACTCCTGGCGCAACGGCGCTACCTTTACACCCACCGCCGTTAACCAATTGACGGGCACACTTGCAGTCAAGGCTGTCATCAACCGAGCCCAGGACCTGGACCTGAGTCGAGACGTCTCTATTGATGGGCGCGCCACGCTTGTATTGAGTTACATCTAAGTAACGTTAAACAGCCAGCCAAGAAGCTTATTGTTTCTTGTTGGCTGTTTTTCTGTGGGCGCTTGACGGCCAATGGTCAACTTTATTAGTTGCGGGGAATATAGAGTGCGTGGTTTTTTAGTGATGTGCAGTGCGCTATTGCGGGGTGCAAGCATTTGCCTGTTGTTTACCACTGCTGCTGTGGCGGATGGCATGTATCCGGAAACAACTGTGGTGGTGCTTTATGAGGAAGACGGCGAAGCCACAATCAACATCAAAAATACCGATGCAGGGCCGGCGCTGCTTCATTCGGTCGTGGAGAACGTGCCGGAGGACCTGGAGCCGCTATTGATCGTCACACCGCCCATCGCTCGTGTGGAGGCGGGCGACACGCAACTGGTGCGGTTCATCGCCACCTTGAAGGCGCCGCTTAAGACCCAACGGCTCAAGCGCGTGTCCTTCGAAGGTATTCCCCAAGCGCGCGCGGCGCAGGGGGCGACCATCGGTATCACCCTTCGACAGAATTTGCCGCTGATCCTGCACCCACAAGGCTTGCCTCGGCACCACACGCCTTGGGAATTGCTGAAGTGGAAGCGGGCGGGAGAACGTCTCACCGTCCATAACGACAGTGCCTATGTCGTGCGTCTGGCGCCGGATGTGCAAGTGTTTCCACAGGGTGTTCCGGCCATATTGCCGCGCACCTACATATTGCCGGGTGAGGTGCTGGCGGCAGAGGTCGGCAGTCCCTTGGGCAGCGTGACCGAGGTCGAGATACAGCCGGCGACGGTCTACGGGTTTACGGTCGACCACTACCGGGCTCCGATCGTTACCGACGGGGGGTGACCGACTCATGTCGAACCCTTCGAGTCAAAGCATCGCAGCGTATTTTTGGCCCTGCAGACCCACCCTGATCATAGGGTTTGCGACCCTGTGGAGTCTGCCCGTTCTTGTGTCGGCACTGGAGCTCGGGGAGGGTTTCGACCTCGCGTCACTCACCGCCCACGGTATCGACCCGAAGGTCTCCGACTACTTTCGCAACGCGGCGCGCTTTCGCGAAGGCGTCCAGGTGGTGGGGTTGCGGGTCAATGGAAACCCGCTGGGGCTGGTGGATGCACGCTTCGATCACGAGGGCCGCTTGTGCTTCACCCCGGGGTTACTGGAGAAAGCGGGGTTAGTGACGCCCGGCACCATCATTCAGGAAGGCGCTACGCCCGACCAGTCTTGCCATGATTTCTTGGGGGCATTTCCGACGACGATGGTGAAGCTGCGTCCCGGCACGGACGAGGTGACGCTGGTGGTGCCCACCCAGTCATTGCGTGATCCCCAGTGGGACGCCGGGCATTTTTCCAAAGGCGGGGCAGCGGCGTTGTTCAACTACGACGTGCTGGGTTTCGACAGCCGTTCGCGCAGCGCGCCCAGCCGGTTCGTTTCGGCTTATACCGAGGCAGGCTTCAACCTTGAGGACTGGATTGTTCGCAGTCGTCAATTCTATGTGTCCGATAACGGCAAGGCCCGTACCGAGCATGTATACGCCTATGCACAGCGGGACATTGCCGCGCTGCAATCGACTTTCCAGGTGGGGCAGATATCCAGCCATAACCCGCTGTTTGGTGGCGTCCAGTTATCTGGCCTGCAGTTTTTCCCCGATGGTCAATCACGCGTCGCTGTGGGCAGCAACAATGCCGTGGTCGAAGGGCTTGCCCAGAGCCAATCACGGATCGAAGTTCGCCAGTCCGGCGTGTTGATTCACAGCACGCTGGTGCCGGAAGGTCCCTTCCGGCTAACGGGATTGCCATTGCTCAATGGCACCAGTGACCTGGAGGTCAGCGTGATCGACGTGCGGGGTGCCAGGCGCAGCTTTGTGGTGCCGGCGGCCTCGTTTGCGGGGGCTGCCCCGGCGGCTCCGGGTTACTATTTCTCGGTTGGCAAGCTGCGCAAGAGTGCGGGTGAAGAGGGGCCGTCACCGGTGGTCGCCATGGGGAGCGGCACCTGGGGTTTGGGGCGCAACTCGTCTGCGGGCTTTGGCTTGTTGAGTACGGATGAATACTGGTCGGCAGGTGGCACCCTGAGCAGTGTGTTTTTTCAGCGAGTTTCTGTGGCTGCGCGGCAAAACCTTTCTCGAGACGGCAAAAGTGCAGTGTCCGGGGCGCGCAGCAGCGTGTCTGTCAGCAGCCCGGTCTACGCCAATATCGACGTCAACCTCAGCGCAACCAGCCAAACCCGGGAGTATCGTGAGGTGCTTGAGGCCGGCCGCTCATACACGGCCGATGAATTGGGTTCGCGCTTCAAAAACCAATACACGGCAAGCCTGAGCTGGGCCGATCCCACGCTGGGCGTATTTTCTGCGGGCTATACCCACGGGTCTCAATTTGACGGCCGAACGACCGAGCATGTGTCTGCCTCCTGGAACAAGTCATTCAGCCACGCCGATGTCGCGTTGATTGCGGATTCGCAGGTGGGCGGTTCTCGGATGGGCCGTGATGCCACGCTTGCCGGCGAGCGAAATGAAAGAGCTGTGGAGCATGACCTGTCCTTGCGTCTGCAGGTCAGTGTGCCCCTTGGGCGAGATCGTCGGCTTAATAGCTACGCCAGCCGGCGCGGGGACCGATTCACCGCTGGCACAGCGCTTAGCGAGCGGGTCAACGAGTCTGTGAATTACGAAGTGGGGGTCGAGCGCGACCTCAATGCCCGAGAGCAATCGGTGCGTGGCAATGTGGATCTATTGCCGCGTTATACCCGCGTTGGCCTGGGTGTCAGCCGTGACCCCCTGGGCACCAGCTACACAGGGCAGTTGCAGGGCGGCGTGGTGGCTCACGCGGGTGGCCTGACGTTCTCACCGTATGCCGTGCAAGACACGTTCGGCATCGTCTCGGTAGGGCAGATCGGCGCGGCAAAAGTCGAGACGCCCCAAGGCCCTGTGTGGACGGACTACCGCGGGCAAGCGGTGATCGCAGGCTTGCCGGCCTACACCAACAGCCGAGTCGAGGTGCAAACCCAGTCCTTGCCCAAACGCGTCGACCTGAAAAACGGCACCCAGATGCTCACCGCAGGCCGTGGGTCCTTCAATGCCGTGAATTTCGATGTGGTGAACGTGCGCCGCATGTTGCTTACCGCGCATGATCAGCACGGCCGGCCATTGCCTCAAGGCGCCACGGTATTCGGCAAGGGTGATCGCTTCCTGACCAGCGTGGTGGGTGACGGCATGATTTTCCTCAACGACGTCGATGAGGCGCAAAGCCTGCGGGTTTCATTGCCTGACTCTTCCAGCTGCGTGTTGCGTATTGATCTTGAGACCCAACCAGACAATGACAAATTCTATACAACGACCTCGGCGGTGTGCCATGGTCGTTAAGTTTGAAAGGCTGCGTTTGGTGTTGCTCTGCACGGTACTGGCAGCACCTGACGTCCTGGCCGACAACTGTCGGTTATCGGTGAGCCAGCCACGCATCGACTATGGCGCCATCCGCACAGAGGCGCGTGTTGAAAGGGCCGCCTTGGTGCTTGCGACGCGTAGGTTGCGCGTGAACGTTTTTTGCACTGAGCCTGCAGCAATGGCATTGCGGTTTGTTGGTGTTGCAGCAGATGGGCAGGGGTTTGTGTTGGGTCGCCAAGGGCGATTTCGCTTGAGCCTCAAACACGCCCAAGTGGATGGGCGGGCTGTGGAGTGGGCGGCGAGCGACTTGGCCGGCGAGCCTGCCAGCGGGCAATTGCTGCCCGGCCAGACCTTGGTGGCGCGGGCGGCAGGGTTACCGATAGCAGGGCGCCGGCTGACAGCCCAGGTCGATATCGACACCGAACTGCCCGCTGAGGCCTTGGAGGTACGCGACGAGACGCACCTTGAGGGGCACGGCCGTTTCGAGCTGATCAGCCCGGCTGTTCCACCGAACCAATGAAGTTGGCGAACTCGGGTGTCTTGGGGTTGGCGAACAATGTTTTGGGGTCGCCTACTTCATGCACCTTGCCTTGGTGCATAAACACCAGTTTGTCCCCGACTTCCCGGGCAAAGCGCATTTCGTGGGTCACCATGATCAAGGTCATGCCGTCCTTGGCCAGTTGGCGCACGACGCTGAGCACTTCATTGACCAGCTCCGGGTCCAGGGCGGAGGTGATTTCGTCGCACAGCAGCACTTTGGGCGACATGGCCAATGCCCGCGCAATGGCGACGCGCTGCTGTTGCCCGCCGGACAGGCGATCAGGGAAAGCGTCGAACTTCTCGCCCAGCCCGACTCGCTCCAGCATCTGCCTGGCAAGCTGTGCGGCTTTGGCCTTGGGGACTTTCTGCACCACTTGTGGTGCGAGCATGACGTTTTCGCCCACGGTCAGGTGCGGGAACAAGTTGAACTGCTGGAACACCATGCCGACTTTCTGCCGCAAACTGCGCAGGTCGGCGCGGGCGGCGTCGAGGTATTCGCCATCGACCTCGATCACGCCATCATTGATCGACTCCAGGCCATTGAGGGTACGCAGCAAGGTTGATTTGCCCGAGCCGCTGCGGCCGATGATCGCCACCACCTGGCCTTCTTCAACCGTCAGGTCGATGCCCTTGAGTACATGGTGATCGCCGTAATACTTATGCAGGGCGGAAATTCTAAGCAGAGGCATGCAGTCTCCTTTCCAGGTAGCGCGCACTGAGGGACAAGGGGTAGCAGAGCAGGAAGTAACCGAGGGCCACCAAGCCATAAACCATAAAGGGCTCGAAGGTGGCGTTGGCGAGCATGCCGCCGGTTTTGGTCAGTTCGGTAAAACCGATGATCGAGGTCACGGCGGTGCCTTTGACCACTTGCACCGAGAAGCCAACCGTAGGTGCTACGGCAATCCGCAGGGCCTGGGGCAGAATCACGTAACGCAGTTGTTCAAGCGGGTTAAGGGCCAGGCTGGCCGACGCTTCCCACTGCCCGTGGGCGATGGACTCGACGCAGCCGCGCCAGATCTCGGCCAGGTAGGCACTGGTAAACAAAGTCAGGGCAATCGCCGCTGCCAGCCAGGGCGAGATATCCACCCCCAGCAGGGCAATGCCGAAAAACACCAGAAACAGCTGCATCAGCAGCGGCGTACCCTGAAACAGTTCAATGTAGGTGCGCGCGACATGGCGCGGGAAGGCTTTGCGGCTGATGCGCATCGTCATCACCAGCAAGCCGATCAGGCCACCGCCGACAAAGGCCACCAGCGACAGCAACAGGGTCCATTGCAGGCCGACAGCCAGGTTGCGCACGATGTCCCAGAACGAAAAATCACTCATCGGCTGTTCCTCATCACAAACCGTCGGCCAATCCAGTTGAGCAACTGGCGAATCATCAGCGCCATGCACAGGTACACCAGGGTGGTCAGTGCGTAGGTTTCAAAGGCGCGGAAGTTACGTGACTGAATGAAGTTGGCGGCAAAGCTCAGCTCTTCGGTGGCGATTTGCGAACACACCGCCGAACCCAGCATCACGATGATGATCTGGCTGCTCAGGGCCGGCCACACCTTGCCCAGAGCGGGCAGCAGCACCACATGGCGGAACGCTTCAAAACGCGTCATCGCTAATGCTGCCGCCGCTTCCAGCTGACCACGAGGGATCGCCTGGATGCCGGCCCGGATGATCTCGGTGGAGTAAGCCCCCAGGTTGATGACCATCGCCAGCACGGCCGCTTGCCACTCGGTGATTTTCAGCCCCAGTGACGGCAAGCCGAAAAAGATGAAAAACAACTGCACCAGAAACGGCGTGTTGCGGATCAACTCGACATACACGCCGAAGAACCAGGCGAACGGCTGGATCTTCCACGCCCGCACCACGGCACCGACGGTGCCCAGGGCAACCCCCAGAATCGCGCCGATGGCCGTCAGTTCAAGCGTGAACAAGGCGCCGCGCAACAGCAGGTCGGTATTGGCCAGTACGGGCACAAAGTCGAATTGATAGGCCATGAATCAGCTCCGTCGCGTCAAAGGTCGGCGGGCAGCGGCTCTTTGAGCCACTGCATCGCGTTCTTTTCCAGGCTGCCGTCGGCCTTGGCCGCCACCAGAATCTGGTTAACCTTCTCCAGCAATGCCGGCTCGTTCTTGTTCACGCCCACGTAGACCGGCGAGTCCTTGAGTTTCACTTTCAGGGCCGGTACACGTTTGGGGTTGCGCTCGCTGATCGCCACCATCACGACGTTGCCGCTGGCAATCAGGTCGACCTGGCCAGCCAGGTAGGCGGCGATGGTCGAGTTGTTGTCTTCGAAACGCTTGATGGTCGCTTCTTTGGGCGCCACGGCGGTCAGCTCGATGTCTTCGATGGCGCCGCGCGTCACGCTGATGGTTTTGCCCTTGAGGTCGTCGGTGGTGCTGATGGCTGCGTCAGGCGGACCGAACACCGCCAGGTAGAACGGCGCGTAAGCCCTGGAGAAGTCGATGACCTTTTCCCGCTCGGGGTTCTTGCCCAGGCTGGAAATCACCAGGTCGACCTTGCCGGTGGTAAGGAACGGGATGCGGTTGGTGCTGTTGACCGGCGTCAACTCCAGCTTGACCTTGAGTTGGTCGGCCAGCAGCTTGGCGGTGTCGATGTCCAGGCCGCGAGGTTTCATGTCAGGGCCGACCGAGCCGAATGGCGGGAAGTCTTGAGGGACGGCGACCTTCAGGGTGCCCCGGGCGACGATATCCTCCAGACCATTGGCCTGGGCGGGTGCCTGGCTCAGCATCAGGCTGGCAAACAGGGCAGTGAGCAGGGCGCTGTAGCGCTTGGTCATGGCAACTCTCCGAAAAGGGCGAAGGGGTTTTCTGAGTTTGCTCAGTGCACAGCCCATGCCATCACCTCTCTGATCGTCTGTAACGCTGGAATTTGTTGAGGTTCGGTGGTCTTACTGGTCTGAACAGTGATGGCGCTTTTCGCACCTTTTTCGAGCGTCGACAAAACCGCGCGAGCCCCTTTGGGGCGTGGCTTGCCGACGGGCGCGAATAGCTTTACAACTAGCCGCTCAGTTGTCTGGAACCTTGAGTTTTTTATGAATTCCATCGCCCAAGCCGTACCGGAAGCGGCCCTGCAGGCCATCCGCAAACTGATCAAGGAACAGGGCTTCGCAGCGGGCGATGCATTGCCGTCCCAGCGCGACCTGGCGGTGCAGTTGGGCGTGAGCCGGGCGTCGTTGCGCGAGGCTTTGTCGTCCTTGAGTGCCTTGGGTGTGGTCAGTGTGCAGCCCGGCAAAGGCGTGTTTGTGCAGGCGGCGGAAGATCCGCCGGGGTTTGCCTGGCCCTTTGCAGCCCAGGCCTCGCCGCTGGATATCTTCCAGTTGCGCTATGCCCTGGAAGGATTTGCAGCGGGGTTGGCGGCGGTGACGCTGACTATCGATGAGTTGGACCGCCTGCAAGACAATGTCGAGGCAATGCATAAGGTATTGAAGGCCGGCGACTTTGAAACCGCCGCCCGGCTGGACTTCGAATTTCACCAACGGATTCTGTTGGCCAGCGGTAACCAGGCGATGGTGAGCATTTTGAGTGCCAGCGCCGAGGTGTTCCTGGAGAGTCAGAAACTACCGTTCATCCGACCGGAGCGGGCCATGGAAACGTGGCAGGAGCATCGCAAGATCCTGCGTGCACTGGCCCGGCGTTCCAGTGCGGCGGCGCAGAAAACCATGCAGGAACACGTACGCAATGCGGCGTTGCGCACGGGCATAGCGTTCGTGACGCCCGTAACGCCCTGAGTGGCTATACCCAAACTCATGCATCGTCATAGCAAGAGTCAATCAGAGGCGGCTTCCTGAACGAGGGAAGGGCGGCTATGATGGGCAACGTTTTTTTTGCTTACAATCCGGAGACATCCATGAGCAACGATCTTATCAAGCACGTCACCGACGCGACCTTTGAGGCCGAAGTACTCAAGGCTGCTGGCCCGGTGCTGGTTGACTATTGGGCTGAATGGTGCGGCCCTTGCAAAATGATCGCTCCTGTCCTGGACGACATTGCAACGACCTACGAAGGCAAACTGACCATTGCCAAACTGAACATCGACGACAACCAGGAAACCCCGGCCAAGCACGGCGTGCGCGGTATCCCGACCTTGATGCTGTTCAAGAACGGTAACGTCGAGGCCACTAAAGTGGGCGCGCTGTCGAAGTCGCAACTGCAAGCTTTCCTCGACGCGAACATCTAAGCGTCGTCAAAAAAGCCCCGCAAATCGCGGGGCTTTTTCGTGAAACAGGGCTAGACGCTCCGAAACTCAGGTGGTACATTCGGCCCCGCACTGGTTTCTCCACTGCCCCCTGCAAGCCGTCGCCGACGCATTCCTTTTCGATTAGTACGCGATCCTGTCGCCTTCTCTGCGGCGCGGCCTCATTAAGCCAAAAGCTTAATTTCCCCCCTCCATAAATGATTACGTCATTCCTATATGAATCTGACTGAACTCAAGCAAAAGCCGATTACCGACCTGCTCCAATTGGCCGAAGAAATGGGCATAGAAAATATGGCCCGTTCGCGCAAGCAGGACGTGATTTTCTCCCTGCTCAAAAAGCACGCGAAAAGCGGCGAGGAAATCTCCGGTGATGGCGTGCTGGAGATTCTCCAGGACGGCTTCGGCTTCCTCCGCTCTGCAGACGCTTCCTATCTCGCCGGCCCCGATGACATCTATGTCTCGCCGAGCCAGATCCGTCGCTTCAACTTGCGTACCGGTGACACCATCGTTGGCAAGATCCGCCCTCCGAAGGAAGGCGAGCGTTATTTTGCCCTGCTCAAGGTCGACACGATCAACTTCGATCGTCCCGAGAACGCGAAAAACAAGATTCTCTTCGAGAACCTGACCCCGCTGTTCCCGACCGTGCGCATGAAGATGGAAGCCGGTAACGGTTCCACCGAAGACTTGACCGGTCGTGTTATCGACCTGTGCGCCCCGATCGGCAAAGGCCAGCGCGGCCTGATCGTCGCACCGCCGAAAGCCGGTAAGACCATCATGCTGCAGAACATTGCAGCGAACATCGCACGTAACAACCCTGAAGTTCACCTGATCGTGCTGCTGATCGATGAGCGTCCGGAAGAAGTAACCGAAATGCAGCGCACCGTGCGCGGCGAAGTGGTTGCCTCGACGTTCGATGAGCCGCCAACCCGCCACGTGCAGGTTGCCGAAATGGTGATCGAGAAGGCCAAGCGCCTGGTCGAACACAAGAAAGACGTGGTGATCCTGCTCGACTCCATCACCCGTCTGGCCCGTGCCTACAACACCGTGATCCCGAGCTCCGGCAAGGTACTCACCGGTGGTGTCGATGCTCACGCCCTGGAGAAACCAAAGCGTTTCTTTGGCGCCGCGCGGAACATCGAAGAAGGCGGCTCGCTGACCATTATCGCCACCGCGCTGGTTGAAACCGGCTCGAAGATGGACGAAGTGATCTACGAAGAGTTCAAGGGTACCGGCAACATGGAACTGCCTCTGGACCGCCGTATCGCGGAAAAGCGTGTGTTCCCTGCGATCAACATCAACCGTTCCGGCACCCGCCGCGAAGAGTTGCTGACCGCCGATGACGAACTGCAGCGCATGTGGATTTTGCGCAAGCTGCTGCACCCGATGGACGAAGTAGCCGCCATCGAGTTCCTGATCGACAAGCTGAAAACCACCAAGACCAACGATGAGTTCTTCTTGTCGATGAAGCGTAAGTAATACGACGCTTCAGGTCCAAAAAATGGCGCCCTTTGTGGCGCCATTTTTTTTGCATCGAAAAAGAGAGATTTGTGCGCTAATAGTGTCAGTTAAGAAACAAAAAGGTGGGTGCGGATACACTCACCTCCATCCGAATCAGGCTGATCGACGATTTATGACCGCTCTTGCTTACCGAAGGGACATTGATGGCTTGCGCGCCATCGCTGTCCTGGCTGTTGTGCTGTTTCATTTTGGAGTACCTGGCGTTACTGGCGGTTTTGTCGGCGTTGACGTGTTCTTCGTGATTTCAGGGTTCCTGATCACCTCGATCATCTGGCGCGAACGTCAAGCCGGGCATTTCAGTTTTGTGGAATTTTGGGCGCGGCGGGCCCGGCGTATCCTGCCGGCGTTGATTGTGATGATGTCCGCATCATTGGTCGTCGGCTGGTTTTTGATGGCGCCCAAAGACTACTCAGAGTTGGGGCGGTCGATACACAACCAGGTGATCTTCATCTCCAATCTGTTCTTCATGCGTCAGGACGGTTACTTCGACACGGCCTCCGACATGAAGCCCATGTTGCACACCTGGTCGCTGTCGGTTGAAGAGCAGTTCTACATTGCCTTTCCACTCTTGCTGGCGTTGCTGTCGAGCCGGCTGAAGCAATGGCGTGGCGCCTTGTTTGTGTTGCTGCTGGTGTCATTTGCGGCGAGCGTATGGGCGGTGTCTCGGGAACCGGACAAGGCGTTCTTCCTGCTGCCCATGCGAGCCTGGGAATTGTTGGCCGGTTCCATGCTGGCCGTCATGCCGGTGCCCGCTCGGCGGGCAAGCCCGATGCTGGCGCAAGGCGTCAGCCTGCTCAGCCTTGGCCTGATTATGGTGGCGGTATTTGGTTACGACGACCGCACCGCTTTCCCAGGGGCGGCCGCTTTGTTGCCCGTATTGGGGGTGGTGGGGCTGATTTGGGCCAACGGCCAGCAACCAACGTGGGCAGGGCGGTTGCTGGGCAGTCGCGTGCTGGTGGGTATTGGGCTGATTTCCTATTCCTGGTACCTGTGGCACTGGCCGGTGCTGGTGTTTGGCAAGTACGCCAGTATCTTTGGCCTGTCGTCCTGGGAGCTTGTGGCTCTGTTCGTTGTGAGCCTGGTGTTGGGTTATGCCTCCTGGCGGTTTGTCGAAGGGCCGTTCCGTGAGCGGCGCCTGCTGGCAGGCCGCAGGTCGATTCTGGTCGCGGGTTTCCTTGGGCTTGCCAGCCTGGGCCTGGTCGGCAAAAGCCTGGTTTGGTCGGATGGTTTTGCATCGCGGCTGCCGCCCCAGGCATTGCAATACGCCCAGGCGCGTACCTGGAGCCCCACACTCATGAGTTGCCTGTCGGACGACAAGAAAGACCCGCACCGTAAGCTGTGCCATTTTGGTCCACCGGCGAACTCGGCCCGTGCAATCGTCTGGGGTGACAGCCATGCCTCGGCGCTGATTCCGGCGTTGAAAGATGGGGCCAGCAAGTACGACTTCAGCATCACCCAGGCCGGTTATGCTGGCTGTCTGCCTTTTTACAGGAAAGAAAATACCCCAGGCTGCAGTGCGTTCAACGAGCGCGTCACCCGGTTGTTGAGCCAGGAACAGTTCAGTGATGTGGTGTTGGTCGCGCGCTGGAGCCTCTACGTTTATGGCCAGCACTCCGGTGATACAGGCGCGTCGATCCATGACCCGGAGACGGGCAAGTATGACCGTGCTATTGCCGAGCGATTGTTCTCCGAGGGGTTGAGGGCGTTGGTGCAGCAACTCCGTGCCGGCGGCCACCGAGTCTGGTTGGTCAAGGAGGTGCCGCTGCAGGATTTCAATGTGCCTTATCGACTCAGTCGCCTGGCGATGTTGGGTCGCCCGACCGACCGAGAAGGCTTGCCACTGGCCGAACACGTCCAGCGACAGGCCTATATCAGCAGCGTTTTTGCGCAAATCGCCGCGGCTGACTCGGGAATCCAGCTCCTGGACCCGGCGCCGACGCTGTGTGCTGCCAACGGTTGGTGTCGGGTCGAACTGGGGGGCCAGTCGCTGTATACCGATGACAATCACCTTTCAAGCGTGGGCACGCGGTATGTGGAGGGGTTCCTTGAACCCCTCTTCCGCAGCTTGCGCCATGCATCCGTTGAGTCGGATGTGAGTCGCAATGACGTGCAATAAGCTGCCAGCGCTCGTAAGAGCAGGTAGGATGTACGCCTATTTTACGGGTGGCATGGTTAATGAAATTCAAGGATCTTCGGGATTTCGTGCAGCAACTTGAGCAGCGCGGAGAGTTGAAACGTATCCAGGTGCCGATTTCCCCGGTGCTGGAAATGACTGAGATTTGCGACCGTACCTTGCGTAACAAGGGCCCGGCGCTGCTCTTCGAAAACCCGACCGGCTTTGATATCCCGGTGCTCGGCAACCTGTTCGGCACCCCCGACCGCGTGGCCTTTGGCATGGGCGCCGAGTCGGTCAGCGAACTGCGCGAGATCGGCAAGCTGCTGGCCTTCCTCAAGGAGCCCGAGCCACCCAAGGGCTTGAAGGATGCCTGGTCGAAACTGCCGATCTTCCGCAAGATCATTGCCATGGCCCCTAAAGTGGTCAAGGACGCGGTGTGCCAGGAAGTGGTCATCGAGGGTGATGATGTCGACCTCGCCATGCTGCCGGTGCAGACCTGCTGGCCCGGCGATGTCGGCCCGCTGATCACCTGGGGCCTGACCGTCACCAAGGGCCCGAACAAAGATCGCCAGAACCTGGGCATCTACCGTCAGCAAGTGATCGGCCGTAACAAAGTGATCATGCGTTGGCTGAGCCACCGTGGCGGCGCACTGGACTTCCGTGAGTGGTGCGAAAAACATCCTGGCAAGCCGTTCCCGGTGTCCGTAGCCTTGGGCGCCGACCCGGCGACCATCCTCGGCGCCGTGACCCCGGTGCCCGATAGCCTGTCCGAATATGCCTTCGCCGGCCTGCTGCGTGGCAACCGCACCGAGCTGGTGAAGTGCCGTGGCAACGACCTGCAAGTGCCAGCCACCGCTGAAATCATCCTCGAAGGCGTGATTCATCCGGGCGAAATGGCCGATGAAGGCCCTTACGGCGACCACACCGGCTACTACAACGAAGTCGACAGCTTCCCGGTGTTCACCGTCGAGCGCATCACCCACCGGATCAAACCGATCTACCACAGCACCTACACCGGCCGTCCGCCGGATGAGCCGGCCATTCTCGGTGTGGCGCTGAACGAAGTGTTCGTGCCGATCCTGCAAAAGCAGTTCCCGGAAATTACCGACTTCTACCTGCCGCCCGAGGGCTGCTCGTACCGCATGGCCATCGTGACCATGAAGAAGTCGTACCCAGGCCATGCCAAGCGGGTAATGCTCGGCGTGTGGTCGTTTTTGCGACAGTTCATGTACACCAAGTTCGTTATTGTCACCGACGACGACATCAATGCCCGGGACTGGAACGACGTGATCTGGGCCATTACCACGCGCATGGACCCCAAGCGCGACACGGTGATGATCGACAACACGCCGATCGACTACCTGGACTTTGCTTCGCCGGTGTCGGGCCTGGGCTCGAAGATGGGCCTGGATGCCACGCACAAATGGCCGGGTGAAACCACCCGCGAGTGGGGTCGGGTGATCGTCAAGGATGAAGCCGTGACCGCGCGCGTCGATGCGATCTGGAAAGAATTGGGAATAGATTGATGCGTGTAACCCTGCAACCTTCCGGCGCGGTACTGGAGCTGGTCCCTGGCGAACGAATCCTCGAAGGCGCTCGCCGCCTGGGCTACGAGTGCCCGCAGGCGTGCCGTAATGGCGTGTGCCATGTGTGCGCTGCGCTGCTGGTGGAGGGCCGGGTGCAGCAAGCCGGCGAAGTGCGCGACCATGGTGAGTTCTACACCTGTATCGCCGAACCGCTGGAAGATTGCGTTGTGCTGTGGGATGGCGTGTTGGCGCCGGGAGAGTTGCCGTTGCGCAAGTTGTCGTGCCAATTGAGTGAGTGCGTGGAAGTCGGTGGCGATGTGTGGCGCGTGCGCCTGCGCGCGCCGGCCGGTAAAGCGCTGCGTTACCACGCCGGGCAATACTTGATGATCGAACGGGACAACGGCGAGAAGTCGGCGTTTTCGCTGGCGTCGGCGCCCCACGCCGGGCGCGAGCTGGAACTGCATGTGCTGGTGCGCGAGGACAGTGCGCGCAACCTTATCGAGCAGTTGCAGCGCAACCAGATGGCCCGTATTGAACTGCCGTTTGGTGATACGCACTTGGCTGAACTGCCGGACGGGCCGCTGGTGCTGATCGCCGCCGGTACGGGCATGGCGCAGATGCACAGCCTGATCGAGCATTGCCGCGCCTCGGGCTTCAAGCACCCGGTGCACCTGTATTGGGGCGTGCGCCGCCCGGAAGACTTCTACGAAATCGAACACTGGGACCAATGGCAGCAACTGCCCAACCTGTTCCTGCACAAAGTGGTCAGCGACCTGTGCGGTTGGGAAGGGCGTTGCGGGCTGCTGCATGAGGCTGTGTGTGAAGACATCAGCGACCTCAAGGCCGTGCATGTCTACGCCAGTGGTTCGCCGGCGATGATCTACGGCACGCTGGACGCATTGGTCGACGCCGGCATGGATGCGCATCAGATGCGCGCTGATGTGTTTGCCTACGCGCCGCGCCCTTGAACCCTTGAGCTGAACCCGTGCGGGAGCAGGCAAGCCCGCTCCCACATAGGTAGGCGGCGTTCTTAGAAACGAACGCCTGCCGTCAGCATTGCCGCATTGAAGCCCAGCAACACCAGCTCGCTGGTCACCGGGCCGAAGTGGACTCCCACAGACGGAATGATCGCCGGTGCCACGCCGTAACGGTTGAGCGGGATTTTGTCCCGATACTTGCCGCGATAGCCCTGCAGTGCGCCTGCGGTCACTTTCACGTAAAACGGCGAATCGACAATATCGAAGCGCTTGCCGGCGTAGACGTAGTACGAACGCTGGCTGAACGAGTTGCGAAACGTCGCCCCGCCATACACCAGCCCTGACGCCTCGTTGCGCTCCAGGTTGATCAAATCCTGATTGTTATTGTGTTGTGAGTCCGGTGAAAAGTGCCGGGTGTAGAGGCTTGTCTGGGCGTACCAGAAGCCTTTGTCGTTTTCGGTGACAGCCTCAGAGGCCAAGGCGCTGGCGGCGTGTGCCAACAGCAGCAGGCCGCAATAAAAGTATTTCATGGTTCGACCTCGATAGTCGTTCGGATAGGCGGCTAATGTGGGGTCGCTAACGTCGTCAGTTTGGCGGTAAACGTCCTGCATGGCCTGAACCTGCGCTGAAAGCTCGGGCGCCTATGCTTATTCATTTACGGTATTACTGATGTAGGGAAAATCTCATTAAGCTATAAGCAACGGACTACCGACTATCTGCCGATAACCACTCACTGACCGCCACCGCCCGCCAGCCGGATCGATCGTACGAACTCAGAGCATTGAAGTTCTGATTGTTGATTCTTAGGGGAGCGGTATGGGGAGCAATCAAAAACACACGCTGTACTCAGCGATTTTGTCGGCCAATTTGCTGACCGCTGTGGGATTCAATCCAGTGCTTGCGAGCGAAACTGTTACCGCCGACGCACCAAAACTCGACACCGTGATCGTCACCGGCACCCGCACCCAAGAGCGCACCGCCAGTGCTTCGCTGTCACCCATCGACGTGATATCCGGCGATACCCTGCGCAGCACTGGCTCGGATGAACTGGGTGCGGTGTTGGCACGCCTGATTCCGTCGATCAATTTCCCGCGCCCAAGCCTGGTGGATGGCGCCGAACTGGTGCGCCCGGCGCAGTTGCGCGGCTTGTCGCCGGACCAGGTGTTGGTGCTGGTCAACGGCAAACGCCGCCACACCAGTGCTTTCGTCAACCTGGGCGGGGCGGTGGGGCGCGGTTCGGCGCCGGCGGATTTGAATGCCATCCCGCTGTCGGCGGTCGACCATATCGAAGTGCTGCGCGATGGCGCGTCGGCGCGTTATGGCTCGGACGCGATTGCCGGGGTGATCAACGTGATCCTCAAGCACGACGACCACGGCGGCTCAGTCTCGACCAAGTTCGGCGAGTACAAGAAGGGCGACGGCATCCAGCGCAACGTCAGCGGCAATACCGGGTTTGCCTTGGGTGACAACGGCTTTATCAACGTCTCGGGCGAGGGTGCCGACAACGACTACACCAACCGCGCCGGTGACGATTTCCGTCCTGGCAGCGTGGGTTCCACCACCTATGGCCAGCGCGTGTTCCGTCAGGGCGAGCCGGCCACCAATGAAGGCAAATTCCAGTTCAACTCCGAATATTCCTTCAACGATGCGGCCGAGTTCTACACCTTCGGCGGCTACAGCAAGCGCCGTGGCGAGACAGCAGCGTTCTATCGGGCGAGCAACGCGTCCAACAACATCCCGGCGCTGAACCCCAATGGCTATCTGCCGCTGATCAAGGGCAACCTGGAAGACACGTCCTTGGTGGTCGGTCTGCGCGGCTTGCTGGCCTACGATTGGCATTACGACCTGTCGGCCAACTACGGCAAGAACCAGTACGAACTGGGCACCGAAACCATCAACACCTCACTCGGCCTGGCCACGCCGCGCAAATTTAACAACGGCACCTTGAGCAACGATCAGCGCCAGGTCAGCCTGGACCTGTCCCGTGAGTTCGACGTGGGCTTCCTGCCTTACCCGGTGTCGGTGGCTTTTGGCGGCGAATACCTGCGCCAGGGTTATGAAATCGACGCCGGCGACCCGGCGTCCTACTACCAGACCGGCAGCTCGGGCCTGGGTGGTTTCCGTGATGCCGATGCCGGCAGCAGTTCACGGCATAACTGGGCCCAGTACCTGGACCTGGAAACCAACTTCACCGAAAAGCTCAGCGCGTCGGCCGCCGTGCGTCATGAGGACTACAGCGACTTTGGCTCCAATGTCAGCGGCTCGCTGTCGGCCCGCTATGACTTCACCCCGCAAGTGGCCTTGCGCGGCAGCATCTCCAACGGCTTTCGTGCGCCTTCCCTGGCCCAGCAGAACTTTGCCTACACCTCGTCACAGTTGATCGGCAGCACCATTCAGGAGGCCGGCACCTTCCCGGCGAACAGCCAGGTGGCCCGCTTGCTGGGCGCCGAAGACCTGAAAGCCGAGAAGTCGCGTAACTACAGCCTTGGCCTGGTGCTCGAACCTGCCGATGACCTGACCGTGACACTCGACGTGTACCGCATCGACATCCGCGACCGCATCAGCCTGTCGTCCAACCTCAATCTCAACCCGGCCACCATTGCCTACCTGCAAGCCAACGGTGTCGGCAACATCAACTACACCAGTGCCCGCTATTTCACCAACGCCACCGACACCCGTACCGACGGCGTCGATCTGGTGGCCAACTACCGTTACTCGTTCGACAATGGCATCCGCTGGAACAGCACGGTTGGCTACAACTACAACCACACGAAGGTGACGGACGTGAAGGCCAACCCGGCCATTCTCGACAGCCTGGGCGCCAACCTGGTGCGGGTGGACCGCCGCGAGCGTATCGGTTTGCTCGGCGACACCACTCCTCAGCACAAGCTGAGCCTGGGTAACGATTTCACCTATGGCCGCTGGGCACTGCACAGCAATCTGGTGCGCTACGGCGAATTCACCAGTTACCAGGCGGACACAATCAACGACCAGACCTTCAAGGCGGCCTGGGTACTGGACCTGTCGGCGGACTACACGCTCAAGAGCTGGACCTTCACCCTGGGCGGCGACAACGTCACCGATAAATACCCGGAGAAGGTCAATGCCTACGCCAGCAGCGGTGGCAACCTCGCCTATAGCACTTTTTCGCCGTACGGTTACAGCGGCGCGTTTTATTACGGTAAAGTTGCTTACAACTGGTAACACGCAGGAGACCTAAGCGATCCGCCATGACCGTTATTGAAACCGATCTGTTGCAATTGGCTTACCCTCCGCGGCTCGATCTGGGGCCGCAACTGACTCACGAGCAATTAATGAGTTCGATGCAGGCCACCATGGCCAAGCATAAGGGGGGGCCGGTCTGGCTATTCGCTTATGGTTCGCTGATCTGGCGTCCGGAATGCTCGTCGACCCAGCGCATGCGTGCACGGGTTCACGGTTATCACCGGGGCTTGTACCTGTGGTCACACGAGCATCGAGGCACGCCGGAGTCACCGGGGTTGGTGTTCGGCCTGGATCGCGGCGGTTCTTGCAGCGGGTTTGCCTACCGTTTGCCGGAAGACCAGCTTGAGGCCTCGCTGTATGCCTTGTGGCAGCGTGAGATGCCTTACCCGTCGTACCGGCCGCACTGGCTCAGTTGCCGCTTGGAAGATGGCAGCCAGGTACAGGCGTTGGGGTTTGTGCTGGAGCGGCACTTGCCCAGCTATGCCGGCAACCTGCCCGATATCGTGCTTAATCACGTGTTGGAAAGCGCTTGCGGGCGTTACGGCACCACTCGCGATTATGTCGAGCAGACCGTGAACGCCCTGCGTAGCCACGCCATGCCAGATAAAAACCTGGAGGCGCGGCTCAAGCGTTGTGCCAAAGACTGCGGCGGGAATTAACGCGCCGAGCTTACGCTGTTGGTGTGCCACAGCGTTGGGATCAGGAACGCAATCGCCAGCAGGCATGCGCCCACCAGCAACACAAAACCACCGTCCCAGCCGAAGTGGTCCACGGTGTAGCCCATGGCCGCACTGGCTGCCACCGAACCACCCAGATAACCGAACAGGCCTGTGAAGCCCGCAGCGGTGCCCGCCGCTTTTTTCGGTGCCAACTCCAGCGCCTGCAGGCCGATCAGCATCACCGGGCCGTAGATCAGGAAGCCGATGGAGAACAACGCGATCATGTCGACCATCGGGTTGCCTGGCGGGTTGAGCCAGTAAACCAGGGTCGCCACGGTGACCAACGCCATGAACACGATGCCGGTCAGGCCTCGGTTGCCACGGAAGATCTTGTCCGACATCCAGCCGCACAGCAGCGTGCCCGGAATGCCCGCCCACTCGTAGAAGAAGTACGCCCACGAGGTTTTATCCACGTCGAAGTGCTTGGCTTCCTTAAGGTAAGTCGGCGCCCAGTCCAATACGCCGTAGCGCAGCAGGTAAACGAAGACGTTGGCGAAGGCGATGTACCAGAGCATTTTGTTGCGCAGCACGTACTTGACGAAGATTTCCTTGGCGCTGAATTCGTCTTCGTGGCTGGCGTTGTAGCCTTCCGGGTAGTCGTTCTTGTATTGCTCGATAGGCGGCAGGCCGACCGATTGCGGGGTGTCGCGCATGGTGATGAAGGCAAACGCCGCCACTGCCAATGCCACGGTCGCCGGCACATAGAACGCTGCGTGCCAGTCGTTGAACCACGCCATGCCCAGCAGGAACAGCGGGCCGATCAGGCCGCCGCCGACGTTGTGCGCCACGTTCCACACCGACACCACACCGCCGCGTTCTTTCTGCGACCACCAGTGCACCATGGTGCGTCCACTTGGCGGCCAGCCCATGCCCTGAGCCCAGCCGTTGATGAACAGCAGAATGAACATCATGGTCACGCTGGACGTTGCCCAAGGTGCGAAACCGAAAATGAACATCACGCCCGCCGATATCAGCAGGCCGAAGGGCAGGAAATAGCGTGGGTTGGAGCGGTCGGACACCAGGCCCATCAAGAACTTGGACAAGCCGTAGGCGATCGCAATGGCCGACATCGCCAGGCCCAGCTCACCCCGGGTGTAACCCTCGTCGATCAAGTACGGCATGGCCAGCGAGAAGTTTTTGCGCAGCAGGTAATACCCGGCGTAACCGAAGAAAATACCGGCGAAGATCTGCCAGCGCAGTCGTCGGTAGGTACTGTCTATTTTTTCTTCAGGCAGGGGCGCCTGGTGTGCGGCAGGACGAAAGAAAGCAAACATTCAAGAGCTCCAAATTTCTTGTTTTGACTGCGGATGCGAATGTTACAGTTTCGTTACCGAAAATAGCATTGCCTCTTATCCGCAAACACAGGAAATTCGAGCGATTGCATGTTCTCTTACGAACATGTCGCGAATAGATAAGTGTGGGCCGTAATCAGCTTCTTCGAAGCACTGGAGATCAAAATGTGGGAGCTGGCTTGCCTGCGATTGCGGTCTGCCAGCTGCATTTGTTGGAGCTGACTCACCGCAATCGCAGGCAAGCCAGCTCCCACATTGACCGCGTTTCAAATCATTACCGGATCTGAACGACGACCTTACCCACCGCCTTGCGCTGCCCCAGGTCGTTGATCGCGTGGGCAGCCTGCTCCAGCGGATACACCTGCGACACCAACGGCTTCAACTTGCCCTCGGCGTACCACGTGAACAACTGCTGGAAGTTCGCCGCATTGTCCTGCGGCTGGCGCTGGGCGAACGAACCCCAGAACACTCCGACCACGGACGCACCCTTGAGCAGCGCCAGGTTCACCGGCAGCTCGGGAATGCGCCCGCTGGCAAAGCCCACCACCAACAGACGGCCGTTCCAGGCGATGCCACGCACCGCTTGGTCAAACAGATCGCCGCCGACCGGGTCGTAGATCACATCGACACCGTTGCCGTCGGTCAGGCGCTTGATTTCGTCCTTCAGGCTGGCTTCGCTGTAGTTGATCAACTCGTCCGCACCGGCGGCCTTGGCCACGGCCAGTTTGTCCGCACTGCTGGCAGCGGCGATTACCCGGGCGCCCATGGCTTTGCCGATTTCCACGGCCGCCAGGCCCACGCCACCGGAGGCACCGAGTACCAACAGGGTTTCGCCCGGTTGCAGGTTGGCCCTTTGTTTCAAGGCGTGCATCGAGGTGCCGTAGGTCATGCTGAAAGCTGCGGCGGTGTTGAAATCCATGCTCGGCGGGATTGGCAGCACGTTGTAGCCCGGCACGGCGACCTGCTCGGCAAAGCTGCCCCAGCCGGTCAGGGCCATGACCCGGTCGCCGACTTTCAAGTGGCTGACTTTTTCCCCGACTTCACTGACCACCCCGGCTGCTTCGCCACCCGGCGAGAACGGGAAGGGCGGTTTGAACTGGTATTTGCCCTCGATGATCAGGGTGTCCGGGAAATTGACCCCGGCCGCATGCACGTCCAACAGGATTTCGTTCTTCTTGATCGCCGGGCTGGCGATCTCTTCCAGCACCAGGGTTTCGGCGGGGCCGAAGGCTTTGCACAGCACAGCTTTCATCGGACTATTCCTTTTGGCGTCGTGGCCGATAAGTGTAGGAGGGTACGCCCGTGGGTCAACGAGCATGCCCGGGCCTGATAAGTCGCCATAAGCTTGTGCTCAGCCTTGCTAGCGTTATGCTACCCGGCAACCGAATTTGAGGAATGAACTGTGAAAGCGTGGATCCTGTTGATGCTCGCCCTGACCTTGCCGATGGCAGCCCAGGCCGAAGAAGCGAAAGAAGGCGAGGCACCCAAGGTCAGCTATTACAGCTTGAACCCGCCCTTCGTGGGCAACTACGGCCTGGATGGCACAACAAAACTCAAGGTGTTCAAGGCCGATATCGCCTTGCGTGTGACCGGCCCCGAAGCCCTGGCCGCGGTCAAAGCCAACGAGCCATTGATTCGTAACCAACTGGTGGGGCTGTTCACCCAGCAGACCAACGAAGCGATGAGTACGGTCGAAGGCAAAGAAAAACTGCGCCAGCAAGCCCTGAAGCAAACCCAGCAAGTCATGAACGACGAAACCGGCAAGCCGGTGGTGGAAGACCTGTTGTTCAACAACTTGATCATCCAGTAACGGGTCCTTGTGGCGAGCGGGCTTGCCCCGCGTTGGGTGGCGAAGCCGCCCGAAAACCATGCGCCTCGGTACACCTGAAACACTGTGGTGAAGTTGAAGGGGGCTGCTGCGCAGCCCAACGCGGGGCAAGCCCGTTCGCCACCGTTAAGAAGCCAGGCTTTTGCGAAACCTGGCCAATGCCACCGCAAAAAACACCAGGCCAATCGCCGCCAGCGCGAGCAAATCCGGCCACACCACACTCACGCCCGCATCCCGGAACAGAATCGCGGCGCTCAGGCTCACAAAGTGGGTCGACGGTGAGCCCTGCATCACCCACTGTAACCACTCGGGCATGCTGTCCAGCGGCGTGCTGCCACCGGAAAGCAACAGCATTGGGATGATCACCGGAATCGCCAGCAAACCGAATTGCGGCGTCGAGCGAGCAAGGGTGGCGAGGAAGATCCCCAGTGCGGTACTCGCAAACAGATACAGCGCGGTCACGAACAGGAACAGGCTCATGGACCCGGCCAGCGGCACGCCGAGCAAACCCTTGACCACCAGCTCCAGAGACAGCCACGTGCACAGCACCACCACCAGCATGTTGCTCCAGATTTTCGCCAGCATGATTTCCAGTGCGGTCAGGGGCAGTACCAATAAATGGTCGAGCGTGCCGTGCTCGCGCTCGCGCAGCAGTGCGGTGCCGGTCAGCACGATGGCCAGGATGGTGATGTTGTTGACGATCTGGATTACCGCCAGGAACCAACCGCCTTCCAGGTTGGTGTTGAACAGCGCCCGGGTGGTCAGCTGCGCGGGTAACGTCTGGCTGGACTCGGCCTGGCCGCTGTAGCTGAGCAACTCACGCTGGAAAATCCTGCCGATGTAGCCGGCCCCCATGAACGCCTGGCTCATCGCCGTGGCATCGACGTTCACCTGCACGCCCGGCTGACGCCCGGCCAACAGGTCGGCCTGGAAATTTGCCGGCACGTTGATCACGAAGGTGTACTCGCCGCTGTCCATGACCTTATCCAGTTGGTCATAGGCCAGCGGCGCGGGTGGTTGAAATTCCGGTGGCAGTAATGCTTCGGCCATCTGCCGGGACAGCGCGCTGTGGTCTTCATCGACAAAGGCCACGCTGGCGTTGTGCACGCCAATCACCGAGCCGGCGGCGGGCATGTAGATCGCGACGGTAAAGGCGTAGGCCAGAAACAGCAGCAGCACGCTGTCGTGGCGCAGGCTGGTGAGTTCCTTGATCCCCAGGCGCAGGATGTGAGCGAGCTTGTGCATCAGGCCTCCTGCTTTTTGAGCATGATTAAACTCAGCCCGGTGAACCCGATAAAAAACCCGAACAGCGCCAGGCACTGCGGCCACAACTGGCGCAGGTCGAGGGCTTTGGTGAAGGTGCCTACGGCGATATCCAGAAAGTGGCCAGCGGGGAACAGCGTGCCCATCACTGCGGCCGCACCGTCCAGGGACGAGCGCGGCACGATCAGCCCGGAGAATTGGATGGTCGGCAGGCTGGTGATGATCATGGTGCCGAGGATCGCCGCAATCTGAGTGCGGGTGAACGCTGAGATCAGCAGGCCCATGCTGGTGGTGGCCAGCACGTACAGCAGGCCGCCAAATGCCAGGGTCAACGCGCTGCCTTTAAACGGTACACCGAACAGCCAGCGGTTCATCGCCACCAGCAGCGCGAGGTTCACGAGGCTCACGGCCAGGTACGGCGCCTGTTTGCCGAGCAGGAATTCCAGGCGGGTCAGGGGTGTGGCGTAGAAGTTGGTGATCGAGCCCAGCTCTTTCTCGCGCACGATGCCCAGCGCGGTGAGCATCGCGGGGATAAATGCCAGGATCAGCGCCATCACGCCCGGGCCGATGGCATTCACGCTGACCACGTCCTGGTTGTAGCGAAAGCGCGTTTCGAGCTTGGCGGCGGCTTGGGTGTTCACGGGCAGGCTGCTCAGCGCGGCCAGTTGCTGGAGGTTGCCCTGATGCACGGCTTCCACGTAGTTACGGCTGGTTTCCGCGCGAAACGGCATGCCGCCGTCGAGCCACGCGGCGACGGTGGGTTGGCGGCCGGCGTAGAGGTCGCGGCCAAAACCGGGCGGGATTTGCAGCGCCAGTTTGATTTCCGAACGCTGCAGGCGACGGTGCAGTTCGTTTGCGTCGCGGATGGGCGCTTGTTCGGCGAAGTAGCGCGAGCTGCGAAAGGCTTCCAGGTAGGCACGGCTTTGCGGCGTCTGGTCCTGGTCGTAGACGGCGAAGGCGAGGTTTTCCACATCCAGGGAAATCCCGTAGCCGAAGATCACCATCATGAACATCGCCCCCAGCAGGGCGAAGGCCATGCGCACTTTGTCGCGCAGCAGCTCCTTGCCTTCGCGGCTGGCCACGGCCAACAGCCGAGCCGGGCTGAACCCGTGTTTGCTGACCGGCGGCGCGCTGGTTTCGCTGACGGTCGCGGCGGGCGCGGCGGGTTCGGGCTCGCCTTGGGCTTGCTGCAGGCAGGTGACGAAGGCCGCTTCCAGCGTGTCGCCGTGGAATTGTTGTTGCAGGGCTGCGGGTGTGTCGCAGGCCAGTACTCGGCCGGCGTGCATCAGCGAGATGCGGTCGCAGCGCTCGGCCTCGTTCATGAAGTGGGTGGACAGGAAAATGGTCACGCCCTGTTCGCGGGACAGCTCGATCAGCAATCGCCAGAAATCATCCCGCGCCGCCGGGTCGACGCCCGAGGTGGGCTCATCAAGGATCAGCACTTCGGGGCGATGCAACACGGCCACGGCCAATGAGAGGCGCTGACGCAGGCCAAGGGGCAGCTCGCCTGACGGCTGCTCGGCCACGTCGCCCAGATCGAAACGCTGAATCAACTCATCTATTCGCGGGCCGCTGTCGGCCTTGGGCAAATCGAACAGTTGCGCATGCAGCACCAGGTTCTGGCGCACGCTGAGTTCGCCGTACAGCGAGAAACTTTGCGACATGAAACCCACGCGCTTACGGGTCGCGAGGTCCTTGGCATTCACCGGGTTGCCGAGCAGCGTGGCGCTGCCCTCGGTGGCCGGCATCAGCCCGGTGAGGACTTTCATGGTGGTGGTTTTGCCGCAGCCGTTAGAGCCGAGGAAGCCGAAAATCTCGCCCCGGCCGATGGCAAAGCTGACCTTATCCACCGCCGTGAAATCACCAAAGCGCAGCGTCAGGTCGTGGGCTTCGATAGCGATATCAGTGTTGCCGCTTTCACGCGGTGGAATCACCAGCGGTTGATTGTTGTGGGCGCTGTCGCCCTGGAAGTGGGTGAAGGCCTCGTCCAGTTTGCCGCTGGGTGTGGCGGCCGCCAGCTCGCGGCTCAAGCCGTCGGCGATCAGTTTGCCGCGATCCAGCATCAGGCAATGTTCGAACTGTTCGGCCTCTTCCATGTAGGCCGTGGCCACCAGCAGCGTGAGCTGCGGGCGTTCGTGGCGTACGGTTTCGACCAGTTCCCAGAAGCGTCGACGCGACAGCGGGTCGACGCCGGTGGTGGGCTCGTCGAGGATCAGCAGGTCCGGGTCGTGGATCAGCGCGCAGCACAGGCCAAGTTTCTGCTTCATGCCACCGGACAGCTTGCCGGCCGGGCGCTCGGCGAAGCGTGCGAGGTCAGTGGCCAGCAGCAGGTTGTGCATGCGCTGCTCGCAATCGGCTTTCGACAGGCCGAACAGCGTGGCGAAGAAGCGGATGTTTTCGCTGATGGATAGCTCGGGATACAAGTTGCCGCCCAGGCCTTGGGGCATGAAGGCGATGCGTGGGTACAGGCTGTTGCGGTGGCGGCGGTCTTCGATAGAGCCACCGAGCACTTCCAGTTGCCCCGCCTGAAGCTTTTTAACCCCGGCGATCAACCCCAGCAGGCTGGACTTGCCCGCGCCATCCGGGCCGATCAAGCCGCAGCGGGTGCCGGCCGGCAAGCTGAAGGCGATGTCGATGAGTGCCTGTTGCTTGCCGTAACGGTGGTTGATCCCCGTGGCGTGCAGCGCCAGGGCGGTCATTTCAGGTTGGCCGGCCAGTCGATATCAGCCGTGCGCACGTAGCCGGCGCCGGGCATGCCCGGTTTGGCTTGCGGTACGGCACTGGGTTGAGTCAGGCGCAGCTTGACGCGGAACACCAGCTTCTGACGCTCGTCGCGGGTCTCGACCTCCTTGGGCGTGAACTGCGATTTGTCGGCGACAAAACTGATTTTCGCCGGCAGCGGTTGCTGGGGCAGGGCGTCGAGCAGGATGCGCGCGTCACTGCCGACGGTCAGGCGGCCGGTGATGGACGCGGGCAGGTACAGGTTCATGTACTGATCATTGGGATCAATCAGCAACAACACACGCCCGCCCGCGCCGAGCACTTCACCCGGCTCGGCCAGGCGTAACTGGATGATGCCGTCGATGGGCGCCCGCAGGCTGCTGTCGTCGATTTCGCTGGTGAGCTGGGCCACTTGGGCCTGGGCCGCGCCAATGGCGGCTTTCACCGCATTGACCTGAGCTTGCGCGGCAACCACGGCGGCGTTGCCGGTGTTCTGACGCGCTTGCTGCTGGTCGATCAACTGGCTGCTGGCGAAGCCGCGCTTATACAGTTCCTGGGTGCGCCTGAGTTCCTGGCCGGCCAGCAGTTGTTCACTCTGGCGCAGTTGCACGTTGGCCTCGGCGGCGGCGAAGTTTTCCTTGGCGCGCAGCACTTCGGCTTCGGCCTGGGCACGTTGGGCTTCGAGGGTGCGGGTGTCCATGCGCGCGAGCAATTGGCCCTTGAGCACCTTGTCACCTTCATCCACGCGCACCTCGGCCAGGCGCCCGGGGATCTTGGCGGCGATCTGCACTTCGGTGGATTCCAGGCGCCCATTGCCCATGCTCAAGCCTTCTGGCAGGCGGTCCTGGGTGGAACGCCAGTAACCGAAGCCACCGGCACCCAGCAACAGGGCGATCAGGGCAATAGCGAAAAGGCGCGACATATGGTGGTTCGTAGACATGGCTGCATCCTGCGGCATTAGCGTTCCAGTGTGACCGGTTTTCCCTCTGGGGGTCTTGATATCGATCAGTTAAAGCAAATGGATGATTGCGGCCCACTGCTCAGGCGTGACCGCCATGACCGAAAGCCGGCTGCCCTTTTGCACCAGGGGCAGTTCGGCAAGGGCGGTTTGTTGCTTCAGGTAGCCCAGGCCCAGCACGTTGGGGAAGGTTTTAACGTGTGCCACGTTGATCGCGCTCCATGGATTTTTTTCCGGGCTGGCCTTGGCGTCGAAATAATGGCTGTCCGGCTCCAGTGCGGTCGGGTCCGGGTAGGCAGCCTCGATGATTTTGCCGATACCGGCGATGCCGGGCTCGGGGCAGCTGGAGTGGTAAAAGAAGAACTCGTCACCCACCGCCATGGCGCGTAGAAAATTGCGCGCCTGGTAGTTACGAACCCCGTCCCAGCGCGCTTCGCCGAGCTTTTCCAGGCCGTTAATGGAGAGTTCGTCGGGCTCGGATTTCATCAGCCAGTAGGCCATTTTTACGCTCCAAAAAAAGGCATTGGATAAGTTGTCGGGCAATTCCATGACAAACCGACAGTCGGTTGGCGTCAAGGTTTGCGTGTTGGTTCACGTTACCGCAGAATGCCCGCTTTTAAGCTTGACGCAGCTGCAACGGACTACTTTGGAACGTTGTTGTCATCGTGTACGAGGTGCCTGAAGGGGGGCAATCGATGCAACGTAAACCGGATTTACTATGGATTTTGGTTATTTTGTTTGGTCTGGGCGTCGTGACCACCGGGTATGCGCAGAGCTTGTGGTCGAACAAGACCGATGCGCCCGTTGAACTGGCTCAGCAGCAGCCACACCCGTTCAAGCGTTAACACCTTTTCAAGGCGTCGTTGACTCCAGCGACGCTTCTGCGACATACCACTGCTTATCGGTGACGGTGCCCGCCAGTGGCACGTCCCAGCTCGCCTGCGCCAAGCGCTCGACTTTCTGACATTCATGGGCCAGCCCCAGCAGCGTCGGCTTGCGCCAGCTTTGGCGCCTGGCGAGGTAGGCCAGGCTGCGGTCATAAAACCCGCCGCCCATGCCCAGGCGCCCACCCACATCATCGAAGCCCACCAGCGGCAGCAGCACGAGATCGAGTGCCCATACCGGGCGCTGGCGATTGGCATTCACGCGCGGTTCAAGAATGCGAAAGCGGTTGGGCAACAACTTATCCCCAGGCCGAACACGCTGAAATACCATCTTGGTGCGCGGCCAGGCACTCAGCACCGGCAGGTAAGTGGCCTTGCCCCGGCGCTGAGCGGCGCGCAGCAGCAAGCGCGGATCGATTTCACCGTCCGTCGGTAGATACAAAGAGATATGTTTGGCGCGGCGAAACAGCGGTTGCTGTGCCAGTTGCCGATACAAGCCTTGGGCTGCCTTACGCTGTTCGCTCGGGGTCAGCTCGCGGCGGGCCTCGCGCAACATGCGTCGAAGTTGCGGGCGGGAAAGCGGCGCAGGTTCGGTCATGGTTTTTCGGCTCATAAAACAATGCCAGTCCTGGGACTGGCATTGAGTTTGGGAATTCAGGCTCCCCGACAGAGCCGCTGTCGACTTAGCCCTTGAACCCGAAAGTTCAAGGTGGAAGATGCAGTAGGCTTTAAGGCTTTCCGTCTAGCGGACATGCACACCAGCCCAACGTGCAACTTCCAGGGTAGTGCGAATCGGCTCAGGGACATCGCCGACTGGCAAACACGCCAGGGAGTGGGGCGAGTATACCTTAAACAGCGTTGGCAATCAGCCCTTGGGTGCGTCCGAATCAGTGGAAAGCACCAGATCCACGCGTTCCAGCAGGTCACGCACTTGCTCGCGCGTTGAGCCGCTGGCCTGAACGTCAGGCCGTTCCTGCTTATGCAGCAGATCGTGGGTGATGTTCAGCGCGGCCATCACGGCGATGCGGTCGGCACCGATGACTTTGCCGCTGCTGCGGATTTCACGCATTTTGCCATCCAGGTAGCGGGCAGCACTCACCAGGTTGCTGCGTTCTTCCTGGGGGCAGATGATCGAATATTCTTTGTCGAGGATCTGCACGGTAACGCTATTGCTTGAACTCATGAGTCTTGCTCCAGGGCCTTCAGGCGCGAAATCATCGATTCGACCTTACGCCGGGCGATTTCGTTTTTTTCAATGAGGTGAGCGCGTTCCTCGCGCCAGGTCTTTTCCTGAGCTAATAGGAGTCCGTTTTGACTCTTAAGTTGCTCGACCCGATCAATTAGCAATTCGAGTCTGGCCATCAGCGCTTGCAGGTCGGTGTCTTCCATTGGGTTCCACTGGATTTGTCTGATGAATGGCAACTGCAGGATAAACGATCTGACGCCCTTGATAGTCTTGGTACGTCTGCCGGTGCTAGGATACAGCGCTTCATTCTAGACATTGCGCCGTCTGGCGCCTAGCTCACCATGCCTATTCAGAACTCCCCGTACGACGCTTTTTCCAAACTGCTGAGCTCCAGCGGTCATCCTTGCTCGCCTGCCGAACTGCACGGCGTGTTGTTGGGCCGCAGCTGCACGGGTGTTGGCTTCGATGCCGACAACTGGCTGGCTGATGTGGCCGAGCTGCTGGAAACCGAACCGACCGAGAACGTGCGTAACGCGCTGATTGGCCTGCAAGAGATGGTCAAAGGCGAGCTGACCGGTGATGACGTCACCGTGGTCCTGCTGCTGCCGACCGACGACGCACCGCTTACCGAGCGCGCTGCCGCACTGGGCCAATGGTGCCAGGGTTTCCTCCACGGTTTCGGCGTGAACGCCAGCGGCCTGGAACTGAGCACTGATGCCAAAGAAGTGTTGCAAGACTTGGCGGCGATCTCCCAGGTGCAAGATGCCCTGGAAGAGTCCGAAGACGGCGAAGGCGACTATATGGAAGTAATGGAATACCTGCGCGTCGCGCCGCTGCTGCTGTTCACCGAGACCAAGAAGTCCGCTGAACCGGCTGCACCCAAGCCTTCGCTGCACTAAGAAAGGAAGCCCATCTGCCCATGATCCATATCCCGAAAGCGGAATACACCCGTCGCCGCAAGGCGCTCATGGCGCAGATGGAACCCAACAGCATCGCGATTCTGCCGGCCGCCGCCGTGGCCATTCGCAATCGTGATGTCGAGCACGTCTACCGCCAGGACAGCGACTTCCAGTACCTGAGCGGGTTTCCCGAGCCCGAAGCGGTGATCGTGCTGATGCCCGGTCGCCAGCATGGCGAGTACGTGCTGTTCTGCCGCGAACGCAACGCCGAGCGCGAATTGTGGGACGGCCTGCGTGCCGGCACCGAAGGCGCGATTCGTGACTTTGGCGCCGACGATGCATTCCCCATCACCGATATCGACGACATCCTGCCGGGCCTGATCGAAGGCCGCGACCGGGTCTACTCGGCCATGGGCAGCAACGCCGAGTTCGACCGGCATGTGATGGAGTGGATCAACGTGATCCGCTCTAAAGCGCACCTGGGCGCCCAGCCGCCGAACGAATTTGTTGCCCTGGATCATCTGCTTCACGACATGCGCCTGTATAAATCGGCGGCAGAAGTGAAGGTGATGCGCGAGGCCGCACGAATTTCCTGTGCGGCCCACGTGAAGGCCATGCAGGCCAGTCGCGCGGGGTTGTATGAGTTCAGCCTGGAAGCCGAGCTGGATTACGAGTTTCGCAAGGGCGGCGCGAAAATGCCGGCCTATGGCTCCATCGTCGCCGCCGGGCGCAACAGCTGCATTCTGCATTACCAGCAGAATGACGCAGTGCTCAAGGATGGCGACCTGGTGCTGATCGACGCCGGTTGTGAGATTGACTGCTACGCCAGCGACATCACTCGCACCTGGCCGGTCAACGGTACGTTTTCGCCCGAGCAAAAAGCGATTTACGAGATTGTGCTGGCGTCCCAGGAAGCGGCCTTTGCCGAAATTGCGCCGAACAAACATTGGAACCAGGCCCATGAGGCGACGGTAAAAGTCATTACCACCGGGCTGGTGAAACTGGGCCTGTTGCAGGGCGATGTCGACGAATTGATCGCCAGCGAAGCGTACCGGACCTTCTATATGCACCGTGCCGGACACTGGTTGGGCATGGATGTACACGATGTGGGCGAGTACAAGGTCGGTGGCGAATGGCGCGTGTTGGAAGTCGGCATGGCGTTGACCGTGGAACCCGGCATCTATATATCGCCGGACAACCAGAGTGTGGCAAAGAAATGGCGTGGCATTGGCGTGCGCATCGAGGACGACGTGGTGGTGACCAAGCAAGGCTGTGAAATCCTGACCGGCGGCGTGCCCAAGACGGTTGTCGAGATCGAAGCGCTGATGGCGGCTGCCCGATGAGCCGCGTTAACCTGGCGATCATCGGCGGCGGCCTGGTGGGTGCGAGCCTGGCGCTGGCGTTGCAAGCGGGCGCCAAGGCGCGGGGTTGGAACATCGTGCTGATCGAACCGTTTGCGCCGGGTGACACGTATCAGCCGAGCTACGATGCGCGTTCCTCGGCGTTGTCTTACGGCGCTCGTCAGATTTATCAGCGCTTGGGCCTGTGGCAAGCCATCTCCCGCCGCGCCGAGCCGATCAAGCAGATTCATGTGTCGGACCGTGGGCGTTTCTCCACTGCGCGGTTATCCGCGATGGAGGAGGGCGTGCCTGCCCTCGGTTATGTGGTGGAAAACGCCTGGCTCGGCCAATGCCTGTGGCAAGGTTTGGACAAAGAAGTGGTGAGCTGGCGCTGCCCGGCCGAAGTCACGCGCATGGAGCCGCTGCCCGATGGCTATCGCCTGACCCTCAATGATGAAACCGTATTGGAGTGCGACCTTGCGGTGCTGGCCGATGGGGGCCGCTCCGGTCTGCGCGAGCAATTAGGCATCGGTGTAAAAACACGCCCGTACAACCAGAGTGCGCTGATCGCCAACATCACCCCAAGCGACGCGCACAACGGCGAAGCCTTCGAGCGCTTCACCGATGAAGGCCCGATGGCCTTGCTGCCGCTGCCGGACAATCGTTGCGCGCTGGTCTGGACCCGCATCGGCATGGACGCACAGCGCCTGGCCAACCTTGATGAACGCAGTTTCTTGAGCGAATTGCAGGGCGTGTTCGGCTACCGCCTGGGCACCCTGAAGCAAGTGGGCGCCCGTCATTTGTACCCGCTGACTCTGGTGGAGGCGGAAGAACAAGTCCGCTCTCACCTGGCGGTCCTCGGCAATGCGGCTCACAGCCTGCACCCGATTGCCGGGCAGGGTTTCAACCTGTCCCTGCGCGATGCGAATGCCTTGGCCGAAGCCTTGCTGGCTGGGCCGGCGGTGCCGGGTGACCTGGCGACGTTGCAGCGTTATCGCGAGCGCCAGCACCTGGATCAGAAGCTCACGGTGGGGTTTTCCGATCAAGTCACGCGCCTGTTTGGCAGCGCTCAACCCTTGGTGGCCATGGGGCGCAATATGGGCCTGCTGGGCCTGGACCTGCTCCCGCCGGCCAAACGCTGGTTCGCCCGTCAGGCCATGGGCTTGGGTACGCGCCCCGATGCGTAAGTGGTTGGTCCAACGGTTGGGTAAAGCGCGGCTGTTGCGTTGGGTCATGACCCTTTATCCGCCCTATCTCGGGGCGGGGATCAGCGTGCAGCACATGAGCGCTGACTTTCGTCATGTCAAAGTGCGCATGGGGCTGGGCTGGTACAACCGTAATTACGTCGGCACGCAATTTGGCGGCAGCTTGTATTCGATGGTCGATCCGTTCTACATGTTGCTGTTGATGGAGAACCTGGGCCGCGACTACATCGTCTGGGACAAGGCTGCGAGCATCGATTTCATCTCGCCGGGCAAAGGCCCGGTGTACGCCGAATTTTCCATCGACGACGCCTTGCTGGACGAGATTCGTCGACAGACTGAAGGGGGTGAGAAGTACTTGCCCCAGCTTCAGGTGCAGATTCATGACGGCTCCGGCACCCTGGTGGCGCGGGTCGACAAAACCCTTTACGTGCGGCGCAAGCCGCCAGCGAGACAGGCTTAAAGCATGGACATGCGCGCAGATGTGCTGATTGTCGGGGCCGGAATGGTCGGGAGCGCCTTGGCGCTGGCGTTGCAGGGCAGTGGCCTGCAAGTGCTGCTGCTCGATGGCAGCCCGCTGAGCGTCAAGCCGTTCGATCAGGACGCAGCCTTCGAGCCCCGCGTGAGTGCCTTGTCGGCCGCCAGCCAGCGCATCCTCGAGCGCCTGGGCGTGTGGGACGGCATTGTGTCGCGGCGCGCCAGCCCCTATGGCGAGATGCAGGTGTGGGACGGCAGCGGCACGGGGCAAATCCACTTTTCAGCGGCCAGCGTGCACGCCGAAGTGCTGGGGCATATCGTCGAGAACCGCGTGGTTCAGGACGCGTTGCTGGACCGCCTGCACGATTGCGACTTGGGCTTGCTGGCCAATGCGCGCCTGGAACAGATGCGTCGCTCCGGTGATGACTGGCTGCTGACCTTGGCCGACGGCCGCAAATTGCGTGCACCGCTGGTGGTTGCCGCCGACGGTGCCAACTCCGCTGTGCGCCGCCTGACCGGCACCGCGACGCGCGAGTGGGATTACCTGCATAACGCCATCGTCACCAGCGTGCGCAGCAGCCAGGCTCACCAGCGCACGGCATGGCAACGCTTCACCGATAGCGGCCCGCTGGCATTTTTACCGCTGGTACGGGAGGGGCAAGAGGATTGGTGTTCGATCGTCTGGTCGACCACCCCGGCGGAATCCGAACGCTTGATGGCGCTGGATGACGACAGCTTTTGCCGTGAACTGGAGCGCGCCTTTGAAGGGCGGCTCGGCACAGTGATCAGCGCCGACCCGCGCGTTTGTGTGCCCTTGCGTCAACGCCACGCCAAGCGCTATGTGGCCGAAGGCCTGGCGTTGATCGGCGATGCCGCGCATGTGATCCACCCGTTGGCGGGGCAAGGCGTGAACCTGGGGTTTCTCGATGCAGCAGTGCTGGCCGAAGTGTTGTTGGCGGCCACCGAGCGCGGCGAGCGCCTGGCCGATGTGAAGGTGCTGAGCCGCTATGAGCGCCGGCGCATGCCGCACAACCTGGCGCTGATGGCGGCGATGGAAGGTTTTGAGCGGTTGTTCCAGGCCGATCAACTGCCTTTACGCTGGCTGCGCAACGCCGGGTTGAAAATGGTCGACCAGATGCCCGAAGCCAAAGCGGTTTTTGTACGTCAGGCCCTGGGGTTGACGGGCGATCTGCCGGAGCTGGCCAAGCCCTGACTTGAAATGCAGTCGCTGTGGGAGCCGGGCTTGCCCGCGATGAGGCCATCAGCGCTCGCGCCAATCCGGCCATGCAACATCTGGTAACGCCTCCACCGAGCGCTACCAAATGTGAGTCCTTATCATTTGCCTTCTTTTTGCAAATGAGAGACCGCACCCATGTTGGCACCCAAGCGCCTCCTGACTGCCCTGGCACTCACCCTTATCGGCAGCACCACCGTGCAGGCGGCCGACGAAGTCGTGGTCTACTCCTCGCGTATCGACGAACTGATCAAGCCGGTGTTCGACGCCTACACCCAGAAAACCGGGGTGCAGGTGAAGTTCATCACCGACAAGGAAGCCCCGCTGATGCAGCGGATCAAGGCCGAAGGCGAAAACGCCACCGCTGACCTGCTGCTGACCGTCGACGCCGGCAACCTCTGGCAGGCCGAGCAAATGGGCATCCTGCAACCGTTCACCTCTGCGGTGATCGACAAGAACATTCCCCTGCAATACCGCGCCTCCAGCCACGCATGGACTGGCCTTAGCCTGCGTGCGCGGACCATCGCCTATTCCACTGACCGCGTAAAACCGGGCGACTTGACCACCTATGAAGCCCTGGCCGACAAGCAGTGGGAAGGTCGACTGTGCCTGCGCACAGCGAAAAAGGTCTACAACCAGTCGCTGACGGCCACCCTGATCGAAACCCATGGCGCGGCCAAGACTGAAGAAATCGTCAAAGGCTGGGTCAACAACCTGTCCACCGACGTGTTCTCCGATGACATCGCAGTGCTCGAAGCCATTAACGCCGGGCAGTGCGACGTGGGTATCGTCAACACCTACTACTATGGTCGCCTGCACAAGCAGAAGCCGGACCTGGCGGTGAAGCTGTTCTGGCCGAACCAGGGCGACCGTGGCGTACACGTGAACCTGTCGGGCATTGGCCTGACCAAGCACGCACCGCACCCGGAGGCTGCCAAGGCCCTGGTGGAGTGGATGACTACGGCTGAGGCGCAGAAGATTTTTGCCGATGTGAACCAGGAGTTCCCGGCTAACCCCGCCGTGCCGCCATCAGCGGAAGTAGCGACCTGGGGCAAGTTCATCGCCGATACCTTGCCGGTGGAGGTGGCAGGCAAGCGCCAGGCTGAGGCCATTCGCCTGATGGACCGCGCCGGCTGGAACTAAAATTTTAGAACGCCGCTGATCAACATGTGGGAGCGGGTGTGCTCGCGAAGGCGTCGTGTCAGTCGATACATGTGTGACTGATACACCTCTTTCGCGAGCACGCCCGTTCCTGCATGGGTTGGTGGTGTTTTCAAGACAACTGACATTCTGAGAATTTTTCATTGGCCCACCCCGCCCAACGCCGCTGGTACCTGCCGGTCTTCACCGTCGCCGCTCTGGTACTGCTGCCGCTGAGCGTGCTGTTGCTGTCCTGGCAGAGCATCGACACACAGATCTGGGCGCACCTGTGGGACACGCAGATGCCACGTCTGCTGGGCAACACGCTGACCCTGGTGTTGGGCGTCGGTGTCGGTGTGACGCTGCTGGGCGTGAGCCTGGCCTGGCTGACCAGCCTCTGCGAATTTCCCGGGCGGCGCTGGCTCGACTGGGCGCTGATGTTGCCCTTCGCTATTCCCGCCTACGTGCTGGCCTTTGTGTTTGTCGGCCTGCTCGATTTCGCAGGCCCGGTACAAACCCTGCTGCGCGAATGGTGGGGCAGCGGTCTGCGTCTGCCGCGCGTGCGTTCCACTGGCGGTGTGATCATCGTGTTGGTGCTGGTGTTCTACCCCTATGTCTATCTTCTGGCGCGCACCGCGTTTTTGGCTCAGGGCAAAGGCCTGATGGAGGCGGCGCGCGTGCTTGGCCAGTCACCCTGGCAAGCGTTCTGGCACGTCGCGTTGCCCATGGCGCGCCCGGCGATTGGTGCTGGCGTAGCGTTGGCGTTGATGGAGACCCTGGCAGATTTCGGCGCAGTCTCGGTATTCAATTTCGACACCTTTACCACCGCTATCTACAAAACGTGGTACGGCTTTTTCAGCCTTTCCAGCGCTGCCCAACTCGCCAGCCTGTTGCTGCTGGTGGTCATGCTGGTGTTGTACGGCGAACGACGTGCCCGAGGTGCCAGCCGCGCGGGCAATGAGCGGCCGCGCGGCAAGGCGCTGTATCACCTGCGCGGGTTAAAGGCCGCCGCGGCCAGTGCTTGGTGTGGTTTGGTGTTTGCCTGTGCCTTTGTTATCCCGATGCTGCAACTGGTCGCCTGGTTCTGGCAGCGCGGTCGGTTCGATCTGGATGAGCGTTATACCGGCTTGATCGTTCACACCCTCTACCTGGGCGGTATCGCTGCCCTGATCACGGTCAGCGTTGCGTTGATATTGGCCTTTGCCAATCGCCTGGCGCCTACGCGCGCGATTCGCTCCGGAATCAGCTTGGCCAACGTCGGCTATGCCTTGCCGGGCTCGGTACTGGCGGTGTCGATCATGCTGGCGTTCAGCTACCTGGACCGTGAGCTGGTAGTGCCGTTGTCAGGTTGGCTCGGCGGCGCTGGCAAGCCTTTGTTGCTTGGCAGCCTGTCGGCGCTGGTCCTGGCGTATCTGGTGCGTTTTCTGGCGGTGGCCTATGGGCCGCTGGAAAACAGCCTGGCGCGAATCCGACCGTCTTTACCGGAAGCGGCGCGCAGCCTCGGCGTCAGTGGGCCACGACTGTTTTGCAAAGTGTATCTGCCGCTATTGCTGCCGGGGACATTGAGCGCGGCGCTGCTGGTGTTCGTCGATGTGCTCAAGGAAATGCCGGCGACCCTGCTGATGCGCCCGTTTGGCTGGGACACGCTGGCGGTACGGATCTTTGAAATGACCAGTGAAGGGGAATGGGCGCGGGCGTCGTTGCCGGCGCTGACACTGGTGTTGGTGGGCCTGTTGCCGGTGATCGGCCTGATCCGACGCTCTGCACGACAAATCGGTTAGGTGCCAGTCCTACGGCTTGCGGCTACAATGCGCGGCATTCGGTGCGCTCCGTCTTTCGGGGCGAGTCGCTAAATGTCGCTGCAGGCCTGGTAATACAAGGTGTTCAGCGCAAATGGCAACTCTGCGCATCTTCGCCAAGCCCGGAAGGAGAAACCCATGGGACAGCGTACGCCTCTGTATGACCTGCATCTCGCCCTCGGCGCGAAAATGGTCGATTTTGGCGGTTGGGATATGCCTCTGCATTACGGCTCGCAAGTTGAAGAACACCATCAGGTGCGACGCGACTGCGGGGTGTTCGATGTATCTCATATGACCGTGATTGATGTCACAGGCCTTCAGGCCAAGGAATGGCTCCAGCACCTGCTGGCCAATGATGTCGATCGTTTGCATGGCTGCGGCCGTGCGCTTTACAGCGCCATGCTCAATGAGCAAGGCGGCGTAGTGGACGACATGATCGTCTACCGCACCGAGACGGGCTACCGGTTGGTGGTCAACGCAGCCACCCGTGATCAGGATATGGCCTGGATGCAGGCACAGTTGGGCAGCTACGCGGTGCAACTGCATGAGCGGTCCGAGTTGGCGATGCTTGCCATTCAAGGGCCGCATGCCCGGCAGAAAATCGCCGAATTGGTCACCCAGTCTCGCGGCACGCTGATCCATCAGCTCAAGCCGTTTGAAGGCCAGGTCGACGGCGATTGGTTTATCGCGCGTACGGGTTACACCGGTGAAGATGGCTTGGAAATTGTCCTGCCTGCCGCTCAGGCTCCGGGTTTTTTCAATGACCTGGTCGGCGCCGGCATTTCACCCATTGGCCTTGGCGCCCGCGATACCCTGCGCCTGGAGGCCGGCATGAATCTGTATGGCCAGGATATTCACCAGGCGGTTTCGCCCCTGGCGGCCAATATGGCCTGGAGTATTGCCTGGGAGCCTGCCGACCGCCAATTCATCGGCCGTGCCGCCCTCGAGGCGGAAAAAGCAGGCGGTGTGCGCTACAAATTGGTCGGTCTGGTGCTGGAGGAGCGTGGGGTTTTACGTGCTCACCAAGTGGTTCGTATCGCCAATGTTGGCGAAGGAGAGATCACCAGTGGTAGTTTCTCTCCTACGCTGAGCAAATCCATTGCACTGGCGCGTGTACCGACGGCCACTGCCGATCGGGCCGAAGTGGAAATCCGCGGTAAGTGGTACCCGGTTCGAGTGGTCAAACCGACCTTCGTGCGCCATGGCAAAACCCTGATCTAACTATTCCGGCAGGCCAAAGGCCGCTGACATTTCATCTTGAGGACACAGACTATGAGCGATATCCCTGCCGACCTGCGTTTTGCCGAAAGTCACGAATGGGCCCGTCTGGAAGCTGACGGCACTGTGACCGTCGGTATCTCCGACCATGCTCAGGAAGCGTTGGGTGATGTGGTGTTTGTTGAACTGGCGGAAGTTGGCGCCCAGTTTAAAGCTGAAGGCCAGGCTGGCGTGGTTGAGTCGGTGAAGGCTGCTTCGGATATCTACGCCCCGATTGCTGGCGAAGTGATCGCCGTCAACGAGGAATTGAGTGGCAGCCCTGAGCTGTTGAACTCCGACCCTTACGGCGCCTGGATCTTCAAGCTCAAGCCAAGCAACTCGGCTGATCTGGAAAAACTGCTGGATGCCGCCGGCTACAAAGCCGCCATCGGCGAGTAACCGCGAGCCGTTGGACCCGCGCACATCAATGTGGGAGCTGGCTTGCCTGCGATAGCATCACGGCGGTGTGGTTGAATCACCGCAGTGCCTGTATCGCAGGCAAGCCAGCTCCCACAGTTGATTGCGGACAGCTGGCAGTTTGTCTTTAGCTCGCTTTCAGTACCGCTTTAACCGCCGCGACCGACCGTTCCACGTCCGCTTCTGTCATCGCCGTGAACATCGGCAACGACACGATCAAACGCCCAACACGCTCCGACACCGGGAACATGCCTTCCTTGAAGCCCTGTGCCCGATACAGGCTCAGCAGGTGGATCGGCGGGTAGTGATACCCAATGCCGACGCCGTGGGCTTGCATTTGCTCCATGAAGGTCGCGCGCGCGGGCAGACCGTCCTGGCGCTCCGGCAGTACCAGCTGGAACAGGTGCCAGTTGCTGTTTTCGAAATCCGCTGGCGGCAGTTGCGCGCCGTATGTCTCTTCAAAGTCACTGCCGAAGCACTTGAAGTAGTGCCGTGCCAGATTCTGGCGATGGGCAGTGATCTTCTCGATATGGGCAAATTGCCCCAGGCCGATGGCGGCGGCGATGTCGGTCATGTTGAACTTGCCGCCCAACACATCCACGTCCAGCCCGTCAAAACCGGTACGGGTAACGCCCTGCAGACGATATTTTTCTGCCAGACGGGCTTCCTCGGCATTGTTCAACACCAGGCAACCGCCCTCGGAAGAGGTGATGTTCTTGTTCGCCTGGAAGCTGAACGACACGAAGTCACCGGTTGCACCGATACGTTCGCCATCCCAGCTGGAACCCAAGGCCTGGGCGGCGTCTTCGACGATACGCAGGTTGTACTTGTTGGCCAGTGCATACAGCATCGGCATATCCAGGGGCAGGCCGGCCAGGTAGACCGGGATGATCGCCTTGGTACGTGGGGTGATCGCTGCTTCTACCTGGGCCAGGTCGATGTTGCGGGTGACCGGGTCGATATCGGCAAATACCGGCGTGGCGCCCACTTCCAGAATGACGTTGGCGGTGGCGACCCAAGAGATAGGGGTGGTGATGACTTCGTCACCAGGGCCGATCCCGGCGATGCGCAGGGCAATCTCCATGGTGCAGGTGCCGGAGTTGAAAGTCCGTACCGGACGGCCGCCAAAGTATTCCGACAGTTGTGCTTCGAACGCCTGTACTTTTGGCCCGCTGGTGATCCAGCCTGAGCGCAGGACGTCGCCGACCGCCGAGATGGTGGCTTCATCAATGGTAGGTTTGGAAAACGGCAGAAAGGGCTGTTGGCTCATAACGACGAAGGCATCCGTTTCAGATAGGCGATGAGTAAAAGACGTATCAGTACCGCATGGTTGCACGGTTTGACTGAATATAGCCTGTCATGCGTGAACGAATCGTCATGTTATGGACAAAAAAATGCCGCTTGGGAAAGCGGCATTTTTTATCGGGCGCGGTTACTCGGTAACAGCGTTTTTCGCGAGGATGGCGTTGGCCAACTCCATATCTGTGGCCTTGAGGCCAGGGTTGTCAGCGCGCACTTTCTGCATGGCAGCTTCCAGGTAAGGGCCGCGGATGCCGCCGTCGCTGGCAACAAAGCTGCCTGCGTCATCCTGGGCGGCGACCACCAGCTTGTGGTCCTTGAAGGTCAGGTACGTCGAGCCGGTAGTGGCGCCCGATGAGATGACGTTGCGCCAGAAACTGTCGGCCATGGCTGAGCCGACAGGGAGGGAAAGCACAGCAAGGGTTGCGACAGCATATTTGAGACGCATGATGGGTGACTCCGACTGGGTTATCTGAACAGTTTGATTGTAGTTAGCCCAATCGAGTTCCATCACTGACTAAACAGTTTCGACCTGTAAAACCACGCCATGCTGACCAATGACACGCACTTGAGCGCCTACGGGGCTGTCCGGACCGGTCACCATCCACACGCCATCGCCGACTTTTATCTTGCCCCGGCCATCGACGATCGCCTGATGCACCACAAATGTGCGACCAATCAGTTCCGAGCCGCGCATGTTCAGCCCCGGCTGGTCGCTGACCTTGGCGCTGCTGCGCTGGCGTCTCCACCAGTACACGGCGGTCAGGATCGACAAGACAGCGAATAGCAGCAGCTGCCATTCCAACCCGAGCGGTGGGACCAGAAACTTGATAACGCCTACGGCCGCGGCGGCGATCCCCATCCACAGCAGGTAGCCACCGGCGCCGAACACTTCAAGAATCAACAGCACCGTACCCAGTGCCAGCCAATCCCAGAACGACAGATGCTGCAGGAATTCCCACATGGCGACTGCCTCAGCCTTTCTTGTTGTCGAAGGTTGCCTTGACGATTTCGCCGATGCCACCGACTGCGCCAATCACCTGGCTGGCCTCCAGCGGCATCAGGATGACTTTGCTGTTGTTGGCCGAAGCCAGCTTGCCCAAGGCATCGATGTATTTTTGCGCGACGAAGTAGTTAACCGCCTGCACGTTGCCCGAGGCGATTGCCTCGGAAACCACTTGGGTGGCGCGGGCTTCGGCTTCGGCCTGACGCTCGCGGGCTTCAGACTCCAGGAAAGCCGCCTGACGGCTGCCCTCGGCCTCAAGGATCTGCGCCTGCTTCTTGCCTTCGGCAGTCAGGATCGCCGATGCGCGCAGGCCTTCGGCCTCCAGAATCTGCGCACGCTTGATCCGCTCGGCTTTCATCTGGCCGGACATGGCGGCCATCAGGTCGGCAGGCGGGCTGATGTCCTTGATCTCGATCCGGGTGATCTTGATGCCCCACGGTGCCGTCGCTTCATCCACGGTACGCAGCAGTTTCTCATTGATGCCGTCACGCTGGCTCAACATCGCATCCAGTTCCATGGAGCCGAGCACGGTGCGGATATTGGTTTGCAGCAAGTTACGAATAGCATGTTCGAGGTTGTTGACCTCATAGGCGGCCTGGGCAGTGTTGACCACCTGGAAGAAGCACACGGCGTCAATCTGCACAGTGGCGTTATCGGCGGTGATGACTTCCTGAGGCGGGATATCCAGCACGCTTTCCATCACGTTCATCTTGCGACCAATGCGGTCCATGATCGGAATGATGATGTTGAGGCCGGGTTTGAGGGTGTTGGTGTAGCGGCCGAAGCGCTCGACGGTCCATTGGTAGCCCTGGGGCACCACTTTAAAACCCATGAACAGGATGGCCACGGCCAAACCCACGAATAGAAGCAGTACGGTTCCGATCTGCATAGCGATTCCCTATCTGATGGTGTCAGTGAAGCGGATGTGCGATCGAGTGTAACGGTCTGCTCACGGATAGGGACGGTTTCACGGCGCAACCACCCAATCATTTGTTTCTGAATCCCCAGGGGTTACCCGCAAAACTTCTGCGAGGGTGGTCAGCCCGGCGTGCACTTTGTCGATACCGGCCATTCGCAGCGTGCGCATGCCTTGCCCAAGTGATGCCCGGCGTAGAGCCTGCACATCGGCGCCGGGCGTGATCAGCGCCTTGAGCGTCTCGTCCATCACCATGATTTCGTAGAGCCCGGCACGGCCTTGGTAGCCGCTGTCGCGACACTCCCCGCAGCCAATCGCTTCGTGAGCCGGTTCCGGCGCATTCACCGCGCGTTTGCAATGAGGGCACAAAAGCCTTACCAAACGCTGTGCCATTACGCCTATCAGCGTAGCCTTGATCAAATAATGAGCAATGCCCAGTTCCTGCAAACGACTGATGGCGCTGGGAGCATCGTTGGTGTGGAGAGTCGATAGCACCAGATGTCCGGTCAGTGCGGCCTGGATCGCCATTTCGGCCGTTTCCTGGTCGCGAATCTCACCGATCATGATGATGTCCGGGTCTTGACGCAGCAGCGCGCGGATACCGCTGGCGAAGGTCAGGTCGATGTTGTGGTGCACTTGCATCTGGTTGAAGGCGGGCTCAATCATTTCGATCGGATCTTCCAGCGTGCACAGGTTGACCTCGCGGGTCGCCAGTTGCTTGAGCGTGGTGTAGAGGGTGCTGGTCTTGCCCGAGCCGGTAGGCCCGGTAACCAGGATGATGCCGTTGGCCTGGCGGGTCATGGCGTGCCACCGTTGTTGGTCTTCGACGGATAAGCCCAGTTGGTCAAAATCCTTGATCAGCACCTGTGGATCGAAAATACGCATCACCAGTTTTTCGCCAAACGCGGTCGGCAGGGTTGAAAGGCGCAGTTCCACCTCAACGCCCTCCGGGCTTTTGGTCTTGACCCGGCCGTCCTGGGGTTGGCGCTTTTGCGCGACATTCATCCGGCCCAGGCTTTTCAGGCGGCTGACGACCGCCATCGTGACCTGAGGCGGAAATTGATACACATCGTGCAACAGCCCGTCGATGCGAAAACGCACCCGGCCCTGGTCGCGACACGGTTCTATGTGGATATCGCTGGCCCGTTGGCCAAAGGCGTACTGCAACAGCCAGTCGACGATATTGACGATATGCGCGTCATTGGCATCCGGCTCCTGCTCGCTGGCGCCGAGGTTGAGCAGTTCGAAGTTGCTGGCCACCGTTACCTTTTGATCTGCGCCGCTGACGGACTGGGCCAGTCGGTAAAACTCGCCAATGCAGCGCTGAATGTCCTTGGGGTTGGCGACCACGCGCTTGATCGAGCGTTTCAGCACCTGCGCCAGCCCGGCTTCCCATCCGCTGACATGGGGCTGGGCGCTGGCGACGGTGACGGTTTGCGCATCCACGGCCACCGCAAGGATCGCGTGGCGCTGCGCGAAGGCGTGGGACATCAAGGGCACTACCGTCGCCACGTCGATCTTGAGCGGGTCGATGCGCAGATAAGGCTGCCCGACATGCCGGGCCAGCCATTGGGTCAGTGTTTCCAGGCAAAACCCTTCGGTTGCGATGCATTCAAGCGGGTGCAGTGAGGACGGCGTCGCCGATAACCTTTGCGCCACCTCCGCTGAAATCAGCTTTTGCTCGACCAGCGCAGGCAGCAATTGCTGCAGTTCCAATCGGTGATCGTGCAAGGCAGCGGGCATGGGCATTTCCTGGGCAGTGTCGGGTGTAATTCCAGGCTAGCCAGTCGCTGAACATCCACCGCCCAGTGTGTATTGCAGGCTTTTACAGACTGGCCGCCGTCACCGCCTGAGGCCGCAGGGAATCGGCCGGCCACACGTCCAGCGAGCACACGCTGATCAGGTTTCTAATTTTTTCACCGATCACCTGGGCCCGATGCCAGCTCAAACCGTCCATCACGATGTCGATGTTCAGCAGGTCGTCCTCCCGGTTCACATTGACCTGCTGTGGCGTCAGGAACTGCAGTGCGAAGTAATTGAGCACGCGGCACAGCACATCCGGTTCGGCCTCGGCAACGATCTGATAATGCGCCTGGCAATGGGCGCAGTTGACGGCCCACGCATCGACGCGGGCAGAGGGCGGTGTGGTTTCGACGGCGTGCATGCTGATTCTCCAGATTCGACTGAAGAAATTTTTACATTCGCTGCGGGAGATTTCTTATCTAAGATGGGGCGTATTTGCGATTTGTTGAATAAAACAATTCGATATAAGCGCTATTAAAGGTATTTCTATGCACAGTGAGTTGGACGTCTACGACCGCCGTATCCTGGCCCTGCTGCAAGAGGACGCCTCACTGTCCAGCGCGCAGATCGCCGAGCAGGTGGGGCTGTCGCAGTCGCCGTGCTGGCGGCGTATTCAGCGGCTGAAGGAAGAAGGCGTGATTCGCGGTCAGGTGACGCTGCTCGACCGCAAGAAAATCGGCCTCAACACGCAGATTTTTGCCGAGGTAAAACTCAACGCCCACGGCCGATCCAACTTCACCGAGTTCACCGAGGCGATCCGTGGGTTTCCGGAAGTGTTGGAGTGTTATGTGCTGATGGGGGCGGTGGATTTTCTGCTGCGCATCGTCACCTCGGACATTGAGGCGTACGAGCGGTTTTTCTTCGAGAAGCTGTCGATGGTGCCGGGGATTCAGGAGGTCAACTCGATCGTGGCTTTATCCGAGATCAAGTCCACTACCAGCCTGCCTGTATTGCGCTGACCGTGTGGGAGCGGGCTTGCTCGCGAATGCGGCGTGTCAGCCACCAAGAAGTTGACTGATCCACCGCTTTCGCGAGCAAGCCCGCTCCCACATTTGACCGAATTGCTCGGTTTTACAGGCGCAGCAACGTTTTCCAGGCACGGTTCTGATACACCGCAATCGCCTGATGCATGCGCGCATCCAGCGACTCGTCGGTGATCGGCTGGTTGGCCAGCAGCGCCAGCTTGTTCAGCTCGCCGTACAAACGGTCCAGTTCCGGAATATCCACCACGTGGCGCGCGTGATGCAGCCAGGCCTGGATGCGCTCGATACGCGGCAGTTGCTCGGCCAGGTCTTCCGGTTGCTGCTGATAGCGCGGCAGTTGCAGGGCGACGGCATCGTCAGCCAGCAGGCGCGGTAGCCAGTTGGTGATTTGCGCGGCGCCCTGGCGGTTGCCACGCACGTTGCGGTCGGTGGTCCAGGTGCGTGCCAGCAGCCAGCGCGAGGTGTTCAGCGAGAACAAGCCCCAGCGCACGTCTTGCAGCTCTTCAGCGAATTGTTCCGGTGCGGCTTTGCGAATGTCTTCGTCGTCATCACCGGCCTGGACCAGCGGGCGCCAGTCTTCCAGCAACGCATCCAGCGCGCTGCGCAGTTCACTGGTGGATTGACGCGGAGCGGCCTGGCCGAGGCTGCCGATCAGGGCGCGCAGTTCGCCGAGGTTGTCGACCCAGTCCTGCAGCAGGCGCCAGTGGCCGTTGAAACGGTATTGTTCGGCCAGGCGCTGGCTGCTGCCCAGCAGGTGCCACATGATGGCGGCGAAAGCGTCGTCCAACGGCATTTCGGCTTGGATCTGCGGCGCCGGCAGGCTCAGCGAGTAGCTGTTGGCGTCGTACAAGCGGTAACCACGCTCGGCTTTGCTGATATCGCAGGGCATCAGTGCCAGGGTGGCGGCCAGTTCGGCGGCGAGTTCCAGCAGGGCAGCCGGTTCACCTTCGCGCAGTTCCAGTTCCAGCTCGCAGATTTCTTCTTTCTGCTTGCCGACGACCACATGGCCCAAGTCCAGGGCGGCTTCGATGACCACCTTGGTCTTGCCACGTCCCCAGGCGATTTCAGCGCGCTCACGCACGAAATCGGTGGTGAAAATCGGCTTCAGGGTCTTTTTGTCCAGCTCGGCCAGTTGCTCGGGCCAGCACTCGCCGTCGAGTTTCTTCACGTCGAGCTTGGCTTTGGGCAGGTCCCAGTTGAACTCGTTGCGTTCCGACAAACCGGCGACGCTTTGGCCACGGGTCTTGAGGGTCTGGATGATTTCGTCACCGTCCTTGCGCAGGCGCAGGGCGACTTTGGCCTGGGCCAGGTCGCGCTCGGGGGTGTCGAAATACTGGTTCATCAACTCACGGCGTTCCCAGCCACTTTTGTTGCGTTTTTTCAGTAGCGGGTGCTCACGCAGCGCGGCGAGGGTTTCGCGGCTGACGCGGAGCTTGATTTCGGTTTCTTTCTGCATGGCCGGAAAATCCAGGATCGGGAGCGCAGCCGGGGAAAAGAGTGGCTGCCAAGGTCGTGCAGTGTACAGGACTGAGCCCGGCAACGCGCCGCAACGGTTTATTGTGTCGTGCAGATGGTTCTATAGTGGGGCTCATCCGGGAAGTTGAGAGGCCGCGCATGCCGTTACCGTCCATGAAAGAGCAATTCGCCGCGTTGGTTGCCGCGCCGTCGGTCAGTTGCACCCAAGCGTCTCTCGACCAGACCAACCGCCCGGTGATCGACCTGCTCGCCAGTTGGCTGGGCGACCTGGGTTTTGCCATCGATATCCAGCAAGTCAGCCCTGGCAAGTTCAACCTGCTCGCCAGTTTTGGCAGCGGCCCTGGCGGCCTGGTGCTGGCCGGTCATAGCGACACCGTTCCTTATGATGCTGCGCTGTGGAAAACCGACCCGCTCAAACTGACGGAAGTCGACGGCCGTTGGGTGGGGTTGGGCAGCTGCGACATGAAGGGCTTTTTTGCACTGGCCATTGAAGCGGTGTTGCCATTGTTGGATCAGCCGTTCAAGCAACCGTTGCTGATCCTCGCCACCTGCGACGAAGAAAGCTCCATGTCCGGCGCTCGCGCGCTGGCCGAGGCGGGGCGCCCGTTGGGTCGCGCGGCGGTGATCGGTGAGCCGACGGGGCTTAAGCCGATCCGCCTGCACAAAGGCGTGATGATGGAGCGTATTGATATTTTGGGCCAAAGCGGCCATTCGTCGGACCCAAGCCTGGGCCACAGCGCTCTTGAAGCCATGCACGACGCCATCGGCGAACTGCGTGGCTTGCGCCTGGCCTGGCAGCGTGAGTACCGCAACCCGCAATTCAGCGTGCCGCAACCGACCATGAACTTCGGCTGCATCCACGGTGGTGACAATCCCAACCGCATTTGCGGTCAATGTTCCCTGGAATTCGACCTGCGGCCCTTGCCGGGCATGGACCCGCAAGTACTGCGCGACGCTATCCGGCAGAAGCTCGAACCCTTGGCCGAGCGTCACAAAGTCAAGATCGACTACGCGCCGCTGTTCCCCGAAGTGCCGCCGTTCGAGCAGGCCGAAGACGCCGAGCTGGTGCGGGTGGCGGAGCGATTGACCGGTCATCGTGCCGAAGCAGTAGCGTTCGGCACCGAAGCGCCTTATCTTCAGCGCCTTGGTTGTGAAACCCTGGTGCTCGGCCCTGGCGATATTGCCTGCGCTCACCAGCCAGGTGAGTACCTCGAAATGTCACGCTTGACGCCTACAGTGCGTCTATTGCGAGAACTGATCGAACATTACTGCCTCAAACCTGCATAAATTAACCCCAGCCCATTCGTACATAAGGAGAGTGAGCGTGTCGCCAAGCCTGTTCCGACGATAACCATCAGCCCGCTGTGCGCTTTCACGATTCATCCTTTTTTGGCTGCTTTTTATTACAGGCCCAGGTGTTATGCCCGAATACGTCAATTGGCTTCGTCACGCTTCGCCTTACATCAACGCCCACCGCGACTGCACCTTTGTGGTCATGCTGCCCGGCGACGGTGTGGAACATCCCAACTTCGGCAATATCGTTCACGACCTGGTGCTGCTTCACAGCCTGGGCGTGCGGCTGGTGCTGGTCCACGGTTCGCGCCCACAAATCGAAGCGCGCCTTGAAGCGCGCGGCCTGACCCCGGTTTACCACGAAGGCTTGCGCATCACCGATGCCGCGACGCTGGAGTGTGTGATCGACGCGGTCGGCCAGCTGCGTATTGCGATCGAAGCGCGCCTGTCCATGGACATGGCCTCGTCGCCGATGCAAGGCTCGCGCCTGCGGGTGGCCAGCGGCAACCTGGTCACCGCGCGGCCGATCGGTGTGCTGGAAGGCGTGGATTACCACCACACCGGCGAAGTGCGCCGGGTCGACCGCAAGGGCATCAACCGTCTGTTGGATGAGCGCTCCATCGTACTGCTGTCGCCGTTGGGTTACTCGCCCACCGGGGAGATTTTCAACCTGGCCTGCGAAGACGTTGCCACCCGCGCCGCCATCGACCTGGGGGCGGACAAGCTGCTGCTGTTTGGCGCCGACCTGGGGCTGATCGATGAACACGGTCTCCTGGTTCGTGAGCTGCGCCCGCAACAAGTGCCGGCGCACCTGCAGCGCCTGGGCAACAACTATCAGGCTGAACTGCTCGACGCCGCCGCCGAAGCCTGCCGTGGCGGCGTAGGGCGCAGCCATATCGTCAGCTACGCCGAAGACGGCGCATTGCTCACCGAACTGTTTACCCGGGACGGCGGCGGTACGCTGGTGGCCCAGGAGCAATTTGAACTGGTGCGCGAAGCGGCGATTGAAGATGTCGGCGGTTTGCTCGACCTGATCAGCCCGCTGGAAGAGCAGGGCATTCTGGTACGGCGTTCGCGCGAAGTGCTGGAGCGTGAGATCGAGCAGTTCAGTGTGGTCGAACGCGAAGGCATGATCATCGCCTGTGCGGCGCTGTATCAAATCGCAGACTCGGACGCCGGTGAGTTGGCATGCCTGGCCGTGAACCCGGAATACCGCCACGGCGCGCGCGGTGATGTGTTGCTGGAGCGCATCGAAACCCGAGCCCGGGCGCAGGGGTTGAAGACGCTGTTTGTCCTCACCACGCGTACTGCCCACTGGTTCCGTGAGCGTGGTTTTGTACCGAGCAGCGTCGATCGTCTGCCTTCGGCGCGAGCCTCGCTGTACAACTACCAGCGTAATTCGAAGATTTTCGAGAAGGCCCTCTAACGCCGATTTTCCTGCCTGATAAAAAGCTGGCTCCTGCAGGAGTTGGCTTACGGGTTGATGAACTTGTCGGTCACGTACGCTGAGTAATCCGGCAGCACCGCTTCGATCTTCCCCTGTTCCTGCAAAAACGTCGCTGTCTCTCCAATCGCCTTCGCTGTGCCCCCTTTAAGCAGGGCTTCGGTTTGCTGCGCCTGGGCATCCGGGAAGGTGGTGCCGGCCAAGAGCTCAGGAATATCCACGGCATTCGAACCTGTCAATTTGGCGATTTTCTGCACCGGTTCAGAGTCTACCGTCCAGCCGTTTTTATGGGCGGCATAGTCGGCGAAAGAGTCCAGCGTGACCTTGGCAAACTTGGCCACTACGTCAGGATGTTTTTCCGCGAAATCCTTGCGTGCCACCCACACTTCGAATGTCGGCGCTCCCCACTGGCCCACCTGGGCCGCATCTGTCAGGGTTTTTCCGGTCTTGCGGATCTCGCCCAGGGCTGGCGACCACACGAACGCACCGTCGATATCGCCACGTTTCCACGCGGCGGCAATCTCTGCGGGCTGCAGGTTCACCACGTTGACTTTTTGGGCGTCCAGGCCCCAATGCTTCAGCGCGCCGAGCAGGCTGTAATGAGAGGTTGAGACGAAGGGGGTGGCGATGGTTTTGCCGACCAGGTCCTCTGGTGTGTCGATGCCGCTGCCATTACGCACCACCAGCGCTTCAGAAGCATTGATCTGCGCCGATACCATAAAGGCTACGATCGGTAGATTGCGTGAAGCCGCCGCTGCTAGAGGGCTGGAACCCAGGTTACCGATTTGTACATCGCCGGATGCGATAGCCGTGACGACTTGCGGCCCACTGTTGAATCGGCGCCAGGCAATCTTCTCGCCAATCGCCTTTTCGTAGAGCCCATCGGCCTGGGCGACTTTGCTGGGGTCGATGCCGGTTTGATAGCCGATGGTTAAATCGGCCGCTTGGACACCAAAAGAAATTATTAGTGACACAAAAACTGTAACAAATTGACGAGAGGATGTGCCTTTGGCCATGATGGCGTCGCCTTTTTGATCGTGGGTGACGTATGCAACTGTACGGCAACACTAATCGATCTAAAAAAAGGCTGGTAAATACCATTTAGGAATTAGCTTATGGGGCGGTTGGTCTATGCTGACCGGCTTGCTGCATGCAAAGCCTTATTCCTGAATCGTATGAAAAAGAATGAAACAATTCTTTTTGGGTGTATGAAAAACTCATTACCCTGCAGGGACCAAATCAACAGCGTTTAGACCAAGGTAGTAGACATACAAAGTTACGATTGACTTGGTAGTCACTATCTGGCGCTAATCGCGCATCTGTGGATCCAGGGCGTCAGATCCGGGACCAAAGAAATACAAAAATTAGAAATGAGAGGAGCGGTACATGAAGAAGTCAACATTGGCGTTGGCTGTGACCCTGGGCGCAATCGCTCAGCAAGCAGGCGCTGCCGGTTTCATCGAAGACAGCAAGGCCACTCTGGGTCTGCGTAACTTCTACATCAACACTGACAACCGTGACGGCGCGCCTACGGCGAGCAGCCGTAGCAAGAACGCAGAATGGGGCCAAGGCTTCGACCTGCGTTTCATCTCGGGTTACACCCAAGGTACCGTTCAGTTTGGTGTTGACGCTATCGGCCTGTACGGCATGCGTCTGGACTCCAGCCGCGATAACCACGGCAACTACAGCGGCACCTCTTCGGGCGGCACTGTGTTCCCAAGCGACGGCAACAAGGCTGTCAGTGATTTCGCCAGCCTGGGCGTGACCGGTAAGGTCAAAGTCTCCCAGACCGAACTGAAGCTGGGCACTTTGCAGCCTAAGCTGCCAGTTATCGTGACCAACGACGGTCGTCTGCTGCCGCAAACCTTCCAAGGTGGCCAGATCACTACCAACGACATCAAGGATTTGACCTTGGTTGGTGGTCAGATTGAGCATGCCAAGGGCCGTAACTCCAGCAACAACGAAGGCTTGTCGCTGGGCGGTGCCAACGGTAGCTCTAACTACAGTGCCGGCAAGTTCGTCAATAAGTTCTACTACGCAGGTGGTGACTACAAGATCAACAAGGATCTGACTGCCCAGTACTACTACGGCAACCTGGAAGACTTCTACAAGCAACACTTCCTGGGTCTGACCCACAACTGGTCGATCGGCCCGGGCGTATTGAAGTCTGACTTGCGTTACTTCCACAGCACCGACGACGGTCTGAACGGTAACACGCCTGCCTATTACACCACCGGCAACTACAACACCTTCAACGCCGGCAAGGGTAAGGTTGACAACAACCTGTACAGCGGCCTGTTCCTGTACACCGTTGCAGGTCACACGTTTGGTGGTGGTTACCAGGTCAGCAACGGCAGCAGCGATTTCCCGTGGCTGAACCAAGGTGACGGTTCGTCGGCGTACCTGACTACCGACATGCAAATCCAGAAGTTCGCCCGCGCAGGCGAGCGTACCTGGCAAGCACGTTACGCTTACGATTTCGCCAAGGTTGGCCTGCCAGGCCTGACGGCCGGTGTTGTGTACCTCAAAGGTAGCGACATCGACACCATCGCCAACAACGCCGGTCGTGCTGAAACCACCGGTCAGTCCGAGTGGGAACGCGACATCACCGTTGCCTACGTGATTCCAGAAGGCCCGCTGAAAAACCTCGGCGTTGCCTGGAAAAACGCTATGTGGCGTACCGATCTGGCGAACACCCGTTCCCAGGACGAAAACCGTTTGATCGTCAGCTACTCGCTGCCACTGTTCTAGTAGCGTGAAGCTGTTGTAAGACTGTAAACCTTGCCCGGCGCAATGCCGGGCAAGGTGTCTTTCTTTTCAAGTCGGGCTCAACCCCCGCAAGCCCTTCCTGAAACCCCTCTTGGTACAGCGTCTCAAGGCCTTCTCGAACCTTGTGTTGGATGTTGATCCTCAGCGTTTCCCGCGTCCAATGAATTGATTTTTAATATTCGTTTATCGTCTAAATAAAGCGATATTTATTCTTTTTAAATAATCTATAACCCATGCACAGTAGGCTCCATAAGCACTCACCAGGAGCCACACCATGAGCCTAAGATTGGGCGACATCGCCCCCGACTTCGAACAGGATTCCAGCGCCGGCAAGATTCGCTTCCATGAATGGCTGGGCGATAGCTGGGGCGTGCTGTTTTCCCATCCGGCGGACTTCACTCCGGTGTGCACCACCGAGTTGGGCTTTACCGCCAAGCTCAAGGACGAATTCGCCAAGCGCGGCGTCAAGGCGATTGCGCTGTCGGTAGACCCGGTGGACTCGCACCACAAGTGGATCGAAGACATCAACGAAACCCAGAACACGGTCGTTAACTTCCCGATCCTGGCGGATGCCGATCGCACGGTGTCGGACCTGTACGACCTGATCCACCCGAATGCCAGTGACACCCTCACCGTGCGCTCCTTGTTCGTGATCGACCCGAACAAGAAGATTCGCCTGACGATTACCTACCCGGCCAGCACCGGCCGCAACTTCCACGAAATCCTGCGGGTTATCGACTCGCTGCAGCTGACCGACAGCCACAAGGTCGCCACGCCCGCCAATTGGCAGGACGGCGATGACGTGGTGATTGTGCCGTCGCTCAAGGACGAGGAAGAAATCAAGCAACGCTTTCCCAAAGGCTATCGCGCGGTGAAGCCGTATCTGCGGCTGACCCCACAGCCTAATCGCTGAGGCTGAAACCGCTATCGCGGGCAAGCCCGCTCCCACAGGGGAATGCGGTCAGCTGTGGGAGCCGGGCTTGCCCGCGATAGCAGACTTCAAATGGACACAGGTTTCAAGTTGTAGACCGTCTCACACAGCAGGGGTTTTCAGGCCGTTTCGACGGCCTTTTTTTTCGTCTGAAGATTCATAAATCTCATATATTTTTAGGGAATAAACAAATGAAAAAATAAGATTTATAGATATATAAATCAGCTGATATGGTCTGTCCCATCTTGGCGCCACCGCACACAGCGAACCGCCGACACTTGCTCAAGGAATACCTGCATGCTGGTCGTAACACTTGGAGGCAGTCCCAGCCAGCGTTCCCGCTCCGGGGTCTTGCTGGAAAAAACCCGTCAGTGGCTGCAAGACAAAGGCGTGGAAGTGGTGAGTTATCAGATACGGGACTTCCCGGCCGAAGACTTGCTGCACGCCCGCTTCGACAGTCCCAAAGTCATCGACCTGTTGCAGCAAGTCGCCAACGCCGACGGCCTGGTCATCGCCACGCCGGTCTACAAGGCCTCGTTCTCGGGTGCGTTGAAAACCGTGCTCGATCTGCTGCCTGAGCGCGCCCTGGCCCACAAGATCGTCTTGCCGATGGCCACCGGCGGCAGCATCGCCCACATGCTGGCAGTGGACTACGCCTTGAAGCCGGTGTTGTCGGCCCTCAAAGCCCAGGAGCTGCTCCACGGCATCTTTGCCGAAGACAGCCAGATCGCTTACGGCGAGGGCAGTGCCCAGGCGCAACTGGTGCCGGTGCTTGAACAGCGTTTGCACGAGGCCCTGGAGACGCTCTACAGCGCCATGGCCCGTCGCCCGAAACCCCTTGATCCCAATGTGTTGAATGACCGTTTGTTGAGTGCTCGCTGGAGCATTTAAGCCTTACCGGATTTTGTAGTACTCACCTTACTCAGCCGCCAACGGCCAAGCAGGTGCAGCCAACCCCCCAATCGCATTTTTTGGAGAGAGCGCCATGCGCACTGTCATCTTGCGTCGTGGTCTGGTCGCACTGTTTGCTGCGGCTGTGTCCTTCGGCGCCATGGTTCAAGCCCACGCCGCCGAAACCCTGCGGATCGGTTATCAAAAGTACGGCACCCTGGTGTTGCTCAAAGCCAAGGGCACGCTGGAAAAACGCCTGGCCGCCCAAGGCGTGCAGGTGCAGTGGACGGAATTCCCCGGTGGCCCGCAACTGCTCGAAGGCCTGAACGTCGGTTCCATCGACTTCGGCGTCACCGGCGAAACCCCGCCGGTCTTCGCCCAGGCAGCCGGCGCCGATCTGCTTTATGTCGCCTACGAACCGCCTGCGCCGACCAGTGAAGCGATCCTGGTGCCCAAAGACTCGACGATCAACTCCGTGGCCGAGCTCAAGGGTAAGAAAATCGTGCTCAACAAAGGCTCCAACGTGCACTACCTGCTGGTACGCGCCCTGGAGGATGCCGGCCTGAAATACACCGACGTGCACACCGTGTTCCTGCCGCCCGCCGATGCCCGCGCCGCGTTCGAGCGTGGCAGCGTCGACGCCTGGGTGATCTGGGACCCGTACCAGGCCGCCGCCGAAAAACAACTGCAAGCGCGCACCCTGCGTGATGGCACCGGCATCGCCGACAACCACCAGTTCTACCTGGCCACCAAACCGTACGCCACACAGCACCCGGATGTGATCAAGGCGCTGGTGGAAGAAGTGCGTGCGGTAGGTGAGTGGTCCAAAGCCAACCCGCAGGAAGTCACGGAACAAGTCGCACCGCTGCTCGGCCTACCGGCTGACATCACCCTGACCTCGGTGAAGCGCCAAGGCTACGGCGCGCTGTTCCTGACCCCGGAAGTGGTCGCCGCCCAGCAGAAAATCGCCGACAGCTTCTACCAGCTCAAATTGATCCCCAAACCCTTGAGCATCAAGGACGTGATCTGGACGCCACCCGCCGCCGTTGCCAAAGCGCCGTAATTCGACTTCTTCAGGAGACAACTCCATGAGCCTCACTATTTTCTGGTTCCTGCCTACCCACGGCGACGGCCATTACCTGGGTACCGCCGAAGGCGCTCGCGCCGTTGACCACGGTTACCTGCAACAAGTGGCACAGGCGGCCGACCGCCTGGGTTTCGGCGGGGTGTTGATCCCGACCGGCCGCTCCTGCGAAGACTCGTGGCTGGTGGCCGCCTCGCTGATCCCGGTGACCCAGCGTCTGAAATTCCTCGTCGCCCTGCGCCCCGGGATCATTTCCCCGACGGTGGCTGCGCGTCAGGCGGCGACCCTGGACCGCCTGTCCGGTGGCCGTGCGCTGTTTAACCTGGTGACCGGCGGTGATCCGGAAGAGCTGGCCGGCGACGGTTTGTTCCTCAGCCACGAAGAGCGCTATCAGGCCTCCGTGGAGTTCACCCGCATCTGGCGTCGTGTGCTGGAAGGTGAAACCGTGGATTACGACGGCGAACACATCAGCGTCAAAGGCGCCAAATTGCTCTACCCGCCGATCCAGCAGCCGCGTCCGCCGCTGTACTTCGGCGGCTCCTCCGAAGCCGCCCAGGACCTGGCCGCTGAACAAGTGGAAATGGTGCTGACCTGGGGCGAGCCTCCGGCCGCGGTCGCGGAAAAAATTGAACAGGTGCGGGCCAAGGCCGCGAAACTGGGGCGCACGGTGCGTTTCGGCATCCGTCTGCATGTGATCGTGCGGGAAACCAACGATGAGGCGTGGAAAGCCGCCGACAAACTGATCTCCCACCTGGACGACGAGACCATCGCCCGTGCCCAGGCGTCCCTGGCGCGCTTCGACTCCGTCGGCCAGCAACGCATGGCGGCCTTGCACGGCGGCAACCGTGACAACCTCGAAGTCAGCCCCAACCTGTGGGCCGGTGTCGGCCTGGTACGCGGTGGTGCCGGTACGGCGCTGGTAGGTGATGGCCCCACCGTGGCGGCACGCGTCAATGAGTACGCTGCGCTGGGCATCGATACCTTCATCTTCTCCGGTTATCCACACCTGGAAGAGTCGTACCGCGTGGCTGAGCTGCTGTTTCCGCACCTGGACATCGAACGTCCCGCGTTGCCGAAAAGTGCCGGTTACGTCAGCCCGTTCGGCGAGATGGTCGCCAACGACATCCTTCCCAAAGCTGCGTCGCAGAGCTGAGGCGCCGTCATGAACGTTGAAAAATTAAGCCATCGTGTCGCGCCTTGGGTGCTACCGGTCTTATTGCTCGCGGTGTGGCAGTTGTCGGTGTCGGCGGGTTGGTTGTCGACACGCATTCTGCCGGCGCCGAGTGCGGTCATCGAAGCCGGGGTTAACCTGGTGCGCAGCGGCGAAATCTGGACGCACCTGGCCATCAGCGGCTGGCGTGCCGGCCTGGGCTTTGTGATCGGTGGCAGCATCGGCCTGGCCCTGGGCTTTATCACCGGCCTGTCGAAATGGGGCGAGCGCCTGTTGGACAGCTCGGTACAGATGATCCGCAACGTGCCCCACCTGGCGCTGATTCCGCTGGTGATCCTGTGGTTCGGGATTGACGAGACCGCGAAGATTTTCCTGGTCGCCCTTGGCACGTTGTTCCCGATTTACCTGAATACCTACCACGGCATTCGCAACGTCGACCCGGCGTTGGTGGAAATGGCGCGCAGCTACGGCTTGTCCGGCTTCAGCCTGTTCCGTCAGGTGATCCTGCCGGGCGCGTTGCCTTCGATTCTGGTCGGCGTGCGTTTTGCGCTGGGCTTTATGTGGCTGACGCTGATCGTGGCGGAAACCATCTCGGCCAGCTCCGGCATTGGTTACCTGGCGATGAATGCCCGTGAATTCCTGCAAACCGACGTGGTGGTATTGGCCATCGTCATGTACGCCATCCTCGGCAAACTCGCCGACTTGGCTGCGCGCGGTCTGGAACGTGTGTGGCTGCGCTGGCACCCGGCTTACCAAGTGAACAAAGGAGGTGCGGCATGACCGCTCAACAACCTCCGCGCCTGCTCAAGGGTATCCCGCTGGCGGTGCGCAAATTGCGCAAGGCCTTTGGTACGCGCGAAGTCCTTAAGGACATCGACCTGCACATCCCCGCTGGGCAGTTTGTGGCCGTGGTCGGGCGCAGTGGCTGCGGCAAAAGTACCTTGCTGCGCTTGCTGGCCGGCCTCGACAAAGCCAGCGGCGGCGAGCTGTTGGCCGGCTCCGCAGCGCTGAGCGAAGCGATTGAAGACACGCGGTTGATGTTCCAGGAGGCGCGCCTGCTGCCGTGGAAAAAGATCATCGACAACGTGGGCCTGGGTCTCAACGGTAACTGGCGCCCCAAAGCGCTGGAGGCGCTGGAGGCGGTCGGCCTGGCGGAGCGTGCCAATGAGTGGCCGGCGGCCTTGTCCGGTGGCCAGAAGCAACGGGTGGCCTTGGCGCGTGCGCTGATTCACCAACCGCGCCTGCTGCTCCTCGATGAACCCCTGGGCGCCCTGGACGCCCTGACCCGCATCGAGATGCAGCAACTGATCGAAAACCTCTGGCAGAAGCACGGCTTCACCGTGTTGCTGGTGACCCACGACGTCAGCGAGGCCGTGGCGATTGCCGACCGGGTCATCCTGATCGAAGACGGCGAAATCGGCCTGGACCTGATTGTCGATCTGCCGCGCCCCCGCGCCCGAGGCTCGCATCGCCTGGCTGCGCTGGAAGCCGAAGTGCTTAACCGTGTGCTGTCGCTGCCCGGCACGCCACCGGAGCCCGAACCTGTTTCACCGCTGCCGACGCAATTGCGTTGGGCTCAATAACTCACTTGTCCCTCGAAGGAAGTACACCATGACTATTAAAGCCATCAACGTGCGTAACCAGTTCAAAGGCACCATCAAGGAAATCGTCGAAGGTGACGTGCTGTCGGAAATCGACGTGCAGACGGCGTCCGGTATCGTGACGTCTGTGATCACTACCCGTTCGGTCAAAGAGCTGGAGTTGGTGATTGGCAGCGAAGTGATTGCCTTCGTTAAGTCCACCGAGGTGTCGATCGCCAAGTTGTGATCGGGATGTGCGGTGCTTTTAAGGCCGCATTCGCGAACAAGCCCGCGGCCACATTTGACCGAGTTCCAACAGTGGAATGCCTTCAAATGTGGGCGCGGGCTTGCTCGCGAAGAGGCCGGCGCAGTCAACCCAATACTTGGCGCTTGGGCAGATATGCCGGCAAATAAAGCCCCACATACGCATCAAATACCCGCATGCCTTCCTCAGCCATGCGCGGCGTAATCTGCCCATGCTGATGCACCGAGCGCGCATAGACGCGGTCGCTCAGCTCCAGCGCCAACGCGAACACATCCACATCCTCAGGCAGCGTCGGCACTTCGAAGTGGCGGTTGAACACGGCCAGCATCAAGTCCCCCAATTCCAGATCATGCTGGCGGTCGGCCTGGGTCACTTCGGTGAGCCCATGCTGAGCGAGGATCAGCTGGCGTGCGGCGGCGTCGTGCTCGTAGACCGTGAGCATGCGCTGTTCGACGATGCAGGACAGGTCGCGCCAGTGCTTGAGTGACGCGTGCTCGATAGGTGCCTGAATGGCTGCACGAAAGGCTGCATGCACATCGGCGGTCAACGCTTCGAGGAGCGCCGGCACGCTGGCGAAAAAGTGATACACCGACGACGGTGGAATCTGTGCCCGTTCCGCCACGCTGTAGATCGACAAACTGGCCACGCCTTCGGTCGCCAGCAAGGTGCGGGCGGCGTCGAGGATCGCGTCGATCCGGGCCTGGCTGCGGGCGCGGGGTTTGCGAGGGGCGGCGGGGCGGGTGGTCATGGAAGTCTCCTACAAGGCAGCGGGCATTGTATGAGCAGGAACCGGTGTTGTCTGCCAAGGCGCCATCGCGAGCACCCCTCCCACAGTTGACTGAGTTCCAACCTTGCAATGCAGTCAAGTGTGGGAGGTGGCTTGCTCCCGATGAGGCCGACTCGGTCCACCGGAAGAAACCCATAAAAAAACGCCACAGACCAAAGGCCGGAGGCGTTTTTCAGTGCAACCACTGCTTACACAGTATGCAGGTACCAGTTGTACTCAAGGTCGGAGATGGAGTGTTCGAACTCTTCCAGCTCACTTTCCTTACAGGCGACGAAGATATCGATGTATTTAGGATCGATGTACTTGGCCATCACCTCGCTGTCGTCCAACTCGCGCAAGGCATCGCGCAGGTTGTTCGGCAGGCTCTGTTCGTTTTGCTCGTAGCTGTTGCCTTCCACGGGTGCGCCCGGTTCGATCTTGTTGGTCAGACCGTGGTGCACACCTGCCAGGACCGAAGCCATCAGCAGGTAAGGGTTGGCGTCGGCACCGGCCACGCGGTGTTCGATACGGACGGCATCCGAGGAGCCGGTCGGTACGCGAATCGCCACAGTCCGGTTGTCCAGGCCCCAGCACGGCGAGTTCGGCACGTAGAACTGTGCGCCGAAACGACGGTAGGAGTTGACGTTGGGGCACAGGAACGCCATTTGGGCGGGTAGGGTCTCCAGCACACCGCCGATCGCGTGACGCAATGCGGCGTTCTGCTCGGGATCCTCGCTGGCAAAGATGTTCTTGCCTTCCTTGTCCAGGATCGAAATGTGTACGTGCAAACCATTGCCCGCCTGGCCTGGGTAAGGCTTGGCCATGAAGGTGGTGTCCATCTCATGGTCGTAGGCGATGTTCTTGATCAGGCGCTTGAGCAGTACTGCGTAATCGCAAGCCTTGATCGGGTCGGCCACGTGGTGCAGGTTCACTTCGAACTGCGCCGGGGCACTTTCCTTGACGATCGCGTCAGCCGGGATGCCTTGCTCTTTGGCACCTTCCAGAATGTCCTGGAGGCAGTCGACGTATTCGTCGAGGTCGTCGATCAGGTAGACCTGAGTCGAGTGCGGGCGTTTGCCGGAGATCGGCGAGCGGGGCGGTTGTGGGCGGCCGTTCACGTTCTCCTGGTCGATCAGGTAGAACTCAAGCTCGAAGGCTGCGCAGATGGTCAAACCGAGGTCGTCAAACTTGCTGACAACTTGGCGGAGCACTTCGCGAGGATCGGCGAAGAAAGGTTCACCTTCAAGTTCGTGCATGGTCATCAGCAGTTGCGCGGTTGGGCGCTTTTGCCACGGCTCATTGCACAGGGTGTCAGGGATCGGATAACAGATTCGGTCAGCATCACCGATGTCCAGACCCAGGCCAGTGCTTTCCACCGTCGAGCCGTTGATATCCAGGGCAAATAAAGAGGCAGGCAGGTTAATGCCCTTCTCGTAAACCTTGTGGAGGCTGGTGCGTTCGATGCGCTTGCCGCGCACCACACCATTCATATCCGCAATTAGAAGGTCTACGTACAGAACCTCAGGATGATCCTTAAGGAACGCGTTCGCTTCGTTAAGCTGAACGGCACGCGGGGGTACCGACATGATGCAACACCTTTGTTGTTAAAAATATCAATCATTGATCTTTTCTGGTTTCAGTCAACCCGAACGGCTAGCCGAAGTCAAGCGAGGCCTTTTTTGCCCTAAAAAAGCGCCTCCAGGCCTTTTTTGGGGCTTTTTGGGGCGGTTTTTTGGGTTTGATGGCCTTGGGACTAGCAGGCTTGAGCGGGCCGTGTTGTATTTTTTACGGGGGTGTTGTGTAAAAAAATGAACAAGGCTAAGCTCGATTCAAACCCATAACAGCAATAATACCGGGGTGCTTCATGTCTCGCCTGCCGTTAATCGGCGTCACCGCCTGCTCCAAACAGGTCGGTCTGCATGCTTATCACATCAGTGGCGACAAATACGTCCGTGCAGTGGCCACCGCTGCCAAGGGCTTGCCATTGATCATTCCATCCTTGGGCGATCTGCTCGAACCGGCCAATATTCTTGACGGCCTGGATGGCATCCTGTTTACCGGCTCCCCCTCCAATATCGAACCTTTTCTCTACGACGGTCCGGCCAGCACGCCCGGGACTGCTCATGATTCTGCACGGGACCAGACCACGCTGCCGTTGCTGCGTGCCGCGATTGCGGCAGGCGTGCCGGTGCTGGGCATCTGCCGTGGGTTCCAGGAAATGAACGTGGCGTTGGGCGGCAGCCTGCACCAGAAGGTTCATGAAGTGCCGGGCATGATGGATCACCGCGAAGACGACACCCAGCCGGTTGAAATTCAGTACGGCCCGGCGCACAGCGTCGCGATCGCCCCGAATGGCGTCTTGGCAAGCCTGGGGTTGCCGCAGACCATTCAGGTCAACTCGATTCACGGCCAAGGTGTCGATCGCCTGGCGCCGGGGCTGCAGGTCGAAGCCACTGCGCCGGATGGGTTGATCGAAGCTTTTTCTTACACCGCGGGCAAGGCTTTTGCTTTAGGAGTGCAATGGCACCCCGAATGGCAGGTAAGCTCTAACCCGCACTACCTCGCGATCTTCCAGGCCTTTGGCTCGGCCTGTCGAAAGCGGGCGATGCAACGCGACGCGGATGCTGCGTCAAACAACGCCTGACCTTTAATGGATGTCAGGAAACACAGCCCAGAGGCATTTATGAGTAACAACCTCGACCAGCTCACCGATTGGTTGAAAGACCACAAGATCACAGAAGTCGAATGCATGATTGGCGACCTCACCGGTATCACCCGGGGCAAGATCTCGCCGACCAACAAGTTCATCGCCGAAAAAGGCATGCGCCTGCCCGAGAGCGTTCTGTTGCAGACCGTGACCGGCGACTATGTCGAAGACGACATCTATTACGAATTGCTCGACCCGGCCGACATCGACATGATCTGCCGCCCCGACCAGAACGCCGTATTCCTGGTGCCCTGGGCCATCGAGCCTACCGCCCAGGTGATTCACGACACCTACGACAAGCAAGGCAACCCGATCGAGCTGTCGCCGCGCAACGTGCTCAAGAAAGTCCTCCAGCTCTACGCCGACCGAGGCTGGCAGCCCATTGTGGCGCCGGAGATGGAGTTCTACCTGACCAAACGCTGCGAAGACCCGGACTTCCCGCTGCAACCGCCGATCGGCCGTTCCGGGCGCCCGGAGACCGGTCGCCAGTCCTTCTCTATAGAAGCGGCCAACGAGTTCGACCCGTTGTTCGAAGACGTCTACGACTGGTGTGAACTCCAGGAGCTGGACCTCGATACCCTGATCCATGAAGACGGCACCGCGCAGATGGAAATCAACTTCCGTCATGGTGATGCGCTGTCCCTGGCCGACCAGATCCTGGTGTTCAAGCGCACCATGCGCGAGGCCGCACTCAAGCACAACGTGGCCGCCACCTTCATGGCCAAGCCCATGACCGGCGAGCCCGGCAGCGCGATGCACCTGCACCAGAGCATCATCGACATCGCCACCGGCAAGAACGTCTTCTCTAATGAAGACGGGACCATGAGCCAGCTGTTCCTCAACCACATCGGTGGCCTGCAGAAATTCATCCCTGAATTGCTGCCGCTGTTTGCCCCCAACGTGAACTCGTTCCGCCGCTTCCTGCCCGACACCTCGGCGCCGGTGAACGTGGAATGGGGCGAAGAAAACCGCACCGTCGGCCTGCGCGTACCGGATGCCGGCCCGCAGAACCGTCGCGTCGAAAACCGCCTGCCGGGCGCCGACGCCAATCCGTACCTGGCGATTGCCGCCAGCCTGCTGTGCGGCTACATCGGTATGGTCGAAGGTCATAACCCAAGCGCGCCGGTGGTGGGCCGCGGATATGAGCGCCGCAACCTGCGCCTGCCGCTGACCATCGAAGACGCCCTTGAGCGTATGGAAAACAGCAAGACCATCGAAAAATATCTGGGTCAAAAATTCATCACAGGCTACGTCGCGGTCAAGCGGGCCGAGCATGAAAACTTCAAGCGCGTGATCAGTTCGTGGGAGCGGGAATTCCTGCTCTTCGCCGTCTGATGCGTCGGGCGCGCCTCAGGATTGGCGCGCCCTCACCTGAAAAGTCTAGGAGATTGGTATGTCCAGCAACAACCCGCAAACCCGTGAATGGCAAGCCTTGAGCAATGATCACCACCTGGCGCCGTTCAGCGATTTCAAGCAATTGAAAGTGAAAGGCCCACGGATTATCACCAAAGCCCACGGCGTTTACCTGTGGGACAGCGAAGGCAACAAGATCCTCGACGGCATGGCCGGCCTGTGGTGCGTGGCGATCGGTTACGGTCGCGATGAACTGGCTGACGCCGCCGCCAAGCAGATGAAAGAGCTGCCGTACTACAACCTGTTCTTCCAGACCGCTCACCCGCCGGTGCTGGAACTGGCCAAGGTGATTTCCGAGATCGCACCGGCCGGCATGAACCACGTGTTCTTTACCGGCTCCGGCTCGGAAGGCAACGACACCATGTTGCGCATGGTCCGCCACTACTGGGCGATCAAGGGCCAGCCGAACAAGAAGATCATCATCAGCCGCAAGAATGGCTATCACGGCTCCACGGTGGCCGGCGCCAGCCTGGGCGGCATGACGTACATGCATGAACAGGGTGACTTGCCGATCCCGGGTATTACCCACATCGCCCAGCCGTACTGGTATGGCGAAGGCGGCGACATGAGCCCGGAAGAATTCGGGATCTGGGCCGCCAACCAGCTGGAAGAGAAGATCCTCGAACTGGGCGTGGACAACGTCGGTGCCTTTATTGCCGAGCCGATCCAGGGGGCCGGTGGCGTGATCGTACCGCCAGAGACCTACTGGCCGCGCATCAAGGAAATCCTCGCCAAGTACGACATCCTGTTCGTCGCCGATGAAGTGATCTGCGGTTTCGGCCGTACCGGTGAGTGGTTCGGTAGCGACTTCTATGACCTCAAGCCACACATGATGACCATCGCCAAGGGCCTGACCTCGGGTTACATCCCGATGGGCGGCCTGATCGTGCGCGACGACGTGGTTGCCGTGCTCAATGAAGGCGGTGATTTCAACCACGGCTTCACCTACTCCGGTCACCCGGTGGCGGCAGCGGTAGCCCTGGAAAACATCCGGATTCTGCGCGATGAAAAAATCGTTAACCGTGTGCACGAAGAAACGGCACCGTATTTGCAGAAACGTCTGAGGGAACTGGCTGATCACCCGCTGGTGGGTGAGGTTCGCGGTGTCGGCATGCTCGGGGCGATTGAGCTGGTGCAGGACAAGGCCACGCGCAAACGTTACGAAGGCCGTGGTGTGGGCATGATCTGCCGCACGTTCTGCTTCGAGAATGGCCTGATCATGCGCGCCGTGGGCGACACCATGATCATTTCGCCTCCGCTGGTGATCAGCAAGGCGGAAATCGACGAGTTGGTGACCAAGGCTCGCCAGTGCCTGGACCTGACTTTGGCGGCATTGCAAGGCTAAGTGCTAGGCTCAGTGCGCAGCGGCTTCGGGCGCTGCGTGCGGGCAGTGACAAAAACGCAGTAATAAAGGGGGCTTTGGTTGAAAGCCGGCCCCTGAACTTGCCAGACTGTCGCCGTGTTTTGTTGCCCTTTGGAAGGGTCGTAAGACGACTAAAGAACGTGGCCCAAAAAAGAAAAATTGGAGCATCACCAAATGAAGGCATTAGGTTTGAAGAACGCTGGCAAGACCCTCCTCGCGTTGTCCCTGATGGGCGCAATGGCGGGCGCGGCCCAGGCAGACGATAAAGTGCTGCACGTCTACAACTGGTCCGACTACATTGCACCGGACACCATCGCCAACTTTGAAAAAGAGTCGGGCATTAAAGTGGTGTACGACGTTTTTGACAGCAACGAGACCCTGGAAGCCAAGTTGCTGGCAGGCAAGTCCGGTTACGACATCGTCGTTCCGTCGAACAACTTCCTCGCCAAGCAGATCAAGGCCGGTGTCTATCAGGAGCTGGACAAGTCCAAGCTGTCCAACTACGCCAACCTGAACAAATCCCTGCTTAAAGCCGTGTCGGTCAGCGACCCGGACAACAAGCACGCGTTCCCGTACATGTGGGGTTCGATCGGCATCGGTTACAACCCGGAGAAGGTCAAGGCTGCGCTGGGCGTGGACAAGATCGACTCGTGGGACGTGCTCATGAAGCCGGAAAACATCGCCAAGCTGAAAAGCTGCGGCGTGAGCTTCCTCGACTCGCCAACCGAAATGCTGCCGGTGGCGCTGCATTACCTCGGCCTGCCGACCGACACCCAGAAGAAAGCTGACCTCAAGCAAGCCGAGGACCTGTTCCTCAAGCTGCGCCCATCGATCGGCTACTTCCACTCGTCCAAGTACATCTCCGACCTGGCCAACGGCAACATCTGCGTGGCCGTGGGGTACTCGGGTGACATCCAGCAGGCCAAGTCCCGCGCGGCTGAAGCCGGTGGCAAGGTCAAGGTTGCCTACGACATTCCGAAAGAAGGCGCCGGCAGCTTCTATGACATGGTCGCCATCCCTAAAGATGCCGAAAACGTCGATGCTGCCTACAAGTTCATGAACTACCTGCTCAAGCCGGAAGTTATGGCCGCTATCACCAATAGCGTCCGTTTCCCGAACGGTAACGAGAAAGCCACCGCACTGGTCGACAAAGACATCACCAGCGACCCGGGCATTTACCCGCCTGCGGATGTGCAGGCCAAGCTCTACGCCATTGCTGACTTGCCGGCGGCTACTCAGCGTGAAATGACGCGCAGCTGGACCAAAATCAAATCGGGCAAATAAGCCTTTGAACCGTGGGGGCGGCGAACCGCCGCTCCCACACATTAAATGATAGAAAGCTTTGCCGGATCGGTTTATCGAGGGTAAGTTGCGCGCCGGTTTTGTTGCCGAGCAACAACTTTGGGCCCAACTATTTAAGAGGACCTCCACTTGCCAATTTCTTTATTTCGCAAAGCCTTGCTGGTGGGTGCAGGTATCACGCTGGCTGTCAGCGTGCAGGCCGCGCCGACTGTGCATGTTTATAACTGGTCGGACTACATCGGCGCCGACACCCTGGCCAACTTCGAAAAGGCCAGCGGCATCAAGCCGGTGTATGACGTGTTTGACTCCAATGAAACCCTGGAAGGCAAGTTGCTCGCCGGGCGTACCGGTTACGACGTGGTCGTGCCGTCCAACCACTTCCTTGGCAAGCAAATCAAAGCCGGGGCGTTTCAGAAGCTCGACAAGTCGTTGCTGACTAACTATTCCAATCTGGACCCGGCGCTGCTCAAGCGTCTGGAAAAGAACGACCCGGGTAACCAATACGCCGTGCCGTATCTGTGGGGCACCAACGGCATTGGTTACAACGTCGACAAAGTCAAAGAAGTGCTGGGCGTCGACCATATCGACTCCTGGGCCGTGCTGTTCGAGCCGGAAAACATGAAGAAGCTCGCCACGTGCGGGGTCTCGTTCATGGACTCGGCGGATGAAATGCTGCCGGCGGTGCTCAACTACATGGGCCTGAACCCGAACAGTACCAACCCCGAAGACTACAAGAAGGCCGAAGAGAAGCTGCTCAAAGTGCGGCCCTACGTGACCTATTTCCATTCTTCCAAATACATCTCGGACCTGGCCAACGGCAACATCTGCGTGGCGGCCGGTTTCTCCGGTGATGTGTTCCAGGCCAAGGCTCGCGCAAGCGAGGCCGGCAAAGGCGTGAACATCGCCTACGCGATTCCGAAAGAAGGCGGCAACCTCTGGTTTGACGTGCTGGCGATCCCCAAGGATGCGAAGAACGTCAAAGAGGCTCACGCCTTCATCAACTATTTACTGCAACCTGAGGTGATCGCTCAGGTCAGTGATTACGTCGGTTACGCCAACCCTAACCCAGGGGCGGACAAACTGATGAAGCAATCGATACGCACTGACGCAGCGGTTTACCCACCGCAGGCGGTTCTCGACCGGACTTTCGTCAACTTCGAGCTACCCCCGAAAGTGCAACGTTTAATGACCCGTAGCTGGACCAAGGTCAAGACGGGCAAGTAAGGCTTAAGGCTCAAACTATTCTGGGTTCGCCTGCCTCGGGCGAACTGCACTCTTTTTTGTTGGGAGTTTCGTAAATGGCAGTTGCCTCCGGCGCCTATAAGAAAGCCCTCGAGGGCGACCAGACACCGAAAAAGGTGCTGGTCAAAATCGACCGGGTCACGAAGAAGTTCGACGAGACGATTGCCGTGGACGATGTGTCCCTGGAAATCAAGAAAGGCGAGATCTTCGCCTTGCTCGGCGGATCGGGATCGGGCAAATCCACCTTGCTGCGCATGCTCGCAGGCTTCGAGCGCCCAACGGAAGGTCGCATCTACCTCGATGGTGTGGACATCACCGATATGCCGCCCTACGAGCGGCCGATCAACATGATGTTCCAGTCCTACGCCTTGTTCCCGCACATGACCGTGGCGCAGAACATCGCGTTCGGCCTGCAACAGGACAAGATCCCCAAGGCTGAAGTCGATGCGCGCGTGGCCGAGATGCTCAAGCTGGTGCAGATGAGCCAGTACGCCAAGCGCAAGCCGCACCAACTGTCTGGCGGTCAACGTCAGCGTGTGGCACTTGCGCGCTCCCTGGCCAAACGCCCGAAACTGCTGCTGCTCGACGAGCCGATGGGCGCCCTCGACAAGAAGCTGCGTTCGCAGATGCAACTGGAACTGGTGGAGATCATCGAGCGCGTGGGCGTGACCTGCGTGATGGTGACCCACGACCAGGAAGAGGCCATGACCATGGCCGAACGCATCGCGATCATGCACCTGGGCTGGATCGCCCAGATCGGCAGCCCGATCGACATCTACGAAACGCCTACCAGCCGTCTGGTGTGTGAGTTCATCGGCAACGTGAACATTTTCGACACCCAGGTGGTGGACGACGCCGAAGGCCACGCGGTACTCAAGTGCCCGGACCTGGACCGCGACATCTACGTGGGCTACGGCATTGCCACGGCAGTGGAAGACAAGTCGGTGACCTACGCCATCCGCCCGGAAAAGCTGTTGGTCACCACCGAAATGCCGACCTGCGAGCACAACTGGTCCAGCGGCAAAGTGCATGACATCGCCTACCTGGGCGGCCACTCGGTGTTCTACGTGGAACTGCCGAGCGGCAAGCTGGTGCAGTCCTTCGTCGCCAACGCCGAACGCCGTGGCCAGCGCCCAACCTGGGGTGACCAGGTCTACGTGTGGTGGGAAGACGACAGCGGCGTGGTACTTCGCTCATGAATATGAAGAAGTTCAAACGCCAGCTGCAACGAATAACGCCCGGTGGCCGGCATGTGGTCATCGGGATTCCTTTCCTCTGGCTGTTCCTGTTTTTCGCGCTGCCGTTCTTCATCGTCTTGAAGATCAGCTTTGCCGAAGCCGACGTGGCGATCCCGCCTTACACCGAGATCTACACCTTCGTTGAGCAAAAGCTGCAGTTGGTGCTCAACCTCGGCAACTACGCGATGCTCGGCGACGACGAGTTGTACATCGCCGCGTACCTGGGCTCGCTGAAGATGGCGTTTTTCAGCACGCTTCTGTGCCTGTTGATCGGCTATCCGATGGCCTACGCGATTGCCAGCGCGCGCAAAGAAATGCAGACCGTACTGGTGCTGCTGATCATGATGCCGACCTGGACCGCGATCCTGATCCGCGTGTATGCGTGGATGGGTATCCTCAGCAATAACGGCTTGCTCAATAGCTTCCTGATGTCCATCGGCTTGATCAACGAGCCGCTGCAGATCCTCAACACCAACATCGCGGTGTACATCGGCGTGGTCTATTCGTACCTGCCGTTCATGATCCTGCCGCTGTACGCCAACCTGGTCAAACACGACCAGAGCCTGCTGGAAGCTGCGTCCGACCTGGGTTCGAGCACCTTCAACAGTTTCTGGAAAATCACTGTGCCGCTGTCCAAGAACGGCATCATCGCCGGCTGCATGCTGGTGTTCATTCCGGTGGTGGGCGAGTTCGTGATCCCGGAACTGCTCGGCGGTCCGGAAACCCTGATGATCGGTAAAGTGTTGTGGCAAGAATTCTTCAACAACCGTGACTGGCCGGTGGCGTCTGCCCTGGCGGTGGTGATGCTGGCGATCCTGATCGTGCCGATCATCCTGTTCAACCGCAGCCAAGCCAAAGAGATGGAGGGCAAGATATGAAGCGCGTCAGTTTCTCAAGCTTCATGCTGGTGGCGGGGTTGTTGTTCATTTACCTGCCGATGCTGATCCTGGTGATCTACTCGTTCAACGAATCCAAACTGGTGACGGTGTGGGGCGGTTGGTCGATCAAGTGGTACGTGGGCCTGTTGGACAACACCCAGTTGATGGGCTCGGTGGCGCGCTCCCTGGAAATTGCCTGCTACACCGCCGTTGCGGCGGTGGCACTGGGTACGCTGGCGGCGTTTGTGCTGACCCGTATCAGCCAGTTCAAGGGCCGCACGCTGTTCGGCGGCCTGGTGACGGCACCGTTGGTGATGCCCGAAGTGATCACCGGTCTGTCGCTGTTGCTGCTGTTCGTGGCCATGGCGCAGATGATCGGTTGGCCCCAGGAGCGTGGCATTGTCACCATCTGGATCGCCCACACCACGTTCTGTGCGGCGTATGTGGCGGTAGTGGTGTCGGCGCGCTTGCGTGAGCTGGACCTGTCGATTGAAGAAGCGGCAATGGATCTGGGCGCGCGGCCATGGAAGGTGTTCTTCCTGATCACCATCCCGATGATCGCGCCATCGTTGGCGGCAGGCGGCATGATGTCGTTCGCGCTGTCTCTGGACGACCTGGTACTGGCCAGCTTCGTGTCGGGGCCGGGTTCGACTACGTTGCCGATGGAAGTGTTCTCGGCGGTACGTCTTGGGGTTAAACCCGAGATCAACGCCGTGGCCAGCCTGATTCTGTTGGCGGTGTCACTGGTGACCTTCCTGGTGTGGTTCTTCAGCCGCCGTGCCGAAGAGCACCGCAAGAAAGCCATCCAGCAAGCGATTGAAGAAGCCGCAGCGGATGGCTGGCAGCAGCCGGACAAGCGCCGGGCGCCTGCGCCGGTCTAACCCCGGAACGGGTTCAACATGTGGGAGGGGGCTTGCTCCCGATTGCGCAACGCCAGTCACTGCAGCTATTGACTGACCGACTGCAATCGGGAACAAGCCCCCTCCCACATTTGATTGGGTTTTCACGTCAGCTATGCAGCCCAAGGCGACTTGCGAATCACCTCGACAAAGTTCATCGGCTTGAACCCCGGCTCCTGATCCACCAACACATCGGTCTTCACGTTGCCAAACGTGGTCTGCGGGCGATGGCGCAAGCCGTCAGCAAACGCGCAGATGATGCATTCCTTGAACCCTTCGCCGCGTGGATGCGCATGCACCACGGCCTCGCGCTGCACGCTGGAAAAGGCGGCGTAGTCCATGCCCAGCACATCCATCTCGACACCAGCGGTCACCAGCGCCACGGTCGGGCGCAAGTGCTGCGGTACACCCGGCGTGGTGTGCAGGGCGATCGACAGCCAGACTTGTTCGATATCGTCATCGCTCAGCCCGTAAGGTTTGAGGAATGCGGCCGCCGCGTTGGCGCCGTCCACTTCGAAACGCTCGTTGTTACTGCGATGGCCTTCGACCAGGCCCAGGTCGTGGAACATCGCGCCGACGTAAAGCAGCTCCGGGTTGTAGGCCAACTGCTTGCGCTCACCGCTCAACGCACCGAACAGAAACACCCGGCGCGAGTGGTGGTAAAGCAAGTCGGACTCGACGTCGCGGATGTATTCGGTGGTGGCTTTGGCCAAGGCGCTGTCCGGGATCTGGATGCCGGCGATGGAGTTGCTCATGGTCGTGCTCCTCAATAAAGCGCCGGGGGTGGCGCCGATGAGTGAAGTCTGGTCGCGTACCCGCGAAGGGGCTATCGCGGCGAGGGCGCGATGTCGGCCAATGTGGCGCCACATCGTGCCAGCCGGATTAGTCTCTTGAAATCTGCGCAGATCAAATGTGGGAGCGGGCTTGCTCGCGAAAGCGGTATGTCAGTTAATGCATGTACTGACTGAACAACCGCATTCGCGAGCAAGCCCGCTCCCACAGAGTTTTGCCTTTATTCAGTTAGAAAAGGGTGTCTCTATTTATGGGCAAAACCGTCGCCATCCTGATCTTCCCCGGCGTCCAGTCACTGGACGTGACCGGCCCCATGGATGTGTTCTGCGAGGCCAACCGTTTTCTGCCGCCCGAAGAGCATTATCAGCTTGAAGTGATCGGCCTGGGCCACGGCACCCTGCCAGCCTCCAACGGCCTGTCATTGCAGGCCCACAAACATTACTGCGACGCCTTGCAAGCCTATGATCTGTTGCTGGTCGCTGGCGGCCCTCAGCTGCCTTTCGAAGATTTCGGCGCCCAGTTTGATGATTGGCTACGCGGCGCCGCCGCCCGCGCACAGCGTTTCGGCTCGATCTGCAATGGCGCCTTTATGCTGGCGCGCGCCGGGTTGCTGGATGGCAAAACCGTCACCACCCATTGGAACGACGCTGCCGACCTGGCGCGCCTGTGCCCCTCGGCCCAGGTCGATGCCGACCGTCTCTACGTGCAGGACGGTAATCTCTACACCTCGGCGGGCGTCACGGCAGGCATCGACCTGTCGCTGTACCTGCTGGCCCAGGATCACGGCCCGGAAGTCGCGCTGAGCGTGGCCAAGCGCCTGGTGGTGTTCACTCAGCGCTCGGGCGGGCAGTCGCAGTTCAGCCCGTTCCTCACGCCTCACGCCGAAAGCACCTCGGCGGTGGCATTGGTGCAGCTGTACGTGCTGGCGAACTTGACCGGGGATTTGACCATTGCCGATCTGGCCAGGGCGGCCAACATGAGTGCGCGTAATTTCTCTCGAGTGTTTGCTCGTGAGGCGCGCATAACGCCTGCCGAGTTCGTCGAGCGAGCGCGAGTGGACGCGGCGCGGGTGATGCTCGAAAGCAGCGCCGCACCGCTCAAGACTGTGGCCTATCAATGCGGTTTCCGTGACGCCCAGCACATGCGCAGTGTGTTCAACCGCCGGCTGGGCGTGACGCCGCAACAGTTCCGGCTTAACTTTGCTGCACCGGTGTGAGCGTGTCGTAGGCTTCCAGCGCGCGCAGTGAGTAGATATACGCGGCGCCTGCATTCAGCGAGATGGCGGTGGCCAAGGTGGCGGCAACTTCTTCTCGGGTCGCGCCGGCATTGATCGCCGCATCCGCGTGTGCGGCGATACAGCCGTCGCAGCGCGTGGTGATCGCCACGGCGATGGATATCAGCTCGCGGGTCTTGGCGTCGAGTACATGGTTTTCCTCGGCAGCCTCGTCCAGCGCCATATAGGCTTTGACCATCTTCGGGTTGCTCTTGCCCAGCGCACCAAAGGTTTTATTCACGTTAGCAAGCAAGTCGGACCAGTTATTGAACATTGCGGTAACTCCTGAACGGGTTGGGTGTGAAGCCAGTCTGTGCCGTTCGGGGTTGGTATGATTGTTCGATCCACTCATCTTTTTGACCGATGTTCGCAAATGAATTCGATCGATACCCTTATTGCGCTGGCCAACCTGCGCGGCAGTCTGGATTTACGTTGCCAGTTCCAGGGTGACTGGGCGCTGGAACACACCCCGGAGAATCTCGGCGTGGCGCCGTACCACATCGTCATTAGCGGAACTTGCCGCGCCGAATTGTCGGGCGGCCAGCACGTGACGCTGGAGGAGGGCGACATCCTGTTGATGCCCGGTGGCGCAACCCATTTGCTGCGCAGCCAGGGTGAGCGGATTCGGCCGGTGCAGCCCACCGTGATCGAAGGCGGTGTACTGCCGGTGTATCGCCTGGGTGGCGAACGGCCGGAAGTGGACATGCTCTGCGGCAACTTTCACTACAACCGCCAATCGTTGTTGCTTGGTGCATTGCCGGAATTTTTGGTGGTGTCCAGCCGCCAGTGGCAGGGTGATGGGCAGTTGGCCGCGTTGATTGCTTTACTGCGCAGCGAGGCGGACGGCCAGCAATTGGGCGCCCGCTCGTTTATCGACGCGCTGTCGCAGGCCTTGTTCACTTTGATCCTGCGTGCCTGGCTGGCTCGCCAGACACCCGTGGCAGGCACCTTCGCTTTGCTCGCCGACAAGCGCCTGAGCAAAGCCTGGCAGGCGATGCTGGCCGAGCCTGGTCAAGAGTGGACGATCGACAGCCTGGCGGCGGCAGCCACCATGTCGCGGGCCACCTTCATGCGTGCGTTTGTAAAAGTGGCGGGCGTGTCGCCGTGGGTGCTGCTGACCCAGCTGCGCATGGAACTGGCCTTCAACCTGCTGCGCCAATCGCGCCTGAGCCTGCTGGATATCGCTGCGCAGGTGGGTTACCAGTCCCAGGCGGCGTTCAGCAAGAAATTCAAGGAAACCTACGGCGAGGCGCCGGGGCGGATGCGGGCTCGTTAGTCGCTACAACACAAAGCAAATGTGGGAGCGCATTCTTCCAGCACTATTTTCTCGCAGGCAACAGCTTCAGCGTGCCACGGGTATTCGCCGTCACTTCTTCATCACTGAAATGCGCCTGCTCGTACCCACCCTCGATATAGGTTTCCGCCTGGTCGCCATAGTGCGAGTCAAACGGCACCCCGCTTTGCCCCACAGGGTTGATGGTCAACGCATGGGCCGGGTCGGCGAAGTCGATCAGGCGCCGGGTCGACGGGCCATAGGTCACGGGCCATGGCGCAGGGCCGATCATGGCCGATTGGTTATTCGGCACTTCGTGGGTACCGGGCGCCGGGAATGGGCCGACGTTGAAAATCTTGTCCAATGGCTTCTGCATGCCCAGCGGATGGCCGTGAGTCAGGGTATGGGCCTTGCCCCACTGCCATTGCGACGGGTCATCGCCAAAGGTGGCCTTGAGGTGAGCCAGGCTGTTGTCCCAGGCGAGCTTGACGGTGTCGGCGCGCTTGCCGTTCCACCAGGGTGAGTCTGGTGAAGCGGCCAGGCGTGGCAGCGCGGCGTCGATCACCCGAGTACCGAGCAGGGTTTTAAACATGGCGTCGCCGAGCTTCGGGTGGAAGGCCGCATCGGTGAGGTTAAACAGGAACTGGTTGAAGAGTGTCGCGCTGGTGGAGTCCAGCGGGTAATCGCCTTTCCAGGCGGCCAACTGTTCTATCAGTTTCAACTGCGCCGGGTCCTTGACCACCTCACGCAGCACCGGCAACAGCGGTGCCAGCAAGCGTGGGCCGTAGGCGGTAGTCGTGCCCAGTTGCAAGGCTTGGCTGTTGTTCACGTCCCACTTCACGCTTTTGTCGCTCAACTGCGTGTTCAATTGTTGGCCACGGTCGGCCAGGTTGTAGTAACCGGGGATTTCCATGCCGGTGGGTGACGCCGGCTGGGCATTGGCCGACACCACATAACCCCGCGCCGGGTTTTCTTCCTGAGGGTTGGCGCTGAAAGGGTAGAAACCCAGCTTGTCAGCCTGGGCGGTGCTGCCATCGAGAATGAACGCCGGGTTGGCCCCGGCCGGGCGGATCGGCAGTTGCGCCGCCGCCCACCAGCCGATATCACCCTTGGCATTTGCCCACACAATATTCAGGCCCGGTGCCGAAACCTTGGCCGCTGCGGCGCGCACCTTGGCCAGGGTATCGGCGCGGTTGAGCTGGTAGAAACCTTCGAGGATAGGGTTTTCGGTGTCGAGGAACGCCCACCACATGGCAATCGGCGTGCTGCCGGCATTCTCGCCGAGCACGTCATTGATGATCGGACCGTGGGGCGACTGGCGCAGGGTAAAGGTCACCGGTGCCTGGCCCTTCACCGCGATCTGTTGCTCGCTGCTGGTCATGTTGACCCATTGGCCGTGGTACCAGACCTGGTTGGGGTTGTCGGGGTTGACCTTTTCGGCGATCAGGTCGAGGTCATCGTTCTGGAACATGGTCAGGCTCCAGCCGAAATCCAGGTTGTGCCCCAGGAACGCCACCGGCACCAGCGCGTTGTGATAGCCGTAGAGCTCAAAACCCGGTGCAGAGAGCTGTGCTTCGTACCACACCGACGGCACCGAGAAACGGATATGCGGGTCGCCCGCCAGCAAGGGCTTGCCGCTCTTGGTGCGACTGCCGCTGATGGCCCAGGCATTGCTGCCTTCGAACTGCGGCAAGCCATTCTCGGCCAACGCCCTGTCGCTCAACGAGGCCAGCGCGCCGAGCGTCTGCCAATCACGGGCGGCCAGGTTAAGCGCGCCCTTGGGCTGCCAATCGAGGTCGAAGACTTTCAGGTAGTCGCCGCCCAATTGGTCGCGTACGTAAGTCAGCAACGGCTCGGTACGAAACGCGGCGGCAAAGCTGTAGGCCATGTACCCGGCGACGCTGATGGTGTCCTCAGCGGTGAACCGCCGCTTGGGAATGCCCAGCACGTCAAACTCGATCGGGCTGGGGTGGCTGTCCTGAAATTGATTGATCCCGTCCAGGTAGGCTTGCAGGGCTTTCCAGGCCGGTGAATCGTGGTCCATGTGTTCCACGTAGCTCAAGGCGCGTTCGCGAATGCGCAGGCTGCGAAACAGCCTGTCGGTCTGGAGCATCTTCGGGCCCAGTATCTCGGCCAGTTCGCCACGGGCCAGGCGCCGCATGATTTCCATCTGGAACAGCCGGTCCTGGGCATGCACATAGCCGAGGGCGCGGTACAGATCGGTCTCGTTCTCGGCGCGCAGGTGCGGCACGCCACGGTCGTCATAGCGCACGGTGACCGCGCCTTGCAGGTTGGCGAGTGTTTCGGTGCCCTGGCGGGTGGGTTGCTTACTGTAGACATACCAGCCGGCGCCGGCCATGAGGGCGGCAATCAGGATAGCGAGCACGGTCAGGCTGCGTTTCATGGACGGTCCTTGAGTCATTCACCTTGAAGGTCAACGGAGTCTAATAGGTTTGGCGAGGGCTGAGGGAAATGCTGATATCGCGCACGATGCACCGCAGTGACAGCCGAGGTTCAAGTGGTGAGTGCCCTGACTACGCTACTATTGCGCCGGTCATCTTTGAGCTTTTTTCCATGACTTGCGCCCCGCAACCCCTTCCAGACTCCAGCCGCTCCGAGGCTGCCTACGCGTGCTGCCTGGAAGCGCCGTCGCTGATCAGCCGCTTCTTGCAGCACCCGCCAGTGGGCTTCGATGCGCGCCTGTCCGAGCAGGGCCTGCCGTATTTTTTCACGCCCTTCGACCTGTTGACCACCGCCGACGATGCGTTCGAAAAGCGTGTTCGCAGCTGGCCCGGGTATCGTTTCTGGAACGCCTGGCTGCGTGTCGACAGTTGTTTTGTGGGGACCACGGTCAGTGAATATTCACCACTGCCCCAAGGCGTGTCGCCTCATGACCTAGCGCAGTGGTTGCAGGAGGCGTGCGCGCCGCAGCGCAAGCTCACCATCGTCAAAGACGTACCGTGCAACTCGCCGCTGCTCAGCGAGGCGGATAACCGCTACGCGCAAACCCTGATTGATGAGTGCACCCGGCGCGGTTTCATCAGCGTTGAGGGGCAGGCGCTGGCGTACGTGCCGATCAACTTTGCCACGATCGATGAGTACCTGGCGCGCTTGTCTCACAGCCGTCGCCGCAATATCCGACGCAAACTGCGCAGCCGTGAAGCGCTGCGGGTGGACGTTCTGGACACCGGTGATGCGCGCTTCAATGATGATGCCTGGCTCACGCAGTTGTACGGGTTGTACAAGGCGGTGTATGACCAGAGCGAGATCCATTTTGACCTGCTCACCCCTGAGTTTTTCAGCAGCCTTCTGCGGGACGCCGACAGTAACGGGCGCGTGTTCTGCTATTGGCACTGCGACGAACTGATCGGCTACAACCTGTGCTACGTGGAGGGCGACAAGCTGCTCGACAAGTACATCGGCCTTAGCTACCCGCTGGCGTTGGAATTCAACCTGTATTTCGTCAGTTGGTTTGTGAACCTTGAATATGCGCTGGCCAATGGGCTGAAATTTTATGTGGCGGGTTGGACCGACCCGCAGGTCAAGGCCAGCCTGGGCGCCGACTTTACCTTTACCCGCCATCTGGTCTGGGTACGTAACCCGCTGTTGCGCAAGCTGGGCAACCGGTTCCGTCATCACTTTGAAAGTGATACCCAGTGGCACCAGGAGCACACCGCATGAGCCAGGCCCGACCGCCGCTGATTCTCGATTTCGACCGTGCCGTCAGTGACATTCCTGGCGCAATTACGCTGGCGTTGCAGGCCTGGCAGGAAAAAATCCGTTTCGGCTGCCGCTGGGCACAATTCAAACAGCTGGAAACCGCCCTGCACGCACAAATGCCCAGCGATTACGGCTGTGTATTTACCGGCAGCGGTGACTATCACCACCTCAGCCAGCTGTTGTTGAATCGCCTGCCGACGCAGCAGAAATTCCAGCTGATCATCTGCGACAACCACCCGGATAACATGCGCTACCCGTTCGGTATCCACTGCGGCTCCTGGGTTTACTGGGCCAGCCGCTTGCCGCAGGTCGAGCATGTGCATGTGCTGGGCATCGGTTCGCAGGATATCGGCCTGGGCCACGCCTGGGAGAATCACTGGTCGCCGCTGCTCAAGCGCAAGTTGACCTACTGGAACATCAACGTCGACACGCGCTGGATGAACTGGATCGGTGCCGGGCGCAGCAATCGCGCCTTCAGCAATGCGGATGAATTGATGCGCGCGTTCCTGGCACAGTTTGACCGTTCACTGCCGGTGTACCTGTCCATTGATAAAGATGTGCTGAGCCCGGAAGTGGTGAACACCAACTGGGACCAGGGCGAATTCCTCGAGCAGCATTTGAACGACCTGATCAGTGCCTGCCAGGGCCGAATCATCGGCGCGGACATCACTGGCGATGTGTCGGCCTACCACTATGAAAGCAAGTTCAAACGCTGGTTGAGTGCGTCCGATGGCCAGGAAGAACTGCCTGAGGCCCAGGTGCAGATCTGGCAGCAGCAACAGAACGAGCTGAACAGCCGGCTGGTGGCCCGTATCAATCAGGGTTGGCGACAATAGCTTTTAGCTGGGCGAATACGCTTTCGAAATGTTCATCCGTCAGCCAATGGCTGTTACTGATCGACAGTGTGCGAGTCGCGAACGCCTGGGCTTGGCTGATAGCGCCGCCAGGCTGCAGCAGCGGGGCCACGTGGGGGTAGTCCGGCAATGTGTGGATAAACAGACGGGTCACGCCCAGCCCCGAGGTCCACAGCTGCGCCATCGCTGCATCGCGGGCTTGTGCAGACGGCATCATCACCATCAGAAAGGGCCAGGTGCCTTGCTGGCCTGGCCGGTCCATAACGACCGAGACACCGGGCAAGGCATTCAAGCGAGCTGCACGGCGCAAGGCTCGGACGCGACCTTGCTGCAGGTAATCGGGCAGGCGAGCCAGCGCGGCGGCGCCGACCTTCTGGCGATAGCCGCCGAGGCGGTGCAACGGGATGTCGTTGACTGAAAAGTCATCGCCCACGGCACTCACTTCATCGCCCTGTTCCAACGCTTTGCGCAACGGCTTGCCATACACGTAGTGCAAGCCGCGAGGTTGGTAAAGCAGCGCGTAACCCCACAACTCGGCGCTGCGTTGCAGCTCCCAGCGCAGGCTGAACGGCAGGTCCTGTGCGCATTGGCGGTGCAGCGCCTGATGCAGCACCGGATCGCGGCTGAACAGTACGCCACCTTCGGCCGTCGTCAGGCCTTTGCCCAGCGCCATGCTGAAAAATCCCACATCACCTTTGAGCCCGACGCTGCGGCCGTCGTCGAGTGCGCCCATGGCTTGGGCGGCGTCTTCGATGACCACCGCGCCGACAGAATCGGCAATACGCTTGGCGGTATCGACGTCCGCGACACGCCCGGCCAGATGAGTGACCACCACGGCCAGCGTACTGTCGTCGCACAGCTGCTTCAGGTGCTGTTCATCCAGGTCAATGCTGCCCGGCTGAAAATCGCAGGGCACCACGCGCAACGGCGGGCAGTAATGTGCGGCCAACGCCACCAGCGGGCAGGTGTAGGCCGGCACGATCAGCCGGGTGCGGCCGGGCATGCGTTGCTGCAAGACTCGCAGGGCGATGATCAGCGCAGCGGTGCCGGAGCAGGGCAGCGCCGGCAGTGGAATCGAGAACTGGCGAGCCAGAGACTGGGCCAAATCGCCCGAAAGGTTCAGCAAATCCCGCCAGCTTAACGGCAGGCCAGCGGTGGGCGGGATTTCCCTGGTCATGACGCCAGTGGCTGTGAAGGTTCGGCCTCGACAGTTTTGCTGTCTTTGTCTTCACTGCGTGCGAGACAGAGAATGCCTGCGATGATCAAGGCGCCGCCGATGATTTTGGGCCAGGTCAGGGTGTCATCGAACAACCAGACAGAGATCAGCGTCACGCTGATCAGCTCCAAATGGGACGCCGCAAACGCGGGCCCCACCGGTGCGTATTTGAGCAACGTCATCCAGGTGAAGAACGCGCCGATGTAGCCCACGAAGGCACCGTAGATCCATGGTGCGCCAAACACGCGCACCAACCAGGCGGCATCCATCGTCAGGGGTTCGGCATGCACCGAGGCGAATTTGAAACTGACCTGCGCCAACGTGTCGAAAATGATCAGCGCCAGAAAGCCCAGGATATAGAACCGTTTCATTATTCAAACCCCACAACGGTCACGCCACAGGCGATCAGCATGATGCCGATCAACCGCCACTTGCTCAGGCTTTCCTTGAACAGGAAACGCCCGGCAATCATGATCACCACAATATTGATCGAGCCCAGCATCACGCCCACCGACAATGGCACCAGCGTCAGGAATGCCAGCCACAACACAAATTCGAAGACGTAGCAGATCACCCCAAGCCAGATCCAGGGGCGCTTGAGCATGTGCTTCCAGTGAGCCATGCCGTCATGCTCGGCGCTGGCAGAGGCGGCGGCTTTAAACGCCAACTGGCCGGAGGTATCCACGATAACGTTGAGCATCCAGAGGATGATGGTTAACTGGCTCATGTGTTCCTATGCTTACAATCTCACCGAAAACGTACGATACAGCAGCCGATTCATCGCGGGATTGGAGTTTGCCGGTTGAACAGCCTGTGTTCAGTTTGACGCCTTGCTCCACTCGCAATAGCAGCCCACCGCCAGGGTATGGGTGGCGTCGACTTCGCGCCCGGCCTCAAGTGCTTTCAAAATCGGCTCAATAAAGCTGTTGCCGGAATTACACGTCAGGCCCTCGCTGTACGGCCCGAAATACGCGAGCTTGCCTGTGCGATCCCAAATCCCGACAGCCGGGGTGGCGGGGACCTGATCGGCGCCGGCCAGGCTATTGAGGGTTTTCATCTTGCGCAGGTTGTCAGGCAGTTGGCCGTGGCTGCCGGCTTTTTGCAGGGCATAGAATTCGACGCCTTGGGGCGCGTACTGCTCGATGAGCTCGCCCAGGTGTTGCTGGTTGCCGACGTTGCACGGGCAGGCGGGGTCCCAGAAGTGCACCAGGCGAATCGGACCTGGGCCTGCGAGTTCGGCGGGCAGGCGCAAGGCGTCGCCGGAGAACACGGCCGTGTGTTCGCTGAATGCGCGCAGGTAGCGGCCCTGGAACCAGTCATACGCCGCCCACAGCACGCCGGTGCAGATGATCAGGAGCAGGCTGGCGAACAGGGCGGAACGGTAGGGCTGTCGCATTCAGAACTATCCTCGGAGGTCGCGTAGCTTGCCATGCTTGCCCTGACAGATGAATATCGCAGCTCGATATTCATCTTCACCGTCAGTCTGGAACCCTTTATGCCTGTCAGCTTTGACCCCGATCATCTGCGCGAAAGTTTGCGACCCCTTGTGGATGCGCAACCGCTCAGCGCCGAGGCGCGGGTCTACCAGCGTTTCTATGGGCTGGATTTATCTGCGCGCAAAGTGCCGGCGTTGAGCCGTCTAGGGCGTTTCGAAGTGGATGGCTTTGAGGTGGTTGCCCAAGTGTGGTGGCCACCACAGCCGGTGGCGACGATGTTTATGTTCCACGGCTTCTACGACCATATGGGGCTGTACCGCCACGCGGTGGACTGGGCGCTGGACCAAGGGTTTGTGGTGATTGCCTGCGACTTGCCCGGCCATGGTCTGTCCAGTGGCGCACGCGCCAGCATCGATGACTTTTCGGTGTACCAGGACGTGGTGCAGGCTTTGTTCGCCCAGGCTAAGGCGCTGCAACTGCCGCAACCCTGGCACCTGTTCGGGCAAAGCACCGGCGGTGCGGTGGTGGTGGACCATTTGCTCAATCACGGTGCCGCCAGCCCGGCCCAGGGCAAGACTTTTCTACTGTCACCCTTGGTGCGGCCGCGTGCATGGGGTTGGTCGCAGGTCAGTTATTACCTGCTGCGGCCGTTCGTCAAAGGCATCGCCCGGCGGTTCAGCGAGAACACCAACGATCCCCAATTCAAGCCGTTCCTGGAAGCTGACCCCCTGCAGCCACGCCAACTGCCGACTGCCTGGGTGGGCGCGCTGGCGCGCTGGATCAAACGTATCGAAGCCGCACCGCGTAGCCCACGGCGGCCGGTGATCGTGCAGGGCGAGGAAGACATGACGGTGGATTGGCAGCACAACCTGCAGGTGCTGCGGGCTAAGTTCGATCAGCCGGAGGTGTTAATGCTGCCGCGGGGCAGGCATCACTTGGCGAATGAGATTCCGGAGATTCGCCAGGAATACTTCCAGTATTTGACGGACCATCTGAAGTAACACGGAGCCAATGTGGGAGCGGGCTTGCTCGCGAAAACCGCCTGTCAGTCAACTAATACAGTGGCTGACACACCGCATTCGCGAGCAAGCCCGCTCCCACATTGGTTACTGCGCCAGGCTGGAAGTGCTTTGACCAACGGCAAGACCTGCGCGAATGGCTGCAAGAGCTGCCTTGTAATACGCCCTGCCTTCCGGCGATTCCGCAAACGTGGCGAATTCTTCCAGCTCCGGGTCGGACAAATCTCGATAGACATACAGCAGGGTGTTATTCAGGTCGTTGCCGATTTGCTGCATCAGCCGCTCGCGCTGACCATTGAGCATGCCCTGGGCCTGGCCGCCACCCAGCAGGCCAGGAATCATCTGGCTCAAGCTGTCGGCGGCAACCCCGGCAATCGCCAGGCTGACTTCCGCCCCCGCCTCGCGTGCCGGCAGGGCCTGAGCCAGGTGCCCGATGATCAGGCTGCGGGTCGCGTCGGCCTCGATGTGTGGCAGGCCTTGCGCGTTTTTTGCCAGCTGGTCACGGCGGGTGGCCAGCAACTCGGCGGCGACAATCTTGCGGCCCAGCGGCGATTGGAAAAACGCCAGGGCAGGTTTCGGGTCCGCGAGGTTTTTGCGCAATTGCGCTTCAGCACGCTTGTCCACGGCCTGCGCCGCAAAACGTGTGTTGCTGTTGTCCACCAGCGCCTGGTACACCGCCGGCGGCAAGCTGTTGCGGTAGCGCTGCTGGGCTGCACTGAGGGCGTCATTGAAATGCGCACGTTGTTCGGCCCAGCCGGCGACCTTGTATAACTGGTCATGGCCGTCTGCCCAAGCGGGCAAAACGCAGAACATCAGCATGGAAAAAAACAAACGACGCATAGGGACTCCTGTCAGTCGGCCACTATTGTCCGTGTCGGGCGTAGGATTTGTCGAGAAATCCTATCAGTCACCTGACTAAAGTGTGTTCAGACGCTCGGCGGCTCTGTCGGATTTACAGGCGTATGGATACTATGCGCGCCATGCAAATACCCTTCGATCATCCCCTGCTGCAACGCATCGTCGACGACCTGGCCGAAAAAGGTTGGTCGCAGCAGAACGGCTTCCTGCCCCAGGCTCTGACCCTGGAACTGGCGGCTGAGTGCCGTAAACGTGCGGCTGAGGGTGAACTGGCGCCCGCAGCGGTGGGGCGCGGCCCGGCCCAGGAGATTCGCGAAGGGATTCGCGGTGACCATATCCAGTGGCTGGAAGAGGGTGATGCCGCCGTCTGCGAGACGTACATGGGCGTGATGGACAGTCTGCGCCAGGCGATGAATCGTGGTCTGTTCCTGGGCCTGGAGGATTTCGAAAGTCACTTTGCGATGTATCCACCGGGGGCGTTTTACCTCAAACATGTGGACCGTTTTCGCGACGACGACCGGCGTATGGTCTCGGCAGTGGTTTACTTGAACGACGCTTGGCTGCCCGAGCAGGGTGGCCAGTTGCGCATGTACCTCAAGGACGGCGTGGAATACGACGTGGTGCCCAGCGGTGGTAGCCTGGTGGTGTTCCTGTCTGGCGAGGTGCCCCACGAAGTCCTGCCCGCAACGCGTGAGCGCCTGTCCCTGACCGGCTGGTTTCGCCGGCGCGGTAACGAGCCGTTTTAAGTATGGAAAAGATTCTGATCAGTCGCTGCCTGCTCGGGCACAAGGTGCGTTACGACGGTGGTGCCAGCGGCCCGTTCGATCAATTGGCAGCCTGGCAGGCACAAGGGCGCGTGGTTGCGATCTGCCCCGAAGTGTCGGGCGGTTTGCCTACGCCTCGGCCCTCTGCCGAGATCCTGGGCGGGCAGGGTATCGATGTGTGGGAAGGTCGCGCTCAGGTGCTGACCGCTGAGGGAGAAGACTTCAGCGCCGCCTTTCTCGATGGCGCCCGCCAGGCCTTGGCGCTGGTGCAGCGCCATGACATCCGCATTGCCGTTCTCAAGGCCAATAGCCCGTCTTGCGGGAACCTGCTGACCTATGACGGCACCTTCAGCGGCGTGAAGGTCAGCGGCGAAGGCGTGACGGCGGCATTGCTCAAGCGCCATGGAGTGCGGGTGTTCAGTGAGCTTGAACTGGCCGAAGCGGCAGCTGCTCTGTGCGATAGCTCAACACCTGATGTGTGACTGACACACCGCTATCGCAGGCAACCCAGATCCCACATCGACCGAGTATCTATTCGCCTTTGGTGTTGCCCCCAAACCACTTCTGCGTCAGCGCTTTCAAGCGGCCATCGGCCTTCACGTGCTGCAACGCCTTGTCCAGGCTGCTCTTGAAGGCCGGGTTGCCCTTCTGGAAGGGAATCGCAAGCTCCGGCTTTTGGTGATAAGGCTCGCTGAAATCGAACCGATCACTGAACTCGGCAGTCATAGCGATATGGTTGATGGCCACGTCGTACTTGCCGGTTTCAACACCTGGCAGCAGGTCGGTGTCGTCGGTGGTGATAAACGAGGGGCGCACGTCCATCTCCTTCGCCAGTTGCTCACCGAGTTCCACTTCAAAACCGGTGAGCTTGTCGCCGTCATTGAAGTTGAACGGTGGTGTGTTGGCCTCTACGGCGATACGCAATTCGCCGCGATCAAACACGTCATCAATCAGTTCGGCGTGAGCCAAAGGGCTCAGAAGGGGCAGCAAAAGTACAAGGCCAGGCGAAAAGCGCATGGTCGCTCCTAAAGAATTCGTCTGTGCGAGGCGCCTTTCAGCATCGCTTTGCTATGGTGTTGAGTGCCTTGGACAGCAATTTGTCGCGAAGTTGTGATAACCCAACAGATTTCCTGGAAAAACTGGAGAAGCGAATGAAAGCTCTATTGTCTCGTGCAACCCTGGCTAGCCTCTTGCTGGGGGCGTCGATGCTGGCCACCGCCGCTGACGGTATTCCGCGCAGTGCTCCACCCGAAGGTGCGAAAGTATTTATCGTGTCGCCTAAAGATGGCGCCACCGTCGATAAAACCTTCACCGTCAAATTCGGAATGGACGGCCTGAAACTGGCCCCGGCCACCAGCCAGGACCCAGGCACCGGCCACCACCACCTGCTGATCGACCAAAAAGAGCTGCCTGACGCCAGCGTGCCGATCCCGGCCACCGACACCGTGATTCACTACGGCAAGGCCCAGACTGAAACCGAGCTGACGCTCACTCCGGGCAAGCACACGCTGCAACTCGTTGCCGGCGACAAACTGCACATGCAGTTCAACCCGACTGTAGCCTCGAAAGTCATCACGGTTAACGTCAAGTAAGATTTGTTCAGATGTAAAAAAGGGAGCCCCAAAAGGCTCCCTTTTTTGTGCGGCGTTTAAAGCGTTAGAACAACACGCGGCTACGAATCGTGCCGTTGATGTGCTGCAGCTTCTCTTGCGCCAGGTCCGAGTACTCGGCGTCTACGTCGATGACCACGTAGCCGACTTTCTCGTTGGTCTGCAGGAACTGACCGGAAATGTTGATGCCGTTTTCTGCGAAGACCTTGTTGATCTCCATCATCACGCCAGGGATGTTCTGGTGGATGTGCAGCAAACGGTGCTTGCCAGGGTGAGCCGGCAGGGCCACTTCCGGGAAGTTGACCGAGGACACCGACGTACCGTTGTCGCTGTACTTGACCAGTTTCTCCGACACTTCCAGGCCGATGTTGGCTTGGGCTTCAGCAGTGGAACCGCCGATGTGTGGAGTCAGGATCACGTTGTCCAGGCCACGCAGCGGGCTTTCGAAGATGTCGTCGTTAGAGCGCGGCTCTACCGGGAACACGTCGATAGCGGCGCCGATCAGGTGCTTGTCCTTGATCGCGTCGGCCAGTGCGTCCAACTCGACCACGGTGCCGCGTGCAGCGTTGATCAGGATGCCGCCTTTCTTGATCGCGCGGATTTCCTTCTCGCCAATCATCCACTGGGTCTCAGCGGTTTCCGGAACGTGCAGGGTGACGATGTCGGACATGCCCAGCAGTTCGGTCAGGCTCGACACCTGAGTGGCGTTGCCCAGTGGCAGTTTGGTCAGGGTGTCGTAGAAGAACACCTGCATGCCCAGGCCTTCAGCCAGTACCGACAATTGCGTACCGATCGAGCCGTAACCGACGATACCCAGCTTCTTGCCGCGGATTTCGAAGGAGTTGGCCGCGCTTTTGATCCAGCCGCCACGGTGGCAGGAAGCGTTCTTCTCTGGGATGCCGCGCAGCAGCAGGATGGCCTCGGCCAGCACCAGTTCCGCCACAGAACGGGTGTTGGAGTACGGCGCGTTGAACACCGCGATGCCGCGCTCGCGCGCTGCGTTGAGGTCGACCTGGTTGGTGCCGATACAGAAACAGCCGACGGCTACCAATTTCTTGGCGTGGTCGAAGATCTCTTCGGTCAACTGAGTGCGGGAGCGAATGCCGATAAAGTGCGCGTCGGCGATCTTTTCCTTTAACTGGGCTTCCGGCAGAGAACTGGTGATGTACTCAATGCTGGAGTACCCAGCGGCTTTCAGTACGTCGACAGCCGATGGGTGGACGCCTTCCAGAAGAAGGAACTTGATCTTGCTCTTATCGAGAGAAGTCTTGCTCATCTGCGTAAACCTGTATCCCGGAGAAAAATGGCAGGGAATCGAGCAGTTAGTGCCCTGAACCAGTGCACAAGAGCTGACCCGGACGGCAGGAAAGCCGTCACCGCAGAAACGCCTTTGGGCTCTGTCCTGCGGGGGCGGTATGCTAGCATACGCGCCCCGCTAAACACCTATTCCTGCGACGTGAAGCGTTCTCAGGATGACCATGAATTGTTCGAGAGTCCTGTCGATGACCCATCCTGCCCTGATTGATGAGCTAAAGACCCTGGTTGAGCCCGGCAAAGTGCTGACCGATGCAGACTCCCTGGAGGCTTACGGCAAGGATTGGACCAAGCACTTCGCACCTGCACCGTCTGCCATCGTCTTTCCCAAGACCATCGAACAGGTGCAAGCCATCGTCCGTTGGGCCAATGAACACAAGGTGGCGCTGGTGCCATCTGGTGGTCGTACCGGCTTGTCGGCTGCTGCCGTTGCGGCCAATGGCGAGGTGGTGGTGTCGTTCGACTACATGAACCAGATCCTCGACGTGAACCTCACCGACCGCACCGCCAGGTGCCAGCCGGGCGTGGTCACCAAGCAATTGCAGAACGTCGCCGAAGAAAAAGGCCTGTACTACCCGGTGGACTTCGCTTCGTCCGGTTCGAGCCAGATTGGCGGCAACATCGGCACCAATGCCGGCGGGATCAAAGTGATTCGCTACGGCATGACCCGCAACTGGGTCGCCGGCATGAAAGTCGTCACCGGCAAAGGTGACGTACTGGAGCTGAACCGCGACCTGATCAAGAACGCCACCGGTTACGACATGCGCCAACTGTTTATCGGTGCCGAAGGTACGTTGGGTTTTGTGGTGGAAGCCACCATGCGCCTGGACCGTGCGCCGAAAAACCTCACTGCCATGGTGCTTGGCACCACTGACTTCGACTCGATCATGCCGGTGCTGCACGCGTTCCAAAGCAAGCTGGACCTGACCGCCTTCGAATTCTTCTCCGACAAGGCCCTGGCCAAAGTCATGGGCCGTGGCGACGTACCGGCACCGTTCGAAACCGAATGCCCGTTCTACGCGCTGCTGGAATTCGAAGCCACCACCGAAGAAGTCGCCAACCACGCCCTGGAAACCTTCGAGCACTGCGTTGAGCAGGGCTGGGTGCTGGACGGCGTGATGAGCCAGAGCGAAACCCAACTGCACAACCTGTGGAAACTGCGCGAGTACATCTCCGAGACCATTTCCCACTGGACGCCCTACAAGAACGACATCTCCGTGACCGTTTCCAAAGTCCCGGCGTTCTTGAAGGAAATTGACGCGATCGTCGGTGAGCATTACCCGGACTTCGAAATTGTCTGGTTCGGCCACATCGGCGACGGCAACCTGCACCTGAACATCCTCAAGCCGGAAAACCTGAGCAAGGACGAGTTCTTCGCCAAGTGCGCCACCGTCAACAAGTGGGTGTTCGAGACCGTCGAGAAGTACAACGGCTCGATCTCCGCCGAACACGGCGTGGGCATGACCAAGCGCGATTACCTGACCTACAGCCGCTCGCCGGTTGAAATTGAATACATGAAGGCAGTCAAAGCGGTGTTCGACCCTAACGGGATCATGAACCCTGGGAAGATCTTCGCTGTTTAACCGTCCCTGAAGGAGTCGTTTCATGAGCTACCAGCACAAGTACATCGACGGCACCAACATCCACTTTCCCCTGGGTAAAGTGGTGTGCATCGGGCGTAACTACGCCGAACATGCCAAGGAACTGGACAACCCGGTCCCGACCGAGCCCCTGCTGTTCATCAAGCCGGGCAGTTGCGTGGTAGCACTGGAAGGCGGTTTCGCCATCCCTACCGAGCGCGGCTCGGTGCACTACGAAGCGGAAATCGCGGTACTGATCGGCAAACCGTTGTCGGCCAAGCCGAGCCGTGAAGAAGTGCTGGACGCCATCTCCGGCTTCGCCCCGGCACTGGATTTGACCCTGCGCGACAAGCAGGCCGAATTGAAAGCCAAAGGCCTGCCGTGGGAAATCGCCAAGTCGTTCGACGGCGCGGCGGTGATCGCACCGTTTGTGGTGAGCAGCACCTTTGCGGACGTGACCGACATCGGCATTCGCCTGACCATCAACGGCGAAGTGCGCCAGGACGGCAACAGCGCGCAGATGCTCAACCCGATCATCCCGATGATCCAGCACATGGCCGGCTGCTTCTCGCTGCAGGCGGGTGACGTGATTCTCACCGGCACCCCGGCCGGTGTGGGCCCGTTGAATGTGGGCGATGAGCTGGTGTTGGAGCTGGCGGGCGTGAGCCGCTTCGAAAGCAGCGTTCGCTAAGAACCCGGCCAAACGCGGTCAAAAATGTGTGAGCGGGCTTGCTCGCGAATGCGGTGTACCAGTCAACACATTCGGTGACTGACACGCTGCATTCGCGAGCAAGCCCGCTCCCCATTTGGTTGCGTACATCATGAGCAGAATCGAAGGGTTTTGCATTTTTTTCACACGCCATCCGGATAATCCGCAGGCTCCTGCGCGCGGGCCCGTCGATCCTGTGCTATCACCTAAAGCTGACTTTCTGGAAAAGCGCTCAATGGCCGTGCTCTTGCCTTCCGTTAAATCCAAACCCCGTTCACGTTTTGCCCTGCGCTGGTATTCCTGGCTGTTCCTGGTCGCGGTAATTGTGTATGGCGTTGCCTGGGCGATGCATTGGGATGATCGCGGCGTATTGTGGGTGGCGGAGCGTTTTGAAACGCCGGCTGAGCGACAAGCGAGCGTGTGGCTGCCGGATTACCGTGCGGTTATCGACGCCAAATTGCTGCCCGGTATGGAGAAGGACGAGGCTTCGGACGTTTCCTATAACCCGCAGACCAAAACCCTGTTTTCTGTGATGGGCAAAAACCCGTTCCTCGTGGAGCTGAGCCTGCAAGGCGACGTGCTGCGCAAAATGCCGCTCAACGGCTGGAATAACCCGGAAGGTGTGACAGTCATGGAGAACGGCCAGATGGCCATTGTCGATGAACGCATGCACACCCTGACCGTGGTCAGCGTTGACGCCAGCACCCAGCAACTGAATTTCGCGGACTTCAAGACTTACGACCTGGGCCCGTCCAAGGATCAGAACAAAGCCTTTGAAGGCGTGACCTGGGACAAACGCAACCAGCACATCGTACTCGGCGAAGAGCGCCCGCCGGCGCTGTTCACCTGGAAAAGCGATGGCAGCACGCTGACCGGCGACAAGCAAAAGATCGCCAGCACCGCGCTGGACGTGCGCAACATCTCGGCCCTGGCCGTCGACCCGCGTACCGGGCACTTGCTGGTGTTGTCGGCCGACTCCCACCTGCTGCTGGAGTTGGATGAGAAGGGCGAGCAAGTCAGCTTCATCACCCTGCTTGGCGGCTTCAATGGTCTCAAGCACACCATTCCCCGGGCGGAAGGCGTGACCATGGACGAGAACGGCACGTTGTATATGGTCAGTGAGCCGAACCTGTTCTATCGCTTCGAAAAACAGAAATAACCGACGATTGCGTCGGTTACCGCTCTATAAGCGGCATTCACCAGGCACTCGGCAGCGTTTAAGTTTAAATTCAGAACGGCGTGATATTTATTCGCCACTTTTTGTCTTTGAGCTTGCCTGATGCGTCGACTTGCCCGCCCCAAACCCGCGTTCTTTATCGTGATGCTGCTCACTCTGGTCGCCGCCGGAGTGGTCGCACAGCACTTTCGCCTGTTTGAGCGTGGCTGGTTCAATTTCCAGACATGGCGCCATCCTGCCGATGAGCGCTCCATTGGCCTGGGGGATTACCGCGTCAGCCTGCAAGCCGTGGTCATCGACGGTCTCGACGACAACGTCTCGGCCCTTACCTACGACCCGGTGCGCAAAAGCCTGTTTACGGTCACCAATAAAAACGCCGAACTGATCGAGCTGTCCCTGGACGGCAAGATCCTGCGGCGGATTCCTCTGGTGGGGTTTGGCGATGCGGAGGCGGTGGAGTTCATCAGCGACAACATCTACGTGATCAGCGATGAGAGCCAGCAACGACTGATCAAGGTGCATGTGAATGACGACACCCAATTTCTCGATGCTGCGGATGCTGAGCAGATGACGTTGGGCGTGCACATCGGTGGTAACAACGGCTTCGAGGGCCTGGCGTACGACTCGGTGGGCAAGCGCCTGTTTGTGGCCAAGGAACGCGACCCGATGCTGATTTACGAGGTTCACGGGTTTCCCCATTTCAAACCGGAAAAAACCTACTCCGTGCACGTGATCAACAACCCCAAGCGCGATGCCGGGCTGTTTGTGCGCGACCTCTCGAGCCTGCAATACGACGAGCGCAGCGGCCACCTGCTGGCGCTGTCGGATGAATCGTTCCTGGTGCTGGAGCTGGGCCTTGATGGTCGCCCGTTGAGCAGTCTTTCTTTGCTCAACGGGCGCCATGGCCTTGAAAAGCGTGTGCCGCAGGCCGAAGGGATCGCCATGGATGACGAAGGCTCGTTGTATGTGGTCAGCGAGCCGAACCTGTTCTACGTGTTCAAAAAGCCCTGATCAAAACATCCATTGCACGCCCAATGAATAGCCGGTCTGGCTGCCTTCCGTATGCCCAAGGCGGCTGTTCACTTCGGCATACACACCCAGTTGCGGGGTAATCGCCAACTGGCTGCCGACCTGGGCGCGGCCAAAGCGCTTGTCCACTGAACCAAGGTTGGCGGTGCGCGCCTGGCCGTCGGCGCGGGCGGTCAATTGCAGGTCTTCGAGGCGGCCGTCAGCCAATTCGTTGACCCAGGCGATGTCGCCGTAAGGCAGCAGGCTCATGCCATAGGGCAGGGCAACGGCACCGCGCACGCGCCAACCGAGGCTGGCTTCCAGGGAGTCGAAAGACTGTTGTTCGTATTCCAACGCCGTGCGCAGGTTCTGTTTTTCGTGGAATTTATCAATGCGCGAGTGGCTGTAATCCAGGCCGGCAAATGGCCCGCTCTTGATCGCACCGAAATCAAAGTCATAACCGCCCAATACGCGCGCGCCCAACGACAAGGCGTCGGTGTTGCCGGTCAGGTGCTGGTCGAGCAGCACCGGGCCGCCATTGGCCTGGATCAGCAGGTTACGCTTGGAATCAAAACGCGTGTGGCCGACGCTCAGGTCGCCGGCCAGCCAGCTTGGCCCGCCATCGTTGAGCAAGGCATAGGCCGCGGCCTGCCAGGTGTCGCTGTCCAGTTTGCCGCGCTGCTCCAGCGTGTCGCGGCCATTGAGGTAACTGAGGCTGGCGCCGATATTCAGGCTGGAGGTGAGCTGATAGTCGCCCAAGGCGTGTACGCCCAGGCGTCGGGTGTCACGGTTGAGCGGGCTGTCGAAGCCGCTGTCCGGGGTGTATTCGCCGTCCACGCCGATTTCGCCGTCTACGCTTCCGACCTCGCGGCTGGCCGCTTGCAAGGTCAACCAACGGCGATCATGCAGACGCACCATAGCCTGATGCTGGCGTTGCAGGTTGTCCTGCAGGTTGCGCGCAACGGCGCCGCCCGACGTGGTGGAGGCCAGCAAGTCGGCGTTGGTCAGCTCCAGCACCAGGCGGCTGAGCAGGCGTGAATAGTCGCGCAGGCGCTGGTCGATGCGTTCCTGGCCAAAGGCATTGGTCAGCACGGCCTTGTTGTCTTCTGCCGGGTCGTGCCAGGTGGAGCCGCCGGGAATTTTTGGGTTATTGGTTTGGGTGTAACCGTCCAGATCGCCCAGCTCCCAGTTGGTGGCTTCGATATACAGAATCGGGATCTTCAGCGGTTCGAACGGCTCGCCATCACTGCAGCAGCCGGTGCCCTTGGGGTACTGCGGGTCCAGGCCCGGGTTGGTGAACAGCGGGATGTTCAGCTCCTTGGCGATTTGCAAGGTGTGCTCGCGCAGCGACGCCAGGGCGGGGTTGGCCGTGCTGTTCTGGCCGGCGTGGGCGTACATCATGTCGCCGGTGATCAGGCTGTCGAGGTTGATCATCGCCAGCATGTTCGCGCGTTGGCTGGCGCTCAGTGAGTCGACGAAGGCCTTGGAGCCGCGCAGGCCTTCTTCTTCGGCGCCGAAGCCGACGACCTGCAAGCCGTTCTCCAGCGGCAGGCCGCCGAGGTTCCTGGCCACTTCGGTCAGCACGCTGGCGCCGGAGCCGTTATCGTCCAGGCCTTGCAGGGTGGGGCGGCCGAAGTAGGTGTCGAAGTGCGCGCCAATCACCACGTACTGCGGTTTAGTGCCTGCAGCATAGGCCACCACGTTTTGCGAAGCGCGAGTGCCGTTGTTCCAGGTGAAGTTCTGGCGACTGAGGTTGTAGGCCGAACCCATCTGGCTTTGCATCCAATCTGCCGCGCCGGCGAAATTGGCCGTGCCGCGATAACGGCCGGGGTAGTCGTTGATCAGCTTTTCCAGGGTGGTATTGGCGTGCTGGCCGTAATCGTAGGCCTGGGTTTGCGTCGACAGCAGAGTGCCGACAACGCTGATAGCGAGGGCAAGAGGCTTTATCACAAGGTCGTCCTTGAGGTGATGGGGGTTTCAAAGCCCAGAACCATTGCACAATGCGCGCCTCATTCCATGAGCGTGTGCGAAGTGGCGCATTGTTAAACGCGTGGGTCGCCTGGGTGTAATTTGTAACGGATTTGATACTAGGAGAGGCGTGGAATGCCGTGACATGCGCACGGTTTTTGAGCGCGGGTGCTGCGAAAAGTAGCGGTTTTGTTACACAGTTATCCAGGTCAGCACACATTAAATGTGGGAGCGGGCTTGCTCGCGAATGCGGTGTCTCAGTCGCCAGATCAGTTGACTGACACACCGCATTCGCGCGCAAGCCCGCTCCCACACAAGCCCTGTCTCCACAGGAGATCAGCGCTGAGCTTCAGGCCTTAAGGGTTTTCACGCCTTCAGGCGTACCCAGCAGCAGCACATCCGCCGGGCGCGCGGCGAACAAACCATTGGTGACCACGCCGACGATCGCATTGATCTGGGTTTCCAGTTCCACCGGGTTGGTGATCTGCATGTTGTACACGTCGATGATGATGTTGCCGTTGTCGGTCAACACGCCTTCGCGGTACACCGGGTCGCCGCCCAGTTTCACCAGTTCACGGGCCACGTGGCTGCGGGCCATCGGGATGACTTCGACCGGCAGCGGGAACGCACCGAGTACCGGCACCAGCTTGCTGGCGTCGGCGATGCAGATAAAGGTCTTGGCCACGGCCGCGACGATCTTCTCGCGGGTCAGGGCGGCGCCGCCGCCTTTGATCAGGTTCAGGTGTTCGTCGCTTTCATCGGCGCCGTCCACGTAGAACTCCAGGTCGCTCACGGTGTTGAGCTCGTACACCGGAATGCCATGGCCCTTGAGGCGCGCGGCGGTGGCTTCGGAGCTGGCCACCGCGCCGTCGAACGCGCCCTTGTGCTGGGCCAGTGCATCGATAAAGCAGTTGGCGGTGGAGCCGGTGCCGACACCGACGATGCTTTTGTCGTCGAGTTTAGGAAGGATTAAATCGACGGCGGCCTGGGCCACTGCCTGTTTGAGTTGATCCTGGGTCATGCGGGCTCCGGAACGGGCGGGGAGTTATCGAGGGCGGCGAGTATAACCCAACAAAACCTCGGGATTCGTGTGGTCGCCCGGCCAAAAGCCGGGTTAGACTCCTTGGCCCTGCCCAACCCGCTCAGTGATGCCTGCCGATGCTTGAACAGTACGTCAAAAAGATCCTCACCTCGCGCGTTTATGACGTTGCCGTAGAAACCCCATTGCAGACCGCTCGCCAGCTCTCCGAGCGGCTGGGCAACAAGGTCTGGCTCAAGCGTGAAGACTTGCAGCCGGTGTTCTCGTTCAAGATTCGCGGCGCCTACAACAAGCTGACCCAACTGAGCGCCGAAGAACGCGCGCGCGGTGTGGTCACGGCTTCTGCGGGCAACCACGCCCAGGGCCTGGCCCTGGCGGCCAAGGTGCTGGGGGTCAAGGCCACCATCGTGATGCCCAAGACCACGCCGGAGATCAAGGTCGAAGGCGTGCGCTCGCGTGGCGGCAAAGTGGTGCTGCACGGTGATTCCTTCCCGGAAGCCCTGGCCTACTCGCTGAAACTGGTCGACGAAAAAGGCTACGTTTACATTCACCCCTACGATGATCCGCACACCATTGCCGGGCAGGGCACCGTGGCGATGGAAATCCTGCGCCAGCACCCGGGGCCTCTGGACGCGATTTTTGTGCCGGTCGGCGGCGGCGGGCTGATCGCGGGTATCGCGGCGTACGTGAAATACCTGCGCCCGGAGATCAAGATCATCGGCGTCGAGCCGGACGATTCCAACTGCCTGCAAGCCGCGATGGCCGCGGGTGAGCGCGTGATCTTGCCGACCGTCGGCATTTTTGCCGATGGCGTGGCGGTGGCACAGATCGGCCAGCACACGTTCGACATCTGCAAAGACTATGTGGATGAAGTGATTACCGTCAGCACCGATGAAATCTGCGCGGCGATCAAGGACATCTACGACGACACCCGCTCCATCACCGAGCCGGCGGGCGCATTGGGTGTGGCGGGGATCAAGAAATACGTGGAGACCCGTGGCGTGACCGGGCAAACCCTGGTGGCCATCGACTCCGGCGCCAACGTCAACTTCGACCGCCTGCGTCACGTCGCCGAGCGCGCCGAGCTGGGTGAAGGCCGCGAGGCCATCATCGCCGTGACCATCCCCGAGAAGCCGGGCAGCTTCAAGGCGTTCTGCGAAGCAGTGGGCAAGCGCCAGATCACCGAATTCAACTACCGCTACCACTCCGGGCGTGAGGCGCACATCTTCGTCGGCGTGCAGACGCACCCCGAAAACGACCCGCGCAGCGCGCTGATCGCCAGCCTTACCAGCCAGGGCTTCCCGGTGCTGGACCTGACCGAGAACGAACTGGCCAAGTTGCACATCCGCCATATGGTGGGTGGCCACGCGGCTAAAGTCAGCGATGAGCTGGTGTTTCGTTTCGAGTTCCCGGAGCGCCCGGGCGCACTGTTCAACTTCCTTAACAAATTGGGCGGGCGCTGGAACATCTCGATGTTCCACTATCGCAACCACGGCGCGGCCGACGGCCGTGTGGTCGCGGGCCTGCAAGTACCGGCAGACGAGCGTCACCTGGTGCCGGCCGCGTTGGCACAAATCGGCTACCCGTATTGGGATGAAAGCGAAAACCCGGCCTACCAGCTGTTCCTCGGTTGAGCGACTACGCTGACTGAGCGGCCTATAAGGAATCGAGACCATGGAAACGCTGACCACCCTCAAGGTTATTCACATCACCGCCACCGTGTTGCTGCTGCTCAGCGGCCTCGGCCTGGCGGTCCTGGCCTGGCGCAAACGCAGCGCCGGCCCGGCCTTCACCGTGCAACGCCCATGGGTGTTCGTGTGGTTGTTGATGGGGATAAGCCTTGTCAGCATGCCGTTCACCGGCTGGTGGCTGGTGCACTTGGTCGGCTGGCCGCTGGGGCAAACCTGGATTCTGGGCTCCAGCCTCCTCTATACCGTGGCCGCGCTGGCCTGGTTCTGGCTGGTGGCACGGCTTAATCGCCTGCGCAAAGGCGAAGGCGGCAACCTGAATTTCACCCTGGTGCTGGCGGTGGTCAGCCTGGTGGGGTTTGTGGCGATTGCCGGCTTGATGGGCGCCAAACCGGTCTAAAGGATCTTCATGAACATTCTTTTGGTCGGCGCCACAGGGTTTGTAGGCGGCCACCTGTTGCGTGCCTTGCAGCAAGCGGGGCACCGCGTGATCGCTACGTGTCGCGAGCCTCGAAGTCAGAACTGGCCAGGGGTAGAGTGGCGGTCACTGGATTTGAGCCGGTTGGCGATCGACCCCGAGTGCTTTGTTTTTCCTGACTCTGTTGATTTATTGATCAATGCGGCGGGCCTGCTGAGCGTGGATGCGGCGCAGTTGAGCCGTGTCCAGGATCAGGGCGCCCGCGTGCTGTTTGATCTGGCGGCCCGGCATGGTGCGCGGGTGTTGCAGATTTCTGCCCTGGGGGCTTCGGCGCACTCCGACGTGCCATTCCTGGCCAGCAAAGGCTCGGCGGATGATTACTTGCTCGGCCTGGGCAAAGCGTGCGTGGTGCTGCGGCCTTCATTGGTGGTGGGTGCTGGTGGTGCCAGCAGTGCGTGGTTGGCCGGGCTTTCGCCTTGGCCGTTGATTCCGTTGCTGAACCTCAAGGCCCACCTGCAACCCGTGCATATCGACGACGTGGTCGGTGCGGTACTGGCGCTGTTGCGGCAGTGGCCGGCCGAATCAATGGTGCTGCCGTTGGTGGGCCCTGAGCCGATGCCACTGTCCAAGGTCATTGACCACCTGCGTGCCGCTCAAGGCTGGGGCGCGGGCCGCTACCGGCAAGTGCCGTTGCTGGGGTTGGGCGGTTGGCTGGGAGACCACTTGGGTTGGCGGGCGTTGAATCGACAAAGTATCGCACTGGCGCAACAGGACAATGTGGCCGACCCCGAGGTGCTGGCTTCGGTGTGCGGCTATACGGCCGCACCGCTGGCCACGCGGCTGCGGGATTGGCCGACGGCAACAGTGAGTAGCCAACGCACTGTCCGTCCGCTGATGCTGGCGGTGATGGTGCTGATCTGGCTGGGCACCGCAGTGGTCTGCGCCGGCCCGGGTTATGACTGGGGCCTGCGCATCCTGGCCGAAGCGGGCGTGCAAGGCGCTTGGGCGACGCTGGCGGTGATCGCCGGGGCCGTGTGTGATGGCCTGTTGGGCTTGGGGCTGCTGGTCGCGCGTTGGCGCAGGCAGACCCTGATCCTGCAACTGCTGCTGATGGCAGGTTACACCGTGGTTATCAGCATAATCCTGCCCCATTACTGGTTTGATCCCTACGCGGCGGTCGCCAAAAACCTGGTACTCATGGTGGCTACTCTTTGGCTTCTTTGGACTGAACCCCGGCGATGAGCGCTTACCTGCTGCTGAAAACCCTGCATATCCTGTCGTCGACCATTCTGTTCGGGTTGGGTGCGGGCTCGGCTTACTACGCCTTGCGCGCCTGGCGCAGCGGCAAGGTTGAAGTGATCGCCGTGACCTTCAAACACCTGGTGTTCGCCGACTGGGCGTTTACCGCGACCACGGCGGTGTTCCAGCCCTTGAGCGGAGTTGGCTTGATGCACTTGGCGGGTTGGTCGATGCAGCAAAGCTGGCTGCAATGGACCATCGGCCTGTATTGCCTGGCCGGGATCTGTTGGCTACCGGTGGTGTGGTTACAGATTCGTGTGCACACGATGGCCGAGCAGGCGTTGCGCGAGGGCACGGCGATGCCGATCAAGGCGACAACCTATATGCGCTGGTGGTTTGGTCTGGGCTGGCCGGCGTTTCTGGCGTTTGTGGCGATTTTCTATTTGATGGTGGCGAAGCCGATGTAAGGCTTGGGGCCCAGTCGACTTCATTCGCGAGCAAGCCCGCTCCCACATTCGAGCCGGTTCCTTCAGAGGGAGCGCGGTCAAAATGTGCGCGCGGGCGTGCTCGCGAAGGCGTTATCAGCCGCGCAGACTAATCACCGGCCAGCCACGCTTCTGGGCTTCAGCCCGCAGATTCGGGTCCGGGTCCACGGCTACCGCATGCGTCACCTGCTCCAACAGCGGCAAGTCATTCATCGAATCGCTGTAGAAGTAGCTGTCTTCCAGGCTGTGCCCGGTTTCTTCGAGCCAGCGATTCAAACGCGTGACCTTGCCTTCGCGGAAGCACGGCACATCGGTGCTGCGCCCGGTGTAGCGGCCATTTTCCATCTCGCACTCGGTGGCGATCAGGGTTTCAACCCCCAGGCGCGCGGCAATCGGTGCGGTGACGAAGCGGTTGGTCGCGGTGATGATCACCAGCTTGTCGCCGGCGGCACGGTGCTTGGCCAGCAGTTCCATGGCCTGCGGCAGCATGATCGGCTCGATGCAGTCACGCATGTAGTCGTTGTGCCATTCGTCCAACTGGGCCATCTCGGTGCGGCCGAGGATTTCCAGGCAGAAATTAAGGTAAGCGGCGTTATCCAGCTTGCCGGCCAGGTAATCCTGGTAAAACTCATCGTTGCGCGCCTTGTAGGCCACCGCATCGAGAATTCCGCGTTCGCAGAGGTAATCGCCCCAGGCGTGATCGCTGTCACCGCCCAGAAGCGTGTTGTCCAAGTCGAATAAAGCCAGGCGCATTGCAGTTACTCGCTGAAAAGTCTGTAAAAAGGCGTCCAGAATACGGTCTTTTCACAAGAGTGCACATAAGGTAAGAAGCCTCGTTGCCGCTGGAACAACCTTTGTGGAACAATGCGGCGACATGCGTTTGCGAGGTTGTTGCCGTGATCGACCCCGATGGTTTCCGTCCTAATGTCGGGATTATTCTTACGAATGATGCCGGACAGGTGCTATGGGCTCGCCGAATCAACCAAGATGCCTGGCAGTTTCCTCAAGGCGGAATCAACCCCGACGAAACCCCTGAAGACGCCTTGTACCGTGAGTTGAATGAAGAAGTCGGCCTTGAGCGCGAAGATGTGCAAATTCTGGCCTGTACTCGCGGCTGGTTGCGCTATCGTTTGCCGCAACGCCTGGTGCGTACGCACAGCCAACCGCTGTGCATCGGCCAGAAGCAGAAATGGTTTCTCCTGCGCCTGATCTCCAACGAGCAGCGGGTGCGGATGGATTTGACCGGTAAACCGGAGTTCGATGGCTGGCGCTGGGTCAGCTATTGGTACCCGTTGGGCCAGGTGGTGACATTCAAGCGCGAGGTTTATCGTCGCGCTCTCAAAGAGCTTGCCCCGCGCCTTTTATCGCGCGACTGACGACGGAGTTCGACCCCGAGCCATGCTCAATACGCTGCGCAAGATCGTCCAGGAAGTTAACTCCGCCAAGGATCTCAAGGCGGCGTTGGGGATTATTGTGTTGCGCGTCAAGGAAGCCATGGGCAGCCAGGTCTGCTCGGTTTACCTGCTGGACCCCGAGACCAACCGTTTTGTGCTGATGGCCACGGAGGGCTTGAACAAGCGCTCCATCGGCAAAGTCAGCATGGCGCCCAATGAAGGTCTGGTGGGCCTGGTGGGGACGCGTGAAGAACCCCTCAACCTCGAAAACGCGGCCGATCACCCGCGTTATCGCTACTTTGCCGAAACCGGTGAAGAGCGCTACGCCTCGTTCCTAGGCGCACCGATCATTCACCACCGCCGCGTGGTCGGCGTGTTGGTCATTCAGCAAAAAGAGCGCCGCCAGTTCGACGAAGGTGAAGAAGCCTTCCTCGTGACCATGAGCGCGCAGTTGGCCGGGGTTATCGCCCATGCCGAAGCCACTGGCTCGATTCGCGGCCTGGGTCGCCAGGGCAAGGGCATCCAGGAAGCCAAGTTCGTCGGCGTACCGGGTTCGCCGGGCGCTGCCGTCGGCACGGCGGTGGTCATGTTGCCACCGGCCGACCTCGATGTGGTGCCGGACAAGACTGTCAATGACATTGACGCTGAAATCAAACTGTTCAAGACCGCCCTGGAAGGCGTGCGCGCCGACATGCGCAATCTGTCAACCAAACTGGCCACGCAACTGCGCCCCGAAGAGCGCGCGCTGTTCGACGTGTACCAGATGATGCTCGACGACGCGTCGCTGGGTAACGAAGTCAAAACCGTCATCAAGACCGGCCAGTGGGCCCAGGGCGCGTTGCGCCAGGTGGTCACCGATCACGTCAACCGTTTCGAATTGATGGACGACGCCTACCTGCGCGAGCGTGCCTCGGATGTGCGCGACCTCGGTCGCCGTCTGCTCGCCTACCTGCAGGAAGACCGCACCACCAACCTGGTGTACCCCGACAACACCATCTTGATCAGTGAAGAACTGACCGCCACGATGCTCGGCGAAGTGCCAGAAGGCAAACTGGTGGGCCTGGTCTCGGTGTTGGGTTCGGGTAACTCCCACGTTGCGATCCTGGCGCGGGCCATGGGCATCCCGACGGTGATGGGCCTGGTGGACCTGCCGTACTCCAAGGTCGACGGCATCGACATGATCGTCGATGGCCATCGTGGCGAAGTCTTCACCAACCCCAGCGAGCTGATGCGCAAGCAGTACGCCGAGGTGGTGGAAGAAGAGAAACAACTGGCGCTGGGCCTCGATTCGTTACGCGAACTGCCTTGCGTAACCCTCGATGGTCACCGTGTGCCGCTGCTGGTCAATACCGGCCTGCTCGCCGATGTCGCCCGTGCGCAACAACGCGGTGCCGAAGGGGTGGGGCTGTACCGCACCGAAGTGCCGTTCATGATCAACCAGCGTTTCCCGAGTGAGAAGGAGCAGCTCGCGATCTATCGCGAGCAACTGTCCGCCTTCCACCCGTTACCGGTGACCATGCGCAGCCTGGACATCGGCGGCGATAAGTCACTGTCGTATTTCCCGATCAAGGAAGACAACCCCTTCCTTGGCTGGCGCGGTATTCGTGTCACCCTCGACCACCCTGAAATTTTCCTCGTCCAGACTCGCGCCATGCTCAAGGCCAGCGAAGGCCTGAACAACCTGCGCATTCTGTTGCCGATGATCTCCGGCACCCATGAGCTGGAAGAAGCACTGCACCTGATCCACCGAGCCTGGGGCGAAGTCCGTGACGAAGGCGCCGACGTACCGATGCCGCCGATTGGCGTGATGATCGAAATCCCGGCGGCGGTGTACCAGGCTAAAGAGCTGGCGCGGCAAGTGGACTTCCTGTCGGTCGGTTCCAACGACCTGACCCAGTACCTGCTGGCCGTGGACCGCAACAACCCACGGGTGGCCGACCTCTACGACTACCTGCACCCGGCGGTCCTGCAAGCCCTGCAGCACGTGGTGCGCGACGCCCATGCCGAAGGCAAGCCGGTGAGCATTTGCGGTGAAATGGCCGGTGACCCGGCGGCAGCGGTGCTGCTGATGGCGATGGGCTTTGACAGCCTGTCGATGAACGCCACCAACTTGCCGAAGGTCAAGTGGTTGCTGCGCCAGGTAAACCTGAGCATGGCCAAGGAGTTGCTGGCCGAGTTGATGACCATCGACAACCCGCAAGTTATCCACAGCTCGCTTCAGCTGGCGCTGAAGAATTTGGGGCTGACGCGGATGATCAACCCGGCCTCGGCAAAAACCCTCTAAGCCGAGGTGCGGCCGTCGCCGGCAAGCCCGTCTCCCACAGAAGAATGCATCCAACTGTGGGAGCTGGCCTGTCTGCGATGGCGTCGGCCCAGGCACACTCACATATTGAGTTCCACCTCGCCCAACCGGCCACCGTGCGGCCCGAAACTGCGTTCCAGCATCCGCCGTGTGCCATCGGCATTCACAATCAACGCCGTACTCGCCCGCGTTCCATAACTGGGGCTGGCGATAAACACGCTCGACAACAGACTCTCCGTCGCCAACCCCACGCCGGTATCCGGCAAGTCAGCAAATGGCGCGGTCTGCGGGTCACTCAGAATCCCCAGCAAGGCTTGCGGCTCGGGGTTGTCCAGTAACTCACTCAGCGCCGCCCTGGCCTTGATCAACTTCGGCCATGGCGTATCCAGCCCGGCATTGGATAAGCCATAAACCCCAGCCTTCAACTGCGTCGCTTCGGTCTCATTGGCGTTGTAATGCCACAGCTCGTCCCGTGTACCCACCAATAGATTAAAACCGGCATATTCAATCGAACGGCCGTTAACGTCGGCCAAATACTGATCTATTGGCAGCGAACTGCTTAAAAAGCGGGCCACCAGTTCTCCGCGCGATTTACGCGCCGGGGGCTGGTGCGGATCGCGGATATTGGTCAGGGCGGCAAAACGCCCGTCGGCGTTGACCCCAAGCCAGGTGCCACCCGCTTCCTGGTCGCGACCGGCATAGATGTCAGGCGCATCGGGCCATTGGCCCAGCGGCAGACTGGGCCGGGCGTAGAACTCGTCACGGTTGGCCGCGACGATCAGCGGCTGGGCGTGGCCCGGCCGCCAGGCGAAAACGATCAGGCACATAAGGCATTCCCTGTGTGTTTTGCCCACTCTACCCACACAACGGCGGGCGTTCCATCGTATCGAAGTTGGGTCGCACGCCTTCCATCCGTTAACATGCCAGGCTGTTCAGTATGTGCGAACTTCTTAATTTGAAATTGCGGCTGTAACGCAGGCTTAATCGCACACCGGCATGGTCCGGTGCGCCATGACTAATGATTTAACGAGGAGTCGCAATGCTGCCTTACCCGCAGATCGACCCGGTGGCCTTGGCCATCGGTCCGCTGAAAATCCACTGGTACGGGTTGATGTACCTGATCGGCATCGGCGGTGCCTGGCTGCTGGCTTCCCGGCGCCTGAACCGTTTCGACCCCACCTGGACCAAAGAGAAACTCTCCGACATGGTGTTCTGGATGTCGATGGGGGTGATTGTCGGCGGACGCCTCGGGTATGTGCTGTTCTACGATCTGCCGGCCTATATCGCCAACCCGACGCTGATTTTCGAAGTGTGGAAGGGCGGCATGGCGTTCCACGGCGGCTTTGTCGGCGTAATGATCGCTGCCTGGTGGTTCGGTCGACGCAACGGCAAGTCATTCTTCCAGCTGATGGACTTCGTCGCGCCGTTCGTGCCGATCGGCCTGGGCGCCGGGCGTATCGGTAACTTCATCAACGCCGAGTTGTGGGGCAAGCCGACCGACGTGCCGTGGGCCATGGTGTTCCCGCCGTTCAGCGACCCGGCGCAATTGCCGCGCCACCCGTCGCAGCTCTACCAGTTCGCCCTGGAAGGTGTGGCACTGTTCCTCATTCTGTACATCTTCTCGCGCAAGCCACGTCCAACCATGGCTGTGTCGGGGATGTTCGCCTTGTTCTACGGGATCTTCCGGTTCATCGTCGAATTCGTGCGCGTGCCGGATGCCCAACTGGGCTACCTGGCGTGGGGCTGGCTGACCATGGGCCAGATCCTCAGCATGCCGATGATCCTGGCTGGCCTGGGCCTGCTGTGGTGGGCGTACAACCGTCCGCAAGGCATCAAGAACACCGCGCTTTAAATTCGAATGCCGAGGCTCTTCCGTGAAGGATCAGCCTCCTCGGCTTCAACGATACGGGTAATAACATGAAGCAATATCTCGAACTACTGAACGACGTCGTGACCAATGGATTGACCAAGGGCGATCGCACCGGCACCGGCACCAAAGCCGTATTTGCCCGTCAGTATCGGCATAACTTGGCCGACGGCTTCCCGCTGCTGACCACCAAGAAGCTTCATTTCAAAAGTATCGCCAACGAGTTGATCTGGATGTTGAGCGGCAACACCAACATCAAGTGGCTCAACGAAAATGGCGTGAAAATCTGGGACGAGTGGGCCACCGAAGACGGCGACCTGGGCCCGGTGTACGGCGAGCAATGGACCGCCTGGCCGACCAAGGACGGCGGCAAGATCAACCAGATCGACTACATGGTCCACACCCTCAAAACCAACCCCAACAGCCGCCGCATCCTGTTTCATGGCTGGAACGTCGAGTACCTGCCGGACGAAACCAAGAGCCCGCAGGAGAACGCGCGCAACGGCAAGCAAGCCTTGCCGCCGTGCCACCTGCTGTACCAGGCGTTCGTGCATGACGGGCATCTGTCGATGCAGTTGTATATCCGCAGCTCCGACGTCTTCCTCGGCCTGCCGTACAACACCGCCGCGTTGGCCTTGCTGACTCACATGCTGGCTCAGCAATGCGACCTGATCCCTCACGAGATCATCGTCACCACCGGCGACACCCATGCTTACAGCAACCACATGGAACAGATCCGCACCCAGCTGGCGCGTACGCCGAAAAAGCTGCCGGAACTGGTGATCAAGCGTAAACCTGCGTCGATCTACGATTACAAGTTTGAAGACTTTGAAATCGTTGGCTACGACGCCGACCCGAGCATCAAGGCTGACGTGGCTATCTGATCACTGTGGGAGCGGGCTTGCTCGCGAAAGCGGTGTGTCAGTCGCTGGAAATATCGACTGATCTACCGCATTCGTGAGCAAGCCCGCTCCCACATTGGGTCCGTGTTGACTTGATTCAGTGCCCGTGGCTTCTGCCCACGTGCGAAGGCTCTGCCTCGCTGGCCGCGACACTCCCGCTGACTTCCAGCCGCTGCAAAATCCCGCACTGATCCAGATCCGGCCCACCGCCACAGCGTTGGCGCAGGTCCAGCAATTGCACCTGCAACGCCAGCAGCCCGTCGATCCGTGCCTTTACGTGGTGGATATGCTCGTCAATCAAGGCATTCACGCTTTCGCACTGGTCCTGGGGGCTGTCGCGTAGCCCCAGCAGGCTGCGGATTTCCTCGAGCGTCATGTCCAGGCTGCGGCAATTGCGGATAAAGATCAGCCGTTCGGTGTGCGCCTGGGTGTACACACGATAATTGGCGTCGGTGCGTGCCGGAGGCGGCAGCAGGCCTTCTTTCTCGTAATACCGGATGGTTTCCACCTGACAGTCGGTCAGTTTGGCCAGTTCGCCGATCTTCATCGCAGCAATCTCCAAATGGGTGCTTGACCCTATAGTGGCTACAGGGTCTTTACTTGGCAACAGGCACCTTTACGGACGCGACAGAATGAGCGACTCCATCCACACCCCCAAAAAGCATGATCACCCGCACGATCATGATCCTAAGCACGATCATGCCCACGATCACGATCACGATCATGCCCACGATAACGGCGCCAAACTGACGCCCGTCAAAAAGCACGACCACGCCAGCCATGCCGGCTCCTGCTGTGCAAGCAAGGCCGCGCCTGCCGTGGTCACGCTGAGCGAAGCGCCGACCGCCGGCTCGCGCCTGAGCACCTTTCGCATCGAAGCCATGGACTGCCCAACCGAGCAGACGCTGATCCAGAACAAACTGGGCAAGCTCGCGGGTGTGCAGCAGCTGGAATTCAACCTGATCAACCGCATGCTCGGCGTCACCCATGACTTGCCGAGCACGGCGCCGATCGTCGACGCCATCAAGTCCCTCGGCATGCAAGCCGATCCTATTGAAGAAGGCACCCCGGCCGCTGCGCCGCCGGCTAAGAAACACGGGTGGCCGCTTGCAGTGTCTGGCGTCGGCGCGCTGGGTGCCGAGGTGCTGCATTTCACCGGTGTCGCACCGACCTGGGTGATTGCTCTGGTGGCGTTGGTGTCGATCCTCAGCGGCGGCCTCACCACCTACAAAAAGGGCTGGATCGCCCTGAAAAACCTCAACCTGAACATCAACGCGCTGATGAGCATCGCCGTGACGGGCGCGATCCTGATCGGCCAGTGGCCCGAAGCCGCGATGGTGATGTTCCTGTTTACTGTGGCTGAGTTGATCGAAGCCAAGTCCCTGGACCGTGCGCGCAATGCCATCAGCGGCTTGATGCAGATGACCCCGGAACAGGCCACGGTGCAACAGGCTGACGGCTCGTGGTTGGAACAAGAAGTCAAAAGCATCGATCTTGGTGCCATCGTACGAGTGAAGCCCGGCGAGCGCATTGGCCTGGACGGCGAAGTCACCGCTGGCCAATCCACCATCGACCAGGCACCGATCACCGGTGAAAGCCTGCCGATTGAAAAGACCGTGGGCGATAAAGTCTTCGCCGGCACCATCAACCAAGCCGGCTCTCTGGAATACAAGGTCACCGCAGCCGCCAACAATTCCACCCTGGCGCGCATCATTCACGCCGTAGAACAAGCGCAAGGCGCGCGGGCACCGACCCAGCGCTTTGTCGACAGCTTCGCCAAGGTCTACACCCCGGCCGTGTTCCTGTTTGCCTTGGGCGTGGCGGTGATTCCACCGCTGTTCATGGCGGGCGTGTGGTTCGACTGGATCTACCGTGCGTTGGTCCTGCTGGTGGTTGCCTGCCCTTGTGCCTTGGTGATCTCCACCCCGGTGACCATCGTCAGCGGCCTGGCGGCGGCGGCGCGCAAAGGCATCCTGATCAAGGGTGGCGTGTACCTGGAGGGCGGTTACAAGCTCGATTACCTGGCCCTCGACAAGACTGGCACCATCACCCACGGTAAACCGGTGCAAACCGACTATTTGCCGCTGTTCCCCAACGTCGCGGACAGCGCGCCGGCCCTGGCTGCCAGCCTGGCCGGGCGGTCCGACCACCCGGTGTCGCTGGCGATTGCCAACGCAGCTGTGGATAAAAACCTGCCGAGCCACGCTGTGGATAACTTTGAGGCCTTGGCCGGTCGCGGTGTACGCGGCGACATCAACGGCGAAACCTACCACCTGGGCAACCACCGCTTGGTGGAAGACTTGGGCCTGTGCTCGCCTGCGCTGGAAGAAAAGCTCTTCGCCTTGGAAAAACAAGGCAAGTCGGTGGTGCTGTTGCTCGATAAATCCGGCCCGCTGGCGTTGTTCGCGGTGGCCGACACCGTTAAAGACAGCAGCCGCGAAGCCATCCAGCAGTTGCACGACCTGGGCATCAAGACCTTGATGCTTACCGGCGACAACACCCACACCGCCCAGGCGATTGCGGCCCAGGTCGGTATCGACCAGGCTCAGGGCGACCTGTTGCCCACCGACAAACTGCACGCCATCGAAACCCTCTACGGCCAAGGCCGCCGGGTGGGCATGGTCGGCGACGGCATCAACGACGCGCCGGCCCTGGCCCGTGCCGAGATCGGTTTTGCCATGGCCGCAGCCGGCACCGACACCGCCATTGAGACCGCCGACGTGGCGCTGATGGACGATGATTTGCGCAAGATCCCGGCTTTCATTCGGCTCTCCAGGCAAACGTCGCGTATCCTCAAGCAGAACATCGCCCTGGCGTTGGTGATCAAGGCGATCTTCCTCGCGGTCACTTTCCTCGGCATGGCCACCATGTGGATGGCGGTGTTCGCCGACATGGGCGTGAGCCTGCTGGTGGTGTTCAATGGCCTGCGCCTGTTGCGCAAATAGACGATGAGAGGGTGGCGTGCTGAGTGCCGAGTTGAAGGCGTTTTTTATGGTCGCCCGCCTGGGCAGCATTACCCAGGCGGCGAAAAAACTCGGCCTGAGCCAGCCCACCGTCACCACGCAGATTCGCAACCTGGAAAGCCAGTACGGCGTTGAGCTGTTCTACCGGGGCGGCCGCCGCCTTACCGTCAGCGACGAAGGTGCGCGGCTGCTGCCAATGGTCAAGACGCTGTTGCAGCAGGAAGCCGATATCGAGTTTTTCCTGCGTAACAGCGGCCATGTCCAGGGTGCCTTGAGGATTGCCGCGACGGCGCCGTATTACATTCTCGACCTGGTCAAAGCTTTTCGTGAACGCCTGCCCCACGTGGAGGTGTCGGTGGAAATCGGCAACTCCCAGCAGGTGCTCGAAGCCTTGGACGATTACCGCGTCGATGTCGCCGCGTCCTCGCAACTGCTGGAAGACCCTCGTCTGATCCGGCGCGTACTGGGCACCGATCCGTTGGTGCTGGCGGTGCATCGCAATCACCCGTTGGCCACCCTCGAGCATGTACCGCTCAGTGCGTTGGCCGGGCACACGCTGTTGATGCGTGAGGCGGGTTCGACCACGCGCAGGTTGACCGAAGAAATGTTACAAGGCGCGGGTGTGAATTCCGGGCCACTGTTGGAAATCGGCAGCCGTGAGTCGATTCGCGAGGCCGTGCTGCGCAATATCGGTATCAGCATCATCGCCCGCCAGGAAGTGCCCCATGACCCGCAGTTGCGCGTGCTGACCATCGAGAACGCGCCGCAGATTCCGGAGTATTTGTACTGCCTCAAGGAAAGAAAAGGGGCTCGCCTGCCTGCTGCCTTTCTCGGGTTGGCGCAGGAAATGTCGCCGCTCTGAGGTTTTGTGCTGGCCTTTGGATCGCCATCGCGGGCAAGCCCGCTCCCACCTTCGACCGAGTTCCAGCATGAGAATGCGGTCAAAATGTGGGAGCGGGCTTGCTCGCGAAAGCGGGATCCCAAACAACACATCTCTGTAGTTACTACCCAAATCCACCAATACCACTATCACTCCCTTTTGCCTTCCTGCCACATCAGGGACGCATTGCCCCTCTAGCATGGCCTTCATCAGTTTGATGAGGTGCCTCCATGAACACAGCCCTGACCAACCCCGGCGCGCCGATGAAGGTGCGCGGTATCCAGAAACGCTTCGGCGCCTTTACTGCGCTGGACAATGTGTCGCTGGACGTCGCGGCCGGTGAGCTGGTGTGCCTGCTGGGCCCGTCCGGTTGCGGCAAGACCACTTTGCTGCGGTGTATCGCCGGTCTGGAGCGCCAGGACAGCGGCGAACTTTACCTTGGCCAACGGGATGTTTCCTTGCTGCCACCACAGGCACGGGACTACGGGATTTTGTTCCAGTCCTACGCGCTGTTTCCCAACCTGACCGTTGAAGCGAATATCGGCTACGGCCTCACCGGCAGCGGCCGCGATGAAGTGCGCAAGCGTGTCGGCCAGATGCTCGAACTGGTCGGCCTGCTGGGCAGTGAAAAGAAATACCCCGGCCAACTCTCTGGCGGCCAACAACAACGCGTCGCTCTGGCCCGTGCTCTGGCGCCAGCCCCTTCTTTGCTGCTGTTGGACGAACCGATGTCGGCGCTCGACGCCCGTGTCCGCGAGCACTTGTGCACCGAGTTGCGCCAACTGCAACGACGCCTGGGGATTACCACCCTGATGGTCACCCATAACCAGGACGAAGCCATGTTGATGGCGGACCGCATCGCCGTGATGAACAACGGCAAGGTCGAGCAATATGCCACGCCCCAGGAAATCTACGACCGACCGGCCACGCCGTTCGTGGCGGAGTTCGTCGGCCAGGGCAATTGGCTGCCGTTCAGCCGCAACAGCGACAGCCATGCCCAGGTCGGCGGTATGAACATGCGCCTGGACGATAACGCCAGCAAGGCCAGGTCCGGCCGTTTGTTCTGCCGCCCGGAAGCCATCAGCGTCAACCCGCCGGTGCATGAAGAAAACCTGTTCCCGGCGAAGGTCCGCGAAATCACCTTTCTCGGCAACCGCTGCCGCATGAGCTTTGAGCTGGAACAATTGCCCGGCCATCCGCTGCTGGCCGAACTGGCCCCCGAAGCCATGCCACGCCTCGGCGCCCAGGACATCTGGGTTGCCTTGCCGCCGCGCAGCCTGCAGGTGTTTGCCTGAGATGGCCGAAGATATGACGCTGCCGATTCCCGACAACCTGGCTCGTCAGGTGTCCCGCGCCGAACTGGGCGACCGCATTTTTGTGCTCGGTGGCAAAGTGCTCTGGTTGTGCCTGTTGGGCGTGGCGGTACTGATGCCATTACTGGCGATCTTCTGGCGCGGCTTCAGCAGTGAAGCCGGGCAGGGCGGTGGGTGGGTCGCGGCGCGCGAGCTGGTCACCAGCGACAACTTCCACTGGCTGCTGGGCAATAGCCTGAAGGTTTCCCTCAGCGTAGCGGCCATCGTCGTACCGTTGGCCTATCTGTTTGCTTACGCATTGCAGCGCACACTGATTCCCGGCAAGGCAGTTTGGCGGGGTATATCGCTGCTGCCGTTGATGGCGCCGTCAATGCTGCCGGGGATTGCGCTGGTGTATCTGTTCGGCAACCAGGGCATGTTGCGCGGGCTGCTTTCGGAGAATATCTACAGTTTCTGGGGCATTGTCCTCGGCGAAGTGATCTACACCTTCCCACACGCGTTAATGATCCTGCTGTCGGCACTGTCGCTGGCAGATGCGCGTTTGTTCGACGCGGCGTCGAGCATGGGGGCAAGTCCAGCCCGGGCGTTTCGCAGCATCACTTGGCCGGCCACGCGCCAGGCGGTGTTCGCTGCGTTTTGCCTGGTATTCACCCTGACCATCACCGACTTCGGCGTGCCCGTGGTGGTCGGCGGCGATTATCAGGTGCTGGCGCTGGAGGCCTACAAGGCGGTGGTCGGCCAGCAGCAGTTCGGTCGCGGTGCATTGATTGGCATGGTGTTGCTGTTGCCGGCGCTGTTCAGCTTTGCGGTCGACGCCTGGTTGCGCCGTCGGCAGGGTGACGCCATGAGTGGCCGTGCCCAGGTGTTCCAGCCGGCGCCCTCGGCGCGCCGCGATGGGTGCTACCTGGCCATTGTGCTGCTGATTTGCGCGGTGTTGCTGCTGGTGTTCGGCATGGCGGTGTATTCCTCCCTGGTTAAATTCTGGCCGTACAACCTGTCGCTGTCGCTCAACCACTACCAATTCGAAGACACGGCCGGTGGCGGTTGGCTGGCCTATCGCAACAGCCTGACCATGGCCCTGTGCACGGCGCTGATCGGTAGCGTATTGATCTTCACGGGCGCCTACCTGATGGAAAAGACCAAGGGCCAGAAAGGCCTGAACCTGGCGCTGCGCATGCTCAGTTTTGTGCCGATGGCCGTGCCAGGCCTGGTGCTCGGCCTGGGCTACGTGTTCTTTTTCAACCTCAACGGCAACCCGCTGCATGTGTTCTACGGGACCATGACCCTGCTGGTGGTGTGCACCATTGCGCACTATTTGACCACTGCGCAGATGACCGCGACCACGGCGTTGCGTCAGCTGGACAGTGAGTTTGAAGCCGCCGCGCTGTCGCTCAAGGCGCCGCTGTACCGCCACTATTTGCGCGTCACCGTACCGATCTGCTTGCCGGCGCTGCTGGACATCGTGCGCTACTTGTTTGTGTCGGCGATGACCACCGTGTCCGCCGCGATCTTCCTCTACAGCCCCGATACCCTCCTCGCCGCCGTCGCCGTGTTGAACATGGACGACGCCGGCAACGTAGGCGGCGCCGCGGCCATGTCCACCCTGATTCTGTTCACCTCAGGCGGCGTCTCGCTGCTGCTGGCGTGGGCTTCACGTGGCGCGTTGCGCCGCTCCCAAGCCTGGCGCCAGACCGCGCCCGGCCAATAATCCCTGAAGGAGGTGTTCCATGTTCAAGCCCCTGGCCCTGGCCGCTGCTTTACTCAGCGCATTCAGCCTGAATGCCTTTGCTGCCAAAACCGAGTTGACGGTGTACACGGCGCTCGAAGCCGAGCAGTTGAAGACTTACAAGCAGGCCTTTGAAAAAGCCAACCCGGACGTCGAGATCAAATGGGTACGCGACTCCACCGGCATCATCACCGCCAAGCTGCTGGCCGAGAAAGACCGCCCGCAAGCCGATGTGGTGTGGGGCCTGGCCGCGTCGAGCCTGGCGATCCTTGACCAGCAAGGCATGCTGACTAACTACGCGCCCAAGGACTTGGACAAGATCGGTAAAAACTACCGCGACGCCGCCAACCCACCGGCCTGGGTCGGCATGGACGTGTGGGCTGCGACCATCTGCTTCAACACCGTCGAAGCCGAGAAACAAGGCTTGACCAAACCGGTGAGCTGGCAGGACCTGACCAAGCCTGAGTACAAGGGCAAGATCGTGATGCCTAACCCGGCCTCGTCCGGCACCGGCTTCCTGGATGTGAGTGCCTGGTTGCAGGCCTTTGGCGAGAAACAGGGCTGGCAGTACATGGACGACCTGCACCAGAACATCGGCCAGTACGTTCACTCCGGGTCCAAGCCATGCAAACTGGCGGCTTCGGGTGAGTTCCCGATTGGCATTTCCTTCGAATACCCGGCCGTCCAGCTGAAACGCCAAGGCGCGCCGCTGGACATCATCCTGCCCAAAGAAGGCCTGGGCTGGGACATCGAAGCGACTGCCGTGATCAAAGGCACCGCGCACGCCGAGGCGGCTAAAAAGCTCGCTGACTTCTCCGCCAGCACTGCGGCGATGGACTTGTACAAAGACAACTTCGCTGTCCTCGCCCAGCCTGGCATCGCCAAGCCGCAGACCGAATTGCCCGCTGACTACGAGCAACGCCTGATCAAGAACGACTTCGCCTGGGCCTCGAAAAACCGCGACAGCATCCTGACCGAATGGCGCAAGCGCTATGACGGCAAGTCGGAAAAGGTCGCGGGTCAGTAAGGTTTTCGTTAGGGCTTATGGCCTCTTCGCAGGCAAGCCCGCTCCCACATTTGAACGTGTTCGCACATCAATATGTAGGAGCGGGCTTGCTCGCGCAGGCGGCTTCGAATTCAGGACATCATGTAATGACACACCACAGCGATCTGCTGATCATCGGCGCCGGCATCCTCGGCCTGTCCCACGCTTATGCGGCGGCCAGGCGCGGCCTCAAGGTCACGGTGTTCGAGCGCAGCGCCACACCGTTGGGTGCCTCGGTGCGCAACTTCGGCCAGGCGCTGGTCACCGGCCAACCACCGGGGCCGATGCTTGACCTGGCCCGGGAAAGTCGCGGTATCTGGGGGCAATGGGCACAAGTGGCGGGTGTGCAGCTCAAGCGCAACGGCTCGTACCTGTTTGCCCGCACCGAAGCCGAAGAGCATCTGTTGGAAGCCTTCTGCGCCGGTCGCGCACACGAACACGGCTACAACGTCGAACTGCTGCAAGGCGCGGCGATGAGGGACCTATATGGCGGTCAGTTCCGCCATCACCGCGCAGCGCTGCATGGTAAAGACGATCAGCAGTTGTATTCCCGCGAGGCGATTCCGGCGCTGATCAACTACTTGAGCCAGCAATTGAGCGTGGAGTTTCATTTCTCCACCCTGGTGCGTGACGTGGAGCCCGGCCAGGTGCACACCACCTTAGGCAGCTTTCGCGGCGAGCAGGTCATCGTGTGCTCCGGCCACGACTACCAAACCTTGCTGGCGGAACCGATCGCCGAACTCAACCCGAGTATCTGCCGCCTGCAAATGCTGCGTGCCCGGCCTGCGGCCAACCTCAACCTGCAACACGCGTTGCTCACAGGGTTGAGTTGCGTGCATTACGGCGCCTTCGCCGACCTGCCCGAAGCTGCGCCGGTTCAGGCGCAGATCCTGCGCGAAGCCGCGCATTTGCACGCGCACGGGATTCACTTGTTGATCAGCCCGACGCTCCATGGCGAACTGATCATCGGCGACTCCCATGACTACGGCAGCGACGCCTCGCCGTTCAACGCCGAGCAGGTTGATGACTGGCTGATCGAGCTGGCCGAGCAAACGTTGGGCTGCAAGGTCCAGGTGGTCGAGCGCTGGCAGGGCGTCTACGGCTCGCGCGGGCCGGCGCCGTTTTCGTTCCTGCGCGTAGCGCCCGGCGTGAGCGCGGCACTGATGCACACCGGCGTGGGCATGAGCGTGGGGCCGGCCATGGCCGAGCGAAATATCACAACCCTGTGGGGGGCCGCGTGATGAGCCCGGAGCAGGCGATTGCCGAAGTCTTTGGCGTGTACGAGCAGCACGGCATGGCGGATTACATCGGCGAGCCGGTGTCGCAGATCGAACACATGTCCCAAACCGCGCAACAGGCGATGGCCGAGGGGTTTGATGATGAAGTGGTGCTGGCGGCGTTTTTCCACGACATCGGGCACTTGTGCGGCCAGGGGGGTGAAAACATGGGCAGTTATGGTGTGGTCAGCCATGAGCGGCTGGGCGCAGATTACTTGCGCCGGGCGGGCTTCAGTGAGCGCATGGCCAGGTTGGTGGAATATCACGTGCAGGCCAAGCGTTACCTGACCTTCAGCCAGCCGGGCTATTACGCCCGCCTGAGCGAAGCCAGCCGCCGCACTTTGGCGTACCAGGGCGGCATGATGAGCGTCGAAGAAGCCCAGGCCTTCGAACAGGACCCGCTGTGTGCGGTTAGTTTGCGCATGCGCCATTGGGATGAACAGGCCAAGCATGTATCCATACCGGTGCTTGATCTTGAAGTGCTCAAGGCCAAAGCTCGGCACCTGCTCGCGGCTTAGGTTTCATCCAGACGCTGGGCCAGGGCTTGGATGTGTTCCTGGCGCTCTGCCTGACTCAGCTTGGGATGAGGGTTCAGGGACGACCATTGCGGATGAGCGCGGGCCTTGTGCAGCGCGTCCGGTAACTTGCCTTCACGCCAGGTTTTATCCTGAGGCGTGTCGACCTTGATGCTGTGCATGGCCGCATGGCCGCGCAGGTTCAGGGCCTTGAGCAACTGGCGTTGGCGCAAGGCCAAAAGGCGCAGCACGCTGTCGTCGACGGTCAATTCGCGTTGGCCCTTGATCTTGCCCAGCAGGCGGCTGCCGTAGCTGCGCGCCGTTTGCAGGGCACCCCCGGCAATCGCCCCGGCAATGGCGGCGGCGCCAAGCGTCAAGCCACCGACCAGCAGGTCCACACCTGCCCCGGCAGCCGCTCCTGCGGCGATTCCGCCACCGACGCGCACGCCGAGTTGCTTGAGGGTTTCCGGGTTGAACAGGTCATCGCCCCAGCGGCCGTCGAGTAACGGCAAGTCGCTGGCGGCGGCATCTTGTGGGCGGAAACCGAACAGTTTGAGCAGGGCTTCCACGCATTTCTGTTCGCGTTGGCGCACGGCTTTGCGCAGATCACTGATGGCTTGCTGTTCATCGGCAGTCAAAACGCTGCGCCGGCAGGCGGCGCAGTCGATCAGCAGCTCGGCGATCAGCCGTGCGGCGCTTTGCTGGCGCGCCTCGCGTTGGGCTTGTTGGTCGAGAATCAGCCGCTCCAACGGCCCCCGCGAATTCTCCAGAAGCAGGGCCAGGCTTTCATAAAGACGACGCTCGCCATCTTCCGGTGGCGCCACGCTGTCGAAACGCACCAGCGCATGCAGGCCAAGGCGGGCCAGGGCTTCGCGCCAGTCCGGCTCGCGGTGGTCGCTGCTGCTGACGAAATTGAGCACCGGCAGCAACGGCTTGCCGCAACTGGCCAGCACTTGCAGTTCATCGCGGTACTTGGCCAGCACCGGCTCGCGGGCGTCGATCACATACAGGCCGGCGTCGCAGGCCAGCAATTGGCGCAGCACCTTGGCTTCCTGTTCAAACCGCTGGCGCGCTTCGCTGCCTTCCAGGAAGCGCGCCAGACGGGCCGGGCCGTCGAGGCGTTCGCCGGGGCGATCCAGGCGTTCCAGATAGTCGAGCAGGGCGATGGCATCTTCCAGGCCGGGCGTGTCGTATAGCTCCAGCAAGGCCTCGCCATCCACCGATAACCGCGCGCCTTCGACATGCCGCGTGGTGCTGGGCCGATGGGACACTTCGCCAAACCCGACATCGCGGGTCAGGGTGCGCAGCAGCGAGGTCTTGCCGACATTGGTGTGGCCGACCACGGCGAGTTTCAGCGGTTTAGTCATGACCGGTCTCCAGCCAGTTCAGCGGCGCGCAGTCGGCGAAGGGCAGCTCTAATTGTTGCAGCGCTGCGTGCCAATCGCCCAGGCGCTCGGCGTCCAGTGCCTGGCCGGGCGGGGCTTGCAGCAGCCATACGCGGGTGGCGGCGGCGCTGCGTGCCAGCTCGGCGACCAGCGCCAGGCTGCCACGGTCGGGCGAGCGCCGTGGGTCGCAGGCGATGGCCAGGCGCGCGGGCGGGAAGCGGGTGAGTTGTTCCAGCAGTTTGTTGCGCGATTCACGGCTGTCGAGGATGCCGGCGTTTTTCACGCTGGCCGGCAGTTTGGGCGGCCAGGGGTGCTGATCGTCCAGTTCGATGGCGACCAGCAGCGCGCCGTCGCTCTCCAGCTCACTGACGCCACCGGTGACGTGGTGCAGCTGTTCGGGCGCGGCGTCGTTGACGCCCAGCCGTTCACTGCTGGGCATCAGGCGTTCGCGCAGTTGGCTGTAGCCGGGCAGGTTGAGGTCCAGGCGCAAGGCGGCGCGCCCGCGTTTCCAGCGCCACAGGCAGAGCAGCGCGAGGATCAGTCGGGGCAGCAGGCCGTACACCAGCAACACGCCGACCAGCCAGGCGGCCCAGGCTTGGCGAGCGCTTTCGATGTTCAGGGCGGAATCGCCGCTGGCGCGGATCATCTCGACCGTTGGCACGTTGAAGCCCAGCAACGCGGGAAGGCGGCCCAGGGCTTGGGTCACGGCGACAAAGGTGTCGGCGCCGAGGATGGTGGTTTCCCACACAAAACCATAGCGTCGGGTGGCGAGCAGTGTCAGCAAAATCAGCATGGCACTGAGCAAGGCCAGCAACCACAGGCTGTTGACCAGCATGCCGACCGCCCAGCGATTGAGTTTCTGGCGCTGTAACAACAGCAGCAACGCCGGTGCCAGTTGCGCGGCCTTGGCATCACGCGCGAGTTTCTCGCTGAGCCACAACCACAGGCGGCCGAGGCTGGCGCTGTGTTCGCCGGCAAACAGCAGGCCCAGGGCCCAGCTGATTAACAGGATCAGATTCAAGCCGAGCAGGCTGCCCAGGGCCCAGAACACATTCACGGGCGTCACGCCATTGCCCAATGCAGCAAACGCCAGCCCGGCGCCACTGACTACCGCGACCACGGCCAACAGCACCAGCGCCAAACGGGCACCTTGCAGCCAGCGGGTGAGGGCGGCGGTCAAGCCATCGCGCTCGGCCAAGTGCAGGGCGCGCTGCTGGATGCGCGTCGGCAGGTCGCCGCCGGCCGCGCGGGCCAGGCGGTTGGCTTCCAGGTCTTCCAGCGGGCCGGCGTGTTCTTCACGCAAGCGCACGGTTTCCGTCAGCCAGAGTTTGTGCAAGGGGTTCAGTGCAGTCACGCGCGGTCCTGTTGTGTTCGTGAGCCTGGAGCATAACCGCTCCGGGGCTGTTTAGTGCACGCTGCGCGTGGCTGGGGGCTCTGGTATTCTCGTCGGCATGAAAAACACTCTCCCTCTAAGCCTGATCGCAGCCCTCGGTGAAAACCGTGTGATCGGCGTCGACAACAGCATGCCCTGGCATTTGCCGGGGGATTTCAAATACTTCAAGGCCACCACCTTCGGCAAGCCGATCATTATGGGGCGCAAGACCTGGGATTCGCTGGGCCGACCGTTGCCGGGGCGCTTGAATATCGTGGTCAGCCGTCAGACCGATTTGGTGCTCGAAGGTGCGGAAGTTTTTCCGTCGCTCGACGCCGCGGTTGAGCGGGCTGAGTCCTGGGCGCTGGCGCAGGGCGTGGATGAGCTGATGCTGATCGGCGGTGCGCAGCTGTATGCGCAAGGGCTGGAACAGGCGGATCGCCTGTACCTGACGCGGGTTGCGTTGAGCCCGCCAGGGGATGCGTGGTTTCCCGAGTTTGATCTGAACCAGTGGACGCTGGTGTCGAATGTCGAGAACCCGGCTGAAGGTGATAAGCCGGCGTACAACTTTGAAGTCTGGGAAAAAGCCTAAGCACATTGCTGGCAAGCCAGCTCCCACACTTGACCGAGTTTCTACATGAGAATGCGGTCAAAATGTGCGGGCTGGCTTGCCTGCGACAGCGCTCCGTCAGGCCTGCGCTAACTCAGCATGCTCATCGGCATTCAACAGCGCTTTATCCGTCTGCTTCATGACCTGGCTGGTAATTGCGCCCGCGGTCATCGACCCGTTCACGTTCAACGCCGTGCGGCCCATGTCGATCAGCGGCTCCACGGAAATCAGCAGCGCCACCAGTGACACCGGCAAGCCCATCGCCGGCAGCACGATCAGCGCGGCAAACGTCGCACCACCGCCTACGCCGGCCACACCCGCCGAACTCAAGGTCACAATTGCTACCAGGGTCGCGATCCACAGCGGGTCCAGCGGGTTGATGCCGACCGTCGGTGCAACCATCACGGCCAACATCGCCGGGTAGAGGCCTGCGCAACCGTTCTGGCCGATGGTGGCGCCAAACGAGGCGGCAAAACCGGCGATGGATTGTGGAATGCCCAGGCGGCGCGTCTGCGCTTCAATGCTCAGCGGAATGGCCGCCGCACTGGAGCGACTGGTGAACGCGAAGGTCAGCACCGGCCAGACTTTGCGGAAGAACCGCAGCGGGTTGATCCCGGCCAGGGACAGCAGCAGGCCGTGCACCACAAACATCAGGCCCAGCGCCAGGTACGACACCACCACAAAACTGCCGAGCTTGATGATGTCTTGCAAGTTGGAGCCAGCGACCACTTTGGTCATCAGCGCCAGCACGCCGTACGGCGTCAGCTTCATCACCAGGCGCACCAGGCGCATCACCCAGGCTTGCAGGGTGTCGATGGCGTTGAGCACTTTCTGGCCTTTTTCCACGTCATCCTTGAGCAGTTGCAGCGCGGCAACCCCCAGGAATGCAGCGAAAATAACCACACTGATAATCGACGTCGGTTTGGCGCGCGCCAGGTCGGCGAACGGGTTCGCCGGCACGAACGACAGCAGCAACTGCGGGATATTCAGGTCGGCGACCTTGCCGGCGTAATCACTCTGGATCACTTGCAGGCGCGCCATTTCCTGGGTGCCGGCCACCAGGCCTTCGGCGGTGAGGCCGAACAGGTTGGTCAGGCCGATGCCGATCAGCGCCGCAATTGCCGTGGTGAACAGCAGCGTGCCGATGGTCAGAAAGCTGATCTTGCCCAGGGACGAGGCATTATGCAGACGGGCCACTGCGCTGAGGATCGAAGCGAATACCAACGGGATCACGATCATTTGCAGCAGTTGCACGTAGCCGTTACCGACCAGGTCGAACCAGCCGATGGACGCTTTGAGCACCGGGTTACCGTCGCCATAAATGGCGTGCAATGCCGTACCGAACACCACGCCGAGGGCCAGGGCGAACAGGACCTTCTTGGCGAGGCTCCAGTGCGTGTGGCGAGTTTGTGCCAGGCCCAGCAACAGGGCCACGAACACCAGTAAGTTGAGAATCAGGGGCAGATTCATTGAAGCTCCGTTGAGAAGGCAGCCAATCGCGTGAGCCTGCGATTGCGAACCGGAAATGCTAACAGCTTGAAATATATTGATTTAATACCGATATGGAATGTTGACTGTCGTTTTTGGAATAAGCGGGTGACGTTCAGGCACATGCCCTTGGCGCAATCACGATGTAAGCGGTCGCGCTCGGGCGATAACTGTCACACAGATTTGTTAGCGTCGATGTCTTTCACTCAGGGAGAAAACGCTTATGAAGCTCGCGCCAACACTACTTGCCGCCGCCTTCTGCTTCGGCCTCGCCAGCCAGGCATTTGCCGCCACCGAGTTGAAGCACTGGCCGGCGCCCGCCGCCGAGCAACTGAACAAGATGATTGCCGCCAACGCCAACAAGGGTAACTTCGCGGTGTTCGACATGGACAACACCAGCTACCGCTATGACCTTGAAGAGTCCTTGCTGCCGTACCTGGAAAACAAGGGCTTGATCACCCGCGACACCATGGACCCGTCCCTGAAGCTGATCCCCTTCAAGGACACCGCTGAACACAAGGAAAGCCTGTTCAGCTACTACTACCGCCTTTGCGAAGTCGACGACATGGTCTGCTACCCGTGGGTGGCGCAGATTTTCTCCGGCTTCACCCTCAAGGAGCTCAAAGGCTACGTCGATGAGATGATGGCTTCCGGCAAGCCCGTCCCGGTCACGTACTACGACGGTGACGTGGTCAAGAACATGGACGTCCAGCCACCAAAAGTCTTCACCGGCCAGGCTGAGCTCTACAACAAGCTGATGGAAAACGGCATTGAGGTCTACGTGATGACCGCCGCGTCCGAGGAACTGGTGCGCATGGTCGCTGCCGATCCGAAGTACGGCTACAACGTCAAACCCGAGAACGTCATCGGCGTGAGCACCCTGCTCAAGGACCGCAAGACCGGCGAGCTGACCACCGCGCGCAAACAAATCGCTGCCGGCAAATATGACGAGAAGGCCAACCTTGGCCTGGAACTGACCCCTTATCTGTGGACGCCGGCAACCTGGATGGCCGGCAAACACGCCGCCATCCTGACCTACATCGACGAGTGGAAAAAGCCGGTGATCGTTGGGGGTGACACGCCGACCAGCGACGGCTACATGCTGTTCCACGATGTGGACGTGGCTAAAGGTGGCATCCACCTGTGGGTCAACCGCAAAGACAAATACATGACCCAGCTCAACGGCATGATGGCCAAGCACGCGGCCGCACAAGCCAAGGAAGGGTTGCCGGTGACGGCGGACAAGAACTGGGTGATCGTTAAGCCTGACGAGATTCAGTAAGACCCAGGCGCCTGCTTCGCGAGCAAGCCCGCTCCCACATTTGACCGCATTCCAGCACAGGAATGCGGTCGACCACACTTGACCGAGTTCCAGCACAGGAATGCGGTCGAATGTGGGAGCGGGCTTGCTCGCGAAGGCGGTGTGTCAGGCCATACATGAGTCGGCTGGCCCACCGCTTTCGCAGGCAAGCCAGCTCCCACAGTTGGTCTTCTATGTCTGGGGAGTTTTCTGCGGGCAAAAAAATGCCCCGCACTTGGCGGGGCATTTTTATGGGCGAGGCTTACAGGCCGTCGAGCATCGCCTTGTTACGTACCGCACCCTTGTCGGCACTGGTGGCCAGCAGGGCATACGCTTTCAACGCGGTCGTCACTTTACGTGGACGTTTCTCAACCGGTTTCCAGCCTTTCTTGTCCTGTTCGACCCGGCGTGCAGCCAGCTCTTCATCGCTGATCAACAGGTTGATCGCGCGGTTCGGAATGTCGATCAGCACTTTGTCGCCATCCTGCACCAGGCCAATCGCGCCACCGGCAGCGGCTTCTGGCGAAGCGTGGCCGATCGACAGGCCCGAGGTGCCGCCGGAGAAACGGCCGTCGGTCAACAGGGCGCAGGCTTTGCCCAGGCCTTTGGATTTGAGGTACGACGTCGGGTAGAGCATCTCTTGCATGCCCGGGCCGCCTTTCGGGCCTTCGTAACGGATGATGACGATGTCGCCTTCTTTGACTTCGTCGGCGAGGATGCCACGTACCGAGCTGTCCTGGCTTTCGTAGATCTTGGCGCGGCCTTCGAACACGTGGATCGACTCGTCCACGCCAGCGGTTTTCACTACGCAGCCGTCAAGGGCGATGTTGCCGTACAGCACGGCCAGGCCGCCTTCTTGCGAGTAGGCGTGCTCGACACTGCGGATGCAGCCGTTTTCACGGTCGTCGTCCAGGGTGTCCCAACGGGTCGACTGGCTGAACGCAGTTTGCGTCGGGATGCCCGCCGGGCCTGCCTTGAAGAAGGTGTGCACGGCTTCGTCGTCCGTCTGGGTGATGTCCCATTTGGCGATGCCTTCGGCCAGGGATTTGCTGTGCACGGTCGGCAGGTCGGTGTGCAGCAGGCCGCCGCGGGCCAGGGAACCGAGGATCGAGAAGATCCCGCCGGCGCGGTGCACGTCTTCCATGTGGTATTTCTGGATGTTCGGCGCGACTTTGCACAGTTGCGGCACATGGCGGGACAGACGGTCGATGTCGCGCAGGTCGAAATCGATCTCGGCTTCCTGGGCGGCGGCCAGCAAGTGCAGGATGGTGTTGGTGGAACCGCCCATGGCGATATCCAGAGTCATGGCGTTTTCGAACGCCTTGAAGTTGGCGATGTTACGCGGCAACACCGACTCATCGTTCTCGGTGTAGTAACGCTTGCACAGCTCGACGATGGTGCGGCCGGCTTGCAGGAACAGTTGCTCGCGGTCGCTGTGGGTGGCCAGGGTCGAACCGTTACCCGGCAACGCCAGGCCCAGGGCTTCCACCAGGCAATTCATCGAGTTGGCGGTGAACATGCCGGAGCACGAACCACAGGTTGGGCACGCGCTGCGCTCGTATTCCGCGACCTTCTCGTCAGAGGCGCTGGAATCGGCGGCGATGACCATGGCGTCGACCAGGTCGAGGCCGTGGGAGGCGAGCTTGGTCTTGCCGGCTTCCATCGGGCCGCCGGAGACGAAGATCACCGGGATGTTCAGGCGCAGGGAGGCCATCAGCATGCCGGGGGTGATCTTGTCGCAGTTGGAGATGCACACGATGGCGTCGGCGCAGTGGGCGTTGACCATGTATTCCACGGAGTCGGCGATGATCTCGCGGCTCGGCAGCGAATACAGCATGCCGTCATGGCCCATGGCGATGCCGTCATCCACGGCGATGGTGTTGAATTCTTTGGCGACACCGCCGGCGCGTTCGATCTCGCGGGCGACCAGCTGGCCCAGGTCCTTGAGGTGGACGTGGCCGGGTACGAATTGGGTGAACGAGTTGGCAATCGCGATGATCGGCTTTTTGAAGTCGTCATCTTTCATCCCCGTGGCACGCCACAGTGCGCGGGCGCCGGCCATGTTGCGGCCGTGGGTGGATGTTTTCGAGCGGTAATCAGGCATTGGAGCACTCCGGGCGGCTAATCAGGTAACTACTAATCAGGTACTACTGGGGAGAGAGCTTCTATTGACGTCTGGAGCACTCCGAAAATGGCCGTGTGTCCAAAAGTTGCCACTCGCGTCGCGGGATCGCCGCGTGCTTGGGCCTTGAGCTCATAAACCCGCCGGGGGATGACTGGCGATGAATAGACCCGATTCTACACCGCTGGCGGCTGGAGGGAATGGCCGTAAGCGTGCAGACAGCGCTTACGGGACGTGTGGCGGGGCGTCAGCGCCCGACCCGCGCATTCGTCAACCAACCCCACAAGCTGAAAAGGATGAAGCTGACAGCAATGGTCATCAGCAAATGCGTTCCGGTTTGCGCTAGGGCGGCGCTGCTGACGGCGGCAGTGAGGAACATGATGCTGTTGCCTGCCGATGCTGCGGTGCCGGCACTGCTGGAGAACAGCAACATCGCCGCAGAAATCGCGGCAGGCCGAACCAGGGTAACGGCCAGGGCGCTGATCAGCATCGGAATCAGCAGGGTGACGGTGGTGATGGCCTCAAAGCTGACGATCAGTGTCAACAGCACACCGGCGACAAGCAGCAAGCCGAGGCCGAAGTTGATTTGCCGGGACAGCGGGATGCGCTTTTGCAAATACGACGCCGCGACGCCGCCGAGCAGATAGGCCACGCCGTATACCATCAGCACCAGGGCGTACTGGTATTCGGACAGTTTCAGTGCATCCATGAAAATCAGCGGCGTCACGCTGATCAGCGCGAAATAACAGGCAAACACCAGCGCGGCGATCCACCAGTAACGCAGGAAGTCTCGATTGCTTGCGACGGCTTTCAGCGTACCGATGATCGAAACCGGCGCGCGGTGGGGGCTGGCGGATTTGGACGGCAGGATGCAGAACGCATGGATCAACATGCCCAGCGCCATCAGCGCGAATCCGTAGAAGCTGCCTTGCCAGTCGAAGGTGGTTTGCAGCCAGGAGCCTATCAGGGGTGACAGCGCGACAAACGAACCACTCAGGGTCATGTAATAGAGGCGTACCCGGGCTCGATCCTGTTCCTCGAACAGGTCTTCCACCAGGGCGTGGCCCAGCACGAAGAAACCACAGCCCATCGCCTGTACAGAGCGAAACAGCAAGAAGGTCAGGTAGTCCGCGGCCAGCGCGCAGCCAATCGCGCCCAGGATCGACAAGGTGATGCAGCCGAGCAGGACTTCCTTGCGGCCCCATTTATCCGACAGCGGGCCGGCGACCAGTTGCGAGATGGAAAAGACCAGGGTGAACAGGCTGATGGACAGTGCGATGTCTGCCGTCGGCATGTCGAACCGGGTAGCCAGCGCGGGAAATGAGGGCAGGAGGATGTTGATCGGAAAGAAGCTGATCAGTGAAATGCAGGTGATGAGGATGAAGCGCGAGCGTTGTTGATGCTTGGCGCCGCCACTGAGCGGGAGCGAGCAGGTGGACTCAGACATTGTTTTTGTTTTCCGGAGTGAAACCAGCAACCGATACTAGTCTGCGACCTGCGAAATTCAATCAAAAACGTTGTGGGATGCCCGTAGGGACCTGTGTGGCAATGTTTCTGACACAGCGAAAAATGTGGGAGCTGGTGTGCTCCCACATTTTGATCCGCGCTCTATCGCAGAGCGCGGCGTACCTTAGCTGTTAGGCAACAACCGGCAGGTAATGCTCTTGATGTAGCGCGTCTCGGCAATTGCCGGGTGCACCGGGTGGTCCGGGCCCTGGCCGCCGCGTTCGAGCATCTGGATATTGCGGTCCAGGTGGCGGGCGCTGGTCAGCAGGATGTTTTGCAGGTCGTCTTCCGGCAGGTGCATCGAGCACGAGGCGCTGACCAGGATGCCGTCCTTGCTGAGCAGGCGCATGGCTTGCTCGTTCAGGCGGCGGTAGGCGCCTTCGCCGTTTTTCATGTCTTTTTTGCGTTTGATGAAGGCCGGCGGGTCGGCGACGATCACGTCGAAACGTTCTTCGCTGGCTTTCAGCTCTTTGAGGGCTTCGAAGACGTCGCCTTCGATGCAGGTCATTTTCTCGGCGACGCCGTTCAGCGCGGCGTTACGCTCAACGCCGTCGAGGGCGAAAGCGGAAGCGTCGACGCAGAACACTTCACTGGCGCCGAAGGCTGCAGCTTGCACGCCCCAGCCGCCGATGTAGCTGTACAGGTCCAGCACACGTTTGCCTTTGGCATACGGGGCCAGGCGCGCGCGGTTCATGCGGTGGTCGTAGAACCAGCCGGTTTTCTGGCCCTGGATGACCGGCGCTTCGAACTTCACGCCATTTTCTTCCAGCGCTACCCACTCCGGCACCAGGCCGAACACGGTTTCAACGTAGCGGTTGAGGCCTTCAGCGTCGCGTGCGGCGGAGTCGTTCTTGAACAGGATGCCGCTCGGCTTGAGCACTTGGGTCAGCGCCGCGATCACGTCTGCTTTGTGGGCTTCCATGGTCGCCGAAGCGATCTGCACCACCAGGATGTCGCCGAAACGGTCGACGACCAGGCCTGGCAACAGGTCGGAATCGCCGTAGACCAGGCGGTAGAACGGCTTGTCGAACAGGCGGTCACGCAGCGACAGGGCGACGTTGATGCGGTGTACCAGCAGCGACTTGTCCAGGGGCAACTTGATGTCGCGCGACAACAGGCGTGCGCAGATCAGGTTGTTCGGGCTCATGGCCACGATGCCCAGGGTCTTGCCGCCGGCCGCTTCCAGGATGGCCTGGTCGCCTGCCTGGAAGCCGTGAAGAGGTGTGGCGGCCACGTCGATTTCGTTGCTGTAGACCCACAGGTGGCCGTTGCGCAAACGACGATCGGCGTTGGCTTTGAGACGCAGGCTTGGCAGGGACATGACGTCGCTCCGGAAAAAAGAGCGGGAGTATACCGTGTTGTGCATGAATTCGCGGCGCCGCCGGACATGTGGGAGCGGGCTTGCTCGCGAAAGCGGTGGATCAGCCACTGTATTCGGTGACTGACACCGCGCTTTCGCGAGCAAGCCCGCTCCCACATTTGATCCGGTTTCAGTTCGGCATTTGGGTGTCGGTCAAGTCTTCATAAGGGTTAGAATCCTCGCCTAGCCCAGAGTGTGTACTTATGTCCCAAGAGCTTTCCGCCGAGCAGATCCAACAGGCCCTGCAAGGCATCAGCGTGCCGCCTCAACCGCAAATCATGGTGGATTTGCAGATGGAGCAGTACATGCCCGACCCGGACCTGGAAGTGATCGCGCGGTTGATCTCCCAAGACCCAGGCTTGTCCGGCGCGCTGCTGAAGATCGTCAACTCGCCCTATTACGGGCTGAGCAACAAGATCGCCTCGATCCAGCGCGCAGTGAACCTGCTGGGCAGCCGCTCGATCATTAACCTGATCAATGCCCAGTCGATCAAGGGCGAGATGAGCGACGACACCATCGTCACCCTCAACCGCTTCTGGGACACCGCCCAGGATGTGGCCATGACGTGCCTGACCCTGGCCAAGCGCACCGGTTCGCAAACTGTCGACGAGGCCTATGCCCTGGGCCTGTTCCACGATTGCGGCGTACCGTTGATGCTCAAGCGTTTCCCCAACTACATGGCGGTGCTGGAAGAGGCCTACGCCAACGCCGGCCCCGACTGCCGCGTGGTCGACACCGAGAACAACGCGTTCAACACCAACCATGCAGTCGTCGGTTATTACACCGCCAAATCCTGGCGCCTGCCGGAGCATGTGACCGACGCCATCGCCAACCACCACAACGCCCTGGCGATTTTCAGCGATGAGTCATCGCGCACTCCGCAACTGAAAAACCTGCTGGCGATCCTGAAAATGGCCGAGCACATTTGCTCGTCTTACCGGGTGCTGGGCAGCCAGGCTGAGGACCATGAGTGGAATGCTATCGGCCACCTGGTGCTGGATTACGTGGGCCTGTCGGACTACGACTTTGAAAGCATGAAGTTGTCGATCCGCGAGTTGGGCGCGCACTGACCCTTTTTTCCAGAGGTACACATGCCCGAGTTACCAGAAGTCGAAACCACCCGGCGCGGAATTGCGCCACACCTGGAAGGCCAGCGGGTCAGTCGCGTGGTGGTGCGTGAGCGGCGCCTGCGCTGGCCGATCCCGGAAGACCTCGATGTACGTCTCTCAGGGCAGCGCATCGTCTTGGTGGAGCGGCGGGCCAAGTACCTGTTGATCAATGCCGAAGTGGGCACCTTGATCAGCCACTTAGGTATGTCGGGCAACCTGCGCCTGGTGGAAGTCGGTTTGCCGGCACTCAAACATGAGCATGTGGACATCGAACTCGAGTCCGGCCTGGCCCTGCGCTACACCGACCCACGGCGTTTCGGCGCAATGCTCTGGAGTCAGGACCCGCACAACCACGCGTTGCTGATGCGCCTGGGGCCGGAGCCGTTGACCGACCTGTTTGACGGCGAGCGCCTGTTTCAGCTGTCCCGTGGCAAGTCAGTGGCGGTGAAGCCGTTCATCATGGACAACGCCGTGGTGGTGGGGGTTGGCAATATTTATGCGACGGAAGCGTTGTTTGCGGCGGGGATTGATCCGCGTCGGGCCGCGGGCGGTATTTCACGCGGGCGCTATCTGAAGCTGGCGATTGAGATCAAGCGTGTGCTGGCGGCCGCGATCGAACGGGGCGGCACCACGCTGCGGGACTTTATCGGCGGCGATGGGCAGCCGGGGTATTTCCAGCAGGAACTGTTCGTCTATGGCCGTGGCGGCGAGGCGTGCAAGGTGTGCGGCAGCGAGCTGCGCAATGTGGTGTTGGGGCAGCGCGCGAGTGTGTTTTGCCCTAAGTGCCAGAGCTGACGCTGTGTGATCGCGGATGCCGCCTTCGCGAGCAAGCCCGCTCCCACATTAGAACGCGTTCGTTCTGACGAAATACGCTTAAACGTGGGGCCGGCTTGCTCGCGAAGAGGCCGGTATAGACGCTGAAGAACCTTAAGCCTTACCGGTAATCTTCCGGTACTTCTCCATCAACTGCTCTTCCGTTTCCGGATGGGCTTCATCCAGCGGAATGCAATCCACCGGGCACACTTGCTGGCACTGAGGCTCGTCGTAGTGGCCGACGCACTGGGTGCACAGGTTGGGGTCGATCACGTAGATCTCTTCGCCCTGGGAAATCGCAGCGTTCGGGCACTCGGGTTCGCAGACGTCGCAGTTGATGCAATCGTCGGTGATGATCAGGGACATGGAAACTCCTGCCAGGGCTGTCAGCCAGGGCATCTGAAAACGAATGCGCGCAATTGTGCCGCATTGGCGCCCACAGTGCGAGCGCACATGACCTGTGGCGATGTGCTTGTGGTGGTGAGCGGGCTTATTGCGTCAAGCCCACTGGCCACAGACAAGCCCGCTGGTCAGAAATTACTTTTTGAAACGCAGGGTCAGCGCATCCGCCACGGCCGGGTGCACGAACTTGGTGATATCCCCGCCCAGTGCCGCGATTTCACGAACCAGCGTGGAAGAAATGAACGAATAACGCTCCGATGGCGTGAGGAACAGGCTTTCTACGTCCGGCGCCAGTTGGCGGTTCATGTTGGCCAGCTGGAATTCGTATTCGAAGTCCGACACGGCACGCAGGCCACGCAAGAACACATTGGCGTTCTGCTCTTTGGCGAAGTGCGCCAGCAGCGTCGAAAAGCCCACCACTTCCACATTGGGCAGGTGCTTGGTGACCTCACGCGCCAATTCCACGCGCTGTTCCAGGGGAAACAGCGGGTTTTTCTTGGGGCTGGCGGCGACCGCGATGATCACATGGTCGAACAAGCGAGAGGCACGTTCGACCAGATCGCCATGGCCTTTGGTAATCGGGTCGAAGGTACCTGGGTACAACACTCGGTTCATCGCGTCGTCCTGGCGGAGTCCGTTGGGGAACCGGATGGTATCGCAGCCATCCCGGTCGGCCAAGTCAACTTATGCAGAAGAAAGCACTATAGACAGCACGAATACCGTGTTTTTTCATGCCGTTTTCAGACGTTCGGCCAATGCTGTCGCCAGTTGCGCCGTCAATCCGTACACCGATAATTGCGGGTTAGCCCCAATGCTGGTGGGGAATAGAGAGCCATCGTGGATCGACAGGTTGCGCAATTGGTGATGCCGGCCGAGGCTGTCGGCCACCGCGTTTTTCGAGTCTTCGCCCATCGCGCAACCGCCCATTACGTGAGCGCTGCCCAGTGTGGTTCGGTGCAATTCCAGGCTCAGGCCATCAATCAGGCTGCGTGCCTCGGCCAAGGAGTTCACGTAGCGTGCATCGTGGTGCAGCGGCTTCACCGACTTGGCGCCCGCCGCGAACTGAATCTCGGCCATGGTATGGAACGCCCGGCGCAGGCCGTCCCAGGCGTAATCCGATACCTGATAATCGAGCACCGGCGTGCCGTCACTGCGCAATTCCACGGTACCGCCCGGGCTGTCGGGATGAAAGCCGTCACGCAACAGCGCGAGCATGGCGTGGGTATGCGGCAGTTGGCTCATGTCCAAGGCGTTTTGTGTGCCGTAGCCGCCGAACAGGGTGCTGGCCAAGCCCGGATGTAAGGGCGGAGCTTCCAGCTTGTAGGACATTTTGCCGGTCGTGCCGTCCTGCCATTGGAAGTGGTCGGAATAGATCGACTGTGGCGCACCGTAGAACGGGTTGATGACCTCGTCGAACAGCCCGGCGGAGAAGTTCACCAAGTGCAGAAAGGTCCGTTTGCCCAGCCGCGAATGCGGGTCGGGTGCGTTTGAACGCATCAGCAGCGCCGGGCTGTTGATGCCACCACCGGACAGGACGTAATGCTTGGCCTTGACCGTGATCTTGCGCCCGGTGGGGGCCACGCAGCGTTCATCCATGGCGACGCATTCCAGGCTGCTGATCGTGTCGCCGCTGTATTTGAGCTGCTCGGCGCGGGCCAGGTAGAGCAGCTCGCCGCCTTTTTCCAGGGTGGACGGAATGGTGGTGACCAGCATCGACTGCTTGGCGTTGACCGGGCAGCCCATGCCGCAATACCCCAGGTTGAAGCAGCCGCGCACGTTGCGTGGAATCACGTGCCAGCTGTAACCGAGTTTTTCGCAGCCTTTGCGAATCACATCGTTGTTGGCATTCGGGGGGATGGCCCACGGCGCGATACCCAGGCGCTGTTCCATCTTCTCGAACCACGGCGCCATCTCGGCGCTGCTGTGGCCGGTTACCGCGTATTCGCTGGCCCAGTGGGCGAGGGTGGCGTCGGGCGTACGAAAGCTCGACGTCCAGTTGATCAGCGTGGTGCCGCCCACCGCCCGGCCCTGCAGGATGGTGATCGCGCCGTCTTTGCTCATGCGGCCGATGCCTTCCTGGTACAGGCTGGCGTAGGCCTCGTCTTCCAGCAGTTTGAAATCGCTGCTGGTTTTGAGCGGGCCTTCCTCGATCAGCAACACCTTGTAGCCGGCTGCGCTGAGGATCTCGGCGGTGGTGCCACCCCCGGCGCCGCTGCCGATAATCGCCACATCGGCTTCCAGGGTCAGATCGCTGCCTAAGGCGGCGCCATTGTGGGTTTTCCAGCCACGGGCCAGGCCGTCGCGGAACAGATCGGGTACGGGCATAGAAGTGCACTCTTGTTCTTATGAGTTAAACGCTACGAAGTTGCGGTCAATGTGGGAGCTGGCTTGCTCGCGAATACGGTCTATCAGTTAAGAATTTATTGACTGGCCCACCGCTTTCGCGAGCAGGCCCGCTCCCATATTTTCTGATCGGGTTATCAGGGTTAGATCTTCGGCGGGCCGGGGTAACCGCAATGGGCCCAGGATTGCGGGCGGAAGTACCAGGCCATGATCACCAGCTTGAGCAGTGAGCCCTGGCCCATGCGCAGCAGGTTGAGGTAGCTGTTTTCCCAGCGGTGCAGGAAGTTGCGAATTTGCTCGCTGCTGGCGTTTTCCCAGCTGCCCCAGATCCCGGTCAACGGACCGCGGGTGATACCCATACCCAGTACGTCGAACAGTTGCTGGGTGAGCTTGAACATCTCCGGCGACAAGTGTTGCAGGCTGTAGTCGAGTTTTTTCAGGGTGTCTTCGATCCCGGCGACCACGTCCTGGGCGCTGGCCGCGCCTTCGAGCAGCACCGGTATGACCGCGCGCAGGAACGGCAAATCACTGCTGCGCAGCATGGCAAAGCCGCTGGCCGGGGTGCTGCTGGAGCAGCCGCTGAGGCTGGCGCCGAGCCCGGCAGTGGCCAGGAACGCGCTGGCGCACAGGCCGATTTTCAATACGCCGCGCCGTGACAGCGCGGGTGAATCAGTCAGGCTAGGGTTCATTGTTATTGTTATCCCGAGGGTGTGTTATCAACGGATAAACAGCTTCTGAATCAACGTCTGGATCGACTTGCCATAGGGCGGGTAGATCAACTTCGCCGCGTTCAGGCGCTGCTTGACCAGCACACCCTTGGCCTTGCTGAACGTGAGGAAGCCTTCATGGCCGTGGTAGTGGCCCATACCCGATGGGCCGATGCCGCCAAAAGGCATGTCGTCCTGAGCCACATGCAGCAGCGTGTCATTCAGGCATACACCGCCAGAGTGAGTCTCGTGGAGCACACGGTTCTGCTCGCTCTTGTTGTAGCCGAAGTAATACAGGGCCAACGGGCGAGGACGGTGGTTGATGTAGGCAAACGCCTGGTCGATGCCGCGATAAGGCACGATCGGCAGCACCGGGCCGAAGATTTCGTCCTGCATCACAGTCATGTCATCGCTGACATTCAGCAACAGGCTATGGGCCATGCGCCGAGCCTGGCCTTGCTCGTAAAGCGGAATCAGGGTGGCGCCTTTGTCGGTGGCGTCTTTGACGTAGGCGTTGAGCCGGGCCTGTTGCCGCTCGTTAATGATGGCGGTGTAGTCCGGGTTGTCGGCCAACGTCGGATAAAACCCGCGGACTGCCTTGGAGTAGGCCTCGATGAACCCTTCGACGCGGTCTTCCGGTACCAACACGTAGTCCGGCGCCACGCAGGTTTGCCCGGCATTCAGGCATTTGCCGAAGGCGATGCGCTCGGCGGCGTCCTTGAGTGGCACGTCGGCCGAGACGATCGCGGGCGACTTGCCGCCCAGCTCCAGCGTGACCGGCGTGAGGTGCTCGGCAGCCGCGCGCATCACATGCTTGCCGATGCTGGTGGCGCCGGTGAACAACAAGTGATCGAAGCGCAGTTTGGAAAACGCCATACCCACGTCGGCCTCGCCCAGCACCACGCACACCAGATCCTCAGGGAAGATTTTCCCCAGTAGTGCCTTGAGCAGTTCACCGGTGGCCGGGGTGGACTCGCTGAGTTTGAGCATCACCCGGTTACCTGCTGCCAAAGCACCCACCAACGGGCCAATGGCCAAATACAGCGGGTAGTTCCAGGGCACGATTACGCCCACCACACCGAGCGGCTGGTAGATGACTTTGGCTGAAGCAGGTTGGAAGGCAATGCCCACAGCGCGACGGGAAGGTTTCATCCAGCCTTTGAGGTGTTTGCTGGCGTAGTGAATGCCGTGCAGGCTGGGCATCAGTTCGGCGAACAGGGTTTCGTCGGCACTGCGGTGGCTGAAGTCCTGGCTGATCGCCTTGATCAGCGCCTCGCGTTCGTCGCTGAGCAAGTCGCGCAATGCCTTGAGCCATTGCTGGCGTTGCTCGGCGGGCGGCATCGGGTTGGCCGCATAGGCGAAACGCTGGGCGTCGAACAAGCCCTGGAGTTGATCCAGCGCCTGGGCGTCTTGCAGGTAGGCAACGTTGGCAGGCATGGCGCAGTTCCCGATTGTTATTGGAATGCATCATTTATTAGAGTCATTACTCTAAAATGTCAAATAACATTGCAGCAACATGCGGATTTATCCTGAGCAGGATAGGCCGTAAGATGCTTCATCACGTGTTCAGAAGCTGATCCCCTATGGCACCACGAGTAAAGACCAGCGAGCGCATTGTGCAAACCAGCCTGGAGCTTTTTAACCAGCAGGGTGAACGCAGTGTCAGCACCAACCATATCGCCGCCCATATGGAAATTTCCCCGGGCAACCTGTACTACCACTTCCCCAATAAGCAGGCGATCATCGCCGTGTTGTTTCGTGAATACGAAGCCCTGGTAGACAGTTTTTTGCGCCCGCCCCAAGGCCGCGCCGTGACCGTCGAAGACAAGCGTTTCTACCTGCAGGCCGTGCTGGCCGGCATGTGGCGCTACCGTTTCCTGCACCGTGACCTTGAACATCTGCTGGAAAGCGACCCGGAACTTGCCACCGGCTACCGGCGGTTTTCCCAGCGCTGCCTGATCCAGGGCAGCGCCATTTATCAGGGGTTTGTCGAGGCGGGCATCCTCAATATGGACCCGGTGCAAACCGAAGCGCTAACCCTGAATGCCTGGATCATCCTCACCTCTTGGGTGCGCTTTCTGTGCACCACCAATGAAAACTCCGCTCACTTGAGCGCCGAAGCGATCAAGCGCGGTGTGTATCAGGTGCTGGTGCTGGAGGCGGGGTTTGTTACCGCCGAGGCGAAAGACGCAGTGGATGCCTTGTTCAAAGAGTTTTACGTGCCGTTGAATCAGGCACTGGAAGAAGTGAAGTAGGCCCTTTCTCGAATCTGTTCACAGGAGTCCTGTCATGCCGCTTGCCCAACTGATCAGCCCCCAGCAATTGGCCGAGCGCCAACCGCGCGGCGGGCTGGTGATCCTGGATTGCCGCTTCGCCCTGGAAGACCCGGATTATGGGCTTTGCAGCTACGCCGAAGGGCATATCGAAGGCGCGCAATACGCCGACCTGGAGCGCCACCTCAGCGGGCCGGTGACCAAGGGCGTGACCGGTCGCCACCCGCTACCGGCAGCGGATACGTTGGTTGTGCAGCTGCGGGCCTGGGGCATCAACGCCGACACCGATATCGTGCTGTATGACGACGGCCCCGGCGCCTATGCCGCCCGCGCCTGGTGGCTGCTGGCCTGGCTGGGCAAGCGTGATGGCGTGTTTATTCTGGACGGTGGCCTCAAGGCCTGGCACACGGCAGGTTTCCCGCTGAGCCTGGACGCACCCGTGGTTGAGCCGGGAACATTTGCCGGTACGCCGGATAATCAGCTGGTATTGGACGCGCAACACCTGCAAAAGCGCCTGGGCGAACCGGGCATGACCTTGATCGATGCCCGTGCCCAGCCACGGTTTCGTGGCGACGTGGAGCCGATCGACCCGATCGCCGGGCACATTCCCAGCGCGCAATGTGCGGCATTCAATGAAAACCTGGGCAGCGATGGGCGCTTCCTGCCGGCTGAGCAGCTCAAACAGCGCTTCGCCGCGCAGTTGCAGGGGCGTTCGCCGGATGCACTGGTGGCGTATTGCGGTTCGGGCGTGACGGCGTGTCACAACCTGTTTGCCCTGAGTTTGGCGGGTTATCCGTTGGGCAAGTTGTATGCAGGGTCGTGGAGCGAGTGGATTACTGATCCGGCGCGGGAAGTTGCAACCGGCGACTGATTTGCCTGGTGTGTAAACCCAATCGAAATGTGGGAGCGGGCAAGCCCGCTGCCTCATTATTTAGCGTGCTCCTCCCGCAACCATTGCGGGATGCGGCGCTCCAGGTAGTAGCTGGGGTGCTTCAGCGAACCCTCGACAAACCCCACATGCCCACCCTTGGCCAGCAACTCGAACTCGGTGCAGTCCGACAGTTCGCTGGCCTCGGGCAGGCTGTGGGCGAACACGAAGGGGTCATCGGCGGCCTGGATGATCAGGGTGGGGGTACGGATTTCGCCCAGGTAGTAACGGCTCGATGCGCGGCGGTAATAGTCTTCTGCACTGAGGAACCCATGCAGTGGCGCGGTTACCCGCCCGTCGAAGTCCCAGAATGTGCGCATCTTCTCCAGAGAGCCCAGTGCTTCCAGGGTTTTTAGCCCGTCAGCCCGACCATCCTGTAGAAACCGGCTCTGTTTGAGGCGGATATACGCCAACATCTCGCGCATGAAATGCTTTTGATAAACCCGCGAAAAGCCCAACCCGATGCGATCTGCACATTGATCCAGCCGAAACGGCACCGACACTGCCGCCGCGCCTTGCAGCCCGGAGGCTTCGCCGGTTTCTCCCAGGTGCTTGAGCAGCACATTGCCCCCCAGCGAATAACCCACGGCGTACAGCGGAGCCAACGGCCGCTGGGTGCGCAGATGGGCAATCGCGGCCGCCAGGTCCTCGCTGGCGCCCGAGTGATAGCTGCGCGCCAAGAGGTTGGGTTCGCCCGAGCACCCGCGCCAGTTCAACGCTGCGCTGGCCCAGCCTTGGGACGCGAGGGCTTTTTGCAGGCCGGCCACGTAGGGCGAATTGGACGACCCCGTCAGCCCATGCAGCACCAGCACCAACGGCGCTTGCGCGTCATGGGGGCCATGCCAGTCGAGGTCGAGAAAGTCGCCGTCGTCCAGCCATAGGCGCTCGCGCTGGCGTTCGATATGGGTGGTAGGGCGCCACAATGGCCCCCAAAGCGTTTGCAGGTGCGGGTTGCCGAGGCCGAAGGCGGGTTTGAACAGGTCGACGGAAGGGATCATGGATATCTCTGTAGCGAGCGAGCTTGTTGTGGCGAGCGGGGCCAGCCCGCTCGCCATAAATCAGGCAGCGCTTTCCACCAAACGGTGCCACAACGCGTAATACACCCGACCAGACTTCTGCTCCCGGTGCAGGCGCCAGCTACCCGGCAGGCCGAGGGTCGACGGTGCGGTCTCGCTTTCAGTGTAGATCCACGCATCCGGTGCCAGCCATTGGCGCTCTTCCAGCAACGCACACACCGTCGGCAGCAGGTTCTGGTTGAACGGCGGGTCGAGGAACACCACGTCGTACTCGGTGGCCGGCTGGGTTTCCAGGTAGCGCAACGCGTCGGCGGTCTGAACCTGGCCGGTAGTGCAGCGCAGGGTGCCCAGGTGTTCCTTGAGGCTGGAGACGGCCACATTGCTGGCATCCAGCGCCTGGCCTTGCGCCGCGCCACGGGACAGCGCTTCGAGGAACAGCGCGCCGCTGCCGGCAAACGGGTCCAGCACCTTGGCGTCGCCGATGTACGGCGCGAGCCAGTTGAACAGGGTTTCACGCACGCGATCCGGGGTTGGACGCAGGCCGACGACGTCGGGGAAGCTCAGCTTGCGGCTGCCCCATTCGCCACCAATGATGCGCAGTTGGCCCACACCGTTATGGACGTTGTGGACGGGTTTTTTCGGGCGAGATGAACTGGCCATTAATGCTCCGGAACCCCGAGCGGCTGCTCGGCAGGTTTATCAGTGGGGGGCGGTAGTGGCTTTTGCGCAATCGTCGGGCCGGCGGTCACGATGACCATCTTGTCGGCGCTCAAGTGTTTATTCATCGCAGCCTTCACCTGTTCTACGGTCAGGGCCTGGGATTGTTTCATGAAATCTTCCAGATAGCTCAGCGGCAGGTTGTAGAAACCCATGGCGCCCAGTTGCCCGACGATATCGGCATTGCTCGCGGTGGACAGCGGGAAGCTGCCGGCCAGCTCGCGCTTGGCGTCATCCAGTTCCTTCTGCGTCGGGCCGGTCTTGAGGTAGTCGGCCAGCACGTCTTCAACCAGGCGCAAGGTGCCGCCGCTCATTTCGGCGCGGGTTTGCAGGTTGATCATGAACGGGCCGCGCACCTGCATCGGTGAGAAGCCGGAGTATACGCCGTAGGTCAGGCCGCGCTTTTCGCGCACTTCGCTCATCAAACGGGTGCCGAAGCCACCGCCGCCGAGGATCTGGTTGCCCAGGGACAACGCGGCGTAATCCGGGTCGGCGCGGTCGATGCCCAGTTGCGCGAACAACAGGTGCGTCTGCTTGGACGGGAACTCAATGTGGCTCAGGCCGGCCTTCGGTTCGGTTGGCTGGGCGATCTTCGCCAGGGCCGGACCTTTGGGCAATGAGGCGGAGACCTTGGCGGTCATGGCTTCGGCCTCGGCGCGGGTCAAGTCGCCGACCACTGCAATGACCGCGTTGCCCGCCGCGTAAGCCTTGGCGTGGAACGCCTGCAACTGCGCGAGGGTAATTTTCGGGATGCTGTCGGGTGTGCCTTCGCTCGGGTGCGCGTAAGGGTGGTCGCCGTACAGGCGCTTGAACAGTTCAAGGCTGGCCAGCTTGGCCGGGTTCTGCTTCTGGTACTCAAAGCCGGCGAGGATCTGGTTCTTGATCCGCGCCAGGGAATCGGCCGGGAACGTCGGCTTGCCGATCACGTCGTCAAACAGTGCCAGGGCCGCCTCGCGCTTGTCGCTGTCGCTCAGGCTGCGCAGCGACACCAGCGCCATGTCGCGATAGGCGCCATTGCCGAAGTCGGCGCCCAGGCCTTCAAAGCCGCTGGCAATCTGGCTGACATCCTTGCCCGGCACGCCTTCGTTAAGCATGGCGTTGGTCAGCAATGCCACACCGGGGCTGCTGCCATCCTGGCTGCTGCCGGCGGCGAACAGGATGCGCATGTCGAACATCGGCAGTTCATGCGCTTCGACGAACAGCACCTTGGCGCCCTCGGCGGTGGTCCAGGTTTGCACGTCAAGCTTGCGGTTGGTCGGCGCCTTGCCGTCCAGCTCCGCGAGGGATTGCAGTTTGTTGGCCGATTGAGCCTTGTCCAATGCCTGGCTGGCTACGGACTCGCTCGGGCGCAGGAAGTACACGGCACTGGCTGCAATCAGGGTGACGACGACCATGCCAGGAAAGATCAGGCGGCTGCTTTTGCGATCACTCATGAGCGGTCTCCTCAGGCAAAACATGGGCGACGCTCAAACGCTCGCGGGTGAAATAGGTGCGCGCGGCCTTCTGGATGTCTTCCGGGGTCACGCTTTGCAGGTCGGCCAGTTCGGTGTCCATGAGTTTCCATGACAGGCCAACGGTTTCCAGCGAGCCGATGGCCGTGGCCTGGCTGGTAATGGAGTCACGTTGGTAAACCACGCCGGCAATCACCTGGGCGCGGATACGCTCCAGTTCTTCCGCCGTCGGCGGTTTGGCTTTCAATTCGTCCAGCAGGCGCCACAGGCCGGCTTCGGCCTGGGCAATGGTTTTTTTCTTCTGCTGGTTCGGAGTGGCCGTCAGGGTGAACAGGCTGTCGCCCCGGGTGTAGGCGTCGTAGCTGGTGGAGGCGGCGGAAACCAACTCTTCACCGCGCTCCAATTGCTCCGAGATACGCGCGCTGTAGCCGCCATCCAGCAGGGCCGAGAGCAGGCGCAGGGCTTGTACCGAGCGTTTGTCTTCGGCGGTGGCCAGGCCCGGTACGTTGAAACCGAGAATGACGCTCGGCAGCTGGGTCTGCACATGCATGGTCAGCAGGCGCTCGCCGGGTTCGGCGAGCTCCAGCGGGATCTTCGCGGGTGGCACATCACGTTTTGGGATTGGGCCGAAGTAGCGCTGGGCCAGGCTCTTCACCTGGTCCGGGGTCACGTCGCCGACCACTACCAGCGTGGCGTTGTTCGGCACGTACCAGGACTGATACCAATGGCGCAGCTCTTCGACTTTCATGCGCTCAAGGTCGGCCATCCAGCCGATGGTCGGCGTGTGGTAGCCGCTGGCCGGGTAAGCCATGGCCTTGAAGCGCTCGTAGGCCTTGGACATTGGGTTGTCGTCGGTGCGCAGGCGGCGCTCTTCCTTGATGACCTCGATCTCGCGGCTGAACTCATCGGCCGGCAGGCGCAGGCTGGCCATGCGGTCGGCTTCGAGTTCGAAGGCGACGCCCAGGCGATCACGGGCCAGTACCTGGTAGTAGGCGGTGTAGTCGTCGCTGGTGAAGGCGTTTTCTTCGGCGCCCAGGTCGCGCAGGATCAACGAGGCTTCGCCTGGCCCGACCTTGGCGCTGCCCTTGAACATCATGTGTTCCAGGGCATGGGACAAACCGGTCTGGCCCGGCGTTTCATAGCTCGAACCCACCTTGTACCAGACCTGGGAGACCACGACCGGTGCACGATGATCTTCGCGCACGACCACTTTAAGGCCGTTATCCAGGGTGAATTCATGGGTGGGTTGTGGGTCGGCAGCCAAGGCTGAAAGGGGCAGGCAAACTGTGCCGAGCAGCAGGCCAGCGGCGCGGCGGGCTAGAGCATTCATTCGTTTTTAAACCTGTTGGGTTGCCCGCTTGGTCTTAGCGTCGGCGGGCGAGGAGGTGCTAGGATACTGATCCGATTTGGACACGGCCACTGCGGCGGTCATCTTGTCCCGGATCCAGTCGTAGGAATGTTGGAGTAGATGGTGGGTTTCCCCGACGATCTTCCACTTTTCGCCGATTTTATCGCTTCAGTCCTTTATTGAAACGATTTGTTGAGGCCTTTATTTACGCCTTACAAAATGTTGCGCATGAACAAGCGAGCGTTAACGCAGTCTGTTCTGCATCGAATTTATTTACCGAGGCGCCCTGGCGCATCGCTACTTTGAGATAGCCGTCCTCCATGTTTGGTTCCAACGACGACAAGAAGAGCCCAGCTGCGGCTGGCGAGAAAAAAGGCCTGTTCGGATGGCTGCGCAAAAAGCCGCAGGAAACCGTCGTCGAACAGTCACAGGTTCAACCTGAGCCTATCCCAGAGCCTGTATTAGAAGCCGAACCGGTCGCTGAAACCCCGGCGCCGGTGGTGTTGCCGATGGCTGAGCCCGTATTGCAGCCAGCGGCACAGGTTGAGCCAGCGCCAGAGCACATGCCGTGGCTGGAACTGCCGGTGGCCGAAGAGCCTGTGGCACTGGTTGAAGACGTGCAGGCTGAGCACGTGACGCCGCCGATTCCGGTCGTGGTTGAGCCGGTGGCGGTTGTGGTCGAAGCGCCGCCAGTGATCGAAACGCCTGCGCCGGTGGTTGTGGAGCTCGCGCCGGCACCTGTGGTGGTTGCCGCGCCTGCCGTTATCGAGCCGCCGGTCGCACCGGAGCCGGTCGTCGTGCCTGCCGAAACCAGCAAAACCGGTTTCTTCGCCCGCCTCAAGCAAGGCCTGAGCAAGACCAGCGCCAGCATTGGCGAAGGCATGGCCAGCCTGTTCCTGGGCAAGAAGGTTATTGATGATGAGCTGCTGGAAGACATCGAAACCCGCCTGCTGACCGCCGACGTAGGCGTCGAAGCCACTGCGGTGATCATCCAGAGCCTGACCCAGAAGGTCGCGCGCAAGCAGTTGACCGACGCCGATGCGCTCTATAAATCCCTGCAGGCCGAGCTGGCCGCGATGCTCAAACCTGTGGAAGCGCCACTGGTCATCACCCCGAAGAAGCCGTTCGTAATTCTGGTGGTCGGCGTCAACGGTGCCGGCAAAACCACCACCATCGGCAAGCTGGCCAAGAAGCTGCAGTCGGAAGGCAAGAAGGTCATGCTTGCCGCCGGCGACACCTTCCGCGCTGCTGCCGTGGAGCAGCTGCAAGTCTGGGGTGAGCGCAACAAGATTCCAGTCATCGCCCAGCACACCGGCGCCGACTCCGCCTCGGTGATTTTCGATGCGGTGCAGGCTGCCAAGGCCCGCAATATTGATGTGTTGATCGCCGATACCGCCGGTCGCCTGCACACCAAGGACAATTTGATGGAAGAGCTGAAGAAAGTGCGCCGTGTCATCGGCAAGCTCGACGGCGAAGCGCCACACGAAGTGTTGCTGGTGCTCGATGCCGGCACAGGCCAGAACGCCATCAGCCAGGCCAAACAATTCAACCAGACGGTGCAACTGACCGGCCTGGCATTGACTAAGCTCGACGGCACGGCCAAGGGCGGCGTGATCTTCGCCCTGGCTAAACAGTTCGGCTTGCCGATTCGTTATATCGGCGTCGGTGAAGGCATCGATGACCTGCGCACCTTTGAAGCCGAACCCTTTGTACAGGCACTTTTCGCCGAGCGGGAGCGTCCATGATTCGATTCGAACAGGTCGGTAAACGCTACGCCAACGGGCATGTGGGCTTGCATGAGCTGAGCTTTCGAGTGCGTCGCGGCGAGTTCTTGTTTGTGACCGGCCACTCGGGTGCCGGCAAAAGTACATTGTTACGCCTGTTGCTGGCGATGGAGCGTCCTACTACCGGCAAGTTGCTGCTGGCGGGCCAGGACCTGGCCACCATCAGCAATGCGCAGATTCCTTTCCTGCGCCGTCAGATCGGTGTGGTGTTCCAGAACCATCAGTTGCTGTTTGATCGTACGGTGTTCAACAACATTGCCTTGCCGTTGCAGATCCTCGGGCTGTCCAAGGCTGAGATCGTCAAGCGCGTGGATTCGGCACTGGAGCGTGTGGCGCTGTCGGACAAGACCGACCTGTACCCGGGCGACCTGTCCACCGGCCAGCAACAACGCGTCGGTATCGCGCGCGCCATTGTCCACCGCCCGGCCTTGCTGCTGGCGGACGAACCCACCGGTAACCTCGACCCGCGCCTGGCGGCCGAGATCATGGGCGTGTTCGAAGACATCAACCGTCTGGGCACCAGCGTGCTGATCGCCAGTCACGACCTGGCCCTGATCGCCCGTATGCGCCACCGCATGCTCACTCTGCAACGTGGCCGCCTGATCGGTGACGGGGAGGCCGGCGTATGAGTGCGACACGCAGCCCTAAAGTTTCCGAGCGCGTGGCGCCCAAAGCCGCCGACCCGCAACCGCAGAAGAAAAAACGCGACGATGACGATGGCCCGGATTTCGGCACGCTGCTGCGCGCCTGGATCGAAAGCCATCGCGCCAGCCTGCTCGACAGCCTGCGCCGCCTGGGCAAACAGCCGATTGGCAGCTTTTTCACCTGCCTGGTGATGGCTGTGGCCCTGAGCCTGCCGATGGGGTTGTCGCTGCTGCTTAATAACGTCGAGCGCCTGGGCGGGTCCTGGCAGCGCGCGGCGCAGATTTCGCTGTACTTGAACCTCGACGCCAGTACCAAGGAAGGCGAGAGTTTGCGCGATGACATCAAGCACCTGCCGGGTGTTGCGGATGCCGAGTACATCAGCCGCGACCAGGCCCTTGAGGAGTTTCAGCAGCAATCCGGCCTGGGCGAGGCGCTCAAGGAATTGCCGCAGAACCCGCTGCCAGGCGTGGTGCTGGTAACGCCGAATGAAGTCGACAAGCCGGCCCTTGAAGCCCTGCGGCAAAAACTCGCAGAGATGCCCAAGGTGCAACAGGCACAACTTGATCTAGTCTGGGTGGAGCGCCTGGCCGCGATCCTCAAGCTGGGCGACCGCTTTGTGTTTGGCCTGACGGTGTTGTTGGTGTCTGCATTACTTTTGGTGATAGGTAATACCATTCGTCTTCATATTGAAAACCGTCGCACCGAGATAGAAGTGATTAAACTGGTCGGCGGCACAGACAGCTATGTGCGTCGTCCATTTCTGTACATGGGCGCGCTTTATGGCTTTGGTGCGGGGATTTTGTCATGGGGCGTGCTGGCGTTTGGCCTTGATTGGCTGAACGACGCGGTAGTCGGGCTTGCCGGCTTGTATGGCAGCGATTTCGCCTTGGCTGGCGTGCCGGTCGCCGATGGGCTGTCACTCTTGCTTGGCGCGGTATTGTTGGGGTATATCGGTGCGTGGATTGCAGTCGCTCGTCATTTACGTGAGCTGGCGCCGAAGTAGTTAATGTCAGATTAATGTGGTTTCGTTTGTATTGACCGTATTGGTGGTTTAGGGAACTTGTCCTACGGTTCCCGGTCAATTTTCGCAGTGCTGAACTGCACGAGTTATGTGAGTCGGAGGTTTTTTCGTATGACCACTTCTTTGCAACCTGCTTATGCTTTGGTCCCGGGTGCGAACCTGGAGGCCTATGTGCACACGGTCAACAGCATTCCATTGCTGACACCGGAGCAGGAGCGTGAACTGGCCGAGAGTCTCTACTATGAGCAGGATTTGGGGGCGGCTCGGCAGATGGTGCTCGCCCACCTGCGTTTTGTCGTACATATCGCCCGTAGCTATAGCGGCTACGGTCTGGCCCAGGCTGACCTGATTCAGGAAGGCAACGTCGGCCTGATGAAGGCTGTAAAGCGCTTCAACCCGGAAATGGGTGTGCGCCTGGTGTCGTTTGCTGTGCACTGGATCAAGGCGGAAATCCACGAGTTCATCCTGCGCAACTGGCGGATCGTGAAAGTCGCGACCACCAAGGCCCAGCGCAAACTGTTTTTCAACCTGCGCAGCCAGAAGAAGCGCCTGGCGTGGCTGAACAACGAAGAAGTCCACCGCGTGGCCGAAAGCCTCGGTGTGGAGCCGCGTGAAGTGCGCGAGATGGAAAGCCGCCTGACCGGCCATGACATGGCCTTCGACCCAGCCGCCGAAGCGGATGACGACAGCGCATTCCAATCGCCGGCCAACTACCTGGAAGACCACCGGTACGACCCGGCGCGTCAACTGGAAGACGCCGACTGGAGCGACAACTCCAACCACAACCTGCACGAAGCGCTGGAAGTGTTGGACGACCGCAGCCGTGACATCCTCTACCAGCGTTGGCTGGCGGAAGAAAAAGCCACGCTGCACGACCTGGCACAGAAGTACAACGTGTCGGCCGAGCGCATTCGTCAGCTTGAGAAAAGCGCGATGAACAAGCTGAAGTTGTCGATCGCCGCTTAAAACGCTGCGATAAGACAAAAAAATGCCCCGATCGAAAGATAGGGGCATTTTTGTTTGCAGTCGAAAATCTCAAGCTCAACTCGGTCCACTGTGGGAGCTGGCTTGCCTGCGATGAGGCAGTATCAGCTAACACATGGGTAGTTTGACCCACCGCTATCGCAGGCAAGCCAGCTCCCACATGGGTAGTGCAGTGTGTCAGTCGGACCACGGGGCTTTGCGGGAGTTATTCAATTCCACCAAGTAACCATCCCCACCCAACTGGCTCATCTGCTGGCGAATCCACGCTGCGCGCCGCGCCACATAGGCCGTCGGATGGCTGGCGCTCCACACTCGAGGGTTGGGCAGCACCGCCGCCAGATAACTGGCCTGCTGGCGGGAAAGCGCCTTCGCGCTCACCCCAAAATGGTGCCGCGCCGCAGCTTCCGCGCCAAACACGCCTTCATCCCATTCCACGCTGTTGAGGTACACCTCAAGAATCCGCTGCTTTGGCCATAACACCTCGATCAATCCGGTAAACCAGGCCTCCAGGCCTTTGCGCACATAACTGCGGCCGGTCCACAGAAACAGGTTTTTCGACACTTGCTGACTCAAGGTGCTGGCGCCGCGAATCGAACCGCCGCGCTCGTTGTGCGCCAGTGCCGCCTGAATCGCGCCAAAGTCAAAACCCCAATGCTGGGGAAAACGCTGATCTTCGCCGGCCATCACCGCCACCTTAAGGTCGTCGGAGATTTCATCCCACGCCACCCACGTGCGTTGCAGGTCAATCGGTTCGCCGTCGACCCAGGACTCGACCTTGCGCTCTACCATCAGCGCGGTGAACGGTGGCGGGACGACACGAAACAGCAGCACCAGCAGCACACTGCCGATGGCAAACCATTTCACGACTTTGAGAAAACGTTTGAAGAGGAGACGCAGCATAGAGATGGCTTGGCCGAACCCGTTGAGCGGGCCATTATACAGACACCGCCCTTTGAGTCTGACTGGAGTTCCTCATGCTGCGTAGCTTTCTGATGCTGGCTGCCTTTTTCGGCTTTACCGGTGTCGCCCTCGGGGCCTTTGCCGCCCACGGCCTGAAAAACCGCCTGAGCGCCGAATACCTGGCGATCTTCCACACCGGCGTGACCTACCAACTGGTACATGCCCTGGCGTTGTTCGGCGTCGCATTGCTGGCAGCGCATATTCCGGGCCGACTGGTCAGCTGGGCGGGCATCTCCTTTGCCGTGGGTATCCTGCTGTTCTCCGGCAGCTTGTATGCGCTGACCCTGACCGGCATCAGCAAGCTTGGCATCATCACCCCGTTCGGTGGGCTGGCGTTCCTGTTGGGCTGGTTCTTCCTCGGCTTGACCGCGTGGCGCCTGCAGGTCATCTGACCGAGGGGCTTGGGCCAGCAATGCCAATCGGGCTAGAATGCTGGCCCCTAAAAACGATGGCGGCCCGTGGCATGCGCATTCAGTTGAACGGCGAATCCTTTGAACTGCCCGACGGTGAAACCGTTGCGGCCCTGCTGACCCGTCTGGACTTGACCGGGCGTCGCGTCGCAGTGGAGCTCAACCTGGATATCGTCCCGCGTAGCCAGCACGCCGACACCGCGCTCACCGAAGGCGACCAGGTCGAAGTGGTTCACGCCATCGGCGGCGGTTAGCCGTTCGGCGCTCAACGGCGCCATCCCGAATTCTGCAGAACCTCACCCCATTTCGAGGATTTCCCATGAGCATCGTTCGTAGCGACAAGCCCTTCGTCCTGGCCGGTCGTACCTACCAGTCCCGTTTGCTGGTCGGCACCGGCAAGTACCGCGACATGGAAGAAACCCGCCTGGCCATCGAAGCCTCGGGTGCAGAGATCGTCACCTTTGCCGTGCGCCGCACCAACCTTGGCCAGATCGAAGGGGAGCCGAACCTGCTCCAAGTGCTGTCGCCGGATCGCTACACTTTCCTGCCGAACACTGCCGGTTGCTACGACGCCATCGAAGCCGTGCGCACCTGCCGCCTGGCCCGTGAGCTGCTCGACGGCCACAACCTGGTGAAGCTGGAAGTGTTGGCCGACCAGAAAACCCTGTTCCCCAACGTAATCGAAACCCTCAAGGCCGCCGAAACGCTGGTCAAGGAAGGCTTTGACGTCATGGTCTACACCAGTGATGACCCGATTATTGCCCGTCAATTGGCGGAAATCGGCTGCATCGCGGTGATGCCGCTGGCCGGTCTGATCGGTTCCGGGTTGGGTATCTGCAACCCTTACAACCTGCAGATCATCCTCGAAGAAGCCAAGATCCCTGTGCTGGTGGACGCGGGCGTGGGCACTGCCTCCGACGCCACCATCGCCATGGAGCTGGGCTGCGATGCGGTGCTGATGAACTCGGCTATCGCCCATGCCCAGCAGCCGGTCATGATGGCCCAAGCCATGCAACACGCAATCGTCGCCGGTCGCCTGGCCTATCTCGCCGGGCGCATGCCGAAAAAACTTTACGCCAGCGCTTCCTCGCCGCTGGATGGTCTGATCAAGTAAGAGCCATTGATGACTGAATCAAACGAAACGCCGAACACCGTGGAAGAAGGCGACGAGTCCAAGCACCGCCGCATCAAGAGTTTTGTGATGCGCGCCGGTCGCATGACCGAAGGCCAGCAAAAGGGCCTGGAACAAGGTACGCCGCTGTTCGTACTGCCATTGGCTGACGCGCCGGTGGACTACGACCAGGTATTCGGTCGTTCGGCCCCACGCTCCCTGGAAATCGGCTTCGGCATGGGCCACTCCCTGCTGGAAATGGCCGCAGCCGCGCCGGAACAGGACTTCATCGGTGTCGAAGTACACCGCCCGGGTGTCGGCGCGCTGCTTAACGGCGTGCTGACCCAAGGCCTGACCAACCTGCGGGTCTACGACTGCGACGCGATCGAAGTGCTCAACCGCTGCATCGTCGACAACAGCCTCGACCGCCTGATGCTGTTTTTCCCGGACCCGTGGCACAAGTCCCGCCACCACAAGCGTCGCATCGTCCAGGCTTCGTTTGCCGAACTGGTACGCAGCAAGCTGAAAGTGGGCGGCATCCTGCACATGGCCACCGACTGGGAACCGTACGCGGAATACATGCTGGAAGTGATGGACGTAGCGCCTGGCTATCGCAACCTGGCCGAAGACGGCAAATGCGTGCCACGCCCGGCCGAGCGCCCGATCACCAAGTTCGAACGCCGCGGCGAGCGTCTGGGGCATGGGGTTTGGGATTTGAAGTTCGAGAAGGTCGACTGACACGTCATTAGCGTGGAATGCAGTCAAAAATGTGGGAGGGGGCTTGCTCCCGATAGCGGTGGATCAGTCCTCTTGATGTCGACTGACACTCAGCTATCGGGAGCAAGCCCCCTCGCGCATTTGTATCTGTGTGTTGGGTTTGGGGTCAGCGGCGGTCTGCCACAACGCCAATCAACACCAGCACCACCACCAACACCGGCGCCAGGCTGTAGTTATTGAACTGGCTCAGCCCGCGCACTATCCACGGTGTGGCATACAGCAATGCCGCGCCGCTGCCGATCATGCACACCAACGCCATCAACGGTACACGCAGCGCACCCGCGATGCTGCCCAGGCGGCCTTCGATCCAGCCTTTGATATCAGCGCCAAACAGCACCAGCAAACAGCCGACAAGAGCCAGGGAGATTTCCGAGAGGTTGCTGCGGCTCCAGCGGGATACGGTGGCGAGCAGGTCGAGTACCAAATCCATTCGATTTCCTTAGAGCGTCAGCTCAAAAACTTCTGCAACAGGTCATTGAGAAAGAGTTGCCCGCGGTCAGTCGCCGCCAGGCGTGACGGTTCGACCTGCATTAAGCCACTTTGTTCTGCCTCACGGCGGTCTTCGTCGAGGCTGGCCAAGTCGAGGCCGGTGCGCTCGGCGTACAGCCTGGATTCAACGCCTTCGGTGAGCCGCAACGCGTTCATCAGGAATTCGAACGGCAGTTCTTTATTGGTCAATTCTTTCGCGCCAGCCTGGAAGCTTTTGGCCGGGTTCAGGTAGTCCTTCGGCGCTCGGGTCTTCCAGGTGCGCACGATGCGCCCGTCCGGATGGCTGAGCTTGCCGTGGGCGCCTGCGCCGATGCCGATAAAGTCGCCGAAGCTCCAGTAATTCAGGTTATGCCGCGCCGGGCGCCCTGGTTGGGCATACGCCGACACTTCATATTGCGCGTAACCGTGCTCGGCCAGCAGCGCCTGACCAGCTTCCTGAATGTCCCACAGCGTGTCGTCTTCCGGCAGCGCGGGTGGCTGGTTCCAGAACACGGTGTTGGGCTCCAGCGTCAGCTGATACCAGGACAAGTGCGTTGGCTTCAGTGCGATGGCCTGGCGCAAGTCGCTCAGCGCATCGTCCAGGGATTGGTCGGGCAGGCCGTGCATCAGGTCCAGGTTGAAGTTATCGAACCCGGCCTGGCGTGCCATGCCGGCGGCGCGTACGGCTTCATCGCCATTGTGGATGCGGCCCAGGGCCTCAAGTTTTTCCTGCTGAAAGCTCTGGATGCCGATGGACAGGCGATTGATCCCCAGTTTGCGGTACGCCACGAACTTCTCTTGCTCGAAGGTCCCGGGGTTGGCTTCCAGGGTGATTTCGATATCGCCGGCAAACGCAATGCGCGCTTCCACGCCTGTGAGCAGGCGACCCAGGGCCGCGGCGCTGAACAGGCTTGGCGTACCGCCGCCGAAGAAGATCGAACTCAGTTCGCGGCCGTAAACCGCCTGCAGGTCTTGATCAAGGTCGGCCAGCAGCGCGTCCACATACTCTTCTTCCGGCAGCACGTTGCTGGCGGTGTGGGAGTTGAAGTCGCAATACGGGCATTTGCGCACGCACCACGGGATGTGGATGTACAGCGCCAGGGGCGGCAGCACCGGCAAGGCCGCCCGAGGTGTTTGCGCGCCGCCGTGGATCAGCGGCTGCGCAGAGGTGTTCTGGGTCATTTCAGGCTCAAGCGTTGGCGCAGCAAATCCATTGCGCGGGCGCGGTGGCTGATCTGGTTCTTGTCGACCGGGCTCAGTTCTGCGCTGGAGACATTGCGCTCCGGCACCCAGAACAGCGGGTCATAGCCAAACCCATGTTCGCCGCTGGCGGCATGCAGGATGCGCCCGTGCCACAGGCCTTCGCAGAGGATCGGCAGCGGGTCATCGGCATGCCGCACCAGCGCCAGCACACAGACGAACTGCGCGCCACGCATCGCGTCCGGCACCTCCTTGAGGGCGTCCAGCAGCTTGGCGTTGTTGGCCGCATCGCCCTTGCCGTCGGCATAGCGCGCCGAGTAGATGCCAGGGGCGCCGCCGAGGTAATCCACCGCCAGGCCCGAGTCATCGGCCAAGGCTGGCAGCCCGGAGATACGCGCGGCATTGCGTGCCTTGAGGATCGCGTTCTCGACAAACGACAGGCCGGTTTCTTCCGGCTCGACCTGGCTGAACTCGCCAATCGAGCGCAGTTGCACGGACTCACCGAGCATGGCCTGGAGTTCTTTGAGTTTGCCTGCGTTATGGCTGGCGAGTACCAGTTGGGTAAGGTTCATCATGGCGCCGGGAACAGTTCCTGGTTGAAACTGAAACCGTGAGCCTTGCCGCCGGTTTCAACATTGATGGTGAAAATCTTGGTTTCCTGCTGTGGCACCGGGTATTGGGCGATGTAGTTGGTGCTGCCGTTCTCGGTGACCTTCTTGAACGTCAGCATCTCGCTTTTGCCGCCGAGGTCTTTGACCGTGCCGGTGACGGTGGCATCGATCGGCGTCACGCCCTTTTGCACGAACACGTTGATCATGCCGACCTTTTTGTCGCGTACCACTTCCAGTTGCTGGGCCTGTTCCGGCTGCAAGAAGGTGGATGTGAAGGTGTTGTAACGCACGGTGATATCACCAAATTCCTTCAGGCGGTTGCTGTCGATAGCGTCGGCTGCCATGGCACTGGTGCCCAGGCAGGCGGTGAGTAGAAAAATAGCCAAACGACTCATGTTCGTCCTCCTTGAAAATGGTTAGACGGCGATTTGATGGTCTGTCAGGCCAGGGCTGCTGACTCGGTAGATACCGATTTCGCCCAACAGATTGGGCCATAGCTTACTCGCCCAGCCGTGGCGGTGCTGTTGATCGACGGCAAGGCGGTTGATCACCTTGGCTTCACGCTCGCCGCACAAGGCTTCGAAGTCTTCGAATGTGCAGAAGTGGATGTTTGGGGTGTTGTACCACGTGTACGGCAGGAAGTCCGACACCGGCATCCGGCCCTTGGTGGCCAGGTACCACCGGCAGCGCCAATGGCCGAAGTTGGGGAAGGTGATGATGCACTGGCGGCCTACACGCAGCATTTCGTCGAGGATACGGTCCGGGTAGTGCACCGCTTGCAGGGCTTGGGTCATCACTACGATATCGAAGCTGTTGCTGGCGAAGTTGCCCAGGCCCTTGTCCAGGTCCTGCTCGATCACGTTGATGCCCTTGGCCACGCACTGGGCGATGTTGTCCGGGTCGTTTTCCAGGCCATAGCCGGTGACTTGCTTGTTGTCGCGCAGCCAGCTCAGCAGTTCGCCATCGCCGCAGCCAAGGTCGAGCACGCGGCTGCCGGCGGGGATCCAGTCTTGGATGATTTCCAGGTCGGCTCTCATGGCGTTCTCACAGTGCTATTCGGTTCATGTAGTTGCTGAAGGCCTGCAGGTAACGCGGGATCGGAATCAGGAAGGCGTCGTGGCCTTGCGGTGCATCGATCTCCAGGTAGCAGACGTCTTTGCGGGCGGCCATCAAGGCATCCACCAACTCCCGAGAGCGGGCCGGCGAGAAGCGCCAGTCGGTGGTAAACGACATCACGCAGAACTTGGCCGTGGCGCCCTCGAAGGTTTTCGCCAGGTCGTCGTCATGGTTCGCGGCCGGGTCGAAGTAATCCAAGGCCTTGGTCATCAGCAGGTAGGTGTTGGCGTCGAAACGCCCCGAGAACTCCTCGCCCTGATAACGCAGGTAGCTTTCCACCTGGAACTCGACGCTGTGGAAGTCGTAGTTGAGCTTCTCGCTCTTGAGCCCACGGCCGAATTTTTCGCCCATGGAGTCATCGGAAAGATACGTGATGTGCCCGACCATCCGCGCCAGCATCAAGCCGCGCTTGGGAATCACGCCTGCTTCCTGGAACGAACCCCCGTGGAACTCGGGGTCGGTGAGGATGGCTTGGCGCGCCACTTCGTTGAACGCGATGTTCTGCGCCGACAGTTTTGGCGCCGAGGCGATTGCCAGGCAATGGCGCACGCGATCCGGGTAGGTGATGGTCCACTGCAACGCCTGCATGCCGCCCAGGCTGCCGCCGATCACCGCGGCCCATTGTTTGATGCCCAGCCGGTCGGCGAGGCGGGCCTGGCTGTGTACCCAGTCTTCCACGGTCAGTACCGGGAAGTCCGCGCCGAACGGCTTGCCGGTTTCCGGGTTGAGGCTGCTCGGGCCGGTGGAGCCGTTGCAGCCGCCGAGGTTGTTGAGGCTGACCACAAAGAACTTGTTGGTGTCGATGGGCTTGTCGGGGCCGATGCAACTGTCCCACCAGCCGGGCTTGCGCTCGTCGGCACTGTGGAAACCGGCGGCGTGATGGTGGCCGGACAGGGCGTGGCAGATCAGCACGGCGTTGCTCGCCGTGGCATTCAACTGGCCGTAGGTTTCGTAGATCAGGTCATAGGCCGGCAGCGAACGGCCACAGGCCAAGGCCAGCGGTTCGCTGAAGTGCGCCAATTGGGGCACGACCAGTCCAACAGAATCGGGGGGGAAGGCAGCTGGCATCGACCCTGCTCTCGTTTAAATGAGGCGTAAGTCTAAAGACCGCTGCACCTAGCGGCAAGCAAAGGCCTGCACCCGTACAAAGATACAAATGTGGGAGGGGGCTTGCTCCCGATGACGGCGTGGCAGTCGACATCTGTTTGACTGACCCACCGCTATCGGGAGCAAGCCCCCTCGCAGATTTTTTAGCGCACTCAGATCAGGCCAAACAGTTCTTTCGGCATGAACGCGTAGTAGGCCAGGCGCGGAATCACCCAGCTTTGCAGCAGCTGGATCGCGATGAACGCGAAGATCGGCGAGATATCCAGGCCGCCCAGGTTGGGTATCAACCGACGGAACGGTGCCAGCACGGGCTCGGTAATCTGGGCAACCAGCTCAGCACCTGGGCTGCGGCTGCCGGGTGCGACCCACGACAGGATCACGCTGATGATCATCGACCAGAAGATGATCTTCAAAAACAGCGAGAAGATCCCGATCAGGCCCCATGGCAACAGCAGCACGGTGAAGGCCTGGTAGCCGTTGAGCATCAGGATCACCACAAACAGCAAAATCTGCAGCAACAGCGCCAGCACCAGCGACGACATGTCCAGGCCGAACAGGCTCGGGATCACTCGGCGCAGGGGCTTGAGCAGCGGTTGAGTGGCCTTCACCACGAACTGGCACAGCGGGTTGTAGAAGTTCGCCCGCACCAGTTGCAGGATAAAACGCATCAGCACGATCAGCAGGTACAGGCTGCCCAAGGTCTGGATGATGAAAATGGCAGCGTCATTGATTCCGAGCATGTTTGTTTCCTGTCTAATCCAGTTGCGAGTAGGGGACGACTATTTACCCAGCTGCTCGGCCATTTCAGCCGAACGATGTGCTGCAGCACCCAGTGCTTTTTCCACCAGGGCTTCAAAACCTCCGGCCTGGAACGATTCGATGGCCGCTTGCGTGGTGCCGCCCGGGGACGTCACGCGGCGGCGCAGCTCGGCCGCATCCACCTCGCTGGCGACGGCCATCTTCGCCGCGCCCAGCGCGGTTTGCTCGGCCAGTTGCTCCGCGACTTCATGTGGCAAGCCCAGTTTCACGCCAGCGGCGGTCATGGCCTCGATCAACAGGAAGAAGTAGGCCGGGCCGCTGCCGGAGACGGCGGTTACCGCATCCAGTTGGTGTTCCTGTTCCAGCCACAGGGCAATGCCCACTGCAGACAGCAGCTCTTGAGCCTGGTCACGTTGTTGGGCGCTCACTTGGGATGTGGCGTACAGGCCGCTCACGCCTTGGCGCAGCAGCGCCGGGGTGTTGGGCATGCAGCGCACGATTGGCTGGGCACCGAGCCAGTGGTTCATGCTGGCGCAGGTGATGCCGGCGGCAATCGATACCACCAGTTGATGCGGTTGCAGGCTCGGGCGCAGGCTTTCGCACACGGCTTTCATGGCTTGCGGTTTCACTGCCAGCACGATCACGTCAACGCCCTGAATGGCTTCGGCGTTGTCGGCAAAGGTTTCGATCCCGTGCTCGGCGCTGACGCGCGCACGCGTGTCGGCGCCCGGGTCGCTGGCGCGGATGTGCTGGGCTTGCAGGCCTTTGGCCCGCAAGCCACCGATCAGGCTGGCCGCCATGTTACCGGCGCCGATAAAGGCAATACGCGTGTTGCTCATGACAGGTCCTTATTCAGAGGAAAGTCAGCCATTTGATGGCTGGCCGTAGTCGCGGGCGCCAAACAGAGCGGTACCGATCCGCACCCAGGTGGCGCCTTGGGCGATGGCCGACTCAAGGTCGTGGCTCATGCCCATGGAAAGTGTGTCCAGGCCCAGGTTCAGGCTCGCCTGCAGGTCGCGTACTGTCGCGAAGGCTACATCCTGCTCGGCGCGGTCTTCAGTCGGTTCGGGGATCGCCATCAAGCCACGCAGCTTCAGGCGCGGCAGGGCGCTGATCGCTGCGGCCAGGGCCGGCAGGTCGGCGGGTGTACAGCCGGACTTGCTGGCTTCGCCACTGACGTTGACCTGGATGCAGATGTTCAGCGGCGGCAGGTCGGCCGGGCGTTGTTCAGACAGGCGTTGCGCGATTTTCAGGCGGTCCACGGAATGCACCCAAGCAAAGTTCTCGGCGATCGCACGAGTCTTGTTCGATTGAATGGGGCCGATGAAGTGCCAACTCAAGGGCAGGTCGTTTAATTCGGCCTGTTTGCCCAGGGCTTCCTGCAGGTAGTTTTCGCCAAAATCGCACATCCCGGCCGCATAGGCTTCGCGTACCGCTTGCGCGGGTTTGGTCTTGCTCACGGCCAGCAAGTGGATGCTGCTTTCGTCACGTTGCACGGCGTGGGCCGCGGCGCGGATCCGCTCGCTAACCAGGCCAATGTTGTCTGCTATCGTCGACATTCAAGATGCACCCGTGGATATGGAGTCCGCGGCATTCTACTGGAAATGGAAAGCCCTATGGATATCACTGAATTGCTGACGGCCAGCGTGCGTCGTGGCGCCTCTGACCTGCATTTGTCGGCTGGCGTGGCGCCGATGCTGCGTGTGGATGGCGAGGTCTGGCCCCTGGACGGCCCGGCGCTGTCGCCCCCGCAAGTGGCGGATTTATTGAGCCCTTTGCTCAACCAGTACCAAGAAAAGGATTTCGAAACATCTCTTGAAACGGATTTTGCCTTCGAGCTGCCGGGCGTGGCGCGGTTCCGGGCGAATGTGTTCCAGCAGGCGCGCGGCATGGGCGCGGTGTTTCGCACCATTGCGACCGAGGTGCAAAGCCTGGAAAGCCTCGGGCTGGGAGAAGTGTTCCAACGGATCACCCGGTTTCCGCGCGGCCTGGTGTTGGTGACCGGGCCAACCGGGTCCGGCAAGTCCACGACGCTGGCAGCGATGATCGACCATCTTAATCAGCACCGGCGCCAGCACATTCTTACGCTGGAAGACCCCATCGAATTTATCCACAGGCCGAAAATGGCCTTGATCAACCAGCGGCAGGTACAACGCGATACACACAGTTTTTCCACGGCGCTGCGTTCGGCGCTACGGGAAGACCCGGATATCATTCTGGTGGGGGAGTTGCGTGACCTGGAAACCATACGGCTGGCACTGACGGCGGCTGAGACCGGGCACCTGGTGTTTGGCACCGTGCACACCACGTCGGCAGCAAAGACCGTGGACAGGCTGGTGGATGTGTTCCCGGCCGGGGAAAAGGCCATGGTTCGCACGATGCTGTCGGAGTCGTTGCAGGCGGTGGTGTCCCAGGTGCTGGTCAAGAAGATCGGCGGCGGGCGGGTGGCGGCTCACGAGATCATGCTGGGCACGCCGGCCATCCGTAACTTGATCCGTGAAGACAAGGTGGCGCAAATGGTCTCCGCGATACAGACCGGTGGGGCGTTGGGCATGAAAACGTTGGATATGAGCTTGAAGGCGTTGGTCAATGAGGGGTTGATCAGCCGGGAGGAAGCGCGGGGGCAGGCGAGGGTGCCGGGGGATATCTGAGGTCTTGTGTGCCATGAAAATCAACTGTGGGAGCGGGCTTGCTCGCGAAGGCGGTAGATCAGTCACCTAAGATGGTGACTGACACTGCGCCTTCGCGAGCAAGCCCGCTCCCACATGTTTTACCGCATTTCAGCCAGAGATCAGCGCTGCACAACCCGCAGGTTGTTCTGCTCTTTAGGCAGAACACGCTTGGCAATCACGTAGTTCTTGTCCCAGAACGGCTTCTTCAGCGTATCGATGCTCACCGACTTGCCACGACGCGGCGCGTGGATAAAGCGGTCGTTGCCCAGGTAAATGGCAACGTGGTTGACCTGGCGGCTCTTCAGTTTGAAGAACAGCAGGTCACCCGGTTTCAGGTCCTTGCGATCAACCTTCAGCCCGTGGCCAGCGGCCATGGCGTTGGAAGTGCGAGGCAAATCCACCGCTTTTACGTCGTTAAACGCATATTTCACCAAGCCACTGCAGTCGAACCCTTTACTTGGGCTGCTGCCGCCCCAACGATAAGGGGTACCGAGCACATTAACGGCGCGGCTGAGGACATTGCTGCTTTGCTTGGTGTTGCCGGCCAGTTGGGTATGAATGGCTTTACCGTGGGCCTTGCTCACTTGAGTCGGGCGGTTGACGGTCAGCTTTACCGACTTGGCAGTGCTGGGTGTGCTGTGAACTTTAGGGGTGAAACCGTTAACGTTAGGAAGACGTTGCTCACGATTGGTGGCGTGGGCGGCCAGTGGCATTAATAGGCAAATGGTTAGCCATGTCTTGAAAAATGGTCGCATTAGGCGTGGCTCTTAATGGTTTGCGCGCAACTTTATAACAGCTTTTTGTGTCGTTCTAAGGCCGTTTGTCGACTGAACCCTGGGGTCAAATTCAGGAAAAACGCGACGAATTGCCGCTATTGTCCTACAGAGGTCAGGTGGCATAAGGCTTTGCGGGAGGGAAGATACCATTTGCCGTGCGTCGGGCGCCCGTAAAAAAGTCACAAAGAAAATGAAAAAATTTATCTATCGAGGCAAAAGAGGTACTCCATGAACACCTATCGACAGGATGTGATGCAGCAGGACACCCACAGCAAGGTGATTGGCTACCTGCTCTGGATTTTCGGTTTTACCGGGGCGCATCGCTTCTATTACGGCAAGCCCGTGACCGGGACAATCTGGTTTTTCACCTTCGGCCTGTTCGGTATCGGGTGGCTGATCGACTTGTTCCTGATCCCGGCCATGGACCGTGAAGCGGACCTGCGTTTTACCGCCGGGCCCATCGAATACAACGTGGCCTGGGTACTGTTAGCGTTCCTGGGGGTGTTCGGCCTGCACCGTATGTACCAGGGCAAATGGATCACCGGCCTGATCTACCTGCTGACCGGTGGGTTGTTCCTGATCGGTGTGCTGTATGACTTCTGGACGCTGAATACACAGGTTTCGATCCGCAATGCCGAGCGCAATAGCGGGCGCTGAGTCTCTCAAGGCCTCTACAAAACCAAATGTGGGAGGGGGCGTGCGCCCGATAGCAGTGGGTCAGCGACAGATAAGCTGACTGACCCACCGCCTCCGGGAGCACGCCCCCTCCCACTTTTTTACCGTGCCCGTTTTAGGCCTGGTAGCTGATCCGCCCATCCACCAAGGTGTATCGCACCGTCGCCGGCAGGCTATGGCCGATGAACGGGCAGTTTTCGCCCTTGGACAGCCAGTGTTCGCCGGCAACCGTGGAGCTGGCTGGATCAAACAGCACCAGGTCCGCCGCTGAGCCCACCGCCAGCTTGCCCGCCGGCAGGCGCAAGGCTTCGGCCGGGCCGGCGCTCAGGCGTGCCAGCAGCGTCGGCAGGTCGAGCAAGCCATCCTCAACCAGCGTCATTGCCAAGGGCAGCAGCAGTTCGACGCTGCTGATGCCCGGTTCTGTCGCGCCAAACGGGGCCAGCTTGGCATCCCGCTCGTGGGGCTGGTGATGGCTGGAGATCGCCGAGACCACGCCCGACTTCACCGCCGCGCGCAAACCTTCACGGTCGGCCAAGGTGCGCAGCGGCGGCTGCACGTGGTAAAGGCTGGAAAAGTCGATCAGCGCCTCATCGGTCAAAATCAGCTGATACAACGCCACGTCCGCCGTCACCGGCAGGCCGCGCGCCTGTGCCTGGGCGATCAGGGCCACGCCCCGCGCGCTGGTCAATTGGCTGAAGTGCGCACGCACGCCGCTTTGTTCCACCAGCAGCAGGTCGCGGGCCAGGGCCACGGTTTCAGCGGTTTCCGGAATGCCCGGCAGGCCGAGGAAGCTGGCGACAGCGCCTTCATGGGCCAGGCCGCCTTCGGCCAGGTCACGGTCCTGGGAGTGAAAAATCACCGTCAGGTCGAACGTGGCCGCGTATTCCAGGGCGCGACACAGGGTGCGCGTACTGCGGAAGCTTTCCAGGCCGTTGCCGAACGCCACACAGCCGGCGTCGCGCAGGGCGATCAGCTCGGCGAGCTGTTCGCCTTCCAGGCCTTTGCTCAGGGCGCCGATCGGGAACACTTTGCAATTGCCGGCTTCACGGGCGCGGTCGAGGATCAGCTCGGTCACGGCCGAGGTGTCCAGGATTGGCTTGGTGTGCGGCGGGCAGCACAGGCTGGTCACGCCACCGGCGGCGGCGGCGCGGGTTTCGCTGGCGATGCTGCCTTTGCGGCTGTAACCCGGCTCACGCAGGGCGACGTTCAGGTCCACCAGGCCAGGGGCGGCCACCAGGCCTTTGGCGTCGATGGTCTCAACCGCACTGAAACCGCTGGGCGCGGCGCCGATGGCGATGATTTTGCCGGCTTCCACATGAAGATCGGTAACGTGATCCAGGCCGCTGGCCGGATCGATGACTCGGGCGCCGAGAATGCTGAGCTTCACTGGGCGTTCTCCTGCTCGAATTGACGTTGCGCGGTTTGCCCGCTCATGGCCATGGACAGCACGGCCATGCGGACGGCGATGCCGTAAGTCACCTGGTTCAAAATCACCGATTGCGCGCCGTCGGCCACCGCCGACTCAATCTCCACGCCACGGTTGATCGGGCCTGGGTGCATCACGATGGCGTCCGGCTTGGCGCCGGCCAACCGCGCGGTGGTCAGGCCGAACAGGCGGTAAAACTCACCTTCGCTCGGCAGCAGGCCACCGGCCATGCGCTCGCGTTGCAGGCGCAGCATGATCACCACGTCCACATCCTTAAGGCCTGCGGCCATGTCGGTGTAGACCTTCACGCCGTACTGTTCGATGCCGATCGGCAGCAAGGTTTTCGGCGCGATCACGCGGATGTCCGGGCAACCCAGGGCTTTGAGGGCCAGCATGTTTGAGCGGGCGACCCGCGAGTGCAGGATGTCGCCGACGATGGCCACCGACAGGTTTTCGAAGCCGCCCTTGTGCCGACGGATCGTCAGCATGTCGAGCATGCCTTGGGTCGGGTGGGCGTGACGGCCGTCGCCGCCATTGATGATTGCCACGTTCGGGCACACATGCTCGGCGATGAAGTGCGCCGCGCCGGAGTCGCCGTGGCGGACCACGAACATGTCGGCGGCCATGGCTTCCAGGTTGCGCAGGGTGTCGAGCAGGGTCTCGCCCTTGCTCGCCGACGAGGTCGACACGTTCAGTGTGATGACGTCGGCCGACAGCCGCTGGGCCGCCAGTTCAAAGGTGGTGCGGGTGCGGGTAGAGTTCTCGAAGAACACATTGCAGATGGTCTTGCCGCGCAGCAGCGGGACCTTCTTCACTGCGCGGCCACCGACTTCAAGGAAGGAGTCGGCCGTGTCGAGGATTTCGGTCAGCAGTTCGCGGGGCAAACCGTCGAGGGACAAGAAGTGTTGCAGCTGGCCCTGAGCATTGAGCTGCAGCGGGCGCTTGGCATCTAGAGGCGTCATCGCGGGGACTCTGTACAAGGCGGTTTAAAGGGCAAGGTCTTGCAGTTCGAGTTCGAGCGGCGTTGGACCGGACAATTTTACCCGCTGGTGGGCTTGCAGGGACAGGGTTGCACCGACCACATCCGGGCTGATCGGCAATTCGCCGGCGTCCAGGTCCAGCAGGCACACCAGGGTCACACTGGCCGGGCGGCCGTAGTCGAACAGTTCGTTCATGGCGGCGCGGATAGTGCGGCCGCTCATCAGCACGTCGTCGATCAGCACCAAGTGCTGGCCTTCGATTTCGAACGGCAGGGCCGAAGGACGCACTTGCGGGTGCAGGCCGTTCTGGCTGAAGTCGTCGCGGTAGAACGATACGTCCAGTGTGCCCAACGGCGAATCACTGCCCAGTGCTTCCAATAACGCTTGGGCCACCCACACACCGCCGGTGCGAATGCCGATAAAGCGCGGTTCGCTGATGGCACGGTGTTGCAGGTGCGCCTTGAGGCGAATCGCCATCTGGCTGATCAGTTCGGCGGGATTGGGCAGGCTCATGGTGGCTCCTTCAAGGCCTTGCGCGGCAGGGGTGCGCACAAGGTCCGGGCTCAAACGTAAAAAGACGCGGCAAGCCGCGTCAGTCAGGATTCAAATAAAGCGGTGTTTTCATCCAGCCAACCCTGCAACAGCAAGGCGGCGGCGATGGCGTCCACCGGGTTGTCGCGGTAGCTGCCTTTCTGGCCGCCACGGTCGCGGCGCTCGCCTTTGGCTTCAAAGGTGGTCAGGCGTTCGTCGTGGGTATAGAAGGGCAGGTTGTAGCGACCATTGAGGCGGCGGGCGAATTTTTCCGCGCGCAGGCACATGTCGCTGGGGGTGCCGTCCATGTTCAAGGGCAAGCCGACCACGACCGCGTCGGGCTTCCACTCCTTGATCAGGGCTTCGACCTGGTTCCAGTCCGGCACGCCGTTCTGGGCTTTCAAGGTGCACAGCTCGCGGGCCTGGCCGGTAATGACCTGGCCGACCGCCACGCCGATCTGTTTGGTGCCGTAGTCAAACCCGAGGATCAAACGCAAGGCCATCAGGCGTGCCCCGCCTGGCTGGTCAGCAGGCTGAGGTTGACCCGAAGCTTGGCCGCGGCCGCTTCCAGGCGCAGTTCGCTGGCGGTGTTGAACAGGATGTCGGCGTCGAACGGGCAGGTCAGCCAGGCATTGCTGGCCAATTCGGCTTCCAGTTGCCCGGCTTCCCAACCGGCGTAGCCGAGGGTAATCACGCTTTGCTCAGGCCCCACGCCGTCGGCGATGGCAAACAGTACGTCCTGGGAGGTGGACAGCGACACGCCCTCAAGGTCGACCGTGGCCTGGAACTTCGGCCCGGTCGGGTGCAGCACAAAACCGCGATCGGTCTGTACCGGCCCGCCGATATAGATCGGCACGCTCTGGCAACGGGCCGGCGGGTCGACCTCGGGCCGCAGTTGCTCAAGGATGTCGGCCAGGTTCAGTTCTTGCGGGCGGTTCACCACCAGCCCCATGGCACCATTGGCCGTGTGCTCGACGATATAGGTCAAGGTCTGCGCAAAGTTCGGGTCGGCCATATGGGGCATGGCGATCAGGAATTGGTGCTTGAGGTAGGTCGGGCTGACATTTTTCATGTCCGCTAGTGTGGCGTTGGAGGGGCGAACTGACAAGCTGGGGATGCGGGTGATGTGGCAATTGTCATCAATTGCTGGACAGCCGATCACCCCGGGCAAACTTCCAGGTGCGGATGATTTCCAGGCGGTCGACATCATTCAGGTCGCCGGTAAACGGTGCGAAAGGCGCGGCCAGGCGCACGATGCGCTGGGCGGCCTGGTCCAGCAGCGGCTGGCCGGATGACTCCAGCACCTGCACTTCATATAGCGAACCGTCGCGGTTGATCGACACCAATAAGCGCAAATTGCCATAGATCTGCTGGCGCCGAGCTTCATCCGGGTAGTTGAGGTTGCCGATGCGCTCGACCTTCTTGCGCCACTCATCCTTATACCAGGCGCCTTTGTCGCGCATGGTCGAGGCCGCATTCAGGCGGTAGATACGGGGGCGCTTGGCGTACAGCTGTTGTTCGTTGGCCAGTTCGGCTTCGAGGCTGGAGATTTGGTCGGAGAGTTGTGAACTGTCAAACGTCGGCGCCGGTTTCACCGGTTCGGGCTGTGGTTCGGTCTTGGCTTTTTCGCGTTGGGTCGGCGCTTTTTGCGGTTTGGGCGCGACGGTGGTCACCGCTGCCTTGGGCGCGGCTTGCTTGACTTCGGGCTTGGGCGACGGCGGTGGGGTGACTTTATTGACCGTGTTGTCCTGAAACGGCGCCACTTCAGTGGTCTTGGGCACGGCTTTCTTGTCGAGGGTGCCGCTGCCCTGCTGGTTGTCCTGAGCGAGAAAATCGGCCTTCTCCGGCTTCTTTTCGCTCTTGAACGTGGCGAGGGTGATTTCCAGGGTTTTGGTGATCTGCTTGGGTTCGACAAAGCTGAAGCCCAGGCCGAGCAGCAAGGCGAGGTGAATCAAGGCCGCCAGGAACAGGGTAAATCCGAGCCGATCAGCCGGGCGCACGCCGCTATGGGAGAGTTCGGAGGGCAGATCGGACGGGAGTGTCATGACAAAAAAACCAACATCGCGCGTTTCACAGGTGGCGCATGATAACGCAATGTTGGTGTGTGTCCGGCTGTTCTATGTCACTTGGCTTGTAGCTTGCGCTCAATGGCCGCCATCAGCATTTCGCCGATGTTCGTGCCAAATGCGTTGTCGATCTCGCGAATACAGGTCGGGCTGGTGACGTTGATTTCGGTGAGGTTCTCACCAATAACGTCAAGCCCCACAAACAGCAGGCCTTTCTCGCGCAGGGTTGGGCCAACCTGGGCGGCGATCCAACGGTCTTTGTCCGACAACGGCCGAGCTTCACCACGCCCCCCCGCCGCCAGGTTGCCACGGGTTTCACCCGCCGCCGGAATACGCGCCAGGCAATAATCCACCGGCTCGCCGTCGATCATCAGGATGCGCTTGTCGCCGTCCTTGATCGCCGGCAGGTACGCCTGGCCCATGATCTGCTGGGTGCCCAGCGCGGTCAGGGTTTCCAGGATGACCGACAGGTTCGGGTCGCCTGCACGGTGACGGAAGATCGAGGTGCCGCCCATGCCGTCCAGCGGCTTGAGGATTACATCGCCATGTTTGGCGGCGAATTCACGCAGCACATCGGCGCGGCGGCTGACCACGGTAGGTGGGGTGCACTGCGGGAACAGCGTGGCGAACAGCTTTTCATTGCAGTCGCGCAGGCTTTGCGGCTTGTTGACGATCAACACGCCGGCGCGCTCAGCCTGCTCCAGCAGGTAGGTGGAATAGACGAATTCCATGTCGAACGGCGGGTCCTTGCGCATCAGGATCACGTCCAGGTCGCTCAAGGGGCTGTCGATTTCATCCGCAAGCTCAAACCACTTTTCCGGGTTGGCAAACACCTGCAGCGGGCGCATGCGTGCACGGGCCTCGCCGTCGCCCTGATAAAGGTCGCGCTGCTCCATATAGAACAGGGTCCAGCCGCGGGCCTGGGCGGCCAGGAGCATGGCCAGCGAGCTGTCCTTTTTATAGGAAATGCTGGCGATAGGGTCCATGACAATGCCGACGCGAACGCTCATGGGGGATTTCCTCTAGCAAATTAGGGCGCATAAAAGTGGCGTCAGAGTGGCGCTGCGGCTGTTGTGGGTCAAGGAAAAACCACCTGGCCGGTTGCTCGATAGATTGCGCCCGGAGACTGTGCTAAAAAGACTGGCACGGCGCAGCAGCCCTTGAATTCCAAGGCTTGCGGCGCTCATCCTGTGCAACATCAGGCAGTACACACCGAAAACCGATTCGCTGTGGCGATGGTAGAGCAGATATGGAACAGCATTCCAACGCCTTGAAAGTGATGGTGATCGACGATTCGAAAACGATCCGCCGTACCGCCGAGACGCTGTTGAAGAACGTGGGGTGCGATGTCATCACGGCCATCGACGGTTTCGATGCATTGGCCCGGATTGTTGATCACCACCCGCACATTATCTTTGTCGACATCATGATGCCGCGCCTGGATGGCTATCAGACCTGCGCCCTGGTGAAGAATAATCCGGCGTTCAAGTCGATCCCGGTGATCATGCTGTCCTCCAAGGACGGCCTGTTCGACAAGGCCAAGGGGCGCATCGTTGGTGTCGATCAGTTTTTGACCAAGCCTTTCAGCAAGGAAGAACTGCTGAGTGCGATCAAGGCCTATGTGCCAGGGTTCGCCGCAGTAGAACAAGCACACTGACGCCGCCTCACAAGGGCAGGCGCCGACCAATGTAGTGGGGAAAACCATGGCACGCGTTCTGATCGTCGACGATTCGCCGACTGAAATGTACAAACTGACCGGCATGCTGGAAAAGCATGGCCATCAGGTCCTCAAGGCCGAAAATGGCGCTGACGGCGTGGCGCTTGCCCGTCAGGAAAAACCCGATGCGGTCCTTATGGACATCGTGATGCCGGGCCTCAATGGCTTCCAGGCAACGCGCCAGCTGTCCAAGGAACCGGAAACCAACGCCATCCCGATCATCATCATCACCACCAAGGATCAGGAAACCGACAAGATCTGGGGCGCGCGCCAGGGCGCCAAGGACTACCTGACCAAGCCTGTTGATGAAGAGACCCTGATCAAGACCCTCAACGCGGTGCTTAAACCCAAGCTCCCATGACCGAGTCGCAAACCGCCTTCGAACTGCTGCTGGACATCGACCGCCGCTGCCGCCTGTTGGCCGCTGACCTGCCGTCCCAGGAAACCCGCCTGCAACGTTGGAGCGGGATCGGCTTTCGCCTGGGGCCGCATTGGTATGTGGCGCCGATGGGCGAAGTCGCCGAGGTGTTGCACGAACCGCGCTGCACCTTGATGCCGGGGGTTAAACCCTGGGTCAAGGGCGTGGCCAACCTGCGCGGGCGCTTGCTGCCGGTGATGGACCTGGGCGGGTTTCTCGGCATGGACCTGTCCAAGGCGCGCAAGCAACGGCGGGTGCTGGTGGTGGAATTCAACGACTTGTTTGTCGGGCTGCTGGTAGATGAGGTGGTGGGCATGCAGCATTTCGCACAAGACGCCTTGTTGACGGGCGCCACTTCCGGCGTGCCGTTTATCCAGGGCCAGTTCGACAGCGACCAGCTCTGGCAGGTCTTCAGCCCCTTCGCTTTGGCCCAGGCCCCAGGCTTCATGGATGTTGCCGCATGACCACCGCTACCACTCCCAAACCGCAAGCCGCGTCGCGCAGCCGTTCGCAGATCATCGTGCTGTTTATCGCACTGATCGTGTTCATCATGCTGTTGTTCGCCAATTTTGCGTACCTCAACACCCAGTCCACCTACGACAAACAGTACATCGGCCACGCCGGTGAGCTGCGCGTGCTGTCCCAGCGCATCGCCAAAAATGCCACCGAAGCCGCCGCCGGCAAAGCCGCTGCGTTCAAGCTGCTGAGCGACGCGCGCAACGACTTCGCCCAGCGCTGGGGCTACCTGAAAAAAGGTGACGCCGAGACCGGCCTGCCGGCGGCGCCCAGTGCGGTACGCGCCGAGATGCGCGCCGTGCAGACGGACTGGGAAGCGCTGCTGAAAAACACCGACGCCATCCTCGCCAGCGAGCAGACGGTGTTGTCGTTGCACCAGGTGGCCGCGACCCTGGCCGAAACGGTGCCGCAATTGCAGATGGAGTCGGAAAAGGTCGTCGATATCTTGCTGCAACGCGGCGCCCCGGCGAGCCAGGTGGCATTGGCCCAGCGCCAGTCGCTGCTGGCCGAACGCATCCTGGGCGCCGTCAACACCGTGCTGGCCGGCGACGAAACCGCCGTGCAGGCCGCCGACGCGTTTGGTCGCGATGCCAACCGTTTCGGCCTGGTGCTCAACGGCATGCTCAACGGCAACCCGGGCCTGCGCATTACCCAGGTTGAAGACCACGACGCCCGTGCGCGCCTGGCGGAAATCGCCGAGCTGTTCGAGTTCGTCTCCGGCTCTGTGGATGAGATCCTCGAAACCTCGCCCCAGCTGTTCCAGGTGCGTGCGTCGGCGAGCAATATTTTCAACCTGTCGCAAACCCTGCTTGATGAAGCCTCGCACCTGGCCACCGGGTTTGAAAACCTCGCCAGCGGGCGCAGCTTCGACACCATCGGCGGTTATGTGCTGGGCCTGTTGGCGCTGACCTCGATCATCCTGATCGGCCTGGTAATGGTGCGCGAAACCAACCGCCAACTGCATGAGACCGCCGAAAAGAACGAGCGCAACCAGAACGCGATCATGCGCCTGCTCGACGAAATCGAAGACCTGGCCGATGGCGACCTCACGGTGACCGCCTCAGTGACCGAAGACTTCACCGGCACTATCGCCGACTCCATCAACTATTCGGTGGACCAACTGCGCGATCTGGTGGCGACGATCAACTTAACCGCCGGGCAAGTTGCCGGCGCGGTGCAAGAGACTCAGGCCACCGCCATGCATCTGGCCCAGGCCTCGGAGCATCAGGCCCAGCAGATCGCCGAAGCGTCCACCGCGATCAACCAGATGGCCCAGTCCATCGATCAGGTGTCGGCCAACGCGGCGGAGTCCTCGGCGGTGGCGGAGCGTTCGGTGGAAATTGCCAACAAGGGCAACGAGGTGGTGCACAACACCATCCACGGCATGGACAACATTCGCGAGCAGATCCAGGACACCGCCAAACGCATCAAACGCCTGGGCGAATCTTCCCAGGAGATTGGCGATATCGTCAGCCTGATCGATGACATTGCCGACCAGACCAATATCCTCGCCCTCAACGCGGCGATCCAGGCCAGCATGGCCGGCGACGCCGGGCGTGGTTTTGCGGTGGTGGCCGATGAAGTGCAACGGCTGGCCGAGCGTTCATCCGCCGCCACCCGGCAAATCGAAACGCTGGTGCGGGCGATTCAGACCGACACCAATGAAGCCGTTATTTCCATGGAACAGACCACCACCGAAGTGGTGCGCGGCGCGCGCTTGGCCCAGGACGCCGGGGTGGCGCTGGAGGAGATCGAAGGCGTGTCGAAAACCCTCGCGGCGTTGATTCAGAGTATTTCCAATGCGGCGCAGCAGCAGACGTCGTCCGCCGGGCAGATTTCCCTGACGATGAACGTGATCCAGCAAATCACCACGCAGACGTCATCCGGCTCGACCGCCACCGCCGAAAGTATCGGCAACCTGGCGAAGATGGCCAGCCAGTTGCGCAGGTCGGTGTCGGGCTTCACCTTGCCACCGCCTAAACAGGTAGACGATTGAAATGTTATCTGGAGAACACCACATTCCAAATGTGGGAGCTGGCTTGCCTGCAATAGCGGGCTTTCAGTTGATACATCTACAGCTGACCCACCGCCATCGCAGGCAAGCCAGCTCCCACAGTGGATCTCCATTGTTCTCGGCAACACACGCAGTCCATGAATTCTAAGCGGAGCAGTTATGGTTGATCGGCACGACTACGTGGCCCTCGAATGGGTCAAGGGCGACATTGCCGAAACCCTGAAACAGGCCCGTTCGGCGCTGGACACGTTTGTCGAAACCCACGACAGCGACGCCATCGGCGAGTGCCTTGCGTGCATTCACCAGGTGCATGGTGCGTTGCAAATGGTCGAGTTTTACGGCGCGGCCCTGCTGGCGGAAGAAATCGAAGAGCTGGCGCTGGCATTGCAAGGCGAGCGCGTCAGCCAGCGCGATGAAAGCATCCGTCTGCTGCAACAGGCGCTTAGCCAGCTGCCGCTGTACCTTGACCGTGTGCACAGCGCCCGCCGCGATTTGCCGCTGGTGGTGTTGCCGCTGCTCAATGACCTGCGCAGCGCACGCGGCGAAGGCCTGCTGTCGGAGACCAGCCTGTTCAGCCCGCAACTGCTGTCGATTGCGCCGTTGCCCGATGAGGCCCTGGCCCAGCGTGCGCTGCCTGACCTTCACGAGCAACTGCGCCAGTGGCACCAGCTTCTGCTCCAGGCGTTGGCCGGGCTGCTGCGTGAAGACCATGGCCCAAGCAACCTGGAAGATATGGCGCGGGTCTTCGCCCGCCTCGAAGCCCTGTGCCAAGGCGCGCCGCTGCTGCCATTGTGGCAAGTCACCTCGGCGCTGGTGGAAGGCATGCTCACCGGCGTCATCGCCAACAGCCCGGCGCTGCGCAGTTTGCTCAAAGCCAGCGACAAGCAACTCAAGCGCCTGCTGGCCCAGGGCATCGGCGGCATCAACCAACCGGCGCCGGATGAGTTGCTCAAGAGCCTGCTGTTCTACGTCGCCAAGGTCACCCGGCCGACGCCGCGCATGCAAAGCCTCAAGGAACGCTACGGGCTGGATGAAGCCTTGCCCGACAGCGCCGTGGTGGATGCCGAGCGCGCGCGCCTGGCCGGGCCGGATCGCAATGCCATGGGGTCGGTGCTTGGCGCGTTATGTGAGGAACTGGTGCGGGTCAAGGAGCGCCTGGATCTGTTCGTGCGCAGTGACCGGCAACACACCAGCGACCTCGATGCCTTGCTGGCGCCGCTGCGGCAGATCGCCGACACCTTGGCGGTACTGGGCTTCGGCCAGCCGCGCAAAGTCATCATCGACCAGCTTGCCGTGGTGCTTGGCCTGGTCCAGGGCCACCGCGAACCCAATGATGCGGTGCTGATGGATGTCGCCGGGGCCTTGCTGTATGTCGAGGCCACGCTGGCGGGCATGGTCGGCACCGTCGAACCGGAAAACCGCGAAGAAAGCCGCCTGCCCACCACTGACCTGACCCAGATTCATCAACTGGTTATCCGCGAATCCTGCCAGTGCCTCAAGCAAGCCAAAGAGCTGGTGATTGACTGCGTTGAAGCCGACTGGGATCGCCAGCGCCTGGAGTCTCTGCCCGAGCTGCTCAGCCAGGTGCGTGGGGCTCTGGCGATGATTCCGCTGCCGCGCGCGGCGAGCCTGATGCGCGGCTGTACCGATTACGTCGACGAACAGCTGATGGTGAATGAGGCCATGCCCTGCGAGGCACAGCTGGCGCATTTTGCCGACGTGATCAGCAGCCTGGAGTACTACCTGGAACGCATGCTCCAGGATGCCGACGCTGCGGGCGAACGCGTGCTGGAACTGGCCACCCAGGGCCTGGCCGCACTCGGCTACCTGCCCGCCGAAAAACCCTGGCGGCAGGCGCTGGTCGCGCCGGATGGCGCACTGTCGACCGAGGTTGCGCCGAGCCAATCCCAGTTCGACGCATTGGCCAGCCCGACCTCACGCCTGAACCCGCCGGCACTGAAACGCCCGGGCAGCCTGCAGCCACCGCCGGACGGTGAGGAACCCATCGACGACGAGCTGCGCGAAGTCTTCCTTGAAGAAACCGACGAAGTCCTCGAAGTGCTGCACCGTTACTTGCCGAACAGCGCGGACAAAACCGCCCAAGCTGAGATGCGCCGCGCGTTTCACACCTTGAAAGGCAGCGGCCGTATGGTCCGCGCCCTGGTGTTGGCCGAGTTGGCCTGGGCGTTGGAAAACCTGCTTAACCGCGTGCTCGAACGCAGCGTTACCCTCGGCCCCGATATTCAACAGGTGCTGGATGACGCCGTGGCCCTGCTGCCGGAATTGATTGCCGACTTCGCCACTGATGACCAGCGCCAACGCGATGAAGTCGACGCCTTGGCCGCGCGTGCCCACGCGCTGGCCAGCGGCACTGTATCGGCCGCAGAACCCCACGACCCGATGCTGCTGGAGATTTTTCGCAACGAAGCCCAGAGCCACCTGGAAAGCCTCAACCACTTCCTGCAACAAGCCGCCGAACACGTGCCGCTGCAGGTCAGCGATGAATTGCAACGCGCCCTGCACACCCTCAAGGGCAGTGCCTACATGGCCGGCGTACTGCCAATTGCCGAACTGGCACGGCCGCTTGATCACCTGACCCGCGAATACAAGGCCCACCGCCTGCCGCTGGACCTGGATGAAGTGGAGTTGTTGCTGGAAGCGGAAGGTTTGTTTCAACGCGGGTTGCGTCAACTGGACAGTGATCCGCTCGTGCCGATCAAGGGTGCGCCAGACCTGATCAGCCGTACCCAAAGCCTGCTTGACCAGCAGCTCGAAGCCCTGCTCGACGCGCCCAACACGGGCCTGCGTATCAAGCGCGACCCGCAGTTGATTACCAACTTCCTGGCCCAGGGCATGGACATCCTGCTGGATGCCGAAAGCCTGCTGCGCCGTTGGCAACAACACCCCGGCGAGCGTCAGGAACTGACCGCGCTGCTGGACGAATTGACCACCCTGGGTGAAGGCGCGCACATCGCCGACCTGCACGCGATTGACGCGCTGTGCGAGGCCTTGCTCGATCTGTATGGTGCCGTGGAAGAAAGCAGCCTGGCGGTCAGCGAGCGGTTTTTCCATGAGGCCGAACAGGCCCATGAAGCGTTGATCAACATGCTCGACCAGCTGGCCGCCGGCCAGGAAATCAGCCCGGCGCCGGCGCGGGTACAAGCGCTGCGCGAATTGCTCGATGACGCCCTCGACCCGTCCGCCACCGGCCTGATCAAAAGCGACGGCAGCCGCGCCCTGAGCATCTCGGAACTGGGCGCCGCCACGGCACAGTTGGGCCAGGACACGGCGATGGACGACGAGATTGTCGAGATCTTCCTGGAAGAGGCGGTGGATATCCTCGACAGCGCCGGGCAGTCGCTTAAACGCTGGTTGCTGGAGCCCGACAGCGCGGCACCGCTGTCGTCGCTGCAACGGGATTTGCACACCCTCAAAGGCGGCGCGCGCATGGCCGAGATCGGGCCCATTGGCGACCTGGCCCATGAGCTGGAAAGCCTGTACGAAGGCTTGGTGGACCGCCGCTACAGCTACTCCCCGGAACTCTCCCATGTGCTGATGGCCAGCCATGAACGGCTGGCCTTGCAGCTGGAGCAACTGCAAGACCACCAACCCCTGAGCGACTCCAGCGACTTGATCGCCCAACTGCGCGAGTTACGCCACAGCAGCACGCCAGCCACCCCGGTCGCAGCGCCCGAAGCGGCGGCTGACCCCGAGCTGCTGGATATCTTCCTTGAAGAAGCTGCCGATATTCTCGACAGCTCAAGCAGCGCGTTGCTGCGCTGGCAGGCCGAGCCGAACAATCGCCAGGAGGTGGAAACCCTGCTGCGCGACCTGCACACCCTCAAAGGGGGCGCGCGCATGGTCGAGATCGGGCCGATTGGCGATTTGGCCCATGAGCTGGAGTTTCTCTACGAAGGGCTGTCCGCCGGTTTGCTGGCCCCGTCTCCTGAACTCTTCGCGTTGCTGCAGGGCTGCCATGACCGCCTGGCGCAGATGATCGATGCGGTGGCGGACGGCTTGCCGGTCGGTTCGGTGGACAAGCTCATCGAGCGCATCAAAAGCCTGGTGCACCCTAGTGATGAGCCGGTGTTGCCTGTGGCATTGCCGACGGGCAAGGCGGAAGCGGCGGTCGACCCGGCGGCGGACATGGTGAAAATCTCCGCCGATTTGCTGGATGACCTGGTCAACCTGGCCGGTGAAACCTCGATCTTCCGTGGCCGTATCGAGCAGCAAGTCAACGATGCGCGCACCGCGCTCAATGAAGTCGAAACCACCATTGAACGCATGCGCGACCAACTGCGCCGTCTCGACACCGAAACCCAGGGCCGCATCCTCAGCCGCCAGCAGGCCGAGGCCGAGCGCCTGGGTTATGAAGAATTTGACCCGCTGGAAATGGACCGCCATTCGCAGTTGCAGCAGCTGTCGCGCGCGCTCTCCGAGTCGGCCTCCGACCTGTTGGACCTCAAGGAAACGCTGGACCGCCGCAACCAGGATGCGCACAACCTGTTGCAACAGCAGGCGCGCATCAACACCGAGTTGCAAGAAGGCCTGATGCGCACGCGCATGGTGCCGTTTGAACGCATGTTGCCGCGCCTCAAGCGCATCGTGCGCCAGGTGGCGGAAGAGTTGGGCAAGGACGTCGAGTTTGTGGTCGGCAATGCCGAAGGCGAAATGGACCGCAACGTGCTGGAACGCATGGTGGCGCCGCTGGAACATATGCTGCGCAATGCCGTGGACCATGGCCAGGAATCGCGCGAGGCACGGTTGCTGGCCGGTAAGCCTGCGAGGGGCCGCATCAGCCTGGACCTGACTCACGAAGGCGGCGATATCGTCTTCGACATGCGCGACGACGGCGCCGGGGTGCCACTGGAGGCGGTGCGGCGCAAGGCAATCAAGCGGGGGTTGCTCAGCCCTCATCAAGAGATGAGCGACCGCGACGTGTTGCAGTTCATCCTGCAACCGGGGTTCTCCACGGCGGAAAAGATCACGCAGATTTCCGGGCGGGGCGTGGGCATGGACGTGGTGCACGAAGAAGTGCGCCAACTCGGTGGCTCGATGGTGATTGATTCGAGGCCGGGCGAGGGCGTGCACTTTCGCATTCGCCTGCCGTTTACGGTGTCGGTCAACCGCGCACTGATGGTGCAATGCGCGGACGATCAATACGCGATTCCGCTCAACACCATTGAAGGCCTGGTGCGCGTCCTGCCCCACGAGCTGGCGGGGCACTATCAACAAGACCCGCCGCGTTATGAATACGCCGGCCAGCGTTACGAGTTGTTCTACCTGGGTGACCTGCTGCACACCGTCGCCCGGCCGAAATTGCTGGGCCAGTACCAGCCGGTGCCGGTGCTGTTGGTGCAATGCAACGAACGGCGCGTGGCGGTGCATGTGGATGCCATGGCCGGTACGCGAGAGATCGTCGTCAAGGGCCTGGGGCCGCAGTTTGCGGGCGTGCAGGGGCTGTCCGGGGCGACCATTCTGGGCGATGGCCGCGTGGTGTTGATCATCGATTTGCTCGCGCACATTCGTGCCCGGCAACCGGCCTTGCCGGCCCGGTCGGTCGACGCCGCGCTGGTGCTCAACGACCCGTTGAAAAAGCGCCCGCTGCTGGTGCTGGTCGTGGACGATTCGGTCACGGTGCGCAAAGTCACCAGCCGCCTGCTGGAGCGCAACGGCATGAACGTCCTCACGGCCAAAGACGGGATCGACGCCATCGCCCTGCTCGAAGAACACACCCCGGACCTGATGCTGCTCGACATCGAAATGCCGCGCATGGACGGCTTCGAAGTGGCCATCCAAGTGCGCAACGACCCACGGCTGATGCGCCTGCCGATCATCATGATCACCTCGCGCACCGGCCAGAAACACCGCGACCGCGCCATGGCCATTGGCGTCAATGACTACCTCGGCAAGCCGTACCAAGAGTCGGTGCTGCTGGAAAGCATCGCCTACTGGAGCAAGTCCCATGCTTGACCACCGCACCAGCCAACTCACCGGCCTGCTGTTGCCCCTGGCCGACCGCCACCTGGTGCTGCCCAACGTCGCCATCGCCGAGCTGATCGACTTCCAACGCGGCGAACCGGCCAGCGATGCGCCGCCGTGGTACCTGCGGCAAGTGACCTGGCGCGACCGGCAGTTGCCGTTGATCAGCTTTGAAGCGGTGTGCGGTGAGGCCAGCGTGACCGGCGAGCGTTCGCGAATTGTGGTGTTGAACGCGCTCGGCGGGCGGCCAACGTTGAAGTTTATTGCGATGGTGATTCAGGGGATTCCCCGCTCGTACAAACTCGATAGCCAGTTGAGTTACGTGGATGTGCCGCTGTGCCCGCTGGAACTGGCGGCGGTGCAGGTGGGCGAGCATGTGGCGAAAGTGCCTGACCTGATGGGGCTGGAAGCGCTGTTGGTCGAGTCCGGCCTGGCCTGACGATTAGCCTTGTGAAGATCCACTGTGGGAGCTGGCTTGCCTGCGATAGCGGCTTGTCAGTCACTGCATCAACAACTGACCCACCGCTATCGCAGGCAAGCCAGCTCCCACACTGAATTGTGTTCAATCGCGCGTTAGCGTTTTCGTGACTAAAAAATTGTTGTTGATGATCGTACCTTTTCACCATTTCGGATCGGCTAATGATGCGGACTGACCGCTCACATGTCGGAATGGGATGGAGTTGCTGTAGGCGAGTTCTGCATTTGGATTAAGCGGGTTTTCAGGCCTGTGTGGAGTGGCTAGCTTCTGCGCTCCTCATTGCCTGCAAGGATCTGCAAATGGCCGTACCGTTAATGCCGCCCGGTGTTTCAATTTTTGAAAACATGGCGATATCTCGTTGCAAACGCACTCATCTCAAGCCGGGCTCGGCATTCGCTTATTCTTGGTTTTATTCTCAGGTCAGGGCTGCTGGCCCATGGAACTACAAGAAGCGAGGGCGCGAGTATGAGGCTTTTGGTAACTTCAATTACGGCGCTACGGGTACGGTGCTGGGCATTCCCGAGCATGTGTTGTTGCGAGCTGCTGGTGTGGCTCAAACCGTCGCAAAAACCACCCTTCCGGATTTTGGAACATGGTGGGGCGGTGAGCCTTTTGGTGATGACCCACGGGACCAATATTGGATAAGAAAAGGTATTGAATATGCAATTTCGCAAGGCCACTAAGCGCCTCATACCGTTTCTGCGTAATTGCCTGCTTGTGGTCTGCCTGATCTATATCGGCGGCAGTTGGATACTGTCGCCCGGAACACCGGTTCTGGATGAAGTGGTTTTGAAGCATTCCTTGGGCAACGGCACTTCGATCTATGGTGCGCGCGACGGCCAGGGGGGGGCGACGGTGGGGTTTTCCTACAGATACTACGTCCATGAGGATTTGGGGAGTGATCAGGAAATACTCGCCGCCTTAGTGTCTGCACATGCGTTTCTGAAAACCCAAGAGCCCGATGTCCAAGCGCGTGATGAGGGCGGTGCACTGCATCTGATTATTCGGGGGCGTGTGTATGAGTACCATAGCTATGCACTGGAGGGCTTGGGGACGGTCAAGGTGATGATGGCTTTGTGATGGGCCAGTGTTCGGATTTTTCCTGCAAGATTTCGGGCGGTGCATGAACTTGTTGTGGGTAGTGATGGCGGCTAGTCTTCGTTCGTCATCGAAAAAACGGTGACACGGACGTGCAAGTCCGACGAAACTGTTTAGGCGTACAGACGCCCAGCCAACCACGGGCGTTTTTTGTGCTCGCTGCTTTATGGCGGCTGCGCGCAGGAGGTCTTCGGACCTGCTGGGTGTCCTAAACAGGCCCGGTCTTGCACACCTGCGCACGGTCGCCACCCTCATTCGCGTGCAAGCGAACGGTGGCGCTCCTTACTAACTGTTTAGGAGTTTCATCATGATCAAACCTACCCCAAATCCACCCGCTAGTGTTTTCACCGTAAACCCCCACCAGAACACCGAAACCCTGTTGGTCAACGCCAGTGAAACCCTGTCCTCGCTGAACGCCATGACCTGCAACCTGGCCTTTGACCTGAATACGTCCCAGCGCGCAATCATGCTCGGCATTCAGCAAATGGCCGAGTTGGGCCAGTTGCTGGTCGATAGAGCGCTGGAGCAAGTCAGCCCGGCGGCGGCAGGTTAAAACGGTCCCAAATAGGGGCTGGTCGTTCCCTGTTTAGGACCGCTACTTAACAGGCACCACCGAACAAATGTGGGAGCGGGCTTGCTCGCGAATACGGTGGATCAGTTGTAGATGTGCTGACTGACCCACCGTATTCGCGAGCAAGCCCGCTCCCACATTTTGATCTTCATTCGGCTCGAATCGAGTATTTGCTGATTGATGGTTTCCTGTACCCCAACCGCTTAAAACTTGATCGTTCCCAAAAAGGGACCTATCGTTCCCTTTTTGGGACTCTTTGGCCGCCGCCATGCAAACCTTGCCGCTCAGCACTGCACTCTTCACCGTCACCCAGCAAAAAGTGCTGGGCCTGCTTTTTGGCAAGCCCGATCAAAGTTTCTTCACCAACGAAATAGCCCGCTGGGCCCAAGTGGGCAAGGGCAGCCTCACCCGCGAACTTGAGCGGTTGCAGTTGGCGGGCATCTTGAGCATGACGCGCCAGGGCAACCAGACCCACTACCAAGCCAATCCCCAGTGCCCGATTTACTCGGAGTTGTTGGCTATCGTGCGCAAGACGCTGAGTCTGGACGAACCCTTGCGCAATGCATTGGCGCCTTTCGCCGAGCAACTGACGTGGGCGTTCATCTACGGCTCCATCGCCAAGGGCGAGGCGCACTCATCCAGTGACATAGATCTGATGCTGATAGGTGAAAGCCTCAACTACAGTGAAGTCATGGAGCAGCTCATGCCGCTGGAAGAGCAACTGGGCCGCACCATCAACCCGACGCTTTACACCCTCGAAGACTGGATCGGCAAATGGAATGCCGGGAACAGTTTTGTACAGCGGGTCGTGCAGCAGGACAAGATCAATCTGATGGGGGGCAACCCCCTGGAATCCACGGATGGACAGCAAGGCAAACCTGGAGAACCTGCAACGTAGCGGTGGCTTGAAGGCAGAGCCGCCGGATCGCAAGGAGTGTGATGGACTGATGCGCTCGGCCCGGGACCGATTAAGGGATGCGGGCAACCCACGGTTGTCGTTCGCCAGTCGTTTCGACCTGGCATACAACGCTGCCCACGCCATCGCGCTCACGGCCTTGCGTTTGCAAGGCTATCGTTCTGACAAACGCTATTTGGTCTTTCAATGTCTGATTTACTCCGCCGACGCGAACAAGGTGCAGGTGAGGTTATTAGCGCTGTGCCATGAGCGCCGAAACCTCGCGGAGTACGAAGGGTATATGGATGAGGATGAGGCGCTGCTGGGGCAGTTGATGGATGGCGCGATAACACTGCTGAATAAAGTGGAAGACGTGTTGGCTGTCCATCAGTGGCAATGACGTGATTCTTCTGAACACCACCGAACAAATGTGGGAGCGGGCTTGCTCGCGAATGCAGGGTGTCAGTCGGTACATGTGTAACTGACCCACCGCATTCGCGAGCTAGCCCGCTCCCACATTTTAATCTTCAGTCGGCTCGAACTCAGCGTTTGCTGATGATCCGTTACTCCAGCCGTAACGATCCGCCGTCGGGCTTGATTGATGCCCCCCGGATTCACTCCTAAGGTAAGCCCACGACAGCAAACCCCGTGGAGCGACCATGACAACAACCATCACCCCCGACTCGCGCTGGACGCGGCGGCGCGACGAGAAGCAGCGGCGCCTCGGGCTGGTCAAAAAATACGCAGACGGGGCGGTGTTGCCCAGCGACAAGATCGTCGAGGCCCTCGAAGCGCTGATCCTGCCTGGCGACCGCGTGGTGCTGGAGGGTAACAACCAGAAGCAAGCCGATTTCCTCTCGCGCTCCCTGGCCAAGGCCGACCCGGCCAAGCTCCACGATTTGCACATGATCATGCCCAGCGTCGGCCGCTCCGAGCACCTGGACCTGTTTGAAAAGGGCATCGCGCGCAAGCTGGACTTCTCCTTCGCCGGCACCCAATCCCTGCGCATCAGCCAACTGCTGGAAGACGGCCTGCTGGAAATCGGCGCGATCCACACCTACATCGAACTCTATGCCCGCCTGGTGGTGGACCTGATTCCCAACGTCGTGCTCTCGGCCGGTTTCATGGCCGACCGCGCCGGTAATATCTACACCGGCGCCAGCACCGAAGACACTCCCGCGCTGATCGAACCCGCCGCCTTCAGTGATGGCATCGTCATCGTGCAGGTCAACCAGTTGGTGGACGACGTCACCGACTTGCCGCGTGTCGACATCCCCGCCAGTTGGGTGGATTTTGTGGTGGTGGCCGACAAGCCGTTCTACATCGAGCCACTGTTCACCCGCGACCCGCGCCACATCAAGCCGGTGCATGTGCTGATGGCGATGATGGCGATCCGTGGCATCTACGAAAAACACAATGTGCAGTCGCTCAACCATGGCATCGGTTTCAACACGGCCGCCATCGAGCTGATCCTGCCCACCTACGGCGAGTCCCTCGGCCTTAAAGGCAAAATCTGCCGCAACTGGACGCTCAACCCGCACCCAACCCTGATCCCCGCGATCGAAAGCGGCTGGGTCGAAAGTGTGCATTGCTTCGGCACCGAGTTGGGCATGGAAAACTACATCGCCGCACGGCCGGATGTGTTCTTCACCGGCCGCGACGGCTCGATGCGCTCCAACCGCATGTTCTGCCAACTGGCCGGCCAGTACGCGGTGGACCTGTTTATCGGCGCCACCTTGCAAGTGGACGGTGATGGGCATTCCTCCACCGTGACCCGTGGCCGTCTCGCGGGTTTTGGGGGCGCGCCGAACATGGGCCACGACCCGCGTGGTCGTCGGCATGGCACCCCGGCCTGGCTGGATATGCGCCACGATGACGCGCCGGAGGCTTTGCTCGAACGCGGCAAAAAACTCGTGGTGCAAATGGTCGAGACCTTCCAGGAAGGCGGCAAACCGACCTTCGTCGAAACCCTCGACGCGGTGGACGTCGCGCGCAAAAGCGGCATGCCGCTGGCGCCGATCATGATCTACGGCGACGACGTCACCCACCTGCTCACCGAAGAAGGCATCGCCTACTTGTACAAGGCGCGTTCCCTGGAAGAGCGCCAAGCGATGATCGCCGCCGTTGCTGGCGTCACCGCCATCGGCCTGCGCCACAACCCCAAGGACACTGCGCGCATGCGCCGCGAAGGCTTGATCGCCTTGCCCGAAGACCTCGGTATCCGCCGCACCGACGCCACCCGCGAACTGTTGGCCGCCAAGAGCGTGGCCGACCTGGTGGAGTGGTCCGGTGGCTTGTACAACCCGCCCGCCAAGTTCAGGAGCTGGTAAATGCGCGCCCTCAAACTGCATGAACTGAGCCTCGCCGATCGCCTGGCGGACATGGCCGTCGACGCGCTGATCGATGAGGCGGACTTGTCGCCAAAACCCGCTTTGGTCGACCGTCGCGGCAATGGCGCTCATCGCGATTTACACCTGGGCCTGATGCACGCGTCGGCACTGTCGCTGTGGCCGATGTTCAAGGAGATGGCGCAAGCCGCGCTTGAATTCGGTGAAGTCGGTTTGCCCCTGCGTGAAGCCCTCGGGCGGATTGGCCGCGAAGGCGAGCAAGCCATGCTCACCACCACCGCCGGCGTGAACACCCACCGCGGTGCGATCTGGGCGCTCGGTTTGCTGACCGCAGCAGCGGCCCTGGAACCACGCGCCATCACGCTGAATGCCGCCAGACTGGCCTTGCTCAACGACCGTTACGCGCCCCAACCGCTGAGCCACGGCGCCCAGGTTGCCCAACGCTACGGCGCACGCGGTGCCCGTGAAGAAGCCCAGTTGGGCTTCCCTTCGGTTGTGCAGCGCGGCCTGCCGCAACTGCGCAAAAGTCGTCAGCAAAATGTCGGCGAACAGAACGCCCGCCTGGACGCCTTGCTCGCGATCATGACCGACCTGGCGGACACCTGCGTGCTCTACCGCGCAGGCACCGAGGGCCTGCACGCTATGCAACACGGCGCCCAAGCGGTGCTGGACGCGGGCGGCAGTGCAAGCCTCGCCGGCCGCCGCCGACTGCACGTGCTGGACCAACAACTGCTGGCCCTGAATGCCTCCCCCGGCGGCGCCGCCGACCTGTTGGCCGCCTGCCTGTTTATCGACCGCCTCGACGGAGCGTTGTGATGGAAACCTTATCTTTTGAATTCCCCGCCGGGCAGCCGCCGACAGGCCGTGCACTGGTGGGTTGCGTCGGCTCCGGCGACCTGGAAGTGCTGCTGGAGCCTGGCACGCCCGGCACGCTGACCATCCAGGTGCAGACCTCGGTAAACGGCGCTGAACAACGCTGGCAGCATCTGTTTGAGCGAATCTTCCAGGAACAGATGCCGCCAGCCTTGAAGATTGATATCCACGATTTCGGCGCCACCCCCGGCGTGGTGCGCTTGCGCCTGGAGCAGGGTTTCGAGGAGATCGGCCATGACTGACTTGCTCAGCAAACACAGCTTTGTCGAACTCGGTGCGCGGCAACGGGCCAAGGCCTTGTTGGACGCCGGCACTTACCGCGAGCTGATCGACCCGTTCCAGCGCGTGATGTCGCCGTGGCTCAGCCGCCAAGGCGTGGTGCCTCAGGCGGATGACGGTGTGGTGATCGCCAAGGGCAGCATCGCGGGCTTGCCGGTGGTGGTTGCGGCTATCGAGGGCAACTTTCAAGGTGGCAGCCTGGGTGAGGTCGGCGGCGCGAAAATCGCCGGTGCGCTGGAGCTGGCCGCCGAAGACAACCGCAAGGGCATCCCGACCCGCGCTGTGCTGCTGCTGGAAACCGGCGGCGTGCGCTTGCAGGAGGCCAACCTTGGCCTGGCCGCGATTGCCGATATCCACGCGGCGATTGTCGACCTGCGCCAGTACCAGCCGGTGATCGGCGTGGTGGCGGGCAGCGTCGGCTGCTTTGGCGGCATGTCCATCGCCGCCGGGTTGTGCAGCTACCTCGTCGTCACCCGTGAAGCACGCCTGGGCCTGAATGGCCCGCAGGTGATCGAGCAGGAAGCCGGCCTGGAAGAATACGACTCCCGCGACCGTCCCTTTATCTGGAGCCTGACCGGCGGCGAGCAACGCTTTAACAGCGGGTTGGCCGATCGTTATGTGGCGGACGATGTGGCGCAGATCCAGCAGACCGTCACTGAGCTGTTGCAACAAGGCTTGCCCGAACACCCGCGCAGCCGTCAGCTCGATTTCTACCTGAAGCGCCTGACCGAGCTGGACGCCACGCCGCAAATTGACGCGGCCACGGTTCGCGACCTGTATCAAGGAGACCGCTCATGAGAGGCTTGCAGTGGTTCAACGCATTGAGCAACGGCGCCACGCCCGTGGACGGTTTGCCGGCCTCGTTGAAAGTCGCCGACGGCGCGTTGGCTGAACACGCGGTGCGCTTCATCGCCGTGGTCACCGACGCCCAAAACCGCTTCCCGCGTGCGCGCAATGGCGAAGTCGGCCTGCTTGAAGGCTGGGGCTTGGCCAAGGCCGTGGACGACGCCATCGCCCGTGGCGACAAACGCCCGATCATCGCCATCGTCGATGTGCCCAGCCAAGCCTACGGCCGTCGCGAAGAAGCCCTCGGCATTCACCAGGCCCTGGCCGCCGCCGCCGACAGCTATGCCCGCGCCCGGCTGGCCGGGCACCCGGTGATTGCTCTGCTGGTGGGCAAGGCGATGTCCGGCGCGTTCCTCGCCCACGGCTACCAGGCCAACCGCCTGATCGCCTTGCGTGACCCCGGCGTGATGGTGCACGCCATGGGCAAAGCCTCGGCGGCGCGGGTGACCCTGCGCAGCGTCGAGGAATTGGAAGCCCTGGCCGCCAGTGTGCCGCCGATGGCGTATGACATCGACAGCTATGCCAGCCTCGGCTTGCTCTGGGAGACCTTGTCGGTCAGCCAGATTGAACAGCCCACGGCGGACGATGTGGTGCGGGTCAGCGATTGCCTGCTGCACGCCATCAACGATATCGACGGCCCTGATTTAACAGGGCGTTTGGGCGCCACTCATCGCGCCGCCTCCAGCCACGTGCGCCAGTTGCTGCGGGAGCAATGGTGAACGCCCACGATCTGCTCTGGGGCATGACCCCGGCGCACCTGCCCGCCGACTCCCCGGCGTGGGTGATGGACGCTGTGGGCGCCGGGCACCCGGTGGTGGTGCGTCGCGCCATTGCCGAGCCCGGCTATGTGGCGGTCGGCGTGCGTGGGCAACGGCGCGAGCAGCGATTTGCCACGCAGATGCCCTTGGCTGCCGTGCAACGGCGAGTGACCCCGCAAGCCCTGCGCGATGTGAGCTCGCCACGGGATGTGCCGGCGTTGCGCGCACTTGATCAACTGCGGCCGTTGTTGGCACCGCAAGAGTGGGGCGTGAGCGGCAGTGCCGGCTTTGAATTGGCGAGCGGCATCCAAGCTTTGCATGCCCTGAGCGATCTGGATTTGATTCTGCTCGCCCCGCAGCCGCTTGATCGCAAGGACGCCCGAGCGTTGCTGGCGCAATTGGACACGGCGCCGTGTGCCGTGGACCTGCAGCTGCAAACCCCATTCGGTGCGGTAGCCTTGCGCGAATGGGCCGGTGGCTCACGCCGTGTGCTGCTGAAAACCGCCGGCGGCGCGCTCCTGGTTCTCGACCCGTGGCAGGCCGTGGCATGAGCAGCCTCCTGGTGTTTCCGGGGCAGGGCACCCAACGCGCAGGCATGCTCCAGGCGTTGCCGGCGGACATTTTGCAAGAAGCCAGTGACGCCTTGGGTGAAGACGTTCGCCCGCTCGACTCGGCGCACGCCTTGGCGAGCACCCGCGCCGTTCAGCTCTGCCTGCTGATCGTCGGCGTCGCCCATGCGCGCCAGTTGCAGCATACGCCGGATTACGTGGCGGGCCTGTCCATCGGTGCCTATCCGGCAGCGGTCATCGCCGGTGCCCTGGACTTTGCTGATGCGGTAAAGCTGGTGAGCCTGCGCGGCGAACTGATGCAAAACGCTTATCCACAGGGCTACGGCATGACCGCGCTGATCGGCCCTGAGTTATCCACCGTCGAAACGTTGCTGGCCGATATCCACAGCGCAAAAACGCCGGTGTACCTGGCCAATATCAACGCCGACAACCAAACCGTCATCGCGGGCAGCGACGCGGCGATGCAGCGGGTTGCCGAGCGCCTTAAAGGCAACGGCGTCGCCAAGCGCCTGGCCGTCAGCGTGCCGTCCCATTGCGCGCTGCTGGAAGCGCCCGCGCAGGCACTGGCCGAAGCCTTTGTCACGCTCAAGGCCCCGCGCATTACCTACCTGAGCAGCACCCGCGCGCGGCCTATCCACAACCCGGAACACCTGCGCGACGACCTGGCTTTCAACATGTGCCGCGTCGTCGACTGGCGCGGCACCGTGCAAAGCGCCTACGAGCGCGGCGTGCGCCTGCAAATCGAACTGCCCCCGGGCGCCGTGCTCACCGGCCTGTCACGCCGCGTGTTTGAACAAGGCACGGTGATCGCCTGTGAAGGCGCGCGCCTGGACACCTTGCAGGCCCTGCTGCAAGAGGAGGAGCGCCGCCACCGATAAAGCTCCACCCAAGGCTTTCGAAGCACAAAAACAACAATTTCGATCGAGCACTTTGAGGACAACAACAATGATTATCTACGGTGTGGCATTGCTGGCGATCTGCACGCTCGCGGGCGTGATCATGGGCGATATGCTGGGCGTGTTGCTCGGCGTCAAATCCAACGTGGGCGGAGTGGGCATCGCCATGATCCTGCTGATCTGCGCGCGGTTGTGGATGCAAAAGCGCGGTGGCATGACCAAGGAGTGCGAGATGGGCGTCGGCTTCTGGGGCGCCATGTACATCCCCGTGGTCGTCGCGATGGCCGCGCAACAAAACGTGGTCACCGCCCTGCACGGCGGCCCGGTCGCGGTGCTCGCGGCGATCGGTTCTGTGGTCGTTTGTGGCTGCACCATCGCGCTGATCAGCCGCACCCACAAGGGCGAACCCTTGCCCGCTGAAGAACCGCTGATTACGCCGACACCTGTTGTGGGAGGCCGCTGATATGTGGGACCTCATCGAAAAAGGCTTGGAACATAACGGCCTGGTCACCGCCTTTGCGTTCGTCGGCGTGGTGATGTGGATTTCTGTGGTGCTGTCCAAGCGCCTGACCTTCGGGCGCATTCATGGCTCGGCGATTGCGATTGTCATCGGCCTGGTCTTGGCCTGGGTCGGCGGCACGCTTACCGGTGGGCAAAAAGGCCTGGCCGATGTGGCGCTGTTCTCCGGTATCGGGTTGATGGGCGGCGCCATGCTGCGCGACTTTGCGATTGTCGCCACGGCCTTTGAAGTGCAAGCCACTGAGGCGCGCAAAGCCGGCTTGATCGGGGTGATTGCCTTGCTGCTTGGCACGATTCTGCCGTTTATCGTCGGCGCGAGCATGGCGTGGGCGTTTGGTTATCGCGATGCGGTCAGCATGACCACCATTGGCGCCGGCGCCGTGACCTACATCGTCGGCCCGGTGACCGGTGCGGCGATTGGCGCGACGTCGGATGTGATGGCGTTGTCGATTGCCACCGGCTTGATCAAGGCGATCCTGGTGATGGTCGGCACACCCGTCGCAGCGCGCTGGATGGGCCTGGATAACCCGCGCTCGGCGATGGTGTTTGGTGGGTTGGCCGGGACGGTCAGCGGCGTGACCGCAGGCCTGGCGGCGACGGATCGGCGGTTGGTGCCGTATGGCGCGTTGACGGCCACGTTCCATACCGGGCTTGGGTGCCTGCTGGGGCCTTCGTTGCTCTATTTCATCGTGCGTGGGATTGTTGGCTGACCCGGTAATTCAGGGTGTTTGCTCTGACCTCTTCGCGAGCAAGCCCGCTCCCACATTTTGACCGCGTTCTCATGTTGCTACTCGGTCAAATGTGGGAACTGGCTTGTCTGCGATGGCGGTCTCAAGCCTGCCGATTGGCGTACATCCGGCACTCCGCCAACAAGGCCAGCAAGTTCGGGTCGCGCTCCTTGGCCTTGAGAAACATCACACCAATCTGCTGCTGCATCCGATACCGAGGTTGCAGCGGTATGAGCTTCACGCGGTTTTCATACACCGCCGCAATCCGCCCCGGCAGCAACGCATAACCCACGCCTGAGCTGACCATGCTCAGCAGGGTGAAAATGTCATTCACCTGCATGGCCACCTTCGGCTCAAACCCCGCCTGCTTGAACACGCGGTTGCCATCCTGATGCGTGGCGAAGCCTTGGGTGAGGGTAATGAAGGTGGCGTCGCGCACGTCGGCGAGGTCGATTTCCTGCTCGCGGTCGAACGGTGAATCGGCCGGGGTGGCGAGGAAGATGTCATCGGAGAACAGCGCGATCTGCGCGCAGTCAGGGTCGTTGGCGTGTTCGTCGAGGGAGATGAGGATTGCGTCCACTTCCATGCTCTTAAGCTTGTAGAGCAGGTCGAAGTTGGAGCCCAGGATCAGGTCGATATTCAGTTCACTACGGCGGATTTTCAGGCCCATGATCAGCTGTGGCACGGTTTTGACCGTCAGCGAATACAGCGAGCCGAGCTTGAAGCGTTCGGCGGAGAAGCCAGCGGCTTCGCGGGTCAGGCGCACGCTGTCGACCACGTCGGCCACCAGTTTCTGCGCGCGCTCCTCCAGCACATAGGCGCTTTCCAGCGGGGTGAGGTTGCGCCCTTCGTGTTTGAACAGCGGGCAACGCAGGGCGTTTTCCAGCGAGTGGATCGCGCGGTGCACGCTGACGTTGCTGGTTTGCAGCTCGGCGGCGGCGCGGGCCAGGTTGCCGGTGCGCATGAACGCCAGGAAGATTTCCAACTTCTTGAGGGTGAATTCTTCGTCGATCAACATGGCGGTGGCTCGGGTTCGAATGCCGTCGATTGTGCCCCTAAAACCAGCTCGCTCCCAGCCATGAACTGCACAGGCCGATGACCACGCCGAGGATGATCAGCCAGATCGCGTTCAGCCGCGTGTAATACACCACGGCGGCGCTGGCCAGGGTCAGCACCACGCTGGTCGCGTTGTTTTCCAGGCTGTTCATCAGAATGTAGGTGGAGGCGAGAATCAGGCCAATCGACAGCGGTAGCAGGCTACGCTTGACGCGTTGCACCCACGGCGTCCGGGTGTGGCGTTCCAGCCAGCCGGCGCCGACATAGGTCAGCACCGAGCAAGGCACCAGTTTGGCGGTCAGTGCCACCAGCGCGCCGGGCAGGCCCGCCGCCTGCTGGCCGATAAACACCAGGAACATCCCGTTAGGCCCCGGCAGTGCCTGGGAGAGGGCGAAGAATGCGACGAATTGCGCATCGGTGATCCAGTGCATATCGACGACGGTGTAGCGGTGGATATCACTGATGGCCACGGTATTGCCGCCAATCGACATCAGTGACCACAGCGCGCATTGAATCATCAGGTGCAGCAGCACGGTTTGCATCAGCCAGCCCCCTTGTTCGAGCGGATAAAGCTCAAGGCCAGGGAGCTGGGGATGCCAATCAGCAGCACCATCCACAATGGCAGCACGAAGACCGCCATCAAGACGAAGGTCAACACAAAGGCGCTGTAGTTGGCGATCGTTCTGGGCATGGCCTTGAGCAGGCGCAGCGTGGTGCCGAGCATCAGGCCGGTGGCAATCGGCATGACGGCGCCGAAGATCTGCTGCACCACGTCATTGCTCCACCACTTGGCATAGGCGAAACCGGCGAGCACGGTGATCAACGAGGGGAACAGGTACAGCCCGCACACGGTCACAATGGCACCCGGCAAGCCATGCAGGCGCCGGCCGTAGATGATGCCCACGTTGGCGATATTGGGGCCGGGGAAGAATTGCCCGGTGGTCAGCAGCTCATTGAAGCCTTGTTCGCTGACCCAGCCGCGCTGGTCAACCATCATCTGCCGCGCCCATGGCATGACGCCGCCAAAGCCGAACAGGCCGACCATGGCAAAGTTGTAAAACAACTGCCATAGGCTGGGATGAGGCGGGGCGGGTTCAAGCTCGTGCACGGGCAATACCGATAGGCTGCTGTTGTATCGGCGCTGGCTTGTCGGGTCGCTGCATCGCGGCGATAGCGGTGTCTCAGCCCATCACGCAGACTGACAGCGGCTGATTGAAGGCAAGCCAGCGCCCACAGGAAGAAGCGAATCATCTATCGGCGTGTACGTTTGGGCAAATGAAGAAAGGTTGTTACCTGTCTGGCCGCCCGGCGCGTCAGAATGCAGGTAGTAAAACCATGTGGTAACGGTTATTCGAGGTGAGTGACACATGTATCACGGGGAACGTTTCAACGCCTGGAGCCATTTGGCCGGGGCGGTTGCAGCTTTTATCGGCGCAGTATGGATGTTGGTGGTGGCGAGCCTGGACGGCAGCCCCTGGAAGATTGTCAGCGTAGCGATTTACGGTTTTACGCTGCTGGTGCTGTACAGCGCCTCCACGGTGTATCACAGCGTGCAGGGGCGACGAAAAGCGATCATGCAGAAGGTCGACCACTTTTCGATCTACCTGCTGATTGCCGGCAGTTACACGCCGTTCTGCCTGGTGACGCTACGCGGGCCGTGGGGATGGACACTGTTTGGGATTGTGTGGGGGCTGGCGGTGATCGGCATCCTGCAAGAGATCAAGCCACGCTCCGAGGCGCGGATTCTGTCGATTGTGATCTACGCGGTGATGGGCTGGATCGTGCTGGTGGCCGTCAAACCGTTGCTGGCTGCGCTGGGTACGGCGGGGTTTGTCTGGCTGGCCTCGGGCGGCGTGCTGTACACCGTCGGCATCATCTTTTTTGCCCTGGAGGATCGCCTGCGCCATTCCCATGGGATCTGGCATCTATTCGTGATCGGCGGCAGCCTGCTGCACTTCGTGGCGATCATGCACTACGTGCTGTAACAGGCGACGCGGTTAAAAAATGTGCGAGCGGGCTTGCTCGCGAAGGCAGTGTGTCAGTTGATAAATAGGCTAACTGATCCACCGCATTCGCGAGCAAGCCCGCTCCCACATTAGATTGGTAGTGTTCTCACAAGCGTTCGAGCAGTTCACGCGCGCGTTTGCCGAAGATCTGCAGCAGGTTCGCCAGCATATGCGGCGGCGGCTCGTCAGCACGGGTCAGGGCGTACAGGGTGATCGGCAGCGGCGGGGTGAGCGGGCGGATGCAGGTGGTGGCCGTTGAGGCGCCCAAGGCGGTGAACGGGTCGATGACGGTCAACCCGGCGCCTGACTCGACCATGGCCCGCGCCAGGGAATAGGTTTGCACCGAGATCGTCACCCGAGGCGCCGGGTCGACGTTTTCCAGGTAACTGTCGAGTTTGGCCGCCAGCGGATCAGCACTGGACAGCCCAACCATTGGCGCGCCGGCGAGCGCTGCCAGCGGCAATGCCTGGCTCAACTCGGCGTCTGGCCAATAACCCTTCGAGGCCAATGCCACCAACACCCCATTGGCCAGCACTTGTGTGGTCAAACCGGGATGGCCGGAAAAGTTGAGCGTCAGCGCCAGGTCGATCTCGCGCATCAACAGCTTCTGCACCAACTCGCGGCTATGGTCGCTGGACAGCTCGCAGGCGATGTTCGGGTAGTCGCGCGTCCACTCCAGAATCGCCGGTGGCAGCAGTGACAAGGCCAGCGCCGGAATGGCCCCAATACGCACGCTTTGCCCAGGCTCACGGCGCAAGCTCTTGGCCAGGCGTCGGACACCTTGCAGGCTCTCGGTGACTTTCTCGACTTCGCTCTCCAGCGCCAGGGCTTCCGGGGTGGGCAGCAACTTGCCGCGCACCCGCAGAAACAGCGGGAAGCCCAGTTGCAGCTCGGCGTGCTGCAGCACCTTGGTCACCGCCGGCTGCGAAACGTGCAGCAACTGCGCGGCAGCGCTGACAGAGCCGGTCTGGCGGATGGCCTGGAAAATTTCGATATGACGCAAGCGCATGGCACGTCCATAACCTTTGTTTATAGGTGGCCCATCTTTATTCATTGTCGGTGGCCTGTCACCTGGCCCTACGCTTGAGCCCAGTTAATTCAAAAGCAGGTGGCGGGAATGGCCAAGCGGGTTTGCATCATCGGCGGTGGCGTCATCGGCTTGGCGAGTGCGTACGCCCTGGTGCGCGCCGGCCATACGGTGACGGTGATTGACGCGCGCGACGCCGTGGGCCGCGAGACCAGTTTCGCCAACGGCGGGCAACTGTCCTACCGCTATGTGGCGCCGCTGGCCGACGCCGGCGTACCGTTGCAAGCCATTGGCTGGCTGTTGCGCGGTGACTCGCCGTTAACATTGCGGCCCCGGCTCGACCCGCAGCAATGGCGCTGGATGGCAGCCTTTATCGGTGCCTGCCGTGGCTCGGTGAATCAACGCAATGCCGCCCACCTGCTGCGCCTGGCGTCCTTGAGCCAGGCCACCCTGGAGCAATGGCGAGAAGCTGACCACCTCGACGGCTTCGACTGGCGGCGCAACGGCAAACTGGTGACCTTTCGCCGCGCCGGCACCTTTGAGCAGGCGCGCAGCAAGGTCACCGATGCCCGGCAACAGCAGGTGCTGTCGGCCGCCGATTGCGCACGTCTGGAGCCGGCGTTGGCGAGCGGTGGTTTTGTCGGTGGCATCTATACGCCCAGTGAAGAAGTCGCCGATTGCCATGCTTTCTGCCGGCGGCTCGCGGCGCGGCTTGAGGCCTCGGGGCGCTGCACTTTTTTGCTCGGGCAGAAGGTCACTGGCCTGCGTCACGCCGACGGTGTGGTGCAGGCTGTGGTGCTCGGCGATGAGGTGATGGCGGTCGAGCAACTGGTCTTGGCGGCCGGGTATCGCAGTGCTGAATTGGCCTTGCCTGGGTTGTCGCTGCCGCTTTACCCGCTTAAGGGCTACAGCCTGAGCGTGCCGATTGGCGCGCAGCATCAGGCGCCGAATGTGAGCATCACCGACTATGACCGCAAGATCGTCTACGCGCGCATCGGCGAGCAGCTGCGGGTGGCGGCCATGGTCGATATCGTCGGCTTTGATGCGCGCCTTGAGCCAAAGCGCCTGGCACTGATGAAACGCCAGGCACTCGAGACGTTTCCCGGTGCTGGCGATTACACCCGCGCCGTCGAGTGGGCCGGTATGCGCCCCGCCACGCCAACCGGCGTGCCGCTGATCGGCGCCAGTGCGTACCGCAACCTGTGGCTGAACCTGGGCCACGGCGCGCTCGGGTTTACCCTGGCCTGTGGCAGCGGCCAACTGCTCGCCGAGTTGATCGGCCAGCACGTTCCTTCCATTGATATGCAGGGCCTGACGCCCAGCGCCGCTTGAGGATAACGCCATGACCATCAACCGAATCAGCCGCAACGAACGCCTTTCTGGGGCCGTCACCTTCAAGGATCTGGTGTTCCTGTCGGGCCAGGTGCCGGATGAGGGCCAGGATGTGGCCACGCAAACCCATGAGGTGCTGGCCAAGGTCGATGCCTTGCTGGCTCAGGCGGGCAGCGACAAGGACCACCTGCTCAACGCAACGATTTACCTGAAAGACATCGGCGCCGGTTTTGCGCCGATGAATCAGGTGTGGGCGGCGTGGCTGTCACCGGGCATGGCGCCGACGCGCACCACCTTGCAGGCAGAACTGGCGCGCCCGACAGTGCTGGTGGAAATCAGCGTGATTGCTGCACGTAAATAACCGCAAGACCCACGGAGAATAACAATGAAAAAAATCCTGTTGACCGGCTGCACCCTGGCGCTGGTGTTTGGCGCACAGGTTCAGGCGAATGACGCGCCGCTGGACGGCACGTTGAGCAAGATCGCCAGTGCCAAGGCCATCACGTTGGGGTATCGCGATGCGTCGGTGCCGTTTTCCTACGTGGGCGATAGCAGCGGCAAGCCCATGGGCTATTCGGTGGAGTTGGCGAACAAGATCGTTGAGCGCATCCAGCAGAAAACCGGCGTGGCGAACCTCAATGTGAAGTACAACCTGGTGACCTCGCAAACCCGTATCCCGTTGGTGCAGAACGGCACCGTGGACCTGGAATGCGGCTCTACCGGCGTCACCGCCGAACGGCAGAAGCAGGTGGCATTTTCCTACGGGTTTATCTATGTGAAAGGCCAGTTGCTGACCGCCAAGGACAGCGGCATCCGGGGTTTTGAGGACCTCAAGGGCAAGAACGTGGTGACTACCGCCGGCACCACCAACGAGCGTTTTCTAAAAAGCTACAACGCCGAACACAACGCCAACATGTTCGTGATCAGCGCCAAGGACCACGGTGAAGCGTTCAAGATGCTCGAGACCGGCCGTGCGGTGGCGTTCTACATGGACGATGCGTTGCTCTACGGCGAGCGCGCCAAGGCCAAGGACCCGCACCACTGGGCGGTGGTGGGCAAGGAGCAATCGCGGGAAATCTACAGCTGCATGGTGCGCAAGGACGATCCGCAGTTTCTCGCGCTGGTCAACGAGACACTCGGCGACCTGTACCGTACGGGGGAGATCAACGGGATTTACCAGCGCTGGTTTGAACAGCCGATTCCACCCAAGGGCTTGAACCTGGAGTTCCCGATGACCGCCGAATTGAAGGCGATTATTGCCAAGCCGGTCAGTGATCCGGTGGAGTGACAACCCCATCCGAAATGTGGGAGCGGGCTTGCTCGCGAATGCAGTGTGTCAGTGGATAAACAGGCCAACTGATCCAGCGCCTTCGCGAGCAAGCCCGCTCCCACCGTTGAATGGGGTTACCCAGCGAGGTTAGAAGTCGCCCCAGAGCTGTTGCGCGACGGCCAGTGCCACCACGGGCGCTGTCTCGGTGCGCAGCACGCGCGGGCCGAGGCGGGCGGCGTGGTAGCCGGCAGCTTGGGCGGTGGCGACTTCTGCGTCGGTCAACCCACCTTCAGGCCCGATCAGGAAGGCCAGGCTGGCCGGCTTGGCGTGGCTGATCATCGGCGCGGCCACCGGGTGCAGCACCAGTTTCAACGCCGCCTCGGCCTGTTTTAACCAGTCCGCCAGCAGCAGCGGTGGGTGAATCACCGGCACCGTTGAACGGCCGCATTGCTCGCAGGCGCTGATCGCCACTTGGCGCCAGTGCAGCAGGCGTTTGTCGGCACGCTCGTCCTTGAGGCGGACTTCGCAGCGGTCGCTGAAAATCGGCGTGATTTCATTCACACCCAGTTCGGTGGCTTTCTGAATCGCCCAATCCATGCGCTCGCCCCGGGACAGGCCCTGGCCGAGGTGGATGTGCAGCGGGGATTCGGTCTGGCCCGCGAAGCGTTCCGTGAGTTGCACAGTGACGCGTTTTTTACCGACCTCCAGCAACGTACCCAGGAACTCATGGCCGGAGCCGTCGAAGAGTTGCACGGCATCACCTTCGCCCATGCGCAACACGCGGCTGATGTAATGCGCCTGGGCTTCGGGCAATTCGTGCTCGCCGAGGCTCAGCGGGGTATCGGTAAAAAAGCGGGACAGTCTCATTTCGGTTCTCTGGAAAAATACAAAACCTGTGGGCGCCGGGCTTGCCCGCGATGGCGGTAACCCGGCACCCGATCAGTTGAGTGAATGCAATCAACCTGGATCTCGGAAGCCTGGGTGGAAGTCCTTCGGCACTGCCACGCTGACTTGACTGTTGGTCGCAATATCGATGCCTTCACTGGCCACTTCAGCCAAAAAGTCGATTTGCTCCGGCGTAATCACATACGGCGGCAGGAAATACACCACACTGCCCAGCGGCCGCAATAGTGCACCGCGTTCCAGGGCGTGTTCGAACACCTTCAACCCGCGGCGCTCCTGCCATGGGTAGGCTGTTTTGGTGGCTTTGTCCTGGACCATCTCGATGGCCAGCACCATGCCGGTCTGGCGCACTTCCGACACATGCGGGTGGTCCACCAGGTGCGCGGTGGCGGTGGCCATGCGCTGGGCCAGGGCCTTGTTGTTTTCGATGACGTTGTCTTCTTCGAAAATATCCAGGGTCGCCAGGGCCGCCGCGCACGCCAGCGGGTTGCCGGTGTAGCTGTGGGAGTGCAGGAAGGCGCGCAGGGTCGGGTAGTCGTCGTAGAACGCGTCGTAGACGTCATCGGTGGTGACCACGGCGGCCAGCGGCAGGTAGCCGCCGGTGAGGGCCTTGGACAGGCACAGGAAGTCCGGGCGGATGCCGGCCTGTTCACAGGCGAACATGCTGCCGGTACGGCCGAAGCCGACGGCGATTTCGTCGTGGATCAGGTGCACGCCATAGCGGTCGCAGGCTTCGCGCAACAGCTTGAGGTACACCGGGTGGTACATGCGCATGCCGCCGGCACCCTGAATCAGCGGCTCGACGATCACGGCGGCGACGCTGTCGTGGTTTTCGGCCAGGGTGTGTTCCATGGCCAGGAACATGTTGCGTGAATGCTCTTCCCAGCTCATGCCCTCGGGGCGCAGGTAGCAATCCGGGCTCGGCACCTTGATGGTGTCCAGCAGCAGGGCTTTATAGGTTTCGGTAAACAACGGCACGTCGCCCACCGACATCGCGGCGATGGTTTCGCCGTGGTAGCTGTTGGTCAGGGTGACGAAGCGTTTTTTGTTCGGCAGGCCACGGTTGAGCCAGTAGTGAAAGCTCATCTTCAGTGCGACTTCGATGCACGAAGAGCCGTTATCGGCATAAAAGCAACGGGTCAGGCCGTCGGGCGTCATCGCCACCAGGCGCTCGGACAGCTCAATCACCGGCTGGTGGCTGAAACCGGCGAGGATCACGTGTTCCAGCTGGTCCACCTGGTCCTTGATGCGCTGGTTGATACGCGGGTTGGCGTGGCCGAACACGTTGACCCACCAGGAACTGACGGCGTCGAGGTAGCGCTTGCCTTCGAAGTCTTCCAGCCAGACGCCTTCACCGCGCTTGATCGGGATCAGCGGCAATTGCTGGTGGTCTTTCATCTGGGTGCAGGGATGCCACAGCACCGCGAGGTCGCGTTGCATCCACTGGTTATTCAAGCCCATCGTCTATCTCCTCGAAGCGGACCTGCGGCCGGCGCAGGCGAAACAATCGCGCAAGCCTATGCAATGCCAGACAGTGTCACAACCCATTACGGATGAATTGGCAGTAAACGCGGGACGCACTGTCACGTTTCTAAGGAATAGTCCTTAATCCATTGTTAACGTACTGTGCATAACCTCTTGATCGTATTTCTCGATATTTCAAAGCGAAATTTTCCGCTTTAATTCGATAGGTAAATCGCTAGTCTTGGGCGCAGTTCTTACGGGATTTGGGACATGCAACTACGTAACTCATCGGCCCGCTATGGTTGGGTCAGCATTGTTTTGCACTGGGGCGTGGCCCTGGTGGTGTTCGGTTTGTTCGCCCTGGGCCTGTGGATGGTCGGTCTCGACTATTACAGCGCCTGGCGCAAAGACGCGCCTGACCTGCACAAGAGCATTGGCATCACGCTTTTCGCCATCATGCTGGTGCGCATTGTCTGGCGCCTGCTCAGCCCGCCGCCGCCACCACTGGCCAGCTACAGCCGCTTGACCCGTATCGGGGCTGCGTTTGGCCACGCGTTCCTTTATCTCGGGCTGTTTGCCGTGATGATTGCCGGTTACCTGATTTCCACCGCAGACGGTGTCGGTATCCCGGTGTTTGGCTTGTTTGAGATTCCTGCCGTGGTTTCCGGTCTACCGGACCAGGCAGACACCGCCGGCGTGGTGCATCTGTACCTCGCCTGGGTGTTGGTGGTTTTCGCCGGTTTGCACGGCGTGGCTGCGTTTAAACACCACTTTATCGATCGTGATGCGACCCTGACGCGAATGCTGGGGCGCAAAGCCTGATGTTCAACCTCGACTCACAAGGAATAGAAAGCATGTTGAAAAAGACGCTCGCCGCTCTGGCAATCGGTTCTGCTCTGATGTCCGCAGGTTCGGTGATGGCCGCTGATTATGTTGTCGACAAAGAAGGCCAGCACGCCTTCGTTGACTTCAAGATCAGCCACTTGGGCTATAGCTACATCACCGGTACTTTCAAGGACCTGGACGGCAAGTTCAGCTTCGACGCCGCCAAGCCTGAAGACAGCAAGATCGAGTTCAACGTACGTACCGCCAGCGTGTTCACCAACCACGCCGAACGTGACAAGCACATCTCCAGCAAAGACTTCCTGGACGTTGGCAAGTTTGCCGATGCCAAGTTCGTCTCCACCAGTGTTAAAACCACCGGTAAAAATGCTGCAGGCCAAGTCACTGCCGACGTGACCGGCGACCTGACCTTCCACGGCGTGACCAAGCCGATCGTCGTCAAGGCCACCTTCCTGGGTGAAGGCAAGGATCCATGGGGCGGCTACCGTGCCGGCTTTGAAGGCACCACAAGCTTCAACCGCCAGGACTTCGGCAAGCAGATGGACCTGGGCCCAGCGTCCAACACCGTTGAGCTGTACGTGACGTTTGAAGGTGTGAAAGCGAAGTAATATTTCGCTGTTTCAAACGCAAAGCGCCGACCTCCGGGTCGGCGTTTTGCTGTGCGTGGTTTATAGGCTGTCTTGATACGTTGCGACTTGTTCGTTGAGCCACGTGTGCAGGGCTATCAGTTGCGCCGAACGCTTGGTGCCCATCGGCCAGACCAGGTAGTAGCGCGAAGCATGCACCGGTTCAATATCGGTGAGCTTGACCAGCTCCCCGCGTTGAATCAGTGAATGGGCAATCGAGCGTCGGGTCAATGCGACGCCATGCCCGAGCCTGACGGCTTCGAGCAGCAAGGTCGAGTCGGTGAACTCCAGCGCAGCGTGAGGGCGTTGCCCCTCCACGCCGGCGGCACCCAGCCAGGTCGGCCAGCTTTCACTGGCGTGCAGCAATGGCTGCTCGAGGATGGCCTGCGGTGTAGTGGGCAGCACGCCGTGGTTGAAGGTGCGCGCGGCGACCACCAGCAATGAGTCGGTCATCAGCGTTTCGCAATGCATATCGGGCCATTGGCCGTGGCCGAAGCGGATCGCGCAATCGATCAGGCCTTGCTCGAAGCTGGCGAACTCCATGGACGATTCCAGTTTCAGGCGCAGGCCAGGCTGGGCGCTGATGAAGTCGTGCAAGCGTGGCAGTAACCAATGCATGGCGTAGGAGGGCAGCACCGACAGGGTCAGTTGCGGGTGCTTGTTCTTTGCCACGAGTTTGTCTGTGACCCCTGCTATCTCGCCCAGCGCCTGCCTGATCTGGTAGGCATAAACACGGCCTTCGTCCGTCAACACCAGGGAGCGCCCGCTGCGGGCCACCAACGCGATGTCCAAATACTCTTCCAGTGAGCGAATCTGGTGGCTGACGGCACTGTGGGTGACGTGCAACTCAATGGCCGCCAGGTTCACCTTGCCCAGCCGGGCTACCGCCTCGAAGGCACGGAGTGCGGCGAGTGGAGGGAGCTTCAATAGGTGAATTCCTTTCACGGGAAAGCCCAATAATAGCCGCTATACGTGAAATGAGTGAGCTACCGATAATGGCGACAAGTTATTTATTCAAATAGCGCCGTGCAGAAAAATCGGGAGTTGTTAGGCATGATTAATGAAATCCACGCGTTTCTGAAAGACTACTTTAACGTGTTGCAAACCCAGGACTTGAATGCGTTCGATCAAGTGTTCCACCGAGGCTGCGTGTTGTATAGCGCGCAAAATTCGACCGTGGTCGTGCGGCCTTTTGATGAGTACAGGACGATGGTTCAGGGCCGTAAGTCGCCTCAGGAAGGTGGTTTCCCGCAACTTGACGAAGTGCTGATGATCGATGTGATGTCTGCGGAAATGGCCATCGTTAAAGTACGCTTGCGCCTGTTCAATAACGTGATGGTCGACTACTTGAATTTGATGAAAGTGGAGGGTCGCTGGATGATCTTCGCCAAGCTGTTTCACAAGGCCGGTGAAGTGACGAATTAATGCGCTGACCGCCAGATACAAAAACGCCCCGAACAGTCGGGGCGTTTTTATTCAGCGTCGAAAACTCAGCGGTTGCGGGTCAGCAGCGCTGGTTTTTCACCACGAGGACGGCCTGGCAGTTGATCCAACTGCTCGGGTGTCGGGAAGCGGTCAGCTTTCGACTCCTTGTGGATGATTTTCGGCGCCGGGCCACCGCGTGGGTTCTGCACGGCAGGTTCGGACGCACGTGGCTGATCGTCACGGGCCGGGCGGCGGTTGTTGCTGCGCGAATCTTCGCGACGCGCTTGACCGTCACGCGGGGCGCCATTACGCGGGCCATTGCGCTTGGCAGGCGGGGTGCCGGTGGTGCCGCCGCTGCTGTTGCGTGGGCCGTTCTGACGACCGCCCTGAGGCTGGCCGCCACGTGGCGCGCCGGTGCCTGCAGCCGCGGCCGGAGCACCCGGACGACGACCACGGCCCTGAGCCGGTTTGGCCTGCGGCACGTAGTCAACGCGGTTACCGAAGTTATCCACGTCATCGTCGAGGAACTCGTCCGGAGCACGATCGGCTGCGGCGCGTGGCGGCTGGCTCGGCTGGCGCTGTTCGCGGGCCGGGGTGCCTTCACGTGGCTTCTGCTCGCGGGCGGGGCGCTCGCCACGGCCATTGGTCGGCGCTTTTTCTTTGCCGCCCTTGTCTTTGCCCTTGTCGCGACGACCACCGCCACCACCGCCGCCGTTCGGGCCATCGCCCTTCGGACCGCGTGGGTTGCGTGGGTTACGCACGTCCGGACGCTCGCGCGCTTCAGGCTTCTCAGCCTCCACGGTGCTGGCATCGAAGCCCATCAGGTCGCCGTCGGCGATTTTCTGCTTGGTCATGCGTTCGATGCTTTTCAGCAGTTTTTCTTCGTCCGGTGCAACCAGGGAGATGGCCTCGCCCGAGCGACCGGCACGGCCGGTACGGCCGATACGGTGCACGTAGTCTTCGTCGACGTTCGGCAGCTCGAAGTTGACCACGTGTGGCAGTTGGTCGATATCCAGGCCGCGGGCGGCGATATCGGTGGCAACCAGGATACGCACTTCACCGGCCTTGAAATCGGCCAGGGCTTTGGTGCGCGCGTTCTGGCTCTTGTTGCCGTGGATAGCGACGGCGGTGAGGCCGTGCTTGTCCAGGTACTCGGCCAGGCGGTTGGCGCCGTGCTTGGTACGGGTGAACACCAGCACTTGTTCCCAGGCGCCGGCGGTGATCAGGTGCGCCAGCAGGGAGCGCTTGTGGCTGGCAGCCAGGCGGAATACGCGTTGCTCGATACGCTCGACCGTGGTGTTCGGCGGCGTGACTTCGATGCGCTCCGGGTTGTGCAGCAACTTGCCGGCCAAGGCGGTGATGTCATTGGAGAACGTTGCCGAGAACAGCAGGTTCTGACGTTTGGCCGGCAGGCGGGCGAGGACCTTTTTCACGTCATGGACAAAGCCCATGTCGAGCATACGGTCGGCTTCGTCCAGCACGAGGATTTCCACGTGGGACAAGTCAACGCTGCCTTGGCCGCACAGGTCGAGCAAACGACCCGGGCAGGCGACCAGCACGTCAACGCCGCGGGACATGGCCTGAACCTGTGGGTTCATGCCGACGCCGCCGAAGATGCAGGCGCTGACGAACTTCAAGTCGCGGGCATACAGCTTGAAGCTGTCGTGCACCTGGGCGGCGAGTTCGCGGGTAGGGGTCAGGACCAGTACGCGCGGTTGGCGCGGGCCGTGACGCTGGGATTTGTCCGGGTGACCGTTGGGGAACAACCGCTCCAGAATCGGGAGGGCGAAACCACCGGTTTTACCAGTACCTGTCTGAGCCGCAACCATCAGGTCGCGACCTTGCAACACGGCGGGAATGGCCCGCTGTTGCACCGGAGTAGGCTCGGTATAGCCCGCTGCCTCGATGGCGCGGACTAAAGCCTCGGAGAGACCGAGGGAAGCAAAGGACATGAGTAATCCTGTTTTAGTTAGGGCTTGGCCCAAAGGGATAATCTTGCCGGGCGTGAATGGCGCTTAGGGGAGCGCAACCCCGTCCGGTCCTGCTGCGTCTGGCGGGCACTCCACCGGCTCGCGCGGGCTGAAAGCTGCGCAGTAGCGGGGTTAGGTGCCTTTTTCAAGACCTCAGCGGCCGGGCGTGAGCCTGGCGGAAAGGCCGGAGTATAACAGAGCAATCACGGCGCGCTGCTTTCCTGCTGCTCAACGGTGTGTTCAGAGGCCGTATTGGCTTGGATTTCGCCATATTTGGCGCTCAAGGCCGCGTAGGCGGGTTCTTGCTTGAACCGCTTGAGCTCGGCGGCAAAGCGTTGCACCAGCAGGTCCATGCCCGCGCCACGGCGTACGGCGAGAAATTGTTGCTGGCGGCTGACCACGAAGGGCGCCTGGCTGACGTTGCCTTCCAGGCCCATGGCCTTGATCACATGCTGGCCCACGCGGCGATCGGTGATCACCAGGTCGATACGGCCCAATGACAGCTTGCCGAAGTTGGCCTCGTGGCTGGGGGCCGGCTCACGGTTGAACAGGGTGGATTCGCTGAATGCGTTGCCATAGAGGTAGCCCGGCGAAATACCAACGGTCAGCCCCTGCAGGTCATCGACGCGTTCGGCGGGGTGGGGGCGCGCATTGGCGTAGAACAGCACGAACTCGACTTCCGACAGCGGCTCACTGGGATAAAGCAGCTGGGCGTCGCGGTCATGGCTGTGGAAAATATCCAGCGCACCGTCGGCGTGGCCCTGGTCGAGCATGGCCAGGCAGCGTTTCCACGGCAGGAATTGCCACTCCACATCGACGCCCAGGCGCTGGAACACAATCACCGTGGTTTCATAGTCCAGGCCGCGCATGCTGCCGTTTTCTTCGTAGACATAAGGCGCCCAGGGCTCAGTGACAATGCGTAGTTTCTCGCCGTAGGCGGTGAGGCTCAGGCAAGTCAAAAACGCAGCGGTCAACAACTTGAGAATGACGGGCATGCCCTGAGGTTACGATGCTCCTTGGTTAAAGAGAAGCTCTGGCACAAGCATTCGCGGGCAAGTTGATGTAGCGCAGTTAAAACAAAAAGGCCCTCGTCAATGCGAGGGCCTTTCGTTTTACCTGCACCGCAAGCGGGCACGCCTCAGCGTGGCAGCTTGAGGTTGTTCCAGATGGCCAGGCTAGGCTCAGCCTGGTTCAGGGTGTAGAAGTGCAGCCCTGGTGCGCCACCTTGCAGCAATTGTTCACACATCTCGCTGATCACCTGCTCGCCGAATGCCTGAATGCTTTTGACGTCGTCGCCATAGGCTTCCAGTTGCTTGCGCACCCAGCGTGGGATCTCCGCGCCGCAAGCGTCAGAGAAGCGCGCCAGCTTGCTGTAGTTGGTGATCGGCATGATGCCCGGCACGATCGGGATGTTGACACCCATGGCCCGTACACGCTCGACAAAGTAGAAGTAGCTGTCGGCGTTGAAGAAGTACTGGGTGATCGCACTGTCGGCGCCGGCGTTGGCCTTGCGCACGAAGTTCTGCAGATCGTCTTCGAAATTGCGCGCCTGGGGGTGCATCTCCGGGTAAGCCGCCACTTCGATGTGGAAGTGATCGCCGCTTTCTTCACGGATGAAGCTCACCAGGTCATTGGCGTAGCGCAGCTCGCCGCTGGCCATGCCCATGCCGGACGGCAGGTCGCCACGCAGGGCGACGATGCGCTGGATGCCGGCTTGTTGGTACTTCGTCAGCAGGCCGCGCAGGTCGGCCTTGCTGTCGCCCACGCACGACAAGTGCGGAGCGGCGGGAACTTTGACTTCGCTTTCGAGCTGCAACACGGTGTTGATCGTGCGGTCACGGGTCGAACCGCCCGCGCCGTAGGTGCAGGAGAAGAAGTCGGGGTTGTAGCTGGCCAACTGTTTGGCAGTCGCCATCAGTTTTTCATGCCCAGCATCGGTCTTGGTCGGAAAGAACTCGAAGCTGTAGCGACGGTCTTGGGACATGGTCGTACCTATGGAAACTCATCAAGCCAGAAGATGTACACCGTCAATGTGGGAGCGGGCTTGCTCGCGAATGCGCTGGGTCAGTCAATCTATTTTGTGACTGGCCCACCGCTTTCGCGAGCAAGCCCGCTCCTACAAAAGCCCGCTCTCGCAGAGAGAGCAGGCAGCAGGCATATCAGTAGCGGTAAGCGTGCGGCTTGAACGGGCCTTCGACCGTCACGCCGATGTAGTCGGCCTGGGTCTTGGTCAGTTGAGTCACAACGCCGCCGAAGCCACGGACCATTTCCAGGGCCACTTCTTCGTCGAGTTTCTTCGGCAGCACTTCCACAGTCAGGCGCTCGGCTTTCTGGGCTGGCGACAGGTCGGCGTACTTCTGGCCGAACAGGAAGATCTGCGCCAGTACCTGGTTGGCGAACGAGCCGTCCATGATGCGGCTTGGGTGGCCGGTGGCGTTGCCCAGGTTAACCAAGCGGCCTTCGGCCAGCAGGATCAGGTAGTCGTCGTTCTGTGGGTCGAAATCGCCAGCACCGGTGCGGTGAACCTTGTGCACCTGTGGCTTCACTTCTTCCCATGCCCAGTTCTTGCGCATGAAAGCGGTGTCGATTTCGTTGTCGAAGTGACCGATGTTGCAGACAACGGCACGCTTTTTCAGGGCTTTGAGCATGTTCGCGTCGCAAACATTCACGTTACCGGTGGTGGTCACGATCAGGTCGATCTTGCCCAACAGTGCCTTGTCGATGCTCGCTTCGGTGCCGTCATTGACGCCATCGATGAACGGCGAAACCACTTCAAAGCCGTCCATGCAGGCTTGCATGGCGCAGATCGGGTCAACTTCGGAGACTTTAACGATCATGCCTTCCTGACGCAGGGACTGGGACGAACCCTTGCCCACGTCACCGTAGCCGATCACCAGGGCTTGCTTGCCCGACAGCAGGTGGTCGGTACCACGCTTGATGGCATCGTTCAGGCTGTGACGGCAGCCGTACTTGTTGTCGTTCTTGCTCTTGGTCACCGAGTCGTTGACGTTGATGGCCGGGATTTTCAGCTCGCCCTTGGCCAGCATGTCCAGCAGACGGTGCACGCCGGTGGTGGTTTCTTCGGTCACGCCGTGGACGCGGTCGAGGATCTGCGGGTATTTCTTGTGCAGCAGCTCGGTCAGGTCGCCGCCGTCGTCGAGGATCATGTTGGCGTCCCATGGCTTGCCATCCTTGAGGATGGTTTGCTCCAGGCACCACTCGTACTCTTCTTCGGTCTCGCCTTTCCAGGCATACACCGCGATGCCGGCAGCAGCGATAGCAGCAGCGGCCTGGTCTTGAGTCGAGAAAATGTTGCAGGACGACCAACGTACTTCGGCACCCAGGGCAACCAGGGTTTCGATCAGCACGGCAGTCTGGATGGTCATGTGGATGCAGCCGAGGATCTTCGCGCCTTTGAGCGGCTGCTCAGCGGCGTACTTGCGGCGCAGACCCATCAGGGCAGGCATTTCGGATTCGGCGATAAAGGTTTCGCGACGGCCCCAGGCAGCGAGGGACATATCGGCGACTTTGTAGTCGGTAAAACCTGCAGGCGAGATTACAGCGCTCATGAAGAGCCTCCATTCGTAGTGTGCGAATGGGCGCCGTTGTGCGTTTAGTATCAGGCCAGGTGAACCAGGCCCGACAACGCCCCATCCGAGCCTGACAGGTCTAGCCTGCTGCAGCGCCCCTCGGACAGGTGGCGGGAGAACGGTATCAATTGAAGATGACCGTTTTGAAGCGCTGCGATTATAGCTGTGTGCGCCAGACTTCCCAAGCCTTTCTGTCGGCCATATGAAGATCGCGCATGGGGTTGATAGGCAATGGCTCATAGAGGTTGGGCCTGGGCTCTGCCATGATGTTGCCCATCATTCGGCAAGACGCTTTGGAGTGACCATGAACTTCCACACCCGCAAATGGGTAAAACCCGAAGACCTCAACCCCAACGGCACCCTGTTCGGTGGCAGCCTGCTGCGCTGGATCGACGAAGAGGCGGCCATCTACGCCATTGTCCAGTTGGGCAACCAGCGCGTGGTAACCAAGTACATCTCCGAAATCAACTTCGTCAGCGCCTCACGCCAGGGCGACATCATCGAACTGGGCATCACCGCCACCGAGTTCGGCCGCACCTCCATCACCCTGACCTGTGAAGTGCGTAACAAGATCACCCGCAAAAGCATCCTGACCGTGGAAAAAATGGTCTTCGTCAACCTCGGTGAAGACGGTTTACCGGCGCCGCACGGGCGTACCGAGATCAAGTACGTGAAGGATCAGTTCCAGGAAGACGGCATTAGCGAATAACCCCGCGCCGGTTTGATTCTTTACGGGATTATTCCAGACGGATCTTTTTGGGGCTCTCTCGTCACTCAGGACTACAATCTGTAGAGATAGCCCTGTATGAAAGTTTCCGGTTCGGCTGCACCGATTCAACCCCCATTGCCTCAAAACATCGGTCAGGAGGTGAAAACGCCGCTGGTAAAAGGTGTGGGCGAGCGCAATCTGAGCGTGTATCGCCATAGCGATGGACGGGTGGAGGTGATGCTGTCGCCGCCTCCGCCCACCCATCTGGTGCTCAGCGGCGGTGGCGCCAAGGGCATCGCCTTTCCAGGGCTGGTGCAGGCGCTTGAAGAAGCCAAACAGCTGCAAGGCATTAAGGTAATTTCCGGCTCTTCGGCGGGTGCTATTTCCGCAACGTTGCTTGCCAGTGGTATGGACGCCAACGCATTCGGCGCGCTGTCGAACAGTATTGACTTGCCTGGCTTGCTCAATAGCAAAGACCCATTGATCGCCAAGCTGCAAACGCTCAGCTCAGAGCTTGGCACGCTCGCCGGACGACTGCCCGGCCCCGCCGGCAATATTTCCCAGCTGCTGCTGACTATGCTGCCGCGCCTGCAAACCAAGGCGCAGCCCTTGGAAGAGATGATGCGCAACGCGTCGCGCAAGTCGATTCTTGCCCATATCGCGGGCATGCCCCGGGCCACCCGACCCGCCGACGTCATGAAAATCGCCGACCGGCTCAGCGCGGGAGGGGCGCCGACGTTTCGCGACCTTGAGGTGCTCAGCCGTCACGTCCCGGCGATCAAGCAACTCAACATCACCGGTACGGGCATGTTCGATGGGCGACCGCAGTTGGTGGTGTTCAACGCCAGCCTGACCCCGGATATGGACATCGCCCACGCAGCCCATATCTCCGGTTCGCTGCCGGGGCTGTTCAAGAGCCCGGCCGAGCAAGGCCATGGGTTCCAGGCGGCGGCCGAAGTCACGGCCTTTCAGGACGGTGGTCTGCTCGTCAACACCCCGGCTCCCGGCGTCATTGAGCGATCGTTCCAAGAGAGCCCGTTGGGCAAGGACGAATCGCTGGTCGTCAAATTCGAGCCCGAAAAGGCGACAGCGGCGCAAACAAGCGGCGGCTTTTCCAGTCATCTTGGCGACGTCTTTACCGGTACGCCACACGCGGCGGCCGATGCCTTCCAAGAGGAGCGGCTTAAAGGGTATGCCGATCAGACCGTTACCTTGCCGCTGAACACGGACAAAGGCGACTTTCGCGGCCTGCTCAATGGCACCGTCAACTTCACCATGACCCCCGAGCAGAAACAGCGCCTTCAGGCCCTGGCTCGTCAAACGGTGGCGGGGCACCTGGAAAAACGTGCACTAGTGCGTGAGCCGCATTCGTTTGCCTCTTTGGAAGATGCCGTGTTGGCGATGGACGATAAAATGCTGGCCAGCGTGCAGGATCAACTGCAGAAGGACCCGGCCGGCGCTGCGGCAGTGTTGTTTCGAAAGAGCGCGCAGCAGGCGCTGCAAGCGTTGGACAGTGCGATCACGCAAGCCAATCAAGCCCGTACGTCTCTGGTGTTCACGCCAGCGGTGACTTCGGCGCTGCGTAATCTGGATGCGCTAGCGCGTCGGCCCGAGCATATCGAGTGGTTGGGGCGGCGCCTTAACGCTGCGGGCCAGCGCAATTTTCAGCAACTGCTGCAAGTGGCGGCTAAACAGAAATCGGGAAGTGCCTCACCGTTGTCCAAGGTCATGGCCAGTGGCGTAGCCCACATGCACCGGCGCGATATTGCGGTGAAGGCTGAAAACTTTACCCGAGAGGTCATTTACCCATCGCTGTACCGTCCCGGCCAGCCGGCCGCCAATGTCGAACTGTTGAACCGTGCGGTGCGTGACCTGGCTGACGCAACGACGTCGGCGCAGTTCAATAGTGTGCTCAACGGCATAATCAAGTACTACAAAGCCCGCAATAAGCCTTGGAGTACACCGCACAGTTCAACCACGGTAGAGATGGCCAAAGCCTGGCGCATACCGGTTTTGTTGCCTGGCCACTGAACAGCCACTGCCGCGGCGTGTCGTAGCTAAAAGCACTCCTCGGACTCGGTACATCATGGCCACTCAAGCAGACGGTAAAACCCCCAACCTGTCGCAAGAAGAACAGCACGACGTCGACAAGAACCAGCCGCCCCGCGCGGCGGTTCTGCATGAAATCATCCGTACCCAGGGCGATCAGGAGCTGGAGCGCACTGTCGCCGCGTTGTGGTGGTCGGCACTGGCTGCCGGGCTGACCATGGGCCTGTCGTTGATGGGCATGGGCCTGCTCAACTCACGGCTGCCGGACGGTGAAGGGTTCAAGGTCATTGCCAGCTTCGGTTACTGCGCGGGTTTCCTGGCGGTGATCCTGGCGCGCCAGCAACTGTTCACCGAAAACACCCTGACCGCCGTGCTACCCGTGATGAGCAAACCGACGCTGGCCAATACCGGGCGCCTGTTGCGGCTGTGGACCGTGGTGCTGGTGGGCAACCTGTGCGGCACCTTGCTGGTGGCGTATGTGATGCTGCACCTGCCGATTTTCGACACCAAGACCGACATGGCCTTCCTTGAGATAGGCCGCAAAGTCATGGAAAACGACCCTGGCCAGATGTTTGCCAAAGGCATTATTTCCGGCTGGATGATCGCCACCATGGTCTGGATGATCCCGTCCATGGAAAGCGCGAAGATGTTCATCATCATCCTGATCACCTACCTGATGGCGCTGGGGGATTTCACCCACATCGTCGTCGGCTCGGCAGAAGTGTCGTACCTGGTGTTTGCCGGTGAACTGCCGTGGAAAGACTTCTGGCTGGTGTTTGCCGGGCCGACGCTGGCGGGCAACATCATCGGCGGCAGTTTTATCTTTGCGCTGATCAGCCATGCGCAGATTCGCAGCGAAAGCAGTTTGCCGGGCAAAGCGGCTGCGGACCCGAGGCATCCGCAGCAGATCAACAAGGGTCAGTGAGGCTCAGGCGTGGCCTGGGGTTCGTCCCGGGTCACACGTTTGACCAGCTTGCCGATGCTCAACCCCTGCAACAGGATCGACGACAGCACCACGATGTAGGTGATGCTCAGCAACAGGTCGCGTTCCGGGCCCAGCGGCAGGGCCAGGGCCAGTGCCACCGAAACCCCGCCACGCAAGCCACCCCACGTCAGAATACGGATGGTGCCGCGTGGGACTGTGCGCCAGCGGCGCAGCAACAGAATCGCCGGGGCCACGGTCAGCAGGCGTGACAGCAGGATCGCTACGGCGAGCAAGCTGGCCGCGAACACGTGCAGCCAGTTGAACGGCAACAGCAGCAGCTCCATGCCGATCAGCGCAAACAGCAGGGCATTGAGCATGTCATCGAGCAGTTCCCAGAAACCATCCAGGTAGCGCCGGGTCATGTCGTTCATCGCCAGTTTGCGGCCCAGGTTGCCGATGATCAGCCCGGCCACCACCATCGCGATCGGCGCGGAAACGTGCAGCTCGCTCGCCATCGCCGAGCCGCCAATCACCAGGGCCAGCGTCAGCATCACTTCGATCTGGTGCTGCTCGATGCTCTTGATCATCAGGTACACCAGGTAACCGATGAGCCCGCCAAATACCACGCCGCCAATGGCTTCATGGGCAAACAGCATGGCGGTGGCGCCGACGGTTGGCGTTTCGCCCAACTGTGCGATGCCCAGCAGCACGGTAAAGACCACGACGGCCGTACCGTCGTTGAACAGCGACTCGCCGACGATGGTGGTTTTCAGGGGTTTCGATGCGTTCGCGGTTCGCAGCACACCCAACACTGCAATCGGGTCGGTAGGGGAGATCAATGCGCCGAACAACAGGCAGTAAAGGAAGCTCACGTGCCAGCCAAACAAGGCAAAGATGTAGTACGCCAGGCTGCCAATCACCCCGGTGGCGATGAGTACGCCGAAGGTTGCGAGTAAGCCGATGGGCCAGCGATAACTGCGCAGGTCATTCAGGTTGACGTGCAATGCGCCGGCGAACAGCAGGAATGACAGCATCCAGTTCATCAATAGATCGCCGAAGTCGATCTGGCCGATCAATTGCTGGATCCGCGTTTCCAGGCCGGGGTAGCCGATAACGCTCAGGCCTTGCAGGATCAGGGAAAACAACAGGGCCGTGACCATCACGCCGATGGTGGGCGGCAGGCCGATAAAACGGAAGTTCACATAGGTGAGCAGGGTGGTGAGGCAGATGAAGGCGGCGACAAGTTCAAGCATCCGGAGTCCTTGGAAGAGGGTGAGCGATTATTAATGGGGGGATGGACCGCAGTCGTGGCGGGATGTTGCAAATCACGCAGCAAAAGACGATAGAACCTTTCGGTGCGGCACGGCTCATAGCGGTTAAGTGCGGCTGCGCATTTTTAGTGCTAAAACTCTAACCGCTGACTAAAACGACAAAAGGAATCTGTGATGACAGTGGCATTCTGGTGTGTGTTGGTTGCAATTTTTCTGCCTTACCTGTGCACGGGTCTGGCCAAGTTCAGCGGTGGCAAGTTCGGGCCGCGCCAGAACCATGACCCGCGGGCTTTTCTGGACACGCTCGAAGGGTTCGCCAAACGCGCCCACAGCGCGCAGCTCAACAGCTTTGAAGTGACGCCTGCGTTTGCGGCGGCGGTGATCATTGCGCACCTGGCCGGTACGGCGTCGCTGGTGACCATTAATGTGCTGGCAGTGTTGTTTATCACCAGCCGCCTGCTGTACATCATTTGCTACCTGGCGGACTGGGCGATGCTGCGCTCGTTGGTGTGGTTCGTGGGCATGGCGCTGATTGCGAGTTTCTTTTTTGTCTCGATCTAAAGGCTGACGCGATTTCAATGTGGGAGCGGGCTTGCCCGCTCCCACATTCGATCTTCAGTGGTCTTCAGGTCCCGGCGGGTGCGTCCGGCACCTGCGGCAACGCTGCACCCTTGGGCCACAACATCCAGATCTGCCCCTGCTGCTTCATGTTGCCGGCCAATTCACCCGCTGCATCACCTGTGCCCCAGAACAAGTCCGCGCGCACTTCGCCGGTGATGGCGCCGCCCGTGTCCTGTGCGGCGACGGGGCGGGCGATGGGTGAACCATCGGGTTGGGTGGTCGACAGCCACAGCAGGCTGCCCAGCGGAATCACCTTGCGATCCACGGCCACGCTGTAGCCCGCCGTCAGCGGCACATTCAGCGAACCACGCGGGCCTTCATTGCTGTCCGGGCGGGCGCTGAAAAACACGTAGCTGGGGTTGCTCGCCAACAGTTCCGGGATTCGTTGCGGGTGCGCCTTGGCCCAGGCGCTGATGGCACCCATGGTCACGTCTTCTTTTTTCAGCTCGCCTTGCTCCACCAGCCAGCGGCCGATCGGTCGGTAAGGGTAGCCGTTCTGGTCGCCATAACCGACGCGCAGTTGACGCCCGCCCGCCAGTTGAATGCGCCCCGATCCCTGGATCTGTAGAAATTGCAGGTCCATCGGGTTCGTCAGCCAGGCAATCGGCTTGGCCGTGGAGCCCTGGCCGTTGATGGTACTGGCATCGTCATAGGGCTTGAGTACACGGCCTTCGAGACGGCCGCGCAGGCGCTTGCCTTTGAGTTCCGGGTAGATGCTTTCCAGGTTGACGATGATCAGGTCATCCGGCACGCCGTAAACCGGCACATGCGCCGTGGCGGTTTCGGTCAGGCTGCCGGGGTAGACCGGCTCGTAGTAGCCGGTGATCAGACCGTTCGGCGTGTTGTCGGCCGAGCGCAAGCCGAATACATCCAGGCGTTCCTTGAGAAAACTGCGAACCGCCACGGCGTCACCCGGCACGGTGGCTGCCGCTGCGCAGGTGGCGCCCCATACCGGGTCGGCCTTGAGGCGTTGGCAAGCGCTGCGCCAGGATTCAAACCCGGCGAGCAGATCGCTGTCGGAGACGGCTGGCAGGGCTTCCCACGGTGCGCTCACATAGGTGGCGACCGCATGGGGTTTGGCTGCTTCCTCTTTTTTGTGGGCTTCTTTACCGCCATCGCATCCGGCCAACAACGCCATCATCGGCAGAGCCAACGCCAGGCGGCGGCTCCAGGGTTTCAACGTGATAGTCATACAAGCAATTCCTGAAGCGGTTGCCCGCGCCGTGGCGCATTCAGGCAACCCTTATTATTAATAGGGCTATTGGTCTTTGCGGGCGGGGCGAGGATACTGGCCGCCGTTTCCCGTGACCTTGAAGCCAACATGACTTTTAAAAAACTGACCGTGGTATTGCTGGCCTGCCTGACCTTGTCCGCTTGCGGCGGTGTCGATCCGAATTCGCCCCTGGGCCAACGCAAGGCGATCTTCAAGCAGATGCTCAAAACCGGCGAAGACCTGGGCGGCATGTTGCGCGGGCGTATCCCGTTCGACGGCGCCAAGTTCGCCGAAGGCGCCGTCAAGCTCGATGCGTTGTCCCACGAACCGTGGAAGCATTTCCCGAGCGTGCGTGAAGAAGATCACACCAGCGCCAAGGACAACGTGTGGCAACAGCAGGCACGCTTCCAGGAGTTGGCCCGCAGCCTTGAAGCGGCCACCGGTGAATTGGTGATCGCAAGCCAACTGCAACCTTACAAAGCCAGTAACCTGGGGCCGGCGGTGCAGAAGGTCGAAGATGCCTGCACAGCCTGCCATAAACAGTTTCGGGACCACTGATCGGTTTTACTTGTCGAGTTCTTCGACGGCGTCCTGCAGTTCCTTGCGGGACTGGGCGAGCTTGTCTTTGCGTTTGTTGATCTTGTCCGCGTCACCCTTTTTCATTGCCTTGTCGAGGTCAGCCTGACGGCGGCTGACTTCGTGTTTGGCGTCGAGCACCTTGTTCTCGCGCTCTTTCCTCAAGGACGCGTCGGTGCAGTGGGCGGTGACTTCGCTCAAGGCTTTTTCCAGGCCGGCTTGCTGTTCACTGTTGCCATGGGCCTTGGCCTGTTCGATTTGGGCGCTGATGGCTTGGCGTTTGGCGGCGCAGCCGGTAAGTTCCGGGACTTCTTCGGCAGCCAGCAGCGGCGCGGTCATGAAGCTTGCGACGGTCAACAAGGCTAGTGGGGCTAGAAATTTCATGTAAGGCTCCAAGGTCGCAATCGGTTGGCAGGGTGAATTCTGCCGGGGTTAAAGGTGGCCGGGCTGGGCTTAAAACCCGTCAATCCCGGCCACACGTAATGTTTCAGCTAATGCTTGTACTTGCGGGTCGCGAAAAAAAGCGCTCAATTGCGCCGCGCGGCCCGGGCCAATACCGTCGGTGGCCAGCCAGGCCTGGACGTCTCTGGCGGCAAGGGTCTGCCAGCCGCCCTCCAGGTCGTTACGTGCCGAAGGCGGTACGCCCAGCGCTTTGAGCCATTGCGCAAAGGGCCGTTGCCGAGCGCTTTGAAGGCTGTCGAGCACCCGGGCACGGCTGCGCTCACCGAAGCCGTCAATGTTAGCAAGCTCTGCCGCATCCAGGGTCAGCCAATCGAGAAAGCCTGCGATTAGACCGGCCTGGATCAAAGCGTTCCAGGTTTCGCGCCCTATATGCGGCAAGGACAGGCCTTGATTGCTGCTCAGCCAGGTCAGACGGGCGAGCAACTGCTCCTCGCACCCCGGGTCCAGTTGCCAACAGCTCAACGCGTGGAAGTCCCGCGCATCCGGCACCTGCACCGCCACCCTTGTCTTGTTGCGCAGGATCACTTGGTCCAACCGCGGAATCACTTGGCCGGCAAGGCTGATGGAGACCTGATCGCCAGGACGGATATCCAGCGCATGCCACTGTTTCAGGGAGCCGACGTTGACGCGGCGAATTTGCCGATCGTCCAGCCGCACGGGGTCCAGTTCCAGAATGGGGGTGATGCGCCCGGTGCGGCCGATCTTGAAGTGCACCTTGCGCACCATGGCCAGCGCTTTGGTCACCGGGTACTTCCAGGCGACCGCCCAGTAAGGCGTTCCGGTCTGCCAGCGTTTGGCCGGCGGGTATGACGCTTGGTGCAACACCACGCCATCGCTGGCGAATGGCAGTGGATGGGTGTACCAGTAGCTGCGCCAGTGCGCGGCATCCGTCATGTTCTGGATGGGCTGGCTGTAGCGACGGCTGTCGGCAAACCCCCAGCGAGCCAAGGTGGCCAGGCGCGTGGTGAAGTCTGCCGGGCCGTCGGGCCAGGCCCACACGAACAAGCCGATTCCAGCGGCGTCAGCGTCACTCAGCTGGCGACGATTCATCAGCCCGGCCACCTTGCTGCGGGCACTTACCCCGCCGTGTTCTGACTGCACATGATCGTCAAGGCGCCAATAGAGTTCGCCTTGCAGCACCAGGTTGATGGGTTCCGGCAGTCGCTGGACGATGCCGGGGAGCTTGCGCGCGACGGCTGACCAATCCTGGCCGAGCCGGCCGTCACCTCGGCTGATGAGTTGGCTCAGCCGACCCTGGTGATACACCAGCGTCACTGCAACCCCGTCGACCTTGGGTTGAATCCATACGTCTTGTCGGGTTCCGAGCCACTCATCGACAGCCTTTTCATCGACCAGCTTTTCCAGGCCGGTGTGCGCGACCGGGTGAGCCCGCGTGCCCCGTGAACTGGCCAATGGGTTGTCGGTGGCTTTTGTTAACCGAGTAAAACACGATCGCCACTGAGCCAGGCGATGGCGAGCCTGGTCATAGAGTTCATCGTTGACCGGTGATTGGCCAAGCCGGTGGTAGCTGTCATCCCAAAGTTTGATTTGTTCGGCCAGGGTGTCGACCTGTGATCGGGCGTCCTCGGGGCAATTGTCTGCCCAGGCCCACAAAGGCAGGCCGCTGAAGAAAAGAGCAATCAGTAAACGCATCATGAGCATCCTTGCTCGGAAGGGGCGCCCAGCCTAAGTGATCCAGGCGGCCACAAAAAAGCCCCGACGCTGCGGGGCTTTTTACCGGGTGTTTCGAGTGACTTGAACAGGCCGCCCACGGCCTTCACCGCCTCGTTCTTATCCCGCTTGGCTTCCTGTGTTTGCTGCTTGGCGTCGACCTTGGCCTGGGAGCCAGCCAGTTTGTTACAGCCTTTGTTGACCTGCTCTCCCGTTAATCATCCGGCCAATAAAAAGCCCCGCAGGGTTTACCCTGCGGGGCTTGGTGTGCCGCGAGTGATTACAGGCCTGCAGCGGTGCGCAGGTCGTTGGCGCGGTCGGTTTTTTCCCAGGTGAACGTGGTGAAGGTGTCGTCGCCGACCGTCTTCTGCGCAGGGGTACGACCGAAGTGGCCGTAGGCTGCGGTTTCCTGGTACATCGGGTGCAGCAGGTCGAGCATGGTGGTGATCGCGTAAGGGCGCAGGTCGAAGATCTCACGCACCAGCTTGACGATCTTGTCGTCGCTGATCTTGCCGGTGCCGAAGGTATTCAGCGAGATCGACGTAGGCTGAGCCACACCGATAGCGTAGGAAACCTGAATTTCGCAACGCTCGGCCAGGCCGGCCGCCACGATGTTCTTGGCCACGTAACGACCGGCGTAGGCGGCGGAACGGTCAACCTTGGAGGGGTCTTTACCCGAGAACGCGCCACCGCCGTGACGGGCCATGCCGCCGTAGCTGTCGACGATGATCTTGCGGCCGGTCAGGCCGCAGTCGCCCACCGGGCCACCGATGATGAACTGGCCGGTCGGGTTGATGTGGAACTGGGTGTCCTTGGTCAGCAGCTCGGCAGGCAGCACGTGCTTGACGATCAGCTCCATCACGCCTTCGCGCAGGTCGGCGTAGGACACGTCCGGGTTGTGTTGGGTCGACAGTACAACGGCGTCGATGCCCACCACTTTGCCGCCTTCGTAACGGCAGGTCACCTGGGACTTGGCGTCCGGGCGCAGCCACGGCAGCACGCCGGATTTACGCGCTTCGGCCTGACGCTGCACCAGTTGGTGCGAGAAGGTGATCGGCGCTGGCATCAGCACGTCGGTTTCGTTGCTGGCGTAGCCGAACATCAGGCCCTGGTCGCCAGCGCCCTGATCTTCAGGCTTGGCGCGGTCCACACCCTGGTTGATGTCGGGGGACTGCTTGCCGATGATGTTCATCACGCCACAGGTCGCGCCGTCGAAGCCGACGTCGGAGCTGTTGTAGCCAATCTTGGTGATGACGTCACGGACGATCTGTTCCAGGTCGACCCAGGCCGTGGTGGTGACTTCACCGGCGATGATCGCCACGCCGGTTTTCACCAGAGTCTCGCACGCCACACGGGCGAACTTGTCTTCAGCAATGATGGCGTCCAGCACCGCGTCAGAAATCTGGTCGGCGATTTTGTCCGGATGCCCTTCAGACACGGACTCGGAGGTGAAAAGGGAGTATTCGCTCATCTCGATGATTTCCTGATATTTACCGATGGTGAGTGTCGCCAGCCGGCCGCTGAAAATGGCGGACCTGGATCTGGAAACCATTACGTAAACCTACATAGAGGCTTTCCCCGGGAACGAGTCCCGCAGCGGTGGCCCAACGGGCCAGATCGTCCTGTTCAAAACCCAACCAGAGATCACCGCAGGCCTCCTTGGCCCAACTCTGGTTGTGGCTGCATAAATCTGTAACCAGCAGGCTGCCGCCGGGTTGTAGCAAGTTTGCCATCTGCTTGAGGGCGTCGGCGGGGGCGGCGAAATGGTGCAGGACCATGTTCAGCACCACGCAATCGGCCCGCAGGCTGGTGTCATTCAACGCGTCTGCCAACTGCAGGCTGACATTGCCCAGGGCTTCGCGCTCACACAGCTGGCGCGCCAGTTCGAGCATCGCCGGGCTGTTGTCCAGCGCCGTCACCTGCTGAAAGCGGCGCGCCAGTTCCGGCAGGAAACCGCCGTCGCCAGGGCCGACTTCCAGCGCCGTCGCCTCATTACTGAAGCTCAGCTTGTCCAACAGCGCCAGTACGCTCTCGCGGTATTGCGGTAAACCGGCGATGAGGTCCTGCTGGGCGCGAAACTTCTCGGCAACCCGAGAGAAAAAGTCCTGGCTGGCGGCGGCCCGTTGCCCGTGGACCTGGGCGATGCGCGACTGCACATCCGCCGGCAGGCTCAAATTGTCGACTTCTTCGAGCAAAGCGCTGTGCAGCTTGCCGCCGAGCAGCTCGGTGTGGGGCAGGGCGCGGCGGTAAAAAATCGCATTGCCTTCACGGCGGGTGGCTACCAGCTCGGCCTGGGCCAGTACCTTGAGGTGGTGGCTCATGCCGGACTGGCCAATCGCAAAGATTTGCGCCAGTTCCAGTACCCCGAAGGAGTCGTTGGCCAGTGCGCGCAGTACGTTCAGGCGTAACGGATCACCAGCGGCCTTGCATAAGGCAGCCAGCTCATCGCCATCGTCAGGACGCAGGGAGGGCACGGGTAGGTTCATAAGGCCAGCAGTCTAGTGATGGGTGTAAATCCCTGCAAGGCCAATATCAAAAAGTTTTGATATTGGTCGATAAGTGGCGGTTATAAGCCACCGCTATAACCTTTAGACGAAGCCGTGGGGCGTTTCTGCAAGCGATTGCCGGGCAATGCGCAGGAAAAACACCGTCAAGTGACTATCTGTCATTGCCCGCAGGCGGTGGCTGAGGGAAAATGCCGGTCCTTTTTTCGGTTTCTATATTCAAACCCCAGGAGATCAGCGATGCCCAGCCGTCGTGAGCGTGCCAACGCCATTCGTGCCCTCAGCATGGATGCCGTGCAAAAAGCCAACAGCGGCCATCCCGGTGCCCCGATGGGCATGGCGGATATCGCCGAGGTACTTTGGCGTGACTACCTGAAACACAACCCGAGCAACCCGTCGTTCGCCGACCGTGACCGCTTCGTGCTGTCCAACGGCCACGGCTCGATGCTGATTTATTCGCTGCTGCACCTGACCGGCTACGACGTCACTATTGATGACCTCAAGAGCTTCCGCCAGCTGCACAGCCGCACCCCGGGCCACCCGGAATTCGGCTACACCCCAGGCGTCGAGACCACCACCGGTCCCCTGGGCCAAGGCCTGGCCAACGCGGTTGGTTTCGCGCTGGCTGAAAAAGTACTGGGCGCGCAGTTCAACCGCCCTGGCCACAACATCGTCGACCACCACACCTATGTGTTCCTCGGTGATGGCTGCATGATGGAAGGCATTTCCCACGAAGTCGCTTCCCTGGCCGGTACCCTGGGCCTGGGCAAGCTGATTGCCTTCTACGATGACAACGGCATCTCCATCGACGGCGAAGTCGAAGGCTGGTTCACCGATGACACCCCGAAGCGTTTCGAAGCCTACAACTGGCAAGTGATCCGCAACGTGGACGGCCACGATCCGGAAGAGATCAAGACCGCCATCGACACCGCGCGCAAAAGCGAGCAGCCGACCCTGATCTGCTGCAAGACCACCATCGGTTTCGGCTCGCCGAACAAGCAAGGTAAAGAAGACTGCCACGGCGCCCCGCTGGGTGACGCGGAAATCGCCCTGACCCGCGAAGCGCTGAAGTGGAACCACGGCCCGTTCGAAATCCCGGCCGACATCTACGCCGAGTGGAGCGCCAAGGAAAAAGGCCTGGCGACCGAAGCCGAGTGGGACCAGCGTTTCGCTGCCTACTCCGCCGAATTCCCGGCATTGGCCAACGAACTGGTGCGTCGCCTGGCCGGTGACCTGCCTGCCGACTTCTCGGAAAAAGCCTCGGCCTACATCGCCGAAGTCGCGGCCAAGGGCGAGACCATCGCCAGCCGTAAAGCCAGCCAGAACACCCTGAATGCCTTCGGCCCGCTGCTGCCTGAGATCCTCGGCGGTTCGGCTGACCTGGCCGGTTCCAACCTGACCCTGTGGAAAGGTTGCAAAGGTGTTTCGGCGGAAGACGCCAGCGGTAACTACATGTACTACGGCGTGCGCGAGTTCGGCATGAGCGCCATCATGAACGGCGTGTCCCTGCACGGCGGCCTGGTGCCTTACGGCGCGACCTTCCTGATGTTCATGGAATACGCGCGCAACGCCGTGCGTATGGCCGCGCTGATGAAGAAGCGGGTGATCCATGTGTACACCCACGACTCCATCGGCCTGGGCGAAGACGGCCCGACGCACCAGCCGGTCGAGCAATTGACCAGCCTGCGTACCACGCCGAACCTGGATTGCTGGCGCCCAGCCGACGCGGTCGAATCCGCCGTGTCCTGGAAGCACGCCATCGAGCGCAAGGACGGCCCTTCGGCGCTGATCTTCTCGCGTCAGAACCTGCAACACCAAGTGCGTACCGACGCGCAGATCGCCGACATCAGCCGTGGCGGCTACGTGCTCAAGGACTGCGCTGGCGAGCCGGAGCTGATCCTGATCTCCACCGGTTCCGAAGTGGGCCTGACCGTTCAGGCGTACGACAAGCTCACCGAACAAGGCCGCAAGGTGCGTGTTGTATCGATGCCGTGCACCAGCGTGTTCGAAGCCCAGGACGCCGGCTACAAGCAATCGGTATTGCCGCTGCAGGTCAGCGCGCGTATTGCCATCGAAGCGGCTCACGCCGACTACTGGTACAAGTACGTGGGCCTGGAAGGCCGCGTGATCGGCATGACCACCTACGGTGAGTCGGCGCCGGCGCCAGCGTTGTTCGAAGAGTTTGGTTTCACCCTGGAAAACATCCTGGGTCAGGCTGAAGAACTGCTGGAAGACTAAGGCTGTAGATTGAGGTGGCTGTACTGACGCCTTCGCGAGCAAGCCCGCTCCCACATTTGATCGGGTTCACACAGTTGCAATTGTGAACCCATTCAAGTGTGGGAGCGGGCTTGCTCGCGAAAGCGATCTAACAGCCACCCTATTACCCAAGGTAATCGAGAACCCCATGCCTCAACCGCGTCGCTACAAAGTTGCACTCAACGGCTACGGCCGCATTGGTCGTTGCGTCTTGCGTGCTCTGTTCGAACGAGGGGCGGCTGCCGGGTTTGAAATTGTCGCGATCAACGATTTGGCCGACATGGCCAGTATCGAATACCTGACACGCTTTGACTCCACCCACGGCCGGTTCCCCGGCGAAGTGCGGGTCGACGGCGATTGTCTGCATATCAATGGCGACTGCGTAAAAGTACTACGCAGTGCCACCCCCGAGGGCATCGACTGGGCGGCGCTGGGCGTCGACCTGGTGTTGGAATGCTCCGGTGCTTACAACACCCGTGCCGATGGCCAGCGTTTTCTCGACGCCGGTGCGCCGCGTGTGCTGTTTTCCCAGCCGATGGCCAGCGAGGCGGATGTCGACGCCACCATCGTCTACGGCATCAACCAGGACTGCCTGACCGGCAATGAACTGCTGGTGTCCAACGCCTCCTGCACCACCAACTGCAGCGTACCGCTGTTGCGCCTGCTGGATCAGGCGATTGGCCTGGATTACGTGTCTATCACCACCATCCACTCGGCCATGAATGACCAGCCGGTGATCGACGCTTATCACCACGAGGACCTGCGGCGTACACGTTCGGCCTTCCAGTCGGTGATTCCGGTGTCCACCGGCCTGGCGCGTGGTATCGAACGGTTATTGCCGGAACTTGCCGGGCGAATCCAGGCCAAAGCCGTACGGGTGCCGACGGTGAACGTGTCCTGCCTGGACATCACCATGCAAACCGTCAGCGATACCGATGCCACTGAGGTCAACCGGATTTTGCGCGACGCCGCCACCAGCGGCCCGCTCAAGGGCCTTTTGGCCTACACCGAGTTGCCGCACGCCAGTTGTGATTTCAACCATGACCCGCATTCGGCGATTGTCGATGCCAGCCAAACCCGTGTTTCCGGCCCCAGGCTGGTGAACATCCTGGCCTGGTTCGACAACGAATGGGGGTTTGCCAACCGAATGCTGGATGTTGCGGACCATTATCTGCACATCGCCTCTAAACAACCTCAACAGTAATTCAGGAACTGCGACCCATGACCGTGTTGAAGATGACCGACCTCGATCTGCAAGGTAAGCGCGTACTGATTCGCGAAGACCTCAACGTCCCCGTCAAGGACGGTGTTGTCACCAGCGATGCGCGAATCCTGGCCTCGCTGCCGACCATCAAGCTGGCCCTGGAAAAAGGCGCGGCCGTGATGGTCTGCTCCCACCTGGGTCGCCCGACCGAAGGTGAGTTCTCCGCCGAAAACAGCCTCAAGCCGGTGGCCGACTACCTGAGCAAGGCGCTGGGCCGTGACGTGCCGTTGGTGGCTGATTACCTGGGTGGCGTCGACGTCAAGCCAGGCGACATTGTGCTGTTCGAAAACGTGCGCTTTAACAAAGGCGAGAAAAAGAACAGCGACGAACTGGCCCAGCAATACGCAGCCCTGTGCGACGTGTTCGTAATGGACGCCTTCGGCACCGCTCACCGCGCTGAGGGTTCGACCCACGGCGTGGCCAAGTTCGCCAAAGTCGCCGCCGCCGGCCCGCTGCTGGCCGCTGAGCTGGATGCACTGGGCAAGGCCTTGGGCGCTCCGGCGCAACCGATGGCTGCCATCGTGGCCGGTTCCAAAGTTTCCACCAAACTCGACGTACTCAACAGCCTGAGCCAGATCTGCAACCAGTTGATCGTCGGCGGCGGCATTGCCAATACCTTCCTGGCGGCAGCCGGTCACCCGGTGGGCAAGTCCCTGTATGAGCCGGACCTGCTCGACACCGCCCGCGCCATCGCGGCAAAAGTGAGTGTGCCGTTGCCGGTGGATGTGGTGGTCGCCAAGGAGTTTGCCGAAAGCGCCGCAGCCACCGTCAAGCTCATCGCGGACGTGGCTGCCGACGACATGATCCTGGATATCGGCCCGCAAACAGCGGCCAACTTCGCTGAACTGCTGAAGTCGTCCAAGACCATTTTGTGGAACGGCCCGGTTGGCGTGTTCGAGTTCGATCAATTCGGCAACGGCACCAAAGTCCTGGCCCAGGCTATTGCTCAAAGCGCTGCCTTCTCCATCGCCGGCGGTGGCGACACCTTGGCAGCCATCGATAAATATGGCGTTGCTGACCAGATCTCCTACATTTCTACCGGTGGCGGCGCATTCCTGGAATTCGTCGAAGGCAAAGTCCTGCCGGCCGTTGAAGTGCTGGAAACCCGAGCCAAAGGCTAAGGCTCGTGATCCGGAAAAGGAGTCTTCCCATGATCAAGTCGTTGGCACTGGTAATCGCAGCAGGCCTGTTGGCCGGCTGCGGTAGCACGCAACGCGCAGCGCCGGACTCTGAAAAGCCGGCGCCGGGGCAGAAAAAGAGCTGCTACCAGGCTGACTGGCAAGCCGAGACCATGCCGGTGATCAACAAGCGCATCGGCAATGAACGGCTGGAGAAATACGACGCTGCGCCCAACGGTCAGGAACAGGGTTGCCCATGACCGGTCTGATCAATTAACCGACAGCAGTGGCGGCCTTCGGGTCGCCGTTCGAGGATTGGCAATGAAAGGCGTATTCGCCCTGGTTGCAGTGGCCTTATTGGCCGGTTGCAGCAGCATGAACATGTTCAACAAGGCAGAGCCGGCGGACAAGTGGACGACCTGGACTTGCGACAGCAAGGCCGAGATCAACTGGCGCTTTGCCAATCAGGCTCGTTCCGAGGTGGATGTTCGCCTCGGTGGTTCGGACCAGGTTTACCGTCTTAAGCAAGACGTTGCCGCCTCGGGCGTGCTGTACAGCAACGATCAATTGGCGTTTCACACAAAAGGTGAGGAAGGCCTGATTTACTGGGTCGCCACCGATGATTTGATCGGGCGTGGCTGCAAGGCCCAATAAGACAGAACATGATCTCGAATGTGATGAGACCAAAATGTGGGAGCGAGCAAGCCTGCTCCCGCAGTAGATCCGGTTCCAAAGTGACATGGATTTTGAACCGGACACTGCAATAACGATTCAGCAGGCCAGGCCTTAACCCCTTGATCTGCAATAACTTGAATAGCAGCCGCCGCTACGGCAGGCTTGCACGATTAACGACCCTCGATCGGGAGAGACAACACAATGGCACTTATCAGCATGCGTCAAATGCTGGACCACGCAGCCGAGTTCGGCTACGGCGTCCCAGCCTTTAACGTCAACAACCTTGAGCAGATGCGCGCCATCATGGAAGCCGCTGACAAGACCGACTCCCCAGTGATCGTCCAGGCTTCGGCCGGTGCCCGCAAATACGCCGGCGCCCCGTTCCTGCGTCACCTGATCCTCGCGGCGATCGAAGAATTCCCACACATCCCGGTGTGCATGCACCAGGACCACGGCACCAGCCCTGACGTGTGCCAGCGCTCCATCCAACTGGGCTTCAGCTCGGTGATGATGGACGGCTCCCTGGGCGAAGACGGCAAGACCCCAACCGACTACGAGTACAACGTGCGCGTCACCCAACAGACCGTGGCCATGGCTCACGCCTGCGGCGTATCGGTTGAAGGCGAGCTGGGTTGCCTGGGTTCCCTGGAAACCGGGATGGCCGGCGAAGAAGACGGCATCGGCGCCGAAGGCGTGTTGGACCACAGCCAAATGCTGACCGACCCGGAAGAAGCGGCCGACTTCGTGAAGAAGACCCAAGTGGACGCCCTGGCCATCGCCATCGGCACCAGCCACGGCGCTTACAAGTTCACCAAGCCACCTACCGGCGACGTGTTGGCCATCGACCGCATCAAGGAAATCCACAAACGCATCCCTAACACCCACCTGGTGATGCACGGTTCTTCCTCGGTACCGCAAGAGTGGCTGGCGATCATCAACCAGTACGGCGGCGACATCAAAGAAACCTACGGCGTGCCGGTTGAAGAAATCGTCGAAGGCATCAAGTACGGCGTGCGCAAAGTCAACATCGACACCGACCTGCGCCTGGCGTCCACCGGCGCGATGCGTCGCCTGATGGCCACCAACCCGAGCGAATTTGACCCACGTAAATTCTTCGGCGCCACCGTGACCGCGATGCGTGACGTGTGTATCGCTCGCTACGAAGCGTTTGGTACTGCCGGTAATGCTTCGAAGATCAAACCGATCTCGTTGGAAGCGATGTACCAGCGGTATTTGAAAGGTGAGTTGAACGCTAAGGTGAACTAAGCCTTAAGCGTTTAAAAAGAAGCCCGCAGCGATGCGGGCTTTTTTGTGGGTGGGATTTGATCAGGCGGCGGTATCGAAGCCTCGGTGCTCGATGACGCGGAACACATCACTCACGTCCTGCACCAGAATACGTGCGGTATTGGCCACGTTATTCAGGTCGCGCTCGGCGAAGTCCGGCAGGCTGGAGCAGGCCATCAGGTTGAGGTGTTCGAGGGCGGCGTTGAGGCGTTCGCGCAGGCAGGCGTGGAGGTCGGGCAATGGGGCGGCGCTGTCGATCAAGAGCACGGGTGAATCGGTGGCGGACTCGGTGCAGGGGTAGAAGCGGCGGGGTGGTAATGGGTCGGTCATGGCAAATATTCCTCGTATCTAGAAGGACTACCGCCGATCGCTGCGAAACGAATGGGTGGTAGCTGTGTGCGGGTTCGCAGACCGAGGATACGAGGAACCCGGCAGACCCGAAGGTCTCCCACACACAGCCACCATAAAGTAAACGTCGGGCGCAGAAGCGCTCCACGTTGCATTCATGATGCTCGGTTACACACGTATCGTTAGGGCTGCGAAACCCTATCGCTGTTCTCAGCGACCGGCGAACTATAAGCGGCGATCTGTCTGCCCGCAACGGTCGTGTAAGACCAACCTCGATCTCTAAATCGATGGAGATCCAATGTGGGAGTCGGGCTTGCCCGCGATGGCGGTGTGTCAGGCACGCAAATATTGGCTCATTCACTGCCATTGCGGGCAAGCCCGGCTTCCACACGGACAAGCGGTGTGTTTAAGCGGTTGGATTGCCCATGAAGTGTCCTTGGGTTTATCAGACATTGCCTACAAATCGAAACGCCCCGGTGTTTTTACAATCGGAAGTTTCCGGGAACGAGTGAATTGAGTTCGCTGTGTTTTCACAGTTTTTCTGTTTTGTTCGTGCGTCATTGAAAGCGCGCTTTTTTCGGCCTCGGATCATTTAAGGTTTGGCCTTGATGATATTCAATGATGGAGAATTGATGATGGGTTTTATTAAAACAGTTGGCGTCATTCTGGCGCTGGCAGCAACAGGCTCTTTTGCATACGCGGATAGCCGGATTTTTACCGCGTCTGTTGATGATAAAGGCCAGATTACTGCGCAATCACCCCAGTGGCTGAAAGAGATAAAGTTGACGGCGCAGCCTGATTATTTCTCGGAATACAAAGTCCGCTTCGTGCCCGGTGTCTTTAAGCAGCCGCCACGATTCTGTACAGTTTCCGTCACGGATGTCAGTTCCAATGAACATATCTTTTATGGCCATGCCAAGTTGGGCAGTGTCCCGGCCATCAACTACGTCAACGTATTAACACTCAAAGTAGGCAATAACAAACCCTCCGGCGATTCTTCGATGGGCTTTATGCTGATGTGCGTTGAATAAACCCTCCAAGCAGCCCCGCTGTTAACGGGGCTTCTTTCTCGCGCTACTCGTGGTCAATGTCCAACTTGGCAAACGTCACGCGTGCGCCTTCCTTACTGTTCCCACTGTTGTCCTGCACATACACCCCTGCCTTGAAGTACAGCGGTTTCGCAGCCCACGCGGCGCCAATGCGCTCGTTCCATTGGCCGTCTGCGGCAGATACGCTGAGCAAGCCGGCCTTATTGAGGTTGATCACATAGGTGAAGCTCTTATCCAATGGCACGTTACTGGCGACGGTGACCACGCGCCCCTCACCATCATCCGGGCGCATGCGCACCTTGGCGACGATGTTGCCGGTCTGGGTCTTTTCCTTGAATTGGTATTCCAGCTTGATCAGCGGTTTCTGGCTGTCGTACGCGTGAATCTGGCCGATGACCACTTTGCCGCTGGAAGGCACTTGGTTGACGGTCACGGTGGCGCGCAGGAAGTTGTTGGCCTCGTTGTAAGTCCAGTTGCGCAGGCGCCCGTCGGCGTAGGTTTCGCGCAGTTCGCTGCGCGGGTAGATGGCGTTTTCGGTGCGGGTGCCGGTCACGGGTGTCCAGAATTGCACGTTGCTGCCTTCGGCCTGGAAATATTGGTCCTTGAAGCCGCTCAACAGTTTTGGGGTGTCGATGGTCGCAGGCGGGGAGCCGACAGGAATGCTCAGGTTCCAGGTGGAAAGGTCGATCATGGTGTTGGCCTTTTACAGAGGGTGACGGCTTTGGCCCGGGGGCCTTACAGGTTCTTTATAAGCGCTGATCGTCCTGTTGTTAAACAATTGCTGGCAATTTATTGGCGTCAGAGGAATGCCAAAAAGCCATGTTTCCCATGGCCCGTGGGCTGTGGGTCCTTACCGTTAGTCGGCTTCCTAAGCTTTGGCGCAATGATGGCACCCACGTCACTTCTGATTTTTTAGAACCGGGGCTAGAGTGAGGCCTCAGTGTTTGTCCGGTTTTTGGATGAGAAGTGACCGGTGCAGCTCCTCAAGGAAGATACGTAGCATGGATTGCGCTCCATACCTCGGCGATGGCAGTTCGGTTCTTCTGGTGGTCGACGACTACCCGGAAAACCTCATCAGCATGCGTGCGCTTTTGCAGCGTGAAGATTGGCAAGTGATGACCGCGGCTTCAGGGCTGGAGGCGTTGGAATTATTGTTGGCGCACGAAGTGGACCTGGTGCTGCTGGACGTGCGCATGCCGGGCATGGATGGCTTTGAGGTGGCGCGGCTGATGCGTGGCAGCCAGCGTACGCGCATGACGCCGATTATTTTTCTGACGGCACATGCACAGTCTTCTGCGGCGGTACTCGAAGGCTACGCCAGTGGCGCCATCGACTACCTGTTCAAGCCCTTTGACCCCCATATTCTAAAACCCAAGGTGCAAGCCCTGCTCGAGCAGCAGCGCAACCGCCGAGCCTTGCAGCGCCTGAGCCGTGACCTGGAATCCGCGCGGGCCTTTAATGCCTCTGTGCTGGACAACGCCGCCGAGGGCATCCTGGTGGTGGGTGAGGCCAGTGTGATCCAGTATGCCAACCCGGCCATTTCGCGGTTGCTGAATGCCACGATGGCCGAGTTGCAGGGCGAGAGCTTTCTGAGTTTCCTGCAAAAACCCCATGTGCCCACGTGGTTGGGGTTCCCGATGTACGAGGCGTATCGCAAGGGCGAGACCTGGCGCCAGCACGACGCTATTTTGCGCACCGGCCGTGGCCAGCAGGTGCCGGTGGCGTTGTCCTGCGCGCCGTTGCCCGCCGAGCAGAAGGCTATGGTGGTGACGGTGCTGGACATGTCCGAGGTGCGCCACCTGCATCAGAAACTGGAGTTCCAGGCGGTGACCGACCCGTTGACCGGGCTGCTGAATCGACGTGGCTTCCACCAGGCGGTGGAGAACACCTTGCTGCGCAGCGAACGTAATGGGCTGTCGCTGGTGTTGTTGTACCTGGACCTCGACGGCTTCAAGCGTGTCAACGACTCGCTGGGCCACGACGCCGGGGATCGGGTGCTGCGCTGGGTCTCGGAACAAATGCAGGCGTGCCTGCGCTCCTACGACATTCTCGGGCGCATGGGCGGGGATGAGTTCACCGCCTTGCTGGAGTTGGAGTTTCCCGAGCAGGCGGCGAAGATTTCGGAAAAACTGATCGAGCGCGTGTCTGTCTGTCAGCAAGTCGATGGGTTGGATGTCATGCTCGGCGTCAGCATTGGTATTGCGACCTTTCCGGACTGCGGCGCTGACTTGAATGGCCTGCTGCGCGCGGCGGATATCGCCATGTACGAAGCCAAGCGTGCAGGGCGTCAGCAATATCGCTATTACGATCAGGAAATGAACGGCCGTGCCCGTTCGCGCCTGATGCTCGAAGACAGTGTCCGTACCGCGATTCAAAACAAGGATTTCGCCCTGGTCTACCAGCCTCAGGTGTCGCTGGAGGATGGGCGTTTGCGCGGCGTCGAGGCGCTATTGCGCTGGCAGCACCCGAGCGTCGGTGATGTGCCGCCGGGCTTGTTTTTGCCGTTGCTGGAAGAGGCGCGGCTGATCAGCCAGTTGAGCGCCTGGATCTACCAGCAAGTCGCTGCCCAGCGCCGCGCCTGGCAAGCCACCTTCGATGACGAGTTGGTGCTGAGCGTGAGCCTGAGCAGCAGCCAGTTCAACATGCCAAACCTGGCCAGCCAACTGCAGCAGGTCCTTGAGCGGTATGGGTTGCAGGGGCGCCAGTTGGAAGTGGAGATCAGCGAAGACAGCTTGATGAGCAACCTTGAGGAAACCCACAAGCAGCTCAAACTGTTGCGTCAGATCGGGGTGCGTATTGCCCTGGATGACTTCGGTCTGGGCCGCTGTTCGCTGGCCCATTTGCGTGATCTGGAGTTCGACACGCTCAAGCTGGACCCGCAACTGGTGGCACGCCTGCCAGGCTCGGTGCGCGATGCGGCGATGGCCCGCAGTATTATCCAGTTGTGCGGGCACTTTGATGTGTTGGTGATCGCCGAGGGTGTGGAAACCCTGGAGCAGTCCCAGTGGCTCAAGGCGAATGGTTGCTCGTGTATTCAAGGGCCGTGGGCGGCACAGCCGCTGGTGGCCGAGGAAATGGCGATCTGGCCCCACCCCCGCGCGCTGTGAATTCGCTACACTGGCGCCCATTCGAACCCTGTTGCAGACCCCATGACCGCGCTGAAATACCTCCAGGCCTACCCCGCAGCGCTCCAGGAGCAAGTGCGCCAATTGATCGCCAAGGACCAATTGGGCGCCTACCTGGAGCAGCGTTACCCCGAACGTCATGCGGTGCAGAGCGACAAGGCGCTGTACAGCTATGCCCTGGCCTTGAAGCAGGAACACCTGCGTAACGCGCCGGCCATCGACAAAGTGCTGTTCGACAACCGACTGGACCTGACCCACCGCGCCCTGGGCCTGCACACCACGATTTCACGGGTGCAGGGCGGGAATCTCAAATCCAAGAAAGAGATTCGCATCGCCGCGTTGTTCAAGGAAGCCGCGCCGGAGTTTCTGCGCATGATCGTGGTACACGAGCTGGCGCACTTCAAGGAGTCGGACCACAACAAAGCGTTCTACAAACTCTGCGAATACATGATGCCGGGCTACCATCAGGTGGAATTCGACCTGCGGGTTTACCTCACGTATCGCGACTTGCAGGGCAAGTCCTAACCACATAAGGCTTTTGACCATGGACGTGAGCAAGACCAAAAGCAGTTTTTACCGCCGCCTGTACGTGGCGTACCTGATCGACAGTGGGCAGGCCAGCAGTGTCCCGGCGTTGACCGATGCCACCGGCATGCCGCGTCGCACAGCGCAGGACACGATTGCGGCATTGGCCGACCTGGATATCGTGTGTGAGTTCGAGCAGGCAGACGGCGCGCGCAATCATGCCGGGCACTATCGGGTTCGTAACTGGGGGGCGATTGATCGGGTGTGGATCGAGGCCAATCTGGCGTCGATCAAGCAGGTGTTGGGGTATCCCTGAATGTGGCGGTGATTGGGCTGAGGCTTTCGCGAGCAAGCCCGCTCCCACATTCGACCGCGTTTCAACGCTCGGACGCGGTCAACTGTGGGAGCGGGCTTGCTCGCGAAAGGGCCATCAGGCGCGTCGCATGCCTATATGGGGAATATCGTCTTCCAGGTATTCCTCACCCGCCACCACAAAACCGTACCGCCCGTAATACCCCTGCAAATGCGCCTGGGCTGACAGAAAGATCGGCGTCTCAGGCCAGATGTCTTCAATGCGCTTGAGGGTCTCTTCCATCATTTGATGGCCAAGCCCGGTGCCGCGTGCCGCCGGCGCAACGATCACTCGGCCGATCACCACATCGCCACCCTGTGATTCCGGGTCGAGCAAGCGCAGGTACGCCAGCAACTCGTCATCCTTCCAGGCCATCAAGTGGTGGGTATCACCCGAAAGATCCTGCCCATCGAGGTCCGGGTAAGCGCATTTCTGTTCAACGACAAACACCTCGCTGCGTAGGCGCAAAACCGCGTAAAGCTGCTCCTTGCCCAAGTCATCGTGATGTTTGCAAACCCATTCAACGGTCATGGCGTGCTCTCTTATTAATGTCTGTGGTCGATAGTAAGCGCCACCGGCTCCCCTGTCTAAATCGAGCTTTTTTGTGAATGGCGTCAATTTGCCACCATTCAGTGCAATCGCTGCGGGCTTCTTTGTGTAATCTGCAATGCAGGCTCATTGATGAGCTACTGTTATCAGGCCACTGCCTGCCCGCCAAGGACTTTGAGCATGCCGCGATTTTCTCGTGCCGTTGCTTTGATAGGAGTGTTGTTGCTGGCCCAGCCTGCGGTCGCACAACGCCTGCGCCTGGTAGCGGATGCCTGGCCGCCTTTTACGGATTCGACCTTGGTCAACGGTGGCTTGGCCACTGACATCGTCAGCACCGCCCTTGCTCGCGCAGGCTACGCCAGTGACTTTGAACAAGTGCCTTGGGCCCGGGCGCTGATGGGCGTGGGCGACGGCCGCTATGACGTACTGATCAATGCCTGGTACGACGATGCTCGTACGAAACTGGGGCAGTTTTCCGCTGAGTATCTGCTTAACCGTGTGCGCTTTATCAAGCGCCGCGATGATCCCATCGATTATCAGAACCTGGAGCAACTGCACGACGAAGCCATCGCCGTGGTGCGCGGGTATGCCTATTCGGCGGCGTTCGATCAGGATGAACGCCTGCAGAAGGTGCCTGTGCATAGCTTCGCCATGGCCGTGCGCATGCTCGCGGCGCAGCGCGTGAGGCTGACGCTGGAAGATGAATATGTTGCCCGCTATTACCTGGCCCGCGAGTCGGCGCGGGTGCGTAATGCGGTGGAGTTTTTACCCAAGCCGCTGAGTGAAAACAGCCTGCATATTCTGGTGAGCCTGAAGAACCCCGAGCATGAGCAGATCGTCGCCAGCTTTGACCGGGAGATTGCGAAGATGAAGGTCGACGGCAGTTACGAGCGGTTGATGAAAGCGCATGGGATGTGACGCGGTCGCTGGAGCACTCGCCGCAACAGCCCGTTAGCCACAGATTAAGTCGCGCTGGTATCTTTGATCAGGTGCGCCGCCAGCGTTCGCAACGGCCCCAACTGCCGACAGATCAACGCTAATTGTGTTTGCACCAAGCGCTGTCCTTCATCGATCTCATCCGGCATCTGTTCCAGTTCCGCCGCCAGGGCCTCCTCGGCATCGCTCTGAATCGCGACCGGCTGCTTATTCGCCAGCCCGGTGGCGATCTCATCGATGCTCGCCGCCAGGCTGTTGCCAGCGCCCTCGATCAGGTGCTCACGCACTTCGGCCGGCAGTTGGGTCTCGCGGTGTGCGCCCAGCCCCGACAGGTAGCTGAGCAAGGTGTGCGACAGCACCAGGAAGCGGAAGCCGACGTCGGCTTCCTTACGGAAATGCCCCGGCTCCATCAACATATTGGCCAGTGTGGTGGACAGCGCCGCATCCGCGTTGTGGGCGTTGCGCCGCGCCAGCCGATAAGCCAGGTCGTCGCTCTTGCCCGCCGCGTATTGCTGCATGATCTGGCGCAGGTAGATGCTGTTGCAGGTCAGGGTGTTGGCCAGCACCTTGTTCAGGCGGCGACCTTGCCAGTCCGGCAGGAACAGGAAGACCGCCAGGCCGGCGATCAGGCTGCCGAGCAAGGTATCCAACAGCCGTGGCAGGAACAGCCCGTAGCCATCGCCGACCTGGTTGAAGCAGAACAACACCATCAGCGTGATTGCCGCCGTGGCCAGGGTGTAGCGGGTGGTGCGGTTGATAAAGAACACCAGGCCTGCGGCAATAGCGAACAGCGACTGCACCAACGGGCTTGGGAACAGATCGAACAGCGCCCACGCCACGGTCAAACCAATGGCAGTGCCGATGATCCGTTGGCCAAGCTTGCGCCGGGTTGCGCCGTAGTTGGGCTGGCAGACGAACAGGGTGGTGAGGATGATCCAGTAACCCTGAGAAGCGTGAATGGCATGCAAGGTGCCATAACCGATGGTCAGCGCCAGGGCGAGGCGCAAGGCATGGCGGAACAGCAGTGACGTCGGCGTCAGCTGCGTGCGCAGGCGCGTCCACATTTCTTTCAGGTTGCGCGGGGCGCGGTCCAGCAGGTTGCTGTCGGTCGCATCGGCGAGTGAGTCGGGGTTGCTGGCGTCGCCAAGCAGACGGTCGAGCGTGGACAAGTTGGCGGCCAAGGCCCGCAACGAGCGCAACAGGCCGCGCCACGCGGGGTTGCTCTGGATGCGCAGGTGTTCCAACGAGGCATTCAGGTCGCCCAGGGCTTCGGCGAAGCTGTCGTCATAAACGAAGGGCTGGCGCAGCTGGATCGACTCGCCCAGGCTCTGGCAGGCCTTGCCTTGCTGGCGTAGCAGGCGCTGGCAGCGGAACAGCACATCGCTGTGGAAGAAGGCGTCGGCCAGGGCGTTGTAAGGGTAGTGGGACGAACTGGCGCGCTCGTGGATGTCCTGGGCCAGGAAGTACAGCTTCAGGTAGCGGCTGACCTTCGAGCCCGGTCGACCATTGCCCACCCGGTGCAGGATGATTTCTTTCGCTGCATTCAACGCCGCAACAACGCGACCATTTTGCTGGGCCAGTTCCAGCCGCCGCGCTTCCACATCCAATTGGCGGATCGGTTCGAACAGCGACGATTTGAGTTTGAGGTAGCGCCCCAATTCGCGAAACAGCCGCGCCAGGCTCTGTTGCACCGGCTGGTTGGAAAACAGTGCCTGCCACAGCACCGACAACACGCCATACCAGGCGGCACCAGCCACCAGCAGCAGCGGCTCATGCCAGAAGTCGCTGACAGCCCCCCCGCGCTGGTCCACGCCGATCATGGTGTATACCGACAGGATCAAGGTGGCCGACGCAATCGCGCCATAGCGTTCGCCGAGGGCGCCGAGCATGGTCAGGCAGAAACTGGCCAGGGCCAGGGCGATGGCGAAAATCCAGGGATAAGGGAACAGCAGCTCCACCGACAGCGCAGCGATGCTGAAACACACCAGCGTTACCGCCAGGGCATTGAGGCGGCCTTGCCAGCTGTCATCGGTCTCGGCCAGGGCGCTGGCGATAATCCCCAGGAACAGCGGGATCAGCAGGGTCATTTCATCCTGATACCAGCACAGCGCCATGCTGCCGGTGAGGGCGATGAACACCCGTACGCTGTAACTGAATTTATCCAGCGCCCACAGGCGCCGCATGGACTGCTTGAACGAGGTCGATGACATGAAGTCTGGAGTCTTCCTGGACGATGCCGCTAAATTGAGCCAGTAATGACGCCACGGCAAGCGTGGCGATCACATCCAACAGCAAAATATATTCCCGCCATTGCATTCCAAATAGGGAATGCAATCAATGTGGGAGGGGGCTTGCTCCCGATAGCGGTGCAACAGTCACTCATGAATTGACTGCTACACCGCCATCGGGAGCAAGCCCCCTCCCACATTTTTTACCGCGTAGTGTCAGGCGTATTGCGCCGCGGCGTAGCCCGACGCCCACGCCCACTGGAAGTTGAACCCGCCCAGGTGGCCGGTCACATCCAGCACTTCGCCGATGAAGTACAACCCCGGGCTTTTCAGCGATTCCATGGTCTTGGACGACACTTCGCGCGTATCCACACCGCCCAGTGTCACCTCGGCGGTGCGGTAGCCCTCGGTGCCGGCCGGCACCAGTTGCCAGCTCGCCAGTTTTTGCGCGATGTCGGCCACTTCGGCGTGGGTGTACTGCTTCATCGGCTTGGACACGAACCAGGTTTCCGCCAGCAGGTTGGCCATTTTCTTGGTGAAGATCTCACCCAGCAGGGTTTTCAACTCGCTGTTGGGGCGTTCGACCTGTTGCTGTTGCAACCAGGCGTGGGCGTCGTGGTCGGGCAGCAGGTTGATTTCCACCGTGTCGCCGGATTCCCAGTACGAGGAAATCTGCAAAATCGCCGGGCCGCTCAGGCCACGGTGAGTGAACAGAATGTTCTCGCGAAAGCTCTGGTCATTGCAGCTGACCAGGCAATCCACGGAGGTGCCCGACAACTCGCCACACAAATCCTTGAGCTGGTCGGTGATGGTGAACGGCACCAGCCCGGCGCGGGTCGGCAGCAGTTCATGGCCGAACTGCTTGGCCACTTGGTAACCAAAGCCGGTCGCGCCCAAGGTCGGAATCGACAGGCCGCCCGTCGCGATCACCAGGGATTCGCAGCGCAGCTCACCCAAGGTGGTTTGCAGCTGGTAACCGCTCTCGAGCTTGGCGATTTCCTCGATCGAGGTGTCCAGGTGCAGGCTCACGCCGGTCTGGATGCATTCATCGAGCAGCATGCCGAGGATGTCGCTGGACTTGTTATCGCAGAACAACTGGCCGAGCTTTTTCTCGTGGTACGGCACGCCATGCTTGGCAACCAGAGCGATAAAATCCCACTGGGTGTAGCGGGCCAGGGCCGACTTGCAAAAGTGCGCGTTGTGCGAGAGGAAGTTGGCGGGCTCGGTGTACATATTGGTGAAATTGCAGCGGCCACCGCCGGACATCAGAATCTTCTTGCCGGCCTTGTTCGCGTGGTCGATCAACATCACTTTGCGCCCACGCCCGGCAGCGGTCAGCGCACACATCAAGCCTGCGGCGCCGGCGCCAATGATCACAACTTCGGTCGAGCGCACAGCCATGTCCTCATACAAATTCTGAATTGAAATACAGTCAAATGTGGGAGGGGGCTTGCTCCCGATAGCGGTGTGTCAGCCAGAATTCTATCAGCTGATACACCGCCATCGGGAGCAAGCCCCCTCCCACATTAGATCTCCATTGGAGGGGAGCTCTTTACAGGATGCGCACGCGCAACGAACGGCCTTTGATCTTGCCGTCGTTCAAACGCTGCAGCGCCTGCTTGGCGATCCCGCGCTCCACGGCCACGAAGGCCTGGAAGTCAAAGATCGCGATCTTGCCGACCTGTGCGCCCGGGATGCCGGCTTCACCGGTCAGTGCACCGAGGATGTCGCCCGGGCGGACTTTGTCTTTGCGGCCGGCGGCGATGCAAAGGGTGCTCATCTGTGGCAGCAGCGGGCCACCGCTTTGTGGCTTGAGGTTGTCCAGTTGGTCCCAGTTCAACGGCGATTTCTGCAATTGCTCGATGGCCTGGGCGCGGTGCGCTTCCGACGGCGCCACGAGGCTGATCGCAATCCCTGTCTCACCGGCACGCCCAGTACGACCTACGCGGTGGATGTGGATTTCCGAATCGCGGGCCAGCTCGACGTTGATCACCATGTCCAGCGAGTCAATGTCCAGACCACGGGCGGCTACGTCGGTCGCCACCAGCACCGAGGTGCTACGGTTGGCGAACATCGCCAGCACCTGGTCACGGTCACGCTGTTCCAGGTCGCCATGCAGGCCGACGGCGGAAATGCCCTTGGCCGTCAGGTGATCCACGGTTTCCTGCACTTGCTGCTTGGTGAAGCAGAACGCTACGCACGACGCCGGGCGGAAATGCGCGAGCACCTTGGTCACGGCGTCCATGCGCTCTTCCGGCGAGATCTCGTAGAAACGCTGCTCGATCTGGTCATCGGAGTGGAAGGCTTCAGCTTTCACTTGCTGCGGCGCGCGCATGAATTTCGACGCCAACTGCTTGATGCTCACCGGGTAGGTGGCCGAGAACAGCAGGGTCTGGCGGCGTGCCGGGGTCTTGCTGATGATGTCTTCGATGGCGTCGTAGAAGCCCATGTCGAGCATACGGTCGGCTTCATCGAGGATCAGCGTGTTCAAGCCGTCCAGTACCAGCGAACCTTTGCGCAGGTGCTGCTGGATGCGGCCCGGGGTGCCGACGATGACGTGGGCGCCGTGTTCCAGGGAAGCGATCTGCGGGCCGAGGGACACGCCGCCACACAGGGTAAGCACCTTGATGTTGTCTTCGGCGCGGGCCAGACGACGGATTTCCTTGGCGACCTGGTCGGCCAGCTCACGCGTCGGGCACATCACCAGGGCCTGGCAGCCGAAGTAGCGCGGGTTGATCGGGTTCAACAGACCGATACCGAAGGCGGCGGTCTTGCCGCTGCCGGTCTTGGCCTGGGCAATCAGGTCCAGCCCTTTGAGGATCACCGGCAAGCTTTGCGCCTGGATCTGCGTCATCTCGACATAACCCAGCGAGTCGAGGTTAGCCAGCATGGCGGCGGAGAGCGGCAAAGTATTAAAAGCGGTGGCGATGGTAGTCACGGGACTGGCTCTGCAAAACAAAATGTTGCGCAGTGTACCAGTCCCACAGGATTTTCCCCGCAAGTTCTAGACGGGAAGCCTGTTAATGCTCGATGTCGTGCTCGCGGCTGATCACGCGCTTGCCGTCGGTGGGCGACAGTTGCAGGAAGATCGCCGCCGCCAGCATGGCCATGATGCCCACGGTGAGGAAGGTCAGTTGGAAGGCGCCGAGCACGGTGCTGACACCATCGTTGCCCGACTCGGCGGTAAAACCGCCGAGCAAGGCACCGGCACACGCGACGCCCAGGCTCAGGGACAATTGCGCCACCACCGAGAGCAAACTGTTGCCGCTGCTGGCCTGAGCATCGTCCAGGTCGATCAGGGTGACGGTGTTCATCGCAGTAAATTGCAGGGAGTTGATCGCCCCGAGGATCGCCAGCATGCCCAGCAGCAACCAGTAAGGCGTCTGTTCACTGACCAGGCCCATGCTCGCCAGCATGATGCCAAGCGCCAAGGTATTGCCGGTCAGCACCACGCGGTAGCCGAGGCGTTCGATCAAGGTGCGGGCAATCGACTTGGCAAACATCGCCGCCGCCGCCAGCGGCAGCATGCTCATCCCGGCTTCCGATGGCGAGTAACCCAGCGCCACCTGCAACAGCAGCGGCACCAGGAATGGCAAGGCGCCGCTGCCCAGGCGCGCAAACAGGTTGCCGAGAATGCCCACTGCGAAAGTCCGGGTCTTGAACAGCACCGGCGAAAACAGCGGGTTATCGATATGGCCGGCGCGCAGCCAGTAGGCCGCGAGGCACGCCAGCCCGCCAAACAGCAGCAACATTACCCGCAGATGCGGCAGGTGCAGTTCGCCCAGGCCTTCCATGGCGATGGTGATCAACACCATCGCCGCGCCAAACAGCACAAACCCCATGCTGTCAAAGCGCGTGCGCTCACTGCCGCGCAGGTCGGGGATCAGTTTCCACACGGCGTAACAGCCGATCATGCCCACCGGCAGGTTGATCAGAAAAATCCAGTGCCAGGTCAGGTATTGCACCATCCAGCCGCCCATGGTCGGGCCAAGCAACGGGCCGAGCAGGCCGGGGATGGTAATGAAGCCCATGATCCGCACCAGCTCGGAGCGCGGGTAAGCGCGCAGCACAACGAGGCGCCCGACCGGCAACATCAGCGCCCCGCCCAAACCCTGGATGACCCGCGCGCCGACCAGCATGGTCAAGCTGCTGGACAGGGCGCACAACAGCGAACCAATGCTGAACAGCATGATCGCGCCGAAGAAGATTTTCTTGGTGCCAAAGCGGTCGGCGATCCAGCCCGAGGCCGGAATGAGCAAGGCGACGGTGAGCATGTAGGCGATCACCACCCCTTGCATGCGCAGCGGGTTTTCGGCGAGGTCCCGGGCCATGGCCGGCAGGGCTGTGTTGAGAATCGTCCCATCCAGCGACTGCATGAAGAAGGCAATCGCGACCACCCAGGGGAGCCAGCGGGCGGTTTTGGCATCAAGAGGGGCGCGATTCGGCATGGGCGACCTTTTGGTTAGCAGGCTATGTGTCGGCGATTATGCGCCATCCGTTGCGCCTTTTCCCACTGGCGGTTCGTCTAAATCTGGCAATGGCGCGTGCTCCCCGACCAGGAAATCCAGCAGGGCGCGGTGCACCGCCAACGCCGCCTCGCGAGACTCAAGGTCGAGCAAGTGACCGGTGTGCTCGGCGACGGCGAACGTGCTGCGCCCCACATATTTATTGAACAGCCGGGCCTCGGTTGCCGGGGTGTATTCATCCAGCGCGCCGTTGATGAAATGCACCGGGGTTTCGATTTGAGTGAGTGCCGGCAGGTAGTTGCCGTCGCCCAGGCCCAGCACCTGGTGGATATGAAAGCGTGCCTGGCGGTACTCGGTAGTCGCCATGCCCGACAGGTGCCGATGGTTATTGCGCTTGAGCCGGGGGCACAGGTATTTGCCGACGGTTTCGTTTAGCAGGTGGCCGACGGCGGACTTGTCATCCGCCTCGATCAGCACCCGCACGCGTTCCACGTAATCGAGCATCGCCTGGTTGAGGTTGGGCGCCAGGGCCATCACCACCGAGCTTTGAATGGAGGGCGGGTTGTGGGCCAGGGTCAGCAACGTGGAGATGCCGCCCCAGGAGGCCGACACCAGATGGTTGACCTGAAACCGGTCAACCAGCGCGCGCAGGATTTGTACCTCGTCGTCCTTGGTCACAAGGTCCAGGTTCGTGTTGTGCTCGCGCGAATGGCCGGAGAACGGCAGGTCGAACAGCAACACATTGAAGTGTTCCGCCAGGCATTTGCTGGTGCGCGCAAACGAGCGGGTGGTGGACAGGGCCCCATTGACCATCAGGACGGTTTTTCTTTGCGGGTGGTGACCTAGCTGCTCTACGTGAACGTTGTAGTGTTTGAACAGCTTTTCTATGACAAAACTTCCATGGTCCATGTCAACGCTCCAGCTTGCCCTATCCCGGGCAAGGTCGTGCATCACGTGCGAACACGTGGGGTGGTGGCGGGGTGCCACTAACCGTTATAACGAGGTTTTTTGCGGGCGACAACAGGCCGCACAGGGAGAAGTGTGAGATGGGATTTTGCGGTAGGAAGGGGTGAAACGGGGGTGTCAGAAACGAACACAGAATATTGTGGGAGCTGGCTTGCCTGCGATGGCATCACTGCGGTCCTGCTGACACACCGAGTTGTTTGCATCGCAGGCAAGCCAGCTCCCTAATAAGCCAGTTGCCACATTGGGTTTTGTATTTACAGGGTTAAGGTCAGGCGCTTGACCAACGCCCCCGGCAGCAAGTTGGACGCGGTATTACGCTGGCTGTACGTACTGGCCGACAACAGCAGTTCCCGCTCGGCGGTCAGCGCTTCGAGTTGTGAGCCGAGCAGGCTATAGACGCTGTCATCAAAGCGCATGGTGCTGACCGGCGCCTTGATTTCGCCGTCCTCCACCCAGAAGGTGGCGAAGCGCGTCATGCCGGTCAGGCGTGCGGCCGGCAGGTCGGAGTAGTTCAGGTACCACAGGTTACTGATATACAGCCCGGTGCCCAACTGCTTGAGGATATCGGCCTGGGCCAGGCTGCCCGCCGCCATCTGCAAGGCGCTGGGCGACTCGTCGCTGCTCGCCCCGTTGGTGCTCAGGCCGTATTCGGCGGCACTGCGCGAGTTGATCAACTGGCCTTGCGCTTTGCCCGCATTGATCAGCGTGACATCCCCGCGCGGGTAGCCTTCGGTGGAAAACGCCTGGCTCAGTGAGCCGCTGATCTGCTCATCGACTTTTACCAAGGGGCTCAACGACTGTTCACCCGCATACAGCTTTTGCAATGAGCTGCCTTTGCTGGCGATGGCCTGGGCGGAAAACCCGCCCCAGGTAATGATGCTGAGGATTTCTTCCAGCGCCGCCGGGGCGAGGTAAGCGCGGTATTGGCCGGGGGCCAGGCTGTGTAACGGCCGACCCAGGAATGCCAACTGCTCGCGTGCTTGCAGGAACCGCGCGGCGAACTCGGCGCTGTCCCAGGTGTGCCCGGCGTAGGTGGCTTTTACCGCTTCGCCATTGGCGTGAAACAGGCTGAAATCGAAGTTGAAGCTATTGGCCTGATGCCAGCCGAACGCGCCGTCCGAACTGGCGAAACCACGGCTGATGGGGCCTGCGGCATAGAAGCCGACCAGGTCTACGCCTTCTGCCGCCTGGCTGATGTCGTGCAGTACCTGGGCCAGTTCCGGTAGCGGGCGCAGCTGTTCGTTGTGGCTTTGCCAGGCGTTGTGATTGAGCAGCAGGTACGGGTCCTGCGGCAATAAGGGCAAGGTCTCGCGCAGTTGTTGCAGGCCATTGGCGAGGCGTTGGCGGTCCAGCGCCGGCTCACCGGCCAGGGTGATAGTGAGGTCGGCATGACGGCCGTCGTGGATCAGCTTGAGGTTCAGGCTGGCCTGTTGCACCTGCCCGGCCTGGCGTACTTGCGCGTGGTTAAACCGCACGAACTCGGAGGATTCGCCAGCAAAGCCAAGGTGGAATTGTTCCTTGTCGGTAGTGGCCTGCTTGAGCCAGTCCACCAGTGCCTTGAAGTTGTTCATCAGGCCTCTCCCCCAAAAACGTCGACAGCACTGAACACGCACGCAGGTGACGCATGGCCCACGCGGATCACTTGGTTGGGTTCGCCTTTGCCGCAGTTCGGCGTGCCCAGGACCTTGAAGGTGCTGGCGTCGCCGACGGCGCTGAGCTTGCGCCAGAACTGCGCGGAAATGGCGCGGTAGTTGGGGTTTTTGACCACGCCCTTGAGCTCGCCGTTTTCGATCAATTGGCCCCACTCGCAGCCGAACTGGAATTTATTGCGCGCATCGTCGATGGACCAGGAGCGGTTGGTGCTCATCAGGATGCCGTGCTCGATACCGCTGATCAGCTCGGCCTGGGTCTTGTCGCCCGCTTCGATATTCAGGTTGGCCATGCGGTCGATCGGCGCGCGGTTCCAGCTGCAGGCGCGGCTGTTGGCGACGCCACCCAGCCCTGAGCGAAATTGCGACAACGCGCCGCCCAATGGCTTGAGCAGCAGGCCGTCACGGATCAGGAACTGCTTGGTGGCGCGGGTACCGTCGTCGTCATGGCTGTAGCTGGCGAGTTGTTCAGGGATGTCCGGGTCGAACGTCACGTTGAGCAAGGGCGAACCGTATTGCAGGTGGCCGAAGTCGTCGGCCTTCACAAAGCTGGTGCCGGCGTAATTGCGCTCATCGCCCAGGATGCGGTCCAGTTCCAGCGGGTGGCCGATGGACTCGTGGATCTGCAGGATCATTTGGTCGGGCATCAGCAGCAGGTCGCGCGGGCCGTGAGGCGTGTTCGGTGCGAGCAGCAGTTGCAGGGCTTCGTCGGCGACCGTGCGGGCGGCGCCGACCAGGCCGAAGCGGCGAATCACGTTCGCACTGCCTTGCTGGCCGAAGTTGGTACCGCCCAAGGTGCGGGTCTGGCTGTCGTTGCCATCGAAGGCGGTGACGCTCAGGCCCGGGTAGACGAAACGCTGGGCCTGGCGCAGTTCGGCACCGGCACTGTTGAGGTAGATCTGTTCCACATGGGTGGTGCCCAGGCTGACTTCCCAACTGACCAGGCGCTCATCCTTGGGCACGGCGGCAGACTCGTCACCGAGCAGTTGGTAGCAGTCGCTTAAAGAAGGGAAGGGCTGGTCGAGATCCGGCGACAGGTAGTCGGCGACGTCGCTGGAGACCGGCTGCGTGTGCAGGTCGAGCAGGGCGTGGGGCAAGATCCGCCGGGCTTGCTGTTCGGCGCGCTCAAGGGCGGCTTGCAGGCCGGCAAGGGAAAGGTCGTTGGTGGCGGCATAGGCTTCGACACCGTTGAGACGCACGGTGAGCATGGCGCCCTCGTCGTGGTTCAGGTGTGGCGGCTCGGCGACGTTCTTGCGTACCGACAGGTATTGGCCGGATTCACGCACATAACGCAGCGAGAAAAATTCAGCGGTGGTGCGCAGGGCACTGAAGTGCTTTTTGAGTGTGGCGTGGTGGTCGAACATGGGGCCTTCCTTGTGGGCGGCTCATCGCGGGCAGGCAACAGAGTAGGCCTGGGGCGGGGAGCTGATCAAGGAAAGTGTAGGCGGGGGATTTACAGCGCTTGTTCGGGCCTCTTCGGGAGCAAGCCCCCTCCCACACTTGATCGGGTTAACACGGTCAAGATGTGGGAGCGGGCTTGCTCGCGAATGGGCACCGCGGTGTATCAGTTACTGCGCAGTCGGGCCGACTTCACGCAGCGGCTTGCCACGCACCGGCGCATCGCCTGCCACGTAGTAGTCGGCGGTGCTGCGCGGCAGTGGTTTGCGGCCACGGATCTTGTCGGCGATTTTCTCGGCGATCATGATCGTCGGCGCATTGAGGTTGCCGGTGGTGATGATCGGCATGATCGACGCATCGACCACACGCAGACCCTGCATGCCATGCACGCGGCCTTCGCCGTCCACTACCGCCATCTCGTCGGTGCCCATCTTGCACGAGCAGGACGGGTGGAACGCAGTCTCGGCGTGCTCGCGGATGAACTTGTCCAACTGCTCATCGGTTTGCACGTCAATACCCGGGCTGATTTCACGGCCACGGTATGGGTCCAGCGCCGGCTGTTGCATGATTTCACGGGTCAGGCGGATGCCGTCACGGAACTCCTGCCAGTCCTGTTCGGTGGCCATGTAGTTGAAGAGGATGCTCGGGTAGTCCCGTGGGTTCTTCGACTTCAATTGCACGCGGCCACGGCTTGGCGAACGCATGGAGCCCATGTGCGCTTGGAAACCGTGCTCTTTCACACCATTGCTGCCGTTGTAGTTAATCGCCACCGGCAGGAAGTGGTACTGAATGTTCGGCCAATCGAATTCTTCACGGGTACGGATGAAACCGCCCGCTTCGAACTGGTTGCTGGCGCCGATGCCGGTGCCGTTGAACAGCCACTCGGCCCCAATGGCCGGCTGGTTGTACCAGAGCAGCGATGGGTACAGCGACACTGGCTGGGTACAGGCGTATTGCAGGTACAGCTCAAGGTGGTCCTGCAGGTTTTCGCCGACGCCTGGCAGGTCGTGGACCACCGGGATGTCGAGGCTTTCCAGCAGTTTGGCCGGGCCTACACCGGAGCGTTGCAGCAGTTGCGGCGAAGCGATCGCGCCGCTGCACACCAGCACTTCTTTGCGTGCACGGGCTTCAACGCGTTCTTCAGCGGCGCCGATCAGGTAACGCACGCCCACGGCACGCTTGCCTTCGAACAAGACTTTGTCGGTCAGGGCGTGGGTGACGATGGTCAGGGTCGAACGCTTTTTAGCCGTGTCCAGGTAACCGCGAGCGGTACTGGCGCGACGGCCGTTAGGCGTGACGGTACGGTCCATCGGGCCGAAGCCTTCTTGCTGGTAGCCGTTCAAGTCGTCGGTACGCGGGTAACCGGCCTGTACGCCGGCTTCAACCATGGCGTGGAACAGCGGGTTGTTGCCGGCTTTTGGCGTGGTCACGCTGACCGGGCCATCGCCACCGTGGTAATCGTTCGGGCCGATGTCACGGGTTTCGGCTTTGCGGAAGTACGGCAGGCAGTCGAGGTAGCTCCAGTTTTCCAGACCTGGGAGCTTCGACCAGTTGTCGTAGTCCATGGCGTTGCCACGGATGTAGCACATGCCGTTGATCAGCGAGGAACCGCCGAGGCCTTTGCCGCGACCGCATTCCATCCGGCGACCGTCCATGTGTGGCTCTGGGTCGGTTTCGTAGGCCCAGTTGTAACGGCGGCCTTGCAGCGGGAACGCCAACGCGGCCGGCATTTGGGTACGGAAATCAAGACGGTAGTCCGGGCCGCCGGCTTCCAGCAGCAGGACGGTGACGCCTTCGTCTTCGGTCAGACGGGTCGCCAGGGTATTACCGGCGGAGCCGGCACCCACAATGATGTAGTCGTATTCTTGGGACATTGGATGCACCCTCTTTGAAGTGTGGTCAGGTCGGGCCTCATCGGGGGCAAGCCCCCTCCCACAGGGGAATACATTCCAGATGTGGGAAGGGGGCTTGCCCCCCGATGCCGGCCTCGCAGGCAATGCAAGCCTCGGGTTTAGAACACCGAGGCGTAGTCGCCCAGCTCAACCTGTACCGATTTGATGCGGGTGAAGTTGTTCAGCGAGCTGATGCCGTTCTCACGGCCAACGCCCGACTGCTTGTAGCCGCCCACCGGCATCTTGGCGTCGGACTCGCCCCAGGCGTTGATCCAGCAGATACCCGCTTCCAGCTGATGAATCACGCGGTGAGCGCGGTTCAGGTCTTTGGTGACCAGGCCGGCAGCCAGGCCGAAGTCGGTGTCGTTGGCGCGGCGGATCACTTCTTCTTCGGTCTCGTAGGTGAGGATGCTCATCACTGGGCCGAAGATTTCTTCACGGACGATGGTCATCTCGTCGGTGCAGTCGGTGAACACGGTTGGGGCAACAAAGGCGCCTTTGGCGAAGTCGCCGTCGGTCAGACGGTCGCCGCCGCACAGCACGCGAGCGCCTTCTTCCTTACCTTTGGCGATGTAGCCGAGCACGCTTTCCATGTGGGCGAAGCTGACCAGCGGGCCGAAGTTGGTGTTGTCGTCCTGCGGGCTGCCGACGCGAATGCGCGCCACACGCTCAACGATCTTGGCTTCGAAGGCCGCTTGCAGGTGCTTGGGCACGAACACGCGAGTGCCGTTGGTGCAGACCTGGCCGGAGCTGTAGAAGTTGGCCATCATCGCGATGTCGGCGGCGCGGTCCAGGTCGGCGTCTTCGAAGACGATCAGCGGGGACTTGCCGCCCAGCTCCATGGTCACTTCTTTGAGCGAGGAGCTGGAAGCGCTGGCCATGACTTTTTTGCCGGTGTCGGTGCCGCCGGTGAACGAGACTTTCTCGATGCGCGGGTGCTCGGTCAGCCAGGTGCCGACTTCACGGCCGCTGCCGGTCAACACGTTGAACACGCCTGCCGGAACGCCGGCTTCGGTGTAGATCTCGGCCAGTTTCAGGGTGGTCAGCGAGGTGACTTCGCTTGGCTTGAAGATCATCGCGTTACCCGCGGCCAGGGCCGGTGCGGATTTCCACAGGGCGATCTGGATCGGGTAGTTCCACGCGCCGATACCGGCGACCACGCCCAGCGGCTCGCGACGGGTGTAGACGAACGAAGTGTCGCGCAGCGGGATCTGCTCGCCTTCGATGGCCGGCACCAGGCCTGCGTAGTATTCCAGCACGTCAGCGCCGGTAACGATGTCGACGTACTTGGTTTCGGAGAAGGCTTTACCAGTGTCCAGGGTTTCCAGCGCGGCCAGTTCGTCGTTGCGCTCGCGCAGGATGTCGACGGCGCGACGCAGGATGCGCGAACGCTCCATGGCGGTCATGGCGGCCCAGATTTTCTGGCCTTTTTCAGCGCTGACCACGGCACGCTCAACGTCTTCTTTGGTAGCACGTTGCACGTTGGCGAGAACTTCACCGTTAGCCGGGTTGATGGCTTCGAAGGTGGCATCGCTGCCAGCGTCGCTGTAGCCGCCGTCAATGTAGAGTTTTTGCAGTTCGAAACGGGCCATAAAGTCCTCGCAAGTGCATAAGTGGTTGGCGTTACCCGCCGAAAGTGGGCCATGAGGTTCTGGCAACACTGAGCGGCGGACGTTCAGGGGTTGAGCGGTTATGTGTGCTCTAACTCACCTGCTTGGCCAATTGGAAATCCATGTATTCGTAAGCGATCCGTTGCGCCTGTTCCGTGTCGAAAGCGTCTCCCGACAGGGCGCCGCGCAGCCACAAACCGTCGATCAGGGCCGCCAGGCCTCGGGCTGCTTTGCGTGCGTGCGGCAGCGGTAGCACTCGGCGGAACTGGCAGCACAGGTTGGAATACAGACGTTGATCGTTGATCCGCTGCAACCTGTGCAATGACGGGTGATGCATGCTGGTGGCCCAGAAGGCCAGCCAGGTTTTCATTGCCGGTCCGTTGACCTGGCTGGCGTCGAAGTTGCCCTCGATGATCACCCGAAGGTGCGCCCGTGGGCTGTCGTCCTTCAGCGCAAGCCTGCGTTCGTGGACGTTCTCGATCAGCACATTCATTAAGTACCGCATCGTTGCGGCGATCAGGCCGTTCTTGTCCTGAAAGTAGTGACTGATGATGCCGTTCGAGACACCGGCCAAACGGGCGATCAGCGCAATGCTGGCATCTCCCATTCCAACCTGATCGATGGCCGTCAACGTGGCTTCGATCAACTGCTGGCGGCGTATGGGTTGCATACCGACCTTGGGCATGTAGCACCTCTCCTTAGGCCTGCCGATGGGCGATAAACGTCCGTCGGGTTGAAGGCCAGTCTATTTTGTTTTGATTGAACGTTCAATCAACAAAGAATAAGATCTGCGACAAATGGTCGCTCCCTACAGATATTTCCTACCTGTGAGCAGCAGCCTCTGACACCTGCAAAAATCCTTGAAACCGGCCATATCAGGGCCTGCCACCGCTTCGGCGGGGCTCAAGAATTTTCGGGGTGTCTTTATAACACCCGTCCGTCGACTGCCGAAAAATCGATGTCCCGGGATAACCGTTGCCTTGTGTTTCTCTCTCGCACTGCCCGGAGCATCTGCGCCATGAGTTCTGCCTCTCTTATAAAGACCCCGCCGGAAAAGGTACGGGTCAACGGTTGGGTGTTTTACACCTCCACCGCGCTGATTCTATTGTTGACCGCCATCCTGATCATCGCCCCGCAGGAGGCCGGGCGCATGCTTGGCGTAGCACAAGCCTGGCTTTCCAAAAGCTTCGGCTGGTATTACATGGTGGTCATCGCCGCTTACCTGGTGTTTGTGGTCGGCCTGGCGTTTTCGTCCTACGGCAAGTTGAAACTGGGCAGCAAGGACGACACCCCGGACTTCAGCTACGGCGCCTGGGCCGGCATGCTGTTCTCGTCGGGTATCGGCATCTCGCTGCTGTATTTCGGCGCCTCGGAGCCGTTGGACCACTACTTCAACCCGCCCGAAGGCGCGGCCGCCAGCAATGGCGCGGCACGCCAGGCGCTGCAACTGACCTTCCTGCACTGGGGCCTGCACGGCTGGGCGATCTATGCCTTGGTCGGCCTGGCCGTGGCGTATTTCGCCTACCGTCATAACCAGCCGCTGGCCTTGCGTTCGGCGCTGTACCCGCTGGTGGGCGAGCGCTGGGTGAAGGGCGCGGCCGGCCACGCGGTAGACGGTTTCGGCATGTTCGTGACCCTGTTGGGCCTGGTGACGAACCTGGGGATTGGTTCGATGCAAGTGTCGTCGGGGCTTGAAAACCTGTTCGGCATGCAGCACAGCAACACCAACCTGCTGATCGTGATTATCGTGATGAGCACCGTGGCGACCATCGCTGCTGTGTCGGGTGTGGAGAATGGTATTCGCCGCTTGTCCAACCTCAACATCGTATTGTTCAGCGGTTTGCTGATTTTTGTGCTGCTGTTCGGCCCGACCCTGCACTTGCTCAATGGCTTGGTGCAGAACACCGGTGACTACCTGAACGGTATCGTGCTGAAAACCTTCGACCTCTATGTCTACGAAGGCGATGCCGACAAAACCGAACGCTGGATGGGCCTGTGGACGCTGTTCTACTGGGCCTGGTGGATTTCCTGGGCGCCATTTGTAGGCATGTTCATCGCGCGTATTTCCCGTGGTCGCACGGTGCGTGAACTGGTGGCCGGCGTGCTGCTGATCCCGCTGGGCTTCACCTTGGCGTGGTTGTCGATCTTCGGTAACTCGGCTCTGGACCTGGTGCTGAACCACGGTGCGGTGGAGTTGGGCAAGACGGCGCTGGAACAACCGTCGATGGCCATCTACCAATTGCTGGAGCATTACCCGGCGTCGAAAATCGTTATCGGTGTGTCGATCTTTGTCGGCTTTGTGCTGTTCCTGACCCCGGCGGATTCCGGCGCGGTGATGATGGCCAACCTTTCTTGCAAAGGCGGCAATGTGGATGAAGATGCGCCGCACTGGCTGCGGATCTTCTGGTCGGCGGTGATCACGCTGGTGACCATCGGCCTGCTGTTTGCCGGCAACTTCGAAGCCATGCAAACCATGGTCGTGCTGGCCGGGCTGCCGTTCTCGGTGGTGCTGATTTTCTTCATGTTCGGTTTGCACAAGGCGATGCGCCAGGACGTGGCCATGGAGCAGGAGCAGGCACAATTGGCTGAACGTGGTCGCCGTGGTTTCAGCGAGCGCCTGACCGCGCTGGACCTGCAACCGAGCCAGGGCACCGTGCAACGCTTTATGGACAAACATGTGACGCCGGCGTTGGAACAAGCGGCGACTGCGTTGCGTGATCAAGGGCTGGAAGTGCAGACCCTGCTGGGCAAATCCAAGCGCTGCATTGGTGTGCGCATCGAGATGGAAGAGGGCAACCCGTTTGTTTACGAAGTAAGCCTGGATGCTTATTCGTCGGCACCGAGCGACGTGCCCGAAGAAGAGCGTACGCGTTACTACCGGGCCGAGGTCTACCTGCACAACGGGCCTCAGGAATACGACCTGATGGGCTTTGCCCAGGAACAAATCACCCGGGACGTGCTCGATCAGTTTGAAAGCCATCGGCAGCTCCTTGGCCGTGTCTATAGCTGATGCTTGAGCCGAGCGGTGCCCTCACGGGTGCCGCTTTTTTTATGTGTAAACAGAGCAAAATGTGGGAGCGGGCTTGCTCGCGAATGCGGTGTATCAGTGACAGATGTGCTGACTGACACACCGCATTCGCGAGCAAGCCCGCTCCCACATTGAACCCGTTCCTTCAGTTGTCTTCGCGCTGCCTTAGCCCAGGTTCTTGCCCAGCAGGGCATGGTAAAGCTCGCTGTCCCCCAAGATCCCGACCACCTGGTTGTTGGTGTGCAACACCAGCTTGTTCCCGGTGTGGTAACGAATCTGCAACGCATCGCGCATGCCGATATTGGAGTCCACCAGCGTCGGCACACGGCCCAAACCTTCTACCGCTTGCCCTGGCGCCCAGTTCTGCAGGTTCAGCACTTCGCCATTCTGGCGGGCACCTTTAATGGTGTTGCCTTCGGCCAGGTCCAGCCACGAGTCGCCACCCGGGTCCAGGCACACCGAACCGTTGATGCGTTTGCAGTTGTCCAGGGTGCGCATCAAGCTGCGACCACACAGCACGTTCAACGGGTTGGTATGGGCGACGAAGGTGCGCACATAGTCGTCCGCCGGGTTCAGCACGATCTCTTCCGGCACGCTGTACTGGATGATCTTGCCGTCTTTCATGATCGCGATGCGGCTGCCCAGCTTAAGTGCTTCATCCAGGTCATGACTGACGAACACGATGGTCTTGCTCAGCTTGCGTTGCAGCTCCAGCAGTTCGTCTTGCAGGCCTTGGCGAATCAGCGGGTCGAGGGCGGAGAAGGGTTCATCCATCAGCAGGATATCGGCGTCCATCGCCAACGCGCGGGCCAGGCCGACACGTTGCTGCATGCCGCCGGACAACTCGTCAGGCTTCTTGTTGCGCCATTGGGCCAGGCCCACCAACTCCAGCTTGTCATCCACCAGCTTGCGCCGTTCCTTCTCGGGGCGGCCCTGCATTTCCAGGCCGAAGCTGATGTTCTCGCGCACCGTCAGCCACGGCATCAGGGCGAACTTCTGGAACACCATGGCGATGCGCTTGGTGCGCATCATTTTCAGCTCGGCAGGTGTGCACGAGGCGATGTCGATCTGGCGGCCTTCATGTTCGACAAACAGCTTGCCGCGGCTCACGGTGTTGAGGCCGTTGATGCAGCGCAGCAAGCTTGACTTGCCCGAGCCCGAGAGGCCCATCAGTACGCAGATCTCGCCTTTCTCGATGTCCAGGCTGGCTTTTTCAACGCCGACAATCTGGCCGGTTTTTTTCAGGATCTCGTTGCGACTCATCCCTTGGTCGAGCAGCTTGAGGGCTTCGCGCGGGTCCTTGGAGAAGATCACATCGACATTGTCGAATCGGATAATGCTCATGCATCACCCCCTACTTTGGCGTCGGGTTGTTTGCAGATGCGGTCGAGCATGATGGCCAGCAATACGATTGCCAGGCCGGCTTCAAAGCCCAGGGCAATGTCGGCGGTGTTCAGTGCGTTGACCACCGGCTTGCCGAGGCCGTCGGCGCCCACCAGGGCCGCGATCACCACCATCGACAACGACAGCATGATGCATTGGGTAATGCCGGCGGCAATGCTCGGCATGGCGTGGGGCAGTTCAATGCGTGAGAGCAACTGACGGCGTGAGCAGCCAAAGGCTTTACCGGCGTCCATCAACTCTTGTGGCACATCGCGGATACCCAGGTAAGTCAGGCGAATAGGCGCGGCAATCGCGAACACCACCGTGGAAATCAGACCGGGCACCACACCCAGCCCGAAGAGGGTCAGGGTTGGGATGAGGTAGACGAAAGTCGGCACGGTCTGCATCAGATCGAGTACCGGCCGCATCATCGTGTAGAACAGCGGTTTGTGCGCGGCAAGAATGCCCAGCGGCACACCGATGACCACGCAGACCAGGGTGGCGAACAGCACCTGCGCGAGGGTTTCCATGGTTTCCTGCCAGTACCCCAGGTTCAGGATCAGCAGGAAGGAGGCGATGACAAACACCGTCAGGCCCCATTTGCGTTGAATGAAGTGAGCGAGTAGCGCAATCAGACCGATCAATGCCAGCGGATTGAACCAGGTCAGCGCAAACGTCACGCCGTGGATCATCGTTTCCAGTGTCGATGCGATTGCGTCGAAGTAGTTGGCGCCATGTTTGGTCAACCATTCGACGAAGGCAGCGATGTACTGGCCTAGTGGGATTTTCTGTTCAGTCAGCATGGTAGTGAATGTCCACATGCGAAGGGGAAAAACATCCCGGGCCAGCGTACCGGCCCGGGGTCAGCACTTACTTGGCGAGATACGCTTTTACGGCCTCCAGACCTGGTTTGCCATCGACGGTGGTCACACCGGCGAGCCAGGTGTCGAGTACGGCGGGGTTCTTCTTCAGCCAGGCCTTGGCGGCGGCGTCAGGCTTCATTTTGTCGTCCAGGACGTTACCCATCAGCGAGCTTTCCATGTCCAGGGTGAACGACAGGTTTTTCAGCAATTGACCAACGTTGCTGCATTCCTGGGTGTAGCCCTTGCGAACGTTGGTGTAGATGGTGGCCTGGCCGTAGTTGGGGCCGAACGAATCGTCACCCCCGGTCAGGTACTTGAGCTTGAAGCGGGTGTTCATCGGGTGCGGTTCCCAGCCGAGGAACACAATGGCCTGGGCACGTTTGGTGGCGCGTTCCACCTGGGAGAGCATCCCGGCTTCGCTGGATTCCACAACCTTGAAGCCTGCGTCTTTCAAGCCGAACTGGTTTTTATCGATGAGGGTCTGGATGGTGCGGTTGCCGTCGTTACCCGGTTCGATACCGTAGATCTTGCCGCCCAGCTCGTCCTTGAATTTGGCAATATCGGCGAAGTCTTTCAGGCCTTTGTTGTACAGATCTTCGGGGACCGCCAGGGTGTATTTGGCGTTTTCCAGGTTAGCGCGCACGGTTTCCACGGTGCCGGCATCACGGTACTGCTTGATGTCGTTTTCCATGGTCGGCATCCAGTTGCCGAGGAAGATGTCCATGTTCTTGCCGTCGGCCAGGGACTTGTAGGTCACCGGCACCGAAATCATCGTGGTGCGTGGCTTGTAGCCGAGGCCCTTGAGGATTTCGCTGGTGGTCGCGGTAGTGACGGTGATGTCGGTCCAGCCGACATCAGAGAAGTTGACGGTCTGACATTGTGCCGGTTCTGCAGCGTTCGCCAGGACTGGCAGACTCAACATGGCGGCCAACAACAACGAGGGTGAACCTTTCATCGGGGTAGACTCCTGTGTCTTTTTTCTGGCGGCATTCGCCGCGCTTTATACGTGTTGCGGTTGGGGCGTGCGATGAAGCGCAGGCACGGTGCCTTGCAAACGAGTCGAGACTGATCATGTACCAGTGAAAATCTGACGCCTACAGGGGGCGTCGTATCCAGTACAGGGATGGTCGTATCCAGTGTCGGTGACGTCGCTTACAGATTTTTCCAAAGGCAAAACTGCAGTTTTTACCGATCTGCACCGCAAAAAACGGCCAAAACGCCTGATCGCACGGACGCGACGCTAGTGAGCATGGGTGCGTCGGTGTGAGACGCCGTGAGGACCGCCAAAAGCTTGATGATGCGGCCATCTGGGCGATCTGAGCGTAGCACCTCGTTCAAGCCTGGCCGTGCTTATCGAGGAGTTCTACCGCAATGGCTATCAGCGTTTTCGACCTGTTCAAGATCGGCATCGGGCCTTCTAGTTCTCACACCGTCGGCCCCATGCGCGCCGCGGCGTTGTTCGTCCAAGCATTACGTGAACGTGAATGGTTGGAACAAGTCAGGCGCGTCGAAGTTCAGCTATATGGCTCGTTGTCGGCCACCGGCATCGGCCACGGCAGCGACACCGCCACCATCATGGGCCTGATGGGCGAGTGGCCGGACGCAATCGACCCGTCGCAAATCGGCCTGCGCATTCACACCCTGCGCGAGACCGACACCCTCTTGCTCGACGGTCACTTGCCGGTGCCTTTCATATGGGCGCGCGACATGCGCCTGCTCGACGAAAACCTACCGTTCCATCCCAATGGCATGACGCTGGTGGTGTTCGGTGATGACGGCGAACTGCACCGCGATACTTACTATTCGGTGGGTGGCGGTTTTGTGGTGGATGAAGCCCAGGCGCAAAGCGGTGTGGCCGACCTGGACCGCACCGAGCTGCCCTATGATTTCTCCAGTGCGGTGGAGCTGTTGCAGCTGTGCAAAACCCACGACCTGCGTGTGGCCGAGTTGATGCTGGCTAACGAAAAGGTCTGGCGCTCTGAAGAAGAAATCCGCAGTGGCCTGATGAAGCTCTGGCGGGCCATGCAGGATTGCGTGGAGCAGGGCCTCAAGCACGAAGGCATCTTGCCCGGTGGCCTGAATGTGCGGCGTCGCGCGGCCAAATTGCACCGCAGCCTGCAGGAACTGGGCAAACCGAATGTGATTGGCTCGACCTTGAGTGCCATGGAGTGGGTCAACCTGTTCGCCCTGGCGGTGAATGAAGAAAACGCCGCGGGTGGGCGCATGGTCACCGCGCCGACGAATGGGGCGGCGGGGATTATTCCGGCGGTGCTGCACTACTTTATGAAGTTCAGCGAAGAGGTCACTGAAGCCAACGTCGTCGACTACCTGTTGGGTGCGGCGGCGGTGGGGATTCTTTGCAAGAAAAACGCCTCGATCTCGGGGGCTGAAGTCGGCTGCCAGGGCGAAGTCGGTTCGGCGTGCGCCATGGCTGCCGCCGGGCTGGCCGAGATCCTCGGCGCCACGCCTGAGCAGGTGTGCAACGCCGCCGAAATCGGCCTGGAACACAACCTCGGCCTCACGTGCGACCCGGTGGGCGGGCTGGTGCAAGTGCCGTGCATCGAACGCAATGCGATTGCGGCGGTGAAAGCCATCAACGCGGCGCAGATGGCGCTGCGCGGTGATGGCCAACACTTTATCTCCCTGGACCGCGTGATCCGCACCATGCGCGATACGGGGGCGGATATGCATGACAAGTACAAGGAGACCTCGCGCGGCGGGTTGGCGGTGAGTGCGGTGGAGTGTTGACACCGAGTCGCCTGCATCGCAGGCAAGCCAGCTCCCACCTTTGAATGTATTCACAGATCAAAATGTGGGAGCGGGCTTGCCCGCGATGGCGGTAGCTCAGGCAACACTGCTCAAAAAGTGAACACCCAAATTCAAAAGCGCCACCTTTTAGCGCGTCGCAAACAGATAAGTAGCTCCCAAACGATTTCCTCCCCCACCGCCCGTCAGCCGTGCGTGCGGTGACAGACTTTTCCCACACCCTCAAAGCGCCTTCCCACAAGTGCTACCGAACTGCTCACACCCCTTGAACGAGGCTGTTCCTACGTCCTTTTCGGGTATATCCCGCACTTCCTGCGCGGGCTTATATAGACGCATCATCAGGTCGTTTTCAGGATTTATTGAATACCCATTCAATTTTAGGCATGGCATTTGCTCTATCAAATTAAAGCCTCTCTCTGCCCAAGAGCAGAGCGCAATAACAAGAGCCTCGCCTGAGGCCATCACCCGCTTTGTGTGAGGAGATACCGCGATGACGTCGTTCAACTCAGGGGCTCAACCCCAGAACCGTGCGCCTCAATCCATCGGCTTTTTGCTGCTGGACAATTTCACGCTGATTTCCCTGGCGTCGGCTGTGGAACCACTACGCATGGCCAATCAGCTGTCCGGTCGCGAGCTGTATCGCTGGACAACCCTGAGTGTTGACGGCAACCAGGTGTGGGCCAGCGACGGTCTGCAAATCACCCCCGATGCCGCCATGCACAAAGCCCCGGCCCTGGACACTGTCATTGTGTGCGGCGGCGTGGGTATCCAGCGCACCGTCACCCGTGAGCACGTGTCGTGGCTGCAAAGCCAGGCCCGCCAGTCGCGTCGCCTCGGCGCCGTGTGTACCGGCAGTTGGGCCCTGGCCTGCGCCGGTTTGCTCGACGGTTTTGACTGCAGCGTGCACTGGGAATGCCTGGCGTCGATGCAGGAAGCTTTTCCTCGCGTGGTCATGAGCACTCGCCTGTTTACCCTCGACCGTAACCGGTTCACCAGCTCGGGCGGCACCGCACCGCTGGACATGATGCTGCACCTGATCAGCCGCGACCACGGCCGTGAGTTGTCGGCCGCCATCTCCGAGATGTTTGTGTACGAACGCATCCGCAACGAGCAGGATCACCAACGTGTGCCGCTCAAGCATATGCTCGGCACCAACCAGCCGAAGCTGCAGGAAATCGTCGCGCTGATGGAGGCCAACCTGGAAGAGCCGATCGACCTGGATGAACTGGCGGTGTACGTCGCCGTGTCCCGTCGGCAGTTGGAGCGGCTGTTCCAGAAATACCTGCATTGCTCGCCGTCTCGCTACTACCTCAAATTGCGTCTGATCCGTGCGCGGCAATTGCTCAAGCAAACGCCGATGTCGATCATCGAAGTGGCCTCGGTGTGCGGGTTTGTGTCCACGCCGCACTTCTCCAAGTGCTACCGCGAGTACTTCGGCATTCCGCCACGGGATGAGCGCGTAGGTTCCAACACCGCCCAGCAAGTGGCGATGATGCCGATTCCGCAGGCGCTGGTGTTGTCACCGTTGTCGGGGCCGATGTCGGCGTTGAGTCAGGCGCGTAATGAGTCGACGTTTGCCAGTGTAAGGCTCTAAACCAACCGTGTGGCGAGCGGGCTTGCCCCGCGTTGGGCTGCGCAATGTGGTGTGTCAGGCAGACCTCAAACTGCGGGGTTTGGGGCCGCTTCGCAGCCCCACGCGGGGCTCTATCAGGCGCCGGAGTTTTGCTTGAACTGCACCAGCGCCGGCAACAACTGCTTGTCGATCGCCTGCCTCACCGCCGGCAAAATCGTCGCGCTGCCGGTGTACATCTGTTCCACCATGCCCTTGAGTGCCTTGGCCCGTGCGGCACTCAAACCGCGTACCGCACACTCGCAGGCCTGCTCGGCGGTGGCCCCGCTGGACACTTCAAAACCCAGCGAGCGCAGCTGGCTCAGCAGGTCGTGCTGGTCAATCAAATCCGCGTGCATCATGACGTTTATCCTGGTGTAGGGAACGGGGATTGAACTGGATTCTGGTAGGCCCTCGGCCGGTCGGCAAGGGCAGAATCAACGAATGGCTCAGATGGCTATGAACAGGTCGTTTTCGGGCCATTTACCGCCATGAGGAATGGGCACACTGACTGCCAGGCAAGCAGCTTGAAGGTTTGGTCACCCTCGGGATGTCACGCTCACACACCCAGCACTCTGCCCCGATCCAGTCACGGCTGGTTCGGGGCTTTTTTTTGCTTGGGATGTGCGGTGGCTGTGCTGGCCTCTTCGCGAGCAAGCCCGCTCCCACACTTGACCGAGTTTTATCTTGGAAACGCGGTCAAGTGTGGGAGCGGGCTTGCTCGCGAAGGGTGCGCCTTGGGCTACCGCTGCAACACCAGAATTCTAGAGAGCAGCTCATCCCGGTCGACATAGCAACCCTGGAAATGCCGCGCGCCGGAAGCCGGGTCAAACGCATTGCGCGCATGCAGCGTACGGCGGTTGTCGAAGCACCACAGCTCGCCCGGGTTCAGCCGCTGGACCACCCGAAAGCGTGCCTCGCGGGTCATGGCAATGAACCGCCGATACGCGCGATACAGCAACGGCATCTGCTCCACCGGCGCCTCAAACGGCCCGCGCAAAAAATTAGCCATGCGAATCTCGGCAACATCTCCCAAGGCATCCAGCGCAATGATCGGCGCGAGGCGGCGATAGTCGCTGTGGCGGTCTTTATTGCGAAACTCCACCGGGATCTCACACAGGGCACGAAACGCCTCGGGGTCTTCCGTGCGCAGTGCTGCGGCGATGGCAAACCCATCGACGAAAATACTCTCGCCACCCGTGGCATCGTTCACCAGGCAATGCAGAAATTGCAGGCCCGGTTGCAGCTCCCGCGTCGGTAAGTCGCTGTGCAGCGGCAGGTTGAAAGCGGTGTAGGCATTGCTGTCGGCATCGGCCTTGGATTGCACGTTGAACAGCACGCCGAAGTTGCTCTCGCGGATAAAGGCAATGCGCTGGGCGACCCGCGCCAGAGAGCCGGGTTCGGTCGGTACACCGCGGATTTGTGTAAGGCCTGAATCACGCAGAGCCAGCAACCATTGCAGCAAGACCTTGGGGTCTTCCATCACCGCGGCGTAGTCGAACACCGGCAGCGTAAACCGCTGATCCCACAGTTCGGATCGAGGTTTCGCCGCACGGCGTTCAGCGCGCGATTGATCATCATAGGCGTGCGCCCGCAGCCAGCCGGGAGCGTACCGGCTGAGATGGCCGCCGCTCCATTCCACCTGCAGAAAACCATCGTCGATGCAGGCACTGACAGCGCTGAGGTGTGCATCCACATCGACAATTTCCAGCACCTGTTCGCGGGTCACGCTGTACACGCATTCCGCGCAGGGGCAGTTGTCCCGCAGCCACTGATGATGAAACGGGCTCAGCCGCCCGTCGGCCCATTGCACGCGAATCTGATCGTCCAGCACCCGCGCATCGGCGAGCTCACTGATCAGCGGGTAAGTACGAAAATCGGCAACAGCGGCGGCGGTTGGCATGGCGATTCCTTATGGTTTTTTGGGTGGCAGTCCAATCACCCGGCCGAGGAGGGCGGGCCGTGGCAGGTCGGCCTGCTCAGCGCTGATGGCGATGAGTTTTTCCAGGGTCGCTTCGGTGAACGGCGCCGCATGCGGGCCGGCGAGATCGACGTGCAGCAACATCTGTTCGTTGCCTGCCAGTTCCTTCTCACCGCCCACCAGGTGCAGGCTGTGATAGAGGTGCAGGCGCTTGGCATCGTGGGCGATGAGCTGAGTGTGCACCTCCACTTCGGCACCGAGTTTTACCTCGTGCAGATAGTTGAGGTGCAGCTCCAGGGTGAACAGCGAGTGGCCGCTGGCTTCGCGGTTTTCGCTGTCCAGCCCCAAGGTGTCCATCAGTGCGTCGGTGGCGTAACTGAAAATCAGCAGGTAGAACGCATCGCGCAGGTGGCCGTTGTAATCCACCCAGTCGGGTTGGATTTTTGTGGTGTAAGCAGTCAGTGCAGGCATGGCGTGTAATCCGAAAATGTAATCGGTCAAAAATGTGGGAGCGGGCTTGCTCGCGAATGCGGTGTGTCAGTTGATGCATTCGGTACTGATCCACCGCATTCGCGAGCAAGCCCGCTCCCACATTAGTTACTCAGCGAAGCTCATACCGTGTTTGGCTTTGGTGGTTTTTACCGCTTCAAGCACCGCCAACAGGCAATCATCACGATAGCGCTCCAGCGCCGAAATGCTGTGCGTGCCCAACTGCTCGCGGGTGCCATCCACCACATCGTCAATCAACTTGTCGGTCAATTCCGGCGCCGGCAAGTACGTCCACGGCAACTGCAACGCCGGGCCGAACTGCGCCATGAAATGCCGCATGCCGGCATCGCCACCTGCGAGGGTGTAAGTCAGGAAGGTGCCCATGAACGACCAGCGCAAACCGGCGCCAAACCGGATCGCGTCGTCGATCTCGCCCGTCGTCGCCACGCCGTCATTCACCAGGTGCAACGCTTCACGCCACAGCGCTTCGAGTAGGCGGTCAGCGATAAAGCCCGGTACTTCCTTGCGCACATGTAACGGGCGCATGCCGAGGGATTCGTACACCTTGATCGCCGCTTGAACAGCCTCCGGTGCGGTGTGCTTGCCGCCCACCACTTCCACCAGCGGCAGCAGGTAAACCGGGTTGAACGGGTGACCGACCACGCAGCGCTCCGGGTGGGTCGAGCCTTCGTAGAATTCACTCGGTAGCAGGCCCGAGGTGCTCGAGCCAATCAACGCATTCGGCTTGGCCGCTGCGCTGATCTTGCTGTGCAGTTCCAGCTTCAACTCCAGGCGCTCCGGGGCACTTTCCTGGATGAAGTCTGCGTCTTTCACGCACTCTTCGATGGTCGCGACGAAGCGCAAGCGGTCCTGGGATGCACCGGCTGCCAGGCCGTGTTTCTCCAGCGCGCCCCAGGCATTGGCGACACGCTTGCGCAGGGCGGCTTCAGCGCCGGGCGCCGGGTCCCAGGCGACCACGTCCAGGCCGTGGGCCAGGGCGCGGGACACCCAACCGCTGCCGATAACGCCGCTGCCGAGGGCGGCGAAGGTTTTGATCTCAGTGATAAAACGCATGGCAAATTCCTAAAAATATTCGCAAATTCTGTTTTGGCAACCGGTTCAAAATGTGGGCGCGGGCTTGCTCGCGAATGCGCTGTGTCAGTTGATGCATTCGGTGGCTGATTCGCCGCCTTCGCGAGCAAGCCCGCTGCCACCTTTGATTCGGTTTCGGCAGTGAGTCCTGTTGCGTGTCTAGCCGCGTTTGGTCAGGCCCATCTTCACGCGGCCTTCAGCCGGGGTCATGACCCGCGCACCGAGGCGGCTGAGGATTTCACTGGCGCGTTCCACCAGTTGGCCATTGGTGGCGAGCACGCCTTTGTCCAGCCACAGGTTGTCTTCCAGGCCGACCCGCACGTTGCCGCCCAGCAGCACGGCTTGCGCCGCCATCGGCATTTGCATGCGGCCGATCCCGAAGCCGGCCCACACCGCATCGGCCGGCAAGTTGTCGACCATGGCTTTCATGGTGGTGGTGTCAGCCGGTGCGCCCCATGGGATACCCAGGCACAGCTGGAACAACGGGTTGTCGAGCAGGCCTTCCTTGATCATCTGCTTGGCGAACCACAGGTGGCCGGTGTCGAAAATTTCCAGCTCGGCTTTTACGCCCAGCGCTTGAATACGCTTGGCGCCGGCACGCAGTTGCGCCGGGGTAGACACGTAAATGGTGTCGCCATCGCCGAAGTTCAGGGTGCCGCAGTCCAGGGTGCAGATTTCCGGCAGCAACGCCTCGACGTGCGCCAGGCGAGTCAGCGGGCCGACCAGGTCGGTGTTGGGGCCGAACTCCATCGGGTGCTCGCCGCCGCCGATTTCGAGGTCGCCGCCCATGCCGGCGGTGAGGTTGACGATGATGTCGATGTCGGCCTCGCGGATGCGCTCCATCACTTCGCGGTACAGGGCGACGTCGCGGCTGAATTTGCCGGTCTGCGGGTCACGCACGTGGCAATGCACGACGGTCGCGCCGGCCTTGGCGGCTTCCACGGCGGCCGCAGCGATTTGTTTGGGGGTGACCGGCACGTGCGGGCTTCTGGCGGTCGTGTCGCCAGCACCGGTGAGTGCGCAGGTGATGATGACGTCGTGGTTCATGAGGCAGGTTCCTTACAGGCGGGCGTAGTGATGCCGTTCGCAGCCAGGCGCGGCTGCGATACGGTGATTCGAATCAGGTTATTGGCTGCTCAATTGCAGGTTGGCGGCGGCCGGTTTGCCGTCGAAGGTCGTCACCCCTTCGAGCCAGCGTTGCTGGTCTTGCGGGTGATCCTTGAGCCACTGCTTGGCGGACTCGAACGCGTCCTTGTGATCCAGCAACGGCTGCATCATTCGGCTCTCGTCGGCGGCAGTGAAGGTCAGGTTGGTCAGCAGCTTGTGGATGTTGGGGCACTGTTCGGCGTAGGTCGGCGAAGTGACGCTCCATACGGTGGCCATGCCTTCGTTCGGGCCCAGGGCGTCGTCGCTGCCGGTGAGGTACGTCATCGCGACGTTGACGTTCATCGGGTGTGGCGCCCAGCCGAAGAACACCACGGCTTCCTTGCGGCGCACGGCGCGGTCTACGGCGGCGAGCATGCCGGCCTCACTGGACTCCACCAGTTGGAACTTGCCCAGGCCGAACTGGTTCTTGGCAATCATCGCCTTGATCTGGGTGTTGGCACCCGAGCCCGGCTCGATGCCGTAGATCTTGCCGCCCAGTTCTTTTTCGAACTTGGCGATGTCAGCGAAAGTTTTCAGGCCCTTGTCCGCCAGGTAGGTCGGCACCGCCAGGGTCGCGCGGGCGTCTTCCAGGCTGGGTTTTTCAAGGACCTTGACCTGCTTGGCGTCGACGAACGGGGTGATGGTCTGGGTCATCAGCGGGTTCCAGTAACCCAGGAACAGGTCCAGGCGCTGGTCGCGGATACCGGCGAAGATGATTTGCTGGGAGGCGCTGGTTTGTTTGGTCTTGTAGCCGAGGCCGTCGAGCAACACTTGGGTCATGGCGCTGGTGGCGATTACGTCGGTCCAGTTCACCACGCCCATGCGCACGTTCTGGCAAGAAGCCGCATCGGCGGCCATGACGTTGGTGCTCAAAATGGCGCTGGCGCTGAATGCGAGCACGCAGCGGCTGATCAGTCGGTTCATGGTGGTTCCCTCGGCAGGTTGTTATTGTGGGTTCCGGCGTCTTTGTGCGCCGTGGGATCACGTTACGCAGCTTGCGGGGCGACAAAACGCACGGCGGCGACTCGCTCTTGCACTGCAGCGACCTGCCCCCTTGAATGACCGATTGAACTGGCGTATCACAGTGAGCACGCTGTCCGTCCTACGAGAGCGCACCATGTCCCAGGATTTCTACTTTCTGCTGATGCCGGGCTTCTCTGCCATCGGCTTTATTTCTGCGCTCGAACCGCTGCGGGTCGCCAATCGTTTTCGCGGCGAGCTGTATCGCTGGCACGTATTGAGTGCCGACGGCGGCGCGGTGCTGGCGAGCAATGGCATGTCGGTCAACGCCGACGCTGCGCTGGAGCCGCTGAAAAAGGGCGCGACCCTGCTGGTGGTGGCCGGTTTCGAGCCGCTGCAGTTCGCCACGCCGGCACTGGAACACTGGCTGCGCCGCCTCGACCACGAAGGCGTCACCCTTGGCGCCATCGACACCGGTGCCTGCGTGCTCGCCGAAGCCGGTTTGCTCGACGGCCACCGCCTGACGCTGCACTGGGAAGCCATTGATGCGTTCAAGGAATCTTATCCCCAGCTCACCGTGACCCAGGAGCTGTTCGAGATCGACCGTCGCCGCATCACCTGCGCCGGCGGCACTGCGTCCATCGACCTGATGCTCGACCTGATCGCCCAGGCTCACGGGCCCGACCTGGCGATCCAGGTGTCCGAACAATTCGTGCTCGGCCGCATCCGCCCACGCAAAGACCACCAACGCATGCAGATCGCCACGCGCTACGGCATCAACAACAAGAAGTTGGTGCAGGTGATTGGCGAGATGGAGCAACACACCGAACCGCCGCTGAGCACCTTGGCGCTGGCGGAAGCAATCAAAGTGACGCGGCGGCAGTTGGAGCGGCTGTTTCGCCTGCATTTGAATGACACACCGAGCAACTTCTATTTGGGCTTACGCCTGGAAAAAGCCCGGCAACTGCTGCGCCAGAGCGATATGAGCGTGCTGGAGGTGAGTATTGCGTGCGGGTTTGAGTCGCCGTCGTACTTCACGCGCAGCTATCGGGCGCGGTTTGCCAAGTGCCCGCGGGAAGATCGGCGACGGGAGGTGGTTTGATCGGCAATTATAGTCAATTATACTCATGGCTATAATTTATAGTTGCTTAAATAATTGAGTATAAAACCATGTCCAAGCACAGCGGCTTCGTGTTCCGCCGCCCCACACTGGCAAGTAGCATTGCCGACGGTTTGGTGGGGGCCGGGATCCAGGATTTCACCTCGGGCCTGTTCCTGGCGGCGCCTCGGCGCACCGGCAAAAGCACCTTTTTGCGCGAAGACCTGATCCCGGAGTGCCAGCTCCGGGGTTGGCTGGCGGTGTATGTCGACCTCTGGGCCGACAAAGACAAAGATCCGGCAGAGCTGATCGCCGGCGCAATTGCCGCTGCTCTGGTGCCCTATGAGAAGGGCATTCGCAAACTGGCCAAGAACCTTGGAATCGAAAAACTAAGTTTTCTGCGTACCCTGTCCTGGGACTTTACCAAGCCACAGCTGCCAGTCGGTGCGACGCTGACCCAAGCGTTGGAATTGCTCCACAGTGCTGCCGAAAAACCCGTGGTCCTGGTGATTGACGAAGCGCAGCACGCATTGACCAGCGAGTCAGGGATCAACGCGATGTTTGCGTTGAAGGCTGCCCGGGATCAGCTCAACCAGGGCCGTGACGAGGAGGGGAGCGGCTTGCACCTGGTGTTCACCGGTTCCAATCGCGACAAGCTTGCGCATTTGGTGTTGGGCAAAAGTCAGCCGTTTTTCGGCTCCAGCATCACGCCGTTCCCCTTGCTCGGCAAAGCGTTCACCCAGGCTTACACCGCACACCTCAATGCGCACCTGGCCGACAGCAATCAATTCAGCGCTGTCGACATTGATGAGGCGTTTGAGTTGGTCGGTCATCGTCCCGAGATGCTGCGCACCATCATCGGTGAAGTGGCGCTGGAATTGGGCGAGGCCAGCAATTTGGGCCAGCTGCTGCACAGCCGTGCCGAACTATTGCGCGCGGGGGTATGGACTGAATTCGAAAGCGCCTGGAACAACCTCACCATCCCCCAGCGTGCCGTGCTGGAAGTGATGGTGGCGCGATCGCGCGCCAACGAGCCCTTCGCGCCCTTCACGGACAGCACCCTCACGGCCGTCAGCAAAGCCCTGGAGGGCATGGGCAGCGACGTGGTGCCGGGCACCCAGACGATTCAGGCCTGTATCGATGCCCTGCGCGACAAAGAGCTGGTGTGGAAGTCGAGCCGGGGCGGGTATGCCCTGGAAGACAAATCCTTTGGTGATTGGCTGCTGTACAAAAACCGTACACCGAACTGAAGACACCCTAAATCAAAGGTGGGAGCGGGCTTGCTCGCGAATGCGGTGTATCAGTAGGCACATCTGTTACTGACACACCGCATTCGCGAGCAAGCCCGCTCCCACACTGATGTGTGGTGTGGCTTATTTCTTTACCAGTGCCGAACACGCTGCCTTGTAGGCCTCATGCTGATACTTGTTCAGCGACGCCGGTAGCTCAAAATCGTGCTTCTTGTTCTGCGCATTAATGGTCTGCGGCGATAGCAACGTCACCTCAACCCCGTCCAGCAATTGAAACACCCCTTCAATCTTGAAGGTGGTCGGGCCACCGGCGAATTCGCCTTTCTTGCTGCGCTTCTTGATCGCGATGCGGGTGATGGCATTTGCCTGCACGAATGCCTTCAGCTGGGCGGCGAAGGCTTTGACGTTGGCGGCCTCGTCGTCGTCTTCCAGGGCGATTTTCTTGGTGGCCAGGGCGACGTGGGTCAGCGCCTGATTCTCCAGGGAGGCGACGGCGATGATGGCTTCGCTGCCCTTGATTTCGATGCCGCAAATAGTCATGCAATGGCCTATTAAATAAAGTGGAGGCTGAGTGGCGAGTATCAGTAATGCCGGTCTTCTTCTTGATGTTGATAGATCTGATGTGCCGTCCAGAACATCAGTATCGCGAACACCATCACCAAGCCGACGCTTACGCTCATGATGTAGAAGTTAGGCGAACTCGATTTAAGGTTCGCCTTGATGTTATGCACCGTTGGAAACCATTTTGAGTACACCACGGGGACCGGGCTGCCCACTTCGTAGCCAGGGTCGTCGATGTAGCTGCTGTTGTTCACCATGCCTTCGATGCGTTGGCCTTCATGGTCGAAGGCGTAATACACGTTGGTGCTTGAGGCCCAGGCGCTGAGGCTTTCCAGTTGGGTGATGTGCCCGATGGTTTCGATGGGCGCCGCCTTTATCAGTGCAAAAGGAGCACCCCGGCTCACTGACAAGCTCAGCATCAGCGACAGTATCAGCATGGCCAAAAACAGCAGGGCGGCGCGCGTGTAGAGGAAATCCCTCTGCGCTTCGCGTGGGTAATACATGTGAATTCCTTTTCAATAATCCTGGAAGCTTTGAATCTGGCTTATTCCTGGCCAATCGACTCCAAAAACTCCGACCGCTCATCACTCATCCGCGCCAGGCAATCATTCTGCTGAATCGCATAGTCCTTGCTGCCGTTCACCGCTGGGAAGGTGTCCACGGCGCAATCGGCATCACGCAGTTTTTCCCACTTCTGCTGGGCATCCTTCAGACGAGCGGTAATGTCGGCCAGTTGTGACTTGTTGCTGCCATAGGTCGAACCCATGCGTTCCAGCAGGCCTTGGTAGTTATCCTTGAGCAATTGCTCGGCGGTGGTTTTGTTGAAAGTCGCGCATTCCAGGGTTTGCTTGTCGTTCTCGATGCCATCGCACGGCGTGCTGTCGGTGTCTTCGGCCGCATGGACGCCGGTTGCGATGAGTGCCAAAGCCAGGAAAATCGATTTCATTGCGCCGTCTCATATCAGGTGATGCGGAATTCTGGCTCAAGCGTAAGACAAAGAACAGTCGTCAGTCAGACGTGTCATGTAGGCCTTTGTCGTGGATTGACGCTTTCGGCAATTCCCCTGTCGTTTTTGCACCCGGCTCGGGTTGCCCCTGGGCATATGCTGGCCCCAAAGCGCCGGCAGACGATTCGGCGCATGAATCGCCAATAAGGGGACGCCTGATGAGCCCAGCCGAATTGCACGCCGACAGCATCGTTATCGACGGGCTGATTATCGCCAAGTGGAATCGCGACCTGTTCGAGGACATGCGCAAAGGTGGCCTGACCGCCGCCAACTGCACCGTGTCGGTGTGGGAAGGGTTCCAGGCCACGATCAATAACATTGTGGCCAGCCAGACCCTGATTCGTGAGAACAGCGATTTGGTGATCCCGGTGAAAACCACCGCCGACATCCGCAAAGCCAAGGAACAGGGCAAGACCGGCATCATCTTCGGCTTCCAGAACGCCCATGCGTTTGAAGACCAACTGGGCTACGTCGAGATCTTCAAGCAGCTCGGCGTCGGTGTGGTGCAGATGTGCTACAACACCCAGAACCTCGTCGGCACTGGCTGCTACGAACGCGACGGCGGCCTGTCGGGTTTCGGCCGTGAGATCGTTGCCGAGATGAACCGCGTCGGCATCATGTGCGACCTGTCCCACGTCGGCTCCAAGACTTCCGAAGAAGTCATCCTCGAATCGAAAAAACCAGTGTGCTACTCCCACTGTCTGCCGTCGGGCCTCAAAGAGCACCCGCGCAACAAGTCCGATGAAGAGCTGAAGTTCATTGCCGACCATGGCGGTTTTGTCGGCGTGACCATGTTTGCGCCGTTCCTGGCCAAGGGCATTGATTCGACCATCGACGACTACGCCGAAGCCATCGAATACACCATGAACATCGTCGGTGAAGACGCCATCGGTATCGGCACCGACTTCACCCAGGGCCATGGCCAGGATTTCTTCGAAATGCTGACCCACGACAAGGGTTACGCCCGCCGCCTGACCAGCTTCGGCAAGATCATCAACCCGCTGGGCATCCGCACCGTGGGCGAGTTCCCTAACCTCACCGAGACCCTGCTCAAGCGCGGCCACAGCGAGCGCGTGGTGCGCAAGATCATGGGCGAAAACTGGGTCAATGTCCTCAAAGACGTCTGGGGCGAATAAGCCACCGCTCTCCTAATCCCAGCCCGTTGCCAGTCGCGCAGCGGGCATCAAAACGAATTGTTTGGAGTCAAGTTTCCATGGCCAAGATCGCCCCGCAATTGCCAATCGAAGTCGACAGCGAAACCGGTGTCTGGACCTCCGATGCTCTGCCGATGCTGTACGTGCCGCGCCATTTCTTCGTCAATAACCACATCGGTATCGAAGAAGTACTGGGCGCTGACGCCTACGCCGAAATCCTCTACAAGGCCGGCTACAAATCCGCCTGGCACTGGTGTGAAAAAGAAGCTGAATGCCACGGCCTGGAAGGCGTTGCAGTGTTCGAGCACTACATGAAACGCCTGTCGCAACGCGGCTGGGGCCTGTTCAAGATCCAGGACATCGACCTCGACAAAGGCACTGCCAGCGTCAAGCTCGAACACTCGGCATTCGTCTACGTGTACGGCAAGGTCGGGCGCAAGGTCGACTACATGTTCACGGGTTGGTTCGCCGGCGCCATGGACCAGATTCTGCAAGCGCGCGGCAGCAAAATCCGCACGGTAGCCGAACAAGTCTACGGTGGCTCCGAAGAAGGCCACGACGACGGGCTGTTCACCGTCAAGCCGTTGTAAGTCGAGGACCCTGCCATGGCTTTCGAAGCAATGTTTGCGCCGATCCAGATCGGCAAACTGACCATCCGCAACCGCGTGCTCAGTACCGCCCACGCCGAGGTGTATGCCACCGACGGCGGCATGACCACCGACCGCTATGTGAAGTATTACGAAGAGAAAGCCAAGGGCGGTATCGGCCTGGCGATCTGTGGCGGCTCCTCGGTGGTGGCCATCGACAGCCCGCAGGAATGGTGGAGTTCGGTGAACCTGTCCACCGACCGCATCATCCCGCATTTCCAGAACCTGGCCGATGCCATGCACAAGCATGGCGCCAAGATCATGATCCAGATTACCCACATGGGCCGTCGCTCACGCTGGGACGGCTTCAACTGGCCGACCCTGATGTCGCCGTCCGGCGTGCGTGAGCCGGTGCACCGTGCTACCTGCAAGACCATCGAACCGGAAGAAATCTGGCGCGTGATCGGCAACTACGCCAGCGCCGCCAAACGCGCCAAGGCCGGTGGCCTGGACGGTGTGGAACTGTCCGCCGTGCACCAGCACATGATCGACCAGTTCTGGAGCCCACGGGTCAACAAGCGTACCGACGAATGGGGCGGCACTTTCGAGGGCCGCATGAAGTTCGGCCTGGAAGTGCTCAAAGCCGTGCGCGCCGAGGTCGGTGACGACTTCTGTGTGGGCATGCGCCTGTGTGGCGACGAGTTCCACCCGGACGGCCTGTCCCACGAGGACATGAAGCAGATCGCCAAGTATTACGACGACACCGGCATGCTCGACTTTATTGGCGTGGTGGGTTCGGGTTGCGATACCCACAATACCCTGGCCAACGTGATCCCCAACATGAGTTACCCGCCGGAGCCGTTCCTGCACCTGGCGGCCGGTATCAAGGAAGTGGTCAAGGTTCCCGTGCTGCACGCGCAGAACATCAAGGACCCGAACCAGGCTACGCGCATTCTGGAAGGTGGTTATGTGGACATGGTCGGCATGACCCGTGCGCACATCGCCGACCCGCACCTGATCGCCAAGATCAAAATGGGCCAGATCGACCAGATCAAACAGTGCGTCGGCGCCAACTACTGCATCGACCGCCAATATCAGGGCCTGGATGTGTTGTGCATCCAGAATGCCGCGACCTCCCGTGAATACATGGGCGTGCCGCACATCATCGAGAAATCCACCGGGGCCAAACGCAAAGTCGTGGTGGTCGGTGCCGGCCCGGCCGGGATGGAAGCCGCGCGGGTAGCGGCCGAGCGTGGCCACGACGTAACCCTGTTCGAGAAGAAAGAGTTTATCGGCGGGCAAATCACCACGGCCTCCAAAGCCCCGCAGCGCGACCAGATCGCCGGCATCACCCGTTGGTTCCAGCTGGAATTGGCGCGCTTGAAAGTCGACCTGCGCCTCGGCGTGGCGGCGGATGCCGAGACCATCCTCGATCTGCGGCCTGACATCGTGGTGCTGGCCGTCGGCGGGCATCCGTTTATCGAGCAGAACGAACACTGGGGCGCCGCTGAGGGCCTGGTGGTGAGCAGCTGGGACGTGCTCGACGGCAAAGTCGCGCCGGGCAAGAACGTGCTGGTGTACGACACCATTTGCGAATTCACCGGCATGTCGGTGGCCGACTTCCTCGCCGACAAGGGCAGCCAGGTGGAAATCGTCACCGACGACATCAAGCCTGGCGTGGCGATTGGCGGTACGTCATTCCCGACTTATTACCGCAGCATGTACCCCAAAGAAGTGATCATGACCGGCGACATGATGCTGGAAAAGGTTTACCGCGAGGGCGACAAGCTGGTGGCGGTGCTGGAGAACGAATACACCGGCGCCAAGGAAGAACGCGTGGTTGACCAAGTGGTGGTCGAGAACGGTGTGCGCCCGGACGAAGCCATCTACTACGGGCTCAAGGAAGGTTCGCGCAACAAGGGCCAGATTGACGTCGAAGCCTTGTTCGCGATCAAGCCGCAGCCGTGCTTGAGCGAGGCGGGTGACGGCTACTTGCTGTTCCGCATCGGTGACTGTGTGGCCCAGCGTAATACCCACGCCGCCATCTATGACGCCCTGCGCTTGTGCAAGGATTTCTGACCCGACACTGAGCCACTGTGTACTCGGTCAAGTGTGGGAGGGGGCTTGCTCCCGATAGCGGTGGGTCAGCTACCGATAGAGGAACTGACAGTCCGCCATCGGGAGCAAGCCCCCTCCCACATTAAGGTCGGTCTCACAGTAGACCGGTGTGGTCTTTGGGAGCTTCACCATGTTGAACACCTTGCTGCCTATTCTCTTGTTTGCCGCCCTGGGCCTTGCCGTCCTCGGCGCATTGCGCCGGGTGAACATGTGGCGCCGTGGCCGCGCCTCCAGGGTCGACTTGCTCGGCGGCCTTTTGGCCATGCCCAAGCGCTACATGGTCGACCTGCACCACGTGGTCGCCCGCGACAAATACATCGCCAACACCCACGTCGCCACAGCCCTGGGCTTCGTACTGTCGGCGCTGTTGGCGATTCTGGTTCACGGCTTCGGCCTGCATAACCGCATCCTCGGCTACGCGTTGTTGCTCGCCTCGGTGCTGATGTTTGTCGGCGCCACGTTCGTCTACCTGCGTCGGCGCAATCCGCCGTCACGCCTGTCGAAAGGCCCGTGGATGCGCCTGCCGAAAAGCCTGATGGCATTCTCGGTGAGCTTCTTCCTGGTGACCTTGCCGGTGGCCGGGGTTCTGCCGGCTGACTTCGGCGGCTGGCTGCTCGCGGCACTGCTCGGCGTCGGCGTGTTGTGGGGCGTGTCCGAGATGTTCTTCGGCATGACGTGGGGCGGCCCGATGAAGCACGCCTTCGCCGGCGCGCTGCACCTGGCCTGGCACCGCCGCGCCGAACGCTTTGGTGGCGGCCGCTCCACCGGTTTGAAGCCGCTGGACTTGAGCGATAAAACCGCGCCACTGGGCGTGGAAAAACCCAAGGATTTCACCTGGAACCAGCTGCTCGGCTTCGACGCCTGCGTGCAATGCGGCAAGTGCGAGGCCGCGTGCCCGGCCTTTGCGGCCGGCCAGCCGTTGAACCCGAAGAAGCTGATCCAGGACATGGTGGTTGGCCTGGCCGGCGGCACCGATGCCAATTTTGCCGGCAGCCCGTATCCAGGCAAGCCGATTGGCGCACACAGCGGCAACCCGCATCAGCCAATCGTCAACGGCCTGGTGGACGCCGAGACCCTGTGGTCGTGCACCACCTGCCGGGCCTGTGTGGAAGAGTGCCCGATGATGATCGAGCACGTGGATGCGATCGTCGACATGCGCCGCCATCTCACTCTGGAAAAAGGCGCCACGCCGAACAAGGGCGCCGAAGTCCTCGAAAACCTGATCGCCACTGATAACCCCGGCGGCTTCGCACCGGGTGGTCGCCTGAACTGGGCGGCGGATTTGAACCTGCCGCTGCTCAGCGACACAGGCAGCACCGAGGTGTTGTTCTGGGTGGGCGACGGTGCCTTCGACATGCGTAATCAGCGCACCCTGCGGGCCTTCGTCAAGGTGCTGAAAGCGGCCAACGTCGACTTTGCGGTGTTGGGCCTGGAGGAGCGCGACAGCGGTGATGTGGCGCGGCGTCTGGGGGACGAGGCGACTTTCCAGCTGCTGGCGGCGCGCAATATCCAGACCCTGGCCAAGTACAGCTTCAAACGCATCGTCACCTGCGACCCGCACAGTTTCCATGTGCTGAAAAACGAATACGGCGCCTTCAACGGCAACTACCTGGTGCAGCACCACAGCACGTTCATGGCCGAGCTGATCGGCGAAGGTGCGTTGAACCTGGGGCAGCACAAGGGCAATAGCGTGACTTATCACGACCCGTGCTACCTCGGCCGCTACAACGGCGAATACGAGGCGCCGCGCCAAGTGCTGCGCGCGCTGGGTATCGAGGTCAAGGAGATGCAACGCTCCGGTTTCCGCTCGCGCTGCTGTGGCGGCGGGGGCGGTGCGCCCATCACCGATATCCCCGGCAAGCAACGTATCCCGGATATGCGCATGGAAGACATCCGCGAAACCGGCGCCGAGCTGGTGGCCGTAGGCTGCCCGCAATGCACGGCGATGCTCGAAGGCGTCGTCGAACCGCGCCCATTGATCAAGGATATTGCCGAACTGGTCGCTGACGCCTTGCTCGAAGACACCGCCCCGGTGAAAGCCCCTATCAAGCGTGAACCTGCGGAGGTGCATTGATGAGCGACATTATCCGCCGCGATCCACGGGCCGAATGGATCGCCCGTAACCGCCTGCATCCGCTGCATGCGGCGATGCAGCCACAGCAACACAGTTGGATGGGGCCTAACGGCGTCATCCGCAAAAACGTACATGGTGTCGGTTTTATCGGCCCCAACGGCCTCAAGCGTATTGACCGCAGCGGTGCCCAGCAGGGCGGGACGGCCAAGCGTACGGCGGCGGCGGAAGTACAATTGCCGCTGCACCAGGTGCCGGCGCCGGCGTTCTACATCAACGTGGTGCCCGACATGGTCGGCGGCCGCCTGAGCAGCCACGACCGCGACCTGCTCGGCCTGGCCCGACAACTTGCCGGCAGCGACGGCGCCGTGCTGGCGGTGGTGTTCGGCGAACACAAGGAAAACGCTTTTGCGACGGCGGGCGTTGATCGCCTGCTGGTGCTCGAAGGCCACGCGTTCGACGGTTATTCACCGGAGCAACGCGTCCAGGGCCTGCGGGCTGTGGATAACCAGTTCAACCCGCGTCATTGGTTGCTGCCGGACAGTCGCAGTGGCGGCGGCGAGTTGGGCCGGCGTTTTGCGGCGAGCCTCAAGGAGCGCCCCGCCACGCGGGTCTGGCAAATCAAAGGTGAGGAGTGCATCGGGCGTGCCGGTGCGGGCCAGGAGGACTTGGCTCGACCGTTGCCACGCCTGATTCTCGCCGCAGCCGAATGTGCCGATCCGGTCAGCGACACGCGCCACGAAGTGTTGCCCGTGGAGTTATCCACAGCCTTGGCGCGCAGCTTGTCGCGGATCGAAGACCTCGGCGCCGTGGCAGTCGACCCGGCGGCGATTCCCATGGCCGAAGCGGAGTTTATTTTCTCCGGCGGTAACGGCGTGAAGGACTGGGCCTTGTTCCACCAGACTGCAGCCGCCCTCGGTGCTACCGAAGGCGCCTCGCGGGTGGCGGTGGACGACGGCTTTATGGCGCGTGATCGCCAGGTCGGCGCCAGTGGTACCTGGGTCACCGCGCGGGTGTATGTGGCTGTGGGGATTTCCGGGGCGATCCAGCACCTGCAAGGCATCGGTGCCTGCGACAAGGTGGTGGCCATCAACCTCGACCCGGGCTGCGACATGATCAAGCGTGCCGACCTGTCGGTGATCGGCGAAAGCGCCGCGATTCTGCAAGCCTTGATCGATGCGGTGCAGGTTTACCGCAACGGCGCCAAGCGCGATGCAGCTTAGGGACATGACCATGACGACGAATGTAATCAGCCTGGTTTCCATCGGTGCCCACCCCACCTCCGGTCGCCCGCGCCGTGCCGAGCAGGATGCGCGTGCCGTCGAGCTGGGCCTGCAAATGGCTGGGGATAAGTTGCAGGTGTTGCACGCCGGCAATCTCCACGAACCGACCTTGCGCAGCTACCTGGGCATGGGCTTGGCGCAATTGCACGTGTTGGAACAGCCGGCTGGCGCTGATGCGTTGCCGGTGCTCAGTGAATATTTGCGCGACGCCGGCGCCCAGGTGGTGCTCACCGGCACCCAGGCGGAAACCGGCGAGGGCTCGGGCATGTTGCCGTTCCTGCTGGCCGAGCAATTGGGCTGGCCGCTGATTGTCGGGCTGGCGCAGGTGGAGTCCATCGACGGCGGCGTGGCCCATGTGCTGCAAGCCTTGCCGCGCGGTCAGCGGCGGCGTTTGAAAGTGCGCCTGCCGTTTCTGGCGACTGTGGATAACGCCGCGCCCAAACCCCGGCAAAGCGCTTATGGCCCTGCGCAACGCGGGGAGCTGGCGGCCCATGAGGTCGAGATTGAGCACGACGAGTTATTCACCGCCGCTGTACTGCAACCCGCCAAGCCACGGCCCAAGCGCCTCAAGGTGATCAAGGCGAAAAGTGGCGCGGACCGCATGAAGGCGGCCACGGCCAAAGCCAGCGGCGGCGGTGGGCAGGTGCTCAAGGGGCTTAGCCCTGAAGCGGGGGCAGACGCCATTCTCAAGTTACTGATAGAAGAAGGCGTCGTGCGCTGATTGCCCTGTGGGAGTGGGCTTGCGTGGGAGCTGGCAAGCCCGACTCCCCCAGAAAGCAGGATTACCCACAATCCCTGTTGACCCACCTGTGGATAACCTGTTCGCGGCTGTCCACACCCCCTGTATATCAAGCCCTGCAGCCCTCTGTACGAAAAACAACCAAGCTAACCAGCGGTTTTTCCTGGGGTTTTCCCATGAATAAGTTTTTTCGCCGGTACCGACTTGCCCCCAAAGTCTGTTGGCGCTTCTGTGGATAAGATGTTCGCTATCGGCTGCAGGCCACGTCAATAAAGGCTTTCACTTGGGGGGTCAATAATTGATCAATTCAGGCTGTTTGCTGACTCAAAACCCTGAAACCCCCGATTTATGAAGGTTTCACGCGGTTTTCCACAGCGCTGGCAAAGTTGCCCCCAAAGTCTGTTGGTGCTTCTGTGGATAAGGTGTTCGCGTACTGCTACAGGCCATGCCATTCGTGGCTTTCACAGGGTTGATCAATAAATGATCAGGTGGGGTTGAAACCGGACTGATTGAATAAGTCACGGATTTTCTTCAGCTATTTTCAGCCGGCAGACGCACTTGCCCACAATTGCTGTGGGTGGCTTTGTGGATAAGTTGTTGGGCAAAGGCTGGAGGGCTTGGCGGTAAAGGGCTGCGAGGGAGTTGATCGTTTCTTGAACAGTGTGAAGACCTGATGTAGGCGCGGGCTTGCTCGCGAAGGCGGTGTGTCAGTCGCCAGACAGGCTGGCTGATCCACTGCATTCGCGAGCAAGCCCGCTTCCACATTTTGATCTGTGGTGTAGCGGTTATTCGTGTACGGCCACGCCCTTGAGGTAAGGCGCTGGCGCAGCCCCCAGGTTGCTCAGCATCCGTTCGCTGTACCAATCCACAAAGTTCACCACGCCGAACTCATACGTTTTGGAATACGGCCCGGGTTGGTAAGCCGTGGAGTTGATCCCGCGCTGGTTTTCTTCGGCCAGGCGACGGTCCTGATCGTTGGTGGCGTCCCAGACCTGGCGCATGCGCTCGACGTCGTAGTCCACACCTTCCACGGCGTCCTTGTGCACGATCCACTTGGTGGTGACCATGGTTTCCTGGGCACTGATCGGCCACACGGTGAACACGATGATGTGGTCGCCCATGCAGTGGTTCCAGGAGTGCGGCAGGTGCAGGATGCGCATCGAGCCCAGGTCCGGGTTCTTGATGCGGCCCATCAGCTTGTTGCAGCCTTGCTTGCCGTCCAGGGTCATCGACACCGTGCCTTTGAGCAGCGGCATGCGCACGATACGGTTACGCAGGCCGAAACTGGCGTGGGCGTAAGGGATTTTCTCGGCGTCCCAGGCCGCGGCCGAAGCGGCGACGTGGTCCTTGAAGGCCTGGTCGGCGCGCGGGTCGGTAACGTCGTCCCATTCCAGCAGGGTTTTCAGCAGTTCCGGGTGCGACGCGTTGCAGTGGTAGCACTCGCGGTTGTTTTCCAGCACCAGCTTCCAGTTGGCTTTTTCAAACAAGGTGGTGGTAATCGCCACCTTGGTGTTCTCCATGTCGTACGGTTCCATGTAGTGGTTCAGCGTCGACAGGAAGTCATCAATAGCCGGCGGATTCTCTGCCAGGCTGATGAAGATATAGCCGCCGGCGGTCTTCACGTTCACCGGTTTGAGGCCGTATTGCTTCATGTCGAAGTCGGCACCCATCTCGGTACCGGCGAACAGCAGGCGGCCGTCCAGCTCGTAGGTCCATTGGTGGTAGTGGCAGACCAGTTTGGCGACTTTGCCTTTGTCGCTGGTGCACAAGCGCGAACCACGGTGGCGGCACACGTTGTGGAACGCATGCACCACGCCCTCGGCGCCACGGATCACGATGATCGGGTTCTTGCCCACTTGCAGGGTCAAGTAGTTGCCCTTGGTGGGGATCTCGCAGGTCATGCCGGCGATCAACCACTCTTTCTGGAAGATCTCCTGCATGTCGATATCAAACAGCCGCTCATCAGAGTAAAACGGCTGCGGCAGCGAAAAGGTGCGCTCACGCTCTTGCAGCATTTGCGCGGTGGCCTTGCGTGCGGGTTCCAGCGGATCGCCCAAGCTTAAGGTTGCGGTGACGTCCATCGTGTGTGTCCTCAGGGCCATTCTGTGTGGCCGGCGAATAGTGGCTACGGTTGGTGCTATGCAAGGCGTAAAGAAAGCGTAGTTGTTGGGAGCGAGTGTGGGGCCGGCGAACACCAGAACCTTATCCATGAGCGACATGGCCCACTCTGATCCCGACGCGCAACCCCCGTGGTATGGGGGCTGGTCGCGATAAGTATGTGAATGTCGCAGATAGGTAAATGGGTGATTCGCGCGTTACGCAGAATCGCCACCATAAGGCCGAATATCGGCGGTGGAGAACAGCATGTCCAACAGCTTCCTGAATCCGGTAACGACCCAGACCTGGGCCAATGGTCGGCACATCGTCCGTTGCGTCAAAGTCATCCAGGAAACCTGGGACGTGCGCACCTTCTGCTTTATGGCCGACCAGCCGATCCTGTTCTTCTTCAAGCCGGGGCAGTTCGTCACGCTGGAGCTGGAAATCGATGGCCAGCCGATCATGCGTTCCTACACCATTTCCAGTTCACCGTCGGTGCCCTACAGCTTTTCGGTAACGATCAAGCGCGTACCCGGCGGTAAAGTCTCCAACTGGTTGCACGACACCCTGCATGAAGGCCAGGAGTTGGCGGTGCACGGGCCGGTCGGGCTGTTCAATGCCATCGACTTCAGTAACCCCAAAGTCCTGTACCTCAGCGGCGGCGTCGGGATTACGCCGGTGATGTCCATGGCGCGCTGGTATTACGACACCAACGCCAACGTCGATATGACGTTTATCCACAGTGCCCGCTCGCCCAAAGACATCATTTACCACCGCGAGCTGGAACACATGGCGTCGCGGATCGACAACTTCAGCCTGCACCTGATCTGCGAGAAACACGGCCTGGGCGAGCCTTGGGCGGGTTATCGCGGCTACCTGAATCACAAGATGCTCGAACTGATGGCGCCCGACTTCCTGGAGCGTGAGGTGTTCTGCTGCGGCCCTACGCCGTACATGAACGCAGTGAAGCGCCTGTTGGAAGCGTCTGGTTTTGACATGACGCGTTACCACGAGGAGTCCTTCGGCGCCACGCCACCGGAAGCCCGTGCCGATGCGGTAGAGCAAGCCGAACAAGCCGCCGATGCGCCGGAAATCGACCTGGCAGACCTGCATCAAGTGGAATTCATCGCTTCCGGCAAAAGCATCCGTGTGGCGCCGGGCGAAACGGTGCACGCGGCGGCGGCCAAGCTGGGCCTGTTGATTCCGAAAGCCTGCGGCATGGGTATTTGCGGCACGTGCAAGGTGATGAAACTGGGCGGGGAGGTCGAGATGGACCACAACGGCGGGATCACCGAAGAAGACGAAGCCGAGGGTTACATCCTGTCGTGCTGCAGCGTACCGAAGGGCGATGTGCGCATCGAGTTCTAACCCCGCACCAGATCGTTCCCACGCGCCGCGTGGTAACGCCTCCTGGGACGCTCCGCGTCCCGACCTGTGCACGTTGTGACGCAGAGCGTCACGGGCAGCATACCCACGCAGAGCGTGGGCACGATCCCCCGCACCAGATCGTTCCCACGCTCCGCGTGGTAACGCCTCCTGGGACGCTCCGCGTCCCGACCTGTGCACGTTGTGACGCAGAGCGTCACGGGCCGCATACCCACGCAGAGCGTGGGGACGATCCTCCGCACCAGATCGTTCCCACGCTCCGCGTGGTAACGCCTCCTGGGGCGCTCCGCGTCCCGACCTGTGCACGTTGTGACGCAGAGCGTCACGGGCAGCATACCCACGCAGAGCGTGGGCACGATCCCCCGCACCAGATCGTTCCCACGCTCCGCGTGGTAACGCCTCCTGGGACGCTCCGCGTCCCGACCTGTGCACGTTGTGACGCAGAGCGTCACGGGCAGCATACCCACGCAGAGCGTGGGCACGATCTCCCGCATCAGATCGTTCCCACGCTCCGCGTGGTAACGCCTCCTGGGGCGCTCCGCGTCACGACCTGTGCACGTTGTGACGCAGAGCGTCACGGGCCGCATACCCACGCAGAGCGTGGGGACGATCCTCCGCACCAGATCGTTCCCACGCTCCGCGTGGTAACGCCTCCTGGGACGCTCCGCGTCCCGACCTGTGCACGTTGTGACGCGGAGCGTCACGGGCAGCATACCCACGCAGAGCGTGGGGACGATCCTCCGCACCAGATCGTTCCCACGCTCCGCGTGGTAACGCCTCCTGGGGCGCTCCGCGTCCCGACCTGTGCACGTTGTGACGCAGAGCGTCACGGGCCGCATACCCACGCAGAGCGTGGGCACGATCTCCCGCATCAGATCGTTCCCACGCTCCGCGTGGTAACGCCTCCTGGGACGCTCCGCGTCCCGACCTGTGCACGTTGTGACGCGGAGCGTGGGAACGATCATCAGTACCAGCGTTGTATGTCTATTAAACCCTCACTGCCCGCGTAATTGCGGGCGCTGGAGTATCGCCAGTGCTCGGGCAAATCTACATACCCTCGCTTTACCGGGTTGCAGTGGATGTAATCCAGTTTTTGGCGCATCACTGTTTCGCTGTACACCAATTCGGCATGTGAGCCTTCCTGCCAAAGCTGATAAATCCGATCCGCCTTGTGGGCTCGTTTGCTGAAACGCAGGCGTTGCAATGCACGCTCGGCACCTTTGCTTTGCAGGTCATCAATGATGGTGCGAGCAGTGAAGGATTTGAATTGACTGACGCACTTGCATAGGTCCGGCGCTTGGGCGACGAAGTGCAGGTGGTTTTCGAGAATGACGTAGCCAAACAGGCTTAGCGCATGGTGCTTTTGCTGATATCGCCAACAATCCAGGAGATGGCTCACGAGGTAGTCGCGAGTAAACAGCGGTAGCCACTCCATGACCGTGCATGTTAGGAAATGCGGTTTTTCGGGTTCGGTTATGACGTAGCGGCTTCTGCCCATCTGTTTATTCGTCCTCGAAACGAGGTGTGGCGTGGACGCAGAGAGCGTCCCAGCAGGTGTTCCCACGCGCAGCGTGGGAACGAGCAGTGGCTGAGTGGCTAGGGAATAGTCAACTTAACCGTTACTGGGCGTAGATATGGATGACAAAGTGCTGGCCTGAGGCTGTCAGTTCATAGGTTTTGTCGTAGATCCTCAGTGTCCTCGACGGCTCGCGGATGGTGTCCCCGACTTTGGCGTATTTGCGGAACTCATCCCAGTCAATGACCGTGGTGCTGGCAGTGCCGTCGCTTTGCAGGGTGTTGCCATTGTTTTGATATTCCATGGTTTTAGCTCTCTTCTGGAGGTCCGTTTCCAGCCGATTATTCGGCAGGGGGTTATCCCGAAAGGTGGCCGCTGCAGCGGCCTTTTCCTTCCGGGTTCCAAGAGGCTAGTCAACGAAAGCGGGGTTCGCTGCTGTCAGAAATATCAAAAAACAGTCTCGGCAATCGGCCAGTACGCGCTGGTTTTGCTCCTACGTTAAGCGTTCATCACTTCCCGTATATCCGCGGCTAATTCTCTTACGCGTTCTTCCTCGGTATCCCACGCACACATGAACCGTGCGCCACCTTTGCCGATGAAGGTGTAGAAGCGCCAGCCCTTGGCCGTCAACGCTTCGATGGCCGCCTCCGAGAGTTGCAGGAACACGCCGTTGGCCTGCACCGGGAACATCAATTCCACGCCGGGAATATCCGCTACCAGGCTGCTCAGTAACTGCGCGCAGTGGTTGGCGTGGCGTGCGTGTTTGAGCCAGGCGTCGTTTTCCAGCAAGCCCACCCACGGTGCGGAGAGGAAGCGCATTTTCGACGCCAGCTGGCCGGCCTGTTTGCAGCGGTAATCGAAGTCTTCCGCCAGCGTGTGGTTGAAGAACAGGATCGCTTCACCCACCGCCATGCCGTTTTTCGTCCCGCCAAAGCACAGCACGTCCACACCGGCTTTCCAGGTCAGGTCGGCCGGGGAGCAGCCGAGGAACGCGCAGGCATTGGCGAAGCGCGCGCCGTCCATGTGCAGGTTCAGGCCCAGTTCCTTGCAGGTGACGCTGATCGCGCGGATTTCTTCCGGGGTGTACACGCTGCCGACTTCAGTGGCTTGGGTGAGGGTCACCACGCGGGGTTTGGGGTAGTGAATGTCCTGGCGCTTGAGGGCGATTTCGCGGATTGATTCCGGGGTCAGCTTGCCGTTTTCGGTGCGAGCGGTGAGGAGCTTGGAACCGTTGGAGAAAAACTCCGGCGCGCCGCATTCGTCGGTTTCGACGTGGGCCGTTTCCGAGCAAATCACGCTATGGTAGCTCTGGCACAGCGAGGACAGTGCCAGGGAGTTGGCGGCTGTACCGTTGAAGGCGAAGAACACCTCGCAATCGGTTTCGAACAAATCACGGAATCCGTCGGCGGCGCGGTGGGTCCATTCATCATCGCCGTAGGCGCGTTGATGGCCCTGGTTGGCTTGTTCCATGGCGGCCCAGGCTTCCGGGCAGATGCCCGAATAGTTGTCGCTGGCGAATTGTTGGCTCTTGTCGGTCATGGCCCATTCCTGTGGTCGATGTTGGTGCGCACTGTAACCAAGATTGTCCAGGGTGCGCACGCACTGTAAATGCAAAGTCACTGGGGAATTATGCACGGTACTGAAACGATTCCTGTCGGACGCGTCCGGGATGGCGCGCTGGATTTGCTCAAGTGGCTGGCGCTGCTGAGCATGGTGCTGGATCACCTGCGCTATGTCGGTTTGAGCCTCGATGGCCTGTATGTGCCAGGCCGGCTGGCGTTTCCGTGGTTTTGCCTGGCGATTGCGGCCAATGTGCACCGGGTCCGGCATGCACCGGTGAGCGGCCAGTGGCGCTACCTGGGGTGGCTGTTGCTGTTCAGTGCGGTCAGTGAAGTGCCGTACCGAATGTTTATCGACGATGCCGATACATTAAACGTCTTGCCGACCTTGGCGCTGGGCCTGCTCGTTGCCCGAGGATGGCAGCAAAAGACGTTTTTTGATCGAGGTTTGGCGCTGATCGCCGTTGCAGTCGGGGCTGTGTTTACCACGCATCTGATGTTCGGCTTTTTCGGTGTGCTGCTGCCGTTGGCCATGCTGTTGGTGTTCAGTCGGCCATGGTATTTCAGCTTGTTACCGGGTTTGGTCTGCGTGGCTGCCAACCAATGGCAGGTTTTGCTCAATAACGGCAGCCTCGTTGCGCTGCTCGGGCTGGGCGCTTGCCTGATTGCGCCATTGGCCGGTTTGGTCTTGTTGCGACAGGCCAAAAACGTCTCGCCTCCGGCCATGCGCCGTTGGGCGTATGCCCTGTACCCACTGCATTTCCTGATGTTGCTACTCGTGCGCAAGATCATCGCCTAACCCTTGTGGGAGCGGGCTTGCCCGCGAAGGCGGTGTGTCAGCAGGCAAGTGTGCAAGCTGATCCACCGCCTTCGCGAGCAAGCCCGCTCCCACATTTGTTTCGTGTCGCTCATGTAATGTCGTAAACGCACCTTTGCGTGGCGTCCGTAGGCATTTGACCTGTCTGCGCCAGCCCTACCATCGCATCAAAGGGCCCTGCACGGGCCTTAACAATACGAAAGGCTGGGAGAGACGCGATGTTCAGCAAAAAAGACCAGATCCAGGGATATGACGACGCACTGCTGGCGGCAATGAATGCCGAGGAGCAGCGTCAGGAAGATCATATCGAGCTGATCGCGTCAGAGAACTACACCAGCAAACGTGTGATGGAAGCGCAAGGCAGCGGCCTCACCAACAAATACGCCGAAGGTTACCCGGGCAAGCGCTACTACGGTGGCTGCGAGCACGTGGACAAGGTTGAAGCCCTGGCCATTGAGCGCGCCAAGCAGTTGTTCGGCGCCGATTACGCCAACGTGCAGCCGCACTCCGGCTCGTCCGCCAACAGCGCGGTGTACCTGGCCCTGTTGAACGCCGGCGACACCATCCTCGGCATGAGCCTGGCCCACGGCGGTCACCTGACCCACGGCGCCAAAGTGTCGTCCTCGGGCAAGCTGTACAACGCGGTGCAATACGGCATCAACACCGACACCGGCCTGATCGACTACGACGAAGTTGAGCGCCTGGCGGTCGAGCACAAGCCGAAGATGGTGGTGGCCGGTTTCTCCGCCTACTCCAAAACCCTGGATTTCCCACGCTTTCGCGCGATTGCCGACAAGGTCGGCGCGCTGCTGTTCGTCGACATGGCCCACGTCGCCGGCCTGGTAGCCGCTGGTTTGTACCCGAACCCGCTGCCTTACGCCGACGTGGTCACCACCACCACCCACAAGACCCTGCGCGGTCCACGTGGCGGTTTGATCCTGGCCAAGGCCAACGAAGAAATTGAAAAGAAACTCAACGCCGCGGTGTTCCCGGGTGCCCAGGGCGGCCCGCTGATGCATGTCATCGCCGGCAAGGCTGTGTGCTTCAAGGAAGCGGCGGAGCCAGGTTTCAAGGCGTACCAGCAACAAGTGATCGACAACGCCCAGGCCATGGCCAGCGTGTTTATCAAACGCGGCTACGATGTAGTGTCCGGCGGTACCGATAACCACCTGTTCCTGGTCAGCCTGATTCGTCAGGGCCTCACCGGCAAAGAGGCGGACGCCGCCCTCGGTCGCGCCCACATCACCGTCAACAAGAACGCTGTGCCGAATGACCCGCAGTCGCCGTTCGTGACCTCGGGCCTGCGCATCGGTACGCCGGCGGTGACCACGCGTGGTTTCAAAGTGCCGCAGTGCATCGAACTGGCCGGCTGGATCTGCGACATCCTCGACAACCTCGGCGACGCCGACGTCGAGGCCAACGTGGCCAAGCACGTGTCTGCCCTGTGCGCTGATTTCCCGGTTTATCGCTGAGCGCGGTTTTGGAGTAATGACTATGCAACGCTACTCGGGCTTCGGCCTCTTCAAGCACTCACTCAGCCACCACGAAAACTGGCAGAAGATGTGGCGCACGCCGACCCCTAAAAAGGTCTACGACGTGGTCATCGTCGGCGGTGGCGGGCATGGTCTGGCGACCGCCTATTACCTGGCCAAAGAGCACGGCATCACCAACGTGGCCGTGGTCGAAAAAGGCTGGTTGGGCGGCGGCAACACGGCGCGCAACACCACCATCGTGCGTTCCAACTACCTGTGGGACGAGTCGGCGCACCTGTACGAACACGCAATGAAACTGTGGGAAGGCCTGTCCCAGGACCTGAACTACAACGTGATGTTCTCCCAGCGTGGCGTCTACAACCTGTGCCATACCCTGCAAGACATTCGTGATTCCGAGCGCCGCGTCAGCGCCAACCGCCTCAACGGCGTGGACGGCGAACTGCTCAACGCCAAACAAGTGGCCGACGAAATCCCGTACCTCGACTGCTCGAAAAACACGCGCTACCCGGTGCTTGGCGCCACCGTGCAACGTCGCGGCGGCGTGGCCCGTCACGATGCCGTGGCCTGGGGCTTTGCCCGCGCCGCTGACGCCCTCGGCGTGGACTTGATCCAGCAGACCGAAGTGATCGGCTTCCGCAAGGAAAACGGTGTGTGCATCGGCGTGGAAACCAACAAAGGCTTTATCGGCGCCAAGCGCGTCGGTGTGGTCACGGCCGGTAACTCCGGGCACATGGCGTCGCTCGCCGGTTTCCGCCTGCCGATCGAATCCCACCCGCTGCAAGCGTTGGTGTCGGAGCCGATCAAGCCGATTATCGACAGCGTGATCATGTCCAACGCCGTGCACGGCTACATCAGCCAATCCGACAAGGGCGACCTGGTGATCGGTGCCGGTATCGACGGCTACAACGGCTACGGCCAGCGCGGCTCGTACCCGGTGATCGAACACACCATCCAGGCCATCGTCGAGATGTTCCCGGTGCTGTCGCGCGTGCGCATGAACCGTCAGTGGGGCGGCATCGTCGACACCACGCCGGACGCCTGCCCGATCATCTCCAAGACCCCGGTGCCGAACATGTTCTTCAACTGCGGTTGGGGCACCGGTGGCTTCAAGGCCACGCCGGGCTCAGGCAACGTGTTTGCCGCCAGCCTGGCCAAGGGTGAAATGCACCCATTGGCAGCGCCTTTTTCCATCGACCGTTTCCACAACGGTGCGTTGATCGATGAACACGGCGCTGCGGCCGTCGCCCACTAACAGGAGAAATTCCCTATGTTGCATATCTTCTGTCCTCACTGTGGCGAACTGCGCTCCGAAGAGGAATTCCACGCGTCCGGCCAAGCGCACATCCCGCGCCCGCTGGACCCGAACGCCTGCACCGATGAAGAGTGGGGCGACTACATGTTCTTTCGCGACAACCCCCGTGGCCTGCACCACGAACTGTGGATTCACGCTGCCGGTTGCCGCCAGTATTTCAACGCCACGCGCGACACCGTGACCTACGAAATACTTGAAACCTACAAGATCGGCGAGAAGCCGCAATTTACCGCCAAGGCCTCTGGAGAGAAGGTATGAGCCAGATCAATCGCCTGTCCAACGGTGGCCGCATCGACCGTAATAAAGTCCTGACGTTCACCTTCAACGGCCAGAGCTACAAAGGCTTTGAAGGTGACACCCTGGCCGCAGCCCTGCTGGCCAACGGCGTCGACATCATCGGTCGCAGCTTCAAATACTCGCGCCCACGCGGCATTTTTGCCGCCGGTGCCGAGGAGCCGAACGCGGTGCTGCAAATCGGCGCCACCGAAGCCACCCAGATTCCCAACGTGCGCGCCACGCAACAGGCGCTCTACCAAGGGTTGGTCGCCACCAGCACCAATGGCTGGCCGAGCGTGAACAACGACATGATGGGCATTCTCGGCAAGGTCGGCGGCAAGCTGATGCCGCCGGGCTTCTACTACAAAACCTTCATGTACCCGCAATCGTTCTGGATGACCTACGAGAAGTACATCCGCAAGGCCGCAGGCCTTGGTCGCTCGCCGACCGAGAACGACCCGGACACCTACGACAACATGAACCGTCACTGCGACGTGTTGATTGTTGGCGCCGGCCCTGCCGGTCTGGCGGCAGCTTTGGCGGCTGCGCGCAGCGGTGCGCGAGTGATCATCGCGGACGAGCAGGAAGAATTCGGCGGCTCTTTGCTGGACTCCCGCGAAAGCCTCGACGGCAAGCCGGCCACCGAGTGGGTCGCCAGTGTGATCGCTGAACTCAAGGCGCTGCCGGACGTGCTGCTATTGCCTCGCGCCACCGTCAACGGTTACCACGACCATAACTTCCTGACCATTCACGAACGCCTCACCGACCACCTCGGTGACCGCGCGCCGATTGGTGTGGTGCGCCAGCGCATCCACCGTGTGCGCGCCAAGCGTGTGGTGCTGGCGACCGGTGCGTGCGAGCGCCCGCTGGTGTACGGCAACAACGACGTGCCGGGCAACATGCTCGCCGGCGCAGTCTCCACTTACGTGCGTCGCTACGGCGTGGCACCGGGCAAAAAATTGGTGCTGTCGACCAACAACGACCACGCCTACCGCGTTGCATTGGACTGGTTTGATGCAGGCCTTGCGGTTGTCGCGGTGGCCGATGCTCGCCATAACCCACGCGGTGCATTGGTTGAAGAGGCGCGTGCCAAAGGCATTCGCATCCTCACCGGCAGCGCTGTGATCGAGGCCCGTGGCAGCAAGCACGTGACCGGCGCCCGCGTGGCGGCGATCGACGTCAAAGCGCATAAAGTCACCAGCCCCGGCGAGTGGCTGGACTGCGACCTGGTGGCCAGCTCCGGCGGCTACAGCCCGGTTGTTCACTTGGCCTCGCACTTGGGCGGCAAGCCGACCTGGCGTGAAGACATCCTCGGTTTTGTACCGGGCGAAGCCCCACAAAAACGCGTGTGCGTCGGTGGCATCAACGGCGTCTACGGCCTAGGTGATTCCCTGGCGGATGGTTTTGAAGGCGGCGTGCGCGCAGCCAGCGAAGCCGGTTTCGCGCCCGTGCAAGGCACGCTGCCAAAAGCCTTGAGCCGCCTGGAAGAGCCGACGCTGGCGCTGTTCCAGGTGCCTCACGAAAAAGCTACTGCCCGGGCGCCGAAGCAATTTGTCGACCTGCAAAACGACGTGACCGCCGCCGCCATCGAACTGGCTACCCGCGAAGGTTTCGAGTCGGTCGAGCACGTCAAACGCTACACCGCGCTGGGTTTCGGCACCGACCAGGGCAAGCTGGGTAACGTCAACGGCCTGGCGATTGCCGCGCGCTCGTTGAACGTGACCATCCCGCAGATGGGCACCACCATGTTCCGCCCGAACTACACGCCGGTCACCTTCGGCGCCGTCGCGGGCCGCCACTGTGGGCACATCTTTGAACCGGTGCGCTATACCGCGCTGCAAGCCTGGCACGTGAAAAACGGCGCCGAGTTTGAAGACGTCGGCCAGTGGAAACGCCCCTGGTACTTCCCGCGCAACGGTGAAGACCTGCACGCGGCGGTGAAACGCGAATGCCTGGCCGTGCGCGACAGCGTCGGCCTGCTGGATGCGTCGACCCTCGGCAAGATCGATATTCAAGGCCCGGATGCCCGTGAGTTCCTCAACCGCATCTACAGCAACGCCTGGACCAAGCTCGATGTGGGCAAGGCGCGCTACGGCCTGATGTGCAAGGAAGACGGCATGGTCTTCGACGACGGCGTCACCGCCTGCCTCGCCGACAACCATTTCTTGATGACCACCACCACCGGCGGCGCAGCGCGCGTATTGCAGTGGCTGGAAATCTACCAGCAGACCGAATGGCCAGACCTCAAGGTGTACTTCACCTCGGTCACCGACCATTGGGCGACCATGACCCTGTCCGGCCCCAACAGCCGCAAGCTGCTGAGCGAAGTGACCGACATCGACCTGGACAAGGACGGCTTCCCGTTCATGACCTGGAAAGAAGGCTTGGTCGGCGGCGTACCGGCGCGGGTGTTCCGTATCTCGTTTACCGGCGAGCTGTCGTACGAAGTCAACGTGCAGGCCGACTACGCCATGGGCGTGCTGGAACAGATCGTCGAGGCGGGCAAGAAGTACAACCTGACCCCGTACGGCACCGAAACCATGCACGTACTGCGCGCCGAGAAGGGCTTCATCATCGTTGGTCAGGACACCGACGGCTCGATGACCCCGGACGACCTGAACATGGGCTGGTGCGTAGGCCGTACCAAACCGTTCTCGTGGATCGGCTGGCGCGGGATGAACCGTGAAGACTGCGTGCGCGAAGAGCGTAAGCAGTTAGTGGGCCTGAAGCCGATTGACCCGACTGTATGGCTGCCGGAAGGCGCACAGTTGGTGTTCGACCCCAAGCAGTCGATCCCGATGAAGATGGTCGGCCACGTGACCTCAAGCTACGCGCACAACTCGCTGGGTTATTCGTTTGCGATGGCGGTGGTCAAGGGCGGCTTGAAGCGCATGGGTGAGCGAGTGTTCTCACCGCAGGCGGATGGCAGCGTGATCGAGGCAGAGATTGTGTCCTCGGTGTTCTTTGACCCGAAAGGCGATCGCCAGAACATCTGATAGACCGAGGCGCGGCCTTCGCGAGCAAGCCCGCTCCCACATTTGGAATGCATTCCCCTGTGGGAGCGGGCTTGCTCGCGAAGACGCCAGTAGCCGCACAACAGAATCAGGAAAGGTGCTTTATGACAGCAGCCAACGTATACCAACAACGCCCCACCACCGGCGCCAAGGCCGAGTCGTCGCTGCACCATGCCGACCTCGCCAGCCTGGTCGGCAAGGGTCGCAAGAACGCCGGTGTGACCGTGCGTGAAAAGAAACTCCTCGGCCACCTGACGATTCGTGGCGATGGCCATGACGCAGCTTTCGCGGCCGGCGTGCACAAAGCCGTGGGCATCGAACTGCCCGGCGCTTTGCAGGTGATCGTCAACGGCGAAACCAGCCTGCAATGGCTCGGCCCGGATGAATGGCTGCTGGTTGTGCCAAGCGGTGAAGAATTCGCTGCCGAGCAAAACCTGCGTGCCGCCCTGGGCGACCTGCATATCCAGATCGTCAACGTCAGTGGCGGCCAGCAGATTCTCGAACTCAGCGGCCCGAATGTGCGCGACGTGCTGATGAAGTCCACCAGCTACGACGTGCACCCCAACAATTTCCCGGTGGGCAAGGCGGTGGGCACGGTGTTCGCCAAGTCGCAACTGGTGATCCGTCACACCGCCGAGGACACCTGGGAACTGCTGATTCGTCGCAGCTTCTCGGATTACTGGTGGTTGTGGCTGCAGGACGCGTCAGCCGAATTTGGCCTGAATGTCGTTGCATAACGCTCGTTCCCACGCTCTGCGTGGGAATGCATCCCGGGACGCTCCGCGGCCCAAGAGCGGACGCAGAGCGTCCATGGCGGCATTCCCACGCAGAGCGTGGGAACGATCAAGGAGTCACGCACAATGAGCCGCGCACCCGATACATGGATTTTGACTGCCGACTGCCCCAGCGTGCTCGGCACGGTGGACGCGGTCACTCGCTACCTGTTCGAGCAGGGCTGCTACGTCACCGAGCACCATTCGTTCGATGACCGCCTCTCGGGCCGGTTTTTTATTCGAGTGGAGTTTCGCCAACCCGACGGTTTCGACGAGCAGGCTTTCCGCGATGGCCTGGCCACCCGTGGCGAAGCCTTTGGGATGATCTTCGAGCTGACGGCGCCGAACTATCGGCCAAAAGTGGTGATCATGGTCTCCAAGGCCGATCACTGCCTGAACGACCTGTTGTACCGCCAGCGTATCGGTCAACTGTCGATGGACGTGGTCGCGGTGGTGTCCAACCATCCCGATTTGAAGCCGTTGGCCGACTGGCACCAGATTCCCTACTACCATTTCCCCCTCGACCCTAACGACAAACCGTCCCAGGAACGTCAGGTGTGGCAAGTGATTGAAGAGACCGGTGCGGAGCTGGTGATTCTTGCGCGCTACATGCAAGTGCTGTCGCCGGAACTGTGCCGCAAGCTCGATGGTAAGGCGATCAACATCCACCACTCGTTGTTGCCGGGGTTCAAGGGCGCCAAGCCGTACCACCAGGCCTACAACAAGGGCGTGAAACTGGTCGGCGCCACGGCGCATTACATCAACAACGACCTGGATGAAGGCCCGATCATCGCCCAGGGCGTGGAAGTGGTGGACCACAGCCACTATCCCGAGGACTTGATTGCCAAGGGGCGCGATATTGAAGGGCTGACACTGGCCCGGGCCGTTGGGTACCACATTGAGCGGCGGGTTTTTCTCAATGCCAATAGGACTGTGGTGCTTTGACTGACGCCTTCGCGAGCAAGCCCGCTCCCACATTTGACCGGGTTCCACATTTGAAATGCTGTCGAATGTGGGAGCGGGCTTGCTCGCGAAGGGGCCATCAGCAACAACGCAAAAACAGCATCTGTAACCCGAGCACTTAAACGCGCTGCCTGCCTGGGCGACGCGGTTCCATAAAAACAACAGCGAGGTGAAAGCATGTCTGGTAATCGTGGTGTCGTGTATCTCGGCAACGGCAAGGTCGAAGTACAGAAAATCGACTATCCCAAAATGCAGGACCCCCGTGGCAGGAAGATTGAGCACGGCGTCATCCTGCGCGTGGTCTCCACCAACATCTGCGGCTCCGACCAACACATGGTGCGCGGCCGCACCACTGCCCAGACCGGCCTGGTACTGGGGCATGAAATCACCGGCGAAGTGATCGAGAAGGGCAGCGACGTCGAGAACCTGAAAATCGGCGACCTGGTGTCGGTGCCATTCAACGTGGCGTGCGGCCGTTGCCGCTCGTGCAAAGAACAACACACCGGCGTGTGCCTCACCGTCAACCCGGCCCGTGCCGGTGGCGCCTATGGCTACGTCGACATGGGCGATTGGACCGGTGGCCAGGCCGAATACGTGCTGGTGCCGTATGCCGACTTCAACCTGCTGAAACTGCCGGACCGCGACAAGGCCATGGAGAAAATCCGCGACCTGACTTGCCTTTCCGACATTCTCCCGACGGGTTACCACGGCGCCGTCACTGCCGGCGTAGGCCCTGGCAGTACCGTGTACATCGCAGGTGCCGGCCCGGTCGGCCTGGCCGCTGCGGCATCCGCCCGCCTGCTCGGCGCGGCGGTGGTGATCATCGGCGACGTCAACTCCATCCGCCTGGCTCACGCCAAGGCGCAAGGGTTTGAAGTGGTCGACCTGTCCACCGACACCCCGCTGCACGAACAGATCGCCGCCCTGCTGGGCGAGCCGGAAGTGGACTGCGCCGTTGACTGCGTGGGCTTCGAAGCACGTGGCCACGGGCATGACGGCGCCAAGGCCGAAGCCCCGGCCACCGTGCTCAACTCGCTGATGGGCGTGGTGCGTGTGGCAGGCAAAATCGGTATTCCAGGCTTGTACGTGACCGAAGACCCGGGCGCCGTCGACGCCGCCGCAAAAATGGGCAGCCTGAGCATCCGCTTCGGTCTGGGCTGGGCTAAATCCCACAGCTTCCACACCGGCCAAACCCCGGTGATGAAGTACAACCGCCAACTGATGCAGGCGATCATGTGGGACCGCATTCATATTGCCGATATCGTCGGCGTCGAAGTCATCAGCCTGGATGACGCCCCGCGTGGGTACGGCGAGTTTGATGCGGGCGTGCCGAAGAAGTTTGTGATTGATCCGCATAAGTTGTTCAGTGCGGCATAAGCGTTGGCGAAATAAAAGGGCGACCCTAGGGTCGCCCTTTTTGCGTCGGGTGCTTAAGCCTGTAAGCGTCGACTGATCACATCCAGCAAATCACAGCCATCTCGCAGCGGAATGGCGCAGAGCAGGGCGAAGTCCTGGAGGACAAGGGTGTCGGTTTGCATGCCTTCGCGAAACGCCAGGTTTTCCATGACTTGAGTGACCGCGCGGATGCGGTAGACGGCGGCGTCGTGGAGCACGTCCAGCGGGACTTGGGTGTCGATGAGCAGGGAGGGGGTGGTGCTGTCGTGGCCGGTGAGCGGCATGTATCGGTTCATGTTTTAAAACCCATTCAAGTAGAGGTGGGCTACACACTTATTCGTCGCCAAACGAATTGGGTGGCAGCTGTACGCAGGTTGGCGAACCGGGAATGGAACCGGCAGACCCGAAGGTCTCCCGCGCACAGCCACCATGAAAGCAGCTATTGCGGACGCAAAAGAACCTGCAAAAAAGCAGAAGCTTTTGCACCATTCACCCGAGTCGCCAAACCCGTGTCGCCATATGGACGACCGCCGAACTATAAGCGCCATCCATCGCCATGAGCAAGTCGCCCAGCCGATGAAAATCAAATGTGGGAGCGGGCTTGCTCGCGAAAGCGGTGGGTCAGTCAACACATTCATCAACTGATACACCGCCTTCGCGAGCAAGCCCGCTCCCACAGGGTAGTGGTGTGAGCAAGTCGCCCAGCCGATGAAGATCAAAATGTGGGAGCGGGCTTGCCTGCGATGGCGGCGTGCCAGCCAACCTTTTCTGAGCTGATACACCGCCATCGCGGGCAAGCCCGCTCCCACAGGGAAACGCCTGGAGCAAGTCGCCCAGCCGATGAAAATCAAATGTGGGAGCGGGCTTGCTCGCGAAAGCGGTGGGTCAGTCAACACATTCATCAACTGATACACCGCCTTCGCGAGCAAGCCCGCTCCCACAGGGTAGTGGTGTGAGCAAGTCGCCCGGCCGGTGAAGATCAAAATGTGGGAGCTGGCTTGCCTGCGATGGCGGCGTGTCAGTCAACACATTCATCAGCTGACCCACCGCCTTCGCGAGCAAGCCCGCTCCCACAGGGTAGTGGTGGGAGCAAGTCGCCCGGCCGATGAAGATCAAAATGTGGGAGCGGGCTTGCTCGCGAAAGCGGTGGGTCAGTCAACACATTCATCAACTGATACACCGCCTTCGCGAGCAAGCCCGCTCCCACAGGGTAGTGGTGTGAGCAAGTCGCCCGGCCGGTGAAGATCAAAATGTGGGAGCTGGCTTGCCTGCGATGGCGGCGTGTCAGTCAACACATTCATCAACTGATACACCGCCTTCGCGAGCAAGCCCGCTCCCACAGGGTAGTGGTGTGAGCAAGTCGCCCGGCCGATGAAGATCAAAATGTGGGAGGCTGGCTTGCCTGCGATGGCGGCGTGTCAGTCAACACATTCATCAACTGATACACCGCCTTCGCGAGCAAGCCCGCTCCCACAGGGTAGTGGTGTGAGCAAGTCGCCCGGCCGATGAAGATCAAAATGTGGGAGCTGGCTTGCCTGCGATGGCGGCGTGTCAGTCAACACATTCATCAGCTGACCCACCGCCTTCGCGGGCAAGCCCGCTCCCACAGGTGTTGAGAGGGGTCAGCGAGAGGCCAGGGCGCCTTGGTACAGCACGGGGCCGGTGGGTTGTCCGGTGGGTGAGCCGCCTTGTGGCTCCAGGCTGACGGCCAGGGTCGCGGGTGCAGTCAACAGCGCTTGCTGTTCCTTGCTCAGCTGGATTCGGCCTTTACCCGAAGTCGGCACCAAGCCCAGGGAGACAGGTTTGCCACCGGCCGCAATGACCCATAGTTCCAGGGCCCGTGTCGGCTCTACCGCCGCCAACGTTAGCGGCTCGACTTGCAGATGATCGCCAAACGCCTGGATCTGCAGCGCCGGTTGCTGGTTCGCCGCGACCAGCGTGGCGTTGTACTCGGCGCCGATATCACGCTGATAAAGCACGCCGACCAACACGGCGACGACAACCGCGCAGGCGGCCATCAGTACGCGCAGGTTCATCCAGAACGGTTTCTTCGCCGGCACGTGCAGCACTTGCGGCTCGATCCGCGCCTTTATGCCCGCCCACACGTGGTCCGGCACCGGCCGCTCGGGCAAAGAACCGGTGAGGCTGGCGAGTGCATCCTGCCAATGGCCCAGTTCGACGCGCAGTGCAGCGTCTTCCAATAACAGGGCGTCGAAACGCCGACGGGCGGTGGCGGGCATCAGCCCGATGGCGTAGTCGGCAGCCAGGGCGCGGCGCAGCGCGGTCGTTTGGTAGTTCATGATTCAAGGCACCTGCGCAGGCGTTCCATGCCGCGGCGAATCCAGGATTTGACCGAGCCCAGGGGCGCGGCCAAGTGGTCGGCCAATTCCGAGCACGACAGGCCCTGGAAGTAAGCCACAGTGATCGATTGACGCTGCATGCCGTCCAGCGTGTCGAGGCAGCGATTCAGCGCACGGGCTTCGCGTTCGTTATCCAGTTGCTCGTGGGCGCTGGGGCCGTCGTCGAGCAGGGCGTCCTGCTGGCCGTCGGCCAAGGGTTGTTCGCGGTGTTTGCGTAGTTGGTCGATGGCCAGGTTACGCGTGATATTCACCATCCAGGTCATCGGCGCCGCCAGGTGCGCTTCGTAGCGTGAGGCGTTGTACCAGATGCGCACAAACGCCTCCTGCAACACCTCTTCGGCCAGGTCGGAGCGCCCCATGAACCGCAACGCCACACCGTGCAGCCGTGGCGAAACGCTGCGGTAGAGGGTTTCGAACGCCTGGCGGTTGCCCAGGGCGCATTGGGCCAGCAAAGGCCGCAACGGGTCAGCATCATTGATCGAAATAGGGCTTCTCCAGGCTCTCGGACGAGGGCGACGGGACTGCGCACGGTAGGCAGAGGGTAGTCCAGCTTGAGCATTCATTCCATCCGACTCCGGGCGGTGCATGGGGGATATACGCGCGCGGGGAACATTTGGATGCAGCTTTTTCTGAACTAATCTTTAGGTGGGAACATTCCTTCGGGACTGTCAGTCAAACGCGTGCTTTTAGCTCCTACATTCAGAGGTTGTCTTGATGAAGATTTCACGCGGTTTTGCCCTGTCATGCCTGTTGACCGTGGCCGCCAGCCCGGTGTTTGCCGCAGGTTTCAGCCTCGGTGACGTGGCCAATGCCGTCTCCGGTGCCCAGGGCAACAATAAGGCGGCTGCCGCAGCGCCGAGCTCCCAGACCGCTGGCCTGTTGCAGGCCCTGACTTCGCAATTGAACATTACCCCGGAACAAGCCGTCGGCGGCACCGGCGCCATGCTCGGCCTGGCCAAAAACAAGCTGAGCGGCACTGACTATTCGCAACTGGGCAAGAGCGTGCCGGGCCTGGATCAACTGTCCGGGAGCAACTCGCTGGGTAGCCTCGGCGCCTTGAGCGGGATGCTCGGTCAGAGCGGCGGCAGCAAAACCAGCGGCCTGGACGGCCTGCTGGGTAACGTGAAGGACACCAGCGACCTCAACACCGCGTTCAGCGCGCTGGGCATGGATAACAGCATGATCGGCAAGTTTGCGCCGGTGATCCTGCAATACCTGGGTGGCCAGGGCGCCAACCAGTCAGTGCTGGGCAAATTGGCTTCGGCCTGGGGCACCGGCAGCTAAATACCGGTGAGTGTGTATGTCGCATACGGTGCGAGGCCTTCATTGATGCAAACAATCAAAAAGCACACGTAATGAGGCGTATCAAATCGTAGGGAACCGCTGAACAGGGCACGCCACAGAGGGAGACCTTTCAAGCTTCGCGCATACCGGGCTTGGAAGGTTTCATTCATTGGACTTTAAGTGGTGGCACGATGAAAACATTGCATTTGCCTGTCAGCGTCTCATATTGGGTCAATCCTCCTGCCATCCCGTATGAGCCACAAGGGACCGGTTTGATCGGTCGCCCGCGGCACACTAATGCCCGGAACGAAGTGGCCGATGCCTCGAAGGCACAAGAACCCCAAGCGCCTTATGAGCCGGTACTCAACATTTGGGGAGAATGTGTTCCCCGTTAGTTCGCACTCAATGTGCTTCATTTGCGGTGTGTGAACAGGCTGTGCACATCGTTGGCAGGCCTATTTGAGTAGCGTCTCAATTCTCTGGTCTTTTTCCTGCCAGAGCTGGTTCACCCAGTTCTGGACGGTCTGGCGAAAGGCCGGATCGTTCTCGTAGTCCCCTTGCCACAATGCCGGGTCCAGCTCATGGGTGCGGATATCAATGATCACTTTCGGCACCGCGCCGCTGATCAAGTCCCAGAACCCTGGAATCGTGTGCTGCGGATAAACCACGGTCACGTCGAGTACCGCGTCCAGCTGTTCACCCATCGCCGCCAGCACAAACGCCACGCCGCCCGCCTTGGGCTTGAGCAGCCGCGAAAACGGCGAATCCTGTTGGGTGCGCTTGGCCTCGCTGAACCGCGTGCCTTCCAGGTAATTGACCACCGTCACCGGCTGGCGCTTGAACAGCTCGCAGGCCTGTTTGGTGATTTTCAGGTCCTGGCCCGCCAGTTCCGGGTGCTTGGCCAGGAACGCCTTGGTGTAGCGCTTCATGAACGGGTAATCCAGCGCCCACCAGGCCAGGCCAAGGAAGGGCACCCAGATCAGCTCTTTTTTCAGGAAGAATTTGAAGAACGGCGTACGGCGGTTAAGCGCCTGGATCAAGGCCGGAATGTCGACCCAGGACTGATGGTTGCTGATCACCAGGTAGGAGGTATCGCTTCGCAGGTCGTCGCCGCCGCGAATGTCCCATTGAGTGGGCGTGCACCGCGAGAATATAAGCTTGTCGATTTCCGCCCAGGTTTCGGCGATCCACATCACCGCCCAGGACGCATAGTCGCGAAAGCGCCCGGGGGCCACCAGCTTGATCAGGGCAAACACCATCAAGGGGCCGAACAGCACCAGGGTGTTGAGCAATAGCAGGAGTGTGACGAAACAGCCGGTGAGCAGGCGGCGCATAAGTAACTCTTGGAATCGACGTGGGCGGGCCATGATAAGCAAGCTGAGTCGAGAGGCCAAATCGCAAATCACCGCACGAATGTTTCACACTGCGCCCGGTATGGTTGAGAACTAACTTAGTCCGGCTTTTGCGGTCTAGAATCCGCCTACTTCTTTCGAGGAAATCACTTCGTGAAATTGCTCCTTGCTGCGTTCGCCCTGGTTCTTCCCGTTATGGCCGCTGTGCCTGTCATGGCCGCCGAACCGACCCTCTACGGTCGCTACGAATACATCCAGTTGCCCGAGATCGGGGAAACCTTCAAGGCCAAGATGGACACCGGCGCGCTGACCGCCTCGCTGTCGGCCCGTAACATCGAAACCTTCACCCGCGACGGTGACGACTGGGTGCGCTTCCGTCTCGGCGGCAAGGATGCGAGCGACAAGGTCTACGAACATAAAGTCTCGCGTATCAGCAAGATCAAGAGCCGCGCCGACGAAGACGAGGACAAGGACGAAGCCACGGTGGCCAAGCGTCCGGTGATTGACCTGGAAATGTGCCTGGGTAACGTCAAGCGCACCGTCGAGGTCAACCTCACCGACCGCAGCAGCTTCAACTACCCGCTGCTGATCGGCGCCAAGGCCTTGCGTGAATTCGGCGCGGCGGTAAACCCGGCCCGTCGGTATACCGCTGACAAACCGGACTGCTGATTGAACCCATGCCGCATATCCTGATTGTCGAAGACGAAGCGGCGATAGCCGACACGTTGGTTTTCGCCCTCCACGGCGAGGGCTTCACCACCACCTGGTTGAGCCTCGGCCAGGAGGCGTTGGCCCATCAGCGCCAGACGCCAGCCGACCTGATCATCCTCGACATTGGCTTGCCGGATATCACCGGCTTTGAAACCTGCAAGCAATTGCGCCGTTTCAGCGAAGTGCCGGTGATGTTCCTCAGTGCTCGCGATGCCGAGATTGACCGCGTGGTGGGCCTGGAGATCGGTGCCGACGATTATGTGGTCAAGCCGTTCAGCCCACGGGAAGTGGCGGCGCGCGTGCGGGCGATTCTCAAGCGCGTCGGCCCAGGTGTGGCGCCCGCCGTGTTCCAGGTGGACCTGGAACGCATGCACATCAGTTATCGCGGGCAGCCATTGAGCCTGACCCGGCATGAATTCCGTTTGCTGCAAAGCCTGCTTGAGCAACCCGAACGCGTGTTCAGTCGCGAGCAATTACTCGACGCGGTGGGCGTGGCGGCGGATGCCGGCTACGAGCGCAATATCGACAGCCACATCAAGAGCCTGCGCAGCAAACTGCGGGCTATTGCGGCCGATGCCGAGCCGATCCAGACCCATCGTGGCCTGGGCTACAGTTACAGCCCGAGCCACAGCTGATGCGCCTGGGGCTGCGGATTTTCCTGGTGTATGCGCTGTTTATCGGCCTGACCGGTTACTTTGTGCTCAACACGGTGATGAAGGAAATCCGCCCGGGCGTGCGCCAGTCCACTGAAGAAACCCTGGTGGACACCGCCAATCTACTGGCCGAGATTCTGCGCGATGATGTGAAAAACCATACTCTCGGCCAAAGCCATTGGGCCGAACTGCTCAAGGCCTACGGCAATCGCCAGCCCGGCGCGACCATCTGGGGCCTGCCGAAAAACCAGGTTAACCACCGCATTTACGTGACCGACGCCAAGGGCATCGTGCTGCTCGACTCCAGGGGCGAAGCGGTGGGCCAGGACTATTCCAAATGGAACGACGTGTACCTGACCCTGCGCGGCGAGTACGGCGCGCGCTCCACGCGCAGCGCAGCGGATGATCCGGCCTCGTCGGTGATGCATGTCGGTGCGCCGATCCGCGATAACGGGCAAATCATCGGCGTGGTCACCGTGGCCAAGCCCAACAGTTCGTTGCAGCCTTATGTCGACCGCACCGAGCGCCGCCTGCTGTGGTACGGCGCGGGGCTGGTGGTGATGGGCCTGCTGCTGGGCGCGCTGTTGTCGTGGTGGTTGAGTGTTGCGCTGCACCGGCTGACGGCTTATGCACAGGCCGTCAGCGAAGGGCGGCGTGCCGAGCTGCCGCATTACCGTGGCGGCGAACTCAAGCAACTGTCCACCGCCGTGGAGCACATGCGCACGCAGTTGGAGGGCAAGGCCTACGTCGAGCATTACGTGCACACCCTGACCCACGAACTGAAGAGCCCGCTGGCCGCCATTCGCGGCGCGGCGGAACTGTTGCAGGGCGACATGACCCGCGAGCAGCAGCAGCGTTTTGTGAGCAATATCGACAGTGAAAGCGCGCGCCTGCAACAGTTGATCGAACGCCTGCTGAACCTGGCGCAAGTGGAGCAGCGTCAGGGCCTTGAAGCGCAAACCAGTGTGCCGCTGGCCGCCCTGGTTGATGAGGTACTCAAGGCCCAATGCGCACGAATCGAAGGCGCCGGTTTGCAGGTCGAGCAAGCCATTGCCGCAGACGTGAAGGTGTTCGGCGAGCCTTTCCTGTTGCGCCAGGCCTTGGGCAATCTGCTGGAAAACGCCCTGGACTTCACGCCACCTTGCGGCGCGTTGAAATTCAGCGCGCAAACCCAGCATAACGACGTGTACGTCAGCCTGTTCAACCAGGCGGCGCCGATTCCCGACTACGCACTGCCGCGCCTGAGCGAGCGCTTCTACTCGTTGCCACGCCCGGCCAGCGGGCGCAAAAGCACCGGCCTGGGCCTGAACTTCGTTGAAGAAGTGATGAAGCTGCATGGCGGCGCTTTGCAGATCGGCAATGTGCAAGGCGGTGTGCAAGTGGTGCTGCATCTCCACACAGTCTCCACATTGCCCACATAAATCGCCCATACGCGCGGCTCACGCTCTGCCTATCAAAACAGGGAGAGCCCCATGAACCGCAGCCTGCTTTTCAAACTTGGCGCCATTGCGCTGCTGATTCTGTTGTTACTGATTCCGTTGCTGATGATCAACGGCATCATCAGCGACCGCCAGCAACTGCGCGATGGCGTGTTGATGGACATCGCCCGCAGCTCCAGCTACAGCCAGCGCCTCACCGGGCCGGTGATGGTGGTGCCGTACCGCAAGACCGTGCGCGAGTGGAAACTCAATGAAAAGCTCAACAAACGCTACGAGCAAACCCGTGAAGAGCGCGGTCGTCTGTATTTCCTGCCGGACCGCTTTGAGCTCGACGGCAAGGTGCAAACCGAACTGCGCGCACGGGGCATCTACCAGGCGCGACTGTTCCATGCCGATAACCGTATCAGCGGGCATTTTGAGCTGCCTGCGCAGTTGGGCATCACCGAGGACTTTGCCGATTACCGCTTTGAACCGGCGTTTCTGGCGGTGGGTATCAGCGATATTCGCGGGATCGAAAACGCGCTGAAGCTGGAGCTGGGCAGCCAGCGTCTGGCGTTCTCGCCGGGCACTCAAGTGGATTGGCTGGGGGAGGGCGTGCACGTAATGCTGCCCGAGCAGGACAGCAAAAAACCGGCCGTGGTGGACTTCGCGTTCGACCTGCGCCTGCAGGGCACCGAACAGCTGCAAGTCGTCCCGGTGGGCAAGACCAGCCAGGTCACACTCGCCTCTAACTGGCCGCACCCGAGCTTTATCGGCAACTTCCTCCCGGCCCAACGAGACGTCACCGATAAAGGCTTCACCGCCAACTGGCAGACCTCGTTTTTTTCCACCAACCTCGAGCAAGCCCTGCAAACCTGCCTGGACCGGCAGGGCTGTGAAGACTTCACCAACCGCAGCTTCGGCGTAAACTTCATCGACCCGGTCGACCAATACCTCAAGAGCGACCGCGCGATCAAATACGCGCTGCTGTTTATCGCCCTGACGTTTGCCGGCTTCTTCCTCTTCGAAGTGCTCAAGAACCTGGCTGTGCACCCGATTCAATACGCATTGGTGGGTGTTGCCCTGGCGTTCTTCTACCTGCTGCTGTTGTCGTTGTCCGAGCACCTGGGGTTTGCGCTGGCGTATGTGATATCCGCCAGTGCCTGTGTGCTGTTGATTGGTTTCTACGTGTGCCATGTGCTGCGCAGCGTCACCCACGGCCTGGGGTTTTCGGCGGGGCTGGCGGCGTTGTATGGCTTGTTGTACGGGTTGCTGAGTGCCGAGGATTACGCGCTGCTGATGGGCTCGCTGTTGCTGTTCGGCCTGCTCGGCACGGTGATGGTGCTGACGCGCAAACTCGACTGGTATGGCGTGGGCAAGCGCAAAGCGAGCGAGCCTCTGCAGTTTGATCTGGAGGCCGTGCAATGATCGGGTTGCGTGAGGATCAGCGGGTGGGCGCGCAGCTGGCGGCAAGAATCGTCATATTCCTCAACGCCACCACCTTCCAATGTGGGAGCGGGTTTGCCTGCGAAAGCGCTGGGTCACCAACAGGTGCACTGAATGACACGCCGCAATCGCAGGCCAGCCTGCTCCTACAATGGAGGGGCATGAATGTCACACCGGTGGCTGGGTCTGCAGCATCGAAGGCCGCTGGCTGACCTCGGCGCACCAGGCGGCAAGCTTGGGGTTAGCGTCGCGCCATTGCAGGTCGGGGTGGCGGAAGTCGAGGTAACCCAGGGCGCACGCCACACTGATGGACGCGATGTCGAAGTGGCTGGCCAGCTCGGCAATTGCATCGGACTCAAGCTCGACGAGGGTGCGGCGGATCTTGTTGCGCTGTTCTTCCAGCCACTGGTCCCAGTGTTTTTCCGGCGGGCGCAAGGCCGTCTCGTAACGCACCAGCACGGCGGCATCCATCATGCCGTCGGCCATCGAGGCCAGGGTCAGGCGCCGCCAGCGTGCCGAACCGTCGCGGGGTATCAGCGGGTTGCCGACATGCTGATAGTCAAGGTAGTCGAGGATCACCCGGCTGTCGTGCAACACCGTGCCGTCGGCGAGTCGCAGGGCCGGGATTTTGCCCACGGGGTTGTCGTGCACCAATTGCGCATCCGGCTGGACCGGTGTCGGCATGCAACCTTGCAGGGCCACACGGTCCTGCTGACCGGTCTCGGCCAGCAGCACGCGGACTTTGCGAACGAACGGTGACGCGGGGTTGTGGAACAAGGTCATGCTGGGCACGGACATGGGCATTCCTCTGAATGGGCAGTGGCTAGCCTAGAGGGTTGCGCCGTGGCTGGCGAGGGGGTTTTGGGGTGTTTTTGAGGGCCTCATCGCCGGCAAGCCCGCTTCCACATTTTGAATTGTGAACGCAGCCCAAGGTGGGCGCTGGCTTGCCGGCGATGGCGCCCTCAGCCGCGCCGCTTACACAAGGCCCAAACACCCATGACAGCGGGAATCCCCAAGCCGACCCAACTGAGCGAATCCCACAGCCCATCGCCCAGCAACGCGGCAAACAACCCGGCTGCGCTGAGCACGCCAATCCCCAGCGGAATAGCAAACACCTTCCAGAAATTCGACTGACGCGGCTTCATGCCCTGGCCGCCTTGCGCCGCACGATCCACAGGTAAACGCCGCTGCCCAGCACGATGATGGTCAACACATCCAGCACCGCCCACAGGATCTTCATCGGCAGGCCGCCATAGTCACCAAAGTGCAAGGGCTGGGACATGCCCATGGCGTCCATGTACCACGGCCGTTCGGCAATGGCGGTGACGGCCAGGGTGCTCGCGTCGATCAACACCGGCGTGAGCAAGTGCGAGGTCAGATGGGTGCTGCCTTTCATGAACACGGCGTAATGATGCTCACTGGAAAAGCGCGTACCGGGGAAGGCGATAAAGTCCGGCTGCATGCCGGGCGCGGCCTTGGCCGCAATGCTCAGCAGCTCGGTGGCCGGTGCGCGTTGTGTCAGCGGCGGCGCGTTTTTGTAGGGCTCGATCATCGCGCTGAGGCTGTCCTGGCGCCAGGCGGCGATGATCAGGTCGGCGCAGGCGCTGATCACGCCGGTCACGCCCACCACCAGCGCCCAGGTCAGCGTGACCACGCCAATCAGGTTATGCAGGTCGAGCCAGCGCAGGCGGGTGGATTTGTCCTGGCGAACGGTGGCGAACTTCAAGCGGCGCATAAACGGCAGGTACAGCACCGTGCCCGAGACAATCGCCAGCACAAACAGAATACCCATGAACGCCAGCAGCAACTTGCCCGGCAGGCCGGCAAACATATCCACATGCAGGCGCAGCAGGAACAGCGTCAGCCCGCCGTTGGCCGCCGGGGTTTCCACGGCGTCGCCAGTGCGCGCATCGAGCATGAAGGTGTGAGACGAGTTGGGTTCGGTGCCGGCCGTGGCGGCCATGATCGCAATCACGCCGTTCTGGTCGTCGGCGTCCCACGCCAGGTATTGCATGGCCTCACCCGGTCGATGAGCCTGGGCCTTGGCCACCAGTTGCTCAAGGTTCAGGTGTGGCGTGTCGGCGGGCATCTGCGCCAGTTCAGGCTCGTTGCCCAGCAGGTGGTCGATCTCGTGGTGAAACACCAGCGGCAGGCCGGTGAGGGCGAGCAGCAGCAGGAAGACGGTGCAGATCAGGCTCGTCCAGGTGTGGATGAAGGACCAGCGGCGGATGGTTTTGCTTTTCATTTTTTTGCCTTCAGACACACCCAAGCCGCCCCGGAGGACGGCCTGATTATTAACTCAGCTGATTACCACTGGTAGGTGGCGCTGGCGACTACGCTGCGCTGGTCGCCGAAGTAGCAGTAGTTGCCATCGCAGGTGGACAGGTAATCTTTGTTGAACAGGTTGGTGGCGTTCAATTTAACCGACGCGCCTTTGAGGCTGTTATCCAGACGGCCCAAGTCGTAGTGCACCGAACCATCGAACACGGTGTAGGCGTTGGCCTTACCCAACCAGGTGTTGGCCTGATCGCCATAGGTGTTGCCGGTGTAGCGGGCACCCAAGCCAATCCCGAAACCGTCAAGTACGCCGCTGTGCCAGGTGTAGTCAGTCCACAGCGAGGCTTGCTGGTTTGGCATCAATGTCAGGCGGTTACCTGTGTAAAGGCCTTTTTGTACTTCGGATTTTGCCAAGGTGTAGGCGGCGATGACCTTGAGGTTCTCGGTCACGTCAGACACTGCTTCCAGCTCCAGGCCCTTGACCTTCACTTCGCCGGTCTGGCTGTTGATTTGCTGGCCCCCTGCGCCGAGGGTGGTCACCTGCACATTTTTTTGGGTGAGGTCGTAAACCGCCGCACTCAGCAGCGTGTTGGAACCTGGCGGCTGATATTTGACCCCCATTTCCCATTGCTTGCCTTCGGTCGGTTTAAACGTCTTGAGCGCGGTTGTATCGGCGTTGCTCGCGGGTTGGAAGGACTCGGCGTAGGACAGGTACGGTACGAAGCCCGAGTCGAACACATAGCTCAGCGCCGCATTGCCACTGAAGTGTTTGATGCGGTCGGTGTTGGTCGCATCGTTGTCGTTGAAATAGGTGGTGCCCTGGTGCACCCAGTCTTCACGCCCACCCAAGGTCAGGCGCCACTTGTCCAGGGCCATCTGGTCCTGCACGTAGAGACCGGTTTGTACGGTTTTCTGGTTGTAGTCGTAGAACGGTCGGACATCCGTCGGGCGTACAGTCGGCTGAGTGTTGATCGGGTTGAAGATGTTGATACTCGATGCCGTGCCGTATAGGGCGCGGTACGAGGTGTCGGTACGCTGGTGATCGAGGCCGAGCAGTACTGTATGGCGGATGTCGCCGCTGGCGAAGTCGGCTTGGAAATGGTTGTCCACCGCGAACTGGCCAATGCTTTCGTCAACGTTGGTGGTAGACCGGCTGATATTGCCCGCCGCATCAGCCGGGGAAAACGCATAGGAGCCTACGGTCAGTTGCTGGAAGTCCAGCTCCGATTTGGTGTAACGCAGGTTCTGTTTGAACTGCCAGGTATCGTTGAAACGGTGTTCGAACGCATAGCCCAACGCGTAGTAAGTACGGTCGTAGAACTCGTAATCCGGATCGCCGAGGTTCTTGTGGTGGGAAACCTTGCCCAGTGGTGATTTGATCTTGGTGCCCTGAATGGGCATGAACTGGCTGGTAGTGCCGGTATCGTCACGGGTGAACTGCGAGAGCAGTGTCAGCTTGGTATCCGGGTCGATGTTCCAGGTCAGGCTGGGCGCGATGTTGTAGCGCTTGTTGTCGATATGGTCGACCTGAGTGCCGGCATCGCGTACCACGCCACTGATGCCATACAGGAACTGCCCTTCATCATCGACCTTGCCGGTACTGGCGAAGTTGATCTGGCGGTAGTTGTCACTGCCGTACTGCACTTGGATGGCGTTGCTCGATTCAGCGCTGGGACGGCGGCTGACCATGTCCAGCAGGCCGCCCGGTGGTGTCTGGCCGTAGATCGACGAGGCAGGGCCGCGCAGCAGGGCGAGGCGGTCCAGGTTCCAGGTTTCGGCTTTCGGGTTGGCGTACACACCGCGTGGCAGTGGCAGGCCGTCGAGGAATTGCGTGGGCTCGAAGCCGCGCACGCGCATCCAGTCGTAGCGGGTGTCGCTGCCGTAACTGGACGATACGATGCCGGGCATGTATTTGACGGCGTCATCGAGGTTCTGGACGTTGCGATCCTGCATCTGTTCGCGGGTGGCAATGGAGATCGAGCGCGGTGCTTCGACCAGTGCCGTGTCGGTCTTGGTGCCGGCAGCGGTGCGCGTTGCCAGATAGCCTGTCACCGGGCCCCAGGCACTTTCAGTGTCGCCTTGCCCAATGATGCTGGTCTCCGGCAACGCCACAACGCCTTCCGGAATTACCACCAGCGTAAACGTCCCGGCGCTGCTCTGTTCCAACTGCAGCCCTGTCCCACGCAAGGCCTCACGCAGCGCGCCTTGCGCATCGTACTGGCCCTTCACCGGTGCCGAGGTTTTGCCCGACGCCAGCGCCGGGTTAAGGGTCAGCGCCAGGCCCGCCTGGCTGGCGATCTGGTTCAGGGTGCTGGCCAGCGGCGCGGCGGGCAGGTTGTAGGCGCGCACGTTCGAGGCCTGTTCAGCGGCGATCAGCGAGGTGCTAGTCAGCGGCGTGCTGAGGGCAATGGCCACGGCTAACAGGCTGGGGCGCAACAGGGTGTCTAGCGTGCGGGACATGGGGCGGCTCCTGAATGGAAATATTTCTCAATTGCCTATGTGCCGAGCGAGATTCGAAAAGTGATAGGGCTGAGCGAAGATATTTTTTGAGTCGGGTATTTGAAGCGTTTTTCAGGGCCGCGCAAGCTACAGCCCATGCACCGCATAACCTAAGGCTTGGCGGTAACGGTCACCCACCACGGCGTGCGCTGCTCGATCTGCACCGGCAAGGTCGGCAGCAGGGCGTTCAGCGCCAGGGTGGTGTCATGCAGCGGGAAGCTGCCGGTGATGCGCAGGTCGGCCACGGTGTTATCCACGCCCAGGTAGCCGGTGCGATAGCGGCTGAGCTCCTCGACCACGTCGCCCAGACGGGCGTTGTCGACCACCAGCATGCCGCGTGTCCAGGCGTCGGTGGCGGGCGTGACGGCCAGCACGGGGCCGAGACTGTCGCTGCGCATCAGCACTTGCTGGCCTTCGCTGAAAATCTGTTCGTGATGCAGCGCCTGTGGCTGGGCGGCCACCGCTGACTGCAGCACGCTCAGGCGCGTGGCGTCGTCTTCGCGCTTGACGATAAACCGTGTGCCCAGCGCCCGCAGGCTGCCGTCGCGGGTTTGTACATAGAAGGGGCGCGCATCGTTGTGGCCGGTTTCGACCAGCATCTCGCCTTCCTGCAACACGATCAGCCGGCGTTTTTCATCGAAGCGCACGTCGATGGCGCTGTGGGTGTTGAGGTTGATCAGCGTGCCATCCGCGAGTTTCAGCGTGCGCTGCTCGCCGGTGGCCGTGCGCTGGTCGGCCAGCCAATAGTGGATCGGCACGTAGCGCTCACCGGCAAACACCACCAGGCCGCACACCAGCGCGATACTTGCCAGGCCGCGGCCAAGTTTGCGCACGCGCTGGCGCAGGCTCTCGCGAGACTGCACCAACGCCGCCCGCGCCGGGCCCGACGCCCTGCTGAAACGCTGGTCGAGCATGCCCAACTGGCGCCAGGCGCGCGCATGTTCTTCATCGCTGGCCAGCCATTTGGCGAACTCTTCCTGCGCCACCAGGCTGCCGTCGCCCGAGTCGAGGGACAGTTGCCAGGCAATTGCCGCGTCCAGCACGCGGGCCGAGACCGGTTTGGAGCTGATCACGGGCACGCCGGCTCGCCATACAGCGCGACGTAGCACTGGCGAATGCCCTGGGCCAGGTACTGACGCACGCGAGGCACCGACACACCGAGACGCCGGGCGATTTCGGCGTGGCCCAGGCCGTCGAGGCGGTTATAGAGGAAGGCGGCGCGGGCCTTGCTCGACAGTTTGGCGAGCAGGTGGTCGATGGCCTTGAGGTCTTCGAGGATCAATTGCTGTTCTTCGGGCGACGGCTGTTCGCTTTCCGGGAGCAGCATCAGCTCGCTGAGGTAAGCCTGTTCCAGGGCTGCGCGGCGAAAGTAGTCGAACAGCAGCCCTTTGGCGATCGACACCAGGAACGCCCGTGGCTCGCGCGGTTCGCGCAACTCTTCACGGCCCAGCAGGCGCATGAACGTGTCCTGGCTCAAGTCTTCGGCGCGGCTCGGGCAGGCCACGTTGCGGCGCAGCCACGCCAACAGCCAGCCACGATGGTCGCGGTATAACGCGCCAACAAGCTCACTGTGTGGGGTCTGGACCGACGACAAGGCATCACCGAATAAACAAGAGGTTTAAACTAACGAGAATTATTCGCGATTGTGTCAGAGGCAGGGAGTGGGCGCAATTGGCGTCTGTCGGGCGGTGCCACTAAAACGCTGGCGCTTGTTTGCGGCGTTTCCATTGGCTCAGGCGCTCTTGCAGCGCTTGAGGGCTGGCGATTGCTTGCTGCTGCGCGCGGTTAAACAGGATGAGCATCAGCTCAGCCGTGGCCAGTGCATCGGCGCTGGCGTGATGGCGTTCGCCCACTTGCAGTTTGAAGTGGTTGATCCAGTCGTCGAGGCCGGCTTCGCGGATATTCGCTTCGGGGCACAGCAGTGGGGCGATGTCTGCAACATCGAGAAACGGATGGCTCAGCCGATAGCCCAAGCTGTCCTTGAGTGCACGGCACAGCATGTGCTGATCGAACGGTGCATGAAACGCCAGCATCGGGCTGTCGCCGACAAACGCCATGAAATCCAGCAGGGCTTCGACCGGGTCGCTGCCGGCAGCGATGGCACTGGGGCCGAGGCCGTGGATCAGTACACTGGGGCTGAGTTTTGTTTCGGCACGTTGCAGGGTGCGCTCGAACATTTGCGAGAAGTCCACCGCGCCGTCTTCGATGACCACGGCACCGATGGACAGTACCTGGTCTCGGTTGAGGTTCAGGCCGCTGGTTTCCAGGTCGACCACTACCCAGCGCTGGCTGCGCAGAGAGCCAGTCCCCAGCCCCACAGGTGTGGGCAGTTGCGCCAGGCGCAGTTGCTGGGTTGCGTCCAGCCCGGGCTTTTTTGTCCGTAGCCAACTGAACAGGCTCACAGCTGGTACCGAAAGGTCAGGCTGCTTTGCAGGCGCTGGGCCTGACGCAGGGATTCACGCAAGATGCGCCGATCCAGGTGGTTGAGACTGTCAGGGTCGACACGGTTGGAATAGGCCTGGTTCTCGCGGCTTTGCAACTGGTGCTGCTGCATGCGGGTTTGCTGGATAAAGTGATAGGCCTCTTCGTATGCCGCGCCGTCGAGTGGCTCAATGACTTCCTTGTCCACCAACTGGCGCAGGCGCTCCAGGGTATTGATGGCGTGGACGCCGTTGGCCAGGGCGAGTAGGCGAGCACCGTCCACAAACGGCGTGAGGCCCTGCACCTTAAGATCGAGTGTGGCTTTTTCGCCACCTTTGCGCGTCAGCACAAAATCGCGGAAACGCCCTACCGGCGGGCGTTGGCGCAAGGCGTTCTCGGCCAGCATGCGTTGGAACAGCCGGTTATCCGCGACTTGATCCAGAATGCCCTGGCGCAATTGCTCACAGCCCTGTTCGTCGCCCCACACCACGCGCAAGTCAAAATAGATGCTTGAGCCCAGCAGGTTCTCCGGCGTCGCCTCGCGAATAAACGCACCGAAGCGCCGCGCCCACTCGGCCCGCGACAGGCACAGTTCGGGGTTACCGGCCATGATATTGCCCTTGCACAAACTGAAGCCGCACAACGCCAGGCTCTGGTTGATCTGCTGCGCCAGGGGCAACAAGCGGCCGCGAATCGCTGCGGCTTCGGCGGCGTCCTTGGCATCGAACAGAATGCCGTTGTCCTGATCGGTAAACAGTGTCTGCTCGCGACGGCCTTCGCTGCCGAAACACAGCCAACTGAACGGCACGCCGGGGTCGCCTTTGTCGGCCAGCGTCAGCTCGATCACCCGGCACACGGTGTGGTCGTTGAGCAAGGTAATGATGTGCGTGATCTGGGTGGACGACGCGCCGTGGGCGAGCATGCGTTCCACCAGTTGGCCGATTTCACCGCGTATCGCCACCAGGTTTTCGACCCGGGGCGCATTGCGGATGGTGCGGGCCAAGTGCACCAGGTCAACCCGTTGCAGGGAAAACAGGTCGCGTTCGGACACCACGCCACACAGGCGCTGGTCTTTCACCAGGCACACATGGGCGATATGCCGCTCGGTCATGGCGATGGCGGCGTCGAAGGCGCTGTGGTCCGGGCTGAGGAAGAACGGCGCCTGGGTCATATGGCCGTCAATCGCCTGATTGAAATCACTGGTGCCGTCGGCAACCACCTGGCGCAGGTCGCGCAGGGTGAATATCCCCAAGGGCGCCTTGTGCTCGTCGACGATCACGATGCTGCCCACTTGTTGCTCGTGCATCAGCGTCACCGCCTCGCGCAGCGGCGTGTCCGGGCTGCAGGTGACCGGATGGCGCATGGCCAATTCGCCAAGACGAGTGTTCAGCGAGTACTGGGTGCCGAGGGTCTCTACGGCTTTTTGCTGCACCTGCTGGTTGACCTGGTCCAGCAAGCTGCTGACACCGCGCAGGGCGAAATCGCGAAACGCACTGGAGAGGGCGAACAGCTTGATAAACGCCGGCTTGTTCAGTTGCAGGCAAAACGTATCTTCGGCGGCCTTGTGCTCGGTGCGCGTCGCCCGTTCGCCCAGCAGTGCGGCAAGAGGGAAGCACTCACCGGTGGTGATTTCGAAGGTGGTTTCGGCCGCTTCCTGATTTAACTGCGGGCGTTCGCCGACGACGCGGCCTTGCTTGACTATATAAAAATGCTCCACCGGCCCGCCCGATGGCTTGAGGATGCTCTCGCCAGGGCCATAGAAACGCAGTTGGCACTGTTCCACCAGAAACGCCAAGTGGGCGTTTTCCATCTGGTTGAACGGGGGAAAGCGTTGCAGGAATTGCAGGGTGCCGTGGATGTTCTGCAACACGGCGGTTTTTCCCGCCTGGGTGAAAGCATCAGCTTTACTCATAAGAGTGACCGCAGTTTCTTGTCGTTATCGTCCTTTATGGTCAGCCCCCGTGCTCCGGGTGCCCATTGGACGTAAGTCTAGTTCGCGGGAAAACGATTCACGACTAGGGAAAAACCTTAGATGGCTAGTGTTAAAACCCGGTAGAACGCCCACTAGGCAAACTTTCCGACGAAGTGCACATTGTTCGCCCTTCCGCAGATGTCTGACGAGTGTGCTGGGAGATTGAATAGAACTGCTGAGAAACGTATGTCCGACCACGATATTTTGAGTGATGCCGAGCGCGAGGCGCTGAGCGCCGTGATGCTGGAGCCTGATTTACCGCCACAACGGGTGTTGATTGTCGATGACGACAAAGACGCGCGTGAATTGCTGGCGGAGATCCTGGGGCTGGACGGCATTCGCTGCATGACCGCTGACAATGGTGAGACGGCATGGGATTTGTTGGAGTCCAGCAGCTCCATCGGTTTACTGATCACCGACCTGCGCATGGCACCGAGCAATGGCCTGGAACTGATCCAGCAAGTGCGCAGCTCTGCCCGAGCAGCGCTGCCGATCATCATCATGTCGGGGGACGCAGACGCGCGCGACGTCATCGACGCCATGCACATGAGTGTGGTGGACTTCATGCTCAAGCCGATCGACAGCGTCAAGCTGGCGAAGATGGTGAAGCGTGAGTTGGGGATGGCTTCTTGAGTATCTGTTGACCGTGCAGGCGTCTTCGCGAGCAAGCCCGCTCCCACATTTGAGCGCATGCCTCCTGTAGAAATGCCGTCGAGTGTGGGAGCGGGCTTGCTCGCCAAAGCGTCACAACCACCACACTACCCAATGAAAAGGCCCTGATCTCGCGATCAGGGCCTTTTCATTTACAAGCCGTTCTTGGCCTTGAACTCCCGACGCCGACGGTGCAACACCGGCTCGGTATAACCATTGGGTTGCTGGGCCCCTTCAATCACCAATTCCACCGCTGCCTGGAACGCGATGTTGCTGTCGAAGTCCGGGGCCAGTGGGCGATACAGCGCGTCACCGGCATTCTGACGGTCGACCACCGGCGCCATGCGCTTGAGGCTTTCCATCACTTGGGCTTCGTTGACAACGCCGTGGCGCAGCCAGTTGGCGATGTGCTGGCTGGAGATCCGCAGCGTAGCGCGGTCTTCCATCAGGCCGACGTCGTTGATGTCCGGCACTTTCGAACAGCCCACGCCCTGATCGATCCAACGCACCACATAGCCAAGGATGCCCTGGGCGTTGTTGTCCAGCTCATTCCGGATTTCTTCGTCGGACCAATCGGTATTGCTGGCCAGAGGAATGGTCAGGATATCGTCCAGCGACGCACGCTCGCGCTTGGCCAGTTCGGCCTGGCGCGCGAACACGTCGACCTTGTGATAGTGCAGCGCGTGCAGTGCAGCCGCCGTTGGCGATGGCACCCAGGCGGTGTTGGCGCCGGCCATAGGGTGAGCGATTTTCTGTTCGAGCATCGCCGCCATCAAGTCGGGCATTGCCCACATACCTTTACCGATCTGCGCACGCCCTTGCAGGCCGGTGCTCAGGCCGATATCGACGTTCCAGTTCTCGTAGGCGCCGATCCATTTTTCCGCCTTCATGGCGGCCTTGCGCACCATCGCGCCGGCTTCCATGGACGTATGGATCTCGTCGCCGGTGCGGTCGAGGAAGCCGGTGTTGATAAACACCACACGCTCGCTGGCCGCCTTGATGCAGGCCTTGAGGTTGACCGTGGTGCGGCGCTCCTCGTCCATGATTCCGACTTTGAGGGTGTTGCGCGGCAGGTTCAGCACGTCTTCGATGCGGCCGAACAGCTCGTTGGTGAACGCCGCTTCTTCGGGGCCATGCATCTTCGGTTTTACGATGTACACCGAACCGGTACGGCTGTTCTTGCGGCTGCTGTTGCCGTTGAGGCTGTGGATCGCTGCCAGGCTGGTGAGCAGGCCGTCGAGGATGCCTTCCGGTACTTCGTTGCCGTCTTTGTCGAGGATCGCGTCGATGGTCATCAAGTGGCCAACGTTGCGCACGAACAGCAGCGAGCGGCCGTGCAGGGTCACGTCCTGGCCATCGACGCCGGTGTAGACACGGTCGGCGTTCATGGTGCGGGTGAAGGTCTTGCCGCCCTTGGCCACTTCTTCGGCGAGGTCGCCTTTCATCAGGCCGAGCCAGTTGCGGTAGATCACCACTTTGTCATCGGCATCGACAGCGGCAACCGAGTCTTCGCAGTCCATGATGGTGGTCAGCGCGGCTTCCATCAGCACGTCTTTGACGCCGGCGGCGTCGGTCTGGCCGACCGGGGTGCTGGCGTCGATCTGGATTTCGAAGTGCAGGCCGTTGTGCTTCAGCAGGATCGCAATCGGCTGGGCCGCCGGGCCCTGGAAACCGATCAACTGGGCATCGTCGCGCAGGCCGCTGTTGCTGCCGCCCTTGAGGCCGACGACCAGCTTGCCATCAACGATCTTGTAAGCGGTGGAGTCGACGTGGCTGCCGGCAGTCAGCGGCGCGGCTTCGTCGAGGAAGGCACGGGCGAAGGCAATCACCTTGTCGCCACGCACTTTGTTGTAACCCTTGCCCTTTTCGGCGCCGTCGGCTTCGCTGATGGCGTCGGTGCCATACAGCGCGTCATACAGCGAGCCCCAGCGCGCGTTTGAGGCGTTGAGGGCGAAACGGGCGTTCATCACCGGAACCACCAGCTGTGGGCCGGCCATGCGGGCGATTTCGTCATCGACGTTTTGGGTCGAGGCCTGGAAGTCTGCGGCTTCTGGCAGCAGGTATCCGATGTCTTGCAGGAAGGCTTTGTAGGCCACTGGGTCGTGGGCCTGGCCGGCATGGGTTTGGTGCCAGGTGTCGATCCGCGCTTGGAAATCGTCGCGTTTGGCGAGTAGGGCTTTGTTCTTCGGTGCCAGGTCGTGGATGACCTTGTCGGCGCCGGCCCAGAACTGGTCGGCAGTGATGCCGGTACCGGGAATGGCTTCGTTATTCACGAAGTCGAACAGGACTTTGGCGACCTGCAGGCCACCGACTTGAACGTGTTCAGTCATTGCTTGCCTCACTCTGCGGAGCTAATGCGCTTTTCAGCTTTTCAATTTACCAATGAAGCCTCTGGCCATTTAAACCACGAACCCATTCCCAGTACATGCCGTGCAGGCGGCTGGGCGAGAGGGTTGACGCAGTACTTGGGTGCCTTGGCAGACATCGACCTAACGTTATGTAGTGCGCGATTGGGCATACTACATGATGACTTGCGGTTGTGAAAATTAGACTAAATACGTCGTTTAGCGACCCATTTTGGTCATGCGGTCACAGCGGATAACGGGATGTTCTCAAAAAACTATTGGATTGTTCCAGATAAATATAAAAATGGTACACGATTTGTTTTCGAGGGCGCCTGCGTCCACCTTGTAGATTGAATTCAGAGGGCTTCGCCATGGACCATCTTGTACTCACTATTATCGCCGCCGACAAACCCGGCTTGGTTGAACGCATCGCGCAGAACATCGCCGCTCACGGCGGCAACTGGCTGGAAAGCCGAATGGCCCACATGGCTGGGCAATTTGCCGGGATCCTGCGGGTCAGCGTTCCCACGCAGAGCCGTCAGGACCTGGTGAATGCGCTGGAGGATTTATCCACCCATGGCATTCGTGTGCTGGTGGGCGAGGGCAGTACCGGGCAGGCGTTGGACGCCAAGCCAATCTTGATGACGCTGGTGGGCAATGACCGTTCGGGGATTGTGCGCGAGATTACCGCGCTGTTGAGCAAGCAGGGCGTCAACCTGGAGCGCTTGAGCACTGATGTGCGTCCGGCCCCGATGAGCGGTGATCCGCTATTCAATGCCGAGGCCCTGTTGCGGGTGCCGTCAACCCTGTCCCTGGAGACGCTGCAGGCATCTTTGGAAACCTTGGCGGATGACTTGATGGTGGAACTGCGCAGCGAGGAATAACGGCCCACAGGGTTATGCATGGAAATCTTGCATGGGCCTGTGGATAACCTGTAGAGACCCGGCGCCAGGCCACGTGCGCCGTGGTTCTCCGTCGGCTGAGCAAAAAACGAGCAGTTTCAACGGCTTGTGCACAAATGGCGGGGATCAGGTTGTGGATAACCTTGGGGTGGATGTCTGCAAGCCATGCACGCTGTGGCTTGCAGAGGTTTGTACGTTATTTGATCAGCGTTTGCGCACGGTCAGCCAGGCATCCAGGCTGTAGACCACCAGGCCGGCCCAGATAAAAGCGAAGGCAATCAGCGTGCTCGGTGCCAGGTGCTCACCGAACAGCAGCACCGCTTCGAGCAGTACCAGCGTCGGCGCGACGTACTGCAAAAAGCCCAGCGCGGTGTAGGGCAAATGCCGCGCAGCGGCGTTGAAACACACCAGCGGGATCAGCGTCACCGGGCCTGCAGCCACCAGCCACCAGGCTTCGGAGGTGCTCCAGAATTCAAGCTGGGCACTGTGGGCCGACGGGTTGAACAGCAACCAGGCCACGGCAATCGGCACCAGCATCCAGGTTTCCACCACCAGCCCCGGCAACGCCTTGACCGGTGCCTGCTTGCGGATCAACCCATAAAAGCCAAAGGTCAGCGCCAGCACCAGCGACACCCACGGCAAACTGCCGACTTGCCACACCTGTTGCGCCACACCCACCGCCGCCAGCCCGACGGCTATCCACTGCAAGCGCCGCAAGCGTTCGCCGAGAATCAGCATGCCCAGCAGCACATTCACCAACGGGTTTATGTAATAACCCAGGCTCGCTTCCAGCATGCGTCCGCTGTTCACCGACCACACATAGGTCAGCCAGTTAGCCGCAATCAACGAGCCACTGAGTGCCAGAATAGCCAGGCGCTTGGGGTTGTCGCGCAGCTCACGGAACCAGCCCGGGTGTTTCCACACCATTAACAGCAGACCGCCGAACAGCGCCGACCACAACACGCGGTGCACGATGATTTCGGCGGCGGGAACACTGGCGATGGCTTTGAAGTAGAGCGGGAACAGGCCCCAGATGACATAGGCACTCAGGCCCAGGATGTAACCCTTGCGGGGGTTGGCGGCGTGCATTGCGGAATCCTTGCTTAGGCAGCTATCAAAGCGCGATTGTAAGGATTTTTGTCCGCAGGTGGGATTGGCTTTTCTGTGGGAGCTGGCGTGCCTGTGATGACTTCACCTTGGTGCGACGGATGCACCGAGTTGTTTGCATCGCCGGCAAGCCGGCTCCCACAAGAAGCAGAGCCAGGGTCAGAACAGTTTCAGCGGTTCTTCGTTGAGGGCCGACAGTTGCTCACGCAACGCCAGCACCTGATCACCCCAATACCGCTCGCTGCCGAACCACGGGAAGCTGTGCGGGAACGCCGGGTCATCCCAGCGTCGTGCCAGCCAGGCGCTGTAGTGCATCAGGCGCAAGGCGCGCAGTGGTTCGATGAGTGCCAGTTCGCGGGGGTCGAAGTCGTGGAATTCCTGATAGCCGTCCATCAATTCCGACAGCTGGCCCAGGCATTCCTGACGGTCCCCGGCGAGCATCATCCACAGGTCCTGGACGGCCGGGCCCATGCGGCAGTCATCGAGGTCGACGATATGGAACATTTCATCGCGGCACATCATGTTGCCGGGGTGGCAATCGCCGTGCATGCGGATGTTCTTGTGCGGCGTGGCCTTGTACACCTCTTCCACACGCTTGAGCAGGTCGCGCGCCACGGACTCGTATGCCGGCAGCAGGCTCTTGGGAATGAAATTGCCTTCCAGCAAGGTGTTGAGGGAATCGTGACCGAAGTTCTTCACGCCCAGCGCTTCGCGGTGTTCGAACGGGCGGGTGGAGCCGACCGCATGCAAACGGCCGAGCAACTGCCCCAGGCGATACAGCTGATCGAGATTACCCGGCTCCGGCGCACGGCCACCCCGGCGTGGAAACAGGGTGAAGCGAAAACCGGCGTGTTCGAACAGGCTTTCTCCGTTATGGATCATGGGCGCGACCACCGGCACATCGCATTCGGCCAGTTCGAAGGTGAAGCGGTGTTCTTCGAGGATCGCTTCATTGGTCCAGCGCTGGGGCCGGTAAAACTTGGCGATCAGCGGTTCGGAGTCTTCGATGCCCACCTGATACACACGGTTTTCGTAGCTGTTGAGCGCCAGAACGCGAGCATCGCTGAGAAAACCGATACTTTCGACAGCGTCGAGTACCAGGTCGGGGGTGAGTGTTTCAAACGGATGGGCCATGCAAACTCCTGCGCGCAGCAGGGCGCCGCGTCCGGCTCGGTATGGTAACGCACCCGCGCATAGATAGGTGGTGGCTGTGCGGACGCCTGCACAGGCAAGCCCGTTCCCACAATTGCCCGAGTGCCACCTTTGGAATGCGGTCAATTGTGCGAGCGGGCTTGCCCGCGATGAGGCCCTGTCAGGCGCCGACGACCCCACCGTCATCCCGCCGAATCGCCATCACTGACGAGCGCGGTTTACCGTTGGGCAGATGCTCCGGCCAGGTCGAACCACCGGTTTCCCCCGGGTGCTGAATTCCCACGAACAGGGTCTTCTGATCCGGCGAAAAGCTGATCCCCGTGACCTCACACGCCACCGGCCCGACCATGAAGCGACGAATTTCGCCGGTCGTCGGGTCGGCACACAGCATCTGGTTATTGCCCATGCCGGCGAAGTCGCCCGCGTTGCTGTAGTCGCCGTCGGTCAGGATCCACAAGCGCCCGGCCTTGTCGAAACCCAAGCCATCAGGGCTGTTGAACATGTTTTGTGGGTTGATGTTGGCAGAGCCGCCTTTGGGCGTACCGGCATGCACACCCGGGTTGCCGGCCACTACAAACAGGTCCCAGGTGAAGGTCGAGGCGCCGTGGTTATCCGCATCGGCCTTCCAGCGCAGGATCTGGCCGTAGACGTTTTTCGCGCGCGGGTTAGGCCCGCCAACGGGTTGGCCTTCCTCGCCGCGCTTGGCGTTGTTGGTGAGGGTGCAATAGACCTGGCCATCGGTGGGGCTGACCACGATCCATTCCGGGCGGTCCATGCGGGTGGCTTTCACCACGCTGGCGGCCAGGCGCGCATGGATCAGCACTTCGGCCTGGCTGGCGAAACCGCTGCTGGCGTCAATGCCGTTTTTGCCGTGGGTCAGCTCGACCCATTCGCCTTTGCCTTTGGGATGATCGGCATTGCCGTCGCCTGCGTCGAAAATGGCCACGTAGAGCGTGCCGTGGTCGAGCAGGTCCTTGTTGGCTTTCGGGTTGTGATGATTGATCGGGTCGCGGCTGACAAATTTGTAGATGAACTCACCGCGCTCGTCGTCGCCCATGTACACCACGGCACGCCCGTCGCGGGTTTCTGCCAGCGCGGCGTTTTCATGCTTGAAGCGGCCAAGGGCAGTGCGTTTGACCGGCGTGGACTTCGGGTCGAACGGGTCGATTTCCACCACCCAGCCATGTCGGTTGAGCTCATTGGGGTTCTTGGCCATGTCGAAGCGCGGGTCGTGCGGGTGCCAGTTGATCTCTTTGCTGGCGGCCACCACGCCGTAGCGCTTTTGCCCGGCGTCGAAGGCTTGTTGGGGGTTGCTGCTGCCGAAGCAGTCGGTGAAGTTCTCTTCGCACGTCAGATAAGTGCCCCACGGCGTCTTGCCGTTGGCGCAGTTCTGGAAGGTGCCGAGGACTTTTTTGCCGGTTTTGTCGGCGCTGGTTTTCAGCCATTCATGCCCTGCGGCCGGGCCGCTCAGGCGAATCGGCGAGTTGCCGTGGATGCGCCGGTTGTAGCGCGAGTCCTGGACGAACTGCCAAGTGTCGCCCTTGCGCCGCACTTCGATGACCGACACACCTTCGCTGGCCTGGGCCTTGCGCACGTCTTCGGCAGACTGCGGTGCGCCGCCGTGGGCGTAGAGGTAGCGGTAGTTGGTGTATTCGTTGTTGATCGCCATCAGTGCGCGGTTGTCGTCGCCGGGGAAGGCGAACAGGCTCATGCCGTCGTTGTTGTCACCGAATTGCTGCTCCTGGGCCTGGGCGCTGCCGTTGCCGGACGGGTCAAAGGCCGGGCCATGGGTGTGCAGCGGCTGGCCCCAACTGATCAATACCGAGGCGCTGTAGCCGGGCGGCAAGGTGATGGCGTCGCTAGTGGCAGCGGCGATGCTGGTAAAGCCCAGCAATGGGCTGGCGGTCGCGGCATTCACGGCCATTGCGCTGCGCGTCAGCAGGTTGCCGCCCAGGAACATCGCTGCACCACACAGGGCGCCGGCGCCGATAAAACGCCGGCGGGTGAGGCCGACCATCTGTTCAAGGTCAGTGGCTTGGTTTTCTTCTAATAAGCTCATGTCAGGCTCCCTGCGGTTTTTGCAGACACCTTAAGGAGCAGTCATGACGAAATTGTTGCAGTTTGAAGGCCGGCGCTGTGCGCCTTCCCGCTACACTGGCGTGCCGAGCAACACGTTGCTGGGCGAGAACTGCACCTGGATCGGTTGGCCGTCGGCGGCGTTCAATCCCTTGAGCGCGGCCGGCTGCGCCAGGGCGCACAAAACCTGGCCATTGGGCAGGGCGATACGCACTTCGCTGGGGCCGTCATCGGCGTCGAAAACCGTGTCGATGACACCGCTCAGGCAATTGTGTCCAGGTGTTGCAGCTTGCTCGATGGCGAGTAACTCCAGCCAACCGGCCTTGATCAGGGCCACCACTTCTGTGCCGATCTCAAGTTCCAGCCGCTGCGTGCTGTCATGGGTGATCTGCGCCTTCAGGCTCAGGCCACCGGACAGTTGCAGACGGATCAAGTCATTGCGGCCGTGGCTCTCAATGCTGCTGACCTGACCATGCAGCTGGTTGCGCGCGCTGGTGCGCAGCATCAAGCGGCCCAGCAGGTTGAAGTCGCTGGCATCTTCGGCCGAACCGAGTACCTGCGCTTGCAGCACTTGCAGGCGCTGATAGAGGCGCAACACGCGCTCACCTTCGGCCGTCAGCCTGGCGCCGCCGCCGCCCTTGCCGCCGACGCTGCGTTCAACCAGCGGTTTTTGCGCCAGGTTATTCAGTTCATCGATGGCGTCCCAGGCCGCCTTGTAACTCAAACCAGCGCTTTTGGCCGCGCGGGTGATCGACCCCTGCTCGGCGATATGCGCCAGCAGGGCGATGCGCTGGGGACGGCGGAGGATGTGTTGGCTGAGGGAGGTCGGCAGAGACATGTGCGCACGCTTGGATAAGGTCAGCCGACGTTGCAGGCGTGGCGCACGGGAGTCAAGTCATGCACCGGGTTTTGGCGTGCGTGCCAGGCAATAGACGTCGACCTGGCGCGCACCGGCTTCCAGCAACAGCCGGGCCACACTGTGGGCGGTGGCGCCGGTGGTGAGTACGTCGTCCACCAGCGCGAAGTGGCGGCCTTGCACGTGGGCGCCGGGCGCCAGTGAAAACGCCGTGAGCAGGTTGCGTTTGCGGGTCTTGGCGTCCAGGGCTTGTTGCGCGACGGTTTCATGGGGGCGTAACAACACCTGTTCATTGTGTGGGAGGTCGAGGTCTTCGCTGAGCCAGCGGGCCAGCATCAAGGCCTGATTAAAACCCCGTTGCCGCAGGCGTTTGCGCGCCATGGGCACCGCCAGCAGGCAGTCGGGCCGGGTCAGTTCAGCATTGTCGAAGCGGTGTTGCAGGTGTTGTCCCAATAAACCCGCGAGCAGATGGCCGAGCGGCCAGCGCGACTGGTGTTTGAAGCGGCTGATAAGGGTGTCGACCGGGAAGCTGTAGATCCAGGGCGCAATCACTCGTTTAAAGGCCGGTGGTTGCTTCTGACATTGGCCGCAGACCAATCCATCCATCGGCAGCGGCAGCGCACAGATGTCGCAGGCGTCCATTAGCCACGGCAGCTCGATTTCGCAGACGTTGCACACGCAATGGCTCGATTCCGTGGCTTCATCGCAGATTAAACACGTCTGGTTGTTTTTTAACCAGATGTAAACCTTGTGTTTGTGTTCGGGTTGACAGTGCATGAATCTTCCTTAAATATGCCGAGCATCCGTGTCGTGCCTGTGGGTATTGCCCTTCCCACAGCGAAAGCCCAAGCATAATCAAGGAATCGCCCATGAGCGCCAGCACCACTGCCACCCTGCGTCACGATTGGTCCTTAGCCGAAGTCAAAGCGCTGTTTGTACAGCCCTTCAATGACCTGTTGTTCCAGGCGCAGACCGTGCACCGCGCGCATTTCGACGCCAACCGGGTGCAGGTGTCGACCTTGCTGTCGATCAAAACCGGTGCCTGCCCGGAAGATTGCAAATATTGTCCGCAGTCGGGCCACTACAACACTGGCCTGGAAAAAGAAAAGCTGATGGAGGTGCAGAAGGTCCTCGAAGAGGCCGCTCGCGCCAAGGCCATCGGTTCGACCCGCTTCTGCATGGGCGCCGCCTGGAAACACCCATCGGCCAAAGACATGCCGTACGTGCTGGAAATGGTCAAAGGCGTGAAGGCCATGGGCCTGGAAACCTGCATGACCCTCGGGCGTCTCGACCAGGACCAGACGCAAGCCCTGGCGCAGGCCGGCCTCGACTACTACAACCACAACCTCGACACCTCGCCCGAGTTCTACGGCAGCATCATCACCACCCGCACCTACGGCGAGCGTTTGCAAACCCTAGCTTATGTGCGCGATTCCGGGATGAAGATCTGTTCGGGCGGCATCCTCGGCATGGGCGAGTCCCTCGACGACCGCGCCAACCTGCTGATCCAGTTGGCCAACCTGCCGGAGCATCCGGAGTCGGTGCCGATCAACATGCTGGTGAAGGTGGCCGGTACGCCGCTGGAAAACGCTGAAGACATCGACCCGTTCGATTTCATCCGCATGTTGGCCGTGGCGCGCATCCTGATGCCGCAATCCCATGTGCGCCTGTCGGCCGGTCGTGAGGCGATGAACGAGCAAATGCAGGCCCTGGCGTTTTTTGCCGGTGCCAATTCGATCTTCTACGGCGACAAATTGCTGACCACCGCCAACCCTCAGGCAGACAAGGACATGCAACTGTTCGGGCGCCTGGGCATCCTGCCGGAAGCCCGCGAAGAGCATGCCGACGAAGTGCATCAGGCGGCGATTGAGCAGGCGCTGGTGGAGCAAAAGAGCAGCGAGCAGTTTTATAACGCTGTTGTTTGATTGAAATGCACTCCAAATGTGGGAGCGGGCTTGCTCGCGAAGGCGATCGGTCAGTTGATAGATGCAGTGACTGATACACCGCCTTCGCCAGCAACCTCGCTCCCACATTTTTGACCGAGTTCCACCTGATCTGCCGAGGCCTGCATGTCTTTTGATCTCGCCGCGCGTCTCGCTGCCCGCCGTGCCGAACACCTTTACCGTCAACGCCCCTTGCTGGACAGCCCGCAAGGTCCGCAAGTGGTGGTGGACGGCCAACCGCTGTTGGCGTTCTGCAATAACGATTACCTGGGCCTGGCCAATCACCCGCAAGTGATCGAAGCCTGGCGCGCCGGTGCGTCCCGTTGGGGCGTGGGCGGTGGCGCTTCGCACTTGGTGGTCGGCCATGCCACGCCGCACCACGAACTGGAAGAAGCCCTGGCCGACCTGACGGGGCGCCCGCGTGCGCTGCTGTTTACCACCGGCTATATGGCCAACCTCGGCGCGGTCACCGCGCTGGTAGGGCAGGGCGATACGGTCCTGGAAGACCGGCTCAACCATGCGTCGCTGCTGGACGCAGGCTTATTGTCGGGGGCGCGATTCAACCGCTATCTGCATAACGACGCCGACAGTCTGGCCAAACGGCTGGAGAAGGCGACCGGTAATACCCTGGTGGTCACCGATGGGGTGTTCAGCATGGACGGCGACCTGGCCGACCTGCCCGCGCTGGCCCGCGAAACCCGCGCGAAAGGCGCCTGGTTAATGGTGGACGACGCCCATGGTTTTGGCCCGTTGGGCGCCAAGGGTGGCGGGATCGTCGAGCACTTCGGCCTGAGCCAGGAGGACGTGCCGGTGCTGGTCGGCACCCTGGGCAAAGCATTTGGCACCGCCGGGGCGTTTGTGGCGGGCAGCGATGAGCTGATCGAGAGCCTGATCCAGTTCGCCCGGCCGTATATCTATACCACCAGCCAGCCGCCGGCATTGGCCTGTGCAACCTTGAAGAGCCTCGAGCTGCTGCGCACCGAACAGTGGCGACGCGAGCACCTCAATAACCTGATCCGCCAGTTCCGTCGGGGGGCCGAGCAGATCGGCCTGGCATTGATGGACAGCTTTACGCCGATCCAGCCGATCATGATCGGCGACAGCGCCAAGGCCATGCGCCTGTCACAGATGCTGCGCGAGCGCGGCCTGATGGTGACCGCTATCCGCCCGCCTACCGTGCCCGCCGGCAGTGCCCGACTGCGCGTGACATTGACGGCGGCCCACAGCGAGGCACAGGTGCAACTATTGTTAAGCGGGTTGGAAGAGTGTTTCCGGTTGTTAAGCATCACGGAGCCCGACCATGCGTGATCGACTGATATTGCTGCCTGGCTGGGGCCTTGGCGTTTCCCCGCTGGAGCCTTTGGCCGCCGCGTTGCGCGGCCTCGACGAACACCTGCACGTGCACATTGAGCCCTTGCCGACGCTGGCCTCGAGTGATCTGGATGAATGGCTCGACGAACTCGACGCCACGCTGCCGGACAACGCCTGGCTGGGCGGCTGGTCACTGGGCGGCATGCTCGCCTCCGAGTTGGCGGCGCGACGTGGCGAGCGTTGCTGCGGCCTGCTGACGTTGGCGAGCAACCCGAGTTTTGTCGCACATGCGCGCTGGCCCAACGCGATGCCCGCCGAAACGTTCGATGCGTTTCTTGCCGGTTGCCACGCTGATTCCCAGGTCACCCTCAAACGCTTCGGCCTGCTGTGCGCCAAGGGCGCCGAAGACCCGCGCGGGCTTTCGCGCTTGTTGGTCAGCGGGGCACCGAATACGCCTTCCAATGCGCTGATGCCGGGCCTGGAACTGCTCGCGCAACTGGATACCCGCGCGGCCTTGCAAGCCTACCGCGGCCCGCAACTGCACCTGTTTGGCGGTTTGGACGGCCTGGTGCCCGCCGAAGCCGCGAGCGACCTGCTGGCCCTGCTGCCTGATGTTGAAATCGGCCTGATTGAACAGGCCGGCCACGCTTTTCTTCTGGAGGACCCTCACGGTGTAGCGGGGGCCATCCAGGCTTTTTTGCATGAGTGCGTTGATGACTGATTTATCCCACCCCCCACTGCCGGGTGCCTTGCCGGACAAGCGCCAGGTGGCGGCGTCGTTTTCCCGTGCGGCGGCCAGTTATGACAGCGTGGCCGAGTTGCAGCGCGCAGTGGGGGCTGAACTGCTGGCTCGCTTGCCGCCGGGCAGCGCGCCGCAACGCTGGCTGGACCTGGGCTGCGGCACGGGATTTTTCAGCCGCGTATTGGCCGAACGGTTACCGGCCAGCCAGGGCGTGGCATTGGATATTGCCGAGGGCATGCTCAACCACGCGCGGCCATTGGGCGGTGCCGAGCATTTCATCGCCGGGGATGCCGAGCGCCTGCCTTTGCAGGCCGACAGTTGCGGGTTGATCTTTTCCAGCCTGGCGGTGCAATGGTGTGCGAACTTCGACGCTGTGCTCAGCGAGGCCCATCGCGTGCTGCATCCCGGCGGCGTGCTGGCGTTCGCGAGCCTGTGCGTGGGCACCCTGGATGAATTGCGCGAAAGTTGGCGGGCGGCGGATGGGTGGGTGCACGTCAACCGTTTCCGCACCTTCGAGGCTTATCAACAGCTGTGCGCCGCCAGCGGCTTGCGGGTGGTGAGCCTGGAGCGCCGGCCCCATGTGCTGCACTACCCGGATGTGCGCAGCCTCACCCACGAACTCAAAGCGTTGGGCGCACATAACCTCAACCCGGGTCGCCCGGGAGGGTTGACGGGACGCGCGCGGATTGTTGCACTGGTGGACGCTTACGAGCAGTTCCGTCAGGCCCGGGGCCTGCCCGCCACGTATCAAGTGGTGTATGCCGTACTGGAGAAACCTCTATGAGCGCCGCTTACTTCATCACGGGCACCGACACTGATGTCGGCAAGACCACCATCGCCGCCGGCCTGCTGCATGCCGCTCGGCTCGCGGGCAAAAGTACCGCGGCCGGAAAGCCGGTGGCCTCCGGCTGTCAGGTGACGCCCAAAGGTCTGCGCAATGCCGACGCGTTGGCGCTGCTGGCTGAATGTTCGTTGCCGCTGAGTTATGCCGAAGTCAACCCGGTGGCATTAGAGCCGGCCATCGCGCCTCACCTGGCGGCGCGCGAAGCGGGCGTTGCACTGACGGTGCAATCGCTCTTGAAGCCGATGCAGCAAATACTCGCCCGGCAGGCAGATTTCACCCTGATTGAAGGCGCGGGCGGCTGGCGTGTGCCGCTGGCCGATCAGGACAACCTGTCGGACCTGGCCATGGCGCTCAAGCTACCGGTGATCCTGGTGGTGGGCGTGCGCCTTGGCTGTATCAGTCATGCCCTGCTCACCGCTGAAGCCATCGCGCGCGACGGTTTGCCGTTGGCTGGCTGGGTGGCGAATATCATCGACCCGAAGACCTCTCGTCTGGAAGAGAACCTCGCCACCCTGGCGGAACGCTTGCCTGCGCCATGCCTGGGGCGAGTGCCGAAACTCAAGCACGCCAGCGCCGAAGCCGTGGCTGAGTACCTGGAATTGGACCTGCTTGACTGATTTTGGCTATCGCTAAGGCATTATGCCATTAGTGTTTTTGACGAGCGTTTTGCCAGGATCTCTGCTTCAATTCAGGTTCACGATTCTCTAAAGGCAGGCTTACGCCATGGAAATCTCTGGAAGCAGCGCGTTTTATTCGGGGCTGAGCACTATTCAGGCCGGGCAGAACCGCGTCGATCAGGCCGCCGGCAACATTGCCAGCGCCGCGACGACCCAGCCCTCCGACGCCCAAAGCGACCGTTTGCAAGCCAACGATCGCGCCCAGCCGTCCAACTCGGCGAGCAATATGGTCGAAATGGCCCAGGGCAAGTTTCAAGTGGAGCTGGGCGCCAAAGTCGCCAAGGCTTCGAATGAAATGCTCGGCACCTTGATCGACACCTACGCTTAAACGCCTCATAACCCGGCTCTCGCTGTCTGCGGGAGCTGGCGTGTGTGGGCGCTGGCTCCCACATTGTCCTGCGACATCTTGCTGAACTTCTAAACTCCTTTTAAACGTGGCACTGCGCCGCAGGCCTTGCCGTGCGTGGCATTGATGCGCGTCATGACAACGGCTTCGGTGCGATGCTTGACAACCCCAGGTCGTAAACGTATGTTTCAAACACCTGTTTGACCGCCATAACAAATCCACGCGGTTGTTCATCCCAGATACATCAGCAGAGGTTTATCGCTATGCCTGACTACAAGGCCCCCTTGCGTGATATTCGCTTCGTTCGTGACGAACTGCTCGGCTATGAAGCGCACTATCAGAGCCTGCCGGCTTGCCAGGACGCTACCCCGGACATGGTTGACGCCATTCTCGAGGAAGGCGCCAAGTTCTGTGAGCAAGTGCTGGCACCGTTGAACCGCGTGGGTGACATCGAAGGGTGCACCTGGAGCGAGTCAGGCGTTAAGACCCCTGCTGGTTTTAAAGAAGCCTACAAGCAGTTCGTCGAAGGCGGCTGGCCAAGCCTGGCTCACGACGTTGAGCACGGTGGCCAAGGCCTGCCGGAATCCCTGGGCCTGGCTGTCAGCGAAATGGTCGGTGAAGCCAACTGGTCGTGGGGCATGTACCCGGGCCTGTCCCACGGTGCGATGAACACCATCTCCGAGCACGGCACCCCGGAACAGCAGAACGCTTACCTGACCAAACTGGTCTCGGGTGAGTGGACCGGCACCATGTGCCTGACCGAGCCTCACTGCGGCACCGACCTGGGCATGCTCCGCACCAAGGCCGAGCCTCAGGCGGACGGCTCCTACAAAGTCTCCGGCACCAAGATCTTCATCTCGGCCGGTGAACACGACATGGCCGACAACATCGTCCACATCGTGCTGGCTCGCCTGCCGGACGCACCGGCCGGCACCAAAGGTATCTCGCTGTTTATCGTGCCCAAATTCCTGCCGAACGCAGATGGCTCGATCGGTGCGCGCAACGCGGTGACCTGTGGCTCCCTGGAGCACAAAATGGGCATCCACGGTAACGCCACCTGCGTGATGAACTTTGACGCGGCCACCGGTTTCCTGATCGGCCCGGCGAACAAAGGCCTGAACTGCATGTTCACCTTTATGAACACCGCTCGCCTGGGCACCGCACTGCAAGGCCTGGCCCACGCTGAAATCGGCTTCCAGGGCGGCCTGAAATACGCTCGCGATCGTCTGCAAATGCGCTCCCTGACTGGCCCGAAAGCGCCGGACAAAGCGGCTGACCCGATCATCGTGCACCCTGACGTGCGCCGCATGCTGCTGACCATGAAAGCCTTCGCCGAAGGCAACCGTGCGATGGTGTACTTCACCGCCAAGCAAGTGGACATCGTCAAGTACGGCACCGACGACGAAGCCAAAAAACAGGCCGACGGCCTGCTGGCATTCATGACGCCGATCGCCAAGGCATTCATGACCGAAGTCGGTTTTGAGTCCGCCAACCACGGCGTGCAGATCTACGGCGGCCACGGCTTTATCGCCGAGTGGGGCATGGAGCAGAACGTTCGCGACAGCCGCATTTCGATGCTGTACGAAGGCACCACCGGCATTCAGGCGCTGGACCTGCTCGGCCGTAAAGTGCTGATGACTCAAGGCGAAGCGCTCAAGGGCTTCACCAAGATCGTGCACAAGTTCTGCCAGGCCAACGAAGGTGTTGAAGCGGTCAAAGAGTTTGTGACACCGCTGGCTGCACTGAACAAGGAATGGGGCGAGTTGACCATGAAGGTCGGCATGGCCGCGATGAAAGACCGTGAAGAAGTCGGCGCCGCTTCGGTGGATTACCTGATGTACTCCGGCTACGCGTGCCTGGCTTACTTCTGGGCCGACATGGCGCGCCTGGCTGCCGAGAAACTGGCTGCCGGCACCACTGAAGAAGCGTTCTACACCGCCAAACTGCAGACTGCGCGCTTCTACTTCCAGCGCATTCTGCCGCGTACCCGCACCCACGTTGCAACCATGCTGTCGGGCGCCAGCAACCTGATGGACATGAAAGAAGAAGACTTCGGCCTGGCTTACTAAGCCTTACCGGGTCTTTCGAGAGCCGCCGCTTCCCTTGGGAGCGGCGGTTTTTTGTTGGCTGATAAAAAACACAGCCCCGCACTCAGGGATTGCTATTGGCTGCCGTTACAGTGATGGCAATGTGATACAGGTCACACTGAGTGTGCTTAACTGTGCGCAGTCAGGGCACTGTGCCATCTTTTTTGAGCGGGTCGGAGCTTTACCCTTGTTGCGCGTGTCGGCTGTACGTTTCAGTCATTTTCTTCCTTCATTACTGCTGTTACTGGCCGGGCTCTCGGCTGCGTACGTCAAAGATCTCAACGTCTTCTTCACCTCACTGTTCAACGTGTTGCCTACCCTTGTGCTGTTGCTCGGCGGTTCGTACTGCGCGGTGTATCGTCGCCAACGTGAGCTGTTCCTGATGATCACGGTGTATGTGGTTTACTTCCTGTTGGACGCCCAGACCGATTACTACCGCGACAACGGCCGTGTCCGCGAAGACGCGGCGGTGGTCTTTCATCTGTGTTGCCTGTTGCTGCCGCTGCTGTTCAGCATCTATGCGCTGTGGCAGGAGAAAACCCACCTGTTCCGCGACTTCGTGGCCCGTTGCGCGGTGCTGCTTGCCATCAGCAGTGTGGCGCTGGCGCTGGAGCAAAGTTTCCCACAGGCCTTGCTGAACTGGCTGGCGGAGATTCGTTGGCCGGCGTTGCACGGCAGTTGGATGAGCCTGATCCAATTGTCGTACCCCATGTTCCTGATAGGTTTTGTCACCCTGGCAGCGCAGTACTGGTACCAGCCGCGGCCTCTGCACGCTGCGCAGTTGGTCGGTTTGCTGGGGCTGTTCTGGATGTTGCCGCAAACCTTCATCCTGCCGTTCACCCTGAACATCATGTGCAGCCAGGTCATGCTGATGATCGCGGCCGGTGTGGCGCATGAGGCCTATCAAATGGCCTTTCGTGATGAACTCACCGGCTTGCCGGGCCGCCGCGCACTTAACGAGCGGATGCAGCGCCTGGGGCGCAATTATGTGTTGGCGATGAGTGATGTCGATCACTTCAAACGGTTTAACGACACCCACGGGCATGACGTCGGCGACCAGGTATTGCGCCTGGTGGCCAGCAAGCTGTCCAAGGTCAATGGTGGCGGGCGGGCCTATCGATACGGCGGGGAAGAGTTTGCCGTGGTCTTTGCAGGCAAGACCCTCGATGAATGCATGCCGCACCTGGAGGAGATCCGCGAGATCATCGCCAGCTACGACATCAAGCTGCGCAACCCAGACCGTCCCCATGACGACCAACAGGGCCGTCAACGCCGCGCAGGCAGCGGCGCGTCGAGTGTGTCGGTGACGGTCAGCATCGGTGTGGCCGAGCGCCAGGCTGAACAGCGCAGCCCTGAGGAAGTGCTCAAGTCCGCCGACCAGGCGCTGTACGCCGCCAAGGGCGCCGGGCGTAACTGCGTGGTCGCGGCCGGGCAAACCCGGCGCGGCGCGGTACGCATGGAAAGCGCTGCCGGTTGAGTGATGGTGGTGTATTCAGCGGTTCTACAGTGATTGTTTGCGGTCGTGGCCGGCAGTAGGTTGAAACCATCTGCTGCCGGAGACATCGCCATGCCTGAGTACAAAGCTCCCCTGCGCGACATGCGCTTTCTGATCGACAACGTGTTTGATTTCCACGGCCATTACGCTGCCTTGGGCGCTACCGACGCCAGCCCGGACATGGTCAGTGCGATCCTCGAGGAAGGCGCCAAATTCTGCGAGAACGTGCTCGCGCCGCTCAATCGCAGTGGTGATGAAGAGGGCTGCCATTTCGATAATGGCGTGGTCACCACGCCCAAGGGCTTCAAGCAAGCCTTTGCCCAGTACGTGGAAGGCGGCTGGCACGGCGTGGCGGCGGACCCGGCCTACGGCGGTCAGGGTTTGCCGCATTCATTGGGCCTGGTGCTGAGCGAAATGATCGGTTCCAGCAACACCTCGTGGGGCATGTACCCGGGGCTCACGCACGGCGCGATGTCGGCGATCCATGCCCACGGCACCGCAGAACAGAAAGCCACCTTCCTGAACAAACTCACCGCCGGTGAATGGACCGGCACCATGTGCCTGACCGAAGCCCACTGCGGCACCGACCTGGGGCTGATCAAGACCCGCGCCGTGCCTCAGGCGGATGGCAGTTACGCGGTCACCGGCAGCAAGATCTTCATCTCGGCCGGCGAGCATGACCTGAGCGCCAATATCATCCATCTGGTCCTGGCCAAGTTGCCGGATGCGCCGGCAGGCACCAAAGGCATCTCCTTGTTTATCGTGCCCAAGTTCCACGCGGATTCGGGCGAGCGCAACGCGGTGCACTGCGGCTCAATCGAGCACAAGATGGGCATCAAGGCTTCGGCGACGTGCGTGCTGAACTTCGACGGTGCCAAAGGCTTCCTGATCGGCGAGGCGAACAAAGGCCTCAACTGCATGTTCACGATGATGAACCACGCCCGCTTGGGCACTGGCATGCAGGGCTTGTGCAATGGCGAGACGAGTTTTCAGGGCGCGGTCAAGTACGCTAACGACCGCCTGCAAATGCGTTCGCTGACCGGCGCCAAAGCCCCGGACAAAGCCGCCGACCCGATCATCGTGCACGCCGATGTGCGCCGTATGTTGCTGACCATGAAAGCCTTCAATGAGGGCAACCGGGCGCTGACCTATTTCACTGCACAATTACTTGATACGGCGCACCTGAGCAGTGACGCCACGCAACGTCAGGAAGCTGAAGACCTGCTGGCGTTCCTCACGCCGATCTGCAAAGCCTTTATGACCGAAACCGGGCTGGAAGTGACCAACCACGGCATGCAGGTATTTGGCGGCCATGGCTACATTCGCGAATGGGGCATGGAGCAGTTGGTGCGCGATTGCCGGATTGCGCCGATCTATGAAGGCACCAACGGCATCCAGGCCCTCGACCTGCTGGGGCGCAAGGTGCTGGGTAGCCAGGGCAAGCTGCTGCGCGGGTTTACCAAGCTTGTGCATAAGTTCTGTGCGGCGAATGCCGGGCATCCGCAGCTCAAGGCCCATGTGGAGCAGCTTAATCAGCTGAATCAGCAGTGGGGCGAGTTGACCGTCAAGGTGGGGATGGCGGCGATGAAAAACCCGGATGAAGTGGGCGCAGCGGCGGTGGATTACTTGATGTACAGCGGCTACATCATCCTTGGTTACCTGTGGTTGCGTATGGCGATCACCGCCCAGGCACTCGACGACACCGAGTTTGCCAACGCCAAGCTGGCGACATGCGACTTCTACTTCAAGCGTTTGCTGCCGCGCACAACGATGCACCAAGCGGCAGTGGAAGCGGGCAGTGACTGCCTGATGAGCTTGCCGGCTGAAGCATTTGGCTTGTAGTGACTAAAAAATACCAATCAGTCACAAGTGGACCCTATGTGTCTGAAAAGTTGTTCGGGTACACTCGGAGTCTGTAAAACCGATCCTATCGAATCACTTTTCATGTTCTCACGAGGTTTGCCATGGCTGATTACAAAGCGCCGCTGCGTGATATGCGCTTCGTCCTCAACGAAGTGTTTGAGGTCGCTGATACTTGGGCCCAATTGCCGGCATTGGCAGACACCGTGGATGCCGAAACCGTTGAGGCGATCCTTGAGGAAGCGGGCAAGGTTACCGCTAAATCCATCGCGCCCCTGAGCCGCAACGGCGATGAGCAAGGCTGCCGCTGGGCCGACAGCGTGGTCAGCACGCCGGAGGGTTTCCCTGCAGCGTACAAAACCTACGCCGAAGGCGGTTGGGTGGGTGTCGGCGGCGATCCGGTGTTCGGCGGTATGGGCATGCCCAAAGCTGTCTCGGCCCAGGTTGAAGAGATGATCAACTCGTCGAGCCTGGCGTTTGGCCTGTACCCGATGCTGACGTCCGGCGCTTGCGTGTCGATCAACACCCATGCCAGCGAAGCGCTCAAGGCGACCTACCTGCCGAAGATGTACTCGGGTGAGTGGTCCGGTTCCATGTGCCTGACGGAAGCCCATGCCGGGACTGACCTGGGCATGATCCGCACCAAAGCTGAGCCTCAGGCGGACGGTTCCTACACGATCAGCGGCACCAAGATCTTTATCACCGGTGGCGAACACGACCTGACCGAAAACATTATCCACCTGGTGCTGGCCAAGCTGCCGGATGCGCCGGCGGGCCCCAAGGGCATCTCGCTGTTTCTGGTGCCGAAGTTCATGGTCAATGCCGACGGCAGCCTGGGCGCGCGTAACCCGGTCACCTGCGGCTCGATCGAACACAAAATGGGTATCCAGGCGTCTGCCACCTGCGTAATGAACTTCGACGCAGCGGTGGGTTACCTGGTGGGTGAGCCCAACCGTGGGTTGGCGGCGATGTTCACCATGATGAACTACGAGCGTTTGGGGGTGGGTATCCAAGGCTTGGCATCCGGCGAACGTTCCTACCAGAACGCGATTGAATATGCGCGTGACCGCCTGCAAAGCCGTTCGCCGACCGGCGCCAAGGCCAAGGATAAAGTGGCTGACCCGATCATCGTGCACCCCGACGTGCGCCGCATGCTGCTGACCATGAAGGCTTCGAACGAAGGCGGCCGTGCGTTCTCCACCTATGTGGCCACACAGTTGGACATCGCCAAGTTCAGCGAAGATGCCGCCGCCCGTCAGCGCGCCGACAACCTGGTGGCGTTGCTGACGCCAGTCGCCAAGGCCTTCCTCACCGACCTCGGGCTGGAAACCACTGTGCTCGGCCAGCAGGTGTTTGGCGGCCACGGCTACATTCGTGAGTGGGGCCAGGAGCAACTGGTGCGTGACGTGCGCATCACCCAGATCTACGAAGGCACCAACGGCATTCAGGCGCTGGACTTGATGGGGCGCAAGATCGTCGGCAGCGGCGGTGCGTTTTATAACGTGTTCGCCGACGAAATCCGCCAGTTCATCGCCTCGGCAGACGCCGAGCTGAGCGAATTCACCCGACCGCTCAGCGCGGCGGTGGATAACCTGGATGAGCTGACGGCCTGGGTGTTGGACCGCGCCAAGACCAACCCGAATGAAATCGGCGCGGCTTCGGTGGAGTACCTGCATGCCTTCGGCTATATGGCTTACGCCTACATGTGGGCGCGCATGGCCAAGGCGGCGTGGGGCAAGGAGTCTGAAGAAGACTTCTACGCCAGCAAGCTGGGCACCGCACGCTTCTACTTTGCCCGTCTGCTGCCACGTATTCATTCGCTGAGTGCGTCGGTCAAAGCGGGCAGTGAATCACTGTTTTTGCTGGATGAGGCACTGTTTTAAGGGCTTGGAGGGCGTGTAAGCATTCTCTTACATGACGTGCTGCTATTCGTCCTCTATCGCCAAATTGGATCCACGGATAATCTACTTCACATGGACGTCGCGCAGGAAGCGCAAAGCAACAACACGGACACGTAGGATTCTGCCAGGACGGCGGAGTGAAATGGATGTCAGGGAAACAGTCTGCAAAGCCCCGCTTCGGCGGGGTTTTCTTTTGCCCGCGAAAAAGTCAGGCCGGCGCCTGAGGGGCATTCATCACGTCCTCCAGCAGCGTGCGCAACAGCGCTACGGTCGCTTGCTGGCGCTGTACGTCGCGGCACACCAACCCCACTTTCAGCGGCACCCTCGGTTCACTCAAGGGTTTCCACAACAATGCTTTGCTGTTGTGTTCATCCTGGGAGCGCCCCGGCAATACGGTGGCAAGTTTGGTATGGGGCAGGCTGTCGAGAATCCCCACCATGGTATTCAATTCCGCTTGCACCTGCGGTCGTCGCCCAAGGTTGGATAGCTGGCCTTGCCAGATCTGCCGCACCTGGAACTCCTCCCCCAGCAACAACATCGGCAACTCGGCCGCCTGTTTCAGCGAGACTTTTTTGAACGCCCGTAGCGGATGGTCTTCGGGGATGACCACCTTCAACTCATCTTCATACAACAGCACGCCATGCAGCCCTGGCTGGCGCGGCGGCAAGTAGCTGATGCCGATGTCCAGCGAGCCGTTAAGCAACCGGCGTTCGATTTCCAGCCCGGTCAATTCGTAAATCTGCACCACCAAATGCGGCTGGGCCTTGCGCACGCGCTCCAGCATTTGCGGGACCAGGCTGGTGTGCACGGTTTGCAGTACGCCAATGGCCAAGGTGCGCATCGCCTGGCCCTTGAAGTTGCGCAGGGCTTCGACGGCGTGCTGCATGCCATCAATCAAAGGCAACGCATGGTTGTACAAGGTATGCGCCGCCAGCGTGGGTAAGAGGCGCTTGCTGCTGCGCTCGAACAGGCTCACATCCAGGTTCTGCTCCAGTTGGCGAATCTGTTGCGACAGCGCCGGTTGCGAGATCGAAAGTCGCTCCGCGGCACGGCCGACGTGGCCTTCCTCATACACCGCGACGAAATAACGCAGTTGCTTGAAATCCATAAGACTTACTTATCGAAAAAGCTGGAAAATCGAAATGGCCGCTGGCCCTTGAGACGCCTAGTCTAGCGCCTATTCGCAGGGCTTACAGGGCCGGATCGGGCAATGAACAACGTTTATCTTGATAGCGTTTACATAGGCAAGGCAAAAAACCTTCAGGCAGTGTTTGCACGGAACGCCGACCAACGTCGGGTTGCCATGGGGGGTGAGCTGTGAATCTGTTTCGTCGCCCTGCGCCGAGCCTGGATGATTTGATCCTGGACGCGCCGCATGAATTGCCCAGTGAATCCTTGATGCCGACGGTGGCCAGGCCTGCGCAGGTTTTCGTGCGTGGCCAGGGCTCCTGGCTCTGGGACAGCGACGACCGAGCCTACCTGGATTTCAGCCAGGGCAGCGCCGCCAACAGCCTCGGCCACAGCCCACGGGTATTGATCAACGCCCTGGCCGATCAGGCTCAGGCGCTGATCAACCCGGGCAGCGGCCTGCACAACCGCGCCCAACTGAACCTCGTCGACCGGCTGTGCCAGCACACCGGCAGCGATCAGGGTTACCTGCTCAACAGTGGCGCGGAAGCCTGTGAAGCTGCGATCAAGCTGGCACGCAAATGGGGGCAACTGCATCGTGGCGGCGCGTATCGCATCATCAGTGCGAGCACCGGTTGCCATGGCGGTAGTTTTGCGGCGATGGCGGCTTCGGCCAGCGCGGGTACAAGCCGATTTGAACCGCTGTTGCCGGGCTTCAGCCATGTGCCCTTTAACGATTTGCCCGCCCTGCATGCGGCGGTGGACGCGCAGACCGTCGCCATCATGCTGGAGCCGATCCAGGGCGAAGCCGGCGTAATCCCCGCCTCGGAACTTTACCTCAAGGGTGTTGAGCGCCTGTGCCGCGAGTTGGGCATCCTGCTGATCCTCGACGAAGTGCACACCGGTATCGGGCGTTGCGGCACCTTGCTTGCCGAACAGCAGTACGGCGTGCGCGCCGACATCGTCACCCTGGGCAAAGGCCTCGGCGGCGGCGTGCCGTTGGCAGCACTGCTGGCGCGTGGCAAGGCGTGTTGCTTCGAAGCGGGCGAGATGGCCGGCACCCATCACGGCAATGCGTTGATGGCCTCGGCCGGGGTGGCGGTACTCGAATCGGTGCTGGCGGACGGTTTTCTGCAACACGTCCGTGAATCCGGCCTGTACCTCGGCGAAGGCCTCGCCCGGTTGGCCTATCGATACGACCACGGCCAATTACGCGGCCATGGCCTGATGTGGGGCCTGACGTTATCGGACGATTGCGCTGATGCCGTGGTAAAAGCCGCTTTGCACGAAGGCCTGATCCTTAATGCCCCGCAACCTGACTGCCTGCGCTTTACTCCGGCGCTCACGGTCAGCAAAAACCACATCGACGAAATGCTCCTGCGCCTGGCCCGTACCTTCGCGCGCGTGCGCACCGCGCAACTGCAATGCCGCAAGGGCATCGCCGTTTAACCCTCCTTCCAGAACCGTCTCGCGGCATACGCGGCGCCTCCAGCCTGATTCTTTTGGCTGGGGGCGTTTTTTTGTCTGCTCACTGTGGGATGGCCCAATGCCAGATTCCACTGAACCCTCACGAACGGCCAAGGTCGATTAGCTACACGGCTCACACGAGCCGACTTTTTGGAGCTGACCCATGGACATCATTCGCATCATCATCGCCATTCTGCTGCCGCCACTGGGTGTGTTCCTGCAAGTGGGTTTCGCCGGCGCGTTCTGGTTGAACATCCTGCTGACCCTGTGCGGTTATTTCCCGGGCATCATTCACGCGGTGTACATCATCGCCAAACGCTGAAGCCGTCAGCCTTTTGCGATGAGCCGTGAGTTGCGCTCATTGCGAAAGGCCAGTTGCTCAATGGTCTGAGTGGCGTGTTCGGCCTCTTCCCGCGCTTGCAGGATGATGCCGTGCTGCTCGGACTTGCTGCACACCGGGTCGGCATTGCTCGCGTCGCCCGTGAGCATGAAGGCCTGGCAACGGCAGCCGCCAAAGTCCTTTTCTTTTTCATCGCATGAGCGGCAAGGCTCGGGCATCCAGTCGTAGCCGCGAAAGCGGTTGAAGCCAAACGAGTCGTACCAGATGTGCTGCATGCTGTGGTCACGCACATTGGGAAATTGCACCGGCATCTGTCGGGCACCGTGGCAGGGCAGGGCAGTGCCGTCCGGCGTTACCGTCAGAAAAATACTCCCCCAGCCATTCATGCAGGCTTTTGGGCGTTCCTCGTAATAATCTGGTGTGACGAAAATCAGCTTGCATGGATGGCCTTCGGCTTCCAGCTTGGCGCGGTACTCGTTGGTGATGCGTTCGGCGCGCACCAGCTGTTCTTTGGTCGGCAGCAACCCAACACGATTGAGCTGCGCCCAGCCATAGAACTGGCAGGTGGCGAGTTCGACGAAGTCTGCTTCCAGTGCGATGCACAGCTCGATGATGCGGTCGATTTTATCGATATTGTGCCGATGGGTGACGAAGTTCAGCACCATCGGATAGCCATGCGCTTTCACCGCACGGGCCATTTCGAGTTTTTGCGCGAAAGCTTTTTTCGAGCCTGCGAGCAAGTTGTTCACCTGTTCATCACTGGCTTGGAAGCTGATCTGGATATGGTCCAGGCCGGCTTTCTTGAAGTCACTGATCTTCTGTTCAGTGAGGCCAATCCCGGAGGTGATGAGGTTGGTGTAGAAGCCCAGCTTGCGCGCCTCGGCGATCAGCTCGGCAAGGTCCTGGCGCACCAACGGTTCACCGCCGGAAAAGCCCAATTGCGCAGCACCCATCTCCCGGGCTTCGCGAAATACCTTGATCCACTGCTCAGTGCTCAGCTCCTTGCCTTGCTCGGCAAAATCCAGTGGATTGGAGCAATACGGGCACTGTAGCGGGCAGCGGTAGGTCAGCTCGGCGAGCAGCCACAGCGGCAGGCCAATGGGCGGTTTTTCAGGCAAGGGTAATCCAGTGCTCAGCACGGGCGACCTCCATGAAATCCTCGATGTCTTTACCGAGCTCAGGCACGCCAGGGAATTGTTTATCCAGTTCGGCGATGATGGCCGCTACGTCGCGCTCGCCGTCGATCAAGCCACCGATCAACGCGGCGCTGTCGTTGAGCTTGATCATGCCTTCGGGGTAGAGCAACACGTGGCCTTTTTGCGCTGGCTCGTACTGGTAGCGGTAGCCCTGGCGCCACGTCGGTGTTTTGCTGCGATCAAAGCTCATAGGGTGATCCCTTTATGCCAGACCCGCTGCTCGGTCACGCTGTGATAGGGCGGGCGGTTCAGTTCATAGGCCATGCTCATGGCATCCAGCATGCTCCACAGTATGTCCAGTTTGAACTGGAGAATTTCCAGCATGCGCTCCTGGCCTTCGCGGGTGGTGTAGTGCTGCAAGGTGATCGCCAAACCGTGCTCCACGTCGCGACGGGCCTGGCCCAGGCGGGTGCGGAAATACTCATAACCGGCAGGGTCGATCCAGGGGTAGTGCTGCGGCCAGCTGTCGAGGCGCGACTGGTGGATCTGCGGCGCGAACAGTTCGGTCAGCGAGCTGCTGGCGGCTTCTTGCCAGCTGGCGCGGCGGGCGAAGTTGACGTAAGCGTCCACGGCAAACCGCACGCCGGGCAGCACCAGCTCCTGGGAGCGCAGCTGGTCCGGGTCGAGGCCGACCGCCTGACCCAAACGCAGCCAGGCTTCGATGCCGCCATCCTCACCGGGGGCACCGTCGTGGTCGAGCAGGCGCTGGATCCACTCGCGGCGGATTTCGCGGTCCGGGCAATTGGCCAGGATGGCGGCATCCTTCAAGGGGATGTTCACCTGATAGTAAAAACGGTTGGCAACCCAGCCCTGGATCTGCTCGCGGGTGGCGCGGCCTTCATACATCGCCACGTGGTATGGGTGATGGATATGGTAGAAGGCGCCTTTGGCCCGTAAGGCGTGCTCGAACTCGGCGGGCGTCAGTGGTGTGTCAGTCATTTCGGTTGCTCCTACAATTCGAGGCTCATGCCGTCGTAAGCCACTTCAACGTTACGTCGCACCAGCTCGGCCCTTTCGGGGGAGTCTTCATCGAGGATCGGGTTGGTGTTGTTGATGTGAATCAGCACTTTGCGTTGCTTGGGCAACTGCTCCAGCACTTCCAGCATGCCGCCGGGGCCGTTTTGCGCCAGGTGGCCCATCTCGCGACCGGTGCGCGTGCCGACGCCACGGCGCTGCATTTCGTCGTCGTCCCACATCGTGCCGTCCACCAGCAGGCAATCGCTGCCGGCCATGATCTCCAGCAATGGCGCGTCGACTTTGCCCAGGCCCGGGGCGTAGAACAGTTTGCCGCCGGTGCGCAGGTCTTCAACGATCAGGCCGATGTTATCGCCAGGGTGCGGGTCGAAGCGGTGCGGCGAGTAGGGCGGTGCGGCGCTGCGCAGTGGCAGCGGGGTGAAACGCAGGTTAGGGCACGCCGGGATGGTGAAGCTGGCGTCCAGTTCGATGCGGTTCCAGGCCAGGCCGCCGTTCCAGTGCGTGAGCATGGTGAACAGCGGGAAACCGGTGCTCAGGTCTTCATGGACCATGTCGGTGCACCACACCTGGTGCGGGCAGCCTTCGCGCAGGCTCAACAGGCCGGTGGTGTGGTCGATCTGGCTGTCCATCAAGATGATTGCGCTGATGCCGGTATCGCGCAGGGCGCGGCCGGGTTGCATCGGTGCAAAGCCCTGCAGTTGCGCGCGGATATCCGGCGAAGCATTGCACAGCACCCAGTTAACCCCATCGTCAGAGATCGCGATGGACGACTGAGTACGCGCCTGCGCCCGCAGGCTGCCAGCGCGAAAGCCTGCGCAGTTCACGCAGTTGCAGTTCCACTGCGGGAAGCCACCGCCGGCGGCGGAACCTAGAATCTGGACAAACATGGTCGCTCCATCAAGCAAAACTCAAAACAAAAACGCCCCGGGCGAGCCGAGGCGTTGTCTTACCCAGCCAATCAGCGGCTGGCGAAGTACATGGTGACTTCAAAACCGATACGCAGATCAGTGTAAGCAGGTTTGGACCAAGTCATATTCATACTCCTACCAAAGGATGGGACGTTCACTACTGAGTCATACATATAGTCCACCTCCAATCGGAGATGTTCAGATATTGCCTATTAATGTTACGCAATTCTTTTCAAGTTAGCGCTGTCTTGGTGGAAAAAGCCTGTTGCAGGGTTGGCAATGATCAACCTGCCGGTTGCCAGGCGTCCGTGATGCGCGGGCCGTTGGCCACACAGCGCCAGCCACCTGTCGCGTCGTTGAGTTGCTGGGCGGCGTGCTGCAAATCCTCGCGCGTCAGGGTTTGGATCAGGTGCTGAAGGTGCCCCAGATAATCCGACGTGTGGCCCGCCAGGTGGGCATGCCAAAGCAGCTCGGCGGCTTGGGCGACAGGTAGCTCCGCGGCAGAGAATTGCTGCGCCAGCCGCTGGTTGTCGAAGTCGGCGCTGCGCTCGACCAATGCCGGCAACTGTTCCAGGAAGGTGTTCAGGTGATCAACGATCCCGCTCAGCGACACGCTGGGGGATTGCACGCCAAACAGCAGCCCGGTTTGCCCGTTGACCTGTCGGATGCCGCTGAATACCGCGTAGCCGATTTGCAGTTCGACGCGCAGGCGCTGGTAAAACGGACCCTGCAGCAGGTGCCCAAGCAGTCGCCATGCCGCTTCGTCTGCCAGCGCGCGCGTCGGCGTTGGGCAAAACAGCAACAACGCGGCCTCGTTGGAGTCGGTGCTTATCGCGTGCCATAGCTTCTGGCCGCTGAGCGTGGGTGAGGTGGACTCAAGGTTCGCCGGCTGCCCAGGCAGCCGCGCTGCCGCGACTTTGATCGCAGCTTCACAGGCGGCGGGTAAACCGATACCCAACCCTTGCCACCGGGCGGTCGTCCATGTGCCTGGCGCCTCGCACGTGCCGGAATGATCACCGCTGCAGCAAGCAGGCAACGCCTTGAGCAATGCACGAATAGCGATCAGCGGCGTTGGGGCGGGTGACGCCAGGTGTTCATCCAGTGAGCCAAGGCGACGAGCCAGTTCTTCAAGCACTGCCGGCATGGGCTCGTGAAGGCCGATCATTTTCACCTGCCAGTCATTGCCAGTGGTTTCGAAAGACAACTCGATTCCGGCCTGATGGGCATTCTCACGTAAAGACTGCAATGCGCTTTCCAGCCCGGCGGGTACGGCTGCGTCAAACCGCCAGTGCAGGTAGAGCGCGCCTTCATCGGTGTCATCTGCCACTGCCTGGCTGAATACCAGCGCCGAGACCTCGCGGCGGCCGCGGGAGCGGTCCTGGGCAAAGGTGCGCAAACCACGGTGGGCACTGGTCTGGCCGCGAATCAGGCCGGCGCGTTCTGCTTTGACGGGCGGGCGCAGAAACGGGTTGTGGGGTGCCAATTGCCAGGGGTATTCAGACGGCGGCAAGTGCAGGGCATCCAGCATGGTCTTCAGGGCCGCGCAATCTTGTTGCGACAGGCCTTTGCTGTCGTGGCGAGCCAATGCCAGGGCGCCTTGGACCTGTTGTTGGCGAGCCGCAAGCAGGGCGAATTCTTCGCGCAACGAAGACCAGTCGCTGTGTACGAAAAAGCTCAGCCAGTCGTGCAGCAGCGCTTCGATTCGAGTCGCCGAACTGTCTTGGTTGCCAAGGGTAAAGTCGATATCCAGCACGGCCTGGTCAGCGAAGTGATAAAGCACCGACGCCTGCACTGCGCTGGCCAGTTTTCGTGCTTTCAGTTCGGCCAGCAGCCCGCCCGGCGCCGAGGCGTTGAGCCACGTGCAGAGAAAATCCAGTGCTTCACGGGGGGCGTCACAGGCAATGACGTGGTGCAGGTGGTGGTGGGCGGTGTGTTGATAAACCCGTGCCTCGCCCTGCATCAGCGCTGGCGGCGCAGCCTGTGGGCGCGCTGGCCCTGAAGCCAATGCTTGGCTGAACTGTTGGGCCAACGCGTGCAGCGCCTCCAGCGGCTGCGGGCCGGCGAGGCTCAAGGTCATCTGCCCGGTCCGATAGAACCCGGCGTGGAATTCCCGCAAGGCCTGTTGAAATGCCTCACGCTCCAGCGGCAGGCTGTCGCGATTGCCGGCATGAAAGCCTCGCAGGGGATGGTCGGCTGCCAAACCTTCCAGCAGTGCGACTTGCTGTTGCGCGTTGGCGTCTTCAGACCAGGCAACAAACTCCGCTTGCAGCACTTCGCGTTCACGCCGCTGGTCCTCAAGCGCCAGGCGCGGATGGGCGAGCATATCGGCCAGCCGTTCCAAGCCCCCCGCAAAGGGCGCTACCGGCAACTCAAAGAAGAAGTCCGTGGTGCGTTCGCGGGTGCTGGCGTTGACCTGCCCGCCATGGCGCTGCACGTAGGCCATCAACCCTTCGTTTGTCGGAAACCGTTGGGTGCCGAGAAACAACAAATGCTCAAGAAAATGCGCCAACCCTGGCCAGGCCAATGGCACGTCATGGCTGCCGGCGGCCACGCGTAACACCGCGGCGCAACGCTTCAAACGCGGCGCATGGTGCAAGGAAACTCGCAAGCCGTTGGCCAGCGTCAGGTGCAGGTGATGAGGGTGGGCCGGCGCAGGCATGGGCACTTCCAAAACGTAGAATGTGCCTATGCTAACAAACCGGCCGGGTCAGGGCTTGTGCAGTGCGCCGTATAGCTCGGGGCGTCGATCCTGAAGGTAGTGATTGGCAGTGCGTGCGTCCGTGATGGCTTGGCGGTCCAACTGCCCGACGATCAAGGCTTCATCCAGGCCGGCCTGGGCGATTCGCTGACCATTTGGCGCGGCAATGCTGCTTTGTCCGCAGTATTGAATCGTGTCTTCGTGCCCGCAGTAGTTGGCATAGGCCACATAACACTGGTTTTCAAAGGCCCGCGCTCGCACGGTCACGTCGGCGACGAAGTCGAACGGCACCATGTTGGCGGTGGGCACCAGGATCAGTTCGGCCCCGGCCAGGGCCAGGCGACGGGTGTTTTCCGGGAATTCCAGGTCATAGCAGATCAGAAAACCGAGCGTCCAACCGTTCAGTTCCACCAGCGGGAAATCATCCTCCCCGGCACTGAACATCGAGTGATCCAGGTCGCCAAACAGGTGGGTCTTGCGATAGTTGCACAAGCGCCGGCCGTGGGCGTCGATCAACTGCACGGCGTTGTAGATCTGCCCGTCCTCGGCACGCTCCGGGTAGCCATAGAGGATCGCCAGCCCGGCGCTTTTCGCCAGGTCGGCAATCGTCTGTGCTGACGGCCCATCCTGAGCTTCGGCCAACGCGCCAACCGCTTCGGCACCGATGTTGTAGCCGCTGAGGAACATCTCCGGCAGCACCAGCACATCGGCACCCGACGCTTCATGCGCGAGTGAATGCAGGCGCGTGAGATTGCCGGCGACATCCAACGGCAGCGGTGGGCATTGGTACAGGGCGACGCGCATGTTCAACTCCTTAATCGGCCAGGGCGATCGGTCCGATTTCATCAAATACGTCACCCGGCCCCGGGTTCTCCGGGTGAGTGCTGCCACCGAAGTGAGTCATGATGCCCCACACCGCGTTCAGCGAAGTCTGCACCGCGCCTTCCACCCAGGCGGGGGTCCAGGACACGTCGTCACCGGCGATAAAAATCCCACGTTGTTCGGCGGGCATGTCCTTCTGCATGAAGTGCGCATACATCCGCTGGTTGTAACGATAGTGGCCGGGCAATGCGCCTTTGAAAGCCCCGAGGAAATGCGGGTCGGCTTCCCACGATACGGTAATCGGGTCGCCGATGATGCGCGCCTTGATGTCGACTTTCGGGTAAATCTTCTTCAGCGCGTCGAGGGCCAGCTTGACGCGTTTGTCGATGGGCTGCGGGAGCATTTTCAGCGCGTCGCTCATCCACGAGTACGACAGGCAGATAACCCCAGGCTTGTCGTCGCCGTTGTCGAACAGGTACGTGCCACGGGTCAGGCGATCGGTGAGGGTCATGCTCATCAGGTCGCGGCCGGTTTCCGGGTCTTTGTCTTTCCAGAACGGGCGGTCGACCATCACGAAGGTTTTCGACGACTGCATGTAGCGCGTGCGGTCCAGGGCCATCCACATTTTTTGCGAAAACAGGCTTTCGTCGCATTCGATCTGGGTGGTCAGCAGCCAGCTTTGGCAGGTGGTCAGCACGGCGGCGTATTCGCGGGTGTCGCCGTAGTTGTCGGTGACTGCGAAACGGCCATCGGCGGCGTGGGCAATGCGTTTCACCCCCGCCCGTGGCGCGCCGCGATGCAGCGAGCTGAGGCTGGTGCCCGCCGGCCAGTGGGCGCAACGCTCAGGCACATGGCGCCAAATGCCCATGGGCACCTGCGCCACACCGCCGACCACCAGGTGTTGATGGTCGTCGCAGTTGGTCATCACCACGCGGAAGATCTCGAGCATCGAGTTGGGGAAGTCCGAGTCCCAGCCGCCGGTGCCGAAACCGACCTGGCCGAACACTTCGCGATGATGGAACGACAGCTTGGCGAAGGCCTTCGAGGTGGCGACGAAGTCATAGAAGGTGCGGTCGTCCCACAGTGGCACCAGCTTATTCCACAGCGCTTTGAGGCGCGGCACGTCGCGGTCGCGGATGGCCTGCTGGATATCACCGAATTGTGAACCGGCTTCCAGCGCATCCGCCCAGGCATCGGCAACTTCCTGGAACAGTACCGGCAAGTCGGAGATTTTTTGCGCGTAGTGAGTCTGGCCTTCGAGGTCGATCACCGTGCTGCCGGAGGCCGGCGTCAGCGGGTTGGGGAAGGGTTTGGTTTCCAGGCCCAGCTTGTCTACATAGTGGTAGAACGCGGTGGACGACACCGGAAAACGCATGCCACCCAACTCGGCGATGATGCCTTCGGCCCCTTCAAACGCCTGGGAGCGCAGGCGACCACCCATTTTCGAGGCTTCATACACCACGGGCTTGAGGCCCAGCTTCATCAGCTCGTAGGCAGCCACCAGACCGGCGATCCCGGCACCGACAATCGCTACTTCGGCGCCATGGTTGGCCGCCGGGATGCTACCCAGACCGGCCGGGTGCTCGATCCAGTCATCAAAGGCAAACGGAAAGTCCGGGCCAAAGATGGTGATGGGTTTTTTACCGTCGGCGGGGTGGCGATTGGTCTTACTGATGGTGCTGGACGGAATGCTCATGGCTGACCTTACTGGCGACTCGGCGGGATTCGGCCCGTTGAGTATAGGAAAAGATGGCAGCCAGTTTAGGCAGCGTTGCGTTCGTTAATAAGACGCAAAGTGTCGTCGGATTGGATTGTTTTTAGTCAAAGTGACGAAGTTTTCAGTCAAATTGGTTGGCCGCGATCCAATTTGTTACTGAGGATGATCGAGGTAGTGGTTTTCTCCACGCCGTCGACGCTGCCGATCTGGTCCAGCAACTGATCGAGCTGTTCCGGCGAATCGGTGCGCAGCCAGGCCACGTAATCGAATTCACCACTCACCGCACACAGTTGCTGCACCTGCGCCATGGCGCTCAGCCGGCGCAACACTTCCTTGCCCGAACGCGCTTGAACGGTGATCCCGACATACGCCTGCAAACCACCATCGATCACACGTTGCCCGAGGCGCACGCCATACCCGGTAATCACCTGGGTTTTCTCCAGACGTGCCAGGCGCGACGTCACCGTGGTGCGCGCAATACCCAACTGCCGGGCAAGCATGGCCACGCTTTCGCGGGCGTTGATCTGCAAGGCGGCGATCAATTGGCGATCAATTTCATCCAGGGTGGGCAAGGGCAGGGCTCCAGTGCGGGCGGCAATGGGTGGCCATGTTACAGGTTTGCGTGGGTGTCGAGGGGGTAGGCGAACAGCCGACAAACCATCTGCGCCATGTCTAGTCCTGAAATAGGTTTACACCTGTTTCAGTCTCAAAACGCCCGATGCACCGCATCGGGCGTTTTGTATTTCAGGGATAAGTGCGGCCGCTCCCGATTGTAGATTTGCACCGATTCATCCACCATTTTCACTGCATCCGCCAGGTCTTTGGGACGATGCAGCAAAAACTCAGTCTTCAAAATCCCATTTATCCTCTCCGCCATCGCGTTCTGATAGCAATCATAGCCGTCAGTCATTGAGCACCTGATTCCGTGCCGGGCATGCATCCGTTGGTATAAATCGGAGCAATACTGGGCTCCGCGATCTGAATGATGAATGAGCGGTTGATTGGATTTTCGCTGACTAACAGCCTTCTGCAGTGCCCTGACCACCGACTCCGTATGCAGGCTGCCGTGCACATGATGACCCACGATTTTGCGGGAGTACGCGTCTGTTATCAGGCTGACGTAAGCGACACTTTCCCGCGTTGGGAGATAGGTAATGTCTGCGACCCAAACCTGCTCAGGTCTGCTGGCTACAACTTGTTCCGGGCCAGCTTTGAGTAGGTTGGGGTGACGGCGGAAGCGATGATGGCTATGCGTGGTTTTATGATAAGCACGTTTGCGAGGGACCAGCTCTCGCGCCTCACGCAAGATGGAAAACAGGCGGTCTCGACCGACACGTAGCGCCGCTGCGGCTTCAATTACCATCAGGTGGTGTAGTTTGCGCGTCCCAAGCCTCGGCTGGCGACGACGCTTTTCCAGAACGAATTCCACTACCTGCTGGTCTTGGCAAACTCTCGCATCAAAGGCTCGGTTGCGCTTGTAATACGCTTGGCGCGAAATGCCCATAAACAGGCAAGCCCTGGTAATGCTCAGGTCTTGGATTTGCCCTTGCGAGAGGACTTGCCGGGTCGCTTTTTTACGATGGACACACCGTAATCATTTTTCAAGACGTTCACGACAGCTTCAAAGAACTGGGCCTTCTGATTGCTCAGCGCCAATTGTTCTTCAAGCTCTTTGATCCGCTGTTCGGGTGTCAGCGGGAGGTTGGGGTCGGTCATCGGCCTGCTCCGCGGCGCTCGGATTGAGGCGCCTTGGCTCCAGTCCTGTCGGCCGTGCTTGCGTAACCAAACCAGCACCGTGGACCGGCCTTGAATGCCAAAGCGCCGTTGAGCCTCTTTATAACTCAACTCGCCTTTTTCGACTTGATCTACGACTGACAATTTAAAAGCTAGCGTGTAATCGCGCTGGCTCCGCCTTTTTCCCGTATCCATTGAATCCTCCTGAAGATCGGTCAGAAGGTGTAAACCTTATTCAGGACGGGACACCAGACACACAAAAGCCGCGCAATGCGCGGCTTTGAGTATGGTGGGCCCAGTAGGACTCGAACCTACGACCAAGGGATTATGAGTTGCTGGGCGAGCTGGTATGCCTAGAGAAAGCGTTCGAAGGTGAACGTAGGTTGGCATAGCTGGAGGCCCCGTCGTTACTGGTGTTGAGCGTAATTTTGAGAAGGTTGCTCAAGCTGGGTACTGTACCGTGATTGTACCGATCATTAAGAGGGAAGGCTAAGGCTTCGATCTAGCTCACATTGATCGTATAAGATTGTTCGCAGCTCATTCAAATTTACTCCTTTGGCCCTAGCAAGTTGAGAGCTTCCAAAGGCGGTCATGCTTGAGAGCGCTTTTAGGACGAGACTATAAGGGGCACGGACAAGCATGACTTCGCCTGAACTTACTGGTGGCGCTGGATTCACCTACGAGGACGCTGTCACGGCGCAGTACCTGGCGGCCATGGTCGGTGATACGACTGCAGCCGCCCTTGATGGAAGGGTTGTGAAGCGGGTTGCACAGCAGCAGGCTGACTTTGGTGAGCCACTCGATGACGTGATCGTCGATGCGGCGTCCTTGGCGGATGGAACAATCATGCGCTTGTCGCTCCAGGTTAAGCGTTCGCTCACTATTTCGGGGGCGGAGACCAACACCGACTTCCGAGATGTTATTCAGCACAGTTGGCAAACGTTACAAAAGCCCGACTTTCGCGAGCACATAGATCGTGTTGGGGTGGTAACAGGGGCTGTGGCGGAAGAGACATCCCGGGCTTTCACGACCGTCTGTGAGTGGGCACGTGGTTCTGATACAACTGCGTCCTTCATGCCTCGGTTTGAAGAGGGCGGGAGTGCCTCGGCCGCTCACCGTGCTGTAGTCGCGGCGGTTCGAATGATTGCTGTGAGCGCAGGCAAACCTCTGTCTGACGATCAGTTGCATCGCCTTTTTTCGCACTTAGTACTGATCCGATTTGACTTCCTTCACGTCGGATCGACGCACGAAGCGGAGGCAATTGCCAGCCTGCAGCGTGCGCTTGCCCCTGGGCAAGTGGCGCGTGCTAGAGATTTGTGGGATCTGCTGCGCCAGATTGCTCGCGATGGCGCAGGTAGCAGCACCGTGCATACCCGCGCATCGCTGGTGCTCGCGTTGGCAGGTTGGCGTTTCGCAGGAGCTCCCGCTTTTGTCGGCGACATGCAGATTTTGCGCGAGGGTACCCGCCACTGGCTTGATCAACAGGCCAATGACATCGGAGGGACGCACCTAACTCGTCAGGTGCTACGCGACCAGCTCAGTAATCAAATTGCGGCCCACCGCCTGACGCTGATCAAAGGGCTTCCCGGTACCGGAAAGACAGTTCTGTTACGCGATCTTGTGCATGAGTTGGCCGCCGAGGGAACCACTTTGTTTCTCACGGCTAACCGGATTTCTAGCCGCAGTTGGTCGGAGCATGCTCGCGCGATAGGCTTAACGACAACCTCGATTGAGCCGTTGCTCATAGAGGTTGCGGCCACCGGTCATGCCTTGCTGCTCATCGATGGTCTAGACCGTATTGCGCCGGAACAGAGGTCTATTGTGACCGACTTGTTTGGCCAGCTTCTGACGAATCCGACGCTTTCTAATTGGCGCGTTGTCGCTACCGCGCGCGATGCTGGTATCGAGCCTCTACGCAACTGGGTTCCTCCTCTGCTGCTGGCGAGTGGTGTGGGTTATGTGGATGTGGAGAACCTGACGGACGAAGAGGCTAGCGCGCTCGCGGATTCTCTACCGGCGTTGCAGCCCCTCCTCATCGGTGGAAACGAGCGTGTACGCATACTGGCACGACGCCCGTTCTTTGCAGCTGTTCTGGCACGAGGATTTTCCCAGGCGGCCTATCCATCAGGATTCGCGCCTCAGTCGGAGGTGGATCTCGTAGACGCTTGGTGGACTCGCGGTGGCTACGACGCACATGTGCCCCAGGCGCTAGCGAGGCAGCGGGGTCTGATTGAGCTAGCACAGCGCAGCGCGCCGGATTTGGGGCGCAATATTCGCATACGTGACCTTTCGCCCGCGACACAGGAGGTACTTCCGGTGTTAGAGGAGGACGGCTTGGTGCAGCAGGTGCGTAAGGGTCATACAGCGCAATTCAGTCACGACATATTCTTCGAATGGTCGTTTCTCCACCTGTTGTTGGATCAGGGAGATGACTGGATTGATGCCCTGACCGCGGCTGGTGAACCACCGGCATTGGCGCGGGTGGCAGAACTGCTGTCGCAGGCCACTTATCTGATACCTGACCAATGGTCGCGCGAACTCCGCGCGCTCGAGCAGGCTCAGGTGAGGCCGCAGTGGTTGCGTGCTTGGCTCGTATCGCCTGTGTTCAGTCCACGCTTCGCCGAGCACGTCGACATGTTTGCTGCGGCATTGGCAGCCAACACCCATCAGCTCTTCGGGAAACTCTTGGTGTGGATGCAGGCCGAGAAGACAACGCCTAATCCAATGGTGTTGTCCGGAGTCCTTGGGGGCGATCTTGATGCTGCAGCACGCATTCGTATTGCGGATTCGCTAGGGTGGCCGTCGGACTTCGGGGCATGGCGTCGCTTGTTGATATGGGTTATCCAAGAGATCGACTCGATCCCGGATGCATACTTAAGCGATCTCGTCACACTGTTCGAAACTTGGCAGACCGCTTGCGCGGACTACCCCAACGCAGTGTCGCAGCGCATCGTCACGCAGTGTGCTGCCTGGTTGAATGCGATTGAGGATGACGAGGTGGAACGCCGGGGCAGGTACAGCAAGCCGACGAGCAATTCTGCGCCGCGCGCTCCCCGAGAACTACAGACTGAGCTGCGGGCGTTGATCTTACGCGCGGCACGGGCCTACCCGGATGTAGTGGCCGATTATCTTGCTAGGGTTGAGACAGTTGAACGCTGGTCCGACAGTGCTTTTCGCGAGCTCATGACCTACGCGCCGGTGTTGGCAGAAACACACCCGGCACAGCTAGCGAGAGTTGCCTGCCAATGGTTTTTGGAGGAGCTGCCCGATGCCACGTTGGAGAGGTGGCGCCGCGAAGCGATCCAGCAGAGCCACCGGCGCAAAGAAATCGAAGCGATTCCACCAGAGAAACGGACTCGATTCGACGAGCTAGAGATCTCGAGCCCCTTCCTAGGGCACTCTTTCTCCCATCACGACTGGGACCGGTTATCGATCGGCGCTGATCATCACGGCTACTTCCCTGCGTCGCCTCTGCGCGAACCGTTTCATTCATTGCTGATGTGCGATCCAGAAGTGGCGCTCACGCTGATCCGCGATCTGGTTAACCACGCCACCATGGCGTGGAGTCAGTTGCATAGGCACTGGCATCGCAGTAATACACCTTTACCGCTCGTACTGGAGTTTCCTTGGGGAAGGCACGAGTTTTGGGGCAGTGACCAGCATTACGCTTGGTTCCGTGGCCATGGTGGACCGCAGGTGGTGGAGTGTGCGCTTATGGCGCTGGAGCGTTGGGCCATTGCTCAGCTCGATGCCGGTCGCCCGCTGGAAGATGTGTTGCGACAGATCCTGTATGGGCACAACAGTATTGGCGTTCTGGGCATTGCAGTGCACCTCGCTCTGCGAGCCAAGGAAGCTTCGCCTACTACGCTGGCGCTGATAAGGAGCATCCGGCTGTGTCGGCTCGACTTGCAGCGCAAGGTTCAAGAGCACCAATTGCAGAGTGCCGGACTGATCGGCTTTGAGAAGGGAAGCGTTGATGCAACGCATCGACAAGCTGTTGCTGACAACATGCAGATGCCATCGCGCTCTTTGGAGCTGCGTGACTTAGTGCCGCTCTTCGTTCTTGGTGGTGATGTGACGCTGCGAGATGCATGTCGTGAGGCACTAGACGATTTTCCGAAGAAGTTGGGGTTCGCCTCTCAGGAAGAAGCGCAGGACCCCGAGCATGTGGCTGAGCTTCAGCGTACGGCGGAGCTTTGGTCTGAACTAGGCCATAGCGAAAACTACAAAGCTGAGCCGATTCCCGGCCGCAGTGATGCGGTCCAGATTTCTATGAGTAGTCCCCGGCATGAAGCTCCTGAAGTGCAAGCGGCTCTACAGCGTCATGCGCAGGTGGGGCGCGAGATGGAGTTGTGGCTGTGGGTGGAGAAGTGCTTCAGCTCGCGTCAATGGGCGCCTGGATTTTCGGCGGATGAAGCGGTCGAGCGTGCAGTGGAGCTGATTGAAGCGGCTGCGGCAGGACGATCAATTTCGCTGATGCCCGGCAGCGGGCTCACCGAAGGAGCAATTGCAGGAACCGCTGCGGCCGTAATTTGCTTTTCCGATGCGGGCGAGCATAGGGCCTGGGCTGACTCCACAGTAGAGAGTTTCTGCCTCATGCGTGAGGAGGAGGCCGATGACATATTTGCCAGATCCGTGATTCCTTGGCACCCGAAGATCTTTGTGGTGCGTGCATTGGCCGCGCGTATTAAGTCGGGCAGCGAATATCCTGATGACCGCGAGGAGCTCTATCTTCTCATCACCCATCCCCTCGACTCGATTTCCTTAGTTGCGCTCGAAGAAGTTGCTAGCTGTTGGGAGTGCGATGCACGCTTTGCCTGGTGCGGTCTAAACCTCGGGCTGCGGTTGGCACAACTCGTAAGGAGGCGAGACATGTACCGGCTCGACACCGATGCGAGGCGGCAAATAGAAACAGATCGCCGAGTCACTGCACTAGCAGCTGTGCTCGATGAGTACAGGGGGCAAGAGCCATTGCCTGTTTGGGTACGCCCCCTGCCTTCTTGGCGGCAGATCGCCTCGGATGCCGAGAGTTCGTCGGTTTTTGATGAGGACGAGGAAGACGGTTGGGCAAGCACCGATGATCTTTGGGACGGCCAATACGCCGCGAATGTCCTAAAGAGCGTCCCGGTGGGGGCGGTCATGGCGAGTTCGTATCGACTGCATTATGAGGATACCCTTGAGGCGCTTGTAAGCTGGACGCTAGACACGATTAACCCGGCATGGCGGACCGAAAGGCGCCGGGGGCGCGAGCGTGGCGACGGAAACCTCTATGGGTGGAAAGATCAGTTAGGACGGATGCTGGCAAGCGTTGCCCCCCATCTGTCTGGCAACGAAACCTTGCGGAGGCTTTTACGGCCAATCCTTGAGCAGCCCGATGAGATTGCAATGCGGCTGCTCGCCCCGTTCACTGTATCGCTGGTTTGTAGTGAAGTTCTTGATGCGCAGGAGATCCGGGATGACACGCTACATTTGCTGCAGGCTGTGCTCGAACGAACGCTAGAGACTGATGACCTCCGCCGCTCGCGATATAGCGATGGGCGCATTGGTGGATTCGACCTGCCGGAGCTGATCAAATCACTTCTCTTCGTGATCGTTGAGCGTGCGCCCGGGGCTACTCGATTCGCTAACGGTAATTGGCATGATCTTTTGAAAGTCATGCCGTTGATCGACCGTATGGTGCGTCACGCTGGCTGGCACCCCTATGTAACGCGCCAGTTCGTCACGCTATGTGAGCGTTCCGGTGCTGCCTACCCAGCTGACACGTTCGCTGACCAAATTCTGTCGCAGATCGTTGACGGACGCCTGCCCGCGGGTTGGAAGGGTAGCTCGATACCGGCCGCGATTGCGGCTCTGGTGCAGGCGCATGCTGATCGCTTGCATCCGCTGCCCGCCCCCCTGGCTCGTAAGCTGCTGCAGGTGCTTGATGCACTTGTCGACCTTGGTGATCGCCGCAGTGCCGCCTTGCAGCAAAGCGAGTCGTTTCGCGGAGTGTGTCTTGCTGGGGCAGTTTGAGTCGATCCATGTGGGGCGGTCATAGCCAAGAGCCGTACTGCGATGTAGGGAGGTCCACCTATGCACGGTGCATAGCTCACTGGAACCCTGAATCGCCCCGGGTTTCGTAGACACCTCCATGCCTTGGACCATAGGACTGTATCTGAGATGGTTCCGCCAGACACACAAAAGCCGCGCAATGCGCGGCTTTGAGTATGGTGGGCCCAGTAGGACTCGAACCTACGACCAAGGGATTATGAGTCCCCTGCTCTAACCAACTGAGCTATAGGCCCTCAGTAGGTCGCGGATTATAACGACGGTTTCCCCGCTGTGCCATCCGAAAAGTCTGAAACCCGCATATGAAGAAAGGCCTCGGCAAAAAGCTCGGGCGGCAGCGGTAGGCTGACGATGTAGCCTTGCATCTGTTCACAGCCTTCGGCGGCGAGGAAGGCCTGTTGCGCGGCGTTTTCCACGCCTTCGGCGATGATGGTGAATTGCATGCTGTGGCCCAGGGCGATGATGGCGCGCACGATGGCGGCGTCGTGGGGGTCGTCGGGCAGGCCGCGTACGAAAGACTGGTCGATCTTGAGGAAGTCCAGCGGCAGGCGCTTGAGGTAGCTGAGCGATGAATAGCCAGTGCCGAAATCATCAATCGCCAATTGCACGCCCAGGTGTTTGAGCTGGTGCAACACCTCCAGCGCTTCTTCGGCCTGGCTCATGATGAAGTTCTCGGTGATTTCCAGTTGCAGGCAGCCGGGCTCCAGGCGGTAGTCCCGCAACAGTTGTTCGATGCGCGCCAACAGGCCGGGATGACGCAGTTGCGCGCCGGCGAGGTTCACCGACAGTGGGCCGAAATCCTCGAACGTGTCTTTCCACAGGTGCATCTGGCTGCACGCTTGTTCCAGTACCCAGTCGCCAATCTGCAGGATCATGCCGTTCTCTTCGGCCAGGGCGATGAAGTGCTCGGGCGGTACGTCGCCGAAGGTCGGGTGGTGCCAGCGGATCAACGCTTCGGCGCCGATCAGTGCCTGCGTGTCCAGGCTCAGTTTCGGTTGGTAATACAAAAACAGCTCTTCACGCTCGATGGCGCGGCGCAGTTCGTGCTCCAGTGCCACGCGCTCGTTGGCTTGAGCGGTGAGGTCGCGGGTATAGCTTTCGACGCGGTTGCGGCCCTTGGCCTTGGAGCGGTACATGGCGGCGTCGGCGTTTTTGACCAGAGTGGCAACGTCGGTGCCGTCCTGCGGGTACAGGCTGGTGCCGATACTGGCGCTGATAAAAAACTCATGCTCGCCGGCCTGGAACGGTGGGGTAAAGCAGGCGAGCAGCTTGTTAGCCAGGTGCTCGGCATCGCTGGCTTGTTGCAGGCCGGGCAGCAGGATGATGAATTCGTCGCCGCCCAGGCGCGCCACGGTGTCGACGTCGCGCAGTTGCTCCTTGAGCCGCACGGCGATGTCCTTGAGCAACAGGTCGCCAACGGGATGGCCAAGGCTGTCGTTAATGTGTTTGAAACGGTCCAGGTCGAGGAACAACACGGCACCCTGGTTACCGCTTTCCTGCTGGCCATTAAGTGCCGCCTGCAAACGGCTTTCAAACAGGGTGCGATTGGGCAGCCCGGTCAGCGGATCATGATGGGCCTGGTAGTCGAGGCGGGCCTGGGCATGCTTGAGGCTGGAGATGTCGGCAAACACCGCGACAAAGTGTGTGACCACTTGATCGCGGTTGCGCACGGCACTGATGGTCAGCCAACTGGGGTACAGTTCGCCGTTCTTGCGGCGGTTGGAAATCTCACCTTGCCAGTGTCCATAAGCGGTCAACTGGTGCCACATTGCCGCATAGAATGCGCTGTCATGCAGGCCGGAGGCGAGCAGACGCGGCGTACTGCCGAGGGCTTCGGCTTCGCTGTAGCCGGTGATTTCGCTGAAGGCGCGGTTGACGGCGCTGATGTTCTGCCGGGTGTCGGTGATCAATACCCCTTCGGCCGTACTTTCGAACACGGTGGCGGCCTGTTGCAGTTTTTCCTGCATGAGTTGGCGCTCGGTAATGTCCCGCGCGATGGTCAGCATGCAATTTTCATCGGCAATGGGCAGCGGGCGGCTGGACACTTCGCACAGACGAATTTGCCCATCACTGCGTCGTATATGGCAGACGAAATCGCGGACAAAACCGTCGCGCTTCAACAGTTCCAGCATGTGCCTGCGCTCGTTGAGGTCGACCCAGATGCCCAGGTCCAGGGTTGACTGGTCAAGTGAGGTTGCGCTGGTGTACCCGGTCAGTCGGCTGAAACCCTCGTTCACTTCAATCAGTAACCCATCGCTTTGGCGGCTCAGCAGCAAGCCATCGGGGGACGCGTGGAAGGCTTTGGCGAATTTCTCTTCGGAGGTTTGTAGCTGTTGTTGGGTTTCCTTGAGCTGGCTGATGTCACGCACCACCACGACCAGGGCTTCGGTGGTGTCGAGCTGGAACGGCTCCGCGGAGATCAGCCCGGTAAACGCTTGGCCGTTGCTGCGCCGAAAGGGCATTTCCAGGTTGCGCACGCTGCTGCTTTGGACCCGTTGCAGCAGGTCGGGGCCGACGCCCTGGATGCCCCAGATATTCAGTTCGGTGGCGGTTTTGCCGACGACTTCTTCGGCGCTAAGGCCAATCTGGTCCTCGAACGCTTTATTCACTTCAAGCAGGCAGCCATCGGACATCCGCGCAATCACCAGGATGTCCGGGCATTGCTGGAACACCGAGGCAAATTTCTGCTCGGACAGTTGCAAGGCTTCTTCGGTGCGCTTGGCTTCGCTGATATCGATCATCAGGCCGCGTAGCACCGGCTCATGCCCGTGCTCGATGAGGCTGACAATGTCGCGCACCCACAAGCAGCGGCCGTCGGCGGTAATCACTCGATAATCGATGCTGTGGTCGCGGTTGGCGCGCGTTTCCCGGTAGCAATAGGCTTCAGCGCGCGTCAGGTCGGCAGGGTGGATGATGTTGCGCCAAAAACCTGGAATCAGCCAATGGGCGCGCGGGTAGCCCAGCAGTTCTTCGGCATGGGGTGATACGTAGCTGTAGGTGAAATCGCTGATGCTGGCTTCCCAGGCGATGGCGGACAGGCTCTCGACCAGGCCGCGATAGTGATATTCACTGCTGCGCAATTCCTGCTCAAGGGCGACCCGCCGGGAAATTTCCGAGCTGAGTCGCCGATTGATCCGAATCACAATGGCCAGCACGGTGCTCAACAACAACACCGCCGGTAGGCCGTATTTCAGTAAGTCGACCCAGAAGGTGCGGTGATCGGTGACGCTGCCGACCCAGTGTTGCTGGATCGCGTCGGTTTCGTCTGAACTGAGGTCGGCGAGGACTTTGTCCAGAATGCCCACCAGCATTTTCTGATCGCGCGGCACCCCCATCGCCAACTGATAGCGGTAGGGGGTTTCGCCGCTGACGTACAACCCATCGAGTTTGAGCTGGCGCAGGCTCCAGACGCTGGATGCCAGATCGCTGATTACGGCATCCACTTCGTCAGTGGCCAGTGCTTGCAGGGTCGAGCTGACATTGGGCATCGCCACTAAATTGAGGTCGGGGTGGTGGGTGCGCAGCAATTCATGAGGCGCGTAGTTCTCGACGACCGCGATCTTCAAGCCATACAGGTCCTTGAGGTTGCGCGGTTGTGCGCCGCCCTCATGGGCGAGGATGATGATGGGGAAGTCCAGATAGGGCCGTGTGAAGGCCAGGTAGTTCTGGCGCTCCGGTGTGGACATGATGCCGGGCAGCAGGTCGAGCTGGTTGTTCTTTGCCTGCTCAAGCACGGCGGTCCAGTTGACGGGCTCGACCAGCTTGATCCTGACGCCCAGGCGGTCCTGGATCAGGCGAACATAATCGGCAGCCAGGCCTTGGTAACGGCCATTTTCATCACGGTATTCGAAGGGTGGCCAGGAAGCGTCCACCCCCAGGCGCAGCTCCTGATGGTCCGCCAGCCAGCCACGCTCTTCATCGGTGAGAGTCAACGCGCCAGCCGTTGCGGTCCAGGTCAGCAGCGACAGCAGTATCACAGTCGGCAGTCTGGGCATAACGGTCTCGTTATGGCACGGGGAATGGTTCGAGTGTAGACGGGCATTGCGGGGGAGGGGGATTGCGCGGCAGTAAATCTGTAGAAAGTAATCTGCAGAAAGCAAAACCCCCGGCCTGGGCCGGGGGTTCTGGTATCACTCGTCGAGGAAGGAGCGTAGATGCTCGCTTCGCGTCGGGTGGCGCAACTTGCGCAGTGCCTTGGCTTCGATCTGACGGATCCGTTCACGGGTCACGTCAAACTGCTTACCGACTTCCTCAAGGGTGTGGTCGGTATTCATGTCGATGCCGAAACGCATGCGCAGTACCTTGGCTTCACGGGCAGTGAGGCCGGACAGTACGTCGCGAGTCGCTTCTTTAAGGCTCTCAACGGTAGCCACATCGATGGGCGACTGCATGGTCGAGTCTTCGATGAAGTCACCCAGATGGGAGTCTTCGTCATCACCAATCGGCGTTTCCATGGAGATCGGCTCTTTAGCGATCTTCAATACCTTACGGATTTTATCCTCAGGCATTTCCATGCGTTCGCCCAGCTCTTCCGGCGTCGGTTCGCGACCCATTTCCTGCAACATCTGCCGGGAAATACGGTTGAGCTTGTTGATGGTCTCGATCATGTGCACCGGAATACGGATGGTGCGGGCCTGGTCGGCGATCGAGCGAGTGATCGCCTGACGGATCCACCAGGTGGCATAAGTCGAGAACTTGTAGCCGCGACGGTATTCGAACTTGTCCACAGCCTTCATCAAGCCGATGTTGCCTTCCTGGATCAGATCGAGGAATTGCAGGCCACGGTTGGTGTACTTCTTGGCGATGGAGATCACCAGACGCAAGTTCGCTTCAACCATCTCTTTCTTCGCGCGGCGGGCCTTGGCCTCACCGATCGACATGCGACGGTTGATGTCCTTGATCTCAGCAATCGTCAGACCGGTTTCGGTTTGAAGCGCGGTCAGCTTCTGCTGGCAACGGATGATGTCCGGCTGCAGGCGACCAATGGCTTCGGCGTACTTCGCCTTGCCTTTGGCCAGTGCGTCGGTCCAGCTTTCATCCACTTCGTTGCCCGGGAACTGGCGCAGGAAGTCGGCACGCGGCATGCGTGCATCACGTACACAGAGCTGCATGATTGCGCGCTCTTGGGCACGCAGACGCTCAAGAGCACTGCGCACACGCTCAACCAGGCCTTCGAATTGCTTCGGCACCAGCTTGATTGGCATGAACAGCTCAGCCAGGGCCACCAGCTCGGCAATTGCCAGCTTGTTGCCGCGACCGTGCTTTTTCAGAGCCTTGCGGGTGATTTCCATTTGATCGGAAACCGCACCGAAACGCTGGGCAGCGATGATCGGGTCCGGGCCGCTTTCGACTTCATCTTCGTCGTCGCTGCTGGCTTCAGCATCGTCGTCGTCGGTGTCGTCGTCGGCTTTAGGGGCCTTCGGGTCGACGGGCGGCGGTACTTCGGCGGCAGGCGGCGCAATGCCGTCGTCCGGGTCGATATAACCGCTCAGAACGTCGGACAGGCGACCACCTTCGGTGGTGACGCGGGTGTACTCGGAGAGAATGTGGTCAACCGTGCCAGGGAAGTGCGCAATTGCGCCCATCACTTCGCGGATACCCTCTTCGATACGCTTGGCGATTTCAATTTCGCCTTCGCGTGTCAGCAGCTCGACAGTACCCATTTCACGCATATACATGCGCACCGGGTCTGTCGTGCGGCCAATATCGGTCTCTACTGCAGCCAGCGCGGCAGCGGCTTCTTCAGCGGCGGCCTCGTCGGTATCAGCGTCGGCCAGCATAAGGGAATCCTTATCTGGCGCGACTTCGAATACGTTGATCCCCATGTCATTAATCATGCGGATGATGTCTTCCACCTGCTCTGGATCTGAAATATCCTCAGGCAGGTGGTCGTTGACCTCCGCGTAAGTCAGGTAACCCTGCTCACGACCGAGTGTGATCAACTCTTTGATACGAGACTGCTGTTGCGCTTTTCCGGACATAACACCCTATCCACTGAAGGTCTTGGCGGGCAAAAAACAAGCCGAGGATTATACCCGAGCTATGACCTCACACGCCAGCTGAGGTCGGGTTTGATGCGGAAACATTCTGTTTTAAGAGGTCACGCATCTGTTTTGCTATCTGAATTTGCTCTTCAGCCGACAATCCCGGCTGCCTCGCTCTTTTGATGAGTTCATCGAGGGTCTGCGTATGCTGACCCGCTGATAACCTAGTAATGGTGTCTAAAAACTGTTGTTCAAGGTTATCGCCGTCAATTAGCCACTCCTTTTCCGCAAGTGCTTTAAGAAGGCGGCCTTGTTCGGTGCCATGCCAACGAGCCATCAACTGAATTGAGTTTAGCTTAGGATTTTTCTGTACCGCCTCGATCAAGGCGATCAGTACCTGAGCATAGGTGTTGCTCTCGTTGGCAAAATGCTCGGCGCTTTCGACCCTTTCCGCCAATTGCGGGTGGTGAATAAGCGTACGCAACGCAATAAGCGTCGGGGCTTCTACCGCGACGGGGGTGCGTGGAGCGTAGGGCTCATCGCGATCACCGCGCTTACCGTTCTTGCTCCAGGGTTTCTTGTCCCATTTTTTACCGCCGGCGCCGGGCTTTTTCGGTGTCCACTCCTGCTGGGGCGCGTAGGCCTCCTGCGGTTGGTGGAAGTCGGAATAGTCCGGCATGGCGTCGTAATCCATGCCTGGGTCGTACGCGGGTGGCGCGTCTTGCGGTGCGTTGTGTACCAGCTGGCTGACGGCTTCGCCGCTCAAGCCGGTGATTTCCAGCAGTCGCATGCGCATCAGTGATTTCAGGTTGGCGCCCGGCACTTTGTCGATCAGCGGTGCCGCAAGGGTGGCCATGTGGGCCTTGCCTTCGAGGGAGCGCGGGTCGGCTTCTTCAGTCAGCTGCTGGAAGAAATAGTCCGCCAGGGGCTGCGCATGCTGATTAATGCGCGCGCGGAAAGCGTCGGTGCCTTCGGAGCGCACCAGGGTGTCCGGGTCTTCGCCTTCCGGCAGAAACAAAAAGCGCGCACGGCGGCCATCCTGCAGGCTCGACAGCGTGGCTTCGAGTGCGCGCCAGGCGGCGTTACGGCCAGCCTGGTCACCGTCGAAGCAGAACAATACGCTGGGCACAACGCGAAACAGGCGTTTCATGTGTTCTTCGCTGGTGGCGGTCCCCAGCGTGGCGACGGCATTGCGCAGGCCCTGCTGGGCGAGGGCAATCACGTCCATGTAGCCTTCCACCACGATGATTTCATCGAGGTTGCGATTGTTTTTGCGCGCCTCGAACAGGCCGTAGAGTTCCTGGCCTTTATGAAATACCGGGGTTTCCGGGGAGTTCAGGTACTTGGGTTTATCGTCCCCCAGCACTCGGCCGCCGAAAGCGATGATCCGGCCACGGCTGTCGCGGATCGGGAACATCACGCGGTCGCGGAACCGGTCGTAGCGCTTGCCCGTCTCGGCGTTTTCCACCAGCAGGCCGGCGTCGATCATCGCCTTCTGTTGCAGCGTGTCACTGCTCAGGTGCTTGTACAGGTTGTCCCAGCCAGGCGGGGCGAAGCCGAGGCCGAAGTCCCTGGCGATCTCGCCCGTGAGGCCGCGGCCCTTGAGGTAATCGACGGCAGCCTTGCGCTGCGGATGGCTTTTAAGCGCCTGACGATAGAAGTCGGCAGCGGCCGTCAGCAGCGGGTACAGCGGCGAATCGGTGGGTTGTCGCGGTTTGTGCGGGCGACCACTTTCTTCGCGAGGGATCTCCATGCCGGCGGCTTTCGCCAGTTCCTCGACAGCCTGGGGGAAGTCCAGGTTGTCGTGGTCCATGATGAAGCCGAGGGCATTGCCGCCCGCGCCGCAGCCGAAACAGTAGTAGAACTGCTTGTCGGGGCTGACGCTGAACGACGGGGTTTTTTCTTTGTGAAACGGGCAGCAGGCGGTGTAGTTCTTGCCAGCCTTCTTCATTTGCACGCGCGAGCTGACAACATCGACGATGTCGGTGCGGTTCAGAAGGTCGTCAATAAAGCTCTGGGGAATTAGCCCGGCCATGGCGTTCTCGTCATCACTGCGTGTCAATGAGGCCCGTGAAGTGCTCGGGCGCGCAAATTGTGCGGCTCGATCAACTGTCGTCTGCTTGGGCTGTCAGGAAGTGTATCTGCCGAACATTCACTGACGTTAATTTCAATCAGATTTCGGCATGGAAATGTTGCCCGGGAGTCCGGTCTTGGCCGTTTGCGGGCCTCGGAAGCTCATCGGTGGGCGCAGTCGATCTGTTGATCGCCTGTTAAAAAATAAGTGTGCTCGTCAGTAGCCTTGTTAGGCTCGTCAGAAGAGACGCGCACCGCTGGCAGAAGAGCCAGTCCTGACGTTTGAAGCAGTGTCTCGGTCGCGTGTGCGGCGTCGACGATGAAGCATCAAGCGATATCCGCAAATGCCAACAGCCCAGCTGAGGGCCGGGCTTGGCAGAAGCTTGCTACGAACGTCTGTGTATTAGTACAGACGAACGGCGCGGCGCTGTTCGCGCTGAACTTTCTTGGCGTGACGCTTAACAGCGGCTGCTGCTTTACGCTTACGCTCAGAAGTTGGCTTCTCATAAAATTCGCGGCTACGAACTTCAGCCAGAACACCGGCTTTTTCGCAGGAGCGCTTGAAACGACGCAGAGCTACGTCGAAGGGTTCGTTCTCTTTTACTTTGACGGCTGGCATCCAGAGCTACCTTCTTTCATTACCGGGAATCAACGTTCTCGTCGCAAAAAATTCGCGGCTGAGGTCGTCGGTTTTTAAGGGTTGCGGATGTTAACCCCTCATTGCCCGGAATGCAAAGCCTCTGATCGAAAACCGCTAGTCGGGAGGGGGAGTGGCGACTATTATGCGCGCCTTCGAATTCAGCCTCTACAAGGCGCAAACCCATGCTAGTACTGGGACTTGAAACCTCCTGCGACGAAACCGGTGTCGCACTTTACGACAGTGAACGCGGGCTTTTGGCCGATGCGCTGTTCAGTCAGATCGACCTGCATCGCGCCTACGGCGGCGTGGTGCCGGAGCTGGCCAGCCGTGATCACGTCAAACGCATGCTGCCGTTGATTCGCCAGGTGTTGGACGAGGCCGGCTGCGTGCCGACCGAGATCGATGCAATCGCTTACACCGCCGGCCCTGGATTGGTCGGAGCCCTGCTGGTTGGGGCCTCTTGCGCTCAGGCACTGGCGTTTGCCTGGGGCATTCCTGCCCTGGGTGTGCACCACATGGAGGGGCATTTGCTGGCCCCGATGTTGGAAAAAACACCGCCAGAGTTCCCGTTCGTCGCTTTGTTGGTTTCCGGCGGCCATACGCAGCTGGTTCAGGTCGATGGAATAGGCCAATACACGCTTTTGGGCGAGTCTCTGGATGACGCGGCCGGCGAAGCTTTCGACAAAACCGCGAAGATGATGGGCCTCAATTACCCTGGTGGGCCGGAAATCGCCCGTCTTGCCGAAAAAGGCGTCCCGGGCCGCTACACGTTCCCGCGCCCGATGTGTGATCGCCCTGGCCTGATGTTCAGCTTCAGCGGCTTGAAAACCTCGGCGCTCAACACTTGGCAGCAGAGCGTCAGCGCCGGGGACGACAGTGAGCAAGCCCGTTGCGACATCGCGCTGGCGTTCCAGCAGGCCGTGGTGGAGACTTTAACCATCAAGTGCAAGCGAGCCCTCAAGCAGGCCGGCATGAAGCGCCTGGTGATCGCGGGCGGCGTCAGCGCCAACAAGGCCCTGCGCACCTCGCTGGAAAAAATGCTCGGCGACATGAAGGGCGATGTGTTTTACGCGCGCCCTGAGTTCTGCACCGACAACGGCGCAATGATTGCGTATGCCGGTTGCCAGCGCCTGCAGGCCGGCCAGCATGAGAGCCTGGCGATCAGCGTGCAGGCACGCTGGCCGATGGAACAACTGACACCGTTGTAAGCGGCGGATGTGAGCCGGGCTCATCGAAGGTATTTAAAAATGCCGTTCGCGCCCGGCAAACAGGTCGCGTAAATTGCCGCGGTGGCGCCAGACGATCAGCAGCGTCAGTACGCTCATCGGCAGCAGCGCTGCCGGTTCTTGCCAAGCCAGTAATGGCAGGGTGAGCGGCGTGGCGATCAGTGCGGCCAGGGAGCTTGTACGGGTCAGGTAGAACGTCAGTAACCAGGCGAGCACGGCCAGCAGCGCTGCCGGAGGGTAAATCCCCAGCAACATGCCGGCCGCCGTGGCGACACCCTTGCCACCGCGAAAGCGGAAGTACAGCGGAAACAGATGGCCCAGGACGGCAGACACGCCCACCCAGGCTTGTTGTTGCAGGCTAAGGCCGAGGTAGTTGGCGAGCAGCACGGGCAGCAGGCCCTTGCACACGTCGCCCAGCAGCGTCAGCACGGCGAGTTTCTTGCCGGCCAGGCGCAACATATTGGTGGCGCCGGCATTGCCTGAGCCACTCATTCGCGGGTCGGGATTTCCCGTCAGGCGGCTGAGCAAAATGGCGAAGGACAGCGAGCCGAGCAGGTAGGCGAGAGTCGCCAGTAACCAAAACATGCTAACTATTCCGGGCGAGGACGCCCTGATTCTAACGGGGCAACGCGCCCTTGTCGTGCTGCGGAGAAGAGCTTGGACAGAGTGTTTATCGAAGGCCTGGAAGTCGACACCGTGATCGGGGCCTACGACTGGGAGCGCGGCATCAAGCAATGTCTGCGTCTGGACCTGAGCTTTGCCTGGGACAACCGCCCGGCTGCGGCGGGTGACGATCTGACCCTGGCGCTCGACTACGCCAGCGTATCTGCGCGTATCCAGGCCTTTGCCGAGCAATCCCAGTACCAGTTGGTAGAAACCTTTGCCGAGCGTCTGGCCGAAGTGCTGATGCGTGAATTTCAGATTCCCTGGCTGCACCTCAAGTTGACCAAGCCCGGCGCCGTACCGGCCGCCAAAGGCGTGGGCGTGGAGATCGAGCGCGGATGTCGCTAACTCAGATTTACCTTGGCCTTGGCAGCAATATCGAGCGCGAGCGCCATTTGGTCGCTGGCCTGGATGCGCTGGCGAGCTTCTTGATCGATGTGCGCTGTTCTCCAGTGTTCGAAAGCCAGCCGGTGGGCATCAAAAGCGGGCCATTCTTCAATCTGGTGGTGTCGGCCTATACCGACCTGCCGCTGATGGAGCTGGATCGTCGGTTGAAATTCATCGAGGCCGATAATGGTCGCTATGCCCCGGACCGCAAGGGGCTGCCGCTGGACATCGATGTGTTGCTGTACGGCGAGCTGGTGGGCAATTTCGATGGCTTGATCCTGCCGCGAGCAGAGATCCTGAAAAACGCCTTTGTGCTGTGGCCGCTGTCGTTGATGGCGCCCGATCGTGTGCACCCGGAGGCGGGCAAGACATTGGCGCAGCTATGGCGCGATGCGCAGATTGATCAAGTGCTGGCGCCCGTCGGTTTTGAGTGGCAGGGCCAGCAGCTGACGCCGGACGCGCCCCTATAGGGCGCGTTGTTCTTTGTAGACTTTCAACACCCTGAGCCGCTCACGCTTGAGCGCCTCACCGAGCTCGGGGCCTTTGAAACCTTTCTCCAGTAAAGGCGCCACAGGCACCTCGCGTGCCGCTTTCGCCGCGCCGCGTAAATAATCCGCTTGTGGATAACTTCTTTGCTCCAGGCCTTTGCGGCCCCGCGCGTCCATTTCACAGCTCACCACGAATTCTTCAAAACGCTGTGGCCTGCGATAAACATCGAAACTCTGCAGCAACTCCAACAATGTCGAAGCTTTCAGCTCCAGCGCGCGATGGCCATGGGTGTGATATTGGCCGACAAGCAGGGCCAGTTCCTGACAATCCTTCGGCACCTTGAAGCGCTCGTTCATCGCCTTGATCAGCTTCAGGCCGGTATGTTCGTGGGCAATATGCTGCGGCAACTTATCCACAGGTGTCAGGCCTTTGCCCACGTCATGCAGCAGGCAAGCCCAGCGCACGGTGAGCGGCTGTTGGTGCAGGGCCGCCTGTTCCAGCACGCTCAGGGTATGTAGGCCGGTGTCGATTTCCGGGTGATGGGCTGCGGGTTGCGGTACGCCGAACAGGGCGTCCACTTCCGGCATCAGGGTTTTCAGCGCGTTGCAGTCGCGCAGTACTTGAATAAAGACCTGAGGCTGATCCTCCATCAGCGCCCGGGAAATTTCTTTCCAACTGCGCTCGGGTGTCAGGGCGTCCAGTTCGCCGGATTCGCTGAGCTGGCGCATCAGCTCTATCGTTGGCGGCGCGACGGTAAACCCGAGGTGAGCGTAACGTGCTGAAAAGCGTGCAACGCGCAGTACGCGGAGGGGATCTTCGGCAAACGCGGGGGAAACGTGACGCAAAAGACGCGCTGCCAAATCACGCTGGCCGTGATAGGGATCGGTCAGGTTGCCGTCGTCATCCTCCGCCATGGCATTGATGGTCAGGTCGCGACGAATCAGGTCTTCTTCCAGCGTCACCTCGGGGCTGGCATGGAACACAAACCCCCCATAACCCCGGCCGCTCTTGCGTTCGGTGCGGGCGAGGGCGTATTCGTCGCCGTTTTTGGGGTCCAGGAATACCGGAAAGTCAGCACCCACCGGCTTATAGCCCTTGGCGAGCATTTCTTCGGTGGTTGCGCCGACAACAACCCGGTCGATGTCGGTGACCTTGATGCCCAGCAAGCGGTCACGCACCGCACCGCCGACTTTGTAGATTTTCATGAAAAAGCCTCCATTAGCGGCACAGGATAACGCCTGTGCCTGACCAATGGAGGCTTTGCTGTTTCAGAGATGAACGACGGCCAGGTCCAGGCGGCCGTAGTCGTTGTCGTTGTGATCACTGCGTGGCGGTACGTGGTGGGTCTTCATCACTTGATCGCCCTGCAGGGTTTCCAGGTGAATGTCGAAGCCCCATAACCGATGCAGGTGCTTGAGCACTTCCTCGGTGGATTCGCCCAGAGGTTTGCGGTCGTGCTGTTGATGGCGCAGGGTCAGCGAGCGGTCGCCGCGTACATCGATGCTGTAGATCTGCACGTTAGGCTCACGGTTGCCCAGGTTGTACTGCGCCGCCAGGGTTTCACGGATGGTGCGGTAGCCGGGTTCGTCATGAATTGCCGGCACCACCAAGTCATCCTTGAGGTCGTCATCCATGATGCTGAACAGCTTGAGGTCGCGAATCACCTGGGGTGACAGGTACTGCAGGATGAAGCTCTCATCCTTGAAGCTGCTCATGGCGAACTTGATGGTCGACAGCCAATCGCTGCCGGCGATTTCCGGGAACCAGCGACGGTCCTCTTCGGTGGGGTGCTCGCACATGCGCCGGATATCGCGATACATCGCAAAGCCCAGCGCGTAAGGGTTGATGCCACTGTAATACGGGCTGTCAAAACCGGGCTGGAACACCACGCTGGTATGCGAGGTGAGGAACTCCATCATGAAGCCGTCGGTGACCAGGCCCTCGTCATACAGGTCATTCATCAAGGTGTAGTGCCAGAACGTGGCCCAGCCTTCGTTCATCACCTGGGTCTGACGCTGTGGATAAAAGTACTGGGCGATCTTGCGCACAATGCGCACGATTTCCCGCTGCCACGGTTCCAGCAGTGGCGCGTGTTTTTCCAGGAAATAGAGGATGTTTTCCTGAGGTTCGGCGGGGAAGCGCGCATTGTCTTTGTCGCTGTTCTTGCCGGCGCGTTTTGGAATGGTGCGCCACAGGTCGTTGATCTGTTTCTGCAAGTGCTCCTCACGCTCCTTCTGGCGCAGACGTTCTTCCTCGGCAGAAATCGGGTACGGACGTTTGTAGCGATCAACCCCGTAGTTCATCAGGGCGTGGCAGGAATCGAGCAAGTCCTCCACCGCGTCGATGCCATGGCGCTCCTCGCACTGCATGATGTACTGCTTGGCGAACACCAGATAATCGATGATCGAGCTGGCATCGGTCCAGGTGCGGAACAGGTAATTGCCTTTGAAGAAGCTGTTATGCCCGTAGCAGGCATGGGCCACCACCAAGGCCTGCATGCAGATGGTGTTTTCCTCCATCAGATAGGCGATGCACGGGTCGGAGTTGATGACGATCTCGTAGGCCAGGCCCATCTGGCCGCGGGTGTAGGACTTTTCAGTGCTGAGGAAGTGCTTGCCATAGGACCAGTGGTGATAACCCAAGGGCATGCCGACCGACGCATACGCATCCATCATCTGTTCAGCGGTGATGACTTCGATCTGGTTAGGGTAAGTGTCCAAGGCATAACCCGCCGCAATACGGCTGATTTCCCGGTCATAGGCCTGGATCAGTTCAAAGGTCCACTCGGACCCCGTGGAAATGGGTTGGCGCTTATGCGCTTTGGCCGTCATGTCACTAACCTGCGCTGGAAGAGTTCACGGAAGACCGGGTAGATATCGCCGGCCGAGACCAGTTGCTGCTGGGCGAAGGTATCGGCAAAGGCTTCGCCGATGCGCTCGTACTCGAACCACAGGGCCTGGTGCTCACGGGGAGTAATTTCGACATACGTGTAGTACTGCACAAACGGCATGATCTGGTTGATCAGGATGTCGCGGCAGATGGGCGAATCATCGTTCCAGTTGTCGCCATCGGAAGCCTGGGCGGCGTAGATATTCCACTCGTTGGCCGGGTAGCGCTCGGCCATGATCTCCTGCATCAGCTTCAACGCACTGGACACGATGGTGCCGCCGGTTTCCCGCGAGTAAAAGAACTCCTCTTCGTCCACTTCCCGGGCGCTGGTGTGATGGCGGATAAACACCACGTCGATCTTGTCGTAGTTCCGCTTCAGAAACAGGTACAGCAGGATGAAGAAGCGCTTGGCGATGTCCTTGGTGGCTTGGGTCATGGAGCCCGACACGTCCATCAGGCAGAACATGACCGCCTTGGAACTCGGGTTGGGTTGCTTCACCAGCAGGTTGTATTTGAGGTCAAAGGTATCAAGAAACGGCACACGGTGAATTCGCGCGCTGAGCTTCTCGATTTCTGCCTCGATTTCCTGGATATCGCCGAAGTTGTCCGGTTCTTCTCGCTTCAAACGCGCCAACTCTTCCTTGGCCTGTTTCAGTTTGGCGCGGCTGCTGCCCGACAGTGCGATGCGGCGTGCATGAGCCGAGCGCAGGGTGCGGATGATGTTGATCCGTGACGGATTACCCTCGTTGCTGATCCCGGCGCGCACGGTTTTGAACGTATCGGTGCCGGTCAGGTTGCGTTTGACCAGGTTGGGCAGCTCCAGGTCCTCGAACATGAATTCGAGGAATTCTTCCTGGGTAATCTGGAACACGAACTCATCCATGCCTTCGCCGGAGTTACCGGCTTTGCCCGGGCCCTTGCCGCCGCCGCCACCTTGGGGGCGTTGGATGTGCTCGCCGGTGGTGAACTCCTTGTTGCCGGGGTGCACGACGCTCTGTTTGCCGCCCCGGCCATGGTGCAGCACCGGTTCGTCGATGTCCCGTCCGGGAATGCTGATTTGTTCGCCGTGCTCCATGTCGGTGATGGAGCGGCGGCTGACGGCCTCTTCAACCGCCTTTTTGATGTGGTCACGGTAACGCCGCAGGAAACGCTGGCGGTTTACCGTGCTCTTGTTCTTGCCATTAAGGCGTCGGTCGATCACATAGCTCATGGGGAGCCCTCCGGGCAGCTTCACGTTACAAGCTTCAAGCCGCGAGCTGGAAGCTTAGAGACAAGCGGTAAGCCGCCAGGCCTGGGGCCCGGCAGCATGCGCCCGTCGCTGCCTTACTGTGATTTGCGAACCCGCAGATACCACTCGGAGAGCAGCCGTACCTGTTTGTCGGTGTAGCCGCGCTCGACCATTCGTGTAACGAAGTCGTTGTGTTTTTGCTGGTCCTCTTTGCTGGCCTTGGCGTTGAAGCTGATGACCGGCAGCAGATCCTCGGTGTTGGAGAACATTTTCTTCTCGATAACCACCCGCAGCTTCTCGTAGCTGAGCCAGGTAGGGTTCTTGCCGTTGTTGTTGGCCCGGGCACGCAGTACGAAGTTGACGATTTCGTTGCGGAAATCCTTCGGATTGCTGATGCCGGCTGGTTTCTCGATCTTTTCCAACTCCTCGTTGAGGGCCACGCGGTTGAGGATTTCGCCGGTTTCCGGGTCGCGGTATTCCTGGTCCTGAATCCAGAAGTCGGCGTACAGCACGTAGCGGTCGAAGATGTTCTGGCCGTACTCGCTATAGGACTCCAGGTAGGCGGTCTGGATTTCCTTGCCGATAAACTCGATGTAGCGCGGCGCCAGGTATTCCTTGAGGAAGCGCAGGTAGCGTTCGCGGGTTTCCGCCTGGAATTGCTCCTGTTCGATCTGCTGCTCCAGCACATAGAGCAGGTGCACCGGGTTGGCGGCGATCTCGTGCGGGTCGAAGTTGAAGACCTTGGAGAGGATCTTGAACGCGAAACGGGTGGAAAGGCCGTTCATGCCCTCATCCACGCCTGCCGTGTCGCGGTATTCCTGGATCGACTTGGCCTTGGGGTCGGTGTCCTTGAGGTTTTCGCCGTCGTACACGCGCATCTTCGAGTAGATGTTCGAGTTTTCCGGCTCCTTGAGGCGCGAGAGCACGGTGAATTGCGCAAGCATCTTCAGGGTGTCAGGCGCGCAATGGGCCTTGGCCAGCGAGCTGTTGAACAGCAGCTTGTCGTAAATCTTGATCTCGTCGCTGACCCGCAGGCAGTACGGCACCTTGACGATGTAGATCCGGTCGATGAAGGCTTCGTTGTTCTTGTTGTTGCGGAAGGTATGCCATTCCGATTCGTTGGAGTGGGCCAGCAGGATCCCGGTGAACGGAATCGCGCCCAGACCTTCGGTACTGTTGTAGTTGCCTTCCTGGGTTGCGGTCAGCAGTGGGTGCAGCACCTTGATCGGCGCCTTGAACATCTCCACGAATTCCATCAGGCCCTGGTTGGCCCGGCACAGTGCGCCCGAATAGCTGTAGGCGTCGGCGTCGTTCTGCGGGAATTCTTCGAGTTTGCGGATATCGACTTTACCCACCAGGGCCGAAATGTCCTGGTTGTTCTCATCGCCGGGCTCGGTTTTGGCGACGCCGATCTGGTTGAGGATCGACGGGTACAGTTTCACCACGCGGAACTGGCTGATGTCACCGCCGAACTCGGCGAGGCGCTTGGTGGCCCAGGGCGACATGATGGTATTGAGGTAGCGGCGCGGAATGCCGAAGTCCTCTTCGAGGATCGCGCCATCTTCCGTGGCGTTGAACAGGCCCAGTGGCGACTCGAATACCGGCGAGCCCTTGATCGCGTAGAAGGGCACCTTCTCGATCAGTTGTTTGAGTTTTTCAGCCAGGGACGACTTGCCGCCGCCGACCGGGCCGAGCAGGTAGAGGATCTGTTTCTTCTCTTCCAGGCCTTGGGCGGCATGGCGGAAGTAGGAGACGATCTGGTCGATGCATTCTTCCATGCCATGGAAGTCTTCAAAGGCCGGATAGCGGCGAATCACCTTGTTGGAAAATATTCGCGACAAGCGCGAATTGTTGGCGGTTTCCACCAGTTCCGGCTCACCAATTGCCAATAGCAGACGTTCGGCGGCAGACGCGTAGGTGCTGCGGTCCTGCTTGCACAGCTCAAGATACTCTTGCAGCGTGAGCTCTTCCTGCTGTGTGGACGCGAAGCGTTGTTGGAAGTGGCTAAAGATACTCATGACGTCGTCACCTCGCTCGATACGTGGAGCCGACGCCGGATCAATCAGTCGATGCTGGCAGTCATTGGTGATCGCCAATGCCTGTTTTCCCCCCAGAACACCCTCAAACGCTACCGATGACCCGCACGCCGGTGTACCGGCTCTCCCCTGATTCGGATGGCCTGCGCTTAAGGATAGTTCGGAATCCGGGAGTTCAAGGCGCGATGCGCAATTAGTTGGCTGCGCCGTTCGTCAGAAACGGCGCGAGCCCAAGCGTCACGCGGGGTAGCGGGGTGTGAAAAAAATTATTGCGAATCGCCGGAGGCAATTTCTGCAGGATAGGTCGTACGCCACAGCTCAAAGCCGCCGTCCAGGCTATAGACGTCGGAGAAGCCCTGGCTGATCAGGTAGGCGGCCGCGCTCTGGCTGGAGTTACCGTGATAGCAGGCCACGATCACCGGTGCGTCGAGGTCGGCGGCGCGGATGAAGTCGGCGATGTTGTGGTTGTCCAGATGCTGCGCGCCGCTGATGTGAGCCGCTGCATAGGTCGGCTGGTCACGGATGTCGACCACCACGGCACCTTGCTCGCGCAGGGCCTGGGCTTGTTCGGGAGGGATACGTTTGAATTCGCTCATGGCGGGCTCCTATGGCTTTGCGGCCGGCAGTGTCACGGAAAGGGGGGATTCACACTGGCAGCTCAGGCGCTCGCCGGTGTCGATGTTCATCAGGGTCATGGCACCGCCCCACACACAGCCGGTATCGAGGGCGAATACACCCGGCTCGTCGCACTTGCCTTCAAGGGCAGCCCAGTGGCCGAAGATGATTTGCGTGTCGTGGGTCTTGCGCTCCTTGTGGGCAAACCAGGGCTTATAGCCAGGCAGCGCGGTGTCGGCGCCTTCCTTGCTTTTGAGGTCCAGTTTGCCATCGGCGGTGCAGAAGCGCATGCGCGTGAAGTAGTTGGTGATCACGCGCAAGCGGGCCACGCCGGTAAGGTCGCTGTCCCACTTGATGGGCTCATTGCCATACATGCCGTCGAGGTAGGCGGTGTAGAGGCTGTCATCGGCCAGTGCGCTTTCCACTTCAGCGGCACACTTGAGGGCTTTCTTCAGTGTCCATTGGGGTGGGATGCCAGCATGGACCAAAGCCATGTTGCGGCCTTCGTCGTAATGCATGAGCTTTTGCCTGCGCAGCCAATCCAGCAGTTGCGCGCGATCCGGCGCTTCAAGGATTTCGCGCAGGGTGTCACTTTTTTTCAGGCGTTCGATGTTGTTGCCGGCGGCTAACAAGTGCAGATCATGGTTGCCCAGTACACACACCAGGGAATCGCGCAGGCCATACAGAAAGCGCAGGGTTTCCAGGGACTCGGGGCCGCGATTGACCAGGTCACCCACCAGCCACAGGCGATCGCTTGCCGGGTTGAAGGCAACCCGCTCCAGCAGGCACTTGAGGGGTTTCAGGCAGCCTTGCAGGTCGCCGACCGCGTACGTCGCCATCAGTGCAGGGCTCCAGGCACGGCGAGGCGGAAGGGCGCGATGATGGCGTCGAACAATTTGCCGTCGGTGGCTTTCATCTGATACGAGCCTTGCATGGTGCCGACTTTGGAGGTCATCACCGTGCCGCTGCTGTAGGTATGGCTGGCGCCGATGTCGATCAATGGTTGCTGGCCAACCACACCGGCGCCGCGCACTTCCTCAACCTGACCGTCACCGTCGGTGATCACCCAGTGGCGCGACAGCAACTTGGCCGGCACCTGCCCGTTGTTCTTCACCGTGATGGTGTAGGCAAAGGCGAAACGGTTATGTTCGGGTTGCGATTGGTCAGCAAGAAAGCGGGTGACGACGCTGACGTCGATCTGGTAGCGAGGATCGGACATGCAAGAGGCCTTAAAAGCAAAAGCGGAGGACAGCAGATGCGGATCAGTCTAGGCCATCAGCAGGGCACTAGGCCAGACATGCTGTCTGGCCCATGCATGGCAGGCTTCAGTCCGCGGTGGGCGCAGGCTGGATGGCAAGCTGGTCGGCCAGGCGCACGAACGCGGCCAGGTCCAGTTGCTCGGGGCGCAGGCTGCCATCGACGCCGGCCGCTTCGATCTCAGCGTTGCTAAGCAGCGCCTTGAGCGTGTTGCGCAGGGTTTTGCGGCGCTGGTTGAATGCTTCGCGCACCACCCGCTCCAGTAACTTGTGGTCCTTGGCCGGGTGCGGCAGTACGGCGTGAGGCACCAGGCGCACGATGGCCGAGTCGACCTTCGGCGGCGGATTAAACGCGCCAGGGCCAACGTTGAACAGGTGTTCCACACGGCAATGGTACTGAACCATGATCGACAGGCGGCCCCAATCACCACCACCAGGGCCCGCCGCCAAACGCTCAACCACTTCTTTTTGCAGCATGAAGTGCATGTCGCGGATGATCCCGGCGTTGTTCAGCAGGTGGAAAATCAGCGGTGTGGAGATGTTGTAAGGCAGGTTACCGACCACTCGCAGGCTGTTGGGCGCGGCATTGAGGCTGTTGAAGTCGAACTTCAGCGCATCGCCCTGGTGCAGGTTGAAGTTGGACTTGCCCGCAAACTGCTGGTTGAGGATCGGGATCAGGTCCTTGTCCAGTTCAACCACGTCCAGTTGACCGCCACTGGCCAGCAGGCCTTGGGTCAATGCGCCCTGGCCCGGGCCGATTTCCAGCAGGCGGTCTTCAGGTTTGGCATGGATGGAGCGCAGAATGCGGTCGATCACGCCAGCGTCGTGCAGGAAGTTCTGCCCGAAGCGCTTGCGCGCCCGGTGTTGGTAATGCTCGGTCATATACGGGTCTCGGCCATCTGATAGGCGGTTTCCAGGGCCACGTGCAGGCTGCCGGTATCGATCTTGCCACTGCCCGCCAGGTCCAGGGCCGTGCCATGGTCGACGGAGGTGCGGATGATCGGCAGGCCCAGAGTCACGTTGACTGCGGCGCCGAAGCCTTTGTATTTCAGCACGGGCAGCCCCTGGTCATGGTACATCGCCAGCACTGCGTCGCAGTGCTCCAGATATTTGGGGGTAAACAGAGTGTCCGCAGGCAGTGGGCCACGCAGGTCCATGCCTTCTTGGCGCAGACGCTCTAATGTCGGTTCAATGATGTCGATTTCTTCATGGCCCAAATGGCCGCCTTCACCGGCGTGCGGGTTAAGCCCGCAGACCAGGATTCGGGGTTGGGCAATGCCGAATTTTTGTTGCAGGTCGGTGTACAGGATGCGCGTGACGCGCTCCACGCGCTCGGCGGAGATGGCGTCGGCGATATCGCGCAGCGGCAGGTGCGTGGTCACCAGGGCCACGCGCAGGCCGCGTGTGGCAAGCATCATCACGACTTGAGCCGTGTGGGTCAGTTCGGCAAGGAACTCGGTATGGCCGGAAAAGGCGATGCCGGAGTCGTTGATGACACCTTTGTGCACAGGGGCGGTGATCATGCCGGCGAAGTCGCCGTCGATACAGCCTTGGCCGGCACGGGTCAGGGTTTCCAGCACAAACGCCGCATTGGCCTTGTTCAGTTGCCCGGCAACGACCTTGGCCGCAAGGGGGGTATCCCACACATACAGGCTGCCTGCGGGGGCCGGCAGGTCTGGCCAATGGCCCGGCGCCACGTCCAGCAAACTGACGGCCACGCCCAGCTGCGCGGCCCGCTCAAGGAGCAGGTCGCGGCTGGTAATGGCAATCAGGGGATGTGGCTGGGGTTGCGAGGCGAGGAGCAGGCACAGGTCTGGACCAATGCCGGCCGGCTCGCCGGGTGTGACCGCGAAACGCTGTGGTTTCACTTCGGTGCCTGGTCGGTGCCTGTTTGCTCGGCGCCTGGCAGCTTGTTTTCCACGTAGGCTTCGTCACGGATCTGACGCAACCAGGTTTGCAGCTCTTCGTCGTACTTGCGGTTACGCAATACGCTCAGGGCTTGTTGCTCGCGGGCCTGGGTGGTGTTGTCGGTCGCGCGGCGGCCAAGAACTTCCAGTACATGCCAGCCATATTGAGTCTTGAACGGCTTGGACAAAACGCCTTGCGGGGTCTTGGCCATCACGTCCTGGAACTCCGGCACCAGCGCTTTCGGGTCAATCCAGTTCAGGTCGCCACCGTTGAGGGCCGAGCCCGGGTCTTCCGAGAAGCTCTTGGCCAAGGTGGCGAAGTCTTCACCGCCTTCAATGCGGTCATAGATCTTCTGGGCCAGTTCCTTGGTTTGCGCCTCGGTACGGATTTCGCTTGGTTTGACCAGGATGTGACGAACATGTACTTCGTCTTTCAGCGAGGTCTCGCCGCCGCGTTTTCCCAGCAACTTGAGGATGATGAAGCCGCCCGGTGTGCGTGCTGGCTGGGTAATTTCACCCGGCTGCATGGCGCTCAGTTCACGGTCAAACGGAGGTGGCAATTGAGCGGCTTTACGCCAGCCCATGTCACCGCCGTCCAGGGCGTTGTCGCTGCCGGAGACGGCAATTGCCGTCTGGGCAAAGTCAGCGCCGGCTTTCAAACGGTCATAAACGGCCTGAGTCTTTGCGGCGGCGGCATTGAGCTGCTCGGCGTTAGCGCTGTCCGGTGTCGGGATCAGGATGTTGGCCAGGTGCAGTTCTTCGGAGAGCTGCATCTTGCCCAGGTCCGACGCCAGGAAGTTTTTCACTTCCTGCTCGGACACCTGAACCCGCTCGGCCACACGGCGCTGACGCACACGGCTGATGATCATTTCACGCTTGATCTGGTCACGGGCGTCCTCATAGGACAGGCCGTCGTGGGCCAGAGCGGCTTTGAACTGGTCAATGCTCATGTTGTTGCGCTGAGCGATGGTGCCTACTGCCTGGTTGAGTTCTTCGTCCGAAATACGGATGCCGGAACGATCGCCGATCTGCAGTTGCAGGTTTTCGACGATCAGGCGTTCCAGCACCTGTGGATCGAGCACGCTGGTCGGCGGCACGCCGCCACCACGTTTGGCGATGGTCTGCTGAACTTCCTTGACCCGTTGGTCGAGTTGGCTCTGCATGATCACGTCGTTATCGACAATGGCCACAACTTTGTCCAGCTGTTGAACCGCAGCGTGTGCCGATGCGGCCCCCAGGAACAGCGCGCCCAATACTAGCGGGCGCACGCAATCAGAAAGCTTGGTCTTCACGTTCACGATAACCTTCAATGCCTTTGTCGAGGAAGCTCTCTACCTTGGCGCCGGTCAGGCCGCCGAGTCCTTTAAGGACGATCTGGAAGAAGAGCCCGTGGTCACCCTTTTCGTTCAGCGGGGCGATCTGGCTGTATTCGTCGTTGGAAACCCAGTAACGGTTGATCACACGCAGTTTCCAGCAGCAGTTGTCGTACTCGAAACCACCGAAGGCTTCCAAAGTGCGGTTGCGGGCATAGTCATACTGCCAGCGGGTGATCAGGTTCCACTGGGGAATGATCGGCCACATCATCGAGAAGTCGTGTTGCTGGATTTTGTAGTAATCCTTCACGTAGTTAGGATCGCCAGGCTGACCGAAGTCACCGCCAAACTGGTACTTACCGGTCAACTGGTTATAAACCACTTGGTCGTTGCGATAGCGATAACCGAGGTTAACAACCTTGTTCGGGTTGTCTTCCGGCTGGTAGTGGAACATTGCGCTGCCGGAACGTGGGGAGCGGCTCTCCGGGTCCCAGTTGTAGTCGGCAGTAGCGCGCCAGTCATGGTTGAAGCGGTATTCGTATTCCAAGGCGATTGGCGAAACGTTCGAGTGAGCGTCATCGCGGGTCTTGGCATCGATACCAGGCAGTTGCACTTCACGATCTTTGAAATATACCGCCTGGCCGATGGATGCTCGTTGGCGTTCGAAGCCGTTTTCTTGAATCCAGCGGCTGGTCAAGCCAAACGACAGCTTGTTCTCGTCGCCGATACGGTCCGAGCCGGAGAAACGGTTATCCCTGAACAGCGAGGAGTAGCTGAAGGTGTTTTCGCTGGTGTCGAATACCGGAATGTCCTTCTGGTCTGTCTCTGGTACGTAGAGATAGAACATGCGCGGTTCAAGGGTCTGGCGATAGTTTTCGCCGAACCATTGGGTATTGCGATCGAAGTACAGGCCGCTGTCGATGCTGGCGATCGGGACTGCGCGATCCTGTGAACTGTTGAAACGCTCACCCAGTTGCGAAGCGCCGCCTCTATTGGTCACCAAATCGGCCTTGCCAGTGCTGTCCAGGTCAAGATCGTACTTGGTGTAAACGTACTTGAGCTTCGGCGTGATGTACCCGTAGGTTGCAGTCATCGGCAGGGACATGCTTGGCGCCAGGTTCAGACGCGTACCGTTGGCGCGGTTCAAGCCAAATACGTAAGTGTCCAGGCGAGGGGTGCCGTTATCCAAAGGTGGCGTATTGAAAGGGCCGCCGTCTTTTTCCGTGTAGTTGCCGGTCTGAAGATCCCGGTCAAAGCGGACAGCCTCGGTCTCGTAGGCAAAGTCCACGCCGCCCGGGTGGTAAGGCAGCGTACCGTTGAAGGTCAGCTGCGGCAGCCGGTCATATGGAGTGATCTGCGAAACGGTCGCCAGTTGATAAGACTGGACGTTCAAGCGCGCCTGATAGGAGTCGCCGCGATAGGTCAAGGCGCCCTGTTGGTTCACGAAGTCCTGAGCTTTAACACCTTCCTGGTTGGTCTTCAGATCCTGGTAGAAGTACGGATCGCTTATCTTGGTGTAGTCGACCAGGGTCGTCAGTCGCGAATCCAGCCCACCTTTATGCTGCCAGTTGAGCATATAGCGGGTTTTTTCGTAGTCGCTCTGCTTTTTGCGTTCGTCGCTGTCGTCATTCAGGTACGCGCCGCCAAACTGACCTTCGCTGGACTTGGTGAGGTAGCGGAATTCGCCTTCCATCATCAAACCGCGTTTGGTCATGTATTGCGGGTACAACGTGGCGTCGTAGTTCGGCGCCAGGTTGAAGTAATACGGCGTAATCAGGGTAAAGCCAGTTTCCCCACCGGTGCTGAAGCTCGGCGGCAGGAAGCCGGATTGACGACGGTTGTCGATCGGGAAATAGATGTACGGGGTGTACAGGATCGGGATGTTCTTGATCCGCAACGTCGCGTTGGTCGCCGTACCGAAACCGGTGGCCGGGTTCAACGTGATGTTGTTGCCCTTGAGCTGCCAGGCGTTGCTGTCCGGCTCGCAGGTGGTGTACGTACCGTCTTTAAGACGGATGATCGCGTTCTCGGCACGCTTGGCGTACAGCGCGTTACCGCGGATGCGCGACTTGTGCAGCACGTATTCGGCGTTGTCGATCTGAGCGGCGCCGGTGTCGAGCTGGACCTCTGCGTGGTCGCCCACGATCAGGGCACCGTTGTCGCGCAGACGAACGTCGCCATTCAGCTCGCCACGGTTCTCGGCCTGATACAGACTGGCTTCCTGAGCCTCCATCTGCATGCTGCCCTGGCGCATGACGACGTCACCGGCCAGGGTTGCGACTTGTTGTTCCTGCTCGTAGCGAGAGGCCTTGGCACCGATGAAGGTCGGCGTATCGCTTTTGTCCGTCTTGTCGTTCATGCCAGGACGGGTCGGCTCGATGTACGCGCCGGAGCAATACGGACCGGTTTCGGCCAGTTGGGCTGCGGTCAGCTTCTCGCGAGGCACCCAGTCCAGGTGGCTGTAGTCGGCGCTGCGCGAACGCAGGCCACGGCCCTTGGCTTCGGTGACCAGCGCGGTCTTCGGTTCAGCGTCGCCGCTGCCGCCAGCGTCGGCTTGCGCCGTGCTGCCAGCCGGGCTGACGGCTGCGCCGTCATGCACCGGGCGCGGTGGCAATGGGGCTGCGGCGGTTTTCGGCGCGCAATCCCAGGCACCCGAAGCAGAGACTGAGCAGTCATACTGTTCCGCGGCGACCACGAATGAGGTGGCGAAAGGTTGCATGGCCAGCAGACTGCCGGTTACCAGCAACGGAAATTTTCTACGAAACGCGGGGGATTTCAATGCCATCTTATTAGTCCGGGCTTCCTGCGTGCCATCTGCCCGCGGTTTGGGCCGCACGCCTCTCGATGGTCTGAAAAAGATGCGTGATAATAAAGCATGACCCGCTTGACGGCTAGCGCCGTCGGAGACCCTTGTAATGCCCGAGCAAGATCTACGTTTACAACAGCTGAAAGTATGGCTGGATGAGCAGTTGCCAATCCTTTTCAACGCTCAGGATTGGGGGGTCGTACCTCCGGCCACATTGACCGCGGCCAGCAGCGACGCGAGTTTCAGGCGTTACTTTCGTTGGGAAGGCGGCGGTCGAACATTCGTCGTTATGGACGCGCCACCCCCCCAGGAAAACTGCAAACCTTTCGTCGATATCGCTGATTTACTCGCGAAATCGGGAATTAATGTGCCAAAAATTTATGCAGAAGATCTGCTGCGCGGCTTTCTTTTGCTCAATGACCTGGGCAGAAAAACCTATCTGGACGTGATTGACGAGCAAAACGCCGATCAATTGTTTGCCGATGCCATCGACGCGCTGCTGGCTTTTCAGCAGTTGCCGATGGACGCGCCGCTGCCCAGCTATGACGTCGCCTTGTTGCGCCGCGAGCTGGAATTGTTTCCGGAGTGGTACGTTCGTCGGCATTTGGGTATCGAATTCGACGCCCGGCAGCAAGCCTTGTGGCAGCGCGTCAGCGCTCACTTGATCGACAGCGCCCTGGCCCAGCCCAAAGTGCTGGTGCATCGCGACTATATGCCACGCAACCTGATGATCAGCACGCCGAACCCAGGTGTGCTGGATTTCCAGGACGCGGTCTACGGCCCGGTGACCTACGACATCACCTGCCTGTTCAAGGATGCGTTCCTCAGCTGGCCCAAGGCGCGCGTGCGCGAATGGCAGCGTGGTTACTGGGAGCGTGCCAGGCAGCTGGGCATCCCGGTGCAGGGCGATTTTCAGGCGTTCCTGCGGGCCAGTGACCTGATGGGGGTGCAGCGCCACCTCAAGGTGATCGGCATCTTCGCGCGCATCTGCCATCGCGACGGCAAGCCGCGCTACCTGGCGGACGTGCCGCGCTTCTTTGCTTATATAGAAGCGGTACTGGCCGACCGGACTGAACTGGATGAGCTGGGTGAGTTGCTGGCCAGCCTGCGCGAACCGGCCGAGGCGGGTGTATGAAGGCGATGATCCTGGCGGCGGGCAAAGGCGAGCGCATGCGTCCGCTCACGCTGCACACGCCCAAGCCTTTGGTGCAGGCGGGCGGCAAGCGGTTGATCGAGTATCACCTTGAAGCGCTGGCCAAGGCCGGCTTCACCGATATCGTCATTAACCATGCCTGGCTCGGGCAGCAGATCGAAAGCTACCTGGGCGACGGCGCGCAATTTGGTCTGCGCATTCAATACTCGTCCGAAGGCGAGCCGCTGGAAACCGGCGGCGGTATTTTCAAGGCACTGCCACTGCTGGGCGATGAGCCTTTCCTTCTGGTCAACGGTGACATCTGGACCGACTTCGACTTCGCCAGCCTGCGCAAGAAGCCGCTGCAAGGGCTTGCCCACTTGGTGATGGTCGACAGGCCTGACCATGCCCCTGCGGGCGGCGACTTCTATTTGAGCGACGGCGTGCTTCATGATGCCGCGCCCGGTGCCGATAACCTGACCTTCAGTGGCATTTCAGTGCTCGACCCTCAGCTGTTCGCGGGTTGCAGCGCCGGGGCCTTCAAACTGGCGCCGCTGTTGCGGGAGGCCATGGCCAAAGGACGGGTTACGGGGGAACACATGACGGGACGCTGGATTGATGTCGGCACGCTGGAACGCCTGGCGCAGGTCGAGACCTTGCTGACTGCGGAGCAATAAGATGTTGTGGCCAGGGACACTGATCGGTGCCGGGGCTGGCTTTGCCATTGCCAGTATTCCGGGGGCCTTGTTGGGCGCATTGCTGGGGCAGGCACTGGACCGCCGCCTGCAGTTGCACAGTTGGGCGCAATTGCGCGAACGCCTGGGCGGGCGCCCGGCGTTGCGCAACGACGAGCTGCTGTTTGTGTTGTTGGGGCGCCTGGCCAAAAGCAATGGCCGGGTCGTGGATGGGCATATCCAGCAGGCGCGCCTGGAAATGCGCGCGCTGGACATGAGCGAACACGCCCGGCGCCGGGCAATTACCGCGTTCAATCGCGGCAAGTCCGGTTCCGACCGGGTGCGCACGTATCTGCGCGTACTCAAGGCGCAGCCGCATGCGGCGGAAGGCGTGTTGCGTGCGTGCTGGCGAATGGCCTGGGCGGATGGCAGGGCAGATGAGGCCGAGCGCGACCTGATCGATCAATGGGGCAGGTGGCTGGGCTGGACCCCGCAACAGTTGCACGCGCTGGCCTGCGACTACGCGCCGGAACGCAAGCCCTTGGTCAGCCGCAGCGGCGCCTATCAGGAGGCGTTGCGGATTCTTGGCGTAACCGCCACCAGCGAACCGTCGGCGATCAAGCGTGCCTATCGTCGCCTGCTCAGTCGCCACCACCCGGACAAGATCGCCGGCACCGGCGCCAGCCCCGCGCAAGTGCGCGAGGCGACCGAGCGAACCCGCGAGCTGCATAACGCCTACGCGCTGATTCGCGAGCGGCGGGATTTCAGATAGCCAGCATTTTTTGGAAGTGTGCACCCAATCCATTGTGGGAGCGGGTTTGCTCGCGAGTCAGCCGATGCATCTGTTGACTGACATAGCCTATTCGCGAGCAAGCCCGCTCCCACATCAGGCCTACGGTGCTTTCGAGATAGGCGGTCAGCGCTATTTCGGCTCCGGGCTCAGCCACCCGCGCACCCGCCGATACAACTGCTCTTGCTCGGCCGAGCTATTGCCGGGCAGGGTTTTCAGTGACACCTGTTTGTAGCCGTCATTCTTCGTGCGCTTGGCGGCTTGCACGCGCTCCAGCGCATTTTTGCGTTCTTGGGCGCTGTCCTGGTAGAAAACGTCCGCTGTAGGCACTTTCAGCGTTGGGGCCAGTTGTTGCAGATTCGGTTGCCGACCCGTAGGTGTCTTGCCAGCCACCATCACCAACTTTTGCACTTGGGACGGCTGCTTCTCGCTCAGGTAACGCGCGGCCCACCAGGCGCCGGTGCCATGGCCAAGCAACACCACGCTGCGCGCGCTCTGGGTTTGGGCGAAGGCGACGGCGGCGTCGATACGATCAAAGATGCGCTTGGCGTCGGTTTTTTCCTGCTGCTCCGCACCGGGCACCACCGCCGGGTCCGTCCCTTCAGCTTCGGCGCTGGCGGCTTGTTCGATGGGTTTGGCGGCGGTGCTGCCTTCTTTGCTGCTGGTGTCGACCGCTGCCTTGGGGGCTTCCATGACCCGCGGTGGCAAGGTGTCCAGGTTCACGTCCGGTAATGAAAGGCTGAGGGTGCCCCAATCGGCGTCCGGTAATTTACTGCGCAAAGGCGCAATTGCTTGCGGCCAGTCAGCACTTTCCCCGGCGCCAGGCACGATAATCACCACGCCTTGGGGTTCGGCGCTGTTGGCCGGTTTCCACAGGGCCAGGAATGAATCGCTGCCGGCCTGCAACTGTTGCTGCTCTTGTTGCGGAAGTTGCCGCTCAAGGGCGTTGGCCTCTTCCTGGCTGCGCTCGGGCAGAGGTTGGCGTTCAACCGGTTTTTCGGCAGCGGGCGCAGGTGCGTCGGCGGCCTGAACAGAAAAGGCGCTGGTAAATAGCAGCGACAGGCACAATGCTGGTAGTGCCGAACGGTGGAGAAAGAGCATCGTTAATTCCCGGCCAGAAGTCATTCCAGCAGCCTAATGGGTTGGTCAGTGTTTGTCAGTGATGTGAGACGTGGATCATGGGTTTTCGCTGTCTGCTGGTTATCGGCTGTTGGTGCTTTGCCTTGATGGCAAGTGCCGCGCCTGCGCCTGCTGCACCACAGGCGCAACTGAATGCACAACAGCGGGAGTGGCTCGCCCAGCATCCGGAGTTGCGCGTGGGCCTGGTATTGCAGGCGCCTTACGCGCAATACGACCGGCGCTTGCAGCGGTTGTCCGGGGCCAATGTCGAGTTGATGCATTGGTTGGCCAAGGCGCTGAACATTGAGCTGACCTGGCGCAATTTCCCCACCCAAGAGCAATTGGAAGCCGCCGTGCGTGACGGCGAAGTGGATATCGCCCCCGGCCTGCAGCAAACCCCTGCGAGCCTGCGCCTGTGGTTATTCACCGACCCGTATATGCGCGTGCCCCAGCATATCGTCGGTGTCCGCGAGGGCGGCGGCGCCGTGGAGCTGGAAAAACTCGATGAGCAATCCCGCGTTGCCGTGCGCATGCCCAGCGCCGTGGCGGACTACCTGCGCAGCAATTATCCCAACCTGAATCTGCAAGGCGTGCCCATGGAACGTCAGGCCTTGCAGTTGCTGGTCAGCCAGCAGGCGCGTTATGCCGTGGTGGATGAGGCACAGTTGAGCCGGTTGTCCGGCGAGGCGGAGTTTGCCGGGTTGGCCGTGGTGGGGGATATCGGCTTGCCGCAATTGCTGCGTGTGGCCACCCGCCGTGAATGGCCGGAACTGGCGACCATCATGCAAAGCGCCTTGCGCGCGATACCCGCCCGCGATCTGGATCAACTGCATAGCCGCTGGTTGCAACCCAAGTACCCACAGTTGTCGGAGTCACCCGCCTTCTGGAAAAACCTCAGCCTGCTCTTGGGGTTGTTCCTGATCGCCAGTCTTGCCGTGGTGGTCTGGCAGCGTCGCCAGCAACGTGGGCTGGAACAGCACCTGCTGGCGGCTCGGGAAGAAAGTGCCGCGCGCGCCGCCAGTGCCGAAGCCTTGCGGTTGACGCAGTTTTCCATCGATCAAAGTACGGTCGGTATCCTGTGGGTCAATTGGGACAGCCATGTGCGCTACGCCAACCTCGCCGCCGAAAACATGCTCGGTTATGGCGCCGGTGCATTGATCGAGCGACCGCTGATCGATTTTGACCCGACGTTGAACATGGACCGCTGGCTCAACCTGTGGAAACGCGCCCGCGCCAGCGAAGAAGGCCCGCAAAACTTTGCAGCCGATTGTGTGCGCGCAGACGGCACGATCCTGCCCGCTGATGTGTCCTTGAGCTTTCTGCGCTTTGCCGATGGCGAATACCTGGTCGTGTATCTCAGTGACGTGACCGAGCGCCGCCGTTATGTGGCCGCCTTGCTGCAAAGCGAGGCACAGTTGCGCGAATTGTCCGCCCACCTGGAAACCGTGCGCGAAGAAGAAAAGGCCCGTATCGCCCGCGAAGTGCACGACGAACTCGGGCAGATGCTCACGGTGCTCAAGCTGGAAACCTCGATGTGCGAGCTGGCCTATGCGCAATTGGATCCGGGCTTGAACGAGCGCCTCAACAGCATGAAGCGCCTGATCGCCCAGCTGTTCCAGCTGGTGCGCGACGTGGCGACCGCATTGCGCCCGCCGATTCTCGACGCGGGCATCGCCTCGGCCATCGAGTGGCAAGCCCGCCGCTTTGAAGCCCGTACGCAAATCCCCTGCCTGGTACAAGTCCCGGACAACCTGCCCGCCCTGAGCGACGCCAAGGCCATCGGCCTGTTCCGCATCCTGCAGGAGGCGTTGACCAATGTGATGCGCCATGCCCAGGCGCATACTGTCGAGCTGACCCTGGTGGTTGAGGGCGGCGACTTGCAGTTGACCATCAGCGATGACGGCGTCGGCTTCGTTGAGTCCCAGGGCCGGCCCGTGTCCTTTGGCGTAGTGGGTATGCGCGAGCGGGTGTTGATGATGGGCGGGCAACTGAGCCTGCACAGCGAGCCGGGGGAGGGCACCACCTTGAGTGTCAGGGTGCCGTTGGATGCATAACGCTAAGAGGAAACCCCTGTGATTCGTGTATTGGTAGCCGAAGACCACACCATCGTCCGTGAAGGCATCAAGCAATTGATCGGCCTGGCCAAAGACCTGCAAGTAGTGGGCGAGGCGAGTAACGGCGAGCAGTTGCTGGAGACTTTGCGCCACGTGGCGTGCGAGGTTGTGTTGCTGGATATCTCGATGCCCGGTGTTAATGGGCTGGAGGCCATTGCGCGCATCCGTGCACTGAATAACCCGCCGGCGATCCTGGTGTTGTCCATGCACGATGAAGCGCAAATGGCCGCCCGCGCCTTGAAAGTCGGGGCGGCGGGGTATGCGACCAAAGACAGCGACCCGGCCCTGTTGCTGACGGCGATTCGCAAAGTCGCGGCGGGCGGGCGCTATATCGACCCGGACCTGGCTGACCGCATGGTGTTTGAAGTCGGCTTGACGGACGCGCGGCCGCTGCATTCGCTGCTCTCGGAGCGCGAGTTTTCGGTGTTCGAGCGCCTCGCCCAGGGCGCCAACGTCAATGACATCGCCCAGCAACTGGCGCTGAGCAGCAAGACCATCAGCACCCACAAGGCGCGCCTGATGCAAAAGCTGAATATCACGTCCCTGGCCGAATTGGTGAAGTACGCCATGGAACATAAGCTGTTGTGACGACATGCCTGTTTACGACCTCCCGCGCGTCCTGCCAGGGCCATTCCCGGCGCGCGGGGCGCTGACACTGTTCCATCCCCGCCATCGTTGTAGGGCGATCCTTACCCCCAGCCTTCCATCCGGCTGATGCAATTCTCTCCTGGCCCCCGATTTCCGCGGCCTCGCGCCTGGACTACGCTTGTGCCACAGCAGTCCAAAATACAAAGGTGCGGGTATGAGCGAGGTGGATTCAAATGATGTGCTGGTCAGCTTTCGTGGCGTGCAGAAGAGCTACGACGGCGAGAACCTGATCGTCAAAGACCTCAACCTGGAGATTCGCAAGGGCGAGTTCCTCACCCTGCTCGGGCCATCGGGCTCGGGCAAGACCACCAGCCTGATGATGCTTGCCGGTTTCGAGACGCCGACCGCCGGTGAAATCCTGCTGGCCGGGCGCGCGATCAACAACGTGCCGCCGCACAAGCGCGACATCGGCATGGTGTTCCAGAACTATGCATTGTTCCCGCACATGACCGTCGCCGAAAACCTGGCGTTTCCCTTGTCGGTGCGCGGCTTGAGCAAGACCGATATCAGCGAGCGGGTCAAACGTGTGTTGAGCATGGTCCAGCTCGATGCCTTCGCCCAGCGCTATCCGGCGCAACTCTCCGGGGGGCAGCAACAGCGTGTGGCCCTGGCCCGGGCGCTGGTGTTCGAACCGCAGCTGGTGCTGATGGACGAACCCCTCGGCGCACTCGACAAACAACTGCGCGAACACATGCAGATGGAGATCAAACACCTGCACCAGCGTCTGGGTGTGACGGTGGTGTACGTGACCCACGACCAGGGCGAAGCCTTGACCATGTCCGACCGCGTGGCGGTGTTCCACCAAGGCGAAATCCAGCAGATCGCCGCGCCGCGCACCTTGTACGAAGAGCCTAAAAACACCTTCGTCGCCAACTTCATCGGTGAGAACAACCGCCTCAACGGGCGCCTGCACAGCCACAGCGGCGAGCGTTGCGTGGTGGAGCTGGCGCGGGGCGAAAAGGTCGAGGCGCTCGCGGTGAATGTCGGCCAGATCGGCGGCCCGGTGACCCTGTCGGTGCGCCCGGAGCGCGTGAGCCTCAACGGCTCCAGCGAAAGCTGCGTCAACCGTTTCTCTGGTCGTGTGGCGGAGTTTATCTACCTGGGCGACCACGTGCGTGTGCGCCTGGAGGTTTGCGGCAAGGCCGATTTTTTTGTGAAACAACCGATTGCCGAGCTGGACCCGGCCCTGGCGGTCGGCGACGTGGTACCGATTGGCTGGCAAGTCGAGCACGTTCGCGCACTCGACCCACTTCTAGAGGCGAATTAATCGCCCCATGGCTTCACCAACCCTGCACGTGGAGAGAACAACAATGTTGAGATCCCTTAAATATTCCGCCCTGGTTTTAGGCCTGATGGGCGCGACACAGGCCATGGCAGGCCCGGACCTGACGGTCGTGTCCTTTGGTGGCGCGAACAAGGCGGCCCAGGTCAAGGCTTTCTACGCGCCGTGGGAAAGCGCGGGCAACGGCAAGATCGTCGCGGGTGAGTACAACGGTGAAATGGCCAAGGTCAAAGCCATGGTCGACACCAAGAGCGTGTCCTGGGACCTGGTGGAAGTGGAGTCGCCGGAACTGTCCCGTGGCTGTGACGAAGACATGTTCGAGCCGCTCGACCCCAAACTGTTCGGCAATACGGCGGACTACGTGAAGGGCGCGATTCAGCCCTGCGGCGTGGGCTTCTTTGTGTGGTCCACCGTGCTGGCCTACAACGCCGACAAGCTGGCCAGCGCACCGACCAGTTGGGCGGATTTCTGGGACACCAAGAAATTCCCTGGAAAGCGCGGCTTGCGTAAGGGCGCCAAGTACACCCTGGAATTCGCCTTGATGGCTGACGGCGTGGCCCCCAAGGACGTGTACAAAGTGCTGGCCGGCAAAGATGGCCAGGACCGTGCATTCAAGAAGCTGGATGAACTCAAACCGTCGATCCAATGGTGGGAAGCTGGCGCACAACCGCCACAGTACCTCGCTTCTGGCGACGTGGTGATGAGCTCTGCCTACAACGGGCGCATCGCCGCCGTGCAAAAAGAGAGCAACCTGAAAGTGGTCTGGAACGGCGGCATCTACGACTTCGATGCGTGGGCCATCCCTAAAGGCTTGGCCAAGGACCGCGCGGAAGCCGCGAAGAAGTTCATCGCCTTCTCGGTGCAGCCGCAACAGCAGAAGACCTATTCGGAAAACATCGCCTACGGCCCGGCCAACACCCAGGCTGTGCCGTTGCTGGCCAAGGATGTGTTGAAGGATATGCCGACCACTCCGGAAAACATTGCCAACCAGGTGCAGATCGACGTGAGTTTCTGGGCGGATAACGGCGAGCAATTGGAGCAGCGCTTCAATTCGTGGGCGGCTAAGTAATCCGCAATACCGCTAAATCCTTGTGCGAACCGGTAAGTGTGGGAGCGGGCTTGCTCGCGAATGCGATGTGACAGTCAGCGCGTGAAGAGACTGATCCACCGTATTCGCGAGCAAGCCCGCTCCCACACAGCCCGGCTCCCATTTGGGGCCTGTTGTGTTGGGCAGAGCGCATTCATTTTTAAGTTCCGGAGTTTGCCATGGTTATCGCCATTCCCAGCCCCACCCTCAAGCAGCGCCTGGCGCGTGCCGAGCGGCTCAACCGCTGGAAGGCCCAAGCGTTGATTGCGCCATTGGTGCTGTTTTTGCTGCTGGTGTTCCTGGTGCCGATCGTTGCGCTGCTTTACAAAAGCGTCGGCAACCCGGAAGTGGTGGGTGGTTTACCGCGCACCGTGGTGGCGGTAAAGACCTGGGATGGTCGTGGTCTGCCGGGTGAGCCGGTGTATCAGGCCCTCAGCGAAGACCTGGGCGAAGCGCGTAAAAACCAGACACTGGGCGACCTGTCCAAACGCTTGAACATGGAACTGGCCGGCTATCGCAGCCTGCTGACCAAAACCGCGCGGGCGCTGCCGTTTACCGAAGCGCCCGCCTCTTATAAACAGGCGCTGGAAACCCTCGACGAGCGCTGGGGCGATCCGGCGTACTGGCAGGCAATCCGGCGCAATACCAGCAGCCTTACGCCTTACTACCTGCTGGCGGCCGTCGATCACCGCATCGATGACCTCGGCGAAGTGGCCCCGGCAACGCCGGACCAGGCGATCTACCTGGACATCTTCGCCCGCACGTTCTGGATGGGCCTGGTGATTACCTTCATCTGCCTGCTGCTGGCGTACCCATTGGCCTACTTGCTGGCCAACCTGCCGGCACGCAAAAGCAACCTGTTGATGATCCTGGTGTTGCTGCCGTTCTGGACCTCGATCCTGGTGCGCGTGGCAGCGTGGATTGTGTTGCTGCAATCCGGTGGGCTGATCAACAGCGCGCTGATGAGTGTGGGCCTGATCGATAAACCGTTGGAATTGGTCTTCAACCGCACCGGCGTGTACATCTCCATGGTGCATATCCTGCTGCCGTTCATGATCCTGCCGATCTACAGCGTGATGAAAGGCATCTCGCCCACGTATATGCGGGCGGCGATCTCGCTGGGATGCCACCCGTTCGCCAGCTTCTGGCGCGTGTACTTCCCGCAGACCTATGCCGGTGTCGGCGCCGGTTGCCTGCTGGTGTTCATCCTGGCGATTGGTTACTACATCACGCCGGCGCTGCTGGGCAGCCCGAACGACCAGATGGTCAGCTACTTTGTGGCCTTCTACACCAACACCAGCATCAACTGGGGCATGGCCACGGCGTTGGGCGGCTTACTGCTGCTGGCGACCGTGCTGCTGTACCTGATCTACAACCGGCTGGTGGGCGCCAGTCGCCTGCGCCTGAGCTGAGGAGACCTTGCGATGCTGAGCCCTTATATGTCACCGGTGGAACGGGTGTGGTTCTACAGCTTGCGGATCTTGTGCGGCTTGATCCTGCTGTTCCTGATATTGCCGGTGCTGGTGATTATTCCGCTGTCGTTCAACAGTGGCAGTTTCCTGGTGTACCCGCTGCAAGGTTTCTCGCTGCATTGGTACCAGGACTTCTTCGCCTCGGCCGAATGGATGCGCGCACTGAAGAACAGCATCATCGTTGCCCCGGCGGCCACGGTGCTGGCAATGGTGTTCGGCACCCTGGCGGCGATTGGCCTGACGCGCGGCAACTTCCCCGGCAAGGCGTTGGTGATGGCGCTGGTCATTTCGCCGATGGTGGTGCCGGTGGTGATTATCGGCGTGGCCAGTTACCTGTTCTTCGCGCCGTTGGGGCTGGGCAACAGTTTCTTCTCGCTGATCGTGGTGCATGCGGTGCTGGGCGTGCCGTTTGTGATTATCACGGTGTCGGCGACCTTGCAGGGTTTCAACCATAACCTGGTGCGAGCTGCCGCCAGCCTGGGCGCCTCGCCGTTGACCGCGTTTCGTCGGGTGACCTTGCCGCTGATTGCGCCGGGGGTGATTTCCGGGGCGCTGTTTGCGTTCGCTACGTCATTCGATGAAGTGGTCGTGACGCTGTTCCTTGCCGGCCCTGAGCAAGCGACCTTGCCGCGGCAGATGTTCAGCGGCATCCGTGAAAACCTCAGCCCGACGATTGCTGCCGCGGCGACCTTGCTGATTGCCTTCTCGGTGTTGCTGTTGCTGACCCTGGAATGGCTGCGAGGCCGCAGCGAAAAACTGCGCACCGCGCAGGTCTGAAGCCAAACCGAGATCAACCTGTGGGAGCGGGCGTGCTCCCACATGGGGGTGTGTTTATTCAGATAATGACCATTCAGCCGCTGAATGGCAGACAACCCATGTGCCTCAGCTACTCTTGTGCAAGCCCATTAATAACAAGAGGCCGCGCACATGAGCACTTCCTCATTCAAGATCGCCCACAAACTGCTGACCGGCGCCGGTGCCATCGAGCAGTTGGCCGCCGAGCTCACGCGTTTGGATGTGGATAACCCACTGATCGTGACGGACGCCGCGCTGGTCAAGTCCGGCACCGTGGCGCTGGCGCTTGAGCATTTGGGCGAGCGCACCTACGAGATTTTTGATCGTGTGCTGCCCGACCCGGAAATCGCCATCGTCGAAGACTGCATGCGTGCGTACCGCGAAGGCGGGCATGACGGCCTGATCGGGGTGGGCGGCGGCAGCGCTATCGACATTGCCAAAAGTGTCGCGGCCTATGCCGGTTACCACGGCGCCCTGGCGGATTTGTTCGGCATCGACCAGGTGCCGCGCAAGGGGCCACCGTTGATCGCGATCCCGACCACGGCCGGCACCGGTTCGGAGGTGACCAATGTGGCGATCCTCTCGGACAAAGTGGCGCAACTGAAAAAAGGCATCGTCAGCGATTACCTGCTGCCGGATGTCGCGTTGATCAGCCCGCAAATGACGCTCACGTGCCCGCGCAGTGTCACCGCCGCCAGTGGCGTGGATGCATTGGTGCATGCCATCGAGTCCTACCTGTCACTGAATGCCTCGCCGATTACCGATGCGTTGGCCATTGGCGCGATCAAGCTGATTGCCAATGCGCTGCCCAAGGCCTACGCCAACCCGGCCAACCTGCAGGCCCGCGACGACATGGCCACCGCCAGCCTGATGGCCGGTATGGCGTTCGGCAACGCTGGAGTGGGCGCGGTGCATGCGTTGGCCTACCCGCTGGGCGGGCGATTCAATATTGCCCACGGCGTGAGCAATGCGCTGTTGCTGCCCTACGTGATGCACTGGAATAAGCTGGCGTGTGTCGAGCGCATGCAGGACATTGCCCAGGCGATGGGCGTCAATGTCACCGGGCTCAGCATCAACGACGCAGCCGACCAGGCGGTTGAGGCGATGACGCGACTGTGTGCCGCAGTCGAGATCCCGGCGGGCCTGCGCAGCTTCGGGATACCCGAGGATGCAATCCCGGCCATGGCCACGGAGGCGGCGGGTATCGAGCGGCTGATGCGCAACAACCCGCGCCAGCTCAGCGCAGCGGATATCGAGAAAATCTACCGGGCAGCTTACTAACTGTTGAGTGAGGTCACGGTGCGCGCGGCAAAGCATGAGGTATACAATGCGCGCCATCGTGATTTAGCTCAAAAAGGTGCGTCATGCAGCCCTTCGTCATTGCTCCATCGATTCTCTCCGCCGATTTCGCCCGCCTGGGTGAGGAAGTGGACAAGGTATTGGCCGCCGGTGCCGATTTCGTGCACTTCGATGTCATGGACAACCACTACGTGCCGAACCTGACCATCGGCCCGATGGTGTGCGCGGCACTGCGCAAGTACGGCATCACCGCGCCGATTGATGCGCACCTGATGGTCAGCCCGGTGGATCGCATCATCGGCGACTTCGTTGACGCTGGTGCGACCTACATCACCTTCCACCCGGAAGCCTCGCTGCACGTCGACCGCACCCTGCAACTGATCCGCGAAGGCGGCTGCAAGGCGGGCCTGGTATTCAACCCGGCGACCCCGTTGAGCGTGCTTGAGTACGTGATGGACAAGGTCGACATGATCCTGCTGATGAGCGTCAACCCAGGCTTCGGTGGCCAGAAGTTCATCCCCGGCACCCTGAACAAGCTGCGCGAAGCCCGCGCGCTGATCGATGCGTCGGGCCGTGATATCCGCCTGGAAATCGACGGTGGGGTCAACGTCAACAATATCCGCGAGATCGCCGCTGCCGGGGCCGACACCTTCGTGGCCGGCTCGGCGATCTTCAACGCCCCGGACTACCAGGAAGTCATCGACAAGATGCGTGCCGAACTCGCGCTGGCGCGTCCATGAGCGGTTTTGAGCGGCTGTTCCCCGGCAAACTGCCACGGCTGGTGATGTTCGATCTGGACGGTACGTTGATCGACTCGGTGCCAGACCTGGCGGCGGCGGTGGACGAGATGCTGCTCAAGCTGGGGCGCAAGCCGGCGGGTATCGAGTCGGTACGCGAGTGGGTCGGCAATGGCGCGCAGATGCTGGTGCGCCGGGCCCTGGCCAACCATATCGAGGCTGAAGGCGTCGATGATGTCGAGGCCGAACATGCCCTGGAATTGTTCAATGCAGCCTATGAAAGCAGTCACGAACTGACCGTGGTTTACCCCGGCGTGCGCGATACGCTCAAGTGGCTGCACAAGCAGGGCGTGGAAATGGCCCTGATCACCAACAAGCCGGAGCGCTTTGTCGCGCCGCTGTTGGACCAGATGAAAATTGGCCGTTATTTCCGCTGGATCATCGGTGGCGATACCTTGCCGCAGAAGAAACCCGACCCGGCGGCGCTGTTTTTCGTGATGAAAATGGCCAACATTCCGGCATCCCAATCGTTGTTTGTCGGCGATTCGCGCAGTGACGTGCTGGCCGCAAAAGCCGCCGGTGTGCAGTGCGTGGCCCTGAGTTACGGCTACAACCATGGTCGGCCGATTGCCGAAGAATCGCCGGCACTGGTGATAGATGACCTGCGACTGCTAATCCCCGGTTGCTTGGGAGCGGGCGCTGAGATAACGTTGCCCGATACCGAACCGTCCCCTTCTGGAAATCCCATCGTGGTGGTCACTCGCAAACTCTGGATGAAAGTCATCAAGGCCCTGGCCCGCTGGCGTTGGCGCGCCTGACTGATCCTGGCCGCGCTGCGGCATGTTTGCACACCTGACCGTTTGACCCTCAAGCCACGAGGCACCTCATGATCCGCGAAGAATTCCTGCGTTTGGCCGCTGCCGGCTATAACCGTATCCCCTTGGCCTGCGAAACCTTGGCCGACTTCGATACGCCGCTGTCGATCTACCTGAAACTGGCCGACGAGCCCAATTCCTACCTGCTGGAATCGGTACAGGGCGGCGAGAAATGGGGCCGTTACTCGATCATTGGCCTGCCGTGCCGCACCGTGCTGCGCGTGCATGACCACCATGTGAGCATTACCCAGGACGGCGTCGAGATCGAAAGCCACGACGTCGAAGACCCGCTGGCCTTCGTCGAAGCGTTCAAGGCGCGCTACAACGTGCCGACCATTGCCGGCCTGCCGCGCTTTAACGGCGGACTGGTGGGGTATTTCGGCTACGACTGCGTGCGTTATGTGGAAAAACGCCTGGGCAAATGCCCGAATCCAGACCCGCTGGGCGTGCCGGACATTCTGCTGATGGTCTCTGACGCGGTGGTGGTGTTCGACAACCTCGCCGGTAAGATGCACGCGATTGTCCTCGCTGACCCTTCCCAGGCCGATGCCTTCGAGCAAGGCCAGGCCAGCCTGGAAGCCTTGCTGGAAAAACTGCGCCAGCCGATCACCCCGCGTCGTGGCCTGGACCTCAGCCGGCCGCCGGCTGCCGACCCGATCTTTCGTTCAAGCTTTACTCAGGATGACTACGAGCGCGCGGTCGACACGATCAAGGAATACATCCTGGCCGGTGACTGCATGCAGGTGGTGCCGTCGCAACGCATGTCCATCGACTTCAAGGCTGCGCCGATCGATCTGTATCGCGCGCTGCGTTGCTTCAACCCGACGCCGTACATGTATTTCTTCAACTTCGGTGACTTCCACGTGGTGGGCAGTTCGCCGGAAGTGCTGGTGCGCGTCGAAGACAATCTGATAACCGTGCGCCCGATCGCCGGCACTCGCCCGCGTGGCGCGACCGAAGAGGCTGATCTGGCGCTGGAAGAGGACTTGCTCAGCGACGACAAGGAAATTGCCGAGCACTTGATGCTGATCGACCTGGGGCGTAACGACACCGGGCGCGTTTCGGAAATCGGTTCGGTGAAGCTGACCGAGAAGATGGTGATCGAGCGCTATTCCAACGTGATGCACATTGTGTCCAACGTCACCGGCGAGCTGAAAGCCGGGTTAACCGCCATGGACGCGTTGCGCGCGATTCTGCCGGCGGGCACGTTGTCGGGTGCACCAAAGATTCGCGCGATGGAAATCATCGACGAACTGGAACCGGTCAAGCGTGGTGTATACGGCGGCGCTGTGGGGTATTTCGCCTGGAACGGCAACATGGACACCGCGATTGCGATCCGTACCGCCGTGATCAAGGATGGCGAGCTGCATGTACAGGCCGGTGGCGGGATTGTTGCTGACTCGGTGCCGGCGCTCGAATGGGAAGAAACACTGAACAAACGCCGCGCGATGTTTCGGGCTGTGGCGTTGGCCGAGCAGACTCCTCAGGGTTAACGGTCGACCCAGATCCAAATGTGGGAGCGGGCTTGCCCGCGAATGCGCAGTGTCAGTCACTGAATAAGTAGCTGATCCACCGTATTCGCGAGCAAGCCCGCTCCCACATTGGTATCTACTGTCCTTAAGACTTCATCAGAAATCCAGACTCACCCCGACACTCACTCCTTGCTGGGTCAGGCTGTCATCCTTCCTCACGTTATACACCGCCCGCAACGCCAGTTCCTGAGTCAGCTTGTGACTGATGCCGAGGTTCAGGCGATCCGAATTGCTGCGAGGTGTGTAGCCGTCCAGCTTGAAGTCGATTCCCTGCACGCTGTTGAGTGAAATGTTTACCTTCTGAGCATCGTTTTCGAACTCGTGCTCGTGGGCCACTTCACCAAACACCTGGGTTTGCGGGGTGACGCGGTAGCTGCCCTGCAGGCCGACGCCGAGACGCTTGGAGTCGCGTTGCTGGTCATCAAACGTCAGTGCCGTGGAGCGGTTGTCCTTTTCCGAGTAACCGTTCACTTCGACCCGCGCATAGTCGGCGCTGATAAACGGTGACAGGTGCCAATCGCTGCCGGCTCCAGCAATGTCGTAGCCCACTCGGCCGCTCAAGGCCCAGAGCCAGCCATCGGTGTCGCCTTTTTCGGAGCCTTCACTGACGCCCAGGGCGAACTTGCGCTTGAGGCTGTCGAAGTCCAGCTTGCCGCCGGTCAGCGCCGCATCGGCCCACCAGTGATTTTGCTGGTATTGAGCGAAGGCGGTGCCCATGTAGCTGTTGAGCGTGTAGTCCGAGTCGCGTGCGCCGACTTCGAGTGTCTGGCGATACAGCCCGGCGGCCACACCGACGCGCCAGTTGTCGTCGAGCCGGTAGCTGCCGCCGACATTCACGTTGTAGCCACTGCCGTCGCCACTGGCCGAGCTGCGTTGATCATCGAAGTCCAGGTGCTGGCCACCACCGGCCACGATCGCGCGCCATTGGCCGACGGCTTGCCAGTTGCCGTTGTCGGCCTGCCATTGGTTGCGCAGTTCATCCTGGTGGGCGCGCAAGGTGCCTTGGGCCATCTCCGGCAGCAAGGTGATTTCCCAAGGGGCTGCAAGCAGGGAATAGGCGTAGTCGGCGATCAGTTGTTGGCCGGCAATGGTGGGGTGGACCGAGTCGTTGTAGATCAGCTTGGTTGGGTCCGGCTGGGTGCCGCCGATGCCGTAGATCGGGTTGGCGGTGCAGCTGTTGCCGCTGAAGCAGGTGCCCGTGAGGTTTTGCCCGGTGGCCAAGCCAAAGCGGGCCGGGTCAGCGAAGGTTTCGTTTAACAGCAGCGGAATATTCAGCGGGATGATCTGGGCATCGATCTGCGACAGGCGTTGCACCAGTGACTGGTTGAAGATCCCGCTCAGGGCCGAGCTTGCTGCCTGCGCTGGCGTGCCGTTGATGGCGGGGGTCAAGCCCAGGTCGGGCAGCATCCACACCATGATGTACCGCGCCCCGGCCTGTTGCAGGGTTTGGGCACTGTCGGCCAGGCGCCCACCTGCGGCAACCGCTTGACCGGGGCTGAGCACACGCCCTTGCAGGAAGTCATTGCCGCCACCGGACAGAAAATACAGCGCGTTCGGGTCGGCCCGCCCGCCGTTTGCCGGCAGATAACCCTGGCGACTGCGCAAAACGGTACCGCCGCCGGGGTTTCCAGGTGGAATCGCTGCATTGGAGACTGAGGTGATGGAGTCCAGGATGTTGTCGGTACGGTAGCCGCCGACCGCCCAGTTGTTCCCGTCAGGCAGGCCTTGTGCCGCGCGAACCGGCGAGGTGGAGGCATTCAGGTCGTTGGGTGCGACACCCAGTTTCGAACCCAGGAGGGTCGATGAGACAAGGCCATAGTTGCCCTGAAAGGTCGGCCCGGTGCGGTTGGTGAAGCGCAAAGTGGCGCCGGCCGAGCCATCGGGGAACTGGCCGGCGTCTGCCAGGCTGTCGCCAAAAACGACCATGGTTGAATAGGGTGAAGGGGCTGCAAACGCCTGCGCGCAGGCCAGGGACAAGAGGGCGCCGGCGAGGGGTGCGAACAACGGTGGTCTGAGCATGCGAAATTCCATTTAGTTGTTTTTGTATCGGATGCGAAACACTAGCAATGTAGTGAGGGTTTTCGTCGAAGAAAACTGTTTTTTCCTATAAAGACACCGTAGTGATTCCCCCGTATTCGCTGCTCCATATTGCACCGCTGGCGAGGCTACGTTACTGTGCCTGAACGTATGAATGAGACCCTTCCCGTGTTGATCATCAGCAAACTCTTGATGCGAGTAGTCAAGGCACACGCCCGTTGGCGTTGGCGCGCCTGACATTTTTCTCTGCCGGCCCGGCCGGACCTGTACCGATTTGCCTTCTTCACCCGTTGTTCGACGCCCCTTGCCGGCTAACCCTGGCAACCGGAACGTGCGTCTGGCAGCGGGACACTCTCTTGGAAGGCGGTCATTCGAAATCAGTGAATTCAAGAGGTTTGAACCCACATGTTGCTGATGATTGATAACTACGATTCCTTTACCTACAACGTTGTGCAGTACCTGGGCGAACTCGGTGCCGAGGTCAAGGTGGTGCGTAACGATGAACTGACGGTTGCCGAAATCGCTGCCCTGAACCCGGAGCGTATTGTGGTTTCGCCTGGCCCTTGCACGCCGACCGAAGCGGGCATTTCGCTCGAAGCCATCCAGTATTTCGCCGGCAAATTGCCGATTCTGGGCGTGTGCCTGGGCCACCAGTCCATCGGCCAGGCCTTTGGCGGTGATGTGGTGCGCGCCCGCCAGGTGATGCACGGCAAGACCAGCCCGGTGTTCCATAAAGACCTCGGTGTATTCCACGGGTTGAACCTGCCGGTGACGGTAACCCGTTACCACTCGCTGGTGGTCAAGCGTGAAACCCTGCCCGAGTGCCTGGAACTGACAGCCTGGACCCAATTGGAAGACGGCTCCGTCGACGAGATCATGGGCCTGCGCCACAAGACACTGAATATCGAAGGGGTGCAGTTTCACCCCGAGTCAATCCTGACCGAGCAGGGCTACGAGCTGTTCGCCAACTTTCTCAAGCAAAGCGGCGGCACGCGCTAAGGACTTTCCATGGATATCAAGACTGCCCTGAGCCGTATCGTCGGCCACCTGGACCTGAGCACCGCTGAAATGAGCGATGTGATGCGTGAGATCATGACCGGTCAATGCACCGATGCGCAGATTGGCGCGTTCATGATGGCGATGCGCATGAAGAGCGAAAGCATCGACGAAATCGTCGGTGCCGTATCGGTCATGCGGGAGCTGGCGGACAAGGTCGAACTCAAGACCCTCGACGGTGTGGTCGATGTGGTCGGCACCGGCGGTGACGGCGCGAATATTTTCAACGTGTCCACGGCGGCGTCCTTTGTGGTCGCAGCGGCCGGCTGCACCGTGGCCAAACACGGTAACCGTGCGGTCTCCGGCAAAAGCGGCAGTGCCGACTTGTTGGAAGCCGCCGGGATCTACCTGAACCTCACGCCCGTACAAGTGGCTCGCTGCATCGACAGCGTCGGCATTGGCTTCATGTTTGCCCAATCCCATCACGGCGCGATGAAACACGCCGCCGGCCCGCGCAAGGACCTTGGCCTGCGTACCCTGTTCAACATGCTTGGCCCGCTTACGAATCCGGCCGGTGTGAAACATCAGGTGGTAGGCGTGTTCAGCCAGGCCCTGTGCCGGCCATTGGCTGAAGTGCTGCAGCGCCTGGGCAGCAAGCATGTATTGGTGGTGCATTCCAAAGATGGCCTGGACGAGTTCAGCCTGGCGGCACCGACCTTTGTGGCGGAGCTGAAGAACGATCAGGTCACTGAATATTGGGTCGAACCTGAAGACCTCGGCATGAAAAGCCAGAGTTTGCATGGCCTCTCAGTAGAGAGCCCGGCAGCGTCCCTGGAGCTGATTCGTGATGCTTTGGGGCGCCGCAAGACTGAAAATGGCCAGAAAGCGGCAGAAATGATTGTGCTCAATGCCGGCGCGGCGCTGTATGCCGCGGATCATGCCTACAGTCTTAAAGAGGGCGTGGCCCTCGCTCATGATGCTTTGCATACCGGGCTCGCTCGCGAGAAACTCGAAGAACTGGGTGCCTTTACTGCGGTGTTCAAAATGGAGAATGAAGGATGAGTGTTCCGACCGTTCTGGAAAAGATCCTGGCCCGCAAGGCTGAAGAAGTCGCCGAGCGTCGCGCCCGTGTCAGCCTGGCCGAGCTGGAAAGCCTGGCGAAAAGCGCCGATGCTCCGCGTGGCTTTGCCAATGCGATGATCAAGCAGGCGAAGGAAAAGCAGCCCGCCGTCATTGCTGAGATCAAAAAAGCTTCACCCAGCAAGGGCGTGATTCGCGAGATCTTCATTCCTGAAGACATTGCCAAGAGCTACGAGAAGGGCGGCGCCACGTGTTTGTCGGTGCTGACCGATATCGATTTCTTCCAGGGTTCCGATCTGTTCCTGCAGCAGGCCCGCGCTGCGTGCAAGTTGCCGGTGATCCGCAAGGACTTCATGGTCGACCCTTACCAGATCGTCGAAGCCCGTGCCTTGGGCGCCGACTGTGTGTTGCTGATCGTCTCGGCGCTGGATGACGTGAAAATGGCAGAGTTGGCGGCAGTCGCCAAAAGCGTCGGCCTGGATGTGCTGGTCGAAGTGCACGACGGCGACGAACTTGAGCGAGCGCTGAAAACCCTCGACACACCGTTGGTGGGGGTCAACAACCGTAACCTGCATACATTTGAGGTCAGCCTGGAAAACACGCTCGACCTGCTGCCACGTATTCCGCGCGACCGCTTGGTGATTACCGAAAGTGGCATCGTCAACCGCGCCGACGTTGAACTGATGGAAATCAGCGGTGTGTACTCGTTCCTGGTGGGCGAGACCTTCATGCGCGCCGAGAACCCGGGCGCGGAACTGCAACGTCTGTTCTTCCCTGAGCGTGGCGTGGCCGTCAGCGGTTCGACCCTGGATTGATTGAAGTGCGGTTGTGTGTCTATTTATGGCGATAGGTGTTCGATGCTCAAGCCAGTGCCGATGACAGTTGAAGCAGGCCTTGCCGCCGAGCAAGACCTGCTGGCGGCCGTTTGCGCGGGCGAGCAAGCATTTGGCCTGCTGTTTTGGCAGCCCAGTGATCAGGCCTTGGTCATGCCGCGCCGGTTGAGCCGCTTGCCGGCGTTTGATGCGGCCAGCCAGATCTCGGCCGAGGCCGGTTGGCCGGTATTGCTGCGCGAAACCGGCGGTGAGCCGGTGCCGCAGTCCGCCGCGACCGTTAATATCGCGCTGGTTTACGCGCCACCGCGCAGTGAAGGCGATCAAGGGCGGATCGAAACCGGCTACCAGCGTTTGTGCCAGCCGATCTGTGACTTTCTGATTGAGTTGGGGGGCGATGCCAGTGTCGGTGAGATTGACGGCGCCTTCTGCGACGGCCGTTACAACGTCAACCTCAATGGTCGCAAGATGGTGGGCACCGCCCAGCGCTGGCGGCAGAGCGGCGGGCGGCCGGTGGGGTTGGTGCACGGTGCTTTATTGCTGGATAACGATCGCGAGGCGTTGATTGCGGCGGTCAATCGCTTCAATGAAGCGTGTGGCCTCGACCAGCGGGTGCGTGCCGACAGCCATATTGCCTTGCACGAAGCGTTTCCCGCGCCGGATGCGATCACCCGGCTGGATGCGTTGTACCGTCAGATGCTGGTCGGGTTCCTGCCGGTTTAACGCGTACCGAACACCACCATCGTCTTGCCTTTGACGTGCACAAGGTTGCGTTCTTCCAGGTCCTTGAGCACGCGACCGACCATTTCCCGTGAGCAGCCGACAATGCGCCCGATTTCCTGGCGCGTGACTTTGATCTGCATGCCGTCAGGATGGGTCATGGCGTCTGGTTGCTTACACAGTTCCAGCAGGCAACGGGCCACGCGGCCGGTAACATCAAAGAACGCCAGGTCGCCGACTTTGCGGGTGGTGTCGCGCAGCCGTTGGGCGATCTGACCGCTCAGGGCGTACAGGATGTCGGGATCATGCTGGGCCAGTTCGCGGAACTTCGTGTAACTGATCTCAGCCACTTCGCACTCGATCTTGGCCCGCACCCAGGCGCTGCGTTCCTGCTCTTTGCCCGCCTGTTCAAACAGGCCCAGTTCCCCAAAGAAATCGCCGGTATTGAGGTAGGCGATGATCATTTCGCGGCCATCTTCATCCTCAATCAGGATGGTGACCGAGCCCTTGATAATGAAGAACAGTGTTTCCGAACGTTCGCCCGCACAGATGATGTTGTGCTTGGCCGGATAGCGCCGGCGCTGGCAATGCATCAACAGTTTGTCGAGGTTCTTGATCTTGGGTGTGGGAGTAAGAGCAACCATGGTTGTATCCCGGAAAGACTGCACGGTGTGGTTGGATTTATTTTTCTATCCAGCGGCGTCGGCATTGATACACGCTGTACAAAGGATGGCAATGCGCCATTGAATTGGCGCCAGCTTAACAGACACATTCTGCCTCGATTAAGGAATTTGCTCGGCAGAGACTGCTATTTATCACTTTCATGCTGGACGCTGCGGTTTCAAAGCCCTGTGCTAAGCTGGCGACCCTTTTTTAGCAGTGGAGTCTGGGCGATGAAGGCACGCATCCAATGGGCGGGCGAGGCCATGTTCCTCGGTGAGTCGGGCAGTGGCCATGTAGTGGTCATGGATGGCCCGCCGGACGCCGGTGGCCGTAACCTGGGCGTACGCCCCATGGAAATGCTCCTGCTGGGTGTCGGCGGTTGCAGCAATTTCGACGTGGTCAGCATCCTGAAGAAATCCCGTCAGGCCGTGGAAAGCTGCGAAGCCTTCCTGGAAGCCGAGCGCGCCACTGAAGATCCCAAGGTATTCACCAAGATCCACATGCATTTCGTGGTGAAGGGCCGGGCGCTGAAAGAGGCTCAGGTCAAGCGTGCCATCGAGCTGTCTGCCGAGAAGTATTGCTCGGCGTCGATCATGCTCGGTGCGGCTGGTGTAGCGATCACTCATGATTACGAGATCATCGAGTTGGGTTGAGACACACGGCAAAAGAAAAGGGCGCTTCGATAGCGCCCTTTTTTGTGGATCAGTTTTGAGGCACTTAGATTCGATAGGTGCTTTTGGTCATGACCTTGGCCAGCAGGCTCATGCCAAACCGCACCGGTGCCGGGAAGCGGAAGCCGCCGGCATCCAGTGCGCTATCGGCGTGATGTTCTTCATCAATGCGCATTTGTTCAAGAATGGCGCGGGACTTTTCGTCTTCGGCCGGCAGTTGCTCCAGGTGTTCATCCAGGTGTTTGCAGACCTGATGTTCCGTGGCGGCGACAAAACCGAGGCTGACCTTGTCGCTGATCAACCCGGCAGCCGCGCCGATACCGAACGACAAACCGTAAAACAGTGGGTTGAGCACGCTGGGGTGGCTGCCGAGCTGGCGAATACGTTGCTCGCACCAGGCCAGGTGGTCGATCTCTTCTTCGGCCGCATGTTCCATCGCTGCGCGTACTTGCGGCAGCTTGGCGGTCAGCGCCTGGCCTTGGTACAACGCCTGGGCACAGACTTCGCCGGTATGGTTGATGCGCATCAGGCCGGCAACATGACGGGTGTCGGTTTCGCTCATCTGCGCGTCCGGCTGCACGATGGCCGGCGATGGGCGGTACGGTTGGCCGCTGAACGGCAACAGCGTGCGCATGGCCGTGTCGGCTTGCAGCAACAGACGGTCAATCGGCGAGTAGTGACGTTGGGTAGTCATGCTGACCTCCGGAAAGAATCTCGGCGGCCAGTTTACCGCAAGACAGGGTGATGCGTTTGCGCTGAGTCAGGGCATAGGGTCGCAGCCCCGGGCTGCGACCGTTGTTGCAGGTCGATCAGCCCGGTGGCCAGTTCATCTGGCGCTGACCCAGCACGTGCATATGAATGTGATAAACGGTCTGGCCGCCATCCTCATTGCAGTTCATGACCACGCGAAAGCCTTTCTCGCAGCCTTGCTCCACCGCCAATCGCTGAGCGGTGAACAAAATGTGGCCAGCGAGGGCTTTGTCTTCTTCGGTAAGGTCGTTGAGCGTACGAATCGGCTTTTTCGGAATTACCAGAAAATGCACGGGCGCCATTGGGGCAATATCGTGGAAGGCGAGGACCTGGTCATCTTCATAGATGATCTTCGCGGGTATTTCCCTGTTGATGATCTTGGTGAACAGAGTATCCACAGCTGTTTCTCCATTGTGAAAGTGCAGGGGAGTGTACCCAGCCAGTCAGCGTGGGCAATAGGCCTTGTTGATCGCGCCGGCAATCTTGCGCGTCAGCCAGCGTGGGCTGAACCGCGGGCTGAAGGCCAGCCAACGGTTGCGCCGCCCGGGAATGATGATGGCTTTGTTTTTTTCCAGTGCGCGCACGGTGTAGAGCGCGACTTCTTCCGGGCTCATCAGCTGTTGGCTGCGGTCGAGCTTGGCGGTGTCCATTTGCGCAGTGCCGAAGAACGCAGTGCGTGTCGGGCCGGGGCAGAGGACCGAGACCTTGATGCCACAGGTCTTGAGCTCTTCGCGCAGGCCTTCGGAGAAGTGCAGCACATAAGCCTTGCTGGCGTAGTAACTGCTCATCCATGGGCCCGGTTGAAAGGCCGCGACCGAGGCAACGTTGAGAATCTGGCCTCCACCATTCAGGGCCATGGCGTTACCCAGGGCATGACACATACGCGTGAGGGCCAGGATGTTGACTTCGATCAGGTCTTGCTCGGTCATCCAGTCCTGGGCCAGGAACGGCCCGCTGGTGCCCATACCGGCGCAATTGACCAGCAGGTCTATCTGGCGCTCACCTTCTTCAAGCTCCAGCAGAAACCCGGACAAGCGCAACGGCTCGCCCAGGTCGCAGGCACGAAACAGCACCTCGACGCCAAAGCGTTGAGTCAATTCGATTGCAATGCTTTCCAACTGATCACGCTGGCGGGCCACCAGAATCAAGCTGCGGCCGCGACGAGCCAGTGCTTCGGCCAAAGCCAGGCCGATGCCGCTGGAGGCGCCGGTGATCAGAGCGTAACGGGTCATGCCTTTCTCCATCGCAACGCCGCCGGGCCTGTGACAGAGGCATCACAGGCGGCGGGCGTTTCTTCACTGTTCTGGAGAGTCTACAGGTTCGGCCGTGTCCTCAGCACTTTGCGCGCTGTCTTCTTCATCAACGGTGACGCTTTGATCGGTGGCGTCATCGGAGGTGATGGAGCTGCTTTCGTAGCTGCTGTCCATATTGGCTTCGAGTTGGTTCAAGTAGCCGTTCATACCCAGCGTCACCAGAATGGCGAACATCACCGGAATGAATGCCAGCCACAGGGCCGCCAACACTTTCACTGCAGTGGAGTTGCGCGGAGGCGGTGCGCCGTATTGGTTGGCGCCGGCGTTACCCGGCAACACCAGCAACAGGATCGGGAAGACGCTGTTCACCAGGGGCACCAGGTGCAGGAACCACAGCCAGCCCGACCAACCCAGGTCGTGCAGGCGTTGCACACCGATTTGCACACTGACCCAGACAATCGCAACAACCAGCGCGAAGCCCAGCAGCGAGCCGAGAATGATGCCGGCGGTCGGCGAGGCGGTCGCCACGGCAAAGCTCGCGGTGCTGATGATGCCGCCAGCGACCAGCATTGCCAGGGTCAACACCAGCGTCCAGGCGAGATACCGCAGACGCCCGATACGCCCGTTGATAGTGAAGACCTTGAGTGTCGAGTATTCCTCGGTGTGGTCACCCACTGCGGCGCGCGGTGGAGCGTAGGGCGAAGTAGCGGAGCGTGAGAAGTCAGACGCGCTGCTATCCGTCTCGTGAGCTTCGGCCAGGCTGAATGCCACAGGTTGCTCAGGTTCGATACGTGCATCGACCCCGGCGTTTTTCAGTGCTGTGAGGTAAGTTTCGGCATCGGAACGGGACAGGTCACGCTTGAGCGCAACCGGGCGGCCGGTAAAAAGCTTTTCGATGGCTGCCACGTCGCTTTTGAACAGTTCGGCGAGGTTGAGCTTGGCAGTGGTGCTTTCGACACCCGGGAGCAAGGCCCCGTCAAACACAATCTTGAAACGGTTGTCGCTCATGCGGGCATCCTTGTCTCTTAATCAGGGAGGTTATCCAGGCCTGCAGTAGACAGGCCTGACGGTGGTCAGCGTGGCCAGCGAAGTTGTGCTGCCTGCTCGCGAGCCTTGCGGTATTCGGCATCCAGGCGGGCAATCAGTTCATCGACGCTGGGCAAATCATTAATCTCACCGACGCCCTGGCCGGCGGACCATACGGTTTTCCAGGCTTTGGCCTCGTCGCTCAACGGTTTGAGCTTGGAGCCGAAGTTTACTTCACCTTTGCCTTGTAAGGCAGCGAGGTCGAAACCGGCGTTTTCCAGGCTCTGGCGCATAAAGCTCGCGGGTACGCCAGAGACTGCGGGAGTGTGCACGATGTCGGCGGCGCGCGATGTGAGCAGCATCTCTTTATAGGCATCCGGGGCGTGGCTTTCAGTCGTGCCGATAAAGCGCGTGCCGAAGTACGCCAGGTCAGCGCCCAGCACCTGGGCGGCGAGAATCTCGTGCCCATGGTTGAGGCAACCGGCCAGCAGCAGGGTCTTGTCGAAGAATTGGCGAATCTCGGCAATCAGCGAAAATGGGCTCCACGTGCCCGCATGGCCGCCGGCACCTGCAGCCACGGCAATCAGGCCGTCAACACCGGCTTCTGCGGCTTTCTCGGCATGGCGCCGAGTGGTGACATCGTGAAACACCAGGCCGCCGTAGCTGTGCACGGCGTCGACCAATTCCTTTACTGCGCCCAGGCTGGTGATGACGATCGGTACTTTGTGCTCGACGCAGATCGCCAGGTCGGCTTCCAGCCGTGGGTTGCTGTTGTGCACGATCAGGTTCACGGCATACGGCGCAGGGTTGTCCAGTGGTGCCAGGCCCGCTTCGATTTCTTCCAGCCAGGCCTTGAAGCCGCTGCTTTCGCGCTGGTTGAGCGCCGGGAAGCTCCCGACCACCCCATTGCGACAGCAAGCCAGGACCAGTTGCGGGTTGGAAATCAGAAACATCGGCGCAGCCACGACGGGCAAGCGCAGACGTTGTTCGAGCAAAGCAGGCAATGACATTGGAGGTACCCCGAGTAATTGGAATTAGAACGGTTTGACCACGACCAAAATTACGATAGCCAGCAATATCAGAACGGGCACTTCGTTGAACCAGCGATAAAAGACGTGGCTGCGGGTGTTTTCGCCACGGGCGAAGCGTTTTACCTGTGCGCCGCACATATGGTGGTAGCCGATCAGCAGTACCACCAGCGTCAGCTTGGCGTGGATCCACGCGCCGGATTGAAAGATGGCGGGGTTGAGGTAGATCAGCCAAGCCCCGAACACCAGGCTGGCAATCATCGCCGGGCCCATGATGCCGCGGTACAGCTTGCGCTCCATGACGCTGAAGCGTTCTTTGCTGACGGTGTCTTCACTTTGTGCGTGGTAGACGAACAGGCGTGGCAGGTAGAACAGCGCGGCAAACCAGCAGACGATGCTGACGATGTGGAAGGCTTTGACCCATAGATAGAGCATTTCTAGTTATTCCCAGGTTCACGGTAACTGAAGATAGTAGTGGCTCATGCGCCCTTACGTCACGTTGACGGTTGTCGCAGGACGATACGGCCCCTATTATCGACGGCTTTCCAGTGGGTTCGTTGAGGGCAGGTTTATGGTCAAGGTCGGTATCGTCGGCGGCACGGGTTACACCGGTGTCGAATTGCTGCGTCTGTTGGCTCAGCATCCGCAAGCTGAGGTGGTGGTCATCACCTCCCGATCCGAGGCCGGGCTGGCCGTTGCCGACATGTACCCGAACCTGCGAGGTCACTATGACGGCCTGGCATTCAGCGTTCCGGACATCAAGACCCTCGGCGCGTGTGATGTGGTGTTCTTTGCTACCCCGCACGGAGTGGCCCATGCACTGGCTGGCGAACTGCTGGCTGCCGGGACCAAAGTCATTGATCTGTCGGCTGACTTCCGTCTACAGGACGCCGATGAGTGGGCCAAGTGGTACGGCCAGCCGCACGGCGCGCCTGAGTTGTTGGAGGAAGCGGTGTATGGCCTGCCGGAAGTCAATCGCGAGCACATCAAGCAGGCGCGCCTGATTGCGGTGCCGGGTTGCTATCCCACCGCGACGCAGTTGGGGTTCCTGCCATTGCTGGAAGCTGGGTTGGCGGACACTTCGCGCCTGATTGCGGACTGCAAGTCGGGCGTCAGCGGCGCCGGTCGTGGTGCTGCCGTGGGTTCGTTGTACTCCGAGACGTCGGAAAGCATGAAGGCCTATGCAGTAAAAGGGCATCGTCATTTGCCGGAAATCCGCCAGGGGCTGCGTCGTGCTGCCGGTAAGGATGTGGGCCTGACCTTCGTTCCGCACCTGACGCCGATGATCCGTGGCATTCACTCCACGCTGTACGCAACCGTTGTCGATCGCTCGGTAGACCTGCAGGCGCTGTTTGAAAAGCGTTATGCCAACGAACCGTTCGTCGATGTAATGCCTGCCGGCAGCCATCCGGAAACCCGCAGCGTGCGCGGCGCCAACGTGTGCCGTATCGCGATTCACCGGCCGCAGGATGGCGACTTGGTGGTGGTGTTGTCGGTGATCGATAACCTGGTCAAAGGCGCGTCGGGCCAGGCGGTGCAGAACATGAACATCCTGTTCGGCCTGGACGAGAAGCTGGGCTTGTCCCATGCGGGCATGTTGCCTTAAGGCTTCGCGGTTGATTTCAAAAGGCCCGTTGATCGGGCCTTTTGTGTTTTTAATGGCGGCAGCGCAGATTGATATACCGTAACAATAGTTGACCGCTTTTCTAGGAGAAGCGGATAATGCCCGTCATTACGCATATGGCGGCGGTACGCCGGGAGATTATCAGCATGAGCGTTGAGTCCTTCACCCCCACGGCTTTGCAATTCACCCACGGTGCTGCGCACAAGGTGAAGAGCCTGGTCGATGAAGAGGGTAATGATCGCTTGAAGCTGCGCGTATTTGTTACGGGCGGCGGTTGTTCAGGGTTTCAGTACGGTTTTACCTTCGATGAAGATGTAGCCGATGATGACACCATCGTCGAGCGCGAGGGCGTCAGCCTGGTCGTGGACCCGATGAGCTTCCAATACCTGGCAGGTGCCGAGGTGGATTACCAGGAAGGGCTTGAAGGTTCGCGTTTCGTGATCAAGAACCCAAACGCCACCACCACCTGTGGTTGCGGGTCTTCGTTCTCGATCTGATCGGCAGCGGATACAAAAACGCCGCATGGCTTAATGGGCCACGCGGCGTTTTGCTGTCTGCAGATTTTGCAGGGTGGTCAGGCGGGGTAGATCGCGCCCAGCACCCGCAGCCCGTGTGCGCCGGTGACGCTCGGGCGGTTGGCGGCGATGCCTTCCAGGCAGCAATGGGCCAGCCAGGCGAAGGCCATGGCTTCAACCCAGTCGGGGTCCACGCCGTAAGTGGCGGTGCTGCTCACTTGGGTGGACGGCAACAGCGCCGCCAGACGGCTCATCAGTGCGGCGTTATGCGCGCCGCCACCACAGACCAGCAAGGTTTCGGTGTCGGCTTGTGCGGCTTGCAGGGACTCGACGATGGTCGATGCGGTCAGCTCAAGCAGGGTTGCTTGTACATCCTCGGGTTGAAACGCCGGCAATCGGCCGAGGTGATGTTGCAGCCATCCCAGGTTGAAGACTTCACGGCCGGTACTTTTCGGGCCCCTGGTCAGGAAGAAGGGGTCGCTGAGCAGCGCGTTGAGCAGCTGAGTCTCGACTTTGCCACTGGCGGCCCATTGGCCGTCGCGATCAAACTGTTCGCCACGTTGATGGTTAATCCAGGCGTCAAGCAACACGTTGCCTGGGCCGCAGTCGAAGCCGGCTACAGGTTTGCCGGTCTCGATCAGGCTGAGGTTGCTGAACCCGCCGATATTTAACACCGCGCGGTTGCCGGTACGTTCCCCGAATAATGCTTCATGAAAGGCCGGCACTAATGGTGCACCCTGGCCTCCGGCGGCAACGTCGCGACTGCGAAAATCACTGACGACGGTAATGCCCGTCAGCTCGGTCAGCAGGGCCGGGTTGCCGATCTGTACGGTAAAGCCCCGTGCAGGTTCGTGGCGAATGGTCTGGCCGTGGCTGCCAATTGCGCGAATGTCCTGAGGCGTGAGGTTCTGCTGGGCCAGCAAGGCGTGGATGCCTTGGGCTGCAAGTGTCACCCAGTGTTGCTGGGCAATCGCCGAGCGGGCGATTTCGTCCGGGCCGCTGGCGCACAGGCCTAGCAGTTCGGCGCGCAGGGTTTCAGGCATAGGAATGTAGTGAGTGGCGATCAAGTTGATCGCCGGGGCTTGCTCGATCAGAGCGATGTCCAGGCCATCGAGGCTGGTCCCGGACATCACGCCTATATAGAGCGGCATACCTTAACGCTTCGCCGAGGCCAGCAGGGTAGAGCGCTCCTGGTCCATGCGTGCCATCAATGGCTGGCTTTGTTGCAGGAAGCGCGCGCGCTCGGCTTTGGCGATAGGGTCGGCCATCGGCAGCTTCTGGCCCAATGGGTCGACGTGGACGCCGTTGACCTGGAACTCATAGTGCAAATGCGGGCCGGTGGACAGGCCGGTAGTGCCGATGTAGCCGATCACCTGGCCTTGCTTCACGTTGCTGCCCGTGGAGACGCCTTTGGCAAACCCTTGCATATGGCCGTACAGCGTGCGGTAGGTGTTGCCGTGCTGGATGATCACGGTATTGCCGTAGCCACCGCGACGTCCGGCCAGCAGGACCTTGCCATCACCGGCCGCTTTGATTGGCGTGCCACGTGGAGCGGCATAGTCGACGCCTTTGTGGGCGCGGATTTTGTTGAGGATTGGATGCTTGCGACCCATGGAGAAACGCGAACTGATGCGAGCGAAGTCCACTGGCGTGCGGATGAAGGCTTTGCGCATGCTATTGCCATCAGCGGTGTAGTAGCTGCTATTGCCTTGTTTGTTGGTGTAGCGAACAGCGGTGTAGGTCTTGCCACGGTTGGTGAAGCGCGCGGAAAGAATGGCGCCGGTGCCGACCACCTTACCGTTGGCGACTTTCTGTTCGTAGATCACGTCGAATTCGTCACCCTGGCGAATGTCCTGGGCGAAATCGATGTCGTAGCCAAATACGCTGGCCATGTCCATGGTCATGCTGTGTGACAAGCCGGCGCGGGCGGCCGATTGTGACAATGAACTGTTGATCACACCGTGCACGTAAGCTGAGCGCATTACCGGTTTGGTGGTGATGCGGTTGAAGGCAAAGCCTTTGGCGCCCTTGGTGAGGGTAATGCTTTCGAGGTCGCTGACATTGCTGTGCAGGTTCTTCAGTTGGCCATTGGGCGCCAATTCGAACTCAAGCTTCTGGCCGTGTTTGAGCTGGGTAAATTGCTTGGCTTGTTTATCGCTGGCCAGCACCTCATTAACAGCAGAGGTGGGCAGGCCGACCTTTTCGAACAGCGTTGAAAGCGTATCGCCTTTGGCGACGATGACTTCGCGGTGCAGGGGATTCTTTGGGGGGACCGCTGCAGCCGGCTCTTGAGCGGCGTGTTGAGTGTCTTCGGGTGTGCTTTCTATCTGTGCAAACGGTGAATCGGCTGGCGCGTTTGTGGCTTGTTGCGCGTCAGAAGCGTCTTGATCTTGTGTCAGTTGTTCAACTGGACTTTCCAGGTCAAGGCTCAGGGATGTTCGTTTGGCTTCTACGTCACTGGAAGGGAATACCAGGAGTGCCAGGCTGAGAAGGGCGGCGATACCACTTGCGGCGAGCAGGTGGGTCTTCGGGTAAAGCGGCGGCGCTTTAGACGGTTCTGTGGTCATAAGTAATTTTGACTTTGAAGATGAAATGGAAAAGATGAATGACATGATGAAGATGAAATAACTGTATAAAATATAACCAAATCATCTGTGGCGCAAGCTCGCGAACGCTGGGCTTGCTGAACGGTGTCCGTGCGCAGGGCAAAACTTGTAATTAGTCCCTGATCTTGTATGGTTGGTTCCCTTTTGAATCTGAGCCTTGCGGGTCTGTTATGAAGTCGGTTGAAGAGCAGCTAGCGCTGATAAAACGTGGTGCGGAAGAACTGTTGGTCGAGGCCGAGCTGATCGAAAAGCTCAAGCGTGGCCAGCCCCTGCGTATTAAGGCTGGCTTCGATCCAACGGCGCCAGACCTGCACTTGGGTCATACGGTGCTTATTAACAAGCTGCGCCAGTTCCAGGAACTGGGGCACCAGGTCATCTTCCTTATAGGTGACTTCACCGGGATGATCGGTGATCCGAGCGGCAAGAGCGCCACGCGCCCGCCGTTGACGCGTGAGCAGGTTCTCGACAATGCCGAGACCTACAAGACTCAGGTGTTCAAGATTCTCGATCCGGCCAAGACCGAGGTGGCATTCAACTCCACCTGGATGGACCAGATGGGGCCGGCAGATTTCATTCGCCTCACCTCCCAGTACACTGTGGCGCGCATGCTTGAGCGTGATGATTTCGACAAGCGCTACTCCACCAATCAGCCTATCGCGATTCATGAGTTTCTTTACCCGCTGGTACAAGGGTATGACTCGGTGGCACTGCGCGCGGACGTTGAGCTTGGCGGCACCGATCAGAAGTTCAACCTGCTGATGGGGCGTGAGTTGCAGCGCGCATACGGCCAAGAGGCTCAGTGCATTCTGACCATGCCGTTGCTGGAGGGGTTGGATGGCGTCAAGAAGATGTCCAAGTCCTTGGGTAACTATGTGGGTATCCAGGAAGCGCCGGGTGTTATGTATGGCAAGCTGGTTTCGATTCCAGATGCGCTGATGTGGCGTTACTTCGAGCTGCTGAGCTTCCGTTCGATGGATGAGATTAATGCGCTGCGCGCTGAAGTCGAGGCGGGCGCCAATCCGCGTGATGTGAAGATCAAGTTGGCGGAGGAGATTGTTGCGCGCTTCCACGGTGAGGAGGCTGCGGCGAGTGCTCATCGTGCGGCGGGTAACCGTATGAAGGATGGCGAGCTGCCGGATGATCTGCCGGAGATCGAATTGACTGCTGCTGAAGCGATGCCGATCGCTGCCGTCCTTAATAAGGCGGGCCTGGTGAAGAACTCTGCGGTTGCTCGCGACCTTTTGGGTTCCGGTGGTGTGCGTATAGATGGTGAGGTTGTCGATCGCACCTTTATATACGAGCTGGGCGCTACCCATGTTTGCCAGGCTGGCAAGAAGGCATTTGCGCGTATTACGCTCAAATCCGAATAAAGCTGGAATTAGGTGTTGACGGCGAATTATATCTGTCTATAATTCGCCCCACTTCCGGCGCAGTCGAAACGGAAAACTCCTTGGTAAACAAGAAGTTATGCGGGATTCGACAGCGAGTTGCTTCAGGTCATCGAAGCCCAGAAGGAGTTGGTAGGGCAGTGTTGTTTGGCTCTATTAACGTTTCGATCCTCTCGGTCGAAAGCGGGAAAAAGAGGTGTTGACAGCAGCGTGTAACGCTGTAGAATTCGCCTCCCGCTAACGAGAGATCGGAAGCGCAAGTGGTTGAAGTTGTTGAGGAATTCCTCGAAAACTTCTGAAAATAATCACTTGACAGCAAATGAGGCTGCTGTAGAATGCGCGCCTCGGTTGAGACGAAAGATCTTAACCAACCGCTCTTTAACAACTGAATCAAGCAATTCGTGTGGGTGCTTGTGGAGTCAGACTGATAGTCAACAAGATTATCAGCATCACAAGTTACTCCGCGAGAAATCAAAGATGTAACCAACGATTGCTGAGCCAAGTTTAGGGTTTCTTAAAAACCCAAAGATGTTTGAACTGAAGAGTTTGATCATGGCTCAGATTGAACGCTGGCGGCAGGCCTAACACATGCAAGTCGAGCGGTAGAGAGAAGCTTGCTTCTCTTGAGAGCGGCGGACGGGTGAGTAAAGCCTAGGAATCTGCCTGGTAGTGGGGGATAACGTTCGGAAACGGACGCTAATACCGCATACGTCCTACGGGAGAAAGCAGGGGACCTTCGGGCCTTGCGCTATCAGATGAGCCTAGGTCGGATTAGCTAGTTGGTGAGGTAATGGCTCACCAAGGCGACGATCCGTAACTGGTCTGAGAGGATGATCAGTCACACTGGAACTGAGACACGGTCCAGACTCCTACGGGAGGCAGCAGTGGGGAATATTGGACAATGGGCGAAAGCCTGATCCAGCCATGCCGCGTGTGTGAAGAAGGTCTTCGGATTGTAAAGCACTTTAAGTTGGGAGGAAGGGCATTAACCTAATACGTTAGTGTTTTGACGTTACCGACAGAATAAGCACCGGCTAACTCTGTGCCAGCAGCCGCGGTAATACAGAGGGTGCAAGCGTTAATCGGAATTACTGGGCGTAAAGCGCGCGTAGGTGGTTTGTTAAGTTGGATGTGAAATCCCCGGGCTCAACCTGGGAACTGCATTCAAAACTGACTGACTAGAGTATGGTAGAGGGTGGTGGAATTTCCTGTGTAGCGGTGAAATGCGTAGATATAGGAAGGAACACCAGTGGCGAAGGCGACCACCTGGACTAATACTGACACTGAGGTGCGAAAGCGTGGGGAGCAAACAGGATTAGATACCCTGGTAGTCCACGCCGTAAACGATGTCAACTAGCCGTTGGGAGCCTTGAGCTCTTAGTGGCGCAGCTAACGCATTAAGTTGACCGCCTGGGGAGTACGGCCGCAAGGTTAAAACTCAAATGAATTGACGGGGGCCCGCACAAGCGGTGGAGCATGTGGTTTAATTCGAAGCAACGCGAAGAACCTTACCAGGCCTTGACATCCAATGAACTTTCTAGAGATAGATTGGTGCCTTCGGGAACATTGAGACAGGTGCTGCATGGCTGTCGTCAGCTCGTGTCGTGAGATGTTGGGTTAAGTCCCGTAACGAGCGCAACCCTTGTCCTTAGTTACCAGCACGTAATGGTGGGCACTCTAAGGAGACTGCCGGTGACAAACCGGAGGAAGGTGGGGATGACGTCAAGTCATCATGGCCCTTACGGCCTGGGCTACACACGTGCTACAATGGTCGGTACAGAGGGTTGCCAAGCCGCGAGGTGGAGCTAATCCCACAAAACCGATCGTAGTCCGGATCGCAGTCTGCAACTCGACTGCGTGAAGTCGGAATCGCTAGTAATCGCGAATCAGAATGTCGCGGTGAATACGTTCCCGGGCCTTGTACACACCGCCCGTCACACCATGGGAGTGGGTTGCACCAGAAGTAGCTAGTCTAACCTTCGGGAGGACGGTTACCACGGTGTGATTCATGACTGGGGTGAAGTCGTAACAAGGTAGCCGTAGGGGAACCTGCGGCTGGATCACCTCCTTAATCGACGACATCAGCTGCTCCATAAGTTCCCACACGAATTGCTTGATTCATTGAAGAAGACGATAAGAAGCAGCCCGAAATTGGGTCTGTAGCTCAGTTGGTTAGAGCGCACCCCTGATAAGGGTGAGGTCGGCAGTTCGAATCTGCCCAGACCCACCAATTTTGTGTGGGAAACGCCTGTAGAAATACGGGGCCATAGCTCAGCTGGGAGAGCGCCTGCCTTGCACGCAGGAGGTCAACGGTTCGATCCCGTTTGGCTCCACCACTACTGCTTCTGAAGTTTCGAAAGCTTAGAAATGAGCATTCCATTGTGATGATGGTGAATGTTGATTTCTAGTCTTTGATTAGATCGTTCTTTAAAAATTTGGGTATGTGATAGAAAGATAGACTGAACGTTACTTTCACTGGTAACGGATCAGGCTAAGGTAAAATTTGTGAGTTACTCGTAATTGAGTATTATCGAATTTTCGGCGAATGTTGTCTTCACAGTATAACCAGATTGCTTGGGGTTATATGGTCAAGTGAAGAAGCGCATACGGTGGATGCCTTGGCAGTCAGAGGCGATGAAAGACGTGGTAGCCTGCGAAAAGCTTCGGGGAGTCGGCAAACAGACTTTGATCCGGAGATGTCTGAATGGGGGAACCCAGCCATCATAAGATGGTTATCTTACGCTGAATACATAGGCGTAAGAGGCGAACCAGGGGAACTGAAACATCTAAGTACCCTGAGGAAAAGAAATCAACCGAGATTCCCTTAGTAGTGGCGAGCGAACGGGGACTAGCCCTTAAGTGGCTTTGAGATTAGCGGAACGCTCTGGAAAGTGCGGCCATAGTGGGTGATAGCCCTGTACGCGAAAATCTCTTAGTCATGAAATCGAGTAGGACGGAGCACGAGAAACTTTGTCTGAATATGGGGGGACCATCCTCCAAGGCTAAATACTACTGACTGACCGATAGTGAACTAGTACCGTGAGGGAAAGGCGAAAAGAACCCCGGAGAGGGGAGTGAAATAGATCCTGAAACCGTATGCGTACAAGCAGTGGGAGCAGACTTTGTTCTGTGACTGCGTACCTTTTGTATAATGGGTCAGCGACTTATTTTCAGTGGCGAGCTTAACCGAATAGGGGAGGCGTAGCGAAAGCGAGTCTTAATAGGGCGTCTAGTCGCTGGGAATAGACCCGAAACCGGGCGATCTATCCATGGGCAGGTTGAAGGTTGGGTAACACTAACTGGAGGACCGAACCGACTACCGTTGAAAAGTTAGCGGATGACCTGTGGATCGGAGTGAAAGGCTAATCAAGCTCGGAGATAGCTGGTTCTCCTCGAAAGCTATTTAGGTAGCGCCTCATGTATCACTGTAGGGGGTAGAGCACTGTTTCGGCTAGGGGGTCATCCCGACTTACCAAACCGATGCAAACTCCGAATACCTACAAGTGCCGAGCATGGGAGACACACGGCGGGTGCTAACGTCCGTCGTGAAAAGGGAAACAACCCAGACCGTCAGCTAAGGTCCCAAAGTTATGGTTAAGTGGGAAACGATGTGGGAAGGCTTAGACAGCTAGGAGGTTGGCTTAGAAGCAGCCACCCTTTAAAGAAAGCGTAATAGCTCACTAGTCGAGTCGGCCTGCGCGGAAGATGTAACGGGGCTCAAACCATACACCGAAGCTACGGGTATCACGTAAGTGATGCGGTAGAGGAGCGTTCTGTAAGCCTGTGAAGGTGAGTTGAGAAGCTTGCTGGAGGTATCAGAAGTGCGAATGCTGACATGAGTAACGACAATGGGTGTGAAAAACACCCACGCCGAAAGACCAAGGTTTCCTGCGCAACGTTAATCGACGCAGGGTTAGTCGGTCCCTAAGGCGAGGCTGAAAAGCGTAGTCGATGGAAAACAGGTTAATATTCCTGTACTTCTGGTTATTGCGATGGAGGGACGGAGAAGGCTAGGCCAGCTTGGCGTTGGTTGTCCAAGTTTAAGGTGGTAGGCTGGAATCTTAGGTAAATCCGGGATTCTAAGGCCGAGAGCTGATGACGAGTTAACTTTTAGTTAACGAAGTGGTTGATGCCATGCTTCCAAGAAAAGCTTCTAAGCTTCAGGTAACCAGGAACCGTACCCCAAACCGACACAGGTGGTTGGGTAGAGAATACCAAGGCGCTTGAGAGAACTCGGGTGAAGGAACTAGGCAAAATGGCACCGTAACTTCGGGAGAAGGTGCGCCGGTGAGGGTGAAGGACTTGCTCCGTAAGCTCATGCCGGTCGAAGATACCAGGCCGCTGCGACTGTTTATTAAAAACACAGCACTCTGCAAACACGAAAGTGGACGTATAGGGTGTGACGCCTGCCCGGTGCCGGAAGGTTAATTGATGGGGTTAGCTAACGCGAAGCTCTTGATCGAAGCCCCGGTAAACGGCGGCCGTAACTATAACGGTCCTAAGGTAGCGAAATTCCTTGTCGGGTAAGTTCCGACCTGCACGAATGGCGTAACGATGGCGGCGCTGTCTCCACCCGAGACTCAGTGAAATTGAAATCGCTGTGAAGATGCAGTGTATCCGCGGCTAGACGGAAAGACCCCGTGAACCTTTACTATAGCTTTGCACTGGACTTTGAATTTGCTTGTGTAGGATAGGTGGGAGGCTTTGAAGCGTGGACGCCAGTTCGCGTGGAGCCAACCTTGAAATACCACCCTGGCAACTTTGAGGTTCTAACTCAGGTCCGTTATCCGGATCGAGGACAGTGTATGGTGGGTAGTTTGACTGGGGCGGTCTCCTCCTAAAGAGTAACGGAGGAGTACGAAGGTGCGCTCAGACCGGTCGGAAATCGGTCGTAGAGTATAAAGGCAAAAGCGCGCTTGACTGCGAGACAGACACGTCGAGCAGGTACGAAAGTAGGTCTTAGTGATCCGGTGGTTCTGTATGGAAGGGCCATCGCTCAACGGATAAAAGGTACTCCGGGGATAACAGGCTGATACCGCCCAAGAGTTCATATCGACGGCGGTGTTTGGCACCTCGATGTCGGCTCATCACATCCTGGGGCTGAAGCCGGTCCCAAGGGTATGGCTGTTCGCCATTTAAAGTGGTACGCGAGCTGGGTTTAGAACGTCGTGAGACAGTTCGGTCCCTATCTGCCGTGGACGTTTGAGATTTGAGAGGGGCTGCTCCTAGTACGAGAGGACCGGAGTGGACGAACCTCTGGTGTTCCGGTTGTCACGCCAGTGGCATTGCCGGGTAGCTATGTTCGGAATAGATAACCGCTGAAAGCATCTAAGCGGGAAACTAGCCTCAAGATGAGATCTCACTGGGACCTTGAGTCCCCTGAAGGGCCGTCGAAGACTACGACGTTGATAGGTTGGGTGTGTAAGCGCTGTGAGGCGTTGAGCTAACCAATACTAATTGCCCGTGAGGCTTGACCATATAACACCCAAGCAATTTGACTACTCCTGACTTGGAAACAAGCAGAAGCATCAGATTGCGGTGTGTGAAGACGATAGAACCGAAAGTTCGAATTTCACAAAACACCGAAAGCTATCACATACCCAATTTGCTGAAGCGAGGCCAACTGGCCACGACTCAGTACCCGAATTTCTTGACGACCATAGAGCATTGGAACCACCTGATCCCATCCCGAACTCAGTAGTGAAACGATGCATCGCCGATGGTAGTGTGGGGTTTCCCCATGTGAGAGTAGGTCATCGTCAAGATTAAATTCCAGAACCCCTGTTTGCTAACGCGAACAGGGGTTTTGTTTTGGCGGTCGAAAAGTGCAAAGGGGCTTATTGCAGCCGCTGACAGTGCTTAATCCCGTCCTTTCTATGCAATGGCCTTATGCATGGCTATCATGCGTGCCTCATTGTGAGGCGATACTTGCATGCTGACGTTGTTAGAACTTCTGAAAGATGGCCGATTCCACTCTGGAGAGGCGCTGGGGGCTGCCCTGGGCGTCAGTCGCAGTGCTGTTTGGAAGCAGCTCCAGCATCTTGAGTCTGAATTGAACCTGCCCATTCATAAAGTCCGTGGCAGGGGGTATCAGCTTGCGTCGCCGTTGGTTTTTCTGAACGCTAAAGAAATTGAAGCGAATGCTGCTTCTTTGGTGTGGCCCGTTTACATCTCGGATTCCATTGACTCCACCAATGCCGAAGCTTTGCGTCTTGTCGACGCTGGCCGTACCGCGCCATTTCTGGTGCTTGCTGAGCAGCAAACCGCAGGAAGGGGTAGGCGAGGCCGTAAGTGGGTTAGCCCGTTTGCTCAGAATGTCTATTACAGCCTTGTCTTGCGCATTGACGGGGGCTTGCGACAGTTAGAGGGGCTTAGTCTTGTTGTCGGCTTGGCGGTCATGCGGTGCCTTCGCGAACTAGGTGTCCAGGGGGCGGCCTTGAAGTGGCCAAATGACGTCCTGGTTGGGCACAAGAAAATTGCCGGTATCTTGCTGGAGTTGGTGGGAGATCCCGCAGATATTTGCCACGTTGTGCTTGGTATAGGTATCAACGTAAACATGCAAAAGGCTGCAGAGGTCGATCAGGAGTGGACGTCAGTACAGCTGGAAACAGGATCTACTGTCGATCGCAATTACCTGGTTGCACGCCTGGGGCTTCAATTGCAAAGTCATCTGCAGCGACATGCAGCTTTCGGCTTTACTGCGCTCCAGGAGGAGTGGGAGCACAATCATTTGTGGCAGGGGCGGGCCGTATCGCTGATTGCGGGCGTTAACCAAATTGATGGGGTTGTGCTAGGGATCGACCACCAAGGCGCGTTGCGCTTGGATGTCGATGGTGTTGAGAAAATATACAGCGGTGGTGAGTTAAGCCTGAGGTTGCGTGATGATTCTTGAGCTCGACTGTGGGAATAGCTTTATCAAATGGCGTGTACTTGATTCGCACATGGCCCGGGTATCTGCCGAAGGTATTGTCGGTTCGGATCTCGCATTGATTGAGAGTCTGGTAGCAATACCCGAGCTTTCTCTGACGCGCTGCCGTTTGGTGAGTGTTCGTGCTTCGCAGGAAACTGGGCAGCTAGTTGAGGCGTTGCAGGGGGCTTTTGGTGTCGTAGTGTCCTGTGCGGCTCCAGCGCGAGAAATGGCGGGTGTTCGTAATGGCTACGAAGAGTATGAGCGCCTCGGGCTTGATCGTTGGTTGGCAATGCTGGGGGGGTTCAAATTAGCGGCAGGCGCTTGTCTGGTGCTCGATTTCGGTACGGCGGCGACTGCAGACTTTATTGCTGCTGACGGCGAGCACCTCGGCGGCTTCATATGTCCTGGGATGCCCCTTATGCGCAGTCAGCTGCGAACCCACACGCGTAAGATTCGCTACGACGACGTGGCGGCCGAGCAAGCTGTGGAGCGTCTCTCGCCGGGCCGGACGACTGTGGAGGCCGTTGAGCGGGGTTGTACGCTGATGCTCAGGGGGTTTGTATTGACCCAGCTCGAGTTGGCTCAGAGCTATTGGGGCGATAATTTTACGGTTTTTCTAACCGGAGGGGATGCTGACCTGGTCTCGGATGCTGTGCCGCAGGCTCGCCTGGTTCCTGATCTGGTTTTTGTTGGTCTGGCGATGGCGTGCCCCTTGTCCTGAGGTATTTATGCGTTGGCTGTTTTTGCTTTTGCTCGTTCTCAATGCCTTCTATTACATTTGGCATCAACAAGAAGCGCCGTTGCGCGCTAAGGATGTAACGCCCCTGAGTCTCTATAAGGGGTCTCAGCAGGATATTCGCCTGTTGAGTGAGTCTTCTGATCCTATGGTTCGGCGTGATCGAGCAAAAGCCCCTGACGCACAAAATACCTGCTTATACATAGGTGGCTTTGCTGATCAGAGGCAGGCCCAGTCAATGGAGCAGCGCCTCACCAGCCTGGATATAAAGGTCAAGGTGCAGTTGCTCAATACGGCTGAGGCCTCCGGCTATTGGCTTCGCGTAGCCCCGGAAAGCAGGCGCTTGGCTGACGATCTGCCGTTTGAAAACCTTGCTAAGGAATTCAATGAGTTAAAACATAAAATAATGTTGTGCGAAGGCGTTGCAACTGTCGAATAGTTTGCATAGAATGGCGCCCGCTTCGCAGTGAAGACCTTTACGGTCTACAGCGTGAAGCGAAGGTCAACGCAGCTAACCTCATATTTTTAATGAGAAAATGCTTGACAGAAGGCCGGCGTGATGTAGAATGCCGGCTCGCTTAGGAGGGGTTCCCGAGCGGCCAAAGGGATCAGACTGTAAATCTGACGTCTACGACTTCGAAGGTTCGAATCCTTCCCCCTCCACCATTTTTAGCGTGAGCTGCAAGCTCCGCGGGTATAGTTTAGTGGTAGAACCTCAGCCTTCCAAGCTGATGATGCGGGTTCGATTCCCGCTACCCGCTCCAAGTTTGCAGGTTGTGCACGGTGTTTTGCTCTTGTAGCTCAGTTGGTAGAGCACACCCTTGGTAAGGGTGAGGTCAGCGGTTCAAATCCGCTCAAGAGCTCCATATAACAAGGCAGATATGAAAATATCTGCCTTTGTTTTAACAGCTGCCTCGGCTTGATGGTGTTGTATCTGGTTTTGTCGCCAGGTGATTTCAAGTCTGTTGGGGTTGGTTGTTGTAATGTCTTTTTCAGGCCTGCATAATGGTCGGCCTGATTTTGTTTTAGGTCAGTAGCTCAATTGGCAGAGCGACGGTCTCCAAAACCGTAGGTTGGGGGTTCGATTCCCTCCTGACCTGCCAGATTCACGTGGTGTATCTGGCTTTCTTTTCACAGGATCTTCATAGATGACTCCTAAGGCTGAAGCTCAAAGCTCTCGTTTCGATCTCGTCAAGTGGCTCGCCGTAGTCGCGTTGGTGGTCGTAGGCGTTGTCGGCAATCAGTATTATTCTGCTTCGCCGATCCTGTACCGTGTCCTCGCTTTGCTGGCCCTTGCTGCTGTAGCTGCCTTTGTAGGCCTGCAGACTGCCAAAGGCAAGTCTTTCGCGGTCCTGGTAAAGGAAGCTCGCACCGAAATCCGTAAAGTCGTTTGGCCGACTCGCCAAGAAACCACGCAGACCACGTTGATCGTTGTGGCTGTTGTTCTGGTTATGGCGTTGCTGTTGTGGGGGCTTGATTCCCTGCTCGGCTGGCTTGTTTCCTTGATTGTTGGCTAAGGGTGTCCCGTGGCTAAGCGTTGGTACGTTGTGCATGCTTACTCGGGTTACGAGAAGCATGTTATGCGCTCTTTGCTGGAGCGCGTAAAGCTGGCAGGCATGGAAGATGGCTTCGGCGAAATTCTGGTTCCCACTGAAGAAGTGGTTGAAATGCGGAATGGTCAGAAGCGCAAGAGCGAACGCAAGTTCTTCCCTGGCTACGTGCTGGTTCAGATGGACATGAATGAAGGTACTTGGCACTTAGTCAAGGATACCCCTCGTGTCATGGGCTTCATTGGCGGTACTGCCGATAAGCCTGCTCCTATCACTGACAAAGAGGCGGAAGCAATTCTGCGTCGTGTTGCTGATGGTAGCGACAAGCCTAAGCCGAAGACGTTGTTCGAGCCAGGTGAGGTTGTTCGTGTCACAGATGGTCCGTTTGCTGATTTCAACGGTACCGTCGAAGAAGTTAACTACGAAAAGAGCCGGATCCAAGTGGCAGTGCTCATTTTCGGTCGCTCTACTCCGGTAGAGTTGGAGTTCAGCCAGGTCGAGAAGGTCTAGCTGAGCAAGCATCCCAACCCCGCAGCCTTAGGCTGTGGGGTTTTGTCGTCACTGGGATAAACGCGCAAGTAACCGGGGAGCCTTTCGAGGCGTTTGAACCCGTAATTGGAGTGCCTCATGGCCAAGAAGATTACCGCTTACATCAAGCTGCAAGTGAAGGCCGCTCAGGCCAACCCAAGTCCACCTGTCGGCCCGGCTCTGGGTCAGCACGGCGTGAACATCATGGAATTCTGCAAGGCCTTCAACGCCCGTACTCAGGGTCTTGAGCCAGGTCTGCCGACTCCAGTGATCATCACTGTATACAGCGACCGTAGCTTCACTTTCGAAACCAAGTCGACCCCGGCTTCGGTTTTGCTGAAGAAGGCTGCAGGTCTGACTAGCGGTTCCGCTCGTCCTAACACCGTTAAGGTTGGCACCGTAACTCGTGCTCAGCTGGAAGAAATCGCGAAAACCAAAAACGCGGATCTGACTGCAGCTGATATGGATGCAGCCGTGCGTACCATCGCCGGTTCTGCTCGTAGCATGGGCCTTAACGTGGAGGGTGTGTAATGGCTAAGCTGACCAAGCGCCAAAAGGCTATCGCTGGCAAAATCGAAGCAGGCAAGGCCTACAACTTTGTAGACGCTGCTGCCCTGCTGACCGAGCTGTCGACTGTCAAGTTCAGCGAGTCCGTTGACGTTGCTGTAAACCTGGGTGTTGACCCACGTAAATCCGACCAGGTCGTTCGTAGCGCTACTGTGCTGCCACACGGTACTGGCAAGACTGTACGTGTTGCTGTCTTCACCCAAGGCCCAGCAGCTGAAGCTGCTCTGGCCGCCGGCGCCGACCGCGTTGGTATGGACGACCTGGCTGCCGAAATGAAAGGCGGCGACCTGAACTATGACGTAGTTATTGCTTCCCCGGATGCAATGCGCGTTGTAGGTCAGTTGGGTCAGATCCTCGGTCCACGTGGTCTGATGCCTAACCCTAAAGTCGGCACCGTAACGCCAGACGTAGCTACCGCGGTTAAAAACGCCAAGGCTGGTCAGGTTCGTTATCGCACCGACAAAAACGGCATCATTCACACTTCCGTTGGCAAAGTCGGCTTCGACGCCGTCAAGCTGAAGGAAAACGTTGAAGCCCTGATCGCTGATCTGAAGCGTATCAAGCCAGCTTCCTCGAAAGGTATCTACGTCAAGCGCGTTACCCTGAGCACCACTATGGGCCCAGGTCTGGTCATCGACCAAGGCTCGCTGGACGTATAAGACACAAGTTGTCGCGAGAGATCGCGACAATTGAAAAAATTGGGGTCCCTGCCTGGCGGGGGCTATCCAAGACCGTAGGCGGCGCAAGTCTTAAACCACAAGCCTACGCAGATGGTGCTCCCGGTTCCTTACCGAATCAGACACCAAAACGACATCCGGCTTCGGCCAGATGAAACGGTAACAAGCAGGAGTTAAACCCGTGGCAATTAATCTCGAAGACAAGAAGGCCATCGTCGCTGAAGTCAACGAGGCTGCCAAAGCTGCTCTGTCCGCTGTCGTGGCTGATGCCCGTGGTGTGACAGTAGGCGCTATGACCGGACTCCGTAAAGAGGCTCGTGAAGCTGGCGTATACGTACGTGTAGTACGTAACACCCTGCTCAAGCGCGCTGTTGCTGACACTGAATACAGTGTCCTCAACGACGTGTTCACCGGCCCGACTCTGATCGCGTTCTCCAAAGAACATCCAGGCGCTGCTGCCCGTTTGTTCAAAGAATTCGCCAAGAGTCAGGATAAGTTCGAGATCAAGGCAGCTGCGTTCGAGGGCAAGTTCCTCGCAGCTAACCAAATCGACGTACTGGCAACACTGCCGACCCGTAACGAAGCTATTTCTCAGCTGATGAGCGTGATTCAAGGCGCTACCAGCAAGTTGGCTCGTACTCTGGCTGCAGTTCGCGAGCAAAAAGAAGCTGCCGCAGCCTAAGGCTGAGCATCTCCTTTCGCGTATTTTTGTTTATTTCGATGGCCGCGTAGGCCGTCCCCCAATTCAGGAAATACAGTAATGTCTATCTCCCAAGAAGATATCCTCAACGCCGTAGCTGAAATGTCGGTTCTGCAGGTTGTTGAGCTGATCAAAGCTTTCGAAGAAAAATTCGGCGTTTCCGCTGCTGCTGCTTCCGCTGGCCCAGCTGTTGCTGCTGTTGCTGCTGAAGAGCAAACCGAATTCAACGTCATGCTGCTGGAAGCTGGCGAGAAGAAAGTAAACGTGATCAAGGCAGTTCGTGAACTGACCGGTCTGGGCCTGAAAGAGGCCAAGGCTGTAGTTGACGGCGCTCCTGCCCAGGTTCTGGAAGCAGTGTCGAAAGACGCAGCTGACAAAGCCAAAGCAGTGCTGGAAGAAGCAGGCGCTAAAGTCGAGCTGAAGTAAGCATCGACCTTGCGTCTCCAGCCCAAGCGTTAAGCTGAAGGCTGATGGCTGGTGGCTCATGCCACCGGCCTTTTTCCGTTCTTGGCTGTCGACTCGGTCGCCGCCATTAACGCGCTGTAGCCACCCGATGCGGTGGTGCAAACCATGGGGTTTGCGAGATTTTCTGGCTGCTCCCGTCGGGAGGGGCCAAACAAGCAGGTGACCAAGCTGGGGAACGCTGATGGCTTACTCATATACTGAGAAAAAACGTATCCGCAAGGACTTTAGCAAGTTGCCGGACGTCATGGATGTCCCGTACCTTCTGGCTATCCAGCTGGATTCGTATCGTGAATTCTTGCAAGCGGGAGCGACTAAAGATCAGTTCCGCGACGTGGGCCTGCATGCGGCCTTCAAATCCGTTTTCCCGATCATCAGCTACTCCGGCAATGCTGCGCTGGAGTACGTGGGTTATCGCCTGGGCGAACCGGCATTTGATGTCAAAGAATGCGTGTTGCGCGGTGTTACGTACGCCGTACCTTTGCGGGTAAAAGTCCGTCTGATCATTTTCGACAAAGAATCGTCGAACAAAGCGATCAAGGACATCAAAGAGCAAGAAGTCTACATGGGCGAAATCCCATTGATGACTGAAAACGGTACCTTCGTTATCAACGGTACCGAGCGCGTTATCGTTTCCCAGCTGCACCGTTCCCCGGGCGTGTTCTTCGACCACGACCGCGGCAAGACGCACAGCTCCGGTAAGCTCCTGTACTCCGCGCGGATCATTCCGTACCGCGGCTCGTGGTTGGACTTCGAGTTCGACCCGAAAGACTGCGTGTTCGTGCGTATCGACCGTCGTCGTAAGCTGCCGGCCTCGGTACTGCTGCGCGCGCTCGGCTATACCACTGAGCAAGTGCTTGATGCTTTCTACACCACCAACGTATTCAGCCTGAAGGATGAAACCCTCAGCCTGGAACTGATTGCTTCGCGTCTGCGTGGTGAAATTGCCGTCCTGGATATCCAGGATGAAAACGGCAAGGTCATCGTTGAAGCTGGCCGCCGTATTACCGCGCGCCACATCAACCAGATCGAAAAAGCCGGTATCAAGTCGCTGGACGTGCCGCTGGACTACGTCCTGGGTCGCACCACTGCCAAGGTCATCGTTCACCCGGCTACAGGCGAAATCCTGGCTGAGTGCAACACCGAGCTGAACACCGAGATCCTGGCAAAAATCGCCAAGGCCCAGGTTGTTCGCATCGAGACCCTGTACACCAACGACATCGACTGCGGTCCGTTCATCTCCGACACGCTGAAGATCGACTCCACCAGCAACCAATTGGAAGCGCTGGTTGAGATCTATCGCATGATGCGTCCTGGTGAGCCACCGACCAAAGACGCTGCCGAGACCCTGTTCAACAACCTGTTCTTCAGCCCTGAGCGCTATGACCTGTCTGCGGTCGGCCGGATGAAGTTCAACCGTCGTATCGGTCGTACCGAGATCGAAGGTTCGGGCGTGCTGTGCAAGGAAGACATCGTCGCGGTACTGAAGACCTTGGTCGACATCCGTAACGGTAAAGGCATCGTCGATGACATCGACCACTTGGGTAACCGTCGTGTTCGCTGCGTAGGCGAAATGGCCGAGAACCAGTTCCGCGTTGGCCTGGTACGTGTTGAGCGTGCGGTCAAAGAGCGTCTGTCGATGGCTGAAAGCGAAGGCCTGATGCCGCAAGATCTGATCAACGCCAAGCCAGTGGCTGCGGCGGTGAAAGAGTTCTTCGGTTCCAGCCAGCTCTCGCAGTTCATGGACCAGAACAACCCGCTCTCCGAGATCACCCACAAGCGCCGTGTTTCCGCACTGGGCCCGGGCGGTCTGACCCGTGAGCGTGCAGGCTTTGAAGTTCGTGACGTACACCCAACGCACTACGGTCGTGTTTGCCCGATCGAAACGCCGGAAGGTCCGAACATCGGTCTGATCAACTCCCTGGCCGCTTATGCACGCACTAACCAGTACGGCTTCCTCGAGAGCCCGTACCGTGTAGTGAAAGATGCACTGGTCACCGACGAGATCGTGTTCCTGTCCGCCATCGAAGAAGCCGATCACGTGATCGCTCAGGCTTCGGCCACGATGAACGACAAGAAAGTCCTGATCGACGAGCTGGTAGCTGTTCGTCACTTGAACGAGTTCACCGTTAAGGCGCCGGAAGACGTCACCTTGATGGACGTTTCGCCGAAGCAGGTAGTTTCGGTTGCAGCGTCGCTGATCCCGTTCCTGGAGCACGATGACGCCAACCGTGCGTTGATGGGTTCCAACATGCAGCGTCAAGCTGTACCCACCCTGCGTGCCGACAAGCCGCTGGTAGGTACCGGCATGGAGCGTAACGTAGCCCGTGACTCCGGCGTTTGCGTCGTGGCTCGTCGTGGCGGCGTGATCGACTCTGTTGATGCCAGCCGTATCGTGGTTCGTGTTGCCGATGACGAAGTTGAGACTGGCGAAGCCGGTGTCGACATCTACAACCTGACCAAATACACCCGCTCGAACCAGAACACCTGCATCAACCAGCGCCCGCTGGTGAGCAAGGGTGATCGCGTTCAGCGTAGCGACATCATGGCCGACGGCCCGTCCACCGATATGGGTGAGCTGGCACTGGGTCAGAACATGCGCATCGCGTTCATGGCATGGAACGGCTTCAACTTCGAAGACTCCATCTGCCTGTCCGAGCGTGTTGTTCAAGAAGACCGCTTCACCACGATCCACATTCAGGAACTGACCTGTGTGGCGCGTGACACCAAGCTTGGGCCAGAGGAAATCACTGCAGACATCCCGAACGTGGGTGAAGCTGCACTGAACAAACTGGACGAAGCCGGTATCGTTTACGTAGGTGCTGAAGTTGGCGCAGGCGACATCCTGGTTGGTAAGGTCACTCCGAAAGGCGAGACCCAACTGACTCCGGAAGAGAAGCTGTTGCGTGCCATCTTCGGTGAGAAAGCCAGCGACGTTAAAGACACTTCCCTGCGCGTACCTACCGGTACCAAGGGTACTGTCATCGACGTACAGGTCTTCACCCGTGACGGCGTTGAGCGTGATGCTCGTGCACTGTCCATCGAGAAGACTCAACTCGACGAGATCCGCAAGGACCTGAACGAAGAGTTCCGTATCGTTGAAGGCGCGACCTTCGAACGTCTGCGTTCCGCTCTGGTAGGCCACAAGGCTGAAGGCGGCGCAGGTCTGAAGAAAGGTCAGGACATCACCGACGAAATCCTCGACGGTCTTGAGCACGGCCAGTGGTTCAAACTGCGCATGGCTGAAGACGCTCTGAACGAGCAGCTCGAGAAGGCCCAGGCCTATATCGTTGATCGCCGCCGTCTGCTGGACGACAAGTTCGAAGACAAGAAGCGCAAACTGCAGCAGGGCGATGACCTGGCTCCAGGCGTGCTGAAAATCGTCAAGGTTTACCTGGCAATCCGTCGCCGCATTCAGCCGGGCGACAAGATGGCCGGTCGTCACGGTAACAAGGGTGTGGTCTCTGTGATCATGCCGGTTGAAGACATGCCGCACGATGCCAATGGCACCCCGGTCGACGTCGTCCTCAACCCGTTGGGCGTACCTTCGCGTATGAACGTTGGTCAGATCCTTGAAACCCACCTGGGCCTCGCGGCCAAAGGTCTGGGCGAGAAGATCAACCGTATGATCGAAGAGCAGCGCAAGGTCGCAGACCTGCGTAAGTTCCTGCACGAGATCTACAACGAGATCGGCGGTCGCAACGAAGAGCTGGACACCTTCTCCGACCAGGAAATCCTGGATCTGGCGAAGAACCTGCGCGGCGGCGTTCCAATGGCTACCCCGGTATTCGACGGTGCCAAGGAAAGCGAAATCAAGGCCATGCTGAAACTGGCAGACCTGCCGGAAAGTGGCCAGATGCAGCTGTTCGACGGCCGTACCGGCAACAAGTTTGAGCGCCCGGTTACTGTTGGCTACATGTACATGCTGAAGCTGAACCACTTGGTAGACGACAAGATGCACGCTCGTTCTACCGGTTCGTACAGCCTGGTTACCCAGCAGCCGCTGGGTGGTAAGGCTCAGTTCGGTGGTCAGCGTTTCGGGGAGATGGAGGTCTGGGCACTGGAAGCATACGGTGCTGCTTACACTCTGCAAGAAATGCTCACAGTGAAGTCGGACGATGTGAACGGTCGGACCAAGATGTACAAAAACATCGTGGACGGCGATCACCGTATGGAGCCGGGCATGCCCGAGTCCTTCAACGTGTTGATCAAAGAAATTCGTTCCCTCGGCATCGATATCGATCTGGAAACCGAATAACACGTGACGCGAATCGAGAGCGGGGCTGTTTAGCCCGCTCTCTGCTCCGCCAGGAGGAAAGGCCTTGAAAGACCTACTGAATTTGCTGAAAAACCAGGGTCAAGTCGAAGAGTTCGACGCCATCCGTATTGGACTGGCATCGCCTGAGATGATCCGTTCGTGGTCGTTCGGTGAAGTTAAAAAGCCGGAAACCATCAACTACCGTACGTTCAAACCTGAGCGTGACGGCCTGTTCTGCGCCAAGATCTTTGGCCCTGTTAAGGATTACGAGTGCCTGTGCGGTAAGTACAAGCGCTTGAAGCACCGCGGTGTGATCTGCGAGAAGTGCGGCGTTGAAGTTGCACTGGCTAAAGTTCGTCGTGAGCGCATGGCGCACATCGAACTGGCTTCGCCGGTTGCCCACATCTGGTTCCTGAAATCGCTGCCGTCCCGTATCGGCTTGCTGATGGACATGACCCTGCGTGATATCGAACGCGTTCTCTACTTCGAGAGCTATGTCGTTATCGATCCAGGCATGACCACCCTTGAGAAAGGTCAGCTGCTGAACGACGAGCAGTACTTCGAAGCGCTGGAAGAGTTCGGCGACGATTTCGATGCCCGCATGGGTGCCGAAGCTGTCCGTGAACTGCTGCACGCTATCGACCTGGAACACGAGATTGGCCGTCTGCGTGAAGAAATTCCGCAAACCAACTCCGAAACCAAGATCAAGAAGCTGTCCAAGCGTCTGAAGTTGATGGAGGCCTTCCAGGGTTCCGGCAACTTGCCAGAGTGGATGGTGCTGACCGTTCTGCCGGTTCTGCCGCCAGATCTGCGTCCGCTGGTACCGTTGGATGGCGGTCGCTTCGCGACTTCCGACCTCAACGACCTGTACCGTCGCGTGATCAACCGTAACAACCGCTTGAAGCGTTTGCTCGATCTGTCCGCTCCGGACATCATCGTGCGCAACGAAAAGCGTATGTTGCAAGAAGCTGTCGATGCCTTGCTCGACAACGGTCGTCGTGGCCGCGCTATCACCGGTTCGAACAAGCGTCCTCTGAAATCCTTGGCTGACATGATCAAGGGTAAGCAAGGTCGTTTCCGTCAGAACTTGCTCGGTAAGCGTGTTGACTACTCCGGTCGTTCGGTAATTACCGTAGGCCCGACCCTGCGTCTGCACCAGTGCGGTCTGCCTAAGAAAATGGCGCTTGAGCTGTTCAAGCCGTTCATCTTCGGCAAGCTGGAAATGCGCGGTCTCGCGACCACCATCAAAGCGGCCAAGAAAATGGTCGAGCGCGAACTGCCAGAGGTTTGGGACGTTCTCGCTGAAGTGATTCGCGAACACCCGGTTCTCCTCAACCGTGCACCGACCCTTCACCGTCTGGGCATCCAGGCGTTTGAACCGGTACTGATCGAAGGTAAGGCTATCCAGCTGCACCCTCTGGTCTGTGCTGCGTACAACGCCGACTTCGACGGCGACCAAATGGCCGTGCACGTACCGCTGACACTGGAAGCCCAGTTGGAAGCGCGTGCGTTGATGATGTCGACCAACAACATTCTGTCGCCAGCCAACGGTGAGCCAATCATCGTTCCGTCGCAGGACGTTGTATTGGGTCTGTACTACATGACTCGTGAAGCGATCAACGCCAAGGGCGAAGGTCGTGTGTTCGCTGACCTGCAAGAAGTTGACCGTGTGTTCCGTGCCGGCGAAGCCGCACTGCATGCCAAGGTCAAAGTGCGGATCAACGAAACCGTCAACGACCGTGACGGCGGCAGCGTGACCGGTACCCGCATCGTCGACACCACTGTCGGCCGTGCGCTGCTGTATCAAGTTGTGCCAAAAGGTCTGTCGTACGATGTCGTCAACCTGCCGATGAAGAAAAAGGCGATCTCCAAGCTGATCAACCAGTGCTACCGCGTGGTTGGTTTGAAAGAGACCGTGATCTTCGCTGACCAGTTGATGTACACCGGTTTTGCTTACTCGACCATTTCTGGCGTTTCCATCGGTGTTAACGACTTCGTTATCCCGGATGAAAAAGCTCAGATCATCGGTGCTGCTACCGATGAAGTGAAAGAAATCGAGAGCCAGTACGCCTCCGGCCTGGTAACCCAGGGCGAGAAGTACAACAAAGTGATCGACCTTTGGTCCAAGGCCAACGACGAAGTGTCGAAGGCGATGATGGCTAACCTCTCGAAAGAGAAGGTTATCGACCGTCACGGCGTAGAAGTCGATCAAGAGTCGTTCAACTCGATGTACATGATGGCCGACTCGGGCGCACGGGGTTCTGCTGCGCAGATCCGTCAGCTCGCCGGTATGCGTGGCCTGATGGCCAAGCCGGACGGTTCCATCATCGAAACGCCGATTACTGCGAACTTCCGTGAAGGTTTGAGCGTACTTCAGTACTTCATCTCCACTCACGGTGCTCGTAAGGGTCTTGCGGATACCGCGTTGAAAACCGCTAACTCCGGTTACCTGACTCGTCGTCTGGTAGACGTTGCGCAAGACTTGGTTGTGACTGAAGTCGACTGCGGCACCGAACACGGTCTGCTGATGACTCCTCACATCGAAGGCGGCGACGTTGTAGAGCCACTGGGTGAGCGCGTACTGGGTCGAGTAATCGCCCGCGACGTATTCAAACCAGGCACTGAGGAAATTATCGTTCCTGCCGGCACGCTGGTAGACGAGAAGTGGGTCGAGTTCATCGAACTCAACAGCATCGACGAAGTGATTGTTCGCTCGCCGATCAGCTGCGAAACCCGCTATGGCATTTGCGCCAAGTGCTACGGCCGTGACTTGGCTCGTGGTCACCAGGTGAACATCGGTGAAGCGGTTGGCGTTATCGCTGCCCAGTCCATCGGTGAGCCGGGTACCCAGCTGACCATGCGTACGTTCCACATTGGTGGTGCGGCAAGCCGGACCTCCGCAGCTGACAGCGTTCAGGTGAAGAATGGCGGTACCGTCCGTCTGCACAACCTGAAGCACGTTGAGCGAGTGGATGGTTGCCTGGTTGCTGTGTCCCGTTCCGGTGAGCTGGCAATCGCTGACGACTACGGTCGTGAGCGTGAGCGTTACAAGCTGCCGTACGGTGCTGTGATTTCGGTTAAAGAGGGTGACAAGGTCGACGCTGGCGCAATCGTGGCCAAGTGGGATCCGCACACTCACCCAATCGTTACTGAAATGAAAGGTACCGTGACCTACGTGGGCATGGAAGAAGGCATCACGATCAAGCGTCAGACTGACGAATTGACCGGTATGACCAACATTGAAGTACTCGACGCGAAAGATCGTCCAGCTGCCGGTAAAGACATCCGTCCTGCCGTTAAGATGGTCGATGACAACGGCAAGGACTTGTTGCTGCCAGGCACTGACGTAATCGCTCAGTACTTCCTGCCAGCCAACGCCCTGGTCGGTGTAGCGGATGGTGCGAAGATCGCGATCGGTGATGTTATCGCTCGTATCCCGCAAGAAACTTCGAAGACCCGCGACATCACCGGTGGTCTGCCGCGTGTTGCCGACTTGTTCGAAGCTCGTCGTCCGAAAGAAGCGTCGATTCTGGCTGAAGTCAGCGGCACCATCGCGTTCGGTAAAGAAACCAAAGGCAAGCGCCGTCTGGTCATTACCCCGAACGACGGTAGCGATCCGTACGAAGAGCTGATTCCGAAGTGGCGCCACCTGAACGTCTTCGAAGGCGAACAGGTAAATCGCGGCGAAGTTATCTCTGACGGTCCGAGCGATCCACACGACATCCTGCGTCTGCTGGGTGTGAGTGCGCTGGCCAAGTACATCGTTAACGAGATCCAGGACGTTTACCGTCTGCAAGGCGTGAAGATCAACGATAAGCACATCGAGACCATCCTGCGTCAGATGCTGCGTAAAGTTGAAATCGCTGAATCCGGCGATTCCAGTTTCATCAAGGGCGACCAGATGGAACTGACTCACGTACTGGTAGAAAACGAACGTCTGAGCGCGGATGACAAATTTGTCTCCAAGTTCACTCGTGTGTTGCTGGGTATCACCAAGGCGTCGTTGTCCACTGAGTCGTTCATCTCGGCGGCCTCCTTCCAGGAGACCACTCGCGTACTGACCGAAGCAGCGGTAACCGGCAAGCGCGATTACCTGCGCGGCCTGAAAGAAAACGTGGTCGTGGGTCGTCTGATCCCGGCTGGTACCGGTTTGGCTTACCACAGCGAGCGCAAGCGCCGCCGTGATGCTGACAAGCCGCTGCGCGTAAGCGCCAGTGAAGTGGAAGCTGCACTGACCGAAGCGCTGAACTCAAGCGGTAACTGAGTTCTGCGATAAATAAGTCTGGGCCCTGGCAGCCCCCATTCGTCGGATCGAGGCAAATTTGCCCCGGTTCGATGAGAGGGGAGGTCGGGGCCTTGCCTTGACTGGGGGCAAGATCCTCTTTAGACTCTTGTACCCCTAAATTTGGCGGGAATTCGTTCCTGCCATTTTGCTTTTCTTGCAAGACAATAGCGTCGCAAGACAACAGTGGAGCTAGTAGATGGCAACTATCAACCAGCTGGTACGTCAGCCGCGTAAGCGTATCGTCGAGAAATCCGACGTGCCTGCGCTGCAGAACTGCCCGCAACGTCGTGGCGTATGCACTCGCGTGTATACCACTACGCCGAAAAAACCTAACTCGGCACTGCGTAAAGTATGCCGTGTGCGTCTGACCAACGGTTTCGAGGTTTCCTCGTACATCGGCGGTGAAGGCCACAACCTGCAAGAGCACAGCGTGGTACTGATCCGCGGCGGTCGTGTAAAAGACTTGCCAGGTGTTCGTTACCACACCGTACGCGGCTCCTTGGATACTTCCGGCGTTAAAGGTCGTAACCAGGGTCGTTCGAAGTACGGTACCAAGAAGCCTAAGTAGTAGCGGCTTTTTGTAAAACTGAATCATCTTATTTTCTGAGTCGATAAGAGTAAGGTCGGAGGCGTCCCGAAAGGGCACTGATTCCGAGCGAACCTGAAGACCGTTTGAGGGCTTATCCATGCCAAGAAGACGCGTAGCAGCCAAGCGCGAAGTGCTTGACGATCCAAAATACGGAAGCCAAATTCTGGCCAAGTTCATGAACCACGTGATGGAAAGCGGCAAAAAAGCCGTTGCCGAGCGTATCGTTTATGGCGCGCTGGAAAAGGTTAAAGAACGCAAGAACAGCGACCCCCTGGAAATCTTCGAGAAAGCTCTCGACGCCATCGCTCCGCTGGTCGAAGTGAAGTCGCGCCGTGTAGGCGGTGCTACTTACCAGGTTCCGGTTGAAGTTCGTCCGTCCCGTCGTAACGCCCTGGCAATGCGCTGGTTGGTAGACTTCGCCCGTAAGCGTGGCGAGAAGTCTATGGCTCTGCGTTTGGCTGGCGAACTGTTGGACGCTGCTGAAGGTAAAGGTGCTGCTGTTAAGAAGCGTGAAGACGTGCACCGTATGGCTGAAGCTAACAAAGCTTTCTCGCACTACCGCTTCTAATCTTAGCTTCACTAATTTTGCGAGGGCTTTATGGCTCGTACTACTCCGATTAGCCGCTACCGTAACATCGGTATCGTTGCTCACGTGGATGCTGGTAAAACCACCACCACCGAGCGCGTACTGTTTTACACCGGCAAAAGTCACAAAATGGGCGAGGTGCATGATGGCGCCGCGACCACAGACTGGATGGTTCAGGAGCAGGAGCGTGGTATTACCATTACTTCTGCTGCTATTACCGCCTTCTGGAAAGGTTCCGAGAAGCAGTACAAAGACGAGCATCGCTTCAACGTAATCGATACCCCGGGCCACGTAGACTTCACCATTGAAGTTGAACGTTCCCTGCGCGTACTCGACGGCGCTGTCGTTGTGTTCTGCGGTACTTCGGGTGTTGAGCCTCAGTCGGAAACCGTATGGCGTCAAGCCAACAAATACGGCGTTCCACGTCTTGTTTACGTAAACAAGATGGACCGTGCTGGTGCCAACTTCCTGCGCGTGATCGGTCAGATCAAGCAGCGTCTGGGTCACACTCCGGTGCCAATCCAATTGGCTATCGGTTCCGAAGACAACTTCCAGGGTCAGATCGATCTGATCAACATGGAAGCGGTCTACTGGAATGATTCCGACAAAGGTATGGTTCCTGTTCGTAAGCCTATCCCTGCTGAACTGCAGGAACTGGCTGACGAATGGCGCAACAACATGGTTGAGGCTGCTGCCGAAGCCAGCGAAGAGCTGATGAACAAGTACCTCGAAGGTGAAGAACTCACCAACGTGGAAATCAAGGCCGCTCTGCGTCAGCGTACTATCGCTGGTGAGATCGTCTTGGCTGTTTGCGGTTCCTCGTTCAAGAACAAGGGTGTTCCCCTGGTTCTCGATGCTGTGATCGACTACCTGCCTGCTCCAACCGACATTCCTGCTATCAAGGGTACCAACCCTGATAACGAGGAAGAGGAAATGGAGCGTCATGCAGACGACAGCGAGCCGTTCTCGGCCCTGGCGTTCAAGATCGCTACCGACCCATTCGTGGGTACCTTGACTTTCGTCCGCGTTTACTCGGGCGTGTTGGCATCCGGCGACGGCGTGATCAACTCGGTTAAAGGTAAGAAAGAGCGCGTGGGTCGTATGGTGCAAATGCACGCAAACGCCCGTGAAGAGATCAAGGAAGTACGCGCTGGTGACATCGCGGCCCTGATCGGCATGAAGGACGTCACCACTGGTGAGACTTTGTGCGACGCTGCTAAGCCAATCATCCTGGTTCGCATGGACTTCCCGGAGCCGGTTATTTCGGTTGCCGTAGAGCCTAAGACCAAGGATGACCAGGAAAAAATGGGTATCGCTCTGGGCAAACTTGCTCAGGAAGATCCATCTTTCCGCGTTAAGACTGATGAAGAGACTGGTCAAACGATCATCTCTGGCATGGGCGAGCTGCACCTGGACATCCTGGTTGACCGGATGCGCCGTGAGTTCAACGTCGAAGCCAACATCGGTAAGCCTCAGGTTTCCTATCGTGAGCGCATCACGAAGAACTGTGAAATCGAAGGCAAGTTCGTTCGTCAGTCCGGCGGTCGTGGTCAGTTCGGTCACTGCTGGATCCGTTTTGCTCCTGCTGACGAAGGTCAGGAAGGTCTGCAATTCGTGAACGAAGTAGTGGGTGGTGTTGTTCCTAAGGAATACATCCCTGCTATCCAGAAGGGTATCGAAGAGCAGATGAAGAACGGTGTTGTTGCCGGCTATCCGCTGATCGGCCTGAAAGCAACCGTTTTTGACGGTTCTTACCACGACGTCGACTCCAACGAGATGGCGTTTAAGGTGGCTGCTTCCATGGCAACCAAGCAACTGGCCCAAAAGGGCGGTGGTGAGTTGCTTGAGCCAATCATGGCGGTAGAAGTTGTTACACCTGAAGACTATATGGGTGATGTCATGGGCGACCTTAACCGTCGTCGCGGCATGATCTTGGGCATGGAAGACACGGTTTCCGGCAAAGTGATTCGCGCCGAGGTTCCGTTGGGTGAGATGTTCGGTTATGCGACCGACGTTCGCTCCATGTCTCAGGGTCGCGCAAGCTACTCTATGGAATTCAAAAAATACAACACAGCTCCGGCGCACATCGCTGAAACTGTATCCAAAAAACAAGGCTGATTCAGTCCTTTAGGCAAGGAGTTAATTGTCGTGGCTAAAGAAAAATTTGATCGTTCCCTACCGCACGTCAACGTTGGCACCATCGGTCACGTTGACCACGGTAAAACCACTCTGACTGCTGCTCTGACTCGCGTTTGCTCCGAAGTATTCGGTTCGGCAATCGTTGATTTCGATAAAATCGACAGCGCACCAGAAGAAAAAGCTCGTGGTATCACCATCAACACCGCGCACGTTGAATACAACTCGCTGATCCGTCACTACGCTCACGTTGACTGCCCAGGTCACGCTGACTATGTGAAGAACATGATCACCGGTGCTGCCCAGATGGACGGCGCAATCCTGGTTTGCTCGGCCGCTGATGGTCCGATGCCACAAACCCGTGAGCACATCCTGCTGTCCCGTCAGGTTGGCGTTCCGTACATCGTGGTTTACCTGAACAAGGCTGACCTGGTAGACGACGCTGAGCTGCTGGAACTGGTTGAGATGGAAGTGCGCGATCTGCTGAGCACTTACGACTTCCCAGGTGACGACACTCCGATCATCATCGGTTCTGCTCGTATGGCTCTGGAAGGCAAAGACGACAACGAAATGGGCACCACGTCCGTTCGTAAACTGGTTGAAACTCTGGACAGCTACATCCCAGATCCAGTTCGTGTTATCGACAAGCCGTTCCTGATGCCAATCGAAGACGTGTTCTCGATCTCCGGTCGCGGTACTGTTGTGACTGGTCGTATCGAGCGCGGTATCGTTAAGGTTCAAGATCCACTGGAAATCGTTGGTCTGCGTGACACTACCGTCACCACCTGCACCGGTGTTGAAATGTTCCGTAAGCTGCTCGACGAAGGTCGTGCTGGCGAGAACTGCGGCGTTCTGCTGCGTGGTACCAAGCGTGACGACGTTGAGCGTGGCCAGGTTCTGGTTAAGCCAGGTTCGGTTAAGCCGCACACCAAGTTCGAAGCTGAAGTCTACGTACTGAGCAAAGAAGAAGGCGGTCGCCACACTCCGTTCTTCAAAGGCTACCGTCCACAGTTCTACTTCCGTACTACTGACGTGACTGGTAACTGCGAGCTGCCGGAAGGCGTTGAAATGGTTATGCCGGGCGACAACATCAAAATGGTTGTTACCCTGATCAAAACCATCGCAATGGAAGACGGTCTGCGTTTCGCTATTCGCGAAGGCGGCCGTACCGTTGGTGCTGGCGTTGTAGCTAAAATCATCGAGTAATTATCTCTTTTGAGATTGCCTTGATGTTTTGAAAAGGCCCCCGCTCAGCGGGGGCCTTTTTTATTGGGTTGACACCTATCTGGGCCGTCTATAGAATTGCGCCTCCTTTTAACGGGCGTATTGCGCTCGCTGGGAATAGCAGCCGGAGTCTGAAATCCAATGCAAAATCAGCAAATCCGTATCAGGTTGAAGGCTTTTGACCATCGCCTGATCGACCAATCCACCCAGGAAATCGTGGAAACCGCGAAACGTACTGGTGCACAAGTGCGTGGTCCAATTCCACTGCCTACCCGTAAAGAGCGGTTCACCGTTCTGGTCTCCCCGCACGTCAACAAAGACGCGCGTGACCAGTACGAGATCCGTACTCATAAGCGCGTACTGGACATCGTCCAGCCAACGGATAAAACCGTTGATGCACTTATGAAGCTTGATCTGGCGGCCGGTGTGGAAGTACAGATCAGCCTCGGCTAAGACTTGGGTCTTAGTCGTGTAACGCTCTGAAATGGGCGGCCATAGCGGGTGAAAGCCCCGTACACTCATGAGGTTTACAACATGACTATTGGTGTAGTCGGTCGTAAATGCGGTATGACCCGTATTTTCACCGAAGAAGGTGTCTCCATTCCGGTCACGGTCATTGAGATCGAACCGAATCGCGTCACCCAGTTCAAAACTGAAGAGACCGATGGCTATCGTGCAGTGCAAGTCACTGTCGGCGAGCGTCGTGCTTCGCGCGTGACTGCTGCTCAAGCAGGTCACTTCGCTAAAGCAAACGTTGCAGCTGGTCGCACTGTTATGGAGTTCCGTCTTGAAGATGGCGACTACCAGGCTGGCGATCTGATCAACGCTGAAATCTTCGCTGCTGGTCAACTGGTTGATGTAACCGGTCAGTCCAAAGGTAAAGGCTTCCAGGGTACGATCAAGCGTTGGAATTTCCGTGGCCAAGACAACACTCACGGTAACTCCGTTTCCCACCGCGTCCCGGGCTCTATTGGCCAGTGCCAGACTCCTGGTCGTGTATTCAAGGGCAAAAAAATGTCCGGTCATATGGGCGCTGAGCGCGTGACCGTGCAGTCCCTCGAAGTAGTGCGCGTCGACGCTGAACGCAATCTGTTGTTGGTCAAGGGTGCTGTTCCTGGCGCTACTGGCGGCAACCTGGTTGTACGTCCAGCGGCCAAGGCTCGCGGTTAAGGGGAAGCTGACATGCAATTAAATGTAAATGACGCTCAAGCGATCGAAGTTTCCGAACTGACGTTTGGCGGCGAGTTCAACGAGACGCTGGTTCACCAAGCAGTCGTGGCCTACATGGCCGGCGGCCGTCAAGGTAGCAAGCAGCAAAAGACCCGTTCCGACGTACGTGGTGGCGGTAAGCGCCCTTGGCGTCAGAAAGGTACTGGCCGTGCTCGTGCCGGTACTATCCGTAGCCCAATCTGGCGTGGCGGCGGTACCACTTTCGCAGCTCGTCCACAGGATCACACTCAGAAGCTCAACAAGAAGATGTATCGCGCAGCACTGCGCTCCATCCTTGCTGAACTCGTGCGTACTGATCGCCTGGTCGTGGTTCAGGACTTCGCTGTTGAAAGTCCAAAAACCAAAGATCTGCTGGGCAAACTGAACAACATGAGCCTGACCGATGTTTTGATCGTGTCTGAAGCTGTTGATCAGAACCTGTACCTGGCTGCTCGCAACCTGCCACACGTTGATGTACGTGACGTGCAAGGTTCCGATCCAGTTAGTCTGATCGCATACGACAAGGTGTTGATCACCGTGTCGGCCGTGAAGAAATTCGAGGAGCTGCTGGGATGAACCAGGAACGCGTATTTAAAGTTCTGCTTGGCCCGCACGTTTCCGAAAAGGCTACGGTTCTGGCTGACAAGAAAGGCCAGTTCGTTTTCAAGGTTGCAACTGACGCAACCAAGCTGGAAATCAAGAAGGCTGTCGAAAGCCTGTTCAGCGTGAAAGTTGAGCGTGTTACTACCCTGAATGTTCTGGGTAAGAGCAAGCGCACTGCTCGCGGTCTGGGCAAGCGTAATGACTGGAAGAAGGCGGTTATCTCCCTTCAGCCAGGCCAAGATCTCGATTTCAGCAGCAGTGCTGAGTAAGGAAGGGGTGCATCATGGCAATCGTTAAATGCAAACCGACTTCCCCTGGCCGCCGTTTTGTGGTCAAGGTGGTCAACCAGGAGCTGCATAAAGGCGCTCCTCACGCACCGCTGCTCGAGAAGAAATCGAAGACTGGTGGTCGTAACAACAATGGTCGTATTACCACTCGTCACATCGGTGGTGGCCATAAGCAGCATTATCGTCTGGTCGACTTCCGTCGCAACGACAAAGATGGCATCGCTGCCACTGTCGAGCGTATCGAATACGATCCAAACCGTACTGCTCACATCGCTCTGCTGCTGTACGCAGATGGCGAGCGTCGCTACATCATCGCCCCTAAAGGCGTGAGTGCTGGTGACCAGCTGATCGCAGGTGCTCTGGCACCGATCAAGCCGGGCAACGCTCTGCAACTGCGTAACATTCCAGTTGGTAGCACCGTACACGGCATCGAATTGAAGCCAGGTAAAGGCGCGCAAATCGCTCGTTCCGCTGGTGCTTCGGCTCAGCTGATCGCTCGTGAAGGTGTCTACGTGACGCTGCGTCTGCGTTCTGGTGAGATGCGTAAAGTGCTGGCTGAATGCCGCGCGACCCTGGGTGAAGTCTCGAACTCCGAGCACAGCCTGCGTTCGCTGGGTAAAGCTGGTGCCAAACGCTGGCGTGGCGTTCGCCCAACCGTTCGTGGTGTTGCCATGAACCCGGTTGACCACCCACACGGTGGTGGTGAAGGTCGTACCTCTGGTGGTCGTCATCCGGTATCGCCATGGGGCTTCCCGACTAAGGGTGCGAAGACTCGTGGTAATAAGCGTACCGACAAAATGATCGTCCGTCGTCGCAAGTAAATAGAGGGATACGACAGTGCCACGTTCTCTGAAAAAAGGTCCTTTTATTGATCTTCACCTACTGAAGAAGATCGAAGTGGCGGCGGAAAAGAACGATCGCAAACCAGTTAAGACCTGGTCGCGCCGTTCTATGATCCTGCCACAAATGGTCGGTTTGACCATCGCAGTACACAACGGTCGTCAACACGTCCCAGTTCTCGTTAACGAAGACATGGTCGGCCACAAACTGGGCGAGTTTGCCGGTACCCGCACATATCGTGGGCACGTGGCAGACAAGAAAGCCAAGCGTTAAGGGGTTAGGAAATGGAAGTAGCCGCTAAGTTGTCGGGCGCTCGAATCTCCGCCCAGAAAGCCCGCTTGGTCGCCGACCAGATCCGCGGGAAGAAGGTGGGCGAAGCGCTCAACCTGTTGGCTTTCAGCAGTAAGAAAGCCGCCGAGATCATGAAGAAAGTGCTGGAGTCGGCCGTAGCCAACGCCGAGCATAACGAAGGCGCAGACGTTGATGACCTGAAGGTCAGCACCGTTTTCGTCAACGAAGGGCGTTCGCTGAAGCGCATCATGCCACGTGCCAAAGGCCGTGCTGATCGCATCGTCAAGCGGTCTTGCCATATCACTGTCAAGGTTGCTGACAAGTAACGGAGTCGAAGAGATGGGTCAGAAAGTACATCCCATTGGCATTCGCCTGGGAATCGTCAAGGAGCACACCTCCGTCTGGTACGCAGACGGTCGGACTTATGCGGACTATTTGTTCGCTGATCTGAAGGTGCGTGAGTATCTCCAAGACAAACTAAAAAGCGCGTCCGTAAGCCGTATCGATATCCATCGTCCGGCGCAAACTGCACGTATCACCATCCACACCGCTCGTCCAGGTATCGTTATCGGGAAGAAAGGTGAAGATGTTGAGAAACTGCGTCAGGACCTGACCAAGCAAATGGGTGTGCCTGTGCACATCAATATCGAAGAGATCCGTAAGCCGGAGCTCGACGGTATGCTGGTTGCGCAGAGCGTAGCTCAGCAGCTGGAGCGTCGCGTAATGTTCCGTCGCGCTATGAAGCGCGCCGTACAGAACGCCATGCGCATTGGTGCCAAAGGCATCAAAATCCAAGTGAGCGGTCGTCTCGGCGGTGCTGAAATCGCACGTACTGAATGGTATCGCGAAGGTCGTGTGCCACTGCACACCCTGCGTGCCGACATCGACTATGCCAACTACGAAGCTCACACCACTTACGGTGTGATCGGTGTAAAGGTTTGGATCTTCAAAGGCGAAGTAATTGGTGGTCGCCAAGAAGAACTGAAACCACAAGCACCAGCGCCTCGTAAAAAAGCTGCTAAGTAAGGGGTACGCCAAATGTTGCAACCAAAGCGTACGAAGTTCCGCAAGCAGATGACAGGCCACAACCGTGGTCTGGCTCAGCGCGGTAGCAAAGTCAGCTTCGGCGAGTTCGCGCTGAAGTCTGTAGCTCGTGGTCGTCTCACCGCTCGTCAGATCGAGTCAGCGCGTCGTGCTCTGACCCGTCACGTAAAACGTGGCGGCAAGATCTGGATCCGTGTATTCCCGGACAAGCCGATCTCCAAAAAACCTCTCGAGGTTCGGATGGGTAAAGGTAAGGGTAACGTGGAATACTGGGTAGCCCAGATTCAGCCAGGCAAAGTCCTGTATGAAATCGAGGGTGTAACTGAAGAGCTGGCGCGTGAGGCTTTTGCCCTGGCTGCTGCAAAGCTGCCGCTCGCCACCGCCTTTGTTAAACGGACGGTGATGTGATGAAAGCGAATGAACTTCGTGAAAAATCCGCACAGCAGCTGAACGAGCAACTGCTCGGCCTGCTGCGCGACCAGTTCAATCTGCGTATGCAGAAAGCAACTGGCCAGTTGGGGCAGTCTCATCTGCTCTCGCAAGTTAAGCGTGACATCGCTCGCGTGAAGACTGTGCTCAACCAGCAGGCAGGTAAGTGATCATGGCTGAAGCCGAAAAGACTGTCCGTACGCTGACTGGCCGTGTTGTCAGCGACAAGATGGACAAAACCATCACCGTACTGATCGAGCGTCGCGTTAAGCACCCGATCTACGGTAAATATGTTAAGCGTTCGACTAAGCTGCACGCGCACGACGAAACCAATCAGTGCCACATCGGCGACAAAGTCACTATTCGTGAAACTCGTCCGCTGGCCAAGACCAAGTCTTGGGCACTGGTTGATGTTCTCGAACGCGCTGTGGAAGTCTAAGGACTAGGGGTCGGAGAAATTATATGATTCAGACTCAATCCATGCTCGATGTGGCCGATAACAGCGGCGCTCGCCGTGTTATGTGCATCAAGGTGCTGGGTGGCTCCCATCGTCGTTACGCTGGTATCGGTGACATCATCAAAGTTACCGTGAAGGAAGCAATTCCTCGCGGTAAAGTGAAAAAAGGCCAAGTGATGACTGCTGTTGTAGTCCGCACTCGTCACGGCGTACGTCGTGCTGATGGCTCCATTATCCGCTTTGATGGCAACGCTGCTGTTCTTCTGAACAACAAGCAAGAGCCGATCGGCACCCGTATCTTTGGGCCAGTGACCCGTGAACTTCGTACTGAGAAGTTCATGAAGATCGTCTCGCTCGCCCCAGAAGTGCTGTAAGGAGATCCGACATGCAAAAGATTCGTCGTGACGACGAGATCATCGTGATCGCCGGCAAAGACAAAGGTAAGCGCGGTAAGGTGCTTAAGGTTCTCGCTAATAACCGTCTGGTTATCGGTGGTCTGAACCTGGTTAAGCGTCATACCAAGCCTAACCCGATGTCGGGCGTACAAGGCGGTATCGTCGAAAAAGAAGCTCCACTGGACGCTTCTAACGTCGCCATTTTCAACGGCGAAACCAACAAGGCTGACCGCGTTGGTTTCAAAGTAGAAGACGGCAAGAAAATTCGTGTCTTCAAGTCGACCCAAAAAGCGGTTGATGCTTGAACACTGCTAGGTAGAAGACCATGGCACGACTAAAAGAGATTTACTGGAAAGAAATCGCACCGAAGCTTAAGGAAGAACTTAAGCTTTCGAACGTGATGGAAGTTCCACGCGTTACCAAAATCACCCTGAACATGGGTCTGGGCGAAGCAGTCGGTGACAAAAAAGTCATCGAGCACGCTGTTGCTGACCTGGAAAAGATCACCGGTCAAAAAGTCGTTGTGACTTACGCTCGGAAATCCATCGCTGGCTTTAAAGTCCGTGAAGGTTGGCCGATCGGCGTCAAAGTGACTCTGCGCCGTGAGCGTATGTATGAATTCCTGGATCGTCTGCTGTCGATCTCCCTGCCTCGGGTTCGCGACTTCCGCGGCCTGAATGCCAAGTCCTTCGATGGTCGTGGTAACTACAGCATGGGCGTGAAAGAGCAGATCATCTTCCCGGAAATCGACTACGACAAGATCGATGCTCTCCGCGGTCTGGACATTACCCTGACCACCACTGCCAAGAACGATGATGAAGGTCGCGCCCTGTTGCGTGCTTTCAAATTCCCGTTCCGCAACTGATTGGAGTAGGACCATGGCCAAGATGAGCATGAAAAACCGCGAGCTGAAGCGTCAGCTCACGGTTGCCAAGTACGCCAAGAAGCGTGCAGCACTGAAAGCAATCATCGTTGATCTGAACGCAAGTCCAGAAGCACGTTGGGAAGCGACAGTTGCTCTGCAGAAGCAGCCACGTGACGCAAGCGCTTCGCGCATGCGTAACCGCTGCCGCCTGACCGGTCGTCCACACGGCGTTTACCGCAAGTTCGGCCTCGGCCGTAACAAACTGCGTGAAGCGGCAATGCGTGGTGACGTACCAGGTCTGGTTAAAGCCAGCTGGTAAGTACTTCAACGTCCAGGTGGGCAGAATCGCAAGATACTGACCGCCGGTGACCTTGAATCTGGATCAAGCCCCTTTTGGGGCTTGTTTCATTTCCGGAGTATGTCTAAAATACGCGGCTCGCCTGAGCCCGTGTTTTTTATGCCCGGAGATTCTCGGCGACATATGTAGCCGCAAGGCTAATTTTTTTGTATTAGGAGCGTCTAGCCCATGAGTATGCAGGACCCGTTAGCGGACATGCTAACTCGTATCCGTAATGCCCAGATGGCTGAAAAGTCCGTCGTAAGCATGCCATCTTCCAAGTTGAAGGTAGCTGTTGCCAAAGTCCTGAAAGACGAAGGCTACATTGCGGGTTATCAGATCAGCAGCGAAACCAAGCCACTGCTGTCCATCGAGCTGAAGTACTTCGAAGGCCGTTCGGTCATCGAAGAAGTGAAGCGCGTTAGCCGTCCAGGCCTGCGTCAGTACAAGTCCGCTGAAGATCTGCCGAAAGTTCGTGGCGGTCTGGGCGTGTCTATCGTCTCCACCAACAAAGGTGTGATGACGGATCGTGCTGCGCGCGCTGCCGGTGTCGGCGGCGAAGTTCTTTGCACTGTGTTCTAAGGGGGGATAAGCATGTCTCGCGTCGCTAAGAACCCCGTTAAGCTGCCAGCCGGTGTCGAAGTAAAATTCGCAGGCCAACAGCTTTCGGTGAAGGGTGCCAAGGGCACTCTTGAACTGAACATCCATTCGTCCGTTGAGATCGTTGAAGAAGCTGGTGAGCTGCGTTTCGCTGCTCGCAATGGCGATCAACAAACTCGCGCAATGGCCGGTACCACGCGTGCGTTGGTAAACAACATGGTCCAAGGCGTAAGCCAAGGCTTCGAGCGCAAGCTCCAGCTGGTCGGTGTTGGTTACAAAGCGCAAGCAAAAGGCACGGTTTTGAACCTTGCCCTTGGCTTCTCGCACCCAGTGGATTACGAACTGCCGGAAGGCATCACCGCTGAGACCCCTAGCCAAACCGATATCCTGATCAAGGGTATTGATAAGCAGCTGGTAGGTCAGGTGGCCGCTGAGATCCGCGACTTCCGTCCACCAGAGCCGTACAAAGGCAAAGGTGTGCGCTACGCGGACGAAGTCGTCCGTCGTAAAGAAGCCAAGAAGAAGTAGGGCATAGCAAATGACCGACAAAAAAGTTACTCGACTGCGTCGCGCTCGCAAAGCACGCCTGAAAATGCACGAACTCGAAGTCGTGCGTCTCTGCGTGTACCGCTCGTCGCAGCACATCTACGCCCAGGTCATCTCGGCCGACGGCAACAAAGTCCTGGCAAGCGCCTCGACTTTGGATAAAGAACTGCGTGATGGTGCCACCGGCAACATCGACGCGGCCACAAAGGTTGGCCAGCTGGTCGCTACACGTGCTAAGGCCGTGGGCGTCTCGCAAGTGGCTTTCGACCGCTCTGGCTTCAAGTACCACGGTCGCGTGAAAGCGCTGGCTGATGCTGCTCGTGAAGCTGGGCTGGAGTTCTAAGTTATGTCAAATAACGACCAAAAGCGCGACGAAGGCTACATTGAGAAGCTGGTTCAAGTTAACCGCGTAGCCAAAACCGTTAAAGGCGGCCGTATCTTCACTTTCACCGCGTTGACCGTGGTTGGTGATGGTAAAGGGCGCGTTGGCTTCGGCCGTGGCAAGTCACGTGAAGTGCCTGCTGCGATCCAGAAGGCAATGGAAGCTGCTCGTCGCAACATGATCCAAGTTGATCTGAACGGCACCACGCTGCAGTACGCAATGAAGTCCGCCCATGGCGCTTCGAAGGTGTACATGCAGCCTGCTTCTGAAGGTACCGGTATCATCGCTGGCGGCGCTATGCGTGCTGTCCTCGAAGTTGCTGGCGTTCAGAACGTTCTGGCCAAGTGCTACGGCTCGACTAACCCGGTAAACGTGGTTCACGCCACTTTCAAAGGTTTGAAAGCTATGCAATCTCCTGAGTCCATCGCTGCGAAGCGTGGTCTGACTGTCAAGGAGATCTTCTGATCATGGCTACCGTTAAAGTAACGCTGATCAAAAGCATGACCGGCCGCATCCCTAACCACAAACTGTGTGTTAAAGGTTTGGGTCTGCGTCGCATCGGTCACACTGTAGAAGTCCAGGATACTCCCGAGAATCGCGGGATGATCAACAAGGCTTACTACATGCTGCGTGTAGAGGGTTAATCGATGAAACTCAATGATCTGAGTCCAGCGCCGGGTTCCCGTCGCGAAAAGCATCGTCCGGGCCGTGGTATCGGTAGCGGTTTGGGTAAGACTGGTGGCCGTGGCCACAAAGGTCAAACCTCCCGCTCCGGTGGCACCATCGCTCCAGGCTTTGAAGGCGGTCAACAGCCGCTGCATCGTCGCCTGCCTAAGTTCGGTTTCGTATCCCTGAAAGCCATGGACCGCGCAGAAGTGCGTCTGTCCGAGCTGGCTAAAGTGGAAGGCGACATCGTTACTGTGCAGACCCTGAAAGATGCCAACGTGATCAACGTCAACGTACAGCGTGTGAAAATCATGCTGTCCGGTGAAGTGACTCGCGCTGTCACTATCGGCAAGGGAATCGGCGCCACCAAAGGTGCGCGTTCGGCTATCGAAGCAGCTGGCGGCAAGTTCGAGGAATAAATGGCTAAGCAAGGTGCTCTCTCAGCGCTCGGCAAAGGCGGTATGTCTGAACTTTGGGCTCGTCTGCGTTTTCTGTTCCTGGCGATTATCGTCTACCGAATAGGCGCACACATCCCGGTTCCAGGTATCAACCCGGACCGACTCGCAGACCTGTTTCGACAGAATGAGGGGACCATTCTTAGCTTGTTCAACATGTTTTCCGGCGGCGCGCTGGAACGGATGAGCATCTTTGCACTGGGGATCATGCCGTACATTTCGGCATCGATCATCATGCAACTGATGACCGCCGTCAGCCCGCAGCTGGAGCAGTTGAAGAAGGAAGGTGAAGCTGGCCGTCGCAAGATTAGCCAGTACACCCGCTACGGCACTGTCGTCCTCGCCCTGGTTCAAGCTATCGGCATGTCCGTTGGTCTGGCGGGGCAGGGCGTTGCGTTCACTGGTGACTTTGGCTTCTATTTCGTCGCGGTATCCACGTTTGTGGCTGGTGCGATGTTCATGATGTGGCTGGGTGAGCAGATTACTGAGCGTGGTGTTGGTAACGGTATCTCGATGTTGATTTTCGCAGGTATCGTCGCCGGTCTTCCGAGAGCAATTGGGCAGTCTTTCGAGTCTGCACGTCAGGGTGATATCAACATCTTCGCTCTGGTTGCCATCGGTTTGCTGGCAGTAGCGATTATCGGTTTTGTGGTGTTCATTGAGCGTGGCCAGCGTCGTATTGCTGTTCACTACGCCAAGCGTCAGCAGGGCCGTAAGGTTTTTGCTGCGCAGACCAGCCACTTGCCGCTGAAAGTGAATATGGCCGGTGTTATTCCGGCAATTTTCGCGAGCAGCATTTTGCTGTTTCCGGCTTCGTTGGGTACCTGGTTTGGTCAGTCTGAAAATATGGGCTGGCTGCAGGACCTCTCTCAGTCGATCGCTCCTGGTCAGCCGTTGAATATTCTGCTGTTTAGTGCAGGGATTATTTTCTTCTGCTTCTTCTATACGGCGTTGATGTTCAATCCGAAAGACGTAGCGGAAAACCTGAAGAAGTCCGGTGCCTTTATTCCGGGCATCCGTCCAGGTGAGCAGTCTGCACGCTACATTGATGGCGTTTTGACTCGTTTGACCCTGTTCGGTGCTCTATATATGACGGCCGTGTGCTTGCTTCCCCAGTTCCTGGTGGTTGCAGCAAACGTTCCGTTCTACCTTGGCGGGACCTCGTTGCTGATCGTGGTCGTGGTTGTGATGGACTTCATGTCCCAAGTACAATCGCACCTCGTTTCGCACCAGTACGAATCCCTGATGAAGAAAGCCAACCTGAAGGGCTACGGCAGCGGCATGTTGCGCTGAGTACCCCATAAGGTTCGAGGAGTTGGTGATGAAAGTTCGTGCATCGGTGAAAAAGCTGTGCCGTAACTGCAAGATTATTCGCCGCGAAGGTGTTGTTCGAGTAATTTGCAGCGCGGAACCGCGTCACAAACAGCGCCAAGGCTGAGTGTGATCCGCTTGAAGCCCGGCAGCTAGTGCGCTGCCGGGTTGATTATTTGTTATTACAGCGATATTATCTCGCGCCCTATTTCTTGGCTTCCGGGGCGTAGGTAGCTGTCAATTGGAGTCCCACTGAATGGCCCGTATTGCAGGCGTTAACATTCCAGATAACAAGCACACTGTTATCTCGCTGACCTACATCTATGGTGTTGGTCGCACTACTGCGCAGAAAATTTGCGCAGACACTGGGGTAAACCCAGCCGCTAAGATCAAAGATCTGAGCGACGAGCAGATTGAGCTGTTGCGTGGCGAAGTGGCGAAGTTCACCACTGAAGGTGACCTGCGTCGCGAAATCAACATGAAAATCAAGCGTTTGATGGACCTCGGTTGCTACCGTGGTCTGCGTCATCGTCGTGGTCTTCCAGTACGCGGTCAGCGTACCAAGACTAACGCGCGTACCCGTAAAGGTCCGCGTAAGCCGATCCGCAAGTAATCGCCCACGCGAATCGACAGGAAAATTATCATGGCAAAACCTGCTGCTCGTCCTCGTAAAAAAGTTAAAAAGACAGTGGTTGATGGCATCGCCCACATCCATGCATCTTTTAACAACACCATCGTGACCATCACCGACCGTCAAGGTAACGCGCTGTCTTGGGCTACCTCTGGTGGTTCGGGTTTCCGCGGTTCCCGCAAGTCCACCCCGTTTGCTGCTCAAGTAGCTGCTGAACGTGCTGGTCAAGCTGCGCTGGAATACGGCCTGAAAAACCTCGACGTTAACGTCAAAGGTCCAGGTCCAGGTCGTGAGTCTGCTGTCCGTGCTTTGAACGGCTGTGGCTATAAGATCGCCAGCATCACCGACGTGACGCCAATCCCGCACAACGGGTGCCGTCCGCCGAAGAAGCGCCGCGTGTAATCCAGGAGATTGTAAAGAATGGCTCGTTACATTGGTCCAAAATGCAAACTCGCTCGTCGCGAAGGCACCGATCTCTTCTTGAAGAGCGGCGTGCGCGCGATCGAATCGAAGTGCAACATTGAAGCAGCACCTGGTATCCACGGCCAACGCCGCGGTCGCCAGTCCGATTACGGCACCCAACTGCGTGAAAAGCAGAAGGTCCGTCGTATTTACGGCGTTCTCGAGCGTCAGTTCAGCGGCTACTACAAAGAAGCTGCTGGCAAGAAAGGTGCAACCGGTGAAAACCTGCTGCAACTGCTCGAATGCCGTCTGGACAACGTTGTATACCGTATGGGCTTTGGTTCGACTCGTGCCGAATCCCGTCAGCTGGTATCGCACAAATCCGTCAGCGTAAACGGCCAAACCGTTAACGTTCCGTCGTACCAGGTTCGTGCTGGTGACGTTGTCGCGATTCGCGAGAAAGCAAAAAACCAACTTCGCATTGTCCAAGCTCTCGATCTGTGTGCCCAACGTGGCCGCGTAGAATGGGTAGAAGTAGACACTGAGAAGAAGTCGGGCGTTTTCAAGAACGTTCCTGCTCGCAGTGATCTGTCCGCCGACATCAACGAAAGCCTGATTGTCGAGCTCTACTCCAAGTAAGGGCTAGAAAATAGGTGCATCCATGCAGATTTCGGTAAATGAGTTCCTGACACCCCGCCACATTGATGTGCAGGTTGTCAGTCCAACCCGCGCCAAGATCACTCTCGAGCCTCTCGAGCGTGGTTTTGGCCACACCCTGGGCAACGCGCTGCGCCGCATCCTGTTGTCCTCAATGCCCGGCTGTGCAGTAGTCGAGGCCGAGATTGACGGTGTGCTCCACGAGTACAGCGCCATCGAAGGTGTACAGGAAGACGTAATTGAAATCCTGTTGAACCTTAAAGGTCTGGCTATCAAGCTGCATGGCCGTGACGAAGTTACGCTGACCTTGTCGAAGAAGGGTTCGGGGGTGGTTACCGCTGCCGATATTCAGCTGGATCATGATGTCGAGATCGTTAATCCCGATCACGTAATCGCTAACCTGGCGTCTAACGGCGCCCTGAACATGAAGCTCACTGTAGCTCGTGGTCGTGGTTATGAACCGGCCGACTCGCGTCAGAGCGATGAAGACGAAAGCCGCAGCATTGGTCGCTTGCAGCTTGACTCTTCGTTCAGCCCGGTTCGCCGCATCGCATACGTGGTGGAAAACGCCCGTGTCGAGCAGCGTACTAACCTGGACAAGCTGGTTATTGATCTGGAAACCAACGGTACTCTGGATCCTGAAGAGGCTATCCGCCGCGCTGCAACCATCCTGCAACAGCAGTTGGCTGCGTTCGTCGACCTCAAAGGTGACAGCGAACCAGTGGTAATCGAGCAGGAAGACGAGATCGATCCGATCCTGCTTCGCCCGGTTGACGATCTGGAACTGACTGTACGTTCGGCTAACTGCCTTAAGGCGGAAAACATTTACTACATCGGCGACCTGATTCAGCGTACCGAAGTAGAACTGTTGAAGACTCCGAACCTGGGCAAGAAATCCTTGACTGAAATCAAGGACGTTCTGGCCTCCCGCGGTCTGTCCCTCGGCATGCGCCTCGACAACTGGCCGCCTGCAAGTCTTAAGAAGGACGACAAGGCGACTGCCTGATCGTCGTAATCACCGAACGTGAGTTTGGTAAGGAATGAACCATGCGTCATCGTAAAAGTGGTCGTCACCTGAGCCGTACCAGCTCGCACCGCAAGGCCATGTTCCAAAACATGGCGGTGTCGCTGTTCGAGCACGAGCTGATCAAAACTACACTGCCGAAAGCTAAAGAACTGCGTCGCGTTGCTGAGCCGCTGATCACTTTGGCCAAGACAGACAGCCTGGCTAACCGCCGTCTGGCTTTCGACCGTACTCGTTCGAAAGCTATCGTTGGTAAGCTCTTCAACGACCTGGGCAAGCGCTACGCTACCCGTGAGGGTGGCTACCTGCGCATCCTCAAGTGCGGTTTCCGCGCTGGCGACAACGCGCCTATGGCGTACGTCGAGTTGGTTGATCGTGCTACTGCCGGCGAAGCTGTAAGCGCCGAGTAAGACGACAGTCTGCAACGAAAAACCGGGCCTAGTGCCCGGTTTTTTGTGGGCGGTAGAAAAGCCTTCTATATTCTTCAGGTCGCTACCGCGACGCTCTTACTAAACCAAAGCTATTTGCCAGGACGGTTCGTTAGTTATTTTCTATCAAAGTCCATGATTTAATGCATTTGATGGTGTCATCTTGATGGTCAATACTCCCTCCAAGCCGATTAGCCGGCAGTTCTTAGCCTGACCTGAGGAAGATTGAGCATGAGTAATATCCTTACTACCGCCAGCGGCGCACCCGTCGCGGATAACCAGAACTCCCGTACCGCCGGCCCGCGCGGTCCTTTGCTCCTTGATGATTTTCATCTGATCGAGAAGCTCGCGCATTTCAACCGTGAGAATATTCCTGAGCGCCGTGTACATGCCAAAGGTTCTGGCGCCCACGGTACGTTCACGGTTACCCGCGATATCACCCAGTACACCCGCGCCAAGCTGTTTGAAGCCGTTGGCAAACAGACACCTACGTTCCTGCGTTTCTCCACCGTGGGCGGCGAGCGTGGTTCGGCGGATACCGCGCGTGATCCGCGTGGTTTCGCTTTGAAGTTCTATACCGAAGAAGGTAACTGGGACATCGTGGGCAACAACACGCCGGTGTTCTTTATTCGCGACCCGCTGAAGTTCCCGGACTTCATCCACACCCAAAAGCGTGTGCCGCAAACGAACCTGAAAAGCGCGCAAATGGTCTGGGACTTCTGGTCTCTCTCTCCCGAGGCATTGCACCAAATCACAATTTTGTTTTCGGACCGTGGCACTCCAGATGGCTATCGTCATATGCATGGCTTCGGTAGTCATACCTACAGCTTGATCAATGCCAAAGGCGAGCGCCACTGGGTCAAATGGCACTACAAAACCAAGCAAGGTATCAAGAACCTGACTCCCGAGGAGGCAACCCGCATTGCCGGCACTGACCCTGATTACGCTCAGCGTGACCTGTTTGACGCGATTCAGCGCGGTGATTTTCCGAAGTGGAGTGTCAATATCCAGATCATGACCGAAGCTCAGGCCGTTGCTCATTACGAAAACCCCTTCGATGTGACCAAAACCTGGTCCCAGCAGGAGTTTCCGTTGATCGAGGTCGGCGAGCTGGAGCTGAACCGTAATCCAGTGAATTACTTCGCTGAGGTTGAGCAGGCATGCTTTGGTCCAAGCAACATGGTCCCGGGTGTGGGGCTGTCACCAGACCGCATGCTTCAAGGCCGTGTTTTCGCTTATGCCGATGCTCACCGTTATCGTGTCGGTACCAACCACCAGCAGTTGCCGATCAATTCGCCATTGAGTCCCGTCAATACTAATCAGCGTGACGGTTCCATGTCCTTTGGTTACGGTGGTGCGGCGCCTAACTACGAGCCAAACAGCGTTGCGGGTACGCCCCAACAAGCGCCTCAGTATGCCGAGCCGCCTTTGGCATTGAATGGTGCGGCAGATCGTTATGATCAGCGTGAGGATACCGACTACTACAGCCATGCCGGTGCGCTGTACCGGTTGATGGACGATGGTCAGAAAACTCTCCTGATCAACAACATTGTCGGTGCCATGGCTGGAGTCACCAGTGATGTGGTCCAGCGGCAGCTGCAACACTTTGTAAAAGCTGATGCTGATTACGGCCAACGTATCGCAAGAGGATTGGGCGTAACCATTAACTGACTCTAAACGATAAGCAGAACCGCCCTCATTTGGGCGGTTTTTGCGTTATTTCAGCTACTTTTCACCACAAATCTTCACTTTTCTGCCGTTGATCCCGTGACCTCCGGGTCATCATGGTTCAAACTACAGACTTTCAAGCAGGGAGATGTAGGGCGATGCAAGGTCACCCCGACGTAATCGATTACCTCAACACGTTGCTGACGGGCGAACTGGCAGCTCGTGACCAATATTTCATCCATTCGCGCATGTACGAAGACTGGGGCTTTACCGAGCTCTATGAGCGTATTAACCATGAGATGGAAGAAGAGGCACAGCACGCCGACGCACTGATGCGCCGCATTCTGATGCTCGAAGGCACGCCGCGTATGCGTCCAGACGACCTGGATGTGGGCACCACAGTGCCTGACATGCTCGCCGCTGACCTTCGCCTGGAGTACAAGGTGCGTGCCGCACTCTGCAAGGGCATCGAGCTCTGCGAGCAACACAACGACTATGTCACCCGCGAAATTTTGCGAGTCCAGTTGAACGACACCGAAGAAGATCACACCTACTGGCTGGAAAAGCAGTTGGGCCTGATCAAGCTGGTTGGCCTGGAAAATTACCTGCAATCGCAGTTCTGATTCCGGTTACAAAAAAGCCCCTGTCACCGCAACGTGACAGGGGCTTTTTCATGCGCCCGACCAATCAGGCTTTGTCGCGCGCCAATAACGGCTTCAAGTAGTAGCCGGTATGTGACTGCGGCATCTCCGAGACCTGTTCCGGCGTACCCACCGCGATGATCTGGCCACCCTTGGAGCCGCCTTCCGGCCCGAGGTCCACCAGCCAGTCGGCGGTCTTGATCACATCAAGGTTGTGCTCGATCACCACCACTGTGTTGCCGTGGTCACGCAAGCGGTGCAGCACGTCCAGCAATTGCTGAATATCGGCAAAGTGCAAGCCCGTAGTCGGCTCATCGAGGATGTACAGCGTCTTGCCGGTATCGCGCTTGGACAGCTCGCGAGACAGCTTCACTCGCTGCGCCTCACCACCGGACAAGGTGGTCGCCGACTGCCCCAGCTTGATGTACGACAGGCCTACATCCATCAATGTCTGCAGCTTGCGCGCCAATGCAGGCACCGCGTCGAAGAACACCCGGGCTTCCTCGATGGTCATCTCCAGGGTTTCGTGGATGCTTTTGCCCTTGTACTTGATCTCCAGGGTTTCGCGGTTATAACGCTTGCTCTTGCACACATCGCACGGCACGTAGATGTCCGGCAGAAAGTGCATCTCAACCTTGATCAGGCCATCGCCCTGGCACGCTTCGCAGCGCCCGCCCTTCACGTTGAACGAGAACCGGCCAGGCCCGTAACCGCGTGAGCGAGACTCCGGCACACCCGCAAACAGTTCGCGTATCGGTGTGAACAACCCGGTATAGGTCGCCGGGTTGGAACGCGGTGTGCGGCCAATCGGGCTTTGGTCGATATCGACCACCTTGTCCAGGTGTTCCAGGCCTTTGATGCTGTCGTGTGCAGCGGCCTCCAGCGTGGTGGCACCATTCAGGGCGGTGGCACTCAGCGGAAACAGCGTGTTGTTGATCAGCGTCGACTTGCCAGAGCCGGAAACGCCGGTCACACAGGTCAGCAGGCCGAGAGGGATTTCCAGGTCCACATTGCGCAGGTTGTTGCCGCGCGCTCCCTTGAGGTGCAACGCCATCTTTTTGTTACGCGGCGTACGCTTGGCGGGCACTTCGATCTTCACCCGGCCGGACAGGTACTTGCCGGTCAGCGAATCCGGATGAGCCATCACTTCGGCAGGTGTGCCTTCGGCGACGATGTGCCCACCGTGCACACCTGCACCCGGGCCAATGTCGACCACATAATCCGCCAGGCGAATCGCGTCTTCATCATGCTCGACCACGATCACGGTGTTACCGATATCCCGCAGGTGTTTAAGCGTTCCCAGAAGGCGGTCATTGTCGCGTTGATGTAAGCCAATCGACGGTTCATCAAGGATGTACAAAACGCCCACCAGGCCGGCACCAATCTGGCTGGCCAACCGAATCCGCTGGGCTTCACCGCCAGACAGCGTGTCGGCGCTGCGATCCAGGGACAGATAATCCAGGCCAACGTTGACCAGGAACTGCAAGCGCTCGCGGATTTCCTTGAGGATCTTGTCGGCAATTTCCCCACGACGTCCGGTCAGCTTGAGCACACCAAAGTATTCGCAGGCATCGCCGATCGGCAGGTTGGTCACCGCCGGCAAGGTCTTCTCACCGACCCACACATGGCGCGCCTCGCGACGCAGGCGAGTGCCCCGGCAGTCCGGGCACGGTTGGGTACTGAGGAACTTGGCCAGCTCCTCGCGCACGCTCGCCGATTCGGTTTCGCGATAGCGCCGCTCCAGGTTCGGCACGATGCCCTCGAACGGGTGCGAGCGTTTGACGATATCGCCACGGTCGTTCAGGTATTTGAAGTCGACGTTCTGCGAACCACTGCCGTGCAGGATGACTTTCTGCTGTTCTGCCGGCAGTTGGTTGAATGGCACTTCCAGGCTGAACTTATAGTGGGACGCCAATGACCCGAGCATCTGGAAGTAATAGACGTTACGCCTGTCCCAGCCGCGTATGGCACCCTCCGCCAATGTCAGGTCACCATTGACCAGGCGCTTGATGTCGAAGAACTGTTTAACCCCCAGGCCATCACAGGTCGGGCAGGCGCCAGCCGGGTTGTTGAACGAAAACAGCTTGGGTTCGAGTTCGCTGATGGCGTGGCCGCAGATCGGGCAGGCGAAACGTGCGGAGAAGATGATCTCTTCACCCGGCTCGTCATCCATCGGCGCGACCAGTGCAATGCCATCCGCCAGCTTCAGTGCGGTTTCGAACGATTCCGCCAAACGCTGCTGCAAGTCGGCGCGCACTTTGAAGCGATCGACCACTACATCAATCGAATGCTTTTTCTGCTTGTCGAGCTTCGGCGCTTCGTCCAGCTCATAGAGCTTGCCGTTGATGCGCGCGCGCACGAAACCCTGGGCGCGCAGTTCCTCGAAGACCGAAAGGTGTTCGCCCTTGCGCTCGCGAATGACCGGCGCCAGCAGCATCAGCTTGGCGCCCTCAGGCTGGGCCAGCACCAGGTCAACCATTTGGCTGACAGTCTGGGCTTCCAGGGGAATGTCGTGGTCCGGGCAGCGCGGAATGCCTACGCGCGCATACAGCAGACGCAGGTAGTCGTAAATTTCGGTGATGGTGCCCACGGTGGAGCGTGGGTTATGGGAAGTCGACTTCTGCTCGATGGAAATCGCCGGCGACAAACCTTCGATGGTGTCGACGTCAGGTTTTTCCATCATCGACAGGAATTGCCGGGCATACGCCGACAGTGACTCTACATAGCGACGTTGACCTTCGGCATACAGCGTGTCGAACGCCAGGGACGATTTGCCGGACCCGGACAAGCCGGTGATGACGATCAGTTTGTCCCGGGGCAGGGTCAGGTCGATGTTCTTCAGGTTGTGGGTTCTAGCCCCACGAATCAGGATCTTGTCCAAGATGGCCTCGCACGGCGGGCGTAAATAATGCAGGAGTATACGGCTAAAGACTGGATGAATATACACTGTCAAAGTGCCGGGTGCAGCCTTACATGAAAGCTGCGCGGCAAAGCGCCGCATATACCCTCTCTATCGATGGGACTGGTAGAATCGCCGCCGGTTCACACGAGGTTTTTCCATGCACGATCCCCACAGCGAACGCATGAGTAGCGGCGAGACCCGAGCAGCAAGCGGTCTGGCCCTGGTGTTCGCCTTCCGTATGCTTGGCATGTTTATGGTGTTGCCGGTGCTGGCGACCTATGGAATGGATCTCGCAGGCGCGACCCCCGCCCTGATCGGCCTGGCGATTGGCGCCTATGGCCTGACCCAGGCACTTTTTCAGATTCCGTTCGGGATCATTTCCGATCGTATCGGCCGGCGGCCGGTGATTTACCTGGGGCTGATCGTGTTCGCCCTCGGCAGCGTGCTCGCGGCTCAGTCAGATTCGATCTGGGGCGTGATTGCCGGGCGCGTGCTGCAAGGCGCCGGCGCGATTTCCGCCGCCGTCATGGCGCTGCTTTCGGACCTGACCCGCGAACAACACCGTACCAAGGCCATGGCCATGATCGGTATGACCATCGGCTTGTCGTTCGCTGTGGCGATGGTTGTCGGCCCGTTGCTGACACGTGCCTTTGGTTTGCACGGGCTGTTCCTCGCCACCGGCGGTATGGCGCTGTTCGGGATCGTGATCGTTGCGTTCATGGTGCCGCGCTCCACCGGCACGCTGCAGCACCGCGAATCCGGCGTCGCACGCAAAGCATTGCTGCCGACGCTCAAGCACCCGGACCTGCTGCGCCTGGATTTAGGTATCTTCGTATTGCACGCGATGCTGATGTGCAGCTTCGTCGCGCTGCCCCTGGCACTGGTCGAAAAAGCCGGCCTGCCCAAGGAACAGCACTGGTGGGTCTATCTGACCGCGCTGTTGATCTCGTTCTTCGCCATGATCCCGTTCATCATCTACGGCGAGAAGAAACGCAAAATGAAACGAGTTCTCCTGGGCGCCGTCGCGACATTGATGCTCACTGAGCTATTCTTCTGGAAATTCGGCGACAGCCTGCGGGCGCTAGTAATCGGCACCGTGGTGTTCTTCACCGCGTTCAACCTGCTGGAGGCTTCGTTGCCTTCGCTGATCAGTAAAGTTTCACCGGCGGGCGGCAAGGGCACGGCCATGGGGGTGTATTCCACCAGCCAGTTCCTCGGTTCGGCGCTGGGCGGCATCATGGGTGGCTGGATGTTCCAGCATGGCGGTTTGTCGGTTGTGTTCCTCGGATGCGCCGGGCTGGCTGCACTTTGGCTGGCCTTTGCTGTTACCATGCGCGAACCTCCGTACGTCACAAGTCTGCGCCTGCCGTTGTCGCCCGAAGCAATTCGTGAAGCTGGCCTGGTAGAGCGCCTGAAGGCCGTCGTCGGGGTAACAGATGCAGTAGTGGTCGCTGAAGAGGCGGCCATTTACATCAAATTGGACACCGAATTATTGGATCGCGCGACGCTCGAGCAACTGGTCAACCCAGTGCCGACAGCGCGCCCAGCTTAGGAGAACGTTATGGCCCGTGGGGTTAACAAAGTCATATTGGTCGGTACATGCGGCCAGGATCCCGAAGTTCGCTACTTGCCTAACGGTAACGCCGTGACCAACCTGAGTCTGGCGACCAGCGAACAGTGGACTGACAAGCAGACCGGCCAGAAGGTCGAGAAGACCGAATGGCACCGCGTGTCGATGTTCGGCAAGGTTGCAGAGATCGCCGGTGAATACCTGCGCAAAGGTTCGCAGGTCTACATCGAAGGCAAACTGCAAACCCGCGAGTGGGAAAAAGACGGCATCAAGCGTTACACCACTGAAATCGTGGTCGACATGCAAGGCACCATGCAACTGCTGGGCGGCCGTCCACAGCAGGGCGATCAACAAGGCGGGGGCAATAACTACCAGCAGTCCGCTCCGGCCCCACGCCAGCAGGCTCCGCGCCCGCAGCAGTCGGCACCGCAACAATCGCGTCAGGCGCCGCCTCCACAACAGGCCGCTCCACAGCCTGCTCCGGATTTCGACAGCTTTGATGACGATATCCCGTTCTAAGGTCTCAGACCCGGAACGCGCGAAACCCCCGATGGCCAAGCCTCGGGGGTTTTTTATTGCCCACGCTCAAGCCTCCCTCGCAGCCGCTGTCACTACCAGCTCCTTGAAACGCTGCAAAACCGCCGAGCCGTCACCGAGGCGCGTCGCCAAATGCAACGGCGCTACCAGGCTGCGGCACTCCGTGAGTTCGCGATAAACAATGCCGTCGCCGCGCAACCGTTGCATCGACGCCGGTACGATAGATACCCCAAGGCCCGCCGCCACCAGGCTCAGCGTCGCGGTCATGCGCGGTGCCTCCTGGACCACTTGCGGGCTGAACCCGGCTTCCCGGCAGGCCACCAGAATTGCGTCATACAAACCCAGCCCTACGCGGCGGCGGTAAAGCACAAACGCTTCGGTTGCCAGGGCGGCCAAGGGCAGGGGTGATAGAGCGTCGAGTGCCAGCGGATGGTCGGTCGGCAGCGCCAGCAACATGGGCTCCACCAGAATCGGTTCGTCCTGCAGCGAGCGGGTGCCAGTGAGCGGCGAGCGGATAAACGCGGCATCGAGTTTTTCATGGGCCAGCGCGTCCAGCAGCTCACCGGTGCCGGCTTCTTCCAGCACCACCGAGACACCGACAAAGGTTTCGCGAAACAGCCGCACTATGCTGGGCACAAAAGGATGCAGTGCCGCCGAGCTGGTAAACCCAATCGCCAGTCGGCCCCGTTCACCCCGAGCCGCGCGACGAACCACATCGGCTACATCGTCGGCCCGCGCCAGGAGTGCGCGCGCTTCATCCAGCAACGCCAGTCCAGCCGTGGTCGGGCGCACACCGCGAGGCAAACGCTCCATCAATACAACGCCGAGTTCGGCTTCCAGGCTTTGCAGCATTCGCGTCAGCGGCGGTTGTTGCATGCCCAGGCGTTCTGCGGCGCGGGTGATATAGCCTTCCTCGGCAATCGCCACGAAGGCTTTAAGCTGGCGAAGTTCCAACATAGGCATACTTTCAAGGTATGGGAGGTTGCCAATCCTGGCATTTGTTCTCATGGCTCACAAGATTTAGGCTGTCGCCAACCTCAAAAAGAAGGAGCGCCGCGATGACCTGGTCAGCCAAGCAGTACACGATGTTTGAACAACAACGTACGCGTCCGGTCCGTGACCTGGTCGCGGCGATTCCCGCAACCGACGTGCGCACCGCCGTCGACCTGGGCTGTGGCCCTGGCAATTCCACTGAGGTATTGGCCGCACGCTTCCCGCAGGCGCACGTCACCGGTATGGACAGTTCCGACGATATGTTGGTCGATGCCCGCAAGCGCCTGCCGGCACTGAACTTCGAATTAGCGGATATCGGCGCCTGGAATCCCGCACACACCTTCGACGTGATTCTGGCCAACGCTTCCCTGCAATGGCTGCCGAATCACGCCACGCTCTATCCGCACCTGATCAACCAACTGACGCTGGGCGGCACACTGGCGGTGCAGACTCCGGATAACCTCGACGAGCCTGCCCATCGACTCGCTCGCGCAGTCGCGGCCGAAGGGCCATGGTCGGTAAAGATTGGCGCGGTTAAACACAATGAGCGGCACACAGCGAGCTACTACTACGAGCTGCTGAGCAAACATTGCAGCACTGTCGACGTGTGGCGCACCACTTACCTGCACCCGCTGGCGGATCATGCGGCAGTGGTGGAGTGGTTCAAGGCTTCGGCGTTACGGCCGTTTCTCGCGCCATTGTCCGATAGCGAAAAAACCGCGTTCCTGCAGGACTACCAGGCGCGGATTACCCAGGCCTACCCAGCCCTGGCCGATGGCACCGTGTTACTGCCCTTCCCGCGCCTGTTCATCATCGCGACGCGCTGAAACCCGGCAAACAAGCGGTGGTCACACAGCCGCCGCTTGGCTCTGCAGATACTCATCCGCCGACATCACGCTGGCGTAGGCAAAGCCCAGCGATGCCATAAAAGCCCCCTGCACTTGGGCCGCCGGAATCACCTGCCCGTTGAACTCCAGATCCCGCGTAGCACACGCATCGTGAATCAACGTGACCTTGTAGCCCAGGTCCGCGGCCGCGCGCACGACGCCGTCGATGCACATATGGCTCATGCTCCCAACCACCACCACTTCGGTGATGGCGCGTTGTTCCAGGACGGCCTGTAGATCGGTGCCGCGAAACGCATTCACGAAGTGTTTAAGCACCACTGGCTCACTGCCTTCGTTCAGCACCTTGGCGTGCAGGTGCGCGCCCTCGGAACCCGGCGTGAAGAAAGGCGCGTCTTCGGAGGTGAACTCATGGCGTACATGAATCACGGCATCGCCCGCCTGACGAAACGCCTGCAGTAGCTGGGCTGCCTTGTCCGCCGCAGCCTCTACGCCGTCGAGCGGCCACTTGCCCTGGGGGAAGTAGTCGTTTTGTATGTCGATCAGGATGAGCGCTTGCTTGGCCATAACGGGTTCTCATGATGGGTGGATAGGCCCAGTATCTTAGCTGGCGCCGGAGAAGAGGGCGGGGCGAGTCGTGCAGAACGCCGCGTATTTAGCGCGGCTTCGTGCAGAATCAGGCAGGCCTACTGCCATTACTTTTTCAGTAACGGATTGATTTAACAACCCTCCTGTTCCGCCGCGCCTTGGCTTGATCCGTGCAACCCTCTCTGCACACACACATGGCAGGATGGCCAAGGGGGACGCATGACCCCGACTCAACGAAAAAAATGGGTGGTTGCTCACTCCACGAGAGACGGTGCGCCGCAGCACGAAGTCGACACCAACCGCGCCTTGGCGCGATGGCTGGCGCAGATACTCGGGCTTAAATTCGGCGGCAGCTATGACCCCCAACGCCATAGCGACCGTGACCTGTATCTGTTGCCCACGCAAACGCTGATCGGCGCGGCCCAAGCACTGCGCCTGAATGTAAAAGGGCCGCAAGACCTGTGGGGTGGCTATGTCGATTACGATTTTATCTGCACCAAAGCCATCACTCATGGCCTGTTAAGCCCGGATGCCACGGCGCCTGAGGGCTGGTCGCCGTTGTTTGGCGAGCGCGTGCGCGACGTTGTTCTTGAGGGTTTCAGCGTGTTCGCGTTGCAGGATGCGCGGCCCGCTGCCAGGCGCTTGCTCAGTCGCGGGCCGATTCGTCTGAAGCCCGTGCATGCCTGCGCTGGGCGCGGCCAGGCAGTTATCCACAGTGTCGACGCATTCGAGGCCCTGCTGGCCCGGCCCGATGCAGCGCAGCTGTTCAGTGAGGGCGTGGTGCTGGAGCAAGACCTGCACGAGGTAGTTACCCATAGCGTGGGCCAGAGTTTTATCGGCGATCACCTGTTCAGCTACTGCGGCGAGCAATACCTCACTCAGGACGGGCAGGGCGAAGACGTCTACGGCGGCTCCGACTTACTGGTGGTGCCCGGTGCTTACGAGGACTTGTTAATGCTCGACCTGCCCGCCGACGTGCGCGAGGGCATCGAACAGGCGCGGGTTTTCGACAGCGCCGCCAACCAGGCCTACCCTGGTTTCTACGCGTCACGACGCAATTACGACATCGCCCAAGGCCTGGACAGTGATGGCCAACGCTGCAGCGGCGTGCTTGAACAGTCCTGGCGCATGGGGGGCGCCAGCAGCGCAGAGGTCGCGGCGCTGCAGAGCTTCATCAATAACCCCGGCCTGCGCGCTATTCGTGTGTCCTCGGTGGAAACCTACGTGGACCAGGCGCTGCCGGCGGATGCCATTGAGGTGTACCGCGGCCCGGCCGAAAACAGCGACTTTCTTCTCAAGTATGTGACGGTTAATTCTTATGACGGCTAGAAGCGAAAGCATTGCGATCGATATCGACGACGAACAGATGAGCGGCACGTTCCTGACCCCCAAATCGAAGGTCCCAGGCGTGCTGTTTGTGCACGGCTGGGGCGGTAGCCAGGAACGCGACCTGGAGCGGGCCAAAGGCATCGCCGGCTTGGGGTGTGTGTGCCTGACGTTCGACCTGCGTGGGCATGCGAGCACCGGTATCCCGTTGTCCCGCGTCACTCGCGAAGACAACCTGCGCGACCTGTTGGCCGCGTACGACCGGTTGCTGTCACACCCGGCCATCGACACCTCGGCGGTGGCGGTGGTGGGCACCAGTTATGGTGGCTACCTGGCGGCGATTCTCACCTCATTGCGCCCGGTGCGTTGGCTGGCGCTGCGGGTGCCGGCGCTTTACCGTGATCAGGAATGGCTCAAACCCAAGCGCGACCTGGATAAGGCCGACCTGATGGATTACCGCAGCACACGGGTGCACGCCGAAACCAACCGCGCCCTGCATGCCTGTGCGCAATTCACCGGCGATGTGCTGATTGTCGAATCGCAAACCGATGACCATGTGCCGCACGCCACCATCATGAGCTATCGCGCGGCATGCCAGCAGACCCACTCCTTGACCCACCGCATCATCGACGGCGCAGACCATTCGCTCAGCGATCCGGTATCGCAGCAGGCCTACACGTCGATCCTGGTCGACTGGATTACCGAGATGGTCGTGGGCGAGCGCTTGAGCATCATCCAATCCCAATAACGGCGGCGCTTTGGGGAGCCTTCAACACCTGGTCAAGCAGGGGTTTTCTTCACCCGCAACGCTTTGGCTTTGGCTTCGACCGCGAGGTACATGACCAGCGCAATCAGCAGCGGCAAAATAAAGTAGATCGCCCGGTAGGCAATCAACCCGGCAAGCAAACTGCCGCGCGACGCTTCATGTTGCATCAGCGCGATAAACACCGCCTCCAGCACCCCCAGCCCGGCCGGGATATGGGTGATGACCCCGGCAATCGCGCTGATCAGCAGGACCCCCAGCACCAACGGATAGTCCAACTTGGCCGGCAACAAGGTAAAGATCACCGCCGCCATCAATGACCAATTCAACGCGCCCAACGCTAACTGCAAACACGCCATGCGCAGCGACGGTAAATTGATCTCGATGCCTTTGATCGACCACGCGCGTTTTTTCGAAAACCGGCAGGCCGCCAGATACCCGAGACTGGCCAGCACCAGCAACACACCAATGCCCTGCAACGCATCGGTGCTGACCTTCCAGCCCGGCGGCATCGTCACCCAGCCGCTGCTGAACACCACGCCGGCCAATGCCATGTAACCAAACCAATTGGTCGCCAGGCTCAGCCCAAGAATCTTCGCGATATTGCTGGTGCTCACCCCGAGCCGCGAGTACAGCCGGTAACGCATGGCGATCCCGCCGACCCACGCGCTCAGGTTGAGGTTGAACGCGTAGCTGATGATCCCCACCGGCAAGATCTGCTTCCAGCGCAATGGCTGGCGAACATAGGTGCGCCCGATCAGGTCGAAGCTGGCGTAGACGAGGAAACTGCACAAGGTCAGCCCACCGGCCATCAACAATGTGCGCAGCTTGAAGTCGCCGAGCGTCTGCAGCACTTCGCTCCAGTCGATGCGCCGCGCCAGCAGGGTGAACAGCACGATCAGCAGCAGGAAGAAGCCAATCGTCAGCGGCTTCTTCCAGCGTTTGAATCGCGAACCCTCAGTATCAGCGTTCATCGGGCTGGCTCTGGAATGGTTTCAAACGGGGTTTATGCGCCGGTAGCCAACCCGTCAGCGCGGGGAAATGGCGCATCACATGAAATACCAGGAAACCGACGGTCAATCGCCACAGCCACAGCCGTGGCTTGCGGTTTTCCGGCATGGTCCGGCAATGGTCTTTGGCGAGGATGGCCAAGCGTTCATACAGCTGTTGGTTGAAGGCGCGGTCGCGAATCAGCACGTTGGCTTCCAGGTTCAGCGACAGGCTCAACGGGTCGAGGTTGCTTGAACCCACGGTGCTCCAATGGTCATCCACCAGCGCGACTTTGCCGTGCAGCGGGCGTTGGCAATACTCGTGAATCACCACGCCGTCCTTGAGCAAATAGTCATAGAGCATGCGCGCCGCCAGCTTGGCCAATAGCACATCAGGCTGGCCCTGCATGATCAATTGCACCTGCACGCCACGGCGCGCGGCGTTGCGAATTTCGCGCAGCAGGCGGTAGCCGGGAAAGAAATACGCGTTGGCGATTACCACACGTTGCTGGGCCTTGCTCAGCGCGTGGATATACGCTTCTTCGATGTCGTCGCGATGCTGCACGTTGTCGCGGTAGATCAGGCGGACAAGGCCGTCGCTATTATCAGTTGCCCACAGCGCGGGCCGTTGCTGGCGCCGCCGCCAGCCGCGCCGCGTGCGCACCTGGCGACCACTTTGTGCAAGGGCGAAATGATGCAGGTCGGCCACCGCCGGGCCGGTCAATCGCAGCGCATAATCCTGTTTGGCTTCGGGGCCGAAATCCCCGAGGTGGTCGGCAGAAAAGTTGATCCCGCCGATAAACGCCACGGTGGCGTCCACCACCACAATCTTGCGATGCAGGCGGCGAAACCAGTTGGTGCGAACCCCCAACATTTTTGGTGCCGGGTCAAACATCTGCACCTCCACACCCGCCGCTGCCAGCTCGCCGAGAAAAGCCGGGCTCAGTTCGCCGCAGCCAAACCCATCGAGGCTGACCACCACCTTCACGCCACGTTGCGCCGCCTCTATCAGAATGCCCTGCAACTCATGGCCGACCTTGTCTTCAAACAGGATAAAGGTCTCCAGCAGAATCTCCCGCTGCGCCTTGCGCATGGCGTCGAAGACGCTCGGAAAGTACGCCTCGCCGTTTTCCAGCAGCTCGATCTGGTTGTTGCTCTGCCAGCCGTAATCGAGATCACGCGCTTTCGCTTCATCCGGCGGCTGGTCGGTGGCGATGTGTTCTACCGCAACGTTCATAACTCGATCTCCACTGACAGCGGCACATGGTCAGACAAATGCGACCACGGCCGGGTCGTCAGCACCTTGGGGTTACGAATGTTCAAGTTGCGCACATAGATGCGATCCAGCGGCAGCAACGGCAGGCGTGCCGGGAAGGTTCGGGCGGGCTTGCCGTGGGTTTCGACGAACACTTCCTTGAGGCCGCTCTGGCTCAGGTCAGCCTGCTGGCGCCAGTCGTTGAAATCACCGGCGACGATCAGCGGCGTATCGGCGGGGATCTCGCGAATGCGCTGTTCCAGCAAGCGCAATTGTTGCTGGCGATGCGCCTCGCGCAGGCCCAGGTGCATGCAGATCGCATGCACCTCCTGCCCGGAGCCGGGCAAGCGCAGCACACAATGCAGCAGGCCACGGTTTTCATGGCCGCTTTGCGAAATGTCGAGGTTGTCGTAGCGGATGATCTGAAATTTCGACAGCAGCGCATTGCCATGGTCGCCATGCGGGTAGACCGCATTGCGACCGTAGGCGAATTGCGGCCAGATGCTGTCGGCGAGGAATTCGTACTGCGGCATGTTCGGCCAGTCACTGTAGTGCTGAGGGTGGCGTTCGTGAGTGCCGTGAATCTCCTGCAGGAATACGATATCGGCGCCCACGCTGCGCACCGCTTCACGCAGCTCGGGCAGAATGAAACGTCGATTCAACGCAGTGAAGCCCTTGTGGATATTGACCGTCAGCACCGTGAAGCGCGTGATAGCGACGCTGGGGGTAATGGGCACCCAGTCGGGAATCGCAGCCATGATTGCTCCTGTGAAAGAGTGGGGGCGTGGCCCCCGTTTAAGGCTGACTGCGATGTTTCGATGAAAGTTTCCACCTTCCTACGGACGGCACGCTCAAGACACGGCGGGATCAGTGGCCGGCCATCACGCGCGTCGAGGGCTCGGCATACACCGGTCCCCGTCGGTCAAGGCGGCCGCTCCAGGCGGTCAGCGCGAGGGCGACCAACACCACCAGGCCGCCGATCCATGCGGTATGGATCAGCCCCATGTGCGCCACGATCAAGCCGCCGGCCCACGCGCCCCCGGCGATTCCCAGGTTAAACGCGGCGATGTTCAAGCCCGAGGCCACATCCACCGCCTGTGGCGTGTGATGTTCGGCCTGGCGCACCACGTACACCTGCAGGCCCGGCACGTTGCCGAACGCGACTGCGCCCCACACCCAGACGGTGGCCAGCGCCAACCATGGGTTGCTGGCGGTCAGGGACAGGATGAACAGCACCGCGGCGAGCAGCGCAAAGATGATTGTCAACGCGCTGATCGGGCCGCGTTTGTCCGCCAGCTTGCCGCCCCAGATATTCCCGGCGGCTACCGAGATGCCATACACCAGCAATACCAGGCTCACAGTGCCGGCGCTGAAGCCTGCGATGTCCTGGAGGATGGGGGCCAGGAAGGTAAACGCGATAAACGAACCGCCGTAGCCGATGGCGGTCATGGCGTACACCAGCAACAAGCGCGGCTGCTTGAGCACCTGCAGTTGTTGCAGCAGGGATGCGGGCTTGCTGTGGGCGATGGTGTTCGGCACGTAGATCAAACTGCCGATAAAGGCGAGCACACCCAGCGCCGAGACGGCGAGGAAGGTTTCCCGCCAGCCGAAGTGCTGGCCGATAAAGGTGCCCAGCGGCACGCCGGTGACCAGCGCGACGGTCAAGCCGGTAAACATGATCGCAATCGCACTGGCGGCTTTTTCCTTCGGCACCAGGCTGGTGGCGATGGTTGAGCCAATCGAGAAAAACACCCCGTGGGCCAGGCCGGTGACGATCCGCGCCAGTACCAGCGATTCATAGCTCGGTGCCTGCCAGGCCAGCAGGTTGCCGAGGGTAAACAGCACCATCAGCGACAGCAGGAGTAATTTACGTGGCACCTTGCCGGTGAGGGCAGTGAGCACTGGCGCGCCGATGGCTACGCCCAGGGCATAGAGGCTGACCAACAGGCCGGCGGACGGCAGGTCAACGCCGAGATCGGCGCCGATTGTGGGTAACAGGCCAACGATGACGAACTCGGTGGTCCCGATGGCAAAAGCGCTGAGGGTCAGCGCGAGCAACGCAATAGGCATGGCTGCAACTCCGGTGGGTGTGATTCAGGAGCGCAGTGTCTGGGTTTGGCCTATGCGGAAAAAGGCAGCGATCGGCATTTGATATTTGCCCTGGGCGCAAAGGTGCCGAACGGGGGGAACGATCAAGGCTCAAACCCGTCAGTTCCTTACAGACCTTGCTGATGGAGCCCGGTGTTTTGCTGAATCTAAAAACTGCATTACTGTTTGGCGCGCTGCTGTTCTTTGGCAATGGTGCGTTGCAAGCCGCGACACCGGCGCCCGCCGCCGCACCGGCCACAGCCGCAGCCGAAACCAAGCCCGAGCTGTTGGTGGAAGGCGGCCTGTTGGGGGCCATCAGCTCCAGCATTGACGACGTGCAGGACAAACTCGACCTCAATCAGAACCTCATTGACGCCTGGCGCTTGCGCGCCGACCGTGCGGCGGATGAAGTGGGGCGCCTGGTCAACCAGACCGCCGAACGTTCGCCGTGGAGCGTGGCAGGCGATTTCCTGTTGCTGTCCGGCGTGTGGGCGGGGGCCTTTGCGGTGTTGACACTGCTGGCGCGCGTCATCGTGCGGCGCTTGAGTCGGCGGCGTTTCGTCGAGCGGCGCGCGCGTCTGCAAGCGGTGCTTGGGTATGTGTTGCCGTATACGATCCCGGCGCTGATCTGCCTGCCGCTGACCCTCTACGTCAGCCACTTTTTACCCACGTCAGTGGGGCGCGCGCTGGCGCTGTGTTTCGCCTACGCTACCAGCAGCGGGATCTTTTCCACCTCGATGCTGTTGTGCGTGATCGTCATGTTCAACCTCGGCCACAAGCGCCCGGCGGTGCAGATCATTCGTGACTACTGCCCCAAGCCGCTGTTCCTGATCGGCTTTCTCGCCGCCCTCAGCGACGCGTTGACCAGCCCGCAAATCGCCCGCCAGCTCGGCGGCAATATCACCAGCAGCATCGCGGTCTTTACCGGCCTGTTTGCCGCGGTGATTTTCGGCGTGCTGGTGGTGCGTCTGCGTCGCCCGGTCGCGCATTTGATCCGCAACCGGCCGTTGGCCCAGCGCCTCAAGCACCCGGCGCTGCAGCAATCGCTGCGGGTGTTTTCCGGGCTGTGGTACTGGCCGATTCTGTTGATGGTGCTGGTCTCGGCAATCAACCTGATCGGTGCCGGTGACGACAACCAGAAGGCGCTGCGTTGCGCGCTGTTCACCACGATTCTGTTGATCGGCACGGTGTTCCTCAGCACGGTTTTACAGCACCTGTTCAAGTCCCGCAGCCAGGTGGCGATCCAACGCAGCAGTGCCTACAAGGAGCGCTTCCTCAGCCTGCTACACGCGATCTTGCGCATTGCGATGGCCATCGCCTTTATCGAACTGCTTGGGCGCATCTGGGGCGTGTCGCTGTTCGAATTTGCCCAGCGCAACGCAGTCGGCCGGGCGATCAGCGATTCGCTCAGCAGTATCGGCCTGATCCTGCTGATGACCTGGTTGTTCTGGGTGGTACTCGACACCGCGATCCAGGAGGCGCTCAAGCCACCGGTGAACAAACGCTCCAGCCGCCAGCCGAGCACGCGGGTCAAAACCATCCTGCCGCTGCTGCGTAACGCGGTGAAAATTGTGCTGGTGGTGATTTGCGCGATCACCACGATGGCCAACCTTGGCATTAACGTGGCGCCGCTGCTGGCCGGTGCCGGTGTGGTCGGCCTGGCCATCGGTTTCGGTTCCCAGCAACTGGTACAGGACGTCATCACGGGCCTGTTCATCATCATCGAAGACACGTTGTCCATCGGCGACTGGGTGGTGCTCGACTCCGGCCACGCCGGCACCGTCGAAGGCCTGACCATCCGCACCCTGCGCCTGCGCGACGGCAAGGGGTTCGTGCACTCGGTGCCGTTCGGGCAGATCAAGGCGGTCACCAACCAGTCGCGGCAATTTGCCTATGCGTTCTTCTCGGTGCAGTTCACCTATGACACCGATGTGGACAAAGCCGTGGAACTGATCCGCGAGACCGGGCAATCGATCGGCGATGACGTGTTCCTCAAGTACAACCTGCAAGGGCCGCTGGAAGTCTTTGGCGTGGACAAGATGGACCTCAACGGCGTGGTGCTCACCGCGCAATTCCGAACGGTGTCGGGCGGGCAATATGCGGTGAGTCGCGCGTTTAACCAGCGCTTGAAAAAGCTTGTGGATAACTGCGATGCGGTGCACTTCGCGCAGACTTATCCACAGCAGGTGCTGTTGCCCAAGCGCACGGCGCGGGTGGATGAGCCGGATGAAGAGGTGCCGGCGTCGCTGGTGTTGACGGAGCAGCCGCGTACCCAGTAGCTATGGGACGGCTGGTCGGGCCTCATCGCGGGCAAGCCCGGCTCCCACACTCGACCGAGTACAGGGTTGGAATACGGTCAAAATGTGAGAGCGGGCTTGCTCGCGAAGAGGCCCTCAAAGCCAACCCACTTCAATGCCTGATCAACTTCTCCTGAATCGCCCGCAGATCCTGCTCCAGCAGAATCTGCTGCTTGCCGCCGACCATCACCGCCGCCGGCACGCCGTCACGGTACACAATCCGATTGCCGCTCACCGCCGGCACCTTGTTCCCCGGCAGCAGTGTGCCCACCAGGTTCAGCGGATCAGCCCCGCACACGGCAATCAAACTGCCGTCATGCGGCCTGCGCCGTACTTCGCGCAACAACGGGATGGCTTCCGGCAGCGCAAACTGCTCGCCCGCCAGCCCGCTGACAAACCGCCCGCCACGAATCTCGCCGCGCGCCTCCAGCCGATGGAAGGTGTGCAGCAGTTCGCGCCAGCTCGGCAGCCAATCCGCCTCGCGTTCCAGCAGCCGCCAGAACACCACGCCATAGCGGCGCAGCAAGGTCAGCGCCACGTGCTCCAACGTCTCCGCCGAGTGCGGCCCGGCGGCGGCGGACGAGCGGCGCACCAAGGCCCAGCGCCCGGCGTCGTCCATGCCGCCGACATACGCCCCGCGCCCGCGCCGGCTGCTGCGCGCCAGGCGCTTGCTGGCGGGTGTGGTGAGGGCGCGCAGGCCGGCGAAGCTGTCGGCGTTCACCAGCCCCGCGCCTACCAGTTCCTGTAATGCGATCTCCAGTTCGCTGCGCAGCAGATGGGCCTCGTGCACCAGCTCATCGAAAAACAGCGCGCCGTGTTCGCGCAGGGCCAAGTGGACTTTCTGCGCCTTGGGCGACAGCGTGGTGCTGTCGGTGAGTTCGGTTAGGCCGCTCCACAACGGCACTTGGCTGCGGGGCAGCAGCACCACGGGCGTACTGCGCAGCGCAATGGCGCTGGCCTTGTTGCTCAAGCGCGTCCACACCAGTTTGCCGCTGCGGCACAACTCGTCGAGCCAGGTCGAGGTGTAATCCTTGAGTCGAGCGCTGAGCAAGTCACTGTCCCAGGCCGACGTGGCGGCAGCGTAGCCTTCGAACTGGCCGACAATCTGCGGCAACATCGCACTGCCGTGGCCGCGCGTGCCGTCGGACAGGTGCTGCCAATCGAACAAAAAGCGCATGAAGTCCTGCAATGTCACCGGCTCGATTTCCCGGCGCAGGCGCCTGACCGTGTAGCGATGAATCCGCGCGAGCAGATGCCGCTCACACCATTGCTCGTGCGTGGCGCCGGGGCTGAAACGGCCGCGCAGCACGTAGCCTTCCTGTTCCAGGCGCGCCAGTGCCGGCGTGACGTCTGCCACCGGCAGGGCCAGCGGCGCTGCAATTTCGCTCAGGCTCAGCGGGCCGAACCCGCCAAGGCGGGCACGCAGCACTTCCGCCAGCGCATCCTCGACAGTCCAGGGCTCATCGAAGCCCGGCAGCAACGGCAGGTTGTTGGGGTAGATCGCCTGCACACAACTCAAGCGCTCCACGGCGACCCAAAGGCCATTCTTGAGTTGATAGGCGCGCCCGCCCTTGGCCAAGGCGTGCAGCCACTGGGCCCATTGCGGTGTGACCTCATCCGCGGCGATGCAGGCCAGGCTCATCAACGCCTCATGCATTTCGTCCAGGCTGTTGGGGGCCGGCCACGCATCCTCGCGCACGCCGGCGATGGCTTCGGCATCCAGTGCGCCGAGGTCGTCGGTGCTGTGCGGGTCGCTCCAGCGCCGGTTAAGCACCGCCTGAGTGCGGCGTTCTTCCAGCGGGGCGTCGTCGAGAAAGGTGTAGGGGCGCGCGCTGAGAATTTCCGCGGCCATGGGCGAGGGCGCGGGCAGGTCGCGGCTGATCAGGCGCACCTCGCCGCGTTCCATGCGCCGCAACAGGGTCAGCCAACCTTCGCTGTCCATGGCTTCGTGCAGGCAGTCGTCGAGGGTTTGTTCCACCAGCGGGTGTTCGGGTATCTCACGCTCGCCGGCGAGGTTTTCCAGGCAGGCGATCTGGTCGGGAAACACGCTGGCAATCAGGTCTTCGCTCTTCATGCGCTGGATCTGCGGCGCGACCTTGCGCCCGCTGGTATAACGCGGCAATGCCAGGGCCACACTGGCATTCCAGCGCCAGCGCACGCCGAACAGTGGCGCATCCAGCACCGCCTGGATCAGGATGTGCTCGGCGCTGTTGCTGTTCAGGTAGCGCCACACCTCATCGAGCTCAAAGCTGTGGCTGGTGGACAGCGACAGCACGATCGCATTCTCACTGGCCGCCGCCTGCAATTCGAAATTGAAGGTGCGGCAAAAACGCTTGCGCAGGGCCAGGCCCCAGGCGCGGTTGAGGCGGCTGCCGAACGGTGTATGGATGATCAATTGGGTGCCGCCGGAGGCGTCGAAAAAGCGCTCCATGATCAACGTGTCCTGGGACGGCAGGGCACCAAGGGCCAGGCGCGCGCGGGCCAGGTAATCGAGGATTTGTTCGGCGCTGGCGTGGTTCAGGCCGAGGCTGGCGGTGAGCCAGTCCTGAGCGGGTTGCAGGTCGACGGGGGTGGCGCTGAGCAGCGCGTCCAACTGCGCCTGAAAACGCGCCACGGCCGCCGACAATTCATGGCTGCGCCCCGGTGCTTCACCGAGCCAGAACGGGATGGTCGGCGGTTGGCCATGGGCATCCTCGACGCGTACTTTGCCGGCCTCGACCCGCAAGATCCGGTAGGACGTGTTGCCGAGCTGGAAGATATCCCCGGCGATGCTTTCGACCGCGAAGTCTTCGTTGACGCTGCCGATATTCAAGCTCTGAGGTTCAAGCAACACGCTGTAGTCAGCGTTATCCGGGATGGTGCCGCCGCTGGTCACGGCGGTCAGCCTGGCACCACGGCGGCCGCGCAGGGTGTGGGTTACGGCGTCGCGGTGCAGGTAGGCGCTGCGGATGCCCTGGCGGCCGTTATAGCCGTCGGCGAGCATCTGCAACAGCGCCTGGTAGTGGCGCGGGTCGAGGTTGGCGTAGGGCGCGGCGCGCTGGATCAGCGCCAGTAGCGCCTGCTCCGTCCATTCACGGGCGCTGACTTCGGCGATGATCTGTTGGGCGAGTACGTCCAACGGCGCGACCGGGATGTGCAAGGTGTCCAGCTCGCCCCGACGCACGCAGTCGAGCAAGGCGGCGCATTCGATCAAGTCGTCGCGGGTGGTGGCAAACAGGCGGCCCTTGGGCGTGCCGCCGACCTGGTGGCCGGAGCGGCCGACCCGTTGCAAAAAGCCGTTGATCGAGCCAGGTGAGCCGATCTGGCAGACGAGGTCGACATCGCCAATATCAATCCCCAACTCCAGCGACGCGGTGGCGATCAGTACTTGCAGCTCGCCGGCCTTGAGCCGTTGCTCGGCGTCCAGGCGCATTTTTTTGGCCAGGCTGCCATGGTGGGCGGCGACGCAGGTCTTGCCCAGGCGCTCGCTCAAGTGCCGGGCCAGGCGTTCGGCCAGGCGTCGGGTGTTGACGAAGATCAGGGTGGTGCGGTGTTCGCGGGCGAGCGTGGCGAGGCGGTCGTAGACCAATTCCCACACGTCATTGGCCATCACCGCCGACAGCGGCACCGGCGGCACTTCAATACCCAGGTCGCGGGGGCGGGCGTGGCCGATATCGACGACGGCGCATTCACGGCCAGTGCCGACTAAAAAGCGCGACACCGCCTCGATAGGCTTTTGTGTGGCCGACAGGCCGACGCGGGTCAGCGGCTCGCTGCACAAGCCTTGCAGGCGTTCCAGGCTGAGGGCCAGGTGGCTGCCGCGTTTGCCGGCGGCGATGGCGTGGATTTCGTCGATGATCACCGTGCGGGTGCTGGCGAGCATGTGCCGGCCGGAGTCCGAGCCGAGCAGCACATAGAGCGATTCGGGGGTGGTCACCAGAATATGCGGCGGGCGTTTGCGCATCTGCGCACGGTCTTTTTGCGGGGTGTCGCCGGTGCGCACGGCGGTGCGGATCGCAAGCGGCGGCAGGCCCATGCCCTGCAACTGCGCGGTGATACCGGCCAGTGGGTTTTGCAGGTTGATCTGGATATCGTTGGACAGCGCCTTGAGCGGCGATACATACACCACCAACGTTTCATCCGGCAGTTGCCCGCCGTTGGCCAGGCCCTGATGCACCAGGTCGTCCAGCACCGCGAGGAATGCCGTCAGGGTTTTACCGGAGCCGGTGGGCGCGGCGATCAGTGTCGAGCGGCGCTGGCGGATCAACGGCCAGGCCTGGGCCTGGGCGCGGGTCACCGAGGGGAACGTGCTGCGGAACCAGGCGCTGACGGCGGGGTGGAAACCGTCCAGGACCGTGTCCGTTGATTCGGGAAGGCTCATTCACAATTTATGCGGCCGGCCGGTGCAACTTGCAACCCCGCACTTTATAAGTGACGGTTGCGCTACAAACCCGCAAAATGCAACGATTCTGGCAAACACCCACGGCATGGCTCACAAGGCCGCCGATAATAACCATCGTTCCAAACAGACCGGGCCTGCACACTCTATGCGAATGCGCCTTATGTTACTGGGCGGCGGGAATGCCCTCGGGCAGGCGCTGATTCGCCTCGGTGCAGAGGAAGACATTGGTTTCCTCGCACCCAAACCGCCCCAAGACGGCTGGGATGCCGCAAGCCTCACCCAATTGCTCGACGACACCCGTCCCGATGCGTTGATCAACCTCGCCTACTATTTCGACTGGTTCCAGGCGGAAGCGGTCAGCGAAACCCGCTTGGCTGCCCAGGAGTTCGCGATCGAGCGCCTGGCCGAACTGTGCCAACACCACAACATCACCTTGCTGCAACCGTCCAGCTACCGCGTGTTCGATGGCTCGCGTGCCACCGCCTACAGCGAAAAGGACGAGCCGGTGCCCTTGGGCCTGCGTGGCCAGGCGTTGTGGCGCATTGAGCAAAGCGTGCGCGCCACCTGCCCGCAACACGTGATGCTGCGTTTTGGCTGGCTGCTGGATGACAGCGTCGACGGCACCCTGGGGCGCTTCCTGGCCCGTGCCGAGAAGCCGGATGAATTGCTGATGGCCGACGACCGACGCGGTAACCCGACGCCAGTGGATGATGCCGCACGGGTAATCATCTCAGTGCTCAAGCAACTCGATTGCGCGGCGCCGCTGTGGGGCACGTATCACTACGCCGGCCATGAGGCGACCACACCATTGGCGCTCGGCCAGGCGATTCTCACCGAAGCGCGCAACTACCATCCGCTGGCGATCGAGTCCCCGACCGCCCAGGCCCACGCGGCACGGCCGGATGCGGCCGATGAACCGCAACATGCGGTGCTGGCCTGCAAGAAAATCCTCCACACCTTTGGCATCAAGCCACGGGCATGGCGGGCGGGGTTACCGGCGTTGCTGGATCGGTTCTACCGGCACGGCCAAACATAGAAAAAAGGCGCCTGAAACAGGCGCCTTTTTTCTATGGAAGCGGTTTTTTGCACAATACCAAGCCGACCGTCCCCCTATTACGTTCTTCCAAAAGTGGCGGTTTCTGGCAATTAAGTCGGCGCTCTAAAGTTGATGCTCATCCTCGCGGGCTTAATTCGTTATAGCGTGGGATTAATATTAATTGATCGCCAAGTTTTTCAAGTGGCCGACGTGCGAGCAACGCCAGGGTGGCTGCCGCGTAGAGCGCGGACTGGCGGTCTCGCGAGGCATGTTTTGCGTTGCCTGGCTAATTTTCTTCGTTCAACCGTGGCTTTGCTAGACTCGCCAGGCAGGTATTCAATTGACCGGGTTGAGTGACAGCGTTTTTAGTTGATGACTAAGGTCTTATTTAACCGGGGCTAATAATCTTTTTATTATTGTTGTGATGCGGCATTTCCCGGCGGGAAGAATGATTGGCAACGGATGCTTCTGGGAGCTGTGATGGCTGATGAAGGGATGCTGAAAACCCTCGAGAGCGTGCTTGGCTGTCTTTCGGGAGTGGTTGTGGCGTTGGACCGCGATGCCAGGGTTATCACCGGCAACCCGGCGTTCCTGGAGGTGCAGCGCCAACAGGCGGTATGCCCTGACGTGGCCGGCGAGTTTCTTTCACTGCTGCGGCCTGAAGACCACGGGCTTTTTTATGCTGCGGTTAAACAAGCTGAGGGCAACGAACGCGCTTTTTTCGACGCCGCCGCCACCGGGTCAGGTCGGTTGAGCGTAGCCATGACGCGGTGGCAGGCGCATTATTTTATTGTTGAAATTACCCCCATTATGGCCTCTGCGGCGCCTTATCCGGGAAACGAACGTTTCGCTGATATTCCCCTTAGGTCCATTTTTGACTCTTCCGGTACGGGGTTGGCGCTGGTTGCTCTGGACGGACGTTGGCTGAGGGCCAATGGCGTCACCTGCACACTGCTTGGCTACAGCGAAGCGCAGTTGCAAACCACGACCTTCATGGCCCTGACCCATCCCGAAGACCGCGACGTCGGCAAGCAATTGATTGAAGAGTTGATTCGCGGTGCCAGGCATGGCGCCACGCTGCATAAACGTTATATCCACCGCAACGGGCAGGTGGTCTGGGTCAGGTTGACGGTCGGGATGGTGCGCGACGAGCAGGGGCAACCGTCCTGCTTTGTGTCTCAACTGGAAGACATCACCGAGAACTGGCAGCTTCGCGAAACGCTGATGGGCAGCGAGCTGAAATTTCTCACGCTGGCGGAAAACTCGCCGAATATCATCGTGCGTTACGACTGCAACCTGCAGCGCGCCTACGTCAATCCGGCCTTTCTGCTGTTGACCGGAATGACCTATGCCGAGTCGATCGGCACGCGTCCTGACGCGCACGCGGGTGACTATCTGAGCCAATTGCGGCATGTTTTGGAAACGGGCGAAACGGCGCAATTTATAAACACCTGGACGATTGCTGATGGCAACGACTATGTGAGTTGTGCGGTCAGCCTGATGGCCGAGCGCAGCAATAACGGCGCGGTGATCGGTGTGCTGGCGCTGGCCCACGACATTACGGAGATGCGCAAACAGCAGGTGCTGGAAGACGAGCGTCTGGGTATTTTCGAAAACATGGCCATGGGCGCTTCTCTGCAGGAAACGCTGGCGTTACTCGTGGGTTATCTGCAACTGGCCTTACCCCACAGATCCTGCGGCGTGCAGCTCGTAGGGGCCGAACATGTCGGCGCGGCTGCGCGCATGCCTGCGGCCTGCTGGTCCGAACCCATCGTCGACAAACAAGGCCAGGTGCTGGGCACTTTCGAGTTATCCCAGCCTTTCGGCGCTGCGCCGCATGAGCGCGAAATTCAACGCGTGCGCCAGATGTGCCACATTGCTGCGATTGCTATTGAGCGCTGGCGCTCGGAATCACTTCTGCGCGAGCGCGAGCGCCGTTACCGCAATATTTTCGACCACACCCTGGATATGCTCTGTCTGCTGGAGGTGACGCCGGCCAGCGGGCTGCAGTGCGTCGAGGCCAACCCCGCGTTGTTAAACGCGCTGGGCAAATCCCATGGTGATGTCACCGGCGCGGCGCTCGAATCGATATTCGGTCGTTTAAATGCGCAAAAAATCCAGGGGCTCTGCGAGCAGTGCATGACCGCCGGGCGGGTGGTGGAGGCCGATGAGGGCATGGTGCTTCGCAATGAGGTGCGGCACGTGCATTTAACCCTGGTGCCAGTGGCTGATACTGCGGGTGCGGGCTCACGGATATTGGTGATTGGCCGCGACATTACCCTGTTGGTCAGGGCTCGCCAGAAGGAGCTCGAACGCCAGCACGATATCAATGCGCTGGTTGAAAACAGCCCGGATGCTGTCGCTCGGTTAAGCGCTCATGGCTACGTGCTCTACGTCAATGCACGGTTGAAAGAATGGGTGGGCGCAGCCGCACCGGAGCTGACAGGAATGCCCATGGACGCGGTGGCCCCTCTCAATAACCAGTCCCAGTTGTTTTGCGAATTGGTGGCTCAGGTGATTCGAGAGAATAAAGCCACGGAGCAGGAGTTTCGACTCTCGGGATTGAAGACTGCGCCCAAAGTGGTGCTGATCCACTTCGTTCCCGAAGTGGACGGCAAGCGGGTGGTCAGCGTACTGGCGGTGGGGCGGGACATCTCCAGGCTGCGTGCTGCCGAGCGGCGCCTGGCCAACTCCAATGCACAATTGCGTGACCTGTCGACCCGCCGCGAAACGGCGCGCGAAGAGGAGCGCAAACTGATCGCCAGGGAGATCCATGACGAGCTGGGCCAGCACCTGACAGCACTGCGCATGGGCATCTCGTTATTGCGCTTCCAGTTTGGCGCCACGACGCCTGAACTCACCCCCCAAGTTGAGCGGTTGATGGTGCTGACCGATAAAACGATCCAGGTCGTGCGCAATGTTTCTACCAGCTTGCGACCGTCCGCGTTGAACCTGGGGCTGGTCTCTGCGCTTGAATGGCTGACGACCGAATTCGTCACCTTGACCCAGGTTCCGTGTGTACTGCACCTGCCTATAATTCCTCTGACGCTGCCTGAAAGCCACGTTACCGCTGCGTTCCGCATCGTGCAGGAGTCGTTGACCAATATCGCCCGCTACGCCAGCGCGACACAGGTCAGCGTTACCCTGAGCCCGCAGGAGACGCATTGGTTGCTGGAAATTCAGGATAACGGCAAGGGGTTTGACCCGGACGTGGTCGGCGGCCAGACGTTGGGCTTGGCCGGGATGCGTGAACGTGGCCTGATGTTGGGCGGCAAAGTGATCATTTTCAGCCATCCCGGACAGGGCACGACTGTCCAGGCGTTCATTCCAATGCACAAGGAAACGTATTGATGATTCGCATGCTGATCGCCGATGACCACACCATCATGCGCGAGGGGCTCAAGCAGTTGTTCATGCTGGTCACCGACGTCCAGGTAGTGGCCGAAGCCGAGAGTGGCACGCAACTGATTGAATTGTTGCGTCAGGTCGAGATCGACCTGTTGCTCCTGGACATGAACATGCCAGGCATCAGTGGCGAGATTTTGATCGCGCGTCTGCATACCCAGTACCCAACGCTGCCGATTTTGGTGTTGAGCATGCATAACGAAATCCACATTGCCCAACGTGCACTGCGCGCCGGAGCACTCGGTTATCTCACCAAAGACCGAGATCCCGAGACCTTGCTGGTGGCCATACGCAGGGTCGTCAGCGGTCAACGCTACCTCGACCCCGCGCTGGCAGAACAGATCGCGCTGCAAAGCAGTGGCTTGAAGCAACAGACCTTTGTCGAAAGCCTCTCCGATCGAGAGTTCCAGATCCTGCGTTTGCTGGCTCACGGCATGAGCGTCAACCAGATCGCCGAACAGTTGGTCATCAGTAACAAGACCGTCAGTACCCACAAAACCCGGCTGATGGACAAGATGGGGTTCAGCTCCACCGCCGACATTGTTCGGTTCGCCATGACCTTGGGTATTTCTTGAACGGCACATTTGGGTAGGGATTTTCCTACCCGATTTTCCGGTATCCCTACCCTAGAATAGGGATGGTCTGATGGTCGTCATGCCATTATTTAGCCAGTATCTCTCTCAAGCAATCTAACCACCGATCAACCGGTCAGGATTGCGTTGACTGGGAGACACATCGTGAGCGAACAGACCCCCACCCCTTCGGCTGCTTTGACGATGTTTCCCGTCGCTTTTTCGGGCCTGTTGGGCGGCCTTGCGGTGGCCTACAGCGACGGCTTCGGCGCAAGGGCTGTGGGCGCGGGGGGCGTGGTGTTGCTGGTTTGCATCGGTCTGGGACTTTGGGCACACCGCACGCACCAGGCGCATTGGCGCCGCCTGTGCCAGCCGCTTGAGCAACCGGTCGCGGGCTCGGTGGCACTGGCCGTCGATTCGGGCCTGGCAGACGTATGCCAGGGCGTGCTTCCGGTCTGGTCCCGGCAGATAGAAGCCGCCCGCCAGCTCAGCGAAACCGCCATCCTCAAGCTCAGCGAGCGTTTCGGCACGCTGTCAGCAAACATCAGTCACAGCGTGTCCAGCCTTGGTGGCCAGGATGCTTCCCAGCAACTGGTCGACTTACTGGAAGTCGGCCAACGTGACCTTAATTCCATCGTACTGGCCCTGCGTGCTGCGCTTTCCAATAAAGAGAACGAACTCAAAGAGGTCATGCAGCTGTCCAGCTTCACTGAGCAACTTCAGCAGATGGCCAAGTTTGTCGGCGACATCGCCAGCCAGACCAACCTGCTGGCCCTCAACGCGGCCATCGAAGCTGCCCGTGCCGGTGACGCGGGGCGAGGTTTTGCGGTGGTCGCCGATGAGGTGCGTAAGTTGTCGAGTATGTCCGGCGAGACCGGGCGCAAGATCAGTGAAACGGTGATTACCGTCAACGCCGCGATTGCACGCACGGTGCAAATGTCCCGCCACCACGCCGAACAAGACACCTTGACCCTCGCCGACTCGGAGCGGGTGGTCTCGCAGGTTATCGAGCATTTTCGCGGCAACGCCCAGACCATTGTGCGTAACAGCCATGACCTGCAGCAGCAAAGTGCAACGGTCGCCGACGAAATAGCCCAGGTGTTGGTGGCCCTGCAGTTTCAGGACCGCGTCAGCCAAATGCTGACATTGATCACTCGTGACCTGGGCAAGTTGCAGGAGCAGTTAGATCAGCGTCACCAATCGAGCCTGAGCGGGCATGCCCTTGCCCCGATGCTCAGTGAGCAATGGCTGCAAGAGCTTGCAACGGCTTACACCATGCCTGAGCAACACGCTATTCACGGTGGCAAGCCACACGCCAAGGCCGACGCCAGCGAAATCACCTTTTTCTAGAGGAGCTTTTCCGATGAGCAAAACCATTCTGATCGTCGACGACTCGGCATCCATCCGGCAGGTGGTGAGCATCACGCTCAAAGGCGCAGGTTACGACGTGATCGAAGGCTGTGATGGCAAAGATGCGCTGAGCAAACTGGATGGACGCAAAATTCACCTGATTGTCAGTGACGTGAACATGCCCAACATGGACGGTCTCAGCTTCGTCAAGGCCGCCAGGCTGTTGCCGGCCTACAAATTCACGCCCGTCATCATGCTGACCACGGAAGCCAGCGATGCGATGAAGCAGCAAGGCCAGGCCTCCGGCGCCAAGGCCTGGATGGTCAAGCCCTTTCAGCCGGCGCAGATGCTCACCGCGGTCTCCAAGTTGATTTTGCCCTAGCGATGGCCGGCGACCGCTGGCCAGGAGGTTTCCATGAATAGTCCCGTCCCGATGCTGCGTCGAATCCAGGTCATGGAAGGCCCTCTGACGATCTACACGGCCAGTGAACAAAAAGACGTGTTGTTGTCGCTGTTTCCGCTGGCCCATGAGGTCGAATTGGACTTGTCCAACGTCGACGAACTGGACAGCGCCGGTTTGCAATTGTTGATCCTCATCAAACGCGAGTCCCTCAGGGAGGGCGCGCAACTGCTGCTGAGCAACCATAGCCCGACGGTCATTGAAGCGTTGCGGCTCAGCGGTCTTGAGGACTTCTTCTCCAATACGGCTATCGCCCAATCGAGCGGAGCCTGATCCCATGGCCCAGCCTATGAACATGGACGACGTGCTGCAGACCTTCATCGCTGAAAGTCGCGAGCTGCTGTTGCAGATGGAAGACGCGCTGCTGCAGATCGAGCAGTCTCCCCACGACATGGACACCATCAATGGCCTGTTCCGGGTGGCCCACACCATCAAAGGTTCGGCCGGCTTGTTTGGCTTGATGCCCATCGTTGAGTTCACCCATGTCGCTGAAAGCGTGCTGGACCGGGTACGTAGCCTGGAGGTCCGCGTCGATGAGGCGCTGAGTGCGTTGTTTCTCGACGCCCGTGACCACATCGCTCAATTGATCGACCTGCTGGCCGAAGATGGCAACCTGGATCGGTTGGACGAACCTTTGCAGGTCCGAGGCCTTCGTCTGGTTGACCGGCTCGCCTTGTACCTGGACGCCTCGGTAGCGACGGCGGCACCGGCCCATCAAGGCCCGCTGTCGGCGGATGCCCAGGATACCCAGGATACCGGCCCCGGCCACTGGCATTTGTCCCTGCGCTTTGGTCCGGATGTGTTGCGCAATGGCATGGACCCCTTGGCATTCCTGCGCTACCTGAGCACGTTGGGACGGTTGCTGCAGACCGTCACGCTGTTCGACGCGTTGCCGCCTATCGCGTCCATGAACCCGGAAACCAACTACCTGGGCTTTGAGCTGGCGCTGGCCAGCGACGCCTCCCGGGAGGTCATCGACGGCGCGTTTGACTTTGTTCGCGATGACGCGCTCGTGCAGATCCTCGCGCCGCACGCCTCTGTGCAAACGTGTCGGGCGCACATCGACGCACTGCCGGAAGGCAATGACGAGTTGCTTGAGTTACTGGTTCGCTGCGCCAGCCTGACGGCGTCGCAAGCCGTGCTCGTCGCCCAAGAGGGGCAGCCGGCAGCGGCCGAACCGCGGGGTGAACTTGACGCACTGCCGGATGCGGCCGCGCCGTCGATCAAGGCCGGTAAAGGCACCGCGAGTAACGATGGCAATCTGATTCGGGTCGATGCCGCCAAGCTGGATCAACTGATCAACCTGGTCGGTGAGCTGATCATCGCCGGTGCCGGCGCCAATCTGGTGGCGGTGCGTAGCGGCATAGGCGAGATGATCGAGGCCACCAGTCTGTTGTCTCGGTTGGTTGAAGAGGTCCGTGATTCGGCGTTGACCCTGCGCATGGTGCAGATCGGAGCAACCTTCACGCGTTTCCAGCGAGTGGTACGCGACGTGTCCAAAGAATTGGGCAAAGACATCGTATTGCGCATTGGCGGCGGCGAAACCGAGTTGGACAAAACCGTCGTCGAGCGGATCGGTGACCCGCTCACGCACTTGGTGCGAAATGCCATGGACCACGGCATCGAGGCCGCGTCCACTCGCCTGCTGCGGGGCAAGCCCGAGCAGGGCACCGTACGCCTGAATGCTTATCACGAGTCCGGCAGTATCGTCATCGAAGTGTCGGACGACGGCGGCGGATTGGCCAAGGACAAAATCCTGGCGAAGGCCCGCGAGCGTGGCCTGGTGGCTGAAGGTCAGGTACTGCCAGACAAAGACATTCTGAATTTGATTTTCGAACCCGGGTTTTCCACGGCCGATCAGGTCAGCAACCTGTCCGGCCGAGGGGTCGGCATGGACGTGGTGAAAAGGAATATCACGGCGTTGCGCGGCAGTGTGAGCCTGGAAAGCGAAGAAGGGCTGGGCACGACGGTGCGCATCCGTTTGCCGCTGACGCTGGCGATCATTGACGGGTTTCTGATCGGCGTCGGCAAGGGTTCTTATGTCATCCCGCTGAACATGGTGGAGGAGTGCATCGAGCTCGCCTCTGGGCGGGATGCTGATGCGGGCTACCTCGACCTGCGTGGCGATGTGCTGCCGATCCTGCGGCTGCGGGACATGTTTGATGTGCAAGAACCGGCCGGCAGCCGAGAAAACGTGGTTGTCGTGCACTACGCGGGGCTGCGTGCCGGCCTGGTGGTTGATCGCTTGCAGGGGGAGTTTCAAACCGTAATCAAGCCACTCGGCAAAGTGTTCGGTGAAGCCCATGGGCTCGGGGGATTCACGATCCTGGGCAACGGCGCGGTTGCGCTGATTCTGGATGTTCCCAATTTGTTAGGACTCGTTGCCAAGGAAGCCAATAACCGTTCGATTCCAAGTCCTCAGTCGACTTAATGAAGCGTCATCAGGAGTTCCTCGCCATGACCGTTATCAAAAATATAATGTTGTTGGTTTTCACGGCAGTGCTGGGTGTCCTCGTATTGGGTGGCACCAGCCTGTACCTGGCCGGTGAAATCAATTCGAGCGCCAGTTACGGCAACGCCAACACGGTGCCCAGCCTGCTGGAAATCGACCAGGTCGCAACGGCTGTAGGCGACCTTCATGGTTTGCAATGGCAGCACTTGAACGATCCCGGGAAAAGTGTCCTCCCGGGTTACGCGCAGAGCGTGGCACAACACTTCAGTTCAATTGGCAAAGCCCTGGATCACTATGAGGCCGAGTTGGTCTCTGACGACCATGACGCGTCGCTGTTGAAACAACTGCGCGCCCACTTGGGTGAATTGACCGCCTCGCAGGGGCAGTTCGACAAGCTCATCAACGAAGGCGACCAAGCCTCGGCGCGGGCTTTGATTGAGGCGAGCCAGCCATTGCAGGCGTCGGTGCTGAAGGTGGTCAGTGACCTGCGTGAATACAACCTGGAACTGGGGCGCAAGGGCCAACTGCTGGCCACCGCCACTGAGAAGAATGCGCGCTACATCATTCTGTTGGTGAGCGGTTTGACCCTGTTCGCGACCGTGCTGATCGGAACATTCCTGGGCCGAAACCTGATGCGCCAACTGGGTGCTGAACCCGCCGTGGTTCGCGACTTTGCTGCACGTCTGTCCGCCGGTGACCTGAACGCAAAAGCAACCCTCAAGGCGGGTGACACCACCAGTCTGATAGCGAGCATGCAGCAGCTGGGGCAGGGCTTGCACGAGTTGATTGTGGAGATGGACCGAATGTCCGCTGCCCACGACAAAGGTGACATTGACGTGCAGATCGCGGCCGATCGCTTTCAAGGCAGTTACCGCTCCATGGCCCAGGGCATCAACGATATGGTCAACGGCCACATCGCGGTGAAGAAAAAAGCCATGGCCTGCATTCGCTCATTCGGTGAGGGTGATTTGTCGGCGCCTCTTGAGTCATTCCCCGGCAAAAAAGCGTTTATCAATGAAAATATCGAGCTGTTACGCACCAATGTCCTGGCGCTGATCAATGATATGAAGCACATGTCCAGCGAACACGAAAAAGGTGACATTGACGTCATGATCGATGTCGATCGCTTCCGCGGCTCGTACCGTGATATCGGTCAGGGCATCAATGAGATGGTCAGCGGCCACATCAACGTCAAGAAGAAAGCCATGGCCTGTATTCGCGCGTTCGGCGAAGGCGATCTGGCGGCGTCACTGGAGCAATTCCCGGGCAAAAAAGCCTTTATCAATGAGAACATCGAGCAGCTGCGCGCCAATATCCTCGCGCTCGTCGAAGACACCACCCAGATCAGTGACAGTGCGCTGATCGGCAAACTGGACACCCGGCCTGACGTCGCGCGGCACCAGGGCGATTTCCGCCGCATCATTCAGGGTATCAATGGTTCTCTGGACGCGATCATCGAGCCGATTACCGAAGCGATGGACGTGTTGTCGGCAATGTCCAACGGTGACCTGACCCGCAGCATCACCGGTGACTACCAAGGCAAGTTCCTGGAACTCAAGACCTCGGTCAACGGCACCGTGGAAAAACTCTCGGAAATCATCGGTGAAGTGCGCGGCTCAGCCGATTCGCTGTCCAGTGCCTCGGAAGAAATCTCCGCCACCGCCCAAAGCATGAGCCAGTCGGCCTCCGAGCAAGCGGCTTCGGTGGAGCAGACTTCTGCATCGATGGAGCAAATGTCCGCGTCCATTGCCCAGAACACCGAAAATGCCAAGGTGACCGATGGCATGGCGGGCAAGGCCAACAAGGAAGCCTCGGAAGGCGGCCGAGCCGTGAAGGATACCGTGGCGGCGATGAAGACCATCGCTGAAAAAATCGGCATCGTCGACTCTATCGCTTACCAGACCAATTTGCTGGCGCTCAATGCCGCGATCGAAGCCGCGCGGGCCGGTGAGCACGGCAAAGGGTTCGCGGTGGTGGCGGCAGAAGTGCGCAAACTGGCCGAGCGCAGCCAGATTGCCGCACAGGAAATCAGTGAAGTGGCCAAGAACAGCGTGGCCTTGGCTGAACGGGCGGGCAACCTGCTGGATGAGATTGTGCCTTCGATTGCCAAGACCTCTGACCTGGTGCAGGAGATCGCCGCAGCCTCGGAAGAACAGTCCATCGGGTCCGAGCAAATAAACAGTGCGATGTCGCAGATGAGCCAACTGACTCAGCAAAACGCTTCAGCCTCCGAAGAGCTGGCGGCGACTGCCGAGGAAATGAGTGGCCAGGCCGAGCAGTTGCAGGAGCTCATGGGCTTCTTCACCGTACAAACCAAACGTGCCGGGCGCACTGCCTCGCTACCCACCATCAGCCGTGCAGCGTTAACGCTGGACGCCGACAATCGTTCGGTGGAGGGCGGGTTCGTCCGCTTCGGGAGTTGACCCATGAGTGCCTCAGCCAGTGTGTCGGACGGGCTTGAACGGCAGACACCCGTTGATGAGCCTTTGCAGTACCTGACCTTCTTGGCAGATCAGGAAATGTACGCGGTCAATACCCTGAGTGTTCGCGAAATCATCGAATACAACCAGGTGACGACCGTGCCGATGATGCCGACATTTTTACGCGGGGTGATTAATCTTCGCGGTTCGGTCGTGCCGGTTGTCGACCTCAAGGCACGGTTTGGCAAGGGCGTGACGGTACTGGGCAGCCGTACGTGCATCGTCATTCTGGAGGCGGCGAAGCAGGGCGAGTCATTGGTCTTGGGGGTGGTGGTCGACTCGGTCAGCGAGGTGATCGAGATACTCGATATCGATATCAAGCCCACCCCGGCGTTCGGCAATCATATTCGCGCTGACTTCATCCAGGGGATGACCAAGGTGCGCGGTGAGTTTGTGACGCTGCTGCAAATTGAGCATGTGTTGTGTGTCGATGAGATAGCCGGCTTGATGTGAGCGTGGCGCGTAGGGCCGCGTCTTCAGGCGCGTCCGGAATGTAATGGGTCCGAGGTGAATCATGGCGCTATCCATCGAAAGTCCAGGCAATACCCCAGTCTCAAGCCCGAGCCAATACCTCACCTTTGAACTGGGCGATGAAATGTTCGCCGTGGGCACGCTCAATGTGCGGGAGATCATCGAATATGGGCCGATCACCAGCGTACCGTTGTTGCCCTCCAGCATACGTGGCGTGATCAACCTGCGCGGCGCTGCGGTTCCCGTGCTGGACCTGGGGGTGCGTTTTCGTGGTGAGCGCACGGTGCAGACCTCAAGGACGTGTTTTGTGATCCTCGAAGTCCAGTCCGGCGCGGCGCGCAAGCTCGTGGGGATCATTGTCGATGCGGTCAGTGAAGTGCTTGAAATCGCCGATCAGGACATCGAACCCTCGTTGAACTTCGGCAGCGATGTCAGGGCTGACTTTCTACTGGGCATCGGTAAGTTGGAGAGCGGCTTTGTGCTGTTGCTGGACATCGGTCGGGTGTTGTCCCTGGAGCACGTGGAGGTGCTGGCCACCCTCGAATCCTCGTTGCCTGCAACGCCCGATTCTTCTTTGGGAACGTCTTTATGAACGTGATTCTCTCCGACACTGAGTTTCTGCAATTTCGTGACCTCATTCATCGAATCGCCGGCATCAGCCTGTCCGATGCCAAAAAGCAGTTGGTGAGTGCTCGGCTGGCCAAGCGACTGCACCTATTCAAGCTCACTAACTACGGGGCTTACTACAAGCTATTGATGAAGGACAGTGCGGAGTTGCAGGTGGCGGTCGACATGTTGACCACCAACGAAACCTACTTTTTTCGCGAGCCCAAGCATTTCGATTTCCTGCGCGATGTGGCGCTCCCCGAACTGCGCTGCAGCGGGCCTTTACGCATCTGGAGTGGCGCCTGCTCGACCGGTGAAGAGCCGTATACCTTGGCGATGGTCCTGGCGGACAACCTCGCGGGCCGGCCCTGGGAGATTGTGGCGTCGGACATCAGCAGCCGGGTGTTGGACAAAGCCCGGATAGGGCGTTACCCCCTTGAAGGTACGCGCGGCATTCCTGAAGCGCTGCTCAACAAGTATTGCCTCAAGGGCGTTGGCGCCAACCATGGCTGCTTCATGGTCGATCGTGCACTGGCTGCGCGGATCGATTTCCAGGCGATCAATTTGAATAATCCGTTACCCAAACTCGGCATGTTTGACGTGATCTTTCTGCGTAACGTGATGATCTATTTTGATAACGACACCAAAGTGCAGGTGGTCCAGCGACTGATCAACCATCTCAAACCCGGCGGGTATTTTCTGGTGAGCCACTCGGAGAGCCTCAATGGCGTGACCGATGAACTGCGACTCATCAAACCTTCGATCTACCGGAGGCCACGTGCCTGAAAACAGAGTGCCCCAAGAGGTTTTTCTGAATCCCGGAGAGTGGTTTTTCGGCGCTGGCGAGATTCGGCTGCGCACGGTGCTGGGGTCGTGTGTGGCACTGGTGTTCTGGCACCCCCGGCGCTTGTTGGGCGGCATGTGCCACTTCCTGTTACCCCAACGCGCAGTGCCGAACTCGCACGCGTTGGACGGGCGTTACGGCAATGAGGCGCTGGCATTGTTACTCGGTCGAATTCACGCGAGTAAGGCCCGACCTGCCGATTTCAGAATCAGCGTATTCGGCGGCGGGAACATGTTTCCCGGGCTGGCGCGTTCGGACAAACACTACGTCGGGCAACGCAATGTCGAACAAGCCCGGCGCCTGCTCGACCTGCACCATTTGCATTGTCACAACTTCCACGTGGAAGGCGTGGGTTACCGAACCGTGGTGTTCGACCTTGCCAACGGCAACATTGAACTCAACTACCTGGCCTTGCAGAAACAACCCGTCAGCCCTCTTGGAGAGCGTGCGACATGAGCCTGATAAAAGTACTGATCATTGATGATTCAGCAGTGGTTCGCCAGGTTCTGACGGCGACCCTGGGGCAAGACCCGGCCATCGAAGTCATCGGCGCGGCAGCGGACCCGGTGTTCGCCATGGACAAAATGAACAAGCAATGGCCGGATGTGATTGTGTTGGACATCGAGATGCCACGCATGGATGGCATTACCTTTCTGAAAAAATTGATGGCGGAACACCCGACGCCGGTGGTCATCTGTTCGACCTTGACCGAGAAAGGCGCGGCCACCACGATGCAGGCACTCGCTGCGGGTGCGGTCAGCATCGTTACCAAGCCACAACTCCATTTGCGCCAGTTTCTGACCGAAAGTTCCGATGAACTGGCGGGTGCCGTCAAGGCCGCCGCCCGGGCCAACATGAAGCGGATGGTGCCTTCCAGCGAGCGGGTTCCCGTGAGGCTGAGTGCCGACGTCATACTGCCTGCGGGCACCCAGGCGATGGCGCGCACCACCGAAAGTATCGTCGCGATTGGTACGTCTACCGGCGGCACTCAGGCCCTGGAGCTGGTGTTGACCGCTCTGCCCAGGGTCTGCCCCGGAATAGTCATCGTGCAGCACATGCCCGAACACTTCACGGCTGCATTTGCCGAGCGCCTGAATCGACTCTGTGAGATTGAAGTCCGAGAGGCGAAGAATGGCGACCGGGTTATCCCCGGTTGCGCGCTGATTGCCCCCGGTGGTCGGCACATGGTGCTCAAGCGCAGCGGTGCGCAATACCAGGTTGAAATTGTCGACGGTCCGCCCGTAAGCCGGCACCGTCCCTCCGTTGATGTGCTGTTTCGCTCCGTCGCCCGCAGTGCCGGAGCTAACGCGCTGGGCATCATCATGACGGGGATGGGGGACGATGGCGCCCGTGGGCTGAAAGAAATGCATGACAGCGGTGCCCACACCCTCGGCCAGGATGAAGAGTCCTGTGTGGTGTACGGAATGCCTAAGGAAGCGTTCAAGCTGGGCGCGGTGGAGCGTGAGTTGCCGCTTGAACATATTTCTGCGGCGATTCTGCAATCCATTCATCAGCGCCGCTGACTCCTCTTAGTGAGGAGAATAAAAAAGACCCTGTAAAAACAGGGTCTTGGATGGGATAAAAACCTAGAACTTGTAGCCGATACCGACCATGTACACCATTGGGTCGACGTCCACATTGACCTTGGCGCGCGTGCCTTGGCCCAGCGCGTTGTTGTCCACGGTGGCCTTGGTGCTGATGTCGATGTAGCGCACCTGGGCGTTGACCATCCACTTGTCGTTGATCATGTAGTCGGCGCCGACCTGCGCGGCCCAGCCCCAGGAGTTTTCCGCCTTGAAGTTGCTGAACCCGGCTTGCTGGGCGCTGCTGCTGACGTGCTCGTCGTAGATCCAGGTGTAGTTGATACCGGCGCCCACGTACGGCTGGAATGCCAACTTGCTGTCCAGCGGGTAGTACACGATGCTCAGGGTCGGCGGCAGGTGTTTCAGGGTGCCGAGCTTGCCGTTGGCGGCGCCGAGCGCGGTGTTCTTGATCTTCACGTCGTGCTCGAACGGCGTGGCCGCCAGCAGTTCGATACCCCAGTGGCTGGTGAACATGTAGGCGAAGTTCAAGCCCAGTTGAGTGTCGCTGCTCATGGTCGCCTTGCCGCCCAGGTTGGTGCCCGCCAAGGGGCCCTGGTCAACCTTCACGCTGCTGCTGTCTGCTTTCGGGTTAACGGTGATTGCACCGGCGCGAATCAGAATATCGCCCGCTTCGTGAGCGTGGACGGCAGGGGCGGCGAGGGCGAGCGCGAAGAGGGACGCGCCGAGCAGGGACTTGTTCATGGGAGCTCCAGAAGGACGTTAAAAGTTGTACGTCCAATGGTAGAGATCGTTCCGTTCGATCCTTTGACTCAGCTCAATGAAAGGGTAACCACGGATCAAAAACCGTGGGATCTGTGCTGTTCTTGAGCAAGGCTCATTCCTGCAGCTCGTAGACGTAAATCTTCTCGGCATCCATTTGGTAGCCGGCATCCGCCAGCTCACTGGATGACGGTTTGACCTGCATCGAGCCCTCGATCCAATACGGCTGGTACAGCTCGTCAAGCTTTACCCCGACTTCGCTTTTCACATGCACGATCTGGTTCGACGGCGGCGGCGGTACGTGAATGCACGCGCCGAAATACGGCACCAGCAAAAACTCGGTGGTGCGGCCCTCCTCGCTGACTTCCAGCGGCACGATATAACCCGGCAAGCGAATGTGCTGGCCGTCGAGGCTCTGTACCACCGGTGCGTTGGGCAGGTCCTGCTTGGCTGCGGGCGCCGCCTCGACCGACAACGCGTCGGCCATGTTCGACAGGTCGTGCAGCGGCTTCATATTGGGAATTTCCGGCGGCGCGTCCGGCGGGATCATCTCCTGCCAGGACAGGTCCTTGGGCTGGTCGGCCGCCCACGCGGGCACGGCTACCAGTAGCAACAGGGCAAACAGGGCACGGCACATCGAAGCCTTCCTCATAAACGTATGGACAGGCCATCGGCCAGGGATTGTCGATAGGCGCGCCACGCGGGCACGCTGCCCATCAACAGCGCTGCTGCCAGGATACCGGCGAGCAAGGTCCATTCATATTCGCTGGGCCATGACATCGGCAGGTCCAGGCCATAGTTGGCCTGCAAATACCCGCGCGACGCGGCGATGCACACGTACAGCAGGCCTGTGCCTGCAACCACGCCGGACAGTGCCAGCGCGAAGGCTTCGAAGATCAGCAGTGTTGCGATGTGCCAGGGGCGTGCGCCGACCGAGCGCAGGATCGCCATCTCACGGCGGCGCTCGTTGAGGCTGGTGAGGATCGCCGTGAGCATGCCGATCAGGCCGGTCAGCACCACGAACAGCGAGATCACGAACAGCGCTTTTTCGGCGGTGCCCATCATGCTCCACAACTCTTGCAGCGCCACACCGGGCAGGATCGCCAGCATCGGCTCACTGCGAAATTCGTTGATCTCGCGTTGCAGCGCGAAGGTGGAAATTTTGTTGTTCAAGCCGAGCATGAACGCAGTGATCGCCTGCGGGGTCAGGTCCATATTGCGCGCCTGATCGGCGCTGATGCGGCCTTTGCCTTGGGCGGGTACGCCGTTGTGCCAGTCGATATGAATCGCTTCCATACCGCCGAGACTGATGTGCAGCGTGCGGTCTACCGGCGTGCCGGTGCGCTTGAGAATGCCGACCACGGTGAACGGTTTGTCATCGTGTTTGACCAGGCTGACCACTGCCACACCGTGGGCCAGCACCAGCTTATCGCCGAGCTTGTAATGCAGGGCGTCGGCGACTTCAGCACCCAGCACCACTTCGAACGGGTCGGTGGCGAAGGCGCGGCCGCTGGCCAGTTCGAGGTTCTGCTTGCGGCCGTACTGGTAGTGCTCGAAGTAGGCTTCGTTGGTGCCCATCACCCGGTAGCCACGGTGCGAGTCGCCAAGGGAAATCGGGATTGCCCATTTCACTTGTGGGTCGGCGGCGAAGTGCTCGTAGCTGTCCCAACGGATGTTGTTGGTGGCGTTGCCGATGCGGAACACCGAGTACAGCAGCAGGTTGACCGAGCCGGAACGGGCGCCGACGATCAGGTCGGTGCCGCTGATGGTGCTGGCGAAGCTGTTGCGCGCCTCGACGCGCACGCGCTCCACCGCCAGCAGCAGGCACACCGACAGGGCGATGGCGAACGCGGTGAGGATCGCGGTAAAGCGGCGGTTAGCCAGGCTGGCCATGGCTAGACGAAACAAATACATCTCAAACCTCTGCGGGCGTGGCGGCGCGATTGAGTTCGGCCAGCGACAGGTTGCGGTCGAACAACGGCGCCAGGCTCTGGTCATGGCTGACAAACAACAGGCTGGCGCCCGCGTCGCGGCATTCGGCGAACAACAACTGTATGAATGCTTCGCGAGCGTCGTAGTCCAGGGCCGAGGTGGGCTCGTCGGCAATCACCAGTTCCGGTTGGCCGATCAACGCACGGGCTGCGGCCACCCGTTGTTGCTGGCCGATGGACAGCGAGTCGGCACGCCGCTCCAGCAGGTTTTTGTCGTTCAAACCCAAATGCGCGAGCAAGGTCGCGGCGGCCTGGTCCACACTGCCGTGGCGCTGAATCGCCCGTTGCGCGCGCAGCTTGGAAAAGTGGCAAGGCAACTCGACGTTCTCGCGCACCGACAGAAACGGCAGCAGGTTGAACTGCTGGAAAATGTAGCCGGTGTGGTCGACGCGGAAGCGGTCGCGGGCGCTCGCCGACAGCTCGGTCAATTCCTGGCCGAGCAGGCGGATGCTGCCCTGGCTGGGTTTCTGCACGCCGCCCAGCAGGCCGAGCAGGGTGGTTTTGCCACTGCCGCTCGGGCCCTTGAGAAACAGCGTTTCCCCCGCTTCCAGGCGGAACGCGGGAATGTCCAGCAACTGTGGGTGGCCGGGCCAGTTGAAGCCCAGGTCAGACAGTTCGATTAACGCTTGGGTCATGGGGAATCAGGGTCGCCTGGTGGTAGGAAGTAGCGCCGATCCACTGTGGCAGCAGGCAAGCCAGCCCCACAGTGATCGGGTTTTCACATCAGAATTTCAGGGTAGCTGCCTGTGCCGTCGCTTCCACACCTTGCTGGCCGCTTGGGCCGATCAACTGCACGTTGATTTTTTGGGTGGCAGGGAAGGTCTTGAACACTTGGCTCAGGTCCAGAGTGCTCAGGGCCGTCGGCGTGGCGCAGGTGAACTGGTAGTGGGCGTGGATTTCGCTGTGATCATGATGATGCGCGTGGGCGGCTGCGCCTTTGCCGTCGGTGGCGTGGTCATCATCATCGTCGTCGTCATGATCGGCTTCAGGCTTGTCGCCGAACAACGGGCTGTTGAGCTCCTGGGTGCTGATCACGCAACCGGCAGCTTTAGGCAAGTTGAACAGGGCCAACGGGTTTTCCAGCTGTTTGCGGCTGGCCGCGACCTTGGCTTTATCGGCGGGGGTGGTGGCCTGATGTTCAAAACCCACGAGGTTCATGGCCGGGCTGTCAAATTCCAGCTCCAGCGCCTGGCCGTCGAGCACCGCATTGAGGCGACCGACGCCGTGTTCGTGGGCGCCCAGGCTGCCGTGCTCGTGTTCATGGTCGTGGTCGTGCTCGTCAGCCGCATGAGCAATGGCGAGTGGCAGCAGGGCAAACGGCAAAGCGAGCAGCAGACGGCGCATGTGTAGGCTCCAGAACATGAAAGTTTTGTTATGTAATCTTATAACGATAGGCCGCGAGTTTGAACGCCCGCTTGGCGATGCGCAAGTCGCGTGGGAGCATGCGGGTCGGAAAAATGCTGGGAGTAAGGACGATGTTACGCATTCGTGGAACCGTCGGCGACTTGCCGGTGGATTTGACCCTGGAACTCGACGACGGCGATTGGGCACGGCTGGGCGCGCATTTGCAGGCGGCGCCGGCAGCCAGCGTGCCGACTGCTGCACCGGTCAAACACACCGACGATCTGTGGCAGAGCGCCCAGGACCTGTTGCGCCAGGCCGGGCAACTCAATGGGCTGGAGTTGCTCGACCAGTTGGAAGGTTTGGCAGGTGACGCGGCGTCAGGCAAGCGCCTGTTGGTGCGCCTGCGCCACAGTGCCAGCGTGAAAGTCGCCAGCGGCGGGGATACGCCGCTGTACAGCTGGGTCGGCGATTAATACAGCGCGGCGAACAACTTGCGGCGGTACACGGTGACCAGCGGGTGGTCATTGCCGAGCAATTCGAATACTTGCAGCAAGGTCTTGTGCGGCAAGCCTTCGCTGTAGCTGCGATTGCGGATAAACAGCTTGAGCAGGCCTTCCAGCGCGGCGTCGTATTGCTGGCGAGCGAGTTGCTGAATGGCCAACTGATAGGCCGCTTCATCGTCCTGCGGGTTTTGCGCCAGGCGGCTTTTCAAGTCGGCGGCGTCCGGCAAATCGGCCGCCTGGCGCAGGAAGGTAATTTGCGCCTTGGCCCCGGCGAGGGCGGCTTTGTGGTCGTCGCTTTTTACGGCGTCGAGCACGGTCTGGGCTTCGCCCAACTCACCGCGCTCGGCCAGGCAACGCGCATACAGGATCAGCGCGGCGGCGTTGGTGTTGTCTTCGCCCAGCAGTGCGACCAGGACCGCTTCGGCATCGCTGACACGGCCTTCGGCAAACAACGCCTGGGCCTGTTCCAGTGGGTCAGCGGCCGCTGGCGGCGGCATCTGCACATGCGGCTCCAGCATCGCCCTTACCGCAGACTCCGGCTGCGCCCCGGCAAACCCGTCCACGGGCTGGCCGTCCTTGAACAGCACCACGGTGGGCAGGCTCTGAATGCCAAAACGCGCGACGATATCCTGCTCGGCCTCGCAATCGATCTTGGCCAGCAGCAGCTCGCCTTGATAACTCTCGGCAATTTTCGCCAGCATGGGCATCAACGCCTTGCACGGCGCGCACCACTCAGCCCAGAAATCCACGAGTACGGGTTTTTCGAAGGAGTTCTGGATCACGGCCTGGTCGAAGTTGGCGGTGGTGACGTCGAAGATGTACGGCGTGGGCTCACTCATGGGGCGTCTCGAATCAAGCGGGAATGGGGCAACTATAAGGGGATGCAGTCCAGATCGCCATCGCGGGCAAGCCCGCTCCCACAGCGGCACTCAGTCATCTGTGGGCGCGAGCTTGCCCGCGATGGCCTCAAGAGCGCCGCGAATGGTACAGGCTCACCTTGCGAAACTCCCAAGGCTCGGCCAGATCGGGCAGGGTCAGCGCATCAAGGATTTCCAGGCGTTGGTAAGCCGGGTGCTGGAAGTCGCGTACCCGCGAGTCTGCCACCAGTGCCTCGCGGCCACGGGTAAGGAACTGGTCGAGCAGCGGCAGGTTGGCGCGGTCGTAGAGCACGTCGGCGACCAGGATCAGGTCGAAGCGGTCGGCTTCGGCGAAAAAGTCTGCTGAATAACTCAGCTCCACCGCGTTGAGTTCGGCGTTTACCCGGCAAGCGGCCAATGCCAGCGGGTCTAAATCACACGCGACCACTTCCCGCGCACCCGCCTTGACGGCGGCGATCCCGGCCACGCCGGAACCGGCGCCAAAATCCAGCACGCGTTTGCCGGCGACCCACTCGGGGTTGGCCGCCAGGTAGCGCGCCAGCGCCAGGCCGCTGGCCCAGCAAAAACTCCAGTAGGGCGGTTCATGCAGGATGCGTCGGGTCTCTTCGGGGCTGAAGGCGCGGTCCATATTGTCCGCGTCGAGCAGCCACAATGAGAGCGCGGTGCCCGGCAGTGGGCAGGGCACCAATTGCGCGTCGCCGATCAGTTCGCTCAGCGCCCGTTGCAGGTCCAGCGGTGGCGTCATGGTGCCTTGACGAGTTGCAGGGGGCCGGTGGTCTGGGTGATGGCTTGGGTGATGCGCACGGCAGGCAGGTGCAGGATCAACTGGCCGGACTGGCTGGCGCGACCGCGCAATTCAACCCGCGCACCGGCCGGGAAGGCGTCCGGGTTGAAGCGCAGACGGAAGGCCACGGGCTTGCCGTTGCCGGTCAGCACACTGCTGGCGAGCAGTTGTTGCGGGCGGTTGCGCTCGTCGATCACCAGCAGCGCCAGTTCGACTTCGGCGTTGGCCGGCACGCCGTTGAGGGTGCCGTTGATTTCACGCTGAAACGCCGGCAGCGGGCCCAGGTCTTCAATACCGGGGACTTTTTTCTCTTGGGCGGGCGTTGGTTGCGGTACCGACGGTTTCGGGGCTTCGCTGCTGCAGGCGACCAGGAAACTGAACAGGGTGAGTAAAACAAGTGGTCGTAACTGCATGTACGGCTCCAGAAAGGGCAAAATCCGTGGCTTAAAAAATATGAAACATAATAGTCAGCCTATATACCGTAAAGGCTATGGCTTGTCTTGCCATGGGGATGCGCTACCATGGCCCTCCCTTTTTTTGTTGCCTGCCACCATGCACTGTCCCTTCTGCGGTGCCAACGACACCAAGGTCATTGACTCACGTCTGGTCGCCGAGGGCGATCAAGTACGTCGCCGGCGTGAATGCCTGGCCTCTGGCTGCGGTGAACGTTTCACCACCTTCGAAACCGCCGAACTGGTGTTGCCACGTCTGATCAAGTCCGACGGCAGCCGCCAGCCTTTCGACGAAGAAAAACTGCGCGCCGGTATGCAGCGCGCGCTGGAAAAACGCCCGGTGAGTGTCGAGCGCCTGGAAGCTGCGCTGGCGCATATCAAGCACAAGCTGCGTGCGACCGGCGAGCGCGAGGTCAAGAGCCTGGTGGTTGGAGAGCTGGTGATGGGCGAGCTGCAAAAGCTCGACGAAGTCGCCTATATCCGTTTCGCCTCGGTGTATCGACGCTTCCAGGACCTCAATGAGTTCCGCGAAGAGATCGACCGCCTGGCCCGTGAGCCGGTAAAGAAATGACCGCACCTTCTGCAGAACAGGCCATCCTCGACGCCCATTACATGGCCCGCGCCCTCGAATTGGCGCGCAAGGGCGTGTACACCACCCATCCCAACCCGCGTGTGGGCTGCGTGATTGTGCGGGATGGGCAGATTGTCGGCGAAGGCTGGCATGAGCGCACCGGCGAACCCCATGCCGAGCCGAATGCGTTGCGCGCCGCCGGTGACAAGGCGCGTGGCGCCACGGTGTACGTGACCCTTGAACCCTGCAGCCACCACGGGCGGACACCGCCTTGCGCCGATGCACTGGTGAGCGCCGGTGTCGCGAGAGTGGTCGCCGGGATGCAGGACCCCAACCCGGAAGTGGCCGGGCGTGGCCTGCAGCGTTTGGCCCAAGCCGGTATCGAAACCCACAGCGGCGTGCTGGAAAGTGAAGCGCGCGCGCTCAACCCGGGCTTCCTCAAGCGCATGGAACACGGCCTGCCGTTCGTGCGGGTCAAGCTGGCGATGAGTCTGGACGGCCGCACCGCGATGGCCAGTGGCGAAAGCCAATGGATCACCGGCCCTGCCGCCCGCGCCGCCGTACAGCGCCTGCGCGCCGAGGCCAGCGTGGTGTTGACCGGTGCTGATACGGTGCTGGCCGACGGTGCCCGCCTGACCGTACGTGCCGCCGAACTGGGCCTGGACGAAGCCACCACTGCGCTGGCCATGTCCCGCCCGCCATTGCGCGTGCTGATCGACGGCCGCCTGCGGGTGCCGCTCAACGCGCCATTCTTCAAGGCCGGCCCGGCGCTGGTCATCACCTGCGTTACCCCAGAGAACCAGTTCCCCCGTGGGCCCGAATGCCTGGTCGTGCCAGGCGTTGACGGTCAGGTTGACCTGCGCTCGGCGCTGGTCGCGCTGGCGGCCAGGGGTGTCAACGACGTGTTGGTCGAGGCCGGCCCAAGCCTGGCGGGGGCGTTTGCCCAGCAGGGGTTGGTCGACGAGTACGTGATATTCGTCGCCGGCAAGTTTCTGGGCTCCGCCGCCCGCCCTTTGCTGGACTGGCCGCTTGATAAACTCGCCGACGCCCCCCAACTCAAGATCACTGAAATGCGCGCTGTAGGCGATGACTGGCGAGTCACTGCCATCCCTCTTCCAGCAGCGAGCGTATAATTCTGACCGGGCGCTCAAGCGCCCGTCCCGTTTTCCAGGAGAAGGCCATGTTCACCGGCATTATCGAATCCATCGGCAGCATCCGCGCCATGACCCCCAAAGGCGGTGATGTGCGCTTGCTGGTTGAAACCGGCAAGCTCGACCTGGGCGACGTCAAGCTGGGCGACAGTATCGCCGTCAGCGGCGTGTGCCTGACCGTCATCGAGCTGCCGGGCAATGGCTTTGCCGCCGACGTCAGCCGGGAAACCCTGGACTGCACCGCGATGAACGACCTCAAAGCCGGCAGCCCGGTCAACCTCGAAAAGGCGCTGACCCCAACCACCCGACTCGGTGGCCACCTGGTCAGCGGTCACGTCGACGGCGTCGGCGAGGTGGTGGCGCGCAGCGAAAACGCACGTGCCGTGGAATTCCGCATCCGTGCGCCCAAAGAGCTGGCCAAGTACATCGCCCACAAAGGCTCGATCACCGTCGACGGCACCAGCCTGACCGTGAACGCCGTGAATGGCGCCGAATTTGAACTGACCATCATTCCCCACACCCTGAGCGAAACCATCATGGCGTCATACCAGCCAGGTCGCCGGGTGAACCTGGAAGTCGACTTGCTTGCCCGTTACCTGGAGCGCTTGTTGTTGGGCGATAAGGCCGCAGAGCCAACCGGGAGTAACATCACTGAAAGTTTTCTGGCCGCTAACGGCTACCTGAAATCCTGACCAAGGGGGTGCCGCGTGGCGCTCAATAGCATCGAAGAACTGGTTGAAGACATCCGCCAAGGCAAGATGGTCATCCTGATGGATGACGAAGATCGCGAGAACGAAGGCGATATCATCATGGCCGCCGAGGCCTGCAAGGCTGAGCACATCAACTTCATGGCCAAGCACGCCCGTGGGCTGATCTGCATGCCCATGAGCCGCGAGCGTTGCGAATTGCTCAAGCTGCCCTTGATGGCGCCGCGCAACGGGTCGGGTTTCGGCACCAAGTTCACCGTGTCCATTGAAGCGACCACCGGCGTTACCACCGGTATTTCTGCCGCAGACCGCGCACGCACGGTGCAAGCCGCCGCCGCCAAAGACGCCAAGGCGGAAGACATCGTCAGCCCCGGCCACATTTTCCCGCTGATGGCCCAACCGGGCGGCACCCTCGCTCGCGCCGGCCACACCGAAGCTGCCTGCGACCTGGCGCGCATGGCCGGTTTCGAGCCGAGCGGCGTGATCTGCGAAGTGATGAACGACGACGGCACCATGGCCCGTCGCGCTGAACTCGAAGCCTTTGCCGCCGAACACAACATCAAGATCGGCACCATTGCCGACCTGATTCACTACCGCATGATCCACGAACGTACCGTTCAGCGGATTGCCGAGCAGCCGCTGGACAGCGAACTGGGCCAATTCAATTTGGTGACCTACCGTGATTCAGTGGAAGGCGACGTGCACATGGCCCTGACCCTGGGCACCATTTGCGCCGACGAACCGACCCTGGTGCGCGTGCACAACATGGACCCGCTGCGCGACCTGCTGATGGTCAAGCAGCCCGGCCGCTGGAGCCTGCGCGCCGCCATGGCGGCGGTCTCCGCGGCAGGCAGCGGTGTGGTGTTGCTGTTGGGTAACCCGGTGGATGGCGACGTGTTGCTCGCGCATATTCGCGAAACCGCCGAGAACACGCAGGTCAAAACGCCGACCACCTACAGCATCGTCGGTGCCGGTTCGCAGATCCTTCGCGACCTGGGTGTACGCAAAATGCGCTTGATGAGTGCACCGATGAAATTTAATGCGATATCCGGTTTCGACCTGGAAGTTGTAGAATACGTGCCCTCCGAATAACGGCCGGCTATTTTTGCCCCTTGTTCGCGGTTAAATCATCACTGAGGGACGCACTTTTCGCGTCCCGGCTCTTTAAGAGATTTGTCGAATGACCCTGAAGACCATCGAAGGTACCTTCATCGCCCCCAAAGGCCGCTATGCCCTGGTAGTTGGCCGCTTCAACAGCTTCGTGGTTGAAAGCCTGGTAAGCGGTGCCGTTGACGCCCTGGTTCGCCACGGTGTGAGCGAGAGCGATATCACCCTCATCCGTGCCCCTGGCGCCTTCGAAATTCCTCTGGTTGCGCAAAAAGTTGCCCAACAGGGTGAGTACGCGGCGATCATCGCCCTGGGCGCGGTCATTCGTGGCGGTACTCCGCATTTCGAATACGTGGCGGGCGAATGCACCAAGGGCCTGGCCCAGGTGTCCATGGAGTTCGGCGTGCCAGTCGCTTTCGGCGTACTGACCGTCGATTCCATCGAGCAAGCCATCGAGCGTTCCGGCACCAAGGCCGGTAACAAAGGCGCTGAAGCAGCCCTGTCCGCGCTGGAAATGGTCAGCCTGCTGTCGCAGTTGGAGGCCAAGTGATTTCTGACGAGAGCGATCAGTTCAACCCTCAGGACCCACGCCCTGCGGATGCCGGCAAGCCATCCAAAAGCGAGAAACGACGTAAAGCACGTCAACTCGCCACCCAGGCGCTGTACCAGCGTTTGCTGGCGGGCGCTTCGCTGAACGAAATCGAAGCGCAGTTTCGCGTCGATAACGACTTCACGTTTGCCGATCAGAGCTACTTCCACGACATCCTGCACGGTGTGCATGCCAACCTGACCGAGATCGACACGGCACTGGCGCCATGCCTGGACCTGACCATCGAAGAGCTGGACCCGGTTGAACTGTGCGTGATGCGCCTGTCGACCTGGGAGCTGCTCAAGCGCGTCGACGTGCCGTACCGCGTGGTCATCAACGAAGGTATCGAGCTGGCGAAAGTCTACGGTTCGACCGACGGCCACAAGTTCGTCAACGGCGTGCTCGACAAGCTGGCCCCGCGCCTGCGCGAAGCCGAAGTGAAGGAACACAAGCGCTAAGTTGCGCTTGAGTTCCTGTGCCTTGCCTTACCAATGCGTTCCTGTTTTGGTGAGTGGCTGTTGCTGCCAGACAAGGCGCCGCGACGACTCATAGCGTGCTATGGGGAGGAGCGGCAACGCAGTATGGCGGCAACAGACGCCGCCAAAAAGGAACCGCAGTGGTGAGGCAGGGCACATTGATGGGTGAGTTCGAGCTGATCCGCAAGTACTTCGCCGCCGCGCCGTGTGCGCAGGGCGGTGAAGGTATTGCCCTGGGGATCGGCGACGACTGCGCCTTGCTGGCGCTCCCCGCCGGGGAGCATTTGGCAATCTCCACCGATACCTTAGTGGCCGGCGTGCACTTTGCCGACCCGTGTGACCCGTTCCTGCTCGGCCAGCGCTCGCTGGCCGTGGCAGTGAGCGACCTGGCCGCCATGGGCGCCCATCCCCTCGCGTTTACCCTTGCCCTTACCACCCCGACGGTTGATGCCGATTGGCTGCAACGCTATGCCCAGGGTTTGAATGCCATGGCGCAAAGCTGCGGTGTGGGCCTGGTGGGCGGCGACACCACGCGCGGGCCGCTGAGCCTGACCCTGACGGTGTTTGGTCGAGTGCCGGCCGGGCAGGCATTGACGCGCAACGGTGCACAGCCGGGTGACCTGCTGTGTGTGGGTGGTGAACTTGGCAATGCCGCTGGCGCCTTGCCGTTGGTGCTGGGGCAACGTACGGCTGACGCCGCCATCGCTGAGCCGTTGCTCGCCCATTACTGGTCACCGCAACCGCAGTTGGCACTCGGCCTGGCGCTTCGCGGCAAGGCGACATCGGCCATGGATATTTCCGACGGCTTGTTGGCCGATTGCGGGCATATCGCCAAGGCGTCGGCTGTCAGCCTGCTGGTTGAGCGTCAGGCGTTGCCGCTGTCCGCGGCGTTGCTGGCGTTTGTCGGTGATGATGAAGCCCGTGTTGCCGCGCTGAGTGGGGGCGACGACTACGTGCTGGCCTTCACCTTGCCCCGCGCCGAGTTGGCACCCTTGTTGGCGAACGGCTGGCCGATCCATGTGATCGGCCGGGTCGAGGCAGGGCAGGGCGTGACGCTGCTCGACGCCACTGGGCAAGACATCACCCCGGTCGTGCGCGGCTATCAACATTTTCACGAGGCGCCGTAAGCCCACGAGCATGCGCTACCCTCTATACCGTTATCACGGTGTAGGAGGTTGTCACCATGGTTGTGCGCCGCTGGCTGCTGATCATGATGTGTGCCGCGTCGCTGGTGCTGGCAGATGAAGCCCCCGTCCCTGGCAAGGTGGTGCTGGCCAGCGAGGAATGGAGCAACTACACCAACAAAGATGGCAGTGGTCTGGCCTGGGATGTCTTGCGTCAGGTCTTCGAACCGGCCGACATCACCGTGCAAACCCGCACCGTGCCCTATACCCGCTCGATCGGGCTGGCCCAGCGGGGTGAGGTGGACGGCTGGGTGGGCGCCTATCGCGATGAAGCCAGCGGCGTGTTGTACCCGCACTGGCACTTCGACGCCGACCACATCTACGCACTCGGCTTGGCAACGGCGCCGACGCCGAGCCTCGCCACCCTGGGCAATTACCGCTTGGCGTGGGTGCGCGGCTATAAGTACGAGGCGTACTTGCCGAACCTGCACCGCTTCAACCAGATCGAGCGCCGTGACAGCATCCTGCCGATGCTGCAACACGCTCGCGTCGACTTCTATATCGACTCCCTTACCGAAGCCAACCTCGTGCTGAGTCAGTCGGATGAGCCGTCGCAATTCAAGCTCACTCATATTGCCGAGCTGCCGCTCTATGTAGGCTTCGCCGACACTGAGCGCGGGCGCGCCTTGATGGCCGTCTATGACCGGCGCATGGCGGCCTTGATCGACAGTGGCGAGCTGAAGCCGATTTTCCTGCGCTGGAAACAGCCGTATCCATTCTGACCTGCATAGAACCTGGACGAAGGCCAATCGAACCGATTGATCTTTATCAGCGATAATTCAGCTTAAGCGTCCGTAGGAACCTGCTGTTACAATGACGCCCTCTGTGAAATCTGAAATCAGGAGCACACGGTGCCCGTCGTTTTCGTCGCTGCTTCCAAGCTGCCTACCCCTTTTGCCACGTTCACCATGAATGGCTTTCTCGAAGAGGCCAACGGGCGCGAGCACGTTGTGCTCAGCCTGGGTGACATCGCCGACGGCGCGCCGGTGCTCGGCCGCGTGCACTCCGAGTGCCTGACCGGCGACGCGCTGTTCAGCCAGCGCTGCGACTGCGGATCGCAATTGGAAGCGGCCATGCGGGCGATTGCCCGTGAAGGCCGTGGCGTCTTGCTGTACTTGCGTCAGGAAGGCCGTGGCATTGGCCTGATGAACAAGATACGGGCTTACGAGCTGCAGGACGGCGGCGCCGATACTGTCGAAGCCAACGAGCGCCTGGGCTTCGCCGCCGACCAACGTGACTACGGCATCTGCCTGCCGATGCTGGAACATCTGGGGGTGAAATCCCTGCGCCTGATGACCAACAACCCGCGTAAGGTCAAAGCCTTGACCGACATGGGCATCACCGTGGCCGAGCGTGTGCCGCTGCACACCGGGCAAAACCCGCATAACAAACTCTACCTGGCCACCAAAGCCAGCAAGCTCGACCACATGATGGGTAACGAGCATCAAGGCGAGGTCGACCGCGCGTGACCCGTGGCCAGGTAAAACGCCGACTGTCCTTCAACTGGTGGCAGTACCTGGCCCTGGCAGTGCTCCCGTTGTTTGTCATCAACCTGGTGTTTGGTCAGGCCGAATCCCTGCTTCCCGTACTGGCCATGCCGTTCTTTATTGCCGGCGTGGCCTCGATGTTTCTGAGCCTGCGTTATTTCCATGGCTATAAACACGCGCTGATTGCCACTTCCAAAGCCCTCGACACGCCCGAAGAACCGGCTGCCTGGATCACCCTCGCGGCACGTCGGCGAACGGCGTTGCTGGTGGCTGCCCTGCCAGCCTGGATCGGTGCGTTAGCGGTGTTTGTCGGCCTGGAGGCGGTGCCGCTGTGCCTGCTGGCGCTGTCGACGCTGGTGCTGTTTTACCTCTATCGCATTCCGCGTCAGTTGGGATGAGGCGTTACTGGCTGGCGGTCCTGCTGCTGGTCTTCAGTGCCCAGGCATTGGCGGTCGAGCGGGTGGTCAGCCTGGCGCCGTCGCTCTCTGAAATTGTGCTTGAACTGGGCGCTGCCGACTTACTGGTTGGCGTGCTCGATGGCGGCGACCGGCCGGCGGCGTTGGCGAACGTGCCGTCGGTGGGGCATTACGGGCAACTGAACATGGAGCGCCTGCTCAGCCTCAAGCCCGACCTTATTCTGTTATGGCCCGGCAGCATTGGCCCGGCACAGCGCGAGCAGTTGCTGCGCCTGAATATCCCCGTGTACGTCGCTGAACCTCACAGCCTTGAACAACTGACCACCCAGATCCAGGCGATTGCTCAACAAGTGGGCCGCGAGGAGGCTGGCCGGCAGTTAGCCGCGCAGTTGCGCCAGCGTCTGGTCGAGCTGCGCCAGCGCTATCAGCGTACCGAGCCGTTGCGAGTGTTTTACCAAGTGTGGAATCAGCCGCTATACACCGTCGGCGGCGGGCAGATCATCAGCGATGCCCTGGCGGTCTGCGGGGCACGCAATGTGTTTGCCGACCTCAAGCTGCCGGCGCCGCAGGTCAGCGTCGAGTCGGTGTTGCAGCGCAACCCGCAGCTGATTCTGGCCGCCGATCAGGCACAACTCGACGCCTGGAAGGCTTGGCCCCAAATCGCCGCAGTGGCCGACGCTCGGTTGCAGATTGTGCCGGATAAGGGGCTGGAGCGGCCGAGTGGGCAGATGGTCGAGGCTATTGCGAAGCTCTGCCAGTCAATCGCGCCCGAGCGCTGATTAACCATCGTAGTTTCGCCTTATACGTTCGGATTGATCTGTCATGAATGCCGGACGTTGCCGCCAGAACTGCATGAGCCACGATGTTAGTTTCGCTGCCTGCCCACTCGGGTTGATCAAGCAGCTTAAGGACACATCATGCGTTACTTTTTGGCGTTGGCAGGTATGGCCCTCACATTGGCGTTAATCAGCGGGTGCGATCTCTCCCAACGGATCACCGCGCTCAGGACATTCGGTGCTCATCCTGTGGTGGACCGCTCTTCGTCGATGGACAGCACCCAGCAGGACATGCTGAACATTCAGGCACCCACGAAAATCACCGCTATCCGTGGCGGCACGGCACAGTGCTTCGATTACGCATTGGCACGTGACGGGAAAAAAGCGGATTACTTTGTGTCGTTCACCTCGCAGGGTTGGGCTAACGCCTGGGGGTATTCAACCTGCAGCGCAGCGCTGGCAGACGGCAGCCTTGCATCCAATGCGCGCATCAACAGAATCCCTCAGCGTTGATGGCGTGTTACCGCCATCGCGCTGGTGTGCGCGCGCACCGCGGCTGAGCGCCCGCGATCGGTCACCTGTAGGCAATTGGGTATTAACAGAACCCAGTGTCCGGCAGAAAATTTCTGCGGCAAGGCTGAGTCTTGATCGAGCGTGTGTTCGCAAGCATCGTCCATCAGACGGCTTGTGGCGTTTGCGTGCGTCTTCTGACTGCTTGCCTTGGAACACGGTTTTTTCCGCTACTGCGCCAGGTCCATCGAGATTCAATGTATGGCTAAAACATTGGCGTCCAGGTGACCCCGAACATCCATGCCCGGCCTTCTTCGCGATAATGCTGATTGTTCTGGAAATTGAGGTCCTGGTAGCTGTACATCGCCCTGGCATAGGTCTTGTCTAGCACGTTATCCACCTTGATCGACAGCAACACCTCGCGGCTCAACGCCCAACTGCTGCGCAGCCCCAACAACGCGTAACCGCCCAGGCGATTACGATTGTCTTCATCGTCGTAACTGCTGCTGATCGCTTGCCAGCTGGCGCCGACGCTCAACTGATCGAATTGTCGATCCAAATCCACGTTCAGCGTGCGGCGCGCACGGCGGGCCAACGTGTGGCCGGTATCGCGGTCACGCGGGTCGATGATCGAAACCCCCAGGTTGCCCTGCCAGCCGAACAGCTCTTGCTTGAGCGCCGCTTCAACGCCATTGATACGCGCCGACGCCACGTTTTGCGGCTTGCTGGTGCTGTCGAGGATGATCGCGTTGCTTAAGTCGGTGCGATACAGCGAGGCCTCTACGCGTGTGCTGTCACTCAGTTGGCTGCGCCATTGCAGCTCGTAGCTCTTCGAGGTCTCGGGCTGCAGGTTGGGGTTGCTGTACTGGGTGTCAGGGTAATAAAGGTCGTTGAAGGTCGGCGCGCGGAAGCCTTCGCTGTAGCTCAGCAGCACGTCATTGTCAGGGTTGATCGGCACGGTAAGGGTGCCGCTCCAACTGTTCTGGCTGCCAAACTGCTGGTTCTGGTCGCGCCGCAGGCCCAGTTCCGTGGAGAACCGCTCGCTATGGAAGCGATGCTGCACAAAGGCGGCACGGTTCCAGCGGCTGTTTTCGGTAAAGGCGGTGCTGCCGTTGAAGCGATCTTCGTACCCGTCACCGCCGAGAATCAGGCTGTTCTGATCATCGAGCGTCAGGTCGTTCTGCCAGTTGAGCGAATCGCGATAGGTGTTGAATACACTGAAATCAGCGCTGAGCTTATCGCGCTTGGTGTCGCGGTTTTCGCTGTGGCCCAGCTCCAGGCGCGACTGCCAGCGCTCATTGAGCTTGGCGTCGACATAGCCACTGGCGCTGCTCACGGTGTAGTCGGTGTAGGGTTTTTGCCCGACACTTTGCCCGCTGGCGGCGTCGTAGCGGCCGAAGCTGTTGTCGTACTCTGACTTGCCACGGTTATCCAGCAGGTTGAAGCCCACTTCCAGCGCATCGTTGATGGCGTGGCTGAGGTTCAGGCTAATCGATTGATTGCGATAGGCATCACGGTCGCCATCGCTGGCAAACGACGCGTGGGAGGCGTTGATCCCCGCCGTTTCATCCAGGCTCGCCCCCAGGTTGAAGCGTGTGTGCTCGTCACCGCCGGAGAGGCCAAGGCTACGCTCCCACGTCTGGTGGCTGCCAAACCCCAGCTTCAGGCGCGGCTGCAGGCCTTGTTCGGCATTACGCCGGGTAAATATCTGGATCACCCCGCCGATTGCATCGCTGCCGTAGATCACCGAACGTGAGCCGCGCAGCACTTCCACGCGTTCAATCTGATCGACGTTCAGGTACTGCAACCCGCTGTCACCGGAGGTGGTATTGGCGATACGTTGGCCATCGACCAGCACCAGGCTTTGCGCGGATTTGGTGCCGCGAATGTAGATCCCCGGCAGGCTGCCACGGCCACCGGTGCGCGCCACTTGCACGCCGGGTACGCGGCTGAGCAGGTCGGTCACGCTGGTCGGTTGCAGGCGGTCAATGTCATCGCGGGTGAACACGGTGTTGGCCGCACTGCTGTCATTGCGGGCCTGCACCTGACGGTTGGCGCTGATCACGACGTCCGGGAGTTTAAGCGCGTCGTCGCGCTCGAAGGCATCGGCGAGCAAGTCAGTGCTGGGGAGCAGCAGCAAGGGCAGGGCAAAGCGAAAGCGGGTCATGGGCTGTCCCTGGCATTTGAAAATGGCATAAAACCAATGTGGGAGCGGGCTCGCTCGCGAATGCGGCGGCACCTTCAACCTCTCGGTTGACTGATACCCCGCATTCGCGAGCAAGCTCGCTCCCACAGGTTGGCCCGGTTTTCACCGGGAGGTCGGGTTACAGGCCGAGCAGTGCCATGCGTTCGCGCACCGAGGCTTCAATCCCGGCCTCGTCCAGCCCGCATTCGGCAAGCATCTGCGCCGGCTTGGCATGTTCGACGTACACGTCCGGCAAGCCCAGGTGCAGCACCGACTTGAGGATATTCTCCCGCGCCAGGAACTCACTGACCGCCGCACCGGCGCCGCCCATGATGGCGTTTTCTTCGACCGTCACCAGCAGCTCATGGCTCGCGGCGATTTCGCGCACGAGGGCTTCGTCCAGCGGTTTGACGAAGCGCATGTCGACCACGGTGGCGTCGATCTTCTCGGCGACTTTGAGGGCTTCGGCCAATTGCACGCCAAACACCAGGAATGCGGTCTTGCTGCCCTGGCGGCGAACAATGCCCTTGCCGATTTCAATCGGCTCAAGGTCTTTTTCGATCAGCGCATTCGGGCCGTTGCCGCGTGGGTAACGCACGGCGGCCGGGCCGTTGTACACGTGACCGGTGCTGAGCATCTTGCGCAGTTCGTTCTCGTCGCTCGGCGTCATCACCAGCATGCCGGGAATGCAGCGCAAGTAGGACAAATCAAAACTGCCGGCGTGGGTCGGGCCGTCTTCGCCGACCAAGCCTGCGCGGTCGATGGCGAACAGCACGTCGAGATTCTGCACCGCCACATCATGAACGAGCTGGTCATAGCCGCGTTGCAGGAACGTGGAGTAGATCGCCACCACCGGTTTCGCGCCTTCGCAGGCCATACCGGCCGCAAACGTCACGGCGTGCTGCTCGGCAATCGCCACGTCGAAATAGCGCAGCGGGAAACGCTCGCTGAACGCCACCAGGTCGGAGCCTTCCTTCATCGCCGGGGTAATCCCCACCAGGCGTGGGTCGGCGGCGGCCATGTCGCACAGCCATTCGCCAAATACGCCGGAATACTTCGGCCCGCTGGCCTTTTTCGGCGCGGCGGCGGGAGCGTCCACAGGCTCGAGCTTGGTGATCGCGTGGTAACCAATCGGGTCGACTTCCGCCGGGGCGAAGCCTTTGCCTTTTTTGGTGACGATGTGCAGGAATTGCGGGCCCTTGAGGTCACGCATGTTGCGCAGCGTGGCGATCAGGGTCGGCAGGTCATGGCCGTCGATCGGGCCAATGTAGTTCCAGCCCAGTTCTTCGAACAGGGTGCCAGGCACCAGCATGCCCTTGGCATATTCTTCGGTACGCCGGGCAATTTCCCACGCGCCGGGCAGGCGCGAGAGCACCTTCTTGCTGCCTTCGCGCATGCTGGCGTAGGTGCGGCTGGAGAGGATTTTTGCCAGGTAGTTGGACAGGCCACCGACGTTGCGCGAGATCGACATGTCGTTGTCGTTAAGGATCACCAACATGTTGGCGTTCACTTCCGGCGCATGGTTCAGCGCTTCGAACGCCATGCCGGCGGTCAGCGCGCCATCGCCAATCACGGCAATCGCCTTGCGGTCGCTGCCTTGCAGGCGGGCGGCAATCGCCATGCCCAGCGCCGCACTGATGGAGGTGCTGGAGTGGCCGACGCCAAAGGTGTCGTACTCGCTTTCGGCGCGACGCGGGAAGGCGGCCAGGCCGTCCTTCTGACGCAGGGTGCCCATGCGCTCGCGACGGCCAGTGAGGATTTTATGCGGATACGCCTGATGGCCCACGTCCCACACCAGCCGGTCGTCCGGGGTGTCGAACACGTAATGCAAGGCGATGGTCAGCTCGATAACGCCCAGCCCTGCACCGAAATGCCCACCGGTCTGACCGACCGTGTAGAGCAATTCCAGGCGCAACTCATCGGCCAGGGTTTCCAGCTCGGCTTCACCCAGTCGACGCAGGCCGTCCGGCGTGGCAGCACGGTCGAGCAGGGGCGTGGACGGGCGCTTGCGGGGAATCTCTTGGAACGTCGTGGGCATCAGGCGAATCGTTATAGGTATAGAAGAGGCGGCAGTTTACCTCAAGCCGTGCAAACTGCCCACGCAGAGCGCCGAACTTGGCTGATATGCGGCGCTAATAGCCCGCGTTATCAGTGGCGGCGTTCGACGATATACCGCGCCAGGTCGCGAAGTGGCTCGGCCGCCGCGTCGAAAGGTCGCAGGGCATTCAGGGCCTGGTCACGCAGTTCCAGGGCATACGCCTTGGCGGCTTCGAGGCCGAGCAGGGCCGGATATGTCGGTTTATCGCGTGCGGCATCCGCACCTTGGCGCTTGCCGAGGGTCGCGGTGTCACTTTCGACGTCGAGAATGTCGTCTTGCACCTGGAAGGCCAGGCCGATGGCTTGGGAATAGGTCTGCAAGGACGCCAACTGCGCAGCGTCGGCCCGACCGCTGGCCAGGGCGCCGAGGTGCACGGCGGCTTCGATCAGTGCACCGGTCTTGTGGCGGTGCATGTGTTCAAGGGCTTGCTGGTCCAGCTTGAGGCTGACCGAACCCATGTCGATCGCTTGCCCGCCGACCATGCCGGCCGGGCCTGCGGCCACCGCAAGTGCCGTGACCATGCGCAGGCTGATCTCGGCATTCACGCTGTTCAGGCGCGGGTCCAGCAAGGCGCTGAACGCCAGGCTCTGCAAGCCGTCACCGGCGAGGATCGCATAGGCTTCATCAAAAGCTTTGTGGGTGGTCGGCTGGCCGCGACGCAAGTCATCGTCGTCCATCGCCGGCAAATCGTCATGCACCAGGGAGTAGGCGTGAATCAGCTCGACCGCACACGCCGCGCCATTGGCCTGCTCGGCAGGCGCGCCCAGGGCTTCACACGCGGCATACGCCAGCAACGGGCGCACACGCTTGCCACCATTCATCACGCTGTAGCGCATGGCAGCATAGAGGCGGTTCATTTCCGGGCTTGGCGCAACAAACAAGGGCTCGAGCGCCGCATTGACCCGGGCTTGGCTACTGGCCTGATACGCGTCGATCATTCCGGCTGTTCCGCATCGAAAGGTTCTTCGGCCAACTCCCCGTCACGTTCCAGCAGCACCTGGACCTTCTGCTCCGCCTGCGCCAAGGCGCTCTGGCAGTCGCGGGTCAGGCCGATACCTTGCTCAAACGCCGTCAGCGAGTCCTCCAGCGACAACTCGCCGTTCTCCAGACGCTCGACCAGGGTTTGCAGGTCGGCGAGGGATTGTTCGAAATCGAGTGCAACTTTTTTGCGGGCCATGGCGGCTATTCCGGTAGACGGTAAACCGGCGCGACACTAGCAGACATGGGGATTCTGGGCAAATGAGCGGGCAAATGAGTGGGGGCGCTTCAGTCGTCTCGGCCATTGATTTGATAACGCGTACTACGGCCTCCGCCGGGCAAGCGGACCAGGCAGTTTTTTTCCAGCAGATCAGCCAGATGGCGGGTTGCAGTAGCCTTGGACGCCTTCGCCACGGCCTGGTACTGCGCGGCGCTGATGCCGTGTTCGAAGCCCTTTTCATCGCCGTCGAGCAGGCGGTTGAGTACCTTGATCTGTTCGGTGGACAACGAGAGGTCGCGGTGCTGCTGCCAGAACCGGGGCTTGCCTAGGACGCGTTCTATTCGCGCCATCGCCTGCTGCAGGCTGCGCAACAGGGTTTTCAAAAACCACGCCAGCCAATCAGTGATATCCAGTGTGGCCTTCTGGCTGGACTCCAGCGCGCTGTAGTAACCGGCGCGGTCCTCGAGGATGCTGGCTGACATGGCATAAAAACGGATGGCCTGATGGTCGCCCTGGGCCAATGCCAAATCAGTGATTGCGCGGGTCAGGCGACCATTGCCGTCATCGAACGGATGCAGCGTGACAAACCAGAAGTGCGCGACGCCAGCGCGGATCAGCGGGTCCAGCTCTGGCTGGTTGCGGCTGGTTTCGAACCATTCGAGAAAATCACCCAGCCCTTGCTCCAGGCCTCGGCGCGGTGGCGCCTCGAAATGGACCGTTGGCCGATCAAGTCGCCCCGACACCACCTGCATGGACTCATCTCCCCTCAGTGCGCCGACATTGAGCGCACGTGGGGCAAAGCCAGCTTCCGGGGTGGGGAACACCCAGTGATGCCAATTCAATAAGCGCGTAAGAGTGAACGGCTGCGCGAATTGCTCGGTGGCGTCCATCATCAGTTCGGCGAGGCCTTCACTGCGTCGACTCACCTGGTCGTCCTGCATCGCCTCCAGGCCCAAGCGCCGCGCCAGAGAGGAACGCACGGAGCCGACATTCAGCTGCTCGCCCTCGATTGCCGAGGAGGTCAGAATATTTTGCAGCAACGCATCCAGCTCATTCTGCGCACTGACTGTCTGGCTGACGGAGCCAAGCATGCCCAGCAGCTTGCCTTGGGCTTGCCCGCACTCGCGCAGCAAGACCGCCAGCTGTCCGGGCTGCCAATGAAAGTGGGGCCAATCGGTGTGTTGCCAGATCCAGTACGGATGATCCATGGGGCATGCCTGGGTGCGTGAGCCGAATAAAAACGTTATTCGGCTCATTTTTTGAGCCGATTGTGCATCCTATTCGGCTCATCGTCCACCAGACACCGAGCCAGACGGCGGCGTCGTCCGGGAAAGTCAGTCACTGTCAGCGGTTAAATAACACTGCCCCTGCGCGTCCTTAAGCTGTGCTTCAAACGCGATCAACCCCGCCTGCATCTGCTGCAACCCGGCAATCTGTCCGGCCAGTTCGCGCTTCTTACTGGCGATGGCCTGCTCTGCCCGTGCCCAAGGCAGGGCATCGCCTTGGTGCCCGTGCAAAATCCCCTGCAACTCCTTGAGCTTGAAACCCAACTGCTGGGCGCACTTGATCAATGCCAACAGCTCGACACTGTGCGCGGAATAGACCCGATAGCGCCCCTCCCGCTGCGGTACTGGCAACAGGCCTATCGCCTCATAGTGACGAATCGCCTTGATGGTCGTGCCCGATAACTGCGCGGCTTTGCCGATGTACATGAAAACTCCCTTTTCCCATTAGTCCGCCCGCCTGTGTCAGCCACTTTGCGCGGTGCGCTGGCGTAGATCCCAGCACCGGCCCGAACAGCAACGTCTTGGTCGGCCGGATGCCGCAAAACGCCAGGGTCGCGCTGCGCAGTTGATGAATGCCCGGCATGCGGTAGAACCAGCGGTAATACCACGGCGGCGTGTCCAGGGTCACCAACAAGTGCGCGGTTCGGCCGAGCAGCAGCTTGTCAGGAAACAACTTGCCTTCGCGGTATTTAAAGGCAAAGCCGGGTAGGAAAATACGGTCGATAAACCCCTTCAACACCGCCGGAATACCGCCCCACCAGATCGGGAAAACGAAAGCCAGGTGGGTGGCCCAGAGGATGTCGGACTGGGCGCTGAGCAAATCGGGCTCCAACGCCTGGATCTGCGTGTAGCCGTGGTGAAGAATGGGGTCGAAAGTCAGATCGCCCAGGGATAGCACGCGTACCTGGTGACCGGCGACTTTTGCGCTGTGGATGTAGGCTTCGGCCAAGGCTGAACACAGGCTCGTGGTGGAAGGGTGGCCGAGGATGACCAGGATGCGTTGGTGCATGGGGTGAGGTCCTGAGCGTCGAAGCGTTCAGGGTAGGGTGTGCCGTATAGGGGAGAGTCAAGGGCCGCCCGGTTAAGCGAACCCAATACTCAAAGCAGCAACGATCCAAGGTGGGAGCGGGCTTGCTCGCGAAGACGTCGGCCCAGCAAACATTGAGGTTGACTGAACCACCGCTTTCGCGAGCAAGCCCGCTCCCACCGGGATCTGCACTTAACAGAACAGCAGGGGCTTGCCTGAAAAATGCCTACGCAACATCAGGCCGTGTGCTTGCTCCCTGTGTCCATGTCCGTGCTGCCCCAAGGCCGCCAATCATCAGTATGCCGCTCACTGCCATGTGGCCCGCTGGAGCTGGTCCCACCTGCCAGGAATTTTTCCCACAGGTTCTTGCTGTCGGGGTCACTGTCTTTGTGCAGGTAGGGCGCCAGCCGCGCCAGGGAGCTGCCTTTTTTGTCTTCGGTTTCCTTGAAGTGTTTCCACTCGTCCGACTGGTACTCGAACATCGACTTGTCGTCCGGCGTGTCACGGCCGCCATACATATAGGTGGCATAACGCGCGTATTCGAGCTTGTCGCCCCAGTCGTCCTTGGTTACGCCGGCAGCGGCGAGGTCCTTGAAGAACTTGCCCTGGGAATCGGTGAGCTTTTGCAGCTTGGCATGCTCGACCGCTTCGGCGATCAGGGTGCCTGCGACCCCGAAGATCACCCCGGCCACGGCGAAAATCGGGCCCGCCACACGGGCACCGATGGCGAGCCCGCGAATAACCGTCGCGGCCACATCACCGGCCAGTTTGCCGGCCAGGTGCGCGCCTTTGGGGGCGAACATCGCGATGGTATTGGCAATCGCCATACCGGTGCCGGACGCACCGCCGCCCAGCGTGAAGGCAGCGTCGGTTTTTTCCAGTGCGGTCTTGGCGTTTTTCAGTTTGCGCGCGCCGGAAACGATGTCCATCACGCCGCCGGTCAAATCCAGGCCGGCGCCGCCCATAAAGCGCAGGAACGAGCGCCCGGAGGCGATCGCAATTTCAGATTTCGAAGCCGGGGCGCCTTTGCCGGGAATGTCCTTGACGCCCATGTGTTCGCCAAGGGATTTGGCGGCGTTGTCATACTCCTTGACCTCATCGGCCGACAGGTTGCCCACGTCGAGCTGCTTGAGGGTTTCGGAAGACTCTTTGACGCGGCTGCTGATGGATGCGGCCAGCGCGTCAGATTGTTCGGTGGCTTTCTTGCCCCAGATATCCGGCAGGTTCTCATCGATCAGGCCTAGCCATTCGGTGGCTTTGATTTTAGGCGGGCCTTTGCCGTCTTTGTCCACGGCAGGGTCATAGGTTTTAGTGCCACCCAGGGTTTCCACAATGTTCGAGCCGAACTTGAGGAAGTCGTTGGTAAAGCTCAAGCCGGCGACCAGGTCTTTCGCGGCGGCGATTTTCTGGTCGTCGGTCATGTTGCCGCCGCCATTGGCGAGTTGCAGGGCGCCGCTGACCAGGTTCATGGTGCCCGCCATCGCACTCAGCCCGCCGGTGGAGCTGGCGGTGTGCAGTACCGTCTTCAAGGAACCGGCCGCCGCTTCGCGATTGGCGCCCAGGCCCTTCAATTGGGTGTCGACCACCTTGTCGATGGCTTTCGGGTCGCCGCTGGCAGCCGCCAGACGAATGGCCGCGGCGATCTGTTTGTTTTCTGCCGGGGTCAGCCCTTTGATATGGCCGTCGAGGATGTCGATCTCATCCTTCATTTTTTTGTACATGTCGTAGGCTTTGTCGCCCTTGTCCAGCCCACCCAGGGCGGCGTTGATGCCGCCCTTGATCATGGTGAACGAGGCCTTCAGCCCACTTTCGGCATTCTCCGGCGAGACCTTGTCGGGGTTTTCCATGTAGGTGTTGAGTTGGTGCGTCATCATGTTCTGGTCGAAGGTCTGACGGCGCGCGGTGAAGCTGTCCGGTTCGAGAATGCGCAGCGACTCGAAATAGCGGTCCACGTCCAACTCGGCCATTTCCGATTTTTTCGGATCGCCCGAGTCATTCATGGCGATTACATATTCTTCGAAGTTCAAGTTGGCATCACGGCTGCCATCTTTAAACAGCGCCGGGAACACTTGTTCGCGCACTTCATTCAAGCGGTCTTGCGACAAACTACCGACACTTTTCTTTAGTTCGGCGTCGTAACGATCTTTAATCCCTTCCTTGCCCATCAACGTGGAAATTTCTTTGGCGAGTTTGTCTTCGTCGACCATCTCCTTCACGTCGTTGCCGTTGAGCTTGGTCGGGGTCTTGTCCGTTTCCCGGTAAGTGCCGCTGCCCAGGTTGATGCTCTCGGCATAGCCGTACAGGTCGTAGCCACTGTCCAGTGCGGCCTGGGCGTCCATCAGCTTGACGATCTTGGCTTCATCCGAGTCTTCGCTCAGCTTGCCGCTCTTGATGTCATCGCGAATGCCCTGCACAAAGTTCTCGGCCGTCTGGCCGCCCACGGTCTTGTCGTTGGGCAACTCCATGTCCATTAACCCTTCGGCGCCGAAGGTGGGGATGTTGTAGGTGTCGCGCAGGGCCTGCACGTCCTGCGGCTCATCGGGTGGCGCGGCCTTGTCGGTATGGGTCGCGTCTTTGACGTGCATCAGGTCACCCTTGAGGCTTGAGTAGCCGTACTTGCCGAAATCCTGCAAGCGGCCGGCCTCGGTGCCGTGGCGGGCTTCTTTGTCTTTGGTGAAGCCATCAATGCTGTCGTTGTCTTTGTTGCGGGCGTCATAACCGGTCAGCAACTTGCCGTTTTCATCGATACTGACCACGTGCTCCAGCACCTGGGTGGCGCGGTACGCGGCGTCGGCATCGTGGTCGAAATCCCCCACCTGTTTCTTGAGGTTCTCCTTCACATCGCTCTGGTTACCGAGGTTTTTCAGCAGCGGTGTGGCGTCGATAATCTCCTTGGCCGAGCGCGTATCACCGTCGGGGCGCTTCTGCTGGTCGCCCAAGTCCGACTTCACCACCTCGCCGCGCAGGCTCGAATAGCCGTACTTGCCGAAATCCTGCAGGCGGCCGGCCTCGGTGCCGTGCCGAGCGTCGCCGTCCTTGGTGAACCCGTCGATGCTGTTGTTGCCGACATTTTCGCCAGCAGTCAACTTGCCACTCTCATCGATGTACTCGACATGTTCGAGCACTTTGGAGGCGCGATAGGCCGCGTCCGCGTCCTTCTCAAAATCGCCGACCTGCTTTTTAAGGTTGTCCTTGACCCCACTTTGATTGCCCAGTTGGGCGAGCAGCGGCGTGTCATCAATGATTTGCTGGGCCGAGCGGGTATCACCCTCAGGGCGTTTCTGGCCCTTGCCCAACTCATCCTTGGGCGCAGAGGCTTTTTTGACGGATTTTTCCCAGGCAGCGACGGAGCTTTTAGGGGTGACCGCGGCGTCCTTTGGGGTCGTTTCTACCTTCGCTACCATGGTTCTTCTCCTGATGTAATTAGTGCCCCGGCGTCTTTTAAGACGCGCAGGGGCGCCCAACTTCCTGGATAACTACCCGAGGCTGTTTATTGAATAACAAGAGGGCGGCCTTAGTGGCGCGGCCGCTGTGCATGAGTGCTGCCAATAACACTGTCACGCAACTTAGCATGATGAATTAGCCGACTAGCCCAGCCTTCACAACAATTCACAACGCCACGGCTAATGTGGAACATTCAGGGCGTAGTGCCGGCCCCTGCAAAAAAAGCGCGCCATTCAGTGCAGGCTTATCCTAGAGCGCGGCAAGCGACGTGTTGAGGCGCTGTCAGCGCCGCATAACCGTTCATCAGATTGCGATGCAGTCGTGTCAACCTTGGCCAAGGGGGGCTTTCGGCTGGGGCGCAAACGCCAGGTAAAAAATCTCACGCGTGAGCTATTGAGCATGCCGAACATTACCTGTAGATTTTCTCACGCGTGAGTTTTTCACAACGAGGTCAGTACAATGAAAAGCAGCTCTCCATCGAGCCCGCCAGCAGGGCCCGATACCGATTCAACAAGCCGCAAGGGAGAGCGCTTGAAATCGCCTGCGAAAAAGCCATCGAGCTTTTACATGAAGCAGATGCGCGCGGGCTTGGCGGCCGCCGGTTATGTGAAACACGAGACTTGGGTGCTTCCCGAAAACCGAAGCCTGCTCAAGCAGATGGAGAAACAGCTTCGCCAGCCGATTCTGGCTGGCTCATTCATGTCGGAGAATTTCATGAGCGCAGGTACTAACTGGAATATCGATCGCCTCTTCACGGCTTTTCAGGCGTTGGACGAAGTGGTGTCCAACGACATTACGCTTTCTCTGGTTCAAGGCTCCGAGTCCAGCATCAAGCTGGAAATGAACGACTTCGGGGGCTTGCCGATTTATATCGCGGTAGTGGGCGAGCAGATCATCGTGGACACCGTGCTGGTCGACGTCGAGTCCATCAACGACGTAACCGCCTTCAATGACGCAGTGCTGCGCAGTCGGGAAATGTTCCCGTTGTCTTCGATCGGTATCGAGTCCATGCCTAACGGGCAAGTTGTTTACAACATGTTTGGCGCACTGAGTTCCGACTCCAGCCTGACTAACATCGTGACCGAGGTGAAAACCCTGGTTGATAACGTGCAGCGCGCCAGCGAAGCCTTCGAACGTTTCTTCAATTAATTATTCGGGAGTATCCAATGACTCAGTCCATCTGGAGCAAATTGTTCACCGCGCTGCGTGGCGGTGCCAGCGAAGTCGGCGAATCGATCGTTGACCAACAAGCCCTGCGCATCCTCGACCAGGAAATTCGCGACGCCGACACGGCGCTGGCCAACGCCAAGCGTGAGCTGGTCAGCATCATGGCCAAGCACAAGCTGGCGTCTGATCGCGTGGGCGAGTACGACGCCAAGATCAAGGACCTGGAGTCCAAAGCGATGGCGGCTATCCAGGCCAATCGCGAAGACCTCGCCCTGGAAGTCGCCGAAGCCATTTCGACCCTGACCAACGAGCGTGACGTCGAGCAAAAGCAGACCACCGAGTTCGGCGGGTACGCTGAGAGCATGCGCAAAGACATCACCAAAGCCGAAAGCCGGATCAAAAGCCTGCGCCAGCAAGTGGACATGGCCAAGGCGCGTGAAAGCGTACAAAAGGCCCAGGTCAGCGCGTCCATCGCCAGTGGCGGTGCCAACGGCAAGCTGGAAACCGCCGTCGGTACGCTGAACCGCTTGCAAGCCAAGCAGCAGCAACGTGCCGCTGAACTGCAAGCCCAGGATCAACTGGCTGAGGCCTCCACGGGCAACGACCTGGAGCGCAAGCTGCGCGAAGCTGGCATTACGCCGGACACAGGCAGCGCCAACGCGATTCTGGAACGCCTGAAGCAAAAGTCGGCTGAGTAAAAAGCGCCGAAGCAGGCCGGGCAGGTCAGTTAAGTGAACGAAATGCTCAAAGCAGCGGCGCTCCCACAGAGGCCTTGCACTTAACTGACCGGCATTCAGGTCTGCCCTTCCTTTTTTTACCTCGAGGTCAGGATGAATACCCTCAAGGGTTTCAAGACAATCGCCGGCCTGGCCGTTTTTATGGTCGCGCTGCAACTGCTCAATGTCGCCACCGGTTACAGCCTCATGGCATTCGGCCTGGTCCCGAGAACCGTGCAGGGGCTGTTCGGCATCCTCGCCTCACCTTTTTTACACGCGTCCTTCGCTCACCTGAGCGCCAACCTGATTGCTTTTTTGGTGCTGGGCAGCCTGGTCATTGTCGAAGGGCTCAACCGGTTCATTGCCGTCAGCGCGATCATCATTCTGCTGGGCGGCTCGCTGGTCTGGCTGTTCGGTTTCAGCGGCGTGCACGTCGGCGCCAGCGGCTGGGTATTCGGCCTATGGGCCTACCTGCTGTCTCGCGCCTGGTTCCACCGCAGCTGGAGCAACCTGATCATCGCCGGTGTGGTGGCGGTGCTGTATGGCGGCCTGATTCTTGGCTTTCTGCCGCGCCAGGGGATTTCCTTCGAAGGTCATCTGTTTGGTGCGCTCGCCGGGTTTATTGCGGCCAAGGTACTTCTCTCTACGCCGCGCAGCAGGTTTAATGCCGGGTGAATGCCGAGGCGATGACGTCATCAGGAATCAAGTACCCAGGGAATCGGGACGACATGTCGATTTTTCTTTTATTGCGCCTATACGCGGCCTGCCGCTTTCACCGCTTCGGTTACCGCGCCAACGCGGCTCGACACCCCTCAATCAACCCGCCTGGCGCCACGTGCGTTGAAGGCGGCGAACGCTTCTACATCGCCTCCACCCGCCTCAAGGAAATCTCCAATGGGATGGTTTAAACAGTTGATGGGGCTTGAGGCCCCGCAAGCGAATACAGAATCGAAATGGACCGCAGGCCAAACCCTGCCGGCCACGGGCCCGTTGGGCCTGGCGCCGGGCAAAGGCGTGATGTTCGACACGAGCCTGAAATTGCTGCTCGATGAGAAAACCACGGTGGTGATCCCCGGCTCCCAGGAAATCTGGGCCAACGGCAGCGTTGACCTCGGGCAATCGACCTGGCTGTCGCGCTACTACATGAACGACGAAGATTACTGGCTGCAGGTGCACACCACCGGCGAGATCGCCGGGCAGGTCGAGTCGGTGATCCTGTTCAACTACCTGAGCGTCGTCACTATCAGCAGTGAAGCGGAACTGCGTCGGCTGGCCGGGCCACAAAGCCTGATCGGGCTGCCGACCTACACCCACGACGGCGTCGAATACGCCCGCGTGTGGGGCAGCGAGCCTGGCCAGACAGAACTGGTGGCGATGACCGAACAGGTGATCAACCCCGAGACCGCCTACACCGTCGAGCACCGTTCGATGCTGTACGCCCGCGACACAGGCCTGACCGATCGCCGAGAGTTTTTGCTGTTTTCCGTCGAAGAAGACGCCGAAGGCACCATCAGCTTGAGCACCTCGCTGGGCATTTCGCTGTACACAACCGACCTGACTGCGCTCTAAAAAAGGAACACGTCCATGCTAGAAGCTCTCTCCATCTCTCTGAACAAGGCGGCTGTGTTCGGGTTTGTCACCTATATCCTCGGGGCTGCGATCATTTTCGCGCTGTTCCAGTTCATCTACACCCGCGTCACCCCGCACAAGGAGTTCGAACTGATCCGTGCCGGCAACGTGTCGGCGGCGGTCGCCCTGGGCGGTGCCATCATCGGTTTCGCCATTCCGGCCAGCAACGTGATTGCCTACTCGATCAGCATCCTCGACTTCGTCGTCTGGGCGGTGATCGCCGCCGGCGTCCAACTGTTGGCCTTTCTGCTGACCAGCCTGGTGCTCAAAGGCACGTCCGAGCGCATCAAGAACGGCGAACTCGCGGCCGGTATCTACGTGGCCGCCGTGGCCATCAGCGTCGGCATGTTGAATGCCGCGTGCATGACGCCCACCCAGTACTGATTGCGCACGGAGCTCTCGATGAAACGAAGCAAGTACGTCCAGCTGTCGCTGGCAGCGTCGGTCGCCATGGCGATATCCGGTTGTGGGCCGACGGAAAAAACCTACGATTTGCAGAAGAAGTACAACTTCCAGTCGGTTCAGCAATGCGCCGATGAAAAGCTGCCGGTCGACGTGTGCTCGGACGCCTACATGACGGCCATGGCCGAGCATCGCCGCATTGCCCCGGTGTACGACAGCCAGACCGATTGCGATGCCGACTTTGTCGCCGGCTGGTGCCAGCAGGATTCCACCGGCAAGTTCATCCCCAAACTCGGCGGTTTTGAACTGACCGCCGCCGGCCAGGTGACCCAATCCCAGGTCGATGCGGCCAATGCGCAAGCCGGCGGTTCCCAAGCGAACAGTGGCGGCTCAGGCTTCTCCACCAGCAGCCTGCTGACCGGCCTGCTGATCGGCAACATGCTCAGCAACAATCGCAACAGCTACCGCTCCGAGCCGGTGTATCGCTATCGCGATGATCGCGGCAATTACGGCAACTCGACGCTCAACCAGCGGGTCTCGAATGGGGCGACATTCGGCCGTTCGAATCAGTCCCGGTACGGCAGCAGCAATTACACCAACACGCTGCGCTCCTCCAGCAAGCCGGTGTCCGTGGCGTCCTCTACCTCGCGTGGCGGCTTTGGCAGCAAAGCCAGCGCCCGCAGCGGCTGGGGCGGCGGTGGGTCGAGCAGTTAAGGAAACCGGGCCATGAAGAAGATCCACTGCGCAGAACGTCCTGACTGGCAACAGACTGCCGAGAGTCTCGGCTTTCTGTTCCACACCATCGACGGCGAACCCTACTGGGACGAGCGCGCGTACTACCAATTCACGCTCGAGCAAATCGAGCGCGACCTCGAAGACCCGACCACCGAGATCCATGACATGTGCATGGACCTCGTGGCCCGCGTGGTGCAAAGCGAAGAGCTGCTGGAACGGCTGAGCATTCCTGCGCCGTACTTCGACATGATTCGAACCTCATGGCTCGAAGGCCACCCGCACCTGTACGGGCGCATGGACTTCTCCTACAACGGCACTGGGCCCGCCAAACTGCTCGAACTCAACTACGACACGCCGACCAGCCTCTACGAGGCGGCGGCGTTTCAATGGGGCTGGCTGGAACAATGCATCGAACGCGGCCTGCTGCCCAAGCATGCCGACCAGTTCAATAGTATCGACACCAAACTGCACCAGGCCTTCGCCCAATTGCAGGTCAACCAACCGTTCTACTTCGCCTCGATGAAAGACTCGGTCGAAGACAAAGGCACCACCGACTACCTGCGCCTCGTCGCGGAAAAGGTCGGTATCGAATCACGCCACATCGACATCGAAGACATCGGCCTGACCAGCGACGGCCGTTTCGTCGACCTCGAAGATCGCTGGATTCCCCACCTGTTCAAATTGCACGCCTGGGAATTCATCTTCCACGAGCCCTTCGGCACCGCGATTGCCCAGTGCGATACGCAGTTTTTCGAGCCCGCGTGGAAAGCCATCCTCTCCAACAAAGGCATCCTGCCGCTGTTGTGGGAATTCAATAAAGGCCACTCCAACCTGCTCGCGTCCCACCTGGATACCGACCCCGGCAAAGCCGTGCCAAAAGGCTGGGTGCGCAAACCGTTCTTCTCCCGCGAAGGCGCCAACATCGAACTGCAAACCGCCGACGGCCTGATCGTAAAAGAAGACGGCCCCTACACCGATGCGCCGTTCATCCTCCAGGAGTTCGCGCCGCTGCCGCGCTTTGGCGACAGCTACACGCTGATCGGGTCCTGGGTGATTGGCGATCAAGCCGCTGGCATCGGCGTGCGCGAAGACAATAGTTTGATTACCAAGGATTCCAGCCGGTTTTTGCCGCACCTGATCCTCGACTGAGTAAGGGCAAACACCGCGTCTGTGGTGAGTGGGCTTGCCCCAATACTCAAAGCAGCGAAGATCAAATGTGGGAGCGGCGGTGCGACGATTCGACTTGCTCGCGAAGACGGTGTATCAGTCACCGAATTTATCGACTGATTCACCGCCATCGCGGGCAAGCCCACTCCCACAGTTTTTTGAGGGCCGCCCCTCAACCTCAGCCCTGACGCGCCGTCACCGCCGCGTACCCATTCATCAAATTCCGATAGTTAGGAATCCGCTGAGACAACAAATTCCCCAACCCTTCCATGTCATTGCGCCAGTCGCCCTGCAACTCACACGCCACCGAAAACCAATTCATCAACTGCGCCCCCGCCTGGGTCATCCGGCTCCACGCCGCCTGCTGCACCGTGGTATTGAACGTGCCCGAGGCATCCGTCACCACAAACACCTCAAACCCTTCCGCCAGCGCTGACAACGTCGGGAACGCCACACACACATCCGTCACCACACCCGCAATGATGATCTGCTTACGCCCAGTCGCCTTGACCGCCTTAACGAAATCCTCGTTATCCCACGCATTAATCTGACCAGGGCGCGCAATATACGGCGCCTGCGGGAACATCTCCTTCAACTCCGGCACCAACGGGCCATTAGGGCCTTGCTCGAAACTGGTGGTGAGGATGGTCGGCAAGTTGAAGAACTTGGCCAGGTCCGCCAGGGCCAGCACGTTGTTCTTGAACTCGTTGGGGGAGAAGTCCTGCACCAGCGAGATCAGCCCGGTTTGGTGGTCGACCAGCAGGACTACGGCGTCGTCTTTGTTCAAACGGCTAAGGGTTGGCGTGCTCATGGTTGAATCCTTTTTTTGTTTAGGTTGGGTTGGCGTTGCGTTCAACATGGGCACAGATTAATGGGTGAGTTAGCAGTGATAAATCGGCTGGCGCGTGTCTTACCGTCAACTCAAAAAGGACAATCAAACCGATGGAACAAACACGGGGACTTTTTGGCCGTTCGGCGTGGGCGCAAACGCCACCTTGAGCCGTTGCCCGATGCGCAAGCGGTGCGCAGCGTCACACTGGATGACCGACAACATCGTTGGCCCTTCGTCGAGCGTCACGTAGGCAATGCAATGCACGTCGTCTGCGCGCCCGCTATAGCTGAAGCTGTACAACGTGGCGCCACCGCTGGCGACGATCCAATCGGTTGCGGTGCTGCCGGTGAAGGGGCTGTGATCGCGGGGGTAGTAGTAGGCCTTGCCGGTGTCCAGGCAGCGGCGTAGCAACAGTTGGTCTTGATTGGCCGCGGCCCAGAAGGGCGCACTTTCCGGGGTGATGTGCGGTGAGGTCAGTGGCATATCAGAGGCGCTCCAGTATGAGTGTGGCGCTGCCGTGGCGTGAACCCAGCAGGCCGCCGGTGCCGTGGGCCAGAGCCAGTGCGCAATGCGGCCGTTGAACGGCCGGGTGTGCTTCGCCGCGCAACTGGCGCACGGCCTCGATCAGTCTGGCCATGCCGCCGCGATGGCCGGGGTGGTTATTGCACAGGCCGCCGCCGTCAGTGTTTACCGCCAAGGGGCCGACACCGCTGATCAACTTGCCGTCGGCGACAAAGGCGCCGCCTTGGCCAGGGGCGCAAAAACCAAGGTTTTCCAGCTGGATCAATACGGTGATGGTGAAGCTGTCGTACAGCGAGGCGTAGTCAATATCGCCCGGTGTCAGGCGCGCCTCGCCGAATGCGTCGGCGCCGGATTGCGCGCCGCCCGAGGTCAGCAGGTCGAAGTAACCACCGTTCAGATGGTTAATCGCGTAGCCCGAACCGATAGGCGTAATCAGCGGCCGTTTGAGCGAGCGCGCAATGGCCGGATGGACCAGCACCAGCGCGCCGCCGCCGTCGCTGATCACACAGCAGTCCAAGCGCCGCAAAGGGGCGGCGATCAAGGGTGAACTCAGTACGTCTTCCACCGTCACCACATTGCGCAACATCGCCTGCGGGTTGTGTTGGGCATGGTGCGACGCCGCGACTTTTATCCAGGCCAGTTGCTCGGCCGTGGTGCCGTGTTCGTACTGATGGCGCATGGCGCACATCGCGTAGAGGTTGACCACGGCAGCGCCATAGGGCGTTTCAAACGGCGCTTCACACGCGCTGTACGCGGGGTCTGATGCGCTGCTTTGCGGACGTTGGCGCTCGGCACGCGGGCGCCCGGCCTGGGTGATCAAGGCGACGCGGCAGCGCCCATCGGCGATGGCGCGTGCAGCCTGGGCGACTTGATGCATGTAGGACGAGCCCCAACTTTCCGTCGTATCCAAATGGCGTGGCTGGATGCCCAGGTACTCGACCATGGAGAACGGCCCTACGCCTGGCGCCCCCCAGCCCGGCACATCACTGGCGCAGAAATAGCCGTCGACATCACCGAGGCTCAGCCCTGCATCCTCCAGGGCGCCGCGTGCCACATCGGCATGCAACTGCGCCAGGGAGCGGTCCGTGGCGTGACGGGTAGGGTGTTCATAGGCTCCCGCGATATAAGCTTTACCCCTCATGGCTGGCAGCTCCGGGCGGCGTATTCGATAAAGAACTCAAGCGCCTGCGGGTCACGCATGGCGCTGGGGTTGGCGACTTTCTGCGGGTCGTGCCCCATCAGGATCCGGCGTACCGGCACTTCCATTTTTTTCCCGGTGAGGGTGGTGGGAATCAGCGGTACAGCCAGGATGCAGTCCGGCACATGCCGAGGTGTGCACGCCAGGCGCAGGCAATCATTCACGCGTTGCTGCAAAGGCTCATCCAACACCGCGTCGGCACGCAGCTGGACAAACAGCGGCATAAAGAAACCGCCCTGGGGCAAATCAAGGTTAACGATCAGTGCATCCTCGATTTCTGCGATGTGCTCCAGCGCCCGATAAATCTCCGCCGTGCCGATCCGCACGCCAAAGCGGTTCAGCGTCGCATCGGAACGCCCCAGCACCTGGCAGCCGCCGCGTGCATTGAGTAAAAAGAAATCCCCATGGCGCCATACGCCGGGCCACGGCTGAAAGTAGCTGTCGCGATAGCGCTCGCCCGTGGGGTCATTCCAGAAATACACCGGCATCGACGGCATGGGCGACCTCACCACCAGCTCGCCGACTTGATCGATCACCGGCTGGCCGTGCGCATCAAATGCATGGGCATCCACCCCCAGGGCGCGCGCCTGGATCTCGCCGGCATACACCGGCAAGGTCGGTACGCCACTGAGCAACCCGGTGCAGATATCCGTACCGCCGCTGCCCGTGTTGACCCACACCGCCGCGTTCAGGTTGCGATAAAACCATGCATTACACTGCGGTGAAACCGGCGACCCCACCGGCATTACCGTGCGCAGTGCGTGCAGGTCAAAACGCTCGCCGGGCACTATGCCCTCGCGCTGCATCAGCTCTATGTAGGTGGGGCTGGTGCCGAAAAAACTCGCCCGGCTGTCTTGCAGGATTTGCCACAGCGCATCGGTGCCTGGCCAGGTGGGATGGCCGTCGTAAAGCACCGGGCGTACACCGCAGAGCAAGGCGCTGAACAAGGTGTTCCACATCATCCAGCCGGTGGTGGTGAAAATAAAGGCGGTATCACCCGGACGAAAATCCAGGTGCAGATGCAGTGCTTTGAGCTGCTCCAGCAGAACCCCGCCATGGCTGTGAACGATGGCTTTGGGCACCCCCGTGGTGCCGGACGAGAACAGTACCCACAACGGATGATCAAAGGGGACTTGCGCGCACTGGAAATCGGCGGCGGGCACACTGGGGCGCCGGCGCAAACTGTGCCAGTCGATGGCGTTAGCCAGCGTCAATGGCTCATCAGCAAACAGCGTCGGCAGCACAATCACCTGCTGGATACTGCCTAACTCGTCGACGATCTGCCGGACCTGGTCACGCCGGTCAAACGCCTTGCCGCCATACCGGTAGCCGTCCACCGCCAACAACACTTTCGGCGCTAATTGCCGCACCCGATCCAGCACACCCTCACTGCCGAAATCCGGCGAGCAACTGGCCCAGATCGCACCGATGGCTGCGCAGGCACACAGCGCAATCATCGCCTCGGGGATGTTTGGCAGGTAAGCCACCACGCGATCACCGGGCACTACGCCGAGCTCTCGCAGATAGCTGGCGAGCGTGCGTACTTGGTCGGAGAACTCAGCCCAGGGCAAGCCCTGCAAGGCGGCGGATTCGCTCAGGTAGAGCAGCGCATCGCCTTGCCGTTCGTTGCGCAAAATGTGTTCGGCAAAATTCAGCTGCGCGCCGGGAAACCACTCAGTACCCGGCATCCTGCGATCACCCAGCACCGCGTGGTATGGGCTACTGGCCTGCACCCTAAAGTGATCCCAGATCGATTGCCAGAAAGCGTCCAGATCATCGACCGACCACTGCCATAGCCCGTGGTAGTCGACAAAGCTCAGCCCGCGCTCGCGTTTGAGCCAAGCCAGGTAATGCGTGAGGCGGGTAGGTTGGATATGTTCAGGGGAGGGCTGCCAAAGCCGTTGGCCCTGGACCACTTCGTTGAATGCAGTCGCCACGATTAAAGACCTCTGACGTTTTTGTTTTTAGGGTCATGGGGTATTCATACGTGGCGGACTGTAACGCCAAATTGTACGGCGTACAATTAATGGGCTTTCTGATTATGTTGTGCGATTTTTCAGTGACGCGCCGCCAGGGTTTCCAGGCCGCAGAGGAAGGTCTCGACATAAAACGCAAAGCTCTCATGCAGCGGCGCGTGCACACCATTTTGCCAGCGCAGGCTGAAACCGCGGTTGCTCAGTTGGTTCATGTTCTGCGCAAGGGTCGGGTGCTGCTCGGCGTCAATGGCCTGCAGGCTTTCCTGTACTTGGTGCTGCCACGCCTCGGTGTCCTCCGGCAGCGGGGCGAACTCCAAGGTGGTGAAACCGGCAAGGGCGGCGATAAAGGTGTTGTAGGCGCCAGCCAATGAAGGCCCGCTGAAACCCGCTTGCTGCAATGCCGCCAATACGCCTTCCACCAACTTGAAGTCGGTGCGGGTGTTGGAGACCAGTTGCGCACCAAGCAACGGCGCGACATTCGGGTGCTGGTGCACAGCGTTATGGCAATTAACCAGGGTGGCGCGAAGGTAGTCCTGCCAGCGTTCCTGAGGCTGCGGTGCGACCTGTTCGAGGACTTTGGCCAACACTTCGCTCAACAGCAATTCACGTGACGAGACGTACCAATAAATGGCCGTGGGGTACACGCCCAGGCTATTTGCCAAGTTGCGCAGGCTGCATTTTTCCAGGCCTTCGCGGTCAATCAACGCCAATGCGGCGGCGATAATCGTGTCTTTATTCAGTTGGTTTTGCGGGTCTTCGCCAACGGTTTTTTTACGCCTGCCTCGTGGGTTTGCGGTTCTGCTGGTCATGGACGTTGTTCCGGTTGAGCGACGGCGAAAGGATAGCCGGTCGTCGATTCGCTGTCGCTCTTCCAGGTAGGGCGTCAGTCGCCGGTCAACATGCCGCCATAGCGTTCGACAAAAGCCTGTGTAGCGTTAACCAGTCGATTCATTTCGCGCTCGGTCAGCGGCAGGCTCAACGCAAACAGCCCGCGCCGCGCACTGTAGATCCCACCTTCAAGCAGGTGGAAAAAGAACAGGTCCCGTAGGCTGTTTCGGTCTGTCGGGATATCCGTGGGCCGCAGGATCGGCCTGCCCGTGGGATGCAGGTTCATCACTGAACCCTGCCCGGTAAACTGCATCGGCATGCAGGCGAGCACCTCGTTCAGTTGCTCGCGTAACCGGTCGCCCCTCGCATTCAACGCAAGGGCTTGCTCACGGGTATACACCTGCTCCAATCCAGCGATACCCGCCGCCATGGTCAGTACGTTGTTGTTGAAGGTGCCTGCGTGAGAGAGGCGGCCATGGCGCGGATCGAACTGCGCCATGATGTCTCGTCGGCCACCCAACATGCCACAGGGCATCCCGCCGCCGAGGTATTTGCCCAGGGTCATCAGGTCCGGCTTTATACCGAGCTTTTCTTGTAAACCGCCTGGGCCAAGGCGTGAAGTCATCACCTCATCGAACACCAGCAATACCCCGTGTGCACGGCTCAACGCGCGCAAACCCTCGAGAAAGCCCGGCGCGGCGCAGATACAGCCACCGGCGCCCAACATCGGCTCCACGAGGATCGCCGCACACGCGCCAGGGTGCTCAAACAGCAAACGCTCGACACTGCGTAGATCGTTGTAATCCGCCAGGTACACGCGGTGGGGCACATTCATCGGCGTGCCTGGCCCGGCAAAACTCAGCACGCCGCCGTGATAAGCGCCGTTAAACGCGATGACGCCGTCGCGCCCGGTGTAGGCCCGTGCCGCCGCCAGCGCGAGCAGGTTCGCCTCGGTACCGGAATTGGTAAAGCGCACCTGTTCGATACAACCGAAGCGCTCCACGATCAGCGTTGCCAACCGCGCTTCCAGTTGGGTGTGGGCGCTGAGGTTCAGCCCGTTCGCCATCGCCGTCGTCAGCGCCTGGATGATCACCGGGTGAGAGTGCCCATACAGCGCTGCGGTGTATTCGGCGAGAAAGTCGACATAACGATGCCCGTCCAGGTCATCAAGAAAACAGCCCGTCCCGCCCGACATCACCAACGGAAACGGCTCATAAAACAGCACTGAGCGGGTATTGCCACCCGGCATTACCCGCGTGGCCAAGTCCAGTTGCCGGGCGCTGTTGGGGTTGGCGTGGGTGTAGCGGTTGATGCAGTGCTGCAACACGGACATATCAGGCGCTGTGAACATCGCTCACCTCCTTGGATGCGTTGCGCTTTGGATACACCAGCAGCAACAGCGCAAACCAGGCCGCCGCCACATAAAACGCCGTGCGCGTCTCCGGGTCGCGAATCACCAGCACCGTCAACCCAGCCAAAAACAACAGTACCAACACGCTGCTGCCCCGCGCCCACGGCAAGCGATACGCCATCAGCCGCAACTCACCGCGCTGCACCTTGCGCCGATACGCCATATGCGTGGCGATGATCACCGCCCACACCCAAATCAACAGGCCCAAAATGCCGGTGATCAATAGGTTGAAAATACGTTCCGGCATCAGATAGTTCAGCAAGACCCCCACCAGCAAAATCGCAGTCGACACCATCAAACAACGCGCCGGCACCTGGCGCGGGCTCAACACCTGCAATTGACGGGGTGCCTGCTGAATATGCGACAGCGCAAACAACATCCGGCTGGTGGCAAACAACCCGGTATTGCACGACGACGCCAGCGCACTGATCACCACAAAATTGATCAACCCGGCCGCAACCCCCAGGCCAATGCTGTCGAACACCCTCACAAACGGGCTTTGCGAGGTATCGATCTGGTTCCAGGGGTAAAGGGCCATGATCACTGCGATCGACCCGATATAAAAAATTGCCATCCGCCAGATGATGCTATTGATCGCGCGCGGCAATGTGCGCTCCGGGTTGGCCGTTTCCGCCGCGACCAAGCCAATCACCTCGACCCCGGCAAAGGTAAACGCCGCCAACGGTATCGCGTACCAAAAGCCACTCCAGCCATTCGGGAAAAACCCGCCGTGCCGCCACAGGTGGGTGATTGAAGGGGTGGTCTGCGACGATGTCTCGAGCCCGAACAGCAGAATCGCCAAGCCTGCAGCAATCAGCCCGACAATCGTCACCACCTTGATCAACGCCAGCCAGAACTCCACCTCGCCAAACGTCTTCACCGCAAACAAATTGATCACCATCAACACCACCGTGGTGACCAACGCCGGAATCCACTGCGCCAACTCCGGGAACCAATACTTCATCAACAAACCGATCCCCGTAACCTCCAGCACCCCCACCAGAATCCAGATCAACCAATACGACCACCCGGTGATAAACGCCACCCGCGGCCCCAAAAACTCCTCTGCATACGTTGCAAACGACCCGCTACCGGGCCGGTACAACGACAACTCCCCCAGCGCCCGCGCAATCAAATAAACCATCCCCCCACACAACGCATACGCCAGCAACAACGCCGGCCCCGCCGTGGCAATTGCCTTACCCGAACCCAGAAACAAACCGGCCCCAATAATGCCGCCGATAGCAATCAACATCACATGACGCTCCTTGAGCGACCGTGCCAAGCCATGGTTGGAAGAGTGAAGCGGTGGTGTGGACATCAGCATTCCCCGAGCTGTATTGCACAGCAGTAGTGAGGTGGCCCGGCTCAGACCGGATTTTATTGTACGGTGTGCAATAAGCAGGTTTTAGGCCAAATGCCAAACGTGGCGGCGAGCGGTTTTTAAAGGCGCTGTTTAGCTATGTTTGTAGGAAGGATTCTTGGGGCGATGTTGATTCTGGGGAGGAGGCAAGCGTGTCACCTGGGGAAACAGATGGGTGGGGGGATACGGTCGAGTATTGGGGCGATTTTCAAAGGCCAGCAGGGCGGATCCCTTTCATTTGCAGGACGTTTCCTAGAGAATTCCAGTCGCTTGCGCCAGCTAAACTCCGCGACTAGGCTGCGTTCCGTCACTGCCTATTCAGTGATCGGGTTTAGTCGCCCGGATTCGATTGGCGCATAAGCAATTCATGAGTCAGGCACCCCTTCGCCTGCATCTTATGGTGGCTGTGCGCAGGGCACCTCCGGGTGCGCCGGGTTCCCAATCGACCGGTCGACTAACCTGCGTACAGCTGCCGCCTTTCGTTTAGTCGCGGATCTTGGCAGCTCCAAATTATCGATTGGAGTTTTGCTATGGATAACGTTGTATCGGATTCGCCGTCATCGGCCGCGACTCAGCCATTTACTGTCAATGAAGAGCTGAGCTTTGAAGATGCCTGGCTGCGTGTGGCCGAGTTGCTGCAGTGCGCGGTGGCTACCTCGCAGGTACTGGGTGAACCGCTGGGCGCGCCGCATCGGGCGGTGATGCATTTGGTTGAGATGGCGAAGATGGTGGCGGATCGGGCTGTGGAGTGTTTGCAGCCGAAGTAAGAAAACGTCGCCTGTTCAGTCTTCACCGTGCAGGCGATTCAATACTCAATGTCCTTCACTACGGCTCAGGTGTACGTCTTGAAGTCGTTGCTGTCGCGAATCAGTAGCTGCATCAGCTTGGGATGAATGAAGAGCTTTTCCTTGCCAACCTGAACCTCCTGTAGAACGCCAATGGAGACCAACTCTTTGAGGTAGCGGGAGGCGGCCTGGCGTTGAGCGATCTGCTTATCCACGACGTTGCTAATGCGGCAGTAGGGTTGCTCGAAAATCACATCCACTAATTCGCGGGTATAGGTTTTCGGCAGACGTTCACGAACAAACTGGCTGGTGTGTTCGGATAGGCCGCGAATAGCGGCAATTTTGGCGCTGGTCCAACGGGCGGTTTCCTCTACGGCGGTGAGCATGTAGAGCAGCCAGGGCTCCCAGGCTTGCTCGCGGGTCACATCAAGCAGCAGTCGGTAGTAATCGGCTCTATGCGCAATGATGAAATGGCTGAGGTAGAGAATCGGCAGATTCAGCAGACCTTCCTGAATCAGGTACAGGGTATTGAGTACCCGGCCGGTACGGCCATTGCCGTCGGTGAACGGGTGAATGGCCTCGAATTGATAGTGCCCCACGGCCATTCGTACCAAAGGATCGAGGTCTGTCTCGTTGTGTAAAAAACGTTCCCAATTGGCTAGCAAGTCGCGTAAGCGATCTTCGCCCTCTGGTGGCGTGTAGATGATCTCGCCGGTGCGGTCATTGGCTAGCTGGACGCCTGGTACACGGCGAATGTCCATGTTCACGCCCTTGAGCGTGCGACAGATTTCTACTGCCGTGCCTGTGGAGAGTGGGCGCTCAGCCAACGATTGGTAACCGTTATGAAGAGCCTTGCGGTACCGCAGGGCTTCTTTGGTCGCGGGGTCCGCGTGATTTGCTCCATCCTGGGCATGCTGGAAGAGCAGGTCCGTGGTGGTGACGATACTTTCAATCTCGGAGCTGTCCTTGGCTTCCAGCAAGGGGATGGTATTGATCAGCATCGTTTGGTTAGGGATCAGCTCGGCAGCTTGTTTCAATTCGGCCAAGGCTGCGCGGGCCTCAATGCAGCGTTTGAGTACTGCCCGGGTTTCCAGCTGTGCTGACGGCGGTAGTGGCGGAAGCTGGTTGTAAGGCTTATCGGCTTGCCATGGGAAATGAGGTGTTGTCATGGATGAGGGTGTGTCCACGAGGTTCATTTATAGGCGAGGTCGCTTTCATAAGCGCTCTCTCATGGCGTCAGTGTAAGCATGTGGGTGTCATGTGTCGCTATTTTATGATTTTTGCGACATGTCTTGTTCTTGTGTCGCTGGCGGCGACACTTTAGCTATGAGTCAACGAGCTAGGCGGCTATTAATTGAGGCGCGCGCTTTAGAATAGAGTTTTTGCGGAGTAAGGGTGATAGTCGCAGCGTGCCTACTTGCCCCAGCAGGTACCAATGCGTTTTTGAGGTTAAAAGGGCATTAAAAAGCCGGCTTGTGGCCGGCTTCTCGGGGACTGCCTCAGCTTGTTTTTGACAAACCTCACCAGCCTTCAAATCGCTCAGCCAACATCAAGTCTGACTGAATAGTAGGGGCATCAGCGGGAACTCCTCCGCATCGCCAAGCAGGGTGGATAGCGCAAAGCCACCCCCTGCCAAATGTGGGCGGCATGATACCCACATTCATTTCAAATGCCTACCTCCGGGTCCGATTTAGAGCCTTCCCAGCCCAGCAGGTGTTCGTCCAGTGGCACCGGTCGGCGGTTGTTGAGGGTGGACCACCAGAACACCCAGCCGACGATCTCGAAGTTCTGTTCGAAGCGTTGTTCGTGGGTGAGGTATTCGTCGGGGTGTTCGCTGGCGTTGTGGCTGCGCATGCGCAGGCCGCCGCCGGGGCGGTTGTAGAGGTATTTGATGCGCAGCATGCCGTCGTGTTCGACGGCGTAGATTTCGCCGTCGGTGATTTGCGTGCGGCCGCGGTCGATGGCGAGGGTGGCGCCTTGTTGGATGATGTCGATCATGCTGTTGTCGACCATGTAGGCGCCTACCGCGCGGTCGGGGTTTACGTTGAGGGTTTCGAGGGTGTGCAGGGAGACGCGGATGCGTTCGCTGGAGGTGAAGGTGGGGTGGAGAAGAATCTCCACGTCGATTTTTTCCGGGAGGCAGGCGGGGCCTGTGAGGTATTTGCCGCTGTCTTCGCGGGTGCGCAATCCTTTGGCGGTGTCCGGGCCTTCCAGCAGGAAGTTGGCCGGTGGGTGTTTGAGGCCTTCGCCGGTGCGTAGCCAACGGCTGGAGACGCAGAGCAGTTCTGCGATCTCGTTGAGTCGGGCCATGGGCACGCCGCGTTTGAACCAGTTGTTCACGTGTTGAGGCGTGACACCGCGGTTCTTGGCGAAGTCGGAGGCGGAAAGATGAACTTCCCGCAGTAGTGCTTTTAGTCGATCACCTGATGTATTCATAAACGCAGAGTTTACTGGCCGAAAAAATACATCAAATAAACTATGCGTTGAATTGCGCGTGTAGGGATTTGCTTAGTTGTAGTCCGATATTTCAGAGTTCTAATTTGGTTAAACGCTGCGCATTAAACATTGAACTTTGAGTTTAAATTTTTCCCACAAAAAAAGCCCCGAATCGTCGGGGCTTTTTTGATTGCCAGGGCAATGAGGAGCGGGTATCAGCCTTTGTAGGCAGCGACCGACTTCATGATCTCGGCGCGGGCGGCGTCTGCGTTGCCCCAACCGTCGATCTTCACCCATTTGCCTTTTTCGAGGTCTTTGTAGTTCTCGAAGAAGTGCTTGATCTGTTCCAGCAGCAGTGGCGGCAGGTCAGTGTATTCCTTCACGTCCACGTACAGCTGGCACAGCTTGTCGTGGGGTACCGCGATAACTTTGGCATCGCCGCCGCCGTCGTCGGTCATGTTCAGGATGCCGACTGGGCGTGCGCGGATCACCGAGCCTGGGGTTACCGGGTAAGGGGTTACCACCAGCACGTCGAGGGGGTCACCGTCGTCAGCCAGGGTGTTCGGGATGAAACCGTAGTTGGCCGGGTAGAACATCGGGGTGGCCATGAAACGGTCAACGAACAGGCAGTCGCTGTCTTTGTCGATTTCGTATTTGATCGGCGCGTGGTTGGCCGGAATTTCGATGGCGACGTAGATGTCGTTCGGCAGGTCTTTGCCAGCCGGAATCTTGCTGTAGCTCATTGGGCGTTGCCCCCGTAGTTGGCCATGGAACATGGCCGGATTGGCCTAAAAGTGGCGGCGATTATAGGCATATTCTGACGCCGACGCTATGCGTCAGACGTCGTGTGGCGCGTGGTGTTCAGTCTGATAGCGGGTGTCGCTGGCTTGCAGCTGGGTCAGGCGGGCCAACGGGTCCTGGCGATAGAAGCGACTCAGTTGCGCGTACACCTGGGGATAAGTGCTGACCAGTAAATCCGGGGCGCTGAAAAAATATTCGCTGGTGACCGCAAAGAACTCTGCCGGGTTTTCGGCGGCGTAGGGGTCTATCTCGGTGTCGGCGTGCGGGTTGGCGTCCAGCTGGCGGTTGAGGTCGTCAAAGGCGCTTTGCATCACGCTGGCCCATTCCTGCACGCGCATGTCGTGGTGCAGCGGCGGCAGGCCGTTGGCGTCGCCGTTGAGCATGTCGAGCTTGTGCGCCAGTTCGTGGATCACCAGGTTGTAGCCTTCCCACTGGCCGCTGGCCAATACGCCGGGCCAAGCGAGGATCACCGGGCCTTGTTGCCAGGCTTCGCCGCTGTGTTCGCCGTCCCACTCATGCTCGACGCCGCTGGCATCGCGATGGCGCTGGGGGCTGAGGAAGTCGTCGGGGTACAGCACGATTTCGTGGAAACCCTGGTACCAATCGAGGTCGCCGAGGTTCATCAGCGGTAATTGCGCCTGGGCGGCGAGCAGCAGGCGTTGTTCCTGGTGCAGGTCGACGCCGGGCAGGGCGGTGAGGTGTTTTTCGGCGAGGAACACCACGCAGGCTTCGCGTAACCACTGGTCTTGCTCGGCGCTGATGCCGTCGAGGAAGGTCAGGTGGTGCCGCACCCGTTGCCAGGTGTCATCGGCAATCGGGTGCTTGGCCAGCAGGCGCCGGCGACGCCAGGCGCTGAGGGACCACATCGCGGGTTACTGCGGTTTGGCTTCGGAAGACGTGCGGCCAAAGCGGCTGCGGACCACACCGATGATCATCGGCACCAGCGACAGCAGGATGATAAACACCACCAGCAGCGAGAGGTTTTTCTTGATAAACGGCACGTTGCCGAAGAAGTAACCCAGGGTCACCAGGCCACCGACCCAGATGATGGTGCCGAAGACGCTGAAGCCGAAGAAGCGCGGGTAGGGCATTTTGGCGATGCCGGCGACGAACGGCGCAAAGGTGCGCAGGATCGGCAGGAAGCGCGCCAGGGTCACGGTTTTGCCGCCGTGCTTGTCGTAGAAGTCGTGGGTTTTTTGCAGGTAGTCGCGGCGGAAGATTTTCGAGTTCGGGTTGCTGAACAAGCGTTCCCCGGCCGTTCGTCCGATCACGTAGTTGGTACTGTCGCCGAGGATAGCTGCGAGCATTAACAGGCCGCCCAGCAGTACCGGGTCCATGCCGCCGCCTGCGGCGATGGCGCCGGCAATAAACAGCAAGGAGTCACCGGGCAGGAAAGGCATGACCACCAGCCCGGTTTCGCAAAAGATAACCAGGAACAGAATGGCGTAGATCCACACTCCGTAGTTTCTTACCAGCATGTCGAGGTACACGTCGAGATGCAGGATAAGGTCGAGCGGGTTGAAATCCATGGATGGCACCTGTGTGAATGGCCCGGCTCAGCAGGCCTGTGCGGAAGCTACGGGTAAGTTAGGCTACAAGCTTATGTCGCGATTCTTACAGCTCTGAGAGGTCCGCATTATACGGATTGAGAGGTGAAAAGCGTGTTGGTTTTGTAGCGGGGAGTGTCGCTGGTAGCAAGGCTTTACACCGATCTAAATGTTGCTCAGATGTAAATGTGGGAGCGGGCTTGTTCGCGAAAGCGGTGGGTCAGTCGAATCTTTATTAACTGATACACCGCTTTCGCGAGCAAGCCCGCTCCCACAGGGGGATCTATGGTGGTTGGGCTAACAGCGTCAGTCCTCACTGATCGGCAACACGTAGTTCTTGAACTCCGTGTCTTCCCGAAACCCGATCGACTCGTACGTCTTCTGCGCCACGTCATTGTTGCTGCTGGTCGACACCCGCAGCCGCACCGCGTGAGTTTCCTTGGCCATTTTTTTCGCCGTGCGCATCAGGTTATCCGCCACCAACTGCCGGCGGGCGTCTTCAGCCACGTAGATGTCGTTGAGGATCCATACCCGTTTCAGCGACAGCGACGAAAAGCTCGGGTATAGCTGGCAAAACCCAAGCAGCCTCTTGTCGTCGTCATCGGCCAGGGCCAGGTAGATCACCGACTCCTTTCGGCGCAGGCGCTTTTCCAGAAAGGCTCGCGACGAGTCCGGGAAGGGCAAAGCCCCGTAGAACTCGCGGTATTTGACGAACAGAGGCGTCAACAGGTCCAGGTGTTCCAGGGTCGCTTGAGTAATCCGCATGCCAGGCCTCAACTTCCAAAGGGGTATGACCACACACGCGGCCGTGACTGGATGCTGCCTAATGGTGAAAAAAAGTGCAATCGCGCTGCTATTGGTCATCCGGTGGGCTGAGTAGGAAATTGCCTTTCATCAGGTCGGGATCATCGGATTCGAGGGTCATCACCTGCGCCTCGTCCTTGAGATTGACCCCCGACAGCTGCCGACGGCACGCCTCTTTCATCAAGTACAGCAAGCGATGCGCGGCCATGCCGTAGCTCAACCCCTCAAGCCGTACGTTGGAGATGCAGTTGCGATAGGCGTCGGTCAGGCCGACCTTGGGGTTGTACGTGAAATACAGGCCCAGGCTGTCCGGCGAACTGAGCCCCGGGCGTTCACCAATCAAAATCACCACCATCTTGGCGCCGAGTAACTGGGCGACTTCATCGGCGACCGCCACACGGCCTTGTTCCACCAGGATCACGGGCGACAAGGACCAGCCTTCGGCGTGGGTCTGTTCTTCCATGCGCGTAAGAAACGGCAACGTATGTTTATGCACGGCCAGCGCCGACAGACCATCGGCCACCACGATGGCCAGGTCTACGCCGCCAGGGTTGGCCGCCGCGTAGTCGCGCAGGCGTTGCGCCGACTCATCACTCAAGCGCCGCCCCAGGTCCGGGCGTTGCAGGTACATATGGCGGTCAACCGCAGCGCTGTGCAGCAACAGGCTGTCGCGCCCACGCTCGGCCATCTGGCTGCTCAGGCCCGCGGCGTCGAAGGGCAGGTGCACTGCGTCGCGCGCCTGGGCGTGGGCGAACTGGAAGTCCAGCTGCGCGCCGGTGGGGATGCTGGTGCCGGTGCGGCCCAGGGCAATGCGCGCCGGGGTCAGGCGGCGCAGTTCCAGCCACGGATTATCAGGCAGTTCTACTTGCACGGGCGGCTCCTTCATCCCAATTGCTTCAAGGCGTGGCGAAACGCCGGTGGCAGGCTGTTGCCGAAGTGCACTTTGCCGTCGGCTTGCGTGAAGATGCCCATTTTCGCCAGCCACTGTTCAAACTCCGGCGCCGGCTTTAAGCCCAGTGTCTGGCGGGCGTACAGGGCGTCGTGGAACGAGGTGGTCTGGTAGTTGAGCATGATGTCGTCGGAGCCGGGGATGCCCATGATGAAGTTGATCCCGGCCACGCCCAGCAGGGTCAGCAGGGTGTCCATGTCGTCCTGGTCGGCTTCGGCGTGGTTGGTGTAGCAGATGTCGCACCCCATCGGCACGCCGAGCAGCTTGCCGCAGAAGTGGTCTTCGAGGCCGGCGCGGATAATCTGCTTGCCGTTGTACAGGTACTCGGGGCCGATAAACCCGACGACGGTGTTCACCAGGAACGGTTTGAAATGCCGCGCCACGGCGTAGGCACGGGTTTCGCAGGTTTGCTGGTCAACGCCAAAGTGCGCGTTGGCCGACAAGGCGCTGCCCTGGCCGGTTTCGAAATACATCAGGTTCTGACCCAAGGTGCCGCGATTCAGGCTCAAGCCCGCCTCGTAACCTTCCTGCAGCACGCTGAGGCTGATGCCGAAACTGGCGTTGGCGGCCTCGGTGCCGGCAATCGACTGAAACACCAGGTCCAGCGGCACGCCACGGTTGATGGCCTCGATGGAGGTGGTGACGTGGGTCAGCACGCAGGCCTGGGTCGGGATTTCGTAGCGCTGGATGATCGCGTCGAGCATCTCCAGCATCGCGCAGATCGAGGCGATGCTGTCGGTGGCCGGGTTGATGCCGATCATGGCGTCGCCGTTGCCGTAGAGCAGGCCGTCGAGAATGCTTGCGGCGATGCCCGCCGGTTCGTCCGTAGGATGGTTGGGCTGCAGGCGCGTCGACAGGCGCCCGCGCAGGCCCATGGTGCCGCGAAATTGGGTGACCACGCGGATCTTCTGCGCGACCAATACCAGGTCCTGCACGCGCATGATCTTGGAGACGGCGGCGGCCATTTCCGGGGTCAGCCCCGGCGCCAGGGCGCGTAGGCTGTGTTCGTCGGCCGCGTCACTGAGCAGCCAGTCACGCAGGCCGCCGACGGTCAGGTGGCTGACCACGCTAAACGCCGGTTTATCGTGGGTGTCGATGATCAGCCGCGTGACTTCGTCGCTTTCGTAGGGGATCAGCGCTTCTTCCAGGAAGTGTTTCAACGGAATGTTCGCCAACGCCATCTGCGCGGCCACGCGCTCGCCGTCGTTCTGCGCGGCCACACCGGCGAGGAAGTCTCCGGAACGCGCGGGGCTGGCCTTGGCCATCACGTCCTTGAGGCTGTCGAAGCGGTAGGTTTGAGTACCCACCGCGTGGGAAAAGCTTGCCATACAGTGTCTCCTTGGCGACGCGGGCGGGCTGAGAGTAAAGCGCCCGCGTCGAGGTTTACGGCAGTTAGTGCAAGGCGGCCTCTGCGGCCTGGATCGCCGCGAATTCCTCTTCCGGCGTGCCCGCTACCAAGTGATGCCGGCTGTAGAAAGCAAAGTAAGCAATTAATACTCCATAGATGATCGCAGCGCCAATCACCACCCGTGGATCCACCAGAAAGCCCGCCACGACGGCCACGCAGGCGAGCACCAGCGCAACGCCGGAGGTGAAAATGCCGCCCGGTGTGCGGTACGGACGGTCCATTTTGGGGCGACGGATGCGCAAGGTGATGTGCGCGGCCATCATCAGCACGTAGGAAATGGTCGCGCCAAACACGGCCACCAGGATCAGCAAGTCACCCTGGCCGGTCAGCGACAGGCCGAAACCGATGATGCCGGGGATCACCAACGCGAGCACTGGCGCCTTGCTTTTATTGGTCTGGGACAGTTTGCGCGGCAGGTAGCCGGCGCGGGACAAGGCGAAGATCTGCCGCGAATAGGCGTAGATAATCGAGAAAAAGCTCGCGATCAACCCCGCCAGGCCGACCAGATTGACGAAGCCGCCCATCCAGGTTGAACCGCCGTAGGAGAGTGCCAGTGCTTCCACCAGCGGGTTGCCGGATTTGATCAGCGCGTAAGTGCCGGCGCCGCCCGGTGCGATCACCAGAATCAGCAGGGCAAAACTGGTCAGCACCACAATGGCGCCAATCAGGCCGCGAGGCAGATCGCGTTTAGGGTTTTTGGTTTCTTCAGCGGCCAGTGGTACGCCTTCAACGGCCAGGAAAAACCAGATTGCATAGGGAATTGCCGCCCATACGCCGACGTAGCCGAACGGCAGGAACGTGCTGGCGCCTTTGGCTTCCGTGACCGGGATGTCCAGCAAGTTGGCGACGTTGAAGTGCGGCACCATCGACACCAGGAATACACCCAGGGCAATCGCCGCGACAGCCGTAATCACAAACATCAGCTTCAAGGCTTCACCCACGCCAAAGATGTGGATGCCAATAAAGATGATGTAGAACGCCAGGTAAATCATCCAGCCGCCAATGCCGAACAGCGACTCGCAATAAGCGCCGATAAACACCGCGATGGCAGCGGGGGCGATGGCGTATTCGATCAGGATGGCGGTGCCCGTGAGGAACCCGCCCCACGGGCCGAATGCGCTGCGGGCAAAACCGTAGCCGCCGCCGGCGGTGGGGATCATCGAAGACAGTTCAGCCAGAGAAAAACACATGCACAGGTACATGGTGGCCATCAGTAAGGTGGCAAGGAACATGCCGCCCCAACCACCCTGGGCCAGGCCGAAGTTCCAGCCGGCATAGTCGCCGGAGATTACATAGGCAACGCCGAGGCCGACTAACAGCACCCAGCCGGCGGCACCTTTTTTTAATTCGCGTTGTTGGAAGTAGTCGCTGCCGACTTTTTCGAAGTCGACGGAAGAGCCAGTAGGTTCGCTAGGCATGGGAAAGTACCGTCCGTTCTTATTGTTTTAGCTCGGCCTCTGGGTGCCGAATGCGAGTTGCAAGTACTTGCGAAGATCTAATGTGGGGGCTGGCTTGCCTGCGATAGCATCACCGCGCTGTGCCTGACACACCGAGGTGCCTGCATCGCAGGCAAGCCAGCTCCCACACTTGATTGCATTTCAAATGGGGGAGCGGGTGTTAGTTAGAAAAAGCCCAGCGGATTAATGTCGTAGCTCACCAGCAAGTTTTTGGTCTGCTGGTAGTGGTCCAACATCATCTTGTGTGTCTCACGGCCCACGCCGGACTTCTTGTAACCGCCGAACGCGGCGTGCGCCGGGTACAGGTGGTAGCAGTTGGTCCACACGCGGCCCGCCTTGATCGCACGGCCCATGCGGTAGGCGCGGTTGATGTCGCGGGTCCACACGCCGGCGCCGAGGCCGAACTCGGTGTCGTTGGCAATCGCCAGGGCTTCGGCTTCGTCCTTGAAGGTGGTGATGCTCACCACCGGGCCAAAGATTTCTTCCTGGAACACGCGCATTTCGTTGGTGCCCTTGAGCAGCGTCGGCTGGATGTAATAACCACCGGCCATGTCGCCGCTGAGCTGCTCGACCTTGCCGCCCGTCAGCAGTTGTGCGCCTTCGCCTTTGGCGATTTCCAGGTAGGACAGGATCTTGTCGAACTGCTGCTCGGACGCCTGGGCGCCGACCATGGTGTCGGTGTCCAGCGGGTCGCCGCGTTTGATCTGCTCGACCTTCTTCATCACCACTTTCATGAAGTCGTCGTAGATCGACTCTTCTACCAGCGCGCGGGAAGGGCAGGTGCACACTTCGCCCTGGTTGAAGAATGCCAGCACCAGGCCTTCGGCGGCCTTTTCGATGAACGACGGCTCAGCCTTCATGATGTCAGCGAAGAAGATGTTCGGCGACTTGCCGCCCAGTTCGACGGTGGACGGAATAATGTTCTCGGCCGCCGCGTGCATGATGTGCGAGCCCACAGGCGTGGAGCCGGTGAAGGCGATCTTGGCGATGCGTTTGCTGGTGGCCAGGGCTTCGCCGGCTTCTTTGCCGAAACCGTGCACCACGTTCAGCACGCCTGGCGGCAGCAGGTCGCCGATCAACTCCATCAGCACGCTGATGCCCAGCGGGGTTTGTTCAGCGGGTTTGAGCACCACGCAGTTACCGGCGGCCAGGGCCGGCGCCAGTTTCCACGCGGCCATCAGCAGTGGGAAGTTCCACGGGATGATCTGGCCGACCACGCCCAGCGGTTCGTGGAAGTGGTATGACGCGGTCAGTTCGTTGATCTCGGCGCTGGTGCCTTCCTGGGCGCGGATGCAACCGGCGAAGTAGCGGAAGTGGTCAGCGGCCAACGGGATGTCGGCGTTGAGGGTTTCCCGCACGGCCTTGCCGTTGTCCCAGGTTTCGGTGATGGCCAGCAGTTCGAGGTTCTGTTCGATGCGGTCGGCAATTTTCAGCAGCACCAGCGAACGGTCCTGAGCCGAGGTCTTGCCCCAGGCATCTGCGGCGGCATGGGCGGCGTCGAGGGCTTTGTCGATGTCTTTGGCAGTGGAGCGCGGGAATTCGGCGATGGGCTTGCCGTTGACCGGCGAGGTGTTGGAGAAGTAGTTGCCATCCACCGGCGCAACGAATTCGCCGCCGATGTAGTTACCGTACTTGGCCTTGAACGAAACGATCGCGCCTTCAGTACCGGGATGTGCATAACGCATGGTGGGTATCTCCTGACTTTTATGTTTATTGGAGTTCAGCGGTGTTGCGCTTGATAAAGCGTAGAGCAAAGGTTGGGCCACTGCGTTGCAGGCCAGGTAAATCAAGGGCTTGGGGTTTGTTGCAAGGCGTTGCTGTGACAGGCGTGGTACAGGTGGGGTGACAGTTTGTGCCATAAACGGTACAGCCTGTGACCGGTGGGTCTGCCCGGGATTGCAATGGCCGGATGGCTGGGGGATGCTGGCTGCTCTCCCGCAGAGAGAATAATAAGAACATGCACAACGATCATTTCAGTCGCCATGCCCAGCAAGTCCTGACCGTCACCCGTGGGCAAGACCTTGCCCAAGGCCCCGGCAGCGACCCGTCCATCGCCCGCTCCTGGCTGCGCTGCCTGGAGGAATACCACCTCGACCCCGCGTTGAGCATCGCCCCCACCGTGCTTGAGCATGGCCGCCTGCTGGAAAGCCGCGAACGCCTGCAACAGGTGCTGAGCATCGCCGGCAGTGAGATGAACAGCCTGCATCAACAGCTCTCCGGCGCAGGCCATGCGGTGCTGCTCACCGATGCGCGCGGGGTGATCCTCAACTGTGTCACCGCGCCGTCCGAGCGCAAGATTTTCGAGCGCGCCGGGCTGTGGCTGGGGGCGGACTGGAGCGAGGCGTGCGAAGGCACCAATGGCATCGGCACCTGCCTGGTGGAGCGCCAGTCCCTGACGATTCACCGCGATGAGCACTTTCGCGGCCGCCATACGGGGCTGACCTGTTCGGCGAGCCCGGTGTTCGATCCCCAGGGTGAGTTGCTGGCGGTGCTGGACGTGTCGTCGGCGCGCGAGGCGGTGTCGCGTCAGAGCCAGTTTCACACCATGGCACTGGTGAACTTGTCGGCGAAGATGATCGAGAGCTGTTACTTCCTGCGCCATTTTGAGAACCACTGGCTGCTGCGCTTTCACTTGCAGGCAGAATCGGTGGGGTTGTTCAGCGAAGGACTGCTGGCGTTCGACGGTGAAGGGCGTATCTGTGCGGTCAACCAGAGCGCGCTGAACCTGCTGGGGCAAGCGCGTGGCGGTTTGCTGGGGCAGCCGGTGGAGGCGTTTTTTGAATGCACCCTCGACCAGTTGCTCGGCCGCGCCAGCGCCAACGCTACCGCCAGCTGGCCGCTGCGAACGCGAGATGGCCGGTCTTTGTTCGCCGTATTGCGCGGGCAGGCGCGCCGCGCGCCGCCGCTCATGGCCAAGCCCGAAGCGCCACGCCTGCCGGGCATCTGCCTGGGCGACCCTGCGTTGCAGAGTGATTTTAACAAGGCGCTGAGGGTGTTCGAGCGTGACGTGCCGCTGCTGATCAACGGCGAAACCGGCTGCGGTAAAGAGGCGTTCGCCAAGGCCGTGCATCAGGCCAGTTCGCGTGCCAATAACGCCTTCGTCGCTCTCAACTGTGCCGCCATCCCGGAAAACCTGATTGAAAGCGAGTTGTTCGGTTACCGCGGCGGCAGCTTTACCGGCGCGTTGAAAGAAGGCATGCGTGGCAAATTGCAGCAAGCCGACGGCGGCACGCTGTTTCTCGATGAGATTGGCGACATGCCTTTCGCGTTGCAAACCCGTCTTTTAAGGGTACTGGAAGATCGCGTGGTGGTGCCCATCGGCGGTGCGCCGCAGGCGGTAGACGTCAGAATCATCAGCGCCACCCATCGTGACCTGTTAGCACGTGTTGCGAACGGTAGCTTCCGCGAAGATCTTTACTATCGTCTCAACGGTCTTGAAATAGCCGTGCCGCCCCTGCGTGAGCGGAGTGATAAAGCGCAATTACTGGCGTTTTTGCTGGCGGAAGAGGCAGCAGGACAGGTTGTGTTGCTTGATGAGAAGGCGCGCCACGCGTTGCTCGACTACGCCTGGCCGGGCAACGTTCGGCAATTGCGCAACGTACTTCGCACCTTGGCGGCCTTGTGCGAGAACGGGCGAATCAGGTTAGACGATTTGCCGCCCCTCATTCGCCAGGCGCGAGCGGCGATGGTTGTCGAGCCCCGGCAGGGGGGCGCTCTGGACGATGCAGAGCGCGTAGTGTTGCTCAACGCACTGAAGCAGCAACATTGGCACATGTCCCACGCAGCAGAAAGTTTGGGAGTGAGCCGGAATACGCTTTACCGCAAGTTACGCAAGCATGGAATCGAACGGTGTCCACAAGTGTGATCTGCACGTTGTTAGCGCAGCACGTATGAAGCGTGATTATTAGGCGCTGATAAGGGCACTATTTAGAGCTGAAATATCTGGATAAATTTTCCCGAATTTTTTTTGTATGATTTGTAAGACATTGCACCACTCAGCGTACGAAGAGTTATTCATTTGAATCGTACGCGGGTGTGGAAATGACAAATTTTCAAGACTTTAGAGTAACGCCTACCTTATCAGGCAGCGTGGTTGGCGAACCTCCTGCGGCGGCCATCAATAGTGCAGTCGTTCACAGCAACACACACGCGCAAATGCCTGACACTCCCGAAACGCGTGCAATGGCTGACGCTCAGTTGGCGAAGCCCTATGCGATCGCATTAGCGACGCGCTCCTATCACACCTCAATAGGGCCGCCTGACGTTCAAGTTACCCCTGAGTCCACACTCGGGCGTTGGCGCACCCTATTGGACAGTGCTTTCAAAAGCCCTGGATTTTTATCGTGGGCGAAAGTACAGGGGCTTGATACCAGGAGCCTCAAACTGGATCCCTTCCTCGGGGAGTTGACCGGCATTGTAAATGGCAAGATGCAAACGTTTTCCCTAAAAGATGATTCGGGCTGGGCAGATGTTTCTCGTGTGCTGTTGTCGATTGCCAGGGGCATCGCTCCAATGCCCGGGCAGGCGTTCAATTACCCCTGGCCGGACGGTAAGGTGCCGTTTTACACGGTGGGGCGATTTTACGGAGAGCCTATCGACCTCTCCCCTTCGCAAGCTGCCTCGCACATTAAGAAATTGAAAGAAGGCGCCGCGTTTGAGTTTGCACCTGTGGGGCATGCGGCGCAGCGATCGGTAGAAGCATTAGCGGAGCAGGGCAAGGCGCAGGGTGATGACGCTAACCGTCATGCACTTATCGCTGCACTGAGGTCCCAGGTAGACGATGCTGAAGGGAAGATCGATCTGAATAACGTTATGGTCCCGATTGACCGACGTTCAAGTTTATTTCTTACCGAACAGCGCCGGGAGATAAGTGTTGCACAACTGCTCGAAAGGCAAGGGCATAAACTACCCGTCGACAGCACGCAGGCGCATGGCCTGGCTAACGCACTGACCTTTGACCTTGCGCATAGGGTGCCTGGGGTTGACGCTGGGGGCGTCAGGCATATTGGTGGGCTGTTGAACAGAACTGAACTACGCAAGATGAAAGCGGTGGTGGATCAGTGGAAGTTGAAGCATGCAAGCCAGGCACCTGATCCGCAGACAGGGGGTGGGGCAGGCAGTTTGTTACGCGGCCTGATCAGCACACTTACGACGTCTACAAAGAAGGTGATTGCGGACAACCCTTCATTTGCTTTTGACCAACTCATCCGGTCGCCCGAGGCGCAGGCGTTGGGCAAAACCATACAAGGTAGAATCAAATTAGCAGCGTCGCCGACCGGTGCAACTGAGGCCTTGACTGCGGCGCTTGTGCAAGAGCTTGACCCTAATCCAGGAAAGTCACGTTTCAACGTGGCGGGTTATAACCTCTATAAAAGCGAAAATGTAGGTGCCACCGCTGCTGAAATCGTCAAGCGTTTTACCGCTTACCTTGAAACTAAGGTGGGTGTTGAAGCGGCGCCTCTTGCTGCGCAACTATTACTGTCAGCCGTCGCCCCTGAACTGCTGGTAAAAAACATTCCACCTGAACTTGTTTATGGGACTCATACGTGGGTGGATTTTTCTATAGCCGTTGCACTGGTAGAGCAAGAAGCGCCTGGCGCATCGGGGAACATGACGCTCAGTCAAGTCATGAACTATGCGGAAGCGCAACTTAGTATTCTTGACGGTGGGGATGAGTTAGCTGCCGCATCAACCGATGCGCTTATTGCGTGGGGCCTCGCTAATAAGGTGATTAAAAACAAACCCCAGGGTCACTATACGTTCGAAGACGTTGAGCAATCATTAACGGTGTTAAAAAAGCAGAAAAAGGAATTGGCGTGGGCACGCGCTGAGCTGATGAAGCCAGCGCCCACTCGGGAGGCGTTGGCGCTGGCTGAGTTCCAGCGGGTGTTCCCGGGGGTTGACCCGACGAAGATAACATTACGAAGTAAAATGGATGACAAGTATCGTGTCTCGCCACTTGATGTCTTCATGACGAAGCCTCTTAATCTGGACTGGTGGGAGCCGATAAATAAAGAGAAACTACCTTGGGAAACGATTAAGTCTCGCTTTTCCGAGCTTGGTCCAGACATCAATAAAACATTTTCTGAAGCGTTTGAAGACTATACAAAGACTCAAGCGGCGGCCTGGGCTATCCAGTTCAAGTACCAGGTTTCTCTGCTGCCTATAGCCGTACAAGAGCGTATAAACCAAGCGGATGTCACGTTCATGGGCGTGTCTCGCCCTTTTTTGGGTACAGAAGAAACGAACAACCACCGACTGTACCCCGGGCGCCGACCACGAACGCCGACCCCTAATGAACTCAAAGAGTTGGAAGGGCGGCAAGGTGTACTTATGAAAGTGCAGGGAGCTGATGGCAAGGTCGAGTACTATAGTTACTACCCAGGCCTGGGAAAAATCGTTAAGGAAAAGGGTAATCCGGGAGAACAGTCAAATTTTGACGACAGCAAGTATTTCGCCCCGAAGTACAGAGCCCGCGTACGCGGCACATATGATGTTTTTACGAAATTTGATGCCACCAATCAGGACCGTGATTTGCCTGAGGTAACCGGTGAAGGACGAGTTCCTTATTTTTCTCGACGAAACGGTTCGCTGGCTACCGTGGTGGGTAAGTTTTTTACAAAAGATTATGGGTATTTGAAAGCACTGTATGCCGGTCAAACGAGGATTGAAAAAAATACAGCAAGTATTCAAGCTGTCAATAATTTTTTGCTTTCGCTTATTCCTTTTTATGACGGTATTAAAGATGCGATAAAGGGTAATGTTGCGGGCGCAGTGTTTAATATCGGGTTCGATATTTTGGGGTTCTTTCTTCCCGGGGCAAGTGCCGCGAGCAAGGCGATGAAACTGGGCAAGTCAGCAGGTAAAGTACTCAAACGCTCTTTTTTTGCTGGTCTCGGCGCTTCGGCGGGCGTTACCGATGCTATTAACCTGCCGAGGAATATTAAGCGGGGGGTGGTGGCTGTCGGTAAGGATATGACGAAGGTGTACAAACACGCCGATGAGGTGCTTTCTCGACTCAAAGGCAACTATAGGTCTTATGAAGTAACACGGACTTATAAGGACGGTGATATCGTCAAGGGCTTCTATCAAGTGGAATCAGATGGTGTGCGTAGGCCAATCGTCGCTGTCTTAAATAAGGGGGTTTGGTATGCGTACAGTTCCCTCATGAATACACCCTTTGGTCCTCAGTTAGCGCAATTTGGTGTGCTGAACGCACTGACGCCGTCGAATAAAACGTAATGATGTTCAGGCGGGTGGATTGACGAGCGCTCACCGCATTAGTGTGAGTGCTTTATAAGCGATGCGCATCGATGAGCGATTTAGCTGGCTGATGAGTTTCAGGCTGGCTGTTGAAGTGTACCTGCGCGCCTGGAAAGTATTCTCCAAGATTGTTGCGTATTTGTCATAGGGCTAAACTATTTGTTTTGTAGCTTGGAACTGCTGCGGCCTGTCTGTTACACAGTAAGTGGAAGAAATGGATGGCTTTCTAATGCAAATCAATCATTAGGTAGATCATTATGATGTTTTCAAATGCAGCCGCAAGGCCGGTAGTATTCTCAAAGATTGGGGAGTTTTTCAGTGGTGGATTCACCAGAACCGAAACGCCTAGTTCTATAAAGGTAGGTGAAGCACCTAAGGTAGAAGGCCCGGGAGGGTCCAAGCCGGCAGACGGTAGCAATAACGATTTTGATCAGGGTTTTGTTGATAAAAAGGTGGGCTTCGACGGGCCGGGTCAAGCCACGGGTCATCGCCAGACTGGGAATGCCCCTGATACAGAGGCCCCAGTTACTCCGGAAGTGGCTCAATACAGAGAAGCCAACAGGAAGAAGTGGCAAGCTCAAAAAGATGCTGGCTCCCGGGATAAGCTATTTGCTCAGCCGACGGCAGGTCGAGTAGACGGAAAGGAGGTGGAGCCTTTTTCACAGAGTAAGCTGGAAGAAAGCGCCCAGGCGGTCGTGAATGCTAAAGCTGCGAAGGCGGATCGAGCACTCCCGCTTGAAAGGCGAAATATTGTCAAGGTCGCCGCAATTACGGCAGCGATCACAGTACCCTTAACAGTTGCCGGGACATTTGCCGCCAACGTCCTTCTTGAATTTCTCAAGCCCAAAATCAATCCAGCGCAAAAACCGGCCACAGAGCAACATGTTATGGAGTCGCGGTTGGTTGATGAATCTCAAAGGGGTGTATTCCTATTAGCCAATACGTTGGGTAGCCTTCGTACAGAATATGGTGTCACCCCAAGTATTGAATGGTTGGCAAAGACAAATGAAGAGCGGATGGACTATCTTGATGAAATACTTGACTTCCTCGAAGTAGAATTTGCTAAAGAAGCGGAAAAGCTGAAGATTAAAGTTGAGGCCCCGAAACCCGGTGCGCAGGAAGATGATATCAAGAGCCGGGCTATTGGCATGGAATCCAGAATGGCATACATCACCGAGCTGATGAAAGCTATCACCGCCAAGCAATAGTTAATCCCAGCGTTGTACACGTTGTAGTGGGTTGTTTCGACGGATCCACTGCTTAAGCAGTTGCTCACGTAACAGGGGCAACTGCTGACGCTGTTTTCATACAATAACCTCTGGTCACGCTGTCTCAAGGCGATCAGCCCGCATCACATGCACACCTCGCCTGTACCCATCCTTGGCCCGTACCTGCGCATCCCCGCACGCGTAAGTTTCCTCGCCGTGCAGCAACTGATCGTCGCATCCACCAGCGTGCCGTGACGCCGCAGCAAACCACGATCACCCAGATAGCCATTGGGGTAGGCTGTATGCAGTTGTTAGTTATATTAATCGACATAATTGTCTCGTGGCTTAGTTGTTCTGGGACTTATTGGGTGGTGTGGGCCAATTAATGTTTGAGTGCCGGGGAAGCCGCTCTTCAATGTCAAACACTGTCTGGTTGGCTTTCTGGTCAGTGGGTCTGCGCTCAGGGTATAGGGAATTAAAATAGCTCGCCAATTTGGACTGTTCGAATGATTGCCTTTGAAGGTTGGCGCTTATCAAGTAAGCCTTAAACTTGGTTGACCTTATAAAAATTTTTCGCAATTCGCGCTGTTGATTCAGGTGCGCTGGAAAAAAATGCTCGGGGTTTCAGAGCAACATCTAAAGAAAGCCGCTCGGCAGAACGGCATCGTTTATAAGCCGCATAAACCCGGCGAACAAATCCCTGCCGATGCAAAAGGGCGCCTTGGCCTGATTGAAAGGAAATTCGAACGCATGGTCGAGTCTTATGAAAACCTGCGCTTGCTGGCTGCGATAAAAGCCAGCCAGCGCGAAACCGGGGCCTCTGCCACCGCGTGAACAAGGCGCCATCGAGCGAGGTGCCTGGCGCATTTCGCTCGCGCTGCAACCGTTTAAAAGGTGCGATTTCCTACTCCCTGCGCTAACCTGCCTCGATGTTTACGAGGTCAACTATGCACATTCATATTCTAGGTATTTGCGGCACATTCATGGGTTCGATGGCGGTTCTGGCCAAAGAGCTGGGCCATCACGTCACGGGTTCCGACGCCAACGTCTACCCGCCCATGAGCACCCAGCTGCAGGCCCAGGGTATTGAACTGACCCAAGGTTACGACCCCGCGCAATTCGACCCGGTGCCGGACCTGGTGGTGATCGGCAACGCCATGTCCCGTGGCAACCCGGCGGTCGAATATGTACTCAACAAAGGTTTGCCGTATGTGTCCGGCCCGCAGTGGCTGGCCGACCATGTGCTGCAAGGCCGTTGGGTACTGGCGGTGGCGGGCACCCATGGCAAGACCACCACCAGCAGCATGCTGGCCTGGGTGTTGGAACACGCGGGCATGAGCCCGGGCTTTTTGATTGGTGGGGTGCCGCAAAACTTCTCGGTGTCGGCGCGCCTGGGCGATACGCCGTTTTTTGTGATTGAGGCCGATGAGTACGACAGCGCCTTCTTCGACAAACGCTCCAAATTCGTCCACTACCGCCCGCGCACCGCGATCCTCAACAACCTCGAGTTCGATCACGCAGACATTTTCCCCGATCTGGCCGCCATCGAGCGCCAGTTTCACCATTTGGTGCGCACCATCCCAAGCGAAGGCCTGGTGATCCACCCGACCACCGAACCGGCCTTGCAGCGCGTGATCGACATGGGCTGCTGGACGCCGGTGCAAACCACCGGTGTGGGTGGGCAATGGCAGGTTAACTTGCTCAGTGAAGACGGCTCGCGTTTTGAAGTGCTGTTCGAAGGTCAGGCCCAAGGCATCGTCGACTGGGGCATGACCGGCCAGCACAATGTCGCCAACGCTTTGGTCACCCTGGCAGCCGCCAGGCATGTGGGCGTGGTGCCTGCCATGGGCATCGCGGCATTGAGCGCGTTCAAGAGCGTGAAGCGCCGCATGGAAAAAGTCGCCGACGTGAATGGGATCACCATCTACGACGACTTTGCCCACCACCCGACGGCCATTGCCACCACGCTGGATGGCCTGCGCAAGCGAGTCGGTGATGCCAATATCATTGCCATTATCGAGCCGCGCTCCAATTCCATGAAGCTCGGCGCGCACCGCGATGGTTTGCCGGAAAGCGTCAACGACGCCGACCAAGTGGTCTGGTACGCCCCGGCCAACCTCGGCTGGGACCTGCCGGCGATTGCGGCGCTGTGCACAGTGCCTTCGATCGTGTGTGACTCCATTGAGTCGATCATCGAACACGTCAAACACCAGGCCAAGCCCGGCACCCATGTGGTGGTCATGAGCAACGGCGGCTTCGGCGGCCTGCACGGCAAGCTGGCCGAGGCGCTCAAATGAGTGGCCCGGAACGCATTACCCTGGCGATGACGGGCGCATCCGGTGCGCCTTATGGCCTGCGCCTGCTGGACTGTCTGGTACGTGAAGATCGCGAAGTGCACTTTCTGATTTCCAAGGCCGCGCAACTGGTACTGGCCACCGAGACGGATGTGCAACTGCCGGCCAAGGTGCAGATGATGCAAGCCTTCCTCACCGAGTACACCGGGGCGGCGGCGGGGCAGATCAAGGTTTACGGCAAAGAGGACTGGATGTCGCCAGTGGCCTCCGGCTCCGGTGCGCCGGCGGCGATGGTGGTGGTGCCGTGCTCCACCGGCACCTTGTCGGCGATTGCCACGGGCGCCTGCAACAACCTGATCGAGCGGGCGGCGGACGTGACCCTGAAGGAGCGCCGCCAGTTGATCCTGGTGCCGCGCGAGGCGCCGTATTCGAGTATCCACCTGGAGCACATGCTCAAGTTGTCGAACATGGGCGTGACCATCTTGCCGGCCTCGCCGGGTTTCTATCACCAGCCGCAAACCATCGATGACCTGGTGGACTTCGTCGTCGCACGGGTCCTCAACCTGCTGAACATTCCCCAGGACATGCTGCCGCGTTGGGGCGAGCACCATTTGAGCAGTGATGAATAAGGCGCTGCTGGTGGTGTTGGCGTTGCAGCTGACGGGCTGCGCCACGGCGCGCACGCTGGATGCGGCGCAACCTGGGGCGCCGGTGGTGTATGCCGGCACGCGGCTGGATTTGTATGCGATCAACGGCGGCTGTTGTGCCAAAGACCGCTTTGGCGCTGAGGCGCCGAGCTATCCGCATGTGGATCTGCCGGCCAGTGCGGTGCTCGATACCTTGTTGTTGCCGTTGTCATTATTGACGGTGTTGGGCGTGGGGTTTAATGCCACCGGCGGGCTTTAACCCCAGACTTATAAGCGACCTGAATCTATTGTGGGAGCGGGCTTGCTCGCGAATGCGGCGTGTCAGTCAGCTTAAGCATCGACTGAAACACCACATTCGCGAGCAAGCCCGCTCCCACATTTTTAGAGCGTATTACTTGCCGAGCTTGCGCAACTCATCCGACTCCACCACCCGCACGCCATCTTGCTCTTCCAGCGCCAGGCGCCACATGGCGCGGGCCAGTTCGCAAACTTCGATACCGTGGTATTTGCCCGGAATCAACCGCGACAACGGCCCGGCAATCTTCTCGGCCAGGCGCGATTCCAGACGCTCCCCCAGCAGCAAAGAAGGCCGCACGATGGTCAGTTGCGGCCAGTCCTGAGCCCTCAACGCCTGTTCCATCTCGCCTTTGACCCGGTTGTAGAAGATTGAGGATTTCGGGTCGGCGCCAATCGCGCTGATGACGATCAGGTGCCGTGCGCCCAATTCCCGTGCGCGCTTGGCGAAGGCCACTACCATGTCCAGGTCGACAGCTTTGAAGGCGGCCTCGGAACCCGCCTGCTTGATGGTTGTACCCAGGCAGCAGAAGGCGATATCCACCTGGCCGCTCAATTGCGGCAGGAACACTGCCGGGTCACCCACGGGATTTTCCAGGCGTGGGTGTTCGGCCAGTGGTTTGCGACTCGGCGCCAGTACGCGGGTCACCGTCGGCTCGTTGAGCAGGCGGTCCAGCAGGTGCTCGCCAGTCAGGCCGGAGGCGCCGGCAAGCAAAATATGCTGAGGTGTCAGGTACATGGTGTTTCCCCCTTGTTACACGTTACAGCTTAGTTGCCTTTGGCTTCCTTGCTATTCATTGAGACGCTTTCGAGCGCCTTTCGTGCCTGCTGTTTACGTAATAGTTGCCAATGGGCGATCACGCCTTTGGGCGCCCAGATCTGCGGTTCGGAGGCTTCGAAGTTGTCCGCCTGTTCGCGTTCGGCGACATGCAGTTGCGCCAGTTTGAAGGCTTGTTGCAAGTCATCGGTCTGGTTGAAGGCTTGTGCGAAAAGGGCATCGCCGAAGTAGGTGAAGTCTGCCTCTTCTGAGCAACCGAACGACACGCGGTCGGCGCGGGAGGCGGTCATGATCAGCGTGCGCTCGTCCTTCAGTGCCGGGATAAAACCGCCCGAGTAGCAGGCGGAAATCACGATGATCTTGTCGCGGTTTTTCAGCGGCGCGAGCACGGCGGCCAGTTCATCGGCAGGCAGGTCGGCCAGTTCCATGCGCGGTTGGTCCAGCACCAATTCATGTTCGTGGGTGCCGTGGCTGGTCATGTAGATAAACACCAGGTCTTGCGGCCCGGTGCGTTCGGCGAGGGTTTGCACGGCGCGGCGCAGGCTTTCGCGGGTGGCCAGGGGGCGGTCGGCGATGTGGTCGCGGTGGTTGACCAGGCGAATCTGCCCGCGCGCCCCGAAGCGGGTGGCGAGCAGGTTGCTGACGTAATCGGCCTCACGCAGGAACACGCTTTGCTTGCCATCACCGGCCAGCGCGAGGGTGTACAACTCGACGGCGCCCGTTGAGGGTGGCACGGCAGCGAGGGCGGCATCGAGCAGGCGGCCTTGGGCCAGTACGCCGATTTCCAGCGGGTCGGGCAGTAGCTTGCCGTCGGCATCGCGCACGCGCATGCCATTGACCCAGGTGCCGGCCTGCACGGTGCCGTCGGTGAGGACGAGGGTGCCGGTGCCTTGATAGCTGTCGCTGTCGAAGCCGCCGATGTAGAAGCTGCCATCCGTGAGGTTCAGGCGGCCTTGACCGGAGAAGCGCCATTCACTGAACTGGCCGACATAGTGGCTGCCATCAACGCCGATCAGCTCGCCTTTGCCACTGAGTGCGCCTTCCTTGAACTGACCGATCCACACGTCGCCGTCGGCGTTTTCATAACGGCCTTTGCCATTGAGCTGGTTCTGTTTGAACTGGCCGACATAGATATCGCCGTCGGCGCTGTTGAAGGTGCCGTTGCCTTCGAGCTGGCCGTCGACAAAGTGGCCGCTGAACTGGTTGCCACTGTCGTCGTTGCGCTGGCCTTCGCCATTCGGTTTGCCGTGGGCGAACTGGCCCTGGTACTGGCTGCCGTCGGGCAGTTCCAGGCGGCCGAGGCCGGAGTACTGATCGTCCTTGAATTCGCCGCGGTAGGTCATTTGCCCCTCTTTGAGGGTGCCTTCGCCGTTGCGTCGACCGTTCTTGAAACCGCCGACGTAGCTGCTGCCCGCCGTGGTCAGGCTGCCCTGGCCGTCGAACAGGCCTTGCTGGAACTGGCCTTTATAGACCTCGCCGTTGCTGCCATGCCATTCGCCCTGGCCATGCCACTGGCCTTTGTCGAACTGGCCGGCGTACCAACTGCCGTTGGGGTAGTCCACGCGACCCTGGCCTTGCAGTAAGCCATTGACCACATCGCCACGGTAGCGGCCGCCGTCGGGCAGGCGCGCATCGGGCGGCAACAGCGATTCGCCGTCTCCGCAAGCGGTGAGCAACAGGGCAAGGGCAAGGGGAGCGAGTGGGCGCATAGCGGGATCCGGATAATTGAGCGCCGAGTATGCCGCAGCTGCGAGTTTCATACATAAATTTACATACACTGTGGCAAGGTTTATCCCCTCACCACAGGCAAGGCCTTACACGAAGCAGAGTGACAGCGACTCAGCGATGTAAGCAGGTTTTTCCTGGCCTTCGATTTCCAGCGTGGCGGTGGCCTTAAATAGCCATTGGCCAGGTTTTTTCTCGTTGACGTCGGTGAGCGTGACGTTCAGGCGGACCTTGGATTCAACCTTCACGGGCTGGATGAAACGCACGCTGTCCAGGCCATAGTTGACGGCCATCTTCAGGTCTTCGGGCATGATCAGGATGTCTTCCATGAGCTTGGGCATCAACGACAGCGACAGGAAACCATGTGCGATGGTGCTGCCGAATGGCGTCTTGGCCGCCTTGACCGGGTCGACGTGGATGAACTGATGATCGCCAGTGGCCTCTGCGAACAGGTTGATACGCGCCTGGTCGATGGTGAGCCATTCGGAACGTCCCAGTTCCTTGCCGACATAATCTTTGAGTTGCGCTACAGGTACATAGGGCATTGCGACTCTCCTTGGTTCATCGTTTTTTTAGATGTGCGAATTCCATCTTAGATCATCATGGGCAACCAGCCCGGTCAACCCACCATGCTTTTGGCGAATGCCGGCGCATAGAGCGGGCGTGCTTATAATGCGGGCGAGCGTCGAGGGGGAGAGAACGCATGCTGTTACGTGGCCTGACATGGCTGGTGCTGTTTCAATTGATGGGCACCGCCATCAATCATTTGCTGTTGCCGGTGCTGCCGGGGCCGATCATCGGCTTGCTGTTGATGCTGGGGTTTCTGATCTGGCGCGGTGAAGTCGGCGAACCCTTGAGCCTGGCCGCCAGCAGTCTGTTGCGTTATTTGCCGTTGCTGCTGGTGCCGCCGGCGGTGGGCGTGATGGTGTATGCCAAGGACATTGCCGCAGACTTCTGGGCCATCATCGGCGCACTGGTGTTGTCGCTGGTGATTGCCATGGGCGTTGTCGGCGTACTCATGCAGTCCATGGTCAAGCGCAAGGAGGAGGATCAATGACCGTCGACTGGCACGGCGCATGGACGGCAGTGATTCATCACCCGCTGTTCGGCATCGGTATCACCCTTGGCGCCTATCAACTGGTGCTGGCGGCGTTCGAGAAAACCCGCTGGATCTTCCTGCAACCGGTCCTGGTGTCCATGCTGCTGGTCATCGGCGTCTTGCTCTCCTGCGGCCTGACTTACGCCGAGTACCGCAAGAGCACCGAGATCATGGGCATCCTGCTCGGTCCTGCAACCGTGGCCCTGGCGGTGCCGCTCTTTTTGAACCTGCGCAGGATTCGCCAATTGTTCTGGCCGATTTTTACTACGCTGGTGATAGGCGGTGTGTTGGCCACCGGTTTGTGCGTCTTGCTGGGCTGGGGGGTTGGCGCCGAACATCGGATGCTGATGACCATGGCGCCCAAGTCGGTCACCTCACCGATAGCCATGCTGGTGGCCGAGCAGATCGGCGGCGTGGCCGCGCTGGCCGCCGTGTTCGTGCTGATTACCGGCGTGATCGGCGCGATGATCGGCCCGGCGTACCTGTCACGGTTGGGCGTGCACAGCCCTGAGGCGCGCGGCATGGCCCTGGGCATGACCGCCCACGCCGTCGGCACGTCGGTGGCCTTGCAGGAAAGCGAAGAGTGCGGCGCCTTTGCGGCGCTGGCCATGAGTCTGATGGGTGTGGCCACGGCGGTTTTTCTGCCGCTTGCTGTGTCCGTGATCGTTTAAACCGGGTTTAAGGAAACCTTTATGAGTCTGGCGCTGTTCCCGCTCAATACCGTGCTGTTCCCAGGCTGCACCCTCGATTTGCAACTGTTCGAGGCGCGCTACCTGGACATGATCAGCCGCTGCATGAAAAAGGGCGAAAGCTTTGGCGTGGTGTGCATCCTCGACGGCAGGGAAGTGGGCGTGGCCCCGGACGGCTATGCACTGATCGGCTGTGAAGCGCTGATCCGCGATTTCAAACAACAGGATAATGGCCTGCTGGGGATTCGCGTCGAAGGCGGGCGCCGGTTTCGTGTGCGTGACGCGGGGGTGCAGAAGGACCAGTTGCTGGTGGCCGAGGTGCAATGGCTCGAAGAAGTGCCAGACCAGCCTTTGGAAGAAGAGGATGCCGACCTGTTGGCGTTGCTTCAGGCCCTGGCCGAGCATCCGATGGTCGCCTCGCTGGACATGGGCACCCACGCCGACGGCCAGCAAGCCCTGGGCAATCAGCTCGCGTACCTGCTGCCGTTCACCGAGGCCGACAAGATCGACCTGCTGCAACTCGATGATCCGCAGCAACGGCTGGATGCGATCCAGATGTTGCTCGACGAATTGCAGGGCGAACTGTTCACTCAATAGGCGTAGCGCAACAAGGCGTGCGGGGTGCCGGTGAGGGCGATAAAGCTCAGCACTGCCAGCAGCACCGGAAGCAGCAGCCACCAGGTTTTCTGCGGCATCGCCGGCAGCGGGCTGCGATACTGGATGACGGCCAGGCTGAACGCGCACACCGTCATCGCCAGCAGCGTGCCAGCGAGGATGTCCGTCGGCCAATGCGCGCCCAGGTAAACCCGCGACAGCGCAATGAAGGCGGCCGGAATACAGCCCAGCAGCATCCAGGTCAGGCGCAACCGCGTGGGTTGGCCGCGACCGGCCAGCACCGCCAGCGCCAGGAAAAACGCAAAGGCGCCGGAGGCGTGGCCGCTGGGCATGCTGAAGCTGGTCAGTGGGTCCGTGAGGATTTCCGGTCGACCACGGGCAAAAAACAGTTTGGTGCCGGTGTTGATCACCGCCGCCCCCGCCAAGGTGGCGCCGACGAACACGGCATGCCGCCATTGCCGCGCCACCAGCAACAGGCCAGTGAAAATCGCGCTGGCGATAAACATCTTCCTGAACTCACCCAGTTGGGTAATCCGCACCATCACCTCGTCCAGCCACGGGCTGCGGTGCTCCTGCACCAGCGCACTGAGGCCCTGGTCGAAGTGGTTGAGGTGGGGATAACCGATAAACAGGGCGATCAACAAGGTCAGGCTGGCGCCACCGACCCACACAGTGGCGCGACGATGGCCGCGCAGGCTGCTGTTCAAGCTCAAACCCAGCAACACCGCGATACACCCGGCCACAATCCCGGCTTCCAGCCAGAAACCTTCCGGCAGCGGCAGGCGGAACGCGGCGCCGGTGGCCCAGCCTGGCAGCAGGTAGGCCACCGACCAACCGGCGGCGGCCAGCACGCTGACGGCGGCAAACCGTGGGAACGGCATATCGCACATGCCCGCCACCATCGGCAGCATGGGGCGCAGCGGGCCGATGAAACGCCCGACCAGCAGGCTGGCGATGCCGTATTTGTGGAAGTAGGTTTCGGCGCCGTTCATCCATTCCGGGTGGTGGCGTAAACCGGGCAAACGCCGGATGTTCTGATGGAAGTGTCGGCCCAGGTAGTAGGAAACCCCGTCGCCAAGCAAACCGCCGAGAAAGCCCAGCAGCAAGGTTTCACTCAGCGACAGCGCGCCGCTGCCGGCCAGGGCCGCAATGGCAAACAGCAAGACGGTGCCTGGCACGATCAGACCGGCGATGGCCAGGCATTCAACGCACGCGACGATAAATACCGCCACCGCCAGCCATTCGGGGTTCAGTGTGAGCCAGCCGGTAATGCTATCGAGCCATTGGCCCATAAAACGTCACTCCATTTATGCAAGACATAACCTGAGTCAGTGGCCCCGTTGCGCGGCCGGTCTCACTGTTCAATTCAATTCAAATCAAAAAATAATCACGACCTTCGACCTGGCCCCGGCGCAGTGGGTTCCGGGTGCAATAAGGCGCATAGCCAGCATCGACGAAGCGGTACATCAGGTGTTCATCGCGCCCGCTGGGGATGCCCAGGCGGGTGGTCTGGATGATCTGTGTCGGGGTTTGGCCTACGTCTTCAACAAACAGCCGTTCCTGATCGAAGCGCTTGGCATCCCACACCGGCACTTTCAGGCCCAGGGCTTTGCACAGCAGCGTTTGGCCGGCGCAGAGCTTTTGCGATGGGCGCGGATGGCCATTGGCGTCCGGGTTGTTGAGCAGCATCTGCGCCAGGCTGGCCGGGCCGGACACCTCATCGACCCACGGATAAGCCGATTTGATCAGCACCGCATTGCCGGGGCCGTGAGCGCTGAAGTTCAGCGAATCACCACCACGGGCGTAGTACATGTAGATGTGACCGCCATCCAGAAACAAAGCCTTACGCTTTTCTGTGTAGCCAAGCGATGCATGGCTGCCTTTTTCGGCCACGTAATAGGCTTCGGTTTCAATAATTCGCGCGCAAAGCCAGATATCGCCGACGCGATGACGTATGACTTTTCCGAGTAGTTCTCGCGCAAGAACTTGCGCGTCACGGTCGAAGAAACGGTCGGGCAGGGCGCTGGCGGTGGGCTGCGGAGCAAAACTGGGCATGGCTGTCTGGGGTTAATACGGCTAAATGTGACGGAATAATAACAACTCCCGCCTTAATTACGGCTGAACCCCAGGTTTTTACAGTTCATTTCGACCATCCGCCCCTCACCGCTGTCAGTCAGGCGGCGTCACAGCTATAATCTGCCGCTTTCCTCTTTGCCAAGACTCCCTGACCATGACTGAGTCCGTTCTTGACTACATGACCCGCCTGGGTCGCGCTGCCCGGCAGGCCTCGCGGTTGATCGCCCGTGCGAGCACTGCGCAGAAGAACCGCGCCCTGTTGGCCGCCGCCGATGCTCTGGATGCTTCGCGCTCCGAGTTGGCGGTCGCTAACGAACGGGACCTGGCCAATGGCCGCGCCAATGGCCTCGAGCCAGCCCTGCTGGACCGCCTGGCGCTGACGCCGGCGCGTATCGACGACATGATCGAAGGCCTGCGTCAGGTGGCCAAGCTGCCTGACCCCATCGGTGAAATCCGCGATATGCGCTACCTGCCATCCGGCATTCAGGTGGGCAAAATGCGCGTGCCCCTGGGCGTGATCGGCATTATTTATGAGTCGCGCCCGAATGTGACCATCGACGCTGCGAGCCTGTGCCTCAAGTCGGGCAACGCGACCATCTTGCGTGGCGGTTCCGAGGCGATCAATTCCAACCGCGCCATTGCCGCGTGCATTCAGCAGGGCCTGGCCGTGGCCGAGTTGCCGGCCGAAGTGGTGCAGGTGGTGGAAACCACCGATCGCGCCGCCGTAGGCGCGCTGATCACCATGCCGGAATTTGTCGACGTGATCGTGCCACGCGGTGGCAAGGGCCTGATTGAGCGCGTCAGCCGTGATGCCAAAGTGCCGGTGATCAAGCACCTCGACGGCGTGTGCCACGTGTTCATCGACGTCGCCGCCGATATCGACAAGGCGATCCGCATCGCCGACAACGCCAAGACCCACCGCTATGCCCCCTGCAACACCATGGAAACCCTGCTGGTGCACGTCGGCATTGCCGATCGCGTGCTGCCGCCGCTGGCTGCCATCTACCGGGACAAGGGTGTGGAATTGCGCGGTTGTGAGCGTACCCGGGCGCTGCTCGGTGCGGACGTGATCGAGGCGACCGAAGAAGACTGGTACACCGAGTACACGGCGCCGATCCTGTCGATCAAGATCGTCGACGATCTGGACCAGGCCATCGAACACATCAACACGTACGGCTCCAAGCACACCGACGCTATTGTTTCCGAGCATTTCAGCGACGCCCGGCGTTTCCTCAACGAAGTGGATTCCGCTTCGGTGATGGTCAACGCCTCGACGCGGTTTGCCGACGGCTTCGAGTATGGCCTGGGGGCGGAGATCGGCATCTCCACCGACAAGCTCCACGCACGCGGCCCGGTTGGCCTGGAAGGCCTGACCAGCGAGAAGTACGTGGTGTTCGGCGACGGTCATGTGCGCACTTGATGGCTAAACGCATCGGGCTGCTCGGCGGTACCTTCGACCCCGTGCACATCGGCCATTTGCGCAGTGCCCTGGAAGTCGCGGATGCCCTCGCGCTGGATGAGCTGCGCCTGGCACCCAATGCACGGCCGCCGCATCGCGATACGCCGCAGGTGTCTGCGCAGCAGCGCCTGGAAATGGTGCGCCTCGCCGTAGACGGGATTGCGCCGCTGGTGGTGGACGACCGCGAGCTCAAACGCGATAAACCGTCCTACACTGTCGATACCCTGGAACTGATGCGTGCCGAGTTGGCCGCGGATGACCAGTTGTTTCTGCTTTTGGGCTGGGACGCATTTTGCGGCCTGCCCTCTTGGCATCGCTGGGAGGAACTCCTCCAGCATTGCCACATCCTGGTTTTGCAACGCCCGGATGCCGACAGCGAACCGCCGGATGCCTTGCGCAACCTGCTGGCCGCGCGGTCGGTAAGTGACCCCTTGGCCCTGACCGGGCCGAACGGGAATATTGCATTCGTCTGGCAGACCCCGCTTGCGGTGTCCGCCACCCAGATCCGTCAACTGCTGGCCAGCGGGAAGTCGGTACGTTTCCTGGTGCCTGACGCGGTCCTGGCCTACATCGATGCGCACGGACTTTACCGTGCGTCGAACTGAAAAGGCGCGCTTGAACGCACGAACAATCGTGCAGCGAGCGCCCGAACATACGAGCAAAACGAGTTTTATATGACGAACAAAGACGTAAGCAAAGTTAAGCGCAAAGGCACGTTCAAAAGCGCCCCGCTGCCAGTTGAAGCGCACACCGGCCCTGAGCTGGCTGGCGAAGAGCTGGTAAAAGTCGCCGTGGCTGCCCTGGAAGATGTTAAGGCCCAGGACATCCAGATTCTGGACGTGCGCGACAAGCAGAGCATCACCGACTTCATGATCATCGCCACCGGTACCTCCAACCGCCAGATCGGCGCGATGCTGGACAAGGTTCGCGAAGCCGTCAAAGCCCAAGGCGTGAAGCCGCTGGGTGAAGAAGGCAAGGGCGACAGCGACTGGGTACTGCTGGACATGGACGACGTGATCGTTCACATGATGACTTCCAACGCCCGTCAGTTCTACGACCTGGAGCGTCTGTGGAAAGGCGCCGAGCAGAGCCGTGCCGCTGATGGCAAGCACCACAGCCCGGAAGTGGGCCACGCGCACTTCGACAAGCTCAACAAAGACCAGGAATAAGGAACGGCTGTGCGCCTGCGTCTGATCGCTGTCGGTTCACGCATGCCCAAGTGGGTGGAAGAAGGCTGGCATGAGTATGCCAAGCGTCTGCCCGCTGAGCTGTCGCTGGAACTGGTGGAAATACCGCTCAACACCCGGGGCAAGAATGCCGACGTGGCGCGCTTTATCCGTCAGGAAGGCGAAGCCATGTTGGCCAAGGTCGGCCCCAACGAGCGCATCGTCACCCTTGAGGTGCACGGTAAGCCCTGGAGCACCGAGCAGTTGGCGGTGGAACTGGACCGCTGGCGCCTGGATTCGCGCACCGTCAACTTCATGGTCGGCGGTCCCGAAGGGCTGGCGCCGGAGGTCTGTGCACGGGCGGACCAGCGCTGGTCGCTGTCGGCACTTACGCTGCCGCACCCGTTGGTAAGGATTCTGATCGGTGAACAGCTGTATCGCGCCTGGACAGTTCTGTCCGGGCACCCTTACCACAAATAATCTGCGCCCCTCCCGATGACCCAGCCGATCCGCATCAAGGACCACGAGAAAGACGCACGTCTGGTGCGCTCGCGGGTCATTTTCGGCGCGTTTTTGGTGGTGGGTCTGATTGCGGTGCTGATTGCGCGCCTGTATTTCCTGCAGGTGATCCAGTACGACTATCACTCCACGCTGTCGGAGAACAATCGGGTGCATGTGCAGCCGATTCCGCCGACCCGTGGGCTGATTTTCGACCGCAATGGCGTGGTGGTCGCGGATAACCGGCCCAGCTTCAGCCTGAGCATGACCCGTGAGCGTTCCGGCGACTGGCAGCAGATCCTCGATGTCATCGTCGAAGTGCTGCAACTGACGCCGGAAGACCGGGTGATCTTCGAAAAACGCATGAAGCAGGGGCGCCGGCCCTTCGAGCCGGTGCCGATCCTGTTTGAGCTGACTGAAGAGCAGATCGCACGGATCGCGGTGAACCAGTTCCGGCTGCCCGGTGTGGAAGTGGTGGCGCAGTTGGTGCGGCATTATCCGCAAGGGGCGCATTTTGCCCATTCGGTCGGCTACATGGGCCGAATCAACGAGAAAGAGCTGAAAAGCCTCGATCCGGTGAATTACAGCGGCACCCACCACATTGGCAAAACCGGTATCGAGCGTTTCTACGAGCCCGAGCTGCATGGCCAGGTGGGTTACGAGGAAGTCGAGACCAACGCCCGAGGCCGCGTGCTGCGGGTGCTCAAGCGCACCGACCCGGTGCCGGGCAAGGACATTGTGCTGAGCCTGGACATCAAGCTGCAGGAAGCGGCCGAAATGGCGCTCGGCGGTCGGCGTGGCGCCGTGGTGGCGCTGGACCCGAAGACCGGCGAAGTGCTGGCGATGGTCAGTCAGCCGAGTTTCGACCCTAACCTGTTTGTGACCGGAATCAGCTTCAAGGCCTACGCCGAACTGCGTGATTCGGTTGATCGACCGCTGTTCAACCGCGTACTGCGCGGGCTCTATCCGCCAGGCTCGACGATCAAGCCGGCGGTGGCGATTGCCGGCCTGGATTCGGGCGTCGTGACCGCATCGAGCCGCGTGTACGATCCGGGCTACTACATGCTGCCCAACTACGATCACAAATACCGTAACTGGAACCGCACCGGTGACGGCTATGTCGACCTGGATACCGCGATCATGCGCTCCAACGACACCTATTTTTATGACCTGGCCCACAAGCTGGGGATCGACCGGCTATCTGCCTATATGGGCAAGTTCGGCCTGGGTCAGAAAGTCTCCCTGGACATGTTCGAAGAATCCCCCGGCCTGATGCCGTCGCGGGAGTGGAAGCGCGCGACCCGTCGACAGGCGTGGTTCCCGGGTGAAACCCTGATTCTCGGGATTGGCCAGGGTTATATGCAGGCGACGCCGCTGCAGCTGGCTCAGGCCACGGCGCTGGTGGCCAACAAGGGCATCTGGAACCGCCCGCACCTGGCCAAGACCATCGAGGGCGAGAAACCTGTGGATGAGAACCCGATTGCTGACATCGTGCTGCGCGACCCGTCCGACTGGACCAAGGTCAACCACGGCATGCAGCAAGTGATGCACGGCGCCCGTGGTACCGCGCGCAAGGCAGCGGTCGGCGCGCAGTATCGGATTGCCGGCAAGAGCGGTACCGCCCAGGTGGTCGCGATCAAGCAGGGCGAGAAATATGACCGTTCCAAGGTTCAAGAGCGCCACCGTGACCACGCCTTGTTTGTCGGGTTTGCCCCGGCCGACGACCCGAAAATCGTGGTGGCGGTGATGGTTGAAAACGGCGAGTCCGGCTCCGGCGTCGCAGCGCCCGTGGTGCGTCAAGTGATGGATGCCTGGCTGTTGGCCGACGACGGCAGGCTCAAACCCGAGTATGGCGGCCCCCCTTCAAGCACCGAGGTTACGGCCCGTGAAGAGTAATTTTGACCGCATCCTCTCCAGCGAAGATGTGATGCGTCGGCGTGCGACGTTGCTGCAGCGTTTGCACATTGATGGCCCGTTGCTGATCCTGCTGCTGACCCTTGCCGCCGGCAGCCTGTTCGTCCTTTATTCGGCCAGCGGCAAGAACTGGGACCTGTTGATCAAGCAGGCCTCATCGTTCGGCCTGGGTCTGTTGTCGATGGTGGTGATTGCCCAGTTGGAGCCGCGTTTCATGGCGCGCTGGGTGCCACTCGGTTATGTCGCCGGCGTATTGCTGCTGGTGGTGGTGGACGTGATGGGCCACAACGCCATGGGCGCGACGCGCTGGATCAACATTCCAGGGGTGATTCGCTTCCAGCCGTCGGAATTCATGAAGATCCTGATGCCGGCGACCATCGCCTGGTACCTGTCCAAACGCACCTTGCCGCCACAGCTCAAGCACGTCGGGATCAGCCTGATCCTGATCGGCGTGCCATTCATTCTGATCGTGCGCCAGCCGGACCTCGGCACCTCGCTGCTGATCCTCGCGGGCGGTGCGTTCGTGCTGTTTATGGGCGGTTTGCGCTGGCGCTGGATCCTCAGCGTGCTGGCTGCGGCCATCCCGGTGGCCGTGGCCATGTGGTTCTTCTTTATGCACGACTACCAGAAGCAGCGGATCTTGACGTTCCTCGACCCGGAGAGCGACCCGCTCGGCACCGGCTGGAACATCATCCAGTCCAAGGCCGCGATCGGCTCTGGCGGTGTATTTGGTAAGGGCTGGTTACTGGGCACTCAGTCGCACCTCGACTTTTTGCCCGAGAGCCACACCGACTTCATCATCGCGGTAATGGGCGAAGAGTTCGGCCTGGTGGGCATTTGCGCGCTGTTGCTGATTTATTTGCTGTTGATTGGTCGCGGGCTGGTGATTACCGCGCAAGCGCAGACGCTGTTCGGTAAATTACTTGCCGGCAGCCTGACCATGACTTTTTTTGTTTACGTTTTCGTCAACATCGGTATGGTCAGTGGCCTGTTGCCGGTGGTTGGGGTGCCGTTGCCGTTCATTAGCTACGGCGGAACTTCGCTGGTGACATTGCTGTCAGCGTTTGGGGTTTTGATGTCGATTCACACGCATCGCAAGTGGATCGCGCAGGTTTGAATAAGGTGAAGATGTCAATGCAAGTAATGCGCGGCTGGGCGACTCGGCATGCGTCCTGGATGGGCCTGATTGGGCTGCTGGGCGCGACGCAAGAGGTGCAGGCCGGTGACTACGATGGCTCACCCCAGGTCGCCGAATTTGTCGGTGAAATGACCCGCGACTACGGTTTCGCCGGTGAACAGCTGATGGGCGTGTTCCGCGAAGCCCAGCGCAAGCAGGCGATCCTCGACGCGATCTCGCGTCCCGCCGAGCGTGTAAAACAGTGGAAAGACTATCGCCCGATGTTCCTCACCGACGCCCGTGTGGCCCGTGGTGTGGATTTCTGGCGCCAGCACGAGGCCGTGCTGGCGCGCGCCGAGCAGGAGTACGGCGTGCCGGCTCAGGTGATCGTCGCGATCATCGGCATTGAAACCTTTTACGGGCGCAACACCGGCAGCTATCGGGTGATCGACGCCTTGTCGACCCTGGGCTTCGATTACCCGCCGCGCGCCGAGTTCTTCCGCAAGGAGCTGCGCGAGTTCCTGCTGCTGGCCCGCGAAGAGCAGGTTGATCCGCTGACCCTCAAAGGCTCCTACGCCGGTGCGATGGGCTTGCCGCAGTTCATGCCGAGCAGCTTTCGTGCTTATGCGGTGGATTTCGACGGCGACGGCCACATCAACATCTGGAGCAACCCCGACGACGCCATTGGCAGCGTGGCCAGCTACTTCAAGCGCCACGGTTGGGTGTCTGGCGAGCCGGTAGTGGTGCGTGCCGAGGTTACCGGTGATCGCGCCGACGAAGGCCTGACCCAGGGAATCGAGCCGGTCAAGACCGTCGGGGAGTTGCGAGCGCTGGGCTGGTCGAGTCAGAATGCGCCACGCGATGATATGCCGGTGACGGCGTTCCGCCTCGAAGGTGAAAACGGCCCGGAATACTGGATGGGCCTGAAGAATTTTTACGCAATCACGCGTTATAACCGCAGTGTGATGTACGCCATGGCCGTGCATCAGCTGTCAGACATGCTGGTCCAAGCACGGGGCAACAAGTAATGCGGGTATCGCCGTTCAATAAACCGCTCAAGCTGGTGGCGTTCGCCGCGTTGTCCCTGCTGGTCGTCAGTTGCTCATCCACCACCAGTCGCGCGCCTGCGAAGAAGGGCGGCGCTATTGTCCGTGCCCAGCCGGGGTTGGACATCAACCGCGCGCACAAAGACGGCGCGCCCTGGTGGGATGTCGACGTTTCGAAAATCCCGGATGCCACGCCAACCCTGCACACCGGGCCGTACAAGGCCAACCCCTATACCGTGCTGGGCAAGAACTACTTTCCGCTGCAGGATTCCAAGACCTATGTCCAGTCGGGCACAGCGTCCTGGTATGGCACCAAGTTCCACGGCCAGAACACCGCCAACGGCGAAGTGTATGACCTGTACGGCATGAGCGCGGCCCACAAGACCTTGCCGCTGCCCAGTTACGTACGCGTCACCAACCTGGACAACAACCGCTCGGTGATCCTGCGGGTCAACGACCGTGGCCCGTTCTATTCGGACCGGATCATCGACTTGTCCTACGCCGCGGCCAAGAAACTCGGTTATGCCGAAATCGGCACCGCGCGGGTGAAAGTCGAGGGCATCGACCCGGCGCAGTATTGGGCCCAGCGTGGCAAACCGGCACCGTTGATGCTTAATGAACCGCAAACTCCGCAACCGCAAGTGACCGCATCCGCCGGCAAGATCGAACAGTGGACACCGCCTCCGGCACAGCACGCGCCGGACACCGTTGTCGTGCCGCGCGCGGCACCGGGGGCCTCTACCGTGGGCGGTCAGTACCTGCAAGTGGGCGCTTTCGCCAACCCGGACGCGGCAGAACTGTTAAGGTCCAAGCTCAGCGGCATGGTCAATGCGCCGGTTTTTATCAGCTCCATCGTGCGTAACCAGCAGACCCTGCACCGTGTGCGCATGGGGCCGATTGGCTCGCCAAGCGAAGTGGCGCAGGTTCAGAACAGCGTACGCCTGGCCAACCTGGGGCAACCCAGCGTGGTCACCGCTGAATAACAAAGATTGATGGCTCTGGCGCGTACGCGGGCCTGAGCCCTGGTTGTTGGCTCGTTGAACAATAAAAACCCAGGGGCAAGGGGTGAGCGGGCAACCGAACACGTGACAGTCTGGCAGCGGGCTGTCTGAATAGTTTTGCCCGCGAGGGCAAGTTTCCATAAGCAATTTCGAGAGACGGATGAACATCACCACCTTAGCCAAACGCACGTGCCTGCTTCTTTCGCTGATCATCACTCCGGCCGCCTGGGCGGTTGAAATGGTGCCGGCTTCCCCGCAACTGGCCGCCAAGGCCTGGGTTCTCATGGATGCCGCCAGCGGCAACGTGCTGGTCGAGAACAACGGTGACCAGCGTCTGCCACCGGCCAGCCTGACCAAGCTGATGACGGCTTACATCGCGACCCTGGAAATCCGTCGCGGCCAGATCGGCGAAAACGACCCGGTCACGGTCAGCGAAAATGCCTGGCGCACCGGCGGTTCGCGGATGTTCATCAAGGTGGGTTCGCAAGTCACCGTGAGCGACCTGCTGCACGGCATCATCATCCAGTCGGGTAACGACGCCAGCGTGGCCCTGTCCGAGCACATCGCCGGCAGTGAAGACGCGTTCGCCGACTTGATGAACAAGACCGCCGGCGACCTGGGCTTGACCAACAGCCACTTCATGAACCCGACTGGCCTGCCGAACCCTGAGCACTACTCGTCGGCTCACGACATGGCGGTGCTGGCTCGCGCGATCATCCGTGTCGACCCGGTGCACTACGCGATCTACTCCCAGAAGGAATTCTTCTGGAACAACATCAAGCAGCCTAACCGCAACCTGCTGCTGTGGCGCGACAAAACCGTTGATGGCCTGAAAACCGGCCACACCGACGAAGCCGGCTACTGCATGGTGTCGTCCGCTGTACGTGATGGCCAGCGCCTGATCGCCGTCGTATTCGGCACCAACAGCGAGCAGGCCCGTGCGGCCGAGACGCAAAAACTGCTGACCTACGGTTTCCGATTCTTCGAAACCCAGACCTTCTACCAGAAGGGTGCCGAGCTTGCGTCCGCGCCGGTATGGAAAGGTGCTACCCACCAAGTCAAGGCCGGCCTGGCTGAAGACCTGACCCTGACCATGCCTAAAGGCCAGCTGAAAAAGCTCGCTGCCAGCATGACCATGAACCCGCAATTGGTCGCGCCAATCGCCAAGGGTGACGTTATCGGTAAAGTCGAAGTGAAACTGGACGACAAGGTGGTGCACAGCGCCGACCTGATCGCGCTGGACGCCGTCGACGAAGGTGGTATCTTCCGCCGCGTGTGGGATAGCATCCGTCTATTCTTCTACAGCTTGTTCAACTGATAAGTGTGCACCTGCAAAGCCCCGTGTTAATCCGACACGGGGCTTTGCCCGTCGCCACGGCTTACGCTTACGAGGCCGTTACGCCATGACCGATAAAGAAGTAAAGGCGCCAAAGATCGAATTCCCAAACGTGGACTATCCCGTCAAGGTGATCAGCGATACCGGTGTGGGCAACAAAGACACGATTCTTGAGATCGTGCGTAAACACGCGACAATCAATGACAACCGGGTGGACGAGCGTTTGAGCTCCAACGGTAAATACACCACGATCCAGTTGCACATCGTTGCGACCGGTCAAGATCAGCTCTACGACATCAACAGTGAACTGCGGGCCACCGGCTTCGTGCACATGGTGCTGTGATGTCAGAGGTCCTGGGCTTTCGCGAGCTCGGCCAGATGGACTACGAGCCCGTCTGGCACGCCATGCAGCGCTTCACCAATGAGCGCGGAACCTCGGCCCCGGATGAAATCTGGCTGGTGGAGCACCCGCCGGTGTTCACCCAGGGCCAGGCCGGCAAGGCCGAGCACCTGCTGTTGCCGGGGGATATTCCGGTGGTGCAGGTCGACCGAGGTGGTCAAGTGACATACCATGGCCCGGGTCAGCTGGTGGCTTATCTGTTGCTGGACGTGCGCAAGCTTGGGTTTGGCGTACGTGACCTGGTAAGCCGTATGGAGGCTTGCCTGATCGAGCTGTTGGCCAGTTACGGCGTGAATGCCGCGGCCAAGCCCGATGCACCCGGTGTGTACGTGAACGGCGCGAAAATCGCCTCACTCGGTTTGCGGATTCGCCACGGTTGTTCCTTTCATGGCCTGGCCCTGAATGTGGACATGGACCTGGCGCCGTTTCGGCGGATCAACCCGTGCGGTTATGCCGGGCTGGCGATGACCCAACTGAGCGACCACGCCACACCGATTAAATTTGCCGAGGTAAGTGCCCGGCTGCGTGCGCAGCTCGTCAAACACCTCGACTATGCTGAGCAGACGACCCTCACGGGCGGAATCGACTGATTATGACTACTGATGCAGTGCAAACCATGATCCCGACGCTGGATGTTACCGAACGTCCGGCCCCGGCCCCGCGTGCCAAGGTGGAAGCCGGCGTCAAGCTGCGCGGCGCCGAGAAGGTTGCACGCATCCCGGTGAAGATCATTCCGACCACCGAACTGCCGAAAAAACCGGACTGGATTCGCGTGCGTATCCCGGTTTCGCCGGAAGTCGACCGTATCAAGGCCCTGCTGCGCAAACACAAGCTGCACAGCGTGTGCGAAGAAGCGTCCTGCCCGAACCTGGGTGAGTGCTTCTCCGGCGGCACCGCCACCTTCATGATCATGGGTGACATCTGCACCCGTCGTTGCCCGTTCTGCGACGTTGGCCACGGCCGGCCGAAGCCGCTGGACGTGAACGAGCCGGAAAGCCTGGCCATTGCCATTGCCGACCTGAAACTCAAATACGTGGTAATCACCTCGGTAGACCGCGACGACCTGCGTGACGGCGGTGCTCAGCACTTTGCCGACTGCATCCGCGAAATCCGCAAGCTGTCGCCGAACGTGATGCTCGAAACCCTGGTTCCTGACTATCGCGGTCGCATGGACGTCGCGCTGGAAATCACCGCGGCCGAGCCACCGGATGTGTTCAACCACAACCTGGAAACCGTGCCACGCCTGTACAAGGCGGCGCGCCCGGGTTCGGACTACCAGTGGTCGCTGACCCTGCTGCAGAAATTCAAGCAGATGATGCCGCACATCCCGACCAAATCCGGCCTGATGCTGGGCCTGGGCGAAACCGACGAAGAAGTGATCGAAGTCATGAAGCGCATGCGCGAACACGACATCGATATGCTGACCCTGGGGCAGTACCTGCAACCGTCCCGCAGCCACTTGCCGGTGCAGCGTTTCGTGCACCCGGACACCTTCGCCTGGTTCGCCGAGGAAGGTTACAAGATGGGCTTCAAGAACGTGGCGTCCGGCCCTCTGGTACGGTCCTCGTACCACGCTGATGAACAGGCCAAGCTGGTCAAGGCGAGCCTGGTTTCCTGATAGGGTTTGCGTAACGCCGCTTATCCAATGTGGGAGCGGGCTTGCTCGCGAAAGCGGTGTTTCAGTCGACGGATGTGTTGGCTGGCACTCCGCCTTCGCGGGTAAGCCCGCTCCCACATTTCGTTCTGCGTTGTTATAAAGAGGGAGAGCATGGATGACGACTCAACTCGCGGCGGCGGTGCCTGTTTTGCGTGCCGAAGGTGTGATCGGCCTGATCGCCCCTGCCGGCCCTGCCGCACTGGAGGTTGAAAAAGCCGGGCAATGGATGCGCGCCCGTGGCCACGAACTGCGGATATTCTCGGGTGTGTATGAGCGCGACGGCTACCTGGCCGGCAGTGATGACGTGCGCCTGCGCGACTTGCACGCGGCTTTTGCCGATCCGCAAATCGATGCCATCTTCTGCCTGCGTGGCGGCTACGGCACACCGCGCTTGCTCGACCGGCTGGACTTCGAGCTGATTCGCGCCAATCCCAAACCGTTCGTGGGTTATAGCGATATCACGGCGCTGCACCTTGCCATCAACCGTTACGCGGGTTTCGTGACCTTTCATGGGCCGATGCTTAACGCCGACCTGCTCGGTGACAAGCAGCCGCCTACCGAGTCGTCCTTGTTCAGCCTGCTACGGGGCCAACTCCGCGCCGGTAGCGTGCTCGCGCACCCGGTGGCCTACCCGCTGACGACGATTGAGCCTGGCATCGCCTGTGGGCGCTTGCTCGGCGGCAACCTGTCAATGATCGCGGCGGTGATGGGCACAGCCTACGAAATCGATGCGCAAGGCATCATCCTGTTTATCGAAGACGTCAACGAGCCGATTTATCGAATTGACCGCCTGCTGACCCATTTGCGCCTGGCGGGCAAGCTGGCCCAGGTCGCGGGGGTGTTGGTGGGCGACGTGTCGGGGGTGGATAACGCGGCGCTTTCGCGGCTGCTGAAGCAGACCTTCGAGCCGTTGTGCATACCGGTGTTGTCCGGCTGGCGCAGTGGCCACTGCGATCCGAACCTGACGCTGCCAATGGGCGCGTTGGTGCGTTTGGATGCAGGGGAGCAGCGGGTGGTGCTGGAGCAGGATGTCGTTCTGAGCTGATTTTCGTCTGTCATACGGTCTTCGAGAGCAAGCCCGCTCCCATATTCAACCGTGTCCATACGTTGGAGTGCGGTCTAATGTGGGAGCGGGCTTGCTCGCGAATAAGGCAGCCGCCGTATGCCGATCTAGCGGCTCTGCAACGACTCCAGCAGTTTCACCGTCGGATACCCATCCGCCGGCCAACCCAACGACTGCTGCGCCGCTCGGATCGCCTTACGCGTATTCGCGCCGATAATGCCGTCCGGGTTGCCGGCGTCATAGCCTTTGGCGCTGAGCGCCGTCTGCAAATCGATGCGCTGGGAACGACTCAGCGGCAGTTCATCTTTTGGCCAATCGCCACGAATCACACCGGCGCCCCCAAACCGCTCTGACAACAGGCCCACCGCCAGCGCGTAGGACGACGAGTTGTTGTACTTGAGAATCGCGCGGAAGTTATCCAGCACCAGGAACGCCGGGCCACGGTAGCCTGCCGGCAGCAGCAGGGCAGCGGACAATTGGTCGACGTTTGGCGGCATGCTCGCGCCTGGCGGCAGCTGGATGCCGAGCTTCATCCACTCGCCAACGGGCTTGCGTATGCCGCCATCGGCGAGGGCGTAATCGAAGTTCGCCGGCAACTGGTTGACCTCAAAGCCCCACGGCTGGCCTTTCTGCCAGCCGGAGCTTTGCAGGTAGTGCGCGGTAGAGGCGAGGGCGTCGGCTGGGCTGTTCCAGATATCGCGACGACCGTCACCATCGAAGTCGACGGCGTGGGTGTTGTAGGTGGTCGGGATGAACTGGGTCTGGCCCATGGCGCCGGCCCAGGAGCCTTTCATCTGGTCGGCGGAAATATCGCCATGCTGGATGATTTGCAGCGCCGCCAGCAGTTGCGCCTGGGCGAAGGCCGGGCGACGGCCTTCATAAGCCAGGGTCGCCAGGGAGCGAATCACCGAATTATTGCCCTGGAACTGACCGAAATTGCTTTCCATCCCCCACACCGACACCAGCGCCTGGCGGTCGACGCCATAACGTTGCTCGATGCTTTGCAGGATATCGGCGTACTTGATCAGCAAGGCCTGGCCGTTACGTACGCGCACCGGCGACAGGGCGCCGTCGAGGTATTCCCATACCGGCCGGGAAAATTCCGGTTGGCTGCGGTCTGCGCGAATCACCGCCATGTCGGGGGTGACGCCGGCAAAGGCGTTATCGAAGACGGTAGGCGCAATCCCGGCTTTCATGGCTTCCGCGCGAAAGCCAGCCATCCATTCGGCAAAGGTCTGGGTCGGTTGGATATCAAGATTATCCACCGCCAAGGGCGCCACCACAGCAGGCGCAACGGCCGGCACGGTCTGGAGTTTTGGCAGGGGTTGAGCGTCCGCGGCGGTCGGTTTTTCCGCGCAGGCGACAAGCAGAATGAGGCTGGAGGCAGCAATCAATTGGCGAAGGTGCCAACGACGGGAAAGACTAGAGGGCATGCACAGGTCCAGGGATTACAAATCAGGTACAGACCTTATCATGCCGGAGGGGCGCTTGCCTTCAGGCAGCCAGAAAGTAAGAAGCCTCCCAGCTATTAGACTGGAAGGCTTCGCGGCGGTAGCTGCCTTTGCCCTTGCCGGCGCGTTCCTGACGGCTGCGGAACAGTGGCTGGGCGATGATGGATTTGGCCTTGTTGGGGCCATGCTTGGATGGCTTTTTGCTCATGTCGGTGCTCTCTTTATGCAGGCTTGAGATGGGATGAAGCGGTGCAAATCATCTGCCGAAGTGGCGCCGCTGTAAAGCCCGGCGCTGTGTAGGAAATAGACAGGCTCTGAACGGTTGCACCGTTAAAAGGTGGGAGCGGTTGAAACCGTTATTCAGCAGGCAATGTCAGGCGCTGGCCAGACATCAACAGTGACAAACGACTCAGGCTCATCCACGGCGAGCCGGCAGCCTGGCCTTTGATCTGCGCATCGATGCGCTGCGCTTCCAGCAACAATTGCGCCCAGCGTTGCGCCGAGTAGCGTTGCAGGGCTTTGCTCATCAGCGGTTTGCGCTTGTCCCACACGGGCGGTTTGGCCTGGCTGAAGCATTTGTCCAACGGTGTGCCCTGGCTGTATTGCAGGGAAATATTGGCCAGTACCCGCAGTTCCCGGGCCAGGGCCCACAGAATCACCGGTGGCTCCACCCCTTCGCCACGCAACCCTTCAAGCATGCGCAACGCGTGGGCGGGTTCGCCGTTAAGAATCGCATCCACCAGCCCGAACACGTCAAAGCGAGCGCTATCGGCCACTGCGCCCTGGACGGTTTCGACCGTGATCTGCCCATCTTCAGCCATCAACTTGAGCTTTTCGATTTCCTGGGCGGCGGCAAGCAGGTTGCCTTCGACCCGGGCGGCAATCAGCTCTACCGCGTCTTGGGTCGCCGACAGCCCGGATTGGGACAGGCGCTGACGAATCCACTGCGGCAACTGGTTGCTGTCCACTGGCCAGATCTGGATGAACTGGGTTTGCGGACCTTCTACCAGTGCCTTGCCCCACTTGGTTTTCTGCGCGCTGCCATCAAGCTTGGGCAGGCTGATCAGCAACACCGTGTCTTCAGCGGGGCGCGAGCAGTATTCCATCAAGGCCGCCGCACCCTTGTCCCCTGGCTTGCCCGAAGGCAGGCGCAGTTCCAACAGGCGTTTTTCGGCGAACAGCGACATGCTCGCTCCCGCTTGCAGCAGCGTCCCCCAGTCGAAACTGGCATCGGCACTGAACACCTGGCGTTCGTCGAAGCCTTGCTGGCGTGCGGCGGTGCGAATGGCGTCGGCGGCTTCCTGGCACAACAGCGGGTCATCACCGCTGACGATATAGACAGGCGCGAGGCCGCCTTGCAGGTGTTTGGCGAGTTGGGCGGGGGCGAGTTTCATAGGCGGGGCGAACGGGGCGCCAGAGGCGCCCCGTCTGGCTTACTCGACAGGGACTTCAACAGGCGACTGTTTCGGCGTGTTGTCTTCATACTCTTTCGCGGCTTTCAGGGCATCGGCGTCAGCCTTGGCCTTGTTGTCGGCCGTTTGCTGCAAGGCAGCCAGTTTGTCCGGGGACAGCTGTTGCAAGCGAACCATCAGGCGCTGCACCAGCTCACTGCGCATTTCCTTGCGAGCCTGGAGGATCTCCGAGTCCGAACCCACCAGGTTGTTACCGTCGTGGCTCACAACCTTCTGCACTTCAACCTTGTCACCCATCAACGGCAGGTGGTCGCGGCCTTGCAGTTCATAGATGACCAGGCTGCTCAGCTCAATGTCCGACGCACGGCCGGCACTGGCGTAGCTGAGGTTGCGCTGGGTTTCTTTCTCGTCCACCAGGACCAGTTTGTAGGGCGCACCGGCGCCGACACGCACACCGCTGTTTTCCAGGGTCTGGCGCAGTTGCGTCACGGTATTGCCGTAGGCGTTGCGGGCGCTGACGTCCAGTTCCTTGATGCTCAGTTCATTGGTGCCGGTGCCGCGCAGCTGGAAGCCGCAAGCGCTCAGCAGCACAGCGAGGCCCATCACCAGCAAATTGCGTTTGATCATTTTGTTGCTCCCCTTGAAACCATGTGGGCCTTATCGAGGCCTTAAAGGTTTAGTTCGGCGCAGGGCTCAAGCCCTGCGCCCGATCCGATTAGCTGGCGACGATATTGACCAGTTTGCCAGGCACTACGATCACTTTGCGGATCGTCAGGCCTTCGGTAAAGCGCAGCACGTTCTCGTTGATACGCGCGGCCGCTTCCACTTCTTCACGGCTGGCACTGGCCGGCATGTCGATCTGGCCACGCAGTTTACCGTTGACCTGAATCATCAGTTGCAACGTGTCCTGTACCAGGGCGCTGTCATCCTGTACCGGCCATTCGGCGTCGATCACCGCGCCGTCGTGGCCCAAGCGGCTCCACAGTTCGTGGCTGATGTGCGGCGTGATGGGCGCCAGCAGCAGCACGACCGTTTCCAGGCCTTCCTGTACCAGCGCGCGGTCCTGTTCGGTGGCTTGCGGAGCTTTTTCCAGCACGTTCATCAGCGTCATCACCTGGGCGATGGCGGTGTTGAATTTGTGGTTCTGGCCTACGTCCTGGCTCGCTTGGCGGATGGCCAGGTGCGTGCTGCGACGAATGGCTTTCTGTTCATCGCTCAACGACGCCACGTCCAGCGTGCCCGGAAGGCCCTGGCTGACATGAGCGTGCGCCAGGCGCCAGACGCGCTTGAGGAAGCGGTGCGAACCTTCGACGCCGGAGTCGGACCATTCGGCGCTCATGTCAGGCGGCGAGGCGAACATCATGAACAGGCGGCAGGTATCGGCGCCAAACTGATCGATCATCGACTGAGGGTCGACGCCGTTGTTCTTCGACTTGGCCATCTTTTCGGTGCCGCCGATTTCCACCGGCAGGCCGTCGGCGATCAGCTTGGCGCTGATGACCTTGGCTTTGCTGTCACGCTCGAGTTCGACATCCGCCGGGTTGAACCAGGTGTAGGCGCCATTGGCTTCGCGGCGATAGTAAGTATCGGCGATCACCATGCCCTGGGTCAGCAGGTTCTTGAACGGCTCATCGGAGCTCACCAGGCCTTCGTCGCGCATCAGCTTGTGGAAGAAGCGCGCATAGAGCAGGTGGAGAATGGCGTGTTCGATGCCACCGATGTACTGGTCCACCGGCAACCAATGGTCGGCTGCGGATTTTTCCACCAGGCCGCCTTCATAGTGCGGCGAGGCGTAGCGAGCGTAGTACCAGGAGGACTCGACGAAGGTGTCCATGGTGTCGGTTTCACGCTTGGCCGGTGCGCCGCATTTCGGGCAGCTGCATTCGTAGAACTCGGGCATGCGCGCCAATGGCGAACCGGCGCCATCCGGCACCACGTCTTCCGGCAGTACCACCGGCAGCTGGTCTTCCGGCACCGGCACATCACCGCAGGTTTTGCAGTGGATGATCGGGATCGGGCAGCCCCAGTAGCGCTGGCGGCTGATGCCCCAGTCGCGCAGGCGGAACTGGGTGCGCGAGGCACCGAGGTTTTTCTTGATCAGTGCGACTTCGATGGCGTCGAAAGCGCCTGCGAAGTCCAGGCCGTCGAATTCGCCGGAGTTGATCAGTTCGCCGTGCTCACCGTAGGCGTCCTGCCACGGGGCCGGGTTGGTATCACCCGAGCTGGTGCGCACTACCGACTTGATCGGCAGGTTGTACTTGGTGGCGAATTCGAAATCGCGCTCGTCGTGGGCGGGCACAGCCATTACTGCGCCATCGCCGTAGTGCATCAGCACATAGTTGGCGACCCATACCGGCAGCTTCTCGCCGGTCAGTGGGTGCTCGACGAAGAGCCCGGTTGGCAGGCCTTTTTTCTCCTGGGTGGCGACGTCGGCTTCGGCCACGCTGCCGCCTTTGCATTCGGCGATGAACGCCTGCAGCTCAGGGTTGTTCTGTGCAGCCTGGGTGGCCAGCGGGTGCTCGGCGGCCACGGCGACGTAGGTTGCGCCCATCAGGGTGTCTGGACGGGTAGTGAAGACTTTGAGTGCGCCGGCTTCGCCGATCGAGTCGACGTTGTACGGGAATTGCACTTCCATGCCTTTGGACTTGCCGATCCAGTTGCGCTGCATGGTCTTGACCTGTTCAGGCCAGCCCGGCAGGTCGTCGAGGCTCGACAGCAGTTCATCCGCGTAGGCGGTGATCTTGAAGTAGTACATCGGGATTTCGCGCTTTTCGATCAGCGCGCCGGAACGCCAGCCGCGACCGTCGATAACCTGTTCGTTGGCCAGTACGGTCTGGTCGACCGGGTCCCAGTTCACGGTGCCGCTCTTTTTGTAGATCACCCCTTTTTGGAACAGGCGAGTGAACAGCCATTGTTCCCAACGGTAGTAATCCGGCTTGCAGGTGGTCACTTCGCGGGACCAGTCCACCGCCAGGCCCAGGCTGCGCAGTTGGGTCTTCATGTAGGCGATGTTTTCGTAGGTCCACTTGGCGGGCGCTACGTTGTTTTTCATCGCGGCGTTTTCTGCCGGCATGCCGAAGGCGTCCCAACCCATGGGTTGCAGGACGTTCTTGCCGAGCATGCGCTGGTAGCGCGAGATGACGTCGCCGATGGTGTAGTTACGCACGTGCCCCATGTGTAGCTTGCCGCTGGGGTAAGGGAACATCGATAGGCAGTAGTAAGTCTCCTTGCCTGGCTGTTCACTGACTTCAAAGGACTTTTGCTCGTCCCAGAAGGATTGGGCGGCATTTTCTATTTCACGGGGCTGATATTGTTCGTGCATGGCTACTTTTGAACTGAATAGGGGTGGCCTAATCCTCTTCGGTGCAACGTTCAGGTTGATCGACACCAAAAAGCGGCGCGTCCGTGCCCAAACCCTGCGGGAAGTGGAGTTACAGGAAGCGCCGTAGCATACATGACCCCACTCTATCGAGGGAAACCCTGATTGCGCAGGCAGGGCCGTCTGTCGCGGCGCCGGGCAGGCGCAGCGATGGAGACTACGCTGTTTATTGGGGAGTGAGTCTTATCTTCAATGAGGTGAGGGATGGTTGAATCGCAGCGAACTCTAACGAAACCGCAGTTGTACGAAGGATTGATCGACCGTTTGGGTCGGGCATTGGATGCTGCAAGAACCGCAGGCCGATTGCGTGATGAACGGCCTTTGGAACTGGAGTTGCGAGGCTTGAGCCAGGCAGAACTTGAATTGATCAAGGTCTACCTGGAATTGAATCACCACCGTGCCTCTCGGGAGCAGGCTTCCCCGCCTGTTCAAGTGCCCTCGCGTTCGGCCAAGGTGATCTGGCTGAAAGACGTGGCTGCCGGTCGCGGCTCCGAAAAACACCGGGCCGTACGCTGCAAGTGACACACAGTGTTAGCCGTCAGCCTTATCTAAAAAGGCGCGTAAAGATTGTCGCTGAACCCCGTTGCATCTAGGCTTCGGGCATCTTTGGAGATGCCCGATGCCTTTTCGTTATTTCATTAAACAGTTGCTGCTGCCGCCCGGTATTTTTTTGCTGTTGCTGGTGTTTGCCTGGTGGTTTCGCAAAAGTCGCCCGCGCCTGGCAGGCTTTTGTTTCGCCGTGGGGTTGGGCGGGATGTGGCTGATCAGCCTGCCGGTGGTGGTGCAATGGGGCGCACATGCCCTTGAAACCGAACCGCCCTTGGCCCGCGAAGAGTGGGCAACGCTGGCCCAGCGCGCCGATGCGATTGTGGTGCTGGGCTCCGGGCGTGAACGCGGTGACCCCGCATGGGGCACCGACCAACCCACCGGGATCGGGCTTGAGCGCCAGCGTTATGCGGCGCGTCTGGCCAAGGCTTCCGGGTTGCCGGTGCTGACCAGCGGCGGCTTGCACTATGGCACGCCGCCGAGTGAGGCTGAGCTTATGGCGGTGTCGATGCAGGATGACTTCGGCGTTACGGTACGCTGGAAGGAAGAGCGCAGCCGTACCACTTGGGAAAACGCGCAGATGAGCGCCGAGATTCTGTTGCCGCAAGGCATCAAGCGTGTGGTGGTGGTGACCCAGGCCTGGCACATGCCGCGCGCCGTCTGGAGCTTTGAGAAGGCCGGTTTCACTGTGGTGCCGGGGCCGGTGGGCTTTTTGGGCGTGGACAATGCCCGGCCCTTGGGCGGCTGGATGCCTGAGTTTGTGTCGGTGTGGCGCAGCGGGCAGTTGATCAATGAGGCGGTGGGGCAGGTGGGGTATCGGTTGTTTTACCGATAGCACCGCAATTCAAAATGTGGGAGCGGGCTTGCTCGCGAATGCAGTGGTTCAGCCAGCCCATACAGTGACTGACACCCCGCTTTCGCGAGCAAGCCCGCTCCCACATTGGTTTTGCAGTGTCTGTTAAACCGTTTTGGACATCCGACCCGCCAGCAGCGCCCAGCCAAACAAGCCCAGGCACACGATGATCAGCGGCCACGAGCGCCATTGCAGGTACGGCGTCAGGTTGTGCATCGGCACCACTTCACCGTAGAGAATCCCGCGCTCGAACTGCGGGATCTGCTCGGTGATCTGCCCAAACGGGTTGATCAGGCCGGTGACACCGTTGTTGGTCGCGCGGATCATCCAGCGACCCGCTTCCAGTGCGCGCATCTGCGCCATTTGCAGGTGTTGCAGTGGGCCGATGGAACGGCCGAACCAGGTGTCGTTGCTGATCGTCAGCAACAGATCGCTCTGGGCCGACAGGCCGGCGGCAAATTCCGGGTACACCACTTCATAACAAATGAACGGCGCAATCTGATAGCCCTTGGCTTGCAGCATCGCCTGATCGGCCGGGCCACGGGCGAAGTCGGACATCGGCAAGTCGAAGAAGGCAATCAGCCCGCGCAGCATGTCTTGCAGCGGCACGTATTCGCCAAAGGGCACCAGCTTCTGCTTCAAGTAAGTGCCTTCGCCCTCGCCAACCACGGTAATGCCGTTGTAGTAGCGCTTCTGGTGGTGCACTTCCTGGCGGATCGGCACGCCGGTGATCAGCGCGGTGTGCCGGTCGGCGGCGAATTTGCCCATCATGCCCAGGTAGCCTTCGACGGATTCCTTGAGCACCGGTACGGCGGTTTCCGGCCACACCAACAAATCGACACGCTTGGAGCTGAAGCTCATGTCGCGGTACAGCGCCAACTGCGCATTGAGCTGCTCAGGGTCCCACTTCATGCTTTGTTCGACATTGCCCTGCACCGCGGCCACGCTCAGGGGGGCGCCAGAAGGCGTCGTCCAGGCATGATGCTTGAGTGCCAAGCCGATGGCCCACGGCGCAACCAGCAGCACCAGGCCCGCACCGATAAAACCGTTGCGCTTGCTCGCCAGCAGGCGCGGCAGGTTGCACAGCACGGCAGCGGTCAATGCCAGGGCGAAGGAAATCAGCCACATCCCACCCAGCGGCGCGAGGCCGGTGAGTGGGCCGTCCAGCTGGCTGTAGCCGGAGTACAGCCATGGGAAACCGGTCAGGAACCAGCCACGAAACGCTTCCTGGCCAACCCACAGCGCAGCAAACGTCAGCGCATCGGCCAGCGGCGCTTCATTACGACGCAGCCAGCGTGCCCATAACCAGGCGGGCAGGGCGAAGAACCAGGCAATCGCAGCGGTAAACAGCAGCATCAAAAAGCCAGCGAGCAACACCGAAGCGCCGCCGAAGTGGTGGATGCTGTAGTAGATCCAACTGGTGCCAGCGCCAAACAGGCCGAACCCGAAACACCAGCCACGGCCCAGGGCCTGACGGGGAGTCAGCTCGCGCAGGCCGATATAGAACACGCCGACGGCCACCAGTGCAAATGGCCACAGGTCGAACGGCGCCAGCGCCAGGGTAGTGATGGCGCCGGCCACCACGGCCAGCAAATTGCCGGGCCAGCCGGGAGCAGTGAGACGGCGCATGTCGGGGTGGGTCATCAGCTATTTCCTGTGTCGCGCCGGGCCTGCTGCGACACAGGGCAGGCGCGAGGAGTGTGGTTTGGTTGTTCCAAATGAATGACGAGTAACGCAGCCCTGTTCCGCAGCAGGCCCGGCCCTTCGGGTTGCCCCTTAGAACGGGCCATGCTGCGTTGCAGGCTTTGAAAAGGGGATGCCATTTCCTCTGGCCTGCGCCTTGCCTGGCCCGTTCTAAGGGGCAATGCGACACAGGAAACAGCTAATGACCCACCCCTTCCTTAGCGGGCAATCGGTGTCAGGCGAATCAGATGAATCCGGCGGCTGTCGGCATTCAGGATGCGGAACCGATACGCGCCGATCTCGGTGGTCTCGTTACGCTTGGGCAGGTGCCCGAACGCACTCATCACCAGGCCACCGACGGTGTCGAACTCATCGTCGGAGAATTCGCTGTCGAAGAACTCGTTGAAGTTTTCGATCGGCGTCAGTGCCTTGACCAGGAAGTCACCGCTGGGCAGAGGCTTGATGTAGCTGTCTTCTTCGACGTCGTGCTCGTCTTCGATATCGCCGACGATCTGTTCCAGCACGTCCTCGATGGTCACCAGGCCCGCTACGCCACCGTATTCGTCGATCACAATGGCCATGTGATTGTGGTTGGCGCGGAATTCGCGCAGCAGCACATTCAGGCGCTTGGATTCAGGCACGAAGGTGGCTGGGCGCAGCAGGTCCTTGATGTTGAAGTTGTCGCCGTTCTCCTTGAGGATCAACGGCAGCAGGTCCTTGGCCAGCAGGACACCCATGACGTCGTCATGGCTTTCACCGATTACCGGGTAGCGCGAGTGCGCCGAATCGATCACGGCCGGGAGGAATTCCCGTGGAGTCTGGGTCGCCTTGATGCTGATCATCTGCGAGCGCGGGACCATGATGTCCCGAACTTGCAGGTCAGCCACCTGGATGGCGCCTTCGACGATGGCCAGTGCTTCGCTGTCCAGCAACTTGTTCTGATGAGCCTCGCGCAGCAGCTCCAGCAGCTCCTGGCGGTTTTTCGGCTCGTGGGCAAAAGCCTGGGTCAGTTTACCCAGCCATGACTTCTGCCCGTTGCTCGATCGGTCTTCGCTCATAGCGATTACTCTAAATCCTTTGTTGTGTCAGTAAGGTGTCGTTTCAGTTTTCGTCGTCAGCGTAAGGGTCGCGGTGACCCAATTCAGCAAGCAACGTTTGTTCCAGTGTTTCCATTTCCTCGGCTTCGTCATCGTCTATATGGTCGTAACCCAAGAGATGCAAGCAGCCGTGGATGACTAGATGGGCCCAATGGGCCTCAAGTTCCTTGCCTTGTTCCTTCGCTTCGCGTTCCACCACCTCGACGCAGATCACCAGATCGCCCAGCAAGGGGATATCCAGTAACTCATCCGGTACGTCGGCGGGGAAGGACAGCACGTTGGTCGCGTAGTCCTTTTGGCGCCAGGTGTGATTCAGTTCACGGCCTTCGGGCTCGTCCACCAGGCGGATGGTCAGTTCGGAGTCGGCGGTGCGCTGGCGCAGGGCCAGTGCGCACCATTGACGGAACTGTTCTTCGCTGGGGGCGGGCGCTTCGGTGGCCAGCTGCAGGTCAAGCTCAAGCATCGCGGCGAACGTCCTTGGCGGGTGCGTCGTCCTTGTGGTCGAAGCGCTCGTAGGCCTCGACAATGCGCTGCACCAGCGGGTGGCGCACCACGTCTTTAGGCATGAAATGCGTGAAGCTGATGCCCGGCACGTCCTTGAGCACTTCGATCACCTGCGCAAGCCCCGACTTGGTGCCCTTGGGCAGGTCGACCTGGGTGACGTCACCGGTGATCACGGCGGTGGAGCCGAAACCGATACGGGTGAGGAACATCTTCATCTGTTCGACGGTGGTGTTCTGGCTTTCGTCGAGAATGATGAAACTGTTGTTCAAGGTACGGCCGCGCATGTAAGCCAGCGGGGCGATCTCGATGACCTGACGCTCGATCAGCTTGGCCACGTATTCAAAGCCGAGCATCTCGTAGAGCGCGTCATAGAGCGGGCGCAGGTACGGGTCGATCTTCTGGGCCAGGTCGCCGGGCAGGAAGCCGAGCTTCTCGCCGGCTTCGACCGCCGGGCGCACCAGCAGGATGCGGCGAACTTGCTCGCGCTCCAGGGCATCCACCGCACAGGCCACGGCCAGGTAGGTCTTGCCGGTACCCGCGGGGCCGATGCCGAAGTTGATGTCGTTGCCGAGAATTTCTTTGACGTAGCGCTGCTGATTCAAGCCGCGTGGGCGAATCATGCCTTTTTTGGTGCGCAGGGCCACGCTGGCTTCGGCCACCGGGTTGTTGGCCAGGTCTTCCACGGCAGATTCCTGCAGGTACAGGTGCACGGTCTCCGGCGACAGCTCACTACCCTTGGTTTCGCGGTAGAGGCGGCGGAGCAGGTTCTCTGCAGACGTGGTGTGCTGGGGTTCACCAATAAGCTCGAACTGATTGCCGCGGTTGCGGATCTCGATGCTCAGGCGTTGTTCGATCAGGCGCAGGTGCTCGTCGAACTGTCCGCACAGGTTGGCGAAACGGCGAGCCTCAAAAGGTTCGAGGATAAAACGATGGGGTTCTGCTATGGGTGCGTTCAAGGTTGCTTTTAGCCGCCCTTTGGCTGTTTAGGTGAAGGAGAGGATAACGCCAGCGCTCGGCGTGCGAAAGCACTTATATATAGCGCGAGTTCAGCGCAGTTCCTATGTGGGAGCGGGCTTGCTCGCGAAGGCGGTGGGTCAGCTAATACATGTATCAACTGATCCACCGCCTTCGCGAGCAAGCCCGCTCCCACATTTTGATCTCAATCAGTCAGAAATATGGGTGGGTTACTGCACCAGCGAGCCGCGCAGCGAGTGCGGTTGCGCCGCATCAATGTGTACGTCGGCAAACTGGCCGATCAGGGTTGGATTGTCGCAACGGAAATTGACGATTCGGTTGTTCTCGGTACGGCCTTGCAACTCGCCCGGGTCTTTTTTCGAGTAGTCGGTGACCAGGATCCGCTGGATCGAACCGACCATTTGTCGGCTGATCTCGAAGCCTTGTTGGTTCAGGCGGTGTTGCAGCGCATTCAGGCGCTCTTTTTTCAGCGCTTCCGGCGTCTCATCCAGCAGGTCCGCGGCCGGGGTGCCCGGACGCTGGCTGTAGACGAACGAGTATGAGAAGTCGAAGCCGACGTCCTCGATCAACTTCATGGTTTGCTGGAAGTCTTTCTCGGTCTCACCGGGGAAGCCGACGATGAAGTCCGAGCTGATGCAGATACCTGGCACTGCCGCACGCAATTTGCGCAGTTTGGATTTGTACTCCAGCGCGGTGTGGTTGCGCTTCATCGCCGACAGGATACGGTCCGAGCCTGACTGCACCGGCAAGTGCAGGTGCTTGACCAGCTCCGGCACCTCGGTGTGTGCCTGAATAAGGCTGTCGGAGAACTCCAGCGGGTGCGAAGTGGTGTAGCGGATGCGCTCGATGCCATCAACGGCGGCAACCACGCGGATCAGCTCCGCCAGGTCGGCCAAGCGCCCGTCGTGGGTCTGGCCGCGATAGCCGTTGACGTTCTGGCCCAGCAGGGTCACTTCGCGCACGCCGTTTTCGGCCAGGTGGATGATTTCCGACATCACGTCGTCAAACGGCCGGCTGACTTCTTCGCCACGGGTGTAAGGCACTACGCAGAAGGTGCAGTACTTGCTGCAGCCTTCCATCACCGACACATAAGCGCTCGGCCCATCGATGCGTGGCTCGGGCAAATGGTCGAATTTTTCGATTTCGGGGAACGACACATCGACCTGCGGCAGCTTGGTGATGCGCGCGGCGTCGATCATTTCCGGCAGGCGGTGCAGGGTTTGCGGGCCGAACACCACGTCGACATACGGCGCGCGGTCGCGGATCGCGGCGCCTTCCTGGCTGGCCACGCAACCACCGACGGCGATCACCATCTCCGGGTTGGCCAGTTTCAATTCGCGCCAGCGGCCCAGCTGCGAGTACACACGGTCCTGGGCCCGCTCGCGAATCGAGCAGGTATTGAGCAGGATTACGTCGGCATCTTCGGCGCGGGCAGTGACTTCCAGGGCCTGGTGTTCGCCCAGCAGATCGACCATGCGCGAGCTGTCGTACTCGTTCATCTGGCAACCGTGGGTTTCGATGTAAAGCTTCTTGGCCATGGGAATCGTCAACTGGTGGTAAAGAACCGCGCATTATAGGGGGCATGCCCATTGGTTCCTAGCGCTGTGCATCGGGTGCCATGCTATAGTTCGCGCCCTCTTTTATATCCCCGATGTGTTATTCGCCCACCATGACGAAACGTGAAGCTCCAATCTACAAGGTGATTTTCCTTAACCAGGGCCAGGTGTTCGAAATGTACGCCAAGCAGATCTATCAAAGTGATCTGTGGGGCTTCCTGGAAGTGGAAGAGTTCGTCTTTGGCGAGCGCACCCAGTTGGTCGTCGACCCGGGCGAAGAAAAACTCAAGGCGCAGTTTGAAGGCGTGGTGCGCAGCTTTGTGCCGATGCATTCGATTGTGCGCATCGACGAAGTGGAGCGCCTGGGCACGCCGAAGATCAGCGAGGCCCGTGGCACCAGCAATGTCATGCCGTTTCCGATGCCGATGCCTGAGAAGTAAGGCGTTAGACCGAGCAGGCCTAAACAGGCACTGAAGAATTAAGGCAGTGGTGAGAAGGGCGAACGCCCATCGGCACTCTGCAATTCCTGCAGATAATTGCGGAAAATCTGGCCCAACACTTGGGTGGCCAATTCCAGCTCATCGCGCTGCATGTGCTCGGCGACTTCGTCGGCCGTGTCCAGCGCGTCTTCCGCACCGTTGACCGCCGCCATTTTCAGCACAATGTACGCCTGGACGTTGTTGGCCGGCACGCCTTCGCCTTTGAAGAACATGTTGCCCAGCTGGAATTGCGCCTGGGCGTGGCCCTGCAACGAAGCCTTCTCGAAGTAGCTCAGGGCTTTGTTGAGGTCGCGGGCAGGGTTTTTTTCGTCGTGGTAGTACTGGCCCAACTCGTATTGCGCCTGCGCATCCCCGCCGTCAGCCTGTTTCTGGCACGCGCTCAGGGCTTCGGCCTGGCTGTCTGGCTGGGTATTGAGGGTGCAACGACCCATCGCTGGGATTAACAACGAGTTGCCGCCTGCTTGTGCATGTGCCAGCAGAGGCTGAAGGAGCAACAGGCAGCCCAGAACCAGGGTGCGGCCGGTGCGTTTCATGGGAATCGACTTACCTCTGACGGGGCACGCGGACCCTCGTGGAGTCCAATAAGCGCGCATTATGAAATAAGCAGGCCCCTGCTTACAAAGTCTTTACTCGTTTTTCTGCTGCGTAGGCAAGTTATCTGCCGGATTGCAGGTGATTTCTCGAAAAAAGTAGGAAATCTCTGTAGGCAAGGTAGCAAATCTGACGCTGCCAGGGGCAACGTCAGATTTATCTGCCCCTTACTTCAGGGCCGCGAAGGCGCGCTCGGCAGCATCCAGGGTCAGTTTCAACTCCGCTTCGCCATGGGCGATCGACGTGAAGCCGGCTTCGAAGGCGCTCGGTGCCAGATAAACGCCGCCTTCCAGCATCAAGTGGAAGAAGCGCTTGAACAGGTCGGCATCGCTGCCCATCACGTCATCGAAAGTGACGATATCGTCGGCGCCACTGAAGTACAGGCCGAACATGCCGCCCGCCTGAGTGGTGACAAACGGAATGCCGGCCGCATCGGCGCGCTGTTGCAGGCCATCCAGCAGGCGAGTGGTGTAGTCCGTCAGTTCGGCGTGGAAGCCCGGGCGACTGATCAGGCGCAGGGTGGTCAGGCCGGCGGCCATGGCCAGTGGGTTACCCGACAGGGTGCCCGCCTGGTAGACCGGGCCCAGCGGTGCGATGTGCTGCATGATTTCGCGTTTGCCGCCGAAGCAACCCACCGGCATGCCGCCACCGATGATCTTGCCGAAGGTGCTAAGGTCCGGCGTGACACCGTAATAAGCCTGGGCGCCACCGAGGGCAACGCGGAAACCGGTCATCACTTCGTCGAAAATCAGCACCACGCCGTGCTTGTCGCACTGTTCGCGCAGGCCTTCAAGAAAGCCTGGCGCTGGCGGTACGCAGTTCATGTTGCCGGCGACCGGCTCGACGATGATGCACGCGACCTCTTGACCGACTTCGCTGAGCATCTGCTCGACGGCGGCGATGTCGTTGAACGGCAAGGTCAGAGTGTGTTTGGCAAACGCTGCCGGTACACCGGCCGAACTCGGTACGCCCTGGGTCAGCAGGCCGGAGCCGGCTTTCACCAGCAGGCTGTCGGAGTGGCCGTGGTAGCAGCCTTCGAACTTGATGATGCTGTCGCGGCCGGTGAAACCACGGGCCAGGCGAATCGCACTCATGGTGGCTTCGGTGCCGGAGCTGACCATGCGCACCATTTCCATCGACGGCACGATCGCGCACACCAGATCGGCCATCTCGGTTTCCATGGCGGTCGGGGCGCCATAGGACAAACCGTGTTGCAACTGCTGGCGCACTGCGTCCAGCACCTGCGGATGGCTGTGGCCGAGGATCATCGGGCCCCAGGAACCCACATAGTCCACGTAGCGCTTGTCATCTTCGTCGGTGACGTACGCGCCTTCGGCGTGCTTGAAGAACAACGGCGTGCCGCCCACGCTCTTGAACGCACGCACGGGGGAGTTCACACCGCCGGGGATGTGTTTCTGGGCATTGGCAAACAGGGTTTCGGAACGGGACATGATCGGGCTCTCTAAACTGAATACTTAAGAAGATCGTTGAACGCGCGCGCGCGGCGGGTGACTTCCTGGGTGCTGTCGGCACCGAACAGGCCGTGCACCACGGCGAGCAGGTCGGCACCGTGGGCCACCAGCGGTTCGGCGTTCTCCAGGGTGACGCCGCCAATCACACAGATCGGCAGTTGCAGGCGCGCGCGGGCCTGGGACAGCATTTCAACAGTGGCGGCGGGTGCGCCGGGCTTGGTGCTGGAGTTAAAGAAGCGACCGAAGGCGACGTAGCTGGCGCCTTCTTTGGCGGCGTGTTCGGCCAGTTCGATCTGGCTGTGGCAAGTAGCGCCGATGATCGCCTTGGGCCCCAGTAATGCTCGGGCCGGGGTCAGCGGGCCGTCGGTCTGGCCCAGGTGCACGCCAACGCCCAGGCGCGCGGCCAATTCGGCGTCATCGTTGATGATCAGTTGCGTCTTGTAGCGCGAGCACAGCTCTCGCAGTTTCTCCGCTTCACGCAAGCGCCGGGCTTCATCGCTGCTTTTGTCGCGGTACTGCAACAGGGTCACACCGCCGTCCAGCGCCGCTTCGACGTAGGCGAGGAATTTGCCGGCCAACAGTTGACTGTCGGTAATGGCGTAAAGGCCACGTAGTTTCATGGGGCAGGCCTCTTGCTGTTAAAAGCACAAAGTTACGAGCAGAAATCCAGCGGCAGCCGGCGCGGCACAAACTGGCCCTGGCCGAGTTGTTCAGCGTCACGCAGGGTGCGCCAAGTGTAGTTGAGCGCCGATTGCACGGCGCTGACCAGGCCTTCGCCTTGAGCGATCCGACCGGCCAACGCGCTGGCGAGCGTGCAGCCTGAGCCGTGATAGCTGCCGGGCAGGCGCTGGCAGGTGAAGGTCTGGTGTGTGCCATCGCGGCTGTAGAGGCGGTTGTGCACTTCATGCTCGTCGCCGTGGCCGCCGGTAATCAGCAGGTGCTTGATAAACGGCAAGAGCTTCTCGGCGCACTCGTCGGCCGTGCCATTTGGCAACTCGGCGAGAATGCGCGCTTCCGGCAAGTTGGGCGTGGCGATCAACGACAGCGGTAACAGCCGCTCACGCATGGCGTAACCCACTTCGTCCTTGCCCAGGCTGCCACCGCCGCCGGCACGCAGCACCGGGTCGCACACCACCGGCAGGTGCGGGTGCGCCTGCAGCAGTTCGACCACGGTGTCGACCATCGCGGTGGAGCCGAGCATGCCGAGCTTTACGGCTGCCACTTCGGAGTCGCCGAGCACGGCATTGGCCTGGGCCATTACCCACTCGCGGTCGAGCACACGGAAGTCGATGACATTGACGGTGTTTTGCACGGTCAACGCGGTGACGGCCGGTGCCGCATGACAGCCTTGGGCAAGCAGGGCTTCGATATCTGCCTGCAAGCCGGCGCCACCACTGGGATCATGGCCGGAGAGACAGAGGACAACGGGGCGAGAGCTGTAGATATTCATGGTGCGCGAGCTTACCACCAAACGCTTTTTGCGTGGCTGTTGGGCGAAGGGGAAATTTCGGTGTCTGCCCGGGCGTGTTTAGCGCTGTTTACGCGTTGCTTTTTACGTTTAAAAAACGCGCTGAAAGGCCCGTTTTAGAGCCTTTCAAAAAATTATTTCAATGGTGTCCAATGGCCTCTACCGGCTATGCTAAAGTGGATCCAAACAAACTACTGTATCGCCGGTGTACGTCTACTCAAAAGGAATGGGGGGCTTTTGACACAACCGGGCAGGCCACGCTGGGGCTTTATGCGCTATTTGCTGATCTTATTATTGTGCGGGCTGCCGATGCTCGCCGGCGCCGTCGAGTTCAACCAGGGCACGCGAAGCCTGCCGCTGGGCCGGGTCATGCAAGTGCTCGAAGACCCCACCGACGCCCTCACCATCGCTGACGTCAGTTCCCCCGCTTACGCTGCTCAATTCAAACCCCATGACAAAGCCACCCTCAACGCCGGTTACTCGCGCTCGGTGTTCTGGCTCAAGGTCGACCTGCATTACACCGCCACTGACCCCCGCGCGCCACGCACCTGGTTTCTGGAGCTGGCATACCCACCGCTGAATCATCTGGACCTGTACCAGAACGACGGCACCGGCAACTACCGGTTGGCCACCCGCACCGGCAGCACGTTGCCGTTTTCCAGCCGTGAAGTACGGGCGAGCAACTACCTGTTCAAGCTCAACTTTGTGCCCAACCAGCAACACACCGTCTACCTGCGCCTGCAAAGCCAAGGCTCGATCCAGGCCCCATTGACGCTCTGGTCCGCCACTGCCTACCTTGAAGAACAGCCTCTGCGCCTGTATGTGTTGGGCGCAATCTATGGCGTCTTGCTGGGGATGCTGGTCTACAACCTGTTCATCTACTTGAGCGTGCGCGACACCAGCTACCTTTATTACATCCTCTATATCGCCTCGTTTGGCGTTTACCAGCTGTCGGTCAATGGCGTGGCCGTGGAGTACTTCTGGCCCAACAACCCGTGGTGGGCGAACGCGGCGGTGCCGTTCCTGATCGGGTCGGCTGCGCTGTTCGGCAGCTTGTTTGCCCGCAGCTTCCTGCACACCGCACAACACAGCCGCTGGCTCAATCGCATATTGCTGACCCTGGCTGCTTGCGGTGGCGTGGTGATGGTATTGGCGCTGTTGACCAGCTACGCCGTGGCCCTGCGCCTGGCCACCGGCCTGGCGCTGGTGTTCACCGTGACCATCTTTATTGCTGCTATCAAGGCCTGGTGTTGCGGCCAGCGCATGGCGCGCTATTTCATCATTGCCTGGTCGGCGTTTCTGCTGGGTGGGGTGGTCAACACGCTGATGGTGTTGGGTTACCTGCCCAATATGTTCCTCACCATGTACGCCAGCCAACTCGGCTCGGCCATCGAAGTGGCACTGCTTTCCCTGGCCTTGGCGGATCGCATCAACGGCATGCGCGAGCAGCAGGCGCAGATTCTGTTCGACGCCAGCCAGAAGCTTGAAGTGCTCAACCAGCAATTGGCGCGCAGTAACCGGCTGAAAGACGAGTTCCTCGCCACCCTGACCCACGAGCTGCGCACCCCCATGAACGGCGTGATCGGCTCTTTGGAGTTGATGCAAACCGTGCCGCTGGACGAGGACCTGGCCCAGTACCAGCAAACCGCCGCCGGTTCCGCGCGGGACATGATGCGTATGGTCAACGGCATACTCACGCTGACCGAGTTGCAGGCCGGACGCCTCACGGCCCAGCCCCAGGTGTTCAGCCTGCGTGGCGCGCTCGACACCTTGCGTCAGCAATTCTGCGCCAGCGCCCAGAGCAAAGGCCTGGCATTTTCCATCGACGTGGCCGACGAGCTGCCGGACCGGGTGATCGGCGATGCGGACAAACTGATCCACTGCCTGGACTGCCTGCTCGACAATGCCTTCAAGTTCACCCACGAAGGCGCTGTGCGCTTGCGCGTGGTGGGTGTGCCGCAAAGTGATGGCGGGCTGTGCCTGAGCTTTATTGTGACCGACAGTGGTATTGGCTTTGCCTTTCTCGACGAGGCCACGCTTTATCAGCGCTTCTTCCAGCTCGACGGCTCGACCACCCGTGAATACGGCGGCCTGGGGATCGGCCTGGCGATTTGCCGGCAGTTGATCGAGCTGCTCGGTGGGCGCCTGACCCACCATTCCGAGCCGCGCAAGGGCAGCCGCTTCCAGTTGGACGTGAGCGTCAGCCCGGTGCCGCTTGAGCCAAAGCCGGTGGGGCAGGTGCCCCTCACCCAGCGCGCCGCACAGGATTGCACGGTGCTGTTGGTGGACGACAATAGCGTGGGCCAACTGGCGGTGCGCGGCATGCTGCTCAAGCTGGGTTACCGGGTGAAAACCGTGGACAACGGTGCGGCCGCTCTGACCCTGTTGCAGGCTGAAACATTTGATGCGGTGCTGCTCGATGTGCCTGAAGGCGGCTTCTCTCTGTGTTGTCAGATTCGTGCGCTGCCCGGCTGCGGCGAGCTGCCGGTGATCGCCCTGAGTACCTCGCTGCAAGCCCCGGATCGCGAGCGCTGTCATGGCGTAGGCGTTACAGATCGTCTCAGCAAGCCGGTGCGTTTCGAGGCGTTGCAGGGCGTGCTGGAGCGCCTTCTGCTGTGCCCGTTAGAGGGCGAAAGCGCCGGACATTAGGCGCGTATGCCACTTTTTTAAGCCGGATGACGGTGCTTAACTGAAATCCAGGCCTCAATGCACGTGGCCTTTTCCAGGAGGCCCGTCATGAACCTGCATCAGTTCGCCGAAACCCACGACGTCACCAACCAGCCGCCGTCTCTGGACGGCACCAACCTGTACCGCATCGACCTGCCGCTGCAAGAGTGGTCGCGCCGCTATGGCGCCGGCTGGGCCGAGGCGCGTATCGACGCGTATGGCGCGCTGGCGGGTGGGCCACTGATGGCGGCCGGGTTCCTGGCGAACCAGAACAAACCGGTGTTCAACAGCCATGACCGTTATGGCCATCGTATTGACCTGGTGGAGTTTCATCCGGCGTATCACGAACTGATGCGCACGGCCGTCGAGCATGGCCTGCCGTCGCTGCCCTGGGCCCATCCGCAGTCGGGCGCGCATGTGGCCCGCGCCGCCATGACGTACCTGCACAGCCAGGCCGAAGCCGGTACCGGTTGCCCGCTGACCATGACGTTCGCCTGCGTCCCGGCGCTGCGCCTGCAACCGGATCTGGCGCAGACCTGGCTGCCGAAAATTCTCAACACCGAATACGACCCGCGCAACGTCGGTATTGCCCACAAAGCCGGCGCCACCATTGGCATGGCCATGACTGAGAAACAAGGCGGCACCGACGTGCGCGCCAATACCACGCGTGCTTACCCCGTGGGCGCGGGCGGCCCTGGCCAAGCCTATGAACTGGTGGGGCACAAGTGGTTCTGCTCGGCGCCGATGTGCGACGGGTTCCTGACCCTGGCCCAGACCGACAAAGGCCTGACCTGTTTCCTGCTGCCCCGGCACCGCCCGGATGACACACGCAACGAGTTCTACATCCAGCGCTTGAAAAACAAACTCGGCAACGGCTCCAACGCCTCCAGCGAAGTGGAGTTTCGTGGCGCCCTGGCCTGGATGATCGGCGAAGAGGGCCGTGGTGTGCCGACCATCATCGAAATGGTCGCGATGACCCGTTTCGATTGCATGGTGGGCTCCAGTGCGTTGATGCGTCAGGCGCTGACCCAGGCCAGCCATCATTGTGCCCATCGTTTGGTCGGCGGCCGCGTCCTCAGTGAACAGCCACTGATGCAGAACGTGCTGGCCGACCTGGCCCTGGAAAGTGAAGCGTCGCTGGCCTTGAGCATGCGCATGGGCCGCGCGCTGGATCACCTTGATAACGAGCAGGAAGCCAAATTCGCCCGGCTGGTGACGGCGGTGGGCAAGTATTGGATCTGCAAGCGCGCGCCGGCGATGATCAACGAGGCCGCCGAGTGCATGGGCGGCGCGGGCTATGTTGAGGACAGCATTCTGCCGCGCTTGTACCGGGAGGCGCCGGTGAATTCGACGTGGGAAGGCTCCGGCAATGTTCAGTGCCTGGACGTGCTGCGGGCGCTGTCCAAAGAGCCGGGTGTGCTGGAGGCACTGTTTGTCGAGTTGGGGAGTGGGCATGGCGACAAACACGTGGCGCGGCACATCGAAGCGTTGAAGTCGGCCTTCATGGACACTCAGGATATCCAGTACCGTGCGCGCCAATTGACGGAGGACATCGCCGTGGCGTTGCAGGCCAAGCTGTTGCTGGAGGCCGGGAATGCGGCGGTCAGTGATGGTTTTATTGCCAGCCGACTGGGCGAGTCGTCCGGTCGGGTGTACGGCACTTTGCCGCGCGGTGTGAATGTTGAGGCGATTGTCGCCCGCTCGACCCCAAACCGCTGACTAAACTCGCTCAAAATGTGGCAGCGGGCTTGCTCGCGAATGCGCTGTATCAGTCGCCTATTCAGCAACTGACAGACCGTATTCGCGAGCAAGCCCGCTCCCACATTGATCGCAATCCAATTCCACTGTTTCAGTGAGGCCGGGATACAGGCAAGATAAAGGTCTGCACGTCAGAACACAGGATGCTTACCGTGACCGAAGCTTTTGTTGTCGTTCAAACCGCTGAAGAAGCCGTGGATCGGCTGGCGGCTCTTCATGAGCGTGCTACCGGCGCGCTCAATCAAGCCCTCAAGCAATACCTCAAGGACCGCGTCGAACCCGACGCCGAACAACGCGCACTGTTCCGCTATCCTGAACTGCGCCTGACCTACCACTGCCACGGCGAAGTCCCACAGACCACCCGCGCGTATGCCAAAGTCCAGCTGCCGGGGACCTACAGCGTTACCGTTACCCATCCGGCGGCATTCCGTAAATACCTGTTGGAGCAACTGGTGCCGCTGATGCACGACTTCACCGTAACGGTGGAAGTCGGCGTCAGCCAGCAGAACATTCCCTACCCGTATGTGGTGGAGCAGGGCGACGAATTGGCCGGCTCCGGCGTGACTGCCGCGACCCTGGCGCGCGTGTTCCCCAGCACCGATTTGTCCGCCGCCACCGATGGCATTGCCGACGGCCTCTACGACTGGGAAAACACCGACCCGCTGCCGCTGGCGCTGTTCGATGCCGCCCGCGTGGACTTTTCCCTGCGCCGCCTGGTGCACTACACCGGCAGTGACTGGCGCCATGTGCAGCCGTGGATCCTGCTGACCAACTACCACCGCTATGTTGACCAGTTCATCCTGCATGGCCTGGAGCAACTGCGTAGTGACCCACGGTTTATCCGCATGGTGCTGCCGGGCAACGTGATCATCGACAAGAGCATGGATCACGGCGAAGCGTCGGCAATTGCTGCCGGCGTGGTCTGGCATCGTTATCAGATGCCGGCCTATCACCTGCAGGCCACTGACGGCCACGGCGTGACGTTGGTGAACATCGGCGTCGGCCCGTCCAACGCAAAAAACATCACCGACCACCTTGCGGTGCTGCGCCCACATTGCTGGCTGATGATTGGTCACTGCGGCGGCCTGCGCCAATCCCAGACCATCGGCGACTACGTACTGGCCCACGCCTATATGCGCCGCGACGGGATTCTCGACCGCGTGGTACCGCCGAACATCCCGATCCCGGCCCTGGCCGAAGTGCAGATGGCCTTGCAGCAAGCGGCGGCGAATGTCACCGGCGAAAAAGGCGAAGAGCTGAAAAAACGCCTGCGCACCGGCACCGTGCTGACCTACGACGATCGTAACTGGGAGCTGCGTTGGGCCCAGGAACGGCCGCTGATCAACTTGTCCCGCGCGGTGGCCGTGGACATGGAAAGCGGCACCATCGCCGCCCAGGGTTATCGCTTGCGGGTGCCGTATGGCACGTTGCTGTGTGTTTCGGACAAACCACTGCACAGCGAAATCAAGCTGCCGGGTTCGGCCAACGCGTTCTATGAACGTGCGGTCAGCCAGCACTTGAAGATCGGCATCGAGGCGGTGGACCTGTTGCGCACCGAACTCAACTCGCTGCACTCGCGCAAACTGCGCAGTTTCGACGAACCGCCGTTCCGCTAAGCGGTTGGGATGGTCATTTAACGGTCAGGCCACTAGCATTGTCGGTCCTGACCGTTAGATGTTCCTTTGCCATGTCCCGTCCCTCCCGTCCCGATTCGCGCCGCCCTGGCGTGAAACCGCCTTACTCCGCAGCGCGTCGTGTCGCCAAAGCGCCACCGGCCGAGCCGAAGTTGGTGCTGTTCAATAAACCGTTCGACGTGCTGACCCAGTTCAGCGACGAAGGCGGGCGCGCGACCCTCAAGGATTTTATCGACATCCCCGGCATCTACCCGGCGGGCCGCCTGGACCGTGACAGCGAAGGCCTGTTGCTGTTGACCAACGATGGCCAACTGCAGGCGCGGATTGCCGACCCCAAGCACAAGCTGGCGAAAACCTATTGGGTGCAAGTCGAAGGCGAGCCCACCGAAGAGCAACTGCAACGCCTGCGTGACGGCGTGGAGCTTAACGACGGCATGACCTTGCCCGCCGAAGCTCGGCAATTGGAGGAGCCCGAGCTATGGCCGCGCAACCCGCCGGTACGGTTCCGTAAAAGCGTGCCGACGCACTGGCTGGAGCTGGTGATTCGCGAAGGGCGTAACCGCCAGGTACGGCGCATGACCGCTGCGGTGGGCTTGCCGACCTTGCGCCTGGTGCGCGTGCGTATCGGCGAGTGGTCGATTGATGGCCTGGATCAAGGCCAATGGAAGGAAGTGCCGGCGCGGTTATAGCGCGCCGGACTCGATCAGGCCGATCACCACGCTTTTGATGATGAACGCCGCCACGCCCAGGCCCAGCACAAAAAACAGAATGAACGAGCCAAAGCGCCCGGCTTTGGACTTCTTCGCCAGGTCCCAGACGATAAAACCCATGAAAATGATCAGAATGGTGACCAGGCCGGTCATCATCCATTCTTCAAACAGGGCAGGGTCGATGTTGTTCATGGGCTTTTTCCGACAGGGCGGGCGGGCAAGTATACGGCAGCGTTACAGACGCAATATTGACCTGAGTCGAAGTGCAGTCCAAATGTGGGAGCGGGCTTGCTCGCGAATGCGGTGGGTCAGCCACCTATTCATTAACTGACAGACCGCATTCGCGAGCAAGCCCGCTCCCACAGGGGATCTTCAGTGTGTTTGAGATCAGGTACGCAGGTGCGTCAGCGGCAGCTCGGTGCTGTTCAATACCTGGTTGAGCACAAAGCTGGAGCGCACGCTGGTCACGCCTTCAATGCGGGTGAGGTGGCCCAGCAGCAGTTTTTGATAGTGATCCATGTCCGGCACCACCACTTTCAACTGATAGTCAGCATCCATCCCGGTCACCAGACTGCATTCCAGCACTTGCGGCAGCGTGCGAATCGCGGCTTCAAAGTTCTCGAACCGCTCGGGCGTGTGGCGGTCCATGCCGATCAGCACATAGGCCGTGAGGCTCAAACCGAGCATCTTGCGGTCGAGCAGGGCGACCTGGCGTGCGATGTAGCCGTCATCTTCCAACTGCTTGACCCGGCGCGAGCAGGGCGACGGCGACAAGCCGATGCGTTCGGCCAACTCCTGGTTGGAGATCCTCGCGTCGCGCTGCAATTCCGCCAAAATACTCAGGTCGTATCGGTCAAGCTTGCTCATTGGGTTGGCCTTTGTCGTAACTATTGCGGCGAATTATCTATGAAGGGTTAAAAATTGCGCAAGCACTGTTTATTGACGCAATCTTCGCAATCATCTATCGGCGCGTTGGGCCTATGATTACCAACAGAATCACCGCCTGGACAACAGTCCACTGCAGCCAGCCCAATCAGGCCCGCTGCGGCCGCCACCCCAGCAGGGTTGAGCCGGCCTCCAGGCTGCACACTGTCCACAAGACGGCGTGAGGTGAGCCAACGTCAAAAGCGTTGAGCCAGGACGAAATTCTCAAGGGGTGGCCGACGGGTCACCCCTTTTCTTTTGCGTGGGTTTTACCTGCCTCTCTTTATCTGCAAACAAAGTTCTCGTGACTGATAACCTGTCTCAGAACCGGGTGAGGCTTTTCCAGTCTCATACTATGAGGCCGGACACTCGAGGCCCTAATCCGCAGTGAGGAATAGCATGAAGCGCATCTGGCGTATGGCAGGTGTAGGTTTGCTGATGGTCACCGTCGGCACGCAAGTGATGGCCGACGACCCGCGCTCAGAAGGCGGCGGTCAGCATGAAAGAGGCCCGGAAGGCGGGCGGCAAGGTAACGAACAGCCGCGCCCGCAAAATAACCCACCGCGCCCGCAGAACAATCAACCGCGCCCGGAGAATAACCAGCCGCGGCCACAGAACCCACAGTTCGAGAACCATCCGCCGCGCCCGCAGAACCAGCACTTTGATCGCGCCGAGCAACCGCCGCACGGCGGCGGGCAGTGGCAAGGTCGCCCGCAAGGTGCCGAGCCGCCTCGGCCAGCACCGCAACCGGCGAATAATCTGCCGATTCAAGGTCGCCCGGACACGGTTCGGCAAACCCAGGAGCCGCGCCAGGGCAACTATCAGGACATCCCGCGCCGCAACGACGGCAACCCGCATTGGCAGGCAGGGAATGGCGCACGCCCAGTTGGCGGCTTCAATGGCCACCCCAATGACAACCGCTGGCCAGGTCGCCCTGATGGGCACGGCAACGGCTGGGGCCCGGGGCCGCAATATCGCCCAGGCCATATGGTTGATCGCTTCCCCGACCGTAACTACCGCGTGCCCTACCGTGGCCAGGATTACTTCTTCTCTGGCGGCTACTGGTATCGCCCGCAAGGCCCGCGTTACGTGGTGGTGACGCCGCCCTACGGCATCCGTGTGCAGTACCTGCCGGACTATGCGCGGGAAGTGTGGGTGGGCAGCGCGCTGTTTTTCCTCGCCGCCGGTGCCTATTACACCTACGAAAGCAGTACCCAGCAGTACGTGGTGGTGCAACCGCCGACAGAAGTGCCGGCGCCGCAACCCGCACCGCAAGGCAATGGTTATGACGTGGTCGCCTATCCGGCGAACGGCCAATCACCGGCCCAGGTGCAGCAGGATGGCTACGACTGTTATCGCTGGGCGGTGCAGCAAAGTGGTTTCGATCCGCAGGCGGTCTCCTACGCCCCGGCCCCGGCGGTGGTGCAAACCTACCGCCAGGCCCAGGGTAACTGCCTGACCAGTCGTGGCTATCAGGTGCAGTATTAGGCCTTGGCGCCCGTGACGACTTCCCTCGGGTCGGCGTGCACCAGCACTTCGGCCCGAGGGTAGGCTTTGTGAATGGCATCGGCGGCCTGGTCGCTGATGCCATGGGCCACTGACAGCGTCAATTCGCCGGGCAATTCCAGATGCAGTTGCACAAACCAATGGCTGCCGGAGATCCGCGTGCGTAAATCATGGGCACCCAGCACGCCGGGGACGCCACGCGCCAGTTCCAGCATGTGCTGGCTGACGTCCGGCGGCAGTTCCTCGTCCATCAACACCGCAAAGCTTTCCCGGGCGATCTGGATCGCACTCCACAAAATGTAGACGGCAATTCCCAGGCCGAACCACGCGTCGACTTGATGGAAACCAAAACCGGCCAACACCAAGGCCACCAGGATGCTGCCGTTGAGCATCAAGTCCGAGCGGTAATGCAACGAGTCGGCACGCACCGCGTTGGAGCCGGTTTCGCGAATCACGCGGTGTTGCAGCATCAGCAACGCCACGGTCATCACCAGTGAAAACACGATCACGCCGATGCTCAACCACGGTGCGCCGACCGGTTCAGGATGCTGCAAACGCTGGTACGCCTGGAACGCAATCAGCAGCGCACTGCCGGCGATAAACAGTGCTTGAGCCATGCCCGACAGTGATTCCGCCTTGCCATGCCCATAGCGGTGATCGTCATCGGCCGGGCGCAGTGCGTAATGCACCGCCAGCAGATTCAGCAGCGACGTCACGCCGTCGAGCAGTGAGTCGGTCAACCCGGCGAGCATACTCACCGAGCCACTGAGCCACCAGGCGATGGCCTTGGTGATAATCAGCGCACAGGCCACGCCCACCGAAGCGCGGGTGGCCAGGCGCAAGAGCCTTGCGTGTTCGGGGCTGCTCGTCATAGGCGGGTCGAATCCTCAAGCGGCAGGTTGCAGGCCCAGGGACGCGAGTTGTTGCACGCTGCCCTTGAACTGGATCATGCGCGGGTCATCCAGCGGCAGGGTGTGACCGGTTTCTTTCTGGATGATGGTTTGCAGCTTGGCGTTGTCGACTTTGCCGTCGGCACCAATGGCTTCATGCAACTTCTCTGGCGCGACTTGCGCGGTTTTGCCTGGCTCGAAATAGATCGCGCCGGTGGCGAAGTCGACGCCGAATGCGATCAACCCCGGGATCACATAAAACAGCAGGCCAACGGCATCGAGCACGGCAATCGCCGGGTCGATCTTGCCGTCGATCTGGCCACGGCGGTCGGGGTAGAAAATCGAACCGCAGGCCGTGAGTTGGCTCAGCAGGGTGACGGCGAGGACACCGCCGATGACACGGGAAGCGATACGCATAAAATTCTCCTGAACACGGTTGAAAGGTGACTATAAGCCAGATCCACGCGACGACGACTATCCAATGTGGGAGCGGGCTTGCTCGCGAATGCGGTCGTTCAGAAACATATTCGTCGACTGACAGATTGCGTTCGCGAGCAAGCCCGCTCCCACCGTTGGCCGTTTTTATCTTCGAAGCCAGTGGTGTCTTTGAGACCACCACCGGCATCCGGCAGTTCGCCGTTATACTCGCCGCTCTGCTTTGGAGCCAGTATGAATTCGTTGCCGATTGATGATGTTTTACCTGCCCTGCGTGACGCCTTGGCGAATCGCCATGAAGCCGTGCTGGAAGCGCCGCCCGGCGCCGGTAAAACCACCCGCGTGCCCTTGGCCTTGTTGAACGAGCCATGGCTGGCGGGGCAAACCATCCTGATGCTCGAGCCCCGCCGTCTCGCCGCGCGCGCGGCCGCCGAACGCCTGGCCAGTGAGCTGGGCGAAAAGGTCGGCGAAACCGTTGGTTATCGTATCCGCCTCGACAGCAAGGTCGGCCCCACGACGCGCATCGAAGTGGTCACCGAAGGCATCCTCACCCGCCGCCTGCAGGACGACCCGGCGCTGGAGGGCGTGGGCCTGCTGATCTTCGACGAATTCCACGAGCGCAGCCTCGACGCCGACCTGGCGCTGGCCCTGAGCCTGAACGGCCGCGACCTGTTTCGCGATGAACAGCCGCTGAAAATCCTGCTGATGTCCGCCACCCTCGAAGGCGAGCGCCTGGCCGGGCTGCTGGATGACGCGCCGATCCTGCGCAGTGAAGGGCGCATGTTCCCGGTGCAGATGCGCTGGGGGCGGCCGTACCAGGCCGGTGAATTTATCGAGCCGCGCGTGGTGCAGACCATCCTTGAGGCTGTGCATGACCAAACCGGCAGCATTCTGGTGTTCCTGCCGGGGCAAGCGGAGATTCGCCGGGTTAACCAGCAACTGGCTGACGCTTTGGGGGATCGCAGTGATGTCCTGCTCTGCCCGCTGCATGGCGAGCTCGACCTTAATGCCCAGCGCGCGGCCATCGACCCGGCGCCGGCGGGTAAACGCAAAGTGGTGCTGGCCACCAACATCGCCGAGACCAGCCTGACCATCAACGGTGTGCGCGTGGTGATCGACGCCGGGCTGGCGCGGGTGCCGCGGTTCGACCCGGGCAGCGGCATGACCCGCCTCGACACCCAACGCATCTCCCGTGCCAGTGCTACTCAGCGCGCCGGCCGGGCAGGGCGGCTGGAGCCGGGCGTGTGTTATCGCCTGTGGTCCGAGGACCAGCACGAAGGTCTGGCTGCGTACGGCAGCGCGGAAATCCTCGCCGCCGACCTCGCCGGCCTGGCCTTGCAGTTAGCGCGCTGGGGCGTCACACCCACGCAGTTGGTGTGGCTGGATGCGCCGCCGACTGCCGCGTATGCCCAGGCCCAGGACCTGCTGGTGCGCCTCGGTGCCTTGAATGACGAACAACTCACCGCCCATGGCCAGAAAATGGCCGAGTTGCCGGCCCATCCGCGTATCGCCCATCTGCTGCTGCGCGGGCAGGATTTGGGGCTGGCGTCGACTGCGTGTGATGTCGCCGCGCTGTTAGGTGAGCGGGATATCTTGCGCGGTGGCGGCGCCGATTTGCACAGCCGCCTGGCCTTGATGTCCGGCGAAGAACGCGCACGTGGCACCCAAGCTGGCGTGCAGCGGGCCAAGCAACTGGCGCGGCAATACCGCAGCTACTTAAGAGGCACGGCGACTCAAGCCGTGGCCGATCCCGACCACCCGCGCTGGCTCGGTGCTTTGCTGGCGCTGGCCTACCCGGACCGCGTCGCCCAGCAACGTCGCCCCGGTGGCGCCGAATACCGCCTGGCCAACGGCCGCGCCGCGCTGTTCGCCGACGCCGACAGCTTGATGAAACAACCCTGGTTGGTGATCGCCGACCTCGGCAGCCGGCAGGGCCAGCGCGAAGAACGCATCTACCTCGCGGCGGACTTCGATCCGGCGCTGTTCGACACGGTGCTCGCCGAGCAAGTGCGCAACGTTGACCAGTTGGATTGGGACGAACGCGAAGGCGTGCTGCGTGCTGAACGCCAGCGCAAAGTCGGCGAACTGGTGCTGAGCCGTGAACCGCTGACCGGCCTCGACGAGTCTGCCCGCAGCCAGGCGCTGGTTAACCTCGTGCGCCGCAAAGGCCTGGAGCTGCTGCCGTGGACGCCTGAACTGCGCCAATGGCAGGCCCGCGTGATGCTGCTGCGCCACCTGGACGCCGGTAAAACCAGCGAATGGCCCGACATCAGTGACACGGCGTTGCTTGCCAGCCTGGAACACTGGCTGATGCCGTATCTGGGCAAAGTCTCGCGCCTGAGCCATTTCGCCAACCTGGATATTTCCAGTTTCCTGCACAACCTGCTGCCGTGGCCGCTGCCCCAACGCCTGGACGAGCTGGCGCCGCAGCATGTGAAAGTGCCGTCGGGCTCCTCGGTACGTTTGGACTACAGCGAACAGCCGCCGATTCTGGCGGTGCGCTTGCAGGAGTTGTTCGGGCTGGCGGACACCCCGCGCATTGCCGGTGGGCGCCAAGTGGTCAAGCTGCACCTGCTGTCCCCGGCGCGACGGCCGGTGCAGGTGACGCAGGACCTGGCGAACTTCTGGCGCAGCACGTATGCCGAGGTGAAGAAGGACTTGAAGGGGCGGTACCCGAAGCATTACTGGCCGGATGACCCGTTGGTGGCCGAACCAACCGCCCGGATCAAACCCCGCAAGTAGGTCGTGTGGAGATCAAATGTGGGAGCTGGCTTGCCTGCGATACAGACGACTCGGTCTATCTGGTTCACCGAGGCGATGCTATCGCAGGCAAGCCAGCTCCCACACAAGCCCGCTTTCTACAGGGTTTGAGGTGTTGGTTATTGCGCAGCCGGCAGCAGGAAGCGGGCAATCACCGGCAAGTGATTGGAGATGCGCAGCGTGTCTTCCTGGCGTACTTTGGCTTCCACCCGCTTGATGCGTGGGCTGTAGAACAGATAGTCGAGCGTACGATCCGGCCCTTCTACGCTGGGGTCATTCGGGAAGTTTGTCAGCCATTTCTCACGATCAATCCCGCTGGATTCACTGTTACTCGGGATCATCGGGTACTTGTCCCACAGCAGATGCAGCTCACTGTCCGGCGAATACTGGCCGCGCTTAACCGCGTCCAGGCGCAGGAATTGCCCCAGTGGCAGCAAGTTGAAGTCCCCGCCGATCAGCCATGGCGTGCCACGGCCTTCGAACTTATCCAGCAGCTTCACCGTGGCTTTCGCTTGCGCTTGCACTGCTGACCGCCCAGGCATGTTGCCATCCAGCCGGGTATTGAGCACCGCCAGTTGGCCGCCATCGCTCAGCGGCAAATAGGTCAGCAACAAGGCCGGTCTGGGTTGGAACTGGCGGCTGATAAAGTTGGCCGGCGACACCGGGAGTTGCAGGCGTTCGGCGTGTTCGATCTGGTAACGGCTCAGGGTCACCAGTTTGCGGCCGACGCTGCCGAAGATATGCAGGTTGGGCACAAAATCGGCTTTCCAGTCGAAGGCCTGGGCGCTGCACGGGTAGAGGTCGACCAAGCGTTCCTGAAGCAAGGCCACCTGGTCCTGGTAGTGGGACGATTTGGCGCCTTCGTCGAGTTCCTGCAACAGCAGAATGTCGGGGTGTTCGTCGCGGATCACCCGCGCCACTTCATCCAGGCTTGAGGCCATGTCTTCCACGGTCGGGCGGTCGTCCGGGCCGCTGCCGTCGGCGGTGTCGTACCAGAACACGTAGTTCTTGCCGGCCAGGTATTGCACGTTCCAGGTCATGACCTTGAGCGCTTGCCCGGGCAGCAGGGTCGGCGCACGGGGCGCGACGCAGCTGACGGGCAGGGTTTCCTTGTCGACAGGGCGCCAGGTCAGGCTGTAGATCAGGGCTGTGAGCAGGCCCGCGATGATCAAGAGGCTCAACAGGGTGATGCGCAATAAACGGGTCATTGGCTCGGCTTATAGCGTTTCAGAGGTGGCACGGAGCATATCACCGTGCGTCGGCATCGCCACCGATCAACATGAATAAACGGAACAGCACCACACTGGTAAACAGTTGCAGAAAGCTGTGGGCGCTGTCGATCAGTACGCCCAGCAGCGGCGCGGGATCGGGATACGCCGCCACGCTGGCGCCCTTGAGCAGCCACAGGGGCGTCATCACGCACAGCAGGCACACCAGAATTCGCCAGAAGTGCCCGCGAGTCAGGCGAAAGCTTTCCTTCATCGCCTCCAGCGCCGACAGGCCGCGCAGCACCAGCAGGTACTCGGCAAACGCGAGCACCACCATCAGCCACAGGCCCGGCAGGAAATACAACGACAGGCCGAGCAGAATCAGCAGCGTGCTGATAGCCGTGAGCAGGGCGAAGCGTGGCCACAGGGTCAGGGCCATGGCCCACACATCTTTAGTGCGCGGCGACTCGCCACGGGTGCGCGCGTCCAGAAACAGGATCAAGGCGCCCGTGTACAGCGGGTACACCAACAACCCCACCACCACGCTGTAGCCGGGAAAGGCATCCGGGCCCAGCGTGTGGTCGAGCACCTGTTGCAGCAGGGCTTCGAGAATCACCAGCGGCAGGCACAGCTGGACGATGGCGCCCAGGTTGCGTTGGGTGAAACGGAAGGAGTCGCGCAATACGTCTAACGGATTCATCAGGTTCATCACAGGCCGAAAAGCAAGGCCGACACTTTAACCGATCATGACGAGAGGTGAGCAAACGTAAACCTTTCGTAAAGACCATTGAAACGTCTAGTAACAGCCCCATTACTGTTACGTAGCGTGCCTGACCCTGGGCAAGCCCATGATTTCTACCGGCAATCTAACGAGGTCGCCATGAACAGCGAAGAGCAAACCCTGATCGATGGACTGTTTTCACGGTTGCAGCAAGCCGAAACGGACTCAGCCCCCCGCGACGCCCTGGCCGAAGCGCGGATCAAGGAGCACATGACTCGCCAACCGGCCGCCGGGTACTACATGACCCAGTCGATTCTGGTGCAAGAGCACGCGATCAAGAGTCTCGACGCGCAGAACAAGCAACAGGCGCAGCAGATCCAGCAATTGCAGGACGAATTGCAGCAGGCCAAATCCCAGGCGGCGCAACCTGCGCAGAGCAGCGGGGGGTTCCTGTCGAGCATCTTTGGCGGCGGCAGTTCGCGTGACGCCCAGCCTGCGCAAAGCGCCCCGGCGTCTTCCGGTGGCGGCTGGCGTGAGCCGGCGCGGCCCTCGTTCGGCCAGCCCGCGCCGCAACAGCAGAACTACGGTGCGCCGCAGCAGAACTATCAACAGCCGCAACAGGCGCCAGCAGCGCCCATCGGCAGTGGCTTCCTCGGCGGCGCGCTGAAAACCGCCGCCGGTGTCGCGGGTGGCGTAATGCTGGCCGAAGGCATCAGCAGCCTGTTCAACCACAACTCGCAACAGCCGCAAGTCGTGGAAGAAATCATCCGCGAAGAACCGGCGCCCGCCAGTGACAACAGTAACTGGGGCAACGACGACCAGAAGTTTGCCGGCAATGACAACTGGGGCAGCGACAACGGCTCCGACAGCTTCGCCGACAACGACTATTCCGACGATTCCTCCTCGTTTGGCGACGACGACTCCTTCGTCTGAGCCGCACTCAACCGGGGCGCTTCGTCGCCCCGGGCTGATTTTTCGCTGAAACTTTCCCATGGCTGGCATACTGGCGCCTTTGCGGGCCTTCGCGTTCGAGGTCCAAGCGGCAGCCATGGGGAAGTGCGGTGAAGAAAATTGCGGTGTTCGCCGATGTACAAAACCTCTACTACACCGTGCGCCAGGCGTATGGCTGCCACTTCAATTACGCCGCCCTGTGGGCTGACATCAGCGCGCGCGGGCAGATCGTCGAGGCGTATGCGTATGCCATCGACCGTGGCGACAGCAAGCAGCAGCAATTCCAGCAGATCCTGCGCAACCTGGGCTTTACGGTAAAACTCAAGCCGTACATCCAGCGCGCCGATGGCTCGGCCAAGGGCGACTGGGACGTGGGCATCACCCTCGACATCATGGATGCCGCCGACCACGTCGACGAAGTGGTGCTGGCCTCCGGCGACGGTGATTTCGACATGCTGCTCGACCGCATCATCCAAAAGCATGGCGTCGAAGCCGTGGCCTACGGCGTGCCAGGGCTGACGGCCAACTCGCTGATACGCGCCGCCAGCCGCTACGTGCCGATCGAAGGCGCACTGCTGCTCAAATAAGCGCAGCGGCTCAATAAATAGTTAGACGGAGTTGGAACAGGTTTGGAACGTATAGCGGTCATCGACTTTGAAACCACCGGCATCACCCCGAGCAGCCACTGCCGGGCCACGGAAATCGCGGTGGTGATCCTTGAGCGCGGCCAAATCGTGGACCGCTACCAGAGCCTGATGAATGCCGGCGTGCGTGTGCCGGGCTTTATTGAACAACTCACCGGCATCAGCAACGCCATGTTGCGCAGCGCGCCACCGGCCGAGCGGGTGATGAACGAAGTCAACGAGTTCGTGGGCACCACGCCATTGCTGGCGCACAACGCCGCGTTCGACCAGAAGTTCTGGGACTTCGAACTGGGCCTGATCCGCCGCACCCGCCTGCAAAAATTCGCCTGCTCGCTGCTGCTGGCCCGTCGCTTGATGCCGGCGGCACCGAACCACAAACTCGGCACGTTGAATTCCTTCGCGCAACTGCCCCACACCGGCAAGGCTCACCGGGCGATGGCGGATGCGGAAATGGCGGCCAACCTCACCGCGCACCTGGCCGAGCAATTGCGCGGTACGCATGGGTTGCGAGAACTGTCCCACGACCTGCTGTGCACCTTGCAGAAAGTGCCGGCGGCGAAGATCAATGAACACCTGAAGAAGCATCGCGGGTTCTAAACCGGCCACCCGCCCAAGAACACCGACGTTTCAAATGTGGGAGGGGGCTTGCTCCCGATCGCGGTGTGTCCGCTAATCATCCAGTGGCTGACACACTGCAATCGGGAGCAAGCCCCCTCCCACATGAGTGATGCGGTGTTCATCGCGGTTGCACACACTCCAACGCCCGACCTACCACGTCCTTCGCCATCCCCACCAAATGCATCACCGCTCGCTGTTGCGCATTCATCGCTTCAGCCGACCCGTGCGCCGTCTCCACCGCGCAATGCAGCAAGTCGGCCGCATGGGCGAGGGCGTCTTCGAAGCTAAGGTTGTCATTTAGAACAAAGTTGGGCGCGTCCTGGGCGGAAGCTTTGAGGTAGTAGTCGATGGCTCGGCGGTTGAGCAGGGCGTCTTCGCTGAGGAAGTCTGGTGTGGAGCGAGGTGGATCGGGGGTAACTTTGATCATCATGTAGCCTCTCCGTCAGTTAAGAAGCTGCAACCGTTCGCTTGCACACGAATTTAGGGTGGCAGCAGTACGCGGGTGTGCAAGACCGTGACGGAGTCCGGTAGATCCGAAGATCTCCCGCGTACAGCTGCCATAACGAATCACGCCTGAAATACAGACGTTGAGAGTTAAGGCTGATGCGTATTACCGTCGTCGGACTTGCACGTCCAGTCATCGAACACTCGATGACTGGGCGAGACTAGCGACCTGATCCGACGGAAACAAGGCCGTGGAATTCTCTAGGAAACGTCCCGCAAATGAAAGAGATCGGTCTTGCTGGCCATTGAAATATCAGCGTTTTGTGGGGGCTTTTACGCTCTTTCTGAGTGGTCAGTAGGCTGAGCCCTATTGCTCCGTCGGACCTTTCTGGTTTTTCTTTTCACCCATCCCTCGCCCTTGCTGCGACCTAACATTACACCTGTTATTTACGTAAAAGGACTACGTCATGCAGGAAAGCGACCTCCACACAGCAATTATGCGAAGCCAGTCTGAACTCCAACGTAATGGCGTAGACCTCGGCTCAACTTCCAGCATGGCGTTTCATTTGGGCAACACAATGACAAGCTGCCCGGCAGTCATGCTTTTACCTCATTCGCCAGGTTGGACGCATGGCGCCAGTTACACGTTACTCAGGCCCATTCAGGCGGACTCCACTGTGCCTGACACCACTGTTGACGACCTCTGGAAATGTACACAGCAACACTACGGTTTGACGGCGGCAACGGCGCTTACTGGCGCGGCGGGCATACCGATCAGCAAGATCGCCGTGGGAACTTGGGTCCACGTTGGCTCCAGTAAAACGACGAACCTGGCCAGCCTCATTGGAATGCGCTTTTTCCCTCGTACACTGATCAGGCAACCAACAATGGCTAGGATGGCAAAAGCAACGTTTGGCACCGTCCGGGTATTTGGCATTATTGGGCGGGGCATTCCCTTCGTTGCTGTGGGGTTAGCCGTTTTTGACTTAATCAGTATTGGTAAGTGTGCCTATGAGGCGAGAAGTGGAAGGTAGCCCTACCAGAGCCGAGATCACAGAAAAAGTGATCCAACTGTTCGTCGATATCATTGGTTTTATTGACCGAAGCCAAGTGACGGAAAATACGGATTTCATCCATGACTTCAAGATCATCGATGACGATTTGACCTGCTTCGTCATGCAGATCAAGTGGCAATTCAACCTGCAGGCGACTCAGGAGGATTGGGATCACATCATGAGCATCAAGCAGATTGTCGACTTGATCGTTCAGCGCTCAATTTTGCAGTGAGGCCGCTGACGCTATCGCAGGCAAGCCAGCTCCCACATTTGACCGAGCTCGCCAGGGCTGGATGCAATCTATTGTGGGAGCGGGCTTGTCGGATCGCCGCATCGCCGCGATGGCGGTGTATCAGCCGCCATTTTTGCCATTGGCCTCCAACTGCCCCAACGGCACCCGCCGCTCTATCGCGCTGGACAAAATAATCGAGGTCTTGCTGAACCCGAACTTCGCCACCCGGTTGATCAGGTTCTCCAACTCCGGCATCGAGCCCACTGCCGCCTGCATGATCACGCACGGGTCGCCTGTCACCCGGTGGCATTCGGTTAGTTCGGGGATTTCAGCCAATGCGTCGTACACCTTCTGGCTGCCGTTGTTGGTCAAGCGCAGCTCGATCGTGCACTGGATCGGCAAGCCGATTTTGGACAGGTCCACCTTGGCCTGATACCCGGTGATTACGCCGCTGGCTTCCAGCTTGGCCACGCGTTCAGCCACGGCCGGCGCGGAGAGGTTTACCGTGCGGGCCAGTTCGGCGTAGGAAGCGCGGCCGTCTTTGAGCAGGGCGCTGAGGAGCATGCGGTCGTATTTGTCCATGATAAGGCTCCGGTCATGCGTGGCTTTCGAATCCACGGGTTATAGCCCTCATAACCATGCTTTGAAAAGTGTATGGGCGCTTTAAACAGGTTTTGTAACTTATGTTTAGCGTGCTGCCTTTTTAGAATAAGCCTCCCGTTCCCTGCCGCAGAGCTACCCAATGCCTGGCCCACGTCGCTTTCCCTTACCGTTGATCGCCGCCTTTTTTGCGTTGTATGTGATCTGGGGTTCTACCTACCTGGTGATTCGAATCGGCGTGGAGTACTGGCCGCCGCTGATGTTGGGCGGGATTCGATTCCTGGTGGCGGGGTTGGCGATGTATGGCTTTTTGCGCTGGCGCGGGGCGCCTGCGCCGACGTGGGTGCAGTGGAAGGCGGCCGCCAAGATCGGCGTTTTGCTGCTGACCTTTGGTAATGGCGCGGTGACGGTGGCCGAACACACCGGGGTGGCCTCCGGTGTGGCCGCGCTGGCGGTGGCGACGGTGCCGTTGTTCACCTTGTTGTGCGGGTATTTCTGGGGCGCGCGTAATACGCGTCTGGAGTGGGCCGGGGTGGTGCTGGGGATTATCGGCATCGCCATGCTCAACATGGGCTCCAACCTGCAATCGAGCCCGACAGGTGCCATGTTGTTGCTGTTTGCTGCCGCTTCCTGGGCCTTCGGTTCGGTATGGAGCCGGCATTTGCCGCTGCCGCCGGGCGCCATGGCCAGCGCGGCCGAGATGATCATTGCGGGTGTGTTGTTGCTGGTGGGCAGTGCACTGACCGGTGAGCGACTGCATTCCATCCCGCCGCTTGAGGGCTGGCTGGCCTTGGCGTATCTGGCCGTGTTTGGCTCGATCATCGCCTTCAACGCCTATATGTACCTGCTCAAGCACGTGCGCCCGGCGGCGGCGACCAGCTATGCCTATGTGAACCCGGCCGTCGCCGTGTTGTTGGGCATTGTGTTCGTCGGCGAGACCATCGGCATGGAAGAAGCCTTGGCCATGCTGGTGATCATCAGCGCGGTGCTGTTGATCAGCCTGCCCCAGTGGCGAAAGCCCAAGCCGGAAATAAGGTAAACTGCGGCGCATTACGCCTATGCGCTGAATTTTTCCTACGGTAAACACATGACTTTCGCCACCCTTGGCCTGATCGAACCCTTGCTGCGCGCCCTTGAGACGCTTGGCTACCAGACCCCGACGCCGGTGCAGGCGCAAGCCATTCCGGCGGTGCTGGCCGGTCGCGACCTGATGGCTGCGGCCCAGACCGGCACCGGCAAGACCGCCGGTTTCGCCCTGCCGCTCCTGCAACTGCTGACCATGGAAGGGCCGAAAGTCGCTGCCAACTCGGCGCGCGCGCTGATCCTGTGCCCGACCCGTGAACTGGCCGAGCAGGTTCATGCCAGTGTTGCCGAGTACGCCCAGCACCTGCCGCTGACCACTTACGCGGTGTATGGCGGCGTGAGCATCAACCCGCAGATGATGAAGCTGCGCAAGGGCGTCGACATTCTGGTCGCCACGCCTGGCCGCCTGATCGACCTGTTCCGCCAGAACGCACTGAAGCTCAATCAGCTGCAAACCCTGGTGCTGGATGAAGCCGACCGCATGCTCGACCTGGGCTTCTCCGAAGAGCTGGCCAACATTTATCGCATGCTGCCGAAAAAGCGCCAGACCTTGCTGTTCTCCGCAACCTTCTCCGATGAGATCCGCTTGCTGGCCGGGCAGATGCTCAACGACCCACTGACTGTTGAAGTCAGCCCGCGCAACGTCGCCGCCAACACCGTGAAGCAATGGGTGGTGCCGGTGGACAAGAAGCGCAAGCCGGAGCTGTTTGTGCACCTGATGCGCAAAGGCCGCTGGAAGCAGGTGCTGGTGTTCGCCAAGACCCGTAACGGCGTGGATGCGCTGGTGGATAAATTGCAGGGCCTGGGCATCAATGCCGATGGCATCCACGGCGACAAGCCCCAAGCCACTCGTCAGCGTGCACTGGACCGTTTCAAGTCCAGCGATGTGCAGATTCTGGTCGCCACCGACGTGGCCGCGCGGGGGTTGGATATTGAAGACTTGCCGCTGGTGGTCAACTTTGACCTGCCGATCGTGGCCGAGGATTACATCCACCGTATCGGCCGCACCGGCCGCGCAGGTAACACCGGTGAGGCGATTTCCCTGGTGTGTGCCGATGAGGTGAACATGCTGTCGGCCATCGAGATGCTGACGCGTCAGACCTTGACCCGCAAGATGGAAGCGGATTTCGAGCCTGAGCACCGCGTGCCGGATACCGACGCCAGTGGGCAGGTGGTGAAGAAGCCGAAGAAACCGAAGAAGCCTAAGGCGTCGGGTGGCGGTGGCGGTAAGCGCAATTTGGGTAAGTGGGTGGACAGTGGCGACGTAGCGCCGGCTGAGCCGTCGATTAAGCCGGTGCGCAAGGTGCCGGTGTTTAATACTGGGCCGCGTAAGAAAAAATAAGATTTGAGGCGTTATTGAGGGCCTCTTCGCGAGCAAGCCCGCTCCCACATTTGAAATGCATTCCAAGTGTGGGAGCGGGCTTGCTCGCGAAGGCGACGTTGAATTCGCCACAGACCTCAGCGCTTAAGCCACTCCAACAGGCCACGCCCAGCCGCTCTGCCGCTGGCAAAGCATCCTGTGAGTAGGTAGCCGCCGGTCGGCGCTTCCCAATCCAGCATCTCCCCCGCACAAAACACCCCCGGCAATTGCTTGAGCATCAACCGCTCATCCAACGCCTCGAACGGCACGCCGCCCGCGGTGCTGATCGCCTCATCCATTGGCCGTGTCTTCACCAGCGTCAGTGGCAGTGCCTTGATATCCACCGCCAACAGCGCCGGATCATTGAAGTGCGCGCTAGGCGCCAACTCACGCAACAGCGCCGCTTTCACCCCGTCCAACCCCAACTGGCTGTGCAAATGCTTGCTCATCGAGCGCGAACCACGCGGTTTGGCCAAGGCCGCCTGGACTTTGTCCAACGGCTTGCTTGGCAGCAGGTCGATGTGCACGGTGGCTGAGCCCGCGCGGTTGATCGCTTCACGAATCGGTGCCGACAGTGCGTAGATCAAACTGCCCTCGATACCCGTGGCCGTGACCACACATTCCCCCAGCCGAGGCTTGTCATCCGCCACGCCGATGGCGACGTTTTTCAACGGCGCGCCGGCGAATTTGCTGACCATCAATTCGCTCCAGGCTGACACCTCGAAGCCGCAATTGCTCGGTTGCAGCGGGGCGCAGGGCACGCCTTTGTCTTCCAGCAATGTGAGCCACGCGCCGTCGGAGCCCAGGCGTGACCAACTGCCGCCACCCACGGCCAGCAGCATGGCATCGCTGTGGACAGTTTTCTCGCCGTCCGGGCTGTGGATAAGTGAACCGCCGTCGGCGGTCCAGCCCAACCAACGATGCCGGGTGTGGATAACCACGCCATGGTCGCGCAGGCGCTTGAGCCAGGCGCGCAGCAGCGGGGCGGCTTTCATGTCGGTAGGAAACACGCGGCCGGAGGTGCCGACAAAGGTTTGAATGCCCAGGCCATGAATCCATTCGCACAACGCCTCGGCACCAAACCCGCGCAGCAATGGCGCCATCTGCGGCGCGCGTTCGGCGTAGCGCGACAGGAACGCGGGGTAGGCCTCGGAGTGGGTGATGTTCATGCCGCCCACGCCCGCCAGCAGGAATTTGCGCCCCACCGACGGCATGCCGTCATACAGGTCCACCTGCACGCCCGCCTGGCTCAAGACTTCAGCGGCCATCAGCCCGGCAGGGCCGCCGCCGATGATGGTGACGTGGTGAGAAGGGGCTTGAGGCATGGGCAAGGCTACGGTCGCGGAATAGGCCGAGCATTCTACCCGACGGCGGCATCGCTGCCTGATCAAAAAACGTACACTTTCCTACAAGCCATACGGTCACTCGCTCTCAGGCGCTTACGCTCAAGTTATCCACAGGCCGTTCCACAGGCATTGTGGGTAACGCTCACACTTCAATGACAACCGGATGACGTCCACACCCGCTGTGCACTGTGATGCAGGATGCCGTGGCGGCGGGCCAGGGCAGGGCGGTCCTTGCTGTAGCCACCACCAATCACGCCCATGACCGGAATGTCGCGGCCCAGGCAGTGGCGCATCACGCTTTCATCCCGCGCGGCGAGGCCTGCATCTGTCAGCTTGAGGTAACCGAGGGCGTCATCTTTATGCACATCGACACCGGCGTCGTACAGCACCAGGTCCGGCTGGTAGAGCGGCAGCAAATAGTTGAGCGCGTCGTCCACGGTTTTGAGGTAATCGGCATCGCCCATGCCCATGGGCAGCGGGATGTCCCAGTCACTCTGGGCCTTGCGGGCGGGGAAGTTTTTTTCGCAGTGCAGCGACACGGTGATTGCATCCGGCGTGTCGTGGAGGATGCGTGCGGTGCCGTCGCCCTGATGCACGTCACAGTCGAAGATCAGTATGCGGTTGACCCGCCCGCTGGCCAGCAGGTAATGGCTGATCACCGCGAGGTCATTGAAGATGCAAAAGCCGGCCGGGTAATCGTAATGCGCATGATGGGTGCCACCCGCCAGGTGGCAGGCCAGGCCGTGTTCCAGCGCCTGTTCGGCGGCCAGTATCGAGCCGCCGACCGCGCGCACAGTGCGCCGGGCCAGGGCTTCGTTCCAGGGCAGGCCGAGGCGGCGTTGGTCTTCACGGGACAACTCGCCGCTCAGGTAGCGTTCGATATATCCAGGTTCATGGGCGAGGGCCAGAATCTCTGCCGGGCACAGCTCCGGGCGCAGCAATTGGCTGTCCTCGGTCAGGCCGCTGTCCACCAGGTGGTCGCGCAACAGGCGAAACTTATCCATGGGGAACCGGTGGTCCGCTGGGAACTCGGGGCTGTAGTCGTCGTGGTAGATCAGTGGCAAGGGCATGGGATTTTCTGACGGGAACCTGCGAAGGATCTTACCAGCGCTGTACACTCACGCACATGGCAAGGGAGGGGACCCATGGAGCCGATACTGGAGTTGGAAAGCGCACGTCTGGTGCTGCGCCAATGGCGCGACAGCGACCTGCCGGAATTTGCGCGCATGTGCGCCGACTCGCAGGTGATGCGCTATTTCCCGGCCAAATTGAGCCATCTGGAAAGCGCCGCACTGATTGGGCGGATTCGCGGCCATTTTGCCGAATACGGTTTTGGCTTTTGGGCCTTGCAGCGCAAGGACACGCGCGAGTTTATCGGCCTGACCGGGCTGCAAAATGTCAATTTCGCAGCCGATTTTGTGCCGGCCGTCGAGATCGGCTGGCGCCTGGCCCGTGAGCACTGGGGCCTGGGCTACGCCAGCGAAGCGGCCTGGACTGCATTGCGCTGTGGTTTCGATCGGCTGCAACTGGATGAAATCCTGTCCTTCACCACCGAAACCAATCTGCCATCACAAAAAGTCATGCAGGCCATCGGTATGCATTACGATCCCCAGGCAGATTTTGAACACCCCAAGGTCGCAGCCGATGACCCGCTGCGCCATCACGTTTTGTATCGCATCACCCGCGCCCAATGGTTGGACACGCTGCACGGATAAGCAGCCCGGAATGCCCTATCGATTGTTGTAGGAGTTGCTCTATGAGCCAAGTATTGGAAGATCTGGTGGACTTGCTGACCCTGGAGCCGATTGAGGAAAACCTCTTTCGCGGCCGCAGCCAGGACCTGGGCTTTCGCCAATTGTTCGGCGGCCAGGTGCTCGGCCAGTCGTTGTCGGCGGCCAGCCAGACCGTAGAAGAAGCGCGGCACGTGCATTCCTTGCATGGTTATTTCCTGCGCCCCGGCGACGCCGCATTGCCGGTGGTGTATTCGGTAGACCGCGTGCGCGATGGCGGCAGCTTCAGCACGCGGCGCGTCACCGCGATCCAGAAGGGCAACCCGATTTTCACCTGCACCACCTCGTTCCAGTACGACGAACAAGGCTTCGAGCACCAGACCACCATGCCGGTGGTCGTCGGCCCGGAAAACCTGCCGTCGGAACTGGAGCTGACCAAACAACGCGCGCACCTGATCCCTGAGCACATGCGCGAAAAGTTGCTGTGCCCCAAGCCCATCGAAGTGCGCCCGGTCACTGAGAAAGACCCGTTCAACCCGCAGCCGTCCGACCCGGTCAAGTACGTGTGGTTCAGGGCTGACGGTGCCTTGGCCGACGCGCCGGCGCTGCATAAATACCTGTTGGCCTATGCGTCGGACTTCGGCCTGCTGACCACCTCGCTGCTGCCCCACGGCAAGACGGTGTGGCAGAAAGACATGCAAGTCGCCAGCCTCGACCATGCACTCTGGTTCCACGCTGACCTGCGCGCCGATGACTGGTTGCTGTACGCGATGGACAGTCCGTGGGCCGGCAACTCGCGTGGTTTCTCGCGGGGCAGCGTGTACAACCGCGCCGGCCAACTGGTGGCTTCGGTCACCCAGGAAGGGCTGATTCGCCATCGCAAGGATTGGGCATGAGCCTGTCGGAGGTTAAGCACTGGGTCTTTGATATGGACGGCACCCTCACGGTGGCCGTGCATGATTTTGCGGCCATTCGCGTGGCTCTGGAGATTCCGCCCGAGGCTGACATTCTCACCCACCTCGCGGCGTTGCCGGCCGATGTGGCGGCGGCCAAGCATGCGTGGTTGCTGGAGCATGAGCGGGCGCTGGCCGTCGGCTCGGTTGCTGCCGATGGCGCAGTGGCGCTGGTGCGTGAATTGGCCGGGCGGGGTTACCGTCTGGGCATCCTGACCCGCAATGCGCGGGAGTTGGCGCATATCACGCTGGAAGCGATTGGTCTGGCGGACTGTTTCGCTGTCGAGGATGTGCTGGGGCGTGAAGATGCGCCGCCCAAGCCGAATCCGGGTGGTTTGCTGAAACTGGCGACGGCTTGGGAAGTGGCGCCAAGCGAGATGGTGATGGTCGGGGATTACCGCTTTGACCTGGACTGTGGCCGCGCGGCGGGGACCAGGACAGTGTTGGTGAACTTGCCCGAGAACCCGTGGCCGGAGTTGGCGGATTGGCATGCTGAGGATTGTGCAGCCCTGCGCCAGATGATCTGAACCTGGCACCACCGATCAAATGTGGGAAGGGGCTTGCTCCCGATAGCGGTGTATCAGTCAGCCTATACGAAGCTGACAGACCGCCATCGGGAGCAAGCCCCCTCCCACATGTTTAATCCGGTTTCGTCAGTGCCTGCTATTTCCCGAACAACACCTTCTCGCCCTCAGGCGAGGTAAACATCTTATCGCCGTCGTGCCCGACCCCCGGTACTTCCACCAGTTTGTGGCTCAGCTGCGGATGGCGTGCTTTGAGGTAGTCAACGTAGTTATGCCCACGAACCAACCGATACGCGCCCTGGGTTTCGGCTTCGCAGCTCTTATCCAGCGCCGGGTGGTTTGGGTCGATGTCCTGCTGGCCCAGCAGGTAGGTGACGTTGCGTGACACGTAAGCCTGTTCAAGCTGCTGCGCACGCTGTCCTTTGGCGTAGTCGGGCAGATTTTGCATGCCGTACTTCCAGTCGTTGAAGCCAGGGCAACTGGCTGCATCAAAGGTTACCGGCCGCTGTGGGCTGAAGTAGGCGTAGGACGATGGGTTGGCCACCACATAACGCAGGCTGATGCCCTCGGTTTGCAACAGCGGGTGGTCGTGGCCGGTGAGGGCAAAACGCTGTATCACCTGGCCACCGCCGGAGTGGCCGGCCACGACGATTTCTTTCAGCGCCGGGAACAGCTTGCGGTTGCCCAAGTGCTTGATGATCTGGTCAAGCGCGCCGTAGGAGCTGACCTGGCCTGGACCGGTCGACGGTGCGCCGGCCATCCAGTCATTGCCGCTCCAACGCAGCACTGGGTTGCCCAGGTGATTGCGCGTTATGTCCGACTCATTGAGAAACTGCGGCGCGATCACCAGCGTGCTGGCGGCCACACCGGCGTGTTCGGCGGCATCTTCGCCACTTTTCAGGTAGGTCTGCGCGTTACGCAGGCGACCGTGCACGATGATGAGCGCGCGGGTGACCTGAGGCAGCGGCTTGCCCCAGTCCTGGCTCAAGCCAAGACTGAGGTCGCCCGCATCCAAATGGAAACGATCGGGGCTGACCACCTTGACGCCGTGGTCTTTCTCGGCGGCCCAGGTGAAGGAGGAACACGTGATCAACACGCTCAACAGCCATCCCAATCGTTTATTCATTTAAAGACTCTTCGCCGTAAACGTGTCGCATTGAGAGATCTGGCCCTGGGCGAAGCCGGTTTTGAACCAGCGAACACGCTGTGCCGAGGTGCCGTGGGTAAACGAGTCGGGCACGACGCGCCCTTGACCCTGTTGTTGCAAACGGTCGTCGCCGATGGCGTTGGCCGCATTCAGTGCTGCTTCAATATCGCCAGGCTCCAGCCAGTTCAGGCGTTTTTGCGCGCGGTTGGCCCACACGCCAGCGAAACAGTCGGCTTGCAGTTCCTGGCGTACCAACAACCCGCCGTCGCCTTGCATCTGCCGGCCCTGTTGGCGTGCGGCCTGGATCTTGGCCGAGATGCCCAGCAGGGTTTGCACGTGGTGCCCGACTTCGTGGGCGATCACGTAGGCCTGGGCGAACTCGCCGGAGGCCTTGAAGCGCTGCGACATTTCCCGGAAGAAATCCAGGTCCAGATACACTTGCTGGTCGGCCGGGCAATAGAACGGGCCGCTGGCCGAGGTGGCGCCACCGCAGGCAGAATTCACCCGGCCACGGAACAGAATCAATTTCGGGTTCTTGTAGGCCAACCCATTTTCCTGGAACACCTGGCCCCAGGTGTCTTCGGTATCCCCCAGAATCGCCCGGACGAAGTCGGCCTGCTGGTCATTGGCCGGCGGAGCCTGTTGCGGTTGCGTGCTCACCGAGGGCGCTTGTTCCATCTGGCCGGTCAACTGGCCGAGGATCTGCAACGGGTCCTGGCCGGTCAGCCAGCCGATGCCGACAATCAGCACAATCGCCGTGAGGCTCAGGCCCTTGCCGCCCCCAAAACGCATGCCGCCACCGCCGCCGCCACTGTCATCGCGGGCATCTACCACGTTGTCGCTGCGTCGGCCTTTTTTCCATAGCATGGGGCAATCCTCTCGATAAACCTGTGGAACACTTTTTTCAGAACAGTGTTGTTGGTGCGTATGAATGGCGCCAGCCCGGCTGTCCGACAAGTAACGAGAGCTGCGTAGTATCGCTGCTGTCAGGCGGAGTGGCACGGGCGCCAGATGAAAGTTGTGTCAGCAACGCCGGGTCAGTCGCGGCAATACCCTTCGCCGGTATCGACCACCAGGCAGTCCTTTTTATCCGCCAGCCATTTCAGGCCAGTGGCTTCACCGTCGCCGGCGTGCAGCAGTTGCGGGCCGTCCGGGCGAGTGAACGTGATGCCTTCTTCGTTGGCTTCACCCTTGAAGGTACCTGAGTCGTCAGCGTCGAGGCCGTATTTCATGGTGAGAAGGTAGTGGCCGCGGCCGATGCTGTCGTCCTTGGCGATGGTCAGGTTCAGGCCTTCGACGCCAATCCACTTGCCGACCCATTTGTCCGTGGGCGGGGTCGCCGGTACCAGCGTGGCTTGCACGGAGGCGGGTGCGGGTTTCGGGGCTTCCTTGGGTTCCTTGTTACAGGCGGTGAGCAGGGCAAGGGCAGAAAGAACAAAGAGTGTCTTTTTCATAGCGGCAAGGCCTTGGTTAAAAAGTGTGCAACGCGCGGGCTAACGTGCAGCGTTGGACTCAAATCCCGTGATTTAGTGCGCTGTTCGCACGCTGTTTGGTTATGCTCTTGGGGCAGACTACGGCCCGGCTGCTAGATTACCGGGTTGAGTGCTACCGCGTTCAATGCTCAGCGTTCAGCCCGCCATGCAAGAGAATTAAATGACTGTCAGCACCCCACTTTCCGGCGTCAACCATCCTTTCAAAGGCATCCTGCTGATTGTGGTGGCGACGTTTCTGTTTTCCAGCCACGACGCCTTGTCCAAATACCTGGCCGGGTTTTATCCGATAGTGATGGTGGTGTGGGCGCGTTACCTGGTGCACACCTTGCTGATGGCCGGGATCTTCCTGCCGCAATCGGGCCTGCGTGTGCTGCGCAGCAAGCGCCCGGGGATGCAGGTGGTGCGGGCCTTGTGCCTGTTGGGCACAAGCCTGTTCTTTACTGCGGCGCTGCATTACATCCCGTTGGCGGAAGCCACGGCGGTGAACTTCCTGGCGCCGATCCTGGTGACGGCGCTGTCCGTGCCGTTGCTCGGTGAGCGCGTGACGCGTGGTCAATGGCTGGCGGTGATCTGCGGGTTTATCGGGGTGCTGATCATCATCCACCCGGGCGGCGAGTTGTTCACACCGGCCGTGTTGCTGCCGCTGTGTTCGGCGCTGTTCTTCTGTTTCTACCAACTGCTCACACGCATCTTGAGCAAATACGACACCCCAACCACCAGTAACTTCTTCGCCGGCCTGTGCAATACCTTGGTGATGAGCGCGCTGGTGCCATTCTTCTGGCAGCTCCCTACGCTGTGGCACGGTGTGTTGATGCTGGCGCTGGGCACTTGCGGGATGACGGCGCACTTGCTGCTGACCCAGGCGTTCCGCTTCGCGGCGCCGGCCTTGCTGGCGCCGTTCGGCTACTGCCAGATCGTGTTCGCGGGGTTGTTGGGCTGGCTGGTGTTCAACCATACCCCCGACTTGACCACGGTGGTCGGCATCGGGGTGATCTGCATGAGTGGGTTGGCCGCTGCCTGGCAGCAGCGGCGTCGGTGAGTCAAACGTCGACGGTAGGAATCTTGCGCGGTGCCATGAAGTACATCCAGGTCAGCGCAATGAAGTACATCGCCGGGATCAGGGTGAACAGCACGGTGTAGTTATTGTTGGTCACCGTAAGGATATGGCCGACGATCTGGGTCATGAACATGCCGCCGATGGCCGCGCACATACCGCCGAAACCGAACACTGTGCTCATCATGTGCTTGGGCGTGTAGTCCATCACCAGGCTCCAGATGTTGGCGGTCCAGGCCTGGTGCGCGCCGATGGCCAGGGAGATGGCAAACACCGCGACCCACAACTGGCTGGAGCCGGCCGCCATGATCACGCCGACGATGCAGCAGGCAAACAGCAGCATCGACAACAGCCGCGCCTTGATTGCATTCATCCCGCGGCCGATCAGGAATGACGACAGAATCCCCCCACCCACGCTGCCGAAGTCCGCTGTCAGGTAAATGATGATCAGCGGGATCCCCATCTGCGTCACGTTGATGCCCAGGTTGTATTGCTGGTTCAAGAACGGCGGCAGCCAATACAGGTAGAACCAGAACACCGGTGCGGTCATCGCATAGGCGAGGGCGAAGGCCCAGGTGCCACGCATGCGCAGGATGCGGCTGAAAGGCACGCTCGGTTGTTCCGGTTCGGACTCCTGTTGCACGTAGTCCAATTCGGATTGTTTGGCCGTTGGATGGTCTTCCGGGTTGTAGTACTTCAAACCCCAGAACACCAGCCAGATTGCGCCCAGCGACGCCATGCACAGGAACGCTGCCTGCCAGCCCCAGACATGGAGGATCAGTGGCAGCAGCATCGGCGTCATCATTGCGCCCACGTTGGTGCCGGCATTGAAGATACCGGTAGCCACCGCGCGTTCACCGGCCGGGAACCACAACCGTGTGGTCTTGACGCAAGCCGGGTAGTTGGCGGCTTCGGTCAGGCCGAGGATGAAACGGCACACCATAAAGCCGACGGCCGAGGTGGCCAGGCCGTGGGCGCCGGTTGCCAGGCTCCATAACAGCACGGCGCAGAAGAACACGCGCTTCACGCCGACGCGGTCGATCAAGCGACCTTGCAGCACAAAGCCGATGGCGTAGCCGACCTGGAACCAGAAGTTGATGTTGGCGTAATCCATCGCCGTCCAGCTCATCTCTTTGGCCAGGATCGGTTGCATCACGCCCAGGGCGGCGCGGTCGATGTAGTTGAGGGTGGTGGCGAAGAACACCAGGGCCAGCATGCCCCAGCGAGTTTTACCCACGGCCATTGCGCCACGGATTTTGTCGCCGATGCCGGCGTGCGGGTTGCCCGGGCGCGCGGCCAGGGCGGAGTTTTGCAGAGGCATGAGGTCGTACCCGTTTTTTGAAATTTTTATGGTGTGTTCTGGGTCTTTTTTTCTGTGAAGGTTGCGTCGTCGATGGTGCGCAGCGGTTAAAAAACCGTCAATTCGCCAAACGGGCATAGTGTTCGGTAATCGCACGAAAAACTAACCGGTTCGTACATTTTAATTGCTGCGTGTAGGCTAGGGGCGAATAATTTGCCGCAAATAACAACTGCCGGGAGTCGCCTTATGCAACGTTCCATTGCCACCGTTTCCTTGAGCGGTACCCTGCCGGAAAAGCTTGAAGCCATTGCCGCCGCCGGGTTTGATGGGGTTGAGATCTTCGAGAACGACCTGTTGTATTACGACGGCAGCCCGCGCGAAGTTAAACAAATGTGTGCCGACCTCGGCATTGCCATCACGTTGTTCCAGCCGTTTCGCGACTTTGAAGGCTGTCGCCGTGATCGCCTGGCACGCAACCTGGAGCGCGCCGAGCGCAAGTTCGATTTGATGCAGGAACTGGGCACCGACCTGGTGCTGGTGTGCAGCAATGCCTCGGCCGATTGCGTGGGCGATGAACGCATTCTACTGGATGACCTCGGCCTTTTGGCGGAGCACGCCGGTCGCCGTGGCCTGCGTATTGGTTACGAAGCACTGGCCTGGGGCAAGCACGTGAACACCTGGCAGCAGGTGTGGAGCCTGGTGCGTCAGGTCGATCACCCGAGCCTTGGCGTGTTGCTCGACAGCTTCCACACGCTGTCGCTGAAGGGTGACCCAAGCGCCATCGCCGAGATCCCCGGTGACAAGATCTTTTTTGTGCAAATGGCTGACGCACCGATCCTGGCCATGAATGTGCTGGAGTGGAGTCGACATTTCCGCTGTTTCCCAGGGCAGGGCGAATTTGATTTGGCGGGGTTCCTGGCGCCGATTATCAAGACGGGTTACACCGGGCCGTTGTCCCTGGAAATTTTCAATGATGGTTTCCGCGCGGCGCCGACCCGAGCGAACGCGGCGGATGGCTTGCGCTCGCTGCTGTATCTGGAAGAGAAAACCCGTCAACGCCTGGCGCAGGAACAACCGGCTGCACCGGTGGACATCTTGTTTGAAACCCCGGCCGCCAGCGAATACGACGGCATCGAATTTCTTGAGTTTGCCGTGGATGAAAGCCTCGGCGCCAAACTGACTCACTGGCTGGAACGCCTGGGTTTCGTCAAGGCCGGGCAGCACCGGTCCAAAAGTGTCAGCCTGTTGCGCCAGGGTGATATCAACCTGATTCTCAACTGTGAACCTTATTCCTTTGCCCATAACTTTTTCGACGCCCACGGGCCGTCTTTATGCGCCACGGCGATTCGGGTCAAGGACAGCGCAAAAGCCTTGGAGCGGGCGGTGGCCTATAAGGGGCAGCCCTATCGCGGGCTGGTCGGCCCCAACGAGCTTGAGCTGGCGGCCGTCCGTGCGCCGGACGGCAGCCTGATTTACCTGGTGGACCAGAGTGAGGGCGGGCTATACGACACCGACTTCAACCTGCAACCGGCCACTGCCTCAAGTGGCGGCCTGTTGCGCATCGACCATATGGCCATGGCGCTGCCGGCCGACAGCCTCGACAGCTGGGTGCTGTTCTACAAGAGCCTGCTGGACTTCGAAGCCGATGACGAAGTGGTGCTCCCCGACCCCTACGGCTTGGTAAAAAGCCGCGCGTTGCGCAGCCGCTGCAGTTCGATTCGCCTGCCGTTGAATATTTCCGAGAACCGCAACACCGCGATTTCCCACGCGCTGTCGAGTTATCGCGGCTCGGGTGTGCATCACATTGCCTTCGACTGTGCGGACATTTTCGCGGAGGTGAGCCGCGCCAAAGAGGCGGGCGTGCCGTTGCTGGATATCCCGCTCAACTATTACGACGACCTGGCGGCGCGGTTTGATTTCGACGACGAGTTCCTCAGCGAGCTGGCGTACTACAACGTGCTGTACGACCGTGACGCGCAAGGCGGTGAGTTGTTTCATGTCTACACCGAGCCGTTCGAAGGGCGGTTTTTCTTTGAGATCATCCAGCGCAAAAATGGCTATGCCGGTTATGGCGCGGCCAACGTGGCGGTGCGCCTGGCGGCGATGGCCAAGTCCCGCAGCGGCGCAGCACGCCAGGCTCGGTTGTAACGGCTGACAGGTGCTTCCTTCAGAGAGCGCCGCGGCCCATAATCACGGCCTGCATAACAATGGCCGTGAGCGCACCATGACCTCGAGTCCCGATCTCCCCGCGGTGTCAGACGCACCGCGCAAGAGTCGTAAGAACAATCCCGAAAAGACCCGCGAAAATATACTGCAGGAAGCCATTGTCGAGTTTGTTCAACAGGGCCTGTCCGGTGCTCGCGTGGATGCGATTGCCGAGCGCATTCATACCTCGAAACGCATGATCTACTACTACTTCGGCAGCAAGGAGCAGTTGTACATCGAGGTGCTGGAAAAGCTCTACGGCGATATTCGCAACACGGAAACCCGCATGAACCTCACGGCCCTGGAGCCGCGTGAAGCGATTCGCAGGCTGGTGGAGTTCACCTTTGATCACCACGACCAGAACGTGGACTTCGTGCGTATTGTCAGTATCGAAAATATCAACAACGCCGAGTTCGTAAAGCGCTCGGATTCGATCAAGGCAATGAACAGCAACATCCTCGAAGCGCTGGGGGCCACGTTGCGGCGGGGGGCTGAGATGGGCGTATTTCGCCAAGGATTGAACCCGTTGGACGTGCATTTGCTGATCAACTCATTCAGCTTTTACCGCGTGTCCAATCGCCATACGTTCAGTGAGATTTTTCAGATCGAACTGTCGGATGAGGCCGTCAAACAGCGTCATCGCGAGATGATTTGTGAATCGGTGATGCGTTACCTGCAGGCTTGAGGACACCGTGGAACCGGATGTGGAGCGAGCAAGCCCGCTCCCACAGTTGCATTGGGTTTCTACTGCGAGGTGTTCATGCTCTGAAAATGCGCCAGCATCCTTTGCGCATCCGGCACTTCGCCACTGAACAATTCAAACGCCTTCACGGCCTGAAACACCGCCATGTTGCCGCCATCCAGCGTACGGCAGCCCAAGGCGCGGGCGCTGCGTAGCAGCTCGGTTTCCAGTGGGAAATACACGATTTCCGCGACCCATAACTCAGCCCGTAACAGGGCAGGCGGCACCGGTGTGCCGGGCAGCTTGGCCATGCCCATCGGGGTGGTGTTGACCAAACCGTCTGCCTCGGCCATGGCGTTTTCCAGGTGGCTGCCGACCTGCGCGCGACTGGCCCCGAACCGCCGCGCAAGGTTATCCACAAGGTCGCGGGCACGGCTGGCGTCGACGTCGAAAATACTCAAGTGCTCCACGCCTTCGGCCAGCAGCGCATGAGCCACCGCTGCGCCTGCACCGCCAGCACCCATCTGGACGACACGGTGGCGGTCGACGTCATTCAAGTTTCTGCGAAAACCTTCGGCGAACCCCAGGCAATCGGTGTTGTGGCCGATGCGTTTGCCTGCCTTGAATACCACCGTGTTAACCGCCCCAATGCCCCGGGCCTCGTCGGATAATTCATCGAGCAGCGGCAGGATCGCCTGCTTGCATGGGTAGGTAATGTTCAACCCGGTGAACTGCATCAACTCGGCCGCCTTCAGCAGGTCGGGCAGGGCGTCGATGCTCAGTTGCAGTGGCTCCAGATCGATCAGGCGATACAAATAGCGCAGGCCTTGGGCGTCACCTTCCTGCTCATGCAAGGCGGGTGTACGGGAGGCCTGGATGCCTGAGCCGATCAGGCCGGCGAGGATGCGCGGTTTCATCGGGCTCATCCTTTCAACGTGTGGCTGAAATGTTCCAGGGCAAGGTGATAGCCGTGGCTGCCAAACCCGGCGAGTACCGCGGTGGCAATGGGTGAGACAAAGGAATGATGCCGAAACGCCTCGCGCGCATGCACGTTGGATAAATGCACTTCGATCACTGGCACTTCACTGGCAACCAATGCGTCGCGAATCGCCACCGAGGTGTGGGTCCAGGCCGCCGGGTTGATCACGATCCCGGCGCAGCGGGCGCGGGCCCCGTGGATCCAGTCCAGTAATTCGCCTTCGTGGTTGGTCTGGCGGAATTCGATTTTCATGCCTAGTTTTTCGGCGCTGCGGCCACACAGCGCAGCCACGTCGGCCAGGGTTTCATGGCCGTAAGTAGCGGGCTCGCGGGTACCGAGCAGGTTGAGATTGGGGCCGTTGAGTACCAGCACGATCGGCGGCATAGGGAGTGTCTCCACAGTTATTATTGGTTGTGGAGATAAAATGTACTGAATGGTTAATTTGGTCAATTGGTGGCCGCAGATGTGTTCGATTATCGAACTGTTAATCGGTAACGGCGGTTCTCCAGACGCGGCCACGCGCGGTTACAAGACCTTATTCGACGCTTCCTCCTTCGCGACTAACCTGTGAAAAACCTCCCTGATCATGCAGCCGCCTATCGGGCTGCAGGAGGAAAAGTGTTACCTGACAGAAAATAACCTAACGGATGGGTTACGATGAAAGTAGGGGCTTACAAAGGATATGTGATTGCGGTTTTCCTCAGGGACGAACATTGCCCGCCTCATGTTCATGTCAAGGGAAAGGCATGGGATGCGCGCTTTCGTTTCAGCTTTCTGGATGGACGCGTGGCGTTGTGGGATGTGAACCCCGAACGGTGCCGGCCAGCGGGCGCGATTCTGGAAGGTATTCGCCAGGCCCTCATGCAGCCGCATTATTTGGCGCGGGCGCGCAGGATCTGGTGGCAGAAGCTGCAAACGGTCTGCCTGGAGAACCATTCCTGGGACTGGGATGCTGATGAGGTGGTGCCAGGGTTAGTCATTCGGCGTGGAGTGTATGTGATCGCCAATGCCCGACACGATGTCGTTGGGCAGAGAACCATTTTGAATCTGGTGAGGGCGCCAGGTTGCGTGGAGATTGATTTATGAAAAAAATCGTAAAAGCCAAAGTCTTGCCTGATCTACCGATCACCGAGGCTGATATCGACAAGGCCATCGTGCGTGGGCGCAAGCTGAAGCGTTTGTATGCCAATGCCAGTGATGTGCGTTACGCAGACGACTGCATTTCCATCGGCTTCGGCGATGGCTGCCGAATTGTGCTGCCGGTGGCCGGGCTTGCGGAATTCGAAGGGTTTTCTGCGCAGGACTTTCAGCAACTGGAGGTCGGGTTCGGTGGCAAGGCGCTGTGTTGTGAAGCCCGCGACTTGCACGTTTCCATCAGTGGCCTGATTGCTACGAGCCAGCCCTTGATGGACCTGGCTGCAAGCATGGTGGCGTCGCGTAACGGGCGTAAAAGCAGTGCCGCCAAGTCCGCCGCCGCCCGAGCCAATGGCAAGAAGGGCGGCCGGCCACGCAAGGAGACGTGAGCGTGTTTAACGCCGGGTCAACAACACGCCGGATTCCATATGGTGCGTCCACGGGAACTGGTCAAACATCGCACACTGGGTAATCCGGTGCGTGTCGTGCAGTTGCGCAATGTTCGCAGCCAGGGTTTCCGGGTTGCAGGAGATGTACAGGATGTTGTCGAAGCGTCGGGTCAGTTCGCAAGTGTCCGGGTCCATGCCTGCGCGCGGCGGGTCGACGAAGACACTCCCGAATTCGTAGCTTTTCAGGTCGATCCCGTGCAGGCGGCGGAACGGGCGCACTTCGTTAAGTGCTTCGGTAAGTTCTTCGGCCGAGAGGCGCACCAGGGTGACGTTATCCACCGCATTTTCATCGAGGTTGCTCAGGGCTGCGTTCACCGAGGTTTTGCTGATTTCGGTGGCCAGTACTTTTCGCACGCGGGTAGCCAACGGCAGGGTGAAGTTGCCGTTGCCGCAATACAGCTCCAACAAATCATCCGGGCGATCACCCAAGGCGTCGTACGCCCAGTTGAGCATCTTCTGGTTCACCGTGCCGTTGGGCTGGGTAAACGCACCTTCCGGTTGGCGATAGCTGAAGGTGCGGCCGCCGACCTCGAGCTTTTCAATCACGTAATCGTGGCCGATAACATCGCGCTTGCCCTTGGAGCGGCCGATGATGCTGACATTCAAGTCGGCAGCGAGCTTGTTCGCCGCAGTGTGCCAATGTTCGTCCAACGGGCGGTGATAACACAGGGTGATCATCGCGTCGCCGGCCAACGTGGTGAGGAACTCCACCTGGAACAGCTTGTGGCTCAGGGCGGCGCTGGCCTGCCAGGCAGCCTTGAGTTGCGGCATCAACTGGTTGATGCGTTGGCTGGCGATGGGGAACGCTTCGATCAGGATCGGCGTGCGTTTGTCGTCCTGGGAAAACATCGCGTAGTGGCGCTCACCACCTTCGCGCCAGAGGCGGAACTCCGCCCGCAGGCGGAAGTTCTGCAACGGCGAATCGAAGACCTGCGGCTCGGGCGCGTCGAAGGGTGCCAACAGGTCACGCAGGCGCGTGACCTTGTCTTGCAGTTGAGCGGTGTAGCGAGTGGCGTCAAAAGTCATGCGTTGAACCAGCCCAGCTTGATCACAAACAGAATCGACAGGATCACCAGCGCCGGGTTCAGCTCACGGTAGCGGCCCGAAAGCAGCTTGATGGCGGTCCACGCGATGAAACCGAAGGCAATGCCGTTGGCGATGGAGTAAGTGAAGGGCATTGCCAGGGCGGTGATCACCACCGGCGCTGCAACAGTAATGTCATCCCAGTCGATTTCGGCCAGGCCCGAGGTCATCAGCACGGCCACGAACAGCAGCGCCGGTGCGGTTGCGAAGGCCGGAACGCTGGCCGCCAGTGGCGAGAAGAACAGCGCCAGCAGGAACAGGATCGCAACCACCACGGCGGTCAAACCGGTGCGGCCACCGGCACTCACGCCCGCAGCGGATTCGATGTAGCTGGTGGTGGTCGAGGTGCCCAGCAGCGAGCCGGCCATGGCTGCAGTGCTGTCGGCGATCAGCGCACGGCCCATTTTTGGCATGTGGCCATCTTTGCCCATCAGGCCGGCGCGCTTGGCGACGCCGATCAAGGTGCCGGAGTTGTCGAACAGGTCGACGAACAGGAACGCGAAAATCACGCTGACCAGGCCGATATCCAGCGCGCCTTTGATATCCAGTTGCAGGAAGGTCGGGGCCAGGGACGGTGGCATCGACGTCACGCCGCCGAACGGGGTGAAACCCATGGCGATGGACACGATAGTCACCACGAGGATGCCGATCAGTACGGCGCCGCGCACGGCCAGGGCTTCCAGCGCCACGATCAGCGCGAAACCAAGGGTGGCGAGGATCGGTGCCGGTTGCTTCAGGTCGCCCAGGCCGACCATGGTGGCCGGGTTGCTGACCACGATGCCGGCGTTGTGCAGGGCGATCAGCGCCAGGAACAGGCCGATACCGGCCGCAATCGCCGAACGCAGGGGCAGCGGGATGCTGTTGATGATCCACTCACGGATGCGGAAGATCGACAGCAGGAAGAACAACACCGCCGAAATGAATACCGCGCCCAGCGCCACTTGCCAGGTGTGGCCCATGTGCAGGACCACGGTGTAGGTAAAGAAGGCATTGAGGCCCATGCCCGGCGCCAGTGCGATCGGGTAGTTGGCGATCAGGCCCATCACGGTCGAACCGATGGCGGCGGCCAGGCAGGTCGCGACAAACACCGCGCCCTTGTCCATGCCGGTTTCGCCGAGGATGCTCGGGTTCACGAACAGGATGTAGGCCATGGCCAAAAAGGTCGTGATACCCGCGAGAATCTCGGTGCGCACGTTGGTGTTGTGTGCTTTGAGTTGAAACAGCTTTTCCAGCATGCCGGCTCCCTGTGACGCTATTTTGCGTCGTTATTTGTTGACCTCTAAGTCAAAGCACAAACTGCGCCAAGCGCCTGTGGTTTCAGAGAGGATCGGAAAAAGCGGCGCATCATACCAGCAGCCGAAGGCCAATGGCGCATGGGCTTGGTTTTGATGGTTCATGGGCTTGAGGCATACTGCGCCGACGTTTAATACAGGGGCGTTATCAGCATGAAAAAAGCCAACGCCAGCAGTCTAGCTCTGTTCGCCATTATCGGCCTGGGGCTGGCGGCACCGGCTTGGGGCGCGCCTGCACCGGCCTTGAGCGAGGTGCGAGTGTTCAAGGTCGAGTCTGCCGGTTGCGCCGAAACCATCCCGGAGCGAGCAAGCAGTACGCAGATGTGCACGCACCGTGGCCCCACCAAGGTTTCAGTGATGGAAGTCGGTTTGGGCAAAAGCCCGATGGGCCGTTTCGATGGTGCAGAGTTGAACGGGCAACGCACGCCGATCTGCCAGGTGGGCACTATCAGCCAGGCCTGTAATGGTGCGGGCACGGTGATGGGCTACATCTATATATTCGACGTGAATGTCGAAGCGTCAGGCTGGTTCGAGTACAGCAATTCCTCGATCAACGGCGCACAAGCCCCGCTGAAGACGATGCTCAACATCCGCTGATCAATTTCCTTGAACGCTCGATACCCCGGGAAGTCGTACCCCTGAGACGGCGATTTCCCTGAACGCCGCGGATGTATACCAACCCGTGAGGTGTTTATGAGCGCAATTCCCAAGGCGGCGGCCCCTCCCTTCGCCAGCCATTCCATACGCCTGAGCCTCAATGGCCAGGACCGCCAGTTGGACGTGTTGCCCTGGACCACCTTGCTGGATCTGCTGCGCGAGCAACTTGACCTGGTCGGCAGCAAAAAAGGCTGCGACCACGGCCAATGCGGCGCCTGCACCGTGTTGCGTGATGGTAAACGCGTGAACGCCTGCCTGACCCTGGCGGTGATGTGCGACGGCGCCGCACTGACCACAGTTGAAGGGTTGGCCGACGGCGACGTGTTGCACCCGATGCAGCAAGCCTTTATCAAGCATGACGCTTTCCAGTGCGGCTACTGCACCCCCGGTCAGATCTGCTCGGCGATTGGCCTGGCCAATGAGGGCCGTGCCCACGATACCGCGCAAATTCAGGAACTGATGAGCGGCAACCTGTGCCGCTGCGGCGCCTATAGCAATATCCGCGATGCCATAGAAGAAGCCTTGCCCGCCTGCCGCACAAAGGGAGGTGAGCAATGAACCCCTTCCAGTACAGCAAGCCGGTCGATGTGCACGAAGCGGTGCACCTGAGCAGTGCGGCGTCGCGCTTCATTGCCGGTGGCACCAACCTGCTGGACCTGATGAAAGAAAATATCAGCCGCCCCGAACACCTGATCGACATCACCGGCCTGCCGCTTCACGGCATTGAAGAGACCGCTGAAGGCGGCTTGATGATCGGTGCCTTGGTGAGCAATGCCGACCTGGCGTGGCACCCTTTGATCGAACAGCGTTACCCGTTGCTGTCCCAGGCCATCCTCGCCGGCGCTTCACCGCAATTGCGCAATATGGCCAGCACCGGCGGCAACCTGTTGCAGCGCACCCGTTGCTATTACTTCTATGACGCCAGCGTGCCCTGCAACAAGCGCGAACCGGGCAGTGGCTGCCCGGCGCGCACCGGCTTGAACCGTATCCATGCGATTCTCGGCGCCAGCGAGCACTGTGTGGCCACGCACCCCTCGGACATGTGTGTGGCCCTGGCGGCCCTGGCGGCGCGAGTTCACGTGGAAGGGCGTGGCGGGGCGCGGGTCATCGAATTTGCGGACTTCCATCGACTGCCCGGCGATACGCCGCAGCGCGACAACTTGCTGGCCGATGATGAGCTGATAACCGCCATCGAGCTGCCCGCCGACCACTTGGCCAATCACAGCCATTACCTGAAAATTCGCGACCGTGCGTCTTACGCGTTCGCCTTAGTGTCCGTCGCCGCTGCCCTGGAGCTGGACGGTGACACCATCGTCGATGCCCGCCTGGCCCTCGGCGGTGTGGCCCACAAACCGTGGCGCGACCGCGCAGTGGAAGTCACGCTGATCGGTCAGTCCGTCAGTCGCGAAACCTTCAGTAACGCCGCCGATGCCTTGCTGCAAGACGCCGAGCCGCTGGAGCACAACGCCTTCAAGGTCAAGTTGGCGCGCCGCGCAATCATTCGCGCCCTCAGCGACGCTGCCATCGCAGGAGAACGGTCATGACGGCTATCGGTAAACCCTTGGACCGTGTTGACGGTCTGCTTAAGGTCACAGGTCAAGCACGGTATGCCGGTGAGTTTCCCGGCCAGGGCTTGCTTCACGCCAGCGTGGTCTCCAGCACCATCGCCAAAGGCCGGGTCGTCAGGATCGATGCCTCCAAAGCCCTGGCGCTGCCGGGTGTGGTCATGGTGCTCGATCACCTCAACCGGCCGAAACTCGCCAGCTACGATGACGCGTTCGCCGATGCCGACGCGGCGGACGGCTCGCCGTTTCGTCCGTTGTATAACGACCGCGTGCTCTATAGTGGCCAACCATTGGCACTGGTGGTCGCCGACAACCTTGAGTTGGCACGGCATGCCGGTTCGCTGGTGCAGATCGAGTACGCAAGCGAAGCCTTTGAAACCGACTTGCTGGCCATGCAGGAACAGGCGTACCCATCACCGCAAACGCCGCCCGGGCCCCGCGGTAATTTCCAGGCTGAATGGGCCGCAGCTGCCGTCAACCTCGATGTGCACTACAGCACGCCCATCGAACACCACAACCCGATGGAGCCCCACGCCAGCACCGTGCTGTATCAGCCGGACGGCACCCTGCATATCCACGACAAAACCCAAGGCCCGCAGAACTGCCAGGCGTATGTGCAAAAAGTCTTTGGTCTGGATAAAAGCCAGGTGCGCATCTTCGCTGCGTTCGTCGGTGGCGCCTTCGGTTCGGGCCTGCGCCCGCAATACCAGTTGCCGCTGGCGGTGATGGCGGCATTGGCGCTCAAGCGCTCGGTACGCGTCACGCTCACCCGGCAACAGATGTTCACGTTCGGCTACCGGCCGCGCACCTTGCAGCGTTTGCAGATGGGCGCCGCTGCCAACGGCCGCCTGCTGGCGTTAGGGCATACCGCGATTGGCCAGACTTCCCGCTTCGAAGACTTCAGTGAACACGTGGTGGAATGGAGCGGCATGCTCTACCACTGCGACAACGTGCAACTGACTTACAAACTGGTGCCTCTGGACGTATTTACCCCGCTGGACATGCGCGCGCCGGGCGCTGCGCTGGGGGTGATCGGCCTGGAGTGCGCCATGGATGAACTGGCCTGCGCCTTGGGCATCGACCCGGTGCAACTGCGGCTGATCAACTATGCCGAACGTAACCAGAACGAGGACAAACCCTGGTCCAGCAAAGCCTTGCGCGAGTGTTACAGCGAAGGCGCCGAGCGCTTCGGCTGGGCCCAGCGCAACCCGGAACCGCGCAGCATGCGCGACGGTAACCAGTTGATCGGCTGGGGCATGGCCGGTGGTGTGTGGGAAGCCATGCAGATGAAGGCCAGCGCCAAGGCGCGGATCGATGCGAAGGGCCAATTGACGGTGAGCAGCGCCACCACCGATATAGGCACCGGCACTTATACGGTCATGACCCAGATTGCCGCCCAGGCCAGCGGCGTGGCGATGGCGGATATCCGTTTTTTACTGGGGGATTCGTCGTTGCCCACCGCGCCGTTGCAGGGCGGCTCGTTTACCGTTTCGTCCGTGGGCACCGCCGTGCAGCAAGCGTGCGAAGCGTTGACCGGCAAGCTGCTGGCCATTGCCCGGCAAACTTACCCGGTCTTCAAGGATGCAGAAACCGTACGCTTTGAAGATGGCCAGTTGCACACCGGTGACGTGAGTGTGTCGTTGGCACAATTGGTCAAGGACAGTGGCGAGGAGGCCTTGGAAGTCCAGGTCGACAGCGAGCCGGACAAAAAGCGTCAAGGCTATGCGAGCGCTACCCACTCGGCGGTGTTTGTCGAAGTTCAGGTAGACGAAGACCTGGGCACGATCAAGGTGCGTCGTGTGGTCAGCGCCATTGCGGCCGGGCGCGTGGTCAACCCGAAGATGGCGCGCAGCCAGATTCTCGGCGGTGTGGTGTGGGGCATTGGTATGGCACTGCATGAAGAAACCCAGACCGACCATCAGTTGGGCCGCAACATGAACCACAGCCTGGCTGAGTATCACATCCCGGTGAATGCCGATATCGGCGACATTGATGTGATTTTTGTCGAAGAACATGACGAAATCGTCAACGCGCTGGGGTCCAAGGGTGTGGGCGAGATCGGCATTGTCGGGGTGGCGGCAGCGGTCGCCAATGCGATTTATCACGCCACCGGGAAACGGGTACGGGACTTTCCCATAACCCTGGACAAGGTGCTTTAACGCAAACCTTCAAACCACCGAAGATCAAAATGTGGGAGCGGGCTTGCTCGCGAATGCGGTGCATCAGTCAATAAATTAGGTGACTGACACTGCGCATTCGCGAGCAAGCCCGCTCCCACCTTTACTGCATTCCAACATCAAATCAGGTGGTGGGGCTTAGACGTTGGCCTCTTCCACCGGCACATGCATGCGGTCGCGGTTGGCCAGGGACGGGAACAGCTTGATCCACACGCCCGTCACCAGCAGCGTCCCCACCCCGCCCATGACCACGGCGGGCACGGTGCCGAACCAGTGGGCGGTGATGCCGGATTCGAACTCGCCCAACTGATTTGAAGCGCCAATAAACAGCCCGTTGACCGCACTCACGCGCCCGCGCATTTCATCGGGGGTTTCCAGCTGAACAAAGGAGGCGCGGATCACCATACTGATCATGTCCGCCGCGCCGAGCACCACCAGCACCGCCAGGGAAAACCAGAACGAAGTCGACAGGCCGAACGCAATGGTTGCCACGCCGAACACGCCCACAGCGGTAAACATCACGCGACCGACCTGGCGGTCCACCGAGAACCGCGCCAGCCACAGTGACATCAACAACGCGCCCACCGCCGGTGCCGAACGCAGCAGGCCCAGGCCCCAGGCGCCGGTCAGCAGGATGTCTTTGGCAAACACCGGCAGCAACGCCGTGGCGCCGCCCAGCAGCACGGCGAACAAGTCGAGGGAGATGGCACCGAGGATGTCCGGCCGGCTGCGGATAAAGCGAATCCCGGCCAGCAACGAGTCGAGAGTAGCCTTGGCTTTGTTCAGCGGGGTCTGGCGGGCAGGCAGGTTGAGGGTCAGCACGCAGGCAATCAAGTACAGCGCTACGGTGGGGCCATACACCCACACGCTGCCAAATGCATACAGCAAGCCGCCCAACGCCGGCGCGACAATGGTGGCCAGTTGCTGCGCTGATTGCGACGAGGCCACGGCCCGCGGAAACAGCGCGCTGGGCACGATGCTCGGCAGTAGCGCCTGGGTAGTGGGCATTTCAAACGAACGTGCGGCGCCGAGCAGGAAGGCCAGGATAAAGATCATTTCGCGGGTGACGCTGCCGGTCAGGCCACCCATGGCCAGCGACAACGCAATCAGTGCCTGCACGGTTTGGCAGATCGCGGCAACCTTGCGCCGTTCATAGCGATCGGCCACGTGCCCGGTATGCAACATGAACAGCACGCGCGGTATGAATTCCACTAGGCCGACCAAACCCAGGTCCAGCACATTGCCGGTCAGTTGGTAGAGGTTCCAGCCGATGGCCACGGTGAGCATCTGGAAGCCGCTGGCGGTAAAAATCCGCGCCAGCCAGAACGCAATGAAAGGGCGGTGGTGACGCAACAGCAACGCAGGTTCACTAGGCATCGGGAATACGGGTTCGGAACGGAGGGAGCAACGAGGTTAGCATCAAGCTGTAACAAATAGTTGCAAGGGTTTGCTGGGCGTCAGGCTGAGACAAGCTGTCACGCGGCAAAAGACCACGCCGTCCTACAGCCAAAATGGGACTACTCTTTCAGCAATGCTTGATCCAGATCAAAACCGGCCCCGGGTTTGTTCTGGCGGCCGAAAGGCCAGACTCCCTGCGAGATGGGTAAAAAAAGAAACGAATTGAAATTCGCCACACTCCATATCCGTGGGGGCAGTGGGTGCAGGCTCCCAGCCAGCAGCCGGTATTACCTGACAGAGGAAAACTTATGTTCGGTTTGGAGGCGCTAGATCTCGCCCGAATTCAATTCGCGTTCACCATCTCGTTCCACATCCTGTTCCCGGCGATCACCATCGGCCTGGCGAGTTACCTTGCGGTGCTGGAAGGCTTGTGGCTCAAGACTCACAACGACACCTACCGTGACCTCTACCATTTCTGGTCGAAGATCTTTGCCGTCAACTTCGGCATGGGCGTGGTCTCCGGGTTGGTCATGGCCTACCAGTTTGGCACCAACTGGAGCCGCTTCTCCGACTTTGCGGGTGCCGTTACCGGGCCATTGCTCACCTATGAGGTGCTGACAGCCTTCTTCCTCGAGGCCGGTTTCCTCGGGGTGATGCTGTTCGGCTGGAACAAGGTCGGGCGCAAACTGCACTTCTTTGCCACGGTGATGGTGGCTGTCGGTACGTTGATCTCGACCTTCTGGATCCTGTCGTCGAACAGTTGGATGCAGACGCCTCAGGGCTTCGAAATCGTTGACGGCCGCGTGATACCCACCGATTGGTTCGCTGTTGTCTTCAACCCTTCATTCCCGTATCGCCTGGCGCACATGGCCACGGCGGCGTTCGTTGCAACGGCGTTCTTTGTCGGCTCCTCGGCGGCCTGGCACTTGCTGCGCGGCAAGGACAACCCGGCGATTCGCACCATGTTGTCGATGGCGATGTGGATGGCCTTGATCGTCGCGCCTATCCAGGCGGTGATTGGCGACTTCCATGGCCTGAACACGCTCAAGCATCAGCCGGCGAAGATCGCCGCGATTGAGGGTCACTGGGAAAATATCGGCAACGAGCCGACGCCGCTGATCCTGTTCGGCTGGCCGGACATGAAAGCCGAGAAAACCAAATACGCGGTCGAAATCCCGTACCTGGGCAGCCTGATCCTCACCCACTCGCTGGACAAGCAGGTGCCGGCGCTCAAGGAGTTCCCACCGGAGGACCGTCCCAACTCGACCATCGTGTTCTGGTCGTTCCGGGTCATGGTCGGCCTGGGCTTCCTGATGATCTTCACCGGTTTGTTCAGCCTGTGGCTGCGCCGGGGCGACAAGATGTACACGTCGAGGCCGTTCCTCTACCTGGCGTTGTGGATGGGGCCATCCGGCCTGATCGCGATTCTCGCCGGCTGGTTCACCACCGAAATCGGCCGTCAGCCGTGGGTGGTCTACGGGTTGATGCGCACCGCGGATGCATCCTCCGGGCATAGCCTGGCGCAGATGACGATTACCCTGGTGTTGTTCGTGGTGGTGTACTTCGCGCTGTTCGGCGCCGGGTTGGGCTACATGATGCGCCTGGTGCGCAAAGGGCCTCAGACCCACGAGGGCTCGGAGCCAACCCATGGTGGCCCTGGGCAAAAACGCACACCGGCCCGTCCGTTGTCTGCGGCCGATGACGGCAGCGATGACGACCACACTCACATCCAGCACAAGGGGAATTGAGATGGGTATTGATCTTCCGCTGATCTGGGCCGTGATCATCATCTTCGGCATCATGATGTACGTGGTCATGGACGGCTTTGACCTGGGCATCGGTATTCTCTTCCCGTTTATCCCCGGCAAAGTCGACCGTGATGTGATGATGAACACCGTCGCCCCGGTTTGGGACGGCAACGAAACCTGGCTGGTCCTGGGGGGCGCGGCGTTGTTCGGCGCGTTCCCGCTGGCCTATTCGGTGGTGTTGTCGGCGTTGTACCTGCCGCTGATCCTGATGCTGATCGGGCTGATCTTCCGGGGCGTGGCCTTCGAGTTCCGCTTCAAGGCCAAGGACGATAAACGTCACCTCTGGGACAAGGCGTTTATCGGCGGCTCCATCGCCGCGACGTTCTTCCAGGGCGTGGCATTGGGGGCATTTATCGACGGTATTCCGGTGGTCAATCGCCAGTTCGCCGGCGGCTCACTCGACTGGGCCACACCGTTCACGATGTTCTGCGGCGTGGCCCTGGTGGTCGCGTATGCCTTGCTCGGTTGCACCTGGCTGATCATGAAGACCGAAGGCAAGTTGCAGGAACAGATGCACAACCTGGCGCGGCCGTTGGCTTTCGTGGTGTTGGCGGTGATCGGTATCGTCAGCCTGTGGACGCCGCTGGCGCACCCGGAAATCGCCTCGCGCTGGTTCACGCTGCCGAACCTGTTCTGGTTCCTGCCGGTGCCGATCCTGGTGCTGGTGACCATGTACGGTTTGATCCGCGCAGTGGCGCGTAATGCCCATTACACGCCGTTCCTGCTGACACTGGTGTTGATCTTCCTTGGCTACAGCGGCCTGGGGATCAGCCTGTGGCCAAACATCATTCCACCGTCCGTCTCGATCTGGGACGCCGCCGCGCCGCCGCAAAGCCAGGGCTTCATGCTGGTGGGCACGCTGTTCATCATCCCGTTTATCCTGGGTTACACCTTCTGGAGCTATTACGTGTTCCGCGGCAAGGTCACCCACGAAGACGGCTATCACTAGGAGGGTCGTAACATGCCCGGCAAACCTACGTTGCACGAGATCGAACAGGCCGAGAAACAGCCGTTGTGGCGGCGCCTGGGGTGGTTGGCGATGATTTGGACCGGCAGTGTGCTGGCCCTGTTCGTCGTGGCCAGCCTGATGCGTATGTTTATGAGCGCGGCCGGCCTGACGACTCACTGACATCCCGTTCCGGGCCTCGCGGCCCGGTTTTCAACCCTGCCTTTTGCGAGAAAGGCGGGGTTTTTTATTTGCGCGCTTTGAGAATCACGAATTTCGGCGTGGCAGCCACTTGCTCGACGCCACGGAATAAACGCGCCAACTTGCTGTGATAGCCCAGGTGGCGGTTCCCCACGATGTAAAGCGCGCCGCCGACCACCAAGGCCTCACGGGCCTGCTGGAACATGCGCCAAGCAAGGAAGTCGCCGACCACCTGTTGCTGGTGGAACGGCGGGTTGCACAGCACCACGTCCAGGGACTGCGGTTCCTGGCCGGCGAGGCCATCAGCAGCGCGAACGACCACCTCTCGCGGGCCAAGTGCCGCCTGCCAATTCTCGAGCGCCGACTGCACGGCCATATAGGATTCATCCACGAGCGTGTACTGCGCGTCGGGGTTTTGCAGTGCACTGGCAATCGCCAACACGCCGTTGCCGCAGCCCAGGTCGGCGACGCGAGCGCTGCCGAGGTTTTTCGGCAGGTGCGGGAGGAAGGCGCGGGTTCCGATGTCCAGGCCTTCACGGCAGAACACGTTGGCGTGGTTACGCAACTCGATGGCTGGTGTGTCCAAGGCGTAGCGGGTGGGGTAGGGCGAGGCGGCGACCGGGCGATCTTCAACGCTGGCGATCAGCAGCCGGGCTTTTTTGACCGCAAGCGAAGCGTGCATCGGCCCGATGTAGCGCTCAAGCAGCTCGCCTGCGGCGCGTGGCAGGTGCTTGATCATAGCGCCGGCGATGACCTCGGCGCCCGGCGCCAACTGCCCCTGTAGACGAATCAGTTGCTCTTCCAGCAAAGCCAGAGTTTTCGGCACGCGGATCAGCACGCGGTCGAACGGCCCGCTCGGCACCTGGCTGGCGGGGACGAATGCGACTGCATCAAACGCCTTGCCGTTGCGCACCAGGTTTTTCTCCAGGCCCTGGGCTGCCAGAAACGAGTCGCCGCTGGACGTCACCTGAACCTTGCCTGCCAGGCTGACCGCCAAAGCCCCGAAGCTGTCATTGAGCACCAGTACGCGAGTGACGGCGCCATGCTGCTGTTCGGCCAGGTAGCCGAGCAGATACTCGTCGGCGGCATCGAAAGCCTGCAGCGGGTCATTGTGTTGCTCTGGCTGGCGGATCAGATCGAGTTGGGCGAAGGGACTGTCAAGCAGGGGCATGGCGGGGGAGGCTCTGGGTCAACGATGGGCGGCGGCGGGTGTGGGCCACCGGCGGAACTGGCGGTGTGAACGGCAACTGAGTGGACGGCGAGGCGGCACGGAGGCGCAGCTTCAACACTCAGAATAGCCCGTAAATGTTACTTTTTTTTCGCAGGGATTACATGCGGTGTTTGTACGCCGGTTAAAACAGGCCTGCTTTCGAGGCACAGAGCACGGCGGCGATCTTGTTATTCACGCCCAGTTTTTTCAGGCAGCTGCTGATATGAAAGCCCACAGTCCGTTCTGACAGGCACAGGATGGTGGCAATGTCCGACGCCGTCTTGCCCATGGCTGACCATTTGAGGATTTCCGTTTCCCGTGGGGTCAATTTGCAAGGCGGCGTAATACTCGGTTTATCAGCATATTTTTGTGCCACGGCCGCGTGCAATACGTGACACAGCCACAGTGTCTGGCCAGCTTTCTCGTAAAGCTCTTGCGGACTGACTTCGCCGCTGCTTCGGCCCAGGGTCAGCATGCTGAACACGCCCTGGAAGTCGTGTACTGCCTGGGTCCAACCAAAATTCACGCCAAACGACTGGGCCAACGACCATAAGTGTGGCGTGGTGCTAAAGGTTTTTTCGTCCCACACAATAGGTAGGACGCTACGTTTGCAGTGGGCTACTACCGGGTCTATGTCAAAGAAATTCGCTTGTTTGTAGACGCTGTTCCATTCGTTTGGATAGTTGTTTAAGTGCACCGGTTTAGTTTGATGGGTAGGTTGTAGAGAACTCATCGTAAATGAGCAATATTCAAAGTCGAGTTCATAGGTGTGATTCACGACCATCTCATAAATAGTGGTGATCTTGTTCTCGCCTTCGAGTTTGGGAATCCTCGTGTTGCGCCAGTTGACCATCGGTAACTCTCCATGAATGTCGTTGTTGCCCGGGCACTTCCTGGCTCCCAATGAGGCACGCAAAGGAGTGTAGGATAAAGGCTACGTAGTAAGGTGAAAAAAATGTCATCCGGCGGTGGTCTTTACACTTCTTAAACTTGTACAGTAACTAAGCTTTTGTGTAAGTTCGCAGGTGCGTAATAAAAATGCTTGGGTTTTAACGGGTTGCAGATGATGCTGTATTGATATTACTTAGGATGGCTGTGTCATCTAATGGCATATAGAGCGTGGGGAAATAGCTAAATGATTAGTTAGGGTTTAATGCCTTCCCCGCGTTTAACTGTCACTGCAATGTAATAGTCTTACTATTTCTCTGGCTGTAAACATCGGGCTAACGATAATGCCAGTACAAACCAACGGTGTTTCCTTGCGCGACTTTGGGGGACACTAGGGCTCCTGTTGAACGGAGCCCCCTATGACGGCCAGTGCTGAGAAATTTACCCGCCAGACGTTGCTCGACGTGCAATCGCTGACGCCTAGCCTGTTTACCCTGCGCACCACGCGCGATCCGGGCTTTCGGTTTACCGCCGGCCAGTTTGTGCGCCTGGGGGTGAGCAAGGCGGACGGGAGTACCGTATGGCGTGCTTACTCCATCGTGTCTTCGCCGTTTGACGAGCACCTGGACTTCTTCTCTATTGTTGTTCCGGGTGGTGAATTCACCAGTGAACTGAGCCGCCTTCAGGTGGGTGACACCTTGATGGTGGAGCGCCAGGCCACAGGCTTCCTGACCCTGAACCGCTTTGTGGACGGGCGCGACCTGTGGCTGCTGGGCACTGGTACCGGGGTGGCACCGTTTTTGTCGATCCTGCAGGATTTCGAGGCCTGGGAGAAATTCGAGCGTATCGTGCTGGTGTACAGCGCCCGCGAGGCCAAAGAGCTTGCCTATCAGCAACTGATTGCCGCGTTGGGCGAGCGAGAGTACCTGGCCGAATACGCCCATAAACTCGTCTACATCCCCATCGTGACGCGTGAACAGCATCCCGGGGCGCTGAACGGGCGCATTACCACGCTGATCGAGAATGGCGAACTGGAACGCGCGGCCGGCGTCGAGCTGACCCCGGAATTCTCCCGCGTGCTGATTTGTGGCAACCCGCAGATGGTCGACGACACACGCCAACTGCTCAAACAACGCGACATGCAACTGAGCCTGAGCCGGCGCCCAGGGCAAGTGGCGGTGGAAAACTATTGGTAATAAAAAAGGCGCCTGCAATAGGCGCCTTTCTGGATCCGCCGGTTTAAAGCGGCTTGTCGTTCTGAGCCTTGAGCAGATCACGGATCTCGGTCAGCAAGGCTTCCTCTTTGCTCGGCGTTGGCGGCAGGGTCGGCGCCACAGCCTCTTCACGCTTGAGGCGGTTGATCGCCTTCACGCCCATGAAGATCGCAAACGCGATGATCACGAAATCGATGATGCTTTGGATGAATTTGCCGTACGCCAATACCACGGCCGGCGCACTGCCTTGCGCCGCCTTGAGTTGCACGGCCAGGTCAGCGAAGTCCACGCCACCGATCAGCAGACCGATGGGTGGCATCACCACGTCGCCTACAAACGAGGAAACAATCTTGCCGAAGGCCGCACCGATGATGATACCGACGGCCATATCGACCACATTACCTTTGACCGCGAAGGCCTTGAACTCACTGATCACGCCCATAGGTTATTCCTTGTTACAGATGAGAAGGGTGGAGGTCAGTGTAATTCAGTCGCAGGCGGCTTGCCCGAAACAACCGTTAACACTGTCAATTTTTATCGACACATTTAACCGCAAATAGTTTGCAAAGTGCCACCAATCGCGCGCGAAATACCGCTTGTTTCAGTGGGTTACCAGATTTTTTTCTTAATCGTGCTGGTGGTGTTTTTCTATTTATCTTCTGACTCGCAGGTCACTAGCCTCTGGCAAGCACAACTGAATGTGCACGAAAAAAACCAGAGGACACCTCGATGAATACTCCAATGAGCCGCGGGCCGGTTTCAGCGCGCTACGCGTTGGCACTGGTGACCGCCAGCCTGCTTTCCCTCTCTGTACAAGCCGCCAACCTGACCCGCGATAACGGCGCTGCCGTGGGGGACAACCAGAACTCACAAACGGCCGGCGCCAATGGTCCGGTGCTGTTGCAGGACGTGCAGCTTATTCAAAAACTGCAGCGCTTTGACCGTGAGCGCATCCCCGAGCGTGTGGTACATGCCCGCGGCACGGGCGCCCACGGCACCTTCACCGTCACCGACAACCTCAGCGACCTGACCAAAGCCAAGGTCTTCGCTGCAGGTGAGGCGACACCGGTGTTCGTGCGCTTCTCGGCCGTGGTCCACGGCAACCACTCTCCGGAAACCCTGCGTGACCCGCGCGGCTTCGCCACCAAGTTCTACACCGCTGAAGGTAACTGGGACCTGGTTGGGAATAACTTCCCGACGTTCTTCATCCGTGACGCCATTAAGTTCCCAGACATGGTTCACGCGTTCAAACCCGACCCACGCACTAACCTGGACGACGACTCCCGTCGGTTTGACTTCTTCTCCCATGTCCCCGAGTCCACCCGCACGCTGACCGAGTTGTACTCCGACTCCGGCACCCCGGCCAGCTATCGGGAAATGGACGGCAATGGCGTACATGCCTACAAGTTGATCAACGCCAAAGGCGAAGTGCACTACGTCAAGTTCCACTGGAAAAGCCTGCAAGGCATCAAGAACCTTGATCCCAAGCAAGTTACCGAGGTGCAAGGGCGTGACTACAGCCACATGACCAATGACTTGGTTACCCACATCAACAAGGGCGACTTCCCCAAGTGGGACCTGTATGTGCAAGTGCTTAAGCCCGAGGACTTGGCCACGTTCGATTTCGACCCACTGGACGCCACCAAGATCTGGCCGAACGTGCCGGAGCGTAAAGTCGGGCAAATGGTGTTGAACCGCAACCCGGCGAATGTCTTCCAGGAAACCGAGCAGGTGGCCATGGCCCCGGCCAACCTGGTGCCGGGCATCGAGCCGTCGGAAGACCGTTTGCTGCAAGGCCGGGTGTTCTCCTACGCCGACACCCAGATGTACCGCCTGGGGGCGAATGCCCTGCAACTGCCGATCAACGCACCCCGTGTCACCGTCAACAACGGTAACCAGGACGGCGCGATGAATTTCGGTAAAACCACCACCGGCGTGAACTACCAGCCAAGCCGCCTGTTGCCGCGCGAAGAGCCGCAAACTGCGCGCTACAGCCAGTCGGCGCTGTCAGGTAGCACCCAGCAGGCGAAGATCCAGCGTGAGCAGAACTTCAAGCAGGCCGGGGATTTATACCGCTCCTACACCAAGAAAGAGCGTCAGGACCTGATCGAAAACTTCGGCGGCTCCCTGGCAACGACGGATGATGAAAGCAAGCACATCATCCTGTCGTTCCTCTATAAAGCCGACCCGGAGTACGGCACCGGCGTGACCAAGGTCGCTAAAGGTGACCTGGCGCGCGTTAAAGCGCTGGCAGAAAAACTGACTGACTGACGTTGGTTCCGGTCGACGCCCTGACCAGGGTGTCGGCCCCTGTTAGGAGAAAACCCGTGCGAATCTCTCTCGGTTTACTGATGGCAATGCTTGCCTTCGTCGTCCATGCCGAGTCCCCGGACCCGGTCGCGCTCAAGGCGCAGTTGCAGGACTACTACTTCGACGCCGCGCGCCGTGGCGATGTCGATATGCTCAACACCTTCATTGAGTCCGGCTACAGCCTCAACACCCAGGACGAAAAGGGCTACACCGCACTGATCCTTGCCGCCTACCACGGCCAGGGCTCTTTCGTGGAGCGCCTGCTCAATGCGGGCGCCGACGCCTGCGTGCAGGACAAACGCGGCAACACCGCGTTGATGGGGGCAATCTTCAAAGGTGAGTTGAAAATCGCCCAGCGCCTGCTGGCCACCGACTGCAACCCCGACCAGCGCAACGGCGCGGGGCAGACCGCCGCCATGTACGCCGGGCTGTTCAAGCGCATTGAGTTGATGGATGAATTAAAAGCCAAAGGCGCCGACCTCAACGCCGAGGACCCGATCGGCAACAGTGCTTCACGATTAGCCAGTGGTGAAATCCGGACCCCGGCGCCGCGCTGAGCTATCATCGCGGTTTTTCGGTTGGAGGTTCTCAAATGGCAAAGGCCAAGCGCATGTACGGCTGCACGGAGTGCGGCGCGACCTTTCCCAAGTGGGCCGGCCAATGCTCCGAGTGTGGCGCGTGGAACACCCTGACTGAAACCATGATCGAAAGCGGCGGCGCCGCAGCCCCCACTGGCCGAGCCGGCTGGACCGGGCAGCAGGCGCAGATCAAGACCTTGGCCGAAGTCAGCGTCGAAGAGATCCCGCGTTTCTCCACGGCGTCCGGTGAGCTTGACCGCGTGCTCGGCGGTGGCCTGGTGGACGGTTCGGTGGTGCTGATCGGGGGCGACCCCGGCATCGGTAAATCGACCATCCTGTTGCAAACCCTGTGCAGCATCGCCAGTCGCATGCCGGCGCTGTATGTCACCGGCGAAGAATCCCAACAGCAAGTGGCCATGCGCGCGCGTCGCCTGGGCCTGCCCCAGGATCAACTGCGGGTGATGACCGAAACCTGCATCGAAAGCATCATCGCCACGGCGCGTATCGAAAAACCCAAGGTCATGGTGATCGACTCGATCCAGACGATTTTCACCGAGCAGTTGCAGTCGGCACCGGGCGGCGTATCCCAGGTGCGTGAAAGCGCGGCGCTGCTGGTGCGGTATGCCAAGCAAAGCGGCACGGCGATCTTCCTGGTCGGCCACGTGACCAAAGAAGGCGCGCTGGCCGGGCCACGGGTGCTTGAGCATATGGTCGACACGGTGCTGTATTTCGAAGGCGAATCCGATGGCCGCTTGCGTTTGCTGCGGGCCGTGAAGAACCGCTTTGGCGCGGTCAATGAGTTGGGCGTGTTTGCCATGACCGACCGGGGGTTGAAAGAAGTCTCCAACCCGTCAGCCATTTTTCTCACCCGCGCCCAGGAAGAAGTGCCGGGAAGTGTGGTGATGGCGACGTGGGAAGGCACTCGCCCGATGTTGGTGGAAGTGCAGGCGCTGGTGGATGACAGCCACTTGGCCAACCCGCGCCGGGTCACCCTCGGCCTGGATCAGAACCGCCTGGCGATGTTGCTCGCTGTGCTCCACCGTCACGGCGGTATTCCCACCCATGACCAGGACGTCTTCCTCAACGTGGTCGGCGGGGTCAAGGTGCTGGAAACCGCCTCCGACCTGGCGTTGATGGCGGCGGTGATGTCCAGCCTGCGCAATCGCCCGCTGCCCCATGACTTGCTGGTATTCGGCGAAGTCGGCCTGTCGGGCGAGGTACGCCCGGTGCCGAGTGGCCAGGAGCGCCTGAAAGAAGCGGCCAAGCACGGTTTCAAACGCGCGATCGTGCCCAAGGGCAATGCGCCGAAGGAATCGCCGCCGGGCTTGCAGGTCATTGCAGTCACGCGCCTGGAGCAGGCGCTGGATGCGCTGTTCGAATAACCGTGGAGCAATCAGGGATGAACGCAATGCAACAGACCCATCGTTGGGGGGTATGTGCCCTGTTCGTGGCCTTGCTCGGGTTGCCGGGCATTGCCTGGGCTGAGTCGGCCCCACTGCCGGCCGGTTACCGCCTGGCCCAGAAGTTGGCGACGGAAGACGGCAGCGTGTTGCAGGTGCTGGAAGACCAGCGCATCAGCGCGCAGTTGCACAAGGACAGTTGGGGCAATGGCCTGGATGAGGACTCGTTTGACGAGCCCGGCGATCTGGTGGAGAACCCGTTGCTCAACGCCCAGGTACGTTTGCTGTCGGCGTCCGGCGCTGTGCTGGCGCACGACGACCTTGGCTACCCCTTGGCCAAGGTCAAGAAGGCCCCGCTTAAAGGCCTGCCGGACACGGTGTACTTTTTGAGCATCGACCAGACGGCGCCGATGGGCAGTTACAGCGGCCCGGCGACTCAGTTGCTGCTGCCGGCCAAACAGCAACTCAAACCAATGAGCTATAAGGGTGCGGACGGTAAGGTCGAGCCGCTGACCCTGGCCCAGACCGGCAAAGCCGCCTGGCAGATCGCCACGCCAGCCGCCGGCGGTACGGATGAGTTACTGCAGGTCTCGTCCTTTATGGACGGTGACGGCGACGATGATTTCGCAACCCGCTACACGACCTATCGTTTTATCGATGGGCAATGGCAGGCCGTGTCGCGTCAGAAGGCGGGTTATTGGGACACGGAAAGCGACTTCCCCCCGAGTGCCGCGTTTCCCTGACTGTCGCTTCAGACACCCGTGGCCTCTGCGGTGTAGAGGGTTTTCAAATCTCTAACAATGCGCCCAGCTCACGTTCCAGTTCTTCCTGGTCGCCCACATTCAGCTCAATCAACCGCCGCAGGTGGCTGATCGAGTCCAAGTCAATGTGTTCGCACACAAACCCCAACTGGCTGGGGTCCTCGTGAGTCAGCCGTACCCGCATCTGCACGTCGGTCTCGGCGTCCAGGTGGATATCCACGTCAAAAGGTTCAGTGGCATTGCCAAGCCAGGGCGACGGGCGCTTCACCAACAAGCCCTTCAGCGACAAGTCCACTAGCTGTACCTGCCATTCCTGGCCGTTTTGCCGAAGTGCGGTCTTGGCATCAAAGGCTATCCGGCGAAAACGACGGCGATCAGACGGTTGCTCGGTCATGGTGAAACCCTCTTTTAATATAGGGATTGTAGCCCTGCGCCACTATTGGGCCGGGTTTTCTGCTTTTTTTACGCTGTGAAGGCTCTAGACCAACGTAGGGGGCTGGCCTTTAAGGCCAGTAGCGCTAAACTCGGACTCGCTGTCCTTTCTGTCCACCCTGGCTGGAATATAAAAATGAAAAATAATAATAGCCTGCTACGCCACCTACCCTGGCTGGTGCTGGCAATCGTAGGAGCGTGCGCCCTTGGCGTAGTGGCCTTGCGCCGCGGCGAGGCGATCAACGCCTTGTGGATTGTGGTCGCTGCAGTGGCCATCTATCTGGTTGCGTACCGTTACTACAGCCTGTTCATCGCTAACAAGGTGATGCAGCTTGATCCACTGCGGGCCACCCCGGCAGTGCTCAATAATGATGGTCTGGACTACGTGCCGACCAACAAACACATCCTTTTCGGTCACCACTTTGCGGCGATTGCCGGTGCAGGCCCGCTGGTCGGCCCGGTACTGGCGGCGCAAATGGGCTACCTGCCAGGCACCCTGTGGCTGATTGCCGGGGTGGTGCTGGCCGGTGCGGTGCAAGACTTCATGGTCCTGTTCCTGTCCACCCGTCGCAACGGCCGTTCCCTGGGGGACATGGTTCGCGAAGAGATGGGCCGCATTCCCGGGACCATCGCGCTGTTCGGCTGCTTCCTGATCATGATCATCATCCTCGCGGTGCTGGCGCTGATCGTGGTCAAGGCCCTGGCCGAGAGCCCTTGGGGCATCTTCACGGTGATGGCGACTATCCCGATCGCGATGTTCATGGGCGTGTACATGCGCTACATCCGCCCGGGGCGCATTGGTGAGATCTCGGTGGTCGGCGTGCTGTTGCTGCTGGGTTCCATCTGGCTGGGCGGGCAGATTGCGGCTGACCCGGTCTGGGCCAAAGCCTTCTCCTTCACGGGTATCCAGATCACCTGGATGCTGGTCTGCTACGGTTTCGTCGCAGCCGTACTGCCGGTGTGGCTGATCCTGGCACCCCGTGACTACCTCTCCACCTTCCTCAAAATCGGCACGATCATCGCCCTGGCAATCGGCATTCTGGTCACCATGCCCGTGCTGAAAATGCCGGCACTCACCCAATTCATCGACGGCACCGGCCCGGTGTGGAAGGGCGGCCTGTTCCCGTTCCTGTTCATCACCATTGCCTGTGGCGCGGTCTCGGGTTTCCACGCGCTGATTTCCTCGGGCACCACGCCCAAGCTGCTGGATAACGAAGTCAACGCCCGTTACATCGGCTACGGCGCGATGCTGATGGAGTCGTTCGTGGCCATCATGGCCATGGTTGCTGCTTCGGTGATCGAGCCTGGCGTGTACTTCGCCATGAACAGCCCGGCTGCGGTGGTCGGCGCTGACGTGGTGAGTGTGGCTCAAACCGTCAGCAGCTGGGGCTTTGCGATTACCCCGGAAGCCTTGACGGCGGTAGCCCATGACATCGGCGAAACCACCATCCTGGCGCGTGCCGGCGGTGCGCCGACGCTCGCGGTGGGTATCGCACAGATCCTGCACAGTGTGCTGCCGGGTGAAAACACCATGGCATTCTGGTACCACTTTGCGATCCTGTTCGAAGCCTTGTTCATCCTGACGGCGGTGGATGCCGGTACACGTGCGGGTCGCTTCATGTTGCAAGACCTGCTCGGTTCCTTCGTGCCATCGCTTAAGCGGACGGACTCCTGGCCGGCCAACCTGATTGCGACCGCCGGGTGCGTGGCGATGTGGGGTTACCTGTTGTACCAAGGCGTAATCGACCCGCTGGGTGGCATCAACACCTTGTGGCCGCTGTTCGGTATCTCCAACCAGATGCTGGCCGGTATTGCGCTGATGCTCGCCACCGTTGTGCTGATCAAAATGAAACGCCAACGCTACATCTGGGTGACCATGTTGCCGGCTGTCTGGCTGCTGATCTGCACCGTGACTGCAGGCTTCATCAAGCTGTTCGACGCTAACCCGGCGATCGGCTTCCTGTCGCTGGCCAAGAAATACAGCGATGCCCTGGCTGGCGGCCAGATCCTCGCGCCGGCCAAGAACATCGACCAGATGCAACACGTGATCTGGAACGCCTACACCAACGCAACGCTGACGGCGCTGTTCCTGTTCGTGGTATTCAGCATCCTGTTCTATGCGCTCAAAGTCGGCGTCGCCGCCTGGGGCAACAAAGAGCGTACGGATAAAGAAGCCCCATTCCAGGCTGTACCGGACGCGTAATCGAGGATTGCAAGCATGTTCAATGACATCAGTCGCCTCGGTAAATACCTCGGTCAGGCGGCGCGCCTGATGGTCGGCATGCCCGACTACGATACGTACGTCGAGCATATGCAAACCAAGCACCCGGACAAACCGGTGATGGACTACAAGGCGTTCTTCCGGGAACGCCAGGAGGCCCGTTACGGTGGCAAGGGTGGGCCTAAGTGCTGCTAGCCCGGTTCTCGGGTTTGCAGTGATCCTCTGTGGGAGCGGGCTTGCTCGCGAAGGCGGTCTGTCAGTTGATGCTGACTTCGACTGATACACCGCCTTCGCGAGCAAGCCCGCTCCCACATTTGTTTTGTGTTCCTTCAGTTATCAGGAGAACTGTCTTTGTCCTCTCCCATCCCCGTCACCGTCCTCAGCGGCTTCCTCGGCGCCGGTAAGACCACCTTGCTGCGTCACCTGCTCAAGGCCGAACACGGCCTGAAAATCGCCGTGATCGAAAACGAATTCAGTGACGCCGGTATCGATACCCAGCTGTTGGGCGCCGAACCGGTGCAAGTCATGACCCTGTCCAACGGCTGCGTGTGCTGCACCATCCACACCGACCTGACCAAAGCCCTGTACCTGCTGCTTGAGCGCCTGGACAGCGGCGAGATCGCCTTCGATCGGCTGGTGATCGAGTGCACCGGCCTGGCGGACCCTGCGCCTGTGGCCCAGACCTTTTTTATCGATGAAGAATTGCGCGAGCGCTACATCCTCGACGGCATCATCACCCTGGTGGATGCGGCGCACGCCGAGCACCACCTGACCCAGACCATCGCCCAGGCTCAGATCGGTTTTGCTGATCGGCTTTTGGTGAGCAAGCGCGACCTGGTGGATGAGGCGACCTTCGACGCCCTCAGCCAACGGCTGACCCGCATCAACCGCCGAGCGCCGATACGCGTGGTCGACCACGGCGCCATCGACCTGGCTGAATTGCTGGATGTACGCGGCTTTAACCTCAACGCCGGCATGAGCCTGCGCCCGGTCAGCGCCGCACCGTCCATCGACCGCATCTCCAGCCTGGTGCTGCGCACCGACCAGCCGCTGGATATCGACCGCCTCAGCGCGTTCATGAACGAACTGCTGGAAGACCACGGCAAGCAACTGCTGCGCTACAAGGGCGTGCTGAATATTGCCGGGGAAGACCGGCGCATGGTGTTCCAGGGCGTGCTCAAACTCTACGGGTTCGATTGGGATACCGAATGGGCCGAGGGCGAGGCGCGGGAAAGTGTGATCGTGTTTATTGCTGACGAACTGCCGGAAGACAAGATTCGCGAAGGCTTTGCCCGGGTCTATCAACCCTGAATGGGAACCCGGTCACTGTGGGAGCTGGCTTGCCTGCGATGGCGGTGGCTCAGTCACCACTGCATTGACTGACAGCCCGACATCGCAGGCAAGCCAGCTCCCACCTTTGAATGTATTTCGTGTTGAGAGGGCAGGGTTTTCAGGCATAAAAAAGCCCGGCGCTAGCGCCGGGCTTTTTGTTCAAGCAACTGCAATCAAGCGCCGTATACCGGCAGCTTTTTGCAGATGGCCTTGACCTTCTCACGCACCGCGTCAATCACGGCTTCGTTGTTCAAGTCAGCCAGGATGTCGCAGATCCAGCCGGCCAGTTCCTTGCACTCTGCTTCCTTGAAGCCACGTGTGGTCACCGCCGGAGTACCGAAGCGCAGGCCGGAGGTGACGAACGGCGAACGTGGGTCGTTCGGCACGGAGTTTTTGTTCACGGTGATGAAGGCTTTGCCCAGGGCGGCGTCAGCGTCTTTACCGGAGATGTCCTGCTTGATCAGCGACAGCAGGAACAGGTGGTTTTCAGTACCGCCGGAGACCACGTCGTAGCCGCGTTCGATGAACACACCGGCCATGGCCTTGGCGTTTTTCACGACTTGCTGCTGGTAAGTCTTGAACTCAGGCTGCAGGGCTTCTTTGAAGCAGATCGCTTTAGCGGCGATCACGTGCTCCAGCGGGCCACCTTGGGCGCCAGGGAATACGGCAGAGTTCAGCTTCTTCTCGATCTCGGCGTTGGCGCGAGCCAGGATCAGGCCGCCACGTGGACCGCGCAGGGTCTTGTGCGTGGTGGTGGTCACGACGTCAGCGAAAGGCACCGGGTTCGGGTAGACGCCAGCGGCGACCAGACCGGCTACGTGAGCCATGTCGACGAACAGGTAAGCGCCGACCTTGTCAGCGATTTCGCGGAAACGGGGGAAATCCAGGATCTGCGAGTAGGCAGAGAAACCGGCCACGATCATTTTCGGCTTGTGTTCAACCGCCAGGCGCTCGACTTCGTCGTAGTCGATCAGGCCGTTGGCATCGATACCGTATTGAACGGCGTTGTACAGCTTGCCGGAGGAGGAAACGCTGGCGCCGTGGGTCAGGTGACCGCCGTGGGCCAGGCTCATGCCCAGGATGGTGTCGCCGCCTTGCAGCAGGGCCAGGTACACGGCGCTGTTGGCTTGGGAGCCGGCGTGTGGCTGGACGTTGGCGTAATCGGCGCCGAACAGTTCCTTGGCGCGGTCGATGGCCAGTTGCTCAACCACGTCGACGTACTCGCAACCGCCGTAGTAGCGCTTGCCTGGGTAGCCTTCGGCGTACTTGTTGGTCAGAACCGAACCTTGAGCCTCCATGACGGCGGGGCTGGTGTAGTTTTCCGAAGCGATCAGCTCAATGTGCTCTTCCTGGCGCACGGCTTCTTGCTCCATGGCGGCAAAGAGATCGGCGTCGTACTTGGCAATAGTCAAATCACGGCTGAACATGGCGGTCCTCAAGGATCGGGGGCAGAAAAGGAGGGCATTCTAACCCAATGGGTTTTAGATGGCATATGAAAGGACATCATGTCGCGGACAAGTGGGGCTCATCTGGAGATGGGCGGTGCCGTGACCGGCCTCTTCGCGAGCAAGCCCGCGCGCACATTCGAGCGCTTTTCAAAGTTGCAACTCGGTCAAGTGTGGGAGCGGGCTTGCTCGCGAAGAGGCCATCAGCATCACTGCAGGGTTTCAGTCAAACATGAACAGCGCTTCATTGCTGAACTGCGCCTCGAACCGATTCGCCGGCATCGGCCGCCCGAACAAGTAGCCCTGCACCTCATCGCAGCCATGCTCACGCAGGAAATCCAACTGCTCATGGGTTTCCACGCCTTCGGCGATCACCGCCAGGTTCAGGCTGTGGGCCATGGCAATAATGGCTCGGGCGATCTGCGCGTCTTGCTCGCCAGAGGGCAGGCCGTCGACAAAGGTGCGGTCGATCTTCAGCACATCGATGGGGAATTGCTTGAGGTAGTTGAGCGACGAATAGCCGGTGCCGAAGTCGTCGACCGCAATGCTCAGGCCGAGGTTTTTCAGGCTGGCGAGGATCTGCATGGCTTCGTTGACTTCGCGCATCAGGATACTTTCGGTCAGCTCCAGCTCCAGGCACGCCGGTGGCAGGCCGGTGTCCTTGAGAATGGTGGCGATGCGTTCGCCCAGTTGGCCATCCGAGAATTGCCGCGCCGAAATGTTGACCGAGACTTTCGGCACGCGCACCTTGTTCTGGTGCCAGCTCTTGAGCTGGCGACAGGCTTCGCTGATCACCCAGTCGCCCACATCCACCACCAGCCCGAGCTCTTCCAGCACCGGAATGAAATCCCCAGGCGGCACCAGGCCGCGACGCGGGTGGCGCCAGCGCAGCAGGGCTTCGGCGCCGGTCAAACGTTTGCCATCGCCGCTGAACTGCGGCTGGTAATACAGCACGAATTCGTTCTGTTCCAGGGCGTGGCGCAGGTCGCTTTCCAGCTCCAGGCGCTCCAGGGCACTGGCGTTCATGTCCGCCTGGTAAAACTGGAAGTTGTTCTTGCCGCGTTCCTTGGCGTGATACATCGCGGTATCCGCGTTTTTCATCAGTTGGCTCAGCTCGTTGCCGTCCTGCGGGCTCAAGGCGATGCCAATACTGGCGGTCACAAAGAACTCGCGGCCTTCCAGCACAAACGGCTTCACCAGGCTCGCCAGAATCTGCTCGGCCACCGATATGGCGCGGTTCAGCGCCATCTCACGGCTGACTCGCGGTTGCAGGAGCAAGGTGAATTCGTCACCGCCCATGCGCGCCACGGTGTCGTCTTCGGCCACGCAACCCAGCAGGCGGGTGGCCATCTCCTTGAGCATGCGGTCGCCGGCGGCGTGGCCCAGGGAGTCGTTGATCGGCTTGAAGCGGTCAAGGTCGAGGAACATCAGCACCACCCAGGACTTCTGCCGCTCAGCCGACTGCAGTGCCGTGTGCAGGCGGTCCTGGAACAACGTGCGGTTGGGCAGGTGGGTCAAGGCGTCGTAATACGCCAGACGGTGGATGCGCTGTTCGCTGGCCTTGCGCTCGCTGATGTCACTGAAGAAACACACGTAGCTGGCCAGGTCGCCTTCATCGTCGAACACGGCGGTAATGCCCACCCAGGCCGGGTAGTGCTCGCCATTGCGTCGTTTGAGCCAGACTTCGCCTTCCCAGGTGCTGTGCTGGTGCAGTTGCTTGAGCACGTAACGCAGGTGCGCTTCCTGTTGCTCGTCGACGGTAAGCATGTTTGGCAATTGGTCGAGCACGTCCGCCACGGCATAGCCGCTGACCCGGCTGAACGCCTCGTTGGCCTGCACGATATAACCTGCCGGGTCAGTGATCAGAATCGCTGAGGTTGAGTGTTCAAATACCGTAGCGGCCATGCGCAGGTCTTTCTCTGCGCGGCGTTGCTGGCTGATATCGCGGCCCACCCCGAGGATGCCTTCAAACGCGCCGTGGTCGTCCCACACCAGCACCAGGCGCAGCTCGATCGGCACTTTGCGCCCATCGGCGCGCAAGCAGTCGAACAGGAACAACTGGGTCTGCACTTCATCGCGCAGCTTGTTCAACGCGGCCGCGTCGCCCAGCGCGCGGCTGACGTGTTCCACCAGGCTGTAAATGCCGCTCAGTTGCTGGGGGTTGGCAATGATCGACTGCCAGCCGTTCTTGAACACCCAGTCCACGTCATAGCCCAGCACAGCGCTGACCGACGGGCTGACGTAGTTGAGGGCCAGGTGGCTGTCGGTGGAGCAAATCACGTCGCTGATGCTTTCGGCCAGCATGCGGTAGCGTTGCTCGCTGTCGCGCAGGGATTCGCTGGCTTCGATCTGATCGGTAATGTCCTTGGCCACGCCAATGATCCGGGTGACCTGTGCAAATTTGTCACGGGCGAGGGCCTGTTCGCGGATATCGAAGCGCCGCCATTGGTTATTGCGGTGACGAAAGCGCAACTGACAGTGCAGTTGAGTGGTGTAGCCGACTTTGCGTTGCTGCTGGCGCAAGTCGTGGTAGTGCTCGGCGTCTTCCGGGTTCAGCAGGATTTCCCAGAAGTACTCGCCCATTTGCTGCAGTTCGGCCTTGTTGTAGCCGAGGGTGTGGCCCAAGTGATGGTTGCTGAACAACATGCGTTGGCTGATCACATCCTGCACATACAGGTGGTCGGGCACGGTACGCACCACGTCCGACCAGAAGCTTTCGCGCTCCACCAGCGACAGCTCGATCAACTTGCGGCTGGTGATGTCGCTGATGCTGAGAATCACCGCCTTGAAGTCGTCCTGCTGCTCCGGCAGGCGCATTACCAGCCACAGGTATTGGTCATTGCCGGCGAAGTCGTTGAGCTGGATTTCCAACTCCAACTGTTTTTGCTGGGTCAGCACCGCCTCCAGCACCTGGAAGCCAATGGCCGTGGCGTTGCGTGGGCAATCATCAATGAGCCGCTCCCACGCTTGCTCGCAAGAGCTGACGTTCAGCAGGCGCACGGCCACCTGGTTAACCTCGGTGACGCGCAATTCCTTGAGCAGTTGTTGGCGCTCTGCGGCGTTGTTGCGCAGCCAGACCTGCCATTGCTCGCGAGTCTGCAATTTGGATTTGTCGAAAAAAGCCTTCAACCCCGACAGGTCAAGCACACACAGGGCCACGCCGGTGCCTTCGAAAATATCCTGATAACGCCTGCGGCCTTCATGCACCTGACGCTGACGGCGACGCATATTCAGCAGCACAATCACCGGAATCAGCGAAAAGGCCAGGCCCAACAGGCATTTGCCGATAAACGCCGGCAACAGTTGCTCCAGCACGGCGCTGCGGTCGAACAGCCCGCGCAACTGCCAGTCACTTTTACTCAGGGGCGTGACCAACACGCTTTTATTCAACTCATCCGGCGTCAGCGCCGAGCCCCACTGTGCCGGCATGCCGGAGTCGCGGCTGACCACGCGGTGGTTCAAGCGGTTTTCGATGGCCCACATCGGGCGCTGGCCCTGGCCATCCTGGCGGGTTAGGTTGCTCAGATAGCTGGGCGCCAGGCGCAGGGCCCAGTACATTTTTGAACCGCCACTGGGCTGCTGCAGCAACAAATAAATGAGGGTGCCGTCGGCATTGTTGCTCAGGTAATAAGGTTGCGAGTGGCTGCGCTGTACCAGTTCTTCAAGCCAGGCGCGGTCCTGGCTGTCTTTGGCGCTGTCACTGATCAGCGCACCGCTGGGGGCGAGCAGGGCGAAACTGCGCAGCTCCGGCAACGAGCGTTGCAAGGTGCGCATCAGCGCTTGCTGTTGTTCGTCGTTACGCGGCGGCTCGACCATCGGTAACAGGTTCAGGGCGATTTTCGCGCTCAGGGCCATGTTCAGGCTGATCTGTTCAGCCAGGTCGGCGCTGTAATCAATGGTGTATTGCTGCTGGTTTTTCTGGTTTTGCTGCAATTGGTCCAGCAGTTGCCAGAACAATAGCGCGAGCAGCATAAGGACAAGCGTCGCCAATGCGCCTTTCAAGGTGCCGTGCAGGGGCGCTCCCGGCGCTATATGAGCGGCGCGCAGAGGAGTGGGCGGCGTGACTTTGGACAAGCTGTGATCCTGCGGTTTGGCTGGATTGGCGCGCGACGTGCACTATAAGCCGGACGCCCGGAGGGCGGCTAGCATGCCTTGAGTTGTGGCAAAGTGCCAGTCCCGCCTGGCTGGACTGCCCAAGCGCATTCAGGTAGCTTTGCCGGTTACGCGGGGGCGTTCCAGCCCCAGACTTCAGGCTTTTTTCGCACGCAGGCATTGATCACCATCAACGGCCCGCGCGGCGCATGGCCTGCACGGGCTTCGCCCGCTTAATTCATCAGTCACTGACGCTAGGTTCACCATGGCTCAATACGTCTTCACCATGCATCGGCTGGGAAAAGTTGTTCCGCCGAAGCGGGAAATCCTGAAAAACATTTCGCTGTCCTTCTTCCCAGGCGCCAAGATCGGCGTGCTCGGCCTCAACGGTTCGGGTAAGTCCACGCTGCTGAAAATCATGGCCGGCGTCGACACCGAGTTCGAAGGCGAAGCACGCCCGATGCCCGAACTGAACATCGGCTACCTGCCGCAAGAGCCTATTCTGGACCCGACCAAGACCGTACGTGAAGTGGTCGAGGAAGCGGTCAGCGTGATCAAGAACGCCCAGGCCCGCCTGGACGAGGTCTACGCCGCCTACGCCGAAGAAGATGCCGACTTCGACAAGCTCGCCGCCGAACAGGCCAAGCTCGAAGCCATCCTGCAAGCCAGCGACGGTCACAACCTGGACCGCCAACTGGAAGTCGCCGCCGATGCACTGCGCCTGCCGGCGTGGGACGCCAAGGTCGAATTCCTGTCCGGTGGTGAAAAGCGTCGTGTGGCCCTGTGCCGCCTGCTGCTGTCGGCACCCGACATGCTGTTGCTCGACGAACCGACCAACCACCTGGACGCCGATTCCGTCGCCTGGCTTGAACACTTCCTGCACGATTTCCCGGGCACCGTGGTTGCGATCACGCACGACCGGTACTTCCTGGACAACGTCGCCGGCTGGATCCTCGAGCTCGACCGTGGCGCCGGCATCCCTTACGAGGGCAACTACTCCGGTTGGCTGGAAGCCAAGTCCGACCGTCTGGCCGCCGAATCCAAGCAGCAATCGGCCCACGAAAAAGCCATGAAGGAAGAACTGGAATGGGTGCGCAAAGGCGCCAAGGCCCGCCAGTCCAAATCCAAGGCACGTCTGCAACGCTTTGAAGAAATGCAGTCGCAGGAATTCCAGAAGCGCAGCGAAACCAACGAGATCTACATCCCGGCCGGTCCGCGCCTGGGTGACAAGGTCATCGAGTTCAAGAACGTTTCCAAAGGTTATGGCGACCGCGTGTTGATCGATAACCTGTCGTTCTCCATGCCAAAAGGCGCGATCGTCGGCGTTATCGGGGGTAACGGTGCGGGTAAATCCACGCTGTTCCGCATGCTGATGGGCAAGGAAACGCCGGATTCGGGCACCATCGAAGTCGGCGAAACCGTGCAGCTGGCGTGTGTGGATCAGAGCCGTGAGGACCTGGATGGCAGCAAGACGGTATTCCAGCAGATCTCCGACGGTTCCGACCAGATCCGCATCGGCAACTATGAAATCCCGTCGCGTACTTACGTCGGCCGTTTCAACTTCAAGGGCGGCGACCAGCAGAAGTTCGTCAAGGACCTGTCCGGTGGTGAGCGCGGTCGCTTGCACCTGGCCCTGACCCTGAAAGAGGGCGGCAACGTGCTGCTGCTCGACGAACCGTCCAACGACCTCGACGTTGAAACCCTGCGTTCCCTGGAAGAAGCCCTGTTGGACTTCCCGGGCGCCGCCATTGTGATCTCTCACGATCGGTGGTTCCTTGACCGCGTCGCGACCCACATCCTGGCGTACGAAGACGACTCCCAAGCGGTGTTCTTCGAAGGTAACTACACCGAGTACGAAGCGGACCGCAAAAAGCGTTTGGGTGAAGCTGCTGCCCAGCCGCACCGTGTACGGCACAAAAAACTGGCCTGAGTCGGGCTGGTTTGAAAAAAGCGGAGCCTTCGGGCTCCGTTTTTTTTGCGCGTTATTCAGGTGGACCGCGTTGAATTCATTCGCGAGCAAGCCCGCTCCCACATTCGACCGCATTCCAAAGTGGGAACCCGATCAAATGTGGGAGCGGGCTTGCTCGCGAAGGCGGTTTAACTGTTGGTGCATGCCGTGTGTTGAAATCCCTTTCATGGTGCAAAAAAACACAATAATTTATATACAATGCACCATTTAAATTCACAAAGGCGACATTTTGCGCTTTTCAGGTGCAACATGAATTGCTAAGGTCCGGCTCAATCTCCCTTAAAAACAATCAATTTGCCGAGACTTTTCATGATCGAATCCGTCGAATCCTTCCTCGCTCGCCTGAAGAAACGCGACCCCGACCAGCCGGAATTCCACCAAGCGGTAGAAGAAGTCCTGCGCAGTTTGTGGCCGTTTCTCGACGCCAACCCTCACTACCTGACGTCGGGCATTCTGGAGCGCATCTGCGAACCGGAACGTGCGATTACCTTCCGAGTGTCGTGGGTGGATGATCACGGTAAGGTCCAGGTCAATCGCGGGTTCCGCATCCAGATGAACAGCGCCATCGGCCCCTACAAAGGCGGCCTGCGTTTCCACCCGTCGGTGAACCTGGGCGTGCTCAAGTTCCTGGCTTTCGAACAGACCTTCAAAAACTCCCTGACCTCGTTGCCCATGGGCGGCGGCAAAGGCGGCTCGGACTTCGACCCCAAGGGCAAGAGCGATGCCGAAGTCATGCGCTTCTGCCAGGCGTTCATGAGCGAGCTGTACCGCCACATTGGTGCGGACGTGGACGTGCCGGCCGGTGATATCGGCGTGGGCGCCCGTGAAATCGGCTTTCTGTTTGGCCAGTACAAACGCCTCAGCAACCAATTCACCTCGGTGCTGACCGGCAAAGGCATGACTTACGGCGGCAGCCTGATTCGTCCCGAAGCCACCGGTTTCGGCTGCGTGTACTTCGCCGAAGAAATGCTCAAGCGCAATGCTCAGCGAGTTGAAGGCAAACGCGTGGCCGTGTCCGGCTCGGGTAACGTGGCGCAATACGCGGCACGCAAGGTCATGGACCTGGGCGGCAAGGTGATTTCACTGTCCGACTCCGAAGGCACCCTGTACGCCGAAAGCGGTTTGACCGAGGAGCACTGGTCGGCCCTGCTGACGTTGAAAAACGTGCAGCGCGGGCGCATCAGCGAACTGGCCGAGCGCTTTGGCCTGGAGTTCCGCAAAGGCAAAGCCCCTTGGGAGTTGGCCTGCGACATCGCGCTGCCGTGCGCCACCCAGAACGAACTGGGCGCCGACGCCGCCCGCACGCTGCTGCGCAACGGCTGCATCTGCGTGGCTGAAGGCGCGAATATGCCGACCACGCTTGAGGCTGTGGATATCTTTATCGAGGCGGGCATTCTGTTCGCGCCCGGCAAGGCATCCAATGCCGGCGGCGTGGCCGTGAGTGGCCTGGAAATGTCGCAGAACGCCATGCGCCTGCTGTGGACCGCCGGCGAAGTGGACAGCAAGCTGCACACCATCATGCAGTCGATCCACCACGCCTGCGTGCATTACGGCGAGGAAAACGGCCGGGTCAACTACGTGAAGGGCGCGAACATCGCGGGCTTCGTGAAGGTGGCTGACGCGATGCTGGCGCAAGGTATCGTTTAACGCTCGGGCTCGACCTGCAGCACTTCAATCATTTGATCGCCGACGGGGCGCTTCCACAGCACCTCGTCGCCCACCTGGGCGCCCAGCAATGCGCGGCCTAACGGCGAGCCCCAATTGATCAGGTTAGCGCCGGCATCGGCCTGGTCTTCACCCACCAGTTGAATGCGCTGCTGCTCGTCCTGTTCGTTGGCGAAGGTGACCCAACTGCCGATCTGCACCTTGTCGGTGGAGGTGGCCGGCGCCACCACGTGTGCGCTTTGCACGCGCTGGTTGAAGTAGCGCAAATCCCGTTCAAGATCCGCCTGGCGCTGCTTATCGACCTGTTCGCCTCTGGCGGATTCGACGCTGTATTCCTGCTGCAATTGCGCGACCTTGGCCTGCAACTGCGCCAACCCTTGCGCGGTCAGGTGATTAGGTTGCTCACTGACCTGGCGCTCCACCGGCTGGTCGGCCTGTGCGGCGGCGTTGTCTTCGTTAACAAAAGCTCGGCTCATGACATGCTCCCTCTATGGAAGTTGGGCCATGGTCGCCGGGCTTTAGTTTCGCTGGATGTCTGAAAGCGACCTATTGCGCGCGATAAGCCCTGCCGGCGTCGCGGTCTTTCTCGTGCTGCCAGGCGCGCTCACGGTCATCCCAGTGGTTGTCCTTGTAGTCGCGCAACTCCTCGTTCTCGCGCATGGCCTTGCACTGGCGAAAGCCATCTTCCCAGCCCTCGGCGTATTCGCGGTCTTTCAGGTAGCGCGGTACGTTTTTGCGAAACTCCCCACTGATCACCCCAGCGGCCTGGCGACCGCTGCTGCAACCGTCATCAAAACCGTCGGCAAAGGCCGGTGGATAACCTTTAGCCAGCAACTCCTGGTGGGTCGATTGGCAGCCCGACAACCCCACTACCGCGCACAGCATTAACGCGTACCGCCACATTGCTTGCTCCCTGGCCGTTTCACGGCTGATAGGGCAAGTCTAGTCAGGGATTTGTCGGGGAGGTGTGAAAGCGAGGTGAGAAAGGTGTTGGGCTAAAGGGCCATCAACGACGATTCTCTTTAAATTGCAGGACGTTTCCTAGAGAATCCCTGGCCTATTGTGCCTTAGGGTTTGAGTGTCTAGCCTCCTCGGGTCGCTGCAAAACAGCGACTGGGTTTAGCGACCCGAGAAACGTAGGTACGACTTCCTCAACTCCTTTGGCTCGCGCTTTTTGCCTGCCTTATCGTGTTATGGCGGCTGTGCGCGGGAGACCTTCGGGTCTACCGGGTTCCTAGGTTACCGGTTCGCTAACCCGCGTACAGCTGCCACCTCTCCATGTTTAGCGACGTGCTGTGGCGGTTCTTACTTATTAACCTAAGGAAAAACCATGTCTAAAGTCGTCCCCGATCCACCCCTGTCCTCAATCACCACCCTCGGCGTTGTCACCTTTGGCGACTACGGCGAAAACGCAAAACCGCTGTTCCGCGTCAATGCCGGCATGCCGATTGATCAAGCGCTGGAACACGCCTCCACCTTGCTTTTTTACTCGAAGAAACTCGCCATGGAAGCCGCCATGGATGTGCGCGGCGAACAATACGCCTGGGCCGCGCATTATCTGTGTGAGATGGGCAAGGCCGTCGTCGATGACCTGACCCAAGCGATGACACCCGCCGCTTAGCAGGCAAATCCTGCTTCTGTGGCGAGCGGGGCAAGCCTGCTCGCCACAAAGGGGGTTATGCCGTCTGGTTATTCGTCAGCGCGGCATGTTCAGCCAATTCCTGCTGGATAAACGCCGCAATCATGGCGCGATACACCTGCTCAGTCACCTCAGGGTTAGCGCCCAACGCCTCGGATAACCCCCGCACCTTGGCGATCACCTGTTCAACCCGTTGCGGTGCCTTGACGTCGTCCGAGTCTTTTTTGAAGCGAGCGGCCTGGGAAACGTAGTGGCCGCGTTCAGCCAGTAGGGCGACGATTTGCTGGTCGAGGCGGTCGATGTTTGCGCGGACTTGTTCAAGGGTGGTGCAGTTAACGGCCATGTTGATGGAGCTCCTGATTGGGCTGGAATGCAGTGCATCTGACTCTACGCGAGCCAAATGTGGGAGCGGGCTTGCTCGCGAATGCAGTGGGTCAATCAATACATCATTGCCTGAACCACCGCCATCGCGGGCAAGCCCGGCTCCCACCTTTGAACTGCGGCGGGCGCAGAATTCAGGCCTGGCACAAAACAAGTGTGGGAGCGGGCTTGCTCGCGAATGCGGTGGGTCAATCAATACATCATTGCCTGAACCACCGCCATCGCGGGCAAGCCCGGCTCCCACCTTTGAACTGCGGCGGGCACAGAGTTCAGGCCTGGCACAAAACAAGTGTGGGAGCGGGCTTGCTCGCGAATGCGGTGGGTCAATCAGTACATCATTGCCTGAACCACCGCCATCGCGGGCAAGCCCGGCTCCCACCTTTGAACTGCAGCGGGCACAGAATTCAGGCCTGGCACAAAACAAGTGTGGGAGCGGGCTTGCTCGCGAATACGGTGGGTCAATCAATACATCATTGCCTGAACCACCGCCATCGCGGGCAAGCCCGGCTCCCACCTTTGAACTGCGGCGGGCACAGAATTCAGGCCTGGCACAAAACAAGTGTGGGAGCGGGCTTGCTCGCGAATGCGGTGCGTCAATCAATACATCATTGCCTGAACCACCGCCATCGCGGGCAAGCCCGGCTCCCACCTTTGAACTGCGGCGGGCGCAGAATTCAGGCCTGGCACAAAACAAGTGTGGGAGCGGGCTTGCTCGCGAATGCGGTGGGTCAATCAATACATCATTGCCTGAACCACCGCCATCGCGGGCAAGCCCGGCTCCCACCTTTGAACTGCAGCGGGCACAGAATTCAGGCCTGGCACAAAACAAGTGTGGGAGCGGGCTTGCTCGCGAATGCGGTGGGTCAATCAATACATCATTGCCTGAACCACCGCCATCGCGGGCAAGCCCGGCTCCCACCTTTGAACTGCAGCGGGCACAGAATTCAGGCCTGGCACAAAACAAGTGTGGGAGCGGGCTTGCCTGCGATGGCGGTGGGTCAGTCAGACTGTCTGCTGCTGATACAGCGCCATCGCGGGCAAGCCCGGCTCCCACCTTTGCACTGCAGCGGGCACAGAATTCAGGCCTGGCACAAAACAAGTGTGGGAGCGGGCTTGCCTGCGATGGCGGTGGGTCAGTCAGACTATCTGCTGCAGATATACCGCATTCGCGAGCAAGCCCGGCTCCCACCTTTGAACTGCGGCGGGCACAGAATTCAGGCCTGGCACAAAAACAAGTGTGGGAGCGGGCTTGCTCGCGAATGCGGTGGGTCAATCAATACATCATTGCCTGGACCACCGCCATCGCGAGCAAGCCCGGCTCCCACATCGGGTCATCGCCGGGGCTTGCAGATCAGTAGTGGTACCACTTCACTTCAAGCATCACTTCATTCACTGGCGTGGAAAGGTGGCTGTACTCGCGTTGGGCGCTCAGGCGTAACCCGAGGTTGCGCGACAATTCCCACTGCTGGTTCAGGCTCACACTGCGGCGCACTTCACCATTGGTGAAGAAATCGCCTTTGGCTTCCAGGCTCAAATTGCCCAGCGGGTTTTTCCACAGCAGGCCCGTGTTAAACCCGGCTGCCGGGGAGATGGCTTCGCTGAAGTCATTATTGTGTTCCACGCGCACCGTGCCGAGGGCGAAGCCGAGCATGTCGTCGCTCAGTTGCCAGGTGCCGCCAGCGCCGCCGTTAACGTGAGAGACCAGGGTTTGGTCGTCGTGTTTACCCGGCACGCGCTCCAGGCCTCCGGTCACTTGCCATGACCACGGCTGCAACAGCGCGTTGCGCGGGGTCAGCGAGCGGATGGTCGCCAGGTCCAGTTGCTGCACCTGCCAGTGGTTGCCTTCGTACTGGCGCAGCTTCATTTGCAGGATTTCAATCTGCGCGCCCAAGGGGAAGCCTTCGGCGTTGTCGTTAAGGTCGTGGTAGGCCATGCGCAGGCCGTATTCACCGAAGGTTTTGCTGCCACGGGTGCCGATGCCGGCTTGCCAGGTGCGTGATTCATGGCCATCTTCGGGCAGGCCCGGGCGCGCGATGTTGAGGTCGGGCGCGGGGTTTTGGTTGATCGCACGCAGCAGTTCGAAGCTGCGTTGGGAGCGTTCGGTGTCGCGCTCCAGGCCGTTGGCGCGGTAGCGACCCAAGCGATAGGCGGCGTCGATGATCAGCGCCTGGCGATCGCGGGGCAGGGCTTTGAAGGCCGGCTCCTGCAATTGCTTCTGGTCATCGCTGACTTTCAGTACCCATTGTTGCTCGTCGCCATTCAGCGGTTTGGCGCGTTCGAGCAGCTCGCGCTCACGGGACGGGCGGTAATCAATCTTCTCCACCAAACCGGCTTCTTTTACCGCCTTAACGGTGTCGGTCGGGATCGCCGTCAACGGGAATTGCTCGGTCAGGCGCAGGCTTGGGCGGGCCACCTGGAGCAGTTCCAGCAGGCGGTAGGAGCAGTTTTCGTCGAAGAAGAAGTAGTCGAACTGGATCTGCTTGAGCTCCCACACGTGCCGGACCATGCGCTCAGTCTCGAGCTGGGTCAGGTTGAGGCGGTATTCCCACAGGTCGCGGTTTTCGAGGCTACGGTATTCCGAGAGCTTTTCTTGGTACGGCACCAGCGCAAACAGGCCGGGATAGCCGCCCATCAGGCCTTTCCAGGCATAGAGAATGCTGTTGTCGGAGCCTTCGATGTAGGCGCCGAAGTTGATCGCATAGCTGAGCAGGGCGGTGTTGTTGCTCTGCACGTCAGCCTGGTCGATGCGCAGCAGCGTGTGGCCGAACATCGACGACGGGCTGTTGAGGTAGGCCGCCGGGAAGATCATCACCGCGCTGTGGGGCGCGACGTCCTTGAACCATTGGGTGAATTCTTTGCACTCCAGTGCGGGCAGATCGGTGAGGTGCAACTGTTCCTTCAGCCAGCGGGTACGTGCCGGGTAAACGCACTGCGCATGTTTTTCACCCAGGCTTGCCGGAGCATACAGCGCTTCAACGGTGGCCTTGAGCTCGGCGTCCGGGTGGTGGGCACCGTCGGGGGCGAGGAAGAATTTCTTGTCGCTGACATAGCTGCGCCAGCCTTTGAGCTTGCCGGCTTCGTAATGGCCCAAAGACAGCCAGAACGGATCGTTGGCCAATTGCTGCAAACGTTGATCATCAATATGCGGGGCCGCGTATAGCGGGGCGCAGGCGAAGAGTGCCAACCAGGCAAGGCGTTTGAGCATAGGGGCAACTTAAGTCGGGAAAAGTGAGACCCAAAGGGGAGGCGGGTCCAAAAGTAAAACCCGCGCCTCGAAAGACGCGGGCCGGTCGAGCTTAAGCCTGGGTAGCGTATTTGGCCAGGCGGGTATCGCTTTTCAGTACAGCCAGGGTGTTGTTGTGCACGTCGTCAGCGGTCACGTCAGCTTTGCTGAAGATTTGCTGGAAGTGCTCGTGGGTCACGGCAGCAAAGTGCTCGCGATCTTCAGGCGCAACGCCCAGTACCACGGCATAGGTGGTCAGCGCTTCGCCGTTGCCCTTGGCCATGTCTTCGGAGAGCTCGTTCATCATGCCATTCATGGCAATCCAGGACTTGCCGCCGTAGGTCAGGGCGCTGTTGGTGCTGCAACCGTTGGTGCCCGAGGTCATGCCGAAGGTGGCGTTACCGGAGGTGCCGTTGGTGGTGGAAGCGAGGAAGTGGGCTGGAGTACCGCGCTGGCCTTCGAACAACATGTTGCCCCAACCGCAGTTCGGGCCACCTGGAGATTCAGCCATTGCATTGAGGGAGACAACGGTGAAGAGAGTACCAAGAAGGATCCGTTTCATAGCTTTGTTCTCTTTGTGTGCAAACCAATGGACAAGGGTTCAGGCGCTTCGCAGCGCCCTAGGGGCCAGTTATTAGTCCAACCCGCGCAATTTGGAGTTTAGGCACGTTCCTAGGGTTCCGTTATTTTTTATAAAACAAACCGAGTTGTCGCGATTTTTTTGTAGGAGGCCTCCCGTGTCCAGGCTTTCCCAAAGGCTCGCCTTGCCAGAGCGCGCAACCGGGAGCCAGAATGCGCTCATCTGCCCCGCCTGATGTAAGGAAGCCCGATGCCTGATCCTGTTGCTGCCAGCTTGCGTCTAGCGCCCGAAGCGCTGACTCGCCCTTTCTCCGCTGAACAGTTCAGCTTCTCGACCACTAATGATTTGGAGCCCTTTCGCGGTGTGCTTGGCCAGGAACGTGCGGTTGAAGCCTTGCAGTTCGGCGTGGCCATGCCACGCCCCGGTTACAACGTGTTTGTCATGGGTGAGCCGGGTACCGGCCGCTTTTCGTTCGTCAAACGCTACCTGAAGGCCGAAGGCAAACGCCTGCAGACCCCGGCGGACTGGGTCTATGTGAATAATTTTGATGAGCCGCGCGAACCGCGCGCCCTGGAATTGCCGGGCGGCGCTGCGGCGGCGTTCATTGCCGATATCAATGGGTTGGTCGACAACCTGGTGGCGACGTTCCCGGCCGTTTTCGAACACCCGACCTATCAACAGCGCAAAAGCGCCATCGACCGCGCCTTCAACCAGCGCTACGACAAGGCGTTGGATGTGATCGAACGCCTGGCCCTGGAAAAGGACGTGGCGCTCTACCGCGACAGCTCCAACATTGCCTTCACCCCGATGCTCGACGGCAAGGCGCTGGACGAAGCGGAGTTTTCGCAACTGCCGGAGGCTGATCGCGAGCGTTTCCACACGGATATTTCCGAACTGGAAGAACGCCTTAACGAAGAACTGGCCAGCCTGCCGCAGTGGAAGCGTGAGTCGAATAACCAACTGCGTCAGTTCAACGAAGAAACCATCACCCTGGCCCTGCAACCTTTGCTGGCGCCTCTGTCGGAAAAGTACGCGGAAAACGCCGGTGTTTGCGGTTATCTGCAAGCCATGCAGGTGTACCTGCTCAAAACCGTGGTCGAGCAACTGGTGGACGACGCCAAGACCGACGCCCAGGCCCGCAAGCTGCTCGAAGAGCAGTATTGCCCGAGCCTGGTGGTCGGCCACTCGGTCAACGGCGGTGCGCCGGTAGTGTTTGAGCCGCACCCGACCTACGACAACCTGTTTGGCCGTATCGAATACAGCACCGACCAGGGCGCGCTCTACACCACCTATCGCCAGTTGCGTCCGGGTGCTCTGCACCGTGCCAATGGCGGTTTCCTGATTCTGGAAGCCGAGAAAATGCTCAGCGAACCGTTTGTGTGGGACGCCCTCAAGCGTTCCCTGCAGTCGCGCAAGCTGAAGATGGAATCGCCACTGGGCGAGCTCGGCCGCCTGGCCACCGTGACCCTCAACCCGCAAATGATTCCGTTGCAGGTCAAGGTCATCATCATCGGTTCGCGCCAGCTCTACTACGCGTTGCAGGATGCCGATCCGGACTTCCAGGAGATGTTCCGCGTCCTGGTGGATTTCGACGAAGACATTCCGATGGTCGACGAGAGCCTGGAGCAGTTCGCCCAGTTGCTCAAAACCCGCACCTCGGAAGAAGGCATGGCGCCGCTGACGTCGGACGCCGTGGCGCGTCTGGCGACCTACAGCGCACGCCTGGCCGAACACCAGGGGCGTTTGTCGGCGCGTATCGGCGATTTGTTCCAGCTGGTGAGCGAGGCGGATTTCATTCGCCACCTGGCGGGTGATGAGATGACCGATGCCGGGCATATCGAGCGGGCGCTCAAGGCCAAGGCCACGCGTACCGGGCGTGTGTCGGCGCGGATTCTCGACGACATGCTCGCTGGGGTCATCCTGATCGACACCGCCGGTGCGGCCGTGGGCAAATGCAACGGGCTGACGGTGCTGGAAGTCGGCGATTCGGCCTTCGGCGTGCCGGCGCGGATTTCCGCCACGGTGTACCCGGGCGGCAGTGGCATCGTCGACATCGAGCGCGAGGTTAACCTCGGTCAGCCGATTCACTCCAAAGGCGTGATGATCCTTACCGGTTACCTGGGCAGCCGTTATGCCCAGGAATTCCCGCTGGCGATCTCGGCGAGTATCGCGCTGGAGCAGTCCTACGGGTACGTGGACGGCGACAGTGCCTCGTTGGGCGAGGCGTGCACCTTGATCTCGGCGTTGTCGAAAACGCCGCTCAAGCAGTGCTTTGCGATCACCGGCTCGATCAACCAATTCGGTGAAGTGCAGGCGGTGGGTGGGGTCAACGAGAAGATCGAAGGCTTCTTCCGCCTCTGCGAAGCGCGCGGGTTGACCGGCGAGCAGGGCGCGATCATTCCGCAAGCCAACGTCGCCACCTTGATGCTCGACGAAAAGGTGTTGCAGGCCGTGCGCAACGGGCAGTTCCACATCTATGCCGTGCGTCAGGCGGATGAGGCGCTGAGCTTGTTGGTCGGTGAGCCGGCCGGTGAGCCGGACGAGGAGGGGCAATTCCCTGAAGGCACGGTGAATGCGCGTGTGGTGGAGCGTTTGCGCGCGATTGCCGAGATGATCAGCGAGGACGACTTGAAGGAAGCGGAGAAGGAGCTGGCGCAGCAGGCGTTGGCGGAAGCCAAGCCGAGCTGATTGTCGTGACGCGGTCAGTGTGGGAGCGGGCTTGCTCGCGAAGGCGGTGGATCAGTCATTAACAATGTGTCTGACCGACAGCATTCGCGAGCAAGCCCGCTCCCACATTGGATCAGCGGAGTATTTGGAAACGGCGGTGAATTCGCCACTAAATTGACTCGCCTCTCAGGGACCAACGCCCGTTGGTCCCTACAGCCTTGGTTTGTACTGGTTTTCTTCTATTCTGAGCGTAAGGGATATCTACAGGAGTCGCTGGATAGAGACAGCTTCGCCAGGCGCGAGGTTGAACACCGATCTACCGAGGGTCGCCGCCATGTCGCGCAACCTTTGCCTTACCCGCCAATGTTTGGGCCTGGTTACCCGTATCGAATGCTCCATTCGCCCTCTCGCGGGGGATAACGGGATGTGGACGTTGTTGTTTGCCGCTGGCATGACCGGCGAACAGCCCTCCACCATCAAGTCCCAAGGCCCGTTTCACGGGCCCTTCGTGGCAGAAACCATTCTGCAGTCAATTGTTGAAAGCCTGACCCTGCACGGTTATGCGCTGGCCGACGACCCGCAGATCTGGTGCCTGCACCTGCAGGCACATCTGCGACAACTCAATGGTGGGCGAGGGCAGACGCTCAGTGATACCCATCACTGAACACTATTTGCCCTCGGGCTTGTCCAGCTTCACTTCGAAACCGTATTGCACGGTGCTCAGGTCAGTGCGCTGGTAACTTTCCAGCGTCGTCGGCTGGCCATAGAAATAAAACACGTCAAAGAGTGCCGTGCCGTACTCCTCGGCGCGGTGGCTCACGCCGAGAATTTCCTTGAGGTAGTGGCCGCTGGCGTCCTTGGCGTAGAAACGCCAGCTGTCGGCGGGGAATTCTTTTTGATCGACAATCAGCGCGTTGTCTTTCAGCGACAGGCCTTTAGGCAGCTTGCCCACGTCAATCGTGGCTTTTTCGATCGTGGCCAGAAACAACGGTATCGAGCCGACTACGAAGGCGGGGTTTTCCGGGAACAGGGTGAGATCGTAAGTCAGCGTGCCGCTTCCTGCATTCAGCTCGAAGGCCTCGGTCGGCAGTTCGATGGGCTCGCCGCGTTCGCCTTTTTCATCCGCGGTGAAGAAGGTAATCGGCGACTCGCCGCTGTTGCGATCAGCGCCGACCAGGTCGTCATTGAACGTGAACGGGTGGTCAAACACGATCTTCGCGGCACTCGCGTCTTCGGTCGACTGGCTGATCGTCACGCTTTTTTTCAGCTGCTCCTCGGTCATCGCGGCGTCTTTTAGCCAACTGGCGGCGCTGTCGTCGTACACCGTGACCGGCATCGGCAAGGCTTGCACGGTCTTTTGCAGGCTGTTCTTGTCGAAACGCATCACCGGCAGGTCGAGGTCCTTGCGCGTGAGCGTGGCCTTGGAGAAGTCCAGTACATCGACCTGCAGGGTGTCGATCAAGCCATTGAAATACACCTTGGCGTAGTGGCTGCTTTGTTTGTGCTCAAAGGCTTTCTGCTCGTCCGTCAGGTGCTTTTCAAAGGCATCCGACCAGGCCGTCTGCTTTTGCATCTCGGCCAGTTGTTTCTCGTAGAACGCTACTTGCGCGGCATTCTCGTTGATGGAGCCCGAGCGGGTCAGAAATTGCCCGCTACTGTCACGCGCCTGTACCAGTAAGGGGTTCGGCGATTCGTCACCGACCTCCGGTGCCATTGGCTCGCTGTTGGTCAGTTCGATCTCGGCGTAGTTTTTCTCAAGCAGCAGCAGGTTGAGGGTGATATTGCCCTCGGTGCGTGTGTGGCCCACATCTTTTTTCGACAAGTCGAATGTCAGCACCTTGCCGGGCGCAATCACCTCAACCGCGCCCTTGAGGCTGACCGGCTGCGGCTGGCTCTTGTTGTCGGTCTCGATACCCTCGATGAACGGGTAAGTCACGGTCAGGTCATCGGGGTTGGTCAGGTTGGAGCTGCTCGGGCTCAGTTGGATGCCTGGGTCGGTTTCCGACCATTCCGGCTGAAACGGGATGACTTTATTGTTGCTCAAGGTCACCGACTGCCATTCCAGGCCATGGGGGAAGGGGAACTGGTCCGGGGTGTTGAAGTTGAATGGGAACACCGGCTGCAAATCCGTCAGGTAGTCGGAATGCGAGGCTTTGCGCAGCACGAACAGGCCATTGATGTAGGTGTCCACCAAGGCTTGGGGCGTGGGGTAATGCTTGAGCAAGGCCAGGGTGTCTTCGCCGTATTCGGCTTCGATGGGCTTGTTGGCGAGTTTGACGCGCGCCCGTTCCAGCAACAGCAGCGAGCCGCCGAGGTCGGCAATGGCATCTCTGAGTTTGGGGTCTTGAATGGTGTCGAGCGACTGTTCGAACTTCGCGGTTTTTTCTTCGAGGGTCACCTGCTTCTGCTCTTCTTTGGGAGAGCAGCCGCCGGCCATCAGCAACGCCGCACACAGGCCGATCGTGGCCAAAGGGGATCGCACATCCATCATCTGAATCTTCCTGTCCGACATCATCGAGCCGAGTTAATGGACTCGACACTAGCAGAAAAATTCTCTTACAGATGCCGCTCAGGTCAGTTTTCTCGTGGTTACAGGGGTTTGTTAGCGGCTGGTATACTCGGCGCCATTTTTAGCCATGCTGTGTGAGAACCGATGGAACGCTTTATTGAAAATGCTATGTACGCCTCGCGTTGGCTGTTGGCGCCGATCTATCTGGGGCTTTCCCTGGGCTTGTTGATCCTGGCGCTGAAGTTCTTCCAGGAAATCATCCACGTGCTGCCTAACATCTTCACCATGTTGGAGTCGGAAGTGATCCTGCTGCTGCTGTCGTTGATCGACATGGCGCTGGTCGGTGGCTTGCTGGTGATGGTGATGATCTCCGGCTACGAGAACTTCGTCTCGCAGCTGGATATCGATGAGGATAAGGAAAAGCTCAACTGGCTGGGCACCATGGACTCCTCGTCACTGAAGATGAAGGTGGCAGCCTCCATCGTGGCGATTTCGTCCATTCACCTGCTGCGCATCTTCATGGACGCCAAGAACGTCGATCCGCAGCATTTGATGTGGTACGTGATCATCCACATGACCTTCGTGATCTCGGCGTTCGCCATGGGTTACCTGGACAAACTCACCAAGCATTGATGCCCGGCGCCGACCTTACTGCTCGACGAAGTAGTAAGGCTGGCGACCGATCGCCATCTGCTTGATCACGGTGACTTTCTCAGCCAGTTGCTCGGGGCGGTCCAGCAGCGCCATGTTGCCGGGCTTGGCAGTCAGAAAACTACGCAGCTGCGCTTCAGTTTGCAGGATCGGCAAGTAGCCCTGCAGATAGAACACGCTGGCCCCGGCGATGCGCTCGTTAGGCTGGAACAGCACCACCTCCTTGCCTTCGGTTTGATAAGCCTTGGCCTGACTGATCACCGGTACGAAGGACTCGCGCAAGTCGGCTTTTGGTGCAAACCAGAAGGCGGCAGTCATGTAACTGACGATCAACAGCGTGAACACACCGCTGATCACGCCGCGGTGATAACGGTACAGCCCCGGTTTACGCGCTTTGAGCCACTCCAGCAGCACCCCTGCATATTCCGCGGCAAGGACGGCAGCTGCCGGTGTCAGTGCCATCAGGTAAACCACGCGCTTGCTGGACGCCAGGGTCAGCAGGGTGAACTGCGCCACCAGCCACACGCTGAAAAACAGGCGGTAGCGGTTACGCACCAGGCTTTTGCGAAAGTGCCACAGGCCCAGGTACACCAGAATGTTCCAGGGCAGGAAGGCCTCGGGCAGTTTTGCAAGGTAGTAATAGAACGGCTCGTAGTGCCCGGCCTCGACAAACGAGCCACTGAAGCGCCCGACGCTGTTGGTCCACAACACCTCGGCCACGGCCTGCAGGCCGCCACGCTGGAACAGAAACCCCAGCCAGATCAGCAGCGGCACCAGCGCCAGCAGCGTGAACAGCCCAGGCTTGAGCCAGTCGCCGATGCGCAGGCGCTTGTCCATTACGCTGGTGCTGAGCAGGTACACAAAAATCACAATGCCCGGCATCGCCAGGCCAAGTACACCTTTGCTCAACGTCGCGATCGCCATCCCGACGGTAAACAACGCCCACGCCCACACACTGGAGCCTTGACGGTCGGGCCGCACGGCCTGGTAGAAGGCCAGCAACGCAGTGGTCACACCGAGGCTGAGCAATGAATCCTCACCCACGCCGCGCACATTGCCCCAATAGCTGGCCATGGTCGCGAGGATCAGCGCCGCGCAGAACGCCAGGGTCTGTGGCCGCCCGAACTTGCGCAGCATTGCGTAAAACAGCATCACGCTGAACAGCCCGGCAAACGCTGAGGCCAGGCGTACCGCCCAGGTTGTACCACCGAACAGGCGAATCGCTCCGGCATCCAACCAAAGGCTCAGCGGTGGTTTTTCCAGGAACGGCTCACGAAACAGGCGTGGGATAACCCAGTCATTGTCCAAGTGCATGGCCATGGCGATCCCGGCGACGCGGGCTTCGGTGGAGCCTTGCAGCTCATGGCTGCCAAGGGCGAAGAAGAACAACACCGCAACGAGAAGGAGCAGCAGCGAAACGGGACGCGTCATAGGTTTTAGCTACCGGGGCAAGGGGCCGTTCGGGGGAACGGCCGTGGCGATCGGCTAGTATAGGTAACGGATTCTTAATATTTCGTGAATGAATGTGCGGTTTTTGTAAGGCTCACAGGGCCCGATATTCATGGCTGTTTCAAGCTAGGCAGCGCCGCTTTGCCTTGCGCGGTCAGTACTGGTTCCAATTGCGCCCACGTGAAACTCAACTCGTTGTCGCAGCCGTCGCCCGTGGCGGGCGTGGAGAGTTGCAGGCCTTGGGTGTTGAAGCTCAGGTCGAAGGTGGAGTAGCTGGTCACCGCCGGGCAGCCTTCGTCGGTGGTGGTTTGCTTGGCGAGCCAGTCGCTGAATGGGGTGGGCAACTTCACTTGGCCGGAGTAGGCGTCGTACCATTCCTGCTGCCCGCCGAGCCAGGTCCACGGGTCTACGCTGTCGCCGGTTTGCAGGTTCCAACTGTGCAGGCCCCAACTGATGCCGCCGCGCCCATAACCTGCCGTCCAGCGATAGAACCGCACCGTGATCCACTGCGAGGACCAGTAAAACGGCTCCACCGTGATCTCACTGGTGGTCGTGCCGCCGCTCTGGTCCAGTGCATTGCGCCGCTCACGATAGAAGTCGGCCTGGCCGTCCGGGCTGACCGCCAGCCGCGCGAGGTCACGGTTGATCTTCTCGATAGCCGGCCCTTCGCCTTCCAGCTTGAAGGTGACCTGCCCACCTTGGGTGTGCACTTGGTAGGCGTGCTCGCGGAAAGCCTTCTTCTCGACCGTCACCTTCGGCGGCACTGCCTCGAGTGGCGTGTTATAGGTGTCGCTGGCGCAGCTTTCGGTATCCGCCCGCTTGAGCAGCACCGCCAGGCCTTTGCCTCCCGGGGCTTTGCTCCAGGTTCCCGTCAGCGTGTCACCTTGCGGCTCATCCAGCTGCCAGAAACCCGTGTTGCCTTCTTCGGCCCACGGTTCACTGGCGTTGGCCTGGGTCAGTTGGATGGGAGTGAGGATGCGCTGGTAGTAGTAACTGCCGTTGGCGCCATGGGCACCATTAAAACACGCGGTAATGGCGGATTTACCCAACGTGCCTTTCCACACACCTGCCAGGTCGGCAGCGTGGGTGAGCAAGGGCGCGCAGGCGAGGGCGATGACAGCGAAGGGCTTGAACACGGGTATCGGACTTCCGGTTGTCTGATAAAGGCGGTCAGGGTAATGGGAAGTGTGAGGGGATTCCAGCGGGCGAGGCCTGTGAGGTGTCTCGCCCGGCTAATCGAAACAGGGTAGCAACTGTACGCGGGTTAGCAGACCAGGAATCAACAAACCCAGCGCACCCGAAAGGGCCTCACGCACAGCTGCCATAACGTAGTCCAGCAGATGCTGAGCGGATGGTGATGTTGCAGGCCTTGATATGAGCCGAGCGGCTAACCCCGGTCGCTGATTTTGCAGCGATGAGAGGAGGTTAGTCATGTCGGTGGAGTGGGAACAGTGCACCAATGGCGCGACATCTTGAAGGAACAATCCGAAGGCCCGCTGGCTGGGGTTTCCATCCTCCAGAAACAACAAAACCCGCACTAGGCGGGTTTTGTTGATGCTTCGAATTGGTGGAGCCGGGGGGGTTTGAACCCGCATCCGAGCCATGTAGACCGGGGCCTTCAGGCTTGAGGCTGGCATAATGCTGTCATTTCGGTAAGATCTACGGCAGTGCTCAAAGGAGAGAGGCTCGATATGAAAAGCATGTTGACGGATTCTGATTACTTCGCTATCGGTAGCCTTCATGTAAAGATTCATGCATGTGAAGTGTTCCTAAAGTCTGCTTTGGACTTCGGGCTTTCTAGCAAGACCCATGGTTCAAGTACTGCTCAGAAATTAACTTTAGGACAGTTGATCGCGGCACTAAAGAAGAAGGTAGAGGTGCATCAAGCACTCAAAGATTTGTTATCCCGATTTTTGCAGTCTCGTAACGACTTTGCGCATAATATATCGAAAATACCAGGTGTAGACTTTGGTACCGAACAAGGAGTTAATAATCTAAGGGAGTTTTTGGAGTCTCTCGATGAAGACACGGACGTTGTGCTCAATGTGTTTGCTGCTGTTATGTATCGGTGGCAGAAATTAAATTTTCCTGATTTTGAAAGTGAACCGGAAGCTAAGCAGATTTTAGATAAGACTTTCGCATTGCATGGACCGAACCTAGGCCAATATTTTTCTATCCGTTCAGAAGTGCTAGAACCCAAAAAGAATAGTAATAAAAAGAAAAAACGTTAGAGCAGAGGTTTTATTATTCCCCAATGAGCCCAGTCTGGCCGCTATACTCAGAATCGGCCGAGGTAATCAAACGTTGGATACCTCGGCCGTACATTTTCCGTTTTCTGACTTGCAATATGCCCAATGTTCGCTCATCGGCTGACAGCAGAGCGCTATTTTAATGTCACAAGCGCCTTCTTTACCGAGCGGCGGGCTTAGATCGAGTATCGCCTTTAAACCTTCCGTCTATTTGATCACTCCATAGCGTTTCTGCTTTGTTTCCCGCGTTCAGATCTGCTGACGGCATCCATCGCCCGTAAACCCTTGCGATCATCGTCCAGTCAGTGTGTAGTGGTCTAATGAAACCGGACATCTATTTAGGCGAGAATGCTCGCCAGATCGAGGTGTCAGATGACCAAACAACGCCGCTCCTTTACTCCTGAATTCAAGCGCGAGGCTGCCGACCTTGTGCTCAAGCAAAAACTACAGCTACATCGAAGCCAGCCGTTCACTCGGCATTGGTGAGTCGGCATTGCGTCGCTGGGTTGACCAGATTCAGAAAGAACATAAAGGCGTCACCCCGCAGAACAAAGCACTGACTCCTGAACAGCAAAAAATTCAGGAGCTGGAAGCCCGGATTGCTCGGTTTGAGCGAGAGAAATCAATACTAAAAAAGGCTACTGCGCTCTTGATGTCGGAAGATCACGAGCGTTCGCGCTGATTGACCAGTTGAACGCCGATGAACCGGTTGATTGGCTGTGCAAGGTGTTTGACGTCACTCGCCCGTGTTACTACGCCCAGCGCCTGCGGCGCCGCACGCCCGATGTTGAACGGCTTCGATTGCGTAGTCGCGTCAGTGAGCTGTTCTCGCAAAGTCGCAGCTCTGCGGGCAGTCGCAGCATCCTGTCGCTGATGCGTGAAGACGGTGAGCAACTCGGTCGATTCAAAGTGCGTAGCTTGATGCGCGAGCTTGATTTAGTCAGCAAACAACCCGGCTCCCATGCCTACAAGCGAGCAACAATAGAAAGACTGGATATCCCGAACACATTAAACCGCGAGTTCGACGTGCCAGCGCCCAATCAAGTCTGGTGCGGCGATATCACCTACATTTGGGCGCAAGGAAAGTGGCATTACCTGGCTGTCGTCCTGGATCTTTGTACGCGTCGGATCGTGGGCTGGGCGCTGTCGGAACAGCCAGACGCTGAGCTGGTGATCAAAGCGCTGGATATGGCTTACGAGCAGCGTGGCAGGCCTTCGGATCTGCTATTCCACTCGGACCAGGGATCGCAATATGCAAGCCGACTCTTTCGCCAGCGGTTATGGCGATACCGCATGCGCCAGAACATGAGTCGACGAGGAAACTGCTGGGATACTCACCGATGGAGCGCGTGTTTCGCAGCTTGAAAACAGAATGGATACCGACCGTGGGCTATCGAACTGCGCAGGAAGCACAGCGCGATATCAGCCATTTTTTGATGCATCGCTACAACTGGATTCGGCCTCACCAATTCAACGATGGGTTGGCGCCAGCGCGGGCCGAGGAAAAACTTAACGTCGTGTCCGGGATTAGTTGACCACTACAAGGCAGATGCCTATCGGTCCGGCAATAGCGCCGACAGCGGTCCCTAACTGTCCGCCAGCCAACGCAGCGCTTGCGCCGCGCGCTGCGCCGCCAATGGAGCCTATAGCGGCGCCAGCTTTCATGGCGGTTCTGAATGAGGCAATTTTTTGGGAGTTGCAAAGGGGGCTCTGCAATGACATGGGATGGCTCCATGAGTGGTTGTCATGGCGGTGATGTATGACTGACAACATTTTGATTCGAGTTTCTTTGTGGCCTTCGTATGGTAGCTAACGGCGACGCAAGTACTAAGCGACCCAGTTTGCCCGGCTGCGTATCAGTTGTAATCGTGGCCCCGATCTCCGTTGTCGTGCTCATCCGGAAAACTGACCTGTCCATAACCCCGTGATCGGGCGGCCAGGTAAGTTAGTGAATGCAAGGTGTGTTACGTCTAACTGAAAGCAGATGTAGGGCATAATTGACATGCTCTAGCTCTAGCTCCTCTAGCCAGGTAAGGTTTGTAGGTGGCAATAAGCCATATTTTTCTTGTGATCAATATAATTTTTCGGGTAGAGCAGAGAGCTTTTTTACTTACAGCCTTTTCGTCGATTCACATCCGATCTGAACGGAATCACCAATGAATAATTCACACCCTACGGCCAATCACCTGCCCCGTGTCGGCATGCTTGCAACTGTCCGTAACCGCCGCGGTGTAATCTCTTCTGTAGAGCCCTTCAGCGATAGCAAGTCCTCTGCCTTGCTGCACCTGGTTACCATCGAGTTCAGCGATGCCGATGGTGATGCAGAAGAATCCCTGCTTTGGGAGCGTGAACGCGGCCCAGTGGTATTGGAGCCGAACGCGCTGCCCAAAATAGATCGCGAAGCTCCGATGCAGCAGGATGAGTTTCTGGCCTTGCAACGCGCAGCTCGCTGGAGCGCGCTCACGCCGTTCCTGTCGGCCAGCAATTCGCAGGAACGTTCAGAGCCAGTGCCCACTGCCCCTGTCTACGGTGCTGTCAGTGTCGACGACTTCCAGTTGGTACCGCTCGCCCGGGCCATGCGTATGCCGCGTGTTTCTTTGCTGTTGGCCGATGATGTGGGTTTGGGCAAAACCGTTGAGGCCGGCCTGATTCTGGCCGAGCTGATTCGTAAACGACGCATTCGTCGGGTGCTAATCATCACTCCTGCAGCCCTGCGCACCCAGTGGCAGCAGGAGATGGAGGAAAAGTTCTCCCTCGGCTTTGATATCGTCGACAAAGCCGCCACCCACAAGCTGCAGAAAGAGATGGGACTGGATGCCAACCCCTGGCGTGCACTGCCGCGCATCATCACGTCCTACCACTACTTGCGCCAGCCGGATGTGCTGGAGCAGTTCATCGCCAATTGCGAATCCATCAAACAGCGGGGTGGTGCACAGCTGCCGTGGGATCTGCTGATTGTCGATGAAGCCCACAACCTGATGCCGTCCAACTTCGGCGAAGACAGCGATCTGGCCAAGATGCTGCGGATTCTGACGCCGTATTTTGAGCACCGCCTGTTCCTGACAGCCACACCACACAACGGCCATACCCGCTGCTTCTCTGGTCTGCTGGAACAGCTAGATCCGGTGCGCTTTACCCAAACGCCGAATTTCACGGACAAAGAGCGCAAGATGATCGGCGATGTGCTGATCCGGAGGCTGAAAAGCGAGATCAACGATCAGGATCGCCAGGCGGGCCGAGTGCCGCGTTTCGCCAAACGCTATCTGGAACCGTTGCCGCTGTATATGTTTAAGCCGGAGCAGGAGCTGGCGGCTGCCGTTCGCAAGTTTTGCGCGCAATTGAAAGGCATTATTCGCACCGCTCCCGAAGCACGCATGGTGCTCAATTTCGCCATTGAGATTTTGCGCAAGCGGTTGCTGTCGTGTCCGGTGGCCTTTGCCGACAGCTGGTTGCGCTTCAAGGAGGGCCTGGCTGTCAAAGAGGCTTTACAGGTAGCTGAAGTGGCTGCAGCCCGTCGTGCCAGTGAAGAAGATATCGATGATGATCAGGAACGCGAGAGCCGCAACCGCCATGCCGCGCAGGTCGTTGGCGCCTGGATGCACCCCTACGTGGATGTACTGCAGCCAGAGATTGACGCAATTGATGCCGCGCTGAAGTCTTTGGGGCTAGACAAACAGCCTGTGGTTAAGGCCAAGCCGAAATCGGATGCCCGCTTTGATCGCCTGCGTGAGCTGATTGGCAAGGAGCTGCGTAACGCTGAACAGTGGAAAAATGATGAGCGACTGATCATTTTCACCGAGTACAAAACCACGCTCGACTATTTGGTCAACCGCTTGAATGACGAGTATGGCGCTGAACCCGGCAGCATCTGCATGCTCTATGGCGGCATGCATGAGGGCGAGCGTGAGGCGGTAAAGCGCGCCTTCAACGATCCGGACGCACCGGTACGTATTCTGGTCGCGACCGACGCTGCTTCTGAAGGCCTTAACCTGCAGCACACCGCCCGCTTGTTGATGCACTACGAGATTCCGTGGAACCCCTCGCGTCTGGAGCAGCGTAACGGTCGTATTGACCGTCATGGTCAGTCGCGGGATGTCACCATCTTTCACTTCACCAGCGAAGATGACAGTGACCTGCAGTTTGTTGCCCGCGTACTGAGCAAGGTCAACGACATCCGCGAGGATCTAGGCTCGGTGGGTGAGGTGTTTGATGCCGCTTTTCAGCGTCGCATGATGGAGATGAACGAAGACCACGACGTGCTGGGTGATCTGGATCTGGCGATAAGCAGTCGCAGAAATGCAACCGAAGATGCCCAGGTTCACACAGAGGAGCGTGGCGAAGACGAAAAACAACGGTTGCAACAGCTGCTGGACGATCTAGACCTTAATCCCAGTACCCTCAAAGACACGCTCGGCGTTGCCATGGGGCTGGGTGCCTCGCGCGAAGTGCTGGATGGTCCCGATGCCCAGGGCCGCATGCGCTTGCGGACGCCGCTACCTATGCGTTGGCAGGCCGTAGTCGATGACAGCCTGCGCTTGCCCTCACAGAAAGGTGTCAGCGGCGCCATGCCATGGCTGGTGTTCGACAACCACTTCTTTATCCACAACATCAATGGTCGCCCGGTATTCCGCCCCTCCCCGGACACTGTGCTGCTGCACCTGGGCCATCCGTTGCTGCGTCAGTCGCTCAATGCCTTTGCACGCTTGCGCTTCCCGGGCGGGCAGACCGACTTTCAGCCGCCTAGCCGCTGGCTGGTAAGCCGTGGTCAGGTGCCGGCTGGCGCTGAAGCGCTGGTGCTGTTCACAGTGGAGGAAATGGCCGTTAACGATCTACGCGAAACCTTCCACCACTGGACCCGCACCCTGGCCCTGCCGGTGCAAAACAATACCTTGGGTGAACCGTTGCCTTATAACGGGCCGCACCATGGCTTGCTTGGCCAGCAAAGTTCAGCCGATGTATCCGCCGCACGCGACCTATGGGACGAGCTGGAAGACAAGATTAAAACCTTATTGGGCAGTTACCGAGCTGAGTTGACTCAGATCCTTCGTACCCAACTCAAGAGTGCGTACGAGCAAGCGAAGGATCATGAAAAGGAAGCCTTCGAGCAGCGCATTCGTGAAGTTGCTGCCCTACAAAAGGCACAGAGCATCGACAAGCTAAAACGAGAAATTGAACAACAGCGGGTTGCCAGCATCCAGCAGCAACTATTCGATGATGCCGACGCACTGGCCGAAAAGCGTCTGCGTGATCTGGAGGACGAGCTCAAACGCCGCCAGAACCAGTTTGGTGACCTGCAAGAACGTCTGACCGAAGAGAAGCGTCGTATCCTCGAGCAGGTTCTGCCGCGCCGCTTTGCCCTGCGTGGCGAAGCTCAAGTCTTTCCGGTAACCATTGAAATTCGTTTCCCGGAGGTGGGTGTATGAGCCTGCATGCGGAAGGATGGGCTCAGCTCAAGCACGGCGGCCTGCTGATTTCTCCGGCCAAGTTGGATGAATGTTTCCCAGCAGCCGCACCCGTCATGAGGGAATCCGCGGCCGAAAAACTCCGTCGTGCACTCACGGCGTTTGACGGCAGTAATGAAAGCCTGAGCAGCCTGCTGGATTACATCCTGCAAGATCTTTCAGGCCTACCTGCAGATGACTGGCAAAAGGCCCAGGGCGTCGACAGTCGCTGGGCCGTACGTAGCTTTACTGGCGCCCAGATCAAACCCCGCCGCCTGTGGCTGGGGCCAAACGGCGAAACCCTGGCCGTGTTCGTGCCTGATGATGGCGGCTCGCGTCAGTTCGCTAGCCGCTTGGGGGTAGGGCGCTCACGCCAGTTGTTGGGACGCGTGGTCGAATGGCTGCGCCGCACCGGGCAGGCGCTGGCGCTGGTGACTAATGGTCGCCAATGGCGCCTGGTACACGCTGGCGCTGATTACGACGCTTGGTGTGAATGGGATATCGACCTCTGGTTCAACGAAGGTCAACCCTCTGCGCAGACAGTGGTCTGGCGCACACTGCTCAACCGCAACACTCTGTTGGCAGCGCAGGGCCAGAGCCTCCTGCTTCAAGCCATCAGCGCCTCCCGCAAGGGCCAGGCCGAGCTCTCTAACGTATTGGGTGAGCGCGTGCGGCAGGGAGTGGAAGAGCTGATCACCGCTTCCCATGTCGCCATCGAGCTGGCTCAACAGCAAGGACAGGCGCACGATTACACAGATCTATACGTCGCCGGCTCGCGCATCATCATGCGCTGCATCATTACCCTGTTTGCCGAAGCCCGCGGCCTGGTGCCGGTCGACAACCCTATTTATCAGCAGGCCTACAGCCTGGAAGGTTTGCGCCATCAAATGGACCGCCGCGCCGGCGGCCGAGGCAACGAACGCCTGAGTCAGGGCCGCAGCGCCTGGCCGCGCCTGATTGGCCTGTTTAACCTGATCCATGAAGGCTCCGCCCACGAACGCCTGACTGTACCTCGTTATGGCGGTGCGCTATTCGAACCGGGAAATCCTGGCAGCGACGATGGCATTTCCCGTGCACTGGCGCTGCTGGAAAGCAGTCAGAATCTGGTCAGCGATCTGCAGGTGCACAAACTGCTGCGCCTGCTTACCCGCACCAAAATGAAGGTGCGCCAGGGCCGCGGCAGCCGCTGGGTCGATGCTCCGGTGGATTTCTCTACCCTGTCTTCGGAATACATCGGCATTCTTTACGAAGGCCTGCTCGACTTCGAACTCAAACAGGCTGCCGACAATGACCCGGTGATCTTTCTCGCTGTAGGCAACCAGCCGGCCCTGACTTTGTCGCAGTTGGAGGCGATGGACGACAAAGCCATCAAGCAGCTATTCGAAGCCCTCAAGAAAAAAGACAAGGCCGGGGATGGCAGTGGCGACGAGGGTGACGAGGACGCGGAAGAAACCGCCGACAGCGAAGACAGCGAAGAGAACGTCGACGAAGAAACCGAATCCGTCGAGGACGACAGCCAAGAAGAAATTGTTGCCAGCGACGACAGCGCAGAAGAGCTGACCCTTAGCGAAGACCATCTAGTCCGGGCCAATGCCTGGCTGCAGCGTGCCGCGCAGATTGCCGGGCTGGTAAAGAAACCCCGTGGCCGCAAAGCCAATGCCACCGGTGATGAAGAACAACAGGCACGGGAGAAGGCCGGCAAACAGCTGTGTGCTCGTATGGTCGCCCCCGGCCAGTTTTTCCTGGTGCGCTGGGGTGGTACCCGTAAGGGCGCCGGCACCTTCTACACCCGGCCGCAACTGGCAGCGCCCACCGTGCGCCGCACCCTGCAACCATTGGCCTATGAGGCCGTGCGCAGCGAAATCGATTCGCGCACTGGGCTGGACGCGGTAGTGGAGTGGGCGCCGAAAACGCCCGAGCAGATTCTGGCCCTGAAGGTGTGCGACCCGGCCATGGGCTCCGGCTCTTTCCTTGCGGGTGCCCTGCGTTACCTCACAGAAGCACTCACCCAGTCGCTGTTCCACCATAAGCTGATTGAGCGTAGTGAAGACGGCGGTGTGCCGCGCATGGCTGACGGCAAGTTGGCCGAACTGCTCAGCGATGAGCTGACCAAACTCAATCCCAAAGATGACGGCTTTGAAGAGGCGCTGCGCGCCCAGCTCAAGCGTCACATTGTGGAGAACTGCCTGTACGGCGTGGATCTCGACCCGCTGGCAGTGGAACTGGGACGTATGGCGCTGTGGGTGGAAACCATGGACCGCGATCTGCCCTTTGGCTTCCTTGATCACAAGCTCAAGGTCGGCAATGCCCTGGTGGGCACCTGGTTTGACACCTATCGCGACTACCCGGCCTTGGCCTGGGAGCGGGAAGGCGGCGACAAGGACTACCAGAAGAACAAGCCAGACAACCTGATCAACCACGGGTATGAAGATGCCAAAGGTAAGCGCAAGGGTGACGTCTTTACCGATGCGATCAAGACCCGCAGCAAGGCTGTGCCCGAGCAACTGCAGGCGTTGCTCAGCGGCCAGATGAACCTGGTGGACGGGCTGGATGCCAGCAACGTGCACGACGAGTTGCTCAAGATATTCAAAAAGCTACACCGTCTGCCGGTACACGAAAGCGAAAAACGCGCTGAGGTCTACCACCACGAGGTGTTGAACAACCCTCACTACCATGCCCTGAAGGCACGCATGGACCTATGGTGCGCGCTGTGGTTCTGGCCCGGCGAGCAGATCGAGCTGGCACCGCTGCCGCGTGACTTTGCCAGCCCCAATGAGCAGGCACTGGCCATTGCCGGCGAAGTAGCGCGCTGCCAGCGCTTTTTCCACTGGGAGCTGGAGTTCCCGGATGTGTTCACCGCCACTCAGGACGGCTTTGATGCCTTGCTGGGAAACCCCCCATGGGAAATCCAGAAGCCCAACTCCAAGGAGTTTTTCTCCAACCACGACCCGCTCTACCGCGCCTATGGCAAGCAGGAGGCGCTGGCCAAGCAGCTGGAGTATTTCTGCGCCTGGCCGCAACTTGAGCACGACTGGATTGCTTACAACGCCGGCCTGAAAGGGATGTCCAACTGGGCGAAGTATGTGGGTAAGCCATTTGGTGATCGCGTTACCGAAGACAAGAATGGCAAGAAGAAGCACGACCTGAGCTTGGGCAGCGGCAGAAACAGCTTTGAAGCCTCGGCGGCGGTGCATAAAAAGTGGCTGCAACAGCGTAAGAAAAACAAGGGCTTTGCCGATACCGCACATCCTTTCCAGCATCAGGGCTCAGCCGACCTCAATACCTACAAGCTGTTTCTGGAGCTAAGTCATGCGCTGCTGCGCGGGCAGGGGCGTCTGGGCATGATCGTGCCCAGCGGTATTTATACCGACAAGGGCACCACCGACCTGCGTGAGTTGTTCCTCAGTCAGTGCGATTGGCAGTGGCTGTTTGGATTCGAGAACCGCGAAGGAATTTTCGATATTCACCGCTCTTTCAAATTTTGCCCGCTGATCGTGCAGAAGGGAGGGCAAACCGAGGCCATCCGTGCTGCCTTTATGCACCGTAACGTGGATGACTGGGAGCAGGCCGAACGCCATGTGCTGGCCTACCCGCGCGCGCGGGTGGAGGAGTTCTCGCCGTATTCCAAGGCCATTCTGGAGATCCGCAGTGAGCAGGACCTGCGTGTACTGCAGAAGATGTACGCCAACGGTGTGCTGCTGGGCGACCAGAGCGAGAACGGGTGGGGCATCAAGTACGCCCGTGAGTTTGACATGACCAACGACTCTAAGTTGTTCCCGCCTCGGCCCAAGTGGGAAGAAAAGGGCTATCGCCCCGACGAGTACGGTCACTGGCTGAAAGGCCCCTGGCGCGATTACCATGGCCCGCAGCACATTCTGGAGCGTGAGCCGGGCTTGGTGCTGTCGCGGGATGGGCAGCAGGGGATGCCTGTGGAGGCGATTGAGGATGTGGCATTGCCAATTTACAACGCCAAGATCTTTGATCTTTGGGATTATTGTGTTTCTGGTTGGCTATCCGGAAAGGGACGTGGCGCGAAGTGGGAAAATATCGATTTTCCGAAGGTGATGAGGCCCGAATACCTAATGGGTTTGGCTGACTGGATAGATACAGGTGCAGTCCGTAAAACAAGCCGCCTCTTGTTTAAAGACATCAGTACAGCCGTCCACAAACGTACGATGATGTCTGCTGTTACACCAAACTTCCCGGCGGTTAACGCTTCGCCGGTGCTCTCGTGTAGTCGATTCGACGGGGAGCTTGAGCTTCAATCAGTACTGGGGTCTTTTGAATTTGACTATATTGCCAAGTTCAAAATTGGCTACCTTCATCTGAATTACTTCATCGTGGAAGAGTGTGCGCTAGCCAGGCCGGAATCAATTGGCAGTGTGCAGCAGGTCATCAAAAGAATCAGCGCGCAACTTTCATGCTGCTCAGAGAGCTTTTCTCCCGCTTGGATCGATGCCGTGCGTTCTGATACTGCAGTCTCATGGAGAAGGCTGTGGGCGCTTACTCAGGCCGAAAGGTTGAGACTTAGAGTTATTCTCGATGCTCTTATGGCTCATTTGTATGGATTAGATGGCAACGAATTTTCTTGGATTTTAAAAGATACGGATTACCCTTTGGAGTTTTTGAGGGTAAAGGCAAATACGCAGGCTCTTGATCAAAAAAGGTTCTGGCGTATCGACAAAGACAAAGACCCCGAACTGCGCCATACAGTCCTGTCACTCGTCGCCTTCCACGACCTCCAGGAAAAAGGCCTTGTTGCCTTCCTTGCCCAGAACGATGGTGAAGGCTGGATGATTCCCGAGGAATTGCGTCTGGCGGACTATGGTCTGGGCCATGACGAGCGCGCCCATGGCTACCAGCCGGTAGCTTCACGACTGGGACCACGATTCTTCGACTGGCAGTTGAAAGAAGATGTGGAGCGTTCCTGGCAGGAGTGCGCCGCCCATGCCGAGTTGATCCGCCGCATTGTGCCGCTGCCGGAGTCGGAACAATCCGACCGGGTCGCCGAAGCGCACGCGTCCTATAAAACAGAATCACCGCAGGGAGCACTGTTCTGATGTTGAACCCCATTACCTACACCGAAGACGTGGTCAGCGACTTTCTGCGCTATCAGCTCAGTACCTATGCCTTTGCCGACGAGAATCTGTATCGACAGATGCGTGAACTGCTCAACCTCGAGCACACCCGCAATACGCCGCTGATGAAAGGGCCATTTATCTCTCTGTCGCGCACCTTTATGAAGGGTGCGAGCCTTGAGCAGTTGGTCAAGGACGGCGTGTTGCATCCGCATATCCGCCAGTTGTCTCCCTATCCGGGGGCCTACCTGCACCAGGAAAAGGCTTTCCGCTCCATCAAGGCTGGCCGCACCACGCTGGTGGCCACCGGTACTGGGTCGGGTAAGACTGAATGTTTCCTGCTGCCTATCATCAGCCGTTGCCTGCAATTGCGCGACGAGGGTGCCGAAGCGGGTGTGACGGCGGTGATCGTTTACCCCATGAACGCCCTGGCTGAAGACCAGTTGCAGCGGATGCGCGAACTACTGGTCGGCACCGGCGTCACCTTCGGCATGTATGTGGGCAAAACTCCGCGTACCGAAGCCGACATCAACGGCGTGCGTCTGGCGCCCGGCAGCACGGTGGTCGATTACCGCAGCAAGTTGCAGCAGATGCAGCAACAGAAAATGGACGTGGCTCTGCACCCGGCCGAGGAACGGGTGAGCCGTGAAGCCATGCGCACACCCGGCCAGCAGCCACGTATTCTGCTGACCAACGTCAAGCAGCTGGAGCTGCTGCTTACCCGCCAGCAGGACCTGGAATTGTTCGACAATGCACTGCTGGAGTTCATGGTATTCGACGAGGCGCATACCTTCACCGGCGCTGGCGGCGCCGAAACCGCCTGCCTGATTCGGCGTTTGCGTGCCTATTGCGGCAAGGACGAAAACAGCACCACCTGTGTCGCCACCTCCGCCACCATTGCTGACCCGCGCCGCGGTATTGAAGCCGGCCGCGAGTTTGCAAGTCGTTTCTTTGGCGTGGATGGCCAGAATGTCGAGCTGATCGGCGAAGCCTACGAAGAGGATATCTGGGGCGAGCCGCGCACTGTCAGCGCGCCCTTCAATGGTGATCAGGCCATGCAGCTGAAAACCGTGCTGGAAATGCTAGGCACGCTGGACCGAGCCGAGGTAGAGCCTGCTGACCTGCAGGCATTCCGCATCTGGTTCCAGACCACCAGCGGCATTCGCATGGCCGGTGACAACTGGCGTGAGGCGCTGAACCAGTGGCTCAGCCATAACGAGGTGGTGTTTCAAATCGCCGATGTGCTGCGCCGTCCGCGAGCCGTGGCTACCTTGTTGGAAGAGCTGAACGACAAACTGGGGCGGCCGATCACCGAAGAGGAAATCCTGATCTGGCTAGCCCTGGGAGCTGCGGCCCGTAACGGTGACCGGCCGTTGCTGCGCCCGGTGGTACACGGCTTTGTGCGCGGTGTCAGCGGCGCAGTGGTGACCTTTGAAGAAGGGCAAGGTCAGCTGGGGCGACTGTGGCTGTCGGCTGAAGATGCACTGGCTGCGACTGAAGGACGTGATCCTGAACTGAAAACCTTCCCACTGTCGAGCTGCACGACCTGTGGCCAGCACTACTTCGAGCATGGGCTGGAGGATTTCGATTACACCGGTGAAGCGCCTGGCGGTGGCTCCGCAGAGGGCAAGAGTCGTGTATGGCGTGCCCAGGACATTACGTTGGGGGGCGTACGTGCGGTTTCACTGGATCATCAGGTTGGCTCCGATGGTGAGGAGGAACCCTCGCGTACTGAGGTGCTCTTCGTCTGCCGTTATTGCGGCACCACGCATGACCGGCAGGGTCCTGAATGTGTTGGTTGTGGCCGCGACAAGACCCTTAAGGCATTGCACTTCGTACAGCAGAAAGAAGAACACATTGGACGTTTGACCCGCTGTGTATCCTGCGGCGCTCATGGCCGCCGGGTGAGCGGCAGCTACCGTGAGCCGGCTCGTCCAGTACGCGCGACGGGCGTGGCGGATGTGCATGTGCTGGCCCAGAGCATGATCCACCGTGCCGAGCGCAAGCGCCTGCTGGTGTTCGCAGACAACCGCCAGGATGCCGCTTTCCAGGCGGGCTGGATGCAGGATCGCTCCCGTCGTTATCGCCTCAGGGAATTGATCTACAAAAAGCTGCGCGAAGGCGCCGTCTCGGTCGGTGATCTGGTGTTGTGGCTGGACAAGTTTCTGGATGCAGATGATGAGTTGTCGCGGGCGTTGATCCCGGAGGTCTGGCGGGTCGAACCCAAATCGGAAACCAGCCTGGCGCATGCCGAGGAGCGCAAGTGGTTTTTGCGCGCCCAGGTGCTGCGTGAGCTGACCTTGGGGGCGCGCCAAAGCACCGGTCTGGAGCCGTTGGGGCGTTTGAAGATCAAATATCTGGGGCTGGATGAAGCACTTCCGGTTATTCAGAGGTGGGCAAGGGCGTTGGGCTGCTCACCGGCTGACTTGCGCGACGGCATTGCCTCGTTGTTGGATGTCGCCCGGTCCCGGCGCATGCTGTTTGACCCTGTCACCCGCATGTTTTCCAAATTCTGGCTGGACGGTGAAAAGGAAGTACTGCGCGGTTATCTGCCGATCATGCGTGGCGTACCTGAAGGCTTGGTGTTTGAGCGCGATGGTCAGCACGACAAAGGGCGTATCAAGCAGTGGTTCAGCACTTACGACAGTTCCGCCAAACAGGCTGCTGTGAGTTGGGGAGTGGATCCCGATCACGTTCAGTCGTTTCTGGATGATGTTTGGCGGCTCTGTACCGATGAACTGGAGTTGCTGACGCAGGTGCAGTTCAAGGGCGCCCGCGGCAAGAACTTGCCAGGCTGTCACGCCGCCACCCAGGTACATGTGGATCACATGATGCTGGTGCCTGCGTCAGGCATGTATCGCTGCCAGACCTGCCGACGCCTGCATGCCCGGGTCAACCCGGGTATGACCTGTATGGCCTGGCGTTGTAGTGGCAAGCTGGTATTCGAGGCCGAGAATCCAGACAACTACGACCTACTGCTGCTGGATCAAGAGTTTTCTATGCTCCGTGCCCGCGAGCACTCTGCGCAGATTCCGGGGCCGGAGCGCGAACGCATCGAAAACGCCTTCAAGGGCGAGAGCGAGCGGATCAACACGCTAGTGTGTACGCCCACGCTTGAGATGGGCGTGAACATCGGTTCGCTGGATGCAGTTTTGATGCGCAACGTACCGCCCCTACCGGCCAATTACTGGCAGCGGGCTGGTCGTGCCGGGCGTCAGTTCCGCATGGCGTTGGATCTGACCTATGCACGCACAACCAGTCATGACCGAGCTTATTTCAATGAACCGCTGAAGATGCTCGAGGGGTTGGTGGAGCCTCCCAGCTTCAACCTGCGCAACCCCGTCATGGTGGCGAAGCACGTGAATGCCACAGTACTGACCACGCTGCTGCAGATGCTGCGTAGTAACAGTCTGCCAGGACAACAGGTCACTGCGCTGCAGGAGGCCTTGTCTGCCTGCTTGCCACCTCAAATCAGACCTTATCTTTTTACCTCTGATGGCATGGTGAGGGCTGAGCCTCTATCGGTTGAAGCACTGAGCCAGCAGATAGCGCAGCATAAAGCAGCACTCTTGAATGCGGTGATTAAAGCCTTCCATCAGGGGTGGCCGGCTAGTGACTGCGAGGTAGTAAGCCGTGGCCAGTTAGAGGTGCTCATTGGTAGTTTTGCTGAGCAGCTCCAGGGGGTAATCAATCGTCTATTCCAGCGCCTGCAATGGGCTTTGGGGCAGTTGGAACGGTTGCGTAAGGTGGCCGCTGGCAAGGGCGCACTGGACGCCGATGAAGAGGCTTTGCGCGCCCGCTGCGAAAGGCTGGTAAAAAAACTAAAAGGCGAGGCCAAGCGCAATCGTAGCCAGGCAGAGGGTTTTGATGACACCAATACCTACGGCGTATTAGCGGCTGAAGGCTTTTTGCCGGGTTATGGATTGGACACCGGTGCGGTTACCCTGACCCATGTAGCGCCTCGTCACAGCAGTGACATTAGTGATTGGGAGTTACGCCGTAACACTGCGCTGGCTGTTCGCGAATATGTGCCTGGTAACCTGATTTACGCCAATGCTCACAAATTTGTGCCTCGTCACTTCCATCTAGTCCCGGAAGAGCCTCTGGTATTCGCTGTGGATGTGGCAAGTGAGTCAGTCCAGGAAACTGGTCCGAACACTAAGGCTGGCAGTGAAGCCAGCTCCATGTCGGTCACGCAAATTCCGGGTGTAGCGATATGCGATGTGGATGCCCCCCATCATTCCTATATTTCGGACGATGAAGACTATCGCTTTCAGATGGCGGTGGCAGTCTTTGCTCAAGACCAAGGGCGGCACTCCGGCGGTAAAGTTTATGAGTGGGGCAAAGCGCAGTTGCAACTGAAGCATGGCCTGCACATGCGTTTGGTGAATGTTGGCGCGGCTTCGCAAGTGCGATCCGGGGCGTTGCTGGGTTATCCGCTTTGTCTGGTGTGTGGTGCTAGCCGCTCGGCCATGAGCAGCCAGCAGGAGCTGGATAAGTTCAATGAGCATCATATCGAGCGCTGCGGCCGTCCCGTTCAGACCATCGCTTTCTACGCCGAGGTGGTAGCCGACGCACTAGTACTGCAGGACTGCGCCTCCCAGGAAACGGCCTACAGCGTCATGGAGTCGCTGCGTCAAGGAGCAGCCGACGTTCTGGATATGGAGATATCCGATCTCCAGGTACAGGTGATAGGCAAACCGGGGAGTGAGTCGGTAGATGCGCTGCTGTATGACCCCATGCCGGGTGGCTCGGGCCTGCTGGAACAGTTGCTGGAGCACTGGCCGGATGTGGTGAGTGCGGCAAGGCGCTTGGCCGAGGAGTGTCCGTCTGCCTGTGAGTCGTCCTGTGTGGACTGCCTCCAGCATTTCCGCAACTCCTTCTATCATGACAAACTGAATCGCCATACCGCGCTTGAAGTGTTCAACGACTGGGGAAGCACCCTGAACTTTGCCCATGAATTGGCGCCTGTGTTGCCGGATGAAACACTGACTCAGCAACCGGGTAATCCCCCTGAGCAACAGCTAGTGGCAATGCTAAGGGCGGCAGGCATGGCTGCGTTTGAGACTGAGCGGCCGATTCAGCTATCCGGTGGCATCACGACCCGTCCGGACGTGTATTTCCATGAGCCCAACGATCAGTACGAGGGCGTTTGCATCTATTTAGATGGCATGAGCGAGCACCTGCACGGCAATGCCCTAACAGCCGCCAAGGATCGTCAGATCCGCCAGGAGTTGCTGAATAAAGATTACGAGGTGATCGAAATCCATTTCCAGGAGCTTTATGACAAGACTGTGATGCGTGAGCACATGCGCCGCATTGCGCGAGCAGTGATCGGCAAGGCGAAGGCCAAGGAGTTGGCGGCCAGTGATGACTGGTTTGATTTGGCGTCTGATCCAAAGTCTGGAGCGGCTATATACAGTGCCAAAGTATTGCCATTCAAAACCCTAGCCCCGGAAGACGCGGGCTTTGTGCCATACCACAACTGCGTTCCCTTGGTTGGCCTGCAGGTCGCTGCTGGGGCCTGGAGTCAAGAGCAGGGCGGGCTAACTGCGCTGGCCGAACATGCTGAAGATTGGGTCGCGTTGGATGACGGCAAGTTGGAACCAGGCATGTTTGTGGCGCAGGTGGTAGGTCGCTCCATGGAACCCTTGGTGCCTGATGGTAGTTACTGCCTGTTCCGGCCGGTGCCGGCTGGTAGCCGCCAGGGCCGAAAGCTGCTGGTCAGGCATGCTGGTGTGGCCGACACTGAAACTGCTGGTGAGTACACTCTGAAGGTTTATACCAGTGAAAAAACTGCCAGTGATGACGGTGAATGGCAGCACGAGCGTATTACCCTCAAGCCATTAAATCCGGAGTACCAGCCATTGGTACTTGAGCCGGAAGAGGAGGGGGCGGTTATAGCTATCGCAGAGTTTATAAAAGTGCTTTAAAGCAGCAGCGATTTCGAGTACCCATGATGAGTAAAAATGAGTGCACTTATGTTGACGTCGCTGCGTGTAATAAATTTGAAAGTTTGGAAGTAAATCGGCGAGATTCGTCCGGCTATCAAACAGTACGGTAGCGGCTAGCGCCAGCTTGCAGATTGACCTTCTCGGGCACGCCTTCCTCCCGAAGGCGTGCCCGATCTATGCCGAATTGCATTCGAGGATTTTGCACTTCGCTTGCAGTCAATCACCTCTCGTTAGCGAGTATCGAAGAGTAAGCGAACGGGCAACACATCTTTCGGAGTAGAAGGCGGGCACCTTTACAGCGACCGCAATGTGAATGATGATGACAAGGTGCCATCCTAGGTGGCGAAAGTGCATAGGGAGCATGCCTTGACCATTTCAGCTGGCGCCGCAGAGTTACTCCTCGTCGCGAACAAACCGGGCCTCACAGAGACAGGCGGTGGCCACGGTGCTAAAGGTGTGGACTTTCAGCGGTGGTGGGCCGTGCTCCGAATGGTGGAGCTGGAGCAGGCGGGCGAGATTGATTTCTTGCTGCTTTTCGAAGCGGTGCAGGATGTCACTGAGCTGGACTCGTCAGACACTCCGTCGCGTGCGCGCGTTTACCAGATAAAAAAGAAAGATCGGGGAGAGTGGAGCTGGTCTGTACTCACTGGGACAACAGTGCCTCCGAAAAAGAAGAACCCAGCAGCTTCAGCGAAGTCGGTATTACCTAAGTTTGAAAAAGTCGGCGACAGTGCCCTTGGTAAGCTTCAGCTCAGCCTCGCAGCTTTCGATAAGTTACCTGTTCAGGCCTTCTTTATCTCGAACGCTGGCTGTGACATTCCCCTTGCAGCGGGGGGGAATGCAGCGACGTCGATGCCTTGCTCGCTCGCGGATTTTTCTCCTGATCATGCAGATTTGTTGTCTCAAGCTTTGAGTTCGCTAAATGCGAGCGGCTCGCCTGCTCCGGATTTGACGAAGCTTATGCTGAAGAGAGTTGCTATCCACCCTGATGAGCCCAGTAGCTACGTCATCAAGGTTGCGCTAGAACTATTGATGCAGCGCAGTCCTGCTCATGCGGGCCAAGCTGCTTCGTTCGTCGAATCCCTCGTCACAAAGATTTCGCCTCTAGGTCGCCACACTGATACTTGTTCGTCTTTCGGAGAGCTCATTAAGCAGCGTGGGTTCGCGAGGCATGAATTTATATCCGCAATGGGGGCACTTGAGGCAATTCCAGATTATTCGGCCTATCTGAGTGTCTGGCTCACGCAACTACAAACCGAAGGAATGGACTTCATGTTGGTTACCGCGGTGCGAGCGGAAGCTGCGCGCGTGGTTCGGGAGCAACTAGCAGGCACAACACCTTCCGATGTGCGATCTGTTCACAATTTCTGTGACAGCTGGCTCGATGTCAATGCGGCAGGACCTCATTTGCGGCCGTACTTCGAGGCATGTTTAGCCGAGCTGAAAAAGAATTTCACTAGCTTTCGCGATGCCGAACTACTCGCGCGCTTTGCAATGAGGGCTATTAAAAAATGCGTGGACCCGAACTGAGATTCCTCGTTCGTAGCTTGAGAACTAAGAACTATGAAAAGCTTTCGATTCGAAAACATCTGGCTGCTCTCGCACCGCGACAGGAAGGCGAGATACGTGAGTTTCCACCCGAAGAAAAACCTGTTGAGGGGGAGGAATCACACTGGCAAGACGAGTCTGATTCGAAGCATTTTTGAGACACTTGGTGCAAAGCCCCAGGGAAAGCTAGAGTCGTGGGATGAAAATGTCGCCTCTCTTCTGGAGTTCTCCATTGGGGGGTGTCATTTCTTCGCACTGCATCAGAATGGGCGACGTGCACTTTTCAACGCAAATCAGGAGATGATCTTGGCTACCTCTAAATTCGGAGAGTGGTCCGAGGCATTCTGCAGCATTACTGATTTTAATTTGGTGTTTACCGATAAAAGAGAGTCGGCAATTAAACCGGCGGACCCCGCATGTTTTTTTTTGCCGTTCTACGTTAATCAGGATGGCAGTTGGCAGTCCGGCTGGAACACTTTTAGCGGCCTTCAAAGGTTCAGCTCTCCCTGGAGTGCAATCTTGGAGTACTTCACTGGCGTATGTCCGCCGGAGTACTACCGGGCTAGAGCCGAGAGAGTTCAAGAATCCAAAGCGCTTGAGGATCATCGGAGAGAATACAAACTTCTAGAGCGCACTATGGAGCGGTTCAGTCGAACGCTGCCCTTATCTGGTCCCAAACTCAACCCTGAGAACTTTGCCGATGAGATTGCGCTGCTGACCCACGAGGTGACTGACCTTAATCAGAGGCAGGAGATGCTCCGGAGTGCTGCCGTTCGTGAGCAAGATTTGCTTTCCAGTCTTGAGCAACAGATTCGATTGGCAGATGACGCTCTGGCGGCATATGGTCATGATGCAAAGTACCTACGGGCTGAAGGGGCGGAACCTCTGATTTGCCCAACCTGTAATGCAGAGCACACTAAGTCGTTTCATGATTTGCTCCAATTCGCTGAGGATGCACGCGTGCTACGAGAGCTCGCAGGGCGTCTTAGGGATGACGCAAACGAGGTTCGTAATCGATACGCCGCCACGTTAGCCAAGCTCCATACACTAGACGAGAGCTATCAGCGAATTTCTAGGCTTTTGGATACCCGCAAAGGAGAATTAAAGTTTCAGGATGTCGTTGAGAGCATTGGGGCGGAAAGCGCAGTCGCGGCTTTCGAAGCCGAGCGTAAACTTCTGCAAGGCGCGATCGATAAGGCCCTGAGGGCAGTGGATGCTCTAGATGAAAAAATGAAGTTACTCCGTGCCCCGAAAAGGACTCGGGCGATATTGGAAAAGTTCAGATCCTACTACGTGTCTGGGCGCGTCGCGTTGCAGCTTCCCGCAGTAGACGCATCGAAGATGAAGCTTTCTGGACGTCCAGATCTATCAGGAAGCGGAGGTCCTCGATCAATTTTGGCTTACTACGCAGCACTCTGGCAAACGTGCCAAGGTGTAACGGGGACTTTCGATGTGCCGGTGGTGATCGACTCGCCAAACCAGCAGGCTCAGGACGACGTCAACCTGCCGGCGGTGCTTCAGTTCATCGCAAAAGAGTTACCAGATGACATGCAGCTAATCGTTGGATTAGAGACCGAAACGGACTTTCCGTTCGACAAAGAGATCCACCTAGATGTGCCGTACTCAATGCTCCGGGAAGATCATTGGGCTGAGGCGGAGTTCGTCGTCGAGCCATTGCTCGAGAAGATGTATGCAAAAATGACATCTGATGTTGAGAGGGGCAGCAAGTGATGGAAGGGCCGATGGCGCTTCACGTTCAAAAATCCAGGCTCTCGATCGCCACCGGCTCCAGTCTCAGCGGATAGAAACGACTTTTCGGTCCCTATTTTCATTTGTTGCTGAAACCGAAAGGCTGCCGGTGGCCGCACCGTGGATGTGTTCGCTCCACCAGGCCATCATCGGCCTCCTGCGATCAATATAATCAGCTCGATTATAAGCGCTACGTACCTCGTCTTTGTCGACGTGTGCTAACGCGACCTCGATTAGCTCAGGATCCCAACCGTTTTCATTAAGAGTGGTACTAGCCATTGATCGCATGCCGTGACTTACCAGGCGCCCCTCGAAACCCATACGCTTCAGTGCCATGTTGGCGGTCTGGCTGTTGCAGTGGGTACGAGGGTTACGATCTGCAGGGAAAACGTATTCCCGGTGTCCACTGTAGGGTTTAATTGCCTCCAAGAGCGCCACAGCTTGATCAGTCAGCGGAATGATGTGTATCCGGCGTTTCTTCATACGCTCAGCCGGTATCGTCCAGATCTTCTTTTCGAAGTCGATATCAGCCCATCGGGATGTTGCTGCCTCGGCTGGCCGGGTCATGGTGTGAAGTTGCCACTCAATCAGGCAGCGCGTAGTTCTTTTTATGCTGGCATTGGCAATTGCGACCATGAGCTCTTTCAGCTCTTCGGGCGGAAGGGCGGCCATGTTTTTCTTTTTGGGCTTTTTGAAGACCGAGCGGATTCCACTGAGCGGATTTGCGTGAATCAACCCTGAGTTGACACCGTAGGTCATGATTTCATTGAGGCGTTGTGTCAGACGTTTAACGGTTTCGAGGCTGCCCTTCGTCTCCAGCGGGCGGAGCAGATTGATGACTTTAGGAGCGGTGATACCTGAGATTGGGGTCGTGGCTAGATCTGGGAAAACATGCAACGTGAGAGAGCGCCAAATATCCTCGGCGTACGCTGGCGTGACTGAATCCTTTTTGAGCTCGAACCACGCTGTCGAGATATTTTCGAAAGTGTGTTCTGTGGCTGCTTTTTTCGCGTGCCGCTCGGCGTCGCGTTTCTCTTTAGGGTCCAGCCCCTGGGCGACGAGCTCTCTCGCTTCCACGGTTCTCTTGCGTGCTTGAGCCAGGCTTACCTCAGGAAAGGTGCCCAATCCCATATTTATCCGCTTTTTCGTCACGGGTTGGATGTAGTTGAAATTCCATAGCTTTGAGCCATTGATTCTCACTCGCATCTGAAGGCCGTTGCCGTCGGTGAGTATGTAGTCCTTTTCCTTTGGCTTCGCGGCTTTGACTTTTACGTCCGAAAGGCGCGTGGCTTGGGCCCCCATGGTGTATTCCAGTGCTGTTTATGTATTCCAAAAAATAGCAGGTGAGGGCTTGGAATACCACTTGGAATACACGAAATCGTAGATGGTCACGGATGATGGTGGACGCTCGTGGACTCTAAATCCCTATATTTACTGGATTTCAGGCACAAAAAAAGACGTCCGTGGACGTCTTTAGATGATCAAGTGGTGGAGCCGGGGGGATTTGAACCCCCGTCCGCCAGTACTCCGCTGTCGGTACTACATGCGTAGCCGTTTCTATTAAGTTAACCCTCAGCGACCCGAAGGGCAGGGTGCTTTGGGCGAGTTGTGTAAGTTTTAGCCGCTTCGTCCACAACGTACTGCACGGCGATTCTGTTCTATATGACAATCACTTTGGGTTTACAGACATCCCCTGGTGATTGCTGGACCCGAAGGTACCAGAAGCTCAGGGCTAAGGCTGCTTACGCAGCGAGAGCGAATTCCTGGCCGTAGTTTTCGTCATTGGCAACTATAAGAAGTTGCAACAGTGGATTTACGAGTTCTGTTACCAACTCGGCATGCACCTAAAGTTTCGCGACCGGCGTCGAATCCTAAACGGCCCCGTGCTTGTAACTCGTTGTTTCATAGTGAGTGACAAGCCTGTGCAGTGTACGCCAAACCGTCACGGAAGGCCAACCCGAAGGTTGGCCGCGACCGAGTGAGGCGCTTATTGACCGCCTTTTTCGCTGTTCTGCAGATCCTGCAGTGCTTTGGACGTGATCTCGATGCACTTCTTGTCATCACCGGCTGCGTGGGCTGCCTTGGCTTGGGAGACGGCGGTGTCGATTTCGCCGCTTTTGCCGCTGGTGTCGGTGGCTAGCAATGCTTTGCCGTTGTTGATTTTGTCCAGATTGATTCTGCACAGGTCAGTCTCACCTGCTGCGAAAACAGGGGAGGCCATCATCGCAGCGGTAACGAACAAACCAGCAAGAGCGGAACGCTTCATAGGGTATCTCCTTGCGAAAAAGGGCTCGACGCTGCTGGCGTTCAAGGCTTGCCGGCAGCATCACTGATGAGCCTCGTTCGCCGAGGCCTATGCAGATGACTACGCCGGCGCGCAGGGGTTCTGTTTTTTTGCAGGTTTAATGTGCGCGGGCCTGGGTGACCCGGTCCACGAGATACACCAAGCCGTGGTAATCGATGCCGCCATGCTGGCTCAAGCCTATTTCGCACGTACGGCTGGTGGAGATGCCTTCGCTGCAATATTGCACCGCGTCCTTGAGCGATCGCAGTGAGTGGGCATTGAGTTCCGGCGTGGTGAAGCCTTTGTCGCCGGCAAATCCGCAGCAGTGGATGCCTTCCGGGATCACCACGGTTTTGGCGCAGCGCCGCGCGAGTTCAATCAATGCCTGGCTCTCGCCCAGGTGTTGAGTGCTACAGGTGACGTGTACCGCAATAGGGGCTTCCTGAGGCGTGAAGTCGAGGCGGTCCATCAAGTGAGTGCGGATAAAGCGCACCGGGTCGTAGAGGTCCAGGCGCGTTTCGCCGAGGTCTTGTACCAGTCGCAGGGTGCAGGGGCTGGTGTCGCAGTAGATCGGGTCGAGGCCGCCACGACTGGCGTGGAGCAGGGCACCGATCAGTTCCTGACGCTTGTGCTCGGCCTGTTCGGCGTAGCCTTTGGAGGCGAAGGGCTGGCCGCAGCACAGGTTGTCCTGGTTGTCGGGGAAGACCACTTGGTAGCCGGCTTTTTCCAGCAGGCCACGGGTTTTGTCGTACAGCGACATCTGCTCTTTATCACCTGCTGCCGGGCCCATGGCGCGTGAGACACAGGCCGCCAGGTAGACCACACGCGGGCGCGTGTCCGTCACCGCCGGGCTGAAGCGAATGGCTTTTTCCGGCTGCGGCATGGCGTTGCTCCACTGCGGGATTTGCCCTTTGGACAGCTGAGTCAGTGTGGCTGACAGCTTGGCCAGGCGCGGCGCGCCCAAGAGCATCCGTGCACCGTTGGCGACGTGCAGGGTGAAGCGCGCACCTTGCATCGCCGTGGCGAAATGGCTGGCGAGCCAATCGGCTGTTTTCGTATGGTCAGCATTGCGTGCGCGGAGCTTTTTCACCAGGTCGCCGGTATTGATGCCTACGGGGCAGCGTTGGGCGCATAACCCGGTGGCGGCGCAGGTATCGATGCCTTGGTAGTGATAGGCCGCTTCCAGTTCGGTGGTATCGACGCCCGCACGTTTCTTCGCCTGGATGTCGCGCCAGATCACAATGCGCTGGCGTGGGCTCAACGTCAGGCCTTTCGATGGGCACACCGGCTCGCAGAAGCCACATTCGATGCACTTATCCACAAGCTCGTCGGCGGCGGGCAGGGGTTTGAGGTGCTTGAGGTGGATTTGCGGGTCTTCGCTGAGCACCACGTCAGGGTTGAGAATGCCGTTGGGGTCGAGCAGGCGTTTGAGCTGCCACATCAACTGATACGCATCGCTGCCCCACTCCAGCTCAACGAACGGCGCCATGTTGCGGCCGGTGCCGTGTTCGGCTTTCAGCGAGCCGCCAAACTCCACGGCTACCAGTTGTGCGACGTCGTCCATGAACGCTTGATAGCGTGCGACTTCTTCGCTGCTATTGAAGCCTTGGGTGAACACAAAGTGCAGATTGCCTTCCAGGGCATGTCCGAAAAGGATGGCTTCATCGTAGTGATGTTTGTCGAACAGCGCGATCAAGCGGTTCACGCCGATGGCCAGTTGTTCGACCGGGAAGGTCACGTCTTCGATGATCACCGTGGTGCCGGTTTTACGCACCGCGCCAACGGCCGGGAAGGTGTCTTTGCGGATAGCCCACAGGCGAGCGTTTTCTACAGGGTCTTCGGTGAAGTCGACCTGCTTTTCCACAGGGAATGCGGCCAGGGACGCCATGATCAGTGCCAGTTGCTCATGCAGCAATGCCGGCGAAGCGGCGCGGGATTCAATCAGCAGTGCGCAGGCATTTTCCGATAGCTGCTGTACGAAAGCCGGCATGCCCGGTTTGTCCTGTACCGAGCGCATGCTGCGCCGGTCCAGCAACTCGACGGCCGACACCGGTTGCGTCTTGAGCACCGTCACCGCGTTGCAGCAGGTCTCGACGTCCGGGAACACAATCAGCGCCGATGCTTTGTTCGGGTGATCAATGACGGTGTCGTAGGTCACTGCGCTGATAAAGCCCAGGGTGCCTTCGGAACCCACCAGCAGATGGCTGAGGATATCCAATGGCTCATCGAAATCCACCAGTGCGTTGAGTGACAGGCCGGTGGTGTTTTTCAGACGGTATTTGTGGCGGATTTTTGCAGCCAGTTCAGCGTTTGCCCGCGTTTCGCGACCCAGTTTCGCCAGGCGCTCCAGCAGTGCGCCGTGCTGTTCGCGAAATGCAGCGACGCTGGCTGCATCTTCGGTATCCAGACGGCTGCCGTCCGCCAGTACCAAGCGGATACCTGCCAGGGTGTGATAGGTGTTTTGCGCGGTGCCGCAGCACATGCCGCTGGCATTGTTGGCGACAATGCCGCCAATTTTGCAGGCATTGATCGACGCCGGGTCCGGCCCGATCTTGCGCCCGAACGGTGCCAGCCAGGCATTGGCTTGTGCGCCGATCACGCCGGGTTGCAGGCGGATCTGCGTGCCTTGCGCGCGAATCTCGCGGCCGTTCCAATTGTCACCCAGTACGATCAGCACCGAATCGCTGATGGCTTGGCCGGACAAGCTGGTGCCCGCGGCGCGGAAGGTCACGGGGACACGGTCACGCTGGGCGAGTTGCAGCAGCGCCACCACTTCCTCTTCCGATTCCACGCGAATCACCAGCTGTGGGATCAGTCGGTAAAAACTGGCGTCGGTGCCGAAGGCGAGCGTGGAAAGTGGATCGTCGAAGCGACGATCTTTTGGGATCAGTTGTGCGGCGTCGCTCAGAAAAGCAGCAGGCAGGCTCATCGGTCCTCCAGAAATAGCAGACGCCGGAACCGTGTTCCGGCGTCGATTCTTACCCTATTGCGTGCAGGTCTCAGTGCACCAGCATACCGGTGAACCAGTAGGCCTGCGCCAGGGTGATCAGCCCGACGATGGTGGCGAAAAACAGGCTGTGCTTGAGGGTAAAGCGGAACAGGTCGGATTCCTTGCCTACCAGGCCGGTCGCGGCGCACGCCACGGCGATCGATTGCGGCGAGATCATTTTGCCGGTCACGCCGCCGCTGGTATTGGCGGCGACCAGCAGCACGTCATTAACGCCAATCTGGTGGGCGGTGGTGGCTTGCAGCGAGCTGAACAGGGCGTTGGACGACGTGTCGGAGCCTGTCAGGAAAACCCCCAGCCAGCCGAGGAATGGCGAGAAGAATGGGAAGGCTGCACCCGTGCCGGCCAGCACAAGTGCCATGGTCGAGGACATGCCCGAGTAGTTAGTGACGAAGGCGAAAGCCAGCACCATGCCGATGGACAGGATGGGCCAGCGCAATTCGTAGAAGGTTTCTTTTAAAGTGGTCAGACCAGTTTTTACGTCGATCTTGAGCACCAGCATCGAGATCAGCGCAGAGAAGAAAATCGCGGTGCCCGTTGCAGAGATCGGGTCCAGCTTGAATACCGCCGGAATCGCCGTCGGGTTGGCGACAATCGGGGCGACCTTGATGACCAATTGATCCAGGTGCGGGATCGCGAAGTTGAAGACCCAGCTGTACATCGAGCCGCCCGCAGCGAACATCGCTTTGAAGGGCTTGAGGGTCCAGAGGGTGACCAGTACGGTCAGAATCAGGAACGGCGACCACGCCTTGAATATTTGCCCCAAGCTGTAGGGCGAAGCGATGGTTTGACGCGGCTGGCCGAAACCGCCGACGCTGGCGGTGGCCGTAGCGCTGCCGGTGGCGCCAGCAATCTGTGCGCCGGCGGCGCGCTTGGGTTGCCAGACTTTCAAAAACAGGGTCAGGGCTACCAGGCTGACGAGTGCCGAGGTGATGTCCGGCAGTTCCGGGCCGATGAAGTTGGACGTGAAATATTGGGTGACGGCAAAGCTCAAGCCTGCCACCAAAGCCGCCGGCCAGGTTTCGCGAACGCCGCGCAGGCCGTCCATCATGAACACCAGCCAGAACGGTACAAACAGCGACAGCAGCGGCAGTTGGCGGCCGGCCATGGCGCCGATTTTGAAGGAATCAATACCGGTCACTTGCCCTGCGACGATGATTGGAATGCCCAAGGCGCCAAAGGCGACCGGCGCGGTGTTGGCGATCAGGCACAAGCCGGCGGCGTACAGCGGGTTGAAGCCCAGGCCGACCAGCAGTGCGGCAGTAATCGCCACGGGGGCGCCGAAACCGGCCGCACCTTCAAGGAAGGCGCCAAAGCAGAAACCGATCAGCAGCACCTGAAGGCGCTGGTCGTCGGTGATCGACAGGACCGAGCTGCGGATGATTTCAAACTGGCCGCTTTTCACGGTCAGTTTGTAGAGGAAAACCGCGGCGACGATGATCCATGCGATCGGCCACAGGCCGTAGGCAAAACCATAACCGGCGGCGGCCAGCGCCATGTCGACCGGCATCTTGAAAGCGAAGATTGCCACCAGGATCGACAATGCCAGGGTAATGCTCCCGGCGACGTGGCCTTTGAGGCGAAACACGGCCAGGGCGAGGAAGAAGAATACGATCGGAATAACTGCGGCCAGTGCGGACAGGCCGAGGCTGCCGAGCGGGCTGTAGAGCTGTTGCCAGGTTTGCATATGGGGTGGCCCCTAATTGTTGTTGGTCAGGCACTGTTTAGTCAGCTTGGATAATTGGTAAGACCAATTTACAGCCGCTGTTGGCTAGAGTAAAAGTGTTGGCGTGGCTGTGTCAATTTGCCGCTGACGAAACTTTGGTCGTAGCGACGTGGCCGGGGTGGTCTGCTCTGGTTTATCGAAGGCGTTCTGATAGGTGCCGCAAGCGCGGCGATAGGCCAGAATAGAGGCCCCGGCGAGTGGTCGGGATTGTGGAGAATGAGTTATGGGGTTTGATCAGGTGCGTCAGCGCCGTTTGTCTGACGATATTGTCGAGCAGCTTGAGGGCATGATCCTCGAGGGCACGCTGAAGTCGGGCGAGCGCTTGCCGGCCGAGCGCGCTTTGGCTGAGCAGTTTGGCGTGTCGCGCCCGTCGTTGCGTGAGGCGATTCAGAAGCTGGCGGCCAAGGGGTTGTTGGTCAGTCGTCAGGGCGGCGGTAATTATGTAGCGGACTCTCTGGGGTCCACTTTCAGTGATCCGCTGCTGCACCTGCTGGAAAATAACCCGGAGGCTCAGCGTGATCTGCTCGAGTTTCGGCAAACCCTCGAAGCGTCCTGTGCTTATTACGCGGCGTTGCGGGCTACCGAAGTCGATCGCGAGCGGCTGACGTCGGCTTTTGAAGCGTTACAGGATTGCTATACGCGTGTTGATGAGGTCAGCCGAGTGGAGGAGGGCGCGGCGGATGCGCGGTTTCACTTGGCCATCGCTGAGGCCAGTCATAACGCGGTGCTGCTGCACACCATTCGCGGGCTGTTTGATCTGCTCAAGCGTAACGTGGTGACCAACATCGGCGGCATGTACCAGCAGCGTACGGAGACCCGTGACATGCTGATCAGTCAGCATCGGGATTTGTACCTGGCAATTATCGAGGGGCGTGCCGAGCAGGCGCGGGAAGTCTCAACACGTCACCTGTTGTACGTGCAGGAAGTGTTGGAAGAGGTGCGTCAGGAAGTTCAGCGGGTGGCTCGGGCGGAGCGACGTAAAGGCATGTAGCCCGGGGTGAATCACCCAAGGCTACAGTGTCACAAGGATTACTCTTCCTTGCCCTTGTTGCGCACGGCGCGGTGCAACTCACGGTTGGAGTCGCGTTCGCGCTCAGTGTCGCGCTTGTCGTATTCCTTCTTGCCCTTGCCGAGCGCGATCTCGCACTTGACCAGGTGCTTGCTCCAGTACCAGGACAGGCAGATGCAGGCATAGCCTTTCTGCTGTACGGCGGCAGCGAGTTTTTCCAGTTCGCGGGCGTTGAGCAATAGCTTGCGCGTGCGCACCGGGTCGGCGATTACGTGGGTGCTCGCGGTCGTCAGCGGGGTGATATGGCTGCCCAGCAGCCATGCCTCGCCATCCTTGAGCAATACGTAGCTGTCGACCAGTTGCAGCTTGCTGGCACGCAGACTCTTTACTTCCCAGCCGGCCAGGACCAGACCAGCCTCGAACCGATGTTCGATGAAGTAATCGTGTCGCGCCTTTTTATTTTGCGCGATGGTCCCTGTAGGGTGTTTCTTTTGTTTAGCCATAGGGGCGGCATTATAGGGAGTTGCGAGCGTGTCGGCTACGGTCAACCTGCGTGCTTGAGCGTGTTGGACGAATCCCGGACAATACGGGCAGTTCTTAGGTTTTTTTCTCTCGCGGATCGGGCTGTTTTTTCGCGATGTTTGCTTCAGCAGTGGAAATAACGCTCACATGACGACGCACATTCAACGTTCGGCCTTACTGCCTTATCCGGCGCAGGCGCTCTATGACCTGGTCAACGACGTTGCGCGTTACCCGGAATTCCTGCCTTGGTGCTCCACCGCCGAGGTGCTGGAAAACAGTGATGAGCACATGGTTGCCAGTGTTGGGGTGGCCAAGGGCGGTCTTAGCCAGCATTTTGTTACGCGCAATGTGTTGGTGCCTGGGAAATCCATTGAAATGAATCTGCAGGAAGGGCCATTCACCCAGTTGCACGGGGTGTGGGTGTTCAAGGCGCTGACCGATAAGGCCTGCAAGATCAGCCTCGACCTGTCATTTGATTATGCGGGCCCAATTGTGCGCGCCACATTGGGGCCATTGTTCAACCAGGCGGCCAACACGCTGGTGGATGCATTCTGCCAGCGGGCCAAGGAACTGCATGGTTGAGATTGAAGTGGTGTATGCCGCCGAGGATCGCCAGGTCTTGTTGGCGGTGACGGTGCCTGCGGGCACCAGCCTGAGGGCGGCGGTGCAGGCATCGGGAATTGCAGCGCAATTTCCGGGGTTGGTGGTGGCTGATTGTCCTTTGGGGATTTTTGGCAAGGTGGTTGCGGACGCGGATGCGCAAGCTGTGCAGCCGGGTGATCGCATTGAGATTTACCGGCCGTTGCTGGCAGACCCCAAGGAAGTGCGCAGGCTGCGCGCGGCGAAGGCCGCGATGGCCAGGCAACAAAGTTCGTAACGCTGCCAATCGACAGGCAACAAAAAAGCCCGGCATGCCGGGCTTTTTGTTGTGCGCCGCAAAATTATTGCGGGGCGGTGTCCAGAGGCTGTGGCGTCGGGACCGGAACGGTTTGCACGCCGTCCACGTCCTTCTGGATCTGATCCAGCAAGGAACCTGGCTTGGCCGGCACCTCGGATTTCGGCTTCTCTGCTTCCTGCGCGGGCGCAGTCACATTGGTGCCGTTGTCCTTGCCCAGCAAGGCTTCATCACGGCTTACGCCGGGCATGAAGTCACCGGACAGGCTGACAAGCTGGTCATTGCCATTGAAAATGACACTGACGCGTTCCTGCTGGCGCTCACCGCCACCTGGCTGGATGCTGTAGAGATAATCCCAGCGATCGGCATGAAAAGTGTCGGTCAGCAGGGGGTTGCCCATGATAAACCGTACTTGCCGTCGGGTCATTCCCGGACGTAACTGGTCTATCATGTCCTGCGTGACGACATTGCCCTGCTGGATGTCGATTTTGTAAACCCCGGGGAATGAACAACCGGCGAGTGCGAGCAGTCCCACAAGGGTGAAACTGGTTAGCAAGAGCTTGGTGTTTTGCATCGGTGGGCGACTTCCACTATCTTGGCTGGGACAACGTAAACGCCGATCATACCCGTATTAAGAGAAGCTGCGAAGCAGCATCCGCGAGAAAGCTAACCATGGTTGAAAATAGCGAACTACGCAAAGCCGGTCTTAAAGTGACTCTGCCACGAGTCAAGATTCTACAAATGCTCGATTCTGCTGAGCAGCGCCACATGAGTGCCGAAGATGTTTACAAGGCGCTGATGGAGTCTAACGAGGACGTTGGCCTGGCCACGGTTTACCGTGTGCTGACCCAGTTTGAAGCCGCAGGGCTGGTGGTTCGTCATAATTTCGACGGCGGTCATGCGGTGTTCGAATTGGCTGACGGCGGTCATCACGACCACATGGTTGACCTGGATACCAATGAGGTTATCGAGTTCACCAGTCCGGAAATCGAGAAGCTCCAGCACACCATCGCTGAGCAGCATGGGTTCGATTTGGTGGACCATAATCTGGTGCTGTACATCCGTAAGAAAAAGTAAAAATCGACGCAGATTTGTTCTGCGAAACGATAGAAGGCGACCCTGGGGTCGCCTTCGTGCTTTCTATAAGAGAGAAAAACTGCGAAAAAAGCCCGGCTCAGGCCTTGCTAGCCACGACCATTTTTTTCGCGTGGGCCAGGGACTCCTTGGTCAGGTCGATACCGCCCAGCATTCGCGCCACTTCTTCTACGCGTTCCGACTTGTTCAGCTTGGACACCGCCGTGTGCGTCGCATCGCTGCCTCTTACTTTATGCACAAACAAATGCTGATGCCCTTGCGCAGCCACTTGCGGCAAGTGCGTCACCGTGAGTACCTGGCCGCGATCCCCTAGTCGGCGCAACAATTGGCCAACAATCTCCGCGGTCGGCCCGCCAATACCAACGTCCACTTCATCGAATACCAATGTGGGTACTCGTGATGTCTGGGCGGTAATCACCTGGATGGCCAGGCTGATCCGTGACAGTTCGCCACCGGACGCCACTTTCGCCAGTGCCTTGAGCGGCTGCCCAGGGTTGGCACTCACCAGCAGTTCCACCTGCTCCAGGCCGTGAGGTTGCAGCTCATTGCTGGTGTTGGTGTGCAGTTCGATGGTAAAGCGCCCGCCAGGCATGCCAAGGCGCTGAATTTCCTGCTCCACGGCGCTGGCCAGGCTTGTGGCTGCTTGCTGGCGCAGGTCGCTCAGCTCGCGGGCTTTCTCTTGGTAATGTCGGGCGAAAGAGGCAAGTTCGTCGCCCAGTCGCTCAATGGATTCATCGTTGGCGTTAAGGGTTTCAATTTCATCCAGCAACTTTTGCTGCATCGTCGCCACTTCGGTCGGCTGAATGCGATGTTTGCGTGCCAGGGTGTAGATGGTATCCAGGCGCTCCTCTATTTCCTGCAAGCGGGCTGGGTCGGCATCGAAGTGGTCGAGAAAGCGATTGAGCTCTCCCACGGCTTCTTCAACCTGGATCTGTGCGCTGGTCAGTAACGTGGTGGCCTCGTTCAGCGAGCCGGACGCATTGTTCACGCTGGACAGGCGATTGAGGCTGGCGGTCAGTGCATTGAGCACGTTGCCGGAATCGCTTTCGCTGCATTGCTCCACCACTTGCCGGCAGATACCCAGCAGGGTTTCGGCGTTGGTCAGGTTCTTGTGTTCCTGTTCCAGCTGTTCCAGCTCGGTTTCGCCCAGGCCCAGGCTTTCGAGCTCTTCGAGCTGATAGCTGAGCAACTGGTGGCGAGCGCGTTGCTCGTCGCCGGAGTTGGAGAGTCGCTCCAGCTCCTGGCGCGTCTGTCTCCAGCGCTGGGCGGCAAGTTGTACTTGTCGGGCCAGATCGGTGGCGCCTGCGTATTCGTCGAGCAGGCGGCGATGGGTGTCGGTTTTCAGCAGGGATTGGTGTTCATGCTGGCTATGGATATCGATCAGCAGCTCGCCCAGGGCTTTCAAGTCGCCAAGGGGGCAGGGCGTGCCATTGATGTAGCCGCGTGAGCGTCCTTCTGCCGTGATGACTCGGCGCAGGATGCAGGGGCCTTCATTATTAAGGTCGCGCTCGGCCAGCCAGGCTTCGGCTTCGGGAATGTCTGCCAGGTCAAAGGTGGCCAGGATATCGGCCTTGTCGGCGCCTGGGCGCACCACGCCGCTATCGGCACGGTCGCCAAGGGTCAGGCCCAGGGCGTCGAGCATGATCGATTTGCCGGCGCCGGTTTCGCCTGTGATTACGCTCATCCCGCGATCCAGTTCGAGATCCAGATGTTCAACGATGGCGTAGTTATGTACGGACAGGTGCACGAGCATGACGGCCGCTCCCAGGCTTTAGGTCTGGTTATTTATACAGTGTTTTGTTTGGGGCTGACAATCCTGTCACTTAGCTCGATTTGCTTGGTCGAGTTAATTTATTAGTGCAATTGGGAATGACGGCCCAGGAATTGATCTGGCTCAACGAAAGACTTTTGGAAACGCCTGAGCCCTTGAACCTGGAAATTGTGGCCCCATATACCGGAACAGAAGCGCGAGTTCAGTTCGCGCAGGATTTTGAAAGGAGAAATCTATGGCTGACGAACAGACGCAGGATACGCAAACTCCAGACGCCAATTCGGCTGCCGGGGATGAACTGGCAACTCGTGTGCAAGTGCTCGAAGAGCAATTGGCCGCTGCGCAGGATCAGTCTTTGCGTGTTGCTGCCGATCTGCAGAACGTCCGCCGCCGCGCCGAGCAGGATGTCGAAAAGGCTCACAAATTCGCGTTGGAAAAATTCGCCAATGACCTGCTGCCGATTATCGACAGCCTGGAGCGTGGCCTTGAGTTGTCCAACCCGGCCGACGAAAACATCCGCCCGATGCGCGAAGGGATCGAGCTTACCCTGAAAATGTTCCAGGACACCCTGAAGCGTTATCAGTTGGAGGCCATCGATCCGCAAGGCGGCGAGCCGTTCAATGCAGAGCATCACCAAGCCATGGCCATGCAGGAAAGCCATGATCTTGAGCCGAACAGCGTATTGAAAGTGTTCCAGAAGGGTTACCAGCTCAACGGTCGCTTGTTGCGCCCGGCAATGGTGGTGGTGAGCAAGGCTCCTGCACCTGTTGCACCTTCTATTGATGAGCAGGCTTGAAATCCGCCGCAAGGCCCCCATTTATAAGTCAAGCGTTTAAGTGCTACCGCAGTTAGCCACCACTGCTGCGGCAACCAAATTCATGTTTCGGGAGAGTAAATCATGGGCAAAATTATCGGTATCGACCTGGGGACTACCAACTCCTGTGTCTCCGTGCTGGAAAACGGCGTTGCTAAAGTTATCGAAAACGCCGAAGGCGCGCGTACCACGCCGTCGATCATTGCTTACGCCAACGACGGTGAAATCCTCGTCGGTCAGTCGGCCAAGCGTCAGGCTGTGACCAATCCGCACAACACCCTGTATGCGGTGAAGCGTCTGATCGGTCGTAAGTTCGACGAAGAAGTCGTACAGAAAGACATCAAGATGGTCCCTTACAAAATCGCCAAGGCTGACAACGGTGACGCCTGGGTTGAAGTAAACGGCCAGAAAATGTCGCCGCCGCAAATCTCGGCTGAAATCTTGAAAAAGATGAAGAAAACCGCCGAAGACTACCTCGGTGAGACAGTGACCGAAGCGGTGATTACCGTTCCGGCCTACTTCAACGACAGCCAGCGTCAGGCGACCAAAGACGCCGGCCGCATCGCGGGTCTGGACGTAAAACGGATCATCAACGAACCGACCGCAGCTGCGCTGGCTTACGGCATGGACAAGGCCAAGGGCGACCACACCGTGATCGTTTACGACCTGGGTGGCGGTACGTTTGACGTCTCCGTGATCGAGATCGCTGAAGTTGACGGCGAGCACCAGTTTGAAGTGTTGGCCACCAACGGCGACACCTTCCTGGGTGGTGAAGACTTTGACATTCGTTTGATCGACTACCTCGTTGACGAATTCAAGAAAGAAAGCGGCATGAACCTCAAGGGTGACCCGCTGGCGATGCAGCGCCTGAAAGAAGCCGCCGAGAAAGCCAAGATCGAGCTGTCTTCCGCTCAGTCGACCGACGTTAACCTGCCGTACATCACTGCAGACGCTACCGGTCCTAAGCACTTGAACGTGAAAATCTCGCGTTCCAAGCTGGAAGCGCTGGTTGAAGACCTGGTTCAACGCACCATCGAGCCTTGCCGCATCGCGCTGAAAGACTCGGGCATCGACGTTGGCTCGATCAACGACGTGATCCTGGTCGGCGGTCAGACCCGTATGCCGCTGGTTCAGAAACTGGTCACCGAGTTCTTCGGTAAAGAAGCACGTAAAGACGTGAACCCGGACGAAGCCGTTGCCATGGGTGCTGCTATCCAGGGTGCGGTACTGGCCGGCGACGTGAAAGACGTGCTGCTGCTGGACGTCAGCCCGCTGACCCTGGGTATCGAAACCATGGGTGGCGTGATGACCGCGCTGATCGAGAAAAACACCACGATTCCTACCAAGAAATCGCAAGTGTTCTCGACTGCCGACGACAACCAGGGCGCTGTGACCATTCACGTGCTGCAAGGTGAGCGTAAACAAGCCGCTCAGAACAAGTCCTTGGGCAAGTTCGACCTGGCTGAGATTCCACCAGCACCACGTGGCGTGCCACAAATTGAAGTGACCTTCGACATCGATGCCAACGGCATTCTGCACGTAGGCGCTAAAGACAAGGCCACCGGCAAAGAGCAGAAGATCACCATCAAGGCCAACTCCGGTCTGTCTGATGAAGAAATTCAACAGATGATTCGTGATGCTGAAACCAATGCTGAAGCTGACAAGAAGTTTGAAGAGCTGGCCGGCGCCCGTAACCAGGGTGACGCACTGGTTCACTCGACGCGCAAAATGATCGCTGAAGCTGGCGATAAAGTGACCGCCGAAGAGAAAACTGCAATCGAAGCCGCGTTGGTTGCCCTGGAAGCCGCTGTTAAAGGCGACGACAAGGCTGCCATCGAAGCCAAGGTTGAGGAGCTGTCGAAAGTCTCCGCGCCAGTCGCTCAGAAAATGTACGCCGAGCAAGGCCAGCCGGCAGAAGGTGCTGCGCAACACGCAGAGCCTGAAGCCAAGCACGATGACGTTGTCGATGCCGAGTTCGAAGAAGTCAAAGACCACAAGTAAGTTGGTCGCCCGGTTGACCGCTATCAAGCGGTGACTGGTAGGATGTCGCCGCGCGGGAGCTTGCTCCCGCGTTGGCGTGTCTGGGGTATGCGAATTTTTACAACATGCGACAAGGCTCGGATGTTGGCGGTGTGACTGGGAATGCTCCTGCTTTCCGGGCGACAATCACCGCGTTTTTGGCCGGGTCCCTGGCTGAAAGCAGTAATGACCAGGATCGTTGAATTGACGTGAGTTGGGTCCGGGCCTGTATTGGGGCTCAACGAGTTTGGCAAGGCTCAGGAGGGTCTGGCCGAACGTCCTTAAGAGTGCAAAGACTTATGGCAAAGCGTGACTATTACGAAGTATTGGGTGTGGAGCGCGGTTCCAGCGAGGCGGACCTGAAAAAGGCTTACCGTCGCCTGGCGATGAAGCACCACCCGGACCGTAATCCGGATAGCAAAGAATCCGAAGAGATGTTCAAAGAGGCCAACGAGGCCTACGAATGCCTGTCTGATCCCAACAAGCGTGCGGCCTACGACCAGTATGGCCATGCCGGTGTCGACCCAAGCATGGGCGGCGGCGGTGCCGGTTTTGGTGGTCAGAACTTCTCCGATATTTTCGGTGATGTGTTCAGCGACTTCTTTGGTGGCGGCCGTGGCGGCCAGCGTGGCGGTGCCCAGCGTGGCAGCGACTTGCGTTACACCCTGGAGCTGAATCTGGAGGAGGCCGTACGCGGCACCACCGTCAATATCCGTGTGCCGACGCTGGTCAATTGCAAGCCGTGCGACGGTTCGGGTGCCAAGAAAGGCTCCTCGCCTATCACTTGCCCGACCTGCGGCGGTATCGGCCAGGTGCGCATGCAGCAGGGCTTCTTCTCGGTGCAGCAGACCTGCCCGCGTTGCCATGGCCAGGGCAAGATCATTTCTGACCCGTGCGATTCCTGCCACGGCGAAGGCCGTGTCGAAGAGTACAAGACCCTCTCGGTGAAGGTGCCGGCGGGTGTGGACACAGGTGATCGCATTCGTCTGTCGGGCGAGGGTGAGGCGGGTACGCAGGGTGGCCCAACAGGCGACCTGTATGTGGTGATCAATGTGCGCGAGCACTCGATCTTCCAGCGTGATGGCAAGCACCTGTTCTGCGAAGTGCCGATCAGCTTTGTCGACGCTGCATTGGGGGGTGAGCTGGAGATCCCGACGCTTGATGGTCGCGTCAAGCTGAAGATTCCTGAGGGGACGCAGACCGGCAAGCAGTTCCGTATTCGTGGCAAAGGCGTTGCGCCGGTGCGCGGTGGCGGTGCGGGTGACCTGATGTGCCGTGTGGCTGTGGAGACGCCGGTTAATCTGGGTCGTCGTCAGCGTGAATTGCTTGAAGAGTTCCGCAGCTCGTTGGAAGGTGATGACTCCCATTCACCGAAAACCACGGGCTTTTTCGATGGCGTGAAGCGCTTCTTCGGCGACCTGTAAGGAAGTGAATATGCGACGTATAGCCGTAATGGGCGCTGCCGGGCGCATGGGCAAAACGCTGGTTGAGGCGGTGCAGCAGCGCTCGCCGGCTTGCGGGTTGACCGCGGCGATTGTTCGTCCCGGCAGCACGTTGTTGGGGGCGGATGCCGGTGAGCTGGCCTCGCTGGGGCGCATTGGCGTTTCGCTGGCCGGTAATCTGGAGGCGGTGGCTGACGAATTCGACGTGCTCATCGACTTCACTCTGCCAGAGGTCATGCTGAAAAACCTGGCGTTCTGCCGCAAGGCGGGTAAGGCCATGGTGATCGGCACGACCGGGCTGAGTGCCGAGCAGAAGCAGTTGTTGGTGGAGGCGGGCAAGGATATTCCGGTTGTCTTCGCTGCCAACTTCAGTGTCGGTGTGAACCTGTCGCTCAAGCTGCTCGATATGGCCGCTCGTGTGCTGGGTGACGAGGCGGATATCGAGATCATCGAGACGCATCACCGCCACAAGATCGATGCGCCGTCGGGGACCGCGCTGCGCATGGGCGAGGCAATCGCTGATGCGCTGGGGCGTGACCTGTCGAAAGTTGCTGTTTACGGGCGTGAAGGCCATACCGGTGCGCGTGCGCGTGACACCATTGGCTTTGCCACCGTTCGCGGCGGTGATGTGGTCGGTGATCACACCGTGCTGTTTGCTACCGAAGGCGAGCGCTTGGAAATCACCCACAAAGCCTCCAGTCGCATGACGTTTGCCAAGGGCGCCGTACGTGCTGCGCTCTGGTTGGAAGGCCGCGAGCCTGGTCTGTATGACATGCGCGATGTGCTGGATCTGCACTAATCAGTAGCTAAAACGGGGCCTCAGGATTATCCTGAGGCCCCGTTTTTAACCGCTAAGCGACGTCCTGTCGCATTCCCCTGCCTTTAAGGCTCATTAGCGGTGGACCAAAAAAGCCTTTTTCTGTAAGCTACAGCTTTAGTGTGTCCACTAAAAGCGCGCAGAATAATTCAGTGAAGAAGCGGGGTGACGTGTCCATACGTCACTCCGCTTTTTTACAACCTGCGATCGCCCTTTCAGGCTTTATTTACGGGAGGTCTTCTTGACTAAGCCAGCCATACTCGCCCTTGCTGATGGCAGCATTTTTCGCGGCGAAGCCATTGGAGCCGACGGTCAAACCGTTGGAGAGGTGGTGTTTAACACTGCCATGACCGGCTATCAGGAAATCCTTACCGATCCTTCCTACGCCCAACAGATCGTTACCCTGACTTATCCGCACATCGGCAACACCGGTACTACACCGGAAGACGTCGAGTCTGATCGTGTCTGGTCGGCCGGTCTGGTGATTCGTGACCTGCCACTGGTTGCGAGCAACTGGCGTAATACGATGTCGCTGTCCGATTACCTGAAAGCCAACAACGTTGTGGCGATCGCCGGTATCGATACGCGCCGCCTGACACGCATCCTGCGTGAAAAAGGCTCGCAGAACGGCTGCATCATGGTCGGTGACAATATTTCCGAAGAGGCGGCGATTGCCGCAGCGCAAGGTTTCCCTGGCCTGAAAGGCATGGACCTGGCGAAAGTTGTCAGCGTGAAAGAGAAGTACGAGTGGCGCTCCACTGTCTGGGACCTGAAGACCGACAGCCACGCGACCATCGAAGCCTCCGAGCTGCCGTACCACGTTGTGGCTTACGACTACGGCGTCAAGTACAACATCCTGCGCATGTTGGTAGCGCGCGGTTGCCGCGTTACTGTGGTGCCGGCGCAAACCCCGGCCAGCGACGTACTGGCCATGCAGCCGGACGGTGTGTTCCTGTCCAACGGCCCGGGCGACCCTGAGCCATGCGACTACGCCATCAAGGCAATCAAGGAAGTGCTGGAAACCGAGATTCCGGTGTTCGGCATCTGCCTCGGTCACCAGCTGCTGGCCCTGGCCTCCGGTGCCAAGACCCTCAAAATGGGTCATGGCCACCACGGCGCCAACCACCCTGTGCAAGACCTGGACACTGGCGTTGTAATGATCACCAGCCAGAACCACGGCTTTGCGGTGGATGAAGCGACCTTGCCGGGCAATGTCCGTGCGATTCACAAGTCGCTGTTCGACGGCTCCCTGCAAGGCATCGAGCGCACCGACAAGAGCGCGTTCAGCTTCCAGGGCCACCCTGAAGCAAGCCCGGGCCCGAACGACGTAGCGCCGCTGTTCGACCGTTTCATCAATGAGATGGCCAAGCGACGCTGACTGAGTGGCTTGCGGGCGGCCCCGAATGCCGGTGGCCCCCGCAAGCTCTTCAAAGATTGTTCAAGACGGCTTGCCGACTGACCTGCGGATTTGAGTGACAAACCCATGCCAAAACGTACAGACATAAAAAGCATCCTGATTCTCGGCGCTGGCCCGATTGTGATCGGCCAGGCCTGTGAATTCGACTACTCCGGCGCCCAGGCCTGTAAAGCCCTGCGCGAAGAGGGCTACCGCGTCATCCTGGTGAACTCCAACCCAGCCACCATCATGACCGACCCGGACATGGCCGACGCCACCTACATCGAGCCGATCAAGTGGCAGACGGTTGCCAAGATCATCGAGAAAGAGCGTCCAGACGCACTGCTGCCAACCATGGGCGGCCAGACTGCACTGAACTGCGCCCTGGACCTGGAGCGCGAAGGCGTGCTGGAAAAATTCGGCGTTGAGATGATCGGCGCGAATGCCGACACCATCGACAAGGCTGAAGACCGTTCGCGTTTCGACAAGGCCATGAAGTCCATCGGCCTTGACTGCCCGCGCTCCGGTATTGCCCACAGCATGGAAGAGGCCAACGCGGTTCTCGAAAAGCTGGGCTTCCCGTGCATCATTCGTCCGTCCTTCACCATGGGCGGCACCGGTGGCGGTATTGCATACAACCGTGAAGAGTTCGAAGAAATCTGCGCGCGCGGTCTGGACCTGTCGCCGACTAAAGAACTGCTGATCGACGAATCCCTGATCGGCTGGAAAGAGTACGAAATGGAGGTTGTCCGCGATAAGAAGGACAACTGCATCATCGTCTGCTCCATCGAAAACTTCGACCCGATGGGCGTGCACACCGGTGACTCGATCACCGTTGCTCCGGCACAGACCCTGACGGACAAGGAATACCAGATCATGCGTAACGCCTCGTTGGCGGTATTGCGTGAGATCGGCGTTGAAACCGGTGGTTCCAACGTTCAGTTCGGTATCTGCCCGGACACCGGTCGTATGGTCGTGATCGAGATGAACCCGCGTGTGTCGCGTTCTTCGGCACTGGCATCGAAAGCGACCGGCTTCCCGATTGCGCGCATCGCCGCCAAGTTGGCGATCGGTTACACCTTGGACGAGCTGCAAAACGAAATCACGGGCGGCGCTACTCCGGCGTCCTTCGAGCCGTCTATCGACTACGTTGTGACCAAGCTGCCACGGTTTGCCTTCGAGAAATTCGCCAAGGCTGACGCGCGCCTGACCACCCAGATGAAATCCGTGGGTGAAGTCATGGCCATCGGCCGGACTTTCCAGGAATCCCTGCAGAAAGCCCTTCGCGGCCTGGAAGTGGGTGTTTGCGGCCTGGATGAAAAGCTCGACCTGAGCAACCCGGAAAGCATGAGCGTGCTCAAGCGCGAGCTGACCGTGCCGGGCGCCGAGCGCATCTGGTACGTGGCCGATGCTTTCCGCGCCGGCATGACCGTCGAACAGATCTTCGGCATGAACATGATCGACCCGTGGTTCCTGGTGCAGATCGAAGACCTGATCAAGGAAGAAGAGAAGGTCAAGACCCTCGGTCTGTCCTCTATCGACCGCGACCTGATGTTCCGCCTCAAGCGCAAAGGCTTCTCCGACCAGCGTCTGGCCAAGCTGCTGGGTGTGACCGAGAAGAACCTGCGCACCCAACGCCACAAGCTGGAAATCTTCCCGGTCTACAAGCGCGTTGACACCTGCGCGGCCGAGTTCGCCACTGACACCGCGTACCTGTACTCCACTTACGAGGAAGAGTGCGAAGCCGCGCCATCGGGCCGCGACAAGATCATTATCCTGGGCGGCGGGCCAAACCGTATCGGCCAGGGCATCGAGTTCGACTACTGCTGCGTACACGCCGCCCTCGCCCTGCGCGAAGACGGGTACGAGACCATCATGGTCAACTGCAACCCGGAAACCGTTTCCACTGACTACGACACTTCCGACCGTCTGTACTTCGAGCCGGTAACTCTGGAAGACGTGCTGGAAATCTGCCGCGTCGAGAAGCCAAAGGGCGTGATCGTCCAGTACGGCGGCCAAACCCCGCTGAAACTGGCTCGCGCACTGGAAGCAGCCGGCGTGCCGATCATCGGTACCAGCCCTGACGCTATCGACCGTGCCGAAGACCGTGAGCGCTTCCAGCAAATGGTTGAGCGCCTGAACCTGCGTCAGCCGCCTAACGCTACCGTGCGCAGCGAAGACGAAGCCATTCGTGCAGCCAGCAAGATCGGCTACCCGCTGGTGGTGCGTCCGTCCTACGTATTGGGCGGCCGTGCGATGGAAATCGTTTACGAAGAAGAAGAACTCAAGCGTTACCTGCGTGATGCGGTGAAAGTGTCCAACGACAGCCCGGTGCTGCTGGACCACTTCCTCAACTGCGCGATCGAAATGGACGTGGATGCGGTTTGCGACGGTACCGACGTCGTGATCGGCGCGATCATGCAGCACATCGAACAGGCGGGTGTTCACTCCGGTGACTCCGCATGCTCGCTGCCGCCGTACTCGCTGCCGGCGCACATCCAGGACGAGATGCGTGAACAGGTCAAGAAAATGGCCCTGGAACTGGGCGTTGTCGGCCTGATGAACGTTCAGTTGGCGCTGCAAGGCGAAGACATCTACGTCATCGAAGTCAACCCGCGTGCTTCGCGTACCGTGCCATTTGTATCCAAGTGCATCGGTGTGTCCCTGGCCATGATCGCTGCCCGCGTGATGGCGGGTAAGACCCTGAAGGAAATCGGCTTCACCAAGGAAATCATTCCTAACTTCTACAGCGTGAAAGAGGCGGTGTTCCCATTCGCCAAATTCCCTGGTGTGGACCCGATCCTGGGCCCAGAGATGAAGTCCACCGGTGAAGTGATGGGTGTGGGCGACACTTTCGGTGAAGCATTCGCCAAGGCCCAGATGGGTGCCAGTGAAGTGCTGCCGACCGGTGGTACTGCATTCATCAGCGTGCGTGACGACGACAAACCGCTGGTTGCAGGCGTGGCCCGTGATCTGATCAACTTGGGCTTTGAAGTCGTGGCCACCGCCGGGACCGCCAAGCTGATCGAAGCTGCCGGCCTGAAAGTGCGTCGCGTGAACAAGGTGACGGAAGGCCGTCCGCATGTGGTCGACATGATCAAGAATGACGAAGTCACGCTGATCATCAACACCACCGAAGGTCGCCAGTCGATCGCGGATTCCTACTCCATTCGTCGTAATGCCTTGCAGCACAAGATCTACTGCACCACCACCATTGCTGCTGGCGAAGCCATATGCGAAGCGCTCAAGTTCGGTCCGGAAAAGACCGTGCGTCGCTTGCAGGATCTACACGCAGGATTGAAGGCATGACCAAATACCCAATGACCGTCCAGGGCTTCAAGGCCCTGGAAGAGGAGCACGCCCATCTGACCAAGGTCGTCCGTCCAAAGCTGAGCCAGGACATCGGTACGGCCCGCGAGCTGGGTGACTTGAAGGAAAACGCCGAATACCACGCTGCTCGCGAGCAGCAGGGTATGGTTGAGGCGCGGATCCGTGATATCGAAGGCCGCCTGCAGAATTCGGTGGTGATCGACGTAACGACCATTACTAAAACCGGCAAGGTGATTTTCGGCACCACCGTGGAAATCGCCAACGTCGAAACGGACGAAAGCGTGGTTTACCAAATCGTCGGTGAGGACGAGGCTGACTTCAAACTCGGCAAGATCTCCGTCGGTTCACCACTGGCCCGCGCCTTGATTGCCAAGGAAGAGGGGGATGTGGTGACCGTTAAGACGCCAGGTGGCGTGACCGAGTACGAGATTGTTGAAGTCCGTCACGTCTGAAAGGCGGCGCCCGCTTCGCGCGGGTGCCATGCTTTGGCAGCTCGCCCAGATGCTTTGGGTGGGCGGCCTATGGTTGTTGCACATCGGTGTGCTGCCGGTGCTGGGCCTGATTGGCCTGGCGCCGCTGCTGATCGATGAGCTCAACGGAATGCTGAGTGCGCTGCTGGTCGGTTTTGCAGCGGCGTGCGTGACGCTCCAGGCATTGGTGCTGGTCAAGGTCGAGGGTTTGGGGAGCTTGTGGCGGGATATTCGCGGCCAACTGCTGTTGATGGCGCTCTATGCGTGCGCAATGTTTTGCGTGGTGCATGTGTGGCTGCCGCAAGCGTTGCGCTGGCAGCTGTTCAGCTATCTTGTGCTAGGGTTCTCCGGCCTGGTGCTGGTTATACAGCCGGCGCCGGGATGGAGTGGCAGGGCGCGCGAAGCACGCCCGTGACCCTTGTTGTCATTTGACAGCTATTATTTGAAGCGGTGTACGTTCGACAGCTGCTTGTTGACGCTGAAGTTCTTGCGATACAGCAGCGCCATCTTGCCGATGACCTGAACCAGATCCGCTTTGCCGACCTTGCACAGTTCTGCAATGGCGGCCAAACGCGCTTCGCGGTCAAGGATGTTGACCTTGATCTTGATCAGTTCGTGATCGCCCAATGCGCGTTCAAGTTCGGCTAACACACCTTCAGTCAAACCGTTGTCTGCCACAATCAGAACTGGTTTCAGATGGTGGCCAATGGATTTGTACTGTTTCTTCTGCTCTTGAGTGAGCGGCATAATCTGACCCCTGCGTCTGATCTTGTAAAAAGCGGCGGCCAGTTTACCCGAGCGAGTCCGGGACCGCCCAGTTAATCACGACCCGTTTTATTTTCGAGGTGGCCCGTGGCCCGTTCCAAAACTAGTCTTAAGTGGCTGCAAGAGCATTTCAACGATCCTTACGTCAAAAAGGCGCAAAAGGACGGCTACCGTTCCCGGGCCAGCTACAAACTGCTGGAGATCCAGGACAAGGACAAATTGATTCGTCCAGGCATGAGCGTTATTGACCTTGGCGCAGCCCCTGGCGGTTGGTCCCAAGTGACCAGTCGTCTGATTGGTGGGCAAGGTCGACTGATCGCTTCCGATATTCTGGAAATGGACAGCATCCCGGATGTGACCTTTGTTCATGGTGACTTCACCCAGGACGCGGTGCTCGCACAGATCCTTGAAGCTGTGGGAAATTCGCAGGTAGACCTTGTGATTTCCGACATGGCCCCCAATATGAGTGGATTACCGGCTGTTGATATGCCGCGCGCGATGTTCCTTTGTGAGCTGGCGCTGGATTTGGCAGGTCGGGTTTTGCGTCCTGGCGGTGATTTTCTGGTGAAAGTCTTCCAGGGTGAAGGTTTTGACGAGTACCACAAGAACATCCGCAAGCTGTTCGACAAGGTGCAAACGCGCAAACCTGACTCTTCCCGAGACAGGTCTCGCGAGCAATACCTGCTGTGCCGCGGCTTCCGCGGTGTTGAAGGTGCAGCGAGTGAAGAGCGTTTTTGAGAAATTCGAGGAAGGCGATAGGTTTTTTTATATCGCTTTCGTCATGAAGCTTTACGAATATTGTGTAGTCAAAGTTTCACAAAGGGTTACAGACGGCGCCTGCCAGAGTTGTAGGTAATGTAGTAAGTTAGGCCGGTGAATATCATGCGAAGCGCGCGCCAGTAGCGGAGCTTGCTTCAGAGGGTAGTTAATTGAACGATATGGCAAAGAATCTGATCCTGTGGTTGATCATCGCGGCTGTCCTGGTGACGGTGATGAACAACTTCTCCAGCCCTAACGAGCCGCAGACCCTCAACTATTCCGACTTCATCCAGCAAGTTAAGGATGGCAAGGTCGAGCGCGTAGCGGTTGATGGCTACGTGATTACCGGCAAACGCAACGATGGCGACAGCTTCAAGACCATTCGTCCGGCAATTCAGGACAACGGTCTGATCGGCGACCTGGTGGATAACCATGTGGTTGTTGAAGGCAAGCAGCCTGAGCAGCAGAGCATCTGGACCCAGCTCCTGGTGGCCAGCTTCCCGATCCTGGTGATTATCGCCGTGTTCATGTTCTTCATGCGCCAGATGCAAGGTGGCGCGGGAGGCAAGGGCGGGCCGATGAGCTTCGGCAAGAGCAAGGCACGCCTGCTCTCCGAGGATCAGGTGAAGACCACCCTGGCTGACGTCGCAGGTTGTGATGAAGCCAAGGAAGAAGTCGGTGAGCTGGTTGAATTCCTGCGCGATCCGGGCAAGTTCCAGCGCCTGGGCGGCCGTATTCCTCGCGGCGTGCTGATGGTCGGCCCTCCGGGCACCGGTAAAACCTTGCTGGCCAAGGCGATTGCCGGCGAAGCCAAGGTGCCGTTCTTCACGATTTCCGGTTCTGACTTCGTCGAGATGTTTGTCGGTGTTGGTGCCAGCCGTGTTCGCGATATGTTCGAGCAGGCCAAGAAGCACGCCCCGTGCATCATTTTCATCGACGAAATCGACGCTGTTGGTCGCCATCGTGGTGCTGGCATGGGCGGTGGTCACGATGAGCGTGAGCAGACCCTCAACCAGTTGCTGGTGGAGATGGACGGCTTCGAAATGAATGACGGCATTATCGTCATCGCCGCCACCAACCGTCCGGACGTACTGGACCCTGCGCTGCTGCGTCCAGGCCGTTTCGACCGCCAGGTTGTGGTGGGTCTGCCGGACATCCGTGGTCGCGAACAGATTTTGAAAGTACATATGCGCAAAGTGCCGATGGGTGACGATGTGGCTCCGGCCGTGATTGCCCGTGGTACGCCAGGCTTCTCCGGTGCTGACCTCGCCAACCTGGTGAACGAGGCTTCGCTGTTCGCTGCCCGTACCGGCAAGCGCATCGTTGAAATGAAAGAGTTCGAACTGGCAAAAGACAAGATCATGATGGGCGCCGAGCGCAAATCCATGGTCATGTCCGAGAAAGAGAAGCAGAACACCGCTTATCACGAAGCCGGTCACGCCATTGTTGGTCGTGTGGTGCCTGAGCATGACCCGGTTTACAAGGTGTCGATCATACCTCGTGGTCGGGCGTTGGGTGTCACCATGTTCCTGCCTGAAGAGGATCGTTACAGCCTCTCCAAGCGTGCGCTGATCAGTCAGATCTGCTCACTGTATGGTGGTCGTATTGCTGAAGAGATGACGCTTGGCTTTGATGGCGTCACCACCGGCGCCTCCAACGACATTATGCGTGCCAGTCAGATTGCGCGGAACATGGTGACCAAGTGGGGCTTGTCTGAAAAGCTTGGTCCCTTGATGTATGCCGAAGAAGAAGGCGAAGTGTTCCTGGGTCGTGGCGGTGGCGGTCAAGCTGCCAGCTTCTCGGGTGAAACGGCCAAGCTGATCGACTCCGAAGTGCGCAGCATCATTGACCAGTGCTACGGCACGGCCAAACAGATCCTGACCGACAACCGCGACAAGCTGGATGCCATGGCTGATGCGTTGATGAAGTACGAGACCATTGATGCCGACCAGATCGACGACATCATGGCGGGTCGTACACCTCGTGAGCCTCGCGATTGGGAAGGTGGTTCGGGCACTTCTGGCACTCCGCCAGTGGTTCAGAACGAGCGCCCTGAAGCCCCGATCGGCGGTCCGGCAGCTGACCACTAAGGTTTGAAATGACTTCTGCGTTGTCCTTAACCCGGTTGCCTTGCGGCAACCGGGTTCTTGATTTGGCCCATACACATGTCATGGGCATTCTTAATGTAACCCCCGATTCCTTTTCCGACGGTGGCCGCTTCAGTCAACTCGATGCCGCATTGCGTCATGCCGAGGCGATGGTGGCGGCTGGCGCGACCTTGATTGATGTGGGGGGTGAGTCGACTCGCCCGGGTGCTCGCGTTGTTTCTCCCCTTGAGGAGTTGGAGCGAGTGGCGCCGGTCGTCGAGCGCATTGCTCGCGAGCTGGATGTGATCATTTCGGTGGATACATCCACTCCGGCCGTGATGCGCGAGACAGCGCGCCTGGGGGCGGGGCTCATCAACGATGTGCGCTCCCTGCAGCGGGACGGTGCCCTGGATGCAGCAGCGGCAACCGGTCTGCCGGTGTGCCTGATGCATATGCTGGGCGAGCCCGGCAATATGCAAGACAGTCCGCACTATGACGATCTCGTGGGTGAAGTGAGTGGGTTTCTTGCTGAAAGGATCGCTCAGTGCGCCAAGGTGGGAATCGCTGCCGAGAAGATCATCCTTGATCCCGGGTTTGGCTTTGCCAAGACCCTTCAGCACAATTTAAGCCTGTTCAAGCATATGGAAGCCTTGCATGCGCTTGGTCGGCCCCTGTTGGTCGGTGTTTCGCGCAAGAGCATGATAGGGCTTGCATTGAATCGTCCGGTGGGTGAGCGGTTGTACGGTGGCCTTGCTCTGGCAGCGCTTGCGGTTACCAAGGGCGCGCGTATCTTGCGTGTGCATGACGTCGCCGAGACTGTCGACGTGGTGCGTATGCTTGCCGCGGTAGAATCAGCCGAATAAGAACGATGGAGCACTTATGACTAAAAAATATTTTGGCACCGACGGTATCCGTGGTCGGGTCGGCGAATTTCCGATTACTCCTGATTTCATGCTCAAGCTGGGTTGGGCGGCAGGCATGGCGTTCCGCAGCATGGGCGCTTGCCGCATTCTGGTGGGCAAGGACACCCGTATTTCCGGTTACATGTTTGAGTCCGCGCTGGAGGCCGGCTTGTCCGCCGCAGGTGCTGACGTAATGCTGCTGGGGCCAATGCCGACACCGGCGATCGCGTACCTGACGCGTACCTTCCACGCTGAAGCCGGTATCGTGATCAGTGCCTCGCACAACCCTCATGATGACAATGGCATCAAGTTTTTCTCGGGGCAGGGCACCAAGCTGCCGGATGCAATCGAGCTGATGATCGAAGAGCTGCTGGATGCACCGATGACGGTGGTTGAGTCCAGCAAGCTGGGCAAGGTCTCGCGCATCAACGATGCGTCTGGCCGCTACATCGAGTTTTGCAAGAGCAGCGTGCCGACCAGTACCAATTTTGCCGGGCTGAAGCTTGTTGTCGATTGCGCCCATGGTGCGACCTACAAAGTGGCTCCGAGTGTATTCAAGGAGCTGGGCGCCGATGTGACGGTGCTGTCGGCTCAGCCGAATGGTTTGAATATCAACGAAAACTGCGGCTCCACCCATATGGAGCAGTTGCAGGCGGCTGTCCTGGCTGAGCATGCTGATCTTGGTATTGCGTTCGACGGAGATGGCGATCGTGTGCTGATGGTGGATCACACTGGGGCTATCGTGGATGGCGATGATTTGTTGTTCATCATTGCTCGCGACCTGCATGAGCGTGACAAGTTACAGGGCGGCGTCGTTGGCACCCTGATGAGCAACCTGGGGCTGGAACTGGCCTTGGCAGACCTTGGAATTCCCTTCGTGCGCGCCAATGTCGGTGACCGCTATGTGATCGCCGAGCTGCTGGAGCGTAACTGGCAGGTGGGCGGTGAGAACTCGGGGCATGTGGTTTGCTTCCAGCACACGACGACTGGCGATGCGATTATTGCCGCGTTGCAGGTGCTGCTGTCCTTGCGTCGTCGTGAGGAGAGCCTTGCTCAGGCGCGCCAGGCGCTTCGTAAGTGCCCGCAGGTTTTGCTCAATGTGCGTTTTGCCGGTGGCGAAAACCCGATCGAGCACCCTGCGGTCAAAGACGCCTGCGAGCGCGTGACCCTGGCAATGGCGGGGCGTGGGCGGGTGTTACTGCGCAAGTCCGGCACGGAGCCTCTGGTGCGCGTCATGGTCGAAGGTGAAGATGAAACACAGGTTCGCGGCCATGCCGAAGACCTGGCAAAACTGGTAACTGAAATTTGCGCCTGAATTCGGCTTGCCAGTGTTGATGTGGTTGGGTAACATCTGCGCCCACTTTGACCGACGGGGTACAGCATGCGTCGCACTATGGTAGCTGGTAACTGGAAGATGCACGGTACCCGCGCCAGTGTCGCTGAGCTGATCAATGGCCTTCGTCACTTGGCCTTGCCTAGCGGTGTTGATGTTGCGGTTTTCCCGCCTTGCTTGCATATCAACCAAGTGGTTGATGGCTTGAAAGGTAAGTCGATTCAGGTCGGTGCGCAGAATTCTGCGGTGGAGCCCATGCAAGGTGCTTTGACCGGTGAAATTTCGCCGAGTCAGTTGGTAGATGCGGGTTGTTCCTATGTGCTTGTCGGGCACTCCGAGCGCCGTCAGATGATGGGCGAGCGTGATGGGACACTTAATCGCAAGTTCGCAGCGGCACAGGCTTGTGGCTTGATTCCGGTGTTGTGCATAGGGGAGACCCTTGAGCAGCGTGAATCGGGTAAAACTCTTGAAGTTGTCTCGCGTCAGCTGGGCAGCATCATCGAGGAGCTGGGTGTTGGTGCGTTTGCAAAGGCAGTAATTGCTTACGAGCCGGTCTGGGCCATTGGCACCGGGCTGACTGCTACACCGCAACAGGCGCAGGATGTGCACGCAGCCATTCGCGCACAGTTGGCGGCAGAGAATTCTGAGGTCGCGCAAGGTGTGCGGCTTCTATACGGCGGCAGCGTGAAGGCGGCCAATGCGGTCGAACTGTTCGGCATGCCGGATATCGATGGGGGGCTCATTGGTGGAGCTTCCCTGAATGCAGATGAGTTCGGTGCGATTTGTCGCGCCGCGGGAAACTGAAAAAATGCTGGAAACAGTCGTAGTCGTTTTTCATCTGTTGGCTGCCCTGGGCGTAGTTGCCCTGGTTTTGTTGCAACAGGGTAAAGGTGCGGATGCTGGTGCGTCTTTCGGTGCAGGTGCTTCAAATACTGTGTTCGGAAGCCAAGGTTCCTCTACCTTTCTTAGTAAGTTTACTGCTATACTTGCCGCCGGTTTCTTCATAACCAGCTTGGGGTTAGGTTACTTTGCTAAAGAGAAAGCTCATGTGCTGACTCAAGTAGGTCTCCCAAACCCAGCAGTGTTGGAAGTACCAAAAGCAAAACCGGCTTCTGATGATGTCCCGGTGCTTCAAGAGCAAAAGTCGGCTACTCCAGCGACTGACGTGCCTCCAGCTCAAGAGCAGAAGTAAGAAGGGTTGTAAACGCTGTATTGCCGAGGTGGTGGAATTGGTAGACACGCAACCTTGAGGTGGTTGTGCCCATAGGGTGTAGGGGTTCGAGTCCCCTTCTCGGTACCAATTATCAGGAGAGCCCGCTGTTGCGGGCTTTCTTGTAGGTGGAAGGTTACATTGACCCTGTAAGGGATCGGTCGTATACTTCCGCCCCAGCTTTGTCGCGGGGTGGAGCAGTCTGGTAGCTCGTCGGGCTCATAACCCGAAGGTCGTCGGTTCAAATCCGGCCCCCGCAACCAGTTTTAGCGGAGCCCCTTTTAAGGGGCTTTTTGTTAGCTGGACACTTTCAACGCCGCTATTCGACGGCGTTTCAAGGATGGGCGTTTCGCCCATTTTTTTATTTTGCACAGCATGCACATACATGCACGAGGGGGTTCAGGTGTCGAGCAAGCTAGAAGAGTTGCAGGCCTTGTTGGCCCCGGTGGTCGTGGCCCTAGGCTATGAATGCTGGGGTATTGAGTTTTCGGCTCAAGGTCGCCACTCAATGTTGCGCGTTTATATCGATAAAGAGGGCGGTGTGCTGGTGGACGATTGTGCCATTGTCAGCCGTCAGATCAGCGGTGTCCTGGATGTTGAAGATCCAATCTCCGTTGAATATACCCTCGAAGTTTCCTCGCCAGGCATGGAACGCCCACTGTTCACTATTGATCAGTTTGCAAAATTTGCCGGTGAACAAGTGAAGATCAAGCTGCGCTCCCCGTTCGAAGGGCGACGCAACTTTCAGGGCCTTCTGCGCGGTGTAGAAGAACAGGATGTCGTGGTGCAGGTAGAAGACCATGAATTCCTGTTGCCGATCGATATGATCGACAAGGCCAACATTATTCCCAGTTTTGACTGAGACGCGGATCCCGCGGATCCAATGGCTTGCGAAAGGCGAGGCGTACGATGAGCAAAGAAGTACTGCTGGTTGTTGAGTCGGTATCCAATGAAAAGGGCGTACCGGCAAACGTGATTTTTGAAGCGCTGGAGCTGGCCCTGGCCACTGCTACCAAAAAGCGTTTTGAAGACGAAGTGGATCTGCGTGTGGAAATCAACCGCCACACCGGTGCCTATGAGACTTTCCGTCGCTGGACGGTCGTCGAAGAAGCCGATCTTGATGATCCGGCCATCGAAACCTGGCCGAGCAAGGTTGCCGAAACGCACCCTGGCGCTCAGGTAGGTGATGTCGTCGAAGAAAAGATCGAATCGATCGAGTTCGGCCGTATTGCTGCACAGACCGCCAAGCAGGTCATCGTGCAGAAGGTTCGCGAAGCCGAGCGCGCTCAAGTCGTTGACGCTTATCGCGAGCGCCTGGGTGAAATTATCTCCGGCACCGTGAAAAAAGTCACCCGCGACAACGTGATCGTCGACCTGGGTAACAACGCAGAAGCGTTGCTGGCCCGCGAAGACATCATCTCTCGCGAAACCTTCCGGGTTGGCGTACGTCTGCGTGCGCTGCTCAAGGAAATCCGCACCGAGAACCGCGGCCCTCAGTTGATCCTGTCGCGTACCGCGCCGGAAATGCTGATCGAGCTGTTCCGTATTGAAGTGCCGGAAATCGCCGAAGGCCTGATCGAAGTCATGGCTGCGTCCCGCGACCCGGGTTCGCGCGCCAAGATCGCGGTCCGCTCCAAGGACAAACGCATTGACCCGCAAGGTGCTTGCATTGGTATGCGCGGTTCGCGCGTCCAGGCAGTGTCGGGCGAGTTGGGCGGTGAGCGTGTGGACATCGTCCTGTGGGACGATAACCCGGCGCAGTTCGTGATCAACGCCATGTCGCCAGCTGAAGTGGCGGCAATTATCGTTGACGAAGATGCCCATGCAATGGACATCGCCGTTGGCGCAGACAATCTGGCTCAGGCCATTGGTCGTGGTGGTCAGAACGTGCGTCTGGCCAGCCAACTGACCGGTTGGACCCTGAACGTGATGACCGAATCGGACATCCAGGCTAAGCAGCAAGCTGAAACCGGTGACATCCTGCGCAACTTCATCGACGAGCTGGAAGTCGACGAAGACCTGGCGCAGGTGCTGGTAGATGAAGGCTTCACCAGCCTGGAAGAGATTGCCTACGTACCGTTGGAAGAAATGCTCAACATCGACGGCTTTGACGAAGACACCGTCAACGAGCTTCGCGCTCGGGCCAAGGATCGTTTGTTGACTAAAGCCATCGCTACTGAGGAAAAGCTGGCAGACGCCCATCCGGCCGAAGACCTGCTCTCGCTTGAGGGTATGGACAAGGATTTGGCGATGGAACTGGCGGTGCGCGGCGTAATTACCCGCGAAGACCTGGCCGAGCAGTCTATTGACGATCTGCTCGACATCGACGGCATTGACGATGATCGTGCCGGCAAGTTGATCATGGCCGCCCGAGCCCATTGGTTCGAGTAACTAGGCGCGGCCTGAGGAGAGAAGTGCATGACGCAAGTCACGGTGAAACAACTGGCCGATGAGGTCAAAACACCGGTAGAGCGCCTGTTGCAGCAGATGCGTGAGGCAGGTCTGCCGCACACCGCCGCCGATGAAGGTGTGAGCGACAGTGAGAAGCAGTCTTTGCTGACTCACTTGAAGAGCAGCCACAAGGCGAAAGTGGAAGAACCGCGCAAGATTACATTGCAGCGCAAAACCACCAGCACCCTGCGTGTTGCTGGTAGCAAGAGCATCAGCGTTGAAGTACGCAAGAAGAAAGTCTTCGTACAGCGCAGCCCGGAAGAAATTGAAGCCGAGCGCAAACGCGAACTGGAAGAACGTCGCGCAGTAGAAAATGCTGCTCGTCAGAAGGCTGAAGAAGAAGCCAAGCGTCGCGCCGAAGAAGAAGCGCGTCGCCAGCCTGCTGCTGCGCAACCTGCTGCCACTGAGGCGGTCGCCGCGCCTGTTGAAGCTGTGCGTGAGGCCGCTCCGGTTGCCGCTGCACCTGCTCCTGCAGCTGACGCTCGCAAGCGTGACGAACCTCGTCGTCCGGACAAACCACGTGCCGACGATAATAATCGTCGCGGTGGTGGTGGCGATGGCGAGCGTAAAAACGCTCCGCATCGTGCCTCGGTCAAAGAGAAAGCGCCTGCTCCACGCGTTGCCCCGCGTACTACCGACGAAGAAAGCGATGGCTTCCGTCGTGGTGGTCGCGGCAAGGCCAAGCTGAAAAAGCGTAACGCCCACGGTTTCCAGAGCCCAACCGGCCCTGTCGTGCGTGATGTGCAGATCGGCGAGACCATCACTGTTGGCGATCTCGCCAATCAGATGTCGGTCAAGGCTGCTGAAATCATCAAGTTCATGTTCAAACTGGGTACTCCAGCAACCATCAACCAGGTGCTTGATCAGGAAACTGCTCAACTGGTAGCCGAAGAACTGGGCCACAAAGTGACCCTGGTCAGCGATACCGCTCTGGAAGACTCCCTGGCCGAGTCCTTGAAGTTTGAAGGTGAGACGTTCTCCCGTGCGCCAGTCGTGACCGTAATGGGCCACGTTGACCATGGTAAGACGTCGCTGCTCGATTACATTCGTCGTGCCAAGGTAGCTGCTGGCGAAGCCGGCGGTATCACCCAGCACATCGGCGCGTACCACGTTGAAACCGAACGCGGCATGGTTACTTTCCTCGACACCCCAGGTCACGCCGCGTTTACCGCAATGCGTGCCCGTGGTGCCAAGGCGACTGACATCGTGATCCTGGTTGTTGCAGCGGACGACGGCGTGATGCCGCAGACCATTGAAGCTGTCCAGCACGCCAAGGCTGCTGGTGTTCCACTGGTTGTTGCAGTGAACAAAATCGACAAGCCGGGCGCCGATCTTGATCGCATCCGTAGCGAACTGTCGGTTCACGGCGTGACGTCCGAAGAGTGGGGCGGTGATACGCCGTTTGTCTCGGTCTCGGCGAAAGTCGGTACCGGTGTAGACGAACTGCTCGAAGCAGTCCTGCTGCAAGCTGAAGTACTCGAACTGAAAGCCACTCCATCGGCCCCGGGTCGTGGCGTTGTGGTTGAATCGCGTCTCGACAAAGGTCGTGGCCCGGTTGCAACCGTACTGGTTCAAGACGGTACCCTGCGCCAAGGCGACATGGTGCTGGTCGGTTCGAACTATGGCCGTGTACGTGCCATGCTCGACGAGAACGGCAAGCCAATCAAAGAAGCCGGTCCTTCCATCCCTGTCGAGATCCTCGGCCTGGACGGTACTCCGGACGCTGGCGACGAGATGAGCGTAGTTGCTGACGAGAAGAAAGCCCGTGAAGTGGCTCTGTTCCGTCAAGGCAAGTTCCGCGAAGTCAAACTGGCTCGTGCTCACGCCGGCAAGCTGGAAAACATCTTTGAGAACATGGGTCAGGCAGAGAAGAAGACGCTCAACATCGTCCTCAAATCTGACGTTCGTGGTTCTCTCGAAGCGTTGAACGGCGCCTTGAACGGCCTGGGTAACGACGAAGTGCAAGTGCGTGTTGTCGGTGGCGGTGTCGGTGGTATCACCGAGTCCGACGCCAACCTGGCACTGGCTTCCAACGCTGTACTGTTCGGTTTCAACGTGCGTGCCGATGCTGGCGCTCGCAAGATCGTCGAGCAGGAAGGCCTGGACATGCGTTACTACAACGTCATCTACGACATCATCGAAGACGTCAAGAAAGCCCTTACCGGCATGCTTGGCAGTGACGTCCGGGAGAACATCCTGGGTGTTGCCGAGGTCCGTGACGTGTTCCGTTCGCCGAAATTCGGCGCGATTGCCGGCTGTATGGTTATCGAAGGCACTGTGCACCGTAACCGTCCAATCCGTGTACTGCGTGAAGACATCGTTATCTTCGAAGGCGAGCTGGAATCCCTGCGCCGCTTCAAGGATGACGCTTCTGAAGTACGTGCCGGCATGGAATGCGGTATCGGCGTCAAGAGCTACAACGACGTCAAGGCTGGCGACAAGATCGAAGTCTACGAGAAGGTTCAGGTTGCTCGCAGCCTCTAACTCGCGCACTTCCGGAGCCACGCAACGTGTGGGCATGCAGATGCCCCGCGCAGCGTACGGACTCTAAACGCAACGCCCGGTCTGGCTTTTGTCAGGCCGGGCGTTTGCCGCTTTCAGACCCCACGGGTTTCACCGTGTGGCAGTAACAGGTAACAAGACATGGCAAAAGAATACAGCCGTACCCAGCGTATCGGCGATCAAATGCAGCGCGAGTTGGCCCAGCTGATCCGTCGCGAAGTCAAAGACCCACGCGTTGGCCTGGTCACCATCACCGCCGTTGAAGTGAGCCGTGACGTTGGTCACGCGAAAATCTTCATCACCGTGATGGGGCAGGACAGCAGCGAAGAAATCGCGCAAAGCATCAAGGTGCTGAATTCGGCTGCAGGCTTCCTGCGCATGCAGTTGGCCCGTGAAATGAAGCTGCGCAGCGTGCCTCAGTTGCATTTCCACTACGACGAAAGCGTCGTGCGTGGTGCGCACCTGTCGGCACTGATCGAGCGCGCCGTGGCGGAAGACAGCCAGCACCCGTCCACACCTGAAGACGCCAAGGAGTAAGCGGTGGCTCAGGTCAAACGTATCCGTCGCAACGTCAGCGGCATCATTCTGCTCGACAAGCCCATTGGCTTTACCTCCAATGCCGCTTTGCAGAAGGTTCGCTGGTTGCTCAACGCCGAGAAGGCCGGGCATACCGGCAGCCTCGATCCCTTGGCCACCGGCGTATTGCCGTTGTGCTTTGGTGAAGCCACCAAGTTCTCGCAATACCTGCTCGATTCCGACAAGGGTTACGAAACCCTGATGCAACTGGGCAAGACCACCACCACGGCCGATGCCGAGGGTGATGTTTTGCAGGTTCGCGACGTGACCGTTGGTCGTGCTGATATTGAAGCTGCTTTACCCGGTTTTCGTGGGCAAATCAGTCAGATACCCCCGATGTACTCGGCGCTCAAGCGTGATGGGCAGCCTCTTTACAAGCTGGCACGTGCGGGCGAAGTAGTGGAGCGCGAACCGCGTTCTGTTACTATTGCTCGCTTGGAATTGCTCGCCTGTGAGGGCGACACTGCCCGCTTGGCCGTGGATTGCAGCAAAGGCACCTATATCCGTACCCTGGTGGAAGATATTGGTGAACAGCTCGGTTGCGGCGCGTACGTTGCAGAGCTGCGACGCACGCAGGCAGGGCCTTTCAGCCTTGCCCAGACGGTCACGCTGGAAGAGTTGGAAGCGGTACATGCCGAAGGCGGCAATGAAGCAGTTGATCGCTTCCTGATGCCATCGGACAGCGGTTTGCTGGACTGGCCATTGCTGCACTTCTCGGAGCACAGCGCGTTCTACTGGCTAAACGGCCAGCCGGTACGCGCTCCGGACGCTCCGAAGTTCGGTATGGTGCGGGTACAAGATCATAACGGTCGCTTTATCGGTATCGGTGAAGTGAGCGAAGACGGGCGCATCGCGCCACGTCGACTGATTCGGTCAGAATGACCGGACGAGTGTGGCTGTTAACAGGCACGGTCAACACTCATTTTTAGATACAGGGATTTGTCCCTGGCCTGTTGAAACTGCCCTTTGGGTGGTTTCCTGAAAAAAGGATTGCCTCATGGCTCTCGACGTTCAAGAAAAAGCACAAATCGTTGCTGACTATCAGCAAGCTGTTGGTGACACTGGTTCGCCAGAAGTGCAAGTTGCACTGCTGACCCACAACATCAACAAGCTGCAAGGTCACTTCAAGGCCAACGGTAAAGATCACCACTCCCGTCGTGGTCTGATCCGCATGGTAAACCAGCGCCGTAAGCTGCTGGACTACCTGAAAGGCAAGGATCTGGGTCGTTATCAGACTCTGATCGGTCGCCTGGGTCTGCGTCGCTAATAAGCGATTGCGCTAGAGGTTGGTTGTCTGCCGTGTGTCAGTGGGATTCCCGCTGGCCCATGGCAGGCTCCCAGCCTCAAGTTTTATCTGGATACACGTTTTACCCTGGACCAGGCTCGGGCCGATTCCCGACATTGCCCAAGAATTTCGCAAGAAGACAAGTTCCCCAAGAGCCACAAAGAAGGTAGGACACCGTGAACCCGGTTATCAAAAAATTCCAGTTCGGTCAGTCGACCGTTACCCTCGAGACAGGCCGTATCGCCCGTCAAGCTTCCGGCGCAGTGCTGGTCACCGTTGATGACGACGTTACCGTACTGGTGACTGTTGTTGGCGCCAAGCACGCGGACCCAAGCAAGGGCTTCTTCCCTCTGTCCGTTCACTACCAGGAAAAGACTTACGCTGCCGGTAAGATCCCTGGCGGTTTCTTCAAGCGCGAAGGCCGTCCTTCCGAGAAAGAAACCCTGACTTCCCGACTGATCGACCGTCCGATCCGTCCGCTGTTCCCAGAAGGCTTCATGAACGAAGTGCAGGTTGTCTGCACCGTCGTTTCCACCAGCAAGAAGACCGATCCGGACATCGCTGCGATGATCGGTACCTCGGCTGCCCTGGCCATTTCCGGTATTCCTTTCGATGGTCCAATCGGCGCTGCCCGTGTTGCGTTCCACGAAAGCACCGGCTACCTGCTGAACCCGACTTACGAACAACAGAAAGCTTCGAGCCTGGACATGGTCGTTGCCGGTACTTCGGAAGCTGTGTTGATGGTTGAATCGGAAGCCAAAGAGCTGACCGAAGACCAGATGCTGGGCGCGGTACTGTTTGCTCACGATGAGTTCCAGGTTGTAATCAACGCTGTTAAAGAACTCGCTGCTGAAGCCGCCAAGCCAACCTGGACCTGGGCTCCACAAGCTGAAGCGACTGAACTGCTGGGCGCTATCCGCTCCGAGTTCGGCGCAGCGATCTCCGATGCCTACACCATCACCGTCAAGGCCGACCGTTATGCTCGCCTGGGCGAGCTGAAGGATCAGGTTGTGGCCAAGCTGTCCGGTGAAGAAGGCCAGCCTTCCTCCAGCGACGTCAAAGCTGCATTCGGTGAAATCGAATACCGCACCGTTCGCGAAAACATCGTTAACGGCAAGCCACGTATCGACGGCCGCGACACCCGCACCGTACGTCCGCTGAACATCGAAGTGGGTGTTCTGCCGAAGACTCACGGTTCGGCGCTCTTCACCCGCGGTGAAACTCAGGCTCTGGTCGTCGCAACCCTGGGTACTGCCCGTGACGCACAGTTGCTGGACACCCTGGAAGGCGAGAAAAAAGACCCGTTCATGCTGCACTACAACTTCCCTCCGTTCTCGGTTGGTGAGTGTGGTCGCATGGGTGGTGCTGGTCGTCGCGAAATCGGTCACGGCCGTCTGGCTCGTCGTTCGATTGCAGCCATGCTGCCTGCTGCTGACGTGTTCCCTTACACCATCCGTGTTGTGTCGGAAATCACTGAGTCCAACGGCTCCAGCTCCATGGCTTCGGTCTGCGGTGCTTCCCTGGCGTTGATGGATGCTGGTGTCCCGATGAAGGCACCGGTTGCCGGTATCGCCATGGGTCTGGTTAAAGAAGGCGAGAAGTTCGCCATCCTGACCGACATCCTGGGCGACGAAGACCACCTGGGCGACATGGACTTCAAAGTAGCCGGTACCGCCAAAGGTGTTACCGCGCTGCAGATGGACATCAAGATCAAGGGCATCACCGAAGAAATCATGGAAATCGCTCTGGGCCAAGCCCTGGAAGCGCGCCTGAACATCCTCGGTCAGATGAACCAGATCATTGGTCAGTCCCGTACCGAACTGTCGGAAAATGCTCCGACCATGATCGCGATGAAAATCGACACCGACAAAATCCGTGATGTTATCGGTAAAGGCGGCGCGACCATTCGTGCGATCTGTGAAGAGACCAAGGCTTCGATCGACATCGAAGACGACGGCTCGATCAAGATCTTCGGCGAAACCAAGGAAGCTGCAGAAGCTGCACGTCAGCGCGTTCTGGGTATCACCGCTGAGGCCGAGATCGGCAAGATCTACGTCGGTAAAGTTGAGCGCATCGTCGACTTCGGCGCATTCGTCAACATCCTGCCGGGCAAAGACGGTCTGGTTCACATCTCCATGCTGAGCGACGCTCGTGTTGAGAAAGTGACCGACATTCTGAAAGAAGGCCAGGAAGTGGAAGTGTTGGTACTGGACGTGGATAACCGCGGCCGTATCAAGCTGTCCATCAAGGACGTAGCAGCAGCCAAGGCTTCGGGCGTTTAATTACCCCTTTGCTCTAAGCTGAAAAAGGACTCTTCGGAGTCCTTTTTTTATGCGCGCAGGAAAATGTCGGGAAATCAGTCGCTTAGTTAATTCAAAAAAGCCGCAACTTGCACGCAGGCACGATCAGTTTCATGCAACTTGCACGATTCCGCGAATCGTCTGTTTTTTTAAGTTATTGTTTTATAAGGAAAATATCCGGTTGCAGGACTTGGCACAGTGCCTGCAATAACCCTGTTAACGCTGCAGCATCAACGTTCACACACTGCAGACTTTCAATAAAACAGGAGTTACTCGTATGAAGAAGTTCGCTCTCGCTACTGCTACCGCTCTGACCCTGGCCATGGGTGCTAACGTGGCCTTTGCTCAGACTTCCCAAGCGCCAATGACCCTGGCCGCTGGCGAAATGACCAAAGCCAAAGAGTCCACCTCGGACACTTGGATCACCACCAAAGTCAAAGCCGATCTGCTGACTGAAAAAGGTATTCCTGGCTCGGACATCAAGGTAGAAACCAACAAAGGTGTGGTTTCCCTGTCCTCGACAGTCGCTATTTCTGATGCCCAGAAAGCCACTGCTGTAGCGATCACCAAGAAAATCAAAGGCGTTACTGCCGTGTCCGCTGACGGCCTGATGGCGGGTGGCGCGACCAAAGCAGACAACGTCGACAAAACCAAAAGCGCCGCTGCTGGCGCAAAAGAGACCACCTCGGACACCTGGATCACCACCAAAGTGAAAGCTGACCTGGTTACCGAGAAAGGCATTCCTGGCACCGACATCAAAGTCGAAACCAATAAGGGTGTAGTGTCCCTGTCTTCGTCGGCCGCAGTGACTGAAGCTCAGAAAACTACCGCAGTGAATATCGCCAAGCAAATCAAAGGCGTTAAAGCTGTATCGGCTGATGGCCTGAAAGCAGAGTAACGCTCAACTTTTCGTCTGAACTGGGCGGCGGCGGCTCAGGGTGAGCTAGATATCCACCCGGTGCACCTCTTGAGTTCATGCGACCGACCACACGGATGTGGTCATTACAGGCCCCGGCACTTGTGTCGGGGCCTGTTCTATTGTGGGCTGGAATAAAACCAGCCCGACAAACATGAACGTGGGAGCTGGCTTGCCCGCGATGCAGGCACCTCGGTCGTTCAGTTGAACCGAGGTGATGCTATCGCAGGCAAGCCAGCTCCCACATTCGGATGATGTCGCTCAGGCGTTACTCGGCATCCAGATGCATCGGCGTTACCACACGACCATCCTTCTCTGCCTGCCCCAGGTTGGCGTCAATGAAGTAAACCCGGTCATCTTCCAGTTTACCCTTGTCCACCAAGTAGTCCTTGATGGTGCTGGCCCGGTCCTGGCCCAACTGGCGCAGCAGCACGTCACTGGCGCTCCAGAACTTGATCAAGCCATCCTTGAGCTTCGCAGTGCGATCATCGCTGCTCAGGTCCTTCCATTCTGCCGGTGGCTGTTGTTTCAGGCGAGTACGGTAGATGCCTTCGAGCAACGGTGCTTTTTCTTTCTCCGGTACAACCAGCAGCGAGGCCTGGGCTGGAACCTTGTCACCACGGCGCTGCAGGATCTTGTAGTAGTTGTACTGGTATTCACGCTCCAGACGTTCTGCGGCCAGGAATGGCCCATCGCTGCTGGCAGCCGCCGTGCCTTCGATTTCCAGGCGCAGGGTAGGGCGCTCTTTCAGCGCCTTGGCCAGGGTATTCAGGGCGCCTTCGGCGTCTTTGTTCAACTCACTGGAACCGGCGGCGAACGACACATTACCCAGGTCTTCCGAGCCGCCACCGCTTACCAGCCCGCCGATAAACTTGAACGGCGCCGTTGCCGCGCGTACGACCAGGTTGCGCAGGGTCTGCCACACAATCGGCATCACGCTGAATTGTGGGTTATTCAGGTCGCCAGTTACCGGCAGTTCGATGGAGATCTTGCCGTCAGAGTCCTTGAGCAGGGCGATTGCCAGGCGAATCGGCAAGTCCACGGCATCGGCACTGTCGACCTTCTCACCCAATTGCAGCTGTTCGACCACCACCTTGTTTTCGGCCTTCAATTGGCCTTTGGTGATGACATAGTGCAGGTCGAGGTTGAGGCGCCCCTTGCGGATGCGAAAGCCCGCGAACTTGCCGGAGTACGGCGTCAATGTCGTGAGTTCAACGCGTTTGAAGCTGGTGGCGATATCCAGCGCCGCCATCGGGTCAAATGGGTTGACGCTGCCCTTGATGGTCACCGGGGCGTAGCGATCTACCTTACCGTTGATGTCGACGCTCGCCGGTTTGGCCTGGCGGCTGTCAATGGTGCCAATCTTCCCGTTGAGTTGTTGAATGGCAGTGGCAAAGTTGGGCGTGAGGCTGAAGTCGGCGAAGTTGGCCGAGCCGTCATTGATTGCAACCTGCCCAATGTGAATGCCCAGTGGCTTCTCTTTGCTGGCCGCCGGCTTGGCTGCCGTCTTGTTGCCAGTGTCGGCCGGTTGCGGGATCAGCAAGTCATCGATGTTGGTGGTGCGGTCATCGTTGATCATGAAACGTGCGTAAGGCTGCAGCAGGTTGACCTTGTCGATCGACAGGCTATCGCCGTGCTGATAGTTCACGCCCTCCAGCATCAGGCGCTGCCATTTGACGAAGTCGCGGTTCTTGAGGGTGTCCAGGGTATGTAATTGATCGACCTGGGCACTGCCGGTGACCTGAAAGGCCAGTGGGTCCGTGTTTTTCAGGTTTACATCCAGATTGCTGCCCAACATGCCGCTGCGCAGTTCCAGGCGAATAAACGGGCTGATATAGGATTGGGCAACCCGCAGGTCGATATCCTGAGTATTCACTTTCAGTTTGGCGCTGACCGGGCTGAGGTTGACCTCGCCGACCGCCTGGATCTTGCCTTGCTTGCCCAGCCCGGTGTCGACTTTCAGGTTAAAGGGCTTCTGGTTGAGGCTGTCGAAGTTCTGCACATCGACATTCAACGGGCCCAGCTCCAGGGCGACCGCAGGTTTGGCCTGACGGTCAGCCAGGTGTACCTGATAGTTACGCAGTTGCACGTCTTTGAGCAGCACTTGCCAGGGTTTGCTGGGGGCTGCCGGTGCAGCTTTTGGCGAGTCGGCAGTGGCGGGCGCAGTGGCGGGTTCCGGTGCCTTGGCCGGTTTGCTCGGTTGGCTGGCAAACAGCTTTTGCCAATCCAGTTGCCCGTCGGCTTCGCGGGCCGCCCAGGTTTCCAGCTTGTTGCTGCGAATCTTGCCGACAATCACTTGCTGCTTGGCCAGGTCGACAGTGGTGTCGCTGACATCCAGGCGCTCCAGTCGCACCAATGGCCGGCCATCCGGTGCCTTGATGGCAAAGGGCGCGATGCTGGCGGACGTGTTGGTCAGGTTCAGCTCGGTTTCTTTGGCCAGGCTGAACTTGTAGTGGGTGCTGAAATTCAGCACACCGTTCTCAAGCACCAATGGCAGGGCATCTCGTACATACGGCCACCAGGCTTTCATTTTACCGTCGGTGACTTTCAGCGTGCCTTCGGAAGTGATCGGCACCAGGCTGAAGTTGCCTTTCCAGTCGATTTGCCCGCCTTCAGGGCCGGCAGCCACCAGCGTCATGTCGGCATTGTCTTCCGGCAAGGTGCTGAGGTTTTTCAGCTCGAAGTCGAGTTTGTTGTAGAGGAACTCAATCGGCTCGCTCGGGCGCAGATCCTTGAAGTGCACATAACCGCCGGCCAGCTTGATGCTGTCGATACGCAGCGGGAAAGGTTTGGCATTCGGGTCGGCCGGCGTCGGCTCACTCGGCGGCAGCTTGAACAGTTGCGCCAGATTCAGTTGGCCGGACTTATCGAACAGCAGTTCGGTCTTGGGCTGGTCCAGTTGTACGTCTGCCAGGTGCAGGGCGCGCGTCCAGAGACTGTCGATCTGCAGGTTGGCGTAAAGACGCTCGAAACCCACCTGTTCCTTGCCGGGTTCGCCGATCTTCAAGCCCCACAGTGTCAGCTCCAGGCTGAACGGATTGAGCTCGATACGTTCGATCCGCGCCGGCACCGTGGCGTAATTGGCCAGTTGCTGGTTGGCTACACGAAGGGCGATGCCCGGCAGAATCAAAAAGCCCAGCAAGCTGTACAGAGCAAGGGCAGTCAACAAGGCGCCTATGGCGCGAATCAATCCTTTGGGCATGGGTGACGCCATCTATGTCGAACGAGAGTGCCTTGGAGTATGGCACGGGATTTCGGTTCCGAAGAAGCGGGTCTATTGAGACAAGTCTTACAGCTGCAGCATCAGTGTTTTCAGGGGCGGCTGCTGGTCCTGGGACGGGAAGTCCGTCCCCGGCGTGATGATTTGCCAGTCGCGTACCGGGCGGCCGGCTTTTTCGGCGCAACGCAGCACTTGTTCACGCCAGTCATCCATGCCGACTTTTGCGAGGTTGTTGCAGCAGATCAGCACGCCATTGTCGGCGGTCGTCAGCAACGCGGGTTTGAGCAGGCTCTGGTAGTCGCGCAACAGGTCAACGGTGCCGAATGCGCTCTTGGCCCAGGCCGGAGGGTCGAGCAGTACCAGGTCATATTGGCGTTGCTCAAGGCGCGGATAGCTCGGCAGCTTTTGGCCACGCCGCTGGGTGATCGGCAAACCCGCCAGTTGGCGAATTGCCGGGAAGTAGTCGGACTGCACAAAGTCCATGGTCGGCAAGTGCGGGTTGAGCAAGCCGTTTTCGCGACCGACCGCCAGGTTGCCCTCGGCGAAGTCCAGGTTGCACACCTCGCGTGCGCCACCGGCTGCCGCGCTCAAGCCTACGCCACAGGTGTAGGCGAACAGGTTGAGTACGCTTTTGCCGGCGCTGTGGTGCTTGACCCAACCACGGGTGTTGCGCAAATCCAGGAACAGCAACGGGTCCTGCCCGGCGTGGCGCCCACGTACACGGTAATTGAGTCCCCATTCGTGACCGACCTTGTCTTCCAGGGCTGCGGGTTCGGCGCGGTATACCGTGTCTTCGCGGTCGATTCGCGAGTTGCCACGGGAACGGTCGTTGTACACCAGCTGCAATTCCAGGCCCATGAACTGATTGACCTGTTGGTACAGGTCCAGCAGTTCCTCGGTGTGCAGGGACTGATGGAAGCTTTGCACCAGCAGTTGCGGGCCATAACGGTCGATGGTCAGGCCACCGGCGCCTTCCTGGCTGCCATGGAACAGCCGGTAGCAGTCGGTGCCCTGGGCATGCAGCTCGTTGATCAGGTCTTGGCGGTGGTCGAGGGCGGCGCGCAGCGCCTGATTCAAGGGAGTCATGGAGCGCGCCTTGCTGTAAATGGGGGCGCGGAGTTTAACAGCTATAGGCGCTGGCCTACATCAACCCCATCCGCCGATGGGCGCGTTGTACCGAACCATTGCGCATCGCCCAACGCAGCAACGGCGCGCTGCGCTTGACCCCGGCGCGGATCATCTGGCGTTGCAGCGGGCTCTGGTGTTGTTCGAGCATCGTGCTGGCCCAGTCCGGCAGCAGGTCGATCCCTGCTTGCATCATCAAACTGCCAAAGGGTTTGGCCAATGTGCTGGGGGCGGGTGCATTGACCAATAGGCGCAGCACTTCGCGGCTACGCTCGTCGCACAGCAATTGCGGACGAATGCGCGCCAGATAATCCGAAATTTCCTGCCGTGAGCGCGGAACATGTCGCGCGCCAAGCCTTTCGGCGACCAAAGCGATTTCGCTGTAGTAGCGATCCTGATCCCGCCCGCTGAGGTGCGGGTTTCGATAACGCAGGTGCGCCGCGAGGAAGTTGCTGACTTCCGCCACATGCACCCAGGTCAGCAGCTCTGGGTCGCTGGCCGCATAGGCTCGGCCGTCCGGAGCGTGCCCGACCACTTGCAGGTGGATGGTGCGCACTTTCTCAATCAGCCATTCGGCGTCCTTGCGCGAACCGAACGTGGTGCCGGAAATAAACTGTGAGGTCCGCCGCAAGCGTCCGAGCATGTCCTGGCGAAAGTTGGAGTGGTCCCACACACCGGCCAGGGCCAGCGGGTGCAAGGCTTGCAGCATCAACGCGCTGATGCCGCCGATGAGCATGCTGCTGAAGTCGCCATGGACTTGCCAGCTGACCGAGTCCGGTCCGAACAGGCCTGGGTCGCCCTTGGGGTTTTCCAGGTCCAACTGGCCCAATGAAAGACCGGTGAGGCTCATCAGCTGGGTTTCGATGCGGCTGCGGATAAATTCCATGGCGACGCGGGGGTTCCTATCGATTCAGGCGTTTGTCGATCAGACCGTCTACGACACTGGGGTCAGCCAGGGTTGAGGTGTCGCCGAGGCTGTCCAGTTCGTTGCAGGCAATTTTGCGCAAAATCCGTCGCATGATCTTGCCGGAACGGGTTTTCGGCAAGGCGGGTGCCCATTGGATCAGGTCCGGCTTGGCAAAGCTGCCGATTTCCTGGCTGACCAAATCAAGCAGGTGCTTTTTCAGCGCGTCGTTGGGTTCGACCCCATTCATGGGGGTGACAAAGGCGTAAATCCCTTGGCCTTTAACGTCGTGGGGGTAGCCGACCACGGCGGCTTCGGCCACTTGGTCATGCAGCACCAGCGCGCTTTCCACTTCGGCGGTGCCGATACGGTGGCCGGACACGTTAATAACATCATCGATGCGCCCGGTGATCCAGTAGTCACCGTCCTCATCGCGCCGTGCGCCGTCGCCGGTGAAGTAGTAGCCGGGGTAGGGTTTGAAATAGGTGTCGATCATGCGCTGCGGGTCGCCGTAGATGCTGCGGATTTGCCCAGGCCAGCTGGCTTTGATGGCAAGTACGCCACTGCCGGCGCCGCTCAATTCCTTGCCTTGTTCGTCGAGCAACACAGGCTGTACGCCAAACATCGGCTGGGTTGCGCAACCCGGTTTGATCCGTTGGGCGCTGACCAGCGGGCTGAGCATGATGCCGCCGGTTTCGGTCTGCCACCAGGTGTCGACGATCGGGCAACGCTGCTCGCCCACGGCGTTGAAATACCAGTCCCAGGCTTCCGGGTTTATCGGCTCGCCGACGCTGCCCAACAGGCGCAGGCTGGCGCGCGAGGTGCTCTCCAGTGGGCCGTGGCCCTCACGCATCAGGGCGCGCAGTGCGGTGGGCGCGGTGTAGAAGATATTGACGTTGTGCTTGTCGATCACCTGCCAGAAACGCGAGCTGCTCGGGTAGCTCGGCACGCCTTCGAATATCAGCGAAGTGGCGCCATTGGCCAGCGGGCCGTAGACGATATAGCTGTGGCCGGTGACCCAGCCTACATCGGCGGTGCACCAGAATACTTCGCCGTCGCGATAATCCAGCACGTACTTGAAGGTCATCGCGGCTTGCAGCAGGTAGCCGCCCGTGGTGTGCAACACGCCCTTGGGTTTGCCGGTGCTGCCGGAGGTGTAGAGGATGAACAACGGGTCTTCGGCGTCCATTGGCTCCGGCGGGCAGTCGTCGCTGGCGGCCTCGAGGGCCTGTTGATACTTGAGGTCGCGGTCTTTTACCCAGGTAATGTCCGCACCGGTGCGCTCCACCACGACTACCGTGCTGACGTTCGGGCAACTGGCCAGGGCCTTGTCGACATTTTTTTTCAAGGCCACCGGCTTGCCACCGCGTACACCTTCGTCAGCGGTGATGACCGTGCGGCAGTCGGCATCGAGAATGCGATCGCGCAAGGCGTCCGGCGAGAACCCGCCAAACACCACCGAATGCACGGCGCCAATGCGTGTGCAGGCGAGCATTGCGTAGGCGGCTTCCGGGATCATCGGCATGTAGATGCACACCCGGTCGCCTTTCTTCACGCCACGACTTTTCAGCACATTGGCCAAGCGGCTGACGTTTTGGTGGAGTTGGCGGTAGGTGATTTTGGAAGACGTTGCAGGATCGTCGCCTTCCCAGATGAACGCTGGCTGGTCAGCGCGTTGCGCCAGGTGACGGTCGATGCAGTTGTAGCTGACGTTCAGTTGGCCGCCGGCAAACCATTGGGCTGCGCCGGTGTTGATGTCCGAGTGTTGAACGGTATGCCACGGGGTCATCCAGTGGAGAAAGCGCTTGGCCTGTTCGGCCCAGAAGATCTCGGGTTGCTCGATCGATTGGCGATAGAGGCGTTGGTAGTCTTCTTGATTAAGCTGCGCCGCCCGGCGCACGGCATCGGCGGTGGGGAATGTGCTGATATCGAACATGAGCGGTCCTTATTCTTGTTTTCGGGACAAGTCATAAAGATGCACGCACTGAGGGGAGGGTTCAAGGCCAACGTCCAAACGGACGTTGGCCTCGCGATACCTGGATCAGCCGCGGTGACGACCGCGGAAGTAGTTGATCAGGCCTTGGGTCGAAGCATCCTCGGCCGAGGTTTCTTCGGCGCCGGTCAGACGGTTGTACACGCCTTTGCCCAGCTCTTTGCCCAGCTCCACGCCCCATTGGTCGAAGGCGTTGATGCCCCAGATCACGCTCTGCACGAACACTTTGTGTTCATACATGGCCACCAGTGCGCCGAGGCGACGCGGGCTGATGCGTTCGACCACGAGGGTGTTGCTCGGGCGGTTGCCCGGGATCACCTTGTGCGGGGCCAGCTTCTGCACTTCATCTTCCGCAATGCCCTTCTCGCGCAGTTCGGCTTCGGCTTCACTGCGTGTCTTGCCGAGCATCAATGCCTGGCTTTGCGACAGGCAGTTGGCGAACAGCCACTGGTGGTGGTCGGACACTGGGTTGAAGCTGACGATCGGCACGATAAAGTCGGCCGGAATCAGTTGGGTCCCTTGGTGCAGCAACTGGTGGTAAGCGTGCTGACCGTTGCAACCGACGCCGCCCCAGATAACCGGGCCGGTGTCGGTGGACACTGGCGTGCCGTCCTGGCGCACGCTCTTGCCGTTGGATTCCATGTCCAGCTGTTGCAAGTGCTTGGTGATGTTACGCAGGTAGTGGTCGTACGGCAGGATCGCGTGGCTCTGCGCACCCCAGAAGTTGCCGTACCACACGCCCAGCAGACCCAGCAGCACCGGCATGTTGGCTTCGAACGGAGCATTCTGGAAATGCTGGTCCATGGTGTAGGCACCAGACAGCAGTTCCTTGAAGTTGGACATGCCAATGGCCAGGGCAATTGGCAAGCCAATGGCGGACCACAGCGAGTAACGGCCACCGACCCAGTCCCACATCGGGAAAATGTTTTCTTCGCGGATACCGAAAGCGACCGCCGCCGCGTTGTTGCTCGATACGGCGATGAAGTGGCGGTACAGCTCGGCTTCGGAACCGCCCTGGGCCAGGTACCAGGCGCGTGCCGCCTGGGCGTTTTTCAGGGTTTCCAGGGTGTTGAAGGACTTCGACGAGACGATAAACAGCGTGGTCTCGGCGCGCAGCTTCTGGGTCAGTTCGTGGAACTCACTGCCGTCGATGTTTGCCAGGTAATGGCAACGCACGCCTTTGTGGGCGTAGGACAGCAGCGCCTCGGAGACCAGCTCCGGGCCCAGGAACGAGCCACCGATACCGATGTTCACCACGTCAGTGATCGGCTTTTCGGTGTAGCCACGCCACAGGCCATCGTGGATACGGCCGACGAGGTCGGTAATCTGGTTCAGCACCTTGTGCACATCCGGCATGATGTTCACGCCATTGACCGACAGCTTGTCGCCGACTGGGCGGCGCAGGGCGGTGTGCAGGGCCGGGCGGCCTTCGGAGGAGTTAACCGGTTCGCCGGCATACAGCGCTTCGATCGCGCCTTTAAGGTCGACTTCCTTGGCCAGGGCCACCAGCAGGTCACGGGTTTCGCTGGTGATCAGGTTTTTCGAGTAATCGAGGAACAGCCCGCAGCTGCTCAAGGTGAATTGGGAAAAGCGCTGGGGATCGGCATCAAACGCTTCGCGCATGCTGAAATCCTGCATGGCGAGGCGGTGTTGGTTGAGCGCTTGCCAAGCGGGCAGAGCGGTAACGTCATGAGGAGTGCGGTAGTACGCCATCGCTGCGGGTTTCCTTTTTATTACGGGGACTTGCCTTTAGGACACTTCTAAATCCGGAACGTCCAGTCTTTCATCAGGCGTTGAGCTCCGGTCAGCGCCAACTATGGCGCAGGGCGATTACATTAAACCTAGCGTGTCGATATGTCTTGGCTTTGTCTGCGCTGTAGCCGGTACTTTTTTATACCGGCACAGCAGGGAGGGCAACTGTTTAGCGGTTTTTCAGGGGGAAAGGCCGGGTTGGTCAGGCCAGATTCAAGTGCAAGTTATCGATCAGGCGCGTAGCGCCCAAATACGCGGCTACCAGGATCACGACATCACGGTCTTCAGGCGTGGCCGCACGCAGGTGCACGCCTTGGCGCACTTCCAGGTAATCCATGCGCAAACCGGCCGCTTCGATGTGCTGGATCTGCTCGGCGCGCAGCTTGGCGAAATCGTGGTCACCGCCCTTGATGGCGGCAGCGATCTGGCTGAGGCTGCGGTACAGCACGGGCGCGATGGCGCGCTGTTCTTCGGTGAGGTAACCGTTGCGCGATGACAGCGCGAGGCCGTCGGCGGCACGTACGGTTGGCTCGCCGATGATCTGGATCGGCATGTTCAGGTCATGGACCATGGCGCGAATAACCGCCAGTTGCTGGTAATCCTTCTGGCCAAACACGGCCATGTCCGGCTGGACCATGTTGAACAGTTTGCTGACCACCGTGGCCACACCTTCGAAATGCCCTGGGCGACTGGCGCCGCAGAGGCCTTCGGACAGCTGCGGGACACTCACGCGGGTCTGGCCGGTCATGCCGCCGGGGTACATTTCTTCGACGGTCGGCGCGAACAGCAGGTTGCAACCGGCTTGCAGCAGCTTTTCCTGGTCGGCAGCCAGTGTGCGCGGGTATTTGTCCAGGTCTTCGCCGGCACCGAACTGCAGCGGGTTGACGAAAATGCTCGCCACCACGAAGTCCGATTGCTGCGCGGCCTTGGTCACCAGAGTGGCGTGGCCGCTGTGCAGGTTACCCATGGTGGGCACAAAGCCAATGCGCTTGCCGGCACTGCGCGCGTGAGCGACGGCGGCGCGCAGCTCTCGTACTGTTTTAACGGTGTTCATGCAGAGAATCCGTGTTCGACGCCTGGGAAAGAAACGGCTTTGACTTCGTCCACGTAAGCGCTCAATGCTGCCTGGATGCTGTCCTGGCCGGCCATAAAGTTTTTCACGAACTTCGGCGCACGGCCGGTCAACGACAGGCCGAGCATGTCGTGCATCACCAGCACCTGGCCGTCGGTGGCGGAACCTGCGCCAATGCCGATCACCGGCACTTTGACGGCCTGGGTGATTTCCGCCGCCAGTTCGCTCGGCACGCACTCCAGCAGAATCATCGCCGCACCTGCTTGTTCCAGGGCGATGGCGTCCGCACGCATCTGGCGCGCCTGGGCTTCATTGCGACCTTGTACTTTATAGCCGCCAAGCAGGTTGACCGACTGCGGGGTCAGGCCCATGTGCACACACACGGGTACGCCGCGCTCAGCCAGCAGTCGGATCGACTCGGCGAGCCATACGGCGCCTTCCACTTTGATCATGTGCGCACCGGCTTGCATCAGTTTGCCGGCGTTTTGAAAGGTCTGCTCGACCGTGGCGTAACTCATGAACGGCAGGTCGGCGATGATGAAGGCGCCGTCGTTACCGCGTTTCACGCTGGCGGTGTGGTAGGCGAGTTCATCGGTGGTGACGGGCAGGGTACTGTCATTCCCTTGAAGAACCATGCCCAGGGAGTCACCCACCAGTAGCACCTCGACGCCGGCCTGGCAGCAGGCCTGGGCGAAGGTGGCGTCGTAGCAGGTCAGCATGGTGATTTTTTCACCTTTGAGCTTCAGGCTCTGCAAGGTGGTCAGGGTAATGTCTGGCATGAAAAGGGTCCTCGTTCAGGCGCTTGGAAACAGCGAGTAACGCGCGTGAGTCTTCGTTTATACAGGCGCACTGTCTTGAGAGCAGTGCTTATAAGGCCTGGATTGCGCCCTTTAGCGCCGGGTCGGCGGCAGCGGGACGCCTATAGTCGTGATGAGGACACGGGAAGTCAATTGGATGTGTTACCGCATTGTTACGAGTGCGGTGTTACCGCTGTTACTGACGCGATTCAGCAGGTTGAACGCCGCTTGGCGTCACGCCGGCGATCAAGTGTGGGCGCTGGCTTGCCGGCGCTGCAGACGACTCGGCACATCCGTCACACCGCGTTGATGCGATCGCGGGCAAGCCAGCTGCTCCCACAGGGATCGCATCAAGCAGTCGGGAGGCGTTCCAGGCCGACGAACGGGCAGGCTGCCAGCAGTTCGCTGAGCGTTTGGCCGTTTGGCAGTTGCAGGTGGGTGGGGGCCAGTTCGGCCAGCGGGTACAACACGAACGCCCGCAGGTGCATCTGGTAGTGGGGGACCTTGAGGCGCGGTTCATCGATCAGGCGATCGCCGAACAACAGGATATCCAGATCCAGGGTGCGTGGGCCCCAGCGCTCAAGGCGCTCGCGGCCCTGGTCGTTTTCGATGGCTTGCAACGCATCGAGCATCTCCAAGGGCGCGAGGCGGCTGTCCAGGGCGGCGACCGCATTGGTGTAGCGCGGTTGGCCCGGGAGCAGAGAGTCACTTTGGTAAAACGCCGATACGCCGGCGACGCTGGTGCCTGGCAATAACGCTAACGCCTCTACGGCGCTGCGCAATTGTTGGTCCGGGGCCGCGAGATTGCTGCCCATGCCGATGTAGATTCGGTCCACGTTTATTCGCCTGTGGCGCCCGATGCATCGACGGCGCTGCGTTTGCGCTTGCCACCACTGCGGCGACGCTTCTTCGGGCCTTCGCCGGCGCCATCGCCTTTGCTGCCGAGGTCACGAATCATGTCGCGACGCTGGCTGTCATTGGCATCCTGGTAGTCAGTCCACCATTCGCCCAGGCCGTCGGTCTGCTCCCCCGCGCTTTCGCGCAGCAACAGGAAGTCGTAGCCGGCGCGGAACCGCGGATTGTCCAGCAGCAGATCGGCGCGTTTGCCGCTGCGGCGCGGCAGGCGTTCCTGCATGTCCCAGATCTCGCGGATCGGCATGGTGAAGCGTTTTGGAATCGCGATGCGCTGGCACTGCTCGGCAATCAGTTCGTGCGCGGCTTCCTGCATGGCCGGGATCGGCGGCATGCCACGGTCTTGCAGGCGCAGGACGCGTTTGGGCAGGGCCGGCCATAACAAGGCGGCAAACAGGAACGCCGGGGTCACCGGTTTGTTCTGCTTGATGCGCAGGTCGGTGTTGATCAACGCTTCGCTGATCAGGGTGTGGGTGTACGTCGGGTTGTATTCCAGAGCCTCGGCGCTCGCCGGGAACAACGGATCGAACAACTGCAGGTCGACGAGCATTTCAAACGTGTCGGCGGCATAGCCCGACAGGAACAGCTTGAGCACTTCTTCAAACAGACGTGCCGACGGAATCTCACGCAACATCGGCGCCAGCTCGCGAATCGGCGCGGCGGTGTGTTTTTCGATGCCGAAGTTCAGCTTGGCGGCAAACCGTACGGCGCGCAGCATGCGTACCGGGTCTTCCTGGTAGCGCTGCGTCGGGTCGCCGATCAAGCGGATCAGGTTGTTGCGAATGTCGTGTACGCCATTGGCGTAATCCAGAATGCGCTCGCTGACCGGGTCGTAATACAGCGCATTGATGGTGAAGTCGCGGCGTTGCGCATCTTCTTCCAGGGTGCCGTACACGTTGTCGCGCAGGATGCGTCCGCTTTCGTTGCGGGAAGATTGGTTAGTGTCTTCCTCTTCATCGTTTTGCGGATGGCCTGCGCGGAAGGTCGCGACCTCGATGATTTCGCGACCAAAGTGGATGTGCACCAATTTGAAGCGGCGGCCGATGATTCGCGCGTTGCGGAATTCGGCACGCACTTGCTCCGGCGTGGCACTGGTGGCGACGTCGAAATCCTTGGGCGTTATGTTGAGCAACATGTCGCGCACGCACCCGCCCACCAGGTAAGCCTGGTAGCCGGCGTTCTGCAAACGTTCGACGATGTTCACCGCATAACGGCTGAATTGAGCGCGCTGCAATGAATGCTGATTGCTGTTAAGCACTTCAGGCGTGCTGCGAATGTGTTGCGTACGACGCAAGGGGGAACGGAATGACTGGAACAACTTCTTCAGCATGGGATGCACTGTTTGAAGGAATGTTCGGCCATAACGAAGAATGACCGCATGATGGGCCGGGATTCTAGCATTTAGTCGAGGGATGGTGTAGGAACAAGCTGCAAGGCTTGCGCCAGAAGCTTAAAAGAAGGGTTGGCGGGTGCCAAATCGCAGAAACTACAAGGGGAGCCGAAGCTCCCCCAGAAGTAGTTGCGTGCTCTTTTTTTATTATTGATTGCGGGCTTCTTGTTTTTGTTGATCGCCCTCGCCATGAATTTTTACCTTCATGACACTCCCAATCGGGAGTCAAGAGCAAACGGATTGCTTTGGTCGCTGTGTTGCTGATCTATGATCCAACCAGTTCAGGCTCTGCCTTAGGGCAGTTTTTGTTGTTCTCGGCCTGGTTGCGGGGCAAGCCCCAAATGCAACGCCTCTCCAAAAGAATCAGTTAGCTGCGCCTCCGCCGTGTTGTTTTTGTTATGCGTGAGTCGATTCGTCTTATTTTTATTGTCTTGTACAAAGCTTGTTATTGTTTTTGTACTAAGCATATAGCAGGGTGCGTGCCAACTTTTGTGCCGCCCAGCAAAACCGGGGGGTTGAGGTGGTTTTGGCTTTTTGAAGGGCGAAAAAAAGCCGGGGCTTCGTTACCGTAAGCCCCGGCTTTTGTTACGTGAAAATTCAGCGGTAACAGTTTTTTCACATCTGAGGGTGTTACCTGTGAGGGCGCACCCTCAACTTTCGCTGGCAACCCCGGTCTTGCGCCGTGGAATGCCCAGGCGCTGGCGCCGTTCCCACAGGCACTTGCGGCTTACGCCCAGCTTGCGCGCCAGTTCGGTCTCGGTCATGTGGTCCTGATGCTCAAGGACGAAGTGCTGGAAGTAGTCTTCCAGTGACAAATCTTCAGTCGGCTCATGGCTGGTATTGCTGGCGCCGCCCTGTTGCGGGGCCAGGCCGATGAAATCGTCGTCCTCCAGGTCACTGAGCTCGATATCGATGCCCAGCAGCTCGGCGGAAATCTCCGGGCTCTCCGACAGAATCACTGCGCGCTCGACCGCATTCTCCAGCTCGCGCACGTTACCTGGCCACGAGTAGTGCCGAATCGCCTGCTCGGCGTCCGGGGCAAACTTGAGGTCGGTACGGTTGATGCGCGCGCTCTGGCGCAGCAGGAAGGCGCTGGCGATCTCGTTGACGTCGGCGCCACGCTCGCGCAGGGCCGGCAGCTTAAGTGCGATCACGTGCAGGCGGTAATACAAGTCTTCACGGAACTGGCCGATCTTGGCCAGGCTCTTCAGGTCCCGGTGGGTCGCAGCGATCAGGCGAACATCGACCTTCTGCGATTGCACCGAACCTACGCGGCGAATTTCGCCTTCCTGTAGCACGCGCAGCAAACGTGCCTGTGCTTCCAAAGGCAGTTCGCCGATTTCGTCCAGGAACAAGGTGCCGCCGTCCGCCGCTTCCACCAAACCTGCGCGCCCGGCGCTGGCGCCGGTAAACGCGCCTTTCTCGTGGCCGAACAGTTCGGACTCGATCAGGGATTCAGGGATCGCCGCGCAGTTCACCGAGATCATCGGCGCCTTGGCGCGCTTGGACAGGTTGTGCAGGGCGCGGGCGACCAGTTCTTTACCGGTGCCCGATTCGCCCTGAATCAATACATTGGAGTCGGTTGGCGCGACCTTGCGGATCTTGCTGTACAGATCCTGCATCGGAGGGCAGGAACCGATGATGCCGATTTCGCCGTTGCTGTTGTCGACGCCTGGCTTGTCCGCGCCGTTGGCGCCTTTGCCGGCGGGGCGCTGTTCGGCCGGTGCACTGCTGGCCGACTGGCGGTCGCGCAGGATGCGGGCCACGGCCTGGAGCATTTCGTCGTGGTCGAACGGCTTGGCGATGTAGTCCACCGCACCCATCTTCATCGAGTCCACTGCCGAACGCAGGCTGGCGTAGCTGGTCATGATCAGCACGGGCGTGCCCTGGCCAAGCTTGATCAGCTCGGTCCCCGGCGCGCCCGGCAGACGCAGGTCGCTGACAATCAGGTCGAACGTGGGAATGCTGAATCGCTCTTGGGCTTCCTGCACCGAGCCGGCTTCGCTGACCTGGTACTGATTACGTTCAAGCAGGCGACGCAAGGCAGAGCGGATAATTGTTTCGTCTTCGACGATCAAAATGTGCGGCATTGATTCAATTCTCTCGACGGTCTCAGTTCACAGCGGACGTCGCTTCGACATGACGCGGCAAGGTCACCCGAATACGGGTGCCGCGTTGGCTTTCTGTGTCAGCCGGGCTGTCGATGGTGATTTGTCCATAATGCTCTTCAACGATGGAATAGACCAGTGCAAGGCCCAGACCGGTACCTTCACCTGGGTCCTTGGTGGTGAAGAAAGGTTCGAACAATCGGTCCATGATGTTCTGTGGAATACCGCTGCCTTCATCCTCCACGATCAGATCGACCGTGTGCTCGAACGCTTCGCTCTTGACGCGTACCGCGCTGTGCGGCGGGGAGGCGTCACGGGCGTTGGAAAGCAGGTTGATCAGCACCTGCGCCAAGCGTTGGGAGTCGCCGTCGACCCAATGGTCCGGGTCGCACAGGTTGAAGAACTGTACTTCGAAATTGCGCCGGTTCAACGCCAGCAGCCCAATGGCATCCTGCGCCACTTCGGCCAGGCACACCGCTTCGTCCAGATTCTGATGAGCGCCCGCGTGAGCAAAGCTCATCAGCGATTGCACGATGCGCGAAACGCGCTTGGTCTGCTCAAGGATCTGCCCGCTGATTTCGGTGATTTCACCGTCCTCTTCGCGCTCTTCCCGCAGGTTTTGCGCCAGGCAGGCAATACCGGTAATCGGATTGCCAATCTCGTGGGCGACACCCGCTGCCAGGCGGCCAATGCTTGCCAGGCGTTCGGAATGCACCAGTTTGTCTTCCAGCATCTGGGTTTCGGTCAGGTCTTCCACCAGCAGCACCAGGCCACTGTTGCCGGGGGCCAGTGGTTCATCAATGGCGGCTTTGTGCAGGTTGAGCCAGCGGGTCTGGCCGTCGAGCGCCAGATGCTGCTTGTGCAAGTGCTCGTCGGGCAGGTTGATAAAACCTTGCAGCAATTCTTTCCACGGGTCGGCCAGCGTATTCAGGCGCGAACCCACCACGCGCTGAGCGGCGATGCCGGTCAGCTCTTCCATGGCTTTGTTCCACATCAGGATCTCTTGATCCTTGGCCAGGGAGCACACGCCCATCGGCAGTTCCTGAAGGGTTTGACGGTGATAGCGGCGCAGGGCATCAAGTTCGGCGGCGAGACCGGTGAGGCGTGAGTGGTAATCCTCCAGCCGGCTCTCGATGAAATGGATGTCTTCGGTGACGTAGTTTTCGCCGCCGGCCTTGTAGGGCAAGAACGTTTCGACCATGTCCTGAGACACGCTCGGCCCCATCAGGCCGGACAGGTTGGCTTCGATACGGTCACGCAGCCGGCGCAGTGCATACGGGCGACGCTCGTCGAACGGCAGGTACAGATCGCGCAGCGCCTGTTCGACTTCTTTCTGTGCGGCCTTGGCGCCCAGCGGCTTGGCCAGTTGGGTGGCGAACTCCTGGGGTGAGGCGGCATGCAGTTCGCGCCGCTGCGGGCGCCGCACGTTGTCCACCGCGCAGGCTTCGGCAGCGCTGGTTTCTTCCGGGCTGGCGTTAGTGAACAGCGAGATCAGGGTGAACATCAGCACGTTGGCTGCCAGGGAGGCAATGGCCGCCATGTGCCAACTGGTGTCGTCCAGCACGTAGATCATGTTCAACAGCGGAATGTAGAAACCCTGCAGATTGCCGACCAGCGGCAGCAGCATGGTGACAATCCACACCAGGATCCCGGCCAGCAGCCCGGCGATGAAGCCACGGCGATTAGCGGTCGGCCAGTAGAGCACCGACAACACACCGGGCAGGAACTGCAAGGTGGCGACAAATGCGACGATGCCGAGGTTGGCCAGGTCTTGTCCGGCCCCCAGCAACAGGTAGAAACCATAGCCGGCCATGATGATCGCGACGATCAGCGCGCGCCGCGTCCACTTCAGCCAGCGGTAGATATTGCCTTCAGCCGGCGGCTGGTAAAGCGGTAACACCAGGTGATTGAGCGCCATGCCCGAAAGCGCGAGGGTGGTGACGATGATCAAGCCGCTGGCCGCCGATAAACCGCCGACGTAAGCCAGCAATGCCAGGGATTTGCTGTTGGCGGCAATACCGACGCCGAGGGTGAAGTATTCAGGGTTGGTGGTCGCGCCCAGCTTGAGGCCAGCCCAGAGAATCAGTGGCACCGCCAGGCTCATCAGCAGCAGGAACAACGGCAGGCCCCAGCTGGCGCTGACCAGTGAGCGCGGGTTGAGGTTCTCGGTGAACGTCATGTGGTACATGTGCGGCATCACGATTGCCGAGGCGAAGAACACCAGCAACAGCGTGCGCCACGGGCCTTCCTGCAGCGGGGTGTGCAGGGCGGCGAGGGCGGTCTGGTTTTGCAGCAACCACAGTTCCAGCTGTTGCGGGCCGTCGAATACGCCATACAGCGCATAGAGGCCGACCCCGCCGATGGCGATCAGCTTGATGACCGACTCAAACGCAATCGCAAACACCAGGCCTTCGTGTTTCTCGCGGGTGGCGATATGGCGTGAGCCAAAGAAAATCGTGAACAGCGTAATCAGCGCACAGAAGGCCAGGGCGACGCGATGCTGCACCGGCTCGCGGGTGAGGATGCTGATGGAGTCCGCCACGGCCTGGATCTGCAGGGCCAGTAGCGGCAGCACGCCGATCAGCATGAAGATCGTGGTCAGTGCGCCAGCCCAGGTGCTGCGAAAGCGGAAGGCAAACAGGTCCGCAAGGGACGACAGCTGATAAGTACGGGTGATTTTCAGGATCGGGTACAGCAGCACCGGCGCCAGCAGGAATGCGCCGGACACCCCCAGGTAGCTGGAAAGGAAGCCGTAGCCGTACTGATAGGCCAGGCCCACCGTGCCATAAAACGCCCAGGCGCTGGCGTATACGCCCAGGGACAAGGTGTACGTCAACGGATGGCGAATGATCGCCCGCGGAATCATTCCGCGCTCACTGATCCAGGCGACGCCGAACAACGCAGCCAGGTAGGCGGCGCTGATCAGCAGCATCTGGGTGAGGCTAAAGCTCATCGGCATCTTTTTGGCTCTGCAGGATGAAGGTCACGACGATCAGGATCAGCCACAGGAGATAGGGGCGGTACCAGGCGCCCGTGGCGTCGATCCACCAATCCATGATGGCGGGGGAAAACAGGTAGATCCCGACGACCAGCAGCAGGACCAATCGATAGATGTACATGTTGGCCTCTGAGTAAAAAACTGCGGCGATGGTAACGGATGGCTGGGAAGCTGCAAGCGCCTTCAGCTCAATTGCGCTTCGGCCAGTGTGAGTGTGCGCGGGATCCGGTCGGCATCCCACTGCGCAATGCCCCAATCCAGCAGCTCCCGTGGGCTGGCGTGAAGCAGCTCGCTGCCGGGTTGTTGGCCGAGCGCGCGCAGGGCTCTCACTAGCAGAGGCGTAGCCTGGTCGGGTGTCAACGGCGGGGAACGGTAGGATTTGCCCAACTTGTGACCGTCCGGCTGGATGATCAGCGGCACGTGCAGGTAGCGCGGTTGGCGCAGCCCCAAGAGTTCTTGCAGGTAAAGCTGGCGCGGTGTGGAGTCCAGCAGGTCGGCGCCGCGGACAATATCGGTAACACCTTGCCAGGCGTCGTCGAGTACCACGGCCAATTGATAGGCATACAGGCCGTCGCGGCGACGGATGACGAAATCGCCGACATCGCGCCCCAAGTGCTGTCGGAATTCGCCCTGTACGCGGTCGGTAAAGTGGTACTCCAGCTCAGGCACACGCAAGCGAATAGCCGCGTCTTGCTGATCATGCCCCGCATTTCGGCACAGCCCCGGGTAGATCCCGTGGTAGGGCTCCAGCTGTTTGCGCGAGCAGGTGCAGGCGTACGCCAGGCCGTGGTTGAACATATCGTTCAGTACTTTGGCATAGGCCTCATGCCGCTCGCTTTGTCGGACCAGTTCACCATCCCACTCGAAGCCATAGCTTTCCAGGGCATGGAGAATCGCGGCCTGGGCGCCGGGCTCCTCACGGGGTGGGTCAAGGTCTTCCATGCGCATCAGCCAGCGGCCTTGATTGGCGCGGGCATCGAGGTAGGAGGCGAGGGCGGCAACCAGTGAGCCAAAATGCAAATGGCCGCTGGGCGTGGGGGCGAAACGCCCGATATAGGTAGAGGCTGTCATGGGCCGGATACTACTGGAAAAACGGTAAATTCCAGAAACAAAAATGGGGCGTTCGCACGCCCCATTCGTTCAGCCCGGCAGAGTTACTTGCCGACCTGTTTTTCCTTGATTTCAGCCAAGGTCTTGCAGTCTACGCACAGGTCCGCAGTCGGGCGGGCTTCCAGGCGACGAATACCAATCTCGACGCCGCAGGATTCACACCAGCCGTATTCTTCGTCCTTGATCAGTTGCAGCGTCTTGTCGATCTTCTTGATCAGCTTGCGCTCGCGATCACGGGCGCGCAGTTCGAGGGCGAACTCTTCTTCCTGGCTGGCACGGTCGGCCGGGTCCGGAAAGTTGGCTGCTTCGTCCTTCATATGGTCAACGGTGCGGTCAACCTCCTGCATCAAGTCCTGTTTCCACTTGTTGAGGATTTTGGTGAAGTGCTCGCGCATGGGCTCGCCCATGTACTCCTCACCTTTCTTTTCGACGTAAGGTTCGAAGCCATTGAGGCCTTGAGTCTGCTGTTGCTTTGCTTGGGTGGACATGAATAGACCGCCTCTCACTCTTCTAATCCATTGCGCAGGATTGCAACGTCACCGACACCTGCCGGCCCTGCGGCTGCAAGCGGGCGAACTTACCAGATAGATTCAGGGTGCGCCACTCCCGGTTGTCGAGGCCCATCGCCACGGGGTTGCAAACTGCTACAGCCCGCCATGGCGGGGTATGCATGGCCTCGAATGTTGATTTTAGTCGTTTTGCGCGCGCCTGCCCGGCCGCACAAGTGGCCGAGCAGGCAATAGAGCATGTTTTACGTCGCGGGTTCGGTAGAATCCGAACTTTGTCCTCACCGTCTAAGGAAGGCTAATGGCTCAGCCCTACAGTGCGCGCAGTCGCGCCATCGAACCTTTTCATGTCATGGCGTTGCTGGCGCGAGCCAACGAGCTGCAGGCAGCCGGTCATGATGTCATCCACCTGGAAATCGGCGAGCCGGATTTCACCACGGCCGAACCGATCATCCAGGCCGGCCAGGCCGCACTGGCCAGCGGCAAGACGCGCTACACCGCGGCACGTGGGGTGCCGGAGTTGCGCGAGGCCATCAGCGGTTTTTACCAGCAGCGCTACGGGCTGAGCGTCGATCCTGAGCGCATTCTGATTACCCCCGGCGGCTCCGGCGCCCTATTGCTGGCAAGCAGCCTGCTGGTGGACCCAGGCAAGCACTGGCTGCTGGCGGACCCGGGTTACCCGTGCAACCGGCACTTTTTGCGGCTGGTGGAAGGCGCGGCGCAACTGGTGCCGGTAGGCCCCGAAGTGCGCTACCAATTGACCGCCGATCTGGTTGCCAGGCATTGGGACCAGGACAGCGTTGGTGCATTGGTCGCCTCCCCTGCAAACCCCACCGGCACCGTCCTCACCCGTGATGAGTTGGCCGGGTTGTCGAGTGCCATCAAGGCGCGTAACGGCCACTTGGTGGTGGATGAGATTTATCACGGCCTTACCTACGGCATTGATGCTGCCAGCGTGCTGGAAGTCGATGACGAGGCCTTCGTCTTGAATAGTTTTTCGAAGTATTTCGGCATGACCGGCTGGCGCCTGGGCTGGCTGGTGGCGCCGCCGGATGCGGTGAGCGAATTGGAGAAGCTCGCACAAAACCTCTACATCAGTGCACCGAGCATGGCCCAGTACGCAGCGTTGGCCTGTTTTGCCCCGCAGACCCTGAGCATTCTGGAAGAGCGCCGCGCCGAGTTCGGTCGCCGGCGTGACTTCCTGTTACCCGCCTTGCGCGAGCTGGGGTTCGGCATCGCCGTGGAACCGGAAGGTGCGTTCTACTTGTATGCCGATATCAGCGCGTTTGGCGGCGATGCCTTCGCGTTCTGCCGTCATTTCCTCGAAACCGAACATGTGGCTTTTACCCCAGGGCTGGACTTCGGTCGCTATAAAGCCGGTCACCATGTGCGTTTCGCCTACACGCAAAACCTTGATCGCCTACAAGAAGCGGTGGACCGGATTGCGCGTGGCCTGCGGAGTTGGCAAGGCTGATGCGCTTTCATCCTCCCCTCGAAGAAGGGCGGCTGATTCGCCGCTACAAGCGCTTTCTCACGGATATCGAAACGGTTACCAGCGAGTTGTTGACTATTCACTGCCCGAACACCGGTTCGATGCTCAATTGCATGGTGGAGGGTGGCCAGGTCTGGTTCAGTCGTTCCGACGACCCCAAGCGCAAGTTGCCGGGCACCTGGGAAATTGCCGAAACGCCGCAGGGCCGACTGGCGTGCGTCAATACGGCACGCGCGAATCAGTTGGTTGAGGAGGCACTGCGCGCCGGGGTTATTACTGAGCTCAATGGCTTTACCGCGCTGAAACGTGAAGTGCCTTACGGCCAGGAAAAAAGCCGCATCGACTTTCGCCTGGAATACCCGCAGGGCGCGGCGTACGTGGAAGTTAAAAGTGTAACCCTGGGTTTCGATGGCTCGGCAGTGGCGGCCTTCCCCGATGCGGTGACACAGCGAGGCGCCAAGCACTTGCGTGAGTTGGCGCACCTGGCCCGCGACGGCGTGCGGGCGGTGCAGCTGTATTGCGTCAACCTGTCGGGTATCGAGGCCGTGCGCCCGGCCGTGGAAATTGATGCTGGTTACGCTGCTGCGTTGCGTGAGGCCAAGGCGGCCGGCGTGGAGGTGCTGGCTTATGGTGTGCAGGTCACGCCTGAGGAAATTTACGTCGACCGCCGTTTGGAAGTGCTGATCGGCGACTAGAGTTCAACCCACAGGCCTTGCGCGTCTTCGCGGCCATGCAAGGCTTTGAGGCTTTGGCCTGCACACGGCCCGGCAATGCATTCGCCGTTTTCGATCAGGAACAGCGCGCCATGGGTTGCGCACTGAATCAGGCTGGCACTGGCGTCGAGGAAGTGATCAGGTTGCCATTCCAGCGGGATGCCGCGATGGGGGCAACGGTTGAGATAGAAGTAGGCAACGCCGTCCCGGCGCACGGCCAATAGCTTGCAACCGTCGATATCGAAACCGAGGCTGGCGTTGGGAGCGAGCGTGTCGGAGGAGCAGAGAAACTTCATTTCAATCCTTAAGTGCCTTGACGTGCAAATGCAAACAATTATCAAATGCCGGCTTCGCCCGTTAGCTGGTTGGGCGCTCAGTACGATGCCAGACGGGTCTAATCTGTCACATCGGTGAGTGCTTGAGTGGCCCTGCCCTTGGAAGGAAACCCTGATATGCGCCTGAGTACCAGCGCTATTGCGCTCGTTGCCTCACTGCTGGTCAATCCCGGGGCGCAAGCCTCTGAACTGCCACAACGCTGGGTCAGTGCCGGTGGGGCGCTATCGGAATGGGTGACGGCCCTGGGCGGTGAGTCGAAGTTGGTAGGCGTCGATACCACCAGTCAGCATCCTGATTCGCTCACGAAGTTGCCCAGTATTGGCTACCAACGGCAGTTGTCGGCTGAAGGTATTTTAAGCCTGCGCCCGCAGGTTCTGGTCGGCACTGAAGAGATGGGCCCGCCGCCGGTGCTGGCGCAGATTCGGGGAGCGGGTGTGCAGGTCGAGATGTTCTCGGCGCAGCCCGATTTACCGACGTTGCAGGGGAACCTTCAGCATTTGGGCAAGTTGCTGGGCAGTGAGGCCAGAGCCAACGAATTGTTTACCGGCTATGAGCAGGCGCTTGAGCAGCAAAAAGCCTGGGTTGCCAAGGCCCAATCCACCCAAAAGGCACCGGGCGTGCTGTTGTTGCTCGGTCACGCGGGTGGCAAACCGCTGATCGCCGGTAAAGACACGGCTGCCGACTGGATGTTGCAGCTGGCAGGCGGCAAAAACCTGGCGACCCATACGGGTTACAAACCCTTTTCGGTGGAGTCGTTGGCGGGGTTGAGCCCCGATGTGTTGGTGTTTGCTGACCGTGCGCTGACCGGTGACGCCGCACGGGCCGCCTTGTTCAAGGAAAACCCGATTTTGGCTTCCACGCCGGCGGCCAAGAATAGTCGGGTGTTTGAGTTGGACCCAACCCTGCTGGTGGGAGGGCTCGGGCCACGCTTGCCGCAAAGCCTGGTGACGCTGTCTGCCGGGTTTTATCCGTCCCAGGCTAAACCTGCCCCATGACGACGTTGGTTAAACCGAAAACGCTCTTTATTGGGCTGGCGCTGTTATGTCTGTTGGCAACCTGGCTTTCATTGGCGTTGGGGCCTGTCAGCCTGCCTTTGCTGGATACGCTGAAGGCTGCGTTGCGCATGCTGGGGGCGCCGATTGAAGCTCACGGCCTGGAGCAGGCAGAGCTGATTTTAGGGCAGATCCGTTTGCCGCGTACCTTATTGGGGCTGGCCGTGGGCGGTGTCCTGGCATTGTCGGGCGTGGCAATGCAGGGGTTGTTTCGCAACCCGCTGGCCGATCCGGGGTTGGTCGGTGTTTCCAGTGGTGCGGCGTTGGGCGCGGCGATTGCGATCGTCGGCGGCTCGTTTTTTGGCGGTCTGCCGGATGCGTTTGGCCCGTATCTACTGTCGTTGTGCGCATTTCTCGGCGGTTTGGGCGTCACCGCACTGGTTTACCGGCTCGGCCGACGCAACGGCCAGACCAACGTTGCGACGATGCTGCTCGCCGGTATCGCCCTCACGGCCCTCGCCAGCTCGGCGGTGGGGTTGTTTACCTATTTGGCGGATGACGCCACGTTGCGCACGCTGACCTTCTGGAACCTGGGCAGCCTCAATGGCGCAAGCTATGCGCGGTTGTGGCCGCTGTTGCTGGTCAGTGCCGGTGTCGCGTTGTGGTTGCCGCGCCGGGCGAAAGCGTTGAATGCATTGTTACTGGGGGAGTCGGAGGCCAATCACCTTGGGATTGACGTGGAGCGGCTCAAGCGTGAACTGGTGTTCTGTACGGCTTTGGGGGTGGGCGCGGCGGTAGCGGCGGCGGGAATGATCGGGTTTGTCGGGCTGGTAGTGCCGCATCTTGTGCGGCTGTTGGCGGGGCCTGATCATCGGGTGCTGTTGCCGGCCTCGGTGCTGGCCGGGGCGAGCTTGTTGCTGTTTGCCGATCTGGTGGCCCGCTTGGCCCTGGCGCCAGCTGAATTGCCGATCGGCATCGTGACGGCGTTTATTGGTGCGCCATTTTTTCTGTATTTGTTGCTGCGAGGGCGCGCCTGATGCTGCGAGTCGAAGCGTTGCAGGTCAGGCGTGGTCGCAAAACCGTGCTGTCGGATGTCACCCTGGACGTGTTACCGGGCGAGGTGCTCGGCGTGCTGGGCCCGAATGGCGCGGGCAAAAGCACGTTGCTCGGTGCGCTGTGCGGCGAGCTTCAGCCGGATCAGGGCCATGTATGGCTGGATCAGCAAGCCTTGCAGGACTGGAGCGGGCCACAGCGTGCCCAGCGTCTGGCAGTGTTGCCGCAGTCATCCAGCCTGGATTTCGCTTTTCGTGTCGAAGAGGTTGTAGGCATGGGCCGCTTGCCCCATCAGACCGGGCGGGTGCGAGATGAAGAAATTATTACCGCGGCGCTGCAGGCGGCGGATATCGAGCACTTGAGCGGTCGCAGTTACCTGGCCCTTTCGGGCGGTGAGCGCCAACGTGTACACCTGGCGCGGGTTTTGGCGCAATTGTGGCCGGGGGAAGCGGGGCAGACGTTACTGCTGGATGAGCCGACATCGATGCTCGATCCCTTGCACCAACACACGACCTTGCAGGCAATTCGTACATTTGCCGACCGGGGCGCGGCAGTGTTGGTGATCCTCCATGACCTCAATCTGGCGGCGCGTTACTGTGATCGCATTCTGTTGCTGGAAGGCGGGCGTCCACATGCGCTGGACACGCCGGCACAGGTGATGCGGCCTGAGCCGCTCAAGGCGGTATTTGGCCTGGACGTATTGGTGCAGCCACACCCCGAGCGCGGGCATCCACTGATTATTGCGCGCTGAAATCAGTTTTTCGTAGGCAAAAAAAGACCCGGCAAGAGCCGGGTCAAATAACCGTGATTAGCCTGATGAGGAGATAATCTGAGAGTCCGAACCAATGGTCTTTCAGTTATCGGCTGATCTCGCGACCAGTTGTGATAATCATAACGATTCTCATTTGAGAGTCAACAGTTGTTTTTCAGCGATCTGCCGTTTTCTCAAGTCAGCTTGCTTATAGCCCGTAAACACTGGGTTTGCTAAGCGCCCTAATTCTTCTGGCGCGCTGAAATCGCATCTAATTGACGGTTCAGCGCTTCCTTGCGCTCTGCCGGGATATCGTTCCAATGAACATCCATCAATGCCCCCTCAATTGCATACAGCAGGACTTTCGACGCCCGGAACCCGCGAGTCCGTACCGCCCGATAGGCATCGACCGCTCCCAGCCGGCGCAAGTCGGACGCGCTGTGGATGCCCACCGCGTGCAGCCACTGCGCTGACGTCTTTCCAAGGTTTTTCAAGTGTTGCAGCTCATCGTTCATCAAGCCTCCTTGCGACGGCCGAATGGTGCGGTGGGTATCGTGACCAGGCAGGCCTGAAAGGGAGTGTAGCGCTCAGTAGGAAAAGCGTGATTCTTTGGTCAGGAACGGCTGAATCGCTATAAGAATGGCGTACGATTTTGAAGACAAGCAGGCAGGCGCTGCCCGGTACGCGCGGTACGTACCTCGGGCCAGGAGTGTGATGTTACTTGGTGCGGTAACGCAGGCGAGTGCCGAAATTAACCGACATCAGGATCTCGTCAGCCGTCAATTCGGCGGGGAAGTAGGTGCCGGAGATCTGCGCATGCGCCAAGCTGGCGCCTTCCAGTGAACAGTCGCGCAAATCCAGACCGCGCAGGTCGGCAGAGCGGAAATACGCGTCGGTAAAGTCCACGCCTGTGGCATTCAAGTCACGCAGGTCCAACCCTCGGAAGTCGCCACCGCGCATGTCGATAATCCCGTCTTTGGGGCGTCCCTGGTTGAACCCGCGAATGTCGTCCTTGTGCAGGAGTGCGTAGAGCGGGGTATCAAGAAGCTTGGGCTGACTCATTGCGGCGACTCCTGTTGGAATTATGGCGCCATTATAGTGCCACTATTTCTCGGTCGCGCACCGAAGAACGGTGACACGACCAAGAAATATTTCTTACAGGCCGGGCAGGTGCTGACGAATGTGCGCGACTAATGCGTCCAGCGTCCCGCTTTCATTCGTCTCGACACGCTTGCTGAGGAGCTGCTCCTCGGCGGTCAGCGGGTCGCGACTGGCTTGCTGCTCTTCGATAATGCTCAGGGTCGCGTCGGAAGGATCGTTTTTATCGGCCTGACGTTGTGCCAGCCAGCTGGCGATAACGGCTTGCGGCGCATTGCAATCCAGGATCAGGAATGGCGCGCCGGTGGCTTCAGCAATTTTCGCGGCGGCGTCACGTTGTTCGCGCTTCAGGAACGTGGCATCCAGTACCACCGGGTACCCGGCGCGCAGCAGGGTATCGGCGATTTCGTTCAGGCGAGCGTAGGTCGCTGCGCTGGCATCGGCAGCATAGATACCGGCTTGCGGCGTGTTCTCGACTTTCTGCTCGCCGAACAGGCGCTTGCGCTCCACATCCGAGCGCAGGCGTACAGCGCCCAATGCTTCCACCAGGCGCATGGCAACGTGGCTTTTGCCGACGGCCGAGACGCCGTGGGTAATGGCGAGGAAACGCGAAGGAATGGTGCTGTAGCTTTCCGCCAGGTTGGCGTAGTTGCGGTACTGGCGCAGGGTGGTGGCGCGTTGCACCGGGCTTGCCTCGCTCGGCATGCTGAACAGTGCAACCTTGGCGCGGACCAGCGCACGGTAGGCTTTATAGAAGTTCAGCAGTTCAAGGCCTTGGTAGTCGCCGGTCAACTCCAGGTATTGGCTGATAAACCGGCGTGCCAGGGATTTGAGGCCGCGGTCTTCCAGGTCCATGGCCAGGAAGCCGGTGTCGGCGTAGACGTCGGTGAAGCGAAAGGGCTCATTGAACTCGATGCAGTCAAAAATCACGACCTGGCCATCGATCAGCGTGGCGTTGCCCAGGTGGATATCACCGTGGCATTCGCGAGTGAAACCGCCAAGTTTGCGTTGGGCCAGCAGCGGCTTGAGGCGCTCGAAACTGCTTTCAGCCCAGGCTTGCAGGGCTTCCAGTTGCGCCAGGTCGGCCTTGTCGCTGAGGAAGGGGCGGATTTGCTCGAAGTTCTGGCGTACCGGCGCCATCACTTCGTCCGGGGTGCCGGCGGGGTGGTCTTGCGGCACTTTCGGTGCGGTCAGGTGGAAATGCGCAATCTGCTTGGCCATCTCATCAATGTGTGCGCTGGTCAGTTCGCCGTTGGCTTGCAAGGTGCTCAGCAGTTGGCTTTGCGGGAACTGGCGCATTTTCAGCGCGTACTCGATTACCGGGCCTTCGCCGCCCAATTGCGGGGCTTCGGCTGTGCCGGTGATCGGCAAGACTTCGAGATACAAATCTTTGGTCAGGCGCTGGTTGAGTCGCAGCTCTTCATTGCAAAAATGCCCGCGATCGGCCAGCTCAGTGAAATTCAGAAAGCCGAAGTTCATCGGTTTCTTCAGTTTATAAGCGAAGGGGCCCGTCAGTATGACCCAGGAAATATGGGTCTCGATGACTTGAAACGCTTCAACTGGATGCGGATACAAAGCCGGGTTTTGCAGTGCAGCAATCAGGGACTGGCTCACAGGCGATCCTTCAAAGTCTGGGGGAAATCATGGTCGGCATTATGGCGGTTACAGCCGGTCGTGCAAACCGCTGTCCGGCTCATGTTGATCATCGATAAAGTGCGTATAATCCGCCGCCATGACTCGAACCCGATCTCCCCGTTCCCGTAAAAAACCTCCTTCCCGCGGCCTGCGTCCGTGGCTGGGCTGGGCGCTCAAGCTAAGCCTGGTAGGCCTTGTCGTGCTCGCCGGCTTCGCGGTTTACCTCGATGCCGTGGTCCAGGAGAAGTTCTCCGGCAAGCGCTGGACCATCCCGGCCAAGGTGTATGCACGCCCGCTGGAATTGTTCACTGGCCAGAAGCTGAGCAAGGAAGACTTCCTGACTGAGCTCGATGCCCTGGGGTATCGCCGCGAGCCCGTGAGCAACGGCCCGGGTGCCGCCGCTGTCAGTGGTAACACTGTCGATTTGAATACCCGCGGCTTCCAGTTCTATGAAGGCCTGGAAAAAGCCCAGCCGGTGCGCGTGCGCTTCTCTGGCGATTACGTCGCAGAGCTGTCGTCGCTTAATGGTTCAAAGTTGCCTGTAGTGCGGCTTGAACCCTTGATGATCGGCGGGATTTACCCGAAGAACCTAGAAGATCGCATCCTGATCAAGCTTGATCAGGTACCGCCCTACCTGTTGGAAACCTTGGTTGCGGTAGAAGATCGCGACTTTTACAGCCATTGGGGTGTGTCACCGAAGTCGATTGCTCGCGCGATCTGGGTGAACACCTCCGGTGGGAAGATGACACAGGGTGGCAGCACGCTGACGCAACAGTTGGTCAAGAACTTCTACTTGACCAACGAGCGCAGCCTGACGCGTAAGCTCACCGAAGCCATGATGGCAATGCTGCTGGAACTGCATTACAGCAAGCAGGAAATCCTTGAGGCGTACCTCAACGAGGTCTTCGTCGGTCAGGATGGCCAGCGCGCCGTGCACGGGTTTGGCTTGGCCAGTCAGTTCTTCTTTGGCCAGCCTTTGTCCGAGCTGAAGTTGCATCAAGTCGCGTTGTTGGTCGGGATGGTCAAGGGCCCGTCCTATTACAACCCACGGCGCAATCCGGAACGTGCGCTCGAGCGTCGTAACCTGGTGCTGGATGTGCTGGAACAGCAGGGTGTAGCCACTGCCGAACAAGTCGCTGCCGCAAAGAAAATGCCGCTGGGTGTAACCACTCGCGGCAAGCTGGCGGACAGCTCCTTCCCAGGCTTTATCGACCTGGTCAAACGCCAGTTGCGTGAAGATTACCGCGACGAAGACTTGACCGAAGAAGGCCTGCGGATTTTCACCAGTTTCGACCCGATTCTGCAGATGAAAGCCGAAGCATCGGTGAACGACACATTCAAGCGCCTGACCGGCCGTAAAGGCTCGGATGAAGTCGAGGCGGCGATGGTCGTGACCAACCCGGAAACCGGCGAAGTCCAGGCCATGATCGGCAGTCGACAAGCCAGTTTTGCCGGTTTCAACCGCGCACTGGATGCCGTGCGGCCGATTGGCTCGCTGGTTAAGCCGGCGGTCTACCTGACGGCTTTGGAAAAACCAAGCAAATACACCCTGACCAGTTGGTTGTCGGATGACCCGCTTTCGGTCAAAGGTGCTGATGGCCAAGTGTGGACGCCGCAGAACTTCGATCGACGCTCCCACGGCACCGTGTTCCTGTACCAGGGCCTGGCGCATTCCTACAACATCTCCACCTCGCGCCTCGGGCTTGAGGTGGGTGTGCCGAATGTGCTGAAAACCTTGGGCCGCCTCGGCATTACCCGTGAGTTCCCGGCGTTCCCATCGATGCTTCTGGGGGCTGGCGCCATGACCCCAATGGAAGTGGCCACGATGTACCAGACTCTCGCCAACGGTGGTTTCAATACGCCGATGCGCGGCATTCGCAGCGTGCTGACCGCCGAGGGCGAGCCGCTCAAGCGCTATCCGTTCCAGATTCAGCAGCGTTTTGATGCGGGCTCCATCTACCTGATCCAGAACGCCATGCAGCGCGTAATGCGCGAAGGCACCGGGCGCTCGGTCTATAGCGTGCTGCCGTCGAACCTGACGCTGGCGGGCAAGACCGGTACCAGTAACGATTCGCGTGACAGCTGGTTCGCCGGCTTCGGCCAGGATGTGTTGGCGGTGGTGTGGCTTGGGCGTGACGACAATGGCAAGACGCCGTTCACCGGTGCGACCGGTGCCCTGCAGGTCTGGACCAGTTTCATGCGCAAGGCCGACCCGCTGCCGCTGAACATGCCGCAGCCGGATAACATCGTGCAGGCTTGGATTGATCCGCATACCGGCCAAGGTTCCGATGCCAACTGTCCGGGCGCAGTACAGATGCCGTATATTCGCGGCAGCGAGCCACCACCCGGCGCCGCGTGCGGTGGCAGTGCCCCTGCTGACGCGGAATCGGTGATGGATTGGGTCAAGGGCTGGATGAATTAAGCAAAGAGGGTTTCAAGTGAACAAGTGGTTGATTCCAGCTATTACAGCTCTGGCGGTACTCAGCGGTTGCTCCAGCGTGCAACGCGGTTCGATTCCGGTGGTGGATTCGAGCACGACCGTTTCCAACAACGACCGCATATCGGCCAATGGCGGTTTCCGTCAGACCGTGGTCAAGCGGCCTGCCCAAGCCACACCGCAAGCCATGCCGCAGGATTCGGGTGTGGTGGTAATGGTGCCGGGCGCGGGTGCCGCTACGTCGGCGCCGATCAGTGCCGAGCCGTGGACCCCAGGGCCAAGCACATCGGGGCCTGTCGACTCCACGCCGATCCAGACGGCGCCGATCAACCAGGGCACCTACAACATGCCGTCCACGCCGAGCGGCATTCCGTCGCGTTCGAGCGCTGGCGGTCTGTCGGCTGACGAGCAACTGGATGGTCCGGTGTTGGCTTTGCTGACGACCGCCCAGCAGCAGCAAGCCAGCGGCGACTTGAATGGTGCGTCGTCGAGCCTTGAGCGTGCTCAACGTGTGGCACCTCGCGAGCCGCAAGTGTTGTATCGCCTCGCCCAAGTGCGCATGGCTCAGGGTGACGCGCCGCAGGCCGAGCAGTTCGCCCGTCGCGGCCTGACCATGGCCAATGGTCGTCCAGACCTGCAAGCCAACCTGTGGGCCTTGATTGGTGATGCGCGTGCCGCACAAGGCGACGCGGCCGGGGCCGCTCAAGCTCGACAGAAAGCCAAGGTCAGCCTCTGATGGATGCACGGTTTCCAGCGATTGCTGAACAGTTATTGCTGATTGAGCGCGAGTTGCGTGTGCAGGGTTGGTGGGACGAAGTGTCCCCCAGCGCCGAGGCGCTGAGCAGCGTCGAGCCTTTCTCGGTCGATACCCTGGACTTTCACCAGTGGCTGCAATGGATCTTCCTGGTGCGCATGAAGCAGATTCTGGAGCAGGACCTGCCATTGCCCAATGCTTCAGGGATCCTTGAGATGGCCGAGATGGTCTATGCCGATCGGCCGGTTGAGAGCCTAGGTTTGCGAAATGCGCTGAAAAAGTTCGACCAATTGATCGTCGACGCTCGTTAATTGCCTGACTGCCGGTATTTCCGGCAGTCTTGCGCACATTTCTACCGCTTGACGACATTCAGGCGAGTTTTATCCCTCCTCAAACCCCTTTCTTCTACGTTCTCATGCGCTTAGTTGGAAAAAAGCGCAATTATTGCTTGACTTGAAGGGGCTGAAACAGAAGAATCCAAAGTCCGCTGTATCGGGACTGCCAGAAGCAGGCCCGCTCAGCAGATCATGAGGCGCATACCCGCGCCGACCTGTAACACCCGCAACGCGTTACCTCGCGCTGGGTGGGAAAAGCCCGCAACACTTGGGACGATCCCAATACTTGCTCAGTCAGTGCTGACGTAGTCGGCGACCACCGTCGCTCATGCTCTGTTGAGAAGTAAACCTATTAAGACCCGTCGGTTTTTAACGGACGGTATTCTGGCGTTTTAGAGGTGAACAACGTGGAGCTTTTATCTGGCGGTGAGATGCTCGTCCGCTTTTTGCGTGACGAAGGCGTCGATTATATCTACGGGTACCCAGGTGGTGCTCTGCTGCATGTCTACGACGCACTGTTCAAGGAACCGGCTGTTACCCACATCCTGGTTCGTCACGAACAGGCCGCGACCCATATGGCTGACGGTTACGCCCGTGCCACCGGTAAAGCCGGCGTGGTACTGGTTACGTCCGGCCCAGGCGCAACGAATGCCATTACCGGCATCGCGACTGCTTATATGGACTCCATTCCGATGGTGATCATTTCCGGCCAGGTCGCAAGCACCATGGTCGGTACCGATGCCTTCCAGGAAACCGACATGATCGGTATTTCCCGGCCGATCGTGAAACACAGCTTCATGATCAAGCATGCTTCGGAAATCCCGGAAGTCATGAAAAAGGCTTTCTACCTCGCACAGTCCGGTCGTCCCGGCCCTGTCGTGGTAGATATCCCGAAAGACATGACCAACCCGGCCGAAAAATTTGAATACGTCTTCCCCAAGAAAGCCAAGCTGCGTTCCTACAGCCCGGCTGTTCGTGGGCACTCGGGGCAAATCCGCAAGGCAGCAGAGATGCTCCTGGCAGCCAAACGCCCTGTGTTGTACTCGGGCGGTGGTGTCATTCTGGGCGGCGGTTCCGCACCGCTGACCGAACTGGCCAAACTGCTTAACCTGCCGGTAACCAACACCCTGATGGGCCTCGGCGCCTTCCCGGGCACCGATCGTCAGTTTGTCGGCATGCTCGGTATGCACGGTAGCTATACCGCCAACCTGGCCATGCACCACGCCGACGTGATCCTGGCCGTGGGCGCGCGTTTTGATGACCGTGTGATCAATGGCGCGAGCAAGTTCTGCCCGAATGCCAAGATCATCCACATCGACATCGACCCGGCGTCCATCTCCAAGACCATCAAGGCCGACGTACCGATCGTTGGTCCAGTGGAAAGTGTGTTGACCGAAATGGTTGCCGCGCTCAAGGACATCGGCGAAACGCCGAACAAGGAATCCGTTGCCAGCTGGTGGAAGCAGATTGACGAGTGGCGCGGTGATCGCGGCCTGTTCCCTTACGACAAGGGCGACGGCAGCATCATCAAGCCGCAAACCGTGATCGAAACCCTGTGCGAAGTGACCAAGGGCGACGCCTTTGTGACCTCCGACGTGGGCCAGCACCAAATGTTCGCCGCCCAGTACTACAAGTTCGACAAGCCTAACCGCTGGATCAACTCCGGTGGTCTGGGCACGATGGGCTTTGGTTTCCCTGCGGCCATGGGCGTAAAGCTGAGCTTCCCAGACACCGACGTCGCGTGCGTCACCGGTGAGGGCAGCATCCAGATGAATATCCAGGAACTGTCGACGTGCTTGCAGTACGGCCTTCCGGTGAAGATCGTCTGCCTGAACAACGGCGTGCTGGGCATGGTTCGTCAGTGGCAGGACATGAGCTACGGTAGCCGTCACTCCCATTCCTACATGGAATCGTTGCCAGATTTCGTCAAATTGGTTGAAGCCTATGGCCACGTCGGCATGCGCATCACTGATTTGAAGGATCTCAAGCCGATGATGGAAGAGGCGTTCGCCATGAAGGACCGTCTGGTGTTCCTTGATATTCAGGTTGACACCAGCGAGCACGTCTACCCGATGCAAATCAAAGACGGCTCTATGCGCGATATGTGGCTGAACAAGACGGAGCGTACTTAATCATGCGGCATATTATCTCCCTGCTTCTGGAGAACGAACCCGGCGCTCTGTCTCGTGTTGTCGGCCTGTTTTCGCAACGCAACTACAACATCGAAAGCCTGACCGTGGCACCGACCGAAGACCCGACCCTGTCGCGCCTGACGTTGACCACCGTGGGCCACGATGAGGTGATCGAGCAGATCACCAAGAACCTCAACAAACTGATCGAAGTGGTCAAGCTGGTCGATCTGTCGGAAAGTGCCCACATCGAGCGTGAGCTGATGTTGGTAAAGGTTAAGGCGACGGGTGCTCAACGTGCCGAGATCAAACGGACTACCGATATTTATCGCGGGCAGATCGTCGATGTGAGCGCCAGCGTTTATACCGTGCAACTGACCGGTACAAGCGACAAGCTGGACAGCTTCATCCAGTCGATCGGGACGGCCTCGATTCTGGAAACGGTACGCAGTGGTGTCACCGGGATTGCCCGTGGCGACAAAGTACTCAGCATCTAACCCAAATTAGCGAATGGCCTTACGGCCTGGATATATAGAGGAACCTCATGAAAGTTTATTACGATAAAGATTGTGACCTGTCGATCATCCAGGGCAAGAAAGTCGCCATCATCGGCTACGGTTCCCAGGGTCACGCACAAGCTTGCAACCTGAAAGATTCCGGCGTTGACGTCACTGTTGGTCTGCGTAAAGGCTCGGCCACTGTTGCCAAGGCCGAAGCCCATGGTCTGAAAGTAACTGACGTTGCTTCCGCTGTTGCTGCTGCCGACCTGGTCATGATCCTGACCCCGGACGAGTTCCAGTCCGCGCTGTACAAGAACGAAATCGAGCCGAACATCAAGAAGGGCGCCACCCTGGCCTTCTCCCACGGCTTCGCGATTCACTACAACCAGGTTGTGCCACGCGCTGACCTCGACGTGATCATGATTGCGCCGAAAGCGCCGGGCCACACCGTGCGTTCCGAGTTCGTCAAAGGCGGCGGTATCCCTGACCTGATCGCGATCTACCAGGACGCTTCGGGCAACGCCAAAAACGTTGCGCTGTCCTACGCAGCGGGTGTTGGTGGCGGTCGTACCGGTATCATCGAAACCACCTTCAAGGACGAGACCGAAACCGACCTGTTCGGCGAGCAAGCTGTTCTGTGCGGTGGTACCGTTGAACTGGTTAAAGCCGGTTTCGAAACCCTGGTTGAAGCTGGCTATGCGCCGGAAATGGCCTACTTCGAATGCCTGCACGAACTGAAGCTGATCGTTGACCTCATGTACGAAGGCGGTATCGCCAACATGAACTACTCGATCTCCAACAACGCCGAATACGGCGAGTACGTGACTGGCCCGGAAGTTATCAACGCCGAGTCGCGTCAGGCTATGCGCAACGCCCTGAAACGTATTCAGGACGGCGAATACGCCAAAATGTTCATCAGCGAAGGCGCAACCGGCTACCCTTCGATGACTGCCAAGCGTCGTAACAACGCCGCTCACGGTATCGAAGTCATCGGCGAGCAACTGCGCTCCATGATGCCGTGGATCGGTGCCAACAAGATCGTCGACAAAGCCAAAAACTAAGTCGTACGTATCAAGAGAAAACGCGGCTTAGGCCGCGTTTTTTCGTTTGGGAGGCTGGTTCTGGTATAAAGCTGCATCGTTTGCGGGCGAACACTCGCCGCAAGTATTTGTCGAATTTTTTTCACACCCGTTGCAAGGTAAAGTCCATGAGCGAACGTCCCGACGAGCCAAGCCAGGCTTCTGACGCCGATAGCCTGCTACCGATCGATGAACATGTCGAAGAAGGGCATGACGCGGAAGGCCGCAAGGTCCGGCATCGTGGCATCTATCTCCTGCCCAATCTGTTCACCACGGCGAACCTGTTTGCCGGTTTCTATTCCATCATCAACTCCATGAGCGCTCAAAGCGCGTTGGCGGCGGGTGATGCGGCGAGCGCCAGCAAGTATTTCGGTTTTGCTGCCATCGCAATCTTTGTGGCCATGGTGCTCGACGGCCTTGATGGCCGTGTTGCGCGTATGACCAATACCCAAAGCGCCTTCGGTGCCGAGTACGACTCGTTGTCGGACATGGTTGCCTTTGGTGTGGCGCCTGCACTGCTGGCGTTCGCCTGGGCACTGGGCGATATGGGCAAGGTGGGCTGGATGGTTGCCTTCATCTACGTCGCGGGCGCTGCTTTGCGTCTGGCGCGCTTCAATACCCAGGTGGGTACGGCCGACAAGCGTTACTTCATTGGTCTCGCAAGCCCCGCTGCTGCGGGAGTGGTGGCGGGTATCGTCTGGGCGTTCAGTGACTACGGGATCCAGGGGTCGAAGATGTCTTTTCTGGTGGCCTTGATGGTTGCGGCGGCCGGCATGCTGATGGTCAGTAACATCAAGTACAACAGCTTTAAGGAGTTGGACCTCAAAGGGCGCGTGCCTTTCGTGGCTATCCTGGTGGTTGTGCTGGTGTTTGCCGTCGTGTTCAGTGATCCCCCGCGTATCCTGCTGCTGGCGTTCCTGGTCTACGCTGCTTCCGGGCCGATCCAATATTTGCTGCATCTGCGTCGCGACAAAACATTGTCTTAATGTAATGTTCCCCATACTCCGCAGTCTATTGGTGCATCAGTCCTCCAATGCTGCGGAGTTGCCATGTTAATCAAGATCCCCAAAGCGTCCGATTGCCTTGAATCGGATGTGACCCCCGAATCCTTCTACCTTTCTCGCCGCAGTCTGCTCGGCGGTGCGCTTGCCGGTGTCGCGGCCAGTAGTTTGCCGCGCTGGGCCAGTGCGGACGATGCTGCGCGTTATGCCGATGTCGAACCGGGCAACGCCCCCAGCTGGTTTGCCGAGAAGCTGCCGAGTACCAAGTGGCAGGCTGTCACGGTAAAGGACGAGGCTATCACCCCGTTCAAGGATGCAACCCACTACAACAACTTCTATGAGTTCGGTACGGACAAAGGGGATCCGGCGAAGAACGCAGGCTCGCTCAAGACCGAGCCATGGAGCGTAGTCATTGATGGGGAAGTCGCCAAACCTGGGCGTTATGCCCTGGAAGACTTCATGAAGCCTTATCAGTTGGAAGAACGCATTTACCGGCTGCGCTGTGTCGAGGCTTGGTCAATGGTGATTCCGTGGATGGGCTTTCCCATTTCAGCCTTGCTCAAACAGGTTGAGCCGACCTCCAAGGCCAAGTACATCCGCTTTGAAACGCTCCAGGACCCGAAAAGCATGCCGGGTCAGCGTTCAAGCTTCGGCTTGATCGACTGGCCTTATGTAGAAGGGCTGCGTCTGGATGAAGCCATGAACCCGTTGGCGATTCTTGCCGTAGGCATGTATGGGCGTGAGTTGCCTAACCAGAACGGCGCGCCGTTGCGTTTGGTGGTGCCGTGGAAGTATGGCTTCAAGAGTGTGAAGTCCATTGTGCGCATCAGCCTGGTGAGCGAGCAGCCTAAAACCACGTGGCAGAGTATTGCGGCCAATGAGTATGGGTTCTACGCAAACGTGAATCCTACAGTCGACCATCCTCGCTGGACTCAGGCGCGGGAGCGTCGTCTGCCGAGCGGCTTATTCAGTCCAAATGTGCGCGAGACGCAGATGTTCAATGGCTACTCGGATGAGGTCGCTTCTCTTTATACAGGTCTCGATTTGCGGAAGAACTACTGATGCGTTATCCAATCTGGCGCATTGGCGTCTTTATAGCGGCGGCGATATGGCCATTTTTCTGGTTATATGAAGCGTGGAGCTCTGTGCTCGGGCCTGATCCTGGGAAAGTGCTGATGGATCGGTTGGGGCTTGGAACGCTGGTTCTGTTGCTGATCACACTGTGCATGACGCCACTGCAGAAGCTCAGTGGGTGGGCGGGGTGGATTGCTGTCCGCCGACAGCTGGGGCTCTGGTGTTTTGCGTATGTGGCTCTGCACCTGGCGGCTTACTGCGTGTTCATCCTTGGGCTTGATTGGTCGCAATTTGGTGTAGAGCTGCGCAAGCGGCCTTACATTATTGTGGGCGCGCTGGGTTTCCTCTGTTTACTGGTGCTGGCGGTGACGTCCAATCGCTATAGTCAGCGTCGGCTCGGCAGCCGTTGGAAGAAGCTGCATCGCCTGGTGTATGTGATTCTTGGGCTTGGTTTACTGCATATGCTTTGGATCGTGCGGGCCGACCTGAAGGAGTGGGCCATCTATGCATCTATCGGTGCGCTGCTGTTGGTCTTGCGGATTCCACCAGTGACGCGTCGAATTCCCCGCCTTATTGCGAAAAAACC
>NZ_JAEKEA010000001.1:4577500-6269627 GCF_016651355.1 Pseudomonas sp. TH04
CCGGTGGTTCTGTATGGAAGGGCCATCGCTCAACGGATAAAAGGTACTCCGGGGATAACAGGCTGATACCGCCCAAGAGTTCATATCGACGGCGGTGTTTGGCACCTCGATGTCGGCTCATCACATCCTGGGGCTGAAGCCGGTCCCAAGGGTATGGCTGTTCGCCATTTAAAGTGGTACGCGAGCTGGGTTTAGAACGTCGTGAGACAGTTCGGTCCCTATCTGCCGTGGACGTTTGAGATTTGAGAGGGGCTGCTCCTAGTACGAGAGGACCGGAGTGGACGAACCTCTGGTGTTCCGGTTGTCACGCCAGTGGCATTGCCGGGTAGCTATGTTCGGAATAGATAACCGCTGAAAGCATCTAAGCGGGAAACTAGCCTCAAGATGAGATCTCACTGGGACCTTGAGTCCCCTGAAGGGCCGTCGAAGACTACGACGTTGATAGGTTGGGTGTGTAAGCGCTGTGAGGCGTTGAGCTAACCAATACTAATTGCCCGTGAGGCTTGACCATATAACACCCAAGCAATTTGACTACTCCTGACTTGGAAACAAGCAGAAGCATCAGATTGCGGTGTGTGAAGACGATAGAACCGAAAGTTCGAATTTCACAAAACACCGAAAGCTATCACATACCCAATTTGCTGAAGCGAGGCCACCTGGTCACGACTCAGTACCCGAATTTCTTGACGACCATAGAGCATTGGAACCACCTGATCCCATCCCGAACTCAGTAGTGAAACGATGCATCGCCGATGGTAGTGTGGGGTTTCCCCATGTGAGAGTAGGTCATCGTCAAGATTAAATTCCGAAACCCCTGTTTGCTAACGCGAACAGGGGTTTTGTTTTGGGCGGTCGAAAAGTGCAAAGGGGCTTATTGCAGCCGCCTACAGTGCTAAAGTCCATGCCTCGATTTTGCTTTTCCCAAGGAAGCCGTTATGCCGGATGCGACGTCCCTCAGCGCTGGATTTATGGTGGTTCACGGCAACCGCCTGGACGAACTGCGCAGCCTCGTCGTCAGCTGGATGCGTCGTTATCCGCTGGCTCCCCTGGAAAACGAAATAGCACTGGTTCAAAGCAACGGCATTGCTCAATGGCTCAAGTTGGCTTTGGCCGAAGACCCCGAAGAAGATGATATGGGCGGCTGCGGCATCGCCGCCGCTATCGATGTGCAGCTTCCCGGCAGCTTTATGTGGCAGCTCTATCGCATGGTTCTGGGCAAGGAGGAGATCCCGCCCAAGTCTCTGCTTGATAAGGCCCCACTGACTTGGCGCCTGATGCGCCTTCTACCAGAGCTCATCGATCAAGCGCATTTCGAGCCGCTGCAGCGTTTTCTCACCCACGACACCGACCTGCGCAAACGCTATCAACTCGCAGAGCGGTTGGCCGACTTGTTCGACCAGTACCAGGTCTACCGCGCCGACTGGCTGGAAGACTGGGCCGCCGGCCGTCACCAACTGCGCAACGGTCGAGGCGAGTCCAAGCCGCTGAACCCCGCGAACTGCTGGCAAGCAGAGTTATGGCGTGCCCTGTTACTGGATGTCGGTGAAGAGGGCATGGCTGAAAGCCGTGCCGGTGTTCATCAGCGTTTCATTGAGCGGATCAACACCCTCCAAGAAGCCCCCCAAGGCCTGCCGTCCCGTGTGATTGTTTTCGGCATTTCCTCTTTGCCCGCACAGGCGCTGGAAGCGCTCGCTGGCCTGGCGAGATTCAGCCAAGTCTTGCTGTGCGTACATAACCCTTGTCGCCACCATTGGTCTGACATCGTTGCGGACAAAGACCTGCTGCGCAACGAGTACAAACGCCAAGCGCGCAAGGTCGGAATGCCGGTCACCATCGACCCGCAAACCCTGCACCAGCACGCGCACCCGCTGCTCGCCGCCTGGGGCAAACAGGGCCGTGACTACATCAGCCTGCTGGACAGTTACGACGACCCCAACAGCTACCGCGCCGCCTTCCGTGACGGGCGCATCGACCTGTTCAGCGAAAGCGAACCGACCACACTGCTCAATCAGTTGCAGGATGACATTCTCGAACTGCGCCCACTCAACGAAACGCGTGAGCTGTGGCCCGGCGTCGACCTCAATAACGACAGCTCCATCCGCTTCCACATTGCCCATAGCGCCCAGCGCGAAGTGGAAATTCTCCACGACCAACTGCTCCAACGGTTCAGCGCCGATCCCAAGTTGCGCCCGCGCGACATCATCGTCATGGTCCCCGACGTTGACAGCTACGCACCGCATATTCGCGCCGTGTTCGGTCAACTGGAAAGAACCGACCCACGCTTTATCCCCTTCACCCTTACCGACCAGGGCCAGCGCGGCCGCGACCCTCTGCTGATCGCCGTCGAACACTTGTTGAAACTCCCGGACAGCCGCTTCCCGGTGAGCGAAATTCTCGACTTGCTCGACGTTCCTGCGTTGCGTGAACGTTTCGCGATCAAGGAACGCGACCTGCCCACACTGCACCGCTGGATCGAAGGTGCCGGCATCCGCTGGGGCCTTAACGCCGAGCAACGCGCCGGCCTGGGCCTGCCAAACGAGCTGGAGCAAAACAGTTGGCGGTTCGGCTTGCGCCGCATGTTGTTGGGCTATGCCGTCGGCACTGGCCCGGCCTGCGATGGCATCGAGCCCTATGATGAAATCGGTGGTCTCGATGCCGCATTGATCGGCCCACTGGTCGCCTTGCTGGATGCATTAAATGGCGCGCATCAAGCCTTGTCCCAACCAGCGGCGCCGAGCGAGTGGGGCGAGCGCCTGCAGCGCCTGATGCAGTTATTCTTCCTGCCCAGCAGCGAACACGACGACTACCTCCTCGGCCAACTCGAACAACTCAGAGAAACTTGGCTGGAGACCTGCGAGTCCGTCGGCCTACAAGACGAGTTACCTCTCACCGTAGTCCGCGAAGCCTGGCTGGCCGGGCTGGACCAAGGCCGCCTGTCCCAGCGTTTCCTCGCAGGCGCTGTCAATTTCTGCACGCTGATGCCCATGCGCGCCATCCCGTTCAAGCTCGTCTGCCTGTTGGGTATGAACGACGGCGACTACCCGCGCGCGCAACCGCCGTTGGACTTCGACCTGATGGGCAGCGACTACCGCCCCGGCGACCGTTCACGCCGTGAAGACGACCGCTACTTGCTGCTCGAAGCCCTGCTGTCGGCCCGCGATCAGCTGTATATCAGTTGGGTCGGCCGCAGCATCCGTGACAACAGCGAGCGTCCGGCCTCCGTACTGATTGGCCAACTGCGCGATCATCTCGCCAGCGGCTGGCACAACGCACAAGCAGAAGCACCGCTGCTGGAAGCAATGACCCAGGAGCACCCACTCCAGCCGTTCAGCGCTCGCTACTTCCATGCCGGTGACCCACTGTTCAGCTACGCACGCGAGTGGCAGTTGCTCCACGAAGCGCCCGATGCCCCCCTACAAGAGCAGGAACTGGCGCCACACCCACAAGAAGAACCCTTGAGCCTTGGGCAGTTGCAGGATTTCCTACGCAACCCCGTCAAACATTTCTTCAGCCAGCGTCTGAAAGTGTTCTTCGAAGCCGCTGAAGTGCCGCTGGCCGATGAAGAACCCTTCGTCCTTGACGCGCTGCAACGCTACAGCCTCAGCGACAGCCTGTTGAACGCCGCGCTGACCCAGCCCGATCATGTGGATCAGGCCCTCCAAGCCCAGGCGCTGCGCCTGCAAGGCAGTGGCCTGTTGCCAATGGTCGGTTTTGGCGAGTGCCTGCGTAACGAACTGATCGAGCCATTGCCCGACTTGTTGCAGCGTTACCAACATTTACTGGCGCTGTGGCCCACACCACAAACAACCGCCGAGCCGATCAGTTTTGAGCATCAAGGTCTGCAGCTGGAAGGCTGGATCAGTGGCCTGCATCGGCGCAGTGATGGCGGGTTGCTAAGCGTGACCACCCTCCCCAACAGCATCGGCTCAATCAAGACCCGCAAGTGGCATCGCCTGATTCGCCCGTGGGTCAATCACGTCGTTGCCTGCGCCTGCGGCCTGCCACTCAGTACCGGTTTGGTCGCGAGTGACGACACCTTGTTACTGAGCCCGCTGGATACATCCAGTGCCCGGGAAATCCTCGGCAACCTGCTGCTGGCCTGGCACGCCGGCATGCGAAAACCACTCCCGGTGGCTGTGAAAACCGCCTTCGCCTGGCTCGGCCAAACCGACCCTGCCAAGGCGCAGGCCGCCGCAAGCAAAGCCTACGAAGGCGACGGCCTGACCACCGACGGCGAGCGGCGAGAAACCCCGGCGCTCACCCGCCAGTTCCCCGACTACGCCACCCTGGTAGCCAGCGAAGAGTTCGAAGGCTGGTGCGAAACCCTATATCGCCCGCTGATCAACGCCCCCTGGCGATCGCTCACCCGTGAGGAGGCCAGCACATGATCGGCAAACCTTTAGCCCTGGCCTTCCCGCTAAAAGGCAGCCAGCTGATTGAAGCCAGCGCCGGCACCGGGAAGACCTTTACCATTTCCGCCCTGTATTTGCGCCTGGTGCTTGGCCATGGGGGGGATGAGTCTGGCTTTGTTCGCGAACTGCTGCCACCGCAAATCCTCGTGGTGACCTTCACCGACGCGGCCACCAAAGAACTGCGCGAACGCATCCGTATCCGCCTCGCCGAAGCCGCGCGTTTTTTTCGCGACGAAATCGATCAGCCCGATGCCCTGATCGCTGACCTGCGCGATCAATACCTCCCCGAGCAATGGCCCGCCTGCGCCAACCGTCTGGACATCGCCGCCCAATGGATGGACGAAGCCGCCGTCTCGACCATCCACAGTTGGTGCCAGCGCATGCTGCGCGAACACGCGTTCGACAGTGGCAGCCTGTTCACCCAGACCCTGGAAACCGATCACAGTGACCTGCTCGGCGAAGTGCTGCGCGACTACTGGCGGCTGTTCTGCTACCCGATGCATGACGACGCACTCAATTGGGTACGCAAAAACTGGAGCGGCCCCGCCGCGCTGATGCCGCGCGTGCGTGCGCTGTTCGGCAGCGAGCGGCCTACAGACGAAACCCGCGAGCCAAGCGAGCTGATCAACGCCTGCCTGCAAGAGCGCCGTGCAGCGCTGGTCGCGCTCAAGGCACCCTGGCAACAATGGGCCGCCGAGCTGCGCGATATCTGCCTGCAGGCCGTGGCTGCCAAAGCCGTCGACGGCCGCAAGATGCAAGCCCGTTACTTCGAGCCCTGGTTCGAAAAGATCAGTGCCTGGGCTGCTGACGAAACCCTTGAGCAGTTGGACATCGGCACCGGCTTCACCCGCCTCACACCCGACGGCATGGCCGAAGCCTGGAAGGGCGAACCGCCGCGCCACCCCGGCATTAACGCGATGGCCAGTCTCAAAGCCAGCCTCGACGCCTTGCCAACGCCCGATGCCGCAGTGTTGCAACACGCCGCCGGCTGGGTGGGTAAACGTTTCGAGGAAGAAAAACGCCGCCGCGCCGAAATGGGCTTCGACGACATGCTGATTCGCCTCAACGCCGCCCTGCAAGCCGAAGGTGGCGAGCGTCTGGCCAGTGTGATCCGCGAGCAGTTCCCCGTGGCGCTGATCGATGAATTCCAGGACACCGACCCGGTGCAATACAGCATCTTCGACAGCATTTACCGCATCGAAGAAAACCACCTGGACAGTGGCCTGTTCCTGATCGGTGATCCCAAACAGGCGATCTACGCGTTCCGCGGTGCCGACATCTACACCTACTTGCGCGCCCGTCAGTCTACCGCTGGCCGCCATCACACCCTGGGCACTAACTTCCGCTCCAGCCATGCGATGGTCGAGGCGGTCAACCACGTGTTCCAACGCGCGGAAACCGGCCGTGGCGCATTCCTGTTCCGCGAGCCGAATGGCGACAACCCGGTGCCGTTCCACTCGGTACTGTCCCAAGGCCGCAAAGAGCAACTGCAGGTGGAGGGTCAAACGCTGCCAGCGATGAACCTCTGGCACCTGCCTACCGACCAGCCGATTTCCAACGCGGTGTATCGCCAGCAACTGGCTGCCGCCTGCGCCACGCAAATCGTCGCGTTGCTCAATGGCGGACAGCAACGTACTGCCGGCTTCCTACAAGAGGATGGCCGTTTCAACGGCGTGCTCCCGTCAGACATCGCCATCCTGGTGCGCGACGGCAAGGAAGCCCAAGCCGTGCGCGCCGAGTTGGCTGCCCGTGGCGTGCGCAGCGTGTACCTGTCCGACAAAGACTCCGTCTTCGCCGCCCAGGAAGCCCACGACCTGCTGGCCTGGCTCAAGGCCTGCGCGGAACCGGACGTCGAGCGCCCGCTGCGCGCCGCCCTGGCCTGTGTCACCTTGAACCTTTCATTGCCGGAATTGGAGCGTCTGAATCAGGACGAACTGGCGTGGGAAACCCGCGTGATGCAGTTCCGAGGCTACCGTGCGATCTGGCGCACCCAAGGCGTGCTGCCGATGCTGCGGCGCCTGCTCCACGATTTCCAGCTGCCACACACGCTGATCGCCCGCAGCGATGGCGAACGTGTGCTGACCAACCTGCTGCACCTCAGCGAACTGCTGCAACAGGCCGCGTCGGAACTGGACGGCGAACAAGCGCTGATCCGCCATCTGGCCGAACACTTGGCGCTGTCAGGTCAGGCCGGTGAGGAACAGATCCTGCGCCTGGAAAGCGATGAGCAACTGGTCAAAGTGGTCACCATTCACAAGTCCAAAGGCTTGGAATACGACCTGGTGTTTTTGCCCTTTATCTGCTCGGCCAAACCGGTGGATGGCAGCCGTTTACCGCTGCATTACCACGACGAACATGGCAAATCCCAGGTCAGCCTGCGGCCCACCGCCGAGTTGATCGCCCAGGCCGACGATGAGCGCCTGGCCGAAGACCTGCGCTTGTTCTACGTGGCACTGACCCGTGCCAAACACGCCTGCTGGCTCGGCATTGCCGACCTTAAGCGCGGCAATACCAACAGCTCCGTCTTGCACTTGTCAGCGCTGGGGTATCTGCTCGGCGCCGGCGCATCGCTGGGCGAATCCGCCGGTCTGGCGCGCTGGCTGCTGGACTTGCAGGAAGGCTGCGCGGCCATCCACTACGCCCACGTGCCTGACGCGCAAGACAGCCTGTTCCACCCACCGCGCAACGAAGCCAGCTTGCTCGCGCCCTTGCTGCCCAAGCGCAAGGCCGCCGAGAACTGGTGGATCGCCTCCTACAGTGCCTTGCGCATTGGCGACAGCATGAGCGCCGCGCCCCTCGAAGCGCCGGAAAACCCACAAGCCCAGAAGCTGTTCGATGACGAACGCCTCGACCCTGATGCGCCGCGCGAAGTGGCCGCGTCCGGCGGTGACATTCACCGTTTCCCACGTGGCCCTAATCCAGGGACTTTCCTCCACGGCCTGTTGGAATGGGCGGGTGAGGAGGGCTTCAACGTGACACCCGAGGCCATCGAAAAAGCCGTGGGCGCGCGCTGCAACCGGCGCAATTGGGAAGGTTGGATCATCACCCTCAGCGGCTGGCTGGGCCATTTGCTGCAAACCCCGCTGCCTGTGGGTAACGACCAGGTCACCCTGAGCAGCCTGCGGCACTACCAGATTGAAATGGAGTTCTGGTTCGCCAGCCACAAAGTCGACGTGCTCGCCCTCGACAAGTGGGTATGCCAGCACACCCACCACGGCGTGTCGCGGGTTGCCGCCGAACCGGTATTGCTCAACGGCATGTTCAAGGGGTTTATCGACCTGACCTTCGAACACGACGGCCGCTATTACGTGGCCGACTACAAATCCAACTGGCTCGGCCCCGACGATTCGGCCTACACCCAAGACGCGATGGAACAGTCGATACTCGAGCATCGATACGACCTGCAATACGTACTTTACCTGCTGGCCCTGCACCGCCAGCTCAAGGCACGCCTGCCCGATTATGACTACGACCGTCACGTCGGCGGTGCGCTGTACCTGTTCCTGCGCGGCACCCAGGCTGCCAGCCAAGGGGCGTATTTCACCCGGCCACCACGCGAACTGATCGAAGGCTTGGACCTGCTGTTCCAGGGCAAACCCATACCGCCTAAAGTCGAACCGGCCTGGGAACAAGGAGTGCTGCTATGAGCCTGTCGCCGTTACCGCTTGAGGAACTGCTGCCGCTCAGCCGCGCCGCCGACTTGTTGCAACTGCTGGAACGTTGGGTCGACCGCGGCTGGCTGCGCGCCTTGGACAAAGCTTTCGTCGGCTTCCTCCACGAACTCGACGCGCAAGCCGATCCGTTGGTGCTGCTGGCTGCCGCATTAACCAGCCATCAACTGGGCCATGGCCACGTGTGCCTCGACCTGTTCGAAACCCTCAAGGCGCCCGACTTTGCCTTGTCGCTGCCACCCGAAGGCGACGTGCAGACCGGTGCCATGCTGTTGCCGTCGCAACTGCTCGCCGGCCTCGACGGTGCCCATTGGTGCCAAGCGTTGGCCGCCAGTCACCTGGTCGCCCTGGCGGTTGATGGCAGTGAAGCCGCTCACAGCCGGCCATTGGTGCTGTCTGGCAAACGCTTGTACCTGCGCCGCTACTGGACTTACGAGCGGCGTATCGACACGGCGCTGCGCCTGCGCCTGGCGAGCGTGGAAAGCGTCGCCGCCGATTTGCCCCAGCGCCTGAACCGTCTGTTTGACCAACCGCCACCCGACGGCGTCATCGACTGGCAAAAACTCGCCTGTGCCCTGGCCACTCGCGGCGCATTCAGTATCGTCACCGGCGGCCCCGGCACGGGTAAAACCACCACCGTGGTGCGCCTGCTCGCCCTGTTGCAGGCCCCCGCTGTGGAAGCCGGCAGCCCGTTGCGCATCCGCCTGGCCGCGCCCACCGGTAAAGCCGCTGCACGCCTCACCGAATCCATCAGCCAGCAAGTGCTGTCGCTGAATGTGCCCGCCAGCGTGCGGGACAAAATCCCGACCCAGGTCACCACGGTTCACCGCCTGTTGGGCAGTCGCCCGGGCACCCGGCACTTCCGTCATCACATTGGCAACCCGTTGCCTCTGGACGTACTGGTGGTGGACGAAGCCTCGATGATCGACCTGGAGATGATGGCCAACCTGTTGGACGCCTTACCGCCCCACGCCCGCTTGGTGTTGCTGGGCGACAAGGACCAACTCGCCTCGGTCGAGGCCGGTGCCGTGCTCGGCGACTTGTGCCGCGACGCCGAAGCCGGTTGGTACAGCCCCGACACACGCCGATGGCTGCAAGCCGTCAGCGGCGAAGACCTCAGCGCCAGCGGCCTCCACGAAGACCTCGACGGCAGCCATCCTCTGGCCCAGCAAGTGGTGATGCTGCGTTATTCGCGACGTTTTGGCGAAGGCAGTGGCATTGGCCAACTGGCGCGTTGGGTCAACCAGCAAAATGCCGAAGAGGCGCGCAAACTGCTGGCCGCTCGCAGCCACAACGACCTCTTCTGCCTCAGTCTCAAGGGGGAACACGATCACGCCCTCGAGCGGCTGGTGCTGGACGGGCAGGGCGACGACGCCCAAGGTTATCGCTCTTACCTCAACCTGCTGCACAGCGCGCGCCCGGCCCTCGACACCCCGCGCGAAGACGCGGCCTGGACACACTGGGCGCAACAGCTGCTGCAAGCGTTCGACGCCTTCCAGCTGCTCTGCGCCGTGCGCAAAGGCCCTTGGGGCGTGGAAGGGCTGAACCTGCGCATCACCGCCGCCCTGCGCAAGGTGCGGCTGATCGAAGGTGATGACCAATGGTACGAAGGCCGCCCGGTACTCATGACCCGCAACGATTACGGCCTGGGCCTGATGAACGGCGACATCGGCATCGCGCTCAAACTGCCCGAAAGCGACGGTGGCCCGCAGGTGCTTCGCGTAGCCTTCCCACGCAACGATGGCCAGGGCGGTGTGCGTTTTGTACTGCCCAGCCGTCTGAACGATGTGGAAACCGTGTACGCCATGACCGTGCACAAATCCCAGGGCTCGGAGTTCACCCACACCGCGTTGATCCTGCCGGACGCGCTGAACCCGGTGCTGACCAAAGAACTGATCTACACCGGCATCACCCGCGCCAAACGTTGGTTCAGCCTGATCGAGCCGCGCAGTGGTGTCTTTGAGGAAGCCGTGCGACGCAAGGTCAAGCGCCTGAGTGGTTTGATGTTGGAGCTGGACGCTGCGGAAGAAAAAACTGACTGATCGGACCTGAAATATTTCTGACTCGATCGTGTGATTTTTCTGAAAAAATAGCAGGCCCCGCGACAGCACGCTTTCGCGGGGCTTTGCGCCGCTGTGCTATCGTTGCGGCATCACCCTGAATCAATACCTGAAGAGAATCGCTGCATGAACGTGGCTGTCTCGCCCACAGAGCGCAGTTTGAGCTGGAGACGCATGTTACTGGTGGCGCTCGTGTGCGTGCTCGCGCCGCGAGCCTTTGCCCAGGCTCCCGGCCCGGCGGACCAGCGCGCCCAGGCGGTGACCCAAGTCGTGCTCGGTATTCTCAGTTATGCACGCTGGCCCGTAGAGCCTGCGCAGTTGCGCCTGTGCATTGTCGGGCCGACCCAATACACCGACGACCTGGTCAAGGGCACGACCCAGGCGACGGGCCGTCCGGTTGTGGTGCAGCGCCTGCTGGCCGATCACCCCGATATCGTCAATGCCTGCGACGCCGTGTACATCGGCAAACTCAGCGCCGATGAGCGCACCCGGCTGTTTACCTCATTGATTGGTCACCCGGTGCTCAGCATCAGCGAAGGTGGCGACCAATGCACCGTGGGCAGCCTGTTCTGCCTGCGCGTGGGGGATGAGCAGGTGTCGTTCGAGGTCAACCTGGACTCCGTTGCCCGCAGTGGCGTGCGCATCCACCCCAGCGTGTTGCAGTTGTCTCGCCGTCGAGCGACGGTGCCATGAGGGCTGATAAAGCGCGGCCGACCCTGGGTTCGGTCATCGGCCGAGGGCACCTGATCCTGGCGCTGGTAGCGGTGACCCTGGCCAGCGTGTCGCTGACCCTGCTCGGCGTGTTGGCGCTGCGCGTGTATGCCGATCACAACCTGCACCTGATCGCACGCTCCATCAACTACACCGTGGAAGCTGCGGTGGTGTTCAACGACAGCGCCGCCGCCACTGAAGCCCTCAGCCTTATCGCCTCCACCGAGGAAGTGGCCCAGGCCGAAGTGTTCGATGCCAACGGCAAGCTATTGGCGCAATGGGTACGGCCGGAAACCGGCATGTTGTCCCAAGTCGAACTGGCGCTGGCGCATGCGTTGCTCGAACAGCCCATCAGCCAGCCGATTGTGCGTCAAGGGCAAAGGGTCGGCAGCATTCACGTGGTCGGCCATGGCGGCAGCCTGTTGCGCTTCCTGCTCAGCGGCCTGGCCGGCATCGTGATTTGCACGGCCCTCAGCGCCTGGGTGGCGTTGTACTTGGCGCGGCGCTTGTTGCTGGGGATTACCAAACCGTTGCAAAGCCTGGCCGCCGTGGCCCACGCCGCTCGTAGCGAACGCGACTTTGACCGGCGCGTGCCCCCGGCGCAGATCGCCGAACTCGACAACTTGGGCAGCGACTTCAATGCCCTGCTCGGCGAGATGGAAGCCTGGCAAAGCCACCTGCAAAGTGAAAACGAAACGCTCGCCCACCAGGCCAGCCACGACAGCCTGACGGGGCTGCCCAACCGCGCCTTCTTCGAGGGCCGGCTGATCCGCGCGCTGCGCGGCGCCGCCAAAATCAATGAGCGAGTCGCCGTGCTGTTCCTCGACAGCGACCGTTTCAAAGACATCAATGACAACTTCGGCCACGCCGCTGGCGATGCCGTGCTGGTGGCCGTCGCCGAGCGCGTGCGCGCGCAATTGCGAGAAGATGACTTGGTGGCCCGCCTGGGCGGCGATGAATTCGCGATCCTGCTCGCGCCCCTGCACAAGGTGGAGGACGCCCAGCGTATCGCCGACAAGATCATTGCCAGCATGGACGTGCCGATCCCGCTGCCCGGCAACACCCAGGTGTTGACCTCACTGAGTATCGGCATTGCCGTTTACCCCGATCATGGCGCCACTCCCGGCACCTTGCTCAATGCCGCTGACGCGGCGATGTACCAGGCCAAACGCTTATCCCAGGGTGGCCAGCAAACGGCGGAATCGGAGCCCACCGCCGCAAATGTCAATCACAGGAGTTGATCCCTTGTTCTCGAATGCGCGATTTATGTTTATCACCTTACTGGTGGCCTTCCTTGCCCTCGGCGGCTGCCAGACGGCCCCGCCCAAAGGCCTGACACCGGCGCAAGTCGCCGTGCTCAAACAGCAAGGTTTCGAACTCACCGACGAAGGCTGGGCGTTCGGGCTGTCGGGCAAAGTGCTGTTCGGCAGCGACGTGGAAAGCCTCAACAAAGCCAGCACCGACATCGTCGAACGTATCGGCAAAGCCCTGGTAGGCGCCGGCATCGAACGTGTACGCGTCGACGGCCACACCGACGCCTCGGGCAAAGAGAGCTACAACCAACAACTGTCCCTGCGCCGCGCCAAAAGCGTGGTCAAGGTGCTGACAGGTGTGGGGATGAAGGAAGAAAACGTCAAGCTGCGCGGCTTGGGCAGCAGCGAACCGGTGGCGTCTAACACCACCGTCGCGGGGCGCACGGAGAATCGTCGAGTGTCGATTGTGGTGATCGCGGACTAACCGCTTAACCCGTTCCAATGCTGCAATGCGGTCAAATGTGGGCGCTGGCTTGCCAGCTCCCACACTTATTTGTACATGACCAAAATTCTGCGCTCACCACCGCTCAAAAATGTGGGAGCGGGCTTGCTCGCGAAAGCGGTGTATCAGCAGCAGATAAGCTGCCTGACCCACCGCCATCGCAGGCAAGCCAGCTCCCACACTTATTTGTGCATGACCAGAATTCTGCACCCGCCACAGCTCAAAAATGTGGGAGCGGGCTTGCTCGCGAAAGCGGTGTATCAGCAGCAGATAAGCTGCCTGACCCACCGCCATCGCAGGCAAGCCAGCTCCCACACTTATCTGTGTCTGACCAAAGTTCTGCACCCGCCACCGCTCAAAAAATGTGGGAGCGGGCTTGCTCGCGAAAGCGGTGTATCAGCATCAGATAAGCTGACTGACCCTCCACCATCGCAGGCAAGCCAGCTCCCACACTTATTTGTGCATGACCAGAATTCTGCACCCGCCACCGCTCAAAAATGTGGGAGCGGGCTTGCTCGCGAAAGCGGTGTATCAGCAGCAGATAAGCTGCCTGACCCACCGCCATCGCAGGCAAGCCAGCCCCCACACTTATTTGTGCATGACCAAAGTTCTGCACCCACCACAGCTCAAAAATGTGGGAGCGGGCTTGCCCGCGAAAGCGGTGTATCAGCATCAGATAAGCTGACTGACCCTCCGCCATCGCAGGCAAGCCAGCTCCCACACTTATCTGTGTCCGACCAGAATTCCGCGCCTGCCACAGCTCAAAAATGTGGGAGCGGGCTTGCTCGCGAAAGCGGTGTATCAGCAGCAGATAAGCTGACTGACCCTCCACCATCGCAGGCAAGCCAGCTCCCATATTTATTTTTGCAGTGTGTGCTCGCTACAGTGTTCGCTTAACTGCCCGGCGTCATCGCCTGCGTCAAGTCATCCACCACGGCCTTGCCCATCTCACACAGGTAATGCGCGGCCCACGCGTATTGCTCGCCGCGCACATCCATAGCGGCTTCCATGGCGAGTTTCTTGGCGTAAAAAAGCAGGGTGGAGGCGTGTTCCAGGGCTTGCTCAATCGGCATGCCGGCATTGACGCGGAACAGGGGTTTTTGGTTTTCGCCGTAGTCGCCGAAGGTGACGACGCCGAGGGTGGTGATGGAGGAAAGCGGTGGATCGGGGACGATTTTGCTCATGACGATTGCTCTCTGCTGAAGTAGAGCCGCCACATCACATCGCTAAACATGAAGAGGGTGGCAGCTGTGTGCAGGTTAGCGATCCGGGTTGAGAGACCCCGGGTAGACTCAAGGTCTCCCGCACACAGCCGCCATAAAACGCTAAAAGCTGGCAAGAACCAGCTAATACTGTTGGAAGCGGTGCCTCATAAAATCCGGATCGCTAAACCCGATCGCTGATGTGCAGCGACCCAGGGAGGCTAGTGACCCAAACGGTAAGGCGCAATAGGGTGGAGAGTCTCTAGGAAACGTCCTGCGATTTAAAGCGAATCGTCGTTGATGGCCCTTTAATCCGCAAACTTGATCTCCCGCGTCTCCCCCATCAGCAACCCCTGATTCTGCTCCGTCACCTCCCTGATGTAATCCCACAACAAGGTAATCCGCTTCAGCTTCCTTAGATCCTCCCGGCAATACATCCAAAACTGCCGCGTGATCGCAATTTCCTCCCCCAGCACCGGCAACAACCGCGGGTCCTGCGCCGCCAAAAAGCACGGCAATATCGCCATCGACCGCCCCTGCTGCGCCGCGACGTACTGTGCAATCACGCTGGTACTGCGCAGGCTGGCGCTGGCGCCGGGCACTACATTCGCCAGGTACAGCAGCTCCGAGCTGAACGCCAAGTCATCCACATAGCTGATAAACGGATGCTCGGCCAAGTCTGCCGGGCGGTGGATGGGCGGGTGTTGGTCGAGGTAGTCCTGGGTCGCGTACAGCTGCAGTTTGTAGTCGCACAGTTTGCAGCACACGTACGGCCCGTGTTCCGGGCGTTCCAGGGCGATAACGATGTCGGCTTCGCGCTTGGACAGGCTGATGAAGTGGGGCAGGGGCAGGATGTCGACCGAAATCGCCGGGTAGGTGTCGACGAAGTGGCTGAGCTGCGGGGTAACAAAAAAACTGCCGAAACCTTCGGTGCAACCCATGCGCACATGCCCGGACAGTGCCACGCCGGAGCCGGACACCTGCTCGCAAGCCATGTGCAAGGTGCTTTCGATGGACTCCGCGTAACCCAGCAAACGCTGGCCCTCGGCGGTCAGGACAAAGCCGTTGGTCCGGGATTTTTCGAACAGCAGGGTGCCGAGCGACACTTCCAAAGAACTGATGCGCCGCGACACGGTGGTGTAGTCCACCGCCAGGCGCTTGGCGGCGACGCTGGCCTTGCGGGTGCGGGCCACTTCGAGGAAAAACTTCAGGTCATCCCAGTTCAGGGAGCCCAATGACGTGATGTTTTTTTGCATATTGGACCGGCTTTTATGTGCGTTCTTATTAGAGATTTGCACATCTATACTCCAAAAACAGTCCGAACGCCTCATTTCCAAGGCGATTCACGCGCCTTGTCTCTGCATAACTACAAGATTGGAGACCACATGAACGCTTCTGCCGATATTTCCGTGCAACAGGTCAAGTTGCTGATCAATGGTGAATGGGTCGAGTCCAAGACCACCCACTGGCAAGACATCGTCAACCCGGCCACCCAAGAGGTGCTGGCCAAAGTCCCGTTCGCCACCGCCGATGAAGTCAACGCTGCCATCGACGCCGCCCACAGTGCCTTCCAGACTTGGAAGCTGACCCCGATCGGCGCGCGCATGCGCATCATGCTCAAGCTGCAAGCCCTGATCCGCGAACACTCCAAGCGCATTGCCGTCGTCCTCAGCGCCGAGCAGGGTAAGACCATTGCCGATGCCGAGGGCGATATTTTCCGTGGCCTGGAAGTGGTTGAGCACGCGTGCTCCATCGGCACCTTGCAGATGGGCGAATTCGCTGAAAACGTCGCCGGCGGCGTCGACACCTACACCCTGCGCCAGCCGATCGGCGTGTGCGCCGGCATTACCCCGTTCAACTTCCCGGCGATGATTCCGCTGTGGATGTTCCCGATGGCGATTGCTTGCGGTAACACCTTCGTGCTCAAACCGTCCGAGCAAGACCCGCTGTCGACCATGTTGCTGGTGGAGCTGGCGCTGGAAGCCGGCGTACCGGCTGGCGTGCTCAATGTGGTGCACGGCGGCAAGGACGTGGTGGATGCGCTGTGCACCCATAAAGACATCAAGGCTGTGTCGTTCGTCGGCTCGACGGCTGTCGGCACCCACGTCTACGACCTGGCCGGTAAACACGGCAAGCGCGTGCAATCGATGATGGGCGCCAAGAACCACGCCGTGGTGCTGCCGGACGCCAACCGCGAACACACCTTGAATGCGTTGGTCGGCGCCGGTTTCGGCGCCGCGGGCCAGCGTTGCATGGCCACGTCTGTGGTGGTGCTGGTCGGCGCGGCCAAGCAATGGCTGCCAGACCTGAAAGCACTCGCGCAAAAGCTCAAAGTGAATGCCGGCAGCGAAGCGGGCACCGATGTCGGCCCGGTGATTTCCAAGCGCGCCAAGGCCCGCATCCTGGAGCTGATCGAAAGTGGCGTGAAAGAAGGCGCCAAGCTGGAGCTGGACGGCCGCGACATCAAGGTGCCGGGCTTCGAGCAAGGCAACTTCGTCGGCCCGACGCTGTTTTCGGGCGTAACCACGGACATGCAGATCTACACCCAGGAAATCTTCGGCCCGGTGCTGGTAGTGCTCGAAGTTGCCACCCTCGATGAAGCCATCGCGCTGGTCAACGCCAACCCATTCGGCAACGGCACCGGCCTGTTCACCCAAAGCGGTGCGGCAGCGCGTAAGTTCCAGAGTGAAATCGATGTAGGCCAGGTCGGCATCAACATCCCGATCCCGGTGCCGGTGCCGTTCTTCAGCTTCACCGGTTCGCGTGGCTCCAAGCTCGGCGACCTGGGCCCGTACGGCAAGCAAGTGGTGCAGTTCTATACCCAGACCAAAACCGTGACGAGCCGCTGGTTTGACGACGACACGGTCAACGATGGCGTCAACACCACCATCAACCTGCGCTGATACCGGGAGACGACCATGAAGATTGCATTTATCGGCTTGGGCAACATGGGTGCGCCCATGGCCCGCAACCTGATCAAGGCCGGCCACGCGCTGAACCTGTTCGACCTGAACCAGACGGTTCTCAAAGAGCTGGCCGAACTCGGCGGCACCATCAGCGATTCCCCGCGTGATGCGGCTAACGGCGCTGAATTGGTGATTACCATGCTGCCCGCCGCTGCCCACGTGCGCAGTGTGTGGCTGAATGAAGACGGCGTGCTCGCCGGGATCGGCAAGGGCGTACCGGCAGTGGATTGCAGCACCATCGACCCGCAAACCATCCGTGATGTAGCGGCTGCGGCGGCGAAGCAAGGTGTAGCCGTTGCCGACGCCCCCGTTTCCGGCGGCACCGGCGGCGCCAGCGCGGGCACCCTGACGTTCATGGTCGGCGCCACGCCAGAACTGTTCGCCAGCCTGCAACCGGTGTTGGCGCAGATGGGCCGCAACATCGTGCATTGCGGCGACGTCGGCACCGGCCAGATCGCCAAGATCTGCAACAACCTGCTGCTCGGGATCAGCATGGTCGGCGTCAGCGAAGCCATGGCCCTAGGCGATGCGCTGGGCATCGACACTCAAGTGCTGGCGGGGATCATCAACAGCTCCACCGGGCGTTGCTGGAGTTCCGACACCTACAACCCGTGGCCGGGCGTGATTGAAACCGCGCCGTCATCGCGGGGTTACACCGGTGGTTTTGGCGCCGACCTGATGCTCAAGGACCTGGGCTTGGCCACTGAGGCCGCGCGCCAGGCGAAACAACCGGTGATTCTGGGCGCTGTGGCCCAGCAGTTGTATCAATCGATGAGCCAGCGCGGGGAAGGCGGCAAGGATTTCTCGGCGATCATCAACAGCTATCGCAAGCCCGAGTAGAGGAGTGAGCCCGCTTGTTATGGCAAGCGGGCTTTAGATTGCTCACGCAAACACAAAGTACTTACGCACCGTCTCAACCACTTCCCACGTCCCCTTCATCCCCGGTTCCACCACAAAGATATCCCCAGCCCGCAAGTGAATCGGCTCCATCCCTTCGGGCGTAATCACGCAGTAGCCTTCCTGGAAATGGCAGTATTCCCACTTCACGTATTCCACGTACCACTTGCCCGGTGTGCAGATCCAGGTGCCCATGATCTTGCTGCCGTCTTCGCTGGTGTAGGCGTTGAGGTTGACGGTGTGCGGGTCGCCTTCGAGTTTTTCCCATTTGCAGGCATCCAGGACCGGCAGAGGGTGGGTGTCGCGCAGTACGGTGATGGGCTTGGACATGATGACTCCGAGGCAGTGAATGCAAAGGTGAACCCTAAGGCCTTGGGCGTTGCGTCAGTGGTCTGAACTCGACATCGGGATGCCCAGAAGCGCAGGCTGGTGCGATTCCTCTGACACCCAGGCCGTCCATGTGGGAGCGGGCTTGCTCGCGAAGGCGTTGGGTCAGCCTAAGTATTCAGTGACTGACACTCTGCCTTCGCGAGCAAGCCCACTCCCACATTGGATGTTCAGTGTGCGGGCTGCTTTCGCCGGACGAAAGATTTGTGCATGAATCTGCGATTTCCTCGCAGTAAGTACGAAAGAATTCCCGCCTCGCGCTGGAATTAGCAAGAAAATGCACGTCTGGCCCTCGTATCATTCACCCCAGTGACAACCGAGAGCCTTGAAATGAACCCAATAACAACGTGGTGGGATATCAGCCCGCCCTTGAGCGCGGCGACCCCGACCTGGCCGGGGGATACGCCGTTCCAGGAAGAGCGCGTGTGGCAGTTTGGCCCGCAGTGCCCGGTGAATGTGGGGCGCGTGACCTTGTCGCCACACACCGGCGCCCATGTGGACGCGCCGCTGCATTACAGTGCCGACGGTGCGCCGATTGGCGCGGTGTCACTGGACGTCTACATGGGCCCGTGCCGCGTGTTGCATTGCCTGGGCAGCGGCGCGCTGGTGCAGCCGCATCAACTGCAAGGGCGTGTGGATAACTTGCCGGAACGCGTATTGCTGCGTACTTATCCACAAGCGCCGCTGACCGAGTGGGATTCGAATTTCACCGCCATTGCCCCAGCAACCGTCGAGTTGCTCGCCAGCCTGGGCGTGCGCCTGATCGGTATCGACACGCCATCCCTGGACCCGCAACAGTCCAAGACCATGGATGCCCACAACGCCGTGGCGCGCCACGGCATGGCAATTCTCGAAGGCGTCGTGCTCGATGACGTGCCGGAGGGCGATTATGAGTTGATCGCGCTGCCGCTGCGCTTTGCCAACCTGGACGCCAGCCCCGTCCGTGCCATTCTCCGCCCGCTCAAGGAGCCCACGCGATGAGCCAGTGTCCCTTCTCACCTGACTACCAACCGCCGGAAGAATGGCATAACGCCGAACTGAATTTTTCCGAGTCCATGAGCTATGGCGACTACCTGGACCTGGGCAAAGTCCTCAGCGCCCAGCACCCGCTGTCGCCGGACCACAACGAAATGCTCTTTATCATCCAGCACCAAACCTCGGAGCTGTGGATGAAACTGATGCTGCACGAGCTTAAGGCCGCTCGCGAGCACGTGCGTCTGGGCGAGTTGCCGCCGGCGTTCAAGATGCTGGCGCGGGTGTCGCGGATCTTTGATCAACTGGTGCACGCCTGGGCGGTGCTGGCGACGATGACGCCGTCGGAGTACAAGGCGATTCGCCCGTTCCTGGGGCAGTCGTCGGGGTTCCAGTCGTTCCAGTACCGTGAGATCGAATTTATCCTCGGCAATAAAAGCGCGGCGCTGTTGCGCCCCCACGCGCATCGGCCGGCGTTGTTGAACGAGTTGAAAGTGGCGATTGCCACGCCGTCGCTGTATGACGAGGCGATCAATCTGATGGCCAAGGCTGGCTTGGCGATCGACCCCAAGCGCGCCGAACGCGACCCGACGGCGGCGACGGTTCATGATGAATCGGTGGAGGCGGCGTGGCGTGAGGTGTATCGCGACCCGAGCCGGTATTGGGATTTGTATCAGTTGGCTGAGAAGTTTATCGACCTGGAGGACTCGTTCCGCCAGTGGCGCTTCCGGCACGTGACTACGGTGGAGCGCATCATTGGCTTCCAGCCCGGCACCGGTGGCACGGAAGGCGTGGGTTACCTGCGCAAGATGCTCGACACCGTGCTATTCCCCGAACTGTGGCGAGTGCGTTCCACGCTCTAAACAAAAAGCCCCGGAATCCCGGGGCTTTTTACATTTGGAATGCCATCAACAAGGTGGGAGGGGGCTTGCTCCCGATGGCAGTGTGTCAGCCAATACATCCGGTCTCTGACATACCGCTATCGGGAGCAAGCCCCCTCCCACAGGGATCACTGTGCATTCACTACAGCGCTACCCTTTTTGATCCGCATCCGGTAGGCAATGTAGATAACCCCCACCCAAATCGGCATCGCATACACCGACTCGCGAATGCCCGGGATGGCCAGCATCACGCTGATGATCATCACCATGAACGCCAGGCACAGGTAGTTGCTGAACGGGAACCAGAAGGTCTTGAACGACGGCACCACGCCTTGCTCGCCCATGGCCTTGCGGAACTTGATATGGGTGAGGCTGATCAGCGCCCAGTTGATCATCAGCGAAGCAACCACCAGCGCGAACAGCAACTCCAGCGCACTGTGCGGCGCGACGTAGTTGACCACCACACACAGCATGGTCACCAACGCCGAGATCGCCAGGGCCCGAATCGGCACGCCTTGTTTGTTCAGCTTCATCAGCGATTTCGGTGCATCGCCTTGCTCGGCCAGGCCGAACAGCATGCGGCTGTTGCAGTACACGCCGCTGTTGTACACCGACAGCGCCGCGGTCAGCACCACGAAGTTGAGGATGTGCGCGGCGGTGTCGTTACCGATCAACGAGAAGATCTGCACAAACGGGCTGCCGCTGTAGGCATCGCCTGACGCGCCGAGGGTTTGCAGCAGTTGGTCCCACGGGTACAACGACAGCAGGACGGTCAGCGCGCCGACGTAGAAAATCAGGATCCGGTACACCACCTGGTTGATCGCTTTGGGGATCACTTTGCGCGGTTCGCTGGCTTCAGCGGCGGTGATACCTACCAGTTCCAGGCCACCGAACGAGAACATGATAAAGGCCATGGACATCAACAACCCCATGCCGCCATTCGGGAAGAACCCGCCGTGGCTCCACAGGTTGCTCACCGTGGCTTGCGGGCCGCCGGTGCCGCTGAACAGCAGGTAGCAGCCGAGCACGATCATGCCGACAATCGCCACCACCTTGATGATCGCGAACCAGAACTCGGCTTCACCGAAGAACTTCACGTTCAGGGTGTTGATCAGGTTCACCGCGACAAAGAACACCAGCGCGCTGACCCAGGTCGGAATCTCCGGCCACCAGAACTGGATGTACTTGCCCACCGCCGTCAGTTCGGCCATGCCCACCAGCACGTAAAGTACCCAGTAGTTCCAGCCCGCGAGGAAGCCTGCGTAACCGCCCCAGTATTTGTGCGCGAAGTGGCTGAAGGAACCGGCCACCGGTTCTTCGACGATCATCTCGCCGAGCTGGCGCATGATCAGGAACGCGATGAACCCGGCGATCGCGTAGCCCAGGATCATCGACGGCCCCGCCGACTTGAGCACCCCGGCCGAGCCGAGGAACAAGCCCGTGCCAATCGCCCCTCCCAAGGCGATCAGCTGAATATGCCGGTTCTTCAGGCCACGCTTGAGGCCTACCGGGTTAACCATGTCATCCGCCATTAACATTCCCTTCTACTTGTTTTTCTCAGGGTTGATTGCACGCCGCACCCGCCCCCCAGAACTGCTGAGGGGTCAGATATTACTCTGCGTAAACTTTTCGTAATACAGCTGAACGCCATCAAGTGCCTGATCCGCCAGCCATTGTTGGATGGACTCGACCATTGGCGGGGGGCCGCACACGTACATATCGGCCGATCTGTCCCGCAATTCGGCCAGATCGAAATGTTCGGTGAGGTAGCCGCGCTTGCCCGACCACTCGGGCGACGGATCGCTGAGCACTTCGGTGTAGCGAAAATTCGCAATGTTCGCGGCGTACGCATGAATGCGCGCGGCTTCGCATAAATCCTCGGCCCCGCGCACGCCGTAATACAGGTGCACCGGCTGCGCGCAGCCATTCGCCGCCAATTCGTCGAGCATGCCCAGCAGCGCCGATAACCCGGTGCCACCCGCCACCAGCACCAGCGGTTGGCGGACCTGCCTGAGGTAGAACGCCCCCAATGGTGCTTCCATCCGCACTTCATCACCGACCTGGCAACGCTCGCGCAGGTAGTTGCTCATCACCCCATCCGGCAGCAGGCGGACCAGGAACTGCAATTGATTGCCCGGCCGATTGGCGAAGGAATAGGAGCGCCAGCTGTCTGTGCCAGGAACCGACAGACGGGCGTATTGGCCCGGCAGGAAGTCCAGCGCGGCTTCTAACTGAATGTGCAAAATCGCCGTGCTGGCCGAAATCTGCTGCACCTCGCTCACCGTGCCACGCACCTGTACCGGGCCCGGTGCGTTGCACAGGCTCGAATCAAAATCGAAGTAAAACGTCGCGTCGGATTGCACCCGTGTCTGGCAACTGAGCATTTTGCGCTGTTGCAGGTCGAGGCTGGAGAGCGCTTCTTCGTCGACATAATCCTGGCTGTAATCACCCGACTCGCAACGGCCCTGGCACGTGCCGCACACGCCTTCGCGGCAATCCAGGGGGATTTTTATGCCGTTGCGCAGTGCGGCGTCCAACAGGATTTCATCGGCGCCCACCGGGAAAAACAGGGTCTTGCCGTCGGCAAAACTGAAGGCCACTTTGTGATTCATCTGCAGTGCTCCGGTGCTTTAGAGGTGATAGAAATCCAGCACCGAGTTGATGGTGTCGTTGAGCAGCACCGCGTGTTTGCGGGTGATCAGCCAGCTGTCGCCATGGGGTTTGAGGTGATACGTGGCAGGCCCATAAAACTGCTCCGAAGTCGCCAGTCGGTAGAACAGCGTGTGCCAGTTCAGCTTCACTTCCAGTAACCCGCCCGGCTGCTCGGCAATCCGCACGTTGTTGATCAGGTGCAAGGTGCGTGGCATGGGCGTGGCCGACGCCGCCTTGCCGGTACGCAGGCGGAACACGCGGTCTTCAAGGCCCGAGCGGTTGGCGTAATAGATCAGCGACATCTCGCGCTTGGGGTCGCGGGTGTAGACGTGCTCCGAGTCCCATTGCGGCAGGTGGAACTCACTCTGCGGGTCGAACAGCTGCACATAGGCGTCCCAGTCCTGGGCGTCGCACAGTTCGGATTTACGGTAAAAAAACTGCTCGATCTGGTACTGCAATTGCGCATTCATTACTGCACCTCCCGCAGTTTCAGCGCTTGCAGGTCCAGGCCCTTGAGCAGGAACTGCTGCCAGTTGCGGTGCTGGTTGACGTACAAGCCTTCATGGGTGAATTCGGTTCCGGTCATGGCCGGTTGGATGCCAATGGCTTCGCTGTTCGGCGTAGGCCCGGTTGCCCAGCGATGGCTGCCGCGCGAGATATCGCTCCAGCGTTCCAGGCGGCCCTGGAAACCGCGCTGGGCCTCGCGAAACTCCACCAGGTCATCCGGCGTGCCCATGCCGGACACGTTGAAAAAATCCTCGAACTGGCGAATGCGGTTCTCGCGGTCGGCGTCGGACTCGTTCTTCACGCCCAGGCATTGGCTGATAATTTCAGTCTTGTTCCACGCCACCGGGCGGATGATGCGCAGCTGCGAGCTGATCTGGTCGAGGAAGAACAGGCTCGGGTAGATATTCAGGTTGCGCAGGCGGTGCATCATCCATTCGGCCTTTTGCTGGCCATGTTCTTCCACCAGGCGCGGCATGATCGTGGCGTAGCCGGAGCGCACCGTCGGGTTGGGCATGTCGCTGAACAGCAGGCTGTGGCCATTGTTGAAGGCGAACCAGCCGTCATCGGTATTCGCATCGCCGGCACCGAGCTTGCTGTAATCCAGCGTGGTGCCTGAGCCCGTGCCGTTTTCAGTATTGACCTGCTGGCGATGCTGCACCGTGGCCACGTAGTTGTAGTGCACGGTGCTGACGTGATAACCGTCCAGGCCGTTTTCGTTCTGCAGCTTCCAGTTGCCGTCGTAGGTGTAGGCGGATTTACCCGGCAGCACTTCCAGCTCACCAGTGGCTGACTGCGCGACCATCATGTCGAAGAACACTTTGGCGTCGCCGAGGAACGCTTCGAGGCTGTCTGTGCCATTCACGTCCAGGCTGATGAAAACAAACCCCTTGTAGCTGTCGATGCGGGCCTTTTTCAGGCCGCGGGTGGCTTTATCGAAGCCTTCCGGGTATTCCCCCGGCGCCTTGACCTTCACCAGCCGGCCGTCGCTTTTGTAGCACCAGGCGTGGAACGGGCAGGTGAAGGTGGATTGGTTGCCCTTGCCGACGCGCGTGAGGGTGGTGCCGCGATGCTGGCAGGCGTTGATCAATGCGTTGAGTTTGCCCTCGCCGTCGCGGGTGATGATCATCGGCTGGCGCCCGGCGCGCATTGTCACGAAGTCGTGGTTATGGGCCAGTTCGCTTTCGTGGCAGGCGTAGATCCAGTTCTTTTCGAAGATCAGTTCCATCTCCAGGTCGAACAGTTCGGGTTCGGTGAACATGTCCCTGGCGATGCGGAACACTTCATCCGCCGGACGAAAATCCAGGCAGCTTTCGATAAACGCTTTCCACTGCTCGACGCTTCTTGCACCACTCATGGGAGGCACCTTGTTTGATAGGGGCTAATCGGTGGTTTATTAGAGGCAGCGTGGCAGTGCGCGGGCTATCCGCTTAATGGGGGAAGGTGGGCCGGAAAATTGGGCAGCAAATACTCACAACGGTGCAGGGCGGCGGTGCAATGCGCTACTGTCATGCAAGGCAAACGGCGCAAAAGCCTGCCCGTTATCCACATAGTCGACGGTTGCTATCCAGCCAGTTGCAAGACGGCCGGCGTGGCTTGGAACTTGCTGTCGATCTACACCGACGCGCCGCCAGAGCGCGCAACAGCCTAACCGCCGTGGGTGCACCCTGATGAGTAGCCATACACGCGATATCCATATTCAACGCTTCGACCTGGAGGGCGCCTGCAGCTGGATGTCCGGCATCTGCGGGCCGCATCGCCTGGCGACGGCGACGCCCGAGCGCTTGCGCTTTCACCACAGTGCCAATGTGTTCAAGTCCCGCGCCACCACCTTGGGCGTGATCGAATACGGCACTGATGTGACCATCGACATCGAAGACGCCGAGCATTTCAGCAGTTACAGCCTGAGCCTGCCGCTGGTGGGCGAGCAGGAGTTGAGCAAGAACGGTTTGAGCCTGAGCTCCAATTGCGATCAAGGGGTGATCATTTCGCCCAACGAGCATCAGGTGCTGGCTATTTCCGGTGATTGCCGCAAGTTGCAGGTGGTCATTACGCGCGCGGCGATGAGCGAATCCCTTGAGGGCTTGCTGCAACGGCCGATTGAAGCGCCGCTGCGGTTTGAGTCGGTGATGGATGCGGTGGACGGTGCTTCGGCGTCGTGGTGGCGCATGGCGCGGTATTTCATCGCCGAGCTTGAACGCAGCAGCGAGTTGTATGAGCAGGCGGCGTTTACCCGCGATCTGGAAAGCTCGCTGATCAAGGGCCTGATCCTCGCCCAGCCGAACAACTACTCCGAAGAACTGCGCGACGTACTCGGCGTGAAGCTGCCGCATTACTTGATTCGCGCGCGGCAGTACATCCACGACAACGCCCGTGAAGCCGTGCATCTGGAAGACCTGGAAACCGCTGCCGGGGTATCGCGGTTCAAGTTGTTCGATGCGTTTCGCAAATACTTTGCCTTGTCGCCCATGGCGTACTTGAAGAAACACCGGTTGGGCGCGGTGCGCCAGGACATCCTCGAACACGGCTCTACGCGTACCATTTCCGAAATCGCCCTGGGGTGGGGGTTTACGCACTTGGGCCGGTTCTCGGCGGAATACCGCAAGCTGTTTGACGAGTCGCCCAGCCAGACCTTACAGCGCAAGCGCCTGCGCAGCCTTTGAAGACAATGAGGATCAAACTGTGGGAGCTGGCTTGCCTGCGATGGCGGTGGGCCAATCAGCAAAGATGCCAACTGATCCACCGCTATCGCAGGCAAGCCAGCTCCCACATTGGATATCCAGTGTTTGGGAGATCTCAGATCAGCTCTTCCACCAATTGCAGGCAATGACTCAGCCCCGGCGACTGATCATTCACCCGGCGGCTGAGAATGATCGGCGAGGTCGCGGTGGTTTCCACAATCGGCGTGTAGCCGATATCCGCGCGGTGCAGCACCTGCACCGAGGCCGGTACCAGGGTCACGCCCATGCCCGCGCCGACCAGCCCGATAGCGGTCTGCAACTCGTTGGTCCACTGCGCCACCTGGAGGCTCAAGCCGTGGGCGTCGAACAGCGCAATCACATGGTCGGCATAGCTGGGGCGCGGGTTGCCGGGGTAGAGCACAAAGGGTTCGGCGGCCAACTGGGCGAGGCTGGCGGGGGCACCGAGCAACCGGTGGCCGGCCGGCAGCACCGCCACCAGTCGGTCCTCAACCAGCACGCGCTGGACGATGGCCGGGTCGTCGATGCGAATACGCCCGAAGCCCACGTCGATACGCCCGGCCTTGAGCGCTTCGACCTGCTGCAAGGTGGTCATCTCCGAGAGCCCCAATTCCAGCTCCAGCGCTTCATGGTTGCGCAGCCGTCGAATCAACTCCGGCAGCACGCCGTACAACGTCGATGGCGCGAAGCCGATGCCCAGCCAGGTCTTCTCGCCCTGGCCGATGCGCCGGGTGTTGTCGCAGACCTTGCCCAGTTGTTCCAGCAGCACATTGGCGTGCTCATAGAAAAACCGCCCGGCCTCGGTCAGCCGCAGCGGTCGGCCGCGTTCCAGCAAAATCACCCCCAATTCATCTTCCAATTGCTGGATCTGCCGGCTCAACGGCGGCTGGGCGATGTGCAGGCGTTCGGCGGCGCGGGTGAAGTTGAGGGTTTCACCCAGCACCTGGAAATAGCGCAGATGACGCAGTTCCATCACGGCTCCTTTCATACCTTGAAGGTATTGTGCGAGACCCATTCTATATTGGAAGCCAGCAAAAATACGGCACAGAATCGGCTCAAACCTATAAAGAACCCAACGGGTATAGCCATGCCGATTTGCGCCATCGAGTCGATCGAGACCATCATCGTCGACCTCCCGACCATCCGCCCGCACAAGCTGGCGATGCACACGATGCAAAACCAAACCCTGGTGATTATCCGCGTGCGTTGCGCCGACGGCATCGAAGGTATCGGCGAGTCCACCACCATCGGCGGCCTGAGCTACGGCAATGAAAGCCCCGACAGCATCAAGATCAATATCGATCGGCACTTCGCGCCGCTGTTGATTGGCCAGGACGCGAGCAATATCAATGCTGCCATGTTGCGCCTGGAGCGTAGCATTCGCGGCAATACGTTTGCCAAGTCCGGCGTCGAAAGCGCCTTGCTTGACGCCCTCGGCAAACGCCGCCACCTGCCGGTCAGCGAACTGCTCGGCGGCCGCGTGCGCGACGCCTTGCCGGTGGCCTGGACGCTGGCCAGCGGCAACACCGAACAGGACATTGCCGAGGCCGAAAAGATGCTCGACCTGCGCCGTCACCGTATCTTCAAATTGAAGATTGGCGCCGGTGAAGTCGGCCGCGACCTGGCCCACGTCATCGCGATCAAAAAGGCCCTGGGCGAGCGCGCCAGTGTGCGCGTTGACGTCAATCAGGCGTGGGACGAAGCCGTGGCCCTGCGTGCGTGCAAAGTGCTCGGTGATAACGGCATCGACCTGATTGAACAACCGATCTCACGCAATAACCGCAGTGGCATGGCACGGCTGAACCTGTCGAGCCCGGCGCCGATCATGGCGGACGAATCGATTGAATGTGTGGAAGACGCCTTCAACCTGGCCCGCGAAGGCGCGGCCTCGGTGTTCGCGCTCAAGATTGCCAAAAATGGCGGCCCGCGCGCGGTATTGCGCACCGCCGCGATTGCCGACGCGGCGGGCATCGGCCTCTACGGCGGCACCATGCTTGAAGGCGGCATCGGCACCCTGGCCTCGGCGCATGCCTTCCTCACCTTGAACACGCTGGCGTGGGACACCGAACTGTTCGGCCCACTGCTGCTGACCGAAGACATCCTCAGCGAGCCGCTGGCGTACCGCGATTTCCAGCTGCATGTGTCGCGCTTACCGGGCCTGGGCCTGACTATTGATGAAGAGCGTCTGGCGTTCTTCCGTCGTGACAAACACTAAGAGGCGCCTGCCATGTTGTTCCACGTAAAAATGACCGTGAACCTGCCCATCGACCTCAACCCCGAACGCGCGGCGGCCCTGAAAGCCGACGAGAAGGCCCTGGCGCAGCGCCTGCAACAGGAGGGCAAATGGCGCCACCTGTGGCGCATCGCCGGGCATTACGCCAACTACAGCGTGTTCGATGTCGACAGCGTCCAGGCACTGCACGACCTGCTGATGCAACTGCCGCTGTTCCCCTATATGACCATCGAAATTAACGCCCTGTGCCGGCACCCTTCGTCGATCCGTGAAGACGACCGCTGAGCCTGTTTTGCACCCAATAATGACAAGATGAGGATTGCACCATGACCATCCGACTTTCCCAGACTGCCCACGCCCAACAGTTTCTCGAAGAAGCCAGCGGCAGCCTCAACGACGGCGGCAACCCGCGCACCAAGGCGTTGGTTTACCGGATCCTGCGCGACACGGTGAACATCATCGAAGACCTGGAGGTGACCCCGGAAGAGTTTTGGAAAGCGGTCAATTACCTCAACGAATTGGGCAAGAACCAGGAAGCCGGTTTGCTTGCTGCCGGGTTGGGCCTGGAGCATTACCTGGACCTGCTGATGGACGCCGCCGACGAAGCGGCCGGCAAATCCGGTGGCACCCCGCGCACCATTGAAGGCCCGCTGTATGTGGCCGGGGCGCCGCTGTCCAAGTACGAGGCGCGGTTGGACGATGGCAAGGACGACGCGGTGCCGCTGTTTATGCGTGGGCAAGTACGCGACACCGACGGCACGCCGTTGGCCGGGGCGATTGTCGATGTGTGGCAGGCCAATACCGGCGGCACGTATTCGTGGTTTGACCCGACGCAATCCGAGTTCAACCTGCGCCGGCGTATCGAGACCGATGCCCAGGGCAACTACCGGTTTCGCAGCATCGTGCCGTCAGGGTATGGCTGCCCGCCGACCGGGCCGACCCAGCAGTTGCTCGATCAACTGGGGCGTCATGGGCAGCGGCCGGCGCATATTCACTTCTTCATTTCGGCGCCGGGGCATCGGCATTTGACCACGCAGATCAACCTGTCGGATGACCCGTACCTGCATGATGATTTTGCCTATGCGACGCGCGATGAATTGATCGCCGAGATTCGCTTCAGTGACGACCGGCAACTGGCGCGCGAGTTTGGCGTGGAAGGGCGGTTTGCGCAGATTGATTTTGATTTTGCGCTGCAATCGTCCGGCGCACCGCAGGAGCAGAAACGCATGCAGCGCGTGCGCGCCCTCGAAGACTGATTAACGCGGTTTAAAAATGTGGGAGCGGGCTTGCTCGCGAATGCGATGGATCAGCCAGCACATGTATTGACTGGCACACCGCCTTCGCGAGCAAGCCCGCTCCCACATGGGTTCTGTGGTGTTCTGGTTATTTGCGTACGACTAAGTCCAGCACCTCATCCCGATCCTTGATCTTCTGCAACACAATCTCCGAGCGAATATCCATCACCCCGGCCGTGCGGTTCAGGTGGTTCACGATAAAGTCCGAAAAGTGCTTGAGGTTGCGTGCCTGCACCCGCAACACATAGTTGCTGGCCCCGGTAATCACATACGCACTGGCCACCTCCGGCCAGCCTTGCACCTTCTTGATAAACGTCTCATGCCAATCCTCCACATCCTGGCGTAATGACAGGTGGACGATGGCTTCCAGCTCGATTCCCAGTTGCTCGGCATTCAACACCGCGCGGTAGCCGCTGATGATTCCCTCGCTCTCCAGCAGGCGCAAGCGACGCAGGCAGGCGGAAGGCGACAGGGCGACTTTTTCCGCCAGTTCCTGGTTACTGATACGGCCGTCCTGTTGCAGAAAATGCAGGAGGCGCAGGTCGGTGGCGTCAAGAATCATGCTTAGAATAAATCCGCGTGTTTTGGAGTTAAATTCGAATTTCCTACAGCTTAATTAGCCTGTTGCCCGCCACTTTGCACGAAAATTCTCTAAAGTTTCGTTCATTATTTTGTCCATCGTCACTTATAAGAATCAGGACAGACCATGACCACTCGAAGCCACTGCCAAGCCCTCGACGCCCAGGACCCGTTGGCGCCACTGCGTCGCCAGTTCGCCCTGCCCGAGGGCGTCATCTACCTCGACGGCAACTCCCTCGGTGCGCGCCCGGTGGCGGCCTTGGCGCGGGCGCAGGCGGTGATTGCAGAGGAGTGGGGCAATGGCCTGATTCGCAGTTGGAACAGCGCCGGCTGGGCAGCGTTGTCGCAGCGCCTGGGCAACCGCCTGGCGCCGCTGATCGGTGCCCGCGACGACGAAGTGGTGATTACGGATACCACGTCCATCAATCTGTTCAAGGTGCTCAGCGCCGCGTTGAGCGTGCAGCGCCAACGCGCGCCGGCGCGCAAGGTGATTGTCAGCGAGGCGAGCAATTTCCCCACCGACCTGTACATCGCCGAAGGCCTGGCCGAGCTGCTGCAACAGGGTTATTCGCTGCGACTGGTCAACCGCCCGGACGAGCTGCCGCAGGCCATCGACCAGGACGTCGCGGTGGTGATGCTCACCCACGTCAATTACAAGACCGGCTACATGTACGACATGCAGGCGCTCACTGCGTTGAGCCACGAGTGCGGCGCGCTGAGCATCTGGGACCTGGCCCATTCGGCGGGTGCGGTGCCCATCGACCTGCATAAGGCCGGTACCGATTACGCGATTGGCTGCACCTACAAATACCTCAATGGCGGGCCGGGCTCCCAGGCATTTGTGTGGGTCAACCCGACGTTGGTGGACGTGGTACGCCAGCCGTTGTCGGGCTGGTTCGGGCATACCCGGCAATTCGCCATGGAGGCTCAATATGCCCCAAGCAGCGGCATCGCCCGTTACCTGTGCGGCACGCAGCCGATCACCTCATTGGCGATGGTCGAATGCGGCCTGGAGATTTTTGCCCAAACCGATATGGCCAGCCTGCGCAGCAAGTCCCTGGCGCTGACTGACCTGTTTATCGCCTTGGTGGAGGCCCGTTGCGCTGCCCATGGTTTGGTGCTGATCACCCCGCGTGAGCACGCCCAGCGCGGCAGCCATGTGAGCTTCGAACACCCGGAAGGTTACGCGGTGATTCAAGCCCTGATCGCCCGTGGCGTGATCGGCGATTACCGCGAGCCGCGCATCATGCGCTTTGGTTTCACCCCGCTGTACACAAGCTTTACCGAGGTGTGGGATGCGGTGGAAATCCTCGGCGACATCCTCGACAACCACACCTGGGACCAGCCGCAATTCAAAGTGCGCAACAGCGTCACCTAAGAACACTGCAAGACCAATGTGGGAGCGGGCTTGCTCGCGAAAGCGGTGTATCAGAAACATATTCTGTAACTGACCCACCGCCTTCGCGAGCAAGCCCGCTCCCACAGTGGATCTGTGTCTATATCCAAACCGTGCAATCACAATAATAAAGGGGCACACCACGTGACCACGCCAGACAACGGCTTTGCAGAGATCACCCATCGCGAACTGGGCCTGAGGCGTCAGCTGACTTCCGGCCAGATGAGCATGATCGCCATCGGTGGCGCCATCGGCACCGGGCTGTTTATGGGCAGTGCCTATGCCATCGGCTATGCCGGGCCCAGCGTGCTGGTGAGCTACGCCATCGGCGCGCTGATTACCTTACTGCTGATGGGCTGCCTGGCGGAGATGACGGTGGCGCATTCCACCTCAGGCTCCTTTGGCGCGTATGCCGAGTTCTATATCAGCCCCTTGGCCGGTTTTCTGGTGCGTTACGCGTACTGGGCGGCGATTGTGCTGGCGGTCGGCGCGGAGGTCACGGCGGTGGCGATGTACATGAAGTACTGGTTCGCCAACGTTCCGGAGTGGGTGTGGATCGTGTCGTTTTCCAGTGTGTTGATTCTGCTCAATGCGATCAGCGTGAAGACCTTCGGTAATTTTGAATACTGGTTCTCGACGATCAAGATCAGCGCCATTGTCGGCTTCATCATCCTTGCGGTGTACGTGGTGTTCGGCTCCGGCAACCCGCAATACGGGGTGCAGAACTACACGGCCCACGGCGGCTTTTTTCCGCATGGCTTGAGCGGCATGTGGATCGCGGTGATCGTGTCGATCTTCAGCTACCTGAGCGTGGAGATGATCGCGGTGGCCGCCGGTGAAGCGGCCGACCCGGAACAGGCGGTGAAGAAAGCCTTTCGCGCGACCATCGTGCGTCTGGTGGTGTTCTACCTGCTGACCCTGGCGCTGATGCTGGCCATCGTGCCGTGGAACCAGTCCGGGCAGACCCAGAGCCCGTTCGTAACGGTGATGCAGACCATCGGCATTCCCGGTGCCACTGGGGTGATGAATTTCGTGATTCTGATCGCGGCGCTGTCGGCGATGAACAGCCAGCTCTACATCACCACGCGCATGATGTTCAGCCTGTCTCGCGCAGGCTTTGCGCCCAGGTCCATGGGCGCCTTGAGCAAGAGCGGGATTCCGTTGAACGCCTTGCTGCTGTCCAGTTCGGGCATTGCCCTGGCGACGCTGCTGAACGTGGTGTACCCGGAAAGTTCGTTCACCTTGATGATGGCGATCTCAATGTTTGGCGCGATCTTCACCTGGTTCATGATCTTCCTCACGCACTTTTTTTTCCGCCGCTATCGCAAGCGTCACGGCGGCGCACAGCTGTCGTTCCAACTGCGCCTGTTCCCCTACAGCACGCTGCTGGGCCTGGTGCTGATGGGCGCGGTGATGATCACCACGTATTTCACCGAGGCGTTCAAGATGACCCTGGTGTTCGGCGTGCCGTTCCTGCTGATTCTGTCGGCGGTGTATTACGGGTTTTTCCGCAAGGGCAGGGCCAAGGCGTCGAACAAGGCCTTGGCATAACCGGGCAATTGTTCGAACGAACGCGCGCATAACAGCAGCGTGCGTCGGGCCCAATCCTCTCGCAGAGGTTGGGCCTTGATCGGGCGCTCCAGTGGCCAGCGTTCCAATGCCGCTTGGGGCACAATCCCCAGGCCCGCGCCCCGGGCGACCATGCGCATGACCCCATCAAAACCCTCGGCGCGAATGCGAGTTTGCAGGCGAAAGCCGCTGTGCAGCGCCTGTTCTTCCAGGTACACCGCCAGCGCACTGTTGGCGGCCAGGCCTACATAGTCGTGTTGCAGGCTGTCGATAAAACTCACCGAACCGGTCGCCAGCGGATGCTCCAGAGGCATGATCAGCACCAGCGGGTCGTCGCGAAAGGGCGCGGTCTGCAAGCCGTGGGTGTCGACGGCGTCGGAAATAATCCCCAAGTCCGCCGTGCCTTGGCGCAAGGCCTGGGTGATGCGCAGGCTCGGCAGTTCCTGCAACTCGATATCGAGGTTGGGGTGCTCGCACAAAAAATCCGCGAGCAGTTCCGGCAGGTATTCGCTGAGGGCGGTGGTGTTGCACAGCAGGCGCACCTGGCCTTTGACACCCTTGGCGTATTCCGCCAGTTCCTGTTGCAGGTGTTCGGCTTGTTGCAGCAGCAAGCGCGCGTGCCGGGCCAGCGCGTTGCCGGCGGCGGTGGGTGTAACGCCACGGCGGCCGCGTTCGAGCAACTCAATGCCCAGTGACGCCTCCATCGCGCGAATGCGTGCGCTGGCGGCGGCCAGGGATAAATGGCTGCGGCTGGCGCCTGCGGTGATGTTGCCGGTGTCGAGGGTGTGCAGGTAGAGGCGCAGGTCGATCAGGTCAAAGTGCATGGCTGGAAATTTCCTGTGACTGGGCTGGCCCCATCGCGGGCAAGCCCGCTCGCACATTTTGAGGTGTGAGTAGCGTAACGGTGGGCGCTGGCTTGCCGGCGATGGCCATCTAAGCCTCATGCAAAACAAGAGGCTGCCTCAGTATATGGCGAATTTCAGCGCCCATTGAAAAGCCCCACACTCGGCCCATGAATACCTTCCTCGCGTTCTACCAAAACCTCGGCCCCGCCTTGACACTGCTGGTGATTGGCACCTTCCTGCTGGCCGGCACGGTCAAAGGGATCATCGGCCTGGGCCTGCCCACGGTCGCCATGGGCATGCTCGGCCTGGCTATGCTCCCGGTGCAGGCTGCCGCGTTACTGATCATTCCTTCAACGGTGACAAACCTCTGGCAACTGGCATTCGGTGGCCACCTGAGCGCATTGCTCAAGCGCCTGTGGCCGATGCTGTTGCTGATTTTCCTCGGCACCGGGCTCGGCACCGTCTGGCTGGGCATGGACGGCGGGCATTGGGTGGTGCGCGCGTTGGGCGGCGCCCTGCTGGTGTACGCGCTGAGCGGGTTGCTGTTGCCCACGTTCACGGTGAAGCCGGCAGCCGAACGCTGGTTGGGTCCGGTGTGCGGGCTGATCACCGGCCTCATCACTTCGGCCACGGGTGTGTTCGTGATTCCAGCCGTGCCGTACCTGCAAGCCTTGGGCTTGAACCGCGATCAGTTGGTACAGGCCTTGGGGTTGTCGTTCACCGTTTCTACACTGGCGCTGGCCGCAGGGTTAGCCTGGCGCGGCACCTTGGGCGGCGGCGAAATAAACGCCTCGCTGCTGGCGCTGGTGCCCGCCCTGTTGGGCATGTGGCTGGGCCAGGCGCTGCGCCGGCGCATCAGCGCGGTGCTGTTCAAACGGGTATTTTTTATCGGCATGGCCTTACTGGGTGGTCATTTATTGATCAGTGGCTAAGTCAAAAGTGCTCCTGAAATTCGTGCATTTTGGTCAAATGTATTTTGCGGCGCCGCGGCTTATTCCGAGGGTGCAATGTCGATAGCCTGCCGGCAGACATTGTTAACCCTCTGGATTCCCTCCCATGAAAAACGTCCTCCTGCTGAACGGCGGCAAGAAATTCGCCCACTCCGATGGTCGCTATAACACCACGCTGCATGAGACTGCCGTGGCCGTTCTCGACCGTGGTGGCCTCGACGTCCAAGTCACGCATATCGACGAAGGCTACGACGTCGCCGAAGAGGTCGCCAAATTCCTCTGGGCCGACGTGATCATCTACCAGATGCCCGGCTGGTGGATGGGTGCGCCGTGGATCGTCAAGAAGTACCTCGACGAAGTCTTCACCGAAGGCCACGGCAGCCTGTACGCCAGCGACGGCCGGACCCGTTCCGATACCTCGCAGAAATACGGCAGCGGCGGCCTGATCCAGGGCAAACAGTACATGCTGTCGCTGACCTGGAACGCGCCGCAGCAAGCCTTCGACGACCCGACTGATTTCTTCGAAGCCAAGGGCGTGGACGCGGTGTACTTCCCGTTCCACAAGGCCAATGAGTTTCTCGGCATGACCGGCCTGCCGACCTTCCTCTGCGTGGACGTGATGAAACGCCCGGCCATCGAGGTCGACGTGGCGCGCTACGAGCAGCATCTGGCGCAGGTGTTCAACCTCTCGGTGTAAGCTGCGGTTAACCGATAAAGAGGACTGCCTGTGAAAGCCCGATCCGATGAGCTACAGATCTTCGTCAGCGTGATTGAGTGCGGCTCGATTTCGGCTGCGGCGGAGCAGGTCGGGCAGACGCCGTCGGCGGTCAGCCGCACCTTGTCGCGCCTGGAGGCCAAGCTCGACACCACGCTGATCAACCGCACCACGCGGCGCATGGACCTGACCGAAGAGGGCAAGTACTTCTTTGAGCAGGCCAAGGTGATTCTGGCGCAGATGGATGACCTGGAAGAACGCCTGTCGTCGCGCCAGAAGAAACCGGCGGGGCGCCTGCGCATCAACGCCGCCGTGCCGTTCATGCTGCACGGGATCGTGCCATACATCGCCGAGTTTCGCCGTTTGTACCCGGATATCCAGCTGGAGCTGAACAGCGATGACCTGATCATCGACCTGCTCGAGCAGAGCACCGACATTGCCATTCGCATCGGTGTCCTGGCCGATTCCACCTTGCATGCACGCGCCCTTGGCTGCACACCGCTGCATATCCTGGCCAGCCCCGAATACCTCAAGCAATACGGCACGCCCAGCACGGTCGCGGCGTTGGCGGATCACACGTTGATGGGCTTCACGCAGACAGAAACGCTCAACCATTGGCCATTGCGCCACGTGGAAGGTGATCGATGGCTGATCCAGCCCGGCATTGCGGCGTCCAGCGGCGAGACCTTGCGCCAGTTGGCACTGGAAGGGCAGGGCATTTGCTGCCTGTCGAACTTCATGACGGTCGAAGACATCAACGCCGGGCGCCTGGTGCCGCTGCTGGAAGCGTTCAACAGTGGCTATCGCCAGCCGATCCACGCGGTGTTCTACCGCAACTCGCAGTTGGCGTTGCGCATCCAGTGCTTTCTGGACTTCATTCAGGCCAAGCTGGCGCGGTATGCCTGCTGATTCGTGACCGCAGCGCAAGATTGAATTGGGCGACAGGGCCTTATTCGACGCGAATGCAGGCTTGATACTGGGGGCATCACTTACCCAGTCAGGAGCACTCTCCATGCACGTATTCGTTACCGGCGCCGCAGGTTTTATCGGTGGCTCCATTGCAACCGGCCTGGCCAACGCCGGGCACCACGTCACCGGCCTGGTACGCAGCGCCGAACAAGCCGCTGAGATGACTCGCCTGGGCATCACCGCAGTGATCGGCACCCTTGATGACGCCGCGGTGTTGACCGAGCAAGCGCAGAAAGCCGATGCGGTGATCAACGCCGCGAGCAGCGATCATCGTGCAGCCGTGGAAACCTTGCTGGCCGCCTTGAAAGGCTCGAACAAGGTGTTCCTGCACACCAGCGGTTCGAGCATCGTCGGTGATGCGTCGGGCGGTAAGGCCAGCGCTGTCATCTACCGTGAAGACAACCTGCCGGAGCCGACCGTCGACAAGGCCGCTCGCGTAGCCATCGATAACCTGATCCTGGCCGCGGCCAAGGACGGCGTGAATTCGGCGGTGATTTGCAACACCCTGATTTATGGCCACAGCCTGGGCGTGAAGCGGGACAGCGTGCAATTGCCGCGACTGCTCAAGCAGGCGCGCAAGAGCGGCGTGGTGCGCCATGTGGGCACCGGGCAGAACATCTGGTCCAACGTGCATATTGAAGACGTGGTTGCGCTCTACCTTCTGGCGCTGACGAAAAACATTCCGGGCACGTTCTACTTTGTGGAAAGTGGCGAGGCGTCGTTTGTCGACATGACCACCGCGATTGCTCAAGCGCTGCAGCTGGGCGCGCCGCAGGATTGGCCGTTGGCTGACGCGCAAGCCGAATGGGGCTATGAAATGGCCAACTACGGCCTGGGTTCCAACAGCCGCGTGCGTGGCAAGCATGCCCGTGAACAACTGGGCTGGGCGCCGACGCGTACGTCGGTGGTGGAGTGGATTCGCCACGAAATGGTGTGATGTTCGCTTAACACCGGAGTGCGGCCATCGCGGGCAAGCCCGGCTCCCACATCGACCGAGTCGTTCAAGCAACACGCGGTCAAAGTGGGCGCTGGCTTGCCTGCGATAGGGGCCACTCGGTCTACCTGACCTGACACTTCACTGGCCCCACCCGCCGCAATTCCGTACCATTCCCCGCCTAATCCCCCGCAATGCCCTGGTACCCCATGAAACTCACCCGTCTGCGCGCCGATGCCCTGGCCGGCCTGACCACGTCTTTTGCACTGCTGCCCGAATGCATCGCCTTTGCGTTGGTCGCGCACCTTAACCCGCTGATGGGGCTCTACGGCGCCTTCATCATTTGCACCCTCACCGCGTTGTTCGGCGGCCGCCCTGGCATGGTCTCGGGCGCGGCAGGTTCGATGGCGGTGGTCATCGTCGCGCTGGTGGTGCAGCACGGCGTGGAGTATTTGCTGGCGACGGTGCTGCTGGGCGGGCTGATCATGGTTGCGTTCGGCCTGTTGCGCCTGGGCAAACTGGTGCGCATGGTGCCGCACTCGGTGATGCTCGGGTTCGTTAACGGCCTGGCGATCATTATTGCGCTGGCACAACTGGAGCATTTCAAGAGCGGTGAACATTGGCTCAGCGGCACGCCGTTGTATGTGATGACGGGCCTGGTTGTGCTGACTATGGCAATTGTCTACCTGTTGCCGCGCCTGACCCGCGCCGTGCCGCCTGCGCTGGTGGCGATCCTCGGCGTCGGCCTGGCGGTGTACCTGCTCGGCCTGCCGACTCGCACCCTCGGCGACATGGCCCACATTGCCGGTGGCCTGCCGACCTTCGCGTTGCCGCAGATTCCCTGGACCCTGGACACCCTCACGATCATCGCGCCCTACGCGTTCCTGATGGCCATGGTCGGCCTGCTGGAAACCTTGCTCACCCTCAACCTCACCGACGAAATTACCGAGACCCGTGGCTACCCCGACCGCGAAAGTGTGGCCCTGGGCGCGGCGAATATGGTTTCGGGCCTGTTCGGCGGCATGGGCGGTTGCGCGATGATCGGGCAAACCGTGATCAACCTCAGCTCCGGCGGGCGCGGGCGTTTCTCCGGGGTGTTTGCCGGGGTGATGATCCTGTTGTTCATTCTGTTTCTGTCGCCGCTGATCGAGCGTATCCCGCTGGCGGCGCTGGTGGGGGTGATGTTTGTGGTGTCCCAGCAGACCTTCGCCTGGGCGTCGCTGCGGGTGATCAACAAGGTGCCGTTCAACGACGTGTTGGTGATTCTCGCGGTGACGGTGATTACCGTGTTTACCGACCTGGCCACGGCCGTACTGTGCGGCATTGTGATTGCGGCACTCAACTTTGCCTGGCAACAGGCGCGTGAGTTGTATGCCGATGAACATCTGGAAGTCGACGGCAGCAAGCTCTATCGCCTGCACGGCACGCTGTTTTTTGCCTCGACTACGCCGTTTTTGAATCAGTTCGACCCGGCCAATGACCCGGCACAGGTAACGCTTGATTGCCGTCACCTGAGCTTTGTCGACTACTCAGCGATTGCCGCATTGATGACCCTGCGTGAGCGTTACAGCAAGGCCGGCAAACATCTGCGGGTGCTGCACTTGTCGGAGCGCTGCAAGAAGCTGCTCAAGCGCGCGAAGGTTCATCACGACTGATCGGGCTGGGTGTCAGCGGGGCCGGGTCATCGTTACTGGTTTTCGCGCGCCAGCCGGCTCACAGCGCGATCACGGCCCCACCAGGTCTTCGAGTTCCTGGGCGCGGGTCTGGGTCATGTCCAGCAGGCAGCCGGAGCCATTGACCTGGTCGATGGTGCCGCCGGTGGCACTGCCTGCGAAGCTGCAATTGGCGTCGCGGTATTTGATCCACAGGCGCTGAACATCCTGCAGTTGCTGCTTGCGTGCGCCTTCCTGGGCGGCGAGGGCGGTTTTGTACGCCTTGTTCAGGCGCTCGTCCTGCACTTTGGCTTCCTTGGCGTTGCAACTGACCATGTCGGCAGTGGTGTTGGCGCCGTCCATGCATTTCTTCAAAGCCGCGTTGTCGGCGGCCGAGGCGCTGCCGCACAGGGCCAGCAACAGCGCGCTGGCGACGAAGGGAACACGCAGGGTCTTGCGATTCATTGTGGAGATTCCTGATCGTAGTTGAGGCCGCCATCTGAGACTCGGCCCTGGTCGTTGAGTTTGCGCGCCGCAAAAAACTTCATGTAAGAACACCCTCCGAATTTTCATGCGCCGGCTTGGGGCATGTCCCCAAGCGACAGCGCTTATCTGTGGGCGAAAATTACTTTCATAAAAATTGAAAATACTCCTCGGTAATGATTTATGAGTTTCACAACCAATTCGACGTGACCCTTTCCGAGGAGTACCGCATGGCCGCACCACTGGGCTTGGGGCTGTTGGCATACGCTGCCATCGCCATCATTGCATTGATCGTGCTGATTGCACGTTACCGGCTTAACCCGTTTATCGTCATCACCCTGGTGTCTATCGGCCTGGCGCTGATGGCCGGGATGCCCGCCGATACCATCATGGGTTCCTACGAGGCGGGTGTCGGTAAGACGTTGGGGCATATCGCTCTGGTGGTCGCGTTGGGCACCATGCTCGGCAAGATGATGGCCGAATCCGGTGGTGCCGAGCAGGTGGCGCGCACGTTGATCAACCGTTTCGGCGAGCGCAATGCGCACTGGGCGATGGTGTGCATCGCGTTCCTGGTGGGGCTGCCGCTGTTTTTCGAGGTCGGTTTTGTGTTGCTGGTGCCGATCGCCTTTACCGTGGCGCGGCGTGTCGGCGTGTCGATCCTGATGGTCGGCTTGCCGATGGTCGCCGGTTTGTCGGTGGTGCATGCGCTGGTGCCACCGCACCCGGCGGCGATGATGGCGGTGCTGGCGTACAACGCGTCGGTGGGGCAGACCGTGCTGTATGCGATTTTGGTGGGGATCCCTACGGCGATTATCGCCGGCCCGCTGTACGCCAAGTTCATCGTGCCGCGCATTCACCTGCCGGCGCAGAACCCGTTGGAGCGCCAGTTTATCGAGCGAGAGCCGCGCACCCGGTTGCCGAGCTTTACGCTGACCATGGGCACCATCCTGTTGCCGGTGGTGCTGATGATGATCGGCGGCTGGGCCAACGTGATTTCGACACCGGGGACCGGTTTCAACCAGTTCCTGCTGTTTATCGGTAACTCGGTGATTGCGCTGCTGGTGGCGACCTTGGTGAGCTTCTGGACCTTGGGGCTGGCCCAGGGCTTTAACCGCGAGGCGATCCTCAAGTTCACCAATGAATGCCTGGCGCCAACCGCCAGCATCACCTTGCTGGTCGGCGCGGGCGGCGGCTTGAACCGTATCCTGGTGGACGCGGGCGTGACCAACGAGATTCTCGGCTTGGCCCATGCTTTCCATTTGTCGCCCCTGGTGATGGGGTGGTTGTTCGCCGCACTGATGCGGATCGCCACGGGCTCGGCCACTGTGGCCATGACGACGGCGTCCGGTGTGGTCGCGCCCGTTGCGCTGGGCCTGGGTTATCCACACCCCGAATTGCTGGTGCTGGCCACCGGAGCGGGTTCGGTGATCTTTTCCCACGTCAACGACGGCGGCTTCTGGCTGATCAAGGAATACTTCAATATGACAGTGATCCAGACCTTCAAGACCTGGACCGTGCTGGAGACCCTGATTTCGGTGGTCGCCTTCGGTCTGACGTACGGTCTGTCCTGCATCCTGTAATTCGGAGACCCCATGGACATCCTCTACCAGATTCGTGCTCGCCAGGAATCCTTCAGCGCCGGCGAAGGGCGTATCGCCAAGCTGATGCTCGATGACGTGGGGTTTGCCGCGTCGGCCAGCCTGGAAGCGTTGTCGCAACGGGCCGAGGTCAGCACGGCAACCTTGTCGAGGTTTGCGCGCAGTGTGGGGTGCCGCGATCTGCGGGATTTGCGCCTGCAATTGGCGCAGGCCAGTGGCGTGGGCAGCCGCTTTCTGGACCCGGCGGGGTTGCCGGAACAGTCGGCGTTTCATCGGCAGATTCTCGGCGATATCGAAGCGACGTTGCGTCAGCATTTGTCGGGTTTCCACCAGGCGAGTTTTGTCGATGCGGTCAATCTGCTTGGCAAGGCGCGGATGATCCACGCCTTCGGTATGGGCGGCCCATCAAGCCTGTGCAGCGACGAGTTGCAGGTGCGCCTGGTGCGTTTGGGGTACGCGATTTCCTCCAGCCATGACCCGGTGATGATGCGTGTCACGGCGGCGACGTTGGGGCCGGAGCATGCGCTGATCGTGTGTTCGTTGACGGGCCTCACGCCTGAGTTGTTGGACGTGGTGAGGCTGGCGCGCAACTACGATGCGCGCATCGTCGCCATCACCCTGGCCGACTCACCGCTGGCCCAACTGGCAGACGTGTTGCTGCCCTTGCAGCCGGCCGAAACCAGTTTTATCTACAAGCCCACCGCCGCACGCTACGGCATGCTGTTGGCCATCGACGTGCTCGCCACCGAGCTGGCGCTGGCCATGCCGGACGCCAACCAGGAACGCCTGCGCCGGATCAAGCTGGCCCTGGACGACTATCGCGGCGGCCCCGATAGCCTGCCGCTTGGAGATTGATATGAAGTACGACACGCTGATTCGCCAGGCGCTGATCATAGATGGCAGCAACTCCCCGGGGTATGTCGCGGATGTCGGTGTACGGGCAGGGCGGATCGCAACGATTGGCGACCTGTCGAGCGCGCAGGCCGAGCACACAATCGCGGCCAATGGCCGGGTGTTGGCGCCGGGCTTTATCGATGTGCACACCCACGATGACACGGTGGTGATCCGTCACCCGCAGATGTTGCCCAAGCTCAGCCAGGGTGTGACCACGGTGATTGTCGGCAACTGTGGCATCAGCGCGTCGCCGGTCAATTTGCGCAGCGACCCGCCGGACCCGATGAACCTGCTGGGTTCGCGTGAGGCGTTCGTTTATCCGCGGTTTGCCGATTACCGTGCGGCCGTGGAAAGCGCGCATCCGGCGGTCAATGTCGCCGCGCTGATCGGCCATACGGCCCTGCGCAGTAACCATATGGACGACCTGCACCGCACCGCCACGCCCGATGAAATTGCCGCCATGCGCACGCAATTGCAGCAAAGCCTGGAGGCCGGTGCGCTGGGTTTATCCACAGGCCTGGCCTACGCCAGCGCATTCAATGCCGAGACCGATGAAGTGCTGCAACTCAGTGAAGAACTGACGGCCTTCGGTGCGGTGTACACCACCCATTTGCGCAGCGAATTCGAACCGGTGCTGGAGGCGATGGACGAGGCGTTTCTGATCGGCCGACATGCCCAGGTGCCGGTGATTATTTCCCACCTGAAATGTGCGGGCGCGGGGAACTGGGGGCGCAGTCCGCAGCTGTTGGCATCGCTGGAAGCCGCAGCGAACAATCACCCGGTGGGGTGTGACTGTTATCCCTATGCGGCCAGCTCTTCGACGCTGGACCTCAAGCAGGTCACCGATGCCTTTCGTATCACCATCACCTGGTCCACGCCGCACCCGGACGTGGGTGGGCGCGACTTGCAGGCGATCGCTGCCGAGTGGGACGTGTCGCTGATGGACGCGGCACGTCGTCTGCAACCGGCGGGGGCGGTGTACTACGGGATGGATGAGGCGGATGTGCGACGTATCCTGGCGCATCCGCTGTCGATGGTGGGGTCTGACGGTTTGCCTGAAGACCCGTTTCCTCACCCGCGTTTGTGGGGCGCGTTTCCGCGGGTGCTGGGGCATTTCAGCCGCGACGTAGGGCTGTTCCCGTTGCACACGGCGGTGCACAAGATGACGGGGTTGTCGGCAGCGCGTTTTGGTTTGGCTGAGCGCGGCGAAATTCGTGAAGGCTACTGGGCTGATCTGGTGTTGTTCGACCCGTTGCGGGTGCGGGATGTGGCGGACTTCAACGCGCCGCAACGCGCGGCTGAGGGCATTGATGGCGTGTGGGTAAACGGGGTGTTGAGCTACCGCGATGGCCAGGCCAATGGTCAGCGACCAGGGCGGTTTCTGGCACGCAATGGGGATTTGCGCGGTGGTTTTTCGTCTCTATAGTGGGGCGTTCTCATACACGGAGCTGTTGCCATGCACTTAGGAAAGGTCACGCCCATCTTGCGTATTTTCGACGAGGCCAAGGCGTTGGAATTCTACGTCGAGTTCCTCGGGTTCAAGCTCGACTGGCAGCATCGTTTTGAGGCGAATTTTCCGTTGTATCTGCAGGTGTCGCTGGGCGAGTGCGTGCTGCATTTGTCCGAGCATCATGGCGATGCTTCGCCGGGGTCGGCGGTGCGGATTCAGGCGCAGGGCGTGGACGTGTATCAGCAGCAACTGCTGGCCAAGGATTACCGGTATGCCAAGCCTGGGGTTGAGGAAACGCCTTGGGGCTCGCGTGAGATGAGTGTCAGCGATCCGTTTGGCAATCGGCTGGTGTTTGTTGAGGAAGGCGACGGCTGATTGGCAAATCGCAGGCAATAAAAAACCGCCTTAGTAGGGCGGTTTTTTATTGCAAACCAGTTTGCGACTGGGTTGCTATCTCAAAAGACGCAATCGACCCGCAGCCAGATACTACCGTTGGCCATGTCATCACGCAAGACGAAAAGATGGCCAGCATGGATACTTTAGGCATCTTTGTCTTACCTGATTTGACTGCAAAAGCTTGCAATGAATCTATCGGGCGATACTGGATATTTGACCACTGTTTGACACACCTTAGACGAGAATGTTGGTTAGGATCTTTCCCGTTCTGCGTTTGTCGCTTTTTAGGTGAGCCGGGTATGCGCGCGAATTCTGGACCGACCGCCACGGGCTAGTAATCCGTGCCGGATTGATGCGGGAGGACCATTAGCCCGGCCGCCTCAAAAGGCGCAATCGACCTGCGTCTGAAGGTTCACGTGTTCCGGTAAGTGCGCTGGAGGTAAGGCCCAACTCAGGGAGGGCCGAGTATGTCCAAGTTTGTACGACGTACGTGGAACCTCGTAGTGAATGCCTTGCGTGTTTATCACGTGTGGACATTCCTGCGGGACAGCTTTGATGACCTGTAAGGTCTGAGAAGTGGAGCCGCCTCGGCTTAAGTCGAGGCGGCTTTTTTGATTTTTTAAACCCGGAAGTGGCTGACCATCTGCTGCAACTGGCTGCCCAAACGCGCCAGTTCCACGCTCGACTTGGCCGTCTCGTCACTCGCGGTGGCGGTCTGCTCCGACACATCCCGCACGTTGACGATGCTGCGGCTGATTTCTTCGGCCACGGCACTTTGCTGTTCCGCCGCCGCTGCAATCTGCTGGTTCATCGACTGGATGTTGGACACCGTACGGGTGATGTTTTCCAGCGATACACCGGCCTTCCGGGTCAGCTCGACGCTGCTGTCGGTGAGGCTGCGGCTGTTGTTCATCACCGTGGCCACTTGCTGGGTGCCGTTCTGCAAGCCAGCGACCAGGCCTTCGATTTCTTCGGTGGATTTTTGGGTGCGCTGGGCCAGGCCACGGACTTCGTCGGCAACCACGGCAAACCCACGACCGGCTTCACCGGCACGCGCCGCTTCAATCGCTGCGTTCAGCGCCAGCAGGTTGGTCTGCTCAGCCACGGCCTTGATCACGTCCATCACGCTGCCGATTTTGTTGCTCTCTTGTTGCAGGTGCGTCATGGCGTCGGTAGAGCGTGCCACTTCGGCGGCCAGCCGTTCGATCTGGGCAATGGCCTCGGCCACGACTTTGTCGCCTGCGCGGGCTTGGCCGTCAGCGTCGGCAGCGGCCAGGGAGGCCTGCTCGGCGTTGCGCGCAACTTCCTGCACGGTAGCCGTCATTTCATGCATCGCGGTGGCGACTTGATCGGTCTCGATCTTTTGGCTGTTGACGCCGGCACTGGTCTGCTCGGTAACGGCCGACAGTTCTTCGGCGGCGCTGGCGATCTGAGTCACGCCATCACGAATACCACTGATCAATTCACGCAGGGTGGTGCCCATGCGCTGGATGCCTTGTTGCAATACGCCCAGTTCATCGCGACGGGTCACCTGGATGTTGTGGCTCAGGTCGCCGGAAGCGATGCGTTCGACCACGGCCAGGGTTTCCTGGATCGGGCGCGTGATCTGGCGGGTAATCACCAGGGCCGCGATGATGCCGACCAGCAGCGCGAGCAACGTGCTGATCAACTGCAGGCTGCGGGCCTGGGCGCTTTCGGCGTCGCGGCGATCAAGCTGAATGTCATACAGCTTGTCGCTGATGGTGACGATATCGGCGCCTTGCGTGGTCATTTCCGCACGGGCGCTGACGATGTTGGCGTTGGCCGCCTTGTAACTCTGCACAGCGCTGCGATAGGCACCCAGCGCGGCTTCCAGTGAGGTCAGCGCGCTTTGCTGGCTGGTGCCGAACGCTGCGTTGAGGCCTTTCAAACCACCGATGGCTTTCTCGATTTGCGCCGCGGCGCGGGCTTCGGTCTCTGCGTTGACGGTGTTGGTGTAACCGCGCACCTCATAGCGGGCCAGCTGGAATTCTTCCTTGGCGTTGGTGATGGCCTGGTATTGGGTGTAGCGCTCCGGGCTGTCGGGCATCTGCTGCACGCTGGTGTCCAGTGCGTCGATCTGGGCGTTGGCAATATCAGCCTTGTCACCCATGACCTGGCGCGCGGCGTTGCCGTTACGGTAGGCCTCACGCATTTTGTTCAGCGACTGCTGGTAGGCAGTGATGACGGCTTTTTGCTCATTGAGCAGTTTGAGGTTTTCCGGGCTTTTGAAACTGTCCAGCAGCTTCTGTTGCTGGGCTGCGAAGGCGTCCAGGCTGGTCTGTACGTTCTGTGCCACAGCCTCATCGCCGTTTGCCAGCATGTATTGCAGGCGCACGATCCGCAGCTTGGTCAGGGAGGCGTTGAGCTGGGTGATGTCGCTCATCCAGTTGCTACGGTCGATCAGGCTGCCCAGGCTGGTCCAGCCAGTCAGTGCCAGGATCGAGGTGAGGACCAGCACCAGGCCGAAGCCCAGGCCGAGTTTGAGGTTGACGCTGATGTTGCCGAACCAGCTATTCATCGAATGCTCCGCAAGAATGATGTTTGTCTGCTGGACGGTGTTGTTGTTTGAGCCAGCCAAAGTGTGTAGCGCTGTATCGGCGGCAGGCGATGAATCTGAAATACTTTTCTTACCGGTGCGACGAAGGGTGGCAATCACCGTATGGCGATGCTGACCTGTCGGGTTTGCGGCGCGGGGCAGGGGGCTCATCACGGGCCGGTCTTGTGTGCTAGTCTGCGGGCCCTTTTAGTTTTGGATGGCACGGGAAATCGTGCTGCCCTACAGCGGAGCCTCTTCATGTCCGAAGTTAATCTGTCCACCGACGAAACCCGCGTCAGCTACGGTATCGGCCGTCAGTTGGGCGACCAACTGCGCGACAACCCGCCACCGGGCGTTAGCATCGACGCCATCCTGGCTGGCCTGACCGACGCTTTCGCAGGTAAGCCAAGCCGCGTTGACCAAGAGCAAATGGCTGCCAGCTTCAAAGTTATCCGCGAAATCATGCAAGCTGAAGCGGCTGCCAAGGCTGAAGCGGCTGCTGGCGCTGGCCTGGCGTTCCTGGCTGAAAACGCCAAGCGTGATGGCATCACCACCCTGGCTTCCGGTCTGCAATTTGAAGTGCTGACCGCCGGTGATGGCGCCAAGCCGACCCGTGAAGACCAAGTGCGTACTCACTACCACGGCACTCTGATCGACGGCACCGTGTTCGACAGCTCCTACGAGCGTGGCCAGCCTGCAGAATTCCCGGTTGGCGGCGTGATCGCTGGTTGGACCGAAGCCCTGCAACTGATGAATGCCGGCAGCAAATGGCGTCTGTACGTGCCGAGCGAACTGGCTTACGGCGCTCAAGGCGTTGGCAGCATCCCGCCGCACAGCGTTCTGGTGTTCGACGTTGAGCTGCTCGACGTTCTGTAATACTCGGTAATGCTGGCTCCGGTTTCAGGTGGGAGCTGGCTTGCCTGCGATGGCATCAACTCGGTAGCCGGTAGGGCCGAGTCGTTTGGATCGCGGGCAAGCCCGGCTCCCACATGAAGCCGGTGCACTCAGGTTGTGCAGGGTGTCTCATGGATGGAACTTGCCATTGAGCTCCGTGGCCGGGCGCAACGCTCGGGCATAGCAGAACAGAAACAGGTTGCGCAGCACTTCCTTCAGCACCCCAGGCTCACTGGAACTCAGGCCGTTCACGTCCAGGTCGCCTTGATCCTGCAGCTCATTGAGCGCTTCTTCTTCCAGCACCGCACAGACTTCACCGGTTTCCCGATGCAGGATTCGCAGGTAAGGGTGTGGTCGGTCCAGCCAGGCATCTATCAAATAAGTCATGGTCATTCTCCTTGAAGGTTTCAATGAGAATAATTCTTATTAGCAGAATAGCAAGTGCCTATTGGCGATTTGCTGATTTTTCTGTGGGGAGAGTGCGTTCGATCAACCGGGAGGGCAAAACGCCATCCCGCGGCGGGCGCGGGATGGATGCAGCCGATTCAGACTTTGCGTACAAACTCAGACTTGAGTTTCATCGGGCCGATACCGTCGATCTTGCAATCGATATCGTGGTCGCCGTCGCACAGGCGGATGTTCTTGACCTTGGTGCCGACTTTGACCACCAGGGACGTGCCTTTGACCTTGAGGTCCTTGATCACCGTGATGGTGTCGCCGTCTTGCAGGACGTTGCCTACAGAGTCTTTCTTCACGGTTTCATCACCGGCCGCTTCGGCCTCGCCATTGGCGGACCACTCATGGGCGCATTCCGGGCAGATCAGCTGGGCGCCGTCTTCGTAGGTGAATTCGGAATTGCATTTCGGGCAGGGTGGCAACGTGCTCACTAAAGCTCCTTGAAAGTCAGGATGGCTAAAAGTCGCACATTATATAGGGAATTAGAGTCGGGTGGGGGCTTGGATCTAATGGGGCGCTGGCTTGCCTGTGATGCGGCCCACTCGGTGTCTGTTGTTCCGAGGTGACGCTATCGCAGGCAAACCGGCTCCCAGATGAAGCGGGGCAGAATCAGTGAGTACGCGCGACCGCAAACTCACTCAGCTCAACCAGGGCATCCCGGTATTCGCTGGCAGGGAGTGCTTCCAGGCACTGGATGGCACGGGCGACGTAGTCACGCGCCAATTGTGCGGTGTAATCCAGGGAGCCCGAGGCTTCCACGGCAGCACGAATGCTTTCTAGGTCTTCAATCCCGCCTTTCTGGATCGCTTTGCGTACCAGTGCAGCCTGTTCCGGCGTGCCTTCGCGCATGGTGTAGATCAGCGGCAAGGTCGGTTTGCCCTCGGCCAGGTCGTCACCGACGTTCTTGCCCAGGGTTTCGGCGTCGCCACGGTAGTCGAGCAGGTCATCCACCAGTTGGAACGCCACGCCCAGGTGATCGCCAAAGGTGCGCAGGGCTTCGGCCTGTTCGGCAGTGGCGCCACACAGGGCGGCGGCACTGTGGGTGGAGGCTTCGAACAGCATCGCGGTTTTGCCGCGAATCACTTCCATGTAGGTTTCTTCGGTAGTGCTGGCGTCGCGGACCTTGGACAGCTGCAACACTTCGCCTTCGGCGATGATGCGCGTGGCTTGTGAAAGAATCTTCATCACCGGCATCGAGCCCAGCTCGACCATCATTTCGAACGAGCGCGAATACAGGAAGTCGCCTACCAACACGCTCGGGGCATTGCCCCACATGGCGTTGGCGGTCTCACGGCCACGGCGCATGCCGGACATGTCGACCACGTCGTCATGCAGCAGGGTGGCGGTGTGCAGGAATTCGATAGTGGCTGCCAGCAGGCGCAGGTCATCGCCTTCGCGGCCCAGGGCCTTGCCGCACAGCAACACTAATAAAGGACGCAGGCGTTTGCCGCCCGCCGACGTAATATAGTCGCCAATTTTGGAGACCAGCGGCACTTTAGACGTCAGCTGCTGCTTGATGATGCCGTCGACGGCGCTAAAATCGTCCGCGACCGCGCGGTAGAAAGCTTGGGGTTGCATCAGCGACAGTCGCTCCAGAAGGGTTGCGCGGCATGCTAGGACCCTCACCCCCGGGTGTCAAGGCGCGCCCAATCACCGTGAAAGCTACTGCAGGCTGGGAGCCTTCGGCTCTACGCGCGTAATCCTGCATCAAAAACAGGCTCGGAATGCTCATTTACAGCCAGTAAACTCCGCTTCCTCGCCGGTTTTTTCCTTGTCTTCCCTTCGCTCGCTACGCTTTCACGGCGATTGGCGGCTACTTGCATCACCCATTTACCTTGCGTACAATCGCGCACCCTGAACTTCCTGGGCAGCACCTGCCTTACGCAATTGCATTCGGGACGTCCATCCCATGCAGCCATGCCAGCCAATACCTCTTCTTATAAAGCGCTGGGTGAGCAGGATTATCGGAGAAATACCATGTCGTACGCAGTAATTGTTACTGGTGGCAAGCAATACAAGGTCGCCCCAGGTGAATACCTGAAGATCGAAAAACTGGAAATCGCTACCGGCGAATCCGTTACCTTTGATCGCGTTCTGTTGGTCGCCAATGGCGATGACGTGAACATCGGCGCCCCAGTTGTTGCTGGCGCTACCGTTGTGGCTGAAGTGATCTCCCAAGGTCGTCACGATAAAGTCCGCATCATCAAGTTCCGTCGTCGTAAGCACCACATGAAGCGTATGGGCCACCGCCAGTGGTACACCGAGATCAAAATCACCGGTATTCAGGCTTAATTTCAGCCTAATTCCTCACTAGGAGAATTGACTCATGGCACACAAAAAAGCTGGTGGTAGTACCCGTAACGGTCGCGACTCAGAAGCCAAACGCCTTGGCGTGAAGATGTATGGCGGCCAGAAAATCATTCCGGGCAACATCATCGTGCGTCAGCGCGGCACCCAATTCCACGCCGGTTACGGTGTTGGCATGGGTAAAGATCACACCCTCTTCGCGAAAATCGAAGGCGTGATCAAGTTTGAAGTAAAAGGCGCTTTCAACCGCCGTTACGTGAGCGTTGTCGCCGCTTAATTGCGCGATCGCTGGAAAAGCCCTGTCTCGCGACGGGGCTTTTTCGTTTGTGGAGTGAGTCTCTTGCAAAGCTGTTTGTAATGGGCTCAGGCGCTGGACTTGCGGTCGTTATTGAGGTCGCTGCGCTCATTTTTGCAAGAGTCTTATGTCTTGGTTTCTTAAGCTCGTCCATGCGACGAGAGGCGTTTTGTTATGAAGTTCGTTGATGAAGTTTCCATCCGAGTAAAAGCAGGCGACGGCGGTAACGGTTGCATGAGTTTCCGTCGCGAAAAGTTCATCGAAAACGGTGGCCCCAACGGCGGTGACGGCGGTGACGGCGGTTCCATCTACATGATGGCCGACGAAAACCTCAACACCCTGGTCGACTACCGTTACACCCGGCACTTTGATGCCGAGCGTGGCTCCAACGGCGGCAGCACCGACTGCACCGGTAAAAAAGGCGAAGACCTGGTACTGCGCGTACCTGTCGGCACCACGATCATCGACTCTGCTACCCAGGAAGTGATTGGCGACCTGACCAAGGCCGGCCAGAAGCTGATGGTTGTGCAGGGCGGCTGGCACGGTTTGGGTAACACCCGATTCAAGTCCAGTACCAACCGTGCTCCGCGTCAGACCACACCGGGCAAGCCGGGCGAGCAACGTGACCTGAAGCTGGAAATGAAAGTACTCGCTGACGTAGGCCTGTTGGGTCTGCCAAACGCCGGTAAAAGTACCTTCATTCGCTCGGTTTCGGCTGCCAAGCCGAAAGTCGCCGACTACCCGTTCACGACCTTGGTGCCAAACCTGGGCGTGGTCAGTGTCGACCGCTGGAAGAGCTTCGTGATCGCCGACATTCCCGGTTTGATCGAAGGTGCTTCCGACGGCGCAGGCCTGGGGATTCGCTTCCTCAAGCACTTGTCGCGTACCCGTTTGCTGTTGCACCTCGTCGACATGGCACCGCTGGACGAAACCAGCGCACCCGACGCCGCCGAAGTGATCGTCAGCGAGCTGACCAAGTTCAGCCCGGCCCTCGCCGAGCGTGATCGCTGGCTGGTGCTGAACAAATGCGACCAGATCCTCGAAGAAGAACACGAGGAGCGCGTCAAGGAAATCGTTGATCGCCTGGAATGGACCGGCCCTGTCTACGTGATCTCGGCCATCGCCAAAGAAGGCACCGAGCGCCTGACCCGCGACATCATGCGTTACCTGGAAGACCGCGCCGACCGCTTGGCGGCCGACCCGGTGTTCAAGGCCGAGCTCGCCGAACTCGACCAGCAGATCGAAGACGAAGCCCGCGCTCAGTTGCAGGCCCTGGACGACCAGCGTGCCCTGCGCCGCAGCGGCGTGAAGTCGGTCCATGACATCGGCGACGATGATTGGGACGAAGAAGACGTGGATGATGAAGACGGTCCGGAAATCATTTACGTGCGCGACTGATTCGTTGCAGTAAACTTAAGCGCCGCTCACATGAGCGGCGTTTTGGTATCTGGGTTTTACGTAGTCAGGAACGTAGTCACGAATAACGTTATGGGCGGCGCTGGGTCGCGCGGCCCTCACTCTAAGGTTGAAGATGATGCGGAGCAAAGTGACAGGTGCGCAGCGCTGGGTCGTAAAGATCGGAAGTGCGCTGTTGACGGCAGATGGCAAAGGTCTGGATCGCGCAGCCATGAGTGTCTGGGTCGAGCAGATGGTGGCCTTGCATGAGGCCGGTGTCGAGTTGGTGCTGGTGTCGTCCGGGGCTGTTGCCGCCGGGATGAGCCGCCTCGGCTGGACCGCGCGACCCAGCGCGATGCACGAACTGCAAGCCGCCGCCGCCATCGGCCAGATGGGCCTGGTGCAAGCCTGGGAATCCAGCTTCGCCGAGCACGGTCGCCACACGGCGCAGATCCTGCTGACCCACGACGACCTGTCCGACCGCAAGCGCTACCTCAATGCCCGCAGTACCTTGCGCGCGCTCGTGGAGCTCAAGGTGATCCCGGTGATCAACGAGAATGACACGGTGGTCACCGACGAAATCCGTTTCGGCGACAACGACACCTTGGCCGCTTTGGTGGCTAACCTGGTGGAAGCCGACTTGCTGGTGATCCTCACCGACCGTGACGGCATGTTCGACGCCGACCCGCGCAACAACCCTGACGCCCAGTTGATCTACGAAGCCCGCGCCGATGACCCGGCGCTGGACGCCGTGGCTGGCAGTGTTGGCGGCGCCCTGGGCCGTGGCGGTATGCAGACCAAACTGCGTGCAGCACGCCTGGCTGCACGTTCCGGCGCGCATACCATCATCGTCGGTGGGCGCCTGGAGCGGGTGCTGGACCGCCTCAAGGCTGGCGAGCGCATCGGTACGCTGTTGTCGCCGGAACGCGGCATGCTGGCGGCGCGCAAACAGTGGCTGGCCGGTCATCTGCAAACCCGTGGCACGCTGGTGCTGGACGATGGCGCCGTGTCGGCGTTGTCCCAAGGCAACAAGAGCCTGTTACCGGTGGGCGTCAAATTGGTGCAGGGCAGCTTCCGCCGCGGGGAAATGGTGGTGTGTGTGGCGCCCGATGGTCGCGAGGTTGCGCGTGGCCTGGCCAACTACAGTGCCCTGGAAGCGCAGAAAATTATTGGACAATCGTCTGACGCGATTGTCGGACTACTGGGGTACATGGCGGAGCCGGAACTGGTGCACCGCGATAACCTGATCCTGGTCTAAACAAAGGAACTACACGATGCGAGTGATGAAGGGTTTGCTCGGCCTGCTGCTGGCCATGCCGCTGCTGGCCAGCGCTGAGGAAGTCGGTCAGGTGTCAACGGTATTCAAGTTCGTCGGCCCCAACGACCGGATCGTGGTCGAGGCGTTCGATGACCCCAAGGTCGACGGCGTGACCTGCTACCTGTCGCGCGCCAAGACCGGCGGCGTAAAAGGCGGGCTGGGCCTGGCCGAAGACCGCGCCGAAGCCTCGATTGCCTGTCGTCAGGTCGGCCCGATTCACTTCAAGGGTGACCTCAAGGACGGCGATGAGGTGTTCAAGGAGCGCACCTCGCTGGTGTTCAAGACCATGCAGGTGGTGCGCTTCCTCGACAAGAAGCGCAATACCCTGGTGTATCTGGTCTACAGCGACCGTCTGATCGAAGGCAGCCCGCAGAATGCGGTCACCGCCATTCCTATTTTGCCCTGGCCAACGGCGCAATAACCGGCGGGCGAGTTTTTCAATCGGCGTCTATGATTGCAGGCTAGCGGTCTGTAATCTCGAACGGCTGCAATGCGAAGAACATGGGATATCTGGAGTTCGTCATGAGTGCTTTCCACGACCTGAAACTCAAAGCTTTAGACGGACAAGAGTTGCCGCTGGCGCCCTATAAAGGGCAGGTTGTGCTGGTAGTCAACGTCGCCTCCAAATGTGGCTTGACCCCGCAATACGCGGCGCTCGAAAACCTCTATCAGCAGTACAAAGACCAGGGTTTTACCGTGCTGGGCCTGCCTTGCAACCAGTTTGCAGGCCAGGAGCCGGGCAGCGAGGACGAAATCCAGGCGTTCTGCAGCTTGAATTACGGCGTGACGTTCCCGTTGGGCAGCAAGCTTGAGGTCAATGGTCACGACCGTCATCAGCTGTATCGCTTGCTGGCGGGCGAGGGCGCCGAGTTTCCAGGGGATATCACCTGGAACTTCGAAAAATTCCTGCTGGGCAAGGATGGGCGTGTGCTCGCGCGATTCTCGCCGCGCACGGCGCCGGATGATCCCACCATCGTCCAGGCCATCGAAAAAGCCCTGAGCTGATTCGTGCCTGCCTGTGGTGAGGGAGCGGCCTCCCTCACCACAGGCCAGTAGCACCTGACTTCCCGCGCTTTTACCCCTTAATCACCCAGATCAATAGTGCTACCCAGCGCGGTGCGCGCTCCATATTATCCACATCATAAACACCTCTTCCGTGGAGTGCTCCCATGCCTGTCCAAGCCTTGTTCAAACCCTTCCAGCTCGGTGCATTGCAGCTGTCCAGCCGTGTGGTGATGGCACCGATGACCCGTTCGTTCTCGCCCGGTGGCGTGCCGAATTCGAAGGTGATCGAATACTACCGCCGCCGCGCCGCCGCCGGCGTAGGGCTGATCATCACCGAAGGCACGGTGGTCGGCCATCAAGCCTCCAACGGTTATCCGAACGTCCCGCATTTTTACGGTGAGGCCGCGTTGGCTGGCTGGAAAAAAGTGGTCGATGCCGTGCACGCAGAAGGCGGCAAGATTGTCCCGCAGTTGTGGCACGTGGGCAGCGTGCGCCGTATCGGCACCGAGCCTGATGCGAGCGTGCCGGCCTACGGTCCGATGGAAAAGCTCAAGGATGGCAACGTGGTGGTCCACGGCATGACCACCCAGGACATCAAGGACGTGATCAACGCCTTTGCCCAAGCCGCCAAGGATGCGCAACGTATCGGCATGGACGGCGTGGAGATCCACGGCGCCCACGGTTACCTGGTGGACCAGTTCTTCTGGGAAGGCAGTAACCAGCGCACCGATGAATACGGCGGTAGCCTGGCCAATCGCTCGCGCTTTGCCATCGAATTGATCCAGGCCACCCGTGCCGCTGTGGGCCCGGACTTCCCGATTATCCTGCGGTTTTCTCAGTGGAAGCAGCAGGATTACACCGCACGCCTGGTGCAAACCCCTGAAGCCCTGGGGGAATTCCTCAAGCCGCTGTCTGACGCCGGTGTGGATATTTTCCACTGTTCCACCCGCCGTTTCTGGGAGCCGGAGTTCGAAGGTTCCGACCTCAACCTGGCGGGCTGGACCCGTCAGCTCACCGGGAAACCGACCATCACTGTCGGCAGTGTCGGGCTGGATGGTGAGTTCCTGCAGTTCATGGTCAACACCGACAAGGTTGCGCAGCCCGCCAGCCTGGAGAAACTGCTGGAACGCCTGAACAACGACGAATTCGACCTGGTGGCAGTCGGCCGTGCCTTGCTGGTGGACCCGGATTGGGCCGTGAAGGTACGTGAAGGCCGTGAAGGCGACATTCTGCCGTTCAGCCGTGAGGCGTTGACGACGTTGGTGTAACTGGCGCCTGCGCGAGTGATCTGACAGTCAACACCCTGTCAGATCAAACGCGACTGTGCGGCAATCACCGGTTGCTCGCCGCACACCCCGCGCAGGTGGCGCTCGAATTGCTCGATAATTGCCGGCCAGCCCTGGCGGCTGGCGTGTTGGCGGGCATTCAAGCGCATGCGGCGCAAGCTCTCGGCATCCTCCAGCAGCCAGTTGGCGGCATCGCAAAACGCATCCTCATCCCCAGGCATCGCCAGCACGCCGTTATAGCCGTGGCGAATATGCTGGGTCGCGGCAGCCTGGTCGTAGGCCACCACCCCCAAGCCCGAGGCCATGGCTTCCAGTACCACATTGCCGAAGGTTTCGGTCAGGCTGGGGAACAGGAACACATCGCCGGACGCGTAATGCCGGGCCAGTTCTTCGCCGCGCAGGGCGCCGCAGAAAATCGCCTCGGGCATTTCCTTTTCCATCATTGCCCGCTGCGGGCCATCACCCACGATGATCAGTTTCATCTGACGCAGTGGGTAAGTGTCTTGCAAGGTTTCGAAGCAGCGTTTGAGCAACCCCAGGTTCTTTTCCTGCGCCAGTCGGCCCACATGCAGCACGGCGATTTGATCATTGTTCAGTGCCCAGCTTTCACGCAGCGCGTTATCGCGCTTGGCGGGGTGGAACAATTGGCTATCGACGCCGCGCGCGAGCATCCCCAAACGCTCGAAATTTCGACGCGCCAACTCCAGGCGCTGGCTGGCGCTGGGAACCAGGGTCAGGCTCGAGCGGTTGTGAAACCAACGCAGGTAGTGGGTCACCATACGGCTCAATAGGCTCAAACCGTATTGGTTGGAATACTGCTGGAAATTGGTATGAAACCCGCTGACCACGCTGATCCCCAGGCGCCGCGCTGCGCGCAACGCGGATAAACCCAGTGGCCCTTCCGTGGCGATGTACAGCACGTCCGGGCGTTGGCGGGTCCAGCGGCGCAGCAATTTGTGCATCGACGACTGGCCCCATTGCAGGCCGGGGTAGCCGGGCAGTGGCCAGCCGCGGCACAGCAGCAATTCGTCGTCGCTGGGGCGGCTCTGGTCGGCACCCTGGCGCGGGCGCACCAACTCCACCTGATGGCCGCGCGCGCGCAAACCCTCACACAGGCGGCCAAGGGTATTGGCCACCCCGTTGATTTCCGGCGGGAAGGTTTCGGTAATCAGGGTGATGTGAAGCGAAGCTGTCGTCATGGCCCACAGTGTCACTGTGGGCCATGTCGTCATTGTGTCACTGGGATGATGGATTTATGACGTGGCCACATTTTGCCGTGCCATCGCCTCGGCACCTTGCTCGCGCACCCAGAACAGCGTGGCCCCGGCCACTGCCGCCGGCATCATCAGCAGGTTCACCACCGGCACCAGCAGCACCAGGTAGACGATGCCGCCGAAGCTCATGCTCTGCCAGCGTTTCTGGCGCAGCCAGGCGAGCATCTCGTTCCAGCCCAGCTTGTGGTTATCCGCCGGGTAGTCGATGTACTGGATAGCCATCATCCACACGCCAAACAGCAGCCACAGCGGTGCGGCGATCAGGTTGACCACCGGAATGAACGACAGGATAAACAGGCCGATGGCCCTGGGCAGGAAGTAACCCAGCTTGCGCATTTCCCGCGCGAGGGTGCGCGGGACCATGGCGACCAGCTCACCCCAACTGAAGGGCGGGAAGTCATCGGTGCCGCGCACTACCACCTCAACCTTCTCGGCAAGAAAACCGTTGAACGGTGCCGCGATGATATTGGCGAGCATGGTGAAGGTGAAAAACACCATCAACACCACCAGCACGACGAACAGCGGCCACAAGATGTAGCTGAGGAAGCTCAGCCAGCCAGGCAGCGTCGGCATCAAAGTGTCGACCCACAGGCTGAACTGATGGCCGGCGAAATAGATCAAACCGACGAACAGCACCAGGTTGATCGCCAATGGCAGCAGTACAAATAGACGCAGGCCAGGGCTCAACACCAGTTTGAGGCCTTCACGCAGGTATTGCGGGCCGGAAAGAGCAGGGGCAGGCATGGAGAACTCCGAGCAGGAAGACGAACGGGCCGACCTTACCGGCTTTGCAATCAACGCGAAAGCACGGTCGGTTTGACGACATCAAAGGTAACAAAGGTGTCGATTAACCGAGCCGACTGCATAGAGACCGCCTATGAGCTGGATTGTTATTCCGTATTTCCTTAATCTTGCCCCCCTCGATACGCTGCACCCATTATTTTTCAGGACCTGCGAGTTCAAGCCTTCCCCAAGTGCTTCGCGGTCCTTTTTTATTCCAGCCGCCTTGTTTTCCGGGTGGTCGATAGGAGTGAGTCATGTCTGATACCCATCATTCGCGAGTGATTATTCTCGGTTCCGGCCCTGCCGGTTACAGCGCTGCCGTCTACGCTGCCCGGGCCAACCTCAAGCCGCTGCTGATCACCGGCATGCAGGCGGGCGGTCAGTTGACCACCACCACTGAAGTCGACAACTGGCCGGGCGACGTCCACGGTCTGACCGGCCCGGTGCTGATGGAGCGTATGAAAGAACACGCCGAGCGCTTTGAAACCGAGATCGTTTTTGACCACATCAATAAAGTCGATTTCTCCAAGAAGCCTTACAGCCTGACCGGCGACAGCGGCGTCTACACCTGTGACGCGCTGATCATCGCCACCGGCGCCAGCGCCCGCTACCTGGGCCTGCCTTCCGAAGAAGCGTTCATGGGCAAGGGCGTTTCGGCCTGCGCGACCTGCGACGGTTTCTTCTATCGCAACAAGCCGGTCGCCGTGGTCGGTGGCGGTAACACTGCTGTGGAAGAGGCACTGTACCTGGCCAACATCGCCAGCACCGTGACCCTGGTTCACCGCCGTGAAACCTTCCGCGCCGAGAAGATCCTGATCGACAAGCTGCACGCCCGTGTTGCTGAAGGCAAGATCATCCTCAAGCTCAACGCCACCCTGGATGAAGTCCTGGGCGACAACATGGGCGTGACCGGTGCTCGCCTGAAAAACAACGACGGCAGCTTCGACGAGTTGAAAGTCGACGGCGTGTTCATCGCCATCGGCCACACCCCGAACACGTCGCTGTTCGAAGGCGTGCTGGAAGCCAAAGACGGTTACCTGGTTGTGCAGGGCGGCCGTGAAGGCAACGCCACCGCCACCAACATCGAAGGTATCTTTGCTGCCGGTGACGTGGCTGACCACGTCTACCGTCAGGCTATCACCTCGGCCGGCGCCGGTTGCATGGCGGCTCTGGATGCCGAGCGTTACCTCGACGGTTTGAAGGACGCTGCGTTCTAAACCTGTTGAAATAAAAAACCGGCCAAAAGGCCGGTTTTTTTATGCACAGGATTTGATGACCTACACAGATCGAATGTGGGAGCGGGCTTGCTCGCGAAAGCGGTGTGTCAGGCAACACATGTATCAACTGATCCACCGCCTTCGCGAGCAAGCCCGCTCCCACATTTTGAGTTGTGTTTGACTCAGAACTTGCGGGTCAGTGGCTGCGCAGCAAATTTCACACCGGCCAAACCATGCGCAATCAATGCGCGAATATTGCTGTGATCACTGCCCTCAGGCGTCGCCAGCACGGAACGGTAATGCTCACCAAAGGCCAGCAGCGCTTGCTGAGCGCTCAAGCCTTCCAGCAGCGCCAGCCCCAGGGTCTTGCACGAGCCTTCGTTTTGACCGGCGGCGTTTTCCACGCTGCCGTTGGTGAAAGCTTGCGGCTGGTAGTCGTAACCGGCAGCGATAAAGGCCAGCGTGTCGGCAAACAGGTGTTCGCCGCTGTTGAGGCTGGCGCGCAGGGTGTTCAAATCAGTCATGGGGTTTTCCTTTGGCAAACGCCGCGTGTTGGTCGGCGCTGGCTTCTTTCTGGTATTGGGCTTTCCACTCGGCGTACGGCATGCCGTACACCACTTCACGGGCGTCATCGAGGCTCAGCTCGATGTGGCGCTCATCGGCCTCGGCCTTGTACCACTTGGACAAGCAGTTGCGGCAGAAACCCGAGAGGTTCATCAGGTCGATGTTCTGCACATCCTTGCGGCTGTCCAGGTGCGCTACCAACCGGCGGAAGGCGGCAGCTTCGAGTTCGAGGCGTTGTTGGTCGTTCATAGGGCTCACTGCTGATCCAGGGGTTAGCGGCTGGCTGCCAGGGTAATCGATACCGACTCGGCAAAGCGCAGCGCGTGGGGCTTGTCCACTTCGACTTCGGCGTAGAGCACCGATTCGTTGCTCATCACCAGGTCCAGCAGCTCTTGGGTCAGGCGCTCCAGCAGGGCGAAGCGGTTACCTTCCACGTGGGCGATAATGGCCTTGGTGATGGTGCGATAATTCAGCGCGTGGTCGATATCGTTGTCGCGCACGGCTTCCTGAGCGGCATACAGGATGGTCAGGTTGATCAGCACGTCCTGCTTGTTGAGGATCTCATCCTCGTTGATGCCGATAAAGGTGCGCAGGCACAGGTCTTTGACCCGGATGCGCGCCATGCCTGGTTGAAGTTGTGGCATTGCTACTTGCTCCGTCCAATCAGTTGCAGGAACTCCATGCGCGTGGTGTTCGACTCGCGGAAAGCGCCGAGCATCACCGAAGTGTTCATGGTTGAATTCTGTTTTTCCACGCCGCGCATCATCATGCACATATGCTTGGCTTCGATCACCACGGCCACGCCGGCGGCCTGGGTCACCTGCTGGATGGCGTCGGCGATTTGCCGCGTGAGGTTTTCCTGGATCTGCAGGCGCCGCGCGTACATGTCGACAATGCGCGCCAGTTTCGACAGGCCGAGCACCTTGCCAGTCGGAATATAGGCGACATGCGCCTTGCCGATAAAGGGCAGTAAGTGGTGCTCGCAGAGTGAATACAGCTCGATATCCTTGAGAATCACCATCTCGTCATTGTCGGACGCGAACAGCGCGCCGTTGACGATTTCGTCCAGGTTCTGCTCGTAGCCATGACACAGGTACTGCATGGCCTTGGCAGCGCGCTTGGGGGTGTCGAGCAAGCCTTCGCGTTCCGGGTCTTCGCCCAGGCCTTTGAGGATCTCGCGGTAGTGTTGGGGCAGGGACAAGGTCATACAACATCCTCACAAACGGCTTACTTGATATGCCGCCCGCCGTTGACGGTCAGGGTGGTACCGGTGACATAGGGGTTGTCCAGCAGGTAACGCACGCTCTGGTAGATCACCTCCGGCCCGGGTTCGATGCCCAGTGCCGATTTGGCCAGCACCTTGGCGCGGTAGGCCGCGTCATCGCCCTCATTGAACATCACCATCGCTGGGGCGATACCGTTGACCTTGATCGTTGGCGCGAACTGCGCGGCAAATGACAACGTGAGGCTGTCCAGGCCGGCCTTGGTGGCGCAATAGGCGATGTGCTGGCGGCTGCCCTTGCGTACCACGTCATCGCTGATATGCACGATATCGGCGGGTGACGAGCGTTGCAGCAAAGGTGAACAATGCAGGTTGATCAAGTACGGCGCAAGCATGTGCACGCTGAACATGTCGGTAAAGGCGTGGCTTTCGTCGCCTGGCGTTTCTGCGACCCACGCCGAAGCGTTGTGGATGATCGCGCGCAGTCTGTCGGTGTGGGTTTTAAGGGCTGCGATGAAGGCCAGGATCCCGGCTTCACTGGAAAAATCCGCAAACACGCCGAGCGCGCCGCGTTCGCGCAAGGCCGCAACGCCGGGGCGTTCGCTGCGGTAGCTGAAAATCACCGAATGGCCCTCGTCCAGAAGGCGTTCGGCGCAATGCAGGCCGACACGCTGGCCGGCGCCGGTAATCAGGATCGGGGCGTTCGTTGCAGTCATGGGGGGCTCAAGTCGCTGGCAGATTGAAACTATACCAGCGACCGGCCACCCCTGTACTCACGCAGCAGCTTCGGTGACCTTTCGCGGCGGCGCGGGGTGCAACCAGCTCGCCAGCAGGTGTGTCGACAGTGGAATAAAGAAGTAAACCATCAATGGCGTGAGCGCGAGCGTGCTGACCAAAACGCGGCTGAACAGGCCAAGCTCGCTGAGCAGCGGCCCCAGGCCAACGTTGAACAGCAGCGACACCGGGAAAAATGCCAGCCAGATCGCCACGGCCTGTTTCCAGCGCGGTGGTCGCGCACCCACGGCACCGAACCAGCCATCAATGCCTCTGACGCGATGCTCGGACGGGTCGGCAAACAGTTCGCTGCCACGGCTCAGCCAGGCGCCGCGCGACGCGGAGAATTCCCAGGCGTGCAGGGTTTTCTCGTCGGCGAAGCGGAAGATGATCTGAAATTCATCATCGTTGGGCGGCGGAGCAAGTACACCGGAGCCCAGGTAACCGGGGAAGTCGGTGGCCAATTGCTCGCCTTCGCGCAGCCAGGCCATCAGTTCTTCATAGCGACCTTTGGCGACGCGGCGCGCAACCATCAGGGTGACGGGTGAGGTAGACATTGTGTATCTCCAAATATCAGGTGCGCTGAACCGGGTAGGTAATGCGCAAAGATGGCGGCCGGGTTGGGCCACCACCTGAAAAACAGGCAAGGATTATTCCTGTTTTGAAAAATTACGCCAGTGACATTGGTCTAAAGAGCCGGGCCTTGAAAAGGACAAGTGTTCAGGCGTTAAATGGGATCCACATTCACACGGACGTTTTTGACCCCAGATGCCTGAAATTACTGCGCCTACTCGCGAAGTTGCCGCTGAAAACCTTGCTGATTCGATGGCATTGTTTCCGATTCGTGAAGTCTCGAGATTGACAGGTGTTAACCCCGTCACGTTGCGTGCCTGGGAGCGTCGTTATGGCCTGATCCAGCCCACGCGCACCGAAAGTGGGCACCGCCTCTACTCCAGCGCTGATATTGAGACCGTCAAACGCATTCTCGATTGGATTGAGCGGGGTGTGGCGGTGAGCAAGGTCGGCAAGATTCTTGCGCGCGATGATCAGCAGGCCAGTGCCGTGCGCGCTGAGCGCGATACGTGCGAGGAGAGCGAATGGCTGCAGTGGCGGGCGAGACTGGTGCAAGCCGTCAGTGCCTTTGACGATCGTCAGTTGGAGAGCCTGTACGGTCAGATTCTTGCGACCTACCCGCTCGGCGTCGCGTTCCAGAATATCCTGATGCCGCTGTGGTATGACCTGCTGCGCCACCAAGGCCGTTTCGGCCAAGCCAGCGAATGGCTGTTTTACGACGCCTTTCTGCGCATACAGGCCTTCCTGCGCCTGCAGTCTGCGAGTGCCTCAACCGCACCACGGGTATTACTGACAGCCATACCTGGCGAGTGTCGTAAATTGGAGTTGCTGGTCGCGGCGTTGCTGATGAGTGGCGATGACTTGGCGGTGAAGGTGCTCGGCATGGGCCAGCCCTTTGAAGAATTGACGCTGGTGTGTGAACGGATGCATCCCCAGGCGCTGATTATTTTCTCCAACCATTCACACAACCAGGGCCTGCCGGGGCGCTTGAGTCGGTTGGCGTTGACCCTGGATTGCCCGCTGTTCTTTGCCGGTATCGCCTCGGACTTGGCCGAGAAGGATTTGGTGGGCTCCGCCGTCGGCTGCCTGGGCAGCGAGGGCAGCTTGATGCGGCGGCGACTGCAGCAGTTCCTCAGCGGCGCGCTGGATACCTGATATCAGGCGTGCACATGCGGGTGGACCAGTCGATGCTGGTGCAGGATGAACTGGCGCAGGCGTTCGATTTCCTCCGCATCGCTCTGGCTCAAGCGGTAGGCGAACAACCCTCGGGCGGTTTCCCGCTCCAGGGTGCCGCGCAACGCAATACGCTCGTAACCGGACGGGCTGAACCACAGGGAAAAGGTTTTCGGCGGTTTGACCCGGCCGCGAATCTCCACCAACACGCCTTTGAATGACACCTCATGCACCCACAGGGCGGCGGGGTTACCCTTGACGTTCTCCAGCGCCACCGGTGTCTCAAGCGCCAGGCGCCACGGGCGGATCATCGGGCCGTCTTCAAAAATGCTCGGTACCCCCAAGCGCAAGTGAACCGCATGAAACTCATCTTCCACCAGGTGCAAGGGGAAGGTGAGTTGCTGGTTGTCGAACTGCGCTTGGATGGTGACGTGGTCGTGAGCGGCCAGCCGCGTGAGCAAATCGCGAATCTGTGCACCGCCGTTGACGGTCAGGCTCGACCATGCGTCCCGCACGTTGAGCTGCGGGTTGTGCTGCATGTCCTGGATAAAATCCAGTTCGTCCTGCGTCAAGAGAGCGTCGCGGTGCATTGATGTAGCTCAAGGATGAGGTACTAAAAAGCCATTATCCCTCTAACGGCCTCATTTACTACAATTTGTTATTTCCGCTCGTCGTTTCCAGGGCCGCCAACTGCGCTTTAAGCTCGGCCACTTGCGCCTCCAACTGCGCGACGCGTTGTTGCGCTTTGACCTGGGCAGTGACGTCTTTTTGCACGCCGACGAAATACGTCTGCTTGTCGGCCTCGTTATAAACCGTCGACAGCGACAGCTCATTCCAGAAATGCGTGCCGTCCTTGCGGTAGTTGCGCAGGATTTCCCGGCAGGCCCCACCGCTGTCGAGCGCTTCGCGAATGGCGATCAGCGCTGGCTGGTCGCGGTCACCCGACTGCAGGAAGCGGCAATCCTGATAAAGGATGTCGTCCAGGGCATACCCCGTCAGGCGCTCGAACGCCGGGTTAACGTAGATCAGTGGTTTGTCTTTGCCTTCTCGTTCGGCGACGACAATACCGTCATTGGAAGCATTGACGACCATCTGCAGTAGCTTGGCGTTAATCATTGAGCGGTCCATGGCTGGTTTTTAAAGCTTGGAGTTTATGGCAAGTCTTGAATGTTGCACGGTGCGCACTGAAATATTTGCGCCAGCTGCTAATATCCCACGCTTTCGCTCAACTACAGGATCAGATTGATGAAAGTCGCCATCCTTTCCGGCTCGGTCTACGGCACGGCTGAAGAAGTTGCCCGCCACGCTGAAGCCATCCTCAAAAAGGCCGGTTTTGACGCCTGGCACAACCCTCGCGCCAGCTTGGCCGACGTGCAGGCCTTTGCCCCTGAAGCCTTTCTGGCGGTGACCTCGACCACCGGCATGGGTGAGTTGCCCGACAACCTGCAACCCCTGTATTCGATGATTCGCGACCAACTGCCCGCCGCCTGGCGTGGTCTGCCCGGCGCAGTCATCGGCCTGGGCGACGCCAGTTACGGCGACACGTTCTGCGGTGGCGGCGAGCAGATGCGCGAGCTGTTCGGCGAGCTGGGCGTGCGCGAAGTGCTGCCGATGCTGCGTCTGGACGCCAGCGAAAGCGTGACCCCGGAGGCCGACGCCGAGCCTTGGCTGGCCGAGTTGGTCACTGCACTGCGCGGTTGACCGGGAATTCGCGCAGCAACGCCAGCCAGGCTTGGGCGGCTTTGGACAGATAAGCGCCCTCACGCCAGATAAAGGCAATGTCCCAGCGCAGGTAATCGGGCGCCTTGAGCGTCAGGCGTACCACGCCGGGCCGCACCAGGCCGCGGGCGACCACGCTGGGCAGCAACACCACGCCCTGGCCGGCCGCGACCAGCGCCGCCAAAAAGTCCGCCTGGCCGCTGCGCCCGATTTCCTTGGGGGTGAAGCCCAATTGCTGGCAGGCCTGCATCAGTCGGTCATTGAGTACAAAGCTGCGCTGGTACATCAGGAACGGCGTGTCCGCCAATTCTTCCAGGCGCACTTGGGCGTTGTCGGCCAGCGGATGGTCCATCGGCAGTAAGGCATCCAGCGGTTCATCGCAGAAGGCCTGCCAGGCAAACGCCGGGTCGCTGGGCATCAGGCTGCCGCCGACGTCCAACTCGCCGTTCAAAATCGCCTGCTCAATGGTACGGCTGCCACCTTCCAGCAATTGGATGGTGACGTTCGGATAACGCCGGCGGTATTCCGCGAACAACCCCGCAAACAAAGAATCGCCTGCTAATAACGGTAAGCCCAGGCGTAACTCGCCACGGGCCAGTTGCTGCATATCATCAAGCTCACTGAGCAGCTCGGTGTGCAGGCGCAGCATGGCCTCGGCACGTTGCAATACCACCGTGCCGGCAGCTGTCAGGCGGATGTGTGAGCCGGTGCGCTCCAGCAGCGCCGTACCGAGGCTCTGCTCCAGTTGCGCGACCTGCTTGCTGACGGCGGATTGGCTGATATGCAGGGTTTTCCCGGCTTGGGTAAAGCCGCCCCGGTGGATCACTTCGACAAAGCTGCGCAGCTGTTTGAATTCCATTATCGGGATTCCAGTTTGGAATAGCTTGCAGTCTAACAATTCGCTGTGGGGATGGGAGCTGTCTCTTTAAAATGGCGGCCTGCGAGGACCCAAAGCTCATGAAACGTTTTACCTGCAAACATCTTGGCCGCCTGCTGAGCGAATTGGTCGTACTGCTGGCGATCTACCTGCTGGGCACTCAACTGTCGGCCTGGTTCGCGTGGCCCATCCCGGGTGGCGTCGTGGGGCTTGGCCTGTTGCTGGCGACGTTCGCCAGTGGGCTGGTCAAGCCGGCCGCTCTGCAACTGGGGGCCGGGGTGTTGATGGCAGAAATGCTGTTGTTCTTTATCCCGGCCCTGATGAGCCTGCTCGACTACGGTGGCCTGGTGCGCCATGACGGCTGGCGCATTCTGTTGGTGATTGGCTTAAGCACCTTGTCGGTGATGCTGGTGACGGCGTTCACCGTGGAAATGGTCTGCCGCTGGAGCCTGCGCCGTGAAGCTTGAACTGATGCCGATGTTCTGGCTCGCGCTGACCCTGGGCGCCTATATTTTCAGCCGCTGGATCTACCGCCGCAGCGGACGTTACCTGCTTTCACCGTTGATCCTGGTGCCCGCGCTGCTGCTGGCGGTGGCTGTGCCGATGAAAACCGCCTACGCCGAATACGCCACCGACACGCACTGGTTGATGCTGGTGCTGGGGCCGGTCACCGTGGCGTTTGCCGTGCCGATCTGGCAACAGCGCCGGTTGCTGGCGCGCCACTGGTCGGCGTTGCTGCTGGGGATGGTGGCGGGCAGCGCGGCCTCCATCGGCACCTCGTTCGGGCTGGCCAAGGCACTGGCGTTGAACAGCGCAGTGACCCTGTCCTTGTTACCGCGTTCAATCACCACGCCGTTCGCCATGCCGGTCTCCGCCGACCTCGGTGGTGTCCCGGAACTCACCGCCGTATTTGTGATGTTTACCGGCGTGTTCGGCGCTATGCTCGGTGGGGTGCTGCTTAAATGGTTGCCGCTGCGCACCCCTTTGGCGCGCGGTGCATTGTTTGGCATCGGCGCCCATGGCGCGGGCGTCAGCCGCGCGCACGAAGTGGGCGGCGAAGAAGGTTCGGTCGCGGGGCTGGTGATGGTCTTGACGGGGTTGCTCAACCTGTTGGCTGTGCCTTTATTGGCGGCGCTTCTCTGACGCGAGTTGGACTATTCTCATGACTGACTCGCTCAGTCATCAAGCTGGCTGCGAAGGCAACTACTTCCGCCACGGCGTCTGACTAGACTGGCCCTTCATTCAAAAAACAATAAGAACGTGAACCCAGGAGGTCGTTACCGTGAGCCTTGCCCCCGTTCTATCGTCACAGAATGTCAAAGACCAGGTCAGCGCTACTGAATGGCAAACCCGCGTCGACCTGGCGGCCTGCTATCGGCTGGTGGCCATGCAGGGTTGGGACGATCTGATTTTCACGCATATTTCCGCCAAGGTGCCCGGCACCCATGATTTCCTGATCAACCCTTATGGGCTGATGTTCCACGAGATTACCGCGTCGAGTCTGGTCAAGGTCGACCAGGCGGGCAACAAGCTGATGGACAGCCCCTACGAGATCAACCCTGCGGGCTACACCATCCACAGTGCCATCCATGAAGTCCGCCACGACGTGGTCTGTGTCTTGCACACCCACACGGCGGCCGGCGTTGCGGTGTCCGCGCAGAAGCAGGGCGTGTTGCCGATCAGCCAGCAATCCACCTTTGTCTTGTCCAGCCTGGCGTATCACGCGTACGAAGGTGTGGCGCTGAATCATGCAGAGAAGGCGCGCCTGCAGGCGGACCTGGGCGACAACAATTTTCTGATGCTGCACAACCACGGCTTGCTGACCTGCGGTGGCACCATCGCCGACACCTTCCTGATGATGTTCACGTTTCAGCGCGCCTGCGATATCCAAGTATTGGCGCAAAACGGTGGCGCCGAATTGATCGCGATCGAGCCGCAGATTTTGGCGGGCGCCAAGGCGATGGTGGCAGCTGTCACAAAGAGCGCCCACGGTATGGGAGGTGCACTGGCGTGGCCGGCGCTGTTGCGTAAATTGGACGTGCAAGATCCCGGGTATAAAAGCTGATGCCTCTCGCCGAAATCCCGCTCAGAGCCTGGCGCAAGCGTGCCCAGACTTTCGTGTTTCGTGGCCACACGGTCCGTTACTGGGTGGCCGGGCAGGGCGAGCCGTTGCTGTTGATTCATGGTTTCCCCACCGCCAGTTGGGACTGGCATTACCTGTGGCAGCCCCTGGCCCAGCGCAACCTGGTGATTGCGTGCGACATGCTTGGGTTTGGCGATTCGGCCAAACCGCTGGATCACGAGTATTGCCTGTTGGCGCAGGCCGACCTGCAACAGGCGCTCCTCGACTTCCTGCGCGTGGAGCAGCCGGTGCATGTGTTGGCCCATGATTACGGCGACAGCGTCGCCCAGGAATTACTGGCTCGTCATTACGAAGGTCGCTTTGCGATGGCCAGCTGTGTGTTCCTCAACGGCGGGCTGTTTCCGGAAACCCACCGCCCGGCCCTGGTGCAGAAGCTGTTGCTCAGCCCGATCGGCTGGATGATCGGCCGCGCCTTCGGGCGCAATGCCTTGTCAGATAGCTTCGGTCAGATCTTTGGCCCGAATACGCGACCCAGTGAAAGTGCCCTGGATGATTTCTGGAGCCTGATCAGCTGCAATGACGGCCCACGCATCCTGCACAAACTGATCGCGTATATTCCCCAGCGCCGCCGTCTGCGTGAGCGCTGGGTGGCGGCAATGCAACGCGACGGCGTGCCGATGCGGGTGATCGATGGCGAAGTCGATCCGATCTCCGGTGCCCATATGGTGGAGCGTTATCATCAGTTGGTGCCCAACGCCGACAGCGTTTTGCTGGCCAATATCGGCCACTATCCGCAGATTGAGGCACCCGTGTTGGTGCTCAAGCATTACCTCGAGTTTCGCGAGCGAATGGGCCAGCCGGCGTCGTGTGTCGCTTATTCCTGAGCGGCCTGCTGCTGTGGGGGAATCATCCCGCTGCCTTATCGAGCACCATTCAGCCTCGGCTGCCTTTATTGTGACCAACGGCTGCGTGCCTGACACTCACCCCATTCCCATTGTCGCCAGCGGAGTTCGTTATGAGTGAGTCAGTGCAGTTCCAGGATAAGGTCGTGGTCGTCACCGGTGCCGGCGGCGGGTTGGGCCGGGCCCATGCGCTGCTGTTCGCCAGGCACGGGGCCAAAGTGCTGGTCAACGACCTCGGCGGTTCAACCCAGGGCGAAGGCGCCAGTGCCTCTGCCGCCGACCGGGTGGTGAATGAAATTCGCGAGGCGGGTGGCATTGCCGAGGCCAACCATGACTCTGTTACCGACGGCGACAAAATTGTCCAGAACGCGCTCGACGTCTTCGGTCGCGTTGACGTCGTGGTCAACAATGCCGGCATCCTGCGCGACAAGACCTTCCACAAAATGGACGACAGTGACTGGGACCTGGTTTACCGGGTGCATGTCGAAGGCGCCTACAAAGTCACCCGCGCCGCCTGGCCGCATATGCGCGAGCAGGGTTATGGCCGGGTGATCTTCACCGCGTCCACCTCGGGCATCTACGGCAACTTCGGCCAGTCCAACTACGGCATGGCCAAGCTTGGCCTGTATGGCTTGACTCGCACCCTCGCGCTGGAAGGGCGCAAGAACAACATACTGGTCAATGCCATTGCCCCCACCGGCGGTACGCGCATGACCGAAGGCCTGATCCCGCCGCAAGTATTCGAACGCCTCAAGCCGGAACTGGTCAGCCCGTTGGTGGTGTACTTGGGCAGCGAGGCGTGCCAGGAAACCTCCGGGCTGTTCGAAGTCGGCGGCGGCTGGATCGGCAAGACCCGTTGGGAGCGCAGCCTGGGCGTGGGGTTCGACCCGCAAGCCGGGTTCTCGCCGGATGACGTGGCGGCGCACTGGGCGCAGATTTGTGACTTCGAGGGCGCTGTTCACCCCAAAGACACCATTGAGGCGTTGACGCAGATGATGGCCAACTTGCAGAAGTTCAGCCTCTGATCGTTGCTTGAACACTGTTTAATCTTGCGGGGCGCTCAGTGCGCCCCGTTTTTTTTGCGCATAAAAAAGGCCGCTGCAACAGCAGCGGCCGAAGTAAGACGTTGGATCAAGGAGCGATAAATCAACGTCAGTGAACACAGGTAACAGATTGAATACATTAGCCAATCCGTTGAAGTTCGACTTTTCTCCCGAAGCTGGAAGCGGGCGGTTTGCCCTGAAAGCCCGGTAAGAATAGTTGGTTGTAACAAAATGAGTAATAGCGCTTCATGACAAGGACTGTTACTCAATCTGCAACAGTCTCCAGGCGGGCCATCCATCCTCCTGATAACCCGCCATCCACCTGATCCATAGCCCTGCCCAAACCCCGGCCAGAGCCTCTGCTAATCCTTTCGAGCGACAGTGCGAATACCCCTTTGGTGCGCTTATCGCTCCTGACGAGCGGCAGTAGGGTGGGGCCTTCTGTCACTCACCGGGGAAGACGCATGACAAAAACAACAATGCGCGCCATCTTCACGCCACAGGCGCTGGCCACTGCGGTTGCGTTGGGCTGCTGCGCCCAGGCACAGGCTGTTTCGTTCAACATTGGCGAAATCGAAGGGCAATTCGATTCCTCGCTGTCGGTCGGCGCCAGTTGGGGCATGCGCGATGCCGACAAAAAGCTGGTGGGGATTCCCAATGGCGGAACGGGGCAGGCGTCTACCGGGGATGACGGGCGGCTGAACTTCAAGAAGGGCGAAACCTTCTCCAAGATTTTCAAGGGCATTCACGACCTGGAGCTCAAGTACGGCGACAGCGGCGTGTTTGTGCGCGGCAAATACTGGTACGACTTCGAACTGCAGGACGAAAACCGCGAATTCAAGCAAATCAGCAACAACCATCGCGACGAGGGCGCGCGCTCTTCGGGCTACGAGCTGCTGGATGCGTTCGTCTATCACAACTATTCCATCGGCGACTTGCCGGGCAACGTGCGTGTCGGCAAGCAGGTGGTGAGCTGGGGCGAGAGTACGTTTATCGGTAACTCGATCAACAGCATCAACCCGATCGACGTGTCGGCTTTCCGTCGTCCGGGTGCCGAGATCAAGGAGGGCCTGATTCCGGTGAACATGCTGTTCGCCTCCCAGAGCCTCACCAACCAGCTGTCGGTGGAAGGTTTCTACCAGCTGAACTGGGAAAACACCGTGGTGGATAACTGCGGCACATTCTTCGGTAACGACGTGGTGGCCCACGGCTGCAATGGCAACTACACCGTCGGCAGCCCGGCGATTGCGCCGTTGCAACCGGTGGCCGCAGCGTTCGGCCAAGGCTTCCAGGTGACGCGCGAAGGCGTGGTCGTGCAACGTGCTTCGGACCGTGAAGCCCGCGATGGCGGCCAGTTCGGCGCGGCGTTGCGCTGGCTCGGCGATGACACCGAGTACGGCCTGTACTTCATGAATTACCACAGCCGCACGCCTACTGTGGGCACGATCACCGCCAACACCAACCTGGCCACCATCGGGCGTATCGCGGCGACCGCCAACGCCATCGCACCCGGCAGCGGCTCGGGCCTGGCCCAGAGCACGATGCTCGGCCGTGGCCAGTATTACCTCGATTACCCGGAAGACATTCGCCTGTACGGCGCGAGTTTCTCCACCACCTTGCCTACCGGCACGGCCTGGACCGGCGAAATCAGCTACCGCCCGAATGCTCCGGTGCAACTCAACACCACCGACTTGACCCTGGCGCTAGTCAACCCGATTGCCGGCCAAACCGCCTCGCCGATCCGCAGTTCGTTCGGCTCGGATAACTCCGGCTACCGGCGCAAGGAAATCACTCAGATCCAGAGCACCATGACCCAGTTCTTCGACCAGGTACTCGGCGCCGAACGCCTGACCCTGGTGGGCGAGGCGGCGTTTGTGCACGTCGGCGGGCTGGAGGCCAAAAGCAAACTGCGCTACGGCCGTGATTCGGTGTACGGCGCCTACGGTTTCGGCGGCGACACCGATGGTTTCGTCACGGCCAACTCCTGGGGGTATCGCGCCCGGGCAATCCTTGACTACAACAACGTGTTTGCCGGGGTGAACCTCAAGCCCAACCTGTCCTGGTCCCAGGACGTCAGTGGCTATGGCCCCAACGGCCTGTTCAATGAAGGCGCCAAGGCGATCAGCGTCGGCGTGGATGCGGACTACCGCAACACCTACACCGCCAGCCTGAGCTACACCGACTTTTTTGGCGGTGACTACAACACCCTCACCGACCGCGACTTTGTCGCCCTCAGCTTCGGCGTGAACTTCTGACTTGGTTTAAGGAAGGACAAGAACCTATGCGTAAGATATTTGCAGTGATGGCCCTGAGTTTGCTGGCGGCCCACGTCATGGCCGCCGTGTCGCCCGAAGAGGCCGCCAAGCTCGGCACCAGCCTGACGCCGGTGGGCGCCGAAAAAGCCGGCAACGCCGATGGCTCAATCCCGGCCTGGACCGGTGGCATCCCGAAAAACGCCGGCGCAGTCGACAGCAAGGGCTTTCTCGCCGACCCATTCGCCAATGAAAAACCGCTGTTCGTGATTACCGCCGCCACGGTGGACAAGTACAAGGCCAAACTCTCCGACGGCCAAGTGGCGATGTTCAAGCGCTACCCCGAGACCTACAAAATCCCGGTGTACCCGACGCACCGCACGGTCAACCTGCCGCCGGACATCTATGAGTCAATCAAGCGCAGCGCGCTGAATGTGCACGCGATCAACGACGGCAACGGCCTGGAGAATTTCACCGGCAACCGCTACTACGCGTTCCCGATTCCCAAGAATGGCGTGGAAGTGCTGTGGAACCACATCACCCGTTACCACGGCGGCAACCTGAAACGCATCATCACCCAGGCCACCCCGCAGACAAACGGCAGCTACACGCCGATCCGCTTCGAGGAAGAAGTGGCGGTGCCTCAGGCCATCCCGGATATCGACCCGGCCAAGGCCGCCAACGTGTTGAGCTTCTTCAAGCAATCGGTCACCGCCCCGGCGCGGTTGGCGGGCAACGTGCTGCTGGTGCACGAGACCCTCGACCAGGTGAAAGAGCCGCGCCTGGCCTGGATCTACAACGCCGGCCAGCGCCGTGTGCGCCGCGCGCCGCAAGTGTCCTATGACGGCCCGGGCACGGCCTCCGACGGCCTGCGTACCACCGACAACTTCGACATGTTCTCCGGCGCCCCCGACCGCTATGACTGGAAACTGGTCGGCAAAAAAGAGATGTACATCCCCTACAACAGCTACAAGCTCGACTCACCGACCCTCAAGTACGACGACATCATCAAGGCCGGGCATATCAACCAGGACCTCACTCGTTACGAGCTGCACCGGGTGTGGGAAGTGGTCGGCACCGTCAAGCCAAGCGAGCGGCACATCTACGCCAAGCGCCACATGTACATTGACGAGGACAGCTGGCAAGTCGCGCTGGTGGATCACTACGACGGCCGTGGCCAGTTGTGGCGTGTTGCCGAAGGCCATGCGCAGTTCTATTACGACCACCAGGTGCCGGCCTACACCGTGGAAACCCTGTACGACATCATCGCCGGGCGCTACATCGCGCTGGGGATGAAGAATGAGGAGAAAAGCAGCTTCGTGTTCGGCTTTGCGGCCAAGGCGGCGGATTACACACCGGCGGCTTTGAGGTCTACGGGCGTGCGCTGATCCCGGGTCGAATTGGGCGCAATGGTGGGAGCGGGCTTGCTCGCGAAGGCGGTGTATCGGTCTCAGAAGTCGATGACTGACACGCCGTATTCGCGAGCAAGCCCGCTCCCACATTGGCTTTTGTGCATGGTCATTAATCACCCCGCTGAATACTTCTTCAACAACCGCCGACCACAGGACTACGGTAGGCGTCAGGTTGCATAACAATAAAAACGCAGGATGCAGCAATGACCGCCATGACACGCTGCCTGGACCGTCCTGGATTCATGCCACGGCTGTCCGCTCACCATCTGTTGCGCCCGCGCCTGGCCGAGCCTTTGCTCGCCGCGCCCGTCAGGGTCAAGTTGCTTTGCGCGCCGGGTGGCAGTGGCAAGAGTGCGTTGCTCGCAGAGTGTGCGTTGCAGGCGCCGAAAGGTTGCCAGGTCTATTGGCTGCCGCTCAATGGCGCGGTCCTCAGCCCCCACGAATTTTGTCAGCGCCTGGCGCACAACCTGGGGCTGCCCTTTGTCGATGAAGCCACTTTGTTGCTCGACCTCAGCCGCTGGCAGCACGCGGCGTGGGTATTTCTCGATGACTTCTGCCGTCTGCCCGCGCCTGGGCTGGACGCGTTGCTCGATCGTTTACTCAACGTCGCCAGCCCGGCGCTGACCTGGTGGCTGGGCGCGCGACGGCGGCCGCTGTGCAACTGGCCACGGCTGTTGCTCGACGACGCGTTGCTGGAGTGCAGTGAGTTGGCATTCAGCCCCGCGCAGGTCCAGCAATTGCTGGGCCCCGGGCAGACTGTCGACAGCGTGATGCAGTTCAGTGCCGGTTGGTGTGCGGGCGTGCGTATCGCCTTGCTGGGCGATGGGCACCCGGACAAGACCTTGCTCGACTACCTGCAACATGAGCTCTTCAGTACCTTGCCGGCCGAACTGGCCGATGCCTGGCGTGTGCTGGCGCATCTGCCGCGTTTCAACCCGAGCTTGTGTGAGCACCTGTTCGGTGCTGGCGACGGCGCTCAGTACCTGCGGGATTTGCAGGCACTCGGTGCATTTATCCAGCCATGGGAAGACACCGCCGATTGGCTGCACGTGTTCCCGCCGCTGGCGCGATTGCTCTGCAATGAGCCCTGGCCGGCCAAGCGCTCGTGGCATCGGCGTGCCTGCCAGTGGTTTACCGCCGAGCGCGACTGGCAAGCCGCGTTTGAACAGGCGTTGCTGGCCGAAGAGTACGAAGTGGCGGTGAGTTTGTTACAGCACTTCAGTTTTGAAGACCTGTTCCGCCAGCAGAATGCGCTGCTGCTGTTGCGCCTGCATGAAGAGCATGGCGATGACTTGATGCTCGGTTCTGCGCAACTGGTGGGGCTGGTCACGGCGGCGCTGCTGTTTGCCGGGCGTTTTGACCAGGCGGGCGTGTGCATCGACCAGCTTGCCCGCTTTGCCCCGCAACCCAGTGCAGCGCAACAGCGGCATTTGTTGGCCCGCTGGCAGGCGCAATGGGGTTGGCTGTTGCATCTGGGCGGCGATGCCGAGCGGTCCCGCGAGCATTTTCTGGAAGCCTTGCAAGCCTTGCCCGATAACGCCTGGACGTCGCGCGTGATGTGCCTCTCGGGCCTGACCCAACAAGCCTTGCTGCGCGGTGAATTGGACGTGGGCCAAACGCTGAACCGCGAAGCCCTGTGCCTGGCGCGGGCCCACGGCTCGTTGGTACTGGAGGCGTTGCTGGAACTGGACCACGCGCAATTATTGGAACAACGCGGCGCCCCGTATCGCGCGCAAAGCCTGCTGGAAAATGTGCAGGCGATGCTCATGCAGCAGCGGCTCAAGGCCGGGCCATTGGTCGGGCGCATCGCCCTGCGGCGCGGGCATTTGGCGCTGCGCCAGGGGCAGGACGCACTCGCCAGCGAGTGTTTCGACGCCGGGTTGACGATGTGCCTGCACAGCCAGGACAAACGCGTGCTGTACGGGTTTCTCGGCCTGGCACTGCTGGCAGCCAACCATGGCGATTACGCCCAGGCCTTTATCCAACTGCGCGACGCCGAGCGCTTGATGCAGCAACGCCAAGTGCCGGAATCGGTGTATCGCGCAGTGCTGCTGTTGGTCAGTGGGCACTTCTGGTTACAGCAGGGCCGCGCCGACTTGACCGTGGAGGCGGTGCGCCGGGTGTTGCGCCACTTCCGTGGGCCGCAGGCTCGACAGGCACCGCCGGCCACGCTGGAATTGATTCCACGTCTGGAGTATTTGCTGGTGCTGGCCGAGGTGCGGCTGGGCTGCGCCGACCAACCCATGGTGCGGCTCAATGCCTTGCTGCACACCGCCCAGCAACGCGGCATGCTGTGCCTGGAAACCGAATTGCACCTCGTGCTGGGTGAAGTGGCCTGGCGCGTGGGCGATGCGGCGCTGGCCCGCCATGCCCTGCAAACCGGTTTGGAACTGGCCGCGCGTTGCCAGGTGCAACAGGCTATTCGCGAACTGCGCTTGCGCGCTCCTGGGTTATTGAGTGAGCTGGGGTTGGAGACGCAAGCGTCGCCCGGCGGCGTGGCGGAGAACCCCTTGAGTCAACGCGAACTGGAAGTGCTGCATTTGATCGCCCTTGGCAACTCCAACCTGGAAATCGCCGATCGGCTGTTTATTTCGCTGCACACCGTCAAGACCCACGCGCGACGTATTCACAGCAAACTCGGCGTGGAGCGGCGCACCCAGGCGGTGGCCAAAGCCAAGACGTTGGGCTTGATGAGGGGGTGATGGTTCAGGCGGTGCAGAACGCTTGGCGGTATTCACCGGGCGTCGCGCCCATGGCTTGGCGAAAACGATGGGTGAAGTGGCTGGCGCTGGAGAAACCGCACATCCAGGCAATGTCACCGAGGGGCAGGGCGCCACTGCGCAACAGGGTCTGTGCCCGAACCAGCCGTCGTGCCAACAGGTATTGATGGGGCGGCAAGCCGAAGCTTTGGCGAAACATCCGCGCGAAATGGTATTCCGACAGCGCGCAGAGACCGGCCAGTTGCCCCAGGCTGATCGGGTCCTCCAGGTGGTGATCGATGTAGTCCACCAACAGCCGCCGCTGATGCGCGGCCAACCCGCCTTTGAGGCGCAGGCCATCACGCGCGCCGACCTGGCTGAGCAAGGTGTGGCTGAGCATTTCATGCGCCAGGCTGCTGGTCAGCAGGCGCTCGGCGGGCTCGTGCCAGTTGAGGGCGATCAATCGGTGAAAGCGCCGCGCCTGGCTTGCGTCTTCGAGAAAAGTGCTTTCGCGCAGTTGCAGTTCACGCGGTTCGCGGTCGAGCAGGGTGACGCAGCCGAGGGCGAACTGTTCCGGGCTGAAATACACGTGGGCCAGGCGAATTTCGCCGTTGATCACCCAGGCCGACTGGTGTTCGGCCGGCAGAATACACAGCTTGTCGGGGCCGCCCTTGGTGCCCGGCTGGTCGCGACGAAAGGTCCCGGTGCCGCCGCCGATGTAGCAGGACAAGGTGTGATGGCTGGGCGCCTGGTAGTCCTGCGAGTCGTGATGGTTGCTCCACAAGGCCGCAGACAAGCCGTCACCGAGCTCGGCGCAGGCTTCCAGGCGAGCGTTGGGCGAGCGGTTGAGGGCTTGAAAGACTTGCAGGGATTCCAGATCAGGCATGGTGTGTACTCTCCGACGCCTTGCATCCTACTCCGCGTCGCTGGCGCTGTGAGCCCACTGCCCGACAAAAGCGCAAGAATCTGCAAGAGCGCTCCCGGCCTGGCGGGTGACACTGTGGCTCAATCGACGGAGCCCGCTATGAACCTTTTTCTGTATTTACTCACCGTGCTGATCTGGGGCACCACTTGGATTGCACTCAAGTGGCAATTGGGCGTCGTGGCGATTCCGGTGTCGATCGTCTACCGCTTTGGGCTGGCGGCGTTGGTGTTGTTTGCACTGTTACTGCTGAGTCGTAAGTTGCAAGTGATGAACCGCCGCGGGCACCTGATCTGCCTGGCGCAAGGCCTGTGCCTGTTCTGCGTCAACTTCATGTGCTTCCTCACGGCCAGCCAGTGGATTCCCAGCGGCCTGGTGGCGGTGGTGTTCTCCACGGCCACGCTGTGGAACGCGCTCAATGCGCGGGTGTTTTTTGGCCAGCGGGTCGCGCGGAACGTATTGCTGGGCGGCGCGCTGGGGTTGATGGGCCTGGGGTTCTTGTTCTGGCCGGAATTGGCCGGGCACACCGCCAGCCCACAGACGTTGCTCGGCCTGGGGTTGGCCTTGTTGGGCACGATGTGTTTCTCGGCGGGCAATATGCTCTCGAGCCTGCAGCAAAAAGCCGGGCTCAAACCGTTGACCACCAATGCCTGGGGCATGGCGTATGGCTCGGCGATGCTCGCGACCTACTGCGCGGTGCGCGGGATTCCGTTCGAGATGGATTGGAGTGCGCGTTATGTCGGCGCGTTGTGGTACTTGGTGATTCCGGGGTCGGTGATTGGGTTTACCGCCTACCTCACGCTGGTCGGCCGCATGGGGCCGGAGCGCGCCGCGTACTGCACGGTGTTGTTCCCGGTGGTGGCGCTGAACGTGTCGGCGTTCGCCGAGGGTTATCAGTGGACGGCCCCGGCGCTGATGGGGTTGGTGCTGGTGATGTTGGGGAATGTGCTGGTGTTTCGTAAGCCCAAGCCTGTGAGTCCTGTCTACAAAGCGAAGGCAATCTAATGTGGGAGGGGGCTTGCTCGCGAAAGCGGTGTATCAGTGCCAGAGTTGTTGCCTGACACGCCGCATTCGCGAGCACGCCCGCTCCCACATGGGCCGAGGTGTCTACCGCCGCTTACCAAGCCCGTTGGTTTATTTGAGGCCCAGGCGCTTGGCCATGCGGCCCAGGTTGGCGCGGTCCAGGCCGAGTTCGCGGGCGGCGCTGGCCCAGTTGTGCTGGTGGCGCTCCAGGCAGGCGCTGATAACCTGGCGTTGGTAATGTTCGGTGCCCTGGCGCAGGTCGCCGGCGACAACCGGGACCGCATCGGCCTGGGCTTCGATCACCGGCGGCGCGCTGACGTCAGGCAGGTCGAGGTCTTGCGCATTCAAACTCAGAATCTTCGGACGTTCGTGGCAGTTACCCAGGGCCTTTAGTGCGCTGCGGCCGATCAAATGTTCCAACTCCCGCACGTTGCCCGGCCAGTTATAGGCCAGCAATGCCGCCTGGGCATCGCTGCTCAGGCGCAGGCTGCCCAAGCCCATACGTGAGCGGTTCTGTTCCAGGAAGAACCCGGTCAGCAGCAGCACGTCGCGCCCACGTTCACGCAGCGCCGGCACTTGCAGCGGGTACACGCTCAGGCGGTGATAGAAGTCGGCACGGTAGCGACCGTTGCGCACTTCCTCGGCGAGGTCGCGGTTGGTGGCGGCGATCAGGCGCACATCCACCTGATGCTCCTTGTCCGAGCCGAGGCGCTGTAACTGGCCGCTTTGCAGTACACGCAGCAGTTTGGCCTGTACGGTCAGCGACAACTCGCCGACTTCATCCAGAAACAAGGTGCCGCCGTTGGCCAGCTCGAACTTGCCGCGACGCTCGTTGAGTGCGCCGGTAAAGGCGCCACGCACATGGCCAAACAGTTCGCTCTCCACCAGGGTTTCCGGCAGGGCGGCGCAGTTGAGGCTGATCATCGGCTTATCTGCACGCGGCGACGCGGCGTGAATCGCTTGGGCCACCAGCTCTTTGCCTACGCCGGTTTCGCCGGTGATCAGCACGGTCAGGTCACTGCCGCCGACCAGTTTGATTTCCTCGACCAGGCGCTTGTGCGCCTTGCTCTGGCCGATCATTTCCTTGTGCTGCTGGCCGCTGGCCTGGCGGTAGATCTCGGCGCGCTGATGCTCATCGTCGGCGCGCAACGCCAGGCGCTCGATACGTTCGGCAACGGTGACCGTGGCCGCCGCCAGGCTGGCGAAGGCTTGCAAGGCATCCAGTTCAACACGCTCGAAGCGCTCGGTGTCCAGCGCGTCGAGGGTCAGCAGGCCCCAGGGTTTGTCGTCGATAAACAGTGGGCAGCCCATGCAGTCGTGCACGTGCAGGTCGCCGTGCAGGCCCTCGACCAAACCGTCGTAGGGGTCGGGCAGTTCGCTGTCGCTGTCGAAACGGGTAGGCCCGGGGCTGCTCAGCAGCACGGCGAAGCGTGGGTGTTCGCTGACCTTGAAGCGTCGACCAAGGGTGTCGGCGCTCAACCCATCCACCGCCAGAGGCACCAGCCACTCACCATCCAGGCGCAACAACGCCGCGGCGTCGCACGGCAGCAGGGCGCGCATGGCGTGCAGCAGGCGCCGATAGCGCTCGCCTTCGGACAATTCGCGAGAAAGGTCGGCGACCAGCGGCAGCAGGGTGGTGAGCAGCGATTGTGCAGTCATAATGACTCCTTGTAGTCCTTACGACTATATTGTGTTGCAGGTCATATTGACTACTTAATATTTAAATCATTGAAAATTAACGAATAATAAGTTGGCATGAATACTGATTAAGTAAAGGCATTCAGTAAGAAGACCCAGGAGTCTGCCATGCTTAGTGCCCAAGACCGTGCCATCGTCAAATCCACTGTGCCCTTGTTGGAAAGCGGTGGCGAAGCGCTGATCACGCATTTCTATCGCATGATGCTCAGCGAATACCCGCAGGTTCGCCCGCTGTTCAACCAGGCCAATCAGGCCAGCGGCGACCAACCCCGCGCGTTGGCCAACGGCGTGCTGATGTACGCGCGGCATATTGACCAGTTGGACCAACTGGGCGATCTGGTTGCCAAGATCATCAACAAACACGTGGCCTTGCAGATCCTCCCGGAGCATTACCCGATCGTGGGCACCTGCCTGTTGCGCGCCATCTACGAAGTGCTCGGCAGCGAGATTGCCACGCCTGAGGTGCTGAGCGCCTGGGGCGCCGCCTACGGCCAGTTGGCCGACATCCTGATTGGCGCCGAAGCGGCCATCTACGACGAAAAAGCTCAGGCCCCGGGCGGCTGGCGCGGTGCGCGGCCGTTCCTGCTGGTCAAGCGGGTGGAGGAGAGCGATGAGATTACCTCGTTCTATTTTGCCCCCGTGGACAACGGTCCGATCCTGGCCGCTGCGCCGGGCCAGTACATTGGCATTAAGCTGACGGTCGACGGCGAAGAAGTGCGCCGTAATTACTCCCTGTCAGCCTTGAGCGACGCGGGCCTTTACCGCATCAGCGTCAAACGCGAGGCCGGTGGGCGGGTGTCCAACTTCCTGCATGACCAGTTGCTGGTTGGCGCGACCGTTGAGCTGTTCCCGCCGTCGGGTGAGTTCACCTTGGTGGCCAACGATAAACCGCTGGTGTTGATCAGCGGTGGCGTGGGCATCACCCCGACGCTGCCAATGCTCGAAGCGGCGTTGGCCACTGAGCGCCCGGTGCACTTTATCCACTGCGCGCGTAACGGCGGGGTGCATGCGTTCCGTGACTGGGTGGACGCCCTGGCGGCCAAGCATCCGCAACTCAAACGCTTTTACTGCTATGCCGAGGACGACGGCGTAAGCCCGGCGGCGGACAAGGTCGGCCTGCTGAGCCAAGCGCAACTGGCGGCATGGTTGCCCGAGCAGCGCGACCTGGACGCCTACTTCCTGGGCCCTAAAGGCTTCATGGCGGCGATCAAGCGCCACCTCAAGGCTCTGGGCGTTCCCGAGCAGCAGGCGCGCTACGAGTTCTTCGGCCCGGCTGCGGCGCTGGAATAATTGTCCGGAAACGACGCTGCCCAATTGTGGGCGCGGGCTTGCTCGCGAAAGCCGTGGATCAGTCACTTAACATGTCGACTGACACGCCGCCTTCGCGAGCAAGCCCGCTCGCACATTGCTCCTCCATTTGCCGCTGATTAATCTGCTGTTAACCCCCTTCTGTTTTAACCATCCCCTGTGTGTAAACTTGCGGCCATCTGGCATTAACCATAATCAGGTAAGGGAAACGGGGATGAGTGACGAATTGCGTATAGGCAGGGAGCGGCGCTTTCTGGTGTTGCTGGGCATCATCTGCCTGGCGCTGATCGGCGGCGCGCTGTACATGCAAGTCGTGTTGGGCGAGGCGCCGTGCCCGCTGTGCATCCTGCAGCGCTACGCCTTGTTGTTGATTGCGATATTTGCGTTCATCGGCGCCGCCATGCGCCGCAAGGGCGCGGTCACGCTGTTTGAAGGGTTGGTGGTACTCAGTGCGCTGGGCGGCGTCGCTGCGGCCGGCCACCATGTGTACACCCAGTTCTTCCCGCAAGTCAGCTGCGGCATCGATGTGCTGCAGCCGATTGTTGATGACCTGCCGCTGGCCAAGGTGTTCCCGCTGGGCTTCCAGGTTGATGGCTTCTGCAGCACGCCTTACCCGCCGATCCTCGGCCTGTCCCTGGCGCAATGGGCACTGGTGGCGTTCGTGCTGACGGTGATCCTGGTGCCGTTGGGCATTTACCGGAATCGCCGACCCAACGCCTGAGTCTGTTCACTGAAACGCCCCGGTCTTCCTTAAAGGAAGGCCGGGGCGTTTTTGTTCGTAGGGATTTGTGAAAGTGCTGTGACGCGCAGCAACTTGAGGTGTGCGCAGTGTGCGACATGTTGTCACACGGAAGCTGCCGCAGGACGTTTCTGCTGTGCCGGACCTTCGCATAAATTTGCGCCAGGAAGCCAAATTGTGCTGTCAGTTCGTGGTTTGAATGACGCCGCGAGCGCCGCGTGGTTCCAGCGCTTCGGTGATGTCCGAATGCCTTGTTTTATGGGGACTTGGATGCGTTTGGCATGCCCTTACAGCGTGTAAGGGTTGAGTGGCTGTGCTGAATAACACGGCAATTTTTGTGGTTTTTGTGGGGAATCGAACACGATAAGATCGCGAACCTTTGCAGGAATGGTGAAGGATTGTTGCTGGAATCGATAAAAATTATTTCTTTATAAGACATGGTTTATACATCGCTAGCTAACTACAATCGCCCGCACTGAATGTCCGGTGCTGTTCAATCTTTGAGCATTGGAGCGGTCGAGGGGCAGATGGATGGCTCTGTGCGACCCCAGGTTCCGGCAGCCTTTCAACTTTCCGCACCAAATGGAATTGGTCTGTAACAAGGCCTTTAACCACGAAATCGAATAAGAACTCACCGCAGGTCCGTGACACGTCCATTTATGGCGTACCGGGCAGGCTCTTATTCAATCGAAGAGAAATGCCAACCCTTGGCAGGGTGAAGTGTTGGCGATCAAAACCCAACTGCATTGCGCAAGCTGCTTTAGAGGTCGTGAGATGAGTAAAAACAGGTACCCCCGATTACTAGGCTTTTTGCCGCTGCTTGGCATGATGTTAATGCTGGGAGGCTGCAAGTGGACCTTGCTCGACCCAAAAGGACAGGTCGGTCTGGATGAACGAAACCTGATCATCACCGCCACCCTGCTGATGCTGCTGGTCGTGGTCCCCGTGATCATCATGACCTTCGCCTTCGCCTGGAAATACCGCGCGTCGAACACCAGCGCGACCTACGCGCCGAAGTGGTCGCACTCCACCAAGATCGAAGTCGCAGTGTGGCTGGTGCCGATCCTCATCATCATTGCCCTGGGCTATGTGACCTACAAGTCCACCCACGCACTGGACCCGTACCGTCCGCTGGAATCCGACGTCAAGCCGATCAACATCGAAGTGGTCGCGCTGGACTGGAAGTGGCTGTTCATCTACCCGGACCTGGGTATCGCGACGGTTAACGAAATCCAGTTCCCGGAGCACACTCCGCTGAACTTCAAGATCACCTCCGACGCCGTGATGAACTCGTTCTTCATCCCCGCTCTGGGCGGCCAGATCTACGCAATGGCAGGCATGCAGACCAAGCTGCACCTGATCGCCAACCAGAAAGCTGAAATGGAAGGCATCTCCGCTAACTACAGCGGCGCTGGCTTCACCGGCATGAAATTCAAAGCGATCTCGACGAGCCAGGAAGATTTCGACGCCTGGGTAGCCAAAGTCAAGGCCGCACCTAAACAGCTTGATCAAGCTGAATACGATGCCCTTGCCAAACCAAGCCAGAACAACCCCGCCACTCTGTACTCCGCGTACACGCCGGACCTGTTTCAGAAAATCGTCGACAAGTACGAAGGTATGAAGCCAGGCAAGCCGGTCAAGCACGAGAAGAAAGAAGTGGCCGTGGTTGAAGGTTCTGACACGGGCTCGCATTCAACTGCTGGGGCAGAGGAGTAAACGATGTTTGGTAAATTAAGTTGGGATGCGGTCCCGTTCCACGAGCCGATCGTGATGGTGACCATCGCCATGATCGCGCTGGGTGGTCTGGCACTGTTTGCTGCAATCACGTATTTCAAGAAATGGACCTACCTGTGGACCGAGTGGTTGACGTCTGTCGACCACAAGAAAATCGGTGTCATGTACGTCATCGTTGCCATGGTCATGCTGCTGCGTGGTTTTGCCGACGCCATCATGATGCGTACCCAGTTGGCCATGGCCACCGAGGGTTCGCCTGGCTACCTGCCGCCTGAACACTATGACCAGATCTTCACCGCTCACGGTGTGATCATGATCATCTTCATGGCGATGCCATTCTTCACCGGCTTGATGAACCTTGCCTTGCCGCTGCAGATCGGTGCGCGTGACGTTGCCTACCCGTTCCTGAACTCCCTGAGCTTCTGGCTGCTGGTGTCCGGCGTGGTGCTGATCAACCTGTCCCTGGGCGTCGGCGAATTCGCCAAGACCGGTTGGGTTGCGTATCCGCCGTTGTCGGGTATCCAGTACAGCCCTGGCGTGGGTGTGGACTACTACATTTGGGCGCTACAGTTATCAGGACTCGGGACGACACTGACGGGGGTCAACTTCCTGGCCACCGTCCTGAAAATGCGCGCCCCTGGCATGAAACTGATGGACATGCCGATCTTCACCTGGACCTGCACCTGGGCCAACGTCCTGATCGTGGCTTCGTTCCCGATCCTGGCCGCTACCATGGCGCTGCTGTCGCTTGACCGTTACCTGGATTTCCACATTTTCACCAACGAACTTGGTGGCAATCCAATGATGTACGTGAACCTGTTCTGGGCATGGGGTCACCCTGAGGTGTACATCCTGATCCTGCCAGCGTTCGGTATCTTCTCTGAAGTGATCTCGACCTTTACCGGCAAGCGCCTGTTCGGTCACCACTCGATGGTCTACGCCTCCGGCGCGATCTCCGTACTGGGCTTCATGGTTTGGCTGCACCACTTCTTCACCATGGGCTCGGGGGCAAGCGTCAACGCCTTCTTCGGCCTGGCGACGATGCTGATTTCCATCCCGACGGGGGTGAAGCTATTCAACTGGCTGTTCACCATCTACCACGGTCGTCTGCGTATCACCAGCCAGGTTCTGTGGACCTTGGGCTTCATGGTGACCTTCGCTATCGGCGGCATGACTGGCGTACTGCTGGCCATCCCGGGTGCTGACTTCGTCCTGCACAACAGCCTGTTCGTGATCGCTCACTTCCACAACGTGATCATCGGTGGTGCGGTATTCGGTTACATCGCTGGTTTCAGCTTCTACTTCCCGAAAGCGTTCGGCTTCAAGCTGCACGAAGGCTGGGGCAAGGCTGCATTCTGGTTCTGGATCTCGGGCTTCTTCGTCGCGTTCATGCCGCTCTATGCACTGGGCTTCATGGGCATGACCCGTCGTCTGAACGCTACGACCAACCCTGAGTGGGTGCCGTACCTGTACGTTGCCATGTTCGGTGCGTTGATGATCGCTGCCGGTATCGCCTGCCAGTTGATCCAGCTGTACGTGAGTATCCGTGACCGTAAGCAGAACGCTTGCGAATCCGGCGACCCATGGAATGGCCACACTCTGGAATGGTCGACTTCGTCGCCACCGCCGTTCTACAACTTCGCTGTGATTCCTACTGCGAACACGATCGATGCGTTCACCGAAGCGAAGGAAGACGGTACTGCGTACCAGCAACCCAAGCACTACGAGCCGATCCACATGCCGAACAACACCGCCACTGGCGTGGTGATGGGCGCGCTGTTGACCGTGTTCGGTTTCGCGATGATCTGGCACATCTGGTGGCTGGCAATCGTGGGCCTGGTTGGCACTATCGGTTACTTCATCATTCACGCTGCCCGTGATGATCAAGGCTACATGGTGCCGGTCGAAACGATCGAGCGCATCGAAGCCGAGCAACACGCTCGCCTGGTAGCCGAGAAGAAAATCCCGGCCAACCGTGTAGAAACCTCGTTGGAACAGGCTTAAACCATGTCGAACTTAGTGACCAATGCTGGACACGCCCATGTCGATGACCATGGGCACGATGACCATCACCACGACTCGGGGCCAATGACCGTATTCGGTTTCTGGCTCTACCTGATGACCGACTGCATCTTGTTTGCGTCGATCTTCGCGGTGTACGCGGTACTGGTAAACAACGTAGCGGGTGGCCCGTCGGGCCACGACATCTTCGAACTGCCTTACGTGCTCGGCGAAACCGCCTTGCTGTTGTTCAGTTCGATCACCTACGGCTTCGCCATGTTGGCCTTCTACAAGGGCAACAAGAAAGGCGTACTGAGCTGGTTGGCACTGACCTTCCTGTTCGGCCTGGGCTTCATCGGCATGGAGATCAACGAGTTCCACCTGCTGATCTCCGAAGGCTACGGCCCGCACCGTTCCGGCTTCCTGTCCGCGTTCTTCACGCTGGTAGGCACCCACGGTCTGCACGTAACTGCCGGCCTGCTGTGGATGGCGGTGATGATGTATCAGGTCAATAAACACGGCCTGACCAACACCAACAAGACTCGCCTGAGCTGCCTGAGCCTGTTCTGGCACTTCCTGGACGTGGTCTGGATCTGCGTATTCACCGTCGTCTACTTGATGGGGACCCTGTAATGGCTAATGCACACTCCCATGACCATGACAGCCATGATGCGAGCCACGGCAGCGTAAAGTCTTACGCTATCGGCTTCATCCTGTCGGTAATCCTGACCCTGATCCCATTCGGCCTGGTGATGTACCCAACCTTGCCGAAGTCGATCACCTTGATGATCGTCCTGGCGTTCGCGGTGATCCAGGTGCTGGTTCACCTGGTGTACTTCCTGCACCTGGACCGCTCCAAAGAGCAGCGCGATAACGTGATTGCATTCGTGTTCGCAGGTCTTGTGATCCTGCTGCTGGTTGGCCTGTCGATATGGATCATGTTCAGCATCCATACGTTCATGATGGCGAAGTGAGGTAAGACCCGATGTCGCTTAAGCACTTTATCCAAATCACCAAACCGGGGATCATTTTCGGTAACGTGCTTTCTGTGGCAGGCGGTTTCTTCCTGGCCTCCAAGGGACATGTCGATCTGGCCATCTTCCTGGCTGCAATGATCGGTACGTCCCTGGTGGTAGCTTCCGGTTGTGTGTTCAACAACTGCATCGACCGCGACATCGACATCAAGATGGAACGCACCAAGAATCGTGTGCTGGTCCAGGGCCTCATCTCCCTGAAACTGGCACTGATCTACGCGACCGTCCTGGGTGTTGCCGGTGTGGCACTGTTGTACAAGGTGGCCAACCCGTTGGCGGCGCTGTTTGCCGTGATCGGTTTTGTTATCTACGTCGGCCTTTACAGCCTGTACCTCAAGCGCAAGTCGGTTCACGGCACGCTGGTGGGCAGTCTGTCGGGGGCGATGCCGCCGGTGATTGGTTATGTGGCTGTGACCAATAGCTTCGACATGGCCGCGCTGGTGCTGCTGGTGATGTTCAGCCTGTGGCAGATGCCGCATTCCTATGCCATCGCGATCTTCCGCTTCAATGACTACCTGGCTGCTTCGATTCCGGTTCTGCCGGTTAAGCGTGGCATCGAGGTCGCCAAGAAACACATCCTGCTCTACATCCTGGCCTTCCTCGTGGCGACCTTGATGTTGACCTTCAGTGGCTACGCCGGCATGAGCTACCTCGCCGTGGCCGCCGCCATGGGCATGTACTGGTTGTACATGGCCTGGACCGGCTACAAGGCAGTGGATGACACTGTCTGGGCGCGCAAGCTGTTCGTGTTCTCGATCTTCACCATCACCGCGCTCAGCGTGATGATGTCCCTGGATTTCCAAGTACCGAAAGAGCTGTTGCTGACCTACGCTCACTGATCGTTCATGCATTAAAAAACCCCGCCTTCGCAAGAAGCGCGGGGTTTTTTATGGCATGCCCTTTAAACTATTCCCACCTTCTACAAATGCAGGAAGCAACGTGATGAGTAAAAAAGCCGTTATGGTATTCAGTGGCGGGCAGGACTCGACCACTTGCTTGATCCAGGCGCTGCCGCTGTATGACGAAGTGCACTGCATCACCTTCGACTATGGTCAGCGTCACGTGGCGGAAGTTGAAGTCGCACAGCGCTTGGCGCAACAACTGGGGGCCACCGTTCACAAAGTCATGGACGTGTCCTTGCTCAACGAGTTGGCCATCAGCAGCCTGACCCGCGACAACATTCCCGTGCCGACCGTGAACAGCTCGGGTGAAAGCCTGCCAAGCACCTTTGTGCCGGGCCGCAATATCCTGTTCCTGACCTTGGCGTCGATCTACGCCTATCAGGTTAAAGCTGAGACCGTGATTACAGGCGTGTGCGAAACCGACTTCTCGGGCTACCCAGATTGCCGGGATGAGTTCGTCAAGGCGCTGAACACGGCGCTGCAACTGGGGATGGATTACACGCTGCGCCTGGACACCCCGCTGATGTGGCTGAACAAGGCCGAGACCTGGGCGCTGGCTGACTACCACCACCAACTGGAACTGGTGCAGCACCAGACCCTGACCTGCTACAACGGCATCATTGGCGCCGGTTGCGGCCAGTGCGATGCGTGCAACCTGCGCGCGCGAGGCTTGAATGATTACCTGCAGAACAAGGCGAGTGTCATGCAGAGCCTGAAGCACAAGCTGCAGCTGAGCTAAATCAGCCGACCGCTGCCTCGTCATACTCCTTTGTATGTGCTGCGTGAATTCAGCACCCGCCTACAAGGAGTTGCCCATGGTCAGTGTCAGTCGCCGCTCCCTTCTCGCCTTCGGCGCCGCTTTGCCGGTGCTGGGGCGCCTGGATTGGGCGGTTGCCAGCCCGCCACCGGCCACGGCTGACACGGTGCGGCTCAACTATAACGAAAGCCCCTACGGCCCCTCGGACGCCGCCCGCGAGGCGATGCAGCGCGGTGTCGGCAGCTCCGGGCGTTACCCCTACGAACACATGTATGCCCTGGCTGGTGTGTTTGCCCGCCAGCAAGGCATTGCCGAAGAACAGGTCGCGGTATTCGCCGGTTCCATGGCCGCCTTGCGTTATGCCGTCGTGGCGTTTACCAGCGCGAGCCGCGGGCTGGTGATGGCCACGCCATGCTACGAAGTGCCGCGCCAGGCGGCCGAATCGTGGGCGGCGCCGGTGCGCGAAGTGAGCCTCGATACACATCACGCCCATGATGTGCCGGCCATGCTCGCCGCCGATCCCCAGGCGGGCATGCTCTACCTGTGCAACCCCAACAACCCGACCGGCACCGTCACACCCACCGACGCGATCCGCCAAGCGCTGGCGAACAAGCCCCAAGGCAGTGTGCTCGTGGTGGACGAGGCCTACATCGACTTCTCGGACGCCCAAAGCTGTGTCAGTTGGGTCAAGGACCACGACGATTTGCTGGTACTGCGCACCTTCTCGAAAATATACGGCATGGCCGGCGCACGCCTGGGGCTGGCAATCGGCAACCCGGCACTGCTGGAGCGTCTGGCGGTGTTCGGCGGCGACAATGTGCCGGCTGCCTCCACGTTACTCGGTGCCCGGGCAAGCCTGGAAGACCCCAAGCTGCTCGCGCAACGCAAGGCGCTCAACACCCAGCTGCGCGATGAAAGTGTGGCGTGGCTCAAGGGCCGAGGGTTTACGTGCACCGCGTCGCAGAGCAATTGCTTCATGATCGACGTAAAGCAACCGGCGCAGCAGGTCATCGATACGCTGGCCGCACACGGCGTGCTGGTCGGGCGGGTGTGGAAAGACTGGCCGCAATGGGTGCGGGTGACGGTGGGGAGCAAGCAGGAGATGGCGCGTTTTCGCGAGGTGTTTGCGGCGACTGTTTGAACTGCCGCCGATCCAACGTGGGAGCCGGCAAGCCCGCTCCCACCTGTTGAGTCCCGCTGGGTTGCAGGCAGCGAGTTACTGCTGCGCGATGCTGTACCCATCAAACGCAGTCTGTTGCTGCAGTGCAGTAATCACGCTCTTGCGGCTCAACGGCTGCTCTGCGCCGGTGTTATCCACAAAGCTTTCGACCTCCAGCTCCGCGTCATCGCCATCACCCACAAAGCTGAAACCCAGGAACTCGAACGCCTCGCGGTCAACATTGAGCTTGGAGCGCGGCGTGCGCAGCGGCAGGGTGACGCTGATGCCGTCCTTGCTGATGACAAACACTTCGGCTTCTTTCTTGGCCCGTGACGCTTTGCTCTTGCCGGCGCTCGGGTTGCTGATGGCCTGGTGGGACTGGTTCAGCACTTTGAGGGCCAGGCCGTAGACCAGCTCCTGGAACTCGGGGTCGTCCTTGAAGCTGGACAAGATGCGGCTGATGGAAAATTTGCTGCTGAGGTCTTCCAGGGCGATGTTGTCGGCGGCCTCGGCATCTTTGAGTTGCTTGAGCTGGCCCATCAGGTCGTAGGCCTTGTCGTCGTCGAAGGCGTCGTGGGCTTGGCGGATCGCCACGCGCAATTCGCGGATCTGGTCGCTTTCCTTGGAGGTGTGAAACGCGTCCAGCACCATTTCGCTGATGATCTTGGCGGCAGGCACATGCTGTGAAAGATTGATGGCGTTTTCGTATTCGGCCTTGGAATGCAAGGCGACTACGGACTCTTCGGCGGATTTTTCAGTGTAAGAATCGGACATTAAAATTTCACTACTTCAATAAACGGAACAAAAAAGCGTCGCGCATTTTCAGTGGGTAGAGGGATCAGGTCAAGGCAGCACAATGCCCTTATCGCGGCGCAACACGGCCAGCGCCCGCTGCAGCCGTATGGCCCGCCCGCAGAACAGACCGACGGTAAACCCGGACACACCGCCGACCGCCACCAGCATCGGGTGCGTGCTCAATAGCAGCGGGTGCACCGCCTGCTGGTAGCCGAAGTAGTACTTCACGGCAAAGAACAGTTGCGAGATCAGCAGGGTCTTCCAGGTGCCCGCCAGCACCAGGGTGTCGCCATTGGCGTCGAGCCGCGCGCCCCGTGCGTTGAACAGCCACATCCCCAGCAGGCTGCCTGCCAGTGCGCCGGCAACCCAGGCGCTGCTCGACAGGATGGACGGTGCCAGCGACATCAGCGACCACACCACCAGCACCACCGGCAGGATCATCAACGAGCGACGAGTCTCGCGCCCGCCCAGGCAGGCCTTGATACCGTAGTAACAAATCCACAGGTAAATGGCGTACACCCAAAGGGGCGTGCCTTGGAGGATATCGAGCATGGGCGCTTCCGTGCGGTGGGTGGCTAGGCGCTGAATAGTCGTTGAGCCGCTACGGGGTTGTCCATCGAATTGGCACCGGCGCGCAACTACAGGCCACGCCGGACAACGTCAACGTGACCTACGCCAAACAATCCACGCGATCAAGCCAACTGCTTGAGGCAGTCCTCCAGAATATCCAGGCCTTCCTCCAGCACGGCGGGCTCGATGGTCAGCGGCGCCAGCAACCGGATGATATGCCGCGACTTGCCGCTGGGCATCAGCAGCAGGCCGGCATCCCGCGCCAGGCTGAGCAGTTGGGTCAGTTGCCTGGGCGCGGGCGTGCCGTCGGCATTGGCCAGTTCGAGGCCGCGCATGGCACCGACGCCGGTCAGACGGCCCAAATAGGGCGACAGGCGCTGTTCGCGCCAGGCGGCGTAACGGCTGACGATGGCTTCTTCCTGCTGTGCACCCCAGGTGCTCAAGTGCGCATCGGTCATTGCATCCAGCGTTGCCAAGCCGGCCGCACAAGCAATCGGGTTGCCGGAATAGGTGCCGCCCAAGCCGCCTTTGGGCAAGTTGTCGAGCAGTGCTTTACGCCCGACCACCGCGCCCAAGGGCACGCCGCCGGCGATGCTTTTGCCGAGCAGGATCAGGTCCGGTTCGATACCCAGGCGCGAGAACGCAAACCGCTGGCCGGTACGCCCGAACCCGGACTGGATTTCATCGGCGATCAGCAGGATGTTTTTCTCGTCACAGAAGCGGCGCAAGGCGTGCGCGAACTCGATATCCAGGGCCAGAAAACCGCCTTCGCCCTGCACCGGTTCGATGATGAAACAGGCGACATCGTCGACGTCGATTTCAACGCTGAACAGCCGGTCCATGGCCTTGAGTGCCTCCCCGCAGGTCACGCCGTTGTCGGCGCTGGGGTAGGGCAGGTGATACACCGGGCCGGGCAGTACACCGATTTTTTGCTTGTAGGGCGCCACCTTGCCATTGAGGTTGAGCGTGGCCAAGGTGCGGCCGTGGAAGGCGCCGTCGAAGGCAATCACCGCCGTGCGGCCAGTGGCGCCACGGACGATCTTCAAGGCGTTTTCCGCCGCTTCCGCGCCACTGTTGGTGAGCATGCCGCTGACGGGGTAGCCCACCGGGATAAACGCGCTCAGGCGGTCCATCAGTTCGATATAGGGCGCGTGCGGCGCAGCATTGAACGCGTAGTGGGTAAGTTTGGTCGCCTGTTCGCGAATCGCCGCCACCACGCCCGGATGGCAATGCCCGAGGTTGAGCACGCCGATGCCGCCGACAAAATCGATGTAGCGCTTGCCCGTGGTATCCCAGACTTCAGCGTTCTTGCCGTGGCTGAGGCTGATGGGGTGAACAATGGAAATCGACTGGCTGATGGTTTCGCGGCTCATGAATCTCGGACTCGGCAATGGCGGGCTTCTATTTATCTAAGCCGCCTGCCATGCCCTGTCGCAAACGAAATAAAGTCGCCGGGTCATTATTAAAAGTCGGGATGTGCGTGTGTGTAGTTCACCATCCAGGTCAGGAAGGCTTTCACTTTAGGGACCTCACCGGCATGTTCGGCGTGGGCGATAAAGTGCGCGCCGGCGCTGGGCATCGCGTAATTCCAAGGGGTCATCAGGCTGCCGTTGGCCAACTCGTCGGCCACCAGGTACTGCGGCACCAACGCTACGCCGTAGCCCGATTGCGCCGCGCGGATGCACATGTAGAACGTGTCGAAGCGCGGCCCGTGGTAGCTGTTCTGCGAGTGCAGGCCCTGTTCCAGGAACCACTCATGCCAGGCTTCCGGGCGTGACGTGCATTGCAGCAAGGTATGGCGCGACGACGCATCGCTGCCCTCGGCGACAAACCCCGGCGCACACACCGGCACCACGGCTTCGCGAAACAGCTCGATGCAGGTTGCTCCCGGCCACGAGCCCTGGCCGAAGAAAAACGCGATGTCGGCCTTGGCCTGCAGCACGTCGAAGGGCTCCAGTTCGTTGCGCACATCCAGGTGGATAGTCGGGTGTTTGGCCGCGAAATCCTTGAGCTTGGGCACCAACCAGCGGTCGCCGAACGTTGGCTGGGTGGCGATGCGCAGCACCTCGGTCTCGCCGCCATAGGTGAGGATGTAGCGGCTGGAGATGTCCACCTGGGTGAGAATCTTGTGCACCTCGGCGAGGTACAGCGAGCCCGCCGGCGACAGATACAAACGCTGGCGCACCCGTTCGAAGAGATTGTGGCAAAGCATTTCTTCGAGCTGCGCCACCTGCTTGCTCACGGCACTTTGGGTCAGGTGCAGTTCTTCGGCGGCGCGGGTGAAACTCAGGTGGCGGGCGGCGGCTTCGAAGCATTGCAGGGCGGTCATCGAAGGGGTCAAGCGTTTTGAGATCATGCAGTTCATTCCAAATCGGAAGGAGCCTTTGCCTAAAGGTCGTTTGTGGCTGGGCAGTAAAGCCGTCGATACTGCGCGGCAACACTATAAACCGGCGCGGGCTGTGCGGCGCCGAATAATAAAGTTCGACAGGGAGTGCCTCGCATGAAAAACCTCAAAACCACCTTGGCCGCGTTCACGGCGGCTGCGGCCGTGGGCCTGGCGGGCAGCGCTCACGCCGGCGTCACCCTGGATGCGATCCAGAAGAAAGGGTTTATCCAGTGTGGCGTCAGTGATGGCCTGCCGGGTTTTGGCGTGCCCGATTCCAAGGGCAAGATGACCGGCATCGACGTGGACGTTTGCCACGCAGTCGCCGCGGCCGTGTTCGGTGATGCGTCCAAAGTGAAGTTCAGCCAGTTGACCGCCAAGGAGCGATTCACCGCGCTGCAATCGGGTGAAATCGACCTGATCTCACGCAACACGACGTGGACCAGTTCCCGCGATTCCGGCATGGGCCTAGTGTTCACCGGTGTGACCTATTACGACGGCATCGGCTTTCTGGTGAACAACAAGTTGGGCGTGACCGGCGCCAAGCAATTGGACGGCGCGACCGTCTGTATCCAGGCCGGCACCACCACCGAACTGAATGTTTCGGATTACTTTCGCACCAACGGCATGAAGTACACGCCGATTACCTTCGACACCGCCGACGAAAGCGCCAAGGGCCTTGAAGCCGGGCGTTGCGATGTGCTCACCACCGACCAGTCGGGCCTGTATGCGCAGCGCATCAAGATGGCTCACCCGGATGAGTTTGTGGTGCTGCCCGAGGTGATTTCCAAGGAGCCGCTCGGGCCATTGGTGCGCAAGGGCGACGATGAGTGGTTCAGCATCGTCAAGTGGACCTTGTTCGCCATGCTCAATGCCGAAGAGATGGGCATCAACTCGCAGAACGTCGAAGAACAGGCCAAGTCCACCAAGAACCCCGATGTCGCCCGCCTGCTCGGTGCCGACGGCGATTACGGCAAAGACCTGAAGCTGCGCAAGGACTGGGTGGTGCAGATCGTCAAGCAAGTGGGCAACTACGACGAAGTGTTCGAACGCAATGTCGGCCAGGGCAGCGTGTTGAAGATCAAGCGTGGGCTCAATGCGTTGTGGAGCAACGGCGGCATCCAGTACGCGCCGCCGGTACGGTGAGGTGAGCGCTGTCGCGTTTTAGCGAGGCTGCGACGCAAGCCCTGCGCTGCATTGGGGCTTGCGCGGTTTGAATCGCAGAGGGTTGCTGCTTCAGTTTAGCCGCTACAGACCATCACGTTGGCGCGACCATTCTCGTGCGAGGCGTGCCATCGGCGTTGTGCTGGTAAATCGCCTCGGGTTGGCCCTGTGCATTGAAAAACACCTGGCCGATTCCCGCCGAATTCCACAGCCGCTCACCGGCCTGCGCATGCTCCGGAATATGCGGCACCACCTGCATGATCCGTCGGCGGGTGAACCAGTTGAGTGGCGAGCGTGGCGAGTAGAGCCAGCGGTTCAGGCGGTCGAACCACTCCAGCAAGCGTGGCGGGAATTGGTTCTTGATGCCGCTGCTGGTGATCTGCCAGATCCTCGGGCCGGCGTTGCGGTGGCGGATCAGCACTTCGTAGACAAACGAGTAGTGCACGTCGCCCGAGAGAATCACGTAGTTACCCGGCGTGCGCGAGTGGCGGAAAATGTTGAGGATCACCTGGGCGGCGCCGCGATGGGCCATCCAGTTTTCGGCGTCCACCAGCAGTGGGTAGCCGCACCAACTGAATACCTTTTGCACCGTCTCAATCAGCTTGACGCCAAAGATCGGCGCGGGCGAGACGATGATGGCACTGGGATGATCCAGCAGGGCCTGTTGCAACTCGCTCAAGGCTTCCCAGTCCAGCAGGCCGGACGGTTGCTTGAGGGTGAACTCGCTGCGCCAGCGCCGGGTGCGCGTGTCGAGCACCACCAGGGCGGGGGAGGTGGGCAGTACGTAATGCCATTGCTGGAATTTCAACATCCCTTGCAACAGCGCGTCCTGTGCTGCGGCGTCCAGATGATTGTCTTGGGTGGTTGCGGTCAATGCCTGGATTTGGATGAGCAATTCATCAAAGGCGCACGGCTGATTGCCCCAGCCCTGGCATAGCAGGTAAGCGAGCAGGGCATTGCCGATGATGCGCTTGGAGAACGGATGGCCGTAGGCGGTTTCTTCCCATTGCGCGCTGAGGTTCCAGTCATCGGTGATGTCGTGGTCGTCGAAGATCATCAGCGTCGAAAGGTGGGCGAACACTCGCGCGGCGCCGGGCAGGCCATGGCGGAACTGATCGATCTGTACCTGTTCGCGGGTATACCGCTGCTGTTCCTCGACGCCCAGTTGCGGTGGCTGTGGCGTGATGAGCGTCCAGGGCGTGGGCGACCAGACCAGCAGGTACATCGCCAGCACCTCGGCGAAGGTCACCAAGTGGTTGTCGGCGGTGCTGCTGGTAAAAATCGGCTTCTTTGCACCGCCGAAAAAACGTTCGCGCAGGGTCTCGTTGCTGTCCAGCGCGGGCAGCAGGTCCGCCCGATGGTAATAGCTGGCGTGATGCGTGTAGAGGCTGGCGCTGTCGTTCACCACGGCGCCTTCCAGGCGTTCGTCGAACAGCCCCAGGCGCGTGATCAGCGCATGAATCGCCCGCAGCATGGTCCCGGCGACATCGTCGGCGTAGATCTGGTCACCGCTCATCATCAGCAGGGCCGGGCGTTGGGCCGGTGTGTGGGCGTCAGCCAGCAAGCGGTCGACGCAGAGCAAGCCTTCGTCGGCCCAGTGATGCGGTTTGCGGCAGGAGCCGTGCACCAACTGGTGGACGCGGCTGTGCAGCACAAAGCTCGCGGACTTGGCGTTGGCGTACAGAAGGTGTGGCGCCCATTCGGCGATGCCGCAGCCGTCGACCATCACGTCGTAGCCAATGGCGACGTCCTGGGGCAGAGGCGCACTCAGCCGTACGTCGATCAGGTGAATAAAGGCCTGCCGCCCAACCGGGACGACATGGCAGTGCTGCGCATCGAGGTCGATAGCCAGCGTCTCGCCTGTGGGTAACTGCAGCCTCAAGCTCAATTGCAGGGTTCGGCTTCCCACCAACCACACGACCAGGCGTTGGGGTTCCAGGCGCCTGAGCATCGGGCCAGCAAGCACCGCGGGCAATGAATCGGGTTGAGGCATGAGGACGCAGCTCTCACAAGGTAGGGCTGAAAAGGGTAGCGCAGAGGATGTCAGTGTTTTGTTAACCGCGTGCAGCGCAACAGGGCTGCACGCTGGGGCGTATCAACTGCGGCGCAGGCCGCCCGGTCTGCTCGTTGGGCCTTGTTGTGTCAAAGCAGCCGGCCTTGTCCGAGAGTGGCCAGAGAAGATTGATTTGATTGCGGCTGGGTTTGCCCGGACGCGTTGCCGTGATGGGGCGAAGCGTTTTCCGCCGGTTTGGCTGGGAGCTGCTCGCATTGTAGGGCGTGATTGAGGTTATAGGTGTGGAACGTGTTACCAATCATCATGGGTAGACCTCATGCTCAATTGAAGGATCGCTGATCGCATCAACATTCCCTTTGAGTGCGCACTGGGTCAGTGGCATTGGCCGGGGCCTGCGTTCCCGGCCAAAGGTGTCCGCGTGTTTTCTCAGGCGGCTGATGGCGTTTCAGTCCGCCTTGGGCACCGTAAACCTGAACTCACTGCCGCGCCCCAACTCACTTTGAGCTTCGATTCGCCCCCCGTGCGCTTGAACGATGCCCTGCGTGATGTACAGCCCCAACCCGCTGCCCGTGGGGTTGTTTTCGGTCTGGGTCCAATAACGGTCAAACACATGCGGCAACTGTTCAGGCGCAATGCCTTCGCCGGAGTCGCGCACCGAAAACACGATTTCTTCGCCGGTGCTCATGGCGCTGATGCCAATGTTGCCCTGCCGCGGGGTGAACTTGATGGCATTGCCGATCAGGTTCGACAGCACCTGGAACAGGCGCTCCGGGTCGGCATTGATCTGCAGGCCGGGTTCCGCGTTGAATGCCAGGTCGATGCCTTTCTCCATCGCCAATGGCGCGAGCAGGGCATAGGCCTCCTCGAACATCTGGCTGACATCCAGCGCCACGGGCTTGACTACGTAACGCCCGGCTTCGATTTTCGAGGTGTCGAGCAGGTCCTCCAGCAGCACATTCATACGCCCGGCGGCCTGTTGCATGGTGTCGATGGCCGAAGAAATCCGCCGCGACGTGTGCGGGCCTTCGGAGCTGAAGGCCTTTTGCATCATGCCGCAGAGCATCGAGATGACCGTCATCGGGTTGCGCAAATCGTGGGACACCACCGCCACCAGTTCATCACGCGCGCGCACCGCCTGTTGCTCGCGCAACACTTGGCGCGCGAGGTCGTTTTCCAGGGCCGAACGGCGCAGGTCGTTGGCCGCGAACAGGTCGCCATGGCTCCACTTGGTGGAGATACCGGCCATTTCAACTTTCCAGATTTCAAACGAAGTGCGAGGGCGCAGACGCAAACCGGCGTCGGAGTTTTCCAGGTCCAGCGGTTTGTTCGGGTTGCCGCTCCAGTTGATGTTCTCCTTCACTTCCGGGCGAAACCACAGCACACCGTTATCCACAGGCTTGGGCAAGCTCATGGCCAGCACGCCACTGGCCATTTGCTGAAACTCGGCGGCGGGCGGATACACCGACACCAGGTTGTGGCTGGAAAAGACCGGCTCGCCGTGCTGTTGCAGCCACTTGTGTAAGGCGCGAATCTGCTCCGGCTCCGGGCAGTTGCCGTAACGATGCAGTTGCTTGTCTTCGATGATTGCCACGCCGCCCGACAGGGTCAGGTCCATCAGCAATTGCGGCTGCTGGGCCAGGCCATCGAAGACGTTTTGCTCAGAGGCCTTCATCGCCCGCTCAAGCCGCACCAGTGCCTCGACTTTTTCTTCGCGTTGACGGCTGATGTCCAGGGCCTCCATGGCGCTGATCTGCAGCGACAGCACCTGGCCGATGGTCTGGCAGGCGATGCGCAGTTCATTGGGCACCAGCAATGGCTCGCGGTTACCACAACTGATCAGGCCCCAGAGCTTGTCGCCCGCCATCAACGAGATGCTCATGGACGACAACACACCCATGTTTTGCATGTACTGGCAGTGAATCGGCGACACGCTGCGCAGCGTCGCAAAGCTCAAATCCAGCGGCTGCCCGGTGTCCGGGCGCAGTTTGGGCAGCAGCGGCACCGGCTCGTAGGCGGCATTCGGGATGATGCGCAGCCAATTGGTGCGGTACAGCTCGCGGGCCTGCTCGGGGATGTCGGATGCGGGGAAGAACAGGCCGTTGAACAGCTCCATGGACGGCGCCGACGCTTCAGCGATGACCTGGCCATGGCCTTCTTCTTCGAAGCGGTAGATCAGTACCCGGTCATAACCGGTGATGGTTTGGATTTCATTCACGCTGATTTCGTACAGCGCTTGCAGGGTTTTCGCCGACTGCAGGCGTTGCAGCATTTTGCCCAAGTCACTCGTGCGGCCATTCAGGGCACGGGGCTTGAAGTCTTCGAGGCGCGGTTCGAATTCCAGCACCAGCACGTCTTGATGGCGATGCAGCAAGCCTTCAAATTGCACACCGTTGAAGTGGATATGCAGCGCGTGTGCGTCGAAAAATGTGTTGTCCTCAGCCATAGCCTGCACGGCGTGGGCGTGTTCCGCGCCAATCAATGTGTGCAGTGGTTGGCCCAACAGCGACTCTGGCGCGTGGCCGAACAAGGTGCCGACGTTGGCGCTGACCTGCAGAATATGGAGGTCTGGCTCCGACAGTGTCAGCAACACGCCGTGTGGCTGAATCGCCCCCGGCGTGCGGATGGGTTCGTCGGCACAGTTGGCAAGCAGTTCTTCAAAATCGTCGGGTTTCATAGCAGTACCTCCTGGCTGGCGAGCCATTGCTCGAAGCCGCTGAATGTCGAACAGGCTGCCTGCACCGCGCGCTGTGTCGCTGGCGCGTCCAGTGGCTGGTCGCCCAGGTAATCGAGAAAGTCTTTCCAGCGCCGACCGGTCTCGGCGCCGTACACGTTGAGAAACGCACCGCCGTTATCCGCATCAATACTCAGGCGCTTGCCCATTTCCCGGCGCAATACCTGGCCGCCCAGGGTCGCGCCTTCCAGCACATACAGTGCGCCGAGGCAGGCTGCGGGGTTATCGAACGTTGGCGGTTTGCGGCACCGGGGCAGGGCGCTGATGGCGGCGTCAGTCAGGCCAAGGGCGTGGAGATCACACAGCAAGGTGGGTGTTTTCACACGCAATGCAGTATCGAAACCATCGGGGATCAAACCACTTTCATACAACGCCGCTTCGATCGGTGCATAAAAACCGTAGTACGCCTGGAGCAAGCGCTGGTACCAGTCGGCATCCAGGCGTTCGGAGAAAAACGGCAGGCGTTTCTCCAATGCTACATGCAGCACACCAGTGCCTGAGCGCAACGCTTCCAGCAATGAGGGCGCAGCAAGGTCAGGGGCCTGTGAATGCATTCAGTGAGCTCGAACTGTGGGCCTTTTGGCCATGAATGACGCGATTAAATAGGCGACGATTCTACACAATGCATTGCCGTCAACTTCACGCATAAGGCGAAAAGCCTGACCAGCGGATCAGAAAAGTCGCTCCTTGCGTAATTAATGACCACAGGGCGGCACATCAAGTTCGGTCTGGATGATATTGCGGTGCTATTAATGCAGGGAGGCGCCCTGTTGGGTCAGCGCGTTTCGCACGCACTCCACCAAATGTTCGGTACTCCACGGCTTGGGCAAAAAACGCACAGAACCGCCCAGTTGTGCGGCTAACCTGGTATTGCCGGAGGTCAGCACCACCGGCACCGATGGCCAGCGATGCGCCACCACCTTGCTCAGGTCATAGCCGTTGAGCAAACCCGGCATCTGGATATCGCTCACAATCAGGTCAACCGGGTCGTCGCCGCGCTCCAGGTAAATCATCCCCTCATCCGCCGACGGGAAAGAAGTGACATGAGCCCCGAAGTCTTCCAGTACGTCCACCATTAACGAGCGAATGATCTCGTCGTCTTCCAGCACTAAAATCGATGGCTGAGCCATGATCCTTACTCCACCATCAGGGTTCAGTAAGGTGGAGTGGGACGGGCGTGAATAGGTTCGATTAGATATCTGCGGGGCGATGGGTGGTCGTTTTAGAGCGGTTGCGCGGTGGTTGGTCGCAGCGCCACTGTGAGGTGGATACAGGCATAATCGACTCACCGTTGCCCGCTGTGGAGCCCTAGATGAAGTACGCCCTGTTGACCCTCGCCCTGATCCTCAACGCCGGCCCGGCCTGTGCGGCGGGCGATGCCGAGGCGGGCGGCAAGCTCTTCGCCAAGACCTGCGGCGGTTGCCACAGCATCGGCGAAGGCGCACGCGGCGGTTTTGGGCCTGAGCTTAACGGCATCATCGGCCGCCCCGCCGGCACCACCACTGACTATCAGTACTCCGACGCGATGAAAAATTCCGGTGTGGTCTGGACCCGCGACAAACTCGCCGCCTACATCGAGGCGCCGAAGAAGGTGGTCAGCGGCACACGCATGATCTTCTGGGGCATCAGCGATCCGGAAAAAATTGAAAACATCCTCCAATACCTGGAAACCTTCCAGCCCAAGTAATCACTCGCGCACATTCCTGAACAGCATCAGCCGAGCGCTCTCATGCAGCCCGCGCGTCAAGCCCTGTAAGCGTTGAAACTCTTCAGGGTGCTGTTCGGCCACATCCTCCCGAGGCGTTTGCGAGGCCAGGTCATGCAGGGTCGGCGAGCTGCCGTCATGTTGCATCTGCAGCAGGAAGTCCTTGGTCACGCCACCGATAATCGGGAAGGTGCCCTCATGCAACACCAGCGGCACCACGCGCTCACCTTCCGGCGCTGGCTGCTGGATGTCCCGGCCCATCGCGCCGTTGCGAAACGGTATGCCCGCCATGCCCGCCACCGTCGGCAGCAAATCCGCCAGGCCCACCGCTTCGTCGATCACTCGAGGTTGCAGGCCCGGGGCGTGGATCAGCAGCGGCACATTGTTACTTTCCAGGCCCAGTTGCTCGAAGGCGGGCGCCATGTGCGGGATCTGGCTGATGCGCGTGTTGTGGTCGCCGAAAAACACAAAAATGCTGTTGTCGTACCAATTGCCGGCCTTGGCGATTTCCATCAGGCGGCCGATGTTGTAATCCAGCAGGCGCACCGCGTTGTATTGCTCGACGCTGCGTGAACCGGCGGCCTGGGCTTGCTCCAGCGTCACGTTATTGAGTTGGAAGCCATCGTTTTGCTTGGGGATGGTAAACGGGCGGTGGTTGCCGGAGGTTTGCAGGTAGGCGAAGAACGGTTGGTCTTTTGGCACCGCACGCAGCAGTTGGTCGCCCTCCTTGAACAGGTCCAGGTCGGAGATGCCCCACACGTCCACCCGTGGCGAGCGCCAGTGGCTTTCGTCAAACAACTGCACGCCGTCGATGCTCTGGCGAATCAACGCATTGATATTCGCCCAACCGGCGTTGCCGCCGATCATGTAGAACTTCTGGTAGCCCTCGAAGGCGTTGATCAGCGTGTGTTGCCGGGTGATCAGCGGGTTGCGTGTGGCCGTCTCCTGGCGGGTGACGTCCGGCACGCCGGAGATGCTTGCCCACACGGTTTTGGCAGTGCCGGTGACGGGCACGTAGAAGTGTTTGAAGAACCAGCTTTGCGTCGCCAGTGTGTCGAGGTTCGGCGTGGGGTTCAGCGGGTTGCCGTAGGCGCCGACGGCGCTGGTGCCGAGCGACTCAAGCATCACGAAGATCACGTTGGGCGGGCGCTCGCCCGGCAGTCGATAGGGTTGTACGGCTTGCTCGCGGATGAAATTCAGTTGCTCGGGATCGGGTTGCTCGACCCCCAGGTACTGGGCCACTTGCGGGTAATGCTGACGCACCTGGGCGGCATCGAATTGCGATTGGCCGACCTTGAGTGTGTCGTACAAGAACAGCACCGGGTTCAGGCCCACGGCGGCGACTTGGCTATTGCCGGAAAAGAACGCATCGCTCCAGCGCAGCGGCACCGGGTTTTCCAGGTTGAGGTTGTTCACGCGGCCGAGCAGGGCGAGCAGCACGGCAATGACGCCAACCACCGAGACCGACGCCAGCGTGAGTGTGCCGATGGGTCTGCGCTCGCCATCCAGGGTCAATCGTTCCAGGCACACCAACGCCCAGACCCACACGGCCACCGCCGCCAGCCAACACGCGGTTATCCACAGCACCGGGTAGGTTTCCCACACCATCTGTTGAGAAATCTGTGCGTCTTGCAGGTAGCGCAACACGGTCGCGTTGATACGCACACCGAGGTAGGCGTAATGCCCGAAGTCGATGATGTACACCAGGCCGACCACGGCCAATGCCACCACCAGATAGCCGCGCGCCAACCAGCGCAGGGCGGGCAGGGTGGTGAGGTTCCAGCGTGGGAACCAGGCCAGCAGCGCCAGCGGCAACAGGACCAACACCGCCAGACGCAGGTCGAAGCGCAGGCCGATGCCCAGGGTTTCCGGCAGCGCCGGGGTGTTCAGCGCAAGGCCGGAAAAGCTGATTAAAAACACCAGCCGCAAAGCGGCCAGCAACACAAATATCAAGCCGATCGCGCCCACGCCGTAGCGCAGGCGGCGTGATTGCAACACACCCATCATTGACCCTTCCCAATGTCCAAAACGACCCCGATCAACTGTGGGAGGGGGCTTGCTCCCGAAAGCGGTGTATCAGTGCCAGATAGGCCGCATTCGCAAGCGAGCCCGCTCCCACAGTTTGAGTTGCATCAATCCTGCAACGGCGCAGTAACCCGCCAACAGCGGATCAACCAAGTAATCCCAATAGTTCTCCGAAGCCTTCAGCCGCAACGCAAACCCCAGCGTGCCGATCGCCAGCATCCACACCGCCAATGCATTGCGCAGCCACAGCATCAACAGCGCTGCCGCCCCCACCAGCACAATCATCGGCCGCGGGTTAAAGCCCCAGCGATAAGGGTCGACATACGTCAGGCCCAGCGTTGCCGGGTACAACAGCAGGCTCAGCCCGCCAAACAACAGCAGCAATTGCACCCGCTGTTGACGGCCCTGCGGCTGCACCACGCCCAACCGGCACAACCCCACCCACGCCAACAACACCAACGTGCTGATCGCCAGGTCATCGGTGTAGCTGCGCACGTATGCCGCCAACGGCAATTCATTCAGCGGGATAACACTCAGCGCCACCAACACCGGCAACAACCAAGGGCGCCACGGTGCGGTGAATCTGAATGCGCTTAAGAGCACAAACCCCAGCAACACAAAACTCAAATGGGCTTGCCACACAGAAACCATCACAGACGCTCCGCCAGCCAGGCTTCGTTGAAGCTGACATGTTTGATAAAGGTGTTATTCCACGAGTACACCAGGTGATACATGCCGTCCGGGCTGCGGCTGAAATACGGGTACTCGTATTCGAAATCGCAGCCACGGGGTTTGCACACGCGGTAATCCAGATTGCTCAGAAAACGTTGTTCCAGCGGCAGGCGTTTGGCGCCGCTGGACGCGCGGAAGCCTTCGCCGATGATCGCTTTATAGGCCTCGGGGGAAAACGGTTGGCCCAGCGGGTCGGGTGATTGGTCCAGTTCCACCACTGTGCGCCACTGGCTCAGTTGGGCGTCGGTGCCATAAAGGCTGAGCTTGAAGCGGCCGTCTTGCAGGTCGTTGAGGGCGACCAGCAAACCGTCGTCTTCAGTGGCCACGGCCGCCAGCGATGAGTTGGGGTTGGCCGGTTCCAGCGGGTACGGCTCGCTCCAGGTTTGCCCGGCGTCCTCGGTGCGGCTGGCGAGCACACGGTGATGGGTTTCGCCGGCGTAACGCAACATCGCCACCGCGCGCTGGCCATCCTGCGGCACGATGGTCGGTTGCAAGGAATGCTTGCCGCGGCTGATGCGGAATTTGTCGATCACCGCACCGTCCGCGCTCAAGTAGAGGTACTCGGCGAACTTGCCCATGAACTCGTGGTACACCGGCAGGCCGATCGAGCCGTCGGCGTGAAACACCGGTGCGGCGCGCACCAGTGTGCTGATGTTGAAAAACGGCGACGTCACCAATTGCCGAGGTGCCGACCAGTTTGCGCCGAGGTCCTCGGAGACCATCACGTTGATCGCACTGGTGGCCCAGCCGCCGACCGACACTGACACGTAAAACATCCACAGGCGTTTATCCGGCCCCAGCGCAATCACCGGGTTGCCCAGTTTACGAATGTAACGCTGGGTGCCGTCGCGGGTACTTTCACGTGTGGCCAGCACCTGCTCGGCACCCCATTCGCCGCTGCGCGCATCAAACCGTGCGGTGCGCACCTGCACATCGGCGGCGCCTTCGCGGCTGCCAGCAAACCACACGGCCATCAAGTCGCCACCGGGTAGGGCGGTGACCGAGGACGAGTGCACAAAGTCAGTGAGTTGCGAAGACACAAAGCGGCTGGAGTATTGCGGCGCCGTCGCGACTTTAGAGGTGTTCGGGCTCGCCTGGGCAAACGGCGCGAGCACGTGCGGCGGATGGCTGAGCCAGGCGGCAATAAATACCCCTAGCAGGCTGCAGATCAGTAGGGCGGAGCGCATAGAGAACCTGTCAGAGAAAAGGATTACTGCGCACGGTCATCCGGCAGGCGCTTCCTGCGACCGGTGAGCATGGATAACGGCAGGTTGTCCTTCACCTGGATGCTTTCATACACGGCGGCCAGCACATGCACACCGACCAGAGCCAGCAGCACATTGGCGGCGGTTTCATGGACTTGCAGCGGCCAATCGGCGCCCCATAGCGCGTCGACTTCCTGCATCAGGAAGCCGCTGATACCGAGGGTCAGCAGCGCCGACATCATCAACAGCATCACCAGCGCGCCGATGGGCGAATGGCCAAGGCGATGCAGGCCGCGCCCGTCGAACACCCTGCGCACATGGGCACTGAGCCGCGCAGGCGATGGCCAGAAATCCGACCAACGCGCACTGCGCGGTCCTACAAACCCCCACACCCATCGCACCAGCAGCCAGGCCATAGCGTAGTAGCCGAGCCACACATGCCAGTCATCGCCCGCTTCGTTAACGAAGTAATTGGCGATAAAGACCCCGGCGATAGACAGATGAAACAGCCTCACCAGCGGGTCCCACAGGCGCAGGGATTCGCCTGGCATCAGCCCTTGATCTCAGTCTTCACGGCCTTGCCGGTGACCGGGTCGTGGTAGATCTCGACCTTGCGTTTGTCCTTGTCGAAGCCGTAGATCTCGTAGCAGTTGCCGTCCGTGACCTTGAACTTGCTGATCGTGTAACCGTCGGCCTTGAGCTTGTCCTGAAAGGCCTTTTCGTCTTGCCATTGCGAACGCTCGGCGGTGGTGCACTGCGGGCCGGCGAGGGCCATGGGGCTGGCGATAAGCAGCGACAGCAGGAGAATTTTGCGCATGAAAAAGCTCTCAGCAGATGTGGGAGATTTCACAGTGCAAAACCAACCTTAGCGCAAGCTTAGTTGGCAACGCGCCGTAACATCTTTCCCGAAATGACCCCGCGTAGAACCGGCATCATTCCGCCGATTCCTACAGAGACTCCGCTATGCGCCTACTCCTTGTCGAAGATGATCGTGCCCTTGGCCAGGGCATTCGCGTGGCATTGGGCGCTGAAGGCTACACACTGGATTGGCTGCAAGATGGCCTCAGCGCCTTGCACGCGTTGCGCACCGAGAGCTTCGATTTGTTGCTGCTCGACCTCGGCCTGCCACGCCTGGATGGCCTCGACCTGTTGCAGCAACTGCGCGCCGGGCAACACGACGTGCCGGTGCTGATCCTCACCGCCCGCGACGGTACCGCCGAGCGCATCGCCGGGCTGGACGCGGGCGCCGACGACTACCTGATCAAACCCTTCGACGTCGAAGAACTCAAAGCCCGCGTGCGCGCCCTGTTGCGCCGCAGCCAGGGCCGCGCGCAACCGATGCTGGAACACGCCGGTGTCAGCCTCGACCCGGCGACCCAGCAAGTGCGTTACCAGGATGAAGAGATCATCGTCACGCCGATGGAATACCAACTGCTGCACCAGTTGATGGTGCGCCCCGGCAAAGTGGTGACCCGCGAGCGGCTGTCTCGTGCGTTGTATGGGTGGCAGGACCGGGTGGAGAGCAACACCCTGGAAGTGTTGATCCATAACCTGCGCAAAAAGTTATCCACCGACCTGATCCGCACCGTACGCGGTGTTGGCTATGTGCTGGCGCTCACACCATGACCTCGGTTCGCGCGCGCATCCTCATTCCGGTGCTGGTGTTTATTTTGCTCGGCGACGCGCTGATCAGCTGGCTGGTGCTGCGCGACAGCCACCATGAAATCGAAGAAGTCTACGACGCCCAACTCGCCCAAAGTGCGCGCCTGCTGCAAGGTGTGCTGCGCCAACGCGACCCCGGCGAAGCCGACTGGGACCGCTTGTATCAGGCGTTCGACCAGGCCATGAGCCGTGTGGGGGAGGAGGGCGTGGCCCACCCGTACGAAACTCGCCTGACCTTCCAGGTGTGGCGCAGTGATGGTGAGTTGCTGGTGCGGTCTGCCGAGGCGCCCGTACTTGCAACCCCGCCGACTGCCCTCGGCGCCCACGACATCATGGACAACGGCAACGACTGGTGCGCCTTCCTCCTCGCCGACCCGCAACAGGGACTGCTGATCTGGGTGGGCGAGCGCGACGACATTCGCCAGGACCTGATCGAACGCATCGTGCGCCACACCCTTTGGCCCACCTTGATCGGCGTGCCACTGCTGACCGTGTTGATCTGGCTGACCATCGGCTGGGGGCTCACCCCGTTGCGCGCCATGGTCAGGTCGATTCGGGGGCGCAATACCGACACCTTGCAACCGTTGAACCTCAAGCCGCTGCCGACCGATCTGGAGCCCATGCAAACCGCGCTCAACCGGTTGCTGGTGCAAATGGATGACCTGTTGGAGCGCGAACGCCGCTTCATCGCCGACGCCGCCCACGAACTGCGCACGCCATTGGCGATCCTGCGCATCCATGCACAAAACGCCCAAAGCGCTGCGACCGAAGCGCAACGGCGCGAAGCCTTGGACTTCCTGGTCAACGGCGTCGACCGCGCCACACGCATTGGCAGCCAATTGCTGACCATGGCGCGTATCGAGCCGCAACTGAGCAACCCCGTGCGCAAGCCTGTGCAATTGACGGAACTGGTGCGCGAAGAACTGGCCGAGTTGACGCCGCTGGCCATGGAGAAAGGTGTGGAGTTGGTGCTCGAAGGCGAAGAAGCGTGCTGGGTGCAAACCGAGCCGGTGGCCCTGGCGATTGCGCTACAGAACCTGGTGACCAACGCACTGAATTTTTCCCCGGCGGGCAGCGAAGTGAAGGTGGTGATTGGGGTTAACTGCTTGAGCGTGGAAGACCAGGGCCCGGGGATTGATGAAGCGGAAATGGAGCGGTTGTTTGAGCGGTTTTATAGCCGGGACAACGCTAATGGGGCGGGGTTGGGGTTGGCGATTGTGGAGATGATTGTGGGCAAGATCGGCAGTGCGTTGACGTTGCACAATCTGGCGCAGGGCGGCTTGCGCGCGCGGCTGAGCTTCACGGCTTGCGCGCAAGCGCCTGCGGGAATACCACACCGTTGAACGTGTGGGTGCAGCAGTCACAACTGGGCTTCATCTGTTCGGGCGTCAATTGGGGGTTAACCTTTTGCAGCAGGCCTGCCGCGTCGACCCACAAACCGCTGTAATAGCTGAAATCACCCAATAGCACATAGTCGTCTTTGTCATTTTCATGCAGAGCAACCATCCAGAACACGGGCTCCGGGCGATCCAGGCGAGCATTGGCTTCGCTGAACACCTTGTCCCATGGCTGACCAACGTTGGACAGGAGAAATCGGAATAGCGGCGTGTAGTCAAAACCGTGTCGTAGACGGCTATGCATTGATCCGCGGGTGGACAGTGAACGCTTTGCGCTTTTGGTATGCCGTTCATAGCGATAAGCGAAACCGCTACCGTGACGCACACCGTGGGTACGGGTGTTGACTGAGCGGTAGAGAAGGGGCTTTTTCATTGGTTCAGGATTCCTTCCTGGGTTGCTTTGGAGGTGGCGGCCAAGCGCCTTGGTAGCGGAAGGAGATTTGGTAGTCGAAAAGGTTGGGCTGTATTACATGCTGGAAGTGTGGCTGGAGAATTGTTATCCAATTTGGGAGAACGTTGAAAACGTCGGCATATATTGCGGTTTCATCGCTCAAACCTAATGCCTCAAAGGAACTGTCAGCGTCATCGATATCTGCCGAGTACTCATCTGCTTTCAAGTCATTACTGAGTTTTTCGTACCACCGTAATCTGATTTTCATAACCATTTTTCGCACTCCTCTTTATCTGTAAATTCGACGTTTTGGGTTCGCCGGCCCGCGACGTTCGGCGGTGTAAGGATCAAATGCGCCGAGATGTTCTAAATCACTGTTTCGATAGACTTCAAGCTCGCCTTTCTTGGAATCCCATTCAAATATCTTTCTCCTTTTTGCATCTATCCAACGCTCACGTAAACCAGCCCCGCCTTGTCTTGGTGTCACCGGCTTTTGGGGGATCAAGCCTGGGAAGCCAGTTATATCTTCGGTACTTGGTGCAGAAAAGTAATCATGATCCGGGTTTCTCAACCCCTTCCGAGGCTCATTTACCACCACATACAGCGGCCGAACCCCAGACTCCACCGGGAACACCAGAATAAAATCCCGATACTCCGGCGGATAAATCGGGTTCACCAGAATCTGCGCGGCCTTCTCCGTCGGCGGGTAAATCCAAATCACCGGCGCTTGCGGCGCAGCCTCCAATGCCGGAATACCCAGGGTATCGCCCGGATCTACCGCAGGCGTCCAGATCAGTTCCACGCCCTCACCCAAATCCGCCACAAACTGATCGCCACGGCTTTGGAACTGCACCACATCAATCATCTGCCAATCGGCAGTGTTGCCTGTGTAAAACCCGTACCCCTTGAGCGTGCCGTCCCCACGCTGCTCGACATGCAAACGCATCTGCGACCGCGCCCGTTGCAGCGAACGCAACTGCTCCTCGCTGTAGAGCGCGCTATCACCCAGCTCCGACGGCCAAGCCAGCGCCACCAAACCCGCCAATAAGCCACCGGCTACAGTGCCAGCGGCGGTTGCTGCGGATTCCACCACCGCCGAACGCAACGCCAACTGCCCCAAGCCAACGGGCAGGGCGCTGCCGCTGATCTTGCGCAAGGCGACTGCGCCTCGGCTGTCCACCTCGCGCCCACCCAACAGGCTGAAATGGCCGTAGTCCTTGACCAGATCCAACGGTACGTAACCGCTGGGGTCGTTGTAGCGAATGATGCCGTCGGGCAGTTGGCAGGGTTTGGTGAACACGCAACCGGGAAGTTTTGCGGGCGTAGGCGCCGGTGCTGGTGTTGGGTCGAGCAACACCATGGGCGGCGAATAGGGCACCCGCTTCGGCTGCGGAGTCAGGATTCGCCGTTTGAGTTGTTCTTCTTCGGTGATGGGGTACGCGCGTTCTGACATGACGGGCTCACTTCCTTGTGCGAGGGAGTGAGCGTACGAGGGGTCATCAGAGGTTGATGTCGGCTCTTCTCGATGGTGGGTGTGGGAAAAGTCAGCTGGTTTGCATAACTGTGAAATCGAATGTTGGAGGCCCCTAATTCGCGGATGACGGGCGCAAGCTTCTATACCTGCATTTGTGCAGAGCCCTCTCTCGGGCTAGATGAAGTGTTTGGCCACGTTGAGCGCTTTAGAGTCTGAGGGAAAAAAGCAAATGGACATCGTAATGGCAATATAGTAGCTTTCCGGTATTCGCGATGTTAACGACTACGTCAAATAAATTTACTAGGGAGAGTATATGAAGATAATTACGTTGTATAACCATAAAGGTGGCGTATCAAAAACTACCACTACTTTTAATATTGCAACTCATCTTGCTGACTCCGGAAAGAAAGTGCTGATGGTCGATGCTGATCCTCAATGTAATCTTACAGAGATCGCACTTGCTAGGACTATAGATAAGCTAGATGAAAAGGTTGCAATAGCGAAAGATCATAAGCTAAATGAGCTTCCGGGTACGAGTATTCTTGATGCGCTAAATCAGCGCATCAAAGGTGATGCTGCGTTCATCGATATTTCCAAGGTGAAGGCTCATAAAGTTCACGAAAATTTATTCTTGATTCGTGGTGCTGTAGATTTGAGTTCAATTGAGGATGATCTTGCTGAAGCTCACGTTCAACGTATGAGTATGCGTACAAATCTCATGCGAACGTATGTAGCTATTGGTGATTTTTTGGTTAGATTAGCGCATAAAGAGAAATACGACTATATTTTTATTGATGTGGGGCCAAGTTCAGGTGCCCTCACAAGAGCATTCTTCTTAGCTTGTGATGCATTTTTTATTCCCGTCGCACCGGATCGGTTTAACGTGCAAGCGATAGGTACTTTGTCTCATATACTTCAGCGTTGGATTAAGGAACATGATCAGGTTATATCTCAGTATAAAGAATTAGATATGCCGATCCGTCCAGGAAAGCCCGCGTTTCTCGGTGCCGTAGTTCAAGCTTTTAAAAAGTATGCTGGCGAAGCTAAGCCAGGATTTAAGTTGTGGATGGACAGACTCCCGCTAGAGATTGATGAAAAGCTTCGGCCGGTATTTAGTAATATCGATTCAAAAGCTGCTTTATATTTACCTACTCAAAAAAATAAATCACCCAAGAATTCAATTGCTGTGGAAATTCCTGATTTCAATCAGCTTGCTCCATTGATGCAAGAAGTGGGTAAAGCTGTCTTTAATATAGATCAGGCTGACACCGCGCTGATTACGAGAAGTAAAAAGCCATGGGCTGGAAATAATTGGAGTGGCGCTCAACGTAGGATGACGACATACAAAGGATTGTTCGACAAACTTTCCGATACCATAAAAAAGTATGATGCTGCAAAAGTATGAGTGGCGGAATGAAAATTCACTATGTGGCATTTCTCGATATTTTAGGGTTTAAGTCAATGGTGGCTCGAGAAGTCGAGACAGGTGATGGAGAGTATCTGGAAAAACTTTTTAGATGTCATGAGAAGTGCATGGATATATTTAAGTCTGATCCGAGTCTGACGATTATCCAGTTTTCAGACTCTGTTGTAATATCGCGTCCTTATGAGGTTGGTGAATTTCGTGGGTTCGTTTCGCGCATTGCTCAATATCAGCGATATTTGCTCGATGAAGAGCTCTTGTGTCGAGGAGGTATAGCTGTTAATCAGCACTTCACAAATGGGACCTTTACTTTTAGTGCGGGGCTTATCGATGCTTATACGGTCGAAAGTACTACCGCTAGATTTCCACGCGTCGTAATTTCGCCGGATGTAATCGATTTGGTTTGTCCTGATAAAAATACTCCGTTGGAGTTATTGCGTGAGGATGATGGTTTGTACTTTATCGATTATCTTGGGATTACTAAGACTCAGCGTCCAAAAAGCTTAAGCAAAACGCTTGAAATTGTTGTGGGAGATTTGAACCGTAGCAACCAATCCTCTGTTCGAGAGAAGGGCATTTGGCTTGCAAGCTATTCGGACGCATTGCTAGGAACTAATTTAACTCCGCAAAAGTTTACTGGCGGAAGAGTTTTGCCGGTTGTTACAGCTTAAAGCAAGGGTGCTAGTCAGGGCCTGTCTATAGACAGGCTTTTAAATCTCTGATGGGCATGGTTGCAACGTCTTTTCGTGTAACTAGGATGAACTCATCGCTTTTTTGAAGAAATAATCTGGCACATTTCCTTCCTTTTCCAATGTCGAAAGCTTAGCTACCTTCGTTCGGCCACTGCAAATTCAGTGACCGGGCCTGATAACCCGTGGAACAATAGGCGCTGAAGCGTCTCCAGCACCATGCCGGCGCTTTTTTTGCGTCCGCACATCCGTGTTATGGCGGCTGTGCGCGGGAGGCCTTCGGGCCTGCCGGGTTCCTATTGTCCCGGTTTATCAGCCTGCGCACAGCTGCCACCCTTTCGCCTGATAACGAATGTGGCAGCTTCTCGACATTAGGAGCCAAATCCATGAGCGTTTCTGACAGGTCATACCCTCGCAATACCGCAGTCCACACCACCGTCCAACCCGGAGGTGCCCAATGATCAACCCACCCCTCAACAAAACCCTCGGTGTCATCACCTTCTCCACCTGCGGCAAACAGCCCAACCTCCAGCGTCTATTCCGCGTCAATGCCGGCGTGCCGATCCGCGACGCCCTGGAGCATGCCTCCGAGCTGTTGCACTGTTCCAAAATGCTCGCGTTAGATGCCGCCATGGACAAGAGCGCCGACCGTTACGCTTGGGCGGCGCATTATTTGGGGGAGATGGCGAAGGCGGTGGTGGATGATTTGGCCAATGGGATGTTGCCGAATGGGGGGGAGGAGAGGGAGGCTGTTTCGGTGTAAACGGGTGGTTTGATGGTGTGGCGGCGGGCGCCTTCGCGAGCAAGCCCGCTCCCGCATTTGGATCTGTGTACATTCGTTGAATCAGTGTCTGCAGCAGAGAAGACCTTGGGACGCCAAGGTCTTTTTTTGCCTGCTGATCAGCTCAGCAGGTGCTTGGAGATGATCCGCGAGATTTCCACAATCGAAGTCTTCCCCGTGAATTCAAACTTCACTTTCCCCAGCGACGAAAAGTAAATCTCCAACTCCGAATCCAGGTCAAACGTGCCGGAGGTTTCCACCGAGTACGCAACGATATTTTTGTACGGCAGCGAGGTGAAGTCCTTCTTGCTGCCGGTAATTCCCTGCACGTTCACCGCGATGATGCGTTTGGTGGTGAAGACCACGCCGTCGCGCATGGCTTTGTAGGCGTCGATCACTTCTTCGCCGTCGAGCAGCAGGGCGGAGACGCGTTCGGCGTATTCGTTGTTTTGTTTGAGTTTGAAGAAACCTTTGTTGTTGAAGTCGATCATGTGCCTGTCCTGGGTGAGTGGTACGGCAAACGCCTGTGAGTGTGTATGACGTTTTGCTCGCGGATCTGTATCTAACGGCCTGCTATTCAACGCCCTACCATGGCGCCCAACCTCATAATTTTGGAGCGGCACCATGCCCGAACTGTCCAGCTGGCTTGCTTATGGCCTGATCTCACTCGGCATGGTGCTCACCCCCGGGCCGAATATGATTTACCTCATTTCCCGCTCGATTTGCCAGGGGCGTACGGCTGGGTTGATTTCGCTGGGCGGTGTGGCGTTGGGGTTTGTGGTTTACATGCTCTGCGCGGCATTAGGGATTACCGCGCTGGTGATGGCGGTGCCATTTGCCTACGACGCGCTGCGGCTCGGCGGGGCATTGTACCTGGTGTACCTGGCCTGGCAGGCGATCAAGCCGGGTGGCCGTTCGCCGTTTCACGTGCGGGATTTACCCCAGGACAGCCCGCGCAAGCTGTTCATGATGGGCTTTGTGACCAACCTGCTGAACCCTAAAGTCGCGGTGATGTATTTGTCGTTGCTGCCGCAGTTTATCGACCCGAATGGCCATGGCAGTGTGCTGACGCAGTCCCTGGTGCTGGGCTTTACGCAGATTGCCATCAGCGTGAGCGTTAACTCGGTGATTGCCATCATGGCGGGCTCCATCGCGGTGTTCTTTGTCACCCGCCCGGGTTGGCAGGTGGTGCAGCGCTGGGTGATGGGCTCGGTGTTGATGGGGTTGGCGGTGCGCATGGCGGTTGAAGGGCGGCGGTGAGGCCATTCAGCGTGCCATGACGTTGACGATGACATGCAGGATGAAGGCGGGGCCGTAGCAGGGCTGACCGTGTTCATCCTCGATCCGCCAGATGGACGTGACCGTGCAGGTTTCCTTGGGCGCGGCGAACTCTACAGTGATGTGCACCGGTTGGCCGGGCAGTGTTTCTGCAATAGCGATCTCGTTGTTCAGGCTGCGCAGGTGTGTGTCCATCACCACTTCCAGTGGCGCGCCCGTGGCGGTGCGTTGGGCGATAACGTATTCGCCGTCTACCCGTACCAGCCTGCGGCCACGCCAGGGGCGGGTGCCAAGGTTCTGGATTTCCCAGGTCTTCTGAAACGTCTCACCGGGTAACACGACGGTTTGGTCCGGCGTGGTGACGTCTGCGTTGAAGACGGCAACGTCACCAGGGTCTTGCAGGCCGATAGCGCGGTTAGTGGCAGCCATTGAGTGAGCGCCCACCGGAGCGCCTGCCAAATCGGCGAAGTAGCGGAACAGTAGCAGTGGTGAAACTTGAAGTGCCTTGGCCAACTTGATCAGTGTGCGCACCGAGGGATCTTGAGAGGCGCCACCGGCCAACCCGTAAAGGTAGGTTCTGGATATGCCGGCTTCCTTGGCCAGGGTGGTCATGGATTTACCCAGTTCCCGGCTGCGTCTTACGACTAGCGCTCGAAGAGTGTCGCGCGTCTTGATGCTCATAGTTGATTGCTCATCCCCAGTCCTTGGTGAAAGTCGTCACGTTGTTAGCTAAAAAGGACAACCTGCCCGCCGCAACGTGTAGCGGGCCATGCACACTCGCATCCTGCTGGCGACGTTGTGAAGGACATGGATAGTCCGCGTTTTGATTGGCTATATCCAGTGTCGCGGTGTCTCGCATGCTTGCGACCCCATTTTTGTTGCATTCATTTACAACTATCTCTGGATATCTCTATGAAACAGATAAAAGCGTGCTGTGAATCCATTGCTCGATCAGGCTTTGGGACCCTGCAGATCTCAGATGCGATGCAGCAGGACTACAAAAAGATCATTGATGGGTACGCGGCAATTTCCCAAACCACCAAACAATCATTTTCCTTCGCCGAAGACACTGACGGTTTTTTCCCTTTTGGCGCCGAGTATTCGAGCATCGAAGACCACCCGGACCTGTGTGAGCGTTTCTGTTACTGGCCTGCGCATGCGCCTAAGCGAACGGATCTGGAGTTCACCCGAAGCCCGTTCTTCACTGCTGTGGGTAGTTTTGAGCGCCAGATCAGCGAGCTCGCCCAAGCGTTAATGGACGGGATTTGTGCAGAGTTTGGCGTTGCCCCATTAGCGCCCTTGCGTTTGGCGTCTTACATCCAACTCTGTGTCTACGGTGCTCAGGCCACAAACGGCGTGCGTCAATTTGCTCAGGACCCTCATGAAGATGGGCACATGCTGTCGTTTATCAAGCCTACCCGCGAAGGGCTGGTGTTGGTGAAGGGCGCTTCATTAGAGCCGGTCCGGCTTCTGGAGGGCGAGATTGCAGTGCTGGCAGGTTCGTTGCTCACTGAGCTTTCCGACCAGTCCATTCCTGCTGCCTATCATGCTGTGCTGGCGCCGAAGCAGCCAGTCGCCAGAAGCTCGTTGATTTACTTTGCAAATCCGAGCCCGGAACAGCGGCCGACAAGCTTTTTCCGCCGCAAACCCATTGACCTGAACAGTGCTGTCAACGCTCGTCATACCGGTTTCGGCAATCAGCCTATTCAACTTCTTTAATCGCCTCGCGGACTCGAACATTCCATGTTTCCACATTTCAACGCCCTGTACCTTGAAGGCTTGCTCCTGGGCATCGGACTGTTCGCCGCCCCCGGCCCAAAAGACACCTTGGTCATCCGCCAAGGTGTCGGCCGTGGTCCCATCTGGTGGGTGGTCGCTATTTGTGTACTGGCCGATATTCTCCTGATCGCTATCGGCGTGACGGGGTTAGGGGCTGTGCTGAAAAGTTGGCCGGCGGTGATGGCGATATTGCTCGTAACCGGCGCGGCCTATCTGCTGTGGTTCGGTGGTCAGCGCTTGTTGGCCTGCATCCGCAACCTGTCCATGCCGGACACTCAAGGGGGTAACTCGCAAAGGGGGCTAGTACGTACGGCGATAGTGCTTGGCTTCGCCAACCCCTACGCCTGGCTTGATACGGTGGTGCTGATCGGCTCTATCGGTGCGGCCAAGCCCGCTGGCCAGCAAGCACTGTTCGCGACAGGCGCCATGACGGCATCGTTGGTGTGGTTTGTGCTGTTGGCGCTGGGGTGTCAGCGTTTGACATGGCTGTTTCGCGCGCCCGTGGTCTGGCGCTGCTTGGACGCTGGCGTTGCGGTGCTGATGGTTTACCTGGCGGGTATGTTGCTCATTGACTCACTGGATATCTTTCAGATAGTCCTTGAGGGTCATCAGCGGAGCGTTTAGCTCATCAAGGTGGCGGGCCTGTTGCACTTCGGCGGACAGCTTGTGCAGTTCACGCCCGAGTACGGTGTTGGCACCGCCTAACGTATCCAGTGCCTGGGCAATGCACTCATCAAGCTTGCGTTGAATCGTGGCCAAATCCCCCTGACGTACCAACAAGCCGAACACTTCCCGCTCATACCCGTCCATGACCAAATCATCGCGCAGAATCGGGCTCGCGCCTTCGGTCTCATGCACCAGCTTGAGAGCAAAAAGCGCAACAGCTTCCAGCGTCAATTCCATGGTCCCGGCTCCTTAGCGTCTGTGTTCGCCCGTGCATACGCACTTTTCGACAGGCGAAAAAAAAGACCTTGAATTTCAAGGTCTTTCTTTAAGATGGTGCCCCGAGGGAGACTCGAACTCCCACTCCTTTCGAAAACGGATTTTGAATCCGCCGCGTCTACCAATTCCGCCATCAGGGCTCAATGGCGGCGAAGTATAGAGATGAGATTACCGTTGGTCAATCACGTTTCATGGTCTATTTTCACTATTTCCGCTAGACTTCCCGGCCCTGCTAGACGAACCCCATCATGCGCGTTGCTGACTTTACTTTTGAGCTCCCTGATTCGCTGATCGCTCGCCACCCTTTGGCCGAGCGTCGCGCCAGTCGACTGCTGACCCTGGACGGGGTGAGCGGTGCCCTCGCACACCGTCAATTCACTGATTTGCTTGAGCATTTGCGCCCAGGCGATTTGATGGTGTTTAACAATACCCGGGTGATTCCGGCACGGCTGTTTGGCCAGAAAGCGTCCGGCGGCAAGCTGGAAATTCTGGTCGAACGGGTGCTGGACAGCCATCGCGTGCTGGCCCATGTGCGCTCCAGCAAGTCGCCGAAACCGGGGTCGAGCATCCTGATCGATGGCGGTGGCGAGGCCGAGATGGTCGCGCGCCATGACGCGTTGTTCGAACTCAAGTTCGCCGAAGAAGTGTTGCCGCTGCTGGAGCGCGTCGGCCATATGCCGTTGCCTCCTTATATAGACCGCCCCGACGAAGACGCGGATCGCGAGCGCTATCAGACGGTGTACTCCCAGCGTCTGGGTGCGGTGGCCGCGCCAACGGCCGGGCTGCATTTTGACCAGCCGTTGCTGGATGCGATTGCCGCCAAGGGCGTCGAGAGCGCTTATGTGACCCTGCACGTGGGGGCCGGTACGTTTCAGCCGGTGCGTGTGGATAACATCGAAGATCACCATATGCACAGCGAGTGGCTGGAAGTCAGCCAGGATGTCGTGGATGCCGTGGCGGCGTGCAAGGCGCGCGGCGGTCGCGTTGTGGCGGTGGGCACCACCAGCGTGCGTTCGCTGGAGAGTGCGGCGCGTGATGGCGTGCTCAAGCCGTTCAGTGGCGACACCGATATCTTTATTTTCCCGGGCCGGCCGTTCCATGTGGTCGATTGCCTGGTGACCAACTTCCATTTGCCGGAATCCACGCTGTTGATGCTGGTGTCGGCATTTGCCGGTTACCCGGAAACCATGGCCGCGTATCAAGCCGCCATCGCCAACGAGTACCGTTTTTTCAGCTACGGTGATGCGATGTTTATCACCCGTAACCCGGCGCCGACTGCTCCTAAAGAAGCGGGCCCTGAGGAACAACTATGAGTCGTATGTCGTTTGAATTATTGGCTACTGACGGCAAGGCTCGTCGGGGTCGCCTGACCTTTCCACGCGGCACCGTCGAAACCCCGGCTTTCATGCCTGTGGGCACCTATGGCACCGTCAAGGGCATGCTGCCGCGTGACATCGTCGCCACCGGCGCCGAAATCATCCTCGGCAACACGTTCCACCTGTGGCTGCGCCCGGGCACGGAAGTGATCAAGAAGCATGGCGACCTGCATGACTTCATGAAGTGGCAAGGCCCGATCCTCACCGACTCCGGTGGTTTCCAGGTGTTCAGCCTGGGCGCCATGCGCAAGATCAAGGAGGAGGGCGTGACCTTCGCCTCACCGGTCGACGGCTCCAAGGTGTTCATGGGCCCGGAAGAGTCGATGCAGGTGCAGCGCGACCTGGGCTCCGACATCGTGATGATTTTTGACGAGTGCACGCCGTACCCGGCGGATGAAGACGTGGCGCGCATTTCCATGGAGCTGTCGCTGCGTTGGGCTCAGCGTTCGAAGAATGCCCACGGCGATAACACTGCGGCGCTGTTCGGTATCGTCCAGGGCGGCATGCACGAAAGCCTGCGCAAGCGCTCGCTGGAAGGCTTGGACAAGATCGGCTTCGACGGCCTGGCCATCGGCGGTCTGTCGGTGGGCGAGCCCAAGCACGAGATGATCAAGGTGCTGGATTACCTGCCGGGCCTGATGCCGGCTGACAAACCTCGTTACCTTATGGGCGTTGGCAAACCGGAAGATCTCGTAGAGGGTGTGCGCCGCGGTGTGGACATGTTCGATTGCGTGATGCCAACCCGTAATGCCCGCAATGGGCATCTGTTCATCGATACAGGCGTGCTGAAGATCCGTAACGCGTTTCATCGCCATGATGATTCGCCGCTGGATCCCACCTGTGACTGCTACACCTGCCAGAACTTCTCGCGTGCTTATCTGCACCATCTGGACAAGTGCGGGGAAATGCTGGGTAGCATGTTGAATACCATCCACAATTTGCGTCACTACCAAGTCCTGATGGCTGGTTTGCGCGAGGCTATTCAACAGGGTACATTGGCCGCCTTCGTCGATGCCTTCTATGCCAAGCGCGGGCTCCCTGTGCCGCCCTTGGACTGAGTTTTCCGACCCTAAGATTCACTATTTGCAACTGGAGTGCTAAATGAGCTTTTTTATCTCTAATGCCATGGCTGACGCCGCTGCGCCTGCCGCTGCCGGCCCAATGGGCGGTGGTTTCGAGTGGATTTTCCTGGTCGGCTTCCTGGTCATCTTCTACCTGATGATCTGGCGTCCACAGGCCAAGCGCGCCAAAGAGCAGAAAAACCTGCTGGGCAGCCTGCAGAAAGGCGACGAAGTTGTGACCACTGGCGGCATCGCCGGCAAGATCACCAAGGTTTCCGATGCTTTCGTGGTTCTGGAAGTCTCCGACACCGTAGAAATGAAGTTCCAGAAGGGCGCCATCGCCGCCACGCTGCCTAAAGGCACGCTCAAAGCGATCTGAGTAACAACCTTTACCAATCGACGGGGCGCGCAAGGCGCCCCGCGTTATAAGCGGGCGGCGTGATGCTGAACAAATACCCTCTGTGGAAATACGTACTGATCCTGGCGGTGCTGGCGATCGGTTTTATTTATTCCGCTCCCAATCTTTATCCTGATGACCCTGCGATCCAGATCACGGGCGCCAGCACTTCGCTGCAGGTCAATCAGGCAGACCTGGAGCGCGCGAGCAAAGCGCTCACCGATGCGGGCATCCAGGTTAAAGCGGCAACATTGGCGGCTGATGCGAAGGGCGGCTTGTTGCGCCTGACCAAAGCAGAAGACCAACTGCCGGCCAAAGACGTTGTGCGCAAGGCCATGGGTGACGACTACGTTGTCGCGTTGAACCTGGCCCAGACCACGCCAAAATGGCTGCGCAGCATTGGCGCGCACCCGATGAAGCTGGGTCTGGACTTGTCCGGTGGTGTGCACTTCCTGCTGGAAGTCGACATGGACAAAGCCCTCGACGCACGCCTGAAAGTCTACGAAGGCGATGTGAAGAGCCTGCTGCGCAAAGAGAAACTGCGTTATCGCAGCCTGCCGCAGCTCAACGGTGCCATCCAGCTGGGCTTCTCTGACGAAGCTTCCCGCGAACAGGCCCGTGCGCTGATCCGCAAGAACTTCAATGATTTCGACATCGTACCGGCCGACCTGAATGGTCAACCTGTACTGCGTCTGGCGATGACCCCGGCCAAGCTGGCGGAAATCCGCGAATACTCCATCAAGCAGAACTTGACCACGGTACGTAACCGCGTCAACGAGCTGGGTGTGGCCGAGCCGATCGTTCAGCGTCAGGGCGCCAACCGCATCGTGGTTGAATTGCCGGGCGTACAGGACACCGCTGAAGCCAAGCGTATCCTGGGTAAAACGGCCAACCTGGAATTCCGTCTGGCCGCTGAGCCGGGTGCTTCTCGCGCAACTGCCGAAGAGTTCGAGTTCCGTGAAGGTAACCGTCCTCCCGCGTTGATCGAGCGTGGCTTGATCATCACCGGTGACCAGGTGACTGACGCCAAGGCGGGTTTTGACTCGCAGCACGGCACGCCTGAAGTGAATATCCGTCTGGATGGCCATGGCGGCGAGCTGATGAGCCGCGCCACGCGCAGCAACGTCGGTCGCAGCATGGCGGTGATCTTCATCGAGCAGCGCCCAGTCACCACCTACACCAAGCAAATGGTCAACGGCGTCGAGAAAGACGTGCCGGTGCAGACCTTCAAAGAAGAGAAGAAGATCATCAGCCTGGCGACCATCCAGTCGCCGCTGGGTGCTCAATTCCGCATCACTGGCCTGAACGGCCAGGGCGAATCGTCCGAACTGGCGCTGTTGTTGCGTGCCGGTGGCCTGGCGGCGCCGATGTACTTCGCTGAAGAACGCACCATTGGCCCGAGCCTGGGTGCCGACAACATCACCAAGGGTGTCGACGCAGCCTTGTGGGGCATGCTGTTTGTGTCGCTGTTCATCATCGCCATCTACCGCTTCTTCGGCGTCATCGCCACTGTAGCCCTGGCGGGCAACATGGTGATGCTGCTGGCCCTGATGTCGCTGCTGGGCGCTACGCTGACCCTGCCAGGCATCGCCGGTATCGTGCTCACCATGGGCATGGCGGTGGACGCCAACGTACTGATCTTCTCGCGGATTCGTGAAGAGATCGCGGCGGGCATGAGCGTACAACGTGCAATCAACGAAGGCTTCGGCCGGGCATTTACCGCGATTCTCGACTCCAACCTGACCACGTTGCTGGTCGGCGGGATTCTCTTTGCCATGGGCACCGGCCCGGTCAAAGGTTTTGCGGTGACCATGTCCCTCGGTATCTTTACCTCGATGTTCACGGCCATCATGGTGACCCGCGCAATGGTCAACCTGATCTTTGGCGGACGTGACTTCAAGAAGTTGTGGATTTAAGGGGCTGCCATGTTACGTACAATCAACTTCATGGGCGTTCGCAACGTTGCGTTCGGCTTCACCATGGTCCTCACCGTTCTGGCGTTGTTCAGCTGGTTCCATAAGGGGCTGAACTACGGTCTGGATTTCACCGGCGGTACGCTCATCGAGCTGACCTACGAGAAGCCGGCCGACGTGACCCTGGTGCGCAACGAGCTGGTCAAGGCCGGCTATCACGAAGCCATCGTGCAGAGCTTTGGTGCGACCACCGACCTGCTGGTGCGTATGCCCGGCGAAGATCCGCAACTGGGTCATCAGGTCGCCGAGGCCTTGCAGAAGGTCGGCGGCGACAACCCGGCGTCGGTCAAGCGCGTTGAGTTCGTGGGCCCGCAGGTCGGTGAAGAGCTGCGCGACCAGGGCGGCCTCGGCATGCTGATGGCGCTGGCCGGCATCATGATCTACCTGGCTTTCCGCTTTCAGTGGAAGTTCGGCGTCGGCGCCATTGTGTCGCTGATCCACGACGTGATCGTGACCGTGGGTATCCTGGCCTACTTCCAGATTACCTTCGACCTGACGGTATTGGCGGCGGTGCTGGCGATCATCGGTTACTCCCTCAATGACACCATCGTGGTATTCGACCGGGTTCGTGAGAACTTCCGCGTACTGCGCAAGGCGTCGTTGATCGAGAACATCAACGTTTCCACCACTCAGACCCTGCTGCGGACCATGGCGACGTCGATCTCCACCTTGCTGGCGATTGCTGCACTGATGATCTTCGGTGGTGACAACTTGTGGGGCTTCTCGCTGGCGCTGTTCATTGGCGTTCTGGCGGGCACCTACTCGTCGATCTACATCGCCAACGTGGTGCTGATCTGGCTGAACCTCAACAGCGAGGATTTGATCCCGCCTGCCACTACCGGCAAGGAGGTCGACGACCGCCCTTGATGGGCGCTTGTTGACACGCTGTTACAAAGAAGGCGCGAGTATTGAACTCGCGCCTTTTTTTTTGCTCCAAGGCTGGGTATAGCGCGGACGTTTCGGTCCGCTTGTGATGGTCAGGAGGTTCACGTGAACAAGTCGTTGCTGGTTGGTGCGGTATTGGGTGCTGTCGGTGTGACTGCCGGGGGTGCTGTTGCCACCTACAGCCTGGTAAAAAGCGGCCCTGAGTATGCGCAAGTGCTGGCGGTGCAGCCGGTGAAAACCCAGATTAAAACCCCGCGCGAAGTCTGTAAGGACGTCGCCGTGACCCGGCAGAAGCCTGTGCAGGATCAACATCAAATCGTCGGTACCGTGGTGGGTGCGCTGGCAGGTGGCCTATTGGGCAACCAGGTCGGTGGCGGTAATGGCAAGAAGCTGGCGACGGTAGCCGGTGCGGTGGGTGGTGGTTACGCGGGTAACAAGGTTCAGGAAGGTATGCAGAACCGCGATACCTACACCACTACGCAAACTCGCTGTAACACCGTCAACGACATCAGCGACAAGGTTGTCGGCTATGACGTGCGGTACACCCTGGATGGCAAGGAAGGTTCGGTGCGCATGGACCGTGATCCGGGTGGCCAGATTCCAGTCGATAAAGAAGGTCGCCTGATTCTGGGTCAAAACCAGCAGTAATTCCAAGCTGGGTGCGGTTCAACATGTGGGAGCGGGCTTGCTCGCGAAGGCATAGTGTCAATCAGCAGATGTATTGACTGGCCCACCGCTTTCGCGAGCAAGCCCGCTTCCACATCAGGTATCGGTTTAGCTGGAATTGCCGTATCGACCAACACCCAGGCATAAAAAAAGCACCCCTTGGGGTGCTTTTTTGTGCTCGCTCGCTTAGCGCTTCAGCGAAGCCGGCAGGTGCGGCTGGATCGCCGTCAGTACTGCCTTGAAGCATTTGGTGTTGCCGGCAACGACGTGGCCTTTCTCAAGGAAGTCGTGACCACCGGTGAAATCACTCACCAGGCCGCCAGCTTCCTGGATCAGCAGGGCGCCTGCTGCCATGTCCCATTCGGACAGGCCCGACTCCCAGAACGCATCAAAACGACCGGCGGCAACGTAAGCCAGGTCCAGGCTGGCAGCGCCGGCGCGACGGATGCCGGCAGTCTGGCCAACCAGGGCGCGGAACATGCCCAGGTAGTTTTCCAGGTTGTCCATCTGGTCGTCACGGAACGGGAAGCCAGTGCCGAGCAGGGCGCCGTCCAGGCTGGTACGACCGCTTACACGCAGGCGACGACCGTTCAACTGGGCGCCACGGCCACGGCTGGCGGTGAATTCTTCCTGGCGAACCGGGTCGAGCACGACAGCGTGTTCCAGGCGGCCACGGTATTTGCAGGCAATGCTCACCGCAAAGTGTGGGATGCCGCGCAGGAAGTTGGTGGTGCCATCCAGTGGGTCGATGATCCACAGGTAGTCTTCGCCTTCGCCGCTGCCTTTGTGCAAGCCGGTTTCTTCGCCGAGGATGCCGTGGGTAGGGTAGGCCTTGCGCAGCGCGTCGATGATTTTCTGTTCGGCGGCGCGATCCACCTCGGATACATAATCCTTGGCGTCTTTTTCGTCGACCTTGATGGTATCCAGGCGCTCGATGGAGCGGAAGATCAATTCACTGGCGCTGCGGGCGGCGCGCAGCGCGATATTCAGCATGGGCTGCATGGATGTGTCACCTAAGGTTGTTAAAGAAAGCCGGGCATTCTAGCAGAAACTTTCTTCAGGTGAAGGACGACGTTACCTTTCATGGCATAACCTTAGGCTGTTCTGTAAGATTTGCTCCCCTTTCCCGTGTCCGAGAGCGCCTCCCTTGCTGCAAAACATTCGTGTCGTCTTGGTCAATACCAGTCATCCCGGCAATATCGGCGGGGTGGCGCGAGCCATGAAAAACATGGGGCTGACGCGCCTGGTGCTGGTCGAACCGCGCGTGTTCCCGCACCACGAGGCCGATGCCCGTGCGTCCGGCGCCAATGACATTCTGGAAAAAGCCCAGGTTGTCGCCACCCTGGAAGACGCGTTGGTCGGCTGCAACCTGGTGCTCGGCACCAGCGCGCGGGACCGTCGTATCCCTTGGCCGCTGCTGGATCCGCGTGAATGTGGCACCAAAGTGGTGGAAGAGGCCGCCGGCGGCGCAGAAATCGCCTTGGTGTTCGGTCGTGAAGATTCCGGCCTGACCAATGAAGAGCTGCAGCGATGTCATTACCACGTGCACATTCCATCCGACCCTGAGTTCAGCTCGCTGAACCTCGGGGCAGCGGTGCAGGTGTTGAGTTATGAAGTGCGCATGGCCTGGCTGGCCGCTGAAGGTCAGCCGAGCAAGGTAGAGAAGGATGAAGTCGCCTCGACCAAAAGTGGCGAGTTGGCCACGATGGACGAGCTGGAGCGGTTTTATGAGCACCTGGAGCAAACCCTGGTGGCCATCGAGTTCCTCGATCCTGAAAAGCCACGGCACTTGATGGCGCGCCTGCGTCGCCTGTACGGGCGCAGCTCGGTCAGCCGAGCGGAAATGAATATATTGCGTGGCATCCTCACGGAAACCCAGAAAGCGGCCCGTGGCGAGCTTCTTAAGCGGAAGGATTAAAAATGTTCGAGCGTTTGCGAGAAGATATCCAGAGTGTTTTCCACCGTGACCCGGCGGCGCGCAACGCCTTTGAAGTGCTCACCTGCTACCCGGGCATGCACGCGATCTGGATTCACCGCCTGTCCGGCGCCCTGTGGGGTATGGGCTGGAAATGGCTGGCGCGGCTGGTGTCGAACTTCGGTCGCTGGCTGACCGGAATCGAGATTCACCCGGGGGCGAAAGTCGGGCGTCGCTTCTTTATCGACCATGGCATGGGCATCGTGATTGGCGAGACTGCCGAAATCGGTGACGACGTCACCCTTTATCAAGGGGTGACCCTGGGCGGCACTACCTGGAACAAAGGCAAGCGCCACCCGACACTGGGTGACGGTGTGGTGGTGGGGGCGGGCGCCAAGGTGCTTGGCCCGTTTACCGTAGGGGCGGGCGCCAAAGTCGGCTCCAATGCCGTGGTCACCAAGGCCGTGCCGCCTGGCGCAACCGTGGTGGGTATTCCCGGGCGCATCATCGTCAAGCCCGAAGTCGGCGACGAACAGGAAGCCAAGCGTAAGGCCATGGCGCAGAAGATCGGTTTCGATGCCTATGGCGTCAGCGAGGACATGCCTGACCCGGTGGCGCGCGCCATTGGCCAGTTGCTTGACCACTTGCAGGCGGTCGACGGCAAACTGGACGGTATGTGCGGCGCGCTGAAGGAGCTGGGCAGCAGCTACTGCGCCAAGGACCTGCCTGAGCTGCGTGAGGAAGACTTCGCCGAGATCAAGAACGAAGCGGCCACCACCAAGGCTGGCTGAGCGCTCGCAATCACCCAAGCCCCTTGTGGGGGCGGGCTTGCTCGCGAAAGCGGTGTGTCAGTCGCTGAATATACTGGCTGACCCAGCGCCTTCGCGAGCAAGCCCGCTCGCACATGTGGTCTTCGTTGTCTCTGGCAGTGCGGGTTGTCCGTTCGCGCTGTTCCATCCCACCCCACCCTGCTATGATTCGCGCGCCCTTTTTACGGGTAATCCCGACTAAAGCACTAGGTCTTATAGTTGACTTAAATACTCGGGAATCGCATACTTGCTCCCATTCTGAAACACCTTGGTACTTGTCCATGAGACTGACTACAAAAGGCCGATACGCGGTAACCGCCATGCTTGACCTGGCCTTGCACGCGCAAACTGGGCCGGTGTCCCTGGCCGATATCTCCGAGCGCCAAGGCATTTCCCTGTCCTACCTCGAACAGCTGTTCGCCAAATTGCGCCGTAGCAACTTGGTTTCCAGCGTACGTGGGCCAGGTGGCGGCTACCAACTGTCCCGCGACATGCAGGGCATCCAGGTAGCCCAGGTGATCGACGCGGTCAACGAATCCGTCGATGCCACCAAATGCCAGGGTTTGGGTGATTGCCACGCTGGCGACACCTGCCTGACCCACCACTTGTGGTGTGACTTGAGCCTGCAGATCCATGAGTTTTTGAGTGGTATCAGCTTGGCTGATCTTGTGACTCGCCGTGAGGTGCAAGAAGTAGCCCAGCGTCAGGACCAGCGCCGTTGCAATACCAAGGCGCCGCGTCTGGACAAGATCGAAGCGTCCGCCGTCGAGTGACAGCCGCAGAGCTAACGGCACGCCAGCCAGCCTGATTTAGGAGAAAGTCCATGAAATTGCCGATTTACCTTGATTACTCAGCGACCACCCCGGTTGATCCGCGTGTCGCGCAAAAGATGAGCGAATGCCTGCTGGTCGACGGAAACTTCGGCAACCCGGCCTCCCGTTCCCACGTATTCGGCTGGAAAGCCGAGGAAGCGGTCGAGAACGCTCGTCGCCAAGTCGCCGACCTGGTGGGTGCAGACCCGCGCGAAATCGTCTGGACCTCCGGTGCCACTGAATCCGACAACCTGGCAATCAAGGGCGCGGCGCATTTCTACGCGACCAAAGGCAAGCACCTGATCACCACCAAGATTGAGCACAAGGCTGTCCTCGACACCATGCGCCAACTGGAGCGTGAGGGTTTTGAGGTGACCTACCTCGAGCCAACCACCGACGGTATCGTCACCCCGGCCATGATCGAAGCCGCGCTGCGTGAAGACACCATCCTGGTTTCCGTGATCCACGTGAACAACGAAATCGGCACCATCAACGACATCGCAGCCATCGGCGAACTGACCCGCTCCAAGGGCATTCTGCTGCACGTCGACGCTGCTCAGTCCACCGGCAAGGTCGACATTGACCTGTCGAAGCTGAAAGTCGACCTGATGTCGTTCTCCGCCCACAAGACCTACGGCCCTAAAGGCATTGGCGCGCTGTACGTGAGCCGCAAGCCTCGCGTGCGTATCGAAGCCACCATGCACGGCGGCGGTCACGAGCGCGGCATGCGTTCGGGCACCCTGGCGACCCACCAGATCGTCGGCATGGGCGAAGCCTTCCGCGTAGCCAAGGAAGACATGGCTGCTGAAAACGTGCGCATCAAGGCGCTGAGCGATCGCTTCTACAAGCAGGTCGAGAACCTTGAAGAGCTGTACGTCAACGGCAGCATGACTGCCCGCGTACCGCACAACCTGAATTTGAGCTTCAACTACGTCGAAGGCGAGTCGCTGATCATGGCGCTCAAGGACCTGGCGGTTTCGTCCGGTTCGGCCTGCACCTCGGCTTCCCTTGAGCCTTCGTACGTATTGCGCGCCCTGGGCCGCAACGACGAACTGGCACACAGCTCGATCCGCTTTACGTTCGGCCGTTTCACCACCGAAGAGCAAGTCGACTACGCCGCGCAGAAAGTCTGCGAAGCCGTCAACAAGCTGCGCGTTCTGTCGCCGCTGTGGGACATGTACAAAGACGGTGTCGATATTTCCAAGATCGAGTGGGCGGCACACTAACTATAGAAGCCGCCACCCAAGCTCTGTAGGAACGTGGCGGAAAACGCAGACGTTTTTACAGGGTTCCAGAGCGGCCCTGATGAGTGAGGATTCAGTACCATGGCTTACAGCGAAAAGGTCATCGACCACTACGAAAACCCGCGCAACGTCGGCAAGATGAACGCGGAAGACCCTGATGTCGGCACTGGCATGGTCGGCGCTCCGGCGTGCGGCGACGTTATGCGCCTGCAGATCAAGGTCAACGACGCTGGCGTTATCGAAGACGCCAAGTTCAAGACTTACGGCTGCGGTTCCGCCATTGCCTCCAGCTCCCTCGCTACCGAGTGGATGAAAGGCAAGACCCTGGATGAGGCTGTAACCATCAGCAACACCCAGTTGGCCGAAGAACTGGCACTGCCGCCAGTGAAAATTCACTGCTCCGTACTCGCCGAAGACGCTATCAAAGCGGCCGTTCGCGACTACAAGCAGAAGAAAGGCTTGATCTAAGCATTTGGCGACGAGTAAGGAGTCAACGATGGCTATCAGCATGACAGAAGCGGCTGCGCAGCACATTCGCCGCTCCCTGAATGGGCGCGGTAAAGGTGAGGGGATTCGTCTGGGTGTTCGCACCACGGGCTGTTCCGGCCTTGCCTACGTGCTGGAGTTTGTCGACGAGGTAGTTGAAGAGGACCAGGTGTTCGAAAGTCACGGCGAGAAAGTGATCATCGACCCTAAAAGCCTGACCTACCTGGACGGCACCGAACTCGATTTCGTCAAGGAAGGGTTGAACGAGGGCTTCAAGTTCAACAACCCCAACGTACGCGGTGAATGTGGCTGCGGCGAAAGCTTCAACATCTGAGGCTATTTGTGGGTACTCCTTGTCATTTCGCTTTATTCGAGCTGCAGCCGAGCTTTCGGCTGGACCTCGAGCAGCTTGCCACGCGCTACCGAGAATTGGCGCGTGGGGTGCATCCGGACCGCTTCGCTGACGCTTCCGAGCGTGAGCAACGCCTGGCGCTGGAGAAATCCGCCAGCCTCAACGAAGCCTATCAGACGCTTAAAAGCCCCCCGAAGCGCGCGCGTTACCTGCTCGCGATGAACGGTGGCGAGTTGCCGATTGAAGTCACGGTGCACGACCCGGACTTCCTGATGCAGCAGATGCAATGGCGCGAAGAGCTCGAAGACTTGCAGGACGAGGCCGATGTGGCCGGTGTCGCGGTCTTCAAGCGTCGTCTGAAAGTGGCCCAGGATGAACTCAACGAAAGCTTCGCAGCCTGTTGGAATGATGCCGCGCAACGTGAGCAGGCCGAACGCCTGATGCGGCGCATGCAGTTCCTCGACAAGCTCACCTACGAAGTGCGCCAGCTAGAAGAGCGCCTCGACGATTAACCCAGTGCTGCCCGTGTTGCACGCCTGATAGACAGATAAGACCTGATTACCATGGCTCTACTGCAGATCGCCGAACCCGGCCAAAGCCCTCAACCGCACCAGCGTCGTCTGGCGGTCGGGATTGACCTGGGCACCACCAATTCCCTGGTCGCCGCCTTGCGCAGCGGCCTGTCCGAGCCGCTGCCCGACGTTGATGGCCAGGTTATTCTGCCGTCCGCCGTGCGCTATCACGCTGATCGCACCGAAGTCGGTGAGTCGGCGAAGCTGGCGGCGTCTTCCGATCCTTTGAACACCGTGCTGTCGGTCAAGCGCTTGATGGGTCGTGGTCTGTCCGACGTCAAGCAATTGGGCGACCAGCTGCCGTACCGCTTTGTCGGCGGCGAATCCCATATGCCGTTCATCGACACTGTCCAGGGGCCGAAAAGCCCGGTGGAAGTCTCGGCTGATATCCTCAAGGTGCTGCGCCAGCGTGCAGAAACCACCTTGGGCGGTGAATTGGTCGGCGCGGTGATCACCGTTCCTGCGTATTTCGACGACGCCCAGCGCCAAGCCACCAAGGACGCGGCGAAACTCGCCGGTCTGAACGTGCTGCGTTTGCTCAACGAGCCGACGGCGGCCGCTGTGGCCTACGGCCTGGATCAGCACGCCGAAGGCCTGGTCGCGATCTACGACTTGGGCGGCGGCACCTTTGATATTTCGATCCTGCGCCTGACCGGCGGTGTGTTCGAAGTGCTGGCCACCGGCGGCGATACCGCCCTGGGCGGCGATGACTTCGATCACGCGATTGCCGGCTGGATCATCACCAGTGCCGGCTTGTCCGCCGACCTGGACCCGGGCGCGCAGCGTAATTTGCTGCAAACTGCCTGTGCGGCCAAAGAAGCACTGACGGACGCCAACTCTGTAGAGGTTTGCTACGGCTCATGGTCGGCTCAACTGACCCGTGAAGCCTTCGATGCGCTGATCGAGCCGATGGTCGCTCGCAGCCTCAGGGCTTGCCGCCGTGCCGTACGTGACTCCGGTGTTGAGCTGGAAGATGTGGCGGCCGTGGTCATGGTTGGCGGTTCGACCCGTGTGCCGCGCGTGCGCGAAGCCGTCGCCGAAGCCTTTGGTCGCCAGCCGCTGACTGAAATCGACCCGGATCAAGTGGTCGCCATCGGTGCGGCGATCCAGGCCGACACCCTGGCCGGCAACAAGCGCGACGGTGGCGAATTGCTGCTGCTCGACGTGATCCCGCTGTCCCTGGGGCTGGAAACCATGGGCGGCCTGATGGAGAAGGTGATTCCACGCAACACCACCATCCCCGTCGCCCGTGCCCAGGACTTCACCACCTACAAAGACGGCCAGACGGCCATGATGATTCACGTGCTGCAAGGCGAGCGCGAGCTGATCAGCGACTGTCGCTCCCTGGCGCGCTTTGAACTGCGCGGCATCCCGGCGATGGTGGCCGGTGCAGCGAAGATTCGCGTCACCTATCAGGTCGACGCCGATGGCCTGCTCAGCGTGGCTGCGCGTGAGCTGGCCTCGGGCGTTGAAGCCAGCATCCAGGTCAAACCGTCCTACGGTCTGACCGACGGCGAAATCGCCAAGATGCTCAAGGACTCGTTCCAATACGCTGGTGACGACAAGGTCGCCCGCGTACTGCGTGAACAGCAAGTTGATGCCCAGCGCCTGCTTGAAGCGGTGCAGGGTGCCCTTGATGCTGACGGCGAGCGCCTGCTGGATGCCGAAGAGCGCATGGTCATCGACCTGCAGATGCAGGAGTTGACCGAATTGATGAAAGGCAACGATGGTTATGCCATCGAGCAACAGACCAAGCGTTTGTCGCAAGTGACCGATGCTTTTGCCGCCCGTCGTATGGACCAGTCGGTAAAAGCCGCCCTGGCGGGACGCAATCTGAATGAAATCGAGGAATAATTAATGCCGCAGGTCATTTTTCTGCCACACGCCGAGCATTGCCCGGAAGGTATGGTTGTGGAGGCTGAGACCGGCAAGTCCATCCTCGAAGTTGCCCATGACAACCACATCGAGATCGAGAGTGCCTGCGGCGGTGTCTGCGCCTGCACCACCTGCCACTGCGTGATTCGCGAGGGTTTCAACTCTCTGGAAGAAGCGGATGAGCTGGAGGAGGACTTTCTGGATCGCGCCTGGGGCCTGGAGGCGACTTCTCGCCTAAGCTGTCAGGCAAAGGTCGGGACCGAAGACATCACCGTCGAAATTCCGAAATATTCGCTCAACCATGCGGCCGAAGCGCCGCATTGATTCAAGGAAATGTCATGAGCCTGAAATGGGTTGATGTACAAGAAATCGCTATACAACTTGCTGAAGCCCACCCGGAGGTCAATCCTCTGACGGTCAACTTCGTCAAGCTGCGCAATCTGGTGATGGAGCTGCCGGACTTCGACGACATCCCCGACCGGGGTGGCGAAAAGGTTCTGGAGGCGATTCAAGGCCTGTGGATCGAAGAAGCAGACTGAGCCGCCTTTTTACGCAGTTAGGCAATACCCAATAACCCGCGTATAATTCGCGGGTTTAATTTTTCGTAAATTACCGTTTCTGGAGTTACACCATGGCTGTTCAACGTACTTTCTCCATCATCAAGCCTGACGCTGTTGCAAAAAACGTCATCGGCGAGATCACCACTCGTTTCGAAAAAGCCGGCCTGAAGGTTGTAGCTTCGAAACTCAAGCAACTGTCCAAAGCTGAAGCTGAAGGCTTCTACGCTGAGCACAGCGCTCGTGGTTTCTTCGGCGACCTGGTTGCGTTCATGATCTCCGGTCCTGTTGTTGTTCAGGTTCTGGAAGGCGAAAACGCTATCGCTCTGAACCGTGAGCTGATGGGCGCTACCAACCCTAAAGAAGCAGCTGCCGGCACTATCCGTGCTGACTTCGCTGAATCCATCGACGCCAACGCTGTTCACGGTTCGGACTCCGAAGCCGCCGCTGCACGCGAAATCTCGTACTTTTTCGCTGCTACTGAAGTAACCGCTCGCTAAGCATCGGCTTAAAGAGTGAGGGTGAATCCATGACGACATCGACTGTTAAAACCAACCTGCTGGGTCTGACTCAACAGGAAATGGAAAAATTCTTCGACTCAATCGGGGAGAAGCGTTTCCGTGCCGGTCAGGTAATGAAGTGGATTCACCACTTTGGCGTCGACGATTTCGACGCCATGACGAACGTCAGCAAGGCCCTGCGCGACAAGCTCAAGGCCATTGCTGAGGTCCGTGGTCCCGAAGTTGTCAGCGAGGACATCTCCAGCGACGGCACCCGTAAGTGGGTGGTGCGCGTGGCGTCCGGCAGCTGCGTCGAGACCGTGTACATTCCCCAGGGCAAGCGCGGTACTTTGTGCGTTTCGTCCCAGGCAGGCTGTGCCCTGGACTGCAGTTTCTGCTCCACCGGCAAGCAAGGCTTCAATAGCAACCTCACTGCCGCCGAAGTCATCGGCCAGGTGTGGATTGCCAACAAATCCTTTGGCAGCGTCCCGGCGACCGTCGACCGTGCCATCACCAACGTGGTGATGATGGGCATGGGTGAGCCGCTGCTGAACTTCGATAACGTCGTTGCCGCCATGCATTTGATGATGGACGACCTGGGTTACGGCATCTCCAAGCGCCGTGTAACCCTGTCGACCTCCGGCGTGGTGCCGATGATCGATGAGCTGGCCAAGCACATCGACGTCTCCCTGGCGTTGTCGTTGCACGCACCGAATGACGCATTGCGTAACCAATTGGTGCCGATCAACAAGAAGTATCCGCTTAAGATGCTGCTCGAATCTTGCCAGCGTTACATGGCGACCTTGGGCGAAAAGCGTGTGTTGACCATTGAGTACACCCTGCTCAAGGACATCAACGACAAGGTCGAGCACGCGGTCGAGATGATCGAGCTGCTCAAGAACACCCCGTGCAAGATCAACCTGATTCCGTTTAACCCGTTTCCACATTCTGGTTACGAGCGGCCGAGCAACAACGCCATCCGCCGTTTCCAGGATCAACTGCACCAGGCCGGCTACAACGTCACCGTCCGCACCACGCGTGGTGAAGACATTGACGCCGCCTGTGGCCAATTGGTCGGGCAGGTGCTGGATCGCACCCGTCGCAGCGAACGTTATATCGCCGTGCGCGAACTTAACGCCGCCGAAGATTTGCCGCAAATCGCTGTGAATCGAATCTGAGAGAGGATCTCTATGCCCTTGCGCCTTGCGCTGCTTTTACTTTTTACCGGCCTGGTGGCCGGTTGTGTTTCATCGGGCCATGACAGCCCTTTGCAAACCGATAAAGGCCGTGATGAAGCGCGAGTTGCCTATGTGCAATTGGGCTTGGGGTATCTGCGCCAAGGCATGAGCGAGCAGGCCAAGGTGCCGTTGAAAAAGGCTTTGGCGCTGGACAGCGCCGATGCCGACGCGAATGCCGCACTGGCCTTGGTATTCCAGGCTCAGGCCGAGCCCGAACTGGCCGATCAGTATTTCCACAAGGCCTTGGCCGCGCGTCCTGCCGACCCTCGGCTGCTGAACAATTACGGCAGCTTTCTGTTCGAGCAGCAACGTTATGACCAGGCCGCCCGTTATTTCCAACAAGCCAGCGCCGATACTCTCTATCCTGAGCGCTCGCGCGTCTTCGAGAACCTTGGGGTGACCTCGGTGCGTCTTGGCCAGCGCGATAGCGCCCGGCGGCAGCTGGAAAAAGCCCTGCACCTGAACGGTCGTCAGCCACGCGCGTTGCTCGAAATGGCTGAGTTGTCTTACGAAGACAGGCATTATGTGCCGGCACGTGACTATTACGAGCGTTTTAGCCTGCTCAGCGGGCAAAATGCACGTAGTCTATTGCTCGGTGTGCGCCTGGCGACGGTTCATGAAGAACGCGACACGGCCGCACGTTTTGGCCAGCAACTCGAACGACTCTATCCCGGTACGCCGGAATATCAGCAATACCTGTCGGAGCAATGATGAAAGCGGCGCACCCGGAAGTTGTAGCAGCTAATCGCGTAAACCCAGGCGAAACCTTGCGTCAGGCCCGCGAAAGCAATGGTTGGTCGCTGGCAGAAGTGGCCCTCAAGCTCAATTTGACCGCCACGTCCCTGGGCAACCTGGAAGCCGGCGCGTTCGACAAGCTGCCTGGGCATACCTTTGCCCGCGGCTATATCCGCGCCTATGCCAAGTTGCTGGGCATTGACCAAACCGTACTGGTTCAAGCGTTCGATCAATTCACCGGCACCGACTCCCAGGGCAGCAATGTGCATGGCCTCGGTCGCATCGAAGAGCCGGTGCGGGTTTCCCACACGATTTTGCGTATTGTCAGCCTCTTGCTGTTGATCGCGGTGATCGGCGGCGGCTTCGTCTGGTGGCAGGACCAAGCCTCCCAGCGCACCAAGGACCTGACCAGCAACGCCCTGGAGCACGTCGAAGTCGAAAGCGCCGACGGCACCACCCAGATTCATCCGCTGGATGAGCCGGAAGACCAGGCTGTTGCTCAAGGGCAGGCCGCGCCAGAAGCGCCGGCCACCGCCGAGCAACCTGCACCGGAAGCCACCACGGCACCTGCTGCGACTGCCGTCGTGCCCGCTCCGACGGTGCCTGCCACTGCGGCGGCCCCGGTGGCCCAGGCACATGCGCCAGCCGCGCCGGCACAGGCTCCAGCAGCCGTTGCACCGGCAGCGCCGGCAGTCTCGCCACCTACCACGCCGGTCTTGGCGGCCGGCGATGGGCATATCCAGATTACCTTCATCGCTGACTGCTGGACGCAAGTCACCGATGGCAATGGCAAAGTGCTGTTTAGCGGTTTGAAGCGTAAGGGAGATACGCTTGACCAAGGCGGCAAGCCTCCGTTGACGCTGCGTCTGGGTTATGCCCGTGGCGCGCAAGTGGCCTACAACGGCCAGCCTGTGGACGTGGCGCCGTTCACCAGTGGCGAGACCGCTCGCCTCAAGTTGGGACAATAGTCATGCACGGCGAATCTCCAATCAAACGTCGCGTATCGCGCAAGATCTGGGTCGGCTCGGTGCCGGTGGGTGGCGATGCCCCTATCGCGGTGCAGAGCATGACCAACAGCGACACCAATGATGTCGCCGCCACCGTCGCCCAGATCAACCGTCTGGAAGCGGCCGGTGTCGACATCGTGCGGGTTTCCGTACCGGACATGGACGCTGCCGAAGCATTTGGTCGCATCAAGCAACTGGTCAAGGTGCCGCTGGTTGCCGACATTCACTTCGACTACAAGATCGCATTGCGCGTGGCCGAACTGGGCGTCGACTGCCTGCGCATCAACCCGGGCAACATCGGTCGCGAAGACCGTGTGCGCGCGGTGGTGGATGCGGCGCGTGACCGCGGGATTCCGATCCGTATCGGCGTCAACGCCGGTTCCCTGGAAAAAGACCTGCAAAAAAAATACGGCGAGCCGACCCCGGCGGCGCTGGTTGAATCGGCGCTGCGCCACGTTGAACACCTTGAACGCCTGAATTTCCAGGACTTCAAGGTCAGCGTAAAGGCCTCCGACGTGTTCATGGCGGTAGAAGCCTACCGCCTGCTGGCCAAGGAAATCGTGCAGCCGCTGCACCTGGGTATCACTGAAGCGGGTGGTTTGCGCTCAGGCACAGTGAAATCTGCGGTGGGTCTCGGTATGCTGCTCGCCGAAGGGATTGGCGATACTATCCGCATCTCCCTGGCGGCAGACCCCGTAGAGGAAGTGAAAGTCGGCTACGACATTCTCAAATCCCTGCGTTTGCGTTCCCGTGGCATCAACTTCATTGCCTGCCCGAGTTGCTCGCGGCAGAACTTCGACGTGGTGAAAACCATGAACGACCTGGAGATGCGCCTCGAAGACCTGCTGGTTCCGCTCGATGTTGCGGTGATCGGGTGTGTGGTCAACGGCCCGGGTGAAGCCAAAGAGGCGCATGTAGGCCTGACCGGCGGCACCCCGAACCTGATTTACATCGACGGCAAGCCGTCACAGAAGTTAACGAATGACAATCTGGTGGATGAGTTGGAAAAGCTGATCCGCCAGAAAGCGGCCGAGAAGGTCGCGGCTGACGCAGCGCTGATCGCGCGCGGCTAAGAACGAATTTAAGGATTAGATGTGAGCAAGTCTCTGCAAGCCATTCGTGGCATGAACGACATCCTGCCGGAGCAGACGCCACTGTGGCGCTACTTCGAGAACACGGTCGCGCGCCTGCTGGATAACTACGGTTACAAGCAGATCCGCATGCCGATCGTCGAATTCACCGAGCTGTTCAAGCGCTCCATCGGCGAAGTGACCGACATCGTCGAAAAAGAGATGTACACCTTTGAAGACCGTAACGGCGACTCCCTGACCTTGCGTCCGGAAGGTACCGCCGCTTGCGTGCGTGCCGTGCTCGAGCATGGCCTCACCGGTGGTGGCCAGCCCCAGAAGTTGTGGTACATCGGCCCGATGTTCCGCCACGAGCGCCCGCAGAAAGGCCGTTATCGCCAGTTCCACCAGATCGGCCTCGAGGTGTTCAACCTCGATGGTCCGGACATCGACGCCGAGCTGATCGTGCTGACCTGGCGCCTGTGGGGCCTGCTCGGCATCCGCGACGCGGTCAAGCTTGAACTCAACAGCCTGGGCACCAGCGAATCCCGGGGTCGCTATCGCGTCGCCCTGGTCGAATACCTGTCTGCTCACTTGGACAAATTGGATGAAGACAGCCAGCGCCGTCTGAAAACCAACCCGTTGCGCGTCCTTGATACCAAGAACGCCGAGACCCAGGCCGTACTGGTCGACGCGCCGAAAATGGCCGACTACCTGGACGACGAATCCCGCGTGCACTTCGAGGGCCTCAAGGCTCGCCTGGATGCAGCCGGTATTCCCTACGTGATCAACCCTAAACTGGTTCGTGGCCTCGATTACTACAGCAAGACCGTATTCGAGTGGGTCACCGACAAGCTTGGCGCCCAAGGCACCGTATGTGCCGGTGGTCGCTACGACGGCCTGGTCGAGCAAATGGGCGGCAAGCCGACCACCGGCGTGGGTTTTGCGATGGGTATCGAGCGGCTGATCCTGCTGCTGGAAACCCTGGAGCAGGTCCCGGAAGAAATCTCCCGTCAGGTGGACGTGTACCTCTGCGCCTTTGGCGAGGCCGCCGAACTGGCAGCCCTGGCCCTGAGCGAAAAAGTGCGTGACCAGTTGCCGAACCTGCGCCTGCAGATCAATGCCGGCGCCGGCAGCTTCAAGAGCCAGTTCAAGAAGGCCGACAAGAGCGGTGCGCTGTATGCACTGATCCTGGGCGATGACGAACTGGCCCAGCAAGTGATAGGTTTCAAACCCCTGCGTGGTCAGGGCGAGCAACAGAACATTGCCTTTGATGCGCTCGCCGCGCACTTGGCCACCTGCGTCGTGCAGGGTTGAAGCTGTCGAACAGCCGAATTTAGCGATTAAGGAGTATTGGGGTGTCGAGTACTGATGATGAGCAGATGGCCGAGTTCAAGGACTGGTGGCAGCGTAACGGCAAGCCTCTGGTTACTGGCGGCCTGCTGGCTTTAGTGGTGGTGTTCGGCTGGCAAGCCTGGCACAAGTATCAGGCCAACCAGTCCCAAGGCGCCTCGGTCCTCTATCAGCAATTGCTGGAAACCACCCTGACGCCGAACGGCAAGCCCGATCCTGCCCAAGTGGCGGAGCTGGCCGGCAAGCTGAAAAGCGAGTTCGGCGGTAGCACTTACGCCCAGTACGGCAGCCTGTTCGTCGCGAAAGTCGCGGTCGACACCGGCAAGCTGGACGACGCAGCCACTGAGCTGAAGGCCATCGCCGACAAGCCGACGAACCCGACCCTGGGTGAAATCGCACGTCAGCGCCTGGCTCAGGTATTGGCGGCACAGAACAAGGCTGACGAAGCACTCAAACTGCTCGACGGCGATGCTGACAAGGCATTCGTGGCCACTCGCGAAGAGCTCAAGGGCGACCTTTTGGTCCAATTGGGTCGTACCGACGAAGCCCATGCTGCGTACCAAAAAGCCAAAGCGGCGCTGTCTGATGAAGCGGCGGTCGGTGGCTTACAAATCAAGCTGGACGACTTGGCCAAAGGGGATGCGTGACGTGATCCGTTGGAAACATGCAGCATTGCTGGCTCTGGCCGTTCTGGCCGCGGGTTGCAGCAGCAACAGTAAAAAAGAACTGCCTCCTGCCGAGCTGACCAGCTTCAAGGAAGAAGTGGTCCTGCAAAAGCAGTGGAGCCGCTCCGTGGGTGATGGTCAGGGCGACCTGTACAACCTGTTGCAGCCGGCAATCGACGGCGACAACATTGTGGCCACTGACTCCACCGGCGTGATCATTGCCATGGATCGCATGAATGGCGACGTCAAGTGGAAGAAAGACCTCGAGCTGCCGGTTTCCGGTGGTGTGGGCGTCGGCTACGGCATGGTGCTGGTGGGTACGCTCAAGGGCGACGTGGTTGCTCTGGACTCCGCATCGGGTGAAGAGAAATGGCGCGCTCGCGTGACCAGTGAAGTGCTCTCCGCGCCTGCCACCAACGGCGATATCGTCGTGGTGCAAACCCAGGACGACCGTGTGATTGGCCTGGATGCCGCCACCGGCAACCAGCGCTGGTTGTACGACAGCACCCCAGCGGTGTTGACCCTGCGCGGCACCAGTGGTCCGATTGTGACCAACAACCTGGCCATTGCAGGCCTGTCGACCGGTAAAGTGGTCGCCCTGGATACCCAGAACGGCGTGCCGGCCTGGGAAACCCGTGTGGCAATCCCTCAGGGTCGTTCCGAGCTGGATCGCGTGGTGGACATCGACGGCGGCTTGCTGCTGTCGGGCGAAACCATCTACGTCGCCACCTACCAGGGCCGCGTTGCGGCGCTGGACCTGCAAAGCGGCCGCATCAACTGGCAGCGTGATGCTTCCAGCTATGCGGGTGTCGCCCAAGGGTTTGGCAGCGTCTACGTAAGCCTGGCGTCCGGCACCGTTGAAAGTGTTGACGAGCGTTCCACCACTGCATTGTGGAGCAACGACTCCCTGGCCCGCCGTCAATTGTCGGCACCGGAAGTGTTCTCCAGCTACGTAGCGGTAGGTGACTTCGAAGGTTACCTGCATCTGCTGAGCCAGGTGGACGGTCGTTTTGTCGGCCGCGAGCGTATCGACAGCGACGGCTTGCGTGCCCGTCCGCTGGTTGTGGGTAACATGCTTTACGTGTTTGGCAACAGCGGCAAGCTGGAAGCCCTGACCATCAAGTAAAGAACCATGCTTGGGGTAAAACCCAGGCGGCCCCGCTTCGGCGGGGCATGCGGCATTTGAATATGCTGCCCCGAGCACCAGCCGCTGCCTTGCAGCGGCTTTTGTATTTTCTGAAATAACGAAGTGGAGAGCCGCATGGTTCCCGTAATCGCCCTGGTGGGCCGACCTAACGTCGGCAAGTCCACCTTGTTCAACCGCCTGACCAGGACTCGCGACGCCATTGTCGGCGACTTGTCCGGTCTGACCCGTGATCGCCAATACGGTGAGGCAAAGTGGCAAGGGCGCTCCTACATTATTGTCGACACCGGTGGTATCTCCGGTGACGAGCATGGCATGGACGAAAAGATGGCCGAGCAGTCGCTGCTGGCCATTGAAGAAGCCGATGTCGTGTTGTTCCTGGTGGACGCCCGTGCGGGCTACACCGCTGCCGACCAGATGATTGGCGAGCACCTGCGCAAGCGTAACAAGCGGTCCTATTTGGTCGCCAACAAGATCGATAACATCGATCCTGAGGCTGCCCGTGCCGAGTTCAGCCCGATGGGCCTGGGCGACGCGATTCCGGTCGCCGGTGCGCACGGTCGCGGCATCACCCAGATGCTGGAAATCGCCTTGCGCGACTTCCCCAAGGATGACGACGAAGAAGAGGGCGAAGCAGAGATCGTCGCCGAAGGTGAGGAAGCCAAGCGCATTCCTGGCCCGAGCGAAAAAGACGGTATCAAGATCGCCATCATTGGTCGCCCGAACGTCGGCAAGTCGACGCTGGTTAACCGCATGCTCGGTGAAGACCGGGTCATCGTGTATGACCAACCCGGCACCACCCGTGACAGTATCTACATCCCGTTCGAGCGTAACGACGAGAAGTACACGCTGATCGACACCGCCGGTGTGCGCAAGCGCGGCAAGATCCACGAGGAAGTTGAAAAGTTCTCGGTGGTCAAAACCCTGCAGGCGATCAAAGACGCCAACGTGGTGATCTTCGTGATGGACGCCCGCGAAGGCGTGGTGGACCACGACCTCAACTTGCTGGGCTTTGCCCTGGAAGCCGGTCGCGCCCTGGTGATCGCAATCAACAAGTGGGACGGCATGACGCCCAGCGAGCGCGATTTCGTCAAGATCGAGCTGCAGCGTCGCCTGTTCTTCGTTGAGTTCGCCGATATCCACTTTATCTCGGCACTGCACGGCACCGGCGTGGGCAACCTCTACGCTTCCGTACAGAACTCGTTCAAGTCCGCGGTTACCCGCTGGCCGACCAACCGTCTGACCCAGATCCTGGAAGACGCCGTCGGCGAGCACGCACCGCCGATGGTCAACAACCGCCGCATCAAACTGCGTTACGCCCACTTGGGTGGTGCCAACCCGCCGATTATCGTGATTCACGGTAACCAGATCGAGAAGGTGCCAAAGTCCTATGTGCGTTACCTGGAAAACACCTACCGCCGTGTCTTGAAACTGGTCGGTACGCCGATCCGTATCGAGTTCAAGGGTGGCGAGAACCCATACGAGGGCAACAAGAACACCTTGACTGACCGTCAGGTGAACAAGAAGCGTCGTTTGATGACTCACCACAAAAAGGCTGACAAGAAGCGCCGCGACAAGAAATAACCGCCGCTTCACGTTGTAGGCTGCACGCTGCAAGAGAGGGCTCCTATGGAGCCCTTTTTTGTGCCTGGCGGTTTGTGCCTTGACCCCACGCGGCCGGCAGCTTAAAACTTGGGGCTCACCTGCAGGGGCCTCCGATGATCACCAGCAAGCTGCCGAATGTCGGCACGACCATTTTCACCACCATGTCGCAACTCGCTGCCGAAACCGGCGCGCTCAACCTGTCCCAGGGCTTTCCTGATTTCAATGGCCCGAAGGCGTTGCTTGATGCGGTGGGCAAACACGTTGCCAGTGGGCATAACCAATATTCACCGATGACCGGCTTGCCGGCCCTGCGTCAGCAAGTGGCGGCCAAGATCGCCCGCAGCTATGGCGCCGCGGTCAACCCCGACAGTGAAGTGACCATCACGCCAGGCGCCACGGCAGCAATTTTCTGCGCAATTCAGGCGGTGATTCGCAGCGGCGATGAGGTCATTGTGTTCGACCCCAGCTATGACAGCTATGAGCCCTCGGTTGAGTTGGCCGGTGGTCGCTGCGTGCACGTGCAACTGAGCCTGCAAGGCTTCGCCCTGGACTTTGAGAAGCTCAAGGCTGCGCTCTCGCCGCGTACGCGCATGATCATCCTTAATTCCCCGCACAACCCCACCGGTGCGCTGATCAGCCGCGCCGAACTGGATCAATTGGCTGAACTGATCCGCGACCGTGATATCTACCTGGTCAGCGATGAAGTCTATGAACACCTGGTGTTCGACGGCCTGCACCATGTCAGCGTGCTGGCCCACCCAGAGCTTTATCAGCGGGCGTTTGTGGTCAGTTCCTTCGGCAAGACTTACCACGTCACCGGCTGGAAAACCGGTTATGTGGTTGCGCCTCCAGCACTTACCGCTGAACTGCGCAAGGTGCATCAATATGTCAACTTCTGCGGCGTGACGCCTTTGCAGTACGCTTTGGCTGACTTCATGGCCGAACACCCGGAACACGTCGAAGAGCTGCCGGCTTTTTACCAGGCCAAGCGTGATCTGTTCTGCGACTTGCTGGCGCCGTCGCGTTTCAGCTTTACCCGGGTTACCGGCACCTACTTCCAACTGGTGGATTACGCACAGATTCGCCCGGACCTGGATGACGTTGCCATGTCACTGTGGATGACCCGCGAGCACGGCGTGGCGACGATTCCGGTGTCGGTGTTTTATCAGCACCCACCCGAAGGCCAGCGCCTGGTGCGCCTGTGTTTCGCCAAACGCGAGGAGACGCTGCAGCACGCGGCGGAAAAACTATGCGTGATCTGAGTGCATTACCCGACCTGAATATCGCCTTGGTCCAGACCAGTCTGGTATGGCATGACCGTCAGGCCAACCTTGAACATTTTGAGTTGCTACTGGAACAGGCCAAGGGCGCCGATCTGATTGTGTTGCCGGAGATGTTTACCACCGGTTTCTCAATGGAGTCGCACACCCTTGCAGAACGGGAAAACGGCCCGACCCAGCACTGGCTCCAGGCGCAGGCGGCGAAATATAAGGCGGTGATCACGGGTAGCGTGATCATCCAGGCCGCCGACGGCAGCCACCGCAACCGCCTGTTATGGGCGCGGCCGGATGGCGAGGTGCTGCATTACGACAAGCGCCACCTGTTCCGCATGGCGGGCGAACACGACCATTACACGCCGGGCGAGCGTCAGGTGCTGTTTGAGTTGAAGGGCTGGCGTATTCGTCCGCTGATTTGCTACGACCTGCGTTTCCCGGTGTGGAGTCGAGATGCGCAGGACACGGATCTGCTGCTGTATACCGCCAACTGGCCGGGTGCGCGACGCCAGCATTGGAATCGGCTGTTACCGGCGCGAGCCATCGAGAACCTGTGCTACGTAGCGGCCGTGAATCGGGTGGGTACCGATGGCAAAGGTTTTGCCTACACAGGGGACAGTCAGGTGCTGGATTTCCAGGGTGAGACGCTGCTGAGCGCAGGGGAGGCGGACGGGGTGTTTCAGGTGTGCCTGAATGCTGCGGAGTTGGCGGCGTATCGCACCAAGTTTCCGGCGAATCTCGACGCTGATATTTTTGAGTTTGTCTGACAGACCGCTTTCGCGAGCAAGCCCGCTCCCACATTTTGATTTGTGAACACAGTCAAATGTGGGAGCCGGGCTTGCCCGCGATGAGGCCCTCACAGCTAGCGCATTTTCAAGGTTCAACAAAAAGGCCCCTGAGTTCTCACTCAGGGGCCTTTGCAGTTCAGCGGTAAGGCTTACGCCGCTTTCGCTTCCAACTGGCTCAACGAACGGTTCAGGGCGCTGAACACCGCTTTAAAGCTGGCTGTAGTGATGTTTTCATCAATCCCCACGCCGTGCACCGGGCGCTCGCCATTCACACGCAGTTCGATGTAGGCCGCGGCTTTGGCATTGGTGCCGGCGCCGATGGCGTGCTCGTTGTAGTCCATGATCTCGACCTTGATCGGCAGCGCGGCAACCAGCGCTTCGAGGGTGCCGTAGCCCTTGCCGTGCCAGCGCAGGTTGGTTTCGCCCTGGCCTTTGCCCGAGACTTCCACTTCCACCGTGCTGTTGCCGTTCTCTTCCTGCAGGCGATGGCTGACCAGCGCATACGGCGTGTTGGCTTGCAGGTATTCACGCTGCAACAAGGCGTAAATCTGTGGTGCGGTCATTTCCAGGCCGACGCGATCGGTCTCAGCCTGTACCACTTGGCTGAATTCGATCTGCATGCGGCGCGGCAAGCTGATGTCGTATTCCTGCTCCAGCAGGTAGGCGATGCCGCCTTTGCCGGACTGGCTGTTCACACGAATCACTGCTTCGTAGCTGCGACCGATATCGGCCGGGTCGATCGGCAAGTACGGTACTTCCCACAGTGCGTCGGCTTTCTGTTGGGTGAAACCCTTGCGGATCGCGTCCTGGTGGGAGCCGGAGAACGCGGTGTGTACCAGATCGCCCACGTACGGGTGGCGCGGGTGTACCTGGATCTGGTTGCACTCCTCGACGACTTTGCGCACGCCGTCGATGTCGGAGAAGTCCAGTTGCGGGTCGAGGCCCTGGGTGTACATGTTCAAGGCCACGGTGACCAGGTCGACGTTGCCGGTACGCTCGCCGTTGCCAAACAGGCAGCCTTCGACACGGTCGGCGCCGGCCATCAGGCCCAGCTCGGTGGCGGCCACGCCGGTGCCACGGTCGTTGTGGGTGTGCAGGCTGATGATCACGCTGTCACGGCGGTTGATATGGCGGCCGAACCACTCGATCTGGTCGGCATAGATGTTCGGCGTGGCGCATTCAACCGTGGCTGGCAGGTTGAGGATCATCTTGTGCTCTGGCGTCGGGTTCCATACCTCGATCACCGCGTCACACACTTCCTTGGCGAACTCCAGCTCGGTGGCGCTGAAGGTTTCCGGGGAGTATTCGAAGGTCCACTGGGTTTCCGGCTGCTGTGCGGCATATTTGACGAACAGCTTGGCCGCGTTGACCGCGATGGCCTTGATGCCGTCCTTGTCCTGGTTGAACACGATGCGGCGGAACGACGGCGAGGTCGCGTTGTACAAGTGCACGATGGCTTTCTTCGCGCCACGCAGCGATTCGAAGGTGCGTGCGATCAAGTCTTCACGGCCCTGGGTCAGCACCTGGATAGTGGTGTCCTCGGGGATGTGGTTGTCTTCGATCAGGGTGCGCACGAAGTCGAAGTCGGTTTGCGAAGCGGCCGGGAACGAGGCCTCGATTTCCTTCACGCCAACGGCGACCAGCGTCTTCCAGAAGCGCAGCTTTTTCACCGCGTCCATCGGCTCGATCAGCGACTGGTTGCCATCACGCAGGTCGGAACTGCACCAGATCGGCGCTTCGGTGATGGTTTTCGACGGCCAGGTGCGGTCGGGGATATCGATGGTCGGGAACGCACGGTACTTCGAAGACGGGTCTTTGAGCATGCTCATCGGAAAATCCTTTGTGGTAAGGGCCGAGAAAAGGCGGCCTGCCGTAAATCTGTTATTGGGGGCGAAGCTGGGGACGAGGCAGAACGATTCAGCCTGGCAGTCGTGCGCTGACGAGGCACAGGCTGCGGTGCTGGCGGAGCTGAATGAGGGTGTGAGAGGTTTTCATAAGCTCAACCCTAACCGCCGGGGTGAAAGATGGCAAGCAGTCGAGAAAAATTGAGAGAAGTTCTCTAATCTGGCGATAGGGCGAGATTTTATGGCGATTCTAGAGGTGAGTGTTGCTTTTAATTGCGTGGCTTCTATCGGGTGCGCAATTGTGCTGGCAGGCCTGGCGCCATCGCGGGCAAGCCCGGCTCCCACAGGTAAACGCGATTCTCGGTGGGAGCCGGGGTTGCCCGCGATGAGGCCGGTATGCGCACTATTTACATCAGGGCTGGAACGCGCCGATAAAGATCGCCGGGTCGACCCGTGCTTCGTTTAGGCTGATGTTCCAGTGCAGGTGAGGCCCGGTCGCTCGGCCGGTTGAGCCAACCTTGCCGACCACGTCACCCCGTGCCAGCGCTTGGCCGGTCTTCACATCGATCTTCGATAAATGGCAGAACATGCTGATAAAGCCCTGGCCGTGATCAACGAAGACGGTATTGCCATTAAAGAAGTAGTTGCCGGTGAGAATGACTTTGCCCGCAGCCGGTGACTTGATCGGCGTGCCGGTGGGCACTGCGAAGTCAAGCCCGGCGTGGGGATTGCGCTCTTCTCCATTGAAGAAACGGCGTACGCCGAACTTGCTGGAGAGTGGGCCATTGACGGGTTTGTCCAGCAGCAGGTTGCTCGGCGTGTTGGGGCTGAACGTGCGATAGGCGCCCAGCTGTAAAGGGATCTCGCTTTCGATGCGTTTGACGTCCGCAGGGTTCGGGTTGACTTGGCGTTTGTTCTTCAGGGTGATGCGTTGTTCGGGGTACTTCTTGTAGCCGACGACAAACGGCAAGGTTTGGCCGCCACTGCTGATGCGTTCGTTGCCCGGTTTGACGGTCAATGGAATGCCGACAATCGCCAGCCACGTGTCCTGTTCCTTCACCACCAATACCGGTTTGCCCTGATAGGTGGCTTTCGGGACCGCAAGCGAGGCGCCCAGGTCAACCACCGCGACGCCACCGGGCACCGGCTTGTTCAGCAGCCGGGTGATGTAGCTGTCGGCATGGGCGGTGAAGGTGAGGCACAACAGCATCAACAAGCTCAATAAACGTGGCATCAATCAATCCAGTAATGAAAGGGTGACGGGCGTCAGGTGGTTATCTTCCACCCGCACCTGCAGTTGGCCTTCACCGAGGCGTGCGGTCAGGCGCTGGCCGGTATGGGTTTGCGCGGCGTTGCGGATCGCCTGGCCACGCTCGTCGAGCAGGATGCTGTAACCCCGGCCGAGAGTCGCCAGCGGGCTGACCACTTGCAGCGTCTGCACCTGGCTTTGCAGTTGCAGACGGCGCGCCTTGAGGCCTTCGCGCATGGCGCGGGGCAGGCGTTCGGCGAGGCTGTCCAGGCGTTGGCGCAGCAGGGCCAACTGGCGGCCGGGGTGTTGGCCGGCGAGGCGGGTTTCCAGGCGGATCAAGCGTTCGCGACGGGTATTGAGGCTGCGCTCGAAGGCGCGACGCATGCGCATGTCCAGGTCGTCGAGGCGCTGGGCCTGTTGGCGCAGGCGTTCGCCCGGGTGGCGCAGGCGCCGAGCCATGCCCTCAAGGCGCAGGCGGTCGTGGCTCAGGCGATTGCGCATCAGCATCACCAGCCGGCGGTGCAGGTTTTCGACCTGGCGCACCAGGTGGCTGGCGTCGGGTGCGAGCAATTCGGCGGCAGCGGAAGGGGTCGGCGCGCGCACGTCGGCGACGAAGTCGCAGATCGACACATCGGTCTCATGGCCGACGGCACTGACGATCGGCGTCACGCAGGCATCCACGGCACGCGCCACGGCTTCTTCGTTGAAGCACCACAGGTCTTCCAGCGAACCACCGCCACGGGCCAGGATCAGCGCATCGAAGCCTCGCGCATCGGCCAGCTTGAGGGCGCGCACAATCTGCGACACGGCTTCGCGGCCTTGTACCGCCGTAGGGATCAGTGTCAGTTCAACGTTCGGCGCCCTGCGGCCAAACACGCTGATGATGTCGCGGATTACCGCGCCGGTCGGCGAACTGATAATGCCGATGCGCCGCGGGTGCGCCGGCAACGGCACCTTGCGTTCGGCGCTGAACAGGCCTTCGGCACTGAGTTTTTCCTTCAGCGCATCAAAGGCCAGGCGCAGCGCACCATCGCCGGCAGGCTCCACGGTGTCGAGGATCAACTGGTAGTCGCCACGGCCCTCGAACAGCGAGACCTTGCCGCGCACCTTGACCGCCAGGCCGTCCTTCAATGCCTGGCGCACCCTGGCGGCATTGTTGCGAAACAACGCGCAACGCACCTGGGCGCCGCTGTCCTTGAGGGTGAAATACACGTGGCCGGAGGCCGGGCGGGCGAGGTTGGAGATCTCGCCTTCGACCCAGATATTGGTGAACACGTCTTCCAGCAACACCCGCGCGCGGCCGTTGAGCTGGCTGACAGTCAGGACTTCGCGGTCCAGGCCCAGACGGGCAAAAGGATCTTTAATCATGGGCGGCAGTTTATAGGCATTCGTGCAAGGTTTGGCAGAATTGCTCGACCAGCGCGCTCGGCGTTTGCGCGCAGGCCAGCGCCACGGTACTGAGGCAGTCCGGGTCGGCCAGGGGCAAAAAGTGCACGTTGGCGGGGGCGATGGCCTGCATGGATTTTGGTAACAAGGCAATGCCGAAGCCGGCCTGGATCAATTGCAGCTGGGTGGTCTTGCGCGACATCACCCGCGCAGCCTTGGGGAAAAAGCCGGCACGCATACACAATTCGGCTGACAGATAACTCAGGCCGCCGCGTTGGGGGTGAGGGACAGAGATAAACGCTTCGTCCCTGAGCTGCACCAATTCCACCGGCGTGTCGCGGTGCGCCAACGGGTGATCCGGCGGCACCGCGAGCAACAGCTGTTCGCTATATAAAGGCGTCACACGCACACCTTCGCGCTGGCGCAACACCGGCAAGCGCAATAGCCCGACGTCCAGGCGACCGTCGGCAATGTCCTCCAGCTGTGCTTCAGAGGACAGTTTGACGATATCCATCGACACGCCGGGGCAGCGCGCCAGCCAGGTGCTGATGCCTTGCAGCAATGGCCCGCTCATCGGCACGGTACTCGAATGGCTCAGGCGTAACGTGCCAAGTTTACCCTTACCCACCTGCGTCGCCATTTCACCGGCTTTGAGCAACTCGCTCAGCAGGTTGCGCGCCCGAGGGTAGAAGGCTTCACCGGCCGCCGTCAGCCGAGGGTGGCGCGCGGTGCGTTCGAACAAGGGGGTTTGCAGCTGGGCTTCCAGCTCCTTGATCTGTCGGCTCAGGGCTGATTGCGCCACGAACAGGCGCTCGGCCGCAGCGCTGAAGCTGCCGCTGTCGGCGATTTCGACGAAGTAGCGCAGTTGGCGAGTGGAGATCACACGTCATGCCTTTTCGAGATGGGTGGAGGGCTTTGAAGATATTAGTCGCAACACTCGACGATGGCTAAAGTGGTGGCCTTCTCTTTACAAGGACGTGCCCATGAGCCCGGTTGAGCTGATGAGTGAGTGGTCGTTTGGCGGTGTTGATTGGCTGGTGATCGGCCTCGGCGTGGTGGTGGCCTACGTCGTGTTTGGTATCGCCGGGTTTGGCACGGCGCTGGTGGCGGGGCCGATCCTGATCGTGTTTATGCCACTGTCGAAGATCATTCCGCTGCTGGTGCTGCTGGATTTTGTCGCCGCCTTTGGCAACCTGCTGCAATCGCGGCGAGATGTAAACAAGCCCGAGCTGCTGCGGTTGCTGCCGTGCATGGCAATCGGTTGCACGCTAGGCGTGATCTTTTTGCTCAACCTGCATTCGGATCTGTTGCTGCTGCTGATGGGCATGTTTATCAGCGTCTATGCGATCTACAGCTTGTCGGTGAAGGCGCGGCCCACACAACTTTCCAAAGGTTGGTCGATTCCCATGGGCACCGTCGGCGGGCTGTTTGGTGCGTTGTTTGGCAGTGGCGGCTTTTTATATGCGATCTACCTGAACAGCCGTTTACCCAAGGACGCGGCGCGCGCCACGCAAAGTGCGCTGATCAGTTGCAGCACGGTGGTGCGCCTGAGCCTGTTTCTGATTGCCGGGGTGTATGCTGACGTGCCGCTGTTGATATTGGCGCTGTGCCTGTTGCCGGCGATGGCGCTGGGGCTGTGGTGCGGGCGCCGGCTGACGATGCGCATGTCCCGTGAAGCCTTTGTAAGGCTGGTGACGTGGCTGGTGTTGGCCAGTGGCATTGCGTTGATCGGGCGGTACTTGAGCACTTGACCTGTGTGGGGCAGGGATTAAGCTGCCAGCCTTCAGGGCCTCATCGCGGGCAAGCCCGGCGCCCACATTTTTGATTTGTGAACGCAGTCAAATGTGGGAGCGGGCTTGCCCGCGATGAGGCCAGTAGCCACACCGCAGGACTCTCATGAACTCGCAAAGTATCCTTGTCCCGAAAATCTCCACCTTGCCCGTCCACGAACCCCGCGCGCGGGCGATTGTGCGCTGGTTGGTGCGCAAGAACATCATCAAGGAAGAACTGACCACCTGTGGCCGCACCGGTAACCGCATGGCTTACGCCCTGGCCGATGGCGCCCGCGCCGTGGTGCTGCACCCCGAAGCGCTGCCGTTCAACGAGCCGATCAACGGCCTCGAGATCATCTACAAGCGCTGCATCTATACCCCGGCCAAAGGCTTTCTCGAAGAGGCCGGCTGCCCGGAATGCCTCAAGGAAGTCGGCGAGGCGCTGTTCGAAAGCCTGGAAGACTGGATGCCCGGTCACACCGACAATTTCACCTGCCCGCTGTGTGGGCATGAAGATGACATCAACGGGTTTCTGTTCCTGCAGGAATGCGGGTTTTCCAACCTGGGATTCATTTTCAACAACTGGGCGGAGGCGGGGTTCAAGCAGAGCTTTATCGACGAATTTGCCGATTGGTTGGACCAGAAGATGAGTTGGGTCAAAGTCGAGCTTTAATCCATCTATCAGTATTACCAAGTTTGTCAGAGTTTTACATTGAGCCTGACGGGGTGCATGTATATAATGGCGCGCTTCCATTTTCCCGCTCGGGAGCCCCCGCGATGCTGCGTATCAGCCAAGAAGCTCTGACATTCGACGACATTCTCCTAGTGCCCGGTTATTCCGAGGTACTTCCTAACGAAGTCAGTCTCAAGACCCGCCTAACCCGTGGCATCGAGCTGAATATTCCCCTGGTTTCTGCTGCCATGGACACCGTCACCGAAGCCCGTTTGGCAATTGCCATGGCTCAGGAAGGCGGCATCGGCATCATCCACAAGAACATGACCATCGAGCAGCAAGCTGCCGAAGTGCGCAAGGTCAAGCGTTACGAAGCCGGTGTGGTGAAAGATCCGATCACCATCGAAGCCGACGCCACCGTCCGTGACCTGTTCGACCTGACCCGCCTGCACAACATCTCCGGCGTTCCGGTGCTGCACGATGGCGACCTGGTCGGCATCGTCACTTCCCGTGACGTGCGTTTCGAGAACCGCCTTGAAGTCACCGTCCGCGAAGTGATGACGCCTAAAGAGCGTCTCGTCACGGTCAAGGAAGGCGCCGACAAGAACGATGTGCGCGAGCTGCTGCACAAGCACCGTATCGAACGCGTGCTGATCGTCGATGACAAATTTGCCCTCAAAGGCATGATGACCGTCAACGACATCGAAAAAGCCAAGGCCTACCCGCTGGCCAGCAAGGATGACCAAGGTCGTCTGCGTGTTGGCGCGGCAGTCGGCACCGGTAAAGACACCGGTGACCGCGTTGCGGCCCTGGTCGCTGCCGGTGTTGACGTGGTGGTGGTCGACACTGCCCACGGTCACTCCAAAGGCGTGATCGACCGCGTTCGCTGGGTCAAACAGAATTTCCCTGACGTGCAGGTGATCGGCGGCAACATCGCCACCGGCGCAGCCGCCAAGGCCCTGGCCGAAGCCGGCGCCGATGCGGTCAAGGTCGGTATCGGCCCTGGTTCGATCTGCACCACGCGTATCGTCGCCGGTGTGGGCGTGCCGCAAATCAGCGCTATCGCCAACGTCGCCGCTGCCCTTGAAGGCACTGGCGTTCCGTTGATCGCGGACGGCGGCATCCGTTTCTCCGGTGACCTGTCCAAGGCCATCGTTGCCGGTGCCTCCTGCGTGATGATGGGCTCGATGTTCGCCGGTACTGAAGAAGCGCCGGGCGAGATCGAACTGTTCCAGGGCCGTTCGTACAAGGCTTACCGCGGCATGGGTTCGCTGGGCGCCATGTCCCAGGCGCAAGGCTCTTCCGACCGCTATTTCCAGGACTCCTCGGCAGGCGCCGAGAAGCTCGTTCCGGAAGGCATCGAAGGCCGTGTGCCTTACAAGGGCACCCTCAGCGCGATCATCCATCAACTGATGGGCGGCCTGCGTTCCTCGATGGGCTACACCGGCAGCGCCAACATCGAAGAAATGCGCACCAAGCCAGAGTTCGTGCGGATTACCGGCGCCGGCATGGCTGAATCCCATGTCCACGACGTGCAGATCACCAAGGAAGCGCCAAACTACCGTGTAGGTTGATGCTTTCAGCAAAATGTTAAGTAACCGGGGCTGTTTTATTCAGCCCCGAGTTGTTTCTGATTTTCTTCACCGAATTGCATAGACGAGACTGACCCTATGGCCCTCGACATTCACGCCCACCGCATCCTGATCCTCGACTTCGGTTCCCAGTACACCCAGCTGATCGCCCGCCGCGTGCGTGAAATCGGTGTGTACTGCGAACTGCACCCGTTCGACATGGACGACGAAGCGATCCGCGAATTCGCACCTAAAGGCGTCATCCTCGCCGGTGGCCCCGAGTCCGTGCACGAAGCCAACAGCCCGCGCTGCCCGCAAGCCGTATTTGAACTGGGCGTGCCCGTCTTCGGTATCTGCTACGGCATGCAGACCATGGCCGAGCAACTGGGCGGCAAGGTTGAAGGTTCCGAGCTGCGTGAATTCGGTTATGCCCGTGTCGACGTGGTCGGCAAAAGCCGCCTGCTGGACGGCATCGAAGACCACATCGACGCCGACGGCCTGTTTGGCCTCGACGTATGGATGAGCCACGGTGACAAGGTCACCAAGATGCCGGAAGACTTCCACATCCTGGCCAGCACCCCGAGCTGCCCGATCGCCGGCATGTTCAACGACGAGCGCGGCTACTACGGCGTGCAGTTCCACCCGGAAGTGACCCACACCAAGCAAGGCGGTCGCATCCTGTCGCGCTTCATCCTCGACATCTGCGAGTGTGAAGCCCTGTGGACCCCGTCGAAAATCGCTGAAGACGCGATCGCCAACGTGCGTGCCCAGGTCGGCACCGACAACGTGCTGCTCGGCCTGTCCGGCGGCGTTGACTCCTCCGTGGTTGCCGCGCTGCTGCACAAAGCCATCGGCGACCAGCTGACGTGCGTGTTCGTCGACAACGGCCTGCTGCGCCTGCACGAAGGCGAGCAAGTGATGGCCATGTTCGCTGAGAACATGGGCGTCAAAGTGATCCGCGCCAACGCTGAAGAGCAGTTCCTGAATAACCTGGCCGGCGAGTCCGACCCAGAGAAGAAGCGCAAGATCATCGGCCGCACCTTCATCGACGTCTTCGATGCCCAGTCCAACAAACTGGACAACATCAAGTACCTCGCCCAGGGCACCATCTACCCCGACGTGATCGAGTCGGCTGGCGCCAAAAGCGGCAAGGCCCACGTGATCAAGTCCCACCACAACGTGGGTGGCCTGCCTGAGGAAATGAACCTCAAGCTGGTAGAGCCGCTGCGCGAACTGTTCAAGGACGAAGTCCGCCGTCTGGGCCTGGAACTCGGCCTGCCGTACGACATGGTCTACCGTCACCCATTCCCAGGCCCGGGCCTGGGTGTGCGCATCCTGGGTGAAGTGAAGAAGGAATACGCCGACCTGCTGCGTCGCGCCGACCACATCTTCATCGAAGAACTGCGCAAAGCCGACTGGTACCACAAAGTCAGCCAAGCGTTCGTGGTGTTCCAGCCGGTGAAATCGGTTGGGGTTGTAGGCGATGGCCGTCGTTACGCTTGGGTTGTGGCCCTGCGTGCCGTAGAAACCATCGACTTCATGACCGCACGTTGGGCACACCTGCCGTACGAACTGCTGGAAACTGTCAGCGGTCGTATCATCAATGAGATCGAAGGCATTTCGCGCGTGACGTACGACGTGTCGAGCAAGCCGCCGGCGACGATTGAGTGGGAATAATGGTACGCCCGGCATTACCCGGGACCCACTAGCAAAAAATAACCTGAAGCCCGCTTAATTGCGGGCTTTTGGCTTTTTGGGGCCCCCTGGCTCGCTGATGTTGGCGGTCAACAACGCGCCACTGCCCAGCGCTGCTAGCGCCGACATCCCAGCGATGCTGTACAGCCCGCGTAGATCGTGGATTACCGGCGGCCTTCGCACACCGGTGATTCGCCGATGCGGCCTTCCTTGCACAGGTCAATGTTATCGGTGCGCTTGAAACCTGCGTCTTTCATGCAATAAAACTGCGTGAGTACCTGGTCAATCGGCGTCGTGTCCCCCGTCCCTGTGAGGTTGATATAGCCGCAGGCGGTCATCGCGCTCTTGACGTCCTTTTCAGACATCCCGGCCTTCTTCCAATTGGTAAATTCCGGCGGCGGCGGTTGAAAGCCTCTGCCTGTGCAGCCAACCAGTAACACAGCGCAAAAACTCAGCAGCAAGCTTCTCGTGCACATGGCGTTATTCTTCATGTTTTGACTCCGATAAGTATGAGATGCCGTGGGGTGAGTTTTCAGAAAAACTCATCCAACAAGCAGTAGAACCTCACGCGCTGCTCATCAGGCTCAACCCCATAACGCTCAAAAAATGGCTTTACCCATTCCAGCCCAAGGTTACGCTCGATGCTACGTGCCGCCAGCGCCAGGTCTTGATAACGGTCGCTGACGCCCAGGCGCCCGCAGTCGATGAAACCGCTGAAGCGGCCGTCTTGCGCCATGAAGTTCGGCAGGCAGGCGTCACCGTGGGCCACCACTGGATCATAGGTGTTTGGCTGGGTGGACATGAGTTCGGCGAGTACATCCTCGGCGCTGCGCCCGAGTCGTTCGTCGTCGAAGTCGGTCTCATCGACCAGCCCGGCACTGACGTGCTGCTGTGCGCGTGCGATGCGCGACTTGAGGGCGTGATCGAAGGGGCATTGCGCGATGGGGACTTGGTGCAATCTAAGCAGGGCGGTGGCCAGGATGTCGATGGTCTGGGCGGCGGACAGCGTGGTGGCGCTGGCCAGATCCCGCCCCGGTACGGCGGTCATCAATAGCCAGTGGTGGTGGTTGTCTGTCAGCGCATCCAGCACAACGGGTGCAGGCAAATTAACCTGTTGTAACCAGCGAAGGCGTTTGATTTCGTCCGCAAGTTCACCCTGTTCTTCCACGGGCTCGGCCTTCAGGAACAGGTCCGCACTACCGCTCTGGCGCAGGCGAAACACGTCAGCCCGTGATTCACCAATGGCTTGTTGCTCAATCAGTGCTTGCGGGAACTGTTCACGCCATTTGTTTGGAATATTCACGGCACTCACCCTTTCTTGCTTCAACGTCGGGCGATATCCGAAAAGTAAAACTTATCCAACGTATGCCGTGACTCGGTGTACTCGAACTGCCGCCCATCCTGCAAAAACGTCTGGTTGCTCACCACAATCACATGGCTTTGCCCATCCAGATCCAGATGCGCCTGGTCGTCTTTGCTGCGCGGCAGCGCTTCGATGGTGCGCTGGGCGTAGCTGATTTGCAGCTCCAGCGTCTGCTCGATAAACGCGTAGATCGACTGCTCGGCGATGTCACGGTCCAGGCCTGGGATCAGGTCAGCGACGAAATGGTTGATGTCGAGAATCACCCGTTTGCCGCCGATACGCCGTATCCGTTTGATACGCGTGATCAACGTGCCGGGCTCGGCTTCGATGTGTTGCAGCAGTGAGCCTTCCAGCGGGAACTGGCTGAAGTCGACGACTTCGGTGCGTACGTCATCGCCCAGGTCAGCGTGGGTTTCGTGGAAGCTGACGATGCCGCCCAGTTGGAACTCGATGGGGTTGGGCGACAACACAAAGGTGCCCTTGCCGTGGATTTTTTGCGCAAACCCGCGTTCCTGCAACTGCTCGATAGCGCGGCGCACGGTGCCACGGCTGGCTTGATAGGCGTCCATCAGTTCGGTTTCGGAGGGCAGGCGCGTGCCGCGTTGCAGGCGTTCAGTGGTGATGTTGGCAAGCAGATCGGTATAGATCTGGTTGTATTTGCTCATAGCGATGGCTCTGTGCCCGACGTGATGAAGGGTGAACGGTGTTCGAGGCAGGAACCTTAGTGGCAGAGGTGGGCTTTGTCCATTGGACCCACGTGGAATAAGAGAAATGTCTGACTTCAAACTCAGAAAAATAAACATTTCCTAACTCGTACAGACGAGTTATTGCTTTAACTCGTACAGACGAGTATTTTTGCCCTCGGCGTGCTGCCAATGACTGCCCCCAAATAAAAAAATCAAAGTGGATACCAAGCATGAGCCACGATTATTCGAATATCGCCCGCGAGATTCTCGAGAACCTCGGAGGCAGCGACAACCTTGAGCAAGCTGCCCACTGCGTGACGCGCCTGCGCCTCGCGCTCAAGGACCCGAGCCTGGTCAAGAGCAGTGCGTTGAACCAGGTCGATCTGGTCAAAGGCTCGTTCTTCACCGGTGGTTTGTTCCAAGTGGTGATCGGCCCGGGTGAAGTGGAAAAGGTCTACGCCGCCCTGCGCGAACAGACCGGCCTCGCCGCCGCCACCATTGCCGACGTGAAGAAGAAGGGCGCCGACAAGACCAACGCGATGCAGCGTCTGGTGCGCGTATTTTCTGACGTGTTCATGCCGATCCTGCCCGCACTGATCATTGCCGGCCTGCTGATGGGCGTGAACAACCTGATGGGCGCCAAAGGCATGTTCATCGAGGGCAAGACGCTGCTGGAGGCCTATCCAAACCTGGATGGCTTGTGGAGCCTGATCAACCTGATGGCCAACACCTCGTTCGTGTTCCTGCCGGCGCTGGTCGGTTGGTCGGCGGCCAAGCGGTTTGGCGGCAGTGAAATCCTCGGCATCGTGCTCGGCCTGATGCTGGTGCACCCGGATCTGCTCAACGCGTGGAACTACGGCAAGGCAGTCGCCGGGCTCGACGGCCAGAGCCTGCCTTACTTCGATATTTTCGGCTGGTTCAAGATCGAAAAGGTCGGCTACCAGGGGCAGATCCTGCCAATCCTGATGGCGGCCTACGTGATGAGCGTGATTGAAAAATGGCTGCGCGCACGGGTGCCGAATGCGATTCAACTGCTCGTTGTGCCCATCACCACCATCGTCGTCACCGGCGTGTTGGCCCTGGCAGTCATCGGCCCGGTCACCCGCCACCTCGGCATCCTGATCACCGAGGGTGTAGTCACCCTGTTTGACCTGGCGCCGATGGTCGGCGGAGCGATTTTCGGCCTGTTGTATGCGCCGCTGGTGATCACCGGCATGCACCACATGTTCCTTGCCGTGGACCTGCAGCTTATCTCGACCCAGGGCGGCACCTTTATCTGGCCGATGATCGTGATGTCCAACCTGGCCCAGGGCAGCGCTGCGCTCGGCGTGTTCTACATGACCCGCAACGCGCGGGACAAAAGCATGGCTTCCACCTCGGCGATTTCCGCTTACTTCGGTATCACTGAACCGGCGATGTTCGGGGTGAACCTGCGCTTTAAGTTTCCATTCTATGCCGCGCTGCTGGGCTCGGCGCTGGGCAGCATTTTCCTGTCGTTGAACAAGGTGACCGCCTCGGCCATCGGCGTCGGTGGTTTGCCGGCGTTTATCTCGATTCTTCCGCAGTACATCCCGGTTTTTGTCATCGGCATGGTCATCGCGATGGTGGTGCCATTTGTTCTGACCTGTGCGTTGAGCCTGAAGATTGTGCGGCCGGGGTATCGCGTCGCTTGATCGATCGCTATCGCAGGCAAGCCAGCTGCCACATTTGAATGTGTTCACACATCAAAGTGGGAGCCGGGCTGGCCCGCGATGAGGCCCTCAAAGCCAACACACAACTTAATTGAAGGAGTCCACCATGCAAGACTGGCAACACTCGGTGATCTACCAGATCTACCCGAAAAGCTTTCACAGCCACGCGGGTAATCCCACCGGTGACCTGCTGGGCATCGTGGACAAACTCGATTACCTCAAGTGGTTGGGCGTGGATTGCCTGTGGATCACGCCGTTCCTGCGCTCGCCGCAACGCGACAACGGCTACGACATCAGCGACTACTACGCCATCGACCCCAGCTACGGGACCATGGCCGACTGCGACCTGTTGATCAGCGAAGCGGCCAAGCGCGGCATCAAGCTGATGCTCGACATTGTGGTCAACCACACCTCCATCGAGCATGAGTGGTTCCAGCAGGCGCGCAGCAGCCTCGACAACCCGTACCGCGACTTCTATATCTGGCGCGACCAGCCGAATAACTGGGAGTCCAAGTTCGGCGGTTCGGCCTGGGAATACGAGGCTCAAACCGGCCAGTACTTCCTGCACCTGTTCGACCACACCCAGGCTGACCTGAATTGGGACAACCCCAAAGTGCGTGCCGAAGTGTTCAAGCTGATGCGCTTCTGGCGTGACAAAGGCGTGGGCGGTTTTCGCCTGGATGTGATCAACCTGATCTCCAAGCCCGCCGATTTCCCCGAAGACAACACCGACGGCCGGCGCTTCTACACCGATGGCCCGCACGTGCACGAATACCTGCAGGAGATGCACCGCGAAGTCTTCGAAGGCCATGACCTGATCAACGTCGGCGAGATGTCGTCCACCAGCCTGGAACACTGCATCCGCTATTCGAATCCTGCGTCGAAAGAGCTGTCGATGACCTTCAACTTTCATCACCTGAAAGTGGATTACCCGAACCTGCAAAAGTGGGTAAAGGCCGACTTCGATTTCCTGCAACTCAAGCAGATTTTTTCCGACTGGCAGTTGGGCATGCAGGCCGGTGGCGGCTGGAACGCGCTGTTCTGGTGTAACCACGACCAGCCGCGGGTGGTCTCGCGGTTTGGTGACGACGGTGAGTTCCGCGTGGTCTCGGCCAAGATGCTCGCCACTGCGCTGCACTTTCTCCAGGGCACGCCGTATGTGTACCAGGGTGAAGAACTGGGCATGACCAATCCGGGGTTCGACACGATTGATCAGTACCGTGATGTCGAGACGCTGAACATCTTCCGGCTCAAGCGCGATGCCGGTGAGTCCGAAGCGTCGAGCATGGCGGCGATCATGCAGAAATCGCGCGACAACGGCCGCACGCCGATGCAGTGGAGCACCCAGGCCAATGCCGGTTTCAGCCGTGGTGAACCGTGGATCGGGATTCCGGCCAACGCGGCGCAGATCAACGTCGAGCGCCAGCTGGATGACCCTGATTCGGTGTTGCATCACTACCGCGCGCTGATTGCGTTGCGTCGCCACGAGCCGCTGATCCAGAAGGGCGTTTATCGCCAACTGCTGCAAGACCATCTCCAGGTCTGGGCGTACCTGCGCGAAGGCGATAGCGAGCGCTTGCTGGTCCTCAACAACTTCTACGCCAAGCCCTGCGAAATCCAACTGCCGGAAGGCGTTATCAGCGCGGCGAACGAGCAACGCCTGCTGATCAGCAATTACCCCGACCGCGCGTTGCGTTCAAGCACGGTGGTGTTGCGACCTTATGAATCGTTTGTGCTGCACCTCAAGGACTGAGACCCGCTTGAACCCCTGTATGGGAGTGCAGGGGCGCTTCACCAAAACATAATAAAAATATCGGAGTGCTTCATGAAAACAACAATAAAGCTGGGCCTTATTGCGTCGTGTCTCACCGCCCCTTTTGCCGCTCAGGCCCTCGAATTTGCCGGTTACTTGCGCAGTGGCGCGGGCACGTCGACGGGCAGTGGCAAGCAACAGTGTTTCCAACTGCCGGGCGCGCAATCCAAATACCGCCTGGGTAACGAATGCGAGCAGTACGCTGAATTTGAATTGCGCCAGGACCTGCTGACCCTCGATGACGGCTCGGTGCTCAGCGTCGATGCCATGGCGTCCCTGTACAACAAATACGATCGCGCCCTGAAGTTCCAGGGTGAAGACAACGGCTCGGCGCGCATGCCGCAGATGTATGCGCAGTGGTCCAACCTGCCCAGCCTCAATGGCGGTTCGTTGTGGGCCGGCCGGCGTTACTACAAACGTAACGACATCCATATCTCCGACTTCTACTACTGGAACCAGAGCGCCACCGGCGGCGGTATCGAGGACGTGTTGATCGGTGACCTCAAGTACAGCTACGCCCTCTCGCGCAAGGACAACCTGTACCAGAAGGAATACGCGACCCGTCACGACTTCAACGTCGCCGGCTTCAAGACCAACCCCGGCGGTGAACTGGAGTTCGGCTTGAGCTACATCGAAAAAGCCGGCGGGCGTGAGGCCAACAGCGGTTGGGCAATCACCGCGCAGCACGTGCAAAAACCTTTCCTTGGCGGTAAGAACAAATTCGCCTTGCAGTATGGCGAAGGGCCCGGCACGGGCTTGGGTTATACCGGCGACACCGCGCTGGACAAGAGCAGCAAAAGCTACCGCGCCGTGGAGTTTTTTGACTGGCAGGTGACCCCGCGTTTCGGCGGGCAGATCGAGGCGGTGTACCAGAAAGACATTCGCCCTGGCAGCCAGGACCAGACCTGGATGTCCATCGGCGTGCGCCCGGCGTACGCCATCAGCGAGCAGTTCAAACTGGTCACCGAACTTGGGCACGATCAGGTTGAGGCCGCCGGTGGTACGCGCAAGTTGAGCAAATTTACCTTCGCCCCGACCTGGTCGCCCAACGGCCCGGATTTCTGGGCGCGACCAGAGGTGCGTTTGTACTACACCTATGCAACCTGGAACGAAGCGGCCAAGCGCGCGGCGAATGAACTGGCGGCAGGTTCGGCGTTGTCCGACACCGGCGCGTACGGTACGGCGCGGCATGGGTCGAATGTGGGTGTGCAGGTCGAATACTGGTGGAAGTAAATCTGTAAATGTACGCGGACTAAATGTGGAAGCGGGCTTGCTCGCGAAAGCGGTGGGTCATCCAATACATGTGTCGCCTGATACACCGCATTCGCGAGCAAGCCCGCTCCCACATTTGATCTTCGTCATCCCAGGACTCACATCCACCCTATGATTTTTACAGAACCAAACAGCAGGTGAAGTCATGACCACAACTCAACCCCTGGAACTGCTGGCGCCCCTGTCCGGGGTGCTGCTGGCGCTGGATCAGGTGCCCGACCCGGTGTTCTCCAGTCGCGTGATCGGTGACGGCCTGTGCATCGATCCCACCTCGCAAACCCTGTGCGCACCGTTGGCTGGGGTAATCAGCAATATCCAGGACAGTGGGCATGCGGTCAGCGTTACCGACGACAACGGCGTCCAGGTGCTGATGCATATCGGCCTGGACACCGTGAACCTGGCGGGTCAGGGCTTTCGCCGACTGGTGCAGGAGGGCCAGCGGGTGGAGGCCGGGCAGCCGCTGATTGAGTTCGATGCCGACTACGTGGCGCTCAATGCGCGCAGTTTGCTGACCTTGATGCTGGTGGTCAGTGGCGAACCGTTTACGCTGCTGGCCGAGGACGGCGTTGGGGTGGACGCCGGCCAGCCGCTGTTGCGGTTATCGCCGGGGGAGCGCGCTCAAGAAGTCATTGAGGAGGAGGGCGATGCTCGGTTTTCCAAGCCGCTGACCTTGCCCAATACCAACGGCTTGCACGCCCGCCCTGCGGCGGTCTTTGCCCAGGCGGCGAAAGGCTTCAGTTCCAGCATTTACCTGCACAAGCAAACCCAGAGCGCTAACGCCAAGTCGCTGGTGGCGATCATGGCGCTGCAAACCGTACAGGGCGATACCTTGCAGGTGAGTGCGGCGGGTGACGATGCCGAGGCCGCGATTGCCGCATTGGTCGCGCTGCTGGCGCAAGGGTGTGGCGAGGCGATCGCGGCACCGGCCGAGGAGGTCGAGGCTGTTGAGCCAGTGTCGTCGGCGACCTTGCTGCGGGGCGTATGTGCGTCCCCCGGGTCGGCGTTTGGCCAGGTGGTGCAAGTGGCCGAGCCTGAGCTGCAGATTGCTGAAGAGGGCGCAGGCGAGGCGACCGAACAAGCCGTGTTGGCGCGTGGCCTGCTGGCGGCAAGCGAGGCGCTGCAAGCCTTGCAGGCCAAGGCCGCCGGCAGCGCCCAAGCGGAGATCTTCCGCGCCCATCAGGAGTTGCTTGAGGATCCAACCCTGCTGGAGCAAGCCCATGCCCTGCTGGCCAATGGCAAAAGCGCTGCCTTTGCATGGAACCGCGCCACGGTAAACACCGCCACGTTATTCCACGGTCTGGGCAACGCGCTGCTCGCCGAGCGTGCGGCAGACTTGGCGGATGTCGGCCAGCGCGTGCTTAAACTGATCCTTGGTGTCGAGGAGCGTGCCTGGGACTTGCCTGAGCAAGCCATCCTGATCGCCGAGCAACTGACCCCGTCACAGACCGCCAGCCTGGACACGCGCAAGGTCCTGGGGTTTGTCACGGTCGGCGGCGGCGCGACCAGCCATGTTGCAATCCTCGCCCGGGCACTGGGTCTTCCGGCTATTTGCGGTGTGCCAGTGCAAGTGCTGACGCTGGCCAACGGCAAACAGGTACTGCTCGACGCCGACAAGGGCGAGCTGCACCTGGACCCGGACCTGGCTGAAATTGAACAACTGCAGGCGGCGCGCCATCAGCAGGTGCTGCGCCGTCAACGCGAAGTGGCACAGGCGGCCTTGCCGGCCACCACACGCGATGGTCATCACGTTGAGGTCACGGCTAACGTCGCGTCGTTGCAGGAGGTGGAGCAAGCGCTGAGCCTGGGCGGTGAGGGCGTCGGCCTGCTGCGCTCGGAGTTTCTCTACCTGGACCGCAATCGCGCACCGAGCCCCGAAGAGCAAGCCGGTACATATAGCGCCATCGCCCGCGCCCTGGGCACCGAGCGCAATCTGGTGGTGCGCACGCTGGATGTCGGTGGCGACAAACCATTGGCCTACGTGCCAATGGAGAGCGAAACCAACCCCTTCCTCGGTTTGCGCGGTATTCGCCTGTGCCTGGAACGCCCCGCGTTATTGCGCGAGCAGTTCCGTGCGATCCTGGCGAGTGCCGGGTTGGCGCGGCTGCATATCATGCTGCCGATGGTCAGCCTGCTGTCGGAGCTGCACCTGGCACGCAAGATTCTTCAAGAAGAAGCGCTGGCAATGGGGCTCAGCGAGCTACCGAAGCTGGGGATCATGATCGAAGTGCCTGCTGCCGCGTTGATGGCGGACGTTTTCGCGCCGCATGTGGATTTCTTCTCTATCGGCACCAATGACCTGACCCAATACACACTGGCGATGGACCGCGACCACCCCCGGCTGGCCAGTCAGGCCGACAGTTTTCATCCGTCGGTGCTGCGCTTGATCGCCACCACGGTCAAGGCCGCCCATGCGCATGGCAAGTGGGTTGGCGTGTGCGGCGCGTTGGCGTCGGAAGCGCTGGCGGTGCCGGTGTTGCTGGGACTTGGCGTGGATGAATTGTCGGTGAGCGTACCGCTGATCCCGACCATCAAGGCCACCGTGCGCGAGCTGGACCTGGCCGACTGCCAGATCATCGCCCGCCAGGTGCTGGGCCTGGAAGAAGCGGCCCAAGTGCGCGAGGCCCTGCGCCTCTATCACGCAGCCACCGTTGAAACCTCACCTGTCGTGGAGCACTGAGCATGTTCGAGAAATTGCAGCGGGCGTTCTGGAAAGCGCTGACCCCGGATCTGATTGCCGAGACGGTGGTGGCGCCGACACCGAGTCTGTTGTCGGCCGCTATGCTGAATGCGTTGGGTGGCGCGGATAATCTCAAGTCGCAGCAGCGCGTGGCGCTGACGCGGGTGCGCGTGCAACTGCTGGATGCCGGGCGCTTGGATACGCAGGCGCTGAAGGCCGCGGGTGTTCCGGGGGTGATGGTGTTGACCGGCGGCGTGGTGCATCTGCTCACCGGCCTCTGAAGCCAGGCGCAGATCAAAAATGTGGGAGCGGGCTTGCTCGCGAATGCGGTGTATCAGCTACAGATATATAGCCTGACACACCGCCTTCGCGAGCAAGCCCGCTCCCACATTAGGTTTGTGGTGTTTATAGAGATTATTTACAGCTGCGGGGTGTCTTCCGGCGGCTTGGTCTTGTCGATACCCGGCACGTGCAAGTTGCCATCGACCACCTGGTTGCCTTCCAGCTGCGGTTGGGTCACCCACGTGAGGATGTCGTAGTAGCGCCGGATGTTCGCCACAAAGTGCACCGGCTCACCGCCGCGCGCATAGCCGTAGCGGGTCTTGCTGTACCACTGCTTTTGCGCCAGGCGCGGCAGCATCTTCTTCACATCCAGCCACTTGTTCGGGTTCAGGCCTTCTCGCTTGGCCAGTGTACGCGCATCTTCCAGATGGCCGGTGCCGACGTTGTAGGCGGCGAGGGCGAACCAGGTGCGGTCCGGCTCGGCGATGCTGTCGTCCAGCTCATCCTTGATCTTGGCCAGGTACTTGGCGCCGCCCATGATGCTTTGCTTGGCGTCCAGACGGTTGGACACGCCCATCGCCTGGGCGGTGTTCTGGGTCAGCATCATCAGGCCGCGCACGCCGGTCTTGGAGGTGACAGCCGGCTGCCACAGCGATTCCTGATAGCCGATGGCTGCCAGTAAGCGCCAATCGACTTTCTCTTCCTTGGCGTAGGCTTTGAAGTGCTTTTCGTACTTGGGCAGGCGCTGCTGCAAATGCTGCGCGAAGGTGTAGGCACCGACATAGCCGAGTACATCGACATGCCCGTAATAGCGGTCTTTAAGGCGCTGCAGTGTGCCGTTCTTCTCGACCTTGTCGAGGTAGCTGTTGATTTCGTTGAGCAGGCTGTTGTCGTCTCCCGCCGCCACGGCCCAGCTCTGGTTGCTGGCATTGCCCAGGTCGAACGCCACGCGAACGTTGGGGAAGTACACCTGGTTCATCGCGACTTCGTTGGAGTCCACCAGGGTCAGGTCGATTTGCCCCTCGTCCACCATGCGCAGCAGGTCGACCACTTCAACAGCGTCGGACTCTTCGTACTCAATCGCAGGGTTCTGCTTTTTAAGCTCGGCCAATTGCTCGGCGTGGGTGCTGCCCTTGAGCACCATGATCTTCTTGCCCACCAGGTCCGCCGGGGTGGTCGGGCGAGACTGGCCGTTGCGGTAGATGATCTGCGGCGTCACTTCCAGGTACGGATGGGAGAAGCGCACCTGTTGCGCACGCTGCTCGCTGCTGACCAGGCCGGCGGCGGCCAGGACCGGGCCCTTGGGTTTACCCAATTGGCCGAACAGGTCATCGAGGTTGTCAGCGGTCTCGATTTCCAGCTTTACCCCCAGGTCATCGGCAAAACGCTTGACCAGTTCGTACTCGAAACCGGTTTCACCGTTGCGGTCCTGGAAATACGTCGCCGGGCTGTTCCGGGTAATCACCCGCAATACGCCATCCTCCTTGATTCGCTCGAGCGTGCTGGGCTTATCAACACAGGCGCTGAGCATCAGGAAGAGTCCGGTTGCGATGAGCCATTTGGCGTATCGCGGGCGTAAAGCAGTTGGGGAGAACATCTGCGCAGTATACGCAAACGACCCTCGGCGCCATATCTCGACAGCAGGGGACTTGTCTGCTAGCGCCCGCAAAACCGGGCTGAAGCCCTCAGAAACGTGGGTTGGCGAGGGTTTGTGACGGTTAAAATAACTGCGCGCAAAGCCTTGGAAAACGCCCCGATAGCGTGCAATCCGTGCCAACTGACGTTCGGCAGCCGCCAGCCGTGCCGTTTCGGGTGCCGTTGGCGGCGGTTTACGCTAGAATGCACGGCCTCAAAGCACACCCCCTTCCCGAGGCTGTCCCGAAGATGTTGATCCTGCGCGGCGCTCCTGCCCTTTCTGCCTTTCGCCACAGCAAACTCCTTGAGCAACTGAGCCAAAAGGTTCCAGCTGTTACAGGCTTGTATGCTGAATTTGCTCACTTCGCCGACGTTACCGGCGTCTTGACCGCCGACGAACAGCAAGTGCTCGCACGCCTTCTGAAGTACGGCCCCAGCGTTCCCGTTCAAGAGCCAAACGGCCGCTTGTTCCTGGTTCTGCCGCGGTTCGGCACCATCTCGCCCTGGTCGAGCAAGGCCAGTGATATCGCGCGTAACTGCGGCCTGGAAAAAATCCAGCGCCTGGAACGTGGTATCGCTTTCTACGTCGCCGGCCAGTTCAGCGATGCCGAGGCCGAGCTGATCGCCAGCAGCTTGCACGATCGCATGACCCAGATCATCGTTAGCCAGCTGGAACAGGCTGGCGGTCTGTTCAGCCACGCCGAGCCCAAGCCGCTGACCGCGATTGACGTGCTGGGCGGTGGCCGCGCCGCCCTCGAGAAAGCCAACACCGAACTGGGCCTGGCCCTGGCCGAGGACGAGATCGACTACCTGGTCAACGCCTTCAACGGCTTGAAGCGCAACCCGCACGACATCGAACTGATGATGTTCGCCCAGGCCAACTCCGAGCATTGCCGTCACAAGATCTTCAACGCCAGTTGGGACATTGACGGCGAAAGCCAGGAAAAAAGCCTGTTCGGCATGATCAAGAACACCTACGTGATGCACAGCGAAGGCGTTCTGTCGGCTTATAAGGACAACGCTTCGGTCATCGTCGGCTCCGTCGCCGGGCGTTTCTTCCCGGACCCTGAAACCCGCCAGTACGGCGCGGTGCAGGAGCCGGTGCACATCCTGATGAAGGTTGAAACCCACAACCACCCGACCGCGATTGCCCCGTTCCCGGGCGCCGCCACCGGCTCCGGTGGCGAAATCCGTGACGAAGGGGCTACCGGCCGTGGCGCCAAGCCAAAGGCGGGCCTGACCGGTTTCACCGTGTCCAACCTGCAGATCCCGGGCTTCGAACAGCCGTGGGAAGTGCCGTACGGCAAGCCTGAGCGCATCGTTACCGCACTCGACATCATGATCGAAGGCCCGCTCGGCGGCGCCGCGTTCAACAACGAATTCGGGCGCCCGGCGCTGACCGGCTATTTCCGTACCTTCGAGCAGTCCATCACCACCCCGCGTGGCGACGAAGTGCGCGGCTACCACAAGCCGATCATGTTGGCCGGCGGCATGGGCAACATCCGTGAAGAACACGTCAAGAAAGGCGAGATTCTGGTCGGCTCCAAGCTGATCGTACTCGGCGGCCCGGCGATGTTGATCGGCCTGGGCGGCGGCGCCGCTTCCTCCATGGCCACCGGCACCAGCTCGGCGGACCTGGACTTCGCTTCCGTACAGCGTGAAAACCCTGAAATGGAACGCCGTTGCCAGGAAGTCATCGACCGTTGCTGGCAGTTGGGTGACAAGAACCCGATCAGCTTCATCCACGACGTCGGCGCTGGCGGTTTGTCCAACGCCTTCCCGGAACTGGTCAACGATGGTGACCGTGGTGGCCGTTTCGAACTGCGCAACATTCCAAACGACGAGCCGGGCATGGCCCCGCACGAAATCTGGAGCAACGAATCCCAGGAACGCTACGTGCTGGCCGTCGGCCCTGAAGACTTCGCGCGCTTCCAGGCCATCTGCGAACGCGAGCGTTGCCCGTTCGCGGTGGTCGGCGAAGCCACTGCCGAGCCGCAACTGACGGTCACCGACAGCCACTTCGGCAACAGCCCGGTGGACATGCCACTCGAAGTGCTGCTGGGCAAAGCCCCGCGCATGCACCGTTCGGCGGTACGTGAAGCCGAACTGGGCGATGACTTCGACCCAAGCACGCTGGAACTGGCCGACAGCATCGAACGCGTGCTGCACCACCCGGCCGTGGCGAGCAAAAGCTTCCTGATCACCATCGGCGACCGCACCATCACCGGCCTGGTTGCCCGTGACCAAATGGTTGGCCCATGGCAGGTGCCGGTGGCCGACGTGGCCGTCACCGCCACCAGCTTCGACGTCTACACCGGTGAAGCCATGGCCATGGGCGAGCGCACGCCGCTGGCCTTGCTGGACGCTCCGGCGTCGGGCCGCATGGCCATTGGTGAAACCCTCACCAACATCGCCGCGTCCCGCATCGGCAAGCTGTCCGACATCAAACTGTCGGCCAACTGGATGTCCGCTGCCGGCCACCCGGGTGAAGACGCGCGCCTGTACGACACCGTCAAGGCCGTCGGCATGGAGCTGTGCCCCGAGCTGGGTATCACCATTCCGGTGGGCAAGGACTCCATGTCCATGGCCACCCGTTGGAACGAAGACGGCACCGACAAGAGCGTGACCTCGCCGCTGTCGCTGATCGTTACCGGTTTTGCACCGGTGACCGACATCCGTCAGACCCTGACCCCGCAGCTGCGCATGGACAAGGGCACCACCGACCTGATCCTGATCGACCTGGGCCGTGGCCAGAACCGCATGGGCGCCTCGATCCTCGCGCAAACCCACGGCAAGCTCGGCAAGCACGCGCCGGACGTGGATGACGCTGAAGACCTCAAAGCGTTCTTCGCGGTGATCCAGGGCCTGAACGCCGACGGCCACCTGCTGGCGTACCACGACCGTTCCGACGGTGGTTTACTGACCAGCGTGGTGGAAATGGCCTTCGCCGGTCACTGCGGCCTGAACATCGTGCTCGACAGCGTTGCCGAGGATGCCGCCGAGATCAACGGCATCCTGTTCAACGAAGAGTTGGGCGCCGTGATCCAGGTTCGCCAGGACGCTACCCCGGACGTACTCGCACAATTCAGCGCCGCTGGCCTGGACGACTGCGTGGCGGTGATTGGCCAGCCGATCAACAACGGCGAAATCAACATCTCCTTCAACGGCGATACCGTGTTTGCCGGCCAGCGCCGTCTGCTGCAACGCCAGTGGGCCGAGACCAGCTACCAGATCCAACGCCTGCGCGATAACGCCGACTGCGCCGAGCAGGAATTCGACGTGATCCTGGAAGAAGACAACCCGGGCCTGAGCACCAAGCTCAGCTTCGACGTTAACCAGGACATCGCCGCGCCTTACATCAAGAAAGGCATCCGCCCACAAGTGGCCGTACTGCGTGAGCAGGGCGTCAACGGCCAGGTGGAAATGGCGGCCGCGTTCGACCGCGCCGGCTTCAATGCGATCGACGTGCACATGAGCGACATCCTCGCCGGTCGTGTTGACCTCAATGAGTTCAAAGGCCTGGTGGCCTGCGGCGGTTTCTCCTACGGCGACGTGCTGGGTGCCGGTGAAGGCTGGGCCAAGTCGGCGCTGTTCAACAGCCGTGCGCGCGATGCGTTCCAGGGCTTCTTCGAGCGCAACGACAGCTTCACCCTGGGTGTGTGCAACGGTTGCCAGATGATGTCCAACCTCCACGAGCTGATCCCGGGCAGCGAGTTCTGGCCGCACTTTGTGCGTAACCGTTCCGAGCAGTTCGAAGCCCGTGTCGCCATGGTGCAGGTGCAAGAGTCCAACTCGATCTTCCTGCAAGGCATGGCCGGCTCGCGTATGCCGATCGCCATCGCCCACGGTGAAGGTCACGCTGAATTCTCCAGCGAAGAAGCCTTGCTGGAAGCCGACCTGTCCGGCTGCGTGGCCATGCGTTTCGTCGATAACCACGGCAAGGTCACTGAAAGCTACCCGGCCAACCCGAACGGCTCGCCGCGCGGGATCACCGGCCTTACCAGCCGCGACGGTCGCGTGACCATCATGATGCCGCACCCGGAGCGGGTGTTCCGCGCCGTGCAGAACTCGTGGCGCCCGGAAGAGTGGAACGAAGACGGCGCCTGGATGCGCATGTTCCGCAACGCTCGCGTGTGGGTGAACTAAGGCGGTGTACAAGCTCAGCTTCTTTGTGCCCGACAGCCATGTGGAGACGGTGAAAACCGCCGTCTTCGCCGCTGGCGGCGGGCGCATCGGCGACTACGACAGCTGCGCCTGGCAAGTGCTGGGCCAGGGCCAATTTCGCGCGTTGGACGGCAGCCAGCCGTTTATCGGGCAAGTCGGCCAGGTTGAAGTGGTTGAAGAATGGAAAGTTGAGCTGGTGGTGGCGGATGAGTTGATCGTGGCGGTTGTAGCCGCGTTGAAACTGAGCCATCCCTATGAGACACCGGCGTATGAGGTGTGGCAGTTGGCGGATTTTTGATTCGCAGATTGCAGAAACAAGAAACCCGCTGGGCCAGTTTGGTCAGCGGGTTTTTTGTTGTTTGCAAGGGCCAATCGCCGGCAAGCCAGCTCCCACAGTTTGATCTGTGAATACGTTCAAAATGTGGGAGCTGGCTTGCCTGCGATGGCGCCGGGACAGGCGCCCCAGATCTTTCCCACAGGCTTTTCAGGTTGTCCCTAGGAACTCGCCTCAATAGCCTTCCTCGGTCACTGACCAATCAGTGATCGGGATTTGAACTCAAGACCCGTTCGGCAATGCTGCACCGGCTTGAGATTAATAATGGATTTTCCAGATACCGTCGCTCCTCGCCTCAATACGAGTACCCCACTGGGCCAGGCTTTGATTTCAATGTTCAAGTCCATCGAGGTGGAGTTGATGGTTGAGGGCGCCAAGCCCGGCGCGGTGAAGGTTATTGTCTTTGGTGGCTGTGCTGTCCATTTGTATACGCACCATCGAGTTTCCACTGATGTGGATGCAGAGATTTACTGCGCGAATACTCGAGACACATTGCGTCTACGGACATTGCTGGCGGAGTTTCCAGAAGCATTTTTCGATGAGCAATCCGGCCGCGTCATGGAGCTGAACTACGATCTTCAATACAACACTGCATTTGGCCCGCTTCACGAAGACTACTGGGAACGAAGTATTCCCCTTGAGGAATTTCCTCACGAGTCTGCACTGCATCTGCACATAGCTGCGCCTATCGATATTGCGATCTCCAAATTGGGTAGAGCTACGGATCAGAACGTAAGCGACATCATGGTGTTGCTCAGGGCAGGCTTCATCCTTGCCACTGAGTTCCGTCGATTGGCATTGCAGGCGATTGATATGTCTGTTGGCAACAAAGAATCACCTAGATCCATTCTGACCAATATTCTGCACGACTACCTGGAGACTGAAGTTGACGAAGCCTTTTAACGCGCCCGTCCTCTCATCCGCCTTGGATACGCTGGTCAAAAGCCCTTTGAATCAGGCTGATGACGCGGCGCTTGTCTGTGCAGCAAAAGCGGTTTGGTACTCGGACGCGAACCTTGTGGGTGAGGTGAGGGCTTTTCTGAAGGCGCATTCCAGTGAGGTGGAGCTTCGTCGCGCAGGTTACTTGCTTGAGCGCTTCACGCGCTTTTCATGTGCGACGGATTCCCGGGTAATGGAAGCGTTGAAGGCGCTTGAATTGTTTTCGGCTTCTGCTGCCAAGCACAACGTGCAACCACAAGGCGCTGTTGCGCTGCGCAGCCGTCGTGATGAATTGGCGGTGTGTTGGGGGTTGAGTGAGGGGCTGGGGTTGAAGGCTCAAGCGCTGATGCCTTTCCAGACTCGCCATTACGAAGCCGAACAGCGTGCGGCATCTGCTTAGGCGTAGATTACAAACAAAGAACCCGGCTTGGACCGGGTTTTTTATTGCCTGCGATATCTTCCAGTCTCGGAGACTTCCTACAGGGCTTTCAGGTTGTCCCTAGGAACTGGCGGCACTAGTCTTCTCGGGTCGCTGCCAATGTGGCGACCGGGACTGCAAGCCTGAAAATTTCACCAGGAGCCTATTTCTGTATGGAGTTTTACGATGATCAGCGACAACTTACGACTTGATATAACCATGCCTAAAGCTGCGTCCCACCTAGCAGGCGATCAACAAACCGACCAAATCTTCTCCGTACTCCCCAACCTGAACAGCGAAACCCTGCTCGCCAATGCCTCCCAAGACCTGGCAGCACTTCAAGCACTTGCAGGCAACTTGGCTTTTGACATCGACGGTCCACAGCGTGATGCGGTGCTGGGGATTCATCGGATGCTGGAGGGTATCCAGTTGATGGTGGATCGGGTGTTGGATTTAGTTGAGGTGCCTGAACAGAAGTGATCGGGTGCCTATGAGGCCCATTCGCGAGCAAGCCCGCTCCCACATTTGACCGCATTGCCACGTCGGGCACCGATCAAAATGTGGGAGCGGGCTTGCTCGCGAAGAGGCCAGAGCCGCCGCTACATTTCTAAACCCTGGCACCGACCTTGCGGCCACCGACCAACCGCTCCAAAGCCTCACCCAACCCCAAGGCCTTGTCACCAATCAACAGGTGCCAAACCCCGCTGTCCAGCTGGCTCACACCCTGGCAACCCAGCGCAGTCAGGTCCGCTTCAGACAGCACCGAATCATCCCCCAGTTCCACCCGCAATCGGGTCATCGCCACCGCTTCCAGCTGGCGCACATTCGTGCGGCCGCCTAAAGCATTCAGCCACTTCTCGGCCTCCTGCACATTCACCGCAACCGGTTTATCCACAGGCTGGGCGGCCACCGGCGCACTGGCAACAAACGACGGCATCGCCAGGCGGATCTCATCGGCGATGCTGTCGGCCATTGGCCCTACGACCACCTGCAAACTCCCGCCGTTACCCGGCCGAACCACAGCCATGGCGCCCAGTGCTTTCAACTGCGCATCCACCGCCTTGTTGCGATCCACCATGTCCAGGCGCAGACGTGTAGTGCACGCGCCGACACTCAGCAAATTCTCTGCACCGCCGAGTGCGCGGATGTAGGCACTGGCCCGCTGGTTATCGGTCATCACCTCAGCCTGCACCACCTGGATGTCTTCACGCCCCGGTGTCTTCAGGTTGAACCGACGAATGCAATAGTTGAACACGCTGTAGTAGATCACCGCGTAAGCCAACCCGACCGGGAATACCAGCCAGCCGTTGGTGGATTTGCCCCAACCGAGCACCATGTCGATAAAGCCACCGGAGAAGGTAAAGCCCAGGTGGATATTCAGCATGTTGGTCACGGCCATCGACAGGCCGGTGAGCACCGCGTGGATCAGGTACAAAAATGGTGCGAGGAACATAAACGCGAATTCGATCGGCTCAGTCACGCCGGTCAAAAACGAGGTCAGCGCCATCGACAGGAAAATCCCGCCCATCACCTTGCGGCGTTCCGGCAGTGCATTGCGGTACATCGCCAGGCACGCGGCGGGCAGGCCGAACAGCATCACCGGGAACATGCCGGTCATGAACTGGCCGCCTTTCGGGTCGCCGGCAAAATACCGGGTCAGGTCGCCGGTGACGATGGCGCCGGTGGTTGGGTCGGTAAAGCTGCCAAACACAAACCACGCCATGTTGTTGAGGATATGGTGCAGGCCGGTGACGATCAGCAGGCGGTTGAACACGCCAAACACGAAGGCGCCAAAGCTACCGCTTTCCATCAGCAACACGCCAAAACTGTTGATGCCGTGCTGGATCGGCGGCCAGATCAGGCCAAAGATCACCCCCAGGGCGACCGCCGAAAACCCGGTGACAATCGGCACAAACCGTCGCCCACCAAAGAAGGCCAGGTACTCCGGCAGCTTGATGTCCTTGAAGCGGTTATACAGCCCACCGGCCATCAAGCCGCTGGCGATACCGGCGAGCATGCCCATGTTGATGGTGGTGTCCATCACCTTGAGCGTGGAGATCATCACCAGGTAACCAATCGCCCCGGCCAAACCTGCCGTGCCGTTATTGTCGCGGGCAAAACCCACCGCAATACCGATGGCGAAGATCAGCGCCAGGTTGGCGAAAATTGCTTGCCCAGCATCGTGCATCACCGCGATGTTCAAAAGATCGGTGTCGCCCAGGCGCAGCAAGAGGCCGGCGATCGGCAGAATCGCGATCGGCAGCATCAGCGCGCGGCCGAGGCGTTGCAAGCCTTCGATAAAGTGTTGGTACATGGCGTGTCTCCCTATTCTTGTTGTTTTCAGCTCAGCGGCCAGTGGTGTTGACAGGCTTGGCGAACGGCTTTGGCGCTGCTCAGGTCGAGCAGGCCCTGGCTCAATTGCCGGCATTGCGCCGCGTCCAGGTGGCGGACACGGTCCTTGATTTCTCCGATTTGCGGCGGGCTGACGGACAGTTCACTCACACCCAGGCCAACCAGCACCGGCGTGGCCAGCGGGTCGGACGCCAGGGCGCCGCACACACCGACCCAACGCCCGTGTTTGGCCGCCCCCGCGCAAGTCTGGGCGATCAGCCGCAGCAAGGCCGGGTGCAGCGCATCGACCCGGGCGGCGAGGCCGGCGTGGTCGCGGTCCATGGCCAGGGTGTACTGGGACAGGTCATTGGTGCCAATGGACAGGAAGTCCGCGTGCTGGGCCAGTTGGTCGGCCATCAGCGCGGCGGCGGGCACTTCGATCATCACGCCCAGTTCCGGGCGCTGGGTCAGTTCCAGCTCCGCGCAGAGTTCATCCAGACGCTGGCGGATCTGCAGCAGTTCATCCACCTCGCTGACCATCGGCAACAGGATGCGGCAACGTTCCAGCGGGCTGACTTGCAGCAGGGCGCGCAGTTGTTGGTCGAGCACGTCCGGGCGCACCTGCGCCAGGCGAATGCCGCGCAGGCCCAGCACCGGGTTGGCCTCAACCGGCAGCGGCAGGTAGTCGAGCTGTTTGTCGCCGCCCACGTCGATGGTGCGGATGATCACCGACTTGTCGCCCATGGCGTCCAGCACGGCCTGGTAGGCCTGGCGTTGCTCCTGCTCATCCGGCGCGGTGCGGCGGTCGACAAACAGGAATTCGGTGCGCAACAGGCCAACACCATCGGCGCCGTTTTCAAAGGCCGCTTGGGCTTCGGCGCTGGAGGCGACATTGGCAGCGACTTCAATGCTCACGCCATCGGTGGTGCGCGCCGGCTCCTGTGCGAAGGCCTGTTGCTGTTGGCGGCGCAGGGTTTGCGCATCGCGAATCTGGTGCACTTCGGCGTGGCGCGCCTCGCTGGGTGCCAGTTCCAGGCGACCGTTGGCCGCGTCCAGCACCACGCGTTGGCCTTGGGGCACGTCGAGCACTTCGGCGCCCAGCGCGACCACACACGGCAAGCCTTTGCCGCGGGCCAAAATCGCGACGTGGGACGTGGCGCCGCCTTCGGCCATGCAAATGCCTACGGCGTTTTGCGCGCTCAATTGCAGCAGGTCGGAGGGGGTCAGTTCATGGGCGCTGACAATCGCACCGGCCGGCAATTCGAAGTGCCAGGCTTGCCCCAACAGTGCACGCAGTACGCGTTGTTGCAGGTCGCGCAGGTCGTTGGCGCGCTCGGCAAACAGCGGTTTGCCTAGGGCCAGCAACACGGCGCATTGCGCCTGGATTGCATCGCGCCAGGCGTGGGTGGCGGCGCTGCCGTGTTCGATGGCGCCGGTTGCGGCGTCCAGCAGCGTGGGGTCTTCCAATAGCGCAAGGTGGGCGGCGAAGATGTCTTCTTCTTCGACATTCTTGCGTTGCCGTGCATGCTCCAGGGTAATGCGGATTTCGCCGCGCACGTGCTCCAGCGCGGTGTCCAGGCGCTGCAGTTGTTCGTCGGCGACATGGTTGCCCGTGTCTTGCGGCAGTTCGATACAGGTGAGGCGAAACAGCGGCCCGCAGACCAGACCGGGCGCGGCGCACACGCCTTGCAACACACCGGCTTCGGTGCTCACTCGACGCGGTGCCACGGCTACCGGCGCGTGGTGTTCTTCACTCACAGCAACCGAGAGTGCGGCCACCAACGCCTGCAACGCCGCCTCGCAATCCTTGCCGCGACAGGTGATCCGCACTTCATCACCTTCACCAATGCCCAACCCCATCAAACCAATCAGGCTGTCGCACGGCGCCGACTTACCGGCGAAGTGCAACTCTGCATAGCTGCTGAACCCTTGCGCGGTCTTGCGCACCAGGGCGGCGGGGCGGGCATGCAAACCGCCCCGGTGGGTAATGCGCACGCTGGCGCGCACTTCGGTGACCGAGTTATCCACAGCCGCCGGCGACAGCGCTGCCGAGCGCGCAACAATGTGCAGCAACGGCTCACCCACCTTGACGGTTTTTCCCGCTACCGGCCGCAGCTCAAAGCGCTCGCCATTGGTCAGAATGATCAGGCTGATCAGGCTTTTGCACTGGCGTGCGATACGGTCCAGATCAAACTGCACCAGCGCCTGGCCCTGACTCACCCGTGCGCCTTCCTTCACGAGCAGCGCAAACCCTTCGCCATTCAGCTCCACGGTGTCGATGCCCACATGCATCAGCACCTCGGCACCATTTTCGGCGCGAATCGTCAGCGCATGCCCGGTGCGGGCGACATGGATAATCACCCCGTCACAGGGCGCGTGCAGGCAGTCATTCAGCGGGTCGATGGCAATACCGTCGCCCATGGCGCCGCTGGCGAACACTTCGTCGGGAACGTTGCCCAGGGTCAGCACCGGGCCACTGAGTGGGGCGCTTAGGGTCAATTCATTATTGTTGTAAGACATGGGCACGGTACTCATCAGGAAAACGCTACTCAGTGAGTGCGGGTAACTTTGCTCAGGTGACGCGGCTGGTCCGGGTCCATCCCCCGCGCTTCAGCCAGGCCCGCAGCCATTACGTAAAAGCTTTGGATCGCCAGGATCGGGTCAAGGCTTGGGTGTTCGGCGCGGGTCAGGGTCAGGTCGCGCTCGCTGATATCGTCCGGCGCGGCCAGCAGCACGCGGGCGCCGCGTTGGCGCATGTCAGCGGCCAGGCTCAACAAGCCGGCCTGCTCTGCACCGCGTGGGGCGAACACCAGCAACGGGTAGCCTTGGTCGATCAAAGCCATCGGCCCGTGACGCACTTCGGCGCTGCTGAAGGCTTCGGCCTGGATCGCCGACGTTTCCTTGAGCTTGAGTGCGGCTTCCTGGGCGATGGCAAAACCGGCGCCGCGGCCGATGACAATCAGCCGCTGACTGGCGCGCAGGGCCTCGACCGCTGCGCGCCAGTCCTGGGTGGCGGCCTCACGCAGGCCGGCGGGCAATGCCTGGCAGGCTTGCAGCAGCAACAGGTCCTGGTTCCAGTGGCCGATCAGCTGCGCGCTGGCGCTGAGGGTGGCGATAAAGCTTTTGGTGGCGGCCACGCTGTGTTCCGGCCCGGCGCACAACGGCACATGGAATTCGCAGGCGGCTTCCAGCGGCGACTCTTCGGCGTTGACCAGCGAAATGCTCAAGGCGCCGCGTTTGCGCAGCAGGCGCAGGCTGTTGACCAGGTCCGGGCTTTGCCCCGATTGGGAGAAACCGAACGCGACCTGGCCACTGACTTTCAGCGGCGCCTGCAACAAGGTCACCACCGACATCGGCAACGACGCCACCGGAATGCCCACATGCTGCATGGCCAGGTAGGCGAAGTAACTGGCGGCATGGTCTGAACTGCCACGGGCGATGGTCATCGCCACTTGCGGCGGCTGGCGGCGCAGGCGCCCGGCGACTTCTTCCAGCATCGGGTGCAGGCGTTGCAGTTGCGCCGCGACGGCGTCACAGGAGGCCAGGGCCTCTTCAAGCATTTTTGAAGTCAATGGTTTCTCCTTCGACCATTACGTCGGTGAGGTGCAGGGAGCGGTCCATGCGCACGCAGTCGGCAAAGCTGCCCGGTTGCAGGCGCCCGCGTTCTTCCAGGCCCAGGTAATCCGCAGGAAATTGCGACAGGCGTTGTGAGGCTTCGCTGATGGGCAGGCCGATTTTCACCAGGTTGCGCAGCGCCTGGTCCATCGTCAGGGTGCTGCCCGCCAGCGTGCCGTCCGCCAGGCGTACGCCGCCCAGGCATTTGGTGACGGTGTGGCTGCCCAGCTTGTATTCGCCATCGGGCATGCCGGCGGCGGCGGTGGAATCGGTGACGCAGTACAGGCACGGGATCGAGCGCAAGGCCACGCGGATGGCGCCGGGGTGTACGTGGAGCAAATCCGGGATCAATTCCGCGTATTTGGCGTGGGCCAGGGCGGCGCCGACGATGCCCGGTTCGCGGTGATGCAGCGGGCTCATGGCGTTATACAAATGCGTGAAGCTGGTAGCGCCGGCCGCGAGGGCGGCGACGCCTTCTTCATAACTGCCCAGGGTGTGGCCGATCTGCATGCGCACACCGCGTTGGCTGAGCGCGCGGATCAGGGTGTCGTGGCCGGCGATCTCCGGCGCAATGGTGATCACCCGGATGGGCGCCAGGCGCAGGTAGGCTTCAACTTCGGCCATCAGCGCAGTGTGGGCGAAGTTGGGTTGTGCACCAAGTTTGCCGGGGTTGATGTAGGGCCCTTCCAGGTGCACGCCGAGTACACGGGCGCTGCCGGTGGGGCGCTGCTCGCAGAAGGTGCCGAGCTGGCCGAGCACACGAGAGATTTCGTCCACCGGCGCGGTCATGGTGGTGGCCAGCAGCGAGGTCGTGCCAAACCGCACGTGGGTGCGGGTGATGGTCTCGAAGGCGGCGACGCCTTCCATGATGTCTTTGCCGCCACCACCGTGTACGTGCAGGTCGATAAAGCCCGGCAGCAGGTACGGCAAATCGTTTTCAGCCGGGTCGCACGGCGTGCCTTCGATGGCGACGACCTTGCCGTGTGCGTGCACCAGGCGGCCGCGAATCCAGCCACCGGGTGTGAGGATGTTGTCTTCGGACATGGGCAGTTCTCTAGAGGCGCAGTTCAGCGCTATAGTCGTGGCGGCGCAGCTCTGCGACAAAGTCGTAGTAGTCGTTGCGGCAGTAGGTGTCGGTGATTTCAATCGGCGTGTTGTCGGCGGTGTAGCCGACCCGGGTCATCAGCAGCATGGCGGTGCCGGGGGCAATGCCCACCAACTTGGCGAACTCGTCCGAGGCGTTGATCGCCTGGATATGTTGCAGGGCGCGCACGATCGGCTTGCCGATGCTTTCCAGGTATTCGTAGAGCGAATTGCCGATGGCTTGCGGGTGCGGCAAGACAGCGGCGGGCATGGCGGTCATTTCAATCGCCATGACCGTGTCATCGGCCTTACGCAGACGCTTGAGGCGCGCCACTTTGTCGCTGGGCGACAGGCCCAGGCGGATCAGCTCTTCGTGGGTTGGCGGGGTGATATCGCGCTCCAGCCACTGGGAGCTGGGCACAAAGCCCTTGAGTCGGAGCATTTCGCTGAAGCCCGACAGGCGTGACAGCGGCTGCTCCAGGCGCGGCGTGATAAAGGTGCCAGAGCCTTGGCTGCGGCGGATCAGGCCTTGGGCAAACAACACTTCCAGCGCCTTACGGGCAGTGACTCGCGAAATGCTCAACTGCTCGCTGAGGGCGCGTTCCGACGGCAATGCCTGCTCGGATTTCCACTGGCCGGCATGGATCGCCGCTTCAAGGTTGCGGGCCAGTTGCAGGTACAGCGGCGTGGATTGCTTGTCGTCGGGGCGCAGCGTCAGGATAGGGTTCATCTGTGAAGTTTCCGATGCGGTTATTGGAGTGTTGTCGCCCGGTAATGGCCGGAAATTAATACCACTTAAATACCATGTCAATGCAGCCAAAACGGTGCGCGTGCCGGTTTAAAGGCGCTTTGATGGTGCCTGGCATCAAGTGGTATTAGAGAGGTCTTTAAGGCACGCACAAGTGCACAGCCCGCGCGGTGAACTGGTATTCACCGGCAGGCGCTGCCGAGGGCAGGAATTATTTTCGAATTATTTTACGAACGGTCGCGGATTACGGCCGAATCTCGATCATGGTGCCGTCTTTGACCAGGTTCCAGACTTCACGCATATCGACGTTGCGCATGCCGATGCAGCCGTCGGTCCAGTCCAGGGTGTGGAACCACTGCTCCGGGTATTCCTCGGTGTCGGGCGTCCCGTGGATCATGATCATGCTGCCCGGTTTCACGCCTTCGCGGCGCGCGCGGGCGGAGTCACTGATGTTCGGGTAAGAGATGTGCATGGCCAGGTTGAAGCGGTCGCTGGTCTTGCGCCAGTCGATCCAATAAAAGCCTTCCGGCGTGCGGCGGTCACCTTCGAACTGCTTGGTGCCTTTCGGGTTTTTGCCCAAGGAGATCCGATAGCTCTTGAGCGGCTTGCCGTCGTTGATCAGTTGCAACTGATGGGCGGACTTGAGCACCAGGACTTTTTCGACAGGTTTACCGCCAAGGGTTTCCACCGAAGAGGCCAAAGACAGGCTAGCGAACGACAGGCAGATAAGAGCGAGCAACCAACGCATTAAAACGGATTCCCTGGGAAAAGGTGCTGCCTGGAGTGTTGTTATTTGGCCGGCCGCGTCATTGGCGGCACTGACTCGCTGCGCACCGGAAACAGTTGCTGCCGACGGTCAGCGAAGAAGCATTCTAAGGTACGCCCGACCGTGCGGAAAGCCAGCTCTGACCAAGGGATGTCGGCTTCATCGAACAGCTTCACTTCAAGGCTTTCGGGGCCTGCCGCATAGTCCAGGTCGACCAGTTCGGCGCGGTAGAAAATATGCACCTGGCTGATGTGCGGTACATCGATCAGGGTGTAGAGGCTCAGGTTGTGCACGCGGGCGCAGGCCTCTTCCAGGGTTTCGCGCATGGCGGCCTGTTCCACGGTCTCGCCGTTCTCCATGAAGCCGGCTGGAAGGGTCCAGTAACCCAGGCGCGGCTCGATGGCGCGGCGGCACAGCAGCACTTTATCGCCCCACACCGGCACGGTGCCGGCAACGATATTGGGGTTCTGGTAGTGAATGGTCGAGCAGTGATCACACACAAAGCGCAGGCGTGCGTCGCCTTCGGGAATGCGCTGGGTAACCGGTTTACCGCACTGGCTGCAGAAGTTCATGCTGGGGTTCCTGGAGAGTCGGCCTATCTTGGCTTGACGGGCAGGGCCCTGCAAGTTGTCGTTTCGCGACATGCACCGGGTTTTGGGGTTGGGCACCCGCACGCTTTGGTGCATGATGCAAGGTAGCCAACAGACCGAGATGACTCATGCTGGACGAGCTACTTCGCCGGGTAAGCAATCACACCCCTCATACGCTGGAGACTGACGGGCGTTTCCCCGAGGCTGCGGTGTTGGTGCCGATTACCCGCAGTGACGAACCTGAGCTGATCCTGACCTTGCGCGCCAGCGGCCTGTCGACCCACGGGGGCGAAGTGGCGTTTCCGGGCGGGCGGCGTGACCCCGAGGACCCGGACCTGATCTTTACCGCACTGCGCGAAGCCGAAGAAGAAATCGGCTTGCCCCCCGGCCTGGTGGAGGTCATCGGCCCGTTGAGTCCCTTGATCTCCTTGCACGGCATCCGTGTAACGCCCTATGTCGGGGTCATCCCCGATTACGTCGAATACCTGGCCAATGATGCCGAGATCGCCGCCGTCTTCAGCGTGCCCCTGGAGTTTTTCCGCCAGGACCCGCGCGAACATACCCACCGCATCGATTACCAGGGCCGCAGTTGGTATGTGCCCAGCTATCGGTTTGGCGAGTACAAGATCTGGGGGCTGACGGCGATCATGATTGTCGAGCTGATCAACCTGCTCTATGACGACGCCAAGATCAGCCTGCATCAGCCGCCCAAGAGCTTTATCAATATATAAGCCATCGCTTGAATGGCCAGCCGTGAGGACAAACCATGAAATACCGCCTGGGCGACGCCCGCGTCGAGACGCATCCACAAAGCTGGGTGGCACCGAATGCCACGCTGGTTGGCAAGGTCAAGCTGGAGGAGGGCGCCAACGTCTGGTTCAACGCGGTGTTGCGTGGCGACAATGAACTGATCCTGATCGGCAAGAACAGCAACGTGCAGGATGGCAGCGTGATGCACACCGACATGGGCTATCCGCTGACCCTGGGCACTGGTGTGACCATCGGTCATAACGCCATGTTGCACGGCTGCACCGTCGACGACTACAGCTTGATCGGCATTAATGCGGTCATCCTCAACGGCGCCAAAATCGGCAAACATTGCATCATCGGCGCCAATTCGTTGATCGGTGAAGGCAAGGAAATCCCCGATGGCTCGTTGGTGATGGGCTCGCCGGGCAAGGTGGTGCGCGAGCTGACCGAGGCGCAGAAGCGCATGCTCGAAGCCAGCGCCGCGCACTATGTGCATAACGCGCAGCGGTATGCGCGTGATTTGGCTGAGCAAGCAGAATGAACCCGCTGGAACGACCTGTCGGCTCGCCGTGCGTGAGCATCTGCGCGTTAGACGATGACGATATTTGCACCGGCTGCCAGCGCACCGTGGATGAGATTACGCGCTGGAGCCTTATGGACAACGCCGAGCGCCGTGTGGTGCTGGGGTTGTGCCATGAGCGGGCGAAGGCGAGTGGGTTGGTGTGGATGATGCCCGGTAAGTCGGGTGCCTGATAGACCGCTTTCGCGAGCAGGGCCGCTCCCACATTTGATCGTGTTTATCCTGTAGGAATACGGTCAAAGTGTGGGCGCGGGCTTGCTCGCGAAGAGGCCCTTCCAGACGACATATTTCAAAATGTGAAGTACCCTGTGGCCCCTGCCCACAGGTCTCCCGCGCTATGTTCTTCCTGATCGCCTACATCAGCAGTGTCGTGCTGATTAACTTCGCTTTCTCCACCGCCCCGCACCTTGACGTCATCTGGTCCGCCTGGGGTGGCCTGGTGTTTATCCTGCGCGACATGGTGCAAACCCGCTTCGGCCACGGTGCGATCATCGCCATGCTGGCGGCGCTGGTGCTGTCGTATATCACCTCCGACCCGTCCATCGCCCTGGCCAGCGCCACGGCGTTTGCGGTGTCCGAGTGCATTGACTGGCTGGTGTTCAGCATCACCAAGCGCCCGCTGCATGATCGCCTGTGGATAAGTTCGGCGCTGAGCATTCCCATTGATACCTTTATCTTCTTTGGCCTGATCGGCGCGCTGACGCCAGCGGTGGCCGGCACGGCGTTGGTGTCGAAATTCGCCGGGGTCACAGTGGTGTGGCTGATCATGGCGTGGCGTCTGCGCAAACGGGCCGTCGCCAACTGAGGCCAATTTTTGCAGTTCATGTAAAATGCCGGCCTTTCTCCCCATGATCCGCTCCCCTGAGGACCTGAGATGACCCGAATCGGAACTCCATTGTCGCCAACCGCGACCCGCGTTTTGCTGTGTGGCTGCGGTGAGCTGGGCAAGGAAGTGGTAATCGAACTGCAACGCCTGGGCGTTGAAGTGATTGCCGTGGATCGCTACGCCAACGCGCCGGCCATGCAGGTTGCGCACCGTAGCCACGTGATCAACATGCTCGACGGCGCCGCCCTGCGTGCCGTGATCGAAGCGGAAAAACCGCACTTCATCGTGCCGGAAATCGAAGCCATTGCTACCGCCACCCTGGTGGAGCTGGAAGCCGAAGGCTTCACCGTGATCCCGACTGCGCGTGCCACCTCGCTGACCATGAACCGTGAGGGCATCCGTCGCCTGGCCGCTGAAGAGCTGGACCTGCCGACTTCGCCGTACCACTTCGCCGACACCTTCGAAGACTACAGCAAGGCCGTGCAAGACCTGGGCTTCCCGTGCGTGGTCAAGCCGGTGATGAGTTCGTCGGGCAAGGGCCAGAGCCTGCTGCGCAGCACAGACGATGTGCAGAAAGCCTGGGATTACGCCCAGGAAGGCGGGCGGGCGGGTAAAGGTCGGGTGATCATCGAAGGCTTCATCGACTTCGACTACGAAATCACCCTGCTGACCGTGCGCCACATCGGCGGCACCACTTTCTGCGCGCCGGTCGGCCACCGTCAGGAGAAGGGCGACTACCAGGAATCCTGGCAGCCGCAAGCCATGAGCCCGATTGCCCTGGCGGAATCCGAGCGCGTCGCCAAAGCGGTCACCGAGGCGCTGGGCGGTCGTGGCCTGTTCGGCGTGGAATTGTTCATCAAGGGCGATCAGGTGTGGTTCAGCGAAGTGTCGCCGCGCCCGCATGACACCGGCCTGGTGACCCTGATTTCTCAGGACTTGTCGCAATTTGCCCTGCACGCGCGCGCGATTCTGGGCCTGCCGATTCCATTGATCCGTCAGTTCGGGCCTTCGGCGTCGGCGGTGATCCTGGTGGAAGGGCAGTCCACCCAGACGGCATTCGCCAACCTCGGCGCCGCCTTGAGCGAGCCGGACACGGCCTTGCGTCTGTTTGGTAAGCCAGAAGTGAATGGTCAGCGTCGGATGGGTGTGGCGTTGGCGCGGGATGAGTCGATTGAGGCTGCCCGAGCTAAAGCGACCCGTGCTTCGAAGGCTGTTGTTGTAGAGCTGTAAACCCAACCCGATCGTTCCCACGCTCTGCGTGGGAATGCAGCCCGGGACGCTCTGCGTCCCCAAGCGGGACGCGGAGCGTCACAAGAGGCATTCCCACGCGGAGCGTGGGAACGATCGGCTTCAGGCGACCTTGGTCAAATCATTATCCCGCGTCTCTTTCAGGCACAGCACAGCGATCAAGCTGAGCAACGCTGCCGCCGACACATACCCGCCGACATAACTCAGCCCGCCCATCGCCACCAGCTTGGTCGCGAAAAATGGTGCCGCCGACGCACCGACAATTCCCCCCAGGTTATACGCCGCCGAAGCGCCGGTATAACGCACGCGCGTCGGGAACAGTTCCGGCAGCAAGGCGCCCATCGGCGCGAAGGTCACGCCCATCAGGAACAGCTCCAGCGCCAGGAACAACGCCACCGCCCAGGTCGAACCGTGGGTCAGCAGTGGTTCCATGGTGAAGCCCGACAGAATCGCCAGCACGGCACCGACAATCAGCACCGGCTTGCGCCCGTAGCGGTCACTGGCCAAGGCTGCCAAGGGCGTGGCCAGGCCCATGAACAGCACGGCGAAGCACAGCAAGCCCAGGAACGTTTCGCGGCTGTAGCCCAGGGTGGAAACGCCGTAGCTCAGGGAAAACGCAGTGGTGATGTAGAACAGTGCATAACACACCACCATCGACGCCGCGCCCAGCAGTACCGGCAACCAATGCTGGCTGAACAGTTCCACCAACGGCACTTTTACCGGTGCTTCCTTGGCCACGGCGTTGGCGAACACCGGGGTTTCATGCAGTTTCAACCGCGCATACAGGCCGACCATCACCAACGCTGCGCTGAGGATGAACGGAATGCGCCAGCCCCAGCTGCGGAATTGCTCGTCGTTCAGGCTCATGGCCAGGATCAGGAACAAGCCGTTGGCGGCCAGAAAACCAATCGACGGGCCGAGTTGCGGGAACATGCCGAACCAGGCGCGCTTGCCCTTTGGGGCGTTCTCGGTCGCCAGCAATGCCGCGCCACCCCATTCCCCGCCAAGCCCGAGGCCCTGGCCGAAACGCAGCACACATAACAGAATCGGGGCCCAGGCGCCGATGCTGTCGTAGCCCGGCAGCAAGCCGATCAGTGTGGTGCACACACCCATCAGCAGCAACGAGGCGACCAGGGTTGACTTGCGCCCGATACGGTCACCGAAATGGCCGAACAGCGCGGAGCCCAATGGACGGGCGATGAAGGCGATGCCGAAGGTCAGGAACGACGCCAGCATCTGCGCGGTGCCGGACGTCTGCGGGAAGAACACCGGGCCGATCACCAGCGCGGCCGCAGTGGCGTAGATGTAGAAATCGTAGAACTCGATGGCGGTGCCGACGATGCTCGCGGTCGCGACCCGTGCGGTCGAGTTGAGCGGGGCGGCGGTTGCCGCCTCGTTGTAGGTGGTGCTCATGGCAGTATCCCTGACGGTCATTGCGCGTTTGGACGCGGATTATTATTGGTCGAACACCCAAGGATCAGGGGTGTAGGCGGGGCGGCTCGGGATGGGAGCAAACACCGGTCAGACACGGTAAAGCGGTGCCTGGACGCGCTGAGTGCGGGTAGCACGCGGTCGGGCGGGGCTTGGGTAAGCCGCCCGATTATAGGAAGGGGTTTGAACAGACAACAAGGGGCTCGATCACGATCTATCAAACGCTGCAAATCAACGGTGCCAAGCGCTTATGCGGCGACCGGCACCCGGCTGGTGTGCCAGATCAGCACCTTGCTGACGCGGTTGTCCTCGGTTTCGAGGATTTCCAGGCGATAGCGGCCGATTTTCAGGCACACCGCGCAATCTGGAATGGTCTCCAGCGCTTCGGTGACCAGGCCGTTGAGGGTCTTGGGGCCGTCGCTGGGCAGGTGCCAGCCCAGGCTCTTGTTCAGTTCGCGGATCGAGGCAGCGCCGTCGATGATGAAACGGCCATCGGGTTGCGCGTCGACATGCGGGTTATCCACCGCCTGATCGCTTTCGAATTCGCCGACGATTTCTTCAAGAATGTCTTCCAGGGTGACAATACCCAGCACTTCGCCGTATTCGTCCACCACCATGCCCAGGCGTCGTTGCTGCTTGTGGAAGTTCAGCAACTGCAGTTGCAGCGGGGTGCTTTCCGGGACGAAGTAGGGTTCGTGGCACGCGGCGAGCAAGGCATCTTTGGTCAGGCTGGCATCAGGCAGCAGGTGTTGGATCTGCCGGGTGTTGAGCACCGCTTCGACTTGGTTGATGTCACTGTGGAAGACCGGCAGGCGCGTGCGCTGGGAGGTACGCAATTGCTCGATGATTTCTTCAACCGGATCGTCCAGGTTGATGCCGTCCACTTCGCTGCGCGGTACCAGGATGTCGTTGACCGTGATGTTGTCCAGAGCGTGAATGCCGGGCATGCCGTGGCTGCGGCTTTGATCGGCCTCGGGCTCCGGTTCATCATCGTGGTCGGGCAGCGGCTCGTCGCTTTTTTTCACCACGCCGGTTTTGCGTGCGAAAGGGCGCAGTAGCAGCAGGCTGATGCCATTGAGCAGCCACGCCAGCGGATAAAGCAATTTCAGCGGCACGCCCAGCAATGTGTTGCCAAAGCCCAGTACGGCCTGGGGATGGCGAACTGCGAGGGCGCGGGGCAGGTAGTCGGCGAGCACCAGCAGAATCGCACAAGAGATCAGCCAGCCGAGCCACGGGCCGTTCTGCGCCCAGGCATAGATCGCCAGCAAGGTGCAGAGGATAACCACCGCAGCGCGACACAAGCTGTTGCACAGGATCAGGCTGTTACGCGGGAAGTTCAGGCGGGCGGCCGCCTTGTCACCCTGGCGTGTACCAGGGCGCAGTGCCAGCAGGTGTTGTTGTGCGGCTTCGATGGCGGTAAACAGCGCCGCCCATAACACCAGCAAGGTGATTACCGCGAGCATCGGCCCAAGGGGCAAGTTGTCCATGATCGCTGCCCGTCAGATATGCAGGATGTATTCGCGAACCAGCTTGCTGCCGAAATAGGCCAGCATCAGCAGGCAGAAACCGGCCAGGGTCCAGCGGATCGCTTTGTGCCCACGCCAGCCGAGACGGTTGCGACCCCACAGCAAGACGCTGAACACGACCCAGGCCAGGCACGCCAGCAGGGTTTTGTGCACCAGGTGCTGGGCGAACAGGTTTTCGACGAACAGCCAGCCGGAAATCAGCGACAGCGACAGCAGTGTCCAGCCGGCCCACAGGAAACCGAACAGCAGGCTTTCCATGGTTTGCAGTGGCGGGAAGTTCTTGATCAGCCCGGACGGGTGCTTGTTTTTGAGCTGGTGGTCCTGCAGCAGCACGAGCAACGCCTGGAACACGGCGATGGTGAACATGCCGTAGGCGAGAATCGACAACAGAATGTGGGCGAGGATGCCCGGTTCCTCGTCAATGACCTGCACGGTGCCGGTCGGGGCAAATTGCGCCAGCAGCACCGTCAGTATGCCGAGGGGGAATAGCAGTACCAGCAGGTTCTCGACGGGGATTCGATAGCAGGCCATCAACGTCAGCGCGATGACGGCGGCGGCGATCAGGCTGGCAGCGCTGAAAAAGTCCAGGCCCAGGCCGACCGGCGTCATCAGATGCGTGAACAGGCTCGCGGCATGGGCCAGCAGGGCGATGACGCCAACGCCCACCAGCAGGCGTTTGTCCGCTTTTGTGCCCTGGGCCAGACGAGTGCCCTGATAGAGAGTCGCAGCGGCATACAAAAGGGCGGCGGCGAGGCTGGGTAGCAAACTGGGTGACAAGGGGACCATAAATCCTGATAGACAAGCCCGAAAGGCGCTGAGTTTGGCACACACCTGCGCTGCACGAAAGACTCCCGGGCCAGACAGCGGGTGTGCACAGGCGCAGTCTTCGCTATAATCCGCGACCTGCCCACGCCGCAGGCTCGCTGAGCGCTGTTTTTAATAGCGATTTACCACAGCCTGGGCCGCCATTACCTCGGTCACCACTGCATTTCGATGAATAGGGCCTGAAAGGATCGCGCATGTTTGAAAACTTGACTGACCGTCTCTCGCAGACGCTGCGCCATGTCACCGGCAAGGCCAAGCTGACCGAGGACAATATTAAAGACACCCTGCGTGAAGTACGCATGGCGTTGCTGGAAGCCGACGTGGCCTTGCCTGTGGTCAAGGACTTCGTCAACTCGGTCAAAGAGCGCGCCGTGGGCACCGAAGTGTCCCGCAGCCTGACGCCGGGCCAGGCTTTTGTGAAGATCGTCCAGGCCGAACTCGAAAGCCTGATGGGCGCGGCCAACGAAGATTTGAACCTCAGCGCCGTACCGCCAGCCGTTGTGCTGATGGCCGGTCTGCAAGGTGCGGGTAAAACCACCACCGCCGGCAAGCTGGCGCGCTTCCTTAAAGAGCGCAAGAAGAAGTCGGTGATGGTGGTGTCGGCCGACGTGTACCGTCCGGCGGCCATCAAGCAGCTCGAAATGCTTGCCGGTGAAGTGGGGGTGACCTTCTTCCCGTCCGACCTGAGCCAGAAGCCGGTCGACATTGCCAACGCGGCTATTAAAGAAGCCAAGCTCAAATTCATCGACGTGGTTATCGTCGATACCGCCGGTCGCCTGCACATCGACGAAGAGATGATGGGCGAGATCAAGGCGCTGCATGCCGCGATCAACCCGGTCGAAACGCTGTTCGTGGTCGACGCCATGACCGGCCAGGATGCGGCCAACACCGCCAAGGCCTTCGGCGACGCACTGCCGCTGACCGGCGTGATCCTGACCAAGGTCGACGGTGACGCCCGTGGCGGTGCCGCGCTGTCGGTACGTGCCATCACCGGCAAGCCGATCAAGTTCATCGGTATGGGCGAGAAGAGCGACGCGCTCGAGCCGTTCCACCCAGAGCGGATCGCCTCGCGTATCCTCGGCATGGGTGACGTGCTCAGCCTGATCGAACAGGCCGAAGCCACCCTTGACAAAGACAAGGCCGACAAGCTGGCCAAAAAGCTGAAGAAGGGCAAGGGCTTCGACCTCGAAGACTTCCGCGATCAGCTGCAACAGATGAAAAACATGGGCGGCCTCGGCGGCCTGATGGACAAGCTGCCGAACATCGGCGGTGTGAACCTGGCGCAAATGGGCAATGCCCAGGGCGCGGCAGAGAAGCAATTCAAGCAGATGGAAGCCATCATCAACTCCATGACCCCGGCCGAGCGCCGCGACCCTGAACTGATCAGTGGTTCGCGCAAACGTCGGATCGCCATGGGTTCCGGCACCCAGGTGCAGGACATCGGTCGCTTGATCAAGCAGCACAAGCAGATGCAGAAGATGATGAAGAAATTCTCCGCCAAAGGCGGAATGGCCAAGATGATGCGCGGCATGGGCGGTATGTTGCCCGGCGGTGGCATGCCCAAAATGTAAAGTATTCGAGCGCAAGCATGCTTGCGCTCCGACCCACAGGGATGTGGGATCTCCAGCAAACCCGCGGTTAGCGGGAGCTGACTCGCCGTTTTAACCGACGGCTCTATAGCAGATCTGAGTGGCACGCTGATAGGCGCCAGAAAAAGACATTTGCAAAAGTCCGGATATTCCTTAGAATATGCGGCCTTTCGGGCACCTATGCCCGCTGTGCATTTAGATTTGCAGCACCGACTACAGGAACGATGTTCACATGCTAACAATCCGTCTTGCCCTTGGCGGCTCCAAAAAGCGCCCGTTTTACCACTTGACCGTAACCGACAGCCGCAACCCGCGTGACGGTTCGCACAAGGAACAGGTTGGTTTCTTCAACCCTGTTGCTCGTGGTCAAGAAGTTCGTCTGTCCGTGAACCAAGAGCGCGTAGCCTACTGGCTGAGCGTTGGCGCACAGCCATCCGAGCGCGTTGCAAAACTGTTGAAGGACTCGGCTAAGGCCGCAGCCTGAGCAATATGAACGCGACGCCAGCTGTTGCTGATGATTTGATCGTTATCGGCAAGATTTACTCTGTTCATGGCGTTCGCGGCGAAGTGAAGGTGTATTCCTTTACTGATCCGACTGAAAACCTGTTGCAGTACAAAACCTGGACGCTCAAGCGCGAAGGGAGTGTGAAACAGGTCGAGCTGGTCAGTGGACGCGGGAGCGATAAGTTCCTGGTCGCAAAGCTCAAGGGTCTTGATGATCGTGAAGAAGCTCGTCTTCTGGCCGGTTATGAGATCTGCGTGCCGCGTAACCTGTTCCCTGAATTGACCGACGGCGAGTACTACTGGTACCAGCTGGAAGGTCTGAAGGTTATTGATCAACTGGGGCAATTGCTCGGGAAAATCGATCATCTTCTGGAAACCGGCGCCAATGATGTAATGGTGGTCAAGCCTTGCGCTGGCAGCCTGGATGATCGCGAACGCCTGTTGCCGTATACCGAGCAATGTGTGTTGGCCGTCGACCTGGCAGCGGGCGAGATGAAGGTGGAATGGGACGCGGACTTCTAAGCGTGGCTAATTTGCGCATTGAAGTGATCAGTTTGTTTCCCGAGATGTTTTCCGCCATCAGCGAGTACGGCATCACCAGTCGGGCGGTGAAACAGGGGCTCTTGCAGCTTACCTGTTGGAACCCGCGAGACTACACGACGGATCGACATCACACTGTGGACGATCGCCCATTTGGCGGTGGCCCGGGCATGGTGATGAAGATCAAGCCCCTGGAAGACGCGTTGGCTCAGGCCAAGGCCGCTGCCGGGGAGAGGGCGAAGGTGATTTACCTGTCTCCTCAAGGCCGTCAGCTGAAACAGGCTGGGGTTCGCGAACTGGCGAATGAGGAAGCATTAATCCTGATTGCCGGTCGCTATGAAGGCATTGACGAGCGGTTTATTGACGCTTATGTCGATGAAGAGTGGTCGATTGGGGACTATGTCCTGTCTGGCGGCGAGCTGCCGGCGATGGTCCTGATAGATGCGGTTACACGACTGCTGCCTGGAGCTTTAGGGCATGCGGACTCCGCGGAGGAAGATTCCTTCACGGATGGTTTGCTGGATTGCCCGCACTACACCCGACCGGAGGTGTATGCGGATCAGCGTGTTCCCGACGTATTGCTAAGTGGCAATCACGCACACATCCGGCGTTGGCGTTTACAGCAGTCCCTTGGTCGGACCTATGAACGACGCGCCGATCTTCTGGAAAGCCGCTCGCTTTCTGGAGAAGAGAAGAAGCTGCTCGAGGAATACATCCTCGCGCGGGACGATAGTTAACAACGTATCGATGGTAGGTCCGACGACTTACCTTAGGAGCACAGCATGACTAACAAAATCATCCTTGCACTCGAAGCAGAGCAGATGACCAAAGAGATCCCTACCTTTGCCCCGGGCGACACCATTGTCGTTCAGGTGAAAGTGAAGGAAGGCGACCGTTCGCGTCTGCAAGCGTTCGAAGGCGTGGTAATCGCCAAGCGTAACCGTGGTGTGAACAGTGCTTTCACTGTTCGTAAAATCTCCAACGGTGTTGGCGTAGAGCGTACTTTCCAGACCTACAGCCCGCAAATCGACAGCATGGCCGTTAAGCGTCGCGGTGACGTACGTAAAGCCAAGCTGTACTACCTGCGTGACCTGTCCGGTAAAGCAGCTCGCATCAAGGAAAAACTGGCTTAAGTCCAGCTTCCCGATGCAGAAAAAAGCAGCCTACGGGCTGCTTTTTTGTGCCTGAAATTTGTCAATTTGCCGGTATTTCCCCATGACCACCCGCCTCGAAGAAATCCAGCGTCGCACCGACCTGTCCGTGACCCACGTGACCAAGGCCGTGTTCCCGCCGACCACCAACCACCACAACACCCTGTTCGGCGGCACAGCGCTGGCGTGGATGGATGAAGTGTCGTTCATCACCGCCACGCGTTTTTGCCGCTTGCCGCTGGTGACGGTTTCCACTGATCGAATCGATTTCAATCATGCGATTCCAGCCGGCTCCATCGTTGAACTGATCGGTCGCGTAATCAAAGTGGGTAACACCAGCCTCAAGGTCGAAGTCGAAGTGTTCGTCGAGAGCATGAGTGCCGATGGCCGCGAAAAGGCGATCCAGGGCGTGTTCAGTTTCGTGGCAATTGATGCTGACAAACGCCCTGTGCCGGTCTTACCGGGTTTTGCCGACTGACTTATTCGGCTGTGTTGTTTTCTGGTTGAATCATGGCCAGCAAGGTCCAGCCAGCGACGGGCTTCAAGCTGCTGTCCGGGGTCACCACGTGTACCCAGCCGCCGGTATCGCGGGCAAACAGCAGCGTCGCGCGGTCGCCATGGAGCGCCTGGTACTGTTCCCAGCTGAAGCCTTCTGTCAGGTTGGTGCTATACAGCTCTGCGCCTTGGCCCAGCAGGCTGGCAAGTTTGGTGTAACTCAGGGGTTGGCTGCCCAGCAAATGGCCACGGTGCTCGTGGCTGGCCCGGTGTTTATCGGTGCGACGGCTTTCCTGGCTGCTGGCCAGGGCGAACAGACGATGCCCAAAATCGTGGCGAAAACGCATGGCGGCCAGGGTGTTCAGTTCGCCTGAAGGTGAGAGCGCCAGCAAATGCCCGAGGCCGACCAGATCCAGATGCGATTCGGCATGTTGTGATGCCGGGTTGCCGAAGTAGGTGGGTAGCCCTTCCATTCGGCTGGCGCGGATGTTTTCCCAGCTGGAGTCGGTCAGCAGCACACGGCTGCCCAGTTGTTGCAAGGCTTTGCCCAGGATCCGCGCCGGGCCGTTCGCGCCGACGATCAGGAAGCCGCTGGGCGCAGGCTCGGCGACTTTCAGCAGGCGTGCCAACGGGCGGGCAGTGGCGCTTTGCAGGACGACGGTGCCGATAATCACGGCGAATGTCAGCGGCACCAGTAACAGTGCGCCTTCATGACCGGCCTCATCCAGGCGAATGGCGAAAATCGCCGACACGGCTGCCGCCACGATCCCGCGTGGTGCAATCCAAGACAGCAGGGCACGTTCACGCCAGTTCAGGCCGGACCCGAAGGTCGAAAGGGCGACGTTCAAAGGTCGCGCAATAAACTGAATGATCAGTAACAGGATCAGTACGAACGGCCCCAAGGCAATCAGGGCGTTCAGGTCCAGGCGCGCGGCCAGCAGAATGAATAACCCGGAAATCAGCAGTACGCTGAGATTTTCCTTGAAGTGCAGGATGTGACGTACGTCAACGCCCTTCATATTGGCCATCCACATGCCCATCAGCGTCACGGCCAGCAGGCCGGACTCATGCATCACCTCGTTGGAGGCGATAAAGATTCCCAGAACGCCAGCCAGCGTAGCCAGGTTATGCAGGTATTCCGGCAGCCATTGCTGGCGCATGATCTGCCCCAACACCCAACCACCCGCGACTCCGAACAGGCTGCCGCACAGGATCACGCCGCCAAAGGTCAGCAGGCTGTGACTCAAACCGTCGCCTGACGCGCGAGCGATGATAAAGCTGTAAACCACCACGGCGAGCAGCGCACCAATCGGGTCAATGACAATGCCTTCCCAGCGTAAGATATTGGCGATCGAGGCTTTTGGCCGCACGACACGTAACATGGGCACAATCACGGTAGGCCCGGTCACCAGAGTCAAGGTGCCGAAAAGCAGCGCGAGCATCCAGTCAAAACCCAGCAGCCAGTGGGTAGCCAGGGTAATGACGGCCCATGTCGACAGGGCGCCGACCGTGACAAGGCGATGCACGACGCTGCCGATCTCCTTCCATTCCGACAGGTGCAGCGTGAGGCTGCCTTCAAACAGGATCAGTGCCACGGCCAGGGATACCAATGGCATCAGCAACGGACCGAACATTTCCTGAGGGTTCAGCCAGCCCAGCACCGGCCCTGCCAGGATTCCGCTGACCAACAGAAAAAGAATGGCGGGAAGTTTCAGGCGCCATGCGAGCCATTGGCAGGCCAACGCGGCCACGCCAATGCCACCAAACGCCAGCAGAATCTGTTGTTCGCTCATTGAAGCTCCCTGTTCCTTGAAATAGCGGGCTATGAAAGACTAGTGGCCGTTGTCACAGTTCACTAAATAATTTGCGCAAAGCCCTGTGCTGCGCTGCTTGAGTGCCCATGCCCGCCATTGACCATCCCCTGATCGACCGTTTCCTCGACGCCCTGTGGCTGGAAAAAGGCCTGTCGGACAACACCCGCCAGGCTTATCGCAGTGATTTGGCCCTGTTCAACGGCTGGTTGCAGGAGAAAAACCTCGAGCTGATCAATGCTGGACGTGAGTTGATCCTCGATCACCTGGCCTGGCGGTTGGAGCAGAACTACAAACCCCGTTCCACTGCGCGATTTCTATCGGGCGTGCGTGGCTTTTATCGCCACCTGCTGCGGGAAAAGCTGATTGCGGTCGACCCGACCCTGCAAATCGATATGCCGCAACTCGGCAGGCCATTGCCCAAATCCCTGTCGGAAGCTGACGTCGATGCCTTGCTTGCTGCGCCCGACCTGAGTGAAGCCATCGGCCAGCGTGACCGCGCCATGCTCGAAGTGCTCTACGCCTGTGGCCTGCGAGTGACTGAGCTGATCAGCCTGACCCTGGAGCAAGTCAATTTGCGTCAGGGCGTGCTGCGCGTCATGGGCAAAGGCAGCAAGGAGCGACTGGTGCCGATGGGCGAGGAGGCGATTGTGTGGGTTGAGCGCTATATGCGTGATGCCCGTGGCGAATTGCTCGGCGGGCGGCCCAGCGACGTGCTGTTTCCCAGCCTGCGCGGCGAGCAGATGACCCGTCAGACCTTCTGGCACCGTATCAAGCACCAGGCCAAAGTGGCCGGAATCGGCAAGACACTTTCGCCACATACGTTGCGCCATGCGTTTGCCACCCATTTGCTCAACCACGGTGCGGATTTGCGCGTGGTGCAAATGCTGCTGGGGCACAGTGATTTATCCACCACCCAGATTTACACCCACGTCGCGCGCGCACGTCTGCAGGAGATGCACGCCAAGCATCACCCTCGCGGATAAAATTACGTCGGAAAAGGCCCAATTTACCTGCCGCAGTCTGCCCCCCGGCCCAACTGTGGTAGGCTTTGCCGGTTCGCAAAGGGGACGGCGCCCAGGCTCGTATTGACAGCCCCGTGTTTCCAGATCGGTGTTCATGCGCCCGTCCCTGCATCTGCCTTCAGGAGTTCCCATGCGCTTGACCCAGATTATTGCCGCCGCAGCCATTGCGTTGGTTTCCACCTTTGTTGTCGCCGATGACGCTGCCGAGCAGACTATTCGCAAGAGCTTGGCCAACCTGCAACTCGATACGCCGATTGAAAGCATCAGTGCCAGCCCGATGGCCGGGCTGTATGAGGTCAAGCTCAAAGGCAGCCGTGTGCTGTACGCCAGTGCCGATGGCCAGTACATCGTCCAGGGCTACCTGTTCCAGTTGAAAGACGGCAAGCCGGTCAACCTGACCGAGAAAGCCGAACGCCTGGGCGTGTCCAAGTTGATCAACGGTATTCCAGTGGCTGAAACCGTGGTTTACCCAGCCATCGGCGAGACCAAGACTCATATCACGGTGTTCACCGATACCACCTGCCCGTACTGCCACAAGCTGCACGCCGAAGTGCCTGCGCTGAACAAAATGGGGATCGAAGTGCGCTACGTCGCGTTCCCGCGCCAGGGCCTGGGCTCGCCGGGTGACGAACAGCTGCAAGCCGTATGGTGCTCGGCCGACAAGAAAGCGGCCATGGACAAAATGGTCGATGGCAAGGAAATCAAATCGGCCAAATGCGCCAACCCGGTTTCCAAGCAGTTCGCCCTGGGCCAGTCGATTGGTGTGAACGGTACACCGGCCATCGTTTTGGCTGATGGCCAGGTCATTCCGGGCTACCAGCCTGCGCCACAAGTTGCCAAACTGGCACTGGGTGCGAAGTAAGCAGTCATCGTCGAGCCTTTGACGATCATGCCCCGTCGAACAGTCGACGGGGCATTAATTGAGAGCCGCAGTTGTGCGGCTGTTTACCACGGCCGACCTTGAGTCGGCCGTTTCATGGGGAGTTCTTCAGTGAAACCGGTCAAAGTAGGCATCTGTGGGTTAGGGACCGTCGGTGGCGGCACCTTGAACGTACTTCAGCGTAATGCTGAAGAAATTTCCCGCCGTGCAGGGCGTGGAATTGAAGTGGCGCAAATTGCCACGCGTACGCCAAAGCCTCAGTTCCAAACGACCGGTATTGCGATTACCAACGATGTCTTCGCTGTGGCCACCAACCCTGAAATCGATATCGTCATCGAGCTGGTTGGCGGTTACACCGTAGCCCGCGAGCTGGTGCTCAAGGCCATCGAGAACGGCAAGCACGTGGTCACCGCCAACAAGGCGCTGATCGCCGTGCACGGTAACGAGATCTTCGCCAAGGCGCGTGAGAAGGGCGTGATTGTTGCGTTCGAAGCGGCTGTGGCCGGTGGCATCCCGGTGATCAAGGCGATCCGTGAAGGCCTGTCCGCCAACCGTATCAACTGGGTGGCCGGCATCATCAACGGCACCGGCAACTTCATCCTCACCGAAATGCGCGAGAAGGGCCGTACCTTCGAAGACGTGTTGGCCGAAGCCCAGGCGCTGGGTTACGCCGAAGCCGACCCGACGTTTGACGTGGAAGGCATCGACGCGGCGCACAAGCTGACCATCCTGGCCTCCATCGCCTTTGGTATTCCGCTGCAGTTCGACAAGGCCTACACCGAAGGCATCACCCAGCTGACCACTGCCGACGTGAACTACGCCGAAGCCCTCGGCTACCGCATCAAGCACCTCGGTGTGGCGCGTAGCACTCCGGCCGGTATCGAGTTGCGTGTGCACCCGACGTTGATCCCGGCCGACCGCCTGATCGCCAACGTCAACGGCGTGATGAACGCCGTGATGGTCAACGGTGATGCTGCCGGCTCCACGCTGTTCTACGGCGCCGGGGCCGGTATGGAGCCAACCGCTTCGTCGGTGATCGCCGACCTGGTGGACGTGGTTCGCGCCATGACCAGCGACCCGGAAAACCGTGTGCCGCACCTGGCCTTCCAGCCGGACTCGCTGTCGGCCCACCCGATCCTGCCGATTGAAGCCTGCGAGAGCGCCTACTACCTGCGCATCCAGGCTCAGGATCATCCAGGCGTGTTGGCCCAGGTTGCCAGCATCCTGTCGGAGCGCGGCATCAATATCGAGTCGATTATGCAGAAGGAAGTCGAGGAGCAAAACGGCCAGGTGCCGATGATCCTGTTGACCCACCGTGTGCTCGAACAACGCATGAACGATGCCATCGCCGCCCTCGAAGCCCTGCAAGGCGTGGTGGGCCCGGTGGTGCGGATTCGCGTCGAACACTTGAACTAACCGATTTGATCCAGGGGCCCCGTGTGTTCGGCGGCCTCTGTTCGAGAATGTTTTAGAGGAGCCAGTCATGCGTTATATCAGCACCCGCGGCCAGGCACCGGCCCTGAATTTCGAAGACGTTTTGCTGGCAGGCCTTGCCACTGACGGCGGCCTGTACGTGCCGGAAAACCTGCCACGTTTTACTCAGGAAGAAATCGCCTCCTGGGCGGGCCTGCCGTACCACGAGCTGGCGTTCCGGGTGATGCGCCCGTTCGTCACCGGCAGCATTCCGGATGCGGATTTCAAAAAGATTCTGGAAGAGACGTACGGGGTGTTTTCCCACAGCGCCATTGCGCCTCTGCGTCAGTTGAACGGCAACGAATGGGTGCTGGAGCTGTTCCACGGCCCGACCCTGGCGTTCAAGGACTTCGCCCTGCAATTGCTGGGTCGCCTGCTCGATTACGTGCTGGAAAAACGTGGCGAGCGTGTGGTGATCATCGGTGCTACGTCCGGTGATACCGGTTCGGCCGCCATCGAAGGTTGCAAGCACTGCGAAAACGTCGACATCTTCATCCTGCACCCGCACAAGCGCGTGTCGGAAGTGCAGCGTCGCCAGATGACGACCATTTTCGGTGAAAACATCCACAACATCGCCATCGAAGGCAACTTCGATGACTGCCAGGAAATGGTCAAGAACAGCTTCGCTGACCAGAGCTTCCTCAAAGGTACGCGCCTGGTGGCGGTGAACTCGATCAACTGGGCACGGATCATGGCCCAGATCGTTTACTACTTCCACGCGTCCCTGCAGTTGGGCGGCCCGGCGCGCTCGGTGTCGTTCTCGGTGCCGACCGGCAACTTCGGCGACATCTTTGCCGGTTACCTGGCGCGCAACATGGGCCTGCCGATCAACCAGTTGATCGTCGCCACCAACCGCAACGACATCCTGCACCGCTTCATGAGCGGCAACCAGTACGTCAAGGAAACCCTGCACGCGACACTGTCGCCGTCCATGGACATCATGGTGTCGTCGAACTTCGAACGCCTGCTGTTCGACATGCACGGTCGCAATGGCGCAGCCCTTGCCGAGCTGATGAACAGCTTCAAGCAAGGTGGCGGTTTCAGCGTCGAGCAAGAACGCTGGACCGAAACCCGCAAGCTGTTCGACTCCCTGGCCGTGGACGATGCACAGACCTGTGAAACCATCGCTGAGGTCTACGCCCAGACCGGCGAACTGCTCGACCCACACACCGCCATCGGTGTGAAGGCCGCACGCGAATGCCGTCGCAGCCTGGACATCCCAATGGTGATTCTGGGCACTGCTCACCCGGTCAAATTCCCGGAAGCGGTGGAGAAGGCCGGTGTTGGCAAAGCGCTGGAGTTGCCAGAGCATCTGGCTGACCTGTTCGAGCGTGAAGAGCGCTGCACGGTGTTGCCGAACGATCTGAAAGCCATGCAGGCGTTTGTCAGCCAGCACGGCAACCGCGGTAAGCCGCTCTGATCCACAGGGTGCTGCGCGGTAGGTCAAGCCCGTCTTCGTGACGGGCTTTTTCATTCTGGCGAGCCCACGTGCGCGGGCGCTCAACCGACACATTCAAGGGCATTCAATCGCTGCGCTACCTAGGCACCAGTGCCGATGACCTGAGCCTGGTTGGCGCACGACCAGCACGGCGCGCCGTGGCTGTTCAAACCGGGCCTGCAAGGCAGGCTCCGAGGATATTCCAGAGGGGCCAGCCTGTGGGTGGGTGTTTTCTCTCTGTCATCTTTGCCGTGCATGCTCGCTTGACTCGTGCAGGAGGCGACACAAAAGGTCGAACTTTCTGCTTTGAGCACGGGTCACTTGAATGTCAGCACCTTAATGACATTTTTGTTTTTCGAACCTTATTCGAATGATTGAGTGGTGATCGAGATGGAAAGTATCAGCCTATTGCTCGAAGAAGCACTGAGCCCTTATCAGGTTACATTGACCACCTCGGGCCTTCAGGGCGAGTGTCTGGTGACCGTGAAGAACCCTGCTGGCGCTATTGTCGTCGAGCGTGAAGTTGATCGGGCGCAATTGACTGATAAGCGTGCACTGGTGGATGTGGTGGATTGTTTACTACGCGATCTGAAAATCGCTGAAGGGCGGTTGGAACCCTCGGTTATTGCAGCATTGCGCAATGCAGCCCAAACCCGTGGCGGCGCCCTCGCATGAAGAATTGTTTAATGATGGAAACTTCCTACGGCATGCCCGGTCAGATTTCATAACAGCAAGAGCAAACATTGTGCTCCGGTGTTTGTGGCTTGCTGTACTGGTCTTTGTAGGCCACGTTTAACCCCGAGTTGTCTCCCCACTGCTCGGGGTTTCTTTTGCCTGCGATTTGTCAGGGCTCAGGGGTGTCGTGGAAAAAACTCGGGTTGTCCAACAAATACTGCGCGCGCATCACCGGGTCCAGCCATGATGCGTAGGATTGCTGCAGCTGCTCCTGTGGGATATCCCGTATCGCCTGATTGATTAGCTGTATGGCCTGACGGCCTTGTGGCGTATCCGAACAACCAATGTGCGTGCGCTGATAACGCGCTGAACCCTTGATGGGATAGAACATCAGGTCGTGGGCAGCAATCCCCTGTTGCCGGGCGTGATAGCGGATTTCCGGCGGGTAACCCAGCACCGCCTCCAGCCGCCCAAGGCGCTGCATTTGCAACAGGCTGCCAAGGGCGTCGTTGCCATAATGCAATGCCAGGGTGTGGGGCGCGGCGTGCTTGAGCTGTTCGTCGATGGTCGGGCCGTAGCTGCGTTCGGCGGTAGCGCCAATGCGCGCTTTAGGGGATTCGAGAAAGGCTTGCAGATCAAATTGGCCCTCGGCAATGAAGGGTGCCATGGCTTCCTGCTGGCTGCGTTGGATCGTCACCCCGTTGCTGACCGAGACGAAAGCCTGGGCCGAAAATACCACGTACTTCGCGCGTTCCGGCGTCCACAGCAGTGCGGGATCGCAGGTCAGGGACGGCGAGCGCAGCATTTGAATGCCGCGAGCGCGGTTCACGTGCATCACCGTGTGGCGATACTGCGGCAGTTTTTTGGCGAGTACCGGCAACAACTCATCCAGTATTCCCTGACCTTTCTGAGGCCCTTCAAAGATGGTGATGGGCGGCAGGTCGCGCAACAGCCAGATCAGCGTGTCCTCGGCATGCGCCGCGAGCGGCCACACGCCGAGCCACACGCTCATCAGGCACAGACGAATAAACCGGCACGGGTACGGGCGAGCCATCAGATCGCGCCAACCTCACGCAAACGGGTGATGGCTGCGGCGTCGTAACCCAGTTCATTGAGGACGGTACTGTTGTGTTCGCCCAACTGCGGCCCGACCCACTCACAGCTCCCCGGTGTGTGCGACAGCTTGGGCACGATCCCCGGCATCTTGAAGCCCTTGCCGCCGGGCAACTGAGCGTCGAGAAACATTTCCCGCGCCAGAAACTGCGGGTCGCCCAGCATGTCTTCGGCGCTGTAGATACGGCTGGCGGGCACCTCGGCCTTGTTCAATTGCTCAACCACGTGGTCCAACGGCAGCGAATTGACCCAGCGATCAATCACGCCGTATAGCTCATCACGACGGTTATCGCGTCCGTCATTGCTCGCCAGCTGTGGGTCATTGGCCAGATCGTCGCGGCCGATGGCGCTCATGAAGCGCTTGAAGATTGCATCGCCATTGGCGCCAATCTGCACATGCTTGCCGTCGGCGGTGGTATGAATCGATGACGGCGTAATGCCAGGCATGATGTTGCCGGTGCGCTCGCGAATAAACCCGAACACGTCAAATTCCGGAATCATGCTTTCCATCATCGCGAAGATGGCTTCGTACAGCGCCACATCCACGACTTGGCCGAGCCCACCGTTGACTTCGCGATGACGCAGCGCCATCAGCGCACCGATGACGGCCCACAAAGCCGCAATCGAGTCGCCGATGGAGATCCCCGTGCGTACCGGCGGGCGGTCTTCGAAACCGGTGATATAGCGCAAGCCGCCCATGGATTCGCCCACCGCGCCGAACCCCGGCTGGTCTTTCATCGGGCCGGTCTGGCCAAAACCCGAGAGCCGCACCATCACCAATTTCGGGTTCAGCGCGTGCAGGGTTTCCCAGCTCAGGCCGAGTTTTTCCAGGACCCCGGGGCGGAAATTCTCAATCAGGATGTCGGCATCCGCCAGCAACTGTTTAAGGATGGCCAAACCTTCCGGGTGCTTGAGGTTCAGGGTCAGCGACTGCTTGTTGCGCGCCTGCACGAACCACCACAGTGAGGTGCCTTCATACAGCTTGCGCCATTTGCGCAGCGGGTCGCCGCCGTCCGGGGATTCGACCTTGATCACCTCGGCACCGAATTCGGCGCAGATGCGAGACGCAAACGGGCCGGCAATCAAGGTGCCCAGTTCGATGACTTTCAGACCGGCCAGCGGTTTGGCATTAAACGTCATGAGGATCCTTATCCAGCGTTAAACGGTGGTGTGATGCCTTTTAACATAGGCGAGCGGCCCAGGGATAAGGATGATGCACCGCAGTATTCGTTGAATGGCTGCACCATCGGTTAGACTGGCCGCCTTTCCCTGTCTTTAGAAGCCCGTTCATGGCCCAGCCGTCCACGACCTACAAATTCGAACTCAACCTCACCGACCTTGATCGTTCGGTGTATGAGAGCGTCAAACAGACCATCGCCCGCCATCCTTCGGAAACCGAAGAACGCATGACCGTGCGCCTGCTGGCCTACGCCCTTTGGTACAACGAGCAATTGTCGTTCGGCCGTGGTCTGTCAGATGTAGACGAGCCAGCCCTGTGGGAAAAAAGCCTGGATGACCGTGTTCTTCACTGGATTGAGGTCGGCCAGCCTGACGCCGACCGTCTCACCTGGTGTTCGCGCCGTACCGAACGCACCAGCTTGCTGGCCTATGGCAGCCTGCGTGTGTGGGAAGGCAAAGTGGTGCCGGTGGCCAAAAACCTGAAGAACGTACACATCGCTGCGGTGCCTCAGGAAGTCCTCGAGACCCTGGCCAAGGACATGCCGCGCGTTATCAAGTGGGACGTGATGATCAGCGAAGGCACGATCTTCGTGACCGATGATCGTGGCCAGCATGAAGTGCAGTTGGAATGGTTGGTCGGTGAGCGCGGTTAAAACGTCTGGGTGCTGGCTTGCTCGCGAAAGCATCCGCGCTGCGTAACTGATTTGGCAAGGTGGCGGCATCGCCGGTAAACCAGCGCTCACCGTTGATCGCTCTCGTTGTTAATACCTGTGTTTAACCGTTGTACCAGAAGAGAAGCTTCCGTCACCCCATGCGTATTGATCCTCGCCCGTTGCCTGCTGTCCTGCCGTTTCTCGGTGAATTGCCACCGCTGTTGACCCGTCTCTACGCCGCGCGCGGGGTGCAGTCGGAAGCCGAACTGGACAAGAGCCTGGCGCGGTTGATTCCCTACCAGCAGCTCAAGGGCATCGACGCGGCGGTGGACCTGCTGGTGACCGCCCTGGAGCAGCGCCAGCGCATCCTGATCGTCGGTGACTTCGACGCCGACGGCGCGACGGCCAGCACCGTGGGCACCCTGGGCCTGCGTTTGCTCGGTGCGGCGCATGTCGACTACCTGGTCCCCAACCGCTTTGAATACGGTTATGGCCTGACCCCGGAAATCGTCGCGGTGGCGCTGCAGCGCACGCCCCAGTTGCTGATTACCGTGGATAACGGCATCTCCAGTGTCGAAGGCGTGGCGGCGGCCAAGGCGGCGGGGTTGAAGGTGTTGGTGACTGACCACCACTTGCCCGGCGATGAATTGCCGGCGGCGGATGCGATCGTCAACCCGAACCAGCCCGGCTGTGAGTTCCCGAGCAAGGCGCTGGCAGGCGTCGGCGTAATATTTTATGTGTTGATGGCCTTGCGCGCGCGTTTACGCAGCCTGGGCTGGTACGACAACACGCCGCAGCCGAACATCGGTGAGTTGCTCGACCTGGTCGCCCTGGGCAGCGTCGCCGACGTGGTGCCGCTGGACGCCAACAACCGCATCCTGGTCCATCAGGGGCTGGAGCGGATTCGCGCCGGTCGCGCCCGGCCGGGGATCAAGGCGATCCTTGAGGTCGCCAAGCGCGACCATGCCCGCATCACCTCGACTGACCTTGGTTTTATCCTCGGGCCACGGCTGAATGCCGCCGGGCGCCTGGATGATATGAGCCTGGGCATCGAATGCCTGCTCACCCGCGACTTCGCCGCGGCACGGGAAATGGCGGCGCAACTGGATGGCATGAACCAGGACCGCAAATCCATCGAGCAGGGCATGCAGCGTGAGGCGCTCGCCCAGCTCAAGGACTTGCCGGTGGAATCGATGCCCTACGGTTTGTGCCTGTTCGACCCGGAATGGCACCAGGGCGTCATCGGCATTTTGGCGTCGCGCATGAAAGAGCGGTATTTCCGCCCGACCATCGCCTTCGCCGACGCCGGTGATGGCCTGCTCAAGGGCTCAGGGCGCTCTGTGCAGGGTTTTCACATCCGCGATGCGCTGGCGGTCGTCGCGAGCCAGCATCCCAACCTCATCACCAAATACGGCGGCCATGCGATGGCGGCCGGCTTGACGTTGCCCGAGGCGAATTTCCCGCTGTTTGCCGAAGCGTTTGACGCAGAAGTGCGTCGGCAACTGCGCGAAGAAGACCTCACCGGGCGGCTGTTGTCCGACGGTACTTTGGCGGTTGAAGAGTTTCACCTCGAACTGGCGCGTGCATTGCGGCATGCCGGGCCATGGGGCCAGCACTTTCCTGAGCCGCTGTTTCATGGCGTGTTTCAGCTGGTAGAACAGCGCGTGGTAGGCGAGCGGCACCTCAAAGTGGTGCTCAAGAGCGAGTGCGGGTCAGTGAAGCTCGATGGCATTGCGTTTGGCGTGGACCGAGACGTCTGGCCTAACCCGACGGTGCGGTGGGTGGAATTGGCCTACAAACTGGACGTGAACGAATTCCGTGGTCAGGAAACCGTGCAACTGATGATTGCGCATATCGAGCCGCGCTAGTTTTTACCAACGCCATAAACCAATGTGGGAGCGGGCTTGCTCGCGAATAGGGCGTGTCAGTCACAGGTGTTGTGACTGATCCACCGCTTTCGCGAGCAAGCCCGCTCCCACAGGGTTGATCCGCGTACAGCGCGGGATTACTCGGCTTTATCCTTGGCCTGGTGCTTGACGATGATGTCCACCAAACGCTGGGCCAGTGCCGGGTAGTTCTCATCAAAGTGATGACCGCCCGGCAGTTTCACCGCTTCGCCCACCGCGGTCTTGTCGGTGCAGCCACTTTCGTTGACTTCTTCGGCACCGTAGATGCACACCACTTTGTCAGCCGGCAGCTTGGCCATTTCCGGGCCGGTAGCGGCCTCTTTGCCGGCGTTGCCCAACCAGCCCTCCACTTCGATTTCAAAGCTGCCGGTGCGTGCGAAGGCGAGCAGGATGATTGCGTCGACACGCTGCTGTTCGTTCTCCGGCATGCGGTTGTAGATGGCGGGCAGTACGTCGGCGCCGAACGAGTAGCCGGTCAGTACGAAACGCTTGGTGCCCCACTTCTGCCGGTAATGCTGCATCAGCTCGGTGAGGTCCTTGGCGCTTTGTTCCGGGGTCTTGTGCTGCCAGTAGTAGCGCAGTGTGTCGATGCCGACCACCGGGTAGCCGATCTTGGCCATTTCACCCGCCACGTCGCGGTCCAGGTCACGCCAGCCACCGTCACCGGAGAGGAACAGGGTGACGGTGTCCTTGGCTTGGCCAGCCGGGACTTCGACCACGGGAATCGCCAGGCCGCCGTTGTCCGAACCGACCAACTGCTTGCGCAGTTCGTTGTTCAGCACTTGCGGGTAGTGAATGTCGTAGTCGCTGATGCTGGTGATTGCGCGCGGGGTGTCGCGCACGAAACTGGCGCTTTCATCGTCGGGGTTGTCGTTCCAGGCCACCAGCCAGTTGCCATGGGCGGAGGTCTTCGGCAGCGGGTCCTTGCAAGTTTCCTGTACCAGGGTGAAGCCGACGGAGATGGCGTTGGCTTTGTCATCGTTCTGTGCGGCCAACCAACGCCAGGCGAGCGCAGCGCCAGGGCCGATGCCGCTGACCAGGGTCGCCGGGCCTTTAAGCTGGCTCAGGGCGCTCTGCAGGGCTTGTTCCTGCAACTTGCAGTCATCCTTGGGCAGGATCACTTGAACGATTTGTGCAGCACCGCCTTGGCTCAGGGCAATCAGCTGGCTGTCGGTCAGGGTTTCATCGGCCATCACCGCGACCGCCACACGGGCTTTTGCCGAGCCGTGGGGGGTCACGCGGGTCATGACCGTGCCATCAGCCTGTGGCAGTTGTTCCAGGGTCGGTTGCGGAGCAGGGCGGTTCCAGAACCAAAAGCCGCCGCCTGCGATCAGGGCGAGCAGCACTACAAAGGCCAATACATACCGCCAGGAGCGTCGAATCATCAGCGTTTCACCAATCCAGTCAAGCCGCCCGCAATCAGGGCGGCGGTATCGGCCAGTGCCACCAGCGGATCAAGTCCTGCGGGCACGGCCATGTAACGGGGTTCCCAGTCAGGCTGGAACTTGTCTTTGAAGCGGCGCAAACCTTGGAAGTTATACAGTTGCTCGCCACGGCGGAACACCATCGAGCCCAGGCGTTGGGTCAGCGGGGCGCCACGGCGTGGTTGCAGGCCCGACAACGGCACCATGCCGAGGCTGAAGCGGGCGTAGTCGTGGTTCTTATAATGTTGAATCAGGCCGACCATCATAAACTCCATGGTCAGCTTCGGCGCGTCCGGGTGCGCACGCATCAGGTCGAGACTGGCCAGGTCATGGTTGTAGGTCTCGAGCAGGTTGGCGAAGGCCACCGGGCGCCCTTCGAAGCGAATGATCGCGATGCGAAAGTGCTTGAGGTAGTCGTCGCTGAAACGGCCCAGGGAAAAGCCTTTTTCCCGGACGTTCTTGCCGGTCAGCCAGGCATCCGAGATGACTTTGAGTTCATCCATCGGCGCCTGGCCCGGTTCGCAGATCTCCAGGGACAAGCCGTCCCGGGTGCCGCGGTTCCAGGTGTAGCGCAAATCCTTCATCTCTTTGCCCTTGGCTTCCAGGTCAAAGCGTTTCAGGTCGACGCGGGCTTCTTCACCCAGCTTGATCGCGGTGAGGCCGATGTCCATGTAGTACGGCAGGTTCTCGGCGCGGACCTGGTAGAACACCGGGCGGGCGTGATGGATGTCGCACAGGTCGCGGAACTGCCAGATCATCTCGGCGCGGGGTTGCGTCGGGCCGATCGGGTCATACAAGGCCACCAGGCTGCGCCCACGGCGGGCGTACATCAGGAAGGCTTCGTCGTTAGGGTGGAACAGCAGCGCCTTGTCGCCGGTCAGCGCCAGGCCGCCGTCGGGTTGGGACGAGGCCATCAGAATCTTGCTGGCGCGCGCCAGTTCGTCGGGTGTCGGCAGGTGGATCACTGGTCGCGCAGTGCGCAGCAGCCAGGTCAACGAGACGATCACCAGCAACACTGCCGCACCGAGCAATGAGCGCAGGCCGCGAGGGGCGTTGGCATCCAGGGTGAACTGCCACCACAGTTGATGGCTGTACGGCACGTCTTGATAGGCAAACAGCAGCAGCCAGATCGAGGCGCCCAGCACGCAAACGCTGGCCACCAGGTACAACGGCGAGAACGGCAACTCGGTGAGGCGGCTCGCGCGGTAGAACGAGCGACGGAAGATCGCCAGCAGCACCGCCGTCATGATCATCAGGCTGGCTTCTTCCCAGTCAAAGCCTTTGAGCAGCGAGAGCAGGGCGCCGGTCAGCAGCAGCACCATGGTCAGCATCCACGCAGCCGACAAACGCCGACGCAGGCCCTGGGCGAGCAACAGGCACAGCACGCCGATCAGGCTGGCGCCAAAGTGCGAGGCATCAATCAGGCGGTGGGGAATCAGAAAGCCGATGTTTTCCAGGCGTGTGTCGATTTCCGGCGTTGCGCCGGAAAACAGCAGGACCACGCCTGACAAAAAAACCAGTACGGCCAGCACGGGCGCGGCCAGGCCGGATGCAACCCGCAGGCTCTGCTGGGTCTGGAACAGGCGCTGAGCTTCGTTGACCAGCAGGAACACGCAGGCGATCAGCAGCGGCAGGACCACGTAGATCATCCGGTACAGCAACAGGGCGGCGGCCAATGGCGCGGCACCGAGCTTGTCGGCGAAGGCGGCGAGCAGAATCGCTTCGAATACACCCACACCGCCCGGCACATGGCTGAGTACGCCGGCGGCCAGGGCCAACAGATACACCAGCAGGAAGGGACCGAACGGCGGTGCTTCCGGCAGCAACATATAGAGGACCGTGGCGGCAGCTGCCACGTCGAGTGCGGTGATGATCAACTGCAGGAAGGTCAGGCGCCGGCCCGGCAGGCGCAGCGTGCGGCGCCCCGCCTTGACCAGCAGGTTGTCCGGGTAAGGTTGTTCCGGCAGGCGGCGACGATAAATGCCGATGCACAGTGCGACCGACAACAGCAGGACCGCGCCAGCAATGCTGCCGAGCAAACCTTGCGACAAATGCAGGTAGGTGGACGCCGCCGGCAAGTTACTCAGCGTGGCCAGTGCGGCCAGCGGCGGCAGGGCAGTGCCCAGGGCCAGACTGGCGAATACGGTCATGTGGGCAACTTCCGATGCCCCGATGCCATGGCGTGCATATAAGCGGTAACGCACCGAGCCGCCGGAAAGCATCGACAGGCCTATGGCATTGCCAATCGCAAAGGCGGTGAAACCACCCAGGGCCAAGGTCTTGGCAGGCAGTTGCACCCCGGCATAACGGGCGCCGGAAAACTCATAACCCAGCAGAATGATGAAACCGGCGACCGCCGCCGCAAACGCGCCCAGCAGTGCCGGCTTGGGCACCTCCAGGATCGAGTCGTGGAGTGCGTACAGGTCCAGTTCCAACAGCAGGTGTCGGCAGGCGATCAGGGCAATTGCGAACAGCAATAGAGTGACGGCCAGCCCGATGGGTTGACGGTATTTGCTCAACAGATCCAGCCAACGCAAACGGGTGGGAGTAATCGGTTGTTCCGCTGTGACGGTGTCTTGTGGTTCAGACGAGTTGGCGCGCATCAATCACCTCGTGGATTGTGCGCGACAGGATGGGGGTATCCAGCCAAGTTACCAATCCCTATGGACAAAATAATTACAAATATTAACGCTTATCGCCGGGTGGGGCGAATGCGGCCATTGGTCGTAGAGGGTCGTGCTTGAGTACTGAGCATAGCTTGCAGTGACATGGACTCTGCAAACCGTATCCGGTTTCATGAAAGATGCCATGCCATTGTTTCAGAAGAACTTTTTTAACCGGATACAAAAAAGGCCACTCTTTCGAGTGGCCTTTCTTGATGTTTGGTTGCGGGAGCCGGATTTGAACCGACGACCTTCGGGTTATGAGCCCGACGAGCTACCAGACTGCTCCATCCCGCGTCTGTGGCCGGCATTCTACAGCCCAGCGGCGGGGTGTCAACCGTTAATCGGCCGATGGGTCAAATAAGTGTGAAATAACCGCAGCGTGTTGCCCATGCGCGGTAAGTGCGCGATGGAGAAAGAGTTTTTTGTCTTACAATTTTCATACATGGGTAAAACAGAGGCGCACAAAAAAGGCCACTCTTTCGAGTAGCCTTTTTTGATGTTTGGTTGCGGGAGCCGGATTTGAACCGACGACCTTCGGGTTATGAGCCCGACGAGCTACCAGACTGCTCCATCCCGCGTCTGTGTGTCGGCATTCTACAGAGGAACGCAGGTGTGTCAACCCGTGAATTGAAGAAAAGCGCTTGTGGTTCAATCGGTTAGCTCTCCAAAGCAGGGGTGGAAATGCCTCCGGGCCAGTGTGGCCAAGGGTTTCGGCTCTATCGGTAGCCTGATTTCGATTGAAAAAATAAATTCATCTGTACGTTTTCCTACCGCTCGCGCGGAAGATTCAAACTACTGGTGCTATATACAGGGGTGAGTGCGATACTGGCCATCCGTTGGATTACACCTTCTGTTTATATGACGCAGCGCAAAATCATCCACGTCGACTGTGATTGCTTCTACGCCGCCATCGAGATGCGCGACGACCCGAGCCTGGCACAAAAGCCTCTGGCGGTCGGCGGCTCGGCGGATAGACGAGGGGTGATCGCAACCTGCAACTACGAGGCGCGGGCGTATGGCGTTCGCTCGGCCATGTCGTCGCGCCACGCCTTGAAGCTGTGCCCGGACCTGACCATCGTCAAGCCGCGCATGGACGCTTATAAAGAAGCGTCCAAGGAAATCCAGACGATCTTTCGTGATTACACCGACCTGATCGAGCCACTGTCGCTGGACGAAGCCTATCTTGATGTCTCCGACAGCCCGCATTTTGGCGGCAGCGCCACACGTATCGCTCAGGATATTCGCCGTCGTGTCTCCAACCAGTTGCACATCACCGTGTCTGCGGGCGTTGCGCCCAACAAGTTTTTAGCAAAGATCGCCAGCGACTGGAAAAAGCCCAACGGCCTGTTTGTGATTACGCCGGATCAGATCGAAGACTTTGTCTCCCAGTTGCCGGTGAACAAATTGCACGGCGTCGGCAAGGTCACGGCCGATAAGCTGGCGCGCCTGGGCATTGAAGACTGCCTGCAATTACGCGAGTGGAACAAGCTGTCACTGGTGCGCGAATTCGGCAGCTTTGGCGAGCGGCTTTGGAGCCTGGCCCGTGGGATTGATGACCGCGTGGTGCAGAACGACAGCCGCCGGCAATCCATCAGTGTGGAAAATACCTACGATGTAGATCTGCCGGATCTCTCAAGTTGTTTGGCGAAACTTCCTGAGCTGATGGAAACCCTGGCCGGGCGCATGGCGCGCATCGACAGCAGTTACCGCGCGGGCAAGCCGTTCGTCAAAGTGAAGTTTCATGACTTTACCCAGACCACGCTGGAGCAGGCCGGGGCAGGGCGGGACCTGGAAAGTTATCAACAGCTGTTGAGCCAGGCGTTCAATCGCGGCGGCAAGCCGGTGCGGTTGTTGGGGATTGGGGTGCGGTTGCTGGACCTGAGCAGCGGCAACGAGCAGCTTCAATTTCCCTGGTAGAAACCGGAAACCAAATGTGGGAGCGGGCTTGCTCGCGAATACGGTGTATCAGTGATGAATGTATCAACTGACACTGCGCATTCGCGAGCAAGCCCGCTCCCACATTTAGATCTATAGCGTTTTCAGAATCTCAGCGTGCCCCAGGATCTGCGACAAGCCGCCCCGCATCCTTGGTCAGCGCCTGCAGAAACTCCTGCTGCAACTCGGGATCGTTGCGGGTCAGTTCGATCAGGCTTTGTTCCAGTTCGCTGGCTTCTTCTTCCAGGCCCAGTTCCGACAGGCGCTTGACCCGGTGCACCCACTGGTTGACTTCATCGTCTTCCAGATCGTCGTAGATCAGGCCATGAGCTTCCAGCAACTTGCCACGCAAGGTATTGCTGATCGCCAGGGTGGAGTCCGAATGCGCGTCGTCCTGGCCATCCTCCACGCTGATTTTCAAGGTGGTGATGCGGTTCAGGTCCTGCTCGGCAAAGGGGCTGTCCAAGAGGTTCAGGCGCAATACGCCGTCGCGGTCGGTGGTCAGCTCATGGGTTTGCTTGCCGGCGGTGACCTGTACCGGACGCTCGCTCCAGGGCAGGCTCGAATACTCCGTGCGCTTGTCGCGCTGGACCTCATCGATACCGGCCAGGTTCTGTTGCGCACGGCCATGGGATTGCACGTTCATGAACGGGTTGATGCCGTCCACGCCATACGTCAGCCAATCGCGCGTCATGCTGGTAGGCAAGTTGCCAAGGGCGAAGATATTCGCCACGTTGGCGCCCGCGCCCGCCACCAGGGCGACCGCGCCCAGGGGCATCTCATAGAGTTTGCGCCAGGGTTGGTAGGGGGTGTAGCGATCGTAACGGCGGGTGACTTCGAATTCGGTGACCTCGAAGGTCTTTTGCTCGTGAATGCGAACCCGGCGTTGTGGAAGTTCCAATACTTTGGGTTCGCCTACATCGATTTGCAGGCTGTGATCGAGCAACTTACGCTCGACCCGCTCCTCGTGCTCACTGCGTTGCGACATCTGGTTGGCGCAGCCGCTGACCAGCAGGGCGCCGCACAAGGCGGCGCCCCCCAGGGCTCTGGTGTTTCGCTTGAACATGACTTCTCTTGATCTGGTTTTCAGCGACGAATACGCGCCTGAAGGAAAGACAGCACGTCAGCCACCGGCAACGGTTGGGCTTCGGCTTCGGTCCGGCTCTTGTATTCCAGATTGCCATCGGCCAGGCCGCGGTCACTGACCACGATCCGGTGCGGGATGCCAATCAGTTCCATGTCGGCGAACTTGATGCCCGGGCTGGTTTTCTTGTCCCGGTCATCGAGCAACACTTCAAAACCGGCGGCCGTCAGTTCGGCATACAGTTTGTCGGTGGCTTCGCGTACTTGCTCGGTTTCATAGCGCAGCGGTACCAGGGCAACCTGGAACGGTGCCAGGGCGTCGCTCCAGATGATGCCTTTCTCGTCGTTGTTCTGCTCGATCGCAGCGGCAACCACACGGGACACGCCAATGCCGTAGCACCCCATTTCCAGGGTGATCGGCTTGCCGTTCTCGCCCAGCACTTCGCACTTCATCGCCTTACTGTACTTGTTGCCCAGCTGGAAGATGTGCCCGACTTCAATGCCGCGCTTGATTTCCAGGGTGCCCTTGCCATCCGGGCTTGGGTCACCGGCTACCACGTTACGCAGGTCGGCCACGGTCGGCACCGGCAGGTCACGCTCCCAGTTCACGCCGAAGTAGTGCTTGTCGTCGATGTTCGCGCCGATACCGAAGTCGCTCATCAGCTCGACCGAGCGGTCGATGATGATCGGCAGCGGCAGGTTCAGCGGGCCCAGGGAGCCGGCACCGGCGCCGATGGCGTCACGCAGCTCAGCGTCGGTGGCCATCACCAGCGGGCTGGCAACGCCTGGCTGCTGGGCTGCCTTGATTTCGTTGAGCTCGTGGTCGCCACGAATGACCAGGGCGATCAGCTTGCCTTCTTCTTCGGCGCGCACGATCAGGGTCTTGATGGTCTTTTCAATCGGCAGATTGAATTTTTCCACCAGGGCCGCGATGGTCTTGGTTTCTGGCGTATCGACCAGGCGCAGCTCTTCGCTTGGCGCAGGGCGGGACGTTTCGCGCGGTACGGCTTCGGCTTTTTCGATGTTCGCCGCGTAGTCGGAGCCGTTGCTGAACACGATGTCGTCTTCGCCGGACTCGGCCAGTACATGGAACTCGTGGGAGCCGGCGCCACCGATGGAGCCGTTGTCTGCTTCAACCGGGCGGAATTTCAGGCCCAGGCGGGTAAACACGTTGCAGTAGGCGGTGTGCATGCGGTCGTAGGTGACCTGCAGCGACGCTTGGTCTGCGTGGAACGAATAGGCGTCCTTCATGATGAATTCGCGGCCACGCATCAAGCCGAAGCGTGGGCGGATTTCGTCACGGAATTTGGTCTGGATCTGATACAGGTTCAGCGGCAGCTGTTTGTAGCTGCTCAGCTCGTTGCGCATCAGGTCGGTGATGACTTCTTCGTGGGTCGGGCCGGCGCAGAAATCACGGCCATGACGGTCCTTGAAGCGCAACAACTCAGGGCCGTACTCTTCCCAGCGCCCGGATTCCTGCCACAACTCAGCCGGTTGGGTACTTGGCATCAACACTTCCAGAGAGCCGGCGGCGTTCATTTCTTCGCGAACGATCGCTTCGACCTTGCGCATCACCTTCAAGCCCATGGGCAGCCAGGTGTACAGGCCGGAGGCCAGTTTGCGGATCATGCCCGCGCGCAGCATCAGCTGATGGCTGATCACGACCGCGTCGGAAGGCGTTTCTTTCTGTGTGGCGAGCAAATATTGACTGGTACGCATGGTAGGCCGTTGTCGGTTGCTTGGACTTGAAATGACTTGGGATTGTACGGGCGCAAACTGCTGGAGTACAGGTATCAGAATGCAGAGGGGGATGTGGGAGCGCGCTCGCTCCCGCAGTGACCGAGCGGTGTCAGTCTTCCTGTGAAGGGCTCAAACGAGCCCGCCGACTTTCCTGAAACCAGTGCAAGGCAATCAGGAACAGCGTCGGCACACCCAGCAGGCAGGTGATGATGAAGAAGTTGTGGTAACCGAACTTCTCGACCATCACGCCCGAATAGCCACCAATCAGACGCGGCAGCAGCAGCATGATGGAGCTGAGCAACGCATATTGGGTGGCAGAGAACTTGAGGTTGGTCAGGCTCGACAGGTAGGCGACAAACGCCGAAGTGGCCAGGCCCGAGCTGAAGTTATCCAGGGAAATCGTGAAAATCAGCATCTGCAGGTCCGGGCCCATGTCGGCGAGCATCACGAACAACAGGTTGGTCGCCGCCGAGCATACGCCGCCGATGAACAGGATCGGCAGGATACCGAACCGCACAATCAGCAGGCCGCCCATACCGGCGCCGAGCAGGGTCATGATCAGGCCGAAGATCTTGCTGACCCCCGCAATCTGGTCCTTGGTAAAGCCCTGGTCGATGTAGAACACGTTGGCCATCACGCCCATCACCGTATCGGACATGCGATAGGTCGCAATCAGCCCGAGCAGCAGCAGCGCCTGCCAGCGGTAGCGCAGGATAAAATCATTGATCGGCGTCAGCACCGGCGCCAAGCCACGCCGGCCCATGGCTGAGAGGCACAGGGTCGTGAGGATGATGTACAGGATGGCGCGCAGGAAGGCGCGGTCTTCCATCAGCAGCTCCCACAGGCTCACGCCGTGGAACAGCACACTGGCGAAATCCGTGTTGTACAGCTGGGTGAACATCGCGGGGACCGACACCAGCAGTACGATCAGCACGAACACCGAGATCAATTGGTGCGCGAAGCTGTAGCGGCCGGCCTGCAACTGGGTGCGCAGTGGCACATCGGGTTCACGCATGAAGAAGGTGGTCAGCAGTGCCGGGATCATCAGCACGCCGAACAGCACATAAGTGCCGGTCCAAGCCGAGTGCTTATAGTTGAAGCCGGTCGAACCGAAGCCTTCGGCAAAGAACAACGCACCGGCCGTGGCCAGCAGGGCGGCGATGCGATAACCGGACATGTAGCTGGCGGCCAGAGCGGCCTGGCGGCTGTCATCGGCAATTTCCAGGCGATAAGCGTCTACCGCGATGTCTTGGGTGGCCGAAGCGAAAGCAACAATGACGGCAATAGCGATCAGCCAGGACAGGTGTTTCTGTGGGTCGCAGAAACCCATGCCGATCAACCCGAGGATCACCAGCGTTTGGGCAAGTACCAGCCAGGAGCGACGACGTCCGAGTTTGCCGAGCAGCGGCAGGCGCCATTGGTCGAGCAGCGGCGACCAGACCCATTTAAAGGCATAGGCCAGGCCGATCAGGCTCGCATAGCCGATGGTCTCGCGGGCCACGCCGGCCTCGCGCAACCACACAGAAAGCGTCGAAAACACCAACATGTAAGGCAAGCCGGCGGCAAAGCCGAGCAACAACAGCACTAACGTCGAGGGGCTGGCATAGGCGGCGAGCGCGGCGCGCCAGGTTTTACGGGGCATGGGCTGGAGTCTGCCTCAGATTTGCGGAAACAAAGCGCGCACTCTAACCGCTGTGCTCTACCGGGCGCCAGCCATGACGCTGAATATCAACGCGATTGTTCAGGATACTGACGCCTTCGCTGCGTAAACGCGCACGTTGTTCATCGCCTGATGCACTGCCCACCGGCAGACTTATCCGACCACCGGCACCCAAAACCCGGTGCCAGGGTAACCGGGTGTCCTCGGGCAGTTGGCTGAGCGTACGCCCGACCCAGCGCGCGGCGCGGCCCAGGCCGGCCAGGTGCGCCAACTCGCCATAACTCACCACGCAACCTTCGGGCACTTGCGCCAAGGTCAGGTACAACGCCGTGCGCCGCATGTCGGCCGGGCTTTGGGGGGGATCGGCAGGTAAATTCGCTGTGGGCATCGTCGGGGTCTTTGTCAGAAACATCTCAAAACAGGGCTGTGAGCATTGAACTCATCATAAATCCTTGAGTCAGTCGTACCTATCTAACACGATAGCGCCTCTTTTTTCGCCAACCCTGAGCTCCGAATCCGCTTATGTTGTCCAGAACCCTGCTGTGCCTTGCTGTTTTCAGCGCCTCCACGCCCTTGCTCGCCGACACTGTCTGGTTGAAAAACGGTGACCGCCTGACCGGCAAGATCAAAGTCTTCGACGGTGGCAAGCTGCTGATTCAGACCAGCTACGCGGGGGCGATTCCGGTGGATTGGAAACAAGTCAAAACCCTGGAAAGTGATCAGGAGCTGCTGGTCAAGCAGGACGCCTACAGCGGTGAGAAAGCCAAGTCTCTGAAAGCGGCGGAGGACGGCAAGGTCGTTCTCGCCAATGGTGAGGCGCCCAAGACCGTGGACTTGGCCAGCATCCAGCAAATCATCAAGCCCAAGCCGGTCATCGAAGACCTGGTGTGGAAGGGCAACGTCGACCTGGCGCTGGACTACAAACGCGCCGACAAAGACACCAACGACTACGACGTCGACTTCAAGACCTCGGCCCGTCACGGCCAGTGGCGCCATACCGCGAAGGGTGAATACAACCGCGAATTCCAGGATGACGTGACCACCACCGATAACTGGGCGCTGGAATATGACTTGGACCGCTTTATTACCGAGCATTGGTTCTGGCAGGGCCGACTGACTTACAAACGCGACGAAGTGGAAGACTTGTCCCGCCAACGCACCGTCGGTACCGGCCCTGGCTACCAGTTCTGGGACGATGAGCTGGGCGCGTTCTCCCTCGGTTCGCTGGTTAACCGCACGGATTATCAATATGCCGACGGCGGCAAGACCAACTTCTATTCCCTGGCCATGAAGTGGAGCTACAACCGCTACCTGGTGGGCAAGACCGTGGAGTTCTTCACCAATGGTGAGTTGGGCAAACCACTTGCCGGGCCGTCCGAATACTCCCTGGATGCAGAAATGGGGCTGCGTTACAAAGTCACTGAATGGGCTTCGCTCAACCTCAAGGCTGAGCGCGACATCATCAATGGCGAATCCCAGAGCAGCCTGGACAAGACCCGCTACACCGCCGGGTTCGGCGTGGCCTGGTAAAAGCTGCATCGGTCACTCTGGCAACCTGCGCGGATATTGATTACCTTGTGTTGAGATTCATTCCCATAGACGTCATGCGCTGTGGGCGGCTGAACACCCGAGGAGTCATACAGTGAGCGCGCAGGTTGCCAAGAACGCCCGAGAGCTGTTGCTCAAGGAATACCGTGGGGCTCTCTCCACATTATCCAAAGCCATGCCCGGGTTTCCCTTCGGCTCGGTCGTGCCCTATTGCCTCGACGAGCAGGGCCGCCCGATTATCCTGATCAGCCGTATCGCCCAGCACACCCACAACCTGCAGAAAGATCCCAAGTGTTCGCTGCTGGTGGGTGAGCGCGAGGCCGATGATATACAAGCAGTAGGGCGCCTGACCTACCTGGCCGAAGCTGAAAAGCTTGAGGATGAGGTTGCGATTGAAGCGGCTGCCGAGCGCTATTACCGCTATTTCCCGGATTCGGCCAACTATCACAAGGCCCACGATTTCGACTTCTGGGTGCTCAAGCCCGTGCGTCACCGTTACATCGGCGGGTTTGGCGCGATTCACTGGGTCGATCAGTTGACCCTGGCCAACCCGTTCGCCGGCAAGACCGAGCGCAGCATGATCGAGCACATGAACAGCGACCACACCAAGGCCATTGCGCATTACGTCGAACTCGCCGGCTTGCCTGCGCATGAACCTGCACAGTTGGCCGGTATCGACAGCGAAGGCATGCACCTGCGCATCGGTCAGTCTCTGCATTGGCTGCCTTTCGCAGCGTCTTGCAACACTCCGACACAAGTACGCGAAGCCTTGGTTTCATTGGCTCACGCCGAGGTTTGGCCGAAAAAAGAACCCGCCGACGCTTGAATTCACGAAACGGCGACGTCATCTAAGGTGAACTGGCAAGGCATTCTTGCGTTGAGGAACCATTTGATGCGCCCTTTTTTATTGCTCTTTCTGCTGTTTCCGGTGTTGGAGCTGTTCGTATTCGTTCAAGTCAGCAGTGCGATCGGGTTCTTCCCGGCACTGTTGCTGATAATTGCAGGCTCGATGCTCGGCGTCCTGGTGCTGCGCGTTGCCGGCCTGGCGACCGCGTTACGTGCCCGTGAAAGCCTGAACCGTGGCGAATTGCCCGCTCAGACCATGCTCGAAGGCCTGATGATGGCTTTGGCCGGTGGCTTGTTGATCCTGCCGGGTTTCATCAGCGATGTGGTGGGCCTGGTCATGCTGCTGCCGTTCACCCGCAAGCTGCTGGCCGGCAAGATGCGCCAGCGTGCCGAAGAGGCTGCGATTCGTCAGCGTGCGTTCGCCGACGACCTGCAACCGCGTGGCGGCCCGGCTCCGCGCCAACCGTTGGGGCGTGAAGGTGATGTGATCGAGGGTGAGTTCGAGCACCGCGACAGCAAATAACGGCTTAATCGGCACGGCACCTTCGGGTGCCGTGTTGCGTTTACCGCCCGGCACACGCAAAAAATTTCCGCGGCGGCCCCTTGTAATAAGCTTATGCGCCCTTATGTAACGGTCACCGCAAGGTTTCTGGTGGCGACACCAGACAGACTTCCGCGTCTTGCTTGGCGAGGCGCGACCGGCACAGCCGGAATACAACCCGCCGGTACCGATACCGGCCGATGAAAAACACAATTAGGAGAGATCGACAATGAGCAAGCTTCGTCCTCTGCACGACCGCGTCGTAATCCGTCGCAGCGAAGAAGAAAAGAAAACCGCCGGCGGTATCGTTCTGCCAGGTTCGGCTGCTGAAAAAGCCAACCACGGTGTGATTCTCGCTGCTGGCCCGGGCAAGACGCTGGAAAACGGTCAAGTACGTGAGCTGGCCGTAAAAGTGGGTGACAAGGTTGTTTTCGGCCCTTACTCCGGCAGCAACACTGTGAAAGTCGACGGCGAAGACCTGCTGGTCATGGCTGAGAACGAGATTCTCGCCGTTCTGGAAGACTGATTCCCCGCTCATTTTCCCGTTACTACAAAGTATTTAAGGAATATCGATCATGGCTGCTAAAGAAGTTAAATTCGGCGATTCCGCCCGTAAGAAAATGCTCACCGGTGTCAACGTCCTGGCTGACGCAGTAAAAGCGACCCTGGGCCCTAAAGGCCGTAACGTGATCATCGAGAAGAGCTTCGGCGCTCCGACCATCACCAAGGACGGCGTTTCGGTAGCAAAAGAAATCGAACTGGAAGACCGTTTCGAAAACATGGGCGCGCAGCTGGTCAAAGACGTTGCCTCCCGTGCCAACGATGACGCAGGCGACGGCACCACCACCGCTACCGTTCTGGCTCAGGCAATCGTCAACGAAGGCTACAAAGCCGTCGCTGCCGGCATGAACCCGATGGACCTCAAGCGCGGCATCGACAAAGCGACCATCGCTGTTGTTGCCGAGCTGAAAAACCTGTCCAAGCCATGCGCTGACACCAAGGCTATCGCTCAGGTAGGCACCATCTCCGCCAACTCCGACAGCTCCATCGGCGACATCATTGCCGAAGCCATGGAAAAAGTCGGTAAAGAAGGCGTGATCACCGTTGAAGAAGGCACTGGCCTGGAAAACGAACTGTCGGTTGTAGAAGGCATGCAGTTCGACCGTGGCTACCTGTCCCCGTACTTCGTCAACAAGCCAGAAACCATGGTTGCCGAGCTGGACAGCCCGCTGATCCTGCTGGTCGACAAAAAGATCTCCAACATCCGCGAAATGCTGCCAGTACTGGAAGCCGTTGCCAAAGCCGGCCGTCCGCTGCTGATCGTTTCCGAAGACGTTGAAGGCGAAGCCCTGGCGACGCTGGTTGTGAACAACATGCGTGGCATCGTTAAAGTCGCAGCCGTCAAGGCGCCTGGCTTCGGCGACCGTCGCAAGGCCATGCTGCAGGACATCGCTGTTCTGACTGGCGGTACCGTTATCTCCGAAGAGATCGGCCTGAGCCTGGAAAGCGCCACCCTGGAAAACCTGGGCAGCGCCAAGCGTGTGACCATCTCCAAGGAAAACACCATCATCGTTGACGGTGCTGGCGTAGAGCAGGACATCCAGGCGCGCATCACTCAGATCCGTGCCCAGGTTGTCGAAACTTCCTCGGACTACGACCGTGAAAAACTGCAAGAGCGTCTGGCCAAGCTGTCCGGCGGCGTTGCAGTGATCAAGGTTGGCGCCGGTTCCGAAGTTGAAATGAAAGAGAAGAAAGCCCGCGTTGAAGACGCCCTGCACGCAACCCGTGCAGCCGTTGAAGAAGGCGTGGTACCTGGCGGTGGCGTTGCGCTGATCCGTGCTCTGGAAGCTTTGGTTGACCTTAAGGGCGACAACGCTGACCAGAACGTCGGTATCGCTGTACTGCGTCGCGCTGTTGAAGCACCGCTGCGTCAGATCGCTGCCAACTCCGGCGACGAGCCAAGCGTTGTGGTCAACGAAGTCAAGAACGGCAAAGGTAACTACGGTTACAACGCTGCAACGGGCGTCTACGGCGACATGATCGAAATGGGCATCCTGGACCCTACCAAGGTGACTCGTTCGGCGTTGCAAGCAGCAGCCTCCATCGGCGGTCTGATCCTGACCACTGAAGCGGCCATCGCTGATGCACCGAAGAAAGAAGGCTCGACTGGCGGCGGTATGCCAGACATGGGCGGCATGGGTGGCATGGGCGGCATGATGTAAGCCAGCCTTACCCGGCTAATAAAAAACCCCGCCTGCAGCGATGCAGGCGGGGTTTTTTTATGGGGCTTGAGGATGGATCAGCCGAGGGTGCGTCGTCGCAACAGCTTTCTGAAGGTCATTCCCCGCGCCAGGGTCAGTTGGGCAGTCGGCATAAGTGCCAGGGGTTGCGGTGCAGCAACTTCGTCGAGTGGGCGAGGGACAGGCAGGTGCGCGAGTTTTTCAGCGGCGGTGGGCCTGGGCCGCCTCCCAGGCCGAGGCGTGACGACCAACCCCTGCGGTGTTGGCGGACGTGCCGTCGTTGCGGGGTGATCGCCTGCGTGTTTGTCTTCGAACCGGGACGATGGCGAGTCGGTAACCGCCAGGCGCGAGGCCGACGCATGGTCGGGCAAGAGTGTGCCGGTAACGATGCACAGCGACAGCACCAACGTGGACAAATGCTTCTTACGGGGATGCATGAAAGAGCTCTCCAACCTGGGATTCAGGTGGCGAGGTTACGAGCAATCCGAAGGCTTCACTGTCACAGGCTGTAACACGCAGGTTACAGCGGCCTCAGCGGCAGAATAAGGCTCAGGCGTGCGCCGCCCAAAGGGCTGCGCGATACCGACAATTCACCGTGGTGCCACTGGGTCGCGCGTTTGGCCAGTGCCAGGCCAAGGCCGGAGCCCGTGGGCTCATCGCCCCCCAAGGCAAGGCGCACGAAGGGCTCGAAGATCTTGTCGCGGTTCTCCGCCAATACCCCGGGGCCATCATCATCCACATGCAGCACCAGGTGCTGTTGACCGTGGTAAGTGGCACTGACGCACACTTGATCGCGTGCGTAGGTGATGGCATTGCTTAACAGGTTGCGCACGATAAGGTGCAACAGGGCACGGTCGCCGATCAGCTCAAGGTGGGCGGGCTCGGTTTCCAGGCTCAACCGGCGATGGTGCCCGTCGAGCAAGGCAAACTCCTGGTGCAGCCAGTCACGCAGGTTGATTGGCTCATGTTGCAGGTCGGTCGGTGCACCTGCCAGGCGCGCAAAGGCGAGGCTGGCGCGAACCAGGGCTTCGAGCTCTTCGACATCGGTGAGCAAGCGTTCCTGAAGGCGTGTACGGGTGAGCGGGTCTTCGCTTTTACCCAGAAGCGTCAAGGCAAAACGCATGCGCGCCAATGGCGTACGCAGTTCGTGGGACACGGCCTGGGAGACTTCACGGTGGCGCTCGTTCATGGCGCTGATGTCCCGCGCGTGCTGTTGCAAGGTCATCAGCAACGGCGTCCATTCCTTGCCCATGGCAGGCAACATCACATTCGGGGTACGTGCCAGCGTGCCAAGGCAGGTCTTGAGGGTGTTCAGGTCGGTGCGGCGACGGCGGTGCAGGCGTAAACCGATCCCGAGTAGCAGTAGCACCGGCAGGCCTGCTACAGCGGCGGTGATCCAGTAAACCGGGAATTTGAGCAGATCCTTGACCTCGGCACTGCCCCACATTGGGCCGAATTGAATGATGGTGTCGTCATCCAGCGGGAAGTAGCTGATGTCTTCGTCGCTGCTCAGTGCCGGTTGTTGATGCTCCAGCATGACCAACGCTTCCGGCGGCAATTCGACCTCGTCCAGCGAGATCAGATTCACCGGGTACTGGAAGTGCGCGCGCAGGATGTCCATGCGCGCTTCACGTTGGTCGGCCGGCACGGCTTTGAGCTGTTCGGCCACCAGGTAGGCCGGCCCGGCCATCAGGCGCAAAAAGCTGTCTTCGCCGACAAACACCGAGGCGTTGGCGCACAGCCACAACAGATAAAACGTCAAACTCGCCCAGCCCGTGCCCGCCACGGCCACCATCCAGGGCCGCACCTTAGTCAACATGTCGGGCCTCCTGGGCACTTTCGACGAACAGATAGCCCTGGGCCGTGATGGTCTGGATAGTCACCGGGCATTCCAGGCTCATCAGCTTTTTACGCAAGCGCGACACACGCATGTCGATGGAACGGTTGAGCCCGTCGTATTCCAGGCCGCGCAGGCTCTGCAGGAGTTTTTCCCGCGTCAGCAATACCCCGCAATGGCGCGCGAAAATCGCCAGCAATTCGAACTCGGCAACCGAGAACTGCAAAGGGGTCTCATCGAGCCAGGCGAAATGGCTGTTGAGGTCCAGCCGAAAGGTGCCCCACTGGTAATGAGCACGTGGGGCTTGAGGGTGGCGACGCAGCAACGAGCGGATTCTGGCCAGCAACAGCAGCGGGTCGACCGGCTTGACCACATAGTCATCCGCGCCGACGTTGAAGCCGGTCAGTTGCTCGGCGTTTTCATCCAGCGCGGTCATCATCAGGATTAGCCCCGGGTACTGATCGCGAATCTGTCGGCACAAGGTGAACCCGTCGATGCCCGGCAACATCACATCGAGGATCAGCAGCGCCGGTTGTTCGTCAAGAATGCGCTGTGCAGCGCGATCGCCACGGTGCTCAACCGTTACGGTAAAGCCTTCGGCACGCAGGAATTCGGCCGTCAGTGCAGCCAGGGGGCGGTCGTCTTCAATCAGCAGCAGGGTGTCGGACATGAAAGGGCGCCATCGCCGGAGAATGGACGCAAGTGTTACGCCCTTGCCATGGGGAGGCAAGGGCTCACGAGGGGGTCAGCGCACGCTGATGGCAGGCGCTGCGTCCTTGGGCGCTTTCCAGCTCAATAGTTGTTGTGTGAAACCATAACTGGCGGCCTGGTAGTAAGTAATTGCGCGCTGGATCAATGGATCATCCGTGCCCACACGTAACTCCTGGCTCTCGCCCAAGGCCTGATCGTGGCGACGCAGGCCTTGGCGCGGGCTGAGGATTGCCAGGTCCTTGCCATCAAACAACCCCAGGTGCTGATAGTTGCCGACCACCACGCGCGGTGGCAGCGGGCTGTCTTGCAACAGGTTGCGGCCGAAGAAGGTGGATTCGTAGCTCAGGTTGATCAACCCCAGCAACGTGGGGGCCAAGTCGATCTGGCTGGCCAGTTGCGCGGTTTCCCGAGCCTCGATCAGCTTCGGTGCGTAGATGAACAGCGGGATCTGGTAGTTGGCGATAGGCAAGTCTTCCTTGCCTGCGCTGCCGGCGGTGTGATCGGCGACGAACACGAAAATCGTGTTATCAAACCACGGCTTCTGGCGGGCCGCGTCGAGGAACTCACCGATGGCGTGGTCGGTGTATTTCACCGCGCCGTCACGGCCGTTGCCGGACTTGATATCGATGCGGCCTTCCGGATAGGTATAAGGGCGATGGTTGGACGTGGTCATCAGTTGCAGCAGGAAGGGCTGCTGCCTGGCATAGTCGGCATCGGCCAGTTTCAGGGTTTGCCGGTAGAGGTCTTCATCGGCCATGCCCCAGGCATTTTTGAACGAGATTTCCGATTCCGCCACGCTGCTCTGGTCCACGACCCGATAACCGTTGCCGCTGAAAAACGCGTTCATATTGTCGAAGTAACCGCGTCCGCCGTAGACAAAGACACTGTCGTAACCGATGGCCCCGAGTTGTTGGCCAAGGCTGGCGAAACCGCTCTCACGGCCGATGCGCTTAACGATTGAACGGCCGGGCGTCGGTGGAATGGCCAGGGTGATCGCCTCCAGGCCACGGTCCGTGCGGGTGCCGGTGGCATAGAAGTTATTGAAGTACAGGCTGTGTCTACGCAACATATCGAGGTTGGGGGTGAGGTTACGGTCGTCGCCATTGCTGCCCATGTATTTGGCGCTGAAGCTTTCGATGGTCACCAGCACGATGTTGGGTTTGCGCAACGTGCCGGGGTTGGTGATTGCGCGGCGGATGTCCAGCGGGTCGGTGCCGACGAAGCGCGCATTCGGCTCGCTGAGTTCAGCCCGCAATTGCTTGGCGACCACCTCGGTGGGCAGGCTTTTATAGAACTGGGTGTAATCCAGCTCGTTGTTACGGAACGCGGCAAAAAACTGATACGGGCCGTTGCTCGCCAGTTCATTCTTGTAAGCATTGCCACCCGAGGCGCGTGGGCTGTCCTGACTGATCAATTGCACGCAGAGACCGGCAACCACCAGCAGGCCCAGGGCATTCAACACGCGCCCACGCAGGGGCGGCAGAGGCGCGCTCATTGCGCTGTTGAACGGCTTGCGCAAGGCCAGGCTCAGTACAATCGCGAGCATCGCCAACAGGCTGAGCAGCTTGCCGATCGGGTAAGACTCCAGCAGGTTGTTCATCACCTCATTGGAATACACCAGGTAATCGACGGCGATAAAGTTGAAGCGTACGCCGAACTCATCCCAGAACAGCCACTCGGCCACTGACGTAAACAGCATGGCGAACAGGCTGACGGTCAGCACCGCCTGCAGGAACCAGCGATGGCCACGGCGGCGCCACAGCGCGGGCGGGCAGAGCAGCAGATACAGGCCCAGCGGCAAAGCGGCATAGGCCAGGAACGCGAGGTCATACAGCAAGCCGACGCCAAACACCGGTAGCAGGTTGCCACCGACTTCATCCAAATGCGTGATCAGCAGCACACTGCGCGTCAGTAGGAAAATCACCAGCCATGCGCCGGTTACGAGCAGCAGAAAGCGCATCGGCGCGGTGTTTAAAAACCCCATGTCCATATTCCTTATATCAATGGACGCCGATATTCGACCTGCCACTGTAGCCGGTGTGTGAAGCTATAGTGAAAAACTTGTTGGTTTGTACAATTGGTTGAAAACCTATATCGACGTAGCGTCCAGGTCTATCCCTGAGCCGCGCTTGGCCTTAAGCTGCGCGAGCCAACACGGCCGTTACCGCGTACGGAGACACTGCCCATGCGAATTTTATTGGTTGAAGACAACCGCGATATTCTGGCCAATCTGGCCGATTACCTGGGGCTAAAAGGCTATACCGTAGACTGTGCGCAGGATGGTTTGTCGGGCCTGCATCTGGCCGCCACCGAACATTACGACCTCATCGTGCTCGACATCATGCTGCCTGGCATCGATGGCTACACCTTGTGCAAACGCCTGCGAGAAGACGCTCGCCGCGATACGCCGGTGATTATGCTCACCGCGCGCGACCAGTTGGATGACCGGCTGCAGGGCTTTAAATCCGGCGCCGATGATTACCTGCTCAAACCGTTTGCCCTGTCGGAATTGGCCGCGCGCATCGAAGCGGTTCTGCGCCGTGCCCAAGGCGGCGGGCGTCGCGCGCTGCAAGTGGCCGACCTGCATTACGATCTTGATACCCTGGAAGTGACCCGCGAAGGGCGCCTGCTCAAGCTCAACCCGGTGGGCCTGAAACTGCTCGCGGTGCTGATGCAAAAGAGCCCGCACGTGTTGCGTCGAGAAATTCTCGAAGAAGCCCTGTGGGGCGACGACTGCCCGGACAGCGACAGCCTGCGCAGCCACGTTCACCAATTGCGCCAAGTGATCGATAAACCCTTCGCAAAGCCGTTGCTGCAAACCGTGCACGGTGTGGGTTATCGCCTGGCCGAGGGGCGTGATGGAGTTTAAGCAAAGCCTCGCCCAACGGATCATCATCGCCTTTGCCTTGATGAGCGCACTGGTGGCGGGGGCGTTCGCCATGGGCATCGTTGCAACCGTGCACCTGGTGGAAGAAAAACTGATTTCGGCCGGCCTGGGCGGTGACCTGCAGCGCCTGTTGCTGATGGACAGTGTCGAGGACTGGAGCCATCGCCCAGAGCCGGATCAACTGTTCTATTTCAGCGGCGGGCCCGGGGATTTCGAACTGCCCAAGGATCTGCGCCATCTGGAACCCGGCTTTCATGAGGTGTTTCGCGAGTCGCTGTCGTACCACGCCATGGTCGAAGTGGTCGATGGTCGGCGCTATGTGCTGCTGCAAGACCAGAGCGATTTCGAAGAGCGCGAGCGCGTCCTGTTCGCCGTCGTGCTGGTGGGTTTTGTACTCAGCCTGGCGCTGGCGGTATTCCTCGGTTGGGTGCTGGCCCGCAAGGTGATGGCGCCCGTGGTGCGTTTGGCGCGCCAGGTTCGTCATCGTGACCAGTTGCTGGGGCTGGCACCGCCCCTGGCGCCGGATTACGCCGCCGATGAAGTCGGTGAGCTGGCGGTGGCCTTCGACGCGACGCTGGGGCGGTTGCGGCAGGCATTGTCCCGTGAGCAACTGTTTACCAGCGATGTCAGCCACGAATTGCGCACCCCGCTGATGGTGTTGGCCAGTTCGTGTGAACTGCTGTTGGAAAACCCCGCCATTGATCAGCGCGGCCGCAATCAGGTGCTGCGCATTGCCCGAGCCTGCGAAGAAATGCGCGAGCTGGTGCAAACCTTCCTGATGCTGGCCCGTGCCAAACACGATGATGCGGCCATGTCGCCCCAGGTCAACCTGACCCAGGTCGCCGAAGATTTGCTCGGCATCTGGCGCGAGCCCATCGAGCACAAAGGCCTCGAATTGATCTACCTGCCGGGCAATCCGCTGGATACCCGCTACAACACCACCTTCTTGCATGCGGTGATGGGCAACCTGCTGCGCAACGCGTTGCACTACACCGAACGGGGCTTTATCCGCCTCACACTCGAACCCAGTGGCTTTGTGGTGGAAGACTCCGGCGTGGGCATTCCTGAAGACAAGCGTGAAGCGATGTTCGAGCCTTTTGTGCGCGGCAGTGAAAAGCGCGGTGAAGGCCTGGGGTTAGGCTTGTCGCTGGTGCAACGCATCTGCGAGAGCCAGGGCTGGAGCGTCAGCCTGAGCACCATGGAGCCCCATGGCTGCCGCTTTCAGGTCCAATTGAGCCCGGTCAAACCCTGAGCACCCCGCCTGCCGCTATCCTGCGGCAGCTACCCCGCTTTTCGGCGAAGATGGCCCCATGCCACTGATTGTGTCTGTAAAGTCTTGAAATGTATGGGGCTGGACAGGACAAGTTTTTCACAACGGGTTGACCTGATAGTCACACTTCGCTGCTTAAGGTTGTCGGCATCAGCTACTGGAGATCCGTTGATGTCTACCCCGATCAAGCTCGATTTTTCTGAAAAGTACGACGATCAGCACGCGCAGGAATATTTGCTCAAACATCAGGACAATCTGGCTCGCCGGTTGTCCCACAAACGCGACGAGCAATTGGCGCGCGGCGCGTTGGCCATGGCCGGCGAGCCAGGCCTGGTGTTGGACCTGCCCTGCGGGGCTGGACGTTTCTGGCCGTTACTGGCGGAAAAGCCCAACCGGGTGATTATCGGGGCCGACAATTCGGCGTCGATGTTGAACGTCGCCACCATCGCCCAACCGGCGGAAGTGGTGAAACGGGTACGGCCTTTGCAGACTTCTGCGTTCGATATTGATTTACCGGATAATTCAGTCGACAGTATTTTCTGTATGCGCTTGCTGCACCATATCGGTGACGCGGCGCACAGACTGGCAATATTGAAGGAATTTCAACGCGTTACCCGCGACAGCGTGATCGTTTCGCTGTGGGTAGATGGCAATTTCAAGGCCTGGAAACGCAAGCGCCTCGAAGCGAAACGTCGCGAGAAAGGTGAGCAGGAAGGTTATCAAAACCGGTTTGTGTTACCGGCTGCTACTGTTGAGGCAGAGTTTGAGCAGGCCGGTTTCCGGGTTCAGGAGTCCCTGGACTTCATGCCGCTCTACGCCATGTGGCGAGTATATGTATTGCGTAAGAGGTAACAGGATGGCAGTTGAGTGCGTATCAGGCAGTCACGTAGCTCCCGAAGAGCGATTTGATTATTTCTGGCGCCAACGGGGCGAGTGGGTCGAGGAACCCAATCGTCGACGTGGGGGGGAAAGTGGCGTGCAACGGGTGATCAGCGCTAACGGCCGCTTGCTCTACAGCAAGCGCCAGACCGGGCATATCTACCGCAGTTGGCTCCACCCGTTTGGTCGCCCGACCGTGTTGCGCGAGCGCGATGCCCTGATGGGCCTGCGCTCGTTGGATGTGCGTGTTCCGGAACTGGTGTTTTGCGGCGCGCGCCGTGACCCGGAGCACCAGTGGAAGGCGCTGTTGGTGACTGCGTCATTGGACGGTTTCGACGAGATCGAAAACTGGTACGCCGCCGGCGGCCGCGAGCAGTACGGCGAGTTGGTCCACGAGCGCGTGCTCAAAGAGTTGGCGGGCACCCTGGCGAGAATGCACAAGGGCCGCTGGCAGCATGGCTGCCTGTACATCAAACACATCTTTGTACGGGTAACCGGCGAGGGCGACTCGGCCAATGTGGAAGTGGCGCTGCTGGATTTCGAAAAGTGCCGCCAGCGTTTGACCGCTTATCGGGCGGCGTCCCATGACATGCTGCAACTGCGGCGCCATTCGTCGTGGAGCAGTACCGACTGGGAAAAACTCAGCTACTTTTACGAGACGGCGTTTGGCAGCGCTATCAAGGGTTTAACCAGATGAAGCTAGAAATAGCACGAGGTTTGTTCCTGGTCGGCGCGTTGGGCATTGCAGCCCTGGCGCTGGCTGCGTGGGAACAACCTCGCACACAAGTGCTGAGCGCGGTGCAGGGTAGCGGGCAATGTCTGTTACCACGTGTTGCCAAGGCCAGTGTGGCGGTCAAGCCTGATCATGATTTGCTGTTATTCATGTTCGGGATGTCCCAAGGGATGAGACCGCAGAGTTGAATACATCACAGCCAACGTAAAAGGCCCCGCACTGCGGGGCCTTTTACGTTGTAGCAGCTGCAGATAGGTGCCGAGGAGCCTGCGCGTTACTGTTCCAGATCGTTTAAAAATCGGCGCCCGGAACGCTGCCATGACGGCGATCAGATCAGGTGCAGATGGTTATCCCAAAGCCCGGCCGGCAATTCCAGCGGCGTGGCGACCAACTGCTGCTGGCGGCAATCGTAGAAGCGGCAGCGCCCCTGGCCTGACGTGACAACGAACCCATCCGCCACCGCGCCCACGCCTGCACAGTCCGGCAAAGGCCCATCCAGACGCAGCTCGCCGCTGTCCATGTCCCAGATAAAAAAGCGGTTGCCCCGTGGCGCTGTCAGCGCGACCAGGCGCAGTTCGCTGTGCACTGCGACACTCGCGGTGTAGTGCCCCATCGCCTGCAATTGCTCATCGGCCACCGGGAACGCCACGAACGGCTGACCCGGACGCTTGATCGCGAGCAACTCGGAACGCTCCTGGGACGGCCCCATGAACTGCTGCCCGGTGAGGATGGTGCCATCGCTGGCAATCCCCATGTGCCGCACGCTGTTCATCTGCTGGCCGAGGGTTTCCTTGCTGATCAGGCTGCCGTCGCGGCGCATCAACACCAGGCTCGGCTCCATGGCGTTGAGGTTCATCTCCACACGGCTTTCGGCTTCGGTACGAATGCCGCCGTTGGCCACCACCAGGGTTTCGCCGTCGGGCATCCATGACACCTGATGCGGGCCGATACCGTGGGTGGAGATTTCGCCGCTGTGGACCAGTCGCTCACCTTCGAACGTGTACACGCCCAGCAGGCCGCGGCCCGGATCGGAGGTGTCGTTCTCGGTTGCGTACAGCCAGTTGCCGCTTTTGTGAATGACCGCATGGCCATAAAAGTGCCGATGGGCATTCGACGTGATGGTTTGCAGCAGCGCGCCATCACGCAGGTCGATCAGGTAACTTTCGGTGCCCGGGCGACGGGCGACGAACAGTGCAATCGACAGCGTTGGGTGGTTGATGATGTCGTGGCAGCGCTGGCCGACCTGAGTGGCAAACACCTGCTTGCCGTCCAGGCGATAGCCTACGGCGTAGTGCCTGCCGTCCGCATCATCGCGCGCCGACAGCAGCAGCGGGCCTTTGTCCTTTTGCTTGAACAGCGTCCAGCCACCCAACGTGATCGCACTGAGCAGCACGCTGCCCACCGCCAAAGCCTGTCGCCTGAGCATCATCAGTCACCGTCGTTGGCGTTAAAGCCCAGTTGGATGCCCAGCGCTTTGGCCAACTCGCCTTCATGCAGGCGGTGGACGACGTTGAGGCTGTCATAGATCGCGTCGAGCTGCTGGCGCCCGGCATCGTCGGCCAACAGTTCATTGAGGGTGCGCGGGTTGCCGGCGAACAGTTTCAGCGACGCGGCATAGGCGGCGTCGATCTTGTCGGCCAACGGCTTCTGCTCCGACGGCAGCAGGCCACGCAGGCCTTTGTTGTCGACCCCGACCCACACGGTCTGAGCCGCCGCGAGGCTGGCCTGCAGGCTTTGCAGGGAAGACTGGCTGCGCCAGGCATCGGCCTGGAACGGTTGCGCGATGCCCTTGGTCTGGCGACCCATCGGCGTGCCGAGTTTTTTCTTCAGGGTGTCCAGCGCAGTCACTTGCGCGCGCAGCAGGTCGGCGATGGCTTCGTGGGAGTCAGCGTAGCGCTGGTTCGGAAACTTGGTCATCTGCGCAAGCATGCCGTCGGTGCTGTTCCAACTGGCCAGGATCTCTTCGGCCAGGGCCTTCTGGCGCTCGCCGATGGCGACCAGCAGCGGGCAGTAGCGGGCTTTCTGGGTTTCGTCGGCGACGTCAGGCCGTGCGTCGTAGAGGATGTATTCGTAGGCCGACAGGCCCTGCACCACGACACTGGATTTGGCCAGGGCGGCGGCATCGATCTGCGGCTGGGCGGTGACCAGTTGCTCAACCTGGCGACCCACGAGGTTTTTCTTGTCCGGCCAGAACTGCACCTGCCACGAACGGTTGCCCTCGGCCAGTGGGCCGATCAGCAGCGGTTGCAACTCGGCCCAGGCCTTTTGCGCGTGGAGAAAGTCGGCACGCGCGGTCTCCAGGCTTTCCTTGCCCTGGCAGTAGGCGAGGGCGCTGACGGCCAGTTGGCGGTCAGCTTCAACCCAGCGGCTGTAGGTCGGCAGGATTACTTGCTTGGCGATGGCCGCCGAAGTCACGGCTTGCGGGTCCTGCGGCGAGCAGGCGCCGAGCGCGAGGGCGGCCAGGCTGGTGAACAACAACTTGGGACGAAACATGTCGAGCTCCCTTCGGTCAATTGGGGCAAAGCTTATAGAGAATTCAGGAACGCCAGCAACGCAGCCCGCTGCTCGGCATTAAAGGACAACACATGCTGCTGCGCCGCCTGCGCTTCGCCGCCGTGCCAGAGCACGGCTTCAAGCAGGTTGCGGGCGCGGCCGTCATGCAAAAACTGCGTGTGGCCGCTGACGGTTTGCGTCAGGCCAATGCCCCACAACGGCGGCGTGCGCCAGTCGCGGCCACTGGCCTTGAATTCGCTGCGGTGGTCGGCCAGGCCGTCGCCCATGTCGTGTAACAGCAGGTCGCTGTAGGGGCGAATGATTTGGTTGGCCAGTTCGGGTTCGGCAGCGTTGGCGGCGGTGGTGAACGTCGGCTTATGGCAACCCTGACAACCGGCCTGGTAGAACAGGTTTTTACCGGCCAGCACCTGCGGTGTGTTGACGTCACGGCGTACCGGCACGGCCAGGTTGCGGGTGTAGAACAGCACCAGACGCAGGATGTTATCGCTGACTTCCGGCTCGCCGTCAGGGCCATTGCCGTTAGGGGCCTGCTTGCAGGCGACTTGGGCCTCGGTGCAGTCATCGAAGGGTCTTAGCGACGTGGTGAGGCCCATGTCACCGGAGAACGCGTGAACATTCTGTTGATTGAGGTTGGGTTGCCCGGCTTTCCAGCCAAACCGCCCGAGGACCGTGGTGTGCCGGGCATCATCCCAGACCTGGTTGGCTCGGCCGACGATGGCTTCTTTGTCGGCGGTCTTCGGGTCGGTGTTTTTCAGAATGTCGGCGTCGCTGATCGCTTCGAGCAGGCCCAGGCCGATCATCGGCGGGGCGATTCGCGCCGAGAACAGTGTCTCCGGGTGCATCGGGCCGTAGCCGAGCTGGGTGATTTGCAGGGCGGGCTTGCGCAACTCGACCCGCGTGCCGTCCTTGAATGTCACGTTGACGGGCGTGTAGTCGACCCGCACTTTGCCTTCGGGGACTACGCCCGGCACGGCCATGTCTTGCAGTTGCCCGCCGTACACCGGCTCGGGCACCACGCCGAGCTGTTCAATGAGCTTGGCGTAGGCCGGCAGGTCTGAGCTGGGCGCGGGGATCGACAAGCGCACCAGCATCGACACCGCATTCGGCGCATCGGGCAGCGGCGGGTGACCACGGCCGTCCTTGATATGGCAGTTCTGGCAGGCGTTGGTGTTAAACAGTGGGCCGAGGCCATCGCGTGCGGTGGTGGTAGAGGGCGCAATCACCCAGGGGCTGCGAAAGAAGCTGTTGCCGACGCTGAAATCCAGGCGGCGGCTGGGAGCAAGGTTGGCCGAGGGCAGGGAAAACGCGTTCTGGTCACGCTTGTTCACCGTCGCCGCGCCGCCGGCTCGCGCTTCACCGGGCTGCGCCTTGGTGAAGCGTGGGGCGTCATCGCAAGCAGTCAGGCTCAAGGCCAACACTATTGCGGACAGGTGAAGAAGCGAACGGAACATCGAATTTCCTGAACGAAGGCGGAAAATGAGGCCGCAAAGTCTAACAGGGCAAGGCGGATTGAATAAGAGCAATTATCGTTTGGTCGAATCCGATTCATTACCGCTAGAATGGCCGCACATTTTTATCTGGAGGTGGCCAATGCAGGCTCTCGACGCTTTGCTCAACCGTGTTTCCGTGCCGCGTTTGCTGGAACCGGCACCGACCCAGGCGCAGCGCGATGTGCTGTTCGCCGCCGCCATGCGCGCGCCCGACCATGGCCAACTGCGCCCATGGCGTTTCCTGACCGTGGAAGGCGCGGCCCGTGAGCAAATGGGCACACTGCTGGCCGAAGCCGCGCGACTGCAGGACGCCGACGCGCCGCAAGCCGCCATCGACAAGGCCCAGAACGGCCCATTGCGCGCCCCGCTGGTCGTTGTGGTGATTGCCCGCTTGCAAGACCACTTCAAAGTGCCGAAGTCCGAACAGTTGCTGGCAGCTGCCTGTGCGGCCCACGGCATTCTGTTGGCGGCGTACGCTCAGGGGATTGGTGCGGTGTGGCGCACCGGCGAGTTGTCCTACTCGGCCCATGTGGCCAAAGGCCTGGGGCTGACGGCGGATGAGGAAGTGATTGGCTTTCTCTACCTGGGCACCCCACAGAACCCGCCGCGCACAGCGCCGAAAGAAGACCTGACGCCGTTTGTTACAGCCTGGACGGGTCTGTAAGAAAGCGCAGATCTGCTTTATGTGGGAGCGGGCTTGTTCGCGAATGCGGTGTGACAGTCACTGGATGTATTGACTGATCCACCGCATTCGCGAGCAAGCCCGCTCCCACATTTGCGCCTCATCGTTTTCAAGGATGGCGTTACACCTTGAACTGATCCATCAACTTCATCTGCTGGCTGGCTAACGCGTTCAGTTGGCTGCTGATGGCCGCTGACTCGGTGGCCTGGCTGGTGAGGGTTTCGGTCACGGTGCGGATTGCCGATACGTTGCGATTGACCTCTTCGGCCACCGCGCTCTGTTGTTCGGCGGCGCTGGCGATTTGCAGGTTCATGTCGCTGATCACCGTCACCGCATCGCTGATCTTGCCTAATGCCTGCACAGCTTGATGGATCTGCCCGGCGTTGCTTTGGGCCTGGTGCTGGCTGGAATGCATGGTCGCCACCACGCCGCGCGTTCCGCTCTGAATGCGTTCGATCACCAGGCGAATTTCCTCCACCGAATCCTGGGTACGTTTGGCCAGGTTGCGCACTTCGTCGGCCACTACCGCAAAGCCACGTCCGCTTTCCCCGGCGCGCGCGGCTTCGATGGCGGCGTTGAGTGCCAGCAGGTTGGTCTGCTCGGCAATGCTGCGAATCACTTCCAGCACCGAGCCGATCTGCTCGCTGTTCACCGCCAGGGCCTCGACTTCGCTCACGGCTTTGCTGACTTCGTCGGCGAGGGTGGTGATATCACGGGTGCTCTGTTCAATGATCGACATGCCTTCACGCGCCGACTGATCGGCCCCACGCGCCGCGCTGGCGGCGTTGGAGGCGCTGTTGGCCACATCGTGGGCGGTGGCGCTCATTTCATTGGAGGCGGTGGCGACCTGATCGATTTCGCGGAACTGCACCTGCATGCCTTCGCTGGTCTGGCGCGCGATGGCCGAAGACTGATCAGCCGTGCCACGTGCTTCGGTGATGCTTTGCTTGATCTGCGCGATAGTCGGCTGCAGCTTGTCGAGGAAACGGTTGAACCAGTTTGCCAGCTCGCCCAATTCGTCTTTCTTGGCATAGCTCAGGCGCTGGGTGAGGTCACCTTCGCCGCTGGCGATGTTCTTGAGCATGGCGGCGACGGTATTGATTGGGCGGGTCACGCCGGTGGCGGTCAGCCAGATCAAAAGCAAGCCGAGCAACGCGGCGGCCGCGCCGACCAGCAGGGCTTTGAGCGTGGAGGCGTTTTGGGCCTTGTCGAGTATCCCTTGCAGTTTCAGTGCATCGGCCAGCATCACGTCTTTGGGCAGCTTGATGACCACCCCCCAGGATTTTGCATCGGCAATCGGTTTTACCGGGTACACGGCGCGGATCGTGTCGTCCTGTTCGCGGATCGTGCGCGTGTCACTGGCCAGCAATTGCACGATGTCTTTGCCTTCGGCGCCAAGGGTGTCGATCAGGTTTTTGCCGACCTTGTCCGGTTGGCCGCTGAACGCTGCAATCAAGCCGGTGCTGGACAGAATCTCCAGGTGTGCGGCGCCGTCGAACAGTTCTTTTTGTGCTGCGTCCGTCGTAGCTTGCAGGGTGTTGAGGGCGATATCGATGCCGATCACACCGATGACTTTGCTGTCGACGATCAACGGCAGTGAGATAGTGGTCATCAGCACCTGCTTGCCGGCCACTTCATCGGAATACGGGTCAAGCAGACAAACGTTGCGCGTGTCACGCGGGCAGGTGTACCAGATGTTGTAGGGCGTACCGCTGAGGTTGAGGCTGGTCTTGTTCAGGTCGTCTTCGACCATCACCGTGTTCAGGCCTTCGCCGCCAGCGCGGCTCCAGTAGCTGGAGAAGCGGCCTTTTTCATTGGAGACGCGGGCTTTATCGTCGACAAACTCGCTGTCCTTGCCGTCCAGACCGTTGGGTTCAAATGACAGCCAAATACCGAGCACCTTGCTGTTGCGCTCGAACGCGGTTTTCAGGCTTTGGTTGAGCTCCTCACGCACCGCACCCGGTTCCAGCGAGCGTTTGCTGGCGAGGGCGCGCAGGTCCTTGACCTGATCGGCGAGTGCGGTGACCACCACCAGATTTTCGCCAAAGGTTTTCTGCAATTGCAAGGCTTGCTCGGCGGCCTTGGCTTGCAACAGATGTTGCACACTTTGGGTGAGCATTCGCGAGCTTGAGTCGCTGATCAACTGATCATTTTGGTTGGTTTCGTACAGGTTGATGCTGATGATCAGCGCAATCACCCCCAACAGGCAAAGGCCGGACAGCAGCACAATTTTCAGGCGGATGGAGAGGGTGTCGAACATAGGTTCACTCGCGAATGGACTTGTCAGGATGCAAACAGGGCGAGCCAAGTCCATTTGGCGCTATGTCCGGAACATCGGCGCATCAAGATGTTTCATGAGGGAAAGGTGATGAGCGGTCGGTAAAACACTAAACGCCACGTTATACGGGCGTTGCGAGCCGTTCCGGGCGTGACCAGATCCACAGGTTACCGAGGCCCATACCGGCAATTGCCAGGTAGATCGGCCAGCCGTGATCGAGCATCACCAGCATCAAGCCGGCACATGCCAACATGCTCAGCGTGGCGCTGACTTTGGCCCTGCGCGCGATGATCTTGCCGTTGCGCCAGTTGAACAGGATCGGCCCGAACAGCCGGTGGTTTTCCAGCCAGGCACTCAAGCGCGGCGAGCTTTTGGTCGCGGCCCAGGCGGCAAGCAGGATGAATTCAGTGGTGGGCAAACCCGGTATGACAATCGCCACCAGCCCAATGCCCAGGCTGACGTAGGCCAGCAGGCCGAAGAGGAGCTGCGCGATTTTTGAGGTGGATTGGGTTTTGCCGGTCATGGGTTGGGTGATCACAGAAGTCAGTATGAAATGAGATTCAACGGTGGGAGCGAGCAAGCCCGCTCCCACAGTTGATTGCATTTCAATTCGAGTGTTACGCCAGTTCAGGGGCCGTAGCGTACGCCTGTTCCAGTAATACGGTGAAGCGCACAAACGCGTCGATCGCACCTTTTTCGACCGCGGCTTCTTCTTCGGCGCTGAACGCCAGGCCATCGAGGGTGCGGGTAAAACGCTTCCAGCCTTCGGCGCGACCACCGGCCGGCTCGCCGAGGTGGCGGGCCCCGAAGGTCTCGCTGAGGCCCAGGCCCACAGCGCGCTTGATCAAGAACGCAGCGCCCAGCTTGGAACCTTCGGACACGAACAGCCAACCCAGAGCCTCGGCCTTGCTCGGGTTTTTCACGGCGCCGGCAACCGGTGCGGGCACTTCGGTGTCGAGGTCACCGAGGTCCAGCCTGGCGGCGTCGGCACGGCAGCGCTCGGCCAGGTCCGGGACGATCTTGATCAATTCGGGGTCGTTGTACAGGGCTACCAGTTCTGATTGGAACAGGTATTGGGCGACCACGAAGCGGGCGAAGTTGGCTTGGGTTTCGAATGGAGCGTGGGCTTTGACCAGCGCATCGAGCTGGGTATGCGGCGCGTGAGTGATTTGGTTCAGGCGCTGGGAGCGCAGGCCTGGGCGTTCTGCGGTAGGGGAAGCGGTCATCGAAAAAAGTCCTTGAGAAGCGTTGCGCCTGGGTGCTCTAAAGAGAGCGGTTATCAACTAGACGAACAAGAAGACGCGGCACAGTAAAAAATCCTCACCTCGCCGCTGATTAATCGTGGCGAGGTAAGGTGGGGATTGTCAGATGTCCCAGATCAGGTTGATCGCAAAGTTGCGCCCGGGCTGGGTCAAGCGGTCGAGGTTGGCCGGTGCTGTAACCCCGGCTTCGCCGACGCCGTCGTAGCTGCGCACGTCATCCCAGTTCCAGTATTTCTTGTCGGTGAGGTTGTAGAGGCCGCCGTTGATAGTCACGTCGTTGGTGACTTTGTAGTAGCCGGTCAGGTCGACGATGCCGAAGCCAGGTGTTTTGAAGGGGGCACTGGTGCTGCCATCAGGCGCGTGGAAGGTGGTGCTGTCGACCCGATTCTGTTTCTTCACCAACGTCCAGCTGACCAGCGCGCCATATTGCGTTTGCTCGTAGCCCAGGCCGAATACGCCTTTAAGCGGGTTGACGCTGTTGAGCGGCTCGCCGTTGTCGTCGTTGCGGCCATAGGTGTAACCAACCGAGCCTTGGGTGTAGAGGCCTTGCGGTGCGCCGAAGGCGTCGAGGTTCAATCGACCTTTGGCTTCAATGCCCTTGATGGTGGCGTGCTTGATGTTGTTGGCTTCGAACTGTTGCACGGTGCCGCCGGCAACCGAGGCGTCCTCGTCGATGAAGTCGCGGTACTTGTTGTAAAACACAGCGATATCGAACGAACCTTCGTCGAAGTTGCCACGAATCCCGGTTTCCACGCCTTTACTGCTCTCAGGCTTGAGGTTCGGGTTGGGCTCGACGGTGTAGCCTTCATTCAAGTTTTCAAAGCGGCCATACAAGGCTTTGGCCGACGGTGTGCGGAAGCCTTCGGCGTATTGGCCGAACCAGGTGTAGTGATCGGTCAGCGCGTAGGTCAGGCCGAATTTAGGGGTGACACGGTGCCAGGTTTTTTCCGCATTGCTGTGATCGTAGATCCGGTTAGGGTCGACGGTGTTGAGGAATTCCTGGGTCAGCTTGGGTTTGAGCTGGGTGTAGTCGTAGCGCACGGCGGGCAGGAAGGTCCATTTGTTCCAGGTGATTTGATCCTGCACAAACAGCGAGTAGGTGTTGATGGTCGGGTCCGGGAAGTCGCTGGACTTTTTCACGCTGTCGCCGGCTGAGGGGCTGGGCGCGCCGATGGCCTTGCAACCGCCGCCAATGGCCAGGCAGCTGGCGGCGCCTTCGCGGGAGCCGGTGACTTTCTGCTGTTTCAAGGTGGTGCCGTACGTCATCTGATGATCGGTTTCGCCGAGGCTGAACGCCTTGTCCAACTGTGCGTCGAACACCCATTGTTTTTCTTCGTACAGGGTTTCGCGGGTGCGCAATACACGGCGCGATGGCTGGTAGATTTCGGCGGTGGTCTGGTCGGTCTTGGCGATCTGGTAGTTGAGACGGGTTTTGATGTGATCGGCAATCGGCGAGTCGAGGGCGAAGCGGTTTTCGATACCAAAGCGCTCACGGGTGATGGTGTCGTTGCCCGAGCGGGCGCGGTAGAAGTTGAAGCCTCGCCCGCCGGTGAACGGTCCGCCTACCGCGTTCTTCAAGTTGACGTCGCGATCATCCTTGAACTTCTCATACGTCAGGCCCAGGCGATTGTCATCGCCATAATTCCAGCCCAGCTTGGCCAGGACATTGGTGGTGCGTGCATCCTCAGGGTTGGCGCCGGTGCGCGCCAGGCCGGTGGCGTTGTTGCCGTCATAGGATTCCATTTCATGGCCATTGCGCTGGCTCAGGTGCAGTAAACCGTCGACGTCCTGCACGCGGCCGGCGACGGTGCCGGAGGTCAGCCAACTGTCGTCGGCGGAGCTGTAGCCGGTTTTCAGGCGGGCGCCGACGTCCTGGCCGGGCTTGATGATGTCGTCCGGGTCGAGGGTGAAGTAACTCACTGCGCCGCCGATGGCGCTGCTGCCGTACAGGGCCGAGGCCGGGCCACGCAGAATTTCCACGCGCTTGACGATTTCCGGGTCGACGTAGTTGCGGCGTGTCTTGGCATAAGGGCCGTTGAAGAAATTGTCCGGCACTTCCACACCGTCTACCTGAGTGAGGATGCGGTCGCCGTCGATGCCGCGAATGTTGTAGCCCGCGTTGCTGGCGCGGGTGCCCGCGCCACCGACTGATACGTTGGGCTCGTAGCGCACCAGTTCACGGAGGGTGTTCACGTTCTGGCGGTCCAGCGCCTGGCGATCCTGAACAGTGACGGTGCTTGGCACGCTGCTGACGTCCTGCTCGTTACGGGTGGCGCTGATGGTCACCTGTTGCAGGTTGAGCACGCGGCCCGCCGCACGTTTCTCCAGGACGATGCTGTTATTGCCCAGTTTGCGATAGCTCAGGTTGGTCCCCACCAACAGCCGGTCCAGGGCTTTTTCCGGCGACAGTGCCCCGCGCACGCCGGGGGATGACACGCCCTGGCCCAACGCCGCGGGCAGGCCGATTTGCCAGCCGGTTACCGCGGTAAAGGCATTCAATGCCGAAACCAGCGGTTGTTGCTCAATGCTGAAACTGTATTGGCCGTGACTGCGCGCGGCAGGTTCGGCGGCGGTGGCGGCCATGGCCGGCGCACTGGCCAGCAGGATGGCAGCGGTCAGCAGGGACAGGACGGGCGAAGAGGACCGGCGGTTGAAACGAGAGTACATCGAGAGCGCTCCGGAGATACGAATCTTATAGTTGCGAACCGAACCAAATAGGAATCAGTTGCATTGGCTATAACGAGACGTACCGCCGGTGGCTATCGAGTAAAAATAATTCTCATTTAGTTCAGGATCACCAACGCCGGGTATTCCGAAAGCTTGGCCGAGGTGATGTGCGCCAGCGAGCGCACCACGTCGAGGGGCTGATCGAGGCGGTAGTTGCCGGTGACGGCGGTGCTTGCGAGCTTGTCGTTGTTGTTGACGATCCAGCCCGGGTAGTAACGGCGCAGCTCGGCGAGCACTTCGCTCATCGGGCAGTTTTCGAACACCAGCCGGCCCTGGACCCAGGCCAGCTCCTTGCTGGCATCCAGCTTGGCGGGTTGGCCAAAGCCCTTCGGGCCGATACGGATGCTCTCGCCTGCGCTCAGGCGAACGCGGGCATCATCGAAGGTGTTGCTCAGGTCGACATCACCGCGCTGCACCTGCACCTGGGCCTCGCCGTTGAGATAGCGCACGGCGAAGTCGGTGTCGCGCACGCGGGCACGCACGGGGCCTGCGTCAATCTCCAAAGGCAGGCCGCGGTTGGGCGTCACTTCAAAAAACGCCTCGCCCTGGTAAAGGCGGGCGACGCGCTGCTGGTCCTTGATGCTGCTGGAGAATGCCGAGTTGGTGTTCAGCAGCACTTTGGAACCATCGTCCAACTGCAGACGCTGGCGTTCGCCAACCACCGTGAGGTGGTCGGCTTGCAGGCGAACAGGCAGGTTGCTGAAGCTGAACAGGCCGATCAGCAGCACGGCAGCGGTGGCTATCGGTTTCCAATGGGGTTTGATCCGGCGCCAGGCCGTCGGCTTGCGCGGCGCGGCCAGCGCCACAGCGGCGCTGTACACCGGCGCACCACCCCAGGCGGCCTGGGCCTTGCTGAAGGCGTGCGGGTGCGCCGGGTCGCTGGCCAGCCACGCGTCGAATTCGGCGCGCTGCCCGGGTTGCGGGCATTGCAAGGCGATCAGCCAGTCGAGGGCCTGGTCCATAGCCGTGTCTTGCAACACCTCATGAGCCAGCTCATGGGGACGCAGTTTATTCGGGGCCGTCACGGTGTTCCTCGGGTCTTCGCCACGTTCTATTCATTTTTCCTGCAGCCTGGATCGACAGTTCTGTCGGGTGAAGCTTAAGGCTGATCCAGACGTTCGGCCACACCTACACAGATGGCCATGATCAATTTCAGTTCCTTTTGCACGGTGCTCAAGGACACTTGCAACTGATCGGCAATCTCCTGATAGCTGCAACCGTGCAGGCGGCTGAGGATGAAAATCTGTTGTTGGCGGGCGCTCAACTGGCCGAGGCTGACGCTCAAGTGTTCGAGCAGTTGCTCGGCCTGCGTCGCGTCTTCGGGGGTGCTGATCGGGGCGGCGACGCTTTGCAGCACGTCCAGCGGGACATCTTCCTGCAGCGTGCGCGCCTGGATTCTGCGCGAGCGCAGATGATCCAACGCAAGGTTGCGCGCGGTTTGATAGACGAAGGGTTCGAGGTGGTCGATCGGCCGCTCACTGAGGGCGCGGGTCACACGCAGGTAGGTTTCCTGCAACAGGTCTTCGGCGGTGCTGGGGTTATTCACCATCCGCTGCAACGTGCGTAGCAGAATCACCCGTTGGGTGAGAAAGACTTGGTTGAAGCGAGATTGGCTCACAGTGATACCAGACCGATAGGCGGTTAATGATAATGCTTATCATCAAGGCGAATGGCAAGTGGCTATTGCTGTGAAGCCGCACCGATCAAATAGGGGAAGGGTTTTTTGTGGGAGGCGGGCTTGCCCGCGATGCAGGCACCTGGGTATTTCAGTCAAACCGAGGTGATGCTATCGCAGGCAAGCCAGCTCCCGCAGAAGCCAGCTGCCACACAGGCCGAGCCTTACTCGGCGTTGCAGAGCGCCAGGCAGTTATCCAGCATACGGTTGGAGAAGCCCCATTCGTTGTCATACCAGGCCAGCACTTTCAGCAATTTGCCGCTGACTTTGGTGTGATTGGCATCGAAGATCGACGACAGCGGGTTATGGTTGAAATCGCTGGAAACCAGCGGCAGCGTGTTGTAACCGAGAATTTTCGAGTGCTGGCTGGCTTCTTTGAGCAGGGCGTTGACTTGCTCGGCCGTGGCGTCTTTTTTCAATTGCACGGTGAGGTCCACCAGGGACACGTTGATCACCGGCACACGCACCGCCATCCCGGTCAGTTTGCCGGCGAGTTCCGGCAGCACCAGGCCTACCGCTTCAGCGGCGCCGGTTTTGCTCGGGATCATGTTCTGGGTCGCCGAGCGCGCACGGTACGGGTCGGTGTGGTAGACGTCGGTCAGGTTCTGGTCGTTGGTGTAGGCGTGAATGGTGGTCATCAGGCCGCTTTCAATACCCAGCTCGCGGTGCAGCACCTGGGCGACCGGCGCCAGGCAGTTGGTGGTGCACGACGCGTTGGAGATGATCTGGTGGGATTGACGCAAAATGTCATGGTTCACACCGTAAACCACGGTGGCATCGGCGCCTTTGGCCGGGGCCGAGATGATCACCTTGCGCGCGCCGGCGGTAATATGGGCGGCAGCCTTGTCACGGTCGGTAAACAGACCGGTGCATTCGAACACTACGTCGATCTTGTGCGCAGCCCAGGGCAGCTCGGCCGGGTTGCGAATGGCGCTGACGGCAATCCGGTCACCATTGACGGTCAGGCTTTCCTGATCGTGGGCGACCTCTGCTTCGAAAGTGCCATGCACGGTGTCGTATTTGAGCAGGTGGGCGTTGATCGAGCTGTCGCCCAAATCGTTGATGGCGACGATCTGCAAATCCTGGCGATAGCCTTGGGTATACAGTGCGCGCAGGACATTACGGCCGATACGGCCAAAACCATTGATTGCGATACGAAGAGTCATTGGAAAGTGCCTGTCGTCGATTTGTTGTAAGAATTACAAGATTATTCGCATAAAAATAGAAAACAAGCCTTTTTAGTGGCAATATTTTGTTCAATCTACAACGAGTGACCTGAATCAACTGGTCCGATGATTCAAACGACACCCGGCCATCCCATGCGCTGCGGGCGTTTGATCAGCATAGGAACGCAGGTCGCCACATCCGTTAGCCTGGAGTTCTACACATGCATCCCCGCGTTATTGAGGTCACCGAACGGCTTATCGCCCGCAGTCGTGCAACCCGCGAGGCTTACCTTGCGCTCATTCGCGGCGCCGCCAGCGACGGCCCGATGCGCGGTAAGCTGCAATGCGCCAACTTTGCCCACGGCGTCGCCGGCTGCGGCACTGAAGATAAAAATAGTCTGCGCATGATGAATGCCGCCAACGTGGCAATTGTTTCTTCATATAACGACATGCTCTCGGCGCATCAGCCGTACGAGCATTTCCCTGAACAAATCAAGAAAGCCCTGCGCGAAGTCGGTTCGGTCGGCCAGTTTGCCGGTGGCACGCCTGCCATGTGCGACGGCGTGACCCAAGGTGAGCCCGGCATGGAGCTGAGCCTGCTGAGCCGTGAAGTCATCGCGATGTCCACGGCGGTAGCGTTGTCCCACAACATGTTCGACGCGGCGCTGATGCTGGGCATCTGCGACAAGATCGTGCCGGGCCTGATGATGGGCGCGTTGCGCTACGGTCACCTGCCGATGATCTTCGTACCGGGCGGCCCGATGCCGTCGGGCATTTCCAACAAGCAGAAGGCCGATGTGCGCCAGCGCTATGCCGAAGGCAAGGCCAGCCGCGAAGAACTGCTGGAATCGGAGATGAAGTCCTACCACAGCCCCGGCACCTGCACCTTCTACGGCACTGCCAACACCAACCAATTGCTGATGGAAGTCATGGGCCTGCACTTGCCGGGCGCCTCGTTCGTCAACCCGTACACGCCGCTGCGTGATGCGCTGACCCGCGAAGCCGCGCACCAGGTCACCCGCCTGACCAAGGCCAACGGCGGCTTCACGCCGATCGGCGAGATCGTCGACGAGAAGTCCATCGTCAACTCCATCGTGGCGCTCAATGCCACCGGCGGTTCCACCAACCACACCCTGCACATGCCGGCGATCGCCATGTCGGCAGGCATCATCCTCACCTGGCAGGACATGGCCGACCTCTCCGAGGTGGTACCGACCCTGTCCCACGTGTATCCAAACGGCAAAGCCGACATCAACCACTTCCAGGCAGCGGGCGGCATGTCGTTCCTGATCCGCGAACTGCTCGAAGCCGGTTTGCTGCACGAAGATGTCAACACCGTGGCCGGCAAGGGCCTGAGCCGTTACACCCAGGAACCGTTCCTGGTCGATGGCGAGCTGATCTGGCGCGACGGCCCGATCGAAAGCCTCGACGAAACCATCCTGCGCCCTGTGGCCCGTGCGTTTTCGCCGGAAGGCGGCCTGCGCGTGATGGAAGGCAACCTCGGGCGCGGTGTGATGAAAGTCTCCGCCGTGGCGCCGGAGCACCAGATCGTCGAAGCCCCGGCGGTGGTGTTCCAGGATCAGCAGGATCTGGCCGACGCGTTCAAGGCCGGCCAACTGGAAAAAGACTTTGTCGCGGTGATGCGCTTCCAGGGCCCGCGCTCCAACGGCATGCCGGAACTGCACAAAATGACGCCGTTCCTCGGCGTCTTGCAGGACCGTGGCTTCAAAGTGGCGTTGGTAACAGACGGGCGTATGTCCGGCGCGTCGGGTAAGATCCCCGCCGCGATTCATGTCAACCCCGAAGCCCAGAGCGGCGGGCCGCTGGCACGCGTGCAAGATGGCGATATCATTCGCGTCGATGGCGTGAAGGGCACCCTGGAGCTTAAGGTGGACGCCGAAGAATTTGCAGCGCGCACGCCTGCCACGGGCCTGTTGGGCAATAACGTGGGGGCCGGTCGCGAACTGTTTGCATTTATGCGCATGGCTGCAAGCTCCGCAGAGCAAGGCGCCAGCGCCTTTACCTCTGCCTTGGAGACGCTTAAGTGAAGCTAGCGCTGGTCGGTGATATCGGGGGTACCAACGCCCGTTTTGCGTTGTGGCGGGATCAGGAACTGCATTCGATCCGTGTGCATGCCACTGCGGATCACCAGAGCCCTGAGGAGGCCATCAAGGTCTACCTCAAGGAAGAGGGCCTGGAAAGCGGGGACATCGGCGCGGTGTGCCTGTCGGTCGCCGGGCCGGTGAGTGGCGATGAATTTAAATTCACCAACAATCACTGGCGCCTGAGCAAAACTGCATTTTGCAAAACCTTGCAGGTGGACGAGCTGCTGCTGGTCAATGACTTCACGGCAATGGCCCTGGGCATGACTCGCCTCAAGCCCGACGAATTCCGCGTGGTCTGCGAAGGCACGCCGGAGCCGTTGCGCCCTGCTGTGGTGATCGGCCCGGGCACTGGCCTGGGCGTTGGCACCTTGCTGGATTTTGGTGAAGGTCGCTGGGCAGCGCTGCCGGGGGAGGGCGGTCATGTTGACCTGCCGCTGAGCAGCCCGCGTGAAACCCAGCTGTGGCAGCACATCTACAATGAGATCGGGCATGTCAGCGCCGAAACCGCCTTGAGCGGTGGCGGCCTGCCACGTGTGTACCGCGCCATTTGCGCGGTCGATGGGCACACGCCGGTGCTGGACACCCCGGAAGCCATTACCGCGGCCGGCCTGGCTGGCGAACCGGTGGCCATGGAAGTGTTGAACCAGTTCAGTATCTGGCTCGGCCGGGTGGCGGGTAACAACGTGTTGACCACCGGTGGGCGCGGTGGCGTGTACATCGTGGGCGGGGTGATTCCGCGGTTTGCCGACTTCTTTATCAACAGCGGCTTTGCCAAGAGTTTCCGCGACAAAGGCTGCATGAGTGATTACTTCGACGGTATTCCGGTGTGGCTGGTGACGGCGCCGTATTCCGGGTTGACCGGGGCGGGCGTGGCGCTGGAGCAGGCTTTTGCATAGGTACTGATGGCCTCTTCGCGAGCAAGCCCGCTCCCACATTTTGAAATGCATTCCAAATGTGGGAGCGGGCTTGCTCGCGATAGGTCGAAGGGCAACAAATGACTTAAGCTTGGCCATAACAACAAGGAGGCCCCCGTGAGCGTAATCAGTAAATCGATTCTCCTCGTCGACGACGACCAGGAAATCCGCGAATTGCTGCAAACCTACCTCAGTCGCGCTGGCTTCCAGGTACGTGGCGTGCCGGATGGCGCAGGGTTCCGCCAGGCCATGAACGAGGCGCCGTGCGACCTGGTCATCCTCGATGTGATGTTGCCGGACGAAGACGGTTTTAGCCTCTGCCGCTGGATTCGCCAGCACCCGCGCCAGGCGCAGGTGCCGATCATCATGCTCACCGCCAGTTCCGACGAAGCCGACCGCGTGATCGGCCTGGAGCTGGGCGCCGACGACTACATCGGCAAACCCTTCAGCCCTCGCGAGCTGCAAGCGCGGATCAAAGCCCTGCTGCGGCGTGCCCAGTTTGGCCAGGAACGCAGCATCGGCGGCGATGTGTGGGTGTTCGACGAATGGCGCCTGGACATGATCAGCCATCGCCTGTTTCACGTTGACGGTGAAGAGGTGATTCTCTCGGGCGCCGATTTTGCCCTGCTTAAATTGTTTCTCGACCACCCTCAACAAATTCTCGACCGCGACACCATCGGCAATGCCACTCGCGGCCGCGATCTGATGCCGCTCGACCGCATCGTTGACATGGCCGTCAGCCGCCTGCGCCAACGCCTGCGCGACACCGAAAAACCTCCAAGGCTGATCCGCACCGTGCGCGGCAGCGGTTATCAGCTGGCAGCCAGCGTGGTTGCCGGCAATGCCCACTGAGCCGTTGACCGAGCGCCGCCGGCGCTTCCCGGTACCGCGCTCACTGTTGGGGCGGATGTTGCTGCTGACCTTGCTGGCGGTGCTGTTCGCCCAGGCGCTGTCCAGTGTGATCTGGGTCTCGCAATTGCGCGCCACCCAGCTCGAAGGCCTGGTCACCAGCGCCCGCAGCCTGGCGCATTCGATGACGGCCAGCGTGAGTTATTTTCGCTCGTTGCCGGTGGCCTACCGCCCGTTAGTGCTAGATCAACTGCGCAGCATGGGTGGCACCCGCTTTGTGGTGACGCTCAACGACCGCCCGCTGGATATGCAGATATTGCCGCAGACCCCGCGCAAGCAGGCGGTATTGCAAGCGGTGGATGAAGTGCTGCGCCAGACCCTGGGCAGCGACGTGCATATTTCGGTGGAGTTCGTCAGCGCCGAGGACCTGCGTATTTTCAATGCCGGTTTGAAGCTCGATGAACTGCCGCGCTCCTGGGCGCATTACGCGCTGACGCTTGAACCGGTCAACCCTCCCGTGTTGGTCACGCAGATCCAGCTCGCACCGGGCGAGTGGTTGTACATTGCCTCGCTGTTGCCCGAGCCCTACACCAGCCTTGAAGAGCAAGGCCTGCCCTCGCAGCAGGTGTGGTTCATCGTATTGACCAGCGGCTTTCTGTTGTTGTTTATCGGCCTGCTGGTGCACTGGCAGAGTCGGCCGCTCAAGCGCCTGGCGCGGGCGGCACGGGACATGTCCCTGGGCGCGGATGTGGAGCCGGTGGCTGAAGGCGGCGGCAGCGAAGTGGTGGAAGTGGGCCGTGCGTTCAATGCCATGCGTGAACGCATCAGCCGCTACCTGACCGAGCGCAGCCAATTATTCAGTGCGATATCCCACGATTTACGCACGCCGATTACGCGCCTGCGCCTGCGTGTGGAACTGCTCGAAGACGAGAACCTGCAAAACAAATTCGGCCGTGACCTGGATGAGCTGGAGTTGTTGGTCAAGGGCGCGCTGCAATGCGTGAAAGACACTGATATCCATGAAAACATCGAGCCGGTCGACCTCAATCACGTGCTCGATTGCCTGGTCGAGCCGTACCTGGCGCCCAATGGCAACGGCCGCATCACCCAGCATGGCCGCGCCCTGGCGCCGTATCCGGGCAAGCCGCTGGCGCTTAAACGCTGCATCGGCAACCTGATCGACAACGCGTTGAAGTACGGGCAGAACGCCCACTTGCATATCGAGGACGATGGCGCGGAATTCATCCTGCACGTTGATGACGAAGGGCCAGGCGTGCCGGAGCAGCGGCTGGAGCAAGTCTTCGAACCGCATTTTCGCTTGGCCGGCCAGCAGCAGGGCTACGGTTTGGGCCTGGGCATCGCGCGCAACATCGCCCACAGCCATGGCGGCGAAGTGAGTTTGCAGAACCTGCGCGAGGGTGGTTTGCGAGTCACCTTGCAGCTGCCGCGAACCCTGGACTAAAGCACACAGAGGATCAAATGTGGGAGCGGGCTTGCTCGCGAATGCAGAGTGTCAGTCACCGATAATTTTGACTGGTCCGCCGCTTTCGCGAGCAAGCCCGCTCCCACATTTTGAACGCCTCTGGGTCAGATGCTCTGGCGCAACCGGGCCAAATCTCTCAGTGGCGGCGCCCCAAACAACCGGCTGTACTCGCGGCTGAACTGCGACGGGCTTTCATACCCCACCCGATACCCCGCCGCCGAGGCCTCCAGCCCTTCGGCGATCATCAACCGCCGCGCCTCCTGCAAACGCAGCTGCTTCTGGTATTGCAACGGGCTCATGGCGGTGATCGCCTTGAAGCGGTGGTGCAAGGTCGAGACGCTGAGGTTCACTTCCTTGGCCAGCTCATCAATACGCAGCGGCTGTTCATAGTTGCCGTTCAGCCAGGTGATCGCCTGGCTTACGCGATGGCTCTGACTGTTGGCCACGGCAATTTCATACAGTCGGTAGCCTTGCGGGCCACGCAGCAACCGGTAGAGGATTTCGCGGTTGATCAACGGTGCGAGCATCGCAATGTCTTTGGGGGTGTCCAGCAAGCGCGCCAGGCGCAGCACGGCATCCAGCAACTGGGCATCAATACGGTCGACGTACATGCCGCGAGACGTCGGCCGCGACGGCACGCCCATCGGCCCGGCCTCGGCAATCAGCGCCGTGAGTTGCGCCGGGTCGATATTGATCCGCACCGACAGGTTGGGGTCTTGCGGCGTCGCGTCGATGACCCGACCGGCCACCGGCATGGCGACCGAAAACACCAAATAGTTGAGCGGGTCGTAGGCAAAGACCTCGTCGGCCAGGCGCACTTCCTTGCTGCCACTGGCAAGAATGCACAGCGCCGGTTCGACCAGCACCGGCATGAAGTCGCGCGGCGTGTTGTGGCGGTTCAGGAACAACGAGGTGACCGCTGTGCCGTAGGAGCCATCTTCCCAGGTATGCCGGTGCACGATGCTGGCGAGTTCGACGCGCTGTTTTTCCGTCTCGGCATCGAGGGGAATGGACGTATGTTGCGGCGACGACATGGGGTGTCCTCTACAAGCTTCTTTGATGGGCTCAGCTTAGCGGTGGCTTTTCAAAAGGTGTTACGTCGATTCTGCACAATCCTTGCCTGATCCTGCGATAAGTCGTGAATCAGGCAAGCACGACGCCTGTCATCTGCCTGAAACACTGAGCCTGTGCATGGAATAAATCCCGGGCGCCAAACGTCTTATCTACGCTTCTCGCAGGATTGTGCAATAAGCCTGCAGGAATTGACTAACCACGCCCACGCCTGCGCCGCTATCTTTGATCCTGTGGCAACACGCCCCCACAGTGGTTGCCGAGCATCACTTCTCAACGGGAGAGTCGAACATGTCCACCCCCATTCCCGCGAGCCATATGGCCTTTATCCGCGCCCGCACCGGGTGCAGCACCGAACTCGGTGCACGCTTGAGCAGTTTGATTGAACCGGGCCGTCAGGCTCAGGGTTGCCTGCAATTTTCATTGCAGCATTCCCAGGTCGATCCCGATGTATGGTTGGTCTCGGGCTTTTGGAGTAGCGAGCAGGCGATGAGCGCCTACTTCAGTTCGCCGGCCCTGATGATCTTTACCGAGCTGTTGAACGACGGGGTGGTCCGCAGCATGGACTTCCAGACCTTTACCGAGGCGTCCGCTGCGCATGCCTACGGCGAGTACCTGCAACTGGCCGGTTAGTGCTTTAGAATGGCCGACTTTCCCATTGGCCAGGATTTGCAACATGGCACGTAAAGAGTTTGCCCACCACGAAGCCGTTTCCGCCTTGGTGCGTGAAGAAGAGGGTGGCTACAGCGCTGCCATTGCCGTCAAGGCACTGGATGGCATGGGCGCCCCGCGTTTTCACAAGATCCTTGATGGACAGACGTTCAAAACCGCCTCCGACGCCGACGATGCGGCTGCCGCGCAATTGGTGCAGCTGGTCGATGTGGACGAAGAAGGTCAACTGAGCTGGGAAACAGCGGCCAACTAAACAACACCGCCGATCCAAATGTGGGAGCGGGTTTGCTCGCGAATGCACAGCGTCAGTCACTGGCAATATTGACTGACCCACCGCTTTCGCGAGCAAGCCCGCTCCCGCACTTTTATTGAATTCCAATCAGCGCGCAGTGGCGCCTGGGCGATACATCTTGAACAGTGCCTCCGGCCCCAACTGGAAGTAATCCGCCGGGCCACCGCCACGCAATATCGGCTCGGCGGCGGCGGTGTCGTAAATCCCATCCTTGAGCAGCCACTTGGCGATGTGCACGGCAACCACTTCGCCGAGTACCAGCCAGCTGGGCACCAACTGCTTGTCGGCGCGCTGCAGCTGAATAATCTGCGTCACCTTGCATTCGAACGACACCGGGCTCTCGCCCACACGCGGCACGCCGACGATTTTCGAGGCCACCGGCGTCAGGCCGGACAGTTCGAACTCATTCACTTCCGGCGATACCGCTGCGCAACTCTGGTTCATCTGCTCGGCCAGCGGGCGGGTGGCCAGGTTCCACACAAACTCGCCGGTCTGTTCGATGTTGTTCAGGCTGTCTTTGCGGCCCACGCTGGAAAACCCAATGATCGGCGGGATGTAGTTGAACGCATTGAAGAAACTGTAGGGCGCCAGGTTCAGACGGCCTTCGCTGTCATGGGAGGAAATCCAGCCGATGGGCCGTGGGCCGACGATGGCATTGAACGGGTCGTGTGGCAGGCCGTGGCCATTGGCGGGTTCGTAAAAGTGGATAGCGTCAGACATGGCCGGGGTTCCTGCTGTTGGGTTCGGTGAAGGCGCCATACTGCAATTCATGGCGGCGAATTTCCATCGGCTGGATGGAATTTTCATTTAGTGCCCACCTATTTTTCACAGCGCCACGTTCAGTCTGCGCGCCAGGTCGACACCCCTCTAAGTCGGCCCATTGAAAGACTGAGCTTCGGAGCCTTCTGCACCATGAACAAACTTCCTCAGATCACCCTGGCGTTCTGGGTCATGAAAATCTGCGCAACGACCCTGGGCGAAACCGCCGGGGATTTGCTGTCGATGACCCTGAATGTCGGGTACGCCATCAGCTCGATGATCCTGATCAGTGTGTTTCTCGTCACCCTGGTCACACAACTCTGGTCGAAAACCTACAACCCGGTGCTGTACTGGATCGTGATTCTGTCCACCAGTACGGCGGGCACGACCATGTCGGATTTCATGGACCGTACCCTGGGCCTTGGCTATGCGACGGGCTCGATGATCCTGATCGCGATCCTGTTGATCATCTTTGCCTTGTGGCATGTCAGCGGTGATTCGCTGAACGTGAACAAGGTTCAGACCTTTCGGGGCGAACTGTTTTACTGGATGGCGATTCTGTTCTCGAACACCTTGGGCACCGCGTTGGGTGATTTCCTTGCGGATGATTCCGGGTTGGGTTTCGCTGGCGGCGCTTTGCTGATCGGCTCGGCTATTGCGGTGGTAGTGGCACTCAAATACTTCACCAAAATCTCGTCGGTGCTGTTGTTCTGGGTGGCGTTTGTATTGACCCGACCGTTTGGTGCGACCCTGGGTGACTTCCTCACCAAACCTCATGAAAAGGGTGGGCTGGATTTCGGCACCATCGGTTCATCGGCGGTGTTGGCGGCGGTACTGGTGGTGATGATTGCCGGGGCGTCGTATGCGCAGCGTCGGTATGGTCGTCAGCAGTCCGTAGAGTTGACCTGACACTGTTTAAGAAACGCTATGCAACGAAATGTGGGCGCGGGCTTGCTCGCGAATGCAGGGTTTCAGTCAACGGAAATACTGACTGGTCCACCGCGTTCGCGAGCAAGCCCGCGCCCACATTTTTTACTGCGCCCAGCCTTTAGTCCGTGGTAATCCGCGAATGCTTGCGGGTGTCTTTCATGGTCACGTAGACCACCAGCGACACCGCGATGCACGCGGTTACATACCAGTAGTAACCGGTCTCCATGCCGATGCTCTTGAACCACAGCGCGATGTATTCAGCGGTGCCGCCGAAAATCGAAACGGTCAGTGCATATGGCAGGCCCACGCCCAGGGCGCGGATTTCCGTAGGGAACAGTTCGGCTTTCACCACCGCATTGATCGAGGTGTAGCCGCTGACGATGATCAGCGCCGCCATGATCAGGAAAAACGCGCCCCACCAGGTCTGGATGGTGTGCAGCGTGGTGAGGATCGGTACGGTAAACAGAGTGCCGAGGATACCGAAGGCGATCAGGATCGGCCGGCGGCCGACCTTGTCCGATAACCCACCGACGAGCGGTTGCAGGCACATGAACAGAAACAGCGTTGCCGCCGAAATGGTGGTGGAGTCGGAAATGCTCATGCCGACCGTGTTCACCAGGTATTTCTGCATGTAGGTGGTGTAGGTGTAGAACGCCAGGGTGCCGCCCATGGTCAGGCCGACCACGGTCATCAGTTCTTTCGGGTGGCGCATCAAGGTGCGCATGGCGCTTTCCTTGGCTTTTTCCTTCTTGCTGAACGACTCGGTTTCTTCCATGCCGCGACGCAGGTACAGCGCGACCACTGCGCACAGGGCGCCGATGGCGAACGGGATACGCCAGCCCCAGTCATACAACTGTTCGGTCGTCAGGACTTGTTGCAACACGATCAGTACCGCCAAAGCGATGAGCTGGCCGGAGATCAGCGTCACGTACTGGAAGCTGGAGAAGAAACCGCGTCGTTCCTTGGTCGCCATTTCACTCAGGTAAGTGGCCGAGGTGCCGTATTCGCCACCCACCGACAAACCTTGCAGCAGGCGTGCGAACACCAGCAGGATCGGTGCGCCGACGCCGATGGTTTCATAGCCCGGGCTCAACGCGATGATCAGCGAGCCGAAGCACATCAACAGTACCGAGGCCATCAAGGCGGCTTTACGGCCGGCGCGGTCAGCATACAGGCCCATCAGCCAGCCACCGATCGGGCGCATCAGGAAGCCCACGGCGAAGATCGCGGCGGTGTTGAGCAGTTGGGCGGTGGTGTCGCCTTTGGGGAAAAAGGCTTTAGCGAAGTACAAGGAGAAGGCGGCGTAGACGTACCAGTCATACCACTCGACCATGTTGCCGACCGAACCACTGAAAATCGATTTGATGCGGCTGGAAGTACTGCGTTCTTTTGCCGGCGCAGCCGCCGACCCCAGAGGCAGGGCGTTGGAGTTATCCATTGAAGGATCCTTCATCTAATTGTTTTTGTGGAGCAGCGCGAGCGCAGCCTGGTTCGGGCTATAGCAGGAGCTGTGCCAAATAGATGAAGGCCCGGTCTAGAAGGGTTACAAGATTTTTTTGAGCGGAAAGTCGCTGATGGTTTGAGGGTGATGAGCGGAAATCCGCTTATGGCTACTGGCTCCTTCGCGAGCAAGCCCGCTCCCACATTCGATCCCATTCCAACTGGAGGGATGCGGTCGAATGTGGGAGCGGGCTTGCTCGCGAATGCGTCCTGCCAGGCAATAAAAAATTCAGCCTACAGAAACGTATCCCGCACTAACCCATGCCGCTGCATCTTTTCATTGAAGGTGCGCCGCGGCAGTTGCAGTTCAGCCAGCACCGCCTTGATATCACCCTTGTGGCGTACCAGCGCCGCTTTCAGGCAATGCGCTTCGAAGGCTTCCTGCTGCGCCGCCAGGGATTGCCCGGCCTCGATACCTTCCGGTTCCGGTTCGCCAAGGCCCAGCACCTGGCGTTCGGCGACGTTGGCCAACTCACGCACATTGCCCGGCCAGTCATGGCTGAGCAGGCGCCCCAGTTGCGCGCCGCTCAAGGGGTGTGCGCTGCGGCCCAGGCGCTCGGCGGCGCTGTGTGCAAAGTGGTCGAACAGTAGCGGAATATCTTCACGGCGCTCGCGCAACGGCGGCAGGCGCAGTTGCGCTACGTTCAGGCGGTAGGCCAAATCTTCGCGAAAACGCCCGGCGCGGGCCTCTTCGAGCAGGTCGGGCTTGGTGGCGGCGATGATGCGCAAGTCCACGTGGATACTTTGATTGGAGCCCAGCCGCTCGAGTTTCTGTTCCTGCAATACGCGCAGCAGTTTCACCTGCTGAGCCAGCGGCATGCTTTCGATTTCATCGAGGAACAGCGTGCCACCGTGGGCGTATTCCAGCTTGCCGATGCGCTTGCCCTGGGCGCCGGTGAACGCGCCGCTTTCGTGGCCGAACAGCTCGGCCTCAAATAGCTGCTCGGGGATCGCCGCGCAGTTGAGCGCTACAAACGGCTTTTTCGCGCGCGGGCCGCAATCATGCAGGCAGCGGGCGACCAATTCCTTACCGCTGCCAGTCTCGCCACGAATCAATACGTTGACGGGCAAGCTGGCCAGGTCGAGCACCTGGCGCCGCAGGTTCTGCAAACCGCGCGACACGCCCAGCAGGCTGGATTCCAGCTGCGCCCGATGGTCGGCCTGTTGATGCAGGCGACGGTTTTCCAGGATCAGCCCGCGTTTGTCCAGCGCGCGGCGCAGGCTGTTGAGCAAGGCATCCGGGCTGAAGGGTTTTTCCAGAAAGTCGTAGGCACCGTCGCGCATGGCTTCCACGGCCATCGGCACATCGCCATGGCCGGTGAGCAAGATCACCGGCAAGTCGGCATCGCGGCGCTGCACTTCGGCCAACAGTTCCAGGCCGCTGAGCCCGGGCATGCGCACGTCGCTCAGGATCACCCCGGGGAAGTCCTTGGGCAATTGCGCCAGGCATTCTTCAGCGCGACTGAACAACTGCACGGCAAACCCCGACAGGCTCAGCCACTGCTCGACGGCCGTGCGAATGCTGGCTTCGTCATCGACCACAATCACCGCATTTATCATAGGTCAGGCGTCTCCAGCACAATCGGCAAGGTCAGGGTAAACACCGCGCCGTCGCCACGGTTGCCGGCGAGCAGGCGCCCACCGAGTTCGTGCACGATGGCGTAGGACACCGCCAGCCCGAGGCCAAGCCCATCCCCCACAGGCTTGGTCGTAAAAAACGGATCGAAGACACTGTTCAAGTGCGCTTCGGCAATCCCGCCGCCGCTGTCGCTGACGGTCAATTGCCACAGTTGCTGGTCGGCGTGCAGGCGGATTTCCAGGCGTTTGCGCGGTTTGTCTGCCATGGCGTCGAGGGCGTTGCGCAACAGATTGATCAGCACCTGTTCCAGGCGGATCGCATCGCCGCGCACCCAGGCCGGGCGGGTCAGGTCCAGCACCACACCGATGGCTTCATCGCGCAACCGTGCGTCAAGCAGGTGCAAGGATTGGTCGACGACTGTCGCCAGGTCCAATCTCTCGCGCAGGCCGCTGGGGCTTTTGCGGGCGAACGTCTTGAGGTGGCCGGTGAGTGCGGCCATGCGCGTGAGCATGTCGTCCAGCGGCGTGAGCGCCTTGTAGGCATCGTCCACGCGGCCATGGTCGAGCAGCAGTCGCAAGGTCGCCAACTGCATGCGCTGGGCGGTCAGCGGCTGGTTGATTTCATGGGCGAGGGCGGCAGACATCTGCCCCAGTGCCGCCAGCTTGGCGGATTGCACCAGGCCATCTTGCGCCGTGCGCAGCGCCTGAGTGCGCTCCTCTACCAGCTGTTCGAGCTCTTCGCGGCTGCGTTGGCGCAAGCGGGCCAGGCGCCAGCGTTGAGTCAGGAACAGCACCAGAAACACCAGCGCCAGCCAGGAGCCGGCAGCGGCAAGCCCGGCATTGCGTTGGTCTTCAAAGGCGAACTGTGGCTTGCGCAATAGGTGCAAGGTCCAGCCTTCGGCCTTCAGTGGCAGGGATTCCCAGATGTAGTTGGCGCTGCCGTCGGGACCGTTGACGCGCATCAGGTGGCTGTTTTCGTCAAAGCGTTGCAGCGTTTGGGTGTCCAGCGGCCGCAGTTGTTTCTTGTCGTATTGGCGGGTGGCTTTGAGCTCAGTGAGGTCGCTGGCCGACAACGGACGCAGGTTGCGGTAACGCCAGCCCGGCTGATTGGCGATAAACACGATGCCGCGTGCGTCGCTGACCAGCAGCAGGTCATTGCCCTGGGCCCATTCGCGTTCGAGTTCGGGAAATTCCAGCTTCACCACCATCGCGCCAAGGAACTGTTCGTGTTCATCGACCACTGCGCTGGAGAGGAAGTAACCCGGAATGCCGGTGGTCACCCCCACCGCATAAAAACGCCCTGTGCCCTGGCTCAAGGTCTGGCTGAAATACGGGCGAAACGCGTAGTTGTGGCCGACATAACTGCTGGGCAGGTTCCAGTTACTGGCTGCCACGGCCAGGCCGGTGCGGTCCATCAGTTCCAGGGTGGAAGACTGCGCGGCGCCGTTGATGCGTTCCAGCTTGCGGTTGAGCACGTCCTGGGTGGCGGTGTCCAGCGGGGCTTTCAGGGCGCTGATCATTTCCGAATCCAGCGCCAATACGGCGGGCAGGGCGCGGTAGCGTTCGATCAGGGTGTGCAAGGAATTGGCATACAGCGCCAGTTGCTGATTGGCGCGAGCGGCATCATCCACCAAGGCCTGGCGCTCGGCATGGCGGGTGGCCAAGGCGGCGGCCAGCACGGCACCGGCGATGATCAACAGTGAGTAGAAGGTCAGGCGCAGGGGGCGTGGGATCACGATCATACGGTGATGAACAGGCGCGGTAAGGGGCAAGCACCATAGCATGAGTAGGACTGTATTTTGTGGCGAGCGCGGCTTGTGTGGGAGCGGGCTTGCTCGCGAATGCGGTGTATCAGTGACAGTTAAATTGACTGACCCACCGCTTTCGCGAGCAAGCCCGCTCCCACATGACCGCGTACACAATAAAAAAAGGCGACTGGGCCATGGGGCCGCAGTCGCCTTTCTCCTTGCGAGGGAAGTGCTTACTGCACTTCTACCGCCAGGCTTTCACTGATCTTTTTCTGCCAGATGGCAGGACCGGTGATGTGCACGGATTCGCCCTTGCTGTCCACCGCAACGGTGACCGGCATGTCTTTCACGTCGAACTCGTAGATCGCTTCCATGCCCAGTTCGGCAAACGCGACAACGCGCGACTTCTTGATGGCCTGTGCCACCAGATAAGCGGCGCCGCCAACAGCCATCAGGTACACGGCTTTGTAGTCCTTGATCGCTTCAATCGCAGTCGGGCCGCGCTCGGATTTGCCGATCATGCCCAGCAGGCCGGTTTGCTCGAGGATCTGGCGGGTGAACTTGTCCATCCGCGTCGCCGTGGTCGGGCCCGCCGGGCCAACCACTTCTTCGCGCACCGGATCAACCGGGCCGACGTAGTAGATGAAGCGCCCTTTGAGGTCCACCGGCAAGGTTTCACCCTTGTTGAGCATCTCGACCATGCGCTTGTGCGCAGCGTCGCGGCCAGTGAGCATCTTGCCGTTGAGCAACACGGTTTCACCCGGCTTCCAGCTCTGTACTTCTTCCGGGGTCAGGGTGTCGAGGTTGACGCGACGGGCCGACGGGCCGGCTTCCCAGACGATCTCCGGGTAGGCGTCCAGCGGTGGCGCTTCCAGCGACGCCGGGCCCGAACCGTCGAGCACGAAGTGCGCGTGACGGGTGGCGGCGCAGTTGGGGATCATGCACACCGGCAGCGAGGCTGCGTGGGTCGGGTAGTCCATGATTTTTACGTCGAGCACGGTGGTCAGGCCACCGAGGCCCTGGGCACCGATGCCCAGTTGGTTGACCTTCTCGAACAGCTCCAGGCGCATCTCTTCGATACGGTTCTGCGGGCCGCGCTTTTTCAGCTCGTGGATGTCGATGGATTCCATCAACACTTCCTTGGCCATCACCGCAGCTTTCTCGGCGGTGCCGCCGATGCCAATGCCCAGCATGCCCGGTGGGCACCAGCCTGCGCCCATGGTCGGAACGGTCTTGAGCACCCAGTCGACGATCGAGTCGGACGGGTTGAGCATGGCCATTTTCGACTTGTTCTCGGAACCACCGCCTTTGGCGGCCACGTCCACTTCCACGGTGTTACCCGGGACGATGGAGTAGTGGATCACGGCCGGGGTGTTGTCCTTGGTGTTTTTACGCGCGCCAGCCGGGTCGGCGAGGATCGATGCACGCAGCACGTTTTCCGGCAGGTTGTAGGCGCGACGCACGCCTTCGTTGATCATGTCGTCCAGGCCCATGGTGGCGCCGTCCCAACGTACGTCCATGCCCACGCGCACGAACACGGTGACGATACCGGTGTCCTGGCAGATCGGGCGATGGCCGGTGGCGCACATGCGCGAGTTGATCAGGATTTGCGCGATGGAGTCACGGGCTGCCGGCGATTCTTCACGCAGGTAGGCTTCGTGCATCGCCTGGATGAAGTCAACGGGATGGTAGTAGGAAATGAATTGCAGGGCGTCGGCAACGCTCTGAATCAGGTCGTCTTGCTTGATCACGGTCATGAGTCGCGCTCCTCTATAAGACGGGAACATTCAATAAAGGTGGCTTCAGTGGGGTACATCGGTCGGCTGAAGTCACCTTTCCAAGGCACGCCGAGTGCAGCAGGCGCGACGCTAAAAAGGCGCGGCAGTATAACCCGGCGCGGTGGCCGATACACCCGACTATGGTCAAACTCTGTCGGGCGTGATTCCCTGTACGCAGCCCTTTCTGATTGAGACCTTATATGCCTGAACTGCGTGTCGGCGAACGCCACTGGTCGGTCGCCACCGGCAGCAACCTGCTGGATGCCTTGAATACGGTAGGTGTGGGTGTGCCTTACAGTTGCCGGGCGGGCAGTTGCCACGCGTGTCTGGTGCGGTGCCGGGGCGAGGTCGAGGACAAGCAACCCGATGCCCTGAGCGCGGCGCAACGCCAGGATGGCTGGCGCTTGGCTTGCCAGTGCCAGGTCATCGCAGACGTGCAGGTCGACGCGTTTGACCCGCTGCGTGACGGTTTGCCGGCCCGCGTGGTGGGTGTGGATTGGCTGAGTATGAATGTGCTGCGCCTGCGCCTGCTACCTGAGCGTGGCCTGCGTTACCGGGCCGGCCAGCATCTGGTGCTGTGGGCGGGGCAGGTGGCGCGTCCGTATTCGTTGGCGAGCCTGCCCCAGGAAGATGCCTTCCTGGAGTTTCATCTCGATTGCCGTGAGCCCGGCCAGTTCAGCGATATCGCCCGGCAGTTGCAGGTCGCAGACGGGTTGCAACTGGGCGAGTTGCGAGGCGGGGCATTGCACTACGACCCCGACTGGCAATCGCGGCCGCTATGGCTGCTGGCGTCCGGCACGGGCCTGGGCCCTTTGTGGGGCGTGCTGCGGGAGGCGTTACGCCAGGATCATCAGGGCGCTATTCGCGTGATTCACCTGGCCCATGATGCCGAGGCGCATTACTTGGCTGAGCCCCTGGCGCAGTTGGCTGCGCAGCATTCGAACCTGACCGTTGAGCTGTGGACCTCGGCTGAGTGGGACCAGGTATTGGCGCAACTGCGGCTTGTTTCGCGGCAAACTCTGGCCTTACTCTGCGGACACCCTGTCAGTGTCGAGGCGTTTTCCAAGCGCCTGTTCCTGGCCGGACTGCCGCGCAATCAACTGCTGGCCGATGTGTTCCTGCCCCGTGGTTGAGCGCTGAATTTCCCAGCCGCGAGACTCGCCATGACTGATGCCATCCTGCAGCGCCGCGAACGCGGGCTGCTGACCTTGCAGTTCAATCGTCCCGACAAGAAAAACGCCCTGACGCGCGCCATGTATACGCAACTGGCCGAGGCGCTGGAACAGGCGGATGCAGACTCAGGCGTGAGTGCCGTGTTGATTCAGGGCAGTCGCGACTGCTTCACGGCCGGCAACGATATTGCCGACTTCCTCGAACAGCCGCCCAGCGACCTCGACAGCCCACCGTTTCATTTCATGAAAAGCCTGCTCAACTGCCGTAAACCGGTCATTGCCGCGGTAGCGGGCGCGGCAGTCGGTATCGGCACGACCCTGCTGCTGCATTGCGACCTGGTGTATATCAGTCGCGATGCACGCTTGCGCATGCCATTCGTTAATTTGGGGTTGTGCCCCGAGTTTGGCTCAAGCCTGATCCTGCCGCGTCTGTTGGGGCATGCGAAAGCCGCGGAGTTGTTGCTGCTCGGCGAAGGGTTTACCGGGGAGCAGGCGGCGGCATGGGGGATTGCGACCGAGGCGCTGGGCAGCGGCGAAGCGGCATTGGCCAAGGCGCGGGAGATTGCCGAGCGCTTTGAGACCCTGGCGCCGGGGGCCGTGCAGGTCAGTAAACAGCTGATGAAAAGTGTTGATCGCGAGCAGTTGCGGCGGGTGATCGAGGAAGAGGGGGCGTTGTTTACTCAGCGCTTGAAATCGCCGGAAGCGATTGCGGCGTTGTCAGGGTTTATTGCCAGGCGCTGAGGACGCCATCGCGGGTAAGCCCGGCTCCCACAGTTGAGCGCACGCCAATGTCGGCACTGGCTTGCCTGCGATGAGGCGCTCTTAGTTAGCCCGTCAACCGGCCTTGAAATGCAAAAAGCCCCGCCATTCACATGGCGGGGCTTTTTTTCAGCGTGTTACTCAGACCATTGGGTCGCCAACGTGCAGGATTTTCATGCCGTTGGTGCCGCCGATGGTGTGGTAGCTGTCGCCCTTGGTCAGGATGACCCAGTCGCCTTTTTCCACGACGCCGCGTTTGAGCAGCTCGTCGATAGCCGCCTGGCTGACTTGGTTTGGCGGCAGGGACGCCGGGTCAAACGGAACGGTGTACACGCCACGGAACATGGCCGCGCGGGCCTGGGTTTCGCGGTGCGGGGAGAACGCGTAGATCGGAATCGAGGAACGGATGCGCGACATGATCAACGGCGTATAGCCACTCTCGGTCAAGGCGATGATCGCTTTAACGCCCGGGAAGTGGTTGGCGGTGTACATGGCTGCCAGCGCGATGCTCTGGTCGCAGCTTTCGAACACTTTGCCGATACGGTGGCTGGAGGTTTTGCTGGTCGGGTGTTTTTCGGCACCGACGCAGATACGCGCCATGGCCTGGACGGCTTCCAGCGGGTACGGTCCGGCAGCACTTTCAGCCGAGAGCATCACGGCGTCGGTGTAGTCGAGCACGGCGTTGGCCACGTCGGACACTTCGGCGCGGGTCGGCATCGGGTTCTGGATCATCGACTCCATCATCTGAGTCGCCACGATCACCGCTTTATTGTGGCGGCGTGCGTGCAGGATGATCTTCTTCTGAATACCGATCAGCTCGGCGTCACCGATTTCCACGCCCAGGTCGCCACGGGCAACCATGACCGCGTCGGAAGCCTTGATCAGGCCGTCGAGGGTTTCGTCATCGGCCACGGCTTCGGCGCGTTCGATCTTCGCCACCAGCCAGGCGGTACCACCGGCTTCGTCGCGCAGTTTGCGGGCGTATTCCATGTCGGCGGCGTCGCGCGGGAAGGACACGGCGAGGTAGTCCACTTCCATTTCGGCGGCGAGCTTGATGTCGGCCTTGTCTTTTTCAGTCAGGGCCGGCGCCGTCAGGCCACCGCCGCGGCGGTTGATGCCTTTGTGGTCGGACAGCGGGCCACCGATGATCACGGTGCAGTTCAGCTCGGTAGGGGTCGCTGTGTCGACGCGCATGACCACGCGACCGTCGTCCAGCAGCAGTTCGTCACCGACGCCGCAATCCTTGACCAGGTCCGGGTAGTCGATACCTACGACATCCTGGTTGCCTTCGGTCAGCGAATGGCTGGTGGAGAAGGTGAACTTGTCACCGATCTTCAGTTCGATTCGCTTGTTGGCGAATTTGGCGATACGAATTTTCGGGCCTTGCAGGTCACCCAGCAATGCCACGAAGCGGCCATGCTTGGCGGCCAAGTCACGCACCAGCTTGGCGCGAGCCTTGTGCTCGTCCGGGGTGCCGTGGGAGAAGTTCAGACGGGCAACGTCCAAACCAGCCAGAATCAGCTGTTCGAGGACTTCCGGCGAGTTACTGGCCGGGCCAAGGGTGGCGACGATTTTGGTACGACGGACGGACATGCACAGACTCCTGAGTTCAAGCGCTGGGGAAGGCTACTATGCTCTTTGGTTGTAGTCATTGTTCGTTTGCACTACTTATCGATGATTCGCTTGTTTTCGCTCCAGTTGAATAGACGAACATCCTTGAAGATTTTCGACGCGGGGTCGATACACTGCACAAGACAGGAGAACCCCATGCGAATTTTGCTCATTGCTGCCCTGGCCGTCAGTGTCGTCGGCTGTACCCGCTGGTCGATGGACCATCATTTGAACAACGCTTACCGTGCCTATGGGGTCGGTGATTGCGAGCGCGTTACTCTGGAATTGTCCCAGGTAGACCGTGAAAGCCGTACCCGTCGTTACGTGCAACCGGAAGTCTCGATGTTGCGCGGGCAATGCCTGGAGCGGCAAAAATTGTTTGTCGATGCGGTGCAAACCTACCAGTTCATTATCAATCAATACCCGTCCAGCGAATATGCCTACCGTGCTCGTGCCCGGCTCGACACCCTGAAGCAATTGGGGCATTACTCTGGCGCGAGCGTTGCACAACCGCGCCCGGCGTCACTTTGATGATCTTTGTCATTCTATAGCTGGCCCGGCGCCAGTCTTGAGCTATCCTTTGAGTGTTCGTTTGTACAAGGTTGTGTTCAAACGAATGGAATGCTTGGGGTTGGCAGCGGTAGAGCGACAAAGCACAGGCTGTCGTCGCGCCGATCTCCAGGGAGAGCGGGCCTTATCGCCCGTTCCGAATCACTGGCGCGGCCAGACTCATGGCCAATGGATGGCGAATTCAGCATGTTTACCGACCGACGGATTGAGCGGCATCAGTTGTCATGTTTCCTGAAAGTGTTCAACCGGCTTACGGACAAGCCGATTGGTTACTTGGGTAACGTGTCTAAAGACGGGCTGATGTTGATCAGCCAATTACCCATGATGATCGACGTGGCGTTCGAGCTGCGTTTGAAAATTCCGACAGCAGACGGTGATTTCCAGGCAATTGACCTCACCGCCACCTGCTTATGGAGCCATGAGGACGTCAACCCGCAACACTACGACTCAGGGTTCAGTGTGGTCGAAGCGCCTGAGGCGTACGAGCACTTGATCAACGCCCTGTGGCATTACTTCAGTTTTGATCCTTTGCAGGCTTCCGCCTAGACCTTGCACGCTCTTGCCCCGGCCCGGGTGTGGTTCACCAGGCCGTGGTGGTGTGCATGCCTCACAATACGCCCGCTTTTTTCCAGCCCAGATAACGCGTGACCAAGGCCGCTCCAAGCCCTGATGGCGGCGTATCCAATACCGACAAGCCGTGGGCGCTCAAGCGCTCATGCAGATCGTTTCTCTTATTGAGGTAGTCGATGGCGCCGCTGTAGGCCAGCGCTTCGGGCAAGGTTTGCACGGGGGACTGGCGCAGTTGGTCGAGCACGTCTTCACGCAGGCTGGCGACCAGTACCCGATGTTGCCGGCCGATGCGTTTAACCGCGGTCAGTAGCTCTTCATCGTCCTCATCCCGTAGGTTGGTGACCACAATGACCAGCGCCCTGCGTTTTTGTCGGGCCAGTAACTGGCTGGCGGCGGCCTGGTAATCAGCGGTGCGGCGGGTGGTGTCGAGGTCGTATACGGCATTGAGCAACAGGTTCAGTTGGCCGGTGCCCTTGACGGGCGCCAGGTAGCGCGGCTGGTCACATGCAAAGGTGCATAGCCCCACCGCGTCGCCTTGGCGCAAGGCGACATAGCTGAGCAGCAGACACGCATTAAGGGCGTGATCGAAGTGAGAGAGTTCTGCGTCCTGGCTGCGCATGCGTCGGCCACAATCGAGCATGAACACAATTTGCTGGTCGCGTTCGTCCTGGTATTCGCGGGCGATTGGCGTGCGCTGGCGCGCGGTGGCTTTCCAGTCGATCTGCCGCAGGCTGTCGCCTTCGCGAAACTCGCGTAACTGATGAAACTCCAGCCCCAACCCTCGTCGCTGGCGTTGACGTATGCCCAGTTGGCTCAACCAATTGTCCACTCCCAGTAACTGTGCGCCGTACAGACGGGCGAAGTCCGGGTAAACACGGGTCGTATCACGGGCCTCAACCAGGCGCCGCGCGGACCAAAGCCCCATGGGGCTGGGCAGGTGAATTTCACAACGGCTGAAAATGAAGTGCCCGCGCCGTAAGGGGCGCAGGCGATAGCCGAGCTCGCTGCTTAGACCGGGGCGTAGTTCGATGGATTGCGGCATATTCTCCACGCTCAGGCCGTCAGGCGCGTGGTCGAATACCTGTACCGTCAGCGGCTGTGGGTAGTCGTGTTCAAGCGTCACACGCACCTCGCCCCAGCGGCCCAAGGCCAGGCTGCCTGGCATCTGCCGCCGCACGCGTGCACACGGCAGGCGGCTTAGACGCATGGCGTCCAGCAGCGCCAGTAGAAACAGCGCGAGCAGCAGGCCCCAAGCCACCGAATACAGGGTGTCGGGCACCTTGAACTGCAAGGCCGTAGCGGCACCCAGCAGGCTGTTCAAGCCCAACAGTACGCCGAGCCAGATCAGCAGCAGACGAGTCGGCTTCATGGACGGGTCATTGCCGAGGTGCCGGAATCTGGTCCAGCAACTGCTTGAGCACCTGGTCCACTTCCAATCCGTCGATGTCCAGTTCGGGAGCGATACGAACCCGGTGGCGCAGCACCGCCAAAGCGCAGCCCTTGATATCGTCCGGGGTGACGAACGCGCCCCCGCGCAGCAAAGCACGGGCGCGGGCGCCGCGTACCAGGGCGATGGAGGCGCGAGGGCCTGCACCGATGGCCAGCCCCGGCCAGCTGCGAGTAGCCCTGGCCAGGCGCACGGCGTAGTCGAGAACTTGTTCGTCCAGCGCCAGTTCGCTGGCAATCTGCTGCAACTGCAGCACCTCATCCGCTTGCAGCACTGTACGTAATGGCTGCACATCCAGCATATCGGCCCTGGATGAGCGGGTGACTTCGCGCACCATATCCAGTTCCTGCTGTGAGTCGGGGTAGTCCATGCGCACTTTGAGCATGAAACGATCCAGCTCGGCCTCGGGCAGCGGGTATGTGCCTTCCTGTTCAATGGGGTTTTGGGTCGCCAGCACCATGAAGGGTTGGCCGATGGGCAGTGCTTCACCTTCAAGGGTGACTTGACGCTCCTGCATGGCTTCAAGCAGGGCGGCCTGAGTCTTGGCCGGGGCGCGGTTGATTTCGTCGGCCAGCAACAGGTGAGTGAACAGCGGCCCCTTGCGCAGCTTGAACTGTTCGGTGTGCAGGTCGTACACGGCGTGGCCGGTGACGTCGCTGGGCATCAGGTCCGGGGTGAACTGGATGCGTGCGAAATCGCCACCGAAACAACGGGCCAGCGCGCGTACCAGTAGCGTTTTGCCCAGGCCGGGTACGCCTTCAAGCAATACATGGCCGCCTGCGATCAGCGCGGTGAGCACGTCGTCAATCACCTGGTCCTGGCCAATCACTGCCTTGCGCAGTTCAACGCGCAGGGCCTGTGCCAGCTGGCTGGCGTGTTGAAGGCTTTCGGCAGCCGGGTCAGTGGCCGTTGGAAAATCGCTCATAGGGCGTTCCTTAGGGTTTGCAGGTTGGCCACCTCCCGGCTGAAATCGGCGCTGGAGAGCCGTTTTTCCGGGAGTGGGCCGAGGGCCTGGCGGATGACGTGGGAGGGTTGGCGCGTCAGGCGTTCAAGTACCTGCCACTGTTGCGCGCTTTCGAGGTGTTCAAAGCCTGGGTGGCGACGCCTTGCAGCCCGTTGCACATCACTCTGCAAGGCTTGCAACAGCGTGCCCTGGCCGCTGCGTCGCAGCAGGAAGTCGGCGCTGGCCTGCAAGTGCTCCTGCAACTGGCGACGTGCCTTCGGTGCCGGGGCGCGGATCGGCCCCTGGCGCATAGCAGCTCGCCAGAGCGCCAGGCTAATCAGCGCGATGAGCGCCACCAACGCCTGGGGAAAATTGCGTATCAACAGGCTCAGCAGGTCGTCCACGTCGCTGTTGAACAGTAAGGTTACGTCCTTGCCCTGGTTGAGGTACCACAATAGCCAGGCGTTATCGTGTTTGCCGATATTCGGGGTTTTCCACAGATCGCTGTCGGTCACAACCGTAACGGTGCCGTGGCCGAAGTTGCGTTGCATCAAGTGGCTGGATTTGGCGCTATTGGCGGAAAACTGCGCCAGGTGCTTGGGGTCGGTGAGGCTGAAGTCAGTATTGAAGCTGAAGTAGGCGGGAGCAGTTTCATTGTCGACATAGAGTTTGGTCAGGTCCGGCGCTGTCTTTTTGCGCGAGGAAGTGGGTTCGTCAGCGGTCTCGCTCAACGTTTGATGGATATTCAACCGATCAAGCAGCAGGTCGCCGCTTTTGCCTGTTTCTTCATCCCATAGCGCTTCGGCGACCAACAACAAGTGGCCACCGGATTTTGCCCAGGCCAGCAGTTGGTCCACCTGGCGTGGCGTCATGTTGCTGCGTTCACCCAGCAGCAACAAACTGTGCCCTTCGGCAGGCAGGTCGGCAAGCCTTTCAAGGCTGTTGGCTTGCTCCACTGCAAGGCCTTGCTGACGCAGGAAGTATTCGGCTGCCAAGTAGGTGTTGGCCATGACCTGAGGCGACGGGCCACGGTCGACTACCTCGTCATAGGGCGTTGCGATATGCCAAAGGTAAAGGCCACCTGCTCCCAGCAAACCTAACAGCAACAGGCCGACCCACAACATTGGCCGGTTCATTGGGCGGCTCCCGGACTGAAGAGGGCACGCCAATCGCGGCACAGTTGCTGTTGCACCGAGGTGGGGGGAAGGTGGTGGCCATAGGCGAGGTTTTGCCAGTGGCGGGTCAGTTCATCGCTGAAGGCCAATAATTGCGGTTGTTGCAGGTGATGAACGTGCTGCAGGACCTGGCCTTCGGTGTCCGCGCTTTTCAGCGGTAAGTTGAAGTCGTGCAGCAGTCGGGTGAGCAGGCCGCGATACAACAGACCAAGAGCTTCCCTTGGCTGGGTAAGCCACAATTCTTCGACGGCGCTGGCGACGTCGTCAGGCAAGGTGTCGGTGCCCAGCGCCAGGCCGAATAAGTGGGTGGGTGCCGGTTTGGCAGCGTTCGGTTTGAGTGGCCTGCGGCGGCTGACAAAGGTGCGTAGCCAGTCGCGATAGCGCCAGACCAATAGCGCCACGCACCCCGCGAGCAGGCTCCATAACAGTATTTCCAGGCCGAGGGCTGCGTGTTTGAAAGTAGCGCTGTTGAAGCTGTCCAGCAGTGACTGAAGCCAGGCCGGAAGTTTGCCCTCACCGCGCGCCTTGTGTTTTGCAGTGGGCGTTTCATCGCCAAAACGGTAACGGGTGACGGTTTCCTGATTTTTGAACGGGGGAGCGTCCAGCAGCGTCTTGATCGATTGGCTGGCGGCCTGGGGCGTGACCTGCCTGGGCGATTCCGGGGCGTCGGCCAGGGCCGGGCGGCTGAAAGGAAGAAGCATCAGCCCGGCCACTAGCAGTAACGGTACGATGCTGCTCAGGCGTTGGCGCAGCCGGCGGAACACCAATTCCAGGTCCCAGGCCTCCAGGACGGTGCGGCGGTTGAGGTACAGGCTGAAACCGCATGCGACATAGATGGGCTCCCAGAACACCAGGATCAACGCATAGAAGGCGTTGCTCAAATGCTCCAGCCACACCCCTTCTGAACCGGTTGCCAGTGCCAGCCGTTGCCAGTCCCAATCCAGTTCCAGTTGTTGCGGAATGAAGAGATAGAACAATGCCATGCAACCGAACCAAAGGCCTATTTCCAAATGCACCCCGATGATGGTCAGCCAGCGTGCAGCACCGGCGTTGCGCTGCAGGAGCACCCCTAGACGTCTTTCGCGGGCCTGGCCGTCCAGGCCTTCGAGTTGGCTCACCGGCATCACAAAGCTGCGGCTCAGGCTGAACCGCCTCCAGGTCAGGCTGGCCAGCAGTTGACCTTTGAGCAGGCGCGGCCAATGGCGTACTGCCTGTTTGAGGCTGGGTGTCTCGCCAAACAAGGCTTTTGACAGGATGTGCAACGGTAGGCGGTCAAAGGCCGGTTTTAGCCACCAGAATAAAAACATCGCCGTGGAAGGGTAATCCCACAGCAGGGCGGTCAGCATCACGAATAGTGGCAGGGTCACCATTGCCCAACTGGTCATCAATAGCAGGCGATGCTCCCGCGCCATTAATACGCCCAGGTCCATGGCTTCCCAGGGCGTGCGCGGCCGAATCACTACGCTGGCATCACTCAGGCGCATGGTGAGTCCGTCCGGCAAGGGCCAGGTAAGCGCCCATCAGCAGCCACAGCCCGGCGCCTGTCAGGTATTTGATCCAGGGGGCGAGCGTGCTGGAAGACGACCAATAGGCTTCAATAAATGCCGCGATCAGCAGGAATAACATGACCCCGCAGAGCATCTGCACGCTCTTGCGTGCCGCCAGACGCAGGGATTCGCTGCGTGTCAGTTGCCCGGGGGCGATCAACGCCCAGCCCAACTGCAGGCCTGACGCGCCGGCCAGGGCAATGGCACTGAGTTCGAAAGCGCCATGGCCGATGACAAACGACCAGAAGGTCTGGCCGTAGCCGATCTCCGTGAGGTGCCCGGATACGGCGCCGATGATCAGGCCGTTGAAAATCAAAAAGAACACACTGCCCAGGCCAAACAGCAGGCCGGCGGCAAACGTCTGGAAAGCAATGCCGGTGTTGTGCATCACGTAGTAGCCAAACATCATCCAGTCTTCACTGGATGCGCGATCGGCGGCACGTCCCAGGCGGCTGGCATCCGGGTCGTACATGCTGTGCATCTCGGCCACCTGCTGGGGGCTGACGATGCTGTAGATCAGGTCTGGAAACAGATAGACCAGCAACCCAACCGCCACCAGGCTACCGAAGAACAACAGGCTGGCGATTAGCACGAAGCGCCACTGTTCACGCACCAGACGAGGGAAGTCAGCCAGGATGAAGCCCAATGCGTTCGCCCCCAAGTGGCTGCGGTGGCGATACAGTTGTTGGTGGCCGCGCAGCGCCAGTTGTTGCAACGGGTCTATCAGGTAGCTGCTGTAGCCACGTTCCTGGGCCAGGGCGAGGTGCTGGCACACGCGTCGATAATGGTGTGGAAAATCAGCCACGTCGCGGGCTCTGGTCTTGCCTTGCTCCAACTGCTTGAGTTGTTCGGCAAAGGCTTGCCACTGCGGCTGATGGCGGCTTTCGAACAGGCTCTGCTTCATGTCGGCCCCAGCAAGCCGCGAGCCACGCCATTGAGTTGCTCCACGGCGCGTGCTGGAGAGACGTGCAGCGGTGTTGCAAGGATGGCGGCGAGTTCGTGTACCCGCTCGGCGGAGAGTTCACTCTGGCGTTCGGCGAAGCCAAGGATGGCGCGTTGCTCGCTGAGTTCCAGTGCAATGGGCAGGCGCAGGGCGGCGGCCGGAGGCACCTTCGGGCGAGCCAGTGGCTGTTCGCGGTAGATCACCAGCGTGCCGGCAGCGAGATCACCGAGCCGTTTGAAATGCGGATGTTGCAGGCAACTGATGGCGCCAAGGAAGTAGCCGAAAGGCAGCATGTCGACAAAACGCAGCAGGTTGCGAATGAGTGAGGCGGACCAGCCAATGGGTGTGCCGTCATCCTGTACTACCCGCAAGCCCATGACCTGCTTGCCTGGAGAGCAACCTTGGTTGAGTACCTCAAACAGCACCATGTACCACCAACTGATCAGGAACAGCAGCAGGGAACCCAGGCCGAAACCGATATTGCCAAGCAGCGCCAGCGGTACGAGCAGGATGCCCATGATCAGGCCGCGCAAGCCCAGATCGAAAGCGAAGGCCAACGCACGTGGCATCAGCCCGGCCGGGCGTAACGGCAAGTCTATGCCCTCCGGGGTCTCGATCTGGTAATGGGTATCCAAAGGAGCTGATGGCATTGCGATCCTTGGCAGTGCGGGCGGCTGGAATGCACGGATGCTAGCAGTGTCGACGGCGGAAGCAACCATTCAAGGTTTTGCTGGATGTTTGTACAGGTCAGGTATTGCTGGCCCCGGACGTATTACAGCGCCTAGACTTTGCCGATCTTCAGCACAGGAACAGCCCGTGACTACCCTTTTCTGGTACGACTATGAAACCACCGGCATCAACCCGCGCAGCGATCGTCCGCTCCAGGTCGCCGGTGTTCGTACCGACCTCGAACTCAACGAGGTCGGCCCGCCGGTCAACCTTTATTGCCGGCCGAGCGACGACATCCTGCCGCACCCGGCGGCCTGCGCGATAACCGGTATTACCCCCAACATCCTGGCAGAGAAGGGCCTGGCCGAAGCCGACTTCATGACGCGCGTACACGCCGAGTTGGCCGCGCCGGGCACCTGTGGGGCCGGTTACAACACTTTGCGCTTTGATGATGAAATGACGCGCTACAGCCTGTACCGCAACTTTTTTGACCCCTACGCCCGGGAGTGGCAGGGCGGCAACAGTCGCTGGGACTTGATCGACGTGGTCCGCACAGCCTATGCGCTGCGCCCCGAAGGCATTGTCTGGCCCGAGCAGGATGGTCGCGTTACCCTCAAGCTTGAGCGTTTGACCGACGCCAATGGCATCGACCATGGTCAGGCCCACGATGCGTTGTCCGACGTCCGCGCCACCATTGCCTTGGCCCGTTTGGTCCGCGAGAAACAGCCCAAGCTGTATGAATGGTTATTCCAGCTGCGCAGCAAACAGCGGGTGATGGATCAGGTTCGCCTGTTGCAACCCATGGTGCATATCTCAGGTCGTTTTTCCGCCGCGCGCCATTACCTGGGCGTGGTACTGCCTCTGGCCTGGCACCCGCGCAATCGCAATGCATTGATTGTCTGTGACCTTGGGCTCGACCCGCAGGGTTTGCTGGACCTGGACGCCGATACCTTGCGCCAGCGGCTCTACACGCGCCGTGACGACCTGACGGACGGTGAACTGCCGGTGCCGCTCAAGTTGTTGCATATCAACCGCTGTCCGGTCGTTGCGCCCTTGAGTGTGCTGAGGGCTCAGGATCGTGAGCGCCTTCAGTTGGATATGGATGTCTGTCAGGCACGCGCGCTGCGACTAACTGACGCACAGGAAGTTTGGCGCGACAAGTTGGCGGCGATTTATGCCGAGGAAGATTTTGTGCCGAGTCAGGACCCGGAGCAGCAGCTCTATGACGGTTTTATTGGTGACCGCGACCGACGTTTATGCGAACAAGTCCGAGCGGCTGAACCTTCACAGTTAGCACATCAGCAGTGGCCTTTTGATGATCATCGATTGCCGGAATTATTATTCCGCTACCGCGCTCGTAACTTCCCGGAGACCTTGAACAACGAGGAGCAACAGCGCTGGAAACTTTTTTGCCAGCAACGTTTGTCAAACCCGGAGTGGGGCGCGCCGAATACCTTGTTGGCATTTAAGCAGGCACGTGAGGAGTTGGCCGTTAGTGCTACATCGTTTCAGTGCCAGGTGCTGCACCAATGGCAGGAATATGCCGATTCTTTAGCGGCCCGCCTGGACCTGTAGCCCGGTCATTGGAGAGTATTCGGACAATAAAAAACGCCAGCAAGCTGGCGTTTTTTTATGTGTTGCATATCAGGCGACAGCCCGACCAGGCTTAGCCCAGCAGGGTAGCCCAACCTTCAACGACGTCGCCGCCCCACTTGGCTTTCCACTCTTTCAGCGTTTTGTGGTTGCCACCTTTGGTTTCAATCACTTCGCCGTTGTGCGGGTTCTTGTATTGCTTGACCTTGCGAGCACGCTTGGTGCCGGTAGTTTTCACAGCGCCACGAGGTGCTTTGACTTTCGATTCCGGATCCAGCAGCGCGATGATGTCACGCAGGGATTTGGAGTATTCACCCATCAGGGTGCGCAGTTTGCCTTCGAATTCCAGCTCGGTTTGCAGCTTGTCGTCTTGGGACAGGTTCTTCAAACGGGCTTGCAGCTCTTTGATAGCTTCTTCGGTGGCGCGGTATTCGTTGATCAGAGACATGGGGACTACCTTATGTAGAGCACTGATTGACAGGGAGTGGCCCAATAATAGTCAGGCAATTTCCTCAAGTAAACATATAAGGAGCTATTTATGTGAATTACTTTGAATGTTTGTGGCAATGCTATGCAATCGAGTTAATTAGTAGGTGGTAGGCGTAAAGATAATCTCGTTTTATTTTTGATAACTGCCTGAGTGTGCGGTGGCAGCGTCATATAGCAGCGCTAAACCCTTACGCTATTAAGGGATGTCGCCAGGCCGGGTGTGCAGATTAAGGCGCAAGGAATACTGCAGTTTTTCTGCGTAATCGCTAGAATGGCGACCTTTGCGAAGTTCTGGAGTTTTCCCCTAATGCGCACTTTTCGGCTGGTGATTGCTTGCCCGGACCGGGTTGGCATCGTTGCCAAAGTCAGTAACTTTCTGGCCTCCCACAACGGTTGGATCACCGAGGCGAGCCATCACTCGGACGATCTCAGCGGTTGGTTTTTCATGCGTCACGAAATTCGTGCCGACACGCTGCCCTTTGGCCTTGAAGCTTTTCGTGAGGCTTTTGCGCCGATCGCCGAAGAGTTTTCGATGACCTGGCACATCACCGACACGGAGCAAAAAAAGCGCGTGGTACTGATGGCCAGTCGTGAGTCCCATTGCCTGGCTGACCTGCTGCACCGCTGGCACAGCGATGAGCTGGACTGTGAGATCGCCTGTGTGATTTCCAACCATGACGACCTGCGCAGCATGGTCGAATGGCACGGCATCCCGTATTACCACGTGCCGGTCAACCCACAGGATAAAGAGCCGGCGTTCGCCGAGGTCTCTCGCCTGGTCAAGCAGCATGAAGCTGACGTGGTCGTGCTGGCGCGCTACATGCAAATCCTGCCGCCGGAACTGTGCCGCGAATACGCGGGTAAGGTGATCAATATTCACCACAGCTTCCTGCCGTCGTTTGTGGGGGCCAAGCCTTACCACCAAGCCTCCTTGCGTGGCGTGAAGCTGATTGGCGCAACCTGCCACTACGTCACCGAAGAGTTGGACGCCGGCCCGATCATCGAGCAGGACGTCGTGCGCGTCAGCCACAGCGACAGCATCGAAGACATGGTGCGTTTCGGCCGTGACGTCGAGAAGATGGTTCTGGCCCGTGGCCTGCGCTACCACTTGGAAGATCGCGTGCTGGTGCACGGCAATAAGACGGTCGTGTTCTGATCGCGACGTACTTATTGAAGAATAAGGGGCCTGGGCGTTAAATCGTCCCAGGCCCTTTTTCTTTGCCTTTCATTGAGGATTGATGGATGAGCGATCCGCTGGACAAAGCCACCTCCAAAGCCCCAGCGACGCTGGGGGAGGGGTGTTTGAGCCGGTTCGACCCGGATGAGCTGGACGCAGAGGACGGCACCGAGTTTCCCGGTGCCGCGCACCTATGGGCGCGCGAACAGGCCAAACTCGAGCCCAAGGACGAATAGTGACCCGCCGCCATGCCAGGCGGCGGGCTGTCCGCATCAGATCCGGAAGCTGCCCACCAACTGCTTCAAACGGGATGCCTGTTGCTCCAGGTCGGTACACGCACGCAGCGTTGAGTGCAGGTTTTCCACACCTTCCTGGTTGAGGGTGTTGATCTCGGTGATGTCCATGTTGATCGACTCCACCACCGAGGTCTGTTCTTCGGTAGCGGTGGCCACTGACTGGTTCATGCCGTCGATCTCGCCAATGCGCTGGGTCACGCTGTTGAGGCGTTCGCCGGCCAGGTTGGCGATGTCCACACTCTCAAGGCTATGGCGCTGGCTTTCGCTCATGGTGCTGACCGATTCCCGGGCGCCGACTTGCAGCTCTTCAATCATCTTTTGCACTTGTTGCGCCGATTCCTGGGTGCGGTGCGCCAGGTTGCGCACTTCATCGGCCACCACCGCAAACCCGCGCCCGGCTTCCCCCGCGCGCGCCGCTTCGATCGCGGCGTTAAGTGCCAGCAGGTTGGTTTGCTGGGAAATGCTGGTGATGACCTCCAGAATTTGCCCGATATTCACGGTCTTGCTGTTGAGCGCTTCGATATTGCTGCTGGAAGCACTGATCATCGCGGATAACTTGGTCATCGCCGTGATATTGCGATCAACCACTTGCTGACCGTCTTCGGCCAATTGCCGCGCATCGCTGGCCTGGCCGGAAGCCTGCGCAGCATTACGGGCGATCTCTTGTGCAGCGGCGCCCAGTTGGTTGATGGCGGCGGCGACACTGTTGGTACGGTTGGCCTGCTCATCGGAGTTGACCATGGACGAGTTGGACGCACTGACCACGCGCAGGGCGACTTCGTTGACCTGCTCGGTGGCCGAGGACACTTCGCGAATCGATGTATGAATCCGTTCCACGAAACGGTTGAATGCGTTACCCAACGTGCCAAATTCGTCGTGATTCTGGATGCTCAGGCGGCGTGTCAGGTCACCTTCGCCATCGGCGATGTCCTGCATGGCACGGGTCATCACATGCAGGGGTTGCAACAGCACACGGATCAGCATGCCGAGGAGCGCGATGATGATCACCACGGCAATGATCGTGGCGATGACGGCTGAGGTACGGAATTTGCTGAGCATGGCGAAGGCTTTGTCTTTATCCACCGAGACGCCCAGGTACCAGTTCACCGACGGCAGGCCCTTGATCGGGGTAAAGGTGACGATGTTGTCCTTGCCGTTGGCTTCAACTTGGCTGAAGTCACCGCTGATTTTTGGTGTGTTTTTCGGGTACACGTCAGCCAGGGTTTTCATCACCAGGTTTTTGTCCGGGTGCACCAGCACTTTGCCGTCAGCACTGACCAGGAAGGCATAGCCCATGTCACCGAAGTTCAGCGCACTGATGTTATCCACCAGGGTTTGCAGGCTCAGGTCGCCGCCGACCACGCCGATGCTCTGGCCGGTCTTGGTGGTGCTGGGGGTGGCAACAGAAATGATCAACTGCCCGGTAGCGGCGTCGATGTAAGGTTCGGTCAGGGTCGAGCCGTTGCTGCTCTGGGCGCCTTTATACCAGGGACGAACCCGTGGATCGAAGCCATCCGGCATCTTGGTGTCGGGGCGGATGGTGAAGGCGCCTTTGCTGTCACCCACGTAGGTTGCCATGAACGAGGAGGTCAGGGCCTTCTGCTCGAGCAGGCTGGCAACCACACTGGGGTCAGGATTGATGGCGATGTTTTGTGCCGCATTCTCTACCAGGGCAATACGACCGGTCAGCCAGGTTTGAATATTGCTGGCGGTGACATCGCTCATTTCATGCAGGTAACTATTGAGGTCGTCGCGAATCGCGTTGCGTTGCAGGTAGTCGTTATAAAGGGTAAACAGCGCGAAAGCGGCGATGACGATAAGGGAGGCTGCAAGCAGGATCTTGTGGCTGAAGCGCAGGTTTTTATTCATGGCTTGTAGGGTCCGCTAAGGTCTTAATATCCGAAGCGCATCCTCATGGGATACGCAAAATGACAGCGTCAAAAAAGGTGTGATACTGCTGGTAATAGCTCTGTGAGTCCCTGTAGGAGCTATCTGACCTATTTTTAGACTTTGTGGGTCTTACATCTGTCTGTATCGACCTGGCGGCACTAAAGATTAACCAAAGGTGACGAAATGCCTGATTCCTCGCAACTCCTTATCGGCGCTGGTCTTGATGGCCAACCCATCGCCCAGGCCATGCGTCTGGCCAACCGTCACGGGTTGATTGCCGGCGCCACCGGCACGGGCAAGACCGTCACGTTGCAGCGCCTGGCGGAGGCCTTCAGTGAGGCGGGTGTGGCGGTGTTCGCCGCGGATATCAAGGGCGACCTGTGTGGTCTGGGGGCGGCGGCCAACCCGCAAGGTAAAGTCGCCGAGCGCATCGCGGGTATGCCCTTCCTTAACTACACGGCCAAGGCTTATCCGGTGACGCTGTGGGATATCCACGGGCAGTCCGGTCATCCGCTTCGCACCACCATCAGCGAAATGGGGCCTTTATTGCTCGGCAGCCTGCTGGAGCTCACCGACAGCCAGCAGTCGGCACTCTATGCCACGTTCAAGGTGGCTGACCGCGAAGGGTTGTTGCTGCTCGACCTCAAGGACCTCAAGGCATTGCTCAACCACCTGCGTTATCACCCGCAATTGCTGGGCGACGATGCAGCGCTGATGACTACTGGCTCCAGCCAGGCACTGCTGCGGCGCCTGGCCGTGCTCGAACAGCAAGGTGCCGAAGCCTTGTTTGGTGAGCCGGCCCTGCAACTTGAGGATATTTTGCAGCCGGCCAGTGATGGCCGTGGGCGCATCCACCTGCTCGACGCCAGCCGCTTGGTGCATGAAGCGCCTAAGGTCTACGCGACCTTCCTGCTGTGGCTGCTGGCCGAGCTGTTCGAACAGTTGCCAGAACGCGGTGACGCCGATAAGCCGCTGCTGGCGTTGTTTTTCGACGAAGCGCATTTGTTGTTCGCCGATACACCCAAGGCTTTGCAGGACCGACTGGAGCAAGTGGTCCGTTTGATCCGGTCCAAAGGTGTTGGTGTGTACTTCGTCACTCAGTCTCCCGGTGATTTGCCTGACACGGTATTGGCGCAATTGGGCTTGCGTATTCAGCACGGTCTGCGTGCGTTCACCACTAAAGAGCAGAAATCCTTGCGCGCCGTGGCGGACGGTTTCCGGCCTAACCCGGCGTTCGATGCCTTGTCGGTATTGACTGAGTTGGGCACCGGTGAGGCATTGGTGGGCACTTTGCAGGAAAAGGGCACACCAGAAGTCGTCCAGCGCGTGCTGGTCGCACCGCCACAGTCGCGCATCGGGCCGCTGAGCGAGGCCGAACGTGCGGCCTTGATCGCCAGTTCGCCATTGCAGGGGCGGTATGACAAGCCGATTGACCGGGAGTCGGCCTATGAAGTGCTGATGGCGCGCAAGGAACTTGGGGTCAGCGAAGAGGCGAAGCCCGCCGCCGAAGAGCCGAGCTTTACCGACAAAGCGGGTGCCTTTCTGGGCACCACGGCTGGCAAGGCACTCAAGTCAGCGATGCAGCAGGCCGCCAATCAGATGGGGCGGCAGCTGGTGCGGGGCTTGTTGGGGTCGTTATTGGGCGGCAGCAAGCGCAAATAACGCTTCAGGATTTGGGTTTGCCGTGGGCGGCCAACCGCTCGAGCGCCGCGCGCAAGCCCGGGTCACTGATGCCGTCAGCCGTTGCCTGAATGGTTTCGGCGGCGTTCTCCGAGAGGTCCATCGTGTGCCCCACCGCGCCTTGCTGCACGGTGGGCGGCTGCACCTTGAACTGGATACGGGTCAAGCTGGCAAACTCATCAAATGCCATCAATTGTCGCTGCAGGCGTTTTTGCTGATAGCGCAAACGGGTTGCCCAATGGCCGTCGGTGACAATTAACAGCAAATTACCCTCGCGCCAGGACGCCACATGGCAATGCTCACGAGCAGCAGGTTGCAGCTGGCTTTCGACCAGGCGTTGCAAATGGCCCAAGCGTTGTGCGTGGCCAAAGATGGCTTTTAACGGCTTGGCTTCGCGAAGCAACACGCTGGGCGCGCGGGCTGTAAGAGGGCGAAATGCCATGTTTAGACACCTTAAGTAACAGAGCCGCCATCTTAGCAGAAAGCGCCTGAGCGGCCCCAGGCAATGCGATAGCAGGGTAATGCTCGTGAAATCAATAGGTAACTTCTGCGCTCCATGGGTTGAAGTTCCCGCAAAAGCCCTTATTTTAAACAGGCCCTCTCACCGCCCCATGCCAGCATCGGGGAACAACGCCACTTTCCTCACCCACGATTCCGGGTAGAATGCGCGTTCGCATGCGGCCGTGAGGGCTGCTCGGGCCACTCACGGTGCGCCCTCCATCCCTATGTGTGGAAGAACCTGCCGATATGTTTGCGCCTTTGTTAAAGAAACTTTTTGGAAGCAAGAATGAGCGCGAAGTCAAACGCATGCTCAAGACGGTGCAGCTGGTTAATGCCTTCGAAGAGCAGATGGTTGCCCTTTCGGACGAGCAATTGCGCGCCAAGACCCAAGAGTTCAAGGCCCGCATAGCCAAAGGTGAAACCCTCGACAAGCTGCTTCCCGAAGCCTTTGCGGTCGCCCGTGAAGCCGGTAAGCGTGTCATGGGCATGCGCCACTTCGACGTCCAGTTGATCGGCGGCATGACCTTGCATGAAGGCATGATTGCCGAAATGCGTACGGGTGAAGGCAAGACCCTGGTGGCAACCCTGGGTGTTTACCTCAACGCACTGTCCGGCAAGGGCGTGCACGTTGTGACGGTGAACGACTACCTGGCGCGCCGGGACGCCAATTGGATGCGCCCGCTGTATGAATTCCTCGGCCTGACCGTCGGCGTGGTAACGCCGTTCCAGCCGCCGGAAGAGAAGCGTGCCGCCTACGCTGCCGACATCACCTACGGCACCAACAACGAATTCGGTTTCGACTACCTGCGCGACAACATGGCGTTCAGCATGGAAGAAAAATTCCAGCGCGAACTCAACTTTGCCGTGATCGACGAAGTCGACTCCATCCTGATCGACGAAGCCCGTACTCCGCTGATCATCTCCGGCCAGGCCGAAGACAGCTCGCGCCTGTACACCGAGATCAACAAGTTGATCCCGCGTCTGGTGCAGCACATCGAGGAAGTGGAAGGCGTGGTGACCAAAGAAGGTCACTTCAGCATCGACGAGAAGACCCGTCAGGTTGAGCTCAACGAAGCCGGTCACCAGTTCGTCGAAGAGATGCTGACCCAGATCGGCGAGTTGGCCGAAGGTGAAAGCCTGTACTCGGCGCACAATCTGGGCCTGTTGACCCACGTGTATGCGGGCCTGCGCGCTCACAAGTTGTTCCATCGCAACGTTGAATACATCGTCCAGGACGGCCAGGTCGTACTGGTTGACGAACACACCGGCCGTACCATGCCGGGGCGTCGTCTGTCCGAAGGCCTGCACCAGGCTATCGAAGCCAAGGAAGGGCTCAACATCCAGGCTGAAAGCCAGACGTTGGCGTCCACCACCTTCCAGAACTACTTCCGTCTGTACAACAAACTGTCCGGCATGACCGGTACGGCCGACACCGAAGCGTTCGAATTTCATCAGATCTACAACCTGGCTGTGATGGTGATTCCACCGAACAAGCCGCTGGCGCGTAAAGACTTCAACGACCTGGTGTTCCTGACCGCCGAAGAGAAATACGCGGCGATCATCAACGACATCAAGGACGGCATGGCCCAGGGGCGTCCGATCCTGGTGGGTACCGCAACCATCGAAACGTCCGAGCACGTGTCCAACCTGCTCAACAAGGAAGGCATCGAGCACAAGGTCCTCAACGCCAAGTTCCACGAAAAAGAAGCCGAGATCATCGCCCAGGCCGGTCGCCCAGGCGCACTCACCATCGCCACCAACATGGCCGGTCGTGGTACCGACATTCTGTTGGGCGGTAACTGGGAAGTGGAAGTGGCCTCGCTCGACAACCCGACCCCTGAGCAGATCGCCCAGATCAAGGCCGACTGGCAGAAACGCCACCAGGCTGTGCTCGAATCCGGCGGCTTGCAGGTGATCGCGTCCGAGCGTCACGAATCGCGCCGTATCGATAACCAGCTGCGTGGTCGTGCCGGTCGTCAGGGTGACGCCGGTTCCAGCCGTTTCTACCTGTCTCTCGAAGACAGCCTGATGCGTATCTTTGCCTCGGACCGCGTGAAGAACTTCATGAAAGCCCTGGGCATGCAGTCCGGTGAAGCGATCGAGCACCGCATGGTGACCAACGCCATCGAGAAGGCCCAGCGCAAGGTAGAAGGCCGTAACTTCGACATTCGTAAGCAACTGCTTGAGTTCGATGACGTCAACAACGAACAGCGTAAAGTGATCTATCACATGCGTAACACGTTGCTGGCCGCCGACAACATTGGCGAGACCATTGCCGATTTCCGTCAGGACGTGCTCAACGCTACCGTCAGCGCCCATATCCCGCCACAGTCGCTGCCTGAGCAGTGGGATGTTGCCGGTCTGGAAGCTGCGTTGAAGAGCGATTTCGGGGTCGACTTGCCGGTTCAACAGTGGCTGGACGAAGACGACCACCTGTACGAAGAAACCCTGCGCGAGAAGCTGATGACCGAGCTGCTGGCCGCGTACAACGAGAAAGAAGAGCAGGCGAGTGCCGAAGCACTGCGCACCTTCGAGAAGCAAATCGTACTGCGCGTGCTGGACGACCTGTGGAAAGACCACCTGTCGACCATGGACCACCTGCGTCACGGTATCCACCTGCGTGGCTACGCCCAGAAGAACCCGAAGCAAGAGTACAAGCGCGAGTCGTTCACGCTGTTCTCCGAACTGCTGGATTCGATCAAGCGCGATTCGATTCGCGTGCTGTCCCACGTTCAGGTGCGTCGCGAAGACCCGATCGAGGAAGAAGCTCGCCTGCGTCAGGAAGCCGAAGCACTGGCTGCGCGCATGCAGTTCCAGCATGACGAAGCCCCCGGTCTGGAAGCCCCGGAAGTCCTGGGCGAAGAGGTCGATGTGGCCTTGGCTCAAGCCCCGGTTCGCAATGATCAGAAGCTGGGTCGCAACGAACTGTGCTGGTGCGGTTCGGGCAAGAAGTTCAAACACTGCCACGGCGAAATCAACTAAGATTTTTGCCTGACGCTGCAACACCCCGCGCCGCGACCGGCTTTTGCCGTCGCGGCGTTTTGCCATTAATTCACCGTCGATAGCGACGGCACAGACATCACCTATTTTTAAGGAGCGCATTCATGGCTGTTGGTCTTGGTCCTTTGCCCACATTGCACCCGGTTGCCGGTTTTGAACTCGGTATCGCTTCGGCCGGCATCAAACGCCCGGGGCGCAAGGATGTGGTGGTGATGCGCTGTGCCGAAGGCTCGACGGTCGCGGGTGTGTTCACCCTCAATGCCTTCTGCGCCGCACCGGTTATCCTGGCCAAGCAACGCGTTGCCGGCCCGATCCGTTACCTGCTGACCAACACCGGCAATGCCAACGCCGGCACCGGCGAGCCTGGTCTGGTCGCCGCAGCCCGCACTTGCGCCAAGCTGGCCCAACTGACCGGCGTGGACGCCAGCCAAGTGCTGCCATACTCCACCGGCGTGATCGGCGAGCCGTTGCCTGTGGAAAAGATCGAAGGTGCATTGCAAGCGGCGCTGGACGACCTGTCTGTGGATAACTGGGCGGCTGCGGCCACCGGTATCATGACCACCGACACGCTGCCCAAGGGCGCGAGCCGTCAGTTCGTGCACGACGGTGTGACCATCACCGTGACCGGCATCAGCAAGGGCGCGGGCATGATCCGTCCGAACATGGCCACCATGCTCGGCTACATTGCCACCGACGCCAAAGTCTCTCGCGACGTGCTGCAGCGCCTGATGCTGGACGGCGCCAACAAGTCGTTCAACCGCATTACCATTGATGGCGACACCTCGACCAACGACTGCTGCATGCTGATCGCGACCGGCCAGGCCAGCCTGCAGGAAATCACCTCCACCGAGGGCCCGCTGTTCGCGGCGCTGAAACAGGCCGTGTTCGAAGTGTGCATGGACGTGGCCCAGGCCATCGTGCGCGACGGTGAAGGCGCGACCAAGTTCGTCACCGTTGAAGTCAACGGCGGCGGCAATCATCAGGAATGCCTGGACGTCGGCTATACCGTGGCGCATTCGCCGCTGATCAAGACCGCCTTGTTCGCCTCCGACCCGAACTGGGGCCGCATCCTCGCCGCCGTTGGGCGTGCCGGCGTGCCTGACCTGGACGTGAGCAAGATCGACGTGTTCCTCGGCGACGTGTGCATTGCCAGCCGTGGCGCGCGCGCCGAAACCTACACCGAAGCCCAAGGCTCGGCCGTGATGCAGCAGGAAGAAATCACCATCCGTATCGAGCTGGGTCGCGGTGAGTGCAGCGAAACCATCTGGACCACTGACCTGTCCCACGAGTACGTGAAGATCAATGCGGAATACCGCACCTGATAGCCAAGAGGATAAGCGCGGTGAAACGAGTGCATGTAGCAGCAGCGGTGATCCGCGGTGTCGACGGCAGAATCCTGCTGGCGCGCCGCGCGGATACTCAGCACCAGGGCGGCCTGTGGGAGTTTCCCGGCGGCAAGGTGGAGGCTGAAGAATCGGTCGCCACCGCGCTGTCCCGCGAGTTGAAGGAAGAGCTGGGCATTCAGGTCACCACGGCGCGACCGTTGATCAAGGTGCAGCATGACTACGCCGACAAGCAGGTGTTGCTGGATGTCTGGGAAGTCTCGGCCTTTACCGGCGAGCCCCATGGTGCCGAAGGGCAGCCGTTGGAATGGGTCGCCCCGCGGGATTTGCCCAACTATGAGTTCCCTGCGGCCAATGCTCCAATCGTCGCAGCGGCGCGGTTACCGGCCGAGTACCTGATTACTCCGGGTGAGCTGGAAACCCCAACGCTGCTGCGCGGTATTCAGAAAGCCATTGCCGGTGGCATCAAGCTCATTCAGCTGCGTGCGCCCAACGGTTACGACCCGAAATACCGTGACCTGGCGGTGGATGCTGTTGGCCTGTGTGCCGGCAAGGCGCAATTGATGCTCAAAGGGCCGTTTGAATGGCTGGGGGATTTTCCGGCGGCGGGTTGGCACATGACCTCGGCGCAGCTGCATAAATACGCGAGCAAGGGCCGACCGTTGCCGAAGGATCGCTGGTTGGCGGCCTCGTGCCATAACGCTGAAGAACTGGCGCTGGCGCAAATGATGGATGTGGATTTCGTTACGCTGTCGCCGGTGCAACCGACCCAGACTCACCCTGATGCCCAGCCGTTGGGTTGGGAGCTGGCTGCACAGTTGATCCGTGGGTTCAGCAAGCCGGTGTTTCTGTTGGGCGGGGTTGGGCCTGCCGAGCGGGAGCAGGCTTGGGACGCTGGCGCTCAGGGTGTGGCGGGCATTCGGGCGTTCTGGCCTGAGGTTTAATGTTGTTCTGAATGGCCCCTTCGCGAGCAAGCCCGCTCCCACACTTGACCGAGTTCCAACGTTGGAATGCAGTCAAATGTGGGAGCGGGCGTGCTCGCGAAGAGGCCAGATCAGTCACCAAACAAACATCAGTGTGGCTTAGCCGCCGCCTGCCAAAGAATTTCAGCAACACCCTGGCGCTTGGCAATCACCCTGGCCGCCACAAACAACAAATCCGACAGCCGATTGATATACGCCAACCCCAGGCCTTCCAACGGCTCAACCGCATTCAAATGCTGACACCGCCGTTCCGCACTTCGCGCTACGCTGCGGCACACGTGGGCCTGGGCAATCAGCGCTGAGCCACCGGGCAGGATGAAGTTTTCCAACGACCCGACTTCCTCGTTCCAGCGATCAATCGCGGCTTCCAACCGATCGACTTCGGCCGCATTCAACGCCTTGTACACCGGCATTGCCAGTTCACCGCCGAGGTCGAACAAACGATGCTGGCAGGGTGTGAGCACTTCAATCACATCCATCAGTGCCGGATGCTTGCCGCTCTGTTCTTCAAGGTTGGCCAGCAGCAAACCCAACTGACTGTTCAGCGTGTCGACCTCGCCAATCGCTTCCACCCGAGGGTGGTCCTTGGGGACGCGGCGGCCGTCGCCGAGGCCCGTCTCGCCGTTGTCGCCGGTGCGGGTGTAGATCTTCGACAGGCGAAAGCCCATGGTCATTGCTCCAGTTGAGTCAGTTCATTGGGTGGCATTTGGCTGCCGGCCAAAGGCAGGCGCAGTGTGAAGCAGGTGCCCTGGCCGAGGGTGGAGTGCACCTCCATCTGCCCCTTATGGTTGTTGGTAATGATGAAGTACGACACCGACAGCCCAAGCCCGGTGCCTTGGCCAATTTCCTTGGTGGTGAAAAACGGCTCGAACGTGCGTTTGCGCACGTTTTCGCTCATGCCGATGCCGTTGTCTTCCACTTGGATCTCCGCCCACGGCGGATTGAGGCGGGTACGCAGGATAATTCGCCCAGGCTCACGGTCGTCTTCGCGCAGGTGAATGGCCTGGGCGGCGTTTTTGAGCAGGTTGAGCAGCACCTGTTCGAGTTCGTTGGCAGTGCCGGGAACCGGGCCCAGTTGCGGGTCGAACTGGCGAATGATCGCCTGGCCTTTGAAGTCAAAGCCGATTGTCAGGTCGAAGTCATTACCGGCAATTTCCACGGCCTGATCGATCAGTGCCGGCAAATCGCAAGGTGCCATCTGGCGATTACTGCGGCGGCTGAAACTGAGCATGTGGGTAACGATTTTCGCCGCTCGGGCGCCTGCCTGCTGAATGCCGTCGAGCAGTTGCGGTACTTCGCGGCTTTGCAGGTAGTGGTTGACCGTGTCCAGTTCGATGCCCGCCTGTTCGGCGTACTCCAGGTTTTTGGGCAGGTCGGGAGACAGGCGGCGGCGGATATTCTGCACGTTGTGCAGGATAGCCCCCAGCGGGTTGTTGATCTCATGGGCCATGCCTGCGGCAAGGCCGCCGACGGAGAGCATTTTTTCCGACTGCACCATCATTTCTTCCAGGGACAAGCGCTGGGTGATGTCGTCGATACGAATGACCACGCCGCGCCCGGCGCCGCCCATCAATGGATAGAAGGTCAGGGCGTAATGCTTGGGCTCGTCATCCTTGATCCACGTGACGCGCTCAATGCGTTCCACCGTGTGTTGCTCGACCGTCGCCTTGATTTGCGGCAGGTACGGCTTGAGCGGCTGGAAGGCGAGGAAGATCGGCTGATTCAACGCTTCATCCAGGCGCGTGCCGGAAAGGGCCGTCGCTTCCTGGTTCCACTGGGTGACATACAGCTGTTCGTCCAGCGCGATCAATGCCGAGGGCATCGAGTCGATGATGCTGTTGAGGTAGTTCTGGAACCCGGTGAGTTTTTTCTCGATCTTGCTGCGAACCTGCACTTCGAGTTCCAGCTTGCGGTTGGTGTGACGCGTCTCCTCAGCCAGGCCTTGGGCCTGATCGTACGCAGCCTGTGAGTCATCGCGCGCGCGTTTGAGCTGCTGCTCGCGAGCCTCGATACGCGACAACATGGTATTGAACGCTTCGGCCAGGCTGCCGATTTCATCATGGTTGCCGCGTCCGGCGCGCAGGGCGTAGTTCTCCTCGCGGGTCACCTGGCGCGAGAGTTCTTCCAGTTCATGGATTGGGCGCGTGATCAGGCGTTTGATCTGCCGAGCGATGACCAGCCAGAGCAGCACACTGAAAATCAGAATGCCCAAGCTGGCGGTCAGCGTGCCGGTATAGAAGGCCACCGGCAGCTCACTGCTGGCCACCAGCAGTAAATGCCCGGAGGGCTGGCCGGCGCGGGGCAGGGTGATGACCTGGTTGCTGCGAAATTCGGTCAGGCGCCACGCCTCGATCTGCCGGTAGTTGTCTGGCAGATGCAGGCGATTGCCGTGTTGCATCTGCGCCAGGCGGGTGCCCTCGCCGTCGTACAGCGCCGCCGCGCGCAACGGCGAATAGCTGGTCAGCTCATTGAGCAGGGCGTCGGCCTTGGCTGGCGACTCAAGGGCTTCGGCGGCAAGTGACGGGCTGGAAACCAGCCGACCAATGGCCTGCAATGCCTGCGGCGCCATGCTTTCCTGGGAGATCCAATAGGCGGCACTGATAAACGTCAGGTTGGCCACCAGCAATACCGTGGTCAATAGCACCAGCAGGGCGGCCAGCAGTTTCTGCCCTACCGGTAGGTTTTCAAGACGCTGGCGCAGTGGCATCAGGGTTTTTCCAGGTGATAGACAGGTAGGCAGGGTAGCGCGTGCCTCAGTCGCTGGCCAATCCGCGTGCTTGCAAGTAGTCGACCAGGCGCGCCTGCACCTGTTGCAGATGCGGCAGTACCAATTGATGGCGGGCAGCGGCCAGGCAGGCATAGCCCAGCAGGTAGCTGATTTCAGTGCGCCGGGCGTTGGCCACGTCCTGATACATGGAGGAGTAATTGGCGGCAGTGGCCTGGATCACCCTTTGCACTTCGCTGTGCAGATCCTCGGCGGCGGCCGGTTGACCGCAGCACTCAAGCAACTCGGCCAACTCGGCGCACAGGGTTGCGACTTCACACTGATGGGCTTGCAAGCCGCCGTTGCGGCACTGGTAAAGCACGGTCAACGGGTTGATCGCGCAGTTAAGGGCCAGCTTGCGCCACAGCCGAGTGAGGATGTCAGTGCTCCATTCGTGGGGGATGCCGGCGCTGTGCAGGTCTTCCAGCCATAGCGGCGCAGTCGGGTGGCCAACGTCCCCCAGCCAGGTGTAGCCATGGCCGGCAAACACTACGCGCCAGTCGCCATCGCGAAATGCGCCCTCGGTGCTGGAGGCAAAGACGCAGCGCGCCTGGGGCAGTTGCGCGGCCACCGCGTCCTGGCTGCCGAGGCCGTTTTGCAGCAGGATCAGTTCGGCGTCTGGCACCAATCGGTGTTGCAACTGTGCGATGGCGCTCTGGGCATCGTAGGCTTTGCACGCCACCAGTAGGCGATGAATCGGCTCGGGGCTGTCAGGTGTTTCGCCGCTCACTGGGTAGGTGCTTTCTATTCCTTGCTCCACCAGGGTCAGGCCTTTCGCCGTCTGATAGCTGGCCAGGCGCGTTGTGTCGCGCAGGATCAGCCTGACCGGCACGCCCGCGCGCGCCAGGCGCGTGGCCCAGAGTGTGCCCAGGCTGCCGGCGCCGAGAATGTGCCAGGTGGTCGACATGAGTTTGTGCTCCGTAGGGTCGCTCACGGTGAACGGGGCGAAAGAACCGCTATAATGCCAGCGCATTTTAGCTCGGGCGCGCTCCATCTCTACTGAGCCCCCCCTTATATTGGAGAAATGACATGCCTTCGTTCGACGTGGTATCCGAACTGGACAAACACGAAGTCACCAACGCCGTCGAGAACGCCGTCAAGGAACTGGACCGTCGCTATGACTTGAAAGGCAAGGGCAGCTTCGAATTCAAGGAAAAGGAACTGACCGTCAACCTGACCGCTGAAGCCGATTTCCAGCTGGAAGCGATGATCGAGATCCTGAAGCTGTCTTTGGTCAAGCGCAAGATTGATGCGCAATGCCTTGAAATCAAAGAGGCCTACGCGTCCGGCAAGCTGATGAAGCAGGAAGCGGTCCTCAAGGAAGGTATCGACAAAGAGCTGGCGAAGAAGATCGTTGCCCATGTCAAGGATGCCAAGCTGAAAGTCCAGGCCGCCATCCAGGGTGAGCAGGTTCGCATCACTGGCAAGAAGCGTGATGATTTGCAGGAGGCAATTGCTGCCCTGCGCGCGAAGACCTTCGACATGCCGCTGCAGTTCAATAACTTCCGCGACTGATGGCACTTTGGGGAACCTGTGGGCGTTTTTGACGTCCCACGCCCCAGACTCTGTGCCTACACTTGAGCCCTACGGGGCTCATTTGCGTTTTTAGGCAGTCAATAAAGCCGCACATCCGCGCAACAGGAGAAGATAGATGGATTTAAACGCTGAAGTGGATCACCTGGTCAAGGCCTCGCAGACCTGGATCCCGATGATTATGGAATACGGCAGCCGCGTATTGCTGGCGGTGGTCACCCTGGCCATCGGCTGGTGGTTGATCAATAAATTGACCCATAAGATGGGTCGTCTGTTGGCCATGCGTAACGCAGACCTGGCGCTTCAGAGCTTTGTTACCAGCATTGTGAACATCGTGCTCAAGATCATGCTGGTGATCAGCGTGGCGTCGATGATCGGGGTGGAGACCACGTCGTTCGTTGCGGCGATCGCAGCGGCAGGCTTTGCCATCGGCATGGCACTGCAAGGCAGCCTGACCAACTTCGCTGGCGGCGTACTGATTCTGTTGTTCCGTCCGTTCCGCATCGGTGACTGGATTGAAGCCCAGGGCACTTCCGGTACCGTCGACAGCATCCAGATCTTCCATACCGTGTTGCGTACCGGTGACAACAAAACCGTGATCGTGCCAAACGGCATCCTCTCAAACGGCATCATCACCAACACCAACCGTCAGCCGACCCGTAAGGTGGTGTTCGACGTGGGTGTCGACTATGAAGCTGACCTGCAGAAAGCCCGTGAAGTGCTGCTGGAACTGGCGAAAGACCCACGCGTGCTGGCTGACCCGGCGGCTGTCGCCGTGGTGTCGACCCTGGGCGATAGCTCGATCACCGTGTCTTTGCGTTGCTGGACCAAGACGGCTGATTACTGGGACGTTATGTTCATGCTGAATGAACTGGCGCGTGACCGCCTGAAAGGCGCGGGAATTGATATTCCGTTCCCGCAGCGAGTGATTCGCGTGATGCAGGAACCGGTTGCGAAATAACTAAGTGGCGGGGCGTCGAACTTGGCCGACAGGTCAGGTTCGATGCAAGCATTTAATCTCGTTAGTTAGCTTGCTAGTTATTTCGTCATTGAAATAAAACTGCAATAAAAAAGCCGCTCCTTTGCATGCAAGGGAGCGGCTTTTTATTTAAGGCCGAAGCCTTAACTCATCGTTGTAATCAAACTGGCGATTACAAGATGTTCAGCGGGTATTGCGCGATCAGACGCAGTTCGTCGATAGACGCCGAACCGTAGTACACGCCGTCAGACGAACGATAGGTCGCTTGACGTACGCGCAGGCTCAGGTCTTTCGCTGGGCCGCTCTGGATCACGTATTTGGCTTCGATATCACGTTCCCATTCTTTGGCATTGGTCGTGGTGCCGTTGTCGGCGCCGCTGCCAGTCACATAGCGGGTCATGAAGCTCAGGCCTGGAATGCCGAATTTGGCCATGTTCAGGTCGTAGCGAGCTTGCCAGGATTTTTCACCCTCGGCGTTGAAGTCGGAACGTGCAACGGAGTTAGCCAGGAAGATCGAACCGCCGCCGTCTACGCCGTAGCCGTAGTCGCCATCACCGCTAACCTTCTGGTAGGCCAGGGTAAAGGTGTGAGCGTCGACGGTGTACGCGCCTTGCAAGCTGTAAGCACGGTTGTCGAGCTTGGTGGTGTTGTCTTTTTCAGCACGTTGCAGACCGGCGCCATCGCTTTTGGTGTCGTAGATGTTGAAGTCTACGGCGACCGACTGGTTGTCGGTAAGCGCGTGGGTCCAGTTCACGTTGGCGTAGAGTTTCTTCCAATAGTCTTCGACTTTCGAGTAGTAGAGGCTAGTGGTGAGCTCTGGGGTCCAGGCGTAAACGCCGCCCACGAAGTTAGCCGCTCTCAGGCCGCGACCGGTGTTGGGTTCGGAGCTGCTGATACTGTCTTTGTAGGTGTGATCCTGGGCAACGATCGAGGTGAAGTGACCGGCCTCAAGTTTCAGGTCTTTGATTTCGTTGCTGGTCAGCGAGAAGCCTTGCGGCAGCTCTGGAAGCAGACGGCTGTCATCGGAGGCGAACACCGGTGCGGTGGTGTATTGATCACCGACTTTCAGCACAGTGTTGGAAATACGGAACTTAACCGCAGCGCCGCCTTTGGAGTAGTCGTCTTCCGAGCGACCGTCAGAACCGGTAGGGAACAGACCGGTACCGGCGCGGCCCTTGCCGCTGTCGAGCTTGACGCCCAGCAGGCCAATGGCATCAACACCGAAACCAACGGTGCCTTGGGTAAAGCCGGATTGGTACAGGCCGTTGAAGCCCAGACCGGTTTCTTCGCTGCGGCTTTGGCCGGTGTCGTTATTGCGCTTGTCACGGCTGAAATACAGCAACCGGGTGTTGATGCTGAAAGTGCTGTCTTCAACAAAACCCTTGGCGTCGTCTTGTGCGGACGCCATTGCGTATTGCGAGGTGCCTGCTGAAACAGCCAGGGCGATCATGCTCCACTTCATCACGCGCATCGTGATTTGCTCCTTTGGTTTTAGGAAGAGTACTGCCGTCCCACCTGTATTTTTATCTGGGCGGCTCTTTCTTTTTTGTGTCGGCGCAAAGTTATATCACGCAGACCCTATTGACGATACTTACCCATCTATCCTTTCAGCTTCTTTACGAGGCTGTCGTAAATTGCTAGTTCCATGTCGCAAATTCACAGCCCGATGTAACAGGGCTGACAACTTAAGTGCTGTTTTCAGACCGCTTTCGAAGTTTGAAGTCGTCCTTGGTGCGCACTCAAACGCTGCTGTTTTTTATCGCGAAACACCTGCTTCCAGGCGGGTGCCCTTGTCGACTATACGAGTGTCAATGCAACAAGCGTGCACAAAGCGGTAACCGAATGTCATTTTTTCGTGAAAACCGTTACGGCAGTGTAAAAACCGCATAAGCACGGGCTTCTTACGTCGTTTACTTTGGGCTTGACGCCCGGGTGTGTCACCTGTGGGGTGGTACACAAAACCTGTGCCAGGGTAAAACGTTACCGGTTCACCCCCTTGAGTGGGTAGTTGGCGGATCTCTTTGAAGCACAGGTGGGTCATTTTGGTGCATCCCGTTCAGGCCCGAATCAGCGTAGCTCAAATATTCGGCTGCCTCGAAAAGGTGCAGCTTTTTTATCCGGTTGCCTCACGGCTCCCCTGCATTGGCCGTGAAGCCTCACGCATTCAAAGGTATGCTGGGCACCTGATATCGACCTGCCGAACGGAGTGCCCGCGTGTTCGCCTTAGATCAACGCCTGCAACAAGACACACTGGCCATTGGGGACTTTCCGCTCTGTCGCCTGCTGCTGTCCAACGACTCGAACTACCCCTGGTTTATCCTGGTGCCGCGCATCAAGGGTATCAGTGAAGTGTTTCAACTGGATGTCGCAGATCAACAAACACTGTGGAAAGAAACGACGGCCTTGGCGCAACTGCTTAATGAAGGCTTCGTGGCCGACAAGATGAACATTGGCGCTTTGGGTAACGTTGTCAGCCAGCTGCATGTGCATGTGATCGTGCGCAAACGGGATGACGCTGCCTGGCCCGCACCGGTCTGGGGCAAACACCCGGCCCAGCCTTATACCGAGGAGCAAGTGGCGGCGATCCGCAGCCGACTGCGCGTGTTATTGCCTGCCGGCTTCATCTTTACCCAGGACTGAATCATGGACCTGCAAGAACGCGTCACCGACCTGGAAAGCCGTCTGGCCTTTCAGGACGACACCATCGATACCCTCAATGGCATCCTCGTCGCCCAGCAGCGTGCGGTTGAACGGCTGCAACTGCAGATGATGGCGCTGCTCAAACGCCAGGAAGAAATGGGTGGCCAGTTCGAGTCATCCGAAGAAGAGGCCCCACCGCCTCACTATTAATGAGCACGCAATAAAAAACCGCGACCCAGCCAAGCTGGATCGCGGTTTTTTTTGCGCTGCGGGTGGGAATCAGCGACGCGGCAATGCCGCGATCACGTCTTCGGCCTGCAGGCCTTTGTCGCGGTTCATGACGGAGAATTCCACGCGCTGGCCTTCGACCAGGACGCGATGGCCTTCGCCACGGATAGCCCGGAAGTGGACGAAGATATCGTCGCCCGAATCGCGGGAAATAAAGCCGAAGCCTTTAGAGGTGTTGAACCACTTGACGGTCCCGGTATCCCGGTTGGTCATGTCGTAGCTTTGCGACGCGGCGGCGGGGGACGAACGGTAGAAGCTGATGGCCAGGTGAAGAACGATGGCGACCACAGCAATCACCAGGCTGAGCAGTATGGCTGGGTGGCCGCCTACTTCAGGCATCGGTGCCAGGAGGGTGAGGGTTTGAACGACAACGGTCAGCACCAGCAACGCACTGACCAGGTTTTGCAGTTGATGACGCGTGCCTTTGTTCCAGTAAGGGATTACCGGTACCAGCGTCAGGTTAAGAAGGCCGAACAAGGCCAGGTACAGAGCGTCGTGTTGTTCCAGGTAGGGAGGGCTTCCCTGTTGCAAGCTCGGTATAAAGGACAGCAGCAAAGCTGCAACGCCCGTTAGCAGGTGGACGATTTTCAACATTTTGATTAACTCACGTTAAGAAGGATCACAAGGAAGAGCTGACTGGCACGGTTCGCTTCTGAACAATGGGAGGCGTTGAGCACGTGCGCGGGTATCAGCCTATGTGGCGGCCGCAGAAATAAACGGCGAACCACACGATGTCTATTTAACAGCAAAGGCTGTGCCTACTCAAATCAAGCATTTCGGGGCGTTAAAGCCAGCAGGGCATTTCTGCATCAAACGCTTGTCCTAGACAGGTGCGGGCTTTTCGGGCGACATTTTGAATGTTTTCTGACCTGCGCAAAGCTTGTCCGCCGGTCGCGGGCGAGTGACAGCCTTGGGGGAGAGCGGGGCGATTTGTCGCATGGCACCTGCGTGAGGCGGGCTGCACACCGGCGGCACTCTTGCTAGAGTGGTCCTGCACCTGATCAATGAATATTCGTCAATTGAAGGGGAAAAACATGGCAATCGATATTGGTATCAGTGAAGAAGATCGTAAATCCATCGTCGATGGGCTTTCACGGCTTCTGTCCGATACCTATGTACTGTATTTGAAAACCCACAACTTCCATTGGAACGTCACGGGCCCCATGTTTCGTACGCTGCACTTGATGTTTGAAGAGCAGTACACCGAACTCGCCCTGGCAGTGGACTCCATTGCCGAGCGCATCCGCGCCCTGGGCTTCCCGGCACCGGGTGCCTATTCGATCTACGCCCGCCTGTCGTCCATCAAGGAAGAGGAGGGTGTGCCAAGTGCCGAAGAAATGATCAAGCAATTGGTGGCAGGCCAGGAAGCGGTGACACGTACCGCGCGCGGGATCTTCCCCTTGCTCGACAAGGTCAGCGATGAGCCGACGGCGGACTTGTTGACCCAGCGCATGCAAGTCCACGAGAAAACCGCGTGGATGCTGCGTTCCCTGCTCGAAAATCAATAAGCTTCGTGCCTGAGCGGCGCCTTCCTGGCGCCGCTCGCTTGTTTCTCTGCGCTTCCTGGCGTTGTCCTACGATTATCGACTCCCCGTCTTCTGGCTGCCCCTCTCGTCCTGCTGTTTTATAGGCCTACTGTCCAATGGGAGAAACCCATGGGCTGCTGTTTGGCAATGGAGTGTCAGGTGTATGTCACGTGGAGTGAGTAATGGAGTGATGGAAACCTGTGGTTTTCATAAGATAAAGGTCGACCCCTTTGCAAAAGGGTTCGACATGGGGCTGGCCAAGCCGTTGTCCCGGTCGGTCAGGCTCAATGGGTTCTCGACCTGCCTGCGGCTTGAACAGATCTATTGGAATATCCTTACGGAGATAGCCGGGATCAATGCCTGCTCAGTCAGTGCGTTGCTGTCTTACGTCGACCGGGAAGTGCATTTAAGGTACGGAGGGGTGAAGAACTTCAGTGGGCTGGTCAGGGTGGTGTGCGTGGTTCACGTACTAAAAGGACGTATCAGCGCCCTTAACCCCGATTAATCCGGCAGTTGCGAAGCGGGCCCTCCGTCAAGGCGGGCCAGGCTTCGGGCAGAAAGCCGGCTGCACTGCCTCGATTTACCAGATATAATCCCGCGCTTTGCTGCGCACGCCTTGGGTTTATCCACAGGGCCGGGCGTGGCGCAGTAACGATCTGATCGCCGAGACATCTCCATGCCCATGTACGACTATCAATGTGCTTCCTGTGGTCATCAGTTGGAAGCCATTCAGAAGATCAGCGCAGCGCCGCTGGTCGATTGCCCTGCCTGCCAGGCTCCTGAGCTGAAGAAGATGTTGTCCATGCCGGGCTTCCGCCTGAGCGGCGGCGGCTGGTACGAGACCGACTTCAAGACCGGCGCCAAGAAAAACCTGGCGGGCGGCGACAAAGCAGACTGAGTTGAACTCTACGCGCAGGCTCCTGCATTATCCGTCCCCTGCTTAACTGTACGGTGACGAGGCGAGCCTCCACCGAATTTCGAATTACGAGAAGTGAAACCACTACCATGATGCGCAGCCACTATTGCGGCCAACTGAACGAGACCCTGGATGGTCAGGAAATCACCCTTTGCGGATGGGTTCACCGTCGCCGCGACCACGGCGGGGTGATTTTCCTCGATATCCGTGATCGTGATGGTCTGGCCCAGGTGGTGTTCGATCCGGACCGCGCCGAGAGCTTCGCCGCCGCCGACCGTGTGCGCAGCGAGTACGTTGTGAAGATCACCGGCAAGGTTCGCCTGCGTCCGGCCGGTGCCGTGAACGCCAACATGGCGTCCGGCGCAATTGAAGTGCTGGGTTACGAGCTCGAAGTGCTGAACGAGTCGGAAACCCCGCCGTTCCCACTCAACGAGTATTCCGACGTTGGCGAAGAAACGCGCCTGCGCTACCGCTTCCTCGACCTGCGTCGCCCGGAAATGGCCGAGAAGCTGCGTCTGCGTTCGCGCATGACCACCAGCATCCGTCGCTTCCTCGACGAGAACGGCTTCCTCGACGTCGAAACGCCGATCCTGACCCGGGCCACCCCGGAAGGCGCGCGTGACTACCTGGTGCCGAGCCGTACCCACGCCGGTTCCTTCTTCGCCTTGCCGCAATCGCCGCAGCTGTTCAAGCAACTGCTGATGGTGGCTGGCTTCGACCGTTACTACCAGATCGCCAAGTGCTTCCGCGACGAAGACCTGCGTGCCGACCGCCAGCCAGAATTCACCCAGATCGACATCGAGACCAGCTTCCTCGATGAAAAAGAGATCATGGGCCTGACCGAGCAAATGATCCGCAACCTGTTCAAGGAAGTGCTGGATCTGGAATTCGGCGAATTCCCGCACATGACCTTCGAAGAAGCCATGCGCCGCTACGGTTCCGACAAGCCAGACCTGCGTATTCCGCTGGAACTGGTGGACGTGGCCGACCAGCTCAAAGCAGTCGACTTCAAGGTGTTCAGCGGCCCGGCCAACGACCCTAAATGCCGTATCGCTGCCCTGCGTGTACCCGGCGGCGCGAGCATGCCGCGCAAACAGATCGACGACTACACCAAGTTCGTCGGCATCTACGGTGCCAAAGGCCTGGCGTACATCAAGGTCAACGAACGCGCCAACGGTGTTGATGGTCTGCAATCGCCGATCGTGAAAAACATCCCGTTGGACAACCTGAACGCGATCCTGGATCGCGTTGGCGCGGTCGACGGCGACATCGTGTTCTTCGGCGCCGACAAGGCCAAGATCGTCAGCGAAGCGCTGGGCGCACTGCGCATCAAGCTCGGTCACGACCTGGACCTGCTGACGTGCAAGTGGGCGCCGATGTGGGTCGTCGACTTCCCGATGTTCGAAGAGAACGACGACGGCAGCTTCAGCGCCTTGCACCACCCGTTCACCGCGCCGAAGTGCTCGCCTGAAGAATTGGAAGCCAACCCGGCCGGCGCTTTGTCCCGTGCCTATGACATGGTGCTCAACGGCACTGAGTTGGGTGGCGGTTCGATCCGTATCCACCGCAAAGAGATGCAACAAGCGGTCTTCCGCCTGTTGGGCATCAACGAAGCGGAACAGGAAGAGAAGTTTGGCTTCCTGCTCGACGCCCTGAAATACGGCGCGCCGCCGCACGGTGGCCTGGCGTTCGGTCTGGACCGTCTGGTGATGCTGATGACCGGCGCCCAGTCGATCCGTGAAGTGATTGCCTTCCCGAAAACCCAGAGTGCTGCGGACGTGATGACCCAGGCTCCGGGCGTGGTGGATGCCAAGGCGCTGCGCGAGCTGCATATCCGTCTGCGCGAGACGCCTAAGGCTGAGTAAGGCTGCGGCGTGAAAGCGCAATAAGGTTTTACGCAGTCAAAAAGGCGCATCTTCGGATGCGCCTTTGCGTTTAAAAGAGGGAATTCCTGCCTGGGGCGGGATTGATAAGGTTTCTAGAGAATTTCGGAGTTGTGTTATGGCTGGCCATTCCAAGTGGGCGAACATCAAGCACCGCAAAGAGCGTCAGGATGCCAAGAAAGGCAAGATCTTCACCAAGTGGATTCGCGAACTGACCGTCGCCGCCCGCCAAGGCGGTGGTGACCCAGGCTCCAACCCGCGTCTGCGCCTGGCGCTGGACAAGGCCTTGGGCGCCAACATGAGCCGCGACATCATCGACCGCGCTGTGGCCCGTGGTGCCGGTGCGGCCGACACCGACGACATGGTCGAGCTGAGCTATGAAGGCTATGGCCCAGGTGGGGTGGCGGTAATGGTCGAGTGCATGACCGACAACCGCAACCGTACGGCGGCAGCGGTGCGCCATGCATTCAGCAAATGCGGCGGCAACCTGGGCACCGACGGTTCGGTGGCCTACCTGTTCGAGCGCAAGGGGCAGATCTCCTTCGCGCCCGGTACGGATGAAGACGCGTTGATGGAAGCCGCCATGGAAGCGGACGCCGACGACGTAGTCACCAACGAAGACGGTTCCATCGATGTATTCACCTCGTTTGCCGGGTTCTATGCCGTGCGTAATGCACTGGAAGCGGCCGGTTTCAAAGGCACTGACGCGGAAATCGTGATGCTGCCGACTACCAGCGCCGAGCTGGACCTGGACGGCGCGCAGAAAGTGCTGAAGATGCTCGATATGCTCGAAGACCTGGACGATGTGCAGAACGTTTATTCCAATGCCGACATTCCAGAAGAAGTCGCAGCACAGCTAGTCTGAAGAATGATGTAAATCAACATGTGGGAGCTGGCTTGCCTGCGATAGCATCACCTCGGTTTAGAAGACGCACCGAGGTGCCTGCATCGCAGGCAAGCCAGCTCCCACAGTTGATCGATGTTGGCCGCAAGAATTGTGTTCCCCCCAACCCGCAGGCGTTATGACTTTAATCCTAGGTATCGACCCCGGTTCGCGCATTACCGGTTTTGGCGTGGTGCAACAGACCCCGCGTGGCTGCGTCTACGTCGCCTCGGGCTGCATCCGCACCGGCGCGGGCGAGTTGGCCGAGCGCCTGCAGATCGTCTATCGCGGCGTGCGTGAAGTGATCCAGACCTACGGGCCGGTCACGATGGGCATCGAAAAGGTCTTCATGGCCAAAAACGCCGACTCGGCCCTCAAACTCGGCCAGGCCCGTGGCGCCGCCATTGTCGCCGGTGCGGAGGAGGGCATGGAAATCGCCGAATACACGGCGACCCAAGTCAAACAGGCCGTAGTGGGCACCGGTGCGGCAAACAAGGAGCAGGTGCAGATGATGGTCATGCACATGCTCAAGCTCACCTCAAAACCGCAAATCGACGCCTCCGACGCCCTGGCTATTGCCATTTGCCATGCCCACACGCGCTCCAGTCTGTTGCCGCATGGCCTGGGCACGGCACGCAGTCGTGGCGGGCGGCTGCGTCTCTGATAGCATCAGCGCAATCGTAATTTCCGGTCAGGCCGTGTTCTGACCCCAAGCTTTAAGGATCTGAACCGTGATTGGACGCTTGCGCGGCACCCTGGCTGAAAAACAGCCGCCGCACCTGATTCTGGATGTAAATGGGTTGGGGTATGAGCTGGAAGTGCCCATGACCACCCTCTATCGCCTGCCATCGATCGGAGAGCCGTTGACCCTGCACACTCACTTGGTGGTGCGCGAAGACGCGCAATTGCTCTATGGTTTCATTGGCAAGCGTGACCGCGACTTTTTCCGCGAACTGATTCGCCTCAATGGCGTGGGGCCCAAGCTTGCCTTGGCGTTGATGTCGAGCCTGGAAGTGGATGAATTGGTACGCGCTGTTTCGGCCCAGGACACCTCCGCGCTGACCAAGGTGCCGGGGGTCGGCAAGAAAACCGCTGAGCGCCTGCTGGTGGAGCTCAAGGACCGCTTCAAGGCCTGGGAAGTCGTGCCGAGCATGTTTGCCCTGGTGCCGAACCAGCCGGATATGCCGGTGGGGCAGCTTGCAAGTGCCGAAAGCGATGCCGTCAGCGCGTTGATCTCCCTGGGCTACAAGCCGCAGGAGGCCAGCAAGGCAGTGTCGGCCATCAAGGACAAGAACCTGAGCAGCGAAGACATGATCCGCCGAGCCCTGAAGGGAATGATTTAAGTGATTGAAGCAGATCGTCTGATTGCGGCCACCGGCCCGCGCGACCGTGAAGAAGTCCAGGACCGGGCCATCCGCCCGCTGAGCCTGGCTGAATATATCGGCCAGCCGACCGTACGCGAGCAGATGGAGTTGTTCATCCAGGCCGCGCGCGGGCGCAATGAGTCCCTGGACCACACGTTGATCTTCGGCCCGCCGGGGCTGGGTAAAACCACCCTGGCCAATATCATCGCGCAGGAAATGGGCGTGTCGATCAAGTCCACCTCCGGCCCGGTGCTGGAGCGTCCGGGTGATCTGGCGGCGCTGCTGACCAATCTTGAGCCCCACGACGTGCTGTTTATCGACGAGATTCACCGGCTGTCGCCGATCGTCGAAGAAGTGCTGTACCCGGCCATGGAAGACTTCCAGCTCGACATCATGATCGGCGAGGGCCCGGCGGCCCGCTCGATCAAGCTCGACCTGCCGCCTTTCACATTGGTCGGCGCAACGACTCGCGCGGGCATGCTGACCAACCCGCTACGAGACCGTTTCGGCATTGTTCAACGTCTAGAGTTCTATAGCACCGCTGACCTGGCGACCATCGTCAGCCGGTCGGCGAGCATTCTCGGCTTGCCCCTGGACCCGGAAGGCGCCTTTGAAATCGCCCGCCGGGCCCGTGGCACGCCACGGATCGCCAACCGTTTGTTGCGTCGCGTACGCGATTTTGCCGAGGTGCGGGCCAAGGGGCATATCACCAAGGCCGTGGCCGACCTGGCGTTGAACCTGCTGGATGTGGACGAGCATGGCTTCGATCATCAGGATCGACGTCTACTCTTGACCATGATCGAAAAGTTCGACGGTGGGCCGGTGGGCGTGGACAGCCTGGCGGCCGCCATCAGTGAAGAGCGCCATACCATTGAGGATGTGCTGGAGCCGTACCTGATCCAGCAGGGCTACATCATGCGTACGCCACGGGGGCGAGTGGTGACGCGCCACGCCTATTTGCACTTTGGGTTAAACATTCCGTCACGATTGGGCGAGATGCCTGTAGTAGACGAATTCCTCGATGCAGTGGACGATTAAAAAGATCACGCCAGTCGATTTATCTTAAGTTTGTGCTGTCCTAGTGGCTGGTGTCGTCATTCAGTCGTTATAAATATTCTCGAGAACCCAGAGCGAGAATGAAAAAACAGTTGCGAGCCGGATTGGCAACCTGAGGAGTAAGCACTAGAGTATGCGCGCGCAAAACGGGGATCAGTCGTTCGCACATCGCTGTCGCGTTTATTACGAGGACACCGATGCTGGCGGCATCGTGTATTACGTCAACTACCTCAAGTTCATGGAGCGGGCTCGAACCGAGCGGCTACGGGAGTTGGGCTTTGCCCAATCGACGCTTGCGGGGGAGGACCTGTTGTTTGTCGTGCATTCCAGCGAGGCGCGTTACCACGCGCCGGCGCGGCTGGACGATGAACTGCTGGTCAGCGCGGAAGTAATCGAATTGAACCGTGTCAGCCTGCGCTTTAAACAGCAAGTCAGGCGGGCAACGGATGCAACGCTGCTCTGTGAGGGGCAGTTCCTGGTGGCGTGTGTGCGCACCGATAGTTTGAAACCCCGGGCCATTCCCGAAGCTCTACGTGCGGCCTTTGCCGGCGTAAGCGGCGCGGGTAAACAATCAAAGCAGGAGATTTAGCGTGGAACCTACCGTCGTCGACCATTCCTCCATGTGGAGCCTGGTCAGCAATGCCAGTGTTGTGGTTCAACTGGTGATGCTGATCCTGGTAGCCGCATCGGTTACCTCTTGGGTCATGATTTTTCAGCGCAGCAACTTGCTGCGTGCCGGTCGACGTGCCCTGGAGAGCTTCGAAGAGCGCTTCTGGTCGGGTATCGACCTGTCCAAGCTGTACCGTCAGGCGGGCAGCAACCCGGACCCGGATTCGGGCGTCGAGCAAATCTTCCGCGCCGGTTTCAAGGAGTTCTCGCGCCTGCGTCAGCAGCCGGGCGTCGACCCTGAAGCGGTCATGGAAGGTGTGGCCCGTGCCATGCGCGTCGCGATTTCACGCGAAGAAGAGAAACTCGAGCAGAGCCTGCCGTTCCTCGCTACCGTCGGCTCCGTCAGCCCGTACATCGGTCTGTTCGGCACCGTGTGGGGGATCATGAACTCCTTCCGTGGCCTGGCTCAGGCCCAGCAAGCCACCCTGGCCACTGTGGCCCCGGGTATCGCCGAAGCCCTGGTCGCTACCGCGATCGGCCTGTTCGCTGCTATTCCAGCAGTAATCGCTTACAACCGTTTTGCCGCACGCGGCGAAACCTTGATCAGCCGTTACTACACCTTCGCCGACGAGTTCCAGGCGATCCTGCACCGTAAAGTGCACACCAGCGAAGAATAAGCAGGTATTTCCCAATGGCTTTAATCGCTCGAGCTCGCAAAAAGCGCAAGCCGGTCGCCGAGATGAACGTAGTGCCCTACATCGACGTGATGTTGGTGCTGCTGGTCATCTTCATGGTGACCGCGCCGATGCTCAATCAGGGCGTGAAGGTTGATCTGCCCAAGGTTTCCAGCGAAGCCTTGCCGCAAGACAACAACACTCAGGTCCTGACCATTTCGATCAAGGCTGACAAGACCTATTACTGGAACCTTGGCAGCGAAGTCGACACTCAGAAACAGCAGGACAAGGCCTTGACCTTGCCGGCCATGACTGACGCGGTGACCAAGATCATTCGCTCCGGCAATGAAGGCGGCAAGCACACCCAGGTCTTTATTCGCGGCGACAAGTCGGTTGACTATGGCTCCGTCATGGGCGCCATGGGCGGGCTGCAGAAGGCCGGCGTCGGTAACGTTGGCTTGATCACCGAGGCGCCCTGATGCACCAACAGCGAGAGCCGTCCGCCTCGGAAAGCTACTTCTGGCCTAGCGTCTGGGCAATTGCCCTGCACGTCCTGGTGTTTGGCATGCTGTTCGTCAGCTTTGCCATGACACCGGACCTGCCGCCAGCCAAGCCGATCGTGCAGGCGACCCTGTATCAGCTGAAATCGAAAAGTCAGGCCACCACCCAGACCAATCAGAAGATTGCGGGTGAGGCCCAGAAGTCGGCTGCGCGCCAGACCGAAGTCGAGCAGATGGAACAGAAGAAGGTCGAGCAGGAAGCGGTGAAGGCTGCTGCGGAACAAAAGAAAGAAGAGGCGGCTCAAAAGGCCGAGGAATCGAAAAAGGCTGACGAAGCCAAGAAAGCTGACGAGGCGAAAAAGGCTGATGAAGCCAAGAAAGCCGAGAAAGCTGCCGAAGCCAAAAAGGCCGAAGAGAAACAATTGGCTGATATAGCCAAGAAGAAGTCTGAAGAAGAAGCCAAAAAAGCTGCCGAAGAAGAGGCCAAGAAAAAGGCCGCTGAAGAGGCCAAGAAAAAGATAGTCGAAGACGCGAAGAAAAAAGCCGCCGAAGACGCCAAGAAAAAAGCTGAAGCAGACGAGGCGAAGAAAAAGATCGCCGACGACGCGAAGAAGAAAGCTGCCGCCGATGCCACCAAGAAAAAGGCCCAGGAAGCAGCACGTAAGTCCGCCGAAGAGAAAAAGGCCCAGGCCTTGGCAGATTTGCTTTCCGACACGCCGCAGCGTCAGCAAGCCTTGGCCGATGAGCGTGGTGATGAAGTCGCGGGCAGTTTCGACGACCTGATTCGGGCACGGGCAGCGGAAGGTTGGACGCGTCCACCTTCGGCACGTAAAGGTATGACAGTAGTGCTGCAGATCGGCATGTTGCCGGACGGCACGGTGACTTCGGTCAGCGTTTCCAAGTCCAGTGGTGACGGTTCGTTCGACAGTTCGGCGGTTGCCGCGGTCAAGAACATTGGCCGGTTGACCGAGATGCAGGGAATGAAACCAAGCGACTTCGCTCCCTATCGTTCATTCAAGATGACATTCACACCTGAGGATCTAGCCTTGTGAGAAACCTTCTTCGAGGAATGCTTGTCGTTATTTGCTGTATGGCAGGGATAGCGGCGGCGGATGAAAAGAACATCCTGGTCACCAGCGGTAGTGATCGGGCCACCCCGATCGCGGTTGTACCGTTCGGCTGGCAGGGCGGCAGCGTGCTGCCGGACGACATGGCCCAGATCGTCAGCGACGACCTGCGCAACTCCGGTTACTACGCGCCGATTCCGAAAGGCAACATGATCAGCCAGCCGAACCAGGCCAGCGAAGTTGTGTTCCGTGACTGGAAGGCCGTCGGCGCCCAGTACCTGATGGTCGGCAACATCGTGCCGGCCGGCGGTCGCCTGCAAATCCAGTACACGTTGTTCAACGTGGCTACCGAGCAGCAGGTCTTGACCGGCAGCGTATCGGGCACCGCCGAACAACTGCGGGACATGGCGCACTACATCTCGGACCAGTCGTTTGAAAAACTCACCGGTATCAAGGGTGCGTTCTCGACACGCCTGCTTTATGTAACGGCTGAGCGTTTCTCCGTAGACAACACGCGTTACACGCTGCAGCGTTCGGACTACGACGGCGCGCGCGCCGTGACCTTGCTGCAGTCCCGTGAGCCCATCCTGTCGCCGCGCTTCGCGCCGGACGGCAAGCGTATTGCCTACGTGTCGTTCGAACAGCGCCGTCCGCGTATCTTCGTCCAGCACATCGATACTGGCCGTCGTGAGCAGATCACCAACTTTGAAGGCCTCAACGGTGCGCCAGCATGGTCACCGGATGGTTCGCGCCTGGCATTCGTACTGTCCAAGGATGGCAACCCGGATATCTACGTGATGAACATGGCTTCGCGCCAGATCAGCCGTGTTACCAGCGGCCCGGGCATCAACACCGAACCGTTCTGGGGTAAGGATGGGTCGACCATCTACTTCACCTCCGACCGTGGCGGCAAGCCTCAAATCTACAAAACAAGCGTAGGTGGCGGTGGCGCAGAACGCGTGACCTTTATTGGTAACTACAATGCCAACCCTAAGCTTTCGGCTGATGAAAAGACGTTGGTGATGATTCACCGTCAGGATGGTTTCACTAATTTCCGGGTTGCGGCCCAGGATTTGCAGCGTGGAACGGTAAAAATCCTCACAGACACCAACCTTGATGAGTCAGCTACTGTTGCGCCCAACGGCACCATGGTAATCTACGCCACCCGCCAGCAGGGCCGGGGAGTCTTGATGCTCGTGTCCATTAATGGACGCGTAAGGCTCCCGCTTCCTACCGCACAAGGCGAAGTCAGAGAACCGTCCTGGTCCCCTTACCTGAACTGACGCGGCGCTACAAAAAGATTTGCTTAACACACTGGGGTTCATTAGGAGTTTCACGATGGAAATGCTGAAGTTTGGTAAGTTTGCTGCTCTGGCTCTGGCTCTGTCCGTAGCCGTTGGTTGCTCGTCTAAAGGCGGCGACAATGCCGGTGAAGGCGCAGCTGTTGATCCAAACGCTGGTTACGGCGCTAACACTGGTGCAGTTGACGGCTCCCTGAGCGAAGAAGCTGCTCTGCGCGCTATCACCACTTTCTACTTCGAATACGACAGTTCGGACCTGAAGCCAGAAGCCATGCGCGCTCTGGACGTTCACGCGAAGGACCTGAAAGCTAACGGCGCTCGCGTTGTTCTGGAAGGTAACACTGACGAACGTGGTACTCGTGAGTACAACATGGCACTGGGCGAGCGTCGTGCGAAAGCCGTTCAGCGCTACCTGGTACTGCAAGGTGTTGCTCCAGGCCAACTGGAACTGGTTTCCTACGGTAAAGAGCGTCCAGTTGCTACTGGCCACGACGAGCAGTCCTGGGCTCAAAACCGTCGCGTCGAACTGCGTAAGTAATTCGTCATGCGAACGTGCCGTCGTGCTCTAACTGTATTGGCTCTCAGCTTCGCACCGCTTGCGGTGTGGGCTGCGGTTCCTGTGGAAGATAGCAACTCTGGCTATAACAATAGCGGGAGCAGTTATCCGCCAGCGGGTTATGGCACGAACGGCGCCTATGCTGGGGGGGCGGCTACGTCCGCCCCCTCGGCACAGGGCGAACTGTTCAACCAGCTGCAACGCATGCAGGATCAATTGTCGCAGCAACAAGGCACGATTGAAGTACTGCAGAATCAAGTGAACCAGCTGAAGCAAGAAGGCCTGGAGCGTTACCAGGATCTTGATCGACGCATTGGAGCCGGCGTAACACCTGCCGCAACTCCTGATAATTCTTCTGCCGGTGGTGCGCCAAGCGCTGCCGCCGGTGTTGCCGCAGCAGGGGCAGCGGCGGCTAGCCAAGCCCCTGCCGCCAGCAGCGAACCGGGTGATCCAGCGAAGGAAAAACTGTATTACGATGCAGCCTTCGACCTGATCAAAGCCAAGGATTTCGATAAGGCCAGCCAGGCTTTTACCGCATTCCTGCGCAAGTACCCAAACAGCCAGTACGCGGGCAATGCCCAGTACTGGTTGGGTGAGGTCAACTTGGCCAAGGGTGATTTACAAGCAGCAGGCCAGGCTTTTGCCAAGGTCAGCCAGCTGTACCCAAAGCACGCCAAGGTGCCTGATTCCCTGTACAAATTGGCCGACGTAGAACGCCGCCTGGGTCATACCGACAAGGTCAAAGGCATTCTGCAGCAAGTGGTTGCCCAGTATCCGGGTACCTCTGCTGCTCAGTTGGCCCAGCGGGATCTGCAACGCTTGTAAGCGATGTCGCCCGTTTAGAAGAAACCCGCGCCTGGCGCGGGTTTTTTCGTTAGAATCCACGCCCTTTTATGAAACACGCTCCTTGGGGTTGACGCGTTGGCGCAATCCCTTGAAGTGCCTGACGGAGGCGGACAGCCTGTTTAGCTGTTACGCCCGTGGCGACTATGCAAGACACATTACGTATTACCGAAGTTTTTTACTCGTTGCAGGGTGAAACGCGAACCGCTGGCCTGCCCACCGTATTTGTACGGTTGACCGGTTGCCCTTTGCGTTGCCAATACTGTGACAGCGCCTACGCCTTCAGTGGCGGCACCGTGCGCACGCTCGACGACATCCTTGAGCAGGTTGCCGGCTTCAAGCCGCGCTACGTCTGCGTGACCGGTGGCGAGCCTCTGGCCCAGCCCAATGCCATCCCGTTGCTCAAGCAACTGTGTGATGCAGGTTACGAAGTCTCGCTGGAGACCAGCGGAGCGCTGGACATCTCTGCCGTGGATTCGCGCGTAAGCCGAGTGGTCGATCTGAAGACCCCAGGCTCCAAGGAAGCGCACCGTAACCTGTACGAGAACATCGATCTGCTGACGGCCAACGACCAGGTCAAGTTCGTGATCTGTTCGCGCGACGATTATGACTGGGCGGCTTCCAAGCTGATCCAATACGGCCTCGACCGTCGTGCCGGCGAAGTATTGTTCTCGCCGAGCCATCATGACTTGAACGCCCGCGACCTGGCCGACTGGGTCGTGGCGGACAACCTGCCGGTGCGCCTGCAATTGCAGTTGCATAAATACCTGTGGAATGACGAGCCGGGGCGCTGACATGACGGGTCAAAAGCGCGCAGTCATCTTGCTGTCCGGCGGCCTCGACTCCGCCACCATGGTTGCCATGGCACAAGCGCAGGGCTACCTCTGTTACACGATGAGCTTCGACTACGGTCAACGCCACCGCGCCGAGCTGGACGCCGCCGTGCGTGTCGCCCGTGACTTGAGTGTGGTCGAGCACAAGGTGATCGGACTCAACCTCAATGGCATCGGCGGGTCAGCCCTTACCGACAGCAGCATCGAGGTGCCCGAGGCGCCCAGCGAAGGCATCCCGTTGACCTACGTGCCGGCGCGCAACACCGTGTTTCTGTCCCTGGCTCTCGGTTGGGCCGAAGTACTCAATGCCCGTGACATCTTCATCGGCGTCAACGCACTGGACTACAACGGTTATCCGGACTGCCGTCCAGAGTATGTCGAGTCATTCGAGCGCATGGCCAACCTGGCGACCAAGGCGGGTGTGGAAGGGCAGGGCTTTCGTATCCAGGCCCCGCTGCAGAACATGACCAAGGCAGACATTGTGAGGGCTGGCGTAGGACTTGGCGTGGATTACGCGCTGACTGTTTCCTGCTACCAGGCAGACGATGCTGGCCGTGCTTGTGGGAAATGTGACGCTTGCCGACTGCGTGCAGAAGGCTTCCAAACGGCCGGAATTACAGACCCAACGCGTTATTTCTGATTTATTTCAAATAAGGTGTTGAATAATCCTTAGAAATCAGTATTATACGCGCCACCACACAGCGGGTCGTTAGCTCAGTTGGTAGAGCAGTTGGCTTTTAACCAATTGGTCGTAGGTTCGAATCCCACACGACCCACCATTTTTGGCGGTTTAGAAAATCCGGAAGGCCCACGCAAGTGAGGATTTCCGGGTTTTTTTTTGCCTGGGATTTGGTTGAGAAGTAGAGCCTGGGTGAGGGGTTACCACTAAAGCCGGTGCAGGGGGCGTGCCGTCGCGGCGTTCGCTACGCGAGGTTTCAATAGAATGTCTTGAGTGATGGGCAACTCAGATATATCTCCCGCAATTGTCAGTTATAGACCTTATCTGCTTTAGGAAAAGTCCACGCCGTCCGAGCGCTCTTTCTGATAGCGCGGTTTGGTGTCAGCCATTTACTGTCATATCGTGAAATGTGCGTACAAGTCGTCAGTTGCCTTGATCGAAATCAGCAATTATTTACAGCCGACAATGACGCCTTTCAGACCGCTAGGGCATTCATCGGTGTCAGCACTATTGATGCGTGTGAGGCCTTATAACCATGGCTATGAACGGGCATTGCATTGATGCCTATTGATGGCTATTCCAAAAGAGGGCTGTGGTTGTTATGAATATCTACCGTTCGCAACTTTCTCCACAAGCAATACATGTTCAACTGCCAACACAATCGCCAGCGAGTGTGACGGTAATAAAATCTGAAGACAGTGCTTCACCTACTCCGCTTATTTCCGATGCCTCAGTGCTCAATAAAGTAAGCGATCCAAAATTTGAAATGAAGAAAGAGTTCACATCTCCCAACGGATTGTTTGGTGTGAAGTACTCGCTTGCCGCTCCGAGCCCTGGGTTGAGCAACATTACGTTCCCTATCATTATCGACGAAGGTCTTCAAAAAAAGGCTGATAAGGACGCAGGGATTTACTACGCGATGATGTTCGGCGTCAATACTGAGAAAGGTACAGCCCTTGGTCGTGGCTATATCGGGATGCAACCCCGAGGGGATGGCAAGGCGCTGATTATTTTTCCGGATATGGCCCGCATTTCAATGCGCCCAAAGGGCGTGCTGAATTTGATGGGGTAACAGGCGCGAGCAATAGCACCTTGGTGGACTTTAAGTTTGGCAATAAGTATGAACTTACTGTCGAACGAGACCCCGCAGACCCGCGAATTTTGAGCGCCTATGTTCAGGATGTTACGGATCCTGATAACCCTGGGCCAAAACAACATGTCAAAGATATACACGTCGATCAGAATGTTGCGCTAGCGGGTAGTGACGCTGGCTTCGTCGAACAATACGGCGCGAAAATAAATAAAAGCTCGCAGATAGCGCCTACCCGCGGTAGTTTTTTTGCACCCTTTACTACTGATGACAAGGGGGATGTAAAGGTGGGTGAAATCATGAGCACAGGTCTGTACGGCAGGTATAAAAATTCGACGGTAGGTAAACAGCATATTGTCAAAGAACAGGGCGTAGGTAAGGAGTTGGAGTTCTCTTTGCAAGGTGTTGGCTCTTAGGCGCAAACTGACGGCTGGCAGTATAGGTAGTGTTTTCGAAGGGCCTGTAAAACTTTATTCCCACCGCCTTATGGCGGTTTAGAAAATCCGGACGGCTCGCGCAAATGAGGCGTTCCGGATTTTTTGGTTAAAGAGTATTGGCGTCCGCTCAACCAAACCGCCCGGTAATATAGTCCTCCGTTTGCTTCATCTGCGGCTTGGTGAAGATCTCGTCCGTATTCCCATACTCAATCAATTCCCCCATGAACATGAACGCGGTGTTGTCCGACACCCGCGCGGCTTGCTGCATGTTGTGGGTCACGATAATCACCGTGTATTGCGCCTTCAACTCTGTAATCAACTGCTCGATACGCCCGGTCGAGATGGGGTCGAGTGCAGAGGTCGGTTCGTCCAGCAGCAATACCTGCGGTCGCAGGGCAATCGTGCGCGCGATGCACAGTCGCTGTTGCTGGCCACCCGAGAGGCTCTGTGCGCTCTGGTTGAGTTTGTCTTTCACTTCATCCCACAGGGCGCCGCCGCGCAAGGCTTGCTCGACGCGGTCATTCATTTCGCGCCGGGACAATTTTTCATGGTGACGCACCGCGTAGGCGATGTTGTCGAAGATCGACATCGGAAACGGCACGGGCTTCTGGAACACCATGCCCACATGGCTGCGCAGGCGGTTCATCGAATAGCCGGGGGCGAGAATGTTTTCGCCATTGAGCAGCACTTCGCCACGCGCTTCTTGCTTGGGGTACATCGAGTAGATGCGGTTGAACACCCGCAGCAAGGTGGACTTGCCGCAGCCTGAGGGACCGATGATGGCCGTGATGCGCTTTTCCGGAATGTCGATGTCGATGGATTTCAGGGAACGTTGATTGTTGTAGAAAAACTCCAACCCGCGCACCTGGATTTTGGTTTTTTCGTGAGCAATGCCGGTGGCGTCCATCAGTGAGACCTATTGCGTAAAAGAATCAGGCGGGATGCCAGGCTGAGTACCAGCACGAACAGCGTGAGCACCAATGCACCGGCCCACGCGAGCGCATGCCAGTCGTCGAACGGGCTCATGGCGTACTGGAAAATAACCACCGGCACGCTGGCAATCGGCTTGAGCAGGTTGCTGCTCCAGAACTGATTGCCGAAGGCGGTGAACAGCAGCGGCGCCGTTTCCCCGGTAATCCTGGCCAGCGCGAGCAGGATGCCGGTGACCACGCCGGCTTTGGCCGCCCTCAACACGATCTGCAGTGTCAGCTTCCACTGCGGCACACCCAGTGCCAGGGCCGCTTCGCGCATGGTCGAGGGTTGCAGCTGGAGCATTTCATCGGTGGTGCGTACCACCACCGGGATTACCAGCAGGGCCAAGGCCAATGCCCCCGCGATGGCAGAAAATCCGACCTGGTGATTGGTCAGCAGGTTCAGCGGCAGAATGACGCCGGTGTAGATGAACAGCCCCAGCACAATGGATGGCGCGGACAGCAGGATGTCGTTGATGAACCGCACGGTAGTACCCAGGCGCGAGTGTCGTGCGAACTCTGCCAGCCAGATGCCCGCCATCAGCCCGATGGGGGTGCCGATCAGCAATGCGATAGCGGACATCAGTGCGCTGCCATAAAACGCATTGGCCAGGCCGCCTTCAGTGCCGGGCGGTGGGGTCATCTGGGTAAACAGGCGCAGGTTCAACGCCTGGAAGCCATTGACGATGGTCGTCACTAATATCCATGCCAGCCACAGCAGGCCAAAGGCCGTAGCGCCGCAACTGAGGCACAGGGCTACGCCGTTTTTAAGCGCGCGTTTTCGGTAGAGGCGTTCGTTGGCGTTCATAGCCCTTCCTTACGCGACAGGCGCATCAGCATCAGCCGCGCCAACGCCAGCACGACGAAGGTCACGATAAACAGCAGGAAGCCCAGGGCGATCAGCGCCGAGCGATGCAGATCGGTGTAGGCCTCGCTGAACTCGTTGGCGATGACCGACGCGATCGAGCTGCTGGGCATCAGCAGTGAGGCGGAAAACTGCTGGGCGTTACCCAGTACGAAGGTCACGGCCATGGTCTCGCCGAGGGCACGACCCAAGCCGAGGAAGATGCCGCCGACCACCGCCGAACGGGTGTAGGGCAACACGATGTCCCACACCACTTCCCAAGTGGTGCTGCCCAAGGCGTAGGCGGATTCTTTCAACTGTGTCGGCACACTGCGAAACACCTCATGCATCACCGACGTGATGAACGGCATGATCATCACCGCCAGCACGATGCCGGCGGTCAGCATGCCAATCCCCAGTGGCGGGCCCTGAAACAGCGAGCCGACCAAGGGCAGGGCGCCCAGGTAGTCATTGATCAACGGCGACAGGTGTTCGGCCATAAACGGCCCGAACACGAACAGGCCCCACATGCCATAGATGATCGATGGAATACCGGCGAGCAATTCAATCGCTGATGCGACCGGCATCTTCAGCCAGGGCGGCGCGACTTCGGTGAGAAAAATCGCGATGCCGAAACTGACCGGGACTGCAATCAGCAAGGCCAGAAACGAGGTCACCAGGGTGCCGTAGATCGGCACCACGGCGCCAAAGTGGTTATTGACCGCATCCCACTCGGTGCTGGTGATGAAGTCGAAACCAAAGGTCTTGAACGCCAGCCCGCCGCCCCAAAGGGTCGAGGCTGCAATGGCTGCCAGCAGCAGTAGCACCAACATGGCTGCGCCGAACAGTGTGCGTTTGAACCACAGATCGTGGCGTTGATCGCGGGCCGCGCGGCTGTCGCTGCGTGTGTCGCCCGCGTGAGTTGTCATAACCAGGGTTTGGACGCTGTCGTTCATATCAGATGTGCTCACCGCCTTCCTCAAGCGATGAGGAAGGCGGTCATAAGGCGAATCAGTTGGTGAAGTCAGACTTCCAGTAACCTTCGATTCGCGTCACCAGAGAGTCCGGCAATGCTACGTAGTCCAGTGCCGCAGCCTGTTGCTGACCTTTTTCCAGTGACCACTTGAAGAAGCTGAAGGCGGCCTGGCTTTGCTCCGCGTTCTTGGGCTGCTTGTACATGATGATCCAGGTGGTGGCTGTGATCGGCCATGCGCCTTCGCCTGGCGCGTTGGTCATGATCAGGTTGAAGTCTTTGGCGTGGGCCCAGTCGGCGGTGTCAGCGGCGGCCTGGAACGCTTTGGCGTCAGGTTTGACGAATTTCCCCGAAGCGTTCTTCAACTGGGTGTACGTCATCTTGTTCTGCAACGCGTAGGCGTATTCCACAAAGCCAATGGAGTTTTTGATCTGCTTCACGTAGGCAGAAACCCCTTCGTTACCCTTGCCACCCACGCCGACCGGCCAGGGCACGGTGGTGCCGAAGCCGATCTTGGTTTTCCAGCTATCGCTGACTTTGGACAGGTAGTTGGTGAAGTTGTACGAGGTGCCCGAGCCGTCGGAGCGGTGCACTACGGTGATGTTCGCCACCGGCAGGTTCAAGCCGGGGTTGAGCGCGGCGATTGCCGGGTCGTTCCAGGCCTTGATGTCACCGAGAAAGATCTTCGCCAGCACATCACCGTCGAGTTTCAACTGACCTGCGGCCACACCTTCGACGTTCATCACCGGCACGATGCCGCCAATTACGCTGGGGAACTGGCCCAGGCCGCCGGCTTTGAGTTCATCGGCGGACAGCGGCGCGTCCGAGGCGCCGAAGTCAACGGTGGCTGCCTTGATTTGGGCGATACCGCCGCCGGAGCCGATGGACTGGTAGTTGATGCGGTTGCTGGAGTTCTTACTGTAGTCCTGTGACCACTTGGACAGCACCGGGTAGACGAAGCTCGAACCGGCACCGGTAACGTCAGTGGCGTGGGCCACACCGCTCAGGCACAGGGCGGTCAACAAAACGGACAGACTTTTTTTGCTCGGCAACATCACGACAACACCTCAAGGAAGGGGTAAGTGGATAGGTCCACCTGTCTAAGACGTGACGATTTAATTCCTGAGATGTGTCGGTTTAATGACGGTTTGGGTTTATGAAGAAACATTTAGAAATGATTGCCCCGGTGGAAATCGACTGACTCGTTTCCACCGGGGCATGACTGCTTAGTTGATCTCCTGATCAATTCCCGCCTGCCATTGCTGGCTGTCACTGTGCCCGCCTACCCGCAGCGGCCCGAGGTTGAAGGCTTGATCCTGACGGGTCGCGTCGTCCTGTTTCTGGGTTAATTCGTCCTTGGCGCCCAACACCAGGTTGACCGGCGATTTTGAAACGTTCAGCCCGACATCGACGCGATAATCGCTGCCTGCCAACGTCGTGGCCTTCACCTCGGAACCGCCCAGCTCGACGGTGCCCCCCTGCGCGCTGATCCGTGCGCCGGTCAGATGCGTTGCACCGCTTACCTGCAGATTGACGCCCTGAGTACCCTGGATGCCAGACGCTTGAGTAACGCTGTCTTTGGCGACACGGCTGACATCCAGGTTCAAGGTCGGGGTGTAGCTGGTTTTACCGCTCTTGTCACCGAACAGCACGCTTTCTGCGGTATCCGCCACCGAGCTGCCGGTGGTGTGCTTGCCGCTGACGGCAAGGTTGTCACTGGTTTTTGGCCAAACCTTATCCTTGAGGTTTGACAGGTGAGTGCCCAACGCATCCTTCTTGTCCGCGAGGTACGTCCTGGCCTTGTCGACGCGGGTACCGAAGGCGCCACGCGGCTCCGGGTTCACCTCATAGCTGGCGCTGCGGGTGAGTTTCTCGCCCAGGCGCTCCTTGGCGCTGGCCAGGTTTTCCTTGGCCGAAGCGAGGTGTTCGGTGCCCTTGTCGACAGCGTTCTCGAGCTTTTCACGGTGCTTGTCGAAGGCGCCCTCGGCCTTGGCTTGCACTTTGTCCTTGAGCGGGCCGGTGGTTTTGGCCAGTTTGTTGACCACGCCGGGCTGGTTTTTCTCGACGTCGAGCTTGGCATCGACGTTGACCTGGGTGCTGCTGATGTGGTCCTGGCGACTTTCAACCACCAAGTCCCCGCCCACCTTGCCGCTCACCTGATCCGCTTCGATCCGTGCGCCAGCCAGGTGGGTATCGCGGGCACTGTTGAGCGTTACGCTGTCTGCCTTGATCAGGCTGTCGCGCTGCGCAGTGCTTTGCAGGTGATCCACGTCGACCTTGGCCCGGGCATTGATGCCAAGTTGGGTCTTGGGTGTGTCGTGCTCCCCGGCATCGGCCAGGGTGGTCTTGCCGCCACTGCCGCCCGCGCCGAGGGTGACGCCCCAGCTGTCATGGGCCTGAGTGGACTGCGCCGACTCTTGCAGGATGCCGCCTTGTTGCGCGTCGAGTTTGACGCTGGCAGCGGTGACCTGTGTGCCTTGCAAGTGGATGGCATCCTTCGCATCCGCGCCGCTGGCGAGGCTGACCTTGCCGTTGCTGTGCAACTGCCCAACGACGGCGGCCTGATCGTTTTCGGCGACCTTGCCGATGTTGAAGTTGGCGCTCAGGCTGCCGGTCTTGCCGCTGCTTTCGGCACTGCTGGTCTTGCCGGCACCGACGGTCAGGCCGCCGCCCAGGTTGCTGCCGTTACTGACGTGGGTATCGGTTGCCGCTTGCAGGTCCAGCTTGCCGCCGGAAGTCAGGCTGATATCGCCGGTGTTGGCGGTGCGGCTACCGACCTGAGTGCCTTGCAGGGTCATGTCGCCGCCGCTGCTGAGCGCGATGGGCCCGCTGCCCTGAAGCGTCGCGACACGCGCCTGGCTGTCGCGGGTGTCCAGTTGCTTATGGTCCAACTGTGCACCGGCACCGAGGTTGACGTTTGTGCCGTTCGCGCCGGGCGCCGTGCCCACGGTCAATGAACCATTGCCGCGCAGACTGCTGCGGGTGTCGCTCTGGGTATCGTTGGCCTGATTGAGCGCCAACTCACCCCCCGCCTTGAGGTGGATGCCTGCCTGGCCACCGTTGAACTGGCTGCCCTCATAACCTGCATCGCCCTTGGCCTGGAAGTTCACGCCTTGGGTGGCGGCGTAACTGCCGACCACCGCCGTGCTGGCGGTTTGGCGCACGTCGCTGCTGCCGCCCGTGCCGCTGCCACGTACGTTGAGGTCTTCACCGGTGTTGGTGTAGACCCGCACGCCCGCCTTGGCGTCCACGCCTTGCTCGCTGCTGCTGTGGGTGTTGGCCGCCGCCGTGGCGAGATGCTCGCCGGCAGCGATCTTCAGGCCGCCATCGGTGGCGCGGTATTGACTGCCTGCATCCTGCAACGTGCCAGCGACATTGACCTGCACCGTGGCACCACTGAACTGGCTGACCACCGCCGTGCTGTCCTGCTGTGTGCGACTTTTTTTGGTATGACCGACCTCCACATCCAACCCGACATTGGGTTGCTCGAAGGCATCGAGCAAACCTGGCTGATGGAATTTGGCTTGGGCCATGCCTTCGAGCGCTTTTTCGATTGGCCGGGTGACGCCTTTGTATTCGACATTGGCGCCGACATCGGCGGTCCAACCATTCTCCTTGTGGGTGCTGGTCTCGCTGTTATGCGTCGCCTGGTTATCGACCTGACCCGCATTGACCTGTAACTCGCCACCCGCCTGGACCTGCGCGCCCTGGCTGGTGAGGGTGTTGCCGGCGTTGAGGGTCAGTTTGCCGGCCGCCGCGACGTGGCTGGTTTGTGCGGTGGTGGTACTGCGGGTGTCGTGACTGTTCTGGTGGCTGAACTGCGCGCCGTTGCCAGCGCGGTCAAGGCCTGCGGTGTAATAGACGCCGCCGCCGGTGGTGGTTTTGTCAGTGTCGCTGTGACTGCTGTCATGGGCCGACAGCAGTTCGACGTTTTTGCCGCTCAAGGTCGCATCGCCCTCGGTGGCCTTGAGGTCGGAGCCCTTGAAGCTTACGTCGCCACCGGCCGTGACGGCCACGCTGCCGCCGCTGAGGCTGGACGCCTGCTGTTGCGTGGTGTCGGTCTTGTTGGTGTGCTGCTGGTCTTCGTAGCTCACGCCCGCGCGGTACTGGCGGGTGCCATCGGCGGTTTCCCTGGCGTAGCCCTCGAAGCCTCGGGTGTGGGTGCTGGTGGTGTTGTGGAAGGTGTTTTCAGCAGCAGTGACCTTGATATCACCCTTGGCATCCGCCTGCAGTTCACCGGTGGCGGACACCTGTGAGCCGCTGACGTGGATGTCCTTGGCGCTTTGCAGCTTGAGGTTGCTGTCCGAGCGCAGGTTGCTGGCAACCACGGTACTGTCCTTGAGGTTCTGGCGGCTTTCATCCTTGGCGATGCCGAAGAATTTGCTGTCCTTGCTGTAGCTATTGTCGTGGGACGTGTCTTGTACGCCGTCGATCACCAGCGAACCTTTGTCGCTGATCACGCTGGCCTGTTTGCCGCCACGGGCCTGGCTGCCGCTGATGCGCACCTCATCCGCCTGGACGATCAGCTTGCCGTCGGCGTTGACCTTGCTGCCGGTATTCAAGGTGTTGCCTTTATCCCCATCGCCGTTTTTGCCGAAGAAGCTGCCACCTGTCAGGTCGCCGGAGTACGCCGTATGACTGCTGCGCTGAGTGCGGCTGGCGCTGCTGATATCCACTTGGCGGGCGGCCAGTTGGAGGTCACCCGGTGTGTTCAGCTCGGCGCCCTGCAGGTGCAGTTGCTGCTGGCTGGTCAGCTCCAGGGTCTTGCCGGCCTTGAGGCTGCTGGTGATGCTGCGCTGTTCGCTGCTGGAGGTGTCCCAGTTGGCTTTCCACAGGTGCTTGCGATGATTGCCCTGATCGCGGGTTTCGTGGGTTTCGGTGGCTGCGAGCACCTGAAGGTCGGCGCCGCTATTGACGTGCAGACCGGCCCCGGCTTCCACGTTGCTGGCCTTGATCTCGGTTTTGGCGCCGGACGACAGTGCTGCGTCCTGTTGCGCGACCACCTTGTTGCCGTGCTGGCGCGCGTCCTGGTCAGTGGTGGTGCGGTCATAGGTTTCGTAGGTGAACAGGAAGTTGCTGTTGTCCCATTGCTCACGTTTTTCCTGGAGCTTGCGGCTTTCCAGGCTGCCAAGTGTCAGGTTGCGGCCGGCGTCGAGTTTGACGTTGCGCGCGCTGACGTCGGTGGCGGCGAGGCTCAGGTCCTTGGCGCTGTGCACGTCGACATCGCCCTGGCGGCTGTGCACGCTGGCGCGGGTCGCGTCGAGGCTGTTGGCGTGGACCTGGCCGCTGATATCGAGGTCGCCGGCCGAACTGATCTTGACCCCGTCACGCCCCTGCACGTTTACGGCACCCACGCGCACGCCGGCGCCATCGGCGGTGCTGATGATGTTGATGCGCCCGGCCTGCATCGCCCCGAACAGACGGGCGTCGATACGCTGCTCCTGGGTTTTGCTGGCTGGGTCTACCTGGCGCACCTGGCCGCTGGCGTAGTCGACTTGGTTGCGGCCGACGGTGAGGTTCAATTGATCACGCGCACTCAGGTGACCGTCGCTGTCGATGCGCGGCGCGATCAGGTTGATTGAACCTTCGCGGTTGTGCAGGCCCTGGCCTTGTACCGTGAGTTGGCCGCGCGCATCGCGGGTGTTCAAGGCTTGCAGCTTGCCGTCGTTAAGTTCAGGGCGGCCCACCACCAGGCTGGCATTCGGGGTGTTGATAAAACTGCCGCCGTTGACAGAGATGCCATTAGGGTTCGCCAGCACATAGTCGGCCGACCGGCCAAAAATCTCCTGGGCGCCGTTGACGGTTGAGGCGTTGCGGCTGATCACTTCGTTAAGAATCACGCTCGCCGCCTGGCCCTGGAACTGCGGGTTGGCTGCCAACTGCCCGGCGAGCTGGGATTGACCGGCCTGCAAGGCGTTGTTCAGCACAACGCCCTGGCGGTCGACGTTGTAGTCCAGAAACTGGTTGTGGGACAGGCCGCCAGCATTCGGCGCGACGATGTTGATGATGGGCACGCCACCCTGGTTTTGCAGTTGCGGTGTACCGCCGGGCCCTTCGACCACGGTCAACCCAGCGGCCAGCGCCAGTTGTGGCAGCAGAAACAGGCTGGCGATGGCCCAGCGCAGTTTGCCTTGAGGTGAAAGGTGAAACGGATGTGTGTCTGTCGGCATAAATAATTTCGCTCTGTGTTGGCTGATCCGCGACGTGCGTTGTTCGTTGCAACGCTGCTGTGGTGGTCAGGAATTGCGGTTATTTCAGGCTAAACAGATATCGGCTCATAGTTGCAGGCTCAGGCGCGTCAGCCATACATCCGGCTCCTGGGCAAAACCTGCGGGGGTGTTGAGGTTGTGTTGGTAATCGACATCAAGCTGCACGTTCTTCCAGCTCAGGTTGAGCCCGGCACTGGCCGCGCTCAGGCGTTGGCTTTGGGCACCGTGTTCGCGCTTGACCCAGCCGTTGTCCAGGCCCAGGCGTGGCGTGATCTTGACCGCGAGGTCGCTGTTGAGCGGCAAGCGCAGGGTATTGCGCCATACCGCGCCGATCGCACCCGACGCGCTGTTGTCGCGATAGCCACGCACGGCTGAGTCGTCGGTACCGAGCAGTTGTTCGATGGCGGGCAGCGTGTCCGGGCTGTATTGCGCCGACAGCTGGCTCTGCCACTGCCACGGCTGCCCCAGCCATTGGCCGTTGCGCCATTGAGTCAGGTTGGCGCGGTACTTGTGGAATTGCGCCTGGGGCAGGTTTTTCTGTACGTGGTCGGCATCGCGATCGGCGCCGAACCAGGTCAGGCCTTGGGCGTAATTGACGTCGAGGTTCCACACCGCACTGTTGAGCCAGAACAGATTTACGCCGGCCTCGGCCACCGTCAGCGTTGGGCTCTGGATGCCCAGGCGAACCTTTTGCAGATAGCTGTCGACGTCCTTGTAGGCCAGTTGCAGGTTGGCGCTGAGTTGATGGCCTTGGTCGCGCCATAACACCCGATCGGTGCGCACGCTGACCTGATCGGTGCGGCCGCTGTTATAAAACGTCGCGCTGCTGAGCGTGAAGGGCGAGCGGTATTCGGCGTGGCTGGCGAACAGGCTGTAGGTCCAGTAGCCGTAAGGGATGGAATAAAACAGGCTGTTGCTGCGGCTGTAGCGCGGGCCGTGGTTGAGCGTGTCGCTGAAACTCAGGTTGAGCGAATCGTTGAGTTCCAACGGGCTGTCCAGGCTCAGGCTGATGGCATTGCGATCACGGCCGGTGCCGGCGCTGCCGAGGTTGTCCACCCCAAGCCCCAACCCCCAGCGCGAGGCCGTGCTGCGCGAGTGCAAGATGATTCGCGACGCACCAGGTTCGCTGCCAGGTGCGATGTCGGCGGTGAGGTCCACCGAGCGCAGGCGATTGAGCTGGTCCAGGCCTTGCTCCAGGTCGCGCAGGTTCAGCGGCTTGCCGAGCATCCCGGGAAACGCTCCGCGTAACGACACCGGCAGGCTCTGGTCAGTCAATTCGATGGCTTCGACATAGCCTTCTTCGACGTGAATATCCAACGGGTGCCCAGCCGCCGGCGTGCTGATCAGGTACGGACGGCTGGCGATGTAGCCGGCCTCAACGTACAGGCGGGTAATCTCGGCCAGCAGGCGGTTGATCTGGGTGACGCCCATGCAGGCGGCCACGTAGGGTTTGATGTGTGTGCTCAGCTCAGCATTGCTGAACAAGGTCACACCGGCCACGCGTGTACCGCTCAAGAGCCAGCAGCGTTCGTCGTGGCCGCCGCCCTCAGGCACGGTTGGCGTCGCCGGTTGCGCGCCGAAACTGCCTCTTTGTAGCTGCCGCTGGCGCTGCTCCAGTTGTAATTGTTGCAAGTCGCGCTGCTGCTGTTGCTGCAAACGCAGGGCTTCCTGACCGAGCTGCGGCCCCTCGGCGCCGGCCGCCGGCAGCGCACACAGGCAGAGCAGGGCGGCGCCTAGTTTCTGAATACAACAAAGACGCTTGGTTGAGGGCTGATTCGGCACTCGACATCCTTAACGTAGAAATCCACACGATTCATGCCCATCGAGCCAAGCCATGCACTCGGGAGGGGGCTTGCCGCACTTGAGTCATCAATAAACGGTTTGTTACATCGGCTGTAGGATTTATTACGTAAAACGTGAGGAATGCCGCGTTATTCAGCAAAAAAATGCACAAAGGTGGTGCGCAGGTGCCCTGTGGGCACCTGTTGAGGGTTGTTTTTGCGGGGGTTTGCGTATTAACGGATGGGGGCGGGTTTTCTGATTGTTGCGTAATAACCGTTTAATCGGCGTGTTTATACAAGCGGGTCAGCCTGGAGAAATCAGATTCAGGCGGCTCTTGACGACTTTGTGCAGTTGCACTGCCAACGCTTCGGTGGAGTAGGGTTTTTGCATCAGCACAAAGCGCTGCCCTTCTTCCTGGGCGATGCGCGCGTATTCGTCGTTGTAGCCGGTGGTCAGCACCACGGGCAGCCACGGGTAGAGGGCTTCGATCGCGTCGAGCAACTCCAGCCCGCTCATGCCTGGCATCGAGATGTCGGAAAACACCACCTGGAAGCTCTCCGGGTTGGGCGCCAGGGCGTCGAGTGCACTGCTGGCGTCGGGCACCCATAGCACTTTAAAACCCATTTGCTCCAGGGTCTGCGAGGTGTAGAGACCGACATCGGTGTTGTCTTCGACCATCAGCACGCACAGGTTGGAGGCAATCGGGTCGCTTTGGTGTTCCGAGATGGCTGTCGTCACACCGGCTTCGACTTCCGGCAAGTACAAAACGAACTGGCTGCCCTTGCCGCATTCGCTCTTCACCAGGATTTCACCGCCCGATTGTTTGGCAAAACCGTACACCTGCGACAACCCCAGGCCGGTGCCCTGGCCGATACCCTTGGTGGTGTAGAACGGTTCGAAAATGGCGTCGAGCTTTTCCGGCGCAATGCCTGAACCGGTGTCACTTAATTCGATGGTCACGTAGTCGGCGACGCGCACTGGATGGGCCCGCACTGAAGGCAGCCAGTTGGCCGTGGCCACTTTGATCGCCAAGTCGCCAGTGCCGGCCATGGCATCCCGTGCGTTGACCACCATATTCACCAGAGCGGTATCGAACTGGCTTTCGTCGGCGTTGATAAAGCACGGTTTCTGCGGCACCTCGATGGTGACCTTGATGCGCGAACCGGTCAGGCTGTCCATCATTTCGCCCACCCGCAATACGCTGTCGCCAACGTTGAAGACTTCCGGGCGCAGGGCCTGGCGGCGGGCGAATGTCAGCAATTGCGCGGTCAGACGGGCAGCACGGTCCACGGTACTGGCGATGGCTTCCACATACTTCATGCGCCGTACTTCGCTTAGCGAAGGCGTTTTGAGCAAGTCAGCACAGGACTTGATCACTGTCAGCAGGTTATTGAAGTCGTGTGCGACGCCGCCGGTGAGTTGGCCAATCGCTTCCAGTTTCTGCGATTGACGCAGGGCGTCTTCCGACAAACGCAAGGCTTCCTTGGCTTCTTCCTCGGCCTGGATATCACGGCCCACCGCGTGGATGTAGTCGCTGTCGGGCACGGCGGTCCAGGCGATCATGCGGTAGCTGCCATCCTGGTGGCGGTAACGATTCTTGAAGTTGGGAAAGTTCTTGCCATCCCCCAGGCGGCTGACCGCCGATGACGAGACGGCCAGGTCGTCCGGGTGCACCAGGGCCAGCAACTGACTGCCCACCAGGTCGTGTTCGGTATGGCCGAGCATGCGTGTCCAGGCCGGGTTGACGGCAGAGATCACACCGTCGAGCTGAGCAACCAGCATCAAGTCCGGCGACAGACGCCAGATACGGTCACGATCACGGGTACGCTCCACCACCCGCTGCTCCAGCGACTCATTGAGTTTACGCAGCGACTCTTCGGCTTCACGCAGGGCGGTGATATCACGGGACACGCAGAGGATTTGCTCCGGTCGGCCATTACCGTCCAGGATCGGACTGACCTGCACATGCCACCACTTCAGGTTGCCGGCCAAGGTTTGCGCAGGCCCGATAAAGCTCGCGCTTTCACCGTTTTGGGCGGCCTGCACGGCGGCCTTGGCGTCCAGGTTTCCCTGTTCCTGCCAGAAGTCGGGCCAGGGGCAGCCGCGGATGCTGTTGAAGTCACTGACTTCCATGATTTTCTGACCACCTTCGCTCATGAAGGTGAGGCGGGCGTCGAGGTCCAGGACTTTGATGCAATCGTTGATGCTGGCCAGTACGCGCTCGGTGAACGCTTCATTTCTACCCAAGCCAGTCGCGGCCAGCTCGCTTGCGCCGCCTGTGAGGGGATCGGGCGTGTGACTTGTCTCGGGGCCCATCCCGACGGTGCTATTCATTTGGATCTGACCGAATATGTTGAATGGACTTTATCATGTCATTACGATAACTATCTCACCAGCGAGTTCAGCGTAATTGCACCGGCACGTGCACAATAAACCGTTGGCGGGCTTGAAAAACCAACCTATCAAGGTTCGCCAGACCCAACCCGCATTAACACCGACTTACGATGCCTGGCATGAAGACAAAGCCAATGGTTTTGGTGGTTCGGTGACTTACCGGTTCTGACTTGCGCAATACGGCAAAAAGCCAGTTTTTTGGCAGCACGCGTTGGTCATCATTTTGGCTTCAATGCTGTCAATCCCGTCACGTGTTGGTTAAATTGAAAGCTACTCAGCTTTCAAGACACGGACTGTCATGACGACGCTAACGCCTATCATCGCTACCCATCCCCTCATCGTTCGCGCGCCCGCGACGCCTTTGCCGGTCGCCGTGGCGAATACCGTCGATGTCTCACCGGTTCGGCCGTCTTCGCTGGTCAGTCTCGGTAGTCCTGCGGCCGATGTCGTCGATATCTACTCTCGAGACGGGCAGTTGCCCGGCCAGGAAACGCTGCGGGCCTGGGAAAACAGCAGCCAGGATGCCGTTACCAACGCCATCAACAGCCGCTTTAATTCGATCTCCACGGCGAGTCGCTACAGCGGCCTGGGCGCGGCGTTGGTGGATCAATTTACCCAGGGCGGCGGCGTCGGTATTTCACAGTCCGTGCTCAATACAACGGCAGCCCGGGCCGGGGATGCCGGCGCGATCAAGACCGACCAGACGCTGCTGCACAACAAGGCCGACAACCAGGTCAGCCTGAGCATCAAGACCACCAGCGGCAAGACCGTCACCTTCAGCCTGTCCAGCCAGAAGGATGGCTTGGGCGTGCAGGCCACCGTAGAGGGCGGCGACTTGACGGCTGATGAACTCAAGGCCGTCGGCCAATTGGGCAGTGCCTTCCAAGCCTCGGTGGACGGGCTGACCGCCGTGCCGCCCAAGCTCGACCTGGGCAAGTTGACCCAGTTTGATACCCAGGTGCTGGCTTCCGTCGACCTCAATGCCAGCCTCAAGGCCCTTGATGGCAAGGACGTTAGCCTGGCTTTCCACGCCGACAGTCAGAGCCGTACCACGCGCATGAGTGGCCCGGCCGGTAACATTGACCTGGCCGTCGACCTCAAAAACGCGGCAATCCTCGGCGATGCCAAACAGCAAGCCAAGGCGCTGAAAACCTACCTGGCCCAATTTGACCGGGTGGCGCAACGCGGCAGTGCGGATGCGGACCTGATGGCGATGTTCAAGGATGCGTTCAGCGCCATGAACAGCAACTATCCACAAGGCGTTACCGCTCCAGTCGCCCTGAGCAACAACCCCAGCGACAAAGGCCTGTTGACTGGCCTGGCTGATTTCAAAGCTTCGATCAAACAGTCTGTGGACGCTAGCAACCCAATGCGCCCGTCGGAAGTCGACAGTTTTTCCTACACCGTGTCGCAGAAGACCCAGGTCAACGGTCGCAGTAGCGCAGATCGCAGTGTTACCCAGCACCAGCAGTCGGCGCTTTCTGCGAGTTTCCACACAAGCCTCAATGGCGGTAAACCACCGGTTTTGGACGGCAACCGTGAATCGCAGAATTACCTGTATGTGCAAGTGCAGGACAAGGCCAGCAGTACGGCAAGCTTCGCCTATAAAGACGGCCAACTGGCCAGCGCGTCAGTCTCGCAGACGGCTGTACAGAGCACCCATACGCAGAAGTATGTGATGGCCAAGCTGGTTGAGGACACGGTGGTGCCGAAGGAGGGCGCATCCAAGCGCGATTACCTGGCGCTGCTTGAGCACGCGGCCCAGGCAAGCAAAAAATCCAAGGATGCGCTGGAGCAGTCAACGCTAAAGGATGCGTTGGCGAGCATGCATGACTCGGTGATGCTGCAGCAAGACCCTGCCGCACTGCAGCGCTGACACCGGTTGGAAAACGGGAAACCCCTGCGTTGGGTTTCCCGTTTTTTTTGCCCGACAGACGCACCCGGGAATGCCAGATTAGGCTTTTGAATCCATTCGATATTCTGTAGCCTTGCGCAGCTTCACCCGTGCTTGATGAACACAATCACTTCGTCCGGCGGCGCCCGAAGGGCTCCAGAGCCGGTGGTACACTCGACTTTCGCGCAACTGCGCTTGCAGGTCTTGCGAACATGACGCAAATTTCCGAACGCCTACTGGTTCAAGCTCACCTCGACGCCAAGCAGCCCAAGGCCCTCAGCGCCGAAGAAGAGGCGAGCCTGCGTGTCGCCATCGCCGCCGAGCTCAAGGCTCAAGACGCGGTGCTGGTTGCCCACTTTTATTGCGACCCGGTGATTCAGGCCCTGGCCGAAGAAACCGGCGGCTGTGTCTCCGACTCCCTGGAAATGGCCCGCTTCGGCGCTGCCCACCCGGCCAAGACCGTGTTGGTTGCCGGTGTGCGTTTCATGGGCGAGACCGCCAAAATCCTCACCCCCGAAAAACGCATCCTCATGCCCACCCTGGAAGCCACGTGCTCGCTGGACCTGGGTTGCCCGGTGGAGGAGTTCTCGGCGTTCTGCGACCAGCATCCCGAGCGCACCGTGGTGGTTTACGCCAACACCTCGGCGGCGGTCAAAGCCCGGGCGGATTGGGTCGTGACCTCCAGCTGCGCACTGGAAATCGTCGAAAGCCTGATGGACAACGGCGAAACGATTATCTGGGGCCCGGACAAGCACCTGGGCACCTACATCCAGCGCCAGACCGGTGCGGATATGTTGCTGTGGGACGGGGCGTGCATCGTCCACGAGGAGTTCAAGTCCAAGCAGCTTGAAGACATGAAGGCACTCTACCCGGACGCGGCGATTCTGGTGCACCCAGAGTCGCCGACCTCGGTGATCGAGCTGGCGGACGCGGTGGGCTCCACCAGCCAACTGATTGCCGCCGCACAGCGTTTGCCGAACAAGACGTTCATCGTGGCGACCGACCGCGGCATCTTCTACAAGATGCAGCAGTTGTGCCCGGATAAAGTCTTCATTGAGGCGCCTACTGCCGGCAACGGCGCGGCGTGCCGCAGTTGCGCGCATTGCCCGTGGATGGCGATGAACACGCTGGAGCGCACGCTGCAGTGCCTGCGTGAGGGCAGTAACGAGATCTTCGTTGAGCCGTCAGTGATCCCGCATGCCGTGCGCCCGCTCAAGCGCATGCTGGATTTCACCCAGGCTGCGCGCTTGAAGCTCGCCGGCAACGCCTGACCCAAGCTGTAAATACGGTCAAAATTGTGGGAGCGGGCTTGCTCGCGAATGCGGTAGTTCAGACACCAGATATATCAACTGACACTGCGCATTCGCGAGCAAGCCCGCTCCCACATTTGAACCTCCACTATTCAGCGTTTATTTCTTCTGCTTCGGAATCCGCACCAGTTGGGTATCCGAATAAATGTCATGCCAGCTGCGTTTCTGTTTATCAAACAGCGACCAGATAAACCCCAGCCCCACACACAACCATGACGCAATCGACACCACGAACCGCAGCAGCGCTTGCCACAGGCTGATCCGCGAACCGTCAGCGTTCTGCACGCGCACGCCCCACACTTGCATGCCCAGGGTCTGCCCTGAATAAGTCCAGAACATGGCGAAAAAACCAAACAGCACAAAAAACAGAATCGTTGACAGCAGCGGGTCGCCGTCCAGCGCGCCGGACTCGGTGAGCGTGCGCATCCTGGCTTCGCCGATAAACGCCATCCACACCAGCTTGTAGATAAACGCGGTGACGATCAGCAGCGCGGTGCACAACAGGAAGTCATAGAACATCGCTGCCAGACGACGGCCCAGGCCAACGGCGGGGAATTCGCCTTGGGGGCTCAACAAAGGTTTGGGCATGGCCGTCTCTCTTGAGAAAAAAGCCATTTTACGAGCAAACGCACATAAAAAAGCCCCTGATGTCACCATCAGGGGCTTTTTGTCGCAGTAAGGATCAGCCTTCTGCTTGTACTTCGTCAGCCTGCATGCCTTTCTGGCCTTGCACGGCGATGAAAGACACTTTCTGGCCTTCTTTCAGGCTCTTGAAGCCATTGCCCTGAATAGCGCGGAAATGCACGAACAGATCCGGACCGCTTTCTGGAGTGATAAAACCAAACCCTTTCTCGTCGTTAAACCACTTGACGGTACCGCTCTGACGATTCGACATTTCTTATTTCCTTTGACGCTAAAAATTAATGACAGCCCCTTTCACATGAAAGAGTACTGGGCTGGGTTGCAGGAAAGTAAGAGACGTCGAACGGGTTGTAGCAAACTTATGGCTACTGCCCAGGTCCAGGTTCAAAGCGACCCATGCAAACACAGTGGCTAAACTCTACGTCAACTAATATGGAAAAAACAAGCCCCGGAGAATCCCCAGGTTTTGCTCGGCCATATGACACTTCGTTGACTAAAAGTGGATCCCACATATTCGATAGCGTTGCTCACTTGTTATAGGTTTGCGCCTATTAAAATGACTATCGTCAATGCACTCTTTTATGGCGGTTGCGTTACAAATTAGTGCGCGTTAACGCAACCGCGTTACTTATAGGAACAGTCAATCAGCCGCGGAAGTAACGTTGCGGTACAAATGGCATTTTACTTACACGCAGCGGCACCTTTTTCCCACGTACCAACGCAGACACTTCGGTGTCCAGTGCAATAAATGCGCTGTCCAGGTAACCCATGGCAAGCGGGCCGCCCAGCGTCGGGCCAAAGCCACCGCTGCACACGCTGCCGATCACGGTGCCGTGCTCATCGACGATTTCGGCGCCTTCACGCACGGGCGTACGTTCCTGTGGCAGCAGGCCGACACGCTTGCGGCTCACACCGGCTTGCTGTTGGCTGAAAATGCGCTCGGCACCCGGGAAGCCACCGGCACGTGCGCCGTCGGCACGGCGGGCCTTGGAGATCGCCCACAGCAGGCTGGCTTCGATGGGGGTGGTGTCGGTGTTCATGTCGTGGCCGTACAGGCACAGGCCAGCTTCCAGGCGCAGCGAGTCGCGGGCGCCCAGGCCGATGGCGTGTACTTCGGCTTCGGCCAGCAGGCTGCGCGCAAGGCTTTCGGCGTTGGCGGCCGGCACCGAGATTTCAAACCCGTCTTCGCCCGTGTAACCGGAGCGGCTGACGTAGCAGTCCACGCCCAACAGGCGCAGGCTGGCGAACTGCATGAACGTCATCTTGGTCACTTCAGGTGCCAGGCGCGCCAAGACTTTCACGGCCGCCGGGCCTTGCAGGGCCAGCAAGGCGCGCTCTTCGAACAGTGGCTCAATGCTGCACTGGTCGCCGATATGTTGGCGCAGGTGCGCCAGGTCCTGATCCTTGCAGGCGGCGTTGACCACCAGGAACAGTTCGTCGTTACCCAGGTTGGCCACCATCAGGTCGTCGAGAATGCCGCCCTGGTCATTGGTGAACATGGCGTAGCGCTGCATGCCGACCGGCAGGTCGATGATGTCGACGGGTACCAGCGTTTCCAGGGCTTTGGCGGCATTGGCGCCGGTCAGGCGGATCTGGCCCATGTGGGACACGTCGAACAACCCGGCGTGTTCACGGGTGTGCAGGTGTTCCTTCATCACGCCCAGCGGGTATTGCACCGGCATGTCGTAGCCGGCGAAGGGCACCATGCGCGCGCCCAGTTCGAGGTGCAGGGCGTGCAATGGGGTTTTCAACAGGGTTTCGGTGGACATGTTCAGCTCCTGAAAAACGTGCGGACGCGCTTGTAGGCGTCAGCACTCGATAATGTTGACCGCCAAACCGCCACGGGCGGTTTCCTTGTATTTACTTTTCATATCGGCGCCGGTCTGGCGCATGGTGCGGATGACTTTATCCAGCGAGACGAAGTGCTGCCCATCACCGCGCAAAGCCATACGCACCGCATTGATCGCCTTGACCGAGCCCATGGCATTGCGCTCGATGCACGGCACCTGCACCAGCCCGCCAATCGGGTCGCAGGTCAGGCCGAGGTTGTGCTCCATGCCGATCTCGGCGGCGTTTTCCACTTGGGACACGCTGCCGCCCAGCACTTCGCACAGCGCGCCGGCTGCCATCGAGCAGGCCACGCCGACTTCACCCTGGCAGCCGACTTCGGCCCCGGAGATCGAGGCGTTTTCCTTGTACAAAATGCCGATGGCGGCGGCGGTGAGCAGAAAACGCACCACGCCGTCCTCGTTCGCGCCGGGGATAAAACGCATGTAGTAATGCAACACGGCCGGCACAATCCCGGCGGCGCCGTTGGTGGGCGCGGTCACTACGCGGCCGCCATTGGCGTTTTCTTCGTTGACCGCCAGCGCGTACAGATTGACCCAGTCCAGCACCGACAGCGGGTCACGCAGCGCCGATTCCGGGTTCTTGCACAGCTGGCGATGCAGGGCAGCGGCGCGGCGCTTGACCTTCAAACCACCGGGCAAAATCCCTTCGTTGCGACAGCCGGCGTCGACGCAGTCCTGCATCACTTGCCAGATTTTCAATAGACCGGCGCGGGTTTCCGCTTCCGGGCGCCAGGCACTTTCATTGGTCAGCATTACCTGGCTGATCGACAGCCCGTAGGTAGCGCAATGCCCCAGCAAGTCTTTGGCGTGCTTGAACGGAAAGGTCAGCGGCGTGGTGTCTTCGACAATCCGGTCGGCGCCGGCGGCATCTTCATCGACGACAAAACCGCCGCCGACCGAGTAGTACTCGCGGCTGCGAATCTGGATGCCCGCCGCATCGAAGGCACGAAAAATCATGCCATTGGGATGGTAGGCGAGGGGTTTGCGAATCATCGCCAGGTGTTCTTTCTCGTTGAACGCAATGCGGTGTTCGCCAAGCAGGTTCAAGCGACCGTCGCTGCGCATTTGCGCGAGGCGTGCAGCCACGGTTTCAGTATTGACGGTGTCCGGGTGTTCGCCTTCCAGGCCCAGCAGCACGGCCTTGTCACTGCCGTGGCCTTTACCGGTGGCGCCCAGCGATCCATAGAGTTCCACCTTGATGCCGGTGGTGGCGCTCAGCAGGTTGTCGCGCTTGAGGCCTTCGACGAATCGGGCCGCAGCGCGCATCGGGCCGACCGTGTGGGAGCTGGAGGGGCCGATGCCAATCTTGAACAGGTCGAACACGCTAAGGGACATGGTTGTTCTCCGGTTTCTTATTATTTATCGGATGAACGCGGTCACATGTGGGCGCCGGCTTGCTCGCGAAAGCGGAGTGTCAGTTGATGCATCCAGTGACTGATCCCCCGCATTCGCGAGCAAGCCCGCTCCCCCATGTTTGACCGCATCCCTCCAGTCAGATCAGGCGTAGCTCTCGATCGACGGGCACGCACACACCAGGTTGCGATCGCCAAACACGTTGTCGACCCGGCCAACCGGCGGCCAGTACTTGCCTTCGATCAACGACGCAACCGGGTACACCGCTTGTTCACGGCTGTACGGGTGGCTCCATTCGCCCACCAGTTCGGCCGCGGTGTGCGGGGCGTTTTTCAGGGGGTTGTCTTCCTTGTCCAGGGTGCCGTTTTCCACCGCGCGGATCTCTTCGCGGATGGCAATCATCGCGTCACAGAAGCGGTCCAGTTCTTCCTTGGATTCGCTTTCGGTCGGCTCGATCATCAGCGTGCCCGCTACCGGGAACGACATGGTCGGCGCGTGGAAGCCGAAATCGATCAGGCGCTTGGCCACGTCATCAACGCTGATGCCGCTGCTGTCCTTCAATGGGCGCAGGTCCAGGATGCACTCGTGCGCCACCAGGCCATTGCTGCCGGTGTAGAGCACTGGGTAGTGCTCTTCGAGGCGACGGGAAATGTAGTTGGCATTCAGGATCGCCAACTGCGAAGCGCGCTTGAGGCCCGCGCCGCCCATCATGCTGATGTACATCCAGGTGATCGGCAGGATGCTCGCGCTGCCGAAGGGCGCCGCGCACACCGCGCCTTCCTTGCGTTCCATGGCCGCGTGGCCAGGCAAGAATGGCGTGAGGTGCGATTTGACGCCAATCGGGCCAACACCCGGGCCGCCACCACCGTGGGGAATGCAGAAGGTCTTGTGCAGGTTCAGGTGGGACACGTCGCCGCCGAACTTGCCCGGTGCGCACAGGCCGACCATCGCGTTCATGTTGGCGCCGTCGATGTACACCTGGCCGCCATTGTCGTGAATGATGCCGCAGATTTCGCGGATGCCTTCTTCGAACACGCCGTGGGTGGACGGGTAGGTGATCATCAGTGCCGCGAGGTGGTCGCGGTGCTCGATGGCCTTGGCGCGCAGGTCTTCGATGTCGACGTTGCCACGTGCGTCGCACGCGGTGACAACCACGCGCATGCCGGCCATGTTGGCGGTAGCGGGGTTGGTGCCGTGGGCCGACGATGGGATCAGGCAGATGTCACGGCGTTCTTCGCCACGGCTCTGGTGGTAGGCACGGATGGCCAGAAGGCCGGCGTACTCGCCCTGGGAACCGGCGTTCGGTTGCAGTGAGATTGCGTCATAACCGGTGGCTGCGCAGAGCATGGCTTCCAGTTCGGAGGTCAGTTGCAGGTAGCCGGCGCTTTGCTCGGCCGGGGCGAACGGGTGCAGGGCACCGAACTCGGCCCAGGTCACCGGGATCATTTCGCTGGCGGCGTTGAGTTTCATGGTGCACGAGCCCAGCGGGATCATGGTGCGGTCCAGTGCCAGGTCCTTGTCGGCCAGCTTGCGCAGGTAGCGCATCAGCTCGGTTTCCGAATGGTAACGGTTGAACACCGGGTGACTGAGGATCGGCGATTGGCGCAGCAGCGCGGCCGGCAGGGTGCTTTCCACGTTAGCGGCGAAGTCCGGCAGGGCTTTGCCATCGGCGAAGAGCGACCACAGGGTTTCGATATCGGCCTGGGTGGTGGTTTCGTCGACCGACAGGCCCAGACGCTGGGCGTCGACCACACGCAGGTTGATGCGCTGGGCGCGGGCCTTGTCGTGCAGGGCGGCCGTGTGGGCGCCAGTGTTGAGGGTCAGGGTGTCGAAGAAATGGTCTTGCTCGACCTTCACGCCCAGGGCGGTCAAGCCCTTGGCCAGGATCGCGGTCAGCTGGTGAATGCGCTGAGCGATCTGGGTCAGTCCTTTGGGACCGTGGTACACGGCGTACATGCTGGCGATGTTGGCCAGCAGTACCTGGGCGGTGCAGATGTTGCTGGTGGCTTTCTCGCGACGGATATGTTGCTCGCGGGTCTGCATGGCCAGGCGCAGGGCCGGCTTGCCGAAGCGGTCAACGGACACCCCGACCAGACGGCCCGGCATGTCGCGCTTGAACGCATCCTTGGTGGAGAAGTACGCCGCGTGCGGGCCACCAAAGCCCAGCGGCACGCCGAAGCGTTGCGCGCTGCCGATGGCCACGTCGGCGCCGAACTCACCCGGCGGGGTCAGCAGGGTCAGGGCCAACAGGTCGGCAGCCACGGCGACCAGCGCGTTGGCGGTGTGGAAGCGTTCGGTCAGCTCGCGGTAATCAAACACGTCACCGTTGCTGGCCGGGTATTGCAGCAGGGCGCCGAAGAACGGGCTGACGTCGGTCAGTTCGCGCTCATCGCCCACCACCACATCGATGCCCAGCGGCTCGGCACGCGTGCGTAGCACGTCGAGGGTTTGCGGGTGGCTGTGCACGGAGGCGAAGAAGGCGTTGCTGCCTTTGTTCTTGCTCAGGCGTTTGCAGAAGGTCATGGCTTCGGCAGCGGCGGTGGCTTCATCGAGCAGGGAGGCGTTGGCGATCGGCAGGCCGGTGAGGTCGCTGATCAGGGTCTGGAAGTTCAGCAGCGCTTCCAGACGGCCTTGGGAAATCTCTGGCTGGTACGGGGTGTAGGCGGTGTACCAGGCCGGGTTTTCCAGCAGGTTGCGCAGGATCGGCGACGGCGTGTGGCAGTTGTAGTAACCCTGGCCGATGTAGGTCTTGAACAGCTGGTTCTTGCCGGCGATGGCCTTGATCTTGGCCAGGGCCTCGGCTTCGCTCAGGCCGTCTTCCAGGCCGAGCACGCTGGTGCCCTTGATGCTTTCCGGAATGACGCTGGCGCTCAAGGCTTCCAGGGAGTCAAAGCCCAGGCTGGCAAGCATGTGCTGCTCATCTTCCTGGCGCGGGCCGATATGACGGGCGATGAATTCGTTGGCGGTGCTGAGATTGATCGTCATGGCGCGCTCCTCAGGCTTCAGCGTTGGCTTTGATCAGGCGGTCGTACGCATCCTGATCCAACAGCTTAGCCACTGCATCGGCATCGGCGGGTTTAAAGCGGAAGAACCAACCTTCGCCCGTCGGGTCTTCGTTGACCAGCTCCGGGCTGCCATCGAGTTGCGCGTTGACTTCGAGGACTTCGCCGTCCAGCGGCATGTAGACGCCGCTTGCGGCCTTGACCGATTCAACGGTGGAGGCTTCTGCGCCCTTCGCGTAGGACTGCAACTCCGGCAGTTGCACGAAAACCACATCACCCAACGCGTTCTGCGCGAAAGCGGTGATACCCACGGTGACGCTGCCATCGGCTTCGGCGCGCAGCCATTCGTGATCTTCAGTGAAACGCAACTCGCTCATGGAAACTCCTCAGGGCCAGATTCGTCTGGTGGACGGGATTGGAATAATGGGGAGTTGCTTAGCAATATCGCGGCCAATCTCATTAAATCGTTAAAAATCAATGAGTTGATAAAAATGGTTATGAGCTTATGTGTTCTGGCTGTAGCGATTTCGCTACAGCTGGGTGCGCGAAAAAAAGCCTATGTGGATCAAAGCCTTGCATGGCGCGCAAAAAACAGGGTTGTAGCGATATCGTTACGCTGTAGCGCTTTCAGTACAGCGGATGTCGTTCTCAGACCACACTTGCAATGCAATCCAATGTGGGAGGGGGCTTGCTCCCGATTGCGGTGGTTCAGTCACCAGCTGTGTCAGCTGACACGGCGCATTCGCGAGCAAGCCCGCTCCCACATTGAGATCGAGTGCCGTCAGGGCTTGTTGGGGATGCCGTATTTGCGCAGTCGATGGGCAATGGCGGTATGAGAGGTTTGCAGGCGGCTGGCCAGTTGGCGGGTCGAGGGGTAGCTGGCGTAAAGCTTTTCGAGCAGGCTGCGTTCGAAGTCTTCCACCGCCTGTTCCAGGCTGTCGACCTCGGCGTCGTTTTGGCGGGCCACCGAGGTGCCGGCGATGTCCAGGTCGCCGATGTCTACCAGGCTGCTTTCGCAGATAGCGGCGGCGCGGAAGATCACGTTCTGCAACTGGCGCACATTGCCTGGCCAGCGGTTGCCCAACAGCGCCGGGTAAGTGCCGGGTGCCAGGCGGCACACAGGGCGCTGGATCTGTGCGCAGGCCTGCTGCATGAAGTAGCGGGCGAGCAGCAGAATGTCCTGGCCGCGTTCACGCAGCGGCGGCACTTCGACGTTGAGCACATTGAGGCGGTAGAACAGGTCTTCGCGAAAGGTGCCCTCGCTGACCATCTTTTCCAGGTCGCGGTGGGTGGCGCTGAGAATGCGCACATTGACCTTCACTTCGCGGTCACCGCCCACGCGGCGAAAGCTGCCATCGTTGAGAAACCGCAGCAGCTTGGCCTGCAAGTACGGCGACATTTCGCCGATTTCATCCAGGAACACGGTGCCCTGGTTGGCCAGTTCCATCAGCCCCGGTTTGCCACCCCGTTGCGCCCCGGTAAAGGCACCCGGGGCATAACCGAACAGCTCGCTCTCGGCGAGGTTTTCCGGTAACGCCGCGCAGTTCAGGGCCAGGAACGGCGCACTGTGGCGGGCGCTGATGGCGTGGCAGGCACGTGCCACCAGCTCTTTGCCGGTGCCGGTTTCGCCCTGGATCAACAGCGGGGCATCCAACGCCGCCACCCGTTGCGCGCGCGCCTTCAGGGTGCGAATTGCTGGTGACTCGCCCAACAGCGCATCAAACCCTTCGGCATGGTCGTGGTGCAGCGCCGACAACTGTTCGCCGATCCGGTTGGGTGGGTACAGGGTGAGCAGGGCGCCGGCGTCGGTGATCGGCGTGGCATCGAGCAGCAAGGTCTGACCGTTGACGCTGATCTCGCGCAGCGGCAGGCGAAAGCCTTGCTCCAGCAAGGTGTCCAGCAGCGCCGGGTCGTTGAACAGTTCGCTGATGCTTTCCCCGGCCGGCTCGCGACCGTACAGGGCGATCAGCGCCGGGTTGGCCAGCAGGATCTTGCCCGCGCTGTCCAGGGCCAGCACCGGGTCGGTCATGGCGGCCAGCAGGGCATCGAGTTGCAGGTGGCGGCGTTGGCCGGGGAGGATATCCACCACGGTGACCGCTTGGACCCCGTGCACGCTGAACAACGCGTCGCGCAGTTCTTCCAGCACCTCGGCGCTGAGGGTCGGCGCATCGATATAGACGTTGGGCGGCACCATCTCCACCGCATCCAGGTTGAGATTGCGCCCACCGAGCAGGGCCAGGACTTCCTGGGTAATGCCGACGCGGTCGATGAAGCTGACGTGGATACGCATGGGTGGATCTTGATTCTGGAGTGCGGAGGGTGGCCAGTATGCCTTGGCGTTGATGGAGATCAAAATGTGGGAGCGGGCTTGCTCGCGAATACGCTGTGTCAGCTGACACAACGGGTGACTGAACCAGCGCAATCGGGAGCAAGCCCCCTCCCACATTCAGGGGGGGGCAGTGCAAGGGGCTTAGCCCAGGTGCTCAGGCTTGATGGGGTCTCCCGCCTTCACATCCAGCTGATGCCGCACATCTTCAAACATCAAATCGTACTGTTTATGCATGGTGCCATTGAGCGTCGCAACCTTCGGCATTCCATATTTCTGCGCGATGTTCATCGCATGCCGGGCAAAGTCGAAGGCCTGATCCTTGGGCAGAAAGAACTCCTCCTTGAGCTCCTTGCCTTGTACCGAGCCGTGCATCTTGAAGAGCATTCCCTTGCCTTCCTCTGGATCCTGGCTGACCTCGTAGTCGATGCACAGGTTGTAGCTGTAGTCGTCCTTGTTGAGCGCGTGGCGTTCGATGTGCAGGTGACCAGGTTCAAAGGTGGCCATAGGCATTTCTCCTCTACTTCACAGGTAACTGATCCCGGGTTTGGCCGTGCTGATGCGTGTGCCGGCGCGGCCCTGGACGATGGCTTCGATGTCCGAGAGTGAACCGATGACGGCGGTTTTGCCAGTCTGGCGGGCGAACTCACAGGCCGCTTGCACCTTCGGCCCCATGGAGCCGGCGGCGAAGCCGAGTTTTTCCATTTCGTCAGGGTGAGCCTGGGCGATGGCCTTCTGGGTTGGCTTGCCGTAGTCGATAAAGGCCGCGTTGACGTCGGTGGCGATCACCAGCAAATCGGCGTCCAGTTGCGCGGCCAATAGCGAGGAACACAGGTCTTTGTCGATGACAGCTTCAATGCCGCGCAGTTTGCCGTCTTCGCCATACATCGTTGGAATCCCGCCGCCACCGGCGCAGATCACGATGGCGCTTTTTTCCAGCAACCACTTGATCGGGCGAATTTCGAAGATGTGTTTCGGGCGCGGGCTCGCCACCACGCGGCGGTATTTATCGCCATCGGGGGCAATGGCCCAGCCTTTTTCGGCGGCGAGCTTTTCGGCGTCGGCTTTGGAGTAGACCGGGCCGATAGGCTTGGTGGGGTTCTTGAAGGCCGGGTCGTTGGGGTCCACTTCTACTTGGGTGAGCAGCGTGGCAAACGGCACTTCGAAATCCAGCAGGTTGCCCAATTCCTGTTCGATGATGTAGCCGATCATGCCTTCGGTCTCAGCGCCCAGCACGTCCAGCGGGTAAGGCGAAACCTGGGTGTAGGCCGCCGCCTGCAACGACAGCAGGCCGACCTGCGGGCCATTGCCGTGAGCGATCACCAGCTCGTTGCCGGGGTAAATCTTGGCGATCTGTTCGGTGGCGATTCGGATATTGGCGCGTTGGTTGTCCGCGGTCATGGGTTCACCACGGCGGAGCAGGGCGTTACCGCCCAGTGCAACGACGATACGCATAATAAATGTCCTTCTGAAAATCATCGTTGTGAACACAGGAGAAAATGTGGGGGCGGGCGTGCTCGCGAATAGGGTGGATCAGTTGATACAGAGGCTGACTGACACGCCGCTTTCGCGAGCAAGCCCGCTCCCACATTGGCTGTGTTCCGACAGTGGGAGCGGTGTTGGATTAGATATCCGCGAGCGCCGACACCAGGATCGCCTTGATGGTGTGCATGCGGTTTTCCGCCTGCTCAAACGCGATGTTGGCTGGCGACTCGAACACCTCCTCGGTCACTTCAACGCCATTGGCCAGGTTCGGGTAGCGCGCGGCGATGTCCTTGCCGACTTTGGTTTCGCTGTTATGGAACGCCGGCAAGCAGTGCATGAACTTCACGCGAGGGTTGCCCGAGGCCTTCATCATCTTGGCGTTGACCTGGTACGGCAGCAGTTGCTCGATACGCTCGTCCCACGCTTCCACCGGCTCGCCCATGGACACCCAGATATCGGTGTGGATGAAGTCGACGCCTTTGACCGCCTCTTTCGGGTCCTCGGTGATGGTGATGCGTGCGCCGCTTTCTTCGGCAAACGCCTGGCACTGCTTGATGAAATCTTCATGCGGCCACAGCGCTTTCGGCGCGCCGATGCGCACGTCCATGCCCAGCTTGGCGCCGATCATCAGCAGCGAATTGCCCATGTTGTAACGGGCGTCGCCCAGGTAGGCGTAGCTGATGTCATGCAACGGCTTGTCGCTGTGTTCGCGCATGGTCAGGGTGTCGGCGATCATTTGGGTCGGGTGGAATTCGGCGGTAAGGCCGTTGAACACCGGCACGCCGGCGAACTTGGCCAGCTCTTCGACGATTTCCTGCTCGAAACCACGGTACTCGATGGCATCGAACATGCGGCCCAAGACGCGGGCGGTGTCTTTCATGCTTTCTTTGTGGCCGATTTGCGACGACACCGGGTCGATATAGGTGACGTGGGCACCCTGGTCATGGGCCGCCACTTCGAATGCGCAGCGGGTGCGGGTCGAGGTTTTTTCGAAGATCAGCGCGATGTTTTTGCCCTGCAGGTGCGGACGCTCGGTGCCGGTGTATTTGGCGCGCTTGAGGTCGCGGGACAGGTCCAGCAGGTAGTTGAGCTCGCGAGTGGTGTGGTGCATCAGCGAGAGCAGGCTGCGGTTGCGCATGTTAAAAGCCATGATGGATCTCCTTAGGTTTCGGTTATCCCCCTGGCCGCTGCTGGATAAGCAGCGGCCAAGGCCAAAAAATCAATAGTCGATGGGGTCGCGGATGATCGGGCAGGTCATGCAGTGGCCGCCGCCACGGCCGCGGCCGAGTTCACCGGCGCTGATGGTGATGACTTCCACACCGGCCTTGCGCAACAGGGTGTTGGTGTAGGTGTTGCGGTCGTAACCGATCACCACGCCAGGCTCCAGGGCCACCACGTTGTTGCCGTCATCCCACTGCTCGCGCTCGGCGGCGAAGCTGTTGCCGCCGGTCTCGACCACACGCAGCGCCTTGAGGTTGAGCGCTGCGGCGACGGTTTCGAGGAAGTTGGTTTTCTCCCGTTGGATATCGATGCCGTGCGGCTTGCTGTCATCGGGGCGCAGGGTGAAGGGAATGATCTGGTTGACCACTTCGGGGAAGATGGTGACCAGGTCGCGGTCGCAGAAGCTGAACACGGTGTCCAGGTGCATGGCAGCGCGGGATTTCGGCAGGCCGGCAACGATCACGCGTTCCACGGCGTTGTTTTTGAACAGGTTACGCGCCAGTTGGCCAATCGCCTGGTGGGACGAACGTTCACCCATGCCGATCAGCACGACACCATTGCCAATCGGCATGACGTCGCCGCCTTCCAGCGTGGCGGCACCGTGTTCCTGGTCGGGGTCGCCGTACCAGATCTGGAAGTCTGCGTTGGTGAACTCAGGGTGGAATTTGTAGATGGCGGAGGCCAGCAGGGTTTCCTGGCGTCGCGCCGGCCAGTACATCGGGTTCAGCGTTACGCCGCCGTAGATCCAGCAGGTCGTGTCGCGGGTGAACTGCGTGTTCGGCAGCGGCGGCAGAATGAAGCTTGCGTGGCCGAGAAAGTCGCGGAACATCTCGATGGTCTTGCCACCGAAGCTGTTTGGCAGGTCATCGGCCGACACGCCACCAATCAGGAATTCGCTGATTTTGCGCGGCTCCAGGCTGCGCAGCCAGGCGCTGACTTCATCGATCAAACCCAGGCCAACTGTATTTGCGGTGATCTTGCGTTCAAGGATCCAGTCCAGCGCTTCGGGAATGGTGACGATATCGGTCAGCAGGTTGTGCATTTCCAGCACATCAATGTCCCGCTCGCGCATTTTGGTGACGAAGTCGAAATGGTCGCGCTTGGCCTGGGCGACCCACAGCACGTCATCGAACAGCAGTTCATCGCAGTTGTTGGGGGTCAGCCGCTGGTGGGCCAAACCTGGGGAGCACACCATGACTTTACGCAGTTTGCCGGCTTCGGAATGTACGCCGTACTTCACTTTTTCCGTGGTCATTACAGATCCTCCAGTGAGAACAATTACAGTGTCAGGAAGCCGGCGTAGAGCCCGTAGGCTGCCACCAGGGCGCCAACGACTACCGCGGCGAATATCAGCTTCTCGACGTTGGTGAAAATCGGTTTGCCCAGCTCATGCTTGGCCTTGGCGAACAGGATCACGCCGGGGGCATACAGCAGGGCAGAAAGCAGCAGGTACTTGGTGCCACCGGCGTAGAGCAGCCAGACCGCGTAGATCAACGCGATAGCGCCGATGAACAGGTCTTTCTTGCGTTCGCGCAGGGCGTTTTCGTAAGTCTCGCCGCGTACTGCCAGCAGCAGGGCGTACGCCGCCGACCACAGGTAAGGCACCAGGATCATTGAGGTGGCGAGGTAGATCAGTGACAGGTAGGTGCTGGCGGAAAACAGCGTGATCACCAGGAAAATCTGCACCATGGCGTTGGTCAGCCACAGGGCGTTGGCCGGCACATGGTTGGCGTTTTCCTTACGCAGGAAGGCCGGCATGGTGTGGTCTTTGGCGGCGGCGAACATGATTTCCGCACACAGCAGCACCCACGACAGCAGGGCACCCAGCAGGGAAATCACCAGGCCGACGCTGATCAGCACCGCGCCCCAGTGGCCCACCACATGCTCCAGCACGGCGGCCATCGACGGGTTCTGCAGCTTGGCCAGTTCCGGTTGGGTCATGATCCCCAGGGACAGTACGTTCACCAGCATCAGGAACAGCAGCACGGTGATAAAACCGATCACGGTGGCCTTGCCGACGTCGGTGCGTTTTTCGGCTCGCGCCGAGAAGATGCTCGCGCCTTCAATGCCAATGAACACCCACACGGTGACCAGCATCATGTTGCGCACCTGGTTCATCACGCTGCCCAGGTCCGGGTTTTTCAGGCCCCAGATGTCGGCGGTGAAAATGTCCAGCTTGAACGCGAACACAGCGATCAACACGAACAGCACCAGCGGCACCACTTTGGCGACGGTGGTCACCAGGTTGATGAACGCCGCTTCCTTGATGCCGCGCAGTACCAGAAAGTGCACGGCCCACAACAACACCGAGGCGCCAATCACGGCTGCCGGGGTATTGCCTTCACCGAAGATCGGGAAGAAGTAACCGAGGGTGCTGAACAGCAACACGAAGTAACCGACGTTGCCCAGCCAGGCGCTGATCCAGTAGCCCCAGGCGGACGAGAAACCCATGTAGTCGCCGAAACCGGCCTTGGCATAGGCATACACCCCGCCGTCGAGGTCAGGCTTGCGATTGGCCAGGGTCTGGAACACGAACGCGAGGGTCAGCATGCCGATGGCGGTAATTACCCAGCCGATCAACACCGCGCCGACATCGGCACTGGCCGCCATGTTTTGCGGCAGAGAGAAAATTCCGCCACCAATCATTGAGCCCACGACCAGTGCGACCAGTGCGCCTAATCGGAGTTTTCCGGGAGTGTCAGACATTGCGTGACTCCAATGCAGGAGAAGAGAGACCACAGAATAAATCTGTGCGCTGATCAAACAGCTGACTTAGATCACGTCATTGGCACATTCCATTGTGAATTAATGACTTAAGGAGGAAACGCCTGAGCAGGTGTATGCTCGGAAAGACGCTTTCTAGAGCGGTCTCTCCGTTATGAATAATGATTTGGCCCATGGCGTGGACGTTTGAAGCTAGTCCGTTTTGCAGAATGTGCAAACTTTTCCACTTAATGCCGGAAAACGCGCTAAATGGGAGGCCAAAGGTTGGCGTGTTTAAATTTTAAATAAACCTAAACTTTACAAACTGTCATGCCGTTATGGTATGAGCCTGGGAGTTTTATTGCCGTCTTAAATAAACGCTGCACTCGCTGAATTAATTAGTTGAGTACACGGTTGTTCGCTCAATTTATTATTTGTGTAGGAGTTGTGATGTCTGAATCGGTCGAGAAACTCCGCCTCAGCGCGCTGATCGCCCTGGTGGTGGGCTCGATGATCGGTGGGGGGATTTTCTCCTTGCCACAAAACATGGCCGAGCGCGCGGGAGTCGGCGCCGTGTTGATCGGCTGGGTGATCACCGCCGTCGGCATGCTGACCCTGGCCTTTGTGTTCCAGACCCTGGCCAATCGCAAACCCGAACTGGATGCCGGCGTGTATGCCTATGCCAAAGCCGGGTTTGGCGACTACATGGGCTTCTCATCCGCCTGGGGCTACTGGATCAGCGCGTGGATGGGCAACGTCGGTTACTTTGTGCTGCTGTTCAGCACCCTCGGCTATTTTTTCCCGATGTTTGGCCAGGGCAATACGCCGGTCGCCATCGGCTGCGCCTCGCTGTTGCTGTGGGCCGTGCATTTTCTGGTGCTGCGCGGCATCAAGGAGGCAGCGTTCATCAACCAGATCACCACCGTGGCGAAAATCGTGCCGCTGCTGATGTTTATCGTGATTGCGGTCGTGGCATTCAAGGCCGATATCTTCACCCGCGATATCTGGGGCCTGGGCAACCCGCAGTTCGGCAGCGTGGTCGATCAGGTGCGCAACATGATGCTGGTCACCGTGTTCGTATTCATCGGCATTGAGGGCGCCAGCGTGTATTCGGCGCGGGCCGAGAAGCGCTCGGATGTCGGCCGCGCCACGGTGATCGGGTTCCTTGGGGTGCTGGCGCTGCTGATGCTGGTCAATGTGCTGTCGTTGGGGGTCATGAGCCAACCGGAACTGGCGCAATTGCAGAACCCATCCCTGGCAGGTGTGCTGGAACACATCGTCGGTCCGTGGGGCGCGGTGGCGATCAGCATCGGCCTGGCGGTGTCGTTGGTGGGGGCTTTGCTGTCGTGGGCGCTGCTGTGCGCAGAAATTCTTTACGCCACGGCCCATGACAACACCATGCCGGCCTTTCTGAAAAAGGAAAATGCCAACCAGGTGCCGGTCAACGCGCTGTGGCTGACCAATCTGATGATCCAGGCGTTCCTGGTCATCACGCTGTTCTCCCAGAGCACTTACACCAACCTCATCTACCTGGCCTCGTCGATGATTCTGGTGCCCTACCTGTGGTCGGCGGCCTACGCGCTGCTGTTGAGTGGGCGCGGCGAAACCTATGACGGCGCCCCCCGCCAGCGCTGCAAGGATGTGCTGGTCAGCCTGATTGCCCTTGGTTACGCGGTATGGCTGCTGTACGCCGGAGGCTTGAAGTACCTGCTGCTTTCAGCACTGCTGTACGCGCCCGGAGTGATTCTATTTGCCCTGGCCAAGCGCGAGCAGGGCCAGCCCTTGTTTACCCACATGGAAAAAGGCATTTTCAGCTGCGTGGTCGCGGGCGCTGGGCTGGCGGCGTATGGGCTGTACAGCGGGGTGTTGTCGTTGTGAGACTGGCGTATCAGCCTCCCTATGATTGGGCGGCGATGGTGGGCTTTTTATCCCGGCGGGCAATCAGCGGGTTGGAGATCGTCGAGGCCGGGGTGTATCGGCGCAGCATCAGTGTTGCGGGTTCCCATGGCTGGATCAGTGTGGCGCCGGGCGTCGGGGATTGGCTGGAGGTCGACGTCGAGTTTCCTGACACCGCCGCGCTTGCCGAGATTGAGCGGCGCTTGAGGGCGATGTTCGATGTGGATGCCCAGCCGCAGTTGATCCAGGCGCAACTGGCCACCGACCCGTTGATGGCGCAGCTGGTGGCTGGCCGTCCTGGCCTGCGGGTTCCAGGGGCGTGGGACGGCCTTGAACTGGCGATTCGCGCGGTGCTGGGCCAACAGATCAGCGTGGTAGCGGCAATCCGTCTGGCAGGTAAATTGGTGGCGCAGTATGGCCAGCCGCTGCACACGCCACACGCCGGTATCACCCATGTGTTCCCAACGCCTGACGTGTTGGCAGCGGCGGACCTGGCGACGTTGGGCATGCCCAAGGCCCGCGGGCGCACCTTGTCGGGTGTGGCCCAGGCTTTATTGGATGACCCGCAGTTATTTGCCCCCAAAGCCAGCCTCAAGGAGGGCGTGGCGCGGCTGGTGGCGTTGCCGGGAATCGGCGACTGGACCGCGCAGTACATCGCCATGCGCCAGTTGCGCGAGCCGGACGCGTTTGCCTCGGGGGATATCGGGTTGATCAATGCGCTGGCGGCGTTGGAAGGTGGGCCGGTCACCGCGCGCGCGTTGTTGGCGCGGGCTGAGGCGTGGCGGCCGTTAAGGGCGTATGCCGCGCAGCATTTGTGGACGTCGTTGAGTCGGGCGGATTGAGGGTGGCCGCCAGGGCCTGTTCGCGAGCAAGCCCGCTCCCACAGTGACCGCGTACATCCATTGGACTACGGTCAAAATGTGAGAGCGGGCTTGTTCGCGAAAGCGCTTTTCAAATCACCACTGCGGCCGGTGCGAGCCCAATTCCCCCGCCGGCAGGTCCCACTGTAACGGTGTGCCACTGATGGTCACCGGCGCCAGCAAACGATGGGCCTGGCCCCAGGCCGTTTGCTCCACCACCACGCCCTGATCACCCGCTTCTTCAGCCCGCAACCCCGGTTGCTCCGGCACTTGGCCGGCTTCCACCAACAACTTCGCGGTGCGCGCCAACGACAACCGTGCCGAACCGCCACGCCCGGATTTCAGCCGCTCGCTCAACGCCTGAATCGCACTGGCCGCCATCAAGTACCCGGTGGCGTGATCCAGCGCCTGCAACGGCAGCGGCACCGGTATATCCGAGTGTTTCCAGGCCATGCCCGCGTTGGCAATCCCGCTGCTCATCTGCACCAGGCTGTCGAAGCCGCGACGATTACGCCACGGGCCGCTCCAGCCGTAGGCATTGAGGCTCACGTCGATCAAACCGGGCGCGAGGGTTTGCAGGTCATCGGCGCAGTAGCCGAGCTGCTCCAGGGCATCGGCGCGGTAGCCGTGGAAGAGGATGTCGGCCTCTTTGAGCAGGCGTTCGAAAATCTGCCGGTCTGCGGGGCGTTTCAAGTCAAGGCGAGCGCAGCGTTTGCCCAGGGTCATTTCCGGCACCACGCCCGGCTCGTTCCAACTGGGTGAGTCGATGCGCAGCACATTGGCGCCAAGGCCAGCGAGGAAACGACTGGCCACGGGGCCCGCCAGTACGCGGGTCAGGTCCAGCACCTTGATGCCGGCCAACGGCCGCGCCACGGAGCCGAGCCAGGGTTTGTCGGCCGTGGCGTCGAAGGTCCGGCGCTGCACCAGGTCCTCTGCATTGACCGCGAGCCCCTGCGGATGAGTCTGCCAGGCCTGCCACGAACGCATCTGCGCTGCGCAGCCGCCTTCATCGACAATCGCCTGTTCCAGTTCTGCCGCGTTCCACGGCGCGACATGGTTGGCCATCTTGGCGCGGTCATTGACCTTGCCCAGCACGCGCTCGGCGGCGGCACGGTGATGGGGCGCATTGGTGTGTAGACGAATCCAGCCATCGGCGCAGGCATAGTCGCCGGCCACGGGGTCCCAAAGCGGCGGCAGTTGCCAACCCACCGGGCGAATCGACGACGAGAACCAGAAGGAAGCGAGGCGTCGGTCCACGCTGACGCTGGGCAAGCGCCCGGTCTGTTGCTGGATAAGTTGGGCAACGGCTTGGCCGGCGGCACCGAGGCTGGCGCAGGCCAGTTCGGTCACGGCGAACGTCGAGGGCAGGGCGCCGGCTTCGGTGAAGGTCAGCGCGACGTGCGGTAAATCGAGTGCGGCTTGGATGGGAGTCAGCAGGTCAGTCATCAAAGGCCCTCCGTAAGAGAAGGGCCACTATAGAAGATCCTCACACGGGTGTGACAACCCCGGGCACCAGCGGCAGGTCGATGCTGGCGATAAACCCGCCGTCGGGGTGATTGGCCAGTATCAGGCTGCCACCATGGCGCTCTGCCGCACGACGGGCAATCGCCAGGCCCAGGCCGTGGCCTTGGGTCGTCTGGCCGGGCGCGCGGTAGAACGGTTCGCCCAGTTGGCTCAGGTGTTCGGCGTCCACGCCTTGGCCATGGTCGCGCACGCTGATCAGAATGCGCTCGCCCTGGCGTTGGGCCTTCAACTCAATCGGCTGGCCCGGCGGGTTGAAACGTTGGGCGTTGCGCAGCAAGTTATCCACTGCGCGTTCGATCATGGTTGGCCAGCCCTTGAGGTGCAGCTCGTTGTCGGCCGACAGCTGCACCACCTGGTCGGGCGCACCGAGCTGGGCGTCCTTTTGCAGGGTTTTGAGCAGGGGGTTGAGGTCCACCTCTTCGGCACTGGCGTTGTCGGCATCGACGCGGGCCAATACCAGAATTTCGCTGATCAGCGCTTCCAGGCGGTCGCATTCGCGGGTCAGGCGTGGCCAGAGTTTTTCGCGTTCTTCGGGGCTGGCGCGCTCGGCCAGGGCCAGGGCGATGCGCAAGCGGGCCAGGGGCGAGCGCAGTTCGTGGGACACGTCCCGCAGCAACTGACGCTGGCTGCCGATCAGGCTTTGCAGGCGCGCGCCCATGCGGTTGAAGTCAGTGGCCAGTACGCCGAACTCATCGCGCCGGTTAGCCAGCCGCGCCAGGCTGTTTTGCTGGTAGGTGGCCTGGCCAAGGTCATGCACCGCGCCGCGCAGTCGGCTGAGCGGGCGGGTAATGGACAGTGTCACCAGCAAACTGAAGAGCGTCAGCACCACCAGCGCAATTGCCAGCGCGCTCAACGGCCAGGTCAGGCTGTTGCGGTGCCATTCGTCGAGTTCCGGGTGCGGGATGCGGTAGATCAGCAGGTAGGTGTCGCCGGTTTTTTCACTGGTGTACTCGGCGGTCAGCCGGCGCCAGGGCAGGTGGCCGTCCTTGCTGTCATTCTGCCGAGCTTCGAAGGCGGCGGCGCGCTTCGGGAAGGTGCCACGCACTACCGGCTCGCCGCTTTCATTCAGCACTTGCACGTCGATGTGATACTGGCGCTTGCGCTGTTGCAGTAAGTCCTGGGCGGCGTCTTCGCCTTGCGCTTCGTAGAGTTGGGTCCACTCTTCGGCCAGGTTGTTGAGGCCGGGGTGGCGGCTGAGAATCCAGGCATCCTGGTTGAGCATATGCCCAAGCAGGATCGACAACCCGGCAACCAAGGCGATGGCCAGCCAGAAACTGGCCAGGATGCGCCAGAACAATGAACGCACAGGAAACCCTCAAACAGGAAAAGCCCAGCGGCGAGGGCCACTGGGCTGGGGAGGTAACGCTAGAGCATTATTGCGCTTTTTGCGGCTGTTGCGCTTTCCAGGCCTGGAATTCCTTCCACTCGGCACGGCGCTCGGCCTGTTTCTTGACGATCTCGTCGAATTTCTTCTGTTGATCGGGTTTCAGCACGGCACGGATGTCTGCCTGGGTTTTCTGTTTGCCGGCGGCGATTTCATCCTGCATGGCTTTCTGGTCAGCGGCCGGCAGCTTGTCCAGGTACTTTTTGACCAGGTCTTTGCGGGCGTGCCATTGGTCACCCATCAATTTGCCGATTTGCTCGCGCTGTTCCTTGGTCAGGTCCAGTTGGCTGAAGGGGCCGCCTTTGCCACGCGGACCGTGTTCACCGCCGTGGCCCGGGCCACCCATCATGTGGCCTTCCGGGCCGCCCATCGGGCCTGGGCCTTCTGGCATTGCGGCCATGGCAACGGTCGGCAGGGCAGCGGCGAACATCAGAGCGATAAGGGTCTTGCGCATGGTGATTCTCCTGTCTCTATTCCGGTGAGTCCGGATGTGAGTAGATTACGGAGATCAAGGTCAGCGGCGGTCAGGGGACGGTAAAGCTTGGGTAAAGAGGGGTTTGGGGTGAACTGACAAAACCGGGAGCCCCAGGCTCCCGATTTCAGCGGCTGTAGTAATAGCCCCGGCTGCGCAATGCCACGATGCGCGGCCGGCCATCCGGGTGCGGGCCGATTTTCTTGCGCAGGTTGCTGACGTGCATGTCCAGGCTGCGATCGTAAAGGGTCAGCTTGCGGCCGAGGGCGATCTGCGCCAGTTCCTGCTTGTCCAGCGGTTCGCCGGGTTGGCGCAGCAAGGCTTCCAGCAGGCGGCTTTCGGAAACGGTCAGGGCAAACTCCTGCTCATCGATGGTGACCACGCCACGTACCGGGCTGAAGCACAGATCACCCAGTTCCAACTGGCTCGACACGGCAGCCGGGTGGCTGCGGCGCAGCACGGCGCGCAGGCGGGCGGTCAGCTCGCGTGGGTCGCAGGGCTTGGCCAGGTAATCGTCCGCGCCCAGTTCCAGGCCGAGGATCCGGTCCAGCGGCTCGCCACGGGCCGAGAGCATCAGCACGGGCAATTCCGGGTGGTCACTGCGCAATTGTTTGAGCAGCTCCAGGCCACTGCCATCGGGCAGCATCACGTCGAGCACCACCGCCGCGGGGGCGCTGTCGGCCAAGGCTTTGCGGGCGCTCAAGCCGTCATGGCAGGCGCGCACCTGGAAACCTTCCTGGCTTAGCCAACTGGTCAGCAGCTCACAGAGCTCCTGGTCATCATCTATCAGTAACAGCTCGCTCATGACTCACTCAATTTAGCCATTGTCGACGGCGACGGTGCCCACCACTGGCGAAGATCCCGCACAGCAACGCGATCAGTGCAACGGCGCCGCCGGTGACAAACCACTGCTGTTGCTCGGTCAGCCATCGGTTCAAGGCGCCGCCTTGTGTTTCTTTGAGTTGCTGGGCCAGGCGTTGGTTCTCCTGACGCAAGCGACTCAGTTGGGCGCTTTCACGAGCAGTATCCGCGCTTTGCAGTTGTTTGCTCAGTTCTTCACGCAGTCGTTCGCTTTCTTTCAAGCGTTGCTGCAACTCGGTGATCTGGCTGCCGGCACTCAAGGACAGGGGCGTGGAGCTGCCGGTGTTCGAGGTCTCTTCAGCGTGGGCGGTTGCCCCGATCATTAACACTGCCAACAAACCCAACTGACGTAAGCGCATCGGAACTCCTGATTCCACACGAATATTCAGAACGTTGTCGGCAGGTTACCGAGAATAATGAGCCATTAGGAGCGCGCCGAACGCAATTGGTTCGGCGCGCTCGGGCTCAAGAAAGTTTGGTTAAGGCAGGACTTGCTTGAACGGCTTTATCACCACGTCAGCGTAGACGCCCGCCGTCACATACGGGTCGGCTTTGGCCCAGGCCTGGGCCTCGGCGAGCGACGCGAACTCGGCGACGATCAGGCTGCCGGTAAAACCGGCGTCGCCCGGGTCATTGCTGTCCACTGCCGGGTGCGGGCCGGCCAGCACGATACGGCCTTCGGCTTGCAGCTGTTTCAGGCGTTCAACGTGGGCCGGGCGCACGGAGAGGCGTTTTTCCAGCGAGTTGGCAACGTCGGTAGCAATGATGGCGTAGAGCATGTCAGTCCTCGGTTTTTGGCGTGGTAGGGTCGGTGTCATGCAGATGGCGCGACAGGTAGATACCCTGGCCGACCAGGAACAAGACGGTCATGCCCAGGCTGCCGAACACCTTGAAGTCGACCCAGTAGTCCTGGAAGGTAAAGGCGACAAACAGGTTGGCGGCGCCGCAAAACACGAAAAACACGATCCAGGCCACGTTCAAACGTGTCCACACCGGTTCCGGCAGGGTCAGTGCGTGGCCCATGATCCGCTTGATCAACAGGCGGTCACCGATGAAATGGCTGCCGATAAACGCCAGGGCGAACAGCCAGTTCACCACCGGGGCTTTCCATTTAAGGAAGGTTTCGCTGTGGAAGGCGAGGGTCAGGCTACCGAAGACCAGGCAGGCGACCAGGGTCAGCCATTGGCTTTTTTCGAGTTTGCGTTGGGAGATGAAGATGGCGCCGTAGACCACGACAGAGCTGATGATCAACACGGCGGTGGCACTGTAGATGCCCCCGACTGTCAGCTCATGGCCGGCGAGATCGATGACCCTGGGGTCGAGTTTGTAAACGATGAAAAACAGCAACAGCGGGATGAAGTCGATGAATTGTTTCACAGTAAGAGCCAGAAGCTGGATGTGGCGGCATAATAACAAACATCCTTGGTAGCGAAAGCGCCAGCTGACTTGAGGTTACACACTCCCGTGAATGTTGATTTGCACTGCCACAGCACGGCCTCCGACGGCGCCCTGGCGCCCGCGGTACTGGTTGCGCGTGCGTTTGAAAAAGGCGTGCGAGTCCTGTCGTTGACTGACCACGACACCCTCGAGGGCCTCGATGAAGCCCGCGAGGCGGCTCATGCACTGGGCATGCAACTGGTCAATGGCGTGGAATTGTCCTGCACCTGGGGCGGCGCCACCATTCATGTGCTCGGCTACGGTTTCGATCAGAGCGCCCCGCCGTTGGTCGAGGCCATCGCCCAATTGCACGATGGCCGTTGGCTGCGGTCCGAAGAAATAAGCCGCAAGCTCGGCCTTAAAGGCATGCCCAATGCACTGGACGGCGCCCGCGCCATCCAGCAAGAGCTCGGCGACAGCGGTAATGCACCGGCTCGGCCGCATTTTGCCGATTGGATGGTGCGTGAAGGTTTTGTCAAAGATCGCGCCGAAGCCTTCCGCAAGTGGCTGGGGGCCGGCAAGTTGGGTGACGTCAAGCAACACTGGCCGACCCTGGAAGACACCGTTGCAACCCTGCGGGCCTCTGGAGCCTGGGTCAGCCTGGCGCATCCCTGGCATTACGATTTCACCCGCAGCAAGCGCCGCAAGCTGATTGCCGACTATATTGGAGCGGGCGGCCACGCAATTGAAGTGGTCAACGGCCATCAACCCGCCGAACAGGTGGGTAGCCTGGCGATTCTTGCCCGCGAATTTGGTCTGCTGGTCAGCGCCGGCAGTGATTTTCATGGCCCAGGCGGTTGGTCCGAGATTGGCGAATATCGCCCCGTCCCGGACGACCTGCCGCTCTTGTGGGGGCGATTCAAGCATGACCCCATTATTGCCACCGTCTGAACAGGTAGAACACGTGAGTCAATTCTTCCAGATTCATCCGGAAAACCCTCAAGCGCGCCTGATTAAACAGGCAGTGGAGATTATTCGCGCCGGTGGCGTGGTGATCTACCCAACGGATTCGTCCTACGCCATTGGTTGCCAGATCGGCGACAAAAGCGCGGTTGAACGGGTCAGGCGCCTGCGTGACCTCGACAAGAACCACAACTTCGCGTTGATCTGCAGCGACCTGTCCCAGTTGGGCCTGTTCGCCAAGGTCGACACCGGCACGTTCCGCCTGCTCAAGGCCCACACGCCGGGGCCTTACACATTTATTCTAAATGCCACCCGCGAAGTGCCGCGCCTGCTGTTGCACCCGAAGAAGCGCACCATCGGCTTGCGGGTGCCGGAGCACCCGATTGCGCTGGCATTGCTCGCTGAGCTGGGCGAGCCGTTGATGAGTGTGTCGTTGATCCTGCCCGGTGAAACCGAGCCGCTGTACGACCCTTACGAAATGCGGCGCCTGCTGGAAAAACACGTCGATCTGATCATCGATGGCGGCTACGGCGGCAACAAGGCCTCCACTGTGATCAACCTGGCTGACGGCGAACCGGAAGTGGTGCGTGTCGGCTGTGGCGACCCGACGCCCTTCATGGTCGAGGCCTGAATGGCGGTCGTGGAAACCGTCGACAGCCAGGCCGGTGCCCAGCAGGAACTGCCCTTCGCCATGGTCTACGGCCAGGCGGTCATGGAAATGCCGCTGGATTTGTATATCCCGCCGGACGCCCTGGAGGTCTTCCTGGAAGCCTTCGAAGGCCCGCTGGACTTGCTGCTGTACCTGATCCGCAAGCAGAACATCAATATCCTCGACATCCCGGTGGCGGAAATCACTCGCCAATACATGGGCTATGTCGAGCTGATGCAGTCGGTGCGCCTGGAGCTGGCCGCCGAATACCTGGTGATGGCCGCTATGCTGGCCGAGATCAAGTCGCGCATGCTGTTGCCGCGTTCGGAAACCATCGAAGCGGAAGAAGACGACCCGCGCGCCGAACTGATCCGCCGCCTGCAGGAGTACGAACGCTTCAAGGCCGCCGCCGAAGGCATCGACGGCTTGAGCCGCGTCGGCCGTGATGTGGTGGTGCCCAAGCTTGATGCCCCGGAAGCGCGGGCGCGCAAGCTGTTGCCGGACGTGAGCCTGGAAGAGTTGTTGATGTCGATGGCCGAGGTATTGCGCCGTGGCGACATGTTTGAAAGCCACCAGGTCAGCCGCGAGGCCTTGTCGACCCGTGAGCGCATGAGTGATGTGCTTGAACGCCTCAAGGGCGGCGGCTTTGTGCCGTTTGTTGAGCTGTTTACCAAAGAAGAGGGGCGCCTGGGGGTCGTGGTGACATTTATGGCGATCCTCGAACTGGTCAAGGAGTCCTTGGTCGAGCTGGTCCAGAATGAGCCTTTTGCGGCTATCCACGTGCGGGCGCGAGCCGAATAAAGAGCTGAATCGATGAATTTGACTGAACCCCGCGAACTGGCCCCGTTGCTGGAAGCCTTTCTTCTGGCCTCGGGTAAACCGCAATCCCTGGAGCGCTTGTTCGAACTTTTTGAAGAGGCCGAGCGGCCCGAGCCGCCGGTGTTCAAGAAGGCGCTGGAGATTTTGCGCAAGTCCTGCGACGGCCGTGCCTTTGAGCTGCGCGAAGTGGCGTCGGGTTATCGCCTGCAGATCCGTGAGAAGTTTTCCCCGTGGGTCGGCCGTTTGTGGGAAGAACGCCCGCAGCGTTATTCGCGGGCGATGCTTGAGACCATGGCGCTGATTGCCTATCGCCAGCCGATCACACGCGGCGAGATCGAGGATGTGCGTGGCGTGGCGGTCAACAGCCATATCGTCAAAACGTTGCTGGAGCGCGAGTGGATCCGCATCGTCGGCTACCGTGATGTGCCCGGCAAACCGGCGATGTTCGCCACCACCAAAGTGTTCCTCGACCACTTCAACCTGAAAAACCTCGATGACCTGCCGCCCCTGGCTGAGCTGCGCGAGATGGAGCCGGACCCGGTGCTGGACTTCGACGACGCGCCGGTGCCCGCCAGCCTGCAGGAACTCGCCGACGCCACGGCCGAGCCGGAGGAACCCAAGGACGAAACCAGCTTCCATACCTTATTGCTGGAACTGGACGACATGGAGCAGGGCATCAAGACCGACTTCGACGACTTGCTGCGTGATGGCGCTGCCGAGCCTGAAACCCAGGTGAACGTTGAAACGGTGCCTGAGGTCGACATTGAAGTTGAGTCTGAGCCCGGGCCTGAGGTCGACATTGAAGTTGAGCCTGAGCCTGAGGAAGACATCCTCGGTGTCGCTGAGGCCCGTGAGAAACTCCTGGCTGCCGTCGCCGCCCTTGAACAACCGCCGTTGAGCGACGAGGAAGACGAAGCCCGGGCGTTGGCTGAGGCCATCGAGGCCGAGCGGCGTCAGTTCGAAGACTGACGCCGCATCAAAATGTGGGAGCTGGCTTGCCTGCGATACAGGCGACTCGGTCTTTGTGTTTCACCGAGGTGACGCCATCGCAGGCGAGCCAGCTCCCACAGAAAACCCGTTGCCTGGGAGGATTCAAATGAGTTCAACCAAAGACCCCTGCATCAGTATCTGCAAGTTCAGCGATGACATCTGCGTCGGGTGCGGCCGCAGCAAGCGTGAGATCCGCGCCTGGAAGAAACTCGACAAGGTCGACAAACGCACGGTTCTGGCCGAAGCCGAGCTGCGCTTGCTGGCGCTGGGCGCCACCGGTCGGCGGAAAAGCAAATGACAACGGCTTAATCGACTAGTCTCTGATGCGCAACGCGCGCCATGCGCGTATGATTCGCGACCCTTTGGCGAGGTATTCGCCCAAAGCCCCGCTTTCAACACTCTTCAGGCCACGCCTGAATCGACCCACCGGGAGGTGCTTAAGATGAACGACCAAGACCAGAACGACAGCCAGGAAATCGGCCCAGCAGGCGAAAAACTGCAAAAGGTGCTGGCACGTATCGGCGTGGGCTCGCGCCGCGACGTCGAAGCCTGGATCACCCAGAAGCGCATCAAGGTCAACGGCGTTGAAGCCACCCTTGGCCAGCGCGTCGACCTGCACGATGCAATCACCATTGATGGCAAGGTCATCAAGCGTGAAGAGGCCGCCGAATCGGTGCGCCGCGTCATCATGTACAACAAGCCCGATGGCGAGATCTGTACCCGTGACGACCCGGAAGGCCGTCCGACCGTGTTCGACAAGATGCCCAAGCCCAAAGAAGGCCGTTGGATCAACATCGGTCGTCTGGACATCAACACCACCGGCTTGCTGATGTTCACCACCGACGGTGAGTTGGCCAACCGCCTGATGCACCCGTCTTACGAGATGGACCGTGAATACGCGGTGCGTGTACGTGGGGAAGTCGATGACGAGATGATCGAGCGCTTGAAAGCCGGTGTTGTTCTTGAAGACGGCCCGGCCAAGTTCACCGACATCAAGCAGGCGCCCGGCGGCGAAGGTTTCAACCACTGGTACCACTGCGTGGTGATGGAAGGCCGTAACCGTGAAGTCCGTCGCCTGTGGGAATCCCAGGGCCTGGTGGTCAGCCGCCTGAAGCGCGTGCGTTTCGGCCCGGTGTTCTTGAACTCCGACCTGCCGATGGGCCGCTGGCGCGAAATGAGCCAGTACGAAGTCGACATCCTCAGCGCTGAAGTTGGCCTGACGCCGGTCGCGATGCCGCAGATGAACGCCAAGAGCAAAGACAAGCTTGAGCGTATGCAGCGTAAATCGTCGCGCCCTGTGGCGCGTACCGAACGCGTTGCCCGCACCTTGCGCCCGGCGCTGAATGCGCCGGCCACCGGCGGTCGTATCTCCCGTGAGCCGCACATCGAAGGCGAGCGTCGCCCAACCGCGCCATCGCGTCAGGAAGGCGAGCGTGCACCGCGCACTCCGCGTCCAGCCCGTGGCGAAGCGCCAAGCGGTGGCCGTAGCAACCGTGGCGAAGGCCGTGGTGCTCCGGCATCCGATCGCCCAGCCGACAGCGCCAGCACCAAGCGCCCAGCCAAGCCGGCGGCGAACAAGCGCCCCGGCCCGAAACTGGTCGCCGACGAGCCGTCGGGCAAGCGCCGTGGCGCCCCGGCCGGTTCCGGTCAGCGCCCGGGTTTTGGTCGCAAGAAGCCGCAGTGATGTAAGTGCTGCACAAAAACGCCAACCTTAGGGTTGGCGTTTTTTTTTGCTCTGAATTTGCAATGCGATCAACTGTGGGAGCGGGCTTGCTCGCGAATACGGTGTGTCAGTTGATGCATGTGCAAGCGGATACACCGCATTCGCGAGCAAGCCCGCTCCCACATTTAGATCTCTGTTGATTTCGAAATCGGCTTTCAGAACGCAAAAGTACCGTCAAACACCGGCTTGTCATCCAGCGCCAACACCCCGCTGGCAAAGATCAGGTCCAGGTGATGGCTGCCTTTCTGTCCGCCACCCAAGCCCAGGTGCAGGCCGCAATGGCGCTCCTCGAAGCCGGCATTGCGCGCATACAAGTCTTTCACGCCTTCATTGGTGCCAATCCCCAATTCCTCCACGCGCCGGTTGGACGGGTTGGCATTCAGGTATTTGTTGAAATCATCCGCCAACCCCGGCACGTCGCTGGCCACGCTGCATATCGTCGAATTCTCGATCCACAGTTCGAGCGGTGACTGCAGCACGCCGTATTTGCGTGCAAACGGGATGGTGCTGAGGAAGGTGCCGACAAACCGCACCTGGCCATTGATGGCTTCGCTGTGGGTGGCGATCTCGCCCGGTGCCAGGTCGTGGTTGCCGACGCCGTTGATGTTGGTCCACTTCTTGATGCTGCTCATCGGCGCTTCCAGGCGTGAACCGTGTTTGTCGGTAAAGCTCAGCACGTTGGCTTGGGACATGCGGCGGATCAGCGTGGCGTTGAGGTCGGCAATGCGCTGCGGCTCGACGCTGAAGGTGTCGTAGAAGTAGTCGCCGTAATCCTTGAACAGCAGGGATTTCTTCCAGTGCTCCGCCATCACGCCTTGCAGGGCGCGGATAAAGTCCGGGCCTTCGGCGCGTGGGTTGGGCAGGGTCGAGGAATCGTAGAGAAACAGGTACAGGTCGCAGGCTTCGATGGCCTGGGCCAGGGTGTCGCTGGCGGCCAGGTCCAGGCGCTGCACCTGGAAATTGAATCGGGCGGCACTGCCGTGGGTGATTGCCTGGGCGATGGCGTCGTAGCGTTCGGTATGGCCCAGTAGCACGGTAGGGCGGCTCAGGCCGTTGAGGGCCGGGTGGTGCGCGAGGTAGTAGAGAAAGTGTTCGACGGCGCGGGCCTTGTCCATGACGGGTGTCCTTCTGTGCCTTGGGTAAGGGGGCAGGTGCCGTGCACAGCACCTGCCGGATGCCTGCCGGGTGTTAGAAAGGCCACATCGCGGTGCCAAAGGGCACAACGGCATCGGCTTGCATCATTTCAACGGCGGCCTCATGGGTCGGCGCTTCAAACCAATCGTCGAGTTGCAGTTCGGTTTCCAGGTCGTTTTCCAGTGCTTGCATGGTGTATCTCCTAGAGGACGTTGTTTGAGAACGGCTTGCCAACGGGCTTCGCTGGCAAGTGAAAGAACCTAGGAGAGAGTGTTTCGGAATGCAAAATATTTATTGACACGGTCTCATTTGGATTTTTTCTTCTGTTTTTTTAGCGCTGTCTTTTTTTCAGAAAAAACAACGGACTGGAGCGGGTAACCAACCGTAAATTTCCGACTGACATTTTTCCGTTTTCAGACAGCCCGCGCTTGGCTGTAACGCTTATTTTCCGTGCTGTAACGATTAATTTACGAGAAAGCCGCGCAAAACTTGACGAGTAAGAGGCTGTAAGGAATGCCTGACAGATTGTCACAGGCGTCTTGCGGGGTCGGCCCGAAGCTGTCGAGCGGTGTACAATGCGCCGCGTTTTACTGTGACCCCCTTGCGTACCTACGCAAAAGGCCAAGACCTCGGGGTTTACCCACCCTGATCACTCCGCCTGGCCACGAGCCGGACGGGTTCGATTTCGTCACAGATAAAAACAAACAGGTGACGCATGACCGTTAGAAAGACGCTGTACTCCTGGTGCCTGCGCTGGGGTTTGAGCAGCGCTGCTTGAGTCGAGACTCAAGGCAGCAACGTGCATTCAACATCATCAAACCTTGCGTGAGACCCTTTTCATGAGTGGACCCCATTCCTCTTCAGGCGAGCTGAAACGCGGCCTGAAAAATCGGCATATCCAGTTGATCGCCCTCGGGGGCGCCATCGGCACCGGCCTGTTCCTGGGCTCGGCCGGGGTGCTCAAATCCGCCGGACCGTCGATGATCCTGGGCTATGCCATCTGCGGCTTTATCGCCTTCATGATCATGCGCCAGCTCGGCGAAATGATCGTCGAAGAGCCGGTCGCCGGCTCCTTCAGCCATTTTGCCCACAAGTACTGGGGTGGTTTCGCCGGCTTCCTGTCGGGCTGGAACTGCTGGATTCTGTACATTCTGGTCGGTATGTCGGAGCTGACGGCCGTCGGCAAATACGTGCACTACTGGTGGCCGGAGATCCCGACGTGGGTGTCGGCGGCGGCGTTCTTCGTGTTGATCAACTTGATTAACCTGGCCAACGTCAAAGTCTTCGGTGAGGCCGAATTCTGGTTCGCCATTATCAAGGTTGTGGCCATCGTCGGCATGATCGCCCTGGGCAGCTATTTGCTGGTCAGCGGCAGCGGCGGCCCGCAAGCCTCGGTGAGCAACCTGTGGGACCACGGGGGGTTCTTCCCGCACGGTGTGGGCGGATTGGTGATGGCCATGGCGATCATCATGTTCTCGTTCGGCGGCCTGGAAATGCTCGGTTTTACCGCCGCCGAAGCCGACCAGCCACGCACCGTGATCCCCAAAGCGATCAATCAGGTGATCTATCGCATCCTGATTTTCTACATCGGTGCCCTGGTGGTGCTGTTGTCGCTCACGCCGTGGGACAGCCTGCTGGCAAGCCTCAACGCGTCCGGCGATGCCTACAGCGGCAGCCCGTTCGTGCAGGTGTTTTCGATGCTGGGCAGCAACACTGCCGCGCACATCCTCAACTTCGTGGTGTTGACCGCCGCGCTGTCGGTGTACAACAGCGGCACCTACTGCAACAGCCGCATGTTGTTGGGCATGGCTGAGCAGGGCGACGCGCCTCGTGCGCTGGCGAAGATCGACAAGCGCGGTGTGCCGGTGCGTTCGATCCTGGCCTCGGCGGCTATCACGCTGGTGGCGGTGTTGATGAACTACCTGATCCCGCAACATGCGCTGGAACTGCTGATGTCCCTGGTAGTGGCCACGCTGGTGATCAACTGGGCGATGATCAGCTTCTCCCACTTCAAATTCCGCCAGCACATGAACCGCACCGGCCAGGTGCCGTTGTTCAAGGCGCTGTGGTACCCCTACGGTAACTTCATCTGCCTGGCATTCGTCGCGTTTATCCTGGTGATCATGCTGATGATTCCGGGGATTCAGGTGTCGGTGTACGCGATCCCGGTGTGGGTGGCGTTCATGGGGCTGTGTTACTGGATCAAGAACAAGCGCAAGGCACAAACGGTTCAGAACACCGTGCGGACGGTTCTGGAGTAGGACGTTTCCCGTAAACAGAAAACCCGGCATGTTGTCGGGTTTTCGGTGGGCGTGGGCGGGTTAGACTCGCTGCCTGTTTTTACTTAGACCCCTGCCCGGAGGCTCCATGCAGCACACTGACATCGACGGCGGCACCTTGCAGCGTTCCGAGCTGGAAGACCTGATTGACCAGCACAGTGGGCCGTTGCGGTTGATTGACGTCGACTTGAGCGGCGCCGATTTGTCGCGGATGGCGCTGGACCATTGGGTGTTCGAACGCTGCATGCTGGTCCAGACTTCTTTTCTTGGCTCGCGCCTGGAAGGCACGCAATGGACCCGTTGCCGCGCGGCCCACGCCGTATTCGAAGCGGCGAACCTGCTGGAAGCCCAGTTCAGCAGCTGTGACCTGAACAACACCCGCTGGCAGCGCAGCAAATTGTCCCAGGCGAGTTTTGCCCACTGCAAGCTGACTGGCGCCAACTTCACTCACTGTGCCTCGCTGGGGCTGAGCTTCAGCGAAACCCGGCTCAACAGCGCATTTTTGTCCGGCCTGTCGTTTGCCCGAACCGTGCTGAATAACCTGGACTTCTCCGACAGCGACTTGTCGGATGCAGACTTTCGCAAGGCTGAACTGATCGATTGCAGCCTCGCTCACGCCCGTATCAACGGCGCCAATTTCGCGGGCGCCGACCTGCGCGGCGCGGATTTGAGCGGCTTTCGCCTCAATGATGCCAAACTGTTCAAAGGCGCCGTGATTTCCAAAGCCCAGGCGTCGATGTTGTTGTCCGAGTTGGGCTTGTCCGTTGCCTAAGGTTTTTGAGTGATGCTGGTAATTTCCAACACTGTGCACCTGCCCGATGCCGAGATCGAGCTGACCGCCATTCGCGCCCAGGGCGCCGGTGGGCAGAACGTCAACAAGGTGTCGAGCGCGGTGCACCTGCGGTTTGATATTCCGGCGTCATCGTTGCCGGAGTTTTACAAGGAGCGGCTGCTGGCGCTGCGCGACAGCCGCATCACCAGTGACGGCGTGCTGGTGCTCAAGGCCCAGCAATACCGGACTCAGGAACAGAATCGCGCGGATGCGCTGGAGCGCCTGGTGGAGTTGATCCTCAGCGCCACCAAGGTCGAGAAAAAGCGCCGCCCGACCAAGCCCACCCTGGGCTCGAAAAAGCGTCGCCTGGAATCCAAGACCAAGCGCGGCAGCATCAAGGCCGGGCGCGGCAAGGTGGATTTCTAAGCGTCGCGTGCTTCGCGGGCCCTGGGTGCTTGCCGGTACAAATACACACTCAGCAGCAAACCGCCGAAGGCGGCGAGGGCGGCGAACAGGAAGATCGACGCAAAACCGAAGCCTGCCGCCACAGCTCCCGCCAGCGGGCCGGTGATACCCAGCGACAAGTCGATAAACAGTGAATAAGCCCCGACCGCCGCACCGCGGCTGGAGGCTGGCACCAGGTTGACCGCCTCCACCCCCAGCGCCGGAAACACCAGGGAAAAACCAAAGCCGCTCAACGCCGCACCGGCCAAGGCCAGGTGGGCGTCAGGGGCGAGCCACAGCAGCAGCAGGCCGAAGATCTCCACCGACAGGCAGGCAATCGCCACGCGAAAGCCGCCGATACGGTTGATCAAATTGCCGAACAGCAGGCGTGCACCGATAAAACTCGCGCCGAACAGGCTCAAGGCCCATACCGCGTTGTCCCAATGTTGGGTGGTGTAATACAGGGTGATAAACGTGGCGATGGTGCCAAAGCCGATCGAGCCCAGCGCCAAGGCACAGCCGTGGGGCAGCACCCGGCCCAGTACGTTCATGAACGGCAGGCGCACGCCGGCCACGATCGGTGCCGCCTCCTTGTTCCAGGCCAGCAGCACGCCGACGACCGCCAGCAGAATAATGCTGACGCCCATGCTCCACAGCCCGAAGTGACTGACCAGCAGCACCCCCAACGGTGCGCCGACGGCCAGCGCGCCATAACTGGCGATGCCGTTCCACGAGATAACCTTGGCCGTGTTGGCGGCGCCGACGCGGCCGATTCCCCAGCCGATGGCGCCCGAGCCCACCAGGCTTTCCGCGCTGCCGAGGACCAGTCGCCCGATGAGCAGGCAGACCAGGCTGAAGGCCGGCAAGCTGGAAAACCACGCCGCCAGCAACATGAACACGCCACTCAGGCCGCAACCGACCAGGCCGATCAGCACCGCGCGCTTGCTGCCCAGGTTATCGATGATTTTTCCGGCATACGGGCGGCTGAGCAGCGTGGCCAGGTATTGCACGCTGATCACCAGCCCGGCAATCACGGCGCCATAGCCCAGCTGGCTATGGACATAGCCCGGCAAAACGGCCAGGGGAATACCAATGTTCAGGTAGCCGATAAAGGTGAACAACACGATAGAAACAACTTGCAGCGTGACCGCCATGGGGCGCTGGGTATCTGGCATGGGAGAGGTCCACTGTCGCAGCAGGTAAAGATAGGCTGCTAATGATACCGGCGCTGGGGCCGGGCGGGGCGGCAAAACCTCAAAAACTTCAGCTCATCGCCATCAGGATTTGGCGGGCGCGAGCATTTGCGTGGTCACCAGGGCGGCCAAGGCATTTTCCTGGGTGCCGAAACGTTTGAGCAGCAGGGCTTGTTTGTCGGTGCTGAGACGGTTCCAGACTTCGATCATCTGCAAGGCAGCGTCGAGCACAGCAGCATCCGGGGTATCGGCAGGGGGGTTGGGGGCGTCATCGGTCATCGCGGGTATCTCATCATTCAGGCAGTGTGGAAAGCGCTTGAAGGGGCGCTTTCCACACGGTCTGGTACGGCGTCAGTCCTGGCGTTTGCTGTCGACTGGTTTTGCTTCTTTGGCCTCAGGCTGTTTATTGCTGGCCTGCTGCGGTGTTGGCTGCTGTGTTGGGTGCAGGCTTGGGAAGGGGAGATTAGGTATCTCGTGCATCGTCGTCGCTCCTCGCAAGATCTGTTTTTTCAATCGCAGGTGATTCCGCGCTCTCAAAAAGCCTTGGCAGGATACAACACTGAAAATGACAAAAAGAATTTTATGTCCGCTGATGTACGAATTTTCATGCTTTCACACAAGTGACAAGAGGTCACACCTTGAAATGGCGCCGTATTCAAGACGGCACCGTGAAAGGTTAGAAAGGCACCTTGCCCAAAATCATGTCGCGGTACATCACAAAATCGCCCAGCAAACTGTAGAGCGGGTGTTGAAACGTGGCCGGGCGGTTCTTTTCGAAGAAGAAATGGCCGATCCAGGCAAAGCTGTAACCCGCGATGGGCAACGCCAGCAGCAGGCCCAATGAACCGCGGCCGATGGCATACGCCAGAATGCCGATCACCAGGGTCGTGCCGATAAAATGCAGGCGCCGGCAGGTGCTGTTGCCATGTTCGCTCAGGTAGTAAGGGTAGAATTCGGCAAAGCTATTGAATTGTTTGATGTTTTCCACGATGGCCGGCCCTTGGGTGGTTGTGCCGCCCAACAGATGTTCGGCGGGGAGCTTATTTGAGTCTAGAGTGAGCAGTGGTAACAGCCAGTGACAATAGATGCCACTTTAGTATCCTTGGCTTCCTGGCTGCCGTTTAAGCCTGCTTTTTTAAGAAGACGCCATGAGCGAACGAACAACTTCTGCAAGCTGGGCGATGGGGATAGTCAAGGCGTTGGAAATGGACGGGCTGGACTGCCGCGTCTTGTTCAAGCAACTCGGCCTGGACTACGCCGCCCTCAGTGACCCCGATGCGCGTTTCCCCCAGGACTCCATGACCCGTCTCTGGCAACGTGCGGTGGAGCTGTCGGGGAACCCGGCGATCGGCCTGAACATGGGCAAGGTGGTGCGCCCGGCGTCGTTTCATGTCGCCGGTTATGCCTTGATGTCCAGCAACACCCTGGCGGAAGGCTTTATGCGCCTGGTGCGTTACCAACGGATCATTGCCGAAAGCGCCGACCTGAGTTTCCGACTTTTACCTGAAGGCTATGCGCTGATTTTGACGGTGCACGGCGATCACCTGCCGCCTACCCGACAAAGCACCGAAGCCTCGCTGGCCAGCGCACTGGCGCTGTGCGGCTGGTTGACCGGGCGCACCCTGCACCCGCGCAAGGTGATGTTACAAGGTGAGCCACCGGCGGACCTCGCGCCCTACAAGCAAGCCTTCCACGCCCCTTTGGAGTTCAGTGCGCCGTATGACGCGCTGATTTTCGACCAGGCTGACATGGATGCACCGCTGCCCACGGCCAACGAGGCCATGGCGCTGTTGCACGATCGGTTTGCCGGTGAGTACCTGGCACGGTTTTCCGAGAGCCGCGTGACCCACAAGGCGCGCCAGGTGTTGTGCCGTCTGCTCCCTCAGGGCGAACCCAAGCGTGAAGTGGTCGCCCAGACCTTGCACTTGTCCCAGCGCACCTTGCAGCGGCGTTTGCAGGAAGAGGGCACCAGTTTCCAGACGTTGCTCGACGACACGCGCCGCGAACTCGCCGAGCAGTACCTCGCGCAGCCGAGCATGACGTTGCTGGAGATTGCCTACCTGTTGGGGTTTGCCGACCCAAGCAATTTCTTCCGCGCGTTTCGCCGCTGGTTCGACACCACGCCCGGCGAGTACCGGGCGCGGTTGCTGGAAGCGCCGACTGTCAGTGGCGCCAAAACGCCGGGATGCACAGAACAAAGACTGTAATAATCTCCAGTCGCCCCAGCAGCATGCCGAACGACAAGATCCACTTCGCGGCGTCCGGCAGGCTGGCGAAGTTACCGGCCGGGCCGATGGTTTCGCCCAGGCCCGGGCCTACACCCGATACGGTACTGGCGGCGCCGGTCAACGCGGTCATCCAGTCCAGCCCCAGCAGCGAAAGGGCCAGTGCGATTGCACAGATGGTGATGGCGAAGAAAAACGAGAAAGTCAGAATCGAGCGCACGATCTCTTCGTCGAGACGGTGGCCGTTGTACTTCTGCTTGATCACGGCGCGCGGGTGAATCAACTGATTCAAGTTGGCCTTGAGCAGGATATACGCGACCTGGAACCGGAAGATCTTGATCCCGCCCGCCGTAGAACCCGAGCAGCCGCCGACAAAGCCCAAGTAGAAAAACAACATCAGTGAGAAGTTGCCCCAGATGCTGTAGTCCCCCAGCGCAAAGCCGGTGGTGGTGACCACGGAGGTGACGTTAACCGCCACATGGCGCAGGGCGTCGAGCCAATGCAAATTGGTCGTCCACCAGTACCAGGTGCCGAGGACCAGCCAGGTCACGATCAATAGCCCGAGCAAGCCTTGCACCTGCTGATCCTTGATCAGCGCCCGGCGATTGCCGCGCAAGGTGGCGACGTACAGCGTGAACGGTAAGCTGCCGAGGATCATCACGACCACGGCAACCCAGTGCACAGCCGGTTGTTTCCAGTGGGCCAGGGATTCATCGGAGGTCGAAAAACCACCGGTGGAGATCGCCGACATCGCGTGGTTGATTGCATCGAACAAGCCCATCCCGGCCCACCAGAACGCCAGGCTGCCAAGGATGGTGATGCCGACATACGTTGCCACGATCAGCCGCGCCACCATGTGCGAGCGCGGCATGACCTTTTCCGAGCGGTCCGACGATTCGGTCTGGAACAGGCGCATGCCACCGATGCGCAGCAGCGGCAGGATCGCCACCGCCATGCCGATAAAGCCGATGCCACCAAGCCAGTGCAGCAGCGAGCGCCACATCAGAATGCCGGGGGACATGCTGTCCAGCCCGCTCAACACGGTGGAGCCGGTGGCGGTGATGCCCGACATGCTTTCAAAAAACGAGTCGGTGTAACTGATGTGTTGGGTCAGCAAAAACGGCAGCGCGGCGAAGATGCAGACCACCAGCCAACTGCTGACGGTCAGCAGGTACATGTCCCGAGGGCGCAGGTGTATGTGTTCGGGGCGGCCGGGGATCACCAGGGCCAGGCCGGCGAGGAAGGTAATCAGGCTGGCCCAGAGGAACGAGGGCAGGTCGCTGGTGCGTTCGAATATCACCAGGGTGGCCATCGGGACGACCATGGCGATCGCGAGTGTGATCAGGAAGATGCCGATGATGAAACCGATGATGCGTAGGGTCGGCAACGCCATGAAATGTGCTCGGGGTGACGATTAAAGGCGCCATTCTACCTGCGTAATTCGAGGGCTCAAAGGCGACGCGGTAAAATGTGGGAGCGGGCTTGCTCGCGAAGGCGGTGGTTCAGTGAGCAATCCATTGGCTGACACGCCGTATTCGCGAGCAAGCCCGCTCCCACACAAGCTCTGTGGCGTTTTACGAGGCCTGGAAGGCAGGCACAAAAAAGGCGACCCGAAGGTCGCCTCATTTAATCCAGCACTGATCAGAACTCGTGATCAGCACTGTCCGGGTTCAAGTCGCTGATCCCCAGTTTGCCCGCCGCTGTTTCAATCGCCCCGGTCTGCTTGACCAGTGCCGCAATCGCGTCACGCACGATCTGGTTGCCCGCATCGTTACCCGCAGCAATCAGTTGGTCGTAATGCTCACCGTTATTGGCGTGATCCACCATGACCTGAATCTTCGCTTCAGTGGCCGCAAGGTCAGCTTTCAGCGCCGCGTCGGCCGCCGGGTCAGCCTTGGCCACCAACGACGACAGGCTTGGGCCGGTCATCTTGTTGCCGTCGGTGCGGGTGTACTCGCCCAGGTAGACGTTGCGGATGCCCTTGGCGTCGTAGAAATGCGAGTTGTGGGTGTTGTCGCTGAAGCAATCCTGTTCGTCTTCCGGCGAGTTGGCTTCCAGGGACACCTTCATGCGTTCACCGGCCAGCTCGCCCAGGGACAGGCTGCCCATGCCGAACAACATTTTGCGCAGGCCGTCGGTGGCAGGTTCTGCCTCCAGGGTGGCGCGGTAGTTGTCTTCGACGTTGGGCTTCCAGTTGCCGACCATTTCTTCCAGGTCGCTGACCAGCAGCTGAGTCACCGCGCGCAGGTAGGTGCGACGGCGCTCGTTGTGACCGCCGGTTGCACCGTCGCCGGTCATGTAGTCCGACGCCGGGCGATTGCCCGCGCCAGGGCCGGTGCCGTTGAGGTCCTGGCCCCAAAGCAGGAATTCGATGGCGTGGTAGCCGGTGGCGACGTTGGCTTCGGAACCGCCCAGCTCATTGAGGCTGGCGAGTTTTTCCGGGGTGATGTCTTTGACGTCGACCTTGTCTTCGCCGACCTGGATCTCGTTGTTGGCAATGATGTTGGCGTTGGCGCCAGGGTTGCCCAGTGCGTGCTCGTAGGATTTGTCGACGTAATCGATCAGGCCTTCGTCCAGGGGCCAGGCGTTAACCTGGCCTTCCCAGTCGTCGATGATGGTGTTACCGAAACGGAACACTTCGCTTTGCAGGTATGGCACGCGAGCGGCGATCCAAGCGGTACGGGCGGCTTTCAGGGTTTGCTCGTCCGGGTTGGCGAGGAAGGTGTCGATCGCGGTTTGCAGGGTTTTTGCAGTGGATTGCGCGTCGCTGTACACCGCGAACACCATGTCAGCGTAATGCGCGACCACAGCCTTGGCGGCCGCTTCGTCGACCTGGCCGGCAGGCGTGGCAGCGGCTGGAGCGGTGGTGCTGGCAGCCGGGGTCGGCGCGGCGGCCTTGTCTTTACCTTCGCCGCAACCGGCGAGAGAAATGGCAATGGCCAGCAGACTGGCGGTGGCCAGGGGCATACGAATCATGGCGAACATCCTGCTTCGGTTGTTGATAGGGCGCGCGGGGGAGCGCAAAAACTGCGACATAATGCGAAAGATTTGCATTTTGTGTAAAGGTTTATACGAGGGAAATATTTGGTATCGTTTTGCCGGGTCAGAGAATCGCCGCGTTGTTGCGTTCGGACTGCTTCAAATAAGCCGCTAACTCGCGGGCTTGCAGCGGTTTGCTGTAGTGGTAGCCCTGGCCCTCATGGCAGCCCTCGGAAATGATGTAAGCCTCCTGCTCGGCGGTTTCCACGCCTTCGGCAATCACCTGCATGCCGAGGCTTTTGCCCAGTTGGATGATGGCGCGCACGATGGTTGCATCGTCGTCGTCATCGAGCAGGTCCTGAACAAAGCTCTTGTCGATCTTGATCTTGTCCAGCGGCAGGCTTTTCAGGTAGCTCAGGGATGAGTAGCCGGTACCGAAGTCATCAATGGCGATCAGCGCCCCGGAACGACGCAGGCTCAGCAAGTGTTGGGCAGCGGTGCTGATGTCTTCCATCAGGCCGGTCTCGGTCACTTCCAGCTCAAGGCTGCGGGGTGGCAGGCGGTAGATCTGCATCAGGTTGTTGACCACCCGCGGCAACTCGGTGTGGTGCAACTGCACGGTCGACAGGTTGACCGCCATGCGCAACTCGGTGAAGCCCAGGTCATGCCATTCGCGCAACTGGCGGCAGGCCTGGTCGAGCACCCATTCGCCAATCGGGATAATGGTGCCGTTCTGTTCCGCCAGCGGGATAAACAAGTCCGGCGGCACCAGGCCGTGTTCCGGGTGCTGCCAGCGAATCAGCGCTTCCACACCGACCACGCGGTGGTCGCGGTAGCTGATTTGCGGCTGATACACCAGGTGGAACTGGTCACGGCTCAGGGCGTCGCGCAGGTCTTTTTCCAGCTCGCGGCGTCGGCGCATTTCACTGTCGACGCTGGCGATGTAGAACTGATAGCGGTTGCGTGAGCGGCTCTTGGCCAGGGTCATGGTCTGTTCGGCTTTTTGCAGCAGCTTTTCGGTGCTGTCGCCGTCTTCCGGAAACAAGGTGATGCCGATGGTGGCGCGCAGGCGAATATGGTCCTGATCGAGGGCGAATTCCGCTTCCAGGTCGTCCAGGATGCTTTGCGCCAGTTCGGCCGCCTCGTAGGGCTGGTCGATATCGGCCTGCACCATGGCGAACTGGTCGCCGCCGAGGCGGGCGAGGGCGCCGAGACGACCGCTGTGAGCACGCAGACGGTCGGCCAAGGCCAGCAATAATTTGTCGCCGGCCTGGTAAGTGAACTGCTCATTGACGCTTTTGAAGTCGTCCAGCCCGACGCATAACACCGCCACACGGCGTTGCCGGCGACCGGCGTCGATCAGGATCTTGTCCAGTTGCTCCTGCAGCTTCTGGCGGTTGGGCAGGCCGGTGAGAAAGTCATACTGGGCCATGCGCAGCAGGCTGGATTCCGCCTCATGGCGCAAGTGGGTATTGCGCTCGATGGATTCGAGCAACTGGTTGGCAGTGTTGATCCACAGCCCCAGTTCGTTGCGTTCGTGACCCTTGATCTGCGGGATCTTGTGCTCGCTGGGCCGGTCCGGGTTGATCGCGGTCAAGTGCTCGATAATCCGCGACAACGGCTTGGTCAGCAGCCAGTGATAGACCAGGTACAGCACCAGGCCCATGGCAAGGGCGCGCAGCACGCCGGAAATAAAGATGATCACCGAACTGACAATGAAGCTTTTGCCGTAGGTGGCCGTGTCCAGGGTAATGCTCAGGTCGCCGTAATATTCGCTATAGGGGCCCTTGCCGACCAGCGCGGTGGTAAATGTACGCTCCTGGTCAAGAATCAGGTCGGTTAACCAGCGGGTGGGCGATTGCTGCAACGGGCGGCTTTTTTCCGCGAGCATGGTTTCGTTGGGGTGGCCGATGGAAGCCATGCGCACGGCGTCGTCCTGAAACAGGCCTTCAATCACCTGCATGCCCATTTCGCGGTCCAGGCTGTACACGGCCTGGGTAGACGGGTCGCGAAACATGTCGAGGATGCGCTGGGCATCACCGGCCACGGCCTGGCGCGTCTTGTAGGCATCAAACACGATCTGCGCCACGCTCAGCGCAACGCCCACGATCAATGCCGACAGCAGCACAACCCGTAGCAACTTCACCGACAAGCTGTTTTTGAGTTCCAGCTTCAAAGGGGCATTCCTTGTTCCATGCGGGTGGCCTCAATATGCCATGAGTATTGGCAATCTGGTGATGGCAGTCAAAGGGACATTGATGGAGAAGAGGGCGAGGGTGTTGGCGGGGGTTGTTGGAAGGGCGACGGATCGGTGTCCGCCGCTCTGGTACCGATGGGGGTCGTACGGCTTAAAACGTGATCTGCGAGCCTTGGTTTACCGCTTCCTTGGCGAATTCCACCGTTTTACTCGCTACGTCGCTTGCGACCTTGATACCGGCCTCTGCGGCTTTTGCGGCCAGTGGCAGGGCGGTTGCGGCGACGGGGGCCAGGGCACCCAATGCTGCTAATTCGATCATGCTGAAATCTCCGAAGTGGATGGAAAAGGAGGCGACGGGCCTCTCGATACCTGAGTGGCGAAGCCTGCTGGCCAGTTCCATGTGTCCTTGGCGGTTAGCGGAAATCTCCCATAAAAAAGCCCGGCAATTGCCGGGCTCTTTCTACTGCAAGCGCTACTTAGGCAGTGAAGGTCTTGCCTTCGAACTGCTCAGCCACGAACTTCCAGTTGACCAGGTTCCAGAACGCTTCCACATACTTTGGACGCACGTTGCGGTAGTCGATGTAGTAAGCGTGTTCCCAGACGTCGCAGGTCAGCAGCGGGGTGTCGCCGCTGGTCAGCGGGTTGCCGGCGCCGATGGTGCTGGCCAGGGCCAGGGAACCGTCAGCTTTTTTCACCAGCCAGCCCCAGCCGGAACCGAAGGTGCCGACGGAAGTCTTGGTGAACTCTTCTTTGAACTTGTCGAACGAACCGAAAGCCGCGTTGATCGCCTCAGCCAGTGCGCCGGTCGGTTGACCGCCAGCGTTTGGCGCCAGGCAGTTCCAGTAGAAAGTGTGGTTCCAGACCTGAGCGGCGTTGTTGAAGATACCGCCTGAGGAAGACTTGACGATCTCTTCCAGGGTCTTGCCTTCGAACTCGGTGCCTGGCACCAGGTTGTTCAGGTTCACGACATAGGTGTTGTGGTGCTTGTCGTGGTGGTACTCCAAGGTTTCCTTGGAGATGTGCGGCTGCAGGGCATCGTGTGCGTAGGGCAGCGGCGGCAATTCGAAAGCCATGATGATTCTCCTAATCAGGTCAGTTGCGGTGAGCGCAAGGCCGATCACGGGCGGCCAAACAAGCGCCGGGGAGTTTGTACTCTTTGCGGCGCAGGGTCCGGATCATAGCACCGGGGTTGCGGCAAAACCACGCAACAACTGTGTGGGATAGAGGTTCCAGAGCGTTTTGGAATATTCATCAAGCACTGATCAGTTGGTAGGCCACGCTGAACATCATCACCGCCACCAAGAGGTCCAGCAGGCGCCATGTTGCCGGGCGTGCCAGCCAGGGCGCCAACCACGCCGCGCCGAACGCCAGCGTGGCAAACCACAGGAACGAAGCGCTGGCGGCACCTGCCACGTAAGCACCGGGTTCGGTTTGTTGAGCCCCCAGCGAGCCGATCAACAACACGGTGTCCAGATAGACATGGGGGTTGAGCAGTGTCACCGCCAGGGCGCTGAGCAGCACGGCGCGCAATGAACGCACCTTGAGGTGTTGCCCGTGTTCCAGGCTTTGCCTGGAACACGCCCGACGCAGCGCCAGGGTGCCATACCACAACAGGAACGCCGCGCCGCCCCAGCGGGCAATCGCCAGCAACAGTGGGTTTTGCGCCAGTACGGTCGCCAGGCCAAATACCCCGGCCGCCACCAGAATTGCATCGCACACGATGCACAATGCCGCGACCGGCAGGTGATGTTCACGGCGCAGACTCTGCGCCAGGACGAAGGCGTTCTGCGTGCCGATCGCCATGATCAGGCCCAGGGCCACCAGCAGTCCGTTCGTATAGCTTTGCCACATAGGATTTACTCCGCGTCCGCTGCCAGTTGGCGCAATACATTCATGGCCCGCTCGGCATCGGCGCGGCCGACAAACAGGTGGTCGTGGTAATAGCCGGCAATCACGTTGCAACTGATGCCGGCGTTGCCCAGTGCACTGGCGAATGCCGCCGTCAGGCCTACGGCTTCCAGGGCGGAATGCACCTTCAGAGTGATCCAGGCGGCAACGTAATCGAACGCCAGACCGGCCTGCTGCGCCTGCTGACGCTCCAGAATCAGCGTCAGGCCTTCCTGCTCGCGAAAGCTGCCAATCACCTCGCAACCTGCCGGAATGCGGTGGTCGGGCAGGGTGCAGAACACATAATCGCCGTCATTGAGTTGCGGGCTCATGCTGCGCAGCAGGGTTGCCAGGGCGGTTTCGCCAGCCATGTGAAAGATCCTTAATAAAGAGAGAAGCCATGCTGGTCATTCTTACCGGGCAGGCTGTATAAGAAAAACAAATATTGCTGATCGCCCATTAGAGAAACTGATGTTCGACTATAAATTGCTTTCTGCCCTCGCGGCGGTGGTGGAACAGGCTGGCTTCGAACGGGGTGCCCAGGTACTGGGCCTGTCGCAGTCGGCAATCTCCCAGCGCATCAAGTTACTCGAGGCGCGCATTGGCCAGCCGGTGCTGGTGCGGGCTACTCCACCGACACCCACCGATATCGGTCGGCGCCTGCTCAACCATGTGCAACAAGTACGCTTGCTTGAGCGCGACCTGCAAAGCCAGGTGCCGGCGCTGGACGACGAGGGCATGCCCGAACGCCTGCGCATCGCCCTGAATGCCGACAGCCTTGCCACCTGGTGGGCCGAGGCGGTCAGCGGCTTTTGCGCCGAGCAGCATTTGTTGCTCGACCTGGTGGTGGAAGACCAGACCGTCGGCCTCAAACGCATGCGCGCCGGGGAAGTGGCCGCCTGCATCTGCGCCAGTGAACGCCCGGTGGCCGGCGCGCGTAGTCTGTTGCTCGGCGCCATGCGTTATCGGGCGCTGGCCAGCCCGGCGTTTATTGCTCGGCATTTTCCGCAGGGTGTGCGTGCCGATCAATTGGCCCGAACGCCGGCGCTGGTGTTCGGCCCGGATGATTTCCTGCAGCACCGTTACCTGGCTTCGCTGGGGGTGGATGGTGGTTTCGAGCACCATTTATGCCCGTCGTCTGAAGGCTTTATTCGTTTGACTGAAGCCGGTCTGGGCTGGGGTCTCGTGCCCGAATTACAGGTGCGCGACCAACTGCAAACCGGCGTTTTGGTGGAGTTATTGCCAGATAAGCCCATCGATGTGCCGCTGTACTGGCATCATTGGCGCAGCGGCGGGCAATTGTTGGGCCTGTTGACCGACCATTTGGCCCAGGCGTGTGGCCAGTGGTTGGTGCCGTTGGAGTGATGGCGTGCGTCAAGGCAACAGCGATGAAAAACGAAAGAACACGGAGTAATACATGAAGATTCTGGTCACCGGCGCAAGCGGCTTCATCGGCGGACGCTTTGCGCGTTTCGCCCTGGAGCAGGGCCTGGACGTGCGGGTCAACGGGCGACGCGCCGAGGGTGTAGAGCACCTGGTACGGCGCGGCGCCGAGTTTATCCAGGGTGATTTGAATGATGCCGACCTGGTGCGCGAACTGTGCCGTGATGTCGAGGCCGTCGTGCATTGCGCCGGTGCCGTCGGGTTGTGGGGCAAGTATCAGGACTTCCATCAGGGCAACGTGCTGGTCACCGAAAACGTTGTCGAGGCCTGCCTTAAACAGCGGGTCGGGCGCCTGGTACACCTGTCGTCGCCGTCGATCTACTTTGACGGCCGCGACCACGTGGGGCTGACCGAAGAACAGGTGCCCAAGCGCTTCAAACATCCTTACGCCGCGACTAAATACCTGGCGGAACAGAAGGTGTTCGGTGCCCAGGAGTTCGGCCTTGAAGTGCTGGCCCTGCGCCCGCGTTTTGTCACCGGGGCCGGAGACATGAGCATCTTCCCGCGGTTGCTGAAAATGCAGCGCAAGAACCGCCTGGCCATCGTCGGCGACGGCTTGAACAAGGTCGACTTCACCAGTGTGCATAACCTCAATGAGGCCTTGCTCAGCAGTTTGCTGGCGACCGGCTCGGCGTTGGGCAAGGCCTACAACATCAGCAATGGCACCCCGGTGCCGGTGTGGGATGTAGTGAACTACGTGATGCGCCAAATGGACATGCCCCAGGTTACTCGTTATCGGTCCTACGGCCTGTCCTACAGCGTGGCTGCGCTGAACGAGGCATTCTGTGCGATGTGGCCGGGGCGTCCGGAGCCAGCCTTGTCGCGGCTGGGCATGCAAGTGATGAACAAAGATTTCACCCTCGATATCAGCCGCGCGAGGCATTATCTCGACTATGAGCCCAAAGTCAGCCTGTGGACTGCCCTCGACGAGTTTTGCAGTTGGTGGAAAGCTCAGGACCCGGGGCTTAAGTAAGCTCACAACCGGCAACACATCGGGAACCGAATTCGCGGTTCCCGGTCGATCAGTGCGGTGCGAACGGGGTTTATACTCCGCTCGCTCGGCTTTTCAGGTCGCCATCTCACCGATTCAGGGTTGATTCATGCGTAACGATGCTAAAGACGATTTCGACAATGTTCCCAGCCTGCGGGCCGATCTCGGGGACGACGATGATTTCGAGCCGTCTCCCGCCACGTCCGTGCGCTCGCGCACTACGCCGGTGGTCAAGGTCAAGAGCGCCAGCACTGGCCCGCTCTGGGCCTTGGTCGGCGCACTGCTGATCGCCTTCGCGGGCCTTGCCTGGTGGAGCTTCCAGCAAATTTCCTTGATGGGTCAGCAGTTGGTCGCCACCCAGGAAAGCTTTGCGCGTATCAGCGAAGAAGCGGCAGGGCGCCTGCAGGACATTTCCGGCAAGGTAGTGGCCAGCGAAGCCAGCGTGAACAACGGCAGCGAAGCGCTCAAGCAGCAGATCAAGCAGTTGGAGACCCAGTTGCTGGAGCAAGGCAAGCAACAGGTCGGCGTCGCCGGTCAGGCAACCGTGCTCGATCAACGCCTGGCGCAGATGAGCGCCAGCACTACCGAACTGTCGAGTGCGAACGCCAAGCTGCAGGGCCAGGTGCAGGCCCTGACGGACGCCGTGGCCAGCCTCAAGGCGGCACAAGGCGACGTCAAGGAGTTGTCCGCCGACGTGGCGGCCCTGAAGAAGCAGGGCAATCCGAGCGCCGCCATTGCGCGCCTGGAGCAGGACCTTGTGGTCCTCAAGAGCGCGCAGGACAACCAGCCTGCCAATAGCGATGCGCCGACCAATAAAGAGTTCGACGTGTTCCGTATCCAGACCACCCGTAACATCACCACGTTGCAGAGCCAGGTGCAGAACCTGAATCAGCGCCTGAATGCGCCGGCAGCCGTTACGCCGCTCGGTCAGTAAGCGCTGCACCGGAAATGTCACCGGATGGTGACATTTCCCATCCCCTTCGTTACTTGCCCCTACCTCGCCCTTGTTTAGACTCCGGTCATCCCACAAAAAATAAAAAGGGCTACCCATGACCACGCAACCACTGCCTGCCAGCAGTTGGCTGAACGCACCTGCCCATCACGCCTGGCTTGCCAGCGAAGGCCAGCGCCTGCTGTCATTCGCCAAAGCCTCGCGCCTGCCGGACGGCTTCGGCAATCTGGACGACAAAGGCCACTTGCCGGCCGACGCCCACGCCGAAACCATGAACACCGCCCGCATGACCCACAGCTTCGCCATGGCCCATGCCATGGGCTTGCCCGGCTACGCCGAGCGGGTGGCGCATGGCGTTGCGGCCCTCAGCGGCCCGTTGCGCGATCCTGAGCACGGCGGTTGGTTCGCTGCCCCCAATGCCCTGGATGGCAACCGTGGCAAAGCCGCCTACCTGCACGCTTTCGTGGCCCTGGCCGCGAGTTCTGCGGTGGTGGCCGGCGCGCCCGGTGCACAGAGCCTGTTGAACGACGCCGTGCACATCATCGACCAGTTTTTCTGGAGCGAGGAGGAGGGCGTAATGCTCGAATCGTTTGCCCAGGACTGGAGCGCTGTCGAGGCCTATCGCGGCGCCAACAGCAACATGCACGCCACCGAAGCGTTTCTGGCCCTGGCTGATGTGACCGGCGACACGCGCTGGCTGGACCGCGCGTTGCGCATCGTCGAGCGCGTCATCCACACGCACGCTGCCGGTAACCGGTTCATGGTAATCGAGCATTTTGACGCGCAGTGGAAACCCTTGCTCGGCTACAACGAGGACAACCCCGCCGACGGTTTTCGCCCCTATGGCATCACCCCAGGCCATGGCTTTGAGTGGGCGCGCTTGGTGCTGCATTTGGAAGCGGCACGCCTGCAGGCCGGACTGGCAACGCCGGAGTGGCTGTTGAACGACGCCAAGGGCTTGTTCGCCAGCGCCTGTGAGTACGCCTGGGCCGTGGACGGTGCTCCCGGCATCGTCTACACCCTGGATTGGAACCATCGCCCGGTGGTGCGCGAGCGCCTGCATTGGACTCACGCCGAAGCCAGCGCCGCTGCCCAGGCGTTGCTCAAACGTACGGGCGAACGGCATTACGAAACCTGGTATCGGTGCTTTTGGGAGTTTTGCGAAACGCACTTTATCGACCGTCTACACGGCAGTTGGCACCACGAACTTAGCCCGCGCAACCAGCCCAGCAGCAAGATCTGGGGTGGCAAGCCGGACCTGTACCATGCCTGGCAAGCGGTATTGCTGCCTGCGCTACCCTTGGCACCCAGCATGGCCAGTGCCATCGGAGCGGGCATGAATGTCACCAGCTGGTGACATTTGTGCGTCCCTTTGTTACCTGCGCCTTAAAAATCCATGTTTAAACTCCGTGCAGCGCAAGCTCTAGACTTGCATGCATAACAACAAGAAAAGGTACTCAGATGAACGCGATTAATCGCCTCGCCGTTGCTATTTCCATTGCCTCGTTGTTTCCCCTCAGTGCATTTGCCGCCGACTCGAAAGGGACGGTTGAAGTTGTGCATTGGTGGACCTCTGGCGGTGAGAAAGCGGCAGTAGATGTCCTGAAGGCCCAAGTTGAGAAAGACGGCTTCACCTGGAAAGACGGTGCCGTTGCAGGTGGCGGTGGCGCCACTGCCATGACCGTACTGAAAAGCCGCGCAGTGGCCGGCAACCCGCCAGGCGTTGCCCAGATCAAAGGTCCGGACATCCAGGAATGGGCGTCCACTGGCTTGCTCGACACTGACGTGCTCAAAGACGTCGCCAAAGAAGAAAAGTGGGACTCGCTGCTCGACAAGAAAGTCTCCGATACCGTGAAGTACGAAGGTAACTACGTTGCCGTACCGGTCAACATCCACCGCGTGAACTGGCTGTGGATCAACCCGGAAGTCTTCAAGAAAGCCGGTATCACCAAGAACCCGACCACCCTCGAAGAGTTCTACGCAGCGGGCGACAAGCTCAAGGCCGCAGGCTTCATTCCGCTTGCCCACGGTGGCCAGCCTTGGCAGGACAGCACCGTATTTGAAGCCGTCGTTCTGTCGGTGATGGGTGCCGATGGCTACAAGAAAGCCCTGGTCGACCTGGATAACGATGCGCTGACCGGCCCGCAAATGGTCAAGGCCCTGACCGAGCTGAAGAAAGTCGCGACCTATATGGACGTCGATGGCAAAGGCCAGGACTGGAACCTCGAAGCCGGCAAGGTCATCAACGGCAAGGCCGGTATGCAGATCATGGGTGACTGGGCCAAGTCCGAGTGGACCGCCGCCAAGAAAGTCGCCGGCAAAGACTACGAGTGCGTAGCCTTCCCGGGCACCGACAAAGCCTTCACCTACAACATCGACTCCCTGGCGGTGTTCAAGGTGAAAGACAAGGGCACTCAGGCCGGTCAACAGGACATCGCCAAAGTCGTGTTGGGTGAAAACTTCCAGAAAGTCTTCAGCATCAACAAAGGCTCGATCCCGGTTCGTAACGACATGCTCCATGAAATGGACAAGCTCGGCTTCGACTCCTGCGCCCAGACCGCCGCTAAGGACTTCCTTGCCGACGCCCAGACTGGCGGCCTGCAGCCAAGTATGGCGCACAACATGGCCACTACCCTGGCGGTCCAAGGTGCGTTCTTTGATGTCGTGACCAACTTCATCAACGACCCGAAAGCCGACCCGGCCGACACCGCCAAGAAACTCGGCGCTGCGATCAAGTCTGCCAAGTAACGGTTAGCACGGCTGGTCCTTGTGAGGGGAAACCCCCTGACCCCTCACAAGGCAGGCTCTTGTAGTCCTTTTTCCCTGTACTGGATTTTCCCATGAGTTCTGTTGCTGTGTTCAGCAAGGCCTCGCCGTTCGATGCACTGCAGCGCTGGCTCCCTAAACTGGTGCTGGCGCCCAGCATGTTCATCGTGCTGGTGGGCTTTTATGGCTACATCCTGTGGACGTTCGTGCTGTCGTTCACCACGTCCACGTTCCTGCCAAGCTACAAATGGGCAGGCCTTGCGCAATACGCGCGGTTGTTCGACAACGACCGCTGGTGGGTAGCGAGCAAGAACCTGGCTGTTTTCGGCGGGATGTTTATCGGCATCACCCTTGTGATTGGCGTGACCCTGGCGATTTTCCTCGACCAGAAAATCCGCCGCGAAGGTTTTATCCGCACCATTTACCTGTACCCGATGGCGCTCTCGATGATCGTGACCGGTACCGCCTGGAAATGGCTGCTCAACCCGGGCATGGGCCTGGACAAACTCCTGCGTGACTGGGGCTGGGAAGGCTTCCGCCTGGACTGGCTGATCGACCCCGACCGTGTCGTCTACTGCCTGGTGATTGCTGCTGTATGGCAAGCCTCCGGGTTCATCATGGCGATGTTTCTCGCCGGCCTGCGCGGCGTTGATCAGTCGATCATCCGTGCCGCCCAGATCGACGGTGCCAGCCTGCCGCGCATCTACTGGAGTGTGGTGCTGCCAAGCCTGCGTCCGGTGTTCTTCAGTGCGGTGATGATCCTGGCGCACATTGCGATCAAGAGCTTTGACCTGGTTGCCGCAATGACGGCCGGTGGCCCGGGCTACTCGTCCGACCTGCCTGCCATGTTCATGTACTCGTTCACCTTCAGTCGTGGCCAGATGGGCATGGGCTCGGCCAGTGCAATCCTGATGCTCGGCGCGATCCTCGCGATCATCGTGCCTTACCTGTACTCCGAGCTGAGGACCAAGCGTAATGACTAGTCTCGCTTCCAAACCTTCCATCAGCCTGAGTCGCATCGCGATCTACACGGTGCTGATCCTCGCTGTGTTGCTGTACCTGGTACCGCTGGTGGTGATGCTGCTGACCAGCTTCAAGACCCCGGAAGACATCAGCACCGGCAACCTGCTGAGCTGGCCGACCGTGGTCACCGGCATTGGCTGGGTCAAGGCCTGGGCCACTGTAGACGGCTACTTCTGGAACTCGATCAAGATCACCGTACCGGCCGTACTGATCTCCACCGCCATCGGTGCGTTGAACGGCTATGTGCTGTCGTTCTGGCGCTTCAAAGGCTCGCAGCTGTTCTTCGGCCTGCTGTTGTTTGGCTGCTTCCTGCCGTTCCAGACCGTGCTGCTGCCCGCGTCGTTCACCCTCGGCAAGATGGGCCTGGCCAGTACCACCACGGGCCTGGTGTTCGTGCACGTGGTCTACGGGCTTGCATTTACCACACTGTTCTTCCGTAACTACTACGTGAGCATTCCAGATGCATTGATCAAGGCAGCGCGACTGGACGGTGCAGGTTTCTTCACCATCTTCCGGCTGATCATTCTGCCGATGTCGACGCCGATCATCATGGTCTGCCTGATCTGGCAGTTCACCCAGATCTGGAACGACTTCCTGTTCGGTGTGGTGTTCTCCAGCGGCGACTCGCAGCCCATCACGGTGGCGCTGAACAACCTGGTCAACACCAGCACCGGGGCCAAGGAATATAACGTGGATATGGCGGCGGCGATGATCGCCGGGCTGCCGACCCTGCTGGTCTATGTGATCGCAGGCAAGTATTTCGTGCGCGGCCTTACGGCCGGCGCGGTCAAGGGGTAATCATGGCTACGCTTGAACTTCGCAATGTAAACAAGACCTATGGCGCCGGCCTGCCCGACACCTTGAAGAACATCGAACTGTCGATCAAGGAAGGCGAATTCCTGATTCTGGTCGGCCCTTCGGGGTGTGGTAAATCCACGCTGATGAACTGCATCGCCGGTCTGGAAACCATTACCGGCGGCGCCATCATGATCGGCGATCAGGATGTGAGCGGCATGAGCCCCAAGGACCGTGACATCGCCATGGTGTTCCAGTCCTACGCGCTGTACCCGACCATGAGCGTGCGCGAGAACATCGAGTTCGGCCTCAAAATCCGCAAGATGCCTCAGGCGGACATCGACGCCGAAGTGGCGCGCGTGGCCAAGCTGCTGCAGATCGAACACCTGCTTAACCGCAAGCCAGGCCAACTGTCCGGTGGCCAGCAACAGCGTGTGGCCATGGGCCGTGCCCTGGCCCGTCGGCCGAAGATCTACCTGTTCGACGAACCGCTGTCCAACCTCGACGCCAAGCTGCGGGTCGAGATGCGCACCGAAATGAAATTGATGCACCAGCGCCTCAAAACCACCACCGTCTACGTCACGCACGACCAGATCGAAGCGATGACCCTGGGCGACAAAGTGGCGGTGATGAAGGACGGCATCATTCAACAATTTGGCACGCCGAAAGAAATCTATAACGACCCGGCCAACCTGTTTGTGGCAAGCTTTATCGGTTCACCACCAATGAACTTCATTCCGCTGCGCCTGCAACGCAAGGATGGCAAATTGGTGGCCCTGCTCGACAGCGGCCAGGCCCGTTGCGAGCTGCCGCTGGGGATGAGTGATGCTGGGCTTGAAGATCGTGATGTGATCCTGGGTCTGCGCCCGGAGCAAATTGTTCTGGCCACGGGTGAAGCGAATGGGGCGTCGAGCATTCGTGCCGAAGTCCAGGTCACTGAGCCGACCGGTCCGGACACGTTGGTGTTTGTGCAACTCAACGACACCAAGGTCTGCTGCCGCCTCGCGCCGGACGTTGCACCGCAGGTCGGTGAGACCCTGACCCTGCAATTCGACCCGGCCAAGGTATTGCTGTTCGACGCCAAAACCGGCGAACGCTTGGGCACTGCTGCCTCATTGCCTGCACACGGGCATGCCGACAACGTGGCCCAATTCAAAGGCCGCTGAAGCAGATAACTTGTTGTTTTGGTTAAAAAAAGTAACCCGCGTTAGATAAAAACAGTTAAATAACAATAAAGACGAGGATGTAGGGATGAAAAAGCAACACAACAACACTCGGCTGATCTGCCAACTGTCAGCAGCAGCAGCCCTGGTATTGTCCGCCAATGCGATGGCGGCCGATGCATTCAGCGCCGACTCCAAGTGGATGACCGGTGATTGGGGTGGCGAGCGTACCAAGCTGATCGAGCAAGGTATCGACATCAAGGCTGACTACGTAGGGGAAATGGGCGCCAACCTGCACGGCGGCTATAACGACGACAAGACCGGCCGTTACTCCGACCAGTTCGGGCTGGGCGTAGCGCTCGATCTGCAAAAGCTGTGGGGCTGGGACAACACCCAGGCCAAGATCCAGTTGACCAACCGTAATGGCCAAAACATCTCCAACGACCGTATCGGTGACCCGCGTGCCGGCACGCTGAGTTCGTCGATGGAAGTCTATGGTCGTGGCCACATGGTGCGTCTGACCCAGTTCTGGATTCAGCACCAGATGTTCGATAACAAGCTGGACGTGAAACTCGGTTACTTCGGTGAAGGCGAAGACTTCAACACCTTCCCATGCGACTTCCAGAACCTGTCGTTCTGTGGCTCGCAGGTGGGTAACTATGTAAACACCTGGTACAACTGGCCGGTCGCCCAGGCCGCTATCCGCGTGAAGTACAACATCACGCCTGAGCTGTATGCGCAGATTGGTGCGTACAACCAGAACCCGTCGCAGCTTGAGCACGGCAATGGCTTCAAGCTCAGCGGCAGCGGCACCAAGGGCACCGTGATTCCGGTGGAGTTGGTCTGGTCGCCGAAGGTCAATGGCCTGCCGGGCGAATACCGTGTGGGTTACTACAAGAGCGCCGCGGATGCCAGCGACGTACGTGACGACGTTAACGGCAACGATGCTGCCACCACAGGCTTGGCTTACCGTACCCGCAGCAGCAAAAGCGGCTATTGGGGCGTTGTGCAGCAGCAACTTACCACCCATAACGGCGACGCGTCGCGCGGTCTGAACATCGCGGCCAACGCCACCTTCCACGACAAGGACACCAACCTCGTCGACAACTATCAGTCGTTGATGCTGGTCTACAAAGGCCCGTTCGATGCGCGTCCAAAAGATGACGTCGGTATCGGCTTCTCCCGCATCCATGTCAACCAGGACGTGAGGAAAAACGCAGAGTTGCTGAACGCAGCCGGTGGTTTCACCGACTACGATCAGGTGGGCTACGCGCCGCTGCGTGACACCGAGTACAACACTGAAATCAACTACGGCTTCCACGTCACCAACTGGCTGACCGTGCGTCCTAACCTGCAATACGTTACCCACCCAGGTGGCGTCGATAAAGTCGACAACGCGCTGGTAGCGGGCCTGAAAATTCAGTCTACGTTCTAACGCTGTTGCGATAAGCTCCTTCTCTCTGTGCGCATTTTGCGGGTAGCCATGGCTACCCGCTTTTTTTGGGGCGCGCTGTGATGATATTCAGGACCGTGGCACATGCATGAGCATCCGCTGCAACGCTTTTTCAAATCCCTGCGTGAACAACCGGTGTTCGCCTGGGAGCGCTTTCAGATGCGCGATGTGTTGGTGATCGACCATCCGCTGTGCCAGGCGGTGTTCAGCCGTCAGGGCGCGCAATTGCTGCACTTTCAGCCCCGCGGCCAGAAACCCTGGCTATGGTGTGCGGCCAAGTGGCCGCAAGTCGGCGCCATCCGTGGTGGGGTGCCGGTGTGCTGGCCGTGGTATGGGCGCCATCCGAGCGAAAACGCGTGGCCGTCCCATGGCTGGGCGCGGCTGATCGACTGGAAGCTGCTCGACAGCAGCACCGACGACGACGGTGTGCGCCTGCACTGGCAATTGCAATTGTGCGACTGGCAAGTCGACCTGCACGCGCACCTGGGCGAGACCCTTGAGTTGCGCTTGAGCACCGAGCACCAGGACGAGTTGCCGTGCCAGTTGAGCCATGCGTTGCACGCTTATTGGCGTATTGGTCACGTCGACGAGATAGCGCTGTCTGGGCTTGACGGTGCGCAAGGTTATGACCAGCTCAGCCGTCAGGTTTGCCAGCAGGAAGGTGAGCTGCGAGTGGATGGCGGCTGCCAGCGGGTGTTCCAGCATGAGGGTGAATTGCAGCTCAAGGACCACGCCTGGCAACGCGAACTGTGCATCGACACCGGCGACAGCGCCGACACCGTGGTATGGCATCCGGGCAGCCGGCCGTTACTGGGCGTGAGCTTTAACGAGGCGTCAGGGTTTGTGTGCGTGGAGTCGGCGATGGCCGGGGCGAGCCTGGCGCCGGGGGAGAGGGCGCACTTGAGTCTGCAGGCCCGGGCCGGGGTTTAGCGCTGTTGCTGATGGCGCCATCGCGGGCAAGCGCGCTCCCACATGTTGACCGGGTCCCACCTTGGCATACGGTCGAATGTGGGCGCGGGCTTGCTCGCGAAAGGGCCGGTACTGCTGGTAGAGATTCCTGCTAGTTAAACTCATCCCCCACCGGGTACCGGCTGTCATTCAAGCTCTCTTTGATCTTGCGCAAATGCGGCTGGAAATCCACGCCACGGCGCAGGGTCATGCCGGTTGCCAGCACATCCAGCACGGTCAGTTGAATGATCCGCGAGGTCATCGGCATGTAGATGTCGGTGTCTTCCGGCAACGGAATGTTCAGGCTCACCGTGCTGGCTTTGGCCAGCGGCGAGTTTTCGGCGGTCACGCCCAGCACCGACGCGCCGTTTTCCCGCGCGATACGCGCCACTTCCACCAACTCACGGGTACGCCCGGTGTAGGAAATGATCACGAACAGCTCGCCGGTATGCGCCACCGACGCGATCATGCGTTGCATCAGTACATCGGCATGGGCAGTCACGGACAGGTTGAAACGGAAAAACTTGTGCAGCGCATCCATGGCGACCGGCGCCGATGCGCCCAGGCCGAAGAAGTGGATCTGCCGCGCCTGGATCAACAGGTCCACGGCCTTGCTGATCAGCGCCGGGTCGAGGGCCTGGCACGCACTGTCCAGGGAGGCAATGGCGCTGCCAAAGATCTTCTGCGTGTAGGCCTCAGGGTTATCATCGGCTTCCACGGCACGGCTCACATACGCCGCACCACTGGCCAAACTTTGCGCCAGCTGCAATTTAAGTTCAGGGTAACCGCTGACACCGAACGAACGGCAGAAACGGTTGACCGTCGGTTCACTGACCGAGGCGGCTTGGGCGAGGGCGGCGATAGAGAAGCGGGTCGCCTGCTGCGGGTTGAGCAGGATGACCTCGGCGACTTTTTTCTCAGCCTTGTTCAATTCTTCGAGGCGGTTCCGGATTTGTTCCAGAAGATTTCGCACGCGGTCCATTCAGTCTTTCCTTCGGGCGACGATGCAAATAAAGGGCGGTAACCCATCGACGAGTGGCCCTTTGCGGTGGCCTATCCTACTGAGGGTAGCTGAACACCACCACTCGGAATGCGTATTTTGGGAAAATGTTGTGGTTATTACTACATTTTTCCTTGAGTGATGCCTTGAAAAAAGGTATTTGTAGCTTAACTTGATAAAAGAACAAACATCATGCCTTTGATAACCGTAGAACCCTGCACCTTTGCCCTGTTTGGCGCCTTGGGTGATCTGGCGCTGCGCAAGTTATTTCCTGCACTTTACCAACTCGATGGCGCCGGGCTCCTGCACGACGACACGCGCATCCTGGCATTGGCCCGTGAAGCCGGGTCCGAGCAAGAGCACCTGGCCCATATCGAAAAAGAACTGCGTAAATACGTCGGCAAGGAACTGGATGAGGCCGTGGCAGCGCGCTTCCTCGCACGCCTGGCCTACGTGCACGTCGATTTCATAAACGCCGATGACTACGCCACCCTGGCCGCCAACGTCGGTGTCGAACAACGCCTGATCGCCTATTTCGCCACGCCTGCGGCGGTGTATGGCGCCATCTGCGAAAACCTGGCCAAGGTCGGCCTGGCGGAAAACACCCGTGTAGTGCTGGAAAAACCCATCGGTTCGGACCTGGAATCCTCGCGCAAGGTTAACGACGCCGTGGCGCAGTTTTTCCCGGAAAACCGCACGTACCGCATCGACCACTACTTGGGCAAAGAGACCGTCCAGAACCTGATCGCCCTGCGTTTCGCCAACAGCCTGTTCGAAACCCAGTGGAACCAGAACTACATCTCCCACGTGGAAATCACCGTGGCCGAGCAAGTCGGTATCGAAGGCCGTTGGGGTTACTTCGACAAGGCTGGCCAGCTGCGGGACATGATCCAGAACCACCTGCTGCAACTGCTCTGCCTGATTGCCATGGACCCGCCGGCCGACCTGTCCGCCGACAGCATCCGTGACGAGAAGGTCAAGGTGCTCAAGGCCCTGGCGCCGATCAGTCCGGAAGGGTTGACCACTCAAGTGGTACGCGGCCAATACATCGCCGGTTACAGCGCCGGCAAACCGGTGCCGGGTTACCTGGAAGAAGAAAACTCCAACACCCAGAGCGACACCGAAACGTTCGTCGCCCTGCGTGCCGATATTCGTAACTGGCGTTGGGCCGGGGTGCCGTTCTACCTGCGCACCGGTAAACGCATGCCGCAAAAGCTGTCGCAGATTGTCATCCACTTCAAGGAACCGTCCCACTACATCTTCGCGCCCGAGCAGCGCCTGCAGATCAGCAACAAACTGATCATTCGCCTGCAGCCGGACGAAGGTATTTCCTTGCGTGTGATGACCAAGGAGCAGGGCCTGGACAAGGGCATGCAACTGCGCAGCGGCCCGCTGCAACTGAATTTTTCCGACACCTATCGCAGCGCGCGGATCCCCGATGCCTACGAGCGGTTGTTGTTGGAAGTGATGCGCGGCAATCAGAACCTGTTTGTTCGCAAAGATGAAATCGAAGCCGCGTGGAAGTGGTGTGACCAGTTGATTGCCGGGTGGAAAAAATCCGGTGATGCGCCCAAGCCTTATGCGGCGGGGTCCTGGGGGCCGATGAGCTCGATTGCACTGATCACGCGGGATGGGAGGTCTTGGTATGGCGATATCTGAATTGAAACTGCCTCAGGGTGTAACAGCCCATGAGTACCGCTCGCCCACGTTGCTGGCGGACGGCTTGGCCAATGACGTGGCCGGGCAATTGCGCACGGCCATCAGCGCCCGTGGCGCGGCCACGTTGGTGGTGTCCGGTGGCCGCAGCCCCGTGGCGTTTTTTCAGAACCTGGCCAAGCAAGACCTGGACTGGTCCAACGTCACCGTCACCCTGGCCGATGAGCGCTGGGTGCCGGTGGAACATGCCGACAGCAATGCCGGCCTGCTGAAGAAATACCTGCTGCAAGGCCCGGCGGCCAAGGCCACGTTCCTGAGCTTGTACAACGTTGCCGCGAATCTGGAAGACGCCGCCGAATTGGCCGATCGCCAGTTGGCCGAGCTGCAAGCCATTGATGTGCTGGTACTGGGCATGGGCGATGACGGTCACACCGCATCGCTGTTTCCCAACAGCCCGAACCTGGGCGAAGCATTGAAAGCTGACGGCACCCGCCGTTGCTGGCCGATGCTGGCGCCGACCGTGCCGCACCAGCGCCTGACCATGAGTCGTGCACTGCTGGCCTCGGCCCACTACACCGTGCTGTCGATTTCCGGCAGCTCGAAATTGACCACCTTGAGCGCCGCGCTGGCCAGTGACGATGTTGCTGCCATGCCGATTCGCGCGTTTTTGCAACCTACTTTAGAGATTTACTGGTGCCCATGAGCCAAGGATCAGCCGCTATGAAAAGCCCTCAACCGACCGTGTCCATGGCGGATAAAGTTGCCCTGATCGACAGCCTCTGCGCCAAGGCGCGGATCCTGCCGGTGATCACCATCGCCCGCGAACAGGACATCCTGCCGTTGGCCGATGCCTTGGCTGCCGGTGGCTTGACCGCATTGGAGGTGACCCTGCGTTCCGAGTTCGGCCTCAAGGCCATTCAGGTGCTGCGTGAGCAACGCCCTGAGCTGTGCACCGGTGCCGGCACCGTACTCGACCGTCATATGCTCGAAGCGGCCGAAGTGGCCGGCTCGCAATTCATCGTCACCCCCGGCATCACCCGCGACCTGCTTGAAGCCTCGGGGCACAGCCCGATCCCGCTGCTGCCAGGCATCAGCAATGCCTCCGGCATCATGGAAGGCTACGGTCTGGGTTATCGCCGCTTCAAGCTGTTCCCGGCTGAAGTCAGCGGCGGCGTGGCGGCCATCAAGGCGCTCGGCGGCCCGTTCGGCGAAGTGAAGTTCTGCCCGACTGGCGGCGTGGGGCCGGCCAACATCAAACACTACATGGCGTTGAAAAACGTCATGTGCGTGGGCGGTAGCTGGATGCTGGACCCGGAATGGGTCAAGAACGGCGACTGGGCACGCATCCAGGAAGTCACCGCACAGGCGTTGGCGCTGCTGGACTGATCTGATTTACCGAATCGTTGTTGCTGTGCTTAACGGCATTTTTGCGGTGCACTTGGTCGGTGTACCGCTTTTTTTTGCCTGAAAAAAACGCGCATCCGACACCGATTAATGTGGGAGCGGGCTTGCTCGCGAATGCGGTGGTTCAGTTGGCATATTCGTTGACTGACACACCGTATTCGCGAGCAAGCCCGCTCCCACACAAGCCCGCTCCCACATTTTTAATCCGCGTGTAGTTCAGTGATCGCTTTGACCAGTACACCGATATCCGCCGCCGACGTCACCAACCCCGGCGTCACCCGAATACAGGTGCCAAACACCGCACCCGTGCGCGTGGTGGTAAACAGGTCGTACTCCTTGAGCAACCGTTGCGCCATCGCCGCTTGATCCCGGCCCGTAAACTTGAAGGCCGTGATCCCGCAATACAGCCGTGGATCGTCCGGCGTCAGCACTTCAATCCCCGGCAGCTGCCGTACCTGGCTAACCCATAAGTCGCGCAGGTAATTGACCCGCGCGCCCTTGGCCGCCGAGCCGCCCAGTGCGCGATGTTCTTCGAGCACCAGCGGCAAGGTCATCAATGCCGGAAAGTTCGGCGTGCTGTAGGGCGTGCGTGCGCGCACGTCAGTGGCGGGGTAGTGGAACTCGCCCATGTCCGGGTCGATATCGGCCAGGCGTTCCGGGGCTATATAGAGGAAGCCAAGCGTCAACGGCGCGCCGATCCATTTGTGCAGGTTGAAGCCGGCAAACTGAATGCCGAGCGCCGCCAGGTTGAACTCGATCTGGCCCAACGCGTGGGCACCATCAAGGATGACGTCGATGCCATGCTCGCGCGCGGCCCTGGCAATGGCCTCGACGGGCATCACCAGGCCGGTGCGGTGGGTGACATGGGTCAACGCCATCATCTTCAGGCGCGGGTACTGCGCGAACGTCTCACGATAAGTCTGCAACAGGCTGTCGAAACTTGCCGGGTGGGCATGGGAGATTTCGATCACCTCGACACCCCGATAACCGGCCAGCCAGCGCATGGCGCCTTTGACTGTGTCGTACTCCAGGTCGCTGATCAGCACCTGGTCGCCCGGTTTCAGGCCGTTGTAGTTGCGGATCAGTGACTGCAAGGCTTCGGTGGCATTGCGGGTGAACGCAATCGCCTCCGGGGCGGCCTCAATCAGCCCGGCCAGTTGGCGAAGGATATCGACGTTTTGACCTTGCTCGAACCGCTGGCGCACATACAACGAGTTGCTGCGGTTGATAAATGCAACGTGCTCCAGGTACTGCGCTTGGACCGCGCGGCTCATGCGCCCGAAGTAGCCATTCTCCAGATTGATCGGGCCAGATTCCAGCGCATAGCGCTCGGCAATGGCCTGCCAGTGACGTTCGTTATCGGCATTCCGTGGCATGGCGTGGGCTCTTAATGGCGAGGGGCGGGTTTACCGTGTTTTGCGCGTAGAGGTTCCAATAATTCGGACAGGCCGTTGTGATCGATTTCCTGCATCAAGGCCAGCAAACCGCCCAGCTCGCCGTGGGGGAAACCTTCACGGGCAAACCAGTTCAGGTAGGGGCCGGGCAGGTCGGCGATGATCCGTCCCTTGTATTTGCCGAAGGGCATTTCTCGGGTGATCAGCAGTTCGAGTTTTTCGGGGTTCATGGGCTTCAGTGTTTGAGTCGAGACCTTGGAAAATACAGGCATTCTGCATGAAGGCCAAATGACAGATCATGCAAATAACGTAAATACAGATGGTTCATTAATTTTTAAATCATTGAAAAATAAAGAAAAATACTTTTTCAAAAACTTGGCACGGGCGCTGCAATTACTAAGACACCTTTCTTAACCCGCACAAGGAATTGAAAAATGACTGACATCAACAAAGAATCGATCTCCGTACTGAACGACCTGATCGAGACCAGCAAAGACGGCCAGAAAGGCTTCGCTACCTGTGCTGAAGACATCAAGCACCCAGAGCTTAAAGCCCTGTTCGTCAAGCGCTCCACCGACTGCGCCACCGCTGCCGCCGAATTGCAAACCGCTGTGAAAGCCCTGGGCGGCGACCCGGAAAATTCCGGTTCGGTTGCCGGCGCCTTGCACCGTGGCTGGGTTGACGTGAAGTCCCTGGTGACCGGTAAAGATGAAGAGGCTGTCCTGAACGAAGCCGAGCGCGGTGAAGACCACGCACTGAAGGCTTACAAGGAAGCGATCGAGAAGATCAACAAGCACAACCTGCTGGGTATTCGTGACCTGGTTGAGCGTCAGTTCCACGGCGCACAACGCAACCACGACCAGGTGAAAGCCCTGCGTAACCAGGCTCGCGCTCAGTCGTAAGGCCTGTTGTGTAGCAACTGCTGTGTAACAAATGTGGGAGCGGGCTTGTTCGCGAAAGCGGTGTATCAGTGACCGAGAGGTGACTGACCTACCGTCTTCGCGGGCAAGCCCGCTTCTACATGTGCCTGGTATTCACCTTGACGCTGCAATCAGCCGATGCTGATCGGCGGCAGCTCGGTCAGGGTCACGACCTGCTGCTTGCGTGGCGCGAGGATTTCCGCCTCGCCATCGACCACCAGCTCATCGCGCTGGTTGAAGACACGGGTGGCAATGCGGACGCGAAATTTTGGCAGCTTTTCGAGGATTTCCAGACGCACGGTCAGGGTGTCGCCGATTTTTACCGGCTTCTGGAAGGTCATCTGCTGGCCGATATAGATGGTGCCCGGCCCAGGCAACTCGCAGGCAACGGCCGCGCTGATCAGGGCGCCGCTGAACATGCCGTGGGCGATACGCTCCTTGAACATGGTCGCCTTGGCGTACTCGGCATCCAGGTGCACGGGGTTATGGTCACCGGACATGGCGGCGAACAGCTGGATGTCGCGCTCCTCGACGGTCTTGCTGTAACTGGCGGTCTGGCCAACTTCGAGGGCTTCGTACGGGGTGTTGGTAACCTGAGTCATCTAAAGGTACATCCTGTGGCTAATCGGTAATTAAATTGGCTGATGATAAGCGTTTGATTTTAGGCGAAAAATCATTCGCAGCGGGTCGGGCTGTGCAGCGCCAGCGTCTGGTCTAGCCACGTCAGTACATCCGCAGTGACTTCATCGCGGTTGGTTTCATTGAACACTTCATGGCGTGCCTGCGGATAAATATTCAGTTGCAGGTTCTGGCAGCCGGCTTCGCGCAATGCGTGGGCCAGGTTTTTGAGACGCTTGCCTTCACTCACCGGATCACATTCTCCGCCCATCACCAGGATCGGCAGGCCCGGGACGATCTGTTCGAGATTGGACGCTTTGCTGATTTGCTGCAAGCCGCCCAGCAAGTCGATCCACAGCTGGTTGGTGCAGCGGAAACCACACAGCGGGTCGTTGATGTATTTATCGACTTCATTCGGGTCGCGGCTGAGCCAATCAAACGCCGTGCGGTTGGGCTTGAACGCTTTGTTGAACGAGCCGAATGACAGGAACTCGATCAGTGCACTGCGCCCACGCAAGCCTTGGCGTGCGCGTTCGAGGCGGGCGATCACGGCGGCCGCGCGGTACAGCGCCACCGGCTGGAAATTCGAACCGCTGAGAATCACGCCCTTCAAGCTGGCGCTGTGATGCACCAGGTAGGCCTGGGCGATATAGCTGCCCATGCTGTGCCCCAGCAGAATGATCGGCAGCCCCGGATGCTGTTGGCCAATGTGCTGGTTCAGGCTGGCAAGGTCGCCGACCACCTTGTTCCACCCATCCTTCTCGGCGTAGAGGCCCAGCGTGCCCTCATCGGCGGTGCGGCCATGGCCGCGCTGGTCCAGCGCATACACGCCATAGCCGGCGGCGCACAACGCGTCGGCCAGGCGCGCATAACGCCCGCTGTGCTCGGCCATGCCGTGGGACAGCATGATCATGGCCTTGGCCGGGCCTTCCGGCAGCCATTGATTGACGTACAGGCGGCTGCGGTCATTCGCGGTCAGCCAGAAGGTGCGGTGGTTCATGGCGCTTCCTTTGCTCGAGGTCGTTGCAGTGTATAGCTCATCCCCAGGCGTGCGTTTGATCTGTGCAGGCCCTTGTACGAAGATTCACGCAATTGATGACGCTGTTTCCTGTATTTGCCTGATTGGCCATAGCTGCTACCGTCCTCAAAGCTCCGCTTTTTATCGCAGCCGGCTTTTTACAGCTGCAGCGGCCGGACACACTCAGGTAAGAGGACAAGAATAATGCAACCTGATTTCTGGAATGACAAACGCGCGGCGGGCGTTCCCCATGACATCGACCTCACCACCTACAAGTCGGTGATCGAAGTCTTCGAGCGTTCCTGCAAGGCTTTTGCCGACCGTCCGGCATTCAGCAACATGGGCATCACCCTGACTTACGCCGAGCTTGAGCGCCAAAGTGCGGCGTTCGCCAGCTACCTGCAACAGCACACCGACCTCAAGCCTGGCGAGCGCATAGCGGTGCAGATGCCCAACGTGCTGCATTACCCGATTGCGGTGTTTGGCGCGTTGCGTGCCGGGCTCATCGTGGTCAACACCAACCCTCTGTACACTCCGCGTGAGATGCGCCACCAGTTCAAGGACGCCGGTATTCGTGCGCTGGTCTACCTCAACTTGTTCGGTTCGCGTGTGCAGGAAGTGTGCGCCGATACCGAGATCGACTACCTCATCGAAGCCAAGATGGGCGACTTCATGCCGGCGGCCAAGGGCTGGCTGATCAACACCGTGGTCGACAAAGTCAAGAAAATGGTCCCGGCCTACCACCTGCCACGGGCGGTATCGTTCAAGCGCGCGCTGCGCATGGGCGCAGGGCAGGGCCTGATTCGGCATCCGGTGACCCTGGATGACATCGCTGTGCTGCAATACACCGGCGGCACCACCGGCCTGGCCAAGGGCGCGATGCTCACCCATGGCAACCTGGTCGCCAATATGCAGCAGGCGCGGGCGTGCATGTCCCAACTCACCGACGACGGCCAGCCGCTGGTGAAAGAAGGCCAGGAGGTGATGATCGCGCCGCTGCCGCTGTACCACATCTATGCATTCACGGCGAACTGCATGTGCATGATGGTGACCGGCAACCACAACGTGCTGATCACCAACCCGCGGGACATCGGCGGCTTCATCAAGGAACTGAAAAAGTGGCGGTTCTCCTGCCTGTTGGGGCTGAACACGTTGTTTGTGGCGCTCATGGACCACCCGGATTTCAAGACCCTGGATTTTTCCCATCTCAAGATCACCAACTCCGGCGGCACGGCACTGGTCAAGGCCACGGCCGAGCGTTGGAAAGCGTTGACTGGTTGTTCCATCGGCGAAGGCTACGGCCTGACCGAAACCTCCCCGGTGGCCAGCACCAACCCCTATGGCAGCCAGTCGCGCCTGGGGACCGTGGGTGTGCCGGTGCCGGGCACGGCGATGAAAGTTATCGACGACGAAGGGCGCGAGCTGCCGTTCGGTGAGCGCGGCGAGCTGTGCATCAAGGGGCCGCAGGTGATGAAGGGCTACTGGCAGCAACCGGTGGCCACCGCCGAGACACTCGACGCCGAGGGCTGGCTGAAAACCGGTGACATCGCGGTAATCGATGCCGATGGGTTCGTGAGCATTGTTGATCGCAAGAAAGACCTGATCATCGTCTCGGGCTTTAACGTGTACCCCAACGAGATCGAAGACGTGGTGATGGCCCACCCGGCGGTAGCCAACTGCGCCGTGATCGGCGTACCGGATGATCGCACCGGTGAGGCGGTGAAGCTGTTTGTGGTGGCGCGTGCGCAGGGCGTGAGCCTTGAAGAGCTGAAAGCGTACTGCAAGACCAATTTCACCGGGTACAAGGTGCCCAAGCATATTGTGTTGCGCGAGTCGTTGCCGATGACGCCGGTGGGCAAGATCCTGCGGCGGGAGCTGCGCGACATCGCTTGATGTGCAATGCACTTAAAAATGTGGGAGCGGGCTTGCTCGCGAATGCGGTGTATCAGTCACCAGATGTATCGACTGAAGCACCGCATTCGCGAGCAAGCCCGCTCCCACATTGGTATTTATTGTGCTGAAAGGCCCATTCCAGAGCGCTATCCAGGCTTATAGAATCTTTGCTCTAAAAATGACCATTAGATATTCTTGAGTCATGTTTATGACTGTAGGGCCCTCTTTTGGCTCTAGTCGGCCTTTGGCAAAGCTGCTACTCTCGGCGCGCTTTGTGACTTCTCGGCCTGCTTGAAAGCGCCAGACTCACCTAAAAAAACATACACCAATAATAATCGCATCAAATGCGATGATGAATTCGCGTCGCTGAGGAGTGGGCTTCCATGAACGAAGACTTTTGGAAGGATAAGTACCCCGCCGGGATTGCTGCAGACATCAATCCAGACGAGTATCAAAATATTCAGGCGGTACTTAAACAGTCCTGCCAGCGCTTCGCCAACAAACCGGCTTTCAGCAACCTGGGCAAGACACTCACCTACGGTGAACTGTACGAATTGTCCGGCGCTTTCGCCGCCTACCTGCAACAGCATACCGACTTGAAGCCTGGCGATCGAATCGCCGTGCAACTGCCCAATGTCCTGCAATACCCGGTCGCCGTGTTCGGCGCCATTCGCGCGGGCCTGATCGTGGTCAACACCAACCCGCTGTACACCGCGCGGGAAATGGAACACCAATTCAATGATTCCGGAGCCAAGGCTCTGGTTTGCCTGGCCAACATGGCGCACCTGGCTGAAAAAGTCGTGCCCAAGACCGCCGTCAAGCACGTGATCGTCACCGAAGTCGCTGACCTGCTGTCGCCGTTCAAGCGCCTGCTGATCAACAGCGTCATCAAGTACGTGAAAAAAATGGTCCCGGCCTATCACTTGCCCAAGGCGGTCAAGTTCAACGACGTGCTGGCCAAGGGGCACGGCCAACCGGTCAATGATGCCAGCCCGGCCAGCGGTGATGTTGCCGTGCTGCAATACACCGGCGGCACCACCGGCGTGGCCAAGGGCGCGATGCTCACCCACCGCAACCTGGTTGCCAACATGCTGCAGTGCAAGGCGCTGATGGGCTCCAACCTCAATGAAGGTTGCGAGATCCTGATCACGCCGCTGCCGCTTTACCACATCTATGCCTTCACCTTTCATTGCATGGCGATGATGCTGATCGGCAACCACAACATCCTGATCAGCAACCCGCGCGACCTGCCGGCGATGGTCAAGGAACTGTCGAAGTGGAAGTTCAGCGGCTTTGTAGGCCTGAACACGCTGTTTGTGGCGCTGTGCAACAACGAAGCGTTCCGCAAGCTGGATTTCTCCGCGCTCAAAGTCACCCTGTCCGGCGGCATGGCCTTGCAACTGGCGGCTGCTGAACGTTGGAAGGACGTGACCGGCTGCAATATTTGCGAAGGTTACGGCATGACCGAAACCAGCCCGGTGGCGACGGTCAACCCGATCCAGAACATCCAGATCGGCACCATCGGCATTCCGGTGCCGTCTACTGTGTGCAAAGTCATTACCGATGACGGCGTTGAACTGGCCCTGGGCGAAATCGGCGAGCTGTGCGTCAAAGGCCCGCAGGTGATGAAAGGCTACTGGCAGCGCGAAGACGCTACCGCCGAGATCCTCGACAGCGAAGGCTGGTTGAAGACCGGCGACATCGCGATTATCCAGCCGGACGGCTACATGCGGATTGTCGATCGCAAGAAAGACATGATTCTGGTCTCCGGTTTCAACGTTTACCCGAACGAGCTGGAAGACGTGCTGGCGACCCTGCCGGGCGTGCTGCAGTGCGCGGCCATTGGCGTGCCGGACGAAAAATCCGGGGAGCACATCAAGATCTTCATCGTGGTCAAGCCAGGGGCTACCCTGACCAAGGACCAGGTGATGGAACATATGCGCGCCAATGTCACCGGCTACAAGGTGCCCAAGGCCGTTGAGTTCCGTGATGCGTTGCCGACCACCAACGTGGGCAAGATCCTGCGCCGTGAGTTGCGCGATGAAGAGCTGAAGAAGCTGGGCCTGAAAAAGTAACCGAATAAAAAACCCCGCCATGCGGGGTTTTTTAATGCCTGGGTTGGGATGCGATCCACGGTGGGAGCAGGCTTGCCAGCGCCCACCGTATTTGACCGAGTGTGCTACACGGCAAACTGCGCGAAGCTCACGCCCGCACCGGCCGGGCGCACGTCTTTGAGGAACGAATCCTTGTCGGCGCTCAGCTCCAGAGTGATCTCCGGCTTGCGCTTGTTCGCATTGCGCACCACCAGCCCTTCGAGCTTTTCACGCAGGAACGCCGTCGGCACCTTCAAGTGCAGCAACTGGTCAGTCTCGGCGTTGTGCATCAACAGGTGAATCCACTCGTACTGCCCCACACCAATACGCACCACCGGCAGGTCGAACCACCAGATGTTGCGTTTGCTGTCCAGGTCAGTGAAGTGGCAGTTGTTGACGCCGAGTACGGCACCGCCCAGTTCCTGGTTTCTGCGGGCGATGGCCTGTGCTTTATTGAGTTTCATAACCTTCCTACGGGATCTGTTATTCAGCGTTATAGCCTGAATGTGCCGGGCATTCTCGTGGGTTGGCGGCAAAACATAAAGCCAAACCTGTCGCCGGCGATGAAATGCGCGCTGAAAATAATTGAAACTCTGCCGAATGGCCTCGGGTCAATCTTTAGGTAGTGACCAAAACCCTTGATTGTTCTTTCGGAGAAATACCATGAGCAGCACATCGGATAAGGCAAAAGGTTTGGCCAACGAAGCCGTTGGTAACATCAAGCAAGGCGTTGGCAAAGTGACTGGCAACGACAAACTGCGCGCTGAAGGCGTGATTCAGGAAAAGAAAGGCGAAGTGCAGAAAGCCGTCGGCGACACCAAAGATGCGGTAAAAAAAGCCGTCAAGTAACACTGAATCGCCGGCTGGATTCATGCAGCCCGACGGCCATCCACGGATGGCCGTTTTTGTGTAAAGCGTGCAACTAAAGTTTGGAAATTGTTTCAAAGTCGCCAAATGGTCTACTTTGATGTAGAAAACGGCCCCTGAGTCGCCCACGACCTCACCCTTTATGCGGCGAAAGGAGACGCTATGATTTTTCCGGTACTCGACGGCCTCAAGCTCCACAAAGTGTTGGTGCGCACCGTCAAGGAATTCGTCGATGACGAAATGCCTACCTACGCCTCGGCACTGGCCTACCAGATGCTGTTCTCGCTGTTTCCCTTCTTGTTGTTCCTTATCGCCCTGATTGGTTTCCTGCACCTGCCGGACTTCTTCACCTGGCTGCGTATGCAGTCGGAGCTGGTGCTGCCGCCCCAGGCGCTGGAACAGGTCAACCCGGTGATCGACCAGTTGCAGCAATCCAAGGGTGGCTTGCTGTCCGTGGGTATCGTGATCGCCTTGTGGACCGCGTCGGCGGGTGTGCGGCTGATGATGAGCGCGATGAACGCCGCCTACGATGTGGTCGAAGGTCGGCCGATCTGGAAGCGTTTCCCGCTGTCGATTTTCTACACCGTCGGCATCGCCGGCATGTTGCTGGCCGCCGCCGCGCTGATGGTGCTTGGCCCGCAGGTGATGGAGTGGCTCGCCGGGCAGATCGGCATGCAGGAATTCGTGGTGACGCTGTGGACCATCCTGCGCTGGCCGCTGATCGTGATTTTGCTGATGTTCGCGGTGGCCCTCATGTACTACGTGATGCCTGACGTGCAGCAGAAATTCCGCTTCATCACCCCCGGCTCGGTGCTGGCCGTGGTGGTGTGGATTATTGCCTCCCTGGGGTTTGGCTATTACGTCAAAACCTTTGCCGACTACAACGCCATGTATGGCAGCATCGGTGCGATTATTGTCCTGCTGCTGTACTTCTATATTTCCGCCGCCGTGCTATTGCTCGGGGCCGAGATGAATGCCGTGATCGAACACATGTCCGCCGAAGGCAAGGACCCAGGCGAAAAGGATTTTGATGAAAGCACGCACACGGATGAAAAACAGCACGTCTCAGGCCTCGGCCGGGACCACTCCAAGCCCACTACCGACGAAGTCTGATCGATGATCCGTGAAATCCTGAAAATGGGCGACGAACGCCTGCTGCGTATCGCCCCACCGGTTCCGCCGGAAATGTTTGACAGCCCCGAGCTGTGGCAATTGATTGATGACATGTTCCAGACCATGGAGCACGTCGGCGGTGTCGGCCTTGCGGCCCCGCAGATCGGCGTTGATCTGCAACTGGTGATCTTTGGTTTTGAGGCCAGTGAACGCTACCCGGACGCGCCACCGGTGCCGCAGACCATCTTGATCAACCCGTTGATTACGCCGCTCAGTCCCGTGCTGGAAGAGGGGTTTGAAGGTTGCCTGTCCGTGCCCGGTCTACGTGGCGCGGTGGACCGTTACCAGCAGATCCGCTACGAAGGTTTCGACCCCAAGGGCTTGCCCATCGTGCGCGTCGCCGAGGGCTTCCACGCGCGGTTGGTGCAGCATGAATGTGACCACCTGATCGGCCGGTTGTACCCGTCGCGGATTACCGACTTCAGCAAATTCGGATACATCGAAGTGATGTTTCCGGAGATGGACCCGAATGCCGACGAGTAACGCGCAGCCACACTGAAACCGAAAATGTGGGAGCGGGCTTGCTCGCGAAAGCGGTGTATCAGTCACCGAATACATTGACTGACACTCCGCTTTCGCGAGCAAGCCGGCTCCCACATTGGGATAGCATTTCAAACCGAACTATTTGGCGGGTTTAACAAACCGCAACGTCATCCGATCCGACTCTCCAATCGCCACGTACCTGGCCTTGTCCTGCTCGCCCAACTTCAACGTTGGCGGCAACGTCCAGACGCCACCCGGATAATCCTTGGTGTCCTTGGGGTTGGCATTCACCTCACTCTGCCCAGCCAGCTTGAACCCGGCATCGGTCGCCAGTTTCACCACTTGGGCTGTGGTCAGGTAACCACTGTCCTTGATCGCTTCCAGGTCCGCACCGTCTTTGGCCCGGTGATCTTCCACACCCAGCACGCCGCCCGGTTTGAGCACCGTGTAAAACGCACTGAATGTAGCGCCTGCGGTATCGGCCGCCACCCAGTTATGCACGTTGCGGAAGGTCAGCACGGCATCGGCCGAAGCGGGCGTACCAAACACCGGCGCCTTGGGGTCGAACTCCACCACGTGGGCCTTGGCATAGCGCGTCGGGTCGGCGGCGAATTTCTTTTTCAGGTTGTCTTCGGAGGTGCGCGCATAGGCGCTGCTGCTCGCTGCCTGCACGGCGGCGATGTAATGCCCGTGGTCTTTGAGCAGCGGCGCCAGCACTTCGCTGTACCAGCCGGCACCGGGGGTGATTTCGATCACCGTCTGCTTGGCGCCCAAGCCGAAGAACGCCAGGGTTTGCTGCGGGTGGCGATAGCCGTCGCGTGCGCTGTTGGCCGGGTCGCGCCAACTGCCGGCCAGCACACTGGCGTACTGCTCAGCGGTAATCGGCGCATCCGCGGCGTGGCTGAAGGTTGGCGCGAGGAGGGCGGTGAGGGACAGCGCTGCAAGTGTCGTTTTCATGATCATCCTGTAAGGGGCCACTGTGCCATCGAGGCTAGCATGGGCTCCGGACCGGCTGATCACACATTATCCGCGGTCGACCTTTGCGTTGGTTATAAGCCCCATGGCGATCATTGGCTTGTTACGTTTGTAGCGCACCCACCGCTCGCTGAGGGATTGCGGCAGCTGCGTATCCTGGGTGAACCCCATGCGCTGATACACACCTTCCAGGTCGGGATGGCACAGCAGCCAGACGGTCCCCGCCACGTCGTCCACCGCCTGCAAAATCAAACGCGCGGCCAGCCCCTGGCCGCGATAAGCCGGGTCGACAAACACCCCGGTCAGCCACTGCCCTCCCACCACGGGGGAGAGGCACAACCCGGCCACAATCTCGCCGTCGCGCGCTACCCATAAGCGCCCACCCTTCATGGCCTTCATCGACGAATCATGGCTGCGGTAAAACTTGTTCAGCAGCGGCCACAGCGGCTCTGCCAGGGGTTCGATGTGCAGTTCAGGCATGGTGTTTGGGCAACATAATCAAGGGCTGGGGATTATAAGCGCCTTCTGCCGGGCAATAGGTGGTATACCCAGTGTTACATCCCCCGTAAGTGGAGCATGCATCATGGCCAAAGGTATGGATTCAAAGAAAGCCGCGAAGAAGAAACCGGCAAAAACCGCCGATGAAAAACGCGCTGACAAGAAAGCCAAAAAGTCCGATACAGGCCTGTTCGGTCACTGAGTTACACGCTTAGAACCAAACGATCTGCAAGATTTGCGCGCCTCAATGCACAGAGCAGGAAACACCTGCTCTGAGCTGCCGATGGCCTACTACCTTGATCTAACCCAACGCCGGGAAATCGAAGCCCTGGCACGCGGTTTCACCGCAACGACCGAATGGCCGACCTGGCTACTGTTGATCGGCGTGTATAGCGGCTGGTTCGCCGTGATACTCGGCAGCGATTGGCTCGGCCTGTGGCTGAGCACCCTGTTGCTGATTCCTCTGGTGACGCTATGGCTGTCGGTGCAGCACGAGCTGCTCCACGGCCATCCCACCCGTTCCCTGCTGGTGAACAAACTGCTCGGCTACGCGCCCTTTGCCGTGTGGTATCCCTATACGCTGTATCGCAACAGCCATCTGCTCCACCACAACGATCAAGACCTGACCCTGCCGGGCATCGATCCGGAAAGCCGCTATCTCACTCAACAACAATGGGACGCCAGCTCATTGTTTGAACGTGGCGTGCATTGGCTGACCAAAACCGTGCTCGGCCGTTGCGTGTTGGCCGCGCCGCTGGCGATTGGCCGATTGGCGCGCCATGAGTTCCAGCGCCTGGCGCAGGTATGGCCGATGTGGCTGGCCCACGGCGCCGTGACGGCATTGATGCTGAGCTTTATCGCCCACCACAGCGCGCTGCCGGTGTGGCACTACCTGCTGCTGGTCAGTGTGCCGGCCTTGTCCCTGGCGTCGATCCGTTCCTACTATGAACACCGCCCGCACCCGCAGCCGGAACAGCGCACCGTGCTCAACGAAGCGGCGTGGCCGTGGACGTGGCTGTTCCTCAATAACAACCTGCACCTGGTGCACCACGACTTGCCGAAATTGCCCTGGTACTTGCTGCCCACGGTCTACCGCGCCCGCCGTGAACAATGGGTGGCTCGCAGCGGCGGCTTTCTGCTGCAGGGTTACGGCCAACTGATCAGCCGCCACGGCCTCAAGGCCATCGACAGCCCCCGGCACCCTTTTGCTTGAGAGACGACCATGAGTGACCACTACGCCGAGCTGCTGATGTACGTCGCGCCCGAGGCGGTGCAGCACGCCAACCAGCGCTGGCTGACCCGCCTCTTCGAGCGCCTGCAGCTGACCCGCCGCAACGCCGACCACCTTGACCTGCCCAGCCTGTGGCGGGCCCCCGAGCTGCTCGTCACGCAAACGTGCGGCTACCCGCTGATGACTCAACTGCGCGGCCAGGTGCGTGTGATCGGTCGCCCGCACTATGCGCTGGCTCACAGCAGCAATGGCGAGCATTGCAGCCTGCTGCTGACCCGCAACGACAACCCGCGCACCCAGCTGGCCGACTTCTACAACAGCCGCGGCGTGCTCAACGGCCACGACTCTAACAGCGGCATGAACCTGCTGCGCGAACGCCTGGCGCCATTGCAACGCGACGGCCATTTCTTCGCCAGCGTCGGCCTCAGCGGCGCTCACCGTGAAAGCCTGCGTTGGCTGCGCGAAGACCGCGCTGATCTTGCCGCCATCGACAGCGTCACCTACGACTACCTCGCCCGTTTCGCGCCGCAGGAAGTTGCCGGGCTGCGCATTGTCACCCACAGCGCGCCGAGCCCGACCTTGCCCTACATCGGGCCGTTGAGCCTGAGCGATCAGCAGGTCACGCGGATTCGTGAGGCGATGAACCTGGCGTTGCAGGAGTTACCCGACGTGGTCGAAACGCTGGGGATCCAGGCAGTCCTGCCGGCCAGTGAAGATCACTATCAGGTGCTGCTGGACTACCAGCAACGGGCCGCCAGCATCGGCTATTCAAAGCTTCAATAAGGTTATATAAAAATACTTTTTAAATATTATTAAAGAATAAGCAGCCTTGCTAGGATCGCTCCACCGGAACGCCGGACATAACGTGCAACCTACTTAGATGGAGCCACTATGTCCGGCGCCGACATTTCTCACAGCGATTACGTGGGCGGATTGTTCCGCAGTCATTACGACTGGCTGTGCAGCCGTTTGCAGCGTCACCTCGACTCCCGTGCTCACGCCGAAGACATCGCCGCTGACACCTTCACCCAGCTGCTGAGTGCGCCGGGCGTGCTGCCGATTCGACAGCCGCGCGCCTTGCTCACCACCATCGCCCAGCGCCTGATGTACCAAGTGTGGCGGCGCCGCGACCTGGAGCGCGCCTACCTCGACGCCCTGGCTAACGACGAAACGAGCACCGTGCCGTCGCCCGAAGACCTCGCGCAAAGACTCCAGGCCCTGCAAGCCGTTGACCAGTTGCTCGACGGCTTGCCGGCCAAGGTCAAGGCGACCTTCCTGCTGTCGCAACTCAATGGCCTGACCTACCCCGAGATCACCGCCGAACTGGGGATTTCCCAGCGCTCGGTCAGCGACTACATGGCCCGTGCGCTCAACCGTTGCCTGCGGCTGGGCCGGGAATGAACCGCCGCATTGATCGTACCCACGTTGAATATGTGTAAATCGAACCGCCAAGAGGCTACTCATGAGAACCCTAAAAAACCTGCTCGGTGGCTCGCTGCTGGCGCTCGCTGTGCTGACCTCGCCGACCCAGGCCGCCGAAGCGGTCAAACCGATCCACTTCGGCGACATCACTTGGGAAAGCGGCAGCCTGATCACCGAAGTGCTACGCCTGATCGTCGAGAAAGGCTACGGCTTGCCCACCGACACGCTGCCCGGCAGCACCGTGAGCCTGGAAGCCGCGCTGGCCAAGGACGATATTCAGGTGATCGGCGAAGAGTGGGCCGGGCGCAGTCCGGCGTGGGTCAAGGCTGAAGCCGAAGGCAAAGTCTTCGGCCTGGGCGACACGGTCAAAGGCGCCACGGAAGGTTGGTGGGTGCCTGAATACGTGATCAAAGGTGATGCAGAACGCGGCATCAAACCCCTGGCGCCGGACCTCAAATCTGTGGCCGACCTGGCGCGCTACAAGGACGTGTTCCGCGACCCCGAAGACCCAAGCAAAGGCCGTTTCCTCAACAGCCCCACCGGCTGGACCTCGGAAATCGTCAACAGCCAGAAGCTCAAGGCCTATGGCCTGACCGACACCTTCGTTAACTTCCGCACCGGCTCCGGTGCGGCGCTGGATGCCGAAGTGGCCTCGTCGATCCGCCGTGGCAAACCGGTGTTGTTCTACTACTGGTCGCCGACCCCGCTGCTGGGGCGTTTCAAGTTGATCAAGCTGGAAGAGCCGGCGTTCAACGCCGACGCCTGGAAAACCTTGGCCGACGCCAACAACCCGCACCCCATCGGCACCCGCTCGATGCCCGCGCACCTGGCGATTGGCGTGTCGGCGCCGTTCAAGGCGCAGTACCCACAACTGGTCAGGTTCTTTGAAAAAGTCGACCTGCCGATCGACTTGCTCAACGGCATCCTCGCGCAGATGAGCGAGAAGCGTGAACAACCGCGCCAAGTCGCGCTGGCGTTCCTCAAAGAGCAGCCGCAAGTCTGGCAACAATGGGTACCCGCGGATGTCGCGGCCAAGGTCAAGGGAGCGCTCTGATGCTGAAAGTCCTCGCTGCGGTCGTTCTCTCGCTGGTTGCCGGTCACGTGTTGGCAGCCGAACCCTCCACGTTGCGCATCGGCTACCAGAAAAGCTCGGTCAGCATGGTGCTGGCCCGTGAGCACACGTTGTTCGAAGAAGCGCTGCCCGGCACCCAGGTGCAGTGGATCGAATTCCTCGGCGGCCCGCCGCTGATCGAAGCGCTGAATGGCGGCAGCCTGGACATCGGCAATATCGGCGACATCCCGCCGATCTTCGCCCAGGCCGCCGGCATTGATTTGCAGTACTTTGCCGTCGAGCCAAACGACGGCAAGACCGAAGCGGTACTGGTGCCTAAAACCAGCCCGATTCAAAGCGTGGCCGAACTCAAGGGCAAGCGGGTGGCACTGCTCAAAGGTTCCAGCGCCCACAACCTGTTCCTCAAAAGCCTGCTGCGCGCCGGCTTGCAATGGAAGGATGTGAACGTGGTGTACCTGTCACCCTCAGACGGGCGTGCCGCGTTTGAGCAAGGCAAGGTCGACGCGTGGGTGGTGTGGGACCCGTACTACTCGGCCGCGGTAGTGGACGGTTCCGCCCGCGTATTGGGCGACGGCCAAGGCCTCAACCCGGCCGGCAGTTTCTTCGTGGTCAGCCGCCCGTTTGCCCAGCAACACCCGCAGGCCGTCGGGGCGATTATCAACACCCTGGCCAAGGCGCAGCGCCTGTCCCTGGACCAGCCCGAGCAAAGCATCGCGTTGATGGCCAAGACCCTGGGCCTGCCACCGGCCGTGGTCAAAAGCTACTTCGAGCACCGCTCGCCCGCACCGATCCGCTCACTGCAAGCCATCGACATCGCGAACCAGCAGCGCACCGCCGACCTGTTCTTCGCCAACGGCCTGATCCCGAAAAAAGTCGATGTGCAGCAGATTGTGCTCAAGGCCCCATAGCGTCTTGATCGACGCTAGCGGTATGAAACGCTTTCTCTAAAACCAAGCCGTTCAACTGTAGGAGCGGGCTTGCTCGCGAATGCGGTGTATCAGTCGAAACATTCGGTGGCTGACACTCCGCTTTCGCGAGCAAGCCCGCTCCCACCTGTCTATTTGCATTTCAGATCATAGATTCTCGGCAACCAACGCAGCAGCCTCGACGCTAGCGGTGTGAAACGCTTTCTCTAAAACAACGCCGTTCAACTGTGGGAGCGGGCTTGCTCGCGATAGCGGTGTATCAGTCGAAACATTCGTTGGCTGACACTCCGCCTTCGCGAGCAAGCCCGCTCCCACCTGTTTATTTGCATTTCAGATCATAGATTCTCGGCAACCAACGCAGCAGCCTCAAAGCTAGCGGTATGAAACGCTTTCTCTAAAACAACGCCGTTCAACTGTGGGAGCGGGCTTGCTCGCGAATGCGGTGTATCAGTCGAAACATTCGGTGGCTGACACTCCGCTTTCGCGAGCAAGCCCGCTCCCACCTGTCTATTTGCATTTCAGATCATAGATTCTCGGCAACCAACGCAGCAGCCTCGACGCTAGCGGTATGAAACGCTTTCTCTAAAACAACGCCGTTCAACTGTGGGAGCGGGCTTGCTCGCGAATGCGGTGTATCAGTCGAAGCATTCGGTGGCTGACACTCCGCTTTCGCGAGCAAGCCCGCTCCCACCTGTTTATTTGCATTTCAGATCATGGATTCTCGGCAGCCAACGCAGCAGCCTCGACGCTAGCGGTATGAAACGCTTTCTCTAAAACACCGCCGTTCAACTGTGGGAGCGGGCTTGCTCGCGAATGCGGTGTATCAGTCGAAGCATTCGGTGGCTGACACTCCGCTTTCGCGAGCAAGCCCGCTCCCACCTGTTTATTTGCATTTCAGATCATGGATTCTCGGCAGCCAACGCAGCAGCCTCAAAGCTAGCGGTATGAAACGCTTTCTCTAAAACACCGCCGTTCAACTGTGGGAGCGGGCTTGCCCGCGATAGCGGTGTATCAGTCGAAACATTCGGTGGCTGACACTCCGCTTTCGCGAGCAAGCCCGCTCCCACCTGTTTATTTGTATTTCAGATCATGGATTCTCGGCAGCCAACGCAGCAGCCTCGACGCTAGAGGTGTGAAACGCTTTCTCTAAAACAACGCCGTTCAACTGTGGGAGCGGGCTTGCTCGCGATAGCGGTGTATCAGTCGAAACATTCGTTGGCTGACACTCCGCCTTCGCGAGCAAGCCCGCTCCCACCTGTTTATTTGCATTTCAGATCATGGATTCTCGGCAGCCAACGCAGCAGCCTCGACGCTAGCGGTATGAAACGCTTTCTCTAAAACAAAGCCGTTCAACTGTGGGAGCGGGCTTGCTCGCGAATGCGGTGTATCAGTCGAAACATTCGGTGGCTGACACTCCGCTTTCGCGAGCAAGCCCGCTCCCACTTGTTTATTTGCATTTCAGATCATGGATTCTCGGCAGCCAACGCAGCAGCCTCGACGCTAGCGGTATGAAACGCTTTCTCTAAAACAACGCCGTTCAACTGTGGGAGCGGGCTTGCTCGCGACTGCGGTGTATCAGTCGAAACATTCGGTGGCTGACACTCCGCTTTCGCGAGCAAGCCCGCTCCCACATTTTTAATTGCATTTCAGGCCATCAGGCTTCGGCGGCCAGGGCCGCGATAACTGTTTGCCGCTCGCCAATCCGCTGCTGAAACGCCGCCAACGCCGGCCACTGTTGCAGGTCAATAGCGTGCAACCCCGCCCAGCGCAGCACCACGAACAAATACGCGTCCGCCACCGAATACTGCGACCCCAACAGGTAGTCCTGGCGCTCCAGCGTTTGCACCAGAATCGCAAAACGCTTGTGCACCTTGGCCACGAACATCGCCCGCAGGTCGCCCTGAATCGCGTCGTTAAAGAAAATCGCCAGCCCGCCATGAACCTCGCTGGCGATAAAGTTCAGCCACTCCTGCAAGCGCACGCGTTCCCAGCTGCCATTGGCCGGGGCCAGGTGCGCGGCGGGTTTCAGGTCGGCCAGGTACTGCAGGATCGCACTGGCTTCTGTCAGCACTTCGCCATTGTCCAGTTGCAGCGCCGCCACATAGCCCTTGGGGTTGATCTGCAGGAAATCGTCGCCGTCGGCCGTGGTTTTGGCCTGGTTATCGACCCGCACCAGCTCGAACGGCAACGCCAATTCGCGCAACACGATATGCGGGGCGAGAGAACAGGCATTGGGGGAAAAGTACAGTTTCATGCAGGGTGGCTCCTGATCGGGTGTGGTTGATTTGCGCCAGTCTCGCCGGCGTGGCACCTTGCGTAAAATTAAACCTTCAGACGCCACCCATAAGGACAGCTACTGCCATGATGAACCTGATGCACTGGCGTTTGCTGGTGGCGGTGGCCGACCACGGCAGCATCACGGCCGCCGCCGAAAGGGTCGGCATGACCCAGTCCGCTGCCAGCCAAGCCATGGCCTCCATGGAGGCAGCCTTGGGTGCGCAACTGTTCACACGTGAACCGCGCAAGACCCTGCCTACCGCCCTGGGAGGCCGGGTGATCGAGCACGCGCGGGTGATGATGGGTGCATTGCAGGCCATTCGCACCACCGTGGATGAGTCTCGACCATTGCTGAGTGGGAGCCTTCGCATTGCCAGTTTTCCGATGGTGCTGGCGACCTTTCTGACGCCGTTGCTGCAACGTTTTCGTCAGTTGCACCCAGGTATCGAGATCACCACTCTGGATGTCACCGACAGCGAAGTGCACGCCTTGCTCGATGCCGAGCTGATCGACCTGGGCGTGGTGCTCAACCCCGAGCCTGCGCGCAACGCCACGGTGTTGGGGCGTGACTTTTGGATGGCGGTGCTGCCGACCCACCATCCCATCGCGCAGCGCCCGGCCGATGCCACGGTGTCGCTTGAGGCATTGCTCCAGCAACCCTTCGTGCTGGCTACCGGTGGCTGCACCGCCAATGCCCGCAGCCTGGGCGCATTGGCGGGGCTGACCCTGCGCGATATCCGCGTGGAAGTGCGCGAATGGAGCAGTGCCTACAGCCTGGTGCGCGAAGGCGTCGGCGTCACGCTGGTGCCTCAGATGGCGTTGCCACCCCAGCTCAATGGCCTGCGTGTGATGCCGTTGAGCGTCCCATTGCACCGCGAATTTGCCTTGGTCGGTTCACCCACCCGTTCACCCTCGATGGCCGTCAGTGCGTTGTTAAAAATGCTGGCTGATTAGTGGCCTTGCATAGCGCCACGCCCTGTCTATGCTGATCCAAGACCGTTGATGACGTTTGGCATATACAGCGTTTCGGATGGTTATTTGCCCATGAAGGTTAGCCAGCACTGTCCAACACATGAATGGAATGCGCCTTTCAGGCGCCGGGAATCAAGGGTGATCTGATCATGTTCAACCGCCATCACAAATCCGACCTGCAAGAAATCCAACGTTTTTCCTGTGCGCTCACCGAAGCCAACGCCAAGCTCGCCGCCATCAGCCGTTCCATGGCGATGATCGAATTCGACCGCAACGGCGTGATCCTCGACGCCAATGAGAACTTCTGCAAAACCATGGGCTACAACGTCGAGGAGATTCGCGGCCAACATCACCGCATCTTTTGCGAAGAGGCCTACACCCACACCGAGCCCTACGCCAAGTTGTGGCGCGACCTGGCGCGGGGCGAAGCCTTGAGCGGCACCTTTATGCGCCTGAATAAGCACGGCGAGGAGGTGTGGCTCGAAGCCAGCTACATGCCGGTGCTGGGCAGCGACAATCAGGTGCAGAGCGTGATCAAAGTCGCCGCGGACATTTCCGCACGGGTTCACCATGAACACGAGAACCAGAGCCTGATCGACGCCATCAGCCGCTCCATGGCGGTGATCGAATTTACCCCTCAAGGCCAGATCATCAATGCCAACGATAACTTCCTGCGTGCGGTGCAGTATTCGCGCGAAGAAATCATCGGCCAGCACCACAGCCTGTTCTGCCAGCGCAGTGAAGTGGATTCCCCGGCTTACAAGGCTTTTTGGGCCTCGCTCAACCGTGGCGAATATCACTCCCATCGTTTTGAGCGGAAAAACAAATACGGCAAAACCCTGTTTCTGGAAGCCTCTTACAACCCGATCTTCGACGCCAACGGGCGCCTGTATAAAGTGGTGAAGTTCGCCAGCGACATCACCGATCAGGTCACCACCCTGCGCACCGCCGCCGATTCGGCCCACGCCACTTCGGTGCAAAACGACGCCTGCGCACGCAAGGGCTCGGAGGTGGTGCAGCAAACCGTGCAGATCATCGAAGCGATTTCCAGCGACCTGAATCAGGCGGCCCAAAGCATCGACGCGGTCAACAAACAGTCAGACATCATCGGCGCCATCGTGCAGACCATCCGTGGCATTGCCGAACAAACCAATATGCTCGCGCTCAACGCGGCGATTGAGGCGGCGCGGGCGGGCGAACATGGGCGTGGATTTGCGGTGGTGGCCGACGAAGTGCGCGGCCTCGCAGCGCGCACCAGCCAGGCAACCGTGGAGATTGTCGATGTGGTGCGCAAAAACCACGACCTGTCGCTGAGCGCAGTGTCGAGCATGCAGTCGAGCCTGAGCCGCACCGGGCTGGGGGTGGAACTGGCGAATGAGGCGGGGCAGGTGATCCTGGAGATTCAGGAAGGGTCACGGCATGTGGTGGATGCGATCAGTCAGTTCAACTCGACCCTGCAATTGCAGTAGATACGTTACCGCCGTGCTAACCCAACCTCTGTGGGCGCTGGCGTGCCTGCGATCGCATCAACTCGGTGTACCTGATACACCCGGGTTTCTGCATCTCGGGCCAGCCAGCGCCCACCTGTGATCAGCGGTGTCTGTTAAATCGCCGCCAGGGTTTCTTTAACCGCCTGCGCCGGGTCAGTGGCTTTCGCCGCTACTTGCTGATCTTGCTGCTGCTTCACGCGATCAGCCACTTGCTTGGCAATCGCGTCCTGTTTTTCCTGCGGCATTGCCTGCACTTGTGCTTCGGTCAAACCCTGCTCCTTGAGCAATTGCTCACGGATGCGTTCCGCCGGGGATTTGCTCATGTAGTCGGTGAAATCCGCACGCGCGGTGCTGGTGGTCGAGCCCGTCGCCGGTACGTCGGTTGCCGCCGTAGGTGCTGCCGTCGTGGCTTGCAACTGCACACGGGTCTTGGCGAAGGCTTCGTCGATTCGGTCGTTGGCCTTGTTCAGGTCCTGCTGCGCGGCCGGCACGGTGACGCTTTGCTGAGCCGCTTGCACGGCACCGCTGTACAGCGTGCTGGCAGCGGCGTTGGCGGGGTCCATGTCGGTGCGCTTGAGCTTTTCGACGGTCGACACGGCTTGGGCGTTATTGTTAACCAGCATGATCGGTCACCTGCGTAAATGTGTTCGGTGCGACAGCTGGAGCAAATAGCATGCCGAGTGCCAAATCCGCGCTTTTACGGGGGCTGGCGCGGCCGTCGCGGCAAGCGTTGTCCTGCCGGCGGCCAAGCGTTGCCGTCAGTGGGCGATATTCTCCAGCGCCAGGTTACGCGTACGCGGCCCGAACCAACTGATGGTGATCATCACGATCAACATGCTGCTGGCAATAAACGCCAAGACGCCCGGCGTGCCCAGATGCTCAAGAATGAACCCGATCAACAGGCTGCTGAACACCGTCGACAAGCGGCTGAACGAATAGCAGAACCCCACCGCCCGTGCGCGGATATTGGTCGGGAACAATTCGCTCTGGTAGGAGTGGTAACTGAAGCTCAGCCAGGCATTGCAGAATGTGATCATCACCCCGCAGATCACCAGCCCCACCGCGGTGGTTTGCAGGGCGAACAGGCTGCCGAAGATCATCGCGCCCATCGCCGAACCGACGATTTGCCATTTGTTTTCAAAACGATTGGCCACCTTCACAAACAGCAGCGGTCCCAGCGGGTAGGCGAGGGTGATGATAAAGGCGTACATCAAACTATGGGTCACGCTCACGCCCTGACCCGACAACAACGCCGGCAACCAATTGCCGAAGCCGAAAAAGCCGATGGCCTGGAACACATGGAACACGATCAGCATCAGTGCCCGGCGGCGGTAGGGCGGTTGCCAGATATCCGCAAAACGCCCGCTGCCGTGCACGCTGACCGCTTCGGGTACGGGCTCATCCAGCGGTTTGCCGTGATCGCGTTGGCAGCGTGCTTCGAGGCTGTCCATGATCTGCCCGGCTTCGTCAAAGCGGCCCTTTTGCGCCAGCCAACGGGGTGATTCCGGCAGGCGCTTGCGCAGTTGCCAGATAAATAACGCAAACACGGCACTGCTCAGCACCACCCAGCGCCAGCCGGACACCCCGAACGGCGCCTGGGGCACCAGCCACCACGACATCAACGCCACCGCCGGCACCGACAGAAACTGAATGAAAAACGCGAACGCAAACGCCGAGCTGCGCATGCGCTTGGGCACCAGTTCCGAGAGGTAAGCGTCGATGGTCACCAGCTCGATGCCCAGGCCGATGCCCACCAGAAAACGCATGCAGATGATGCCCAGCGCGGAGGTTTGAATACCCATCAGCACGGTCGCCACGGTGTACCCGATCAGCGCGAAGGTAAAAATCGCCCGGCGCCCGAAGCGGTCGGCGATGGGGCTGAGCAGGCTGGCGCCAAGGAACAGGCCCAGAAAGGTCGCCGAGGCAAACGCCGCCTGGTCGGAGAAGCCAAACACACCTTCGCTGCCGGTGTGGAAAATTCCGTCGCTGATCAAGCCGGGGCTGATGTAGGCGGTCTGGAACAGGTCATACAGCTCGAAAAAGCCGCCGATTGACAACAAGGCCACCAGGCGCCAAAGAGTGGCGACGGCGGGTAGGCGGTCGATGCGCGCGCTGATATGGGCGGCACGGATCGGGTCGATGCCTTCCGTGGCTGAGGCGGTGAGTGTCGACATGGGCAGATTCCAGGGGCAGTGAGCTGGAATCTTAGCGGGCTAACGGAAATCGGCGCTTGTGAAGTTGCGTGCGGCAGGCCACACATTCGCCGATTTATTGCGCCTGGGTGTCAGCTTTCACGCTTTTATGGCGCAGAGGCTCAATAGGTGATGGGGATCTTGAAGGTCTCAAAGGCGTCATCCAGCGGTTGATAGCCCAGCACCCGCGTGGTTTCGCTCAAGTCCAGGCGCTTGAAGCGGTTATTGGAAATACCGTGGGCGATCAGGTGCTTCACCCCTTCAGCGTCCACCGAGCGTTGCAGCAGTTGCACGGCATCACGCGGGCTGAGCCAGGCGCTGAGGTCGCGGGCATTATTGAGCTCGTGGGTTTCGGTGAACTCGAAGGCGCCGATGCGCAGCGCAATCGTGGAGAGCGGAGTTTTCGCCGCGTAATAGCCGCACAGTGCCTCGCCGTAGCATTTGCTCACGCCGTAGAGGTTGGCGGGCATCACCGGCATGCCTGGGGTGATTTGGCGGTCCACCGGGTAGCCTTCGATGGTCTGCGCGCTGCTGGCGAATACCAGGCGCTTGACACCCGCCGCCACGGCCGCTTCGAACAGGTAGGTGGTGGCGAGGATATTGTTCGGCAGCAACGCGTCGAACGACGCGCTGGCGTGGGGGATGCCCGACAGGTGCACGATCACGTCGATGCCATCCAGCAGGGCCGCGAGGCGGGTTTTATCGCTGAGGTCGGCGTGCACGAAGCGGTGTTCACCGACATCGAAATCCGGTGCGAGGCGGTCGGTGAGGGTGAAGCGGTAGCGCTCCTTCGAGGCTTCGAAAAAGGTCTTGCCGATTCTTCCGCAGGCGCCGGTCAGCAGTACGTTGAGTCCGTTCACGGTGAGTCCTTGTGTTAGTTGTGGCCGTCGAGGGCAAAGGTCTTGAAGCCTTGGCGCCCGCTGAGGCGCTGGTAGTACGCTGCAATCGCGGGGTAGGGCGGGCGTTCCATGGGCGTGTTCTGCCAGCGGTGCACCGAGAGGCCGATGAGGATATCGGCGAGGGTAAATTCATCCCCGACGACATAAGCACCGGTGTTGGCCAACTGCTGTTCCAGCAGGCCCATCTTGTCGTTCCACACCTGCACGGCGGCGGCAATCTGCGTGGCGTCCAGGCCGTCCGGGTTGTTGCGCACCAGCGCGGTGAAGGCATCGCCCCAGGCGCGGTTGAGTTCGCTGGCTTGCCAGTCCACCCATTGCTCGACCCGCGCGCGTGGCGCGGGTTCGGCGGGCAGCAGGTCTGTGCGTTGGTAAAGGCCGATGAGGTAGCGGCAGATGGTGTTGGACTCCCACAACACGCCGTGGTCGTCGATCAGCACCGGCACTTGGGCGTTGGGGTTCAGGGCGAGGAATTCGGCGGACTGGGTGGGCTTGAAGCCAATGCCCCAGTCTTCGCGCACGTAGTCGATGCCCAGTTCCTGGCAGGTCCAGAGCACTTTACGCACGTTGATGGAGGACGTGCGGCCGAGAATTTTCAGTGAGTGTGCCATGGTGCTTCCCTGACGATGGTGAATGGCCAATCTAGCAGGGGGCGTAGATGACAGCGAGGGTCTTAAGCGGGCACGGTCAAAATGTGGGAGCTGGGTTGCTCGCGAATGCGGTGGGTCAGTTAGCCTATTTGTAGCTGATACAACGCCTTCGCGAGCAAGCCCGCTCCCACATTTTTGACCGAGCAGGGCTTTAGGTTCGCGGTGTGTGCTGGTCCATGGCTGTGCCGACCATCAAGACGGATAGCTCGCTCAGTTGGTGAATGGCGAGGGCGAGATCGCGGTGTTTGCCGGTGAGGTCGTCGGACAGGTCGAGCAACAAGGTGCTGACGGAGCACACGGTTTCGTAGCTGTTGATCAACAGGGTTTCGGTTGGGGTGTCAGGCGTAATGGTGAAAAGAGTGATTGGCGGTTTTTCAGTTTCTTTGATCATTTAAGCGTCCTGGAATAGGCCGCCGCCGTATCGCTACTAAACGAAGGGTGGCAGCTGTACGCAGGTTAGTAGACCGGTGGACACTCAAAGCCGGCGCACCCGAAGGTGCCCTACGCACAGCCGCCATCAAACTCAGATGAGGCTCATGCACTAAGAGTGTCCAACAGTCGGGCTACTAAACCCGATCACCGAGAAATTCAGTGACCGGCGAACCTTAGAACTCCATACCCAAGCGCACAAGCCGGCGGATTCTGACGTAAGCGTAGGCAGCTGGGCAAGGCGCTTACTGCAATGTCAGCCGCGTCCTACAGGCCTCTTACAGGTCAAGCGGGCACGGTAAAAATGTGGGAGCTGGGTTGGCTGTGATAGCCATAGGTCTCTACGCAACGCTTTGGGTTGTTCTGAGGCGTTTCGGTGGATTGGGTACATATCCGTTGCTGCGGTAACGGCGGCTATGGGTTCCGCTCTTACAGCGGGTCACTTTTGGCAAACGCCCCAAAAGTAACCAAAAGGTCTTTGCCCCACCACTCGGTGCCTCGCTTAGGCTCGGCATGCCCTCACTCCGGCTTGAATCCGTGGGCCGCCGCAATGGGCCATCCTTGGCCCAGTGCGGCTAACCCGGCGTCCTGCCGGGTTACCCACGGATTCAAGCCTGCGTTCGGCCAGCGTGGTTAACGGGGCCTGTCAGATCAAGATCAAAAGCAGAGCACGGCGGCCTAGTAGCCGGCCTGAGTGGTAGAAGCAAAAGCAGGGCAAAAGCACAGCAACAGCACTTTTACCGGATGAAATGAGATCCAAATGTGGGAGCGGGCTTGCTCGCGAAAGCGGTGGGTCAGTTACAAATAAGCCGACTGAGCCACCGCCTTCGCGAGCAAGCCCGCTCCCACAATGTTGACCGAGTTCAGTTGCCAGCACCGCAGTGCTCTGCTTTTCTGTGGGAGCTGGCTTGCCTGCGATGCAGACACCTCGGTACATCAGGCAAACCCAGTCGCAGACCCCATGCCAGCTCCCAGATTGACCCAATACAGTCCGAAGAGCAGCCCACCCTCTGCCTGATGTACCCAGTTCCAAATGTGGGAGCGGGCTTGCTCGCGAATGCGGTGTGCCAGTCACCCACTCCATCAACTGACACACCACTTCGCTTGTGCTTTTGATCTAACCACTCAGGCCGCCGTGCTTTGCTTTTGACTGTGATCTGTTTTTGATTTTGATCTTAGGCGCCCCGTTAACCACGCTTGCCGAACGCAGGCTTTGGAGCGTGGGTAACCCGGCAGGACGCCGGGTTAGCCGCGATGGGCCAAGGATGGCCCATGGCGGCGGCCCACGGTCCAAAGCCTTCGTTCTGGCACACCGAGCCTAGGCGAGGTGCCGAGTGGTGGGGTGTACGGGACAACCACAGCACTCAACCCGTAAAAAATGTGTAGATACCAATGGCCACCGCAGGCAATCCAGCTCCCACTGTTTGATTGTATTCGGCCGTTAGAAAGTCAGCTGCTCTCGCGCACCTGCAACTCAAACCCCATGTCCACCACCGGCTTGGCAATTTTGTTGCCCGCCATGATCGTCAACAAATGCTCCGCCGCGCGCCGCCCAATCGCTTCACGCGGTGTGCTGATGCTGCTCAAGCGCGGCACCATGAAGGATGACGCCGGCAAATCGTTAAAGCCCAGCACCGCCACGCGCTCCGGTACTTTGATGCCGTGGCGCATGGCTTCCAGCAGCGCGCCTTGGGCCAGGTCGTCGTTGCCAAAGAAAATCGCATCCACGTCCGGGTGCGCCGCCAGCAGTTGCAAAAACAGCTCGCCACCCAGGCCGACGGAGGAGGGGCGTGGCGTCAGCAGTTCCAGCGCCGGGTCGTACAGGCCAGCCTGTTGCAGGGCGCGGCGGAAGCCTTCACCGCGCAGTAACGTGCGTTGGTCCAGCTGCGCGCCGATATAGGCCAGGCGCTTGCGCCCTCGGGACAGCAAATGCGCCGCTGCCGTTTCGCCAGCACTCAGTTGCGAAAACCCCACGCAGTTCACGCCGGCGTTAGGGTCCAGGTCCATCATGTACACACACGGCACATTGCTGGCCTCGACCATCCGTCGCGCGCTTTCGGTGCGGTCAAAGCCGGTCAGCAGCAAACCCCGTGGCTGGTAGGCCATGTAGTTGCGCAGCAGGTTTTCTTCTTCATCGCGCGAATAGTGCGAGTTGCCGATCAGCACTTCGAAGCCCTTGGGCCGCAGCACTTGGTGGATGGCTTCGAGGGTTTCGATAAACAGCAGGTTCGACAACGACGGCACCAGCACCACCACCGAGTGGCTTTGCGCTGACGCCAGGGCGCGGGCAGCCGGGTTGACCACGTAGTTGAGTTCGGCGGCGGCCAGTTGCACTTTTTCCACCAGTTCGGTGGCCACCGTGCTGATGCCGCGCAGGGCTCGGGAGGCGGTAATCGGGCTGACGCCAGCCAGGCGCGCCACTTCATTGAGGGTCGGGCGACCGGTTGTGCGGGTATTTTTATCGTTCTTGGAGGTCATCAGGCGGTTGCCAAACAAAAATCGAGGCACTAAGGTAGCGCTGTCTCCAAACGGCTGCAAATGCTTGAACATTGGGTTGCCTGATCCGCTCTGTTCTTGTGTAGGTCGTTTGGCGAGGATGCACGCGTCACTCCATAAAAAAAGACAAGTCGGCGCGGGAAAAGCCTGTTTTTGCACTAGCCTTACAGCGTGCGAAGGTAGCGCTATCTGCGTCCTGAGGTGTTTCATGAGTCAACCTGTTACCGCCCTGGTCATCATGGGTGTTTCCGGCTGTGGCAAGTCCAGCGTCAGCGAAGCCTTGTGCCACCTGAACGGCGCCACCGCCATTGAAGGCGACAGCTTTCACCCTGCCGCGAACATCGAAAAGATGAGCGCTGGCCACCCCCTCAACGACGACGACCGCGCCGGCTGGCTCGACATCCTCTGCGATGAACTGCGCCGCGCACTGAAGGCCGGCGAACACCCCGTGCTCACCTGTTCAGCCCTCAAGAAAAAATACCGCGACCACCTGCGCGAAGCCGCGCCGGGCCTGGGCTTTGTATTTCTGGAGCTGACCCGTGAAGTCGCCGCCGACCGCGTGTCCCATCGCCCCGGCCATTTCATGCCGGCAAGCCTCATCGACAGCCAGTTCGCCACCCTTGAATCGCCCGTGGGCGAGCCGCTGACCCTGGCGCTCAACGCCAGCGAAGACAGCATCCAGGACCTGGCCGAGCAAACCAATGCCTGGTGGCTGCAACACGGCTTTGAACCAACTCACTGATTTTTTGCCGGAAAGGTAGCGCTATCCCCGGCGAGAAATTCAATACCCGCTTTAATAACAACAACAAACAGGAGAGACCCCCCATGTTTGGCATGTCCCAAGAGTCCTACCTGCTGCTAGACGCAGTGGTCACTATCATCGGGCTGATCTTTTTGATCACCAAGTTCAAGGTGCACCCGTTCATTGCACTGATCATCGCGGCCGGCTTCCTCGGCCTGACCTCGGGCATGCCCGTGGACAAGATCATCAAGGCCTTCCAGGACGGCTTCGGCGGTGTGCTTGGCTTTGTCGGCATCATCCTCGCGCTGGGCACGATGCTCGGCAAAATGATGGCTGAATCCGGCGGCGCCGATCAGATTGCACAAACCTTGATCCGCGCCTTCGGCAAAGAGAAAGTCCAGTGGGCGATGATGTTCGCCGCGTTCCTGGTGGGCATCCCGCTGTTCTTCGAGATCGGCTTTGTGCTGCTGATCCCGCTGGTGTTTATCGTCGCGCGCCGCACGGGCGTGTCGTTGATCAAAATCGGCATCCCGTTGCTCGCCGGCCTGTCGGCAGTGCACGGCCTGGTGCCACCGCACCCGGGCCCGCTGCTGGCCATCGGCGTGTTCGGCGCGGACATCGGCAAGACCATCCTGTACGGCCTGATCGTTGCCCTGCCGACCGCCATCATTGCCGGTCCGATCTTCGGCACGTTTATCGCCAAGTACATCCCGGGCAACCCGTCCCAGGAACTGGTCGACCAACTGGCCCGCGAGCCTGCGTCCAAAGACTTGCCGAGCTTCAGCATCACCTTGATCACCGTGCTGCTGCCGGTGTTCCTGATGCTGCTCAAAACCTTCGCTGACGTCGCACTGCCGGACGGCCACGCGATCCGTAACTGGATGGACATGATCGGTCACCCGATCACCGCGTTGCTGCTGGCGCTGCTGCTGTCGCTGTACACCTTTGGCCATCGCCAGGGCATTCATTCCAAGCAAATCCTCAAGTTGCTCGACGCCAGCCTGGCACCGACGGCGGCGATCATCCTGATCATTGGTGCCGGCGGTGGTTTCAAGCAAATGCTGGTCACCAGCGGCGTGGGTGATGTGATTGGCCATATGGCCGTGAATGCGCAGATCAACCCGATCCTGCTGGCGTGGCTGGTGGCGGCGGTGATTCGGGTGGCCACCGGTTCTGCGACCGTGGCGACCATTACCGGTGCGGGGATTGTGGTGCCGGTGGTGGGCATGATTCCAGGCGTGAACCGTGAGCTGCTGGTGTTGGCGACGGGGGCGGGGTCGTTGGTGTTGTCTCACGTCAACGATGCAGGGTTCTGGCTGGTGAAGCAGTACTTCAACATGACCGTGGCCGAGACCTTCAAGACCTGGACGGCGATGGAAACCATCCTGTCGGTGGTGGCGCTGATCTTTATCATGTTGCTGTCGTTGGTGGTGTAAGCAACACCACACGACATGGGTGAAAACCCAATCCAAATGTGGGAGGGGGCTTGCTCCCGATTGCTGAGTGTCAGTCACTGCATCTGGTGACTGACCCACTGCTATCGGGAGCCAGCCCCCTCCCACATTTTTTTAGCGTATGTCTACTGCTGGCTCGGGTCAGGCTTTAGTCACCAGGCCATCCGCCCGGAACATCCCGCGAATACCGCGCACCGCCTGGCGAATCCGGTCCTGGTTCTCGATCAGCGCAAAGCGCACATGGTCGTCGCCGTACTCACCAAATCCGATCCCCGGCGACACACACACCTTCGCCTCCAGCAGCAGTTTCTTGGCAAATTCCAGCGAGCCCATGGCGGCATATGCCTCGGGAATCTTCGCCCAGACGTACATCGACGCCTTCGGATTCTCGACCATCCAGCCCAGCTCATGCAGGCCTTTGACCAGCACATTACGGCGCTGGCGGTACTGCTCGGCGATGTCTTTCACGCACTGCTGATCGCCTTCCAGCGCCGCAATCGCCGCCACTTGCAGCGGGGTAAAGGTGCCGTAGTCGTGGTAGCTCTTGATCCGCGCCAGGGCGTTGACCAGCTCCGGGTTGCCGACCATGAAACCAATGCGCCAGCCGGCCATGTTGTAGCTCTTGGACAGGGTGAAAAACTCCACGGCAATGTCCTTGGCGCCGGGCACTTGCATGATCGACGGGGCTTTCCAGCCGTCGTAGACGATGTCGGCGTAGGCCAGGTCATGCACCACCAGCACGTCGTACTGCTTGGCGAGGGCGATGACCCGTTCGAAGAAATCCAGCTCCACGCACTGCGCGGTGGGGTTGGACGGGAAGCCCAGAATCATCATCTTCGGTTTGGGGATCGAGCCACGAATCGCTCGCTCCAGCTCGGCGAAGAAGTCCACGCCGGGCACCAGCGGCACCGAACGCACCTGGGCGCCGGCAATCACGGCACCGTAGATGTGAATCGGGTAGCTCGGGTTGGGCACCAGCACGGTATCGCCCTGGTCCAGGGTGGCCAGCATCAAATGCGCGAGGCCTTCCTTGGAGCCAATGGTGACGATGGCTTCGGTTTCCGGGTCGATGTCCACCGCATAGCGGTCTTTGTACCAGCGCGAAATCGCCCGACGCAGACGCGGAATGCCTTTGGAGGTGGAGTAGCCGTGGGTGTCTTCACGCTGGGCGACGGTGACCATTTTCTCCACGATGTGTGGTGGAGTGGCGCCGTCAGGGTTACCCATGCTCAAGTCGATGATGTCTTCGCCGCGCCGACGCGCAGCCATCTTCAGCTCGGCAGTGATATTAAACACGTAAGGGGGGAGTCGATCTATGCGCGCAAAGCGGCGCGGCGAACCTTGGTCTGCCATGGGTGCCTCGAGGTACGTAAGCGCCCGGAACCGTCCGAGCGACGTCGGCCACTGCGGTGGCCTGCGGGGCAGACAATACGGTCGATGATGGCCAATTGTCCAGATGCCGCTGGAAAAATTTCTGTAGGCGGCACAGCGCGGATATGCCCCTATACTCGATACGGGTTTGTTCCCTTATAAGAAGGAGACTGTTCAGATGGATCAGCAAACAACACAACCGTTGCAGCCACGTATGGAAGACGGCAAGGCCCTGGTGATCGCGGGCGTGCAAGGGCGGTATTCGAAGGCCACCGTGGGTGATATTCCCAAATTGTGGGAGTTGTTTGACACCTGCTTCAAAGAGATCAAGCGTCGTGTCGGCGGCGTGACTTATGGTGTTTGTCATAACCCCAATCACGGCGAATTCGATTACATGGCCGGGGTTGAAGTGCCGAGCAAAGACGAGGTGCCGAGTAACTTTGAGTGCATCGAAATTCCTGCGCATCACTACGCCGTGTTCCCGCACTACGGGCCGGTGCAGGCGCTGGAGCAGACGTACGAGCGGATCATGTTCGAGTGGTTGCCGCACTCGGGCTACAAGGTCGCCGGGGCGGATTTCGAGCGCTACAGCGCAGATTTTGACGCGCGCAAGGGCATCGGCAGTGTGGAGATCTGGTTGCCGGTCGAAGCCAAGTAAACCCTCGATCCTGTGGCAAGCCCGCTCGCCACAGGTGTCACGTCACTCGGCGATTACCAGCGTCAGCCTGCGCTCGTACCCGATCCGGCCCCTATAGGCCTCCCCGCTGTCCACCCATCCGGCGGCCAGGTACAAGCCCATTGCCGCCACATTGTCCGCGTCCACCGACAACTCCAACCCCTTGATCTGCGGCCATGCCTGCCTCGCCACCGCCGGCAGCGCCTGTAAACACGCTTTGCCGAACCCGCGCCCTTGCTGCTGTCGATCCACCTGCAACGCATGCAGGGTCGCGCTGTGTTCACTCGCCCAATGGGGCAGGCAAGGCGGGCGTTTAAGCAGCAGGAATGCCACCGGAAGGTCGTCGGCGAGCAGGGCGAACCCTTTGATGGCCGCAGGGTTGGGGTTAACCAGCAGGCTGTTCAGCGCGCAGTAGATATCGCCGCAGAACGCCAGTTGCTCGGGATGCACTTGCAGCGTGTCGAGTTGCTGTTTTTGCACAAGGCTCAGCGTCTCATAGGGGACGAGGCGAGTTTCCATCGGGGGGGCGTATCCGAAATCCTACAAAGAAGCGCGGATTCTAGCGGCTTTGCCGGCGGCGAAAGTATTTTTCAACGGACTGTCGATTGGCCGATGAGTCATTCGACTAAGGGTGTCCCTTGTGATTTCCCCCGCCCCAGGAGTATCGCCATGAGCACCGCCATCAACCGCCTGATCGATCAATGGAAGCAAGCCGTGCTTGCCCGGGATATCGACAAGATTGTCAGCTTTTATGCCGACGATATCGTCTCGTTCGACGCTGTTACTGCACTGCAATTCAAAGGTAAGGCTGCCTACCGTGCGCATTGGGACGAATGCATGAAGCATTGCCCCGGCCCGGGTATTTTCGAGTTTCATGAGCTGCATATTGTGGAAGCGCCTGACAGCGCGTTTGCGCACTGGCTGGCCCACTGCGGCGGCGCCGGGCCGGATGGCGTCGTGAACGCGTGCTGGATGCGCGTGACCGCCGGTTACCAGCGGATCGACGGCCAATGGCGTGTGGTGCATGAGCATTGGTCGGCCCCTTTCGATATGCACAGCGGCACCGCGCTGTTCGGGCTGGAACCCTGATCGCCGGGAACTATAGTGGATAGGCCGAAAACGGAGAGCGCCATGAAATACCTCTGCCTGATTTACAGCAACGAACAGGTGCTGCACACCTCGCCGGACAGCCCCGAAGACCCGGAATGTTTCGCCTATGCCCAGGCTATCCAGGCCAGCGGGCGGATGCTTGCCGCCGAGCCGCTGGAGTCGGTGAGCACCGCCACCACCGTGCGCAAGCGCAATGGCAAGCTGTCGATCACCGACGGACCGTTTGCCGAAACCAAGGAACAGCTCGCCGGGTTTTACCTGATCGAAGCCAAGGACTTGAATGAAGCGATCCAGGTGGCCGGTGGCATTCCGGCGGCCCGGGTCGGCAGTGTGGAAGTGCGCCCCGTGCGCGAATTGAATCTCTGAAGACAACCACCACAAGACTCAAGGAGGTTTACCCATGAACACCCAGCCGGCTGAATTTGAACTGTCCATCCGCCGTTTGATCGATGCGCCCCGCAGCAAAGTGTTTCGCGCCTGGACCACCCCCGCGCTGTTGCAGCAATGGTGGGGGCCGCACGGCATGACCACCCCCGAGTGCGAAATGAACCTGTGGGTCGGCGGCGTGTTCCGCACGCTGATGCGCGCGCCGGATGGCGCCGAATACCCGACCCAAGGCGTGTTTCTGGAGATCGAAGCGCCGAGCCGGCTGGTGTTCACCGACGCGTATGCGCCGGGGTGGGTGCCGTCGGACAAGCCCTTCATGACCGCCGAAGTCACCTTCGAAGAGGTCGACGGCAAAACCCTCTATACCGCCCGCGCCATGCACTGGAGCGAAGCCGACAAACAGGCCCACGAAGCCATGGGCTTTCATGACGGCTGGGGCCAGAGCCTGGATCGCCTGGTGACGTTGGTGACCCAAGGTATGCCCGATTGACGCCTCAGCTGGAGGCGATTTACCGCAGCGAATCACGGCGCGTGCTGGCCACGCTGATTCGCCTGCTCGGTGATTTCGACCTCGCCGAAGAAGCCTTGCACGAGGCGTTCTTCGTCGCGGTCGAGCGCTGGCAGCAAGACGGGGTGCCGAGAAATCCGCGGGCGTGGTTGGTGTCGACCGGCCGTTTCAAAGCCATCGACCGCCTGCGCCGTCAGGCGCGCTTTACCCCGTTGCTGCAGGCGCAGGCCGACGCACTGGAAGCGGCGCACTGGAGTGAGGAAGACGTGGAAGACGACCGCCTGCGCCTGATCTTCACCTGCTGCCACCCGGCACTGGCGCCCGACGCCCAGACGGCGCTGACCTTGCGTGAGATCTGTGACCTCACCACCGAGGAAATCGCCCGCGCCTTTCTCACCACGCCCACCACCATTGCCCAACGCATCGTGCGCGCCAAAGGCAAGATCCGCGAGGCGAAGATTCCCTACCAAGTCCCGTCCCTCGACGCGTTGCCCGAGCGTTTAGAGAGTGTGCTGCGCGTGGTTTACCTGGTGTTCAACGAAGGGTATTCGGCGTCCATGGGCGCCGACCTCACCCGTGAGGAACTGACGCGCGAAGCCATCCGCCTTGGCCGCTTGCTGCTGGAGTTGCTGCCCGAGCCTGAAGTCATGGGCTTGCTGGCGCTGATGCTGCTGCACGAATCCCGCCGAGCGGCGCGCACTTCGGCGGGCGGTGAGTTGGTGTTGCTGGATGAACAGGACCGCGCCTTGTGGGATGCGTCCTTGATCGCGGAAGGCTGCGCGTTGGTGGAACAAGCACTGACAACGGGGCGCTTTGGACCGTATTGCCTGCAAGCGGCGATTGCGGCGGTACACGCCGAAGCCCCGAGCGCCGGCGAGACGGATTGGCCGCAGATCGTCGGGCTTTACGATGTGTTGCTCAGGGCCGTGCCCTCTCCGGTGATCGAATTGAACCGCGCCGTGGCGTTTGCCATGTGGCAAGGGCCATTGGCCGGTTTGGAGCAGGTGGAAGGCATTTTGCGGCGCGGGGAGTTGCTGGATTACCACTTGGCGCATTCGGCACGCGGGGAGTTTTGTCGGCAACTGGGGCGAACCGAAGACGCCCGTGAAGCGTACGAAAAAGCCCTGTCACTGACCCTGCAAACCCCAGAAAAACGCTTCATAGAGCGGCGTCTGGCCGAACTCAAATCACCCAGGCAATGACGAACAACGGTGGGCGCTGGCAAGCCAGCTCCCCCATCGGTTTACGGCTGCTGGCGCGTTGCGGCCAGCACGATCTCACGAATGCACACATGCTGCGGCTGCTGATAGGCATAGGCAATGGCCGACGCCACATCATCGGCACTCAACACGGTGCCGCCCATCGCCTGTTTCCAGGCCTGATATCCGCTTTTGATCGCCTCATCGGTGGTATGGCCGAGCAACTCGGTTTCCACTGCGCCTGGGGCGATGGTGATGACGCGCACATTGCTTGGCGATAATTCTTCGCGCAGGTTTTCCGAAATCCCATGCACGGCGAACTTGGTGCCGACATAAGCGACGTGGTTCGGGAAGGTCTTGCGCCCGGCCACGGAACTCACGTTGATGATCGTGCCGCTTTTGCGCGCAACCATGCTGGCGGCTACCGCGTGGATACCGTTGAGCAGGCCCTTCACGTTGACGTCGAACATCTGCTCCCACTGCGCCGGGTCTTGCTCACTGACTGCGCCCAGCAGCATCACGCCAGCATTGTTGATGAGGGCATCGGCCGGGCCGAATTGGGCTTCGGCTTCGTTCACCGCGGCGACCAGGGCCGCGCGGTCGGTGATGTCGACGCCACGGCTCAAGGTGTTGGGCAGTGCCAGATCGTTTAGACGGTCAATGCGCCGCGCCAACAGCAACAACGGGTGACCGGCGGCCGACAACCGGCGGGCGGTGGCTTCGCCAATACCGGAACTGGCGCCGGTGATGATGATCAGTGGCTTGCTCATGAATGCACTCCTGGAATAAGAAAAGTCGATAACTGAGTCGTGCTCGCAGTATATTTACCGACGTAAAGGCTGAAAAATGCCTTATTTCTCTGTCTGCCATCGGATAAAGCTATGGATGTGCGTCACCTCAAAGCCTTTCTCGCGGTGTTCGAAGAACGCAACATCACCGCCGCCGCCCAGCGTTTGTTTATCAGCCAGCCGACCCTGTCGGTGACCATCAAGCAACTGGAAGACGAGCTTGGCGTAGCGCTGTTTGTGCGCCAGCCACGCGGCGTGGACGTCAGTGAGCAAGCGCGGGTGCTGTACCCGCAAGCGCGGCGCATGGTCGCCGACGCGGAGGCCTTGAGCCGATTGTTTCGCGGGCGTGAAAACCGTATCGCGCTGGAGTTGGGCGTGGAAGGCGATATCGCCGACAGCCAGATCGAAACGTTCCTGCGCATGGCGCACCAAGGGCTGCCGGGTTTGTTGCTGACGCTGCAGGAAGGCTGCGAAGGCGATGGGCGTTTGGCCGTGGAGGAAATGTGCTGCGAGGACGAATTGTTCCTGCCGCTCTGGGAAGAGTCCTACGTGATGGCATTACCGGCGTTGCACCCGATGGCCCTGGCCGGCACAGAACAGGCATGGGCCCCGATTGAAGACTGGATCACGTGCCCGCAGCACGACTCTCACCAACGGTTGATGGCGCTCTACGGCCGCTCGCCGCAAGCGGTGGCTGGGCATGCCGGTTCGCTGACCCAGGCGTTGCACATGGTGGCTGCTGGCGTGGGCGTGGCGATGTTGCCGCAGTCGATGGCGGCCGAGCGGGCCGGGGTGGTGATTCGCGAATGGCACCTGCCGGCGCCGACGCGTCGAGTCGGTTTGTGTTTTTCGGCGCAAGCCCTGGAGTTGCCGGCACTGCGCGACGTGCATGAATACTTCCAGAACCACCGCCCACCGCAATGCGCTGCGGCCTGACACACATCTAAAATCCAACACCCTTCCACTGTGGGAGCGGGCTTGCTCGCGAAGGCGGCCGGCCAGCCAGTACATTTGTGACTGACCCGCGACCATCGCGAGCAAGCCCGCTCCCACAGTTAGGCCTCTAGGGTGCCTGGAAGAATCATTCCAGCATCTGCCGCAACATCCAGCTCCCCGCCGGCCCCGGCGGGTGTTGCCGCGACCACAGCGCATCCACCGCCACCGACCGCGGCCAACTGCGCACATCGAGTTCAACCAGCCCGGCATTGCCGAAGCGCTCCACCAGCCAGCGCGGCAGCGCCGCCCAGCCGAAGCCCAGTTGGGCCATTTCCATCAGCATCAGAAAACTCGGCGCCGACCACACACGGCCCGCTGGCCTGGTTTCATTGGGGCTGATGATGCTCGCCAGGCGCAGTTCACGGTGTTGCTGCAAGGCGTGCTGGTCGATGTTTTGCAGGCTGGCCAAGGGATGGGCGGGGGCGACGAACAGGGCGATTTCCGTGCGCTCCGCCACGGGCGCGCGGGTCAGGTCGGGCGGGTAAACCTCTTGGGCTTCGATCAGCGCAATCTGGGCGCGGCCGCTTTGCACCAGGGCGATCAGGTCTTCGCACTCGGCGATCAGCCATTCCAGCTCCAGGTCCGGGTAGCGTTGTTCGAAGGCTTTGAGGGCGAGTTCAAAGCGTTCCGACTGGTACGTATCGGACATGGCGATACTCAACTTCGGCTCCAGGCCCTGAGCCAATTGGCTGGCCGCCAACTCCAGGCGACTGCTGGCCTCCAGCACCTGTTCGGCGCGTTGTAACAACACGTGGCCGGCCGGGGTGAGCGTCGGTTTGCGGCTGCTGCGATCAAACAACACCACATCCAGGTCAATTTCCAGGCTCGCCACCGCCGCACTGACCGTGGACTGGCTCTTGCCCAATTTGCGCGCCGCGGCCGAAAACGAACCTTGGGTGGCCGCCTGCACAAACGCCTGCAGCACTTCATTTGAGGCCATGACTATCGCCCTGATCGATGGTTATTGGTTATGAAGTATCGGTTCGCAGGGTAATGATGGCAACCCTAGTCATTCACGGAGCCGGGTTATGAACCCTACCAAATCGATTACTGAACGTGTTTGCCAGGCCCTGGGCTTTGAAGGGTTGGCCTTGTTGATCTGTACGCCGCTGCTGGTCTGGATCACCGGCAGGCCGGCCCTGGAAATGGGCGCAGTCACCTTGGGTGTCAGCGTGTTGGCGCTGACCTGGAACATCATTTTCAACAGCCTGTTCGATCGCCTCAAAGCGCGGCTGCAACTGGCCAACGGCGGCTGGACCCGGGTGCTGCATGCGCTGTTGTTTGAAGGTGGCCTGATCATCCTGGCGGTGCCGCTGATTGCCGGCGTGTTGAAGATCAGCCTGTTGGAGGCGTTCATCCTCGACATCGGCGTACTGCTGTTCTTCCTGCCGTACACCTATGTGTACCACTGGGGCTATGACGTGATTCGGGAAAAAATCGTCCAGCAACGGCTGCCTAGCCAAGCTTGAGCGACGCGACAAAATCCAGAAATGCCCGCACCTTCGCGGCGGGCAAATGCCGCGACGGGTAGTAGGCGTACAACGGAAAACGCTCGTCCGGCCAGTCGGGAAACAACTCCACCAGGCTGCCGGCCTTGAGCGCCGGCGCCAGGCCCAAATCGAGCATTTGCGCCACCGCGTGGCCGTGCTCACACACGCTGTACAACGTGCTGGCGTCGTTGACCACCAGGCGGCCATCGGTGCGTACGATGACCTGCTCGCCAGCGCGGTGGAATTCCCAGGCAAACGGACGCCCGGTTTGCGAGTCGCGAAAATCCAGACACATATGCCCGTGTTCCAGGTCTTGCGGAATGCGCGGTCGACCGAATTGTTCAAGGTAGGCCGGGGAGGCCACGGTGAGCACACGCACTTCCATCAGTTTGCGGGCGATCAGCGAGGAGGATTGCGGGATGCCGAAGCGAATGGCCAGGTCAAAGCCATCGGCGACCAGGTCACCGAGTTGGTCACGGGTGTGCAGGTCCAGTTGCAGTTGCGGATAACTGCGCATGAAGTTGCCCAACACCGGGCCCAACACCAATCGCGAGAAGTACGGGTCGATATTCACCCGCAAACGCCCACGTACGGTGAGCGCACTGTCGGCCGCCGCGTTGGCGGCGTCTTCGAGGCCGGCCAGCAAGGGCGCGATTTCCTGGTAGAAACGTCGCCCCTCATCGGTCAATTGCACCGCGCGGGTGGTGCGGTCGAACAGGCGAATCCCCAAGCGTTTTTCCAGCCGCGAAATCGCCCGGCTGACCCCCGAAGGGGTTATCTCCAGGCTATCGGCGGCGCGGGCGAAACTGCCGCTGTCGACCACAGCGGCCATCACGCCCATGCCACCGGCCAAGCCTGGATCAAAACTCATCGGTGATTGCCTGTCAGTGATCTGAAGGCATTGATGCTAGCGCAGAATGCTTACAGAAACATGCCGCCCGAGGCTTCGATGCGCTGCCCGGTGATCCAGTTGCTGCCCTCGGCCAACAGGGTCGAAATCGCCCCGCCAATATCGTCGGGCAAACCGGCTCGGCCCAGCGCGGTGTTGTTGGCGACCATTGCATTCAGCGCCGGGTTATCGCGCACGGCGCCGCCGCTGAAGTCAGTGGCAATCGCGCCGGGTGCCAGGGTGTTGACGGTGATACCGCGCGGCCCCAGCTCCTTGGCCTGGTAGCGCGACAGCACTTCCACCGCGCCTTTCATCGACGCATACGCCGCATACCCAGGCAGGCTGAAACGCGCCAGGCCGCTGGAAATATTGATGATGCGCCCGCCATCGCTGATCAGCGGCAGCAGTTTCTGGGTCAGGAAAAACGGCGCCTTGAAGTGGATAGCCACCAGGCGGTCGAACTGTTCCTCGGTGGTCTCGGCAAAGCTGGCGTGGGCGCCGATCCCGGCGTTGTTGATCAGAAAGTTGAAGTGGTCCCGTGCGAACACATCCTTGAGCACCGTGGCGATCTCGCCGACGAAGTCATTGAACGTGCCGCTCTGGCTCACATCCAGTTGCAGCATGGCGGCGCGGCCACCGAGGGCTTCGATCTGTGCCTTCACCGCTTGGGCTTCGCCCGAAGCGCTGTGGTAAGTGCCGATGATGTCGACGCCTTGTGCCGCCAAATGCAGCGCAGCGCTTTTGCCCAAGCCGCGGCTGGCGCCGGTGATCAGTGCGATTTTACGGGTCATGGTGAGTGCCTCTGAGTGTGATGGTGCGAGCCAGTGTATTTGTCCGCCCATAACGTGATAAACACAGGTAAATCGGAATCACTGGCCGGATAAGGCGAACAATCCCATGAACAAACTTGAGCTTTTGCGGACCTTCGTGCGAGTCACCGAATTGTCGAGTTTCACCCAGGCGGGCGAGAGCCTCGGCCTGCCGCGCTCCACCGTGTCCGAGCATGTGCAGGCGCTGGAAGAACTGCTCGGGGCGCGCCTGTTGCAGCGCACCACGCGCAAGGTGCAAGCGACTCAGGACGGGCGCGTGTTGTATGCGCGCAGCAAAGACCTGTTGTCACACATGGAGGAACTCGAAGGCCTGTTTCGCCAGGATGAGGCGCAATTGAGCGGGCGTATTCGCGTGGACATGCCCAACGTCATGGCGCGGGATTTGATCCTGCCGCGCCTGCCCGACTTTATGCACGCACACCCGTTGATCGAGCTGGAAATCAGCACCACCGACCGCCAGGTCGACCTGCTCGCGGAAGGTTTCGATTGTGTGTTGCGGGTGGGCGCGCAGCCGGATCAGTCGGTGGTGGCGCGCTGGTTGTGCAGCATGCCGATGATCAACTGCGTCAGTGCCAGGTACGTTCAGCGCTATGGCATGCCCGAAACCCTGGCCGACCTGGCGCATCACCAGTTGGTGCATTACGTGCGGCCATTGGGTTCACGTTCGGCGGGCTTCGAATACCTGCAGGGCAACAAAGTGCAGCGTGTTCCGATGGCGGGGCGGGTCACGGTCAACAGCACCGATGCGTACAAGGCGGCATGCCTGGGCGGCTTTGGCATTACCCAGGTGCCCGTGCTGGGCATTCGCGATTTACTCGACAGTGGCGAGCTGGTGGCCATCTTGCCGGACTACCCGGCGCCGGCGCTGGACGTGTCGTTGCTGTACGCCGGGCAGCGGCATGTGCCGCAGCGGGTGCGGGTTTTTATGGATTGGCTGGCCGCCCTGTTGCAGTCGCGGCTCTAGCGCCGTGCCGAGAGTTGTTGCGGCGCGAGGAAGGCGTCGTGGAAGTAATCCCGGAAGGCCTGCATGGCGGGGGTAAATGCCCGTTCGCGGTGCCAGGCCAGGCCGACGCTCATGGGCGCTACCGGGTCGGTCACGGTCAGGGTTTCGATGCGTTTGCCTTCCAGCGACCAGGGCCTGTGCACCAGGTCCGACAGAATCGCCACGCCGCTGCCGTTGGCAACCATGCTGCGCACGGCCTCGACCGAACTGGTGCGCAGCCGCACCTTGGGCGTTTGCCCGGCCTGTTCCCAGTAGCGCATGGCGCTGTGTTCGGCTTCATCGACGGTCAGCAGAATGTACGGTTCTTGCGCCACGTCGGCCAGGCTGACGGCGCCGCGCTCGCACAAGGGATGGTGGCTGGGCAGCCACAGCCGGCGTTCCGAATTGAACAGGATTTCGGAAACGATATCCGGGTGCGTGAGGTTGGCGGTGAGCACCACGGCCATGTCGAACTGGCCGTCGAGCAGGCCGTGTTCGATGGCCTGCCGCTCCTGTTCGAACACCTCGATGGTCACGTCCGGGTGCCAGTGTTCCATGCGCTGCAGGTGGTGGGGCAGGAAGTAGCCGAGCACGGTGTAGCTGGCGGCGACACGCAGCACGCCACTGGCGCGGTAGTCCGGCAGCGGGCTGTTCAGTGCGTCATCCACGCTGCGCACGATCACGTAGGCGCGGTTCAGAAAGTGCCGCCCGGCGTCGGTCAGGTTCATGCCCTGGGCCGAGCGCACGAACAACTGCACGCCGAGCATCGCCTCCAGCTCCTTGATCGCGGTGGTCACGGCCGACTGGGAGATGTTCAGATGAATCGCCGCCTGGGAAATCTGGCCGATTTCGGCGGTGGCGATAAAGTAGCGAACTTGGCGCAACGTCAGGGACATGGCTTTATCTGCTTTTCAGAAGATAGGTCATCTGATAATAGATCTTCCCAAGGGGTCAAGCCCCAGCCTACTTTCCTCGCATCACCTTTGGCGGAGCAATTCCCGATGCAGACAGTGGATTTCAATTCAGACATGGGCGAAGGCTTCGGCCCCTGGACCATCGGCGATGGCGTTGACGCGGAGCTGATGGCTTATATCAGCTCGGCCAACATCGCCACCGGTTTCCACGCCGGCGACCCCGGCACCATGCGCCGTACCGTCGAGCGCGCCAAGCAACTGGGTGTCGCCATCGGCGCGCATCCGGGCTTTCGCGACCTGGTCGGGTTTGGCCGCCGGCATATCAATGCACCGGCCCAGGAGCTGGTGGACGACATGCTCTACCAACTCGGCGCCCTGCGCGAAATCGCCCGCGCCCAAGGCCTCACGCTGCAACACATCAAGCCCCACGGCGCGCTCTATATGCACCTGGCCCGCGATGAAGAAGCCGCGCGGCTGCTGGTGCAAAACCTGCAAATCATTGAGCCGACACTCTTGCTGTACTGCATGCCCAACTCGGTGATCTGGCGCGTCGCCAAGGAGCTCGGGCAACCGGTGGTGCGCGAGTTTTACGCCGACCGTGAGTACGATCTCAGTGGCTCCATCGTATTTACGCGCACAGTGCGCGCGCTGGATCCTGCCACCGTTGCGGCGCGGGTCCTGCGTGCCTGTCAGACCGGGCGCGTGCGCACGGTGGAAGGCGAAGACCTGTTGATCGAATTCGATTCCATCTGCCTGCACAGCGACACCCCCGGCGCCCTCGAATTGGTCGAGGCCACCCGTGAAGCCTTGGACCAGGCGGGCATTGTCGTCAGAACGCCTCAATAAGAAGGTCCAACCTGTACTTTTTGCCTGCCTTTCTACAATGATTCCAAGAGGAACAGACATGGCTCAAACGTCCCCCATCCGCTACAGCTTCGGCGGTGATGAACACCTGTTTGCCGAGGTCAGCGACAGCATGTCCCTGGAGGCCTTTTTCAAAGGCATGGCCGTGACCCGCGCCGTGGAGCGCCTGGCGCTGGAAGGCGTGCTGGACGTGTGCCTGGCCAATGCGTCGTTCCAGATTCGCTTCGACCCTGACCGCATCGCGCCACACGTGCTGCTCGACGCCGTGCAGAGCGCTGAAGCCCAAGCGGTGGCCGAACGCACCTTGCACACGCGCATCATCGAAATCCCGGTGCTCTATAACGACCCATGGACCCATGAAACCCTGATGCGTTTTCGCGACCGGCATCAAGACCCCACGGGCACCGATCTGGAATACGCCGCGCGCATCAATGGTTTGGCTGACGTCGACGCGTTTATCGCCGCCCACAGCGGCGCGCCGTGGTTTGTGTCGATGGTCGGCTTTGTCGCGGGCCTGCCGTTCATGTTCCAGATGGTCGAGCGCGAACGGCAATTACAGGTGCCCAAGTACCTGCGCCCGCGCACCGACACGCCCAAATTGACCCTCGGCCATGGCGGCTGTTTTGGCTGCATCTACTCGGTACGCGGCGCGGGCGGTTACCAGATGTTTGGGGTGACCCCGGCACCGATCTACGACCCGGCCCAGCAGTTGGCGTACCTCAAGGAACACATGGTGTTCTTTCGGCCCGGTGACATCGTGCAGTTCAAACCCCTGGACCGCGATGCGTATGACCTGGCGGTTGCTGAGGTGGACGCAGGACGTTTCGACTTGCGCATCCGCCCGGTGGAATTTTCCCTCGACGCGTTTCTCGCCGACCCCGTCGGCTATCCGAAAACCCTGCAGGAGGCGTTGGCATGATCAAAGTCCGCAAACCCGGCCTCGCCACGTCCGTGCAGGATCTTGGCCGTGAAGGCTATTACCACTTGGGCATTCCACCGTCGGGCGCGCTGGACCAATACGCGTTGAGTGCGGCCAACCATCTGGTGGGCAATCCGAGTGGTGCGGCGGGCCTGGAGTGCACCTTGATCGGCCCCGAACTTGAGTTCCGACAGGACGCGCTGGTGGCACTCAGCGGTGCGCTCATGTCGCCGCGTCTGGACGGTGAAGTGGTGCACCAGGACACCGCGTTTCAGGTGCGTGCCGGGCAGGTGTTGCGCTTTGAATTTCCCAAGGCCGGCGCGCGGACTTACCTGGCGGTGGCAGGCGGTATTGAGGTGCCGCTGGTGCTCGGCAGTCGCTCGACGTACACCCTGGGTGCACTCGGTGGGTTCCAGGGGCGGCGCTTGCAGGAAGGCGATGAACTGCCGATCGGTGAGCCGAGCGGCGAGGGCCGTGCGGGCAATAGTTTGCCAATGGCGCTGCGGCGTTCAGTCGGTGGCGACGTGACCTTGCGCGTGGTGCCAGGCCTGTATTACGAGCGCCTGACAGACGCGGCCAAAAGCAGTTTTTTTGCCGAGCCATGGACCGTGGGTTCCGAGGCGGACCGCATCGGCTATCGCTTCAAAGGCGGCAGCGCGTTGAGCTTTCAGCCACGGGAGCAACCGTTTGGCGCGGGGTCCGACCCGTCGAATATCGTCGACAGTTGTTACCCGATTGGCTCGATCCAGGTGCCGGCGGGGCTGGAGCCGATTGTGTTGCACAGGGATGCGGTGTCGGGCGGTGGCTACGCGATGATCGGCACGGTGATCAGTGCGGACCTGGACTTGATCGGGCAGATGCAGCCGAACCAGCGGGCGGGGTTTGTGGCGGTGACGTTGGAAGAAGCGCTGGAGGCGCGGCGGGTGTACAAAAAACGCCTGAAGGCAATGGCTGGACTGTTCACCTCCTGACACACCATAAACTCTTGTGGGAGCTGGCTTGCCTGCGATAGCGGCGGGTCAGCTCCCACATTTTTAAGCGGGGTTGTGTCAGAACAGTTTGGTGAACAGCCAGTACAAACTTCCCGACAACAAGATCGCCGCCGGCAAGGTCAGTACCCAAGCCATCAGCAGGTTGCGGATGGTCTTCATCTGCAACCCGCCGCCATTTGCGACCATGGTCCCGGCCACACCCGACGACAATACGTGAGTGGTCGACACCGGTAGCCCGAACATATCCGCTGCGCCAATCGTCAGCATCGCCACCGTCTCGGCCGAGGCACCTTGCGCGTAAGTCATGTGGGTTTTGCCGATTTTTTCACCCACGGTCACCACGATGCGCTTCCAGCCCACCATGGTGCCCAGGCCGAGGGCGATGGCCACGGCGATCTTCACCCACAGCGGAATAAAGCGTGTGGAATTGTCGATCTGTTGCTTGAACAGTTGCAGCTTGCCTTGGGTATCAGCGTCGAAGTTGCCGACCTTGTCCTTGTCCATCAGGCGAATGGTTTCGCTGGTCAGGTACATGTCGTTACGCACGTTGCCTACGGCTTCGGCGGGGACTTTGGCCAGGGAGCCGTAGCCTTTTACTTCATCACCGATCTGGCCGGCGAGGGCAGCGAGGGCCGGCACCAGTTCTGGCGTGGCTTCCTTGGTACGCACGTAGGTCGAGAGGATCGGGCGCGGGTCACCCGGCAATGCTTGCGGCGCATTTTTTACCAGGGCGACCTGGGTCACTTCGGCCACCGCCGCAAACTGCAATGACTGCTCGGCGGGCATGGTGCGGTTCAGCGCATAGGCCATCGGCAGGGTGCCGACCAGGATTAGCATGATCAAGCCCATGCCTTTCTGGCCATCGTTGGAACCGTGGGCGAAGGACACACCGGTGCAGGTGACGATCAACATGCCACGAATCCACCACGGCGGCGGGATGTCGCCCTTTGGCGCTTTGTACAGCGCGCGGTTTTTCACAAAGGCGCGCAGGGCCAGCAACAGCAAGGCGGCAAAGGCGAAGCCGATCAGCGGCGACAGCAGCAGGGCATACCCGATCTTGATCGCTTGGCTCCAGTCCACGCCGCTGGTGCCGTCACGCCCGTGCATCAAGGCATTCGCCACGCCGACGCCGATGATCGAACCGATCAGCGTGTGCGACGACGAGGCCGGCAAGCCCAGCCACCAAGTGCCCAGGTTCCACAGGATGGCGGCAATCAGCAGGGCAAAGATCATTGCGAAACCGGCGGATGAGCCGACCTGCAAAATCAGCTCCACGGGCAGCAGCGCGATGATGCCGAACGCCACGGCGCCGCTGGAGAGCAACACGCCGAGGAAGTTGAAAAAGCCCGACCACACCACCGCAAATTGCGGCGGCAGCGAGTTGGTGTAGATCACCGTCGCCACCGCGTTGGCGGTGTCGTGGAAGCCGTTGACGAACTCAAAGCCCAGCGCGATCAACAGCGCTACGCCGAGCAGCAGGAATGGCGTCCAGGTGGTGACCACCGTGCCCAGTTCGTGCATGTCGTGCATCAGGCTGTAGGCTGTGAACAATAGGCCCATGGCCAGTACGGCAAAGAACACGATCACCGTCAACAGGCCGGGTTTCTTGTCCAGCCTGGGTTTGGGGTCTGCGTGTGAGGCGGTGGAGGAGGCAGTCAGGGAAGGGGTGGCCATGCCGGAGCATCCAGTGTGAGGAGGATGGCATTCATGATCATTGCAGAATGTTACAGAGATGCTGCGGTAGGTCAGTGTTTAAAGGATTGAGGCTGCCGCTGGTCTACAAAGCTCGGCAAAAATGATGTCATAGTGAGATTGATTGGGGCGCCTGTTTGCTTGGGGATGGGCATTGGTATCTGCGCAACGCTTTGGGTTGCTCTGAGGCGTTTCGGTGGATTGGGTACATATCCGTTGCTGCGGTAACGGCGGCTATGGGTTCCGCTCTTACAGCGGGTCACTTTTGGCAAACGCCCCAAAAGTAACCAAAAGGTCTTTGCCCCACCACTCGGTGCCTCGCTTAGGCTCGGCATGCCCTCACTCCGGCTTGAATCCGTGGGCCGCCGCAATGGGCCATCCTTGGCCCAGTGCGGCTAACCCGGCGTCCTGCCGGGTTACCCACGGATTCAAGCCTGCGTTCGGCCATCGTGGTTAACGGGGCCTGTCAGATCAAGATCAACAGCAGATCAAAAGCAGAGCACGGCGGCCTGACAGCCGGCCTGAGTGGTTGAAGCAAAAGCAGGGCAACAGCACAGCAACAGCACTTTACCGGATGAAATGAGTTCCAAATGTGGGAGCGGGCTTGCTCGCGAAAGCGGTGGGTCAGTCGGCTCATTTGTAACTGACCCACCGCATTCGCGAGCAAGCCCGCTCCCACAATGTTGATCGAGTTCAGCTGCCAGCACCGTAGTGCACTGCTTTTCTGTGGGAGCTGGCTTGCCTGCGATGCAGGCACCTCGATACTTCAGGCAAACCCAGCAGCAGACCCCATGCCATCTCCCAGATTGACCCAATACAGTCTGAAGACCAGCCCACCTTCTGCCTGATGTACCCAGTTCCAAATGTGGGAGCGGGCTTGCTCGCGAATGCGGTGTGCCAGTCACCCACTCCATCAACTGACACACCACTTCGCTTGCGCTTTTGATCTAACCACTCAGGTCGGCTGTCAGGCCGCCGTGCTTTGCTTTTGACTTTGATCTTGATCTTAGGCGCCCCGTTAACCACGCTGGCCGAACGCAGGCTTTGGAGCGTGGGTAACCCGGCAGGACGCCGGGTTAGCCGCGATGGGCCAAGGATGGCCCATGGCGGCGGCCCACGGTCCAAAGCCGGAGCGAGGGCACACCGAGCCTAAGCGAGGTGCCGAGTGGTGGGGCAAGAGCCCTTTGGTTACTTTGGGGCTTTTCCAAAGTGACCCGCCGTAAGGGCGGAACCCATAGCGGCCGTTACTCAAACAACCGATATGTACCCAGCGCGCCCCCGACAACCACAGCACTCAATCCGTAAAAAACACGTATATACCTATGGCTATCACAAACAAGCCAGTTCCCACCCTTGATCCCCTTTCAGGTCGAGACGCGGCTCAATAATCCTTGCGCTTGCGGAAAGCCCAGCGCCCGGCAATCAAGGTAAACGTCGCCACCAACGCCACCAAAATCCAAAAACCTTCCGGGTCAGTCGAAAGCGGCACACCCCCCACGTTCATGCCGAAAAAACCGGCAATGATATTGATCGGCAGCGCCAGCACCGTCACCACCGTGAGGGTGAACAGCGTACGGTTACTTTGTTCATTCAGGTTAGCGGCGATTTCTTCCTGCAACAGCTTGATGCGCTCACCCAACGCGGTCAGGTCGTTGATGATCAGCGCAAACTCCTCGGTGGATTTGCGCAACTCCTTCACGTCTTCCTTTTGCAGCCACTGCGGCGGGCGGTTGAGCAGGCGCAGCAGCGACCCCGGCTCCAGGGCCAGCAGGCGTTGCAGGCGCACCAGCACGCGGCGTGCGGCGCCGAGTTCGGCGCGGTTGGTGGACAGGCGCGAGGACAGCAACTGGTCTTCGATATGGTCGACGCTGAGGCTGGTCTTGCGCACGATCTGTGTCAGCACTTCGCCTTGATCGCGCAACAAATGCACCAACAATTCCAGCGGCGAACGGAAGCGTTCACCGGCCTTCACCGACGAGCGCAATTTATCCACCGAGTGCAACGGTTGCAGGCGCGCACTCACCAGCAAGCGGCTGCGTGCGCACACCCACAGCGTGGAGATATCCGAGGAGACCATGCTGCTGAAATTGAACACCACGTCGTTGACCACCGCCAGCAGGGCCGAGTCGACGTGCTCGATGCGGGTGGAGCGTGAACCTTCGTGCAGGGCTTCGAAAAACTCATCCGGCAATGCCAGGTTGGCCTTCATCCAGCGCTCGCATGCCGCGTGGGCCAGGTTCAGGTGCAGCCAGAGGAATTCTTCCGGGTCTTGCGGCGCCTGGAGTGCCGCGAGCGCAGTGGCCGAGTCAATCTGCTCACCTTTTTCACCGGGGCGAAAACGAAAACCGTAAAGCAGGCCAAACAGATCAGGGTCCTGATGGCCGTGGTCGATGCTGTGGTTCATGGAGGCTCGCAGAGAAAGCGCCTGTAGGACGTTTCACAGGTTCGCGTGGGCGAATCATTGCAAGTAAATTTGACAAAATTGTGACGGTTTGCGGTTTATTTCGTTTAGGTGACATTTTATTGGCCACCTGTCAGAAATCGTTCAAGAAGCCTCTAGAACGGCCGATTCAAGGCATAAGGACCGCTGCAAATGGGCTGTGCCTTGCTGACAGGGACGTTATGGCGTGCTTGCACCTTTTTCCTTGTTTTGAGGCATCCCCCCATGAATATTTTGCGCACTTCCTTGAGAGCACAAATTTTGTCGCTGCTCAGTGGCAGTCTGCTGGCGATTTTGTTGATCGCACTGGCCTGTTTCTACTTCCTTTCTAACGGCGTGCAAAGTTATCGCAGCCTGATCGAAGGGCCCTTGCTCACCTCTCAATTGATTGACGAAGCCAATCTGCAATTCAAGGTGCAAGTGCAGGAGTGGAAAAACGTATTGCTGCGCGGCAAGCAGCCTCAGGACCTGGAGAAATACTGGGGCCAGTTCCAGGACCGGCAACGCGATGTGCAGGGCATTCTCACACGGCTGGTCAGCCAGACTCAGAATGACCCCGGCCTGAGCCGGCGCATTGACAGCCTGCGTCAGGAACACTTGCAGTTGGGTGTGGCTTATCAGAAGGGCCGTGATGCCTACCTGGCAGCCGGTGCCGACCCGACGGCGGGCGACACGGCCGTCAAAGGTGTCGACCGCGCCACCAGTGAGCAGATGAGCGCCCTGGTCAGTGACCTGCGCGCCCAGGGTAGCCAGCAGTCCCAAGCCATCAGCGCGTATGCCGAACGCACGGTGCTGGTGGGGCTGGCAGTGATGTTGCTATCGGGTGTGGTGATCGGTCTGTTCAGCGTGTGGCTGATCAACCGCAACCTGATCCTGCCGATTCGCGGCTTGATCGACTACGTGACCCAACTGAGCCACGGTCGTTTTGCCGAACGTGTTGCCAGCCGCCGTCAGGATGAGCTGGGCCATCTGGCCGCTGCGGCCAATACGCTGCGCGACTTCCTCGCGGAAACCTTCAACCGCTTGCAACGCAGCGCCACCGACCTGGTGACTGCCAGCGGCGAGTTGAGTTCGATTGCCGGGCAGATGGCCAACGGTACCCATGAACAATTCAACCGCACCGACCAGGTGGCCACCGCCATGACCGAGATGTCGGCCACCGCCCAGGAAGTTGCACGCCATGCGGCCAGTGCCTCGCGCGCCGCCGATGAGGCGGATCATTCGGCCCGTGAAGGTGGCGAAGTGATGAAGGTCACCATCGCCACCATTGGCCAGATGCGCAATGAAATCCTCAACACCGGCACCATCATCCGTCGCCTGGAAACCGACAGTGTGCGCATTGGCAAAGTGCTGGAGGTGATCCGTGGGATCGCCGAGCAGACCAACCTGCTCGCGCTCAACGCTGCCATTGAAGCCGCGCGGGCAGGTGAAGCGGGCCGTGGGTTTGCGGTGGTGGCCGATGAAGTGCGCAGCCTGGCACAACGCACGGCGGCGTCGATCATCGAGATCAACCAGATTATCCACGCGGTGCAAACCGGCGCGGTGGATGCGGCCGAGGCGATTGTCAGTGGCCAGTCGTGCAGCGATGAGAGTGTGGAAAAAGTCTCCCAGGCCGGCGCCATGCTCAATCACATCACGCTGGCCGTGGAGGCGATCCGTGACATGAACCGCCAGATCGCCACGGCAGCCGAGGAGCAGACCTCGGTGGCTGAAGATATCTCGCGCAATATCACGCAAATCACCACCGTGGCCACGGCGAACATGGACAATGTGCAGCGCACGGAGGCGGCCAGCCAGCACCTGCGAGGCTTGTCGGCTGAGCTCAATGAAGTGACGGCGCGTCTGGGCGCCTGATCAGAGGGTCGGCAGGCTGAAGCTGAACACCGTGCCGTGCTGCTCAGAGGTCGACACGCTCAGTTCTCCACCGTGGGCCAGGGCAATCTGCTCGACGATGTATAGCCCCAGGCCCAGCCCGGCTTGGGGTGTGTGGGTGGCGGGGCGTGAGTAGGGCTGAAATAACCGGGGCAAGGCTTGCTCGCTGATCTGCCCGGTGTTTTTTACCGTCAGTTTGAAATGGTCGTGTTCGATCCGCGCGGCGACTTCCACCGGGCCGTCCTGGCTGCCGTGGTGGATGGCGTTGGCGACCAGGTTGGAGAGCAACTGTGCCAACCGATCGCGATCGCCTTTTACCCCTTGAAGGTCAGCGATGTTTGCCTGAATCACCCGCTGTGGGTGCACGCTTTGCACCTCCGAGATCACATGCAGCAGTGCCTCTTGCAGGCCGTCGCAATCGCCGATATTCAGTGGAATGCCGTTGCCCATTCGCCCGCGGGCGAAGTCCAGTACATCCTCGACCAGTTGCGAGGCGCGCCGGCCGCTGGCGAGGATGTGCGCTACGAGCGGATCGGTAGCGGGGTTGGGGTACTTGCGCAGCAGCCGTTCAGCACCCACGTTGATGGCGAACAGCGGGTTGCGCAGGTCATGCCCCAGCACGGCGATGAATTGTTCGCGCAGTTCTGCGGTGCCGCGTTCTTCCTGCAGTTGTGCCTGGGTATTTTGCAACGCTTCCTCCGCTTCAATCTGCAGGGAAAGCACACGGGCGAACGACTCCATGGTCGATTGGATCGTGCTGCTGCGCAGGGGGGCGGGGTTTGGGTCCAAGGCGCAAATCGTGCCGAAGAAGCGCCCATCGGTGCGGAACACCGGCACCGAAATGTAACTTTCAAACTGGTAGAGGCGTGGGGTGTGGTGGTCGTGGTAGAGCGGGTCTTCGCTGGCCTTGTCGATCACGACGGACACGTGGGACCCGCGAATTTCGTGGCAGAGGGTCGTGTTCAGTTCCAGTTCGCCACCGACGTCGAGGCCGAACGCCAGTTGGTCGAACACGGCGCAAGCGGTCCACGAGTCGTCAGTCACCCGGGCCACCGCCGCAAAACGCAGGCCGGTCATGTCACTGATGACTTGCAGCATCGCGGGTACGGCACTGATGCGGCCAATGGTTGCGATGTCGGCGGCTTTCTGCCCCATGCAGTGATCTCGATCCCGAAGGTGGTGAGCGTTGTGCCCAGGCCAATAAAATCGATTCTAGCGACCTTGCGCGCCGTAGGGGTAATTTCATTAACGCGAGGGATACTTTTCCGGCCTTGACTGACGAGCGCCCATAAAAAAACCGCGCCACTGTGAAAGTGGCGCGGTTTTTTTGGCGGTTGGCTCAGCTGTCTTGCTTGTTTTCCAGCACGGCACCGGTCTTGGCGTCGAGCTTCACTTCAAAGCGTTTGCCGGCGGTGTCGGTCAGGTCAACTTCGTAAACCAGTACACCGTTTTTGTGGTCCAGCTCAGTGTCGGTGATGCTGGCACCGGCGTGGGTGGCCACGGCAGCGGCGTTGAGTTTTTCAAACGGCATGACTGCGCCGGACTTGAGCAGGCCTTCAATGTGGTCCGGACGAACGTCAGCCTGGGCCAGGCCGGCGGTCAGGGTCAGGGCAGTGGCGGCGAACAGGGCGGTCAGGGTTTTCATGGTGTATGTCCTTCTGGGTGAGCTGTTTAAGTGGCGCCAGATTAACCGGCGCAACTTAACTCATCCTTAATGGCGCACTGACACCAATGGCTGACTCACTCAGTAGCCGTTGTCCTTCAGCAAATCCTGCACACTCGACGACGGCCAGCGCTTGTAGAACTTCAGCAGTTCGGCGGCGCGGTTGGTGAAGATGCCATCGACGCCGGCTTTCATCACTTTTTCAAAGTCCACCGGCTCATCGACGGTATAGACGTGCACCAGCAGGCCCTTGTCGTGGGTCAGCTTGTTCATCTCAGGCTTCACCAGGTCGGTGTAGCTCTGGTCGCCATGGTTGGTCAGCTCGGCCGATGGGCCAGTGCCGATGGCGCCGAGGCGCTTGGCTTCGTCGACCCATTTTTCGAATTCCGCCGCGTCTTTCGGTGCTTGCTTGGCGTAGTAAGCGGCTTTGGTCGGCTCGCCGGATTCAGCGAAGGTCTGCGCGGATTTCGGCTCGATGCTGCCTGGGCCCACCCATAGCAAGAGGATTTTCGGGGTGTTCGGCATTTCTTTCTGCAGCTCTTTCAAGCTGTCTTTTTCAAACGTTTGCAGCACCACACGGCCCTTGCCCTGGCCCACGCCCGTGTTGCTCTTGCCCAGCTTGGAGCCGGCGGAGCTCAACCAGCCCTTGTCCAGCAGCTTGTTTTTCAGGTCGGCTTCGATGCCCGGGAATTGCTTGGGCTCTTTGGTCTCGATGTACAGGCCGGGTTTGTGCTGCGGGTTGCCTTCGGCGATCTTGATGATTTCGTCCAGGCTCTGGATTTTCAAACCGACGAACGCAGGGCGAGCGCGGTCCGGGTAGGCGGCGTTGAACCAGCTGCCGGCGTCCAGGGTGCGCAATTCAGCCCAGGTGAACTCGTTGGCGGGGGCGTCTTTGCGCTCCGGGAATTTGCTGGCCACGTCGGTGGTGCGCTGCAGGTTGTTGTCGTGCAGGGCGAACAGCACGCCGTCCTTGCTGCGCTGCAGGTCCATTTCCAGGTAGTCGGCACCCAGGTCGCGTGCGAGCTTGTAGGAGGCGGCGGTAGATTCGGGGGCGTCGTAGGAAGCACCACGGTGGGCGATGACGGCCGGGTACGGAATGCCTTCGTTTGTCGCCAATTCAGCCGGGCTGATCGGGTCGGCAGCCTGTGCCTGGCCAAGGCCGAGCAGCAGAGCGAGCAGCAAGGCGCTCTTGGAAAACGTGACAGGCATATGCGAAGTCCTTTCGTGGAGGTAACTTTGAGAAGGCGTCCTTTTTAACAATTGATTGCGAAAGGCGCCATCACCAAACCGACATTAACGTGCGCAGTGGCCATTTTTATGGGTTTTTTTGTGGTGCATTGCAGTATTCTTGACCGAAGCTGCCCCATTAGAGGGCAGTATTTTCTGCCACGCGTGTAAACCATCTTTCCAGTCCCAGTGGGACTTTTCAGTGAGGTTTACCATGCGCATCACGTCCGAACTTATCTGCCAGGCGGCCGATCAACTCCACGGTTTTGTCGGCCTTAACCGCAAAACCGGCCAATACATCGTGCGTTTCAGCGAAGACTCGTTTGGCATGGATGTGGCCGATGACGGCATCATTCCCACCGCTGAGTTTGTCTGGTTACCCGCCGCTGACGACAGCATGACCCTGTCGCGCGAACGCCTTCAGTTGCTGCTGGACCAGAACATCGACGACCGCATCAACATCACCGAGCCATTGCGGGTGTACATGCGTCGGGTGGAAATTCCACAGATCAGCGCGTTGCGCAGTTTGGTCAGCTAAGCGAACGCTGCTCTACAGACGTTGAAGATCAAAGGTGGGAGCTGGCTTGCCTGCGAAGGCGGTGGGTCAGCCTCTACATCGGTTGGCTGACACACCGCCTTCGCAGGCAAGCCAGCTCCCACAGGGGTACATTTTCAGCGCTCAAACAGGTAGGCCCGCTCCACTTTGCACACGCGCGTATGGCATGCCGAATACCAGGTCGCACGCCCTTGTTCGCGCACGGCGCGGTGTTCAGCTTGCTGTTTCCAGGCGAGGATCGCCGCCTCGTTTTCCCAGTAGGACACGGTGATTCCCAAGCCGTCTTCGCGTGCCGACTCCACCCCCAGAAACCCCGGTTGTTCACGCGCGAGTTCCAGCATGCGGGCAGCCGCCTGGCCGTAGCCTTGATCACCTTCGGTGCGCAACGAGCTGAAAATCACCGCGTAATAAGGAACCGCCGGCGTGTTGGCAATCATCGGTATGCATCCAGACAGGCCTTGAGCAAGGCAAGCGCCAACGGAGGCGTGATGCCTTTGAGTGCTGCACGCTCCGGCTGGAACAGGGTGGCGACGAAAAACGGGTGGTTCAGCAGTTCTACGGCGCGCAAATCGCCCGCCGAGTCATGCCCGCTGGGGATCAAGTCGCCTTCGAGCAGCGCACTGGCGAAGTCCGGGTTCACGCCGTAGCGGCAGCGATAACCTTCGTGGATAGCCAGCGTACCGTAGGCCTCGGCGATTCGCGTGTACGGCACCAGGCGCACAGTGTCCGTCGCTTCGACCAGCGTGCAACTAAGCGGTGTGATCACCGCGCGGGTGGCCTGCGGGGCCAATTCGCCGTGTTCCGCATCCGCCCAGCCCAGCACGTTGCGGGCATATTCCAGCACCGCGTGTTGAAAACCACCGCAAGTACCGAGGAACGGGCGCCGTTGCTCGTGGGCGAAACGGATCGCGCGCAACGCGCCGTCGGTGTCGCGGTAGGGGCTGGCGGGCACGCACCAGAAGCCGTCAAAGCCGTGCAGTTCGCGGGTGGGTGTGATCGAGTCGGTAGCGAGCCATTCAGCGTGAACGCTCACGCCCAAGTTGTCGGCTGCGTGTTGCAGCGCCACGGGTATCGCCTGGTGTGCAATCACGTCGGGGTGGTAATCGCCGATCAGGGCGAGGTGCAGGGTGGTGGCGTTCATCGTGTACGTCCCATGGCTTGTTGTGTCCTGGGTGGCACTATAGATTGGCGTTCACGCAATCAAAATTGGCGTTTACCCAAATGCTCAATGCAGTCACGCACTATCAAGTGGATTACCCCGACCTGTCGCTGATCCTCGCCCTGGTTCGCGGCGGCACTTTGGCACGGGCGGCGGCACTGTTGCGGGTGGATGTATCCACGGTATTCCGCGCGGTGCGGCGATTGGAAGCGGCGCTGGGCCAGACCTTGTTTGAAAAAAGCCGCGCCGGCTACCTGCCCACCAGTTTGGCCAGCCATCTGGCGCAGCAGGCCGAGCGCGCGGAACAAGCCTTGGAGGCGGCGCGCATCGGCGTGGAGCAGGGCGGTGAAGTGATCAGCGGCACCGTGCGCCTGACCTGTACCGACTCGGTGCTGCAAGGCTTGCTGTTACCGGCGCTGGCGCAGTTCATGCCTGAGTACCCGGCGTTGACGCTGGAACTGAGCACCTCCAATGACTTTGCCAACCTCAGCCGTCGCGATGCTGACATCGCCCTACGCCTGACCAAGACACCGCCGGAACATCTTGTCGGCCGTTGCCTGGGCACGGTGGCCTATCAGGTGTGCGCCAGTGCAGATTTCGCCCGGCGGCATGCAGGACGCGAGCTGGCCGAGCTGGCCTGGATCGCCCCGGATGACTTTCTGCCCGACCACCCCACCGTCGCCTGGCGCCGTGAGCACTTGCCGGGTGTGCGCCCCAGTTACCGCTGCAACAGCATGTTGTCGGTCACCGAACTGGTACGCGCGGGGCTGGGGGTGGCTGCGCTGCCGGATTTTCTATTGGAGGAGGGCTTGCAGCCGCTGGGCCCCACTCTGGCGGGGCATGACACGGCGCTGTGGTTGTTGACGCGCCCGGATTGCCGGGCGCTGCGCTCGGTGGTGGCGTTGTTTGATGAGTTGGGACGGCATGTGCGCGGATTACGTCGTTAGGTTTTGCGCACAAAGTGTTCATGCATTTCGCACGTCAGGGTCTCGATACGCTCGGTGAGCTGTTTGGTCATTTCCGTTAGCCGCGTGTTCTGCTCCAGCAACTCCAGCAGTTGCTGGGTGGTCTGTTCGGCCTGGGCCTGACGTTCGGTGTTGGCGATGGCAATGGCTTCGCGGTGTTGTGCGTCGGCGTCGGACTGCGCCTTATCGCGGGCGGCCTGACGCGTCTGGGCCAGCAGGATCAATGGCGCGGCATAGGCTGCCTGCAGGCTGAAGGCCAGGTTGAGCAGGATGAACGGGTACACGTCGAACTGGGTGATGCCGGTTACGTTGAGCACGATCCACACCAGCACGATCACGGTTTGTGCGCCGAGGAACGTCGGGGTGCCAAAGAAGCGCGCGAAGGCTTCGGCCTTGAGGGCGAACGTGTCGTTACCGAAGGTCGTCGCCAGGTGGGCGTGGGCTCGGTGAAAACGCAAATGGTCGACGGGGGCCGCTTGCGGCTTTGCTGGGGGCGTGGCGTCTGGGGTCATGGCGGGCTCGAATCCTAAGCGTTAAGACCAGCACGCACTATAGACCGAGCCCCCAGCCAGGCACATGAAAGAACCGTCAGTGGTTGCCCCGCTCGTTGGCAAACACGCTCACTGCTTGTACCGCCTCGCTCGTGCCTTCGCGAATTTGCAGGATGACCGTGCCTGCCCGGTTGGCCAGGTCGACCCCCAGCGCCGCACGGTCGCGGGTGCCGTCCATGCTCTCGATGGCTTGGCGGGTTTCGTCCTGGATCATCGCGATCATGCTGGAAATTTCCGCCGTCGAGCCGCTGGTCCGTGCCGCCAATTGCCGCACTTCATCGGCCACCACAGCAAAACCACGGCCTTGCTCACCGGCGCGCGCCGCTTCGATGGCCGCGTTCAGCGCCAGCAAGTTGGTCTGGTCGGCGATCCCGCGAATGGTGTTAACGATGGCGGTGATTTGTTGCGAGCGCTCGCCCAGCTTGGCGATCAGTTGTGAGGAACCGTCAATGTCGGCAGCGATGGCGCGCATGCCGCTGGCGGTCTGCTGAATCACGTCGGCGCCTTTTTCGGCAATGTCCCGGGTGTTTATGGAGATGTGGTACGCCTGGGTAGCGCTCGCAGCGTCGGCGGCATGCTGTTGCACCCTGGCGGTGACGTCGGAGGCGAATTTCACCACTTTGCACAGGCGTCCGCTGGCGTCGTAGACCGGGTTGTAGTTGGCTTCGAGCCACACGATCTGGCCGTTTTTATCAATGCGCTCGAACTGGCCGCTGAACAGCTCGCCCTGGTTCAAGCGTTTCCAGAACTCGCTGTATGCCGAGCTGTTCGCCAACTCCGGTTTGCAGAATACCCGGTGATGCTGGCCCTGGATCTGCGACAGGGTGTAACCCATGCGCTGCAGGAAATTGTCGTTGGCCGTGAGGATGGTGCCGTCGAGGTTGAACTCGATTACCGCCATGGCGCGGTCGATGGCGCCCAGTTTGGCGTTGGCTTCGCTTTCGGCTTGCAGGCGCGGTGTGACGTCCATGGCGTACTTCACCACTTTGATCACTTGGCCGGTGTCATTGCGCACCGGGTTGTAGCTGGCTTCCAGCCACACCGACTGTCCGTTGCCAGCCACCCGTTCAAAGGTGCCGGACTGAAATTGGCCATTGCGCAATTGCGTCCACAGCTGGTTGTACTCAGCGCTGCGCGCGAAGGCCGGTGTGCAGAACATCCGGTGAGGTTGGCCCACGACCTGTTCGGCGCGAAAGCCCATGGTCTTGAGGAAGTTGTCGTTGGCCCGCAGCACGACGCCCTGCAGGTCGAATTCGATCACGGCCATGGAGCGTTCAATGGCATCCAGAAGGCTGGCTTGCTGGGCGTTGGTGTGTTGCAGGGTACTGATGGTTTTTTTATGGGCGTTGAATAGCATGTTCGAGGGCTCGGGGAAGCACGCGTCTGAGGTATCCATGGAATGTGCGCCTGACCCCGTACGGCCCTGGGCCTTACGGTTGACTTGCTCATTGTCAGCTTCCTGGTGCTGACAGAGGGGGTTGAACAACGGATTCAGAGTGATAAGCCTGCCAAGAAGTTCGCTGCGATTGCAGGACCAGGCTGAGCGAGGCGACCAATGGCGGCATTATGCTATCGCTGGGGCGTGCTGACAGAAGATTCAGACGGGATGTCGTAGGACGACTCAGGCGGAATGGGCGATGACGTAGTCGCTGACCGTCACCCGGTTACGACCGGTGTTCTTGGCCGCGTACAGCGCGCGATCCGCGGCGTTGAGCCACATGGCGGCATCGCTGTAGAGGGGCCGGAAGTCTGCCAGGCCAATACTCAGGCTCACGCGCAGCTCAGGGATCTGCGCATTGCGATAGTTACTGAATATTTCGCGTAGGTGTTCCATGACCTGCGCCGCTTCTTCCAGTGGCATTTGCGGAAGAATCACACAGAACTCATCGCCGCCGTAACGGCCGGCCAAGTCGTTTTGTCTCAGGTGCAGGCGCAATTTCTGGCTCAGTTGGCGCAATACCGCGTCACCGACAATATGGCCGTAGGTGTCATTGATCTGCTTGAAGTGATCGATATCGATCAAGGCGATTGTGGCGTGGCCGTGTTGCTGCTGGCACTTATGGAACTTGAGGTTCAGCAGGTCTTTCCACGAGCCATGGTTGAGCAGGCCGGTCAGGCTGTCGATACGGCTCTGGGCGCTGAGGGCGCGTTTGTGTTCCGACAGCTTGATCGCCAACTGGTAGCAGACCATGCCGATGGCCACGGGGTAGAGCATCAGCATCGGCAGGCAGGTGTAGACCTGGGTGAGGCTGACGCTGGGGTTGAAGTGGATTCCGAACAAGCCCCACGCCACGCCAATGCCTGCGGCGTGTGCCAGTAACCCGCGCAGAAACAGGCGCTTACCGCCAGCAGCGACGTTGTTCATGGTCATCATTGACACAATGGTCACCGTCGTCAGAGGGCTGAACTGGGTGGTGGCGGCCCAGAAACCGATGAAGAACGAGTCATACAGCAAGTTGCGCTGTTCGGCTTGATACGGAAACGGCGAGCGAACGGAGAGTTGGTAGGCCACATGAGCCCAGGCAAACCCATTGAATAGCAGGAACGCCCAGACCCAGCTCGGCATCGCCAGCGGGTAAAGAGCGCCGACGACGCTGATGCAACCAACCCCCAGGCCGATGATTCTTGGCTTGTAGATACGTCTGGCAAATGACAGCCCTTTGCCTAATCTGTTTTCCATAGTGTTCCGGGTCAGCTCTTTAGTGCAGATGCAACAGCATGCGTCAGCGGTCAGAACCGTTGATCGAATAATAATTGTGAATATTGTCAGTTATTCGAGTGGGAATAATCAGTGTCCTTCCAAGCCATTTGCGCAGCACAACCGGTGAATACGCAAAAACGGCCTGGAATGTGGCTTATGCCATCGGTTTTTTTACTGCGGGCGGGGAGCGCTGACTTCGTAACCGGCCAGGAACAGGTCGATAGCCGATTCGATCACGTTGGCCTGGCTGGCGGCATCCAGCACCGGCTGGCCCAGGGTGATTTGCGGCCAAAAGGCGAACGCTTTGAGCAGGCTTTGTATCTGGTGGGCAGCGAACGCCGGGTCGCTGCAGGACAGTCGACCATCGTCCTGTGCGGCACGTACCCATTGCGTGAAGCCTTCTTCGCGTTTGCTCAAGCGGTTGACCATGTCTTGCGCGCGTTCCGGAGAATGGATAGTGGCGGCAATCGCGACGCGGGCCAGGTCGAGGAAATTGGTGTCCGACATCATCTGCATCTTCGCCTGCAGTAACCCGCGCAATTGATCGCGCAGCGGGCGGTCGCTGGCGTAGCTCACGTCCAGTTGGGCAACGCTGCTGGCCCACAACTGGTGGAGGATCTCTGCAAACAACTCTTCCTTGCTGGGGAAGTGGTTGTACACCGTGCGTTTGGAAACGCCCGCCGTCGCCGCAATTTTGTCCATGCTGGTGACCTCGAACCCGTTCGCCCGAAACTCGGCGATGGCAGCGGCCACGATGGCTTCGCGTTTACGGTCGGTGAGGCGCAGGGGAGCAGTCATGGGCGGCGTTGGGCTCTTAGAGGAAATTACACTGGGTAGTTTACTTGCTTCGGATTTTGTTGCAATCTAGAAACTACACTGTGCAGTGTAGTTCATGAGCGGACCGTAGGAGTCACTCTGCAATGGCCACGATTTCAACCCGTCTCGACCCAGCGCCTGCGGCACGCAAGCCAGCCGATCAGGCGCAAGGAAATTTCAGCAACGACGCCCCGACTCAGCATGGCGGCTTGGGTAAAACGTTGCGTATTTTCTGGAACATGCTGTTCCATAAACCACGCAGTACACGCCCGGTGGGCAAGGTCCCCGTACAACCCTTGACGCGTGAGCAACTGTTGGCCGCGCCCGATCACAGCGTGTTCCGCCTGGGGCATTCCACCGTACTGCTGAAAATGCGCGGTAAATTCTGGGTCACCGACCCGGTGTTCGCCGAACGTGCTTCGCCCTTCAGTTGGGCGGGCCCCAAGCGCTTCCACCAGCCGCCTATCAGCCTTGAAGACTTGCCGCCGCTGGAAGCGGTGATTCTTTCCCACAATCATTACGACCATCTTGACCGCAACGCCGTGGTGCAACTGGCTGACAAAACCCGGCACTTTCTCGCGCCGTTAGGCGTGGGCGACCTTCTGGTCAAATGGGGCGTGGACGCCAGCAAAGTCCGGCAACTGGATTGGTGGGAAGGCACCGAGGTCGATGGCATTCGGTTTATCGCCTCGCCGGCCCAGCATTTTTCCGGGCGTGGCCTGTTTGATGGCAACCAGACCCTGTGGTGTTCCTGGGTAATGGTCGATGGTGCGCGGCGGATCTTTTTCAGCGGTGACACGGGTTACTTCGATGGCTTCAAAACCATCGGCGAACACTACGGCCCGTTTGACCTGACGCTGATGGAGACCGGCGCTTATAACGTCGACTGGCCCCACGTGCACATGCAGCCGGAACAGACCCTGCAAGCTCATATCGACCTCAAGGGCCGCTGGCTGCTACCGATTCACAACGGCACCTTTGATCTGGCCTTTCACGCCTGGCACGAACCGTTCGATCGCATCATGGCCCTGGCCTGGGAGCGCAACGTGTCGATTACCACGCCAGCGATGGGCCAGGCGTTCAGCTTGAACCAGCCCGAACGCGGGCATGCCTGGTGGTTGGACGTGGAAACGCACGGCGCGCAAGAGCACGCTGCGGGCTGAGACAAGGCGCGGTTAAAAAGGTCTTTTCAGGGTGTTTCAGCCCTGCGACAAACGCCAGATGAGAGTGCGATCATCCCGGGAACGTTATTCCCGGGATGCACGTTTTGATCGAAAAAGATTGTAGGACGCACTGGCAATTGGGTATGCCTTGTCATACGGGGTCATTGACCGGCGAAGAGATCAGCTCGACGGCCGTGCCCGTTCACACTCAACCCGATAAAGCGAACCAGGCGGGTATCGTCTTCGCTGCCGAGCACGCCAAGAGCGTCGCGCCCATTCCCGGCTACAACACCCTGGCGCCGCTGGTGCGTGCCGTGCGGGACCCGGCCTTATCGCTTATCGCCGTCAGTGACGTCGACCCCACTGGCCCGGTGATGGTGGAGGTGCCCCTGGTGCTGAACAACACCACCTTTACTGCTTCGCAGTTGCTGTCGGGCTGGCGCATCGGATTTGCTGATCAGTATGTGTGCGGCGATCATCGCGAACCCGTCGAACACAGTGCGGCTTTGCGCCGTGCCTTTGAGGTTCTGCGGCAGGCTGGCGCGCAATTGGTACCGGTGGACGCGCGACGTGAGGCGTACAACCTTCAATTCAGCCTGCAACGGCGGAATGAAATTGATCAACTCGTCACAGAGCATCGCCTGGATGCCTTGGTGTCTGACGACCAGAGCACCGCGTTCCACGGGGCTTGTACAAACGGGTATCCGTCGTTTTGCGAACCCTTGGAAACGGGAGCAAAACTCTGCTTTTACGGCGCCCGGTGGGCACGTGACGCGCTGCCTACGTTGCTGAGCGCCTATCGACAGACGAGTGCTTGAATGCCAAGCCCACCGGAGCAACTGTGGCGCTTGCTGGTGTGAACCCACCTCGCAGGCAGTGGCTTATGGGGATGAGCAGGCGGCTCAAATCGATGCTAAACCCAGGCGTTGAAGGGTGTGCCGGGCGTGGTACGCCTCACGGATCACACTCAATGCCATCGAGGGAAGCCATGGCCTACAGAATCCACATTCTCGGCGCAGCCGGTGCCGGGACTACAAGCTTGGGAAGGGCCCTGGCCGAACGCCTGAATGTCGCTTATTTCGACTCCGACGACTTCTACTGGCAGCAAACCTCGGAGCCTTTCACCGTCGCTCGGCTGAGAGATGAACGCACCCGTCTGCTACTGGAGCAGAGTTCCGGCCTTGAGGGCTGGGTGGTGTCCGGCTCACTGTGCGGCTGGGGCGATGCCATGATCCCGCAGTTCACGCATGTGGTATTCCTGCGCGTGGACCCGCAAATACGCCTGAACCGCTTGCGCCGGCGTGAAGTGCAACGCTACGGCGAGCGGATACTGCCGGGAGGCAGCCGCCACGAAAACAGCGTGGCTTTCCTCGCCTGGGCCGCCCGTTACGATGACGGCAACCACAGCCTACGCAGCCTGCGTCGGCATGAAAGCTGGTTGAAGCCGTTGACCTGCCCGGTGATCCGGCTGGACTCTACGCACCATTCGGTTGCGGCGCTGGTGAATCAATTGATGCCGCTGTTGAGCCCATCAGCCGCGAAATGATGCCTGGTGCGGCGGGCTCGGCCGGGGTGCGCTCAAACCTGCGTGCACTCATGCCCCACCCCGGCGCAAACCCCGGGAAAAACACCAGCCCTTCAGCTTCCAGCCGAAATGCCAATGCCAAGCGGGTTTCGTCAGCCACATCGGCCTGGCTTTCAAAGCGTTGAACCGCTTCCACCGCCAGCCCGGCCTGGCGGGCCAGGTCTTCCCGGCTCCAGCCCAGCATCGCGCGGGCCTGCACACTGTGCTTGGCGGTGAATTGATGCAGGACGATCTGTTGTTCTACGAAAGAGCTCATTGCCAGAGAGGACATGGGGTTTCTCCAGGATTCGACGGGGGAGGTCAAACTATACTGTGTTTTTGTACAGTTGTTTTGACCGCTCATCAACTGGATTTTTTATAGTGCTGCAACTATCCCTCATTCCACCCCCGGCGCCTCCCGGATGATCAGGTGGTCAAGGTTTTCGATATTCGCGCTGAACACCCCAAATGTCTGGTCGGGGTTCTTCTTGCTGGGCACCTGTTTCAGCGCCGGCGTTACGCCGTAGAAGAAGCAGTACAGCGGCCGTTCACTGTCCACCGCCGCCTTGATCTGCTCAAGGAACGCCTTGCGCTTGCGGTAGTTCTCGATGAGTTTTTTGTTCAGGTAGACGTTGACCGAGTAGGGCTTCTTGTCGAACCACACCTTCTTTTCGAAGTCGATGCGAAAGCTGCTGGTGTAGTCCTTGATCGCCTTGATCTTGCCCCAGTAGATCAGGCCCTTGTTGTCCTGCAGGTATTCGATCTTCTTGAAAAACGTCCAGTAAGTCGCGGTGTGCTCGCCGATCTTCAGCGGCATGGCCTTGAGCCTGTCTTTGTCGTCGATGTTCGACACGTAGCACTCTACCGGGTGGGCGAAGACGCTGGTTTTGTCCGGGGTTGAATCACTCGCGCCATGGGCGGAGCCGGTGCGAGTTGAAGGGGCTTTCGTGGGGTCTTGTGGGGCGCTGCCCTCGGGCCCGGCCAGTGGCGTTTTACGTTCGTATTGACGCGGCGTCAGCACCCATTCCGATGGGAAATTCTCTTCGCGCTCGTCGTCACCATCGTCGGTCGCGGTCTTGTGGGTGCTGGCATAGCGGCAGCCGTCGATATGCCGGGTGCTGGTCTTGTTCTTGAAGTGCGGCGTGCGCAAGTAATTGACGTTTTTCGCGTTGAATGTGCTCAGCGTATTGCTGGCATCAAACGCCGCGCGGCATTCATCGTTGGGGCACAGGAAACGGTCCTTGTCGGAATCGAAGTCGGCGGTTTCGTCGAAATTCAGCTCTCGTACGTCGTAGATCGACAGCTTGTCATCGAGACTCAGGCTGTAGGCCGTGTCGAATTTCATGGGGCTCGGGTCCGTGAGATGAATAGCTGGATATTACGCAAAACTTCGCCGTTAAGGAGATCAAAAGTGTGGGGGCAGGCGTGCCCGCTCCCCCATTTAACTATCAGGCGTGCTGGCTACTCGCCGCCCGCTCAAGAAGCACAAGGTGCCGCCTACGGCGGTCAGTGCGCCGAGGGCATAAAACATGCTGACGGGGGCCGCATTGATCAGCAAGTAACCGCAAATCACCGGGCTCATTGCCCCGCCAAACGCGGCCAGGTTTTGCGCGCCGTAGTAACTGCCGCGCAGGGCGTCCGGGGCGATGGTGTCGATAAACAGGAACTCCGAGGGGTAGATGATCATCTCGCCCAAGGTGAACACGAACATCGCCAGGCACCAGGTGAGCAAGCTGTGCGCCTGACTGAAGCCGATCAGCCCGGCAATGAACAGCAGGGTGCCCAGCACGATCCAGTAGCGCAGTTGCTCGCGCTTGAGGAAACGACCGATCTGGTACTGCATCAAAATCACGGTGATGGCGTTGCAGGCCAGCACTGCCGACAGAATCTTCAACGCTTCGGCCGGCTTGTAGGCCACCAGCAAAAACTGCGACAGATAAAGGGTGTAGCGCCCGTGGACAATGGTGCTCAATAAACTGCCGCTGGTGAACAGGATCAGCGTGCGGTCGCTGCGCAACGTGCGCAGGGTGGTGATAAAACTTAACGGTTTGTTGCTGTCGTCCCGTTGGGTGGGCGGGATGCCGATCATCAGGAACAGGCTGCCAAACGCAATGGCGCTGGCGATCAGGAACGGTGCCAGTTGCATGTGGCCAGCGATCACCACGCCGACCATCGGGCCGGTGGCATAGCCGACGTTGGTCAGTGTGTAGCGCAACGAAAAAACCTTGGCGCGATCCCCGACGGGCAGGTTCTCGCTGATGATCGCCTTGGAGCCGATCAGGAACAGTGCCGACGCGGCTTCGGTGATGACCAGGGTCAGGGTGGTGAGGTAGAGGTTGCTGGCAAAGGTCAGCAACAGAAAGCCGATGGAGCTGGAGAGCATGGCCAGGATCAGCAGCTTGCGCTTTTCCAGGCGGTCGATGATGTAGCCGCCGTACAGGCCGAGCAGTGTGGCGATGAACACGGCGATGCCCATCAGCAGGCCGATGTCCTGTTGATTCAGACCCAGCCGGGTGCTCAGGAGCAAGGCCAGCAAGGGGCTGGTCATGGCGCGGCTGACCACGATGGTCACTGAGCAGATCATCAGGCGGCGGATTACCAGAGAGTAGGTGGCCACGGTGGGGCGGATGTCCTTGTCATAAATGCGCAGCCGAGCCGAGCACTGTTCTAAAGCTCAATGGAGATCCCCTGTGGGAGCCGGGCTTGCCCGCGATGGCGGTGAGTCAGGCGATGTAGATGCAAGCTGATCCACTGCTATCGCAGGCAAGCCAGCTCCCACAGGAGTTTGTGGTGTTTACTGGCCGGCGTTGATGGTGATTTTCTCCACCGCACCCTGCTCCAGATCCCACTTCTTGAGGATCTTGCCGTAGGTCCCATCCTCAATCATGCCCTGCAACGCTTCACTGATCGCCGTAACCAACTCGGTGTTGCTCTTCTCAATCCCCAGCCCGGTGAACTGCTTGGAAATTGCCAGGCCCACCGGCTTGTACTTGCCCTTGTCCAGCGCCATCAAATAAGGAATTGTCTCGCTGCCCTGCATCGCCGCATCCAGGCGGTTCTGCTGCAACTGCGCGCGTGCATCCGCCGAGCCTTCAGTGCCGATCACCACGATGGCCGGCTTACCCGCCGCTTCGCAGTTTTGCTTGCTCCACGCGGCAATTTCCGACGGCCAGGTGGTACGGCGGCTGGTGCCGACTTTTTTACCGCACAGGTCAGTCAATTCCTTGAGGTCTTCACGCTTGGCCAGGGTGTACAGCTGCGGGCCGCTGGTGAAGTAGTCGATGAAAGTCACCGCCTTTTGGCGCTCGGCGGTGTCGCTCATGCCCGACAGCACAATGTCCACACGCTTGGTGGTCAGGCCGCTGAGCATCTGTTCGAAGCCGGTTTCCTGCCACTTGATCTTCACGCCCAGGCGCTCGGCCAAGGCATTGCCCAGGTCAAAGTCCAGGCCCGTGAGTTTATTGGTGGCGGTGTCCTTGAAATCCATCGGCGGGTAGTTCGGCACGATGGCCGCGCTGATCTCGCCTTTTTCCTTGATTGCTGCCGGCAATGCCGCCAATACACAGGTGGAAGCCATCAGGCCTGCGAGCAACGTTGGGATAAACAATGTTTTCATGGGGGCGTTCTCGTTAGTTTTTTAGTTAAGTGCGAACGGCAGAAATAAAGCTTTGGGTACGCGGGTTTTGTGGGCTTATTAGAATTTCTTCGGGGCTGCCGGCTTCCACAATCTGGCCGGCATCCATAAACACCATGCGGTTGGAGACTTCGCGGGCAAAGCCCAACTCATGGGTGACCACAATCATGGTCATGCCGGTGGTGGCCAAATCACGCATCACCGACAGCACTTCGCCGACCAACTCGGGGTCGAGGGCTGACGTGGGTTCGTCAAACAACATCAGCTTGGGGCGCATCGCCAACGCACGGGCAATGGCCACACGCTGTTGCTGGCCGCCGGACAATTCCACCGGGTAAGCATTGCGCTTGTCCGCCAGGCCCACGCGGGCCAGCAACTCCAGCGCATCTTCGATGGCTTCCTTGGGCGAGCGCTTGAGCACCTGCACCGGGCCTTCGATGATGTTCTGCAACACAGTCATGTGCGGGAACAAATTGAAGCGCTGGAACACCATGCCGGTGGCCAGGCGCTGACGGGCGATCTGCGATTCGTTCATCTCATGCAGCTTGTTGCCGACGACCCGGTAACCCACCAGTTCGCCGTCGACCCACAGGCCACCCTTGTCAATTTTTTCCAGCTGGTTCACACAACGCAGCAGCGTGCTTTTACCCGAGCCGGACGGGCCGATGATGCACATCACTTCGCCTTGCTCGACCTCGATATTGATGTCGCGCAGCGCGTGATACTGGTCGTAATACTTGTTCAGGTTGACGGCCTTGACGATGCTTCTCATGGGGCAAATCTCCTCAACCCAGACTTACGAACGCTTGCCGGCGCCGCGGGCAAAACGACGCTCGAGGCGGCTTTGACCAAATGAAAGAACAGTCACCACCGCCAGGTACCAGATGCCGGCCACAATCAGCAGCTCCATGACCCGCGCGTTGGCGTAGTAGATGTTTTGCGCGTTGTGCAGCAGCTCCGAGTACTGGATCACACTGGCCAGGCTGGTCATTTTCACCATGCTGATGAACTCGTTGCCTACCGGCGGAATGATCACCCGCATGGCCTGCGGCAGAATCACCCTACGCAGCGCTTGCAGGCTCGGCATGCCGATGGACTTGGCCGCTTCGTACTGGCCGGTGTCGACCGACAGCAAGCCGGCGCGCACCACTTCGGCGGTGTAGGCGCCCTGGTTGATACTCAGGCCGAGCAGGGCGGCCACGAAGGGGGTCATCAGGTCGACGGTGTCGATGCTGAACAGGCCCGGAATCGCGATCACCGGGAAAATCAGCGCCAGGTTGAACCACAGCAGCAACTGCAAAATCAGCGGCGTGCCACGAAACAGCCAGGTGTAGGTGATGGCCACATAGCGCAGGATCGGGTTGGCCGACATGCGCATGATCGCCGTGATTACCCCGATGACCACACCCAGCGCCATCGCCAGAATCGACATGACGATGGTGTTGACCAGGCCCCACACAATGGCTTCAGACGTGAGGAACTGCCCGATGTAGGACCATTCGATCTGGCCATTGGCAAATGCGCGCAACAACGCGGCCAGCGCGATCACGATCAGCGTGGCGAAAAACATCCGCCCGTAATAACGACGCGGCACGTGCTCGTACTGCGTGATATCGAACTGGTTCTCGGACAACTTGCGCTCGGCTTCCAAGCGCTCTGCCGGGGTTTGGTTCATGGTGTTACTCCAAAACTAATAACGTGCTAACTGCTGTACGTGGTCCAAATGTGGGAGCGGGCTTGCTCGCGAAAGCGCCGGCCCAAGCACCACAAATCTCCCAGCCTTAAATCCTGAACCCCTGATAACGCTCGGCCCACTGCTGCTGAGCCGCCAACGCCACCTTCAACCGCCCAATCTGCTCGCGAACCCGCTCCGGCGCCGTCCCACCCCAACCACTGCGCGCCGCAATCGCCGCCTCCAGGGTCAAGCAGTCACGCACTTCAGGCAGCAGCCGCGCGTCGACCTCTGCCAACATCGCCGGCGAGGCTTCCCACAACTCAATCTCATGCTTCTCACAGGCCTGAACCAGCGCGCCGGTAATCTCATGCGCCTCCTTGAACGGCACACCGCGCGTGGCCAACCAATCCGCCACCTCCGTCGCCAAGGTGAAGCCCATCGGCGCCTGACGCCGCAGCTCCTCGACCTGCACCTTCATGGTCGCCACCATCCCAGCCATCGCCGGCAGCACCAGCAGCAAGGTGTCGACGCTGTCCAGCACGCTGTGTTTGTCTTCACTCAAATCGCGGTTGTACGAGAGCGGCAACGACTTGAGTGTCGACATCAACCCGGTCAGGTTGCCAATCAAACGCCCCGCTTTGCCCCGCGCCAGTTCGGCAATGTCCGGGTTCTTTTTCTGCGGCATGATCGAGCTGCCGGTGGCGTAGGCGTCATCCAGCACCACCCAGCGAAACTGGCGTGAGGACCATAGGCAAAACTCCTCCGACAGCCGCGAAATATTCACCCCAAGCATGCCCGCCACAAACAGGAACTCCGCCACGTGGTCACGACTGGCGACGGCGTCGATGGAGTTTTCGCACGGCCCGGTGTAGCCCATTTCCTTGGCCGAATGTTCCGGTTGGCGCGCGATCGCCGAGCCTGCCATCGCCGCAGCGCCCAACGGCGACAACGCCGTGCGCGCATCCCAATCCACCAGGCGCTGCACATCGCGCAACATCGACTGCGCGTGCGCCAACAAGTGGTGGGCAAACACAATCGGTTGCGCCTGCTGCAAGTGAGTGAAGCCTGGGCAGATGCTGTCGACGTGCTGCTCGGCCTGCTCCACCAGCGCCTGCTGCAAACCCAACACCTCGGTGGTGATGGTGCGCGCATGGTCACGCAGGAAAAGGCGCAAGTCGTTGGCCGTTTGGTCGTTGCGCGAACGCCCGGCGCGCAGCTTGCCGCCCAAGGCGCCGAGGCGCTCGGTCAATACGCGTTCGATAAAGGTGTGGACGTCCTCGTCATCGAGGGTCGGATGCAGGCGCCCGGCGGCGAAATCCTCACCGATACGGTCCAGGGCCTCGACGGTGCGCTGGGTCTCTGACTCATCCAGCAAACCGGCGCGCTGTAACTCACGGGCATGGGCACGCGAACCGGCCAGGTCGTAGGGCGTCAGGCGGAAATAGCGCTCAGGGCAACGCGACAACGCGGCCAGTGCAGCAGACGGGCCGGTCTTGAAACGAGCGCCCCAAAGGCGGTCGGTGGGCTGAGACATGGGTGTTCCTCACGCTTGTTTTTAGAAGAGTCGGAGGCAGTCAAAAAGTAAAAGTCCTGATCGTAGTGTCAGGTTTTGCGGGGTGTTAAATCAGCCTCTGTGTGCTGTTCAATCCGCTATATTCAAGGTTGCCAAGGGCGGATGTTTATGTTCATTATCGCCGCCTGGCTATGTTCAAGGATTGGGTTGAAGCCTGTTGAATATGGCACTTGAGGTCAACGCGTATTATGGAAACCCCACTTTCCACTTCTGGAAACATACCGCCAAAACCCGGCACACGACCGCCCCTGCAACTGAGCGGGCTGGACTTCAAATTGCTCCGTGTGTTCATGGCCGTGGTCGAAGCCGGCGGCTTCAGCGCCGCGCAAAACGAGCTGAACGTGGGCCTGGCGGCCATCAGCAAACAGATCTCCGACCTCGAAATCCGCATCGGCATGCGCCTGTGTACCCGGGGCAGGGAAGGCTTTGGCCTGACCGAAGAGGGCAAGTTGGTGTACCAGGCGTCCATCGAGTTATTTACCTCGGTGGACAGTTTTCGCGACAAGCTTAGTTCGGCGCAAAACGAGCTGATTGGTGACCTTAGTGTCGGCGTAATTGATAACACCGTCTCCGACGTTAATTCGCCGCTGATTACCGCGCTGGGGACATTACATAGCCAATCGCCAAAAATTAGATTGCGCTTACATGCCTCGCAACTCGACGAAGTTGAACGCGGCGTGGTGGAAGGGCGGCTGATCGTCGGCATCGTCCCGGTGTACCAACGCCGCGAAGAATTTGACTACTTCCCGCTCTACGAAGAAAAAGCCCACGCCTACTGCGCCGTAGGACACCCGCTGTTCAACGCGAGTGACATCACCCCGCACGTGCTGCGCCAATACGAAGTGGTCAGCCACCGGTATGCCATCCATCGCGACAAGGCCAACTTCGTCACCTACGACAGCCAGTCCGCCTCGGCCTCACAGGTGGAAGCCGTCGCCATCCTGATCCTCACCGGCCGCTTCTTAGGCTTCCTGCCGGAACACTACGCCGCGCCACTGGTCAGGGAAGGGCGCCTGCGCGCACTGTGCCCGGACCAGGTTCACTTGAGCACCGCGTTCAACCTTATCCTGCGCCACAACGCGCCAAGAAGCCCGATGGTAAAAGCCTTCGCCGCAGCGCTGGGCGTCGACCTCAAAGCCGCGACATAAAGCGCATGCCAAGCGCCGATCCCCGAGCCACAGAGATCAAATGTGGGAGCTGTCGAGCCCCAGCGAGGCTGCGAAGGGATCACCTCGGTCTACCTACCGAACCCATCCATCTGCATCGCCCCCCAGCACCCCATGCTAGTGCGCTATCCATCGGGCACTGATCAAAATGTGGGAGCTCTCGAGCCCCAGCGAGGCAGCGATGGGATTGACTCGGTCCACCTGCCGACCCCATCCACCCGCATCACCGCTGCAACTTGCTCTGCTTCTTCTTCGCATGAAAATGCCGAAAATGTGCATCCTGCGCCGCCGCCAACAACTCCCGGTCGCCACGCGTATCGCCCCAGGCCCGCAGCCGATACTCGCCCAAATCCCCATACACCGCCTCAAGCCGCAGCACCTTGTTCTCACAGCGGCAGTTATTCCCCGTGAGCTTACCCGTCAACACCCCGTCGACTACCTCAAGCTCAGTGCCGATCAACTTGATCCCCAGCCGATTCGCAAACGGCTGCAACACCAACGCCGGCGACGCCGAGCATAAGGTCACCACCGCCCCGGACTTCACCTCATCTTCCACCGACTGCAAGCCCTTAGGGCGCATCAGCTTGGTCCAATAGCGCTGGCAATACGCCTCAGCCTGCTGCTGAACCCACGCCTTCTCCACCCCGGTCATAAAGGTGCGGATCAACTGCGCCTTCAACTCATCCCGGCTGATCTGCCGCAGCAAAAAGCGCAGCCCCGGCACCGCCAGCTTGACCATCCGGCCGTAGAACTCACCGGTGCCAAAGGCAAACTTGAGGAAGGGCACGAAACTGTCGTGGTGGGTGAGGGTGCCGTCGAAGTCAAAGACGGAGAGTACTTTGGCGTCGATGGGGCCGGCTTCGAGCATGTCTGGGTTCACGGGTTGGCCTCGGTCCTATCTAGTATTTTTTGAGCGTGCATCAGGTGTGACAGCAGGAGTTTACTCCCGTGCCAATCTTCCGATCTTGGCGTAAAGCGTCTCGGTGAAAGCATCCCGGTCACTCGACCGGTGACAACGCTGATGGCAATTGGGGCACAAGGCTACAGCATTGGTCGTGCGATCCGAACCCTTCTGGGCGAGGTGCTTGACGTGATGTACTTCAAGAAATGGCAGACCATCGACCTCGAAAGGCGCGTTAGAGCCGCAGCCTTCGCAAATGCCCTTGGCTTCTTTGAGTACCCAGGCGCGTACCTTTGGGTCGCGGACAAACGCATTACTAGTGATGGGTACTTGTTGTGGCTTTGCAATCCCATCCGGCACTTGATCAAAACGCTTTAGCTGCAGCTTGTTAGCACGTCGGATAAGCGTTTGCTCATCTGCCGTTTGGGCTGTTTCATCCGATTCAAATACTCGAGTGTCAGCGAGTGCCTTGCGAATGTGTTGTTCTACACCTGAGCCCACATTGTTCGCAGGCTTATAGCCCTTGATGCGATCCAGGCCCATTTGAACCAGAACCGAAGAAATATTTTGCATGCGAAACTCAATTGAGCCTTCAGTACGGCCAACCAATGGTCCCTGGCGCAGTAATCGATTTTCATGGGCTTTGTTAAAAGGCAGTCCGCTCTTTTCCCACGCCAGCATCTTGAGGTACGCCTCTACTGCTGCAGCTAGCTCCGAGTCGTTCCAATCCTTTTTGTCTTTTGTAATATCCATACTGCCGCCGAGGGTTGAAAACCCTCGGACGATACTGAGTAGCCATTATTGCGTCTACGAAATTTCCTACGAGTCGGTGGGATTTGCCGGCCGTTCACATTAGTGAATTCGCTGCTTCATTCGGAAAGGTTGAATGAGCCGTTTCCACCACGGAGCCTTTGATGGTTCTCTCCGAGAGGTCCGATTAACCAACAAATACGGCATATCTCGAAGCCTAATCCAGCCTTCATCTTGCCAATGCAACAGGTTCAACGACATCTGCGGCCAATCCAGCATGCTCAATAAAGGGCGTTCCACCGATCGTGGCTGACGCTCGTCCCGCAACGTCGGAACGACTTCATGTGTAAGCCAGCTGCGTAGTAGCCGATTCCCCGGCGTGTAGTGATAGACCAGTAACGCGTACGCCCCGGATTCACTGATCATCAACATTTCTTCCGGCTGACCGTGAAAAAGTAGATTTACATTCCTTCGTTGATCCTCATCGAGCTTGCGAGTCGTGCGCTCATCGAGATACCACCCCATCAAACGCCCAAGATCACGCGCGCAGAACCACACTTGGTTTTCTAGAAGGAGCGCATGTAGCTGAAGATTATGGCGGGTGAAAACGACGCCAGTAGAAGGCTCGGGTGTGACCCAATGCGTGGCGCTAGGCAAGTCGAGCAGATATCGGCTAGGCATTCTTTATGATCCCTACGTGATTTACGGAAGGGCGCGAACCCAACGTAGAGAGCGGATTTAAGAAACCCCAACTTACTTAGCCTCGATACAGCATTCATTCCGCATGATAGGCCATGCGGATTTTGGGCTGTGTGATTGAGGCTAGCTTCTACGTTGGGCGTTTCTTAGGCACCGGCTGACGAGGCTATTCAGCCTCGAAACTGATATCAACCTCTCTGCGGATGATCTTGGTGTAAGAAGGCTCCTATGCAGTTCACCGGGCATAAAAAAGCCCTGAACATGTCAGGGCTTCTTGATGTTACCGGCTTAGGCGTTAATCCCAGCTCAGCGCACCGCCGGTCTGATACTCAATCACACGCGTCTCAAAGAAGTTCTTCTCTTTCTTCAAGTCCATAATCTCGCTCATCCAAGGGAACGGGTTAGTCGTGCCTGGGTACTCTTCCTTCAAGCCAATCTGCGACAGGCGACGGTTCGCGATGAACTTCAGATAGTCTTCCATCATCGCCGCGTTCATGCCCAACACGCCGCGCGGCATGGTGTCACGTGCGTACTCGATCTCCAACTGCGTCCCTTGCAGGATCATCTGGGTCGCTTCTTCCTTCATCTCGGCATCCCACAAATGCGGGTTTTCGATTTTGATCTGGTTGATCACGTCGATACCGAAGTTCAGGTGCATCGACTCGTCGCGCAGGATGTACTGGAACTGCTCGGCGACGCCGGTCATTTTGTTGCGGCGGCCCATGGACAGGATCTGGGTGAAGCCGCAGTAGAAGAAAATGCCTTCCAGCACGCAGTAGTAGGCGACCAGGTTGCGCAGCAGTTCTTTGTCGGTTTCGACGGTGCCGGTTTCGAACTTCGGATCGGAGATCGAACGGGTGTATTTCAGGCCCCAGGCGGCTTTTTTAGCCACCGATGGGATCTCGTGGTACATGTTGAAGATCTCGCCTTCATCCATGGCCAGCGATTCGATGCAGTACTGGTAGGCGTGGGTGTGGATCGCTTCTTCGAAGGCCTGGCGCAGGATGTACTGGCGGCATTCCGGGTTGGTGATCAGGCGGTACACGGCCAGCACCAGGTTGTTCGCGACCAGGGAGTCGGCGGTGGAGAAGAAGCCGAGGTTGCGCATGACGATGCGGCGTTCGTCGTCGGTGAGGCCTTCGGGGTTTTTCCACAGCGCGATGTCAGCGGTCATGTTGACCTCTTGCGGCATCCAGTGGTTGGCGCAGCCGTCGAGGTACTTTTGCCAGGCCCAGTCGTACTTGAAGGGCACGAGTTGGTTGAGGTCGGCGCGGCAGTTGATCATGCGCTTTTCGTCAACGGCGACGCGGGCGGCGGAGCCTTCGAGCTCAGCGAGGCCTTCGGCGACGTCGAGTTTGTCCAGGGCGGCCTTGGCGCGCACGATGGCGGCGGAGTCACTGGCGGTGACGGCGCGGGCTTCGATGGCGGCGGCAGCGCCGGCACCGTCGAGGCGGTCCATGTTGGCTTCGGTGGCGTGGCCGGCGTTGGCGCCTTTAGCGGCTACTTCGCCTTCTTCTTCTTTGTCGAATTCGTCCCAGCTCAGCATGACGTGTCGTCTCCTGCGTGAGGGCTCAAAGGTGCCCGTGTGAAACCGGATGGTTGGGTGTTCACACGGCCCTCAGGCCGCGGTGGATCTTAAGGAATCGTTTGTTGCAGCAGCTAGCGCAGGCATTAAACGCAATTGGGTCACGGGTGCTCTGCGTGAGGCTTGAGGGGCGGAGCGACAGGTGGATGCTCCGGCGCAGCCTCAGGTCTGGCTCTTCATCCCGGTGTAAAGGGATATTGCAGGCCCGATTTACCCGCGCATTATAGGGAAAAATTCGGCTTTGTGTTGCGGCGGATGGTCACGACAGAGCGCCAAAATGGCGTGGTTTTCGGCTAAGGCGTGTGTTTGCAAGGCTTTGCTGGGCTAGGATTTTTTTGACGGGCGGTGGGATGTTTTTTGTAGGGCGGGGGAAGTGGGCGTCTGGTGCGTAAAAATGCCGGGACGGTGCAGGGTTTTGAGGCGGTGGTGTGGCGGGTAGCGCCTTCGCGAGCAAGCCCGCTCCCACAGGTGGACCCCGGTGTGCCAGTTGGCTCTTTGCCGCAAGAACGATTTCTTGCGGCGAATAAGATCAGGATTAACGTCTTTATAAAAAGTTGTTATCCGTTAGAACAACCGTTGCCCATGACTTGATACTTGAGAATATGGCGCTGACCTTGTGAGTCTTCATATTCCATTTGTACCGGTACAACTTGGCAGACGTCCGGAACAGCGCTCATGGACACTACTTTGGCCACATCCAAGTGCGTGCTGTAGGTGTAGTCCTCAACAATCGGGGCGTTCTGGCCAGCCAGCTCAGTCGGGGCTTCGTCGGCCAGGGCGGCGGTTGCGCACAAGCTACTGAGGGCCATCACTACTAAAGCTTTCATTTCTATTTTTACCTTCTTCAGGGCGAAAGGGGTCACGGGGCCTTTTTGAGGCCGCGTGTGTAACTTAGGGTGGGTGAGTTCGGATTAACGTTGCCTTCGTGGGGGCTGTTGCGTTGTTAATCACAGTGCCGTGTTGGCGGAGTTGATTTTAGGCGTGCGGGTTATATTCATATACCCGTACTTTTGATAAAGACTATTGGCGGTTTTTGTAACAATCCCATGGTTAAGGTTTTTTCACACAGCGCCAACGCCACGCAGGCCGCGGGCCAGAGGCATGAATGGGGATAGCTGGGCATTTTGTAGGGTCTTGTTACTACCATCGTCGAATGGTTCTATAGGCCCACCCCGGCTACAACAGGGGCCATACAACAACAACTATGTCACCGAGGTAAGAAAGATGAGTGCGGCTTCCCTGTACCCCGTTCGCCCCGAAGTAGCAGCCAACACGCTGACTGACGAGGCAACCTACAAGGCCATGTACCAGCAGTCGGTGGTCAACCCCGATGGCTTCTGGCGCGAGCAAGCCAAGCGCCTTGACTGGGTCAAGCCTTTCACCGCGGTGAAGCAGACCTCTTTCGACGACCATCACGTCGACATCAAATGGTTCGCCGATGGCACCCTGAACGTTTCCTATAACTGCCTGGACCGTCACCTCGCCGAGCGTGGCGATCAGGCCGCGATCATCTGGGAAGGCGACGACCCTTCCGAAAGCCGCACCATCACCTACCGCCAGCTGCATGAAGAAGTCTGCAAGTTCGCCAACGCCCTGCGCGGCCAGGATGTGCATCGCGGCGACGTGGTGACTATCTATATGCCGATGATCCCCGAAGCCGTGGTCGCCATGTTGGCCTGTACCCGCATCGGTGCGATTCACTCCGTGGTGTTCGGCGGTTTCTCGCCTGAGGCTCTGGCCGGTCGCATCATCGACTGTAAGTCGAAGGTAGTTATCACTGCCGACGAAGGTATTCGCGCCGGTAAGAAAATTCCGCTGAAGGCCAACGTCGACGACGCCCTGACCAACCCGGAAACCAGCAGCATCCAGAAGGTCATTGTGTGCAAGCGCACCAATGGCAACATCAAGTGGAACCAGCATCGCGACATCTGGTACGAAGATTTGATGAAAGTGGCGGGCACCGTGTGCGCGCCAAAAGAGATGGGCGCCGAAGAAGCGCTGTTCATCCTCTACACCTCCGGCTCCACCGGCAAGCCTAAAGGCGTGCAGCACACCACCGGCGGCTATTTGCTGTATGCCGCCCTGACCCACGAGCGCGTGTTCGACTACCGCCCGGGTGAAATCTACTGGTGCACCGCTGACGTCGGCTGGGTCACCGGCCACACCTATATCGTCTACGGCCCGCTGGCCAATGGCGCGACCACGCTGCTGTTCGAAGGCGTGCCGAACTACCCGGACATCACCCGGGTCGGCAAGATCGTCGACAAGCACAAGGTCAATATCCTCTACACCGCGCCCACCGCGATCCGCGCGATGATGGCTTCCGGCACCGCTGCCTGCGAAGGCGTGGATGGCAGCAGCCTGCGCTTGCTCGGTTCGGTGGGTGAGCCGATTAACCCGGAAGCGTGGGACTGGTATTACAAGAACGTCGGCCAATCCCGTTGCCCGATCGTCGACACCTGGTGGCAGACCGAAACCGGCGCCACGCTGATGAGCCCACTGCCGGGTGCTCACGCCCTCAAGCCAGGTTCCGCTGCACGCCCATTCTTTGGCGTGGTACCGGCGCTGGTCGACAACCTGGGCAACATCATCGAGGGGGCGGCCGAAGGCAACCTGGTGATCCTCGATTCGTGGCCAGGCCAGGCGCGTACGCTGTACGGCGACCATGACCGTTTCGTCGATACCTATTTCAAGACGTTCCGTGGCATGTACTTCACCGGTGACGGCGCCCGTCGCGATGAAGATGGCTACTGGTGGATCACCGGTCGTGTGGATGACGTGTTGAACGTGTCCGGCCACCGTATGGGCACCGCCGAAATTGAAAGTGCCATGGTTGCTCACCCTAAAGTCGCCGAAGCGGCGGTGGTGGGTGTACCGCATGACATCAAGGGGCAGGGCATCTATGTGTATGTCACCTTGAAGAACGGCGAAGAGCCAACGGAAGCGCTGCGCCTGGAGCTGAAAAACTGGGTGCGCAAAGAGATCGGGCCGATTGCTTCGCCGGATGTGATCCAGTGGGCGCCGGGCTTGCCGAAGACGCGCTCGGGGAAAATCATGCGCCGTATCCTGCGCAAGATTGCCACGGCCGAGTACGACGGGTTGGGGGATATCTCGACCCTGGCGGACCCGGGTGTGGTGGCGCATTTGATTGAGACACACAAGACCATGAACGTCGCGTAAGGCGGAGTTGGTGCCATAGAGCCCCATTCGGCGAGAGCTGGATGGGGCTTTTTTGTGGGATCTCGAAGCCGATGCAAATCCCCTGTGGGAGCGGGCTTGCTCGCGAATGCGGTGGATCAACTAGCAGATGTGCAGCTGACCGACCGCATTCGCGAGCAAGCCCGCTCCCACATTTAGAGGGTATTTCAAGGCGGCTGAAGCGGTGGCCTGACAGACCTGCATCACCCTCAAGCCAATAAATATCGACTTCTCTCGTAGGGCGTTTCTGAATGTTACCGAGTAGCCTAAATGTGTAACCCCACGCCCGAACCTGGGGCAAAGTGCTACGCCCGTGCCCTGAAAAACCGCGTTTTAGACACCCCAGGAAATAAGATTAAACGCCAGACTTGCCGTGCTAGAAGGGTTTGCGAATAATAGGCCCGCAACTTGCAGCATCAACAGGTTTAATATCTTTTGTCTCTGCATAAAATCCAGAGGCTGTCAATGTGCTGGAACCGCTTTCTCAGTGCTTCTGTAAATAGTTGTCGCATTGAGGAAATATCGGCTTCCGGCCTGTCGTTAGAATGCCGATCACTCGCTCGTCGTATCCGGGTTGAACTGGTGTAGGACGCAGCACCGCTATTCGGTTTCACTTAAGTCGCATCGTGGGCCACGGCTCATACTGCTTTTTTGCCCTATACCGATGGAGTCCCAAGATGAAGAAACTTGTGCTGTTGGGCGCCCTGGCGCTGTCCGTGCTGTCCATGCAGGCCTTCGCTGATGAAAAGCCCCTGAAAATTGGTATCGAAGCGGCTTACCCTCCGTTTGCCTCGAAGGCGCCGGATGGCAGCATCGTGGGTTTTGACTACGACATCGGCAACGCCCTGTGCGAAGAGATGAAAGTCAAATGTGTGTGGGTCGAGCAAGAGTTCGACGGCCTGATTCCTGCGCTCAAAGTGCGCAAGATCGACGCGATCCTGTCGTCCATGTCCATCACTGAAGACCGCAAGAAGTCCGTGGACTTCACCAACCGCTACTACCTGAGCCCAGCGCAGCTGGTGATGAAGGAAGGCACCACGGTCAGCGACAGCCTGGATGAATTGAAAGGCAAGAAAATCGGCGTGCAACGCGGTTCGATCCACGATCGCTTCGCCAAGGAAGTCCTGGCCCCTAAAGGCGTCACGGTGGTTCCTTACAGCTCGCAGAACGAAATCTACCTGGACGTGGAAGCCGCTCGCCTTGATGGCACCGTGGCTGACGCTACCTTGCTGCAAGACGGTTTCCTGAAAACCCCGGCCGGTAAAGGCTACGCGTTCGTGGGCCCACAGTTCACCGACGCCAAGTACTTCGGCGACGGCATCGGTATCGCCGTGCGTAAAGGCGATAAGGCCGAGCTGGACAAGATCAACGCGGCCATCGCAGCGATCCGTGCCAACGGCAAATACAAGCAAATCCAGGACAAATACTTCGACTTCGATATTTACGGCGCTGACCCTAAGTAACGCATCGCAGCTGTCTGTCCAGAATGGCGCAAGCAACAGAATTCCTGCGGTTTGCGCCATTTTTTCATCCCCCTTTTCGAGGACCTGAATCATGTTGAAAGGCTACGGGGCCGTCATCCTCGATGGCGCATGGTTGACGCTTCAGCTCGCCTTGTCGTCCATGGCCTTGGCCATTGTTCTGGGTCTGATCGGGGTCGCGTTACGCCTGTCGCCGGTGCGCTGGTTGGCCTGGCTGGGTGACTTGTACTCCACGGTGATCCGCGGGATCCCCGACCTGGTACTGATCCTGCTGATTTTCTACGGTGGTCAGGACTTGCTGAACCGCGTCGCGCCACTGCTTGGCTATGACGACTATATCGACTTGAACCCCTTGGCCGCCGGTATCGGCACCCTGGGTTTCATCTTTGGCGCCTACCTGTCGGAAACCTTCCGTGGCGCCTTCATGGCTATTCCCAAGGGCCAGGCCGAGGCCGGCCTTGCGTATGGCATGAGCAGCTTCCAGGTGTTCTTCCGGGTGATGGTGCCGCAGATGATTCGGCTGGCGATCCCCGGTTTCACCAACAACTGGCTGGTATTGACCAAGGCCACTGCGTTGATTTCGGTGGTGGGCCTGCAAGACATGATGTTCAAGGCCAAGCAGGCGGCAGATGCCACCCGCGAGCCTTTTACCTTCTTCCTCGCAGTGGCGGCGATGTACCTGGTGATTACCAGCGTGTCGTTGTTGGCGCTGCGCTATCTTGAGAAGCGCTACTCGGTAGGCGTAAGGGCGGCTGATCTATGATCTTCGACTACAACGTCATTTGGGAGGCCATGCCGCTGTACCTCGGCGGCTTGGTGACCACCCTGAAATTGCTCGCCATCTCCTTGTTCTTCGGCCTGCTCGCCGCCTTGCCACTGGGCTTGATGCGCGTGTCCAAGCAGCCGATCGTCAACGGTGCTGCCTGGCTCTACACCTACGTGATTCGCGGCACACCGATGCTGGTGCAGCTGTTTTTGATCTACTACGGGTTGGCGCAGTTCGAGGCCGTACGCGAAAGCTTCCTGTGGCCGCTGTTGTCCAGCGCCACCTTCTGCGCGTGCCTGGCCTTTGCAATCAACACCAGCGCCTACACCGCCGAGATCATTGCCGGTAGCCTCAAGGCCACGCCCAATGGCGAGATCGAAGCGGCCAAGGCCATGGGCATGTCGCGTTACAAGCTGTACCGCCGCATCCTGCTGCCGTCGGCCCTGCGCCGCGCGCTGCCGCAGTACAGCAACGAAGTGATCATGATGCTGCAGACCACCAGTCTGGCCTCCATCGTCACCCTGATCGACATCACCGGTGCCGCACGCACGGTGAACGCCCAGTTCTACCTGCCGTTCGAAGCCTATATCACGGCCGGCGTGTTCTACCTGTGCCTGACCTTTATCCTGGTACGCCTGTTCAAGTTGGCCGAAGGCCGCTGGCTGAGCTACCTGGCTCCACGGAAGCATTGATATGGAACGTATCGATCACCTGTTGCCCTGGGGCCACCTGGGCTGCGAGCGCCAACTGAGCGTGTTTCGTTTTGGCAGTGGCGAGCGCAAGGCCTATATCCAGGCCAGCCTGCATGCCGATGAATTGCCGGGGATGCGTGCGGCGTGGGAGCTGAAAAAGCGCCTCACCGAACTGGAACAGCAAGGCGCGCTCAACGGCGTGATCGAGCTGGTGCCGGTGGCCAACCCGATGGGCCTGGGCCAGTTGCTGCAAGGCAGCCACCAGGGGCGTTTCGAGATTGGCAGCGGGAAGAATTTCAATCGCGATTTTGTCGAGCTGAGCGCGCCGGTTATCGCGTTGCTCAAGGGTGCGTTGGGCGATGATGCGCATGCCAACGTGCGCTTGATCCGCCAGGCGATGACCGATGCGCTCGGCGCATTGCCCGCGCCGAGCAGCCAGCTGCAAGGCATGCAACGGGTGCTGTTGAGCCACGCGTGCACGGCGGATGTGGTCCTCGACCTGCATTGCGATGCCGACGCCGCGCTGCACATGTACGCGCTGCCCCAGCATTGGCCACAGTGGCGTTCGCTGTCGGCGCACTTGAATGTAAAAGTCGGCTTGCTGGCGGAAGATTCCGGCGGCAGTTCGTTTGATGAAGCCTGCTCGTTGCCGTGGTTGCGTCTGTCGCGGGCGTTCCCCGAGGCGCAGATTCCGCTGGCGTGTTTGGCGACCACCCTGGAATTGGGCGGCCAGGCCGACACCGGGCGCGATGAAGCCATCTTCCACGCGGAAGGCATTCTCGCCTTCCTCGCAGAACAAGGCCTGATCAAAGGCGAATGGCCCGCGCCGCAGCACGAACCCTGCGAGGGGCTGCCCTTCGAAGGCACCGAGTTGTTGTTTGCGCCCCACGCTGGCGTGATCAGTTACCTGCGTAAAGCCGGTGACTGGGTCGATACCGGCGAGCCGCTTTTTGAAGTGATTGATCCCCTGACCGACCGCGTCAGCATTGTCTGCGCGGGCACCTCAGGGGTGTTGTTTGCCGTTGAACGGCTACGTTATGCCCAAGCGGGTTTCTGGCTGGCCAAGGTGGCGGGGCGCGAAGCGCTGCGTCACGGGCGCTTGCTCAACGACTGACCACCTGTTTTTGTGAGAACCGACCGCATGTACAAACTTGAAGTCCAAGACCTGCATAAACGCTATGGCAGTCATGAAGTGCTCAAAGGTGTGTCCCTGGCCGCCGCGGCCGGCGATGTGATCAGCATCATCGGTTCCAGTGGTTCGGGCAAAAGTACCTTTTTGCGCTGCATCAACCTGCTGGAGCAACCCCACGCCGGCAAGATTCTGCTCAATAACGAAGAGCTGAAACTGGTGGCCAACAAGGACGGCGCCATGAAGGCCGCCGACCCCAAGCAACTGCAACGCATGCGTTCGCGCCTGTCGATGGTGTTCCAGCATTTCAACCTGTGGTCGCACATGACCGCGCTTGAAAACGTGATGGAAGCCCCGGTGCACGTGCTGGGTATGTCGAAAAAAGACGCGCGTGAAAAAGCCGAGCACTATTTGGCCAAAGTCGGCGTGGGCCATCGCAAGGATGCGTTCCCGGGTCACATGTCCGGCGGTGAGCAGCAGCGCGTGGCGATTGCCCGTGCCTTGGCGATGGAGCCTGAGGTGATGCTGTTCGACGAACCCACTTCGGCCCTCGACCCGGAGCTGGTCGGCGAAGTGCTCAAGGTGATGCAGGACCTGGCCCAGGAAGGCCGTACCATGGTGGTGGTCACCCACGAAATGGGCTTTGCCCGTGAAGTGTCGAACCAACTGGTGTTCCTGCACAAAGGCATCGTCGAAGAGCGTGGCAACCCGCGCGAAGTGCTGGTGAACCCGCAGTCCGAGCGTTTGCAGCAGTTCCTGTCGGGCAGCTTGAAGTAATCAGGACTGCTTTTATGCACCGAGTTAGTGCATGCTTGCCAGTCTTGAGATCGGCTCAATCCCCTGTGGGAGCGGGCTTGCTTGCGAAAACGGTGGATCAGTCAGTAGATGTGTAGCTGGCCCACCGCATTCGCAAGCAAGCCCGCTCCCACATTGGATCTCCATATGTTTTGAGATTTGTGTTGGTTTCCGGGCTAGCATTGGCCCTTGTCTTCATTACCGTTCTTCGCTTCGGATAGCATTCCATGACCGCCCACAGAATTGGTTTCCTGATTTGGCCCAGCACAAAAGCCCTGACGCTTGCGCTGGCTGAGGAGGCTTTGCGCGTTGCTCAGCGGGTGCATCCGGACGTGGTGTACGAACTGTCTTTTTTACAGGCTGAACCGCGCACCGACGGCGCGTGGCAACTACCCGGCGAGCCGTGGGCCGGCAAGCTTGAAGGCTTTCAGAAACTGTTCCTGCTGGCGGATGAGCCACCCACCGCGATTGCTTCGCAACTGAGCACCGCACTTAAGCAGCTGGTGCGCGCCGGGTGTGTGATCGGTGGTCTGTCGGCCGGTGTGTACCCCTTGGCGCAGCTCGGCCTGCTGGATGGTTATCGCGCCGCCGTGCACTGGCGTTGGCAGGACGATTTTGCCGAGCGTTTCCCCAAGGTCATCGCCACCAGCCACCTGTTCGACTGGGACCGTGATCGCCTGACCGCCTGCGGTGGCATGTCGGTGCTCGACCTGCTGCTGGCGGTGCTGGCCCGTGACCACGGCGCCGAACTGGCCGGTGCGGTCTCCGAAGAGTTGGTGGTGGAGCGCATCCGCGAAGGCGGCGAGCGCCAGCGTATCCCGCTGCAAAACCGCCTGGGCTCCAGCCATCCGAAGCTGACCCAGGCGGTGTTGTTGATGGAAGCCAACATTGAAGAGCCGCTGACCACCGACGAAATCGCCCAGCATGTGTGCGTGTCGCGACGACAACTGGAGCGGATCTTCAAGCAGTACCTCAATCGTGTTCCCAGCCAGTATTACCTGGAATTGCGCCTGAACAAGGCGCGCCAGATGCTCATGCAAACCAGCAAGTCGATCATCCAGATCGGCCTGTCGTGCGGCTTCTCCTCGGGGCCGCACTTCTCCAGCGCCTACCGCAACTTCTTTGGCGCCACCCCTCGCGAAGACCGCAACCAGCGACGCAGCAGCAGCCCGTTCGAGTTATCGTCGGTGCCATCCGAGCGCGGCTGAGAACACTGTTTACTCCTCCATCGGTACGGGGGTTGTTGGTGGCGGTACCAGCGGCTGTCCGCCGGCGTCGAGGGAGGCCGCTTCCACGCCCAGGTCATTCCCCGTCTGAAGATAATATTGTCTGAGCACATTTAAACTGGCGTCCGAGAGCGGGTTGCCGCCAAGGTCGGAGTCATAGTCCCAAGTGGGGCTCACTTCCAGAATGTGCGAAGGGATCTCTTCTATCAGGTTCTCGCTCAGGTCCACGGTTCGCAAGTTTGGCAGGGAGAAAACGCCGGCTGGGGGCTGGTTGATTCCAGTGTTTTCCAGGTGCAACGTGTTCAGGTTGTGCAGGTTGCTGACCGTCGGCGTGATGCCCAGTGGGTTTTCGCTCAAGTCCAGGTACTCCAAGGTGCGCATCCCGGAAAGCGCATTGGCGCTGTGGGGCGTCAGGCGGATTGCGCACTCGGTGAGGCTCAGCGTGATCAAGTGGGGTTGATTCAGAATAGCGGCGGGAATGTCGCCCATCGTGTATCTGTGCAGCGAAAGAACTTTCAGTTTGGGGAATGCTTGGAGCAAGCCTTCGACGTTTGAGGTGGTCCCTTCGCCGCTCATTTCCAACAGCGAGATATGTTCAAACCGCGCATTTATGTCGGGCAGTGCTCCAATTATGGGCGTGTCGATCACCAGTTTGTGGGTGACCTCCTGCCCGCCATTCAGCTCATCCGCGTCGCTCTCGCGACGCCAGCCTTCTTCCAGTTGCGCTTTGATGGCCAGGCGATGGATCTGTTCTTCGGCGCGTGTGTGATCGTCGAGTGCGATGTCCAGGACTGGATGCCGTTGCGGCACATCCAGCGCCCACGTCGTCAGGTCGGCAATGAGCCTGGCGTATTCGGTTTCCAGGCGGGTCACTTCGGCAGTCACGCCCTCCATGTTCCCCGGTAGTGTAAAGATGAAGCGATCCACTTCGGCTGGCGTAAAGGTTGGATAAAGCCGCTTTACGCGACTGTGTTCCGCGGCCGGCGCATCAGCGTTGAAATGTTCGCCGGTGGCCTGGCAGTAGGTTTTTATCCGTTGCAGAGCGGTCAGTGACAGTGGATTACCCGACAGATCAAATGCGCTGGTGGCGTCGGCGGGCAGTTGAAACAGTTCAGCCGGGGTTTGCGTGATCGCGTTATGGCTTAAGTTGATGACTTGGCGGCGCGTGGGGCTGATGAGCGCCGCGGGTATTTCCTTCAGGCCAGTGTTGTTCAGCCTGATCCAGGACAGCAGGGGCATACGGCGGACGTCGGGAATAAGCTTGAGCGGGTTGTTGCTCAGGTCCAGGTATTCCAGAGTCGTCAGCTGTTCCAGTGCGCCAATCGAGGCGGGCGACAGCTCAAGCGCGCAGTCTTGCAGGGTCAATGAGGAGAGCTTCGGTAGCTGGAAAATCGTCGAGGGTAGGTCTCCTAGTTCGGCGTCAGTGACCGACAGTCGTTCGAGGTTCGGGAAGCTTTGCAAAAACGCGTCCAACTGCAGCGGGGCCGCATCGCCGCGCAGTTTCAGCGAGGTCACGTCGGTAAAGCGCGTGGCGAGTGTTGGCAGTTTTTCACCGATAGGCGCTGCCAGGTCGAGTTCGTAGGTGGGGATTACGCTTTGACTGCGCTCATCCAGGGGGCTCTCTCTGCGCCAGCATGCTTGCAGCGTGTCCTGAACCGCCCGGCGGTTGGCCTGGGCCTGGGCGGTGAGACCGGGCGCCTGGGCCCAGGTGTCGAGGTCGCCGCTGAGCGTGAGGTAATCAAGCTCAAGGCGTACAAGTTCGATTTTGCCCATTTCCAGGTTGCCGGCGATGCCGAATATCAGTCGGTTGATGTCGTCCTTGCTGAAGTTCGGATAGAGCTTTTTGGCAAGGGCGACGTCCAGCGGTTCTGCATCTGCTTCAAAGTAGCTGCCGGTGCGCCGGTAGTAGTTTTTGACCAGTTCCAGGGTAGGGCGTGACAGCGGGTTGCCGGATAAGTCGAACCTATGGCTGACGCTGGCAGGCAGTTCGAAGAGGGCGGCAGGCAGCGTGTGAATCCGGTTGTCTTTCAACAGCGCGACTTCCAGGTGCGGGCACTGCACAAGTCCGTTGGGCAGTTCGGTAATACCGGTGTTGCTCAGGTCCAGAAAACGCAGGTTGGACAACTGCTCGACGTTGGGCGTCAGCCCGAGTGGGTTGTTGTATAAATCCACTGAGCGCAGCGCGGTCAATGAGGCGAGTATCGCCTGCTCTGGCGCGGTCAGGGTGATGTTGCAGTCGCTGAGTACCAGTTCATTGAGGCTTGGCATCGCGCCGAGGCCTTCGGGAAGCGCTCGCAGCGCGGCGTTGCGCACCGACAAAAAGCGCACGTTTGGAAACCTCGTCAGAAACCCATCAATGTGCAGGGCGCTGTGGTCGCCTTCCAGCGCCAGGTACGAGATGAAATTGAAGTACGGCGCCAGTGCCGGCGGGTTGCCGGAAATGGGGCCGTTCAGTACCAGTTTTTGCCCGTTGATCAACGGTGGCTCGTAGTACTGATCGGTTTCGGTTTCCAGGCGCCAGGCGCGTTTGATTTCTTCGGCCCACTGTTGGCGCGCACGTTTGGCCTGGCTCACGCTTTCTGCGCCGTGGGGCGTAGCGGTTTCGCGTGCCAAGGACGGCGTGGCGGTGATCCATGCCGACAGGTCGCGATCGAGCTGTTGGTATTCACTCTTGAGTGCCACCAGTGCGCGCAGTGCGCCGCCAGCGGTTTGGTCAAGGGAGTGCACGATGTGGTTGAGTTGCTCCGGTCGCAAGGCCGGGAATAAATCCTGCGCCCGTTCCAACAGGGTCGGCTCCTGGCCGGCTACGGAGGCAGGTGCGGGGCCATAACCGTCCATGCCACCGAGCAGGCGCATGGTTTTAGGGTCGTAGGTGGGTTTGCGCAGCGGGTCGCTGGCAAGCCTGGCCCGCAGCACCGCGCGGTCCAGGGCATGCAGGGCGATGCTTTGGCGCAGCAGCGGGCCTTGGGCAATGTGAATGTTCAGCGCATTGCGCGCCGAGTCGGGCAGGGCTTGAAGCAGGGCCGTGTAGAGGTCCGTTTTGGCCGATAAGGCGACGCCGTTGTCCAGCGGTGTGTAGCCGCCGCTGTCGGAGTAGACCAGCGTGCGACGGGTCGGCGCGCTCAATTCGCCGATGGCGTTGCGCAGCGTGCCGTCGGCGGAATCATTTCTAACCTCGATTCGCAGCCCTTCGGGCCAGTTGGGCAGGTTTTCCAGGGAGTCCAGGGCCAGACGGTCAGTGTCCAGGTTATCCACCGAGTTCAAGTACAAGCCTTCGTAGGCGCGTGCGACCCGGGTTTCCTGCCGGGCCCAAAGGGCCAGTTCTTTCAGGCGTTGGGGGATGCGCCCCAGGTCGATTTCCTGCAGCTCCTCGGCGGTCGCGATTTCCTGCAGCGCCTGGGCGGCACTCAAGGGCAGGCCGGGCACTGCGTCGATCAGCGTGGTCAGTTGCAGGTTGGTGGTGAGTTCCTGGCCTCGATAAGCCGAGTCGAACAGTGACAAGCGTTTTTCTTGCGCCACGCGCGCCAGCCGTTGTCGCAGGGTTCGCGAGCGCGCCTGTGCGGAGATCATGGGCTGGCCAAATTCCTCTTCCAGCAGGATTTTGCGCTCAGGCTCGTCCAGCACTTCAATGATGGTCTTGAGCAGGTCACCATTTTTGAGCTGCGCTTCGTGGATCTGCGCAACACTGGCGTCGGGTTTGCCCGGTACTTGCCAGACTGTCGCCCCGTCGTTGTTGATGACGCGCAGGGTCTTGGTTTCCGGCCACAAACCGTAGTTGCTCAGCAACAACAGTTGCGTTTGTGCGTCGGCCAAACCGTACACCGCCGGATCCTCGCTGCTTATCTGCTGGATGAAATCGTGCAGCGCGCGGTCGATCTTGAAGCGCTTGAGGGTGTCAGCCAGCAGGGGCGGTGGGCGTTTTTGAGCCAGATACACATGGCGCAGGGCGTTGTCATGGACGCCGCTGACATGGCGTATCTGTTCCAGTTGAGCATCGCTGAAGAGGTCAGCCTGCGGGCCAAGGCGTCGTAGCAAGGTGGTGCTGTCCCAGGTTAACGGGCGGTCCAGTTCGGTCACCCACGCGCCTTGGCCGTTGCCAAACAGCTTGGGGCGATAGGCGTCCGCGCGTGACGGGTGCTTGAGCGCGTGGCGCCCGGCGCCCGGCTCGATGTCCACTGCGTAGTGCCGCTCGGGCAACGCCAGGAGGCTCTGGCCATTGTGATGGTACAGCCCCTGCGTATCGGGTTGTGATTGGCGCGGCAGAGGCTGGTCATGGGCATAAGGTGCCAGGTCCGGTTGCCACAGGCGGGTTTGGCCGTCCCGCGAAGTCACCGGAGTCAGGCGGTCGATGAATGCCCAGACGCCGGCCGGCAGGTGCTCGCGGGCCAGGTCGCTGGCGATCGGCAAGCCGACCGCGAACAGGCCCAGTTCCACGGCCTGCTCCAGTATCGACATCAGGTGCCCAAAGGCTTGGGCCCTGAGGCCCATGGCCCAATCGAGAATGCCCTCAAAAGTCTCGTCGAGCAGTTGATAGGCGGTGTAGCCCAGCATCGCCAGGCCCAGAGGTGGTATGAAAGGCGCGGCAACCAGTGCGGCAATCTGCAGCACCGCCGTGCCGATTTTTTCGATCAGGCGCCAACGTTCCCAGCGGGCCTTTTGATCGGCTCCGGCGGTGGAAACGGCGCGGGTTTGAGCGTCGTTGAACAGTTTGCTGAGCTTGATTTCATACAGATAATCGAACAGCGGCTGAGTGATGCGGGTGGTGGAAAACTGCAGTCTGGGGTTATCAATAGGCGCATCGCGCCAGCTGGGGCGCGGGTCTGTGGCCAGTCGTTGATGCCAGATAACGTGGGATAAGCGTTGGCTGAGGTCGGCGAAAAAGTAGCCGCGCTCCCCATGGTTCACAAAGCGGCTGAAGAACTGTTGGTACTCAGGTTCGCGCAGCGCGTCGCTCAGCGCCTGCATAAAGGCCTGTGTCGATGCATACGCCTTGAGTGGTTGCTGCGGGTCGTCTGGAATATAGGCGATCACCGGCACTGTGGTGCTGCTGCGCTCCAGGTCGGCGGCGGCAAACAGAATGATGCCGGTCAGTGCGCTCGACATGATGCTCAGGTCATAGCTGAGCAGCACTTTGCAATCCTGCGGGGTCGTCAACAGCGTCTGCAATTGCTGAAATTGCAGCTCGGACACATCACCACTCAGGCGGGCCATCTGCGCGGCGACTTTCAGCTGGGCAAACTCGCAGCGCTCCTGTTTACGTTTCAGGGTGGCCAGTGATACCGGGTTGTCCAGTGCCAGGTATTCGCGAAGATAGGTGTGGTACTGGCCTCCAATGTCCAGCTCGCGGCACAGTCGGGTGAATTGCGGCACGGTGAGGCGGGTGGCGACACTTGGCAGGGTTTCGAAATGCCCGCGGGCCGCAGGCTTGGTAATGAACGTTGAGTGGGGCTCATAGGCGCCGGCGGTTGTTTCGCTGGCCTCAAAGTTGTGCAGAGCAGCGTCGAGCAGTGAAACCGTCCAGGTGGTGGCGGCGCCAAGCGAGGTGGGCACGTAGAGTCGCAGGAAGGTGGTGCGCACATCGCGTTCCACGCCAAAGCGTTGCTTGAGCGCCGGTTGCAACACCTCGGCGGCGAAGTCCTCGGCAGACTTGAGCGGCATCATCACCCGGTCCAGTGCGTTTTGTGCGGTCCAGGCTTCGCTGACCAGTTGCCTGAGTTGAGCGTGCTGTTGGCGGTTGAGACCTGTGTACCAGGCGGGCAGGCTCGGCGCCGTGTCCTTGAGCGCGGCACGCCTGCTCGGCGAAGCCGTACCCAGCCACGCGGGAATGGCCTTGCGGACCAGGCTGAGGTGAACGTCCTGCTGAGGCGTAGGTGGGTTCGTGAGGGTGAGCTGTGTCATGGGATGAAGTCTCCTTGAGTTCAATGGCTGGTCAGCAGACCACTTGGCTCACACTCATCGGTGACAGATAAATAGCGTACGGCGGGCTTGGGCAGAAAACGGCGCTGCCGCTTGGCCTGCACACGGTTTAAACTGCGCGATTGCGACGCTATTTGTCGCATTGGCGTAAACCCTGGAAAATCACGGGTTGGCGCTATAAGAAGTTGTCGCTTGGCGGCAAGGCCGCACTGAAAACTGTCCTTACAATCCCTGCATCGCCTGCCAGTTCCAGGCAGGCGTTCCTCTTCAGGAGACTCCGATGTCCGTTGAGCAAGCCCCGGTGCAACGTGCCGATTTCGACCAGGTCATGGTTCCCAACTACGCACCTGCCGCCTTTATCCCTGTGCGTGGCGCAGGTTCGCGCGTATGGGACCAGGCCGGCCGCGAGCTGATCGACTTTGCCGGCGGCATCGCGGTTAACGTATTGGGCCACGCCCACCCGGCGCTGGTCGGTGCACTGACCGAGCAGGCCAACAAGCTGTGGCATGTCTCCAACGTCTTCACCAATGAGCCGGCCCTGCGCCTGGCGCATAAGCTGATCGACGCCACGTTTGCCGAGCGCGTGTTCTTCTGCAACTCCGGCGCCGAAGCCAACGAGGCCGCCTTCAAGCTGGCCCGTCGCGTCGCGTTCGACCGTTTCGGGACCGAGAAGTACGAGATCATCGCGGCGTTGAACAGCTTTCACGGCCGCACCCTGTTTACCGTTAACGTCGGTGGCCAGTCGAAGTACTCCGATGGTTTCGGGCCTAAAATCACCGGCATCACTCACGTCCCTTATAACGACCTGGCCGCGCTGAAAGCCGCCGTGTCGGACAAGACCTGCGCCGTGGTGCTGGAACCTGTCCAGGGCGAAGGCGGCGTATTGCCGGCCGAACTGGCGTACCTGCAAGGCGCCCGCGAACTGTGCGACGCGAACAACGCGCTGCTGGTATTTGACGAAGTACAAACCGGCATGGGCCGCAGCGGCCACCTGTTCGCTTACCAGCACTACGGCGTGGTGCCGGACATCCTCACCAGCGCCAAGAGCCTGGGCGGCGGTTTCCCGATTGCGGCGATGCTCACCCGTGAAGACCTGGCCAAGCACTTGGTGGTCGGCACTCACGGCACCACCTACGGCGGCAACCCGCTGGCGTGTGCGGTGGCGGAAGCGGTGATCGACGTGATCAACACCCCAGAAGTGCTGGCCGGTGTGAACGCCAAGCACGCCCTGTTCAAGGCACGCCTGGAGCAGATCGGCAAGCAATACGGCATCTTCACCGAAGTGCGCGGCCTGGGCCTGCTGATAGGTTGTGTGCTCAGCGACGCCTTCAAAGGCAAGGCCAAGGACGTGTTCAACGCGGCCGAAAAGCAAAACCTGATGATCCTGCAAGCCGGCCCCGACGTGGTGCGTTTCGCCCCGAGCCTGGTGGTGGACGACGCAGACATCCAGGAAGGCCTGGACCGTTTTGAACGTGCTGTGAAGACGTTGACGCAAGCTTGATACGCCGTTCGGTGCTCAAACCATTGGGCATCGAACCTAAATTTTTGTGCCGGGCCTCTTGATTGGAGCCGTGAAGATCAAAATGTGGGAGCGGACTTGCTCGCGAGCGCGGTGTGTCATTCAACCGTACAGGTGACTGAACCACCGCGTTCGCGAACAAGCCCGCTCCCACGCTTGACCTTCGCGGGTTTCAAATGCGTGCCTGGCATTTTTTCCTGTGAGTTTTTCGAGTTAAGGAGTGACACCATGCTGGTGATGCGCCCCGCGCAAATGGCTGATCTGGGCGAGGTACAGCGTCTGGCTGCGGACAGCCCGATTGGTGTCACCTCCTTGCCGGACGATGTGGAACGCCTGAGTGACAAGATCGCCGCCAGCGAAGCGTCCTTCGCGGCCGAGGTCAGTTTCAACGGCGAAGAGAGCTACTTCTTTGTGCTCGAAGACACCGAGACCGGCAAGCTCGCCGGCTGCTCGGCCATCGTCGCGTCGGCGGGTTACTCGGAGCCGTTCTACAGCTTCCGTAACGAAACCTTCGTGCACGCCTCCCGCGAGCTGAAGATCCACAACAAGATTCACGTGCTTTCCCAGTGCCACGACCTCACCGGCAACAGCCTGCTCACCAGTTTCTACGTGGTGCCGGAGCTGGTCGGGTCCGCGTGGTCGGAACTCAACTCCCGTGGCCGCCTGTTGTTCGTCGCCAGCCACCCCGAGCGCTTTGCCGACTCGGTGGTGACCGAAATTGTCGGCTACAGCGACGAGAACGGCGACTCGCCGTTCTGGGACGCCATTGGCCGCAACTTCTTCGACCTCAACTACGCCGCCGCCGAGCGCCTGTGCGGGCTGAAAAGCCGCACGTTCCTTGCCGAGCTGATGCCGCATTATCCGATCTATGTGCCGCTGCTGCCGGACGAAGCCCAGGAAGCCATGGGCCAGGTGCACCCGCGTGCGCAGATCACCTTCGACATCCTGATGCGCGAAGGCTTTGAGACCGACCATTACATCGACATCTTCGACGGCGGCCCGACGCTGCACGCGCGGGTCTCGGGCATTCGCTCGATCGCGCAGAGCCGCGTGGTGCCGGTGAAGATCGGCGAGATGCTCAAGGGTGTCGGCCGCCAGTACCTGGTGAGCAACGCGCAGTTGCAGGATTACCGCGCGGTGATGCTGGACCTGGACTACGCGCCCGGCAAACCGGTGACCCTGGACCTGCAAACCGCTGAAGCCCTGGGCGTCGGTGAAGGTGCCAGCGTGCGTCTGGTTGCGGTTTAAACACAGAGTTTCGCGGGTGGCTGGCAACAGCGGCCTGTTTGAGGAGATAGCATGATCGTTCGTCCCGTACGCAGCAGCGATTTACCGGCCCTGATTGATCTGGCGCGCAGCACCGGCACCGGCCTCACCACCTTGCCGGCCAACGAAGAGCGCCTGACCCACCGGGTTGGCTGGGCGGAAAAAACCTTTCGCGGCGAAGCCGGGCGGGGTGATGCCGACTACCTGTTCGTGCTGGAAAACGACGAAGGCCGCGTGGTGGGTATTTCTGCCATCGCCGGTGCCGTCGGCCTGCGTGAGCCTTGGTATAACTTCCGGGTGGGGCTGACCGTCAGCGCTTCCCAGGAGCTGAACATCTACCGTGAGATCCCGACGCTGTTTTTGGCCAACGACCTCACCGGCAATTCCGAGTTGTGCTCGTTGTTCCTGCATGCCGATTACCGCAACGGCCTCAACGGCCGCATGCTGGCCAAGGCGCGCATGCTGTTTATCGCTGAATTCCCGCAGCTGTTCGGCAACAAGATCATTGCCGAGATGCGTGGTGTGTCCAACGAAGCCGGGCGTTCGCCGTTCTGGGAAAGCCTGGGCCGGCACTTCTTCAAGATGGAATTCAGCCAGGCCGATTACCTGACTGGCGTGGGCAACAAGGCGTTTATCGCCGAGCTGATGCCGAAGTTTCCGCTGTACAGCTGCTTCCTTTCCGAGGACGCGCGCAACGTGATCGGCAAGGTCCACCCGGATACCGAACCCGCGCTGAGCATGCTCAAGAGCGAAGGTTTCAGCTACCAGGGCTACGTTGACATCTTTGACGCCGGCCCGGCGGTGGAATGTGAGACCAGTAAAATCCGTGCGGTGCGCGACAGCCAGTCGCTGGTGTTGGCCATCGGCACGCCGGGGGACGACGCCACGCCGTTCCTGATCCATAACCGCAAGCGCGAGGAGTGCCGCATTACCGCCGCACCGGCCCGTCTGGCGGCAGGCACGCTGGTGGTCGATCTGTTGACCGCCAAGCGCCTGCAACTGGTGGTGGGTGATCAAGTGCGTGCTGTTCCGTTGTCTGCTGCTCGGGAGTCGAAATAATGAATTCGCTGTACATCGCAGGTAGCTGGCTGGCCGGCCAGGGTGAGCTGTTTGAATCGCGCAACCCGGTGACCCAGCAGGTGCTGTGGGCCGGTAATGGCGCCACCGCCGAGCAGGTCGAGTCCGCCGTGCAGGCTGCACGCCAGGCATTCCCGGGCTGGGCGCGGCGCCCGTTGGAAGAGCGCATCAGCGTGCTGGAAGCCTTCGCCGCCACCTTGAAACGCCGCGCGGATGAGATCGCCCGTTGCATCGGTGAGGAAACCGGCAAGCCACTCTGGGAATCGGCCACCGAAGTCACCAGCATGGCCAACAAGATTGCCATTTCGGTGCAAAGCTACCGTGAACGTACCGGCGAAAAGAGCGGCCCGCTGGGCGATGCCACCGCTGTGTTGCGCCACAAACCCCACGGCGTGGTGGCGGTGTTCGGCCCATACAACTTCCCTGGCCACTTGCCGAACGGGCATATCGTCCCGGCGTTGCTGGCGGGTAACACCGTGCTGTTCAAGCCGAGCGAGCTGACCCCAAAAGTCGCTGAGCTGACCGTGCAATGCTGGATCGAAGCCGGTTTGCCGGCGGGTGTGCTTAACCTGTTGCAAGGCGCGCGGGAAACCGGCATCGCGCTGGCGGCCAACCCGGGCATCGACGGGTTGTTCTTTACCGGTTCGAGCCGCACCGGCAACCACCTGCATCAGCAGTTCTCCGGGCGCCCGGACAAGATCCTGGCCCTGGAAATGGGCGGCAACAACCCGCTGGTCGTCGACGAAGTGGCCGACGTGGATGCGGCGGTCTACACCATCATCCAGTCGGCGTTTATTTCTGCCGGCCAGCGTTGCACCTGTGCACGCCGCTTGCTGGTGCCGCAAGGCGCCTGGGGCGATGCGTTGCTGGCGCGCCTGGTGGCGGTCAGCGCGACGATTGCAGTCGGCGCGTTCGATCAGCAGCCAGCGCCGTTCATGGGCTCGGTGATTTCCCTTGGCGCGGCCAAAGCCTTGATGGACGCCCAGGCGCAGATGCTGGCCAATGGCGCGGTGGCGCTGTTGGAAATGACCCAGCCGCAGGCTCAGGCCGCGCTGCTGACCCCTGGCATCATCGACGTGACCGGTGTGGCCGAGCGCGCAGATGAAGAACTGTTCGGCCCACTGTTGCAGGTGGTCCGCTACGCTGATTTTGCCGGGGCGATTGCCGAGGCCAACAACACCCAGTACGGCCTGGCTGCGGGCTTGTTGTCCGACTCCGAAGCGCGCTACCAGCAGTTCTGGCTGGAAAGCCGTGCCGGTATCGTCAACTGGAACAAACAGTTGACCGGCGCCGCCAGCACCGCGCCGTTCGGCGGTGTGGGCGCCTCGGGCAACCACCGCGCCAGTGCCTATTACGCCGCGGATTATTGCGCGTACCCGGTGGCGTCCCTGGAAACGCCGAGCCTGGTGGTTCCAGCCACGCTGACGCCAGGTATAACGCTGAAGTGAAGCTGACACTGATCTAAATGTGGGAGCTGGCTTGCCTGCGATAGCCTCACCTCGGTTTTACTGAAAGACCGAGTCGCCTGGATCGCAGGCACGCCAGCTCCCACAGTTGAATGGGTTTACAGCTATAGATCTGCACCAGATGCCTATAAAAACAGATGTTCGTGGAGCCTCGCCGATGAAATCCTATGAAGTCAATTTTGACGGTCTAGTGGGGCCGACCCATAACTACGGCGGTTTGTCCTACGGCAACGTCGCGTCCCAGAGCAACAGCCAGCAGTCTTCGAACCCCAAGGAAGCGGCGTTGCAGGGCCTGCAAAAAATGAAAGCCCTGATGGACATGGGCTTTGTGCAAGGCGTGCTCGCGCCGCAGGAACGACCTGACGTGGGCGCCTTGCGTAACCTCGGTTTCAGCGGCACCGACGCTCAGGTGATCCAGCAGGCAGCCAAGCACGCCATGCCGCTGCTGGTTGCCAGTTGCTCGGCATCGAGCATGTGGGTGGCCAACGCCGCCACCGTCAGCCCGAGCGCCGATACGGCAGATGGCCGCGTGCATTTCACCGCCGCCAACCTCAACTGCAAATACCACCGCAGCATCGAACACCCGACCACCAGCCGCGTGCTGGGGGCGATGTTCGCCGACCAGAAGCACTTTGCCCACCACGCCGCGTTGCCGGCGGTGGCGCAGTTCGGCGACGAAGGCGCAGCCAACCACACGCGTTTCTGCCGTGACTATGGCGAAGCCGGTGTCGAGTTCTTCGTGTTTGGTCGCAGTGCGTTCGACACCCGTTACCCGGCCCCGCAGAAATACCCGGCGCGCCAGACCCTTGAAGCCTCCCAGGCCGTCGCGCGCTTGCACGGCTTGAAGGACTACGGCGTGGTCTACGCCCAGCAGAACCCGTCAGTGATCGATGCCGGTGTGTTCCACAACGACGTGATTGCGGTGGGCAACGGCGAGGTGCTGTTCTATCACGAGGACGCCTTCCTCAACACCGAGCAGATGCTCGCCGAGTTGCACGGCAAGTTGGGCAAACTGGGCGGCAACTTCCAGTCGGTGTGCGTACCGCGCGCTCAAGTCAGTGTCGAAGATGCAGTGCGGTCCTACCTGTTCAACAGCCAGTTGCTGACCCGCGCCGACGGCTCGATGCTGCTGATCGTTCCGGAAGAGTGCCGCGCCAACGAGCGCGTCTGGCAGTACCTGCAAGGCCTGACGGCGTCCGGTGGGCTGATCCGCGAAGTAAACGTCTTCGACCTCAAGCAAAGCATGCAGAACGGCGGTGGCCCGGCGTGCCTGCGCTTGCGTGTGGCGTTGAACGAAACGGAACTGGCGGCGGTGAATCCAGGCGTTATCATGACGGCGCCGTTGTACGACACGCTGACCCAATGGGTCGACAAGCACTACCGCGACAGCCTGCGTGAAACCGACCTGGCTGACCCGCAGTTGCTGCTTGAGTGCCGGACGGCACTGGATGAACTGACGCAAATCCTTAAACTGGGCTCGGTTTACCCTTTCCAGATCAATTAACGCACCTCTTTTTACACCCTAGGGCTGAGAACTATTTTATGACCACCGACACCCTGAAACTGATCCTTGAAGACACCGACGGCACCCAGCTGGAAACTTCCTGCACCCGCGTCGCCGTGGTGTGGCAGGGCAAGGAAATCTGGATCCAGCACGATGGCCGTGGCCAACTGTTGATCGGTGTGGATGTGGAAGAAGGCGACGCCGAGTACGCCAACCTGCTGATGCGCCCATTGGCGACCAACCTGATGAGCCTGCAACTGGAAATGGAACCGGCCGACGTCGAAGGTGACGACGACGATCACGTCCACGGCCCAGGCTGCAACCACTAAGGAAGCTGCTTATGCTCGCCCTCGGCAAATTGCTTGAACTGACCCTCGCCGGTCGTGAACCGGCGCAAAAAATTCAACTGACTGTCGACGGCGTGCAGATGCGCTGGCTCAGCGAGGGCGCACTTGAAGTGCGCCCGCCGCAGGCCTTGGACAACGGCAGCGACGTGCTGCTGTCATCCGGCATCCATGGCAACGAAACGGCGCCGATCGAACTGCTCGACCGCCTGTTGCATGGCATCGCCCGTGGGGAGATCAAACCCCGCGCCCGTATTCTGTTCTTGTTCGGTAACCCCGAGGCCATGCGCCGCGGCGAGCGTTACCTGGAATTGGACGTCAACCGGCTGTTCAACGGCCGTCATGAACAAAACATCGGCCCGGAGGCCATGCGCGCCGCCGAGCTTGAGCAACTGGCCCGCACCTTTTTCAGCCTTTCCGGCCGTTCGCGCCTGCATTACGACCTGCACACCGCCATTCGCGGTTCGAAGATCGAGCAGTTTGCGCTGTACCCGTGGAAAGACGGGCGACGCCATTCGCGCCACGAACTGGCGCGTCTGTGCGCTGCCGGCATGCAGGCTGTGCTGCTGCAGAGCAAGACCTCCATCACCTTTACGGCGTTTACCTACGAGCAGTTGGAGGCCGAAGCCTTCACGCTGGAACTGGGCAAGGCGCGGCCGTTCGGGCATAACCAGGGCGTGGATGTGTCCCGCCTGGAAACCCGGCTCAAGCAGATCATCGAGGGCACCGAGCCCGAGACCGAGAGCCTGGATGGCTTGCAGCTGTTTGCCGTGTCCCGGGAAGTCATCAAGCACAGCGATGCATTCCTGCTGCATTTACCGGCGGACGTGGAAAACTTTTCGCCGTTGGCGAAGGGGTATCTGCTGGCCGAAGACGTGGCCAAGACCCGTTGGGTAATCGAGGAGGAGGGCGCCCGCATCATCTTCCCGAACCCGAAGGTGAAGAATGGTTTGCGCGCGGGGATATTGATCGTGCCGACCACGGATGCCGGGTTGGCGTAAATCTTCAGGCTTAACCGGCTCTACAGCTGGGAGCGGGCTTGTGTGGGAGCTGGCTTGCCTGCGATAGCATCACCGCGGTGTGGCTGACACACCGAGGTGACTGCATCGCGGGCAAGCCCGACTCCCACACAAGCCCCTCCCACATTAGTTTGCGGTGTTGCTTAAACGGCTACGGCCCGTGGCTCACTGCGACGGATCGCGCGGACCTTGTGCAGGGTGTCGGCGCAGGTGCGCGCAGCTTCCTGGCCCTTGTGCACGAAGTGCTCGTAGAAGAACGTGTGGTGTTCGCTGCCGGCGTGGAAATGGTGCGGGGTCAGGGACACCGAGAACACCGGCACTTCGGTTTCCAGCTGAACCTGCATCAGGCCGCTGACGACGGACTGGGCGACGAATTCGTGACGGTAGATGCCGCCGTCCACCACCAGCGCGGCGGCAACGATACCGGCGTAACGGCCAGTCTTGGCCAGCAGCTTGGCGTGCAGGGGCATTTCAAAGGCGCCGCCGACTTCGAAGAAATCGATGTCCGATTCCTGGTAGCCCTGGGCGATCATTTCGGCGAGGAAGCCTTTACGGGATTGGTCGACAATATCCTTGTGCCAGCAGGCCTGGATAAACGCGACGCGCTCGCCGTGGTGGTTTTTGCTTTTGCTGTCGATTGCGGTGGGTTGCATGTTCTGACTCCTGTTTAAGAAAAAAACAGGGCGTTATGAATCGAATGGGATTTAAGGGTACGAACAGCCGCGTCATGCAAGCATGAATACGGCGCGCGGCCCTTAGGTGCCAATCCCGTTCTCTCTTCATCCGGACTATGACCGTCGGCCCCGGGATCACACCGGGTCTGCTGACCTTGCCGCCGACCTGCGTGAGCAGTTCAAGGCGCCAAGCGCTCGCGGGCTATGCACGTTGCGTGCAATTACCGCCGGTGGGGAATTACACCCCGCCCTGAGAACGTTGCCGCCAGAACCCTGGCGGCGGAGAGTTTTTAACATGGTTTTTCAAAAACTGCACGATCGCCTTATCGATAACCTATATCGGTTTGTTTGGTTGGTATTCGATTGAAGCTGATGGGGGCTTGATATTCCGTGGCTTTACCCGCAGTAATCAGCCATAAAAGGAACTTACACACCCGTTAGAGGCTTGTTTCATGTCTGTGATCGACCTGCGTAGCGACACCGTGACCCAACCCACCCCCGGCATGCTCGACGCGATGGCCACTGCCGTCAGCGGCGACGATGTCTACGGCGAAGACCCCAGCGTCAACCATTTGGAGGCCGAGTTGGCCGAGCGCCTGGGCTTCGAGGCGGCGTTGTTCGTGCCCACCGGCACCATGAGCAACTTGCTGGCGTTGATGGCCCACTGTGAACGCGGCGAGGAATACATCGTCGGGCAACAAGCCCATACCTACAAATATGAAGGCGGCGGCGCGGCCGTCCTCGGTTCGATCCAGCCGCAGCCGCTGGAGGTGCAGGCAGACGGCTGCCTTGACCTGGACCAGGTGTTGGCGGCGATCAAACCCGATGACTTCCACTTCGCGCGCACCCGCCTGCTGGCGCTGGAAAACACCATGCAGGGCAAGGTGCTGCCGCTGGAGTACCTGGCGAAGGCGCGTGCGTTCACGCAGGCACACGGCCTTGCGCTGCATCTGGATGGCGCGCGTATTTATAACGCGGCGGTCAAGCTTGGCGTGCCGGAGCGGGAGATTGCCCAGCATTTCGATTCCGTGTCGGTGTGCCTGTCCAAAGGCCTGGGTGCGCCGGTGGGTTCGGTGTTGTGCGGTTCCACGGCCTTGATCGCCAAGGCGCGTCGCTTGCGCAAGATGGTCGGCGGCGGTATGCGTCAGGCCGGTTCCCTGGCGGCAGCGGGGCTGTATGCGCTGGATCATCAGGTGCAGCGCCTGGCCGATGACCACGCCAATGCCCAATGGCTGGGGGATGCGTTGCGCCAGGCCGGTTACGCGGTGGAGCCGGTTCAGACCAACATGGTGTACGTGCAGATCGGCGACCAGGCTCAGGCCTTGAAGGCGTTTGCTGCCGAGCGCGGGATCAAGTTGAGCGCCGCGCCGCGCCTGCGCATGGTCACTCATCTGGACGTCAGCCGGGCGCAGATCGAGCAGGTCGTGCAGACATTTGTCGAGTTTTCCCGAAAATGACAGTGCAGACCGTCTAATTGACTGTTTCTATCACATAAACACGCTGTACCACTGGCAAAGGGCCGATATAATGCGGCCCTTTGCCGTCGCTCCGTCTGATGATGTTGCGCACTGGCCTTTGGCCTCAGACTCCGTGGAAGAACCTAATGAAAAGCGCAGAAATCCGTGAAGCCTTCCTTCGCTTCTTCGAAGAGCAAGGTCACACCCGTGTAGCCTCCAGCTCCTTGATCCCAGGCAACGACCCAACCCTGCTGTTCACTAACGCGGGGATGAACCAGTTCAAGGACTGCTTCCTGGGCCAGGAAAAGCGCGCTTATACCCGCGCGACCAGCAGCCAGAAGTGCGTACGCGCCGGCGGCAAGAACAGCGACCTGGAAAACGTCGGCTACACCGCTCGTCACCACACTTTTTTCGAGATGCTGGGTAACTTCAGCTTCGGCGACTATTTCAAGAAAGACGCGATTACGTTCGCCTGGACCTTCCTGACCGGCGTGTTGAAGCTGCCCAAGGAAAAGCTGTGGGTCACCGTCTACGCGACGGACGACGAAGCGTATGACATCTGGACCAAAGAAGTCGGCGTACCGGTCGAGCGCATGATCCGCATCGGCGATAACAAGGGCGCGCCCTACGCATCCGACAACTTCTGGACCATGGGCGATACCGGCCCGTGCGGCCCCTGCACCGAGATTTTCTACGATCACGGCGCCGACATCTGGGGCGGCCCACCCGGCTCGCCGGAAGAAGATGGCGACCGTTACATTGAAATCTGGAACAACGTGTTCATGCAGTTCAACCGCACCGCCGATGGCGTGTTGCACCCGCTGCCGGCGCCGTCGGTTGACACCGGCATGGGCCTGGAGCGGATCAGTGCGGTGATGCAGCACGTTCACTCCAACTACGAAATCGACCTGTTCACCAACCTGCTGAGCGCTTCGGCCGCAGCCATTGGTTGCGCCAACGACAACCAGTCTTCGCTCAAGGTAGTGTCGGACCATATCCGTTCCTGCAGCTTCCTGATCGCTGACGGTGTACTGCCGTCGAACGAAGGTCGCGGTTACGTGTTGCGCCGTATCATCCGTCGCGCCTGCCGCCACGGTAACAAGCTGGGTGCGACCGGTAGCTTCTTCTACAAAATCGTTGCCGCGCTGGTGGCCGAGATGGGCGATGCCTTCCCGGAACTCAAGCAGCAGCAGGCCAACATCGAGCGCGTGCTCAAGGCTGAAGAAGAGCAGTTCTCCAAGACCCTGGAGCACGGCTTGAAGATTCTGGAGCAGGACCTGGCCGAGCTCAAAGGCACCGTGGTGCCGGGCGACGTGGTGTTCAAGCTGTATGACACCTACGGTTTCCCGATGGACCTGACCGCCGACATCGCCCGTGAGCGTGAGCTGACCGTCGATGAGGCCGGTTTTGAGCGTGAGATGGAGGCCCAGCGTGTACGTGCCCGTTCGGCCAGCTCCTTTGGCCTGGACTACAACACCTTGGTCAAGGTCGATGTGCCCACCGAGTTCATCGGCTACCAGGCAACTGTGGGTTCGGCCAAGATCGTTGCCCTGTATAAAGACGGTAAGTCGGTCGACGTGTTGAATGAAGGCGAGGCAGCGGTGGTGGTGCTTGACCAGACGCCGTTCTACGCCGAGTCCGGTGGCCAGGTGGGTGATTGTGGTTTCCTGAGCTCGACGTCGGGTCGTTTTGAAGTGCGCGATACCACCAAGACCGGCGGTGCATTCCTGCATCACGGCGTGCTGGTACTCGGTAACTTGACGGTCGGTGCGCCGGTCGATACGCAGGTCGATGCCGACGTACGGCATGCAACCGCTCTGAACCATTCGGCCACTCACTTGCTGCACGCCGCGCTGCGTCAGGTACTGGGTGAGCATGTGCAGCAGAAGGGGTCGTTGGTCGATAGCCAGCGCCTGCGTTTTGACTTCAGCCACTTTGAAGCGATCAAGCCTGAGCAGATCAAGGCGCTGGAAGACATCGTCAACGCTGAAATTCGCAAGAACACGCCGGTGGAAACCGAAGAAACCGATATCGAGACCGCCAAGAAAAAAGGCGCCATGGCGCTGTTTGGCGAGAAGTACGGCGACGATGTGCGCGTACTGAGCATGGGCGGCAGCTTCTCCGTGGAGCTGTGTGGCGGTATCCACGCCAGCCGCACCGGCGACATCGGCCTGCTGAAAATCCTCAGCGAAGGCGGTGTGGCGTCCGGCGTGCGTCGTATTGAGGCGGTGACCGGCGCTGCGGCCCTGGCCTACCTCAATGCGGCTGAAGAACAACTCAAGGAAGCGGCCGGCCTGGTCAAGGGCAGCCGCGACAACCTGATCGACAAACTGTCGGCCGTTCTGGAGCGCAACCGTGCGCTGGAGAAACAGCTGGAGCAGTTGCAGGCCAAGGCGGCCAGCGCGGCGGGCGACGATCTGTCGGCTGCGGCTCTGGACGTTAAAGGTGTGAAAGTCCTCGCGGTGCGCCTGGACGGTCAGGATGGCAAGGCGCTGTTGGCCTTGGTCGATCAGTTGAAGAACAAGCTCGGCCGCGCAGTGATCCTGCTCGGCGGTGTCCATGAGGAAAAGGTCGTTCTGGTTGCCGGTGTAACCAAAGACCTGACTGGCCAACTCAAGGCCGGTGATTTGATGAAGCAAGCCGCCGCGGCAGTGGGCGGGAAGGGCGGTGGTCGTCCGGACATGGCGCAAGGCGGTGGTGTAGACGCCGGTGCCCTGGACGCGGCCCTGGCTCTGACCGTGCCGTTCGTCGAGGCTGGCATTTAAGGCGCTGTTAACCGGCCCATGGTCTAGTCATGGGCTTGTTCGGTTGCTGGAAGATTGTTTATTGGGCGCCCCTTTACGGGCTGAGGCGGCTTAGAAATGGCTTTGATCGTACAGAAATTTGGAGGCACCTCGGTCGGCTCTGTCGAAAGAATCGAGCAGGTCGCCGACAAGGTTAAGAAATTCCGCGATGCCGGCGACGACCTGGTGGTGGTGCTGTCGGCCATGAGCGGCGAGACCAATCGCCTGATCGAACTGGCCAAGGCAATCAGTGGTGATCAACAGCCACTGCCGCGTGAGTTGGATGTGATTGTGTCCACCGGCGAGCAGGTGACCATCGCATTGCTGGCCATGGCGCTGAACAAGCGTGGTGTGCCGGCCGTGTCCTACACTGGCAGCCAGGTACGCATCCTGACCGACAGTGCGCATACCAAGGCGCGCATCCTGCAGATCGACGATCAGAAAATCCGCACAGATCTGAAAGCCGGGCGCGTGGTAGTTGTAGCGGGCTTCCAGGGTGTGGATGAGCAGGGCAACATCACCACCCTCGGTCGTGGTGGTTCGGACACTACCGGCGTGGCGCTGGCAGCGGCTCTCAAGGCGGATGAATGCCAGATCTATACCGATGTGGACGGTGTGTACACCACCGACCCGCGTGTGGTGTCCGTGGCCCAGCGTCTGGACAAGATCACCTTTGAAGAGATGCTGGAAATGGCCAGCCTCGGGTCCAAGGTGTTGCAGATCCGCGCGGTGGAGTTCGCCGGCAAGTACAACGTTCCGCTGCGCGTATTGCACAGCTTCAAAGAGGGTCCGGGCACCCTCATTACTATTGATGAAGAGGAATCCATGGAACAGCCGATCATTTCCGGCATCGCTTTCAACCGCGATGAAGCCAAGCTGACGATCCGTGGCGTGCCAGACACCCCGGGCGTGGCTTTCAAGATTCTCGGGCCTATCAGCGACGCGAATGTTGAAGTCGACATGATCGTGCAGAACGTTTCGCACGATAACACCACCGATTTCACCTTCACCGTGCACCGCAACGAGTACGATGCGGCCCACAAGATCCTGGAGAACACCGCGAGCCAGATTGGCGCGCGTGAAGTGATCGGGGATATCAAGATTGCCAAGGTGTCGATCGTGGGTGTCGGCATGCGTTCCCATGCCGGTGTTGCCAGCCGTATGTTCGGGGCGCTGGCCAAGGAAAGCATCAACATCCAGATGATCTCCACCTCGGAAATCAAAGTCTCGGTGGTGATCGAAGAGAAGTACCTGGAGCTGGCTGTGCGCGCGTTGCATACCGCTTTTGAGCTGGACGCTCCGGCCCGACCGGGCGAGTGAGGCGATACCAGGAAGGCGCGGTATACCGCGCCTTTCATTTTTTGTGGAGCGCATGGTCTTTTGCGTGCGCTCGACAATACTTAGGTCGTTAGGGCTATGGCCATCAGGTTGTAGGTCGAACGCCTTTTTTTTGCAGACTGTTGTTCCTGAACTGAAATGCGTGAGGTGAAAGCTATGCTGATTCTGACTCGTCGGTGCGCAGAAAGCCTGATTATCGGTGATGGCGAAATCACCGTGACCGTGCTCGGCGTCAAAGGCAATCAAGTACGTATCGGGGTTAACGCTCCGAAAGAGGTAGCTGTCCACCGCGAGGAAATCTACCTGCGGATCAAGAAAGAGAAGGACGAAGAACCAAGCCTTTAATTTTTATCGTTTTTTATGTTTGCAAACGGGGATGAACGTGGTTAATATACGCCCCGTGTTGCGGAGAGCTGGCCGAGTGGCCGAAGGCGCTCCCCTGCTAAGGGAGTACACCTCAAAAGGGTGTCGGGGGTTCGAATCCCCCGTTCTCCGCCATTATTTGCTTAGTACGTTGCAATCTGGTTTTTTCGGTAAGTTGTTGAAAATACTCGAAAAAATAGCTTTACATAGAGATTGAACGGCCTATAATGCGCGGCAACAAATGCACTCGTAGCTCAGCTGGATAGAGTACTCGGCTACGAACCGAGCGGTCACAGGTTCGAATCCTGTCGAGTGCACCATTTAAGAGTCAATTGCAGCAATGCGGGTGACTCGGCTCCAACCAGTTGTGATCTGGTCTAAAAACACAATCTGCACTCGTAGCTCAGCTGGATAGAGTACTCGGCTACGAACCGAGCGGTCACAGGTTCGAATCCTGTCGAGTGCACCATACAAACAAAAAGCCCGCCAAGTGCGGGCTTTTTGCCGTCTGGGGTTTGTGTAGGATTGATCCTGGGCTTCATCTTTTCTTGCGTTCCATGTGTTTTCCCTTCGAGCTGTGTCGTCGCAGTTCATAAATCCAGCCGATGCTTAGCTTTGGCTCGCAAGCTCTTGTAATTTCCAGTTTTTTAACGTTAAAAGCGTGCGCAGCGTGTATCATTGCGCCCGTCAGCCCCGCCGGGGCTTGTGGAATACCTCCATGGACTTACCCAGTAGTTACTCAGTACCCCGCTTTACCAATCATGAATTGACTGATTGATCCTTCCGGCGTGCCCCGCTGCTGGGAGTGGAGTTCGCCTATGACCGAAGTAGAAGTAAAGAAAACACAAGACAGCCTGCAGGATCGCCTGGCTCAAGTCATCGAGCTGCTGCAGCGTCAGCGCGTGGTCGAAGACCTCACGCACCGCCAGGAAGGTCCGCACCACGACCGCGTTGAAAACCTGGTTCACCGGCAAAACCTCGTCGAGTTGCAGCGCAAACTCGATGACCTGCACTCCGCCGACGTCGCCTATATCCTTGAAGCCTTGCCGTTGGATGATCGTCTGACCCTCTGGCAGTTGGTCAAGGCTGACCGTGACGGCGACATCCTCCTTGAAGTATCCGACTCGGTCCGTGAAACCCTGATCGCCGACATGGACGATCATGAGCTCCTGGCCGCCGCCAAGGAGATGGACGCCGACGAACTGGCTGACCTCGCCCCTGAGCTGCCTCGAGATGTTGTCCATGAGCTGATGGAAGCGCTCGACAGTCAGCAACGCGAGCGCGTGCGCTCTGCGCTGTCCTATGACGAGGACCAGGTCGGTGCGCTGATGGACTTCGAGATGGTCACCATCCGCGAAGATGTCAGCCTGGAAGTGGTACTGCGTTATCTGCGTCGCCTCAAAGAGCTGCCTGGCCATACTGACAAATTATTTGTGGTCGACTACGAAGGCATTCTCAAGGGCGTGCTGCCGATCAAGCGCCTGCTGGTAAATGATCCCGACAAGAAAGTTGCGGATTTGATGGCCAGCGATACGGTGAGTTTTCACCCGGATGAAGACGCCTACGAGGCTGCGCAAGCGTTTGAGCGCTATGACTTGATCTCGGCACCGGTGGTCGACAAGAACGGTAAGTTGATAGGCCGTTTGACCATCGATGAAATGGTCGACCTGATTCGTGAAGAGAGTGAAACCGAAGTCCTCAACATGGCGGGTTTGCGTGAAGAGGAAGACATATTTGCCTCGGTCTGGCGTTCTCTGCATAACCGTTGGGCCTGGCTGGCAATTAACCTGATCACAGCCTTCATTGCCTCGCGCGTGATTGGGCTGTTCGAAGGCTCTATCGAGAAGCTGGTGGCCCTGGCGGCGCTGATGCCGATTGTGGCCGGTATCGGCGGCAACTCCGGTAATCAGACCATCACCATGATCGTGCGCGCGATGGCGTTGGACCAGGTGAGTACCGCCAATTCTTCGCGCCTGCTGCGCAAAGAGTTGGCCGTGGGCCTGATTAACGGCTTGGTATGGGGTGGCGTTATCGGTGTGGTGGCCTACTTGCTGTATGGCAGCTGGTCGCTGGGTGTCGTGATGACGGCTGCCATGACCCTTAACTTGCTGTTGGCTGCGCTGATGGGGGTGCTGATCCCCATGACCCTGGCTCGTCTTGGGCGTGACCCGGCCATGGGCGCCAGTGTGATGATTACGGCCATGACCGACAGTGGTGGGTTTTTCATCTTCCTGGGGTTGGCGACCATCTTCCTGCTCTGATCCATTCCTGCGGGAGCAGATCTGCTCCCGCTTTGCTGGCTATTCCTTACCTTCCTTTCCCAAATCGCAGGCAAAAAAAAGCCAGCACATGGCTGGCTTCGGCTTTCAGTTGCAGATCAATTGGCTTCTGCGGCCGCCTCAACGTCGTGCGCAATAAGCGAGACGAGGGCATTTTGCTGGCGGTGGGAGAGCTGACGAAAACGCTGCAGCAGTTCGCGTTCGTGCAGTGACAGCTCGGGGCTGTCCAGGCGCATGCTCAACTCTTCACCCAACGCACCTTCCTGAATAAGGCTCTGTTCCAGGCGCGCGATGATTTCGGAGTTCATGCTGCGGTGATGATTGCGAGCCACCTCGGCAATGCGTTCCCGCATTCCGTCTGGCAGACGTACGACGAACTTGTCAGCCGTACGGCTGGAATAAATTGCCTGTTTCAATGGGCGCATATATTTAACCGGTTAGTTCAGGGGAGCGGTTTTTGGAATTGGCCGCAAGATGAGTGTTAAGACAAGGCTCACGACCAAAGTTCAACCCGAATTGCAAAGAGGCCGCATCATGCCTCAGATTTGACATTTCCTTGGCGTCAATTCTGTGACAAATATTGAACTGCCTAAAGGCTTAATGCCAGCATTCATTTGCATTTTTGCGGACTGGTTTGAAAACTTTCCAATGAGCCATTCTTGAACGGAACTTCCCGTAATTCCAAGGCTGCTCAGGGGTTGAGGCCGCACATCCTATCGCAAAGTGGCATTTTGCCCTCACCTTTAAGACTAGTGGCAATTTGCTGATTTACTAGGGCGGGGCGACGTAAGGTCGAACGAGGGGGAGGAGGTGGGGTCAGCGTAAAACCGGGTCGAATTTGATTTTGCGGCCGACGATGAGCGACAGCAGGAGAAGGCTTGCAAACACGCCAGCGGCAACAAACGCGGTAGTTTGGCCATCTTGCGAGTGGGTATTCAGGCCCAGGATGCCTGCGAGAATAGTCAGGCTTAAAAATAGCCAGGCGGATTTGGTCACGAGCGATTTCCTCAGAAAACCCAATGTTCAGATGCGGGTGCGGCCTGGGTGCCTTGGGTCAGGCGTACCGGTGATTGTGCGTTGGGCGTCATCACCGCCAGTTGCGGGCGTTGTTGCAGATGGTGCGGCACTGCCTGGCTGAGCTGGGCTGGATCGTTGCTGCCAGTCGACTGAAAATGGAACATCACCAGTACAGCCAGGGCGATGGTGTTGAGGGCTAACAGAAGGGCACTGTTCATGGTCATGTTCTCCGCTTAACGCCGTGGCTGAATGGGGCTTGTAGGAGAAGTATTGCAGGTCCCGTGCCAATCTATTATTCCAATAAAATCAAAGGCTTGAGTCTACTTCAGAGGCTCGATAGGTTGCAATTTGCAATGATGGCATTTTGGGGGAGTGCATTTTGCACGATAGCGCTCAGGGGCCCGTGGTTGCGGGACGAAACCGACATTCTCTGAACAAGGATCGGCCTACACTCAAAAAGCCTACGGACGACATGACAAAACCCACCTCGGCCGTTAACATGCACGCCGTCCGTCGCCGCGCCTTAGGCCTGATGGCTGACATTTGTCCCAGTAGCTCAATTGGATAGAGCATCCCCCTCCTAAGGGGAAGGTTGGCCGTTCGAACCGGCCCTGGGACACCATATAAACAAAGACCTCCAGCCGTTTCTGTTGTTGTCGTTGAGTGCTCGTACATAGCGGGTGCAACAGAAATGGTACAGGCAGCAAAAAGCCCCGTTGAGCCACGTGCTCATGGGGCTTTTTTTTGTCAGCGTTTTAAGCAAGCCCCTTGAGCAGCCTCATCAACGCCTGCCGGTCGGTGGTCCGGAGGCGACGCAGCAAACGCCCCGTCACCCATCGTGACGGAGCTGCGTGCTCAGTCGTTGATGTCCAACTCGAAGGAGGAGTTGAGCGTGGTGCCGGTGATTGAGTAAGACGCGACAGAAGTATCGGCGCTTCTGTAGGTGAAGTTGTCGCCCGAGTCGTGGTTTGGCCCGCCCTGAACGTAGGCTCTCGCCCAGCAGGAGGCGCCCTCGGGAACATTTTGCTCACGAAGGTTGACCTTCGCAACGCCACCGGCGGTGGTCATCTCGGTTCTATCGGGAGGGCATTCGCCGCCGTCCCATTCGACCCTGAAGCTTGAGGCGAAACCTGCTCTGTTATGAAACTCGACGAGATAAGGCACGCTATTTTCCTTTCATAAGTTTGGGTGTTTCTTAATCGTCATATCTCGCCTCTTCCAAGACGAAATGACGACAGCATGAGCATTGCTGTAGGTGCACGAACCAGCACCCGCCCGGCGCATCACGCGGGGTTGGTTCTGAGCCGTTTTCTCATGGTCGCCAAGCAAAACGCAGGACAACGCTCATAATCTGAAACGTTGTGATCGCGGAGCCGTCCATGGGAGGTATTTCCTTTAGTCATTGCTAGCAGAACGAGTAGCGATATCCCTGCCATCGCTACTCGATTACGAGGCTAGCCGTCTTTCACGAATGCGCGCCTTGGTGACTAGACTCGTTGGCTATAAAGGGGTGACCAAGACAAGGAATCGAACCGGCCGTGGGGCGCCAGATTCGTGGCTCCTCTAAAAAGTCCCGCGCAGATTGCTCTGGCGGGGCTTTTTTGTGCGTGCTTGACGAACACCGGTCGAACCTTGCCGGTGATCAGCGTTCACAGCAGGTGCGTGGTTATTTATCGCAACCTTTGTACCTTGCAACCGGCCAGGCAGCGTCTGAGCTATTAAGCAAAATATTCCCGGAAAACAGCCTTTATCGCCTGTCCGGGCCTGGTAACACCGGACTATCATTCCGATAGCCCTGTCCCTCACTGCAAGGAGCCGCTCGGAACGCCGATGCGCCAAATCTGGAAATCTTTTCGAGCCCTTTATTTCGCCTCCTTGATGATGTTGATCGGGTCCGGCCTGCTCAGTACTTACCTCGCCTTGCGCCTGGCGGCCGACCATGTCGACAGCTTATGGGTGGGTGCGCTTATGGCAGCCAACTACTTTGGCCTGGTGCTGGGTGGCAAGATCGGTCACCGCCTGATCGCCCGGGTCGGGCACATTCGTGCATATGCCACCTGCGCCGGGATTGTCGGTGCGGCGGTGCTCGGGCATGGCCTGATCAACTGGCTGCCGGCCTGGATCGTGCTGCGGATGATTGTGGGTCTGGGCATGATGTGCCAATACATGGTCATCGAAAGCTGGCTCAACGAGCAGGCGGATGCCAAGCAGCGAGGCGTGGTGTTCAGCGGCTATATGATCGCGTCCTACCTGGGGTTGGTGTTGGGTCAGTTGATCCTGGTGATGCACCCCGAGCTCGGTCTTGAATTGCTGATGCTGGTCGCTTTGTGCTTTGCGTTGTGCCTGGTGCCCGTGGCCATGACGCGACGGATTCACCCAGCGCCCCTGCATCCCGCCCCGATGGAGCCGCGCTTCTTTATCAAGCGGGTGCCACAGTCGCTCAGTACGGTTTTGGGCGCGGGGTTGATCGTGGGTTCGTTCTACGGTTTGGCGCCGCTCTACGCCTCACAGCAGGGGCTGACCACTGAGCAGGTCGGTCTGTTTATGGGTAGCTGCATTTTCGCCGGTCTGCTGGTGCAATGGCCGTTGGGCTGGTTGTCGGACCGATATGACCGGGCCTTGTTGATTCGCTGCTTTGCCTTGTGTCTGGCGGTGGCGGCGTTGCCGTTGGCGGTGATGACCCACGTGCCTTTGGAAGTGCTGTTCGTGGCTGGGTTCTTGTGTTCGCTGGTGCAATTCTGCCTGTACCCGCTGGCGGTAGCGTTTTCCAACGACCATGTTGAGGGTGATCGCCGAGTGTCGCTGACGGCCATGTTGCTGGTGACTTACGGGGTTGGTGCGAGTGTCGGGCCACTCTTGGCCGGTGTGGTCATGAAGCTGTTCGGCAGCCACATGCTGTATGCGTTTTTCAGTCTGTGTGCGTTGATTCTGGTCTGGCGTATCCGGCCGAAAGCGGTGACCAACCTGCATCAGGTGGATGATGCGCCACTGCACCACGTGGCGATGCCCGACAGCATGTCCAGCTCGCCGCTGGTCGCGTGCCTGGACCCTCGCGTGGACGAGGCGGTGGTGCAGGAGCAGATGCAGACCGTGGTGCCTGACCCGGAACCGGAGCCTGAAGCGGATCCGCAGTCGCCAGCCGATGAACCGGCGTTCGAAGGGCCGCCGGAGCCGCTGGGCCCAGACGACCATCCTCACGATCTGAGCAGGGCGCGCCCCTGATAGCAAAAACGGGCAGATCCCATCAGGATCTGCCCGTTTTTTTTGCCGCGATCGTTAAGGCTTAAAAATCGTCGTCCTTGTCGAACCGCCGCGCTTCGCGCTGTAGCTGGTACACAAAACGTTCCACCTGGCGCTGCACCAGCCCGCTCATGTTGTGGAAGCGCACGCCGGCGAAGGTGGTGTTGATCTTGTCTTCGAAGTGCAGGTAACGCAGTTCGACGGAAGTGGTCATGCTGCCGAAGGGCAGGGCGGCGATAAAGCGGTCATAGACCTGACCCAGCTGCAGGCGTTCGGAAATATCCCCTTCAAAGCGCAACTTGCAGCCAGTGGCGGATATATCCAGCAACTTGCCGCTGATGGGCGCCTTGAGTTTTTCGCCACCCAGTTCGATGTTGACCAGTTGCGCCAGCTTCAACGCGGCCCGGAAGGCATTGCGGCGCTGATGGTAGACCACCTCGGCAGGCATGCTGCCGGTGTAGATGCGATGGCCGTCTTTTTCGCTGATGGTCAGCGTGCCGTTGCTTTCCCAAGCGACGCGCACACCTTCATGGAAGCCTTCGATACGGAACGGCTCACCATTCTCGAGATAACGTTCACCGTCACGGGGGATCATTTCGTCCAGCGCCAGTGTCTTGCTGTCCCGGTCAACGGCCACCAGGTAGCTCTGGAAGCGCTGACTGCGTTCGTGGAAGGTGATGATCAGCGGATCATGACTCTCTTGCAGCATCCGTAATGTGCTGGCGATTTCCAGAGGCGTGGTGAGCACCTTGGGTGGCTGCGGAGCATCTTCCGCATTAAGGGCGTTGAACACGGTTCTTCCATCTCCAGACAAAATACGACTACACGCAAGAACCGGCATTTTGCCAGCATGTTGCGCGCCTTGGATAGGGCGCGCTGTAAACCGGCGTCAGGCTTGGCTGCGGGTGCTTGGCTTGACCAGACGTGAGGTGGAACCTTGGGCGTTATAAAGCGCCGGAGGTTCTCCACCGTGAAGTATACGCAGCTGGTTGGCGGTCGTAGCTTGCTGAAGCTGGATCGACTGGCCATTGAGCAGGTTGGCTTCCTGGCACTGGGCGAGTAACTGATTGAGTGCGGTGCTCTGCGCCAGCAACTGATCGCCAACCGAAGAATGGCTGGCCAGTTGTGCGAGGCCGTCGTGATCAGCCGGCAGGCCAAGGCTGATGAGAATTTCGCTGCGCTTCTTGCCATGCTGCTCCAGCAGCACGATCAGCGACTGCTTGCGCGCCAGAATTTCTTCCAGCAAGCGCATGTCCCGGCCGTACAGGGCCAGGGATTCTTCTTTGAGCAGCTCGAGCAACTGTTGCGTCGGCGCCAGATCATCAATGATCAGTTGGAGCAAATGTTCGTCGTGGTGCATGGCTGGCCTTGGGGTTTAAGCGTCCAAAAGCCCTGCGCAGGCCTTTGCCTAGCGCTCGGCTTCGAAGTTAAGCAGCTTGCTGGCTACACGGTTGCTGTCGACTTTATAGCTGCCATCGGCGACCGCCTGCTTCAATTCGGCCACGCGGGCTTTATTGACAACGGGTTGATCGCGCAGCGAGTCAGTGACCTTCTGCAACTGTTGAGCCTCATTGCTCAGGTGTACCGATTCCCCACTCTGGCTGGCGCCGGCCTGTTCTGCCTTGGCGGGCAGGGGCTGGGCTTTGGCCTCTACGCTGTCCTTGGCACCACTGGTGCGCGTATTGCCGGGCAAAGCCGGGGTGTTATTCAAACGACTGAAATCAATGACCATGATAAAAAAACCTCTGGGTATTTGGACGCTTGCCATGTTTTCGGCCATACCCGAACAAACTTTAGGTTCGATTGACAATAAACCTGCACAGGCCGACATCCAACGCACAGTGTAGGAAAAGCTGGCGTTTGATACCAGTGATCTATAACGCCACCTCAACTTGGCCTGGTGCAGTCACCTGCGCCTTGATGACACGGTTGGAATTGAGGTTCTTGACTCGAATCTGTTCGCTCATGCCGCCGTTGGACAGCGCCTCGCCCGGCATCTTGACGGTCAGCCCGCCACTGCTGGCGGAAATCACCACCTGGTCGCCCTTGCGAATCACTTCAGCCTGTTCCAGGTGGACCAATGTGATGACCTGATCGGTCACCATTGGTCGGGTCAGTTTTTGCCCGACCGCCTGATCCAGCGAGGTGAGGTAGCCCTGATTGATCAGGCTGATATCCCGTTCGCGCAGGGCGACGTCTTCAAAACCGATGATACCCGTGCGTTTGAGCGGGCGAGTGACCACCACGACATCGCGAAACAGTTTGACCTGTGCCGGCACGAACACGGTCCAGGGCGATGCACCTTCGCAGCGCACCTTTACCGTCACGCGGCCGATGGGCTGGGCGGGGCTTTCCAGTGAGGCCGTCAATTCCTTGTCGCACATTGGCATGCGCAGGCGCGGGTCTAACGGGTTGACTTGGATTTCATAACGCCCAGGTGTCTGTGTGGTCGCCAGATAATCTTCTACAGTGAACTCAAGAAAGCCTTGAGTGACGCCGATAAGGAGATCAGGCAAGGTGACGTTATCTGCACGTGCCGTGACGCCCGAGCCCAAGGCGAGCAGTGCCATCGAGACGCAGAGCAATCTGCTATACCGTGGGAGGCGAAGGCGTCGGGAAACTGTCGTTATAAGGTTCATAAATCAATAAATAGCAAAGCTCGTGCCGTTTAGTGTTGGGTACGCGTCGTACCCCCAAAGGTTTTAGCGTAGGAGTCTGGGCATGGCAGGAGTAATGGATTCAGTAAACCAGCGCACACAGCTGGTAGGGCAGAATCGCCTGGAGTTGTTGCTTTTCCGCCTGGATGGCAAACAGCTGTACGGCATCAATGTGTTTAAAGTGCGGGAAGTGTTGCAGTGCCCCAAGCTCACCATAATGCCCAAATCCAGCCCTGTGGTCTGCGGCGTGGCCAACATTCGTGGCGCGACCATACCGATTCTTGACTTGGCCCTGGCCACGAGTTCCGCCGGTCTGCAGGACCGCGAGAACCCGTTCGTGATCATCACCGAGTACAACACCAAGACCCAGGGTTTCCTGGTGCGCTCGGTGGAGCGCATCGTCAACATGAACTGGGAGGAGATCCATCCGCCACCCAAGGGCACCGGGCGCGATCACTACCTCACGGCGGTGACGCGGGTCGATAACCAGTTGGTGGAAATTATCGACGTGGAGAAGATCCTCGCCGAAGTGGCCCCTACCTCGGAATCGATTTCGGTGGGTGTCGTGGACGCCGAGACCGCGCACAAGGCGATTTCCCTGCGTGTGCTCACGGTGGATGACTCCTCGGTGGCACGCAAACAGGTGAGCCGCTGCCTGCAAACCGTCGGTGTTGAAGTGGTGGCGCTCAACGATGGTCGCCAGGCCCTGGATTACCTGCGCAAGCTGGTGGATGAAGGCAAGAAGCCGGAAGAAGAATTCTTGATGATGATTTCCGACATCGAGATGCCAGAAATGGACGGCTATACCCTGACGGCCGAGATACGTAACGATCCACGCATGCAAAAATTGCATATCATCCTGCATACTTCGTTGTCGGGCGTATTCAATCAGGCGATGGTCAAGAAAGTCGGTGCCGATGACTTTTTGGCCAAATTCCGTCCTGATGACCTGGCATCCCGGGTTGTCGACCGGATCAAGGCAGCAGATCACAGCTAGGAGGATTTCCTCCTGGCGGTCACACGATTTAAGAGGCGGTATCATTGTCTACGGGTAATTTGGATTTCGAACAGTTCCGGGTCTTCCTGGAAAAAGCCTGTGGCATATTGCTTGGTGAAAACAAGCAATACCTGGTATCCAGCCGTCTCAACAAGCTGATGGAACAGCAGGGCATCAAGTCCCTGGGTGAGTTGGTTCAGCGTATTCAGGGGCAGCCACGCAGCGGGCTCAAAGAAATGGTGGTCGATGCGATGACCACCAATGAAACCTTATGGTTTCGCGACACCTACCCTTTCGAAGTGCTCAAGAGCAAGGTGCTGCCGGAGGCCATCAAGGCCAGCCCGGGCCAGCGGCTGCGAATCTGGTCGGCTGCCTGCTCTTCGGGGCAGGAACCGTATTCGATTTCGATGTCCATCGACGAGTTCGAGCGGACCAACATGGGGCAACTGAAGGCCGGCGCGCAAATTGTCGCCACCGATCTGTCCGGCACGATGCTCACCAATTGCAAAACGGGTGAGTACGACAGCCTGGCCCTGGGCCGTGGTTTGTCCCAGGAACGCCTGCAGCGTTACTTCGACTCCAAAGGCGCGGGGCGTTGGGCCGTCAAGGCGCCCATCAAGAGCCGGGTGGAGTTTCGTTCGTTCAACTTGCTCGACAGCTACGCCAGCCTGGGCAAGTTCGACATGGTGTTCTGCCGCAACGTGCTGATCTACTTTTCGGCGGAAGTGAAGAAGGACATCCTGTTGCGCATTCACGGCACGCTCAAGCGCGGCGGTTACCTGTTCCTCGGGGCGTCCGAGGCGTTGAACGGCCTGCCGGATCATTACCAGATGGTGCAGTGCAGCCCCGGCATCATTTACCAGGCGAAGTGATGGGGGGTTGAGTCAAAACAAACGGGAGGCCCGCAAGGGCCTCCCGTTTTTCATGGGCTCAAAGTAGGGGTGCCGACGGCTCGGAGTGACTCAGGGCCTAGCGATCATTCGGATATTGCCCAGGGAAAGACGATGAATCCCGTTGGGTACCTTCGCATTGAAAATGCCTAGACGGACGTCGCCCGTCAGGGGCGCCGTGAATGTCCCTGTCCCGGTTTGCCGCTGTGCGCTGGTAATGTTCTGTACGTCGGTGCCGATCCGGCTGCCATTTATCGTCATGTACAGGGTCGAGCCGTCACTGGTGGCCATACCGCCAATGACCTCGAAGCTGCAATCGTACGTGCGCCCTGCAATCACCGGCACTGCGCGGGAAATGATGTGGGCACTGGTTGCTTGGCTGTTGGGGATGTCGGCCACCACGCTGCCATTGCTAATACGCAGCAACCCGCCGACGTAAGGCCCCTGAGGTACCCAGCCTTGGAAAGTGCCATCGCTGAAATCCCATACGGTGGTTGGGGTGGGGGGGACGACGACGGGGCCTTTATTAATGCTCACCGTCGCGGTCGGCGCGGAAGAAATGACCCTGTTACGGCTGATGCGCAACAGTAGTTGTACGTAGTTGCCTATGTTGGCTTCAACAAACGCCCGGGGTATCGAAATGTTGAGAGAGGGCGCATCTGCCCCTACCTCAAAGCTTTGGTTGTACACGCCGCCGGTGATGCTGCTGCTCATGTTTACATTGATGAAATCGGCTCGCAGCACGGGAATAGCGGAGGTCAATTCTGCGTAGTTACCCACCAGCAGGTTGGTGTTCAGGTTCGGGATCGGCTGGGCTGTGTCTTGTAACTTGAAGCCGAGGGTCGGGATGGTCAGCATGTAGAGCCTCTGCGCTATTCAGGAAAGGGTGTCCGCGCAATCAAGCATCCGGGGCGGCAGGCTCCGCAACTGTCAGAAATGACAGTGCGGACCAACGGTCAGGCCTGCCGGTACCCTCGATGTCCTCCTCTGCACCATTGCCGCCCATGTGTAAAAGCGGCAACCGCGGTTGCCGCTTTCCTGGCGCCACGCGGAAGTTCGTTGCCGCTTTTCTGGCATTGCCGCCGGCATTCCCCTCGCAAACCCTTGAATTACGGGCCTTGAACGAATTGGCATGCGCCTTGCTATAACCCAGATACGAAAAGCAGGTCAGCCTAAAGGTTTCCGCCATGAGCATCAGCTTCGATAAAGCGCTCGGTATCCACGAACAAGCCCTGGGCTTCCGCGCCCAGCGTGCTGAAGTCCTGGCCAACAACATTGCCAACGCCGATACCCCGAACTACAAGGCTCGGGACCTGGACTTCTCCGCTGTGCTCGCGGCGCAGCAGGACAAGACCAAGAACGGCACCTTTGCCTTGAACATGACCAACAGCCGTCATATTGAAGCGCAAGGCCTGGGCAGTGGTGACGAGTCGCTGCTGTATCGCACGCCGATGCAACCATCGATCGATCAGAACACCGTGGATGCCCAACTTGAGCAATCGGCCTACGCCGAGAACTCGGTGAACTTCCAGGCCAGCTTCACCCTGCTCAACAGCAAATTCAAAGGGCTGATGTCAGCCCTGCGTGGAGAATAAGCCATGTCCCTAGCCAGTGTTTTCAATATTGCCGGCAGTGGCATGAGCGCGCAGACCACGCGTTTGAACACCGTCGCCAGTAACATCGCCAACGCCGAGACCGTGTCTTCGAGCATTGACCAGACTTACCGCGCCCGTCACCCGGTGTTCGCCACCATGTTCCAGGGCGGCCAGGCCGGCCAGAGCGGTAGCGGCGATTCGCTGTTCCAGAATCAGGATGCCGCAGGCCAAGGCGTGCAGGTACTCGGTGTGGTCGAAGACCAGAGCAACCTGGAGGCCCGTTACGAGCCTAACCACCCCGCCGCGAACGAAAAGGGTTACGTGTACTACCCCAACGTCAACGTGGTCGAGGAAATGGCCGACATGATTTCCGCCAGCCGCTCGTTCCAGACCAACGCGGAAATGATGAACACCGCCAAAACCATGATGCAGAAGGTCCTGACCCTGGGTCAGTGATAAGGGGCGCCAAATAATGGCCATCGTTGATACCACTTCTACACCCAACACGGCGGTTCAGGACCTGTTCAACACCAAGGTCAAGACCGCGACGGACAACAGCGGCCTCAACTCGGCTGCCAAGGCGGCCACGGGTAACCAGGCGCTGGGCAAAGATGCGTTCCTGCAGCTGCTGGTGACCCAACTGAAAAACCAGAACCCACTGTCGCCTCAGGACAACGGCGCGTTCGTGGCGCAGTTGGCGCAGTTCAGTAGCCTGGAAGGCATCAACACGCTGAACGACTCGGTGAATTCGATCTCCAGCAACTTCAGCTCCTCGCAGGCGCTGCAGGCGTCGTCGCTGGTTGGGCGTTCGATCATCACCCAGACCGATAAGGCGATGGTTGATACCAGCAAGAGCATGACCGGTTCGGTGGCGGTAACGTCGGCGACGGGCAACGTCTCCGTCAAGGTCACCGACAAGGACGGCAATGTGGTGCGCACCATCGATATGGGCACCCAGAGCGCCGGCGATTCCAGTTTTATCTGGGACGGCAAGAACGACAAAGGTGAGGTCGCGCCAGCCGGGACTTACACCTTCGCGGCCAGCACCAAGAATGACAAGGGCGACTCGGTTGCTCTGCTGACGTCGCTGCCGGCAACGGTGACCAGCGTGACGTTGAGCAAGACCGGCGGCGAAATGCTGCTGAACCTGGCTGGCGGCATGGGCAGCGTCAAGCTGTCGCAAATTCAGACTATCGGTACATAGAGCCGGCTCAATACGGCAGAGGGAGAGAAACATGTCTTTTAATATCGGCCTTAGCGGTCTCTATGCGGCCAACAAACAACTGGACGTCACTGGCAACAACATTGCCAACGTTGCGACCACCGGTTTCAAATCGTCCCGCGCGGAGTTTTCGGACATTTACGCGGCGTCCAAGCTCGGCACCGGCCAGAACAGTGTCGGCAGCGGTGTGAACCTGGCGGCAGTGTCACAGCAATTCACCCAGGGCGACGTCAACAACACCGGCGGTCTGCTGGACATGGCGATCCAGGGTGGCGGGTTCTTTGTGCAGAAGGGCAGCGACGGCTCGCTGGAATACACGCGCAACGGTTCGTTCCACTCGGATAAAGACGGCTATATCACCAACAATACCGGCACCTCGCGCCTGCAAGGCTACGCGGCGGACGCCGATGGCAATATCGTCAAAGGTGCACTGACCGACCTGCAATTGAACCTGTCGAACCTGCCGCCGAAGGCTTCCAGCAAGGTGGATTCCACCAGTAACCTGAACTCCTCGTCGCCGGTGATCGACCAAACGCTCAAGCCGTTCGATCCGACCGATTCCACCACCTTCAGCACCCAATACAACACCACGTTGTATGACACCCAGGGTAACGCCCACCCAATGGTGCAATACGTGGTGAAAACGGATTCCAACACCTGGAAGTCCTACACCCTGATCGATGGCCGTAACCCTGACGGTTCGGCACCTACCGGCACGGGTTCGACGCCTCCGGTCGCCTCGACATTGAGCTTCGACGGTTCCGGCAAACTCACCGGGATTATCACCGGTACAACCTCCAGCACCACCTTGCAGCTGACCGGTTGGGTGCCGGGCACCGTGACCAACGGTGTGTGGACCAAAAACGGTGCGAACGCCAACCCTGGCGGGATTGCCATTAACATGGCCAACATTACCCAGTACAACTCGGCCACTTACCGCAACCCACCGGTCACCGATGGCTACGCCACCGGCCAGATCACCGGCCTGAGCATTGACGGTAACGGCGTGATGTTCGCCACCTTCAGCAACCAGCAGAGCAAGGCCATCGGCCAGCTTTCCCTGGCCAGCTTTAACAACGAGCAGGGCCTGCAGCCGGCTGGCGGTACGGCCTGGAAAGAAACCTTCGCATCGGGCCAGCCGGGTTACGACACCCCGCAATCCGGTACGCTGGGTTCGATCGTGTCCAAATCCCTGGAGAACTCCAACGTCAACCTGACCAACGAGCTGGTGGACCTGATCAAGGCCCAGAGCAACTACCAGGCGAACGCCAAGACGATCTCCACCCAGAGCACCATCATGCAGACCATCATTCAGATGACCTGATGCGGCTGCGAACAAGAGCCCCTCCTGCGAGGGGCTTTTTTTTGCGTGTTATTTGACCGGAAACAATTCCGACTTTGCGCGAGATTGCCAACTGACAGGCTTTTGTTGGAACCGACCACGCCGCTTTTTCCACTTATCGGGCTTAAAGGTATGGGTTCTTACGGGGGTTGGATATGTGGGATCTGTCGGTGTCTGGCCATGGGGCTGGAGGTGTGCGTTATGACGTGGGCGGTGCGGGGCAAAATCTGTGGGGCGTAAGCCGTGCAGAGGAAAAAAAGGATGACGTAGAGGTCGATAAAAAAGCCGTAGCCCAGATGCTCAAACAGCTGGATGAGGCCGAAAAGGGCAATAAAAACCAAACTGCCCAGGACCTGCGCGACAAGCTCAATGAAAAGCGCAAGGAGTTGGGTGAGGAGAAGTTCAAGGAGATCCTTGAGGCGTTGAAGAAGGACGCCTCCAGCGATTTGCTCGCGTTGTTGAAGAAGCTGTTTCCGGATTTTTCCCGGATGAGCCGTCACCGTCACCGTCTCCTTCGCCGCAGCCATCACCAGGCAAAGGCGGCGGTGGTGGGGGAGGCGGCGGTGGCGGATCAAATTCGGCGAATATTGGCCCCAGGGAAAGCATGAGCAATCTGCCGTTTACCCAGGGTGCTCAATTTCATCATTACAAACCAGACAAGAGCAATCCCGGGAAAAAGCCTGGCGTGGGAACGGAGAGTGGCAATATCTGGAGTAGTTTTAGCCAGAGCCCAGGCACTGGAAACTGCACCACGATTGCAGCGATTAAAGCTTCGATGATGCAGTTTGGCCAGAAGCCTACCGACGTGTTTAAAGATGTAAAGCAGGCGGGTGACGGCTTCGACGTTCAAATGCGAGATGGGTACCAGGTCCATATATCCCAAAGCGAGTTGAAGCAAGCGGCGGAGCAGGCTCGTTTCCAAGGTGATAATCCGGAGGTAATGACCAATGCCAACTTTATGTATGCCGTTAGCGCAAAGCGGGCACAGAAGGAAGATAACGACGATTATGCCGGGCAAAGTTATGCTGCTGCGTTAAAGAGCCTGAATGATGGTGAGGTTCTTCAGGAAGGGTTGGACCGTCTTGGTTTGCGAGGTCTATACCGAAGATCTTCGAGCGATGAACTGGCGAGTGGCAAGTTGGGCGTCGTTGCTTTTAGTGGGCATGCGATGGCAGTGATTGGCGGTCAAGTCGAACTGAACGGAGGGCGAGGAGGTAGTCCTAAACCGGACGATGGTGCATATACGTTCGTATAACTGACATGGACGCGCATAAACGCCAGCCATAAAAAAACCGACAAGCCCTTTGCAGGGTTTGTCGGTTTATAAATCCTGGGCGTTCAAGCCCAGGACGCACTCAGCTTATTGACAGAGTGCCGATATTACCTGCGTATACATTATATAAAGTCTTTTAAAATCAATGATTTGTGATGATTTATGGTGATCGTATTTGTTTAAAACGTATATATTTGAGCGATTTTGACGTATTTCACGTGCAGGAAGTATACGAAAATTTGAATGAGTAACGAATCGTGATTCTACAGGTTTCTTACCCGTCCATGGACAGACAGGCGCGCAATGGAGAATTAGCAGCGGGGATCAGCATGCTCGAAATGGATCGCGATAATGCACAAAACGATCTGCTTCGAGCCCATGCACTGATTTTGGAACTGAGCAAAGAATTGATTGGGCTGAGACCTGAGTCGAACGTGAAAGATTTCGAAGCTTTCGCTCGTAAAAGGGCGAGGTCGGCGCTTGATGACTTGCTTGATTAACGTACTGCTTGGTGCGGAGTCGGAGGCGCGTTCCTTACATGCGCTACGGTTCCCATCAAAGGATGCATGTGAATTGGTCAACTAATTCTGGTCATCAGTTACGGTTTCACGCCGCCAATTTCTCCATGGCTACCGGCGACCGATATGTGCAGCATGCTGGGCTTTAAAACGCGGTCTTAAGCAAGCGTGGTTGCCAAGTAGGCCCTCATGGATGAATTCCATATTAAGTGGGCGAATCTGAACGGGTGAGAAGCCAAGGGCGAGTCCATCAGAAATTTCATGCGGAGCTATTTGAAGCTCGTTGAACTTGGGTGAATCAACAGGTGACCAGGTCGGAGTACTTAGCTCTCTACGACCCGAGATTTCAGGGTGGCCAGAAGCCAGAATTTAAGTACGATGGCGATCCGACCCACGCCTCGTATCCATCTCATTGGACCGTTCGCACAATGGCAATAACATTAGAGATCCACGCTACCGACCCGGAAGTCATCGCGCTGATCCAGCGCTACTGGGCACTGAACGAAGAATGCAAGCCTGTCGAGAACGTGAGCGCGATGCTGCCATTTCGCGAGGTCCTCAAGCCACATGCCCTCGCGGCCTACATCAGAACGCATTGCACCGTGTATGACGAGAACCAGAACTGTTCGGTCTGCGGTTGCGCGTTGGTTATCACGAGCAGGTCCGAGGTGAAAAGATTCAAGCAGCACCCACTCTGGCCTTGCGCGGCATGCAAGGCTGAGCTGGACGAGGCAAGGCGAGTAGCTGAGGCGCAAGCGGAGGCTGACTTGCAAGAGCGAGTTGCGCAGCATGCCGAGCGTGTCATAGCGAAAAGGACTGACTATTCGACCATCCCTAATGACCTAGCATTCGTCCTGGTGGCACTTGAGCGCGCCATCGCTCCTCGCTTGTTCGGTAGCAGATTCACCTTCAACGATTGCCAGGCGCTAGCGCCCATGCACTCGGAGATGTTCATCAATCGTCTCTGGAAGGCCGGCGTACTGTCGGACGATCCACGCGCTACTGGCACGAGCGCCTATTTTGTAAACGCCAACGGACTGAACTACTACCCCAATAAAATTCGGTTCATGCTGGTTTCCGATGAACTCCTGGGTGGAGGCGAGGAAGCTTTCAATGAGTTGGTCGTACGACCGTTTACGAATGAAGGCATGTTGGCGCTTTGGTACGAATACGCCGTGGCCGATTGCATGGCCTACCTGAACAATCAGTTGCAGGAATTCAGGCAAGTCTTTCCTGTACACAAGACGGAAGAAATCAAAAGCGCGATTTACACGGCGTTGAAGTATTACAGCACCAGGGACGTATGGAGCTTGCTGTGGCGGGTCGTGCAAACAGTATCGTCTAACTCGAATCATAAGTACTCCAACAAAGAGCGGTCGGCTGGCACCATTGCTTCAAAACTGCGGCTTCAATTTGAAAAAGCACGTAAGGAGAAAACCGATTTAGGTGAATGGAATCGTTTGAAATCGATTCCGGCAGGAACGTTGGGTCAGATTTTCTACGAGCTGTATGACATTGATGAAACGACTGATGCCTCCGTAATCATAAAAACACTTTCTGATGAAGAACCTTTAGGTCGCGAAGAGATTGAAGCGAGTATCGACGCTCATGTTAAGGAGTTGATGGCTTCTGCACTGGCCAATGGAAGCGGGGCGGCGGCAATTTATGATTTCGCGGAATTGATCCGTAATGGTGCGGGAATTTCTGAAGCCGTTGAGCAGATTGCTGAGATTTATGCTGTTAGTCGTGCTGGTGGAGTTTCTGCCTGTTGAGAAATTGAGTCATCATGATTGGGGGTTAGTCACCCGGTGCCGGAATGTTGCCAGTGTTGGGTTTGGTGGTGGGTTAGGGTTTATGGGGCTATATTGTTGTGTAGCTAAGCGTAAGTCTATGCGTTGTTTGATATAGTTACGATAAGGGAGCAAGCCTTATGATGCCATGGCGAAAAATATGAGTGAGTCAACTAAAAAAACAAACAAGAAAGTAGGTTTCTATTTAATAAGTTTCGAAGAGGGTGCCATTCAAATTCCGCTTTTTGATGAGAGTATCAAAGGCGGCAGCACGAACGTAACTGTTATGATTGGGCCCAATGGGTCGGGGAAAAGTCGATACATTAGTCGTATTGTAGATGAAGTTTGCTATTTGAATACCTTGCGAACTGAAGGTGATAGATCTGCGTATAGAAGCAGGGCGCTGGCAGGTCAGGCGACGATAAAATATCGTTTTGACGGGAAGATGTGCGTAATTGAACGTACGAGTCTTGACACGGTTCGTTGTACTGTAAGTGGTAGAAGTACAAAGCTTTCCGACATGCCATTTCCAAGTCAGGTTGCAACGGTCTCTCATCTTCCCAATGATAAATTTAGATTCACTACGGAAAATGACGATTCTTTCTATAAGTATCTCGGGCTACGCCAGTCTTCGAATTTAACAACGACTGGCGCACTTGAAAAAAAGGTGATTCAAAGCCTAATTGTAGGCTTCTCTACTCTAGGGTTCAAAGATCGCTTGAAGAACTGGCTCGTCCTCGCAGGGTTTGAAAACCGTGTGCACCTTTTATTGGAGTTGCAATCGACCAAGCTCTTTTCTCTCGATGCTAATGAGGTTTACGGAGAAATAATCCGCATACAGGAAACAAGGGCTATGTCGCCTGGTCGATGGTCGAAGCTTAGACATAGATTGGATGACGACTGGAATGATATTTGGTCATTTCTATGCGTACTTCGGGAATGGCCGCTTCAGGGGCAAACTGGTACTAATATATTCTTAGATATGTCCGAGGCTTTGGAGAAATCTGAGGTGGCGGAGATATGGAAAAAAGGTTTTGATGTTGCTAGACGCTGGCGTGCATTTAGGCGGTCTTCTCTTTATTTCGGCAGGTTAGGTATAGGGAGTGAGTTTTCGGATCTGAGTTCAGGTGAGCAGCAGTTGATTGGTACGAATTCTCGTTTACTGGCAGAGTTGAAGAGTCATTCTCTTGTTGTGATTGATGAGCCTGAGATCAGCCTGCACCCGCAGTGGCAAATAAAATACATTCCAACACTGCTAGATAGCCTTAAAAAAACAGATGCAACGCATGTTTTGATCGCAACGCATTCTCATTTTATGGTTTCTGACTTGGATCAAGATAATTCGGTTTTAGTTACTGCGCGATACGATGAAGGGCCAAAGTTTGATTTGTTTGAAGGTGACGTGTACGGACGCTCTCCTGAAAATATTCTATATCGTGTGTTTGGTGTAGCGACCACTGGCAACATATATGTGGAAAACGATCTCCGTAAAGCGCTGCAAATGATTGCTGGGACTGAGCCACTGAATGTGAAGGAACTGAGATCGACATACGCTCGACTACAGAAAGTTTCTGGCCCGGACAACCCTGCTATGAACATCATCCTTGAGCGAATAGGCGGCTTCATTGAGGGTCTTAAATGATCAAGCTGCCGCGGTGGGCTACCATTGATAATGGGGTTCAGAAAAAGCTTGATGCTATAAAGGTCGACTTAAGGCCGAAGCGTTGGTATGGAAAGGCAAAGGCTGTAGTCGAGTTCAAAAGTCAGGTGCTTACGCAGGGACGTGTGATTCAGCGGAAGCGCTGTGCTTGGTGCACTCTTCCCTTGGGTGAAGAAGGTCGGCGAACAATCCATCGGGATCATATCGCACCTTCATCGATTTACCCGCAGTGGACCTTCGTCGCGAAAAATCTCGTGATTTCTTGTGAGTATTGCAACGGCCTCGCGGTCAAGGCCGACATCGATACAATCAAAGTGCTCAGGGATAAATACGATGATTGTGAGTTTCACATCGTTCATCCTTACGACGACGAGATCGAATGTCATATACAGTTCGATGATGACGAGGATCAGCTCCCTGTGGTAGTTAGAGGGATATCACCAAAGGGGCTGTGGACTATTGAGAATATGAAGCTCAATGACGTGGGGTTGACCAGGGAGAGAGCGAAGGAGGTCTATTACGAACGAAGAGGGTTAACGCTTCCTGCCCCGGAAGAGGATCTCATCGAAAGAGCGCTGGGTGCGATGAGCGTTGCTCAATGAATCACTCAAGCGATGGTGAATTGCACCCACGCTGGTGGAGCGATAGGGGCCACGTCTGACGAGGTAAGAGGTACCTCACGAGAAAGTGGGCGGGGCGATGGTGCAGGCGATTGCTTCATGGAAAAGGTACTATCGTCTGCCTTTTTTCGCTGACTAAGTGACCTATTGAGAGAATTTTGAGAATGAGCATAGAAGTTCGTGACCACGTATCGATCGCGGTGAAACTAGAAAACTTCGGTGTGGCGGCTCCCAGCGGGTTCGCCATACTTCCTCACAATCTTGCGACTGCAACCTCCAAAGGCGATCTTAGGCAGCATGTGGAGTCTGATACTGTCCGAACATTGCTTCTTGGAAACAATATTCCTCATGCCGAAATATTTGATGAGGATGATCAGCCGGCTTATTTGCAACAGTACGGCTTTGAGTGGTACGGACCTACTCTGTTTATATCTGCGGGCATTTTGTTGCAGAATCCCGATGTGCTCTCTGTGACCTTAGGGCTAATAACAAACTACCTTTACGATCTATTCAAGGGTTCTAAAAACGGAAGCGCCTCTCTAAGTGTAGTTTTTCAGGACGCTGACGGAACCTGTAAGGAGGTTCGTTACAACGGCCCACCCGAGGGCTTGAGCGCTGTGACTGATATCGTCAAAGAGCTGGGAGCTAAATGATGAGTGAGCCCTTCGCGGAGCAATCAGTGAAGATGACTTTTCAGGAAGTGATTAAATACTTCAATGTGGGTATCGAAAGCGCGGAGATCTACCGCAGCTTGGCAAAATCGAGCAAGCTCCAAATCGAACAATGCCGTGCCTTGGACTTGCTGCAATTGAATGCCACGAGTCTTAAGCACGAGTCGATTCGCCGTGTTGACGAAGATGATGCCAATCTTTTCCTAGCTTACGAGTGTGCTATTGGAGCAGTACGGTCCGAGTTACTTATGTTGGTCCTTCTAAAGCGGGACATGCCGAATGAGGCGTGGGACCAGCTCGTTGCTGCTCAGATGGGATGCATGGACGCGAGTCGAGCCCACAGTGGGTTCGCTCATTGTCAGAAGCGCCTTGAGGATCTGAATCAGTATGAAGAGCTGCTTTTCCCGCCTCAGGCATTCATGAGTGCCGGATTTATATCAGATAGCTTGGATTGTTCCATATGCGACAGCCCCTACGCGAAATGCCAGCATCTACGCGGAAAACCTTACATGGGGCGTTTTTGCGAAATCAATCATCGTAACCCAAGGGGAGATCATGCTGCGCTCGTCGATTCACCCGCTGACAAGCGTTGTCGCGTTACTTCTGTACAGGTGAGAGAGGGATATAGGGATAAGCTTTCAGGTGAGATTACTTCTTATGAGGGTAACGAAATGTACGATGAAGAAGGGCCTTTACTCGCTCGGACTACATTGATGGCAATGCATCGCTATCCCTATTTAACCTCTTCAGGTCGGGTATTGGGCGAATAGCCGCAGGGCCTGGTTCAGTGAACAACACTGGCTTAGGCCGTGACAACCCTTTCTTCCAATTCGTTACAGCAACGCGAAAGCTCAAAGCTCGTTTGGTTCGGCGGCCATATACGTTAAAGCCGGGCTAGCTCAATTGGGCGCGCGACTCTGAAGAGACGATTACTTCATCCATGCACGATTCAGACTGTTTTTTTCGAAATTTAATATTGATGCAAGGCGTTCTTTATGGGTGTCTGGAAAATAGATCTTTCCAGATGCTCGCGTGATGGCTGTATACAAGAATGCGAGCTGCTTCGACAGAGCTGTTTTTCCGCGCAAATCAGAAAAATAATAAAGGTCCTCTGAGATTGCCATCTTTTTGAATTCAAAATTCTTGGCCGTAAATACTGTTGCAAGCAAATAACGCGATGGCAAATCGTGGCTTAATTCGCTACGAGGAGCGTGTTGGTAGAGTTCCGTTACCCCGTATTTAACTCCAACCGTTTCCAGCCAATGCTCGACTCGGTTAAAGGATTCGTTCCAGTTCATTACTTTGCGCAGATCATCCCAAGTTCGGAAGTTAGAAATCGCCTCATGCTCCGGGCGAGCATTATGTTGATACAGTCCCAGGCATCCAGTCAGGAATGACTCGAATTTTTTCGTCCAGTCAACAACCGCAGCCCCTTTCTTCATTTCGCGATTACGAATCAACCAATCAAACAGTCCCCACTCGTCAGCGACCAAGATGACCGAAGGTTCAGAAGGAAAAGAGTCAGACGGGTATTCTGCAACCACCGTTACTTTTGATTTGTCAGCGACAAAAGGCATTGCACTTACTTCCGGGAACGCCGCTATTAGCGGATTTACAAAACCTGCTAGCGCGGGTCCCGCGCGTAATGAAATAGCCATATCGTTGTGGCGAATGGTCGCTTTGTGATGAGCGTAGAAGCCCTGCAAGTTCTGAAATCTATCACCCAACGAAATGACAGTGTGCCCCGATTCATCCAGCAACTGAACCACCGGGCCAGTTAGGTCCTGCGCTTCATCAATCAGGATCGTATCAGCGTATTCAGGTATTGGAAGTCCCGCCAGAGCTACCTGTTTGATTCGATGATACCCGCGAACTGGAAGAGCGTCAGATTCGATATCAAGGCATGTCATTCTCATCCAGAGCTTGGCCGCTGCCGCTGCTACGGCCTCTTGCTCAATCGGCGATAGCCATTGGATCTGGTTGCGAGGGATGTGTGTTTTTGTAATGTACGGGTCGGAGGTTGAGCAAAATTTTGTGAGCACTGCCCAGCAAAGCGCCGCTACTTGATACGCATTGCGCTTTCCGATCGAGCCAAGTCCTACCTGCTCCGCGAGTACTGAGTAGGGGATTTGGATCCTCGACGCCGCATTCATTTTATTCTGGAGTTCTCTGTTTCCGCGTGCCAATAGCTCAACCGCTAGGTCTTTGAATGTATTTGTTTTTATTTTATCTTTCGAAAATCTATTTTCTATTGGTTGAAGCTTTGGCCTTGTGTCAGCGAGAAGCATGAATCGCCGTTCTGGCATCAGCTCCAATATCTCTCCAATAACGAACGTTTTTCCTGTCCCGGCGTGAGCTTGCGCTTCGATAGAGTCCTCTTGGTTAGCTCGGATGGTATGGATCATCCGAAGCTGGTGATCGCTCACTCGTATGATCCTGCCATTAGGACGCACATGCTCATGGCTTAACGCTCCCACGACAATGTTTTGCCTTTTGGCGTAGTCGAAATCCCATGAACCGTCATGGCGAACATACTTGCGGCTAGCAATTGCTTCTTGGCTCATTAGGCTAATGCCTAATTTTGGTGCGAGCATGAGTCCGGCGGTAAATGCACTTCGATCGAAATGGCTGGTCAACGCCGATTTCAACAATTCGATGTCACGAGGCAACAAGCTGGCGAACGACCGTTCCATCTCCAGCGGAGCGCGCACCGGAAGCCTGGGTAGCTGGTGCAGGTACAATATCGCCGCGATTTCATAGCGCGATAGAAGCGCGATATCCGGACTGTTGCCCCGAGAAAACGCAACGCTCAGGTCTTCACTGATCGGTAGATACCAGCTAGGTTTTGTCATCGAATTCGATCATCAAGGGCAGAGAATTCTCTCTATGATGCCATGATATGGCTATCACAATGTGGTCTCGTCACTTCTACCTTCTTGCCTGAATAACTCGTCTGGATTCCCAGATAAAGAAATTCCCAACCAGTGATTAGTCAGGGAGTATAGGGGGTATTTTTCGGCCTCTTCATGAGGCAAGCATTGGCAGCTCCAGGAGCCCATGGATGAATATCAAGATTGAGGCGCTGATCGCACGCAAAATCGGCTTCGCTTCCCACCAGAATGCCATCCCGCTTGTACGCGAATTGAGCATTTCGAACCAGGAAGAAACAAGTCTTGAAGATTTGGTACTGACTTTAAGCACCGACCCAGATTTCGTCGAAAGCCGCACTTGGCATATTGACCGGATTCATGCGGGTGATCGCCTCAGCATCTCTGAACGTGACATCAAGCTCAACGCTGGATATCTGTCCGGGCTGAGTGAAAGCCTGAGTGCCGATGTGGTAATGCGGTTGTCCCAAGGTGACAACCTACTCGTCGAGCAGCGCTTTCCTACTGAACTGCTCGCTCGCACTGAATGGGGCGGTTTGAGCGCCATGTCGGAGCTACTGGCAGCTTTCTGTATGCCCAATGATCCAGCGGTAGACCGAGTTCTCAAAGCCGCTTCTCAAGTCTTGCGGCGCGCAGGGAAAAAAGACGGTATCGATGGCTATGAAAGCAAGTCACGCACGCGGACGTGGGAGCTTGTTTCCGCCATTTGGTCTGGGGTTTGCAGCTTTCAGTTGAGCTATGCATTACCTCCTGCCAGTTTTGAGCAACAGGGCCAGAAGATCAGATCGCCAGGCATCATTCTGGAAAACGGCGTGGCGACCTGCTTGGATACGGCGTTGCTTTTTGCTGCGGCTTTGGAGCAGGCTGGGTTGAACGCCTTGCTTATCATGACGAAGGGGCACGCGTTTGCGGGCGTCTGGTTGCAACCGCAAGAGTTTTCTCAGCTGCTGACCGATGAGGCGTCGGCAGTACGCAAGCGCTTGGACTTGAAGGAGATGGTGGTTTTCGAGACCACCTTGGCCACCCAAGCTCCGGCACCAAGTTTTAGCCAAGCAGTCGCAGCTGCGGAGCGGCAACTCGATGATGAGCAATTCATCATGGCGATCGATTTGCACCGTGCTCGGATGCAGAAGATCCGCCCAATGGCGCTTGTGTCAGCAGCGAACGCATCCGATGCGACGGCTGATGCTCCGCCGACGGCTGAAGGGTTGGAGGAAGCCCCATCACTCCCAAGTTTTGATGTCGAAATCAACGAGGGTAGCGAAGGTCCTGCGGGAAAATTAACGCTGTGGCAACGCAAACTCCTCGATTTAACTACACGCAACCGTCTGCTGCATCTGCCAGACAGCGCTAAAGGTGTGCGTCTTCTCTGTCCGGATCCAGCAGCTCTGGAAGATCTTCTTTCCAGTGGCCAGCGCATTCGAGTGGTGCCGGTACCTGACCTAAAAAGTAGTGGCCGTGATGTGGCCGTGTACGAGCAACAGAATAATGAAAGCCTGGTCGACGAAGTCGCCCGTCAAGCACTCGCACGGGGTGAAGTGCTCGCCAACCTGGAGAAAATCAAGCTTGAAGCGACCCTGATCGAGCTATTCCGAAAGGCGCGCAGCGATCTGGAGGAGGGCGGTGCAAACACGCTGTTTTTGGCAATTGGCTTTCTTAAGTGGAAGAAAAGTGCAGATGACCCGAAATCCTACTCCGCACCACTGATTTTGCTGCCGGTAAAACTTGAGCGCAAAAGTGCCTTGTCTGGTGTGACATTGACGTTGCTCGACGAGGAGCCACGTTTCAACCTGACTCTACTTGAATTGCTACGTCATGATTTTGAGTTGGTCATTCCCGGGCTTGACGGCGAACTGCCAAGTGATGACAGCGGCATCGATGTGAATGGCATCTGGAACATGGTGCGGCGAGCAGTACGCGACGTGCCGGGATTTGAGGTAACCACCGAACTAGTATTGGGCACCTTCTCATTTGCCAAATATTTGATGTGGAAGGACCTGAACGCCAACTCGGTGCAGCTGCTGCAAAGCCCATTGGTGAAACATTTGTTGGAGCCTAAAGAAGCAGGTGAGGGCTTTTCTGGCTCAGACGAGTTTCCTAGGCCCGAGCTTCTGGACTCATCAGTAACACCCGCTCAGCTTTTTGCCCCACTACCAGCTGACTCTTCGCAGTTATCTGCCGTGGTGGCATCTGCCAGCACTCATAGCTTTGTAATGGATGGGCCTCCGGGAACCGGCAAGTCGCAGACTATTGCCAACATGATTGCGCATAACCTCGCGTTGGGGCGTCGCGTGCTGTTCGTTGCAGAGAAACGGGCCGCCCTTGACGTGGTTTATCGTCGCTTGGCAGAGAAGGGGCTGGGCGAGTTTTGCCTGGAGCTGCACTCAAGCAAAGCGTCCAAAGTTGAAGTGCTCAAGCAGTTGGATCGCGCATGGGATGTGAGTGACGCATTGAGCGCCGAGGATTGGGAGCGTGAGGCTGCTCGATTGCAAACGCTACGATCGCGACTTAACCAGTTGGTCGAGGTCCTACATCGACGTTGGAGCAACGGTCTTTCCCTGCATCAAGCGATTGGTCGCGTCGTGCGTGATCATGGTCCTCAGACGCCGAGACTGGCTTGGCCACCAAGCACGCAGCACGATGCTGCCGAGTACGGCCAGTTACTTGACCTCTCGCGTCGGCTTGGACTTAACGGTGTTGCCGCGCGCGACCTGTCAGGTAAGTTTGGCGCTCTAGCGCACACCCAATGGTCAAATGCCTGGCAGGCAGAGATTGCTAGCACTTCGCGTGAGTTGCCCCTGGCTCTTGACGCCTTAAATGATTCGAGTGAAAGGCTGCTTAAGCTTACGCATCTATCGTTGCCAGCGGCTGAAGTAATACAGGTCCAGCAGTTAAATGAGTTGGCAACTCTGATCTTGGAATCCCATGGCCTAAACCTTTCATTCGCATTCGCTCCCGACGCCGTTACGCGTATCGATTCTGCCCGGCGTGCTTGCCAGTTGATCGAAAGCTATCGCGAGCTAGAACAAAGTCTGTCGCTAAATTATGCCGACGAAGCGTGCCGTCGCATTCCATTCGAAGCAATTAAAAATGAATGGCGAGAGGCTGAGGGTAAGTTCTGGTTCTTGGCTACTTTCGCCAAAAAAAAGGTAGCTAAGAAATTTGCCGCTTTAGGTGGCGCGGCGGGCTTACCGGACACGCTTGGTGACCTCGCAATTTTCGAGCGCCTACAATCGCAGCTAGTGGAACTGGACGCTTTGGCAAGTGACATGCAGTCGATCCCTGGCTGGCAAGGTCTGACTAGCGACGCTTCCCGTACACTACGGGCCATCACACTGGGTGAGAGTCTGCGCGGGCTGCTGAGTGGTTTGGCCGAATCACCCGACCACTTGGTTTCATTGCGCGGCGCAGTCGCGCGTCTGGTCATCGATGCAAATGAAATGTTGGTGCCGGGTGGGCAAATCAGTGCAGCGCTATTAGCGTTGCAACAGGCCTTGTCCCGCTACGATGAGGCTGCTCGGTTGTTTGCTGGATTGGCTGCAACGGGCACAGAGACGCATCCGGCCGTTGCTACTCTGCGGGCCACTTCTCTCTCCATTCAGCAGCAAGAAGAGCAGCTCAAGGCTTGGTGCGATTGGTGCCGTGTGCGCGAGCAGTCTACCGAGGTCGGTTTGGCCAGTCTGGCTCAAGCATTGGAAACAGGAAGCCTTTTACCATCGGCAACCGAGCATACCTTTGTTACTGCCTATGCTCATTGGTTTGCGACACAGGGCATCGACAGCGAACCGGTTTTGAGAAACTTCGTCGCTGCCGAGCACATGAGTGACATCGGAACTTTCGTTCGTTTGGACGACGAGCTTGCGAAACTGACGGTGCGTTATATCCGGGCGAAACTATGTGGCTTAATCCCTTCCAAGAATGACATCCCTAAGAGCAGCGGCTTCGCCATTCTCAAGCATGAATTGCAGAAGTCCCGTAGGCACAAACCTGTCCGGCAGCTGGCTATTGAGATGGGGGACGCGCTGAATCGCCTCGCACCCTGCATGCTCATGAGCCCACTGTCGATTGCGCAGTTCTTGCCTGCCGATCAACCCCCATTCGATCTGGTCATCTTCGATGAGGCTTCGCAGATTGCTCCATGGGACGCAATCGGTTCGATAGCTCGGGGCAAGCAAGTGGTTATCGCCGGTGACCCACGTCAGATGCCGCCTACGAACTTCTTCAGCCGTGGCCCGAATTCTGGCGACGACGACACAGCAGAAGACATGGAGAGCATCCTGGACGAATGCTTGGGAGCAGGGGTGCCGAGCCACAGTTTGAGCTGGCACTACCGTAGTCGCCATGAAAGCCTGATTGCGTTCTCCAACCATCGTTATTACGACAGTAACTTGATTACCTTCCCAGCAGCCGAAACCCGCGCAAGTGCTGTTGAGTGGCGCAGGGTTGAGGGCGTGTATGCAAAAGGAAAAGGGCGTTACAACCAGGCTGAAGCAGAAGCCATTGTCAGCGAGACAGTTAAGCGTTTAACCGATCCTGCGTTCGTCGCTGCTGGTCATTCAATCGGGATCATCACACTCAACTCTGATCAGCAAAAGCTGATTAACGATCTGTTGGACACTGCCCGTAAGCAATACCCTCAGATCGAGCCGTTTTTCCAGGATTCCCAGACCGAACCCGTCGTCGTCAAAAACCTTGAAACGGTCCAGGGCGATGAGCGAGATCTGATCATGCTCGGGATAGGGTATGGCCCAACCGAGCCGGGTGCGCAGGTCATGTCGATGAACTTCGGCCCCCTAAATAAAGACGGTGGATGGCGCAGACTGAACGTCGCCATCACAAGGTCACGACGAGAGATGTTGGTGTTCTCATCCTTCGATCCGTCAATGATCGACCTCAACCGGACCAATGCTCGCGCGGTTCGGGATTTGAAGCACTTCATAGAATTTGCTCAGCGTGGCCCTAGAGCCCTAGCAGAGGCGGTACATGGCTCGATTGGAGGATACGATTCGCCGTTCGAAGAAGCTGTTGCTCAAGGGCTACGGCGTCTCGGCTGGCAGGTAGTCCCACAAATTGGAGTGTCGCGTTTCCGCATTGACCTGGGCATTGTTCACCCCGACCGTCCAGGCGACTACTTGGCTGGCGTCGAATGTGATGGTGCTACTTACCACAGTGCCGCCACTGCTCGGGACCGGGATAAAGTCAGAGGAGCGATTCTCAGCGGCTTGGGATGGACCCTGGTGCGACTTTGGTCCACGGAATGGTGGGTAAATAAGGAAGGTGCCTTGCAGAAGCTGCACATAGCTCTGAACGACCTTCTGGCTCAATCCCGAATAGAGGCAGTCGGTAGTCAAGTAACCGAGGAACCACAGGCCGCTCCAATTGTTATCGATTTCTCAGCCGACTCCGGCATTAGTGATGAGTTGCCAGAAGCGTCCATTAGCTCCGTGAGTAATTTGCCGACGGAGCTTGCTGACGTTCGCATAGCTCGCGCTCACAGTGATCAACCTATTACTCTAGGGCAGAGGGGTGAATATCGCATCGCTGATCTTTCTTCTCTTGCGCACATGATCCAACCCGAGCAGTTTCACTTACCTGCTTACAGCCAAGTGCTCCGTCAGATCATTGAGGAGGTGCTGCGCCAGGAAGCCCCAATTCTCGACGCACTCTTGGTCCAGCGTATCGCTCGCGCGCACGGCTTCCAAAGATCAGGACGGCTTATTCGAGACAGAGTGCTGGAACTGGCCGAACAGCACCATCACGTTCAGCAGGCGGGATTTGAGGAGGTATTCGTCTGGCACGCCGAGGGCGATGTGATGGAGTGGTCGACATATCGTGTTCCGGCATCGGCCAATGACGCGCGTTCAATCGAGGAGATTGCGGCGGAGGAGTTGCGCATCGCAGCGAGCATTATCGATGCAGGGGACCCAGCCATAGAAGTAGCTAGGCTACTAGGCGTGAAGCGTCTTACAGGGGCAGCGCGTGAACGCATTGAGCGAATACTGAACACGTAGGGTGTCTATGAGACCAGGGACGATTCAGAGGGTCGTCAAATAGTAGCCGTCACCGGCTAGATGTATCCAGTCGCTGTTGGAGGTATTGGGTCCCTCTGCGTTGTTCGGACGGGAGGTGGGGTATGCGCAAAAGGGAGAGGCCTTGCAGGGCAAAGTGAATACCCCTGGGCCCATTTCCCCGGCAGGGGAGTCGGGGCGGCCACCCTGGCGAAAAGCTGTCCGTGCTGTCCGGGCGAGGTGGCCGATCCCATTGGCTGCCCGGCTGGAGCATGTCTCGGTTTCAAAGTGCTACTATCGCGGCGTACAGGAGTCACAGTTTAGGAAAGAGTGAGCGTTGTAGATGGCAAAGATGATCCCGGAGCATGGCCCACACCACACTGAAAGCTATGGTGAACGTCAACTCTACTCAGTCCTCAAATCCCAGCTACCTGACGAATACACCGTAATCCACAGCCTCCCTTGGTTGTGCTCCGCGGTAACCAAGCTCGACAACAGAGCAAGGCCAACGGGAGAGATCGACTTCCTGATAATCCACCCTGTGGATGGGGTTTTAGCTCTTGAGGTTAAGAGCGGTGTTTACCGGGTTGAAAACTCTCTGTTTGTTCATGTCCGCAACGGCTACAAGATAGACCCGCTCAGTCAAACTAAAAAAAATATTCATGGATTCGCGTCGTGGCTTGGTGCTGACCCGTCGCTACGCCTGAGAATCGGATACGGGTTTATTTTTCCTGATTCGGATTTTGATCGCTCTAATATCCCAGGAATGTACGATACTCAATCCAATCCGCCTCAGCCGCTCTATATAGATTTTGAAGCTTACCCTGACGTAGCTCAGAAAATCATAGACCTTATGAAGTATTGGAAGGGGGCGCTTCAAAATTCTGATTTGGGGACTTTTCGAACCCGAGAGCTAATCGATTACCTTGCGCCAAAGATTGATGGCCACCCTCGGTGGGCGAGCCGCATTCGCTATGACAACAAAGTATGGCTCCAGTTGACTAGCGAGCAAAGTGCGGTAGTGCGCTTTGTGCTGAAAAATACAAACTCTCTTATCACGGGCTGGCCGGGTACAGGGAAAACCTTGATGGCCATCGAGGCTGCTAGGAAACTCTCGGTGGAAGGCAAGCGGGTATTGGTTCTCTCATTCAATGCTAGGCTAACTGAGCATATTCGTGCACAGCTTGAAGTATATCGAACCTGCACAGTGATGACTTGGCACGGGCTCTGCCGTCAAGCAGCGAATGCGCTGAACCATTTGTCGGTGGGGGAGGAGTGGTATAAGGTCAATTGTGTAGAGGATCTCAATACTGCTATTAATAAGGGTTTGGTTGGAGAATTCGACGCTCTTGTCGTAGACGAATCGCAAGCGTTGTCAGAATCTTGGTGCAAGAGGCTTGTAAGCTGGTTTGATGGGAAGCCAAAAGCATTTTTTTGCGACGAAACTCAAGTATTTAAATTCGAGCGTAACGGCGTAACTTTAGACGGCTTGAAGGAGGTTTTAGGAGTGGATGCGTTTCAGCTTTCGATCATCTTACGTATGCCGAAAGCAGTTACCGAAATTCTTTCAGAGGTTGTTCCTCCCAAGATCCAACTGTCCTCGCCGCGAGTAGCTGAACCGGATACTGCGCTTGAAATCATCACACTGACCCCCTGTGAAGAGCTTTTACGTATTAAGTCTGAACTCATTACGGGTGGCATTGATTCAGAGGATATCGTCGTTCTGACGGGGTCGATAATTGATAGGCAGTATTTTGATTTTTTGAAGGCTGAAAAACTAGCTACGGAAAATATAGCGAAATTCCGTGGATTAGAAGCTCCCGTTGTAATTGTTTTTGGTGCTGAAGCATTAGATACAGCCGAGCTTTTTAGCGCCTATTCCCGCGCAACGACGAAGTTTGTAGCTATTTACAACGCTCATAATCGTCAATGGAAGGGCCGTCTGGATTTCCAATCCCGGTTGCAGGGGAAACCTGACAGTGCGGCGATTCTGAAAAAGGCCCAGGTCCCTCTTCGCATTAGAAACATGGTGGCGCGTTGTACCTCTATCAAATCCTTGGATATGAAGAGTTTGGATGTAATGTGGGCTGAGAATTGGGGGGCAATGCTCGTCGAGTTCAAAGCGCACGAAACTCAACTGATTCTTTGGGTTAATTATCTGTCCCGAACTATCTCTAGTCCTATATTCATATGGTATGGAGACACCCTCACTAAATTCTACATGGTTGTGCCTGAGTTATATAATGATGTTGAATCGTGTGGTCATTACTCTCTGACTCTGGAAGAGTGCAAGGCATGCGGTTCCCTTACTCCACATAGTGATACTGCGAAAATCAAGTGTGCACTTTGCTATACGGTGGAGAGTAGGTTGTTGCCGCTCGATCAGGATGTCATCGACCAAATTTCTTTGTATGATGCTGTTATTACTTCGCGACTGCCGACAGATCAAACTCTACAATTACGGCCTCATCTCCCTTTAGAGGTGGCAGCAGTAGCAGCATTGATGCGTGCGAATAAAAATAAAGTTCGAAGCAACATCCTTTTGGTCCAATTACCTTCCGGACGAAACCTGTACACGACCGCGTTCGTGTTTGCACAATCCAGAATTGCAGTCTGCCCACCTAAGACAACTATGTCGGTAGACATACTCGCGGATGAAATTTACCACCGCTACAGGGAACTGGAGCAGATTTCGTCAGCAGAGTGGCGTTCAATTGTTGCGAGCGCCTTCGCCACGTTCAAGCAGAAAGGTTATGTGGTCAGAGTTGGTAAAAAGCTATATCAGCCCGTGGAAGATGTAGACGCACCAGTGCCTAAGCGGTATACCAATGATTAAAGAAGATGTATGTAGGGGGCACTTCCTGAGGCCACAGTGAGGCTGATAGACGAGTTTGATGCTGTCCTCGGGTTCTGGTGCGGCGCAGTATGGTCGTTCGCAGTCAAGGTCAGTTGTCCTAGACCGCAAGCGAATGTTCCCAGGCTCCGGTGCTACTACCTCTCAATTATGCCGGCTGAGCTTTCGAGCAGCCCCCCTGATCACCGCCTTGAAATGCCATTTCACCGGAAATTCCTAATCGCAATTTTCTACGGCGGCCGCTAGGCAGCTTCGGTTGGATGAGCCATGCTGAGGTGTCGAAACGGCATAGGGAATTGCGAGCATGCGCGTCATCAATCTCAAGATTGAAAATTTCCGGGGTGTGAAGTCAGCTGATCTTTCCTTTGACGGGCATACGCTGTTGGTAGGAGGCAACAACGTCGGCAAGAGCACCATCTGCGAGGCGTTGGACCTTGTCTTGAGCCCTGACAGGCTATCGCGATTCCCTCCCGTACAGGAGTTTGATTTCTACAATGCCGAGTACCTTGAAGCTGACGGCACGTCCCCTGTAAAGATCAGGGTTGAAGTCATGCTGGTGGATCTCAGTGGCGAGGTCGAGCGTACCTGTGGGGCTCATACGGAGCTGTGGCACGTCAAAGAACAACGGCTGCTAGGGCCTGGTGAGGCCGACATAGCCACCCCGCCCGATGTGATCCGATGCCTGCGGATTGAAACGCAAGCCATCTACAACTCCGAGGAAGATGAGTTCGAGGCCGATACGTTCTTCTCCTACAGCCCCAGCCTTGACGATGGCGAGCTTCAGAGAGTAAGAAAGACAGTGAAGCGGCTGTTCGGATTTCTTTACCTCCGGACCCTCCGCACAGGCTCGCGTGCTCTAAGTCTAGAGCGAGGTTCTCTGCTCGATCTCATTCTCCGTTTGCAAGGTGTACGAACCGGTCTTTGGGAGAAATCGATTAAGCGGCTTCGCGAGCTGGACCCGCCAATTGACTCTGATGCTGCCGATCTCCGGCCAGTACTGGATTCGATTGAAGAAAGGCTCGCGCAGTACATCTCTGTAGGTGGAGCTGGAAAAGCGACGCAACTATTCGTATCGCAGCTCACCAGAGAGCATCTGCGCAAGACGATGTCGTTCTTCCTTTCGGTCACAGCTGATCAAAAGCCAGTTCCATTCCAGCATGTAGGAACCGGTACGCTGAACACCCTAGTGTTGGCGTTGCTGTCCTTCATCGCGGAGGTGAAAAAGGACAACGTGATTTTCGCGATGGAGGAGCCTGAGATAGCCCTTCCACCGCACACGCAACGTCGAATCGCCAAATATCTTCTGGAAGAGACAACACAGTGTTTCGTGACGTCGCATTCCCCGTATGTGATTGAGAGATTCGACCCATCACAGATCATCATTTTGCGGCGAAATGGTGAGGCGACAGTTGAGTCGACGACCGTGTCGTCTGGCACAACCCTGAAAGGCAAGATGTATAAGCGTCATGCTAGGCGAGGCTTGGCCGAAGCTATGCTTGGCCCTGGGGTGATCGTCGCGGAGGGGATTACCGAGCACAGCGCTCTGAGCGCGGTCGCTGAGAAGATGGAGCAAGCCAACCCAAACCTGTTTGCCCTGGACCTGGCAGGTATCACCATTTTCCCGGTCGAGGGCGATGGTTCACTTCCTAACTTTGGTTCTTTCTTTAAGGCCCTTGGCCTACGTACGTATGCATTTTATGACTTCAAGCCACGGAAGCCGGAAGAGAATCAGAAGTTTGTAGACGCGTTCGATCTGCCTAATGAAATTCCTTTTGCGAACATCGAGCTGCTCCTTGTGAATCAAACGCCAGTGAAGCATCAATGGACGTTCCTATGTGCGCTCCGCGAGTCTGGTGACCAGGGCAACATAGGGATCCCTGCTGAACGACCCGACGACGTGGGCGTCAGGGCAAACATGCTCAAGGCTCTGAAAAGCAACAAGGGAAATGGGTATGCTGGCGGGCTGCTCGACCTGTGCGAGCTGCATGAACTACCTATAGGCATCACAGATTTTCTGACGCGCGTATACAGTGATTTTCCAAAGCCTGCCCCTGCCGTTCTACCTGGCGATAAGCCGGTCGAGGAGGAGGATGAAGAGGATTTGGTAGGCGCCTTATGATCATCTGTGAGCAGCGTCAGAAGATTTTGGACGAAGATGGCCACATCCTCATTGTGGGTGGGCCTGGCAGCGGCAAGACCACCATCGCTCTCCAGAAGGCCACAAAGATCATTGTCGGCGGGTTGCAGCCGGGGCAATCGGTACTGTTCCTAAGCTTCTCCAGGGCGGCTGTGGCAAGGGTGGCTGAGGCTTCGAATTTGCTGGTTGATAAAGCGGTGCAGTCGCAGCTTAGCCTACAGACCTTCCACTCGTTCTGCTGGTCCTTGCTCAAAAGCCATGGCTACCTGCTCGGTTCTCCGAAAGGAAAGCTCAAGATTCTGTTGCCCCAAGATGAGAAGGCTTTATCCGGTGGCCTGAAAGCACCGAAGAAGGGAGAGCCCGCTACACCGCAGTGGTTAGCGTGGCAAGAAGAGCGGGAGCGCTTGTTCGCTGAGGAAGGACGAATCTGTTTCGACTGGTTCGCCCCCAAGGCTAGTGAACTGCTGGGAAGATGCCTGCTGCTTCGGGAGCTAGTTGCAGGCACTCATCCGGTGATCATTGTTGATGAGGCTCAAGACACCGGCAATTCAGCCTGGAGTTGTATCGAGAAGCTGGCAGACCTCTGCCAGATCATCTGCCTCGCTGATCTTGATCAGCAAATTTTCGATCACCTAGAGGGCGTCGGTCCGGAGCGAATCGACCACATCAAAGCTGCCTTAGCTCCCGTTTTTGTAGACCTTGGCTCCGACAATAATCGCAGTCCAGGCACTGAAATCGCGGTGTTTGGCAACGATATCTTGGCGAAGACACCAAGGAGGGTCCCATACTTAGGGGTTGGCCGACAGATGTATGACCCCAGACAGGATCCTGTCCAATGGATGCGTGTGGCGCTCGGTAGATTTTACAAAGGCGCTAAAGCTGACGGTTTGGTTGTGGACAGCATGGCGATACTCGCGACCACCGGCAGCGGCGTTGCAAAAATTTCAGCCGCCTTGAACGGGGGGGCGAATCCCATACCTCACAAAGTCTTGTTCGACGAGGCCGCAGTTCTGCTGTCCTCTCGTTTGGCAGCATTTCTCCTAGAGCCCAAGCGCCCAGAGCGACGCGCAGCTGATATAGCCACGTGTCTTGAATTGCTTGCTTCGATCAGAAGGTCAGATGGAAGCACGACGGCAATCAAAGAAGCTGCAACCTACTTGAAATGGAGTAACAGCATTGCTGAGGGCAAGCCAGCGAAGACCAAACTCGCGAAGAACGCTGAAGCAATCATCGATGGCGCAGCGGATTTGGTCTTTACGGGTGACCCAGGCAGAGATTGGATTATGGTCAAAACGTTGCTCTATCGGTCTGGTGTAAATGAGTTTAAGCACATAGCGGGTGCTCTCGACTACTTGATCGCTTTCAACCGCGGCAAGCGGATCAGTGCCAGCTTGTCGGAGATGTGGATGAGCACTGGCGCATACACCACGGCTCGGCAGGGGCTCGACAACGCGCTAGTTCAGGACCAACTGCTCGCTGGTGGGGACGACACGAAGGGTATCCACGTCATGACAATTCACAAGTCCAAGGGCAAGCAGTTCGATGCGGTGATAGTGGTTCGGGAAAGCGTCAGGCAGGGAGCGCAGGAATATCGCTCCTCCTTGGTATGGCGTGGTGATGAAGTGCCCTATGACCGAAGCAGGAAAATTCTCCGCGTTGGTATCACCCGTGCCCGGCGCTACGTTTTGATGCTTGAGCCCATTTTCCCGAGATGCCCGATCATGTCTGATTACAGATTGTGATGATTCGGTCAGGGTCATAGACAACTTTCTCCGTACACGAATGCTCATCACCATGTGAATAAGGACAAGCATGAATATCTGCAAATGTTTTCAATGCAACACATGTGGAACGAAAATCGATTGCAGGATTGGTATGTCTAACAGAGATATTCAGCCATTCCAATTCGCTTGTCCAAAATGTGAAGAACGCATTTCATTTGTTTTTGGTCAGTTAGATGGTGAATTGCAGGGTGCCACAGAATTAGAAGATTTTGAGGGGCCTTTTAATGGCGATAACCCTTTTGTTGATTTGCACTTAGATTTTCCAGCTTACTTCGGCGTTTACGTAATGGGTATGACGACTTTTCTCAGGGTTACGCGTGAAATCGGTCATGAAGCGTACCAACACTTGAATCTTCGCTTGGAAATGCTGAATACGCTCTACCCAATGCAAAGCGACTTGAGAAGCGTAATTACCCAGTACAAACGTGGGGATATAGATAGTTTTGAAAGGACTTGCTCGAAAATACCCGGTGCCGCTCTAAAGTCGCGTAAAAAAGAGGATGTTTTAGCCGCGCTATATTCCACTACATCAGTAATGTCTTCGCCATTTACAATTCACGAGCACAACGCTGAAATAAGCGAGAAGGCATCTGAACTATTCATGTGGCTGCACCAATGCCACCATGAAAAGACAATTGCATTTGTTGACGAAATCTTAGGTAATGGATTTCTCAAGAATCTGCACAGTGATTGCTTATCTTTGTATCCAAAGTTGATCGCAATGGACTTGCCGTTTCGCTCAGCATTTTTTTACGATTATGCGAATACTGAGGATCTTGGTCAAATTCCCGCTCGAATATCTACAGCCGACTTCGATGTTTGCAGTAACTACTATAAGGATTTGGCAGAAGTTTTCGCGCGACAACTTGCTTTCTTGGCGGGTTTGAACAACCTCATAAAACGTGGGTGTAGTGACCTTTTCGAGCCATCTCTAAAGCTTACGAAAGCTCAGAGTACCAGGCCTGAACTGGAGAGTCTGAATTCATTTGCTAACGTAGATCTAGGGAGTAAGTTAGCGTTTATAGATGATTGCTTTTATCGTATTGATATGGATGCTGTTGATAACAAATTGAGGAATGGTATAGCTCATTATAAATATGAGTATAAAGAATCAACGCAAATTGTAACGTACTACCCAGGTAAAGAAGGTATGAGTAGAGATAAATACTATGAGATCTCTTTTATGGATTTTATCAGGAAGTCACTGCTATTGTTCAGGGAGGTTCATGGTATTAATCACATAATTAAGGCGGCACTTTTTTATTGTGTACTGATTCTGAAAAAAGAAATCTAACGTTGTTCCTCGGAGTACAGAATGTGCGTTTACTGTTGCTCATTGTAGCCTGTGACGATAAGCAGAAATAGGTCAACGCTCTACCGGTAAGAACGACGAAACCTGTTTTTGAATTTTGATGCGAGCGGTGGCTACTAACCATTACACAACGTGTAATGGATGGAACGTTGTGGTAATCGCGCTAGGCGACGCCCAAGTTGTTTGTGCGGTCATGCATTGAAAAACTCCTTCGGGCTTTTGCCAGCCAAAGGATATCCTTGGGCTGGCTGCCGATCAAGCTGGAGGCCGGGCCGTGGTCCTTTACCCAGCCAGGCTCAGAAGCTCTTCCAGGCTCATAGTCTTCATTTCACGACGTAGTGAGTACTCATCTTTTAGAGATCCACCCAAGCGTGTAATCAGGTGCTCGAACAGATTGTAGAAGTGACCCTGCTGATCTTCATCTTGCCATTCTTCGTACGCACGACGAGGACGTGGATTTTTGCCCGAAATCGTCTGGGGAATAAAAAACGGGCAGAATATCTTGCTCCTCATATCCAATCCCTCGTATGCCACTCTGGTCGCGGTATCTGTCTTCATGAAACGAGGGCGATGCAGCAACTGAATTTGACTTTGCATCACACCGGTTTGAACAAAGCGTGCGCTCGCCATGATCTCTTGGGGGCTATCGAAGTCAGCTGGGACGACATACACATCGGGCTGGAATTGATTCAGGAATGGCTCAGATTCCGACGTGATATCTCTGCGCTGGGAAGCCAGGCTGGTACACACGTCGACAATCACAACTTCGCCAGCTTCTGGCCGGTAAGCCAATACTTCATCAGGCGCCAGGTCTGGACAGTTGATGCGTAAATCCTGCATTTCGCGAAGCTCGCCGGCGACGACCTCCTTGTTCTCTAGGGTAGTAGCCTGGATCAGCGTTGGTTTCATGTTCAGTGAAAATTTGGAAATGACCGCAAGATTTTTGGCAACCGCAGTTTTGCCTACTCCACCCTTTGGGTTTGCGACCGCAATCACCAATCCCTTATTTGTCGGCAAACGGATAAGGCGCTGCTTTTGGCTCCGCATCTTGTTGCGCACCAATTCTGTTACCCAGAGCATGAGTGAGGGGTCGACAGGGTTCACCCCGCTGAGCCATCGGCTCACCGTTTCAGGTGCTGTACGTTTGCCGTCTTCACGGGACTCACTCAGCTGATTGGCTAAGGCCACGCCACTCAGCTCAAGATATTTCAGTGCTTTTTTCAGCAGAAGAGAATTTGTCATTGATTGATCTGGCGTCAATTAGTTTTAGTTTTGTTCTTAGTTAAATGACGCTAGGTCAATTTTCACGATAGTCAAGCGTCTGGATGACTTTCTTTAGGTGTGTTTACGTTTCACGTCATGAGGTGGTGGGGCGCATCAAAATTTTTTTCTGATCCAAGAATGCTTCAACTACATGCTCGTTCGCTATGCGGCGGCCCATCCTGCCGATTCGGTTTTGACCTTTCTACCGAACTGCGACAGCACGTGCGTTCCTAGGGTTGGATCCATTCTGAAGTTCGTGTATAAACAACATGTGGTTGCTTGTTGTGATTAAATACACAACATGTAGTGTATGGCGATTTAGTGGCTCGGTAGGCTCAAGAGAGGCGAAATGACGGACGAAACACACGATTTGCCAACGTTTCACGTGCTCGCTTTATCGGGCGGCGGGTATCGGGCGTTGTACACGGCCACAATCCTCAAGGAGTTTGAGCAGGTGCTTGGACGGCCCATCGCGTCCCATTTCGACCTGATCTGCGGGACCTCTGCGGGAGGTCTGCTCGCCCTTGGGCTCGCCAGCGAAATTCCTGCCAGCGAGCTGAAATCGTTATTCGAAGACCAAGGCCCAACAATTTTCAACACGCGTAATTTTGCGCGTAGACGTTTGGGTTTCCTCAGTCGTGCAAAGCACTCAAACGCAGGCCTGCGTTCGGTACTTGAGGAACGCTTTGGCACAACCACAATGGGCGATCTGAAGCACCGCGTGCTCATACCGGCGGTCAATTACACCACGGGGCGTGGACAGTTTTTCAAGACTCCCCACCATCCTACGTTTGAGATGGATTACCGGATGAGCTTGGTGGAGGTCGCTCTGGCCACATCTGCTGCGCCCGTGTATTTCCCTTCTGTGCGAAACGAGCGTGGAGTGTTCGTTGACGGAGGCCTAGTCGGAAACGCACCAGGATTGTTCGGGCTGCATGAAGTGCGGACATTTTTGGCGCCGAAGCAAGATGTGCGGATACGCGTGCTTGCGATTGGCACAATGACGGTGGGCGCAACCGTAAGCGGTGGTAGGGATTTGGACCAAGGAATTATTGGCTGGGGTAGCAGCCTTTTTGACCTGGTTATTTCCGCCCAAGAGTCTTCGGTCGATTACATGCTGGCGCAGTCACTCGGCGACTGCTACCTCAAAATCGACGACCAAGTCACACCTCAGCAAAGCGGTGATGTGAAGGCGTTGGATGACGTGTCTGAGGCATCAACAAACACTTTGCGAGATCGAGGCACCGCGGCTGCTCAGCGCGCATTGGGTGACAGCCGTTTCAAGCCATTCCGCTCACACCACGCTGCTCGTCCAACGTTTTATCACGGACCAAATAAAAACTCGGAGGATCTCTAAATGTTGAACCTGTCACCCCTCTTCAACACCTCCGAAGATGAGCCGAGTTTGCTCCAGGCTTTGGAATTGACGGCGGCACAACGGCTGCTGATTACAGCGGCGAAAAATGAAGTTCGTCAGTGCCTTCGTTCCGGGATTCCGAGAGTACTTCGTGAGAACGGCTACGAGGGGGTGATCCCTCAGCCACGCTTTTTTACCCAAGGGTCTTGGGCATACAAAACACTCAACAGCCCCGCACATCTTCCGCCACAGCAATCTGACGTGGATGACGGCGCGTACCTGCCAATCAGTTTTTTGAAAGGCAGCAAAAGACCTAGTGTGGCCAGCTCGATTTTTTTCAAGGCTGCCGAGGTGGCGCTGGAGCGGCTTGTTGAATCCAAGTGGGCTGAAAAATGGAAGCTCGTGACCGACAAACCGACTTGTATCCGTATCGAGATTTCTACCACGGCTCATATCGACATCCCGCTCTACTCCATACCAGATGACGAGTACGTGACGCTTGAGAAAGCCGCTGCGCGACATGGCTTTGATAGCCTTCTGGATGCCGTGAGCGAACGTAAAGCGGACAGCTGGACGACGCTTCCAACAGATGAAGTTCTGCTTGCCCACCGCGTTGATGATTGGATTAGTTCCGATCCGAGGCCAGTCAAAGAATGGTTCGTGGATGCAGTCGCCGAAAAGGGCGAGCAGCTGCAACGAGTCGTCCGCTATCTGAAGGCATTCCGCGATTGGCAGTGGAAGGCAGGAGGCCCATCTTCAATTCTGTTGATGGCGGCAGCGGTGCCATTGTTCTCAAAGATGGATCGTCGGGATGATTTAGCACTTCTTGAGGTACTGAAGGGGCTTCCTGCGGCACTCAGAAATGGCGTGAACAACCCAAACGATGAAAAGGAAACGTTGAGTGGTCGCATGTCAGAGGAAGCGCTTGAAGAAGCTGCACAGAAATTCGAGATGTTCGAAAACCATCTCAACGCGGCTATATCCTCCTCGGACGAGACAACGGCGTGTAACTGGATGATCAGCATGTTCGGGCCTCGGTTCCCTAACCGCCCGAGCAGGATCAAACAGGTAACCGTTGCCGCAACCATTGCCGCGGTACCTGCCCAAGCCGGTGCCAGCGAGCTGGTCGGTCGTACCAAGGCTGGCTAGTAAAAATGGTTGAGGTATTACCTAATCTCATTCTGGAATTGCAGTCCCGAGGTTTTACGCACCTCGGCAGAACGCACAGCCGATGGCTTCGATTTGAAGGACCACTCAATACTTCTGAGGGAGTATTCGACTGTGATTTCTCCGTCGATCCGAGCTTTTTTTCTTTGCCAGTCGTGAAGCTTAAAAAGCTGCCCGCCATCTTAGGACCTGTGACGCCACATCTCGGGGTGAACGGTTGGCTTTGTTACTTGGCCGCAAACACAGTCGTGCTCGACATTTTCGATCCCATCGGTCAGACGCTCAGGTGTCTAGCTGAAGCAGAGCGCGTTTTGGGATGTGTACTCAGAGGGGAAATGGTCGATGACTTGGAAGAAGAGTTTTTCGTGCATTGGTACAGCCAGTTATGTCTCTTTGACATGCAGAAACTGGAGCGAGGAGAGGTTCCTGCTTTTTGTGTAATTTCCAAAACGGGTGCACGTACTCCCGTACTTACTGATGATTTAGAGCGAACCGTTGCCAAAATCGACGCTCTTCAATTGCATCAGAAAAGACAGAGAATGCTCGCATATGTTGTCGGATCGAGCGCGCAACCTCGTCCGAGCCAAAAAGCATGGCCTCCAGAAACTGTCGCTGACATTCTGAGCTGGCAGCGCGAGTTGGATAAAGGTTGTGCCCGCAAGATTCAGCAACGGATCTCGGAAGCGCATCGGCTGAAGCTGAAGGACGCTTTGATATTCATAACGACGCCGAAGCTCAACTATGGCTTTCAGGTGCATTTTGAGCAGTCCATTCTCGACGATGAAAAATTCAAGCTCGCGCGAGGCACCGAAAGGCTTTACAGCTTACGGGTGACAAGACTCACCGCGATTCGAATCGACGAAAAATACATCGCCCAACGAAATATCCCCTCTCTCAAAACGCTAGCCGGCTTAAAGATCGCCTTGATAGGGTGCGGGACTATCGGTGGTTACTTGGCTGACATGCTGGTAAAAGCCGGCGCTGGGACAGGTGGGGGCAAACTGACGCTTGTGGACTTTGAGCTGTTGATGCCACAAAACGTCGGTAGACATCGTCTAGGATTGCCATTCTCATTCAAAAACAAAGCAGATGGCATCGCCACGGTACTTCAAAATGACGCCCCTGGTGTCTCTGTGCGTGCTCTTGAGGTGGATGTACGAGACGCGCATTTAGGTGATATTGATCTTCTGATTGATGCCACTGGAGAGGAGGCTTTAGGCCATTGGCTGACCTCGAACTACGTCCCGTCGACACCAATGTTATCGGTGTGGATTGAAGGTCCAGGAGCCGCTGTCCGTGGCTTGATGAAGACAGCTGGAGATGGCGCCTGTTACAGATGTCTATCTACCTACTCACGTGCTGGTCAGTTTTCGACCGTTCAGGGCGGGGTGCCTCATGTGATGGCAGGTCATGGATGCGAAGGTCTTTACGTCCCGTTCCCTGCAACCATATCAATTCAAGCAGCCGCACTTGGTGCTGAAATGGCGCTGGCTTGGGCCAATGGGAAAGTCAGTTCTTCACTGCGAACTAAGATCACGGACTGCGTATACACACTGGCGACCGCGGATTGCGATCCACCTAGAATTGAGGCCTGTCCAGCATGCAGTTCGTAGAAGAGTGGTCGGCCAATCAAGGGCGCAACTTGATTTATATCCATCCAGCTGTGCTGGAGGTATTTCGGCAATACATCCAGGCGGGGCCATCTGATTTGGAGGCTGGGGGACTTCTGCTGGGATATGTCCGCGGATCTCACCTTGAGATTGTCGAGGCGACAGTTCCTACCAGGTTCGACCGACGGTTCCGGACGTTTTTCGAGCGGATGTGCGATTTGCATGAGCGCATTGCAAAAAAACGTTGGGTCGATAGCAGTGGTCTAGTGCGGTACATCGGCGAGTGGCATACGCATCCGCAAGATTACCCATCACCGTCCGGAACGGATCTGATCGAATGGCGAAAGCTAGCTTTAAAGCGAAAAGACGAACGCCCTGTCCTTGGACTTATCGTGGGTCGCAAAACCCTATATTTGGAGTGCATGCCCTGTGTTGGGGAGGGGATGAAATTTCATTCAATAGTTGATTAACGACAGAAGGTACATCTTGCTGGTAGCCAGCAATGCGAATTACCGATTCTGGCTATCTTCGCCTAGCGTAGAAGGTCTTCAATCGACAAGAGCAGGCGTTCAATGAGCAGTCAACTCTATGCTGTTAACCAGTTCTGAAGTGTCGGAACTCCTGTGTGGTGGTGTGCACCAGGCTTCATCGCGATTGTTTGAATTGAACTCCGCAAGAAGCCTCACGCCGAGCATTCCTCGCTGGGTAGTGCCATCCTCTGCTGAAAGAGCTTCGCCGGCTGACTGCTGGGTTAGCCGTCAATACCGATACTTCCCTTGAACATGTCGATGGTTCTTGGATCATTCTTTGGCAGAAGATCAATTATTTCCGACGCGAAGGACTTCGGAAGATTGGCACCAGCAGTGATTCTACTGTCGATATACCAGTCCGCGCGGTGATGGCCGAGGGCTTTCTCGATGAGAAAGCAGTTGGCCATGGCCCAACTTGATGTCTTCAATACTACTGCACGTGGTTGGTCGGCAATTTGCCCGTTAAAAACCGCCTGCGTCATTATGTCTTGTGGGAACGCTAACCCTTTTACCGAGATTGCGTACATTGACGTTCCACATTGTTGCTCAAGGAATGACTTGAAGGCGTTCAGTTCAGCAAAAAATCCTTGTTTGGACCAGTTTGGTTCGGTCATGTAGGAGAGTAAGAGAACTGAGTCGTTCCATATGTACCCATGACTATGGAGGGGAAGGTCGTGGTTGATCTTTGCCGCAGCGCGGTTATGCATATCAATCATCGCCGATGAACCCTTTCCTGAGGCAGCAAGGCCCCTGGTTCCGACGAGATCAAATGCAGTAACTATGCAGGAAGGCCAATTGTCAGTGAACATATTGTGGGATCTACAGTTTAGTTAAGGGACGGGCCTGGACTCGCACTAGTGAGCGAAGCGAACGATTTAAATCAGTTGTTAAATGATTCTCTCAACTTTACCTATCTTGCTTGTGTTTATCGCCACCTCGTACTCAGGGGCATGATTTGCGAAGTATACAAAGCACCTGGCATATTCAGTTTTTAGAATGATGCGATTTTCTTTCACGAACCAATTCTGGTTCGCGTAATGCCTATAAGCAAATTCGCGAGCCACATCTTTTTTGGTGGTCCATGATTGACCGAAATTTAACAACTTGAGTTCCGATATATCTGCGCCTCTATAAAGCACTACAATCTCCGGTAGTGAGTCGATATTGTTTGGGTGGAGTTCGCTGTCGAGAATTACCTTTGGATACCAAACTTCATTCTCCTGGTTGGTGAATAATTGATGAATTCCACCGCGTGCAAATGAACAAAATGCATGCCTTATTGAGTCTAATATGGCGTCTGCCTCCAAATTGTCGATGGAATCGGATAGTTCAATATAATGCCGGTTTATTGCCTTCTCAGCTGGGCTATCCTCGAATGAGTATTGGTCAAATTTGTAGCCAAGCTCATTCTGCATACGGACGGACTTTACGAAGAAAGAAATGGATGCCTCAAATTTAGTTCGGTACGGTGATAAAAAATCTTCGCTCAATTTTAAGTCGATAGATTCAAGCGAGACTTTCATCTCGTTGGTTATAAAGTCTCGGTCTTCTCTTGGTAGCACGATTCACAGACTCAGCGTCACATAACTATAAATAGGTGACACATATGCATGACTTTTACGGCATTTGTGCCGCATAACGTTCTTGGTCTATGCGTACACCTTTGAGCCAATTGAGTCGAACGTTAAAAACGCAGTTTGGCAGAGTAGGAAAAGCGACAAGACCTTCACGGAGGTTACGAACTCGTTGGCAATATGTCCATGGTCAGTTATCCGCATCGAAGAAAGCTCAGTGATTTGAACGGGTTTACCCTCCATTCATTTGGCTTGGATCAGACCGTGCGCGTTACCACCATTTTCACTGACATTTTTAGGATCGACTCCAGGGCTAACTGCTGTGGTTGCGATAAAAAATGAACGGGCGGCTCCGGCCAAATTGAGCTGCAATTTTCTTCGCCATTTTATGAAATTTCGCGTCTACGATTGCTTTTTCCTCCGGCGTCAGCGACTCATACTCTGCTAGCCATGCCCCCCGTTGGTAGGCGAGCCGCTCATGACTAAGCGCCTTGATTTGCATCAAATGCTCAAATTCATGCTGATCATCAGCTTTTTCGAGTGCACGATTTTCGGGCGTTGTTTTTTTCATAGGAACATCCAAGACATTAGCTGTCTGCTTCATCGGTAAGGCCATTAATTCACAGCGTAGTGCACCCTTGCCTGGAAAGGAGCTTAAAGCCGTGCTAGTGCCCTTCTTTCGAAGGAAAGGGCCCATGGGTTTAGGACCGAGCAGTAGAGTTGGAGATTCGATTCTCAGGCCCGGCCGTGGAGGGAGAAAGGGCTGTCCACTTCTCCGGTGGGATAAGGAAAAAAGTCAGTAGCGCTCGGGATCTACAAAAAAACCGATTTCTTCGAGGATATCGTTTAGCGATCCAATAATCCTCGGCTCTGCGTATAGCTCAAGGTTTGTGTAAGAGAGAGCAACCGCAAGCCGTGATTGAGGTTCGGTGAGGGCGCGGGGGTCGAATGGCCAAATTTGAACCTTGGCAACACTGCTGTCGCAGTAATGGTAATCCTCGACAATTTCAACATCAGTTTTGAGCAGCGACCAGCTCAGTAAAGAAACTCCATAAGTACGTTGCGGTGAGTCGGCAAGCATCGTTCGTTGATCCAAAAAGGAATCCCCTACAAAAAACTGGTCCTGTACAGGGAACTGCCTCACGTAAATGTCCATTAGCCTGGGCGAAGAAACATAGCTACGGACGATTTCTAAATCTACCAATTTTAATTCACTTGAAAGATGGCTGTGTAAATCGTCTATCAAGCCCGCTTGGTTCGCCATGGCCAGTCTCAATTATCAATCTCCATAATGCAGATCGCATCTGGGGCGATGATAGTGCATGCGACGATTGCCTACACGAGAGCCACATATTGCACACACGTTTACGGATATAGCTTCAGCAAAGTTGAAGACGCCATGCACAAAATCATCACCGCCTCGGTAATAAATTCTTAGCCCACCGAATTTTTCTTTCACTTCAGTGACCGTAACCTGATCGCAATCGCTGATGTCGCACCTGGCTGAAACAAGCGATAGCGCAATATTCAGGATGTCGAACCAGCCGTCCTCGCATTCAAAGCCCCAAAAATATCGACCGTTTACGAATGTCGCATTGGGAAAAAGGGAAAGATTGGGTTTGCAAAGCAACTCTTCTCGTTCCGGGCTCATCTGATTTCTCGCTTAATGCAGATTCGTTGTATTCCATGTCTCAATAATTTCGGTAAAAGATTCTGCTATCTAAAATTTCAGCATCCGAACTGAAAGATTGATCGACCAAGATGATGGGTATGGAGCGCTCCATCCACTTTATGGTTTTTTTGTAGAGGTACGGATGTAAATCATGAGTGTCCATTCAAAAATTCTGTAGTTGCTGTTGTTCGAAAAGAATCTGTACAGATTTCAATTTTTCCCAATCGAGTCCGACTGGATAGCGAGCGTCTCCTGCGACCTCATAAGCAAACTCGGTCTTGGTCAAGTCGGCCCTATGCGGTTCTTCATAAGATATTAACTTCACAAGTGGCTGCATCTTCGTGCGCTTTGATTGATTTAGCCATGCAGGGGACACCAACTGGATATCCTGCACGAAGTACTCAGGATCACTATCTTCAAGGTGTTTTATCAGCAGCGAAATGTAGGGAATTAACCTCAACTCGACCCTCGCTTCGCTAGGTTGAGCAGAGGACCGAAAGCCCCACGACACATAGAACCAAGGCAGATTTAGGGAAAGCGTCACGAACTCCCATTCGACGGTGTTGCCTTCAAAAAAGGGAGGTGGGGGGATACGCGACTCCTGATAGGTTTCAAACATATAATATTCCTGAAAATATGCCCTATAGGGCATGGCTCGTTTCGCGGCATTGTGGCCCTATGGCTGATATTTGCCAAGGGAAAAAATGAAGCAAAAGCATATTTTTGGACGTGCGTTGCAGGCCGTTCGTGTTGCCCGTGATATGCCGCAGGATGCGCTTGGTCTCGCACAGTCGAACATCAGCAGACTTGAAAGTGGTGTAAAAGCACCTTCTTGGGCGCGTGTAGAAGAACTCGCCGATTTGCTCCATGTCCATCCCTTGACGCTTTTCACACTAGCCTATAGCAGCCAAACAGACGCTGAGGCTCTTCTGCGCTTGGTCCGAAAGGAGCTTGATGAGCTAAAAGCTCGATAAGGGAGAATATGTGTTGCTCAGGAGATGCTGCTTTCGAAGCGAATTGTCCTCTAGGTGCATGGCCCACCTCTGGTTCCTTTCCGATGAAATCAGTCGCCGTTCGCGACGTATCCGGCCGGCCAGTTCGAAATGTCAACCGGCATTGTGCACCGAGCACATTGATATGAGGTCTAGTTAAAGAGACACACCGTTTTCTATTTTCCAGATCAGCTTAGTGACGGTGTCTATCCCCACAAATGTGCTGAGCAATCTACCTGGTGGAAACCCGTTCAATGCACGGTTCGCCTGCGTAAGCCACAAAACTGTTCCTTTCTTATCACCTTCGAACAATGCGAGCGCATCCCGTATTACGAGTGCCTGCCGGTACGCATAGTCACCCTCGCCGACAGTGAGCTGGCCGGCCTTTGACCACCTGCGTTGGACCACTGCTGGGACGCTTAGTAAGACAAAGAGGCCTTTGGGGCTAAGCCCCAAGAACGAGGCAAGATCGTAATAAAAACTGATGTCCAACCTGTGGTGGATTAGGTCAGTGACAGCGGCCAAATCTGGCCATAGGGCAAGCGCGTCATAAAAGCCACCCGAAGGCTGTCGAAGGTTTGCATCGCTTACAAGGTGTTTTTTCATGGTCATGCTTCCACCAATCACATTCTTCTTCCAGTATCCGAGTTCCGATCGCAGGACTCCACTTTGATATCGGAAAACCTTGCGATCAGTGTAGAAAGGACGGAACGCCATGTGTGGAAGGTGGGTTGAAGCTAGAGGAGGGGGCTGTACAGATATCTAACTGGTGACGGCCCCCAAGGTAAAGCGATTGCTTTTTGGGCTGGGTATCGCTGCCTCAAGGGGCTTCATAGAGCTAGATATCAAACAACAGCGCGTCATTTGGTTTCTTTACGTATCGCCACAGGCAAGGGTTTATCAAGGTCTTGTGGGGTCAGGCCTCGGCGTGTGGCGTTGTGCGCCCAGCGGACGAATTGCTCCAGCAGCTCATTGTTTTCTCGCTTAAGTCTTTCGACTCGCTGCTCAAGCTCTCTGATTCGTTTAGCAGATTGCGCCATGGCGACATTTCCATGCCCGCGAACAGGGGCTTCATCCTGCGCGCGGTCCTTGGCATGATCCCACGTGGCCCGTATGCGAGGTTGCCTGAGCATGGCCGCTTTGGTGTACTTGTGGCCGATCTCAACCGCCAGCACTGCTAGGTAAAGATCCCAAGTCAATTTCCCGACCCATCCGTCGAGAACTTGAACGGCCTTATCAATGGCCTTGTCGCTCAGCTTTGGCGCACCCATCAGAAAAACTCCAGGTCGAGAAGCGCTTGTTCGTCGGATTCGTCTTCGATACCTACTTCGGCGACTGGTCCAAAGTTCACCAGTTTCACCGCCTCAGACAATCCCGTTTTTGATTGAGAATGGTCTGGCGGGGGAAGCGATATCAGGGTGCCGTCAGGTATCGATGAATCAGCCATCAGCTCTAGGGCTTTTCGCCATCGCTCCAGTTTTGGAGCGTTTTGTTTAATCCAGCGAGAGGCTCCACTTTCCCCGTTGCTCTGAGCCGTGTAAGCGTTTTCTAGCGCCTTTTCGAGGATGTAGTACTGATAAAATGCTTCCTTGTGATGCCGCTCATCACCTTTCACAAAGGCGTGCTCTCCACAGTTTGGGCAGTCTTTATCCTTAGGGCAGGGCGTGAGCGAATAGTCGTGTCGGCACAGCCCGAATCGCGTGATATGGATCGCGCCCAGTTCGAGCTTCATTGCAGCGTCGTAGGAGATGCTGTTAGCAGCGGCTACTGCCGTTGCCTTCTCAACCAAAGGGCCATGCACTGGCAGTTGCACTGATGCCTCGCCAAGTGAGGTGTAGGCTTCGATGAACGCTTCCTGGGGTAGGTGATCGTACCATTCGTTTTGCCCCAGCTTTTTTCGACCAGACCAGAATGCGATCAGGGCTTCACTGAGGTGCTTCGACTGAGCCAGGGTGTTGAGAAGATGCCTGAACTGATGGGTGGTGATACGAACAGGAAGGCCGGCCGAATCGAACTTCTGATTACGAGAGAAGATCGTTAGCCCAGCAGGGTTGGCCCCTAGCTGGTTGTTGATCTGATTTATAGATAAAGTCGTTGGAATATGGCGGTGAAGCTCTGAATTCGGTCTCAGGGCGTTCTCAGGTAGCAAGAAAAGCGCTTCATGCCACATAAGACCTGTATGGCTATCCTGAATGGGGAACATATCAGGCAGCTTGCCGAGAACGTGGGCTTGAAGAGCTTCAAAGCTGTACAGCCGAGCCCACCTGACGCCTTCATCGATTCGGGCGCGATCAGTCGTGATATCTGGCAGGCTCTTGAGCGCTAAGCCTGCATCGGTTTTAGTTAAAAAAGGCTTTTTTCGCCCTAGGATTAGAGCCGCTTCCCACATGGTGATGGGCTGATCGCGAAGGTGCTCCAGCTCCTCAGGGAGATACAATTTTTTAGGGTTTTTAGCATACCATTCAGCGGCTTTTCGAGCTGAAGCCCCCACTTCTTTCAGGAACCCAATGACCTCCAGTGCCATCTCCTCTGAGGCATCTGATGTGGCAAATTTGGTGATTGGGCTGCCGCCTTTGGCTGGCTTCCATCTGATCCCCATGATTGGTCCATCATCACCTTCTGCCTCTGTAACGCAATGCACTGGGAGAGAGAGAATCTCTGATGCTCGACTAGGGGCAAACATCGCTAGGGAAACGAAGCTCGTCACAATCCTATCCGGGAGATGCTCAGATGTATGATGGATGTAAGCCAAATCAAGGATGGATTGGAGCTGCGGCATTTTTTCCGTCTTGCGCTCGGTATTGATTCGATCATTGCGCGCTGGTTGCTTGTACGGAATCGGTGATTTCCATTCGATAGCGTGGGAAACCAGCTTGCATGGGATGATGATCTGTGTGAGCAGTCGTTCAAGCATTCGGCCTGTATGCCAGCCGTCAGCGAATCGCTTGTTCACCAGAACCGCCGCTTGATCTAGCGTATCTGCCGTAATCGCTGTCACACACGGCTTTTGATTTAGATCAATCAGTGCCTGTTCCATTGCCTGCAATGCGTAAAGTATTCGGCCGTGCTCAGAAAGCCTAAAACGACGCATCATTTCGCTGAATGCTGATTTTGCGAATGTCTTGAACGGGTCGAGCAAGGGGATCTCGACGGTCGATTTATTACCGGAAGGGTCACGCATTGATCGGAAATGGGCGAATTTCTTCGTTTTGCCTTGATTCCGGCTGGGGGCAAAACTCGTGATATTCCAGGAGTCATTTTCCCAGTCTATGTTCGTGAAGGGCATGGTTTCATGGGCATGAGCGATGAACGCCTTCAGGTTCTGCTGAGCGTCAAGATCAGCTCGGCCAATGAAATGTACTAATTCACCCATTGATCTGGTCTGCCATCCGTTGCGCTTTCATCGTGTCTCGACGTTCCATAATTTCAGAAATTGCGGACATGGCGTTGTGATTGATCAAGCGGATACGATCCTCCAATTCAGTGTCCTGATCCGCCTTTAGCGATGCCAGAAGCATTTCCCAAGGTGCGTCAGCGAGGGGTTCAAAGAAGGGGCAGTAGAGGCACGCAATGGGCGCGTTTTGGTGGCATTCGGCTTTGGTGCCACATGCCCCGACCTTCTGGCCGACCAATCTCAGAAAATCGGAGATCACCGCGCTTTCATCGCCGGATCGAGTTGCCTCACTCAAGTCTTGTATCAAGCGGCCCTGAAAAGCTTTCGCAAAGTACTCCAGCTCCTTCCCTATGGCTTGGCGGATAGGATTCTGAAGCTGAGGCATGGATGCCCGGTAAAATTGGATACAGCTCGTACTGCGATGTGTCAGCAGGCGCGCTACTTCATAGTCTGAGGCCCCATGAGCGAGTGCTCTGGTGGCGAGCGTGTAGCGGAAGCGGTAGGGCGTTACTGGAATGCGCTCCTCTAGCCGTTCGGAGTAGGTTTCTAGTCCAGCAAAACAATGAGACAAGCGCATCGACAAGGCTCGTGATCCACCCGGAAACACTGCATCGTCTACGCCAATAGAGGTTATCGCTGGGGAGTTCAGGTACTCAACCAAGCATTCCGCAAGTACTGAAGGGGCTCTTCGCAGCCAGTATTCCTGCTTGTCCTTTTGCTCCCCTTTAGCAAGAGGAATTCGCAGGGTGACCTCGTCACCTTCCGGCCCTTCCACGATCTGAATGTCTCGCTTCTTCATGCGTGCGAGTTGGATGGGCCGAACCCCCGTTCCGATAAAGAACCAGCACATAGTGAAGTCGGCCTGTTTTACCGTTCCGTTTGCGTAGCCGAGATTCAACGCTGCGTGAAGGTTGTGAAGCTCCTGATCCGTCAGCGCTCCTCGTGAGGGGTCGTTGGTCACCAATGTGTAATAAGCGCCATTCCCCTTTTCTTCCCATTTTTGACCGTGCTTCAAGAAGTCTTTCAGCTCATCCGTCAGGCCGGGCAAATTCTGAGCACTGATCCGTCTAAGCGCGGGAAAAATGAAAGGATGATAATTCGCTGAGAGACTGAGCAGCGCCTCAAGCTGAGTGATGCCAAGCTCTTGGCAATCCGCGAGAGCTGGTTCCAACATCCATAGTTTGAACGCCTGACTTACTGCGGTGTTGTAGACCAGGCTATGGGTGCCAAGCGTGCCGTAGAACACTCGGAATAGACTGGCATGATATGGAATGGTGATATCCAGGTGCTCATAGTAGATCTTACGCTTTGCACCGTCTGCATCGTATAGGTGTAGGTCTTGCCCAGCCCGCACGACTATTTTCCGGCCGTCCAGAAGCATCACATTCTGCTCGATGGCAAGTGTCGCTATCGGATGGGTACTTTGAAAGGCCTCAATCATCGGTAGGTTTTCCTTGGGTCAACTCGTTGGCCAGCTCTTCGCCGATTTCATCAGATCGTTTGCGAATGAAACGCTTCGCATAGCGCTCTCCCATCGTGGAGCCTTTTTTCCACCCCATGAGGCGATTCCTAACCTGTACTTCCTGCTCGGGAGGCATGCGCTTATCGACAGGCTGAGCGTCAATTTTCTCGCTCAATCTATCGTTCCAGGTTCGACGAAACGCATGCGGAGCAAAATCTGCGGGAAGCCCCGGCACCTTTCTGCGCATCTCTCGAAATATGAGATTGATACTATCCAGGGCTAAATGATTGCCCTCGGCGGTGACAAACAGGTAACCGTGGGAGCGGGCTCGGGGAGGAATCTTGCTCCAGTGATTCATGATGAAATCGTGGTAGGCAACAGAGAGCACAGTCGATATCGCGTTTGTACGTGCAATGGTTTTCGATACCCGAAGGCGCACGCGGTGGGTCGAGTAGTCCACATCCTCAACTTTGATGTATCGGAGTTCGCTACGCCGCGAGCCGGTTTCTACCAGAAACTTGAAGATCAAGTAATTTCGAGCCCTCAGAAAAGGTGTCGAAAAAGGATTGCCGTCAGAGTCAGGATGAAATGCATGCTCGGCTGCTGCCATCGTAGCTTTGGTCAGCCCTTCTAAGGTCTCATCCTCAGATGCCGTCCCGGCCAACGGGATTAAGGCTCGTAGCCTTGCTATTGCCGATTCGGAGATTGATTTCACCAGCTCGATTTCTGTCGCAGAGGCTCTCATTGCTGCTAAGCGGCGCTCTAGGTGAAATTCAAAGTAGTTGGCTGCGACCCGGATTCTCGCTCCCCCTTCCACTGCTGAGATCTGGCTATGGTTGGGCTGGTTGCCTTCGAACCCCCCTCTGACTTGTTCTAAGCGAACAATCTTTGAAGTTTTCTTGGCGACAGGCGGGGCAGATTCCTGATCCTGAGATTTTCGATCCATCCTCAAGAAGAGAGCCAGATCTTCCATCTGCTCCATGGATAGAAAATCACCGCTGATGAGCGAATGATCCAAATCAAGGCTTCTTGCAGATGACCATAGGTAGACCATGCCGAGCGAGCGGAGGATCTTTTCTATGGTGAAAGGAGAGGCGCCAATGTCCCGATAGTTGAGAGTGGCGTAGACGTTTGGATGAAAGAGAGGCTGGCCTTGTTCATCGACGATGACAACCATCGCAATGCCGTCTGAAGCGGTGAAAGACCTTATGGAAAATCTGTCCAAAGTATACGTTCCTACCCCATCAGCTAGATTGCGGCTGAGTATAGGAACCTAGTATACCCCTGTAAACCCATTTTTAATTAAGGTTTACAGGGTTTCTAACTAGTAATGTATACGTTTATTACTCTATCGGGGCTATTGGCAAGCTTCGCAATCCGGCTCGTCAATCGCGCAAGCCTTTGGTACTGGCGCAGGACCGGCTGGAGCAGCCAGAACCGAATCATCACCGTGGTTGCCGCTGGAAACAGCGTTCAGCTTGCCGGTGTTGATGGTCGACTTCTCGGTGCTGGTCGCGGCCAGGGCACGGAGGTAGTAAGTGGTTTTCAGGCCACGGTACCACGCCATGCGGTAGGTCACGTCGAGCTTCTTGCCCGATGCGCCGGCGATGTACAGGTTCAGCGACTGAGCCTGGTCGATCCACTTCTGACGGCGGCTGGCGGCGTCAACGATCCACTTGGTGTCCACTTCGAAAGCGGTCGCGTAGAGCTCTTTGAGTTCTTGCGGGATGCGTTCGATCTGCTGCACGGAACCGTCGTAGTACTTCAGGTCGTTGATCATGACCGAGTCCCACAGGCCGCGGGCTTTAAGGTCGCGAACCAGGTACGGGTTGATCACGGTGAATTCGCCCGACAGGTTCGATTTCACATACAGGTTCTGGTAGGTCGGTTCGATCGACTGCGACACGCCGGTGATGTTGGCGATGGTGGCGGTCGGCGCGATGGCCATGATGTTGGAGTTACGAATACCTTTCTGCACACGGGCACGTACCGGTGCCCAGTCCAGGGATTCGTTCAGGTCAACGTCGATGTACTTCTGGCCACGTTGCTCGATCAGGATCTGTTGCGAATCCAGCGGCAGGATGCCTTTGGACCACAGCGAGCCCTGGAACGTCTCGTAGGCACCACGCTCATCGGCCAGGTCGCAGGAAGCCTGGATCGCGTAGTAGCTGACCGCTTCCATCGACTTGTCGGCAAACTCGACGGCTGCAATGGAACCGTAAGGAATGTGCTGCAGGTACAGCGCGTCCTGGAAGCCCATGATGCCCAGGCCGACCGGACGGTGCTTGAAGTTGGAGTTCTTCGCTTGTGGCACCGAGTAGTAGTTGATGTCGATAACGTTATCGAGCATGCGAACGGCGGTGTTCACGGTGCGTTCCAGCTTGGCGGTGTCCAGCTTGCCGTTGGTGATGTGGTTCGGCAGGTTGATCGAGCCCAGGTTGCAAACGGCGATCTCGTCCTTGTTGGTGTTCAAGGTGATCTCGGTGCACAGGTTCGAGCTATGAACCACGCCCACGTGCTGCTGCGGGCTGCGCAGGTTGCACGGGTCTTTGAAGGTCAGCCATGGGTGGCCGGTTTCAAACAGCATGGAGAGCATTTTGCGCCACAGGTCTTTGGCCTGGATGGTCTTGAACAGCTTGATCTTGCCCGGGTACTGGGACAGGGCTTCGTAGTACTCGTAACGCTCTTCGAAGGCCTTGCCGGTCAGGTCGTGCAGGTCCGGTACTTCGGATGGCGAGAACAGGGTCCACGGGCCGTCATCGAAGACGCGCTTCATGAACAGGTCCGGGATCCAGTTGGCGGTGTTCATGTCGTGGGTACGACGACGATCATCACCGGTGTTCTTGCGCAGCTCGATGAACTCTTCAATGTCCATGTGCCAGGTTTCCAGGTAGGCACAGACAGCGCCTTTGCGCTTGCCGCCCTGGTTGACCGCTACGGCGGTATCGTTCACCACTTTCAGGAACGGTACTACGCCCTGGGACTTGCCGTTGGTGCCCTTGATGTACGAACCCAAGGCACGCACCGGGGTCCAGTCGTTGCCCAGGCCGCCAGCGAATTTGGACAACATGGCGTTGTCGTGGATCGCGTGGTAGATGCCCGACAGGTCATCCGGCACGGTGGTCAGGTAGCAGCTGGACAGCTGTGGACGCAGGGTGCCGGCGTTGAACAGGGTCGGCGTCGACGACATGTAGTCGAAGGACGACAACAGGTTGTAGAACTCGATGGCACGGTCTTCTTTGTGCTTCTCTTCAATCGCCAGGCCCATGGCCACGCGCATGAAGAACACTTGCGGCAGTTCGAAGCGGATACCGTCCTTGTGGATGAAGTAACGGTCGTACAGGGTTTGCAGGCCCAGGTACGTGAACTGCTGGTCGCGCTCGTGGTTGATCGCCTTGCCGAGTTTTTCCAGGTCGAAGGTGGCCAGGATCGGGTTCAGCAATTCGAATTCGATACCCTTGGCGATGTAGGCAGGCAGGGCCTTGGCGTACAGGTCGGCCATTTCGTGGTGGGTGGCGCTGTCGGCGACGCCGAGGAAGCCCAGGCCTTCGGCACGCAGGGTGTCCATCAGCAGGCGCGCGGTCACGAACGAGTAGTTCGGCTCACGTTCAACCAGGGTACGGGCAGTCATCACCAGCGCTGTGTTGACGTCGGTCAGGGCTACGCCGTCGTACAGGTTTTTCAGGGTTTCGCGCTGGATCAGGTCACCGTCGACTTCTTCCAGGCCTTCGCAGGCCTCGGTGATGATGGTGTTCAGGCGGCCCAGGTCCAGCGGCGCAAACGTGCCGTCAGCCAGGGTGATACGGATCGAGGGGTGAGCTTGCACGGCCGCTTCTTCAGCCGGGGTGCGTACGGCGCGTTCCTTGGAACGGGCGTCACGGTAGATCACGTAGTCGCGCGCCACTTTCTGCTCGCCGGCACGCATCAGGGCCAGTTCAACCTGGTCCTGGATTTCTTCGATGTGGATGGTGCCGCCCGAGGGCATGCGACGCTTGAAGGTTGCGGTGACTTGTTCGGTCAGGCGGGCAACGGTGTCGTGGATGCGCGACGAGGCAGCAGCGGTGCCGCCTTCAACTGCAAGAAACGCTTTGGTGATGGCGACGGTGATTTTGTCATCGGTGTAAGGAACGACAGTGCCGTTACGCTTGATCACGCGCAATTGGCCAGGTGCGGTGGCGGACAGATCCAGGTTCGAATCAGCGGCCTGCGGCACGGAGCCCTGCGGGTTCTCGCGAGTTGTGTCGGTTTGCATGGGGGGTTGTCTCCACATTCTATATTTATTTGGGCACCATCACGGTGCCCACCGTTCCGTCCTGAAGCACTTACAACAGGCCTTGGCCTGGCATAACAACTTCGGGACAGGAGGAAGGGAGCTCATCGCGCCGCTTCCATGCCGAAGTCTTCGGCTCGGGCCATTAAAGAACCCTGCGCCGTATTCCTGTTGGGTGACAGTTGCTCGCTCCAAGCACTGCAACACCCGTACCGTTTTTCGCCCTTGTGGCGGGAAAACGGCTGCCATCCGCGTGCGCGGTTTGGGCTTTCAAAAAATGCGTTGGTTCAACCAAACGGGAGCAAGAAAGCACTTGAGTTTCTTGTCTGATCTGTGTTTGGTTTTTCGCTTGAAACCCTACATGTAGGGTTTTTTTAGCGCCGAGGTACAAGATAATGCGTTTTGGGGGTCTTAGCAACGCACTACCTGTGGATAACGCTGTGGGTAAAATGTGTATGAAACATGGAACGCCCGTGTAGGCCGCAGTGCGGCTGGATTGCGCCGTTTGTCACTGAATATTCCAAGGTAAAAACAGCCGATTGGAATTTTGGGGGCGCGAACCCTATCACAAAAAAACGCGATCACCGAATGGATTTCCCGGCTTGTGCTGGAGGGCTGGCCCGTGGCTACAATCGGCCTACTGACAGTCAGTGTTATGCCCGCACAACATTACAAACAGGCTATGACCGGTGAACATCAAACTGGGCGAACAGGCAAGCCAGCCCACCATTTGATCGCCGTGTCATGACCACTCTCTAGAGCGCGACGAGGATCACCCGTGGAGCAAGAAGCCTGGCAAATATTGATTGTCGAGGACGACGAGCGATTGGCCGAGTTGACCCGTGAATACCTGGAGAGCAACGGCTTGCAGGTGTCGGTGGAGAGCGATGGCGCCCAGGCCGCGGCGCGCATCATCGCCGAACAGCCTGATCTGGTGATCCTCGACCTGATGCTGCCGGGGGAAGATGGCCTGAGCATCTGCCGCAACGTCCGCGAGCGCTATGACGGTGTGATTCTGATGCTCACTGCGCGCACCGACGACATGGACCAGGTGCTTGGCCTGGACATGGGCGCCGACGACTATGTGTGTAAGCCCGTGCGCCCGCGCTTGTTGCTGGCACGTATCCAGGCCTTGCTGCGGCGCAGCGAGCCCGCGGAACCTGCTGCCGTGGAAAACCAGCGCCGCCTGCAATTCGGCCCATTGGTGGTGGACAACGCCCTGCGCGAAGCCTGGCTGCATGAGGGCGGCATCGAGTTGACCAGCGCCGAATTCGACCTGTTGTGGCTGCTGGTCGCCAATGCCGGGCGCATTCTGTCGCGCGAAGAAATCTTTATCGCCTTGCGCGGTATTGGCTACGACGGCCAGGACCGCTCCATTGACGTGCGTATCTCACGCATTCGTCCGAAGATCGGCGACGACCCGATCCACCCACGGCTGATCAAGACCATCCGCAGCAAAGGCTACCTGTTCGTCCCCGAAGCCGCTGCCGATATGCCGCTGTGAACTCGATCTTTCTGCGCATCTACGGCGGCATGTGCGCGGCCCTGGTGTTAGTGGCGTTACTGGGCGTGCTGGCCTTGCACCTGCTCAACGAAGTGCGCAGCGGCCAGTACCGTGAGCGCCTGGCCCACGGCACTTTCGCGTTGATGGGCGACAACCTGCAGCCCATGAGCCCGATCGAGCGCCAGCGTGCCCTGGCGGTGTGGGAACGCTTGTTGGGCATTCCCCTGGAATTGCGCCCGCTGGCCGACGCGCAGTTGGACCTGGGCCAGCGCACTCGCCTGCAACGCGGCCAGGTGCTGGTGGAGCAGACCGGGCCGCACGCGGCGCGCGTGCTGCGCCTGGTCAGTGAGCAGTCGCAACTGGTACTCAGCGGCGAAGTCCAGCAGATCAGCGAACAACTGGCCCGCGCGACGATTTACCTGCTGGCGGACGAACTGGTGCGCTTCCCGGTCGCCGAGCAGCCGCAGAAACTGGCCGATATCAAGGAAGCCAAGGGTTTTGGTTTTGACATGCACCTCATGACCCTGGACGCGACCGACATGGACGACGACCAGCGCCGTCGGGTCGCGGAAGGCGATACGGTGATGGCGTTGGGCAAGGGCGGCGATTCAATCCGCGTGTTTGCCGGCATGGTCGGTACGCCGTGGGTACTGGAAATCGGCCCGCTGTATCAAATGAGCCCTTACCCGCCGCAATGGCTGATCCTGATCGCGCTGATCAGCCTGACCCTGATCGGCCTGATCGTCTATTTATTGGTGCGTCAGCTTGAGCGACGCCTTAAAGGCCTGGAAGCGGCGGCCACCCGCATCGCCAAAGGCAACCTTGAGGTGCGTGTCCCGGCTCGGGGTGCCGACTCGGTGGGGCGCTTGGCCGCGGCCTTTAATGGCATGGCCGAGCACTTGCAGCAATTGCTGGCGATCCAGCGCGAGCTGGTGCGTGCGGTGTCCCACGAGCTGCGCACCCCGGTGGCACGCCTGCGCTTTGGTCTGGAGATGATCGGCGATGCCGCCACTCCCGAGGCGCGGCGCAAATATCTGGAAGGCATGGACAGCGATATCCAGGACTTGGATGGCCTGGTCGACGAAATGCTCACCTATGCCCGCCTGGAGCAAGGCGCACCGGCGCTGAATTTCCAGCGGGTCGACCTCAATGCGTTACTGGATCAGGTGATCGGCGAATTATCGCCACTGCGCCCGCAGGTCAACGTCGCCCGGGGCATCTGCCTGTCTTCGGCACATTGGGATGACGCCTGGGTCGACGCCGAGCCGCGCTACTTGCACCGGGCCCTGCAAAACCTGGTGAGCAATGCCATGCGCCATGCCCAGGGCCAGGTGTTGATCAGCTATCAGGTGGGCCAGGTGCGTTGTCGCATCGATGTGGAAGACGACGGCCCCGGTGTGCCGGAAAGCGCCTGGGAGCGGATCTTTACGCCTTTCCTGCGTCTGGACGACAGCCGCACCCGTGCATCGGGCGGGCATGGCCTGGGTTTGTCGATTGTGCGACGGATTATCTATTGGCACGGCGGACGGGCGTTGATCAGCAAGAGCAACAATTTGGGCGGGGCGTGCTTTAGCCTGAGTTGGCCGCGGGATCAGGATAAACCCTGACACTGCTGTCGCGGGCAAGCCCACGCCCACCGTTGGAATGCATTCTCCTGCGGGCGCTGGCTTGCCTGCGATAACGCTGGATCAGGCGCTGATAGCCACCAGGCTCAACAACTGCTCCCCATCCACCACAAACTGCGCCTCCAACTCCGTGCCATGGCACCACTGTGCAGACAAATCCGTCAGCAACCGCAGCCGCACATACCCGGCCGCCGACCACTCCAGCACCTCGGCATGCTCGAAGTAAAAGCGCTTCTGCACGATCGGGTAGAGCGCCTTGAACAGGCTTTCCTTGACCGAAAAGGTCAGCGTTACCAGTAAGGCGATCTGCTCACGCGGCAGCGCGGCCATGCGCTGCAATTCATCGGTGGTGAGAATTTCCCCGGCCAGGCGCTCCGCGCGTTCCAGTGTCAGCAGATTCTCCAGGTCCATGCCCAGCCCGCGCCATTGTGCCTTGTGCCCGACTATCGCTGCCGCATGCCCAGTGCTGTGGGTGATCGAGCCGCTGATATGCCCGGGCCACACCGGCGCGCGGTCTTCGCCGATGGCCGGTACGCAATCGAGCTGATCAAGCTGTTGCAATGCCGCGCGGGCGCACAGGCGGCCGGCGAGGAATTCTGCCTGGCGCTTGGCCACCGAGCGCTGGATGCTGGGCGGCGGCGGCACGGCACTGCGCTGAAAATCGTCGGCGATCAATAAGGCCGGGTCGAATCGCGTGCTGAGGAACACCGTGCCTGGTAATGGAACGGGCAGCGGCCAGTGGGCATCGAGTGGGGTGCAGCAAGCGGGTAAGGGCGTCATGTGCGGTATTTTGCCGAGTTGGCACGCCAGTGGATAGCCCGCAACGGTTCAGGCCAGGTTCAGAGCCTGTTCAGGGGGAGTTCAGGGGCGCCTGCGTAGTCTGGCTTCAACAGCCAAACGCGTAGAGGTAAGCACCATGACTGCGATCAAAAAGCTGATGTTGGCGTTAACCATGCTCAGTGCTACAGCCGGGGTCCAGGCTTCGGACGGCGCATTTGCAGCATTTGGTGGCGAAAAAACCAAAAAATCCAGCAACCTGATCCATCGTGTCAGCTTCGACGATGCGGGCAGTCAGGCCGCGCCGTGGGGGCAGTTTCTGGGGCAAGTCACGCCGCAGCCCGCTTATCGCACCGGCTACACATACCTGACGGGCCAATACAATGGCATTAAACTGCGCCCGCAAGACTTGCAGGGCCGCTATGATATTCCCCTGTCGGACAGTTGAATCGCCTTGGAGAGCCTTATGAAATTGCTGGTCGTGGAAGATGAGGCGCTGCTGCGTCATCACCTGTTCACTCGCCTGACTGACAGCGGTCACGTGGTCGAAGCCGTGGCCAATGCCGAGGAAGCCCTGTACCAGACCGGGCAATTCAACCACGACCTGGCGATTATCGACCTGGGCCTGCCCGGTATGGGCGGCCTGGACCTGATCCGCCAACTGCGCAGCCAGGCGAAGACCTTCCCGATCCTGATCCTCACCGCGCGCGGCAACTGGCAGGACAAGGTCGAAGGCCTGGCCGCCGGCGCCGACGATTACGTGGTCAAGCCGTTCCAGTTCGAAGAACTGGAAGCGCGGATGAACGCCTTGCTGCGCCGCTCCAGCGGGTTTACCCAGTCGACCATCGTCGCCGGGCCGCTGCTGCTGGACCTGAATCGCAAGCAAGCCTCCCTGGATGAGCAACCGCTGGCGTTGACTGCCTACGAGTATCGGATTCTCGAATACTTGATGCGTCACCATCAGCAGGTGGTGGCCAAGGACCGCTTGATGGAACAGCTCTACCCCGATGACGACGAGCGTGATCCGAACGTGATCGAAGTGCTGGTCGGGCGCCTGCGCCGCAAGCTGGAAGGCCCGGCCGGGTTCAAGCCGATCGACACCGTGCGTGGCCTGGGCTACCTGTTCAATGAGCGCTGCCGTTGATTCGCTCGCTACGTGTGCGCTTGATGCTCGCGGCCACCACCCTGGCCGTGCTGTTTATGCTGGGCTTGTTGCCGGCCATGCAAGGCGCGTTCAGCCTGGCGCTGCAGGATTCCATCGAGCAGCGCCTGGCGTCGGACGTCACCACCCTGATTTCCGCCGCGCGGGTCGAAAACAACCGCCTGCTGATGCCGGCGCAGTTGCCGGACGAGCGCTTCAACCTCACTGACAGCCGTCTGCTCGGTTATATCTACGACCGAGAAGGCCATCTGGTGTGGCGCTCACGGGCGACCCAGGAAGAGAACATCAACTACAAGCCGCGCTATGACGGGCGTGGCAACGAGTTTGCGCGTATCCGCGAAGCCAGTGGCCAGGAGTTCTTCGTGTATGACGTGGAGGTCAAGCTGTTGGGCGGCAAGAGTGCGGCGTTCAGTATCGTGGCGTTGCAACCGGTGCGCGAATACCAATTGACCCTTGAAGGCCTGCAGGAAAACCTCTACCTCGGGTTTGGCGCGGCCTTGCTCGTATTGCTGACCCTGCTGTGGCTGGGCCTGACCTGGGGCTTGCAAGCCCTGCGGCGCCTGAGCCAGGAACTTGACCAGATCGAAGGCGGCACCCGCGAAAGCCTGACCGAAGAACACCCCCGCGAACTGCTGCGCCTGACCGGCTCCCTCAACCGTTTGCTGCACAGCGAGCGTGAGCAACGTGCGCGTTACCGCGATTCCCTCGACGATCTGGCCCACAGCCTGAAAACCCCGCTGGCCGTGCTGCAGGGGGTGAGTGAAGACATGGCCCAGCGGCCGGAGGAGCGTGGTCAAGCCTGGGTCTTGCAATCGCAGATCGAACGCATGAGCCAGCAGATCGGCTATCAATTGCAGCGCGCCAGCTTGCGCAAAAGTGGCCTGGTGCGTCACCAGGTACGTCTTGAGCCAGTGTTGCAAAGCCTGTGTGACACCCTCGATAAGGTTTACCGCGACAAACGCGTCACCGTGTCTTTTGACTTACCGCCGGAATGCGATGTGCCGATCGAGAAAGGCGCCTTGCTCGAAATGCTCGGCAACCTGCTGGAAAACGCTTATCGCCTGTGCCTGAGCGAAGTGCGCATCAGCCTGGTGGAAAACCTCGAAGGCACCGAGTTGTGCATTGAAGATGACGGCCCAGGCGTGCCGCCCGATCAGCGTGCGCGGATTCTGCAACGGGGCGAGCGGCTGGATCGCCAGCACCCGGGGCAGGGCATCGGCCTGGCAGTGGTCAAGGACATCATCGAAAGCTATGGCGCGCGCCTGACGCTTGGCGATTCACCGCTGGGTGGCGCGGCGTTCCGGATTCACTTCCCGGGTATTTGATGTGCAGCGGCTGTACCAGCCTCATCGCTGGCAAGCCAGCGCCCACATTTTGAAGGTATTCACCCATTAAAGGTGGGAGCCGGGCTTGTCCGCGATGAGCCCCGCCCCGCCCAGCTAACACCCCGCTAGCTCTCCTGTGCCCGATACGCCCCTGGCGTCAGCCCCGTCCACTTCTTGAACGCCCGATGAAACGCTGACGGTTCGGAAAAACCCAGCTGCTCGGCGATCGCCTGCAAAGACAAATTTGCGCGGCCCAAATGGTAGATGGCGATGTCTCGGCGCAACTCATCCTTGAGCGCCTGAAAGCTGGTGCCTTCTTCACGCAAATGCCGGCGCAGGGTTTGCGCGCTGATGTGCAGGTGCTGCGCGACAGCTTCAAGGTCAGGCCAAGGGCTGCGGTCGCGGCTGAGCAAACGGCGTAACTGGCTGCTCAAGCTGTCGCCTTCATCCGGCCGGGACAGCAGGTCGGCGGGGGAGCGCTCCAGAAAGTGCTTGAGGGTCCGCTCGTCCTGCAGCAACGGCAGGCTCAGGTAGCGACTGGGAAACACCAGGCTGCTGCGCGGCGCACCGAAGACCTGAGGGCAGGGGAAGAGCAGGTCGTATTCGCCGGCATGGGTCGGCATTGAGTAGCTGAACGTTGCCTGATGGAGCCGGATGCGCTGGCCGATCAACCAACTGCCCAGGCGATGCCAGATCACCAGGAGGCATTCGCTGAGGAAGTGGTCCGGGTCCCACAGTTGCGAATCGTCCAGGCTCAAGCGAGCCATCTCGCCTTCTTTTGTCAGCTGCCAGCGCGGACCCTGTGGGAATAGGCTATAAAATAATAAGCCGCGTTCCAGAGCCTTCTCCAGGGTGCGGCAATGAATCAGCGCGTGGCACATCATGGCGAAGGTGCCGCGCTTACTCGGGCCTTCGGCAAACCCCAGGTATTCGTCGTCCAGCGCCAGCCAGAGCATTTGCAGGAGCCGGGTGAATTGTTCCGGGGCGATGCGGGCGCGGGGTTCGGTGAGCAGCTCCGGCGTGATGCCCACCTGCAGCAACAAACCCGAATAGTCGTAACCCGCCCGGCGCGCACCGCCGAGGGCGGCTCGGGCGTAGTGGCTGGCGATGGTACGTTCACGCATGTGAGGGCCTCGTCCATGGAGTGACGGATGTTAGTCATCACCGAGCGGGGCGACAAGGCGGATATCCGCCAAATTGTAGGACGGGATTGGGTGAGTGGGCGGATTTCCGCCACGTTATGCGCGGCCCTGGCGAGGCCATGAAAACCCCCAGCCCTGATGTCTAAAGGCCTTCAGGGATTTTAAGCAAAGTGGCACGGCGTTTGCGATAAGGATTACAGCGCAGGCTTGTTCCTACAGACCCGGCCTCGCAAACAACAAATCCCTCCAGTGCAGGAGGGTTCGCAATTCAAGTGTCGTTGGCAATGGCGGATCTTTGCCACACGGTGCGATTGAGGAACTTTGCAATGACGACTCGTCAGCCAATCTACAAATCCCTGTATTTCCAGGTGATCGTTGCAATCGTTATCGGTATTTTGCTCGGTCACTTCTACCCGCAGACCGGCGTGGCCCTCAAGCCACTGGGTGACGGCTTTATCAAGCTGATCAAAATGGTCATTGCCCCGATCATCTTCTGCACCGTTGTCAGCGGTATCGCCGGCATGCAGAGCATGAAATCGGTGGGCAAAACCGGCGGCTACGCGCTGCTCTACTTCGAAGTAGTTTCCACCATCGCCCTGCTGATCGGCCTGGTCGTCGTCAACGTTGTGCAACCGGGCGCCGGCATGCACATCGACGTAGCGACCCTGGACGCCTCTAAAGTCGCGGCCTACGTGACCGCTGGTGCAGACCAGAGCGTGGTTGGCTTTATCCTCAATGTGATCCCGAACACCATCGTCGGTGCCTTCGCCAACGGCGACATCCTGCAAGTGCTGATGTTCTCGGTGATCTTCGGTTTCGCCCTGCATCGCCTGGGTGCCTACGGCAAGCCGGTGCTGGACTTCATCGATCGCTTCGCCCACGTGATGTTCAACATCATCAACATGATCATGAAGCTCGCCCCCATCGGTGCCCTGGGCGCCATGGCGTTCACCATCGGTGCCTACGGTGTAGGTTCCCTGGTGCAGCTGGGCCAGCTGATGATCTGCTTCTACATCACCTGCATCCTGTTTGTGGTGGTGGTGCTGGGCGCCATCTGCCGCGCGCACGGTTTCAGCGTGTTGAAGCTGGTTCGCTACATCCGTGAAGAGCTGTTGATCGTACTGGGTACTTCCTCCTCCGAATCCGCACTGCCACGCATGCTGATCAAGATGGAGCGTCTGGGCGCGAAGAAATCCGTAGTAGGCCTGGTGATTCCGACGGGCTACTCCTTCAACCTCGACGGTACTTCGATCTACCTGACCATGGCTGCCGTGTTCATCGCCCAGGCGACCGACACCCACATGGACATCACCCACCAGATCACCCTGTTGCTGGTGCTGCTGCTGTCCTCCAAAGGCGCTGCAGGCGTGACCGGCTCGGGCTTCATCGTGCTGGCCGCGACGCTGTCGGCCGTTGGTCACCTGCCGGTTGCCGGCCTGGCGCTGATCCTGGGTATCGACCGCTTCATGTCCGAAGCCCGCGCACTGACCAACCTGGTGGGTAACGCCGTTGCCACCATCGTTGTGGCCAAGTGGGTCAACGAACTGGACACCGACAAGCTGCAGAGCGAGTTGGCATCCGGCGGTACCGGCATCTCCGACACCCGTCCGGAAGATGACCTGGGTGTGGCCGAAGGTCCTGCGCCTGCTGCAGTGAAGTAACAGGTAGATGGCGTGAACTGACGCCGAAGCCACTCACAAACGCCCCGACTTGTTCGGGGCGTTTGCGTTTGTACCCGATCACTTTTGGAATCTTTTGCTTTACAGTCAATCAATAGCTCTTCAATAACGCGGCGGAGGTTGGATGGATAGCGTGGATCTGAATGTCCTGCGCAGCGTGCTCCAATGGCGCCGCGCCGGGCAGCGAGTGCTGTTGTACAGCGTGGTTCAGACCTGGGGCAGTGCACCGCGTCCACCGGGGGCGATGTTGGCCTTGCGCGGTGATGGTGTGGTGATCGGATCGGTGTCCGGCGGTTGCATTGAGGATGACTTGATCGCGCGGTTGCAGGACGGCCGCTGGGTGGATGACGGCCCGCCGGTGCAGTTGGTGACCTACGGCGTTACCCGCGATGAAGCGGCGCGTTTTGGCCTGCCGTGTGGCGGCACGTTGCGCTTGACGGAAGAGCGGGTGGACGACTGGCGTTGGGTCGCTGAGCTGCTGCAGCGTTGCGAAGCGCATGAAATCGTCGCCCGCGAGCTGGACCTGGCCACCGGCCACGTGAGCCTGGGTGCGGCGAGCAAGACCGACACGGTGACGTTTGATGGCGAACGCTTACGCGCTATCTACGGCCCACGCTGGCGCCTGTTGTTGATCGGTGCCGGGCAACTGTCGCGTTACGTGGCCGAGATGGCGCGCTTGCTGGATTTCGAAGTGCTGATCTGTGACCCGCGCGAAGAGTTCGTCTACGGCTGGGAAGAACAACATGGCCGCTTTGTGCCCGGCATGCCGGATGAGGCGGTATTGAATATCCAGACGGATGAGCGCACGGCCATCGTCTGCCTGACTCACGACCCTCGATTGGACGATATGGCGCTGCTGACGGCGCTGAACTCATCGGCGTTCTACATTGGCGCCCTCGGTTCGCGGGTTAATACGCAGAAACGTCGGGAAACCCTGGCAGCGCTGGGTTTGTCGGCGGAGGCGATTGCACGTCTGCATGGGCCGATCGGTCTGCATATCGGTAGCCACACACCGGCCGAAATTGCCTTGTCACTGATGGCGGAAATTGTCGCGATCAAAAATGGCGTGGCGCCGGTGCAGAAGAAACCGCTGCCGGTGGTGGCTGAGTAATGGTTACGGCGATTGTGCTGGCAGCGGGGCAGGGCAGCCGCTTTCGTGCTGAAGCCGGCGTTGATCAGGATAAGTTACTGGCCCGTTGCGTGGGGCGCGATGGCGTGACGCGGCCGGTCATCGAGCAAGTGCTGATGACCTTGCCTGAGCGTGTCGTAGCGCGGTGGGTGGTGACCACGCCAGAGCGGCTTGAAGTGATTCGCCTGGCGCAGCTCTACGGGTGTGAGGTGTTGTTGCTGCATTCATCCGGCATGGGCGACAGTATTGCGGCAGCTGTCGCGGCCAGCGCTACGGCTGAGGGGTGGCTGATAGTGCTGGGAGACATGCCGTTTATCTTGCCTTCCAGTATTGAGCAAGTGATCGCCGCGCTGGAGGAGACTGACATCAGCGTGCCTGTGCATTGCGGTCAGTATGGGCATCCCGTCGCGTTTGGACGTTCGTTCGGCCCTGCTTTGATGGCGCTGACCGGAGACCGTGGGGCCAAGCCGCTGTTTGCCAGTGCGGGCCTGCGAGAAGTTGCCGTCGATGACCCAGGGATCCTGTGGGATGTAGATGTGCCCACGTTGTTGCACTACGGGATGTGATCGACAGTGGCGTTTGTTTTTTCCTCTTCTAGACTTCCAGGTGACTAATGAAGCGGGCCGCTGGCAAGCTCTGTTATTAGTCATACTTCCTGCCGTCAGTTCAGAGGCGGAAAGCTTTTATTGTCTGACTGTCCAGGGTCTGAAGTGGCAGTATTTCCCCGTTTAGGCTGAGGCGTAATTAATTTACGGTGAGTGCCTTTATGACAAAAATTAAAGTAGCTATCGCAACCCTCATGCTCTCTACGGCGGCATTGGCTTATATACCGCCCCCAGAACCGAACGACCCTATTTCTGAGCCCGTCTCTGCTCTTGTGTGGAAGGAGGTTCCGGGTAGCCAGGGGATTTATTATGCCAATGTGAAAGGCGATCTCTTGGGCAATGGGCCTTATGAGGCCTTCGTAAGGTTTCCCGGTGGCAGAGATAATCCTTACCATCGTCACACGCAAGCGCTGCCGACAGTGGTGCTTCAGGGGACGTTCTACGCAATTATCGACGGCAAAACAGTTGACTATCCCCCAGGCTCTTATTACTGGCTGCCTGCGGGGCTAAAGCACTTCAGTGGGTGTAGAGCGGGGCCGGATTGTTTGCTTTTTCAATACCAGGTCAATCGTTTCGACTTGGTGCCTGTGAATAAGTAGTGCCTGTCGCTCAGTCGCGTGATCAACCCTTGCGTGCATTAGAGCAGTAGCCAAAAAAAAGCCCCGCCAGGGTTACCTGACGGGGCTTTTTAGTAGCGCTGGCGATCAGACGAGAGGTTTAGGCTCGTGCTCTGCTTCCAGTGCCAGTGGGGCATGTTCAACCACTGTTTCTGCGGCAGGGGCTGGCGCCTCGACCACTTCGGCAGCCGGTGCGGCAGCGGCTGCAGCAGCGGCAGCTTCAGCTGCCTTGCGACGACGACGCACTTCACGTGGGTCGTTCGGCGCACGGCCATTTTCGGTCAGGGCGCTAACGGGAGCTGCTTCAATCACCGGCGCTGCGACTTCGGCAACCACTGGCGTTTCAACCACGGGTGCAGGCTCAACCACTTGGGCTGGTTCGGCAACCACTTCGGCAACCGGTGCAGGCGCTTCTTCTACCACGGGGGCAGGTGCTGGCGCTTCAACCGGTGCAGCGGGTTCGGCCGTCCACTGGAAGGCGGTCTGTTCTTCGCGAACTTCACGCACTGCCGGGGCAGCTTCTTCGACAGCCGGGGCTTCAACAGCGGCTTCAACCACTGGCTGAGCTTCAACCACTGGTGCAGGCTCAACAGCAGCCACTTCCACTTCGGGTTGGGCTTCGCGAACCGGCGCAACTTCCACTTCCGGAACCGCTGGGGCTTCGATCGGGGTGGTTGCTTCGACGACAGGGGCTTCAACCGCCGGGGCTTCAGCAACTGGCGCTTCAACAACCGGCGCTTCTACAGCCGCAGTCTCTTCGACAGCAGCGGTAGCGCGTTCAGCTTGCTCATGCGCCTGGGCTTCAGCCGGTGCGCTGATTACGCTGCTGGCAACTGCGGCGGTCACAGCCAGGCCAGCAGCCAGTTCGGCGCCCGTCGGCTCTGTGGTTGCAGCTTCGCCGTTTTCGCCGGTCTCTTCCGAGCCTTCGATCACATTGCCGTTGGCATCACGCTGACGCTCACGACGGTTGCTGCGACGACGCTGGCCACGGGAGCGGCGGCGTGGACGATCGCCTTCGGCGTTGTCCTGGCCATCTTCCTGCGACTGCTCTTCGCCAGTCAGCACTTCTTCTTCGCTGGCGGCAGCGGCTTGCTCGGCACGTGGTTGACGCTCTTCACGCGGTGGGCGCGGTTGGCGCTCTTCACGTGGGGCGCGTTCTTCACGCGGCTGGCGAGCCGGACGCTCTTCGCTGGCAGCTTCGGCAGCAACGGCCGGTGCGGCGTCCAGCGGCTCGCGCAGTTCACGCACACGTTCTTCGCGCTCGCCACGTGGCTTGCGATCTTCACGCGGGGCGCGCGGAGTACGTGGTGCGCGCTCTTCACGCGGTGCACGTTCTTCGCGGGCTACGGTCGGGGTTTCTTCACGGGCTTCGCGAGGTGCACGCTCTTCACGTGGCGCGCGTTCTTCACGCGGTGCACGTTCTTCGCGAGGCTTGCGCTCTTCGTCACGGCGACCGTTGCGGTTACGGCTCTGCTGGCGACCGTTGCGACGCTCTTCGTTACGGGCCGGACGCTCGGCGGCGGGTTTTTCAACCACAACCGGAGCGACAGGCTCTTCTTTGGTGGCGAACAGGCTCACCAGCGACTTCACCAAACCTTTGAACAGGCTTGGCTCAGGCATGGCGGCAGGGGCGGCAACCGGTGCAGCCACTTCGGCCGGAACCGGTGCGTTGGCACGCGCCGGTGCAGTCTTCACGGCAGCTTCCTGGCGAACCAGTGTGCGGGTTGCGGCGGCCGGCTGGACTTCTTCGACTTCCGCAGCGGCAGCAGCGATTTCATAGCTGGACTGGCCGCTGTGGGCTTCCGGGCTGTCATCGCGCAGGCGCTGCACTTCGAAGTGCGGCGTTTCGAGGTGATCGTTCGGCAGGATGACGATACGGGCGCGGGTGCGCAGTTCGATCTTGGTGATCGAGTTGCGTTTTTCGTTGAGCAGGAAGGCTGCAACCGGGATCGGCACTTGCGCGCGGACTTCGGCGGTGCGGTCTTTCAGGGCTTCTTCTTCGATCAGGCGCAGGATCGCCAGGGACAGCGATTCAACGTCACGGATGATGCCGGTGCCGTTGCAGCGCGGGCAGACGATGCCGCTGCTTTCACCCAGGGATGGGCGCAGGCGCTGACGGGACATTTCCAGCAGGCCGAAGCGCGAGATACGGCCAACCTGCACACGGGCGCGGTCAGCTTCCAGGCATTCGCGGACTTTCTCTTCCACGGCGCGCTGGTTCTTGGCGGGGGTCATGTCGATGAAGTCGATCACGATCAGGCCGCCGATATCGCGCAGGCGCAGCTGGCGGGCGATTTCTTCAGCCGCTTCCAGGTTGGTCTGCAGGGCGGTTTCTTCGATGTCGCTACCTTTGGTCGCGCGCGCCGAGTTGATGTCGATGGACACCAGGGCTTCGGTCGGGTCGATAACAATGGAGCCGCCTGAAGGCAGTTCGACCACACGCTGGAAGGCGGTCTCGATCTGGCTTTCGATCTGGAAACGGTTGAACAGCGGAACGCTGTCTTCGTACAGCTTGATCTTGCTGGCGTACTGCGGCATCACCTGGCGGATGAAGGTCAGGGCTTCGTCCTGGGCTTCAACGCTGTCGATCAGTACTTCGCCGATGTCCTGGCGCAGGTAGTCGCGGATGGCGCGGATGATTACGTTGCTTTCCTGGTAGATCAGGAACGGCGCGGAACGATCCAGGGACGCTTCTTTGATAGCGGTCCACAGTTGCAGCAGGTAGTCGAGGTCCCACTGCATTTCTTCGCTGCTGCGGCCAAGGCCGGCAGTGCGAACGATCAGGCCCATGTCGGCCGGTGCTACCAGGCCGTTCAGCGCTTCACGCAGTTCGTTGCGCTCTTCGCCTTCGATACGACGGGAAATGCCGCCGGCACGTGGGTTGTTCGGCATCAGGACCAGGTAACGGCCAGCCAGGCTGATGAACGTGGTCAGGGCTGCGCCCTTGTTGCCACGTTCTTCTTTTTCGACCTGAACGATGACTTCCTGGCCTTCGCTCAGGACGTCCTTGATGTTCACGCGGCCTTCAGGGGCTTTCTTGAAGTACTCGCGGGAGATTTCTTTGAGGGGCAGGAAGCCATGGCGCTCGGAGCCGAAATCGACAAAGGCAGCCTCAAGGCTTGGTTCGATGCGAGTAATACGGCCTTTATAGATGTTGGCCTTCTTTTGCTCGCGTGCACCGGACTCGATGTCCAGGTCGTAGAGGCGTTGGCCATCTACCAGTGCAACACGCAACTCTTCGGGTTGAGTTGCGTTAATCAGCATTCTTTTCATGTTGTACCGTCGGTTTCCGGGCTGCCGGAAACGGCGTTCGGCACACACGACTTCTCACGGTCGGTGTCAGGTGCGTCAAGAGTGGTTGGCCACTCCAGTGTCCAGCAAAACCCGCCAATGTGGGCCGGTATCGCGACGGACGCGTCCTGCTTGTTAGCGGTGGTGACAAAGGCACCACTTCAACAAAAGCTAAGGTCAGGAGGAGGAATCAACCGGCGACTGTGGACGAGATGAAGCGTCTAAATATAAGCCTAGTGCTACACGGTCCGACGGTTGTGCATCTCCACCCTACACGTATCCCTGATAATTCGGGTGCTGCCGCGCGCAGAATCCGCAGCGGGTTGGCATTTACCGTGTTCTCCAATGGGGAGTCCACGCTCATGGCTAAACAAGACTAGGTGTGGGCGATTGCGCTCTCACTCAGCTCTTAACAGGCGTTGTTTCCGAAGCATTCGCCATGGTCTGGCTCAAGACTGACTGCACTTTGTGAACTGGCCGTAAATATCGGCGCAGAACGCGAGTATTCACTCTGCTTTCTGCACTCGCTTCAGGCCTCATGTCACCTGCGCTTGTTACAATCTCGAGCCTTCCAAGGTGGCGAAAGCCCCGTAGGACGGCCTCGCGTCCTGATGAATTGCGATGGTCAGGGCCGGCAATTTGCCGCAAGTCCTCTGTCCAGGCCGCTTTTGGCGGCGTTCGCGACTATAGCAGCAATGATTAAGTGCTTCAATTCCATAAAAAATTGTTATCATCGCGGCCATGACGACTACCGCCCCCCAGACCCCCAGCGTCCAGCTGCTTGAGGTCTCGCCGGAATATGCCGGCCAACGCATCGACAACTTTCTCCTGGCCAGGCTCAAAGGCGTGCCCAAGACCTTGATTTACCGCATCTTGCGTAAAGGCGAAGTGCGCGTGAACAAGGGCCGGATCAAGCCCGAGTACAAGCTGCAGGCGGGCGATATCGTCCGTGTGCCGCCGGTGCGCGTGCCTGAGCGCGACGAGCCTGTGCCACTGGCCCAAGGCCTGTTGCAGCGCCTTGAAGCCTCGATTGTGTTCGAAGATAACAAACTGATCGTGATCAACAAGCCCTGCGGCATTGCGGTTCACGGTGGCAGCGGCCTGACATTCGGCGTGATCGAAGCCTTTCGCCAGTTGCGTCCGGATGCCAAGGAGCTGGAGCTGGTTCATCGCCTGGACCGTGACACCTCCGGCCTGTTGATGATTGCCAAAAAACGCAGCATGTTGCGCCACCTGCACACCGCTTTGCGTGGCGATGGCGTGGACAAGCGCTACATGGCGTTGGTCCGTGGCAACTGGGCCAGTTCCATTAAGAGCGTGCGTGCGCCATTGCAGAAGAGCAACCTGCGCTCCGGCGAGCGCATGGTCGAAGTGGACGAGGAGGGCAAAGAAGCCCTGACCCTGTTCAAGGTGCTGCGCCGCTTCGGTGACTTCGCCACCCTGGTCGAGGCCAAGCCGGTAACCGGTCGTACCCACCAGATTCGCGTGCATACGCTGCACGCAGGTCACTGCATCGCCGGCGACACCAAGTACGGTGATGAGGACTTCTCCAAGGAAATCCGCGACCTGGGCGGCAAGCGCCTGTTTCTGCACGCCTACATGCTGACGGTGCCGTTGCCCGATGGTGGCGAACTGAAGCTGCAGGCACCGGTCGACGAGATGTGGGCCAAGACCGTGGAGCGTTTGAGTGTCGCACCTTGATTACAAGCTGCTGATCTTTGATTGGGACGGCACCCTGTGCAATTCCATTGGTCGGATCGTCGAGTCAATGCATGCCGCCTCGACCCGCTCGGGCTTCGAGTTGTGCACTGACCTGGCGGTAAAAGGCATTATCGGCCTGGGCTTGCCTGAGGCGATCCTTACCTTGTATCCCCAGATCAGCGACGCTGAGCTGGTGACCTTTCGCGACCATTACGCTGATCATTACATTGCGCTGGAGGCCACGCCTTCGCCTTTGTTTGACGGTGTCCTGCAGTCGCTGGAGGCCTTTCGTGTCGAGGGTTATCACTTGGCAGTCGCTACCGGCAAGGCCCGTCGCGGGTTGGATCGGGTGCTCAAGGCACATGGCTTCGAAGATTATTTCGACATCACTCGCGCGGCGGATGAAACCGCCAGCAAGCCTCATCCTCTGATGCTGGAGCAAATCCTGGAGCATTGCGGCGTCGCGCCGCGCCAGGCATTGATGGTGGGTGACGCTTCGTTTGACCTGATGATGGCGCGCAATGCTGGCATGGACAGCGTGGCGGTCAGCTACGGCGCCCAGGCTGCCGATGCCTTGCAGCAATATGAGCCCAGGCTGACGATTGATCATTTTTCTGAACTGCAGGCCTGGCTCAGCCGGGCCCAATAAGTCTTTGCTGGGGTTGATGGCATGAGTGACGAGTGGAAAGCGCCCGAAAAGGCCGAGAGCGGTGATGACAAAAGCTGGAAGCTGGTGGAGAAGACGCTTCTGGCCAGTGTCCAGGAGCAGCGTCGTTCCAGGCGCTGGGGGATTTTCTTCAAGCTGCTGACCTTTGTTTACCTGCTTGCCATGCTGGCGTTGTTCAGTCCGCTGATGGACATCGAGAAAGGCGCCACCCGTGGCAGCCACTACACCGCTTTGATCGAAGTTCGCGGGGTGATTGCCGACAAGGAGTCAGCCAGCGCCGACAATATCGTCAGCAGCCTGCGTGCCGCGTTTGAAGACCCCAAGGTCAAAGGCGTGATCCTGCGCATCAACAGCCCGGGCGGCAGCCCTGTGCAGTCGGGTTATGTGTATGACGAGATTCGGCGTCTGCGCGCACTGCATCCGGACATCAAGCTGTACGCAGTGATTTCCGATCTGGGCGCCTCGGGTGCCTATTACATTGCCAGTGCCGCTGACCAGATCTATGCCGACAAGGCCAGTCTGGTGGGCTCCATTGGTGTGACGGCGGCCGGTTACGGGTTCGTCGGCACCATGGAGAAGTTGGGTGTGGAGCGTCGCACCTACACCTCGGGTGAGCACAAGTCATTCCTGGACCCGTTCCAGCCGCAGAAAGCCGACGAGACCCAGTTCTGGCAAGGCGTGCTCGATACGACCCACCGTCAGTTCATTGCGAGCGTGAAGCAAGGGCGTGGGGATCGTCTGAAGGATAAAGACCATCCGGAGCTGTTCTCCGGGTTGGTGTGGTCGGGCGAGCAGGCGTTGCCGCTGGGGCTGATCGATGGTTTGGGCAGTGCCAGTTCGGTGGCGCGCGATGTGATTGGCGAGAAAGAGTTGGTGGATTTTACGGTTGAGGAATCGCCGTTTGATCGCTTCTCCAAGAAGCTCGGCGCCAGTGTGGCGGAGAAACTGGCCTTGTACATGGGCTTCCAGGGGCCGACGCTGCGCTGAGATCTCAAGGTCTGTGTCGATAAATGTGGGAGGGGGCTTGCTCCCGATAGCAGTGGATCAGCCAGCTTATTCGTAACTGGCCCGCCGCCATCGGGAGCAAGCCCCCTCCCACGTTTGGTTTTGCGCGGGTTTTAAGGGGTTTGCACGCCCTCGGCCAGCAGCATATCCACCAGGCGAATCAGCGGTAAGCCGACAAGGCTGGTCGCATCCGGGCCTTCGGTGCTTTGAAACAGGCTCACGCCCAGCCCTTCAGCCTTGAAGCTGCCGGCACAGTCGTAGGGCTGCTCAATGCGCAAGTAGCGCTCGATGCGCTCGGCGTCCAGCACACGCATGTGCACGGTGAACGGCACGCAGTCCACCTGGCAATGCCCGGTCTCGCTATTAAGCAGTGCCAGGCCTGTCAGGAAGCTGACGCGCTTGCCGCTGGCGGCAAGCAGTTGCTCGCGAGCGTTTTCGAACGTGTGGGGCTTGCCGATGATCCTGCCTTCGAGTGCGGCAACCTGATCGGAGCCGATAATCAAATGCCCGGGATGGCTGCTGGCGAGGGCGCGGGCTTTCTCTTCGGCCAGGCGCTTGACCAGCTCAATCGCGGACTCATTTGCGCGATGGCTTTCGTCGATATCCGGCGAGCTGCAGATGAACGGCAGGTGCAGGCGGCTCAGCAATTCCCGGCGATAAACCGAGCTGGATGCGAGTAATAAAGGCAGCATTAGCGTCTCCTCAAGGCAGCCAGGGATTCTAGCGGGGCGACCGGCTGACGCACAGGGCTGAATTTCCTTTGACATGGCCGGGTGCATCCCTATAATGCTGCGCCTATGTTGAATGACCCGATTCCACCTCACGTTGACCCGCGCAAATTGGCAGATCGTGGCACTTCCCTTCAAGGTGAATTGCTGCTGGCCGATTTGGAGAGACTCTGCGACCCGCTTTCCGACACTGTCGGTACGGTGCAGGCCAAATTTGTTTTTGAACGAGATGAACGTAAATCTGTGGTGATCCACAGTTTTATCGACACCGAAGTCAAAATGGTTTGCCAGCGTTGTCTTGAGCTGGTCACCCTGCCGATCCATAGCGAATGCAGTTATGCCGTGGTGAAGGAGGGTGCGAATACCCAGTCGTTGCCGAAAGGTTATGACGTGCTGGAACTGGGCGAAGATCCTTTGGATCTGCATGCACTGATCGAGGAGGAGCTTTTGCTCGCCTTGCCCATTGTGCCTGCTCATCATCCGGAAGAATGCCAGCAGCCGGAGGGTCTCGATGACGAGGCCGAACCGAGCGAGGACGAGGTAACGCGGTCCAACCCGTTCAGTGTATTGGCGCAGTTAAAGCGTGACCCAAACGTTTAGGAGTTAATCAATTATGGCTGTTCAGCAGAACAAAAAATCCCGTTCCGCCCGTGACATGCGTCGTTCGCACGATGCCCTGACGGCGAGCACTTTGTCTGTAGAAAAAACCACCGGTGAAATTCACCTGCGTCACCACGTATCGCCAGAAGGCGTATACCGTGGTCGTAAAGTGATCGACAAGGGCGCTGACGAGTAATCACTTGTCTGCTCAAGTCATCGCGATTGACGCAATGGGCGGGGACTTCGGTCCCCGCAGCATTGTTCAGGCCTGCATTGCCAGCCTGTCTGCAACGCCCTCGCTGCACCTGACCCTTGTCGGTCAACCCTCCCTTCTTGAAGAATTGATTGCCAGCCATCCGGCGGTAGATCGCGCGCGCCTGACTGTTACAGCGGCCAGCGAAACCATCGGCATGGATGAAAAGCCGGCGGTCGCCCTTCGCGGCAAGCCTGATTCTTCAATGCGGGTGGCGCTTGAGTTGTTGCGTGATGGCAAGGTGCAAGCCTGTGTCAGTGCCGGCAACACCGGGGCGTTGATGGCGTTGTCGCGGCATGTGCTCAAGACGCTGCCCGGTATCGATCGGCCGGCGATGGTCGCGGCGATTCCCACGCAGCGAGGTTATTGCCAGTTGCTCGACCTCGGGGCAAACGTCGATTGCAGTGCCGAGCACCTGTTTCAGTTCGCCGTGATGGGCTCGGTGGCCGCTGAGGCGCTGGGTGTGGCACGTCCGCGTGTAGCCCTGCTGAATATCGGCACCGAAGACATCAAGGGCAACCAGCAGGTCAAGCTCGCTGCCAGCCTGTTGCAAGTTGCTCGGGGCTTGAATTACATCGGTTTCGTCGAAGGGGATGGTTTGTACCGGGGCGAGGCGGATGTGGTGGTGTGTGACGGGTTTGTCGGCAATATCCTGCTCAAGTCCAGCGAGGGCCTGGCGACGATGATTGCCACGCGTATCGAGGCCTTGTTCAAGCAGAGCCTGGCGTCCCGTTTGGTCGGCGCTCTGGCGCTGCCGTTGATGCGCCGCTTGCAGGCCGACCTCGCGCCGGCGCGGCACAACGGTGCGAGCTTTCTGGGGCTGCAGGGCATTGTGGTGAAAAGCCACGGCTCGGCCGGTGTGCAGGGCTTTCAGAGTGCGATTGCGCGGGCGCTGATCGAGATTCAGGAAAACCTGCCGCAACGCCTGCGCGGCCGTCTTGAGGATCTGTTGCCTTAGGCGAATTGGCCCGGGAGTGCTTAAATGTGACCGGCCAGTTCAATAGACCATCCAACTTGTCAGTTTCGTGCGCTCCCACCGTAGGGGCACGCATTTTTGACGACCAGATCATTAGGGGCTTGTTACATGTCTACATCCCTCGCATTCGTCTTTCCAGGGCAGGGTTCGCAGTCCCTCGGCATGTTGGCCGAGCTGGGCGCGCAACATCCGCTGATCCTGGAAACCTTCAAGGAAGCTTCCGATGCCTTGGGTTACGACCTGTGGGCACTGACCCAGCAGGGGCCGGAAGAGCAACTCAATCAAACCGATAAAACCCAGCCGGCCATCCTGACCGCTTCGATCGCCCTGTGGCGCTTGTGGCTGGCGGAAGGCGGCGCGCGCCCGGCTTACGTGGCCGGTCACAGCCTGGGCGAATACAGCGCCCTGGTGGCTGCGGGCAGCCTGACCCTCGCTGAAGCGGTCAAGCTGGTTGAGCGTCGTGGTCAGTTGATGCAAGAAGCCGTTCCGGCCGGGCAGGGCGGCATGGCCGCTATCCTGGGTCTGGACGATGCCGTCGTGATTGAGGCCTGCAAAGAAGCGGCCCAGGGCGAAGTGGTCAGCGCAGTGAACTTCAACTCCCCTGGCCAGGTGGTGATCGCCGGTGCCAAGGCGGCGGTTGAGCGTGCCATCGAAGGCTGCAAGGCCCGTGGCGCCAAGCGTGCCTTGCCATTGCCGGTGAGCGTGCCGTCCCATTGTGAGCTGATGCGCCCGGCTGCCGAGCGTTTTGCCGAGTCCATCGCCGCCATCAATTGGCAGGCGCCGCAGATCCCGCTGGTGCAGAACGTCAGCGCGGCCGTGGCCGCCGACCTCGACACCCTCAAGCGCGACCTGCTGGAGCAACTCTACAAGCCGGTGCGCTGGGTCGAGTCGGTCCAGACCCTGGCTGCCAATGGCGCCACCGAGCTGGTTGAGTGTGGCCCGGGTAAGGTCCTGGCCGGCCTGAACAAGCGCTGCGCCGACGGCGTATCCACCGCTAACCTCAATACACCTGACGCCTTCGCTGCCGCTCGTGCGGCGCTGGCCTGAACCCTGAAATTAGGAGAAGCCTGCATGAGTCTGCAAGGTAAAGTTGCACTGGTTACCGGCGCCAGCCGTGGTATTGGCCAGGCGATTGCCCTCGAACTGGGCCGTCAGGGCGCTGTTGTGATCGGCACCGCCACTTCCGCCTCCGGCGCTGAGCGTATCGCCGCGACCTTGAAGGAAAACGGCGTGCAGGGCACCGGCCTTGAGCTGAACGTGACCAGTGATGAATCGGTTGCAGCGGTATTGGCCCAGATCACTGCACAATTTGGCGCGCCGGCTATTCTGGTAAACAACGCCGGTATCACCCGCGACAACCTGATGATGCGCATGAAAGACGACGAGTGGTACGACGTGGTCGATACCAACTTGAACAGTCTGTTTCGCCTGTCCAAGGGGGTTTTGCGCGGCATGACCAAAGCGCGTTGGGGTCGAATTATCAATATTGGCTCCGTAGTGGGTGCCATGGGCAACGCAGGCCAAGTAAACTACGCAGCCGCCAAAGCCGGTCTGGAAGGTTTCAGCCGTGCATTGGCACGTGAAGTCGGTTCGCGGTCGATTACGGTCAACTCGGTGGCCCCAGGGTTCATCGACACCGATATGACCCGTGAACTGCCGGAAGCACAGCGTGAAGCGTTGCTGACACAGATTCCGCTGGGCCGTCTGGGCCAGGCTCAAGAGATCGCGAATGTGGTCACTTTCCTGGCATCCGACGGTGCGGCATACGTGACTGGGGCTACAATCCCGGTGAACGGCGGGATGTACATGAGTTAAATTGTGACGGATCGCTTCAAAAAAATGTCATACGAGCTGTCTAAAATCCGTTATAAAGCTGCAACTTAATTTATAGGCAGGTGGCCTGCCGGGTACAAGGGTGAAGCTTTCAGTTGAAAAGCTGAAAAGGCTTTCTATACACTTACCCACTGGCCAGCTGCCTGAATTTGTCCATTAGGAGTTAAACAAGGTATGAGCACCATCGAAGAGCGCGTCAAGAAAATCGTCGCCGAGCAACTGGGCGTTAAAGAAGAAGAAGTGACCAACACTGCTTCCTTCGTAGAAGACCTGGGTGCCGATTCCCTTGACACCGTTGAGCTGGTGATGGCTCTGGAAGAGGAATTCGAGACCGAAATCCCGGACGAAGAAGCTGAAAAAATCACTACCGTTCAAGCTGCTATCGACTACGTTACTAGCCACCAGGCGTAATAGTTTGTAGTCGTCGCTTGCTGTTAGGGAAAAACCGCACTGCTGTAACGGCGTGCGGTTTTTTCTTTAGCTCTGAAGCAAAGTGAGCTCTGAAGCAAAGTGTCGTCATCAAGAAAAAGGAGAGTGCTGTGTCGCGTAGACGCGTCGTAGTCACCGGTATGGGTATGTTGTCGCCACTGGGTACGGATGTGCCGAGCAGTTGGCAGGGCATTCTTGCTGGCCACAGTGGTATTGGTCTGATCGAACACACGGACCTTTCTGCCTATTCCACCCGTTTTGGCGGCTCGGTAAAGGGCTTCAATGTCGAGGAATATCTCTCGATCAAAGAATCCCGCAAACTCGACCTGTTCATTCAATACGGCCTGGCAGCCGGTTTTCAGGCGGTGCGTAATGCCGGCCTGGAAGTGACCGACGCCAACCGTGAGCGCATCGGCGTGGCCATGGGTTCGGGTATTGGCGGTTTGACCAATATCGAAGAAACCAGCCGCACCTTGCACGATTCCGGCCCCCGTCGAATTTCACCGTTCTTCGTGCCGGGCTCGATCATCAATATGATTTCCGGTTTCCTGTCGATCCACTTGGGCGCACAGGGACCTAACTACGCCATTGCCACGGCGTGCACCACAGGCACGCACTGCATCGGCATGGCCGCACGTAACATTGCCTATGACGAAGCCGACGTGATGATCGCCGGTGGCGCCGAAATGGCCGCCTGCGGGCTGGGCATGGGCGGCTTCGGCGCGTCCCGTGCACTGTCGACTCGCAACGATGAGCCGACTCGCGCCAGTCGTCCGTGGGACAAGGGCCGTGACGGCTTTGTACTGTCCGACGGTGCCGGTGCGCTGGTACTGGAAGAGCTGGAGCACGCCAAGGCGCGTGGTGCCACGATCTACGCCGAGCTGATTGGCTTTGGTATGAGCGGCGACGCCTACCACATGACCTCGCCACCGGCCGACGGTGCCGGTGCTGCACGTTGCATCACCAACGCTTTGCGTGATGCGAAGGTCAACCCTGACCAAGTGCAGTACATCAACGCCCACGGCACCTCGACCCCGACCGGCGATTTGGCGGAAGCCGAAGCCATCAAGTCGGTGTTCGGCGAGCACGCGTACAAGCTGGCAGTCAGCTCCACCAAGTCCATGACCGGCCACTTGTTGGGTGCGGCGGGCGCGGTCGAAGCGATCTTCAGCGTGATGGCGATCAAGGATCAGGTCGCTCCACCGACCATCAACCTTGATGAGCCGGACGAAGGCTGCGACCTGAACTTCGTGCCTCACGAAGCGCAGCCGATGCCGATCGACGTGGCGATTTCCAACTCGTTCGGTTTCGGTGGCACCAACGGTTCGCTGGTGTTCCGCCGGTTCGCTGAGTGATGCACAGCTGGGTCGACGGTCAGCCAGCGGACAACGTGCCCCTGAAAGATCGCGGCCTGGCGTATGGCGACGGGTTGTTCGAGACCATCGCCGTAAAGGCCGGGCAGCCTGTGCTGCTCGACCGTCACCTGCAACGCCTCGCTGAGGGTTGCAGGCGGCTCGCCCTGGTTGCGGATCAAGCGCTGATCCGCAGCGAGGTGTTGGCGTATGCCGCCGCCCTGGGCGACGGCGTACTCAAGTTGATCCTCACCCGTGGCGACAGCCTGCGCGGTTATGGCATCAACCCCGGCGCTCCGGTGCGCCGTATCTTGCAGGGCGGTCCGCCCGCAACCTATCCCCATGCTCACGGAGCCGACGGCATCCGCCTGTTTCCGTGCGCGACTCGCTTGGCCGAGCAGCCGTTGCTGGCGGGTCTCAAGCACCTTAATCGTCTCGAACAAGTGATCGCCCGCGCTGAGTGGCAAGATACCGAGCATGCCGAAGGCTTGATGCTGGATATCTCCGGACGCGTCATTGAGGGCGTTTTCAGCAACCTGTTCCTGGTGCGCAACGGCCTGTTACTAACCGCTGATCTGAATCGTTGTGGCGTTGCCGGGGTGATGCGCGCGGAAGTTCTGGCACAGGCGCAGGCGCTGGGCATCCCGTGGGCCGTGGCCGACATCAGCCTTGAGCAGTTGCAGCAGGCTGACGAAGTCTTTGTCTGCAACAGCGTTTATGGCATTTGGCCGGTGCGTGGCTGCGCTGCGATGAGCTGGTCGGTTGGGCCACTCACCCGTAAACTGCAGGGCATTGTTCGCGCGCTATTGGATATTTGAGTTGATACGAAAACTGGTTTTACTGCTGCAAATCGGCCTGGTCTCGGCAGGCTTGCTGCTGGGCTTCTCTGCCTGGAAGCTCGACTCTGCCCTGAAGCAGCCCCTGAATCTGACCCAGGAACAATTGCTCGATGTGCCTGCCGGGTCGACCCCGACGGGCACCTTTAATCGCCTTGAAGCTGACGGCGTACTTGATGGTGCGTTCTGGTTACGTCTTTACTGGCGCTTCAACCTCGATGGTCAGCCGTTGCACAGCGGCGAATACCGCATGACTCCTGGCCTGACCGCGGAGGGCTTGATCGGCTTGTGGCAGCGCGGCGAAGTGGTGCAATACAGCCTGACGCTGGTCGAAGGCTGGAACTTTCGGCAGGTACGGTCGGCTCTGGCCAAGCACGAAAAGATCGTGCAGACCTTGTCGGGCCTGAGCGATAGCCAAGTCATGGACAAGCTCGGTCACCCTGGCGTGTTTCCTGAAGGGCGCTTCTTCCCTGATACCTATCGCTTCGTGCGCGGCATGACCGATGTCGAATTCCTGAAAAAGGCCTACAACCGCCTCGACGACGTCCTCGCCCAGGAGTGGAGCAAGCGCGCCGCCGATGCGCCGTACACCGACCCTTACCAGGCGCTGATCATGGCTTCGCTGGTGGAGAAAGAGACCGGCGTGCCGGAAGAGCGCGGGCAGATCGCCGGCGTCTTCGTGCGCCGCATGAAGATCGGCATGCTGTTGCAGACTGACCCGACGGTGATCTATGGCCTGGGTGAACGCTACAACGGCAAGTTGACCCGCGCCCATCTCAAGGAAGCCAACCCCTACAACACCTACATGATTGCCGGCCTGCCGCCGACGCCGATCGCGATGGTCGGCCGCGAGGCGATTCACGCCGCGTTGAACCCGGTGTCGGGCAGTAGCCTGTATTTCGTCGCCCGGGGCGATGGCAGCCATATTTTCTCCGATGACCTGGATGCGCATAATGCCGCCGTGCGTGAGTTTCAGCTCAAACGCCGGGCCGACTATCGCTCCAGCCCGGCGCCGGTGGTGAAACCATCGGAAGACCCGGCGGCGCCTGCCGATGCTCCGGCTCAAGCGCCGCTGGTGAAACCATCGGAAGACTCGGCGCCACCTGCCGATGCGCCGACTCCAGCGCCGCTTGAACAACCGACCGAGCCTGCGCCGGCCACCGCTGCGCCGCAAAGCCCGCAATGACTCTGACTAAGGACTGCCTGTGACTGGCTTGTTTATTACCCTGGAAGGCCCGGAAGGCGCCGGCAAAAGCACCAACCGCGATTACCTGGCCGAGCGCTTGCGCGCCGAGGGCGTTGAAGTGGTGCTGACCCGTGAGCCCGGCGGCACGCCGTTGGCCGAACGCATTCGTGAAGTGCTGTTGGCCCCAGGTGAAGAACAGATGAACCCGGACACCGAGCTGCTGCTGGTGTTTGCTGCCCGTGCCCAGCACCTGGCTGAAGTGATCCGCCCGGCACTCGCGCGCGGTGCGGTGGTGATTTGCGATCGGTTTACCGATTCCACCTACGCCTACCAGGGCGGTGGCCGTGGCTTGTCGCTGGCGCGCATCGCTGCACTGGAAACTTTCGTTCAGGGCGATGTGCGCCCTGACTTGACCCTGCTGTTCGATCTGCCGGTGGAAGTCGGTATGGCCCGTGCCAGTGCCCGCGGTCGCCTGGACCGCTTCGAGCTGGAAGGGCGTGCGTTCTTTGATGCCGTGCGCGCTGCATTCCTCACGCTCGCCAAGGCTGAGCCGGCACGTTATTCCGTGCTGGACGCGGCCCAACCGCTGGCCCAGGTACAACAAGCCATTGATGCGCTGCTACCTCAACTCCTGGAGCGCGCCCGTGGCTGAAGCCTATCCATGGCAAGACAGTCTCTGGCAACAATTGGCCGGCCGCGCCCAGCATGCCCACGCCTATTTGCTGCACGGGCCGATTGGTATCGGCAAGCGCGCACTCGCCGAGCGCCTCATGGCCAGCCTGTTGTGCCAGCGCCCGGTTCATCTGGAAGCCTGCGGCGAGTGCAAATCCTGCCTGTTGCTCAAGGCCGGAAGCCACCCCGATAACTACTTGCTGGAACCCGAGGAGGCCGACAAGGCGATCAAGGTCGACCAGGTGCGTGACCTGGTCAGCTTTGTGGTGCAGACCGCACAGATGGGCGGGCGCAAGGTCGTCCTGATCGAGCCGGTGGAAGCGATGAACATCAACGCCGCCAACGCCTTGCTCAAGAGCCTGGAAGAACCCTCGGGTGATACGGTGCTGTTGTTGGTGAGCCATCAGTCCAGCCGCTTGTTGCCGACCATTCGCAGCCGCTGTGTCCAGCAGGCCTGCCCTTTGCCGAGCGAAGCCCTGAGTTTGCAGTGGCTGGCCCAGGCGCTGCCTGAGTGCTCGCAGGAAGAGCGCGTCGAGCTGCTGACCCTGGCCGCCGGTTCACCGCTGGCTGCCGTGAAGCTGCAAGCCCAGGGCGTGCGCGAGCAGCGTGCGCTGGTGGTGGAGGGCGTCAAAAAGCTGCTCAAGCAAGAGCAGTCCGCGACGCAACTGGCCGAAGGCGCCTGGAAAGACATTCCCTTGTTGTTGCTGTTCGACTGGTTCTGCGACTGGTCGAGCCTGATCCTGCGCTACCAGTTGACCCAGGATGAAAGCGGCTTGGGCCTGCCGGATATGCGCAAGGTGGTGCAGTACCTCGCGCAGAAAAGCGCGCAAGACAAGGTGTTGAATATCCAGGACTGGATTCTTGCCCAGCGCCAGAAGGTTCTCGGCAAAGCCAACCTCAACCGCGTGCTGCTGCTTGAAGCGCTGTTGGTGCAGTGGGTCGGCTTGCTCGGCCGGCGTTAATTTCAGTGGCCGACGGGTGTATCGTTGGCCGCCAACTTTCCGTGACTCAACTTTCCGGACTCAAGTCGTAACTTCCTATGCTCGTAGATTCCCATTGCCACCTTGATCGCCTCGACCTTGCCCAGCACGACGGCTCCCTCGATGCCGCCCTTGAGGCAGCGCGCCAGCGCGGAGTAGGGCACTTCCTGTGCATCGGCGTGAGCGCCGAAAACGCTGCCGACGTCAAAGCACTGGCCGACCGGTATGCCGATGTCGATTGCTCGGTAGGCATCCACCCGTTGGACCTCAAGCCCGGTGAAGCGCCGGCCCTCGATTGGCTATTGGGCGAACTCAACCACCCGCGAGTGGTGGCCATTGGCGAAACCGGCCTGGACTATCACTACGAGCCGGAGGCCGCCGAGTTGCAGCAGGCCTCGTTTCGCCTGCACCTGCACGCCGCGCAGCAAACCGGCAAGCCGGTGATCGTCCACACCCGTGGCGCCCGCGCTGACACGCTGACCCTGCTGCGTGAAGCGGCGTTGCCCCAGGCCGGCGTGCTGCATTGCTTCACCGAAGACTGGGACATGGCCAAGGCCGCCCTGGACCTGGGCTTCTACATTTCCCTGTCCGGTATTGTCACCTTCCGCAACGCCGACGCCCTGCGCGACGTTGCGCGTCAGGTGCCGGCCGACCGCCTGCTGGTGGAAACCGACTCGCCGTACCTGGCGCCGATTCCCCATCGCGGCAAGCCGAACCTGCCGGAATATGTGCGCGACGTGGCGGATTACCTGGCAATGCTGCGGGGCGAGTCGTACGAGCGCTTTGCCGAGCAGACCACCGCGAACTTCAAGCGGTTGTTCCCGCTGGCCCACGTCGCTGGGTAAGGCAGGCAAATCGCAGGCAAAAAAAACCCGGGTTCTGGGGGGTGAATCCGGGCTAAGACCATTAGGAGTAAAACAAGGGCACGCAGTCCGTCGGTACCCAGGTCGACGCGTCACTTGGGGGAGATGCCACGCCGACAGTTCAAGTATTGATCAGTATCCGATTCAGTCCAGTCGCATCTGATCGTTTTTTAAACAGATTTGGAATACGCGCGCTTCGCTTGAGTTCTCATTGCGCAGGTGCACAGGGGCAGTTGTTGCGTGTTATTTCTGACTGGCAGCGAGCAAATCGTTGGCGTGTTGAAAGTAAAGTGCGTTGCGGGTTCACATAGACGTTGCCCAACGACCGTTCAGTCGGGATAATCCCTCGCATCGGGTAAATCGTATCGCCGCGTATCCGTGGCCCTGCGCAACCCTCCCTATTTCGACCTTTGCAGACCTCTTCCTCATGCACAAAGAACCCCGTAAGGTCCGTGAGTTTCGCCGCCGTGAGCAGGAAATTCTCGACACCGCACTCAAGTTATTCCTTGAACAAGGTGAAGACAGTGTCACCGTCGAGATGATTGCGGATGCCGTGGGTATCGGCAAAGGCACGATCTACAAGCACTTCAAATCCAAGGCGGAAATTTACCTGCGCCTGATGCTCGATTACGAGCGCGACTTGAACGAACTGCTGCATTCGGCTGATGTGGACAAGGACAAGGAAGCCCTGTCGCGCGCCTACTTCGAGTTCCGCATGCGTGATCCGCAGCGCTATCGCCTGTTCGACCGCCTGGAAGAGAAGGTGGTCAAAGGCCATCAGGTGCCGGAAATGGTCGAGGAGCTGCACAAGATCCGCGCCTCGAACTTCGAACGCCTGACCTTGCTGATCAAGGGCCGCATCAGCGAAGGCAAGCTTGAAGATGTGCCGCCTTATTTCCACTATTGCGCCGCCTGGGCGTTGGTGCACGGCGCGGTTGCGCTGTACCACTCGCCGTTCTGGAGCAATGTGCTGGAAGATCAGGAAGGTTTCTTCCAGTTCCTGATGGATATCGGCGTGCGCATGGGCAACAAGCGCAAGCACAGCGCTGAACTGCCAGGCGCTGAACCGAAGAGCGGCGACGCCCCTGCCAGTTAAGCTATTCCTGACAGTGATGGCGCAATCAATTACTGCCAGTTGCAGTACCCCAGGAATATACTCAGGCAAGGACCTTGCTAAAAGTTGATTTATAAGTCAGCTTTTAGATCGCCCGTACAATCCTCTGCCGGAGTGATCCATGATCGTTGATCGTCAAGGCAGGCGGTTTCGCAATTTGCGGATCAGCCTGACCTCAGCCTGCAATTACGCGTGTACCTACTGTGTGCCCAACGGCAAACGGTTGGTGGCTGCCCAGGACGAACTCTCGGCCGAGGCCATGGCCCGTGGTGTGGCTTATCTGATCGAAGCGGCGGGCATCGAGCGCCTGCGCATCACCGGCGGCGAGCCGCTGGTCAGCCCCAAGCTGGAAGCCTTCATGGGCGCGGTGGGCGGGATGGGTCTCAGTGATATCAGCCTGACCACCAACGGCCAACTCCTCGCCCGCAAACTGCCACTGCTGGTGGACGCCGGCATTCGCCGCATCAACGTGTCCCTCGACACGTTGGACGCCGACGCTTTCCGCAGCATCGCCCGTGGCGGTGACTTGGCCACCGTGCTGGACGGCATGGACCAGGCCCGCGCTGCCGGGATCAAAATCAAAGTCAATATGGTGCCATTGCGCGGGCAGAACCTCGACCAGGTGATGCCGTTGCTCGACTACTGCCTGGAGCGCGGCTACGAGTTGCGTTTTATCGAGCTGATGCGCATGGGGCATCTGGCCAAGGACTCCAATGCGTTCCTGCAGCAATTTGTCAGCCTGCAGCAATTGCTCAGCCTGATCGGCGAACACCACGAATACCTGCAAGCCAATGCCCCGGTGGACGCCACTGCGGTGCGTTACGAAGTGCCGGGCAAAGGCTTTTTCGGCGTGATTGCCAACGAAAGCGTGCCGTTTTGCCGGACCTGTTCGCGCCTGCGGCTGTCATCCACCGGCTGGTTGCATGGCTGCCTGTCGTCGAGCAATCGTCACTACGTCGGCGACCTGCTGGACAAACCGCGTCACCAGGCTTTACCGGCCTTGCAAGGCTTGTTGGTGAAGGCGTTGGGCGATAAGCAGGAAGTGGCCTTCTCCGGTGGTGCGACGATCATGAAGATCATCGGCGGCTAGCCCAAACGTGCGCCGAACCCTGTGGCAACATGCCTGCTCGCACATTTGTTGTGTGTAGTTCTTGGATGGCGCGGATTCTGCATCTTGTGCCCATTCGCCGGTTTTCCGTCACCGGCTTTTGGAGGATTGGGATGCGTAGTCTGGTTTTGTTGCTGGCGTCGTTGACGCTGAGTGGTTGCATGACCGTCAGCGATATGGCCGAAGGCACCCGCTATCAGATGAGCGACGCTGGGTTGCTGGACCACAGTGATACCCGCCGTACTGCGTCCGTTCGCATACAGCCGGACTCCTTTGTCTTTATCGCCCAAGGCGCTTTCGTACCGCCGGGCAGTGCCTACCCGCGACCTAACGTGGTGGCCGAAGAGGCCTTTAACGGCTTCGTCGAATATTTCCCCATGGTGCGCCGCGCCCGCCAGCCTGAAGGCCTGGAACAAGCCATGGCCGAAGCGCGTGCAGCGGGTGCGCATTACCTGCTGTATTGCCGTTTTGCGGCGGCCGATGACCGAATCGGCAATGCCGATGAGTGGACCGATCAGCAGGCATTGGACCGCGTGGGGATCGACAGTGGCGTCATCCAGATCATGTTGATCGAGACCAGCACCCAGTATTTGATTGATACTGCACGTATTCGCAGTCGTGGCGGTTTACTGACGTTCCATGACAACAAGCCAGAAGACCTGATTGCCCGCCCGCTGGCGAAGTACGCCCGAGGCCTGCTGGGCATGAGTGATCAGTAACCTCACAGGTAAATAAGGGAGAGCCCATGACCGATTCCGCCAAGGCCAATGATCTATTGGCTCAACTGCCCAAGGGCAAGGGGCCGGCACCGGTGCATCTGTGGAACCCGGCGTTTTGCGGCGATATCGATATGCGCATCGCCCGCGATGGCACCTGGTTTTATCAGGGCACGCCGATTGGGCGTAAGCCGATGGTCAAGTTGTTCTCCAACATCATCCGCCGCGACGGCGATGCGTATTTTCTGGTGACGCCGGTGGAAAAGGTCGGCATCACCGTCGATGATGCGCCGTTTGTCGCGTTAACCCTTGAAGTCGAAGGGCAGGGCGAAAGCCAGGTACTGCGCTTTACCACCAATGTCGACGAACAGGTCGAAGCCGGGCTGGAACACCCGTTGCGCGTGGTGATCGACCCGGTCACCCAAGAACCCGCGCCTTATCTGCGGGTGCGCACCAACCTCGAAGCCCTCGTGCATCGCAACGCCTTTTACCAATTGGTCGAGTTGGCGGTCAGTCGTCCGATCAACGGTCAGAACTGGCTTGGCGTATGGAGCGGCGGGGAGTTTTTCCGCATTGGCCTTGAGCCTTAAGGCGGGTTTTTTCATCGCGCTGAAATAATTTACTTGCTGGCACTGGACGCTTTCGGTTATCAATTTGTACATGATTAGACATGTCCGATTTGATAAGAAAAAACGCGTCGTCGACGAGCTCATCCGCCGTATCGAGGGCGGAGTGATGGCCGACGGTTTCCTGCTGCCGGGCGAGCATCAGTTGGCCGAAGAGTTCGCGGTCAGCCGTGGCACGCTGCGCGAAGCCTTGGCTGAACTCAAACGGCGCAACTACATCGCCACCCAGAGCGGCGTCGGCTCCATCGTCACCTTCGACGGCATGGTGCTCGACCAACGCAACGGCTGGGCCCAGGCCCTGGCGGATACCGGCGCGCGGGTCATCACTGACATCCTGCGTCTGGAGGCGGTGACCCGTCCCGACCTGCTCAGCCGATTCGGCAGTGACCAATTCATCGCCCTCGACCGCCGTCGGCGCACCACGGACGGCACTGCCGTGTCCCTGGAGCGCTCGCTGATGCCCGCTGCCGGTGGCCTGGAAGGCTTGCCGCGCGTGGGCCTGATCGACGATTCCCTGACCATTACCCTGGCCGCTTACGGTTATATCGGCGCCGAAGGTGACCAATGGATCGGCGCCGAGCCCCTCAGCGATGCAGACGCTGAGTTGCTCGGTCGCGCGCCCGGCACCGTGTTTCTCAAGGCCTCGCGCACCACCTACGACCGCCGCGAGCGCTTCATGGAGTACGTCGAAAGTCTGCTCGACCCGCTGCACTTTCGCCTGCATCTGCAGTTTGGAGCGTCAAAATGACCTCGGCAAATCGCGCCCTTGGCGCCTTCTACGGTCTGGCCCTGGGCGACGCTCTGGGCATGCCGACCCAGTCCCTGAGCCGCGAGCAGGTGCAAAAGCGTTTCGGTGCCATCACCGCCCTGGAAGACGCCGACGCCGACCAACCCATCGCGCCAAACATGCCGGCCGGCTCCATCACCGATGACACTGAACAGGCGATCCTGGTCGGCGAGTTGCTGGTGGAAGGCGCAGGCAAGATCGAGCCGACGGTGCTCGCCCAGCGCCTGATCGATTGGGAAGCCGTAATGCGCGCCAAGGGTTCGCAGGATTTGCTCGGCCCGTCGACCAAGCGCGCAATCGACATGATCCTCGCCGGCCACACCCCGGAAGAGTCCGGGCGCTACGGCACCACCAATGGTGCTGCGATGCGCATCACGCCTGTGGGGATTGCCGCGGATGTCAGCGATCCGGCGCAGTTTATCCAGGCGGTGATCCAGGCGTGCCAGGTCACTCACAACACCAGCCTGGGTATTTCCAGCGCGGCGGCCGTTGCGGCGGTGGTCTCGGCGGGTATCAACGGGGTGGATCTGGGGGAAGCGCTGAACATCGGCACCCAAATCGCCCAGCAGGCCGAAGGCCATGGTCACTGGGTTGCCGGTGGACGCATTTCCACCCGCATCAGTTGGGCGCGGACTTTAAGCGTCGGCAGCGGCGACAAAGCCCTGTTTGCCGACTTGCTGTACGAACTGATCGGCACCTCCGTCGCGTCCCAGGAGTCGGTGGTGGTGTCGTTTGCCCTCGCGCAGCAAGTGGCGGTGGGCGCGATGAATGCCTTTGAGGCCCTGTGCCTGGCCGCCAGCCTGGGCGGCGACACTGACACCATCGCCGCGATTCTCGGCGCCATGTTGGGCGCGTGCCTGGGGATGCAGTGCTGGCCTGAAGCAATGATCGAGCAGGTCAAGGCCGTCAACGGCCTGGATTTGCAGCCGTTGGTGCAGGGGCTGCTTGATCTGCGCTAAGCACCGCAGATCAAGGTGGGAGCGGGCTTGCCCGCGATAGCGACCTGTCAGTCACTGATGCATCAACTGGAAGGCCGCTATCGCGGGCAAGCCAGCTCCCACATTAAATCGTAGGTGAGTCAGGACGACCGGTTAAAGCTTTGAGTATCTGCCACAACCACAACAATACAGGCACCAGGAGCACCCCTCATGAGCACCCCTTCTTCCGGCCAAAGCGCCGGGCAACTGGAAACACGTGGTATCGAACCGGTCCCGGAAAGCGAGTGCAACGGCCACCCGCTGCAACTGTTCTGGGTGTGGTTTGCCGCTAACATCAGCATCCTCGGCTTGCCGCTTGGCGCGACGTTGGTGGCGTTTCGTGGCTTGGCAATCTGGCAGGCAATCATCGTCGCCATTCTCGGCGCTGCCGGCTCCTTCGCGGTGGTAGGCATCATCTCCATCGCCGGCCGGCGTGGGCGTGCACCGAGCTTGACCCTGTCGCGCGCGATTTTCGGCGTGCGTGGCAATATCGGCCCGACCCTGGTGTCGCTGATGTCGCGCCTGGGCTGGGAAACCGTCAACACCACCACTGCAGCCTTCGTGCTGCTGTCGCTGTGTTCGATCCTGTTCCATTCGCCGGTCGAGGCGAAAAGCGCACCAGTGCTGACACTGATATTCATCGCCATTTTCGTGCTGCTGACCTTGTCTGTTTCCGGCCTGGGCCACGCCACGCTGCTGGTGATTCAGAAGTGGGCTACCTATGTATTCGGTGGGTTGAACATTCTGGTCGGCGGCTTCCTCTGCGCAACCATCGACTGGAGCGCGGTGTTCAATGCCACCCCGGCGCCGCTGAGCGCGATGATCATCGGCGTCGGCACCATGGCCGCCGGCACCGGTATCGGTTGGGCCAATGCCGGTGCCGACATGTCGCGCTACCAGCACCGCAGCGTCAAGGCCGCGCGCCTGGTGGCCTCTGCCGCGTTTGGTGCGGGGATTCCGTTGGTGCTGCTGATCACCCTTGGCGGCCTGCTGTCGGTCGGCAACAACGACCTGGCCTCGGCCACTGACCCGATCATCGCGATCCGCGACATGCTCCCTACCTGGATGGCCGTGCCGTACCTGATCACCGCGTTTGGTGGGCTGCTGCTCTCCAACAACCTTTCGGTGTATTCGGCGGGCCTGACGACCTTGACCCTCGGCTTGAAGGTCAAGCGCGTGCACGCGGTCATCGTCGATATTGTGGCGATCTTCGCCGGTTCGATTTACTTCATGCTGATCGCCGACAGCTTCTATGGCCCGTTCATCACCTTCATCTCGCTGCTGGCAGTACCGATCACCGCGTGGGTCGGGATCTTCGTGGTCGACCTGATTCACCGCCACTACTACAGCGCCAAGGACCTGTTGGACGTAAGCCCAAGCAGTGCCTATTGGTACCGTGGCGGCGTGGAGTGGCGTGCATTCGGCGCCTGGGCGGTGGCGATCGTGTTGGGTTTCAGCTTCACCACTATCGGCACCACCGCCGAAAACATCTGGTTCGCCGGGCCATTGTCCGACTCCTGGCTGGGCCACAACGGCCTGGGCTGGATTGTCACCTTCCTGGTGGCCGGCGGTAGTTATGCCGTAATGGGCGGCGCGGCCGACCGTCGTTCAGCGTTAGTAGAGAGCCCCAATGTCTAGATTGCTGCACACCGGCCAGGTCATCGTCGACCTGGTCATGGCCCTCGATACCTTGCCCGCGACGGGCGGCGATGTGCTGGCGCAATCGGCCAGTTTCGAAGCCGGCGGTGGCTTCAACGTGATGGCAGCCGCGCGGCGCAATGGTTTGCCGGTGGTCTACCTCGGGCGCCATGGAACAGGGCGCTTCGGCGACCTGGCCCGCGCGGCCATGCAGGCCGAAGGTGTGGAGATGTTTCAGGAAGCCAGCGACGATAAAGACACGGGTTTGTGTGTGTCGCTGACTGAGGCCACCACTGAGCGCACCTTCATTTCCCACATCGGCGCTGAAGGTGACTTGAGGGCTGAGGATTTGGCCGGCGTGTTACCGCGCGCGGACGATTATGTGTACGTCAGCGGCTACAGTTTGTTGCTCGAAGGCAAGGCCCAGGCCTTGCTCGATTGGCTGCTGGCGCTGCCGCGTGAAATCACCGTGGTGTTCGACCCGGGGCCGTTGGTCAAGGCGCCGGATTCGGCCTTGATGACTGTTTTGCTGCCGCGTATCGATATCTGGACCAGCAACGGCCCGGAAGCCCTTGCGTTTACCGGCGCCGGGACGCTGGCCGAGGCGCTGCTGGCGCTCAATCGCCACCTGCCCGCCGAAGCCTTGCTGGTGGTGCGCGATGGGCCCAATGGCTGCTGGGTGAGCCGTCAAGGAAAGGCGGAGCATGTGCCGGGTTTCAAGGTGCACGCGGTGGACAGCAACGGCGCTGGCGATGCCCATGCCGGTGTGTTTCTGGCCGGGTTGGCCAAGGGCTTGGCGCCTGCTGCGGCGGCACGCCGGGCCAATGCCGCGGCAGCGCTGGCGGTCACGCGCTGGGGCCCGGCGACGTCGCCCGGGGCTGACGAAGTGGATGCATTGTTGGCAAAATAGGCGGTCCTCAGCACGGAGCAACGCAATGACGCAGAATATCTACGACACGCCCGCCTTCTTCGAGGGCTACAGTAAGATGGGCCGCTCGGTCGAAGGCCTGGCCGGTGCGCCGGAGTGGCCTGCGTTGCAGGCACAGCTGCCAGCGATGGCTGGCTTGAGCGTGGTGGACCTGGGCTGTGGCTATGGCTGGTTCAGTCGCTGGGCTCAGGAGCAGGGCGCTGCGCACGTGCTCGGTCTGGACGTGTCGCACAAGATGCTGGCGCGGGCCAAAGAGATGACCTCGGCAGCGGGTATCACCTACACGGTTGCCGACCTGGAGCAACTTGACCTGCCGGCGGCCTCATTCGATCTGGCCTACAGCTCCCTGGCCTTCCATTACATCGTCGACCTTAAGGGCCTGTTCGAGCGTATCCATCAGGCGCTGGTGCCCGGCGGGCGACTGGTGTTTTCCATCGAGCATCCTATTTTCATGTCACCGCGCAATCCTGGGTGGCTGGTCGATGATCAAGGCCGAAAAAGTTGGCCGGTGGATGGCTATCAAATCGAAGGGCCACGCGTCACCAACTGGCTGGCCGATGGCGTGATCAAGCAGCACCGTACGCTGGGCACGTTGCTCAATCTGTTGATTCAGGCGGGGTTTGCGTTGAGTCATATCGAGGAGTGGGGCCCAAGCGAAGCGGACCTGATGGCGCGGCCAGAACTGGCGGAAGAACAAGAGCGCCCGATGATGCTGCTGGTGTCGGCACACCGCTGATCTCACTGGCAAATCAGTTCAACCTGTGGGAGCGGGCTTGCTCGCGAAGGCGCGGTGTCAGTCGACAACTTGGTTGACTGTCACTGCGCCTTCGCAAGCAAACCCGCTAGCACAAGGGGGTTGAATGGCTGATCTTTCTCACGCTTCGATACGCGCAGCCTTGCGCGCCTGTATGGCGGTATCGGTGGCTTTGCTTGCAAGCGGCATTGCACTACGGCCACTGGCCCTGTCGCCAGGGCCAGGCCAGGCAACATGCATCAGTGACGGCTTTCACCTTCCAACTTGCGCGCCTCGTCCACACCGGACGCGGTCAGCTTGATCGGCAGGTTCAACGAATATTCACCGGCGTCGTCGGTGGTCACATGCCCATCCTTGATAAGCCCACGGTCCTGCAGGAAGGCTAAGACACTGGCAACCTCCTTCTCGCCGCGGTAGTTATCCAAAACCTCCTTGCCCAAACCGTGCGGGTGGGCGTGCAGCAGGCGGGTGAGGACTTCTTTTTCAAGGTTTCTATCGACGTTCATGTGTACCTCTTCACTGGGAAATGATCGGGTGTCAGTGCTGCTATCGATGCATTAAGGCGCGGGTTGTTTCGGTGCGCCGGGGATGTTGTTGTCATCGCCTTTATTGACCTTCGGCTCATTGCTGATACCTGGGCCCATTTTGCCGTTGCCCACCGCTGCCGGTGCCTGGCGTTGGGTATCGTTGCCTTTGGTGCGTGGGTCAGCGCCGTTGTCGATGATCGCGCCACCATTGGTGTCGAGGCCGGTCCCCATCGAATTCTGGGATTCCTGGGTGGCAGGGCTTGGCGGGCTGCCGACGGGGTCAGTCTTGCCGGTCGACGAGGTCGCGGCGAAGGCGTTCAGCGAGGCGGCGGACAGCAGACCGGTGAGGGCGAGGGCGGCAAACTTGGAATGCTTCATGGGGTGTCTCCATATGATTAATGTCCTTACCCTTTATTGGTCCGCGCCCGTTTCCGGTTCGTGCCTTGATGGCGACGAACGGTATCAAGTTACCTGTAAGATTTTATGTGCCGAGCGCTGGCGCCAGATCAACCGCGCCACCGTGATCAGCCAGTTGAGCAGGGCCACGCCGAGCACACTCGCCAGCAGCGTCGGCAGGCCGTAGTCGACGATGAGCTTGCCGGCCAGCCAGGGAAACCCGAACACGCCGATAAAGTACGCCAGGCTGAACAGCAGCAATGCCTGGGACGTAGTGCCGGGCGGCGCCTCGCTGGCCACCAGTCCATTAATCACGGAATACGTGAGGCCATAGCCCACCCCCAGCATGGCAGCCGCCAGCAGGTAGCTGAAGTTACCGCTGACACCAAATGCAAACAGTGCGATAGCGCCGAGCATGATCCCGGATAACACACAGGCGGCCCGGTAGGCATCACGCTTGACCACGTGGCCGGCGATCAACAGGCGGCTGGTGATGGCGGCACTCAGGAACCCGGCGAAAAACAACGAATAGTCCAACCCATGGGCCGCTGCATAGCTGGTCTGAAACGATGACAGCCCGCCAAATACACAGCCACCCAGGCCGACCATCAGGATCGCGAATGCAGCTTTGGATGACAGCACTCGACGGCTGGAGGCCCAGGAAATCCTCGCTGTGGGCACATTTGCGTGATGGTTGAGGTGTGCGCCCAGGCGCCAGAACATCACGACGCCCGCGAGGCTGGCGAACCCCGCAATATAGAAGGCCGTTGTAAGCGGCAGGTCCAATGCACTGGCGGCGCGCCCGAGCAAAGGGCCGGCACCGATCCCGCTCAACATGCTGCCCGACAGCAGCGCAAAGTATTTGGCCCGCTGAGGGGGCGCCACCAGCAGTGTCACGATGATCGGGCCCAGGGTGTAGAACACGCCCCAGCCCAACCCCAGGGACAGCCCGAACAGCATCAGGCCTTGACCAACACCCGGCGTCAGCGCAAACCCAAGGCTGGCCACCACCAGCAACACGCCCATCCCCGCGATAGCCCGTGCCGCGCCCACGGCATCGGCCAGATGCCCGCTACACACCACCGCCACAAACGTGCTGAGCATCGCCATGGAAATCACGCTGCCGGCATCATGCTCGTTCCCGCCGCGCGAATGAATCAGCAGCGACAGCAGAAACGTCGAGCCGTAGGACAGTGACAACAGGAAGCTGGCTAGGCAGAACAGCGCGAATGTCTTCGCGCCCACCGCGGGCGTGGCGTGCATGAGCAAGTCTCGAATCGTTGGATTGATGCGCTCTGTTTAGCATGCACGGCCCGGCGGATTGTTCTGTGGTTGGTGGTGCTCGGGTTACCGCGCGACGGAGTAAAGCGCCCCGGTCACCGCGAAATTGCACTGCAATCCGTCATCAAACCGCCTTAATATGTGGGCTTTGAATTTGCCCAAGAGCCGCCCATGACCATCGAGATTCGCCCCGCCGTGCCCAGCGATGCTGCGCAGATCCTGACGTTCATCACCGAGCTTGCCGAGTACGAAAAGGCCCGACATGAAGTGATCGCCAGTGTGGTGGATATCGAGCGCAGCCTGTTCAGCGAGGGTGCCACCGCCCATGGCCTGATTTGTTCGCGGGACGGCTTGCCGATTGGCTTTGCGGTGTTCTTTTTCAGCTATTCGACGTGGTTGGGCAGCAACTGCCTGTACCTCGAAGACCTCTATATCAACCCCGAGCAACGCGGCGGCGGGGCGGGCAAAAAGCTCTTGCGCCACCTCGCCAAGATCGCCTGTGATAACGGCTGCGGGCGGTTTGAATGGAGCGTGCTGGATTGGAACGAGCCGGCGATTGCCTTCTACAAATCGATCGGCGCCCAGCCGCAGGAAGAGTGGGTGCGCTACCGCATGGAAGGTGACGCGCTGCGCGATTTCGCCATCGGCTGAAACCCTCCGTCGTAAACACTGAAGATCAACCTGTGGGAGCGGGCTTGCTCGCGAATGCGGTCGTTCAGCCAATGATTGATTGACTGACCCGGCGCATTCGCGAGCAAGCCTGCTCGCACATTTTTTGAGTTTATTCCAATATATGGGATGCAAATTTATATATTGAGATATTTCAAATGATGGGTTTATAGTCGGCTGCATCAGCACTCACTACCAAAAATAAAACAGGTGAAGCGATGCAGCCCCAACCGTTGTCATTACCCGCCGTACCCGCGCCTACCTATGGCGAGCGGTTGAAGCACAAAGTGGTGATCATCACCGGTGCCGCCCAAGGCATTGGCGAGGCGATCGTCGCCTGTTTCCAGGCTCAGCAGGCGCGCCTGGTGATCGCGGATATCCAGGCAGAAAAAGTCGAAAAAGTCGCCGCGCATTGGCGCGAACGCGGTGCGCAAATCGTCGCGCAAGCGGTCGACATCACCTCCAAAGAGCAGTGGCAGTCGCTGGTCAACCTGGCCATTGAGCGCTTTGGTCGCGTGGATGTGCTGGTCAATTGCGCAGGCGTTAACGTGTTCCGTGACCCCTTGCAGATGACCGACGAAGACTGGCGCCGCTGTTTCGCCATTGACCTCGATGGCGCCTGGTTCGGCTGCCGCACGGTGTTGCCCTTGATGATCGAGCAGGGCATCGGCAACATCATCAACATCGCCTCCACCCATTCCAGCCACATCATCCCCGGCTGTTTTCCCTATCCCGTCGCCAAGCACGGCCTGCTCGGGCTCACGCGCGCCCTGGGCATCGAATACGCGTCCAAGGGCATCCGCGTAAATGCCATCGCCCCTGGGTATATCGAAACTCAGCTCAATGTCGATTACTGGAACGGTTTTCCTGACCCGCACGCCGAGCGTCAGCGCGCCTTCGATTTGCACCCGCCCAAGCGTATCGGCCAGCCGGTAGAGGTGGCGATGACGGCGCTGTTCCTGGCGACTGACGAAGCGCCGTTTATCAATGCAACCTGCCTGATGATCGATGGCGGGCGTTCTGTGATGTACCACGACTAAATCCAACAAGAGGTGGTTCATGTTTAAGAAAACACTCGGCACCCTGGCACTTGCGATCGCGGTCAGCGGCTTTGCATCCGCCGAAGAAGTGAAGATCGGCTTTCTGGTCAAGCAAGCCGAAGAACCCTGGTTCCAGACCGAATGGGCGTTCGCCGAAAAAGCCGGCAAGGACCAGGGCTTTACCGTGATCAAGATCGCCGTGCCCGACGGTGAGAAAACCCTCTCCGCTATCGACACGCTTGCTGCCAACGGCGCCAAGGGCTTTGTGATCTGCCCGCCGGACGTGTCCCTGGGCCCTGCGATCATGGCCAAGGCCAAGCTCAACGGTTTGAAAGTGCTGGCGGTGGACGACCGGTTCGTTGACGCCAAAGGCAAGCCCATGGAAGACGTGCCCTACGTCGGCCTGGACGCCTACAAAATCGGCCAGAAACAAGGCGAGGCCATGGCCACCGAAGCCAAGCATCGCAACTGGGACTGGAAGGACACCTACGCCGTCATCAACACCTTTGACGAGCTGGAAACCGGCAAGAAACGCACCGACGGTTCGGTAGAAGGCCTCAAGGCCGCCGGCTTGCCGGCCGACCACATCCTGTTCAGCGCACAGAAAACTCTCGACGTGCCGGGCAGCATGGACGCCACCAACTCGGCCCTGGTGAAACTGCCCAGCGGCGCGAAAAACCTGCTCATTGGCGGCATGAACGACAGCACCGTACTCGGCGGCGTGCGCGCCACAGAAAGCGCCGGGTTCAAGGCGGCCAACGTCATCGGGGTCGGCATCAACGGCACGGACGCGATTGAAGAGCTGAAAAAATCCGACACCGGGTTCTACGGTTCAATGCTGCTCAGCCCTGACGCGTCAGGCTACAAAACCGCCAGCGCGATGTTCGCGTGGGTCACCAAAGGCACCGAGCCTGCCAAATTCACCGCCCTGGATAACGTCACCCTGATCACGCGCGCCAACTTCAAGGAAGAGTTGAGCAAAATCGGTCTGTGGAAATGACCGGCGCGGCCCTGCGCTTTAACGGCATCGGCAAGGAATTTCCCGGGGTCAAAGCTCTGGCGCAGATCAGCTTTGAAGCGCGGCCGCACTCGGTGCACGCGCTGATGGGCGAGAACGGCGCGGGCAAGTCCACGCTGCTCAAGATCCTTGGCGGCGCCTACATTCCGAGCAGCGGTACGGTACAGATCGGCGAGCAGACGATGGACTTCAAATCCGCCGCCGACAGCATTGCCAGTGGTGTTGCGGTGATCCATCAGGAGCTGCACCTGGTGCCGGAAATGACCGTGGCGGAGAACCTGTTTCTCGGGCATCTGCCGTCGCGTTTCGGGGTGGTCAACGGCGGCCTGCTGCGCAAGCAGGCGTTGGCATGTCTCAAAGGCCTGGCCGATGAAATCGACCCGCAGGAAAAGCTCGGGCGGCTGTCCCTGGGCCAGCGCCAACTGGTGGAGATCGCCAAGGCGTTGTCCCGTGGCGCCCATGTGATTGCCTTTGACGAGCCCACCAGCAGTTTGTCGGCGCGGGAAATCGACCGGCTGATGGCAATCATCACGCGCCTGCGCGATGAGGGCAAAGTGGTGCTGTATGTGTCGCATCGCATGGAAGAAGTGTTCCGTATTTGCGATGCGGTGACGGTGTTCAAGGACGGCCGTTTCGTGCGCACCTTTGACGACATGGCCACGCTGACCCACGACCAACTGGTGACCTGCATGGTCGGTCGCGACATCCAGGACATCTACGATTACCGCCCGCGCGAACGCGGTGAAGTGGCGCTCAAGGTCGAGGGTTTGCTTGGCCCGGGGCTGCGTGAAGCGGTCAGCCTGCAGGTGCACAAGGGCGAGATTCTTGGGCTGTTCGGGCTGGTCGGGGCAGGGCGCACCGAACTGCTGCGCCTGCTCAGCGGGCTGGTGCGCAGCACGGCCGGGCAACTCGAACTGTGTGGGCAGCCGCTGCACTTGCGCTCGCCGCGCGACGCCATCGCCGGGGGCGTGCTGCTGTGCCCGGAAGACCGCAAGAAGGAGGGCATCATTCCGCTGTCCAGTGTGGCTGAGAACATCAATATCAGCGCACGCGGTGCCCATTCCAGGTTTGGCTGGCTGCTGCGTGAGGGCTGGGAGAAAGGCAACGCCGACCAGCAGATCAAGGCGATGAAAGTCAAAACGCCGAACGCGCAACAGAAAATCATGTACCTGTCCGGCGGTAATCAGCAGAAGGCCATTCTCGGCCGCTGGTTGTCGATGCCGATGAAGGTGTTGCTGCTCGACGAACCGACCCGAGGCATCGACATCGGCGCCAAGTCGGAGATTTACCAGATCATCCACAACCTGGCGGCCAGCGGCATTGCGGTGATCGTGGTGTCCAGCGACCTGATGGAAGTGATGGGCATCTCCGACCGCATCCTGGTGATGAGTGAAGGCGTGCTGACCGGCGAGTTGAACCGCGAACACGCGGACGAAGCACAGCTATTGCAACTGGCACTTCCGCGTACGCGGGCTTGAAGAATTCGAGGTGAATGATGTCCCAGGTAAAAACTGCAAAAGGCTTCTGGCCGGGTTTCAACCAGCGCAAGTTTCTTGATGACTGGGTAATGCTGCTCGCGGCGTTGAGCATCTTCGTACTCAGTGCGCTGTTCATCGACAACTTCCTTTCGCCGCTCAACATGCGTGGCCTGGGCCTGGCGATTTCCACGGTCGGCATTGCCGCCTGCACCATGTTGTTCTGCCTGGCGTCCGGGCACTTCGACTTATCGGTGGGCTCGGTGATTGCCTGCGCCGGGGTGGTGGCGGGGATTGTGATTCGTGACACCGACAGCGTGGTGCTCGGCGTGTCGGCCGCCTTGGCCATGGGCTTGGTGGTGGGGCTGATCAACGGGATTGTGATCGCCAAGTTGCGCATCAATGCGTTGATTGCCACATTGGCGACCATGCAGATCGTGCGCGGCCTGGCCTACATTTTCTCGAACGGCAAGGCCGTCGGCGTGATGGACGAGCGGTTCTTCGTGTTCGGCAACGGCCAACTGATGGGCGTGCCGGTGCCGATCATCATCACCGTGCTGTGTTTTGTGTTCTTCGGCTGGCTGCTCAACTACACCACCTACGGGCGCAACACCATGGCCATTGGCGGTAACCAGGAAGCGGCGTTGCTGGCCGGGGTGAACGTTGATCGCACCAAGATCATCATCTTTGCCGTGCACGGCTTGATCGGCGCCTTGGCCGGGGTGATCCTCGCGTCGCGCATGACCTCGGGCCAGCCGATGATCGGCCAGGGGTTTGAGCTGACGGTGATTTCCGCCTGTGTGCTCGGCGGGGTGTCGCTGAGCGGCGGTATCGGCATGATCCGCCATGTGATTGCCGGGGTGCTGATTCTGGCGATCATTGAGAACGCGATGAACCTGAAGAACATCGACACCTTCTACCAGTATGTGATCCGTGGTTCGATCCTGTTGCTGGCGGTGATTATCGACCGTATGAAGCAACGTTAGAAACCCGGTCTCAACAGCACTGAAAATCCAATGTGGGAGCGGGCTTGCTCGCGAATGCGGTGTATCAGACGCAGATGTGCAAACTGACATACCGCATTCGCGAGCAAGCCTGCTCCCACAGTTGGATCTCCACTGTATTGAGGTTCAGCATTTGCCATAATGGCGCCGTTTTCGTACTTCCCAATAGGCCCGATATGCAGGAAAACGCCCACACCCCCGTCAAAGACGCCGCGCCCACCGGCACCCAGACCTTGTTGCGTGGCCTGGGCGTGGTGCAAGCGGTGGCGGCCGGTGCACGGGATCTGAAAGAGATCGCCAGGCGCATCGGCACCACCCGCAGCACCACCCACCGCCTGGCCAGTTGCCTGGTGGAGGAGCGTTACCTGCGTGTGGTGCCGCAAGTCGGTTACCTGCTGGGGCCGAAGTTGATCGAGTTGGGTTTCCAGGCCCGTGAAGAACTGCCTCTGGTGAGCCTGGCCGTGCCTTATCTGGATGAGCTGTCGGCGCTGACCGGCGACACCATCCACCTGGCCATTCGCGAATACGACGACGTGCTCTACCTGCACAAGAATCCCGGCCGCAACGGCCCGGAAATGCGCTCGCGGGTCGGCCATCGCATGCCGTTGGCGCGCACCGGTATCGGCAAGGCGTTGCTGCTGGATGACGCGGTCGAGGAGTGGCAGCGTCTGTACGAAGTCAGCCTGCCTGCCGGCGGGAAAAGCCTGCAATGGCCGCAGCACCCGGAACAATCCTGGGCGCAATTCGAGCAGCGCATGCGCGAATACGTGGTGGGGGGGTATGCGTTCGATCTGGAAGACAACGAACCGTCGATCCGGTGTGTGGCGGCACCGGTGCGCGATGCCAGCCGGCGAATCGTCGCCGGCATCAGCATCGCCAGTACCGTGCCCTATATGCCGCTGGAAAAAATGGCCGAGCTGATTCCTGTGATCAAACAGGTCGCAGCCCGGCTGTCCGCGGAGTTGGGCGCGAAGGCCTGATCAGGCCTTCAGGGTCGCCATGTCGATGACAAAGCGGTACTTCACATCACCGGCGATCATGCGGGTGTAGGCCTCGTTGATCTGGCGGATATCGAGCATTTCGATGTCACAGGTGATGTTGTGCTCGGCGCAGAAATCCAGGACTTCCTGGGTTTCGGCAATGCCGCCGATCAAGGAACCGGCCAGCACTTTACGCCCCAACACCAGCTTGGCCGCATTCACCGGCGGGTCCACCGGCTCGATCAAACCGACCAGGATATGCACGCCGTCAAAGCGCAGCACGTCGAGGTAGGGGTTCACGTCGTGCTGCACCGGAATGGTGTCCAGCAGGAAGTCGAAGTGCCCGGCGGCGGCTTTCATCTGCTCGGCGTCGGTGGACACGATCACATGGTCGGCGCCCTGGCGACGGCCTTCCTCGGCCTTGCTGGCGGAGCGGGTGAACAGCGTCACTTCTGCGCCCATCGCCTTGGCGAACTTGATGCCCATGTGGCCGAGGCCACCCATGCCCAGCACGCCAACTTTGTCGCCAGCCTTTACGCCGTAATGCTTGAGCGGCGAGTAAGTGGTGATGCCGGCGCAGAGAATCGGCGCGGCGCTGGCCAGGTCGAGCTTGGCCGGGATTTTCACCACGAAGTGTTCGCTGACCACGATGCTGTCGGAGTAGCCGCCCATGGTGTTGCTGCCATCGACGCGGTCCGGGGTCGCGTAAGTCATGGTCGGGCCTTCGAGGCAATATTGCTCCAGGTCCGCCTGGCAGGCGTCGCAGTGGCGGCACGAATCGACCATGCAGCCGACGCCAACCAGGTCGCCGACTTTATGCGCGGTAACGCTGGCGCCGACGGCGGTGACTTTGCCGACGATCTCGTGGCCCGGCATCAGCGGGTACACGGCAATACCCCATTCATTGCGGGCCTGGTGGATGTCGGAGTGGCACACGCCGCAGTAGAGGATTTCGATGGCCACGTCATCGGCGCGCGGGCTGCGACGTTCGAAGGACATGGGGGCGAGGGGCGTGGTCGCCGACTGGGCGGCATAACCGATGGCGGTATACATGAAGAAACCTCGCAAAAGGACTGACTAGGGAGGTGGCGCATTCTCCGCGCCGGGCCTGGCTGCGGCCATGGCGATTGCTCCGAACCTCATGCCTATTCGTCCGGGAGTGCCCTGTGTTTGGATTTATGTGCCCTCAGACCTGCGATGATGTTCTCATCCCTTTTTCGCGAAGTTTTTTGCCATGTTGTTGACCCGCCATCTCGACGCCAACGCCACGCTGGTTGCCTTGATCAAGGGGCTGACGCCCCGCGACGGTTTTTCCCCGACCAACCTGCCGGGCGTGCAGGTCTTGCGCGCCAGTTGTGACGTGGCGCGCGGGCCACAGATTTATGAACCGAGCCTGATGATCGTCGCCCAGGGCAGCAAAGTTGCCTATCTGGGCCCGCGTACGCTGGAGTATGGCGCGGGGCACTACCTGATCCAGGCGATGCCGGTGCCCTTCGAGTGCGAGACCTTTGCCCTGCCGAATGCGCCGCTGTATGGCGTTACGGTCGGCATAGACCGCGTGGTGCTGGGCGAGTTGGTGATGGCCATGGGCATTCAGGCGGGGCCGCCGCCGACGGCGCAGACCCTGGAGTCGATGAGCTCGGTGGTGCTCGATGACGCAATGCGCGGTTGCGTCGAGCGGTTGTTGCAATGCCTGCACGATCCGCTGGAGAGCCGGATCATGGGCCCGGCGCGGGTGCGCGAGTTGTTGTTCACGGCGCTGCGCGGGCCGCAGGCGGATGTGTTGCGCGCCTTGGTGGAGCAGCAGGGGCAGTTTTCGCGAATCGCCACGTCGTTGAATCACCTGCATGCCCATTACGCCGAGCCGTTGAATATCGAGACGCTGGCGGGGTATGCGCACATGAGTGCGTCGACGTTTCATGAGCATTTCAAGCGCTGCACGTTGTTGTCGCCGGTGCAGTACCTGAAGCGTCTGCGCTTGCTCAAGGCTCAACAGTTACTGCTGGTGGACGGCCTGAGCGTGGCGCAGGCGGCGCACAGCGTGGGGTATCAGAGTACGTCGCAGTTCAGTCGCGAATATAAGCGCTATTTCCTGCGTAACCCGGGTGAAGAGCGCGCGGCTTAGGTTCTGTCGATACAACTCGGTCAATGTGGGAGCTGGCTTGGCTGCGATGGCATCCGCTGAGTTTTACTGACAGACCGAGTCGCCTGCATCGCGGGCAAGCCCGGCTCCCACAGAAAGCGGGTCCCACATTCGATTTATGCCGGCCACAAAAAAGGCCCCCGTCTGGGAGCCTTTCAGGTCAAGCAATCGACTTACATATTCGGATAAGTCGGACCACCGGCGCCTTCCGGCGTTACCCAGGTAATGTTCTGCGAAGGGTCCTTGATGTCACAGGTCTTGCAGTGCACGCAGTTCTGGGCGTTGATCTGGAAGCGCTTCTCGCCGTCTTCCTGGGTGATTACTTCATACACGCCGGCCGGGCAGTAGCGCTGCGCCGGTTCATCGTAGAGCGGCAGGTTGGTGCCGATCGGGATGCTCGGGTCTTTCAACTTCAGGTGGCACGGCTGTTCTTCTTCATGGTTGGTACCGGAGATGAACACCGAACTCAGCTTGTCGAAGCTCAACTTGCCGTCGGGTTTCGGGTAATTGATCTGCTTGCTGTCTTTGGCCAGCTTCAGGCACGCGTAGTCCGGCTTGGTGTCGTGCAGGGTGAACGGCATTTTGCCGCCGAGGATGTTCTGGTCGAACCAGTTGAAGCCGGCACCGATGATCGGGCCGAATTTGTGCATCGCCGGGCCGAAGTTACGGCTGGCGAACAGTTCTTCATAGAGCCAGCTGGCTTTGAAGCTGTCGACGTAGTTGGTCAACTCGTCGCCGCCTTCGGATTCGGCAAACAGGCGCTCGGCCACGGCATCTGCCGCGAGCATGCCGGACTTCATCGCCGTGTGGCTGCCCTTGATCTTGGCCACGTTCATGGTGCCCAGGTCACAGCCAATCAATGCACCGCCCTTGAAGACCATCTTCGGCAACGAGTTGATGCCGCCTTTGGCCAGGGCGCGGGCGCCGTAGCTGATGCGCTTGCCGCCTTCCAGGTACTGAGCCAGAACCGGGTGGTGCTTGAGGCGCTGGAATTCATCGAACGGCGACAGGAAAGTGTTGCTGTAGGACAGGTCGACGATCAGGCCGACCACCACCTGGTTGTTTTCCAGGTGATAAAGGAACGAGCCACCGGTGTTCTCGTTGCTCATGATGTCCAGCGGCCAACCGGCGGTGTGGACGACCAAGCCTGGTTGGTGCTTGGCCGGGTCGATTTCCCAGATTTCCTTGAGGCCGATGCCGTAGTGCTGGGCGTCAGCGTCGCTGTCCAGTTTGAAGCGTTGGATCAACTGCTTGCCGATGTGGCCGCGGCAGCCTTCGGCGAACAGCGTGTACTTGCCGCGCAGTTCCATGCCGGGGGTGTAGACGCCTTCTTTCGGATTGCCTTCGCGGTCGACGCCGAGGTCACCGGTGATGATCCCGCGGACCACGCCGTTTTCGTCGAAGAGCGCTTCCTGGGCGGCGAAGCCTGGGTAGACTTCCACACCCAGGTTTTCGGCCTGTTGGGCCAGCCAGCGGCACAGGTTGCCGAGGGAGATGATGTAGTTGCCTTCGTTGTGCATGGTCTTGGGCACAAAGAAGTCCGGCACCTTGGTGGAGGTGTCGGCACTGCGCAATACATAGATGTCATCGCGCACTACAGGGGTGTTGAGCGGGGCGCCGAGTTCCTTCCAGTCCGGGAACAGTTCGTTCAGGGCACGTGGTTCGAACACGGCACCGGAAAGGATATGTGCGCCGACTTCGGAGCCTTTCTCGACCACGCAGACGCTGATTTCTTTACCGGCTTCGGCGGCCTTCTGCTTCAGTCGGCAGGCGGCAGACAGGCCTGCCGGGCCAGCGCCGACGATGACCACGTCGAATTCCATGTATTCGCGTTCCACAGGCTATCTCCTACTCAAGGCTCAACAGGCTTTTTTTTCTAATGGGTGGAGGTTCGGTATCGTCTTGCAGCAACGGCAAGACCCACCTTTCTCTCTAGGTGGCGCATTATATCTACACCACTGGCAGCGTCCAATACAAACGTTTGTTTGAATTGCTTGGAAGCTAGGTAAATCAAAGCAACGCGGCTTATGACTGGCTATTTTGGCGTATTGACCAGAATAGGCGTTCCGGTCAATATACGGTCGGTTTTGCGCTAACCGTAGGCACACCGCAGGTTTCAAGAGCACGTCCAAAAGCAGGGCAACGGCAAAATACGTGGCGCGCGCTTAATGAATGGCGCGCAGTTTACACGTCGCGATAAGGAATGACCTCTCAGTCACCACTGACGAACGGTCATTATTCGCCCATCGCTGTGTCACATGCCGAGGTTTTTGGAGGTGCCCTTGTGTGCCGATGAGCATCAACCGCCAGGTTCGCCTAGGCGACTTTCTTTTCACCGGAGAGTAACGAGGAATCCATGAAGGTTCTTGTAGCTGTCAAACGCGTTGTCGATTACAACGTGAAAGTTCGCGTCAAGGCGGACAATTCCGGCGTCGACCTCGCTAACGTCAAGATGTCGATGAACCCTTTCTGCGAAATCGCCGTGGAAGAAGCCGTACGCCTGAAAGAGAAAGGCGTGGCGACTGAAATCGTCGTGGTTTCCATCGGCCCGACCACTGCTCAAGAGCAGCTGCGTACCGCCCTGGCGCTGGGCGCCGACCGCGCCATCCTGGTCGAGTCCGCTGAAGACCTGACTTCCCTGGCCGTTGCCAAGTTGCTCAAAGCCGTTGTCGACAAGGAACAGCCTCAGCTGGTGATCCTCGGCAAGCAGGCCATCGACAGTGACAACAACCAGACCGGCCAGATGCTGGCTGCGCTGACCGGTTACGGCCAGGGCACCTTCGCCTCCAAAGTCGAAGTGAGCGGCGACAGCGTCGCTGTGACCCGTGAAATCGACGGCGGCGCACAGACCGTGTCGTTGAAACTGCCGGCCATCGTCACCACCGACCTGCGTTTGAACGAGCCGCGCTACGCGTCCCTGCCAAACATCATGAAAGCCAAGAAGAAGCCGCTTGAGTCGGTCACTCCAGAAGCTTTGGGCGTTTCCACCGCCTCCACCAACAAGACCGTCAAGGTTGAAGCACCGGCTGCACGCAGCGCGGGCATCAAGGTCAAGTCGGTGGCTGAACTGGTTGAGAAACTGAAAAACGAAGCGAAGGTAATCTAATCATGACTATCTTGGTAATCGCAGAACACGACAACAAGGTGCTGGCTCCAGCGACCCTGAACACCGTGGCCGCCGCCGCTAAAATCGGTGGCGACATTCACGTGCTGGTAGCCGGCCAAGGCGCTGGCGCCGTGGCTGAAGCCGCGGCAAAAATCGCTGGCGTGAGCAAAGTGCTGCTGGCCGACAACGCCGCCTACGCTCACCAGCTGCCGGAAAACGTGGCTCCGCTGGTTGCAGAGCTGGGCGCTGGCTACAGCCACATCCTGGCTGCCGCTACCTCCAACGGTAAAAACATCCTGCCGCGCGTTGCCGCTCAGCTGGACGTTGACCAGATCTCCGAGATCATCTCGGTCGAAAGCGCCGACACCTTCAAGCGCCCGATCTACGCCGGTAACGCCATTGCCACCGTACAGTCCAACGCTTCGGTAAAAGTCATTACCGTACGTGCCACCGGTTTCGACCCGGTTGCCGCTGAAGGCGGTTCGGCTGCCGTGGAAGCCGTCTCCGCTGCTCACGACGCTGGCACTTCCAGCTTTGTCGGCGAAGAGTTGGCCAAGTCGGATCGTCCTGAACTGACCGCTGCCAAAATCGTCGTTTCCGGCGGGCGTGGCATGCAGAACGGTGACAACTTCAAGCACCTGTACGCCCTGGCCGACAAGCTGGGCGCTGCGGTCGGCGCTTCCCGCGCGGCCGTCGACGCAGGTTTCGTACCCAACGACATGCAGGTCGGCCAGACCGGCAAAATCGTTGCGCCACAGCTGTACATCGCGGTCGGTATCTCCGGCGCGATCCAGCACCTGGCCGGTATGAAAGACTCCAAAGTGATCGTAGCGATCAACAAGGACGAAGAAGCACCGATCTTCCAGGTGGCTGATTACGGCCTGGTCGCGGACTTGTTCGAAGCCGTACCTGAGTTGGAGAAGCTGGTCTAATCCAGCCGCTTCACTTATAAAGAGCCCGGTCGAGTGACCGGGCTTTTTTTTGCGCGGCCCTTTTTCAACTGGAGATATCGCCATGGATTTGCGTCCCGTACTGCTGGCTCTGTCGCTGCTGCCAAGCCTGGCGCTGGCCGCCGGTAAATGTGATCGCCTGGTGATGACCGGAAGCCCGGATGCACCGCCGCTGTTATGGCGCGACCCCCAAGACCCGACGCACCTGATCGGCGCCACCGCCGATGTGCTGCAACAAGTCGGCAAGGATCTCGGCTTGAAAATCGACCTGCTCTACGGCGGCAAACGCTCCGTGGCATTGGATGAAGTGCGCAGCGGGCGCATGGACATCCTCGCCGATGCGCCGCTGAACCTCGGCGAACTGGAAACCCTCGACTACATCCACCCGGCGCTGGTACAGATCGATTACCTGGTCTGGACTCGCAAGGATTCGCCGCTGCCCTACACCACGGCCGCCGACCTTCACGGCCACAAGGGCGCGGTATCCGAGCGTGCGCGCTTGAGTGCCGGCTTCGAGACCTTCGCCGCCCAGCAACTCAGCCTGCAACGCCTGCCCAGCTTGACGCCGGCCTTTCAGAAACTGCTGCTGGGGGATGTCGACTATGTGCTTGCCGGACGTTATTCCGGCATGGCCATGGCCCAGACATTGGGCATGAGCAACGACTTGATTGCGCGCGATGTGCCGGTCGATCAGCCTGGCCTGTACCTGGCGATTTCCCACAACTCCGCCTGCAACGATCCGTGGCTACGCGGACAGCTGGCCAAAAAGATGACAGAATTGCCCGCGTCCGGTGCCGCGCAAGCCGCATTGCAGCGCAACCTCGAACGCTGGAAAGCGCAATTGCAGCAACCCGTCGGCACCCCAGCAAAGTAAGGATTTACAGTGACTCTTCGACCTCTTTTCGCGGCCCTCGCCGTTGTCGCTTTGGCGGGATGTGCAGCTGATCCTGCGCCGAATGAACAAATACGCCTCACCCAGCAAGCCTTGGAGCAAGCCGGCGCCGTAGGTGCCAGCACCGATGAGTCGCCGGAACTTAAGCTGGCCGAAGACAAGTTCGCCAGGGCCAAGGCCGATATGGCTGACCAATCCTACAAGCATGCGCGTATGCGGGCCGAACAGGCCGAGCTGGACGCGCGCCTCGCCGAAGCGAAAATTCTGACCCGCAAGAGCCAGGAGCAATTGAACGTGCTCAATACCCGCATCACCCGTCTGCGTAAGCAATTGCAGTTGGGAGAAGCCCAATGAGCCCGATGATCCGTGGTTTGAGCTGTGTGCTGCTGGTGGGCAGCGCTGCCCTGGGCGGTTGCGCCAGCCAACCCAATAGCGAGCAGGCATTGCAGCAGGCCGGCAGTGATTTTCAGAAGGTCAAGGAAGACGCCAACGTACTGCGTTTTGCGCCTAAGGATGTGATTCGCGCCGGTGAATCCCTGGCCCGCGCTGATCGCCTGTCCAGCTACTGGGGCAGCGGTGCTGATGTGGTGCATTACGCCTACCTGAGCCAGCGCTACAGTGCCATCGCCCGCGAACACACCGAGCAAGGCCTAAACGCCGAGCGCGGTACCAAGCTCGAACTGGAGCGCCAACGCCTGCAACTGGCGCTGCGTGAAAACAAGCTGGCCAGTGTGCAGCAGCAGGGCAAGTGGCTCGAAGAGCAAATCGCCAGCTTGACCACCACCCAGACCGATCGCGGCCTGGTGATGACCTTGGGTGATGTGCTGTTCGACACCGGTGACTCGGAGCTGCAAAACTCGGCCAACCGCACTGTGTTGAAGATCGTGCAGTTCCTGCAGCTGAACCCCAAGCGCGTGGTGCGCATCGAGGGCTACACCGACAACACCGGCGGCGAACAGGAAAACCTCAAGCTGTCCCGTGATCGTGCACAGGCAGTCGCCGACGTGCTGATCGACCTGGGCATCGACGAAAAACGCATCCAGGTTGAAGGCTACGGCGACCAGTACCCCGTGGAAGCCAACGCCTCCGAACGAGGCCGCGCCCAGAACCGTCGTGTGGAAATTGTGTTCTCTGATGAGAAGGGCCAATTAGGCGCTGCGCGCTGAAGCCTGTCGCCGATCAAAAGGTGGGGGCGGGCTTGCACGCGATTGTGGAGTGACAGTCAACATTTCATTGGCTGACGCACTGCCTTCGCGAGCAAGCCCGCTTCCACCTTTTTGTTCTGTATTCACCCAACAGTTTTTTCTATCACTGCCGCTCGCGCTCGACTATTCTCGCAACTGTCCCCGTACACTTCTAAACTGTGCTGGTATGTTTCACACAAAAATAAAATACCCGTGAAATCGAGTGCTGCGTCATGACCAATCTGTTGCTTTACCAACGTATTGCCCAGCAACTGGCTGAGGACATCCGGCGCGGTGTTTATCAACCCGGTGAGCGCGTGCCTTCGGTGCGCAAGATGAGTTCACAGCTCAACGTCAGCCACGCCACGGTGTTGCAGGCCTACGCCAACCTGGAAGACCAGGGGCTGATCCGGGCGCGGCCGCAATCGGGTTATTACGTGCACCAGACGCCCGCACTCACGGCGCCCACGCCGGACATTGCGCGGGTCGAGCGGCCGGGGTTGGTCACCCGCAGCAGCATCATCCAGCAGGTATTGGTCGAGTCGCGCCGTGAGGGCGTGTTCCCGTTGGGCGCGGCGGTGCCGAGTGTCGACTACTTGCCGGTACGGGCGCTGCACCAACAGTTGGCCAAGGTCACACGCTTCCAGAGCCCGCGGGCATTCAGCTACATGTTCAGCCCCGGCTTTGAACCGCTGCGGCGCCAGGTGGCGATTCGCATGCGCGATGCCGGCGTGGTCGTCGACCCCTCCGAAGTGGTGATTACCCACGGTTGTGTCGATGCCTTGCAGATGTCCTTGCGGGTGCTGACCCGTCCTGGCGACTTGATTGCCGCCGAGTCCCCGACGTATTACGGCTTGCTGCAATTGGCCGACCTGCTGGGCCTCAAGGTCATCGAGATCCCCAGTGACCCCTCCACCGGCATGAGCCTTGAAGCCCTGCAACTGGCGGCGAACCAATGGTCGATCAAGGCGTTGGTGCTGACCACGCGCCTGAGTAATCCGCTGGGCGCGACCATGCCCGAAGAGCGCCAGAAACAGTTGCTGCGCCTGGCCTCGGATTTCGATATTCAGATCGTCGAGGACGATATCTACGGCGAGCTGATGTTCGAACTGGGTCGCACCAAGGCGCTGAAAGCCTATGACCGCCTGGACCGGGTGATCTATTGCTCGAGCTTTTCCAAGACCTTGTCCCCTGGCGTGCGCATCGGCTGGATGATCGCCGGCAAGTACCAGCAGGAAATCCAGCGGTTGCAGATGTTCAGTACCCACTCGGCGTGCAGCGTGACCCAGATGGGCGTCGCGGCGTACCTGGAGAACGGTGGCTATGACCGGCACCTGCGCTACATCCGTCAGGAATACCGCAAGAACCTCAGTGCTTTCCAGCTGGCGGTGCAGCAGTATTTTCCGGAAGGCACCCAGATGACGCGCCCGACCGGCGGCTTCATTCTGTGGGTCAGTTTGCCAGGACGGGTCAATACCCAGGAACTGCACGTGCGTGCACTGCAGCAGGGCATCAGCATTGCGCCGGGGGTGATCTTCAGTAACACGGAACAGTTCAACCACTGTATTCGCCTTAACTGCGGAACGCCGTGGAACCGCGAGGCAGAGCGGGCGCTGATGACGCTGGGAATGTTGGCCAACCAGTTGTGTCAGGAGACGGCGGCGGGTTTTTGAAAGGGTCGCAAGACGCGCTGGCCAATCATCAGACTTGTCATGCCGCGCACAAAAAGCGAGCATATGGCCTTCTGCCGTTAATGCTGTTGGCGATATGACCTCTATTTTTCGTGCTGTTGTGGTGATTGGCCTGCTCAGCCTGTGCAATGCCGGCTCGGTGCTGGCGGCGCCTGTGGCTGACAAGCCCGCCGCCGGTACCGAACAGAAGGCCCCTGCGAAGAAGTCGGCGCCGGCTAAAAAGGCTCCGGCAGCCAAGAAGAAACCTGCGGTAATAAAAAAACGCGCACCGATAGCGAGCAAATCCAAGTCTGCCCATGAAATAGCCCAGACCAAACTGCCACCGGTACAGTTGGACTTGTCCCTGCCGACGGAAATGGTCAGACATTTGCAGCCGATTGGCACCATGCCTAAACCGAAGAGCGTGCCGTTGTTACCGCCCATGTTTGCTGAAAAGCCCACCGACGACAGTGCGTTCCAGATCAATGGCCGCCTGCTCAGCAACCAGATGCAGTTGCAACTGCGCAATGAAGAACGGCGCGATATCGAAGGCGCCGCCCTCGATTTCGAATTCAAGCAATAAATTCCCCGCAAAGGTGACGCCGACCGCCGACCATTTGTCGCAGACTGGTCAGTCACTTTTGTTTTGTGCGAAAAACCCCTGTTAGACCATTTTAAAACGGCTGTTTAAGGGCGTACTCTAGCCCGGCCATCCACATTGAGTCGTCGAGGACCTGCTGGTCATGAAATGCCGTGAAGGCTGTGGCGCCTGCTGCATCGCCCCCTCTATCAGTTCGCCCTTACCTGGAATGCCCCACGGCAAACCGGCAGGCGAACGCTGCCTGCACCTGTCGGTCGAACAGCTATGCCTGTTGTTCGGGCAGCCGGAGCGACCAGCGGTGTGCAGTGACTTCAAGGCAGACCTTGAGGTGTGTGGCCACGATCAAGCCGATGCGATCCGCTTGATCGGCTGGTGGGAGCAGATGACGGCGGCTTGATGGGCTTTACTATCGGAACTTCAACAATAAGGAATACAACAATGGGTTCGCTGAAACGAATGGCTGTGTTGTGCGGTTTTACGGTGTTATTTGCGGCCACTGCCCAGGCGGAAGATTGGCAAGTCGCCAAGGACGAAGACGGTATCAAGGTGTCCCTGAGCGAAGTCGCCGGTTCCAAATACAAGGCGTATCGCGGTGTAACCCTGATCAAGGCGCCCGTCGCCAAGATCCAGGCCCTGCAGGAAGACGTGGCCGGTGCCTGCTCCTGGATTCACGAATGCAAATCGCAAAAACTGCTCAAGACCGAAGGTGACAAGAGCTGGACCTACACCCAGTTCAAGGCACCGTTCCCGGTCACCGACCGCGATTCGATCCTTGAGATCACCACGTCCAAGGCCGCCGATGGCACTGTGACTCGCAAACTGCTGGAAGTGCCGACCTATCAGCCGGAAGTCAAAGGCTACGTGCGCGTTGCCCAGGTCGACGGCTATTGGAAGCTGGTGCCCAAAGGCGACAACCAGACCGAAGTCACCTACCAGGTGCACACCGAGCCAGGCGGCAGTGTGCCGTCGTGGCTGGCCAACAAGTTTGTGGTGGACGCGCCGTTCAACACCTTGAAAGCCTTGAAAGCACACGCTGAAAAATAAGCGCAATTAATCAGGTGCCTCCGACCTTGAGTGGAACGTTTGCCGGTCCCTCAAGGTCCAGATATGAGTAAGCCCAGACACGGGTTTTATCGAGGAGGCACCGATGCAAAAGTGGCAGATTACCTTCGTTGATGATCACGGCGTACAGTCCGTGGAGCAGTTCGCCTGCGCGCAAAAACCCAGCCTCGAAGATGCGGCACACATGATTCGCAACAAGCTGGTGCCCGTGGCCGCCGAACTCGACCTTAATGACCTTGAGGGCCGCAAGCCCGAGCCTACGGTCAAGATCCTCAAAGACCAGAACAGCATTCAAATTCTCGACATCTCCCCCGCCGCCTGAACATTCCCTGTATGCCCTTCAAACCCTCTGGTGGAGGTGAAAGCTTCGCGCTACTCTGCAACTGAGATCAGCGAATGAATCGCTAAGGTCTGGTCTTGTCAGCTACATGCTTGTTTTCCCGCGGTCATGTCATTGCCGTGGTACCCGCGCCAGTAGGGCGCGGGCTTCGGGAAGCACGGAAAGTCTATCCATCAGTTTGAGGAGGACGTTTCATGAGCACAGCCTATCAAGAAGACATCAGCACCAACGTACTGCGCCGCATGAAAGAGGGCGGCTTTGACTTCTCGCGTTTTCACCCCATTGAGTTCTACGCCATATTCCCGGATGAGGAACGGGCGCGCAGGGCTGCGGGTCGATTTCGCGGGGAATCCCTGAATGCCCAGGTCAGCGCGCGCGATGATGGCGCCTGGTACCTGGAGCTGAGCAAAATCATGTTCGCAACCTACGACGGTATAGGAGACTTCGAGCAGGACTTTGAAGCGGTGGTCGAGCCGCTGGGCGGAATCATCGAAGGGTGGGGCGTCAAGCAGGAGGTGCGTGGGTTACCCATGTAGCTGGATTTTATGAGCAACGCAGCGTATCGGCTGACCTTTGGGTCGGCCGATTTTGTTTGTGCTGTCTGAAATTTTCCGAAAGTACCGAGCACTTTTCGTGCACAAAAAAAAGCCACCCGAACAGGGTGGCTCAAAGGGAAGAGAGGTTCGCTGAAATCTCAGGAAACAAACCTGTTCAGCCGATGGGGGTGATTATCCGCAGGCGGGGCCGGGCAGTGAAATCAACTCTGACTATGCTGTTGATAGTCAAAGCCTGCATTGCGATGAAGCGCGCGTCATGCGCGCTGGCATTCTGCGCACCAGGACGGTGCGGTCAGATTTTGTAGGTTATTTAACTGGCTGATTCTTAAGTGTTTATGCCGATGGCACGGGCCTTGCGACAGTGCTTGCGCCCGGGTGACAAGGAGTACGGCATGACCCGCACTTATTACGATGAAATGTACGACGGGGCAGGGCAGGTCCGCCCCCATTACCGCGAGTTCGCCCGCTGGTTGGCCGACACGCCGCCCGAACTGCTGGCGCAGCGCCGGCGTGAAGCCGACTTGCTGTTCCACCGCGCGGGCATCACCTTCACCCTTTATGGGGATGAACAGGGCACTGAGCGTCTGATCCCTTTTGACACGATCCCGCGCAGTATTCCGGCGAGTGAATGGCGGATTGTCGAGCGTGGTTGTATTCAACGGGTCAAGGCGCTGAACATGTTTCTCGCCGACCTCTATCACGACCAGCGCATTATCAAGGCCGGCATTGTCCCCGCCGAGCAGGTGCTGGCCAACGAGCAATATCAACTGGCAATGCAGGGCCTGGACCTGCACCGCGATCTGTATTCCCACATCTCCGGAGTCGACCTCGTACGCGATGGCGATGGCACTTACTACGTGCTGGAAGACAACCTGCGCACCCCAAGCGGTGTCAGCTACATGCTTGAAGATCGCAAGATGATGATGCGGCTGTTCCCGGAATTATTTGCGGCGCAGCGCATTGCGCCGATTGATCATTACCCCAACCTGCTGCTCGACACCCTCAAAAGCTCCAGCCCGCTGGATAATCCAAGTGTGGTGGTGCTGACCCCGGGGCGCTTCAACAGCGCGTTTTTTGAACATGCCTTCCTGGCCCGGGAGATGGGCGTGGAACTGGTAGAAGGTGCCGACCTGTTCGTGCGCGACGACCGCGTATTCATGCGCACCACCGACGGCCCCAAGGCCGTGGACGTGATCTACCGGCGGCTCGACGACGCCTTCCTCGACCCGCTGGCCTTCAACCCGGATTCGATGCTTGGCGTGCCCGGCCTGCTCGCGGCCTACCGCTCGGGCAATGTGGTACTGGCCAACGCGATCGGCACCGGGGTGGCGGATGACAAGTCGGTGTACCCCTTCGTCACCGAGATGATCCGCTTTTACCTGGATGAAGAGCCGATTCTGAAGAACGTTCCGACGTTTCAGTGCCGAAAGCCCGATGAACTCTCCCATGTGCTGGCCAACCTGCCGGACTTGGTGGTCAAGGAAACCCAAGGCTCCGGCGGCTACGGCATGCTGGTCGGCCCGGCCTCCACGACGGCGGAAATCGAAGCCTTCCGCGCCCGTATCAAGGCCAAGCCCCACGCCTATATCGCACAACCGACCCTGTGTTTATCCACCTGCCCGACCTTCGTCGAAAACGGCATCGCGCCGCGCCATATCGACTTGCGGCCGTTTGTATTGTCCGGCAAGGAAACCCGCGTCGTTCCCGGCGGCTTGACCCGTGTGGCGCTGCGTGAAGGCTCGCTGGTGGTCAATTCGTCCCAGGGCGGCGGCACCAAAGACACTTGGGTGGTCGAGGACTGATGCCATGTTGAGTAGAACTGCCTCGGATTTGTACTGGATGTCGCGCTACCTGGAGCGCGCGGAAAACCTCGCGCGCATGCTCGATGTCAGCTATTCGTTGTCGCTGATGCCCCAGGATGGGCGCGGCGATGGTCTGCATGAATTGGCCATGCCGTTGTTGATTACCGGCACGCTGGACGATTACCACGAACGCCACGGTGAACTGCACGCCGAACGCCTGTTGCACTTCTTTGCGCTGGACGCGGCCAACCCGGCCAGCATCTACAGTTGTCTCGGCGCCGCACGGGCCAGCGCCCACGCGGTGCGTGGGCGAATCACCGCCGACATGTGGGAAAACATCAACGCCACCTGGCTGGATATTCGCGATATCGCCCAGCAAGGGCTGAGCCTCTACGGCATGAGCCGGTTTTGTGAATGGGTGAAGGAGCGTTCGCACCTGTTCCGGGGCGCTACCTACGGCACCATCATGCGTAACGATGCGTTTCGTTTTATTCGCCTGGGCACCTTTATCGAGCGCGCCGACAACACCCTGCGCCTGCTCGATGCGCGCTATGAAATGGCCGGTGACCAAGCCGCCACCGTCACCGACGGCACGGCCCACGCCTACTATCAATGGAGCGCCTTGTTGCGCGCCTTGTCGTCGTTCGAGGCCTACACCGAGATTTACCGCGACGCACCCGGCGCCCGGCAAGTGGCCGAGTTGCTGTTGTTACGCGCAGACGTCCCGCGTTCCCTGCGGGCCTGCAGCGAAGAGATCGACCAGATCCTCGCCAGCCTGCCCGGCCTCAACGGCCGCCCGGCCCAGCGCCTGGCCGCCGAGATGGACGCGCGCCTGCGCTTTACCGCCATCGATGAAATTCTCGAGGAAGGCCTGCACGCCTGGCTGACCGATTTTATTCCCTTGGTCCGCCAGTTGGGCGACGCCATCTACAGTTCTTACCTGGAGGCGGCATGAGACTCTCCATCAGCCACGAAACCACCTACCGTTACGAAGATCAGGTGCGGGCCAGCATCCAGTACCTGCGCCTCACGCCCCACGACAGCGAGCGCCAGCATGTGCTCAGTTGGCAGCTCGACCTGCCGCGCCCGGTGCGGGCGCAGGTGGACCCGTTCGGCAACATCCTGCACGTGCTGACCCTGGATGAACCCCACGACGCCATCATCATTGGAGCCCGTGGCCAGGTGGATATCGACGAATTACGCGAGGCCGAACACGAGAGCCAGTCAGCGTTCCCGTTCCTGCGCAGCACGCGCCTGACCGAGCCCGACGAGGCACTGCGCGGCTTTGCCGAGCAACACTGCCATCAACGTCGCGACCGCAGCGCGTTGATCGACCTGATGCACGCCCTCAACCAATCCATGGTCTACACGCCCGGCGCCACCGAAGTCGACACCTGTGCGGCGCAGGCCTTTGCCGGTCGGGCGGGTGTTTGTCAGGACCACACCCATGCGTTCCTGGCCTGTGCACGCAGCCTGGGGATTCCTGCGCGATATGTGTCGGGGTATCTGTACACCGAAGACAGCACGCACCTGGCCAGCCACGCCTGGGCCGAAGCCTGGCTGGAGGACGCCTGGTACAGCTTTGACGTGACCAACCAACTGGCCCGGCCGGAGCGGCATTTGAAACTGGCCGTGGGCCTGGACTACCTGGATGCCTGCCCGGTACGCGGCATGCGCCGTGGTGGCGGGCATGAGCAGATGCATGCCAAGGTGTTCGTTGCGCCGACGCCGGTGATTTCAGTGCAGCAGCAATAATTGCCAGAACGCAGCTGATCAAATGTGCGAGCGGGCGAGCGCGCTCGCACAGGGCATGTTCGTAACGCTCAGGGCTGCTGTTTACGCCCCGCCATATGCTTCAAATACCCCACCAGCAACTCCAGCTCGCCATCCGGCAACACACTGGCGGTAAACGCCGGCATCTTCGCTTGTGGCCAATGCCGCAGGCTCTGCGGGTCGCGAATATAGCGCTTGAGGAAATCCCCGCTGAAATACTCGGTGGGGCTGTAGGGCACGTTCAGGTCCGGGCCCATCTGTGCATCGCCGGCGCCGTTGAGACGATGGCAGGCCAGGCAGTTTTTCTGGAACACCGCAAAGCCCTGGTTGATCGGGTCATTTGCGGCCAACTTCGGGTCGGGCACCAGAGCCGGAAAACGCTCGGCCACCGTCTTCAGTTGCTTGATGGCGGAGAGTTGAAACGGCCACTGCTCAGGGCTGATAGACGCAGCGTGTGGGTCGGTCCACACCAGATAGAACGGCCCGGCGCTGGGTTTGTCTGGCGCCAGCGCGGGCCATGGGTGCGCCGGGTCTTCCACCGCCAGCCAGGCACGTGCGCCGTGCGTTTCCAGCAGTGGCGCGGCCGTCAGCTCGGCGGCAAACCCATCCAGGGCGACGGCCTGCAGGTGGTTATCGGGTTTAAGACCTGGCAGGAGTTTCGCCAACGGCACTGCGCGATACGTCATGTTGCGCTTGTAGGAAACGTCATCAACGATCTGCACCGTCTGCGCGTCGGGGTGCTTGAGCAGGTCCTCGGTCTGCCAGGTTTTGCTGGCGTGGTCCAACTCAATGGTCAATTGCGCCGCCGCAGCGGGCAGGGCCAACAGTAAGGCGAGGAAGGCAAGGATCGGTTTCAAGGGGCAGCCCGGTTTGAAGTGGCGGTTGCGCCCACGATACCGGAAATCTGCACGCAAAAAGACAGCCCCTGCAACGGGACCGCTAGACGCAATGTCCCGGCAGGTGCTGCCAAAACCTGCAGTCCTGTGGCGGTGTGTGCACGGAATGTGGGGATTGAGCCGTCACCCAATGATCTTGGTTAAATTGGGTAAGATCAGAATCAGTGTGGTGGCGAAAAGAATAAGTCCCGCCTGACGTACTTTCGTGTGTTTAAACATGGCTGACTGCCTTTTGTTGTTATTCCTGAGCGTCAAATGCGTGCCGGTTAATTTCAGTATCGCAACGTGACGTGTCGCTTTTCTTACAGTTGCTCCAGCAAAACCCGGCAGCAACTTCTTACTGATTCAACCTTAGAGCCCTCGTTCTTTGCGGCTTAGATCCATTTCATATCAGCTAATCAGCAAATCCGCTAAAAACGGCATGAGGCCTAAGGCCATCTTGGCGCCAGCCCTGAGGCTAGACAGCTAAAACGTTTAACCGGGCGTTTCCAGTAGCTGGCTACCGTTCGTCCGAGCGAGGCGGTCAAAAGCAATGAGCGCATCCGTCATTGAAACCGTGTCAATCGGGCCTAAGGTAAGGGTCACACATGCACAGCGGTTCGAGGACGTCATGACCCAAGCTTTGATCTTTGATGCAATACGCACGCCGCGCGGCAAAGGTAAGGCCGACGGCGCCTTGCACAGCGTCAAACCGGTAAACCTGGTGGCGGGCTTGCTCACCGCGCTCGCCCAGCGCAGCGATCTCGACACGCGCCAGGTGGATGACATCGTCCTTGGCTGCGTCACCCCAGTGGGTGACCAGGGGGCCGATATCGCCAAGACCGCCGCACTGGTGGCCGACTGGGACGTCAGTGTTGCCGGTGTACAGATCAACCGCTTCTGCGCTTCGGGCCTTGAAGCGGTCAACCTCGGCGCGATGAAAGTGCGCTCCGGCTTCGAAGACCTGGTGGTGGTCGGTGGCGTCGAATCCATGTCCCGCGTGCCGATGGGCAGTGATGGCGGCGCCTGGGTGCTCGACCCGCAAACCAACATGCACAGCCACTTCACGCCCCAGGGCATTGGTGCGGATTTGATCGCGACCCTGGAAGGCTTCACTCGCGAGGACGTCGACGCCTTCGCCCTACATTCCCAGCAGAAAGCGGCCAGGGCGAGCGCAGACGGTTCTTTCAACAAATCGCTGATTGCGGTGCAGGACCAGAACGGCATCGTACTGCTGGACCATGACGAGTTTATCCGTGGCGACTCCACCCTCGAAGGCCTCGGCAAGCTCAAGCCGAGCTTCGAGATGATGGGGCAGATGGGTTTCGACGCCACCGCGCTACGGGTCTACAGCCATGTGGAGCGCATCAACCACGTACACACACCCGGCAACAGCTCCGGCATTGTCGATGGCGCGGCGCTGATGCTGATTGGCTCGGCGGCCAAAGGCCGTGAACTGGGCCTGCAACCGCGGGCGCGGATTGTCGCCACGGCGGTTACCAGCACCGACCCGACCATCATGCTCACCGGCCCGGCGCCGGCTACACGCAAAGCCTTGGCCAAGGCCGGTTTGCGCGTGGAAGACATCGACCTGTTCGAAGTCAACGAAGCGTTTGCCTCGGTGGTGCTCAAGTTCATCAAGGACATGGGCATCGATGCTGCGCGGGTCAACGTCAATGGCGGCTCCATCGCCATGGGCCACCCGTTGGGCGCCACAGGCTGCGCGATCCTTGGCACCTTGCTCGACGAGCTGCACGTGCGCCAGCAACGCTACGGCCTGGCGACCCTGTGTGTCGGCGGTGGCATGGGCATCGCCACTATTATTGAACGCCTCTGAGCCCAAGGAATTCGTCATGACCGAAGCCATTCGTTACGAAAAAGGCCAGGACCAGATCGTGGTGCTGACCCTCGACATGCCTGGCCAGAGCGCCAACACCATGAACGGTGTGTACCGCGAGGCGATGGCGGCCACTGTCGCGCGCCTGGAAGCGGAGAAGGACATGCTGGCCGGTGTGGTCATTACCTCGGCGAAGAAGACCTTTTTTGCCGGGGGTGATCTCAATGAATTGATCAAAGTCGACAAAGCGCACGCCAAGGATTTCTACGCCGGTGTGTGGGTGTTAAAGGCGCAATTGCGCCGCTTGGAAACACTCGGCAAACCGGTGGTTGCCGCGATCAATGGCGCTGCGCTGGGTGGCGGCTGGGAGATTTGCCTGGCCTGCCATTACCGCGTCGCGCTGGACGACCAGTCGGCGCAGCTCGGCTTGCCGGAAGTCACCCTGGGCCTGTTGCCGGGCGGCGGCGGGGTGGTCCGCATGGTGCGCATGCTGGGGCTGGAAAAAGCCTTGCCGTATTTGCTCGAAGGTAAAAAAGTCCGTGCGCGGCAGGCGTTGCAAGCGGGCTTGATCAATGAGTTGGCGGCGGACCGCGACGAACTGCTGGCCAAGTCCCGCGCCTGGATTCTCGCCCACCCTGAGGCCAGGCAGCCGTGGGACACCCACGGCTATCAGCTCCCCGGCGGCACGCCGTCGAACCCCAAAGTGGCGCAGATGCTGGCGATTGCGCCGTCGATTTTGCGCAGTAAAACCCATGGCTGCTTCCCGGCGCCGGAGAAGATCCTGTGTGCCGCCGTGGAAGGCGCCCAGGTGGATTTCGACACGGCGCACCTGATTGAAACGCGCTACTTCACCGAGCTGGTCACCGGGCAGGTGGCGAAAAACATGATCGGCACCTTCTGGTTCCAGCTCAATGAAATTAACGCCGGCAGCTCACGCCCACACGGCTTCGCGCCTTACCTCACACGTAAAGTTGGCGTGCTTGGCGCGGGGATGATGGGAGCGGGCATCGCGTATGTCAGTGCCTGTGCGGGCATCGAGGTGGTGCTCAAGGACGTCAACCTGGCAGCCGCCGAGAAGGGCAAGGCCCATTCGGCCGCGCTGCTGGACAAGAAGGTCAGCCGTGGGCAACTGACGGCCGAACAGCGCGAAAGCACCCTGGCACGGATTCATCCTACGCAGGATGACGCCGACCTGGCTGGCTGCGACCTGATCATCGAAGCGGTCTTCGAAGACCGTGAACTCAAAGCCAAGGTGTCGGCGGCTGCGCAAAACGCGGTCGGTGCCGACGCGGTGATTGCCTCCAATACTTCGACGCTGCCCATCAGCGGCCTGGCCAACGCGGTGCCCGATCAAGGCAAGTTTATCGGCCTGCATTTCTTCAGCCCTGTCGACAAGATGCCGCTGGTGGAAATCATCAAGGGTGCCCTGACCAGCGACGAAACCCTGGCACGAGGTTTCGACTTCGTACTGCAAATCAAGAAAACCCCGATTGTGGTCAACGACAGTCGCGGCTTCTTCACCTCACGGGTGTTCGGCACCTTTACCAACGAAGGCATTGCGATGTTAGGCGAAGGCGTGGCCGCGCCGATGATCGAGACCGAAGCGCGCAAGGCCGGGATGCCGGTGGGGCCGTTGGCGGTGTCGGATGAAGTGTCGCTTAGCCTGATGAGTCATATCCGACAGCAGACTGCGAAGGATCTGCTGGCGGAAGGTCAGGAGGTGCCGACGCATCCGGCGACGCGGGTGATCGATCTATTGGTGAATGAATACAAGCGTGCGGGCAAGGCGGCCGGGGGCGGTTTCTACGATTACCCCGCAGGCGGGCAGAAACACCTGTGGCCCGAGTTGAAAGGGCGGTTCGAACAGCCCGGCAAACAGATTTCGCCACAGGATGTGCGCGACCGTTTGCTGTTTATCCAGGCGATTGAAACCGTGCGGTGTGTGGAGGAGGGCGTGTTGATGTCGACGGCTGACGCCAACGTGGGCTCGATCTTCGGCATTGGCTTTGCCGCGTGGAGTGGCGGCGCGCTGCAGTTTATCAACCAGTACGGGCTCAACGACTTTATCGCCCGCGCGCGCTACCTGGCTGAGCAGTATGGCGAGCGGTTCTCGCCGCCGGCTCTGCTACTGGAAAAAGCTGCCCAGGGCGCACTATTCGCCTGATCGAAACGCAATATGTTGGGCAATAGAGAACCCTCATGGGAGCGGGCTTGCCCGCGATAGCGGTATGTCTGCCACTGCAAATGTTGGCTGATATGACGCCATCGCGGGCACGTTGAATCGGCGCACCGTCGCTCCTGCGGGTAGGCCCATGGTGGGACTTGCTTTGCAGGGGTATTTCAGGGCAGGCTGGGGTGTGCATTATTCCCGTCACCGTGTCAGGTATTTTTTATGTCGCTACGCGTCTGTATCCTGGAAACCGATATCCTGCGTCCAGGCTTGATCGATCAGTACCAAGGGTACGGGCAGATGTTCAAACGCCTGTTCTCCAAGCAACCGATAGCCGCCGAATTTGTCATCTACAACGTCGTCCAGGGCGAATACCCGTCAGATGATGAGGTGTTCGACGCCTACCTGATCACCGGCAGCAAGGCCGATTCCTTCGGCACCGACCCATGGATCCAGACCCTTAAAACCTACTTGCTCGACCGCTATGCGCGCGGCGACAAGTTGCTGGGCGTGTGTTTCGGTCACCAGTTATTGGCGCTGCTGTTGGGCGGCAAGACTGAACGCGCCAGCAAAGGCTGGGGCATGGGCATCCACGACTACACGCTGAATGCCAAGGCGCCATGGATGAGCCCGGTGGTGGAAGAACTGACCTTGCTGATCAGTCATCAGGATCAAGTGACCCGCCTGCCGGAAAACGCCACGGTGATAGCGTCCAGCGATTTTTGCCCGTATGCGGCGTATCACATCGAAGACCAGGTGCTGTGCTTCCAGGGCCACCCGGAATTCATCCACGATTATTCCCGCGAGTTACTGGAGATTCTTCAGACAACTCTGGGGGAAAAGGTCTATACCCACGGCGTGGCAAGCCTGGAGCGCGACCACCACGGTGCCACCGTGGCGGAATGGATGATGCGCTTTGTCGCGCACAAGCCAGAGGCGGCGGTTTAAAGCCAGCCCGAACGTTTGAAGCTCGCCCACAAACCGGTGCAGCCTGCCGCAATAAACCCGAGCACCGCAAAATAGCCGTAGTGCCATTGCAGCTCGGGCATGTTCTGGAAGTTCATCCCATAAATCCCCGCCACTGCGGTGGGGAATGCCAGAATCGCCGCCCACGCGGCGAATTTGCGTTGCACCACGCTTTGACGTGAGGCCTCCAGCAACACACCGATCTCAATGGTCTGGCTGGCGATATCGCGAAGGGTGGTCAGGTCTTCCATCTGCCGCGTCACGTGGATCTGCACGTCACGGAAGTAGGGGCGCATGTTTTTGTCGATAAACGGGAAGCTCAGTTTTTGCAATTCCTGGCTGATTTCGACCATCGGCGCCACATAACGCTTGAGCCGCAGCACGTCACGACGCAGGCCGTGGAGGTTGTGGATATCGGTTTCACTCAGGGAATTGCACAACACGTTGCGTTCCAGCTCATCGATCTCGGCATGGATCGCCTCGCTCACCGGCTGGTAGTTTTCGGTGACGAAGTCCAGCAGCGCATAGAGTACGAAATCTTCCCCATGCTCCAGTAACAGCGGCCGCGCCTCACAGCGCTGGCGCACATAGCCGTACGACGCTGAGTGGCCGTTGCGTGCGGTAATGATGTAGCCGTTACCGGCGAAAATATGAGTTTCGATAAACACCAGCTTGCCGTTCTCGCGCACCGGTGAGTAGGTCACGATAAACAGCGCATCGCCGAAGGTTTCCAGCTTCGGTCGGCTGTGTTTTTCCAAGGCGTCTTCAATGGCCAGTTCATGCAGGTTGAACTGGCGTTGCAGGTTGGCCAGTTCATGGGCGTTGGGCTCTTCCAGGCCGATCCAGACAAAATGGTCGGGTTTGGCGGCCCAGGCCGCGCCCTCATCGAGGGTAATATCGGTGACTTTCTTTCCGCCGCTGTAAACGGCGGCCGCAACAACTCTACCCATGGTGCAGATCGCTTCTTGTTAGGAGGACAGGTGTTGGGCAGCTTAGCTGGAAGCGAGTTCGATTGTTGCGGCACTTTGCAGCTCACGGTCCATCGCGGCAATGCATTCATCCATCTGCGTCTGACAGGCCTGCATCAATTGAGGGATGTCATCCGAAGTCAGGCCTGCGGTAGGAATCGGTGGCAACGAGCGTATGAGCACATCACCGCTGTTCCACTGATTAAGTTGCATATGGGTGACGTAATTGCTGACACACACCTGGACGATCGGCACACCTGCCGCGATTGCCATATGGAACGCGCCCTTCTTGAACGGCAACAGGCCTTTGCCCAGGTTGCGCGTGCCTTCCGGGAACACCCAGATCGACGTGTCCTGATGCTGCAAGGTGTGCGTGGTCGTGAGCATCGCGCGGCGCGCCTTGTGCGCGTTGCCACGGTCGATCAGCACATTGCCTGCCAGCCAGAACAACTGGCCGAACAGCGGCACCCATTTCAGGCTTTTCTTGGCGATGCACACCGTGCGGTAAGGCACCACATTACCCAACACAAACAGGTCATAGTTGGACTGGTGGTTGGCGATGATCACGCACGTACCGGGCTTGTTGCGCAGAGAGTCGACATCCGTCTTCACGTTTAAACGCAATATCCACATGGCGGGCAGCGCATAGAGGCGCGCGCACAAGCGACTGTTGTCGGGATTGAACGGCCGACAAATGCCCAGCAGCACGCCCAGCACACCGGCAACCATAAAGTGCAGGCCCATCAACAACATACGTAACAGAAAGAGCATCGACACGGCCCATCGGGACAAAAGGTGGCGCAGTGTACGGATGTGCACTGTATTCGGCAATTGCCCCTACAGACGTAGGAGTTAGGCGATGTTTAAGCACATGTTTCAACGTAAGCCGACAAGGCCTGACTAGAGCGGCTAACGAGGTTTCGGATTTATCGGTAAGAAAAAGCCCGACTCAAGGTCGGGCTCAGGCGTTGCCGCTGCGGGGTGTTAGCTCAGGGTATGGCCCTGATCCTGGATGATTGCATCATCCAATGCTTCCAGCAGTGCTTTACGCACCTTCAGCTTGGTGTGCTTGTGGGCGTTCATATTGATCTTCTTCAATTGGCGGGCCGCTTCCAGGGCCGCCGCGTGCAATTCTTCCGGTGCGACCACCTTATCCAGGAAGCCCGCTTGCAGTGCGCCCTGCGGGTCAAACATCTCGGCATTGATCACCGAACGATGAAACGCCGACTTGCGCAGCCGGTCCCGCGCCAGCTCGATACCGGCATGGTGCATGGTCATGCCGATCGCCACTTCGTTCAGGCCAATGCTGAACGGGCCGTCCACACCAATCCGATAATCTGCCGACAACAGCAGGAACGCACCTTTGGCCACCGCATGCCCTGGGCAGGCGACGATGACGGGGAACGGGTGCGACAACAGGCGACGCGCCAACGTCGAGCCCGATGTCACCAGGCCAATAGCCTCTTTCGGCCCGGCCGTCATCACCTTCAAATCATAACCGCCCGACAGAATCCCCGGCGTCCCGGTGATGATCACCACCGCCCGATCTTTCTCGGCCTGATCCAGTGCCGCATTAAACTCACTGACCACCGCCGGAGAAATGGCATTCACCTTGCCGTTGCTCAAGGTCAGGGTCGCGATACCGTCTTCGAGGTGGTAGGCAATCAACTCACTCATGACGCGGTTCCTTGTAGGACTTGTTATAGATAGGCTGTTTATAGAAGAGCATGCGCAGACGTTACCCACCACGCCCGCCCCGGTAAAGCGCCGTGACTGACTACTCAGTCAGACTTTTCCCGCATCCCCTAGGTTAGACGGCCTAGGGCAGGGCGCAGCAGCCGTCCCAAGCGCATGCCGGCGGTGCCCGAGAATGGCAGAATCACCGCCCTCGCCGGGTAGGTCACGGCATAACCGCCTAACCGCATGAAAATTCTGAAAAAAACCTTTGCCATCAGAAAGGCTTTCGACTACATTAGCGCGCCTCGACAGACTGAACTGGTTTGACGAGATACGGTGAAGTGTCCGAGTGGCTTAAGGAGCACGCCTGGAAAGTGTGTATACAAGAAATTGTATCGAGAGTTCGAATCTCTCCTTCACCGCCACATTCTACAAACACAAACCCCTGATTTTCCTAGTGAAATTCGGGGTTTTGTGGTTTCTGGCGTCTGAAAAAAGGCCATATAGGTCCAATCTGGGACTGACGGTGTTTTATAGCGTCGACTCTCAGACACATCGGCTCAGTGCGTTCAGAATTGGCTGGCGGGCCTCCAAGCCGGCGGCAGCGGCTGCTTTCGGCCAGGATGCGATACCAAGGGTGAAATCGTTTGTCTTTCTCCCGCACACCCGGATAGTTCAACAATGACCACTCGACCGAAGCCTAAGCTCAACCTTCGCACGCTGATTCTTATCTTTGTGCTGCTCTCTGCCTTTGCAACATTGGTCAACAGTTTCTGGGTGACGTTCAAGATTCAGAAGCAGGAGTTGATTGAGAATGCCCTGGAGGTGAACAAGGCCTACGCCGCTCGGATTGCGCTGAGTGTGGAGCAGGTGCTTGACTCGGACCTGGACAAGTTAAAGTTTGGCTCCGTGCTCATTGGTAAGGCGTTCGACGATAAGCGCTATTTGGCCGAGGAGGCCGATCGACTGTTTGGCCAGGACGCCAGTTTCAACTCCGTGCTGATCGCCGACGCGGGCGGATCAATCATTGCCTCAGCCCCGCAAAGCCTTCATCTCGATGGGCGCACGCTGCAACACAAGGAGCCGCTCAGCCTTCGTGTGCCAAGAATCAGCAATGCGTTCAGGTCCCTCTCCGGCAATCTGGTGGTGTTCATTACCCAGCCCGTATTTGACGCGAAAGGCGAATACCTGGGCCTGATAGGCGGCAGTGTCCGGCTTGAGCAGAGAAATACACTGCAGGCGCTGATGGATACCAATGTGCGCAAGGATGGGGCGCATGTCTATCTCATCGACAGCGCCCGTCGGGTGCTCTATCACACCGATCCCGCGCAGATAGGCAGCGTCACGGGAACGGGGTTGATCGCCGATGCAGCGCTCAGTCAGGACGCCGGTACTTTACAGGCGACGGATGCCAATGGCGTGGAAATGCTCGCGGGCTTCGCCAAGGTGCCCAGCAGTGGTTGGGGAGTGATTTCGCAACAGCCACTGGAAAACATCCAGGCCGTCCTGCAGCACACCATGGCCAAAGTCATGCAGGGTATAGCGCCGCTGGCGCTGTTCGGCATCATCTTGATCTGGTGGCTGGGCGCAAGGATCTCGGCGCCACTGTCCAGGCTTGCCGAGTGCGCTAAACGGCTGGACACACCCGACAGCTACGAACGCATCAGCGCAGTCCCGGCGCGTTATTTCGAAAGCTGGCAGATTCGCAGAGCACTGTTGCTCGGCGCCACCCTGCTGCAAGAGAAAATCGGCAAGCTCAATCAGCAAGCGCAAACCGATGCGCTGACAGGCCTGGCCAACCGCCGAGCGATGCAGGATGTCCTGGCGCGTTGGGAGGACGCTGAAAAAGCGTTCGCCGTTGTTTCCATGGACATCGACCACTTCAAACGTGTGAACGACACTTTCGGCCACGCGGCAGGTGATGAAACCCTGAGGGCGATTGCGCAGCTCATGCAACAGAACTCACGGTCTAACGACTTGCCCTGCAGGGTTGGTGGCGAGGAATTCGTGTTGTTATTGCCCAATAGTTCGCTTCAGGCGGCCATCGATGTTGCCGAGCGACTGCGTGCTTCAATCGACGCAGCGGACATCGAAACGGTCGGGCACCTGACGGTTTCGCTGGGCGTCGCGCTATGGCACCCCGGCACCGATTCGATTGCGGTGGTGCTTGAACGGGCTGACCAGCTGTTGTACCAGGCCAAGCAAAACGGGCGCAATTGCGTGGTGGCTGAGCAGCCTTGATGGGCTAGCTCTTTAGCATGAGCACCCGCCGTTAATGCCGGTGCCCGTGTTCCGCCGCGTTGTGCGCATGCCACTCCGTCAGGTGCAGCCACACACTCACGGCCAACAGCGCCGACGCAATCCAGAAAGCCACAGACAGTCACCGACTAGCCCATCACCAGCAAGGCAACTGCGGCACCGAGAAACGGCGCGGTCGAGAAGTAGGCTTCGGTGCGCGCACTGCCCAGACCGAGAACTGCGCAGAAAAGGGGGCGGACATATTTGCTTTCTCTCACCGCCAACTACGAGAAAAATAAAACCTCTGATTTCGTAAGAAACCAGAGGTTTTGTTATTTCTTGAATTTGAAAGCGTGCCGTTCTTGTATCACGAGCACGGCGTATCCATCCGCCGCCCTATGACGTCCAGCAAGTCGCAACCGTCGCGCAGCGGAATTGAGCAGAGCAGCGCGAAATCGCTGAGCACAACTGCATCGCTACTTATCTCGCTACGTAGTGCGAGGTTCTCAATAACTTGGGTAACGGCACGAAGACGATAGGTCGCAGCGTCGAGGAGTATTTCCAGCGGCACGGTGGTATCGACAAAAAGGGCAGGGGTGGCGCTGTCGTTGCTGGTGAGGGCTATGTATTGGTTCATATGTGGAACTCCGGTTGTCGAAGGATAGCAACCACACATTTGTCGCCAAACAAAAGGGTGGCAGCTGTACGCAGGTTGGCGAACCGGGACAATCGGAAAAACCGGCAGACCCGAAGGTCTCCCGCGCACAGCTACCGTTGAGCAGCTTATTGCGCGCAGAAGCATCCCGCAAATACGCCGAGACGTTTCTGTCGATTTATCGTCGAGTCGCCAAACCCGATCGCCATGTGGGCGACCGCATGACTATAGGCCTGGCGGTATCGAAGCGGCAGGCCGATGCTTCTGAGTGGCCTGTAGGACATTACCGAAGTAATCAATCTCGCTCAGATCCACGCAATCCCCTTGACTGATGGGGGCAGGTGATCAGCCGGAACCTGCAATCGTAGGCATATGCTTCGACTTAAGTAGTCTTTTTCTGAAACGTTAAAACCACCCCTATATGCGTCTTACCTCGGTTGTAGCACCTTCTTATAGTCCTGCGCCTCAGTCATTTGGAAGTGCACGCATGCAGGGACCCTACGCATTTATCAACGAACGACCGCAGCCTTACCCGCTGCTTAAACTGAGCCTGGCGCTTGATCCCCATACCCAGACCAAATTCGACACCCTCAACCAACACATCCGCAACACGCTGGTGTTGCCTGGGCAATTGGTGATCATCGGGGATAGCCGCACCGCCTCTTGCACTGCCGAAGAGGCACAGCTGATGCGCTCGGCGTTGAATATTAAGCTCGCCTTGTTGGCGTACTCGGCAACCGACCAATTCTTGATCAACAACTATGATCAGTTGCAGGCCATCTTGACCTATTCCTCCGTTGGCATCGGCAGTGCCAGCAGCGCTTGGAGCAAGCATTTGGCGCAAGTCGAGAAGACCCTTATGGAAATCGAGGCGTTGCATAAGCAGTATTTGAGAAAGGGAACCACGGGGGCGAGGGAGGAGTTTCTGGCTAAACGAAGAGCACTGTTTGCAAGGTTGGACAGCCAAATCTCGGGGATGGCGCGCTTTGGTACGGGGTTGAGAAACGAAGGTTCGATTAAAAAGATGCTGGGGATATCCAGTAAAAGCTATTGGCAGCATGGAGAAATTCGCGGGTATGAGGCGCGGGTCAAGCGTTTAGCCAAGGCTTCGCAGATGCTGAAGAAGGGGACTTACATTGGTATAGCGCTGGATGTTGGGGCGACAGCGCTGGAGATAACGGAGGCGTGTTCCACCGGGCGTGAGCAGGAGTGTACGCAGGCGAAGTATGTTGAAGGGGGCAAGTTGGTGCTGGGGGTTGGTGGTGCATCTGCGGGCGGGGTGTTTGGGGCGCCTATCGGTGTCGCCGCCTGCATGATTGTTTTTGGCGTACCCACAGCAGGTGCCGGAGCGTTGGCATGTGCCATTGTCGGCGGTGCCGCAGGCGGACTTGCTGGAGGTAAGATCGGAAGCGCCTTGGGAGAGGGCACAGGGAAATTTCTCTATAGGACTGTGAGGGATTAAATGGTCTTTGAATATATCGGGATGTGCGCTGGGTTCGTCATGATATTAAGCTTCCCACTCTTTTTTTGGGCCATGTTCAAAAAACTCGACGCAGCAGAGCGCTATGTCGAGAACAGCGCTTACATCGTCGTGCACAGGGATATTTTCCGTCATGCCCCCTTTGATGGAAGGCCTCAGCGTCTAGTTGCCATGGCGATCATTATTCTTGTGCCCAAAGTACTCCAATGGAGGCGTTTAGTGCGGGTTGAGGACGTTGAAAAAATCCCACGACAGCTTAAGTACTGGATGGTCATACCGACACTGATCGGTTTCACATCCCTTACCGTGATGTGTATCAGTTGGTTTTTCATAGAAAACTAATCCGCCCTGTAATACGGGCATTGCTCTGTCGCCCTTAATGCCGATGCCGATGATGCACATCCGGAAAATGCGCATGGCTATGCCGCATCACACTGTGTACATGCACATGACTATGCGGCTCCGCCGGGTCCCACTCAAACCCATGCTCATGTTGATGATGCTCATCATGCACGTGCCGGTGCCCGTGTTCCGTCGCCTCGTGCAGATGCTCATGCGCATGCCGCTCCGTCAGGTGCAGCCACACACCCACGGCCATCAGCGCCGACGCAACCCAGAACGCCACGCTCACCGACTCGCCCATCACCAGCAAGGCCACCGCGGCACCGAGGAATGGCGCGGTCGAAAAGTAGGCGCCGGTGCGTGCACTGCCCAGGCCGCGCAATGCCAGCACGAACATGACCAGGCTGATGCCATACCCCAGAAACCCGACCAGCAAGATCGGCGCCAGCTGCGCCACGCCCGGAACCTGCGCGCCGAGATACAGCGCCAAACTGCAATTCACCACCCCGGCAATTAAACCCTTGGCGCCCGCAATAAACACCGCGTCAGACGCAGACACCTTGCGCGTCAGGTTGTTATCAATCCCCCAGCACAAACAGGCAACCGCTACGGCCAACGGCCCGGTCCAATCGTGGCTTGTGCCGCCACCGCCGGCGCCTGACAGCACCACGCCGCCGAGCACAATGGCGAGCATTCCCAGGACGATGCGCCGGTCGGCATTTTCTCGGAATACCAGCCAGGCGATAACGGCGGTCAGCACCGATTCAAGGTTGAGCATCAGGGAGGCGGTCGCGCCGGCCGTGCGCGTCAGGCCGAACATCAATGCGACCGGCCCGAGGATGCCGCCGAACGCGATGGCGCCGATCAGCCACGGCCATTCGGAACGGGTCAGCCCGCTGGGTTTCCAGCCGCGATCACGGATCAGGCGCACGCCGGCCAGGCCGACGCCGCTGCCGAGGTAGAGCAGGCCGGCGAGCAGCACGGGCGAGAGGCCCAGGCCGAGGCTTTTGGCGAGCGGCGTGCTGGCGCCGAAGAGGGCGGCAGCGGCCAGTGCGTACAGGATACTGAGGTTCATGGGCCATCCTCGAAGGTCAGGCCCATGATACGTCTCGCGCAGGCGCTAATGCCCTGGCGATTTTGACACTTTTACATTTATTGCGCGGTTTTCAGCTTGATCACATCACCCGAGATCTTGGTGGTGTAACCGCTCAATACCCATGCCCAGAACCACTTTTCCTGCACTTGGGTGTTGATCAGCGCGTCGCCGCCTTTGGCTTTGATGGCTGCATCCTGAGCGCGCACAAAACGGCTGTTCTGGCCGATCGGGATAACCCCGAACAACATGATGCCGGTGGCGCTGGCTTCGCTGTGGCCCAGCACGGTGTACTGGCTGCTGTCGTACTGCGGGGATTTGATGGCGGTGCCGGTGCAGCCTGCCAGTGCGAAACCGAGAACTGCTGCTGCAACCACTTTACTGACGTACTTCACTGTGTAACTCCATGGACTAACCCTCGCGATTCAATTCACGAGGGGGCGACACTTTAAACGTGGCCAGGGCGGATTGACATCAATCAGTCGACATTTTGATCGTCACGCCTGTACGTACACCCAAGCCGTCAGCCCGGAAGCCAGCGCGACCGAGACCCGTTTATAGTCGGACACTTCATACGCATCCGCCGCGGCCAGTTCCTGCTCGTTGATCTGAAAGACCATGCCTTCAACGCTGGCAGCCTTCTCTGTCGTCGGTGCGAGAATCGGGTGGTGGGTCTTGCCGCTGGTGGCCAGCACTTCGGGGTCGGTGATTTCTACCCAACTTTGTGAATAGCCCAGCATCGCGTCCTGCTGGCCGACTAATTCCCGGCCAAAGTTGGCCAGTTGCACGGCCTTGTCTTGCAAGGTGCCGTAGGAAAACAACAGCACGGGAAATTGGGTGGAGTGTTCCATTTTGATTCCTTGGTGGGTCAGGCGAGTAAATCTTCGTAGAAGGCGCCGTACGGCTTGTTCGGGTGGGCGATCTGGATTTCCAGGATCCACAGCCCGGCATTCGGGCAGTGTTCGAAATCGCCCAGGTCGCCGCCACGGTGGATCGCGTGGGGGAAGTCGCTGACGCGGTGCCCCTTGATGTCGAGGTTCAGTTGCCAACCCATGGCCTGGGCCTGCTCCTCGGCGTAGCGGTAAAGCTCAAGGCCTGCGACCTGGTCGCTTTTCCAGCGTGACTGTACGCGGTCGAACAGCGCTTTGGCGGCGCTGGCGCAGGCGATCATCTGTGGGTCGTTGCCGGTGGCGAAGGTCGCACCGGCGTCACCTTCGTGGCCTTGCCAGACTGCGCCCATGTCGATGAAGAAGATATCGTTTTCAGCCAATACCGGGTCGCCGTCCGAGCGTTGCTTGAACGTCTTGAGGGTGTTGGCACCGAATCGCACCAGCAGCGGGTGCCAGATGCGTTGCATGTCGAGTTCGGTGAGCACCTGCTTGCCCAATTCGCGCGCTTCGGATTCGAGCATGCCGGGGCGTATACGTTGGGCAAGGTGGTCGATGGCTTGCCACGTCATGGCCTGGGCATAGCGCATGCAGTCGATACTGTAGGCGGCGCCCACAGCTTCTTTGGGTTGTGCAGTCACCGGTTTTCCCTCGCGTTCAAGCTGTACTGGTCGCTATGCGTTTTACTATATAGCGATACGATGCAGAGCCCAACTCTGATAACCCCGAAGAGCACCTGTGGGCGCTGGCTTGCCTGCGATAGCGCGGTTTCAGCAAACATTGATGCGGCCTGACCCACCGCATCGCAGGCCAGCCAGCGCCCACTTTTTGACCGCGTTCGGTCAGTCAGAGATGCAGCCACGCCAGGCTGCCCAATATCACGGCCACGCCGCCGGCGGTGTATGACATCCGCTTCAACCATTCCTTGCGCGTCAGCAACGTAATCGCCGCCAGCGAAATCGCGATCTGAATCGCCGTCATCGCCTGGGCCCATCGGTGATGCTGGTGCAGCGCCTCTTCGGACTTCTGATCCCAGTCCCGTGACGTCGCCTCAAGCTTCTCGGCCTGCTTGCGCACTTCTTCCTTCTGGCCCCTGTAGCGTTCGATTTCGTCCTTGTAATGCGCAGCATCCACACCGGGGATATGGGTGGCCAGTTCCGCCAGGTTTTGTCGGCTGGATTTGGCCTGATAGTAGTTCCACTGGTTGGCGGCTTCGGTCTTGATGATGGCGGCGTTGTTTTTGTCCATCGCCGCTTCGCTTTCGGTCGAGCCGGCCTGGTAACTGAGCATGGCACCGAGGGTGGCCATCAGGGCGGTCATCACGGCGATGCGGCTGGCGAAATTGTCTCCGCGGCCATGGGCATGTTCGGTGGTGTGTTCGATGTGCTTTTCGTGGGGGCTGGGGACTTCGAAGGCTTCGGACATGGGGGCGTCTACGAACGGAATGAGGGAGTCTGATTCTTTACCAATTCAGCTGTCTCAATCCTGTACGTAACGCTGTAAACCCTGCACCAGCGCATCAAAGGTCACCCGGCAGCGCGGGCTGTTGCGCAGGTCTTCGTGCATGGTGACCCAGGTGTCCATCTTGAACGCAAACGCGTCGGGCAGTACCCGCTGCAGGCTCGGGGTTTGCTTGGCCAGTTGCACCTGGCAACCGCCGATTCCGGCACCGGCACGGATCAGCGCCAGTTGTGCCAGGTCGCTGTCGCTGCTGATGGCGAAGACACTGCGATCAAAGCCTTTGATGGGCAAGCTGCGGATAAACGCGCTTTCCTGATCAAAGCCAATCACCGAGTGGCCGACGAGGTCGTGCATCAGCAGCGGGATGCCGTGCTGTTGCAGATAATCATCGCGGGCATACAGGCCGACTTCGATCAGGCCGACGCGCCTTGCCAGCAATTGCGCCTGGCTCGGTCGGACCATGCGCACGGCGATGTCGGCCTCCAGTTGCAGCAGGTCGATCAGGCGGTTGCTCAGGATCAGTTCAACCCGCAGGTGCGGGTGCTGGCGACGTAACTGCGTGATGATCGGCGGCAGCACTTCCACACCGACCACTTCACTGGCCGAGATCCGCACCACGCCACGCACTTCATCGCCTTGAGCCGACGCGGCGCGTTCGAGGGCGGCGGCCGTGCGCTCCATGGTTTCGGCGTGGGGGCGCAACGTGTGGGCCACTGCCGTCGGCAACAGCCCGCTGGGCGAGCGAGTAAACAGCACCACGCCCAGCGCCGATTCCAGCGCAGCGATGTGCCGGCCGACCGTCGGCTGTGTGATGCCAAGCAACCGCGCGGCCCCCGACAACGATCCTTCCTTCAGTACACCGAGGAACGACCGGTAAAGCTCCCAACCAATATTCGCAGGCATGCATAAATGTATAGCGGCTCGATACTCTTCGGCAATTTATTGATAGCCGAGCCCGCCACACAATGGCCTCACCAACCAACGTGGGAGAGGGTCATGAGCAAAGTTCTGGTACTGGGAGCAACGGGCGGGATCGGCGGCGAAGTGGCGCGGCAGATGAGTGCGGCAGGCTGGGAGGTGTGTGCGTTGACTCGGAATGTGGACAAGGCGCGTCGTGAGCATGCTGCCTTCTCCTGGCTGCAGGGCGACGCGCTCAATCGCCAGGCGGTGCTCGCCGCAGCGCGTGGTTGTGCGGTGATCGTCCATGCGGTCAACCCGCCGGGCTATCGCAACTGGGCCGAGCAGGTGGTGCCGATGATCGATAACAGCATCGCGGCGGCGATTGCCGAGGGCGCAACCATCGTGTTGCCTGGCACGGTCTACAACTTCGGGCCGGATGCGTTTCCCGTGTTGCACGAAGACTCGCCTCAGCACCCGCAGACACGCAAAGGCGCGATTCGTGTGCAACTGGAGCAGCGTCTACAGGACGCTTCCCGTCAGGGCGCTCGGGTGTTGATCGTGCGTGCCGGGGATTTTTTCGGCGCGCGGGTCGCCAACAACTGGTTTGCTCAAGGCCTGGTCAAACCCGGCAAACCGGTGCGCGCGGTCAGCTACCCAGGCTCTCCCGGGGTGGCGCATCAATGGGCGTACCTGCCGGATGTGGCGCGCACCATGCTCGAGTTGATTGAGCGCCGGGCGAGCCTCGATGCGTTCGCGCGCTTTCATATGGCCGGGCATATGGACGCCGACGGCACGCAGATGGCCGAGGCAATCCAGCGCGTGGTGCTGCGCCGGACGGGTCATCAGCCGCGCGTAGGTCGTTTCCCTTGGTGGTTGATGAAATTGGTAGCGCCCTTTGTCGTCACAATCCGTGAAATGCAGGAAATGCGCTACCTGTGGCAAACCCCGTTGTGCCTGGATAACCAGCGCTTGCTGGGCGCCTTGGGCCGCGAGCCGCACACGCCGCTGGAGCAGGCGGTGGAGGCTACATTGGCCGAACTGGGTTGTTTGCCTGTTTCTGCCTGATCAAGCGCACATACACCGCAATGTTGATCAGCAACACCACGGCTGCGAGCACCCATTGAATGTTCGGGGTCAGCCCGGCCGGGTAGATCAGCGTGAGGATGTAATGCTCGACAAACCCGCCGCCATAACCGTCCTGCCCGGCGAGATGGCGCAACAGGTTTTCCCAACGGGTCAGCGGGCAGGGCAGGTGGAACACTTCCACCGCCACCCCCCAGGCAGCGGCTGGCAGGTGCAGCCACATGACGGGCCGCCACTTGAGGGCGAGCAACCCGCCGAACAGCACGAACAAGATGAAACACAGGTGGAACAGCACCAGGCTGTCGGCGGCTACGCGGTAGAGCATGATCGGGTTCGCTTATTAAAGTGGGCCGGTGTCAGGCGCCGAAGTGTTCTGGCAGGTCGTCGATAAACACAGGCCGTTTTTCGCCATATTACGGCAACCAAGTCATTCGCCTGCCACGCGCTGCGGATCAGCCCGTCGAGCAGTGTTTTTACCGACTCACCGCTTAGCAAGTCGGGCACGGGCTTTGCCGAGTCAGGCGTGACGGTGGGCGCAGGTTTGTGGCGGTGATGGTTGCTTGCAAGCAACGTGGGCCGTTATTGTGCTGAATCCTTTTAGTCCTTCCCCCAAGGTTCTGTTGTGATGAATGCACCGCGTACCGCAGTCGGCCCGATCAAGGCCGTGATTTTCGATATGGACGGGTTGTTGCTGGATACCGAGGGCATCTACACCGAAGTCACGCAGATCATCGCCGAACGCTACGGCCGAACCTACGACTGGGGCATCAAGCAGCACATCATCGGCCGGGGCGCTCAGGACCTGGCTGACTATGTGGTAAAGGCACTGGACTTGCCAATCACGGCAGCCGAGTTTCTCAAAATCCGTGAACCGCTGATGAGCGAGCGTTTCCCCAATGCCTTGGGCATGCCGGGGGCCGAGGCGCTGGTGCGGCACTTGAAGGCCCATGACATTCCGATCGCAGTGGGCACCAGCTCATCGCGCAATTCGTTTGGCCATAAGACCACTTTGCACCGCGAATGGTTTGGCCTGTTCGGCACCATCGTCACCGCCGATGACCCGGAAGTCGGCGCCGCGAAACCTGCGCCGGATATCTTCCTGACCGCCGCGCGTCGCCTGGGCATCGCGCCGCAGGATTGCCTGGTGTTCGAGGACTCGCCGTTCGGTGTGACGGCCGCCAAAGCCGCCAACATGACGGCCATCGCTGTGCCGGATGAAGCCATGGCTGACAGCAAGTACCCGCATGCCGACCAGATCATCCGCAAACTTGCGGACTTCGACCTCGCCGCCTATGGCTTGCCACCTTTTCCCTGACTGAACACGGGCAACACCGTGGCAGCGGGCGTGCCGGCGATAGCGTCCTCAAGACCGCTGTCGCCGGCACGCCCGCTGCCAGTGGGTCAGGCGCTGAAACCGCCATCGATGGTCAGGCTTGCCCCCGTGATATAGCCCGCCTCAGGCCCGGCCAGATACGCCACAAAACTGGCAATCTCCTCGGCATGGCCATAACGCCCCACCGCCATCAGCCCGATCAGCGTCTCGGCAAACTCACTGTTCGCCGGGTTCATATCGGTGTCAACCGGCCCCGGCTGCACATTGTTAATGGTGATGCCGCGTGGCCCCAGGTCCCGCGCCAAACCTTTGGTCAGGCCTACCAGTGCGGCCTTGCTCATCGCATAGGGGCCACCGCCGCCAAACGGCATGCGTTCGGCATTGGTGCTGCCGATGTTGATCACGCGGCCGCCTTCACCCATGTGTTTGGTCGCTTCCTGGGTGGCAATAAACACGCTGCGCACATTGATCGCCAGGGTCTGGTCGAAGTCTTCCAGCTTGAAATCTTCCAGCGCGGCGATAGCCAATACACCGGCGTTATTCACCAGGATATCCAGGCGTCCGAACGCTTCGACGGTCGCGTTGACCGCATTGCGAATCGCCGTGGCGTCGGCACTGTCGGCCTGAATCGCCAGGGCTTTGCCGCCTGCGCTGATCACCGCGTTCTGTAGTTCCTCGGCTTTGGCGGCCGAGCTGATGTAGGTAAAGGCAACGGCTGCACCTTGTGCGGCGAGGCGCTTGACGATGGCAGCGCCGATGCCGCGGGAACCGCCCTGGATCAAGGCGACTTTGCCGGTGAGGTTGTGTGTGGTCATGTCGATCTCCAAGTAGTTGATGGGCCGAGTATCGACCTCACCCAGCCAGCCCGGTAGACCGTGATTGCTATAGTCTGTGTAAACCAAAAGTTTAGAATGGTGCGATATGGAAAGCTTTGGCAGTATCGAATGCTTTGTGCGCAGTGCTGAAGGCGGCAGCTTTGCCGAGGCGGCCCGGCACCTGAGCCTGACGCCGGCGGCGGTTGGCAAGAGCGTCGCCAAGCTGGAAACACGCCTCGGTGTTCGCCTGTTTCAACGCAGCACCCGACGCCTGACCCTGACCGAAGCCGGCAAGCTGTTCCTTGAAGAAGTCAGCGACAGCCTCATCACCATCCAGAACGCAGTGGCCAACCTGGCGAGCGCGCAAGGCCGCCCGGTGGGCACGCTCAAGGTCAGCATGGGCACGGTGTTCGGTAATCGTTATGTGGTGCCGTTACTGGCGGAGTTTATGCGGCGCTTTCCGGCGATCAGCCCGGATTGGCATTTTGAGAATCGCCAGGTGGACCTGATCGGCCAAGGCTTTGATGCCGCTATCGGCGGCGGCTTTGAGCTGCCCCAAGGCGTGGTGGCGCGCAAGCTGACACCTGCGCATCGAATCCTGGTGGCCTCGCCGTCTTACCTGGAGCAACGCCTGCCCGTAAGGGGGCCCGAAGATTTATCGCATTGCCTGGGCATCTTGATCCGGTCGCCGCAAACCGGCCGCGTGCGAACCTGGCAGCTCACCGGCCCGGAGCGTGAGCAACGCCCGCTGGTGCTCAAGCCGCGCATGACCATGAGCGATTCCGAAGCCGCCTGCTGCGCCAGCGCTCAAGGCCTGGGGATTGCGCTGGTCAGTATGCCGATGGCCGTGCCGTTCCTCGACAGCGGTGCGGTGGTGCGGGTGTTGCCTGATTGGTACGTCGACGATGGCAACATCTCCATCTACTACGCCGAACACAAGCTGCTGCCCGGCAAGACCCGGGCGTTTGTGGATTTCATCATCGAGCAGTTTGCCGAGAAGGGCTTGGGGCAGCGGTTCAGCGCGATTTGACGACGGCTGCTCAGGGAGTCGCGGCCATCGCAGGCGACTCGGTCTACCGGCCCAACCTGCCCGGCCAACCAATGACCTTCTTCGGCCGCGGCGTGGCATAGGTCCTGATCTTCGATGTCGACAACCCCAACCGAACCAGGGATTCGGCAATGGTCACTGCCGCCGTCACCCCATCCACCACCGGCACGCCGGTGCGCTGGCGAATCTGTTCATCCAGCCCGGCCATACCGCCGCAGCCCAGGCAGATCACTTCGGCCTTGTCCTCGCGGATCGCCAGTTCCGCCTGGCGCACGATGGCTTCCATGGCGGCCAGCGGGTCTTCTTCGAGTTCGAGCACTGCCATGCCACTGGCGCGCACCGACGCGCAACGTTGATACAGCCCGGCAAGTTTCAAGCGGTCTTCGATCAGCGGCACCGTGCGGTCCAGGGTGGTCACCACTGAGTAGGCGTGGCCCAGGAACATCGCCGTGCTGGCCGCCGCCTCGGTGATGTCCACCACCGGTACATTCAACAGTTCCTGCAAACCTTCACGGCCATGTTCGCCATAGCCGGCCTGGATCACCGCATCAAACGGCTGATCGTAGGCCATCACCCGGTCCATCACGGCGATAGCGGCCAGGTAGCTTTCGAAATTGCCTTCCACCGACTCGGCGCCGAAATACGGTGTGAGACCGACGATTTCGGTGCCGGGCGAGGCCACAGCGCGGGCCTGCTCGGCGATGGTTTCAGTGATGGATGCGGTGGTGTTGACGTTGACCACGAGGATGCGCATGGAATGTCCTTGGTTAATGACTGACGTTATCGACTGCAATGCTTTCGCCGCTGACATCGGCGTAGAACGGTTGGCGTTTGGCGATCAGCCGGTACAACAGCCCTGCAATACCAGCGCCAAACAGCCAGGAAAAGGGAGCGACGCTGGTAAAGCCCGGCAACAGCGCCAGCAGGATCGCGATCACCGCCGCGGGAATAAACGCCGCGACTGCGCGTAAGTTGACGCCTCGGCTGTAGTAATAAACCCCATTCGGGTCTTCGCTATACAACTGCAGAACGTCCACCTGGCTTTTACGGATCAACCAGTAATCGACCATGATCACCCCATACAGCGGCCCGAGCAGCGCGCCCAGGCCGGACAGGAAATACACGATCACCAGCGGGCTGTTGTAGAGGTTCCACGGCAGGATCAGCACTGCCACGGTGGCGCTGATCAGCCCGGCACGTCGGAAGTTCAGGTACTTGGGCGCCAGGTTGCTCAACACAAAGGCCGGCGCGACGAAGTTGGCCATGATGTTCACCGCCACGGTGACGATCAGGAATGCCAGGCAGCCCAGCACCAGAAAGAAGGTATTGGGGATTGCCGCGATGATTTCGGTCGGGCTTTCGATTACCCGGCCATTGAGCTGGAACTGCCCGCCGCAGAGCAGCACGGTAATGGCGGCAAACACCAGGATATTCACCGGCAAGCCCCAGAAATTACCGACCAGGATGGTCTTGCGGCACGGCGAGGAACGGGCAAAGTCGCAGAAGTTGAGAATCAGCGTGCCGTAGATCGTCAGCCACAACGCGCCCCCGGCAAAGATATTGCGCCACATCTCGGCACCGCTCAGCGGCTCGCGGATCGACCAGGCGATATTGCCGCCGACCTGGAAATACATCCAACCGGCCAAGGAGGCCACCGTCACCAGAATGACCGGCCCGGCGAACGCTTCATAGCGGCGCACCATTTCCATGCCGTACGCCAGGATCGCCAGCTGCACAAACCAGATCGTCACGAAACACGCCCAACCCAGCGTCGAGAGGCCGAGGATCGAGTTGTGGTCGTAGTCGGCAAAGCCTGGATGAATTGCCGATAACAGCACGCGGAAAACCACTGACGCCAGGTAGGTCTGGATACCAAACCAGGCAATCGCAATCACCGCCCGGATCAGCGCCGGAATTTGTGCCCCGTGGATACCGAAACTGATACGGCTGATGACCGGAAACGGCACGCCGGTCTTTTGCCCCATGTACCCCGACAAGTTCATGAAGAAGTACACCAGCGCCGCGCCAATCCCCAGTGATAACAGAATCTGCCAACCGCCAAGGCCCAGTGCATATAAGCCGATGGCGAACGAATAGTTGGCGATGTTGTGCACGTCATTGGTCCACAACGCGAAAATGCTATAGCGACCCCAGCGACGCCCCTCAACCTTGGTGGGCGCCAGGTCCCGATTGTGCAGGCGAGGGCTGAGCACCAGCGGGCCGGGGCTTGCAGCCTCCGGGGTCAGGGCGGAGGAGGGCAGATCCATTGCGATGTTATTTGAGAGGCTGGTACGCATTCCGGCAGGCTCCAGCGCATCGGCGAGCGAGCCGCGGATGGCAAAGTGTATGTAGGTTTTGTATTTATTGTATACAAAGTGCATTTCACCTTAAGCCACATGCGTGCCAGTTTTGGATCTATGAAACGGGTAATTAATTTCGTTTTTGTAGGCTTCTCAAATAACTGACTGAATTAAAAGCGATATAAATTGACCATTTGAACAGGTATTTATTTTTCAGGCAGCAGAGGCAGTGCGGGACAGAACGAAAAGAGCCGGGAACAGGTGTTACGTTATGGTGCGCTTTTAAATGGATTGCACACATAAATGGCACCGATGGTTACATTGGTGTGTACAAGATTTATGTTCGCCACAACGCAAATGTGGGAGAAGGCTTGCTTGCGAATGTGCAGTGCCAGTCACTGAATAGGTCGACTGATCCACGGCATTCGCGAGCAAGCCCGCTCCCACAGGGTTGACTGCGCTGGTCTTCAGGCTTTGCTGATGAGATTCCCGGCGTGCAGGCCACATTCCTTTTGCGTGGCTTCTTCCCACCACCAGCGACCTTCGCGTTCGTGCTGGTTCGGCAATACCGGCCGGGTGCACGGCTCGCAGCCGATGCTGATAAAGCCGCGCTCATGCAGGCTGTTGTAAGGCAGCTCCAGCATACGGATGTAACCCCAGACTTCCTCGCTGGTCATCTGCGCCAGCGGGTTGAACTTGTACAGCGTGCGTTCCGGAGTGGAGAACGCGCTGTCGACCTCCAGTGCCGCCACCTGGCTGCGGGTGCCCGGGCTCTGGTCGCGGCGTTGGCCGGTGGCCCAGGCGCTTACGCCGGACAGTTTGCGGCGCAGCGGCTCGATCTTGCGCACGCCGCAGCATTCGCCATGGCCGTCCTTGTAGAAGCTGAACAGGCCCTTTTCCTTGACGAACGGTTCCAGCGCGCGCTGGTCCGGCGAGATCAGCTCGATGTCGATCTTGTAGAACTCGCGCACCTGCTCGATAAACCGGTAGGTCTCCGGGTGCAGGCGACCGGTGTCGAGGCTGAACACCTTGACGTTCTTGTTCAGCTTCCAGGCCATGTCTACCAGCACCACGTCCTCGGCGCCGCTGAAGGAAATCCACAGGTCATCGCCGAACTGACTGAAGGCCAGCTTGAGAATGTCCTGGGCGGATTTGTTTGCGTAAGTCGCAGCGAGTTCAGCGACGTCAAAGGCTTGGTTCATCAGGACGGTTCCTACAGGTCAGTGGCGCTGAGCGCTCTATAGGGGAGCGATGGTATCAAAATCCGCCCTGCGTTGCGGGGCCGAGCTTGAGTCGCTAGAGTTCGGCAGTCCTTTTGCTCGCTCAACTAGAACACTATAAATAGGGGTGTGTTGTGGAAATTGCCTGTCTCGACCTGGAAGGGGTGCTGGTTCCGGAAATCTGGATCGCCTTCGCCGAAAAAACCGGTATTGAATCCCTGCGGGCCACCACCCGGGATATTCCCGACTACGACGTGCTGATGAAGCAACGTCTGCGCATCCTCGACGAACACGGGCTCAAGCTCGCCGATATCCAGGAAGTGATTGCCACCCTCAAGCCGCTGGACGGCGCCATCGAGTTCGTCAACTGGCTGCGCGAACGCTTCCAGGTGGTGATTTTGTCAGACACCTTCTACGAATTCTCCCAGCCGCTGATGCGTCAACTGGGTTTCCCGACCTTGCTGTGCCACCGGTTGATTACCGATGAGAACGACCGGGTGGTGAGCTACCAACTGCGCCAGAAGGACCCCAAACGCCAGTCGGTGCTGGCGTTCAAGACCCTCTACTACCGCGTGATCGCCGCCGGCGATTCCTACAACGACACCACCATGCTCGGCGAAGCTGACCGTGGGATTCTGTTCCATGCGCCGGAGAATGTGATTCGCGAGTTCCCGCAGTTCCCAGCGGTGCATACGTTTGAGGACTTGAAAAAAGAGTTCATCAAGGCGTCGAATCGGCCGTTGAGCCTGTAGTTTATGGGTTGATGCTGTTGGCCTCATCACGGGCTCGCCTGTGATGAAGCCGGCTCAGTCAGCGCCTAAACCTCGGCCAGCAAGCGTTCATAAGGAATACTCAAGCCTTCATGCAGGCGTTTGATCATCGCCAGGCTCAGCTTTCGCTTGTGATTCAGCACTTCGGACACGCGCCCGCTTGTACCGATAAAAGGCTCAAGGTCACGCGCAGTCATGCCCAACTGCTCCATACGAAATTTAATCGCTTCCACTGGGTCTGAAGCCGGCATTGGAAAATGTTCCGCCTCGTACTTCTCAATGAGTACGGCGAGGATTTCCAGTTCGTCACCCTCTGGCGAGTTGACGTGCGCTCCCCATAGCTGCTCGACGCGTGCGAGCGCCGCCGTGAGGTCTTCCTGGGAGTGAATAGGTTTGATGTTCATCACACGGTCTCCGCGTTGATCTGGTCGTATTGCGCATGGGTTCCCACGAAACGGACGAAACCCAGCTGTCGTTGATAGTCGATCGCCATGATCACTCGATATTTGTTGCCGCCCACGTTAAACACGACCCTGCCGGCCTTGAGAATGCTCGCCGTCCTGAGCGCTTCTTTGAGTGCCTGCGGCGTGGTGTAAGTAGTTTTCTCCAAGTGGCGATACAGCTCGACCAGCGGCGTTTTGGCCTCGCTGTACGCGGGATGGCTTTCCCAGAATATTCGTAAGGTAGAAAGAGCGATTATCCGCATCGCTGCAGCCTCCCAATATGGGAGATAATAGGCGTGGTTGAGTGGGTACGCAATCGCGGAAATAATTTCTGACGAGTAGGCATTCGCTTCATGTGATCCTTCACAAACGGCGGGTGGGCGGTAGGGGCTGGACGCTAACCTCCCGCTCACGACGCCGTCGACGACCATTCTGATTCAGGTTTTTTCGGCGACTGGGCTCTGCGTCTGAACGCCAGGCAGATGGGCGCCGCTAGAGGTTTTCCAACGTGTGTAACAACACTCGCACCTTGGTCAGCGACTCCTGATACTCCGCCTCCCACTGCGAGTCCGCGACGATTCCGCCGCCGCCCCAGCAGCACACCTGCCCATCCTTGACCAGCAGACTGCGAATCGCGATGGAGCTGTCCATCTCGCCGCGTACATCCAGGTACACCAGCGAGCCGCAATACAAACCGCGGCGCGTCGGCTCCAGCTCGTCGATGATCTGCATCGCGCGGATCTTCGGCGCGCCAGTGATGGAGCCGCCGGGGAAGCTGCCGGCGATCAGGTCGAGGGCGTCCTTGTCGTCGGCCAGGATGCCGGTGACGCTGCTCACCAGGTGGTGCACGTTGGGGTAGCTTTCCAGGCTGAACAACTCCGGCACGTTCACCGAGCCCGTGCGGCAGGTGCGACCGAGGTCGTTGCGCAGCAGGTCGACGATCATCAGGTTTTCGGCGCGATCCTTGGGGCTGGCCAGCAGTTCTGCGGCGTGAGCTGCATCCTCTTCGGCGGTCAAACCCCGTGGGCGGGTGCCTTTGATCGGGCGCGTTTCGACTTGGCGTTCGCTGATCCTGACAAAGCGCTCCGGCGACAGGCTCACTACCGCGCCGTGATCCGGCAGGCTCTGGAAACCTGAAAAGGGCGTAGGGCAGGCTTCACGCAGCGCGCAGTAAGCCACCCATGGGTCGCCGCTGCACGGCGCCCGGAAGCGCTGCGCGAAGTTGACCTGATAGCAGTCGCCCGCCTGGATATAGTCCTGAATGCGCACGATGGCCTGGCGATAAGCCTCGGCGGTGAGATCGGGCGCCATCGGGCCATGCAGCCTGAAGGTGGCCGATGTGTGCGGGGCAGGCTGGCTGAACAGGTCGATCAACCGTTGTCGCTCGCTGTCGGCCTGCGCCGGGTGGAAGATCAACTGGCTGGTCTGTGCCTGGTGATCGCTGATCAGCGCCCAGGCATACAGCCCGAAGCGTGCATCCGGCAGGTGCAGGTCATCCACCGCCAGGTGTGGCATCTGTTCCAGGTGCCGACCGAAGTCGTAGCTCAGGTAGCCGATCAAGCCGCCGGCAAATGGCAGTTGCAAATCCGCCGGTATTGCCGCTTCACCCAGCTGCGTCAGGTTATCGCGCAAGCGCTGCAGGAAATCACGGCCGCTTTCGTCAGGCCTTACGGTCAGGGTTGCTTGTGGCCAGGCGCTAAGCACGTCATAACGCCCGCGTTCTGCGGCCGGGCGCCCGCTGTCGAGCAGCACCGCACCGGGGGCATGGCGAATCGCCGCGAAATAGTCGGCGGGGTTGGCGCGGTAGGGCAGCGAGTGTACGGAGCAGGTCGACATTGCGGGGCGGATCAGCGATTGGCGTGGGGGAGGCGATTGTAGTCCCCCGTAGGATTTGGTCCTAGAGGGGATGTCGGCGATAGACAGGTTGAAGCCCGGATCAGCCTTCGACGTGGGGTATGTGCCCAAACATTTCCTGCACAAACGTCACGCGCTCTTGCGGGGTTTCCGTCACGCCGGCGGCTTTCAGTGCTTCCAGGCGCGCTTCCACGGCGTGGGTGCGCAGGGTCAGGCCGCAGTCGTTGGCGATCTGGATATTCAGCCCCGGCCGCGCATTCAGTTCGAGGATCAGCGGGCCTTTTTCCTGGTCCAGCACCATGTCTACCCCGATATAGCCCAGCCCGCACAGTTCGTAGCAGCCGGCCGCCAGCTGCATGAAACCATCCCAGTTGGGCAGTTGCACACCGTCCACTGCGTTGGTGGTGTCGGGGTGTTTGGTGATGATGTTGTTCAGCCAGGTGCCGCGCAGGGTCAGGCCGGTGGCCAGGTCCACACCCACGCCAATGGCACCCTGATGCAGGTTGGCCTTGCCGCCGGATTGCCGGGTCGGCAGGCGCAGCATCGCCATCACCGGGTAGCCCATCAGCACGATGATGCGGATATCCGGCACGCCTTCATAGCTGATGCTCTTGAAGATCTGGTCCGGCACCACGCGGTATTCGATCAGCGCACGGTCCCGGTGACCGCCCAGGGAATACAAGCCGGTGAGGATGCTGGAAATCTGGTGCTCGATTTCTTCATGACTGATGATCTTGCCGGACACGGTGCGATAGCGCCCTTCAAAACGGTCGGCCACCACCAGGATGCCATCACCGCCAGCGCCCTGGGCCGGTTTGATCACGAAGTCGTTGCGCCCGCCGATGATCGCGTCGAGCTTGTCGATTTCCTTCTCGGTGGAAATGACCCCGTACATTTCCGGCACATGGATGCCGGCGGCAATCGCCCGTTCCTTGGTGATGATCTTGTCATCCACAATCGGGTACAGGCTGCGCTTGTTGTATTTGAGCACGTAATCGGCATTACGCCGGTTGATGCCCATGATCCCCCGCGCTTCCAGGGCCTTCCAGGTCTTCCAGAAGCCGAACATTACGAGTCAGCCTTGAGGAAGGCCTTGAAGCGCACCAGCTCGGTCAGGCGGTAGCCGCGGTAACGACCCATGGCCAGCATGAAGCCCACCAGGATCAACAGGATCGCCGGGAAGGTAAACACAAAGTAGATCAGCTCCGGCACGCTCATAATGATGTGCGCCAGGGAGGCGGCGAACAGCGTACCGATCGCCACTTTCAGCGCATGGTTGGCGCCGCGCTCCTCCCAGGTGATCGACAGGCGTTCGATGGTCATGGTCAGGATCACCATCGGGAACAACGCCACCGACAGCCCGCGTTCCAGGCCGAGTTTGTGGCTGAACAGGCTGATGGCCGCAATCAGTACCACCACGAAGGTCAGCACCACCGATAGCCTCGGCAGCATCTGCAACTTCAAGTGTTCCAGGTACGAGCGCAGGGACAGGCCCAGCGCCGTGATAATCGTAAACAGGACTATGCCGAAGCCCAGCTGCGTCTCGCGAAACGCCAGGGCGATCAGCACCGGGGTAAAGGTGCCCAGGGTCTGCAGGCCGATCAGGTTGCGCAGGATCAGAATCACCAGCACGCCAATCGGGATCATCACCATGATCATGAAGGTCTGCTGGGTTTGCAGCGGCAGGCCGTACAGCGAATATTCGAGGAAGTTGGCGTCGGTATTTTCGTCAGTCAGCTTGGCCAGGCGAATGGCGTTCATTTCGCTGTTGTTCAGGCTGAAGGTCACCATGGCTTTCTTGCCGCCATCGACCGTGATCAGGTTTTCATCGCCGGTCCACCACAACAGGCGGTCGGACGGCAGGCCTTGCTCGCCGGTTTCCGGGTTGAAGTACAGCCAGTCATTGCCGTTGAAACTGCGCAGCCACAGCTCCGGGGTTTGCGGTTGGTCGGCCACCAGGCGGATGGTGTGGACCTTTTCGATCGGCACGTGGGCGATCGACAGCAGCAGCTCGACGATCTTGGCCTTGTGTGGTGTCGACGGATCGCCGGCCAGCAGCAGCTTCACATTGTCGTCGTTGAGGTTGTTGGTACGCTTGATAGCCTCGCCGATAAAGGTCTCGACGTCCGCCGAGTGCTGGCGGATCGGCGCCAGCAAGGCTTCGGCGGCGATTTTCTCCGGGCCTTCGACTGCGATGCTGTCGCGGAAGGTCGGGCCCTTGACCTTGACCTTTTCACCGCTGTAACGCTTGGTCAGCACCAGTCGGTAATACAGGGTCTGCTTGCCTTTGGCTCGGCGTGCCGACCACGTCACCTTGCGGTTGCCGTCGGTGCGGTTGACGCTGACGCCGTAATTATTGGAGATGAAACTCTCATTGAGGCTGACGAAGTCGCGGCTCAGGGGCGGCACGAACATCGAGATCTTCACCGGGTCTTTGGGGTTGGCGACGAACTCGACCTTGGCGTCGATGTTCCACAGGTCGTCGGTGGCGTCCTCGGTGACGGGGATGCCCAGCACGAAAATCTGGTAGGCGGTGACCGAAATACCCAACACCACCAGGATGGTGATAAGGATTTTCAGGTGCAGGGTCAGAGAGCGCATTCAGTTTACTCGGCGGTATGAGCGTCGGCGGCGCAGGCAGGTTTGCCCGCTGCGTATTTAAGACTGGGGTCGACCAGCGCATCAAAGCGTTTCAACGCTTCGGAGCCGATCAGCAGCGGGTATTGGAAGGCGCTGCGGTCAGTCAAGTTCACTTCGATGCTGCGTAAAGCGTTGCCCATGCAGATATCCAGGGCAATCACTGGGCGGGCGGTGTAGTTCTTGTCCTCATCGGGGTCGTAGTCACCGGCGCGGCGCTTGATCTTGCTGACGCGGGCCAACGGGCGTTCGATGGGGTGGGAATGGGCGGTGTCGATAGCCAGGTAGAAGCGCACCCAGGATTCGCCGTTACGCTTGAAGCGCTTGATATCGCGTGCGCTCAGCGAGGCGGTCTTGGCGCCGGTGTCGAGTTTGGCCGCGACTTCCAGGTCAATGCCGGCCAATTTGGCGTATTCATTCAGGCCATACACGGTTTTCTCGGCGGCAGCGCATAGCCCCGGCATAAGCCCTGGCAGGAACAGTAGGCAAATCAGAAGGAAGGGCTTGAGTCTCATAGATCCTGACGCGGTGCAGTGCGATGTTCAATTCATCAAGGCGACTGGCATTGCTGCGCAATCTCTAGTGCGCCGTTTCATCAAGTGATGTCAGGCAAAAGCGGCGGGCATTCTAACATGATGCTTTTTTGGCGCCAGCGCTGGCAGGCGGCCATGCCCGGGAGCGGGCAGAAGGGGTTATTAGACGATTGTCGACAATGTTGATTTATTCTTTGACTATCAAGGTCTGATTGGCTAGTTTTTGCGGCATTGCTTTTAAAGGTGTCAACAATATGCTGGATCAACTGGAAACCCCAGTGGTAGCGCAAGACGATTCCCAGACCATGTCCGAGAACGTCTTCCGGCGTATCCAGGCCGCCATCGTCAAAGGCGAAATCGCCCCCGGCAGCAAGATCTCCGAGCCAGAGCTGGCGCGCACCTACGGCATCAGCCGTGGCCCATTGCGTGAAGCGATCCACCGCCTGGAAGGTCAGCGTCTGCTGGTGCGCGTGCCCCACGTAGGCGCGCGAGTGGTGTCCTTGAGCCATGCCGAGCTGATCGAGCTCTATGAAATCCGCGAATCCCTGGAAGGCATGGCCTGCCGTTTGGCTGCCGAGCGTATGACCGATGCGGAAATCGAAGAGCTGCGCCAAGTGCTGCACACCCATGAGCGCGACGAAGCGTTCCAGGCGGGTGTCGGGTACTACCAGCAGGAAGGCGACTTCGATTTTCATTACCGGATAATTCAAGGTGCCGGTAATCGCACGCTGACCCAGATGCTCTGCGGCGAGCTGTACCAGTTGGTGCGCATGTACCGCATCCAGTTCTCTGCCACCCCCAATCGTCCACGCCAGGCCTTTGCCGAGCATCACCGCATTCTTGATGCGATTGCCGATCGCGACGGTGAACTGGCCGAATTGTTGATGCGCCGGCATATCGGCGCCTCCAAACGCAATATCGCCCGTCACTTCCCGGACGGCGCTCCCCAGACAGCCACTCAGCGAGGTGAGTCATGAGTTCCAACAATAAAACTACTCCAGGCCAGCGTTTCCGTGATGCCGTCGCCAGCGAACAGCCATTGCAAGTGGTGGGCGCAATCAACGCCAACCACGCGCTGCTGGCCAAGCGCGCCGGTTTCAAGGCCATTTACCTCTCGGGCGGCGGCGTCGCTGCCGGCTCGCTCGGTGTGCCGGACCTGGGCATCACCGGCCTGGATGATGTGCTGACCGACGTGCGCCGTATCACTGACGTGTGCGACTTGCCGCTGCTGGTGGACGTGGACACCGGGTTCGGTTCGTCAGCCTTCAACGTGGCGCGTACGGTCAAATCGATGATCAAGTTCGGCGCCGCTGCCATCCACATCGAAGACCAGGTTGGCGCCAAGCGCTGCGGTCATCGCCCGAATAAAGAAATCGTGTCCCAGCAGGAAATGGTCGACCGCATCAAGGCCGCCGTGGATGCGCGCACCGATGACAGCTTCGTGATCATGGCGCGCACCGACGCCCTTGCCGTCGAAGGGCTGGAATCCGCCCTGGAGCGCGCCGCCGCCTGCATCGAAGCCGGCGCCGACATGGTGTTCCCGGAAGCCATCACTGAACTGGAGATGTACAAACTGTTCGCCGCCCGCGTGAAGGCGCCGATCCTGGCCAACATCACCGAATTTGGCGCAACCCCGCTGTACACCACCGAACAGTTGAAATCTGCCGATGTTTCCATCGTGCTGTACCCGCTCTCGGCGTTCCGTGCCATGAACAAGGCCGCCGAGAACGTCTACACCGCGATCCGTCGCGACGGCACCCAACAGAACGTGATCGACACCATGCAAACCCGCATGGAGCTTTACGATCGCATCGACTACCACACCTTCGAGCAGAAGCTCGACGCGCTGTTCGCCGCGAAGAAGTAAAGCCTGTGGGAGCGGGCCAGCCTGCTCCCATACGCGCCTCCCTGAATAACGACAAAATTGGAGAGAACCATGGCTGAAGCAAAAGTACTGAGTGGTGCTGGCCTGCGTGGCCAGGTGGCCGGGCAAACGGCACTGTCCACCGTAGGCCAGGCCGGTGCCGGCCTCACCTATCGCGGTTATGACGTGCGTGAACTCGCCGCCGACGCGCAATTTGAAGAAGTCGCCTACCTGCTGCTCTACGGCGAGTTGCCGACCAACGCCGAGCTGGCGGCCTACAGCAAAAAGCTGAGCACCCTGCGCGATCTGCCCCAGGCCCTGAAAGAAGTGCTCGAACGCATTCCTGCCGACGCCCACCCGATGGACGTGATGCGCACGGGTTGCTCGTTCCTGGGCAATATCGAGCCCGAGAAAGACTTCAGCGTGCAACGCGATGTCACCGACCGCCTGCTTGCCGCCTTCCCGGCGATCATGTGTTACTGGTATCGCTTCAGCCACGACGGCAAGCGCATCGACTGCGTGACCGACGAGCCCAGCATCGGCGGCCACTTCCTGCACCTGTTGCATGGCAAAAAGCCGAGCGCACTGCATGAGAAAGTCATGAACGTGTCGCTGATCCTCTACGCCGAGCACGAATTCAACGCGTCGACCTTCACCGCCCGCGTGTGTGCCTCGACCTTGTCCGACCTGTATTCGTGCGTCACTGCTGCCATCGGCTCCCTGCGCGGCCCGCTGCATGGCGGCGCCAACGAAGCGGCGATGGAAATGATCGAGCGTTTCGGCTCGGCCGAAGAGGCCGTTGAAGGCACCCTTGGCATGCTGGCGCGCAAAGACAAGATCATGGGCTTCGGCCACGCGATCTACAAAGACAGCGACCCGCGCAATGAAGTGATCAAGGGCTGGTCGAAAAAACTCGCCGACGAAGTGGGGGATACCGTGCTGTTCCCGGTTTCCGAAGCCATCGACAAGACCATGTGGGAGCAGAAGAAGTTGTTCCCCAATGCCGACTTCTACCATGCCTCGGCGTACCACTTCATGGGCATCCCGACCAAGCTGTTCACGCCGATCTTTGTGTGCTCGCGCCTCACCGGCTGGGCCGCGCACGTGTTCGAGCAGCGCGCCAACAACCGCATCATCCGTCCAAGCGCCGAATATATCGGCGTTGAGCAGCGCAAGTTCGTGCCAATCGAACGTCGCTGAGTGAAGTGACCGGCGATCCTGACGTGGTAACCGAATCAAAAATGTGGGAGCGGGCTTGCTCGCGAATACGGTGTGTCATTCAACACATCCGGCGACTGTTCCACCGCTTTCGCGAGCAAGCCCGCTCCCACATTTTGATCGCATTCCACCTCGGAGTCAGTCGGCACCTTGTGAACCAACCGTGACCGAGTCCTGACGATGAACACTGAATTTCGTAAACCGCTGCCTGGCAGCCGCTTGGATTTTTACGACGCCCGCGCGGCAGTCGATGCAATCCGCCCCGGTGCCTATGCCACCTTGCCGTACACCTCCCGCGTCCTCGCGGAGAACCTGGTGCGCCGTTGCGACCCGGCCACGCTCAATGCATCCCTGAGCCAACTGATCGAGCGCAAGCGTGACCTCGACTTCCCGTGGTTCCCGGCGCGCGTGGTGTGCCACGATATCCTCGGCCAGACCGCCCTGGTCGACCTCGCCGGCCTGCGCGATGCCATCGCCCTGCAAGGCGGCGACCCGGCCCAGGTCAACCCGGTGGTGCCGACCCAACTGATCGTCGACCACTCCCTGGCCGTTGAAGCCGGTGGTGCTGACCCCGATGCGTTCGAGAAAAACCGCGCCATCGAGGACCGTCGCAACGAAGACCGTTTCCACTTTATCGAGTGGACCAAAAAGGCCTTCAAGAACGTCGACGTGATCCCGCCGGGCAACGGCATCATGCACCAGATCAACCTGGAGAAAATGTCCCCGGTGATTCAGGTACGTGACGGTGTGGCGTTCCCGGATACCTGCGTCGGCACCGACAGTCACACCCCGCACGTGGATGCCCTGGGCGTGATCGCCATCGGCGTCGGCGGCCTTGAAGCCGAGAGTGTGATGCTCGGCCGCGCCTCGTGGATGCGCTTGCCGGAAAGTGTCGGCGTGGAGCTGACGGGCAAGCTGCAACCGGGCATTACCGCGACCGACATGGTGCTGGCGCTGACCGAATTCCTGCGCAAGCAGAAAGTGGTGGGGGCATGGCTGGAATTCTTCGGCGAAGGTGCCTCGGCCCTGACTCTGGGCGACCGTGCGACCATCTCCAACATGGCCCCGGAATATGGCGCCACCGCGGCCATGTTCTACATCGACTCGCAGACCATCGCCTACCTGAAACTCACCGGCCGCGAAGACGAACAAGTCACGTTGGTTGAGCAGTACGCGCGCCACACCGGCCTGTGGGCGGATGACCTCAAAGGCGCGCAGTACGAGCGCGGCCTGACCTTCGACCTGTCCAGTGTCGTACGCAATATGGCCGGCCCGAGCAACCCGCACGCCCGCGTCGCCACCAGTGATCTGGCCTCCAAGGGCATCTCCGGGCAGTGGGACGAAGTGCCGGGGCAAATGCCGGATGGCGCGGTGATCATCGCCGCCATTACCAGTTGCACCAACACCAGCAACCCGCGCAACGTGATCGCCGCCGGCCTGTTGGCACGCAATGCCAACAGGCTCGGGCTGGCCCGCAAACCGTGGGTCAAATCTTCGCTGGCGCCCGGCTCGAAAACCGTGGCGATGTACCTCGACGAAGCCGGCTTGACCCACGAGTTGGAGCAGTTGGGTTTTGGTGTGGTGGCGTTCGCTTGCACCACCTGCAACGGCATGTCCGGTGCGCTCGACCCGGTGATCCAGCAAGAAATCATCGACCGTGACCTCTACGCCACCGCGGTGCTTTCCGGTAACCGCAACTTTGACGGGCGCATTCACCCGTACGCCAAGCAAGCATTCCTCGCTTCGCCGCCGCTGGTCGTGGCTTATGCGATTGCCGGCACCATCCGTTTTGACATCGAAAAGGACGTGCTGGGCCTGGATGCCGACGGTAAGGAAATCCGCCTCAAAGACATCTGGCCGAGCGATGAAGAAATCGACGCGGTGGTCAAGGCGTCGGTCAAACCGGAGCAGTTCCGTGCGGTGTACATCCCGATGTTCGCGATTCACGAAGACACCGGCCCGAAAGTCGCGCCGCTGTACGATTGGCGCCCGCAAAGCACTTACATACGCCGCCCGCCGTACTGGGAAGGCGCGCTGGCCGGTGCTCGCCCGCTCAAGGGCATGCGCCCGTTGGCGGTGCTGCCGGACAACATCACCACCGATCACCTGTCGCCGTCCAACGCGATCATGCTCGACAGCGCCGCCGGTGAATACCTGGCGAAAATGGGCCTGCCGGAAGTTGACTTCAACTCCTACGCCACCCACCGCGGCGACCACTTGACCGCGCAGCGCGCAACCTTCGCCAACCCGAAACTGTTCAATGAAATGGTGGTTGAAAACGGCAAGGTCAAGCAGGGTTCCCTGGCGCGTATCGAGCCCGAAGGCCAGGTCACGCGGATGTGGGAAGCCATCGAAACCTACATGGAGCGCAAGCAGCCGCTGATCATTATTGCGGGTGCCGACTACGGCCAGGGCTCGTCCCGCGACTGGGCGGCCAAGGGCGTGCGCCTGGCCGGTGTGGAAGCGATTGTCGCCGAAGGCTTTGAACGCATTCACCGCACCAACCTGGTGGGCATGGGCGTGTTGCCGCTGGAATTCCTGCCGGGCACCGACCGTCACACCTTGAACATTGACGGCAGCGAGACCTATGACGTGATCGGCCAGCGCACCCCGCGTGCGCAGTTGACCCTGGTGATCAACCGCAAGCATGGCGAACGTGTCGAAGTGCCGGTGACGTGCCGTCTGGACACGGCTGAAGAAGTGTCGATCTACGAGGCGGGCGGCGTGTTGCAGCGGTTTGCCCAAGACTTCCTGGAATCGGCGGCGACCGCCTGAAGAGGATAACCATGGCACACGCAGCGCAAATCAAGATCCCCGCCACCTATATGCGTGGCGGCACCAGCAAGGGCGTGTTTTTCAGCCTCAACGACCTGCCCGAAGCGGCGCAGGTGCCGGGTGCTGCTCGCGATGCCCTGCTGTTGCGGGTGATTGGCAGCCCCGATCCCTACGACAAGCAGATTGACGGCATGGGCGGTGCTACCTCCAGCACCAGCAAAACCGTGATCCTGGCCAAAAGCACCCGCGCCGAGCACGACGTGGACTACCTGTTTGGCCAGGTCTCCATCGACAAGCCCTTTGTCGACTGGAGCGGCAACTGCGGCAACCTCTCGGCGGCGGTGGGCTCTTTCGCCATCAGCGCCGGGTTGGTCGACCCCGCCCGCGTGCCGCACAACGGTGTAGCGGTGGTGCGGGTGTGGCAGGCCAATATTGGCAAGACCATCATCGCCCATGTGCCGATCACCGACGGCGCGGTGCAGGAAACCGGCGACTTCGAACTTGACGGCGTGACCTTTCCGGCCGCCGAAGTGCAGCTCGAATTCATGGACCCGGCGGCCGAAGAAGAGGGCGGCGGCGGCTCGATGTTCCCCACCGGCAACCTGGTCGATGACTTGGAAGTACCGGGGGTCGGCACCTTCAAAGCGACGCTGATCAACGCGGGCATCCCGACGATTTTCATCAACGCCGAAGACCTCGGCTACACCGGCACCGAGCTGCAGGGCGCGATCAACAGCGACCCCAAAGCCCTGGCGATGTTCGAAACCGTGCGCGCCTATGGCGCCTTGCGCATGGGCCTGATCAAACACCTCGACGAAGCCGCCCAGCGCCAGCACACGCCGAAGGTTGCGTTTGTGGCCAAGCCTGCGGATTACGTGGCGTCCAGTGGCAAGGTGATCAACGCCGGTGATGTCGACTTGCTGGTGCGTGCGCTGTCGATGGGTAAGTTGCACCACGCGATGATGGGAACGGCAGCGGTGGCGATCGGCACGGCGGCGGCAATTTCCGGCACGCTGGTCAACCTGGCCGCCGGCGGTGTTGAGCGTAACGCCGTGCGCTTCGGGCACCCGTCCGGCACCTTGCGCGTCGGCGCTGAAGCCAGCCAGGTGAACGGTGAATGGGTGGTGAAAAAAGCCATCATGAGCCGCAGTGCGCGAGTCCTGATGGAAGGTTTCGTGCGCGTGCCCGGCGACGCCTTTTAAAACCCTGCACCGTCCCCTTGTGGGGCGGGCTTAATTGGGGGGCAACGCAATCCGCATTCCATTAGCAGGCAATCAGACCTGCCACACATGATCAACCCTGACCCTGAGGATGGAGCAACCCTAACCCACTTTGGAGAACGGCCATGAGCGCCAACGTCGACCAGAACCACCGTCCCGACTACGACCAGGTCCTGCAGGACATCGCCGATTATGTCCTCAATTACCGGATTGATTCCCGGGACGCCTTGGACACTGCCCGCAACTGCCTGATGGACACCCTCGGTTGCGGCCTTTTGGCCCTGCGCTTCCCCGAGTGCACCAAGCACCTGGGGCCGATCGTGGAGGGCACGGTGGTGCCGTTCGGCGCGCGCGTGCCGGGCACGTCGTTTCGGCTGGACCCGGTCAAAGCCGCCTGGGACATTGGCTGCATCGTGCGTTGGCTCGACTACAACGACACCTGGCTCGCCGCCGAATGGGGCCACCCTTCGGATAACCTCGGGGGCATTCTTGCCGTGGCCGACCACCTTTCACAACAGCGCGTGGCCAATGGCGACGCGCCGCTGACCGTGCGCGCGGTGCTGGAAGCGATGATCATGGCCCACGAGATCCAGGGCGTGATTGCCCTGGAAAACTCCTTCAACCGTGTCGGTCTCGATCATGTGCTGCTGGTGAAAGTCGCCTCTACTGCCGTCACCGCCAAGTTGATGGGCGCTGACCGTGAGCAACTGCTCGCCGCCTTGTCCCACGCCTTTGTCGATGGGCAGGCGCTGCGCACCTACCGCCACGCGCCCAATGCCGGTTCGCGCAAATCCTGGGCAGCGGGGGATGCCTCAAGCCGTGGCGTGCGCCTGGCGGATATCGCGCTGCGTGGCGAGATGGGCATCCCCGGGGTGTTGAGCGCGCCGCAGTGGGGCTTTTACGACGTGCTGTTCAGCCACACCAACAACGACCTGGCGCTCAAGCCGGAGGACAAACGGGCATTCAGCCTGTCACAGCCTTACGGCACCTATGTGATGGAAAACGTGCTGTTCAAGATCAGCTTCCCCGCTGAGTTTCACGCGCAAACGGCCTGCGAGGCGGCGGTGACGTTGCACCCGTTGGTCAAGCATCGCCTGCATGAAATCGAACGCATCGAGATCACCACCCACGAGTCGGCGATTCGCATCATCTCCAAGGTCGGCCCATTGGCCAACGCCGCCGATCGCGACCACTGCCTGCAATACATGACCGCGGTGCCCCTGGCCTTCGGCAATCTGGTGGCCGAGCAGTACGAGGATGAGTTTCATGCGGCTCATCCGATCATTGATGAGCTGCGCCAGAAGATGGTCATTGTCGAAGACCCGCGCTACAGCCGCGAATACCTGGAGGCGGACAAGCGCTCCATCGCCAACGCGGTGCAGGTGTTTTTCAACGACGGCTCCAGCACCGCGCAGGTGGCGGTGGAATACCCGATTGGCCATCGTCGGCGTCGGGTGGATGGCATTCCGTTGCTGGAAGACAAGTTCAAAGCCAATTTGGCCACGCGGTTTACCGCGCAGCGCAGTGCGCAGATTTTTGCGTTGTGCAAGGATCAGGCACGGCTGGAGGCCACGCCTGTGAACCGTTTCGTTGATTTTTTTGTAATCTAAACAACACCACGAAACTAATGTGGGAGCGGGCTTGCTCGCGAAAGCGCAGTGTCAGGCAATTCATCTGTCGCTGACTCACCGCATTCGCGAGCAAGCCCGCTCCCACATTCACATTAGCGTTTGCTCAGGCGCTACATACTGCCTTCCACATCATCCAGGCTGAACGTCTCGGTGTGGTCGTCATAGGAGAAAATCTCCGCATAGCGCCCCCACGCCACCACGCTTTCCAGGGTTTTCTCGACAAACGCTTCGGTCATCGAGTCTTCCAATTCCTGCTCGAAGCGCACCCGTGGCGCCCGGTGCCCGCTGCGCTCAAGCAACACCTGATGAATGCGTGCGGCCAATGGCACGTGCCGGATCAAATGCTCGGCGAACAGGGTTTTGCGTTCCTGGGTGCCATAGTCGGCGAACAATTTGCCGGCATCGGTCAGGGTAATGTCGGCGCCTTTGAGCTCGGCAAAGCCCAAATGCTCAAGCATCTCCGCTACCGGGAACAGATCGTCGACTTCCAGCAAGCGCCGCTCGGCTACGGTCGGTAAGCCGGCATGCCCGTTGTAAGGCTCGGCGGCGAGGGTTTCGATCAGGCCGGCCATCAGGTTGGTCGACACTTCCGGCAACAGGCTGCCCATTTTCAGTTCCGGCAGGCCTCGGCTGGCGTCGGCGCTGCGCCGGTCAGTCATCAGCGCATAGATGTCGTCGACCATTTGCCGAAAGGTCGGGTCCAGCCGGTTGCGCGGGTGCGGGAACGGTACGTTGATGGCTGCGACCACGCGACCGGGGTTGGACGACAGCACCAGGATGCGGTCGCACATCAACACGGCTTCTTCGATGTTGTGGGTCACGATCAGGATCGACTTGATCGGCAGTTGTTTGCCGCTCCACAGGTCGAGCAAGTCAGTGCGCAGGGTTTCGGCGGTCAGCACGTCCAGGGCGGAGAACGGTTCGTCCATCAGCAGCAGGGTCGGGTTGACCACCAGGCCACGGGCAAACCCCACTCGCTGGCGCATGCCGCCGGACAACTCACGCGGGTAGGCGTTTTCAAAACCGTCCAGGCCGATCAAGTCGATGGCCGCCAGTGCGCGCTTGCGGGTTTCCTTGCGCTCGACCTGCAGGGCTTGCAGGCCGGCTTCCACGTTTTCCAGTACGGTCAGCCAGGGGAACAGCGCAAACGTCTGGAATACCATGGCCACGCCTTCGGCCGGGCCGTTCAGCGGCGCGCCGTTGTAGCGGACTTCGCCCGATGACGGTTGAATCAACCCGGCGATAATCCGCAGCAGTGTGGACTTGCCCGAGCCCGAGCGGCCGAGCATGCCGACGATTTCACCCTCGTGCAGGCTCAGGTCCACGCCGCTGAGCACCTGCAGTTCGTCTTTACCTTTGCCGAACACCCGATTCACGTTTTTCAGCGAGAAGATTTCGGGGGTATCAGCAGTGTGTTCAGTGTTGGTATTCATCACAGCGAATCCCGTCAATTCAAGCGAAGTTTGTTTTCAGCCATGGCGTACATCGGTCGCCAGACCGCGCGGTTGAAGGCCACCACAAAGATCGACATCACCACGACGCCCAGGGCGATCTTCGGGAAGTCGCCGGCGGCGGTGGTCTGCGCAATGTAGGACCCCAGCCCGTGAGCCACCACGTTGTCCTGGCCCCAGGACACATACTCGGACACGATGCTGGCGTTCCATGCACCGCCGGACGCGGTAATCGCGCCGGTGACGTAGTACGGAAAGATCCCCGGCAACATCACCTTGCGCCACCACAGCCAGCCGCGAATGCGGAAGTTGGCGGCGACTTCCTTGAAATCGTTGGGGAACGCGGTGGCACCGGCGATCACGTTGAACAGGATGTACCACTGGGTGCCCAGCACGATCAGCGGGCTCAGCCAGATGTCCGGGTTGAGCTTGTAGTGCAGGATCACAATGACGAACACCGGGAACAGCAGGTTCGCCGGGAACGCCGCGAGGAACTGCGCGAGGGGCTGGATTTTTTCCGCAAGGCTGGGACGCAAGCCGATCATCACGCCCAACGGCACCCAGATCAGCGAGGCGATCAGAATCAGCCCGGCCACTCGCAGCAGGGTGATAAGGCCCAGTACAAACACATGGCCGACTTCGGCGAGCGTCACCTCGGTGCCGACGTACTGCACGATGTGGTACAGCGCATACGCCGCCATCAGCGCTATCAGTGAGCCCCACACCCAATCGATCACCTTTGACGCCGCCGGTGTCTCTGCCGGCAAGGCCTTGAGCGCACCGCCCGCGAGGCTGAAGCGCTTGTTGCCGATGCGACTGACTGTGCGGGTGATAGGGCGCAGGATGCGCTGGACAATGCGGGTGCGCTGGATGAGGTTCAGCAGCCAGGATTGGGGGGCGGCGCCCTGGGAGGCGGTGGTTTCCATGCGGAATTTGTCGGCCCAGGCCACCAGTGGGCGGAACAGGAACTGGTCGTAGATCAGGATCACCACAATCATCGCCAGGATCACATACCCCACTGCATGCAGGTCTTTCTGGGCAATGGCCAAGGCCAGGTATGAGCCCACGCCCGGCAGCGTGATGGTTTTGTCGCCGACGGTGATGGCTTCAGAAGCAACCACGAAAAACCAACCGCCGGACATGCTCATCATCATGTTCCACACCAGCCCGGGCATGGCGAAGGGCACGTCGAGTTTCCAGAACTTCTGCCAGCCGGAGAGCCGCAGGTTGGTGGACACTTCCACCAGGTCATGGGGCAGCATGCGCAGCGACTGGTAAAAGCTGAACGTCATGTTCCAGGCCTGGCTGGTAAAGATCGCAAAGATCGCCGCGAACTCGGCCCCCAGCACGCGCCCTGGAAACATCAGCAGGAAGAACGTCACGGTAAACGAGATGTAACCGAGTACCGGCACCGATTGCAGAATGTCGAGCACTGGCACCAGCAGTTTTTCGGCGCGTCGGCTTTTGGCGGCCAGGGTGCCGTACAACAGCGTGAAAATCAGCGATGCCACCATCGCCGCGAGCATGCGCAAGGTGGTGCGCATCGCGTATTCCGGCAGGTTGGCCGGGTCGAGGGAGATGACCTCACTCTGTAACGTGGCGATGGGGGCCCAGGTTTCCCGGGCGCCGATGGACAGAAACAGCAAAAAGCCGACTACCAGAGGCAGTGCGACCAAATCCCAACGGTTGGGCAGCAGACGCAGCGTTGAGGCTGGTAGGTAGTGACGGAATACTTTTTTCATAGGCCGTAGTTCATAGGCAGTCAGTCCGGCAGCGTTCAGGTGCAAAGAGGTGCGGTGGGAATGAGCTTAGCGTCTATACAAATCACCCACCGAGAAGGGGCGGGCGCTCTTTCTCCGTGAGTCTGGTGCGCTTCGAATCTGGGGGAGATTCGTCGCTGGCGGGATTGTACGTTTCAAAATGTTACAAACGTATAAAATTACTGTCAGTTTTCGGTAAAAAATGCACTCAGGCTGCCGTCAGCTCTGGCACGGCTCAACAATCGTTCAAATTGCAGGGTGTTGCTGCTCTTTCACGCGGACACAATCAGCTACCCACCTGTCCTTCAAGCTCGGAACCGCTTTCAGAAAAGTGCCAATCAGGTAGCGAGACGACTGGCTACTGCCGCTTCGCTGGCACGCGTCAGTTACGTATTAAAGACCTGAATCTGAGACGGCACTCCATGACTAGCGTAAATACTCAGCAACAAGCGCCTTACCCGGTTGGCTATGAAATGTTCCCAGCGCCAGCGTCCACCGGCCCTGAAGGCAGCACCGAAGCGACTGGGGTATCTGACACCCAGCCTGATCCGACACCTGCCCGTCAGCCTGTGACGCCCGAGCAGCGCGGCCCGTTTTCGAGCCACCGTGCAATCGTCAACCCGAAGCCGCCAGAAGCCGCTGAAACGCGCCAGCTGGCAGAATTGACTCAAAAAAATAATCAGCTTCTCGCCAAGCTCAAAGCGCTGATTGAAAAGTTTGAGCCGCAAATCCAGCGGCTTCTCCAGCAGGCACTCAACCTGACGCAACAGCTCAATGCTTCAGATAAAGCCGCCCCCGATGCTTCCGTTACACCCGCCAGTCAGCCGGACACCCGCCTCGACGATGAACGGCAGGTGGCGCCGCCTGAAACGTCTTCCCCGCTGGATACGCAGGTGAGCGAGCCCGACCCGTCGCGCAGTGTTGATGTGTTGACCCGTGAAAACGACGAGTTTCGTCATATGGTCAAGCAGGCATTCGAGCAGTTCCAGTTGATGCTTGCACGGTTGTTACAGCTGATTGGGAGCCTGGCCCACCGAATCGACACGATGAATCTCCCACCGATACCGGCAGAGAAGACTGACCCTGCCAAATCTGCTCCGGCAGGTGGCGTGCAGCCTGAAACACCCGCTTCCACGCCAAGCGAAGTGTCGGTCCCTGACAATGAGCCAACCGCGTCGGCTTCCCGGACCATTGAAGCACTCAAGAAAGAAAACCAAGAGCTTGAAGGCGGACTTGACGAGGCCACCGATCACTACGAAAAGTTGATTTCACAGCTTCAACAGCAGATTGATGATCTGGTTAAGAAAGCCGACGGGCAAAATAAATAGAGCGCAAAACCGCGTCGGACGGTGTGGGGGGGGAGCCCCCATACTTGACCGCGTCAGCCACGCTGTATCACTCAAAGCGCAGGATCACCCGGCGATTGTGCTTGCTCTTTTTCTCGATTTTTTCGCAGAACACCCGGCCGATTTCTTCAGTGTTGATCACGTGCGTGCCACCGCACGGCTGGATGTCGATACCGGCGATCTCGATCACGCGGACCGAACCCTGGATGACCGGTGGTGCCACCGCCTGGGTGCGGGTGATTTGGAGCAGGGTCGAATATTCGGAGGCGGGCATCGACAGGGTTTTCACCTCATGGGCCTGTTCGATCAAGGCATTGAGGTCGTGGGTGATGCTGTCTTTGTCGAGGGTCATTTCCGGCAGGTCGAAATCCAGGCGACCTTTGTCTGCGCTGATGCTGCAACCAGTGACCGGTGCATCGATGATCGAGCACAGCAAGTGCAGGCAGGTGTGCATTTTCATGTGCTGGTAACGCCGCTGCCAGTCCAGGCCTGCGTCCACTTGCACCCCGGCTGTCAATTGCTCGGGGCAGTGTTCGACCTGGTGCCAGATGATCGAGCGCAGCACCGGGTCGCGCACGGTGCCGATCACCTCGACCCGCGTGCCATCGGCCAGGGTCAGGTGCCCGGTATCGCCCGGTTGCCCGCCACCGGTGGGGTAGAACAGCGTGTGCTCCAGCGCGATACCGTGTTCGCTGACGGCAATTACCCGCGCGCTGAAGGCGTTCTGATAGGGGGCACTGTCAAACAGCGCCAGGGTTTCCATGGTGTGCACGGACATGTTCAACCTCCGACGATCAATGGGCTGGCTTGCAGCAGGTGGCGCACCATTGCGCTCAAGCCAGGAGGGGAGAGCAGGGTGATTTCAAATTCGGGCCCGCAGACTTTCAGGTTCAGTGGCAGTCGCGGCAGGTGATCGCCGACATCGAGGCGACGCAGGCGAAATTGCAGGTGATGACGCTCTTTCACCGTGGCCTCCAGCATCAACCCTTGAAGGGGGTGAAAGTCGGCATCCAGTACCGTGACCTTGTGGCTGGCACTGACCTCACCGACCACGTGTAAACGCTCATCCAGGGCGAACGCACCGAGGTAGTTGCTGTGGTCCGATTCAGCGTTTTTCTGCAGCTGAATCTGATTGACCACCTTGACCTTGGTGCCCGCCGGCACATCCTGGGTAATCACGCATGAAGGGCTGATAAACACGTTGTCGCCGATCAGCACATAGCCGAGCACGCGTGCGCCAGCGCCCACCTCGACATTGTTGCCCAGGCGCGGGTGACGCTTGCCGTCCGGGTTATTGGCGATACCCCGTGCGCCCAATGTCACGCCGCAGAGGATGTAGCAGTCGTTGCCGATCTCGCAGGTTTCGCCGATCACCGTGCCGTAGCCATGGTCAAGTACGAAGCGCCGGCCGATGCGTGCGGCGGGGTGAATCTCGGCGCCGGAGAGCACTTTGCCCTGGTTGCTGAGCTTGAGGGCGATGCGCGAAAACAGACCGTTAGTCTGGTCGGGAAAATTCCACACCAGGTGCGCAAGCCGGTAGAACAGCACGGCCTTGAACGAGGCGTAGGACTCCAGGATCAACTCGCCGCGCCCTCGGGAAGCCGGGTCGCGATAGGCATAGGCGATCAAGTCTTCGGCCACGGCCTGCGCGGCGTTCTGGATCAGCGGCGCCAGGTGCGGTTCCAACTGCTTCATCTGCGTAGGCGTCAGGGTCTTGATGAGGTGGGTAAGCAACTCATCGTGCAGCTGTTGCATGTCGATAAAGCCCCCCATGGAGGCACCCCCACAGTCTGGATGGTTGGCAAACGGGTTACTCGAAATTGGGCAGGTAGCTGTCAGCATTGTCGTAGACCATGGTCAACACAACCGTTTCGGGCGGAAGTTCGGGGGCAAGCTGAGCGATGGCAACCATGTTGGCAGCTGAGGACAACCCAAGGCTGATGGCGTCGGTGCGCATGATGCGTTTCATCATGTCGATGCACGCCTGGTGCGATACCTTGAGCATGCCGTCCAGCACCTCGACATTGAGGATGCTTGGGATCAGGCCAATCGACAGGCCCTGAATATGGTGTGGCGCGTGCCGGTTTTTCAGCAGGTCGCATTCCTCCGGCTCAACGCCCATCACCCGGATCGCCGGCCATGCGGCTTTGAGGGTTTCGCCGATGCCAGTGATGTGGCCACCGGTGCCGATACCGCTGACGAAATAGTCAACGCGCTGCTCACCGAAGGCGCGGATGATTTCCGGCGCGGTGGTATCCCGATGGGTTTGTGGGTTGGCACCGTTGCGTTGCTGGTTGAGCATCACGAAGCTGGGGTTTTCCAGCTGCAGCTCCATGCACTTTTCGCCATGGGAGTTATTGCCCAAACGGCTGTCCGACAGCACGACCTTGGCGCCGTAGAGACGCAGCAGTTTCTGTTTTTCCGGGCTGTAGTTGTCGGGGATCACCAGTACCACTTTGTAGCCCAGTACATTGCCTGCCATCACCAGGCCGATGCCGGTGTTGCCGCCGCTGGGTTCGATAATGGTTTGCCCGGAATCGCGGATCAGCACGCCGCGCCGTTCGGCGTCGAGGATCATGCCCAAGGCGATGCGCGCCTTGTGACTGCCGCCGGGGTTGAGTGATTCCAGCTTGGCGTAGACCTCGATGCCGAGGTCCTCGGAAAACTGCTCCAGGCGCACGATGGGCGTTTGGCCGATCACGTCGAGTATTGAGTTATGCAACATCAGGCTGTCCCCGAATCAGTACAAAGGCATATCGGGTTCGACGTCGCGAACCCAGTGCTTCATGCCGCCCTGCAGGACTTTGGTATTGGCGAAACCGGCCGCCAGCAAGGTGCTGGCCGCTTGCTCGGCGCGGGTCCCTGCGTAGCAGATCAGGTAATGGGTGTTGTCCCGGCTGAGGCTGTCGAGTTGCCCATCCAGTTCAGCGAGGGGGATGTGTACAACGCCCGGCAATTTGCACACTTCCAGTTCGCTGGCGTCGCGCACATCCAGCAGCACATCCGCGCTGCGCGGGTGTTCGAGCAGTTGCTTGAGTACGCGCGGCTTGATGTAGCGCTCTTCGGCCAGGGACGGTTGGCTGGGCAGGGCGTCCGCGCAAACCGCCGGTGCCACCGCTTCGCTGTGACGCAGTTCCGAGCAGCATGGGCAATCGGCGCGACGCTTGAAGCGGATTTCGCTGAATTTCATTGCCAGTGCATCAAAGCGCATCAAGCGGCCGGACAGCGGTTCGCCGATGCCGATTAGCAACTTGATGGCTTCGGTGGCCTGAATCATCCCGACCACGCCCGGCAGTACACCGATGACGCCGCCGGCGCTGCAGTTGGGGGCCAGTTCTGCGGGCGGGGCTGTGGGGAACAGGCAGCGGTAGCACGGCCCGCCTTTGTAGTTGAGCACGCTGATCTGCCCATCGAAACGATAGATAGCGCCATACACCAAGGGTTTGCCCAACTGCACGCAAGCGTCGTTGACCAGGTAGCGCGTGTCGAAATTGTCGGTGCCGTCGATCACCAGATCGTAGGCGCCCACCAGATCCAGCGCGTTGTCGGCATTCAGGGCCGTGTTGTGGGCGTTGATCTGAATATGCCGGTTGAGGTCCTGCAGGCGTTGCTTGGCGGACTCGACCTTGGGCATACCCAGTGTGCTGTTGCCGTGGACGATCTGGCGTTGCAGGTTGCTGCTTTCCACCACATCGAAATCCACCAGGCCCAGTGTGCCGATGCCGGCTGCCGCCAGGTAAAGGCTGATGGGTGAGCCCAGGCCACCGGTGCCGATGATCAACACCTTGGCTTTTTTGAGGTTCAACTGACCTTCGCGACCGACGCCTGGCAGCGTGATGTGGCGCACGTAACGCTGCACTTCTTCATTGCTCAGCGCGTCGACATCCATGCCGCCGGAGGTCGCGAGCAGCACTTCGATCCTGGCTTTTTCCGGCAAGGGGTCGTCTGCGCCGATCAGTTCTTCTTCAGCGGTGAACAGAAAGTGTTCCTTGAGCTGGTTGTTTTTTTCATGAAACAGGTGCGGGCGCAGCTGTGGGTGGCTGCTGCAGAGGTTTTCAATGACTTCGCGCAATGTCGATCCAGTGCCCTCAAGGGTCGCTTCCGGCAGCTTGGCCACGCGAACCAGAATATCGGGGAAAGAGACAGCGTTCATGGACAACTCCGTGTGCAGGTCGTTGAAAGGTTGAAGTGCGAAATGCTTGCCATCCCAGGCAAACAGCTTTGAGCCCAGGGCCTGGCCCTGGCAAACGTCCACCACCAGGTAGCTGACGGGGTAGATCGGCTCACCCAGGAACAGCGCCTTGTCCTGGTCTTCGTCACTGAAATAGGCACCGACGTCCGGGTGGGAGTGGTAGATCACCACCACCGGGTTATCGCTGCGAAACGCCTTGTTCAGCAGCAGCGTGTCGGCCACGGAAAAGGTGTAGCCATTGGCCGCGCTGCGCGGGTACATCTCGGGGTTCTTGTGGTGCAGCTCATTCTGGATATTGCTGCCCAGGTACACACTGCCGTCGGCGAAGACAAAACCACAGCACTCTTCGGGGTAGCTGCGGCTGGCGTGGGCGTAGATCTGTTCCAGGGCGGTCGGGCGGAGGACATCCATGTTTCTCTCGCGTTGCTGGTGTTGATGGGTCAGGACAGTCAATTTTTCTTGGCCAGCAGTTTTTCAACCGGCAACTTGGTAATCGCAAAGCCGGCCAGCAGGATCGCTGAGTACAGCATCAGGTCGCGGGAAATCTCCACGCCTTCGTACCAGGCGCCGATGATTACTGCGAATACCGGGAAGATGATGAATACGAACGACAAAATGATCGGGCTCAAGCGTTTGAGCAGCATGAAGTACACGATAAAACCGCCCACAGACGCCACCAGTCCCAGGTAGAACAGTGCGCTCCAGGAACGCAGGGTAATGTTTTCGAACGTGGGTGTTTCAAACCACAGGCCGGCCACGAACAGCATCAGCCCGGCAATGCCGATGGGCAGGGTGTTGTAGGTAATTACGCTGATGGCGCTGCCTTTTTGCTTGGTAATGACATAGCACAAGGCATGCATGATCGCGGCGGTCAGGATCGCCAGTACCCCGAAGAACTCGGCGTGGTCCAGGTGCAGGCCCTGGCTCTTGATGATCATGTAGAGGCTGCCGAAACCAATGCCAATGCCGACCACTTGGGAAAAATAGATGCGCTCGCGCAGGAACAGCGCGGAGAAAATCAGAATGAAGACGGGCATGCAGCTGAACAGCAGGGCGGTGAGACCGGACGAGACGTGCATCTCGCCATAGTTGAGCAAGTAATAGGGAACGCTGAAATAGGACAGGGTCACGAATACGAAGAACCAGCGGCTTTCTCGCGGGAACAGGATGGGTTCGCGGCGCACCAGGGCAAAGCACAGAAACAACGGAAACGCGATCAGGAAGCGCAAGCCCGCGGACGTCAGCGGTGGCACGCTTTCGACGGCAATCTTGATCCCCAGCCAAGTGGTGCCCCAACTCAGGCACACGATAAGAAACATCACACTGGTGACCAGGCCAGCCAACCACTGTTTCTGAGTTTTTGTTTTTGGAGTGTTTTCAAGAACGGCGGACATTGGCATCGTTTATTGCTTCCCTGAGCCGGCATTGAACTCTATATTGACTGTGTATTAAGTTGTTTCAATCAGTGATTGAACCCGCAAAAGCACACTATTAGGGCGAATGATGGCTGTCAAAACAAATATTGACATGGTGTCAATTATGCGTGAGGGGTTGTCCAGCGGTCAGGGCGTGAAGTACAAGCGCCTGTCTGATGTGATGGAACGGGGCATCCTTGAAGGCTTGATTGAGCCGGGGCGAAAACTGCCGCCCCATCGGGTTCTTTCCGACAATCTGGGCGTGACCATCGGCACCATCAGCCGCGCCTATGGCGAACTGGAACGCCTTGGGTTAGTCGTCGCACGGGTGGGGGACGGCACGTTCGTGCGCAAGCGTGGGATGGAGCGCCAGCGTGATGAAGGCTTTCGCAACGTCAGCGAGGAGCCGCGTCAGTATTTCGATATGAGCCGTAACATGCACATTCCTGGGCAGGAGACGGTGTTTCTCGCGCAGAGCTTCCAAACCCTGTCGACCAACGCCAAGTTCCTTCAGGACATCAGTGCCTACACACCGGACGCCGGTTTGCCGCGCTACCGTGAGGCCGGTGCGCAATGGCTGGTGCAGCGCGAGTTTCACCCGATCCCCGAGCAGGTCATCTGTGTCAATGGCGGCCAGCATGGTTTGCTTTGCGCCATGATGGCGCTGCTGCGGGCGGGCGATACGGTGGTCACTGAACAACTGACCTATCCAGGGCTGATCACCGCTGCGCGGATGCTTGGCGTACGTCTGATCGGTCTGGAAATGGATGAGGAAGGCGTGCTGCCCGCTGCGCTGGATGAGGTCTGCCGTAATCATCGGGTTTCGGCGCTGTACTGCACGCCGACCATCCAGAATCCGACCACGGCGGTACTGTCTGTCGCACGCCGGGAGGCTCTGGTTAAGGTGTGCCGTGAGCACAATCTGCTGATTCTTGAAGACGAAGCCCACGGCGTCCTGGTGGAGGATCGCCCACCACCGCTGAGCTTTTTCGCACCTGAGCGTACGATTTTGATCAGTAGCCTGAGCAAGGCGGTGTCTGCCGGGCTACGTGTCGGCTATGTGCATGCGCCACCGGCATTGGTCAGCCGTATTTCGGCAGCGTTGCGCTCGACCTGCTGGATGGCCACACCGGTGACCCTGGAACTGGCGACCCAGTGGATCGAAAACGGCACGGCTGAATACCTGTTACGCCAACAAATCAATGAGATCACCCGACGCAAAGCCCTGGTGCGCGACCTGCTGGCCGGCCTGGAATATCGCACCCACCTCAACAGTCCGCATTTCTGGATTGAAGTGCCGGAGCCATGGCGAGCGTCGGAAATCGAGGCCGAGCTAAAGCAGAATAATTACCTGATCGCCACTGCCGAGGCGTTTGCGGTGGGGCAAACCGCAGTGCCGCAGTTCATTCGGGCGAGCATTTGTAATACGTCGGGCGATGATCAGTTGTTGCGGGCGGGGTTCGATGTGCTGGCGACGGCGTTGGGGCAGGGCGGGGACAGGTTTCATTTGTAGGCTTGGGTGTACGCCGACCTGAATGTGGGCGCGGGATTGCTCGCGAAAACACGGTGTCATTCTACAGATTGACTGACTGATCCAGCGCATTCGCGAACAAGCCCGCTCCCACAGTTTTGAATTGCGGGGTTGTCGGGCATTCAGGGTTATTTGAATCTGCGCTCTACGCCTTTCTCCACGAGAATCTTCGCCGATATCTCTTCCACCGAGAAATGCGTGGAATTGATGTGTGCAATATTCTCGCGACGGAACAGATTTTCCACTTCGCGCACTTCGAACTCACACTGGGCATAGCTGGAGTAGCGGCTGTTGGGCTTGCGCTCGTTGCGGATGGCCGTGAGGCGGTCCGGGTCAATGGTCAGGCCGAACAGCTTGTGCTGGTGCGCGCGCAGGGCGGTCGGCAGCGTCAGGTGTTCCATATCGTCTTCGGTCAGCGGATAGTTGGCCGCGCGGATGCCGAACTGCATGGCCATGTACAGGCACGTCGGGGTCTTGCCGCAGCGGGAGACGCCCACCAGGATCAGGTCGGCCTTGTCATAGTAGTGAGTGCGGGCGCCGTCATCGTTGTCGAGGGCGAAGTTTACCGCCTCGATACGCTCCATATAATTGGAGTTGTGCCCAATGGAATGGGACTTTCCTACGGAATAGGAGGAGTGTTCACTCAGCTCTTGCTCCAGCGGCGCCAGGAACGTGGAGAAGATGTCGATCATGAAACCATTGGAAGTCGCGAGGATCTCACGAATATCCTGATTGACGATGGTGTCGAAAATGATCGGGCGACAACCGTCTTTTTCGGCCGCCAGATTGATTTGTTGTACCATGGCCCGCGCTTTATCCACGCTGTCGATATAGGGCCGCGTGAATTTGGCGAAGGTAATGTTTTCAAACTGCGCGAGCAGGCTCTGACCCAATGTTTCGGCTGTAATGCCGGTGCCGTCGGAGATAAAGAAAGCAGATCGTTTCATTTGAGCCCTGGGCCTTAAGCTGATGGCGAATCTTGGATATGATAGGCGCGATTTTGCCGTCCCGCAGTGGGCCGCATTCTCACTTATTTTCCAGGTCCAGGCCACAAGCGTCAGCGTTTGCTCCTACTGAGCAGCCGGCGTCCTGAGCTTTTCCAACACAGAAAGTGGAGAGATCACCTTGGTAGAGTACGTAGTTTCCCTCGATAAGCTCGGCGTCCATGATGTAGAGCATGTGGGGGGCAAGAACGCATCCCTCGGCGAGATGATCAGTAATCTTGCAGGCGCTGGTGTTTCGGTGCCCGGTGGTTTCGCCACCACGGCCCAGGCTTACCGCGATTTCCTCGAACTGAGCGGGTTGAATGCTCAGATCCACGCCGCGCTGGACGCCCTGGATGTCGATGACGTCAACGCTTTGGCCAAGACCGGCGCCCAGATCCGTAAATGGATCATGGAAGCCGAGTTCCCCGAGAAGCTCAACGAAGAAATCCGCACTGCTTTCGCTACGTTGTCGGCCGGTAACCCGGACATGGCCGTTGCCGTGCGCTCTTCCGCCACCGCTGAAGACTTGCCGGATGCCTCCTTTGCCGGCCAGCAAGAAACCTTCCTTAATATCCGCGGCGTGGAAAACGTTATCCGCGCAGCCAAGGAAGTGTTCGCCTCGCTGTTCAACGACCGCGCTATTTCCTACCGTGTGCACCAGGGTTTCGACCACAAGCTGGTGGCCTTGTCTGCCGGCGTGCAGCGCATGGTACGTTCGGAAACCGGCACCGCTGGCGTGATGTTCACACTGGACACCGAATCCGGTTTCCGTGACGTGGTGTTTATCACTGGCGCCTACGGCCTGGGCGAAACCGTCGTACAAGGCGCGGTCAACCCGGACGAATTCTACGTCCACAAACACACCCTTGAGGCAGGCCGTCCGGCCATCCTGCGCCGTAACCTGGGCAGTAAAGCCATCAAGATGATCTACGGCGACGAGGCCAAGGCCGGTCGCTCGGTGAAAACCGTTGATGTCGACAAGGCTGAACGTGCGCGTTTCTGCCTGACCGACGCCGAAGTCAGCGAATTGGCCAAGCAAGCAATGATCATCGAAAAGCACTACAAGTGCCCGATGGACATCGAGTGGGCCAAAGACGGTGACGACGGTAAGCTGTACATCGTGCAGGCTCGCCCCGAAACCGTGAAGAGCCGTACCTCGGCCAACGTCATGGAGCGTTACCTGCTCAAAGAAACCGGCACCGTGCTGGTAGAAGGTCGCGCCATCGGCCAGCGCATTGGCGCCGGCAAAGTGCGGATCATCAAAGACGTGTCCGAGATGGACAAAGTCCAGCCAGGCGACGTACTGGTCTCCGACATGACCGACCCGGACTGGGAACCGGTGATGAAGCGCGCGAGCGCCATCGTCACCAACCGCGGCGGGCGTACCTGCCACGCGGCGATCATCGCGCGTGAGCTGGGCATCCCTGCCGTGGTGGGTTGCGGCAATGCCACGCAACTGTTGAAAGACGGCCAAGGTGTGACGGTGTCCTGCGCCGAAGGCGATACCGGCTTCATTTTTGAAGGCGAGTTGGGCTTCGACATCAAGCAAAACTCCATCGACGCCATGCCAGAGCTGCCGTTCAAGATCATGATGAACGTCGGTAACCCGGACCGTGCCTTCGATTTCGCACAGTTGCCGAACGCCGGTGTGGGCCTGGCCCGCCTGGAGTTCATCATCAACCGCATGATCGGCGTGCACCCCAAGGCGTTGCTGAACTACGACGGTCTGCCGTTGGATATCAAGGAAAGCGTCGACAAGCGCATTGCCGGCTACAACGACCCGGTAGGTTTCTACGTCGAGAAGCTGGTGGAAGGCATCAGCACCCTGGCGGCGGCCTTCTACCCGAAAAAGGTCATCGTGCGCCTGTCGGACTTCAAGTCCAACGAATACGCCAACCTGATCGGCGGCAAGCTCTATGAGCCGGAAGAAGAAAACCCGATGCTGGGCTTCCGCGGCGCCTCGCGTTACATCAGCGAAGCGTTCCGCGATTGCTTCGAGCTTGAGTGCCGTGCGCTCAAGCGCGTGCGCAACGAGATGGGCCTGACCAACGTCGAGATCATGGTGCCGTTCGTGCGTACCCTCGGTGAGGCGAGCCAAGTCGTTGATCTGTTGGCGGAAAACGGCCTGAGCCGCGGTGAAAACGGCTTGCGCGTGATCATGATGTGCGAACTGCCGTCCAACGCCATCCTGGCCGAAGAGTTCCTGGAATTCTTCGACGGCTTCTCCATCGGCTCCAACGACCTGACCCAGTTGACCCTGGGCCTGGACCGCGATTCGGGGATCATCGCTCACTTGTTCGACGAGCGTAACCCGGCGGTCAAGAAGCTGCTGGCCAACGCCATCCAGGCCTGTAACAAGGCCGGCAAGTACATCGGCATCTGCGGCCAAGGCCCTTCCGACCACCCGGACCTGGCCAAATGGCTGATGGAGCAGGGCATCGAAAGCGTCTCGCTGAACCCCGATTCCGTGCTGGAAACCTGGTTCTTCCTGGCGGAAGGCCAAGCGCCCGCATAAGGTCGTTACGTCAAAAGTGCCGGTCACTCATCAAGGGTGACCGGCATTCTTATCTGTGCAGGGCGGAACTCCTTCCGGACGCCGCCCTTTTTTGTGCAAGAGCATTATGCAAAGCAGTAGCAACCTGTTTCCCGTCGCCCTGATCAGTGCTGAACGTCGTGGCGACCTGAGTGAAGATGTGTACCGCCTCAAACCCGGCAACAGCCCGGACGGCACCGTGGAGTTGGCCGTGACCCGTTTGGGCCTGGCGGATGTCCCGGAAAACCGGGGCACGCCGGTCATTTTAGTGCACGGCAGTTTTTCCAATCGGCGCTTCTGGTACTCGCCTAAAGGCATCGGCCTGGGCGCGTACCTGGCACGCCAGGGATTTGATGTATGGATCCCGGAAATGCGCGGGCATGGCCTCTCCAAGCGCAATCAGCACTACGCGAGCAACCGCGTCGCCGATTATGCGCGTTACGATTTGCCGGCCATCGGGGCGTTTGTGCGTGAGCAAAGTGCGCAAATCCCGCACTGGATCGGGCATTCCCTGGGCGGCACCGCGCTGGCGGCAGCCCTGGGTGGTCAGCACCTTGGCGCCCCGGCAGTGGCCTCAGTCGCGCTGTTTGGCTGCCAGGTCAGTCGCACCCACTGGCCGTTGAAAATTCCACCGCTGGAGTGGACGGGACGTTTGCTCTTGAAGCGCTTTGGTCAGGTCTCCGGCTCCCGGCTCAAGCGCGGTCCAGAGGATGAGCCGGCGGGCGTGATGATCGAAGCCATGCGCTGGAATGGCCTGTTCGGGCGCTTTGGCGAGGGTAAGCAAGACTGGTGGAAAGGCTTGGCCGACGTCGACGTGCCGCTGTTGGCGGTAAGCGCTGCGGGCGATCGACAAGACCCGGATTGGGCGTGTCGCAAGCTGTTCGAACAAGTGGGCTCTGAGCATCGCCAATACCTGTGCCTGGGGCGCGGGCAAGGTTTTAGCGGGGATTTCGGGCATGTTGAAATGCTGGTCAGCAAAGCCGCCCAGGCCGAAGTGTGGCCGTTGGTGGCGCAGTGGTTGAAAGATCCGCTGACACCTTTGTTCGGGGCTCAAGCGCAGGTCGCCGTAACGGTGTGACGCAAGCGCTCTACCAAGGGCGTTTCACTTGTGTGTGGTTGCGGCTAAGATATGACGCGCCAGGCGCTTCTGGTCATATTCAGTCGCGCAGTGGCTATTGCGTTGCGACAAGATCGGTTTGATCATGGCCGCCGTCGACGGGGAGCATGTAAAGATTGCCTGTTGCGACGCGTTTTTCTGATGTACACCGTGGGATGTTCGACCTCTTTCTTTCACGACAGGAGTTTCTCGATGAACCATTACGTGACGCCCGACTTGTGCGACGCCTACCCGGACTTGGTGCAGGTGGTTGAGCCGATGTTCAGCAATTTCGGTGGCCGAGACTCCTTTGGTGGCGAAATCGTCACCATCAAATGCTTCGAAGACAACTCATTGGTCAAGGAACAGGCCGACCAGCCGGGGACCGGCAAAGTGCTGGTGGTTGACGGTGGTGGTTCCCTGCGTCGCGCCTTGCTGGGCGACCTGATCGCCGAGAAAGCCGCAAGAAATGGCTGGGAAGGGTTGGTCATCTACGGTTGCATCCGCGATGTCGATGTCATCGCCCAAACTGACCTGGGCGTGCAGGCACTGGCCTCCCACCCGATGAAAACCGACAAGCGCGGCATTGGCGACCTGAACGTGGTGGTGACCTTCGCGGGCGTGACGTTCCGCCCCGGCGAGTACATCTATGCGGACAACAATGGCGTGATCGTCTCGCCTAGCCCGCTGAAAATGCCTGAATAAACTGCTGTAGCCATAGGGGTGAGGATGTTCGAGGAAGAAAACGCGCAGTGGGGGTTGGTGCATGCCCTGGTACTGGACGGTAAAGGCGGTGCGCGTTCGATTGCCCGGACTGAGCTCGACGATTTGCAACTGCAGCCCCAGGAAAGCCTGTGGTTGCATTGGGATCGTAGCCATCCCCAGACCCAGACCTGGCTGCGTAAATCCAGCGGCTTGAGCGAGTTCGCGTGCGATTTGTTGCTGGAAGAAAACACCCGTCCGCGCCTGCTGCCGTTGCCGGACGACGAACTGCTGCTGTTTCTGCGAGGGGTCAACCTCAACCCGGGGGCTGAACCGGAAGACATGGTCTCGGTGCGTATCTTTGCTGCGGCCAGTCGCGTGATTTCCTTGCGCCTGCGCCCGCTGCGCGCCACCGATGAGCTGCTGGTGCAATTGGCGGAAGGTAAAGGCCCCAAAACCTCGTCGGAACTCATCCTTTATATGGCGCAGTACCTGACCCATAAAGTGCAGGATTTGGTGACTGACCTTTCCGAAATCGTCGATTTCGAGGAAGAAAAACTTGATGCCGACGAACGGTATACTCCGGAACATGGCAATGTTTTGCAGATCCGTCGCCGGGCGGCTGGGCTGAAACGCTTCCTGGCGCCGCAGCGGGATATTTTTGCCCAGCTGACGCGGATCAAATTGCCGTGGTTCTGTAATGATGATGCTGACTATTGGAACGAATTGAACAACAGCCTGACCCGTTACCTGGAAGAGCTCGAATTGACTCGGGAGCGCGTGGGGCTTGTGCTTGAGACCGAAGACCGGCGCTTGAGCGTGCGTATGAATCGCACCATGTACCGCTTCGGGATCATCACCGGAATCTTTCTGCCGATGAGTTTTCTGACCGGTCTGCTGGGTATAAATGTGGGTGGAATACCCTTCGCCGGTGACCCCTATGGATTCGCGATTGCCTGCCTGATGATGGTGTCTGTCGCGCTCGGGCAATGGTGGCTATTTCGACGATTACGCTGGGTTTGACCTGAATATGACCTGAACACAGCAAGGGTCGCATGTGACCCCAAGAATTTAACCCTCGTCTTTTAAAATACTAGCGAGAGGTCTTTATGCACGATCCGTTCGAACAGTCTTTGCGTGACATGCTCAATGCGTCGCCGTCCAACCGTGACGACGACGCGTGCCTGGGCCGCGTGTTGAAAACCGCCAACCGTCAGGTAGGGGCGGGTGACCTGTTCGGTTTGCTCGGTCGTTGGCTGCCGGCGTTGATGATGGCCCTGAACAATGGTTCGGCCCATGTATCGCCGGTTTCCCGTCGTAAACCTCTTGCTCGCACTGCTGATAAGGCTGATTGAATATGGAACTTGATCTCTGGACCCAGAGCCTGGTCACCGCGATGACCGCATTGTGGACCAAGGTGGCGAATTTCATTCCCAACCTGTTTGGTGCTCTGGTCCTGGTATTGCTGGGGTTTGTCGTGGCCAAGTTGCTCGACACCTTGCTGTCCAAATTACTGGCCAAGCTTGGGCTGGATCGCTTGATGGCGGGCACCGGTTTGACCAAACTATTGGGCCGTGCCGGGCTGCAGGTACCGATCTCTACCCTGATCGGGAAGATCGTCTACTGGTTCGTTTTACTTATTTTTCTGGTTTCTGCGGCTCAATCCCTTGGACTTGAGCGAGTTTCAGCTACGCTCGACATGCTGGCACTGTATTTGCCGAAAGTTTTCGGCGGCGCGCTGGTGTTGCTGGTAGGCGTTTTGCTGGCGCAATTGGCCAATGGGCTGGTGCGTGGGGCAGCTGAAGGCGTGGGCTTGGACTACGCTGCGGGCCTGGGGCGAATCGCCCAGGGGCTGGTGATCATCATCAGTATTTCCGTCGCGATCAGCCAGCTGGAGGTCAAAACTGACCTTCTTAACCACGTGATTGTGATTGTTTTGATTACCGTTGGTCTGGCCGTTGCGCTGGCCATGGGGTTGGGTAGCCGGGAAATTGCCGGTCAGATTCTTGCGGGAATCTATGTGCGCGAGCTGTATCAGGTAGGGCAGCAGGTCCGTGTGGGCGAAGTCGAAGGGCAAATCGAAGAGATCGGTACAGTCAAGACTACGGTGCTGACCGATGACGGTGACCTGGTGTCACTGTCCAATCGAATTCTTCTGGAGCAGCAGGTCAGTAGCCGCTAACCCGGAAAACCCTGCTAATGTACGCCGCCGCAAACCCGGGTGACCGGGCTGTAGCGGACATTGACCTGACTGTCGGCACGACTTGTTTTGAATAAAGCCCAAACGCTGTCTACGCGCTATGACCCCCGTGAGCTCTCTGATGAGGAGTTGGTCGCGCGCTCGCACACGGAGCTGTTTCACGTAACACGCGCGTATGAAGAATTGATGCGCAGGTATCAACGCACTCTGTTCAACGTTTGTTCAAGGTATTTAGGGAACGATAGAGACGCGGACGATGTCTGTCAGGAAGTGATGCTCAAGGTGCTGTACGGGCTGAAGAACTTCGAGGGAAAATCGAAGTTCAAGACGTGGCTTTACAGCATCACGTACAACGAGTGCATCACGCAGTATCGTAAGGAACGGCGAAAGCGTCGCTTGATGGACGCTTTGAGTCTGGACCCCCTTGAGGAAGCGTCTGAAGAAAAGGCGCCGACACCCGAGGAAAAGGGCGGACTTGATCGCTGGTTGGTGTATGTGAATCCAATTGACCGTGAAATTCTGGTGCTACGATTTGTCGCAGAGCTCGAGTTTCAGGAAATTGCTGACATCATGCACATGGGTTTGAGTGCTACAAAAATGCGTTACAAGCGTGCTCTTGATAAATTACGTGAGAAATTTGCGGGCGAGACTGAAACTTAGTGCGTGGCAAATATCTCTTACGTGTAGGCAAGTTCTGTTAGACTTGTCGCCGAGTTGTCCCCCGGTTTGTGGGACTGCTTTACAATCACCAGATGGGGATTTAACGGATGAAACTGAAAAACACCTTGGGCTTGGCCATTGGTACTCTTATTGCCGCTACTTCTTTCGGCGCACTGGCACAAGGCCAAGGCGCAGTTGAAGGCCAGCTGTTCTACAAAAAGCAGTTCAACGATAGCGTCAAGCACATCGAAGACGGCTACAACCCTGGCGCCAGCATCGGTTACTTCATTACCGACGACGTGTCGGTTAACCTGAACTACGACACCACCAACCACACCCGTTCGAACGACGGTACTGGTAACCAGAAGATCAAAGGTGACACTGGCAGCGTGACTGCTCAGTACCACTTCGGTCAGGCCGGTGTTGACTCCCTGCGTCCATACGTTGAAGGTGGTTTCGGTCACCAGAGCCGTACCAACGTTGCTGCTGACGGCCACACTGGTCGTGACCAGTCGACTCTGGCTATCGCTGGCGCTGGCGTGAAGTACTACTTCACCAACAACCTGTTCGCACGTGCTGGCGTTGAAGCTGACTACGCACTGGACAACGGCAAGTGGGACTACTCCGCACTGGTCGGCCTGGGTGTGAACTTCGGCGGTAACGCTGGCGCAGTAGCTCCAGCTCCTACCCCAGCACCAGCTCCAGAGCCAACTCCAGAGCCAGAAGCTCCAGTTGCTCAGGTTGTTCGTGTTGAGCTGGACGTGAAGTTCGACTTCGACAAGTCGGTTGTTAAGCCTAACAGCTACGGCGACGTGAAAAACCTCGCTGACTTCATGAAACAGTACCCACAGACCACCACCGTTGTTGAAGGTCACACTGACTCCGTCGGTCCTGACGCTTACAACCAGAAGCTGTCCCAGCGTCGTGCTGACGCGGTCAAGCAAGTTCTGGTCAAAGACGGTATCGCTCCTAACCGTGTAAGCTCGGTTGGTTATGGCAAATCCCGCCCAGTTGCTGACAACGCAACTGAAGCTGGCCGCGCTATCAACCGTCGCGTAGAAGCCTCGGTAGAAGCTCAAGCTGCTCAGTAATTACTGAGTGGTAGAAAAAAGCCCGGCTTAGGCCGGGCTTTTTTTCGCCTGCGATTTGCCTCAACCGGCAGCTGACACTGCAACCTGGACCGCCTGCGCAGCGGCGGCAACGCTCCCGATCACCAGGATCGCCGGGCTCTTCAGGGCAAATGCCTGCGCATCCGCATGCATAGACGCCAGATGACTGCGACATTCCCGCTGCTGGGGCAGCGATGCGTTTTCGATCATCGCCACCGGCATATCCGCGGCCATTCCGCCCTCCAGCAGTTGCTGACGAATCTCTTCAAGTTTCGCCACGCCCATATACACCACCAACGTCGTGCCACCCTCGACCAATGCGCGCCAGTTCAGGCTGCTGTCGTCCTGGGTATGCGCCGTGACCAGCGTTACGCCTCGGCTGACACCACGCAACGTCAGCGGGATATCGCAATTCGTTGCCCCCGCCAGCCCCGCTGTAATCCCATTGACCAATTCCACCTCCACCCCGCGTTCACGCAACCACGTCGCCTCTTCGCCGCCTCGACCAAAAATGCACGGGTCACCGCCTTTAAGCCGTACCACGCATTTGCCCTGGCGCGCATAGCGCCGCATCAGGCGATGAATAAAATCCTGCGGGGTTGAACGGCAACCCCCACGCTTGCCTACGGTGATTACCCGCGCGTTGACGCAGTGGTCCAGCACTGCCGGGTTGACCAAATCATCGATCAGCACCACATCGGCTGCGTGCAGGGCCCGCACCGCCTTTAGGGTCAACAACTCCGGATCACCAGGCCCTGCGCCCACCAGCCAGACTTTTGCGCTCATATTTTTCCCTCACCCACTTATTGCGATTGGCTGCGGGTTGCTGGCCAAAAGACGTTTGATTTCCGGCACACAGGAGCCGCATTGAGTGCCGCAGCCGAGCTCCAGTTTGAGCCCGTCCAGGTCCAATCCACGGCCGATACCGGCGCACACCGCGCTTTCGCTGACGTTCTTGCAGTTGCACAAAGTCTTGGTGCTGGCTGTCGTGCCACCCGGTGGCGCACTGAGCGGCGCCAACAGCCAACGTCGCAGTTGTTCGTCAGCCCGGCCTTCCTGCCAGAGGCTTTGCAGCCAGTGCCTGGCCAGGGTTTCGCCTGCCAGGCGCAGCGCAGTGATGCGGCCTTTTTCAATTTTGACGCGCTTGCCGATTGAGCGACGCGGGTCGTCGTAGGCCATGACAGGGCCATCGTTGAGGCCCAGCAGTTCGTCGATTCGGGTCAACAGTTGCAGGTCGGGCGCTTCGGTGTGGGCTGCGCGCACCAGCAACGCTGGCCGTTCACGGCCTGCCAGGCTGAGGCTGACGTAGGCAAAGCCCTCGCACAGCGGGCGCAGGGCTTCAAAGTGCTGCTGTATATTCCCTTCGATCAGCGCGAACAGCTGCCATGGCAGTTGCACGGGTTCCAGGCGCACGCCGCTGTGCTTGAGTTCGGGCTGTTTTGACAGGGCATCGAACGCCGGTGGGGTCAACACGTTGACGCCGCCTTTGAGAAAGCGATCGCCCCAATGCATGGGCAAGAACGCCTGGCCTGGACGCACGCTGTCGTCACTGCCGACGGCGACGATCACGCTGCCGCGACGGCTTTTCAGGCTGACCAAGTCACCTTCCTTGAAGCGATGACGGCGCAACTCATCCGGGTGCAGGCTCAGCAACGCCTCACTGACGTGCCCGAACAACTGCGCCGCCGTGCCGGTGCGGCTCATGCCGTGCCATTGATCGCGCAGGCGGCCGGTGATCAGCGTCAGCGGGAAGCGCGCGTCCCGCTGTTCCTTGGCGGCGCGGTAAGGGTCGGCGATAAAGTGTGCACGGCCCGTTTCGGTTGGGAAGGTACCCTGGGTGTACAGGCGCGGCGTTCCCGTTTGCGCGCCCACGGGAAATGGCCATTGCTGCGGCCCGATCTGATCGAGCAGCGCATGGCTGAGGCCTGACAGGTCGAGATCGCGGTCGCGGGTCAGCCCTTTGTATTCATCAAAAATCTGCGCAGGTTGTTCAAACGCGAACAGGCTGGCCGATCCGGGCCGTAAGCGATGCTGCAGCCGCCGTGCGAAATCCACCGTAATCGCCCAATCGGGACGCGCTTCCCCGGGTGGGGTGATGGCGCGGCGCACGTGGGAAACGCGCCGTTCGGAGTTGGTCACTGTGCCTTCCTTCTCCCCCCAACTGGCGGCAGGCAGCAGCAAGTCGGCATAGGCAGCCGTTTCGGTCGTGCGAAAGGCCTCTTGCAAGACCACGAACGGGCAGGCAGCCAAGGCCGCGCGCACGCTGTTCTGATCCGGCAGGGATTGCGCAGGGTTGGTACAGGCAATCCACAATGCCTTGATCTTGCCGGCCTGGATTTGCTCGAACAGTTCGATTGCGGTCAGCCCGGTGGTCGCGGGCAACGATTCAACCCCCCAGTAGGCGGCGACTTGCGCTCGGTGTTCGGGGTTGGCCGCCTCGCGGTGCCCGGGGAGTAAATTCGACAAGCTGCCGGTTTCGCGCCCCCCCATCGCATTGGGCTGGCCGGTCAGGGAAAATGGCCCACAGCCCGGTCGGCCAATCGTGCCGGTTGCCAGGTGCAGGTTGATCAGCGCGCTGTTTTTGGCACTGCCGGCGGTGGATTGGTTCAGCCCCATGCACCACAGCGACAGAAAACTGCGGGATGTGCCGACCCATTGCGCGCACAGGCGCAGTTGCTCGACGCTGATCCCGCACAACTGCGTGACCATTTGCGGCGTGTAGTCATGCACCAGTCGCTTCAACTCGGCCAACCCGTCGGTATGCGCCTGGATAAAGTCGCGGTCGATCCAGTCTTCCCACAGCAACAGATGCAAGATTCCGTGAAACAGCGCGACATCCGTACCCGGCAGAATCGCCAGGTGCAGGTCAGCTAACTCGCAGGTGTCGGTACGCCGTGGGTCAATCACCACGACCTTCATTTGCGGGCGTCGGGATTTAGCCTCCTCCAGGCGTCGGAATAATACTGGGTGGGCGTAGGCCATGTTGCTGCCGACGATCATCACGCAGTCGCTGGACTCCAGGTCTTCATAACTGCATGGCGGCGCATCGGCGCCCAGGCTGCGCTTGTAACCAACCACCGCCGAAGACATGCACAGCCGCGAGTTGCTGTCGATATTGTGGGTGCCGACCACCGCGCGCGCCAGTTTGTTGAAGCAGTAGTAGTCCTCGGTCAGCAATTGCCCGGAGATGTAGAACGCCACGCTGTCCGGCCCGTGCTCGGCGATGGTGTCGGCGAACACGTTGGCCGCGTGTTCCAGGGCGGTGTCCCAGTCGCTGCGGGCACGGGCCAGGCCTTTGCCCAGGCGAAGCTCCGGGTACAAGGCGCGGGCAGCCAGGTCGCCGGTCAGGTGCAGACTGGCGCCTTTACTGCACAACTTGCCGAAGTTGGCCGGGTGGTCCGGGTCGCCTTGCACACCCAGAATGTGCGTGCCGTCATGTTCGATCAGCACGCCGCACCCCACCCCGCAATAACAACAGGTGGAGGCAGTGGTCTGGCGGTTCATCAACCTGCGTCCCGCAGGGCCAACATCACACGGCCGTTTTCCACGCGGGCGGGGTGATGATGGGCGCAGCCAATATCCGGTGCCTGGGCTTCGCCGGATGCCAGGTCGATCTGCCAGTTATGCAGCGGGCAGGCCACGCGCTTGCCATAGATCAGGCCTTGGGACAGTGGCCCGCCCTTGTGTGGGCAGCGGTCATCGAGGGCGAAAACTTCATCGTCACTGGTACGAAAAATCGCGATATCACCTTTGGGTCCATTGATGATGCGCGAGCCCAGCGCGTTGATCTCGTCGAGGGCGCAGATATCCAGCCAGTTCATGCCGGCACCTCCAGTTGCTTGACGGGAATAACCTCGAATTCCTTTTTCAGCAGCGGCTGCTCCAGGCGTTCCTTCCAAGGGTCCTGTTCGAATGACAGTGAGAACTGCAGACGCTCATTGAGCGCCTGGCGCCTGGCCGGGTCTTCCAGTACGGCCTTCTTGATATGTTCCATGCCGACCCGTTGCAGGTAATGCACGGTGCGTTCGAGGTAGAAAGCTTCTTCGCGGTACAACTGCAGGAAAGCACCGTTGTATTCGCGGACTTCTTCGGCGGTTTTCAGCTTGACGAAGAACGCTGCGACTTCGGTTTTGATCCCGCCATTGCCGCCGATATACATCTCCCAGCCGGAGTCGACGCCGATAATCCCGACGTCCTTGATCCCCGCTTCCGAGCAATTGCGTGGGCAACCGGACACCGCGAGCTTGACCTTGTGCGGTGACCACATATTGAACAGGTCATGCTCCAGTTCGATGCCCAACTGCGTCGAGTTCTGCGTGCCGAAGCGGCAGAACTCGCTGCCGACGCAGGTCTTCACGGTGCGGATGGATTTGCCGTACGCATGGCCGGACGGCATGTCGAGGTCTTTCCAGACGCCGGGCAGGTCCTGTTTCTTGATGCCCAGCAGGTCGATACGCTGGCCGCCGGTGACCTTGACCATCGGCACGTTGTACTTGTCAGCCACATCGGCGATACGCCGTAGCTCCGCGGGATTGGTCACCCCGCCCCACATCCGGGGGACTACAGAGTAGGTGCCGTCTTTCTGGATATTGGCGTGGGCGCGTTCGTTGATCAGGCGCGATTGCGGGTCGTCCTTGGCTTCACCCGGCCAAGTGGAGATCAGGTAGTAGTTGAGTGCCGGGCGGCAGGTGGCGCAGCCGTTGGGTGTGCGCCAGTTCAGGTAGCTCATGGTGCCGGCAATGGTCAGCAGATGCTGTTCGCGGATCGCCTGGCGGATTTGCCCGTGGTTGAGGTCGCTGCAACCGCAAATAGCCTTTTCGCTTTTCGGTTTGACGTCCGCAGCGCCACCCACAGTGTTGATCAAAATCTGTTCCACCAGCCCGGCACACGAACCGCAGGAGCTGGCGGCCTTGGTGTGCTTTTTCACCTCGTCGACGCTGAACAGCCCGTGTTCCTGAATCGCCTTGACGATGGTGCCCTTGCACACGCCATTGCATCCGCAGACTTCAGCGTTGTCGGCCATGCTCATGGCTTTGTCCTGGCCTTGATGGCCGACATCGCCGAGCGTGTTCTCGCCAAACATCAAGTGATCACGGATCTCGCCAATCGCATGGTTCTCACGGATCTGGCGGAAATACCAACCGCCGTCTGCGGTATCGCCGTACAGGCAGGCGCCGACCAGGATGTCGTCCTTGATCACCAGCTTCTTGTAGACGCCGCCAATCGGGTCGGAGAGGGTGATGGTCTCGGTGCCTTCGCCGCCCATGAAGTCGCCGGCGGAGAACAGGTCGATGCCGGTCACCTTTAATTTGGTCGAAGTGACCGAACCCTTATAGGTCGCAAAGCCCAGTTGGGCCAGGTGATTGGCGCAGACCTTGGCTTGCTCGAACAGCGGCGCCACCAGCCCGTAGGCAATCCCGCGATGGTTGGCACATTCACCGATGGCATAGATGCGCGGGTCGTAAGTTTGCAGGGTGTCGTTGACCAGAATCCCACGGTTGCAGGGGATGCCGGATTTTTCCGCGAGTTCAGTGTTGGGGCGGATACCGGCAGCCATCACCACCAGGTCGGCGGGGATAATCTCGCCATTCTTGAATTGCACCGAGCCTACGCGGCCATTGCCGGCGTCGTGCAGGGCCTGGGTCTGTTCGCACAACCGAAACACCAGGCCACGGCTTTCCAGTTCGGTTTGCAGTAACTGGCCACTGGTTTTGTCCAGCTGGCGCTCCAGCAACCATTCGCCGATATGCACCACCGTCACGTGCATGCCGCGCAGCATCAGGCCGTTGGCGGCTTCCAGACCGAGCAGGCCACCGCCGATGACCACGGCGTGCTTGTGGGTTCTGGCGGTGTCGATCATGGCCTGGGTGTCGGCGATGTCGCGGTAGCCGATGACACCTTTTAAAGCGTTGCCGGGAATCGGCAGGATAAACGGCGTTGAGCCGGTGGCGATCAGCAGGCGGTCGTATTCGGCTTCGCTGCCGTCTTCGGCGATCACGATGCGTTTGACGCGGTCGATCTGCACCACTTTGCGGTTGAGCAACAGCTTGATGTTGTTATCCAGGTACCAACTGAGATCGTTGAGCACGATCTCTTCAAACGTCTGCTCGCCCGCCAGCACCGGCGACAACAGAATTCGGTTGTAGTTGGTGTGAGGCTCGGCACCGAACACGGTGATGTCGTACAGGTCGCTGCTCAGTTTGAGCAATTCTTCGAGGGTGCGTACACCGGCCATGCCGTTGCCGATCATCACCAATTTGAGTTTTTTCATGTCGTTCTCCGCAATGGCTCGACAAATCACGCGCAAACAAAAAAGGCGTCCCCGCTAGTTAGCTAGCGAGGACGCCTTTGTCCTGGTCCCGTTCTCTCGGGAAGCTCGGCCCTTCGACGTTGAAGGAGCGGCTGTATGTGTGTTGTTGAAAAAGTTAATGCAGTGGTTGTGCCAAGTTACCTAGCGCTCGGTTTTATTGGGGCCAGCGTCGATATCCCTGGGTTAATTCGCCCTCTAGTGGTGCAACAGCCAGTACGCCAGCACCAGATTGACCAGCAACGATGCCAGCGCCACGGCTTGCCAGACCTTGAGCGGTTCGCGCTCCAGCAGCGGTCTGGGGCGCACGCTCAACTCACGGCGGTCGGCCTGCTCCAGGACAAGCAGCCATTCTTCGGCTGTTTCATAACGTTGGTCGGGGTGAGGCGCCACCGCGCGTTCCAGGCTGAGGGGCAACCAGTCCGGCAGGTCGGGGCGATAGCGGCTGGCGCTGACGGGCTGGGCAAAACGGGGCCGCTGGAAGGCTTCGATTTCGCCGTAGGGGTAATGCCCGGTCAGCAGGTAATAGAGCGTGACGCCGACGCTGTATAAATCCTGTTGCGCCGTAGGATGTTCGCCACTGAACGCCTCCGGGGCGATAAAACTCGGCGTGCCGGGCAGTTCGTGGGCGCGGTCTTCAGAGAGCCCCGGGCAATAGGCCAGGCCGAAATCCAAGACGCGCAGTTCGCCGTCGTCACCCAATAACAGGTTTTCCGGCTTGATGTCCCGGTGCAGGATCTGCCGTCGATGCAGCATGCCCACCGCCCGCAACAATCGTTCGGCGATGGACTGCCACTGCGCCAGGGGCAGTGGGCCCTGATGCTGGAACAGTGCTGCCAGGGTGTGCCCCGGATATTCACGCATTACGTAGTACAAATGCTGACGCCCACTGGCCGCATGCACTTCAGGAAACGCGCGCCCGGCAACGCGGCGCAGAAACCATTCTTCCGAGAGCAGCGCTTGACCCGCACCGTTGTCATCCTCACGGTTAAGCGGCAAGGTTTTCAGCAACCAAGGCTGCTGCTGCGCATCGCGTACGCGGTACAGCAAGGATTGGCGGCTGTGCGCCAGCACGCTTTCAACCTGCCAGCCCTCAAAGTGTTGCCCGGCTTTCAGGACTTGTGGCAACGGCCATTGCTGCAACTGCACCAGCGCATCGCCAAGGGTGGCGGCCCCCAGTTTGTCGATACGCACCAGCAGCGCGCTGGCATTGTCCTGGCTGGCGGCCAGGTGTGCAGCGTTGACCAGGGTGTTGACCGCCAGATCCAGGTCGGTTTGCTCACGCAGAATCGCCCGGATGCTGTGATCGCCCAAGGTGGCCCACACGCCATCGCTGAGCAGCAGGAAACATTCACCCTCACGCAATTCACCGTCGAGAAAATCCAGCACCAGGTGTTGATCCAGGCCGAGGGCGCGCTTGAGCACATGGTGCATGCCCGGTTGCTCCCACACGTGATCTTCGCTGATGCGCTGCAACTCGCCGTCCAGCCAGCGATAGACCCGGCAATCGCCGACATGCGCGAGCGTGAAGCGTTGGCCACGAAACACCAGGGCGCTGAGGGTGGTCAGCAGCGGCTGACCGCCACCGTTGGCCTGAAGCCAGCGATTCTGCGCCAGCAACAAACGTTCGAGCGCTTGAGCCACGCCCCAGGTTTGCGGCGTGGCGTAATAGTCCAGGGCCAGCGCCTGTAAGGTCGAGCGCGCGGCCAGGCCACCGTCGGCACATTGGCTGACGCCGTCGGCCATGGCGCACAGGTAACCCTTGCTTGCGGCCAGTTCCGCCACAGGCGTGACCACGCGCAGGGCATCCTGGTTCTCGGTTCGAGGGCCGATTGCGCTGGCGTGGGCGATGCTCAGTTGCAGGCTCATCAGACGCGTGCGGCGGTCACGGCGGCCGAGCCCCAGGTGGTTCTCCAGCGACGTTTGACGCCGTGCAGGCCAAACCAGGCCAGCACGCCGAGGCTGGCGAACAACCACAGGGCCATCTGGTAACTGCCAGTGCTTTGTTTGATTGCACCCATACCCGCAGCGAGGGCGAAACCGCCGATACCGCCCGCCATGCCGATCAGGCCGGTCATCACGCCGATCTCACGGCGAAAGCGTTGGGGGACCAGCTGGAACACCGCGCCATTACCTGCACCGAGGCCGAGCATGGTGCAGACGAAAAGCGCCAATGCAGCGTAGGAACTTGGCAGGTTGAACCCGACCGCTGCGATGCAGATGGCCGCCACGCTGTACATGCCGAGCAGGGTACGGATCCCGCCGAAACGGTCAGCCAGGGCGCCGCCCAACGGACGCATCAGGCTGCCACCAAATACGCAGGCGGCAGTGTAGTAGCCTGCGGTCACCGGGCTCAGGCCGTATTGGTCGTTGAAGTAGCCGGGCAGGGCGCTGGCCAGGCCGATAAAGCCGCCGAACGTCACGCTGTAGAAGAACATGAACCACCAGCTGTCGCGGTCGCCCAGGGCTTTGAAATAGTCAGCCATGGATTTGGCTTTCGGACGTTCAGGCGCATTGCGCGCGAGCCAGGCGAAGACCACCAGGGTAAGTACCAGCGGAATCAGCGCGAAGCCGAACACATTGCTCCAGCCGTACGCAGCGGCCAGCACCGGTGCCAGCAGTGCGGCAAACACGGTGCCGGAGTTACCCGCGCCAGCGATGCCCATGGCCTTGCCTTGGTGTTCAGCGGGGTACCACTGGGACGCCAGGGGCAGCGCAACCGCAAAGGACGCTCCGGCCATGCCCAGAAACGCACCGAGCAGCAGGGCTTGCTCGTAGCTGTGGATGCCGAGTTTCCAGGCCCCGAACAATGCCGCGATGACAATCACCTGACCGATCAGGCCGGCGGTCTTGGGCGACAGTTTGTCGGCCAGCATGCCCATTAAAAAGCGCAGCACCGCGCCGGCCAGGATGGGCGTCGCCACCACCAGGCCACGTTGCTGGGTGGTCAGGTGCAGGTCGGCGGCGATTTGCACCGCCAGCGGGCCCAACAGGTACCAGACCATGAAGCTCAGGTCGAAATACAGGAACGCGGCAAACAGGGTCGGGGTGTGCCCGGATTTCCAGAAGCTTGATTTCATCACGCACCTCAACGGTTGGGAGTCTTGTAAGAAGGCCGGGTGATGGAACAGCCGTTTAGGGCCGCCCCATCGGCCCCATACGCTGGGACCAAAACGAAAAAACGCCGCCACCGGGTTTGCGCGAGCAAACCGAGTGGGCGACGTCTTTGTCGTAGAGGGGGCAACCGCCGTTGGTTACCGGTGAGGATTCTTTAGCAAGAGCTGCGCCAGTTCAGCCGAGCAACTCGCTCATCGCAATAATCTGCTCCGCCACCTGGATCAGTTTCTGTTGGCGGCTCATGGCCTGGCGGCGCATCAGGGTGTAGGCCTCTTCCTCATTGCAGTGCTTCATTTTCATCAGCATGCCTTTGGCCAGCTCGATGCGTTTACGCTCGGCCAACTGCTGATCGCGGGCCTGGAGCTGCGCGCGCAGGGCCTGGTCGCTTTCAAAACGAGCCATGGCCACGTCCAGGATGGGCTGCAGGCGTTGGGCCTGGATGCCTTCAACGATGTAAGCGCTGACCCCGGATTTGATCGCCTGGCGCATCACGTTCGGATCGTGCTCGTCGGTAAACATCACGATCGGCCGAGGTTGGTCGCGGCTGACCAGCACCACTTGCTCCATCACGTCGCGGCCGGGTGACTCGGTATCGATCAGGATCACGTCGGGGCGCACCGTTTCGACGCGCGCAGGCAGGTCAATGGTCAGGCCGGACTCATCGATCACCTCGAAGCCTGCTTCGGTCAGCGCAGCCTTCAGGCGTCCGACTTTGCGCGGGGTATCGTTGATCAACAGGATGCGCAACATCGTGGTTCCTCCTGTCAGCGCTGGGCGTGGCGGTTGGAAGGCTCGGCCATGGCGTGCAGGCGGAAGCTGCGGGCGTACGCGGCGGGGTTGGAACCGTCCCAGATTTTGCCGTCGATCAGTTGACTGCTCCGCATGTCCTGAGCGTTTGCCGCGACGCCGACGGCAGCGGCGGCTTGGCGATACAGGTCCAGTTGCTGCACTTGGCGAGCAACGCCCAGGTAGTCCGGATCTTCGCGCAGCAGGCCCCAGCGTCGGAACTGGGTCATGAACCACATGCCGTCGCACAGGTATGGCAGGTTCACCTCGCCATCGGCAAAAAACCTCAGGGCATGTGGGTCTTGCCACTGGTTGCCGAGGCCATCGTCATAAGCGCCCAGCAGGCGCGGTTCGATGCAGTCGAGTGGCGTATCGAGGTAGTCGCGGGCGCTGAGTAATTGCGCTGTAGAGCGGCGGTTTTCCTGGCTTTCTTCGATAAAACGGCTGGCTTCGAGGATCGCCATTACCAGCAGGCGGGCAGTGTTCGGGTATTGATCGACGAACGCCTGGGTGCAGCCGAGTACTTTTTCCGGATGGTTCGGCCAGATCGCTTGCGTGGTCGCCAGCGTGAACCCCTGGTTTTGCTTGACGGCGCTGGCGCACCAAGGCTCGCCGACGCAAAAGCCGTCGATCCGCCCGGCTTGCAGGTGCGCGAGCATCTGCGGCGGTGGCACCACCACGCTGTTCACATCTTGCAATGGATGAATGCCCTGGCTGGCCAGCCAGTAATACAACCACATGGCGTGGGTGCCTGTGGGAAAGGTCTGTGCGAAGGTCAGCTTTGTTCGGCTTTGGTGCACGTGACGATCCAGTGCATCAGGAGTGACCACGCCCTGCTGTTGCAAATCGTGGGAGAGGTTGATGCTCTGACCGTTTTGGTTGAGCCCCATCAACACAGCCATATCGGTAGAGGCTACGCCGCCAATGCCCAGGTGCACGGCATAGACCAGTCCGTACAGGCTGTGGGCGGCATCCAGCTCACCGCTGACCAGTTTGTCGCGCAGGTTGGCCCAGGACGATTGGCGTTTGAGGTTCAGCGTCAGCCCGTAGGGCTGGGCGAAGCCCTGGGTGGCGGCGACCACCAGCGAGGCGCAATCGGTCAGCGCCATGAAGCCCAGGTCAAGGCTGCTCTTTTCCGGGGCGTCGCTACCGTTTACCCAGGCCAGCGCCTTGTTCACCGGGCTGTTGCCGACCGAATCGTTCATCAACACCTACCTTTTCTCTCAAAAAAAAGCGTCGTTTCCTTGGATGGCAGCGCGGTGAGGCCAGCGCAGGCCATTGCGGGGTAACGACGCCTTTGTCTGTAGGCACGCTCCGACGTTGGCGCGCGCTCTGATGCAGAGTCCATAGCAAGGCACATGCCACGGGCAGACAGAAGTGGCCCGCCGTCAGCTTTCCATCAAGATTGAAAGTCGATGGCCTTTCAGTATGGCCGCTTCTTTGCGCCAGACTGCCAGGAACCCCTGCGTGTATATCCAACCCTCGGCGATGATGAGTTTCCACCGGCTGTGCCCCTGGCTGTTGTGCCTTACGTTGTTGCTGGCAAACGCGCCCGCCTGGGGGGAAAGCTACCAGGCGCGGGATGAAAGCCTGCACACCTTCTTTACCGCCTTATCGGTGCCTCTGGGCTTGCCCGTTGTCGTCAGCCGCGATGTGGCGCGCAAGCGTATTTCCGGGGTATTCGATTTGGCAGTGGCTCAGCAGACCCTGGAGGCGGTCGCCGCGCAACAGGGTCTGATCTGGTACAGCGACGGGCAGGTGCTCTATCTGTATGACGCGGGTGAAGCAAAAAGCTCGGCGGTGGCGCTGCGGCATATCTCTGTCGACAAGTTGCGAGGGTTCATGCGCCGCTCGGGGCTTGATGAATCACGGTATCCCCTCAGGGAGACCGATGGGCGTACGTTCTACGTGGCTGGGCCACCCAATTATGTGGATCAGGTGCTGAACCTGGCCCAGCAGATGGACAGGCAGCGCACCGAGGTGCGCCTGGGTAAGCAGATCTTCGGCGTGGTGCAGGTATTCAATACCCATGTGGCGGATCGGCAGTACGCCATGGGCAACGACAAGGTCAATGTGCCGGGCATGGCCTCGATCATCGAAAACCTGCTGGCTATCGAGCAGCAGGCTGCCACGCAGCGCCCCCCGAGCGCGCTGGCCGACAAGAGCGTGTTAGTGATTGCCTATCCGGACTCCAACAGTTTGTTGATCAAGGGCAAGCCTGCCCAGGTGAAGGTAATTGAGGACCTGGTGGCGGAGCTGGACAAGCCCAAACGTGCGATTGAAGTATCTCTGTGGCAGGTCGACGTGGACCGTGACGAACTCGAGAAGCTCGGCGCGGCCTGGGCCCGGGAAACCGACGGCGTGGCTTCCGTGACGCGTGTCATGGAGCCCTTGGACGATAACCGCTTGATGGTGCAGCTCGGTGCGCTGGAGCGTCGCCGCAAAGCCAGGATCACGGCATATCCGGTGATACTCACCCAGGAAAATGTGCCGGCGGTGTTCCAGGATCAGCACACGTTCTACCTGCCCAACCCCGGGGACAATAAAGGCGAATGGCAGCCCGTACGCTATGGCACTGAAGCCAGTGTGCTGCCGCGCTTTGCCCAAGCGAATCAGATCGAGATGCTGCTGAACCTTGAAGATGGCCGCCAGATGGCAGGTAAGCCTGCGCCTGGCGCCGCAGGGGCCGCAGGGCGAGTGGGCGTCAGCACTGTGGTGCGTGTGACCCAGGGTAAACGCCTGTGGGTCGGCGGTTTTCGACGCGATGAGGAGGGGGCGGGGCGCGGGCGCCGCGCCGAGGTACGGTTATTCGTAATCCAGGCGCGTGCGGTTGGCAGTGAGCCCAGGATGTTGGCCGGCGCTGTGGGGCCGCCGCCGCTCACGCAGGCCCAATATCAGCGCGTGCAACGTGCGTTTGTACGCCAAAACCATGAAGTCTCTGAATGAAAAAGCCGTTTAAGCGCGCTTGTTGAGCGTGCCGGCGAAAAGTCCTACGCGTTACCCGCCGAAAGCCTCGAATGCATGGGTCTTTTCCTAACGCTGTCCCAGGTTCAGGTTTTTATAGTCGCGGGGTTGGCGTTTCGCCGTTTCTGGAAACAAGGAATTCAATGTCAGTAGGTGGATGCAGAGGTGTGTATGACCCTCACGAATGAAGGGCCGACGGCCTCGTCGGTGTTTGCCGGGTGGACCTTGCATGGCGATGGACGGTTGACCGGCGAAGGTGTGGACATTCAGCTGCCACCCAAGGAGTGGCATGTGCTGCGGCTGCTGCTGGCGTCCGAGGGGGCGCTGATCACTAAGGATCGTTTGCTTGAGTGGGTCTGGCCGCGTGGAGAGGTTGCAGAAGAGTCGCTCACCCGCTGCATCTATGCGTTGCGCAAACACTTGAAGATGGACAAAAGGTTTATCAAGACGATTTATGGCAGGGGCTACCGCTTTACCTGTGCCGTGAACGTCCAGCAACACGAACCTCGACAGGCAGGGCTGGGACGTACGCAGCGCATCTGTTCGGCCTGTGGCCAGGTGAACCATGATTAAGCGCCTGTGCAAAAGCTTACTGTTGAGCCTGTTGATAGGCAGTCTTCCCGCCTGGGCAAGTTGCTGGGATGACGTAGCCCGTCGCTACGACATCGAACCGGAGCTGTTGCAGGCTATTGCTGCTGTAGAGTCGGGGTACCAGGCGCAAGCCTTGAACACCGGCAACAGCGATGGCTCGCGAGATATCGGTTTGATGCAAATCAACAGCATGCACTTGCCTCGCCTGCTCAAGCAGGGGATTACCCAGGAGCGGCTGCTGAGTGAGCCTTGTTTGTCGATTGAAGTGGGCGCCTCGATCCTCGCCGAGTTTATCCAGCGCTTCGGATACAACTGGACAGCGATTGGCTCATACAACGCGGGCGCTGCACCTGAGCGTGAGGCACTGCGCTTACGTTATGCACGAAAGATCTGGGCTCGTTATGAAGTGCTGGTCGCGCAACGCCATTGACGATTGGACGGCACGCCTCGCACCTGGCGTGCCACCCCGGCTATAATCGGCGCCACCTTTCGCCGCCATCCGAGTCTAGCCCGCCCATGTATACCCTGGCCCGCCAGTTGTTGTTCAAACTCTCCCCGGAAACCTCTCACGATCTGTCCCTGGACTTGATCGGTGCCGGTGGTCGCCTGGGGCTCAATGGCCTGGTATGCAAGGCACCGGCAAAAATGCCGGTGACGGTGATGGGGCTCGATTTCCCCAACCCGGTCGGGCTGGCTGCCGGCCTGGACAAGAATGGCGCGGCCATCGACGGCTTCGCGCAACTGGGTTTCGGCTTTGTCGAAATCGGCACCGTGACGCCACGGCCGCAACCGGGCAACCCTAAGCCGCGCATCTTTCGTTTGCCGGAAGCCGAGGCGATCATCAACCGCATGGGCTTCAACAACCTGGGCGTTGATCACCTGCTGTCGCGGGTTCAGGCAGCGAAGTACAAGGGCATTCTCGGTATCAATATCGGCAAGAACTTCGATACCCCGGTAGAGCGCGCCGTCGATGATTACCTGATCTGCCTGGACAAGGTTTACGCCCACGCCAGCTATGTCACGGTCAACGTCAGTTCACCCAACACCCCCGGCCTGCGCAGCCTGCAGTTTGGTGATTCCCTCAAGCAATTGCTTGAAGCCTTGCGTCAGCGTCAGGAAGACCTGACGGTGCGCCATGGCAAGCGCGTGCCGTTGGCCATCAAGATTGCCCCAGACATGAGTGATGAAGAAACTGCTCTGGTTGCCCAGGCCTTGGTCGATTCGGGTATGGACGCGGTGATTGCTACCAACACCACCCTCAGCCGTGTCGGCGTTGAAGGGTTGGCGCATGGTGATGAAGCGGGCGGCCTGTCGGGTGCGCCGGTGCGTGACAAGAGCACCCATATCGTTAAGGTGCTGGCCGCTGAACTGGCGGGGCGTTTGCCGATCATCGCCGTGGGCGGCATCACCGAAGGCAAGCACGCCGCCGAGAAGATTGCGGCGGGCGCGAGCCTGGTGCAGTTGTACTCCGGCTTTATCTATAAGGGCCCGGCGTTGATTCGCGAGTCGGTGGATGCGATTGCCGCGTTGCCGAAGGCCTGAACCTATCGACCATTAAAAAGGGCTCCATTAGGAGCCCCCTGGGCCGAAGCCCGCCGCCCGGATAGGACGTGCGTGGTTAAGTCGTTACATAATCTACTAAGTGGTTTGTCGGATTAAGTGCCCTGTGTTAGCCGACGGCGTGAAGTTCGTTGAGTCTGTGGATCCCCGCAGTGCCGGTCATACCGTCCCAATTGTCGCCGCGTCCTTCTCGCCAGCCGTTAATCCAGGCTTGGCGTACCGACGGTAGAGTAAATGGGCAAAGCTCACGGGATTTGCCATGAACGCCATACTGATATCCGCGTAAAAATGCTCTTTCCAACGGATCACGCTTAAGTCTTCTCATAGGGTGTTTCCCTCACTTGTTGACTGTGTAGATATCCTTCGGCCTCGTGTGAGGCCGGGCAGAGTTTTTCTGCCGTTGGTGGGCTCGCTGCCGGCGTGGCGAGCCAATGTGTCGGCGTCGTTACGGCGCCAACCTGTGTTGAGTTCTAACCAATAGGTCACATGGATTCAATGATCGTTTTGTCATAAGCACGTAACGATAACGATGCTATAGCCATAAGCTGGGATGGCTTTTCGCCCCATTTATTGGGCAAAGCCAGCTATGATGTGCCTTGCAAAGAGGATGGGTTTAATCCTTTAGTGAGAATGTCCGCCCGTTGCAGTCGGTTATTATTCGACGAAGGGTCGGAATATTTCCTCTTGTTGCAAACAATTGTTTATCTGCCCCGGAAATTTCGGTCGAAAGGCCCGGCAGCCGGGGTGGAACGGCACATTCGTGTCACGCGAGCACTCTTCAAGAAAAGTGCTTGATTGAAAACCGAGCCGGCGATGCGTCGCCCGTTCATTTATTGCTGAAAAGCCTGGAATGCCCATGTCGGACCGTTTTGAACTCTTCCTCACTTGCCCCAAGGGCCTCGAAGGCCTGCTGATCGAGGAAGCCGTCGGGCTTGGCCTTGAGGAAGCCCGCGAGCACACCTCGGCCGTGCGCGGCATGGCCGACATGGAAACGGCTTACCGCCTGTGCCTCTGGTCGCGCTTGGCCAACCGCGTGCTGCTGGTGCTCAAGCGCTTCCCGATGAAGGACGCCGAAGACCTGTACCACGGCGTGCTGGATATCGAATGGGCTGACCACATGGTCCCGGACGGCACCTTGGCCGTGGAATTCAGCGGTCATGGCTCGGGCATCGACAACACCCACTTCGGCGCGCTGAAGGTCAAGGATGCGATTGTCGACAAACTGCGCACCCCGACCGGCGAACGCCCGTCTATCGACAAGATCAACCCGGACCTGCGTATCCACCTGCGCCTGGACCGTGGCGAAGCGATTCTCTCCCTCGACCTCTCCGGCCACAGCCTGCACCAGCGCGGTTACCGCCTGCAGCAGGGCGCGGCGCCGTTGAAGGAAAACCTGGCCGCTGCGATTTTGATTCGCGCCGGCTGGCCGCGCATCGCTGCCGAAGGCGGCGCGCTGACGGACCCGATGTGCGGCGTGGGTACCTTCCTGGTGGAAGGCGCAATGATCGCCGCCGACATGGCGCCCAACCTCAACCGCGAACTGTGGGGTTTCACCACCTGGCTGGGTCACGTCCCGGCGTTGTGGAAGAAGCTGCACGCCGAAGCCAGTGAGCGTGCCGCCATCGGCATGAACAAGCCGCCGCTGTGGGTGCGTGGTTACGAAGCTGACCCGCGCCTGATCCAGCCCGCCCGCAACAACATCGAACGCGCAGGCTTGAGCCACTGGATCAAGGTGTATCAGGGCGAAGTCGGCACTTTCGAGCCGCGCCCCGACCAGAACCAGAAAGGCCTGGTGATCTGCAACCCACCCTACGGCGAGCGCCTGGGTGACGAGGCCAGCCTGTTATACCTCTACCAGAACCTCGGCGAGCGTCTGCGCCAGGCGTGCATGGGCTGGGAAGCGGCGGTGTTTACCGGCGCGCCGGACCTGGGCAAGCGCATGGGCATTCGCAGCCACAAACAGTATTCGTTCTGGAACGGCGCGTTGCCGTGCAAATTGCTGTTGATCAAGGTCAACCCGGACCAGTTCGTCACTGGCGAGCGTCGTACCCCGGAGCAGCGTCAGGCTGAACGCGAGCAAGCCGCTTACGATCAAGCCCCGACCGAGCCGCAAGAGCGCCAGTACAACAAGAACGGTAACCCGATCAAGCCAGCACCGGCTCCAGTGGTCGAGCAAGCGCGTCTGAGCGAAGGCGGGCAGATGTTCGCCAACCGCTTGCAGAAGAACCTCAAACTGCTGGGCAAGTGGGCCAAGCGTGAAGGGGTGGATTGCTACCGTGTGTACGATGCCGACATGCCCGAATACTCGATGGCCATCGACCTGTACCACGACTGGGTTCACGTCCAGGAGTACGCGGCACCGAAGTCCATCGACCCGGAGAAAGCCTCGGCACGCATGTTCGATGCACTGGCGGCGATTCCCCAGGCGTTAAACGTCGACAAGAGCCGCGTCGTGGTCAAACGGCGTGAGCGTCAAAGCGGCACCAAGCAGTACGAGCGCCAGAGCGCCCAGGGCAAGTTCACCGAGGTCAGCGAGGGTGGCGTGAAGCTGCTGGTCAACCTCACCGATTACCTGGACACCGGTCTGTTCCTCGACCACCGCCCGATGCGCATGCGCATCCAGAAAGAAGCGGCCGGCAAGCGTTTCCTCAACCTGTATTGCTACACCGCGACCGCGAGTGTGCACGCAGCCAAGGGCGGCGCGCGCAGCACTACCAGTGTGGACTTGTCCAAAACCTACCTGGACTGGGCGCGTCGCAACTTCTCGCTCAACGGTTTTTCCGACAAGAACCGTCTGGAGCAGGGTGATGTGATGGCGTGGCTGGAAGCCAGCCGCGATGAGTTCGACCTGATCTTCATCGACCCGCCGACCTTCTCCAACTCCAAGCGCATGGAAGGCATCTTCGACGTGCAGCGCGACCACGTGCAGTTGCTCGACCTGGCGATGGCGCGCCTGGCACCGGGTGGCGTGTTGTACTTCTCGAACAACTTCCGCAAGTTTGTGCTTGAGGACAACCTCAGTGAACGCTATGCCGTAGAGGAAATCAGCGACAAAACCCTCGACCCGGATTTCGCGCGTAACGCGAAGATCCACCGTGCATGGAAAATCACCGCGCGCTGATCGCAGCAGCACCGCGCATCACGCTGCACCAAAAAGCCGCAAGCCCGGATTATTCCGGGCTTGCGGCTTTTTTACGCTGGTCAAATACCGGCCTCATGGCTATAACTTAACGCCTAGCCAAAGTGACACCCCCGCACGCTGGCGTTGTGAGTGTTGCCTATGACGTTGCAAGCTGTTCGCCCGAAAATCCTAGGCTTTATCAGTGAACAGGCGTCGGCTTGGCTGGTGGCATTGGTGGTATTACTGGCAGGTTGCACGCTGACGATCATCGTGGCCTGGGCCGCCGCCGACGTTTATCAGCAACAGGTTCACCAGCGTTTCCAGTTGCTGGTCAACGAGCGCTACGCCCGCCTTCAAGAACGTTTTGAAGACCAGGAGCAACGCCTGGCAAGCCTGCAACGTTTTTTCACCAATTCCAGTGATGTCTCCCGCGCCGAATTTGATGGTTTCGCCCAACCCTTGTTGTTGCGCGCCCGCGCCTATGCCTGGGCGCCACGCATATGGCGCGATCAACGCAGCTCATTTGAGCAGGAAATTTCCCGCCAGCGAGGCGTACCCTTCGCGATCCGTGAATTGAATGCGTCGGGTGAGTTGGCGCCTGCCGCGGAGCGCGATGAATACGTGCCGGTGCTGTACAGCCAGACTCAAAGCCTGCTGGGTTCACCCTTGGGGTTTGACCTGTTGGCCCAGCCGTTGCGTCGCTCGGTGCTTGAGCGCGCGCTGAAAAGCGGCAAGCTGGCGGTGTCTCAACCCATGCAACTGGTGGGCGTGGAGCCGGCGTATGCTGCCGGTGTGTTGCTGGTGGCGCCCGTCAGCAAGCCGGTTGGCGAAGAGCCTATCGGTTTCGTGATGGCGGTGATCAGCATGCGCCAGCTGGTCGCCGATGGGTTGCCCAAGCCGAAGCGGGACAACTTGGTGATGCAGATCGTCGACACCTCCGACGCTCAGCAGCGCGTGCTGTACGCGTCCAGCAATTCGGTCGGCAGCAGTGACCTCATTGCCGCGCGCCGTCTGACCCTTGGCGACCATGTGTATGCCCTGAGTATGCGTGCCAGCCAGATCTTCGACCAGGCCAACCATTCTTCGATGAGCACGATCCTGACCATGGGCATGCTCCTCAGTCTGCTGCTCAGCGCTTTGTTGTATGTGTTGGTCAGCCAGCGCCAGCGCGCGCTTGCGCTGGTGGAGCAACGCACAGAGCTGTTGCGTCTGCGTGAGCTGGAGCTGCGTGGGGCCCATGGGCAATTGCGCAGCGTGCTGAATGCGGCCACCCAGGTTGCAATCATTGCCACTGACCTCAGGGGCGTGATTAACACGTTCAATGCCGGTGCCGAGCAGATGCTTGGGTTCAAGTCCGAGGCGGTAGTGGGGCGGCTGACGCTGGAGAGCCTGCACCTGGCCCTGGAACTCGAATCACGCGCTGCCAGTTTGAGTGTGGCGTTGGGCAAGCGTATTGCGCCGAGTCAGGCGATGCTGGTGGAAAGTCCGGACAACCTGCACGAGGCGCAGGAATGGACACTGTTGCGTGAGGATGGCAGCCATTTGACGGTGAATATGCTGACCACGGTGTTACTGGATGACTATGGCCTGTGGATCGGGCACTTGGCGATCTACCTGGATGTCACCGAGCAGAAACGCGCCTACGAAGCGCTGGCTGCGCGTGACCGCTTGCTGAAAAAACTCAGTGCCCACGTGCCCGGGGGAATCTTCCAGTTCACCCTGGACCCTCAGGGAACCGGGCGTTTCATCTACGCCAGCGATGGCATGCGCGATATTTATGAAATCGAAACCGGGGTCTTGCAGCACGACGCGAACAAGGTTTTTGAGCGTATCCACCCTCTGGACGTCGAGCGGGTACGGCTGTCGATACGGCTGTCGGCGCTGCAGTTGAGCCATTGGCGCGAAGAGTATCGCGTGGTATTGCCGCAACGCGGGCTGCGCTGGATTCGCGGCGAAGCGACGCCGGAGGAGTTACCCGGCGGCGGCACGTTGTGGCACGGCTACGTTTCGGATATTTCCGATCTCAAGCGGGTCGAGGAGGAGCTGCGCGCGTTATCCATCACCGACTCGCTGACGGGTATTCATAACCGACGCTATTTTCAGGATCGCCTGAAGGCCGAGATGCACCGGCTCAACCGCACGGCTGGGGCGCTGTCGTTGATCATGTTCGACATTGATCACTTCAAGCGCATCAACGACCAGTACGGGCATGCGGTGGGGGATGGTGCCCTGCAGGAAGTGTGCAAGCGCATCAGCCAGCGTCTGCGTCGCACGGACGTGTTCTGTCGCCTGGGTGGCGAAGAGTTCGTGGTGCTGTGCCCGCACACCAATGGTGATCAGGCTTACAGCCTGGCGATGGAGTTGTGGCAGTCGCTGCGCAATACGTCGATGGAACCCGTGGGGGTTGTGACCGCCAGTTTCGGGGTGGCCAGTTGGCGGGTCGATGAAGGCGTAGATGAGCTGTTGCTGCGCGCGGATTCGGCGGTGTATGTGGCCAAGCAGGCGGGCAGGGACAGGGTGGAGGCGGAACGATTACGGGCTTGAGTGGGCGCGCCGGATTGCTCGCGAAGCGGTGTGCCAGTCAACAACGATATCGACTGATCCACCGCTTTCGCGGGCAAGCCCGCCCCCACAGGGTTTTGTGTTGCCGTTTAGAGTACCGGTGCCGATGCCGTCAGCTTAGGCTGGCGATACAGATCCAGTAGCACCTGATCCAGCACCGACGAAGCGCCCCACGGCTTCGAGTCGTTGAGGATCGCCACCACCACCCAGCTATTGCCGTTGTTGTCGCGGCTGAAGCCAGCGATGGCGCGCACCGTGTTCAGGGTGCCGGTCTTGACGTGGGCTTCGCCGCGCAGGGCGGTGGTTTTCAGGCGTTTACGCATGGTGCCGTCGGTGCCGGCAATCGGCAGCGAGCTGATGTATTCCGCTGAATACGGGCCTTTCCAGGCGGCTTGCAGCATGGCTGCCATCTCGCGGGCGCTGACCCGTTCGGCGCGGGACAGACCCGAACCGTTCTCCATCACCAGGTGCGGCGCGGTGATGCCTTTCTTCGCCAGCCACTGACGCACGACACGTTGTGCGGCCTTGGCGTCGTCGCCATCGGCATCGTTTCGGAACTGCGCACCGAGGCTCAGGAATAACTGCTGGGCCATGGTGTTGTTGCTGTATTTATTGATGTCGCGAATGATTTCCGCCAGGTCCGGCGAAAATGCGCGGGCCAGCACCTTGGCGTCCTTGGGCACCGGCGCCTGGATATCACGGCCCTGGATGGTGCCGCCCAACTCCTGCCAGATCGCGCGCACGGCGCCGGCGGTGTAAGTGGCATGGTCGAGCAGCGACAGGTAAGTCTGCGAGCTGCAACCGTCGCCCAATTGACCACTGACGGTCACGGTTACGCTGCCATCGGCGGCGGTTACGGGGCTGTAGCGCACGTCGCCGGTGCATTGCTTGGCGTTGGACACCTTGACCTGATTGTCGATACGAATGCTGGCAATCGGTGGTTCGACCGACACGATCACCCGGCCCGAATCATTGCGGGTCACGAAGCGCAGGGCCTTGAGGTTGACCAACAAGGCATCGGGCTTGACCAGGAACGGCTTGTTCTCGTCGTTACCGTCGTCATTGAATTCGGGCAATTGCGGTTGGTTGAAAAAGCTGCGGTCCAGCACCAGGTCGCCGGTCACTTGTTGCACGCCGTTGGCGCGCAGGTCGCGCATCAGCAGCCAGAGTTTTTCCATGTTCAGCTTGGGGTCGCCACCGCCCTTGAGGTAGAGGTTGCCGCGCAACACGCCACCGCTGAGGGTGCCGTCAGTGTAGAACTCGGTCTTCCACTGGTGGTTGGGGCCGAGCATTTCCAGGGCCGCGTAAGTGGTGACCAGCTTCATGGTGGACGCCGGGTTTACCGAAACATCGGCGTTGAACACGGTCGGCGTGCCGGGGCCGGTCAGCGGCAGCATGACCAGGGACAGCGAAGTATTCGGTATTTTGGCTTTTTGCAGCGCCTGTTGAACATTTGGCGGCAGGGTGTTGTTGATCGGTGCGGCGGTAACGGAAAAGGCCAGTGGCAGCAAAAAACCGGCAAACAGCATTGAGCGTAAAGAATGGCAACGAAAAGATTTGATCATAAGGAATACAACCCTACGGCAGAGAAGGGTGAAAAAGGCGAGGGGTATGGAAGAAAATCCCTCATTGGTCACGAAATTGTCGGCATTATGCCCCAACCTGGAGCCGCTTGTAGCGCAACCATAGCGGGTAATCGGCGTTTTTTTAACCGTTGTATAGCCGCCTGTCCCAGAGAGTCGGGCAATTGCCGCCTTAAACTGCTAAAGTGCCGCCCGTTATTACTTATGAGGATTGTTCCAATGGCGACTAACCGTTCCCAGCGTCTGCGCAAAAAACTGTGCGTTGATGAATTTCAAGAGCTGGGTTTCGAACTGAACCTGGACTTCAAAGAAGACCTGAGTGAAGAAGCTACCGACGCTTTCCTCGAAGCATTCATCAAAGAAGCCATGGAAGCCAACGGTCTGGGCTATGTCGGCGGCGATGACTTCGGTCTGGTTTGCCTGCAAAAGCGTGGCTCGGTCAACGAAGAACAGCGTGTAGCTGTCGAAAGCTGGCTCAAAGGCCGTAGCGAACTGAAAAGCGCTGAAGTCAGCCCACTGCTGGACGTGTGGTATCCGGAAAAGCCGATCAACGCGGCTAAGTGATACTAAAAAAAACGGCGACCCTCGGGTCGCCGTTTTTTTATGCCTTGCGCCAATTCAGAATCAGCAGCGTCAACACCCCCGCCACAATCCCCCAGAATGCCGAACCGATGGAAAACAACGTCAAGCCTGACGCGGTGACCATAAAGGTAATCAGCGCCGCTTCCCGTTCTTTCGGCTCATTCATGGCGATGCTCAAGCCATTGATGATTGAGCCAAACAACGCCAAGGCCGCAATCGACAGCACCAGTTCCTTGGGCAACGCTGCGAATAACGCCGCCAACGTGGCGCCAAATACCCCGGCAATCCCGTAGAACACTCCGCACCACACGGCTGCGGTATAGCGCTTGTTGCGGTCTTCATGGGCATGCGGCCCGGTGCAGATGGCCGCACTGATCGCTGCCAGGTTGATCCCGTGGGAACCGAACGGCGCCAGCACCAGCGAGGCCAGGCCTGTTGCGGTGATCAACGGCGAGGCGGGCACGTTGTAGCCGTCTGCGCGCAAGACGGCGACGCCGGGCATGTTCTGCGAGGTCATCGCCACGACAAACAGCGGGATGCCGATGCTGATGGTCGCCGCCAGCGAGAAGTGCGGGGTGGTCCACACCGGCGTTGCCACTTCCAGATGAAAGCCGCTGAAATCCAGCAGCCCCATCAGGCCTGACAGCAGGGTGCCTAACACCAGCGCGGCCAGCACGGCATAACGTGGCGACACACGCTTGATGACCAGGTAGGTGAAAAACATCCCCAGCACCAGGCCGGTTCGATGTTGCGCGGCGACAAAAATCTCGCTGCCGATCTTGAACAGGATCCCTGCCAGCAGTGCCGCCGCTAATGAGGCGGGAATGCGCTTGACCAGTTTTTCAAAGCTGCCGGTCAACCCGCAGAGCGTCACCAGCACCGCGCAGGTGATGTAGGCACCAATCGCTTCGCCGTAACTCACGCCGCCCAGGCTGGTGATCAGCAGCGCCGCGCCGGGGGTCGACCAGGCAATGGTGATGGGCGTGCGATACCGCAAAGACAAGCCAATGCTGCACACCGCCATGCCGATCGAGAGGGCCCAGATCCACGAGGAAATCTGCGCGGTGGTCAAACCGGCGGCTTGTCCGGCCTGGAACATCAGCACCAGGGAGCTGGTATAGCCGGTCATCATGGCGATGAAGCCGGCGACGACGGCCGACGTAGAAGTGTCGGCCAGCGGGCGCAAGGGCGCTTGGATGGCGTCAGTCATGGAAGGGTGTTCCTTTTACCTGGGTGTTTGCCGGTGAAGGCCCGGATTCAAGCCTAAACTCAAACGTAACGACTCATTGCAATACAGCCGAGGCCGCAAACAGCCGTACAGTGTGTTGGCGCACTCGGTTGTGTACAATGTGCCCTGTTTTTAGGTGATACTTGCCAGCGACACGCTGTTGCCGTATTACCGTTAATTCGCCGCCGTTCTCCCTACCCGAGTGCCCATGAACGAACAGTTGCAACCTCTCAAGAAACAACCGCGAGCCGGCAAGGCCGGTCGCAGCGGAACCCAGGACGATATCGTCTACGCGCATATCTTCGAGGCGATCCTCGAACAACGCCTGGCGCCCGGAACCAAATTGAGTGAAGAGGCACTGGGCGAAATCTTCGGCGTCAGCCGCACCATCATTCGCCGTGCGCTGTCGCGCCTGGCCCATGAAGGCGTGGTGCTGCTGCGGCCCAATCGTGGCGCGGTAGTGGCGAGCCCAAGTGTAGAAGAAGCGCGCCAGGTGTTCCTGGCCCGGCGTCTGGTCGAGCGGGCGATCACTGAATTGGCGGTGCAACACGCCACGGCTGAGCAACTGGCCGAGTTGCGCCAGATGGTCAACGACGAGCGCGACAGCTTTTCACGCGGTGATCGTGGTGCGGGTATCCGCCTTTCCGGCGAGTTCCACCTCAAGCTGGCCGAAGCGGCGAAGAATGCGCCGCTGATCAGCTTCCAGCGCAGCCTGGTTTCCCAGACGTCGTTGATCATCGCCCAGTACGAAAGCGGCAACCGCTCGCACTGTTCCTACGATGAGCACACTCAGCTGATCGATGCGATCGAAGCACGCGACGCGACGCTGGCGGTGAATTTGATGATGCATCACATGGATCACATCGACAGCAAGCTCAACCTCGATGAGGAAAGCGCGTCGGATGATTTGCACGCAGTGTTCTCGCATCTGCTGCAGACCAAGAAACCGGGGCGTTCTTCAGTCAAATTGTAATTTTCCAGGTTCGCCTGGGACTAAAAATGTGGGAGCGGGCTTGTGTGGGAGCTGGCTTGCCTGCGATAGCATCACCGCGGTGTAACTGATACACCTCGGTGACTGCATCGCGGGCAAGCCCGGCTCCCACACAAGCCCGCTCCCACATTGGTGTATGGCGGCGCTGAAATTAGCGCTGGTGCACCAGCTGACCCGCTGCATATGTCTGCAACACCGTCCGGTCATCCCCCAGCGTCATCAACACAAACAACGTCTCGGCAATGGTATTGGCCTGCTTCAAGCGGTAGCTGAGCAGTGGCGTGGCGTTGTAATCCAGTACCAAAAAGTCCGCGTCCGTACCCGGCTGCAAGGTGCCGATCTTGTCTTCCAGGCGCAGTGCCCGCGCACCGCCCAATGTGGCCAGGTACAGCGACTTGAACGGGCTCAAGCGCGCGCCCTGCAACTGCATGACCTTGTAGGCTTCGTTAAGCGTTTGCAACAGCGAGAAGCTGGTACCGCCGCCCACGTCCGTACCCAGGCCGACATTCAGCTTGTGCTTCTCGGCCATCGGCAGGTTGAACAAACCACTGCCGAGGAAGAAGTTCGAGGTCGGGCAGAACGCCACGGCCGAACCCGTTTCCGCGAGCCGCGCGCACTCGTCGTCACACAGGTGTACGCCGTGGGCAAACACCGAGCGCTCGCCCAGCAGTTTGTAGTGGTCGTACACATCCAGATAGCCATTGCGCTCCGGGAACAGCGCTTTTACCCACTCGACTTCCTGCTTGTTCTCACTGATGTGAGTCTGCATGTACAGGCCCGGGTATTCGCCCAGCAGTTGCCCGGCCAGCGCGAGTTGCTCCGGGGTGCTGGTCGGCGCAAAACGTGGCGTGACCGCGTAGTGCAAACGGCCCTTGCCGTGCCAGCGCTCGATCAGCGCCTTGCTTTCCTGGTAGCCGGATTCGGCGGTGTCGGTCAGGTAGTCCGGTGCGTTGCGGTCCATCATCACCTTGCCTGCGATCATGCGCAGGTCGAGCTTCTCGGCCGCCTCAAAAAACGCATTGACCGACTGCGGGTGCACGCTGCCAAACACCAGCGCGGTGGTGGTGCCGTTGCGCAGCAGTTCCTTGATGAAAATGTCCGCGACTTCTTCGGCATGGGACTTGTCGGCGAACTGGCTTTCACACGGGAAGGTGTAGGTATTCAGCCAGTCGAGCAACTGCTCGCCATAGGCGCCGACCATGCCGGTTTGTGGCAAGTGGATATGGGTGTCGATCAGGCCTGGCGTAATCAGCGCATCCTGGTAATGGGTGACGTCGATGTCGGCGGGCAGGGTGGGCAGCAAATCGCTGGCGTGGCCCAAGGCGCTGATCTGGCCGTTATCGATGACCAGCAGGCCGTCCTCGAAATACTCGTAGGAGGCGTCGATCCCTGCTTCAGCAGGGTCGGCGATGCTGTGCAGGATGGCGGCACGGTAGGCTTTGCGAGTCAAAGGCATGGTCATCTCAACTGATAGCTTGGCTGCGGCGTGATACCGGCAGCAGTTTGGCAATGGGTTCGGCGCTCGCAGTGTGCTGGCCGAAATTCGCGTTATAGGTGGCGATGATTTCGCCGGCGATGGAGATGGCGATCTCTACTGGTAATTTTCCCTTCACCTCGGTGAGGCCCATGGGGCAGCGCATGCGTTGCAACTGGGCGGTGTCGAAGCCGCGATCACGCAGGCGGTGTTCGAACTTGACCCGCTTGGTCTTCGAGCCAATCAAGCCGAAGTACGCAAAGTCATTGCGCTTGAGCAGTGCCGCAGTCAGTTCCAGGTCCAGCGCATGATTGTGGGTCATGACGATGCAGTAACTGCCCGCCGGCAGGTCGGCAATTTCGTCGACCGGCTCTTCGCTGACGATTTTACGCACGCCCTGAGGGATGTGTTCTGGAAACTCCTGGTCACGGGAGTCGATCCAGCGCACCCGGCACGGCAGGCTCGCCAACAGCGGCACTAGGGCGCGGCCGACATGGCCGGCTCCAAACACCGCTATCTGTGCCTGCACCTGGCCCATGGGCTCGAACAGCAGCACGGTCACGCCGCCGCAGCACTGGCCCAGGCTGGCGCCGAGGCTGAAGCGCTCCAGATGGGTGTTTTGCTGGCCACGTACGAGCATGTCGCGGGCGATCTGCATCGCCTTGTATTCCAGGTGCCCGCCACCGATGGTGTCGAAGGTCTGCGCGGCGCTGATCACCATTTTGGAGCCGGCATTGCGCGGCGTGGAGCCGAGCTCTTCGATGATGGTCACCAGCACGCAGGGTTCACCCTGGTTCTGCAGGTCGGCGAGGGCGCTGATCCAGTTGTTCATAGTCACCTCTTGTGGTGTCTGTGAGGCCGCTATCGCGGGCAAGCCCGCTCCCACTTTTTTGAGTGTGAACACCGTCAAATGTGGGAGCTGGCTTGCCTGCGATGGCAGCACCTCGGTCCTAAAGCGAAGCCATCTCGGCGTCAGTCTCAACAGCCTTCGCCGCCTGCAACTGCCGCATCTGCTCACAGCCCCACAACACCCGCTCCGGCGTGGCCGGTGCATCAATCTTGGGCTGATACCGATAGTCACCCAGGCTCGCCACGGCATCCTTGATCGCACACCACGACGCAATCCCGAGCATGAACGGCGGCTCGCCCACGGCCTTGGAATGGAACACGGTGTCTTCCGGGTTTTTGCGGTTTTCCACCAGCTTCACGCGCAGGTCCAGTGGCATATCCGCGACGGCCGGGATCTTGTAGCTGGCCGGGCCATTGGTCATCAACTTGCCCTTGTTGTTCCACACCAGCTCTTCCATGGTCAGCCAGCCCATGCCCTGGATAAAACCGCCTTCCACCTGGCCGATGTCGATGGCCGGGTTCAGCGAAGCGCCGACATCGTGGAGGATGTCGGTGCGCAGCATTTTGTATTCGCCGGTCAGGGTGTCGACGATTACTTCGCAGCAGGCCGCGCCGAACGCGAAGTAATAGAACGGCCGGCCCCGTGCCTGGCTGCGGTCATAAAAGATTTTCGGCGTTTTGTAGAAGCCGGTGCTCGACAGCGAGACCTGGGCGAAATACGCCTGTTGAATCAGGCTTTCAAAGGTCAGGATCTGATCGCGCACGCGCACATGGCCGTTATGGAATTCCACGTCCGCTTCGCTCACGTCGTACTTGCGCGCGGCAAATTCCACCAGCCGTTGCTTGATGGCCTCGGCGGCGTTCTGCGCGGCTTTGCCGTTCAGGTCGGCGCCACTGGAGGCCGCGGTCGGCGAGGTGTTCGGCACCTTGTCGGTGTTGGTGGCGGTGATTTGTACGCGGTCAATGTCGACCTGGAACACTTCGGCCACCACCTGCGCGACCTTGGTGTTCAAGCCCTGGCCCATCTCGGTGCCGCCGTGGTTCAGGTGGATGCTGCCGTCGGTGTAGATATGGATCAAGGCGCCAGCCTGGTTGAGGAAGCTGGCGGTAAAGGAAATACCGAATTTCACCGGCGTCAGCGCCAGGCCTTTTTTCAGGATCGGGCTGTGGGCGTTGTACAGGCGAATTGCTTCGCGGCGCTCGGCGTATTGGCTGCTGGCCTCAAGCTCGGCAGTCATTTCCTCGAGCATGTTGTGCTCGACGGTCTGGTAGTAGTGGGTGACATTGCGCTCGGTCTTGCCGTAGTAATTGGCCTTGCGCACGGCCAGCGGATCAAGCGCCAGGTGGCGGGCGATGGCGTCCATCACTTCCTCGATGGCGACCATGCCTTGCGGGCCACCGAAGCCTCGATAGGCGGTGTTGGAGGCAGTGTTGGTCTTGCAGCGATGGCCGTTGACCGTGGCGTCGCCCAGGTAATACGAGTTGTCGGCATGGAACATCGCGCGGTCGACAATCGAGTTCGACAGGTCCGGCGAACAGCCACAGTTACCTGCCAGTTCCAGATTAATCCCGTGCAGGCGACCGCTGTCGTCGAAGCCTACGTCGTATTCGATGTAGAACGGGTGGCGCTTGCCGGTCATCAGCATGTCTTCGACGCGCGGCAGGCGCATCTTGGTCGGCTGGCCGGTGAGGCGCGCGACCACCGCGCACAGGCACGCCGGGCTGGCTGCCTGGGTTTCCTTGCCACCAAACCCACCGCCCATGCGGCGCATATCCACGACGATTTTGTTCATCGAAACGTCGAGCACTTCGGCCACCAGCTTTTGCACTTCGGTGGGGTTTTGCGTGGAGCAGTAGACGACCATGCCGCCGTCTTCGGTGGGCATCACCGACGAGATCTGGGTTTCCAGATAGAAGTGTTCCTGGCCGCCGATATGCAGCGTGCCCTGGATGCGATTTTTCGCCGTGGCCAATGCGCCGGCCGCGTCACCGCGCTGGTGGGTGTGGCTGTCCAGCACGAAGTGCTTGTTGCGAAAGGCCTCGACCACGTCCAGCACCGGTTCCAGGTCTTCGTATTCGATCACGGCTGCCATCGCGGCTTTGCGCGCGGTGTCCAGGTCACGGGCGGCGACGGCCAGCACCACTTGGCCAACGAACTGCACCGTGTCGATGGCCAGCAACGGATCGCCGGGCATCAGCGGGCCGATGTCTTTCAGGCCGGGCACGTCTTCGTGGGTGATGGCGATGCGCACGCCCTCAAAGGCGTAGCAAGGCGCAGTGTCGATGCGGATGATGCGGGCATGGGCGCGGTCGGACATACGCGCGTACAGGTGCAACTGGTTGGGGAATTCCAGGCGATCATCGATGTACTGCGCTTCACCGCTGACGTGCTTGGCGGCGCTGTCGTGCTTGACGCTGCGGCCGACGCCGGAGGTCAGGTCCTGGGCAAACAGCGCGGCGAGTTCGGCCTGGGTTTTAACGACGGCGTGATGGTTAGACATAAGCGGTCACCCGAGTCTCGATGTGCGGTGTTTGCAGTTCGATGAAGTATTTACGCAACAGGTTCTGTGCGCTGAGCAGGCGGTATTCCTTGCTGGCGCGGAAGTCCGACAGCGGGGTGAAATCCTCGGCGAGTGCGGCGCAGGCTTTCTCCACGGTGGCGGCGTTCCAGGTGGCGCCGACCAATACGGCTTCGCAGCTTTTCGCGCGTTTGGGCGTGGCGGCCATGCCACCGAAGGCAACGCGAGCTTCGCTGATCACGCCGTTTGCGAGCTTCAGGTTGAAGGCGGCGCACACGGCGGAAATATCATCGTCCAGGCGCTTGGAAACCTTGTAGGCACGGAACAGGGAATGGCCCTTGGGCACAATGATTTTCTCGATGAACTCGCTGTCCTGGCGCGCGGTGACGCGGTAGTCGATGAAGTAATCTTCCAGCGCCAGGGTGCGGCGAGTGTTGCCTTTGCACAGCACGATCTGCGCACCGAGGGCGATCAGCAGCGGCGGCGAATCACCAATCGGCGAGGCGTTGCCGATATTGCCGCCGAGGGTGCCCTGGTTGCGGATTTGCAGAGAGGCGAAGCGGTGCAGCAGATCGCCAAAGTCCGGGTACGCGTGATGCAGCGCGCTGTAGCAATCGGACAGCGCAGTGGCCGCGCCGATTTCCAGGCGGTCGTCGAACGACTCGATGCGCTTCATCTCTTCGATATTGCCGACGTAGATCATCACCGGCAGCGTGCGATGGAACTGGGTGACTTCCAGCGCCAGGTCGGTGCCGCCGGCCAACAGCCGGGCTTGTGGGTAGGCGTCGTAGAGGTCGGCCAGGTCGGCGACAGTGAGCGGCACCAGGCAGCGTTTGTCGCCGCTGTTGAGCTCGCCGGTCTGGGTCGGTGCGATGGCTTTAAGGCGGGCGATGGTTTCGGTTTGGCGGCTGTCGAACTGGTCCTGCGGTTTATTACAGCAGGCCTGTTCGGCGGCGGCCAGAATCGGGCGGTAGCCGGTGCAACGGCAGAGGTTGCCGGCCAGCGCTTCATGGGCTTTTTGGCTGTCGGCGGCATCGCTGTTCTTTTGCAGGGCAAACAACGACATCACGAAACCCGGCGTGCAAAAGCCGCATTGCGAGCCGTGGCACTCAACCATGGCTTGCTGCACGCTGTGCAACTGGCCTTGATGCTTGAGGTCTTCGACGCTGATCAGTTGTTTGCCGTGCAACGCCGATACGAAGGTCAGGCACGAATTGAGGCTGCGATAACGAATCTGCTCTGCGCCGTGCTCATTGGTATGCAGCTCGCCGACCACTACGGTGCACGCACCGCAATCGCCGCTGGCGCAGCCTTCCTTGGTACCGGATTTGCCCACATGCTCGCGCAAATAGTTGAGCACGGTCAGGTTGGGGTCCAGGGCGTGCTCGCTACGGAGTTCCTGGTTAAGTAAAAACTGGATCACGGAAGGCCTCACAGACTCATTATTGTTGTTAACCGCTTTGCGCCGAATCTAGTCATATCTGACTTTTCGGTCAATGGTTTTCTGACCTTCGGGTCAAGAAAATGCGATCACAACACTTTCAATTATGGTCCAGTCTTCTGGAACCGGTGTTTTTGGCGGCTTCTGGCTATTCATCGCTGCTTATTTCATGCCAAATTCGCCACCGTGGGCGTAGCGCCATCAGCTAGCCAATGCGCTACACTGCCGCGCTTGTACCGATAGACGATTTTGAAGGAAAAACATGACGTTCAAGGCGCCGGACAGTCTCGCCGAGCAAATCGCTCACCACCTCGCCGAACGTATCATTCGCGGCGATCTCAAGCCTGGGGAGCGGATCCAGGAACAGAAAGTCACGCTGGCACTCAATGTCAGCCGTGGTTCCGTGCGTGAAGCCTTATTGATCCTTGAACGCCGCCACCTGATCGCGATCCTGCCGCGCCGTGGCGCCCACGTCACCGAGCTCACCGCGCACAAGGTGCAGAGCCTGTGTACGTTGATGAGCGAGTTGTACATCCTGCTCGGCAATGCCGTGGCGGATGGCTGGCAGACTCAGGCCGACATGGCGCCGTTCCTGCAGATCCAGCAGCGGCTGGTAACCAGCTTCGAGCGCGAGGACATCCGTGCCTTTGTCGAAGAAAGCTTCAACGTGATGCGCGCGGCGTACCCCTTCGCCAACAATCCGTATTTGCAGGAAACCGTCGAGAACCTGCAGCCGGCGATGAACCGCGCGTATTACCTGGCGCTGGATCAACGCAAGGCGTCCATGAGCGAGTACCTGGCGTTGTTCGAGCAACTGCTCGCCGCCGTGCTGGCCCGTGACCTGGCACAGATCCGCCAAGTGCTGTCGGCCTATGGCCAGCGCAGTTCCTCGCTGGTGATCGCTGCGTTGGCGGACGCCTAAGCGTGCGGCTCAAGTGCATCAAACTGGCGGGGTTCAAATCCTTCGTCGACCCGACCACGGTGAACTTCCCCAGTAACATGGCGGCGGTGGTCGGGCCCAATGGCTGCGGCAAGTCGAACATCATCGACGCCGTGCGCTGGGTGATGGGCGAGAGTTCGGCAAAAAACCTGCGTGGCGAGTCGATGACCGACGTCATCTTCAACGGCTCCACCAGCCGCAAGCCCGTCAGCCAGGCCAGCATCGAACTGGTATTCGACAACTCCGACGGCACCCTGGTCGGTGAATACGCGGCCTACGCGGAGATCTCCATCCGCCGTAAAGTAACGCGCGACAGCCAGAACAGTTATTTCCTCAACGGCACCAAGTGCCGGCGCCGTGACATCACCGATATCTTCCTCGGCACAGGCCTGGGCCCGCGCAGCTACTCGATCATCGAGCAGGGCATGATCTCCAAGCTGATCGAAGCCAAGCCCGAAGACCTGCGCAACTTTATCGAAGAAGCGGCTGGTATCTCCAAGTACAAGGAGCGCCGCCGCGAGACTGAAAACCGTATTCGCCGCACCCATGAAAACCTTGCCCGCCTGACCGACCTGCGCGAAGAGTTGGAGCGCCAGTTGGAGCGCCTGCACCGCCAGGCCCAGGCCGCCGAGAAGTATCAGGAATACAAAGGCGAGGAGCGTCAGCTCAAGGCGCAACTGTCGGCCCTGCGTTGGCAGGCGCTGAATGATCAGGTCGGCCAGCGCGAAGCGATCATCGGCACCCAGGAAATCAGCTTTGAAGCACTGGTGGCCGAGCAGCGTAATGCCGACGCCAGCATTGAGCGTTTGCGTGATGGGCACCATGACCTGTCCGAGCGCTTCAATCTGGTGCAGGGCCGTTTCTACTCGGTGGGCGGTGATATTGCCCGGGTCGAGCAGAGCATCCAGCACGGCCAGCAGCGTCTGCGCCAGTTGCAGGATGATTTGAAAGAAGCCGAACGCGCGCGCCTGGAAACCGAATCGCACCTGGGCCATGACCGCACTTTGTTGCTGACCCTCGGCGAAGAGCTCGACATGCTCACCCCCGAGCAGGAAATCACCAGCGCCGCCGCCGAAGAAGCGGCCGCTGCGCTGGAAGACTCCGAAACCACCATGCACGGCTGGCAGGAACAGTGGGACGCTTTCAACCTGCGATCCGCCGAGCCGCGCCGTCAGGCTGAGGTGCAGCAGTCGCGTATCCAGCAGCTGGAAACCAGCATGGAGCGCCTGGCCGAGCGCCAGCGTCGTCTGCAGGAAGAGCGTGTGTTGCTTGCCGCCGACCCGGAAGATGCGGCGATCATGGAACTCAGCGAGCAACTGGCCGAGAGCGAAATGACGCTCGAAGAGCTGGAAGCCAGCGAAGAACAACAAGTGGAGCGCCTGGAGCAATTGCGTCAGCAGTTGCAACAGGCGACCCAGGCGCAGCAGCAGGCCCAGGGCGATTTGCAGCGGCTCAACGGTCGGCTGGCGTCACTTGAAGCCTTGCAGCAAGCCGCACTGGACCCGGGCACCGGCACCGCCGAATGGCTGCGCGACCAGCATCTGGCCGAGCGCCCGCGCCTGGCCGAAGGCTTGAAGGTCGAGGCTGGTTGGGAGCTGGCAGTGGAAACCGTGCTCGGCGCCGACCTGCAAGCCGTACTGGTGGATGATTTTGGCGGCTTCGACCTGGCCGGTTTTGCCCAGGGTGATCTGCGTTTACTCAGCCCGGCGGCCGATGGCACCCGCGTGCCGGGTAGTTTGCTGGACAAGGTCGAGGCGGCGATTGATCTGTCGCCCTGGCTGGGCCAGGTCAAACCGGTGGAGTCCCTGGAGCAGGCCCTGGCCCAACGCGGTCAACTGGGCGCCGGTGAAAGCCTGATCAGCCGTGACGGCTACTGGGTTGGCCGGCACTTCCTGCGGGTGCGCCGTGCCAGCGAAGCGGAAAGCGGCGTATTGGCCCGTGGCCAGGAAATCGTCAACCTGACCGCCGAGCGCGAGGAGCGCGAAGCCACCCTCGAGCGCCTCGAAACCGAACTGCAAACCCTGCGCGCCACCCAGCGCCAGCAAGAGACCGGTCGCGAACACCTGCGCCGCCTGTTGCAGGATGAAGCGCGCCAGCAAGGTGAATTGAAAGCCCAGTTGTCGGCGAGCAAGGCCAAGGCCGAGCAACTGACGCTGCGCCGCACGCGTCTCGACGACGAAGTGGCCGAGATGGGCGAGCAGCGCGCCCTGGAACACGAACAAATCGGTGAGGCGCGCCTGCAATTGCAAGAAGCCCTCGACAGCATGGCCCTCGATACCGAGCAGCGCGAACTGCTGATGGCCCAGCGTGACAGCCTGCGCGAGCGCCTCGACCGCGTGCGCCAGGAAGCCCGTCAGCACAAAGACCACGCCCACCAATTGGCGGTGCGCCTCGGCTCTTTGCGCGCCCAGCACGATTCCACGCGCCAGGCCCTTGAGCGCCTGGAGATGCAATCCGAACGTCTCACCGAAAAGCGCGAGCAACTGAGCCTCAACCTGGAGGAGGGCGAAGCGCCGCTGGAAGAGTTGCGGCTCAAGCTCGAAGAATTGCTCGACAAGCGCATGACTGTCGACGAAGAACTCAAGACTGCGCAGATCGCCCTGGAGGACGCCGACCGCGAACTGCGTGACGCCGAAAAACGGCGGACCCAGGCCGAGCAGCAATCCCAGCTGATCCGTGGTCAGCTCGAACAGCAACGCATGGAATGGCAAGCCCTGACCGTGCGCCGCAAAACCCTGCAAGACCAGTTGGTGGAAGACGGCTACGACTTGCACGGCGTGCTCGATACCTTGACCGCCCAGGCCAACGAAAAAGACGCCGAAGAAGAACTTGAGCGGATTGCTGCGCGTATTCAAAGGCTCGGTGCGATCAACCTTGCGGCCATCGACGAGTACCAGCAGCAGTCCGAGCGTAAGCGTTATCTGGATGCCCAGGACGCCGATCTGGTGGAGGCCCTCGACACCCTGGAAAACGTGATTCGCAAGATCGACAAGGAAACCCGTAACCGCTTCAAAGATACCTTTGATCAGATTAATAGCGGTTTACAGGCGTTATTCCCGAAAGTTTTCGGTGGCGGCAGCGCCTACTTGGAACTGACGGGCGAAGATCTACTCGATACAGGGGTAACGATCATGGCGCGGCCTCCGGGCAAGAAGAACAGCACCATCCATTTGTTGTCCGGTGGCGAAAAGGCCCTGACCGCATTGGCCCTGGTATTTGCCATCTTCAAGTTGAACCCGGCGCCGTTTTGCATGCTCGACGAAGTTGACGCCCCGCTGGATGACGCTAACGTTGGACGCTACGCTCGATTGGTGAAAGAGATGTCCCAGACCGTGCAGTTCATCTATATCACCCACAACAAGATCGCCATGGAAATGGCGGATCAATTGATGGGGGTAACGATGCACGAACCGGGTTGCTCGCGATTGGTGGCGGTGGATGTCGAGGAAGCGATGGCGATGGTGGAGTCCTGAGCCACGCTGACAGAGCCGATTTTTTGGCCCGTAACCGGTGATGAACCGCGCTGGTAGAAGTGGCAAATGGACATATTTGTTCAAGGCATTTTGACAGACGGTGTAAAGTTATCTTGGGTCGTGCTAGTTTAATGTCAATTTTTCGTATACGTGGGCAAAACGTCAGTCAGAACATAGAGTTGGCGCCACGTTTTAAAGCGGTTTGCACGGTGCTAAACCCCTTATTTTTCAGCATTTTTTATTAGAGGCACGGGATTACATGGAAATCGGTCTGCGCGAGTGGCTGATCGTCATCGGCATTATTGTCATTGCCGGTATTCTTTTTGATGGCTGGCGCCGTATGCGCGGTGGCAAGGGCAAGCTCAAATTCCGTCTGGACCGTAACCTGTCCAACTTGCTCGACGACGACGGCAGCGCCGAGCTGCTGGGGCCGCCCCGTGTGCTGGACACCCATAAAGAGCCGCAGCTGGACGAACACGACTTGCCATCGATGAGCGCGCCAATGCGTGAAGCCCGTGAGCCGTCCTCCAAGCGTGGCAAGCGCGGCACTGCGCCGGTGGCCGAGCCGCATCAGGGCGACCTGAACCTCGACGTCGATGAAGGCCCGAGCTTCAGCAGCCGCGATGACGATTTCCCTGACGAGACCCCAACCAAAAGCGCGCCACGCCAATCGGTAAACGATCAGCCGGCCGCCGAAGAAGTCCTGGTGATCAGCGTGATCTGCCGCGACGCCGCCGGCTTCAAAGGCCCGGCGCTGTTGCAGAACATCCTCGAAAGCGGCCTGCGCTTTGGCGAGATGGATATTTTCCACCGTCATGAAAGCATGGCCGGTAACGGCGAAGTGTTGTTCTCGATGGCTAACGCGGTCAAGCCGGGCACCTTTGACCTGGACGATATCGACCTGTTCAGCACCCCGGCGGTGAGTTTCTTCCTCGGTTTGCCAGGCCCGCGTCACCCGAAACAAGCGTTCGACGTGATGGTGGCCGCCGCCCGCAAACTGTCCCAGGAACTCAACGGCGAGCTCAAGGACGACCAACGCAGCGTCCTCACCGCCCAAACCATCGAACACTACCGTCAGCGTATCGTCGAGTTCGAGCGTCGCGCCCTGACACAGAAACGCTGAGGTTCGATCTTAAGCGTTGTCTGTAGAATCCGTGCACTAACATATTGAGCAGCTTCGGCTGCTCTTTTGCTTTATGAGAGAACACCCATGACCGCCGCCCACACCCGCATTCTCGAACTGCGCGCTGAACTGGATCAGCACAATTACCGTTACCACGTCCTCGACGAGCCGAGCATTCCGGACGCCGAGTACGACCGGTTGTTCCATGAGCTCAAGGCCCTTGAGGCCGAGCACCCGGACCTGGTAACGCGCGACTCACCGACGCAGCGGGTCGGCAGTGCGGCGTTGTCGGCGTTCACCCAGGTACGCCACGAGATTCCGATGCTCAGCCTGGGCAACGCCTTTGATGAAACCACCATGCTCGAGTTTGATCGCCGGGTCACCGAAGGCCTCGACCTGCCGGTGGGCGATTTGTTTGGCGGTGGCGCGGCGGTGGAGTACAGCTGCGAACCCAAGCTGGATGGCCTGGCGGTCAGCCTGTTGTATCAAGAGGGTGAACTGGTGCGCGGTGCTACCCGGGGTGATGGCACCACGGGCGAAGACATCAGCATCAACGTGCGCACCGTGCGCAATATCCCGCTGAAGCTACAGGGCAGGGGCTGGCCCGCCACCCTGGAAGTGCGCGGTGAAGTGTTCATGTCCAAAGCCGGTTTCGAGCGGCTGAACGCCTCGCAGCTGGAAGTCGGTGGCAAGACTTTCGCCAACCCGCGTAATGCCGCAGCCGGGAGCCTGCGCCAGTTGGATTCGAAGATTACCGCCAGTCGCCCGCTGGAGTTTTGCTGCTATGGCATTGGCCAAGTGACCGCAGATATCAGCGACACCCATATCGGCAACTTGAAGCAGTTGCAGAAGTGGGGCATGCCGATCAGCCACGAGTTGAAGTTGGCCAAAGGCATCCAGGAATGCCTGGACTACTACCGCGATATCGGCGAGCGGCGTAACAGCCTGGGTTATGAAATCGACGGCGTGGTGTTCAAGGTCAACAGTATCGCCTCGCAGCGTGAACTGGGCTTCCGTGCCCGCGAGCCGCGTTGGGCGATCGCGCACAAATTCCCGGCCATGGAAGAGCTTACCGAGTTGCTCGACGTGGAGTTCCAGGTCGGCCGCACCGGCGCCGTGACACCTGTGGCGCGGTTGAAGCCGGTCAAGGTTGCCGGTGTGACCGTGTCCAACGCCACCTTGCACAACATGGACGAAGTCGCGCGCCTGGGCCTGATGATCGGCGATACCGTGATCATCCGCCGTGCCGGTGATGTGATCCCGCAAGTCGTTTCCGTGGTGCCCGAGCGGCGCCCGGAACACGCCCGCGCGGTGCAGATTCCCGAGAGCTGCCCGGTGTGCGGTTCCCACGTGGAGCGCACGCAATTGGTCAAGCGCAGCAAGGGCAAGGAAACCGTCAGCGAAGGCGCGGTGTACCGCTGCGTCGGGCGCCTGGCCTGTGGTGCGCAGCTCAAGCAGGCGATTATCCATTTCGTTTCGCGCCGCGCCATGGACATCGACGGCCTGGGCGACAAGACCATCGAGCAACTGGTGGATGAAAAGCTCATCGGTTCGCCGGCTGATCTCTACACGCTCAAGTACGAGCAGATCATCGACCTGGAAGGCTTTGCCGATATTTCCAGCAAGAAGCTGATCACTGCCATCGAAAACAGCAAGACCCCGACCCTGGCGCGCTTTATCTATGCGCTGGGTATTCCGGACGTCGGCGAGGAGACCGCCAAGGTGCTGGCGCGCTCGCTGGCGTCTCTGGAGCGGGTGCAGAAGGCATTGCCGGAAGTGCTGACGTACTTGCCGGACGTAGGCCTGGAAGTGGCGCACGAGATTCACAGCTTCTTCGAAGACCGCCATAACCAGGACGTGATCGGCGCCCTGTTGTCACCGGACGAATGCGCGCTGCAATTGCAAGATCAGGGCGACCTGAGCGCCGAGTTCGCCGCCAGCACCACCCTGGGCGGCTTGCTCGACAAGTTGCACGTACCCAGCGTTGGCCCCGGTGCCGCCCAGAAACTCGCGGACAAGTTCGGCTCCCTGGAAGGTGTGATCAAGGCCGACTGGCTGGATATGCGCCAGGCGCTGCCGGAGAAACAGGCCAAGGCTGTGCGCGAGTTTTTCGATAACCCCGCCAATGCTGAGCACGCCCTGGCCATCGAGCAGCAGCTCAAGGACTTTGGCATGCATTGGCAGAGCGAGAAGAAGGTGGTCGAAGGGTTGCCGGAGGCGGGGCATACCTGGGTGCTCACCGGCTCCCTGGAGCTGATGAGCCGCGATGTGGCCAAGGACAAGCTCGAAAGCCTCGGCGCCAAGGTGGCCGGTTCAGTGTCGGCGAAAACGCACTGCGTGGTGGCTGGGCCGGGCGCCGGTTCGAAACTGGCCAAGGCCAGCGAACTGGGCCTGAAAGTGCTGGATGAGGAGGCGTTTGTCGCGTTCCTGGCCAAGCACAACATAACGGTCTGATTCGGACTGAACGATCTCTGCCTGGCGATGCTCTAGTATTGGCAAGCACCCAGGGAGAGATCGCCATGTTCCGCTACTTCGAGCAACTCAGTTCGCGCATCGCCGCACCGTTCATGGCCGGATCCTCGCGCAACAGCAAGGTGTGGCAATGCCGCTGCGGCCAGGCGTTGTTCTTTCGCAACAGCCAGTGCCTGGCCTGTCAAGCGTTGCTGGGCTACCAACCGCAACAGAGTCGGTTGTCGTCTCTACAGCCCGGGCCCGTCGCCGACACCTGGCTGCAGGACGATAACCTCGACGCCGGTGCCTTCCGTCGCTGCGCCAACCTCGACACTGCGGCCGCCTGCAACTGGCTGATTGCGGCCCATAGCACTGCACCGCTGTGTGTGGCGTGCAGTCTGAACCGCACCATTCCTGACCTGTCCGTACCGGAAAACCCCGAACGCTGGCGCAAGGTGGAAACCGCCAAGCGCCGACTGGTGGCGCAACTGATCAGCCTGGGCCTGCAAGTGGTGCCAAAAAGCGTTGACGAAGACACCGGCCTGGCCTTCGACTTCGTCGGCATTGACCTGGAAGGCAACGCGCCCACCACCGGCCATGCCAACGGTCTGATCACCCTCGACATCAAGGAGGCCGACGACGCCCACCGCGAAAAAATCCGCGTGCAGATGCGTGAACCGTACCGCACCTTGCTCGGCCATTTTCGCCATGAAGTCGGTCATTACTACTGGGATCGACTGATCGCCAACAGCCACTGGCTTGCAGCGTTTCGCAGCCTGTTCGGCGACGAGCGCGCCAGTTATGCCGAGGCACTCGACCAGCATTACCAGAACGGCCCGCGTCCCGACTGGCAGCAGACCTGCGTGAGTGCCTACGCCACCATGCACCCTTGGGAAGACTGGGCCGAGACCTGGGCCCATTACCTGCACATGATGGACGCCGTCGACACCGCGCTGGGCTTTGGCATGAGCGCCCGCGAGATGGACCTCGATTATCAACCGTTCCCGCTCACCACGCTCTACGACCCCGACCACCCTGGCGGCCCGGCCTTCCTGTCGTTCGTCAACGCCTGGATCGAACTGGCCGGCATGCTCAACGAACTGTCGCGCAGCATGGGCCAGCCGGACTTTTATCCGTTTGTATTGCCGCCGGCTGTGATCGCCAAGCTGCACTTCATTCACCTGGTGATCCAGGAAGAGGGCGGTAGGGCCGATGAGGTGCTGAAGGCGCAATGATCAAAATGTGCGAGGGGCTGACTGCTGACGGCGTGGATCAGGCACTGGCCTGACTGGCCGGCAGACTGCTTCCGGGAGCCAGCCTCCTCCCGCAGGGGATGGGGTGACGCTGAAGGTTATGGCAAGTGCTTGAGCCCCTTCATATTTTAATCCGGCATCAACGGTTGTAACTTCCGATGAGATCGGTACAATGGCGCGGCTTGCCGAGAGGCCAGCGTCGTTATGGTGACCCCATCGGTCCCCCCGCAACGATTACCCGTGAACCTGGTCAGAGCCGGAAGGCAGCAGCCACAGCGGGAACATTGTGTGCCGGGGTGTGGCTGGTGGGGTTGCCTCCATAACGCTCTTCCTGACGCTCAAAAAAATTCCAATTTTATAGATGTTTTGCCGGCAATCACTGCCTGCGAATCGATTTCTGCTGCGCGCTCGACAGCATTACGGCCGGTAAAGCGGGAACCTGGCCATTGCCGGCAGCACTTCCTGCTGCAACTTCCGCAGGTTTTTTTCCAGGTCGCGCTCTGCTTCAGGCGTCGCTACCGGTATGTTGCGGGCGAAGTGAAAGGTGATGTTCTGCCCCGTGGCGCTGTCCTTGTAGAACTTGAAGATGCTGAATTCGGAGAACCGCCCGTCCTTGCGCAGGGAGGAAGGGTAAAACAGCATCAGGGTCGTGACCCCGGTTTTTTCATCCGTATTCAGTTGCACCGTCATCTGTGGGTAATCTTGTTGATGAAGCAGGGCGGCGCGGTTGGCGAGGTCTACCGGCTCCAGATCGTTCAGGAGTGGCGGCGCGACGCGAAAATCCGCCATGTCACTCCAGGCATCAACGCTTTCCTCCGGCAGGAAGTATTCCTTGAGTGGAATCTGGCCGTCAGTCTGGTATTTCAGGACAAACGTTTTGCCCGCGAATATGAGCGAGTTGGTTTCAGCAACCGAAGGGCGCGACAGGGCCGGGTTGGCAGGTCTCGACGTGAAGGCGCAGCCGGATAGCAGAACCAGCACCGACAGGATGAGCAGGGAGGCTTTCATTTCAATCCTTGAATATTTGAAAGGGGGCAGCTTGCGCAAGAAACAGTAGTTCAATAGGTGGCTGAATGCGCTTATTTAATGAAGCGTGTGCGAGGTAACACCTCTCGAAAAATACCTGGTTACTGTGAGGCGAAAGGGTGGCAAAGCTGTTGGGTTGTGAACAACCTTGAGTTTTTCACCACTGTTTATCTCGCGGCTGGACAACGCCAGGCCGCCTGCTAGCTTCAATCATGCAAGCGACCCCGTGCTGGAGTAGTGAAGAAGTGATGGCACTCCTTTGATCGATAAGGATGATTGCCATGACCAACCTTCAAGGTTTACCCAGCTCTATCAGTGCTTCCGTCGGCACCCCAGGCAAGGCACGTAATGTGCCGGCTGACGTTGAATGCATTCAGCGTCTGTTCAATCTGATTACACCCACATCCGGTTCGCACTTGGTGGTCGACGGTAAGTGCGGTGCCCTGTTGGTTCAGCGCATCAGCGAATACCAGTCAAACTGTCTCAACGTCTCCAAGCCCGACGCAGTGATTGACCCGCAAGGCCGGACGTTCAACCGCCTGGTCGCGGATGCGCGCAAGGCCAGCCCTGAGACTCAGGCCGCCGAGCCAGACCGGCAGCCATGGCTGACCGAGCCTGCTTGCGACGGGGCAGTGACCCTTACCGATAGCGATTTTCAGCGTGCCGCCACTGCGCTGGGCAACGCTGTTTCGGTGAATATCATCAAGGCGTTCGCCACGGTGGAGTCGGGCGGGCGCTCCGGGTTTGGCCCGGCCAAAATGCCGGTGATTGCTTACGAAGGGCACCTCTTTCGCAAATACACCGAGCGGAAGTACGACATGAGTCACCCCTTGTTGTCATACCCTTACGTGGAAAAGGCTGGCCCGCAATGGCGTGCCAATAACAAGAACCAGACGACGGCTTGGGCGACGCTGGTCGCTGCGTATAGGCTGGACCCTGCAGCGGCGTTGATGTCGACGTCCTGGGGCATGTTTCAAATCATGGGCTTCAACTTTGCCGCCTGCGGTTACACGACCGTGTTCGACTTCGTGACGGCGATGAAAACCAACGCTGGCCGTCAATTAAAGGCCTTCGTCGGTTTTTGCAGTAAAAACCCGGCCTTGGTCAAGGCGATCAAGAATAAGGACTATGTGGGCATGGCCGCCCGTTACAACGGTGCGGACTACGGCGACTACGACAAGCGAATCCAAACAGCGTTTGAGGCGCTTGAAAGGAAAAAATAGCCGCACACGATGGCTGCCTCACAATGTTCAGAGCGCCCACTGGACAACCCAAAACCAACTTGTTAGTTTCCGCCAGCCGCTCGTTTCAAGGTTTGAAAAGTGTGCTGGCTTGATGCTGAAGTGCCATCACTTCATTAACTAACAAGGATGTCTGTGATGAAAAGCCTGCAAGGGTTGCCCCGTCTCATCAGTGCTTCGGTCGGTGCGCCCGGTAAAGCGCGTAACTTGCCCGCCGATGTTCAGTGCATCCAGTATTTATTCAATTTGATCATTCCCAAGATGGGTTTTGCACTGGCTGAAAATGGCAAGTGCGACGGCCAGTTGGTGCAGTGCATCAGTCAGTATCAGTTCCGTCATCTCAAGTACGCGCACCCCGATGGCGTGATCGACCCTACCGGTCGGACCTTCAACAGTTTGATCGAAGAAGCGGTGAAGGTGCCGGTGAAGGCGTATCCGACGATGCGAATCCCGAGCTTTCTCAATGTTTTCGGCAATAACAGCGGCGATGCGGTGCAAGCCACGGTCAATGTGTACCTGGACCGCATGCGCGCGATGGTCGAGGCCGAGCGGCGTAACCGGCAATTGATGCTGCAGTCCACCTGCGATGGCGGCATGACGCTCACCGATACCGACTTTCAGAACGCCGCCACCCAGCTGGGCAACGGCATTTCGGTGAACATCATCAAGGCGTTCGCCACGGTGGAGTCCGGCGGACGCTCTGGCTTCGGGCCGGCCAAATTGCCGGTGATCGCGTTTGAAGGGCATCATTTTCGCAAGTACACCAAGAAGATCTACGACCAGGCGCACCCGTTGCTGTCGTACCCCTATGTGAAAAAGGCCGGGCCACAATGGCAGGTCAATAACAAGGATCAGGTCAAGGCGTGGGAAACCATGGCGACTGCATTTGCCCTGGACCAGGAGGCGGCGCTGAAGTCGGCGTCCTGGGGCATGTTTCAGGTGATGGGGTTCAACTTCGGGTCGTGCGGTTACAAGACGGTATTTGAGTTCGTCGCGGCCTTAAAGATTAATGCCGGTAACCAGTTGAAAGCCTTCGTGTCGTTTTGCAGCCAAAGCCCTTCACTGATGAAGGCCATGAAAAACAAGGATTATGTTGGTATGGCGCGTGGCTATAACGGCGACGATTATGGCAACTATGACGTGCTGATTAAAAAAGCCTACGACGCACTGGAAGGGAAAAAATAAGATGAGCCGTTTTTCAGCAATCGCCGTGTTGTCGTGGTGCGCTGTCTTGCCTGGATGGGCAGGTGCGACTGAATTGCACTCGGGCCAATACGAAGGGCTGATGCTGGCGGTCACGCCCGAGCATCAGGTCGAAGGCTATTACTCGGAAGCATTGGGCGAGGGCGTGACCCGCAGTTGCACGTTCTATCTGCAAGGCAAGCCTGAAGCGCTGACCACCTGGCTCGATGCTGCTTACCCTGGCAGTGTGGTGGCCGCGTCCGACGGCGTCACCCTGACGGTGGAGCAGGGCCGTCAGCATCCCGGTTGTATCAGCGTGCTGATGCCGGAGATCGCGACGGGCCTGGAGTTGACCCAAACAGCCAACAAAAAATGGATCGGCCTTGTGACGGTGTCTGCTGACAAGGCTTACCTGCTGAAAGCCCCGGGCGCCGACGCTGCCAAGCGCCCGTACATCGTCAAGAATGATGTGGTCGGCGTGCTGGCCTACAAGGAGGGGTCGGCCAAGGTTGAGTTTACCAATGCCAAAGGCCGCTCGTTCACTGGCTGGATCAGCCAGGACCAATACCGACGTGTGTCTGCGCCGAAAAGCTGAGCGATGCCACCGCTAGCCTGAGTTAACCCGCTACGCCGCAGCCTGCCAGGCAGACTGCGGCGTTTGTATGTGCGGGGTTCAGGCTTTGTTGCGGTTGAACAGCTTGCGGAGCAGGGCGAGCAACGCCACCACGCCGATTACCAGAAACTTCTTCGCCGCCAGCAGGAATATGCCGATTTTGGCGAACAGCCCGGCCTTGGCGGCGATCCCGCCGGCAACCAACGCCGCGAGGCCGTACGTGGCAAGCTTGTCGGTCTTCGGGTTGAAGTCGGTGTACAGGTTGCCGTCGGTGAAGTTGGTAAAGGCCAGGACTTTGGGCATTTCCTGCTTGATGGTCGGCAGGTCGACCATGGCGGCGACGGCATTGAGTTCCAGAACGCCTTCACGACCCAATACGCGGATGCTGTAGTTGAGGGTGGTCTGCTGGGCGTCGTCGGCTTTCAGCTCGCGGGCCCAATACATTTTGTGGGTAGTGTCGTCGTAGTGCGGCGGCTCGGCCCAGCCCAACAGGTGCAGGCCGGCGTAGCCTTGTTTCTGGCGCTCCTTGTTGTCGGCGTCGTCGTCTTCCTGCATTTGCTTGAGCAGTTCGGCGTAGTCGATTTTCGCGGCGTCTTCGTCGGACACGTGGCCGTCTGCCTTATAACTGACGATCACGCCCCAGCCGCGCTCCGACAGTGGGCTTACAGCTTTCGGCACGATCATGCCCAGGGTCTTGAAGCCTGGCGGGTTGCCCCAGCCATCGGTCAGCAGGCGCTCGGTGTCGGCCGGGTCGAGGTAGTAGAACTCATCGTTAAGCTTGAGGGTTGCAATGCCACTGGGCAGCGTGACCGTGCCGGTCTTTTGCTTGAGTGAAGCGAGAAAGTGCTCGGCGGTTTCGGCCGGTGCGCTGGCTTCAACGGGCGCAGGCGTGGGGGCGGCAGAGGCGAGTGCGGCAGGCAGGCTCAGGGCGGCCGCCGCGAGCAATAGGCGGATGTAATTCATGGTAGTCCCTTACATTTTGAATTAATTTCGCCGGAGAATAGCGTAAACGAGCTCGCCTGGGTTAGCCGAAAGCCTCGCGCAGCAGCTCGGCAAACGCATCCCGTGCCAGGTGCCGCTGGGTGTCAGTGTGCCAAAACAGCAGGTTGTCCACGGCCTGCAACTCCTCAAACCGGTAGGACGTCAGCTGGTTGGCCTGCTCATAGCGGGCCAGGATGCCTTCCGGTGCCAGCGCCACGCCAATGCCTGCGCTGACACAACCGATGATCGTGCCCCAGCTGGCATAGCTGGCGATGCTTGGCTTGACGTCATGGGGTTTGATCCAGTTCTCCAATGCGGCGCGATACGGGCAACCCGTTGGCCACACCAGCAGCGTGCGGCCCGCGAGGTCTTCGGCACTGTTGATCGGCGCGCTGGACGCGCTGGCAATCAGCACCAGGCGCTCGCTGTAGACCACGCAGCGTTCGAGCTTGGCGCGTTTGCCGCCGGAGGCGACCAACGCCACGTCGAGACGATGGTGTTGCAGGTCGTCCAGCAGTTGCGCCCAGGCGCCGGTGACCAGCTCAAGGGTGACGTTCGGGTAACGGCGATGGTATTCCGCCAGCAACGGCGGCAGGCGCCCGCTGGCGCTGGACTCTACCGCGCCGATGCGCAAGGTGCCGCGCGGAATGGCGTTGGCATCCACCGCGCGTTTGGACTCGTCCACCAACGCCAGGATGCGCTCGCAGTAGTCCAGGAAGATTTCACCGGCGGCACTGATCGCCAGCCCACGGCCCGCACGAATAAACAGCGGCGTGCCCAACTCGCCTTCCAACTGCTTGATACGCGTGGTGATGTTGGAGGGCACGCAGTGCAATTGCAGAGCGGCCTGGGCCACGCTGCCGGTTTGTGCCACGGCTCGCACCATTTTCAGTTGGGCCAGTTCCATTGCTCAGTTCCAGTGATTTCAGAAGTCAGAAACGGTCAATTGTCCTACGTCTTGCTCAGGCCAAGACTGACGGTATTCCTTCTCAGTTTCTGGACGCCGTCGATGAATACCCCGTCATCCTTAAAGCTTACGCTAGTCATCGCCGGCGTCATCCTCTGTTGGGCCTATTCACCGATTGGCGTGCACATGGGGCTGCACAGTTACAGCCCCGGTCAGTTGGCGTTGCTGCGGTTCTTGATCGCATCGGTATTCATGGCGGGTGTGGCCGTGCTGGTGGGCATCGCGCGCCCGCGTTTGCAGGATCTGCCGTGGCTGCTGGTGCTGGGGTTTTTCGGGGTGTTCCTGCACCACACCAGCCTCAACTATGGGCAGCAATGGGTGACGGCGGCGGCGTCCAGTGTGCTCGCGCAGTCGGCGCCGCTGTTCAGTGTGCTGATCGCGTTTTTTGCCTTGAAGGAGCGGGTCAGTGTCTGGCGTTGGGGCTGCGTGCTGTTGGGGTTGGTCGGCGTGCTGGTGGTGATCTGGGGCGATCATGGCTTAGGCGAAATCGACCCGCGCGGTTTGCTGATTTTATTGGCGGCCGTGTCGTGGAGCGTGTACTTCGCCATCCAGAAACACTACGCGCATCGCTACAGTCCGCTGACCATGGCGTGCTACATGGTGTGGGCGGGCACGCTGATGCTGTGTGTGAACCTGCCGGGCCTGGCCAATGCTGTCGGGCAGGCGCCGTTGCCGGAAAACCTCGCGGTGCTGGTGCTGGGGATCTTTCCGAGTGCCCTGGCGTATCTGGCGTGGGGGTATGTGTTGAAACACATCGACGTCAGCCGCGCCTCGCTGGCGATGTACCTGATTCCGCCGGTCGCCATGGTGATGGCCGCGACGCTGCTGGGCGAACACATTGCCCTGCAGGTGGTGCTGGGCGGTGTGATTGTACTGGCCAGCGTCGCGGCCATCAGCCTGGAGGGCCGCTGGCGATCAGTCGCTCAGGCTGAACGCGCGAAGCCGGTGGCCATCAAGGTCCTGGGCGACAAAGGTGTAACCGAAGTCCAGGGTGGTCGGTGACTGGATGATCGTCGCGCCGCTCGCTACCCACTGAGCGTGCAGGGCGTCGACCGCGGCATTGTCGGGCAGGGAAAAGCCTACCTCGCCGCCGCCGCCAGTGATCCGGGCGGCCGGCTCTACGGTGTGCCGTGACCACAGCCCCAGCTTCACACCGGTGTCGAGGATGAACAGGGCAAACGTCGGGTTCAACTCCACCGGGGGCTTGTCCAGCAGGCGGCTATAGAAGTTGGCGCTGGTGGCCGGGCTGTCTACGTACAGCAGAAAGTAGTGGGCGACGGTGTTCATACAGGCTCCTTGAGAACGGGCGGTTGAGTCAGCCCAGTTTAGGAGAGGGCCCTGTCAGTTCTTGTCAGGAGTCGGCAGCGGTTGCGCATTTTCACCGGTGTACAGCTTGATGATGTCATCGATCTCGCCCGACATTTTCATCCGCAACAGTGTGCGCAAGATCCGTTGCACCGGGACTTTCGGGTCATTGCGCACGATGCAGCCCAGGCTTTGCTCGTCGATCACGGCGGCCTTGGGCAACTGCTGGTCGGCAGGCAGGTTGAGGTTGAAGCGGTCCAGCACCCATTCATTGATGACGGCGTATTTATAGCGCCCGGCCACCAGCTTTTGCAGCACCAGCGCCTCGCTGCGCGAATCGTCACGGGTCAGCCGGCCGCTGGCGAACAGCGGGTCGAGCGTGGCGTAGTGGTAGGTAAGCACGGTGCCGATCGACTGGGGTGCCAGCTCACTGACCTGCACCGGTTGTGGCGCTGCCGGGCTGCTCGCCAGCACATTCCGTTGCACCATCAGGGGCACGCTCCAGATGTAGTCGCCGGACAGGTCGTCGACCCAGTCCCGGGCGACATAGCAGCGCACGTCAATGTCGCCGTGCGCCATGGCACCGGCGATGCGGGGCCGTGCCAGTACGTGGAACTCGGCCGGGCGCCCGACCTGGGTGGCCAGGCTCAACATCAAGTCATACAAAATGCCCTGAGTGGGCCGGCGGTGTTCGACTTCGGCCATGGGCATCGCCCAACTGTCGGAAATCGAGAAGCGCAACGGCGCGGGTGCCGCGAGGCTGGTGAGGGAAATCATCCATAAAGCGCCCAGGATTACGCGCATACACTCTCCGGGTTGAGGCCTTCGTGGGGCCCATCAGGCAAGCTTAGTCAGATTAGGCGAGCGTGCCGGATGCAATTTCCCCCTTGCTCCGCTAGCATTACCGGCTTCCGCTTCCCAGTTGCGACGGTTTTCGATGAGTTATCAGGTTCTTGCACGTAAATGGCGTCCGCGCTCGTTCCGCGAAATGGTCGGCCAGACCCATGTGCTCAAGGCTCTGATCAATGCCTTGGACAGCCAACGGCTGCACCATGCCTACCTGTTCACCGGTACGCGCGGGGTGGGCAAGACCACCATTGCGCGCATTATTGCCAAATGCCTGAACTGCGAAACCGGCATCACGTCGACGCCTTGCGGCACGTGTTCGGTGTGCCGCGAAATCGACGAAGGGCGTTTCGTCGACCTGATCGAGATCGACGCCGCGAGCCGCACCAAGGTCGAAGACACCCGCGAATTGCTCGACAACGTGCAGTACGCGCCGAGCCGTGGCCGCTTCAAGGTCTACCTGATCGACGAAGTGCACATGCTGTCCAGTCATTCCTTCAACGCATTGTTGAAAACCCTGGAAGAGCCGCCGCCCTACGTCAAATTCATTCTGGCCACCACCGACCCGCAGAAGCTTCCTGCAACGATTCTGTCGCGGTGCCTGCAGTTCTCCCTGAAAAACATGACCCCCGAGCGTGTGGTCGAGCATTTGACCCACGTGCTGGGTGTCGAGAACGTACCGTTCGAAGACGACGCACTGTGGCTGCTCGGCCGTGCTGCCGATGGTTCGATGCGTGATGCCATGAGCCTCACCGACCAGGCCATCGCCTTCGGTGAAGGCAAGGTCATGGCCGCCGATGTGCGCGCCATGCTCGGCACCCTCGACCACGGCCAGGTATTCGACGTGCTGCACGCGCTGATCGAAGGTGATGCCAAGGCATTGCTTGAAGCCGTGCGCCACTTGTCGGAGCAAGGGCCGGACTGGAACGGTGTGCTCTCGGAAATCCTCAACGTGCTGCACCGTGTCGCCATCGCCCAGGCGTTGCCGGAAGGTGTCGACAACGGCCATGGCGACCGCGACCGCGTGTTGGCGCTGGCCCAGGCGTTGCCGGCCGAAGACGTACAGTTTTACTACCAGATGGGCCTGATCGGCCGCAGGGATTTGCCCCTGGCGCCGGACCCGCGTGGTGGCTTTGAAATGGTCCTGCTGCGGATGCTGGCCTTCCGGCCCGCTGACTCGGCAGACGCACCGAGACAGCCGCTAAAGCCAGTGGGAATCAGCCAGGCCACAGTTGATTCCGCCAAACCAGTGGCTGGCGCAGCGGTGGCCGCGCCAGTGGTTGCTGCACCTGCGCCGGTTGCTCCGGCACCGGAGCCTGTGGTTGCCGCGCCCGTGGCCGAGCCAGCGCCGCAGCCGGCGCCGGTGATCGAGCCCGAGCCCGAGCCCGAACCGGCCCCGGTGGTCGACCTGCCCTGGAACGATCCGGTAGACGCCGAGCCTGACGTCGAGCTGCAGCCTGCCGTGGAGCCCGTACTGGAAACCATCGGCGAGCAGCCCGAGCTGACGCCGATGCCCGCACCGACACCGGACAGTGTTGTGCCGGCCGCGCCCGAGTGGGTGTCTGCGCCGGTGCCCGAGCCGACGGTCGCCCAAGTCGACGCTGCGACGCCGGGCATCGACCTCGACGACGAGCCGCCACTGGACGAAGACTACATCGAGCCGGACATGGATTCGGCCTACAGCTACCTGGATGACCTGGCCAGCGAGCACACCGCCGAACCGGCGCCCGAGCCCGAAGCGGAACCGGCGGCGGCCCCGGCCACCGGCCTGGCCTTGCAGTGGCTGGAGCTGTTCCCGAAATTGCCGATCTCCGGCATGACCGGCAGCATCGCGGCCAACTGCACCTTGATCGCCATCGATGGCGACCATTGGCTGTTGCACCTGGACCCGGCCCACAGCGCGCTGTTCAACGCGACCCAGCAACGCCGGCTCAACGATGCGCTGAACCAGTACCATGAGCGCACGCTGACCATCACCATCGAGCTGATCAAGCCCGAGCAGGAAACCCCGGCCCAGGCCGCGACACGCCGACGCATCAACCGTCAGCAAGAAGCGGAAAGCTCGATCCACGGTGATCCGCTCATCCAGCAAATGATGCAACAGTTTGGTGCGGTCGTGCGCCAAGATACTATTGAACCTGTCGACGCCCCGGTGCCCCAAGCGTGATAAAACCGGGCTACTTATTGATCCACGTACTTTTGAGGTGATTCCCATGATGAAAGGTGGCATGGCCGGCCTGATGAAGCAGGCGCAGCAGATGCAGGAAAAGATGGCCAAGATGCAGGAAGAACTGGCCAACGCCGAAGTCACCGGTAAAGCCGGTGGCGATATGGTCAGCGTGGTGATGACCGGTCGTCACGACATCAAGCGCGTGAGCATTGACCCAAGCGTGTTGCCCGGTGCCAGTGAAGATGACCTGGAAATGCTTGAAGCGCTGTTCGCGGCGGCCGTCAACGACGCCGTGCGCAAGATCGAAGCCAACAGCCAGGACAAAATGTCTGGCGTGACCGCCGGCATGCAACTGCCGCCGGGCATGAAGCTGCCGTTCTGATCGGTGAGCTTTTGCTTTAATAAAAATGCCAGGCATCGCGCCTGGCATTTTTGTTTGTGCGGTAATCGTCCGCTGGGCAGTCACGTCATGCCACGAGGACGCACTGCGTTCAATCTGAACCCTGAAGCGCCTTACAGGGTCTGCACCCTATACCGATGAATTCGATAAAGGAGTTCCCTGATGTCTGAAGAACCGATTCTGAACCAGCGCGTCGTGCTGGTCTCGCGCCCTCAAGGCGCACCGACCCCGGAAAATTTCCGCTTGGAACGCGTGACCTTGCCCGAGTTGGCGGACGGCCAGGTGCTATTGAAAACCCTGTACCTGTCCCTCGATCCCTATATGCGCGGCCGCATGAGTGACGCACCTTCCTACGCGGCTCCGGTTGAAATCGACGAGGTTATGACCGGTGGCGCTGTCAGCCGTATCGAGCAATCGCGTAACCCGAAATTCGAAGTGGGTGACCTGGTCGTCGGCTCCACCGGCTGGCAGAGCCACAGCGTTTCCGACGGACGTAACCTGATCCCGGTGCCCAAGGGCCTGGCGAGCCCGTCGATGGCGCTGGGTGTGCTGGGCATGCCGGGGATGACTGCGTACATGGGGCTGATGGATATCGGGCAGCCCAAGGCGGGGGAAACCCTGGTGGTGGCGGCTGCCTCCGGCGCCGTCGGTTCGGTGGTGGGCCAGGTGGCCAAGCTCAAGGGCTTGCGAGTGGTGGGCATCGCCGGTGGCGCGGACAAATGCCGCTACGTGGTGGACGAGCTGGGTTTTGACGCGTGCATCGATCACAAGAGCGCCGATTTTGCCAACGAGCTGGCCCTGGCCTGCGCCAACGGCGTGGACATTTACTTTGAAAACGTCGGCGGCAAGGTGTTCGATGCGGTGCTGCCGTTGCTCAACCCCAAAGCGCGGATTCCCCTGTGCGGCTTGATCGCCGGCTACAACGCCCATGAAGCGCCGAGCGGTCCCGACCGTCTGCCGGCGCTGCAACGCACCTTGCTGACCAAGCGCGTGCGCATCCAGGGCTTTATCGTGTTCGACGACTACGGTGATCGCCAGCCTGAATTCCTCAGCGCCATGGCGCCGTGGGTGCGCGATGGCAAGATCAAGTTCCGCGAAGACGTGGTCGAGGGCCTGGAGCAGGCGCCTGAAGCCTTTATCGGTTTGCTTGAGGGGCGCAACTTCGGCAAGTTGGTGGTGCGCGTCGCACAGGATTGACCATTTGACGCTAATCCGGGGCGCGGGTATAAACCGCGTCTCGTTGTTTTGTCGGACCATTGCACCATGAGCTTCAGCCCTCTGATTCGCCAACTGATCGACGCCCTGCGTACCTTGCCGGGTGTGGGTCAGAAAACCGCCCAGCGTATGGCGCTGCAACTGCTGGAGCGGGATCGCAGCGGCGGCACGCGCTTGGCCCAGGCCTTGAGCCAGGCCATGACCGGCGTGGGCCACTGCCGCCAGTGCCGCACCCTCACCGAAGAAGAACTCTGCCCGCAATGTGCCGACCCGCGCCGCGACGACACGTTGCTGTGCGTGGTAGAGGGGCCGATGGATGTGTATGCGGTAGAGCAGACCGGCTATCGCGGGCGCTACTTTGTGCTTAAAGGGCACCTCTCGCCGTTGGACGGCCTGGGGCCGGAAGCCATCGGCATTCCGCAACTGGTGGCACGCATTCAAGAGCAGGGCACCTTTACCGAGGTGATCCTGGCGACCAACCCAACGGTGGAAGGTGAGGCGACCGCGCATTACATCGCCCAGCTGTTGAGCAACAAAGGGCTGGTGACGTCGCGTATCGCCCACGGCGTGCCGCTGGGGGGTGAGCTGGAATTGGTCGATGGCGGCACGTTGGCGCATTCGTTTGCAGGTCGCAAACCGATCGCCCTTTAACGCTCGTCACCGTTCAAAATGTGCGAGCGGGCGTGCTCGCGAATGTGGGGTTTCAGTCAGCAGATGTATTGACTGAACCCGCGCATTCGCGAGCAAGCCCGCTCCCACACTGTTTTGTGTGAGCTTGATCGCTTGATAACCAAGCAAGCGCTTGGTAAGTTCGTTCCACCTCAGCGTGGAGCTTACCGATGTCTGCCTATCAGGACTACTTCGACCCCAGCCACCAATTGGTCCGCGACAGCGTGCGCCGTTTTGTCGAGCGCGAGATGTTGCCGGGCATCGAGCAATGGGAGGAGGCGGAAAGCTTTCCTCGCGAGCTGTACCGCAAGGCCGGCGTTGCGGGGATTCTGGGTATCGGTTACGCGGAGAGTCTGGGCGGCAGTCACGAAGGTGATCTGTTTGCCAAGGTCGCTGCCAGCGAAGAGTTGATGCGCTGTGGTTCCGGTGGGGTCGTTGCAGGGCTGGGTTCGCTGGATATCGGCCTGCCGCCCGTCGTCAAATGGGCGCGGCCCGAAGTGCGTGACCGCGTCGCGCCCCAGGTGTTGGCCGGCGAAAAGATCATCGCCCTGGCCGTTACCGAGCCTGGCGGTGGCTCCGATGTGGCCAACCTGCAAACCCGCGCGATCCGTGATGGCGAGCATTACCGGGTGAGCGGCAGCAAAACCTTTATCACCAGCGGCAACCGTGCCGACTTCTACACCGTGGCCGTCCGCACAGGCGGGCCGGGCTTTGGCGGTATCAGCTTAGTGCTCATCGAAAAAGGTACGCCGGGCTTCACGGTCGGTCAGCCGTTGAAGAAAATGGGTTGGTGGGCGTCGGACACGGCGGAGTTGTTCTTTGACGATTGCCACGTGCCTGTGGGCAACCTGATCGGCGTCGAGAACATGGGCTTTGCCTGCATCATGGGCAACTTCCAAAGTGAGCGCCTGGCCCTGGCGTTGATGGCCAATATGACCGCGCAACTGGCGCTGGAGGAAAGCCTCAAATGGGCCGCCCAGCGCGAAGCCTTTGGCAAACCCATCGGCAAATTCCAGGTGCTCAAGCATCGGCTGGCCGAGATGGCGACGGCGGTGGAAGTGTCGCGGGAATTCACGTATCGCCAGGCAGCAAAAATGGCCGCAGGCATGAGTGTGATCAAGGAAATTTCCATGGCCAAGAACCTGGCCACCGACACTGCCGATCGCGTCACTTACGACGCCGTGCAGATCCTTGGCGGCCAAGGCTACATGCGCGGCAGCCTGGTGGAGCGGCTGTATCGCGACAACCGCATCCTGTCCATCGGCGGCGGCACCCGCGAAGTGATGAATGAAATCATCAGCAAGCAGATGGGGTTGTGACGGGGTTCACGGGCTCCATCGCGGGCAGGCCCGGCCCCCACAGGTGAGCGCATTCGGATGGGGGAGCGGGCTTGCCAGCGATGAGGCTGGTTCCGGCAATGCTTAACGTTCGGTCAATGCAAACTGGGTCAGGCAAAACGTCGGAATGCCCATGTCTTGCAAACGCTGCGAGCCACCCAGCTCGGGCAAATCAATGATCGCCGCCGCTTCAAAAATCTTCGCGCCCATGCGCCGCACCAGGTTGGCGGCAGCGATCAAGGTACCGCCGGTGGCGATCAGGTCATCGAACATCAGCACCGAGTCGCCTTCACACAGGCTGTCGGCGTGCACTTCGAGGAAGGCTTCGCCGTATTCGGTCTGGTAACCCTCGGCCAGCACGTCGGCCGGCAGCTTGCCCTGCTTGCGGAACAGGATCAGCGGTTTGTTCAGTTGGTAGGCGATGATCGAACCGATCAGAAAGCCGCGCGCATCCATCGCGCCGATGTGGGTAAAGTCGGCCTCGACATAACGCTGGGCAAAGCTGTCCGCCACCAGGCGCAGGGCCCTGGGCGATTGGAACAGGGGCGTGATGTCACGAAATATCACCCCAGGCTTGGGGAAATCGATGACAGGGCGAATCAGGGATTTGATGTCGAACGAATCGAAGGTCATCGTCGAAGAGTCCTGAGGGCTGAAAACGGACTCGAAGTATACCTGCGGCCTCGCCGATTGGCGCGGCCGCAAGCCTTTGCATCAACCGTCCAGCGAACCACCGGCCAGCGCGCACAACTGGATGGGGTCGAGAATGTGCACTTCCTTGCCTTCGGCGGCAATCAATTCGTTCTGCTGAAAACGCGTGAACACTCGGGACACGGTTTCTACCGCGAGGCCCAGGTAATTGCCGATTTCATTGCGCGACATGCTCAGGCGGAACTGATTGGCCGAGAACCCACGGGCGCGGAAACGTGCCGACAAGTTGACCAGGAAGGTGGCGATACGCTCGTCGGCGGTTTTTTTCGACAGCAGTAACATCATCTGTTGATCGTCACGAATCTCTCGGCTCATCACACGCATCAACTGGCGACGCAACTGCGGCAGTTGCAGGGCCAATTCATCCAGGCGTTCGAAGGGGATTTCGCACACCGACGTCGTCTCCAGTGCCTGGGCTGACACGGGGTGAATCTCGGTGTCCATGCCGGACAGCCCGACCAGTTCGCTGGGCAGGTGGAAACCGGTGATCTGCTCTTCGCCGCCGTCGCTCAGGCTGAACGTCTTCAACGCTCCGGAACGTACTGCATAAACGGAATCGAATTTGTCGCCTTGGCGAAACAGGAACTCGCCTTTTTTCAGCGGGCGACCACGTTTAACGATTTCGTCCAGCGCTTCCATGTCTTCCAAATTCAATGAAAGTGGCAGGCAGAGGGGCGCCAGGCTGCAATCCTTGCAGTGAGCCTGACTGTGAGCGCGCAGCTTGACTGGCTCGGACATTTCTTAAATCCTTGTGAGAAAACACACATAAGACGTAAGGGTAACGCACTGAGGGGAGTGAGGCCAGTCTGTACAAAAAAGCAGCAACGGTATAAAGGATTATGTATCAGTGCCGATACATGAAGGTATCTCCATGAGCCGGAGCTCAGATCATGTCAGTCAGTTCGATCCAGAACCCGAATATCAACGTGGCAGCGGTATCGGTATGGAAGGCCGCCGATGCGGCAAAAGATAAAGACGCCACCACCAAGGCGCCAACCGAAGCCAAGAATGTTCAACCCACGCCCACCGAAGGTGTGAAGGTGGTCATTTCCGGTGCGGGGATGGGCGCATCGAAGGCCGAGCAATCGCCCAACAGCGATATCGACAACAGCAGCTTGAGCGATAGCGTCAAGCAGTTGTTGAAAATGATCCGCGAACTGAAAAAGCAGCTCGCCGAAAAAATGGCTGAACTCTCGGCTGCCATGTCTGACACCGCCCTGAGCCCCGAGGCACAGCAGGCCAAGGTGGCCAGATTGCAGGGCGATGTGGCGACCCTACAAGCCGCCTTGGTAACGACCCAGACGCAGTTGGGCAAAACCCTGAAGAACGAGCCGCCAGCCGCTCAGTTGGAAGCCATGAGCCTGGCGATGAAGTAGCGGCGCTTAGATCACCCGCGAAAACCGTTGCCTGTTCTGGTGCTCCAGGTAGGCATCGAACACCATGCACACCGAGCGTACTAACAAACGCCCGGCGGGCAGTACGCGAATGCCCTGGGCATCGAGTTCAATCAGGCCGTCTGCGGCCATCGTCTCCAACTGCGGCCAGAGCTCGTCGAAATAACCGCGAAAGTCGATGTTGAACGCTTGTTCGATCCGCTCGAAGCCCAGGCTGAAATTGCAGATCAACTGCTGAATCACCTCCCGCCGCAAGCGATCATCCGTGGTGCAGACCAGGCCACGGCTGGTCGCCAGCTGCCCGCCGGCCAGCGCGCTCTGGTAGTGGTTGAGGTCGCTGCTGTTCTGGCAGTACAGGTCACCGATCTGGCTGATTGCCGAGACACCCAACCCGATCAAGTCGCAATGCCCGTGGGTGGTATAGCCCTGGAAATTGCGTTGCAGCCTGCCTTCTTCCTGGGCGATGGCCAGTTCGTCATCGGGCAGGGCAAAGTGGTCCATGCCGATGTAGCGATAGCCCGCCTGGGTCAACTGCTCGATGGTGGTTTGCAGCATCAGCAGTTTTTCTGCCGGGGAGGGCAAGTCGTCGGCGTTGATCCGCCGCTGTGGCATAAAACGCTCCGGCAGGTGCGCATAGTTGAATACCGACAGGCGATCCGGTTGCAGGTTGATCACTTCTTCGACGGTACGCGCAAAATTCAGCGGCGACTGCTTGGGCAGGCCGTAGATCAGGTCGACGTTGATCGAGCGAAACTGCAGGGTGCGTGCCGCATCAATCACTGCGCGGGTTTCTTCCAGACTTTGCAAGCGGTTGACCGCCCGTTGTACCTCGGGGTCGAGGTCTTGCAGGCCGATGCTCACGCGGTTGAAGCCCAGTTCACGCAGCAACCCCATGGTCGCCCAGTCGGCTTCACGCGGGTCAATCTCGATGCCGTAATCACCGGAGTCATCATCGAGCAAATTGAAATGCTGGCGCAGGCTTGTCATGACCTGGCGCAGTTCGTCGTGGCTGAGAAACGTCGGCGTGCCGCCACCAAAGTGCAACTGCTCCACCGGCTGTTTCGGGTCGAGGTGGCAGGCCACCAACTGGATTTCCTGCTCCAGTCGTTGCAGATAGGCCTGGGCGCGGCCGCGGTCCTTGGTGATGACCTTGTTGCATGCGCAGTAGTAGCAAATGTTCGCGCAGAACGGCACATGCACATACAGCGACAAGGGGCGCACGGCCTTGCGGCTGTCGCGCAGGGCGTGGAGCAGGTCGAAGGTGCCGACCTGGCTGTCGAATTGTACGGCGGTGGGGTAGGACGTGTAGCGCGGCCCCGCCAAGTCGTAACGGTGAATCAGATCTGTGTCCCAACGAATGGCGTCGAGCATGCGGGCGGTCCCCCGAATAGGCTAGTGGACCGAGTCTAGGGGCATGGCCGCAATGGCATGTTGACTTGTATCAACGGGGAGCGGCGCTATGCCACATGGGCGTTTAGTGGCCCATCAACCAGTGCTGATGCGGACCGGGCAGCGTCCAGATACCGAAGACCATCACCAGTAAACCACCGGCCACACGCACGCTGCGTTTGCGCAGCAACGCCGTGACACGTTCGGCCGCCAGCCCGGTGGCCAGCAACACCGGCCAAGTGCCCAGCCCGAAAGCCAGCATCAGCGATGCACTGTCCAGCGCATTACCCTGGCTCGCGGCCCACAGCAGAGTGCTGTAGACCAACCCGCACGGCAACCAGCCCCATAGCGCGCCCAGCAGCAAAGCGCGCGGCAGGCTGGACACCGGGAGCAAACGGTTGGCGACGGGTTGCAGGTGGCGCCACAGACCACGCCCGAGGCTTTCGATACGGGTGAGGCCGCTCCACCAGCCGGCCAGGTACAAGCCCATGCTGATCAGCAGCAACCCGGCCAGCACACGCAAGAACATCGCCGCCGGACTGTTGGCCACCGCCCAGCCGGCCAGGCCAATCAATAACCCGGCGGTGGCGTAGCTGAGCACTCTGCCGAGGTTGTACGCCAGCAGCAGGCGAAAGCGGCGGCTGCGTTGCTCCTTTGGAATGGCCAGGGTCAACGCGCCCATCAGCCCGCCGCACATGCCCAGGCAGTGGCCGCCGCCGAGCAGGCCGAGGATCAGCGCGGAGACCAGCAACGGTGCCAGTTCAAGCATGGGGGGGGTCTTTTGGCGCGGGCGGTTGCTCGGGCCCGTTGGCTTCGTCCACGGCGGCCAGGTGGTTCGGGTCCTGGTCGTCGAACAGCACGCTGTGGGCAGGGCCGTCGAGGTCGTCGTACTGGCCGCTGTCCACCGCCCAGAAGAAGATGTAAATGGCCACGCCGACTAACAGCAGCGCCGCTGGAATCATCACGTATAGAGCTGGCATCTGCACTCCATGCCTGTGCGGCTCAAGCCGGCAGCGGGCGGGTTACTAAGGCGGCGCTTGCAGCCGGCGCGCTCGGCAGGCGAGTCAGGCGCAAGGCGTTGAGCACCACAGTCAACGAACTGAGGGACATGCCGATCGCCGCCCAGATTGGAGTGATCCAGCCGAGGGCGGCAAACGGCAGCATAAGGCCATTGTACAGCCCGGCCCACCACAGGTTTTCGATGATTACCCGGCGCGTGCGCCGCGCGAGACTAAACGCTTGCACCAGCGCGTCGAGGCGGTTGGACAGCAACACAGCATCGGCGCTGGTTTTCGCCAGGTCTGTGGCCGAGCCCATCGCCACACTGATATCGGCGGCGGCCAACACGGGCACATCATTGACGCCATCGCCGAGCATCAGCACCTTGCGGCCTTGCTGGTGCAGCTGTTGCAGCACCTGCAGTTTGTCGTCAGGGCGCAGGCCGCCATGGGCTTCGTCGATGCCCAGCTCCAGGGCGACACTGGCGACCATCGGCGAGCTGTCGCCCGACAGCAGCAGCGTGCGCCAGCCCCGTGCCTTGCACGCGGCCAGCAGGGCTGGCGCGTCGCTGCGCAGGCGGTCATCCAGCACGAACCAGGCAAGTGCGCCACGACGGTCGCCCAGCAGCAGCCATTGCCCGGCCTCATCCGGCGACTCGGGAATTTGGCAGCCACTCAGTTCGCAGACAAAACCGGGCTGGCCGATGCGCAACTGGCGTTCGCCTACGCGACCTTCCAGGCCGAGCCCCGGGGAGCTGAGGACTTCATCGGCGGCCAGCGGCGCTCGGCCGAACGCCCGGGCAATCGGGTGTTCGGAGCGGTTTTCCAGGGCGGCGGCGAGGCTCAGGCATTCATCACTGTTCAGTGCGCTCAAGGGGCGGATCGCGCGTAACGCCAAGCGGCCTTCGGTCAGCGTACCGGTCTTGTCGAAAATCACCGTGTCGATTTGATTCAAGCCTTCCAGCACATGGCCACGGGTCAACAGCAAGCCGAGTGTGTGCAGCGTGCCGGTGGCGGCGGTGAGGGCGGTCGGTGTGGCCAGTGACAGCGCGCACGGGCAGGTCGCCACCAGCATCGCCAGCACGATCCAAAATGCCCGCGAAGCATCCAGCTCCCACCACACCAGGCCGATCAATACGGCGGCAATCAGCGAACACAACAGGAACCACTGTGCGGCCCGGTCGGCGATTTGTGCCAGGCGCGGTTTCTCGGCCTGGGCGCGTTCCAGCAGGCGCACGATGGCGGACAGGCGCGTGTCATGGCCCAGGGCACGGACTTCGACGGTGAGTGCGCCTTCGACGTTGAGCGTACCGGCGGTGACTGCATCACCGCTGTGCCGAGGCTGTGGCAGGTACTCACCGGTGAGCAGGGATTCATCAATACTGGATTGGCCGTCAAGAATCACCCCGTCCGCTGGCAGTACCGCGCCGGGATGCACCAGCACCCGGTCGCCCAACGCCAGCTCACTGAGCAGGATGCGCTCGCTTTGGCCGTCAGCGTTGAGGCGCAGGCAAGAGGCGGGCAACAGGTTGACCAATTGCGCGGTGGCGGCGGCCGTGCGTTCCCGCGCCCGGCGCTCAAGGTAGCGGCCGGCCAACAGGAACAGCGCGAACATGCCCACCGCGTCGAAATACAACTCGCCGACGCCGGTGATGGCCGTCCAAATACCCGCGAAATACGCGCCGCCAATGGCCAGGGATACCGACACATCCATGGTCAGGTGGCGCGTGCGCAGGTCGCGCAGCGCACCTTTGAAAAATGGCGCGCAGCTGTAGAACACGATGGGGGTGGTCAGAAACATCGCCACCCAACGCAGGATCACGTGCAGCTCCGGGCTCAGGTCGATATTGAATTCCGGCCAGGTGGCCATGGTCGCCATCATCGCTTGGAACCACAGCAACCCCGCCACGCCCAGTTGGCGCAAGGCCAGGCGGTTTTCGCCGGCCAGTTGCTCGGCGGCACGGTCAGCCTGGTAAGGATGGGCGGCATAGCCGATATGACGCAGCTCAGCGAGCAGTTGGCTCAACGGCAATTGCCCGTCGGCCCAGCGCACTTGCAGGCGATGGTTGGACAGGTTCAGGCGTGCCTCGGCCACTGCGGGCAGGCTGCGCAGGTGTTTCTCGATCAGCCAGCCGCAGGCGGCGCAACTGATGCCTTCCATCAGCAGAGTGGTTTCGGCGAGCTCGCCATCGTGGCGCACAAAGGGTTTTTGCACATCGGCACGGTCGTACAGCGCCAGCTCGTCCACCAGTTGCACCGGCAGCGCCTCAGGGTTGGCCGAGGCTTCGCTGCGGTGCTGGTAATAACTTTCCAGGCCGCCGGCCACAATGGCTTCGGCCACCGCCTGGCAGCCTGGGCAGCACAGTTCGCGACGTTCGCCGAGGATCACGGCGGTAAACCGGCTACCGGCAGGGACGGGCAGGGCACAGTGGTAGCAGGGAATTGGGCTGGTCATGAGTTGGATCTTTGGTGGCGGGGTGGGCCTCATCACGGGCCAGCCCGGCTCCTGCACAGGATCATGGTGTCCTTGTGGGAGCAGGCTGGCCCGCGATGCGCGACGCGCAGGTTGCTTACTTGTCCAAGTCTTCTGCACCTTGCAACGGCTCGTCACCCAACAGCAAGTCCTTATCGTGGCTGACCTGTTCTTCTTCAAACAGGCGCCAGGTCTTGTCGCCTTCCACACCGAGCAGTTCCACGAAGCGTCGGCCTTCGACCTTGTCGGTCACCTGGCCGACGTAGCGGCCGGGCTCGCTGTCGCTGCGGGTCAGGTTGATCTTGCGGTCCTTCTCCGGCTGGGTCGGGGAAATCAGGTTCAGCTCCAGGGTATTCGGGTTGCTGTTGCCGCTGAGGTGCAACTCGACTTCGCCGGTCAACTCGTCCAGGTGCACGTTGGCGCGCAGTTGCAGGGTTTGGGCCAGCAGTTCGCGGTCAAGGGAACGGTTGATCCCCTTGCCGGCTTCGTAGTAGTTGTCGTTAACCAGGTTGTCCGGGTTTTTCACCGCAATGGTCACCATGGACAAGGTCAGGGTCACCGAGCAGGTCAGGATACCAATGATGATCCAGGGCCAAAGGTGCTTGTACCAGGGGCTTGCGGCAGTAGCGACGGGCATTGTTGTGCTCTCTAGTTAGCGAACTGGGTGGTTAACGCACTTGTGGGCCGATGAATCGGCTCTTGGCTTCGATGTGGACGCTGTCGTCATCGGCATCCCTGAGGATGAATTTCACCTCGTTGGTACTCGACGGCAGTTGCTCCGGCGCGCTGGACAACTCCACCGGCATGCTGAAGATTTCCCCGGCCGCAACCTTGATTTCGCGTCGGCCTTGCAGCTTGAGGTCCGGCAGGCCCGAGGCGTCGAGCACGTAGGTGTGGTCGCGCTGGTCCTTGTTCATGATTTTCAGGCTGTAGACGTTTTCGATGCGCCCTTCAGCGTTTTCCCGGTACAGCACGCGGTCCTTGCTGACGTCGAACCCCACCAGCGAGCGCATGAAAAATGCGCCGGCCAACAGGCTGATCATTGCCAGCAACACCAGGGCATACCCGATCAGGCGCGGGCGCAATTTATGGGTTTTCTGACCGGACAGGTTGTGCTCGGTGGTGTAGCTGATCAGGCCGCGCGGGTAGTCCATCTTGTCCATGATGTTGTCGCAGGCGTCGATACAGGCAGCGCAGCCGATGCACTCGATTTGCAGGCCGTCGCGAATGTCGATACCGGTGGGGCACACCTGCACGCACATGGTGCAGTCGATGCAATCGCCCAGGCCCTCGGCCTGGTAGTCGCTGCCCTTTTTGCGCGGGCCACGCACTTCGCCACGGCGCGGGTCGTAGGACACGATCAGGGTGTCTTTGTCGAACATCACGCTCTGGAAGCGCGCGTACGGGCACATGTAGATACACACCTGTTCGCGCAGCCAGCCGGCATTGCCATAGGTGGCGAGGGTGAAGAAACCGACCCAGAAATACGACCAGCCATCGGCCTGGCCGGTGAAGAAATCAAACACCAGTTCGCGGATCGGCGAGAAGTAGCCGACGAAGGTCATGCCGGTGACAAAACCGATCAACAACCAGAGCGTGTGCTTGCTGAGTTTGCGCAGGAATTTGTTGGCGCCCATCGGCGCTTTGTCCAGTTTGATGCGCTGGTTACGGTCGCCTTCGGTGACCTTTTCGCACCACATGAAGATCCACGTCCACACGCTTTGCGGGCAGGTATACCCACACCAGATGCGCCCGGCGTACACGGTGATAAAGAACAGGCCAAAGGCCGCAACGATGAGAATGCCCGAGAGCAGGATGAAATCCTGAGGCCAGAAGGTCGCGCCAAAAATGAAGAATTTACGCTCCGGCAGGTTCCACCAAACGGCCTGGTGCCCCCCCCAATTCAGCCACACGGTGCCGAAGTAGAGCAGGAACAAACCGGCACCGCCGAGCATGCGCAAATTGCGGAACAGGCCGGTGAAGGCGCGGGTGTAGATTTTCTCTCGCGACGCATAGAGGTCGACCGTGTTGCTGGCGTTTTTGGCAGGCGGGGTAACGTCGTGTACCGGTATTTGGTTGCTCATCATTGCATCCCACGGCGGTGGAGATTTGCCTCGGCCAGTACGTGCCAGCCGGGGTCAAAAATAGGGTCTTGCAGTGGCGTAATGATACGCCCCTGATGCTGCTCAACGGGTGCGACCTTTGGTCGCGTTGGGGGAAATCAATGGATGGTATATGTGATCTGGATCAATTGACTTGGCAAGTATGGACGTTTTTTGCCGGTAGGCAGGTCATTCATCCCATGGATTAATCAGTGAGGCGCCGCAGGACTGAACATCTGTCTCATCCAGTACAGGGCGGCCCGGCCAGATGTGTCGCGGCGCGATGTAATGCGTAAGTCCGTATGTGATAGCGGAACTGAGGCGATGAAGTAGAGCACTCATGCGTCACCCACTACCTGTGTTGGGAGTGGGATTGTTTACTAATGAGATGAAAACTTGAATATTTCTTCGACGCTTGCAACTTATAACGCCTCAGCACCTTCGCCTGTAGACTCCAATTTTGCACGTGCAACGCTGCGAGAGATGTCTGATCTGTACGCCAGCATGGACAGGTATGAGTTGGGCAAGCTTTTGGGTAACGAATTTGACCGATTGGAGGACCCTGAAAACAGGGGGTTTTTGACGGTAGAATTTTTGGGATACATCGCCATGGGTATGGCTGGAAACAAATTTACCTCGTCGGACCAAGTGCTCGCTTTGGAAGTGCTCAAGCGTGGCGGTTTCACGGCGTCCCTGGATCTGGATGACAAAGGCGAGCGCAACGGTAAGTTTGACCGGCAGGACATCCGTGCCTACATGGACGCAATGTTGAGGGAACATGAGGTAACAACGGCTGGCGCGGACGCTCGATAAATCGTCTATGGCCGCTGAGTGAGGGTGCCAGACCCTCACCATACAAAAAGCCCTGCGGATTCAACATCGGCAGGGCTTTTGTGATTTTAACGTGTCACTTTGGATCGGCTGGCTTATCCCCATGAGACAAGCTGTAAACATACGCCGCCAGCAAGTGCACCTTGTCATTCCCCTGCAACAACTCCTGCGCAGGCATCTGGCCCTGACGGCCATAACGAATGGTTTGCTGCAGTTGCGCAAAACTCGAACCGTAGATGAATGCACCCGGGTGGGTCAGGTCCGGCGCGCCCATCGCTGGGGTGCCTTTACCGGCAGGGCCGTGGCAGGCCACGCAGTTGGCGGCGAAGAGTTTCGCGCCGTTGGCTACGTCGGCCTTGGCACCTTCCGGCAGTTTGCGGCCGTCGAGGTTGGTCACCACAAAACCCGCCACGTCGGCCACGCCTTGCTCGCCGATGACTTCGGCCCAGGCCGGCATCACCGCATGGCGGCCCTTCATGATGGTTTCCTTGATGGTGGCCGGCTCGCCGCCCCAGCGCCAGTCGGCATCGGTCAGGTTAGGGAAGCCGTAGGCGCCCTTGGCGTCGGAACCGTGGCATACCGAACAGTTGGAGGCGAACAGGCGGCCACCCATCTTCAAGGCTTGCGGGTCTTTGGCCACGTCTTCAATCGGCATTGAGGCAAACTTGGCGAAGATCGGCCCGAACTTGGCGTCCGATTTGGCCATTTCCTTTTCCCATTCATGCACGCCGGTCCAGCCGGTCTGGCCATTGGCGAACGGGGTTTGCTTGTCGTTGTCGAGGTAGTTGTAGCCCGGCAGCAGGCCCTTCCAGTTGCCCAGGCCGGGGTACAGCGCCAGGTAGCCAAGGGCGAAGATGATGGTGCCGACGAATAGCATGAACCACCATTTCGGCAACGGGTTGTCGTACTCCTCAATGCCGTCGAACGAGTGACCGACGGTCTCGTCCGTTTGTTCGGCGCGCTGCCCCCTGCGGGTCGACAGCAGCAGCCAGGTCAGGGCGAAAATGGTACCCAGACTGAGGACTGTGACGTACAGACTCCAGAACGTAGTCATTCTTTGTTACTCCTAGAAGCTTGCTCGACGTGCTTGATGGCTTCGGGATCATCTGCAAAGGGCAGCATGGTCGCGTCGTCAAACTCCGACTTGCGCCGCGGGCTGAACACCCACAATGCCAGGCCGATGAAGGCCACCATCACGACAACGGTGCCCAGGCCTCGAATCATCCCGATATCCATGAAGATCACCGTTTGCTTTTGATGATGGTGCCAAGGCCTTGCAGGTAGGCCACCAATGCGTCCATTTCGGTCTTGCCCTTCACGGCGGCGGCTGCACCGGCGATGTCTTCATCGGTGTAGGGCACGCCCAGGGTGCGCAAGACTTCGAGTTTCTTCGCGGTGTCCTTGCCGTCGAGCTTGTTTTCCACGAGGAACGGGTACGCCGGCATTTTCGATTCAGGCACCACGTTGCGCGGGTTGTACAAGTGCGCACGCTGCCAGTCATCGGAGTAACGACCGCCGACACGGGCCAGGTCCGGGCCGGTCCGTTTGGAACCCCACAGGAACGGGTGGTCCCAGACGCTTTCCCCGGCCACCGAGTAGTGGCCGTAGCGTTCGGTTTCGGCACGGAACGGACGGATCATTTGCGAATGGCAACCCACACAGCCGTTGGCGATGAACACGTCACGGCCTTCAACTTCCAGCGCTGGGCGCGGCTTCATGCCTTCTACGGGTTTGTTGGTCACGTCCTGGAAAAACAGCGGAACGATCTGGGTCAGGCCGCCGATGCTCACGGCGATGACCATGAAGAAGGCCAGCAGGCCGATGTTCTTCTCGACTACTTCATGCTTCATCAGTGAGCTCCCACAACGGCGATCTTGGTGGCGGCTTCGGCTTCTACCGGGTCGGAAGCACGCACGGTGCGCCAGACGTTGTAGGCCATGAACAGCATGCCGCTGGCAAAGAACGCACCACCGATGGCGCGGACGATGTAGCCCGGGTGGCTGGCTTGCAGCGCTTCGACGAAGGAGTAAGTGAGGGTGCCGTCATCGTTGATCGCACGCCACATCAGGCCCTGGGTGATGCCGTTGACCCACATCGAGGCGATGTAGAGCACGGTGCCGATGGTGGCCAGCCAGAAGTGGGTGTTGATCAGCCCGACACTGTGCATCTGCGCACGGCCGAACAGTTTGGGGATCATGTGATACAGCGCGCCGATGGAGATCATCGCCACCCAACCGAGGGCGCCGGCATGTACGTGGCCGATGGTCCAGTCGGTGTAGTGGGACAGGGAGTTGACGGTCTTGATCGCCATCATCGGCCCTTCGAAGGTCGACATGCCGTAGAACGCCAGCGACACCACCAGAAAACGCAGGATCGGGTCGGTGCGCAGCTTATGCCAGGCGCCCGACAGGGTCATCATGCCGTTGATCATGCCGCCCCAGCTTGGGGCCAGCAGGATGATCGACATCGCCATGCCCAGCGATTGCGCCCAGTCCGGCAGCGCGGTGTAGTGCAGGTGGTGAGGACCGGCCCAGATGTACAGGGTGATCAATGCCCAGAAGTGCACGATAGAGAGGCGATACGAGTAAATGGGGCGTTCGGCCTGTTTGGGCACGAAGTAGTACATCATCCCCAGGAAGCCGGTGGTGAGGAAGAAGCCTACGGCGTTGTGGCCGTACCACCACTGGATCATCGCGTCGGTCGCACCGGCATACGCCGAATAGGACTTGAACAGGCTGACCGGCAGCGACGCGTGGTTGACGATGTGCAGCATCGCCGTCACCAGGATGAAGGCACCGTAGAACCAGTTACCGACATAGATGTGCTTGGTCTTGCGCTTGACGATGGTGCCGAAGAACACCAGGGCGTAGGTCACCCAGACGATGGCCAGCAAAATGGCGATTGGCCATTCCAGCTCGGCGTATTCCTTGGTGGTGGTGTAGCCCAGCGGCAGGGTCACGATCGCACCGACGATAACGGCTTGCCAGCCCCAGAAGGTGAAAGCCGCGAGGCCGTCGGAGATCAGTCGCGTCTGGCAGGTTCGCTGCACGACATAGTAGGAAGTGGCAAATAACGCACACCCACCGAAGGCAAAAATCACCAGGTTGGTGTGCAGCGGGCGCAGGCGGCCAAAGGTCGTCCATGGCAAACCGAAATTCAATTCCGGCCAAACCAGTTGCGAGGCGATAAACACCCCGAGCCCCATGCCAAGGATCCCCCAGACCACCGTCATGATGGCGAACTGGCGGACTACCTTATAGTTATAAGCAGTCGGACTGATTGCTGTGCTCATTCTAAGGTTCCACGGTTTAGGTTTTTTTATAGGTAAAATCGGCCGCAAGTATGTAGAAAGCGAGGGGCCATTGCAACGCAATGACTGACCTGTATCAATGCGTTCCACGCCAGATTCTGCGCCCTTTCCATGTTTTACGTAAGGACAAAATCGGAAATAGAAAGCTGATCGAGTGGACAGGAAAATTTATTGCTGGCGGGGACTTGTAACTTGGTGTGTGTAAACACGCTATCGAGGTGACGAGTGGTCAGTGGCACGATAGCCGGTCACTGCCAGCCTTTGCGCCTGTCACCCTGCAAAAATGTTCAACCCATCGAGTGCAAATCGGCCGTCGACCGGTCAATACCGATCCACTGTGGGAACAAGCGTAGACCCGAATGGCAGGAGGGGAAAGTTGCGGTGGGGAAGGGTGCGACACTTGGTCGCGTAAAACGCAAAAGTTGCCGCCCCGAACAGGGGCGGCAGTCAGAGGTTACTCAGCGTGGCTTTCTGGCGTTGCGCCATCAGCGTTGTGGGACAGGCTGTAAACATAGGCGGCGAGCAGGTGCACTTTGTCGTTGCCTTGCAGCACGTCCTGCGCCGGCATCTGACCTTGGCGGCCATGGCGGATGGTCTGCTGCAATTGCGCCAGGCTGGTGCCGTAGATAAAACCGGCAGGCTCGGTCAGGTTCGGCGCACCCATGGCTTCGGTGCCGTGGCCTTGTGGCCCGTGGCACGCCACGCAGGTGGTGTTGAATGCGGCTTGACCGGCCGCCAGATCCGCGGTGCTGTCAGCGGGCAAGGGCAGCTTGGCCAGGTCGTGGCGCACAAAGGCGGCGACGTTTTTCACACCATCCTCACCCAGTATCTCGCCCCAGGCCGGCATCGCCGCGTGGCGACCATTCAGAATGGTCGTCTTGATCGCGTCAGCCGAACCGCCCCAGCGCCAGAGGTTGTCCGCCAGGTTCGGGAAGCCATACGCGCCCTTGGCATCCGAGCCGTGGCACACCGCGCAGTTGGAGGCGAACAGGCGACCGCCCATCTTCAGCGCTTGCGGGTCCTTGGCAACTTCTTCCACCGGCATGGCGGCGAACTTGGCGAAGATCGGCCCGAACTTGGTATCGGCCTTGGCCATTTCCTTGTCCCATTCCTTGGCCGAGGTCCATCCGTTCTCATAGCCCGGCAACACGCCTTTCCAGTTGCCCAGGCCCGGGTAGAGGATCAGGTAGCCGACCGCAAACACCAGGGTGCCGGCGAACAGCATGAACCACCACTGGGGCAGCGGGTTATCGTATTCCTCAATGCCGTCGAAGGCATGGCCCATGGTCTGGTCGACGCTGCCCTTGGTCTCGCCCTTGCGGGTGCCGATCAGCAGCCAGGTCAGGCCGATCAGGCTGCCGAGGGTCAATACGCAGATCCATGTACTCCAGAAGGTCGTCATGGGCGAGTGCTCCTTGTTGCAGGCTCTTCTTGAGCGTCGGATGGCGAAGGTTCATCGGCGAAAGGCAGCAGGCGTGCCTGCTCGAACGCCTCGTTGCGCCGGTTGTTGAACACCCACAGCGACAGGCCGATAAAGGCGATGGCGACGACCAGTGTGCCCAGGCCGCGGATGGTGCCCGCATCGAATTCAAATCCCATGGCTCACCTCTTGCTCTTGATGGCAGTGCCGAGCACTTGCAGGTAAGAAACCAGCGCGTCCATCTCGGTTTTGCCTTTGAGGCTGGCGACGGCGCCGCTGATGTCCTCGTCGGTGTACGGCACGCCGAGCGTGCGCATGACGTGCAACTTGGTCTCGGTGTGGCTGCTGTCGACGGGGGCGGTGACCAACCATGGATACGCCGGCATTTTCGATTCCGGCACGACGTTGCGCGGGTTGTATAAATGCGCGCGGTGCCAGTCATCCGAGTAGCGCGTGCCGACGCGCGCCAGGTCCGGCCCAGTGCGCTTGGAGCCCCACAGGAACGGGTGGTCCCAGACGCTTTCGCCGGCGACCGAGTAGTGGCCGTAGCGTTCGGTTTCGGCGCGGAACGGGCGGATCATCTGCGAGTGGCACTGCACACAGCCTTCGCGGATATAGATGTCGCGGCCTTCCAGTTGCAGCGCGGTGTAGGGCTTCATGCCTTCCACCGGTTTGTTGGTGACGTCCTGGAAGAACAGCGGGACGATCTGGGTCAGGCCGCCGATGCTCACGGCGAGCACCATCAGCAGCATCAGCAGGCCGACGTTCTTTTCAATCGTTTCGTGTTTCATCACTGACTCCTCAGGCCATCTGCGCAGAAGCGACGACTTCGGCCGGTTGCGCCGAACGTACGGTGCGCCACGTGTTGTAAGCCATCAGCAACATGCCGCTGAGGAAGATTGCCCCGCCCACCAGTCGCACGATGAAGCCAGGGTGGCTGGCCACCAGGGTTTCGACGAAGGAGTAGGTCAACGTGCCATCTTCGTTAATCGCACGCCACATCAGGCCCTGGGCGATGCCGTTGACCCACATCGAGGCGATGTAGAGCACGGTGCCGATCGTGGCCAGCCAGAAGTGCGCGTTGATCAGGCCGAGGCTGTACATCTGCTCGCGGCCGAAGACTTTCGGGATCATGTGGTAGAGCGCGCCGATGGAGATCATCGCCACCCAACCGAGGGCGCCGGCGTGTACGTGGCCGATGGTCCAGTCGGTGTAGTGGGAGAGGGCGTTGACCGTCTTGATGGCCATCATCGGCCCTTCGAACGTCGACATGCCGTAGAAGGCCAGGGACACCACCAGGAAGCGCAGAATCGGGTCGCTGCGCAACTTATGCCAGGCGCCCGACAGGGTCATCATGCCGTTGATCATGCCGCCCCAGCTCGGTGCCAGCAGTACCAGCGACATCACCATGCCCAGCGACTGTGCCCAGTCCGGCAGTGCGGTGTAGTGCAGGTGGTGCGGGCCGGCCCAGATGTACAGGGTGATCAGGGCCCAGAAGTGCACGATGGACAGGCGATAGGAGTACACCGGCCGCTCGGCCTGTTTGGGCACGAAGTAGTACATCATCCCGAGGAAACCGGCAGTGAGGAAAAAGCCTACCGCGTTATGTCCATACCACCACTGCACCATGGCATCTGTGGCACCGCCATAGGCCGAGTAGGACTTGGTCCAGCTCACTGGCAGAGAGGCGTGGTTGACGATATGCAGGATGGCCACGGTGATGATGAACGCACCGAAGAACCAGTTACCGACGTAGATGTGCTTGGTCTTGCGCTTCATCACTGTGCCGAAGAACACGACGCCATAGGCGACCCAAACGACGGCGATAAGGATAGCGATCGGCCATTCCAGCTCGGCGTATTCCTTGGAAGTGGTGTAGCCCAGCGGCAAGCTGATGGCTGCCAGCACGATCACCAATTGCCAACCCCAGAAGCAGAACGCGGCAATTTTCGGCGCGAACAGCTGCGTCTGGCAGGTGCGCTGCACCGAGTAGAAGGAGCTGGCGAACAGCGCGCAGCCACCAAAGGCAAAGATCACCGCGTTGGTGTGCAGCGGGCGCAAGCGGCCGAAGCTGGTCCAGGGCAAGTCAAAGTTGAGTGCAGGCCAAACCAATTGGGCGGCGAGAAAAACCCCGAGCCCCATGCCGACGATGCCCCACACCACCGTCATAATGGCGAATTGGCGGACCACCTTGTAGTTATAGGCGGTACTTAAAGTAGTGTTCATGGTTCCCCATCCACGGTTCAACCCAAGCAAATGCGGCACTTGGGCTGGAGTTATAGGCAGACTAAAAAGCGAGGCAAGCATGAGCAAAGAGCACAAGGCCAGTATTGACGGGGATCAATGGGCGCAGTGTGTACGGGAACATGGCTGGTTGTGGGATGCCGCGACGGGGTCGATCGCGCGTGCGCCGGTGACGCTGATCCTGGCTCATGGTGCTGGCGCGCCGATGGACTCAGCCTTTATGAGCGACATGGCTGCACGCCTTGCCGGGCATGGCGTGAACGTGTTGCGCTTCGAGTTTCCCTACATGGTTCAACGCCGTGCGGATGGGGGTAAACGACCACCCAACCCGGCGCCGAAGCTGCTGGAATGTTGGCGTGAGGTGTATGCCGTGGTGCGACGTCATGTCGCTGGGAAACTGGCCATCGGCGGCAAGTCGATGGGCGGGCGCATGGCCAGTATTGTGGCCGATGAGTTGGGCGCCGATGGGTTGGTGTGCCTGGGCTATCCGTTCTATGCGGTGGGCAAGCCGGAAAAGCCACGGGTCGAGCATCTGGCCGGGCTGAAGACGCCGACGTTGATAGTGCAGGGCGAGCGCGATGCGCTGGGTAATCGGGCGGCGGTGCAAGGGTATGAGCTGTCGCCGAGCATCGAGGTGATGTGGCGGGTGGCGGGCGATCATGATTTGAAGCCGCTGAAGGCGTCGGGGTTTAGTCATGAGCAGCATTTGCAGGCTGCGGCGGTGAAAGTCGCTGAGTTTCTGGGTGCCTGTTAGGGGCCCCTTCGCGAGCAAGCCCGCTCGCACATTTGGAATGCATTTCCAATGTGTGAGCGGGCTTGCTCGCGAGAGCGGTTTACCGGTTGAAGCGCTCGACCAGTGAATACTGGGTATTCGCCGTGTGGGTCAGCTCTTCGCTCAACTGCGCCGAGTTCATCGCCTGTTCCGAGGTCTGATCCGCCAACAGCGCAATCGTGCTGATGTTGCGGCTGATCTCTTCGGCCACCGCGCTTTGCTCCTCGGTGGCTGCGGCGATCTGGGTGGTCATGTCGGTGATGTTGGCCACGGCCTCACTGATGCCTACCAAGGCCTGATCTGCCTCCATCACCCGTGCCACGCCTTCTTCGGCCTGGCGATGCCCGGCGTCCATGGTTTGCACCGCAGCGGCGGCGGTCTGCTGCAGCTTGGCGATCAGGGCATGGATCTGCCCGGTGGATTCAGCGGTGCGCTGCGCCAGTTGACGGACTTCGTCGGCCACTACCGCAAAACCACGGCCCATCTCACCGGCGCGCGCCGCTTCGATGGCGGCGTTCAGCGCCAGCAGGTTGGTCTGGTCGGCGATGCCTTTGATCACGTCGACCACGCCGCCGATTTCATCGCTGTCCTTGGCCAATTGCGTGACGGTCACACCGGTTTCGCCCACGGCGACCGACAGGCGCTGTATCGCCTCGCGGGTTTCCCCGGCGATGTCGCGGCCGCGACCGGTCAGGCGATTGGCTTCCTGGGTGGCGTCGGCGGTGCGCTGCACATGGCTGGCGACTTCCTGGGTGGTCGCCGCCATCTGGTTGACGGCGGTGGCCACCTGTTCGGTTTCCACGCGCTGACGTTCCAGGCCACTGGAGCTGTTGTGCGCCAGGGTGTTGGACTGCGCTGCCTGGTCGTTGAGGTGCTCGGCAGTGTCCTGCAAGCGGGTAAGACACGTCTTCAGGCGCGCTTCCTGGCTGAGGATCGACATCTCCAGTCGCGCTTGTGCGCCACGGCTGTCGGTATACATCTGTGCGATCAACGGGTCGGACGTGGTCTGCTCGGCCAGGCGCAGCAAGCGCTTGAGGCCGCGCTGCTGCCAGCTCAGGCCGAGCAGGCCCAGCGGCACCGACAAACCCGCCGCGAGGGCAAAGCCCCAGTGGGAGTTGAGCGAGGCACCGATCATGAAGCTCAACTGGCTGACCAGAATAAACGGCAGCCAGTCCTGCAGCACCGGTAGCCACTTGTCGCGCTGAGGCACGGCCGACTTGCCCTGGTTGATGCGTTGATAGAGCGCTTCGGCCCGTCGGATCTGCTCGGCGGTGGGCTTGATACGCACCGATTCGTAGCCGATCACCTGGTTGCCATCGAAGACCGGCGTCACGTAGGCGTTAACCCAGTAGTGATCGCCCGTCTTGCAGCGGTTCTTAACGATGCCCATCCATGGCAAGCCTTGTTTGAGCGTGGACCACATGTGCGCGAACACGGCCGGCGGAACATCCGGGTGACGTACCAGGTTGTGCGGCGCGCGGACCAGTTCGTCGCGGGTGAACCCACTGATTTCGACGAAGGCGTCGTTGCAGTAGGTAATCACGCCTTTGGCGTCTGTGGTGGAGATCAACCGTTGCTGAGCGGGGAAGGTACGTTCGCGCTGGGTAACGGGTTGGTTATTACGCATGATTGTTCAATCCGCAAGGCTTTGATGGGTTGTCGGCCATTGCGGGTATTTATTTAACTTATTTTTGCAACAATCAACCGGCCAGCATCGGGTAGGTAAACAAACCGAAGTGGAGCAGGTTCAAGCCAAAGTGCGTGGCGATCGCTGCGCCCAGGCCGCCAAAGCGATAGGCCAGCCCATAACCGACGCCTGCAATGCTCGCCAGCAGCACCCAATGCCAACCTGCGCCCAGGTGCACCAGGCCGAATAATAGCGAGGCCAGCAGCAATGCCAGGTTTTCCCCGTAGGGCAGGTGTTTGAAGCGTTGGCTCAGGCCGCCCTGGATATAGCCGCGAAACAACGCTTCTTCGACCAGGGTCACCAGCAGCAGGTTATTCAGCACCCACAGCCACGCTTGTTCCGGCCATTTGGGGGCCCAACTGATCATCCCCAGCAACGCGGCGCCACCCAGCGCTGCCACTGCTGTCAGGGTCACCGCCAGGGCGGCGACGCAGATCGACAGGCGCAACGAGCGGCGCGCCACAATCCATGGGCAAGCGAGTAGGAGCCAGAAGCCGATCAGCGGTTTGTCCTGGTTCAGGTACATCGAAAACGGCACCGCGTCCGGTGTCAGGCGCTCGGGCGCGATGCCGCGGCCGTTGTAGAAACCCGGCAGCCAGTGCATCGCCAGGCCCAGGGCCAGTACCACGAACAAGCCGTGCCCGAGGTAGCGCGCCCAAGGGCTGCGTTGCTGGCGTACGGCGTACCCGGCGATCAGCAGCATGGCCACCGAGACCGCCGCCAACATGCCCAATTGCCCGTAGGTCAAGGCCAATACATAGCCAATAGAGAGAAGCACCAGGTACAGCCAGGGCAAAGCGATCATGTGAAATCCTTCAAAAAAACTGGCCGGCATTATAGCGACCGGGCTTGTTCGCAGGCATGAAAACTCTTCCCCGCACGGCGCCTGGGTGAAGTGATTGCAAAACAGGAAGGCGGCTGGTTATAGTCGGCGCGTCGTTATCCCTTCAAAAAAGATCAGCACATGCCAGCTTCCCAGCGCATAGCGGTAGTCGATTCAGCGGTCAGCGCTGTGGTCGTGCCGTGCGGGAATAAACAGCCTGCGCAGATCAGTCACTACCCCCCACCTGTCAGTAGCACGCCGGTGTACGCAGTCGTATCACCGCCGGGTGTTGGCATTGCGGGCTGATCAGCGATTCGCTGTCCCCTGTGCCCGCCTGAAAAAAACCTACTGAGTTTCAGCCTTGGCTGAATTGGCTTTTTTGCCTGATTGCAGGTGGTAACCATGTCTGTTCTTTCGAAACAATCCGTGGCCGCGGCGGCCTCGACGAGCCTGTTTGTCCTGTTGTGGAGCAGCGGGGCGATATTCTCCAAGTGGGGGTTGGCCCATGCTTCGCCCTTTGCCTTTCTGCTGATTCGCTTTGCCATCGCCCTGGCCGGGTTGGTGGTTCTGGTGCCGATCCTCAGGTTGAAACTGCCACGCCCCGGCAAGCCCATGCTCTATGCGGCGGCGACGGGGCTGGTGCTGTTAGGCGCGTATCAGATTTTCTATCTGCTGGCGCTGGACCTTAAAGTCACTCCCGGCGTGATGGCCACCATCATGGGGGTGCAGCCGATACTCACGGTGGTGCTGGTGGAACGTCAGCGTTCGTTACGCCGGATGTTCGGTCTTGGACTGGGGCTGGCGGGGTTGATCATGGTGGTCTATCAGGGCATTGGGTTGTCGGGCATGTCCCTGGCCGGGATGCTGTTCGGCCTGCTGGCGCTGGCGAGCATGACGTTTGGCTCGATCATGCAAAAACGCATCACCGACAACCCTCTCGGTACGCTGCCCGTGCAGTATCTGGCGGGGTTGCTGCTGTGTGCCGTGTTTGTACCGTTCCAACCTTTCCACTTTGAACAAAGCGCCAACTTTTACCTGCCGGTGCTATGGATGGGGCTGGTGGTGTCGTTACTGGCGACGCTGCTGCTGTACCGTCTGATCGCGCGTGGCAATCTGGTGAATGTCACCAGTTTGTTCTATCTGGTGCCAGCAGTGACGGCGGTGATGGATTACCTGATCTTTGGTAACCGGCTCGCGCTGTTAAGCGTGTTGGGGATGGGGTTGATCATCGTCGGGTTGGGGTTTGTGTTTGGTAGACGTTGAGTGAGGTGCTGAGCACTGCCTCAACGCTGACGGGGGCCCGCGAAAGCGCGCGCCCGTCAGGTCTGCGATCTATTGTCGAGTGAGCGCAGTCGTCAGCGTCTGCGCCATGCTTTTCACGTAGTCGCGCAGTTCGGGTACTGCGGTGGCTTCCCAGTCTCGCGCCTGGAGGAAGGGGCCGACGTAGTACAGCCAGTCTGACGGCACGGCATTGCAATCGAGCAGCGCGCCTGAAGGGGCGATATCCATCCCGGTTCCGAGTGCGTCAGGCACTAACAGGCCATCTGCGCGCAGGGATTTGAGCAGAGGGTCGTCCAATTGGCGCAGGTCCAGGGCTGGCGTCGTGCAATTGATCACCGCTTTAACCTGCAACTGTTCCTCGGTGCTGGCGCCACGACGGCGTACTGAAACGCTTACGCCCTGAGGGTTTGACGCGTAGCCGACGATGCGCCCGGCCAACAGCTTGAGCTGGCCGCTGGCGAGTTCTTCGTGCATGCGGGCGCCGGGTTGGGGTGCACAACGATGGCGATGGGCGTCCCAGTAAGGGCGTATATGCCGCAAGAATCGTCGGCGTTCATCGAGCGGCAAGGCCTGCCACAGTTGCTGGGTGGCCGACCTCAATCCACCGATGATGTCGCGCCAGTCTCCTGCGCTTTGAGCGTGCAGCCTGACCGCGTCACGGACTGCGCGTACGTAATGACGCACCCTGCAATCGGTCAACATGTGCTGTGACAGCCCCTCGTCGTAAGCGGGGTGTGCATTCAATTCGCGGTGCGGTTGGGGCAGCAGGCCACGGCGTGAGACGGCTTGAATAGTGCCTTTGTGCCCTCGATCACGTAAGTCGAGCACGACATCCAGCATGGTCAGCCCGCTACCGATCAGGAAGACGGGGTCATTGGCACTGATGCCATCCAGTGCGCCGGGTTGCCATGGGTCATGCACGTAGCCCGGGCTTGCGTAGAACTGTCGATATTGCGGGGCGATAGCCGGTTCCTGGCGTGCACAGCTGCCAATGCTCAAAACGATGCTGTCGGCGCGATAATGCTCTCCGTTATCCATCAAGAGCAGTGCGCCGTTTGCATTGGGCTGGGGGACTATCTTGACCACTTCGCCAATCACCTCGTGCAGCTCACAACCCTGCGGCGCGCGGCTGATGGCGTCCTTCAGCAGCGCTTCCAGGTAATCGCCATAGACGCGCCGCTCTACGAAGGAGCCGGGTGTCGCAGTTGGGGCGTGGCGTTTAACGTAGTCATAAAAGCTGTCGTCTTCACCGGCGAGGGCGTTCATTCTGCCGGCGGGCACGTTGAGCACATGGGCGCGGGCGCGGGTGCTGTAGGCAACCCCGCGGGCCATGCTGCCAGGGCGGCTGATCAACAGAATTTTCAAGGCGGTGACCGGCGGGTGACGCAACAAGTGTACGGCCAGCGTCGAGCCGCAGAAGCCTGCGCCGATAATCGCGATGGTCTTGGTATTCATTCGAGCTCCAGTTTCAACGCTGCTTATTTTTCATTTGACAAAGTTGTTCTATTGCTCTTGTTGAATAAGAGCCGATAAGTGATGTGTAGAGTCAACCGATGGATTGTTGTGAGCGTGATAATGAAGTGGATCGGGTTCGTCAGCCAGTGCGCAACTGCAGCTATTCAGCGTTCGTTGATATAGGTCAGTCGCACTTCCGTTAGGCGTTGTCGACGCATCATAACTGAATATGCGCTATACCCTCTTCGGCGTTTGCAGGGCGGGCGACCGGGATAAGCAGGTTTTCGGCTCGCGGCGAACGCGGTCATTCGCAGTGGTTTGGCGTATTCACTGATGGCGCACTAACATGATTTAGCCATTGCGGGCGGATCAGGGAAGGTTACCCTCCGGTCATTTAGGCCGCCTTGCGTCACAAACCCCCGGTTTAGAGGTGCAACGCCTGATCCTAGAGCCTCTGAGCGGGGCGAGGACGTCGACCGTTGGTCATCAGTAAGATTGCTCTTACCATTTAATGCTGTAATAATTCCGACCTTATTGTGGCCTATATCCTACCTCCCTGCAGGATATGTAGTACGCTCGCAAAGGGATATTGTGTCTATTTTCGCATCGCGTAGCCTTTCCAATGCTCTGCCTAACGATGTTTGCCTCGCAAACGTCGCGGTTTTGATGTGCTCGTACAATGGTGAAGCGTTCCTTGCTGAACAGCTCGACTCCATTGAACGGCAGAGCCATAGCGGCTGGACATTAGTCATTTCTGACGACGGTTCCAAAGACAGTACTTCGCAGATCTTCCAGAAGTACAGCAATCGTTGGGGCAGCGACCGCTTGCGCGTAGTCGCTGGTCCTCAGAAAGGCTTTGTCGCCAATTTTCTGTCGTTGACGTGTCGCGCCGATATCCAGGCGGATTATTTTGCCTGGTGCGATCAGGACGATATCTGGAATGACGAGAAGCTGCAGGTAGCCATTGAGTGGTTGCAGACCCAGCCTTCAGACGTTCCGGCCCTTTACTGTGGTCGCACTCAGCTGGTCAGCGACTCGGGTGTCACGCTGGGTTATTCGCCGCTGTTCACGTTGCCTCCGCACTTCTCGAACGCACTCGTTCAGAGCATTGCGGGCGGCAATACCATGGTGTTCAACCAGGCTGCTCGTGAGTTGATCATGGAGGCGGGGCTGGATGTCGTCGTTCCGTCTCACGATTGGTGGGCATATCAGCTCGTCACGGGGGCGGGAGGCGTCGTTCACTACGATCCCGAGCCTCGAATGCTTTACCGCCAGCATGATGAAAATCTGATTGGCAGCAACTCCAGCTGGGCAGCTCGCCTGGTTCGGCTACGGATGATCTTTCAAGGACGTTTCTACGAGTGGAACGAACAGAACATTCGTGCACTCGAAGCCATGGAGCATCGTCTCTGCGAAGAGCATCGAACGACCCTTGCGCGCTTCAAAGGTGCGCGGAGTCAAACGTTATTTAGACGAGTGCTGGGGTTTTGGTCTGCTGGTTTGTATCGGCAGACGTTTATGGGGAACCTCGGGCTAATTTTTGCAACACTACTGAAAAAGATCTGACTCAATGACTATCTTAGTAACCGGCGGTGCTGGCTTTATCGGTGCAAACTTTGTATTGGACTGGGTAGCCCAGGCGGATGAGCCGGTCATTAATCTGGATAAGCTGACGTATGCCGGCAACCTGGAGAACCTCAGCTCGCTCGAAGGCGACAAGCGCCACGTGTTCGTACAGGGTGATATCGCCGATACTCAGTTGGTCCAGCGCCTGCTCGCTGAACACCAGCCGCGCGCTATCCTGAACTTCGCCGCCGAGTCGCACGTCGACCGCTCCATTCATGGCCCGGAAGATTTTATCGAGACTAACGTCGTCGGTACCTTCCGCCTGCTGGAGGCGGTGCGCGCCTACTGGAAAGGACTGGACGCTGATGCACAGCAGTCTTTCCGCTTCCTGCATGTGTCGACTGATGAAGTCTATGGCTCCCTGGCCAAGGAAGACCCGGCGTTCACCGAAACTCATCAGTACGAGCCTAACAGCCCTTACTCGGCGAGCAAGGCGGCGAGCGACCACCTGGTACGTGCCTACCACCATACCTATGGCTTGCCGGTACTGACGACCAATTGCTCGAACAACTACGGCCCGTATCACTTCCCGGAAAAATTGATTCCGTTGATGATCGTCAACGCACTGGCAGGCAAAGCCCTGCCGGTGTACGGCGACGGTCAGCAAATTCGTGACTGGTTGTACGTTAAAGACCACTGCAGCGCTATCCGCCGTGTACTGGAAGCCGGCACTGTGGGTGAGGTTTATAACGTCGGCGGCTGGAACGAAAAGCCAAACCTGGACATCGTCCACACCGTTTGCGCCTTGCTCGATGAGCTGCGTCCTCAAGCGGATGGCAAGCCTTACAGCGACCAGATTGCTTACGTGACCGATCGCCCAGGCCATGACCGCCGTTATGCCATCGACGCACGCAAACTGGAGCGTGAGTTGGGCTGGAAGCCGGCTGAGACGTTCGAGACGGGTATTCGCAAAACCGTAGAGTGGTACCTGGACAACCAGGATTGGGTAAGCAATATCCAATCGGGTTCGTACCGCGAATGGGTCGAAAAGAACTACGCCGAGCGTTCGGCATGAGGATCCTTCTACTTGGCAAAAATGGCCAAGTGGGATGGGAGCTTCAACGCAGCTTGGCCCCTTTGGGCCAAGTGCTTGCGCTCGACTCAAAAAGCCCGGACTACTGCGGCGACCTCAATGATCTGCAGGGGCTGGCCGCCACCGTGCAACGGTTTGCACCTGACGTCATCGTCAATGCAGCGGCCTACACCGCCGTCGATAAAGCCGAAAGCGAGCCCGCCCAGGCCCTGCGTGTCAACGCAGAGGCCCCGGCGGTACTCGCCGCCGAGGCGCTGAAGCTGAACGCCTTGCTGGTGCACTATTCCACCGACTACGTGTTCGCCGGCACCGGCGACACGCCGTGGCTGGAAAGCGACCCGGTCGGCCCGCTGAGCGTCTACGGGACGACCAAGCTGCAGGGCGAGCAGGCCATCCAGGCCAGCGGCTGTGCGCACCTGATCTTGCGTACCAGCTGGGTCTACGCAGCACGCGGTAACAACTTCGCCAAGACCATGCTGCGCCTGGCCATTGAGCGCGACAGCCTGAACGTGATTGACGACCAGTTTGGTACGCCCACTGGGGCGGACTTGCTGGCCGACGTCACCGCGCACGCGATCCGCACTCTGGGCTCGAACCCGTCGTTGGGCGGGGTGTATCACCTCGCCGCCGCAGGCGAGACCACCTGGCACCGCTATGCCCGCTTCGTGCTCGAACAGGCGCAAGCGGCTGGCGTGCAGCTCAAGGTCGAACCGGCCAAGGTGGGCGCGATCACCACCGCGGCCTACCCGACGCCGGCCAAACGCCCGGGCAACTCCCGACTCAACACTCAAAAACTGCAGAATGCCTTCTCACTGCGCCTGCCTGAATGGCAGGACGGCGTGGCACGGATGCTTAAAGAAATTCTAGAGAAATGAACATGCTTAAACGTAAAGGAATCATTTTGGCCGGTGGTTCAGGCACACGCCTGCACCCTGCAACCTTGGCAATCTCCAAGCAATTGCTGCCGGTTTACGACAAGCCGATGATCTACTACCCGCTGACCACGCTGATGCTGGCGGGGATTCGCGACATCCTGATCATTTCCACCCCACAGGACACCCCGCGTTTCGAACAGCTGCTGGGTGACGGCAGTCACTGGGGTTTGAATCTTTCCTACGCCGTACAGGCTTCCCCGGATGGCCTGGCCCAGGCTTTCATCATCGGTGAGGACTTTATCGGCAACGATCCGTCGGCGCTGGTGCTGGGCGACAACATCTATCACGGCCACCATTTTAATGAGCTGTTGCAAAGCGCAATGGTGCGACGAGAGGGCGCCAGTGTCTTTGCATATCACGTCAATGACCCAGAGCGCTATGGCGTTGTCGAGTTTGACGGTCAGGGCAAGGCGATCAGCTTGGAAGAGAAGCCAACTCAGCCAAAGTCCAACTATGCCGTAACCGGGCTTTATTTCTACGATAAACAAGTCGTCGATATCGCCAAAAGCATCAAGCCGTCTCCTCGCGGTGAACTAGAAATTACCGATCTTAACCGTGTCTATATGGAGCAAGGTGAGCTATCGGTAGAAATAATGGGTCGTGGCTATGCTTGGCTGGATACGGGTACCCACGACTCACTGCTCGAGGCCAGCCATTTCATTGCTACGCTTGAGCACCGCCAGGGCCTTAAAGTCGCTTGCCCTGAAGAGATCGCCTTCCGTCAGAACTGGATCGATGCAGAGCAACTGGAGCGCCTGGCCGCACCGTTGCTCAAGAACGGTTACGGCCAATACCTCAAACGCCTGCTCCACGAGACAATTTACTGATGAAAGTGACACCATTAGCTATAGCTGACGTATTGTTATTTGAGCCGAAAGTGTTTGGTGATGATCGTGGGTTCTTTTTTGAGAGCTTCAACCATCGCTCCTTTGAAGAGGCTATCGGCCGCTCGATACAGTTCGTGCAGGACAATCACTCTCGTTCGGTCAAAGGAGTGTTGCGTGGTCTGCACTATCAGATGCATCAGACTCAAGGAAAGTTAGTGCGCGTTGTACAAGGCGAAGTGTTTGATGTTGCTTTGGATATTCGTCGTAGCTCTGCGACATTTGGGCAGTGGGTGGGTGCTTATCTTTCTGCGGAAAACAAGAAGCAACTGTGGGTGCCTGAAGGTTTCGCTCATGGTTTTGTTGTGCTCTCGGATACTGCAGAGTTTCTTTATAAAACAACGGATTACTATGCGCCTTCGCATGAACGATCGATTCTATGGAATGACCCTGCTCTAGCTATAGAGTGGCCAATAAATGAGCCTCCAGCGCTATCAGCAAAGGATCTGCAGGGTTCGTTACTGGCTCAGGCTGAGGTTTTTGATTAATGCAAAATTTTTCCTACTCTCCTATAGAAATGGTTGCGAGTTATTGGCGTAATCGATCTCTTATTAACACGCTCACGAAGCGAGAGATATTAGGGCGATATCGGGGCTCCAGTTTTGGTCTGCTTTGGTCATTTTTTAATCCAATATTAATGCTTGCAGTTTACACTTTCGTTTTTAGTGTGGTTTTCAATGCGCGTTGGGGGGCGGGAAGTGGTGGGTCTAAAACAGAATACGCTCTTGTTCTGTTTGCGGGCCTCATAGTATTCAATATTTTTGCTGAATGTGCTAGTCGTGCTCCGGATCTGGTGTTGTCCAATGTTAATTATGTGAAGAAGGTTGTTTTTCCTTTAGAGATTTTGCCTTGGGTGATACTCGGTGCTGCCTTGTTTCATGGGTTGATAAGCCTGTTCGTATGGCTAATATTTTATTGTATATTCTTTGGTGTTCCTCATTTAACAGTACTCTATTTTCCCGTCGTTGTTTTTCCATTGATTGTTTTTTCGATGGGGATTTCCTGGGCGCTGGCTTCCCTCGGCGTGTATTTGCGTGATATATCACAGGTGATCGGTGTGGTGATTACTATGCTCATGTTTCTATCTGCAATATTTTATCCTGTATCATCCCTCCCTGAAGATTACCAAGTGATTATGCAAATGAACCCTCTTGTGCCCATTATTGAACAAGTAAGAGAGGTTTTAGTTTGGGGGAACGAACCGAATTATTTATTGTTGATTTTTTATCTTGGAGGGGCATTGATTTTTGCGTGGCTAGGGTTTGCCTGGTTCCAGAAAACACGAAAGGGGTTTGCTGATGTCCTCTGAATTTTCTGGGAATAATACGTTTGATCCTAACGTAGTGTTGTTGAAGCGCTCCTCGGAAGATGATGTGGCTATCCGTGTGAGCAATTTAAGTAAGTGCTACCAGATTTACAGCAAGCCAAGTGATCGACTTTTGCAGATGCTAAGTCGTGGATATAAGCAATTCTATCGTGAATTCTGGGCTTTGAAAAATGTCTCCTTTGAAATAAAGAAGGGAGAGACTGTAGGTATCGTTGGTCGTAACGGGAGCGGAAAATCCACATTATTACAGATGATTTGTGGCACTTTAAACCCTACAGGGGGAGAGTGCGTAGTTAATGGTTCGATTGCTGCACTACTGGAATTAGGGGCGGGATTTAATCCGGAGTTTACAGGGCGTGAAAATGTATATTCTTACGCAGCGATACTTGGTCTCACGGAAGAACAAATTAATGCTCGTTATACCGAGATTGAAGCGTTTGCTGAGATAGGCGCGTTCATTGATCAACCAGTAAAGACTTACTCAAGTGGCATGTTTGTTCGGCTGGCATTTGCGGTATCAGTCGCTCGCGAACCGGATATCCTGATTGTAGATGAGGCATTGGCTGTTGGCGATGATGCATTTCGCCGTAAATGTTTCGCGCGTATTGAAACACTACGAGCAAATGGCACCACCATCTTATTCGTATCCCACGCCGCAGCCATGGTTGTCGAACTTTGCGATCGGGCCCTACTTCTGGATAATGGCGAGTTATTGTTTGACGGCTCACCCAAAGAAACTACAGCGCTTTATAATAAGCTATTGTTCGCCCCTGAAGTTCGTCGTGCTCATGTTAGAGAGGAAGTGATCAGGGCTATGCAGGCCGCTGGTGCTGATACAGATATTGGCATGACGGCAATTGGACACTCAGTTGTCGCGCCAAATATTAAAACAGAAAGTGCACATTATATTGAAGGCATGGTTTCACAGACTCGAATGGAGTATGAGCAGCACGGTGCTCTCATTGTAGATCCGCATATCGAGACCATTGAAGGGGTGCGCGTCAACAGTTTAGTTGCGATGCAAGAGTATCAATATTGCTATGCGGTTCGCTTCGTGGAGAATGCGTATAATATTCAGTTTGGTATGCTGATTAAGACTGTCAGTGGCCTCGAAATTGGTGGCGCTAATTATCCTGCGACAAATAGGTTCTTACCCGTGGCGAAATCTGGGCAGACATATGAGATTCGATTTGGTTTTCGTGCTCTTATGAATCCGGGTACTTACTTTTTTAATGCGGGGCTGCAAGGTGAAACTTCAATTACTTCTGAGCGTATCTACCTCCATCGTATACTCGACGCGGTAATGTTTCGAGTCCAGGCCTATGAGGGTTGTATGACTAACGCCCTGGTTAATTTTGATATTGCCTCGATGGCGACTATTTCGGAAGAGTAACCTATGATTGAGAATACGAAGCGAGTCATAGTCGTGCTTGGTATGCATCGCAGCGGTACAAGCGCGATAACCCGTGGGCTACAAGTGCTTTCGGTAAATCTTGGAGATAAGTTGATCGGTGCGATTCCTGGAAACAATGAAAAAGGCTTTTGGGAAGATGCTGAGATCAACGCCTTTAACGAGGGTCTTTTAGAGAAGCTTAATTCATCTTGGCATAGTCTTGGTCCATTGGATGATCAAGCTTTGTTGCAGGAGGAATTTCTATCAGAGCGTATCGCGGCATTTACCCTTCTGGAAGGTAAGCTCTCGGATAATAGTGTGTTGGCGTTCAAGGATCCTCGCGTTGCTATACTACTACCATTCTGGCAGGCAGTATTCGCTGAGCTTGGTATGAATGCTAGTTACCTTATCGCTGTTCGTAATCCTCTAGAGGTCGCACAATCACTGCGCAAACGTGATAATTTTTCCGAAGTAAAAGGTCTGATGTTATGGGCTAAGCACTTGGTAGGAGTACTTAGAGGAACTCATCAGCAACAGCGTGTATTTGTGTCTTACGAGGCTATGCTTGATGCACCTGAAGAGCAGCTGAAGAGAATTGCTCGAGTACTTGAGTTGCCATCTCCGGATTATGCTCCACAAGCACTTCGAGAGTATGCGGAAGAGTTTCTTACTCCTGAGCTTCGGCATAATGTGGCAGCAGGCAGTCTACTGAGTGAGGCTGAGCAGGTTTCTCCATTCATTCAAGAACTTTATCTGCTACTTCAGCAACTATCTGCAGATATGCTACCTGTCAACGGAAGTGAATTTGAACAGCGTTGGAGAGCGCTTGAACAGCGCTTTCTCGAATTTATGCCGCTGATGGCGTACTTTGATAGCCTGGAGAATGCCTGCGATGTTGCGACTCGTGAATGCGCGAGTGCTTTAGAGCAGCTAGCTGAATCTTCTAGTTTAAGGGATATTGCAGTAGACGCTAGGCAAGGTTTGGCTGAGTCACATGACCAGTTGCTTGCCGAACTATCTAGCCAGCGCAACCTCTTTGAACAGCTGCAAATCCAGCATTTGACTACAGAGCACGCTTTGAATAAGTCTATAGATGAATATCGGATTGCGCGTGAGGTGTACGAGCAGAGCGTCATTGAAAAAACTGGTCTGATTGAGCAGCTAGATGCTGCGCGCGAAGCAGCCCAAAAAGACGCCCTTCGATTCACTGAAGTATTAAGCAACCGTTTTGAAGAATTTACGAAAATGTGCGTTGCTTATGAACAGCGCCTAAGTGATAAGTCTGAACTGGTTGACCAGGTTGGTATTAGTTTAAAAGTCGCTCAGGATGAAGTCTTGAGGCTTGCCGCGGCGCTAGATAGTAGAGTTAAAGAACACGCGCTGATTACGAGCTCATACGAGCAGCGCACAGAAGAACTGGAAAGATTGAGGGATAGTTTCGATCAACTGCAGAGCAGGCTAATGGTGTTGGAAAATTCACTTTTAGCTGAACAAAGTAAGGTGTTTGACCTAAGTCAACAGTTATCTGAATCTAATATGCAGGCAGCAAGTTCTAATGCTGAACTTTCCAAAATTATTAGCAGTAATTCTTGGTTTCTGACTAAGCCACTGCGATTCTTTCGCAGAAGTGCGGTTACTAAACCTGGGTATTTACTTCGACGAATAGTTTCTAATAGTGCTTATAGTCTTTGGCACAAACTGCCTGGTGGTGCAGTGGCGAAGAGCCGCCTTAAAGGCAAGATGTTTACCGCGCTGCCGGGCTTGTTTAGCTGGAGCCGATCCTATCGAAACTGGAAAAACTTCACCGCGCCGATCGAGGGTAGTGATTACATAATACCTGTTGTTGCTACCTTGCCAGTGCAAGGGGACGTCAGCGCAGAGTATGTCCCTTTGCTTCGCGGCGAGCCCTTAGAAAACAAGTCAACAAAATTGATCTGTTTCTACTTGCCACAGTTTCACCCAATTGCTGAGAACAATGAGTGGTGGGGAGAAGGATTTACTGAGTGGTCTAACGTACAACCGGCTCAACCCCAGTTTGTTGATCACTACCAGCCTCATATTCCTGGTGAGCTTGGTTATTATAGTCTGTTGGATACTGAAGTTCAGCGGCGTCAAATTGAACTTGCCAAACTTTATGGGATTGAAGGTTTCTGCTTCTACTTCTATTGGTTCGGTGGTAAGCGCCTGCTAGAAACACCGATTGAAAACTATCTTAAAGACACCAGCTTGGACCTGCCATTTTGTTTGTGCTGGGCAAATGAGAACTGGAGTCGACGCTGGGACGGCTTGGACAGCGAGATTTTGATTGATCAAAAACACTCACCTGAAGACGATCTGGCTTTTATCGCCTATGTAGCTCAATACATGTGTGATTCGCGCTATATTCGTATTGATGGAAAGCCACTTCTAATGGTGTATCGTCCTAGTTTGTTACCGTCGGCCAAGGAGACGGTCGAGCGCTGGCGTGCCTGGTGTCGGAATAATGGAATTGGTGAAATCTATCTAGCTTATACTCAGTCATTTGAAACTGTTGATCCAAGTAAATATGATTTCGATGCAGCTATCGAATTCCCACCAAATAACTCCGCCCCTCCGAATATTACGGAAAGTGTGACTCCTCTAAGAGACGATTTCGGCGCAAATGTTTACGATTGGCGAATTTTTATCGAGCGCAGTCAGAATTATAAAAAGCCTGCATATACTCTGTTTAGAGGCGTTTGTCCGGCCTGGGATAATACTGCACGACGTAAGAGCAAAGGTTCAATCCTTCTTAATAGTTCACCGTTGGGTTACCAACAATGGTTGAGTAATGCTATAGACGATACCTGTGAGCGTTTTGAAAACTCTGACGAGCGATTGATTTTCGTCAACGCATGGAATGAGTGGGCAGAGGGCGCGCATTTAGAACCGGATCAGCGTTATGGTTATGCATATCTTGAAGCCACTCGCATGGCGCAGGTGCGTAAATCTATATCCCATCAGGCACCATCTTCTGAGTGTCCTTTGGCGATTGTTGTACATGCCTTCTACGAAGATGTTTTCGATGAAATACTCGATTATTTAGATAAAATTTGCTCGACGCCGTTCATGCTCTATGTAACTACGACTTACGAGCAGCAAGCGTCTGTCCGTAATAAGCTGTCTCTACGAGGTCATAATTTTAAATTGCTGCCGGTTAAAAATCGTGGCCGAGATGTTTTGCCATTTATCAAGATTTTGCCTCAGGTGATTTCCGGTAGACATGAGTATGTAATAAAGGTGCATACGAAAAAATCAACCCATCGTGAGGACGGAGATGCCTGGCGGAGGGATTTGTTTGAGCAGCTTTTAAGCAATGAATCTATTAGCCGCAGTATTAATATCTTTGAACAGAATCCTGATCTTGGTATTTTAGGGCCAACCGGACATGTAGTACCGATGAGCTTCTACTGGGGGTCAAACTCCAGCCGTACGGAGGCTCTGGCTGCTAGACTTGGCGTAGATAGTCCTACCCTGCATAGCTTGGATTTTGTTGCGGGTACAATGTTTATGTCTAGAATCAGTGTGCTGACGCCGTTGGTTAGTCTTGCGCTGGTAGATGAAGATTTTGAGGTTGAAATGGGGCAAGTTGACGGTACGCTGGCTCATGCTATTGAGCGGGTTATTTCGGCTAGTGCTAACTCGGTACAGAAAACAGTTGTTTGTAAAGAAAAAAGATCTGTTGAAAGCTACGCATATGCATCACGAGAGTAAGGTTATAGGTGATATGCCTAGAGTTTTGCGAAAGTAATAAAATCGTGTAGGGGGGGGTAGGCTCAATTAGATTAGCGTCTGAGTCTTCCTCCCTCTTGTAAAGGTTTAGTTGTTAAATAAGAGGTTTTACTTCTGTTTGGTTTTTATTTAAGTTTCACGTTGGGCTAAGGCCTTTTCATAAGTCATGGCTTTTCGTTATATTTAAATAGAAAGTTATTGCTTCGCCAAAGAGAAAGTAATGCAATTCTAAAGGAGGTCTTATGAAAGACGTAAAAATTTTAAAATTCCCGCTGTTTTTTTCAGTTGTAACTGCTGTTGCATTAAGCGGTTGTGATGCTGGAAGCACTAGTGCGCCCAAGCCTGTAAGTGTTGCTTCAACCGGATGCTTCTTGGATAGTGTTGGTGGGAGTAACTCTGCTTCGGTTCATGTTAAACCTGGCATCGTGGACTTTAGTGGTTGGGCTGTGGACAGTAAGACTAGCACTAGCCCAGAGCAGGTATCGTTGATTTTAAAGGATAGTGCTGGTGTAGAGTATTCCTTTGATAAGGCTAATAGGTTCGAGCGCCCGGATTTAGTATCCCTTTATAAGCAGGAAGGGTATTTAAAATCTGGATTTAGCTTGAAGGTGGATGTTTCTACTTTGAAGCCAAGTACTTATAATGTGATAATAAAAATGTCTGAAGGAGCTAGTTCTATTTCTTGTGCGGTTGAGAAGACGGTTGTTGTTGGAAGTTAGTGCTTTTTAAGGTGTAGTTGAGTTCGGTGCATTTCTCGGACTTTATACGGGGACGGATTGGTAAATCCCTACGTCCTCGTGTTCTCTTTTAAATCTAAAGTTTAAGTTGTTAGTGTTAATCGTTAAAAGTTGAAGCGTGTGGTCATGTGAGTTAAATTAATTGTCATCTCGAATGGTTTCGTTTTTTGATTGGTAATTATGTTGCATTACTATAGTAGCGTCTTTTTCGACTTGCGAGATATATGTCTAAAGCTGTCCAAGGGCGAAGCCTCATAAATAAGGTTTATCCTGATTAGCCTGCTTACTCTGTCAGCGAGCATTCGGAGATAGCCCTTGTACTCGCAGGACATATCTTCGATTCAGAAGAGATCGCCGCACTCAACACTAGCATTGGGCTGTCACTATCCCTCGATGTGATTGCTGTTTAGCGTTACCCATTATGTCAACTATCCTAGGCGGTTCACGTGTGGAAATAGCACAATTGGTAGTCCTCTCAGTGACTCGCAAGTTTACGGCTAAGTTAGTGGTGCTAAAGTATAGGCTGAAACGTTGATAGCTCCGTGTTCCTAAGTGTAAATTCTAGAACAGGTTGTTAACCATGTGACGTTCGCGGTTTAGTTGTCGAAGCATGGCGCAAATATCAGGCATCTTACCTGTGAGTTTCACTGAATTTGAGCTCCTACCTAATTAACCTGTACTTCACACGTGCCTTAAAGATTTGCAGTATCCCAGACTTTGAAGGGGGTTTTTGGCACGTCGTGAGGCCATCCTTGAACTCAGCTCTGATTACTTTTGAGCGTCTGCCAAAGACACTGCAGTCGCATGATCACGTTTGTCGAAATACAGTGGTTAGCTTCCTCTCAGAACTAGATTGTCTTCAGATTCGCTTGATCAGCACTAGCAAACCTCAGCACTGGCATTAAGAACGGTTGGAATTTCTAGAGAATATCAATCGCGAAACGCCCAAGGGGCTTTAATGACATTTTATTCTCAAAAACTACACCATCCCAAGTCTCTAAAGTTTGTGGCGTGGCTGTAAAAATATAAACACTTCCGCATGCACTTCATACTAGCATCTAGTTCGTGGGTAAGTGTAGTCGAACGTTTTTTCGCAACGGTACTGTGCACGGTAGATTCAGTTCAGTGCACTAGTTGGATGCTTAATTTACAGTGTTCCCTTACCTTCTACACTACAGTCGATACGATAAATAGGATGTGCAAAACGGGCAGAAATATTGACCAATCCAGCTCTCCCTCGAAGTAGCGAAATTTTCTATGAATGAGTTTAATAATGCTGAGATGGTACGCAAGGCTTTCAGCGCATTCGCTTCGTTCATGGTGTTGTGTTTATATTTTTGTTTTTTAAATGCTAGGGTGTGAGAAAGTATTTAATGGTTGTTGTTCTATATTTTTGTGGGATATTTGATCTGGGTGTTAAGCGAAGCTTTTAAAGTAAGCTGCAAAGCGCTGTAGTTTGGTTTTTACCTTCTAATTTAAGGACGCTGCTGTGCGTATAAAAGAGATCCTCATCTCGAAGTATTTATAATTTTTTGTCAGTCTGTTTTTTTGTGTGTTTCACATGTCTTTCTCTCTGGTATTAAATTTTTGATCACAATCTCCCAGGTACTAGGTCATATCTAATTTCAATAACGTAATGGTTTGGGTTTGTTGTAGGCTGCGTGCCTTGTAGGCCTATAATAGTCTGTTGCAACTTTATATTAAGGGGTTGCAGTGCAGTAGTTTTCATCGGACTACTTTGCGCCGTACAGATTTAGTGTGTGCGGCGTCGAGCTTGAGGGTGTGTAGAGGTATTACAGTTGATTTTGATTGTTGCTATTTTGCTGCGGTAGAGAAGTGTATATATTGCCGAATTTCTTTATTATACGTTTTGCAGTAGCGTTTCCTGAGAGTTAAGTTGGTCTATAGGTAGAGTAGGGTTTTGGAATTATTATCTGCATTCCAATTGTAAGGCAGCTTAAAAAGTCGGCGTTGTTTGGCGTGTGTTTGCGTAAATATACTGAAGCGTGCAGTTGAGAGGGTAATATATTTTCGCGCGACTTGGATATATGGGTGATTTATTGCTTCGATGAATTGGTTTTTTTAATTTATGTTGTTGTGGGGTTGAACATCGGTAGTCTAATTATTAGTGTGCCAAACATAATACGTCGGATTGTTATGTTGACGGCGTGCCCCATCGATAGGTTGTTATAGCTATACCAAAAAAATTAGTTGATCGTTGCGAAAATTAACATTTTTCCGTATTGGTTTTATCAAAGATTGTTCTATTAATTGATTTGTACGCTGGTAAGCAACCACGCCTAGCATTAATTCAGGGTGCTGGTAAATTAGACTTGATTGATAATAATACTCTGCAATATTTTCTGGCAAGCCAAGATTGGTTAAGGTGGCGTACCACGGAATTCTGAAAAAGAGAGTGATTATGAGTATCGAAGTCGCGAAAAATATTTGTTGATAACAAAAATATAAGCGGAAAAATCGACTAGAAGAGCGTCTTACACCAGTTTCCCAACTAGCTCAAGCGTGGGCGGCCTATTTTTCTGGGAAAAGATTAGTGTGAAAGATAGGCTTTGTAGTATTGCACATGGCGAAGCGTAACTATTAAGTGCGATAATGTCTCTTGTGTGATGTATTCCCATCTATAAATAAAATAGCAGTGCTGTCCTAATAAACTGAGAATTAAATAGTTTTTATTGGTGTTTGCTCGTCTTTAGATGAGTTCTTAGGTAAGCATGGAGTGAATGCGCTAACAAAAAAATTATCACACCCGACCCTCCGGAATAAACAAGGGGGCTAGCCACCCGGGAGGAGCGAGATTTGGTTGTGGGGTTTGACTCATATGGCAATAACAAACAAGCCATACCCCTATGCCTCGTAATGATTCAATAAAATCAAGTTTTATGGTTGCATTTGCATCTTGTCGTTCTATTCACACGGTTGCTGGAATTTTGGCGTGATGTTAGTTCCGTAACTCCTGTCTGTAAGCAGGTATCCCCAGCCGCCAGCGTTTCCGTTAATAGTATACTTCGCAAGCTTCACTCTTTACCGGCGCTGGCTTAAGTTATCATGGTCAGCAATTTTTCTACGCTTGTCATCAGATCAAGGTCTGTGGTGTTAATCTCACAGTTCGTATTCTCTGGTGGCTCATAAGCACTGCCGACTCCCGATAAATTAGGTAGTTGTCCTGATCTCGCTTTTTTGTAGAGCCCCTTGACATCCCGATTTTCGCAAGTCTCAAGAGGCGTGCTGACGTATATCTCTGTGAAGTTTTCTTTCCCAATCAGCTCCTTGGCCATTTCCCGCTCTCTTCTGAACGGTGAGATAAACGCCGTCAAGACGATCAGCCCTGCGTCCATCATCAGTTTGGCCACTTCAGCAATACGCCGGATGTTTTCCACGCGATCAGCGTCAGTGAAGCCCAAGTCTCTGTTCAGGCCTTGGCGCACGTTATCGCCGTCCAGAATGTAGGTCCGGTAGCCTTTAGCATGCAGTTCCAGTTCCAGCGCGTTGGCCAGCGTTGACTTGCCCGACCCTGACAGCCCGGTAAACCAGATGACTTGGCCCTTGTGGCCATTAAGCTTTTCGCGGTCTTCCCGGGCAATCGAGAGCGCCTGCCTGTGCACGTTTTGCGCGCGCCGCAGGCTGTGATTGATCATGCCCGCCGCGACGGTGGCGTGAGTGACGCGATCGACCAGGATGAAGCTTCCCAGTGTTCTGGACTGTTGATAGCTATCGAAGACCAAGGGCTTGCTGGTCGCGAGGGTGCAGACGCTGATGTCGTTCAGCGAAAGGTGCCTGCTGGCGTCACGGGCAAGGGTGTTGGTGTCGATGCGATATTTTATGTTGGTGATTGAGGCGGACGCCCATTGTGTCGCCAGCTTGATGTCATAACTGCGCCCGTTCAGGCCCGCGTCCTCGTTCATCCAGATCAGCACTGCTTCAAACTGGTCGCTGACCTCCAGCGGACTTTGGCTCAGGGACAGGGTGTCGCCACGCGAGACGTCGATTTCCTTGTTCAGCTTCAGGGTAATGGCGTCTCCGCCTGCGGCGAACTGCACCGGGCCAGCCATGCCGATAATGTCGGTGACCGCTGCTGTTTGGCCAGAAAGGCTGGCGCGAACCTCGTCGCCCACACGGACCTGCCCTTCGGCGACATACCCGCTGAACCCGCGGAACGATGCATCCGGTCGAATAACCCCTTGCACGGGGAATACCAGGCGCTCGGATTCAGAGGCGGGGATCTCCAGTGTTTCCAGGCAGCCCATCAATGTTGGGCCGCTGTACCACGGGGTGTTGGTAGAGCGTTGCGTGATGTTGTCACCCTTCAGCGCGCTGAGTGGGATGGCAATGATCTTGTCGAAGCCCAGGCTTTGCGAAAACTGGCGAAACTCGTCGGTGATTTGGCGGAAAACCGTCTCGTCGAACCCGATCAAGTCCATCTTGTTCACCGCCACCACAACCTGGCGAATGCCCATCAGTGACGCCAGGTACGCATGCCGACGTGTTTGCGTGAGCACGCCTTGGCGGGCGTCGATCAGTATCACGGCCACATCGGCGGTTGATGCGCCTGTCACCATGTTGCGCGTGTACTGCTCGTGGCCTGGCGTATCGGCGACGATGAATTTGCGTTTGGTGGTGGCGAAGTAACGGTAGGCAACATCGATGGTGATGCCTTGCTCACGTTCTGCCGACAGGCCATCGACGAGTAGCGCGAAGTCGAGGTCCTTGCCCTGGGTGCCATGTTTTTTCGAGTCGATCTGCAGGGCCGTCAACTGGTCGTCGGTCAACTGCTGTGCATCCCACAGCAAGCGTCCGATCAGTGTGCTTTTGCCATCGTCCACGCTGCCGCAGGTGATGAAACGCAGCAGGTCCTGGTCTCGCTGTTGCGCGAGATAGTCTTCAATCGTTGGCTCGGTAGAGGGCGCAAGTGATTCGAGTGCCATTAGAAATAGCCCTCCTTTTTCTTCTTTTCCATACTCGACGCGCAATCGCTGTCAATCGCGCGGCCCTGGCGTTCCGAGCGGGTGGACCCCGCCAGCTCCAGTAATACATCGGCGGCGGTGAGCGCGTTCGACTCCACCGCGCCGGTGAGTGGGTAGCAGCCCAAGGTACGAAAACGGACGTTGCGCGCTTCAATTTTTTCGTCCGGCAGCAACTTCATGCGTGAATCATCCACCATGAGTGCCACGCCGTTACGGATGACGACAGGCCGTTGTTTTGCAAAATACAGAGGTACCAATGGGATGTTTTCCTGGTGGATGTATTGCCAGATATCGAGTTCTGTCCAGTTGGACAACGGAAATACGCGAATGCTCTCGCCAGGGTTTTTATGTGTGTTGTAGAGGTTCCACACCTCTGGTCGCTGGTTTTTTGGATCCCATTGATGGGTTTGGCTGCGGAACGAAAAAATGCGCTCCTTGGCGCGCGATTTTTCTTCGTCGCGGCGGGCGCCACCGAATACCAGGTCAAACTTGTATTTATCCAGGGCTTGCTTCAAGCCTTCGGTCTTGGTCAGGTCAGTGTGCAGCGCAGAACCATGGTCGAAGGGATTAATGTCTTTGCTGACCGCATCGGGGTTGGTATGCACGAGCAGGTCCATGCCGCTCTCACGCGCCATGTAGTCGCGGAACAGGTACATTTCCTGAAACTTCCAGCGTGTGTCGACATGCAGCAATGGAAAGGGCGGCAGCGAGGGGTAAAAGGCCTTGCGGGCAAGGTGCAGCATGACCGCACTGTCTTTACCCATGGAATACAGCATCGCCGGGTTCTCGGACTCGGCCACGGCTTCGCGGATGATTTGCACGCTCTGCGCTTCAAGCTGTTTGAGATGAGGCGCAAGGGGGCGTGTCGGGGCGCGTGACGCGTTGAACGTGCTCTCGTCCAGTACCGGCGCATAGCTCAGCAGTCCGAACTCTACGTTGGCGGGCGCGTCGGTGTGCCTGCATACAGCGGTGAGGCGCCCGCTTGGAAAAATCACGACGAATTTGGCGATATGTGTTTGCAAACGTTTCAGGGCGATCGCCAGCGCCTCAGCATCGAGCGGTACGGCGCCGAGTGGCAGCCAGTAGCGGGCGCCTCTGGCGTCGTTGGCGTGTAAAAAGTCTTGCCCATCCGCAGTGCGGAACAATTGCGCGAATATCACCAGCCTGCGCTTGGCGCGGGCCCTTTCAATGTCCCACGTCAGGACCGACTGGGTGGGCGGGCGCCCCCGCTCATCCTCCAGGTTTTGCACCGTCAGCTCGGCGGGCAGCAGGCCCAGTTCGTGCAGTCTGCGTTCGGCCGTGCGCTTGGTGTCGGCTTGTTCGAGTGCGTGAAGGTGCTGGTAGGCTGAGTGCGTATCCCAAACAATGGGCGCATCCAATCCGAAAAAGTCTGGGTTGGGCATTATGACCTTTGTCGCATTTTGCGAATTGATCTATCGATATTTGTAAAATACATCATTTTTTATTGGATTGCTGAGTGCTTGTTTGGATTTTTGCAAATAGCGACGCGCTGCTCCATGGATTGTTGGTTGGTCGTTGGGTTCGCCTTTGCCCGGGCCAAGGGTTAATGTCCATGCACACCTGCCTTGCCATGGTTGCGGCTCTATACTGTCGGCTTACTGAAGTGGGGCGGTGGGGCAGGTTGCTCGCACGTTAATCGTCTGGACGGATGAACCCGTCATCAATATCCAGTCCGGCTCTTGCCGCGAATGGGTCGTGAAGCACTATTCCGAGCGTTTGGTATGAAGATTCTATTGCTGGGTAAAAATGGCCAGGTGGGCTGGGAGCTCCAGCGGAGTATGGCGCCCTTGGGCCAAGTGCTTGCGCTCGACTCAAAAAGCCCGGACTACTGCGGCGACCTCAATGATCTGCAGGGGCTGGCCGCCACCGTGCAACGGTTTGCACCTGACGTCATCGTCAATGCAGCGGCCTACACCGCCGTCGACAAAGCCGAAAGCGAGCCCGCCCAGGCCCTGCGTGTCAACGCAGAGGCCCCGGCGGTACTCGCCGCCGAGGCGCTGAAGCTGAACGCCTTGCTGGTGCACTATTCCACCGACTACGTGTTCGCCGGCACCGGCGACACGCCGTGGCTGGAAAGCGACCCGGTCGGCCCGCTGAGCGTCTACGGGACGACCAAGCTGCAGGGCGAGCAGGCCATCCAGGCCAGCGGCTGTGCGCACCTGATCTTGCGTACCAGCTGGGTCTACGCAGCACGCGGTAACAACTTCGCCAAGACCATGCTGCGCCTGGCCATTGAGCGCGACAGCCTGAACGTGATTGACGACCAGTTTGGTACGCCCACTGGGGCGGACTTGCTGGCCGACGTCACCGCGCACGCGATCCGCACTCTGGGCTCGAACCCGTCGTTGGGCGGGGTGTATCACCTCGCCGCCGCAGGCGAGACCACCTGGCACCGCTATGCCCGCTTCGTGCTCGAACAGGCGCAAGCGGCTGGCGTGCAGCTCAAGGTCGAACCGGCCAAGGTGGGCGCGATCACCACCGCGGCCTACCCGACGCCGGCCAAACGCCCGGGCAACTCCCGACTCAACACTCAAAAACTGCAGAATGCCTTCTCACTGCGCCTGCCTGAATGGCAGGACGGCGTGGCACGGATGCTTAAAGAAATTCTAGAGAAATGAACATGCTTAAACGTAAAGGAATCATTTTGGCCGGTGGTTCAGGCACACGCCTGCACCCTGCAACCTTGGCAATCTCCAAGCAATTGCTGCCGGTTTACGACAAGCCGATGATCTACTACCCGCTGACCACGCTGATGCTGGCGGGGATTCGCGACATCCTGATCATTTCCACCCCACAGGACACCCCGCGTTTCGAACAGCTGCTGGGTGACGGCAGTCGCTGGGGCTTGAATCTTTCCTACGCCGTACAGGCCTCCCCGGATGGCCTGGCCCAGGCTTTCATCATTGGCGAGGACTTTATCGGCAACGATCCGTCGGCGCTGGTGCTGGGCGACAACATCTATCACGGCCACGACTTCAACGAGCTGCTCAAAAGTGCCATGCAGCGTCAGGACGGCGCCAGTGTGTTTGCTTATCACGTCAACGATCCCGAGCGTTATGGCGTGGTTGAGTTCGATGCCCAGGGCAAAGCGATCAGCCTGGAAGAAAAGCCACTGCAGCCCAAGTCGAACTACGCCGTCACCGGTCTGTATTTCTACGACCAGGACGTGGTTGAAATTGCCAAGAGCATCAAGCCGTCGCCGCGTGGCGAGCTGGAAATCACCGACCTCAACCGCATTTACATGGAACGCGGCAAGCTGTCGGTCGAAATCATGGGCCGTGGCTACGCCTGGCTGGACACCGGCACTCACGATTCCTTGCTCGAAGCCAGCAGCTTCATTGCCACGCTTGAGCACCGTCAGGGCCTTAAAGTGGCCTGCCCTGAAGAGATCGCCTTCCGTCAGAACTGGATCGATGCAGAGCAACTGGAGCGCCTGGCCGCACCGCTGCTCAAGAACGGTTATGGCCAATACCTCAAGCGTGTGTTGCTTGAGAAGATTTTTTGATGGGCCTGTCGTGAAGAATCAAGCCGACCTGGAGACCACAATGAGCAGCACCAAGCACTTTTTCGTCCACAGCCATGCGCTGTGCGAATCCGAAAATATCGGTAAAGACACGCGTGTCTGGGCCTTCGCGCATATCCTGCCGGGCGCCACGTTGGGCAGTGAATGCAACGTGTGCGACAACGTTTTCATCGAAAACGATGTGATCATCGGCGACCGCGTAACACTCAAGTGCGGCGTGCAAGTGTGGGATGGCATCACCCTTGAAGACGACGTTTTTATTGGGCCGAATGCGACCTTTACCAATGACCTGTTTCCGCGCAGCAAGGTCTATCCGCAGACCTTTGCCCGCACGATCGTTCGAAAAGGCGCGTCGCTGGGTGCCAACTGCACCATCCTTCCAGGCCTGACGATTGGCACCAATGCCATGATTGGTGCCGGGGCCGTCGTCACACGGTCTATTCCGCCCAACGCAATCGTTGTCGGTAACCCCGCCAAAATCATTGGTTATGTTGATACTAAGCCCGTCGATGCAACCCAGGATGGGGCTGAAAAGGTCGCAAGCATGCCGGGGGCGGTCGCCACTTCTGTCAACGGCGTCACCTTGCACACCATGACGGAGGTCGCCGACATTCGCGGCAGTCTGTCTGCGGGCGAGTTCGAGCGAACAGTACCGTTCAAGTCAGAGCGTTACTTTCTGGTGTATGACGTGCCGACGGCAGAAACACGCGGCGAACATGCACACCGGGTCTGTCATCAGTTCCTGGTAGCGGTAAAAGGTTCGGTGCACGTGGTTGCCGATGATGGCAAGAACCGCGAGGAATTCGTGCTGGATCGGCCGAACAAGGGCGTGTATTTACCGCCGATGACCTGGGGGATTCAGTACCGCTATTCTCAGGACGCGGTACTGATGGTGTTCGCTTCACACCGCTATGATGCAGCCGATTACATTCGCAATTACGACGAATTCAAAATGCTCATCACCGGCGCTTGATGGCCATAACTGCCTGCGGTCCATCCATTACTGCCCGCGAGTCACGCCGCTGAGGTTGCCAACGCAATCAGCGGCGTTTCCCTGCCAATAATGTCCCTGGCCGCAACACCAGCCACAGTGCCCCCGCAATCAACACCCCGCCATACACGTGCGCCATCGACAACGGCTCATCCAATAACAACGCCCCCCACAACACCCCGAATGGCGGAATCATGAAGGTCACCGTCATCGACTTGACCGGCCCAATGGATGACAGCAAGCGGAAGTACAGGATGTAGGCAAACGCCGTGCACACCAGTCCCAACCCCAGCAGTGACGCCCACACCTGCCAGCCGCCCCAGCTTGCCGGAGGATGGCTGATGGCGCTGTAGGCAAAGAACGGCAGCAAAAACAGGCTAGCGCCCAGCATGCTGCCCAGCGCCGAGAGTCGGCTGTCCAGGCCGCCACGTTGATCGAGCCAGCGCCGTGCGAGGAAGCCGGCAAAGCCATAGCAGGTGGTGGCCAACAGGCAGGCTAATGCCCCCATCAGTAATTCCAGATCAAACGCCACCGGGCCCGCGCGCGTCAGCACACCTACGCCAAACAAGCCCAGGCTGACCCCGGCGATTTTCGACGGCGTCAGGCGTTCACTGAAGAACAACCCGCCAATCAACACACCCATCAACGGCGTGGTGGCATTGAAGATCGCCGAATAACCCGCCGGCAGCACCTGGGCTGCCACCGAGTACATGGTCGCGGGAATCCCGGAGTTGATCACGCCCAGCAGCAGGACGGTCTTGAATTTGCCCTGGAAGTCCCAGTTCACGCGCATCAGCGTGAGGATCACCAACAAACCCGCCGCTGCAATCGAGACGCGAAAAAACGCCGTCGGCAGCGTGCCGATTTCCGGTGCGATGATGCGCATGAACAGGAAGCTCGCGCCCCAAATGGCGGCCAGCCCCAACAGGTACAGGGTGTCGACAGGTCTCACGGAACACTCCTACATCAATAAGGCGGCGAGTGTTGCCTAGAGGCCTGCCCGACACAATCGCTAATTACAGGGCAAACCGCGTGACCAGGCCATTGAGGTCCACGGCCAGGCGTGACAGTTCCTGGCTGGCCGCCGAAGTCTGGGTGGCGCCGGCGGCGGTCTGGGTGGACAGGTCGCGAATGTTCACCAGGCTGCGGTCGACGTCACGCGCGACCAGCGCCTGTTGTTCGGCGGCGCTGGCAATGACCAGGTTGCGCTCGCTGATCTGCGAAATGGCGGCGGTGATTTTATCCAGGGCGTTGCCGGCGCTGTTGGCCCGCTGCAGGGTCTGGCCGGCGTGTTCGGCGCTGCTGTTGAGCGCCTCGACGGTGTCCTGGGTGCCTTGCTGGATACCGTGGATCATCTGCTCGATTTCTTCGGTGGAATCCTGAGTGCGTTGCGCCAGTGACCGCACCTCGTCGGCGACCACTGCAAAACCACGCCCGGCTTCGCCTGCGCGGGCAGCTTCGATGGCGGCGTTGAGCGCCAGCAGGTTAGTTTGCCCGGCGATGCCGCGAATCACTTCCAGCACTTTGCTGATGTCCTGGGCCTGGACCGCGAGGCCCTCGGCCTTGTTCGACGCACCGAGCACTTCGTCGACCAGGTTCTGGATTGCGCTGATGGTTTCGCTGATCTGGTAGTGGCCGTGCTTGCTGTCTTCGTCGGACGCCTTGGACGCCTCGGCGCTGGACACCGCATTGCCTGCCACTTCGTCCACGGCTGCACTCATCTCGTTGACGGCGGTCGCGGCCTGTTCGATTTCATCGTTCTGCGCCTGCAGGCCACGGGTGCTTTGTTCCATCACCGAGCTCATCTCTTCGGCGGCAGAGGCCAGTTGCTGCGCCGACTCGCTGATGCCGCGAATGGTCGATTTAAGCTGGTCCTGCATCGTGGCCAGGGCCGTCAGCAACTGCGCCGGCTCGTCGCTGCCCTTCACCATGATCGGCCGGCTCAGGTCGCCACCGGCAATGGTGCGCGCCACCGCCAGGGCCTGGCCGAGCGGTGCAGTGATGCTGCGGGTCAGCAGCCAGGCCAGCAATAAGGTCGCAATCAACGCGCACACGATGATCAGGCCGACCACCCATTGCGCGCGGGTGTACATCTGCGCCGCCGAATTGACCGCGGCTTCCACGCCTTTCTGGTTGAAGGTGATCATGTCCTCCAGGCTTTTATTGAGGACTGTGCCCTGAGGGCCGAGGCCAGTGGTAAGCAGGTCTATCGCGTCTTGCTGCTGGTCGTTGTCGACCCGTTCAACCAACTGGCTGACGATGCTGTCGTAGGTGTTCACGTTGACGTTGAGCTGCTTGAGCATGGCCCGTTCTTCGTCACCGCTGAGCAGGCTTTCGTGGTGCTCAAGCAGGGTTTTGAGTGCTTTGCGCTGGCTGGCGATCAGGTTTTTGCTGTTGTCGCGGATGCGGGACTCGTCGGTAGTCGCCATGCGCATGGATTCCAGGCGGATGCTGGCAATACAGGCAGCAGCGTCGTGGATATTCTCGATGCTTGGCATCCACGAGGCTTCGATGATCAGCGCGCTTTCACGCAGCTTGGCCATCTGGCCCAGGCCAAACAGGCCGACAATCACCAGCATGGCGGCCAAAACCCCGAAACTCAGACTGGCGCGTAGACCGATTCGCATATTCCTCAATGACATCCTGGTGCTCCTTAGGCGATTAGCTTCTGTTCCCGGACCGGTCTTCGGACCTGATTTGAGTGGGAAAGGGCGCGCTGTATATCAAAGTGCCATCAAGGTGGTAATCAGGGTTTCCCTTACGGTGCATCGAGGCGGTGACCTGTGCTGAGAATCGGCGACAGCACTGGTTTTCGCTCGCGCCAGCGCCACGCCATGCGGTTGTGGGGCTGCAGGCGTGCGCAGTGAGACTTTTCGGTGCGTTTATTGACCGCTTGGTCGAGTTGAGAAAATTGAAAGTAAATGTACAAAGCGCGCGAAGGTGTACAGATAAGCCCGGAAAATCATCCTTCTCCTGCTTCGTTTCACTGGCTAAGCTCAGGGCTTCCAGATGCCCGTTCGAGGTTTCCCGCATGTCGCAATCCGCCCTCGCCATCGCCCGCATGATCCTCGATGGCTTCGACGATTACCGTGAGCACTTTCGCCAGATCACCGACGGCGCCCGCGAACGTTTCGAAAAGGCCCAGTGGCAGCAGGGGCAGGCGGCTTCGGCGGCGCGTATCAACCTGTATGAAGACAAGGTGGCTGAAGTGACGGCGCGCCTGCGGGCCAGCTTCGACGAGGCGGCCTTGCTGGACATCGACACGTGGCCCCTGGTCAAGAGCGCGTATATCGGCCTGATCGACCTGCGCTTTGACGATGAACTGTCGGAGACCTGGTACAACTCGATCTTCTGCGGCCTGTTCAGTCATGACCTGATCAGTGATGGCTGCATGTTCATCCACACCACGCGGCCCAGTCTGCGCCGCGCGCGCGCGGCGCAGACCCGGACCTATAAGCCGACGGGCGACCTGGCGTCGACGCTGGCGCAGATTTTCGCCGATTACCGTTTCAGCGAACCCTACGCGGACCTCGCGGCCGACTTGCGCCGGCTCCAAGCCCAATTGCGCGAGAACCTGCCGGACTGGGTGTGCAAAGACCCGGACCTCAGCGTCGAGCTGTTTTCCTCGGTGCTCTACCGTAATAAAGGCGCCTACCTTGTAGGGCGCATCTATACCCGCGATGAACAATGGCCGCTGGTTATTCCGCTGTTGCACCGCGAAGGGCGCGGCATCCAGATCGATGCGCTGATCACTGACGAAGCCGACGTGTCGATCATCTTCTCCTTCACCCGCTCCTATTTCATGGTCGACGTGCCGGTGCCGGCGGAATTCATCGGCTTTCTCAAGCGCATCCTGCCGGGCAAGCACATCGCCGAGTTGTACACCTCCATCGGGTTTTACAAGCATGGCAAGTCGGAGTTTTACCGCGCGCTGATCAACCACCTGGCGACCACCGATGATCAATTCATCATGGCTCCCGGCGTACGTGGCATGGTCATGAGTGTGTTTACCCTGCCGGGCTTCAACACCGTGTTCAAGATCATCAAGGATCGTTTTTCGCCGTCGAAAAACGTCAATCGCGCCACGGTGATCGAGAAGTATCGCCTGGTAAAAAGCGTCGACCGAGTCGGGCGCATGGCCGACACCCAGGAGTTTGCCGACTTCCGTTTTCCCCTGAGCAAGTTCGAGCCCGAGTGCCTGGCCGAACTGCTTGAAGTCGCCGCCGGTACGGTGGAAGTGGAGGGCGACAGCGTGCTCATCCGCCACTGCTGGACCGAGCGGCGCATGACCCCGCTCAACCTCTACCTCGACAACGCCAACGCCGCTCAGGTGCGCGAAGCCCTTGAGGACTATGGCCTGGCCATCAAGCAATTGGCGGCGGCGAACATCTTTCCCGGTGACATGCTGCTGAAGAACTTCGGCGTCACCCGACACGGTCGCGTGGTGTTCTACGACTATGACGAAATCTGCTTCCTCACCGAGGCCAACTTTCGCCATATCCCCGCACCGCGTACCCCCGAGGATGAGATGGCTTCGGAGCCCTGGTACTCGATCGGCCCGCTCGACGTGTTCCCTGAAGAATTCCCGCCTTTTCTGTTCGCCGACGCCGGCCAGCGCAAGCTGTTCGACGAGCTGCATGGCGAGTTGTACAACGCCGACTATTGGAAAGGCCTGCAGGACGCGATTCGCGCCGGCAAGGTCATCGACGTGTTCCCGTACCGGCGCAAAGACCGTGATAACGAATGAGGGGCGCGCGCGTTGGCGGTTTTCTGCGACAATCCGCCCCCTGCATAAATAGACGACCCAAACGCATCTGATGACTGACCAAGCGCCTGCTATCGACCAACTGCTGAAAAACCTCGATCACGCCATGCTCGCCGACCGCCACCGCTTGCGGCGTCAGTTGCTTGAGCTGCGCAAGAAACCCGATGAGGAGAAGCTGGCGCAATGGGTTACGCGCATGCAGGCGTCCTGCGCCCAAGTGACCGCGCGGCGTGCCAGCCTGCCGGTGATTCGTTATGACGACAGCCTGCCCATTGCGGCCAAGCGCGATGAAATCAAAGCGGCGCTCCTCAAGCATCAGGTGCTGATCATTGCCGGCGAAACCGGCTCGGGCAAGACCACCCAGTTGCCGAAGATCTGCCTGGAAATCGGTCGCGGCCAGCACGGTTTAATCGGCCACACCCAGCCGCGCCGAATTGCGGCGCGCAGTGTTGCCAGCCGCGTCGCGGAAGAACTCGCGACGCCGCTGGGCGCGCTGGTTGGCTATCAGGTGCGCTTTGAAGACCAGAGTGATTCCAACACCCTGATCAAGCTGATGACCGACGGTATTTTGCTGGCCGAAACCCAGAACGACCGCTACCTGGAACGCTACGACACGATCATCGTCGACGAAGCCCACGAGCGCAGCCTGAACATCGACTTCCTGCTCGGCTACCTGAAAACCCTGCTGCCGCGGCGTCCCGACCTTAAAGTCATCATCACCTCGGCGACCATCGACCTGGAGCGCTTCTCCAAGCACTTCGACGATGCGCCGATTGTCGAGGTCTCGGGGCGCACCTTCCCGGTCGACACCTGGTATCGCCCGCTGACCCTGGAGCAGGACGAAGAGGGCAACCGTGTCGAGGACGACTTGACCGTTGACCAGGCAATCCTCGCCACCCTTGATGAGATTGCCGCCTATGAGCGCAGCGAACGGCGCAGCCCCGGTGATGTGTTGGTGTTTTTGCCGGGCGAGCGCGAGATTCGCGACGCCGCCGACATGCTGCGCAAGGCCCAGCTGAAACACACCGAAATTTTGCCGCTGTATGCGCGCCTGTCACCGGCCGAACAGCAGCGCATTTTTCAGTCTCATCCGGGCCGGCGCGTAGTGCTGGCAACCAACGTGGCGGAAACCTCGCTGACCGTGCCGGGAATTCGTTATGTGATCGACAGCGGCACCGCGCGTATCAGCCGCTACAGCTATCGCGCCAAAGTGCAGCGCCTGCCAATCGAGGCGATTTCCCAGGCCAGCGCCAACCAGCGTAAGGGCCGATGCGGCCGTGTTGAGCCGGGTATCTGCATCCGCTTGTACAGCGAAGAGGATTTCATTGGGCGCCCGGAATTTACCGACCCGGAAATTTTGCGCACCAACCTTGCTGCCGTGATCCTGCAGATGCTGCACCTGCGCCTCGGCGAAATCACCGACTTCCCGTTTATCGAGCCGCCGGATGGCAAGGCCATCAGCGACGGTTTCAACCTGCTGCAAGAACTCTCGGCGGTCGACCGTAACAGCCAACTGACGCCGTTGGGGCGCCAACTGGCGCGTCTGCCGGTGGACCCGCGTATGGGGCGCATGTTGCTCGAAGCCGCCAAGCTCGGCAGTTTGCAGGAGGTGTTGATTGTCGCCAGTGCGATGTCGATCCAGGACCCGCGCGAGCGCCCGCCCGAGCGTCAGCAAGCCGCCGATCAGGCCCACGCGCAGTGGAAGGATGTGGATTCCGACTTTGCCGGTTTGGTTAACCTGTGGCGTGGTTTTGAAGAACAGCGCCAGGCCCTCACCGCCAGCCCGTTGCGTAACTGGTGCCGCAAGAACTTCCTGAATTACCTGCGGCTGCGTGAGTGGCGTGATTCCCATCGCCAACTGAGCCTGATTTGCCGCGATATGCAGCTGACCCTGAACAAAGAGCCAGCGGACTTTGCCAAACTGCACAAAGCCGTGCTGTCCGGTCTGTTGAGCCAAATTGGCCAGAAAACCGAAGACGGCGATTACCTCGGCGCGCGCCAACGGCGCTTCTGGATTCATCCGTCCTCGGGCATTGGCAAAAAGCGCCCGCAATGGCTGATGACCGCTGAACTGGTGGAAACCACCAAGCTGTATGCGCGCATGGTCGCCAAGATCGATGCGGACTGGATCGAGCCGCTGGCCGGGCACCTGATCAAGAAAAACCACTTCGAACCGCACTGGGAAAAGAAGCGCGGCCAAGTGGTGGCGTTTGAGCAGGTCACCCTGTTCGGGTTGATTGTGGTCGGACGGCGGCCGGTGCATTACGGGCCGATTGACCCGGTGGTGTCCCGCGAGCTGTTTATCCGTGAAGGTTTGGTACGCGGCGAGATTCAATCCCGGGCCAAGTGCCTGACGGCGAACCAGCAACTGCTGGAGCAGCTGGATGAGCTGGAAGCCAAGGCGCGGCGTCGCGACATTCTGGCGGACGAAGAAACCCTGTACGCGTTCTACGACGCGCGGCTGCCGGCAGAGATCCACCAGACGGCGACTTTCGACAGCTGGTACAAGGTCAACAGTCAGAAAGCCCCGCAATTGTTGATCATGCGCGAGGAAGACGTGCTGGCCCGCGAGGCCAGTGAAGTCACCGCCGCGCATTATCCGGACACCCTCCACCTGGGCGACTTGGCCCTGGCCTTGAGTTATCACTTTGAACCCAACCACCCGCGCGACGGTGTGACCCTGCGCGTGCCGGCGCCGCTGTTGCCAGCGCTGCCGCCGGAGCGGCTGGAGTGGCTGGTGCCGGGGGTGATCGAAGCCAAGTGCATCGCGCTGGTGCGCAACCTGCCCAAGGCGCTGCGCAAAAACTTTGTGCCGGTGCCGGATTTCGTCAAGGCGGCGCTGCAACGTATCGAATTTGGCCAGGGCTCGCTGCCCCAGGCGCTCGGGCGCGAATTGCTGCGCATGACCGGCGCGCGTGTCAGCGATGAAGCCTGGGCCGAAGCGGCGCAGCAGGTGGAAAACCACCTGAAGATGAACCTGGAAGTGGTCGACGGCCAGGGCAAGTTCCTCGGCGAAGGCCGCGACTTGGCCGAGCTGACGGCACGCTTTGCCGAGGCCAGCCAGGCTGCCTTGGCCGTGCCGCAAACCGCGAAAAGCCAGCAGCCGGTTGAGGCCAAGGTGTTCGCGCCGGTGGCGGAGACGACCCAGCAAAAGATCGCCGGCCTGTCGATGACGGTCTACCCGGCGCTGGTCGAAGAGAACGGTACGGTCAAGGAAGGGCGCTTTTCGACGGCCGCCGAAGCCGAGTTCCAGCACCGCCGCGCCTTGCAACGGCTGCTGATGCAACAACTGGCGGAACCGGCGAAATTCCTGCGTGGCAAATTGCCCGGCCTGACCGAGTTGGGCCTCATGTACCGCGAGTTGGGGCGCATTGACGCGTTGGTGGAAGACATTTTACTGGCCAGCCTCGACACCTGCGTACTGGACGGCGAAGCCAGCCTGCCGCGAGACGGCGCGGGCCTGGCGGCGTTGGCCGAGCGCAAGCGCGGCAGTTGGACCGAACACGCCGAGCGCCTGGCGCGCCTGACCCTGGAAGTGCTGAAGCTGTGGCACGGCTTGCAGAAGCGTTTCAAAGGCAAGATCGACCTGGCCCAGGCGGTGGCGCTGAACGACATCAAGCAACAGCTCAGCAACCTGGTTTATCCCGGTTTTGTCCGGGAAACGCCGGCGCAGTGGTTCAAGGAGTTACCGCGTTTCCTCAAGGCCATCGAGCTGCGCCTGGAGAAGTTGCCAAGCCAGGTGCAAAAAGATCGCGTATGGAGCTCGGAGTTGGGCGGCCTGTGGGTGCAGTACCAGAACCGCCTGAACAAACATGCCCAGGAAGGCAAGCGCGACCCGCAGCTGGCGCTCTATCGCTGGTGGTTGGAGGAATATCGGGTGTCGTTGTTTGCCCAGCAGTTGGGCACCAAAGTGCCGATTTCCGACAAGCGTTTGAGCAAGCAATGGAGCCAGGTAGAGGCTTGATCACAGGCATGGGTAGGGGCGCTTATCCGGGAGATGGCGCCAAAGTCGTGGGGTTGTGGCAAACTTCGCGGTTATAAATACCGGGATCGTCGTGATGGGCTGGTGCGCAGCCGCGGCGCGATGGAATAAAGCGTTGCCAGTTTGATGCCCGCTGGACGGGATCGAACGACTTAAAGTTTGGTACGACGGTACCAATATCTTCTGCCTGACAGATTTAGAGGAACGACCGTGCATAACGTCGTCATCAGCGGCACTGGCCTGTACACCCCGGCCAACAGCATCTCCAACGAAGAGCTGGTGCAGTCTTTCAATGCCTACGTGCAGCAGTTCAACAGCGACAACGCTGCCGCCATCGAGCGCGGTGACGTGCAGGCGCTGACCGAGTCCAGTGCAGCCTTTATCGAAAAGGCGTCGGGCATCAAGAGCCGTTTTGTCATGGACAAGGACGGTATCCTCGACCCGCAGCGCATGGCGCCGCGCCTGCCCGAGCGCAGCAATGACGAGTGGTCGGTACTCTGCCAGATGGCGATCGGCGCTGCCGAGCAAGCCCTGCAGCGCGCCGGCAAGACGGCTGCCGACATCGACGGCGTAATCGTTGCCTGCTCCAACCTGCAACGCGCTTATCCGGCCATCGCCATCGAAGTCCAGGAAGCCCTGGGCATCGCAGGCTTCGGTTTTGACATGAACGTGGCCTGCTCCTCGGCCACCTTCGGCATCCAGAACGCCGCCAACAGTATCCAACTGGGCCAGGCGCGGGCGATCCTGATGGTCAACCCGGAAGTCTGCACCGGCCACCTGAATTTCCGCGACCGCGACAGCCACTTCATCTTTGGTGATGCGGCCACTGCGGTGATCCTCGAGCGTGCCGACCTGGCGACCTCCGCGCATCAGTTCGACGTGGTGAGCACCAAGCTGCTGACCAAGTTCTCCAACAACATCCGCAACAACTTCGGCTTTCTCAACCGCACGGCGGAAGAGGGGATCGGCGCGCCGGACAAACTGTTCGTGCAGGAAGGCCGCAAAGTCTTCCGTGATGTCTGCCCGATGGTCGCCGAACTGATCGCTGTGCACCTTGAGGAGAACCAGCTGAATATCTCCGATGTGAAGCGCTTCTGGCTGCACCAGGCCAACCTGAGCATGAACCACCTGATCGTGAAAAAGCTGCTGGGCCGTGAAGCCTCGGTGGAAGAGGCGCCGGTGATTCTCGATACCTACGCCAATACCAGTTCGGCCGGCTCGGTGATTGCGTTTCACACCTATCAGGATGACCTGCCGAAAGGCTCCGTGGCAGTCCTCAGTTCGTTTGGTGCGGGCTATTCGATCGGCAGCGTGATCCTGCGCAAGCGCTAAACAGGGTCAAGGTGGCATCGGGTTTGCCACACTGATTGGGTTTGCACTTTGAAATCGAGGTTCTAATGGCGGCAGCGGACGACGCGCACCTGCTTGAACGGCTGCTCAAGGGCGAGCAGCGGGCCTATAAAGAATTGGTCACGACCTACCAGAGCGCCATGCGCGCGGTGGCCTATGCGATTGTCGGGCAGCGTCACGCCGACGAAATCGTGCAGGACGCCTGGCTATCGGTGGTGCGCAACCTGGCCAAATTTGAAGGGCGCTCCAGCCTCAAGACGTGGCTACTGACCATCACGGCCAACTCTGCCAAGGGCCGCTATAAACAAAATCGCCGGGAAGTATTGCTCGACGATTTGCCCTCACCCCATGGCACCCTCGGTGACGATCGCTTCGTCCCCGACGATGGTCACTGGGCGGTCGCTCCCTATGCCTGGCACCAGGACACCCCGGAAGCCCTGCTGACCGAGGATGAGCTGCGCAAATGCCTGGAGCATACGTTGCTGAGTTTGTCGGAGTTGCAAAGCAGTGTGCTGGTGCTGCGTGAGCGCCAAGGTTTGGAATTGGAGGAGATTTGTAATCTTCTGACGCTCTCGCTCTCCAATGTTCGTGTGCTGTTGCATCGAGCACGGCTTAAAGTCTTCGCTACGGTGGAGCATTTTGAGGAAACGGGCGAATGTTGACCTGTAAAGAGCAAGTGGCGCGGTCCAGTGACTATCTCGATGGGCAATTGACCCTTCGTGAGCGTCTGCTGGTGCGTCATCACTTGATGTTCTGCCCTAATTGCCGGCGATTTATCCGTCAGATGCGCCTGATGCAGGCGACGCTGAAAATCATGCCGGAAGCGCCGGTGAAGGATGCTGATGCATTGGCTGAACGGCTCGCCGCCGAACGGCTGAAGGATCAGTAACGGCGGGGCAGAGGCAGACTCGCGTGGGTGAGTCGAACGGATGAGGGGGATCGCCCCACCCACGCAAAGCTGTTGAAACCACCTCGGGCCGTCCTGGCCCAAGGCTTGTTACACATATTTAGAACTTGGCTTCAGCATCCAACTGCAGGGTGTTGGTGTTGGCATCACGCTGGGTGCGGCTGGCGTAGTCAGCCTTGGTCAGGAAGTACGTGGCGCCAAGGGCAAAGTTCTTGTCGATGTCGTAGCTGACCTTCATCTTGTGACCGCGCGAGCCGGTGGTGCCGTTGGCAAAGTCCGAATCGGTGAAGGCACCCACCACGGCGTTACGCTGGATATCGCGGTAGTTGTAGTCCAGGTTGAAGCCGAACACCTTGGACTTGGCACCGATCAACCACGCGGTGTCCTGATCGGTCACGGCATCGTTGTTTTTCACGTACTGGCCGTAGAACGCCAGGGGCACTGCCAGGCCGCCGATGTCAGCCTGGGCGAAACCTTCATACAGGCGGAACTCGTTGTCGGCCGAGTTACCGTTGACTGCCAGTGCGCACGGCGTGGTGGTCGTGGTGCAGCGGCTGTCCTTGTCGTTCTGGTAGGCGTAGACACTGCCGCCCAGGGTCATTTTCAGGTTGTCGGTGACCGAGAAACGCGTCCCCAACTGGCCGGATGTCAGGCGCAGGTCGTGGCGAAATTGCACGCCGTCGCCGTCGACGTTGTCCTTGAGGTTGTAGTTACCCAGGCTGCCGAACAGCTCTGCGCTGCTGCCCAGTGGGTATTTGTAGGTGAGGGCCAGGCCTTCCGGGTTGATGTCGCTATCCCAGATCACATCGCCCATGTTCACCCACGGCTGCAGCATCTTGCCGCCGATCACGTGCAGGTTCTTGATCTGGTCCGGGTGGTAGTCGATGTAGCCCAGGTCCAGCCAGATCGACTTCTTGTCGAAATAGTTGTCCTGGTCCTGGTTGGTCGACCGCGCGTCGTCGCTGCTGCCGGTGGCAATGCGAATGCCGGTGTCCACTTGCGAGTTGACTTCGGTGTACGCGCCGAGGCGGGCACGGATGCGCTGACGGTCCTTGTCACGGCCACCGTTGTTGGATTCGCCCTGAATCTTCACGGTTTCCTGACGGAAGCGCACGTCACCCTTGAGTTGGGTACGGGCGGCCCAGGCGAGCTTCTGGTCGAACACGCTCAGGTCGTTGGTTTTTTTCGCGGTGGCCGCGATCTGTTCGTTGGTCTCTTGTTGAGCTTGCTGTGCGATCTGCTTTTCTTTCTGGTCTTTGGCCAATTCCGCTTGCAGTTCGCTGTACTGCGCCGCAGTGATCTGGCCGTTGGCCTTGAGCATGTCGAGCAATTTAGCGTCGACTGCAGCGCTGACCGGAACGCTGAGGGCGAGCAACAGGCCGCCACACAGGACCGCCGCAGTTTTAGTGGAAGCAAGACGCATATCAATCTCCGAAAGTGAGGAGGGATGGCAAACCATCCAGGACACAACCGACCGATGACGGACGGAAAATAGCCGCCTGCTAGAACCAGGCGCTCTAAAAAACAGGCGTCAGTATCGCGATCACTTATGACGGGGGAGTGGCGAAGTGATGTCATGCAGATGACAAATTATTTAATAACGGAACCAATTGTTTCTGGGTTTGTCCGGGTTGGTTTGAGGTGTGCCCGGCGCTGTGATAGGCGATACTCGCGAGGCTTTCACGCCAACCAACAGTGAGGATGCCGATGCCGTTGCAACGCCTGGACAAGCTGTCCGAAATCGCGCCCCATGTTTGGGATGCCCTGGTGCCGCAGGCTCAGCCCTTTGTGCGGCATGCGTTCCTGAGTGCCCTGGAAGACAGCGCCAGCCTTGGCCCGCAATCGGGCTGGCAACCTGAGCATTTGCTGCACTGGGAGGGCGATCACCTGGTGGCGGCACTGCCCAGTTATCGCAAGTGGCATTCCTACGGCGAATACGTGTTCGATCACGGGTGGGCAGATGCCTGTGAGCGCGCGGGCATTGATTACTACCCCAAGCTGCTGACGGCGGTGCCGTTCAGCCCGGTCAGCGGGCCACGCTTACTGGCGAGGAACGTCGAGGACGGTTTTGAGCTGCTGAACAGCCTGCCGGGCTACCTGGAAATCGAAGGGCTTTCCAGCGCCCACATCAATTTCACCGACCCGCTGGCCGACGATGCGTTGTCTCGACAACCGGGTTGGTTGCACCGTCTGGGCTGCCAGTTTCATTGGCAAAACCGCGGCTATCGCGACTTCCAGGACTTCCTCGACGCGTTGAGTTCGCGCAAGCGCAAACAGATGCGTAAAGAGCGCGAGCAAGTCGCGGGGCAGGGTATCGACTTCGAATGGCTGCAAGGCCATGAGTTGAGCGAGGCGCAGTGGGATTTTGTCTACGCCTGTTACGCCAACACCTACGCGGTGCGCCGCCAATCGCCCTACTTGACCCGTGCATTTTTCAGCCTGCTGGCCGAGCGTATGCCCGAGGCGATTCGCGTGGTGCTGGCCAAACAAGGTGCACGCCCGGTGGCCATGGCCTTCAGCTTGATCGGCGGCGACAGCTTCTACGGGCGCTATTGGGGCTGCCTGGCGGAGTTTGACCGCCTGCATTTCGAAACCTGCTTCTACCAGGGTATGGATTACGCCATCGCCGAAGGCCTGCAACGTTTCGACGCGGGCGCTCAGGGCGAGCACAAATTGATTCGCGGGTTTGAGCCGGTGATTACCCGCTCATGGCATTACCTGCGCCATCCGGGGTTGAAGAGTGCTGTCGAGGATTTTCTGGAGCGCGAGCGCATGGGGATTCTGGCGTACGCCGAAGAGGCGAGGGCAGCCCTGCCTTATCGGCAGGGCTGAATGCGTTCAGAGGGGGGCTTGCCCGGGCCCCTGCGCATTAATCGATACCGACAAACCCGCCAGTCTGGTGCTGCCACAACCTGGCATACAGCCCACCCTGGACGAGCAACTCGGCATGGCTGCCCGTCTCGGCGATCTGGCCTTTCTCCAGCACGACCAGCCTGTCCATCCGTGCAATGGTCGACAGCCGGTGAGCAATTGCAATCACCGTCTTGCCCTGCATCAGGGTTTCCAGGCTTTCCTGGATCGCCGCTTCCACTTCCGAGTCCAGCGCCGAAGTGGCTTCATCCATGATCAGAATCGGCGCGTCCTTGAGCAACACCCGTGCGATGGCGATGCGCTGGCGTTGCCCGCCGGAGAGCTTCACGCCGCGTTCGCCCACGTGGGCATCCAGGCCGGTACGCCCTTCGGCGTCTGACAGCAGCGGGATGAACTCATCGGCGCGGGCCTTGCGGATGGCGGCGGTGAGTTCCTCGTCGGTGGCATCCGGCTTGCCGTACAGCAAGTTGTCACGGATCGAGCGGTGCAGCAGCGAGGTGTCCTGGGTGATCATGCCGATCTGTGCGCGCAGGCTTTCCTGGGCGACCTCAGCGATGTTCTGGCCATCGATCAGGATGCGCCCGCCTTGCAGGTCGTACAGGCGCAGCAGCAGGTTGACCAAGGTCGATTTGCCTGCACCGGACGGGCCGATCAAGCCGATTTTTTCCCCGGCCTTGATGTTCAGGTTCAGGCCACCAATGATCCCGCTCTGCTTGCCGTAGTGGAAATCCACCTGTTCGAAACGCACTTCGCCATGGGGCACGTTCAGGCGTGGGGCGTTCTCGCGGTCGGTCACCGCCAGCGGCGCCGCGATGGTTTTAAGACCGTCCTGCACCATGCCGATGTTTTCGAAAATACCGTTGACCACCCACATGATCCAGCCAGACATGTTGACGATCCGAATCACCAGGCCGGTGGCCAGGGCAATCGCGCCGACGGAGATCAGTGACTGCGTCCACAGCCACAATGCCAGGCCGGTGGTGGTGACAATCAACAGGCCGTTCAAGATGGCAATCGTCACGTCCATGCTGGTGAGCACGCGGGCGGCCAGTTGGGTTTTTTCGGTTTGCTCGATGATCGCTTCCTTGGCGTATTCCTGCTCATTCTGCGTATGGGCGAACAGCTTCAAGGTTGTGATGTTGGTGTAGCCATCGACAATGCGGCCCATCAACTTGGAGCGCGCCTCGGAGGAAATCACCGAGCGTTCCTTCACGCGGGGCACGAAGTAGCGCAGTGCAACGCTGTAACAAATAATCCAGGTGATCAGCGGGATCATCAGCCGCCAGTCGGCCTCGGCAAACAATACGAGCGAACTGATCGCATAGATCGACACGTGCCAGATGGCTTCCGCCGTCGCCACCGCCGAGTCACGCAAGGAGTTGCCGGTTTGCATGATGCGCTGGGCGATGCGCCCGGCGAAATCGTTCTGGAAGAAATTCAGGCTCTGCTTGAGCACGTAGCTGTGGTTTTGCCAACGGATCAGGCTGGTCATGCCCGGGTTGATGGTCTGGTGCACCAGTAAGTCATGCAGGCCGTTGAAGATCGGGCGCAGCAGCAGGGCGACCACGGCCATCCAGATCAACTCGGTGCTGTGGATCTGGAAGAAGTTGGCCGGCGGCGTGCCTTGGGCCAAGTCAATGATGCGGCTCAGGTAGCTGAACAACGCCACTTCGATCAGCGCGCCGATCAGGCCCACCACCAGCAAGGCAGCGAAGCTTGGCCACACCTGGCGCAGATAGTAGAGGTAGAAGGGCAGGACTTTGTCGGGAGGGGCGGCGCTGGGGGCGTCGCGGAAGATATCAATCAGTTGTTCAAAGCGACGATAGAGCATTAGGTTGACGCCCGCCTGGCGGGCTCTCCTGTTCAAATATGCGCGGTGCCTTGTGAGCACCGCACGGAGCTGCCTGCAGACCTCAGTCGATGCGTTTGGCCGACTTGATCAAAACAGGATCGATAGGCACGTTTTGCATGCCCTGCTTGGTGGTGGTCTGCGAGTTGACGATGACGTCTACCACGTCCATGCCTTTGACGACTTTGGCGAACACGGCATAACCGGCGTCACGGCCCGGGTCGAGGAACGCATTGTCGGCCACGTTGATGAAGAACTGGCTGGTGGCCGAGTTCGGTTCACTGGTGCGCGCCATCGACAGGGTGCCACGCACGTTATGCAGGCCGTTGCTGGCTTCGTTCTTGATGGGTTCGTCGGTCGGCTTCTGCGACATCTGCGCGGTGAAACCGCCGCCCTGAACCATGAAGCCCGGGATTACCCGGTGGAAAATCGTGTTGGTGTAGAAGCCCTTGTCGACATAGGCCAGGAAGTTCTTGGTGCTGATCGGCGCCTTGACCGGGTCCAGTTCGATTTCAATGTTGCCATTGGTGGTGGTGATCAGAACGTGTGGCGCCTTGGCCGGCTCGGCGGCCATCAGGTTGGCGGCGAACAAGACAGAACCGGCAAAGAAGGCGATTTTTTTCAACATGGGTCAGTGATCCTGGGTAGTGGTTTCGACGGTCTTTAGAAAATCGAGCAAGGTAGCGTTAAAGACATCGGGTTGATCCAAGGGCGTGGCATGGCGGGAATCCTCGATCACCACCAGCCGCGCATCGGGCAGCAGTTTTACATAGATTTCTTTCTGCGCCACGGGGGTGTAGTCATGGTCGGCGCTGATGACCAGGGTTGGACAGGTAATTCTGGAAAGTTGTTCCTGCACGCCCCAGCCCACAATCGCGTCGAAGCTGGCGAGATAAGCACGTTTGTCGTTCTTTGCCCAGCGCTCGGCCATCTTGCGACGCAGGTCATGTTGCTCCGGCTTGGGGAATAATCGGTCACCCAACGCCTTGCCGATGGTCGACAGGCTAAGCAGTCGCGCCAGGCTCCAGCGCTTGGCCCATTGCCAATAGTCATCGGCACTGCGCACTTTGACTTCGGGTGCGCTGTTGACGATGCACAGGCTCTTGACCTGGGCGGGTTCATCCACGGCGAACTGGAAGGCAATCATGCCGCCCATGGACAAGCCCACCACATGGGCCGGTGGCAGGTTCAGGTGTTCGGTCAAGGCGCTCAGGTCGGCAGTGAAGCCTTTGATGCTGTAGCGCTCGCGCGGTTTGTCGGAACGACCATGGCCGCGTACATCCACTACGATCAGGCGGTAATGCCTGGCCAGCACCGGAATTTGCAGCTCCCAATCCAGGCTGCTGGAACCCAGGCCGTGGATCAGAATCAGCGGGTTGCCGTGGCCATATTCCTCGTAATGCAGGCTGCATCCTTCATGGTCGAACCAGGCCATGCACGAACTCCGTTTCAGGCTTGCTGGGGGGCGGCGAAAGGCGCGTCCAGAGGGGCGGTGTCAAAGGTGCGCAGCAACTCCACAAGAATCTGCGTGGCCGGGCCCAGGGGTTTGTCCTTGTTCGCATACAGGTAGAACGTCGGGTTGCGGCTGCCGCCCTTTTCCAAGGGTAGCTGCTTGAGCAGGCCTTCGTTGAGTTCGCGCTCAATCATGTGCCGGGGCAGCCACGCAAAGCCCAGGCCGCTGCTGACAAAGGCGGCGGCGGTGGCCAGGCTGCCGACGGTCCAGCGTTGTTCGGCGCCGAGCCAGCCGACGTCTCGCGGCTGCTGGCGGCCGGAGTCGCGGATCACCACCTGCATCTGGCTTTCCAGGTCCTGGAAACTCAACTCGCGGTTCAAGCGATGCAGGGAATGCTCGGGGTGGGCCACGGCGATAAACTCGACATCGCTCAGTTCTGTGCCCAGGTAGCCCGGGATGACGAAGCTGCTGATGGCCAGGTCGGCCACGCCCTCCATCAATAGCTCTTCAACGCCTGACAGCACCTCTTCACGCAAGCGCACGCGACACCCACGGCTTTGCGGCATAAAGGCGGTCAGCGCGCGTACCAGGCGCGCATTGGGGTAAGCGGCATCCACCACCAGCCGCACTTCGGCTTCCCAGCCTTGTTCCATATGGTGGGCGAGGTCTTCCAGTTGGCTGGCGTTTTTCACCAGTTGCCGGGAGCGGCGCAACAGCACTTCACCGGCTTCAGTGAGCACCGCCTTGCGCCCGTCGATGCGCAGCAGCGGCACGCCGAGCTGGTCTTGCATGCGCGCCACGGTGTAACTCACCGAGGACTGCGAACGGTGCAGCGCTTCAGCCGCCTGGGCGAAGCCACCATGGTCGACCACGGCCTGCAGCGTGCGCCATTGATCAAGGGTAACGCGGGGCGCTTTCAAGATGAGCTCCTCTTGTCCTAAGCTGGCAGTCCTTATTGGAGACTGCCGAATGAGAAAATTCTGTTGTGTGCTGCTGGCGCTGCTGCCATTGACGGCGTTTGCCTATACCACCGATGTTTCCAAAGATATTCAGGGGGTGAAGATTGATTACAGCGCGTCCGATATCGACAGCACTATCAGCTCGATTCGGTTGACCAACTACGGGGCCAACGACGCGGTGTGCAAAATGGTCTTCACCAACGGCCCGGAGGCGCCCCGTGCGCGTAAAGTTACGGTCGAGGCGGGCAAAAGCACCAACACCACGGTCAATTTCAGCCGGAGCATTATCAAAATGCGCATCAAGCTGACGTGCGCTCCAAAATAACGCAGCAGCGGAGCGTGCCCACAGCAATACTCCGCTTATAAACAAATTTCTAGATGGGTTGTAGCAGTTTTTTGCGCTTTTTTATCGAATCGGCCCTGGCTAATCTTTTCTCCATCGCCTTACAGCATTTGCAGATGGAGCCTACCGAGCCATGTCCAACGTTCTGATCATCGAAAGCAGCGCCCGCCAGCAGGATTCGATCTCTCGCCAACTGACCCAGCAGTTCATCAGCCAATGGCAGGCGGCTCACCCGGCGGATCAGATCACCGTGCGTGACGTGGCGCTGAACCCCGTGCCGCACCTGGACACGCATCTGCTCGGCGGCTGGATGAAACCTGCCGAACAGCGCAGCGCGATCGAACAGGCTTCCCTGGACCGCTCCAACCAATTGACCGACGAATTGCTCGCCGCCGACGTGCTGGTGATGGCTGCACCGATGTACAACTTCGCTATCCCCAGCACCCTCAAAGCCTGGCTGGACCACGTGTTGCGTGCCGGTGTGACCTTCAAGTACACCGCCACCGGCCCCCAGGGATTGCTGCACGGCAAGCGCGCGATTGTGCTGACCGCTCGCGGCGGCATTCATACCGGCGCCAGCTCCGATCACCAGGAACCGTACCTGCGCCAGGTCATGGCCTTTATCGGGATTCATGACGTCACGTTCATTCATGCCGAAGGGGTTAACTTGAGCGGTGACTTCCAGGAAAAAGGCCTTAACCACGCCAAGGCGTTGCTGGCGCAACTTGTGGCATGAACCGAGTCAACGGTTAATCGTCACATAATCGCCGGGTGTTTATATCGCTTCACGCAAACCCTTCAAGTACGCGTATCGAACCTCCCTTTGCACTTGTTGCTCCTGAGTGCTCCTACCCGACTGCCGCTATAGCGAGGTCGGGTTTTTTTTGCCCCGAGTTCCGTCAAACACCGAAAACCCTTAAAGTCGCGCCCATTCGAAACGAGGCGCGCATGGGCTATCTACTGGTTGTCACCCTGATTCAGGCATTTTCCTTCAGCTTGATCGGCGAATACCTCGCCGGTCACGTCGACAGCTACTTCGCGGTGCTGGTGCGCGTGGTGCTCGCCGGGCTGGTGTTTATCCCGCTGACCCGCTGGCGCTCGGTAGAACCCAGGTTCATGCGCGGCATGCTGGTGATTGGCGCGCTGCAGTTCGGCGTGACCTATGTGTGCCTGTACCTGAGCTTTCGCGTGCTCACCGTGCCGGAGGTGTTGCTGTTCACCATCCTCACGCCGTTGCACGTGACCCTGATCGAAGATGCGCTGAATCGACGCTTCAATCCTTGGGCGCTGATCGCGGCACTGGTGGCGGTGGGCGGCGCGGCTGTGATCCGTTTCGACCAGATCACCCCGCACTTCCTTGGCGGCTTCCTGCTCCTGCAACTGGCCAACTTCACCTACGCGGCCGGGCAAGTGATGTACAAGCATCTGGTGGCGCGTTATCCGAGTGATTTGCCGCACTACCGGCGGTTTGGCTACTTCTACCTGGGCGCGTTGATCGTGGTGTTGCCGGCATTCCTGCTGTTCGGCAAAGCCGACTTCCTGCCGCAAGCGCCACTGCAATGGGGCGTGCTGGTGTTCCTCGGATTGGTCAGCACCGCGCTGGGTATGTACTGGTGGAACAAGGGCGCTTGCCTGGTCAATGGTGGCACCCTGGCGGTGATGAACAACCTGCATGTGCCGGTGGGGCTGTTGCTGAACCTGTTGATCTGGAACCAGCACGAGCCGCTGGGGCGCTTGGCGTTGGGCGGCTTGGTGATTCTGGGGGCGGTGTGGATCAGTCGGTTGGGCGCACGCCAGGAGGCGATCCTGCGCTGAATGCCTGCGGGGGCGGGCAAACTCGCTCCCACAGGCGAAGGGTGGCCTTATACCGCGCTGCGTTCGAGCGCAGGCACATGACTGGCGCCCAACACCGCGGGCAATACGCCTGCGCGTAAATCATTGCCGCTCGGCTGTTGATACACGCTCAAGCCGAACTCCGGCAACACCGCCAGCAGATAATCAAAAATATCCCCCTGGATACGCTCGTAATCGGCCCACGCCGTGGTGCGGGTGAAGCAGTAGATTTCCAGCGGCACGCCCTGGGCGGTGGTTTGCATCTGGCGCACCATGCAGGTCATGTTCGGCTGGATGTCCGGGTGGCTTTTCAGATACGCCAGGGCATACGCGCGGAAAGTGCCGAGGTTGGTCATGCGGCGGCGGTTAGCCGACAGTTGCGCGCTGTTGCCTTGGGCTTCGTTCCAGGCCTTGAGTTCGGCCTGCTTGCGGCTGATGTAGTCAGTGAGCAGGTGCACCTGGGTCATCCGCACTTCTTCATCGTCGCGCAGGAAACGCACGCCGCTGGCGTCGATGTGCAGGCTACGCTTGATACGGCGCCCGCCGGACGCCTGCATACCGCGCCAGTTCTTGAACGACTCGGACATCAGGCGCCAGGTCGGGATGGAAACGATGGTCTTGTCGAAGTTCTGCACCTTGACCGTGTGCAGGGTGATATCCACCACGTCACCGTCGGCGCCGACCTGAGGCATTTCGATCCAGTCGCCGACCCGCAGCATGTCGTTGCTGGTCAGTTGCACGCTGGCGACGAATGACAGCAGGGTGTCCTTGTACACCAACAAAATCACTGCCGACATCGCACCCAAACCGGACAGCAGCAACAAGGGCGAGCGGTCGATCAGGGTGGCGACGATGATGATCGCGGCGAACACGAATAGCACCATTTTCGTCAGTTGCACGTAGCCCTTGATCGAGCGGGTGCGGGCATGTTCGGTGCGTGCGTAGATATCCAGCAAGGCGTTGAGCAGGGCGCTCACCGCCAGCGTCATGAACAGGATGGTGAACGCCAGCGCCACATTGCCGATAAACAACGTGGCGGTTTTGCTCAGGCCCGGTACCAGGTACAGGCCGAACTGAATCACCAGAGATGGCGTCATCTGCGCCAGGCGATGAAAGACTTTGTTGTGCCGCAGGTCGTTGAGCCAATGCAGCGCCGGTTGCCGGCCGAGCAATTTGACGGCGTGGAGAATGAGGTAACGCGCTACCCGTCCGAGCAGCAGGGCCACCACCAGTAGAACCAGCAAACCCAGGCCGGAATGCAGCAACGGGTGTTGGTCGAGGGTGCCCCAAAGGTCTTGGAGGTTGAGCCAGAACTGTTTGATATCCATGTGCGAAACCGATTCTTCTGTAAGACAACACGGGCCGATTAGAGCATTTAAGTGCGACAAAGTTGGTTTTACGGACAAATGTCTTAACAAAAAAGCAGCTGATTCACGCCGTTCGCGTAAAGAAACTCGGTTTGGACGCCCGAAACCGTTACCCTATGCAGCTGATATTTTGTATTTCTTCGAGGTAGCACCCGTGTTTTCCCAATTCGCCCTGCACGAACGCCTGCTCAAAGCCGTGGCCGAGCTTAAATTTGTCGAGCCTACGCCTGTGCAAGCAGCGGCCATCCCGCTCGCGCTCGAAGGGCGTGACCTGCGGGTGACGGCTCAAACCGGGAGTGGCAAGACCGCCGCTTTCGTTCTGCCGATTCTGCACCGCCTGATTGGCCCGGCCAAAGTCCGCGTCAGTATCAAGACCCTGATCCTGCTGCCGACTCGCGAGCTGGCCCAGCAGACCTTGAAGGAAGTGGAGCGTTTCTCGCAGTTCACCTTCATCAAGTCCGGCCTGATCACCGGCGGCGAAGACTTCAAGGTCCAGGCCGCGATGCTGCGCAAAGTGCCGGACATTCTGATCGGCACCCCAGGCCGTATGATCGAGCAACTCAACGCCGGCAACCTTGACCTCAAGGAAGTCGAAGTGCTGGTGCTTGACGAAGCCGACCGCATGCTCGACATGGGTTTTGCCGACGATGTGCAACGCCTGGTGTCCGAGTGCGTCAATCGCCAGCAGACCATGCTCTTTTCCGCCACCACCGGCGGTTCGACCCTGCGCGACATGGTCGCCAAGGTCCTGAACAACCCTGAGCACCTGCAGGTCAACAACGTCAGTGACCTGAACGCGACTACGCGTCAGCAGATCGTCACTGCCGACCACAATGTGCACAAAGAACAGATCCTCAACTGGCTGCTGGCCAACGAGACCTATCAGAAAGCCATCGTGTTCACCAATACCCGCGCTGCTGCTGACCGTATCTACGGTCGTTTGGTCGCGCAGGACTACAAGGCCTTCGTGCTGCACGGTGAGAAGGACCAGAAGGATCGCAAGCTGGCCATCGACCGTCTCAAGGCCGGCGGCGTGAAAATCCTGGTTGCCACCGATGTGGCTGCGCGTGGCCTGGACGTGGATGGCCTGGACATGGTCATCAACTTCGATATGCCACGCAGCGGCGATGAATACGTGCACCGTATCGGCCGTACCGGGCGTGCCGGCAACGATGGCCTGGCAATCTCGCTGATCTGCCACGGCGACTGGAACCTGATGTCGAGCATCGAGCGCTACCTGAAGCAGTCGTTCGAGCGCCGCACCATCAAGGAAGTCAAAGGCACTTACACCGGGCCGAAGAAGGTCAAGGCGTCGGGCAAAGCCGTTGGCGTGAAGAAGAAAAAAGTCGACGCCAAGGGCGATAAGAAGAAGGCCGGCGCCAAGTCGCCAACCAAGCGCAAGATCGCCAATCGGCCGAAGACCGACAACCTGTCGCTCGTCAGCAAGGACGGCATGGCGCCGCTCAAGCGCCGCAAGCCAGAAGCGCCTGCTGCCGAGTAAGGCTGCGCTGCTATAAAAAAACCGGACGATGTCCGGTTTTTTTTGCGTCAGTTTTTGGTCTCGGCAGCGGCTTTAGCGAGGTCTTTCAGGCGTTGATCGATCAATTGGCATTTGTCGGGTAGATCGGCAGCTGTTGTGTCCATGTCCATTTTCTGCAGCTCAGCATTTATTTCTTTGGCCTTGGTGGGGTTTTGCTTGGTGAGCTTGGTCACTTCCTGGGCCAGTTGTTCGCGTTTCGCTGTAGCTTCTTCGGGCGTGCACGCCCAGACGGGCAGGGCGGTCATCAACATGGCGGTTAGGGCCAGGTTCTTCAGGGTTTTCATGGTTAGACGTCCTTGGCAGTGATGTTCAGTTGAGGGGGCGAACGTCTGGAAAGTTCAGAGAAATGACGCCCGTCCATTCGGCTGAACGGCCAGTGACGGGGCCTGTCACACCTTTAGACGGGCTGCTTTTCCAACGGCCTGCAGGAGGAATCAGGATGACGACTTACAACTGGGATTTGATCGAGCGTCTGCTGCATGAAGTGCAGAATGGCGAGGGCAGCTTTGCACCGCGTAAATACGCCGAGCAGGAAGCGGCCGAAAAGGCCACGGCGGGCGAGTCCACCGGCAATCTGGACACGCTGAAAAAGACCGCTGCCGATTACGAAGCGCTGCTGTTCAAGCGTGGGTTTATTGAATCGCGGCCGGAGGAGGAGGGCGGCAATGGTGAAAACTTCATCTTGACCGCTCGCGGCGCACAGCTGCTGGCGTTGATTGACAGCTCCATACCGGGCAACGATCACCCGCGCCAGGTGCTGGATGATCAGGCGGATGCGTTGGAGCCGGCCACGTTTGATGAAGTGGCCTCAAAGGCGCAGATTGCTTGATTTAACAGGCGCTGTATGACCCTGTGGGAGCGGGCAAGCCCGCTCCCCCATTGGGTTGCATGCAGATCAGGTATTGCCGACGGCCTTTAGGCATTTAAGTGCCTTGAAATCGCTACGCACACCCTCAATCTTCTGCGTCAGCTTAATGCGCTGCTGCACCGTGCTTTCGGCCATCAGGTCGACAATCAGGCTGCGCGCCGCCGTTTCCGTCTGGGCATAGGCGACCTTGTATTGCGCGGTCCACAAGCTTTCTCGAGCCATCAATAGCTGCTGCATCTTCTGTGGGAAGTCCGCGCTCTGACGCTGTTGCACCGCGGCGATAAATTGCGCCTGCCAACGGGCGCGGTTGCCGATCCACTGCTCGTTTTGCTCACCGAGGCCAATGGACCAGGCGGTGACTCGATTCTGCTGGCTGGCACTGAGCGGGCCCATCCAGGCGTCCAGACGCTTGCTCATGCGTCGGGCGCGCTCCTTGATCTGCTGTTCCAGTGGCGGCTTAAGGTATTCATCCTGGCGCTTACGCAGGTCTTTGGCGAGGGCGTCGCTCATGTCCTTGACCTGCTGATCATCCAGGCCTTGAAGCAATTGGATGGCCGACGGTGTGATTTCTTGCGCCACCTCGGCAATCGCCTGCTTGGCTTCGACGGTGCGGGCCTGCAGCGCGGCATCGGTGACTTGGTTGTTGTCGACCATCTGTTGCAGGCGATCAAGCCAATCCAGGTAGCCTGGCAATTGCGTGGTGCAGTGCCAGGCCAGGTGTTGCTTGAGGGTGTCGTTGAACCAGCTCTTCTGCCCGGCATTCATGTCCAGGTAGTCGCTGAGGGTCCAGGGGATAATCACGTCCAGGTTTCGGTAGGCGAGGCCAACACGATTGCAGCCGGCGAGTACCAGGCTCAAGGTCAGCAGTACCACCAGAAGTTTGAGCCGACGCAGCATGGGCAGGTCCTTGTGCAGATGGGGTTCATGCATGTGAACCTGCGCTGGGCGCGACAGTTCAGCCCATCAATAAAACGACCGCGCGGCCTTCAAGGTCAACAGCCCATCGCATTGCGAATTATGTCCTGAGTAGGCTGAGCAGCTCCCACCGCTGAGGCTGGAGTCGCTGTAGATCAAGTCCAGGTCGACGCCTTTCCAGGCGCGGGAGAACTGTACCGACCAGTCGCTGAAGCTGCTGATGGAACCGCTTTCCACCGAGGCCGGGGTGCCCAGTTGATGAGTGGTGTACTTCATGCTGACGCCGATGCCGAACGGTTGCGTGCCGCCCAGATCGGCAAAGAGCGTGCTGTCCTGGCGATCCGGGTCGTTGCTGAAGGAGACGCCGAAGCGATTGCCCAGCAGGTTCAGGCCGCCATAGAACTCCTGGCTGTCCAGAGGGCTGAGCTTGGGGTAGCTGTAGTGGATCATGCCCACTTCGTAGCCCAGGGTTTGGTCGAAGGGATGTTTGAAGCCCAGGTAGGAATCGACTTCGAGGTTGTTGGCGGATGAAAGCCCCATGTTCGGTGAAAATTGGCCGAAATACAGACCGCTGTCGTGGCTCAGGTCCAGCCCGCCGTGGAACGAATCGCTACCGGGCGAGGTGGGTTTGACCAGGCCCTGAGCCATGCTGCGACTTGGCGTGGTGCCCAATTTCAGGTCGAAATCGCCTAGTTCGCGCTGAAATATCTGCGCCTGCGCAAGGGGGCTGGCCGCAAGGGCAACGATCAGAAAAAAGCAGGGCTTGAGCAAGCTTCACTCCATGAAAAGCGAGGAGCAGTGACAGGGGGAATCGGGCAGATGCCCGTACTAGACGTGTGCAAGCATACCGGCGAAAGCTGGGCGGTGAGCCCCGTTCGTCGATTAGCGCAATACTGTGTGATGCAGAGAGGGTGTCTCGGGCTCTAGTCCTAGCGCCTTGAAGACAAGACGCTTAGGGACCAGGTGTAATGCGCGGGTGTTACTTCTTGCCCAGGCTTATCTGCTTGGACGGGCCGAAAGTCTGGCCGCTCACGCCCTTGGCAATTTGCTGGATTTCGCCGCCGGACTTGAGGAACGCAGCAATCTGGCTGTTGATCGATTCGCTGGTTTCAACGGCTGGAGCTGGCTTTGCTTTGCTGTTGGATGCTTTTACGCGCATGGCGGCCACTAACCTGTAGAAAATTAACTTGGCCAGGCATCGTACAGGAAATACTTGACAATTGCTTGGTAAATATCCCCCGGGAATAAGCGAGGCGCTCATATTCAGCCGAAGTTTGGCGTTGAAATAACCCGCTAACTTACTGTTTTAACTGGAAACCATAGGGCGGATGGGCACTCGTCGCCGGTAAAATTGAATTGACTGATCTGACGAGCGGAGCGCTGCCAGTAAAACGCCACGCCAGCCCTTGATTTTTCAGGCGGGCGCGCGTGCCGAGCGCAACTCGGGTAGAATGCTGCCCACGTAACGAGGGTATTTGGAAATGGCTTTAGTCGGGCGCTACAACAGCTTGCAAGTGGTTAAACACACTAACTTTGGTTTGTACCTGGACGGTGCGCAAGATGGCGAAATCCTCTTGCCCAATCGGTATATCCCAAAAGATATTCCCAGTGAAGATGAAGACTGGCTTAACGTTTTCATTTATCTGGACAGCGATGACAAACTTATCGCGACGACTGAGAAGCCGAAAGTTCAAGTCGGCGAATTTGCCAGTTTGAAAGTAGTGGAAGTCAACAGTATCGGCGTATTCCTTGACTGGGGTTTGCCCAAGGACCTATTGCTGCCGTATTCGGAAGAAAAACGTCAGCTGACCGCCGGGGAATACTGTGTCGTGCATGTCTACCTCGACAAGCACACCAAGCGCATTACCGCCACTGCGCGGCTGGACCGCTACCTGGACAAGACGCCTGCCCACTACGAGGTAGGCCAGGAAGTCGACCTGCTGGTGGCTGAAGCCACGGACATGGGCTTCAAGGCGATCATCAACAACAAGCACTGGGGCCTGATCCACAAGAACGAAGTGTTCAAGTTCCTGCGTCCGGGCAAGGAAGAGAAAGGCTTTATCAAAGAGATTCGTGCCGATGGCAACATCAGCCTGAGTCTGCAGCCGGTCGGCCAGGAAGCCGCCTCCAGCCTGAACTCGAAGATCCTCGCCAAATTGCGTGAAAACAACGGCACCTTGCCGGTCAGCGATAAAAGCGACCCGGCGGTGATCAGCAACTTGTTCGGCGTCAGCAAAGGCAACTTCAAGAAGGCCATTGGTGCGCTCTACAAGCAGGGTCAGATCGTGATTCATGCCGATCGCATTGAACTAAGCTAAAGGTGGTTTGCTCTTCTGTAGGAGCAAATGTGCTCCTGCAGAGGTGGTGTGAATGTCCAAAAAATCGTTGTTCGCCTATCTCTGCACCTTGCTGGCTTTCCTGGTGCTCGACGGCCTCTGGCTCGGCGTCCTCATGGGCCCGACCTACAAGTCCCTGCTGGGTTCGCTGATGCTTGATCAGCCCCGTCTGTTGCCCGCCGTGTTGTTCTATCTGCTTTATGTCAGCGGTTGCGTGGTGTTTGTCGTCCTGCCAAGCGGCAGTTGGCAGCGTGCTGCGCGCCTCGGTGCCTTACTGGGGGTGGTCGCCTATGGCACCTACGATTTGAGCAATTGGGCCACGTTGCAAGGCTGGTCCGCAGGCCTGGCGATCATGGACATGGCCTGGGGTACGTTTCTGACGGCCGCGTGCTGCACTGTCGGCTATCTGTGTGCACATCGGGTGCGCGATTGATTGTGTACAGGATTCATGTGCACCGTTGCTGAGCGTAATCCCCGTCTTTAAATGGTTGTGAAGCCCTTTGGAACATAGTTTCAAGGGGATTGTGTGCCATTGGCACGCATTCTGCTGAATGCCTCGTATACAAACCATGCCGCCTCCCGTATGCACCCTGTTACGGGAGCGCAGGCCGGTATTTCGAGGAGCCAAGCGATGACCGAACAATTGCCCAAAGGCTACAGCCCGCGCCTGTACAACCAGGACTTGGGCCCACTGCCGCAAAAATGGACGTGGTACAACATTTTCGCCTTTTGGATGAGCGACGTGCACAGCGTCGGCGGCTATGTATTCGCCGCCAGCCTGTTCGCCCTTGGGCTGGCCAGCTGGCAGGTGCTGATCGCCTTGCTCGCGGGTATTTGCATTGTGCAATTGATCGCCAACCTGGTAGCCAGGCCGAGCCAGCAAGCTGCGGTGCCGTACCCGGTTATCTGCCGGCTGGCTTTTGGTGTGTTCGGCGCAAACATACCGGCGGTGATTCGCGGTCTGATCGCGGTGGCGTGGTACGGGATTCAAACGTACTTGGCGTCGAGCGCCTTGATCATCGTAGTGCTGCGCTTCTTCCCTCAAATGGCGGTGTATGCAGAACCGCATTTCGCAGGCTTGTCCTACTTGGGCTGGTTTGGTTTCCTCAGCTTATGGGTGTTGCAGGCTGCCGTGTTCTGGGCCGGCATGGAATCCATCCGCCGCTTTATCGACTGGGCGGGCCCGGTGGTCTATGCGGTGATGTTTGCCCTGGCCGGCTGGATTGTGTGGAAGGCGGGCTGGGCGAATATCAGCTTTACCCTTGCGGAAAAATCCTTGTCGGGCTGGCAGGCGGTTGGCCAGGTGATAGTGGCGACGGCGCTGGTGGTGTCTTACTTCTCCGGGCCTACGCTGAATTTCGGTGATTTCAGCCGCTACTGCCGCAGCATGCAGGACGTGCGCCGCGGCAATTTCTGGGGGTTGCCGGTGAACTTCCTGGCATTCTCGCTGGTGACGGTCGTGATCGTTTCGGGCACCTTGCCGGTGTTTGGCGAAATGCTGCACGACCCGATTGCCACCGTTTCGCGCATCGACAACAGCATGGCTGTGTTGCTCGGTGCCTTTGCCTTTGTGACGGCGACCATCGGCATCAATATCGTCGCCAACTTCGTGTCACCGGCGTTTGACTTCGCCAACGTCGCGCCGAGCAAAATCAGCTGGCGTGCCGGTGGCATGATCGCCGCAGTGGCCTCGATCTTTATCACACCGTGGAACCTGTTCAACAACCCGCTGATGATCCACTACACCCTGGATATCCTCGCCGCCTTCATCGGGCCGCTGTTCGGAATCCTGTTGGTGGATTTCTATTGGGTCAAAAAACAGAAAATCGATGTGGATGCGCTGTTCGATGACAGCCCGAGCGGGCGCTATTACTTCGATGGTGGCGTGAACTGGACGGCGGTCAAAGCGCTGCTACCGGCGACGCTGGTGGGCGTCGCGATCACCTTCACCCCGGCGTTGCAGGGCATGGCCAACTTTGCCTGGTTTACCGGTTGCTTTCTGGGTGGGCTGTTTTTCCTGATCCTGGCGCGGCGAGAACAGGTTCGCGTACCCGCGCCGATGGTTGCTGGCTGACAGCAGTGGCAGGGCGCAGTAACACCGCGCCCGCCACCAACAGGCCTGTACCTGCAATCACCAGGGCCGGTTGCAGGCCGCCGCTCAGATGACTGCTCACCGAGGCCAGCAGCGGCCCGCCCAATTGGCCGATGGCGAAGCTCGCCGTCAACAAGCCGGTGCTGCGTGGGTAGCCGTGGGGCGCGACGTCCCGCAAACGCTTCATCACCAGCATCATGCACGCCAGGAACGGCGTCCCGCACAACAACACCCCCAGGGCCAGGCCCCAGCCGTTGCCGAGTAAGCAGGCGAACACGCCGGCCGCTTGCAGCCACAGGGTTGTCATCAGCCAACGACGGGTGGTGTGTGGGTGATGGCGGCGCAAGCTCACCACCACGACCCCGATTGCGGCAGCGAGGCCGAAGCACGGCCAGAACAGATCGGCTTGCCACGCCCCTTGGAATTGCGCGCTGGCCATCTGCGACAGAAAGGTCGCCGGGATGATGTAGCCCAGACCGTACAGGCAATAAATCCAGCACAAATGCACGATGCTTTCGTTGCTGCCCGTGCGGGTGGAAGTCGGTGCAACCGTCGTCGTCGGTTGAGGCAAGAACGGCAGGATTGCCAGCAGCATGACCAGTGCCACCACGCCATAGACGAGCCACAATGTGGCAGAGCTTTGCCCCAGCAGGTTCGAACCCAGGGCCAGCAAACCGGTCAGCACAATCCCCAGCCCCGGCCCGGCAAACACCAAGGCCCCCAGGCGTGGGCGCCCGGCGTCAATCGCCAGCGGCTGGCTTAAACTGGTAATCATCACCAACGCCCAGGCACTCGCGACGCCCGTTCCGAAGCGCAGCAGCAGATGGGGCCAGAACCCCTGCGCCCAATACGACGCCAGCGTCAGCAGTACGCACAACCACAGCCCGCCATACAGGCGCCCGCGCACATGATGATGGCTGCGGGCAAACATCGAATCCACCGCACCGACGAAGTAGCCGAGGTAGTTGGCAGCAGCAATCAGCCCGGCGCCGGTCAGGTCGATCTGCCCCTCGCTGAGTAAATGCGGCATTTGCGGGGTGAGGGCGAAACGGCCAATGCCCATGGCCATCATCAAGGCGATAAAGCTGGCGAGTAAGCGAATCAGCGGTGACATGTTCAGGTTTCCTGCACGCAAGCGAAGACCTTCAGGCTAAAGCGGATTGACTTTCTGTAAAAATGAATAATAGTGAGTAACTTGTTCAGTTTTGGAGAAAGGTATGGAGTTCAGTCAATTGCGCATTTTCCAGGCCGTGGCGGAAGAGGGCTCCATCACCCGTGCGGCCGAGCGCCTGCACCGGGTGCCGTCGAACCTGTCGACGCGGCTCAAGCAAATGGAAGAGCAGCTCGGTGTGGAACTGTTTGTTCGCGAGCGTCAGCGGTTGCAGCTTTCTCCGGCTGGCAAAGTGTTGTTGGACTACAGCACCCGTCTGATCGCGCTGCACGATGAGGCCTATGGCGCGGTTCAAGGCGGTCAGCCGGCCGGCGATTTTGTGTTGGGCAGCATGTACAGCACCGCCGCCATTCATTTGCCAAAATTGCTGGCGCGCTATCACAAGGCTTATCCCATGGTGAACCTGCAAGTGCAGTCGGCGCCCAGTGGTGAACTGCTGGAAGGCCTGATTACCGGGCGCTTGGATGCGGCGTTGGTGGATGGCCCGCTGACCATTGCCACGTTGGACGGGGTGCCGCTGTGCGAAGAACGCCTGGTGATCATTTGCGAAGCCGATCATCCGCCGGTACGCGGGCCCCAGGATGTTGCCGGCCGCTCGGTGTTCACTTTCCGACGCAGTTGCGCCTATCGCACACGCCTGGAGACGTGGTTTTCCCACGAGCGGGTGGCCATGGGCAGGGCGATTGAGATCGAGTCCTACCAAGGCATGCTCGCCTGTGTGATCGCAGGTTCCGGTGTGGCATTGATGTCCGAATCCATGCTCGACAGCTTGCCAGGCAAGGACAGCGTGTCCGTTCATCCGCTGACAGGGCCTTTTGCTACTGCCACCACCTGGCTGATGTGGCGAAAGGGTATGCTCGGCGCTAACCTCAATGCGTGGATTGACCTGCAACAGGCAGGTCAAACCGGGTTTTTGCAGGACGCGCGCGCCATTGCCTGAACGATCCGGACTGATTTGGATCAATTCAGTAATAGTTCGTTGTGGTTTCGTTCAAGCATTACGTAGGACTTAGAGCTACTATCACTGTAGGAAAAGGCGACAGAATTCCCGCCGACCCGCATTACCCGCAAAGGGGGCAACCATGAAAGAGAAAATCCAGAACTGGCTCCATGACCTCGGCGTTGCGCTGGGCCTGATTGAGCCCCCGCTGCAACCGGTGCCGATTCGCACGGATGACGAGCAGCGCCGTCCACGTCGCCGCTAAGCGTACGGCTGATTCAGTTTAAATGTGGGAGCGGGCTTGCTCGCGAATCCGGTGTATCAGTCGGTAAAAAGTTGACTTGTACCCTGCATTCGCGAGTGAGACCGCTCCCACAGTTTTTTTGCGCAATGCAAAGAAACTGGGTGCGACATCCGACGGCGCGCCTGCGGTAGAAATCACTCTAAATCCCCTATCCCCTTGGTCGCCTGCGCCACCGACACGGCTGCCGGCGCGACAACACATTCGCCAATCCAACCGCCAGAATGATTTACACAATCGTCCAATGCTCGCTTGTCAGTTCGGCATTGCGTTTATGTGTAGGAATTGGACTGCCTAGCTATCAGAAACGGCTGGCTTATCTCGTTCTAAACATAGGCGTAGGTTGATTTCCGACAGGGAAGAGTTTGGATCTTTTGCGTTTCTACCCTCTCCTGAAAAGTACCCAAGCATGAATAGCAAACTTCACAGGTTTTTTACCTGTGAAGATCCAGACGCTCGAGGCGCCAGGTCAGAATTGTCGGAGACAAGCTATGCGGCTCTCTTCCGTTCCGCCAGTTACCACGTCGCTCATCGCCACCACCGAGATTATTTTACATATCGCACCGGTGTCGAAAGGTTGGAGGGCTGACGCCCCTCACAACGTAGTGTTCTTCCCAGCAACATTAACCAAGCAAGTTCTGCTCTTACAGATCGCGCTCCTGCGGCCATCCATACTCATTGTCGCTGACCACACTATCGATGCAGATGTCATTGACCAATGGCGTACATCCCACCCTTTTGGGGAACTCTATCTGGTCCGCAGAGGTACGAGTCTGGATAAGGTGCACCTGGACCTTTGCCACTCCAATAATATTCGAGTGGTTAATACGCCCGGGGTCAACGCACCGCATGTGGCTGCGTATCTCGCACGCTGGCTGACCATGGCCGATGGCGCCATACCCCGTGAAGTCTGTGTGCTGGGCTACGGCAATGTGGGAAAGGCGTTGGTCAAATTGTTACTTGATCGAGACCCGGATGTTCGGATTAAGGTGCTGAGTCGATTCGGTCGAATGCCAGACACTCTCGGCAACACCTGCTCCGATTCCAGAGTGTCGTTTTGCGTAGACTGGCTTGAGGCGCTGAACGGGGCTTCTGCTGTCGCCCTCTGCGTATCCCTGAATGACGAAACCGTTCATCGTATTGATCGAGCCCTGATCCAGTGCCTGCACAAACAGGCTCGCCTGGTCTGTATCGCCAAACCGGATGTCTTTAGCGATGCTGCTTTGCAGACCCTGGCAACGGCGCCAGACATGCAGCTCGTATTGGACTATGGGCCTGCAACATTGGAGGCGTTTCGGATTCGCACACAGGCGCTCGGGTGTAGTGTCTCCACGTGGTGCAAACCGGCGACACTGACTACACAGGCTGCAACCACCGAAGCCTGTCATCGCGACCTTGACTATGCAGTCGCGGTGCAGCTCAGCCTGATCGCCCTGCATGGCCTGGTCAGGCGCAAACTTGCACAGTCACTGACGATCCCCCCTCAGCCGGTGCATGCCGGTGCGCCGCGCGTGTCGATCGTCGGCAGAGGTATCAACGGCCTTCTCCAAGCCGTGATGCTTCGCCTGGCCAATTATCAGGTCACGGTATACGGAGGGAATCAGCAGCGCGATGGCGCGAGCCATAAGCAGGTGAACATGCGCCATCTTTGCGCAACGGAGACCACTGCAAAGCCGCTCAATAACGATTATCTAACGCCCGGTAATCAGTATTTGGCTGTCGAGTGCAATCGCGCAGGCATCGAGTTGTTTGAAAAGCTCCTGGCCGACAACCCCTCCCTGGCACGATTTGCGCGGTCGCGGATTGTGCGAGCTTATCGGCACGACGCCGCTGGCATAGAGGATACGATCCGTGAGCAGCGCGATATTGAAAACAGGCCCTGGCCGAGTGGCAAGCCGGGAGGTGAACTTGCACAGATCAATCAACTGCAATTTCAGGCACGTTACGCAATCCCTGGAATCGGTCGAGCGATTGAGGTATCGGGTTACGATCTGGAATTTGTAAATCTCAAGGATGAAGTCGAGGCACTGTTGCAGCGCTCGGGGGTTCAGTTCCTGCCCCAGCGCCTCAACCCGATTCAAATTGCTGATCTGAGCCGAGAACACTTCGTCGTCACTGCCATGGGCGTAGAAGAACTGGAGGCAGTCGCGATCATTGGCTGGTTTTTCAAGCTGCGCGCGGTGGGTAATGAAGGTGCCGACCTGCGCGGGCTCAAGCTGCAATACGACCTGCCAATCGGCGTGATGAATTGCCGCTTGGACGGGGAGTTCATTCTGATTTCCGGCGGGCAAGTGCCGCCCGATTCTTCACCGGAGAATAAGGCGTCAATACTGGCGGCGTGTCTGGCCGCTGTTGCTCGGCACTTTCCAGAGGCCTACCGCAGGGCAATCGAACGTGGCGACCTGCACGTTATCGAATGTGCCAGGCCTGGCACTGCCGATGGACTCTCAATCGTTTACTGGTCCGCATACAATCGAATAGTGGCCGGGGCAACGTATGCCGCAGGCACAACGCAGGGACTGGTATGGGCCTCTTTGGTCCAGGAGCTCATCCGTGCAAGAGCGCTGGCGTGAAGGCTGGGATAGCTAAAAGTTGAGCGTTGAACCATAAAAAAACGGGTGCGACATCCGACGTCGCACCCGCTGAAGAAACGGCGCTAAGTTGCTTTATAGCTCAAACCGCGCGAGCCACCGATGCGTCCGGCCGTGGCGACAACACACTCACCACGACAAAACTCACCAGCCCTGCCGCCAGGCTGTAGTAGATCGGCGTGTTCGCATCCAACCCGTCCTTGAACATAAACACCAGCGCGGTCAGGAAGCCTAGGGTCATCGACGCAATAGCCCCCGAGGTTGTTGCCCGCTTCCAGAAAATTGCGCCCATCAGCGGGACCAGCATACCGCCCACCAGCAGGTTGTAGGCCAGGGTCAGGGCGCTGATGACATCATTGACCACCAGTGCGATTCCCAGCACGGCAATCCCCGTCAACATCGTGAACAGACGGTTGATCTTCAGGCTGGACTGCTGGCCACCGCGCAAGCGCGGCAGCAGGTCTTCGGTCAATACCGTCGACGCTGCAAGCAGGCCGGCGCTGGCGGTGGACATCATCGCGGCCAGTGCGGCGGCAATCACCAGGCCGCGAATGCCATCCGGCAACGACGCTTTGACGATGGCGGCAAACGCGTTGTTGACGTTGTCCAGGTTCGGCAGCAGCACATGCGCGGCCATCCCAATTAACGCGCACGCCAGGCCGTACAGGATGCAGTAGAAGCCGGCGAACGTTCCTGCGTACTGGGCGACCTTTTCGTCACGGGCGGTGAACACCCGTTGCCAGATGTCCTGGCCGATCAGGATGCCGAAAAAGTAGATCATGAAGTAGGTGATGATCGTGTCCCAGCCGATTTCGGTGAAGCTGAAATTCGACGCAGGCAACTGGGCCACCAGTTGATCCCAGCCGCCGACGCGGTACAGGCAGATCGGCAGCAGGATAAACATCAGGCCGACGGTCTTGATCACGAATTGCACGATGTCGGTCAGGGTCAGCGACCACATGCCGCCGATGGTCGAATACACCACCACCACGCCACCGCCCAACAGCACCGACACCCAGAACGGCAGGCCGAACAACACTTGCAGCACGGTGCCGATGGCCAGGATCGAGGTCACGCCAATCATCAGCGCGTAGGCCAGCATGATCACCGCACTCGCTTGGCGGGCCATGGGGTTGTAGCGTTTTTCCAGCACCTGGGTAACGGTGAAGATCTTCAGCTTCAGCAACGGTTTGGCCAGGACCAGGTTCAGCGCAATGATCCCGGCGCCCAGCGCGGCGCAGAGCCAGAAGCCGGAAATACCGTGCACATACCCCAGGCGCACCGTGCCGACGGTGGATGCACCGCCCAGCACGGTGGCAGCCATGGTGCCCATGTACAGCGACGGGCCCAGGTTGCGACCGGCGACCAGGTAGTCTTCGTGGGTTTTCGCGCGGCGCATGCCGTAATAGCCGAGCACGAGCATGCCGGCGGCGTAGATGAGTACGACGAATAAATCCAAAGCCATGACGGCGGGTCTCCGATTATCGTTTTTATGGGCGATCAGGCGGCTGGTTGCAGCGCCGGTTTAACGCGCGCATCCGTGCGCTTGCTGCGAGGGTCGGCTGGGCCGTAGACGGCCGCCGGTTCCGGGAACATGCGAAGCAAGCTCAGGTACACCACCGAGGCCAGCCCCAGCGTCACCGGCAAGCTGATGTCGATGCCATCGGCGAGGTTGCCCAATGGCCCGACAAACTGCCCCGGCAGGTTGACGAAGCACAGGCCCACCACCGCACTCGGGATCCAGGCGCCCAGCCCACGCCAGTTCCAGCCATGGCTGAACCAGTAGCGGCCGCCGGTTTCCCCGCGGGTAAACACCTGCAGGTCATCCGGGCAGTAGAAGCCTCGGCGCACGATCAGGCCGATGATCATCATCACCATCCACGGTGTGGTGCAGGTGATGATCAGCACGGCAAAGGTCGACACGCTTTGCACCAGGTTGGCGGCGAAACGTCCGATGAAGATGAAGGCAATCGACATCACCCCGATCAGCAACGTGGCCTTGACCCGTGACAGCAGGCGCGGGAACACGCTGGACATGTCCAGCCCCGTGCCATACAGCGACGTGGTGCCCGTGGACATGCCGCCGATTACCGCAATCAGGCACACCGGCAGGAAGAACCAGCTGGGCGCGACTGCCAGCAGCCCGCCGACGTAGTTGTTGGCCGCGATGTAGTCCGGCGCCTTGATTGCCACGATGGTCGCGGTGGCGAGGCCGAACAGGAACGGGATCAAGGTGGCGATCTGGGCGGCAACCACAGCCAGCATGATGCGCATTTTCGGTGTTTCACGCGGGATGTAGCGCGACCAGTCACCGAGGAACGCGCCGAAGGAAATCGGATTGCTCATGGCCACCAGTGCTGCGCCGATGAACGCGGCCCAGAAACCGGTCTGGCCCAGGGCGACCGTGCCGGCGAAGTGGCTATCGAACGCCGGTGCAAAGGCGAAGATCCCCAGCAGGAACAGCAGGCTTGCCGCCCATACCGCAATGCGGTTAACCCACAGCATGAAGCGAAAGCCGTAGATGCACACGGTGAGTACGAGCATGGCGAACACGCCGTACGCCAGGCCCAGGGTCAGGTCGTTTTCCGGCAGGCCGATCAGACGTTTCGCACCACCGACCAGCGCATCGCCCGAACTCCACACCGACAGTGAGAAGAAGGCAATCGCCGTCAGCAGCGACAGAAACGAGCCAACAATCCGCCCGTGCACACCAAAGTGCGCACCGGAAGACACCGCGTTATTGGTGCCGTTGATTGGCCCGAACAAGCCCATCGGCGCCAGGATCAGCGCGCCCACCAGCACGCCCAGCACAATCGCCCAGACGCCGGCCTGGAAAGAGAGGCCAAACAGCACCGGAAATGCGCCCAGCACGGCGGTGGCAAAGGTATTGGCACCGCCAAAGATCAGTCGGAACAGATCCTTGGGGCTGGCGCTGCGTTCGTGGTCCGGGATCTGTTCGACCCCGTTGGTTTCTATTTTGCGAATACTGTTTTCGTTGTTTTTATTATTCATGATCAGCTCCGATCACATTGGCTAATGGGGCGGCAGCCCTTCCGGCATAGCGGACAAATGTTCGTGACAGGCCAGCCACAGGCCTTCTTGTTGTTCTGTGCGCAGCCCTTGCCGTGTGAAGACAATGGTCTCGCGCTCCTGGCTAAAAAATTGCTCCCCGTTCATGCGCAACTCGGTGGCCACGTCATGAATCAATACCGCCACGTCGCCCTGCAGGCTGACAAAGGCGTTGCTTGAGGTGCAGGACAGCACCTCAAACCCCTCGTCCCGACGCCAGCGGTCCCACAACACTTGGTAGGCATCGCGGCTGAGCAGCGGCTGGGGGAGGGTGTAAAACACAAAGCTGGCATCGGCGGTGAACGCGCCGAAATAGGCGGCGCGGTCATTGCGCGCGAAGGCCGACACCAGGTCGGCCGCGGCTTTCAGCACGGCTTGCGCGCTCATCAACGATGCGCCACGCCGGGCAGTACGCAGAGCATCTCGTACAGCAGGTTGGCACCCAGCAGCGAGGTGTTGCCGGTGGTGTCGTAGGGCGGCGAAACTTCTACCAGATCGCAACCAATCAGGTCGAGGCCCTGGCAGCCACGGATGATCTCGATCGCCTGGATGGTGGTCAGCCCGCCGATTTCCGGGGTGCCGGTGCCGGGCGCCCAGGCCGGGTCGATGCCGTCGATGTCGAAGCTGAGGTACACCGGGCCGCCGCCGACTTTTTCACGCACTTCGGCCATCAGTGGCGCGAGAGAGTGGTGCCAGCATTCTTCGGCCTGGACCACACGAAACCCCTGTTTGCGGCTCCAGTTGAAGTCTTCGGCGGTGTAGCCCTGGGCACGCAGGCCGATCTGCACCACGCGGTCGCAATCGAGCAAGCCTTCTTCCACCGCGCGGCGGAAGGTGGTGCCGTGGGCAATTTTCTCGCCGAACATATGGTCGTTGACGTCGGCGTGGGCATCGATATGCACCAGCCCGACCTTGCCGTGTTTCTTGTGGATCGCCCGCAGGATCGGCAGGGTGATGGTGTGGTCGCCGCCCAGCGTCAGCGGGATCACATTGTGCTCAAGAACTTCGTCGTAGGCTTCCTCGATGATGCGCACGGCGTCGAGCAGGTTGAAGGTGTTGATCGCCACGTCGCCAATGTCAGCCACCGATAACGAATCGAATGGCGCGGCGCCGGTGGCCATGTTGTAAGGGCGAATCATCACCGATTCGGCACGGATCTCACGCGGCCCGAAACGGGTGCCGGCGCGCAGCGAGGTGCCGATGTCCAGGGGCACGCCGATAAAGGCCGCGTCCAGGCCTTTGGCCGTTTGCAGGTGGGGCAGTCGCATCATGGTGGCGATGCCGGCGAAGCGCGGCATTTCGTTGCCGCCCAGTGGTTGGTGGAAAATCTTGTCCACGGGATTGCCTCATCATTGTTTTGTTTATTAGGGGCCGATTCTGCGAAAAGCCCGGGGCAGGAAGAATCGGCAGGCGCAAATACTTAGTTCAGATTTTTCTAAACTAATGCGGGCAGGTAGACTGCTGCGATCAAACATCGGAGCCGACCATGGCCAACGCCTTGCCCGACCTGAAACTCCTGCGCATTTTCGTCAGCGTCGTGCGCCATCAGGGGTTCGCCAACGCCCAGCACGAACTCAACCTGTCGACATCGGCCATCAGCACGTATATGAGTCAGCTGGAGTCAGCGTTGGGGCTGGTGTTGTGCCATCGCGGGCGTGGCGGGTTCAGCCTGACCAGCAAGGGCGAGCTGTTCCATCAGGAAACCTTGCGCCTGCTCGGCGAGCTCGAAGGCTTCGAGCAATACGCCGCCGCGCTCAAAGGCGAGTTGCGCGGCACACTCAAGCTTGGGGTGCTCGACTCCACTGTCAGCGACAAGGCGTTGCCGTTCGCCGAAGTCATTGGCGCCTACAGCCTGGAACACCCGGCCGTGCATTTGCATTTGTCGGTGATGAGCCCTTACGAATTGCAGCTGGGCGTGCAGGACAACCGCCTGGACTTGGCCATCGGCGCCTTCTCCAACCGTATGAGCGGGTTGATCTACATGCCGCTGTACCGCGAGCAGCATTGGCTGTATTGCAGCACGCGACACCCGTTATTCAACGAACGGCGAATCCCCGAACAAGTGATTACCCAGCAACGCATGGTCGGTCGCGGTTACTGGAGCCAGGCCGAACTGGCGCGGCATGGTTTCAAACACAGCGCGGCGACCGTGGAAAGTATGGAGGCGCAGCTGATTCTGGTGCTCTCCGGCGCTTACATTGGCTACCTGCCCGAGCACTACGCCCAGGCCTGGGCCGACAAGGGCGACCTGCGCGTATTGCTGCCGGCAACCTTCGGCTACCAGGCGCCGTTCTCGATGATCATGCGCCGAGGGCGTAGCCGCGAGCCGCTGATCCAGACCTTCCGCGATCTACTCAAAGCGCAGCTCAATCAGGCCTGAAAACCATGTCCAGACCCCAGTGTTCCCGGTGCCTCAGGCCCATCACCCATTGCCTGTGCCCGCTGATCCCGAGCCTCGACAGCCGCACCCGCGTGTTGCTGTTGCAACACCCGAGCGAGGTCAACCACGCGCTCAATACCGCCCGGCTGGCGGCGTTGGGGTTGAACAATGCGCAGTTGGTTGTGGGCGAGGTGTTTGAAGACCTGGCCACGTTGTTGAACCCGCCGGGTTATCAGGCTCGGCTGTTGTTCCCGGCTGACGATGCCCAGCCTTTGCAAGGTTATACGCCTGGCGATCAGCCGCTGTTGCTGGTGGTGCCCGACGGCACCTGGCGCAAGGCGCGCAAGCTTTTGCACCTCAACCCGTTGCTGGCGGCATTGCCGCGCGTGACCTTGGCCGAGGGTGGCGTTTCCCGCTACAGGCTGCGCAAGGCCCCTGGCCCAGGTGCCTTGTCGACGGTGGAAGCCATCGTGCAAGCGTTGCAGGTACTGGAAGCGCCGACTTCATTTGAAGCCTTGCTCAAGCCCTTCGACGCATTGATCGAAGGCCAGATTGCGGCAATGGGGCCTGCGGTTTTCGAGAAAAATCACGGCTGACGCAAGGCGTTATATAGCTACCGGAATAACTGACGGCGCAGGGGTAGGCTGACCTTTTCAGGAATACAGAAATGGTCGAACCGATTACCAGCAGTGCGCCGCAGGACGAGTTGTCCGCATTCATGGCCGCGCAGCAAGGGCCTCTGATGGCGGGGCAGGAGTGGTCAGCCTTACAAGCCCTGGACGCTATACGCGAGGAACTCGGCGAGTTTTTCGGTGCGCTCGATGAAGCGGAAAAGCTTGAGTACGTGCGCCTGCAGAGGGCTTGTATTGATACTCAAAAAGCCTCTGAACTGTGCATTCGCGAGCTTACTCAAGCGTTTGAGCAGGAGGCGAAGGCGCAGTTGCGTGCCGAGTTGAAAGCCCTGACCGGCCAGGATATCGACCCCGCGGTTACGAGTATTCATACGCGCTATGTTCAAACGACAGAGCGTTTCCGGCGCGCGGCCCAGGGGGCGGACGGGGTAGAGAAGATCGCCAGCCTCAAGCTGTGGGACGCCGCCTGCATAAACTATGACGGTCTGACCGGCTGGAGTTTCCCCGGGCGGACTGGCTTGGCCGATGCCAGTTATCTGGATGAAGGGGTCAAAACGACTGCCGGCGATTTCATTACCCTGATACGCCGGCTCGATATCGGGCGGCGCCTCAAACGGCATCTGGAACAGGCGCTGCAGGCCAACAATCCGCTGGGCCAGCATCTCCTGGAAACGGCCACTGCCGAGTTCGAGTTTGCGTTGATAGAGGCTTTGAAAAACACCACGGCCAGTCGCGTCGACAGGGACAAATACCAGCATGTGAAACGCGCATTGGCCGGTGAGGCGAGCTGGGGACGTGTTGAGGAAATGCTTCTATATGTGCCCCACGGTGTGGACAACACCAGCTGGTTGCCTCAAACAATCGGCCTGACGGGGCTCTATATCGGCCCGCCTCCGGGTGACAGCCTGAAGGTTCCCCATATCGTTTTTGCTGTCGAGGGATGCAAAGGTGCCTTCAGTTTCTTCCCGAACCGGCCCGGTGGCTCGCTACGTCATCATGACAGTCACCGCGAGGCCTGCGAGGAGTTTCATGTGGCGTTCCATGGCTTCTACCGCCAGGGCAAGGTCGAGTGGCTGTATCAGATCATGTCATTGCGTGACTGCGCGCGGCTCAAGCAAATCGCTGCAATCACACCGCCACCTCCCGACCTTGAATGGCACGCCCGGCTGCTTTATCGGTTGGCAAAATCCATTCCTACCCTCAGCAATGTTGAAAAGATCGGCTATGTGCGCAACGTGGTGCAAAAGGTGCCTGTCGTCAGTCTGAAGGATGTCTACATCAGGCGCAGTCGAGACAGCCTGCAGGAACTGGCCAACGAAACGGCGGGTTTCATGTCGACGCTCATTGAGCTGGCACAGACCGTGATCAATGAGGTGATCAGCTTGCTACTGATCCCGGTGCCGGGGGCGTTGAAGGGATTGGGGCGAATACGCAATTTTGCGATGTTCGTCGCGTTGGAAAAGGCACTGGTCGAGGGCGGCTCCCAAGCGTTGCGAGGTGATCCTGGGGCGCTGTTGCAAGGTTTTGTTGATTTGGCCGATTTACTGATCAGTGGCCGGTTGCATACCCGGCTGGCCAAAAGCGTGAGGCGTCGCCATCAGCGCATCTATCAACACCTCTCGCAACCGCGCGGCGCTGCTCCCGATCATCAATCCCTTACAAGCCCCCAATTGCTGGAAAGAATGCTCGGCTCCCGGGATATGACCACTCGGGAACTGCAGTCTGTGCTCGACTCAAGCGCCACTTCACGACACACCTTGAACGAGGTGTGGGACGGTGCGCCTGCGCCGGCCTCTCTGGTCGATGCCGTACAGCGGTTGCGGGCCGACAGGCTGATCAAGTGGGTTGCGCAAGAAGCTGACCCTGGTCGCCCGGCGCCGGTGGAGGCCATTGAAGTCATGGCGCCCTTGCTCACCCAATTAGGCGACTGGCCGGTGGACACGGCGTTGAGCATTCGAAACCATCAAGGCCAGGAGACCCATCGCTACAGCAAGGATCCAGCGCAACCCACCACTGCGGTGGTGGCGGTGACGGTGTTGGAAAACGTTCAATTTGCCTACGCCACGCCGCGCCGCCTCACCGCCCATTTACCCCAAGCCATCGCAGGGTTGTTGCCGACGATTTTTGCCGGTGGGGAGCTGCTGCTTCGCCAGCAGTTGTCGGCGCTGGCCAAACGGCTGACATTCGATTTGTTTGACGCGCTCACGCAGTTCCCACAGTTCAGTCGGGCGATGGCGAGTGGCGCCAGGGCACCTGTGCGCAAGCTGTTGCCGGACATCATCGGGGATCAGGGGCCCATCCCGGCGGTGATTACGCAGTTACAGACCCTGCACCCGAAATTGAGCCGGGAGCGCTTAGTGGCAGTGTTGCGCGAACATCCGTTATCGCCGCATCAGCAAACACAGCTCCTGCGCTCCCAACGGCAACCCGAAGCGCTCCACAGCGCGTTGCGTGATGCCCGTAACACGGCACGCCGAGAGGCGATCATCGACGGTCTCTTCCATCCACGTCGGTTCAACCGGCAGACGCAGAATTGGGCCGCAGAATATGCTGGCGACGTGCTGCATAGCGTTAGCGGCCAAAGGGTGGTCACCAGCCCTGCTCAGCAAGCCGTGCCTTATGTTTCGCGTGGGGCTAAGGATCGGACGCTGGTCGTCATTGATCATGGGCAAGGGCGCTTCGCACCTTACAACCATCATCAGGCGCGCCAGGGCGAGACACTGACCGGCGCCGACAGTTTTTATGCGGCTGTCGTCAGCCAGATAGCCGACCTTGATCTATCTGTACTGGGGGCGAATGCGCAACAGGCCATCAGCGAATTCCGTTATAGGCTTGCGCAGGCCATGTTGCGTAACCGCGCGCCCGATGGTTCGTTTTATCCCAGCCGGCGTGATTTTTCGCAGTATGTGCATACCGTCGATACCTCGCGCATTGCCATCGCGCCCGACGCGCTTGGGCTTTACCACAAGGGGAAGGATCGTTACCTGTTCCTGGAGGGTGAATATTTCAAGCTCGCCCAAGCTGCGCCCGCATTGTCATGGCGGGCTGAGCATCCGTCGTTGAATGACGCCTACACACCGGTGTTGGCCCATAACGGCGCCGGCGCCTGGCGTCATGAATGGGAAACGCCGCTGAGCTGGGAGGGGCTGAAGCCGTTTTATCGCCTCGGGCCACTGGAGCGCGCGTTGTCGCCGGATGCCATTGGGCAGATACAGCAAATCAGCGGGGTGACACCGCAGGTTCTACGGCGGGTGCATGTGCGTAATGAGCGCGCACCGGTGTTGCTGCTGGAGACCGTCGAGCGTTTCAACGTTCAGCAGCGGGTGAAGGCGGGTGTGGAGCTTGGGCGCGACTTTTACCATCAAGTGCTCGCTGAGGTCGGGACTGAGGCCGCCGACGCGCTGGTCGGGAGGGCGGGAGCGTCTCGTGCCGATCAAATCACGGTGCTGGAGTCCAAGGTCGAAATAGATAAGCCTCAGATGGAACGGCTTTTTTTCAAGGCGCTGTGCCAGAAGCGCGCGCCGTCGAGCGACCCCTTGGCGCAAGTGCTGCAGCGTGATTTCCCCAGCCTGACCGCGGCGGTCGCCGAGAGCCTGGTGCATCAAGCCTCGCCTGATGAGGTGAAGCGCCTGACGTCTGGCCGCGTACCCCTCAGCCTTTCCCCTTGCATTCGTTGGTGGCTCAAGCAGTTGCGCAGGGCCAGGGCTTTGGAAGGCTTGTACTTGCCCGCCGCGATGAATGAAGACAGCGCGAAGTTGATCCTGCATGCATTGCCGGCTATCGCGGGTTGGCCGCAGCACGTGCGGGTAGAAGTGTGGGAGCGGGGGCAACGGATCGACAGCATCGGCCCAATCGATGGGGTACTCAAACGCCTGCTGGAGCCGACGGCCGGTCACTATCAAGCGTACCTGCCGCTTCCGAACGGCGACCGGCGAACGCTGGGAGCGCCGGGGGCTTTCCTGACTGTTTTACTCGGCGCGCTGCCGCCCCTTGAACGCCAGGCGTTTGGCTACACCCATGCGGGCGGGCTTGAAGAGTTGATGCAGGAGATTGGTCATCTGCAGGGCGCTGAGGGGGAGTTGGCGGACACACCCCTTGGCATAGGCTCGCCCCTATGGTTCAACCCACCACGACGCTTGGCTGACGGGAGGATTGGTTATCCGCTGAGTGGCGGTGAACACCTGGGGCCGACGGATCGCGAGCAAGTGGCGCGCATGCGTCAGTTGTTTCCGGTTAAAACCGATCAAGAGGTGTTTGACCTACTGGCGGACCTGAGTGATTCCGTCCGTGAGCGAGAGGAGGCGATCAATACCTTGTTCAGGGAGCGGGATGCCTTGAATGGGGTGCTTGAGCGTTGGTCTGCGCAAGAGGGTGAGGCGGCTCAGCACGCTGCACGCAGCGAGGCGGCTGAGCGCATTCGGCGGTGCTGGCGTAAAGAGGACTCCACTCAAGGGGTGATGTTCGAGCTTTACCTGGACGATTTGGCCCTGGATAGCCTGCCTCTGATGAGCGCGCACTTTGGTCATGTGAAGCAACTGAGCCTGAGAAACAACCGCTTGCAAACCTTGCCGAGTGACTTTTTCAGGCAGTTTCCGGCGCTGCATACACTGCTGCTCGACGGTAATCGTTTGGTGCATGTGCCCGAAAAATTGTCGGAGCTTCAGCATTTGCAGCGGTTGAGTGTGTCGAACAACCTTATCCGCCCCGATTTAGGCGATGTGCAGCAGCTGCAAGCCCTGACGCGCCTGACCGGTCTGGACCTGTCTCGCAACCCCTTGGGCAGGGGCAAACGGCTCAGCCTGTATGGGCTGGAGGCCCTGGCAGTGCTACTGCTCAGGAATACACAGATAGACCTGTTGCCAAAAGGGGCGGTGACCCTGCGAAGCCTGCGGATCTTTGATCTGCGCGACAACCTTATCAAGGTGCTGACCGCGTCTGATCTCTATCTTCATGAAAGCGTGCACCGCGCTATGAACCTGCATGGCAACGCACTTTCCCAGGCGACCTTGCAACTGCTCGGCGGCTACCGGGCACAGCCGCGCTATCAGAACATCGACTTTGGCCTGTGGCGCGACGGTGCACTCCCGCGGCCATCGGTTGAGCGCTGGTTGGTGCCCGTCCCACTCAGTGAAGTGTCGCGATGGCGGGCTGAATGGGCGCTGTTGGCGGGTGAGCAGATGGCGGATCGCTTTTTCGGCCTGTTGTGGAACCTGTCTTCTTACGCACCGCTGATTGCCCCGGAGCACCAAGCCCTGCGCCAGGCCGTTACGCAGCGCGTCTGGCAGGTGATTGAGGGGGCCAATCACAATGGCCGCTTGAAACAGATCCTGTTTGAGGAGCCTTTGCGCTTTATGTACGGGGGCATAGACGGTTGGCTGTTGTGCCTCAACGACATCGAACTGGCTATGTTGCCGGTGCAGATGCTCGCCGCAAACGTGGACGCTGCCGGCGCGGACTTTGTGAATTACTTCCGAGCCAAGCGACGGCTGGATTCCATTGGTCATCACCTAATGGCAGTTGCTCAGCCGTCCGGCCCAGAGACCTGCGCTCGAATCCTTGCCTATCGAATCGCCCTGGCCTCTGGTCTGGACTTGCCCATTGCACTGCCTGGGCGGTTTGATACGAAGGCCTCCGTACCAGACGCCAACTCCGTGAATGCATTACGTGAGCGTATTGTGCGTGAAGAGGTGGACTTCAATTGGCCGCAGAGACTCGTGGTTGAGGAATATTGGGAGGAGTTTCTGGAGCGCAAGTACCCGCAGCGTTTTGAGGCCGCGCTCAGGCAGTACCGGCGTGCGCTGGAACTGGCCACCGATAAAGTGGGCAGTGAAGACATGAGCGAAGGGGAGTATAAAAACTATCTTGAAACCCTTGCCGTGCTAATGCGCAAAGCCAGGACCAACCTGATCGGTGAGTTGACTGCGACGGAGTGGACCTCCTTGGAAATCGCCTGATTAAAGGCTTATGCCTTTTAGCCATAAACACCGCACTTTGCGTGATATGGCCCGCCGGCCTTTCCCGGTATGATGTTCGCCCCCGCAGTCTGGATTGCGAATACGCCATGACCTTGCAGTACCCTACAATCGCCGATTGCGTCGGCAACACGCCCCTGGTCCGCTTGCAACGCATGGCGGGTGAAACCAGCAATACCCTGTTGCTCAAGCTCGAAGGGAACAACCCGGCCGGTTCCGTCAAGGACCGCCCGGCGCTGTCGATGATCACCCGCGCCGAGCTGCGCGGGCAGATCAAGCCCGGCGACACCCTGATCGAAGCCACCTCGGGTAACACCGGGATCGCCCTGGCCATGGCCGCGGCGATCAAAGGCTACAAGATGGTGTTGATCATGCCCGACAACGGCAGCGCCGAGCGCAAGGCGGCCATGACCGCCTACGGCGCCCAGCTGATCCTGGTTACCCAGGAAGAAGGCATGGAAGGCGCGCGTGACCTCGCCGAGCGCATGGCCGCCGAAGGCCGTGGCGTGGTGCTGGACCAGTTTGCCAACGGCGATAACCCCGAGGCGCACTACACCAGCACCGGCCCGGAAATCTGGCGCCAGACCCAGGGCACCATCACCCATTTCGTCAGCTCCATGGGCACGACTGGCACCATCATGGGCAACTCGCGCTACCTCAAGGAGCAGAACCCGGCGATTCAGATCGTCGGTCTGCAACCGATGGAAGGTGCGGCTATCCCCGGCATTCGCCGTTGGCCCGAAGAGTACCTGCCGAAGATCTACAACGCGACGCGCGTGGACCGCATCATCGACATGGCCCAGCGTGAAGCCGAAGACACCACCCGCCGCCTGGCACGTGAAGAAGGCATCTTCTGTGGCGTGTCTTCCGGTGGCGCCGTGGCCGGTATGTTGCGCTTGTCCAAAGAAGTGCAAAACGCGGTGATCGTCGCGATCATCTGTGACCGAGGCGACCGTTACCTGTCGACCGGCATTTTTGACGAACCCAACTGATGGCCAAGCATGAGAGAGGCCTGCGCTTCCAACCGACCGGCGGCAGCCGGGCCCCGCAGATTCCGGTGGGCAAGAAGCAGCGCCTGAGCATCGAGCGCCTGGCCAATGACGGCCGGGGCATTGTGTTTTTTGAAGGGCGTACCTGGTTCGTGAATGGCGCGCTGGCTGGCGAAGAAGTCGAAGCGCGAGTACTGGGCACCCACGGTAAAGTGGTCGAGGCCCGTACCGAGCGCGTGTTCAAGGCCAGTGAGTTGCGCCGCCCGGCGCCGTGCATGCACTTCGGCCGCTGCGGTGGTTGCAGCGTGCAGCACTTGCCCCACGACGAACAACTCGCCCTGAAACAGCGCATGCTCGCCGAGCAACTGTCCCGCGTGGCCGGTGTCGAACCGCAAGAGTGGGCGGCCCCTTTGAGTGGGCCGGAATTCGCTTACCGCCGCCGCGCTCGCGTCGCGGTGCGCTGGGATGCCAAGGCGAAAAAACTCGAAGTGGGTTTTCGCGCCGTGGCCAGCCAGGACATCGTCGCCATCGATGATTGCCCGGTGCTGGTACAGGCCTTGCAACCGATCATGCAGCGTTTGCCGAATATGCTGCGCCGCCTGAGCAAACCCCAGGCGTTGGGGCACGTGGAATTGTTCAGTGGCTCCTCCATTGCCGTGCTGCTGCGGCACATGGCGCCGCTGTCCGAGGCGGACCTGCAGGTGTTGAACGAATTTTGCGCCTTCCATGAAGCCCAATTATGGCTGCATGGCGAGGGCCAGCCGGAACCGGTCGAGGCTGATACCGCGCTGGGCTATCGGCTGGAGCAGTGGGAATTGGCGCTGGCCTATCGGCCCGGCGACTTTGTGCAGGTGAATGCCGGTGTGAACGAAGCGATGGTCGCGCAAGCCCTGGAATGGCTGGCGCCACAGCCCGACGATCGGGTGCTGGACCTGTTTTGTGGGCTGGGCAATTTCGCCTTGCCACTGGCGCGTCAGGTGCGCGAAGTGGTTGCGGTAGAAGGCGTGCAGACCATGGTCGACCGGGCGGCACAGAATGCCGTCAGCAACAATTTGCATAATGTGCAGTTTTTTCAGGCCGATTTGTCCCAGCCTTTGACTGACGCAGAGTGGGCCAAACAGGGCTTTTCTGCGGTACTCTTGGACCCACCCCGTGATGGTGCCCTGGAGGTTGTGCGCAAGCTCGCCACGCTGGGCGCCAAGCGCTTGGTGTATGTGTCCTGCAATCCAGCCACGCTGGCGCGGGACACGGTTGAGTTGGTCAAGCAGGGCTACCGGCTAAAACGTGCCGGGATCCTCGACATGTTTCCACAGACAGCTCATGTCGAGGCCATGGCGTTATTTGAAGCGGGCTAGGATGCCCGTTTAATCCGACTGGCCTGTCGTCTCCTGGGCCGTGACCTGTCAGGGAGTAGTACGTAGCCTAGGGTTGCAGGGCTTGGGTTACGCAGCAGGTCAGCGATGATTTTTGGCGCATTGAAGGTGCGTCGTAGGGAAGGTAAGCAAGATGGTACAGGTGAGAGCACACCAGCCGATCAACACCGACGGCAGTATCAATCTCGAGGCATGGCTGGATCATGCCGTCAGTGTCGACCCGGCACTGGACCGTGAAGCCTTGAAAGCAGCCTGCGAGTTCGCTCGTGAGTCTGAACAGCAAGACAATGCGGCCAAAAACCTGTGGGCGGAGGGCACGTCAAGCTTTCGCACCGGGTTGGAAATCGCCGAGATCCTCGCCGATCTCAAGCTGGACCAGGATTCGCTGATCGCCGCTGTGCTTTATCGCGGCGTACGCGAAGGGCATATTGCGTTACCGCTGGTCAGCCAGCGTTTCGGTGCCGTGGTCGCCAAACTGATCGACGGCGTGCTGCGCATGGCGGCCATCAGCGCCAGCCTCAGCCCGCGTCAGTCCATGGTGCTGGGCACCCAGGGCCAGGTCGAGAACCTGCGCAAGATGCTGGTGGCGATGGTCGACGACGTGCGCGTCGCGCTGATCAAGCTGGCCGAACGCACCTGCGCGATCCGTGCGGTGAAGACTGCCGATGACGAAAAGCGCAACCGCGTGGCCCGTGAGGTGTTCGACATCTATGCGCCGCTGGCGCACCGCCTCGGTATCGGCCATATCAAATGGGAGCTGGAGGACTTGTCCTTCCGCTACCTCGAACCCGATCAGTACAAACAGATTGCCACGCTGCTGCACGAGCGGCGCCTTGACCGTGAGCGCTTCATTACCGACGTGATGGGCCAGCTGCGTTCCGAGTTGCAGGCCACCGGTGTCGACGCCGACATCAGCGGCCGTGCCAAACACATCTACTCCATCTGGCGCAAAATGCAGCGCAAGGGCCTGGCGTTCAGCCAGATCTACGACGTGCGCGCGGTGCGTGTGCTGGTGCCGGAAATGCGCGATTGCTACACCGCGCTGGGTATCGTCCACACCTTGTGGCGGCACATTCCCAAGGAGTTTGACGACTACATCGCCAACCCCAAGGAAAACGGCTATCGCTCGCTGCACACCGCAGTGATCGGTCCCGAAGGCAAGGTGCTGGAAGTGCAGATCCGCACCCACGCCATGCACGAGGAGGCCGAGCTGGGGGTGTGCGCGCACTGGCGTTACAAGGGCACCGACGTCAAGGCCGGGTCCAACCAGTACGAAGAGAAAATCTCCTGGCTGCGCCAAGTGCTCGAGTGGCACGAAGAACTCGGCGACATCGGCGGCCTGGCGGAACAGCTGCGGGTGGATATCGAGCCGGACCGGGTCTATATCTTCACCCCCGACGGCCACGCCATCGACTTGCCCAAGGGCGCTACGCCGCTGGACTTCGCCTACCGTGTACACACCGAAATCGGCCACAACTGCCGGGGCGCCAAGATCAACGGGCGCATCGTGCCGCTCAACTACAGCCTGCAGACCGGTGAACAGGTCGAGATCATCACCAGCAAGCACGGCACGCCGAGCCGCGACTGGCTGAACCCGAACCTGGGTTACATCACCACGTCGCGGGCGCGGGCGAAAATCGTCCACTGGTTCAAATTGCAGGCGCGCGACCAGAACGTCGCGGCCGGCAAAACCTTGCTCGAGCGCGAACTGGCGCGTCTGGGCTTGCCGCAGGTGGACTTCGACAAGCTGGCCGAAAAGGCCAACATGAAGATCGCCGAGGACATGTTCGCGGCACTCGGTGCCGGCGACCTGCGTCTGGCGCAGTTGGTCAACCTCGCCCAACAGTTGGTAGAGCCGGAGCGTGGCAGCGAGCAACTGGAGCTGATTCCACGCAAAGCCACCGGCTACAAACCGGGCAAGCGCGGTGATATCCAGATCCAGGGCGTGGGCAACCTGATGACGCAAATGGCCGGTTGCTGCCAACCGTTGCCGGGCGACGCCATCGTCGGTTACATCACCCAGGGCCGTGGCGTGAGCATTCACCGCCAGGATTGCGCCTCGGTGCTGCAACTGGGCGGGCGCGAGCCGGAGCGGATCATCCAGGTCAGTTGGGGCCCGGTGCCGGTGCTCACCTACCCGGTGGACATCATCATCCGTGCCTACGACCGTTCCGGTTTGCTGCGTGACGTGTCGCAAGTGCTGCTCAACGAACGGATCAACGTGCTGGCGGTCAACACCCGCTCGAATAAAGAGGACAACACCGCGTTGATGTCCCTGACCATCGAGATTCCGGGGCTGGATGCGTTGGGGCGGCTGCTGGGGCGGATTTCCCAGTTGCCGAACATCATCGAGACGCGGCGTAATCGCACACCATGAGTAGCTGGATGAGCGCGGACTGAAAATGTGGGAGCGGGCTTGCTCGCGAAATCGGTGTGTCAGTGCAAGATGCTTTGACTGACCCACCGCCTTCGCGAGCAAGCCAGCTCCCACATTTGATCTTCAGCGTTCCCACTTCTGCGGAAGAGACTGATGTATTCACTTGAAGACCTGCTGCACCTGATGAACCGCCTGCGCGACCCCACATACGGGTGCCCGTGGGACATCAAGCAAACCTACGCAACCATTGTCCCGCACACCCTGGAAGAGGCTTACGAAGTGGCCGACGCCATCGAGCGTGGCGACTTTGATCATCTGCAAGGCGAGTTGGGTGACCTGTTATTCCAAGTGGTGTATTACAGCCAGCTGGCGCGAGAAGAAGGGCGCTTTGAATTTGCCGGGGTGATCGACAGCATTACCCGCAAGCTCATCCGCCGCCATCCTCATGTGTTCCCTACGGGGGATTTGTATGCGCCGCTGGATATCCCGCAGTTAAGCGAAGAGCAAGTCAAGGCGCGCTGGGAGCAGATCAAGGCCGAAGAGCGTGCGCAGAAATCCGACGCGCCTGAGCAACTTTCCCTGCTGGATGATGTGCCTGCCGCCTTACCCTCGTTGTCCCGTGCCGCCAAATTGCAAAAGCGCGCCAGCCAGGTCGGTTTCGACTGGCCTGCGGCGTTGCCGGTGGTGGACAATGTGCGCGAAGAGCTGGATGAAGTGCTCGAAGCCATGGCCGATAACGATTCGGTGGCGATTGCCGATGAGGTCGGTGACCTGCTGTTTGCCGCAGTTAACCTGGCACGTCATCTCAAGGTTGACCCGGAAACTGCGCTGCGTGGTGCTAATGCCAAGTTCGAACGACGTTTCCGATTTATCGAACAGGCATTGCGCCAGACCCACCGTCCCATAGAAGATTGCACCCTCGAAGAGTTGGACGCCCTGTGGGGCGAAGCCAAACGTCAGGAAAAGAATGTGTCCAGCTGCGGTTGAGCAGTTGCCTAAGTGAGTAAGCACCATGAGCCTTTCCCTTCGCGACCAGTTGCTTAAAGCAGGTCTGGTCAACCAAAAGCAGGCCAAGCAGGTCGGCAAAGAGAAACAGAAGCAGCAGCGCCTGGTCCATAAAGGCCAGGCCGAAGTGGATGATACCCAGGCACGCCTGGCCGCTGAGGCGCATGCCGAGAAGGTCAAGCGTGACCAGGAGCTGAACCGCCTGCAGCAGGAAAAAGCCGAGGCCAAGGCCCGCACGGCTCAGGTCAAGCAACTGATCGAGACCTCGCGCCTGCCCAAGTTGACCACTGAGGACTACTACAACTTCGTGGACGACAAGAAGGTCAAGCGCCTGTCGGTCAACACGCTGATGCGCAACAAGCTCAGCAATGGCTCCCTGGCGATCGTGCACCACGGCGGCGGTTACGAGGTCATCCCGCGCGAGGCGGCGCTGAAGATCCAGGAGCGTGCACCGGAGCGCATCGTGCAGCTCAATATCCTCACCGAAAGCCAGGTGCCGGACGAGGATGATCCGTACGCCGCCTACCAGATCCCGGATGATCTGATGTGGTAAGGCTGTAAAAACATCCGTGTGGTGAAGGGCTCGCCCCTGCCAGCAAACACAAACCCCGCTCAAAAAGCGGGGTTTGTGGTTTAACCCGTCGCGTCAGCCACTCACCAATCCACTGCGTAACTCAGGCTGAAGGTACGACCTTCGGCATTCGGGTACGGTGCACGTGCGTTGGCCTGGGCGAACATGTTCTGGTAGTTGCGGTTGGTGAGGTTGTACACCGCACCTTCGAGGCGACCTACCGGCAACCTCACCGAGCCCAACAGGTCGGCCAGCGTGTAGCCTTTGATGTCGCGGCCGTTGTTGTCTTTGAACGCAGCGTCATAGTCGGCCAGGCGCATACCTTGCAGGCGCAGGCTGTAGTCGCCACGGTCGTAGCCGATAAAGGCGGTGGTCTTGGCGGGAGAGATGCGTGTGGCAGGCAGGTCGATCCATTTACCGTTCTGCTGGGTCTCGCCTTTGGCGTAAGCGTAAGTACCCCCTACCGACCATTGATCGGTGAAGTTGTACGTCAGACTGGTTTCAACGCCGCGCACACGCTCTTTCTGATTGATCAGGCGCAGTACACGGTCATTGGCATCATAGAACTGGGTGACATCCGAGGTGTTTTCATACGCCGTGACGCTGGCCAGCCACTTATCCCAATTGCCACGCCAGCCCAGCTCGTAGCTGTCGACCTTGAGCGCTTGGGCATTCAGGTTTTGAATGTCGTACTTGCTGTTCACATCACGCAGGAAACGCTGGATATCCGGCAGGGAAAAGCCCTGGCTGAAGTTGACGAACACATCCTGGTTTTCGCTCAGGTGATACACCGCGCCAAGGTTATAGAGGGTGTCATCGTATTTGAGCGTGCCGCCCGGCAGTGTCGCGCGATTGCCGGTCTGGACGATTTCGCCATAAGCGATGCTGTCGGAAACCTCGCTTTCGATCCACTCGCGGCGTACGCCACCCCGCAAGGTCCAGTCATCGATGTCGTAGGACAGTTGCCCAAAGATCGCTTTGGTGCTGGTGGCGATGTCCGGGCCCATTTCGAATGTGGTGCCGGTCTTGGTGTAGTTCAGGCCGTTGACGCGGTACTGGTCGCCGCGCTGGCGTGAGGTTTCATGGTCATAGTCAGCGCCCCAGACCAGATTGCCGGTGGCCGGGCCGATGTCCGGCATTTGCGTATCGATCGCCGCGCGCAAGCCGTAGACATCCTGCACGCTGTTGTTGTCGGAGACCCCGGCGCGGCCACGCGACAGGTCCGGGAAGAACAACGCGTCGGCACGCCGCCAGTAACTCTCGACCTGCAAGCCCTGGCCATAGAAATCTTTGTCGGCGTAGTTAAGGTTGACCGCCTGGTTGTGGGTGAAGGGTTGGTCATCCAGGTCAAGGCCTTTCACGGCGACGGCGGTATTCGCGTTGCGTGGGTCCTTGGTGTAACGGGTGTCTTGTTCGTCTTTGTAGTCTTGCAGCGACAGGCTGATCTTTTTGTCGTCATCCAGCTCGTAGCCGAAGCGACCTTGCAGGTCATAGGTGCCGGTGTCCATGTTGCTGCCCTGGGACGTGTCCTGGGGAATGCGTTTTCCGTTGCCGTCGAACTGATCGTTGCGTTGTACGTAGTTGCCGGAAAGATACCAGTCCACAGGGCCCTGACGGCCCGTTGCGCTCTGGAAGGCTTCGTAGGAGAAACCTTTGTGGCTGAGGTTGTTGCCGGCGGTCATGCCGATTTTACTGCTGAAGGCCAGGTCTTCACCTTTGTTGCGCTTGGTGATGATGTTGATGATGCCGCCTGATGCACCGGCACCGTAGACACTGCTGGCGCCGGAAATCACTTCAATGCGCTCGATGCTTTCCGGTGCCACGCTGTTGAGCTGGCGGAAGTTGTCGCGCGTGGCGTTCTGCGAGACGCCATCGATCAGGATCAGCGTATTGCGCCCGCGAAGCGTCTGGCCGAAGTTGCTCATGCCACCACTGGAGGGCGCAATGCCTGGCACCAGTTGCCCGAGCATATCCGCAACCCGGCGTCCCGCACCCGTCTGCTGGCGGATCTGGTCTTCGCTGATGACCTGCACAGAGCCTGGAATCGCCGCAATACTGGTTTCATTGCGTGTGGCCGAAACCACCGTTGCCTGTAATTGCAGATTGGTGGGCGCTGTTTGGGTCTCTTCGACTTGATCGGCCCAGGCTGGGCCGCTCATAGATCCAAGCAGGGGCAGCAGGGCTGCCAGTTGCAGTTTGTTCATGACCTTGCCTTTCAGTTATTAGAAGTATTGACAGAAAAACCGGATGATTCGGGTGTTCGGGTGAACGAACGGATCGCGCGGATACCCAGGGCGGCCAAGGCGTACGTGAGCGCGACCAGCCAAAAGCTGTGCGCCAAACCCACCATTCCCATGCCGATGCCGCCCATCAAGGCGCCGCACAGCGCGCCGGCTTTGGCGGCGCTATTGCCCATGCCCAGGGCAAAACCCTTTTGGCTGGGCGCAACGGTATTGGCGATCAACGTGTAGGCGACGGGCAGCAAGGCGCCTTGCCACACGCCCCACAGCAACCGGCTGGCGAGGAAGCCGAGCCATTCGTTAGCCATCGCCGTGAAGGCCAGCGTCAAGGCGCAAGACCAGGTGACCCATTCGATAATGCGCAACGTGTGTGCGGGTTGATGGCGGTCAAACAGCCGGCCCCACAGCGGCGCGGACACTGCCAGCGTGAGTGCGCTGGCGGCATAGCTGGCCCCGATCAACCAGGCGGGCGCCTGTAACACATCGGCGACGTACAGGGCATAAAACGGCTGAGGCATCATCTTGGCAGCCTGAATCAATACGATGATCCCCAGCATTGCGCCGAGCCAGCCTTTGGGCAGTGCGGCGGGTGCGGACGTGCGCGCTGGCCGCGAGCGCGGTGCATCGCTGGGCAGGAACACGCTGATCACTGCACAGCTCAGGCAGACGGCGGTGGCGCTGTAGCACAGCAGTGCGAAGCCGGAGATATCCATCAGCCAGCCGCCCAACACCGGCCCAGCCAGTGACCCCACCGCGGTTGCCGATTGCAGTCGCGCCAGAATGTGCCCGCGCCCGCTATCACCACAGCAGGCCAGTGCGTAGGCCTGAGCCGCTGCGATAAAGCCGGCCAGCGCGCCTTGCGCCACTCTGATCGCCACCAGCAGCCACGGATCGAAGGTGATAGCGGCCAACGCCTGGCACACCGCCAACGCCAGCAGTGCCCGAATGATCATCGGCTTGTGGCCGGTACGGTCACCCAGGCGCCCCCACATTGGCGTCAGGATCATCGCCGCCATCATCGGCCCGGCATACACCAGTGAAGACAGCAGGCCGGTGTATTGCGCATTGGCCGCGCCGAGCAGCTTCTGGATCTGCAAGGGCCAGAAGGGGCCACTCATTTCCATGGCCCCCATCGACACCAGTTGAATCACCACCAGCAGCCGCAGCGTGCTGTGGTTAGCTGCCATTGGCGGCGGCACTCAGCGGGTTGGGCAGCCGCCCGACGATATCCGCATGGCTTTCCAGCAGGCGCATGCGCATGAACGACTTGGCCGGCCAGTCCTGTTCCAGCAGGGCTGCGCGCTCGGTCGCCCAACGCTGTGGTTCGACTTGGCTGCGCACGTCGTCGAAACACTGGCTGACGTGGGCCGACAGCTCATTCCAGAGCAACCCCTGGGGAATATCGAAGTGGCGTGCACTGAGCAATACCAGTTCGCCCAAGTGGCACATGAATACCGTGTGCAGCAACTTGTCACGTACAAAGCCCGCATCGTCGTACAGCGTCATCTTGGGGTCGTGCAGTTCGATATCCAAACCGTGGGCGTGCAAGGTCTTGCGGTCGATTCGAATATCACCGAAGTCGCGCAACAACAGTCGGCTCAATTGGCCGTCTGCGGCCATGACCATGAACGAGTTCTGCTGGTGCGCCTCGAAGGCAACGCCATAGCGCAGGTACATGCCCAACAGTGCCGGTACGGCGATCGCGGCATAGTCGCGAAAGAACGCAAGCATGGCATCGGCGCTGTCCTGGCCTTTACTCAGGCGTACCCATTGCCTCAGCAGTGGTTGGCCGTGCTGGTCGATGGCAAACAGGCTGCCTACCGGAACGGCCATTTCGCCCGGTTGGAGCAGGCTCTGCGGGTTGTCGCGGTAGAGAACGGCCAGGTGGCGAGCGTGCTCATCATTGGCCGGTTGGGGTTTGAAATGCACCCCGATCCGTTCGGGGACGATGCTGAGGATTCGCTGAAGTGCAGGTTCGCGCCCAAGGATCGTCAGCAGCAAGTGGCTGATTCGCGGGCCCATGCGCGCCGAGCGTGGTGAAACCGTTCGTTGCACGCTGGTCAGGCGCAGTGAGACCGGGAGTTTGACCATCGGCGCGTCGCAGCGGCCTTCCGGCAGCACGGTTCTGAACGACATCGTCGGGTGGGCGGTAAACGCGACGATATCGGTCAGCACCAGCAGCTTGTCGCCGATTTCGTTGGCGAACAGTTGCGGTAGCTCCTGGCGCGCCTGCCAAGGGTGAGCAGGCAGCGGCAGATAGTCAGCCGCCTCAAGCCCCTGTGCCGCGAGTGCTGCGGTCAATTGTCGGGCGGCCTGTGGGAAGTGCTGTTGCCACCACTGCCAGTAATCTGCGGTATCGGCCAAGACTTCGACGTGCGCATATTGGCGGTGCAGCGCGCAAAGGAATACCGGGAAGCGTGCTTCGAACTCCGGTGAGAAATCGATCACTTGGTCGGTAGCCAAGCCCAGCTTGGTCTTGTAGTTGGGGTGCCACGGATGGCCGAGCGTGCCCCACTGTTCAAGGACCGACGTGGCGTTGGTCACGCTTGCGTCACTCTTGAGGTAGCTGAGCAGATTGTGCTGATGGGCCGGGTCCATCGCGGCGTGCAGCTTGAGTGTCCACTGCTGGTGAAAAGCGAGGCATAGCGTGTCGTTGACAAAGCTGTCATCGATTTCGCTGTTGAGACGACTCAAGACGCTCAGGTCGGCCGATGATTCGAGGCGCTCGTTAAGCAGCGTCAGTAATTGCGACGGGAATTGAATCTTTTGCTCGGTCTGGTCGTTACGTAGCAGCGTGACCTGGCCGCGCAGGTCCCAGCTGCCCATGCGGCCGGGTTTCAGGTGATCGAAGCGCAGACGGGTTTGGTCAGGCAGTGCCAGCCAGCAGTGGCCGCGTTCGTCATAGGTGCGCGTGTTGGGGTCCAGCAGGCCTTCACGAAACAGTGCCTGGATCAGGCGTTGGAAACTGCGCTCGGCGGCGGGCGCCAGGGTGTTGATCAGTGCATCAAGGGTAATGCGATTGGCCAGGAATTGCGGCGTGGCAAGTGCTTCAGCCCAACGCTCAAGCAGGGATTTTTCCGGCGTGCTGTTGTGTCCGTGCATCAAAGTCGAATTCCTTATCCGTGATCCTGGGTGAAAGGCGTGCGAATGGTATCGAGAATTATTACCAAATGTCTATTTGTTGTTACGCTTTTTGCACAAGCGTTTATTCAAGCGGGGCGGAAGGCGAGACCAGCCGGCAACGAATGCGCTCAGGGAACGCTGTGACATGGCACTGAAGGCGCCTGGAGCAGGCTGCTTCAGGGAGGAAGGGCGGCGTGTAGTGCGTTGTAGGATGTACCCGGTTTTGTACGATTGCACAGGCGCGCCGGAAAAAACGCGGCGTATGAAATGCAAAAAACCCGCTCATTGGGCGGGTTTTTTGTGTAGACGGCCCGGCTGCGTGGGGCCGGGCGTCTATGCGATATCAGAGTCTCAGGAGCTTTGTGCCTGGCGTTTCATCTCAAGAATTTCGAGCTCGTTTTTATAATTGTGGGCTTCGTTCTCGTTGTGGAACATGCCGACCAGTTGGTCTTGTTGATGTACATCCCAGATGTGAATCCCATGGCCCAGTGCTTCATGAGACATGTGTGCATCGTCGCGTTCAGTTACTTTTACAGTCATCTGCTTGCTCCAATCTCTGGTTGATCTGCGGCAAGTCGTCGCAGGCCTCTTTTATATGTTTTGTTAGCTTGCTAAGTAAACCGATTTTGCGCGCAACAATTCTTTGCATAAACCGCAACATTCCTGCAGGCCCCGTAAACCGCGGCATTGCGTCGCAGGGTGCTGAGTTTTATGACAAAAGTTTCATGTTTTGGGAGGCTTTCAGGCGTGGCTCGGCCGTGCTGACGGCATCGCAGGCAAGCCAGCGCCTACCCTTGAAATGCATTCCAATGTGGGCGCTGGCTTGCCTGCGATAGCGGTATTCGCCTGACTGAAAAATCCCGGGCGAAAAAAAGCCCCGCATTCAGCGAGGCTCCTTTTTTCAGCTCATCAGCCTATCAGCTGCCTTTGACAGCCTTGCCGTCAACGGTGCCGTCCAACAGCATGATGTTGTATTCCTTGCCGTCGGTTTCCACCTGACGCAGGGCAACCAGGATGCCGCCCCAGTCCTTGGCAAACCACATCTGGGTGATGCGCTTGCTTTGCGATGGATCGCGCACGCGCTCGACCTTGATAGCATCGATAGCGCCGGCTTTGGTCTGGACCTTTTCCGGGCCGATCACGCGGAAGTCGTAGGTGTCGACGTCGGTGCCCTCGACTACGCGGTAGCTCATGCTTTTCTTGCCGGCGGCGACGTCACGCTGCAGGGCAAGCTGGTAGGTCGACTTGTCGAGCATGCCGCTTTCGAGAGTGACGTTGACCGGGTCTTTGTTTTCGAAGCCGGTGACCTTGTTGGTGGCGTGGTCGAAGTCCAGATTGATCTTCTTCGCCTTGCCCAGGCCGCCGCGCTCGAAGGTGTAGCTCTTCGGTTGCAGTGCGTCCTTGTCCAGGGTGATCACGCTGGTTTCGGTGAGGCTGGCAATCATCATCGAGGCCTTGAAATTCAAGGTCCATGAGCCATTGTCATTTTTGGTCAGGCTGCGTTCGGCCGAACCGCTCATGGGCAACTGTTTCCAGTCGGCGGTGTAGCTGGCGGAGAACGGGTGAAGGTCTGCTGCTTGCACGGCGGGCAAGGCGAACAGCGCAAAAGCGAAGAGCAAGGCGCGACGCATAAAATCTCCTAGGTTCGAATCAAGTGGCCGCTGGCCGCGAGTAACTGACCGTCCAATAATGCACCCTGTTCGCCGAGAATCAATCGTCCTTCGGCAAACCAGCGAACAGCCAGCGGGTAAATCCTGTGTTCCTGGGTATGAACCCGTTGCGCAAGCGTCTGCGCTGAGTCCGCAGACTCTACCGGAACCACTGCCTGTACGACCAGAGGCCCGCCATCGAGTTCCTCGGTTACAAAGTGCACGCTGCAGCCGTGCTCGCTATCGCCAGCGTCAAGCGCGCGCTGATGCGTGTGCATGCCTTTGTACTTGGGTAGCAGGGAAGGGTGGATATTGAGCAGGCGCCCCTCGTAATGCCGCACGAAGTCAGCGCTGAGGATGCGCATGAAGCCGGCGAGGACCACCAGTTTGGGGTTGAAGGCGTCGATCAGTTCGATCAAGGCGCTGTCGAAGGCCTCACGGCCTTCGAAAGCCTTGTGATCCAGGGAGCGGGTTTCGATACCTGCGTCCCGCGCGCGTTGCAGGCCGTACGCGTCGCTGCGGTTGGAAATAACCGCAGCGATGCGCACCGGGCTGTCGCCGGTGCGCGTGCTGTCGATCAAGGCCTGCAAGTTACTGCCGGTGCCGGAAAGCAGCACCACGACATCACAGGTTGCAGGCATCAGTGCGCCTTAAGGTTCTTCAGTTCAACCTGGGCCGCGCCTTCCGGAGCGGTGGCGATCTGGCCGATGACCCAAGGCTGCTCGCCGGCTTCACGCAGTACGTTCAGCGCGATTTCAACGTGCTCTTGAGCCACGCAGATAACCATGCCCACGCCGCAGTTCAGCACGCGGTGCATTTCGGTTTCGTTGACGTTGCCTTGCGCTTGCAGCCAGTCGAATACCGCAGGACGCTGCCAGCTGGCCACGTCGACAATCGCCTGGGCGCCTTTTGGCAGTACACGCGGGATGTTGTCCAGCAGGCCACCACCGGTGATGTGGGCCATGGCCTTGACGGCGCCGGTGTCCTTGATCAGCTTGAGCAGCGGCTTCACGTAGATACGGGTCGGGGCCATCAGCAGGTCGGTCAGCGGCTTGCCGTCGAGCTGGGTGTTCTCGATGTCGGCGCCGGACACTTCGATGATCTTGCGGATCAGCGAGTAGCCGTTGGAGTGCGGGCCGGAGGACGGCAGAGCAAGCAGGGCGTCGCCGGCAGCGACTTTGGAGCCGTCGATGATCTCGGCTTTTTCGACAACACCGACGCAGAAGCCGGCCAGGTCGTAGTCTTCGCCTTCGTACATGCCTGGCATTTCAGCGGTTTCGCCGCCCACCAGCGAGCAACCCGACAGTTCGCAGCCGGCGCCGATACCGGTCACCACTTGTGCAGCGGTGTCCACGTTCAGCTTGCCGGTGGCGTAGTAGTCGAGGAAGAACAGCGGCTCTGCGCCACACACCACCAGGTCGTTGACGCACATGGCAACCAGGTCGATGCCGATGGTGTCGTGCTTGTTCAGGTTCAGTGCCAGGCGCAGCTTGGTGCCCACACCGTCGGTGCCGGAGACCAGCACAGGCTGTTTGTAGCCGGCCGGGATTTCGCAGAGGGCGCCAAAACCGCCCAGGCCGCCCATGACTTCGGGGCGCGCAGTGCGCTTGGCGACGCTCTTGATGCGTTCGACCAATGCTTCACCGGCGTCGATGTCTACACCGGCGTCCTTGTAGCTCAGGGAGGGTTGCTTGCTCATGATCCAGGCCTTTAGGGGGGATTCAGGGGTAACGACCGAGCGGGCAGGGGCTTTGGGTAAAAGGCCTTGCCGTTGACGGTCTGCGAAGGCGCGCGATTTTATCAGGCTTGAGGGGCAGCGGCCATCCTCGGGCCGACGGGCAGGGGCATATGGCGTTAAAAAAATGCTAATCGGGCCTGTTATGGCGTGTATTAAGGTATAGCCTTTAACCCGCTATCGTTATGACAGTACAAAAACTGCCAAGACCCTGTGAATGTTTTACCGGTCGCTGTGGTCACAGCCTTGCCAAACCGAGTTCACGCGGTCTGTTCCAGCCGCTAAATTTGTCGTTCGGGAATCTTCCATGCGTCTGTGTAAATTCTTCTTTGTAGGCTGTTTGTCGTTGGTCAGCCTGGCGAGTCATGCCGAAACCCTCAATGGCCTTTATCAAGTGCTTGAACCGGTCAGCAGCCAATCGCCTCAAGAGCGCGATGCGGCCACCCAGCGCGCCGTGCAAACCCTGGTCATCCGCCTGACCGGCGATGCCAAAGCCGCCGACGGCCCGGGCCTGGCGGCAATTCGCAAGGATCCGCAACAAATCATCAGCCAGTACGGCTATGACGCCGGCCCACCAGAGAGCCTGCAAGTCGACTTTGACCCGGTGAGCACTGACCGCGCCCTGCGTGGTGCGGGCCTGGCGATCTGGGGCAGCAATCGGCCGTCAATCCTTGGCTGGTGGCTGAATGATTCCACCGAAGGCAGCAGCCTCGTCGGTGATGGTCAAGCGGTCGCCGGCGCGCTGCGTCGGGCGGCGCAACACCGAGGCCTGCCGCTGCGTCTGCCGCTGGGCGATCTGGATGAGCAGGTGGTTGCGACTGCGCCCAATCTCGAAAGTGCGGACGCCACGCCCCTGCGCGCAGCCTCCGAGCGCTATGGTGCCGACGCTTTGCTCGCTGTGCATGCCCGCCAGGAAGGCAACCAGTGGCAAGCCAAATGGCGTCTGTGGCTGGGCGACAAAAGTGAGCAGGGCACCGCTCAGGGCGCAGACACCGCAGCCGTCGCCGATGCCGTATTGCTCGCGGTCAGCCAAAAGCTGGCGCCACGCTTTGCCGTCAAGCCCGGTGTGAGCAGCGAACAACTGCTCGAAGTGCAGGGCATGAACCTGGAGCGCTATGCCGCCCTGGGTCATCTGCTTGAACCCTTTGGTGGTCAACCGCTGCGGGTTGATGGCAATCGCATTGTGTATCGCGTGAACGGCAGTGCCGAGCAATTGCGTACTCAGTTGAGCCTGGCCAAGTTGCAGGAAGTGCCTGCGGGTGAGCCTCAGGTGTTGCCGTCGGTGGAGGCGGGTACACAACCCGCCGCGGCGCCTGAGCCCCAGGCGCAGTTGCGTTTTCGTTGGTAACTATTGTTTCTTCTTCTATATAGAAGGAAGACAGCAAATAACAGATGGAGTGGTTTATGGCGGATACGCGTCGTTGGGTGTGGCTTGGCGGGATTGTCCTGCTGTGCGTGTTTGTGTTCTTGCTGCATTCGATTCTGACGCCGTTTCTGGTGGCGTTGCTCCTGGCCTATTTGTTCGATCCCGTGGTCGATCGCCTGGAGAAGGCCGGCCTGTCGCGTACGTTAGGTGTCGTGGCGGTGTTTGCGTTGTTCACGTTGATCATCACCGCGCTGGTACTGGTGTTGGTGCCGATGTTGGCCAAGCAACTGTTTCGCTTGTATGAACTGGCGCCGCAGATGCTCGACTGGTTGCAGCACACGGCGATGCCGTGGGCGCAGGCCAAGCTGGGGCTGGCGGATGGTTTCTGGAAATTCGACAAGGTCAAGGCGGCGATCAGTGAGCATATGGGGCAGACCACCGATATCGTCGGTGTCGTCCTGAGCCAGGCCACGGCGTCCAGCCTGGCGCTGATCGGCTGGTTGACCAACCTGGTGCTGATTCCGGTGGTAGCGTTCTACCTGCTGCGTGACTGGGACATCATGATGGCCAAAATCCGCAGCCTGCTGCCACGCAACAGTGAAGAGCGCGTTGTGTCGCTGGCGGAGGAGTGCCACGAGGTGCTCGGCGCATTCGTGCGAGGCCAGTTGCTGGTGATGCTGGCCCTGGGGATTATCTACGCCGCCGGCCTGATGGCGATTGGCTTGGAACTGGGCCTGTTGATCGGCTTGATCGCCGGTCTGGCGGCGATCGTACCGTACATGGGTTTCGTGATTGGTATCGGCGCGGCGCTGGTGGCCGGGCTGTTCCAGTTTGGCAGCGACCTCTATCCGATGCTGGGCATTGTTGCGGTGTTCATGGTTGGCCAGGCCCTGGAAGGCATGGTGTTGACGCCGTTGCTGGTCGGGGATCGGATTGGTCTGCACCCGGTTGCGGTGATCTTTGCGATCCTGGCGGGCGGAGAGCTGTTTGGTTTTACTGGCATCCTGCTGGCACTGCCGGTGGCAGCGGTGATCATGGTGCTGGTGCGCCATGTTCATGATCTGTACAAGGATTCTGATGTGTACACCGGGGTTGAAGACCCCGACCTGTAATCGCTTCGTCACAAACCCGGCCTATGCCGGGTTTGTTGTTTATGCAGCCGTGGTGTCAAACAATTTGCGCAAATTGACCCGAGTTAACGCAAACCTTTGATTTTGCTTGTGGTCTGCTGCATTGTGCGCCCGGCGTCACGGGTATAAACTTTGCAAACTTTACACAGAGGCCACTAACGGTTCGTTTGGAGCCGTTCAGTCAGCATGAAACCGATTCAGCTGCCCTTGGGTGTGCGTCTGCGTGACGACGCCACCTTTATCAATTACTACCCAGGCGCCAATGCCGCTGCACTCGGCTATGTCGAGCGGCTCTGCGAAGCCGACGCCGGGTGGACTGAAAGCCTGATCTATCTGTGGGGCAAGCATGGCGTGGGGCGTACCCACCTGTTGCAGGCCGCGTGCCTGCGCTTCGAGCAAATGGGCGAGCCGGCGGTTTACCTGCCATTGGCTGAGTTGATGGACCGTGGCATCGGCATCTTCGACCACCTTGAGCAGTACGAGCTGGTCTGTCTGGACGATCTGCAGGCGATTGCCGGCAAGGCAGATTGGGAAGAAGCGCTGTTTCACCTGTTTAACCGTCTGCGCGACAGCGGGCGACGCCTGTTGATCGCCGCATCCACGTCGCCGCGTGAGCTGCCGGTGAAGCTGGCGGACCTCAAGTCGCGCCTGACCCTGGCGCTGATCTTCCAGATGCGCCCATTGTCTGACGAAGACAAATTGCGCGCCCTGCAGTTACGCGCATCCCGTCGCGGCCTGCACCTGACCGATGAAGTCGGTCACTTTATTCTCACGCGCGGCACCCGCAGCATGAGCGCATTGTTCGATTTGCTGGAACAGCTCGATCAGGCCTCTTTGCAGGCTCAGCGCAAGCTGACCATCCCTTTCCTCAAGGAAACCCTTGGCTGGTAGCCAGCCCTTGTATTTCGCGGCTCTCGGCAAATTTCAGGCGCCAGAAAACCTGCGTTTGGACCGGTTTGGCCACGCAAAAGGCATGTATAGGGTGTTAAGGGCTTAGATGTCGCCGTCGAAACAGGAAGTCACATGGATCACGATTGAATTTGCAAATCGATGTGATAGAGGGCATAGTCTCGACTTCTTTACACATCAGCCACGGTCGTGCCCATGCTAAATCGCTTCGCACCCCTCGTGCCTCTCGCACTCGTTACCCTGTTGTTTGGTTGCGCCACCCACACTCAAAACGTGGCTGAGCAGCAAAAGACCCAACAATACTCCCAGGCAAAATTCGTTGCATCGCAGTCTTCCACGGTTTACCAGGAAGAGCTCGCAACTGAAAAAGAACTGGCCGACTTCTCCGGCAGCAAGCCTTACCAGCTTCCAGTTCTGGCCGACAGCATCCTTGAGCGCGGCATGTCCCTGATCGGTACCCGTTACCGTTTCGGCGGTACCTCTGAAGCCGGTTTTGACTGCAGTGGCTTCATCGGCTACCTGTTTCGCGAAGAAGCCGGCATGAACCTGCCGCGCTCCACGCGTGAAATGATCAACGTGGATGCACCGTTGGTCGCACGCAATAACCTCAAGCCTGGCGATCTGCTTTTCTTTAGTACGGCAGGTCGTGGTCGCGTAAGTCACGCCGGTATCTACTTGGGCGATAACCAGTTTATTCACTCCAGCAGCCGTCGCAGTGGCGGTGTTCGAGTCGACAACCTGGGTGACAGCTACTGGAGCAAAACCTTCATCGAAGCCAAGCGTGCACTCGCCATGGCCCCGACTACGGTTACTGCCAGCAAGTAAAGTTAAAGTGATACTTGAAGTTTGACGTGTAAGCGCTAGAATCTCTGGACATTGTTGTAATCCGTTCGCGCGAGCTTTGCTTGCGCGTTCTGGTTTTCAGCGTTCGGCAGCGAAAGCCGCATCCAGATCAGGATTGTTCTGCCCATGTCGACCTCAGCACGCCTCATTCTTCTTGTTTGTGCCGCGCTCCTCAGCGCCTGTGCAAGCCGTCCACCGCCGCCTGCCCCGGTAGCGGTCAAGCCGAAACCGGTGTTCAACTATTCCAGCCAAAGTTTCTCGCCTGCTGCCGAAGACGTGCTCTTCCGTGCGCTGGGCCTGGTCGGCACGCCTTATCGCTGGGGCGGCAACACGCCGGACTCCGGGTTTGATTGCAGTGGCCTGATCGGCTTCGTTTACCGTGACGCCGCGGGCATCTCCTTGCCGCGAACCACGCGTGAACTGATCGTGATGCGTGCGCAGGATGTCAGCGAGCAGAACCTGCAAACCGGCGACTTGCTGTTCTTTGCGACCGGTGGTGGTTCCCGCGTCAGCCACGCCGGGATCTACGTCGGCGAAGGGCGATTCGTCCATGCTCCGCAAACCGGAGGTACGGTGAAACTGGATACGCTGTCCAAAGCGTATTGGCAAAATGCTTACCTGAGTGCCAAGCGCGTGTTGCCGGCTGAGCATCTGGCCCGCAATCCTTAAGGCTGAACAGTGAATAAAATGCGCGAGAGGGCCAGCCTCTCGCGCATTTTTTTTGCGCTGGTTTTGCGGCCGACTACTTAACCGCCGACACTCGCCACACCTTATTCCCCACGTCATCCGCCACCAGCAAGTCACCCTGCTGATCGATCACCACGCCCACCGGCCGGCCCATGGCTTTCTCGTCACTGTTGAGGAACCCGGTCAGCACATCCACCGGTTGCCCTTTGGGTTGACCACCCTCGAACGGCACGAATATCACCTTGTAGCCACTGTGTGGTTTGCGGTTCCACGAGCCATGCTGGCCGATGAATGCGCCGTTGCTGAATTGCGCCGGGAGTTTGCTGCCTTCTGCGAACGTCAGCCCCAAGGACGCGGTGTGAGGCCCCACGGCATAATCCGGTGCAATCGCCTTGGCGACCAGCTCAGGGTTTTGTGGTGAGACGCGTACGTCTACGTGCTGGCCGTAGTAGCTGAAGGGCCAGCCGTAGAATGCGCCATCCTTGACCGAGGTGATGTAGTCCGGCACCAGGTCGCTGCCAATCTCGTCGCGCTCGTTAACCGCCGTCCACAGCTTGCCGCTCTGCGGTTCCCAGGCCATGCCGTTCGGGTTGCGCAGCCCGGAGGCAAAGATGCGGTGCTGGCCTGTGGCGCGGTCGACTTCCCAGATCGCGGCGCGACCTTGTTCTGCCTCCAGGCCGTTCTCGCCGACGTTGCTGTTGGAGCCGACACTCACGTATAGCTTGCTGCCATCCTTGCTGGCCACCACGTTTTTCGTCCAGTGGTGGTTGAGGCTGCCGCCTGGCAGGTCGACGACCTTGGTGCCCGCTTGCTTGATCGAGGTTGCACCTGGCTGATAAGGGAAGCGCAGCAGTTGGTCCGAATCGGCGACGTAAAGGTCGTTACCCACCAGCGTCATGCCGAACGGTGAGTTGAGGTTCTCCAGGAACACTGTGCGGGTCTCGGCCACGCCGTCGTGGTTGGTATCGCGCAGCAGTGTGATGCGGTTCGGGCTCGGCACGCCTGCGCCTGCACGGCCCATGACTTTTTCCATCACCCAGCCGCGAATGCCCTTGGCGTCATCCGGCTTGGGCGGCGCGTTGGTTTCCGCTACCAGTACATCGCCATTCGGCAACACATACAGCCAGCGTGGGTGGTCCAGGCCTTCGGCAAACGCTGACACCTGAGTGCCGGCGGCGGCGGTTGGCTTGGCGCCATCGGGCCAGCCGATGGCCGGGGCAATGTTCACGGTGGGGATCAGGGTGTTGTTCGGCTCCGGCAGTTTGGGCGAAGGCCCGGTGCCGTCGGAGACCTTCAACGTAGAGCTTTCGCCGCAGGCCGCGAGGGTGCCTGCCAGCATGATCAGTAAGGCGAGTCTGGTTTTATGCATGGTTTTCTCCTTAATACCTGTAAGGGTAGAGGAGCGAGCTGGTCCGATGGTTCAAGTCCAAGGTCGGCTTTAATTGACGCTCCATCCCCAACCCACTAACCTTCGCGGCTTGTTCCAGGTGCTCTGTGGCGGATACGCCGACAGAGTGAAACAGGGAAGCCGGTGAGTGAGCGCACTTGTACACAGTGCTGCCGCGATTCCGGCGCTGCCCCCGCAACGGTAAATGAGTCAAGACGGTGCCTTTTGCCACTGTATCCACGTGATATGGGAAGGCGCGCCGTTGGCCTGCTCGCTCGGTGAGCAAGCGCGCCACTCATGAGTCCGGAGACCGGCCTGGATCATCCAACAGCATCACGGTGGGCGATGCTTGGCTGTCTGTTTTTTCTTTTTCCTGCCCGCCGTTTTTGTCCAGCCCCAACGGAGAGCTGCCATGACTGATTCCCCCGACCGCGACGAGCGCCACCTGGCGCGCATGCTGCGCAAAAAAGCCGTGATCGACGAGCGCATCGCCAATTCCCCGAACGAATGCGGATTGCTGCTGGTACTGACCGGCAACGGTAAAGGCAAGAGCAGTTCGGCATTTGGCATGCTGGCCCGCGCCATGGGCCACGGCATGCAGTGCGGCGTGGTGCAGTTCATCAAGGGGCGCCACAGCACGGGCGAAGAATTGTTCTTCCGGCGTTTCCCAGAGCAAGTGCGTTTCCACGTGATGGGCGAAGGCTTCACCTGGGAAACCCAGGACCGCCAGCGCGACATCGCCGCCGCGGAAGCGGCCTGGGCAGTTTCCCGCGAATTGCTGCAGGACCCGTCCATCGGCCTGGTGGTGCTGGATGAACTGAACATCGCCCTCAAGCACGGTTACCTCGACCTGGATCAAGTGCTCACCGACCTGCAAGCTCGCCCGCCGATGCAGCACGTCGTGGTCACCGGCCGTGGGGCCAAGCCTGAACTGATCGAAATGGGCGACACCGTCACCGAAATGGGCATGCTCAAGCACGCGTTCCAGGCGGGCATCAAGGCACAGAAGGGCGTCGAACTTTGAATCAGCCCCGTCATTGCCCGGCCGTACTGATCGCCGCACCGGCGTCCGGCCAGGGCAAAACCACCGTCACCGCTGCCTTGGCGCGCTTGCACCGCAACCTGGGGCGCAAGGTGCGCGTGTTCAAATGCGGCCCGGACTTTCTCGACCCCATGATTCATGAGCGTGCCAGTGGTGCGCCGGTGTATCAGTTGGACATGTGGATGGTCGGCGAGCAGGAAAGTCGCCGCTTGCTGTGGGAAGCAGCGGGTGAGGCCGACCTGATCCTGATCGAAGGCGTCATGGGCCTGTTCGACGGCACGCCCTCCAGCGCCGACCTGGCGCGGCACTTCGGGGTGCCGGTGCTCGGGGTGATCGACGGCACCGCCATGGCCCAGACGTTCGGCGCCCTGGCCTTGGGCCTGGCGCGCTATCAGCCGGACTTGCCGTTCGCTGGCGTGTTGGCCAACCGCGTCGGCACCCTGCGCCACGCACAGTTACTGGAAGGCAGCCTCACCGAAGGCCTGCGCTGGTACGGCGCGTTGTCTCGCGAAACCGGGATTGAATTGCCCAGCCGCCATCTCGGCCTGGTGCAGGCCAGCGAACTGAATGACCTCGACGTGCGCCTGGACGCCGCCGCCCAAGCCCTGGGCAGCAGTTGTGAAGTTGCGTTGCCGCCGCCGGTGACCTTCGCCGCACCGCACGTGATCGAGGCCGAACCGTTGCTCGCCGGCGTGCGCATTGCGGTGGCCCGCGACGAAGCCTTTGCCTTCACCTACGGCGCCAGCCTCGACTTGCTGCGGGCGATGGGCGCCGAATTGCGCTTCTTCTCGCCGATCCATGATCGCCAATTGCCCGAAGCCGACAGCGTGTACCTGCCGGGTGGCTACCCGGAACTGCATCATCGGGCATTGTCTGAAAACACCCCGATGCTCGACGCGATTCGCGCCCACCACGGCGCCGGTAAACCGTTGCTCGCCGAATGTGGCGGCATGCTGTACCTGCTGGACTCGCTCACCGATGTCGAGGGTACCCGTGCCGAACTGGTTGGCTTGCTGCAGGGGGACGCGGTGATGCAGAAGAAGCTCGCGGCCCTGGCCCTGCAAAGCGTCGAGTTGCCGGAAGGCGTGCTGCGCGGCCACACCTATCACCACTCCCTGACCAGCACCGAGTGGCAGCCGATTGCCCGCGGCCTGAGCCCCAACGGCGGGCGCGGTGCCGAAGCGGTGTACCGCCAGGGGCGGATGACCGCCTCCTACGTGCACTTTTATTTCCCGTCCAACCCGACGGCGGTGGCCGCATTGTTTGCGCCGGGCCCTGATACCGCTGTCGCAGGCCAGCCAGCGCCGACATCGACCGGGTTCACCGATCACCCTGTGGACGCGGCGGTGCGACGATTCGACGTGCTCGCGAAGAAGCCATGACCGACAACGCCTTCCCTCAAGCCGACCGCGACGCCGTTTACCGTGTCATCGCCGAACGCCGCGACATGCGCCACTTTACCGGCGGCAGCGTCGCCCCCGCTTTGCTGCAGCGCCTGCTCCAGGCTGCCCACCAGGCGCCCAGTGTCGGCTTGATGCAGCCCTGGCGGTTTATCCGCATCAGTGACCGCCGGTTGCGTGGGCAGATTCAACAATTGGTCGAAGAAGAGCGCGTGCGCACCGCCGAGGCATTGGGCGAGCGTTCCGATGCGTTCATGAAGCTCAAGGTCGAAGGCATTCATGACTGCGCCGAGGTGTTGGTGGCAGCGCTGATGGATGATCGCGAGCGGCACATTTTTGGCCGTCGCACCTTGCCGGAAATGGACATGGCATCGTTGTCCTGTGCGATCCAGAATCTCTGGCTGGCCGCCCGCGTCGAAGGCCTTGGCATGGGCTGGGTCTCGCTGTTCGAGCCGCAGGCCCTGGCCGACCTGCTGGGTTTGCCGGCCGGTGCGAAACCCTTGGCGGTGCTATGCCTGGGGCCGGTAGCCGGGTTCTATCCGGCACCGATGTTGCAGCTCGAAGGCTGGGCTGAACCACGGCCGCTGAGTGACATGTTGTATGAGAATGTGTGGGGAGTGAGTCAATGAGTGTGGCCTTGCTGTGTGTCGCTGCCGTAGCGCTGGATGCGCTGTTGGGCGAGCCCAGGCGCTGGCATCCGCTGGTGGCATTCGGCAATTTCGCCGAGCGCATCGAGCAACGTTTCAATACCGGAGGCCGCGGCTGGCGCAGCCATGGCGTGACCGCGTGGGTTATCGCGGTGGTGCCGCTGACCCTGCTGGCCACGGCGTTGTCGTGGGCGCCTTACATCGGTTGGGTGCTGGAGATTTTGGCGCTGTACTGTGCGCTGGGGATGCGCAGCCTCGGCGAGCACGTGATCCCGGTGGCCCAGGCCTTGCGCGGTGATGACCTGGATGAGGCGCGCAAACGCGTGAGCTATCTGGTCAGCCGCCAGACCAGCGAGCTGGACCGCACCGAAGTCGCCCGCGCCGCCACTGAGTCGGTGCTGGAGAACGGCAGCGACGCGGTGTTTGCCGCGCTGTTCTGGTTTGTGGTCGCCGGTGTGCCGGGCGTGGTGTTGTATCGCCTGAGCAATACCCTCGACGCCATGTGGGGCTATCGCAATGAACGCTTTGAGCGTTTCGGCTGGGCGGCGGCCAAGATCGACGATGTACTCAACTACATTCCTGCGCGGCTGGTGGCGTTAACCTACGCTGTGCTCGGCAAAACCCGCCTGGCGCTTAAATGCTGGCGCACCCAGGGCCCCACCTGGGACAGCCCCAACGCTGGCCCGGTGATGGCGGCTGGCGCGGGCGCGCTGGGTGTTGAACTGGGTGGCGCGGCGATTTATCACGGCGAATTGCATCAGCGTCCGCCATTGGGCGAAGGCCCGGCAGCCGATGCCGATTCGATTGAGCGAGGCTGGCAACTGGTGCAGCGCGGCGTATGGTTATGGCTGCTGATCCTCTGCGCGGGGGCGCAATTTTATGCTTGAACATGGTGGTCGCCTGCGTAAAGCAGTGATTCAGTACGGCATCGCCGAGGCCGATTGGCTTGACCTGTCCAGCGGCCTGGCGCCCTGGCCCTGGCCGATCCCCGAAATCCCGTTGCGGGCCTGGGCGCGCTTACCGGAAACCGATGATGGCCTGGAGCAGGCGGCCAGCGAGTATTACGGCGCTGCACAGGTGTTGCCGGTCGCGGGTTCCCAGGCGGCGATCCAATTGCTGCCGCGCTTGCGTCGCTCCGGCAAGGTCGGGGTGTTGTCACCGTGTTATGCCGAGCACGCTGAAGCCTGGCGTCGTGCGGGTTACGTGGTGCGCGAAGTGCAGGAGCAGGAAGTCGACTTCTTTCTCGACGGCCTCGACGTGCTGGTCGTGGTTAATCCGAACAACCCCACTGGCCTTAGCCTGAGCCCGCAACGCCTGCTGGACTGGCACGCGCGGCTGGCCCAGCGCGGCGGTTGGCTGGTCGTGGATGAAGCCTTTATGGACGTCACTCCGCAACTGAGCCTGGCCAGTCACACCCATCAAGTCGGCCTGATTGTTTTGCGCTCGTTCGGCAAGTTCTTTGGTTTGGCCGGTGTTCGCCTGGGCTTTGTGTTGGCCGAACGCAAGCTGCTCAAGCTATTCGCCGACCAGCTCGGCCCGTGGGCGGTCAGTGGGCCGACACGGGTGCTCGGCCAAGTCTGCCTGCGCGATATGGCCGGGCACGCCCGCCAGCGTGAGCGCTGTATCGAAGCGGGCCAACGGTTGTTTGACCTGCTTGAGCGCCATGGCTTTCAACCTCACGGTGGCTGCGCGTTGTTCCAGTGGCTGATTACACCGCACGCCGAACGCATGCACGAATTCATGGCCCAGCGCGGCATCCTGCTGCGCCTGTTTGTCCACGACAGCAGCCTGCGCTTTGGTTTGCCCGGCACCGAGGCGCATTGGCTGCGACTCGATGAAGCCCTGGCCGCCTACAAGGCAGCCACATGAGTACGCTGATGGTGCAAGGCACCACCTCCGACGCGGGCAAAAGCACGCTGGTGACCGCGCTGTGCCGCTGGCTGATTCGCCAGGGCGTCGCGGTGGTGCCGTTCAAGCCCCAGAACATGGCCCTCAACAGTGCCGTGACTGCCGAGGGCGGCGAGATCGGCCGAGCCCAGGCGGTGCAAGCCCAGGCTGCCAATCTAGCGCCTCATACCGATATGAACCCGGTGCTGCTCAAACCCAACAGTGATACCGGCTCCCAGGTGATCATCCACGGTCGAGCGGTCACCACCATGAATGCCGTGGCCTATCACGACTATAAAGCCATCGCGATGCAAGCCGTGCTGGCCTCCCATGCGCGGTTGAGCGAGGCCTACCCAGTGGTGATGGTGGAAGGCGCGGGTTCCCCGGCGGAAATTAACCTGCGCGCCAATGACATCGCCAACATGGGCTTCGCCGAAGCGGTGGATTGCCCGGTACTGCTGATTGCCGATATCAATCGTGGTGGCGTGTTTGCCCATCTGGTCGGCACGCTGGAGTTGCTTTCGCCCACCGAGCAGGCGCGGGTCAAGGGCTTCATCATCAACCGTTTTCGCGGCGATATCGCCCTGTTGCAGCCCGGCCTGGATTGGCTGGAAGCCCGCACCGGCAAACCGGTGGTGGGCGTTTTGCCCTACGTGATGGACCTGCACCTGGAGGCCGAAGACGGTATCGACGCGCGTCAGATCGACAAGGCGGCGCAGGTATTAAATGTGGTGGTGCCGGTGTTGCCGCGAATCAGCAATCACACCGATTTTGACCCGCTGCGCCTGCATCCTCAGGTAGATCTGCAATTCATCGGGCCGGGCCAGCCGATTCCGGCCGCCGATCTGATTATCCTGCCGGGCTCAAAAAGTGTGCGCAGCGATTTGGCGTACCTGCGCGCCAATGGCTGGGACACTGCCGTGGCTCGGCATTTGCGCTACGGCGGCAAGGTGCTGGGGATCTGCGGCGGGTTGCAGATGCTTGGTGAGCAGGTGCATGACCCGCTTGGGCTGGAAGGGCCGCCTGGGTCAAGCGATGGCTTCGGGTTGCTGGCGTTCAGTACGACGCTTGCCGAAGAGAAACAGTTGCGCAATGTGCGTGGGCGCTTGTTGCTGGAGGACGCAGCGGTCAGTGGCTATGAGATCCACGCGGGCGTGACCTCCGGCCAAGCGCTGTCGAACCCCGCCGTGCTGCTGGAAGACGGCCGCAGTGACGGCGCCCAGAGTGAGGACGGCCAGATCTTCGGCACGTATTTGCATGGTTTGTTCGAGACCCCGGCCGCGTGCACTGCGTTGTTGCGTTGGGCGGGGCTGCAGGATGTGCAGGCGGTGGATTATCACGCGCTGCGTGAGCGCGATATCGAGCGCCTGGCGGACCTGGTGGAGAACCATCTGGACACCGATTTATTGCGCACGTTATGCGGGGTTTAACGGTGTGCCTGTCATCCCAATGTGAGCGCGGGCCTGCAGCAGAATATTCGCCGGCCCGAAGAGGTGGTTTTCCATGTATCAGTTGATCCTCGGCGGCGCCCGCTCCGGCAAGAGTCGTCTCGCTGAACAGCTCGCTGCTGATAGCGCGTTGCCCGTCATCTATATCGCCACCAGCCAACCGCTGGACGGCGAAATGAACGCGCGCGTCGCCCTGCATCGCCAGCGCCGTCCCGATCACTGGGGCCTGATTGAAGAGCCCATCGAACTGGCGCGCGTGCTGCGGGAAAACGCGTCGCCCGATAGCTGCCTGCTGGTGGATTGCCTGACGCTGTGGCTCACCAACCTGCTGATGCTCGAAGACCCGGCACGCCTGGCACTTGAGCGTGATTACCTGCTGGAAACCCTGGCCTCGCTGCCGGGTGAAATTATTTTTGTCAGCAACGAGACCGGTTTGGGTGTCGTGCCGCTGGGCGAATTGACTCGCCGCTATGTGGATGAAGCCGGTTGGCTGCATCAAGCCTTGGCCGAGCGATGTCAGCGTGTTGTCCTGACGGTTGCCGGCCTGCCCCTGACGTTGAAAGGTACTGCGTTATGACTGACACCTGGTGGCTCAACCCCTGCAAGACCGTCGACGCGTCGGCACACGAACTCGCCCTGGCTCGCCAGCAGCAACTGACTAAACCGGCCGGCTCTCTCGGCCAATTGGAAGCCTTGGCGGTGCAGCTGGCCGGCCTGCAAGGCCAGGTCAAACCGTCAGTGGACTCGCTGTGGATCGCCATTTTTGCCGGCGACCATGGCGTGGTTGCTGAAGGCGTGTCGGCCTTTCCCCAGGAAGTGACCGGGCAAATGCTGCATAACTTTGTGACCGGTGGCGCGGCCATCAGTGTGTTGGCGCGCCAGCTGGATGCGCAGCTCGAAGTGGTCGACCTCGGCACTGTGACGCCGTCGCTGGATTTGCCGGGTGTGCGCCACCTGAACATCGGCGCGGGCACGGCGAATTTCATCAACGGCCCGGCGATGACCGAGGCCCAGGGCCGCCTGGCGTTGCAAGCCGGGCGCGACAGTGCGCTTCGTGCAGTGCAAAGCGGCGCGCAGCTGTTTATCGGCGGCGAAATGGGGATTGGCAACACTACTGCCGCCAGTGCGTTGGCGTGCGCGTTGCTCGGTTGCAAGGTCAGTGACCTGACAGGCCCGGGCACCGGATTGAATGCCCAGGGCGTCAGCCACAAAGTCGCGGTCATCGAGCGCGCGCTGGCGCTGCATGCCGGGCAGCGTGGCGACGCGCTGCACACCTTGTTCAACCTCGGAGGGTTTGAAATCGCCGCGCTGGTCGGCGCCTACCTGGCCTGTGCCCAGGAAGGCATCGTGGTGCTGGTGGATGGGTTTATCTGCACCGTCGCCGCGTTGGTCGCCACGCGTTTGAACCCGGCGTGCCGCGAATGGCTGGTGTTTGGGCATCGGGGGGCTGAGCCGGGTCATCGGCATGTGCTGCACAGCCTCGACGCCGAACCCCTGCTGGAGCTGGGCCTGCGCCTGGGCGAGGGCAGTGGTGCGGCGCTGGCGGTGCCGTTACTGCGCCTGGCGTGCGCGCTGCACGGGCAGATGGCGACGTTCGCAGAAGCGGCCGTGGCAGATCGCCCGGTATGACGTTGCACCTGGACCTGCTGCGTCACGGCGAAACCGAGTTGGGCGGCGGCCTGCGCGGCAGCCTGGACGACGCGTTAACCGCCAAGGGCTGGGAGCAGATGTGCGCCGCCGTGGCCGAGCAGGGGCCGTGGGATCGGCTGATCAGCTCGCCGTTGCAGCGTTGCGCGTTGTTCGCACGTGAGTTGGGCGCCCGCCTCAATGTGCCGGTGAGCCTGGAAACGGCGCTGCAGGAACTGCACTTCGGCGCCTGGGAAGGGCAAAGTGCAGCGGCGTTGATGGAAACTGACGCTGAAGGGTTGGGCTTGTTCTGGGCTGATCCCTACCGTTTCACGCCGCCCGAGGGCGAGCCTGTCAGTGAGTTCTCCGCGCGTGTCCTCGGCGCCGTGTCACGCTTGCATCAGGCGTATGCCGGTGAGCGTGTGTTGTTGATCAGCCACGGTGGCGTGATGCGCCTGCTGCTGGCGCGGGCGCGCGGTTTGCCGCGCGAGCAACTGTTGAACGTCGAGGTCGGTCACGCTGCGCTGTTCAGTCTGCAGGTCGCTGCCGATGGTGTGTTGAAGGAAGGAATCTGACGATGCTGCCGTTCTGGATCGCCCTGCAATTTCTCAGCAGTCTGCCGATTCGTTTACCGGGCATGCCGCCGCCACGGGAAATGGGGCGCTCCTTGCTCTTCTATCCGCTGGTGGGTGTGTTGTTCGGCGTGCTGTTGTGGGGCCTGAATGCTGTATTGATGGGCGCGCCGCTGTTGCTGCATGCGGCACTGCTGTTGACGGCGTGGGTGCTGCTCAGTGGCGGCCTGCACCTGGACGGCCTGGCGGACAGCGCCGATGCCTGGCTCGGCGGTTTCGGTGATCGTGAGCGCACGCTGAGCATTATGAAAGACCCCCGCAGCGGACCGATTGCCGTGGTTACGTTGGGCTTGGTGTTGTTGCTCAAGTTCACGGCATTAGTAGCCCTGATCGAGCAGCATAACGGCGCGGCGCTGATTCTCGCGCCGCTGATCGGGCGTGCTTCGATGTTGGCGCTGTTCCTCACGACGCGCTACGTGCGTGCAGGAGGTTTGGGCCAGGCACTGTCGGATCACTTACCGAGGATCGTCGGCCAACAGGTGCTGATCCTCAGCGGTCTGGCCTGCATCCTGATCGGCGGTTTCAGTGGCGGTATTGCCGTTTTGCTGGCTGCGCTGTGCTTCATCGGCCTGCGCCAGCTTATGGTCAATCGGCTCGGTGGCACCACCGGCGACACGGCGGGCGCGCTGTTGGAGCTTCTGGAAGTCGCGGTTCTGGTGGGCTTGGCGCTGTAACACTTTCTTGCATTTCCTCAACTCCGGGTATATACACGCTCTATGCTTGCCTCCCAATGTTTATGCACCAACCTGCGACGCGCCGCCCGTGGCGTCAGCAGGCACTACGACGGCGCTCTCGACGGCTTCGGGATCAACGTCGCCCAGTATTCCTTGCTATGCAATCTGCAACGCCTCGACCAACCGAGCATTTCCAGCCTGGCCGAAGCCATGGGGCTGGATCGCAGCACTTTGGGGCGTAACCTGCGGGTGCTGGAAGGAGAGGGGCTGGTGCAGTTGGTCGAGGGGGATGACCTGCGCAACCGCCTGGTGCTGTTGACGCAAGCCGGCGAAGACCGATTGGCTGCCGCCTTGCCGGCGTGGGAAGCGGCGCAGCAAAAGTTGATTGATCGGTTGGGCGCCGAAAAGCGCGAGACGTTGTTGGCCTTGCTGGATGAACTCGCCTGAGCGCGAGTTTTTTTGACTACACGCGGGTATATACCCGCGAGCGGAGAATAAGAAATGACCTCGATGTGGCGCACCAGTGGATGGGTTCTTTTAGGCAGTGCGCTGATCCTGGCGTTGTCCTTGGGCGTACGGCATGGCTTTGGCCTGTTCCTGGCGCCGATGAGCAACGAATTCGGCTGGGGCCGTGAGACCTTTGCCTTCGCTATCGCCCTGCAGAACCTGATCTGGGGCCTGGCGCAGCCGTTTACCGGGGCTTTGGCCGACCGTTTCGGCGCTACCAAAGCGGTGTTTGTCGGTGGCGTGCTGTACGCCGTGGGGCTGGTGCTGATGGGCATGTCCGATTCGGCGTGGTCGTTGTCGCTGAGTGCCGGGTTGCTGATCGGGATTGGCCTTTCGGGCACCTCGTTCTCGGTGATTCTCGGTGTGGTCGGCCGCGCCGTACCGCCGGAAAAACGCAGCATGGCCATGGGCATCGCAAGCGCCGCAGGTTCCTTCGGTCAGTTCGCCATGGTGCCGGGCACCTTGGGGTTGATCGGCTGGCTGGGGTGGTCCGCCGCCTTACTGGCGTTGGGCCTGATGGTGGCGTTGATCTTGCCGCTGGTGGCGATGCTCAAGGACAAGCCGCTGCCGGTGATGGCCGGTCAGCAGACCCTGCGCGAAGCGTTGAAGGAGGCCTGCTCTCACTCTGGTTTCTGGCTGCTGGCGTTCGGCTTTTTCGTCTGCGGTTTCCAGGTGGTGTTTATCGGTGTGCACCTGCCGGCGTATCTGGTCGACCAGCATTTGCCCGCAACTGTAGGCACCACAGTGCTGGCCTTGATTGGTTTGTTTAACGTGTTCGGCACTTACACCGCCGGCTGGCTCGGCGGGCGTATGTCCAAGCCGCGTTTGCTGACGGGCCTGTACCTGTTGCGCGCGGTGGTGATCGTGTTGTTTCTGTGGGCGCCGGTCACTGAAGTCACGGCTTACCTGTTCGGCATGGCCATGGGTTTCCTCTGGCTGTCGACGGTGCCGCTGACCAACGGCACCGTCGCGACCTTGTTCGGCGTGCGCAACCTGTCGATGCTGGGCGGCATTGTGTTCCTGTTCCACCAGCTCGGTTCCTTCCTCGGCGGTTGGTTGGGCGGGGTGGTCTATGACCGAACCGGCAGCTACGATTTGATCTGGCAGGTGGCGGTGCTGCTGAGCCTGCTCGCTGCGGCCCTGAACTGGCCGGTACGCGAGCGGCCGGTGGCACGCTTGCAGACGCAGATGGAGGCGGCATGAGTTTCAACCGGTATTGGCTTGGCGCAGCAGTGGTGGCGACGCTTCTGCTGCTTTTAGCCTGGTGGGGTTGGCAGCGTGGCGGGCTGGCGGTGATGCAGTTGGGCATGTCGATCTGTTAAGTTCGTAACCTGGAAACTTTCAAGGACAACGACATGCAGATGCGCTGGCTTGCAGTACCCATCCTGATGGCGATTGGCAGTGTTGCCATGGCCGCCGATTGCCCACCGTTGCTGGCGGGTGAGTTGCCCAAGCTGCGGGCCAAGGAATCCATTGATTTGTGCCAGCGCTTCGCCGGCAAACCCCTGGTGATCGTCAATACCGCCAGCTTCTGTGGGTTCGCGCCACAGTTTAAAGGCCTCGAAGCCTTGTACCAGCGCTACAAGGGCCAAGGGCTGGAAGTGATCGGCGTGCCGTCCGATGACTTCAAGCAGGAAGCCAAGACGGGTGAGGAGACGGCCAAGGTCTGTTACGTGAATTACGGCGTGACCTTCACCATGACCGAGCCGCAAAAGGTCAAAGGGCCGGATGCGGTGCACTTGTTCAAGATTCTCGCGCAGCAGAGCAGTGCGCCGAAGTGGAACTTCTATAAGTACGTGGTGGATCGCCAGGGCAAGGTGATTGCCAACTTCTCCAGTTTGACCAAGCCCGACAGCCCGGATTTGATCAAGGCGGTGGAAGAGGCATTGGCCTCCAAACCCTGATCGTCGGCCATTAAAAAGCCCCGCTTCCTTGGCAGGAAAGCGGGGCTTTTTTACGGCTTGAATCAGAACTTGTACGTCACGCCCAGGCCAAAGCCGTTGGCGCTGTTTTCGTACTTGGACGCGTAGGTCTGACCCAGCGCGTTCTGCTTGTTCACCTTGACCGGCTCTTCCTTGAGGTAGGAGTAAGCCAGGTCGACAGTCATGTTATCCATCACCGCGTAGCCCAGGCCGACACTGAAGATCGTCCGGTCACCGGTAGGAATACGCGGCGAACGGTCAGTGTTGTTGGTAGGCGACTGGTCGAAAGTCAGACCGGTACGCAGTACCACTTGCTTGGTGAGCTGGTACGAGGTACCCAGGGCGTAGGCCCAGGTGTCGTGCCAGTTTTGCGGCTCTTTGATCTGACCGACGATCTGAGGTGCAAGTGCACCACCGGCTCGGGTCACGCCTTCGTTGTTGACGGTAATGTCTTTCAGGCGGCTCCAGCGGGTCCAGGTTGCACCGCCGTAGACCTTCCAGGCATCGCTCAGGTCTTGAGTGACCGAAGCGTCCCAGGATTCCGGGGTGTCAACTTTCAGCGACGCATCGTAGCGGCCTGCGCCCAGGTAGGCAGCTGGAACGCCAGTGCCCGGGGTTACGTCGGTGTGGCCTTCGAGCTTGTATTTCACTTTCGAGTGATAAGTCAGGCCAACGCGGGTGGTGTCGGTGGCTTGCACCAGGATACCGGCGTTGAAACCAAGGGCGGTATCGTCGCCTTTGACTTTGACTTTGCTGTCACCGGTGCCGGCCAGGCCAGGGAGCGGCAGCAAGCCCAGGTTTGGCTGCGATTCAAGGGTGCCGGAAATACGGTTGATGGTTGGACCAAAACCGATCGACACCTTGTCATTGAAGGCGTAGCTGACCGTTGGCTGGAAGGTAATGACCGCCACTTCACTTTTGCTGCCGAAAGCACGGCCCTGGAAGCCACGCTCGTAGTCAGTCTTCAGGCCGAACGGTGCGTACACACCGAAGCCGACTGCCCACTGGTCGTTAAGTTTGTTGGTGTAGAAACCAAAAGGGACTGCGGTGAACGGCACCATGTCGCCTTTGTTACTGCCGCGCGAGCGACCGCTGGCGTCTTTGATGTCGGTTGTTGCATCGATGGCTGCAACACCACCAGTGATTTGCTGGCCTTCAAGGCGAGCCATACCGGCCGGGTTACCATAGACGGTGCTGGCGTTATCGGCAGAAGAAGAGCGGCCTGCGAAACCCGTACCCATGCCGGCGACGTCTTGTTCGTTGAGGGCGAAGCCGCTTGCGAACAGTTGGGAGGATGCCATGGCAACGGCGAGGCTAAGTGTGGTCTTGAGCATTACTTTTTTCATTATTAGAACTCCGTGGTGATCACCGCTGCGGAAAGTATCAATAAATTTAAGTTAGCGCTATAGGCTGTAATGCCGAAGATAGAGCGGTTTTGTAGGACAATCCGACCAAAATCAACGTTTTTAGCCGAATCTTGCAAAACGCCTGATCAACAAGTGACCTGATTCATGGGTGAAACACAGGTTTGCCAGGCTTGAGTGAAATCTCGCAGCCGTCCTTGAGGGTGAAATATTTCCTTCCAGATACGCGCCATTGCTACTACATCACCCGGTTGCGGCAGTGTCGGGCGATGCTGTTCGACCAGCAGCCAGGCGATGGCGGTGGCATAACGCAGGTTCACCGTAAGTTCCACCTGGGGCGCACTGAGAAATGCATGTTGGCTGGCGAGACCGCGCACCAGGCTGGCGCGCTCGGGGTCGCGAGCGAGGTAGTCGTCCCAGAGGGCGCGATGACGAGGTTCGGTGATGCTGTACAGGCCGTGGCCGCGCCTGTCATGCAGGGCTGAACCGAGTTCCGACTGGCTGGCGGCAATGCCCAGCAGCAGGGATTCGGCTGTCGGATGATGGCGGCCGAGGTAAATCAACGTCGGCCTGATCACATAACGACACAATTCGCTGGCGGCGATACCCATACAGGCCTCAATCCATGAAAGTGGTTGACGAAACCTGAGAGGGGGAGCTTGGCAGCGGTGAATCGGACTCAGGCTCGTCGCAAGCGGATCATGCCGCTTGAGTTGAAGTGTAGTGTCATATTCACGATGTAAAGGACTGTTTTTAAAACATCTTCTTCATTTAGTTATAACGTTTATATCTATTCGTACTTAGTAAAAACGGCGGGACTTAAAAGCCAGGCAATAAAAAACCCTGCTTTTTAAACAGGGTTTTTGTATTTCAGCGACTCGGGTCGATCAGGCAACCAGTGCCTGACGGGTACGCTCGATCACAGCCTGCAGCGGTTCTGCGCTGGAGTATTGATCGGGGTACAGGCGTTCGCTGTGACGAGCGATGCCGTGTTCGTTGACCAGGGTGAAGCTGAAGCAGCCTTTGCGAGCGGCCATGATCAGGCAGTTCATTGGTGCAAAAGCGTTGGTAAGGGTGCGAATGGCATCCTGAGTGTGGATTTGAGTGGACATATTATTGGTGTTCCTACAAATGACACGGATAAGAACCGTGCAACGTTAAAACGTTCCAGTAACGTCGATCACCATTGATCGAACGAAGAACCCGACTGGAACAAAGCAGCCAGTTTGAAGCGCTAATAAGTTAGGCGCGCTTGGGCTGGCAGGTAGGTACTTAGGAGGGCAGGCAACACAACAGGGGCAAAGGTTCTGGGCCCAGGGTGAAGATCCTGATCAATTTGCAGGTTGGTTCGGTCAGAGTATTGAAACTTCGCGACACCCTTTGCTTGTTCAAAGGCTGTGTCGTCGCAAGTGATACCTGGAAACCATCGAGGTGGTCGATCCCGTGTTGTTCAAGGGAGTTGTTCGACCAGAATTGACTTTCAGCTTGGTACTAACGCTGCGGATAGTAACGGATTGAAACAGGGAAGGGAAGTGTGTTAACCAAAAAACTTTAATCAGCCGCCTAACAACCCGCGATACACCAGCACGGTTGTTGCCGCCGCCAGTGAGCAGCCCAGTCCATACGCCGCCAGGGTCAGGCGCCAGGAACGGCCGGTCTCGATCACGTTCATCACGTCGCGCATGTCATTGATCCGGCCTTCTCCCAGCTCGATGCACAGGCTCACGGCGGTAAACGCTGCCGATAACAGGATGGCAATGGCAAACAAAGCACCATCGGGCGAGGGCAGGGCCGCGTTGATGCCCAGTGAGGTCGCACAGATGGCGAGCAGCAATAAGGCGAATAACAGGATTCCTTTCATCTGCCCCTACATGATGGTGGCGTCCTCGGTCGACCAGTGTGGCGAGCCGGGGCCGTTTTGAAAAGGCCCTTGGTTTGGCTTGTCGGTAGCATTCTTTGGGCGGTTTGACGCAAAAAATGCCCGCGATATAACCAGTGGGTCGGTACTTGTGCACATTAGTTGCCAGGTGTGTAACCACTCTGTCAACCGCCTCGAAGCGCCCGCATTTGCCTGCAATGAAAATTTAAGTCAATGAAAAATATCGCTTTTTTTTATTGGTGAAAAAATCGTCAGTTTGACTGCGGCCCCCGTTCCATGGGGCTTTGGGCGAGTTAAAGGCGGGTTGTCCACTGAGTTATCCACAGCTTCTGTGGATTGTCCCAAGCGCTTGCTCTAGAACGGGCGTGTGGGTTTTTTCCGGCTTTACCTCTGCGAAAAAAAGAGTAGAGTGGCGCGCCTTCCGTTCTGTCCCACAGTGCTTTATGAAGTTTCGCTCAGTATCACCTTCTGTTACCGACACCCCTCACACTGTTACCGCGCCCAAGCGTTTCTCCTTGAAAGTTGCCTTGTGGCTGCTCGACAGCCCGCGCCTGGGGCATAACACCAGCGTCAAGCACTTTGCCGGGCGTTTGCTCAAGCAGCCTGCACGTGAAGGGGTGGTTGCCGCGCAGAGCCGCCTGGGCCAATTGATGTGCCGTGAGTGCGGCAACGCCCGCGACCGTCGCATCGGTCACGACTTGTTACGGCTGGCCGCCCGCGCCGGCGACCGTCGCGCCCAGCGCGAACTGGGGCAGGTCGAAGACTGAGCTGTCCTCAAGCTCTGCGCTTGGTTAACCTTGCTCTTTTTCGGTGATGGCAGAAATGGCTATGGTTTTTGACTGGACCAGTATTGCCGTGGGGCTTGCTGGCGCTGCAGTGCCTTTATTGGCCGTATGCTGGCAGATTCAACGGCGGCTGACCGCGCGCATGGCGGGCTGGGAACTGCTTGAAGAGCGCCTGGCCACTGCGCAACTGGCCCAGGAAGGACTGGCGGCGCAACTCGACGCCAGCCGCGACGAGATCAGTGACCTCAGCCAGGCCAACGCTGCCAAACAAGCTGACCTGGCCGCCGTGCGCCGTGAGGTCGAGTTGCTTCAGATTGATCGCGACAACGCTCGCGACGCGGCCCACGCCTGGAACCTCGATCGCAGCGCCAAAGAAACCGAGCTGCGTCGTCTCGACGCGTTATCAGCTGCCTTACGCGCCGAGCTGCGCGAACAGCAGGAAAGCCATCAACAACGCCTTGCCGACCTGCAAGGCTCGCGTGACGAGCTGCGCGCGCAGTTCGCCGAGCTTGCAGGGAAGATCTTCGACGAGCGCGAACAGCGTTTTGCCGAAACCAGCCAGGAACGCCTGGGCCAGTTGCTCGACCCGCTCAAGGAACGCATTCAGTCCTTCGAAAAGCGTGTGGAAGAAAGCTATCAAAATGAGGCGCGTGAACGCTTTTCCCTGGCCAAAGAGCTTGAACGCCTGCAGCAACTGAACTTGCGTCTGTCCGACGAAGCCACCAATCTCACCCGCGCCCTCAAGGGCCAGAAAACTCAGGGTAATTGGGGGGAACTGATCCTTGAACGCGTGCTGGAACATGCCGGGCTTGAGAAAGGCCGCGAGTATCAGACCCAGGTCAGCCTCAAAGGCCCGGATGGCGAGCGTTTTCAGCCAGACGTGTTGATCATGTTGCCCGGCGACAAGCAGGTGGTCGTCGACTCCAAGGTCAGCCTCACGGCTTATCAGCAGTACGTTGCGGCGGAGGATGATGGGATGGGGCAGGCAGCGCTCAAGCAGCATGTGCTGTCCCTGCGCAATCACGTCAAGGGCTTGGCTGGCAAGGATTACAAGCGCCTGGAGGGCCTGCACAGCCTGGATTTTGTTCTTCTATTCGTCCCTATCGAGGCGGCGTTCTCCGCCGCGCTCCAGGCTGAGCCGAACCTGTTCCAGGAAGCCTTCGACCGTCATATCGTCATCGTCAGCCCGACCACGTTGCTGGCCACCCTGCGGGTGATCGACAGCCTGTGGAAGCAGGAACGCCAAAGCCAGAACGCGCGGGAAATCGCCGAGCGGGCCGGCTGGCTCTACGACAAGTTCGTGCTGTTTATCCAGGACCTGGATGAGGTGGGCAACCGTCTGCAACAGCTGGATAAAGCCTACAGTGCAGCACGGAACAAGCTGACGGATGGGCGCGGAAATCTCGTCAGCCGTACCGAGCAGTTAAGGTTGCTTGGCGCCCGCGCCAGTAAAAGCCTGCCGGCTGATTTGCTTGAGCGGGCGATGACCGATGCAGACGGTGTGGCGCATCTGCCGGAATAAGTGCGGCGGATGCGCTAGCGGGCGTGTCGGCGATAACGCGGGTGGCTGGTCCACCGCGATCGCCGGCAAGCCAGCTCCCGCAGAGGCGTGTGTGCAGCGTTCCTACAGCGGGAGATGCCGACTCAACAGCGCCCGCAACGCTGCAGGCTTGACTGGCTTGGCCAGGTAATCCAACCCCGCCGCGTGCACCTCGGCCACCATCTCCGGCCGGCCGTCCGCGCTGATCACCACCCCGGGAATCGGCTCCGCCAATTGCGCGCGCAGCCAACCCATCAACTCGGTGCCGGTCTCGCCATGGTCCAGGTGGTAATCCACCAGGGCCAGTTGCGGGCGTACGCCCTCGGCCAGCAGCGCCGCACATTGCGCCTGGTCGGTGGCGGTCCACACTTCGCAACCCCAACGCGTCAGCAGGCTGCGCATGCCAATCAGGATGCTCTCTTCGTTATCCACGCACAGCACCTGCGCACCGCTGAGTGGCAAACCACTGTCCTGCGCGGCCTTGACCTGCGGGCTGGCCTGGTTGCGCGCCAGTGGCACACTCACGCTGAACACGCTGCCTTTGCCCGGCCACGAGCGCACGCTCAGTTTATGGTCGAGCACACGGCACAGGCCGTCGGCGATCGCCAGGCCCAGGCCCAGACCTTTTTCGGCGCGTGTCTGGTGGCTGTCCAAACGCTTGAACTCTTCGAAGATGACCGTCTGTTTATCCAGCGGAATGCCGGGGCCACGGTCCCAGACCTCCAGGCACAGTTCGCCTTGGCGTCGGCGTACCCCAAGTAGCACTGGACCGTCGGCATAGCGGAATGCGTTGGTCAGGAAATTCTGCAAGATCCGGCGCAGCAATTTGATGTCGCTGTCCACCCGCAAGCGACTGCCGCGCAGGCGGAAACGCAGGCCTTGCTCGCGGGCCAGTGCCTTGAATTCTGCGCCGAGGGTGTCGAACAGTTCATTGAGTACAAAGGGCTGTCGCTGCGGGTTGATCTTGCCGTTTTCCAGGCGTGAGATATCCAGCAGGTCGCTGATCAGGTCTTCGGCGGAGCGCAGCGAGCTGTCCAGGTGCTGCACCAACTGCTGCGCCTCCCGGGACAAACCGTCGTTCTGGTGGGAGAGGGCGGCAGAGAACAGCCGAGCGGCGTTGAGCGGTTGCATCAGGTCATGGCTCACTGCTGCCAGAAAGCGCGTCTTCGACTGGCTGGCGGATTCGGCCACGCCTTTGGCATCGGTGAGCGCCACATTCAGTTGCGACAGTTCATGGGTGCGCTCGGTGACCCGTTGCTCCAGGCCCTCGTTGGCCTCGGTGAGTGCCTGCTCGGCTTCCCGGAACGCGGTGATGTCGGTAAAACTCATGACAAAACCGCCGCCGGGCATTGGGTTGCCGATCAGCTCAATCACGCGTCCATTCGGGAACAAACGCTCGGACGTGTGGGCGCGGCCCTGGCGCATCCAGTGCAGGCGTCGTGCTACGTGCACTTCGGCTTCGCCCGGCCCGCACAGGCCGCGTTCGGCGTTGTAGCGAATGATGTCGGCAATCGGTCGCCCTACACTGATCAAACCTTCCGGGTAGTTGAAGAGTTCCAGGTAACGCCGGTTCCAGGCCACCAGCTTGAGTGACTGGTCGACCACGCTGATGCCTTGGGTGATGTTTTCGATGGCGCCCTGCAGCAGCGCGCGGTTGAACTGCAGCACCTCGGAAGCTTCGTCGGCGATCCGTACCACGTCCTCCAGCTGCATTTCCCGCCCTTCAATCGCAGCTTTTACGACAGCACGTGTCGAAGATGCACCGAGCACGCCGGCCAATAGCCGTTCGGTGTGGGCGATCCAATCGTTATCGGCATTCTGGTTGGGGTTAAACCCTTTGCCCTGGCGATAGGCGAAGCGGATAAAACTCTGCTGGGCGCGTTCTTCACCCACAAAGCGCGCGGCGAGGCTGAGTAAGTCGCTGATCTGCACGGACAACATTGAGCGCGCACTGGCGCGCTGGCTGATTTCCTGGCCAATAAAACGCCCGGCCTGCCAATGTTCGGAAACCCGTGTGCGCGACAGCATCGACACCCAGACAAATAGCGTGAAGTTCCCCGCCAGGGAAAACACGGTGCCCAATGTGAGTGAGGTGACGGATAGACCAAATGGGTGCGAATGCATCCACGTCAGCCCGGGGAAAAGGCTGAACGACCAACCAAGACTTTTCGCGGTCACCGGCAGGACCAAGGTGTAGAACCACAAAAAGGTGCCCGCCGCCAACCCGGCAAACACGCCACGCCGGTTGGCCTGCTTCCAGTAAAGCGCGCCGAGCATCGCCGGGGCCAGTTGGGTGACGGCGGCGAAAGCGATCTGGCCGATGGTCGCCAGGCTCGCGGTGGAGCCAAGCAGGCGATAGCTCACATAGGCCAGCAACAGGATGATCACAATGCTGACCCGGCGTACCGACAGCATCCAGTGGCGGAACACTTCAAACGGCCGCTCGGCGCTGGAGCGGCGCAGCAGCCACGGCAGCAACATGTCGTTGGAGACCATGGTCGACAGCGCAATACTCGCGACAATCACCATGCCGGTAGCCGCCGACGCGCCGCCGATAAATGCCAATACCGCGAGGGCGGGATGCGCCTGGGCCATGGGCAGGCTGATGACGTAGGAATCCGGCAATACCGAGCCGGGCAATAGCATTTTGCCGCCGAGTGCGATGGGAATGACGAACAGCGCGGCGAGGATCAAGTACGCCGGGAACACCCATTTGGCGAGGCGCAAATCCTGCGGGTCGATGTTTTCCACCACGGTGACGTGAAACTGCCGGGGCAGGCAAATGATTGCCATCATCGCCACACCGGTTTGTACCACCATCGACGGCCAGTTGACGGTTTCTTTCCAGTATTCATCCAGGCGTGGTTCGAGCATCGCCTGGCTGAACAGGTCGCCGAAACCGTCGTACAGGCCGTAGGTCACAAACGCGCCGACGGCGAGAAAGGCGAACAGCTTGACCAGGGATTCAAACGCAATCGCCAGCACCATGCCACGGTGGTGTTCGGTCGCGTCGAGGTTGCGGGTACCGAACACAATGGTGAACAGCGCCAGCACCAGCGACACAATCAGCGCGGTGTCCTGAGCGCGGGTGCCGGTGGTGTCGGGGCCGGACCCGATCAGCAGGTTCACGCCGAGCACGATGCCTTTGAGTTGCAGGGCGATGTAGGGCAGCACGCCAACCAGGCAGATCAGCGCCACCACCACCGCCAGGGATTGGGACTTGCCGTAGCGCGCGGCGATAAAGTCGGCAATGGAGGTGATGTTTTCCTGCTTGCTGATCAGAATCATCTTCTGCAGCACCCAAGGTGCCAGCACCAGCAGCAGGACCGGTCCCAAGTAAATCGGTAAAAAGGCCCACAGTTGTTCGGCGGCCTGGCCTACGGCGCCGAAGAAAGTCCAACTGGTGCAGTAGACGGCCAGCGAAAGGCTGTACACCCAGGCGCGCACCCGTGGTGGCAGCGGCGCGTGGCGGCGGTCACCGTAGAAGGCGATGGCAAACATAATGGCCATATAGGCCAGGGCAACGGCGGCGATCAGCCCGCTGGACAGCGTCATGGTAACTCCGAGCGTAAGAACACCCGGGCATTCCAGGCCCGGTTGGACAGTCTCGCATGATGCTCGGGGTTAGTCAGTGTCGACCAAGGTCGTGTTTAGGCTCTGGCGGGCAAACCCGTCTCCCACACAGGGCAGCGCCCACCGTTATCGCGGTGGCAAGGTTTTCTGGCGCAAGATATAGAGCGTTACCAGAACGGCACTGGTCAGCATAAAGCCGCGAGCCCACGGCAGTGGCACCAGGTAACAGGAGAAACCGATGCTCAGCCACATCAAGCCGATTGCATAGACCTTGCCCTTGAGCGGAATACCATTGCCGTCCAAGTAGTCTTTGATCCATGGGCCCAGGCGCGGGTGTTCCACCAGCCAGTGGTAGAAACGTGGGGAGCTTCGAGCGAAGCAGGCGGCGGCGAGCAAGAGGAAGGGCGTGGTCGGCAATACCGGTAGGAAAATGCCGACAACCCCCAGCGCTACGCTCAGCCAGCCGATGGCCAGCAGCCCGTAACGCAGGAGCAGCGAGCGATTGCCCATGGGTGCCACGGGCAAACGACTCAGTGGTGACGTGGCTTGAGGATCGCCGGTTTTTCGTCAGGTGCGTTGCACAGCAGGTACAAGGCGGTCAGGGCTTCCGGGATCTGGACGATCATGTCGTCCATCAGGTTGGCGTCGGCGGCGATGTCGGAGAATTCCGGCTGGTCATCGAACAGGCCCGAACCGACCATGATCGGCAGCAGCATTTCGCTGACTTCTTCTTCGGCGGTTTCGAACCAGGCGGCTTCGCGCAGGAACACCCCTTCCATGAACCCGATGCACCAGCCGCGCAGGTCGGAATCATCCGGCTCTTCGCCCAGGTCGAGGTCGCAGGGCAGTTCGAACTCCTCATCGGCAGCCAATTGGCGACCGATGTGGGCCTTGAGGGCCAGCAGGGTGGATTCGATTTCCTCACGCTGGGCGGCGTCGGCGTAGTGAGGTTCTTCGGCGAACAACGCGTCGATCCATTCACGGTCAGGCACGACTTCGGAGCAAATCGACAGGGCGGTCAGGTAGCCGTGAGCGGCCACGTAGTCCAGCGCCTCGTCATGCAGCTCATCGGCGTCGAGGAAGGCTTGCAGGCGGGTTAGTTGCTCAGCGAAGGACATTGAAGGACTACCTTGGGAATAAACGATGCTGAATTCTAGGCTTTCTTGAGCGCCCAGGCCAGCCACACTGCATATTTGCCAGGTTTTAGATAGCGGCCGCTATTCGTCAGTGGCGCCCTGTGCGAGGTAACGCTCGGGTATACTGCCTCGTTTTGTGATGCCCCTGCAGGCCAAGCGCCAATCCGAGAAAACTTCGCTTACGGATTATTTCCCGTGACCCCGCGTTTTTTCGGCCAGCCTGTACAGAGGGATTTCGGCACCATTTTGGAGTTTTACATGCTCGAGCAGGCTCAACGCGTCCTCAAGGACATCTTCGGCTACGACAGTTTTCGTGGCCGCCAGGGTGCGATCATTGAGCGCGTGGCCAGTGGCGGGGATGCCCTGGTCCTGATGCCTACCGGCGGTGGTAAATCGCTGTGCTTCCAGGTGCCGGCCCTGTTGCGTAACGGCTTGGCCGTGGTGGTGTCGCCGCTGATTGCGTTGATGGACGATCAGGTTGCCACCCTTGAGGAACTCGGCGTTGCCGCGGCGTCCTTGAACTCCACCCTCAGTGCCGAGCAACAGCGCGACCTGGCGGCGCGAATCAAGCGCGGTGAAGTGAAGATGCTGTACCTGGCCCCCGAGCGTCTGGTGCAGCCGCGCATGCTGGCTTTTTTGCAGAGCCTGGAGATCGCGCTGTTCGCCATCGACGAAGCCCACTGCGTGTCGCAATGGGGCCACGATTTCCGTCGCGAATATTTGCAACTGGGCCAGTTGGCCGAGCTGTTCCCTGACGTGCCGCGTATCGCGCTGACTGCCACCGCCGACAAACGGACCCGTGAAGAAATCGTCGAGCGCCTGCATTTGCAGAATGCCGAGCGCTTCCTGTCGAGCTTCGACCGACCGAATATTTTCTACCGCATCGTGCCCAAGGAGCAGCCGCGCAAGCAGTTGCTGGCGTTCCTGTCCGAGCGGCGCAGTGATGCGGGCATCGTGTATTGCCTGTCGCGCAAGAAGGTGGATGAAGTGGCCGCGTTCCTCTGTGAGCAAGGCTACCCGGCGCTGCCGTACCACGCGGGCCTGCCGAATGAAACGCGCTCCGCCCACCAGAAACGCTTCCTCAACGAGGAAGGCCTGATCATGGTCGCGACCATCGCCTTCGGCATGGGCATCGACAAATCCAACGTGCGTTTTGTGGCGCACATGGACCTGCCCAAATCCCTTGAGGCGTACTACCAGGAGACCGGTCGCGCCGGCCGTGATGGCTTGCCCGCAGATGCCTGGATGGTCTATGGCCTGCAAGACGTGGTGATGCTCAAGCAGATGCTGCAGAACTCTGAAGGCGATGAGCGCCACAAGCGCCTTGAGCAGCACAAGCTCGACGCCATGCTGTCATTGTGCGAAGAGACCCGCTGCCGCCGTCAAACATTACTGGCGTACTTTGACGAGGACATGCCCGAGCCGTGCGGCCACTGTGACAACTGCGTGGATGGCGTGCAGACCTGGGACGCCACCGAGCCGGCACGTCAGGCCCTTTCGGCCATCTACCGCACCGGCCAGCGTTATGGCGTTGGCCATCTGGTGGATGTATTGCTGGGCAAGGACAACGAAAAGGTGCGCAGCTTCGGCCACGAAAAACTCTCGGTCTACGGTGTCGGCAGGTCCCGTGCAGAAGGTGAGTGGCGGTCACTGTTCCGGCAGATGGTCGCGCGCGGCTTGGTGGATATCGACCTGGAAGGTTATGGCGGCCTGCGCCTGAACGACAGTTGTCGGCCGCTGCTCAAGGGCGAAGTGAGCCTTGAGCTGCGTCGCGACCTCAAGCCGCAGACCACCGCCAAAAGCAGCACCAGCCAGGCCAGCCAGCTGGTGCGTGGCGAAGAGCGCGAGCAGTGGGAAGCCTTGCGCACCCTGCGGCGCAAATTGGCGCAAGAGCACAGTGTGCCGCCTTACGTTATTTTCCCCGACTCGACCTTGCTGGAGATGCTGCGCGAGCAGCCGACCACGATGGCCGAAATGGCCCGGGTCAGCGGCGTCGGTGCGCGCAAGCTGGAGCGCTACGGGCAGGCCTTCCTCGAAGTGCTCGGCGGCCAGGCCGAAGCGCCGAAGGAAGTTGCCGATATTCGCCACGAACTGATCAGCCTGGCGCGTGCCGGCATGACCCCGATCCAGATCGCCGGCCAACTGCAATGCTCGGAGAAAAACGTCTACACCTTGCTGGCTGAATCCATTGGCAAGCAGCAGTTGTCGCTGGAGCAGGCCCTTGATTTGCCGGAAGATCTGCTCGGCGAAATCCAGGACGCATTCCTCGACGGAGAAGGCGAACTGCCACCTGTTGCGGAGATCGCGCCGTTGTTTACCGGGCGTGTTCCGGAAGGGGTTTTGTACTGCGTGCGTGCCGCTTTGCAGTCGGAATTCGAAATTTAATGTGCCAATTACGACAATGTAACGAATCAGTACATAGCAACTCTTGCCTCATGGCATGGCTCATGCTTAGCTGACTAATAATTAGCCATACTTTATTTTCAGTCTAAATCACGAGTTTTTTATGCCTTTAACCGATCAACACCGCTTTGGCATGCAGTTGGCGCAAATGTCCCGAGGTTGGCGCGCCGAGCTGGACCGCCGTTTGGCGGGCTTGGGCTTGTCCCAGGCACGTTGGCTGGTGCTATTGCACCTGGCCCGTTTCGAGGAAGCACCGACCCAACGTGAGTTGGCACAAAGTGTCGGGGTAGAAGGCCCGACCCTGGCACGCCTGCTCGACAGCCTGGAAGGCCAAGGCCTGGTGCAACGCCAAGCCGTACTGGAAGACCGGCGTGCCAAGCGCATTCTGCTGTGTGACACCGCCCGCCCTCTGATCGAACAGATTGAAACCATTGCCACGGCCTTGCGCCATGAACTGTTTGTGGGCGTGGATGAAGAGGATTTGCGCGTGTGCATGCGAGTCCACGGGCATATTTTGGCGAATCTGGAAAAGCCCTGAGGTAGCGCCTGACTGATGCCGGGCAGGGTCGTTGTGGCGAGCCTGCTCACCGCACAGGCGCCTCCCACATTCGATGTGTGCCGGGCTCTAGAAGGTCTGGCCCAGGTTCAGGTACACCGCCTGCTGCTTATCATCATTGAACCCATAGCTGAAATTCAGCGGCCCCAGCGGCGTATCAAACCCGAGGAAAATACTCGCGGCGTTGATATACCCACTGTCGAACTGATTGTCGTTGTTCCAGGCCCGCCCGCGTTCCAGCGAGGCGCCGAGGTACAGCGGGAAATCCAGTGGCAGGTACGAGCGCGGTGTCAGCCGGCGGTAGTACACCGCCCGCATCAGCGCAATGTTCTGCCCCGAGATCGAGTCTTCGCGAAAGCCCGATAATTGCCGCGCACCGCCCAGCAGGAAGCTGGAAATCACCACGTCGGATTTATCCAGCGTGCGCCCGTAGCGCCCGCCCAGTATCAACGTGTCCGGGCCGTGGCTCATGGCCTTATCCAGCTTGAACTCCCATTGGCGGTAGCGTTGGTCCGAGCCCAGGCCGGGTGCGAACTCGCGGAAGGCCAGGCCGATGTCTTCGCCGGAGTGGGGGAAGTACACGTTGTCCAGCGAGTCGAAGGAGTATTTCAGCTCATAGAAGCCCTCGCTGAAGCTCACGCTTGGCAGGTCGCGCTCGCCAATGCGCACATCCGCCTTGCCCCACGCTTCGCCGACGCCGAAGCGAATTTCGCCGTTGTTACCAATCTGGCGCCCCACATTCAGGCCAAAACCGTAGCGTTCCAGGCGGTATTCGGCGATGGGGTCGCTGTCCAGAACCAGATCAACGTTCTGCGCCTGAGCACTGAGATAAGGCGCGACGAAGTAGCGTGAGCCCACATCCAGTGGCTGGAAGAACTCGCTGTACAGTTCCTGACGGTCACCAATCTGCACCCGTGTCAGCCATTCGGCGCCGAGACGGTTAATGCCGTTCATGCGGTAACTGGCACCGAGGTTGTAGGCACTGGCGCCGCGCATGTCATCCGACAGGCTGAGGCCCAGGCGCAAATAATCGGTGCCGCTGCGTTTGCCGCGTGCGCTGATGACCAGGGTGTTGTCGCGGCCTTTTTTCACCACGCGGTATTGCACCTGCTCGAAGTAATCCAGGCCGTACAACGTGCCCATGTCGGTTTGCAGGCGGTCCAGGTTCAGCGGCTCGCCCAGGGTTTGGCGGATGTAATAGCGGATCACGTCATCGCTGACTTTTGAGTCGTTCTCCACGTTGATCGCAGTGATGATCGGCGTGCGTTCGCCCGGGGTGCGCGCCTCCACCAGTTGCGGGTCGACCGGTTCGGCGGGGCGCAGGTGTGCCAGGCGTATATCGAGCGCGCGGGTGGCGCGGTAGCCGGCGTCGATCATGTCCTTGGCGCGGCCAAAGTCCGTCACGCCATAGGCGGCCAGGGGCGGCTGGATCAGCACGTCCTTCGGATGCAGGGCCTTGAGTTGCTCCTCGGAATTGCGCCGGGTCATCAGGGTGATGGACTGGTTGAGCACGTCGACGACGGTCGCCAGTTGTTTGCGTGAACGCAGAGGCGTACCGATATCCACCACGATAGCAATGTCGACACCCATCTCCCGGGCTACATCCAGCGGGATATTGTCGGTCATGCCGCCGTCCACCAGCAGCCGCCCGTCCAGCTCCACCGGGGCAAACACGGCGGGGATCGACATGCTGGCGCGGATGACCTGAGGCAGGTGGCCTTTGTTGAACACGACTTTTTCGCCGGTGGTGATGTCGGTGGCCACTGCGCGGAACGGGATCGGCAGTTTGTCGAAATTACGCGTGTTGCTGGCGTGCGCGAACATGCTTTCCAGCAGCAGAGCCAGGTTCTGGCCCTGGATCACGCCGAGCGGCAGGCCCAGACTGCCGTCGTCGCGGAAACTGAGTTTTTGTTTGACCAGGAAATCCCGGTCATCCTGTTTGCGTCGAAACGGCACATCCTCCCGCGGTGGCGCATCGGACAACGCCTGCTGCCAATCGATATTCAGCGCGAGCTTTTCCAGCTCATCTATCTTGTAGCCCGAGGCGTATAAACCGCCAATCACCGCGCCCATGCTGGTGCCGGCAATGGCATCGATCTGAATACCTTGCTCTTCCAGGGCCTTGAGCACGCCTATATGCGCCAGGCCACGGGCGGCGCCGCCGGACAACACCAGGCCGATTTTCGGGCGGGGTGTTTCCACGGCGTTGGCAAGGAGTGGCAGCAGGCACAGGAAAAGGCAGGACAACAGGCGGCGCATCATGTATCTCGGGCTGGGCGATAAAGGCCGGTATTATAGCCACTCGATCCTCCCAGCCTGTTATGCCAGGAACCTCTCAAATTATGTCTGCAAGCAAACCCGAGATCGTCATTACGTATTGCACCCAGTGCCAGTGGCTGCTGCGCGCCGCGTGGCTGGCCCAGGAGTTGTTGAGCACGTTCTGCGACGACTTGGCGCGCGTGACGCTGGAACCCGCCACCGGTGGCGCGTTTCGCATCACCTGTGACGGCGTGCAGATCTGGGAGCGCAAGGCCGACGGTGGTTTCCCGGAAGCCAAGGTGCTTAAACAGCGCGTACGCGATCAGATCGACCCGCAGCGGGATTTGGGCCACAACGATCGAAACGCGTGAAGGTCATGCGGTTGCAGCGGGCTGTTTGGCCTGGCTGGTACTGCCCATCAACCCTGACAGTACGATGGCGATGATGATCAGTGCGCCCCCCAGCAGCATGCGCAACGTCGGGGTTTCGGCAAACAGCAGCCACGCCGCAGTGATGCCGTAGACCGGCTCCATGGCAAACACCACCGACGCCGTACGTGCCTTGATCACGGCGAGGCTGGCGACAAACAGGCTGTGGGCCAGGCCGGTACAGAAAACCCCCAACAGCCCGATCCACAACCAGTCGATGGCCCGCACCTGCGCCAGCCCCGGCGCGGCCAAGGGCAACAGGCAGGCCGCAACTACAACGTTCTGGCACAGCGCTGCCTGCACCGCCGGAATGCGCCCGGAACTGGCGCGATTGTTCAGCGACAGCAGTGAAAACAATAGCCCAGAGACAATGCCCCACAGCAAGCCGCCGGTGGCTGCACTGGCGAGGTTGAAGTCCGGCGTCACCAGCACCAGGCCGATGCTGACCAGTACCACCAGCAGGATTTCATTGGCGCGAATGCGCTCGCGGAAGATCAGCCCTTCGAGCATCACCGTAAAGGCCGGGAATGCGGTAAAGCCGAGCGTGGCGACGGCGACCCCGGCGACTTTGACCGCAATGAAGAAAGTCACCCAGTGCGCCGCCAGCAACACGCCGCTGACCAGCAGCCGACGCCAGTCGCGCATCTGCAGCTGTTTCCAGGGGGTATTGCTGGCGAATCGCGCAAACACCGCCAGGGCAAGCACGGCAAAGGCGGCGCGGCCAAACACAATGATGGCGGGCGAGGCGGCCGCCAGCTTGCCGAATACGCCGGTAAGGCCAAACATCAATGCGCCGATATGCAGGGCGCCGAGGGCTGAACGGGGAGTCATTGCGATCCTTGAACCAACGGGGTGTCAGCGTCGCAGTCTAGAGGGTCGAGGGCGCTGGTGTCTGTCGCGACGCTCGCGATGATTAACGCAGGGCTCTTGTCAGGCGGCCCGACGCAACGCGCCGGGTGAGGCGCCGAATTCGCGCAGCATGGCCGCAGAGAATGCGCTCTGCGAGGCATAGCCGACACGTGCGGCGATCTCGCCAATGGCCAGGGCAGTCTCACGTAAAAGCCCGAGCGCCATGTGCAAGCGACGGCTGCGTAGATAGTCCATCGGCGTTTGTCCGCACTCTGCCATGAAGCGTGCATGCAGGCGCGGCACTGAGAGCTCGGCGATCCGCGCAAGGTCGGCAACCTGCAGCGGGCGCGCCGCGTGCCGCTCGATGTGGGCGTTGAATGCCGCATAGGGCAGGCGCTTGCCCTGCATCGGGCGGGCCAGCGGGTGGTTAAGGCTGGCCAGTAACAACACCGCGCCTTGCTGGACGATCAGCGGATCATCCACCGGGCTGTGCGCCAGCCATTGCACCAACTGGCTTTGCCGGGAATCCAGAGCCAGGCGCGCCGGTTGATCGAGCAGGCGGCGGCTGGCGTCGGCATGTTCGCCCAGGGATTGCACCACCCAGTGTTCGGTGGGCACATCCAGCACCAGGCAGCGGCTGCCGTCGCGACTGCCGCAGGTATGGTGGGCGGAGAACGGCAGCACCATCACGCTGCTTTCGTGCACCTGGCTGCCACGGCCGTCGACTTCCAGGTCCAGGTGCCCGGACAGGCCGAACACCAACTGCGCATGGTCATGGCTGTGGGCGAGGGGGGCTTCGATGTAGTGGCGCAGCGTGAGGGTCGGTCTCATCGCGGTCTCCTGGGCAGCATGGCGCCAGTCTACAACGCTTTGCGGCAGGCGAGCGCTGTCATCAGACTGACGCAGGTCTGTCATGGGCTATTAATCGCAAGGGTGCAAGCTCGCGAAAACACCGTCGAGGGACGCCCATGACCAGTGCCGAATTCGTTAAGCCCAGCCGTAAGCAACGGGTGCGGACCCTGTGGATTTCCGACGTGCACCTGGGCACCCGGGATTGCCAGGCCGAGCACCTTTCGCAGTTCCTCAAGGGTTACCACGCCGACAAGGTGTACCTGGTCGGCGATATTATCGACGGCTGGAAGATGCGCGGCGGCATGTATTGGCCCCAGGCCCACACCAACGTGATCCGCCGGCTGCTGACCATGGCCAAGCGCGGCACCGAGGTGATTTATGTCACCGGCAACCATGACGAATTTCTACGCCGTTATTCCAAGCTGATCCTGGGCAATATCCAGTTGGTGGACGAGGCGGTGCACGTCACCGCTGATGGTCGCCACCTGCTGGTGATCCACGGCGACCAATTCGATGTAATCACCCGTTACCACCGCTGGTTGGCATTTCTCGGTGACTCGGCTTACGAGTTCACCCTCACGTTGAACCGCTGGCTCAATCACTGGCGTGCGCGCTATGGCTATGGCTACTGGTCGCTGTCGGCGTACCTCAAGCACAAGGTCAAAACGGCGGTGAGCTTTATCAGTGATTTCGAAGAGGCGATTGCCCACGAAGTGACCAAGCGTGAACTGCATGGCGTGGTCTGTGGGCATATCCACCATGCGGAGATTCGTAAGGTCGGTGAGGTGGATTACCTCAACTGCGGGGATTGGGTGGAGTCATGCACGGCATTGATCGAGCATTGGGATGGGCATATCGAGTTGTATCGGTTGGCGGATGCGCAGGCAAAAGAGGCACAGCTAAAAGCTGAAATGGTCGCGGGCTAAAGCCGGGGCGATCCAAATGTGGGAGCGGGCTCGCTCGCGAATGCCGTGTGTCAGTCAATGCATCTGACGACTGATTTACCGCATTCGCGAGCGAGCCCGCTTCTGCATTTACTTGCGGTCGCTTCAGTTGGAAACGTCGGCGATCGCCTGTGCGAGCAGGCTCAAGCGTGTCGCATCGATACCTGCGACGTTAGCGCGCCCCGAACTGACCATGTACACGCTGTGCTTCTCCCGCAGGTGTTTCACCTGCTCGGCACTCAGGCCGGTATAGGAAAACATCCCGCGCTGCGCACCGATGTGCGCAAACCGTTCGGCCAACCCGTGTGGCGCCAGCGCCTCCACTAAGCCGGAGCGCAACTGTGCAATCCGCGAACGCATGGCTTCGACTTCGCCGCTCCATACCTGCTTGAGCGCGGCATCGCCGAGGATGGTCGCGACCACTGCGGCGCCATGATCCGGCGGTGTCGACCACAAGTTACGCGCGATATTGGCCAGTTGGCTGCGCACGTCCGTGAGTTTTTCGGCATCTGCCGCACACACGATCAATGCACCCACACGGTCGCGGTACAGTCCGAAGTTTTTCGAGCAGGAACTGGTGATCAGCACTTCCGGCAGTTCGGCTGCCAGCAGCCGTACCGCCCATGCGTCCTGCTCCAGACCGTCGCCGAAGCCCTGGTAAGCAAAGTCGATCAACGGCAGCAGTTGGCGCTCGCGCACGATTTGCAGCACTTGGCGCCAGTCATCCTGGGACAGGTCGAAGCCGGTCGGGTTGTGGCAGCACGCGTGCAGCAACACCACATCGCCCTTCGGTACTTTGGAGAGCGTCGCCAGCATCGCCGCCACGTCCAGGCGGTTGTCCGCACCCACGTACGGGTAATGGCTGACCTTCAGGCCGGCCTTGGCGAAGATGGTTTCGTGGATCGGCCAGGTCGGGTTGCTCAACCACACGCCACGGCCGGGCAGGCTGTGGGCGATAAAGTCGGCGCTCAGGCGCAGGGCGCCGGTGCCGCCCGGGGTCTGGGTCGCACCGGCACGGCGTTCGCGGATCAACACTGAATCGGCGCCAAGCACCAGTTCGCTGATCAACGTGCCGAACGCCGCGTTGCCGTGCCCGCCGATGTAGGTTTTGGTGGTTTGAGTGTCGACCAGGCGCTGTTCGGCGAGTTTTACCGAATGCGGAATCGGTGTCAGGCCCTGGTCATCCTTATAGACACCCACGCCCAGGTCGAATTTGTTCGGGTTGCTGTCCTGGGCATACAGGTCCATCAAGCCCAGGATCGGGTCGCCGGGTACGCGGCCAATGGCATCGAAATGCATTACTTGCGGCCCTCGGCGTCCTTGGCCACTTCGTCGGTGCGCGCGGCCATGATGAAGTCGTTGCGGTGCAGGCCCTTGATCGAGTGGCTCCACCAGGTCACGGTGACTTTGCCCCACTCGGTGAGCAAGCCTGGGTGGTGGCCTTCGGCTTCGGAGATTTCACCCATGGCGTTGGTAAAGGCCAGGGCGAATTTGAAATTCTTGAACAGGAAAACTTTTTCCAGCTGCATCACGCCGTCGCGGACTTCGATGTTCCAGTCGGGAATCTGCTTGATCAGTACCGGCAGCTCTTCGTCGCTGACTTGCGGGGCGTCGGCGCGGCAGGCTTCGCAGTGGGCTTGGTTCAAGGTGGTCATGTGTGTGTCCTGAATTCGAGTGTTTGAAAAACGGTCGTCAGTAGCGTCACCCTAAAGCAACGCGGGGCCGGGGAACAGACTCACCTGGCCTCAAAACCTAAGGTTCACGCCGCTTTGGGTTTGGGTGGGAATTTGGGGGCGTGAAGACCCAACTGCATCCCGCGCTCGACCATGCCCATGATGTCTTCCTGCGCCACTTCGAACAGGCGCTTGAGCTCGGGCAGTACGAAGTACAGCGGTTGCAGGATGTCGATACGGTACGGCGTGCGCATGGCTTCCAGCGGGTCGAAGGCTTGATGCTCGGGCTCATCCGACAGGCAATACACGCTCTCCTTGGGCGACGACAAAATGCCGCCACCGTAGATGCGCCGACCTTGCGGCGTATCCACCAGGCCAAACTCGATGGTCATCCAGTACAGGCGCGCCAGGTACACCCGTTGTTCCTTGGTTGCTGCCAGGCCGAGCTTGCCGTAGGTGTGGGTGAATTCGGCAAACCAGGGGTTGGTCAGCAGCGGGCAGTGGCCGAAGATCTCGTGGAAAATATCCGGCTCTTGCAGGTAGTCCAGTTCTTCACGGGTACGAATAAAGGTCGCCACGGGAAACTGTTTGCTGGCGAGCAATTCGAAGAAGGTCTGGAAGGGGATCAGCGCCGGCACGCGGGCAACTTGCCAGCCGGTGGTTTCGGCCAGCACTTGGTTGATTTCACCCAGTTGCGGAATGCGGTCCAGAGGCAGGCCGAGCTTGTCGATGCCGTCCAGGTATTCCTGGCAGGCGCGACCTTCGATGACTTTCAGCTGGCGAGTGATCAGGGTGTTCCACACCGCATGTTCTTCTGGCGGGTAGTGGATAAAACCTTGCGCATCGGGCTCGCGGGCCACGTATTGCGTCTGCTTCATACGGCTCTCCTGCTTAGGCATTCGTTCTTGTTATGTGCGGCGTATGCCCTATTGATAACGCGGAAGACGGCGGATTCCATCCGGCTCTGGCCTAACCCGTAGGAAAAGTTACTGAATTTCGTAAAGTATTCGTTACGATCGTGCGGGTCTTCTGTGTCTTGGGCTGTGAAAAGTGCACGCACTGTCACATAATCTTGACGACTATCTGCGCCCAGCGGCAAAAAGACGCGGCGCCTTCCCACCTTTCGGGCCTTTTCATGCGTATCAAAGTGCACTGCCAGAACCGCATCGGCATCCTGCGGGACATCCTCAACCTGTTGGTGGAGTACGGCGTCAACGTCGCCAAAGGCGAAGTGGGCGGTGAGCATGGCAACGCGATTTACCTGTTTTGCCCCAACTTGGTGAACATGCAGTTCCAGGCATTGCGCCCGCAATTCGAAGCGATTGCCGGGGTTTTTGGCGTCAAACGGGTAGGGCTGATGCCCAGCGAGCGTCGGCATATGGAGCTCAACGCGTTGCTCGGTGCGCTGGAGTTTCCGGTGCTGTCCATCGACATGGGCGGCTCCATCGTCGCCGCCAACCGTGCGGCGGCGCAGTTGCTCGGGGTGCGGGTCGACGAGGTGCCGGGGATTCCATTGTCGCGTTATGCCGAGGACTTCGACCTGCCGGAGCTGGTGCGCGCGAGCAAGTCGCGGATCAACGGCTTGCGGGTCAAGGTCAAGGGCGACGTATTCCTGGCGGACATCGCGCCGCTGCAATCTTCCGAGCACGATGACAGTGAAGCCATGGCCGGCGCGGTGCTGACCCTGCACCGCGCTGACCGGGTGGGGGAGCGTATCTACAATGTGCGCAAGCAGGAGCTGCGCGGTTTCGACAGTATTTTCCAGAGCTCCAAGGTCATGGCGGCGGTGGTTCGTGAGGCACGGCGCATGGCGCCCTTGGATGCGCCGCTATTAATAGAAGGCGAAACCGGCACTGGCAAAGAGTTGCTGGCGCGCGCCTGCCACCTGGCCAGCCCACGTGGGCAATCGCCGTTGATGGCACTCAACTGCGCCGGGCTGCCAGAGTCCATGGCGGAGACCGAGCTGTTTGGTTATGGCCCCGGCGCGTTCGAAGGCGCCCGTGCGGAAGGCAAGCTCGGGCTGCTGGAACTCACGGCGGGCGGTACGTTGTTTCTCGATGGCGTGGGGGAAATGAGCGCGAGGTTGCAGGTGAAGTTGCTGCGTTTTCTGCAGGACGGTTGCTTTCGCCGAGTGGGCAGCGACGAGGAGGTCTATCTGGATGTGCGCGTGATCTGCGCCACTCAGGTCGATTTGTCCGAACTGTGCGCCCGGGGTGAGTTTCGCCAAGACCTGTATCACCGCCTGAATGTGCTGTCGTTGCACATCCCACCCTTGCGTGAATGCCTGGATGGTTTGGCGCCGCTGGTTGAGCATTTTCTCGATCAAGCCAGCCGGCAGATTGGTTGCCCACTGCCCAAGTTGGCACCGGCGGCCATGGATCGACTCAGTCATTACCATTGGCCGGGTAATGTGCGGCAGTTGGAAAACGTGCTGTTTCAGGCGGTGTCGTTGTGCGAGGGCGGCACGGTCAAGGCGGAGCATATTCGCTTGCCGGATTACGGGGTGCGTCAGCCGCTTGGCGATTTTTCGTTGGAGGGCGGGTTGGACAACATCGTCGGGCGTTTCGAAAAAGCAGTACTGGAAGCCTTGTATGCCGAGCACCCGAGCAGCCGTCAGTTAGGCAAGCGCCTCGGTGTGTCCCACACCACCATCGCCAATAAATTGCGTGATTACGGCATTCTTAAGGGCGATAAATAAGGCACCAGGCTAAACACGGTTTAAAACTGTGGGAGCAGGCAAGCCAGCTCCCGCATTTGTTATTTGTCATCTTCAAGGCCTGTGCTTGCCGCAGGCGGCAGTAGTCCGCCGTTTTTTCGACTCTCTCCAGGCCTTGAAATCCTCCTGCCTGCCCGCAAACCCCCGCGCTGCCTGGACTTTCCTGTCTTTTTGAAAGTTGGTTCGCAAATTGCTTAAGCCTCATCAGTACAACGGTGGGCGGCAAGCGTCCGTCAGAAAGAGGATAGAGCGTGGACAAGTACCTTTATGTGGCAATGACCGGCGCCAGCCAGAATGCACTGGCGCAGAAGGCCCATGCCAACAATCTGGCGAACATCTCCACCAACGGTTTCCAGCGTGACCTTGAGCAGGCGCGTTCGATGCCGGTGTTTGGTGACAGCTTTCCGGCGCGTGCGTTTGCGATGACCGAACGGCCGGCCACCGATTTCTCCCCGGGCGCGATGATCGAAACCGGTCGTGACCTCGATGTGGCGGTTAACGGTAATGGCTGGATGGCCGTGCAAACCCCGGATGGCAGCGAAGCCTACGTACGCAGCGCCAGCATGAACGTCGATGCGTTGGGCGTGCTGCGTGCCGGCAACGGCATGCCGATCATGGGCAACGGTGGCCCGATTGCGGTGCCGCCCCAGCAAAAAATCGAAGTGGGTGCCGACGGCACCATCAGCATCCGCGCCATGGGCGAAGGCCCACGGGTGATGGCTGAAGTGGACCGCATCAAGCTGGTCCAGCCGGACCTCAAGAACATGACCAAAGGTCTGGACGGCACCATCCACACTAAGGATGGCCAGCCGGCCCAGGCCGACGCGAACGTGAAGTTGACCTCGGGCTTCCTGCAGGCGAGCAACGTCAATGCCGTTGAAGAAATGACCGCTGTGCTGTCGCTTTCCAAGCAGTTCGAGCTGCACATCAAGATGATGAACAGCGCCAAAGAAGACGACCAGGCCATGACCCGCGTATTGGCGATGAGCTGATAGCCGTCCCTGACTGAACACTAATTTTGCAGCGCAGCGCCAACAAACAGGCGTACGAAGGAGAACAGCATGCTTCCGGCTCTATGGGTTGCCAAAACAGGTTTGTCCGCCCAGGACACCAACCTGACGACCATTTCCAACAACTTGGCGAACGTATCGACCACGGGCTTCAAACGTGACCGCGCCGAGTTCCAGGACTTGCTCTATCAGATCAAGCGCCAGCCAGGCGCCCAGTCGACTCAGGACAGCGAGCTGCCGTCGGGCCTGCAACTGGGTACCGGTGTGCAAATCGTTGGCACCCAGAAGAACTTCACTGCCGGTAACCTGCAGCAAACCGGGCAGCCGCTGGACATGGCCATCAACGGCAAAGGTTTCTTCCAGATCCTGCAACCGGACGGCACCACCACCTACACCCGTGACGGCACGTTCCACCTGGACGCCAATGGCCAGGTCGTGACCGCCAACGGCTTTGCCTTGGAGCCGGCAATCGTCGTGCCCGCCAACGCCCAAACCTTCACCGTCGGCAACGACGGCACCGTATCGATCACCGTGGCCGGCAACCCGGCTTCGCAAGTGATCGGCAACCTGCAAACCGCCGACTTCATCAACCCGGCCGGCCTGCAAGCCATCGGTAACAACCTGTTCCTGGAGACCGCTTCCAGTGGCGCGCCGCAAATCGGCACCCCTGGCCTGAACGGTTTCGGCACCACCCTGCAAAGCACCCTGGAAACCTCCAACGTCAGCACGGTTGAGGAGATGGTCAACATGATCACCACCCAGCGCGCCTACGAGATGAACTCCAAGGTGATTTCCACCGCCGACCAGATGCTTTCGTTCGTAACGCAGAATCTGTAATCAAGTCTATGGGGCGCCTTCGACGGCGCCTGCAACACCGTGAGGTAAGGGTCATGAATCGCTATGTTTCTGTTCTGGCATTGAGTGGGATCGCCGTGCTCGCGGGCTGTGTCGCCCCGACGCCAAAACCCAATGACCCGTACTACGCGCCGGTGCTGCCGCGCACGCCGTTGCCTGCGGCGGCCAACAATGGCTCGATTTACCAGGCCGGTTTCGAACAGAACCTGTACAGCGACCGCAAGGCGTTCCGCGTGGGTGACATCATCACCATCACCCTGAACGAGAAAACCCAAGCCAGCAAAAACGCCAACTCGCAGGTGGGCAAGACCAGCAAGACGGGCATTGGCCTGACCTCGTTGTTCGGTGCCGTCCCCAATACCAATAACCCGTTGGGCAGTGGTGACCTGAGCTTGAGTGCCGGCTACAGCGGCGACCGCGCCACCAATGGCAAGAGCGCGGCAGGGCAGGGTAACAGTCTCACCGGTTCGATCACCGTGACCGTCGCGGATGTGTTGCCCAACGGCATTATCGCCATCCGTGGCGAGAAGTGGATGACCCTCAATACCGGTGATGAGTTGGTGCGTATTGCCGGGATGGTGCGGGCCGATGACATTGCCACTGACAACACCGTGCCGTCGACACGCATTGCCGATGCACGCATTACCTACTCGGGTACAGGTTCGTTTGCTGATGCCAGTCAGCCGGGCTGGTTCGACCGTTTCTTCCTTAGCCCGCTGTTCCCTTTCTAGGTGACCACTTTGAAATTCAAACAGCTGATGGCGGCGGCACTCCTGCTTTCCTTAAGCGCTGTCGCCCAGGCCGAACGCCTCAAGGACATCGCGAGCATTTCCGGTGTGCGTTCCAACCAGTTGATCGGTTACGGCCTGGTGGTCGGGCTCAATGGCACGGGTGACCAGACCACCCAGACCCCGTTCACCCTGCAGACCTTCAATAACATGCTGTCGCAGTTCGGCATCAAGGTGCCGGCGGGCTCAGGCAACGTGCAGCTGAAAAACGTCGCCGCCGTGTCCATCAGTGCTGACTTGCCGGCGTTTGCCAAGCCGGGCCAGGTGGTGGACATCACCGTATCGTCGATCGGTAACTCGAAAAGCCTGCGCGGCGGCACGCTGTTGATGACGCCGCTCAAGGGTATCGACGGTAACGTCTATGCCATCGCCCAGGGCAACCTGGTGGTGGGCGGGTTTGATGCCGAGGGCCGTGACGGCTCGAAAATTACCGTGAACGTGCCGTCTGCCGGACGGATTCCTGGTGGCGCCATGGTGGAGCGCACCGTGCCCAGCGGTTTTAACCAGGGCAATAGCCTGACGTTGAACCTCAACCGTTCCGACTTCACCACTGCCAAGCGCGTGGTCGACAAGATCAACGACATGCTCGGCCCAGGTGTGGCGCAGGCTATCGATGGCGGCTCGATCCGTGTGACCGCACCGTTGGACCCAAGCCAGCGTGTCGATTACTTGTCGATCCTGGAAAACCTTGAGGTCGACCCGGGCCAGGCGGTGGCCAAGGTCATCATCAACTCGCGTACCGGCACCATCGTGATCGGCCAGAACGTCAAAGTGTCGCCGGCAGCGGTGACCCATGGCAGCCTGACGGTGACCATCACCGAAGACCCCATCGTCAGCCAGCCTGGGCCATTGTCCAATGGCCAGACGGCGGTGGTGCCCCGCTCGCGGGTCAACGCTCAGCAAGAAGCCAAGCCGATGTTCAAGTTCGGCCCCGGCACCACCCTGGACGAGATTGTCCGCGCGGTGAACCAGGTGGGCGCGGCCCCAGGCGACTTGATGGCGATCCTCGAAGCTTTGAAACAGGCCGGCGCTTTGCAAGCCGACCTGATTGTGATCTGAGGCCATCGCCATGGACATGCGCAAGAGTGGGATCAGCAGCACGGCGGACTCGGGGTCTTACTCCGACTTGAACCGGCTTAACCAGCTCAAGGTCGGTGCCGACAAGAACAGCGATGGCAACATGCGCAAAGTGGCGCAGGAGTTCGAGTCGTTGTTCTTGAGCGAGATGCTCAAGTCCATGCGCTCGGCGACCGAGGCCCTGGGCAAGGACAACCCGCTGAACACCCCGGCGGCCAAGCAATATCAAGAAATGTACGACCAGCAGCTGGCGGTCTCGATGTCCCGCGAAGGCGGCGGTATCGGCTTGGCCGACGTGCTGATGCGGCAGATGCAGAAGAACAAACCGGTGGATGCCCAGGCCGCTACCTTGCAGGGCCCGGCGGCTGCCGAGCCGGTCAAGAAAGTGGACGTGCCGACGGAAATCGCGGCGGGTACCCAGGCGAATGGGCCGCTGGGGCGCTCCAACGGGCAGCGGCCTCTGTGGGCGTTCCGGGTGGCGGTGCCTGAAGGCACCAACAGCCATGCCAACGACGTGGCGCTGATGAACCAGCGCCGTATCTCCTTGCCAAGCAAGCTGACGGATCGCCTGCTCGTTGGCATCGTGCCAAACGCTGCCGCTACTACCACTCCGGCAAGCGCGCCACTGCGTAACAGTGTCGCCGCCGACACGGTGATCAACAGCTCGGCGCGCAGCTTTGCCGTACCGAGCGGGCGCATGCAAGTTTATGGGCGCGCTGTTGCCCAGCCACCCTTGGCACCGGCGAAGAAGGCCTTCAGCTCGCAGGATGAATTTGTCGCGACCATGCTGCCGATGGCCAAGGCGGCCGCCGCGCGTATCGGTGTTGATCCGAAGTACCTGGTGGCCCAGGCCGCACTGGAAACCGGTTGGGGTAAGTCGGTGATGCGCGCCGAAGACGGCAGCAGCAGCCACAACCTGTTCGGTATCAAGGCCGGGCAGAGTTGGCAGGGGGCCCAGGCCCGCGCAATCACCAGTGAGTTTCGCGATGGGGCGATGGTCAAGGAGACGGCGCATTTCCGTTCCTATAACTCTTACCAGGACAGCTTCCATGACCTGGTGACACTGCTGCAAAGCAATGATCGCTATAAAGAAGTTGTGAAATCAGCCGACAACCCGGAGCAGTTTGTACGCGAGTTGCAGAAAGCCGGTTATGCAACCGACCCGGCTTACGCCAGCAAGATTTCGCAGATCGCCAAAACGATGAACAGTTACCAGAATTACGCAGCCGCTGGCGCTACCACACATTTATAAGGTCTGAATCATGAGTTTGCTCAGTATCGGGATGTCAGGGCTCAACGCCGCTCAAGGATCGCTGTCGGTCTTGAGTAACAACATTGCCAACGTCAACACCCCGGGATACTCGCGTCAGCAGACCACTCAGAACGCCAATGCCAGCAACCCCTATGGCGGTGTGTTTATCGGCAGCGGCACCACGCTGGCGGATGTGCGCCGCATTTATAACGATTTTTTGGGCGCCGCCTATCAGAGCAGCACGGCGCTCAATAGCGATGCCACTGCCTATGCAGGCCAGGCCGCTGCGATTGACAAGACCCTGTCGGACAAGTCCACCGGCATGTCTGCGGTGCTCAGCGCGTTTTTTGCCTCCCTGCAGACTGCCGCGGCAAACCCCAGCGATGTGTCCGCACGCCAACTGCTGGTGACCAGCGCTCAGACCTTGAGCAACCGTTTCAACGCGATTTCCACGCAATTGACTCAGCAGAAAGAAGGCATCAACGCCCAGTTGACCACCATGAGCGATCAGGTCAACAAGCTGACGTCGTCGATTGCGTCGCTGAACGGGCAGATTTCCCAGGCCCAGGGCACCTCGACCACCGCACCGGCCAATCTGCTGGATGCGCGTAACGAGGCGGTACGTTCGCTCAACGAACTGATTGGTGTCACGGCCACCGAGAAGAACGGCCAGGTCAGCATCACCACCGGCACCGGTCAGTCGCTCGTCGAGGGTAATGTCGCCAACACGATTTCAGCCGTGCCCAGCAAGACCGACAACAGCCAGTACACTATCCAGCTGAACATGGGCGACACACCCATGGACATCGGTAATGTGGTTTCCGGCGGCAGCATTGGCGGCTTGTTGCGTTACCGCAGTGATGCACTGATGCCGGCCATCAATGACCTGGGCCGCATCGCCATCGCCACGGCGGACAGCGTCAACAGCCAGTTGGGTCAGGGTTTGGACCTCAACAGTGATTTCGGTTCTTCGCTGTTCAGCGACATCAACAGTGCCGCAGCGATTGCTCAGCGTAGCCAGGCCGCCTCGGGCAACAGCGCAGGCTCCGGCAACCTGAACGTGACAATTGCTGACAGCAGCAAGCTGTCGACCTTCGACTACAAAGTCACCTTTACCAGCGGCAACCAGTACAACGTGGTGCGTTCCGATGGCAAAGCCATGGGCTCGTTCGACACCACCACCACGCCGCCGCCGGTGATCGACGGGTTCACCCTGGCCTTGAATGGCAAGGGGCCGGTCGCTGCCGGTGACAGCTTCAAGGTCAGCCCGACCGCCACAGGGGCGAGCAACATTGGTGTCGATCTCAAAGACCCGAACAAACTTGCATTCGCTGCGCCGTTGGCGGGAAATGCCAGCAAAACCAACACCGGCACCGGCGCGTTTACGCAACCGACCTTGACCGTGCCGATTGATATCAACGGCGGCGCCGCTACTGCGCAATTGCGTGCCGGGATTGAAAACTCAATGCCGGTGAAGATGGTGTTCGGCAAGCCTGCGGCAGACGGCACCCAGTCCTACACGGTCAACGACGCCCAGGGCAACGCAATCGGCACCGGCAGCATCATCCCGGGGCAGGGCAACAAGGTCACCGTCAATGTGCCGATGCGCGATGCGACTGGCACGTTGATTCCAGGCAAGAGCTTCAGCTTTGATACCACGGTGTCCGGTGCGCCCGCCAATGGCGACAGCACGACCTTTTCGTTCAATAGCGGCGCGACCTCCGATGGCCGCAACGCCCAGCAATTGTTGGGGTTGCAGACGAAAGCGACGGTCGGCGCGGTGGATGGCAACGCAGGCGTGAGCCTGGTCAGTGCCAATAGCCGGCTGGTGTCGCAAGTGGGCTCCAAGGCAGCCCAGGCCAACACCGACAGCACCGCCACCGGCGCCTTGCTGGCGGCGAACAAGGCGGCCAGCAACTCGGTGTCCCAGGTCAACCTGGATGAGGAAGCGGGCGACATGATCAAGTTCCAGCAGTACTACACCGCATCGTCGCAGATCATCAAGGCTGCGCAAGAAACCTTCAGCACACTGATTAACGCCCTTTAAAGGAGTCTGGAACGATGCGTATCTCTACACAGCAGTATTTCGACACCAGCTCCAGCAAGTATCAGGATAACTATTCGGGTGTGGTGAAGGCCCAGGACCAGGCGAGTTCCGGTGTGCGTGTGCAGACCGCTTCGGATGACCCGGTAGCCGCCGCCCAATTGTTGCTGCTGCAACAACAGAAAGACATGCTGGGGCAGTACAACGGCAATATCACGAGCTTGCAAAACTCGCTGACCAACGAAGAAAGTGTCCTGGCGAGCATCAACACCACCCTGCAAAGCGCGCAGGGCCTGGCATTGCAGGCCGGTAATCTCCACCTCAGCGATGATGACCGCAAGGCGATCGCGAGCCAGATAGGGGCGCTTGAAGACCAGGTGTTGGGCCTGCTCAACACCAAGGACTCCAGCGGCAACTACATGTTTTCCGGGACCAAGACCGACACGCCGCCCTACAGCCGTAACAACGATGGCACCTACACCTACCAGGGTGATGAGACGCCGCTGAGCCTGCAAGTGTCGAGCAACCTGACAGTCTCTGCGGGAGATACGGGCAAGACCTTGCTTGAGAGTTCTTCCAACACCGGCCGCACCCAGGCCACCCTGTTGCCGCCTGCGGTGAATGACGGCAAGGTCGCGATCTCGGCGGGCCTGATCACCTCCGGCACCGCTTACACCAAGAGTTTTTCCGATGGTCAGCCCTATAAGTTGACCTTCTCCAGCAGCACCCAATACAGCGTGAGCGACAAGGACGGTAATGACGTTACCGCCGAGATCACCGGTAACGGCACGTTTGACTCCACCAAGGAAGGCGCTTCGAGCGTCAACCTGCGCGGCGTGAAATTCGATATCAGCTTGAACCTGGGGCCGGATGTCGCCTCGGGTGCGCCTGCGGATGCATTGGTGACGGGCAAGGCGTTCACCCTGGAAAGCAAGCCGGACACGTTCAGCAGCTCGCGTACGGCCAGCAACCCGTCCACGGCGCAACTGACCGGCGGCCGGGTCACGGATCAGCCGACCTACGCCAGTACCTTTCCCAACTCGGGTGCGGTGATCAAGTTCACCAGCGGCAATGCCTACGATGTGTATGCCCAGCCGTACACGCCGAACAGCAAGTCGATTGCCTCGGGCACCATGGCCACCGGCGCGACGTCGATTACCGCTGCCGGGGTGACGTTCGATGTGAGCGGTACGCCAGGGGCGGGTGATCAGTTTTCCATCGGTGCCACCAGCAACAAAAATATGAACGCCCTGGATACCTTGGGCCAGCTGCGCAAGGCCTTGCTGGTCCCGGCGGATGGCAACCAGGTCGCCAAGAACAACCTCAAAGACGTGTTGAACACCACCATCGGCAACCTGACCAACGCTTCGGCGCAGATTGACCAGGTGCGTGGTTCGATTGGTGCGCGCCAGAATGCGCTGGATATTCAAGGCCAGGAAAACACCAGCCTGGGCTTGGCCAACACCTCCACCATGTCATCGCTGGCCAACGTCGATATGGGCCAGGCTGCCATTGACCTGACTTTGCAACAGACTATGCTGCAAGCCTCGCAACTGGCCTTCGTGAAAATCTCCCAGTTGAGCCTGTTCAGCCGGATGTAATCGGCGCTAGCACCAGCGGCCCAGCCTGGAAACAGGCTGGGCCGTTGTCGTTTCTGCTGCCGGGAATGTTGCAGGGTTTTGCACAAAGCGCACAAAATTGAGTGACCTGTGAGTCATAAAGCGCATCTTCACTGTATCGTGTGAAAAGGATAAGTCGTCGTCGGGTCTTTACGCGGCGGCTTTCAGCGAATTTTTATGGGGTTACCCCCTTTATTGTCAGCGCTCCCGGCGTAGCCCGAGGGGTGTTATCCAGCTATTTAGTATTGGGAAGCCACAATGATTGGCATAAAAAGCATCGCCAGTTACGTGCCAGCAGACGGGGTTGATAACTACGCCCAGGGCGCCAAATTCGCCAAGGATGAAGATTTCATCATCGGCAAGATCGGTTCGGCGTTCCTGCCGCGCAAGGATGCTGCGCAGGAAACCTCTGATCTGTGTGTCGAGGCAGTCAACGCGTTGTTTGCGGCTAACCCGGATTTGAAGCGCGAATCCATCGACGCGCTGATCGTTGTGACGCAAAACGGCGACGAAGAGGGTTTGCCCCACACCGCCGCCATCGTCCAGGACAAGCTGGGCCTGCCGACCCATGTGGCTGCGTTTGATATTTCCCTGGGCTGCTCCGGTTACGTCTACGGCATCTATGCGATGAAGGGCTTCATGGAAGCCACCGGCCTGAAAAACGGCCTGCTGATCACCGCCGACCCGTATTCGAAGATCGTCGACCCGGAAGACCGCAACACCACCATGCTGTTCGGCGATGCCGCCACCGCCACCTGGATGGGTGAAGACGCGCCTTGGTTGCTGGGCAAATCGAAGTTCGGTACCGACGGTTCCGGCGCGCCGCACTTGAAGGTCAGCGACGGCGTGTTTTTCATGAACGGCCGCCAGGTGTTCAACTTCGCGTTGCTCAAGGTGCCGGCGCATTTGCACGAGCTGCTCAATGAGTCTGACCTCAAGGCTGACGAAATCGACGCGTTCTGCATCCACCAGGGCAGTGCGGCGATTGTCGACGCCGTCGCGCGGCGTTTCGAAGATGCGCCCGTGGAGAAGTTCATCAAGGACATGGTCGAGACCGGCAACACCGTGTCTTCGAGCATTCCGCTGCTGCTGGAAAAGCACATGATCGACGGCGACTGGAAGCGGGTTGCCATCAGCGGGTTCGGTGTAGGCCTGTCGTGGGGTTCGGCGATTCTCTATCGTCCGTGATGCCTTGATAGGTTGCACAAAAAACGCCCAGGCTTGAAAAAGCCTGGGCGTTTTTTATTTGGCGCCAGAAACCCAGCATTTGCTGGGCATTGAGCTATCGTAAACGCTTGAATTACAAAGAGTGGCCCGGTGCTAGTAAAAAAAATCAAAAAAGTCCTCAAGCAACTTGCATTCACGACGATAACTATTACGAAGGTTCTCTAGGCCACACCCGGCGGTTGCCAGGGCCGGAAGCCGCAGTACACCACCCACGAGGATTTCGTCATGGCATTAACAGTAAACACCAACCTTGCTTCGTTGACCGTTCAGAACAACCTGAACAAGGCTTCCGGCGCCCTGCAAACCTCCATGCAGCGTCTGTCCTCCGGCCTGCGTATCAACAGCGCCAAAGACGATGCGGCCGGCCTGCAAATCTCCAACCGTCTGACCAGCCAAATCAACGGCCTGGGCGTTGCGATCAAAAACGCCAACGACGGCAGCTCGATTGCTCAGACCGCTGAAGGCGCCATGCAGCAGTCCACCAACATCCTGCAGAGCATGCGTACCCTGGCTCTGCAATCCGCCAACGGCTCGCCAAGCGCTGAAGACCGCAAGTCGAACCAGGCTCAATACGCCGCTCTGACTGCTGAATTGACCCGTATCGCTACCACCACTACGTTCGGTGGCAAGAACCTGCTGGACGGTTCGTTCGGTACGACTTCGTTCCAGGTCGGCGCCAACGCCAACCAGACCATCGACATGAGCATCGGTAACGTTGCCGCCAACAACATTGGTTCGCAGCAGCTGAAAACTCAATCCCTGACGCCTTCGGCAACAGGTATTGCCGGCGGCGCGATCACCGTTACCGGTGGTGGCCAGTCCGCAACCGTTACCCTGGCAGCTGGCGCTTCTGCCAAGCAGATCGCTGCTCAAATGAACGGCGCTGTCGGCGGCCTGGCTGCTACCGCCAGCACCGAAGCTCAGTTCACCGTGAACGCGGCTACCATTGGTGCGGCTACTCCTCCGAACGCTAACTTCACCCTGCAAGTGGGCAGCGGTGCAGCCGTTCAGTTCACTGGCGTGACCAAAACGTCCGACCTGGCTGACCAACTGAAGTCCAACGCTGCCAAGCTGGGCATCAGCGTTAACTACGATTCGTCGACCAACGCTCTGTCGGTCAAGTCCGACACCGGTGAGAACCTGACCTTCAACGCTGGTGACGGCGGTGCTGCTGGTATCTCGGTTGCAACCAAAGACGGCACCGGTACCTACGGTACTGCTACTGCACTGGCCGCCACCGCGATCATTGCTACCGGTGCTGTTTCGCTGAACTCCTCCAGCAGCTACGCGCTGAACGGCGCTGGTGTAGCCGGTGTGTTCGCTGCCGGTGCTGCTACCGCTGCCAACTCCACCAAAACCACCGTCAACAACACCGACGTTACTACCGCTGCCAACGCGCAAAACGCGATCGACGTGATCACCCAGGCGATCTCGGACATCGACTCGCAGCGTGCCGGCCTCGGTGCTGTACAAAACCGTTTCGACAACACCGTTGCCAACCTGCAGAGCATTGCAGACAACTCCAGCGCCGCTCGCGGTCAGATCCAGGACGTTGACTACGCTGCAGAAACTGCTCAGCTGACCAAGCAACAAACCCTGCAACAGGCTTCCACTGCGATCCTGTCCCAGGCCAACCAACTGCCTTCCGCTGTACTGAAGCTGCTTCAGTAATAGCCATCGGTAGATGACTGACGGAAGGGCGCGTTTACGTGCCCTTTTGTCTTTTGCGTGATGAGGAGACTGGACATGGACATGAGCGTCAAGTTGAACCTGTCTTATCCGGCAGCGGCGCCGCAAAGTGCTCCTGCTCCCGTAAGTACCGACCCGCAGAAAACCAAGGTGGACCCTACGGTCGCCACGGTCCAACCCAAGCAGGACTCGAAGCCGTCCGACCTTGAACAGGCGGTCACGGATATTCGCAAATTCGTCCAGGCTGCCCAGCGCAACCTGGATTTTTCCATTGATGACACCACCCATCAGGTGGTAGTCAAGGTCATTGCGACCGACAGCGGCGAGGTGATTCGGCAGATCCCTTCGGAAACTGCGTTGAAACTCGCACAAAGCCTTCACGACGCCAGCAGCGTGTTGTTTGACGCCAAAGTCTGAGCTGGCATGAATTTTGTTGCTGAAGCTGCTTGAGGCGTCGTACGTCAAGAAAGCGCCAGCCCCGGATCAGGAGAACAGTCATGGGTGATATTACGGTTAGCGGCCCAGTTACGAACATCGATACCCAGTCGATCGTGACGGCATTGGTGAACGCGGAACAGGCACCCAAGCAGTCGCAGATCAACAAGCAGACGCAAACGTCGACCGCCCAGCTGTCCTCGATCGGCAAGATTCAAGCGGCACTGGATGCGTTCCGCGGCGCCATGGACAACATGGCCAAAGACGCCAGTATCGGCGGTTTGTCGGCAACGACCTCGGATAACAACGTATCGGCCATCACGCTGGGCGCCGGTGCCTCCGCGGGCAGCTACCAGTTGGTGGTCAATCAGTTGGCGACGGCCTCGAAGGTCGCTACCCAGACTTTTGCAGCCGGGGCGAAGGCTGTCGTCAATACCGGCACTACGTCGACCACCCTGGAGATCTCCCAGTCGGGCCAGAGCTATGGTGTGAGCGTTCCGCCAGGTGCGACGTTGCAGCAGGTGCGTGACTCGATCAACGCGCAATACAGCAGTGCTGGCTTGAGTGCCAACATCCTGACTGACGCCACCGGTTCCCGTTTGGTCATGACGTCGACCAATACCGGTGTCGGCACCGACATTACCCTCGGCGGTAACTCCGGCCTGGAAGCCGGAACCTCGGTTGTGACCGTGCCGCAGAACGCGAAGTACACCATTGACGGTACCGCTCAGGAATCCAAGAGCAATACCCTGGGCGACGCGATCAGTGGTGTGAGCATCAAGTTGACGGCAGTGTCGCCTCTGCCTGCCGGTTCTACAGATCCGCTCCCCCCTGGCTCAACCGTTACGCGCCTGAGTTCGACCATTACCATCGCGCGAAGCACCGACACCCTCAAGAGTTCGGTCAAGGGCTTTGTCGACACCTATAACGCCCTGATGACCGCGATCAACACTGAGACCGCGGTGACCACCAATGCCGACGGTTCCATCACGTCGGCTGCGCTGACGGGCGACGCCACTCTGCGTACTCTGACCTCGGCCGTTCGTAGCGAACTGAACGCATTGGGTGGCACGGGCTCTTTGAAATCCCTGGCCCAGTTTGGTGTGAACACTGACCAGAAGACCGGCAAGCTGAGCATCGACGATAAGTTGTTCGGTGCCGCGATCGCGACCAACCCCACTGACATTGGCGGCATTTTCAACGGTGACAAGGGGCTGCTGGCACGGATGAAAACCGCGACCGACAGCTATGCGCTCAGTGGTACCGGGGTTCTCGCTACGCGTACATCGACGCTGTCGGCAAACATCAAGGACCTGCAAAACCAGCAGGACACCCTGACCGCGCGCATGGCGGCCTTGAAGACGAGCCTGACCGCCAAATACACCACGATGAACAACTTGGTCGCGCAGCTTACCAGTCAACGTTCCAGCGTCATGACCACGCTTAACGCGCTGAATAATCCGAAGACCAGTTGATCCTCAATGAGGCCGTCCGGCAATGTGCTTAACGTTGTCGGGCGTGACCTTCGCCAGACCATCGGCTTAAAGTTTTTTGCGACGCCGTCGACATAATAATCAGAGCCCATCTTTTTTAGCTGTTGCCTGTCACGAGGTAGAAACATGAATCCCATGAGAGCCCTTCGCCAATACCAGAAGGTCAATTCCCATGCCCAAGTCTCCGAGGCCAGCCCGCACCGTCTTGTTCAGATGTTGATGGAGGGCGCACTCGATCGCATGGCGCAGGCCAAGGGCGCCATGGCTCGTGGTGATATCGCGCAAAAAGGCCTGCTGCTGGGCAAGGCGATCGACATTCTGATCGGTTTGCGTGACGGCCTGAATCCGGAAAAAACCGATGATCCGGCGGCTTTGCAGCAACTGGATAACCTGTATGCCTACATGACCACGCGCTTGCTGGAAGCCAACAGCAAAAGCGATGTCGCCATGATCGACGAAGTAGCCGGCCTGATGATTACGCTCAAGGAAGGCTGGGACGGTATTGCAACACTGTAGGCCGCCAGGCCTGAGGATGATGTCATGAGCCACGCCCTGCAACGGATTGACGAAACCCGCGAAGCCTTGGTCGATGCATTGGCCGAACGTAACTGGGACGCTATCGGCGAACTGGATATGGGATGCCGTGCGGTGATTGATGAGGCGCTCAATAATGCGCCGGTGGACGAAGACGCCCTGCGGGAAAAACTGGAGAGTTTGCTGGCGGTATATCAGCAATTACTTGAGGTGACGACGGGCGAGCGCCAGGCGATTTTCGAAGAGATGTCGCAGATCAACCGAGCGGAAAGTGCGTCAAAGGTTTACCATCTGTTCGGCTGAATGGGCTCGGTTAGTCCGAACGGCGCGTCATATATTTGACTGTGCCAGCATTTTTGACTTAACTAGTGCTGTTTTCAGATTTCAGACGTCTAGTAAGGTAAGAAGTCTTACAAGCGTCTAGATTGCCCTCACTCTGGGGCAGAGCGTTTTACTAGGGAAGTTGCTATTGCATGTGGCGTGAAACCAAAATTCTGCTGATTGATGACGATAGCGTCCGCCGCCGCGATTTAGCGGTCATTTTGAATTTTCTTGGCGAAGAAAATTTTCCCTGCGGCAGCCACGATTGGCAGCAGGTGGTCAGCTCATTGTCATCGAGCCGTGAAGTCATTTGTGTGCTGATCGGGACGGTAAACGCTCCTGGCGCGGTGCTTGGCCTGTTAAAGACACTGTCGACCTGGGATGAGTTCCTTCCGGTGTTGCTAATGGGTGATATTTCTTCCGTGGACCTGCCGGAAGACCAGCGCCGCCGTGTGCTCTCCACCCTGGAAATGCCGCCTAGCTACAGCAAATTGCTCGACTCCCTGCACCGTGCCCAGGTCTATCGCGAGATGTATGACCAGGCGCGCGAGCGCGGCCGTCATCGTGAACCCAACCTGTTCCGCAGCCTTGTCGGCACCAGCCGTGCGATCCAGCACGTGCGCCAGATGATGCAGCAAGTGGCCGATACCGACGCCAGTGTTTTGATCCTCGGCGAGTCGGGCACCGGCAAGGAAGTGGTCGCGCGCAACCTGCACTATCACTCCAAGCGCCGCGACGGACCCTTTGTGCCGGTCAACTGCGGGGCAATCCCCGCAGAGCTGCTGGAAAGCGAATTGTTTGGCCACGAGAAGGGTGCCTTTACCGGGGCAATCACCAGCCGTGCCGGGCGTTTTGAATTGGCCAATGGCGGTACGCTGTTCCTCGACGAAATCGGCGACATGCCACTGCCGATGCAGGTCAAGCTGCTGCGCGTGCTGCAGGAGCGCACCTTCGAGCGCGTGGGCAGCAACAAGACCCAGAGCGTCGACGTGCGCATCATTGCGGCCACCCACAAAAACCTCGAAAGCATGATCGAGGTGGGCAGCTTCCGTGAAGACTTGTACTACCGCCTCAACGTATTCCCGATCGAGATGGCGCCACTGCGTGAGCGGGTGGAAGACATCCCGCTGCTGATGAACGAACTGATTTCGCGCATGGAGCACGAAAAGCGCGGCTCGATCCGCTTCAATTCCGCCGCGATCATGTCGCTGTGCCGTCACGGCTGGCCGGGCAACGTCCGTGAACTGGCCAACCTGGTCGAGCGCATGGCGATCATGCACCCCTATGGCGTGATCGGCGTGGTCGAGTTGCCGAAGAAATTCCGCTACGTCGATGACGAAGACGAGCAGCTGGTCGACAGTCTGCGCACCGACCTCGAAGAGCGCGTCGCGATTAACGGCCACACGCCGGACTTCGGTTCCAGCGCCATGCTGCCGCCGGAAGGCCTGGACTTGAAGGACTACCTCGGAAGCCTGGAACAAGGCCTGATCCAGCAGGCCCTGGACGATGCCAACGGTATCGTCGCGCGTGCCGCCGAGCGCCTGCGCATCCGTCGCACCACCCTGGTGGAGAAGATGCGCAAGTACGGTATGAGTCGTCGGGAAGGTGATGAACAGGCGGATGATTGACGCCTGTTTTTTAAGTGACTGAAAAATAAGCCTATTTTTTTAGGCACGGGTATTGCTACAGCCCTCGCAACGTTCCGTTTAACTGACGGTCAGCCAAGCGAGAGAGCATGATGCCCCACGCCGCCCAACTTTCTACAGCCCCTGCTATCCCGGGGCTCGTTCCGTCTGCAGAGCCGCTTACCCGGCAGGGTCTTGAACAGGCGTTCTCGCAGTTCAGCCAGATGTCGAGTCAACTGACCGACTCTTACAGCTTGCTGGAAGCCCGGGTGTCCGAGCTCAAAGGCGAGCTGGCGGTGGTGAGCGCCCAGCGTATGGAAGAGCTGGCCGAGAAAGAGCGCCTGGCCAACCGTCTGCAAAATCTCCTCGACCTGTTGCCCGGTGGCGTGATCGTTATTGATGAAATGGGCCATGTCCGCGAAGCCAACCCGGCCGCGCGCGACCTGTTGGGCGAACCGCTTGAGGGTGAGTTGTGGCGCCATGTCATCACCCGTTGCTTCGCACCGCGTGAGGACGACGGTCACGAAATCTCCCTGAAGGACGGCCGTCGCCTGTCCATCGCCACGCGCTCCCTGGACGCCGAGCCCGGCCAGTTGGTGCTGCTCAACGACCTGACTGAAACCCGTCACCTGCAAGACCAACTGGCGCGCCATGAGCGCTTGTCGTCGTTGGGGCGGATGGTCGCTTCGTTGGCGCATCAGATCCGTACGCCGCTCTCGGCGGCGTTGATCTACGCCAGTCATTTGACTGATGAGCAACTGCCGGCCGCTACCCACCAACGATTTGCCGGCCGCCTCAAGGAGCGCCTGCATGAATTGGAGCACCAGGTGCGCGACATGCTGGTGTTTGCCCGCGGCGAATTACCGCTGACTGACCGCATCACGCCGTCCGAGCTGCTGCAGTCGCTGCAATCGGCGGCGGCGACGCATATCCATGATGTCAATGTGCGCTGGCAGTGCGACAGCCACCTTGGCGAGTTGCTGTGCAATCGCGACACGCTGGTCGGCGCTTTGCTCAACCTGATCGAAAACGCCACCCAGGCCAGCGGCCCCGGTGCGCGACTCAAGGTGCACCTGTACAGCCGCGGGCAAACCTTGCGCCTGTGTATCAGCGACAGCGGCAGTGGCATCGACCCCGTGGTGTTGCGACGCCTGGGCGAACCGTTTTTTACCACCAAGACTAACGGCACTGGCCTCGGCCTGACCGTGGTCAAGGCGGTGGCACGGGCCCATCAGGGAGAATTGCAGCTGCGTTCCCGGTTGGGGCGTGGCACCTGTGCATTGATGACCTTGCCGCTGTTTTCCAGCGCGGCAAGCGCGGAGTAAAAGGATTATGGCTATCAAGGTTTTATTGGTGGAAGACGATCGCGCCCTGCGTGAAGCATTGGCTGACACGCTGCTGTTGGCGGGCCATGACTACCGGGCGGTCGGCTCTGCCGAGGAGGCCTTGGAGGCTGTTGAGCAAGAGTCCTTCAGCCTGGTGGTCAGCGACGTGAACATGCCCGGTATGGACGGCCATCAGTTGCTCGGCCTGCTGCGCGCGCGTCAGCCGCAACTGCCGGTGTTGCTGATGACCGCCCATGGCGCGGTCGAGCGCGCCGTGGATGCCATGCGCCAGGGCGCGGCGGATTACCTGGTCAAACCGTTTGAACCCAAAGCCTTGATCGAGTTGGTCGCGCGGCATGCCTTGGGCGTGATCTCGGCCGCCGAAGGCGAAGGCCCGATTGCCTTCGAACCGGCCAGTGCACAGTTGCTGGACTTGGCCGCCCGTGTGGCGCGCAGTGATTCAACCGTGCTGATCTCCGGCGAGTCCGGCACCGGTAAAGAGGTGCTGGCACGCTATATCCACCAGCAATCGGGTCGCGCCAAGCAACCGTTTATCGCCATCAACTGCGCGGCCATCCCCGACAACATGCTCGAAGCCACGTTGTTCGGCCATGAAAAAGGCTCGTTCACCGGCGCCATTGCGGCCCAGGCCGGCAAGTTCGAACAGGCCGACGGCGGCACTATCCTGCTCGACGAGATTTCCGAAATGCCCCTGGGCCTGCAAGCCAAGCTGCTGCGGGTGTTGCAGGAGCGTGAAGTAGAGCGCGTCGGCGCGCGCAAGCCGATCCAGCTGGATATCCGCGTAGTCGCCACCACCAACCGCGACCTCGCGGGCGAAGTAGCGGCGGGGCGCTTTCGGGAAGACTTGTTTTACCGGCTGTCGGTCTTCCCTCTGGCCTGGCGCCCATTGCGTGAACGCCCGGCGGATATCATCCCGCTGGCCGAGCGCCTGCTGAACAACCACGTCAAAAAAATGAAGCACGCCCAGGCCCGGCTGTCGGCTGAAGCCCAGGCCTGCCTGATCAGCTACCCATGGCCCGGCAACGTGCGGGAACTCGACAATGCGATCCAGCGTGCGTTGATTTTGCAGCAGGGCGGTTTGATTCAGCCCCAGGATTTCTGCCTGGCCATGGGCAGTGGCGCGGCCCCCTTGCCGAGCCTTGCGCCGGCGCCCGTGGCGGTCGCCGAAGCTGAGTCGGGCGGTGCGTTGGGGGACGACCTGCGGCGCCGCGAATTCCAGATGATCATCGACACCCTGCGTGCCGAACGCGGCCGCCGCAAAGAAGCGGCCGAACGGCTGGGGATCAGCCCGCGCACCTTGCGCTACAAGCTGGCGCAGATGCGCGACGCCGGGATGGATGTGGAAGCCTACCTTTTCGCGACCTGAGAATCGCGCCCTCCAAAAAGCCTAGGCTGACAGGGTTTGTCGCCTTTTCTTACGAACCGCTATGGATTTGGCACCCTTGTTGCTACCACCCCTAGTAACCGCTGCGTAGTGTCAAAAAATTGCGGGTCGTCGGAGAGAGAAGGTCATGAGCCAGGGTATTGAGTTCAATCGGTTGATGTTGGATATGCGCTCCATGCAAATGGATGCCATGGCTCAACCGAAATCCGTCGCGCCAGCGCCGGAATTGGGCCAAAGCAGTTTTGCCGACATGCTCGGTCAGGCAATCAACAAAGTCAGTGATACCCAGCAAGCCTCGAATCAATTGGCTACCGCCTTCGAAATCGGCAAAAGCGGCGTGGACCTCACCGATGTGATGGTCGCCTCGCAAAAGGCCAGTGTTTCCTTCCAGGCCTTGACCCAAGTGCGTAACAAGCTGGTTCAGGCTTATCAAGACATCATGCAGATGCCGGTTTAAGGACGAGATTTAAGTCATGGCAGAAGCAGTCGTGGACAACGTACCCGCCAAGACAGACGGCAAGCCGCCGCTGTTTGGTTTGTCGTTCCTGGAAAACCTCTCCGAAATGACCATGTTGCGTCAGGTGGGCCTGATGGTCGGCCTGGCTGCCAGCGTGGCGATTGGTTTTGCCGTGGTGCTGTGGTCGCAGCAACCTGATTACCGCCCGCTGTACGGCAGCCTGGCCGGCATGGATTCCAAGCAGATCATGGAAACCCTGGCCGCCGCCGACATCGCCTATACCGTAGAACCCAACTCCGGCGCGTTGCTGGTCAAGGCCGATGACGTCGCCCGTGCACGCATGAAGCTGGCCGCCGCCGGCGTGACGCCGTCCGACAGCAACATCGGTTTTGAAATCCTCGACAAGGACCAGGGCCTGGGTACCAGCCAGTTCATGGAAGCCACCCGCTACCGTCGTGGCCTGGAAGGCGAGTTGGCGCGCACCATCTCAAGCCTCAACAACGTCAAGGGCGCCCGCGTGCACCTGGCGATTCCGAAGAGCTCGGTGTTTGTCCGTGACGAACGCAAGCCGAGCGCCTCGGTGCTGGTCGAGCTGTTTTCCGGGCGTTCCCTGGAGCCTGGCCAGGTGCTGGCGATCATCAACCTGGTGGCCACCAGCGTTCCCGAACTGAGCAAATCGCAAATTACCGTGGTCGACCAGAAGGGCAACCTGCTGTCGGACATGGCAGAAAATTCTGCGCTGACCCAGGCCGGCAAGCAGTTCGATTACAGCCGTCGCATGGAAAGCATGCTCACCCAGCGCGTGCATAATATTTTGCAGCCGGTGCTCGGCAACGACCGCTACAAGGCTGAAGTGTCTGCCGACGTGGACTTCAGCGCGGTCGAATCGACCTCTGAACAGTTCAACCCGGACCAGCCGGCCCTGCGCAGCGAGCAGTCGACCAGCGAACAACGCACCGCCAGCAATGGCCCGCAAGGTGTGCCGGGTGCCCTGAGCAACCAGCCGCCGGCACCGGCTTCGGCGCCGCAAACCACGGGCGGCGCTGCCGCGACCGCCGCTGCGATTCAGCCTGGCCAGCCATTGTTGGACGCCAACGGTCAGCAGATCATGGACCCGGCCACCGGCCAGCCGATGCTCGCGCCATACCCGGCGGACAAGCGTAACCAGTCGACCAAGAACTTCGAGCTCGACCGTTCCATCAGCCACACCAAACAGCAGCAGGGCAAAATCAATCGCCTGTCGGTGTCGGTGGTGGTCGATGACCAGGTCAAGGTCAATGCCGCTGACGGTGCGGTGACCCGTGCGCCGTGGAGTGCCGACGAATTGGCGCGCTTCACTCGCCTGGTACAGGACGCCGTTGGTTTTGACGCCAGCCGGGGTGACAGCGTCAGCGTGATCAACATGCCGTTCTCGGTCGAGCGTGGCGAAGTCATCACCGACCCTGCGTTCTACACACAGCCGTGGTTCTGGGACATCGTCAAGCAAGTGCTGGGTGTGTTGTTCATCCTGGTGCTGGTGTTCGGCGTGCTGCGTCCGGTGCTCAACAACATCACCGGCCACGGCAAGAAGCAGCTTGCCCTTGCAGGAAGCGACGTCGAGTTGGGTGGCATGGGCGGCCTGGACGGCGAACTGGCCAACGACCGCGTCAGCCTGGGCGGCCCGCAAAGTATTCTGTTGCCAAGCCCGAGCGAAGGCTATGACGCTCAGCTGAATGCAATCAAGAGTCTGGTAGCAGAAGACCCGGGCCGTGTGGCTCAGGTCGTGAAAGAGTGGATTAACGCAGATGAATGATCGAGCCGCTGTTGCCAAGCTCACCAAGGTCGATAAAGCCGCAGTCCTGCTGCTGTCTTTGGGTGAGACCGACGCCGCACAAGTGCTGCGCCACATGGGCCCCAAAGAGGTTCAGCGCGTGGGCGTGGCCATGGCGCAGATGCGCAATGTGCACCGTGAGCAAGTCGAGCAGGTGATGAGCGAGTTCGTCGAAATCGTCGGCGACCAGACCAGCCTGGGCGTCGGTTCCGACAGCTATATCCGCAAGATGCTCACCTCGGCCCTCGGCGAAGACAAGGCCAACGGCCTGATCGACCGCATCCTGCTGGGCGGCAACACCAGTGGCCTGGACAGCCTGAAATGGATGGAACCGCGCGCCGTGGCCGACGTGATCCGCTACGAGCACCCGCAGATCCAGGCCATCGTGGTTGCCTACCTCGACCCGGACCAGGCCGGTGAAGTGCTCGGCCACTTCGACCATAAAGTGCGCCTGGACATCATCCTGCGCGTGTCGTCGCTGAACACGGTGCAGCCGGCCGCGCTGAAAGAACTCAACACGATTCTCGAGAAGCAGTTCTCGGGCAACTCGAATGCCTCGCGTACCACCCTGGGTGGCATCAAGCGCGCGGCCGACATCATGAACTTCCTCGACAGTTCGGTCGAAGGCCAGTTGATGGACTCGATCCGCGAGATCGACGACACCCTGTCCGGCCAGATCGAAGACCTCATGTTCGTGTTCAACAACCTCTCCGATGTCGACGACCGTGGTATCCAGGCGTTGCTGCGTGAGGTGTCGTCCGACGTTTTGGTGCTGGCCCTCAAGGGTTCGGACGAAGGCGTCAAAGAGAAGATCTTCAAGAACATGTCCAAGCGCGCGTCCGAACTGTTGCGCGACGACCTGGAAGCCAAAGGCCCGGTACGCGTCAGCGACGTGGAAACCGCCCAGAAGGAAATCCTCACCATTGCCCGCCGTATGGCCGAAGCCGGAGAAATCGTTCTCGGCGGGAAGGGCGGCGAAGAAATGATCTAAGGCGCTGCGCATGTCGAACAAAGATGAGACGCCCAGCGATCTGATTCGCGCGCGGGATGTCGGCGGGTTCGACATCTGGTCGTTGCCCAGTTTCGACCCGCATGTGCCGGAGCCGGAACCTGCGTATGTCGAAGAGCCGCCTGCGCAAATGGAAGAGGTGCCGCTGGATGAAGTCCAGCCACTGACCCTTGAAGAATTGGAAGCCATCCGTCAGGAGGCCTACAACGAAGGCTTTGCGGCGGGTGAAAAAGACGGTTTTCGCAGCACCACGCTGAAGGTGCGCCAGGAAGCCGAAGAGGCCTTGAGCGTCAAGCTGGCCAGCCTGGAACGCTTGATGGGCAGCCTGTTCGATCCTATCGCCGAACAGGATTCGCAACTGGAAAAAGCCATGGTCGGCCTGGTTGAGCACATCGCTCGCCAAGTGATCCAGCGCGAACTGGTGCTCGATTCCAGCCACCTCGAAAGCGTGATGCGCGAAGCCCTCAAGCTGCTGCCCTTGGGCGTCGGCAATGTGCGCTTGTACATCAACCCCCAGGATTTCGAGCAGGTCAAAGCCCTGCGCGAGCGCCACGAAGAAACCTGGCGCATCGTCGAGGACGCGGCGCTGCTGCCCGGCGGTTGCCGCGTCGAGACCGAACACAGCCGCATCGATGCCACGGTGGAAACCCGCATCAGCCAGATCATGGCCAAGCTCTTCGATCAACTCCATGAACAGGCCCTGCACCCGGCCGAGCCTGACCTGAGCGTGGACCTGGACGCCCCCGATGCGCCTTGATCGCACCAGTTTCGCCAAGCGCCTGAGCGGCTACGCCGAGGCCACCGAGTTGCCTGGCCAGCCCGTTCTCGAAGGGCGCCTGCTGCGCATGGTCGGCCTGACCCTCGAAGCCGAAGGCCTGCGCGCCGCCATGGGCAGCCGCTGCCTGGTGATCAATGACGACAGCTACCACCCGGTGCAGGTCGAAGCCGAAGTGATGGGCTTTTCCGGCAGCAAGATTTTCCTGATGCCGGTCGGTAGCCTGGCGGGCATCGCCCCCGGTGCCCGTGTGGTGCCGCTGGCCGACACGGGCCGCCTGCCGATGGGCATGAGCATGCTCGGCCGTGTGCTCGACGGCGCCGGTCGCGCGCTGGACGGCAAGGGCGGCATGAAGGCTGAAGACTGGGTGCCGATGGACGGCCCGACCATCAACCCGCTCAACCGCAACCCGATCAGCGTGCCGCTGGACGTGGGCATTCGCAGCATCAACGGTTTATTGACGGTCGGTCGTGGCCAGCGTCTGGGCCTGTTTGCCGGTACCGGTGTGGGTAAATCCGTGCTGCTCGGCATGATGACGCGCTTTACCGAGGCCGACATCATTGTGGTCGGATTGATCGGCGAGCGCGGCCGTGAAGTGAAGGAGTTCATCGAGCACAGCCTCGGTGAAGAAGGCCTCAAGCGCTCCGTTGTCGTCGCATCCCCGGCCGATGATGCACCGCTGATGCGCTTGCGCGCCGCCATGTACTGCACGCGTATCGCCGAATATTTTCGCGACAAGGGCAAGAACGTCCTGTTGCTGATGGACTCGCTCACGCGTTTCGCTCAGGCCCAGCGGGAAATCGCCCTGGCCATCGGCGAACCGCCCGCCACCAAAGGCTACCCGCCGTCGGTGTTTGCCAAGCTGCCCAAGCTGGTCGAGCGCGCCGGTAACGCCGAGGCCGGCGGCGGTTCGATCACCGCGTTCTACACCGTGTTGTCCGAAGGTGATGACCAGCAGGACCCGATTGCCGACTCGGCGCGGGGCGTGCTCGACGGCCACATCGTGCTGTCGCGGCGGCTGGCCGAAGAAGGGCATTACCCGGCTATCGATATCGAAGCGTCGATCAGCCGGGTGATGCCGGCGGTGGTCACGCCGGAGCACATGGCCCGCGCGCAACATTTCAAACAGTTGTGGTCGCGTTATCAGCAGAGCCGCGACCTGATCAGCGTCGGCGCGTATGTGGCCGGTGGCGATCGCGAAACCGACCTGGCGATTGCCTTGCAGCCGCAATTGGTGACCTACCTGCGCCAGGGCCTCAACGACAAGATCAGCATGGGTGAAAGCGAAGCGCACCTGGGCTCGATCTTCGCTCCTGCACCCGGCGGCTAAGCCATGGCCAGTAGCCGTTCGTCGCGCCTCGCGCCGGTGGTGGACATGGCTGAAAAAGCCGAGAAAGCCGCTGTCCAGCGCTTGGGTTACTTCCAGGGCCAGGTGCGCCTGGCGGAAAGCAAACTGGGCGACCTGGAGCGCTTTCGTGGCGAATACCAGCAGCAGTGGATCGAGCGCGGCAGCAAGGGCGTGTCCGGCCAGTGGCTGATGGGCTACCAGGGCTTTCTCAACCAGCTGGAAACCGCCGTCGGCCAACAGCGCCAGAGCCTGGCCTGGCACCAGAACAACCTCGATAAGGCCCGTGAAAGCTGGCAAGCGGCGTTCGCCCGGGTTGAAGGTTTGCGCAAGCTGGTGCAGCGCTATATCGACGAAGCGCGGGCGATCGAAGACAAGCGCGAGCAAAAGTTGCTTGATGAGCTGTCACAGCGCCTGCCCCGCCAATCACAGTATTAGTGACCACCGCTCCACGGTAGGAGCGGGCCGGCCAGCTGCCACATTTGACGCGCCGTGTTGCCCATCGCCGGTTCACCTGCTAAACCTTGTTGCACATAGCCAATGACAAGGAAGCAGTCGCATGTCAATTGAGTCAGAAGTATCCCTGGATGGGACGAAGTTGACGATTACAGTCAAGGGCCGATTCGATTTCGGTAGCCACCAGAAATTTCGCGATGCGTATGAGCGCTTCTACAAGGTGCCCGAGGTCTACGTGGTGGACTTGAAGGACACCACTTACATGGACAGCTCGGCCCTGGGCATGCTCCTGCTGTTACGTGACCATGCCGGTGGCGACAGTGCCGAGGTGCAGGTGGTCAACAGCAACTCCGATGTGCGCAAGATCCTCGGTATCTCCAACTTCGACAAACTGTTCGACATCAGTTGAGCAGCCTGGCCCCCGTGCTTGAGCCGCTGACGATCCTGATCGCCGAAGACAGTGCGGCCGATTTGCTGTTGCTGTCGACCATCATCCGGCGTCAGGGCCATCAGGTGCTGACGGCGACTAATGGTGCGCAAGCCGTCGACGTGTTTAGCCGCGAGCGTCCGCAACTGGTGTTGATGGATGCCCTGATGCCGGTGATGGACGGCTTTGAAGCGGCGCGCCGAATCAAGCAGCTGGCCGGGGAGGCGTTGGTGCCGATCATCTTTCTCACCTCGCTGCGTGAGAGTGAAGCCCTGGCCCGCTGCCTGGACGCCGGCGGGGATGATTTCCTGCCCAAGCCTTACAACCCACTGATCCTGGCAGCCAAGATCAATGCCATGGACCGCCTGCGCCGCTTGCAGGCCACGGTCTTGCGCCAGCGTGACGTGATCGCCAGGCACCATGACTACCTGCTGCATGAGCAGCGGGCGGCCAAGGCGGTGTTCGATAAGGTGGCGCATTCCGGCTGTATCAACGCGGCGCCGAACATTCGCTACCTGCAATCGCCGTATGCGTTGTTCAACGGCGACCTGCTGTTGGCGGCGTACACCCCGTCGGGTGACATGCACGTGTTGCTCGGTGATTTTACCGGCCATGGTCTGCCGGCGGCTGTCGGCGCCATGCCCCTGGCGGAAGTGTTCTACGGCATGACGGCCAAGGGCTACGGCCTGGCGCAAACCCTGCGGGAGATGAATGCCAAGCTCAAGCGTATTCTGCCGGTGGACATGTTCTGTTGCGCCACACTGATCTGCCTGAGTGCCCAGCAGCGCGTGGTGGAGGTGTGGAACGGCGGCATGCCCGAAGGCTATGTGCATGAGATCGCCACGGGCAAGCGCACGCCGTTGGTGTCGCGGCATCTGCCGTTGGGCGTGCTGTCCGCCGAAGCGTTTGATGACAGCACGGAAGTCTGGCCGATGGTGTTGGGCGACCGGGTATTTTTACTCTCCGATGGCGTACTGGACACCGCCGACGCTAATGACCAGCTGTTCGGTGTCGAGCGCTTGCAGCAAGTGTTTGCCACCAACCGCAAGCCTGACCGTCTGTTTGAGGATATTGAACAGGCCCTGGCGGCATTTCGGGGTGAGGCGCGCGATGACGTCAGCATGGTCGAGATCACCTTGCAGGCCGGCCAGCCGCTGCGTGCGGCGGAGCCCCTGTATGCCGACAGCGGCCAGGCGAGCCCGCTGGATTGGGCGGTGAGCTTCGAGTTTCGCGCACAGGCGCTCAAAAGCTACAACCCGCTGCCGTACCTGCTGCAACTGCTGCTGGAGGTCCACGGCCTGCGTGAGCAGAGTGGGGCGCTCTACAGTGTGATGGCCGAGCTGTATTCCAATGCGCTGGAGCATGGCGTGCTGGAACTGGATTCGCGGCTCAAGCGTGATGCGCAGGGCTTCGCCGAGTATTACCACCAGCGCAATCAGCGCCTCATGCAGTTGAACAGTGGTTATGTGCGTGTGCACGTACAGGTGGTGCCGACCCCCATGGGCGGCAAAATGACGCTGCGCATCGACGACAGCGGTCCCGGGTTTGACGTGGAGCAGGTGCTGGCGCGGCCGCTGGATGTCGACCGTCTGTCTGGCCGTGGTTTGAGTCTGGTGCGCCAACTGAGCAGCGCTGTACGCTGGTCCGATGGTGGGCGCAGCGTGTGCGTGGAGTTTTGCTGGGGGGCTCTGGCATAATCCGCCGATTCTTGATCAAGGAGCGAACAAGTGCTTGAGATTCATCTGGACCCTGATGTGTTGTCGGGTTTGCAAGAGGTTATGGAGAGCGAGTACCCCAAGTTGCTCGATACCTTTCTTGACGATTCGCAAAAGCGTGTCGAGGCGTTGCGCAAGGCGCGTGACGATGCCAAGGCGCTGGGGCGGATTGCGCATAGCTTCAAGGGCAGCAGTGGCAATCTGGGCGCGGTGCGCTTGGCAGAGCTGTGTCGCCGACTGGAAGACGGCTCTGCCGAGCCTTTTCGAGTGGACCTCGGTGAGCTGGTCGATGAAATCGACCAGGAGTTCGCGCTGGTCCGGCCTTTGTACGAGCATGAGCGCCAGCGGTTTCAGCTTTGACTGACGGGCTTCGCAAAACGTGGCCCGACTCTTGCTATATTACCTCTGACTGCATCCCCGACCCCCAATGCAGTGGAGACCTTTAACTATGCCAGTCGCCCAGAATTCGCTCCTTCAGGCTGCCCCAGCGGCCAAGCCTCAAGCGCCTGCCGCCGCCCCCTCGGTAGCGGCTGCGGACCCACGGGACAAGGGCCCTGGCTTCGCTCAAGTGTTTGCCAACCAAGCTGCCAAACCGACGCCGAAGGTCGACGTCGCACCGGCCAAACCCATGCGCGACAAGTCTTCCGACACCAGCACCAAGCCTGTGACGGGTAACGATAAACCTGCCGTCAGCTCGCCGGCCGTTGCCGATAGCGGCAATACCTTGCCTGCCAAGCCGGCCGCCAGCTCCGACAGCGGCAGCAGTGCCAGCAATCAAGACGACAAACCCAGCGACCCGTCCGTGGCGCAGCAACCTCCGGTTGATCCCGTCGTTGATCCGGCATTGATGGCCACGGTCGTCCCCGTTGTCGTGCCTGCCCCCGTGCAAACGCCGGCGCCGGTGGCCGCTCAGGACGAGAATGCCCAGCCCGTCGTCGCGGCACCGGTTGCAGCCACGGATGAGGCCAAGCAACCTGCGTTCGACCCTGCGGCCGACCCACTGGATTCGATGCCGGCCGTGCGCCTGGCCATGGAGCAGGGCGGTCACGTCTCGGCCAGCAGCCAGACGCCGCAGAAAACCGCGCCGACGACTCAGGACCCGCTGACCTCTGCGCAGAATTTTGCTGCCGGCCTTGCGACTATGGTTGACCAGCAAGCCACCAAGGACAGCACTGACCAAGGCGGCGACAAAGCCTTCAGCGGGCTGATCGACGGTGGCCTCAAGGATTTGAAAGACGCCAGCAGTGATACCCGTGTCGATGACTTCGCCAACCGCTTGGCCGCGCTGACCCAGGCCGCCACGCCGAAAACCGCGAATGCCTTGCCACCCGTGGCCAATGCGCCGCTGGCCATGCACCAGAGCGGCTGGACCGAGGAGGTGGTCAACCGTGTGATGTACCTGTCCAGCGCCAACCTCAAATCGGCAGAGATCCAGTTGCAGCCGGCCGAGCTGGGGCGCCTGGATATCAAGGTCAACATGACGGCGGACCAGCAGGCCCAGGTCACCTTTATGAGTGGCCATGCGGTGGTGCGTGAAGCGCTGGAAAGCCAGTCCGGGCGTTTGCGCGAAATGTTTGCCCAGCAGGGCATGGGGCAGGTCGACGTCAACGTCTCCGATCAATCCCGTGGATGGCAGGGGCAAGGGCAGGAGCAACAGCAGCAGAACCAGGCTCGCGGCATAAGCGGCAGTGGCGGGCGTGGTGAGGGTGGTGACGCGGGTGAGCATGCTGAAGTGGCTGCGGCAGTTGCGCCAGTGACCCAGACCATCGTCGGCTCCAGTGCCGTTGATTACTACGCCTGATTCCAGCCCCTCGCAGCTTTAAATGTGGGAGCGGGCTTGCTCGCGAAAGCGCAATGTCAGTCAAAGGATTCATCGACTGACCCACCGCATTCGCGAGCAAGCCCGCTCCCACAGGGACCTGTGGTGTTGCATCTATCCCCGATCAGCTGACAACTCTGGCATAACACTTGCTCTTGCCTTTCCGTAGATCTACGAATCCCCGAATAGTGACGGATTATTGGCATGGCGAAGAGCGACGACGCAGCAACACCACCCGCAAGCAAGGGCAAGCTCAAGCTTATCCTGCTGATTGTGCTGGGCCTGCTCCTGGCCATCGGCGCGTCGGTGGGCGGTACCTGGTACATCATGCACAGCAGTGCAAGCAAACCGCCCCCTGCCGCTGAAACTGCCACCAACGCCAAACAACCGGCAATCTTCGAACCGATGCTCCCGGCCTTTGTCGCCAATTTCAACCAGAATGGCCGTCAACGCTACCTTCAGGTGAGTATCACCTTGCTGGCGCGTAACCAGGCGGACCTGGATGCCCTCAAGGTGCACATGCCGGTGATCCGCAACAACCTGGTGATGCTGTTCTCCGGGCAGAGCTTCGAAAGCCTGGCCACGCCGGTCGGCCAGGAAATGCTGCGCCAGAAGGTCACTGCCAGCGTGCAGGAAGTGGCCCAGAAAGAGCTTGGCAAAGTCGTGGTCGAGCAGGCGCTCTTCACTAACTTCGTATTGCAGTAGGATCACGAGATGGCCGTGCAAGACCTGCTGTCCCAGGATGAAATTGACGCGCTGTTGCATGGCGTCGACGATGGTCTGGTACAGACCGAACTGAGTGCTGAACCTGGCAGTGTCAAAAGTTATGACCTCACCAGCCAGGATCGTATCGTCCGCGGACGCATGCCGACCCTGGAAATGATCAACGAGCGTTTCGCCCGTTACACCCGTATCAGCATGTTCAACATGCTGCGCCGTTCGGCGGACGTGGCGGTGGGCGGTGTGCAGGTGATGAAGTTCGGCGAGTACGTGCACTCGCTGTACGTGCCGACCAGCCTCAACCTGGTCAAGATCAAGCCGTTGCGCGGTACCGCACTGTTCATCCTCGACGCCAAACTGGTGTTCAAGCTGGTGGACAACTTCTTTGGCGGCGACGGCCGTCACGCGAAGATTGAAGGCCGTGAATTCACCCCGACCGAATTGCGCGTCGTGCGCATGGTGCTCGAGCAAGCCTTCATCGACTTGAAGGAAGCCTGGCAGGCGATCATGGAAGTCAATTTCGAGTACATCAACTCGGAAGTGAACCCGGCCATGGCCAACATCGTCGGCCCCAGCGAAGCGATTGTGGTGTCCACCTTTCACATCGAACTCGATGGCGGTGGCGGCGACCTGCACGTGACCATGCCGTACTCAATGATCGAACCGGTGCGCGAGATGCTCGACGCCGGTTTCCAGTCCGACCTGGACGACCAGGACGAGCGCTGGGTCAAGGCGCTGCGCGAAGACCTGCTCGACGTCGACGTACCTTTGAGCGCCACCGTGGCCCGTCGCCAGCTGCGTTTGCGCGATATTTTGCACATGCAGCCGGGCGACGTGATTCCGGTGGAATTGCCGGAAGAGCTGATCATGCGCGCCAATGGCGTGCCGTCGTTCAAGGTCAAGCTCGGCTCCCACAAGGGCAACCTGGCGTTGCAAGTGATCGAGCCGATCAACCGTCGCTGATCCGCCCCTATTTATTGATGAATGTTTGCTCCGCCGAGGACATGTAATGGCTACCGAACACGAAAATACTTCCGCCGAAGACCAGGCCCTGGCTGACGAGTGGGCTGCGGCCCTGGAAGAAACCGGCGATGTTGGCCAGGACGATATCGACGCGCTGCTGGCCGCCGACGCCGCCAGTGCACCGGCCGGCAAACGCTTGCCCATGGAAGAATTCGGCAGCGTGCCGAAGAACAACGACCCGGTGACCCTCGACGGCCCGAACCTGGATGTGATCCTCGACATTCCGGTATCGATTTCCATGGAAGTCGGCAGCACCGAAATCAACATCCGTAACCTGCTGCAACTCAACCAGGGTTCGGTGATCGAGCTCGACCGCCTGGCCGGTGAGCCATTGGACGTGCTGGTCAACGGCACGCTGATCGCCCATGGCGAGGTGGTGGTGGTCAACGAAAAGTTCGGCATCCGCCTGACGGACGTGATCAGCCCGAGCGAACGCATCAAGAAGTTGCGCTGATATGAAGTATTCGCTGGCGGGACTGTTTCTGGCGCTGCCATTGAGCGCCCTGGCGGCTGAGCCGGTCGCGCAAGCGGCGGCTGCGGCGCCCGTGGTCAGCAGTGGCATCGGCGGGCAGTTGACCCAGCTGGTACTGGGCCTGTTGCTGGTGGTCGGGTTGATTTTTGTGCTGGCCTGGCTGATGCGCCGCGTACAGCGCATCGGCCCGGGTAATGGCCAGGTGATCGAGATGATCGGCTCGCGCGCCCTCGGCCCGCGTGACCGGCTGGTGCTGGTGCAAGTCGGCGAGGAGCAGATTTTGCTCGGCATCACGCCTGGCCGCATCACGCCGTTGCACGTGCTCAAGTCGCCGGTTGAAGTGGCCAGGACCGAGGCCGCCACGCCAGAATTCGCCCAGCGCCTGATGGAGTTGCTGGGCAAGGATCAGAAGGATAAGAAGTAATGCGCGTTTTATTGACGCTCATGCTGTTGCTGGCCGCGCCGCTGGCGTTCGCGGCCGACCCGTTGTCGATCCCGGCAATCACGCTGGGCACCAACGCCGCCGGCGCCCAGGAATATTCGGTCAGCCTGCAGATCCTGCTGATCATGACCGCGCTGAGTTTTATTCCGGCGTTTGTCATGCTGATGACCAGCTTCACGCGGATCATCATCGTATTTTCGATTTTGCGTCAGGCCCTCGGCCTGCAACAGACGCCGTCGAACCAGATCCTCACCGGCATGGCGCTGTTTTTGACGCTGTTCATCATGGCGCCGGTGTTCGACAAGGTGAACCAGCAAGCGCTGCAACCGTATCTGGCGGAAAAACTCACCGCGCAGGACGCGATCGACAAGGCTCAGGGCCCGATCAAGGACTTCATGCTGTCGCAAACCCGCTCCAGCGACCTTGAGCTGTTCATGCGGTTGTCCAAACGCACCGACATCGCTACGCCGGATCAGGCGCCGCTGACCATCCTGGTGCCGGCGTTCGTCACCTCAGAATTGAAAACCGCGTTCCAGATCGGCTTCATGATCTTTATTCCGTTCCTGATCATCGACCTGGTGGTGGCGAGCGTGCTGATGGCCATGGGCATGATGATGCTGTCGCCGCTGATTATTTCGTTGCCGTTCAAGATCATGCTGTTTGTGCTGGTGGACGGCTGGGCGCTGATTATCGGCACGCTGGCCAGCAGTTTCGGCGGAGTGTAGGCCAATGACCCCAGAAGTAGCGGTCGACCTGTTCCGTGAAGCGTTGTGGCTGACCACTATGATGGTCGCCGTGCTGGTGGTGCCGAGCCTGTTGGTCGGCCTGCTGGTGGCGATGTTCCAGGCCGCGACGCAGATCAACGAACAAACCTTGAGCTTCCTCCCGCGTTTGCTGGTGATGCTGATCACCCTGATTGTCGCCGGCCCGTGGCTGGTGCAAACCTTCATGGAATACATCCTGCAGTTGTACGGCAGTATTCCGCAGTTGATCGGCTGACCCCATGCAATCTGTGCTGGCATTGACCGACACCCAGATCAGCACGTGGGTGGCGTCTTTCATCTTGCCAATGTTCCGCGTCACGGCGGTGCTGATGACCATGCCGGTGTTCGGCACGACGCTGGTTCCGCGGCGTATCCGTTTGTATTTCGCCTTTGCCATCACCGTGGTGATCGTGCCCGGCCTGCCGCCGATGCCGCCGGTGAATGCCCTGGACCTCAGTGCGTTGCTGCTGATTGCCGAGCAGATCCTGATCGGTGCGCTGCTGGGCTTCTCGTTGACGTTGTTCTTCCAGGCGTTTGTGATCGCCGGGCAAATCATCTCGATCCAGATGGGCATGGGCTTCGCGTCCATGGTCGACCCCACCAACGGCGTGTCGGTGGCAGTGATCGGGCAGTTTCTGACCATGCTGGTGACCTTGATCTTCCTGGCGATGAATGGCCACCTGGTGGTGTTCGAGGTGCTGACCGAAAGCTTCACGACCTTGCCGGTGGGCTCGGGGTTGGTGGTCAGTCACTTCTGGGAATTGGTCGGACGCATGAGTTGGGTGCTGGGCGCCTCGTTGTTGCTGGTATTGCCGGCGATCACTGCGCTGCTGGTGGTCAACATTGCCTTCGGCGTGATGACCCGCGCGGCGCCGCAACTGAACATTTTCTCGATTGGTTTCCCGTTGACCCTGGTGTTGGGCATGGGGATTTTCTGGGTCGGCATGGCCGACATTCTCAATCAGTATCAACCGCTGGCGACCGACGCCTTGCAGTTCTTACGTGACCTGGCACGAGCGCGCTGAGCCATGGCCGAGAGCGAGAGTGGTCAGGACAAAACAGAAGACCCCACGGAGAAACGTAAAAAGGACTCCAGGGAAAAGGGCGAGATTGCGCGCTCCAAGGAGCTCAACACCCTTGCCGTGATGCTCGCCGGGGCCGGCGGCCTGTTGATTTACGGCGGTGGTTTGGCGCTGGACATGATGGAGTTGATGAAGCTCAACTTCTCGCTGCCCCGCGAAGTGCTGCTCAGCCCCGGCGCCATGGGCCAGTACCTGCTGCACTCGGGCAAAATCGCGATCCTGGCGGTGCAGCCGGTGCTGATCACGCTGTTGCTGGCGGCCTTGATCGGGCCGGTGTCCCTCGGCGGCTGGTTGTTTGCCGCCGGCAGCATGGCGCCCAAGTTCAGCCGGATGAACCCTGGGCCCGGGCTCAAGCGCATGTTCTCCGCCAAGGCGCTGGCGGAGTTGCTCAAGGCGCTGGCGAAATTCATCCTGATCCTGTTTGTGGCGCTGACGGTGTTGTCCTCCGATATCGACGACTTGCTGCGCATTGCCCATGAGCCGCTGGAGTCGGCGATCATTCACAGCGTGCAGGTGGTGGGCTGGAGCGCGCTGTGGATGGCCTGCGGGCTGATCATCATCGCCGCCGTGGATGCGCCGATCCAGCTGTGGGAAAGCCACAAGAAACTGCTGATGACCAAGCAGGAAGTGCGTGACGAGCACAAGGACCAGGAAGGTCGCCCTGAGGTCAAACAGCGGATTCGCCAACTGCAGCGCGAAATGTCCCAGCGCAAGATGATGGCGGCGGTGCCGGATGCCGACGTGGTCATCACCAACCCGACCCACTACGCCGTGGCGCTCAAGTACGACCCGGAGAAGGGCGGTGCGCCGATGTTGCTGGCCAAGGGCAGCGATTTTACCGCGCTGAAAATCCGCGAAATCGCCGTGGCCAACGACATTTTGTTGCTGGAGTCGCCGGAACTGGCGCGGTCGATCTTCTACTCCACCGACCTCGATCAGGAAATCCCCGCCGGGCTGTACCTGGCCGTGGCGCAGGTGCTGGCCTACGTCTATCAGATCCGCCAATACCGTGCTGGCAAGGGCAAGCGGCCAGAACCGCTCAAAGACCTGCCGATTCCGCCGGATTTGCGCCGCGATTCCTGATCTTGGGCCGGTGGTGAGCGGCTTCCTGTGGCTAGCCCGCTGGTCACAAAAAGACCTGATCGGCACGATACTTTCGTCGCTCCCTCCGCTACCACCCGTCGCCAACCTCCGTCTACCTGTCAACTCTGACAGTAGTCAGCGCTGCCTTCCCGCGGTTTCATAGCACCACACTGCGTACAGGTTGTAAGAGATGCAGAGGGAGCAGTGATGGAAGCGGTAACAGGTACGATCAAATCTTATTGCCGAAAAAACGGACAAGGCGTGATTGCCCTTGATGACGGTGGCGAGCCGGTGCTGGTCGATCTCAAGAGTACGGCCGGAATTTTGCTGAAAACGGGGCAGCGGGTGAGATTTGCGAGGATCCATCGTCCCGCAGGTGTTTTTGCGTCCAACATCACAATTATCTAGCGACCCTGGGGCGTCGAACCAGAGTTCAGGAGGGCGGCAATGGCGACAGGTACTGTTAAGTGGTTTAACGACAGTAAGGGGTTTGGTTTTATTACTCAGGACGATAACGGCGCTGAAGTGTTCGTCCACTTTTCGGCAATTCAGGGCGACGGGTTCAAGACGCTCACGGAGAACCAAAAAGTGGAGTTCGAGGTTGAGAAAGGCCTGAAAGGGCCCCAGGCTGTGAATGTGCGCGTTGCGTGAAGATTCACTTGATCGTTCCCACCTGCGGGAACGATCTCTTATCTGATGTTCTGCCTAGAATTTGCCGGGTTCTGACTCGGGCGGCGGCCCCATGTCATCCAGCGCTCGCTCAGCCAACAACCGCGATACCTCAATCAACTGCGCAATGCCCAGTGCGCCTTCTCGCCGCGACCCTTCCAGATCAAAGGCGAAGTCGCAGGCCAGCGCGTGGGCGGACGCCAGGGTTTCGGTGAGGTTGACCAGCAGGTCTTCGGTGCTGATGCCGTCGATGACGGTGAAGAGCGCGGTGGGGGAATTTTGTGTGGTTTTGGACATGGCGTCGCTCCTTGGAAAGGAATAAGAGTTCTCCTTGATATTGCGAGCCGCGACGCCCGACCACTGCATTTGCAGCGGTGTACGGAGACTAGAGAGCGCGTTTCCTAGGGGCAACCTTAAAACCCTGCCGGAAATCTCGTCAGTGGCGGCGAGTTCACACAGATCCAAATGTGGGAGCGGGCTTGCTCGCGAAGGCGCTGTGTCAGTCGGCAATGTACTCGCTGAACCAGCGCCTTCGGGAGCAAGCTCGCTCCCACATTTGGATGGATTTACCCCCGCTAAGCGCGGTCGCTTTTGCGCTCATCTGAGCCTCAGAGCAAAAGTTGGAAGGCTTCTTGCAATACCGCCTTCAGGACGCTCTCCAGCGTCAAAACTTTGCTTCAAGGAACACGAGGAATACCGGTGGTAGATCGCTCTCAAATGCTCAGCACGGCCCGTGGCACCCTGACTGACCTGTCGCGGGGCAATCTGGGTGTGCCGTTGCTGTTGCTGGTGATGCTGGCAATGATGATGTTGCCGATGCCGCCGTTCCTGCTCGACGTCTTCTTCACGTTCAACATTGCCCTGTCTGTCGTGGTGCTGCTGGTCTGCGTGTATGCGCTGCGGCCGCTGGACTTTGCGGTATTCCCGACCATCCTGCTGATCGCGACCCTGCTGCGCCTGGCGCTGAACGTGGCGTCCACGCGGGTGGTGATGCTTCATGGTCAGGACGGCCACGCCGCCGCCGGTAAGGTGATCCAGGCCTTCGGTGAAGTGGTGATTGGCGGTAACTACGTGGTGGGTATCGTGGTGTTCGCGATCCTGATGATCATCAACTTCGTGGTGGTAACCAAGGGCGCCGGGCGGATTTCCGAGGTGAGCGCACGCTTTACCCTCGACGCCATGCCCGGCAAACAGATGGCGATCGACGCCGACCTCAACGCCGGCCTGATCGACCAGAACCAAGCCAAATCCCGTCGCCTGGAAGTGGCCCAGGAAGCCGAGTTCTACGGTTCCATGGACGGTGCCAGCAAATTTGTGCGCGGTGACGCCATCGCCGGCCTGCTGATTCTGTTCATCAACTTGATCGGCGGCATGGCGGTGGGCATCTTCCAGCACGGCATGACCTTCGGCGATGCGGGCAAGGTGTACGCCTTGCTGACCATCGGTGACGGTTTAGTGGCGCAATTGCCATCACTGTTGTTATCTACAGCTGCAGCCATCATGGTGACCCGTGCTTCGGGCTCCGAAGACATGGGCAAGCAGATCAGTCGGCAGATGTTTGCTTCGCCCAAGGCGCTGGCCGTGGCGGCGGGCATCATGGCGATCATGGGCATCGTGCCTGGCATGCCGCACGTGTCGTTCCTGAGCATGGCGGCCATGGCCGCTGGTGGCGCTTACCTGTTCTGGCGCAAGCAAAACCAGGTCAAGGTCCAGGCCCAGCAGGAAATCGCGCGCCAGCAGGAGCTGTTGCCGTCGCCGGCCCGCGCCCAGGAAACCAAGGAGCTTGGCTGGGATGACGTGACCCCGATCGACATGATCGGCCTGGAAGTCGGCTACCGCCTGATCCCGCTGGTCGACCGTAACCAGGGTGGCCAACTGCTCGCGCGGATCAAGGGTGTGCGCAAGAAGCTGTCCCAGGACCTGGGCTTCCTGATGCCCACCGTGCATATCCGCGACAACCTCGACCTGGCGCCCAGCGCCTATCGCCTGACGCTGATGGGTGTGATCCTCGCTGAAGCGGAGATTTACCCCGACCGCGAACTGGCGATCAACCCCGGCCAGGTCTTCGGCACGCTCAACGGCATAACCGCCAAAGATCCGGCTTTTGGCCTGGAAGCGGTGTGGATCGAAGTCAGCCAGCGCAGCCAGGCGCAGTCGTTAGGTTACACCGTGGTCGACGCCAGCACCGTGGTCGCTACCCACCTTAACCAGATCCTCTACAAGCACTCCCACGAGCTGATCGGCCACGAGGAAGTCCAGCAATTGATGGGTTTGCTGGCCAAAGCCTCGCCAAAATTGGCCGAAGAGCTGGTGCCCGGCGTGCTGTCGCTGTCGCAGTTGCTCAAGGTGTTGCAGGCATTGCTCGCCGAACAGGTGCCGGTGCGCGACATTCGCAGCATCGCCGAGGCCATCGCAAACAATGCCGCCAAGAGTCAAGATACTGCCGCTTTGGTGGCCGCGGTGCGCGTCGGGTTGTCCCGTGCAATCGTGCAAAGCATTGTAGGGGTTGAGTCTGAGCTGCCTGTTATCACCTTGGAGCCAAGGTTGGAACAAATATTGCTCAATAGTATTCAGAAGGCAGGACAAGGCCAGGAAGAGGGCGTTCTGCTGGAGCCAAGCATGGCTGAAAAACTGCAGCGTTCGTTGATCGAAGCCGCACAGCGTCAGGAAATGGCGGGTCACCCGGTGATTCTGCTGGTGGCGGGCCCGGTCCGAGCGATGTTGTCGCGGTTTGGACGTCTGGCAGTGCCGAATTTGCACGTTTTGGCTTATCAGGAAATTCCTGACAACAAGCAAGTGACTATTGTCGCGACAGTAGGGCCCAACGGCTGAGGTAGTGGGATATGCAAGTTAAGCGTTTTTTCGCCGCCGATATGCGTCAGGCCATGAAACTGGTACGTGATGAGCTGGGCGCCGATGCCGCGATTATCGGAAACCGTCGTATTGCCGGCGGCGTCGAGCTGACGGCTGCCCTGGATTACACCCCCTCGGCGCTGGCGCCGCGCGTACCGAACATGGAACTTGAGGACGAGCTGCGCAAGACCGCTTCGCGGATTGTCTCGGCCCAGGCTGAGCTGAGCATGCGTGGCGACAGCGACTCCAGCAACAGTCGCCAGTTGTTCGCCGGCCTGCCGCTGACCGCCGCCGAACCGCTGGTTGAGCCGACGTTCAAAGAACCGCCGCGTCCTGCCGCGCCAGCCCCGGCTGCTGCAGTTGACCAGCGCGTGTTTGATTCGATGCGCTTTGAACTCAATGGCCTGCGTGAGCTGCTCGAAGTGCAGCTGGGCTCGCTGGCCTGGAACCAACTGCAAGGCAGCAAACCGCACCAGGCCAACCTGTGGCGTCGCCTGCAACGTATCGGCCTGTCCGGCCCGTTGTCCCGCGACCTGTTGGCACTGACCGCTGAAGTCGAAGAACCTCGCCAGGCCTGGCGCATGTTGCTGGCGCACCTGGCACGCATGATCGCCACCCCGGAAATCGAACCGCTGGAAGAGGGCGGTGTGATCGCCATGGTCGGCCCGGCCGGCATGGGCAAGACCACCACCCTGGCCAAGCTGGCCGCGCGTTATGTGCTCAAGTACGGCGCGCAGAATATCGCGCTGGTGAGCATGGACAGCTACCGTATTGGCGCTCAGGAACAGCTTAAGACCCTGGGCCGTATCCTCAACGTGTCGGTGACCCACGTCGACGCAGGCCAGTCCCTGGCCAATGCGCTCGACCCGTTGCTGCGCAAGCGCGTGGTGCTGATCGACACGGCTGGCCTGCAAGCCAGTGACCCGGCATTGCGCATGCAGTTGGAAAGCCTGGCGGGACGTGGCATCAAGTCAAAAAATTACCTGGTGCTTGCAACCACCAGCCAGAAACAGGTTCTTACCGCTGCCTACCACAGCTACAAACGTTGCGGCCTGGCGGGTTGCATTCTGACCAAGCTCGACGAAACTGCGAGCCTGGGTGAAGTGTTGAGCCTGGCTATCAGTCATGAATTACCGGTTGCCTACCTGACCGACGGGCCGCGGATCCCGGATGATTTACATCTGCCGCGCCGTCATCAGTTGGTCAGCCGTGCTGTCAGCGTGCAAATGCAAGAAGAGCCTAGCGAGGAAGCGATGGCCGACATGTTCGCCGACCTTTACCACAACCCCGCAAAACGGGTGGGTTGAAGGGCAGGATGAACACCGTGAAAAGTATCTACATCGATGGTCTGCAAGCGATTCACGCGGCCAAGCCATGTAGCCTGCGTCTAAGCAAGACAAGGTAAAGAAATAAAATGGGCAGCATGCATCCCGTACAGGTGATCGCGGTGACCGGCGGCAAAGGTGGCGTCGGAAAAACTAACGTGTCAGTGAATTTGTCCCTGGCCCTGGCAGAGCTTGGCCGTCGCGTCATGCTGCTGGATGCTGACCTGGGGCTGGCGAACGTCGACGTTCTGCTGGGGCTGACACCCAAACACACCCTTGCCGATGTGATCGAGGGCCGCTGCGAGCTGCGCGATGTGCTGCTGCAAGGCCCCGGTGGCATTCGCATCGTGCCGGCGGCCTCGGGCACCCAGAGCATGGTGCATCTGAGCCCGGCGCAGCACGCCGGCTTGATCCAGGCGTTCAGTGACATCGGCGACAACCTCGACGTGCTGGTGATCGACACCGCCGCCGGGATCGGCGAGTCCGTGGTCAGCTTCGTGCGCGCCGCCCAGGAAGTGCTGCTGGTGGTCTGCGATGAGCCCACCTCCATCACCGACGCCTACGCCCTGATCAAACTGCTCAATCGTGACTACGGCATGAACCGCTTCCGGGTGCTGGCCAACATGGCCCAAAGCCCGCAGGAAGGGCGAAACCTGTTCGCCAAGTTGACCAAGGTCACGGATCGTTTCCTCGATGTCGCCTTACAATACGTCGGCGCAGTTCCCTATGACGAGTGTGTGCGCAAGGCTGTGCAAAAGCAGCGTGCAGTCTATGAAGCATTCCCTCGTTCGAAGTGCGCATTGGCGTTCAAGGCAATTGCCCAGAAGGTCGATACTTGGCCGTTGCCCGCCAACCCGCGTGGGCATCTGGAGTTTTTCGTCGAGCGATTGGTGCATCAGACGAGCGCAGGACCGGTGCTATGACAGCCAGCGGCTATAACCTTTACAAAAACTCGGCGCGTGACAGCCAGGGCGAATTGATCGAGCGCTATGCGCCCCTGGTCAAGCGCATTGCCTATCACTTGCTGGCGCGCCTGCCTGCCAGTGTGCAGGTTGAAGACCTTATCCAGGCCGGTATGATCGGCCTGCTCGAAGTGTCGACCAAATACGACGCGAGCAAAGGTGCGAGTTTCGAGACGTACGCGGGTATCCGTATCCGTGGTGCGATGCTCGATGAAGTGCGTAAAGGGGATTGGGCGCCGCGTTCGGTACACCGCAACACGCGAATGGTCAGTGACGCAATTCGTGCAATTGAAGCAAAAACCGGTCGTGACGCTAAAGATCATGAAGTTGCGGCCGAACTCCAATTGAGTCTCGACGATTACTACGGGATTTTGAACGATACCTTGGGCAGCCGCCTGTTCAGTTTCGACGACCTGTTGCAGGACGGCGAACACGAAGGGCTGCACGAGGACGGCGCGAGTGCACATCTCGAACCGTCGCGCGACCTGGAAGATGAACGTTTCCAGGGTGCGTTGGCGGAAGCGATTGCCAATTTGCCTGAGCGTGAGCGACTGGTGTTGGCGCTGTACTACGACGAAGAGCTGAACCTCAAGGAAATCGGTGAGGTCCTGGGGGTCAGCGAATCGCGTGTCAGCCAGCTGCATAGCCAGTGCGCAGCCCGCTTGCGGGGGCGATTGGGAGAGTGGCGCGCGCGCTGACAGGCAGTGTGGGGATACTGCAGCGCAATTAGGCGAAGGGTGAAGAGCCTTTCGCGGGTTCGTTCCGTGGTACCCCTGGCAGTCCTTTTTGTGTAACGCCTGTTGATTGAAATGGCGCGTCCAGGTGCTGGGCGCGTTTAAGACTGCTTGGAGGTCGAATTGGACAAGAACATGAAAATCCTCATCGTTGATGACTTCTCAACGATGCGGCGGATCATAAAAAACCTGTTGCGTGACCTTGGGTTCACCAACACGGTCGAGGCGGATGACGGCCTGACGGCGATTCCGATCCTCAACAGCGGGAGCATCGACTTTCTGGTAACCGACTGGAACATGCCGGGCATGACCGGCATCGACTTGCTGCGTCACGTGCGCGCCGATGAAAAACTGCGCAGCCTGCCTGTGCTGATGGTGACCGCCGAAGCCAAGCGTGAACAGATCATCGAAGCCGCCCAAGCCGGGGTTAACGGTTACGTGGTTAAGCCATTCACTGCGTTGGCCTTGAAAGAGAAGATCGAAAAAATCTTCGAACGCATCCACGGCTGATGCCACCACGGGGGAGCTATGGAGCATAAAGAATCATCGCAGGCTGACTTTGAGTCGACCCTGAAAAAGCATGCTCACCAGTTGGTCGAAAGCCTTGAAAGAGGCCAGTTCGGCGACGCGGTGCAGTTGATCCATGAGCTTAACCAGACCCGTGACCGCGGCCTGTACCAGGAAGTGGGCAAGCTCACACGCGAGCTGCACAGTGCAATCGTCAATTTTCAGATTGACCCGCACATGCCCCAGGCCGAAGAAATCTCGCAAATCACCGATGCCACCGAACGCCTGTCCTATGTGGTCAGGCTGACTGAGGCGGCGGCCAACCGCACCATGGACCTGGTGGAAAACGCCACGCCCCTGGTCAATGGCATGGCGACCGAAGCGCAGGCCCTCAGCGTTGACTGGGGCCGTTTCATGCGTCGGGAAGTGGGGGCTGAGGAGTTTCGTGAGTTGGCGCGGCGCGTCGACGCTTTTCTGTCGCGCAGCGACGAGGAAAACCGCACGGTTGCCAGCAACCTCAATGACATTCTGCTGGCCCAGGATTACCAGGACCTCACCGGTCAGGTGATCAAGCGCGTGACCCAATTGGTCACCGAAGTGGAAAGCAACTTGCTCAAATTGGTGCTCATGGCTGGCCAAGTTGATCGTTTTGCCGGCATCGAACATGACCGCGAAGCGATCCTCTCGGAAAAAGATCCACAAAAACATCTCGCCAAGGGTGAAGGTCCGCAGATTCATGCCGATAAACGTGAAGACGTTATGTCAGGTCAGGATGACGTAGATGACCTGTTATCCAGTTTAGGCTTCTAAGGAGCACCCACATGAGCTTCGGCGCCGATGAAGAAATCCTTCAGGATTTCCTTGTAGAGGCCGGCGAAATTTTAGAGCAACTGTCCGAACAACTGGTCGAGCTGGAAAGCCGCCCGGATGATGCGAACCTGCTCAATGCAATTTTTCGCGGTTTTCACACTGTAAAAGGGGGCGCCGGCTTCCTCCAGCTCCATGAGCTGGTGGAGTGCTGTCACATCGCCGAGAACGTATTCGACATCCTGCGCAAGGGTGAGCGGCACGTCGACTCGGAACTGATGGACGTGATTCTCGAAGCACTGGATGCGGTCAACGGCATGTTCAGTGAAGTGCGCGAACGTGCACCGATCACCGCCGCCACGCCGGAACTGCTGGCCGCCCTGGCGCGCCTGGCAGAACCTGCCGACACCTCGGTTGCGCCGGTGGTGGAAGCAGCGCCTGTGGCCGAACCGGAACCGGAAGCGGACGTGACGGACAGCGAGTTCGAGCAGTTGCTCAACTCCCTCAGTGCGGTGAAGGCTGAAGCTGAAGCCCCCCAAGCAGTCGCGCCGCCTGCAACGCCGACCAGCGAAGACATTACCGACGCTGAATTCGAGTCCCTGCTCGACCAGTTGCATGGCAAAGGCCAGTTCGCTGCCGATGCCGTGGCACCTGCGGCTACGCCGCAGGCTCCGGCTGCCAGCGCCAGCACCGACATTACCGACGACGAATTTGAGGCATTGCTCGACCAGTTGCATGGCAAAGGCACCTTTGCGGCCGAAGCTTTGCCGGAAGTCGCGGCCACGGCCACGGCCTCGGCGGCCGCTGCCGTGCCTGCCACGCCTGCCACACCTGCCGCCGCCAGCGCAGAACCTGCCGCTGACGGGCTGATTTCCGATCACGAATTCGAAGCCTTGTTGGACGAATTGCACGGCAAGGGCAAGTTCTCCGAAGTGCCCCCGGCTGCTGCGGCGACCGCCACCCCAGTGGCGGCCAAACCTGCGCCTGCCAAACCTGCCGCACCGGCGGCCGCCAAACCTGCTCCAGCGCCTGCAGCCGCCCCGGCGCCTGCACGTGCCGCAGCGGCACCGGTGGCCGAGAAACCGGTCAGTGAAGCCGAAACCACCGTGCGCGTGGATACCGCGCGCCTGGACGACATCATGAACATGGTCGGCGAACTGGTACTGGTGCGTAACCGCCTGGTGCGCCTGGGCCTGAACAGCGGCGATGAGGCCATGCAGAAGGCCGTGTCGAACCTCGACGTGGTCACTGCCGACTTGCAGACCGCAGTGATGAAAACGCGGATGCAGCCGATCAAGAAAGTCTTCGGCCGCTTCCCGCGCCTGGTTCGCGACCTGGCTCGCCAGCTCAAGAAAGAAATCAACCTGGAACTGGTGGGTGAAGAAACCGACCTCGACAAAAACCTTGTCGAGGCCCTGGCCGACCCGCTGGTCCACTTGGTGCGCAACGCTGTCGACCACGGCGTCGAAACCCCGGAAGAGCGCGAAGCCTCGGGCAAGTCCCGCAACGGCAAGGTGATTCTGGCGGCGGAGCAAGAAGGCGATCACATCCTGCTGTCGATTACCGATGACGGCAAAGGCATGGACCCGGCGATTCTGCGCAATATCGCCGTCAAGCGTGGCGTGATGGACAAGGACGCCGCCGACCGCCTGACCGACACCGAGTGCTACAACCTGATCTTCGCCCCGGGCTTCTCGACCAAGACCGAGATTTCCGACGTGTCCGGGCGTGGCGTCGGCATGGACGTGGTGAAGACCAAGATCAGCCAGCTCAACGGCTCGATCAATATCTACTCGACCAAGGGCCAGGGCTCCAAGATCGTCATCAAGGTGCCGTTGACCTTGGCGATCATGCCGACCCTGATGGTGATGCTGGGCAACCAGGCGTTCGCTTTCCCGCTGGTCAACGTCAACGAAATCTTCCACCTCGACCTGTCGCGCACCAACGTGGTGGACGGCCAGGAAGTGGTGATCGTACGCGACAAGGCGTTGCCACTGTTCTACCTCAAGCGCTGGCTGGTGGCATCGGCCAAGCATGAAGAGCAGCGCGAAGGCCATGTGGTGATTCTCTCCGTGGGCACCCAGCGAATCGGCTTTGTCGTCGATCAACTGGTCGGCCAGGAAGAGGTGGTCATCAAGCCTTTGGGCAAAATGCTGCAGGGAACCCCGGGCATGTCGGGTGCGACCATCACCGGTGACGGTCGGATCGCGCTGATTCTCGATGTTCCGAGCATGCTCAAGCGTTACGCCGCACGGCGTATTTGATTCTGGCGGGGCAGGGCGGTTTGCCCGCCCCGCCTAACGGAGTGTTTATGGCAGTCAAGGTCCTGGTGGTGGACGATTCGGGTTTCTTCCGCCGCCGCGTCTCGGAAATTCTTTCCGCCGATCCAACCATCCAGGTGGTCGGCACGGCCACCAACGGCAAAGAGGCGATTGATCAGGCCATTGCGTTGAAACCGGACGTGATCACCATGGACTACGAGATGCCGATGATGGATGGCATCACGGCTGTTCGGCACATCATGCAGCGCTGCCCCACCCCGGTGTTGATGTTCTCCTCACTGACTCATGAAGGCGCCCGGGTCACCCTGGATGCGCTGGACGCCGGTGCGGTGGACTTCCTGCCGAAGAATTTCGAAGACATCTCGCGCAACCCCGAGAAGGTCAAACAGATGCTGTGCGAAAAGGTGCACAGCATTTCGCGCAGTAACCGCCGCAGCCTGTTCAGCGCGCCCACGCCTGCACCGGTTGTGGCGCCGGCGGCGTCCACTGCGCCGACGTCGTCGTTTGCGCGCCCGGCGCCTGCGCCAGTGGCACGCCCTGCAGTGGCGCCGGTGCGTGCTGCGGCGCCGAGTGCGCATTCACCGGCGCCCAAGCGCAAGGCCTACAAGCTGGTGGCCATCGGCACATCCACCGGCGGCCCGGTGGCGTTGCAGCGGGTGTTGACCCAGTTGCCGGCGAATTTTCCGGCGCCGATCGTGTTGATCCAGCATATGCCGGCGGCCTTCACCAAGGCTTTCGCCGAGCGCCTGGACAAACTGTGCCGCATCACCGTCAAGGAAGCCGAGGACGGTGACATCCTGCGTCCCGGCCTGGCATTGCTGGCCCCGGGCGGCAAGCAGATGATGGTTGATGGCCGTGGCGCGATCAAAATCCTGCCGGGTGACGAGCGCCTGAATTACAAACCATGTGTGGACATCACCTTCGGTTCGGCGGCCAAGTCCTACGGCGACAAAGTTCTGGCGGTGGTGCTTACCGGCATGGGCGCCGACGGCCGTGAAGGTGCGCGCCTGCTCAAGCAGGGCGGCAGTGCGATCTGGGCCCAGGACGAGGCCAGCTGCGTGATCTATGGCATGCCCATGGCGATCGTCAAAGCGGACCTGGCCGACGCCGTGTATAGCCTGGACGATATCGGCAAGCATCTGGTGGAGGCCTGCCTCTGATGGATGTATTGAGCCTGATTGGCATCATCATGGCATTTGTCGCAATTATCGGCGGCAACTACCTCGAAGGCGGCCACTTAGGCGCCTTGGCCAACGGCCCGGCTGCACTGATCGTGATTGGCGGCACGGTGGGCGCTGCGTTGTTGCAGTCGCCCATGAGTTCGTTCAAGCGTGCGATGCAAATCCTGATCTGGATTATTTTCCCGCCGCGCGTTGACCTGCCCGGTGGTATCGACCGTGTGGTCAACTGGAGCCTCACCGCCCGCAAGGAAGGCCTGCTGGGCCTGGAAGGCGTGGCCGATGCCGAGCCCGACAGCTACGCGCGCAAGGGCCTGCAATTGCTGGTGGATGGCGCTGAGCCGGAAGCGATTCGCAGCATCCTGGAGGTGGATTTTCTGACCCAGGAAAGCCGCGACATCAACGCCGCCAAAGTCTTTGAAAGCATGGGCGGCTATGCGCCGACCATCGGTATCATCGGTGCGGTGATGGGCCTGATCCATGTAATGGGCAACCTGGCCGACCCGTCGCAGTTGGGCAGCGGCATTGCCGTGGCGTTTGTGGCTACCATCTATGGTGTGGCGAGTGCCAACCTGGTGTTGTTGCCGGTGGCGAGCAAGCTCAAGTCGATTGCCATGCGCCAGTCGCGTTACCGCGAGATGTTGCTTGAAGGTCTGTTGTCGATTGCCGAGGGTGAAAACCCGCGCTCCATCGAATTGAAGCTCCAGGGCTTCATGGACTGATGGGAGGTAGTGAGTGTGAGCCGTCGCCGTCGCGAGCCTGAAGAACACGTCAATCATGAACGCTGGCTGGTGTCCTACGCGGACTTCATCACCTTGTTGTTCGCGTTTTTCGTGGTGATGTATTCCATCTCGTCGATCAACGAAGGCAAGTACAAAGTCATTTCCCAGGCCCTGATCGGCGTGTTCAACGACGCCGACCGTGCCCTGAAACCGATTCCGATTGGCGAAGAGCGGCCCAAGACCGTGACCCCGGCCAAGCCGCTGGTCAACGACAGCGATGAAACCGCCGCCGGCATTGGTGGCACCAGTGACCCGCTGAAAAGTATTGCCGATGACATCAGCGCTGCCTTTGGCGACCTGATCAAATCCAACCAGATGACCGTGCGCGGCAACGAGTTATGGGTCGAAATCGAGCTGAACTCCAGTCTGCTGTTCGCCAGCGCCGACGCGTTGCCGAGCGACCAGGCGTTCACCATCATCGACAAGGTCGCGGCGATCCTCAAACCGTTTGAAAACCCGATTCACGTCGAAGGCTTTACCGACAACTTCCCGATCAGCACCGCGCAGTACCCGACCAACTGGGAACTGTCGTCGGCCCGGGCGTCGAGCATCGTGCGGATGCTCGCGATGCAGGGCATAAACCCTGGGCGCCTGGCGTCGGTGGGCTATGGTGAATTCCAGCCGGTGGCCAATAACGCCACCGCCGAAGGCCGGGCGCGCAACCGTCGCGTGGTGCTGGTGGTGTCGCGCAACCTGGATGTACGCCGCAGCCTGACCGGCACCGGTACTGCCAACGCAACTCCGGATGCGGCCTTGAAGCGGGCTGGCACACAAACTGCACCGCCAACCGTTAAGCCGCCGGTTCGTCAGAGCGCCGTCAATTCTCCGTCGCCGGCTCAATAATTTTATGCAATGTCTCGGTCGCGCCATCGCCTGCCGGGAGGAACCAACCGAATGAGAGTCTGGGCAGTTGCCAATCAAAAAGGTGGAGTCGGCAAGACGACCACCTCCATCGCCTTAGCCGGTTTGCTGGCCGAGGCGGGCAAGCGTGTGGTCGTGGTTGACCTGGACCCCCATGGTTCCATGACCAGCTATTTCGGCTACGATCCGGACGCGCTGGAACACAGCTGCTACGACCTGTTCCTGCACAAGGGCAGCGTGCCGAGCGATTTGCCCGGGCAACTGTTGCTGCCCACCAGTAACGAAAGCATCTCGCTGCTGCCGTCGAGCACCGCCCTGGCCACCCTTGAGCGCCAGTCGCCGGGGCAGAGCGGCTTGGGCCTGGTGATCGCCAAGACACTGGCGCAGCTGTGGCAAGACTTCGATTACGCGATCATCGACAGCCCGCCGCTGCTGGGTGTGCTGATGGTCAATGCGTTGGCCGCCAGCCAGCAGTTGGTGATCCCTGTGCAAACCGAGCATCTGGCGGTCAAAGGCCTGGAGCGCATGGTCAGCACCCTGGCGATGATCAACCGTTCGCGCAAACAGGCGCTGCCATACAGCATCGTGCCGACCTTGTTCGACCGCCGCACCCAGGCGTCCCTCGGCACTTTGCGTGTGTTGCGTGACGCTTACCCGGACACCATTTGGCAAGGCTACATTCCAGTCGACACGCGCCTGCGTGACGCGAGCCGTGCAGGCCTGACGCCTTCGCAGTTCGACGGCAAAAGCCGTGGCGTGCTGGCCTACCGCGCATTGCTCAAGCATCTGCTGTCGCAGCAGCTTGTGGCGCAGGTGGCGTGATGAACCGTCCTGTCAAACTCAAGACCCGGCCGCAACTGGCACTTGAATCCTACCTGGATGCCCTGCTGCAGGATGCGACCGAGGAGGAGCTGCCGGAACCGATTCTGGTCCTTGAACCGGCCGTAGAAGCAGAAAGCACGCTGGATGAATTCCAACTGGCGGTGCTCGAAGAGCAGGCGCGTGATGCCCATGTTGTGCTCGCCCCGGTTGTCGTGCCGCTGGAGCCGGTCGCACCAGCAGTGGTCGCTCCCGCGGTGGTGGCGCCGGTGGTGGTCGAGCCGGTGGTGGAAGTCCACCTGCCGCCGAGCATCACGCCGCCGCCGGTGACCGGTGATGATCGCCCGTCATGGGCCGCCGAGCCGTTCGAATGTTTGCTGTTCGACGTCGCCGGGTTGACGCTCGCGGTGCCACTGGTGTGCCTGGGTTCGATCTATTCTCTTGAGGGCCAGGAGCTGACACCGCTGTTCGGGCAACCGGAGTGGTTCCTGGGCATTCTGCCCAGTCAGGCCGGCAACCTTAAGGTGCTGGACACCGCGCGCTGGGTGATGCCCGACCGCTACCGCGATGACTTCCGCCAGGGTTTGCAGTACGTGATCTCGGTGCAGGGCTACGAGTGGGGGCTGGCGGTGCATCAAGTCAGCCGCTCATTGCGCCTGGACCCGAACGAAATCAAATGGCGCAGCCACCGAGGCCAGCGGCCTTGGTTGGCGGGCACCGTAATTGAGCACATGTGCGCGTTGCTCGACGTCGCCGAACTGGCCGAGTTGATCGCCAGTGGCGCCGTCAAGACGATGCCGCAGAACAAACGCAGTTGATTGAACAATAAGGTCCGCATGCAAGTGCGGTCAGCGAAGCACACACGCCGTGTACAACGGCATTTGAAGGGGTCAGGGGTATGAACAAGTCAGCGTCCGCACAAGGTTTGGATGATCCGATCCTGCAATGGGTTACCTTCAAACTGGACAACGAGTCCTATGGCATCAACGTAATGCGCGTGCAAGAAGTGCTGCGCTACACCGAAATCGCGCCGGTACCGGGTGCGCCAAGCTATGTGCTGGGCATCATCAACCTGCGCGGCAACGTGGTGACCGTGATCGACACCCGCCAGCGTTTTGGCCTGGTGCCGACCGAAGTCAACGACAACACCCGTATCGTCATCATCGAAGCCGACAAGCAAGTGGTCGGGATCATGGTCGACAGCGTGGCCGAAGTGGTTTACCTGCGCCAATCGGAAGTGGAAACCGCGCCGAACGTGGGTAACGAGGAATCGGCCAAGTTCATCCAGGGCGTGTGCAACAAGAACGGCGAACTGCTGATTCTGGTTGAGCTGGACAAGATGATGAGCGAAGAAGAATGGTCGGAACTGGAGAGCATCTGATTGTTCCTTGAGGCGGCGGTGATTGTCCTGGCCCTGTTGTGGGCCGGGACGTTGGCGTTCCTGCTGCGCTACATGCGCCAGCAACGCGAATTGGCCCTGCAACAGGCCGAGCGCGACGGCGTGCGTGACCGGCGCATTCTCGACCTGGTCAAGCGCGTCGATCACTTCCAGCAGAGTGCGGTGCGGGTTGGGGACGAGGTGCATGAACTGCGCGCGATCCTCGGGCCGTTGCCGGACAAGCTGGCGCAGATCGAACAGCGCGACCCGTCGAGCCTGTCATTTGCCCAAGCGGCAAAACTGGTGGGCATGGGGGCGACAGTGGATGAACTCACGCAGTCGTGTGGGTTGACCCAGGCTGAGGCGCAGTTGATGAGTAAGTTGCACAAGAGCTGACGTAGGTTGCTGCAGCTGTCGGACGTTGCTGGCTGACTTTGCGGTGGCCAGCGCCCACCGTTGATCGAGACGTTGTGGGTCGTGTCACACGTGCCCAGCAGAGTCAGGGCACTTTCTCGTCTTTGTGATGACCAATCCTGCATCTGTAGGACGTTTCACTCACAAGGATGAATCATGTCTTTCCAAACGCTCATTGGATTAACACCGTCTGGTTTGCGCCCCCCATGCGTCGTGGCCTGGGTCCTTCTCAGCGCTTCTGCGCTCAGCGCCTGTACCCCCTTTCAACCGCCGCCGCCAGACTTCTCGAGATGGTACAAGTCCGGTGTGTCCCTTGACGGCGTAAAAGCCGCCATGCGTGCCTGCGGGTACGACAACCTGGACGGCGGGGGAGACCGATCGCCTGTCGATATCAGGCTGACGCGCTTCTACTGCATGAAGGACGGGGGCTTCAAACGCAAAGACAAACTCGACCCGTGCAAGGCCGGACGCATCAGTGAATCACCGGTGTGCGAAGGCCGCCGTTAATGCTTAATCAACAGGAAACAGACATGAACACCACACGCAATGGAATGTACGGCGCCGCTTTGGTATTGGCAGCGGCCGGCTTGGGCGGTTGCGCTTCTGCGATGACCGAGACCGGCGAGCCCGGGGTGAAGATGGGGGACAGCTACGCACAGGTGCTCGCGGTGGTGAGCCGCAATAACACCGTGATCAAGCAGGTCGACGGCGAGGGCTTTCGCGCGGAAGGCTACTCGGCGACGTTCAAGGATTGCCGCATCAAGTATTTCATCTTCCAGGGCGCCGATGGTTTGCAGCGCGTTAAGTACGATCCGGCGCCGCTGTTGTCGGTAAAGCAGAATTGCCGCCAGCCGTAACGGCTGTTTCTTTCCTTGCGAGTTGAATGCTGATGAGTGTGTTGCGTGGTGTACCCGTAGCGTTGTTGGTGCTGCTGACCGGGTGCGGTCAGGTGGCGAACATCCGTTCCCTGTCCACCGGCTATATCGCGCCGAATTCCGGCGAGACCGCCCGCGTGCGGTTGATTACCGACGGCCTGGTGCGCGCAGTGCCGGGGCGTGATTGCCTGGACTGGAATGTGCCGGGTGCCGGGGTGATGGCGTCGACCAAGTCCGGCTTCCCCGACCACAATGGCGAAAGCCTGAACATGCCCGGACCGGTGTATACCTGGAACGGTGCGGTGACCACGGAGTTGGTGGTGCCCGCGAACCAACCGATCGCGCTGCATTACCTGGGGCGATTGCAGTATTCCCGGCAATGTTTCAGCAGCATGACCTTTGTACCTCGACCCGGCGTGGACTACATGGTGCAGGCGACCCTGTATGCGAACTGTTCAATCCAGTTGCATGAGCTGTCTGCAGACGGCAAGCAATGGAATGCCGCAGAACCTGAGCCCAAGGGCAAGGTATCGATGTGCAACGCGATGGATAACTTCTAGGCAGCCAATAAATTTGCGTCGCCGATGGCTTTTTTCTCGTCGGCAAAGGTCAACATCCTTCAAGCACCTTTAAACCCAGGAGATCCACCCCATGACCACCCACAAGGCATTGCTGATTCTGCACGGCAAGCAAGCCCTCAACGAGGATGTGCGCGCTGCCGTGCAGGCCCGGCGCGAACAGGGCTGGGAGCTGGCGGTGCGGGTCACGTGGGAGGGCGGCGACGCCCAGCGCCTGGTCAATGAGGCCCTGGCCGACGGCTATACCCACCTGATTGCCGGTGGCGGCGATGGCACCTTGCGCGATGTCGCCGAGGCGATGGCGCAGGCCAAGACCGATGCCAGCCTGGTGTTGATGCCGCTGGGCACCGCCAATGATTTCGCGCGCGCCGCCGGGGTGCCATTGGATCCTGCCCGCGCACTCGCCCTGCTGGATGTGCCGCCAACGGCCATCGACCTTGGGCAGGCCGGCGGGCAAATATTCCTCAACATGGCCACTGGCGGTTTTGGCAGCCAGGTCACCGCCAACACCTCCGAAGACTTGAAAAAAGTGCTCGGCGGCGCGGCCTACCTGTTCACCGGCCTGACGCGTTTCAGCGAATTGAAGGCCGCTTATGGCGAGTTGGAAGGGCCTGACTTTCACTGGAAGGGCGACCTGCTCGCGCTGGGTATCGGCAACGGACGCCAGGCGGGCGGTGGGCATGTGTTGTGCCCTGACGCATTGGCCGATGACGGCTTGCTGGATATCAGCATTCTGCCGGCGCCCCAGGAGGTGGTCGGCACGCTGCTCACCCTGATGAGCGACGGTTGGGGGCTGGACAATATGTTTGTGCGGGCGCGCCTGCCGTGGGTCGAGATCAAGGTGGCCGAAGGGTTGTACATCAACCTGGATGGTGAGCCGTTGAAAGGTGACGACTTGCGCTTCAGTGCTTTGCCCAAAGCCCTGCGCGTGCACCTGCCGCTGGGCTCGCCGTTAGTCGTCGAGGCTGATGATCTGCTCGCGAACGGCGAATAACACCAGGCCCGCCACATCGAATATCTGCAGGCGCTTCATGATCTGCGAACGATGCGCTTCCACGGTCTTAATGCTCAAGCCCAGGCCTTGAGCGATTTCCCGGGTGGATTTGCCACGCACGATCAAGCGCAGGATCTCCAGCTGGCGTGCGGTGAGGTTGTGAGTGTCGGCGACGGCGCCGATGGGACCCTGGCTGCGGATCAGCGCCTGATTGATCACCGTGTGGGCAATGGCGGGGCTCAGGTAGCGCTCGTTGTTGCGCAAGGCCATCAGGGCGTGTTCCAGCTCGTTGGCCGTGGTGTCCTTGAGCAGGTAGCCATGGGCGCCGGACTCCAGCGCGCGCATGATCAGCTCCGGATCGGTGTGCATCGACAGGATCAGCACTTTGCTTTTGGGGTAGGTCGCCTTGAGTTGCTGTAACGCATCCAGGCCACCGGTGTATTTCATCGACAGGTCCAGCAGCACGATATCCGGTTGCAGGGCGCTGAATTTCTCCAGCAACTGCGCGCCATCGCTGGCTTCGCCGACCACCGTATAGCCGGGCATATCCTGGATCAGCGCGCGTACGCCGGCCCGGATCAGTGCGTGGTCATCCACCAGGAGTAAAGTGCAAGTCACTCGATAACCTTAGGGGGCCTGGCCCGATCGAGGGCGCGGGGCGCCCAGGGGAAGAGCGCCTCGATCCGCGTTCCTTTACCGGGCTGGCTGCTGACCGTCAGAGCGCCCCCCAGTTGATCGATTCGCTCGGACATGCCCGCCATGCCGCGTTGGCCTTCCCGGCCTGGGTTGATGGCGGGCGAAAAGCCCAGGCCGTCATCGCAGATCATCAGCGACAGGCCTTCGGGCAAGCGTTGCAGGCGTACCAGCAAATTGTGCGCCTGGGCATGGCGCAGCATATTGGTGACTGCTTCCTGGGTAATGCGAAACGCCGCCACGGCCATTTCTTCCGGGATACCGGTCAGCCGTTGCTGGCATTCAAGGCTCCAGTGGATCGAGGTGTTTTCCAGGGTCTTGAGCAAATGCGCGCGCAGGCTCGCCTCCAACCCCAGGCTGGCCAGCTGCCGAGGGTTGAGGATGGCGGACACGTCGCGCACTTTGGCCAGGGTTTCATTCAAGGTGTTGCACAGCACGGTGCATTGGCTTTGCAGGTCGTCCGGCAGACGCCGCTTGAGCCATTCGCTTTGCAGTTTTGCGGCGGTCAGCAACTGACCGATATCGTCATGCAGTTCGCGGCTGAGGCGGTGACGTTCGTTTTCCTGGACCTGCAGCAGGCGGTCAGCCAATTCCTGTGGCTGGAATTTTATCGACTTGCGCGAGCGCCACTGCTGCAAGCCCACCACCGCCAGCGTGGCCAGGTTGAGCCACAAGATCAGTAACGGCAACGGCGCGGAGCGGCTATAGGCCCACAGGTTGACCAGCAGTGAGCAAAGGCACAGGGCGAGGACCAAGCGACGTGTATTGCTGCGGGACACGGACCTTGCGATGAGTGACTTTAGGCTGGCGTACATAGCGGATGGAGCCAATGAAGGTTCGCTGCGGGAAGACCGGTCATGGCGGCTGACAGGGCTCTATGTGGAATACGGTGCAGAAACGTTTTTTTATACATGATGAAGTTGAGTCACTTCGAGCGGGGCATAGTACCACCACTATTACCGTTGGTCGCCTGGCGCCTTACGCTGGCGGGTTTAATCACCGGCCAAATGCCCTGCGCTGTGGCCCTATAGTTCAAAGGCCCCCAAGGTTAAAAAGAGAGAGTTATATAAATCAAGTTGGCGGGTATCGTTATTGCCTTGATGGCTAATTGATATGTTTTTGCCCGCGCGCGATTATCGACCGCTAAGAGAACGGTCGTTTTTAGATAACTTGGCGACAAATACGACCTGATCAGCGCTTAAGACGCGTGATGCGCACGCTGCTGCGGTTTATTTGCGAAGTCTTTTTGGGGGATTTGCAAGGTGACCGTCGCAATCAGCGTGGTTTGTTCACTCTCATCCAAGGCGAGTTCGCCGGTGCGGGAATCGATCAACTCCAGTTGCCACGCCAGCAGTGTCAGGCAGTCATGCAGGGCGTCCAGCGCCTGGTCATGCAATTCCATCGGGCTCGCGGCATTGGCGATCAGGTATTGAATATGCCGGGAGAATTCGCTGATCGCCTGCAGGGCCAGGCCTTCGGCTTTTTCAGCCAGGTTGGCCAGGCTGGTTTTCATGCAGTCGATGGCGTCGCTGTCGTTGCGAATCAGATGCAGGTGGTTCAAGCACTCTTGCGACTTTTCCAAGAGCATTTCGGCTTCGAGCAGAAATTCGGGAAGTGCGGTTTGCCATTCGTTTGCATTATTCATCATGCAAGTCTCCGCAACATAAGGTCGGGTGATGAGATGCAGCACCGGGTGAATGGCGTAAAACTACCGCTGAAATATGACTGAGATCTGTAGCCCGCTTCCGAAATTTCAGTAGGACGGTTATTTGAATGATCGCGATAGCTGTAGAAAGCCCTCGTCATTCGGGCCGCTTGCACAACTTTGGTTGCCGCCACGTATACGTCTGGAAGACCCGTGGGCCGAGGGCTTGGTATGGCAAACAAAAGCCTGACTCCATTCATGCAATGAGAATGGCGTCACATTAATGGCTATTAGATATCGCGAATATCAGGTTGGGCCTGATTGTGTATAGGGGAATCCCTTACACAGCGGAACCTCGCGTCGATTTGAATGTCGCGCGACGTTGCTGTACTGCCGTTTGGAGAGGCCGTTGCAGTAAACCATGATGTCAGTGTGACATCAATGAATTTACGTGGCATTTTACAAGGGTCAAGGTCTGGCGCTTGCCGCCGATAACACGCTTAGTGAACTGCACAATCCCACATCAGGAGCTTTCAATGGCCGGCATTCTCGACACCGTAGATCAACGCACGCAACTGGTGGGTGAGAATCGCCTGGAGATTCTCATGTTTCGCCTGGCCGGACGACAGCTGTTCGCGATCAACGTGTTTAAGGTGCAGGAAGTCCTGCAGTTGCCCAAGTTGACCCTGATGCCCCAGCGCCATCCGTTTGTGTGCGGTGTGGTCAACCTGCGCGGCCAGACCCTGCCGGTGATTGACCTGTCCCAGGCCATCGGCATGCGCCCGTTGGTGCCGGGGCCCAACAGCACGATTATCGTTACCGAGTACAACCGTTCGGTGCAGGCCTTCCTGGTGGGCGGCGTGGACCGCATCGTCAACATGAACTGGGAAGCCATCCTGCCACCACCGACCAGCGCCGGGCGCCAGCATTACCTCACGGCCATCAGCAAAGTCGATGACCAGTTGGTGGAAATCATCGACGTGGAAAAAGTTCTCGCCGAAATCGTGCCCTACAACGCCAAAGTCTCCCGCGAAAAACTCGAAGACCCGGTGCTGGAACGCGCCCGTGGCCGCGAAGTACTGCTGGTGGACGACTCCAATGTGGCCCTCTCGCAACTGCGCGACACCCTCGGGCAACTGGGTGTGAAGATGCATATCGCCAGTGACGGCCTCAAGGCACTGAACATGCTCAAGGCCTGGGCCGACAGCGGCCAGGTGATGACCGACAAGTTGTTGATGATCTTCACCGACGCCGAAATGCCCGAGATGGACGGCTACCGCCTGACCACCGAAATCCGCAACGACCCGCGCCTGCGTGGGCTTTACGTGGTGCTGCACACCTCGTTGTCGGGCAGCTTCAACGACTCGATGGTGAAGAAGGTCGGTTGCGATAACTTCCTGTCCAAATTCCAACCGGACAAGCTGGTGGATGTGGTGCGCCAGCGACTGATGCTGGACGAAGCGCACGCATGACCTTAGGGTGACGCTTTGCCCCTCAGGAATGCAGGCCATGCTTCGTCTCAGCGCGCTCTACCGTTATCCCTTGAAGTCCGGCAAGGCCGAACCCTTGCAACACATCGGCCTGGATAAACTCGGGCTGGCCGGCGATCGACGCTGGATGCTGGTGGACGAAGCCAGCGGGCGGTTTCTCACGCAGCGGGCGGTGGCGAAGATGAGCCAGTTGTCGGCGTTGTGGAACAGTGCCGGCGGCCTGACCCTGAGTTCACCCGGTTTGGCGCCGCTGGAAGTGGCCCTGCCGAGCAGCGACGCTGAATTGCGCGGCGTGACCATCTGGCGCGACACCTTGCGCGTGCCGGATGCGGGCGCGGCGGCGGCGGCCTGGGTCAGCGACTTTATCGGCAAGCCGACGCGCTTGGTGCAAGTGCCGGTGGAGCGCGCGCGCACCACTCAAGACGGCTACGGCAAGGCTGACGACAAAGTGGGATTCGCCGATGGCTTCCCGCTGCTGTTGATCGGCCAAGCCTCCCTGGATGACTTGTCCCAGCGCATCGGCCGCCCCATGGAGATGCTGCGGTTTCGCCCCAACCTGGTGATAGAAGGCAGCGAGGCCTTCGCCGAAGATGGTTGGAAGCGCGTGCGCATCGGCGATGTAGAGTTTCGCGTGGTCAAATCGTGCTCGCGCTGCATCCTCACCACCATTGACCCCTCCAGCGGCGAGCGCAGTGCCGACCGCGAACCGTTGACCACGCTCAAGACTTACCGCGAGCAGGACGGCGATGTAATGTTTGGCCAGAACCTGGTCAACGACGGCCCGGGACACCTGGAAGTGGGGATGCCGGTGACCATTCTCGAGTAAGTCGTTCACCCATAAAAAATGCCCGTCTCCTGCGAGACGGGCATTTTTTTGTCCGGGCGAACGCTTAGCCGCGGTATTCGCACAGGTAAGCCGTGTCTACTGCGACCTTCAGCTGGAACTTGCTGTTGGCCGGTACGTTGAACTGGCTGCCGGCGGCGAAGGTTTCCCAGTCGTTGGCGTCAGGCAGTTTGACGCTCAAGGCGCCGGAGACCACGTGCATGATTTCACGCTGGGCGGTGCCGAATTCGTATTCACCCGGGGCCATCACGCCGATGGTCGCCGGACCTTCTGCGGTGCCGAAAGCGATCGACTTGACGGTGCCGTCGAAGTATTCGTTGACTTTGAACATGGGGGAATCCTCGGAAGAAAGGGTCTGGAAAGGTTGGCCAGTATGCCCAAGGCCACGGGAGCTGCCTAGACCGGCAAAATCAACGGCAGCAAGCGGGCGGTGTTGCGCGCATCTTCCAGCGCCCGATGTTGCTGGCCATTGAACTGCATCCCCGCCAATTGCAGCGCGCCGTTGAGCCCCAGCGGCTTGTCCAGGCGCCGGGCCTTGGCGAAGCGCTGCTTGAGGTTCACATGTGGCGTCTGGGCAAGCGCGCTGGTCAGGCCATGGCGTTGCCATTCGAGCTCAAGCTGTGCGCGATCATAGTCACCCCAGCTGGCCCAGCCTTCCAGGCGTGAGTGATGCTGGCCCAGCCAGCGCTCGAACAGCGGCCATACCTCGGTGATCGGCGCAGCAGCGTCGATGTTGGCCTGGGTGATGTGGGTGAGTTGGCGACAGAAAGGCGTCAGCAATGGACGACGCAGCGGCCGCACAAAGCGCTGAAAGTGATCCAGCTCGCGGCCCTGGCGGTTCACCAGGCTTGCGCCGATCTCGATGACTTCCATCTCCGTCACGGGCCAGCCGCCTTCATCCGTTGTGGCTTCCAGGTCAATAATCAGCCAATGAGGCATCGCGCAGGTTCCCGTACTCTTCCTTTCCTGATGGGGATAGAGCGTAGCGCGACTGTGTAGTTCCGCGCTGTTTTTTCCTGCACGCCGAGCCTTATTCGATCTCCAGCAAAACCTGGCGATTGCGCACCTGGTCACCCGCAACCACTTGCACGCCTTTGATCACACCGGCGATGCCGGCGGTCAGTGGGTGCTCCATTTTCATCGCTTCCAGCACCAACAGCAGTTGGCCTTTGGTGACGGCTTCACCCACGCAGACCCGGATGTCGACAATCGCGCCGTCCATCGGCGCCTTGACGATGCCGGTACTGGCGTCCGCCTGACGGCTGGCGACTTGTTGAGTGCGGTTAATGACCTTCAAGCCGGGCAGCCAGAGCTGGGTGTCATCGAGGTGATAGGCCATGCGACGACGAACACCGTTGATCACCAGGGTAGCCCAGCGGCCGTCGGTGCTCAGGTGGCTGATGTCGATACCGTTGGCTTGCAGGCGATGGTTCTCCAGCACGCTGACGGTGATGTCGCGGACCTCATCGTTGATGTCCAGGCGATAGGTCCAGGGCACGCTGGCATTGTTGCGCCATCCCGATAGGTCCTGACGATGGGTGTTGGCATTGGCTTGATAAAACAGTGCGGCCGCCAGGGCGACCTGTTCATGCGTCGCCGGCTGGCGGTGAATTGCATTGAAATGCTCGGCGATAAAACCGGTGCTGAAATCGCCGGCGATAAACTCGGGTTGCTTGAGCAGGTCCACCAGCAGTTGCTGATTGGTGGTCAGGCCCAGCAGGACAGTGTCCTCCACCGCCCGCAGCAGTTTGCGTCGGGCTTCTTCGCGAGTGGCCCCATGGGCGATGATTTTGCCCAGCATCGCGTCATAGAACGGGCTGATGCGTTGGCCTTCCAGTACGCCATGGTCAATTCGCACATCGGCGCCGGGTTCCCAGCGCAGCACATTGCCGGTTTGCGGCAGAAAGCCCTGGGCCGGGTCCTCGGCGTACAGGCGCACTTCCATCGCATGGCCGGTCAGGGTCACGTCGGCCTGTGTCAATGGCAGCGGCTCACCGGCGGCGACTTTCAGTTGCCAGTCCACCAGGTCCAGGCCCGTGACCTGCTCGGTGACCGGGTGCTCCACTTGCAGGCGGGTGTTCATTTCCAGGAAATAGAAGTGGCCCGTGCGGTCGAGCAGGAACTCCACGGTGCCGGCCCCCACGTAATTGACGGCGCGCCCGGCCTTCAGCGCCGCTTCGCCCATGGCCTGGCGCAACTGGGGTGTCATCACCGGGCAGGGCGCCTCTTCGATGACTTTTTGGTGGCGGCGCTGAATCGAACAGTCGCGTTCGCCCAAGTAGATGAGGTGGCCATGACTGTCGCCGAACAGTTGGATTTCCACGTGGCGCGGGTCGAGCAGGGCTTGTTCAAGGATCAGTTCGTCGCTGCCGAAGGCGTTCAGGGATTCAGAGCGTGCGGTGCGCAGTTGCTCCAGCAATTGAGTGCTGTCGTGCACCAGGCGCATGCCGCGCCCGCCGCCGCCGGCGCTGGCTTTGATCATCAGCGGGTAGCCGATGCGGTTGGCTTCCTGCTGCAAGGTGGCGTCGTCTTGTCGGTCGCCCTGGTAGCCGGCGATGCAGGGGACGCCGGCGTCGAGCATGGCGAGTTTGGACAGGCGTTTGCTGCCCATCAGTTCGATGGCCTCAGCGCTTGGGCCGATAAACGTCAGCCCGGCGTCTGAGCAGGCGTTGGCGAATTGGGCATTTTCGGAGAGGAAGCCGTAGCCAGGGTGCACGGCGTCGGCCCCGGTTTTACGCGCAGCCTCGAGGATGGCCGGGATGTTCAGGTAAGACTGATTGACCGGAGCGGGGCCGATATTCACCGCTTCGTCAGCCATTTGGACATGCAGGGCCTGGGTGTCGGCGTCACTGTAGACGGCAACGGTGCGGTAGCCCAAGGCGTGGGCCGTGCGCTGGATACGGCAAGCGATTTCACCGCGGTTGGCGATCAGGATTTTGCTGAAATGGGGCATTGGATTATCCCTGGGTAATCGGGTGTTTATTCTGGCCTCTTCGCGAGCAAGCCCGCTCCCACCTTTGAAATGCCTTCCAAAGGTGGGAGCGGGCTTGCTCGCGAAGGCGTCATCGGGACCACCCCGGCTTACGCTTCTGCACAAAAGCCTGGGTGCCCTCTATTCCTTCAACACCCGTCACCGCCTCGGCAAACCACTCGGCAGCCTGATCCAGCAGCGGTCCGATGGGTTGCTCTGCGCTGGCCAGCAACAGCGCTTTGGTCCGGCCATTCGCCCCCGGCGCGCACTGCAGCACGTGCCCCAACACATCGTCCAAGCGTTCCGCCAGGGCCTGAGGGTCGGCCTCCACAAAATGCACCACCCCCAACCGATGGGCTTCAACCCCGTCGAACCGCGCCGCGGTCAGTGCCAGCCGTCGCGCCTGGGTCAGGCCGATACGCTTGACCACAAAGGGCGCGATCTGCGCCGGCAACAAGCCCAGGCTGGTTTCCGGCAAGCCGAACTGCGCCTGATGGTCGGCCAGCGCAATATCACTGACACAGGCCAGCCCAAACCCACCGCCGAGCACCGCACCTTGCAACACCACAATCACCACTTGCGGCACCGCTTCCACCTCCTGCAGCAATGTGCCGAACGCGCGGTTCAGCGCCTGCAGTTGCGCCTTGCCGCCCGCGGTGACCATGTCCTTAACATCCGCCCCTGCGCAGAAGTGCCCGCCCGCACCGCTGATCACCAGCGCACGCACCTGGCTGTCCAATTGCGCCAGTACCGCACGCAGTTCATTGACCATTTCCAGGCTCATCGCATTGCGATTGGCCGGGCGGTTGAGGGTGATGTGCAGCACGCCGTTATGCGGTTCGAGCAGCAGGGTGTTCATGCTTTTTTCCCGGGCAGGGTGCCCATCAGTTTGCAGATGATGCCCAGCATGATTTCGTCGGCGCCGCCGCCAATCGACACCAGGCGCACGTCGCGATACGCACGGGCTACCGGGTTGTCCCACATAAAGCCCATGCCGCCCCAGTATTGCAGGCAGCTGTCGCTGACTTCACGGCCCAGGCGCCCGGCCTTGAGCTTGGCCATCGACGCCAGGCGGGTCACATCCTGGCCTTTGATGTATTGCTCGGTGGCCTGGTAGACGAGTGCGCGCAGGCATTCGATTTCGGTGGCCAATTCAGCCAGGCGAAAATGAATCACCTGGTTGTCGATCAGGGCCTTGCCGAAGGTCTGCCGTTCCTTGCAGTAGTCGATGGTGCTGTCGATGCAGTATTCCAGGCCCTTGATCATGTTGGCGGCGCCAAACAGGCGTTCTTCCTGGAACTGCAGCATTTGCATCATGAACCCCGCGCCTTCATGGCCGATGCGGTTGCGCTGCGGGACGCGCACGCCATCGAAGAACACCTGGGCGGTTTCGGAGCTGTGCATGCCGAGCTTTTCCAGGGGTGGGCTGACACTGATCCCCGGCGTGTTCATCGGCACCATGATCAGCGACTTGTTCATGTGCGGCTTGTCGTCCGAGGTGTTAGCCAGCAGGCAAATAAAGTCGGCGCTGGGCGAGTTGGTGATCCACATTTTGCTGCCGTTGATCACGTAGTCGCCACCGTCTTTGCGCGCATGGGTTTTCAGCCCGGCCACGTCGGAGCCGGCGCCGGTTTCCGAGACGCCGATGCAGCCCACTTGCTCGCCGCTGATGGCCGGGCGCAGGAATTCGTCGCGTAACACATCGGAGCCGAAGCGGGCGAGGGCGGGGGTGCACATGTCGGTCTGCACGCCGATGGACATGGGGATGCCACCGCAACGAATGGTGCCGAACTCTTCGGCGGCGACGATGGAGTAGCTGTAGTCCAGGCCCATGCCGCCGAATTTTTCCGGCTTGCAAATGCCCAGCAAGCCGAGGTCGCCAGCCTTGCGGAAGATCTCGTGGATAGGGAAGCGTCCGGCTTTTTCCCATTCGTCCACGTGCGGGTTGATCTCGCGGTCGACGAAGGCGCGGACGGTACGGCGCAGTTCCTGATGTTCCTGGGTAAAGATCATTGTTCTTGTTCTCCTGTTAGAAACGCGCCACACCGAAGCTGTTGGGCTGCAACTGCCGCACCTCGGCCTCATGGCAGAGGTCCAGCAGAAACCCCAGCAGCGTGCGGGTATCCCGTGGGTCAATCAGCCCGTCGTCCCACAGGTTGGCGCTGCCATACAGTGCCGTGGACTGGCTGTCGAGTTTCTGCGCAGTCACCTGCTCCAGCATGTCCAGCACCTTGGGGTCGGGCACCAAACCGTCTTTGAGTTGCTTGGCCTCGGTGACGATGCGCAGCACTTTGCCCGCCTGCGCACCGCCCATCACCGCCGTGCGGCTGTTGGGCCAGGCGAAGATAAACCGTGGGTCCAGGCCTCGGCCGCACATCGCGTAGTTGCCGGCGCCGTAGGAGCCGCCCACCACCACGGTCAGTTTCGGCACGCGGGCATTCGCCACGGCCTGGATCATTTTCGCGCCGTGCTTGATCACGCCTTGTTGCTCCGACTCCGTGCCCACCATGAACCCGGTGGTGTTGTGCAGGAACAGCAGCGGCGTGCGGCTCTGGTCGCACAGTTGGATAAATTGCGCGGCCTTGCTGGCGCCCTTGGGCGTGATGGGGCCGTTATTGCCGATCACGCCGATAGCGCGGCCCTGGATGTGCAAATGGCCGCAGACCGTGTGCGCATCGAACTCACCCTTGAATTCGAGGAAGGTGGAACCGTCCGCGAGGCGCGCGAGGATTTCGCGCACGTCATAGGGTTTTTTCGGATCATCGGGCACCAGCCCCAACAGCTCCTCGATGGGGTGCAGCGGTTCGGTATAAGGCCGTTTTGGCGTAAGCCCCAGGCGCTCGTCCCACGGCAACAGGCTGACGATTTCGCGCACGATGCGCACGCCATCGGCATCGTTTTCCGCCAGGTATTCGGCGGTGCCGGCGGTTTGCGCGTGCATCTCGGCGCCACCCAGTTCCTCATCGGTTGCCACTTCGCCGGTCGCCGCTTTGAGCAGTGGCGGCCCGGCAAGGAACAGTTTGGCCTTGCCGCGCACCACCACCACGTAATCCGACAGCCCCGGCTGATACGCGCCGCCCGCCGTGGCCGAGCCGTGCACCACGGTGATCTGCGGCAACCCCATGGCTGACATGCGCGCCTGGTTGGCGAAGCTGCGTGCGCCTTCGACGAAAATCTCCGCCGCATAGTTGAGGTTGGCGCCGCCGCTTTCGGCGAGGGTCACCACCGGCAGTTTGTTTTCCATCGCGATCTGTTGCAGGCGCAGGGATTTTTTCAGGCCGGCGGGGGAAATGGTGCCGCCCTTGATCGCGCTGTTATTGGCCACCACCAGCACGCGCACGCCGCTGACGTAGCCGATGCCGGCGATCAAGCCGCCGCCGGCCGCGCTGCCGTCTTTGTCGTCGTGGAGTTTGTAACCCGCCAGGCTGGCCAATTCCAGGAACGGCGCACCGGGGTCGAGTAGCAGGTTGAGCCGTTCGCGAGGCAGCAGTTGGCCGCGTTTGTCGAACTTGGGCTTGGCTTCCTGTGCCTTGCTCAGCAGGTTGTGTTCCAGTTGGCGCAATTGTGCGATGGCGGCCAACATGGCTTCGCGGTTTTGCGCGAACTGTGGGCTGTGGCTGTCGATCTGCGTTTCAATGAGCGGCATAGGTTATTGCTCCGCCTTGAGTACATCCGGCAGGTAGGCGCGGTGGAAACCATTGAAGGGTTCGCTCGGTGGCTGCGCCTTGGGCAGCGGCCAGGCCCGGCTGCCCAGGCTGGCAGCGCCATCGATGCGCAGGGTGCTGCCGCTGATGAACGCCGCCGCGGGGCTGAGCAGAAACACAATGGCCGCGCTGACTTCCGATTCGGTGCCGATCCGCTTGAGCGGCACGTGTTCACGCAGGGTCGGGATCACCGCCTTGAACGCGCCGTCGTAAGTGTCCATGCCGCTGGAGGCAATCCACCCCGGCGCCACGGCGTTGACTCGCACACCGGCATAACCCCATTCAAAGGCGGCGGTCTTGGTGAAGTTGTCCATGCCCGACCGCGCCGCGCCGGAGTGACCCATGCCGGGCATGCCGCCCCACATGTCGGCGAGCATGTTGACGATCGCTCCACCGTGCTTGCTCATGGACTGGTTGAACACTTCCCGCGCCATCAGGAAACCGCCGACCAGGTTAGTGCGCAGTACGGTTTCAAAGCCCTTTTGGTTGATCGAGGCCAGTGGCGACGGGTATTGACCGCCGGCGTTATTCACCAGGCCATGGAGCGGGCCATGGTCATCAATCAGCTGCGTCACCAGTGCCTTCACCGCGTCTTCCTCGCGAATATCGCAGGCCTGCCAATGGGCAGTGCCGCCGTCTTCGCAAATTTCGGCAGCCACCTTCGAAAGCTTGTCCGGCTTGCGCCCCACCAGGATGACCCGAGCGCCAAGGGCGGCGAGTTCATGGGCGGTGCAACGGCCGATACCACTGCCGCCACCGGTAACAATCACGGTTTGCCCCTGGAACAGGTCGGCTTTGAAGATCGAATCGAAGGCCACGGCGACAGTCCTTTAGGTGAGTTGATCGGCGATGTGTTGCGGCACGGCAATGGGGATTTCCAGCAGTTGCTGGGCGAAGGCTTTGCCTTGGGGGTCGATGCGCAGGCTGGCGATGCCGCCGCCGCCCAACGCGTTTTCCAGCAGAAAATTCAGGCTGTGGCTGCCAGGCAAGTACCAGCGTTCGACGCGGCCGTGCAGCGGGTCGAGCACGTGGTTCATCCAGTCGACGACCACTGCCGGGGTCAGCGCCTCGGCGATCCACGGCAGGTAATCGGGATGGCGGGCGATGACGCCGATATTGCTGTGGTTACCCTTGTCGCCGGAGCGCGCCACGGCGAGTTTGACCAACGGCACGCTGGCATCCGCACGGCCTTGGGGCTTGGGTGGCTCGACCGCAGCAGTCGGGGTGAGCAGATGCGCAGTCAAAGGCAGCTCAATGGCATGGCGCTGGCCCTGGAACTCGATCAGCGGTTCACAGGATGATTTATCGATAAGGAATGAAAACAGCCGAATCAGGGGGTACACGGTGGGTCGCCCGCCGACGATCCCGGTCAACCCCGGCGCCATGCCGGTGGCGGCCTGGGCGATCTCGCGGGCAAACAGCAGCAGCGCCTGCTTGCTCGGGTGGCGCACGGCCAGTTTCACCACCACTTCGCGGCAGTCGTCACGCTGGGCATGGGCGCCGTAGGTGGCTTCGCTGCCGAGCAATTCGATATTGACCTCAGTGTAGGGCGCCCAGCCACGTTGGCTGAACAGCTCCGACGTTTTATTGATGATCGCCTGGCTGACCCGCTCGGCCTTGGCCACGGCGTCGATGCCGGCGATCAGGCAACTGGCGGTGCAGCGGAACCCGTCGGGGTAGGTGGCGCTGACCTTGTATTGGTCGGTAGGTGGCAAGCCCTTGGCGCCGTGCAGGCGAACTTGGTGTTTGCCTTGTTGTTGCAGTTTGACCTGGCTGAAATCGCAGATCACATCAGGCAGCAGGTAGGCGCGCGGGTCGCCGATCTCATACAGCAGCTGTTCGGCCACGCTGAGTTCGCTGATCAGCCCGCCGCTGCCGTCGACCTTGTTGACGGTGAATTGGCCGTCGGCGCTGACCTCAACGATGGGAAAGCCGATGTGCTCGTAGTCCGGCACGTCGCGCCAATCGGTGAAGTTACCGCCGGTGCACTGCGCGCCGCATTCGATGATGTGCCCGGCCAGTGCCGCCTGGGCCAGGCGGTCATAGTCCTGCCATGACCAATTGAATTCATGCACCAGCGCCGCACTGACCACGGCGCTGTCGACCACGCGGCCGGTGATGACGATATCGGCGCCCAGCTCAAGGGCTTTGGCAATCCCAGGAGCACCGAGGTAGGCATTGGCAGATACGCACAGCGGCGGCAGCGGCGCGCCGTTGAACATATCGGTAATGCCTGGCAGTTGTTTGAGTGTGGGTTGCAAATCATCGCCCAGCAGGACGGCGATCTTCAGCGCGATGTTGGCCTTGTCACAGGCTGCTTGCAGTGCGGCGGCGCAAGCCTGGGGGTTAATGCCCCCGGCATTGCTGATCACGCGGATGCCCTGGCGCTGGAGGTCGCCCAGCAGCGGGGTGAGCACCTCGACGAAATCGGTGGCGTAGCCGGCCTGGGGGTCTTTCATCCGTGCGCCGGCGAGGATCGACATTGTGACTTCCGCCAAGTAGTCGAAGACCAGGTAATCCAGGGTGCCGCCGTGCACCAGCTGGGCGGCGGCGGTGCAGGTGTCGCCCCAGAAGGCGCTGGCACAGCCGATACGAACCGTCTTGCTCATGAGAAATCCTTCCTCGAATGGCTGGCGTCGAGACTACCAAGCAAGCGCTTGGTTTGTAAACTCCACGCACAAGTTTTGCCCAAGCGCTTGCTTGGGTGGCGGCCACGGCCTAAATTGCCGCCCAAGACGTCAGTAGAAATGAAGGAGAGCAGCATGGATGAGCAAAAAGCCCTGCGGGTGATGCGCACCATGGTCGACGGCGGTCATTTGACCGACCCTGACAGTGCACGGGGCAAGTTGCTGCAAACCGCGGCTCACCTGTTTCGCAACAAGGGGTTTGAGCGCACCACGGTGCGTGACCTGGCCAGCGCCGTGGGCATCCAGTCCGGCAGCATCTTTCATCATTTCAAGAGCAAGGACGAGATCCTGCGGGCGGTGATGGAGGAAACCATCCATTACAACACCGCGATGATGCGCGCCTCGCTCGAGGACGCGAGCACGGTGCGCGACCGTGTGTTGGCGCTGATTCGCTGCGAATTGCAGTCAATCATGGGCGGGAGCGGCGAAGCCATGGCGGTGCTGGTCTACGAATGGCGTTCGCTGTCGGCCGACGGCCAGGCCCAGGTGCTGGCGCTACGTGATGTGTACGAACAAATATGGCTGCAGGTGCTGGGCGAGGCCAAGGCCGCCGGTTACATCAAGGGTGATGTGTTTATCACCCGGCGCTTTCTGACCGGCGCGTTGTCCTGGACCACCACGTGGTTCCGCGCCGAAGGCAGCCTGACACTCGAACAGCTGGCCGAAGAAGCCCTGTTGATGGTTCTGAAGGCTGATTGAGGCGCAAGCTATTAATTTTTCGGTGGAAAGTTGTCTCACCTGACAAAAACGCCTAGCTTATTGCCATCAACGTGTTGAACGGTGCGTGCCTCAATGTTTTTGCCATGGCGGCTGGCTGCAGGACTAACTCTATGGGCACTGGGCACCGCGTGGTGGGTGCCGGCTTCGGCTGGGCAATTGGTGAGGATTGGCGCCGCGCATTTTCCGCCCTACACGGTGCGGCCTGAGCAAGGTGCCGACACCGGTCTGCTGCCGCAATTGGTGGAAGCGCTGAACGCCTCGCAAACCGACTACCAGTTTGTGCTGGTGCCTACCTCCATCCCACGGCGCTTTCGAGATTTCGAACAAGGCCGGGTCGACATGGCGATCTTCGAAAACCCCAGCTGGGGTTGGCAGGACATTCCCCACACCAGCGTCGATATGGGCCTGGAAGATGCGGAAATTTTCGTCGCCGAGCGCCAGCCAGGTCGCGACCAACGCTATTTCGCCGACCTCGCCGGCAAGCGTCTGGCGGTGTTCAGCGGTTATCACTACGCCTTCGCCAACTTCAACCCCGACCCCAAGTACATGGCCGAACACTTCAACGCCACGTTGACGTATTCCCATGACAGCAACCTGCTGATGGTTGCGCGCGGGCGGGCCGATATTGCACTGGTTACACGCTCGTATTTGAGTGATTTCATGGTGCGCAATGCAGACATGGCCGGGCAGTTCCTGGTCTCGGAGCGCATCGACCAGGTGTATCACCACTATGCGTTAGTGCGGCCGAAGGCGCCGATTACGGGCGAGGCGTTTGCCGGGTTGCTCAAGCGGTTACGCGATAGCGGCGAGATGTTGAAAATCTTCGAACCGTACCGTATCGACGTAACCGCGGTGCGCTGAAGTCAGCCCAGACAGCAAGCAGTGCAATGGCACTGTGCTCAAACCCGCCGTGCAAACGTATCGCTGTGGTTGCCCGACACCTTGCGGCAATGCACCAGGGCATCACGAATCATGAAATTCACCAGGGTTGGCGATACGCCCAGTTCCTTGGCGATATCTTTTTGCGGTACGCCGTGCAGCCGGTACATCTCGAATGCGTAGCGGGTGCGCTGTGGCAGCTCCGTGAGGGCGCTGGCGATGTTTTCCAGGGTGTTGAAGTTGATGTGGGAGGTTTCCGGTGAAGCGCCGTGAATCACCACATTCAAGCCTTCCTCTTCCGTCCCCGAGTATTTGAGCTCCAGAGCCTGCTTACGGTAGTGGTCAATTGCCAGGTTCCGCACGATCTGGAACAGATAGCTCAATTGCGCCTTGAACGATGAGGTGATCGTCGGCGCCGATTGCAGGCGGAAGTAGGCGTCTTGCACCACGTCTTCGGCCCGCGAGCGGCAGCCGGTGATGCGCGCGGCGATCTTCACCAGAATCAGTCGATTATCGACGAATGCCTGCAGAAGGGGTGAGTCGCACCTGCCTGTGGATACTTGTTCCGTCATGGAAATCACCTTGTCGCAAAAGAGGTTAGGGGAGGGCATCCGTGCTGAGGCCTCCTGCACATCGGGCAACAAATTATTCTTAATGATAATGATTGTCAAATGAGAAGACGAACTAATCCTGCGGATTTTGCGAAGCTGTGAACCCCGTCTCGCTGCTCCCGGCTGACTAATTATTTGCCCGCTCCGTCCGTTCTCATGGGTGACAGGTCCGTTTGCAAACGGCCAAGGATCAGCGCCCGCAGGAGGACGACATGGGTTTCTATCGTGCATACCGCGTTAAGTCTGGAGCCCTCATACGATGAGCGTCTCGACTCGACTGCGCCTGTTTTGCCTGCCGTATTCGGGGGCCAGCGCTATGGTCTATGCGCGTTGGCGCCGGGCGCTGCCGGATTGGTTGCAGGTGTGCCCGCTGGAATTGCCAGGGCGCGGCATGCGCATGGACGAGCCGTTGCAGCGCGACATCAAAACCTTGGCGGCACAGCTGGCCGAAGAAATCAGTCGGGACCTGGATGCCCCGTATGCCTTGTTCGGCCACAGCCTTGGCGGCCTGTTGGCGTTCGAGCTGGCGCACGCCCTGCGTGAACGCGGCTGCCCCGCACCGCTCGCGTTGTTTGCCTCCGGCACCGCCGGCCCGGCCCGCCGTGATGTCAGCGAATACGCCGTCGAAAAGTCGGATGCGCAACTGATCGCCCGCCTGCGCGAATTGCAGGGCACCGCCGAAGAAGCGCTGACCAACCCCGAGCTGATGCAGTTGATGTTGCCGATCCTGCGCGCCGACTTCCTGCTGTGCGGCAGCTTCACCTACGGCCAGCGCGCGCCGCTGGGCATGCCGATCCATGTGTTCGGCGGCAAGCAGGACAGCGTGCGCGCCGACCAGTTGCTCGACTGGCAGGCAGACACCGCCAGCGGCTTTTCCCTCGACATGTTCGACGGCCACCACTTCTTCCTCGTGCAGCACGAAAGCGCCGTGCTGCGCTGCCTGCGGCGCTACGCCGACGGGCACCTGGCCCGCTGGCGCAATGGCGCGACGCGGCCGCTAGCCGCCCGCTGAAAGCACTCTTTTTCCCGATTTTCCCGTAAGCCGATTTCAGGCAGGAACCCATGATGGACGCCTTCGAACTTCCCCGCACATTGGTCCAGTCCCTTCAACGCCGCGCCGCGCAAACCCCGGACCAGGTGGCTCTGCGCTTTCTTGCCGAGTCGGCCGAGCACAGCGTTGTACTCAGTTACCGCGACCTGGATCAGCGCGCCCGCACCATCGCCGCCGCCTTGCAGGCGAATGCGGCGTTGGGGGATCGTGCAGTGCTGTTGTTCCCCAGTGGCCCGGACTACGTGGCGGCGTTTTTTGGTTGCCTTTACGCCGGGGTGATCGCCGTGCCGGCTTACCCGCCGGAGTCCACCCGCCGCCATCATCAGGAGCGCTTGCTGTCGATCATCGCCGACGCTGAGCCACGCTTGCTGCTGACCATAGCCAGCCTGGGCGATGGCCTGGCACAGATCGAGAACGCGCCGCCGCTGCTGAGTGTCGACACCTTGGACAGCCTGATTGCCGATCGCTGGATCGAGCCCGAGCTGCACGCCGACCACATCGCCTTCCTGCAATACACGTCGGGCTCCACTGCGCTGCCCAAGGGCGTGCAGGTCAGCCATGGCAACCTGGTCGCCAACGAAGTGCTGATCCGTCGCGGCTTCGGCATCGACCTCAACCCGGATGACGTGATCGTCAGCTGGTTGCCGCTGTACCACGACATGGGTCTGATCGGCGGCTTGTTGCAACCCATTTTCAGCGGCGTGCCGTGTGTGTTGATGTCGGCGGCGTACTTCCTCGCTCGGCCGTTGCGCTGGCTGGAGGCGATCAGCGAATACGGCGGCACCATCAGCGGCGGGCCGGATTTCGCCTATCGCCTGTGCAGTGAGCGGGTCAGCGAGTCCGCCCTGGAGCGCTTGGACTTGAGCGCATGGCGGGTAGCGTATTCGGGTTCCGAGCCGATCCGCCTCGACACCCTGGAGCGCTTCGCCGAGAAGTTCGCCGCCTGCGGCTTCACCTCGAACAATTTCTTCGCCTCCTACGGGCTGGCCGAGGCGACCCTGTTTGTCGCTGGCGGCTCCCGTGGCCGGGGCATCCCGGCCTTGCGCCTGGACGAGCGGGCCCTCGCCGCCAACCGTGCCGAGCCTGGGCAGGGCAGTGCAATCATGAGCTGCGGCACCAGCCAGCCGGAACACGCGGTGCTGATCGCCGACCCTGGCACCCTCACCGAACTGGGCGAAAACACCGTCGGTGAGCTGTGGGCCAGCGGGCCGAGCATCGCCCACGGCTACTGGCGCAACCCCGAAGCCACAGCCAAGACATTCGTGCGACACGCGGGTCGCACCTGGCTGCGCACCGGTGACCTGGGTTTTATGCGTGACGGTGAGGTGTACATCACCGGCCGCCTGAAAGACCTGCTGATCGTGCGCGGGCACAACCTGTACCCTCAGGACATCGAACAAACCATCGAGCGCGAAGTGGAAGTGGTGCGCAAGGGCCGCGTCGCTGCCTTTGCGGTGAATGACCAGGGCCTGGAAGGCATTGGCATTGCCGCAGAAATCAGCCGCAGCGTGCAGAAAATCCTGCCGCCCGACGCGCTGATCAAGGCGATCCGCCAAGCGGTGGCCGAGGCTTATCAAGAAGCCCCGAGCGTGGTGGTGTTGCTCAACCCAGGTGCCTTGCCGAAGACGTCCAGCGGCAAGTTGCAGCGTTCGGCGTGTGCCATTCGCCATGCCGATGGCAGCCTCGACAGCTACGCGCAGTTTCCGGGCCTGCGCACACAGGCGAGTGACACGGCGCTGGCATCCGCACTGCACAGCCAGATCGCGGCGATCTGGTGCGAGCAGTTGCACGTCGCAAGCGTGACGGACGATGATCATTTCTTCCTGCTCGGCGGTAACTCCATCACCGCCACCCAAGTGGTCGCGCATCTGCGTGAAACCCTGGGGCTGGAGCTGAACCTGCGCATGCTGTTCGAGGCGCCAACCCTGGCGACCTTTGCCGCGACTGTCGCGCAATTGCAGCAAGACGGCGCTGTCGCCCAAGGGGCGATGGGTGCCCTGTCACGCCGCGAAGCCCTGCCGCAATCGCTGGCGCAAAACCGCCTGTGGATCACTTGGCAACTCGACCCGCAAAGCAGCGCCTACACCATTCCCGGCGCCCTGCGTTTGCGCGGAGCGTTGGACCCAGGCGCCGTGCGCGCCAGCTTCCAGCACTTGATCGAGCGCCACGAAGCCTTGCGTACACGCTTCTATGAACGCGATGGCCAGGCTTTCCAGCGGGTAGATGCAAACGCAGCGTTCGATTTGCACGTCATTGACCTCAACGACGTGCCCGGCACCGAACGCGAAGCCCGCGCGCAACAGCTCCGCGAAGATGCCGCGCGCACCCCGTTCGACCTGGAAAACGGCCCGCTGCTGAGGGTGACCCTCGTGCGCCTGGACGATGAGGACCATCAACTGCTGGTGACGCTGCACCACATCATCGCCGACGGTTGGTCGCTGAATGTGCTGATCGACGAATTTTCGCAGCTGTACGCGGCCTTGTCTCAAGGCCAAACCCTGGCGTTGCCGCCGCTGGCCCTGCACTACGCCGACTACGGCAGCTGGCAGCGCCAATGGCTGGCCGAGGGTGAAGGCCAGCGGCAACTGGCGTATTGGAAAACCCAGTTGGGCGAGGAACACCCACCCCTGAGCCTGGCCACCGATCACCCACGTTCGGCGCAACAGCGGCATAGCGCCTCGCGCCATAGTGTGCGTCTGGAGGCAAGCCTCAGCGCAGCGATTCGCCAGACCGCCCAGGCCAATCAATCCACCCCGTTCATGCTGTTGCTGGCAGCGTTCCAGAGCCTGCTCTATCGCTACAGCGGTCAGCGCGACATCCGCATCGGTGTGCCCAGTGCCAACCGTCCGCGCCAGGAAACTCAAGGCCTGGTCGGTTTCTTCATCAACACTTTAGTGCTGCGCGCCGAGCTGGACGGGCGACTGCCATTCAATGCGCTGTTGGCAGCAACGCGCCAGGCCGCTTTGGGGGCCCAGGCTCATCAGGACCTGCCGTTTGAACAGCTCCTCGAAGCCTTCCCGCAAGCCCGTGAACAAGGCCTGTTCCAGGTCATGTTCAACCACCAGCAGCGCGACTTGAGTGCCCTGCGCCGCCTGCCGGGCCTGCTCGCCGATGAATTGCCGTGGCACAGCCGCGAAGCCAAGTTCGACCTGCAACTGCACAGTGAAGAAGACCGTAATGGGCGGTTGAGCCTGGCATTCGACTACGCCGATGAGCTGTTCGACCCCGGCACGATCCAACGCCTCGCCGAGCACTTCATCAACCTGCTGCAAGCCGTGTGCGATCACCCCGAGCAGGCCATCGGCGACCTGATGCTGATGCACCACGACCACGCGCTGCAGTGGAGCGAAGCGCCGTGCACCCCGGCACAACGCTGGTTACCCGAGTTGCTCGACCACCAGGCCTCGGATAACACCGCACTGGTTTGGCAGGGTGCCAGCCTGTCTTTCGCCGAACTGCACACCCAGGCGAACCGCCTGGCCCACTACCTGCGTGACAAAGGCGTCGGCCCGGATGTGTGCGTGGCCATCGCCGCCGAGCGCTCACCGCAACTGCTGATCGGCCTGCTTGCCATCATCAAGGCCGGTGGCGCCTATGTGCCGCTCGACCCGGATTACCCTGCCGACCGCTTGGCCTACATGCTCAAGGACAGTGGCGTGCACCTGCTGCTGACCCAAACCTCACTGCTGGCACTCCTGCCGGCGACCGAGGGCGTGGGCGTGATCGCCATGGACAGCCTGCACCTCGACAGCTGGCCCACCCAGGCACCGGGCCTGCACCTCAATGGCGACAACCTCGCCTACGTGATTTATACCTCCGGTTCCACCGGCCAGCCCAAAGGTGTGGGCAATACCCATGCGGCCCTGGCTGAACGCTTGCAGTGGATGCAGGCCACTTATCAACTGAACGACAGCGATGTGCTGCTGCAAAAAGCGCCGATCAGTTTCGACGTGTCGGTGTGGGAATGCTTCTGGCCGCTGATTGCCGGTTGCCGTCTGGTGCTGGCGGGGCCAGGCGAGCACCGTGATCCGCAGCGCATCGCGCAGCTGGTGCAAGCGCATGGCGTGACCACGCTGCACTTTGTGCCGCCGCTGTTGCAGTTGTTCATCGATGAACCATTGGTGGCCGAATGCACCAGCCTGCGTCGTCTGTTCTCCGGCGGCGAAGCCTTGCCCGCCGAGTTGCGTAATCGCGTGTTGGCGACGTTGCCGGCGGTGCAGCTGCACAACCGCTATGGCCCGACTGAAACCGCGATCAACGTCACCCACTGGCATTGCCGCGCGGAAGACGGCGAGCGTTCGCCGATTGGCCGGCCGCTGGGCAATGTGATCTGCCGCGTGCTGGACGAGCAACTCAACCCGTTACCCGCCGGTGTGCCCGGCGAACTGTGCATCGGCGGCATCGGCCTGGCGCGCGGTTACCTTGGCCGTGCCGGGCTCACGGCAGAGCGTTTTGTTGCCGACCCGTTTAGCCAAACGGGCGCACGCCTGTATCGCACCGGTGACCGTGCGCGTTGGCGTACCGACGGCGTGCTCGAATACCTCGGGCGCCTGGATCAGCAGGTCAAGTTGCGCGGTTTCCGTGTTGAACCGCAAGAAATCGAAGCCCGTATGTTGGCGCTGGACGGTATCGCCCAAGCGGTGGTGCTGGTGCGTGACGCACAGTTGATCGCCTACTACACCGCCCCTGCCGAGCTGGACGAGCAGGCGCTAAAAACCGCCCTCGCGGCTGAGCTGCCGGAGTACATGGTGCCTGCGCTGTTGATGCACCTGGACGCCATGCCTTTGAGCCCCAGCGGCAAACTCGACCGTCGTGCGTTGCCGGAGCCGGTGTGGCAACGCCGCGAACATGTTGAACCGGAAACACCCTTGCAGCAGCAGATTGCAGGCATCTGGCGCGAAGTGCTCGGCTTGCCGCGTATCGGCCTGCACGACGACTTCTTCGCCCTCGGCGGCCACTCGTTGCTGGCCACGCAAATCATCTCCCGCACCCGCCAGGCCTGCGACGTCGAGTTGCCGTTACGCACCTTGTTCGAAGCCAGTGAGCTGGGCGCATTTGCCGAGCAAGTCGGCATTATCCAGGCCTCGGGTCAGCGCAACCAGCAAACCGCCATCGCCAGGGTCGACCGCCGCGAGCCGGTGCCGTTGTCCTATTCCCAACAGCGCATGTGGTTCCTCTGGCAAATGGAGCCCGACAGCCCGGCTTACAACGTCGGCGGCATGGCCCGCCTGCGTGGCGTGCTCGATGTGGGGCGTTTCGAGGCGGCGTTGCAGGCGCTGATCATGCGTCACGAAACCCTGCGCACCACCTTTCCGAGCATCAACGGGGTGGCTTATCAGAAGGTCGCGCCGCAACCCGGCTTGCGCATGGGCTGGCAGGATCTCTCGGCGCTGCATGACAGCGAGCGCCAGCAGCGTCTGCAACACCTGGCCGATCAGGAAGCGCACACGCCATTCAACCTGGAAACCGGGCCGCTGTTGCGCGCCTGCCTGGTCAAGGCCGGGGAGCAGGAACACTACCTGGTGCTGACCCTGCACCACATCGTCACTGAAGGCTGGGCCATGGACATTTTCGCCCGTGAGCTCAGCGCGCTGTACGAAGCCTTTATTGACGAGCGCGACTCACCGCTGGCGCCGTTGCCCGTGCAATACCTCGACTACAGCGTCTGGCAACGCCAGTGGCTGGAATCGGGTGAGCGCCAGCGCCAACTGGACTACTGGACCGCACAACTGGGCCACGAGCATCCATTGCTCGAACTGCCCGGCGACCGCCCACGGCCACCGGTGCAAAGCCATCAGGGCGAGTTGTACCGCTTCGACCTGAGCGACGATCTGGCCGCTCGCGTGCGTGCCTTTAACGCCGAGCGTGGCCTGACCCTGTTCATGACCATGACGGCTACCCTGGCCGTGTTGCTCTACCGCTACAGCGGCCAGACCGACCTGCGCATCGGCGCGCCCGTGGCCAACCGAATTCGCCCGGAAAGCGAAGGGTTGATCGGTGCGTTCCTCAACACCCAGGTGTTGCGTTGCCAGCTCAACGGGCAGATGACGGTTGGCGAGTTGTTCGAGCACGTGCGCCACACGGTGATCGAAGGCCAGTCCCATCAGGACCTGCCATTCGACCATTTGGTGGAAGCCCTGCAACCTCCGCGCAGCGCGGCCTACAACCCGCTGTTCCAGGTGATGTGCAACGTGCAGCGCTGGGAGTTCCAGCAAAGCCGCCAACTGGCCGGCATGACCGTCGAGTACCTGGCCAACGATGCGCGCGCGACCAAGTTCGACCTCAACCTGGAAGTCACCGACCTCGACCATCGCCTGGGTTGCTGCCTGACCTACAGCACCGACCTGTTCGACGAACCGCGCATTGCGCGCATGGCGGAACATTGGCGCAACCTCCTGCACGCGTTGATCGCAGGCCCCGAACAGCGCCTCAGCGAACTGCCGTTGCTGACTGCCGTCGAGCAGCGCGCATTGCACGACAGCCTGGGCGTCGAGCCCGGCGTGCATCGCCTCGACCAGTGCCTGCATTCACTGTTCAGCCAACAGGCAGCAGCCCGTCCCGATGCCGCTGCCTTGACCTTCGCCGGGGAAACCCTCAATTACCGCGAACTGGACAGCCGCGCCAATCGCCTCGCGTGGATGCTGCGCGAGCGTGGCGTCGGCCCGCAGGTGCGCGTCGGCCTGGCGCTGCCGCGTTCGCTGGAAATGGTCATCGGGCTGTTGGCGATCCTCAAGGCGGGCGGTGCCTATGTGCCGCTCGACCCGGAATACCCGCTGGACCGCCTGCACTACATGATCGAAGACAGTGGTATCGGGCTGCTGCTCAGTGATGCAGCGATGTTCGAGGCCCTCGGCGAATTGCCGGTGAGCGTGGCTTGCTGGTGCCTGGAAGATGACCTGCCGGTGCTGGCCAATTACCCGGCCGACGCGCTGCCGTTTCTCAGCGTGCCGCAACATCCGGCCTACTTGATCTACACCTCCGGCTCCACCGGCAAGCCCAAAGGCGTGGTGGTCTCCCACGGTGAAATCGCCATGCATTGCCAAGCCGTGATCGCGCGCTTCGGCATGCGCCCGGACGACTGCGAGCTGCACTTTTATTCGATCAACTTCGACGCCGCCACCGAACGTTTGCTGGTGCCGCTGCTCAGTGGTGCGCAGGTGGTGTTGCGCGCCCAGGGGCAGTGGGATGCCGAAGAAATCTGTGCGCTGATCCGCACCCATCGTATCAACGTGCTGGGTTTTACCCCGAGTTACGGCAGCCAGTTGGCGCAATGGCTGGCCACCCAGCACCAGACGTTGCCGGTGCGCATGTGCATCACCGGTGGCGAAGCGCTGACCGGCGAGCACTTGCAGCGTATCCGCGCAGCGTTCCAGCCGGCGGTGTTTTTCAACGCCTATGGTCCGACCGAAACCGTGGTGATGCCGCTGGCCTGTTTGGCGCCGCAATACCTGGAGGAGGGCGCTGCCAGTGTGCCGATCGGCAGCATCATCGGCGCCCGCGTGGCCTACATTCTCGACGCCGACCTGGCCCTGGTACCGCAAGGTGCGACCGGCGAGTTGTATGTTGGCGGCGCCGGTTTGGCCCAGGGTTATCACGAGCGTGCGGGCATGACGGCCGAGCGTTTTGTCGCCGACCCGTTCACGGGGCATGGCGGCCGTCTGTACCGCACGGGCGACCTGGTGCGCCAACGCGCCGATGGCCTGGTGGAATACCTGGGTCGGATCGACCATCAAGTGAAAATTCGTGGTTTCCGCATCGAACTGGGTGAAATCGAAACCCGTCTGCTGGAACACGCAGCGGTGCGCGAAGCGGTGGTGCTGGCGCTGGATTCGCCCAGTGGCAAGCAGTTGGTGGCCTATCTGGTCAGCGACGCAGACCCCGGCACATTGCGTGACGCGCTGAAGGCACACCTCAAGGCGCAACTGCCGGACTACATGGTGCCCGCGCACCTGATTGTGTTGGACTGCATGCCGCTGACCGCGAACGGCAAGCTCGACCGCCGCGCCTTGCCGCAACCGGACCCCGAAGCCAACCGCCAGGAGTACGTCGCGCCGCGCAACGAGCGGGAGCAAACCCTGGCGGCTATCTGGTGCGCCGTGCTGAACGTGCCGCAAGTCGGCTTGCACGATAACTTCTTTGAGCTGGGCGGCGACTCGATCCTGTCGATCCAGGTGGTCAGCCGTGCGCGCCAGGCCGGGATTCATTTCACGCCTCGCGACCTGTTCCAGCACCAGACCGTGCACACCCTGGCGGCCGTTGCGACCCGCTCCGAGCAGGTCACGGCTGAACAAGGTGTGCTCACTGGCAGCGCGGGCCTTACGCCGATCCAGCATTGGTTCTTCGAGACCGATCGCCCGAATCGTCAGCACTGGAACCAGGCGTTGGTGCTTAAACCGCTGCAACTGCTCGAGCCGCATCGCCTGGAGCAAGCGTTGCTGGCGGTGCTGGAACACCACGATGCCCTGCGCCTGAGCTTCACCCGACGCGACGCCCAATGGCATGCCGAGCACCTGGCCGTACCGCAGGGCGGCGTGCTGATGCAGGCGCAAGTGCGCGATATGCAGCACTGCACCGCGCTGTTCACCGACACCCAGCGCAGCCTTGACCTTGAGCACGGCCCGCTGCTGCGCGCCTTGCTGGTGGATGGCCCGCAAGGTCAGCAACGCCTGCTGATCGCGATCCATCACCTGGTGGTGGACGGCGTGTCGTGGCGCGTGTTGCTGGAGGATCTGCAAACGGTCTACCGCCAACTGAGCGACGGCCAGTCCGTCAGCCTGCCTGCCAAGACCAGCGCGTTGCGCGATTGGGCCGCGCGCTTGCAGGCCTACGGCAGCAGCGAATCTCTGCGCGAAGAGCTGAGCGTGTGGCAGGAGCAGTTGGCCGGCCCGAAGGTGGCCTTGCCGGTGGATCGACCACAGGGTTCGCTGCGTCATCGCGATGCCGACGCCGTCAGCGTGCGCCTGGATGTCGAGCACACCCGCCAATTGTTGCAACAGGCGCCGAGCGCCTACCGCACCCAGGTCAACGACCTGCTGCTGACTGCCTTGGCGCGCGTGCTGTGCCGCTGGAGCGGCCATGATTCGGCCTTGATCCAGCTCGAAGGCCATGGCCGCGAAGCCCTGTTCGATGACATCGACCTGACCCGCAGCGTCGGCTGGTTCACCAGCGCTTATCCACTGCGCCTGACGCCGCAAGGCGAGCCGGGAGACGCGATCAAGGCCATCAAGGAGCAACTGCGCGGCGTGCCGCACAAAGGTCTGGGCTATGGCGTACTGCGCTACCTGGCCGATGACCTGTGCAAGCAGACCCTGGCCGCACTGCCAAGCGCCGACATCACCTTCAACTACCTCGGCCAGTTTGACCAGGGCTTCGGCGCCGACGCGCTGTTCCACCCGCTGGATGAATCGGCCGGCCAGGCCCATGACCCGGATGCCGTGTTGCCCACTGCGTTGAGCGTCGACAGCCAAGTCTATGGCGGCGAACTGGTACTGCGCTGGACCTTCAGCCGCGAACGCCACGATCAGCCGACCATCCGCGCATTGGCCGATGCCTACCTCAGCGAATTGCACAGCCTGATCGCACACTGCCTCAACGCCGCGGCCGGAGGCGTCACGCCATCCGATTTCCCGCTGGCGCGGTTGAAGCAATCCCAACTGGACGCCTTGCCGGTTCCGGCCAGCGCCATCGAAGACGTGTACCCGCTGACCCCGATGCAGGAAGGCATGCTGCTGCACACCCTGCTGGAGCCGGGCACCGGCCTCTATTACATGCAGGACCGCTACCGCATCAACAGCGCGCTGGACCCCGCGCGTTTTGCGCAGGCCTGGCAGGCCGTGATCGCGCGGCATGAAGCCTTGCGTGCGTCGTTCTGCTGGAACGTCAGCGAAGACATGCTGCAAGTGATCCACAAGCCGGGCAGCACGCCGATTGAATACCTGGACTGGAGCGCTGACCCTCAACGCGAACAGGAACCGCGTCTGCAAGCGCTGCTCAAGCAGGAGCGCGAAGCCGGGTTTGATCTGCTCAACCAGGCGCCGTTCCACCTGCGGCTTATCCGCGTCGGCGAAGCGCGCTACTGGTTCATGATGAGCAACCACCACATCCTGATCGATGCCTGGTGCCGTTCGCTGCTGATGAATGACTTCTTCGAGATCTACATGGCCCTCGGCGAAGGCCGCGATGCGCAATTGGCCACGCCGCCGCGCTACCGCGACTACATCGCCTGGCTGCAACGCCAGAACCTTGCCGAAGCGCGCCAGTGGTGGCAACGCAACCTGCAAGGCTTCGAGCGCACGACACCGATCCCCAGCGACCGGCCGTTCCTGCGTGAACATGCCGGTCATAGCGGTGGCATGGTGGTGGGCGACTGTTACACGCGCCTCGATGCCCGTGACGGTGCGCAACTGCGTGAATTGGCGCAGGCCCATCAACTCACCGTCAACACCTTCGCCCAGGCGGCATGGGCGCTGGTGCTGCGCCGCGTGAGCGGCGATCGTGACGTGCTGTTCGGTGTCACCGTGGCCGGGCGCCCGGTGGACATGCCGGAAATGCAACGCACTGTCGGCTTGTTTATCAACAGCGTTGCGCTGCGGGTGAAACTGCCCGAGGACGACCAGCCTTGCAGCGTGCGCCAGTGGTTGGGTGGCTTGCTCGACAGCAACATGCAGCTGCGCGAGTACGAATACCTGCCGTTGGTGACTATCCAGGAGCACAGTGAGCTGCCCAAGGGCCAGCCGCTGTTCGACAGCCTGTTTGTGTTTGAAAACGCACCGGTGGACGTCTCGGTACTGGACCGCGCGCAACACTTGAATGCCACCTCGGATTCGGGCCGCACCCACACCAACTTCCCGCTGACCGCCGTGTGCTATCCGGGCGATGACCTCGGTTTACATCTGTCCTACGACCAGCGCTACTTCGACGAAACCACCGTGCAAGGCCTGCTCGCTGAGTTCAAACGCCTGTTGCTGGCGCTGGTGCAGGGCTTCCACGGCGACATGGCCGAGCTGCCGTTGATCGGCGAACCGGAACGTGAATTCCTCGTGCAAGGCTGCAACCAGAGCGAGCATGACTATCCGCTGGAGCGCAGTTACATCGAGTTGTTCGAAGCCCAGGTGGCGCAGCATCCGCAACGCATCGCCGCCAGTTGCCTCGACCAGCAGTGGACCTATGACACGTTGAATCGCCGCAGTAACGGCCTGGGGCACGCGCTGATCGCTGCGGGCGTCGGGCTGGATCAACCGGTGGCGTTGCTGGCCGAGCGTAACCTCGACTTGCTGGGCATGCTCGTCGGCAGCTTCAAGGCCGGTGCCGGTTATGTGCCGTTGGACCCGGGCCTGCCACGCTCGCGCCTGCGTCGCATCATTGACCTGAGCCGTACGCCGTTGCTGGTGTGCACCGAGGCTTGCCGCGAGCAGGCGATTGAATTGCTCGAGGGCACCGCCTGCCAGATGCTGGTGTGGGAAGACGTGCCCGGCCGGGGCGAAAACCCGGGCGTCTACAGCGGCCCGGACAACCTTGCCTACGTGATCTATACCTCGGGTTCGACCGGCTTGCCCAAAGGCGTAATGGTCGAGCAGCGCGGCATGCTCAACAACCAGTTGAGCAAGGTGCCGTATCTGCAACTGAGCGAGACCGATGTGATCGCTCAGACGGCCTCGCAAAGCTTCGACATTTCTGTGTGGCAGTTCCTGGCGGCGCCGCTGTTCGGTGCGCGGGTGGATATCGTGCCGAACACCATTGCCCATGATCCGCAAGGTTTGCTGGCGCATGTGCAGGCCCAGGGCATTACCGTGCTGGAAAGCGTGCCGTCACTGATCCAGGGCATGCTGGCCCAGGAGCGCATGCGCCTGGACGGCCTGCGCTGGATGCTGCCGACGGGGGAGGCGATGCCGCCGGAGCTGGCGCACCAATGGTTGCTGCGCTACCCAGCGATTGGTTTGGTGAATGCCTATGGGCCGGCGGAATGTTCGGATGACGTGGCATTCTTCCGCGTCGACCTGGCGTCGACCCGTGGCACCTACCTGCCAATTGGTACACCCACGGATAACAACCGGTTGTACGTGCTTGATGGTGCACTGGCGTTGGTGCCGCAGGGCGCGGTTGGCGAGTTGTGTGTGGCCGGCAGCGGTGTCGGCCGTGGTTATGTCAGTGACCCGCTGCGCACGGCGCAAGCCTTTGTGCCCAACCCGTTTGGCGCGCCGGGCGATCGGCTCTACCGCACCGGCGACCTCGCACGTCGGCGCAGCGATGGCGTGCTGGAGTACGTGGGGCGTATCGACCATCAGGTGAAGATTCGCGGTTATCGCATAGAGCTGGGTGAAATCGAAGCGCGCTTGCATGAACAACCGGAAGTACGCGATGCGGCCGTCGGCGTGCAGGAAGGCGTTAACGGCAAGCACTTGGTCGGCTATCTGGTGGCGGCTGATGAAGCGTTGAACCCAAGTGATCGCCTGGACCGCATCAAGCAACGCTTGCGTACCGAGCTGCCGGAATACATGGTGCCGCTGCATTGGCTATGGCTCGAACGCCTGCCGCTGAACGCCAACGGCAAGCTGGACCGCAAGGCCTTGCCGGAACTGGAGATCGGCCAGTTGCACAGCCAGGCTTACCAGGCACCGCGCAACGCGCTGGAAACCACCTTGGCTGCGATTTGGGCCGAGGTGCTGAAAGTCGAAAGGGTGGGGGTACAGGACAACTTCTTCGAACTGGGCGGGCACTCGTTGCTGGCCACGCAGATTGCCTCCCGCGTGCAGAAAACCCTGCAACGCGATGTGCCGCTACGGGCGATGTTCGAGTGCAGCACGGTGGCGGAGTTGGCTGAGTACATTGATGGGTTGGCGGCGAATGAGATCAGTGCCGAGAAGGTGGATCGGTTGAGTGATTTGATGGCGGAGTTGGAAGGGCTTTAAGGAACCCTGGAACAACTGGCGGCGAGCGCGCTGTGAGTCGAAACGAAAACGACTTTCAGCGTTGCTTAACGCACAACCCACATCGGCGCCGATAGTGGCCTTTATTCCACAGTGGCACGGGTTACCTTTTTGGGGCTGGTGCCTCTCAGGATCACGCTGACCTTCCTCGTTCATGGTTGAGCTGGGAGCATGAATAATCGTGGCATCGACGATGGTGCCCTGGCGCGGGGGCAGATCTTGTTCCTGTCAGTAACCGTTCCAAGTCGGAGAAGCTTATCTGGCTCATGCGTGCATAGGTATCTGCACAACTCTGAAAGGCCGCCACATCCCCGCGAAAGCGGTGGGTCAGTCAACGTCAATGTTTGCTGAGCCGACGCCTTCGCGGGCAAGCCCGCTCCCACATTTGATTGAGTTCAGCTTCAGAGATCAGGCCGGCTGTCAGGCCGCCTCAGCTTTGCTTTTGATCTTGATCTGAGGTGCCGAGTGGTGGGGCAAGAGCGTTTTGCTGACTTTTGCGCTGTTCAAAAGTGAGAGTAGCTGTGCTTATTTGCGCCTTGGATCGTAGGAAATTGACCTCTGGTGGTGTACGTGATTTCCATTTCACTGTTTTTATATACAGTGTTTTCGGGTTTATCGTCTCCTGAAAAGAAAATGAGTGAAAAACGGGCCTGTGGAAAAAAAAAGCAACTCCGTTAGGTTGAGATTCTCTCCTTCAAGAAAGGAGAGTTCTTAATCAATAGCAATGGAGTAACCAATGAATAAACCACAAACCCAGACACCTCTTCGCCATGGTCGTGTCACATCCCCTTCCAGCCGTGGCGCAGTCGCCGTGGATCTCGGTCTGCTGGCAACCTGGCAGGTCAATGAAATGGAAGGCGGCAAGAACTTTCCGGCACTGATTGCCGGTCCGTTCCCGGCGCCTTATCAAACCGACAGTGACAGCGTCATCCCACCAGCCGACGGCTTCATCCTCAGCGGCGGCAAGACCGATGCCCGTGACTGCATCAACTTCACCAACGAGGAAATGGCCAAGAAACTCAACCGCGCCTTCACCTGGCCGCTGCTCAATGTCGATCCGGGTCAGACCTTCAAGGTCACCTGGGAATACACCGCGCCGCACACCACCCGTGGCTATCGTTGGCTGATCACCAAGGATGGCTGGGATCCGAAACAGCGCATCACCCGCGCACAACTGGAAACCCAGCCGTTCGCCGAAGACTTCTATACCCAGGTGCCGTACTTCAGTCATCCAGGTGAACTGAAGGCCAAGGTCAATCACGAAGTGAAACTGCCGGCCAACAAAAAGGGCAAGCATGTGATCGTGTTGATGTGGATCGTCGCCAACACCGGCAACGCCTTCTATCAAGCCTTCGACGTGGACTTCAAATAAGCCCGCGCCGTTAAACCCATACGTTCTGAAGGATTAGAACATGTCAAAGATTGACTTCACCTTACTGAAATCACCGCTGAACGATGTCGCTTCGCTGATGCCGAGCATTGCCGGCAAAAAGATCCTCATGGGCTTCTGGCACAACTGGCCTGCCGGCGCGAGCGACGGCTACCAGCGTGGCCAATTTGCCAACATGAGCCTGGCGGACGTGCCGACGGATTACAACGTGGTGGCCGTGGCCTTCATGAAAGGCAACGGTATCCCAACGTTCAAGCCGTACAACCTTTCCGACGCCGAGTTCCGCCGCCAGGTGGGCGTGCTGAACAGCCAGGGCAGGGCGGTGCTGATTTCCCTTGGCGGCGCCGATGCGCACATCGAGTTGCATAAAGGCAACGAACAGCCATTGGCCAACGAGATTATCCGCCTGGTGGAAACCTATGGCTTTGATGGCCTGGACATCGATCTTGAGCAGAGCGCGATTGATTTCGCCGACAACAAGACTGTCCTGCCCGCCGCGTTGAAACTGGTCAAGGACCATTACGCCGGTGAAGGCAAACACTTCATTATCAGCATGGCGCCGGAGTTTCCTTACCTGACCACCGCCGGTAAATACGTCGGTTACATCCAGGCGCTGGAAGGCTATTACGACTTCATTGCCCCGCAGTATTACAACCAGGGGGGCGACGGGATCTGGGTGCAGGAGGTCAACAACGGCAACGGTGCCTGGATTGCCCAGAACAACGACGCAATGAAAGAGGATTTCCTGTTTTACCTGACCGAAAGTCTGGTGAGCGGAACGCGAGGGTTTACTAAAATCCCGGCGGACAAGTTCGTCATTGGCCTACCGGCTAACGTCGATGCAGCCGCCACCGGTTATGTGATCAACCCCGCAGCCGTGACCAATGCATTCAAGCGTTTGTACGACAAAGGGTTGTCGATCAAGGGCCTGATGACATGGTCGGTGAATTGGGACCGCGGGATCAGCAAAGACCACGTGCCCTATAACGGGGAATTCAGCCGCCGTTATGGGCCGTTGATCAAAGGCACTCACCTCTCTGGCCTCGGTGAGGATGAGGCGGATCTCGAAGTCGCCAATCGGCGGTAGCGCAAAGAGACATCTGGCAGACGTGCCTGATCTCAAACAGCTATGTTTATGATCTGATCGTTGGCTTCATGAAATAAAATCCGATGCCTGGTTGGGCATCGGATTTTCTGCGTCAAGCGCAAACCTTCATCCAGGCTTCTATGAATTGTTGTGCTCGCTTTCTGTTAGGCAAGCCTGAAACAGGCTCAGGGAAACGCCGATTACTTCGGCCCCAGAATCTTCGCCAGCTTGTCCGGCGATGGCGCGCCTTGCTGTTGCTGCAAGCCGCCCTTGTCATCCAGATAGAAAATCGCTGGCGTTGCTGACAATTCCAGCTCCTCCATCAACTTCATGTTGGCATCGAGCTTGGCCTCGATCGGCGCCGGAATTTTTTCCAGCGCCTGCAATTTGCTGCCTTTGCCGGCGGCTTCATGGGCTTCCAGGGCTTTCTGCGGGTCTTTGGCGGCGAACAGGGCGGCCGACTTGCCTGGGCTGTCTTCGCGGATAATACCGACCATGATGTGGCGCAACTGTACCTTGCCGGCTTTTACCCACGGCCGTGCCTGTTCCCAGAACATGTTGCAGTACGGGCAGTTGGGGTCGCTGAACAGGTAGACGATACGTGGCGCGTTTTTATCGCCGTCCTGAATCCAGCTGCTGTTTTCCATTTTGCCCCAGACTTCCTTGGCCATCGGCGCGTACACCAGTTTTTCCAGGGGCGCGCTGCTCAGGTCTTTACCTTCGGCGTCGTACAGGTTACCGGCGATCACACTTTTGCCGTCGGCAGTCAGGTACAGGGCCATGCCACGGTTCTGGTATTGCGCGGCGTAGCCGGTGAGGCCGCTGGGCGCGTCGAACTTGCCGAGGATCTTGGCGCCCTTGGCTTCGATCTGCTTGATCGGCGCAGGCCAGTCCTCGGCCTGGGCCAGGGTAGCCGCGAGCGTCAGCGGCAGCAGGGTCAGCAGGTGGCGGAGTCGAGGCATGTCGGTGTCCTTGTGATGGCAGGGGCAGTGTCGAAGGGTTCCATGGCGCGGGCCAGGCTGGCTTGGGACAATTCGCCCAAGTGGCTGTTGATCAGGCGCCCATCGGCTTGGTAGAACAGGGTGGTCGGCAACGCCATGCTGCCCACGGCCTGCCCGAGCCGGCCGCTGGCATCAAACAGCACGTTGTCGAGGGTCAGGCCTTGGGTGGCGAGAAAGGTGCTGACGCTTTGCATGCTTTCAGCCTGGTTGACGAACAGGAAGGTCACGTCCGGCCGTTGATGCTGCGCGCGTTCCAGCACCGGCATTTCCCGGCGGCACGGTGGGCACCAGGTGGCCCAGAGGTTGATCACCAGTGGGCCGCCTTTGTAATCGGCCAGTTGCACCACGTCGCCATTGGCATTGCGCAGGGTGATATCCGGCAGTTGCGCGCCCTTGTCGTAAAGGCTCAGGGACACGCTGCTCAGCCCCCAGAACACCAGCCCTGTGATCACGCCGGCGCTTAACGGTTTGCGCAAGGCCGGGCGGCGCCAGCCGTACAACAGGGCACCCAGCACCAGCGCGATCACGCCGGGCCAGGCGAGAAAACCGCCGTCGCGCAGGTCAACCATCTGCAACGGGTCGCGGCTGTAGTCGCTCCAATACATCAGTACAAAACTGACGCGGGCGACCAGCATGCCCAGCAGGAACAGGCTGAACAGCACCGACTCCGGGTTCTCGCCGCCGCGCTTGGCCACGCGCCAGCCCACCAGTGTGGCGAGAATCAGCGCGCTGATCAGCAGGAGGTGATTCAGGGCGATGGCGAAGGTGCCGATGGTCAGGGTCAGCATCAGCGTGCGTCTCGGGTGTGCGTCCAGCGTTGCAGGAAGGCGGCGGCATCCACTTCGCCAGTGATGCGTTGGGCGCGGCGTTCTTCACCGTCCGGGCCGATCCACACGAAGCTCGGTGGCCCTGGCACTTTGTAGCGGCCGAGCAGTTCGCGGCTGGCGGCGTTGTCGGCGGTGACGTCCAGGCGCAGCAGGCGCACGTCTTTCAGGGCGGCCATGACTTCGGGTTTGCCGAATACTTGTTTTTCCATGATCTTGCACGACACGCACCAGTCGGCGTAGTAATCCACCAGCACCCACTGGCCCTGGGCTTTGGCGCTGTCGAGTTGGCTCTGCAGCACCGCCGGGTCGTTGAGGGTCATGAAGGCGTCGTGCGCACTCGGCGCAGCAGTCACGGTGGACCCGCCGTAGACCTTCAACGGTTGCCACGGGTCGTCGCTGCCACCGGCCGCACCCACCATCAGCACGGCGCCCCACAGGCCCAGCACCAGGGAGCCGGCGCCGAACACTTTGGCCGCCAGGCCGTACTCGCGGGCCAGTGTCCAGCCGCAGTAAGCCATCACCAGCGCCAAGGCGCCCCACAGGCCAATCCACAGGCTTTCGTCGACCACCGGGCGAATCATCAGCACCGCCGTACCGAGGAACAGGAAACCGAACACGCCTTTGAGCACGTCCATCCAACTGCCCGGTTTAGGCAGGAAGCGGTTGCCCACGGTGACCAGCAACAACAGCGGAACGCCGATGCCGATGCCCATGGCGAACAGGATCAAGCCTCCGTGCAGCGCATTGCCGCTCTGGGCGATGTACAGCAGGGCGCCGGCCAGTGGCGCGGTCATGCACGGCCCCACCAGCAGACCGGAGAGTGCGCCAAGTATGCCGGCACCTACCAGGCTGCCACCGCTTTGCTGGCGGCTGACAGTGTCCAGGCGATCACGCACGAAGGCCGGCAGTTGCAGCTCAAAGACACCGAACATGGGCAGGGCGAGGAGCACAAACAGCGCGGCGAAACTGCCGAGAATCCACGGTGTTTGCAGGAGTGCGGCGAGGTTGCCGCCGAGCAACGCGGCCAAAACGCCAAGCGCCGCGTACACCAGGGCCATGCACACCACGTAGCTGCTGGCCAGGGCAAAACCGCGACGCGGGGTCGCGCCACTGCCCACCACCAGCCCTGCGAGGATCGGCAACATCGGCAACGAACAAGGGGCAAATGCCAACAGCAAGCCCAAGCCAAAGAACACCAGCAGGCTCCAACCCAGGCTGCGCTGTTGCAGGCCGCTGGCCAGGCTTTGATCCTGCGCTTGGGCCGGCTCTTGCGGGGTGCCCGCCACGGCCGGCGTGCCGCCCAGGTCCACGGTAATCGACTGTGGCGGGTAGCACAGGCCCGCATCGGCGCAACCCTGCCAGCCCAGCTTGACCTGGCCGGTGGCACCGGCGGGGATCTTCACTTCAAGGCCCTGGCGATACACTTGCTGTTCGCCGAAGAACTCATCGCTATGGGCTTCGCCCTGGGGCAATACCGGCTTTTCAGCCAGGCCGTCGAACTTCATGCGTTGCTGGTACAGGTAATAACCGTCGGCAATCTGCCAATACAGCTGGGTCTCGCCGGATTCCAGGCGCTCGGAGGTAAAGGTGAAGGCCTTGCCCACCGGGAGGAAATCAGGTTTGGTCTCGAAGGGATTGCCCGGCGCGGCCTGGGCGAACCCTGCAAACAACACCAGCAGAAAGGTAAACAGATACCGCATGGTCAAGCCTTAGTTCGATGCAAGTTAGGCACACAATGTGTGGTGTTGATTAACCGATGATTAACCGGGCGCTATTCTAAAGTGAAGGGCGGCGCTGAGCGCGCCTCTTTTCACGGCATAATCGGCACTTAATCCGCTGGATCTTTAATCCCCCCATCATTCATGAAGGGTTAACCATGCACGTACTGGTCTGTGAAGACGACGAACTGATCGCCAGCGGCATCGTGGCCGGGCTCGGCGCCCAGGGCTTTACCGTCGAGCGTGTGGCCACGGCCGCGGCCGCACGCGCGATGCTCAAGGCGGCCACGTTCGACATCATGGTGCTCGACCTCGGCTTGCCCGACGAAGACGGCCTCAAGCTGCTGCAGCAACAGCGCAGCCAGGGCCTGGAAATTCCGGTGCTGATCCTCACGGCGCGCGATTCGGTGACCAACCGTGTCGATGGCTTGCAGGCCGGTGCCGACGATTACCTGCTCAAACCCTTTGACCTGCGCGAACTGGCCGCACGCCTGCAAACTCTGTTGCGGCGGGTTGCCGGGCGCCGGGTCAACCTGATCGAACACGGCCATCTGGCCTACGACCCCAGCAGTCGCGAAACCTTCCTGGCCGGCCAGCCGGTAGACCTTTCCCGTCGGGAGCAAGCCTTGTTGCAGGCCCTGCTGCATAACAAAGGCCGGGTGCTCTCCAGCGAACAGCTCAAGGACAGTGTCTACGGGTTCAACGACGAACTGGAAAGTAACGCCCTCAACGTGCACATCCATCACCTGCGACGCAAATTGGGCAACGGCATCGTCGAGACCGTGCGTGGCCTGGGTTATCGCCTGGGTACGGCTGATGGTGGTGTGGCTGACGAAGGAGACCACGCTTCGTGATGAGCCTGCGCCTGCGCCTGACGTTCAAGCTGGGCGCTGCTTTTGTGCTGATCTGGGTGCTGGCGGCGGCCTGGATGCTCAACGATCTGCGCAACCAGATGATGTTTTCCCTCGACCAGCGTTTGGTGGCGTCGGCGCGCATGGTGGCAGGGTTGACCGAGCAAATGCCCGGCCTGGCCAGTGTGAGCGCGGGCACGCGTTTGCGCACCGAGCAACTGAATGTGCCGGGCGGCATGGCCTGCCAGGTCAGCTCCGTGCGCGGGGAAATCCTCGCACGCAGCCACATGACCCCGGATGAAGGCCTGGAGTCGCGCAGGAGTGGCTTTCGCGATCAGGTGATCGACGGCGTAAGCTGGCGCAGTTTCACCTTGTCTCGGGGCGACTTGCTGATCACCACCGCCGACCGCCAGGTGGAGCGCGAGGCGTTGAACCTGTCGATATTGCTGGCGGCTTCGGTGCCGGTGGGTGTCGCCCTGTTGGGCTGCCTGTGCTTGCTGTGGCTGGGCATCGGCCAGAGCCTGTTGCCGCTCAACCGCATGCGCGATGCATTGATGCGCCGCAGCGCGGACTCCCTCGAACCGCTGCAGATTCATCCATTGCCCAGCGAGTTGAAACCGCTGCTCGATACCCAGAACCAACTGTTGCAGCGTATCGCCAAGACCATCGAACGTGAGCGCCGCCTCACCGGCGACGCCGCCCACGAACTGCGCAGCCCGCTGACGGCGATCAAGACCCACCTGCAAGTGGCGCGCATGACCGAAGGTGCGGCGCGCGACCAGTCCCTGGCGCATGCCGAAGAAGGCGCCGACCGCCTGCATCGTACGTTGGAGCAATTGCTGCTGTTGGCGAGGGTGGAGGGCAGCCTGTCGTTCGACGACGGCCTGCAATCGAGTGCTGAGCAAGTCGCGCGGCTGGCGATCCAGGATGCGAACGCTGGCGACAACCGGCGCATCGATCTGCTCCTCGCGCAGAACCTCACGCAAACGCCGGTGGAAATGCCGGTGGCCCTGGCCGTCGCGGCCCTGCGCAATCTGTTGGATAACGCTTTGCGCCATACCCCGCACGACACCCGTGTGGAGTTGAATGTGTTCGCCACGGCCGACACGGTAGTGTTTCGCGTGCGTGACCATGGCAAGCAAATCTCCAGCGAAGACCTGCAATACCTGACCCAGCGCTTCTGGCGCAATGGCAGCAGCGAGGGCTGTGGCCTGGGGTTGGCGATTGTTCAGGCAATCGTGCAACGCTGCTCCTGCTCCTTGACGTTCGACAGCCAACCGGATGGTTTGCGGGTCGATCTGGGCATGCCATTGCGGCGCTGATCAGTTCTTTTCAAGTGCCAAAAATAGTTACCGCCCCTGCTGGCATTCATCCCTTCAGGATGGCGGTAATGTTTTTGCGCTTGAACGGGCCGAATGACTCGGCCTGTACTGAAAAGGACGGTTCTTATGTTGGTGATCGACAGCAGTTTCCCAGCCAGGGATTTCAATCAACGCAACGGTGAACCCGTGCGCCAAGTGATCCTGCATTACACGGCGGCGCCCTTTGCCTCGTCCCTGCGTACCCTCACCCAGGATGGCGTCAGTGCTCACTACCTGGTGCCGGACGCGGATGACAGCGGCTACCGGGCGCTCGGCTATGACGAATTACGTGCGTTTCGCCTGGTGCCTGAGGACCAGCGCGCCTGGCATGCCGGAGTGAGCCATTGGGCTGGGCGGGGTAACCTCAATAGCCGCTCCATTGGCATCGAGATAGTCAACGTGGCGCGCGATGATGGCGGCGTATTTACCTTTCCTGCTTACGGTGAGGAGCAGGTTGACGTGTTGGTTGCGTTGATGCGCGACCTACTCGCGCGATACCCGCAGGTTGGGCCGACTGACGTACTTGGGCATTCGGATGTGGCGTATTGGCGCAAGAGTGATCCGGGGCCTCGGTTGCCTTGGCGGTGTTTGTTCGAGGCCGGGATCGGGGCCTGGTTTGATGAGTCGACGCGGGGGCTGTATCAACGGCGGTTTTCGTTGGGGCTGCCGCCGGAAGTAGAGGTGGAGCGGGCGTTTCAGCGGTATGGCTATAAGCCGGCTGAGAATCGCCGGGCCTTTGAGTTGAGAACGCGGGCGTTTCAGATGCACTTTCGAAGCCGCGATTATGGTGGGGTTCTGGATGGCGAAACGTGTGCGATTTTGTATGCGTTGAATGAGCGGTACCGGGCGGCGTGAGCTTGAGTGCTCGGCGCAGCCCATCGACCTGATGCACTGAGATCCAAGGGTGGCAGCGGGCTTGCTCGCGAATCCACTCAAAAACCATAACAAGCCTAAATCCACTCAGCGCTGGTGCGTCTCCAGAACATGAAGTCCGTGCGCATCACGGATCGGCAGTTTGGTCACCCCACCCGCGTATTGAGGGATCGAGAGATGTCAGTCGCTACCAGCCGTATCGAAGACGCCCCGGTGTATGCCAACCCGGCACCCGCGGAAACGCTCTACCAATTCGACGAAACCCCACTGTTGGCCCGCCAACGCCAGCAGGAATCCAACGCCCGCAGCTACCCACGGCGTATCCCCCTGGCCCTCAAGCGTGCCAAGGGGATCTACGTGGAAGACGTGGAAGGCCGCAGTTTCATCGACTGCCTGGCGGGTGCGGGCACCTTGGCGTTGGGCCATAACCACCCGGTGGTGATCGCAGCCATCCAGCAGGTCCTCAGCGACGAGCTCCCGCTGCACACCCTCGACCTGACGACGCCGGTCAAGGACCAGTTCGTGCAGGACCTGTTCGGCCTGTTGCCTGCAGCGCTTGCGCAAGAAGCGAAAATTCAGTTCTGCGGCCCCACCGGCACCGACGCAGTGGAAGCCGCGTTGAAGCTGGTGCGCACGGCCACCGGTCGTAGCACGGTGCTGTCATTCCAGGGCGGTTATCACGGCATGAGCCAGGGCGCACTCAGCCTGATGGGCAGCCTGGGGCCGAAAAAGCCGTTGGGCGCCTTGCTCGGTAATGGCGTGCAGTTTCTGCCTTTCCCCTATGACTACCGCTGCCCCTTCGGCCTGGGTGGCGCGGAAGGCGTGCGGGTCAATCTGCATTACCTGGAAAATCTGCTGAACGACCCGGAAGCCGGGGTGTTGTTGCCGGCGGCGGTGATTGTTGAGGTGGTGCAGGGTGAGGGCGGGGTGATTCCGGCCGATCTTGATTGGCTGCGGGGCTTGCGCCGCATCACCGAGCAGGCGGGCGTGGCGTTGATTGTTGATGAAATCCAGAGCGGTTTCGGCCGTACCGGCAAGATGTTTGCCTTCGAGCATGCCGGCATCATCCCGGATGTGGTGGTGATGTCCAAGGCCATCGGCGGTAGCTTGCCGCTGGCCGTGGTGGTGTATCGTGACTGGCTCGACACCTGGCTACCCGGCGCGCATGCCGGGACCTTCCGTGGCAATCAGATGGCGATGGCGGCGGGCTCGGCGGTGATGCGTTACCTCAAGACGCACGACGTGGCCGGTCATGCGGCCGCCATGGGTGAGCGCCTTGGCGAACACCTGCGCATCCTGCAGCGGGATTTCGCGTATCTGGGGGATATTCGTGGTCGCGGGTTGATGCTGGGGGTGGAACTGGTGGACCCGAACGGCAGCCTGGATATCCAGGGACACCCGCCGGTGCATCGCCAACTGGCCCCGCTGGTGCAGCGTGAATGCCTCAAGCGTGGCTTGATCCTGGAGTTGGGCGGTCGGCATGGCTGTGTGGTGCGCTTCCTGCCACCGCTGGTGATTACCGCCGCCGAGGTCGACCGGGTTGCCGAGATCTTCGGTCGCGCCTTGGCGGCAGCGGTCGCCAGCCTCTAATTTTTCGCAAGCCCGGTACGTTTCTACAGATATCAGTGCTGCGCATGGTGCGCAGCCAGCCTTGTTAGCGATGGAGAACAGCAATGACCTCAGTATTTGACCGCGACGACATCCTGTTTCAGGTAGTGGTCAACCACGAAGAACAGTATTCCATCTGGCCCGACTACAAGGTCGTACCGGAAGGCTGGCGCACCGTGGGCAAGAGCGGCATGAAGCAAGAGTGCCTGGCTTACATCGAAGAAGTCTGGACCGATATGCGCCCCCTGAGCCTGCGCCAGAAGATGGATGGCGCTGCGCTGGCTGGCTGACACACGGTCGGAGCGGGCTTGTGTGGGAGCGGGCTTGCTCGCGAATGCGGTGTGTCAGTTAACGCAAGTATTGACTGATCCAACGCCTTCGCGAGCAAGCCCGCTCCCACATAAAGCATTACGGCTGCGTGTTGGTATACAGATAATCCGTGGCCAACGACGCCAGTGTCCGCACTCCCACCACCAACGCCGACTCATCCACAAAGAAGCCCGGATTATGGTTCGGCGCGGCTTTGCTCATGTCCTGGTCCCTCGGCGTCACGCCCAGAAACACAAACAGCCCCGGCGCTTCCTTGGCGTAAAACGAGAAGTCCTCGGCGCCGCCCACCAGTGGCCCTTGCACCACATCATCGTTGGCCGCCCAGCGCAGGCTTGGCAGCATTTTCTCGGTCAGCGCCGGGTTGTTGATGGTGGGGTCGTACTTCTCGATGATGGTGACTTCGGCCTTGGCGCCGCCACTCTCGGCGATTTTTTCCACGGTCTGACGCACATCCGCGTGCAGCTTCTGGCGAATGCCGTAATCGTAGGAGCGAATGGTGCCGCTCATGTCGAGCGACTCGGGGATGATGTTATAGCGCGTGCCGCCGTTGATGGTGCCAATGCTCACCACCGACGGAAATGACGAGATGTCGGTACGCCGGCTGACCACGGTTTGCAGGCCAACAATGGTCTGCGCGCCGACGGTGATCGGGTCGATGCCGTCCCAGGGGCGGCCGGCGTGGGTCTGTTTGCCGAGGATCTTGATGCGCAGGTCATCGGAACTGGCCAGGGTCGGGCCCGGGCGGTAAGCGATTTGTCCGGCCGGTACGCCGGCCCAGACATGCAGGCCGAACACCGCATCCGGCTTGGGTGCCTTCATCACGCCTTCCTGCACCATCATTTTCGCGCCCCAGGTGTTCTTGCCGTCGGGGATAAAGTCACTCGGGCCTTCTTCGGCCGGCTGGAAATAAAACACCACGGTGCCGGGCAGGCGGTCGCGCATGCCGGTCAGGATTTTCGCTGTGCTGAGCAGGATCGCGGTGTGGGCGTCGTGGCCGCAGGCGTGCATCACGTCGACCTCTTTGCCCAAGTAGGTGCCTTTGGCCTTGGAAGCGAAAGGCAGGTCGGCGACTTCCTTGACCGGCAGCGCATCCATGTCGGCGCGCAGGGCGACGGTGGGGCCGGGCAGGCCACCCTTCAAGATGGCGACGACACCGGTGCGGGCCACGCCGGTTTTCACCTCAAGGCCGAGGTCGCGAAGTTGTTTGGCAACCAACTCGGCGGTGCGTGTTTCGGTATTGCCCAATTCGGGGTGAGCGTGGATATCGCGGCGGGTTTCCAGCAGGCTCGGCTCCAGCGCCTTGGCCTGGCTGGCGATTTCCTCGCGGGCGCTGTCCTGGCCACTGGTGGCGGCAATGACCGCGCTGCTGGCGACCCCGCACAGTACGCCGAGAACCCATCGGTGTGTCAGACCATTCAAACGCATAACGACCTCTCCTGAGTTTATTGTTGTTGATCTTTCTCCTGCACGCTGCCGGCGGTCACCACCTGCACACTCAAGCGTGGCGTGGCCAGATCCAGCCCGGCCTCATCCAGATGGCGCTTGAGCGACAGGTTGAACGCCCGCGACACTTCCCACTGCTTGATCGGCGCGGTTTTAAAGCGCGCGCGCAGGATCGCACTGCCGGACTCAAAGCTTTCCACGCCCTGAATCTCCAGCGGCGACCAGATGTTGCGGCGTTGCAGTGGGTCGTTGCGCATTTTCTGGCCGACGTCGCGCATCAACTTGATGGCGTCGTCGATTTCCATGTTGTAGGGGATCGCCACCCGGAAGATCGCGTAGCCGAACTCCCGCGAGTAGTTCTTGATGCTCTTGATTTCGCTGAACGGAATGGTGTGCACGATGCCGTCGATGTCGCGCAGGCGCACGGTACGAATGGTCAGGCCCTCGACGGTGCCGAGGTGGCCGCCGACGTCCACGTAGTCATCGATGGCCAGGGAGTCTTCGATGATGATGAACAGGCCGGTAATCAGGTCCGCCACCAGCGATTGCGCACCAAAACCGATGGCCAGGCCGATCACACCGGCACCGGCCAGCAGTGGCGTGACGTTCATGCCCATGTTCGCCAGGGCGACGATCGCGGCGATGATAAAGATGGTCACGAACAGCACGTTGCGGATCAGCGGCATCATGGTCTGCGCGCGCGCGTTGGCCAGGCCTTTGCGCGAACGCGTGAGGGCGTGGTGGATCGCGGTGTCGCTGAGGATCCAGATCAACCAGGCAAACAGCAGCGTGCCGCCGAGGCCGAACAGCTTGACGCTGATTTCATGGCCGTCACCTTCGGTAAAACGAATCAGCGACAGGCCCCAGACGCGCAAGCCCAGCTCGATAAACGCCAGCCACACGACCAAATGAGCCAGGGTGTACAAGAAGCTTTTCAGGCGCTCGGAGTACAGCGCGTGGCGCTTGTGCCCGCGTAGCGGCTTGAGCGCATGACGGCGCACCAGGCCGTTGATCACCATGCACAACACCAGCAACACCGTGCATAGCAACGATTGACGCAGGGCGGTGCTGGTGTCGCCAGCGGACAGGAAGGTGGCAAACAGCGAGATGCCCACCAGCAACAGCGCCGGTAAATACCAGAAGCTGCCGATAATCGAGAGCGTATCGGTGAGGGCGCGACGTGTGAGGCGCCGGGACAGCGGTTGGTTGCGGATCAGGTGGGCGATCGGCCGGCGGAAGCGCAGGATAAACACGCCGGTGGACAATGCCGCCATCACATTGGCGACGGTCGCCGCCGTGTGGGCCAGGTGCTGACCCAGGGCCTGCATCATTCGCGGGTCGCTCAGCGCTTCACCGAAGGCGGCGAAACTGCCGATCAGCCACAGCGGGCGGAAGGCCTGGCGACGCAGGATGTAGAGCGCACGGTGGCGGTGCGGGCCGTCGAGTACGGAGAAGGCAATCACGCAGATCGCCGAGAAACAGGTGCCGACCACCAACGCATAAGCCAACACCATCGCCAGGGATTTGCCCAGGGACGAGGGCAGCACATAGCTCAGGTAAACCGTGATGACCAAGGCGATCAGCCACGGCCCCAATTTGCGCAGGGCGAAGCGCAGCATGTCCCAGGTGCGTGGGTGTTGCGGCAGTTCCTCGGGCAGGCCGAAACGCTCGCGTACGCGATGGCTGAGCCAGATCAGGGCGGCGGCCAGCAGGCTCCAGACCGCCAGGATGACGGCAAAGCCGAAAATGATCGGCAGCCATTCACTGGCCGGCATCATCAGCGCGCTGAGTTCATCCTTGGCCAGTTCAACTTCGTCGGACCAGCGCCCCAGCGGGCTGTCTGCACCGGAAAACTGTGCCTCAAGGCCGGCCAGGGTGCCGCCGATCAAGCCGAGAACGCCTTGTTCGGCGGCGGGTTGGGCCTTTTGCGTGGCTTCGCGCAGCTTTTTTAAATCGCTCAGCAACTGAGTGCGCTGCCGATCGTTTTCCAGGGTTTTGATGACCTCGTCCAACGACTGCCCCAGCGGCACGTCGGCCTGGGGCTGGGTCTTGTTGGTGCTGCCCAGCAAACCGGGCAAGCCCACGGCTTGGGCAGGCGTGAGCGGCAGCAGCATCAGCAGGGCGATCAGGAAACAGCAGGGCAGGGCACGAAGACGGGAAAACACGAGGCGGTCAACCTTGGAAACGACGAATTGACCGAGTGTACGAGGCCGTTATGCCCAATGCGAGTGCATTTGTCATTCCGCCAGTTTGGCGAGGATTTTGTAAACCACGGTTCCCAGGATCAGCAGCATACCGACCCACATGCCAAACACGCCGACGGGCTTGTCGCGAAAGTTGAAGCCGGTCGCGAGCAGGATCATGCCGATCAGGATGGGGATAAGCATGGCGTGGAAAGAGGACATGGAGATCATGGGCGACGGCCTTGTCAGAGTGGGAATACTGACAAGTCTAGGTCGGATTATCAGAAGTGCAGATGATGCAGGTCAGTTTGCAGGCGAGCTGTACACAAAACCCAATGTGGGAGGGGGCTGGCTCCCGATGACAGTCTATCAGCCACTAAAATGTTGACTGACCCACTGCTATCGGGGGCAAGCCCCCTCCCACATTTTTGACCGAGTTGCCCTGCAAATTCAGGGCAGGTCGCGGCTCGCGTAGAACGCACCCAGTACCTTGACCAAATGCGCCAGGTCATGGCTGCCGCACAGTTCACGGATGGAGTGCATGGCAAACGTCGGCAGGCCGATGTCCACGGTGCGCACGCCCAAATGGCTGGCGGTGATCGGGCCGATGGTCGAGCCGCAGCCCATGTCGCTGCGTACCACGAAACTCTGCACCGGGACTTCCTGAGCCATGCACAGATGGCGGAAGAAACCGGCGGTTTCGCTGTTGGTGGCGTAGCGCTGGTTGCTGTTGACCTTGATTACCGGGCCCGCATTGAGTTTCGGGCCATGGTTGGCGTCGTGTTTCTCGGCGTAGTTCGGGTGGACGCCGTGGGCATTGTCCGCCGACACCAACAGTGATTTCTGAATGGTGCGTACGAACTCATCACCTTCCGGCAACAGGCGGCGCAGGGTCTGTTCCAGCATCGGGCCGTCGGCACCGCAGGCCGAGCAGGAGCCGACTTCTTCGTGGTCGTTGCACACCAGCACACAGGTTTCATCGGTTTCGCTGGTGAGCAAGGCTTGCAGGCCGGCGTAGCACGACAGCAGGTTGTCCAGGCGGGCGCCGGCGATGAAGTCGCCATTCAGGCCAATCACCGCTGCACTTTGGGTGTCGTAGAAGCTCAACTCGTAGTCGAGTACCACGTCGGCGTTCAAGCCGTGTTCGCGCGCCAATTGCTCGGTGAGCACGGCGCGGGAGTCCACGCGCTCGTCACCGGCGAATTGCGCCAGGATCGGCGGCAGTTCGGTCTGGGCATTGATCGCCCAACCCTGGTTGGCTTCACGGTTCAGGTGAATAGCCAGGTTGGGGATGATGGCGATGGGCAGCTTGAAGTCGATCAGTTGGCTCTCGACCTTGCCGTCGCGGCGGAAGGTCACGCGGCCGGCCAGTGACAGGTCACGGTCGAACCACGGGGCCAGCAGCGCACCGCCGTAGACTTCCACACCCAACTGCCAGAAACCCTGGCGCTGCAGCTCCGGCTGGGGCTTGACCCGCAGGCACGGGCTGTCAGTGTGGGCGCCGACCAGGCGAATCCCGCCCTGCAGCGGCGAGTGGCGACCAAGCTTGAACGCGATGATCGAGGAATCGTTACGGGTCACGTAATAGCGACCGTTGGCCTCGGTGGCCCAGGTTTCGCGCTCGTCGAGACGCTGGTAACCGGCCGCTTCCAGGCGCTGGGCGAGGGCGGCGGTGGCATGAAAAGGAGTAGGGGAGGCCTTGAGGAAGTCGATCAGGCCTTGATTCAACGCTTCGCGCATAAATAGCTCCAGACAGCAATGCGCGGAGTTTACCGTTCGATGGCCAGAAGTGCACATTACAAATGTGGGAGGGGGCTTGCTCCCGATAGCGGGGTATCAGCGAACTATTCAGTGGCTGATACACCTTAATCGGGAGCAAGCCCCCTCCCACATTTTTAATGCAGTGCCAACTTAGAAAGGGGCCGGGCACTCAAAGCGCAGCCGCTCGCCGCTTTGCGGGTGCGTAAAGCTCAACATGCTCGCATGCAGGCACAGGCGCGGCCAGGCGGCCAGGGCTTGTTCATGGGCGTACAAGCCATCGCCTAACAACGGGTGGCCGATCGACAGCATATGCACGCGCAACTGGTGTGAACGGCCGGTAATCGGTGTCAGCTCGACGCGGCACCAATCGCCGCAACGCTCCAGCACTTTCCAGAAGGTCAGCGCGTGCTTGCCGAACTCATGGTCGACCACATGGCGTGGCTTGGTCGGCGGGTCGTAGCGCAGGGGCAGGTCGATGCTGCCGCTGTCCAGTGTCGGCTGGCCCCAGGCCAAGGCGGTGTAGGCCTTTTCGGTTTCGCGGTCGTGAAACTGGCGGGACAGTTCGCGGTGGGTGTCGGCGTCCCGTGCGAGCAGGATGATTCCTGAGGTTTCCCAGTCCAGTCGATGGACTATGCGGGCCTCGGGGTAACCGTTTTCCTGCAGGCGGGTGATCAGGCAGTCCTTGTTGTCATCGGCGCGGCCGGGCACCGAGAGCAGCAAGGTCGGCTTGTTCACCACCAGGACGGCGTCGTCCTGATGCAGGATATGGATATTGGACAGCGGCATTAAACAGCCTCGTAACAAACGCCAACGGCGGCTCGCTCACCCGGTTCCCGCCAGGGGATCAAGGTGACCGAGCCGCCGTGGCGGGCGCCTTTTCGATTAACGATCAGGCAGGGTGATATTGAGTTCCAGAATCGAGCAGCTGCCGTCGTTTTCCAGGGCGACGTGCACGTCATCGTTGCCGATATTGACGTACTTGCGAATCACCTCGACCAGTTCCTTCTGCAAGGCTGGCAGGTAGTCCGGTGTACTGCGTTGGCCGCGTTCGTGCGCCACGATGATCTGTAGACGCTCTTTCGCTACCGACGCGGTACTTGGCTTTTTGTTGGCGCGAAAGAAGTCGAGAAATTTCATTGTTTAGTTGCCTCCAAAGATACGCTCGAAGAATCCCTTCTTCTTTACATCGAGGAAGCGATGTTCCACGGTCTTGCCCAGCAAGCGATCTACGGCATCGCTGTACGCCTGGCCGGCGTCGCTCTGGTCGTCAAGAATCACCGGCACGCCCTGGTTGGAGGCTTTCAGCACGGCTTGGGATTCCGGGATCACGCCCAGCAGGGTGACGGCGAGGATTTCCTTCACGTCTTCAACACCGAGCATTTCGCCGTTGCTGACGCGCTCCGGGTTGTAACGGGTGAGGAGCAGGTGTTCCTTGATCGGGTCTTCGCCTTTCTCGGCGCGCTGGGACTTGCTGGCCAGCAGGCCGAGCATGCGGTCCGAGTCACGTACCGAGGAGACTTCCGGGTTGGTGACCACGATGGCTTCATCGGCGAAGTACATCGCCAGGTGAGCACCGGTTTCGATACCGGCCGGGGAGTCGCACACCACGTATTCGAAGGTTTCTTTCAGTTCGGCGAGGACTTTGCCTACGCCTTCTTTGGTCAGCGCGTCTTTGTCGCGGGTCTGGCTGGCAGCCAGCACGTACAGGTTCTCAAGGCGCTTGTCCTTGATCAGGGCCTGTTGCAGGTTGGCTTCGCCGTTTACTACGTTGACGAAGTCATACACCACGCGGCGTTCACAGCCCATGATCAGGTCGAGGTTACGCAAACCGACGTCGAAGTCGACGATGACTGTCTTGTGGCCGCGCAGAGCGAGGCCGGTACCGATAGCGGCGCTGGTGGTGGTCTTACCCACACCACCCTTGCCGGATGTAACCACGAGAATCTTGGCCAAGGTGTTTCACCCCTAAGGAAAAAGGACTTTTCGGTCCCTGAAAAACATCTCTTGAAACTCGCTGCAGGCGGACAGCCTTTGTAGGAAAAATATGTTGTTCGCCAAAAGGAAAGCCAACTTCTAATTATTCCTACACAAGTCTTGCCGGTTTCGCTGTGCTATCAGAGTCTAGAGATGCTTGGAAAATGCGGCAGTATCCGTTAAAGACGGATGATGTTCAACACATCGCCCGACAGGCTGACTTGTACCCCGGCTCCCCACAGCGGATCACGGCGCAAATCTTCTGAAACCTTGTACTGGCCTGCGATCGACACTAGCTCAGCGGTCAACTGCTGGCAAAAAATCCGCGCTTTGGTATCGCCCTTGATGCCGGCGAGGGCACGTCCGCGCATCGGGCCGTATACATGGATGTTGCCATCGGCCAGAAGTTCCGCACCCGGACTCACCGGCGCAATCACCACGAGGTCGCCGCCCTGGGCGTAAATTTGCTGCCCGCCGCGTACGGGGGAGGTGATGATCTTTGTCGGCTTGACCGTGGGCTCCGGCGGTTTTTCCGGTTTTTTCTTCACTTCACCTTCCGTCGGGTCGAGCGGACGCTCGCGGGCACCGGAGGGTGGCAGTACTGGCAGTTCAATGGCGATTGCTGCGGCAATGTCTTCGATACGGCTGGCGCGAATCGCCAGGGTGCGCAAGCCATGGGAGCGGCACACGCGCATCAGGCCGGGCAAATCAATCGCGCCTTGGCCTCCCGGGAGTTTGTCCAGGGCCAGCACCAGTGGGGCATTGTTGAAAAAATTCGGTGCCAGGGCGACCTTGGCGGCCAGTTGGCGGTCGAGGGCGTCGAGGTCATTGCGGGCCAGCTCCAGCACGGTGATGGCGAGCATGCTGCCTTTCAGCTGGAACACGGGATCTTGGTCTAGCGGTTCGGTTTGGCTCATGGTCGGCAAAAGCGGCTTGTCACGAAAAGTGTCGAGACTTATAACGAGAACAACCACGGGCCGCAAGCCGAGTCGAACCGTTGTAGAATGCGCGGCCCTTGTCTTTACCGGAATCTGTAATGGATCGCCCGCGTTTTCGAGCTGTATTTCTTCACCCGCGTTTTTGGCTGTTATGGCTGGGACTCGGCCTGTTGTGGCTGATCACTCAGTTGCCCTACCGGGTGCTGTTGACCATTGGTCGTTTACTGGGCGCCGGCATGTACCACGTCGCCGGCGATCGCCGCCGCATCGCCGCGCGCAACCTTGAGTTGTGCTTCCCGGAAAAGTCCGCCAAGGCGCGCAAGCAGTTGCTCAAGGCAAACTTTGCGTCCACCGGCATCGCGTTTTTTGAGATGGCCATGAGCTGGTGGTGGCCCAAGTCGCGTCTGGCACGCCTGGCCCATGTCGAGGGGCTTGAGCATCTGAAGCAGGCGCATCTGGACGGCAAGGGTGTGATCCTGATGGCCCTGCATTTCACCACCCTGGAAATCGGCGCAGCCCTGCTCGGGCAGAAGCACACCATTGATGGCATGTACCGCGAGCATGGCAACCCGCTGTTCGACTTTATCCAGCGCCGTGGCCGTGAACGGCATAACCTCGATTCCCTGGCGGTCGAGCGTGACGACGTGCGTGGCATGCTCAAGTTGCTGCGCTCGGGCCGGGCCATCTGGTACGCGCCGGACCAGGACTACGGTGCCAAGCAAAGTATCTTCGTGCCGTTGTTCGGGATCCAGGCCGCTACCGTGACCGCCACCAGCAAGTTTGCGCGCCTGGGCAAGGCGCTGGTGATGCCGTTTACCCAGGAGCGCCTGGCCGATGGCAGTGGTTACCGCCTGGTGATCCACCCGCCGTTGAGCGACTTCCCTGGCGAGACCGATGAGATCGACTGCCTGCGTATCAACCAGTGGGTCGAAGCGTCGGTACGCGAGTGCCCCGAGCAATACCTGTGGACCCACCGGCGCTTCAAAAGCCGGCCACCGGGTGAGGCTAAGCTGTACGAAAAGCGCCGTCGATAACGCTACCTTTTTCCCACATGGAGTGACGCAATGCGCCCAGCCGAACCGGTCACAGGGTTGATTCTTTCCGGCGGTGGGGCGCGAGCGGCGTATCAGGTAGGGGTACTGGCGGCAATCGCCGAACTGTTGCCACCGGGGGCAGCGAATCCGTTCCCGGTGATTGTCGGCACCTCGGCCGGTGCGATCAATGCGGTGAGCCTGGCCAGCGGGGCCATGGATTTCACCGCCGCTGTCCAGCGCCTCACCGCCTTCTGGCAGGGCTTTCGCAGCCACTTGGTGTTGCGCAGCGACTGGCCAGGCGTCATCCACCAAGCCAGTCGCTTCCTCATCCACAGCCTGCTGGGCCTGGGCGCCCCAGTCCCGGTCGCACTGCTCAACAGTGCGCCGTTGCGGCATTTGCTCAACGACCGGTTGAACCTGCAGGGCATTGACGAAGCCATCCGCCAAAAACAACTGCATGCGGTGGCGGTCACGGCGTTTGGTTACGAATCCGGGCAAGCGGTGACCTTTTACCAAGGTGGCGGCACCATCAATGCCTGGCTGCGTCATCGGCGTATCGGTTTGCCAACCCAGCTGACAATCGAGCACCTGCTGGCCAGCTCGGCGATACCCTTGCTGTTTGCGCCGGTCAAACTCGACCAGGAGTTTTTCGGCGATGGCGCCGTGCGGCAGCCGGCGCCCATCAGTCCAGCGCTGCATTTGGGCGCAAACCGCGTGCTGGTGGTGGGGGTGAGTGGCAACCCAAGGGGTAATGAACCGTCGACCCAGCGCACTTACACCGGCCAGCAACCCACCCTGGCGCAGATCGGTGGGCACATGCTCAACAGCACGTTCATTGACAGCCTGGAAGGTGATATCGAACTGCTTGAGCGTCTGAATCAGTTCAGCCATGCCGCGCCTGAGTTGGCCGCGGTGGAGGTGTTGGTCATTGCGCCGAGCCAGCCGATCGATGAAATTGCGGCGCGGCATCGGCAAGAGCTGCCGGCGGCGTTGCGCCTGTTCTTGCGCGGGCCTGGGGCGACCAAGACCAGTGGGGCAGGGGTGTTGAGTTACTTGCTGTTCGAGGCCGGGTATTGCAGCGAGTTGATTGAGTTGGGGCGCAAAGATGCGTTGGCCAAGCGCGAGGACCTGTCGAAGTTCCTTGGCTTGACGCTGAACTGAAGGTGGGAGCGCGCAAGCCCGCTCCCACCGTTTGGCTACGATGTTGTTTAGAAGTGGTACTTGACCAGAAAGCTCGCGGTGTCCTGGTTCGTCTTGAACGCGCCGCTGTCTTCAATCCCGTACTTGTTCTTCCAGTAGTCGTATTCGAAACCGACATACAGTTGCTTCTCGCCCCAATGCAATGCCTTGCCCAGGTCGTATTTGACCTGTGGGTTGAAGTGCAGGTTGGCGTGGTAAGTGCCACGGGCGTTTTTGTCGTTATCCACGACCCAGTCCATGAAGCCGTCGATCAGCACGTCGGAGTTGCCGACCGGGAGGGTGTACGACCAGACGGGTGTGATCTGCCATACGCCGTCACCCGGGCGATTGCCTTCGGTCTGGCGTTGGTAGAAGTTCAACTGGAAGTAGTCGAAACCGGGAATGTTCAAGTCAAAAGCCGGGCCTAGCAGGTACGACTCGTTATCGCCTTCGCCGAACTCGTAAGTGAAGGCCAGCAACACATCTTTGATCGGGCCGAATGACAGGTCCTTGTCGAAAATCTTGCCGAATGACAAGCGCGGGCTGAACTCACCGTAGTAAGTGCTAGGGCCGACGTTGCCATCTTCCTTGCCGTTGTAAAAGATGCGGTCGACAAACAGGAAGTTGTCGCCGTACTTCCAGGCATCGGCATGTTCGAAGGTAACGGTTTGCTGGATCTGCGGGTTGACGGTGAAGTTCTTGCCCCACAGGTAAGTCAGGCTGTTGTTCTGCCACTGCAACAAATCACCGGCCACTGCCTGGCTGCCGGCCAGCAGGGATCCCGCCAGCATCAGGCCTTTGAACATAGGTTTCATTCGGTTGCTCCCGAGTTAAAGTTTTATGGTTTTTTCTTCTACGCAGACGCTCTGGTGTGGCGCCTTTTGGTTCGCTGCAAAAATCGTCTGTTCGGTCAGCTTTAATGCTTTTAGCAAGAGCTGCGCCAAGGTGTTTAAAAAGCCAAAAAATCCCCGTCGGCTGCATCGGGTGCAGTCGAATTCAGAGGGTTTTTGCACACATTGGCAGCTGCTGCGGGGCCGGGATAAGTTGGCCTTTAAGTCAGCTTTTACATTGGCTGTTTTTTTTTGAGTCGATTCGAGCGGGCGCGGAGAATACTGGCTCACAAGCCTTGGCTCAAGTGCGCTGTAAAAGAGCGCGTGGGGCAAGAATGGGGCGCGGCGTGTGGCCGGCCCCTGGTGAAGGGTGTGCATGCGGTGTTCCCTGTGCGTGATGGTTTTTGTTGTTCTTATTAAGAGCAGGCAGGAATCAATGCGTAGCGGCGACCACAGGTCGTTCAGCGCCGCCGAGAATGTTGAACAGTACATTCAGCGACAACGCGCTGAGGGTGGCCATGGCAATCCCGCTGTGGGTTATCGGGTTCATCCACAGCGGCAGTTGCGCGAAGAAATCCGGGCGCACCACCGGGATCAGGCCCATGCCGATACTCACCGCCACCAGCAACTGGTTGCGGCGGTCGGCGATGTCGGCTTCCTGCAGGATCTTGATGCCGGTCGCCGCGACCATGCCGAACATGGCAATCGCCGCACCCCCCAATACCGCCGGTGGAATCGACGCCACCAGAAACGCGGCTTTGGGCAGCAGGCTGAGCACAATCAGAAAGGCCCCGGCCATGATCGTCACTGAGCGGCAGCGCACGCCGGTCATTTGCACCAGGCCGATATTCTGGGCGAACGAGGAGTGGGTAAAGGTGTTGAAGAACCCGGCGAAGAACGACGCGCCGGCATCACACAACAAGCCACGGCGCAGCATCTTCGGCGTGACGTCCTGGCCGGTAATCTTGCCCAGGGCGAGGAACATGCCGGTGGATTCGACAAAGATGATCACCACCACCAGGCACATCGACAGGATCGGCGCCAACTCGAATTTGGGCAGGCCGAAATGCAGCGGCGTCACCACTTGCACCCACGGTGCCTGGGCCAGGCCGCTGAGGTCGACCATGCCGATCATGCCGCACAGGCCGTAGCCGAGGGCCATGCCGATCAGCACCGAAATATTCACCCAGAAGCCGCGCATGAAGCGGTTGATCAGCAGGATGGTCGCCAGCACCAACGCGGCAATCGCCAGATAAATCGGCGAGCCATAGGAGGCGGCAGCGCTGCCGCCGCCGGCCCAGTTCACCGCCACTGGAAACAGCGACAGACCGATCGCAGTGATGACGGTGCCGGTGACCAACGGTGGAAAAAAGCGCACAACCTTCGACATGAACGGCGCGATGACAAGGCCGAAGAACCCGGCGGCGATGGTCGCGCCGAAGATGCCCTGCAAGCCGATCCCCGGCATGCCGGCCATGGCGACCATGCTGCCGACGGCGGCGAAACTGGCGCCCATCATCACCGGCATGCGAATGCCTACAGGGCCGATGCCGAACGACTGCACCAGGGTGGCGATACCGGCGACGAGCAGGTCGGCGTTGATCAGAAAGGCGATTTCTTCACGGCTCAGGCCGGCGGCCTGGCCAATGATCAGGGGGACGGCGACGGCGCCGCCGTACATCAGCAAGACGTGTTGCAGGCCTACCAGAATCAGTTGCAAGAGGGGCAGCCGCACCATGGCGGGTGCGGCGGGAATCTGCGGTTCGACTAACTCGGTCATGCAACACCTCGAATCTTTTTATTGTTGTGTTGTTCGGCATTCAATTGCCGGGTGGAACGCAATCTTCAAAGCACCACAAATCCCCTGTGGGAGGGAGCAAGCCCCTTCCCACATTGGAGCGCTGTGCATCAGTTAATTGGTGCGCGCCCCCTGGTTGATCCAGGTGCCGATCAAATCCCGTTCCTGCTGGGTCATCTGGGTGATGTTGCCCAGCGGCATGATCTGGCTGGCCACGGCCTGCGCTTGAATACGCGCCGCCTGCTGCTGGATCTGCGCCGGGGTGTCGAACATCACCCCAGCCGGTGCGGTGCTGAACAACGGGCTGGTGGGCTTGGCCGAATGGCACACCGCGCAGCGTTCCTGAATCACCCCATGCACCTTGTCGAAATCAACCGATGCCTGCGCGGGCGCAGGTGCAGCGGCAGGCGCTGCGGGGGCTGCCGGTGCGGCAGGTTTCAAGCCGCCACCCAAGGCGGTTTCCGGCAATGGCTGGTATTCGATCGCAGCAGGCACCTTGGCCACATCCGGTGCAGTCGCCACGGGCTTCGGGCCGGTCACGTACGCCAGGCAAATCATCGCCAACGCGCCAACCGGCAAGGTCCAGGCATATTTCTGGCTGTTGTGGCGGGTGTTGAAGTAGTGACGCACCAACACGGCTGCCACGGCGATACCGGCGAGGATCAGCCAGTTGTATTGGCTGCCATAGGTGCTCGGGAAGTGGTTGCTGATCATGATGAACAGCACCGGCAAGGTGAAGTAGTTGTTGTGACGCGAACGCAACAGGCCCTTGGCCGGCAGCGCCGGATCGGGTGTGCGGTTCTCCGCGATCGCCGCCACCAGTGCGCGCTGCGCGGGCATGATGATGCGGAACACGTTACCGACCATGATGGTGCCGATCACGGCGCCCACATGCAGGTACGCACCACGGCCGCTGAACACTTTGCTGAAGCCGTATGCGGCGGCAATCAACAGCACGAACAGGATCAGGCCGAGCAGGGCGGGGCGCTTGCCCAGTGCCGAATCGCAGAGAAAGGAGTAGATGAACCAACCGGCCAGCAGTGAGCCGAGGCCCAGCAATACACCTTCCGGACCGCTGAGGCTGCTGCCCGGGGCCAGCAGGTACAAGGTCGGGTTGGCGTAAAACACCACGCACAGCAGCGCGATGCCGGACATCCAGGTGAAATAGGCTTCCCATTTGAACCAGTGCAGGTTGTCCGGCATGGTCGGCGGGGCCAGTTTGTATTTCTCCAGGTGGTAGATACCGCCACCGTGGATCGCCCACAAGTCGCCGGCCAGGCCGTCCTTGGGGTTGACGCGATTGAGGTTGTTTTCCAGCCAGACGAAGTAGAAAGAAGCGCCGATCCACGCGACGCCGGTGATCATGTGAACCCAGCGCACGCTCAGGTTCAGCCATTCCATCAAATGTGCTTCCACAGTCTTTACCTCTCGCCTGTCACTCTGTTGTCGAGTGATCAGACCTTCTCTTATTGGTGGGGGGCGAGGATCAAACGCTCATCCTCTTTGAAAAAATGCTCATCGCAGTTATTGCCTGTGCCACTGCGATCAACCACCAGGAAGTCATCCCGCTTTTCGATCGTCAGCACCGGGTGGTGCCAGACGCCGCGATGGTAATTAATGCCCTGCCTGCCGTTGGTAACGAAGGCGCGGACCAAGCCCGATACAGGTTCATCGCCAAGTGGCGCGACCACGATCAGAAAGGGGTTGCCGAGCAGCGGTATAAAAGCCTGGCTGCCCAGCGGGTGTCTCTCCAGCATGCACACGGTCAATGGCATGTCCTGCGCGTCGGCGCGGAAGATGCTGATGATGGCGTTATCTTCCGGCGTCGCGGTTTGCACCGTCGCCAGTTTATGAAAGCGCATGGTCGACCCGTTGTTGATCATGAAGTGATCGCTGCCATCGGTTTCGATAACGTCTCCGAAAGGGGCGAAGGCTTCTTTGGTCAGGGGTTCGATCATCAGTGTGCGCATGGCTGTCTTCTTATCCGAATGCTGTGTTGTTTGTTCTGGCGCCTTTGCGAGCAGGCCCGCCCCCACATTTGGAATGCATTCCCCTGTGGGAGCGGGCTTGCTCGCGAATGGCATCACCGCTTACTTCGAAACCTTGCCCAAAACCCGCAGGCGGCTCACACCGCCATCCGGGAACACATTCAAACGAATGTGGGTGATCGGGCCCAATGCCTTGATCTGCTCGGCGAAGGTGTGTTCAGCGTGCATCTCCAGTTTCTGCGCCGGCAGCAGTTCGCGCCAGAACAGCGATTGGGTTTCGATCTGGCTGTCGGTGCCGCCCTTCACGAATGCGCCCTGGATCGAGCAGGTGTCGGGGTAGTTACCCTTGAAATGCAGGGTGTCGACGATGATCTTCTCGATTTCACCCGGATGGCCCAGGGCGACGATCACCCAGTCATTGCCCGGTGTACGCCGACGCGCGGTTTCCCAGCCGTCGCCCATGTTGATGCCGCGGCCCGGGTTGAGGATGTTGCTCATGCGCCCGAAGTGTTCGTCGGAACAGGCCAGCGCACGACCGCCGTTCAAGGCGGCGGCCAGGTCGACTTGCTCGTTGTCACCCACCGACGACCAGTCGCGGAACGGCACACCGTACACACGCAGGCGGGCCACGCCGCCATCCGGGTAGATATTGAAGCGCAGGTGGCTGAAGGCCTGGTCGTTGTTGATCTCGTGGTAGTGGTGGCTGTTGCCTTGCAGCTCGACGGCCGAGAGCACTTCCACCCACTGGGTGTTTTCGTCAGGATCGCCCGAGGCCAGGAAGCAGGCTTCCAGGGAGGCCGATGGCGGAAAGTTGCCGGTGAAGAATGAAGTGTCGATGTCCACGCCTTTGATCGAGCCCGCAACACCCAGGCGGATCACCGCGCTGTCGTAGCCTTCAAAGCGCTTGCGGCGCGACTCCCAGCCGTCCATCCACTTGCCGTTGTCATCGAAAACGCCCTCCTTCCACACGGCCGGAGTCGGCTGGAACAGGCGGTTGGCGTCAGCGAACCAGTCATCGGTCACCGACAGAATCTTGGTGCCCAGACGGGCGTCGGCCAGGTTGACGAACTTCTCGAAAGGTACGGCGTAAGCTTTCATTCTTCTTGTCTGCCTTGAGTTAAGTGGCTTGGGATGCTCGCCAGGCCCTGGGCGTCATGAGCGCTCGGGCCAGGTCTGCTAAAGGGTCAGTAATCGGAACAACGCGATTTTATTGATCTCGGCCAGCGCGCATTGGAACTCGGTGTCTGCCGTGTTGTGAATGCGCGTTTCGAACGCAGCCAGGATCTGATGCCGGTTGCTGCCTTTTACCGCCATGATGAAGGGAAACTTGAACTTGGCTTTGTAAGCCTCGTTCAGCTCGGTGAAGCGCGAAAACTCGTCGCTCGAGCATTGGTGAATACCGGCGCCAGCTTGTTCATTCGTGCTGGCTTCGGTCAACTCGCCCTGGACGGCGGCTTTGCCGGCCAGGTCCGGGTGAGCGTTGATCAGCGCCAGTTGGCGGGCATGATCGGCACTCAACAGGATGTCGCTCATGCGCTGGTGCAGGGTTTCGATCTCATTGATCGAGGCGTCCTGGCCCAGGTCGAAAGCCTTCTCGGCTACCCATGGCGAATGTTCGTAGATGTCGGCGAAGGCGTTGATGAATTCATCGCGGCTCAGGGTCGCCGGCTTCAAGGTTTGGAACGCAGTCATTTCGCCGCTCCCGTATACGGATGGGTGGCGTGCCAGTGACGGGCAATGTCGACTCGGCGAGTGAACCACACCTGTTCGTGACTTTTGGCGTACTCGATAAACCGCTGCAGAGCGGCCAGGCGGGCAGGGCGGCCGATCAGGCGGCAATGCAGGCCGATGGAAAGCATTTTCGGCGCTTCGGCGCCTTCGGCATAGAGCACGTCGAAGGCGTCTTTGAGGTACTCGAAAAAGTCGTCGCCCTTGTTGAAACCCTGGACCTGGGTGAAGCGCATGTCATTGGTGTCCAGGGTGTAGGGAATCACCAGGTGCGGCTTGCCGGTGGGGTTGTTCGGTTCCCAGTAGGGCAGGTCGTCGTCATAGGTGTCGCAGTCATAGAGGAAACCGCCTTCCTCCATCACCAGCCGCCGTGTGTTCGGGCCGGTGCGGCCGGTGTACCAGCCCAGTGGGCGTTCGCCGGTCAGTTCGGTGAGGATGCGGATGGCTTCGAGCATGTGCTCGCGCTCCTGGGCCTCGTCCATGTATTGGTAGTCGATCCAGCGATAGCCGTGGCTGCAGATCTCGTGACCGGCAGCGACCATCGCGCGGATCACATCCGGGTGGCGCTGGGCGGCCATGGCCACGGCGAAGATGGTCAGCGGGATATCGAAGGCTTTGAACAACTTGAGGATGCGCCACACACCGGCACGGCTGCCGTACTCGTACAGCGACTCCATGCTCATGTTGCGCTCGCCTTGCAGCGGTTGGGCCGAGACCATTTCCGAGAGGAAGGCTTCGGACTCTTTGTCACCGTGCAAAATATTGCGCTCGCCGCCTTCTTCGTAGTTCAGTACAAAAGACAACGCGATGCGCGCCTTGCCCGGCCAGTGTGGGTGAGGAGGGTTACTGCCGTAACCGATCAGGTCGCGTGGGTAGTCAGCGCTCACTGCAGTCTTCCTTCTTGTGCGTGGTAGCGGTGTGTGTGGCGGCCGGGCAGTGAAAAGACTGGGTGGCGTCACAGCGATGAGTGATTGTATACAACTTATCGCGAACTTTGTAAGCCCGCATTTCTGCATTTTTTCTGCAGCGCGCGGTGAATAGGGCTTAGCAAGAAACTTGCCTAACTGGTCAGCTAATGGACAAAAGGTCGTTTGAAAGCAAGGATTACCCATCAATTGCCTTGCCGATTAAGCCAGCCGGGAGGATCGCAGGGTTTGTGATTTTTATTGTGTACAATTTTTTTAAAAAGTGTCTTAATCAGCCATCGCCGGCTTTTTCGATGCCCTGAAAAAGTGCAGGTTTCTCTTCTACTGACTTCAGGAGGCACGTAGACGCCATGGGACGTTTGACCACACACGTTTTGGACGCCGCACACGGCTGCCCCGGCAATCACATCAAGGTCGAGCTGTACCGCGTCCAAGGCGCGCAGCTGGAACTGGTCGCCACCGCCACGACTAACAGCGACGGCCGTTGTGATGCACCGTTGCTGCAAGGCGACAATTACGTCAGCGGTGTCTACCAGCTGCAATTCAACGCCGGCGATTACTACCGTGCCCGTGGCGTGCAATTGCCTGACCCCGCGTTCCTCGACGTGGTGGTGCTGCGCTTCGGCATCAGTGCCGAACAGGACCACTACCACGTGCCACTGCTGATTTCGCCTTACAGCTACTCCACCTATCGCGGTAGTTGAGCGTCACCTCGCTTCACACCCCCAAAGCTCTTCGTTGGTTTTTCGCCCGCCCACACTGCGGGCTTTTTTTTGCGCGTTGCGCGTTCAATTATCTAGTGCCTTTTGAATGCCGGTGATCCCTAGGCTGGGTCTTTTCCTCTTAGAGAAGAAAACCCATGACCTCGTCCCCCGACCACCTGGGCGTAATCCCCACTCCTGACCTTGCCGATACTGCCGACACTGCTGAAACGGCGTGGCAGGTTATTCGCGAGCAGTTGAGACGGCGGATTAATGCTGATGCCCATCCCAGCCGGCTGATCAATCAAATCGCTCTTGCCGATTGGCGTTGCCGTGCGTCGACACGGGCACTTACACGCCTGCTGGGGCACTCGCCAAAAATCTTGACGGTAATCCGCACCGAGCTGCGCAACGCCTTCGAGATTGACCCGGACAGCCTGCTGTTTACCGTGCCCAAGTTGCCAGCGTCACCGAGTGTGCCCGAGCATGTCGACAGCTTGACTGATCGGGCATTGTTGTTGCTGGTGCTGCCTTCGGTGCCGATCAACGTCAATCAATTCACCGGCCTGAGCGTCAAAGGCGAGCCGAATCGTCGGTTGCCCTATACACCGCTGGACGTACTGGAGCGCGTTATCGCGTTGCGCCTGTTTGATCGGCTGGCCCGTGCGCACACTGACTACTGGGCCACCCTGGTGCAGGGTGGGTGGCTCACGCGCCGTGAGCGTTGGGTTGAGTTGCACGCTCAGCTCTTTGCTGACCGGGCCTTTATCGCGCGGCAACTGGATGAGTTATCGAGTCGCGGCATGGCCATGGTCCAGGCTGTGATCGATGCCCCGACCGCTGAGGCGCGCCAACGTGCAGGTGGCAGCTGGGCCTGCGTGCGCGTGGGCCAGATGATGTGGCCTGGCACGCCTGCGGTTGCGATCCCCGGCGCATTACATTTTTTTCGCGAGGGCAACCCCGACGATGCACCGCACGTGATTTACCTGCCGGGTGTCGCGCGCAACTTCTATGAATACCCCTCGTTCGTCGCGCTTCAATGTGGCGTACTGGAGCTGAACCGGTCGCTGTTCCATGACCTCTGGCTTTGCTTGCCGTTAAGTCGCCGCAATGCCTTGTGCCAGCCTGCCGACTTGTCCCCGGCGTCCAGTGTTTTGCGTGGCCTGACGGTCACCGGCGATGCGTTGGCACTCAGCGCGCAGGCGCTGCTCAGTGAGCAATGGGGAAACGAATTGGCCTGCGCCGTAATGATCAATCACGACCATGTGTTTTCGACACAACGGCCTCGGCCACCACCGCTCACGGCGGGCCCTTTTCTCGCGCACGTAGAGAGCACCAGGAAGCGGTTGGTCGGCAGCGCTCGGCTCGGTGTGCTGGGTAATCAAATGCTCACGTGGGACCAGCAGCGACGACGCGCAGAAATTATCTTTGCCAGTACCGCATCCGGCTTGCCGCTGCGGACTGCAGAGCAGCAGATCAAACGGTACGAAAAAGCGCTGGTTGCACTGCTCGATCCGCAGGACCCCAGCGCTGAAACGCCCGCGTATCAGCAACTCATGGCGCTGCTAAGCCACCTCAAGGTGCAGGCCCAGGCGTTGAAGACGTTGACGCAGGGTGCACAGCAGCGACTGCTGGAGGTGGCGTTCTGGACGGAGCGCCCCGGTGGGGCCGGGACACCCAGGCGTGGCACCCTGTTCATGACGGCGCAGACCGAGGCACTGCGTTGTGAGGTCCAGTTGCAGCATCGGCTCAAGTTGCTCAGCACCGCTCATCGCGACCTGATAATCGAAGTGCTGGAGCAGCCGTTAGCGGCGAAACGCCTGGGCAGCCAAACCCAGGTGTTGTCGATCGCGGTGGGCAGCGATCCCGACGCCTTCTACCCACTCCATAACGTGTGGGTGGTGACCACCGCCGCAGCAGTGCGGGTTCCGACCCGCCAGCATCCGGTGGTGTTGTATGCGTTCGGGGCAGAGGGCGGGGTGCTGGGGTTTTCCGGATTGGAGGCCTTGACCCGTAGCGTCAAGGCGAGCCTGAGCAGTCGTGACGACTCGGTGCTGTGGGGCGGTGTCGAGCGCGATAAGCGTAACGACTTACGCGCCCATGCGCTGCGGGACAGCTTGTCGGTGCGCTACGTCCCCATCAATGGCAAGCCTGCGCTGGCAGCGCTGCAGAAAATGCTGGGGTCCTTTGATCGCTTGTACCAAAGCACCGAGGACATCACGCGGCTTTTCAGTGAGGTGAAGGATGCCGAACTGAGTCGCGCGCTGCTGTTGGTCGAGCTGAAAGAACAGCTGAAGGTGCCTGCCAATAGCGCTTTGGCACACGCCCTCGCCAATATTGAGCTGCTGCTCAAGACCGCCTCTGAAGCGAAAAAGCTGCCGACATGGCTGGCGGGCGCAACGCGCACCCAACGTAGGCACTTCAAACGTTCGCAGCGCCGTTACCTGAGCGGTGCCTTCGCCTATCAAGCCCGGCTTGAACAGCATCTGCCTGGCCTGGAAACGTTTGCACGCTGCGCCTTGAACGCCCGTTTGAGCGAGGACGCCATCTCCCCGCCGCTGGATATCGACCAGCCCTTTATTGATATGCCCGATGATGTTCACGGCAGCTATTGTGGGGGCACAAGCGCCTGCCCCGTGGGCGATCGCAACATAATATTGACCCCAAGCGCGACGCGTACAACCTTTAGTCTGCTGCAACTGGTGCTGCACAACCTGGACCCACTGGCGCCCTGGACACGGTGGCGATTGAGTCGCGCGCGTTTTCTGCAACCTGAGCGCAAACCACCGCTGGGTGCCGATTACCTGATCCGCATGGTGTCCTCGCTGGATATCGGTGGCCAATACGACGCCTTGATCAAGCAGACGTTTTACCCGCGGCTTGGCATCGACGACACGCTCAGTCAGGGGCGCATTCCCGCGTTATTGAATCGCGCATTGCACGCGGGCTTTGCGCACCATCTGCGCTGCGCAACACACGCGGGGCTCACAACACCGGCACAACGGGTGTTCAGCACGGCGATGGCGGCTCGAACAGCGCAGGACCTGCTGAAAAACCAGCATGAGTTGCAACTGTACGTGGTTCATCTGGTGGGGCACACGATGCAGCACGATCGCTACATCGCCGGGATAGTGCTGGTGCACGACAAGCGCTCCGGGCGGTGCGTTAGCTATTGGCCCCAGGCCACCACGCCAGCGTTGATCCTCACTGAATACAGCAGCCTGCAACAGGCCCATGATGCGTTGAACCGTATCGGCGCATTGCCCGATAACGCCAAGGCACTGGCGCGGCAGGTCGCCCCTGGCTGGGCGTTTGAGGCCATCACCCACCATCCGGGGCGCGTCGACAGGCTCGATCAGGCCCTTAACAGCCTGGAGCTGTCACCCACTGCTTTCATGCTCAAAGGGGTTTGGCACGGGCGCGAGTTTATTCGTTCATTCAGCGTCAAGCATCTGGAGCCGACGGCGTTGGCTGATGAGATCGAAAAGCAAACCCTTGAGCAGCTTGCCAGTGATCCGCAGCACGGCTTGGCACTGGTTGCCACCTCGCACTTCAACGCCCAGGCATTGCTGTACCACGCCAGCGTGCTTGAACTGCAACGTCGGACCCAGGCTGCGAGTCATTCCGGTAAAGCCCTTGACGCCTATCGAGCCCGTCGTCTTGGCGAGCAAAGCGATGCGACCCAGCGCAGGTTGGTGGCTTTTTTCAACCCATTAGTCGGGATGTTCAATGACTTCTATGAGTTGCTGTTGGCCGCGCGGCGTTATCACCGTTTCGGCGACCCGCACGATGCCATCGATGTGGGCTTTATGAGTGCCTTTCTGGCGATCGACGTGTTAGCGAACTTTATACCCGGCCCCAAGCCTGCGGGCGGTAGTGCGACGCGCATGACGCGGCCGGGACTGCGCCCGGCCCTGGGGCGGATACACCGATTGCGTATGACCACACACGAGATTTCGCGCTCTGCGCCGTCAACGGTGCCTCAACTCCAAGCCATCGCGCCATTTAGAACCAAGGGTATCCCGCAGGGCGCCGTAGCGTTGAAAGGGGTGGGAGAGAACGCAGTCCAGGTGAAAAATGGCGAGACCTTTGTCGCGGATGACACCCACCATTACCCGCTCTACCGGCGTGGCGACGAACAGGTGTTTCGTCTGAAAAACACGCAGGCGCCGGGTCAGGACGAACTGATCTTGAACATCCACCAGCCGCGGGAATGGCTGCTCGGTGCCGATAGGCCGCAGCCGGTCGCGGGAGCCAGTTCAGCGCTGCTCAACCCGTGGCATGCGCCGGTGTCGGCGGCGCCGGACTGGCGCCCCCCGATTGTGCGTTCGGCGACGGAAAGCAGGATTCTTCACTCATCCGCGACCGCGACCCATTGGGTCAGTTGGCGGATGGACATTGAGGTCAATCCGCAATTGAGCTCCCCGGCGCCAGGCGTGTTTCATATCCCGAGGGATGCTCGGGAGTTTGCCTACAATGTGCTGCGCGTGGCCCCGCCGAATACCCAACTGACCGATCCGCTCAGTGTTTATTACAGGTTGCTCCCCGAGGGCGGGCAGGCGCCGTTGAACCGTATCGTGTTTATTCACCGCAATGAGCAACTGGTTTCACTGGCCCGCGTCGATATTGAGCGTTGGACCAGCACGGCACTGGCTGAGCAGCCCCTGCCTGTGTCACGTACCTCAGCGGGGCGCTGGCAGGTGCATGCCCCCCTGTTCGACAGGCCGTTGCCAATGTATGTGGCGCAGGCGTTCCCAACCATGACCAGCAAAAGCCGAGAATTTACCGTTGCGAGGATACTTGAGTTATCAGGCCCGGAGCGCCCTGCAACGGCCAGTCACCTGCTCAACATGCGCGCGACGCTGGACGATTGGCTACCCGCGGCGCCCGCACGAGCGGGCCAGACGGATGATCTGCTCAGGATGCTACGGTCCAGTGAGACACGGACCGATTACCTGCATGTCGGTTACGAGGGCGCAGCGCCAGGCTTCACGCGTGTCGACTTCACACCGCCCGTCCCTTTGGAATCAAGGCTGCAGCGCGGGGGCAGATCCGTTGCGCGAGACCGCCAGGCCGTGCAGCGAGCGGCCGTCAAAAGCGTGCTGGAACAGCAGGGCTTCACGCTCCGGGTACTTGAAGGCGTACGTTACGCAAGAGCCACAGAGGAATTGGTGGCCATTCATCCCACTGCGCCAAACCGGCTCTATTACGTGGCTTACCAGTGGGTTGAGAAAGGGGGGATTTATATGGGCACCCGCTTTAAACACCGTTGGTTCAACGCACTCAGGCCCGGCGTGACCAGCGTGAGGTTGTCAGCCGAGGTCAGCAGTGCGCTGCGTGAGCAGCGCCTGGTTCGGATCATGGCGGGTATTCAGTGGCCGGACTGGAAGGACAAAGCGCCCTCCGTTTACTTCATTAAATTAAACCCTCGCGTTGAGTAACGACACCGCGCCGGCGCAACTGAACAAGGCGGCGCTGACCCGGTTGAACGCACTCTGGCCCGAGCCGCTGCGCAAATACCGCGCAGCACCATGGGCGCCCAGGCCGTAGGTCAGCTTGCAGAGCAGGTCGAGCACGGCCCAAGTGGCGATCATGACCAGCAACTGGGGCAAAAACGCCTGCTGGCTGTTGAGAAATTGCGGCAGGAAGGCCGCAAAAAACAGGATGTCCTTGGGGTTGCTGGCGCCCAGCACAAAGGCACGGCCAAACAGTGCGCTGAAACGTGGCACTGCTGGTGCTTGCGGGACGTCGGCAGCGCGGGCCGGTTGCCGTGATTGCTGCCAGCTTTGCCAGGCGAGATAAAACAGGTAAAGCGCACCGACGATCTTCAAGGCACTGAACAACTGCTCCGAGGCCAGTAACAAAGCGCCCAAGCCGAGCGCCGAAGCACTCAACAAGCAAATCGAGGCAAACACCCCACCCAGAAACGCCGGGTACGAGCGGCGCAGGCCGTAGTTGAGGCTGTTGCTGATCATCAGCAGCGACAGCGGGCCGGGAATCAGGATCACGATCAAAGCAGCGCCGCTGTACAGCAGCCAGGTTTCCAGGGTCATTTACAGTCCTCCACTCGTGCAAAAGCCCCACCCGAAGGTGAGGCGGTTTTCAGCCATTCCCGAACTACAGGAAGATAAATTTCGCGATAAAAATCGCGCACAACACCCACAGGCTGATGGAAATCTCGCGGTACTTGCCGGTGCCGGCCTTGAGCGCTACGTAAGTGATAAAGCCCAGGGCGATACCGTCGGCGACCGAGAAGGTCAGCGGCATCATGATTGCCGTGACAATCGCCGGAATGCTATCGGTGGCTTCATCCCAATTGATATGGGCCATGCTCGCCATCATCAGCATTGCCACATAAATCAGCGCGCCCGCCGTGGCATACGCAGGGATCATGCCGGCCAACGGCGCAAAGAACATCGCCGCCACAAACAGCACGCCGACGGTCACGGCAGTCAGCCCGGTGCGACCGCCGGCGGCTACACCGGCAGCACTTTCCACATAGCTGGTCACAGGCGGCACGCCGACCATTGCACCGAACACGCTGGAAGCACTGTCGGCCTTCAACGCGCGGGACAGGTTTTGAATCTTGCCATCCGCACCGACCAGGCCGGCGCGTTGTGCAACGCCCATCAAGGTCCCAGCGGTATCAAACATGTGCACAAACAAAAAGGCAAATACCACGCTGATCATGCTGACATTGAATACACCTTTCACGTCCATGGCCATCCAGGTCGGTGCCAGGCTTGGTGGGGTGGAGAGAATGCCGTTGTAGTGCACCAGGCCCAGGCCCCATCCGGCCAGGGTCACGGCGATAATGCTGATCAGGATGGCGCCGAATACCCGGTGGTAGCTGAGGATCGCAATCAGCAAAAAGCACACCGCCGCCAGCAGTGGGGCGGGCTCGTGCAGTGAGCCGAGCTTGATCAACGTGGCCGGGCTGTCGACGATGATGCCGGCGGTTTTCAGACCAATCACGCCTAGAAACAACCCGACACCCGCGCCCATGGCGTGGCGCAGGCTGACTGGAATGCTGTTGAGCAGCCATTCACGCACCCGGGACAGGGTCAGGCCCATGAACAGCACGCCCGAGATAAACACCGCACCCAGCGCTGTTTCCCAGTGGTAGCCCATGGTGCCGACCACGGTGTAGGTGAAGAACGCGTTCAGGCCCATGCCCGGCGCCAGGCCGACCGGCCAGTTGGCGTACAGGCCCATCAACAGGCAACCGAGGGCGGCGGCGATACAGGTGGCGACAAACGCTGCGCCGTGATCGATACCGGCGTCGGCCATGATGTTGGGGTTGACGAAGATGATGTAGGCCATGGTGATGAAGGTAGTGAGGCCGGCAATCAGCTCGGTCTTCACTGTGGTGCCATGCACGCTCAGTTTGAACAGGCGTTCCAGCCAGCCGCCTTGCGGTGCGGCGATGTCCAGCGTTGGGGCTTCGGATTTGCGGCTTTCCACAGCGAGTACTCCTCAAGAGTTTTATTGTTATTTCCAGCGCCGGTCACATGAGTGGGCAACGGCGCTTTGAGGTACTGGCGGGTTTTGTTGACTATAAGGTCAGGAACTCGCACGAAGCGAATTATGCTTTTGTATACAAATAAAGCAAATAATGTTTTCTGTTATGTGCGCAAAAGGGGATGAAAGGCTAATTTGCGCCACTCAGCGCCTGGTTGACCGCCAGCCATCCCGCCACCGCTTCTTCGCCGGCTTCGCTGAAGGCGCGTTGCAACAATTTGACTTGTTCGCGGCGCAATGACTGCTCGAAACGCAGGCCTTCTTCGCTCAATTCCAGCAGGCGTTTGCGCTTGTCGGTCTCGGACGCGACGCTGCTGACCAAGTGCATTTCCTGCAATTGGCGCAATGGCATGTTCAGCGCCTGTTTACTCACGCCGAGCAATTCCAGCAGTTGTGTCACGCTCAACGCGGGATAACGCGCGATGAAAAACACGATGCGCTGATGCACACGGCTCAGGCCACGGCGCTCCAGCATTTCATCGGCCTTGGCGGTGAACGCCTGATAGCCGAAGAAGAAGGCTTCCATGGCTTGCTGCTGGCTGCTCTGATTTTTAAGGTCAAGCATATTGACGTATCTACCCGGGTCGTCGTAATTTCGGTCAAGCAGTTTGACGTATTTCCTACGCGCTTTGCCACCGGTGACCTTATGGCCTTCTCTGAACGTGTTACGCGCCTCAAAAGCTCCTTGATTCGTGAAATCCTCGCCGCGGCCCAGCGCCCGGAAGTGATGTCGTTCGCCGGCGGCTTGCCGGCCGAAGCCATGTTGCCCGCGTTGAACTGGGACGGCATGCCCGTCAATATTGGCCAATATGGCATGAGCGAAGGCGAGCCGCACTTGCGCGAATTGCTCGCCGCCGAGGCGCGCGCACTGGGCGTGCCCTGCCAGGCCAGCCAGGTGCTGGTGGTCAGCGGTTCCCAGCAAACCCTGGACCTGGCCGCCAAGTTGTACATCGACAAAGGCACGCCGATCCTGCTGGAAGGCCCGACCTACCTGGCCGCGTTACAGATTTTCCAGCTGTTCGGCGCCGATTGCCTCACCGTGCAACTGGAGGCCGACGGTCCGGACCTGGCGGCGTTGCGTACCACGCTTGAACGCCAGCGCCCGGCGTTCATCTACCTGATTCCGACGTTCCAGAACCCGTCGGCCGTGCGCTACAGCGAGGCCAAGCGCGAGGCTGTCGCCGCGTTGCTTGATGAGTTCGGCGTGACCCTGATCGAAGACGAGCCCTACCGCGAGCTGACCTTCGATGGCGGCAGTGCGCAGCCGATTGCCGGCCGCCTGCAGAAATCCAGCTGGATCTACACCGGCACGGTCTCCAAGACCTTGTTGCCGGGCTTGCGCGTCGGTTACCTGATCGCCAGCCCGGACCTGTTCCCGCACCTGCTCAAACTCAAGCAATCGGCGGACCTGCACACCAACCGCGTCGGCCAGTGGCAGGCGATGCAGTGGATCGGCACCGAGCGCTACCAGCAGCATCTGCTGGAACTGCGCAGCTTTTACCGCGAACGCCGCGATGCATTCCAGGCCGCACTCGAGCGCCATTTCGGTGATTTGGCGGACTGGCAAACGCCCCAGGGCGGATTATTCTTCTGGCTGACCTTGAAACAACCGCTCGACACCCGCACCTTGTTGGCGCAAGCATTAGATCAGAACGTCGCGTTCATGCCCGGTGAACCGTTCTTTTCCGAGCCCGATCAGCACCCTGGCTCGTTGCGCCTCAATTTCAGCCATATCGACCCGGCCCGTTTGGACGAAGGTCTCAAGCGCCTGGCCGCGGTGGTCCGTCAAGCACAGCACGCGCAAGCGGCATAAGGGGAGCCCCATGTACAAGGTTTATGGCGATTACAGGTCGGGCAACTGCTACAAGGTCAAACTGATGCTCAATCTATTGGGCATTGCGTACCAGTGGATCGATGTCGACATCCTCAACGGCGACACCCAGACCGCTGAATTCCTGGCCAAGAACCCTAACGGCAAGATCCCGGTGCTGGAACTGGAAGATGGCACCTGCCTGTGGGAATCCAACGCGATCCTCAACTTCCTGGCCGATGGCAGCGAATTTTTGCCAACCGAGCCGCGCCTGCGCACTCAGGTGTTGCAGTGGCAGTTCTTCGAGCAATACAGCCACGAACCGTATATCGCCGTGGCGCGGTTTATCCAGTTCTACCTGAACATGCCGGAAGATCGTCTTGAAGAATACAAAACCACGCATAAGGGCGGTTACAAGGCGTTGAAGGTGATGGAGCGTCAGTTACAAGCCACGCCGTACCTGGTGGGCGAGCAATATTCGATTGCCGATATTGCACTGTATGCCTACACCCACGTGGCGCATGAGGGTGGCTTTGACCTCACGCCTTATCCGGCCGTGCAGGCATGGTTGAAGCGCGTGGCCAGCCATCCCGGGCATGTGGCGATGCTGGACTGATTCGTACCGATCAGAGATGGACGCCGGCTTGCCGGCGACAGCATCACCGCGCAACACCTGGGCACACGGGCAGTGTCAGGCTTCAGCTGGGTGGCCTGCTTGGTAGTTCTGTGTTCAGTAACTCGAAACACTGCTGCGCCGCCGGGCTCAAGCCCATCCCGCTGCGACGGATCAACCCGATCTCCCGGTTCACGCCGGGATGGTCGATGTTGATGCGCTTCAAGCCTTCCAGGCTGTCCGCCGCCGACTCCGGCAATACACTGATCCCCAAGCCCTGGCGCACCAACGCCAAGACGGTCGACATATAGTTGGCTTCCATGCCCGCATTCATCGTCAGCCGCGTCTGATCAAACAGTGCGTCCACGTGCTCTCGCACACTGCTGTCGCGCCCGGTGAGGATGATCGGCTGCGCCGCCAATTGCTCAAGGGTCAGTTGCCGATGGCGGGCGAGGGGATGCTCCAGGGGGACAAACGCGCACAGCCGATCATTCAACACCGGCACGAAATCCAGGCCATGGCTCAGCCGCGCCCGCACCCCGAGGCCGAAGTCCACCTCGCCGGACCGCACCTGCGCGTGAATGCGGTGGGCAACCACGTCATGCAGGCGGACTTCGATCCCGGCATAACGCTCGCGAAACAGGCGCAGGGCCGGGGGCAGGGCGCCGGCGCACACCGAGGGCAGTGCGGCGATGGTGACCACGCCTCGGCGCAGCGCGGCCAGGTCGCGTGAGCCGGTGACGATGTTGTCCAGGTCCAGCAGCAGTTTTTCCATGGGCGCGCGGGCGGCTTCGCCGGCAGCCGTGATGCTCACATGACGCGGGCTGCGATCAAGCAGGGCGACGCCCAGCCAGTCTTCGAGTTGCTGGACTTGTACGGTGAGTGCCGACGGCGACAGGTGCAGTTCGTTGGCCGCCTTGGTAAAGCTGCCTGTGCGGGCAACCGCCAGGAACGCTTGAATATGCTGGATCGAGTTTTTCATGGTGTGTTCCGATCATTTTGTTTTTGCGAACGTGAGCGGCCGAATATTCCAATTTACAAAGACTAACCCGCTTCCAATACTCCAGGGAAAACAATAACCGGCCAAAAAGGCCGCTCTGGAGTAACCCATGCTCGCTACCCTGGGTGTCATTACCATCCTGTGCCTGCTCGCTGCCGTCATGAGCAAGCGCCTCTCGCCACTGGTGGCCCTGATCGCCTTGCCGATCATCGCCGCGTTGCTCGGCGGGTTTGGCCTGCAAACCAGCGCCTTCATCATTACCGGGATCAAAAACGTCGCCCCTGTGGTGGGCATGTTTGTGTTCGCGATTCTGTTCTTCGGGATCATGACGGACGCTGGCATGCTTGACCCCATCATTGATAGCATCCTGCGTACGGTAGGGACGCGTCCTACACGGATTGTCGTGGGTACTGCGACCCTGGCGTTGCTGGTGCACCTGGACGGCTCGGGCGCGGTGACCTTTCTGGTGACGGTGCCGGCGATGCTGCCGTTGTACACGCGGCTGGGCATCGACAAACGCATTCTGGCCTGCGTTTGTGCGATGGCTGCCGGGGTCAACTTCCTGCCGTGGACCGGCCCGGTGCTGCGTTCGTCGGCGGCGTTGCATGTGCCGGTGGCCGAGCTGTTCCAACCGCTGATTCCGGTGCAAATCGTCGGTTTGGTCTTCGTGTTCGCCTGTGCCTGGTGGCTGGGCCATCGCGAAGAAAAACGCCTGGGCCTGGGCGCCGGCTCCACGGTCGATGCGGTGCCGCAACGGGTGCTCAGCGCCGACGACATCAAGCTGCGTCGCCCACGCTTGTTCTGGGTCAACCTGCTGCTGACCGTCCTGGTGATGGTGGTGATGATTGCCGGCTGGGTCGACCCGGTGGTGATGTTCATGCTCGGCACCGTGGTCGCACTGTGCATCAACTACCCCAATGTGGACGCACAGCGCGTACGTATCGATGCCCATGCCAAGACGGCGCTGACCATGGCCAGCATCCTCCTCGCCGCCGGGGTATTCACCGGCATCATGCAAGGCACCGGCATGCTCAAGGCCATGGCCGAAGTGGCGGTGGCGCAGATTCCGGCCGGCCATGGCCAGTTGATCCCGGCGGTGGTCGGGTTCATCTCCATGCCGCTGAGCCTGCTGTTCGACCCTGACTCTTACTATTTTGGCGTGATGCCGGTGATTGCCGAAGTCGGCAAGGCCCTGGGTGTCGACCCGCTGCAAGTGGCCCAGGCCTCACTGCTGGGGGTGCACACCACCGGGTTTCCGGTCAGCCCGCTGACCCCCGCGACCTTCCTGCTGGTGGGTTTGTGCAAGATCGAACTGGCCGATCATCAGCGCTTCACGATTCCTTTTCTGTTTGCCGCGTCGGTGTTGATGACCCTGACCGCGTTGCTCCTGGGAGTGATTTGAGATGAAAACCCTACGCATCGGTTCCGGCGCCGGCTACTCCGGCGACCGTATCGAACCTGCTGTGGAACTGGCCGAGCAGGGCGACCTGGATTACCTGGTGTTTGAATGCCTGGCCGAACGCACCATTGCCTTGGCGCAACAGGCGCGTATCAGTGATCCACAGGGCGGTTACGACCCACTGCTGAGTGAGCGCATGCGCCGGGTGTTGCCCTTTGTCGGGCGGCCTGATGGTCGACGTCGCTTGCGCGTCATCACCAACATGGGCGCGGCCAACCCGGTGTCGGCGGCCATTGAAACGCGGCGGATTGCCCGTGAGTTGGGCCTGAACCTCAAGGTGGTGGCCGTGGTGGGTGATGACGTGTTGGCCAGCTTGCAGCCCGAGCAGTTGCTGGATAACGGTCAGACCCTGGGTTCCCTGGGCGAGCGGCTGATTTCTGCGAACGCCTACCTGGGTGTCGACGGCATTCTTGAGGCCCTGCGCGCCGAAGCCGATGTGGTTATCACCGGGCGGGTGGCCGACCCCTCGTTGTTTCTGGCGCCGCAGATGTTTGAGTTCGGCTGGGCGGCAGATGATTGGCAGCGCCTGGGCCGGGGGACGTTGGTCGGGCATTTGCTTGAGTGCGCAGGTCAGGTCAGCGGTGGCTATTTTGCAGACCCTGGTTTCAAGGATGTGGACGATTTGGCGCGGCTGGGCTTTCCCTTGGCTGAGGTGAATGCCGACGGCGCAGCCTTGATCACCAAGGTGGCCGGTTCGGGCGGGCGCGTCAGCCGCGCGACCTGTACTGAGCAACTGATCTATGAAGTTCACGATCCTGCGGCGTACCTGACGCCAGACGTCACCGCCGATTTTTCCCAAGTGGCGTTTGTCGAGGCCGGCGTTGATCGCGTGCGCGCCCAAGGTGCGGGCGGTCGTGCGCGGCCCGAACAGTTGAAAGTCAGTGTCGGTTATCTGGACGGTTGGATCGGCGAAGGGCAGATGTCTTACGGCGGACCGGGTGCTGTCGCACGGGCGCAACTGGCGCGGGACATCGTACTCAAGCGCCTGGCGTTGATGGGCGTAGAGATGCAGGACGTACGCGCCGAGTTGATCGGCATGGATTCGCTCCACGGCCCACGCAGTCACGTCGAACCCTGGGAAGTACGCCTGCGCGTGGCCGCGCGCTGTGAAGCACGCAGCGAGGCGGTGCGGGTCGGCAATGAAGTGGAAACCCTCTACACCAACGGCCCGTCGGGCGGCGGTGGCGCCAGTAAAAGCGTGCGGCAGGTGGTGGCGGTGGCGTCGTTATTGCTGGCGCGAACTGCGGTCAACCCGAGGATCCAAGCATGAAGCTGCACACACTGGCCCATTCGCGTACCGGCGATAAGGGCGACACCTCGAACATCTCGATCATTGCCTACCGCGCCGAAGACTACCCGTTGCTGTATGAACAGCTGACGGCCGAGCGCGTCGCCGAGTTTTTTGCCGGCTTGCGTGAACCCGGCGCGGCGCCAGTGCGGCGCTACGAGTTGCCCAACGTGCAGGCGCTGAACTTCGTGCTACCGGGGATCTTGCGTGGCGGAGTGACTCGCTCGTTGGCGCTGGACGCCCACGGCAAGTGCCTGGGCTCGGCTTTACTGGATCTCGACCTGGCAATACATCACTCATGTGGGAGCGGGCTTGCTCGCGAAGGCGTAGTGTCAGTCGATAGATTAATTGACTGATCCACCGCGTTCGCGAGCAAGCCCGCTCCCACCTTGGATTTCCTGCGGCGGTCAGATTGCAGCGAACCGCTTGTCCAGGTAGTCGATGATCACCTTGGAGTCATACATCCAGGTGGTCTGGCCATTTTCTTCAATGCGCAGGCACGGCACTTTGATCTTGCCGCCTTGGTCCAGCAGGGTCTGGCGGTCCTGCGCGTTGTTCTTCGCGTCCTTCAACGCCACCGGCACATTCAGGCGGTGCAGCGCACGGCGGGTCTTCACGCAGAACGGGCAGGCGTGGAACTGATACAGGGTCAGGTCCTTGGCGGCTGCGTTGACGTGCGCCTGTTGTTCGGCCGGGCGCTGTTTTTTGCGTGGACGGGTAAGGAAGTCGCCCGCGATGATGACGTGGCCGAGGCCCACTCGAAGTGCTTTGACGAACATGGCTGAAACCTCTTGCCCATGACAGAAGGGGCCGCAGCTTACCTTAATTCTGCAGGCGAAAAAAAACCGGCGATGAACGCCGGCTTTTTCCTGCGCAGCCTGTTACTTGATCAGGCTGAGGAATTCGCTGCGGGTTGCCGCGTTTTCGCGGAACTCACCCAGCATCACCGAGGTGATCATCGACGAATTCTGTTTTTCCACACCGCGCATCATCATGCACATGTGCTTGGCCTCAATCACCACGGCAACGCCCAAGGCGCCGGTGACCTGCTGGACGGCGTCGGCAATCTGGCGGCTGAGGTTTTCCTGGATCTGCAGACGGCGGGCGTACATGTCGACGATACGTGCAACCTTCGACAGGCCCAGCACTTTGCCGCTCGGAATATACGCGACGTGAGCCTTGCCGATAAACGGCAGCAGGTGATGTTCGCACAGCGAGTACAGCTCGATGTCCTTTACCAGCACCATTTCGCTGTTGTCGGAGCTGAACAAGGCACCGTTGGTGACTTCTTCCAGTGTCTGTTCATAGCCGCGGCAAAGGTACTGCATCGCCTTGGCGGCACGCTTTGGCGTGTCGAGCAGGCCCTCGCGGGAAACGTCCTCGCCGAGCTGGCCGAGGATCGCGGTGTAATTCTGTTCCAGGGACATGAAACTACCTGTGGGATTTTCGCAAAGCGCAAGGTTACGGTGGCGGACACATCGCTGCAAGCCTGACGATGGCACTTGTTACTCGTCACGCCCTTCCATCATGGTGCGCTTGAGCATCACGTACACCGCACCGGCACCGCCGTGGCGGGCCTGGCATGAGGTAAAACCCAGCACTTGGGCGTGTTGACGCAGCCAGGTGTTGACGTGGCTCTTGATCATCGGCCGCTTGCCATCCAGCCGCACGGCTTTGCCGTGGGTGACGCGTACACAGCGGATTTCGAATTTGGTCGCTTCGGCGAGGAAGGCCCAGAGGGTTTCCCGGGCTTTTTCCACGGTCATACCGTGCAGGTCGAGGCTGCCTTCGAACGGGATCTGACCGATCTTGAGCTTGCGCATCTGGCTTTCCTGCACGCCGTCGCGGGCCCACATCAGTTCATCTTCGGGGCCTACGTCGATCACGAACTGGTCTGACAGGCCGTCCACGGTAGTGGCGTCGGTGCGCACGGTCGCAGCCTGGCGCAGCTTGGCGATCTGCGCCCGGTCAGTCTTGGGTTTGCCGGTGTCGGCGCGGTCGTGCTTGATCGGCTTGACGCCGCGCAGCTCGTTTTTGAACAGGGAAAAATCGTCGTCTTGCATGTCAGCCTCCGCGAAGGGCGGGCAGTTTACCTAAATCGCGGCGGCCAGGGCGCAGGAAACGCTATCCAAGCGCCATCAGTCGTGCTTTTTCATCAGGTGCGAAGCGATGTTCAGCGACAACGGCTGGCGCATGCGCCGACGGCTGCGACGCCACAGCCAGACGCCCAACCACAGCACCAGCAACCCGATGACCAACAAAATAGCCGAGCCACCCGGGCTGGCATTCAGCTCGCCGAGGGCCGGCGAATGACCAAACAAACCGGCACCACCGGCACCCGCCAGCAGCAGACCTACAATTGCCAGCAGCGCGGCAAAGCCGGCCACCAGGCGCAGACGCCAGTTGCTCGGCCCCTTTGGGCGCAAGCGACGAGCGTCAAAACCATCGGATATCTTCATTCCGACCTTTCCTCCAGGGTATCGGCCCTTCGACCGGAAGATACACAGGTTGTTCCTGTACCAGAGGCAATTGCAGCAAATGACAGGCATTTGCAGATGAGCGGGGCAATAAACACGCCGCGCCGCTCATCCGAGGGACGATCAGATCAGATCTTTGGTTGACGCGAGGGTAGCGAAGTTGTCAGCCATGATGGCCATTTCAGTCTGCTGTACGTGCTCGGCACTCAGGATGCCGCCTTTGTAGGGCAGGTCGCGGGTGGCGCAGGCGTCTTCGACCAGGGTGCAGCGAAAGCCCAGGTTCTTGGCGGCGCGCACGGTGGTGCTGACGCTGGAGTGGCTCATGAAGCCGCAAACGATCAAGTCCAGCGAGCCCAGGTCTTGCAAGTGCTTTTCCAGGCCGGTGCCGTGGAAAGCGCTCGGCAGCAGCTTGCCGATAATGGTTTCGTCACCGAGTGGCTCCAGGCCGCGAATGAATTCGCCACGCTCGCCCTGCGGGTCAAACAGGCCACCAACGGTGCCCAGGTGACGTACGTGCACAATCGGGCGCCCGGCGTTGCGCGCTGCGGCGACCAGTTGCTGGATATTGGCGACCGCTGCGTCCATGCCCGAGAGGGCGAGCGGGCCGCTGAGGTACTCCTTCTGGGCGTCGATGATCACGAGGGTCGCATGGTTCAGGTTGGCTGCTGCATAACCGCGACCGCTGAGTTGAAACATCGTCTTTGGAACGGACATTCTGGGGCTCCTGTGAGGGGGGCTTTTGTGACATTGTCCACTGGCTGAGCGGTTCTGTGAATCGCTACCATCGTAAGGTACGCCGTTGTTGGCTCGCAGCCATGTCAAGTGGGCGGCTTGTTGCGTGCGATGATGGCAAATTGGATGAATTCCGACCGGTGGCGAAGGGTTTTCATCCATCGTCGGTGCAGGCGAAGGCTGTTAGAATCGCCAGTCGTTTTTTCCAGGAGCTTGCCCCCGTGATCACATCCCGCCTGCGCACGTTGCGCGACCACATCCGTTGGGCTGTCAGCCGTTTCCATGGGGAAGACCTGTTTTTCGGGCATGGCACCGACAACGCCTGGGACGAAGCCCGGCAATTGGTGCTCGGCGCCTTGCACCTGCCTTGGGAAATCGCCGATAGCTACCTGGACTGCAACCTTGAGGAAGAAGAAATCTCCCACGTGCAGCGTTTGCTGCATCGCCGCATCCATGAGCGCGTGCCGACGGCTTACCTGTTGAAAGAAGCCTGGTTCTGCGGCATGTCGTTTATTGTCGATGAGCGTGTGTTGATCCCGCGCTCGCCGATTGGCGAACTGATCGAAAATCGCTTCGAGCCGTGGTTGGCCCAGCCGCCGGCGCGCATCCTCGACTTGTGCACCGGCTCCGGTTGCATCGGCATCGCGTGTGCCTATGAGTTCCAGGACGCTGAAGTGGTACTGGGCGACTTGTCCTTCGAAGCGCTGGAAGTGGCGAACCAGAACATCGAGCGCCATGGCGTTGATGAGCGGGTGTACACCGTGCAAGGCGATGGCTTTGAGGGGCTGCCGGGTCAGCGTTTTGATCTGATCGTGTCCAACCCGCCGTATGTGGATGCCGAAGACTTCGCCGACATGCCGGATGAATACCAGCACGAGCCGGAACTGGGCCTGGCTTGCGGCGATGATGGCTTGAACCTGGTGCGCCGCATGTTGGCCGAGGCCGCTGACCACCTGACCGAGAAAGGCTTGCTGATTGTCGAAGTCGGCAACAGCCAGGTACACGTCGAGGCGCTGTACCCGGAGGTCGACTTTGCCTGGCTGGACTTCCAGCGCGGTGGGCACGGCGTGTTCATGCTGACGGCAGAACAGTGCCGGGAACATCAGGCAGTGTTTGCTGCACGGGTTTAACCCGATTCAGCTGAGGAAACTGGATCTAAATGTGGGAGCGGGCTTGCTCGCGAAAACGGTGTGTCAGTAGCAGGTGGCATGCCTGACTCTGCACCTTCGCGCGCAAGCCCGCTCGCACATGCTTGAATGCCTTTCACCCTGCTGTCAGCGGTGTGTCGCGATCCAGATCAACAACCCGGCCTGAAACACCGTAAACGCCACCAGGCAGGTGATGGTAAAGCGCAACCCGCTGTCCTCACGCTTGAACTTGGTGACTTTTTCCTCTTCCTTGCGCAGCTTCACTTCCTGTTCGGCCAGGTTTTGCTCGGCCTGTTGCAGCATCTGCGCGGCTTCGAGGATTTCCACAAACTGCACCTTCTCGGTGTTCCAGCTGTCCAGCACGCCGCTGACCTTACCCGGCTGCACATTGCCTTTGAGGTGTTGCACGTCGGCGTAAGCCACATCAAAGCCCTGGATACGCAGGAAATGATCGCGGCGTAGGCGCGTGGCTTCGTTGAGTGCATCCTTGTTAGCCAGGTCCACACCGTCGACGCGGTAATGTGACCACTTCTTTTTGGCCCAGGCGGCGCCTTGTGCGACGAGGAAGCGACCGATACCCCGGTTGGCCGGTTCGATTTCCAGGCTGTTGCCCGGGCCGAAGTGCACGCGGTGCGTATCGTGATCGACCCAGATATCCAGGTGGTTTTGCTCGCGACGCACGCGCTGGCCCGGCAGTTGGATGACCATGCGCAACAGGCTGTGGTGTTGATCATTGCGCTCGGCGTAACCGAATTGCACAAACCGCAACGGCCGTACGCCGGTGGCGCGATCCGTGGCCAGGGGCGCCAGGCGCAGCATTTTGAAATGTTCCGCCTGAACGTCTGCCCACGGCAGTGGCGCCGCCTCGACGGCCTCGGTTTTTTCAGCCGGGGTGTCGGCGTTAGATTCGGGTGTTGCTTCGGTGGTTGTCATGCGGCGCGATCCTGTCCAAGCCCTGCGAGTCGACAGTCTTTTTACTGTCGACCCTGGGCTTATCGGCCGTTTTCTTCAGGACTGGAGGCAAATAGCCGCTTAACGGGGTTGAAGTCCGTCGATAAAGCGCACGATGCGTTGCCCCAGCTCAGCGGCGAGGGGCAGTTTCGGATCGTTGTAGGACTCCAGTTGCTCCTTCACATCCTTGGGCACGATGCGCATGACGTGGTTCATGCCTTCGATTACCGTCAGTTGTGCGTCCGGCTTGGCATTTTTCAGTTGTCGGGCATCCGCCACGCCGACTTGAATATCGTTGGTACCCTGGATAATCAGGGCCGGCATGCTCAGTTTGGCGAAGGCAGCCGACGGGTCGGCGCGAAACAGGCTGATCAGATAAGGCTGCACGCTGGGGCGGAAAATACCTTCCAGCGGGCGCGGTACATCGGCATCCACCTGGCCGGCCTTGAGGTGGTCGAGAATTTCATTGCTGCGCAGCAACAGGGCAGGGGGCAGGTGATCGGCCAGTTGCTGGCGAATCACCTGGTCCACCGGCCGGGCGCTGCCGGACAGGGAAATAACGCCGGCCGGGTCGAGTTGCGGTGCGGCGAGCGCTGCTACCAGAGCGCCCTCGCTATGGCCCAGCACGATCAGCGGGCCCATGCGGGTATCCGCCTTGAGCAGTTTGCCCCAGGCGACGGCGTCGGCCACGTAGGCCTCCAGGGTCAGGTTGCGCTCATCGGGGGTGGCGGCAAGGCTGGCGGCCACGCCGCGTTTGTCATAGCGCACGCTGGCGATGTTATTGCGCGCCAGTACCCAGGCCAGGCGCTTGAGGCTGTCGTTACGCGCGCCGTCTGCACTGTTGCCGTTACGGTCGGTCGGGCCGGAGCCGGCAATGATCAACACCACGGGCACGGGTTTGTCGGATTTGGGCAACAGGAGCGAGCCAAACAGCTCGCCGCTGCCGGTGTCCAGGCTGATAGGCCGTTGCAGCACGACAGGGGAGGCGGCGAAGCCAAGACTGGAAAACAGGGTAAGGGTCAAAAGCAAAACTCGCAGCATCATCGCGCCATCATTGGGGAGGTGCCGGTTGGACCAACGTCTACCGGTAAGGTTTCGAGGATGAACTAGTCGGTTAGCCTGCGTATACTGGCGGCCTTAAGTTATTACGGTTGACTTGATTCAACTGATTTCACGGAGCGCCCTGCATGTCCGGCAATACCTTCGGCAAGCTGTTCACTGTCACCACCGCGGGCGAAAGCCATGGCCCGGCGTTGGTCGCCATTGTCGACGGCTGCCCGCCCGGCCTCGAGCTGTCTCTGGAAGACCTGCAGCGCGACCTCGATCGCCGCAAGCCCGGCACCAGCCGCCACACGACCCAGCGCCAGGAGCCCGACGAAGTCGAGATTCTCTCCGGCGTGTTCGAAGGCCGCACCACCGGCTGCGCCATTGGCTTGCTGATCCGCAATACCGACCAGAAGTCCAAGGACTACTCGGCAATCAAGGATCTGTTCCGCCCGGCCCACGCCGACTACACCTACCACCACAAATACGGCGAACGCGACTACCGTGGCGGTGGCCGCAGCTCGGCCCGCGAAACCGCCATGCGAGTGGCCGCCGGTGCGATCGCCAAGAAGTACCTGGCCACCCAGGGCATTGTCGTGCGTGGCTACATGAGCCAATTGGGCCCGATCGAGATCCCGTTCAAGACCTGGGACAGTGTCGATGACAACGCATTCTTCAGCCCTGACCCGGACAAGGTACCGGAGCTGGAAGCCTACATGGACCAGTTGCGGCGCGATCAGGACTCCGTCGGCGCCAGGATCACCGTGGTCGCCGAAGGCGTGAAGCCAGGCCTGGGCGAGCCGATCTTCGACCGCCTGGATGCCGAACTGGCCCACGCGTTGATGAGCATCAACGCGGTCAAGGGCGTGGAAATCGGCGCCGGTTTTGCCTGTGTCGCCCAGCGTGGCACCGAGCATCGCGATGAGCTGACACCGCAAGGTTTTCTCAGCAACAACGCGGGTGGCATCCTCGGCGGTATTTCCTCCGGCCAGCCGATTGTGGCGCACCTGGCCCTCAAGGCGACGTCGAGCATCACCACGCCGGGCCGTTCGATTGATGTCAACGGCAACCCGGTCGACGTCATCACCAAGGGCCGCCACGACCCGTGCGTCGGCATCCGTGCCACGCCGATTGCCGAGGCGATGATGGCTATCGTGTTGATGGACCACCTGCTGCGCAACCGTGGGCAAAATGCCGAGGTGCGCGTGAGTACGCCGATACTGGGCCAGCTGTGACGGCTTGACCGTGACAGCCCTCCCGTACTGGCGACTCTCCAGCTTCTACCTGTTCTACTTCGCCCTGCTGGGGGCGACGGCACCTTTCCTGGCGCTGTACTTTGATCACCTGGGGTTCTCCAGCGCGCGTATCGGCGAGCTGGTGGCCATCCCCATGCTGATGCGCTGCGTGGCGCCGAACCTGTGGGGTTGGTTGGGCGACTACACCGGCCGGCGCCTGGCCATCGTGCGATTTGGCGCGGTGTGCACCCTGGCAAGCTTTGCGCTGATATTTGTGAGCAAAACCTACGCCTGGCTGGCGTTGGTCATGGCGTTGCACGCATTTTTTTGGCATGCGGTGTTGCCGCAGTTTGAAGTCATTACCCTGGCGCACCTGCAAAAGCAGACATCGCGCTACAGTCAGATCCGCCTGTGGGGCTCGATCGGCTTCATCCTCACCGTGGTGATTATGGGCCGCTTGTTCGACTGGCTGAGCCTGGACATTTACCCGGTGGTGGTCGTGGTGATCATGGCCGGCATCATCGGCGCCAGCCTGTGGGTGCCGAATGCGCAGCCCGCCAGCCAGGGCAATCGTTCGGCCGGCGATGGTTTTCTCAAGCAGTTGCGCAGCCCCGGCGTCCTGGCGTTTTATGCCTGCGTGGCGTTGATGCAAATGAGCCACGGCCCGTATTACACCTTCCTTACCCTGCACCTGGAGCATTTGGGCTACAGCCGTGGCCTGATTGGTATGCTGTGGGCTGTCGGCGTTGTTGCGGAAGTGCTGATGTTCCTGGCCATGAGCCGTATCCTCACACGCTTTTCGGTGCGACGGGTGCTGCTGGCCAGCTTCCTGTTGGCGTCGGTACGCTGGTTGCTGCTGGGCTCGTTTGCTGAGTTCTTGTGGGTGCTGCTGCTGGCGCAGGTGATGCATGCCGCCACCTTCGGCAGCTTTCATGCGGCCGCCATTGCTTTTGTGCAACGCAGTTTCGGCGCTAAACAACAAGGCCAGGGCCAGGCGCTCTATGCTGCTTTGGCCGGAACCGGGGGCGCCCTGGGGGCGCTGTATTCCGGGTATAGCTGGAACCTGATGGGGCCGACCCTGACGTTCAGCATCGCCAGCGTCGCGGCCCTGGCCGCCGCCGTTATCATTGGCCTTCGATTGCAAGAGCCGAACCGAGGAACCGTGCAATGAGTTATGTAGCTGTTTATCACGTGGCCACACCGGACACCCCAAACAAAGTCCTGACCCATTTTGACGATATCGCTGCGGCCTTGGCCGAGCAGGGTGTGCGGTTCGAACGCTGGCAGCCCAGCCCTGTCGAGAAGGGGGCCAGCGACGCTGAAATGATCGCGGCCTACCAAGGTCAGATCGATTCGCTGGGTTATGGTGCTGTGCAAGTGCTCAGCGTGACGAACGACCACCCGCAGAAAGCCGAACTGCGTGCCCAGTACCTTGACGAGCGTCGTTACAGCGACGACGAAGTGCGCTTCTTCATCGCCGGCGTTGGCCTGTTTGCCGTGCATGTGGGCGAGTACATCTACGCCGTACGCTGTGAGAAAAATGACCTGCTGGTGATTCCGGCGGGAACGCCGCATTGGTTCGACATGGGTGAGAACCCCCACTGTGTGACACTGCGCCTGTTCAACAGCGCTGACGGCGCGGTGCCTGAATTCACCGGCAGCGATATTGCCGCTCGTATTCCAGGGTTGGACGACTAATTACACGTATTTGAATATGCAACCCCGACAATTTGGAAGTTGCTGTGGGAATAAACCTAATTATTTGTAAGGCATCGCTGTTTATGCGGCGACTTATGCCTTGATTCCATTCGTTATGTAACTCTCTCCTGACTCGATGTTTATATCACCTGTCAATAGCAGGAATACGAAAGGTGGTAGGGCATTCACTACTACAGGAGAGCGTTCAATGAGTGGCCGAGAGGAGTCGTGTCGTACGCCGGTGACCGAGCCTGTGGGCGTTAGAAGGCGTCTGAGCCAAGGCGGCAAACCCCTCACGCCGACCGAGCTGGAAATCTTGCGGTGGGCCGCTGAAGGCAAGACGGTGTGGGAGATCAGCCAGATTCGCGCCACCTCTGAAGCCGCAGTGAAATTCCATCTGCGTAACATCTACGCCAAGCTGGACGTCACCAATCGCGTGCAGGCGATGAATGAAGCGGCACGCCAGGGCCTGTGCTGACGCTATAAAAAAAGGGCCGCGACGCTTAACGGCGTCGCGGCCCTTTTTTATCGGTTGTTATCGGTGTTGCTTAGGCCGAATGGTAAGTCGGCAGGGCAAAGCGGTTCTGGCTTTGCAGCATCGAAATCTGTGGCAAATCGCTGGCCTGTTCGGCCAAGTCGCGGCGAATGGCGCTGATCACCCAAGTCAGTTGGTCAGCAGTGTGCAACTGCTGGTACGAGATCGAGCGCTTGACCTGTTTGCCTTCACTGTTGCGCAAGGTCAGCAGGATACCGCCGTCAGGACGTGGCTGAGTGGTGACGTCGTATTGGGAGAATACAGAAGCGAATTTATCTTGGATCAGGCTCATGTCTATCAGCTCCGTTGGCTCAAGTTGGCAAGCATGGAGAGATAGGTGCAGTGATTGTGCCAGTATTGCGATTTGTAAAAAATCGTTATAAATCAACAGGTTGAAAATTTATAGGATTTTCAGTTTCGTGCAAAATGCATGAATGGCCATCGTGCATCCTGCATTTTGCGTTGTTCGGGCCACCCGTTTCAGCCCGCCACTGCTGATAATGACTGTGATGGCTGCGTAAAATTCCCTGGGTGTGGCCGTCGGCACGGGATACAAAACTTTTCAAATCCTGCATGTACAGCCAAAGAATGGCGGGCGTATTTTCCTGCAAGGTATTCGGCGTGCCGCCTACTGGGTTACCGCTGTTCCTGGATCATACGAAGAATAACAACAAAGGACGTTCCGCCATGAGCCATCCGCAAGACGACATGATCACTTGGCGCAAAATGCTGCGAAAGGTGCCGGCAATTGTTCGCGCCCTGCCGCGCGTGGTACGCGGGATGCGTGCCGCGAATGTCACTGACCCAGGGCAACCTTGCGGCCTCGGGTGGCAGTTCGAGCAGGCGGTGCTGCGTAATCCCGACGGTGCGGCGTTGTTGTACGGCGACAGCGTGCTCAGCTACAGCGAAGCCAACCAGCGCGCCAATCGTATCGCTCATCATCTGCACGAGCAGGGCATCGGCAAGGGTGATGTGGTCGCGCTGTTCATCGAGAATCGGCCGGAATTACTGCTCACTGTGCTGGCCGTGGCGAAACTGGGGGGTATCTGCGCCATGCTCAATACCGCGCAAACCCAGGCGGCGCTGGTGCACAGCCTCAACCTGGTGACCCCGGTGGCAATTGTCGTGGGGGCGGAGTTGGTGCCCGCCTTTACTGCGGTGCGCGATCAAGTCGCGATCAAGGCCGAGCGCACCTGGTTTGTCGCCGATCAACCATCCGCTGCTGTGCCTGATGGCTACATCGACCTGATGGTGGCCAGCGCCGGCTGCGCGATGAGCAACCCCGCCAGCACCGAGCAGGTCTTTTTCAATGACCCGTGTTTCTATATCTACACCTCCGGCACCACGGGCTTGCCCAAGGCCGGGATCATGAAACACGGCCGCTGGACCAAAACCGCTGTGAGCTTTGGCAGTATCGCCCTGGACATGGGGCCGCAGGATGTCCTGTATTGCACGTTGCCGCTGTACCACGCCACCGGGCTGTGTGTGTGCTGGGGCTCGGCGATTGTCGGCGCGTCGGGGTTTGCCATCCGGCGTAAATTCAGTGCCAGTCAGTTTTGGGATGATGCGCGCAAGTTCAACGCGACGACCCTGGGTTATGTCGGCGAGTTGTGCCGCTACCTGCTCGATCAGCCGCCCAGCGCGCAGGACGGTGATAACCGTGTGACCAAGATGGTCGGCAATGGCTTGCGCCCCGGCGTCTGGGCACAGTTCAAGCAGCGCTATGGCGTTGAGCATATCTGCGAGCTGTACGCTGCCAGCGACGGCAATATCGGCTTCACCAATGTGTTGAATTTCGATAACACGATCGGCTTTTGCCTGCAGCACTGGGCACTGGTGGCGTATGCCCCCGACACGGGTGAACCGATTCGTGGCAGTGATGGTTTGATGCGCAAGGTGCAAACGGGCGGGCAGGGGCTGCTGCTGGCCAGGATTGATGAAAAGTCACCCTTCGACGGGTACACCGACCCGGAAAAGAACCGCAAGGTGGTGCTCACGGATGTGTTCGAGAAGGGCGACCGCTACTTCAATACCGGCGACTTGTTGCGCAGTATCGGCTTCGGCCATGCTCAGTTCGTCGACCGCCTGGGGGATACGTATCGCTGGAAGGGTGAGAACGTTTCGACCACCGAAGTGGAAAACGTCCTGCTGCAACATCCGCAGATCGCCGAAGTGGTGGCGTACGGCGTCGAGATCGAAAACACCAACGGCCGGGCGGGGATGGTCGCCATCACCCCGAGCGAATCCCTGGCGTCCCTGGACATGCGTGAATTGCTCCAGTTCGCCCACGGCCAGTTGCCGCACTATGCGGTGCCGTTATTTCTGCGCATTAAAGTCAAGATGGAAACCACCGGCACCTTCAAATACCAGAAAGTGAAGCTCAAGGAGGAAGCGTTTGACCCGGATAAAGCCGGTAATGACCCGGTCTACGCCTGGCTTCCAGGCTCGGACAGCTATGTGCCGGTCACCGGGCAGCTGTTGGCGCAGATCCAGGGCGGGCAGTTTCGTTATTGATTCTGGCTATGGCCGCTTTTGGCAAAAAAGGCATGACAGTGGGGAACTCCGTCGCGACACTGGGCGCCTATAAAGCACACCAGACAAGGAGCCCCCACATGTCAGACCAGCCCAAACAAATGACCGAAGACGAAGCTGCCGAATTTGCCGAACAGGTCTTTGACGTGGCGCGCCTAGGCGACGCCGCCATGCTCGCTGCGCTGCTGGCCAAAGGCTTGCCGCCGAACCTGCGCAACCATAATGGCGATACCTTGCTTATGCTTGCGGCCTATCACGGCCACGCCGATGCGGTCAAAGTTCTGCTGGAGTTCAAGGCCGACCCGCAGATCGCCAATGACAAAAACCAGCTGCCGATCGCCGGTGCTGCATTCAAGGGCAACCTGCCCGTGGTCACCGCACTGATCGAAGGGGGTGCGCCGGTTGATGCATCATCCGCGGATGGGCGCACCGCGCTGATGATGGCCGCGATGTTCAACCGCTCGGAAATGGTCGACTACCTGCTTGGCAAAGGCGCCAACCCCAAGGCCACTGACGCCCAGGGCGCGACTGCGTTGGCGGCGGCGCACACCATGGGGGCGGCGGATACGGCGGCGCAGTTGCAAAAACTGGTGTAGGCTACGCGCCCTTAAAAACCCGCCCGCCACAGGACCTTCCCATGCAAACCGCCCTCGTCGAACTCATCAGCAAAATCAGCGCCGGCGTCATGGGGGAGGACGAAGTGGCACGCATCGCCGAAGAAGCGGCCCAGGCCTACGCGGATCCTGCGGCCTTTCTGGCGGCCAATCCGGATATCAACTACGACGACTCGTTCCCTATCCCATTGGGTGAGTGGGTGGTGGTGGGCAGCCTGCCGGACACCGTCTTGTTCCAGGCCGACACCTATGGCGATCTGTTTGCGCAGATCGTCGCGTCCTTCGGCCCGGGCGTGGCGTTCAATCTCAAGCCCAAGCAGTTGGCCAAGACCGAAGACCTTACCGCACTCAATCGTATCCAGATCCAGATGAGCGCCCTGAGCCCGGAAGATGGCGGCTATGTGCTGCTCAACTTCAGCCAATTGCTCGATGACGAGATTCAGGCCGTATTGGTGTATGGCAACGACCTGCCGCGCGTGTTGCAACTGTGCGCCGAAGTAGGGATCAAGGCCGAGCCGTCGCTGGAAGCCCTGAAAGTCGCCGTTCATGTCTGAAATAAAACGGAACCCCTGCCAGGGCTGACTATCCTACAAGTGCATGCCCTCACTTAGGAGCGACACCATGGGTTCCACTTTCAACGGTCTTATCGGCCTGATCATTCTGGCGCTGGATATCTGGGCGATCATCAACGTGTTCAAAAGTGGCGCCAGCACTGGCGCCAAAGTGCTGTGGATCCTGCTGATCCTGTTGCTGCCGGTATTGGGCCTGATCATCTGGGCGATTGCCGGGCCGCGCGGTAACGTGCGGATCTGATCGATCACTTGATTTGAAGTGAGCACAATCCCTGTGGGAGCGGGCTTGCCCGCGATTGCGATGTATCAGTATCAGAAGTTTTGACTGACACACTGCAATCGCGGGCAAGCCCGCTCCCACATTGGTTTCCAGCCTGTTCAGGATTTTGTGTGTCGAAACTATTCGCTGCACGAAATTTTCACACCTCGTCCAAGACAATCCGCCGGTTTTAGGCGCTGCCAAGGCTCTATATCCAGTGCCGTTAACCGCACGGCCGTGGCATATGTTCAGTAATTAATGGCGTTGCTGCCGTTGATCGGGCACCATTTGCGCCACCGCGCTAACCGCCTACCCCAGCCAGCCTGGGCGAGGGACGGGCGCCACTGCATGACTTCTAAACTTAAACTTCCAATGGGTCCTGAAACGACATGGCTAACCCGGACGCCCTGAGTCAGCAGCGAGCTTCTAATCGCTTGCTGCAACCGACCGTCAAATCCCATCTGGCATACACGCTGCTTTGCGCGCTGGTCATGATGGTGATGTTTTCCCTGCTGCGCCTGGCGCTGCTGGTCTACAACCGCGAGATGATCCTCGACACGCCGGCCTCGACCTTCCTCGAAGCGTTCGTCAACGGCACGCGCTTCGACATACGCTTTGTGATGTATGCGCTGGTTCCGATGCTGCTGGCGTTGTTCAGCGTTCGGGCCATGGCGGCGCGCGGTTTTTTCCGTTTGTGGCTGACGGTCGCGTCGAGCATTGCGCTGTTCCTGGGCTTGATGGAGATGGACTTCTACCGCGAATTCCACCAGCGCCTTAACGGTCTGGTCTTTCAGTATGTAAAGGAAGACCCGAAAACCGTGATGAGCATGCTCTGGTACGGTTTCCCGGTGGTGCGTTACCTGCTGTCCTGGGCCGTGGGCACGCTGATCCTGAGCATGGCCTTTAAAGGCGCCGACCGTGCGACGCGCCCACGTGGCCCGTTCAGCGGCGGTACCATCGGCACACGCCAGGTGGCACCGTGGTACACGCGCATCGCCGTATTCGTGGTCTGCCTGCTGATCGCCGTGGTCGCCATCCGTGGCACCCTGCGCCAGGGCCCACCGCTGCGTTGGGGTGATGTCTACACCACTGATTCGAACTTCGCCAACCAGTTGGGCTTGAACGGCACTCTGTCGCTGATCGCCGCCGCCAAGGCGCGCTTCTCCGAAGAGCGTTCGAATATCTGGAAAGCCACCCTGGATCAGCCGCTGGCGACCCAGACCGTGCGTGACATGCTGGTACTGCCACAAGAGAAACTGGTGGATACGGCGTCGGCTGCCGTGCGCCGTGACTACACGCCACCGGCGGAAAAAACCCTGCCGATCAAGAACGTCGTCGTGATCCTGATGGAAAGCTTCGCCGGTCACTCGGTCGGTGCACTGGGCCGCCCGGGCAACATCACGCCGTACTTCGACAAGTTGTCCAAGGAAGGCCTGCTGTTCGACCGTTTCTTCTCCAACGGCACTCATACCCACCAGGGCATGTTCGCGACCATGGCGTGCTTCCCGAACCTGCCGGGCTTCGAATACCTGATGCAGACCCCGGAAGGCAGCCACAAGCTGTCGGGCCTGCCGCAGTTGCTCAGTGCGCGCAAGTTTGACGACGTGTATGTCTACAACGGCGATTTCGCCTGGGACAACCAGTCGGGGTTCTTCAGCAACCAGGGCATGACCAACTTCATCGGGCGTAACGACTTCGTCAACCCGGTGTTTTCCGACCCGACGTGGGGCGTGTCCGACCAGGACATGTTCAACCGTGGCCTGGAAGAGCTGAAAGCCCGCGAAGGCGGCAAGCCGTTCTACGCACTGCTGCAAACCCTGTCCAACCACACGCCGTACGCCTTGCCGACGCCATTGCCAGTCGAGAAAGTCACCGACCGTGGCAGCCTTAACGAGCATTTGACGGCCATGCGCTACTCCGACTGGGCGTTGGGCCAGTTCTTTGAAAAGGCCCGTAAAGAGCCTTACTTCAAGGAAACCCTGTTTGTGATCGTGGGTGACCACGGCTTCGGCAACGAACAGCAAATCACTGAAATGGACCTGGGCCGCTTCAACGTGCCGATGCTGATGATTGCACCGGGCATGCAGGAGAAGTTCGGCGAGCGTGACCACACTGTGGGTACCCAGATCGACATCGTGCCGACCATCATGGGCCGCTTGGGTGGCGATACCCTGCACCAGTGCTGGGGCCGTGACCTGCTGAACCTGCCGGAAGGCGACAAGGGCTTTGGCGTGATCAAGCCGTCGGGCAGCGATCAGACCGTGGCACTGGTCACCGCAGACCGCATTCTGGTACTGCCCAAGGAAATGCCACCGAAGCTGTGGGAATACCAATTGGGCGCTGAGCCAACGGGTAAAGTGATCGCCGAGTCACCGGACGAAGCGGCCTTGAAACAGAAGCTTGAGTCGTTCCTGCAAACAGCGACCAAGAGCCTGTTGGATAACACCGCGGGTGTGATCGACGGCAAGCCGGACTAATAATCCGGCGATAAAAAAAGAGGCCTCAATGAGGCCTCTTTTTTTGTCCGGAGTTTATATCCGGCCGAGCAACAGCAGCACCAGCAATACCACCAGCACCACACCCAGGATGCCCGACGGGCCGTAGCCCCAGTTACGCGAGTGCGGGAATACCGGAAGGCCGCCAACCAACAGCAGGATCAGGATAATGATCAGAATGAGGCTCATGGTTTTTTTCCTTATAGGCCTTCTGAAAAGACCGGTGATTAAACAATAGGCCTGTCAGTTTAAGGACAGACGCCTTATAAACTCCGACTGTGCCGTTGGGTAAAAGATTCCGTGTTTTTTTAAAGCATTTTGCAAACTCGCTTATTTCTTTTAATGCGCTCACTTCTGCAGCGTATTAGTTAAAAAAGATTGAACTTACGCGCTAGGCCGCTCTGTGACCCGGCCTCAAGTTTGCCCGAGGCATTCATCAATTGGATGGTGCGTGGGTCGCGCAAAAACCTTCGCTACACTGCCGATCACTTCTTCCGTGAACCACAAGGCAGCTTTCCTATGCAAAATCGCATGATGATCACCGGCGCCGGGTCCGGCCTGGGTCGCGAAATCGCTCTGCGCTGGGCCCGCGAGGGTTGGCAATTGGCCTTGTCGGATGTCAGCGAGCCGGGCTTGCTTGAAACCCTCAAGCAGGTGCGCGAGGCGGGTGGCGATGGGTTTGTCCAACGCTGCGACGTGCGCGACTACAGCCAGCTCACCGCCTTCGCCCAGGCCTGTGAGGTGAAGCTGGGTGGCATTGATGTGATCGTCAACAATGCCGGCGTCGCCTCGGGCGGCTTCTTTGCTGAGTTGTCCCTGGAAGACTGGGACTGGCAGATCGCGATCAACCTGATGGGCGTGGTCAAGGGCTGCAAAGCGTTTCTGCCACTGCTGGAAAAAAGCAAAGGGCGGATCATCAATATTGCCTCGATGGCCGCATTGATGCAGGGGCCGGCGATGAGCAACTACAACGTGGCCAAGGCCGGTGTCGTGGCGTTGTCGGAGAGCTTGCTGGTGGAGCTCAAGCAGCAGGAAGTGGGCGTGCATGTGGTGTGCCCGTCGTTTTTCCAGACCAACCTGTTGGATTCGTTTCGCGGGCCTACCCCGGCGATGAAGGCGCAGGTGGGCAAGTTGCTGGAAAGCTCGCCGATTTCGGCGGCGGATATCGCCGATTACATCTACCAGCGCGTGGCGCACGGCGAGTTCATGATCTTGCCCCATGAGCAGGGACGTATGGCCTGGGCGTTGAAGCAGAAGAACCCGCAGTTGCTGTATGACGAGATGACCCTGATGGCCGACAAGATGCGAGCCAAGGCGCAGGCGGTCAAGGGCTGACGCCGGTACCAAGGTAAGAGGCGGATTGCGCCCGCTGGCGCCGTGATCGTCAACCTGTCAAGGGTTGACCCACCGCTGGCGGCAGCCAGCCCCTCCGACCTGTTTAAGCGTATTTGGCTTGGGATTTTTATGTGGTCTGTCAGGCAAGTTACCCGTTTATGTAGGTCTCGCCTGATTTAGATGCGAGCCATTGCTGCTCCCCGCTCAATCACGCATGGTCAAGGTCCTGTCACTCCACAAGGATACCCCGCCATGCTGGTCTTAAGCCGCGCCCTGGGCGAAGTCATCTCCATCGGCGATGACATTACGTTGCACATTCTCGAGTTGAACGGTTCCCACGTGAAATTTGGCGTAGACGCGCCGGCCGGGGTGCACGTCCATCGTTCCGAGGTTTACCAGAAGATTCGCGACCGCCAGGGCGCCGCCGCCCCTGCGCTGGCAACCCCCAATCCGTGAACCCGGCTCAGTCGAACAGATGCTTGGGCACGTCGTGCTTGAGCATCAACTGGCATTGCTCGCTGTCGGGGTCGAACACGATCAGCGCCTGGCCCTTGGTCAGCGCCTGACGCACGCGCAATACGCGGGTTTCCAGCGGTGTTTCGTCGCCATTGTCGGTGCCGTCGCGGGTAACGAAGTCTTCGATGAGGCGGGTCAGGGTGTCGACTTCAAGTGCGTCGTAGGGAATCAGCATACAAGCCTCAGAGGTAGGAACCCGGCGATCCTACTGCGCCGGGACCGTAGTTGCCAGTGTCAGGACTTCTGGCCGACCAGGCTGTCCACCGATGGCACGCGTGTGTCGCTCTCCATCTGCGTCTCATGCTCGATCTGATGGCTGAAGCGGTCCAGTGAACCCTGCGCCGGTTGCGCGTCGCTGGCGAATACCGGCGGGCTGAGAATGTAGGCACTCAACAAGCGACTCAGCGCCGCCAGGCTGTCGATGTGCGTGCGCTCGTAGCCATGGGTGGCGTCGCAGCCAAACGCCAGCAGGGCTGTGCGAATGTCGTGGCCGGCGGTGACGGCAGAGTGGGCGTCGCTGAAGTAATAGCGAAACAGGTCGCGACGCACGGGCAGGTCGTTATCCGCAGCCAGGCGCAGCAGGTGACGGGACAGGTGATAGTCATACGGCCCGCCGGAGTCCTGCATCGCCACGCTCACGGCATGCTCGCTGGAGTGCTGGCCGGGAGCGACCGGGGCGATGTCGATGCCGACAAATTCGCTGACATCCCAGGGCAGGGCGGCAGCGGCGCCACTGCCAGTCTCTTCGGTGATGGTGAACAACGGGTGGCAGTCGATCAGCAAGGGTTCGCCGCTGTCGATGATGGCCTTCAGTGCGGCAAGCAGGGCCGCGACACCGGCTTTATCGTCCAGGTGCCGAGCGCTGATATGCCCGCTTTCGGTGAACTCGGGCAGCGGGTCAAAAGCAACGTAGTCACCGATGCTGATGCCCAGGGAGTCGCAATCGGCACGGGTCGCGCAGTAGGCATCCAGGCGCAATTCCACATGGTCCCAACTCACCGGCATTTCATCCACGGCGGTGTTGAACGCGTGCCCGGAAGCCATCAACGGCAACACGCTGCCACGGATCACGCCGTTATCGGTGAACAGGCTGACGCGGCTGCCTTCGGCAAAGCGGCTGGACCAGCAACCCACCGGGGCCAGGGTCAGGCGGCCGTTGTCCTTGATCGCACGCACGGCGGCGCCGATGGTGTCCAAGTGTGCAGATACGGCGCGGTCGGGGCTGTTTTTCTGGCCCTTGAGGGTCGCGCGAATGGTGCCGCGCCGGGTCATTTCAAAGGGGATGCCGAGTTCTTCCAGGCGCTCGGCGACGTAGCGCACGATGGTGTCGGTAAACCCGGTGGGGCTGGGAATGGCGAGCATTTCCAGCAGCACTTTTTGCAGGTAGTTGAGATCCGGTTCGGGGATGGTTCGGCTCATAAAGACTCCTGATGAAGTGTGGCGAGCGGGCTTGCTGTGGTGAGCGGGTGCCCCGCGTCGGGTCGCGAAGCGGCCGCACACGGTCAGGGCTGCTGCGCAGCCCAATGCGGGGCAAGCCCGCTCACCACAGAACACCGCTCGCCACAGGGTTATTGAGCGGTCGGCTGGCTATGCGGAAACAACAAGTCCACGAACTTCTCAGCCGTCGGTTGCGGCTCGTGATTGGCCAGCCCGGCCCGTTCGTTGGCTTCGATAAAGACGTACTCGGGTTGGTCGGCGGCGGGCACCATCAGGTCCAGGCCCACCATGGGAATATCGAGTGCGCGCGCGGCACGCACGGCGGCGTCCACCAGCGTTGGGTGCAGGATCGCTGTGACGTCCTCCAGGCAACCGCCGGTGTGCAGGTTGGCGGTGCGGCGCACGGCCAGGGTTTCACCGCGCGGCAGGATACTGCTGTAGTCATAACCCGCGGCGTGCAGGGTGCGTTGGGTTTCGGCGTCCAGCGGGATTTTGCTTTCGCCGTCGGTAGCGGCTTGGCGGCGACGGCTTTGCGCTTCAATCAACGCGCCGATGGAGTGCTGGCCGTCCCCGGTCACCTCGGCAGGGCGGCGAATCGCGGCGGCGACCACCTCAAAGCCGATCACCAGGATGCGCAGGTCGAGGCCGGTGTGAAAGCTTTCGAGCAGCACACGGCTGTCGAACTGGCGGGCCGCTTCGATGGCTTTCTGCACGTCTTCGATCGTCTGCAAATCCACCGCCACGCCCTGGCCTTGCTCGCCGTCCAGCGGCTTGACCACGATGCGCTGGTGTTCGTCGAGAAACTCCAGGTTGTCATCGGCGCTGCCGGCCAATTGTTGGTGTGGCAGTTTCAAGCCGGCGGCCTTGAGCACTTTGTGGGTCAGGCTCTTGTCCTGGCACAGGGTCATGCTGATGGCGCTGGTCAGGTCGCTCAAGGATTCACGGCAACGCACGCGACGCCCACCATGGCTGAGGGTGAACAGGCCGGCAGCCGCATCGTCTACGTGCACATCAATACCGCGTCGATGGGCTTCTTCGACAATGATCCGCGCATACGGATTGAACCCCGCCTGGGGCCCAGGGCCAAGAAACAGTGGCTGGTTAATGCCGTTCTTGCGCTTGATCGCAAAAGTGGTCAGCGCGCGGAAACCCAGCTTGGCGTAGAGGCTCTTGGCCTGGCGGTTGTCGTGCAACACCGACAGGTCAAGGTAGCTCAGGCCACGGCTCATAAAGTGCTCTACCAGGTGGCGCACCAGCACTTCACCCACCCCGGGGCGCGTGCATTGCGGGTCGACGGCCAGGCACCAGAGGCTGCAACCATTTTCCGGGTCGTGAAAGGCTTTCTGATGATTGAGGCCCATCACACTGCCGATTACCGCGCCGCTGTCTTCATCCTCTGCCAGCCAATACACCGGGCCGCCTTGATGGCGGGGCGTCAAGCGTTCAGCGTCGACCGGCAGCATGCCGCGTCCTTGATAGAGCACATTGACTGCGGCCCAATCGGCTTCGGTCTGCACGCGCCGGATACGAAACCCGCGAAACACCCGCGTCGCCGGCCGGTAGTCACTGAACCACAGGCGCAGCGTGTCGGACGGGTCGAGGAACAACTGTTGCGGGTCAATCCCCAGGATCTGCTGGGGCGCGGCCACGTACAGTGCGATATCACGCTCGCCGGGCTGCTCGTTCAGCAACTCCTCGGCCAGGCTCGCAGGGTCGGGGAAGGTGTGGCCGATCAACAGCCGGCCCCAGCCGCAATGCACGGCAATCGGCTCGGCGCCCAGCGGGCTGCCGTCTTCAGCCAGGCGGGCTTGCAGGCGTTCGTAGGTCGGCGCCTGGCCCTTCAGCAAGCGTTGGCTGTAAGCCGCTGCAAGAGGTTTCATCAATCAGATTCCTTGTTCGCTGAGCCACAGGTTCAGCGCCGCCAGTTGCCACAGCTTGGAGCCGCGCAGCGGGGTCAGTTGGCCTTGCGGGTCGGTCAGCAAGCGATCAAGCATGGCGGGGTTGAACAGGCCGCGATCCTGGCTCGGGTCCAGCAGCAGCTCGCGCACCCAGTTCAAAGTGTCGCCCTGCAAATGCTTGAGGCCCGGCACCGGGAAGTAGCCCTTTTTGCGGTCGATGACTTCGCTGGGGATGACCCGGCGCGCGGCCTCTTTCAACACCTGCTTGCCGCCGTCGGGCAATTTGAATTTACCCGGCACGCGTGCCGACAGTTCGACGAGGCGGTAATCGAGAAACGGTGTGCGCGCTTCCAGGCCCCAGGCCATGGTCATGTTGTCCACGCGTTTGACCGGGTCATCGACCAGCATCACCGTGCTGTCCAGGCGCAACGCCTTATCGACGGCGGCGTCTGCGCCTGGCATTGCAAAATGCTCACGCACAAAGTCACCGGCAGCGTCATTGGCCGTCAGCCATTTCGGTGCGACGGTGGCGGCGTAGTCGTCGTAACTGCGGTCGAAAAATGCAGCGCGGTACGCAGCATACGGGTCGCTGGCGCCGTCGACTTGCGGGTACCAGTGGTAACCGGCGAACAACTCGTCGGCACCCTGGCCGCTTTGCACGACCTTGCAATGCTTGGCCACTTCCCGTGACAGCAAGTAGAAGGCGATGCAGTCGTGGCTGACCATCGGCTCACTCATGGCGCGGAACGCGGCCGGCAGTTGCTCGATGATCTCGCTTTCGGCGATGCGCAGTTGGTGGTGACGGGTGCCGTAGTGCTTGGCAATCAGGTCCGAATACTGGAACTCGTCGCCGCGCTCGCCACCGGCATCTTCAAAACCGATCGAGAACGTCGACAGATCCTGCACGCCGACTTCCCGCAACAGGCCGACGAGCATGCTCGAATCGACGCCGCCGGAAAGCAGCACGCCAACATCCACGGCGGCGCGTTGGCGGATGGCCACGGCTTCACGGGTGCTGTCGAGTACGCGGTCGGTCCAGTCTTCCAGGGTGAGATTTTGCTCATCCTCACGAGGGCCGTAGGGCAAGGTCCACCAGGTTTGCTGTTCGGTCTTGCCGTTGGCGTCGATGCGCATCCAGCTCGCGGGCGGCAGCTTTTCGATGCCTGCCAGCAAGGTGCGCGGTGCAGGCACCACGGCGTGGAAATTCAGGTAGTGATTGAGCGCCACCGGATCGAGGATCGGGTTGATATCGCCGCCCTTGAGCAGTGCCGGCAACGCCGAGGCGAAGCGCAGGCGCTGGCCGGTGCGCGACAGGTACAACGGCTTCACGCCCAGACGGTCACGCGCGATAAACAGGCGCTGGGCGTCACGTTCCCAGATCGCAAAGGCAAACATGCCGTTGAGTTTGGGCAGCAGGGCTTCGCCCCAGGCGTGGTAGCCCTTGAGCAGCACTTCGGTGTCGCCACCGGAATAGAAAGCGTAGCCGAGGGCTTCCAGCTCTTGGCGTAATTCCGGGAAGTTGTAGATGGCGCCGTTGAACGCCAGCGACAGCCCAAGCTGCGCATCGACCATCGGTTGGGCCGAGCCGTCCGACAGGTCCATGATCTTCAGGCGCCGGTGGCCCAGGGCAATCGGCCCTTGGGCGTGGAAGCCCCAGGCGTCGGGGCCGCGAGGGGCCAGGTGATGGGTGATGCGCTCAATGGCCGCGAGGTCGGCAGGTTGGGCATCGAAACGTAATTCTCCAGCTAATCCGCACATAAATTCCTTACCGGTTTTTCCGTTGGGGAGGGGTCAATATCCAGTGCGCCAACAGGGCGCGTACCCAGAAACTGACCCAGTGCTATCCGTGGAGTTTTAGACCGATAAGTTATAAGGCAAATAGCCGTGATGGCTTTAAAGCCGCTCTTTGCCTGCCGCTGACTTGCCTTTCACCAATGCGCGCAGGGCAAACCGATTCGGGTGGCAGGCCTCGGCCACACTGGCCGGAACCGGCAACGGCTCATCCGTCAGCCAGGCCGCAATCAGCTCGCCGCACAGGGGCGCTGTGATCAATCCGCGTGAGCCGTGGCCGCTGTTGATGTACAGACCCGGCAGCCAGGGGCAGGGCGTATCCGGTACTTGCCGGGCGTCTTTGCCGAGCACCGCATACGCCTGTTGGAAGGCTTCGTGGTCGGCCAACGGCCCGACGATCGGCAGGTAGTCAGGGCTGGTGCAACGAAACGCCGCCCGACCCTCCAGTTGCTCGGGTGCCAAGTGCTCGGCGCCGAGGCGTTGCGACAAGTCTTCAGAGATTTCCCGCAGCATTGCCAGGTTGCCGGCATGTTCGGTGGCGGTGGGCGTGAGGTCTTCGTTGGTGAAATCAAAACTCGCGCCCAGGGTGTGTTCACCCAGCCGGGCGGGGGCGACGTAACCCTCGGCGCAAACCACAGTGGCCAGCGCCTCACTCGCTGCCGTTTGCGTCAGCCGGGTGATTTGCCCGCGTATGCGCTTGAGCGGCAAGTCGGCGCTGGGGGCGAATCGCTTGATCTCGGCGGCCCCGGCGAGCACCACCACGCGAGCGCTGGCCAGCACGCGGTCGGCATCGCGGGCCTGCCACTGGTCATTGACCCGGTGCAGCTCAAGGGCGTGGTGATGGGTGAGCACGTCAATCAACGGATGCGCCGCCTGCCATTGGCACAGTGCCGGTGGATGTACCCAGCCGCCTTGCGGAAAAAACAGGCCGCCCTGTGCCAGGTCGATCCCGGCGCGTTGTTGCGCCTGTTCACGGTCTAACAGGTGCAACAGGTCTGGCGCAAAGGCCTCGGCCAGTTGCGCCTGGCGCTGAGCTTCCTTGGCATCAAACGCCAGTTGCAGCACGCCGCAGCCATCCCAATCAATGCCGCGGTGCAGATGTTCCAACAGGCGTCGAGTGTGGCCGAAACCACTGAGGATCAGCTGCGACAGTGTCGTTCCATGCGCCGAAAGCTTGAGGTACAACACGCCCTGTGGGTTGCCCGACGCTTCCTGGGCCAGGGCGGTGTGGCGCTCCAGCAGGCTGACGCGCCAGCCACGTGCGGCAAGGCTCGCGGCGGTCGCGCAACCGGCCAGGCCGCCACCGATGACCATCGCGTGGCGTTCGCCCTCGATGGCCGCCGGGCGGGCGAACCAGGGTTTGGCTTTGGCGGGCGGCGGCGTGCCTTCGGGCCAGCCGAGGAACTCACCGCGCAGGATCTCCCACTTGTGGCCGATGCCCGGTGTGCGTTTCATCTTGAACCCGGCGGCATTGATCAGGCGGCGTACCCAACCGGTGCTGGTGAAGGTGCTGATGGTCGAGCCCGGCGCCGCCAGGCGCGCCAGTTCGGCAAACAGCTCGGCGGTCCACATGTCAGGGTTTTTAGCCGGGGCGAAGCCGTCGAGAAACCAGGCGTCAACCTGCGCATCCAGTTGCGGCAATTGCTCCAGCGCGTCGCCGACCAGCAGGGTCAGGGTGACCCGGCCATTAGCCAATACCAGGCGTTGGAAGCCTTGATGGATCGCGATGTACTGCGCCAACAGTTGCTCGGCGTAGGCACTGAGTTCCGGCCAGAGGGCCAGGGCGCGTTGCAGGTCGTTGTGGCTCAGTGGGTACTTTTCCACGCTCACAAAATGCAGGTGCGCACCGGCCGCCGCGTGTTGCTCGAACAGCTGCCAGGCGCAGAGGAAGTTCAAGCCAGTGCCGAACCCGGTTTCTCCGATCACCAGCCGGCCACCCGCCGGCAGGGCGGCAAACCGCGCCTGCAAGCGGTTCTGCTCAAGGAACACGTAGCGGGTTTCTTCAAGGCCCGACTTGTCGGAGAAATACACATCGTCGAAGACCCGCGAGTGCGGGCGACCTTGGTCATCCCAGTCGAGCTGGGCGTGGGTTACGGGGTTCATGGGCGGCTCATAAAATAACAGCGGGCAAAGGCAAGGTCGCCATTCTAGCCGAAGGGGGTAGCCCGATAGTTTTTACATGGAAAAAACTGCTGCGGGCACCTATCCACCCATCAACAATCAGCGTTAATGCTGCGTGGGCCGCTGCGCTATCGTAATGCTTTGATTTATAGGCAATAAAGGATATTGCTGATGCGCACACAGGATGATTTGAACAACAAGCTGAACCAGTTGACCCAAAGCCAGCTGCAAGCGGCCTTACTGGAAATGACCGGGGATCTGGACAAGGCCCAGGTCCTGCAAAAGAAGCTGCCGGGCTGGATGGTCAACGCACCACCGGGCGTGCTCGATGCATTGACCAGAGATGCCGTGCGGGTTGCAGAGGCCCAGGCAGTCGTCACCGAGTGCATGAAGCCATTGCGGGGGCTGGATGAGTTTTGCAATGAGCGGCTCAAGCACTATTGCCTGACACGCTGGCAACTGAGCGTGGAACCGAAAAAAGATGTTTTTATTCGTGCGGTCAACGAATACGAAAAAGAGCTCTTGCCACTCAAGTATGTGAAAACGGTGAGGCTGGTGCAGGACAGCCTGCTGCATGTGGCGATGCAGAATTTCTCGGCGGATGAAGCTCGAGCAGAATACTTTCCGGCCGGCTCGCTGTTGCAGTCGGGGTCCGCCGCGCGTGGGGTGATGGGTATTACACCGCTCGAGTTTGCCCAAGGCTGCCGTGCCCTGGACCTTGGCCGCTTGTATCAGCGGCACATCAGTGACGTGCTCAACCTGAGTGATGAGCAGACCCGTGACAAGCCCTACGTCAATGCTGTCGCGACCGATATCGGCCGGATGAAAGTCCTGGACATGAAGATCGACGCCCATATTGCCGTGATGCGCGCCGATATTTCAGCCGACACCTACAGGATGTTGTGCACATTGCTGGACCGCCAACTGACACCGTCGCAGGCGCAGGCCGCCGGGGTGCTGTTCCAAGGACGGCCGGTTACCTGGCAAGGGCTGAATACCGAGGGCGGTTGTCTGTGGAGCATCCTGGTGTTTTCCGGCCGGTCGATTGCGCAATACCCGCAGGAGCCCTGTGTGGTGTACATGCCCAACGAACCGGAACGGCCCCTCTTCGAGTATTCCTCGCTGGATGACCTGCAGGCCTACCTCAAGCGCAAGCTTGGCGTGGCTGCGTATCGTGCTTTTTTTGCTCGCTACTTGAGCCAGGGCGACCGGGTCGGGTTCTTCAGCCGTTTGGATCAGGCCAGCATGTTCGGGGCGCTGGAGGCCAACCTCCTGACGGTCAGCCTGCCCAGGTATTTTTTTGATACGTACGCCGCAAAGCTGCAAGCCGACGCGCGGGCCCTGGCGGTGCCGGTGGCCGACGTCGATGAGGAGGCACGTGAGCGGCGCTTGCAGGCCTACCTGGACGCTGGGTTGACGGTACTCAACCTCGCCGGCCTGGTTGTCCCGGAACTGGGGGTGTTGATGACAGGCGTGGCCATCGGGCAGATGCTCGGCGAGCTCTATGAGGGCATTGAAGACTGGCGCCGTGGTGACAGGGAGGAGGCCTTCAAGCAGATGGTGGCCGTCGCTGAAAATATCACCTCGATGGTGTTGTTCGCGGCAGGCAGCAAGGTTGTCGGCTCGGCAATGAAGCGCAGCGGCCTTAACCTGGACAGCTTTTTTCGCAACGTTGACGTGGTACGCCCCACGGAGGGCAACCTGCGGTTGTGGCGCCCGGATATCACGCCGTACGTCCATGCTCAGAGCGTTGTCGATGATGAGGTCGCCGACGCTTCGGGGATCTACAAGGTGGACGGTCATTCATACGTTAAGGTCAATGAGCGTGTGCACCGGGTTGGGTTCGACACGAAACTGGAGCAATGGCGGGCCAGTCACCTCGCGCGGCACACGGCTTATCGCCCGCCATTGCTGCATAACGGGGAGGGCTGTTGGCGTTTTGCGTTCGAACAGCCTGACGAGTGGGAGGATCAGGAGTATCTCTTTTCGCGGTTGAAGCCGACAGATTCCGGTTCCTCGCTGCCGCCAAGGAAACTGCTACAGATCAAGGCCATCATGGATAAACCCCATGATTGGGGGCTTCATCAGGCGCAGGAGTGCTTGCCCTTTCCCGCACGCTTTCGCGACTTGTACGAACGTTTCAGGCTGGATCAGTCCATTCGCGATCTGATCTGGCAGCTGGAGAATGGCGCGGCCCCCAGCCTCGCCAATTCGACCTTGCTGCTGCACGCCTTGCCCCTGTTAAAGGGGTGGCCGGTGGGGCGCTATTTTGAGGTGCTGGATGCGCAGCGCAGCGTCAAGGCACGCTACCCGGCCAGCCTGACGGCTCACGACGTGGGCCGGCGTTTGACGGTCACCGAGCCGATGCTCCGTGAGGGAAAAGTGGTTGACGTGCTGTTGTCCGGGCTGGATGAGGCACAAAAGACCCGCCTGCTGGGCGACGGGGTCACGGCCGATCAGGAGCACGCCGTACTGGTGCGCCAGTTGCTCGCGCACCTCAAGGCCGATCGCAAGCCGCTGTTCGAGCGGTTATATCAGGCCTATGACGCCCCCGTCCCGCCCGAGTGGGCGTTGCTCAGGCGCACTTATCCGCAGCTGCCCTGTACCTCGATGCGCGAATTGATGGCCGAGGCATCGACGCTGCAACGCGAATCGTTGCGCGACAATCAACGGGTTCCCATGGCCCTGGCGGAGTCTGTGCAACGTGCCCTGGCGGCGCAACGCCTGGACCGCGCCTTGATGGGGTTTGACCTGCCAGAGTTGGCCGGCCTGGATACCGCGCTGGTTGCGGTTCGCTCAACGCCGCGCGTGGCGGGGTGGGGCAGGGCGTTGCGACTCGAATTGCGCCAGGATTCAGCCCAGGGGGACATATTGGCCCTGGGCGCGTTCGTGGAGGCCACCGTGCGCCGCGTAGTGGTCAGGTCGAGCGCCGGGTTTGAGACGTTTGATGACACGGGCCTGAGCATCGGTGGACCGTATGCCGGCCCCGACGGACTGTTCGAGGCGCTCGATTCAGCGCTCACGGACAGCCAGCGCGTGACACTCGGATTACCGCTGAACGCGCCCAGTAACATTTGGCGCCTGCGCTACATGAGCGCCTCGCAGGCCAAGGGGGAACGGGAGCTGGCTGGCGAGGCGTTTTCCAGCGGAGTCAGTGAACCTCTGGTGGAGGGGGTTCCCTGTGAAATGGCCGATTCGCCGACGGGGCCGTTGGTGCATCCACTCGCACTGGTACGCAAAGTGAAGCGTTTGTACCCGTTGTTCAGCGATGCACAAGTCGCTTCGCTGCTGATGGCGCTGGGCGCCGATGCGCTTTCACGGGCCAGGGCGGTAAAGCGTCTGCAGGCCGAACTGGGGCATTTGCGAGCGCTGCTCAAGCATTGGAAGAACGCTACCCAGGACCTGGAGAAACAACCGGGCCTGAGTGACATTCGCAACAGCCGCCAGCAGGTGGCACAGCGCATTGAAGCCTGTTGGCGGCGTCAAAGCTTTGCTCTGGATGAGCACCAGACCTCCGTCGCCAGTTTAAGCCTGGACGGAATGCGCGTGGGCTCGCTGCCAACGCTGCCGGGCGAGATTCGTTTCGACCATGTCCGGCAACTGTCACTCAAGAACATGCGCCTGGGGGATGACGTCGCTTATTTTCTGAAATGTTTTAAGGGGCTGAGGCGTCTGGAGCTGGACCGAAACCACCTGACCCGGTTACCGGAAGTCCTCTCGCGCATGTTTGACCTTGAAAGTGTATCGATGCCGCGTAACCGCTTGGCGCTGACTGACTACACGCGGCTGAAACTGGCTGACCTGAGTGCGTTGCGCCGGCTGGACCTGAGCCACAATCCGCTGGAGAAGCTGGTGGATGTCAGCAAGATGCGCGACTTGCACACCCTGTTGTTACAGGACACAAAAATCACCGACCTGCCCTTGGGGCTGGGGCGGCTGGCCCGGCTTGAGCAGGCGGATTTGCGCGACAACGCGATGACCGTGTTGCCCGAGTGGTTGTTCACGACGCCGCGCAGTTTCAGTCAGGCGATTAATGTAGGCGGTAACCCGTTATCCAGTTCGACGGTAACGGCACTCCTGCGTTATCGCGACGACGCCGGTATTGGCATGGGCTATGTGCGCGACGATCAACCGCGCATGACCGAGTTGAGGGCCAGGGCGTTATGGTTGCCGCAGGAAACGGCCAGTCGGGATGTGCACAAGCGTACCGTGTGGGCCAACCTTCGGGATGATCCGGAATCACCGCCGTTGTTCGAATTGCTGGCGCAACTGTCCGGCACTGCGGACAGTCGTTATGTGCGCGAAGACTTGACCCAGCGCGTTTGGGAGGTACTGCAAGCCACCCATGACAGCGTCGGGCTGCGCGAGCGGGTCTTTCAATTAGCTGCTCATCCGGCGAATTGCTCGGATGGAACGGCGCAGATTTTCAGCCAGATAGAAGTCTTGAAGGAGGTCGAGAAGGCGACCCTTCAGGCCGGTCGCGCGCGCAGCGATTCCAGCGCGTTGTTGAAGTTGAGTCGCGGTTTGTTTCGCCTCAGTGAACTGGAAAAAATTGCCGCGACCTACGCTGTCGAACACTTGAGCGCGGACCCACTGGAAGTCAGCCTGGCGTTCCGGGTTGGATTGGCCCAGGCCCTGGAACTCCCGGGGCAGCCCAAGCATATGAATTTTGCACTGTTTGCCAATGTGACCAGCGACGGGCTGGAGGTCGCACAGTCCCAAGTGCGCACGGCAGAGCTGTCCCCCGCATTCTTGCGCTTCATGACCCAATTGGCGTTTTGGAAAACCCACCTGAAACAGCAGTTTCCGAGTGCTTTCCAGTCGGCGACGGCGTCCTTTGATACGCAGCAACAAACACTCTTTGAAAACAGCCAGAACCTCACCGACGCGGAGTATCTCAAGCAAATGGAAGCCCTGCGCGCGCCTCGCCGGCAAGCCATCACCGACGTGGTTGAGCGCCTGACACAGCAGATGTTGATGCGTCAGGATCTGGGCATTTGCCACGTGCCCGGGAATTAGTCTTTGGCCGCGCGGATTGATCCACGGCAAGCCGGTTGGAATTCCTTGACCGGCGTGCTGCCCAATCCGCTAGTCTTGAGCCATCTTGAAACGGAGCTGCCCATGTTCGAATCCGCCGAAATCGGTCACGCCATCGACAAAGACACCTATGACGCCGAGGTGCCGGCGCTGCGCGAAGCCTTGCTGGAAGTGCAGTATGAGCTGCAACAGCAGAAGCGCTTCCCGGTGATCATCCTGATCAACGGCATTGAAGGGGCCGGCAAGGGCGAAACCGTCAAGCTGCTCAATGAATGGATGGACCCGCGCTTGATCGAGGTGCGCACCTTCGACCAACAGACTGACGAAGAACTGGCGCGCCCACCGGCCTGGCGCTACTGGCGGCAACTGCCCGCCAAAGGCCGTATGGGGGTGTTTTTCGGTAACTGGTACAGCCAGATGTTGCAAGGCCGGGTGCACGGTGACATCAAGGATGCGCGCCTGGACCAGGCCATCGCCGGTGCCGAGCGCCTGGAGAAGATGTTCTGCGACGAAGGCGCGCTGATCTTCAAGTTCTGGTTCCACCTGTCCAAGAAGCAAATGAAGGCGCGGCTCAAGGCGCTGGCCGACGACCCGCTGCATAGCTGGCGCATCAGCCCGCTGGACTGGCAGCAGTCCCAGACCTACGACAAGTTTGTGCATTTTGGTGAGCGCATCCTGCGCCGAACCAGTCGCGATTACGCGCCGTGGCATGTGATCGAAGGGGTCGACAGCAATTACCGTAGCCTCACGGTGGGCAAGATTCTGCTCGAAGGCCTGCAAAATGCCTTGAAGCTGCCCAAGGGCAAGGCCAGCGGCATGAACCCGGCACCGTTGTTGGCGTCGGTGGACCAGAAGAGCCTGCTCGACAGCCTCGACATGACCTTGCGCCTGGAGAAGGACGATTACGAGGAACAGCTGATCACTGAGCAGGCGCGTTTCTCCGGGCTGATGCGCGACAAACGCATGCGCAAGCACGCGCTGGTCACTGTGTTCGAAGGCAATGACGCAGCGGGCAAGGGCGGGGCGATCCGGCGTGTCGCAGCGGCGCTGGACCCGCGCCAGTACCATATCGTGCCGATTGCCGCGCCGAGTGAAGACGAACGCGCCCAGCCGTACCTGTGGCGGTTCTGGCAAAAAATCCCGGCGCGCGGCATGTTCACGGTGTTTGACCGCTCGTGGTACGGCCGCGTCCTGGTGGAACGCATTGAAGGCTTCTGCACCCCGGCGGACTGGATGCGTGCCTACGGCGAGATCAACGACTTTGAGGAGCAACTGCGCGATGCGGGGGTGATCGTGGTCAAGTTCTGGCTGGCCATCGACAAGCAGACCCAGTTGGACCGTTTCCAGGCCCGTGAGGAAATCCCGTTCAAGCGTTTCAAGATTACCGAAGACGACTGGCGTAACCGCGACAAGTGGGATGACTACCGCGCCGCTGTGGGCGACATGGTCGACCGCACCAGTACCGAAGTTGCGCCATGGACCCTGGTGGAAGCCAATGACAAACGCTGGGCGCGGGTCAAGGTGCTGCGCACCATCAACCTCTCGCTCGAAGAGGCGTTCGCCAAGTCCGACAAGCACGACAAGAAAGGCAAGAAGAAGTAGGCCTATCTATGGGGTGAATGATCGTCGCGGTTGGGAGGGCCTGGATCTATGCTCGATCCATCTCCCAACAACGACAAGATCGAGGTAGCCCATGCGTGAAGTAGTGATCGTCGACAGCGTGCGAACCGGCCTGGCCAAATCCTTTCGTGGCAAGTTCAACCAGACCCGCCCCGATGACATGGCGGCCCATTGCGTGAATGCACTGCTGACCCGCAATGGTATCGACCCGGCGACAGTCGAGGACTGTATTGTCGGTGCAGGCTCCAATGAAGGCGCCCAGGGTTACAACATCGGGCGCAATGTGGCGGTGCTCTCGCAACTGGGCACCGGTACGGCCGGCATGACCCTCAACCGCTTCTGCTCCTCGGGCTTGCAGGCGATTGCGATTGCGGCCAACCAGATCGCTTCGGGCTGCAGCGACATCATCGTCGCCGGTGGCGTCGAGTCCATCAGCCTGACGATGAAAAGCGTCAATACCGACAACCTGATCAACCCGTTGCTCAAAGAGCAGGTGCCAGGCCTCTACTTCCCCATGGGCCAGACCGCCGAAATCGTTGCCCGCCGCTATCACGTGAGCCGCGAAGACCAGGACCTGTATGCCTTGCAAAGCCAGCAGCGCACGGCCCAGGCTCAGGCCGACGGTTTGTTCGATGATGAAATTGTGCCGATGGCAGTCCAGTACCGGGTCGAGGACAAGAACAGCGGCGAGGTGCAGGTGCTGGACGGGGTGGTCGATCGCGACGACTGCAACCGCCCCGACACCACCCTGGCCAGCCTCAGCGGGCTCAAACCGGTGTTTGCCGAAGACGGTTCGGTGACGGCGGGCAACTCCTCGCAACTCTCCGATGGCGCCTCTATGACGTTGGTGATGAGCCTGGAAAAAGCCCTCGAACTGGGGCTCAAGCCCAAGGCGTTTTTCCGTGGCTTTACCGTGGCCGGTTGCGAACCTGACGAAATGGGCATCGGCCCGGTGTTTTCGGTGCCCAAGCTGCTCAAAGCCAAGGGCTTGCAGGTGGCGGATATCGACCTGTGGGAACTCAACGAGGCGTTCGCCTCACAGTGCCTGTATGCGCGTAACCGCCTGGAAATCGACAATGCCCGGTACAACGTCAACGGCGGCTCGATTTCCATCGGGCACCCGTTTGGCATGACCGGCTCGCGGCAAGTCGGGCATCTGGTGCGGGAGCTGCAGCGGCGCAACCTGCGTTACGGCATCGTCACCATGTGCGTGGGTGGTGGTATGGGCGCTAGCGGATTATTCGAAGCCGTACGTTAGGTTCTTATTGGGCACACTGGGTCCATTGGGGCGCTGGCTTGCCTGCGGTGCCTGCATCGCGGGCAAGCCCGGCTTCCACACACGCCCCAGCGTTGATTTATGTGGGCAGGAAAATATCGCTCGCCAAGCCACCCCTTGGTCCCCCTAGAATGCCGGTTCCACTTCCTCAGGCATTCGGGGCACTCATGCACATCTCTTCCGGTCGCTGGGTCTATGGCTTTGGCTTGACCCTGCTGACCGCGTTTCTTTGGGGCATTCTGCCGATCAAACTCAAGCAAGTGCTGCAGGTGATGGACCCGATTACCGTCACCTGGTTTCGCCTGACCGTTGCCGGCGGCTGCCTGTTCCTCTACCTCGCCGCGACCCAGCGCCTGCCCAGCCGCAAGGTGCTCGGGCCTAAGGGCGGCTGGCTGGTAGCCATGGCGGTGTGTGGCCTGGTGGGCAACTATGTGCTGTACCTGGTGGGCCTGAAACTGCTCAGCCCCGGCACCGCACAATTGGTCGTGCAGATGGGCCCGATCTTTCTGATGGTCGCCAGTGTCTTTGTGTTCAAGGAGCGCTTCAGCCTGGGGCAGGGCTTGGGCTTGGTGGTGTTGATCATCGGCTTCGGCCTGTTCTTCAATCAGCGTCTGGTCGAACTGCTGACCTCGCTGGGCACTTACACGGCCGGTGTGCTGACGATCCTGCTCGCCACCACCATCTGGGTGTTTTATGCCCTGGGTCAGAAGCAGTTGCTGACGGTGTGGAATTCGCTGCAAGTGATGATGGTGATCTACCTGTCGTGCGCTGTGTTGCTCACGCCGTGGGCGCATCCACTGGAGGCGCTGCAACTGAGCCCGCTGCAAGGCTGGCTGCTGCTGGCGTGTTGCATGAATACGCTGGTGGCGTATGGGGCGTTTGCCGAAGCGCTGGCGCACTGGGAAGCCTCGCGGGTCAGTGCCACCCTGGCGTTGACGCCGTTGGTGACCTTTGCGGCCGTGGCGTTGGCGGCGTGGCTATGGCCGGACTTTGTGCAGGCCGAAGAGATCAACGCCATCGGCTATGCCGGGGCGTTGGTGGTGGTGCTCGGCTCGGCCATGGTGGCCCTGGCGCCGTCGTTGCTCGCCGGGCTCAAGGCCCGGCGGGTGCGCTTGGGTGGCGCTCTATAAGGTACTGAGTCACGTTGGCGAAGTCCCCATTGAAATAGTGAGTGCCGGGGATTTCTACTGCGCTTATCCACTCGGGAAGCGAGGGCTGACGGCATAAACCAGTGCTATTTTCGTCAGTATGCAAGCAGGTGACAGGGACCCGCCCTTTCAACTGAAGCAGTGCCGGTAATGGATCGTGGTGGGTAACTGGTTCGCGCAGATGCCGGTAGGCCTGGGTGATCCGGTTGAGCCAGCCCACGCTGATGTAGTGTTCCAGTTCGATCTCCAGGAACACATCCTGGGTCGGCTCCAGCAATGTCAGTTGCGAAATGCGCGCACGGTTCTCGGGCTTAAGCTGGTTGATAAGTGATGGCAGGACATTGGCCCCGAAAGAAAAGCCAATCAACCAGACCCTGGGCGAACTCCATTGCTTGCGGTACACCGTGATAAGCGCGTCCAACTGTGCGGCCGAGTCTGCCACGGGTTGTTCATGCCAGAAATACGCCAGGGTACTGATGCCCAACACGCCGTAGCCACGCTGGTTAAGGTTGTGGCTGATGGCCTGCTCCAAGGGTGCCCAGCCGCCGTCACCGGAGTAGAAGATGACAAGCTCGTTCATGGCGGGTGCTGTCGAGGGCGGCGGCAGAACAACCGGAAACGCCCGCAGCGCGGAGCTGTCGGCCGGGTACCAGGCTGCCAGCCCCCAAAGCCCTGTCAGCATGAAGAGGATAATCAGGCTGCTTCGCTTCATGCGATGATCGTCCGTCCAGAGGTTTATTGGGCATTGAACCTCTGGAGGACGGGCTTACGTAACTGTGACAACTGACAGTAGACGCGGGTGGTTTCGACGACGCGTCAGTGCCCGGCTTCGAGCATGTTTTCCGGGCGAACCCACTGATCAAACTCCGCGTCGGTCAGGTAGCCCAGGTCCAGCGCGGCTTCCCTTAGCGTCAGCCCTTCGGCATAAGCCTTCTTGGCGATCTGCGCCGACTTGTCGTAGCCGATATGCGGGTTGAGCGCCGTCACCAGCATCAGCCCGCGCTCCAGGTGCTCGGCCATTTTCCCGGCGTCGGGCTCCAGGCCTGCCACGCAATGCTCCTGGAAATTATTGCAGCCATCGGCCAACAGGCGGATCGACTCCAGCACGTTGTGGATGATCACGGGTTTGTACACGTTCAGCTGCAAGTGGCCCTGGCTGGCCGCAATGCCGATGGTCACGTCGTTGCCCAATACCTGGCAGGCCAGCATCGACAACGCTTCACATTGGGTAGGGTTGACCTTGCCGGGCATGATCGAGCTGCCTGGCTCGTTGGCCGGCAATTTGACTTCCGCGAGCCCGGCACGTGGGCCGGAGCCCAGCAGGCGCAGGTCATTGGCGATTTTCATTAAGGCCACTGCCAGGGTTTTCAGTGCGCCATGCAGGGTCACCAGCGGCTCATGGCCCGAGAGGGCGGCAAATTTATTCGGCGCGGTGACGAACGGCAAGCCCGACAGGGCGGCCAATTCAGCAGCAATTGCCTCGCCAAAGCCATGCGGCGAATTGAGCCCGGTGCCGACGGCCGTGCCGCCCTGGGCCAGTTCGCACACCGGGGGCAGGGCGCTGCGGATCGCGCGCTCGGCGTAATCCAGCTGGGCGATAAACGCCGAGACCTCCTGGCCGAACGTGATGGGTGTGGCGTCCATCATGTGGGTGCGGCCGGTCTTCACCAGTTTCATATGGCGTGCCGACAGTTCCGCCAGCCCGCCGGACAGATGAGTGATCGCCGGCAGCAGTTGCTGGGTCACGGCTTGCACGGTCGCGATGCTCATGGCGGTGGGGAAGCAGTCGTTGGAACTCTGGGAGCGGTTGACGTGATCGTTGGGGTGCACCGGGCTCTTGCCGCCACGGGGTTTGCCCGACAGTTCGTTGGCGCGGCCGGCGATGACTTCATTGGCGTTCATATTGCTCTGGGTGCCACTGCCGGTCTGCCAGACCACCAGCGGAAACTGGTCGTCATGTTGACCGTCGAGCACTTCATCGGCGGCTTGTTCGATCAGGCGGGCGATGTCGGCGGGCAGGTCGCCATTGCGGTCGTTGACCCGGGCGGCGGCTTTCTTGATCAGCGCCAGGGCGTGCAGCACCGCCAGGGGCATGCGTTGCTCGCCGATGGCGAAATTCACCAGTGAACGTTGGGTCTGCGCGCCCCAGTAAGCGTCATCCGGGACTTGTACGTCTCCCAGGCTGTCGGTTTCGATACGGCTCATCGGGCACACTCCTTCAGGTTCGTTTGCGCAGTTTAGGCCGTGATGGGCCTGTGGGGTTCCATAAAAGACTTTTCATCGGGTGCAAGCCCCGCAAATCCCGGCCGAACAAGGCCTGGGGTTGAGCCGCAAGGTTTTTTAGGCGCAGAATGGTCGCCCTTGGGGTCTTACCTCGCCTGCTAGAAAGGAAACTCGATGACTCGTCTTCGTGCCATCTGTACCGCGGTTGCTCTGGTTTGCGCCAGCGGCCAAGTCTTTGCCGATACCGCCAGCCATAACGCCAGTGCCGAAGCCTTCCTTACCCTGGCCCACGCTGACAAGCTGGGTACCCCGGTGTACATGCAAGTGCAGCAAATGTTCGCCCAGCGTTTCGAACAAACCAAGGCGCCTGCCGCCAAGCAGTCCGTACTGGACAGCTACCAGGCCAAGGCCAATGCCGCCCTCGACCAGGCCATCGGCTGGCCGAAGCTGAAGCCGGACATGGTCAAGCTCTACACCACCAACTTCAGCGAATCCGAGCTCAAGGACCTGGTTGCTTTCTACCAGTCGCCACTGGGCAAGAAAGTCCTGGAAAAAATGCCGCAACTGACCCAGCAATCGGCCCAGATGACCCAGGCCAAACTGGAAAGCGCCGTGCCGGTGGTCAACAAGCTGTTGGAAGACATGACCAACGAGCTGACGCCGAAAGCCGCCGCACCGGCCAAGAAGAAGTAAGCAGGAATGACCATGCAACAGCGTATCGAAACGGCGCTCGCCGCCCTGAGCCCACAACACTTGAGCGTGCTGGATGAAAGCCACATGCACAGCCGTGGGTTGCAGACCCACTTCAAGGCCGTGCTGGTCAGCCAGCAGTTCGAGGGGCTTAACCGCGTCAAGCGCCACCAGACGGTCTATGCCACCCTCGGTGACCTGATGAGCGAATTTCATGCGCTGGCGCTGCATACCTATACGCCTGAAGAATGGGCGAAAATCGACGCAGCCCCGGCCTCGCCGACCTGCGCCGGCGGGCATAGCTGACGCACGGGTGTCTCTGACACCTGGCATTTGCTAGAATCCGCAACGCGCCGCTTAGCCGGCGCGTTTTTTTTGCATCCGGTTCACCCCTTACGAGGGTAGCCACCTGGAGAGAATACCCATGACCCAACCCATCGTCGTGGCGGCACTGTATAAGTTCGTCACCCTCGAAGACTACGTTGCGCTGCGCGAGCCACTGCTGCAGGCAATGGTCGACAATGGCATCAAAGGCACCTTGCTGATCGCCGAAGAAGGCATCAACGGCACCGTTTCCGGCAGCCGCGAAGGCATTGATGGCCTGATGGCCTGGCTGAAGAACGACCCGCGCATGGTCGACATCGACCATAAAGAATCGTACTGCGACGACCAGCCGTTCTACCGCACCAAGGTCAAGCTCAAGAAAGAGATCGTGACCCTGGGCGTCGAAGGCGTCGACCCCAACAAAAAAGTCGGCACCTACGTCGAGCCGCAAGATTGGAACGCGCTGATCAGCGACCCGGAAGTGCTGTTGATCGACACGCGCAACGACTACGAAGTGTCCATCGGCACCTTCGAAGGCGCGATCGACCCGAAAACCACCAGTTTTCGCGAGTTTCCCGACTACATCAAAGCCAACTTCGACCCGGCCAAGCACAAGAAAGTCGCGATGTTCTGCACCGGCGGCATTCGTTGCGAGAAGGCCTCCAGCTTTATGCTCAGCGAAGGCTTCGATGAGGTCTACCACCTCAAGGGTGGCATCCTGAAGTACCTCGAAGAGGTGCCTCAGGCAGAGACCAAATGGCAGGGCGACTGCTTTGTGTTCGACAATCGCGTCACCGTGCGCCACGACTTGAGCGAAGGCGACTACGATCAATGTCATGCCTGCCGTACACCGGTGAGCGTCGAAGACCGCGCGTCCGAGCATTATGTGGCCGGCATCAGTTGCCCGCATTGCTGGGATAAGCTGCCGGAGAAGACCCGTCGCAGCGCAATTGACCGGCAAAAGCAGATCGAGCTGGCCAAGGCCCGCAATTTGCCGCACCCGATTGGCTTCAACTACAAGCAAACCCCCTCCGAGGCCTGACCCATGCCCGCGCGCCTGCTCTATGTGATGGACCCGATGTGTTCCTGGTGCTGGGGCTTTGCCCCGGTGGCGCAGGCGCTGGTTGAGCAGGCCCAGGCGGCCGGCGTCGAGCTGCACCTGGTGGTGGGCGGTTTGCGCACCGGCAGCGGCGCGGCGTTGGAGCCGACGACCCGGCGCTACATTCTGGAGCACTGGCAGGCGGTCACCGAGGCCACTGGCCAGCCGTTCAAGCGTGAGGGGGCGTTGCCCGACGGTTTCGTCTATGACACAGAGCCTGCGTGCCGCGCCATCGTCACGGCACGCAGCCTGGCGCCAGACTGCGCGTGGAAGTTGCTGGGGCTGATCCAGCGCGCGTTTTATGTCGAGGGTCGTGATGTGACCCTCGCCAGCGTGTTGGTCGAGCTGGCCGAAGAGGCCGGCATACCGCGTATCGAGTTTGCCGGCGCCTTCGACCGTGCCGAGCAGCACGCCGCGACGGCCGCCGATTTCACTTGGGTGCAGGATTTGGGGATTGCCGGTTTCCCGACCTTGCTGGCCGAGCGCCATGGCCAGTTGGCGTTGTTGACCAACGGCTATCAGCCGCTGTCCGAGCTGTCGCCGTTGCTTGCCCGCTGGTTGGAGCGAGCCACCTGTGTATGACCAGCCCGACATCACCGAGCCCTCCAAACGCACAGATCGCCTGACCTGGGCGGAAATTCGCCGCCTGGCCCTGCGCCACAAGAAATCCCTGTGGATCGCCAACGGCGTTGCCGTGCTGGCGACCTTGTGCAGCGTGCCCATCCCTCTGTTGTTGCCCTTGCTGGTCGACGAAGTGCTGCTGGGCCATGGCGATGCCGCACTCAACGTGATGAACCACGCATTGCCGCTGGGTTGGCAGCAGGCTGCCGGGTATATCGGCCTGATGCTGCTGGTGACCCTGTGTTTGCGTTGCGGCGCGTTGGTGTTCAACGTTGTGCAGGCGCGGCTGTTTGCACGGCTGGCCAAGGACATTGTCTATCGCATCCGTGTGCGCCTGATCGAACGGCTCAAGCGTATATCCCTTGGCGAATACGAAAGCTTGGGCAGCGGCACAGTGACCACGCACCTGGTCACCGACCTGGATACCCTGGATAAGTTTGTCGGCGAAACCCTTAGCCGCTTCCTGGTGGCCATGCTGACGCTGCTGGGCACTTCGGCCATTCTGGTGTGGATGCACTGGCAGTTGGCGTTGCTGATCCTGCTGTTCAATCCGTTGGTGATCTATGCCACGGTGCAGTTGGGCAAGCGCGTCAAACACTTGAAGAAACTTGAGAACGACAGCACGTCGCGCTTCACCCAGGCCCTGACCGAAACCCTTGATGCCATCCAGGAAGTGCGGGCCGGCAACCGCCAGGGCTTTTTCCTCGGGCGCCTGGGCCAGCGTGCCCAGGAAGTGCGCGACTACGCCATTCATTCCCAATGGAAAACCGACGCTTCCAGCCGTGCCAGTGGCCTGTTGTTCCAGTTCGGCATCGACATCTTCCGTGCGGCGGCGATGCTCACCGTGTTGTTTTCCGACCTGTCCATCGGCCAGATGCTCGCCGTGTTCAGCTACCTGTGGTTCATGATCGGCCCGGTGGAACAACTGCTTAACCTGCAATACGCCTTTTACGCCGCGGGCGGCGCGCTGACGCGGATCAACGAGCTGCTGGCGCGTGCCGACGAGCCGCAATATGCCGGGGGCGAAGACCCGTTCACCGGGCGTGAGACCGTTGGCATCGAAGTACGTGGGCTCAACTTCGGCTACGGCGAAGACTTGGTGCTTGACCAGTTGAACCTGGCCATTGCACCGGGCGAGAAGGTCGCGATCGTCGGCGCCAGTGGCGGCGGCAAAAGTACCTTGGTGCAACTGCTGTTGGGGCTCTATACACCGCAGGCCGGCAGCATTCGTTTTGGTGGTGCGACCCAGCAGGAAATCGGTCTTGCAACCATCCGCGAGAACGTCGCCGTGGTGTTGCAACACCCGGCGCTGTTCAACGACACCGTGCGCGCCAACTTGACCATGGGCCGCACACGCACGGACCAGGCCTGCTGGCAGGCATTGGAAATTGCGCAGTTGGATGCTACCGTCAAGGCACTGCCTTTGGGCCTGGACAGCGTAGTGGGGCGCTCCGGTGTGCGCTTTTCCGGTGGCCAGCGCCAGCGCCTGGCAATCGCGCGGATGGTGTTGGCCGAACCCAAAGTGGTGATTCTGGATGAGGCCACCTCCGCCCTCGACGCCGCCACCGAGTACAACTTGCACCAGGCGCTGGCGCGGTTTCTCAGTGGGCGTACTACACTGATCATCGCCCACAGGCTTTCGGCGGTTAAGCAGGCTGACCGGGTGCTGGTATTCGATGGCGGGCGTATCGCCGAAGATGGCGACCACCAGCAGCTGATTGCTGAGGGTGGGTTGTACGCCAAGTTGTACGGCCACCTGCAACAAGTGCGTTGATTTAGCTTCGTCGGTGCTATCGGGATTGGTTTTTCGCGTGCGTATTCAGCTGTGCATGTGTAAGGGACTTCATGAAGCAAAAGCGGACTCTCGGAACGCCAAGGCTGTTGGGCATCGTCTGGCCCTTTATCGCCGTCGTATTGTTCCAGGCATTGTTAGGCTGCGTCAGTCTCTATGTGCTGTCGGCAGTGCGGGGCTATGTGGCTGGCGAGAGTCTTTGGTCCAAAGGCCAGAAAGACGCCATCTACTACCTGACGCTCTACGCTGATAACCGCGACGAAAGCACTTTTCTCAAATACCAGCAAGCGATTGCCGTCCCACAGGGCGGGCATGAATTGCGCATCGCGCTGGACCGTTCCACCCCGGACCTCGCTGCCGCACGCCAAGGCATCCTCAAGGGCGGCAACCACCCCGATGATGTGTCCAGCGTGATTTGGCTGTACCTCAACTTCCGCCACTTCAGTTACCTGGAAAAAGCCATTGAACTGTGGACCGTAGGCGACGGTTACCTGGTGCAACTGGATGACCTGGCCCGGACGATGCACCGGGCGATCCGCAGCGATCACGTCAGCCCCGGCGATATAAGCGAGTGGAAAGCGCGCATCATTGCCATCAACGACGGCGTTACGCCGGCTGCCAAGGCATTCAGCGATGCGTTGGGCGAAGGTTCGCGGATGATTTTGCGCCTGTTGCTGGTCACCAACCTGGCCACCGCCCTGGGCCTGATTGCCCTGGCGCTGCTGCGTACCCACAAGCTACTGAGCCAGCGCCACGCGTTCGCCATGGCCTTGCAGGCCGAGAAGGAGCGCGCACAGATCACCCTGGAGTCGATTGGCGACGGTGTGATTACCACGGATGTCGACGGTGCCATCGCCTACATGAACCCGGCCGCCGAGGCGCTTACCCATTGGAAGAGTGCCCAGGCCCAAGGCTTGCCCTTGGCGGCGTTATTCAATCTGCTCGATGAGGCTGCTGAACCCGACGGCTTTACCCTGATCGAGCACATCATCAAAGGCCGGCTCAGTGGTGGCAGCGAGCATTCCAAGCTGATCCAGCGCCTGGATGGCAGTACGGTTTCGGTCACTCTGGTGGGCGCGCCGATCCGCAGCGCCGGCAAGGTCAGCGGCGCGGTGCTGGTGCTGCACGACATGACGCAGGAGCGTCAGTACATTGCCAATCTGTCGTGGCAAGCCACCCACGATGCCTTGACCGGTTTGGCCAACCGTCGCGAGTTCGAATTCCGCCTGGAGCAGGTGCTGCATAACGTGGGGCGCCAGAAAGGCGGACGCCATGCGTTGATGTTTCTCGACCTGGACCAGTTCAAGCTGGTTAACGACACCTGCGGGCATGCGGCGGGTGATGAGCTGTTAAGGCATATCTGCGCGTTGCTGCAGTCGGACCTGCGTGAGGGCGACACCCTGGCGCGGCTGGGGGGCGACGAGTTCGGCATCCTGTTGGAAAACTGCCCGGCAGCGGTGGCGGAAAAGATCGCCGAGAGCCTGCGCCATACGGTGCAAAGCCTGCATTTCGTGTGGAAGGGCCGGCCGTTCATGACCACCGTCAGTATTGGCCTGGTGCATATCTCGCAATCCCCGACCACCCTGGAAACGTCACTACGCGCGGCCGATATGGCGTGCTACATGGCCAAGGAAAAGGGCCGTAACCGTGTGCAGGTCTACCATACCGATGATTCGGAATTGTCCCTGCGTTTTGGCGAAATGGCCTGGGTACAGCGCCTGCACGTGGCCTTGGAGGAAAATCGTTTTTGCCTCTACTCCCAGGAAATCTCGCCGCTGGGCCACACGGATGGCGGCAACGGCCATATTGAAATCCTGTTGCGCCTGCACGATGAGGCGGGCCGCATCATTCTACCCGACAGTTTTATTCCGGCGGCCGAACGTTATGGATTGATGACGTCGCTGGATCGCTGGGTGGTGGAAAACGTATTCAAAATCATCGCCGGTTGTATGCACGAACGGGCCGGGCGACCTATGGCCATGTGTGCGATTAATCTGTCAGGCATAACTATCGGAGATGATGATTTTCTCGGTTTTTTACGTGAGAAATTCGAGGCTTACAGCATTCCGCCGGAAATGATTTGTTTTGAAATAACTGAGACAAGCGCTATAGCCAATTTGGGTAGTGCAATTCGCTTTATTAATGAACTCAAAGCGTTAGGTTGCCATTTTTCCCTCGATGACTTTTGCGCCGGGATGTCCTCATTCGCTTATCTGAAACATTTACCTGTAGACTTCCTGAAGATCGATGGAAGTTTCGTAAAGGATATGCTGGACGACCCGATTAACCGCGCCATGGTCGAAGTGATCAACCACATCGGCCACGTCATGGGTAAACGCACGATTGCCGAGTTTGTTGAAACACCGCAGATCGAACAGGCTTTACTTGAGATCGGTGTTGATTACGCTCAGGGCTACCTGATTGAACGCCCGCAACTGTTTACCTTTGATAGCTTGCAGTGTCGACCTGTGCGGCCGCAGCCTCTGTTATTCAAGGCGCCCGGCACATTCCGCTGAAACATTTGCTGGTCTGTACAATCACACTTAAAAAAGGAGCCCTACAGTGATCGACACATTCAACAGAACCGGCCCGCTTATGGAAGCCTCAAGTTACCCCGCCTGGGCGCAACAATTGATCCAGGACTGTAGCGAGAGCAAGCGCCGAGTTGTCGAGCACGAACTGTACCAGCGCATGCGCGATAACACGCTCAGCGCCAAAACCATGCGCCACTACCTGATCGGTGGCTGGCCAGTGGTGGAGCAGTTTGCCTTGTACATGGCACAGAACCTCACCAAGACCAAGTTTGCCCGCCATCCCGGGGAGGATATGGCGCGTCGGTGGCTAATGCGCAATATTCGTGTGGAACTCAACCACGCCGATTACTGGGTACATTGGGCGCGCGCTCATGGCGTAAGCCTGGAAGAGCTGCAAGCGCAAAACGTACCGCCTGAGTTGCACGCGCTGAGTCACTGGTGCTGGCACACCAGCTCGGCCGATGCGTTGATCGTGGCGATTGCCGCAACCAACTACGCGATCGAGGGGGCGACTGGGGAGTGGTCCGCCGTGGTGTGTTCGACCGGTGTGTACGCGGCTGCCTTCCCTGAGGAAGACCGCAAGCGCGCAATGAAGTGGTTGAAGATGCACGCCCAGTACGACGACGCACACCCTTGGGAAGCCCTGGAAATCATCTGCACCCTGGCCGGGATGAACCCGAGCAAAGCGCTGCAGGTCGAGCTGCGCCAGGCCGTGTGCAAGAGCTATGACTACATGTACCTGTTTTTGGAAAGCTGCATGCAGTTGGAAAATGAAAAAGCCAAGGCGTCAGCTGTGGTTCGCGAACGCCCGGTTCGCATCGCCAGCGAGGCGTGATGTAAGCGTGATGGCGGGGTGTTTACCCCGCCATTGCCAAGCGGTTGCGACCTTCGCGCTTTGCCACATACAAGGCGTTGTCGGCCCGGCGCAACAGGCTTTCGGCAGACTCGGCAGCCAGCAAGGTCGAGCAGCCCAGACTCACCGTCAATTCGATCCGCTTGCCGTCGGCCCAATAATCCTGAACCTGCGCAGCCCGGCGCAGGCGTTCGCCGACCATGCCAGCCGCGTCCCGGCCGGTATTCGACAGTAAAATCAGAAACTCTTCGCCACCAAACCGAAACACCATGTCGACGTTGCGCAACTGGCTTTTGATCGACCCGGCCACGGCGCGCAGTACGATATCGCCCGCTGCATGGCCGTGGGTGTCGTTGATTTTCTTGAAGTGATCGATGTCCAGCATCAACAAGGACAGCGGGCTCAGGTGCCGCCGGGCCATGTCGATTTCGCGTTGCAGGGTCTGGTCCATCGCAATGCGGTTGCCGGTATCGGTCAAGGGGTCACGCAGGGCGCTGCGGGTGGCGGCGCGGTAGAGCAAGGCGTTGCGCATCGGGTAAAGCAAGGTTGAAAGCAGCGACTCAAGTTGGCCCAACTCGTCTTCCATCAAGCGTTGGTTGCGACGGAATATCAGCTCGCCCAAGTGTTCGCCTTCATGGCTCAAGGTGTAGCTCACTGAGTGGTGGCCGCGGTGGCCGAACTCGAGGCGCAAGTCGCTGGCTTCATGGCGATATTGCAGAGCATCCAGAGGAACCAGGCGCTGAACTTCACGAAAGAACAAAGCCAAGATACGCTCCGGCTCCAGGCTGGTTTGCAATTGCTGGCTCAGTTGCTGATGAAGCTGGGCAAGGGTGGCTGGACGACGTGGAAGAAGAGCTGGCTGACCAAACCCCAGGCGTTGCAATTTGGCACTGTCGAAGTCAATTGCGTTGGTCTGGGTCGGTGATTTCATAAGCTGACGGCCTCTAAGCACATAACTGTCCTACAGGCTGCACGAGAGTGGCAAATGCCAAGCGTCTTACTGTTCCTTCAGTTCCGTAAAACATTGGAACAGTTTAAACCGCTTTGCCATGGGTTATAACCCCTGGGCAGTGCCACACGTCTTGTCATCGCTTTACCTGCTTCAACGCTAATAGAGCGAGATTCATGCCACTTTGCTCAACTTAATAAAAAGCCTTATAAATCAACGACCGTTTTTAAAGGCAAAATCGGTCGCTGAATAACTGCGTCAGTTATTTGGCTGCTTGAACCAAGGTGGTGTGGTCAATCTGGTCAATCGACGTAACGCCGGTCAAGGTCATGGCCACGCGCATTTCCTTGGCGAAAATATCCAGCAGGTTTTCCACGCCGTGCTGGCCGGCGGCGGCCAAGGCATACACGGTCGAGCGCCCCAGCAGGCAACCCTTGGCACCGAGGGCGAGCATGCGCACCACGTCGAGCCCGGAGCGAATGCCTGAGTCCACCAGCACGGTCAGGTCATCACCCACGGCCTCGGCAATCGGCGGCAGTGCTTTGGCGGTCGACAACACGCCGTCGAGCTGGCGGCCGCCATGGTTGGAGACCACGATGCCATCGGCACCGAAACTGACCGCGTCCTTGGCGTCCTGTGGGTCGAGGATGCCCTTGATGATCATCGGGCCCTTCCAGAACTCGCGGATCCACTCCAGGTCTTTCCAACTGATCGACGGGTCGAAATTGTTCGCCAGCCAGCCGATGTAATCTTCCAGGTGGGTGGGTTTGCCGAGGTAGTTGGAAATATTGCCCAAGTCGTGGGGGCGGCCCATCAAGCCCACGTCGAATGCCCATTGTGGCTTGGTGATGGCCTGCAGCATCCGACGTGAGGCCGCGTACGGCCCGGACATGCCCGAGTGCGCATCACGATAGCGTGCGCCCGGCGTCGGCATGTCCACGGTGAACACCAGTGTCGTCACTCCGGCCGCCTGGGCCCGCTCCAGCGCGTTACGCATGAAACCGCGATCCTTGAGCACATAGAGCTGGAACCAGATCGACTGCGGGCTTTGCGACGCCACTTCTTCAATCGGGCACACCGACACGGTCGACAGGCAGAACGGTATGCCCTTGTTGGCTGCGGCCTTGGCCGCCTGCACCTCACCACGCCGCGCATACATGCCGGTCAAGCCGACCGGGCTGAGGATAATCGGCATGTCCTGTTCCTTGCCGAACAACGTGGTCTTGAGGCTCAGGTTGTCGACATTGCGCAGGATGCGCTGGCGCAGGCTGATCTCGGCCAGGTCCGAACCGTTGGCGCGCATTGTGTGCTCGGCGTAAGCGCCGCCGTCGATGTAGTCGAACAGGAAGCGCGGCAGCTTGCGTTTGGCGGCTGCGCGGTAGTCGGAGGCGGACGAGATGATCATGAAGGGATTCTCTACAGAGCTTGGTCACCCCACGATAAGCAAAAAACTGGCATGATAAAAACAACTTTTATCACTAGCATCCAGTCGCTAAAGGAATACTGATGAACCTGCGCACATTGCGTGCCTTTGTTGAAGTGGTGCGCCAGGGCGGTTTCTCCCAGGCGGCTGACGTGGTGGCATTGACTCAATCCACCGTGAGCAAGGCGGTCAAGACACTGGAGGATGAATTGGGCACGCCGCTGCTTAACCGCCTGGGTCACAAGAATGAACTGACAGCCGCCGGCGAAATTGCTTACCGCCGCGCCCTGGTGTTGCTCGCTGAGCAAAACGATTTGGTGGCTGAGATCAATGATCTGCGGGGTCTCAAGCGCGGCGTACTGCGCATAGGCTTGCCGCCGGTAGGCTGCGGTGTACTGTTCGCGGCGATGTTCGCCGCCTACCGCACGCGCTACCCCGACATCGAAATCGAACTCACCGAGTACGGCAGCAAAAGGCTGCGTGAATGCCTGGAAGCCGGGGAGGTCGACCTCGCGGCCCTGCTGCTGCCAGCGGATCAAGGGTTTGACTACCAACCCGTGCGCAATGAACCGCTGATGGCTGTGTTACCCATGAGCCACCCACTGGCGCGGCGCAAACGCATCGACTTCACCGACCTCGCCGACTCCCCGTTCATCTTGTTCGAAGCCGGCTTCGCCCTGAACGCCAAAATCCTCGCCGCCTGCGAGCTCAAAGGTGTGACGCCACGGGTAACGGCGCGTAGCGGGCAAATCGACTTTATCGTCGACCTGGTCTCTGCAGGATTGGGTGTCGCCTTTTTGCCGCGCATGCTCGCACTCAAGCATCAGCACGCCGGGATTGCCTTGATCCCCCTGGACGAGCCGCACACCGATTGGCACATCGCCCTGGCTTGGCGTGCCAGTGCCCACCTGCCACCCGCCGCCCGCGCATGGCTGGACCTGGCCAAAGAAATGGCCAGCCCTGTGCGGTGAAGGAACCCGCTGTGCAGGTTTTTGCCTGAAATGCATCGCAGTGCTTGACTTCTTCTTTTTAATCAGTAACATACGGCGCATTCCGCGATAGCTCAGTTGGTAGAGCAAATGACTGTTAATCATTGGGTCCCTGGTTCGAGTCCAGGTCGTGGAGCCAGATAGAGAAAAGCCTGCAGAGATGCAGGCTTTTTTTTGGCTTGGATTTGGCTCGCTCGTTGGGGGCGCAGCCGGGTCCGGCCGTTCAACTCAGTCGCCAGCGCTTTTCCTCCACCGGTTAAATTCCCAGGTTCAAGACGTCACCCGCGAGCGGGCGCTCTGTATTTAAGCGCGGGAGGCTGGTAAGTATGGCGGCGAACAGTGGTTTGGTAGCCCGTCATGAAGCGTCATTTTGAAGATTTGCAGCTAGGCAGCATTGAGCTGTTTTGTCTCGCAGCCGAAGCCAATAGTTTCACCGCTGCCGCGCAAACAGCGGGGGTGACGCCGGCGGCGGTGAGCCGCAGCATCTCGCGCCTGGAGGAGCGCCTGGGTTCGCGCCTGTTTGTGCGCACCACCCGCAGCATTCGGCTTACCGAGAGCGGCAGGATTTTTTTCGAGCAATGCCGCCAGGCGTTGACGCAACTGGTCGAGGCGCAACAGGCAGTCATGGGCGCGCAGTCTGTCCCGTCCGGGCTGCTGCGCATCAGTATCCCTACCACCTACGCCCACCACCGTTTGCTGCCGTTGTTGCCCAAATTTCGTGCGCTGTACCCTCAAGTCAGCGTGGACATCCACATCAGCAATCGCAATATCGACTTCGTCGCCGAAGGTTATGACCTGGCCATTCGCGTGCGTGCCCAGCCGGACTCGTCGCTGATCGCGCGCCCGCTGGAAGAGGCTGAACTGGTGGTGGTGGCAACCCCGGCTTACCTCAAGCGAGTCGGTACGCCGCAGACCTTGGAGGATTTGCCCGGGCATGAGTGCATCCAGTACGAACTGCCGAGTAATGGCCGGCGTATTTCCTGGTTATTCCAGGTGGACGGCAAAGCCCAGGAGTACGTAGGGGCGGCGGGGTACAGCTGTGCCGATGATGTGCTGGGTGGCGTGACCCTGGCAAAACACGGGGCCGGGCTGTTTCAGACGTACAGGTTTATTGTTGAGCAAGCGCTGGCTGAGGGCAGTCTCGTGGAAGTGTTGAAACCGTTTGGGGGACGCTCGCGGCCGTTTACGTTGCTGTATCCCCACGGGCGCTACGTGCCACATCGGGTGCGTGCGTTTGTGGATTTTTTGCTCGGGTATCGGGAGCTGTGGGCGAAGGACTCAACACTGCCATAAGAATTTCGCCGAGACGCCCGAGCAGTCGCACTCGAAAAGGTAAGCGCAACCGCCGGCGAAGTTCATCTCCGTTGTGTGGTCGGGGCCCGGTTCGAGCTGTGCGACAAAGCGCATCGGTGCGTTGCAATGGTTGCAACTCGGTGTTTGCTCGGCCTGTAACCAGGAAGGTGCGCCGCCAAGCTGGCCGAGGACGTCGCGACGGCGACCGCTAAACGCGTTGTGCGCCTGCGTGTAATCAACGGCCTGGGTCGGCTCGACCCGCGCGCCGTAGCCTGTGCCGCGGGTCACTTGGCCCGCGCTCGGCAGGGCCGCGACGTGCAGGTCCTTGACTGGCACGCACACCACCGCGTTGGCGCCGCCGTCTGCTTCCCACTGCCCGCATTCACCGGGGTTTTCATCGCACATAAAAATCAGGTGCAGGTGCTGGGCGCCGGTAGGGCGGATCTGCCCAAGAAATTGCAGAGGGCTCGCGCAACCCTTGCAAGTGGGCCAGGCAAAGCCTTCGTTAACCGATGGCGTGCCACCAAACCGTGTGTCGGCACAGGCGCCCGGTGTGACGGTGGGCTCGGCAATCAGCAAATGGATGGACGGCGAGGTACCCATCGTGGACGCCGGTGTTTTCAGGCCGCCGAACAGTTTTTTGAAGAGCTTCATGCGCATGCCATCCGTTTAAACGGTTTCGTTGTCTGTGACTCTGCGGCCCACCCTCGCAGAAGCAATCTCCCACGTCTGCATGAGCTGTGTGATTGCGGCATCAAGGGTGGCGTGTGCCACATCATCGCGCGCCAGGATCGAAACGCCCTGCAGGAAACTGTCGAATACCGTCGCCATCACCGGTGCATCAAGCGTGTCCGGGAGTTGCCCGGCACGGATTGCACGCTCAACACAGGCCACAATGCCCGCGCGCGTTCGCGCACGCGATTGCGTCAAGGCCTCTGCCACCCGTGCGTTTTCAGGGCTGGGTGCGCTCATCACACCCAGTGCCACCATGCAGCCCTTGGGGTGCCCGTCCTCACACTGCATGCGTGTCGACTGGCGCAGCGCGGTTTCGATGGCCTCGCGCGGTGGCAAGGTGTCGTCCCACAAGCATTCGGTAACCTGGGCGTAGGTCGCGAGGTAGCGCTGCACGCATTCATCGAACAGCGCCTCTTTGGAGCCGAACGCCGCGTAAAAACTCGGCGCAGAGATGCCGCCGCCCAAGCCGGCTTTGAGCTGGGCGAGTGAGGTGGCGTCGTAGCCGTGCTCCCAGAACAGGTGCAGGGCCTGTTCCACGGCGTGGTCACGGTCAAAATTACGCGGGCGGCCCATTTGCGCCATGTCGAGACTCCTCTGAAGAACGAGATAAATACTAGTCGATACATAAGTCATTGACAATGCAACACGCCCACCTGCAACATTTGTATCGATCAGTATTTAAGTGGCTCAAAAGGAGTTTCCCGTGACCCCCTCACTCAGCGTATCCGCGTCGTCCGAGCGCTTGCCCATTGGCGCCTTGCTCGCCCTGGCCATGACCGGCTTTATCTGCATCGTCACTGAAACCCTGCCCGCCGGCCTGTTGCCGTTGATCAGCACAGGCCTGTCGATTTCGCCGTCGGCAGCCGGGCAGATGGTCACCGCCTACGCCTTGGGCTCCGTGCTGGCGGTGATCCCGATGACGATCGCCACCCGTGGCTGGCGGCGGCGAAATGTGCTGTTGCTGACCATTGTCGGCTTCCTGCTGTTCAACTCCATCACGGCGCTGTCGTCCCACTATGGCGTCACCCTGGTGGCGCGTTTCTTCGCCGGTGTGGCGGCGGGTTTGGCCTGGAGCCTGCTGGCGGGTTACGCGCGGCGTATGGTCGCGCCGGAGCAACAGGGCAGGGCGCTTGCCTTGGCGATGGTCGGCACACCGATTGCGCTGTCGTTGGGCGTACCGCTCGGCACGTGGCTGGGTGGCCTGGTGGGTTGGCGCACCACGTTCGGCCTGATGTCGGCGCTGACCCTGGTGCTGATCGTGTGGGTGCTGGTGAAGGTCCCGGACTATCCGCCGCAGGCGGCGCATCAGCGTGTGTCGTTGGGTAACGTGCTGACCACCCCCGGCGTGCGGCCGGTGCTGGCGGTCGTGATCAGTTGGATGCTGGCGCACAACATTCTGTACACCTACATCGCACCCTTCGTGGCGCCTGCGGGCTTGAGCGATCGCGTCGATCTGGTGCTGCTGGTGTTCGGCATCGCCGCGTTGGCGGGGATTTGGCTGACGGCAAAACTAGTCGAGCCGCTGTTGCGCAAGACCGTACTGGCGAGCCTCGCGACGTTCGCGGCGGTCTGCGTGGTGTTCGGCTTCTCGGGCCGTGTACCCAGCGTCATCTACCTCGGCATGGCCGTGTGGGGGCTGAGTTTCGGTGGCGCGGCAACATTGCTGCAAACCGCGCTGGCGGATGCCGCCGGGGATGGCGCGGATGTGGCGCTGTCGCTGAATGTAGTGGCGTGGAACAGTGCGATTGCCGGCAGCGGTGTGGTCGGTGGCGTGCTGCTTGATACCTGGGGCGTCGTCTCGTTTCCCTGGGCGATGGTGCTGTTGATCGCGGTATCCTTTGTGATTGCCTGGGGCGCTCACGCCCATGGATTCAAACCGGGTGCACGTGACACAGAAAAACCGGCGATGGCCGGGCACTAATCTGACTTGGTTGGGTCAATAATCCTCGCAATATCATTCACTTGGCTCCGTTTTTCGGAGCCTGCCGCCTCACTCCCTTTCGAAGAAGTCATGCATGCACCTGCGCACAATTGCAGCTGGGCTGTCGGCCCTTGTTTTGCTATCCACTGGCGTACAAGCCCGTGGCCTGCTGGACCTGATCAAGTTACCCACCCCGGAACACACTGCTCGCTCCGGCTCGATCAGCCAGCACGCGGCCCTCGACCTTTATTCCAGTAAAGAAAAACAGCTTTCATTCGACGCCTGCGTCGACCTGTTCCCAGGCGCCACGCCGATCAACACGGCCAGCGTGCCCGCCACGATGAAACCCCTGGCGTTGTGTTCGGATAACTTCGCGGTGCTCTACTCACAAACCAGCAAGACGCCGCTGGTGGTGGTCGAACGCTTGAATGCCGCCCAGTTGAAGGACGCCAAGGGCGAGGAGCGCACCAACCAGTTCTACGCGGACCCGCGCATTCCCAAGGGCGCGCGCGCAGAGTTGAGCGACTACCGTGGCCAGCATCCGGCGGTCGACCGTGGTCACCAGTCGCCGGCCGCTGATGCGCCGAATGCGAATGCCATGGCCCAATCTTTCGCGCTGTCGAACATGGTGCCGCAAGACCCCACCAACAACCGCAAGATCTGGAGCAAGGTCGAGGCGGACGTGCGCAAGTTTGCCGTGCGTGCCGGCGGCGATGTGTTTGTGTTTACCGGCCCGCTGTTTGACGCGGGCTACAGCACCATCGGCGACAACAAGGTCTGGGTGCCGACGCGTCTGTTCAAGCTGGTCTACGACACCTCGTCGAAACGCGCCTGGGCCTATGTGCTGCCCAATGCGGAAACCCGTGTCCAAAAGCCGATGGACTACGACACCTTTGTGAAAAGCACCGGGCTCAAGTTGCTGGGCAATCTTCCGGTCACCGGGTCGGTGGGGCGCACCTGATGTGACACCCCCAAGGCTGGCAGAACCGCCAGCCTTACCTGGCCTTCTTCAGCGCCTTCAACCGTAACGTCGCGCGCTGTACGGCGGCCATTTTCTCCGGGCGCTTCATGCGCTTCCACTTACGGATGTCGTCCTTGCTCCGTCCACAGCTGACGCACAGATCACCACTCAGTTGGCAAGTGGAGATGCAGGGGTTCTCGATATCTTTAGCCAAGGGTTCACCTGGGTTTGCTAGGGGGCGCGCGGCTAGGCCGCACGAAATTCAACGGTGAGGTGGCTCACTTCATGCACCGGTTTGAGGCGCTCGCGAATGCTTTCGGCATCGGTGGTCGAGCGGCCCACCACGCTGACGATGGCCGCGTGCGCGTCGGGGCCGACGCGCCACACGTGCAGATCGGTAATCGTCGCATCACCGGGTTGTTCGACGAGTTCACGAATTTCTGCGGCGACGTGTTCATCGGTTTGATCCAGCAATACGCCAGCGGTCGTGCGCATCAAACTCCAGGACCACCGCGCAATCACCACCGCGCCGACGATACCCATCGCCGGGTCCAGCCACACCCAGCCCAGATAACGGCCGGCCAGCAACGCGGCGATGGCGAGCACAGAGGTCAGCGCATCGGCGAGCACATGCACGTAGGCTGAGCGCATGTTGTTGTCGTGGCCATGATGGTCGTGGTCGTGGTCGTGATCATGCCCGTGGCTGTGACCGTGGCCCAGCAACAGCGCGCTGACGACATTTACTGCCAGCCCCACCACCGCAATCAGCGTGGCTGTACCAAACTGCACTTCAGCCGGCTGCAGCAAGCGCATCACCGACTCGACACCAATGCCCAAGGACACCAGCGCCAGGATAAGCGCCGAGGCGAAGCCACCCAGGTCGCCGACTTTGCCGGTGCCGAAGCTGTAGCGTGAGTTACTCGCATTGCGCCTGGCGTAGGCGTAGGCCGCAGCGGCAATGCCCAGCGCCGCCGCATGGGTAGCCATGTGAAAGCCGTCCGCCATTAGCGCCATGGAACCGGTCAAGGCCCCGGCGGCAATTTCTGCGACCATCATCACCACCGTCAGCATCACCACCCACAGGGTGCGTTTGGCGTTTTCGTCATGGGCCGAACCGAGGAAGACATGTTCGTGCGTGTGAGCACTAGGGAGGGCGTTCATTTGGAGTACCGCCGAATGGCTTCCAGCAGTTCTTCAACGCCGCGTGCGCGGGCCTCCTCGCTGAGTGAGGGATCGGCCACATGCGCCCTGGCATGGTCTTCGATAATTTCTTCCATCAAGCCGTTGATGGCGCCGCGTGTGGCGGCCACCAGGTGCAGCGTCTTGGCGCAGTCGAGGTCTGACTCCAGCGCTCGCTCAACCGCCTGGAGCTGCCCGGCGATGCGTTTGACGCGCTTGATCAGGCTGTCTTTGTTTGCGGCGATGTGGCCCACGATATACCCCCCCTACCTATGAGGGTGCGGATCATTGCATACCCCGCCCCCCTATGCAATGTTGCGCGTGCGGCGACATGCTCAAGGCGGCTACCTGGGCTTATCCAACTGGCGCCTGAGGGTGTAAAGCGCCACGCCAACCGCCAGAATGCCGGACACCGCGCCGACCACCAGCGCCCAGCGCGGGCCCAGGTGGTCGGCCACCCAACCGACGATGGGCGCACCCAGCGGCGTGCCACCCAGTGCGACGGCGACGCGCAGGGCGATCACCCGGCCGCGCATGGCCGGCTCCGTGGTGAGTTGCATCAAGCTGTTGGTGGTGTTGCTGAACGTCATCGCGCCCACGCCGATGATCACCAGCGCAATCGCGAACATCCAGTAATTGGGCGCCAGGGCCGCCAGGAAACAGCCAAACCCGAACACCGCGGCACCAATCAACAGTGACTTGAACTGCGGTCGTTCACTGCCCGCGGCAATCAATGCCCCGGCGATGGTGCCGATGGCCAGGGTCGAGGTCAGCAGGCCGTAGCCACGCGCATCGGCCTGGAACACGCTGACGGCCATGGTCGAGATAAAAATCGGGAAGTTCATGCCGAAGGTGCCGATCAGAAACAGCATCAGCAAGATTGCCTTCAGGTCCGGCCGCGCCCACACATAACGCATGCCCTCGGTCAGGCTGCCTTTGGTGCGTGGGGCTCGCACCTTGGCGTGCAGACGCGAGACGCGCAGGAAAAACAGGGACGCCAGGACCGCAAAAAAACTCGAACCATTGAGCAGGAACGCCCAGCCGGTGCCGACCGAAGCGATGGTCACGCCCGCCACCGCCGGGCCGATCATGCGCGCCATATTGAACGACGTTGAGTTGAGTGCGATGGCATTCGACAAGTCCTTCTCACCCACCAGCTCCGCCACAAAAATCTGCCGCACCGGTGCATCGAAGGCCGAGGCACACCCTGATAGAAATGCAAACACATAGACGTGCCAGAGCTGCACGAACCCGGTGATGGTAAACACCCCCAGTGTCAGCGCGAGTACGCCCATGACCGCCTGGGTGGCGATCAGCAGTTTGCGCTGGTCGTAGTGGTCGGCGGCAAAACCGGTCCAGGGCAGCAACAACAGCTGCGGCCCGAACTGCAACGCCATGACGATGCCCACGGCCGCGGCGTTGTGCGGCGTGAGCTGGGTGAGCACCAGCCAGTCCTGGGCGGTGCGCTGCATCCAGGTGCCGACGTTGGACACCAGGGCGCCGGCGGCCCAGATGCGGTAGTTGGGGCTGCGCAGGGAGCGGAAAGTGCCGAGGACACTCATGACGGCTTCAGTTACCCCCGTTGCCGAGCGGCCCGAGCAAGGTCGGTGCCGTGCCCGATTTACCGCGCGTGGGGAATACGCGCTGACGGTGGCAGGCGTGCGCTTCGATGATCAGGGCGGTGGTTGCGTCCAGCGAGGTGACAGCCATGCTACTTCCTCAATCGGGTCGTACAACAATCAGCAAGGCGCGCCAGCGATTTCACCGCAGCGGCGAGTTCGTCGTGTGCCTGGGGCGACAGGTGTTGATGCAACGGTGCAAGCGTAGGCGGCATGAGCTGAATGTTACCAGTCTGGGTTTATACTTGCCGTCATCCCACCCACCCGATTCAAACAGACTGAGATTCGCCATGAGCACCTCGCTTCCCCTGACGCCCGCGCGCAAGCCCTTCGCGCCGCTGGTGGCCTTTATCGTCCTGGTCGTCGGCGCCGTATTCCTGCAAAACAGCGTCGGCTCGCGCCAAGTGCTGTTGCTGGTGGTCGGTGCCGCGCTGGGCTTGACCTTGTACCACGCCGCCTTCGGCTTCACGTCGGCCTGGCGTGTATTTATCAATGATCGGCGCGGCGCCGGTTTGCGTGCGCAAATGGTGATGCTGGCCGTGGCGGTGCTGTTGTTTTTCCCGGCGCTGGGGGCCGGCACCTTGTTCGGTCAGCCGGTGGTCGGGCTGGTGGCGCCGGCTGGCGTGTCGGTGGTGTTTGGGGCATTTATTTTCGGCATCGGCATGCAGTTGGGCGGCGGTTGCGCATCGGGCACGCTGTTCACCGTGGGCGGCGGGAATGCGCGCATGCTGGTGACACTGTTGTTCTTTATTTGCGGTTCGTTGATCGCTACGCACCATGTTGATTGGTGGTTTGCGTTGCCCGCGTTCCCGGCGGTCTCCATTGTCAAAAGCTTTGGCGTGTTACCGGCATTGCTCGTCAGCCTGGCTGCGTTCGGCCTTATCGCCGCCCTCACCGTACGCCTGGAAAAGCGCCGTCATGGCCAGCTTGAGGCGGGCGTAACCAGCGAACACCTCGGCTTGCGCCGCTTCCTGCGCGGGCCATGGCCATTGGTGTGGGGCGCGATTGGCCTGGCACTACTCAACTACGCGACCCTGGCATTGGCCGGGCGGCCGTGGGGCATTACGTCGGCGTTCGCGCTGTGGGGCGCCAAGGTGGCAAGCGGGTTGGGTATCGATGTGGCCAGTTGGGCGTTCTGGCAACTGCCCGGCAATGCCAAGGCCCTGGCGGCGCCGGTGTGGGCAGACATCACCAGTGTGATGGACGTGGGTATCATCCTCGGCGCGCTGTTGGCCGCAGGCCTGGCCGGGCGTTTCGCCCCCAGCCTGAACATCCCGGCGCGCTCGCTGGTGGCGGCGGTTATCGGTGGCTTGATGCTGGGTTACGGGTCGCGGCTGGCCTACGGTTGTAATATCGGCGCGTACTTCAGTGGCATCGCCTCGGGCAGCCTGCATGGCTGGGTATGGTTGGTGGCGGCGTTTATCGGTAACAGCGTGGGCGTGCGGTTGCGGCCATGGTTCTTCGCCGGCGAACGGCCGCAGGTAGCGTTGAGCGGTTGCTGAGCGCACAACAATCGATAAGGTACCCGCATGATTCGAGAACTAAGGACCTTTGTGAGTGCCGCGCGGCGCGGCACGTTTGCCGCTGCCGGCCAGCACGTGGGGCTGACGCAATCGGCCGTGAGCGCGCAGATCAAGCACCTTGAGGACGCGCTCGGGGTCAAGCTGTTCGATCGCACCGGCCGCTCTGCCACGCTCAACTGCGCAGGGCAGCGGGCGGTGCCGCTGGCGGAAGAGATCCTCGATATCTTCTCGCGTATGGGCACCCCGGACAGCGCGAACAACTTTCAGGGCGCGTTGCGTATCGGTGCCATCGGCAGTGTGCAAACCGGCCTCCTGCCTCAGGCGCTGGTGGCCCTCAAGCAGCGTGCACCGTTCATTGAAGTGAACCTGGTGCCCGGCGTTTCGCTGAACTTGCTCAGCCAGGTCGATGCCGGTGAGCTGGACCTGGCGATCATGATCCGCCCGCCGTTCAACCTGCCCAAAGACCTGAGTGTCGAGGTCATTGCCCGCGAGCCCTTCGTATTGATCGCCGCCAGGGACGTGCAGGGCGATGACCCGTTGCAACTCCTCCGCGAGCAGCCCTTTGTGCGCTATGACCGCGGTTCGTTCGGCGGGCGCCAGGTCACGCAGTTTCTCAAGGAGCAACACATCCACACTCAACCCGCCCTCGAACTCGACGAGTTGGACGCCATCGTCAAGATGGTCCGCAGCGGCCTCGGCGTTTCCCTGGTGCCCATGGCCGGCATGTGGCTGGAACACGGCAGCGACGTGCGGGTTTTGCGCTTGGAGAACCTCACGTTCTTTCGTGAAATCGTGCTGCTGAGCAAGTACGCCCAACGCCAATTGCCGCTCTTCGAGTTATTCAGGGCGTGCGTCATGGACGTGCTGGACGCTGCGAAGTAGGGCGCGAGCATCGAAAAAATTGAGGCTCAGGCCGAAAGATATCCGCTTTATCGCCCCGTCGTTCTAGTGAAGAATCGTGCGCTAACCAACAGCCCTTGCAGGTAGCCACCGTGAGCCTTTCGCCCTTTCATTTAGCGATTCCCGTCTACGACCTCGCCGCCGCGCGCCACTTCTACGGCGACGTGTTCGGGCTCTGCGAAGGCCGTTCCAGCGCCCAATGGGTCGATTTCGACTTCTACGGCCACCAGCTGGTGATCCACGAACACCCCAAGACTGAATCCCAGGCATCGGTGCACGCCAACTCGGTTGACGGCCACGACGTACCGGTCCCGCATTTCGGCATCATCCTGCACTGGGACCAGTGGGAAGCCTTGGCGGATCGGCTCAGGGCGCGCGAAACCCGCTTTGTGATCGACCCCTACATTCGTTTCCAGGGCCAGGTGGGCGAGCAGGCCACTATGTTCCTGTTCGACCCCTGCGGTAACGCGCTGGAGTTCAAGGCTTTCAAGGACATGAGCCAGCTGTTCGCCAAGTAATTGCACGCCCGTTGCCGGCCGTCACTTATGTCCGAATCGGTCCTGAAGTGGTCCGCCGCGCGTCTGTTGCACAGTCGCGTGTGTGCCTACCATGGCTTGCATCACTTACCGTCGTGCAAGCCCAGAGGACACATCATGAGCCGCAAAGCCCTTATCGTAATCGATGCGCAACATTCGTTTCGCCATTCAACCTACTGGTCCGAAAATGACCTGCCGGGTTACCTTGAAAAACAGCAGGCGCTCATCGACGGGTGTGTTCAACAAGGCATCCCGGTGATACAAGTCTTCCATATCGAAGACCAGGGGCATTTCTCGCTGGCCTCGGGCAATGTCAGGGCGTTGAGCGAGTTGTCGATCAACCCCGACGTGATCATTCACAAGCGCTACCACAGCGCCTTTGCCGGAACGCCGTTGGCGGCCCGGCTCACGGAGAGGGGAGTCACCACGGTGATCATCAGTGGCATTCGGACCGAACAGTGCTGCGAAACCACCACGCGCCAGGCCTCGGACAGTGGCCTCAGTGTGGATTTCGTCAGCGAGGCGACCTTGACCTTCCCCATGACCCACGCCCGCAGCGGTCGGGTTTACACCTCGGCAGAGATTCGCGAGCGTACCGAACTGGTGCTGGACGAGCGTTTTGCCCGCATCGTGACGGTGGCCCAGGCGTTGGAGGGGTGAACCCATGACCGTGCCGGTGCTGTTCGTGCTGCTGCCCAACGTGCTGATGCTGGACCTGGCGGGCCCTGCCGAAGTGCTGCGCCTGGCCGCTCAAGCCGAGGACCCGGCGGCCATCGACTTCGATTTGCAGTACGTCAGCCCGGTGCAATCCCTGCAAACCTCCATCGGCTTGCCGCTCACGGGGTTGGCGCCGCTCCCGCCAACCCTGGCGCCGGGCACGTGGGTGGTGTTGGTGGGCTCGACGTCAAAGGTCACGGCGCAGCGCCGGCAGGCGTTCGAGTCGGCCAGCGATACGCTGACCCAGTGGCTGCAAAATGTCTTCGCCGTGTCGGGCGAGCGGCTGATGTGCGTTTGCGCAGGCGCCTTGAGTGCCGCCCGTGCAGGCCTGCTCGACGGGCGCCAGTGCACCACGCACCATGCGTTGTGCTCGACGTTACAAGGCCTGGCCCCCAAGGCGCGGGTGTTGGAAAACCGCCTTTACGTCACCGACGGCCCGGTCAGTTGCAGCGCCGGTGTGACGGCGGGCATCGACCTGATGCTGCACCTCGTCGCGCAACTGGCCGGGCCCCGGCTGGCCTGTGCCGTCGCGCGGGATATGGTGGTGTACATGCGGCGCAGCGGCGCCGACCCGCAGCTTTCGCCGTGGATCGCCGGGCGCAACCACCTGCACCCGGCCGTGCATCGGGTGCAGGACGCAATCGCCGCGGCGCCCTGTGAGGTGTGGACCGTCACGCGCATGGCCAGCCTGGCCTGCACCAGCAGCCGGCACCTGGCGCGGTTGTTCCACGAGCATGTCGGCAGCAGTCCGCTGGACTACCTGCACACGCTGCGGTTAACCGTGGCCCGTGAGTTGCTGGTTGAGTCGACCCTGGACATTGAAACCGTCGCCGAGCGCGCAGGCTTTGGTTCGGCGCGCCATCTGCGGCGCATCTGGGGCAAATATGAAGCGGGGACGCCTTCAGCTGGGCGTGTCGCCGCCGCTGGTTGAGGCTTGCTCAACCTCAGCGTCCAGTTTCGCGCGGTCGGCTTTGCTGATGTACTTATCTTTGCTTTTCGGCGCCAATTTGGCGCTGGCTTTTTTGGCTTTGGCCTTAAAGAGCTGCTGGAGTTTTTTCTGGCGATTCATGACGTGCTACTCAGCGGGTAATTGCTGGAATGATATCAGCTTAAGTCACTGACTCAGGTGTCGGCGTCAGGGCCTCGATACGGGCATACGTTCACCCGCGTTTTTGGCCTGCCTTGGTGTACCGCGCTCTGACAGGGCGGGGTGCGGGTGCAGACGCGTTGTTGGCACCTGATCGCCCGATGAATCTTCAGGGGCAGGAGGCAGGGTCGGGCGGGAATGCTACAGTCGGTTCGCCCAGTGACCTTAAGGTAAGCCTGGGCCTCATTATTCTCATGTCGATCCAGGAAGGCACGCCCATGCAAACCACTCCTCCCGAAGGCTTACCTGTTTACCGGTTACTCACCGGTAAAGATGACGCATCGTTCTGTCATCGAGTCTCTGAAGCCCTCGCGCTGGGCTACCAGCTGTATGGCTCGCCCGCGGCCACCTTCAATGGCGAACACGTCGTGGTGGCTCAGGCTATCGTTTGGAACCCCGTCAAGTAGGCCGTGGTGGCTCACCTCGATAACAGCGAAGGCCGGCCCGGCGCGGTTCATTCGCCCAGCGCCGCAGCGACCTCCTTGGCCACCTGCATAAACGCTCGAGACGCGGACGACTGATAAACCCCTTTGCGCTGCATCAGCACCGCCGTGCGCTGCAGCCGCTGCGGCCCAAGCTCAATCGCCAGCAACTCCGGATGCGCTCGCGCAATGGCCGCCGGCAACAGCGTCGACAAGGTGGTCCTGCGCACCACCTCAGTGAGCGCACCGATCACATTTGCCTCCATCACCACGCGCGGGCGGATACCGTGTTGCTTGCAATAGCGGTCAATCTGCTCACGCGTGGCAAACTCGGCGCTCAGCAGAATCAGCGATTCTGCATGCAACGCCTCCAGCCCAATAGCCTGCGCCGCGGCCAGCGGGTGCTGATTGCCCACCACCAGCGCGAGTGTTTCGACCAGCAGGGGATAGGCGTCGATGTCTTGGGCGTGCCGCTCATCAAACGCGATGCCCACATCCAGCTCATCGGCCAGCAGTTGCAGCTCCATCTGTTCCTGGGCGACCTCACGCACGTTCAGCGTGATGTTCGGGTACCGGCGGTGAAAGGCTTCGACCAGTGGCCCGACCAGGTACGTGGTGAAGGTCGGCGTGACCGCAATCCGCAGCGTCCCTCGGCTCAGGTCGCCGACGTCATGGATCGCACGTGTGCCTTCCTGCAGTTCCTGCGCCGCTCGCAGCGCATAGTGCAGGTAAACCTCCCCGGCATCGGTCAGGCGCGTCTTGCGCCCTGAGCGATCAAACAACTGCGCGCCAAGGCTTTCTTCCAACTGCCGCACTTGCTGCGACAGCGCCGGCTGTGAGACATGCAGCGCCGCTGCGGCTTTGGTGAAACCTTGATGCTGCGCGACCGCAAGGAAGTATTGGATGTGTCGTGCCAGCATGGCTGTATCCATAAGATTATCTGATGTGCTTGATCATATATGAGACTTTTACCTTATTAAATGGGCTGGGTAACCTTTGCTTCATCGCATCGCGAACCCAAGGAGTCACCCATGCAAGACATCATCGACGGTTTCCTGAAATTTCAACGTAACGCCTTCCCCGAGCGTGCCGGCCTGTTCAAAGACCTGGCCAACCAACAGAGCCCACGGGCGCTGTTCATCTCCTGCTCCGACAGCCGCCTGGTGCCAGAACTGGTCACGCAGCGCGAGCCCGGTGACCTGTTCGTCATCCGCAACGCCGGCAACATCGTGCCGTCCTACGGCCCCGAGCCGGGCGGCGTGTCGGCCTCGGTGGAATACGCCGTCGCCGCCTTGCAAGTCAGCGACATCGTGATTTGCGGGCACTCCGACTGCGGCGCGATGACCGCCATCGCCACCTGCAAATGCCTGGACCACATGCCCGCCGTGGCTGGCTGGTTGCGCTACGCCGACTCCGGCCGAGTCGTGAACGAGGCCCGCCAGCACGTCGACCCGCACGCCAAGGTCGCCTCCATGGTCCGCGAAAACGTCATCGCGCAGTTGGCCAACATCCAGACGCACCCTTCGGTACGCCTGGCCCTCGAAGAGAAGCGCGTGACCTTGCATGGCTGGGTCTACGACATCGAGAGCGGCTGCATCCAGGCCTTCGATGGCCGCACCGGCAAGTTCGTGGCCCTGGCCGACAACCCGACCGTACGCGCTGTTTCGTACTGACCCCGCAAGCGAAGAAAGTTGAAGGTGGCAGCTGGCTTGCCTGCGATGGCATCCACCCGGTCTGCCTGGCACACCCAGTTGCCTGCATCGCAGGCAAGCCAGCTCCCACACTTGATCTTCGGCGCTGTCCCGATTGGCACTAGCCGTTTCACCCTTACTGTTTACCCACGGAGATAACCCCATGATCCAGTCACAAATCAGCCAAAACACTCGCCTTGCCCTGGCCGACGTCATCCTCCTGGCCAAAGCCCGCAAGGACCTGTCGTTCGCCCAGATCGCCGAAGGCACGGGCCTGCACGAAGCCTTCGTCACCGCCGCCTTGCTCGGCCAGCACCCACTGCCGGCCGACGCCGCCCAAGTGGTTGCCGACACCCTGGGGCTCGACGCCGATGCCGTGTTCCTGCTGCAAACCATCCCGGTGCGCGGCAGCATCGGCAACGGTATCCCCACCGACCCGACCATCTACCGTTTCTACGAAATGATTCAGGTCTACGGCACCACGCTCAAGGCGCTGGTTCACGAGAAATTTGGCGACGGCATCATCAGCGCCATCAACTTCAAGCTCGACGTTAAAAAGGTCGACGACCCGGACGGCGGCTCCCGCGCCGTGATCACCCTGGATGGCAAATACCTGCCGACCAAACCGTTCTGATCCCGCTACCCGTGAGCCCGGCGCTGCACAGGCGCCGGGTTCGCCTTTCCTCATGCTGCCGAAGAGGTGATCTGAAAATGAAAGCGTTACGTGTACTGATACTCGGCGTGTTTTGCGCCGCAGCGATGGCCGACGAGCCACTCCCGGTCGAGCAATACAGCTACGCCCAGCACCTGGACATCGCCCGTGTGATTTCCACCAGCGAAGTGCCGGACGTCTGCGCGGTGGTGCCCGTGCGGATGACCTATGAAGACGCCAAGGGTCAGCGGCACATTCTCGAATACCACGTGATGGGTAACGGCTGCTCCAACGGTTGAGCCGTCCATTGTTTGTTTTTTAACGTTGCGCCCGGTGCGCCTGAGGGCTGCAACAGTGAGGGTCGGTTTCATGGATTTAATCTTTCGCAACGTACGCATTGATGACGCACAACCGCTGATGGATGTGGCGGTGCACAACGGCAACATCGTCGAGGTTGCGCCGAACATCGCAGCCCAGGCCCGCCAGGAAATCCAGGGCCACGGCAACGTGCTGATACCGGGGTTTGTCGAAGGGCACCTGCACCTGGAAAAAGCCCACGTCATGCATCGCCAGGCCAATCGCTCCGGCACGTTGAAAGAGGCGATCGCGGTCACCGCACAACTCAAACCCACCTTGACCCGCGACGACATCCTCGAACGCTCCACCCAGGTACTGCGCGCCCTGGTGCAGGCGGGCACCACCCACGTGCGCGCCCACGCCGAGTTCGACCCGGTACAAGGCTTTACCGGGTTTGATGGGGTGCTGGAACTGCGCGAAAAATTTCGCGACGTGATTGATATCCAGGTGGTCGCTTTCCCGCAGGAAGGCATCTTCAAGCTGCCCGGCATGCAGGCGATGATGGTCGAGGCCATGGAAAAAGGCGCCGATGTGGTCGGCGGCATTCCCTACAACGATGTCTCGGCGCAGGAACATATCGACTACGTGTTCAGCCTGGCCAAGCGTTACGGCAAGGACATCGACTTCCACCAGGATTTTGCCGACGACGCCGAACACATGAGCATTGACTACCTGGCACGCAAGACGATTCAGGAAGGCTACCAGGGCCGCGTGTGTGTCGGGCACTTGACCAGCCTGGGCGCCGTAGCGCCACACCCACAGCGCGAGATTATTGAGCGGGTTCGCGACGCTGGCATCAGCGTGATGTGCCTGCCGGCAACCGACCTGCACCTGGGGGCGCGCAGCGACACCCACAACGTGCGCCGCGCACTGACGCCGGTACGCGCCCTGCGCGATGGCGGCGTGAACGTGTGCCTGGCCACCAACAATATCCGCAACGCATTTACCCCGTTTGGCACCGGCGATTTGCTAAATATCGCGCAACTGGCGATTCCTGCCTGTCACCTGGGTGGGGCGGATGACCAGGCCACGGTGTTGTCGATGCTCACCACCAACCCGGCGCAAGCGCTGGGGCTCAAGCACTATGGGTTGGCGCCGGGTAAGCAGGCCGATTTGGTGTTGCTGGACACGCGCTCGGTCGGCGATGTCATCCTCGATCTGCCGACGCGCCTGATGGTGCTCAAACGCGGGAAAATCGTGGCAACCTCGACCTGTCAGCGTTCGCTGGTTTTTTGACCCGGGGTGTTTGCGCGGGTCAGAAACTCGCTGATCAGCGTCACCACCTGCTGCTGAATCACCGCCCGTGGCCGAGCCCCTTCACCGTCCCGGCAAATCATGCCGTCGCCCGGCGAGCTCTCTTCAATCAGCGCCATGCCGCCCGGCTTGCAGATCGACATAAAGCTGAAGTGCGTGGCGTCGCTGATCTCCACGTACTGCGTCGAAGTTTTAGGCAGGCGCTTGACCATGTCGGCGGATTCCAATTCGGGGGACATGTCCTCCGTGGGCACGCCACCTGCAATCACCAGCGCCGGTACCGGCAATGCGCCAAGGCTTGCGCTGGTCAGGCCGCGTGACAGGCCCAGGTCCAAAGACACAATCGCGGTGACGCGTTTGTCGCTCAAATCAGCCGCCAGTTGCGCCTTGCCGGCTGGCGTGCCGGCAGGGTTCATTTGCTGGTAGCCGATGCAGCCGCCCAACTTAGGGTGTTCGGCGCAGTCACGGCTGAACAGGTCGGGGTCGAAACGCGCACCGGCGATTTCCAGCACGGTCCAGCCGCCGAGGGAGTGGCCCACCGCTGCAATCTGATGTTGCGCCACCGCGCCAAACAGCTTCGGCTGAGCCAGCACCGCGTCAATCGCGCGGCTCAGGTCGGCCGGGCGTCGCCATAACTGGGCGGCGGCTTGCGGGCTGCGGTCCTGGGTGGTGGTGCCGGGGTGGTTGACCGCCGCCACGATGTAACCCTTGTGCGCCAACGCGCTGGCCAGCCACACCAGCTTGCCCCAATTGCCACCGTAACCGTGGGAAAGCACCACCAGCGGATGCTCACCGGCAGCCGGTGCCGCGTCGGGCACGGCGAGGGCGCCGATGAACACCGCGTTGTCGGCGATCAGCTCGGGTTTGGCGGCGGTGGCGGCGGGGTACCAGACCGCCAGTTCCAGTGGACGCTGGCTTTTTGCATCCGGCAGGGTCGCGGTTTTGAAACCGACGGGGCTTTCGGCCGCCAGGGCCGGGGTCGCCAGGCACAGCAGGAACAGGGCGCGCAGCAGTGTTTTCATGGTTTTAATCTTCCTTGATTGGGGGGCGCATCATCACCTGAAATCCCCTCGCAATGCATCCCCCTTTCCTGCAAATACGCCGCCTGTTCCGACTGCGTTGGGCTGCGCGCCTAGGGCGCTTCGAAACCCTCGTAGTCCAAGGCAATAGGGTCGGCCTTCGGGTAGCTGACATACACCACCACGGCGTCGCTGCTGACAACCAACGCGTAGGGCCATTTACCGTTGGCCTTGCGCATCTCCTCATAAAACGGCAGGAAAAAATCCTTGGTCTGACCACGTGGGTCGTAGGGCGCTTGCACCTGGAAAATCGGGTAGTGGCCGCCGTTGCAGAGCTGGACGCGTTCGAGCTGGAAGTTGTTCTTCTCCAATAACGTGCGCGTCGGGTGCTGCCAGGCGGCGAGGTCCACATCGTGGCAGTCATGGGCGGTGGTGGTGTAGAGCGTGGTGTCGTTGAGGGCGGGCAGGGCGTAGACCAGCCCGGGAATAAACAGCAGCAGCACGGGGAGATGGCGTCGCATGGCGGGGTTCCGGACAGGATAGGCGCGAGAGTGTAGAACGTTTTACAGCGACAGTTTTCAGTGCGAACCGCAACTTGCCGAACCGTTGAACCTTGGTATTCGCCAACACAGCCCCATAACTACCGGTGTATCCACTAAGCGCTAGGACAGACCATGACCAACCAAACCGAAACCGCCATCCTCGCCGGCGGCTGCTTCTGGGGCATGCAGGACCTGCTGCGCCGCTACCCCGGCGTGCTGAGCACGCGAGTCGGCTACACCGGCGGCGATGTGCCGAATGCCACTTATCGCAACCATGGCAATCATGCGGAAGCGATTGAAATCGTGTTTGACCCCGCAGTGATCACGTACCGGCAGATCCTGGAGTTCTTTTTCCAGATACACGACCCCAGCACGCCTAACCGGCAGGGCAATGACGTCGGGCCGGGCTATCGGTCGGCGATTTATTACCTGAGTGAACAACAACGCGACATCGCTGAAGACACCGCTGCGGATGTTGATGCTTCTACGTTGTGGCCGGGCCGTGTGGTGACTGAAATTGAGCCGGCGGGGCCGTTCTGGGAAGCGGAGCCGGAGCATCAGGATTATTTGGAGCGCATACCCAACGGCTATACCTGCCATTTCATTCGGCCGAATTGGAAGTTGCCGAAGCGTACGTGAAGGTGAGTGACGTCAGGGAAGAACAGGGCAGGCCAGGTTCGGGAAACCGCCTGAACGTGGCCTGCTGCAAGTGTTCGGCCGCTACTGTGTTCAGAAGGATTGAGTTATTTAGAGCCTTCGCTTAATGCGCGAATGGCGACGGGTTTTTAGAAACTTTGCGTAATAGCAACCAGGCCACGTTAATTTTTAAAGTGGCCTGATCCCTGTTGTTCAGTTTTTATTAGAGTGAGGGCCTATTCACCGGTTTGAGTGAAAAATCTGGGTGGGCGCTTTTAGGCTGTTTTCTCATGCTACATCGGTTTCTTATAAGCGAAACACAGCCTGCATGCTGTTTCAGCGGCGGCGATTAAATGGGCATCTGTTCGATGCGCATGGCCTCTGGCTTTAATGATTTTAAGCGCTTACTCTCAAGCCGGAATGTGTTTGCGGCCGGCCTCGCTTTTAACGCTTACGCGCCGTGTAGGCCGTGTAATTATTCTCGCGCAGGGTGTTGTGCATAATCACCGACGCTACTCGCGCTTTCCACTTTCACCCCGAGTTTGCATGACCCGGCCAACTTGTAGGGAAATCCCTACACACTTCGTAAATCACCACCGTCCTGTCACGCTTGAGTGATGGCACTTTGCCATTTGTCGAGCTAAGCTGGTTAAAAGATTTAAAGAAATCTTAGTTTCTGCGGCTTCAACTCAAGCCGAGGACACTTCATAAATGTGGAGTGCATCATGAAAGTTTTAATTGCCGATGACTCATCCATGTCCCGCAAGATGGTGTTGCGGGCGCTGCCAGAATCACTGACTGAAGATGTTCGCCAAGCCTGTAATGGTGCCGAGGTGATGGAGGCCTATCACGCCGGTTTGGTCGATCTGCTTTTTCTCGACCTCACCATGCCCGTCATGGACGGTTTCCAGACGTTGGAGGCGCTCAAACGCGAAGACGCCAACGTTATCGTCGTGGTGATCAGCGCAGACATCCAGCCGCTGGCCAGGCAGCGAGTCAAGGAACTGGGCGCTGCTGCATTCGTCGCCAAGCCGGTTACGGCAGAAGCCGTACTCAATGCTTTGCACGTCATAGGAGTGCTTTGATGGAAACCTTGGCCGAGCTCACCGAAGACCAACGCGATGCCCTGCAGGAACTGATGAATATCGCCATGGGACAGGCGGCCGAGCGACTGGCGCTGCTGACCAACACGATCGTGACGCTTTCGGTGCCTTTCATTCATCCGCTGATCCGGGAACAGAACAAGCTGGCGATTCCGGACCATCTGCGCCGAAGCTTCATGATTGTCACCCGCCAGTCTTTCCTGGGTGAGTTACGTGGGGAAGTGTTCGTGTGCTTTGGCGCCATGGGCGCCGATAAATTGGCCGAACTGCTCGGCTACAAGGGCAGCGGGCTGGCCCAGCAGGACGAACTGATGCTCGATGTGACCAACATCCTGACCGGCGCCTGCATCAGTGGCTTGGCAAAACAGGTGGCGACGCAAGTGAGCTATGACGCGCCCTCCATTCTCGTCCACAGCGAAGAGGCCGCGAACGCGCTGGATGAATTGAACCTGAATGAACACCTGGCGATGGTGCTGGAAATTCGTTTCGAGGTTCAGGCGCATCAATTTTCCTGTGACTTGTTGATCTGCATTACTGAACGTACAGCGAGCGTTGTCGTTCGCGCCATTGATCGTTTGCTCGACGAGCTTTGAAGGAGGCTCTTCATGACAGACAACAAGGCAATTTCCCGGGAAACCCTTGAGTCGATGCTCAAGGCCATCAATATGGGCGTGCTGCTCGTCGACGCTGATTGCAAAATATTGTTCTCTAACCACTTCATGTCCATCAACAGTGGCAGCAGTGCTGAACAACTGATAGGCCGTACGCTGTTTGACGCCTTTCCCGAGCTGCCCGAGGTCTGGACCCGACAGAAGATCAACAGCGTCATCACGCTGCAAAACTTTGCGTTCACTTCATGGCAGCAGCGGCCGCACCTGTTTAATTTCGAAAGTACCCGGCCCATCAGTGGCATGGTCCGGCTGATGTATCAGAACTGCACGTTCTTCCCCGTACAAGATGCCGATGGCAGCACGCTTGGCGTGGGCCTGGCCATCAGCGATACGACCGACACGGCTGCCCGTCAACTTGAGCTGACGCACCTGAACAAGTTGCTGGAAGAAGAAAAGAGCGCCCAGGCACTGCTTATCGCCCGGCTTGAAGATGCACAGGCGCAGTTGCTGCAGTCCGAGAAGATGGCGGCGATCGGGCAGCTTGCCGCGGGCGTGGCCCATGAGATCAATAACCCGATCGGTTTCGTTTGTTCCAACGTCAACAGCCTGCGTCGTTACCTCGTAGACATCTTCGCGCTGCTCGAAGCGCATGAACGGGCGACCGACGACCACCATGCCAATGCGCATCCCGAACTCGTGGTCATGCGCGACAAGATGGATTACGCCTTCATGCGCCAGGACATCGACGAACTGCTTGCCGAGTCGGTTGAGGGCCTTGACCGAGTCACGCGCATCGTCAAAGACCTGCGCGAGTTCTCCCACGTTGACAGTTACGAGTGGCAGCTGGCCGATCTGCACAAGGGGCTCGACAGTACCCTCAACGTCATCTGGAACGAGATCAAGTTCAAGGCTCAGGTGAACAAGTGCTACGGCGATATCGAGCCCATCGAATGCATGGGCTCACAGATCAATCAGGTTTTCCTGAACTTGCTCATCAATGCCAGCCATGCGGTGGGGGCCGACGGCGAAATCACCATCAGCAGTGGCCGGGAAGACGGCGGCGTGTTCGTCGAGATCGCCGACAACGGGCATGGCATCCCCCTGGAAATCCAGAACCGCATATTCGAACCGTTTTTTACAACCAAGCCGGTGGGCATGGGGTCGGGCCTTGGCCTGTCGTTGTCGTACAGCATTATCGTCAAGCACCACGGAAGGCTCACCGTTGACAGTGAGCCGGGCAGGGGCAGCCGTTTCCGCGCGTGGCTACCCTTACAGCAGCCCAAGACACAGACCGTCCCAACGTGCGCCGCTGAAGGATGCTGATCATGGAAACCGTCTCTGCCTGTGTAAAACGCTACACCGTCATGCTGGTGGATGATGAAGAAAGTATCCTCAACAGCGTCCGCCGGTTACTGCGCACACAGCCCTACGACTTGCTCCTGGCCACGAGCGGGGCCCAGGCACTGAGCCTTTTCGAACAACACGCTGTAGACATGATCGTCTGCGACGCGCGCATGCCCCATATGGACGGCCCGACCTTGCTGCGCGAGGTGCATAGGCGCGATCCGCACTGCATGAATATACTGCTGACGGGGTATGCCGATATGAGCATGATCAATCAGGCAATCGACGACGGGTATATTTTCCGCTACGTCAGCAAGCCCTGGAACGATGAAGAGCTCAAGCTCACCCTCGATCAGGCCCTGGAGGCGCAGAGAGTCCTTCGTGATCGTGAAAACCCTCAGGAACTGATGGGGGCGTAGGACCAAAGCCTGTGCAGGGGCTGACGTATTGCGCAAACGCCGTCAGGTTTGTTCTCAGCCAAAGCAGGTGGCAACGGGTGTTGGGCGGGGGTGGCAAGCGGGCATTGAGGAAACAGGCGATGCCCCATTACATTGGCCATCCGAGGAGCCTACACAGAGTGCAAAAGATGCCCCTTTCACGCAGTCAATACTCGCCTGTCACGTTAGTGCTCGCTCAACACAGCGACATCGACGACCTCGTCGCCATTCGAATCCAAGCCATGCGCGAAAGCCTGGAGCGTGTCGGGCGATTTGATCCCGTGCGCGCCCGTGAGCGCTTTGTTAGCGGTTTTCAAGCGCACAACACGCGTTACATTGAAGTATCTGGAGACCGCGTGGGTTTTGTAGTGGTCAAGCAGCACCGCGATGAACTCGTGCTCGACCACCTATACGTGATCCCCCGCGTGCAAGGATCAGGAATAGGCGCTGCGGTGCTCACGCAGATTTTCAAGGAAGCGGATGCGGCCGCACTCCCTATTAAAGTGGGCGCCCTCAAGGAAAGTGCCTCGAATCGTTTTTACATGCGCCATGGGTTCCAATTCGTCGAAAGCAGCGAATTCGATAATTGCTATGTGCGGCAGAGCGGTACAACGGCCCAATCGTGACGATCTACTGGGTGCCAAGGCGATCGCCAACAACGTGATAAAGGGATTTAGTTGTGAACCTAATGGATGACCTAACGCTCAGGTACCCCGGCGCCACTGCAGGGGCCTTTGGCGATACTCCGGAAATGGCCGATGAGTTGGCTGATCTTGTGGCCAAAGGCATAAAAACAGCCAGCTGTTGCTCACTCTCATCTTTCAAGCATGACGATCAATCATCAGCCATTGGCGGTTACAGCATCGTGCTCAATAGTCAGGGCGAGCCGGTATGTGTCATTCGCGTTATTTCGATGCGTATCACGCGTTACTGCGACGTCGATCAAGACTTTGCCAGGAAGGAAGGCGAGGGGGATCTCAGCCTCAGGTACTGGCAGCAGGGGCATAAAGCTTTTTTCCAAAGAGAGGGCGCATTCGACGCGGCGATGGAGCTGGTGGCCGAAGAGTTTGAGTTGGTGGAAGTGGTGAAGGACAAGGCACGCTAGTCGAACGGATACAGGGGGCTGACCCTGAGTGATCCCGTAGCTCATCTAGCGCAATGCTCTCTCGGCGAGCGCGCGCTTGTTGAGGATATGACCTTCGAAGGGCTTGCGTCGCGCATGCATAACCCGGCCTTTGCAGGATTTTGAGTAGAACCGCATATTTGCGCGCTTAGGCTTTAATAACGGTGAGACTCTGCCGATAAAGTGATGGGCAACGCTTGCACGGTTCGATTTTAAATCCGGCTCTCTGGGTTAAAGGGTGACAAGTATGACGATCAAGCTTCGCTTATTTCTGTTCATCGCGACCGCACTGGCCACCGCATTGGTAATGAGCCTATCCAGTTATCTGGGAAATACCCGGACGGGCAGCGCCATGCAGGAGAATGAGATCAGCACGATTGCGCTGCGCAATCACATGGAAGCCGACATGATGCACGATGCGCTGCGCGCCGATGTGTTGTCGGCGATGTTGGTGGGGCTGGGTAAAAACATCAGTACCAAGGCTGAGGTCAGCACTTCGCTGAAGGAGCATGCCGAGCACTTCCGCCAGGCGCTAGGGGACAATCTCAAGCTGCCTCTGGACGATACCCTCAGGATGAGCCTGGATAAGATCCGCCCCAGCCTTGAAAACTACATAGGTGCCGGTGAACGCATCGTCGCGTTGGCGCTGGACAACCCCGACGCCGCTCGCGGGGAACTGGAGCGCTTCAACGCGGCGTTCAGCCTTCTTGAAGATCAGATGCAGAGCCTGAGTGAGCTGATCGAAAACAAAACCCAACAAACCGGTGTGCAAACGCGGGAGGCTATCAGCAACGCCAACGTCATCTTAGGCGCGGTGCTGATCGTCAGTCTGTTGCTGCTCCTCGCCCAAGGCCGCTGGGTAATGTTGAGCATCATGGGGCCGCTACAGGTCGCCAGCCGCATTGCCGCCAGCATCGCCCGTGGCAACTTGAGCGAGCCAATCGTTGAAACCAGTCGCAAAGACGAAGCCAGTTCATTGATTCGCAACCTTGCCATTATGCAGCGGGACTTACGCAGCATGATCGAAGTAGTGCGCAGCAATGCCCAAGGCGTCAATGGTATGAGCGAGCAACTGAGCCATGGTTGCCATGAGGTGGCCAGCAGCAGCCAGCAACAAAGCGCCGCCGCCAGCACCATGGCCGCCGCAGCGATTGAAATGACCGCCAGTATTGAGGAAATCACCCGGCATGCCAGTCGCGCACTGGATATGGCCAATCAGGCTGAAGCCTTGGCCAAGGACGGCGGCCGAGTGATCCACCAAGTGGTGAGTGACATGGATGGCATTGCTCGTTCGGCAAAGCAATCTGCCCAAGTCATCCGCACGCTAGACAAGGAGTCCGAGGCGATCTACAGCATTATTCAGGTGATCAAGGGGATCGCCGACCAAACAAACCTGTTGGCTTTGAATGCCGCGATTGAAGCCGCTCGTGCCGGCGAACAGGGGCGTGGTTTTGCGGTGGTCGCGGATGAAGTGCGCAGCCTGGCTGGACGCACCAGCGCGTCCACGCAAGAGATCGCCAGCATGGTCGGGCGCATCCAGCAAAGCACCCGGGAAGCGGTCATCAGTATGGAGGAGGGTGTTGTTCAAGTGGACAAAGGCATGGTTGTAACCGCCGATGTCGAGCGTGCTATTCGCGATATTCTCCAGGCCACTCTGAACACCACTGAGTTGGTCAACGATATCTCTCGCACCATCAGTGAGCAGAGCTTGGCAAGCAACGAAATCGCCCATCAAGTGGAGATGATTGCGGGTGCGTCGGAGGCTAATAGCAAAGTGATCGGAAAGACGGCATCGACGACGGACGAGTTGTCCGCGTTGGCGGGGATGCTGTCGCAGTCTGTGGATCGCTTTCGACTTTGACGTTCATTTGCACAAAGCGTCATGCCCCGCCTGCGGTGTTGGCGAGCATGGCGCGGGACGGCTTCGACTTGCTCGGATGGAACTTGCGCAGGTACAACGGCCGGCTCCTGGACAATTCTGGCGCTGGGCGATGAGACGGCATGTGCGCACACAAACACAGCGTAGATGACTTGGCCGGACGCTTACAACGGACCTCGCACCGTATCCACCTTCAGCCTCTGCCTGGGCCAATCAGGCTGTGTTAGGGGCGGCTCTCGTTCACTTATACAAAATCGCTTGATGAATATCCTCCAGTGCCAGGATGCGCTGAGCGGCGTTGAGTTTGATGGCTTCCTTGGGCATGCCGAACACCACGCAACTGGCTTCGTCCTGGGCGACTGTCGCGGCGCCGGCCTCGAGCATTTCTTTGAGTCCGCGCGCGCCGTCGTCGCCCATGCCGGTCATGATGATGCCGGTGGCGTTCCTGCCCGCGAACCGGGCCACCGAGCGAAACAGCACATCCACGGAAGGGCGATGCCGGTTAACCAGCGGTCCGTCGATAACCTGGGCGTGATAATAGGCGCCGCTGCGGGTGACCATCAGGTGCTTGCCGCCAGGCGCGATCAGGGCCAGGCCCGGCAGGATGCGGTCGTTGTTGCGCGCCTCGCGCACCTCGATCTCGCAGACGCTGTTGAGACGCTCGGCGAACGAAGCGGTGAACTTCTCAGGCATGTGCTGCACGATCACCATCCCAGGGCATACCCGCGGCAGTGCGGTCAGCACCGCTTCCAGCGCTTGGGTGCCGCCGGTGGAGGTGCCGATGGCGACGATACGCTCGGTGGTCTGGGCCATCGCATGGCCATTGGCGGCGGGCAGGATCGCATCCGCAGTGAGCTTGCTGGCCGGGGCCGGTGACGGCGCCGGCCTGGCGCTGCGCTTGCCCAGGTTCCTGACGTTGGAGTTCGCGGCGGCACGGATGGCGGCCACCAACTCGGCCGCCGATTCGATCAGGAAACTCTTCAACCCTGTGCTCGGCTTGGTGATGATTTCCACCGCGCCCGCCGACAGCGCCTGCAGCGAGGTTTCTGCGCCTTTTTGCGTCAGCGAGGAACAGATCACCACCGGTGTGGGGCGTTCACTCATGATTTTCTTGAGAAAAGTGATGCCGTCCATGCGCGGCATTTCGACGTCCAGCACGATCACGTCCGGCCATTCCCGGGCAAGTTTATCCATGGCAAAAATCGGGTCGGAGGCAGCGCCCATCACGTGAATATCTGGCGTATCGCTGAGAATCGCCAGCAGTACCTGGCGCACCACGGCCGAGTCATCGACCAGCAGCACACTGATTTTTTTGGTAGGCATCTTCTTGAAGTGTTCCCATTGGTTGGTGCCGAACCCAGACGTTGCCGTTCCATAGGTCGAACATGATCGTGCGGTAACCGGTACTGCCCATGTCCTGGGCCGTCAGGTGCAGGTGATGACGCTCGGCCAGGGCCAGCGCTGCGCGGATATTCTGGCTGGCCACGTTCTGCGTGGGCAGGTGGTGCCGCTGGTTGGGAAACATCTCGCCGCCGCCGAACAACTTGACCTGGTAATCGAGTGCCTGGGTGCCATTCGCCTGGGCGTGGCGCAGCAGCAGTTCCAGGGCTTCGTCGGCATACCTGCCGTCCAGGCACTGATGATTGCGCAAGCGCCCTGGCAGCATGAAGTGGCACATGCCGCCAATCAGCAGTTGTGGGTGCCAAAAGGTGATCGCCACGCAAGAACCGAGCAAGGTCCGCAGGCGCGTCGGCCGCGTCGCAAAACACACCTGGCCAGGGGCCAATACCACTTCGGCCGCACCGATAGGCTTTTTCATGGCTTGCGGTAAATCGACGGCGCCACCAGCTTCAAGGTGTCATTGACACCGTGGAGGCTTTCCGAGTGACTGATGATCAAGTAGCCGCCGCGTTTGAGCAGCGGCAGCAGGCGTGCGACCACCTGGCGCTTGGTCTGCTGATCGAAATAAATCATCACGTTGCGCAGGAAGATCACCTCGAACTCCCCCAGGGCAGGCAACGCCTCGTTAAGGTTGACCTGGACAAAATTGACGCGGCTACGCAAAGCCTTGTCGATCAGGAAGGTGCCCGCCTGGCGGCCAATGCCCTTGAGGCAGTACTTGGCGAGCAGCGGCTGGGGCAATGTCTCGGTGCGTTCCATGGTGTAATGGCCCGTGCGCGCCTTGGCCAGCACTTGGGTGCTGATGTCCGAGCCGGTCACTTCCCAAGGCGTGGTGCCGAGGCTCTCGGCCAGGGTCATCGCCAGGCTGTAGGGCTCTTCACCCGAGGAACTGGCTGCGCTCCACACGCGAAACACTTTGCCCGGCGCGGCGTGGGGCAGAACCTGCTGACGCAGGAACTCGAAGTGCTTGGGCTCGCGAAAAAAATAGGTTTCGTTGGTGGTCAGCAAATCCAGCGCAACCTGCAGTTCGCCCTTGCGCTGGTCATTCATGATCAGCTTGAAATACTCACCATAGCTCTGCAGCTCATAGTGCTTGAGGCGCTTGAACAGGCGCCCGGCCACCAACGCTTTTTTGGCCGGCGACAGGTTGATCCCGGCCGCGCGGTACAGCCAGGTCTGGAACTGACCGAATTCACGATCATCGATGGTGGCGGTGTCTGGCATGGTCGGGGCCTCAACGCGGGTCGAGGTCGAGGGCCGGCGCCTGGCCGGCCTCGGCGAGGCTGGACATCTCATCGATGGACAACACCTTGTCCACCTCCAGCACGATCACGAACTTGCCGTCGACCTTGGCCATGCCACTGATGAAATCGGCACGAATTCGCGCGCCGAAGTTGGGTGGCGGTTCGATCTGCGTGGCCGGGATCTCCCGCACCGCAGACACCGTATCGACCAGCAGCCCGATGTCTTGCGGCTGACCATCGTCGGTACTCGCTTCGATGATGATCACGCAGGAGCGCCGGGTGATCGCCGAGTTTGCCCGCCCAAAGCGGGCCGATAAATCCACCACCGGCACCACCGCGCCGCGCAGGTTGATCACCCCGCGCACAAAAGCCGGCATCATCGGCACCACGGTCAGGCTGCCGTATTCGATAATTTCCTTGATCCCCAGAATGCCGATGGCGAACATTTCGCCGCCCAGCATGAAGGTCAGGTACTGCGCATCCTCATCGACCGCCACCGCGGTCTGCCGAGTCGTCATTACTGCGCCCATCTCACTCTCCCTAGTAGGCCCACCTTGATCGTGCGATCAGAAGCGGGTGAAATCCGCTTCGTCCGGGGCACTGGCCATGGTGTAGGCGAACGCCTTGCGCGGTGCCTGTGGTTTGGGGCGTGGCTGCTGGCGGTTGGGCTTGCTGCCAGGGCTGTCCACGCTGCTGCTTTGCACTGCGGCCTTGGGCGCTGAATCCAACACGAAGAAGCTCATGGCCTGTTGCAGTTGCTCGGCCTGGCTGCTCATTTCTTCGGCCGTGGCCGCCAGCTCTTCGCTGCTCGACGCATTTTGCTGGGTCACCTGGTTGAGCTGGGTCATCGCAGTGTTGATCTGCGCGACACCGGCGGCCTGCTCCTCGGACGCAGCGCTGATTTCCTGCACAAGGTCGGAGGTCTTGTTGATGGACGGCACCATTTCGTCGAGCAACTTGCCGGCTTTCTCGGCCATGTCCACGCTGCTGGAGGACAGTTCACCGATTTCCTGGGCGGCGACCTGGCTGCGTTCAGCCAGCTTGCGCACTTCGGCGGCGACCACTGCGAAACCCTTGCCATGCTCGCCGGCCCGGGCGGCCTCGATGGCGGCATTGAGTGCGAGCAGATTGGTCTGGTAGGCGATGTCATCGATGATGCTGATGCGCTGGGCGATTTTCTTCATCGCCACCACCGTCTGCTGTACCGATTCGCCGCCCTCGGTGGCTTCCTTGGCGGCCTTGCTGGCCATGCCATCGGTGACCTTGGCGTTTTCGGTGTTCTGGTTGATGCTGGCGCTCATCTGCTCAACCGACGCACTGGTTTCCTCGACGCTCGCGGCCTGTTCACTGGTGGCCTGGCTCATCGATTGCGCGGTGGCGCTGACCTCCTCGGAGGCGCTGGCCAGGTTGTCGGCGGCATTGCGCACTTCGCCGATGATATGTGCCAGCTTGCCGACCATGTTGCGCATGGCGTTGAGCACCATGCCGGTTTCATCTTTGCCACCGGGCTCGATATGCGCGTTGAGGTTGCCTTCGGCCAATTGCTCGGCGGCGCTTGCGGCCTGGCGCAACGGGCGGGAAATGATCCGAGCGATGAAGACCGCCAGGCCCAGGCCGATCAGCAGGGCCGCGACCAGTACCGCGATGATCGACACGCGTGCGCTTTCATACAGCGCCGAGCCTTTGTCGCCGGCGGCACTCGCGCCGGCGTCGTTGAACTCGACCATTTTCTGCAGGCGGTCGGTCACCTGATCGAATTGCACCCTGGACTCGCCTCTGAGCAAGACGCGCGCCGGAGCTTCCTGGTTCTGCCGGGACAGTTCGAGCAACTGGCTGCTGGTCGCCAAGTAGGCGGCCCAGGCGCTTTTCACGCCGGCCAGGAGCTGACGGTCTTCATCATTGGACAGCAATTGCTCGTAGGTGCCCATGCGGGTTTCGAACTGCTGGCGCGCTTCGGTGGCTTCGCGTTCGGCCTGGGCTTTTTCCTCGGGAATCTCGGTACCGACTTGGCGGTTTTCTTTCAAACGGTAGTTGGCGGCAAAAAAACGCATGCCAGCGGCCGCGCGCAGGGAGGGCATCCAGTTGCCCTTGATGTCCTGCGCAGCCAGGTTGACCGCTCCGAGCTGGTGGATGGCGAAGCCGCCCATCGCCCCGGTGAGTGCCAGGACCAGCAGGAACGAGCTGATCAACTTGGTGGAAATCTTAAAATCGTAGAACCATTTCATCGGGGAACCTCCATGGAATTGCAAATGCGTCAGCGGGCAACGACCGGTGGCGACTGAGGCGCCTGGGGTGTGCGGGCTTCCAGTTGTACGATTTGGTTGAGCAGTACCGGTACATCCAGAATCAAGGCCACCGCGCCGCTGCCCAATATGGTCGAGCCGCTGATGCCGCGCAGTGCGCCGAACAACTTGCCGAGGGGTTTGATCACGGTCTGGAACTCGCCGAGCAGGTCATCCACCACCAGCCCGGCCTTATGCTCGGCGTTGCGCACCACCACCACATTCTGGCGTCGGGCTGCCGGGCCCTCGTGGCTGAAGTGATCGCGCAGGTGCACCAGAGGCAACACTTCGCCACGCAGGTCCAGATAGCCCGTGTCACGGCTGGACTGGCGCTGGTGTTCATCCAGCTCGATACACTCCTGGACCATGTCCAGCGGAATCACATAGGTGGATTGGTCGATGCCGACCAGGAACCCATTGATGATCGCCAGGGTCAGCGGCAAGCGAATGCGCACCACGGTGCCCTGGCCGGGGCGGCTGTCGAGGTCGACGGTGCCGCGCAACAAGGTGATATTGCGCTTGACCACGTCCATGCCGACGCCGCGCCCGGACAGGTTGGTCACGGCCTCGGCAGTGGAGAAACCCGCTTCGAAGATCAGGTTGTAGATCTCCTGATCGGTGAGCAGCGCACCGCTGGCCACCAGCCCGCGTTCCTGGGCCTTTTGCAGGATGCGTTCGCGGTTGAGCCCGGCGCCGTCGTCGGCGATCTCGATGACGATGCTCCCCGAGTCATGGTAGGCATTGAGGCTCAGATAGCCCTTGGCCGATTTGCCGGCCGCACGCCGCGCATCGGCAATTTCGATGCCGTGGTCCATGGCATTGCGCAATAGATGCATCAGCGGGTCGCCGATCTTCTCGACCACGGTTTTGTCCAGTTCGGTTTCCGCGCCGCTGATGATCAGTTCGATGTCCTTGCCCAGTTCCTGGCTGATATCGCGCACCACGCGGCGGAAGCGGTTGAACGTGTCGCCGATGGGGATCATGCGCAAGTGCAGGGCGCCATCGAGGATCTCTTCCACCAGCCCCGAGACCGTCGACGCCGCCTCTTGCAACGGGTCGTTGTTAGAGGAGCGGGCAAGCAGGTTCGCGCCGGCGCTGGCGATCACCAACTCGCCGACCAGATTGATCAACTCGTCGAGCTTGTCGGCGTTGACGCGCACGTAATTGCCGTCACGGGTTTTCGCCTCGCTGGGCGCCACACGCTGCGGTGCGGCAGGCATAAAGGCTGGCTCGGCCTGGGTGACCAGGTCGCCCGCGATGGCCGCCGTGCGCTCAGGCGCTGCGTCGACGGCGCTGATCTGCACTTCACAGTCATCGCGCACAAAGTCGAATACCTCGTTGAGGGTGGCGTGGCTGGCCGTCGAGCGCAGGTCAATCTCGAAGCCCAGATAGCAGCTTTCCGGGTCCCAGCTGGCGGCGGCCGGAATGCGCTCAGTCAAGGTGGTGACCTGCAACAGCGTGCCCAGGGTGTCGAGGTACCGCAGGAACGACAACGGGTCCATGCCGTTGCGGAAGACATCCACGCCGAAGCGCAGGGCAATATGCCAAAGCACTTCGACCGCCGCGTCGTCGTTCACCTCCGCGGTCTCGACGCTCACAGGTGTGGTTTGCAACGGCTGATAGGCACTCAGTGCCTCGCGCAATGCCTCACCGCGCTCCAGCGCGGCGGGCGTCGGCGTCTCACCGCGGTCGGCGACCACTTCGATCAATTCGAGCATGTGGTCGCCGCACCTGAGCAGCAGCGCAATTAATGCGGCATCCACCGCCACACTGCCTTCGCGCAGGCGGTCGAGCACGTCTTCAACGATGTGCGTGAACCCCACGATCGACGCCAGACCGAAAAGCCCCGCCGAACCCTTGATGGTGTGGGCGGCGCGGAAAATCGCGCCAATCGCATCCTGGTCGCCGGGCTCGCTTTCCAGTTGCAGCAGGGATTGCTCCATGGCCTGCAACAGCTCGCGTGCCTCAACGATGAATGTCTGCTGTGCCTGATCGAGATTGATGCTCACCGGGACTTTCCTTGTCGATCAAAAAACGTGGGAAGCGCTGACTACGAGGCCTCAGTGCGACACAGTTGGAGCGCCTGCATGACCACCTGGCTTTGGCCGGTCACGCTCAAGCCGGTACCGCTGATACCGGCCTCACGCCGGATAACCGCGAGCAACTGCAAGCCGGCGCCATCCATTTCCGTGACCTGGGACAGGTCCAGCTCAAGGCGGGGCGCCGCGCCGATCTGCGGCAGCAGCGCACCCGCCAGTTCCGCGACGGTGTAAATCGTCAGCTCACCGTCAATGCGCACGCGGGCAGTGTCGTCGAAGGTTTCGATGGTGATCGGCATGGGAGCCTCCCTGGCGCCGGGGTTCAAGGCAGTATCAGTTTGGACACCGCTGCCAGCATCTGCGCCGGCTGGAACGGCTTGACCACCCAGGCCTTGGCGCCGGCGGCCTGGCCCTCGGCCTTCTTCGACTCCTGGGACTCAGTGGTCAGCATGATGATAGGCGTGAACTTGTAATTGGCCAGCTTCTTGACCTCCTTGACGAAGGTGATGCCGTCCATGTTGGGCATGTTCACATCGCTGATGATCAGGTGCACCTTCTGCCCGGTGAGCTTGCCCAGGGCATCCCGGCCGTCGCTGGCTTCGATCACGTCGTAACCGGCACTTTTCAAGGCAATACCGACCACCTGCCGCACACTGCTGGAGTCGTCGACCACTAATACATTCTTCGCCATGAGGTGCTCCTAAAAGAAAGTAATGTCTTGAGAGTTGTGCTGCACGGCCGCTTCACCATGGTGGATGCGCCGTTGCTCGTCGGTGGCATAGGTGGCTTCCATGCGCGCCAGCCACTGCCGGGCGTCGACGGCGACCGCCTGGTCGGGGGCCTGGCTGGCTTGCAGGAGGTGGTCATGCAACGCGTGCATGTTGTCGCGCACGTGACTGAGGATCTGGCTGACCCGATCCTGGAATTGCAGGTTGACCAGCACCTCGGTCATCTCATCGCGGATGCCGTAGCTTTCCTGCTTGAGCAGGTCGGCGGAGTCGGCCAGACGCCCGGTGATGTTCTGGAAGCGCTCAAGCACCACTTGAATACTGTTTTCGGACTCGGCCACCGAATGGCTGTCCTGGTCGGCATTGCTGGACGCAGCGTGCACCAATTGCGTAATGGCGTTATTGATGATGTCGACCTTGGCCGACATCTGCTGGCCGGTTTCACTGGATTTGCTCGACAGGCTGCGCACGGCATCGGCCACCACTGCGAAGCCACGCCCGGCCTCACCGGCCCGCGCCGCCTCGATGGCGGCGTTGAGGGCCAGCAGGTTGGTTTGTGCAGCAATCGCCGCCACATCAGCGGCCATGGTGCGCAGTTCACCGGTGTAGGCGGTCAGGCTGCGGACCTGGGCCAGGGTTTGGTCACGGCTGCTTTGCGTGGCCTTGAGTGAATTGATCACCTGGCTCAGTTCGCTGTCGCTGCGTGCCAGCGCCTCAAGCGGCCCATCGGCGGCGTGGCCATCCAGTTCACCGGCAGCGTGCTGCGAGGCGTGTACCGTTTCCTGCAAGCGCGTGGCGATCCCGGTAAACCGGTTAGCCAGGCTCACAATCGCTTCTTCGGTCTGATGGCGCGAGCTTTCCACCTGTTTGGCCCAGATCGGCATGGCGCCCAGCAACACCTCATCCAGCTGTGCCCGCGAGGCCATACCGTTGCGCGCCGCGTCCGCCTCGGCCTGATCCGCCTGCGCCCGCGCAATGCCTAGCTGCACGGCGTTACGCTGCGAGCTCGCGCTCCAGGCGCAGGCACCAAGGCCGATCAGCACCAGTACCGCGCAGGCCGCCAGGTTGGCCGCAGAGCTTGATTGCAGCAGTGTCCACACCACGGCGGGTACCACCGGGATCAAAGCGAACCAGCGAAAACGCGGATGACCGAGAGGGGGAGTGTGGCTGGATTGACGCTGGGTCATGAGTTCGATCCTTGAACTGTGTTGCGGGTGGAAATGACATAGGAGTTATCTGCGCGGTGCATCACAACTTTAGACAACCTAACTGCCATCTGTCTGATTTATGACCAGCAGACGACTGTTTCTCGGGTGTGCCCACCGCGTCCATGTCTTGCATGAGCCCAACCAACCGCACCGGCAGGGACCGCGTGCTCAGCAACGGTATTTTTGGCGGCCAAAGGCGCCAGTGTCTTAGCGTAGATCGCAATCACCAGGCGCGCTCAACGCCTGAGCGCTCGACCGCCTAGCGGTCAGCCACGCGACCGGGTGCCTTGGTCTGATGGCCAAGCCTGCGCGGGTCACCGCGTGGCAGGTTCGGCAGGCCTGGGCCGCGTCCGGCCTCAAGCGTCATCACCCGTTCGGTGCATCAAGCGAGGCCGAGTGTGATAAAAAATCAATGCATTAACCGCCCAGGCCACTCGGCCTTTACTTGGCTCAGGAGGCACTATGATTCCTTTCAAAGTAAAACAGCTGGATCACGTCGTCTTGCGTGTACAGGATATTCAACGCAGCTTGGCCTTCTACAGTGAGACCCTCGGTTGCGACGTGGCAAAGCGTCGTGATGACCTGGGCATGATTCACCTGCGTGCGGGAAACTCGATGATTGACCTGGTGGATGTTGCCGGCCCCCTTGGGCAACAGGCCGGGGGCGCGGCAGATCCCGAGCATCGTAACCTTGACCACTTTTGCCTGCGGATAACGCCGTTCATTGAGGCTGACATTCTCACTCATCTACGTAACCACGGCGTGCGAGCCGACAAGGCGGCCAAGCGCTACGGTGCTGAAGGCGAGGGCCCTTCACTCTACTGCTTCGACCCAGACGGTAACCAGGTAGAACTCAAAGGCCCACCTGAGGCATGACGAAGGTCGGTAGGGTGAGTTTGAGTCGTGGTTGGGTGTGTCTGGGCTGAAAGTTCCGACGGAACATTCGTGACGCCACCCCAGGGACTAGATCTGCAAGGAAATCAGGGCGTCGTTTGTAACGTGTCGATGGGGCTGTTTGGGGCGGTTGCCACTCGTGGATGCGAGGCGTCAGCCATTTTTACGAGGGGGTGCTATTGGCCGGTTGCTGCCTGTCACGAACGGCAGAAATCGGCCAATAGCGGTCATCGAATGTCCACAAAACCAATAGCGATTCAAACCCACCCTTTGAATCTACTATCCATCAAGGAAACGAACGCGGGGAGAAAGCTACAGAGAGTGACTGCCGCGATTTACAGCGACCCTTTCGGCGAAAAATGTATATGACAGAGCCTATTCAATCGAAATGCCAAACGATCCGGCGCGCGAAAAGCGCGGATATGCCGACGATAAGTGATTTGTGGTTGCAGACCAGCTTACAAGCTCACAGCTTCGTGGCTGACGAGTATTGGCGCGCCGAGTACGACACCATGTGCCACGAATATTTTCCTGAGTGTGAAGTTTGGTTGCTGGAGGAGAGCGGTCATCTATTGGCGTTTGTGGCACTGCATGGTGACGAGCTGTCGGCACTGTTTGTGACAGCATCAAGGCAGAGGCAGTGCTTGGGCGAACAACTGGTGAGATTTGCGCAGCGCCGCCGGAGCTATTTGGAACTGAGCGTCTATGCGAAGAATCCTCGCGCACTTGCCTTCTACCGCAAGATGGGGTTCGTGCCGATGTGCTTGGGGGCATGTGTGAACACGGATGAAGCGGAATGGCACTTGCGCTGGTCGGTGAATCGCCCCTAGTTTTGTAGTTACCTCCAAGCCACCAGTGAGTCCTGCTGAGCCCTACATAACCGTCCGCTTCTGGCCGGTAGCGGTCTGTTGTCGGGAAGCAAACGCCAACCACGCCGCAAGCGAGCATAACGGCCGCTTTGGTTAGCGTGGCGCGTGATTGCTGGCCCCGCATGAGTGATGTCACAATGACTCGCCACGCTTTGCACGCTCAACGATAAGCGCGTTTCACGGACTATCACCATGCCTAGCCACTGTTGCTGTTCTAACACGCCAGGCCCGCCGAAGAGAGTTCTCCTGGTTCGGCTGCGTCGACTGCTGTGTTTTGTGCTCGTCTGGGGTCAGGCTGTGTGGGCGGGTTCTGGCCCTCAACAGAATGGCGCCGAACAGGTGATTGATGTACAGCTACGTTGGAAACATCAATTCCAGTTCGCGGGCTACTATGCCGCCATCGCAAAGGGCTATTACCGCGAAGAAGGACTGGACGTGCGCTTGCACGAAGGTGGCCCCAATGTCACACCGGTCGAAGAAGTGCTCTCTGGGCGCGCCCAATACGGCGAAGCCAATAGTGAATTGCTCTACGCACGTCTGCATGGGAAGCCGTTGGTAGCGCTGGCGGTGATTTTTCAGCATTCACCTTCCGTGCTCGTGGCTCGCACAGACCAAGGTGTTCGCACTGTGCACGACCTGATCGGCAAGCCGTTGATGCTGATGGATGCACAGACCGATGCCGATTTTCTGGCGATGTTCCGTAGCGAGGGTATCCCCCTCGAAAAACTACAACTGCTACCCAGCAGTTATCAAATTGGGGATCTCGCCAGCGGTAAAGTGACGGCGTTCAACTCGTACCTGACCAACGAGCCCTTCTACCTGCAACAGCGGGGCGTGGAATACAACATCATCTCGCCCGTCACCTACGGGATCGACTTCTACAGCGACATCCTGTTCACCACCCAGGCCGAGATTGACGAACATCCACAGCGGGTCGAGGCTTTCCGCCGCGCTACCCTGCGCGGCTGGCGCTACGCGATGGATAACCCCGAGCAAATCATAGACCTGCTGCTCAATCAGTATTCGGTGAAGAAAAGTCGCGCGCACTTGCAATTCGAAGCTCAGGCCATGCGTCCGCTGGTGATGTCTGACCTGATCGAGATCGGGCATATGAACCCAGGGCGCTGGCAACGTATGGCTGAAACCTTCCTCGAACTGGGTATGGTCGACAATATCGCCGGTCTGGAAAACTTCATTTACGATCCCAACCCGCCACAGCTCATCGAGCGGCTGCGCAAGACCATTGTGCTGATCAGTATCGGCTGTGTGCTTGTCCTGATGTTCGCTCTGGTTCTGTTGAATGCCCAGCGCCATCTGCGCAAGGAGATCAAGTTGCGCAAACTCGCCGAAGAGGAAGTACACAAGCTGGCCTTCTATGACAGCCTGACTGGCTTACCCAATCGCAATAGTTTTATTCCCTTTGCTAATCAGAAGCTGCTGGCCGCAAAGAGCCGTGGAGAACATTTGGCCCTGTGCTATATCGACTTGAATCACTTCAAGCAGATCAATGATCGTTTTGGCCACCAGGCAGGCGATGCCATCCTGATCCACGTAGGCACGGCCATCAAATCCAATATTCGCGAGTTCGAAATAGCCGCGCGCATGGGCGGTGACGAATTCGTAGTGCTGCTCGACGGCGCGCATCACCGAAGCGATATCCAGCGCATCACCCAAGAAATCTGCAAGGCCATCGACCTGTCCATTCCATGGAAAAACAGCCAGATCAAGGTCAGCGCCAGCCTAGGGGTGGCGTGGTATCCGGAAGATGGCGAAGGTCTGGACGATCTGATTTTCAAGGCCGACACCGCCATGTTCAAAAGCAAAGCCAGCATCGCTGCGCAGGTTTGAAGCGGCTTGCGTGGTGCCCCTGCGAAAAGACTTGGTAGTGAGAAACCCGTGCGCCACTGCGGTTTGCGTGCGTGTCGTCCTTCGCATGACGCTTCTAGTCAGGGCCGTGACTGACCTGGATTGTAGAAGCTGAATGATCTATAGCCGCCCAAGGTAATCCTCCGTCCGCTTCTGGCCCAGCGTGGGTAAAAACGCTTGGTCAAAATTGAAGTGCGCGCGTCTACGTTCAATCTGAAGTTTATCGGCACGTCTGCAGAGGTGGGTTTCGCGTAGAAGCGCGATTTTCAGTCCGGTTTTGAACACCTGGCGCGCTCAAAAACGGTTTTACACAGCCTCGACCCTAAGCAGACGTTAGAGCAGGGTAAATAAAGTCGTCCCCTTTCTCCGCATACTGAAACAGCACGGCGTTCACATGCCTACTGGCGCCGGGCAAGACAGGATTGATTGAAGCTCAGTGTGATGACACGAATGGCGACGGGGTTGTCGGTGCAGGCAACGCATACGTCTGTTTCATCCACGCCACCTCCGCTATCGGTGTGCGGCCGAAGAGGCGCTTGAAGTCGCGGCTAAATTGCGAAGCACTTTCATATCCCACCAGAAAGGCCGATTTGGCCGCTGTCAGGTCGTTACGCAGCATCAGTAATCGCGCTTGATGCAACCGCGTCGACTTGAGGTACTGCATAGGCGAGGAATCCGTCACCTTGCGAAAATGTAGATGAAAGTTAGGCACACTCATCTGCGCTTCCTGGGCCAGGTCTTCTACATCCAGATGCTCGTGGTAACAGCGGTGAATTTTGTAAATGGCACGCGTCACCTTGCCGAACTGACCCCGCTGGGCGATGGCCGCGCGTAGGGTGCCGCCTTGTTCGCCGGTGAGGATGCGGTAGTAGAGTTCGCGCAGCATCGCCGGGCCAAGGATTTGCGCGTCGGTGCGGTCGCCCATCACTTCCAGAAAATGCAGGGTCGACTGGCGTAGCGGTTCATCCATGGGCGAGGCGTACATGCCCATCGGCTGAGCCACACTTATGTTCCAGACCTTATCGACCTGCTGAATCAACTCGCCGGCCAGGGCGAAATCCAGACGCAGGTAAATCGCCAGCATCGGCTCCGCCTCGCTGGCATCGGTCTCTATTGTAAAAGGCACTGGCACCGATACCACCAGATAATGCTGGGCGTCATAGACGTAAATTTCATCACCCAGATAACCGCGTTTCTGCCCCTGACAGAGAATGACAATTCCCGGCTCATACAAAACCGGCGTGCGCGTCAGCGGCCGGTTGGAACGCAGAAAACGCACATCATCCAGCGGGCTCAGGTTGTAACCCTCCAACGGTGCAAGCTGGCTCATCAACTGCACGATACGCGCTGTGCTCGGGCTCTCGGGTTTCGGCATCGACATTACGTCCTCCCCTTTCATGCTCAGCCGTCCGTAGAACAGCTAAGCGTCTCCCATTGCTCAATACTCTCCGCCGTCCGGTGCAGCTTGTCACGCACCAGAGCCAGGGCATCGCTGCCCAACAGTAAGTGAGCCGGTGGGTTGGGGCTCGCGATAATCGTCAGCATCGCGCGTGCGGCTTTTTGTGGATCGCCCAGTTGATGGCCGCTTTTTTCCTCACGGGCTTTTCGTACCGGGTCGAAAGTCGCATCGTAGTCACTGATGCTGCGCGGCGTACGCTGCATCGAACGACCTGCCCAGTCCGTTCGGAACGACCCCGGCGCCACAGCCGTGACAAAAATATTGAAGGGTGCAAGCTCCTTGCTCAACGTGTCAGAGATGCCCTCCAGTGCAAATTTGCTGCCGCAGTAATAAGCAATGCCCGGCATGGTGATATAGCCGCCCATGGACGTGATATTCAGGATATGCCCCGCCCGCCGCTGGCGAAAATACGGCACGAATGCCTTGGTCATCGCCACCGCGCCGAATACATTGACGTCGAACTGGCGGCGCATTTCCGCCAACGACGACTCCTCGAAAATCCCCTCGTGGCCATACCCCGCGTTGTTAACCAGCACATCCACAGGGCCATACTGATCCTCAACAGCGGCGACCACTGCGTCAATGGCATTAAAGTCGGTAACGTCCAGCACCACACAATGGGCCCGACCAGGCGAGAGCGCCTGGAAGATTGCCAAAGAGGATTCGCTGCGGACAGTGCCGATCACTCGATGGCCTTGGGCGAGAGCTTCCTTAGCCAGGGCCTGGCCGAAGCCGCTACTCACGCCGGTGATAAAAATGGTTTTTTCTGCACTCATGGGACGCACTCCTGAAGATATAAGGTGAGGCCATGCTAGGGCGGAGAGCGGTTGGGGGACTATGCCGGATTGGATTTTAGTATTGCCTGATTCTATCGGAGTGCTCGGTGAGCAACCTGAAGTCTGATGACAGGAAACGAGACCAAAGAAGGAGATAGGGGGCAGACCACCATTATTGAAAACGTGGTCTGACTACTATTCTCTTATTCTCCGCCTCAAACTGGCAGAGAGGCTTCAAAGTTTTCTTCTCCGTCGAGCCATTGTTGGGCGTTAAGAATGAGACGCTCCATTTCCTCAATAGCATCGTATTCCGCCTGATCTTCGTCAAAACCGAAGTAGGCGCCCCAACTGTCATCCCCCTCTCTGAGATCTTTGATCCTTCTGCTAAATGTGTCCTCTCCTAACATTCTCCCCATATAATCTATTTTGAACGGCTTCATGCCGCCGAATTTCAGATGAGATAATAGGCTTTGTATAAAAAAACTCGACTGACTTTCTAGTTCGGACGCGCTGCTTTTGGAATACAAGACTGGTACGAGTCTCTTATTTTCATTTCTAGTGTATCGAGTGTATGCAAACGCCCTGTTTATAACGCATGCACAGGTTAAATGCTGAAATGGCCGCATTATCAGTTCACCTGGTGCGCCTTGAGCTTGTGCATTATAGTCCGTGTAGAAGTTTGCTATTTTCTCATAAATTGCGTCGCTCTTTAATGCGCTTTGAAAAGCGAATATACCTTTAAAGAACGGAGGCTCATAATCGTCTAAATAGGACGTTGAATGTAACAGCTCCAACGCAGACTCAAGATTGCTAGAGGTTAGCTCGGTCTTGACTTCAATGACGGCACGCACCGACTCTTCAGGTACAATTACAAGGTCCCCTTCGCGGAATATAGGTGCGTAGTCAACGCGATCATATATCAATATATCGATTTGCCGAGAGAGTCCGAAAATGAAACCTGTTGCAACGTGATAGCGCTCAGGCAAGTGCTTTCTGAGTAAACTTTGAAGTAGGTTTTCACGATAAGTCCCCACGGTGGGGCCATGATCAATGATGAATCTGACACGCTGGCTCAACGATGCTAGTTCCCCAGCGATCGTCGCAGAAAACTTTCGCTGTTTTTCTCGAGTTCGCTGAGCGGGAGAAAGAGAGAATGAAACACCATCTTTTTTACATGATGCAATTACGAATTCAGCAGCAGTAAGGCAGCGTAATATCCAAGGGACCTGAGCATCACTATCGAATCCGTATTTGTTTCTGTGCTCGAGTATCGCCTGGGTGAGTGCGTCGAGTGTTAATGTTTTTTGGCTGCCGAGTAATGCGCAAACCAAATCGCCCACACGTCGCATTGATGCTGCAAGTTCTTTGTGGTGTTCAGGTGTGAAGAACGAAAAGGGATAGATCAATAATGTATGCTGCTTGGTTATTGGAACCCAGCGAAGATTTTTATCACTGATAAATTCATTTTGAGGCGCTAGCACATAGTGAAGATTTGTTATTTGTCTGATTCTATAACAAGCTATTTTATCCCAGGGGTCTTCCGTAGAGACGCAAATATCGGAGACTTTCAGTTCCATCGACTATTTTCCTTAATCAAAAAGCGTGTCTCGTAAACGTATGCGGCTGCTGTTGGTAGGTTTGCTGGTAATGTTTTTTGTGTGATGGGTACGTTAATTACCAGCTCTAAAAAAATCCGCCACTGTGCCATCTAGCAAGCCAGTCAGCGTAGCCCTTGCCCGAATGAACTCTTGGTTAAGCTCTACGGAAGTTTGAAATCGCTGCTCGAAACTGTCGAATATCGCGTTGGCTTTTTTTGGGCAGGAGGGGATGGTAGGCGCAAAAAGTTTTAGAGTTGTAATCGCGTCGAAATATATGACCTCGGTGTCCGGCAGGAATTTAGTTGCCTTGGCCTCAATCAACCTCCCAAAAGATTGGTTCGCGCCCGATATTACGGGGGCTATCATTACCCATGCCTCAGGCAGTTTGTTTAACGATTTTCTATTTATTACGTGGTCGGCATCTAAGGTCTGATCCAACTGAAAAAGCAAGTGTGCGCTTTTGATTGCTGTCTGCTGGCTTTGTGCAGCATCCATGAAGTTAGAGGCTTGCTGATGAAACTCCTGTGACAGTCGTTTGCGCTTCGCGTCACTAATATTTTTTCGAATGTCTTTTGCTTCAAGTGCCCTCGCCAGCCCAGTACAGTACTCGGCCGCCAACTTATGGTGTTCCAGCAGGCTCGTTGAGCGATGAGTATTGATCCATGCAATGATGGCATTTCTGTACAGGTTTGATTTTGCTCGAACCCAAACGAATTGTTGGCCCCTTAAGAGCTCGCAACCCTCCTTGCTCCCAATCGTTATGAGCGCTTGAGTTTTTGACAGGCCCGGAATAGGGCAGATCTCTTGTTTTTTTGTATCCGCCCACGCCAGTAGTTCCTTCTGTGACTTGAACGCTGCTGGTAAGGCTCTAAATGTCTTGCTCATCTCAAACGCTACAAGTAAGGACATTTGAAATTGTAAGTAAATATAGTTTAGAAAGGACCATCTGGCGTTGTCCTTAGATACCGCGACTAGCTCTTCGTACTGCACCAAAGCGCTTCTGTTTAACTTGAAATTCATTGCCTTCCTTGTTTGCGGTTTTTAGGTTGGAGTGTTGTCGCGTTACATAATCTGTCGCTTTTCACGATAGGGGCCTTTTACTTTCCCCCTCAATAGTGGTCGAACAGTGAGCGTTGTACACGGCATGCGTCTTACACTGATAAGTCGGTAAAAGGTAGCTTAAGGCCATCATTGGCGTCTACCTCGGAGCAATCCTGTGCGCCAGCTTTTCTCTTCAGGCAGGTCCTGGGGAATGTTTGCTTTGGATTGTTTTCAGTGTTTCAACGCCAAAAAAAATGGTGGTCAAGCACAGTCCTGTTCTTTCATGCCTTCTTGCCCCGTGGCTTTCAGCACCAGGGCGCGCGTGAATACCCCAGCAAAACCAAAAAAATCGCCGATTCGCCATCAACCTCATCACAACAAATCGGCGATTTTTCCGGCCGTACTGTTGAGCCTTTAGCCGCCAGCGACAGCGGCCTCGCGCTCCATCAGTCTATCCATCAACAACACCCCCAACTCACTCAACTGGTGAATCGCCAGCGCCACATCGCGCTGTTTCCCGGTCAGGTCTTCTGACAGGTCGAGCAGCAAGGTGGTGACGGAGGAAAAGGTTTCATAGCTGTTGGTGATCAGGGTTTCGCTGCTGGCGTCGGCGGCAACGCTGAACAAACCCGGTGGTGATGACGGTGGAGCGGTTTCTGGATTCAGGTAGTGATCAATCGCACGATGCGCAGCCTGATTGAGTTTCAGGTCCGGTTCGTTCGGAGGGTTGGGCGTAACTTTGAACATACTTGGAATTTCCCACTTTAGGGCCGCCACCTCTGAGCTACTAAACAAAGGGGTGGCAGCTGTGCGCAGGTTAGTAGACCGGGGAATTCCAAGAAAGCCGGCGCGCCCGAGGACGCCCTGCACACAGCCACCATCAAGCACGGACTAGACCGTCCGAAAGATGATGCTTATGCACTGACTGGAATAACCCCAGGCTACTAAACCCGATCACTGAGTGTTCAGCGACCGAGCAACCTTAGAGACGCCCACTCAAGCGCACAAGCCGGCGGATTCTGACGCAAGCGTAGGCAAGGGAGCAAGGCGCTGTCGCCTCGGACCTTGCTGTTTCAGGGCTTGTTGTAGGACATGTACGCATTCTGCAAAACAATATGGTCGGCCACGTACTTCGCGTCGTGCCAAACCCCATAGATAAACGACGACGCGCGGTTCACCAGGTTCGGCAGGCCGAGGAAATAAATCCCGCTTTGTGCCGAGATCCCGCGCTTGTGAAACGGCTCGCCTTTTTCGTCGAACGCATCGACCTTCAACCAACTGAAATCGAACGTGAAGCCGGTGGCCCAGAGAATGCTGGTCACGCCGGCCTCGGCGAGGTCCAGGCTCAGGATCGGGTTAACCAGGCAGTCCGGGTCGGGCAGCAGCTGCCAGGCTTGCGGTTCGAGGGGGAACGCCAGACCGTTGGCTTCGATGTAGGCGTCGGCGTCGCGCAGTACATCAAAGTAGGCGCGGTCGCCTTCCGCCACGTTGTCGGCCAGGCCCGGTGCAAAGGTCATCACGCCGTCGTCCCAGCTGCGCGTCACGCCGACCAGGTTGATGCCTTGGTGCGCCAGGCGGCGGAAGTCGACGGTCTTACCGCCTTCGTAGCCGCTGACGGCAAAGGCCACGTGCTTTTTCTTGGGCTGTATTTTGACTTCGTCCCACAAGCCCAGGGCGCCAAGCCACCAGCAGTAGTCGCGGCTGCGGTAGGCGCGGGGCGGGCGGTAGTGTTCGCCCACGGAGAGGTACACGGTCCTGCCGGCCTTTTGCAGTTCTTCGGCGATTTGTGAGCCGGAGGCGCCGGCGCCTACCACCAGCACTGCGCCTTCGGGTAACTGAGCAGGATTTTTGTAGGCCGAGGAGTGCAGTTGGTGCACCGGCGCCGTGGCGGGAACGATAGCCGGCATCGACGGGCGCTGGAACGGGCCGGTGGCGGCCACGACATTATTGGCCTCGATCACGCCTGCGGAGGTGGTGACTTTGAAGCCGGGGCGGCCTACGTGGCGTTCCACGTGTTGGACTTCCACACCGGTGCGCACGGGGGCCTGCAATTTTTTAACATAGGCTTCGAAGTAGTCGGCCATGCGCTCTTTGGGCGGGAAGGCTTCGGGCGAGATGCCTTCAAATGTCAGCCCCGGAAAGCGGTCGTGCCAGGCCGGGCCGTTGGCGACCAGCGAATCCCAACGCTCCGAGCGCCAGCGTTCGGCGATGCGGTGGCGTTCCAGCACGATGTGGGGCACACCCATCAGGGACAGGTGTTCGCTCATGGCGACGCCGGCCTGGCCTGCGCCGACTACCAGCGTGTTGATTGTTTCGACGGACATAGGCGTTTCCTGAGAGTAAGGGGTTGTCTGTAACACCGAAGATCCCGTGTGGAAGCTGGCGGTGTTTTCGAGCCGGTATTTACGGTTTGAGCAACGCGGCCAGCGCCGTCAGTGCCAGTTCATAACCCAACGCCCCCAACCCGGCGATCACGCCGGTGGCGGCCTTGGACACGTAGGAGTAATGCCTGAAGTGCTCGCGCTGCCAGATGTTGCTCATGTGCGCTTCGATGATCGGGCCGTCGAACGTCAGCAGTGCGTCGAGGATCGGCACGGAGCTGTAGGTGAGCCCGGCGGCGTTGATCACGATGGCGTCGGCGTGCAGCCGGGCCTCTTGAATCCAGTCCACCAGCACGCCTTCGTGGTTGCTTTGGCGAAAGTCCAGGGCCAGGCCCAGCCCGGCGGCGTGGTGCTGGCAGCGCGCTTCGATGCTGGCGAAACTCTCGCTGCCGTAGGTGCCGTGTTTGTCCAGCCCGTAGAGGTTGGCGTTCGGCCCATTGAGGAAAAACACGCGGTGGGGCATGGGGCTCTCCCGATTAATGGGCGACGGTCAGCAGCACTGTGCCTGCCTGGGGCGTCGGCACCCGGCGCACTACCTGGTGCAGCACGTCAGGCCCGCCCGGCTCGCGGGCAATCATCGCTTTCATACGCTCCAGTCATCCGGCACAACGGCGATCACATCGATTTCCATCAGCCATTCCGGCTGGCCCAGGCCGGAAATCACCAGGCCGGTGGAAATCGGGAACACGCCTTTGAGCCATTTACCCACTTCCTGATACACCGGCTCGCGGTAACGCGGGTCGATCAGGTAGGTGGTGGTTTTGACGATATGCGACAGGTCGGAGCCTGCCTCTTCAAGCAGTTGCTTGACGTTTTTCATCGCCTGTTCGGCCTGGGCGCGTGGGTCGCCGAGGCCGACCAGGTTGCCGTCGAAATCGGTGCCGATCTGGCCGCGCACATAAACGGTGTTGCCGGCGCGCACGGCCTGGCACAGGTCGTTGTCCAGCGCCTGGTTAGGGTAGGTCTGGCGGGTGTTGAACATGCGGATGCGGGTGTGGGTGGGCATGGCGGGCAACTCATCGAACGCGGGATGAAACAAGCTTCACATCGCCCTCGTTCTCGCGAAACCAGCATTTGCGCGGGGTAGTGCTTAGGAAAAACCGAAGCCTGTGCCCCTCATCGGCACAGCGCAGGGCCGGCGATGACCCGGCACGAACCCTGCAACGCGACCCCTACAGTCATTGTTGAGGGGCAGGCGTAATGCTCAGTCGGATTACTCAGCGTCAACTGGAGTATTTTGTGGCGTCGGGAGAGGCCGGCAGCATCAGTGCTGCGGCTGAACGCATCCATGTGTCATCGCCTTCCATCTCGGCGGCCATCACCCATATGGAGGCCGAGCTGGGCATTCAGCTGTTTATTCGGCACCATGCGCAGGGTATTTCCCTCACGGCGGTGGGGCGCCAGGTGATGCAGGAGGCCAAGCTGATTCTGGAGCAGATGACCAACCTCTACACCATCGCCTCGGAGTCGTTGAACACCGTGCGCGGGCCGTTGCGGGTGGGCTGCCTGGAGTCGCTGGCACCGATGATCACGCCCGAGTTGGTGTTCGGCTTTGGCCGTGCGTTTCCTGGCGTGCGGCTGACCCAGGCCGAAGGCAACCATGAGGAACTGCTGGAAAAACTGCGCAGCGGCGAGCTGGACATCGCGCTGACCTACGACCTGGTGACCAGCCCGGACATCGACTTCCAACCCCTGGCGCACCTGCCGCCGTATGTGATGGTCGGCGAGTATCACCCGCTGGCGAACCTGCCGGCGGTGAGCATGCAGGACCTTGAGGCGTATCCGGTGGTGTTGCTCGACACGCCCTGGAGCCGCGACTATTTCCTCAGCCTGTTCATGCAGGCGGGCACCACGCCAAACATCATCATGCGCTCCACCAACCTCGAAACGGTGCGGGCGATGGTGGGCAATGGCATTGGTTATTCGTTTGCCAATGCACGGCCCAAATCGAACCTGTCCCAGGATGGCAAGCGCGTGATTCGCCTGCGCCTGGCCGGCGCCCATCGGCCGATGCGGCTGGGCTACGCCACGGCGAGCAACACGCAGCTGTCGCGCGTGGTGGCGGCGTTTGCCGAGCGCTGCCGGCTGTTTGTGTCCGACCAGTACATCCCCGGCATGGCCCCGCCGAGCTTTTTTGACCCGCATGCGGTGCGGGTGCTGGGTGGTGTGAGCTGAGTTTGCACCAAAAGGTGGCGGGCGCGGTGTGGCGCATCCAGGCGCGCACTGTTTCGGGCAGGGCGTAAACCTTCCAGCACCACCTGTTCAGTGTGGGCGCTGGCTTGCCTGCGATACAGGCACCGAGGTGTGGCAGGTCCACTCAGGTGATGCCATCGCAGGCAGGCAAGCCAGCGGCCACATGGGAATGTCGGTGTTTCCTGGCTGCATAGGTTCTGCCTACCCAGTGGGCCGGGTTTTACGAATTGACCCCAAGTGCCTCCCCCCACGACTCTCATCCCATCGATGCAGATCAACTTCTTTTGAGTTCAAGGCACCGCGACGATGACATTCGACTGGAACTACCTGTTTGGTTTGCTCGGCGACGCCGAGTTCTGGCGAGCCACATGGACGGTGATCAAGCTCAGCACCCTGACCTGGCTCTTAAGCATTGCCCTGGGCTTTCTGTTGGCGCTGGCCAAGCAATCCAAACAGCCGCTGCTCAGCCTGCCGGCCCGTGGCTATATCTGGTTGTTCCGCAGCTTGCCGTTGCTGGTGCTGCTGATCTTTATCTACAACTTGCCCCAGGCGCTGCCGGGTACGTCGGCGGTGCTCGCCGACCCGTTCTGGTCCGGCCTGTTGGCGCTGGTGATTTGCGAAACGGCGTATGTGGCCGAGATCCATCGCGGCGGTTTGCTGTCGATTCCCAAAGGGCAGGGCGAGGCGGCGCGGGCGCTCGGCTTGAAGTTCTTCGGCACCCAGTGGCGCGTGGTCATTCCCCAGGCCTTGCGGGTGGCGTTGCCGTCGCTGGCCAACGAATACATCTCGATCGTCAAGCTCACGTCGCTGGTGTCGGTGATCTCGCTGACCGAAATCCTGATGGTCGGCCAGCGCCTGTATTCGCAGAACTTCCTGGTCATCGAAACCATGGCGGCGGTGGCGTTCTTCTACGTGTTGATCGTCACTGTGTTCGATTTTTTGCTCAAGCGCCTGGAGCGCTTTCTCGACGTCAACCAACGCAACGTGTCCCGTGTGCCGGACGCGGCGGTGCTGGCCCTGGCCACGCAACAGGGCCCAGCGTTGCAGCGCCCGGCGAGCACCGGTGCATCGGCGTTGCAAGCCACGCGGTTGCACAAGGCTTACAACGATATTGAAGTGCTGGGCTCGGTCAATTTGCAGATTCAGCCGGGTGAAGTGGTGTCGGTGATCGGCCCGTCCGGCTCCGGCAAGACCACGTTGATCCGCCTGCTCAATGGCCTTGAACAGCTGGACAACGGCGAGATCACGATCAATGGCCAGCCGTTCATTCACCTCAACAAAGTCGGTGCGCAGAAACCCGAGTACTTCGAGCACGCCGAGCATCGCCTAAACATCGGCATGGTGTTCCAGAGCTTCAACCTGTTCCCGCATTTGAGTGTGCTCGACAACCTGCTGATGGCGCCCAAATACCATCGCCTGGGGCGTACCGACGCGCTCAAGCAACAGGCCTACGCGCTGTTGCACAAGGTGGGCATGCTCGACCACGCCTGGAAGTACCCGCACCAGTTATCCGGCGGCCAGCAACAGCGTGTGGCCATCGCCCGCGCCTTGATGATGCGCCCGCAAATCATGCTGTTCGACGAGCCCACCTCGGCGCTCGACCCCGAAAAAGTCAACGAAGTGCTGCAGGTCATCGAAGCCCTGGCCGGGGAGGGCATCACCATGGTGATCGTCACCCACGAGATGAACTTCGCCTTCAAGGTCTCCGACCGCATCGTGTTCATGGAGAAGGGCCGTGTGGTGTGCGACGACACCCCGCAGGCGTTGCGCAGCGGCCACAACCCACGCGTGGAGGCGTTCCTCAAGGACGTCTCGCTGGCGTGATCTCGTTAACGTTCAGGACACAACACTATGATCGAGCAAGCTCAAATCGAACAGTTCCAGCGCGACGGATTCCTGGTGGTAGAAGGCGTGCTGTCGCTAAACGACGTGGCCGCGTTGCAACATGACTTTGACCAGTGGGTGGAAGAGAGCCGCAGCCACGACCAGGGGTGGGGCGCCACGCTGGACGGTCGCGCCCGCTTTGACCTGGAAGGCGACCACCGCCCGGATCACCCGTCATTGCGCCGGGTGAGTTCGCCCACCGAGATTTCCCCGGTGTATGAGCGCGTGGCGTTGCACTCGCGGATGGCCGCGATTTCCGCGCAGTTGATCGGCGCGGGCGGCGCGCGTTTTCATCACAGCAAAATCAATTCGAAACTGCCGCACACCGCGACCCAGGTGAAGTGGCACCAGGACTTTCTGTTCACGCCCCACAGCAACGACGACATCGTGACGGCCCTGCTGATGGTCAGTGAAGTGACCCCGCAAAACGGTCCGCTGAATGTGATCCCCGGCAGCCACAAAGGCCCGCTCTGGTCGCACTGGCAGAACCAACGGTTCACCGGTTCGGTGGAGGATGCGGTGGTCGAAGAACACTGCCAGCAACCGGTCGCCTGTTACGGCCCGGCCGGCTCGGTGTGCTTCATGCACACGCGCCTTTTACATGCATCGAGCCCTAACGAGACCGAACTGCCGCGCACCCTGTTTATCAGCGTATACGCCGCTGAAGACGCGCTGCCATTTGGCGAAAACCCGCTGCCCAGTGCACACGCCGGCCGGTTGGTGGCCGGTGAAGAAAGTGGTTGGGTGCGCGCCACCAACAACCAGATGCGCTTGCCGCAAAAACCCCGTGGCGCGTCCTTTTTTGTGCAACAGGCCGGCCAAGATTCCGCGACTGCCTAACCCCCTGAAACCCTTGCAGGTAATGACCATGACAGCATCCAAACAAAGTGTTCGCCCTCTTGCCGTGTGCCTGCTGGGCGCTGCGGTTGCACTGACCTCCTTGGCGGCTTCGGCGTTCCAGCAGGAAGGCAAGCTTATCGCCGGTTCCGATGTGACGTTCTTTCCCTATGAGTACATGGACAACAACAAGCCCGCCGGCTTTGATATCGAGTTTATGGACGGCCTGGGCAAGGTCATGGGCCGCAAGGTCGAGACCCTCGACACGCGTTTTCCCAACCTGATCACTGGCCTGCAGGCCGGGCGGTTCGACCTGACCAACTCGTCGATGTACATCACGGCAGAGCGGGTCAAAGTCATCGACATGATCCCGTACCTGAAAAGCGGCGAGTCGATCCTCACCCTCAAGGACAGCGCCTTCCAGCCCAAGACCCCGGAAGAGTTCTGCGGCCACAAGATCGGCTCCATGGGCGCCACGTCATGGCTGGCGCAGATGAACAAGTTGTCGACTGACTATTGCGTGGCCAAGGGGTTGAAGCCGATTCAGATCAGCGAATACAGCACCGACCCGCAAACCACTCAGGCGTTGCTGGCCCACGCGGTGGAGGCGCAGATCACCGACGCCGCCGTGGCCCGTGGTGTGGTCGACAAGCTGGGCAGCCGCGTGGTGATTTCTTCCGACACCCTGATCTACCCGGTGCTGAACGGCTTTGGCGTGAAGAAGGGCAATGACACGGTGAAGAAAGCCCTGCTCGAGGGGCTGGAAAAATACCGCGCCACCCCGGAATACGCGGCCTTGCTCAAGAAGTACAACTTTGAGGCCCCAACCGACGCCGATATCGCGGCGCTGATGCCCCAGTAAGCCTGGCGCGCGGCCGCAGCCTTGCGGTCGCGCCTTGCGGAGACCGATTCATGGCGTTATCCCTTGAAGAACAGACGCGCATCGACCTGGCGGCGACCTTTCGCATCATTGCGCATGTGGGCATGCACGAAGCGGTGGCCAACCACTTCAGCGCCGCCGTGTCGGCCGATGGCAAACAGTTTTTGCTCAACCCGAAGTGGAAGCACTTTTCGCGTATGCGTGCCAGTGACCTGTTGCTGTTGAACGCCGACGATCCTGCCAGCGCCGAGCACCCGAATGTGGACGCCACCGCCTGGTCCATCCACGGGCAGATTCACCGCCTGCTGCCGCAAACCCGCGCGGTGTTGCACTTGCACCCGGTCTACACCACGGCAGTGGCGTGCCTGGCCAAGCCGCATGTGCCGCCGATTGACCAGAACACCGCGCGGTACTTCAACCGTGTGGCCGTGGACGAATTGTATGGCGGCATGGCGGACACCGAAGCCGAGGGCGCGCGCCTGGCCGGCTTGCTCGATGGCAAACGTCGTTTGTTGATGGGTAACCACGGTGTGATGGTGACGGCGGCGTCTATCGGTGAAGCCTTCGACGACATCTGGACCCTGGAGCGGGCCTGCCAGATTCTGGTGACGGCGTGGTCCACCGGCCAGCCGCTGCGGGTGCTGTCGGATGAAGTGGCGGAAAAAACCGCACGGGGCTGGGAAGGTATCGCGGATTTTTCCCGGCAGCACTTTGAAGAAATGAAGCAGTTGATGATCGACGCCGACCCTTCGGTGCTCGACTGAGGGCTTTTTTATGACGTTTTCCGTTGTGGCTCGCTGCGCCGAGACCGGCCAGTTGGGCATTGCGATCAGCTCTTCAAGCATTGCCGTGGGCGCGCGTTGCCCGTGGCTGCGCCCCGGTGTGGGCGCGGTGGCGTCGCAGAACATCACCTTGCCGAGCCTGGGCCCGCAGATTCTCGACGTGCTCGGGCAGGGCGTGGCACCGAGTGAGGCGCTGGCGCAGGTCATCGCCGGTCAGGCACATAGCCAATATCGCCAGGTCACGGTGATTGATCATCACGGCCGTACTGCGCATTTCAGCGGCGCACACACCCTCGGCCTTCATGCGGCGCAGAGCGGTGAGCAGTGCGTGGCGGCGGGCAATATGCTGGCTGATGCTGGCGTGATCGACGCCATGGTGCGTGCTTTCGAACGCGCCCCCGGGCAGCTTGCCGAACGCTTGCTGGCCGCACTGCACGCCGGGCAGGCCAGCGGCGGCGAGGCCGGCCCGGTGCATTCGGCCGCCCTGGTGGTGGTCGATGACCTGCTATGGCCGATCGTCAATTTGCGCGTGGACTGGGCCGATGAAGACCCGATCGGTGCCCTCGACCAACTCTGGCAGGCCTATCGCGGCCAACTGCAGGACTACGTCGACCGCGCCATCAACCCGCAACACGCACCGGGCTATGCGGTGCCGGGAGATGACCGATGAGCAACAGCCGTGAGCTGCTGGCGCACCTGGTGCGCTTTGATACCACCAGCCGTGAATCCAACCTGGCCTTGATCGACTTCGTGCGCACCTATTTGCAAGGCCACGGGGTGGCCTCTGAGCTGCTGTTCAATGAGCAAAAGAGCAAGGCCAACCTGCTGGCAACCATCGGCCCGGCCGGGCTGCCCGGCATTGTGTTGTCCGGCCACACGGATGGGGTGCCGGTGGATGGCCAGCATTGGACGGTCGCGCCGTTCGACCTCACGGAACAGGACGGCAAGTTGTATGGCCGTGGCACGGCCGATATGAAGGGCTTCATCGCGTGTGTACTGGCTCAGGTGCCGGCGCTGGTGCAGACGCCGTTGCGGATGCCGGTGCATATCGCGCTGTCCTATGACGAAGAGGTCGGCTGCCTGGGCGTACGCGCGTTAATCGAGAGGTTCCACGCGCAGCCGGTCAAGCCGCTGCTGTGCGTGATCGGTGAGCCGACCGAACTCAAGCCGGTGCTGGGTCACAAGGGCAAGCTGGCGTTGCGCTGCGAAGTGCATGGTGCGGCATGCCATTCGGCCTACGCGCCGTCCGGGGTCAACGCCATCGAATACGCCGCGCAGTTGATCAGTGAACTGGTGCGCCTCGGTGAAACGCTCAAGGCGCCGCAGCACCTTGACCCGCGATTTGACCCGCCGTTTTCCACGGTTCAAACCGGCCTGATAAACGGCGGCAAAGCGCTGAATATCGTCCCGCAAAATTGCACGTTTGAGTTTGAAGTGCGCGCGCTGCCAGCCCAGGACCCCTGGCACGTGGCGGATGCGTTACGTGGCTACGCCGAACACCGCGTGTTGCCGGCGATGCAGGCAGTGAGCGAGCGGTGCGCGATCAGCTTCAGCGAACTGTCGAGTTACCCGGGCCTGGCCACCTCGGCCGAAAGCCAGGCGGCGGCCTGGGTTGCCGAGTTTTGTGGTTCGGCGGCGTATGGCACGGTGGCCTTCGGCACTGAAGGCGGGTTGTTTGATCAGGCCGGTATCCCGACCGTGGTGTGCGGGCCGGGCAGTATGGCGCAGGGGCACAAGCCGGATGAATTCATCAGCCTGGAACAGTTGGCGGCGTGTGATCGGATGCTCGCGCGGGTGGTGGCATTTGTCAGCCGCTGACTTCAACGCCTGCCGAAGCCATGCACGGCTGAGCACCTTTGCCCGGTGGTGTGGCTGCAACCGAGCAAGGCTCAAGCCTTGGCCACACCCACCCGCCACTGCGCCGGCGGCAGCACGCCATTGACCAGGTAATGGCCGACAATCCGCGACTTGTACACCCGTGGATTGTGGTTCGCCAATGTGCGCGCATTGCGCCATAGCCGGTCCAGCGCCTTGTTGCTCGCCGTTGCACTGGCGCCCAGCGCGTCGAACAGCGCGGTGGTCGCGGCGAGCGTTGCGTCGACCACCGGGTTCACCGCCAGGCACACCTCCAATTCCGCCAGCGCCACCTGCGGGTCGTCGTCATGCAGCGGTTGCTCGTGGGCGATCACATATTGCGCAGTCGTCTCCAGGCGCTGCGCCGCTTGCTGGCTGATGGCTTGCGCGGCATACGCCTGGCTGGCGACTTCGCCGATCACTTGCAGCAGTTGCACGTCGTGCGCGGCGGTGTCGGCGTTGCCGGTGGTGAAGGTGCGGGCGCGCTGGCTGAGTTCTTGCGCACCGCTCAATGCCGCGCGGCGGGCGATGCCGGCGAGGGTGCTGAGGTGGTAGATCTGGAAGAAGGATTGGCCGTAGCCGAAGCGCTGGTCTGTGGGGCGCAGGTCGTCTTCTACCGGCACGTTGTCAAAGACGCACGTACCGCTGGCGGTGAGGCGTTGGCCGAAGCCGTTCCAGTCGTCGATGATCTGCACGCCAGGGGCGTTGAGGTCGACCACCACGCTGTACACCGTGCCGTCCTCGCCCGTGGCGATGGTGTTGATCAGGTCACTGTAGAGCGCGCCGGTGGTGTAGAACTTTTTGCCGCTGATGCGCAATCTGCCCTGTGCATCGCGGTGCAGGCGGGTCTCGAAATCGCCGCGGGCCTGGTTGCCGACTTCCGTGCTGCCTGGGGAGAGCAGCACGCCCTGGCCGAGTCGGTGCAGCCATTTGGCGCGCCAGTCGCGGTCCTTGGCGCAGAGTACGTCCTCGCAAAAACCAAAATGCCCGCGCAGGGCCTGGGTGATGTTGGAGTCGGCGGCGGACAACTCGGTGAGCAGCGCGAGCAGTTCAACCAGGGTCGCGTCCTGGCCACCCTCACTCACGGGTAAGCGCCAACGGGGCAACCCGAGTTTATTCAGTTGTTGGATGACGGTGGTCAGGCTGGCGCGGGTTTGATCAGCCTCGGCGGCTTGCGCAAGGATCTGCGCAAACAGTGGGCGAAACGGTGCGGCCAGTTGTTCGTAACGGGCGGAGGGCGCACAGCCCCAGATATTCAAAGCGGGAGTCGACATGCAATGGACCTTGCAGAAAGGGATTCAGGCGCGGGGTCCAGTGGTCTGGTGGCGTCACCCTAACTCAGAGCGGGCAAAGTTTTTAATACGGAAAAAACCTATCGAGCTGCGTGGCAGTTCTATCGATAGTGCTCAACAGTATTAATCACCGCGCCTTTATTGCGATAGCTTCTAGGGGCGCCACACTCGGCGACCGACCAAACCTTTCCCTCTTCACCAGACTGCATGCACACAGATGGTTGAGTCAGCCATTAACCGTGTGGATGCCTTTCATGATCAATCGTCAAACACTGCTCGCCCTGCTGGGCCTGGCTTCGCTAACGCTGCACGGCCCGTCAGCCTCGGCGGCAGAGCCCCAGACCCTGACGGTGGGCGATCAGTTTTTCTCCAATCGCATCGTCCTGGAACTGTCGGGCGAGCTCAAAGACCTGCCGTACACAATCGACTTCAAGCGCTTTAACACCGGCTCCCCGGTGGCCTCGGCGGTTGCCAGTGGTGCGCTCGATGTGGGTATTGTCGGCGACACCCCGGTGATCAGCCTCGCTGCTAATGGGGCGCCAGTGAAAGTGGTGGCCAGTACACAGACCAGCCTTGACGGTGTGGGCATCGTCGCGCGCAAAGGCATCCATTCGGTGGCCGACCTGAAAGGCAAGACTGTCGCGATCTGGAACGGCTCATGGAGCCAGCAACTGGCCTATAAAGCGCTGGATGAAGCCGGCGTACCGCGCAACAGCGTGACCTTCAAATTCCTGTTGCCGGCCGAAGCCAGCCTGGCACTGACCCAAGGCGACATTGATGCCTTCGGCACCTGGGAACCCTATGTGTCGTTGCAAGAGAAAGAAGGCAGCACGCTGATCCGCACTGCCAAGGGCTTGATGAGCGCACCGACCTACATCGTTGCGTATGAACCGGCGCTGGCGCAAAAAAGCGCGCTCATCAAAGACTTTGTCGCGCGCCTGACGCGTGCTCGGGTCTGGAGTAACACGCACGTTGATGAGTACGCCGAGGCATGGTCGAAGGCCAACCAGTCCGCACCGGAGATTGCCAAGGTGTGGTTCAAGCGTGACGCGATCAAGGTGCTGCCGATCTCGCCAAAGATTGTCAGCGAGGCTCAGGCCACGGCGGATTTCCTGGTGGATGCGCAGATGCTCAAACAGCGGTATGACGTGACGCCGTTGTTTGATCGGGCGCTTTAAACGCGAGGGAAACAAGCGCTAATAGTATTGACCGCCTGATGGCACGGGGGCTGGGCTAGGGTTTTTTATTCCGGTAAGCGCCGGAATAAAAAATCACTGGCATCAGCAAGGAGTAGCCAGTAGGCTACAGGTGAAGCGTGACTAATTTGATCGGCAGGACGCCGGAGTTTGATGCATGGCTCGACGGTATGAGGGATGTTTGGGGAAAAACTGCAATTCTGACCCGGCTGGATCGAGCCGAGGAAAACAATTTTGGCGATTGCGAACCCGTAGGCGATGGATTGAGTGAAATGCGTGTCTTCGTCGGGCCCGGCTACAGGGTGTACTTTGTGCGCACGGGAATCACCGCCTACCTGATGCTGTGGGGAAGCGATAAAACCGATCAGAGGCGAGGAATCAAGCGGGCAAAAGAGATACTCGATGCCCTGAGAGGTCAATGAAATGAGCAAATCGACATTCAAACCCGAGGACATGCCGATCCTCGATCTCGATACATCAGGCACCCATGTCTATGAGGCTTCGCGCTTCCTGGACAGCCCCGAAATCATCAGTGCTTACCTGGCGCAAAGCCTTAAGTCCCAAGACCCGCAGATACTCATGAAGGCGCTCGCCGAAGTGGCCAAGGCCCAAGGCGTTAACAAGGTTGCCGAGGCGGCAGGGGTTAATCGGGAGAGTCTGTATAAAACCCTCAAGGGCGGCTCAAAAACGCGCTTTGAAACCATCAAGAAGCTGATGCTGGCGTTGGGCGTGGAACTCACTGTGCAACCTGTTGCAACGAGCGCACTTAAAAAATTGCCACGGCAAAACGGGCAATAGCCAGCAAAAGGCAAGGGTCACCGTATCTTTCTGCCTGCCGTCATGTTCTTGTCACGCGCTCATGCGATTTTCCTCAGCCCCGAACCACCCCGCAACTGACTGCGCCTGAGCTGCACTTCAAGGAGATTCAATCATGAGGGTAGTGACCTCCGGCTCGGCCTATCTGGACATCGATGCGTACGCCTGCTGTATTGCGTACGCCGAACTGCTTAATCGCCAGGGCATTGAAGCGCGTGCCGTGAGCAGCGCACCGTTGAATTTCAGTATCTGCAAGAGCGTGCTCGACTGGAACGCGGCGCTGGACGATTACCGGCCCACGGCCGGCGATGAGTTCGTGTTGGTGGACGTCTCCGACTACCATCACTTCGACCCGAGCGTGGTGCTGGAACAGGTGCGGGAAGTCATCGACCATCATCCCGGCTTTGAGGTCCATTGGGCGCAAAAGCTGGGCGCGGGTGCCGATATTCGCGCAATCGGCGCAGCGGCGACGCTGGTCTTCCAGCGGTGGGAAAAATCCGGCCTGATGCCGCAGATCAGCCGACACAGCGCGGCATTGTTGGCCACGGCGATTCTGGACAATACCCTGAACTTCACCGGGAAAATGACCACCGCCCTGGATATCTGGGCATACGAGGTGCTCGCGCAGCGGGCGGGGTTGTCCGCTGATTGGCCGGTGCGCTATTTCAGCGAATGCCAGGTGGCGATCGAGGCCGACCTGGTGAACGCCCTGGCAGCCGATATGAAACAGATGAGTGCCACGCGTAACGTGCCGCGGCTTATCGCGCAGATGACGGTGTGGGATGCGCAGGCGTTGATCCAGCGGCATCGCGCAGCCATTGAACAATGGCTGGCGACGCAAAGTGAAGACTGGTTGTTGAACGCCATCAGCATTCGCGAGCGCAAAAGCTATTGGCTGGCAGGGCCGTTGCTCAGCCGGCAAAAGTTGAGCCTGCTGCTCTCGCTCGATTGGCAAGGAGCGCTGGCGGTGCTGGGGCTCGCCATGCAGCGCAAGGAGCTGGTGACGCTGGCCTTGGCTGCCATGGACGAAGGGCTCAGCGTACCAGGCAAGGCTGTTTGTTGTTGAAGACCCAGCCCGGAATCAGGTACTGCATCGCCACACTGTCATTCCGTGCCCCAAGGCCCATGCCTTTGTACAGCGCGTGGGCCTTGGCCACGGCGTCCATGTCAATCTCCACGCCCAGGCCTGGCTTGGCCGGCACCTTCACGTAACCGCCTTCGATTTTCAGCGGCTCGCGGGTCAGGCGCTGGCCGTCCTGCCAGATCCAGTGAGTGTCGATGGCGGTGATCTCGCCCGGCGCCGCTGCCGCCACCTGAGTGAACATCGCCAGGGAAATATCGAAGTGGTTGTTGGAGTGCGAACCCCAGGTCAGGCCCCAGTCATTGCACATCTGCGCCACGCGCACCGAGCCTTGCATCGTCCAGAAGTGCGGGTCGGCGAGCGGGATATCCACCGATTGCAGTTGGATGGCGTGGCCCATTTCGCGCCAATCGGTGGCGATCATGTTGGTCGCGGTTTTCAGCCCCGTGGCACGGCGAAATTCAGCCATGACTTCGCGGCCCGAGTAGCCATGTTCCGCACCGCAGGGGTCTTCGGCGTAGGCAAGCACGTGGTGTTGATCGCGGCACAGGCGGATGGCTTCTTGCAATGACCATGCGCCGTTCGGGTCGAGGGTGATACGGGCATCCGGGAACCGTTCGGCCAGCGCCGTCACCGCTTCGATTTCTTCATCGCCACTCAATACACCGCCCTTGAGCTTGAAGTCGTTGAAACCGTATTTTTCCTTGGCGGCTTCGGCCAGGCGCACCACCGCGTCGGCGGTCATGGCTTTTTCGTGACGCAACCGAAACCAGGCGTCATCCGCGTCGGCCTCGTTGCGGTAGGCCAGGTCGGTGGCGGTGCGATCGCCCACGTAAAACAGGTAGCCGAGCATTTTTACCGCGTCGCGCTGCTGGCCTTCGCCGAGCAAGGCGGCCAGCGGCACGTCGAGGAATTGACCCAGCAGGTCGAGCAACGCGGCTTCCATGGCGGTGACGGCATGAATGGTGATGCGCAGGTCAAAGGTTTGCAGGCCACGGCCGGCGGCGTCCCTTGAGGCGAAGGTGGTACGCATCTGGTTGAGGATGCGCTGGTACTGGCCGATGGGTTGGCCGACCACCAGGCTGCGCGCGTCTTCCAGGGTTTCGCGAATGCGCTCGCCACCGGGCACTTCACCGACGCCGGTGTTGCCCGAGCTGTCTTTGAGAATCACGATGTTGCGCGTGAAGAACGGCCCGTGTGCGCCGCTCAGGTTCAGCAGCATGCTGTCGTGGCCGGCCACCGGAATGACTTGGAAATGGGTGACGATGGGTGACTTGGACGTAGTCATGGCAAGTTCCTGAATAAGCTTAAAGAGGTTTGCTGAGCGGGGCGCCCGTGGGCCCGCCGCTGTGTGACGTCAACACCGCAGAGGGCGAGGTCTTGGCAAAGAACACCAGGATCGCGGCGAGCACCGAGGTGCCGGCCAGGCCGTAAAGGCCGCCCTGGATCGACCCCGTGGTCTGTTCCAGAAAGCCGAAGGTGGTTGGGGCCACGAAGCCGCCCAGGTTGCCGATGGAGTTGATCAGCGCAATCACGGCGGCGGCGATGCGCACGTCCAGGTAACCCTGGGGGATTGGCCAGAACAGCGACGAAGCGGATTTGAAACCGATGGCCGCAAAACAAATCGCGACAAAGGCGAAGATCGGCCCGCCGGTGGTGGACATGAACATACCCGCTGCGGCAATCAACAACGCGGCGGCGACCCAGGCTTGCTGGAACTTGAACTTGCCCGACAGCGCAGCGAAGGCGTACATGGCGATGATTGAGATCAGCCAGGGGATCGAGTTGAACAGGCCGACCTGCACGTCACTCAGGTCTCCCATCTTCTTGATGATGCTCGGCAGCCAGAAGGTCGCGGCGTAAATCGTCAGCTGGATGCAGAAATACAAGGCGCAGAACAGCAGGATCTGGCGGTCTTTGAGCAGCTTGCCCAGGGTCGGTTTGACGCTGGTCAGCGCTTCACGCGCGCGCTGTTCCTGGTCGATGGCGCCCACCAGTGCGTCCTGTTCTTCGCGGCTCAGCCATTTGGCGTCGTGGGGTTTGGAGTCCAGCCAGAACCACACGAAGAACCCCAGTGCGACGGACGCCAGGCCCTCAATCGCAAACATCCATTGCCAGCCGTGGAAGCCGAAGCCTTCGATTTGCAACAAGGCCCCCGACAATGGGCCGGAGATCAGCGACGCAACCGCCGAGCCGCTGAGGAAGATCGCAATCGCTTTGCCGCGTTCCACACCCGGCAACCAGCGGGTGAAGTAGTAGATCACCCCAGGGAAAAAGCCGGCCTCGGCCACGCCCAACAGAAAGCGCAGCACATAGAACTGGGTTTCGTTCTGGATGAACGCCATCAGTGTGGCGACGATGCCCCAGGTGAACATGATGCGGGTCAGCCAGATTCGCGCGCCGACCTTTTGCAGGAGCATGTTGGAGGGCACTTCAAACAGCGCATAACCAATGAAAAACAGCCCGGCGCCGAGGCCGTAGGCGGCTGCGCCGATGCCCAGGTCATGCTCCATGTGCGTACGCACGAAGCCGATATTGACTCGGTCGATGTAGTTGAGGATGAACATGATCACGAACAGCGGGAGCACGTGGCCCTTCACTTTACTCACGGCGCGCGTGAGGACCGAATCACGTTCTGAAGCGACAGATGCATGGCTTGAATTGTTCACAATTCAAAACTCCCCCTGATTTATTTTTATGCGGGTTTGCGTGTTTTGTTGATAGACATCATACAAGTTGATTTCGCGAATTCGCAATCCGCTCGGCAATGTATTTGTTCTTATAAGGCCGCTGGCTGACTGGGTTTATTGGTTATTAGCCAATAAATAAAGGGCTTTTATGCTTTTTTTGAGAGGGTTCAGGCGGGCGAGCACCTTCCGGTATAGAAAATGGCGTGTGCCCCATTAAGGTTGGTTGTCATACAAGTTGAGTGCTTTATCAATCAACCCAGCGGCGCCGCCAAACAGGGTGTTAAGCTCCCATCAGCCCAACCCCGTGGACGCCGATGATGCCCATTGAAAACCCAAGCCTTGTGCGTAAACGCCCCAATAACCTGGCCCAGGGCGTGGTCGACGCGCTGACCCAGCGCATCCTGCTCGGGCAGCTCAAACCGGGTGAAAAACTGCCGTCGGAATCCACCATCGTGCTTGAGCACGGCGTGAGCCGCACGGTGGTGCGCGAGGCGATTTCCAAGCTGCAGGCTTCCGGGCTGGTGGAGACGCGTCACGGCATCGGCACCTTCGTGCTGGAGCCGCATGCCCAGCAGGGTTTGCGCTTGCATGTGGACACCGTCGCCAGCGTGCGTAACATGCTCGAACTGCGCCTGGGCCTTGAGGTGCAGGCTGTGGCGCTGGCCGCCCTGCGCCGGAGTGACGAGCAACTGGCGCGCATGCGCGAGGCGCTGAACGACTACCAGGCCTCGCTCGCCAACCACGACAGTTGCGTGGAAGAGGACAAACGCTTTCATCAACTGATCGCCGAGGCCACCGGCAATACCTTCTTTACCGAGATCATGCTGCACCTGGGCAATGCGATGATCCCGCGCACTCAGGTCAAGGGCGTTGAACGCGGCGGGGCGGATTTCGCCAAGTTGGGGCAGTTGGCAAACCTGGAGCATGAGGCGATCTTCAATGCGATCAAGCGTCAGGACCCTGATGCGGCGCGGGCGGCCATGGTGTTGCACCTGACCAACAGCCGGGACCGGTTTTCGGGTGAGTAAATTTGTGGTGATAAGGAACAACCGTTGAACGAACACACATTGTCCATGCGCCTGGAGCGCGTGGCGGCGCAGGTGCCGCTGGGTGCGCGCCTGGCCGATATCGGCTCGGATCACGGCTACCTGCCGGTGGCGCTGATGCGCCGTGGTGTGATCACGGCGGCGGTGGCGGGAGAGGTCGCGACCACACCGTTTTACGCAGCCGAGCGCACGGTGCGCGACAACGGCCTGGCACAGCACATCCGCGTGCGCCTGGCCGATGGTCTGGCGGCCATCGAGCCAGGCGACGGCATCACCGCGATCAGCCTCTGCGGCATGGGCGGCGAGACCATTCGCGACATCCTCGCCAGCGGCGCGGCGCACTTGAGTGGCCGCGAACGCCTGATCCTGCAACCCAACGGTGGCGAGCAACCCTTGCGCAGGTGGCTGATGGACAACGGCTACCCGATCCTGCATGAGGAGCTGCTGCGGGAAAACCGGTTTTACTACGAGATCATCGTCGCCGAGCGTGCCGAGCCGGTCACCTACAGCGCCGAACAGCTGTACTTCGGCCCGCTGCACCTGCAGGCGCGTAGCCCGGTGTTCCTGGCCAAATGGCAGCGCACGCTGCGCCAAAAGCAGAAGACCCTGGCCGGCTTTGAGCAGGCGCGTCAGGCCGTGCCGGAGCACAAGCGCGAAGAGATCGCCCAGCACATACGCTGGATTACTGCGCTGTTGGCTTGTCATGGTTCCCAGGACTGTGCCAGGATCAGCCCATGACTGAATTTTCGCCAAGCAACCGCCATCATCATCACGGACCTTCCCTCAGGTGCCGCGGTTGCTTGTGCTCACGGATTGATCAGAACCTCTGATCACTCAATGAACCACCCCCAAGGCGCCCACGGCGCCTTTTTTATTGCCTTGAAAAAATGGAGATTCAACACATGACCATGCTGCGCGGAACGCGAATTGTGACGGGTAAAGAAGCGCAAATGATGCGTGAAATTGAGGGCCGCTTCCGGAGCTATCTTCATCGAAGCGGGCGCTGAAGAAGCCATCGTCCCCGCGTTGTGGGGCCAGGACACGTTTATCGAAAAAGCCGGCGGCAGTGAAATCATCGGGCAGATGTGGGCCTTCGCCGACAAGGCAGGCCGCCCGTGCTGCCTGATCCCGGAAGCCACCGCGCTGTTCCAGGAACGCAGCGCCGTTTTGCTGAATGGGCGAGCAGAGGCGATGTTTTTCTACGTGGCACGGTGTTACCGATATGAACGGCCGCAAGCCGGCCGCTATCGCGAATTCACCCAGCTGGGCCTGGAGATTCTCAGCCCCGACCCTGGGTTGGCGTTGCAGCGCAGCCAGGCCCTTTGCTGCGGGTTTTTGAATACGCTGGGGCTCGACTATGAGCTGAAGCTGGCGGTGAAGCGCGGGTTGAGTTACTACCTGCAAGGCAATGGCTTCGAAGTGCGCTGCCCGACGTTGGGCGCGCAACAGCAAGTCGTGGGCGGCGGCGCGTATCGAGAGGGCGCCGGTTTCGGCATCGGGCTTGAGCGGTTGGTGCTGGCCTTGATGTGAGGTTCAAAGACGCCTCCCCGGAGGCGTCTCCTCGGCGGCGGCCGGATATGCTCCAATAGCGGCCTCATTTGCCCTCCAGGAACCCGATCATGGCCGACGCCACCGACCAAGCCTTCTACGACCGTGCAGACGCCCATATCGAACTGTCGAACGAACAGCTTAAAACCTGCGAAAACCTCGGCGAGGTCAGCGCTTCAATGATGTTCGGCACCACGCGCTTCAACGCCTGGGCCAGCGCGCGCAATTTCAAATCCAGCGCTGAAATGGCCCAAGCACGGGAAGCGATGCTGAAGTATTTCTGTGATCAGTACCGGATGATGCTGGAGGATAACCTGGACGATCACATTAATAATTTCAGCCAGTACATGCTCGTTAAAGCAACGGACTGAAGCACGCGTATCGGGGCGTGCGTCAGGTGATGGCGGGGCGAGTTACCGTTTCACTCTGCCCATTGAGTGCTTTCGCCCCATTTTCGCGCACGCCTGTGCACCTGCGCCGCGCCGCATCGCCTATCTACGGCCTCTGCACCAACGGCCCGTATCTTGCTTGAGCCAACTTAATCAATGACATGGCATTTTGCTTCTAGTCATTTTCAGGTTGTTTTCGGGAGCGGTCAGCCATGCACACTCTTCTATCACCCGGTATCCGCTTGCTCGGCCGTTTCGGTTTCGCGCGCAAGTTCCAGGTGCTGTTCTTCCTGTTCATGCTGCCCCTGGCCGGGAGCCTGTGGATGATCGGCCACGATTACCGCGACAAACTCGCGGTGATTTCCAGCGAGCAGTCCGGCGTTCGCCAACTGTTGGCGCTCGACGCGCTGGATAGCCAATTGACCGCGCAACGCAACCAGGCCGCCCGCTGGAAAGCCCTGGACATCCAGCACACGCCGACGCCCGCCGCCCAGGCGGCGATGGACAAGGTGGATGCCGGCAACCCGGTCATTATGCAAAGCCTGCAAACCCTGGGGGATACGCTCAAGGCCCAGAACGCCAGTGTCGACACGCTGGCACGTTTTGCGGCGTTGCAGGCGACGGTCAAGGGGATGGACACGCAGTCCCTGCGCACCGTGGGCTGGTGGCCGGACGGTTATGACCGCTTCACCACTGCCCTGACCGCCATGCAAACCCTGCGCGAGCAGATCACCGTGGACGCCGGGCTGATCCTTGATCCCTGGCTGGAAACCTACCTGCTGATGCAGATTTCCAGCCAGCACACGCCGGACTTGATCGAGCGCATCGGGCGCACGGCAAGCGTTGGGCAGTCGTCCATTGCGTCCGGCCAGTTCACCCTGCAAAGCCGTTTGCAGATGCGTGACCTGCGTAGCCGTATCGGCGATGCACGCGACCAGTTGGTCAAAGCCGCCGCTTCGCTCAAAGCCAAGCCATACCCGGGGCTGGAGACGTGGACAGCGCAATACGACAGCAGCCTGCAGTTGCTGGACAGCGAACTGAAAACCCTGGACGACGGCGTGTTTGGCGGTACGATCAAGCTCGACAGCGCCGCCTTCGACCGTAGTGTCGACAGCATGCTGGGCACGTTGGGTGCGCTGCGCAGCCAGTCGCTGCACTCACTGGATGCGCGCTTGAGTTATTACCACGACCGCTCACTCAAGCAGTTTATTCCTGTGGCGGCCACGTTCAGCCTGCTGGCCTTGGCCGCGCTGTACTTGTTTAGCTGCCTGCAAGCCTCGATCCGGCGCAGCGCCAGTGGCATCACCCTGCTTGCCGAGTCGTTGCGCGACGGCAACTTGTGCGTGGAAGTGGCGGTAGAAGGGCGTGACGAACTGGCGGCGATCAGCACCGCGCTCAACGTTGCGGTGCTGCAACTGCGCACCAGCCTGTTGGGTGTCAACCACGAGACCCAGCAACTCGGCTCGGCCGTGCTTACGCTTAATTCGCAATCGGGCAGCACGCTCTCCGAGGTCGAAGACCAGCAGCACCAGATCAGCCAGATTGCAGCCGCCGCGACGCAGCTGGCGGCCACCTCGATGGGCGTCGCCAGGAGCTGCGAGCAGGCCTCGGGCAGCGCGCAGCAGACGCGGCGCATTGCCGAAGACAGCAGCCGTGACAGCCAACGCACCACGGCCAGCATCCAGCAACTCAACCAGCGCCTGACCGACACGGCTAACGCCCTGGAGCAAGTGAGCCAGCAGGGCCAGCAGATTCAATCGGTGGTCGATACCATCCGCGGGATTGCCGAACAGACCAACCTGCTGGCGCTCAACGCCGCGATTGAGGCTGCACGCGCCGGCGAGCAAGGCCGGGGTTTTGCCGTCGTCGCGGACGAGGTGCGCAGCCTGTCGCAACGCACCCAGGCCTCCACGGCGCAGATCGCCGGCACGGTGGACAGCCTGCGCGCGACCGTGAGCCAGGCCGTGAGCCTGATGAGCGCCGCCTGCGACCAGGCGCTGACTGACGCGGAGTCTGTCACCGGGCTGGGCACACGCCTGGGCGAGATCGCCAGCGCGGTGCAAAACGTCACCGACACCCTGGCGCAAATTGCGACAGCGGTAGAGGAACAAGCCGCGACGGCGGATGAAGTGAGCGGCAATATCCAGCAAGTCGACCAGGCCGCAGGGCGCTTGCTCGACGGTGCGCGGGCCGTCAACCAGGCAGCCGATACCCTGAGCAAAGGCAGTCAGGCGTTGAGTGAAAACACCGCGCGGTTCCGGCTGGACTGAGCGCCGATCCCCAGCGGGCCGCCTATTGATTGGGGGGAGCGGGGCAAACCCGCTCGCCACATCGGCAACATTGAGCGCGGTTCTGCATTCTCTTAAGGGCACTCCCTGCCGGCGGTGTAGTCTGCTCTTACACACCCTGGCGTTTGCCCAATGGAGCCGTTCATGATCACTGTCCACCATCTCAACAACTCACGCTCGCAACGTATCCTCTGGTTGCTCGAAGAACTCGGCCTGCCCTACGAGGTCAAGCGCTACCAGCGCGACCCGAAAACCAACCTCGCGCCGCCTGAGCTCAAGGCGATCAACCCGCTGGGCAAATCGCCGGTCATCGAAGACGGTGCCCTCGTCTTGATCGAATCCGCCGCGATCATCGACTACCTGATTCGCCGCCACGGCCAAGGCCGCCTGCAACCTGATCCTGCTACCGCCACCTACGACAAATACGTGCAATGGCTGCACTTCGCCGAAGGCTCGGCCATGCTGCCGCTGATGCTTAACCTCTACGTCGGCCGATTGGGTGAAGCGGGCGCACCCTTGCATCCGCGGATCGAATCGGAGTTGGCCAATTACCTCGGCTACCTGAACGACGTGCTGGCGGATACGCCGTACCTGGTCGGTGACGAACTGAGTGGCGCAGATGTCCAGATGAGCTTTATCGGCGAAATCGCCAAGGCGCAGGGCAAGTTGCAGGCCTACCCGAATCTGGCCGCCTGGGTGCAACGCTTCCAGGCACGCCCGGCTTATCAAAAGGCGGTGGAGCAAGGTGGGGAATACGCGTTCGCCAAATAGAGACGCCTAGGCAATAGGCACGGCAGGGGGAGAGCATGTTCACTGCGCGCGAGCTGCATCTCCCTTTCCTGGCCCTTTACGCTGATAACCTCAATACTTTGGTGTTGGGAAAGTTGTCAGGTTTAAACGTATTTTTTGTATCTGTTTTGCGCCTCGTTGTAGAGGCTTAGAAGCGTGGGGTGTGAATTCAGATCGACCGGCGAGTCGGGTACATAGGCGAGGGCTCTTAGAATTCTATCGGAGTCAATGATAATGTCTTCTTTGTTGAAGCGCTCAAGGTGTGAAATTAAATTGTATTTAAGCGCGTCGATGGAGTCGTTGTCGGGGATGTCCCCGCCAAAGAAGTGCGCGAGCAATGAAATGGCCAGAAAGTTGGGGCCAGTGCCGTTATAGCCCCATTCAAAAAAGCCGGAGTAAGGGAACAGGTCTTTTCTAGGATCAAGCGGCGACGCTTGCCCGTTGGGCGCTACGTAAATGGCGGTAGGGCAACCATGAGGGCGAGTGAGAATGTACTGCCCCGCGGGCGAACCCAGGCACCGGGTGTTTGAGTTCAGCGCAATAAAGTCCCGCCATATGAGGCTTTCCACTGAGTATTTCAAATCCTTTATTCCAGACTGTATCTGTTCTCTTATTGCTTTGGGTAACAGGTTTTTGAATTCGCTGTAATCTCTGTCTGCGGTCAGGGAAAAGCAGTAGTGGTCTTTTTTGTCGTTGAAATACCAGTGGGTTTGTATGTCTTGCGCGGTAAAAAAATAGTGCACGTGTCTCTCGTGCTCGTCATTAGTATGAATGAGTGCGAAATAGCCTTTCCTGAAAGGCGTTATGGGGTCGTCTACATAGTTTCTGTGTATTTTGACCTGGTTGTGCCCTTCAAAGTATTTTGATTGGACATAGCCCAGTGCCGGGGTGTGGGCTCTATTGTGGATTGCGTGTTCTTTTGATCGTTGTTTCTCTTGTACGATAATGTCTGCCGAGTCTGCATCGACAGACCTTGTAAGAATCCAGAAGTCGTTAGATAACAACGCCTTTGATCGCGCTTCACCGGTGTAACCATTTTCATTTTGTTTGTAGGACATTGTTCTGGTCTTAGGCGTGTGAAATATAAAGTGATTGCTGTGAGCTTAAGGAGATCGAGGGCAGGTCAGCGCTCCACTGTCAGCGCGATGAATTCGTTCACATAGTGCGTGTCGCTCGACGTCGACTCCAGCGTCAGGGCCACGCCCAGGTCCTCGATAAACACCCGCGAGGTCTTGTAGTCGCCCTGGTCGCATGCCAGCTTGATGGCATCCCCGTTCAACGATGCGAATACCTGGCGTGCCGGGATACGCTCGCCGACGGTGCAGGTCAACGAGGTGTCGTAGGGCTTATCGGTCGGCTGGGCAGGAACATTCACCATCTGCAGGCGGGCGCTCAGCGTTTGGCCGGGGGCCCAGCGGGTTGGCACGTTCAGCTCGATGTCGCGGGTTTGCAGCACGCGGCCATCGCCCACGCCGTTCATCTTCGACTTCAACTGAATCAGGTCGGCTTGCGTCAGGCGATCAACGTCGAAGGTATTGCCATAGGCCTCGTTCTTCACCAGCAAGCCACCCTGTGCCTTGAAGGTCACCGAGACGGGAAGGTCTTTGCTGCCATCGCCCCGCTTGGATACGTAGCGGTAGCTCAACGTCTTGAACTTGGGTTGCAGCAGGGGTGAGTCGAGGCGCTGGCGTACGTTGGCCGGTACGTCGACCTCAGTGAAACTGGGCTCGACCTGGGTGCGCGGGTAGTCGACCGGCGCGATGTCCGGACGCAGCTGCGCCAGCACCCCGGCATTCACGCCGCCCTGTACCGAACAGCTGACACGCGATTGGGTGCCTTGCGTGCCTTCCGGCTCCACGATCAGTACGCGCTCCACCTGCCGTGTTCCCGGTGCCTTGCCCGGCTGGGGCTTGATCGCACGCCAGGCGTTGCCGACCTTGAGCTCGCTGCGCGTGTATTCCTTGGCGCCTTTTTGCAGTGACTCCGGTTGCGCGAGCAGCGGTGCGAGGCGCAGGGCAACCTCGTCAACACCGCCGTCGACAATGAACCCCCAGTAATAGTAGAGCCCCAACGGGCCGAGGTTGGTGACCTCATCGGCATACGACAACAGCTTCAAGCCGGCGATGGGCGGCGCGCTGATCGGCACTTGGCTGGCCTGGCGGTCGGCGCGGTTTCTGACGGCGATCCAGGTGAAGGCCTTGTCCTGCTGGAGTGGGGCATAGGCCTGCCAGGCATCGCGGTGCGTGTTGAGGCTGGAGAAGAAGCTCGCGTCGCAGCGGGTGAAGGCCTTGAGCGTGTCGGTCAGGGCGGCGTCGTCGGCATGGGCGAGTGACGGCAATACGGCAGCAGCCAGGAGGAGGGCGGGCAACTTCATGGCAGGGGATGTCCTTATCGGCGAAAGGCGAGGTGGCATTATCCGGTAGATGGCGAGTGGCTTCCAGGCAAGCACGGCAAATCAACGGTGGCCGCCGGCTCGCCTTAGCCGAGGGGCATCACGCCAGGCGCCGACGCCAATCGCCGCCCTGCTGAGCGTGGCATTCCTCTTCGGAGTCGAAGCGCACACAGCGATCAATGTTCACCCCAGCCACCTCGGCGTCGTGCAGTGCGGCGGCGGTCAGCGCCCGCATACGTTGGTCGGTACCCTTGGCCAAGGCGTGGTCTTTGTTGGCGCGCGTGTCGAACACCCAAATCACCCGCAGGCTTTGCGGGAAGGCGGCGTAATCGACGGTGTGGGTCAGCCAGTCAAAGCCCGGGATTTCGGCTTTGGCGGTTTCACAGGCTTCGGTCAGCGTGGCGACCAGGCGGCGTTCGAGGCGGGCGTTGTCACGTTTTGGCGTAGGCATTAATGAGTTCCAGTGAGTCGGCGCTGAACGGTCGGGTCTTGGTGGGCGTTTTTAATAAACGCCATAGTAAAGCGCCCATGCGCCGCTGACGAGATTCTTCCAGAACATCAAGCGCCCGCTGTTGGGGGGTGAATGCAAAGCCATTGGGCCCCCTGAATAATTACCGCCGATACGCGCAGGCGCCGCCTCAAGCTGAAGGTTCATTTCATCAGCATAAGGACAGTGCCAATGAGCACGCAGTATTCCGTTTCAGCGGTACCGACGCTTCAAGAGGTGCGCACCCACTTACTGGAAATCGACCCTGAGCTGCGCACCCAAACCCGGCTTCCGGTGGTATTGCCGCCCGAACTGGTGGCGTTGGAGGCGCTGAACACCGCCTTGATCAGCGCCAACGAACAGTTCCTGAACCAGTCACGCAGCCTGTACCAGACAGTGGCTCAGGCCGATCTCACCGAGGCAGCCGGCAAGGCGCTACTGGCAACGCTCAAGCTCACTCTGCACACCCGCCTGCACAATCTTGATGAGACCAGCACGGTGGACGGGCAAGGTCGCAAAAGCTATCTCACCCAGGTCGCCGGCCTTGGTGCGTTGGAGCAGCAGGCCAGGCTGGACGTGCGTGATTACCTGCTGTCTCCCGACGAACAGCGCATGATCGAAGACTGCTCGCGTGGCCCGGCCTTCCGACCGGGGATGTACGCGCTGAATTTCGCTTACCAGGACAAGACCGTGGAGTTTGCGGGGGCCTTTGTGCTGACACGTAACGCCAGCCCGGTGGTGAACAACTTGACGTCCGGGCAGGACCTCGGCCGGGTCCTGCTGTTTACTCCGAACCGAGGCCTGGAGCGTTTCGATTCCTTGGCGGAACTCGACCAGCGCCTCAAGGCGTTGCTGACCCTGCCGGCGGGGCGCGCGGAGCTTTGCCGCCACTTGCCGGTACGCTACCAGGCGCTGGACGTTGCCGGTATCTGGCCCCTGCAATTGCAGCCGATTGAAGGCGAGCCCCTGTTTGAGCACACCTACAACGCGCTGCTCGACAAGCGCCGCCAGGACATCGACCTGGCGTTGAGCCTGGTCGACAATCCGTTGCACGCGGCGACGCTGCTGACGTCGGCGCTGGACGATGCGCTCAAGGCTGCGCTCCCGGACTTGTCGTTACGCCTGAAATTCAGGCAGCAACAGCTGCTGGAGCGAAGCGTATACAACAGCCTGCCTGACTGGTATCGCAGCGCTGCCCCGGCCAGCCAGCAGACCCTGAGTGGTTTCATGCAGGCTTACAATCAGGCCCGCGATACGTTCGTCGACCTGCACGGGCCGCTCGCTTCTCCCCAGGCCCTGGCCAGTTACCAACTGACCGAGTACCTCGATGAAGAGCTGGAGATCCATGACCTGGACCCGCACCACCTGCACATCACCACTCGCCGCAACGTCCCCAGCATCGGTGTGTACGAGCAGCAGCACAACCTGGTTGAGTTGAGCTATTCGGGGCTGCAGACCGGCGACGAGCTGCCCGGCTCGGACTTTCTGACCAACACCACCCTGACCTACGCAGGTGCCGCGCTGGCGGGCCAGCATGCCGAGCTGAATGTGCAACGTGTGCTGGACGTGCTGCGCGATCCGGAGCTGAAACCACGCCTGGACTTTGCCGCGCTGCAAAAAGAGCTGCAGGGCAAGCCTGAATTCAAACAGGCTGCCCGCGACCTGTTCGATCACCGTTTGGTGTTGCTCGCCTACGTCGCCCGTTTGCGAGGCGACTTGAGCCAGGCGGACTACCGGTTGTTTGAAGACCTGCGAGCCGGCAGCAACCCGAATGTGTGTGCACAGACCGTGCTGCTGCACGGTGCGCAACTCAAGGACTTATGGCTGTTGCGCGAAGTCGATGGCGAGGATCAAACCCGGCGCTTGCTGTTGTGCACACCCGGCTCGCCACGCGAGCAGCAGTTCATGGCGTTTACCTCTGAGCGTGAGTGCCAGCTGCATATCATGAGTTGGGCCGATAACAACACCCGCTTCAACAATCGCACCCTGAGCGACTACCTGCTCGAGCAATGCCCGCTGCGGTTTCGCCCGAAAATGGCGACGTTCCTCGCCGGGTTGGGTTTCAAACCCGACGCGCAGGAACACACGGCGGTGACATTCGGCCCTTTATGCACCCATACCGTCTGCCTGGACGCCATGGTCATCCACTTGCAAAGCACCGCGGTGGACGATTACGAATACACCACCCCGCCGTGGTATCGCTCGGCCTCGGCGGCGGACCGCACGCGGTTGACCAGCCTGGCCGAGGATGCTGCAGGTGGTGTGCGCGTCTATAACGCCCGGCCCGATTCAGAAGCGAACCTGGTGACCTTCGACGCGTTTGTGCACGAGAACGCCAAGCTCAGCCTGAACACGCTGCTGGGGCGTAGCCAAAATGATATTGACCCGGACACGGTGTACGTTTCGGCACCTTGGCCGTTGCTGGGCGGCATGCCCGCGCCCTTGTCCTATACCCGGCTTTACCGGGACGGCTACCAGGATAATGTCGGCTTCATCGACCCGAAATTTTCCACCTCGGCCACCTTCAGCGGGCCGGCTGGCATCGACCTGAGCCGCCTGACCCCGCTGAACGTCGCACGCTCGGTGACCGGTGTATGGGTCGGCCAGCGCTACATCGACGAGGTGCGCGCCAAGTTGCAAAGCGCGACCAGCCCCGGCTACACCGAGCGGCGCAACGCCACGCTGGCGATCAACCAACTGCAGATGAAATACACGGCGTTGGAGTGCTGCCTGCGCGGCCACATCGCCAGGGTCGACCTGGCCTGGCTGGAGCGCGCCATCGACAGCCTTGACGAGACGACGGTCGCGACCCGCAACACCTACAAGGTCCATCGCCTGATGATTGACGGCGAATGGATCATCGGCAACTACGTGTTCAGCCACGCGGACAACCCGGCTCTGCTGTACACGCCTGACGCACCCGATGGCATCGGTTTGCGTGAGGCGAAGTTGTTCAACTACTGGCTGAAAAAAGTCGACGGCGTATCGGACTATCTCCTCGGGCGCGTGACCGTCAAAGCCAAGGCCCGGATCGCGACGTTGCTGGAGGCCGCCCGCAAGGGGTTGCCCGAGACGATCGACCGTACGACCCCAAGTCCCGCGCGGCATGACCCGATCGCCACGGTTGTGCCGCTGACAGACCTGCGCCATGAACTCTACAACATGGTGTTGCAGCGCAAAATAGATGACGTGGCTGCCACCACGGTCAACCGCACTGAAATGATCACGGGCATTCTGTGGGCCTGTGTTGAGCTGGCCACCGCCATCGCCACCGTGCCGTTTCCGGTGTTGAGCCTGAGCCTGGGTGGCCTGTTGGCGTTCAAGGATGCCATGCTCGCCATCGACGCCTACCAGCAGGGTGACAAAGCGGGCGCGCTGAGTCACTTGATCGGTTATATGACCAACCTCGGCGGTGCCGTGTTGTTTGACTTCCGCCCGGCCTTCAAAGCCCCGTTCAACACCATTTCCATCAGGCCGGCGCTCAAAGCCGCCAAAGAAGCCCTGCTGGTGAGCAAGGTTGACCCACGCATTCCTGCCGGTATGAAGTCAGTGCTGTTCGACGCCAGGACTTTCTGGGTCAAGCACACACCGGACCCCCTGGGCCGTCATCTGCTGTATCGCTATGACGCGGCCACCGGGCAAATGCTGTCAACCTCGCGTATGGTCAACCAGAATGCCAACGGCCGTTGGGTGCGTTCCGGCTTTTCGGCAGGTGGGCGCAAGAAGTATCAGCTCCTTCAGGAGACGGTGGAGCCGCCGCTGGCCGCCTACGAGATTGCAGCTGGGCAAGGCCGCTACTTCAGAGCGGTACTCGACCCTGACTTCGCGCGAAACCTTGCCAGCTATCCGGACGACGCGATTGCGCAGGGTGTGCGCGTAACGACCCGCGACGAATTGCGTGCGCGGTTCGCTCGCTATCCCGCTCAGGTGAAACAGCTGACCGAGGATGCAGACGCGTTCTACACCGCTTCACCCGCGCGCCCGAGTCGCACCGACGTGCCCGTGCTGGCGGCGGATGCCAGCCCTGCCGGCGCGCTCGTCACCCTGTTCCAGCACAAGCAGAGACTGATCATCGGCGCCGCCAACGCCTGCGTCGCGAGTAAGCAATTGCTGATCGAACAAATGCCGGCGATGGCCACGCAGGGGCTCAGGCGCGTGTACGTTGAGAACCTGCCGGCGGATGTGTTTCGCAGCAAACTTAAAATTATCAACGGGGACGTCAAAGGCGATGTCGCTTACGCGTTGAAGCGTGTCGAGGACCATTTGGCCCGGGTCGACAGATCCTTGGGCTGGGGGCCGGATGCCCCATTCACCTACCGCAAGTTGCTGCTGGCAGCGCACAAGCACAAGGTTGCGATCGAAGGTGTGGATGCTTCGAGTTCCTATCATATGGAGCATGTGCTGGAACTCTCGGGCGGCGAACGGTTTATCCCGCGCAGCAGCAAGTACAGAAACTTTTATTCCCACAAAGCTATCGGCACGAACAGCACCGATGACGGCTGGATCGCCCTGGTTGATCACAATCGCATTGGCAGCATTGCCGAGGTGCCTGGCCTGGCTGATCTGCAAAACGTCATCGCCCTGCGGGTGGATGACGTTGCGCCAGGCCAGGCGGTGGGCATTCAGCGCGATACGTCCGCTGCCGCGCTGTCCAGGGGCGACTACAGGCTGACCATGGCCCCCGATGCACACACGTTGCCCGCCGCCGGGCCTTCAACGCCCGTGCAAGCACCTCGCTCACCGTCCCATTACACGGCGTTTGATCTGCCCGCGGCCCATAAAGAAAACCTCGACCTTATGGTGCATTCGCACCGCGCCTTGGACTCTCGCTACGGTCAACAAGGCGCAGGCCCTCAGGCAGAGGCGTTCGAAGCCTTCAGGATCACCCGTGATCGCCTGGAAAAAACCGCTCAAGAGGCCTTGGCCGCTTACACACCGTCGGCGCGCCCCAGCTTCACCGACTTGGCTACTGCGACGAGTGAAGAGGCGTTTATCGAGCGGCTGTATAAACGGAAATGGGGACTTATCTTCAGCGAAAGTCATGCTCACCGGGCGAGCAAGCGAGCGCTGATCAAACACATGAGGTGGTTGAAAACCCAGGGTGTCAAAACACTGTACGTGGAGCACCTGCTCACCGATCTGCATCAAGCCGAATTGGAGGCTTTTTATGAAACGGCGAAAATGCCCGAGAACCTGCGGCGCTATTTGCGTGCGCAAGATGTTGGCCATATGCCGGGTTATTCGGGCAACGACACTTACACCCACGTCATCGAGGCGGCGAATAAGGCCGGGCTGCGAATTCGAGCGCTCGATTGTACGGCCAGTTATCACGTCAAAGACATGTCCGCATTGAACGCCCGCCATACCCTGTTCAGCTATTTCGCCAATGAGGTGATCAAGGCGGACCAGGCGACATTTGGCGCGCATAAATGGGTCGCACTCATGGGGGACAGCCATGCCGATATGTTCCATGGCGTGCCAGGTATCGCGCAATTGCAGGATGCCGTCAGCTTGACGGTGCGCGACGTAGCCCCCAGCCACGCACGCGCGTTGCATCCGGGCGGATGGGAAATCCTCGACGGTGGGATACGCAGCCCCGGTCGCATAGCGTTACGCAGTGACTTCAAAATAGACGTCGGGATTGCCGGCAAAGCTGTACCTCGGCCCAGTGCCCAAATTGATCGCACCTGGCTGAGAAATATTGACGACTTCCTGATTGAGCAGCCGTCATCGACCCAGGCCAATGTGCTGCACCGTGCCAGCACTGGGGAGATTGTCGTCACGCCCATTCACATTGACGAAAAAGGCCAGTTCTTTGTTGAGCATTGGCCGCAATTGAAAGATCAGCGTTTCTTGCGCATTGACGAAGTGAGCGAAGCCCTTAAGGCCGATGTCCCTTTGACGGCCGCCTCCGACAAGACTCAGCCAAGCGAACGGCTGAAAAATGTCGGCGACTTCCTGATCGAGCGGCCTGCTGTGAGCCAGGCCACGTTGGTCCGTCGTGCCGAAAACGGCCAAATCCTTTCTCATCCGATCAAGATGGACAATGCGGGCCAGTTTTACATTGAGCAATGGCCATCGTTGCGAGACAGGCGTTACTTACTGGTAGAGGACTTGGTCGAAGCGCTTAAAACGGAACTGCACATGTCTGTTATTCCCACCAAGGCGCGGCAGCGTTCGCGGCTCAGAGAGAGCGGCGATTTTCTGATTGAGCGCATTTCATCGGGTCAATCCAACCTGCTGCACCGTTCCCGCAGTGGCGAAATTATTTCCACGCCGATTAAAGTTGACGCTGATGGGCAGTTGTTTATTGAGCGTTGGGACGATTTGAAAACTGCACGCTTCTCAAACCTTGGGCAATTGATCTTCGCCCTGAAGAGACAGAAGGGCATGTTGCCGGCCTTCTAATCCCACGAATCACGTTGGCCCTGCGCGCTGCAGGGCCAACGCGCCGCTCACGCAAACGCCGCCTCGATAAAGGCCTCCAACGCCTGCGCCTCCAGGATCTCGATAGAGAAATGCCCGAAGCGCTTGGGCAACCAGATAATGCGTTTGCCGGAGGGCGAACGCAGGTCCTCAAGTGTCAATGGCCGGCCGTTTTCATCCTCCGGCTGCACGCCGCAAGCGGCCAATTCGGTATAGGCCACCTCGATGTCCGGCGTCGTGTAGCAATGCCGATAAATCATCCCTTCGCCGTGGGCGTCCAACAGCTCGCGCAAGTTGCCTGCCAATGGCTGTACCAACATGAAACGCTCCTGGCCCATCAACGCAATCGCAAAACGCACATGCAGGCCGCCGCGCTCCCACACCTGGGTGCTGGAGATGTTGGCGTTGAGGATCTTCGCGTAATACGCGCATGTCTCCTCAAGGTTGTTGACCAGCACGTCGACGTGGCTGAATTTCAGGTCCATTGCTTGCCCTCTGGCGGATGTGGGTACACGCGACAGTAGCCGATTTACAACTGTTAACGTATTCAAAACGGCATTCGATATACGCTCTGCCGGGTACAACCTGGATCAACCCTGTTTAACGAGCCCACGCCCATGCGCCTGCCTGTCACCGCCGCTGTGCTGTTTGCGTTTGCCACCCTGCAAGCGTCGTTCGTCCACGCCGCTACGCCGATCACCCATGTCGCCATCTACCGTGGCCCAGCCGGCTGCGACGACTGTTCCGAGAGCGTGAAAAGCGCATTGCAGCGGTTCAGCCCGAACTATCAGATCGACTTCGTGGGCGCGGATGAACCCATCGACATCACGCCCCACACCCTGGCGCGCTATGACCTCTATGTGCAGCCGGGCGGCGGCCAGGATATCCCCGCGGCCCTCGACAGCCTGGGTAAGGCGCGCGCTGACGCCATTCGCGACTACGTCGCCAAGGGCGGGCGCTATTTGGGGCTGTGCATGGGCGCGTACCTGGCGGATAACAGCAACCTCGGCCTGATACCCCAGGACCTGGATTCCGAAGCCGGCAGGCCTGGGTTTGAAGTGGCGGGCATTGAGGATGCGGCGGTGCGGGTGGTGTGGGAAGGGAAGCCCGACCGTGTGTTTTATCAGGACGGGCCGTACTTTCCCAAAGCGCATGGGGCATCGCCTTACACAACCATTGCGACCTACCGCAACGGTGATGTGGCGGCGGCGCGGTATACGTATGAGAAGGGCGTGGTGGTGTTGAGCGGGCCGCATCCGGAGGCGGGGCAAAAGTGGTTTGAGGATGCTGGGATTGCGCTGAGTGAGAGGCCGCGTGGGGAGTTGTTTGGGGCGCTGATGCGTAGAGTGGGGCAGGAGTAGCGTTATCGCCGGCGCTGTCTCGGTGGTCGAAAGGTTAGATGATCCAAAGGAGCGTTACAGATGCTAAGGGTGGATTGGCTCGATAAACAAATGGACAAGTGCGACGTTATGGCCGAATGGCTTTATCGGGAATTCAGTTATGAATTTGCGCAGCAATCGCTGTCGAGTTGGCAACACGAGTTCTTTGATGGGCAGCGTGATGGCCGTTGGAAGTGTCTGATCGCAACGGAACAAGACCAGTTGCTGGGTGGCGCTACGCTTGCAGAAAACGACCTGCCCGAGCGGCCGGATCTAGGCCCGTGGCTTGCGTGTGTGTTCGTCACACCTGAAGCTCGAAAGAGAGGGCTCGCCGCGCAGTTGATCGAAGGCATCTGTGTTCATGCAAGGGACGCCGGGTTCACGGCCTTGTACTTGCACACCCACAGCCAGAGCGATTACTACACCAAGCTTGGCTGGAACGTCGTGGAGCGCTTTGAGGCGTGGGGGAAAGCGCAATACCTTATGTCACGGCGTTTATAGTCAACGCCGACTTCAAATTTCCGCGGTTTTTTTATGAGCGGCAAAACGCTGGTTTGACGTCAGCGTTTTCACAGCTTGTCAGCTGATCTGAAAGATTTCAGAAATTGCACTCAGGGCTTTGTTGCCGTGAGATTCATACAGACCGTTCAGCCTCGTCTGGTCACTGAGGCGATGCAGTCGGAAGTGGTTGTAGAACGCCTGACCCAACCGCTGGTTCTTGAATTCACCTCTGTCCCAAAGCGCCAGGAACTCATCGTAGGCAGCCCGCTCAATGTCCGGTCTTATTGCACTGTCCAATGTGGCCCCCATTGACGGTGGGTGTTAGCAGGATCCTACAAAGGCAAAACGTCCTGTGCAAGGCACTCGCCCCGGGTGGCGTGTTCTCCGCCCCCTTACTGCAACGGAACATACACATCGGTTTCCCATCGGTCTTGCGGTGTGGGCGGATACACGCTCAGGTAGTGGAAGAACAGTGGCTGATCACGCAGTTCTTCACCACTGGCAGGCAGCCAATCGCGGTAGATCGGATAGATCGATTCGCCGATGTGGTCCGGCGACCCCACGTGCCGCACGACGACGTAGCGTCCGCCAGCCATGAGCCGTTCGTGCACGCCGAACGCATTGGGTTCCACCGCCTCGTGAATCTCGCCGCAAATGGCGAAGCGGAATGCGTCTGCTGGCGTGGTGTCGGGGTTGCCGTAAGGGATGCCAAAGCTGCGACTCGATGCCACCGGCGACTGCCCGCTCTGCATGCGCCACTGGATGAACCTGCGCACGCTCTCACTGACAAGCCTGGGGGAGCCGCAATGTTCAAGCGCTGCGACGCGGACTTCGGGGACTTCGACGATTCGTACTTGCATGATGACAGTCCTGGAAAAGTGAGGGATGGTGAACACCGCATGCCAGACCTGCCAGTTCGGCGCCTTCCGGAACGCACTCGGCGTCATACCGACCGCTCGCTTGAACGCCCTGCAAAATGCCTCGGGACTGTCGAAACCGGCACCGAGTGCCGCCTCCAGTACCGAATGATCCGCAGCGGCAGCCAAGCGGTGGGCCGCGCGTCGTAGTCGCATGAGTTGCACATAACGTGAAACCGGCACGCCGACGAACGCGGTGAATTGGCGATGGAAGTGAAACGTCGAAAAATTCGCCACCTGGCTCAACGTCTTCAGCGACAGGTCACCTTCCAGATTCTCATCGATGTGGGTGAGTACGGCGTTGAAGCGCTTCGTGTAAGCGACGTTGATCGGCGTGTCGAACACTGGGACAAGCTCCTGGAAGTGGGGTCGGCAATAGAGTCGACGATCGCGACGGGAGCCTGCCTAGCCGGGTTTGCTCAACGTGGGTGTTGGGGTGGGCCTTGCATCGATAAGTGACCGCGCTTTTTACCCCGGCAACGTCTGCCAGTGAGCGCGCGTCAACCCGTAACACCTCGCCAAGGCCGGCGCGGCGGCTATTTTCAGTTCGGCGTCATACAAATGCACCGCGCCCAACTTCAGTATGGCTGTTTGCGAACGAATGTTCGTAGGCGCTATGTGGAAATAGACGCTGTCGTAAGCTCTGAATGCATGCGCCAGCATCAACTGCTTAAGCTCGCGGTTGGCATCGCCACCCCACTTCGCACGCACCAGAAAGGTAAAGCCGATGGCAATGCTGTTCGGTAGATCCGGCGGCGTGTAGTAGCTTGATGTGCCAACGATATCCCCTGAGGCAATATCAACGACCGCGAGCGCCTTCTTCGTGGCGAGTAGAGAGGCGAAGTACGCCTCGAACACATCGCGTTTATAGCGATCCCTGGCGGGATGGCCGGCCCAGATGTGTGGATCAGCCGCTGCCTTAAACATACCTTCAAGATCACTGTCTGCCAGAGGTTTAAGCCTCAGGCTGCTACCGCGCAGATCGGGTTGGCAGTCGAAGTCGTCGGCAGTCATGGGGAGCTTTCCGAGTGGCCAGGGGGGTTGGCGCCAGTCTAGAGCGGCTGTTAGATAAAGAAAGATCCAATGTGACGGGTAATGAGGGGGCCATCGTTGTAGAAAAAAGGATGCCTTTATTTTCCGGTTGGAAAGCGCCCTCTGTGGGTCGGACGACGTTTAGTAAGCGTGTTCTGATCCCTGATTCCCGGATTTGGCGTCTGCGGTTTCACACAGCCTCGGTTGAAAGCAGTCTGATGCGAGGGGTTGGTTTTGGCCGGTTGCTGCCTTTTCGCGAAGCGCAGCTTAGGGGCGATTTTAGCCGGTCACAGAATGCAGAAATGGGCGATCAGCGACATCACCGTGTCTATCTTTTTAGCTTGCTGAAACGTTTCATCTTGTTTATAAAAATGGCACAACTCCAAGAAAGGCTGCCGCCATGACCCCGCTCAAACTTTTTGTCGCCATCAGCGCACTGTCCGCTGCCTCCCACGCCATGGCCTGGGATTACGTTCTGCTCGACACTGACAAAGCCGCCCAGAGCTGGCAAATCACCAGTCAGCACCTCGGAATAAAAACCGACAAACCCTTCAGCGTTACCTTGCGCACCTTGCACGGCGGTCGGCAGGAGGGCGTCAGCATCGTCGACATCGATAACGGCACGATGAAACTCTCGGTAGTGCCGACTCGCGGAATGAACGTCTTGCAGGCCTCAGTTGGCAATGTACGCATGGGCTGGGATTCGCCGGTCAAGGAAGTGGTCAATCCGTCTTTTATCGAACTCAATGGCCGCGGTGGTCTGGGCTGGTTGGAAGGTTTCAATGAGCTGGTCACCCGCTGCGGATACGAATGGGTCGGCCACCCCGGCATCGACAACGGCGAACTGCTGACCCTGCACGGTCGAGCCGCCAACATTCCTGCGAATAAAGTCACGCTGCATATCGATGAAAAACCACCGTACGCCATTACCCTGCGCGGCGAGCTCAAGGAGCAGGCGTTCAAGAAGGTCGACTTCTCGGTCGCGACCGAACTGGTGACCGAACCCGGCAGCGTTGTGTTCGCCCTCAACGACACGCTGACCAACAACGGCGACTATCCGAAGGAATACCAGGCGCTGTATCACAGCAACTTCAGCACCCCGTTCCTGGAGCAGGGCGCTCGTTTCGTCGCGCCGGTGAAACAGGTGTCGCCGTTCAACGATAAGGCCAAGGACGATCTGCCCGACTGGCAAACCTACCGCGCACCGACCAGGGACTACGACGAAACGGTGTACAACGTGGTGCCGTATGCCGATGCCAAGGGCGATACGTTGACCGTGTTGCATAACAAGGTCGGCAGCCTGGGCGTTTCGGTCGGCTTCAATACCCAGACACTGCCCGTGTTTTCCCTGTGGAAAAACACCGACACCGAAGGCCAGGGCTATGTCACAGGGCTGGAGCCGGGGACGAGTTTTTCCTACAACCGCCGTTATCAGCGGCCACTGAATCTCGTCCCTACCATTGGGCCCAAGGAACACAAGCAGTTCCGCATCAGCTATAGCTTGTTGGCGGATAAGGCGGCGGTGGATCGAGCCTTGAAGCAGGTTAGCGAGATTCAGGATGGGCGGGAGACTGAGGTGCGGCAGACGCCGTTGGTTGATCTTACCAAGGGTTGAAACGGGGTGGCGCATTGTTGGCCGATATTGCAGCCCCTCGGCCAAGTGTTCGCGTCTGATCCCGTCGGTTTGTTCAAGGTCCACCAGCGAGCGCCCGACCTTGAGCGGCGATGGGCTGCTCTCAACGATTAGGTCACTGTCCGCAGTTGGCCGAAAGCAGCCAGTCACGATTCACAGCTTTCGGCCATTTAGCGCGCGGTCGCTCTCCATCCGCCGTCGCCCAACCAAAATAACCGTCAGCTTTTTCCTACGAACATCAGGTAATAGTCTCTTTGTTGCTAAGCCATGAATCGTCTGCTTGCATACACGCCGCGCGGTCAGCATTCAGGTCAAGGAGACAATAATGAAAACCATGGTAGTCGGGGCAAGCAAGGGGTTGGGCAGAGCCCTGATTGACGGGTTGGGCGAGCATGGGGACACGTTAATTGGTGTCTCTCGTACCCGCCCCCAAGACCTTACGCATAACCCCGGCGTCGTTGTGAATTGGGTGGAAGCAGACCTTGGTGAACCCGTAAAGGCTGCTCGGATAATCGAGCAGGCCGTGGTGGAGGGCGGGCTTGATACCCTGATCTACAACTTAGGAATATGGGAGGCGTTTGCCTTTGATCCCGCCTACAACTTCCTCGCCGACAGCGACGACCAAGTGGAGGCTATCGTCAGCTGCAATATCACTTCGACCATCGTGCTGATAAAGCGGCTGCTTCCCGTTCTGCTCAGAAGTGCTCGCCCAAGGATCATATTGACCGGCTCGACTTCTGGCTTGCCGCAAAGTGGACGCTCAGAAGTCACCTTTGGAGCCTCCAAGTTCGCCCTGCGGGGTATCGCCGATGCTCTACGCGAAGGGTACAGGCAGCAACGCCTGGGCGTGACCTGTTTAAACTTGGGCTATCTGAATACCGAAGATCCAATGAGCACCCCGAGGGGGCTTGCCGAGCAGCGCGGTGAAGGCAACTCAATTCCTGTGCATGACGTCGTACAGGTAGTACGCATGGCCTTGAGCCTGTCTTCAGCAAGCTTCGTCAAGGAGCTTACCTTGCCCGCAATATTCGATGAGCGCTTCTGATGCCTGGCCAGTACATAAGCCTTAAGGTGACCAAAACCTACGCTCGGCTTACGTCTTTAGTGATGCTTGCACTGTCACACCCATGCTTGAAAAAGCCGGTTGGCAGAAAGGTGTTTGGCTAAGTTCGAATAAGGGGGGGGCTGACCCCAATGTTTGCTATTGGTTTGAACGCCAGCGCTGATCATCTGCAGCGATTGGTCGAGCTCTGCCAAGCGTTAGAGGCAACAGGTCACGACCGTCTGCTTTTGACCGAAAGCCCCCCTTTCTGTGCCAACCGGTCTACCATGCCACCCCCGGCAGTGGTTCCACGCGCTACCGACCACTTTTCCTGAAGGTATCGCCATGTCCATCGACCAAATCTCCCTCCCCAAAGGCGTAGGCCCTCACGCCGCCAAGCTGCTCGACGCTATCACCGGCGCCTCTACCCACGAAGAGCTCAACCGCGCTGGCGGCAAGGCTGAAGGGTTTGTGTTGGGTCTGGAAGCCGCCAAAGCCATCAAAAGCCAAATCGCCGAGTCGCTGTATGTGGCTTATGACGATGCGGCGAGTAATCGGGCGGGTGAGTTGAAGGGCTGATCATTCGCTGGGCAGCGTGTTTCTCTGTGCGATTTTTTGCGCGCGGGTCGTTAGACTGGCGCCTCTGATTTCTCAGGATGAGGCTGTCATGTTTAAAGTTGCTCTGGCGTCAGTGTTGCTGACCTGTACCTTCTGCGCGTCGGCGGGTACGAGTGTTGATGTGTCGAAGATTTACGGCAATATCCAGTTCGTCGATAGCTACCCGGACTACAAGGTTCAGGTTGTCGATCACTACCCCGACCTCAAGGTGCAGAAGGTCGATCATTACCCGGACTCAGCGGGCAAATGGAAAACCGTCGATCACTACCCGGACTACAAAATCCAGATTGTCGATCACTACCCCGACTTCACTATTCAGTACGTGGATCACTACCCGGGCGCTAATTGAAGGCAGCGCCCTCGGCGGCGCTGCTTGAGGGGCGCCCACTCAGCCAGGGCAGGGCGCTTCGCGGTCGAGCAATTTGGCCGTGAGCAGCACGCCCAGTTCGCTCAGTTGGTGGATGGCCAGTGCGATGTCGCGGTGTTTGCCGCACAGGTCTTCGGACAGGTCGAGCAACAGCGTGCTGACGGAGGCGAAGGTTTCGTAGCTGTTGGTGATCAGGGTTTCGGTGCTGGCGTCGGGAACGACGCTGAAGAGGGCGGTTGAATCCGGTTTGACGTTAACCATTGTTAAGTTCCTAGCTTGGGCCACAACCTCATCGCTACTAAACGAAAAGGCGGTAGCTGTACGCAGGTTAGTAGACCGGTGGAACCTAACAAAACCGGCGCACCCAAGGGTGCCCTACGCACAGCCACCATCGAGCACAGACAGGAACGTCTGACAGATGAAGCTTGTGCACTTGTTAGGTTAAACCTTGGGCTACTAAACCCGATCACTGAACAATTCAGCGACCGAGCCACCTTAGAGACGGCCACCCCAGCGCACAAGCCGGCGGATTCTGACGTAAGCGTAGGCAATGGAGCAAGGCGGCGACGTATCGTTGCGCACGCCAGAGCATTTGCCTACGCTGCGATTCATCATTCGGACTCCGCGCTGTTGTAAAGTCGGCCGCTGCAACCGGCCCGTTTCTCAAGGATTCAACATGACATTGACCGTCAAAACCCTGCTCGAAATCGCCATGGCCAACCCCATCAACGCCGAAATCACCGCGCGCCTGCCGGCCCTCGGCGTGGATCAGTGCATGCTGACCGCGGGCTGCCTGTTCCAGGCGGTGTGGAACCATCAATCCAACCGTCCGGTCGCTCAAGACGTGAAGGACTACGACGTTTTTTACTTCGATACGGACCTGTCCTACGAAGCAGAGGACCGGGTCATTCGCGCGGCCGAGCGGCTGTTTGAGGACTTGGGCGTCAACGTCGAGGTCAAGAACCAGGCACGGGTTCATCTCTGGTATGGCGAGCGCTTTGGCCGGCCGTATTCGCAGTTGCACACAGCCAAACAAGGCGTTGATCGCTACTTGGTGGCAGGCACGTGCATCGGGCTGGAGATTGCCACGGGCGAGGTGTACGCGCCCCATGGGTTGGCGGATGTGGAGCAGGGTGTGTTGCGGATCAATCCCCGGCACCCCGAGCCCGAGTTGTTTGAACAGAAGGCACGCAGTTATCAGGCGCGCTGGCCGTGGCTCAAAATCGTCGCGCCGGGGCCTAGCCCAGCGTAACGCTCAATAGCCACCCCACGCCGCCACTGCCGATCACCACCAGCCACGGCGGCAACTTCCACACCATCAACGCCACCAGTGCGAGCAGGGCCAGGCCGAAATCCCGCGCGCTGAAGATCGCGCTGGTCCATACCGGTTGGTACAGCGCGGCCAGCAACAGGCCGACCACCGCCGCGTTGACGCCCGCCAACGCGGCCTGGGTGCGGGGGCTGCGGCGCAGGGTTTGCCAGAAGGGCAGTGCGCCCAGCACCAGTAAAAACGACGGGGCGAAGATCGCCACCAGGCACAGTAGGCCGCCGAGCCAGCCCGTCGGCGCCTGCTGCATGGACGCGCCGAGGAACGCCGCGAAGGTGAACAACGGGCCGGGCATGGCTTGGGCGGCGCCGTAGCCGGCGAGGAATACATCGTTGCTCACCCAGTGAGTCGGCACGACCTCGGCTTGCAACAGCGGCAGCACCACGTGGCCGCCGCCAAACACCAACGAACCGGTGCGGTAGAACGCGTCGATCAGCGCCAGGCCTTGGCTGGGCGCCAGCTCGGCCAGTAGCGGCAAGCCGGCCAGCAATAGCACGAACAACGCCAACCACATCGCCCCCACGCGGCGGCTTAGCGTGATAGGCAGGGCGTCATGGGCGGCGGACGGCGGGGTGTTTAGCCACAACAGGCCCGCCACCGCGGCGGCGCCGATCACGCCGACCTGGCCCCAGGCCGAGGTTTGCAGCAGGGCCACGCAGGCGGCGATCAGCATCAGGCTGATGCGCGGTGCATCGGTGCACAGGTTGCGCGCCATGCCCCACACGGCCTGGGCAACTACGGCCACGGCCACCACTTTTAGGCCATGCAGCACGCCGGGCGCGATGACGCTGCTGTGTTGCGCAAGGCCCAGCGCGAACAGAATCAGCAGCAGGGCCGACGGCAAGGTAAACCCGAGCCACGCCGCCAGCGCGCCGCCGTAGCCCGCGCGCGATAGCCCGAGGGCAATGCCCACCTGGCTGCTGGCCGGGCCGGGGAGGAATTGGCACAGCGCCACCAGGTCGGCGTAGCTGCGCTCGCTCAGCCAGCGTCGGCGGGTGACGAACTCGTCGCGAAAGTAACCCAGGTGCGCCACCGGGCCGCCGAACGAGGTGAGCCCCAGGCGCAGGAAGATCAGGAAGACCGACCAGGGGCTGGCGCGGTGATCAGTGGGTGAGGTGGCCAAGGCGGGCGGTCTCGATAAGGTCAAAACAGGCTAAGGTAGGCAGGCACCCTAGCGGATTTTGATGACGTGAAGAAGAGGCGCCGCTGTGCGCCAATTGCCACGTCGGATGGAATTTATGCGGGCGCGTTTGAGTCATTGAAAAGGGCAGGGAAAAACGCCCGCCCATCACACACAGCTGACTTCAGCTAAGGACAGACGATGACCTTCTTTATCTTCCTGCTGGCCTGCGCCGCCGCCGCCAGCACTGGCATTATTTTCAAACCGGGCGCGTGGTACGACGCGCTGGTCAAACCCAGCTTCACGCCGCCGAACTGGCTGTTCCCAGTGGCCTGGAGCCTGATTTACGTGCTGCTGGCCTGGGCGGGTTACCGCCTGACGCTGCTCCCCGGCAGCCAGGAAGTCCTGGCCTTATGGGCCGCGCAAATCGCCCTGAACACGCTGTGGACACCGGTGTTCTTCGGGGCACACCGGCTCTTCGCGGGCATGGTGATTATTGTGCTGCTGTGGCTCACGGTCGCCGCGATGCTGGTGTTGGCCATGCGCCTGGACGTGATCACCGGGTTGATCCTGTTGCCTTATCTGGCGTGGCTGTGTGTGGCGGCGGCGCTGAATTTCTCGATTTTGCGCAATAACCGCTGATGGCCTGCCAACGTTGGCCTGCCAGCGAGCCCGAGCTGGCCGAGATGCGGCGCTTCAACAAGAAGCTCGCTTGGCTGCCGCGCTTTAAAATCCGCAACCGCGTCACGCCACGTGTGATTCAGGCGCTGCTGCGCGTCGGTCAATCGCTCAAGACCGCGCCTGCCGCCGAGACCCGGCAGGTGAATGGCGTGCCCGTGCGCATCTTGCGCCCGGCGGGCAAGGCCAAGGGCGTGGTGCTGGATATCCACGGTGGCGGCTGGGTCATCGGCAACGCACAGATGGACGATGACCTGAACCTGGGCATGGTGCGCGCCTGTGACGTGGCGGTGGTGTCGGTGGACTATCGGCTGGCGGTCGACACGCCGGTCGAAGGGCTGATGGAGGACTGCCTGGCGGCCGCGCGCTGGCTGTTGGGCGACTGCCCGGAGTTTGCCGACGTGCCGGTGTTTGTGGTGGGTGAATCCGCCGGTGGGCACCTGGCAGTGGCCACGTTGCTGGCGCTCAAACCATGGCCGTACCTGCTCAAGCGCGTGAGCGGGGCAGTGTTGTATTACGGCGTGTATGACTTGAGCGGCACGCCGAGCGTGCACGCAGCCGGGCCGGACACGTTGTTGCTGGACGGTCCGGGCATGGTCGAGGCGTTGCGCCTGCTGACGCCGGGGCTGACTGATGACGAGCGCCGGCAGCCGCCGTTGTCACCGTTGTATGGCGATTTTAGCGGGTTGCCGCCGGCGTTGATGTTTGTCGGGGAATTGGACCCGCTCAAGGATGACACGCTGTTGATCGCCGAGCGGTGGGGCGCGCAGACGCCGGTTGAAGCGCACCTGTTAGCGGAATCTGCCCATGGGTTTATTCATTTTCCGGTGGCGATGGCGGGCCATGTGCTGATGCACACCCAGGCTTGGATAACCCAGCGATTGGCAGCAGTAGGAACTTAAAAGCTGATCACTTGGTCAGGATAAGCAGTCACTCCTCTGCCCTCACAGGACCCCACCATGCGCGAATACACCCTCAACTACCTGTTCAACGACGAGCCCCGCACCCATGTGTTTGAACTGAAGCAGTCCGAGTTGCCCCTGCATGAAGCGGCAATGCACTTGCTGGCGTTGCATTTTGGCGATGCCGAAAACGGGTTGATCATGCCCCCTGCGGACGCGGGCCCCGAGGAGATTCTGGACCAGGCACGGGTGGTCGGGATCCGCCAGATCAAGGTCACATGAACCAGACTCCCCTCCTTCAGTTCGTCACCGGCGCCGACGTTCCAGCAGCACGGGCCTTCGTCCTGCAGGCCCGCGCCGAGCTGTTTCCCACGCACAGCGCCAGCGGCGTGCCGGACGACCTGGCGCGGTTCGAGGCGGTCTACCTTCACGGCGACGGCCAGTTCCTGATCGCTCGCGCCGAGGGCCGAATCGTCGCCGCCATCGGCTACTTGCCCTACGACGGCCGTTTCCCCCAGCTGAATTATCAAGGCCTTAAAACAGTGGAAGTGGTGCGCCTGTTCGTACTGCCAGCCTTTCGCCGTTTTGGCTTGGCCGGTCAGTTGTATCGTGCCCTGGAAGCGCAGGCGCGGGCGGATCGGGTGGCGGTGGTTTACCTGCACACCCATCCGTTTCTACCGGGGGCGATTGATTTCTGGGCGCGCCAGGGGTTTGAGGTGGTGGACGTCGAGGCGGACCCGGTGTGGCGCACGACGCATATGCAGCGGCACCTGTAACCCCAGCACCTTTTCAAGCTGACTCACCTGTCAGTGTGAGCGCAGCCGTAGAATCTGCGCGCCATCAAACGGGTCAGTCAGGTAATGCGCCTGTACGCCAAACGTGTCCTGCAAGCGCTGCGGCGTGAGCACCTCCAGCGGTTTGCCCAGCGCCACCAACTGCCCGCGATCCAGCACTGCCAAACGATCGCAGGTCAGCGCCTGATTCAGGTCGTGCAGCGCAATCAAGGTGGTCACCGGCAGCGCCTGCACGCCTTTTAAAATCGCCAACTGATGCTGGATATCCAGGTGATTGGTCGGCTCGTCCAGCAATAAAATCTGCGGCCGTTGCGCCAGGGCGCGGGCGATGTGCACGCGTTGGCGCTCACCACCGGAAAGGCTGCGCCAGGCGCGCGTGCTCAGGTGGGTGGCGTCGACGTCATGCAAGGCCTGGTTGACGATGGTGTGGTCGTCTGCGGACCACGGGCTCAATGCCGACAGCCACGGTGTGCGGCCCAGCGCCACGGCATCGAACACGCGGATCGCGTCGTCGGTGTCGGCTTGTTGCTCCACCACGGCCAATTGCTGGGCGATGGCGCGGCGCGACAGGTCGCGCAAGCGTTGGCCGCTCAAGCGCACTTCGCCGCTGGCGGGCACCCGCAAACCGGCGAGCAGTTTGAGCAGGGTGGATTTGCCGGAGCCGTTGGGGCCGACGATGCCTAAGGTTTCGCCCAGCTGAACCTCCAGGTGAATATCGCGCAGTAACTCGGCCTCGCGCACCTTGAAGCCCAGCCCGGTGCAACTGAGCACGCTCATCGCGCATTTCTCCGGCCGATCAGAATCAGCGCAAACACCGGAGCGCCGACCAACGCCGTCACCACGCCAACCGGAATCACCTGACCCTTGATCAGCGTGCGCGACAGCACATCCGCCGCAATCAAAAACAGCGCGCCGCCCAAGGCACTAACCGGCAGCAACCGCGAATGCCCGGTGCCGACCAGCAGGCGCACGGCGTGGGGAATCACCAGCCCGACAAAGCCGATCGAGCCGACAATCGACACCATCACCGCCGTGACCAGCGCGGCGCAGCCCACCAGCACAAACTGCACGCGCCGCACCGGGATGCCCAGGGACGCGGCGGAGTCCGTGCCAAAGGTAAACGCATCCAGCGCGCGGCGGTGCCACAGGCACACCGCCAGGCCTGCGACCGCCACCGGCACCACCAGCCACACCGACGGCCAGCGCACGCCGCTGAGGTTACCCAGCAGCCAGAACAGGATGCCGCGGGCCTGCTCGGAACTCGCCGATTTGGTGATCAGGAACGCGGTAAGGGCATTGAACAGCTGCGAGCCGGCGATGCCAGCGAGGATGATCTGCCCGGTGCCGGTGGACGAGCCGCTGGCGCGCGCCAGCAAGGTCACCAGTGCAAAGGCCGCCATGGCCCCGACAAATGCGCCCGCCGACAACGAAACCAGCCCGCCGCCCACGCCGATCAGGGCAACCAGCACCGCGCCGGTCGATGCGCCGGCGCTGATGCCCAGCAGGTACGGGTCAGCCAACGGGTTACGCAACAACGACTGCAAAATCACCCCGCACGTGGCCAGCCCGGCCCCGCACGCCGCCGCCACCAGGGCGCGGGTCAGGCGGTAGTTCCACACCACCCCTTCGTCGATCGGGTCCAGTACGTAACCCGCCGCCCACAGTTTGTTGGCGAGCACCTGGAGCACGACCTGTGGGGAAATGGCGGTTTCGCCGATGGCCACGCCGGCAAGCACGGCGAGCAGTAACAGGGCGAGGGCGAGCAGGCTACGTATCATTTGCGCAGGTCGTAGCCGTCGATGGCGTGGGCCAGTTGTTCCAGGCCATCGAACGTGCGGATGCTGGCCTGCAAGGCCAGGGCGTCGAGGATGATGATGCGGTTGTGTTTGACCGCGTCCATATTGCGGGTCACCGGGTCGCTGCGCAGGAAGGCGAGTTTCTTTTCATGGTCGTCGGCCGGGTAGCGGCGGCGGTCCATGCGGGCGATCACCAGGAAGGTCGGGTTGGCCTTGGCGAGGGTTTCCCAGCCGACGGCGGGCCACTCTTCATCGGACTGCACAACGTTGTGCAGGCCCAGGGTTTCCAGGATGAATTCGGGCACACCTTTGTGGCCGGCGACGTACGGGTCGCTGGCCATCTCGGCGCTGGAGAACCAGACCAGTGCGCTGGCCTGCTTGAGGCCTTTGCTCTGCGCGGTGGCGACAGCGTTGGCCAGGCGCGCCTTGAGTTCGTCGTTCAGTTGCTGGCCGCGATCCTGTACATCGAAGATCTCGGCCAGTTGACGGATGCTTTTATAAATTGTGTCGATGCGAAACGGCTCCAGCCGCGTGCCGTCGGCACCCACCAGGTTGTCCTTGCCTTCGCAGTCGGAGGGCAGCAGGTAGGTGGGAATCTTCAGCTCGTGGAATTGCTCGCGGGTGCCAACCACGCCCTGTGGGCCGACCACCCATTCCAGCTCGGCGGCCACCAGTTGCGGGCGCTTGGCGATCACCGCTTCGAAGCTTGGCTCGTTATCGGCCAGGCGCTCGATGGTGTCGTTCTGCGCCTTGAACGTCGGCAGTACGCTGTTGAACCACAGCGAGGTGCCGACCACCGTGTTCGCCACGCCCAGGGCATAGAGCATTTCAGTGGCCGCCTGGCCGATGGTTACGCTGCGTGCGGGGGCTTGCGCGAAGGTCAGCGTGCTGCCGCAGTTCTGCACCGTCAGCGGGTAATGAGTGGGGGCCGCGTGGGCCAGGGCGCAGAAGCCCAGGCCGGTGAGCAGGGCGGTAATGCGAGGCAGCATGGGGCAATCTCCGTATGGACCGTACGTGGAACTGGAGCGGTACGGTTCGGAAACACCCCCTCGAAGGCTGCGGTTCAGGCAGGCGAGGACGTCCTTCCCGGACACCCCGCCGGTTAGTGAGTTACTGGGCCGGCAGGTCTCCTGACTGATGCGTCATCGCCTCGCTCCGGCCTTCCCGGGCAATGCCCAGTGGCGATGTGGAGCAGGCTCGGCACCTACAGTTGCGGGGGCAGTTTCGATTGGCGCGATGGGCTGCGCGTCGAATTCCCTATTAGTCCCATTTGGGAACCGGCGCGGTATGGTAGTCGATCGTGACCGGCAGGGGGAGCTTGATCTGCGTACCCCATACCCGTCGATCAGCGGGGCCGCCGGGCGTGTGGTGGCAAGGCCAGCGCCAAACGCCAGGGCAAGGGCCGTAAGTTGCTGGCGAGCAGGGCACGCCCGCTCGCCACCGGTAGTTGGCTTGCGCCAACTATCACGGCCAGCCTCAGAGACTTACTTGCGATCCAGCCACACCGTCTGCGCGTTGCAGAATTCGCGCACGCCAAAGTGCGACAACTCCCGCCCAAACCCGCTTTTCTTGATGCCGCCGAACGCGACCCGAGGGTCCGAGACGCTGAAGGCGTTGACGAAGATCCCGCCGGTTTCCAGTTGGTTGGCGATGTCGCGTGCCTTGGCCGAGTCGGTGGTGAAGACGCTCGCCGTCAGGCCAAACTCGCTGTCGTTGGCCAGGGCCACGGCGTGGTCGGCATCGCGGGCGGTGATGATCGAGGCCACGGGGCCAAACAGTTCCTGTTTGAACGAGGTCATCTGGTCGGTGACGTTGGCCAGTACGGTGGGCGCATAGTAGTTGCCGGCGCCGGGTACTTTGTGGCCGCCCAGCAGCAGGGTCGCGCCTTCGTCCAGGGTGGCCTGGACCTGGCCGTGCAACTCGTCGCGCAGGTCGAAGCGCGCCATCGGGCCGACGTAGGTGCTGGAAGCTGTCGGGTCGCCCATGACCAGGGCGCGGCTGGCTTCGAGGAATTTAGCGGTGAAGGCTTCTACCACGCCGTCTTCGATGATCAGGCGCTTGGCGGCGGCGCAGACCTGGCCGCTGTTCTGGAAACGCCCGATCACGGCGGCCTGGACGGCGGCATCGAGGTCGGCGTCGTTGAGCACGATAAACGGGTCGGAGCCGCCCAGTTCGAGCACGCATTTTTTCAGCGCGGCACCGGCCTGGGAGCCGATGGCCATGCCGGCGCGGACGCTGCCGGTTAACGTGACGGCGGCGATGCGTGGGTCGGCGATGGCGGTGGAGACGCCGTCCTGGGTCACGTTGATCACTTCGAACAGGCCTTCAGCGAACCCGGCTTTCTGGAACGCCGCTTTCATCAGGTAGGCGCTGCCCATGACATTCGGCGCGTGTTTGAGCACGTAGGTGTTGCCGGCGAGCATCGTAGGCACGGCGCCGCGCAGCACTTGCCAGACCGGGAAGTTCCACGGCATCACCGCGAGGATCGGGCCCAGCGGGCGGTATTCGATCTGGGCACTGCCGTTGTCCACCTGCGTTGGCTCCGGCGCGAGCATGGCCGGGCCGTGGGCGGCATACCATTCGCTGAGGTGTGCGCATTTTTCGATTTCGGCGCGAGCCTGGGCGATGGGTTTGCCCATTTCCAGGGTGATCATCTGCGCCATGTCTTCGGCTTGGTCACGCAGCGCACTGGCCAGGGCCAGCAGCCGCTCGGCGCGCTGGCTGACCGGCTGGCGGCGCCAGGTGCGGAAGGCGTCGGTGGCGCGGTTGAGCGCGGCGTCCAGTTGCGCCTCGGTTTCGTAAGGGTAGCTGCCGACCGTTTCGCCGTTGGCGGGGTTGATCGACAAGGCGTGGGTCTGTTGAGTCATCGCGTTCATGGCACCGTCCGGCTGAATGAGTGGAATGGGTTTAGCCTACGGGGCTGCATATTTTCTGGAAACTGAATAATATTAAGCAATACGTTCACGATTGGAGAATGACTTGGATCTGGTGCAGCTGGAAATCTTCAAGGCGGTTGCCGAGCAAGGCAGCATCAGCGCCGCCGCGCAGTTGATTCATCGCGTGCCGTCGAACCTGACCACGCGGATCAAGCAACTGGAACAAGACTTGGGCGTGGAATTGTTTATCCGCGAGAAAAGCCGCCTGCGTCTGTCACCGGCCGGGTGGAATTTCCTCGGCTATGCGCGGCGTATTCTCGACCTGGTGCAAGAAGCCCGCGCGACGGTGGCGGGTGAGGAGCCCCAGGGCGCGTTTGCCCTCGGCTCGCTGGAGAGCACCGCCGCCGTGCGTATCCCGGCGTTGCTCGCGGCGTATAACCAGAAGTACGCCAAGGTCGAGTTGGACCTGAGCACCGGGCCGTCGGGCACGATGATCGAAGGCGTGTTGTCGGGGCGCCTGGCGGCGGCATTTGTCGACGGCCCGGTGCTGCATGCCACGCTGGAGGGCGTGGCGGTGTTTGAAGAGGAAATGGTGGTGATTGCGCCGCTGCATCACGCGCCGATCACCCGCGGCCAGGATGTGGCGGGGGAGAGCATCTACACCTTTCGCGCGAACTGCTCGTATCGCCATCACTTCGAACGGTGGTTCTCACAGGATGGTGCGGTGCCGGGCAAGATTTTCGAGATGGAGTCCTACCACGGCATGCTCGCCTGCGTCAGCGCCGGCGCCGGCCTGGCGCTGATGCCGCGCAGCATGCTGGAAAGCATGCCGGGGTTTACGGCGGTGAGTGTGTGGCCGTTGAGCGACGCGTTCCGCATTCTGCACACCTGGCTGATCTGGCGGCGGGGCACGGTGTCGCAGAGTTTGAACAGCTTTGTGAAGTTGTTGGAAGCGCGCGCTCTGCAAGCCAAGTAGCGCCAGTGTGGGCGCTGGCTTGCCTGCGATAACGGTGTATCAGCGATAGAGGTATCGGCAGGCCTGGCGTAATCGCAGGCAAGCCGGCTCCCACAGGGGATCGCTGTCAGCCGCCGAACTGGAAGGTGCCCATCGCCAATTTGGCCATGATCGCCGTCGCGCCCAGTTGCACCAGCCACAAGGCCAGGCCGCCAAGGAACACGCCGAGGGCGACTTGCAGCACCAGGCTTTTCTGGCGCTTGGCTTGCGGCGCGCGCGGGGTGAAATCATCCAGTTCGTCGCGGTCGGCGCGCAGGTCCAAGTCGTCGTTTCTCATAGGGCTCTCACAGCAAAGGGGCAGTCGAGGTTCAGTCTAGGGGAGCGGGGTGTTTTGCGACAGGCATTAAAAAAGGGAAGCCGCGGCTTCCCTTCGTTTAGCACCGTCAGGTTTATAGAACCTGAACAATCGCCTTTGTTACCGCGCCAATGTTCGACTGGTTCAGCGCCGCCACACAGATGCGGCCAGTGTCCAGTGCATAGATACCAAACTCGGTGCGCAAGCGGGTGACTTGCTCAACCGTCAGGCCGGAGTAGGAGAACATCCCGCGCTGGCGGCCGACGAAGCTGAAGTCGTGGCCTGGCGCTGCTTTGGCCAGTTCGGCGACCATCTGCTCACGCATGCCACGGATGCGCAGGCGCATTTCAGCCAGTTCGGCTTCCCACTGGGCGCGCAGCTCAGGGTTGTTCAGCACTGCCGCTACGATGGCCGCGCCGTGGGTTGGCGGGTTGGAGTAGTTGGTGCGGATTACACGCTTGACCTGGGACAGGATGCGCGCGCTTTCTTCCTTGGATTCGCTGACGATCGACAGCGCGCCCACACGTTCGCCGTACAGCGAGAACGACTTGGAGAACGAGCTGGACACAAAGAAGGTCAGGCCCGATTCAGCGAACAGGCGCACCGCTGCGGCGTCTTCGTGGATGCCGTCGCCGAAGCCCTGGTAGGCCATGTCGAGGAACGGCACCAGGTTCTTGGCCTTGACCACGTCCAGCACGTTTTGCCAGTCGGCCGGGCTCAGGTCGACGCCGGTCGGGTTGTGGCAGCACGCGTGCAGCACCACGATGGACTGTGGCGGCAGGGCGTTGAGGTCTTCGAGCAGACCGGCACGGTTCACGTCGTGGGTGGCGGCGTCGTAGTAGCGATAGGTTTGCACCGGGAAGCCGGCTTTTTCGAACAGCGCCTGGTGGTTTTCCCAGCTCGGGTCGCTGATGGCGACGACGGCGTTGGGCAGCAGTTGCTTGAGGAAGTCGGCGCCGATTTTCAGCGCGCCGGTGCCGCCGACCGCTTGTGCGGTGATGACACGGCCGGCGCTCAGCAGCGGCGAGTCAGCGCCGAACAGCAGCGTTTGCACGGCCTGGTCGTACGCCACGATGCCGTCGATTGGCAAGTAGCCACGGGCGGCGTGTTGCGCCACGCGAATGGCTTCCGCTTCGGCAACGGCACGCAAGAGTGGAATCTTCCCCTCCTCGTTGCAGTAAACGCCCACGCCAAGGTTGACCTTGGTGGTTCGGGTGTCGGCGTTGAATGCTTCGTTGAGGCCCAGGATTGGATCGCGTGGTGCCATTTCGACAGCGGAGAACAGGCTCATTTTTGCGGCAGCTCTATGGGGGAATGGAGGGACGTGTCGCGCTCCAGCCGAATGCACTAGAGCGGTGCACAAACGGGGAGCTAGTATAGAGGCCATCCAGGCTGAGGGCGACAGCCGAAATGGCTTTTCGGCCAAGTTTTTCGGTTTATTTGCCGACCGTTAGTCTTATTGCAACATTGGTCAACCACGGCAGGTAGGACGATTGCCTTGAAACCCGTCACATTCGTCACCACTTCTACAGCTATCATGGTTTTTTCCTGCAGCCTGCGATAACTATTCGCGGGTTGCTGAGCTATTTCGTCCCTGGCGGTATTGAGTCTGGGGTGACTTCACGAGGTACGTTATGTCGGATTTCCAGCTCGTCACCCGTTTTGAACCCGCCGGCGACCAACCCGAAGCCATTCGCCTGATGGTTGAAGGCATCGAAGCCGGCCTGGCGCACCAGACGCTGCTCGGGGTGACCGGTTCAGGCAAGACCTTCAGCATCGCCAACGTGATTGCGCAGACCAATCGGCCGACCTTGGTGCTGGCGCCGAACAAGACCCTGGCCGCGCAGCTCTACGGCGAGTTCAAGGCGTTTTTCCCGAACAACGCAGTGGAATACTTCGTTTCCTATTACGACTACTACCAGCCCGAAGCGTATGTGCCGTCCTCCGATACCTTTATCGAGAAGGATGCGTCGATCAACGACCACATCGAGCAGATGCGGCTGTCGGCGACCAAGGCGCTGCTGGAGCGCAAGGACGCGATCATCGTCACCACGGTGTCGTGCATCTACGGCCTGGGCAGCCCGGAAACCTATTTGAAGATGGTGTTGCACGTCGACCGTGGCGACAAACTCGACCAGCGCGAGCTGCTGCGGCGCCTGACGAGCTTGCAATACACCCGCAACGACATGGACTTTGCCCGCGCCACCTTCCGCGTACGCGGCGATGTGATCGACATCTACCCGGCCGAATCCGACCTGGAAGCGATCCGCATCGAGCTGTTCGACGATGAAGTCGAGAGCCTGTCGGCCTTCGACCCGCTGACCGGCGAGGTGATCCGCAAGCTGCCGCGCTTCACCTTCTACCCGAAAAGCCACTACGTGACCCCGCGTGAAACCCTGATGGGCGCCATCGAGGGCATCAAGGTCGAGTTGGCCGAGCGCCTGGAATACCTGCGTGCCAACAACAAACTGGTGGAAGCCCAGCGCCTGGAGCAGCGTACTCGCTTCGACCTGGAGATGATCCTGGAGCTGGGTTACTGCAACGGCATCGAAAACTACTCGCGCTACCTCTCGGGGCGCGACTCCGGGCAGGCGCCGCCGACCCTGTTTGATTACCTGCCGGACGACGCCTTGCTGGTGATCGACGAGTCCCACGTCAGCGTGCCGCAGGTGGGCGCGATGTACAAAGGTGACCGGTCGCGTAAAGAAACCCTGGTGGAATATGGCTTCCGCCTGCCTTCGGCGCTGGATAACCGGCCGATGCGCTTCGACGAGTTTGAAAGCATCAGCCCGCAGACGATCTTTGTTTCGGCCACCCCGGGTAACTACGAAGCGGAGCATGCGGGGCGCGTGATTGAGCAACTGGTGCGCCCGACCGGCCTGGTGGACCCGCAAATCGAGATCCGCCCGGCGCTGACTCAGGTCGATGACCTGCTCTCGGAAATCACCAAGCGCGTGGCCCTGGAAGAGCGGGTGTTGGTCACCACGCTGACCAAGCGCATGTCCGAAGACTTGACTGACTACCTGGCCGACCACGGCGTGCGCGTGCGCTATTTGCACTCCGACATCGACACCGTGGAGCGCGTCGAGATTATCCGCGACCTGCGCCTGGGTACTTTTGATGTGCTGGTGGGGATCAACCTGTTGCGCGAAGGCCTGGACATGCCGGAGGTGTCGCTGGTGGCGATCCTCGATGCCGACAAGGAAGGCTTCCTGCGTTCCGAGCGCTCGCTGATCCAGACCATCGGGCGTGCGGCGCGTAACCTCAATGGCCGGGCGATTCTCTACGCGGATCGCATCACCGGCTCCATGGAGCGGGCAATTGGCGAGACCGAGCGCCGCCGTGACAAGCAGATTGCCTTCAACCTGGAGAATGGCATTACGCCCAAGGGCGTGTTCAAGGACGTTGCCGACATCATGGAAGGCGCCACTGTGCCCGGCTCGCGCAGCAAGAAGCGCAAGGGCATGGCCAAGGCGGCGGAAGAGAGCGCCAAGTACGAGAACGAATTGCGCTCGCCGAGTGAGATCACCAAGCGTATCCGGCAGTTGGAAGAGAAGATGTACCAGCTGGCGCGGGATCTTGAGTTCGAAGCCGCCGCGCAGACACGGGACGAGATCGGCAAGTTGCGGGAGCGGTTGTTGGCTGTTTGATTGGCAGCGGCGGTGATGGCCTCTTCGCGAGCAAGCCCGCTCCCACGGTTGACCGATTGCCAGCATGAGAATGTGGTCGAATGTGGGAGCGGGCTTGCTCGCTAAGGGCGGCACCGCGGTCCACCAGAATCACCCACGCTGGAGCCCAAGCACCCCAGGCTGTTACCATTCGCCCCTTGTTTGAATTTTCAGTTTTATCGCCCATTCGAGACCTGCCATGACCACCGTCCGCACGCGCATTGCGCCATCGCCTACTGGGGATCCCCACGTCGGCACTGCTTACATCGCCCTGTTCAACTACTGCTTTGCCAAGCAGCACGGCGGTGAATTCATCCTGCGGATCGAAGACACCGATCAACTGCGTTCGACCCGTGAGTCGGAGCAGCAGATTTTTGATGCACTGCGCTGGCTGGGCATTACCTGGGCGGAAGGCCCGGACGTCGGTGGCCCGCACGGCCCGTATCGCCAGAGCGAGCGCAGCGAGATCTACAAGCAGTACACCCAGCAATTGGTCGACATGGGCCATGCTTTCCCGTGCTTCTGCACCGCCGAAGAGCTGGACCAGATGCGCGCCGAGCAACAGGCGCGTGGCGAAACCCCACGCTATGACGGCCGCGCGCTGCTGCTCTCGAAAGAAGAAGTGGCCCAGCGCCTGGCTGCCGGCGAGCCTCACGTTATCCGCATGAAAGTGCCGAGCGAAGGCGTGTGCGTGGTGCCGGACATGCTGCGCGGTGACGTCGAGATCCCGTGGGACCGCATGGACATGCAGGTGCTGATGAAGACCGACGGCCTGCCGACGTACTTCCTGGCCAACGTGGTCGACGACCACCTGATGGGCATCACCCACGTGCTGCGCGGCGAAGAATGGCTGCCGTCGGCGCCCAAACTGATTCTGCTGTACGAGTACTTTGGCTGGGAACAACCGCAGTTGTGCTACATGCCGCTGCTGCGTAACCCGGACAAGAGCAAGCTCTCCAAGCGCAAGAACCCGACGTCGGTGACGTTCTACGAGCGCATGGGCTTCATGCCTGAGGCGATGCTCAACTACCTGGGCCGCATGGGCTGGTCGATGCCGGACGAGCGCGAGAAGTTCTCGCTGCAGGAAATGGTCGATAACTTCGACCTGTCCCGTGTCTCTTTGGGCGGGCCGATTTTCGATATCGAGAAGCTGTCGTGGCTCAATGGCCAGTGGCTGCGTGACCTGCCGGTGGAAGAGTTCGCCAGCCGCGTGCAGCAGTGGGCGTTGAACCCCGAGTACATGATGAAGATCGCACCGCTGGTGCAGGGCAGGGTGGAGACGTTCAGCCAGGTCGCACCGTTGGCCAGTTTCTTCTTTGCTGGTGGCGTGAACCCGGATCCCAAGCTGTTTGAATCCAAGAAGCTCTCGGGTGACCAGGTTCGCCAGTTGATGCAGTTGATCCTGTGGAAGCTCGAAAGCCTGCGTCAGTGGGAGAAAGAGGCGATTACTGCGACGATCCAGGCGGTGGTCGAGTCCCTTGAGCTGAAGTTGCGCGATGCCATGCCGCTGATGTTTGCCGCTATTACCGGGCAGGCCAGTTCGGTATCGGTACTCGATGCGATGGAAATTCTCGGCCCGGACCTCACGCGTTTCCGTCTGCGCCAAGCCCTTGATTTGCTTGGTGGTGTGTCGAAGAAAGAAAACAAAGAGTGGGAAAAGTTGCTGGGCGCTATCGGCTAAGCAACCGGTTGTAACGGCCAAACCCCGGTTTTCCGGGGTTTGGGCGGTAAGTGATTGTTATCCCGGCAAAAAATTTTGGAAATTGTTGAAAATAAATTTGACACACTTCCAAACCGCCATTAAGATTCGCCCCGTCCTCACCGATGAGGGGCTATAGCTCAGCTGGGAGAGCGCTTGCATGGCATGCAAGAGGTCAACGGTTCGATCCCGTTTAGCTCCACCAATTTACAGGTTCAAGGTCTGGCCACACCGGCCTTGAATTGATCAGTTCTCAGCGCTGATCGGTTGTACAGAAGGTTTTGTCCCCTTCGTCTAGTGGCCTAGGACACCGCCCTTTCACGGCGGTAACAGGGGTTCGAGTCCCCTAGGGGACGCCAGTTTCAACAAGCAGCTCGCAAGGTCTGCTGCGCCGCGAGGCGAAAAATCCGGGGCTATAGCTCAGCTGGGAGAGCGCTTGCATGGCATGCAAGAGGTCAACGGTTCGATCCCGTTTAGCTCCACCAATTTACACGTTCAAGGTTCCGGCCACACCGTCCTTGAGCTGATCAGACTCAGCCTGATCACGTTGTATAGAAGGTTTGTGTCCCCTTCGTCTAGTGGCCTAGGACACCGCCCTTTCACGGCGGTAACAGGGGTTCGAGTCCCCTAGGGGACGCCACGATTACCCGCTCTGCGGGATTTTTAAGGGTCATTCAATTATTGAATGGCCCTTTTGTTTGTCTGGCGTTTGGGTTTTTTACACCCACCCCCAAATCTCCCCATCGAACCCGCACATATTGGCGCACAAGGCTTCCAGTCAGTTGGCCTCGGCTCGCCGCATCGCAAACGGTGGCGGCAGGCGCTTTATTCCATGCGTTCTCATCGGTGCTGCTCGGACGAGCGGTTAAGTGGGTGGCTTGCGAAATATTATTATGGTAATAATATTTAACCCATGACAGACGGAGGCAACGATGAGCGATAAAAAAGCGCAAACCCGCGAACGCATTTTGCAGGCTGCCAGCGCGGCGTTGATCCAGCGCGGCCCTGCCGAGCCGAGCGTCGGTGAAGTCATGGGTGCAGCCGGGCTCACGGTCGGCGGGTTCTACGCGCACTTTGAAAGCAAAGACGCGTTGATGCTGGAGGCCTTCACGCAGTTGCTGGCCCGGCGTCGTGCCTCCATTGACGATATGGACGCAAGCCTCACCGGCGAGGAACGCAGAAGCCTGGTGGCGGCGTTCTACCTGTCGCGCAAACACCGCGACTCGACGGACCAGGCCTGCCCGATCCCGGCAACGGTGGGCGAGATGAGCCGCCTGCCGGATGAGTTTCGCCTGGCGCTCAACGAACATACGGAGTTGATGGCCGCCCAGTTGGCCGCCAGCCCGGAGGACACCGACAAAGCTCTGGCGGATATGGCCCTGATGATCGGCGGCCTGGCCTTGGCGCGGGCCCTCGGCCCGGGCGAATTGTCGGACCGCGTGTTACGCGCTGCCAAGTCGGCGGTACGTTAAAAAGGGGAGTCGCATGATGGGCGCATTAACCTGGATTCGTGGTTTCAATGGCACCGTCGGCCGCTTGGCGCCGCGCACGGTGGCGAGTAAGTTGCGCCGCACGTTCATGACGCCTCGCAACCTGCCGCCGCGTGATTGGGAGTTACCGCTGCTGGCGCAATCGGAGCGCATCACCCTGCGTTTTGGTCTGTCGGCGTTGCGCTGGGGGCAAGGGCCCGCCGTGTTGCTGATGCACGGTTGGGAAGGGCGTCCCACGCAGTTCGCCAGTCTGATCACCGCGCTGGTGGATAACGGTTATTCGGTGATTGCCCTGGATGGGCCGGCCCATGGCCGTTCGCCTGGGCGTGAAGCGCATGTGCTGCTGTTTGCTCGCGCGATGCTCGAAGCCGCCGCGGAGTTACCACCGCTGCAGGCGGTCGTGGGGCATTCCATGGGCGGCGCCAGTGCGCTGCTGGCGGTGCAGTTGGGGTTGCGTACCGAGGCGTTGGTCAGCATTGCGGCACCGTCGCGGTTCCTCGATGTGCTGCGGGGGTTTGCCGGTATGGTGGGCTTGCCGGCCCGTGCGCGCGCCGCGTTTATCCGCGAAGTCGAATTGACTTTCGGCATGCCGCTCAAGCACTTGGACGTCGCTCACTACCAGATGAACCTTCCGGGCCTGATCGTGCACGCCGAAGACGACACCTTTGTTCCGGTCAAAGCTTCGCAAGCCATTCATGACGCCTGGTTCGACAGCCGTCTGCTGCGCCTGGAGCAGGGCGGCCATAAGAAGGTGCTGGCCGACCCGCGGGTGATCGACGGCGTACTGACGCTCCTGGCCGGCTGCCGTTTACAGGCGCGGCAAACCGCCTGATACACTGCTCCCGCCGACATTAATCGACTGGAGCAAGGCATGGGCTGGGATTTGGCAACGCCGTTTATCATTGATCTGCAGGTCGCCGCTGAAGACATCGACGGCCTGGGGCACGCCAATAACGCGGTGTACGTGTCCTGGTTGGAGCGTTGCGCCTGGCGCCATTCCCAGCGGCTGGGGCTGGACCTCACCGAGTACCGCCGCCTGGACCGCGCGATGGCCGTGGTGCGTCATGAGATCGACTACCTGGCGGCGGGCTATGAGGGCGACGAGCTGCAACTGGCCACCTGGATCGTCGACTGGGACCAGCGCCTGAAAATGACTCGCCGCTTCCAACTGGTTCGCCCCCGTGACGGCGCGACCTTGCTACGCGCGCACACCACCTTTGTCTGCATCGAGCTGTCCAGCGGCAAGCCCAAGCGCATGCCGGCTGAATTTCTCGACGGCTATGGTCCCGCCCTGACAGGGGGTTAACGGTTACGCTGGGAAACCCAGTAAACTGCGCCACGATTTTTGTTGAGTGTTTTCCATGCAAATTGCTTTGGCGCCCATGGAGGGGTTGGTCGACAACATCCTGCGGGACGTGTTGACCCGCGTGGGCGGTATTGACTGGTGCGTGACCGAATTTATTCGCGTCAATGACCGCCTGCTCACGCCGGCCTATTTCCACAAGCTCGCCCCGGAACTGCTGGACGGTGCCCACACCGCAGCGGGCGTGCCGCTGCGCGTGCAGTTGCTGGGTTCCGACCCGGTCTGCCTGGCGGAAAACGCGGCGTTGGCCTGTGAGCTGGGTTCGCAGGTGATCGACCTGAACTTCGGTTGCCCGGCCAAGACCGTTAACAAATCCCGTGGCGGTGCGGTATTGCTCAAGGAGCCGGAGCTGCTTAACCAGATTGTCGAGCATGTACGCCGCGCAGTGCCTGCGCATATTCCGGTCACCGCCAAGATGCGCCTGGGCTTCGACAGCCCGGACGGTGCGCTGGTGTGTGCCACGGCCCTGGCTGAAGGCGGTGCGGCACATATTGTGGTGCATGCACGGACCAAGGCCGATGGCTACAAGCCGCCCGCTCACTGGGAGTGGATCCCGCGCGTGCAGGACGTGGTCAAGGTGCCGGTGTTCGCCAATGGCGATATCTGGAGCGTCGAAGACTGGAAGCGTTGCCGCGAAATCAGCGGCGCCGACGACATCATGCTCGGCCGTGGCCTGGTGGCACGTCCCGACCTGGCGCGGCAGATTGTGGCGGCGAAGGCGGGTGAAGAGGTGGTGGAAATGACCTGGGCCGAAATGCAGCCGATGCTCCAGGAGTTCTGGCGCCAATCGGTGGCGCAGTTGACCGAAAAGCAGGCGCCGGGTCGTTTGAAGCAATGGCTGGCGATGCTCACACGCAATTATCCCGAGGCGGTGGAGCTGTTCACCGTGATGCGTCGGGAAACCGACTTGCAACAGGTCGGTCGTTTGTTGGGCATGCCCCCTCCGGCTGCTGCTTGATCGTTTGATGGCCGCGGATTGACCGAGACAGGCAATGAGGCGGATGCGCCTCAGATCAGCAACCGCCTGAAGTCCTCGATCGGTAATGGGCGGCTGTGCAAATACCCTTGGAACAAATGGCAGCCCAGCTTTTGCAGGAACGCCAGTTGTTCCGGGGTTTCCACGCCCTCGGCGATCACCTCCAGGTTCAGGCTGCGGGCCATGGCCACAATGGCGCGGATGATTTCTGCGTCGTTGGGGTCATGGGTCGCGTCGCGTACAAAGGACTGGTCGATCTTCAGCGCATCGACCGGCAGGCGCTTGAGGTAGGTCAGCGACGAATAGCCGGTGCCGAAGTCGTCCATCGCAAAGCTGACGCCGAGTTTTTTCAGGCGGCGCATCTTGGCCACGGTATCGTCGAGGTTCTGGATCACGATGCCTTCGGTGATTTCCAGTTTGAGCAGGCTGTGGGGCAACTGGTACTGCTTGAGGCTGTGCTCCACCCGCTCCACGAAGTCGTTCTGGCGAAACTGCCGGGGACTGATGTTCACGCACAGGCTGAAATTCAGTGGGTCGACCAGTCCGTCGGCAATCAGTTGCGCAAACGCGCCGCAGGCTTGATCGAGAATCCAGGTGCCGACTTCCAGGATCAGACCGCTGTCTTCCAGGACCTTGATGAATTCGGACGGTGACTGCGCACCCAGCTGCGGATGCTGCCAGCGTACCAGCGCCTCGGCGCCGACGATTTTGTTACCGCGCGCATCCACTTGCGGCTGGTAATGCACGCTGAATTCGCCGCGTGACAAGGCCAGGCGCAGGTCGGTCTCCATGCGCAGGCGCTCGCTGGCGGTTTTTTGCATGCTGTTGTGGAACATTTGTATGGTGTTACGCCCCGAGTCCTTGGCGCGATACAGGGCAATGTCGGCGCGTTTGAGCAGGTCGGCCGGCGTGGAGCCGTGGTCGGGAATCAGCGCCACGCCAATACTGGGCGTGACCTGCAAGCGGTGGCCATCGAGGAACATCGGCTCCGAGAGCAATTCGCGCAAGGTGTCGGCCAGCTCCTGCACTTGGGCGCTGACTTGCGCCCGCGTACCTTCCAGGCCACTGAGCAATACCACAAATTCATCCCCACCCAGGCGCGCAACGGTGTCCTCCATGCGCACGCTGGCTTCCAGGCGCGCGGTGACGATTTTCAGCACGGTGTCGCCCACCGGGTGGCCGAGGGAATCGTTGATGTGTTTGAAGTGGTCGAGGTCGAGGAACAGCAACGCGCCGCGCAGGTTATGGCGCTTGAGCAGGGCGATCTGCTGGCTCAGGCGATCCATCAGCAAGGCGCGATTGGGCAGGTTGGTCAGCGGGTCGTGGTAGGCCAGGTGACGAATCTGCGCCTGGGCGTTTTTCAGCAGGCTTACGTCCCGCGCGGTCAGCAGCAGGCACGGCGTTTCATTCAGGGTGATCGGTTCTACCGAGACTTCTACGGCCAACACCTCGCCACGTTTGTTGTGCCAGAGCATTTCCAGGTGATGGATACGGCCTTTGATCTGCAGTTCGGCCAACAGCGCAGCGCGCTGGTTTTCATCGGCCCAGATGCCAATCTGGTGCAGCGTGAGGCCAATGGCTTCTTCGGCGCGATACCCGGTCAGGCGGCAAAAGCCGTCGTTGACTTCGACATAGCGGCCGGTGTCACGTTCGGTAATCGAAATAGCGTCGGGGCTGGAATGGAAGGCCTTGGCAAATTTTTCTTCACTGGCCTTCAGCGCGGCCTCCGAGCGTTGTTGCTGGGTGATGTCGCGCAGGGTGGTGACGATACACGATTGGGTTCCAACCGTGATCAGCCGGCTGGCGATCATGCAGGTCAGGCATTGGCCATTCTTGTGGTGCACCACGATCGCCACATTGCTCAGCGCCTGCTCGCGAATCACCTGTTCGATGCGCTGCAGGCGCTTGCTCGATTCATCCCATAGGCCGATTTGATCAGCGCTTTTGTCGATGACCTCGGCGACCGTCCAGCCAAAGGTCTGGGTGAAGGCGGGGTTGATTTCAATAAAGGCGCCACTGTCCAGGCACGTGACGCAGATCGGGTCGGGGCTGGCCTGGAACAGGCTGGCGAATTTCTCTTCGGACGCGGTGAGGCGTTGTTCGCGCTCCACCTGGTCAGTGATATCCAGCAACGTGCCGGCCATGCGCAGCGGTTTGCCGGAGTCGTCGCGATACAGACGGGCGCGACTTTCCAGGTAACGAGGAATGCCGTCCTCTGTGAGTACGCGGTAGGTCAACTGGTAGTTACCGTCCTGGCCTTCACGCAAACTGCGGTAGGCATTGCGCATGCCTTCGCGGTCGGCATCGGACATGCCCTCAAAAAATGCATCGAAGGACTCGTGGAAGGGTTCCGGTGGGAGCCCGTGCAGTTGGGCGGCACGGGCCGAGCCGTAGAGCATGCCCGTGGGAATGTGCCAGTCCCAGGTGCCCAGTTGCGCCGAATCCAGGGCGAGGTCGAGGCGCTCCTGGCTGTCCTTGAGGGCTTGTTCGGCGTTTTTGCGTTCGGTGGTGTCGAGAAAGGTGCTGATCAAGTAAGCCTCGCCCTCCAGCTCGACTTTCTGCGCGCTGAGGGTGCCATCATGGATCTGGCCGTGGCTGTCGCAGAACTGCACCTCCATGGTGATGGGTTCGCCTTTGCGCTGCGTGGCCTTGACCAGCAGCGCACGTTCTTCAGGGTGTCGCCACAAACCCAGCTCCAAGGTGGTGCGGCCGATGGCGTGAGCCAGGGGCCAGCCGAAGTGCATCTCGAAATACTGGTTGGCTTCGCTGATCAGCCCGTCGGATTGACGGGTCAGCAGGACCATGTTGGGGCACAGGTGAAACAGCGTGGCGAAGCGTTTTTCCGACTGCATGAGGGCACGTTCGCGCTCGTGCTGGCGGGTGGTCTCGCGGATCACGCCGATCATGCGGCGCCGACCGCTCTTGTCCAGTGTCAGGCTGCCACTGATTTCCAGCCAGTGATCGCTGCCATCCGGCCACCGTATCTGGTGGTGCATGGCCTGCTCGAATGGCTCTCCCGCCAGCACCGCATGAAAAGCGCGCACAACCCGCTCACGGTCCTGCGGGGCGAGCAGGTCGAGGTATTCCAGGTCCTTGGGTAACGGTTGCCGGGGGTCGTAGCCGAACAGCGCCTGAGTGCCCCTTGACCAACTGATTCTGCCGGTGTCGATTTCCCAGTACCACGCGCCCAGCCGGGCGGCGTTGAGGGCCGCCAGCAATTGCGGGGCGTTGTCCCAGCTTTTTTCCGCCTCCTGAGGGTCCAGGGCGTAAATGCGGGGCAGGGGTGGCACGGAGTCGACGGGGTTGCGCATTATCACGGGGCCTTGGCTCAATGGGCGGTCAGCGCGAGTTGTTTCAGACCTTGAGGGCGCACAGTTTCATGCCGGTAGCCCTGGCAGATCGACCTGTGCATCCAATAGGCTCATGAACGCCCGCGCAGCGTTCGACAGCGTCCTTTCGGTGTGCACGATATAGCCTAGCTGGCGACTGAGCTGTATGCCCGGCAAAGCGATACTTGCCACTTGATCATCGAGCATGGTGCGCGGCAGCACGCTCCAGGCCAGGCCGATAGACACCATCATCTTGATCGTTTCCAGGTAGTTGGTGCTCATCGCGATGTTCGGCGTCAGGCCCTGGGCCTCGAATAGGCGGCTGACGATATGGTGGGTAAAGGTGTTGCCGCCCGGGAACACCGCCGGGTGCCTGGCAATATCGGCCAGATTGACGGTGCCGTTGCCGGTCAAGCTGTGCTCCGGTGCCACGACGAAATCCAGTGGGTCATCCCACACCGGCGTGGCGCGGACCAAATTGTGCGGGTCAGGCGCCAGGGTAATGACCGCCACTTCGGCGCGACCATGGAGGATTTCTTCGTAGGCCACTTCCGAATCGAGGAACTGAATATCCAGCGCCACGTTGGGGTACTGGCGGGTGAAGGTACGCAGGATCGGGGGCAGGCGGTGCAGGCCGATATGGTGGCTGGTGGCCAGAGTCAGCCGGCCGCTGACTTCGCCGGTCAGGTTAGTGAGGGCGCGGCGCGTATCGTCCAGCACGTTGAGGATCTGATAGGCGCGCGGCAGCAAAGCCCGCCCGGCTTCGGTCAGGCCGACTTCACGGCCCAGGCGATCGAACAGGCGCACCTTTAATTGTTGCTCCAGGCCGGCGATGCGCTTGCTGATGGCCGGTTGGGTCAGGTGCAGGCGTTCACCGGCGCCGGAGAAGCTGCCGGTCTCGGCGATGGCGATAAAAGCGTTGAGGTTGGCCAGGTCCATGGTGGTATTCCAGTTGGTAATCCAAAGCATAAAAAATATGAATTTGAGTTATTTAATGTAGCGCCATACCATCAGCCTCACAAGCCAAAGGGTTATTGAATGTCTCAAGGCCCGGGGCATAGAAAGACCGATGATGAGGACCGACTGATGGCCGGCAAAACGCTTTACGACAAGCTTTGGGATTCCCATGAAGTGAAACGGCGCGACGATGGCTCGTCGCTGATTTATATCGACCGTCACATCATCCATGAAGTGACCTCGCCACAAGCGTTCGAAGGCCTGCGGCTGGCCGGGCGCAAGCCTTGGCGCGTCGACTCGATCATCGCCACCCCTGACCACAACGTACCGACCACGCCTGAACGCAAGGGCGGCATCGACGCAATCGTTGACACCGTGTCGCGCCTGCAAGTGCAGACCCTCGACGATTACTGCGACGAATATGGCATCACCGAATTCAAAATGAATGACGTGCGTCAAGGCATCGTTCACGTGATCGGTCCGGAGCAGGGCGCGACCTTGCCCGGCATGACCGTCGTCTGCGGCGACTCCCACACCTCCACCCACGGTGCGTTCGGCGCGTTGGCCCATGGCATCGGCACGTCCGAGGTGGAACATGTGTTCGCCACCCAGTGCCTGGTCGCCAAAAAAATGAAGAACATGTTGGTCTTGGTTGAAGGCACGCTGCCGTTCGGCGTGACCGCCAAGGACATCGTGCTCGCCGTGATCGGCAAGATCGGCACCGCCGGTGGTAACGGCCATGCCATCGAGTTCGCCGGCAGCGCGATTCGCGACCTCTCCATCGAAGGCCGCATGACCATCTGCAACATGTCCATCGAAGCCGGTGCCCGCGTGGGCATGGTGGCGGCGGACGAGAAGACCGTTGAATACGTCAAGGGCCGCCCATTCGCGCCGAAAGGCGCCGATTGGGACGCCGCCGTCGAAGCCTGGAAAGACCTGGTCTCCGACGCCGATGCGGTGTTCGACACCGTGGTCGAGCTCGACGCTGCGCAGATCAAGCCGCAAGTCAGCTGGGGCACCTCGCCGGAGATGGTCCTGGCCGTCGACCAGAACGTGCCGGACCCGGCTAAAGAGGCCGACCTGGTCAAGCGCGGTTCGATCGAACGCGCCTTGAAATACATGGGCTTGAAAGCCAATCAGGCGATTACCGACATCCAGCTGGACCGCGTGTTTATCGGTTCCTGCACCAACTCGCGGATCGAAGACCTGCGTGCCGCGGCGGTGATCGCCAAAGGCCGTAAAGTCGCCTCGACCATCAAGCAAGCCATCGTGGTGCCAGGCTCGGGCCTGGTCAAAGCCCAGGCCGAAGCCGAAGGCCTGGACAAGATCTTCCTCGAGGCCGGTTTTGAGTGGCGTGAGCCGGGCTGCTCGATGTGCCTGGCGATGAACCCGGACCGTTTGGAGTCGGGCGAGCATTGCGCGTCGACCTCCAACCGTAACTTCGAAGGGCGTCAGGGCGCCGGTGGGCGTACCCACCTGGTCAGCCCGGCCATGGCCGCCGCGGCTGCCGTCAACGGTCGTTTCATCGACGTTCGCGAATTGATCTGAGGAAAACCCGATGAGAGCTTTTACCCAACACACAGGTCTTGTAGCGCCGTTGGACCGTGCCAACGTTGACACCGACCAGATCATTCCCAAGCAGTTCTTGAAGTCGATCAAGCGCACCGGCTTTGGCCCCAACCTGTTCGACGAGTGGCGCTACCTGGACGTGGGCTACGCCTACCAGGACAACTCCAAGCGCCCGCTGAACAAGGACTTTGTGCTCAACGCCGAGCGCTATCAGGGCGCCAGCGTGTTGCTCGCCCGGGAAAACTTCGGTTGCGGCTCCAGCCGTGAACACGCGCCGTGGGCCCTGGAAGAATATGGCTTTCGCAGCATCATCGCGCCGAGCTACGCGGACATCTTCTTCAACAACAGCTTCAAGAATGGTTTGCTGCCGATCATCTTGAGCGACGCTGAAGTGGATGAACTGTTCAAGCAAGTGGAAGCCGATGTGGGCTACCAGTTGACCGTCGACCTGGCTGCGCAGACCGTTACGCGCCCGGACGGCAAGGTCTATCACTTTGAAGTGGACGCCTTCCGCAAGCACTGCCTGCTCAATGGCCTGGATGATATCGGCCTGACCCTGCAGGACGGCGATGCGATTGCCGCGTTTGAAACCAAACACCGGGCCAGCCAGCCCTGGTTGTTTCGCGACGCGTGATTCTATGTAGACCGGACTGGCCCCTTCGCGAGCAAGCCCGCTCCCACATTTGATCGCATTTCAACGGAAGGAACTCGGTTGAATGTGGGAGCGGGCTTGCCCGCGAAGACGGCAGTACAAACAACACAAGTCTCAAGGAAGCTCACCATGACCCGCACCGCCCACACCCAAGTCGTGCAAAAACAATTCGGCGAGCAAGCCTCGGCGTACCTGAGCAGTGCGGTGCACGCCCAAGGCACCGAATTCGCGCTGCTCCAGGCCGAACTGGCCGGGCAGGGCGCAGCACGACTGCTGGACTTGGGCTGCGGTGCCGGTCATGTGAGTTTCCAGGTAGCGCCGCTGGTCAAAGAAGTGGTTGCCTACGATCTGTCCCAGCAGATGCTCGACGTGGTCAGTGCCGCCGCTGTGGATCGCGGCCTGAATAACATCCGCACCGTATGCGGCGGCGCCGAACGCTTGCCATTCGCCGACGGCGAGTTCGACTTCGTGTTCAGCCGTTACTCGGCGCACCACTGGAGTGACTTGGGCCTGGCCCTGCGTGAAGTGCGCCGCGTACTCAAGCCAGGCGGCGTGGCGGCCTTTGTCGACGTCTTGTCACCGGGCAGCCCGCTGTTGGACACTTACCTGCAAACCGTCGAAGTGCTGCGCGACACCAGCCACGTGCGCGATTACGACGCCGCCGAGTGGATGCGTCAACTCAGCGAGGCCGGCCTGCATGTGCGCACCAGCAGTCGCCAACGCCTGCGCCTGGAATACACCTCCTGGGTCGAGCGCATGCGCACTCCGCAGGCCTTGCGCACCGCGATCCTTGAGCTGCAGCAGGCGATGGGGCAGGAAGTGCGCGATTACTACGAGATTCAGGCCGACGGCACCTTCAGCACCGACGTGCTGGTGGTTTTTGCCGAACGTTGATTAATTTTCCCGACCTGCCTGCGGGCAGGTCGCTTGATGAAATGAGGAACGCATGAGCAAGCAGATTCTGATTCTTCCTGGCGACGGTATTGGTCCGGAAATCATGGCCGAAGCGGTCAAAGTCCTGGAGTTGGCCAACACCAAGTACAGCCTGGGCTTCGAACTGAGCCACGATGTGATCGGTGGTGCGGCTATCGACAAGCATGGCGTGCCGCTGGCCGACGAGACGCTGGACCGCGCCCGTGCTGCTGATGCGGTGTTGCTGGGGGCTGTGGGTGGCCCGAAGTGGGACAAGATCGAGCGTGATATCCGCCCTGAGCGCGGCCTGCTGAAAATTCGCGCGCAACTGGGCCTGTTCGGCAACCTGCGTCCGGCCATCCTCTATCCGCAACTGGCCGACGCGTCGAGCCTCAAGCCGGAAGTGGTGGCGGGCCTGGATATCCTTATCGTGCGCGAGCTGACCGGTGGTATCTATTTCGGCTCGCCACGTGGCGTGCGCGAGTTGGAGAATGGTGAGCGTCAGGCCTACGACACCCTGCCGTACAGCGAGAGTGAAATCCGCCGTATCGCCCGGGTCGGTTTCGACATGGCCCGCGTGCGCGGTAAAAAGGTCTGCTCCGTCGACAAAGCCAACGTATTGGCTTCCAGCCAGCTGTGGCGCGAAATTGTCGAAGAAGTGGCCAAGGACTACCCGGACGTCGAACTGAGCCACATGTACGTCGATAACGCCGCCATGCAACTGGTGCGCGCACCCAAGCAGTTTGACGTGATCGTCACCGATAACCTGTTCGGCGACATCCTGTCCGACCAGGCCTCGATGCTCACCGGTTCCATCGGCATGCTGCCGTCGGCGTCCCTGGACACCAACAACAAAGGCATGTACGAGCCTTGCCACGGTTCGGCGCCGGATATCGCAGGGCAAGGCATTGCCAACCCATTGGCGACCATTTTGTCGGTGTCGATGATGCTGCGTTACAGCTTCAACCTGAGCGACGCGGCTGATGCTATCGAGAAGGCCGTAAGCCTGGTGTTGGATCAGGGTTTGCGCACCGGTGACATTTGGTCACAGGGTTGCACCAAAGTCGGCACGCAAGAAATGGGCGACGCAGTAGTCGCCGCGCTGCGGAATCTGTAATCTCTCGGGCCCGCTTGCAGTTGTTGCTGCAAGGCGGCCCACTTTTTAACAAGGTGTAGTTGCGATGAAACGTGTAGGTCTGATCGGTTGGCGCGGTATGGTCGGTTCCGTGCTCATGCAGCGGATGCTGGAAGAGCAGGATTTCGATCTTATTGAGCCGGTGTTTTTCACCACTTCGAACGTAGGTGGCCAAGGGCCGTCCGTGGGCAAGGATATTGCCCCGCTCAAGGACGCCTACAGCATTGAAGAGCTGAAAACCCTCGATGTGATTCTGACCTGCCAGGGTGGCGACTACACCAGCGAAGTCTTCCCCAAGCTGCGCGAAGCCGGCTGGCAGGGTTACTGGATCGACGCCGCCTCCAGCCTGCGCATGCAGGACGACGCGGTGATCATCCTCGACCCGGTCAACCGCAAGGTCATCGACCAGCAGCTGGATGCGGGCACCAAGAACTACGTCGGCGGCAACTGCACCGTCAGCCTGATGCTGATGGGCCTGGGCGGCTTGTTCGAAGCGGGCCTGGTCGAGTGGATGAGCGCCATGACCTATCAGGCGGCGTCCGGTGCGGGTGCGCAGAACATGCGCGAACTGATCAAGCAAATGGGCGCGACCCACGCGGCCGTTGCCGATCAACTGGCCGACCCGGCCAGCGCGATCCTCGACATCGACCGCCGTGTGGCCGAAGCCATGCGCAGCGAAGCCTACCCGACCGAGAACTTCGGTGTGCCATTGGCCGGTAGCCTGATCCCGTGGATCGACAAGGAACTGCCGAACGGCCAAAGCCGCGAAGAGTGGAAAGCCCAGGCCGAAACCAACAAGATTCTGGGCCGCTTCAAGAGCCCGATCCCGGTGGACGGTATCTGCGTGCGTATCGGCGCCATGCGCTGCCACAGCCAGGCGCTGACCATCAAACTGAACAAAGACGTGCCGATCGCCGATATCGAAGGGCTGATCAGCCAGCACAACCCGTGGGTCAAGCTGGTGCCGAACAACCGCGAAATCAGCATGCAGGAGCTCAGCCCGACCAAGGTTACCGGCACCCTGAATGTACCGGTTGGCCGTCTGCGCAAGCTGAACATGGGCACCCAGTACCTGGGCGCGTTCACCGTTGGCGACCAGTTGCTGTGGGGCGCGGCTGAACCGCTGCGCCGCATGCTGCGGATTTTGCTGGAGCGCTAATCGCTGCTGGTAAACAAGAAACCCGCGTTCTGGTGACAGGCGCGGGTTTTTTGTTGTTCGTTACAGCCCCATTGCGGGCAAGCCCGCGCCGACAGTCGAGCGCATTTGAGCGTTGGAACTCGGTCAAGTGTGGGAGCGGGCTTGCTCGCGAAGGGGTCATCAGCCACGCCGCAAACCCCCGGTTAATTGCCTCACCCCCAGCCACCCGGTAAAGTGCCGCTCCCCCGCAATGCCCGAGGCAGCCCCCATGACCCAGACTTTTGAAATTGCAGTGATCGGCGCCACCGGCACCGTGGGCGAAACCCTGGTGCAGATTCTTGAAGAGCTGGATTTCCCGGTGGGCACCTTGTACCTGCTGGCGGGCAGCAACTCGGCCGGTGCGTCAGTTCCGTTTCGTGGCAAAAACGTGCGGGTCAAGGAAGTCGATGAATTCGATTTCAGCAAAGCGCAATTGGCGTTCTTCGCAGCCGGTCCGGCGGTAACCTTGAGTTTCGCCCCGCGTGCCACGGCCGCCGGCTGCTCGGTGATCGATCTCTCCGGCGCCTTGCCGGCCGAGCAGGCGCCCCAAGTGGTGCCGGAAGCCAATGCCCATGTGCTGGACGGTCTGAAAAGGCCGTTCCAACTGGGCAGCCCAAGCCCGTCCGCCACCAACCTGGCGGTAGTCCTGGCGCCGCTGCGCGGTTTGCTGGAGATCCAGCGCGTCAGCGTCACCGCCAACCTGGCTGTCTCTGCCCAAGGCCGTGAGGCTGTCAGCGAGCTGGCCCGGCAGACCGCAGAGCTGCTGAACGTACGCCCGCTGGAGCCCAAGTTCTTTGATCGGCAAATGGCCTTCAACTTGCTGGCACAAGTCGGCACGCCCGACGCCCAGGGCCATACCGCCCTGGAGCGACGCCTGGTCCACGAATTGCGTGCGGTGCTGGAAACTCCTTTACTGAAGATTTCCGCAACCTGCGTTCAAGCACCGGTGTTTTTTGGCGATAGCCTGACTGTGTCGTTGCAATTGGGCGCGCCGGTCGATCTGGCGGCGGTCAACCGCGCACTCGAGGCGGCACCGGGCATTGAGCTGGTCGAAGAGGGCGATTACCCGACCGCCGTGGGCGATGCGGTCGGCCAGGACGTGGTCTACGTGGGCCGAGTGCGTGCGGGCGTGGATGACCCGGCGGAACTAAATCTATGGCTGACGTCAGATAACGTACGCAAAGGCGCCGCATTGAATGCCGTGCAACTGGCGCAGTTGTTGATAAAAGGCCTTGCGTAAAAGATACTTGGCGGCAATTTGTAGATTGATTCTAGCCAAGCGCTATGCTTGGTCCCTAGCAGAACAGAAGCGCGTCGGTAACCTATCGGCTCGCCATGCCTTATGGCAGCGGTTACCAACCTTCTCGCAGGCCGGGGAGTGTTCAGACAAAGGATGAGGCTATGGTTCAAGTTCGCAAACTGGTGTTAGCAATAGCGGCCGCCTCGGCGCTGTCCTCCGGTATGGCGCAAGCGCTGCAGCTTGGGGAGATGACCCTCAAGTCGAAGTTGAACCAGCCGTTGTCGGTGGAAATCGAATTGCTTGATGTCGGTGGCCTCACCGCTGCCGAGATTACGCCCAGCCTGGCCTCCGACCAGGCATTTGTAGACGCAGGCGTTGATCGCCAGGCGTTCCTCAATGACCTGACGTTTACCCCGGTGGTCAACCCTAGCGGGCGCAGCGTGGTGCGTGTCACGTCGAGCAAGCCGCTGCCGGATTCCTATGTGCGTTTCCTGCTGCAGGTGCAATGGCCCAATGGCCGCCTGATGCGCGACTACAGTGTGCTGCTCGACCCGGCCAAGTTCGAACAGCCAGCACCGACTCCGACCGCGAGCGCACCCGCGCCGCGTTTGAGCGCGCCGACCGGCGCTGCGCCGACTGTCAGCAAATCCGCTCAGCACACCACGACTTCTCGCGACACCCTGTGGGAAATTGCTGAGAAGAACCGTAATGGTGCCTCGATCCAACAGACCATGCTGGCTATCCAGGCGCTCAACCCTGACGCCTTTGTCGACGGCAATATCAACCGCCTGAAAACCGGCCATGTCCTGCGCCTGCCGGACCGCCAGCAAGCCACCGCCTTGGCGCAACCCAAGGCGATTGCCGAAGTGAGCGCGCAAAATGCGGCCTGGCGCCAGGGGCGCCGCGCGGCCAACAATCAGGCGGCGGGCAAGCAGCAACTGGACGCGACCAAGCGCGCGCAGGCGGGCAATGCGCCCTCAAGCACCACCGCCACGGACAACTTGAGCCTGGTTTCTGCTGAATCTGCCAAGAAAGGCGCGAAGGGCAAGGCCGGTGACGGTCGCGCGCTGAACGACAAGCTTGCGATGACCCAGGAACAACTGGATACCACTCGCCGCGACAATGCCGAACTGAAAAGCCGCGCGGCGGATCTGCAAAGTCAGTTGGACAAGCTGCAAAAGCTGATTCAACTGAAAAACGATCAACTTGCCAGGTTGCAGGCAGCAAACGGCGCCCCGGCGGCGCCGGCAACGGCGGCAACTGCGGCGATGCCCGCTCAATTGGCCGGCGAGCCAGTCACTGCGCCAGCCGCTGTTCCAGCAACGCCCGAGGTGGCGCCGGCTGCTGCTGCTGCTGCTGCGGCTCCGACACCGGCACCTGCCGCACCCGAGCCAATCAAGCCGGAGGCCACGCCTGATACCACCGAAGGTAAATTCAACGAGCTGCTGACCAATCCGATCGTCCTGGGTGTGATCGGCGGTGCGGCGGGTTTGTTGGTGTTGTTGCTGCTGTTGTTGTGGGCACGTCATCGCAATGCGCGCCTTGAAGAAGAAAAGCACCTGCGTATGGCGCGGGCCCTGGCTGAAGAGCCGGTATTTACGCCGAACATTGATCACGACCTGCCACCGGACAGCTTCGAAGGCCTGGAAGTCACGCCACCGAACGTCAAGTTGGCAGCTGCGCCCGCACCCGCGGCGGCGGTTGAGCCGGTCGTGGTGGCGCCGACGGTTGCCTCGGTACTCTCGCCGTTGGCGGTTGCTGTCGCTCCTGAGAATTCCAGTGATGCGCTGGCACAAGCTCAATCTCATATCGACCGTGGTCACCTGAACCAGGCGGCTGATGTGCTGGAGCAGGCGATCAAGCGCGAGCCCAAGCGCAGCGATCTGCGTTTGAAGTTGATGGAAGTTTATGGCCTGCAGAGCGACAAGGACGGCTTCGTTACCCAGGAGCGTCAACTGGTGGCCAATGGTGAGAACCATGCCCAGGTCGAGCAGCTCAAAAGCCGCTTTCCGGCCATGGCTGTGTTGGCGGCGGGCGTTAGTGCTGCGGTGGCTGCTGCGGCCCTGGACGCGCAATACGTCAAGAACCTGATGGAAGACAAACCCGCCGCGCCAGCCCCGGAGCCAGAGGCGTTCGACACCGATTTCGACCTGAGCCTGGATGACCTGGAAGCCGCTTCACCGGCCGTGGTCAGCCCGAAAGACGCGCTGAGCTTCGAGTCGGTGCTGCAACAGCAGACGGAAGCCAAAGCCAGCCCGGACGATTTGTCGGACTTCGATCTGGACCTGCAACTGGAGGATCCGGCTTCCACGCAGTCGGATGATGACTTCCTTTCGGGTCTTGAAGACCAGATGAAGGATGTCCCGGCCGTTGAGCCGCCGACCCTGACGCCTGCCGCGCTGGACGACTTTGACCTGCCGGAAGATTTCGACCTGTCCCTGGCGGACGAGCCCCAAGCGCCCGCCGCCGGCAAGCCCGAGGTCTTCGCCTCGGAGCTCAATGATGTCAACGCTGAGCTGGATCGCCTGTCCCAAAGCCTGGAACATCCGCCGATCGAACCTTCCTTCACCGCTGAAGAGGCGGCGTTGGGTGGTGATGAGCCGGAATTCGACTTCCTGTCCGGTACCAATGAGGTCGCCACCAAGCTGGACCTGGCCCAGGCCTACATCGACATGGGCGATGCCGATGGCGCGCGGGACATCCTTTCCGAAGTGCTGACTGAGGGCGATGAAGCCCAGCGCGGTGAAGCCAAGGAAATGCTTGGCCGGCTGGCGTGATCGTCAGCTGTTAACGCAACGGCGGCCCTTGGGCCGCCGTTTTGCTTTCCAGCCTTACAAACCATGGCGTCTGCGGCTCAGCGCCTTATAATGGGCGCCTTTGCGCAACTCATCGAGCTCTCAGTTCTTGGCAAATATAGATAACGCGGCCGCCGAAATGGCGGCCGCAGGCTTTTACCGCATCGCCCTCGGCGTGGAATACAAAGGTTCGCGCTATCGCGGCTGGCAGCGCCAGGCCTCCGGTGTGTTGACGGTGCAGGAAACCCTGGAAAACGCTTTATCGAAAGTCGCCGACTCGCCGGTGTCGCTGATGTGCGCCGGGCGTACTGACGCGGGCGTGCACGCTTGTGGTCAGGTGGTGCACTTCGATACCCAGGCCGAACGCACGATGAAAGCGTGGGTAATGGGCGCCAATATCAATTTGCCCCACGACGTCAGCGTCACCTGGGCCAAGGTCATGCCTGCGCATTTTCATGCGCGATTCAAGGCGATTGCCCGGCGCTACCGCTATGTGATCTATAACGATCAGATCCGCCCGGCGCACCTTAATCAGGAAATTACCTGGAACCACCGTCCCCTGGATGCCGAGCGCATGGCCGAGGCGGCACAGCATTTGGTGGGTGTGCATGACTTCAGCGCCTTCCGTGCCGGCCAGTGCCAGGCCAAGTCGCCGATCAAGGAAGTCCATCACCTGCGGGTGACCCGCCACGGCAAAATGATCGTGCTGGACATCCGTGCCGGCGCCTTCCTTCATCATATGGTGCGTAACATTGCAGGCGTGCTGATGACCATCGGCACCGGCGAGCGTCCGGTGGAGTGGGCCAGAGAAGTGCTGGAAAGCCGCATCCGCCGCACGGGCGGGGTGACGGCGCATCCGTTCGGCTTGTACCTGGTGGATGTGGAGTACCGCGATGAGTTCGAGTTGCCGGATCGCTTCATCGGGCCACACTTCCTCACAGGTTTCAGCGAACTTGGCGGCTGACGCCCGGAAAAGCTTTTGTTACCATCCGGGACTTTCTCGGTTCAACCCTGAGGTTTCTACGACATGTCAGCCGTTCGCAGCAAGATTTGCGGGATTACCCGCATAGAAGACGCGCTGGCGGCAGTCGAGGCGGGGGCGGATGCCATTGGTTTGGTGTTTTACGCCAAAAGCCCGCGGGCGGTGAATGTGTTGCAGGCGCGGGCAATCATCGCCGCGCTGCCACCGTTCGTGACCACCGTGGGGCTGTTCGTCAACGCCAGTCGCTGCGAACTCAACGAAACCCTGGATGCCGTGCAGCTGGACATGCTGCAGTTCCATGGCGATGAAAGCCCCGCCGAGTGTGAAAGCTACCAGCGCCCGTATATCAAGGCGCTGCGCGTCAAGGCGGGGGATGACATCGCTGCCGCCTGTGCGGCCTATACTGGCGCTCGCGGGATTCTGTTGGACACCTATGTCGAAGGTGTGCCCGGCGGAACGGGTGAGGCCTTCGACTGGACGCTGATTCCCGAAGGCTTGAAGACGCCGATCATCCTCGCAGGCGGGCTCACCCCGGCCAATGTCGGGGCGGCCATCGAGCAGGTCCGGCCGTACGCGGTGGACGTGAGCGGTGGGGTGGAGCAGGGCAAGGGCATCAAGGACCACCACAAGATTCGCGCATTCATGCAGGCCGTGCGCAACAGCAGTGGCGTGATGTGACGGCTGGCAGTCTGCCGCCGTCCATAACTACCACTGTGTAAAACAGCACCGGCGCCGCCTGCGGGAGGCCCGGAAATGAAGTGGCAACCCTGCGCTGGCAGGTTGTCTGGAAGGCTGAGGAGGCATGCGGGAAATGGCCGGTCGAACGTCTGACCCCGTCCAGCATGTGTCATCGCCACATATGAATTTAGCTCAAGGGCATACGCGGGGCTGTGTTCAAGCCACCGGTACTGGAGAAAGAAAGCATGAGCAACTGGTTAGTAGACAAACTGATCCCTTCGATCATGCGTTCCGAGGTGAAGAAAAGCTCGGTTCCTGAAGGTCTGTGGCACAAGTGCCCATCCTGCGACGCGGTGCTGTACCGCCCGGAGCTGGAAAAGACCCTGGATGTTTGCCCCAAGTGCAACCACCACATGCGTATCGGCGCCCGCGCCCGCATCGACATTTTCCTCGACGCCGATGGCCGTAACGAGCTGGGCGCCGACCTGGAGCCGGTTGACCGCCTCAAGTTCCGCGACGGCAAGAAGTACAAGGACCGCCTGACCGCTGCGCAGAAGCAGACCGGTGAGAAGGACGCGCTGATCTCTGTCAGCGGCAAACTGCTGGGCATGCCGGTTGTCGTGTCCGCGTTTGAGTTCTCCTTCATGGGGGGGTCGATGGGTGCCATCGTGGGTGAGCGTTTCGTACGTGCCGCCAACTACGCCCTGGAAAACCGTTGCCCGATGATCTGCTTCTCCGCCTCAGGTGGCGCGCGTATGCAGGAAGCGCTGATCTCCCTGATGCAAATGGCCAAGACCTCCGCGGTACTGGCGCGTCTGCGCGAAGAAGGCATCCCGTTCATCTCCGTGCTGACCGACCCGGTCTACGGCGGCGTTTCCGCCAGCCTGGCGATGCTGGGTGATGTGATCGTCGGTGAGCCCAAGGCCTTGATCGGCTTTGCCGGCCCGCGCGTGATTGAACAAACCGTTCGCGAAAAACTGCCGGAAGGTTTCCAGCGCAGCGAGTTCCTGCTTGAGCACGGCGCTATCGACATGATCATCGCCCGTGGCGAGCTGCGTCCACGCCTGGGTAACCTGCTGGCGCAAATGATGGGCCTGCCGACGCCGGTGTACATCGCGCCTAAAGTCGAGCCAATCGTCGTGCCGCCGGTGCCTGCAAACCTATGACCCAACGTACCCTGGGCGAATGGCTCGCCTACCTTGAGCAGTTGCATCCGTCCGCCATCGACATGGGCCTGGAGCGCTCGCAACAGGTAGCGGCCCGCCTTGGGTTGGGCCGGCCGGCACCGCGCGTGGTCACGGTGACCGGCACCAACGGCAAAGGCTCTACCTGCGCCTTTGTCGCGGCGCTGCTGCAAGCCCAAGGGCTGAAGGTCGGCGTGTACAACTCTCCGCACCTGCTGCGTTATAACGAGCGGGTGCAGCTCAATGGCGTCGAAGCCACTGACGAGCAGCTCTGCGAAGCCTTCGCCGCACTGGATGTCGGGCGTGGCGAGATATCCCTGACGTACTTCGAGATGGGCACCTTGGCGGCGTTTTGGCTGTTCGAGCGTGCGCAATTGGATGTGGTTGTCCTGGAAGTTGGCCTGGGTGGGCGTCTGGACACGGTCAACGTGGTGGATGCCGACCTCGCGCTGGTCACCAGCATTGGTGTTGACCATGCCGATTATCTCGGCAATACCCGTGAGTCGGTGGCCTATGAAAAGGCGGGCATCTTCCGTCAGGGCAAGCCTGCGCTGTGTGGCGACCTGAACCCGCCGCAGCCCTTGCTCGACAAGGTGCGCGAGCTGGATTGCCCGCTTTACCTGCGCGGGCGCGAATTCACACTCGAGATTGGCAACCAGCATTGGCAATGGCGCGGGTGTGATGCACGTGGGCAGGTTGTAGCGTTGCGTGACTTGCCGTTGCTGAACCTGCCGATGGAAAACGCTGCGCTCGCGCTGCAAGCCTACCTGTTGATGGATTTGCCGTGGAATGCCGAGCAGATTGCTGCGACATTGCTGGCGACCCGGGTGGTTGGGCGGCTGGATCGCCGCGCGTTTGAATGGGCGGGCAAGCGTCTGAACCTGCTGCTGGATGTGGGGCATAACCCGCATGCCGCCGAGTACCTGGCGCAGCGCCTGGCGCGTACGCCACCGGCTGGCCGCCGCCTGGCGGTGTTCGGGCTGTTGGCCGATAAGGACCTGGACGGCGTGGTTGCGCCGTTGCTGAGCAATGTTCAGGCGTGGGCAGTTGCGCCGCTGGATACGCCGCGCAGTCGTCCGGCCGCCGAGCTGGAAGTCGCCTTGCAGAACCTTGGTGCATCGGTGGCGTCGTATACAAGCGTCACCGCCGCGCTTGAAGCGCAATGTGCGGTGGCCACGGCCGAGGACGAGATTCTGTTGTTCGGATCATTTTATTGTGTTGCCGAGGCGCTAGAGTGGTTGGCCCGGCGCTCCACGGAGGAAGCTGCACATGGCATTACTGGATAGCGCATACAAGCAGCGAATGGTTGGGGCCCTCGTGTTGGTGGCGTTGGCGGTGATTTTTCTGCCGATGCTGTTTTCCCGCCAGGACGAACAGCGCCAGGTCGTCGTCGAGGCGCCGGCCGCGCCCCAGGCGCCGACGATCCCTCAGGTTCAGGTTGAGCCGGTGGTGGTGCCCGAGCCGCAGGCGTTGCCGCAAGAGCCGGTGCCGACTGACGAGGAAGTCGCTGCACAGCAGGCGCCAACTCAGCCGATACAGCCGAGTGTGCCGGTGGTCAAGCCTGCTCCGGCCCCGGTCGTTGCCGCCAAGCCTGTTGCGCCTGCGCCTGCGCCCAAGCCAGTGGCGCCGCAGCCGGCCGCACCGGGTAAGCCTGATGTGGGCCAGAGCCGTATCGATCCCAACGGCTTGCCGATCAGTTGGTCGATCCAGCTCGCCAGCCTGGCCAACCGCGAAAGCGCCGAAGCCTTGCAGAAAAAGCTGCGTACCCAGGGCTACAATGCCTATATCCGTAGCGCCGACGGCAAGAACCGGGTGTTTATCGGGCCACTGATCGAGCGTGCCGAGGCGGATCGCCTGCGGGACTTGTTGGGCCGTCAGCAGAATCTGAATGGATTTGTGGTGCGTTTCCAGCCTGAGCGCGGCTGATTTTAAGCGGATAATACGGTTCAAATGTGGGAGCGGGCTTGCTCGCGAATACGCAGTGTCAGTCACTGAATGTGTATCTGGCACTCTGTATTCGCGAGCAAGCCCGCTCCCACATTGGTTTTGTGCTGGTCTTGGCAGGGCGTTATCTATGGGCAACCCATTGATTTGCAAAGCACCCGCAATCACAGCTTACCGATAGCCGAGCGCTCTGCTAAAATGCGCCGCCTTATCCGTCCGTAGGCTGCACTGTGCCATTTACCTGGGTTGATTGGGCGATCGTTGCAATCGTCGCCATCTCCGCTTTGATCAGTCTAAGCCGCGGCTTCGTAAAAGAAGCACTGTCGTTGCTGACCTGGATCATCGCAGGAGTCGTAGCCTGGATGTTCGGTGGTTCACTGTCGGTTTACCTGGCCGGGTATATCGAAACACCTTCGGCTCGCGTTATCGCGGGCTGCGCCATCATGTTCATCGCCACGCTGCTGGTGGGGGCAATGGTCAATTATCTTATTGGCGAGTTGATACGTGTCACCGGCCTCTCCGGGACCGATCGATTCCTCGGCATGGCCTTCGGCGCCGCGCGTGGCGGGCTGCTGGTGGTGGTGGCGGTCGGGCTATTGAGCCTGGGGCCGGTACAGCAGGATTCGTGGTGGCAGGAGTCGGTACTCGTGCCAAAATTTCTATTGGTTGCAGACTGGTCCAAGAACCTCATTCTGGGGTGGAGCAGTCAGTGGCTGGCCAGCGGAATCAGCGTACCCGCTGATCTTCCGTTCAAGGAACACCTTTTACCGGCCAAAACGCCTCAGTAAGCTGTGTTCAGTCAAGATTCATTAAGTAGGGGTTGCGTCGCATGTGTGGCATCGTCGGTATCGTCGGTAAGTCGAACGTCAATCAGGCGCTGTATGACGCGCTAACCGTCCTCCAGCACCGCGGCCAGGACGCTGCCGGTATTGTGACCAGCCACGACGGCCGGTTATTCCTGCGCAAGGACAATGGTCTGGTGCGTGACGTGTTCCATCAGCGTCACATGCAGCGCCTCGTCGGGCACATGGGCATTGGCCATGTGCGTTACCCGACTGCCGGTAGCTCGACCTCGGCCGAAGCTCAACCGTTTTACGTCAACTCGCCTTACGGCATCACCCTGGCGCACAACGGTAACCTGACCAACGTTGAACAGCTGGCCAAGGAGATTTACGAATCTGACCTGCGCCACGTCAACACCAACTCCGACTCGGAAGTGCTGCTTAACGTGTTCGCTCACGAGCTGGCCCAGCGTGGCAAGCTGCAGCCGACCGAAGAAGATGTGTTCGCGGCCGTCACTGACGTGCACAACCGTTGCGTCGGTGGCTACGCGGTAGTGGCCATGATCACCGGTTATGGCATTGTCGGTTTCCGCGACCCGCACGGCATCCGCCCGATCGTGTTCGGCCAGCGTCACACCGACGAAGGCGTCGAGTACATGATCGCTTCCGAAAGCGTGTCCCTGGACGTGCTGGGTTTCACCCTGATCCGTGACCTGGCGCCGGGCGAAGCGGTGTACATCACCGAAGATGGCAAGCTGCACACCCGCCAGTGCGCAGTGGCCCCGAAACTCACCCCGTGCATCTTCGAACACGTCTACCTGGCGCGTCCGGATTCGATCATCGACGGCGTTTCGGTGTACAAGGCGCGTCTGCGCATGGGTGAGAAGCTGGCCGAGAAGATCCTGCGCGAGCGTCCAGAGCACGATATCGATGTGGTGATCCCGATTCCGGACACCAGCCGTACCGCTGCACTGGAACTGGCCAACCATCTGGGCGTCAAGTTCCGCGAGGGTTTCGTCAAGAACCGCTACATCGGCCGTACCTTCATCATGCCGGGCCAGGCAGCGCGCAAGAAGTCGGTCCGCCAGAAGCTCAACGCCATTGAGCTGGAATTTCGTGGCAAGAACGTCATGCTGGTGGACGACTCCATCGTCCGCGGCACCACGTGCAAGCAGATTATCCAGATGGCCCGCGAAGCCGGTGCGAAGAACGTGTACTTCTGTTCCGCCGCACCTGCTGTGCGTTACCCGAACGTCTACGGTATCGACATGCCGAGCGCCCACGAGCTGATCGCCCACAACCGTTCGACCCAGGATGTGGCCGACCTGATCGGCGCTGACTGGTTGATCTATCAGGACCTGCCGGACCTGATCGAGGCGGTCGGTGGTGGCAAGATCAAAATCGCCGAGTTCGACTGCGCCGTGTTCGACGGCAAGTACGTGACCGGTGATGTCGACGAGGCTTACCTGAACAAAATCGAGCAGGCGCGTAACGACTCGTCGAAGATCAAGACCCAGGCGGTCAGCGCGATCATCGATCTGTACAACAACTGAGTAAACACCGGCCCTGAGGGGCCGGTTTTGTATCTTAAATAAAGCATTGAGTAAGGAGTCGCAGCATGAGTCAGGAATGGGATGCCGGTCGGTTGGACAGCGACCTCGATGGCGTAGCGTTCGATACCCTGGCTGTGCGCGCCGGGCAGCACCGCACCCCCGAAGGTGAGCACGGTGACCCGATGTTCTTCACCTCCAGCTATGTGTTCCGTACTGCCGCCGACGCTGCCGCGCGTTTCGCCGGTGAAGTGCCGGGCAACGTTTACTCGCGCTACACCAACCCGACCGTGCGTGCGTTCGAAGAGCGTATCGCGGCGCTGGAAGGTGCCGAGCAGGCGGTGGCGACCGCGACCGGCATGGCAGCCATCCTGGCGGTGGTGATGAGCTTGTGCAGCGCTGGCGATCATGTGCTGGTGTCGCGCAGTGTGTTCGGCTCCACCATCAGCCTGTTCGAGAAGTACTTCAAGCGCTTCGGCATCGAAGTGGACTATGTGCCCCTGGCGGATCTGTCCGGCTGGGATGCTGCGATCAAGGCCAACACCAAGTTGCTGTTCGTCGAGTCGCCTTCCAACCCGCTGGCTGAGTTGGTGGATATCGCTGCATTGGCCGAAGTGGCCCACGCCAAGGGCGCGATGCTGGTGGTCGACAACTGCTTCTGCACCCCGGCGCTGCAACAGCCGTTGAAGCTGGGCGCGGACATTGTTGTGCACTCGGCCACCAAGTTCATCGACGGCCAGGGCCGTTGCATGGGTGGCGTGGTTGCCGGGCGCAGCGAGCAGATGAAGGAAGTGGTGGGCTTCTTGCGCACCGCCGGTCCGACCCTGAGCCCGTTTAACGCGTGGATCTTCCTCAAGGGCCTGGAGACCCTCAGCCTGCGTATGAAGGCCCACTGTGCCAATGCCCAGGCCCTGGCCGAGTGGCTGGAGCAGCAGGACGGGATTGAGAAAGTTCATTACGCCGGCCTCGAGAGCCACCCGCAACACGCGTTGGCCCAGCGTCAGCAGCGTGGTTTCGGTGCCGTGGTGAGCTTTGAAGTAAAGGGCGGCAAAGACGGCGCCTGGCGCTTTATCGACGCGACGCGCCTGATCTCCATCACGGCCAACCTGGGTGACAGCAAGACCACCATCACCCACCCGAGCACCACCTCCCACGGGCGCCTCGCGCCACAGGAACGTGAAGCTGCCGGCATTCGCGATAGCTTGATCCGTATCGCGGTCGGCCTCGAAGACGTCGCCGATTTGCAAGCTGACCTGGCTCGCGGGCTGGCGGCCTTGTGATCGAGTGGTCCATGGAGGCTGCGGCGGTCAGTAACGGCCGCGTCGCACTGGTGACGGGCGCGGCCCGAGGCATTGGCCTTGGGATCGCGGCGTGGCTGATCAGCGAAGGCTGGCAGGTGGTGTTGACCGACCTGGACCGCGAGCGCGGTTCCAAGGTGTCCAAGGTGTTGGGTGACAATGCCTGGTTTATTACCATGGACGTGGCCGACGAGAAACAGGTCGCCCAGGGTGTTGCCGAAGTGCTGGGGCAGTTCGGGCGCCTGGATGCGTTGGTGTGCAATGCGGCGGTGGCCGACCCGCGCAATATCACCCTGGAGAGCCTTGACCTGGCTTACTGGAACCGGGTGCTGGCGGTGAACCTCAGTGGGCCGATGTTGTTGGCCAAGCACTGTGCGCCGTATCTGCGTGCCCACGGCGGTGCCATCGTCAACCTGGCGTCGACCCGGGCCCGCCAGTCAGAGCCCGACACCGAAGCGTACGCGGCGAGTAAGGGCGGCCTGCTGGCCCTGACGCACGCCTTGGCCATGAGTCTGGGGCCAGAGGTGCGGGTCAACGCTGTCAGCCCTGGCTGGATCGATGCGCGTGATCCTGCTGCTCGGCGTGCCGAGCCTTTGACCGATGCCGATCACGCCCAGCATCCGGCGGGCAGGGTGGGTACGGTTGAGGACGTGGCGGCGATGGTGGCGTGGTTGCTGTCGCGTCAGGCGGGGTTTGTCACCGGGCAGGAGTTTGTGGTGGACGGTGGCATGAGCAAGAAGATGATTTACAGCGAGTAGGGCCGATCGCCGTCTTGAAGCAATTTTGTCTTTTTCAGAAAAACTTCAAGCGGGCTATTGACTTAGGTCCGCTACCTGCGTAAATTTCGCGGCCTCAACGAAGCAAAGGGTGATTAGCTCAGCTGGGAGAGCATCTGCCTTACAAGCAGAGGGTCGGCGGTTCGATCCCGTCATCACCCACCACTTCTTGAGAGTTTTGCTTCAGGGCAAGACGCAACGTTAAAGGTTGCACCGACGCGCAGCGGTAGTTCAGTCGGTTAGAATACCGGCCTGTCACGCCGGGGGTCGCGGGTTCGAGTCCCGTCCGCTGCGCCATATTTTCCGGGTTCGACTTGTCGGGCTTGAGATCGAACAGCCAAGGCTGATTGATCAGATGTTTAAAGACGGTTGAGCGTTTACGCGCAGCCGGTCAAGCGATACGCAGCGGTAGTTCAGTCGGTTAGAATACCGGCCTGTCACGCCGGGGGTCGCGGGTTCGAGTCCCGTCCGCTGCGCCATATCTGCCTCAAGGCCCACTGAACGCCTTGAAGCACAAAGCAAGCGTTAAGCTTCTTTGATCCGATAGCAAAGACCCTGGTCGAAAGACCGGGGTTTTTTGTGTCTGCAATTTGGCTCCGGCTGTTCCTCGGTCAGAAATGTGGGAGCGGGCAAGCCCGCTCCCACAATCAGGTCGGCTCAGAACCCCAGCTTATCCCGCAGCCCGTAGTACCACGCGCCCAGCGCAGCAAACGGTGTGCGCAACAGTTGCCCACCCGGGAACGGGTAGTGCGGCAGATCGGCAAACGCATCAAAACGCTCAGCCTGGCCTCTCAACGCCTCCGCCAGTACCTTGCCAGCCAAGTGCGTGTACGTCACGCCATGGCCGCTGCAGCCCTGGGAGTAATAGATGTTGTCCCCCAGACGACCGACCTGCGGCAGGCGCGACAGGGTCAGCAGGAAATTGCCGGTCCAGGCGTAGTCGATTTTCACATCTTTGAGCTGCGGGAACGCTTTGAGCATCTTCGGGCGGATGATTGCTTCGATGTTGGCCGGGTCGCGTGCGCCATACACCACGCCGCCGCCGAAGATCAGGCGCTTGTCGCTGGTGAGGCGATAATAGTCCAGCAGGTAGTTGCAGTCCTCGACGCAGTAATCCTGCGGCAGTAACGTCTTGGCCAGTTCGTCGCCCAGTGGTGCGGTGGTGATGACCTGAGTGCCGCATGGCATCGACTTGGCCGCCAGCTCCGGCACCAGGTTCCCGAGGTAGGCGTTGCCCGCGACGATGATGAACTTGGCCCTGACCTTGCCCTCGGCGGTATGCACCACCGGGTTGGCGCCGCGCTCGATACGCACCGCTGCCGATTGCTCGTAGATCGTACCGCCCAGGGATTCCACAGCCGCCGCCTCACCCAGCGCCAGGTTAAGCGGATGAATGTGTCCGCCGCTCATGTCCAGCAGGCCGCCGACATAGTTGTCACAGGCCACCACTTCGCGGATACGGCGCTCGTCCAGTAACTCCAGTTGCGTATGGCCATAGCGCTCCCACAGGCGCTTCTGTGACTCCAGGTGGCCCATATGCTTGCTATTAAGCGCGGCGAACACGCCACCGTCCTTCAGGTCGCACTGGATCTGATATTTGGCCACGCGCTCGCGAATAATCTTGCCGCCTTCAAATGCCATCTGCCCAAGCAACTGTGCCTGCTTGGGGCCGACGCTACGCTCGATCACATCGATATCGCGGCTGTAGCTGTTGACGATCTGCCCACCATTGCGGCCCGAGGCGCCGAACCCCACTTTGGCGGCTTCCAGTACGGTGACGCGAAAACCGTTCTCCAGCAGAAACAGCGCGCTTGAAAGGCCGGTGTAGCCGGCGCCGATCACGCACACATCGGTTTCGACTTCACCTTGGAGTACCGGGCGAGGCGGAACCGCATTCGCGGATGCGGCGTAATAGGACTGGGGGTAGGGGGTGTTCGCCATCCTGGAACCTCTGTTTTATATTTTTTACGAGTGCGCCGATCCTACCTGAGTTGAAAATTGCCTGCCAGCCACCCGAAAACCTCGGGTGTGCCCAGCGCCAATAAATAATTCGCATATTCATAGGGTTAGCTGCAAAAAAGATGTTGACACCCCTCCGGAATTCCGTAGAATGCCGCCTCACAGCAGGCACGTAGCTCAGTTGGTTAGAGCACCACCTTGACATGGTGGGGGTCGTTGGTTCGAGTCCAATCGCGCCTACCAAACAAAATCCGCTCTGCTGGGCGGTCTAGAAGGGCTCACCGAAAGGTGGGCCCTTTTTTGTTGCCTGCGATTTGAGTCGGCCTCCCGTTTGGGCTCTGGCGTGCAGTGTTGAACAGCATTGCTTCAAGCTGGCGTGAGGGCAATCAACGCAGGAGTTGAAAGGGGTCGACACACTATAGCCTATACCCGTACGGGCGCTTTTCACGCTACTGTTATAACGAATGTTTTGGTGATGTCAGCCTTAAGGATAAGGCTGCCAGATAAAATAAAATCAAATGTCGCGTGATAGGCGCTCGAAGGGAGCAATGAGAAAAGACCTAAGTGTTGGATTGGATTTCACGCGAATCGTCGCGTGCTTAATGGTCGTTGTTCTTCATGTGTCCGCCACGGGCGTTGCCGAATTCAGTCATGACTGGGTTTATTTTAATGCGTACGACTCACTGGTTCGGGCGTGTGTCCCACTTTTTTGATGTTGTCAGGTGCACTGTTGCTGGGCAGGGAAGAAGGCGTAAGGCAGTTTTACACCAAACGATTTTTACGCATCTTCCCTCCGTTGATATTTTGGTCGGTGTTCTACGTGCTGTGGAAGGCCAGGTTGAGTGGCGATTACAGTGGGTTAAGTGCCTCACTGTTTTCCGTGGTCAAGGGGCCGGCCTATTGTCACCTGTGGTACCTGTATGCCTTGGTAGGGATTTATCTGTTTATTCCATTTATGTCGAAGATTTATCGACATTCCACAGAGGCGGAAAAGATTACCTATCTCGCTCTCTGGTTCGTTGTAGCCTGCATTATTCCATTAGTGTCTTATTTTTATCCGGCTGGGGGTGACCTCGCCACGGTGTACGGGCTTTCATCGATTGTCGGTTTAAGTGGGTTTGTGTTTCTTGGGGCTTACGTGTTTGACCGGATCAACACGCAGGCGAAGCCATCGCTTGTGGCGGATGCTGCAGGTTTATCACGCGCGCGGCGTGCACCGCGCTGGCGACCTATTGGTTATCACTGCGAGACGGCACGCCCAATCAGCTGTTTTTTTCTTATCTTTCGCCATTTGTTGTGGTCGGCGCGGTTTTCGGGTTTCGGCTGTTTATTAGTCTGGGGTCGCGGCTGTCCAGGTACGCTAAAACATTAAATGTGCTGGCAGGCTGTACCCTGGGTGTGTACTGCTTGCATATTTTTATAATGAACAGGCTGAGTATTATTTACGGCCCCTTCATTGAAGGCCATTCGATGCTCTGGGTTATTCCTGCGCTGGTGTTCGCTGTCTTCAGCATTACGCTGGCGCCTATAGTTATTGCCCGCAGTTCAAGCCCTTCAGGCATGTTATTTAAGTGTCGAGCGCTAAGGGGCGGGCCGCATGGGGGTCAGCGACAGATATTGAAGGCCGGTGTGACTGATTGATCAGCAGAACAGCGTAGCAACCGATAACAGGCAGATGATTTGAACCACCAACTGGCAGCGTATTTCACCATTCGTTGTTGGCATACCCATTTGTCCTGCGTACATAGTGGCTACCCTCTTTGGTGGCAACAGTATCGTGTGCGGTGCGCAATACGCTCCACCGCATTATTGAGTATAGGCCTGTAACAGGATTTCGCTGTGGAGCTGATCTGGGTGGATCAATACCGCGCTTTCAAATGGGCGGGCGCAGGGCTGGGCGTGTTGGTTTGGGGCCTCAGACATTTGCCCCGGTTATGAGGCGCTGCGTAAGCCGCAGTGACCCGGCATACTGGCGGATGATTGATTCAGCCCTGGGAGCAAACGATGAAATTGGCAATGGAAGTGTCGTTCGATGTAACAGCGCAGGAGCGTGAGGCCATCCTCAAACCGCTGAGGGCCTATAACCTCAGCCATACCGGCGAAATGGCATTTGAAACCGTCGGCATATTGCTACGTGATCCCACTTCTCAGGAGGTGGTGGGCGGCCTATATGGGAAGATTTCCTACGGATGGTTGTTCGTTGAACTCTTGAGTGTTCCGCACTCGATGCGTACTCAGGGAACCGGCACGCGTTTGATGGGCGCCGCTGAAGAGTTGGCGCGTGAACGCGGCTGCGCCGGGATCTGGCTGGACACCTTCAGCTTCCAGGCGCCGGATTTTTATCGCAAGCTGGGCTTCAGTGAGTTTGGCCATATCGCTGATTATCCGCCGGGCCATCAACGGCACTTTTTTCAAAAACACCTGGGCTGAATCCTTGCACGGCGCCGGATCATCTGGCGCCAATCACCCACAAAATTTATTGGTTTGCAGCAACAATTTTTCTTGTTGGACACCCCCCGCCCCCAAGCAGCACAGTTGCCGCCACTGACGCTCGACCTTCCAGGTCAACAATAAAAACCGCGCCGGGCTGCACGCTACTTTCATGCTGTGAACCCTTTGTTCACATCCTGCTGTAATGGCGCCGCAGCGCGCATTCAAGGACCTCATCGTCATGCAAACTGTTGTGAACCTATGGCCGTTGATCGGCGTACTTGTCATCGTGGTTGGCTTCGTCTTGCGTTTCAATCCGCTGTTGGTGGTCACCGCCGCCTCTATCGCGACCGGGCTTGCCGCCCACTTTCCGTTGGAAAGAATTCTCGCCAGCATGGGCGAAGGATTCCTTCAAACCCGTGCCCTGCAACTGATCTTGTTATTGCCCCTGGCCGTTATTGGTCTATTGGAGCGCCATGGTTTACGCCTGCACGCGCAAAACTGGATCGCTCGTTTTGAGCGCGCCACCGTCGGGCGCTTGTTGATCATCTATCTGTTTGTGCGCGAGTCAACGGCAGCGATGGGGCTTACCAGCTTGGGTGGGCATCCGCAAATGGTGCGACCGCTGCTGGCGCCGATGGCCGAGGGCGCCGCCGAAAAACGTTATGGCAAGCTGCCGGACAAGCTGCGCCACAAGGTGCTGGCCATGTGTGCGGCAACCGATAACGTCGGGCTGTTTTTCGGTGAAGACATCTTTGTCGCCTTTGGTGCGATTGCGCTGATGCATACTTTCCTGCTCGGTTCGGGCATCGATGTGGAGCCGCTGCACATTGCCGTGTGGGGCATCCCGACAGCGATTTGTGCCTTTATCATTCATGCGATTCGCCTGCACCGGTTTGACCGCAGACTCACCCGCGAGATGACGCCCGTCGCCACACCTGTGGAGGCTGCGCAATGATCATCTCGATTGAATACCTGTACTGGCTTGCCGGCATTTTGTTGCTGATTACCGCAGGCATGATCCTGTTGGATCGAAGCCATCCCAAGCGCTGGTCCAGCGCCGTATTCTGGTTGCTGTTCGCCATGCCGTTCCTGGTCGGGGAGCGCTTGCCGCCGGTGCTCATTGGCGTTGGCGTGGTAGTGATGGCGTTGATCGCAGGTTTCGGTGGCGTCGGTCGAGGCACACATACCGAGTTGCATGACAAGTCTGCCCGTGCCAGTGCCGGTCGACTGGGCCACAAGCTGTTTATCCCGGCGTTGGCCATTCCCCTGACGACCGTGATTGGTTCGGTATTGCTCAAGCACACCGAAATCGGTGGCGTGCCACTGCTGGACCCGAAAAACACCACCTTTGTATCCCTCGGTGTCGGTTGCCTGATCGCCCTCGGTCTGGCCTGTTGGTTGACTCGCGATACGCCGGTGCAAGCCTTGCGCGAATCCCGGCGCCTGACCGAAGCCTTGGGCTGGGCCATGGTGCTCCCGCAGATGCTGGCGATGCTTGGGCTCTTATTCAATGAAGCCGGGGTCGGCACGGCGGTTGCGCATGTGACTACCACCTACATCAACCTGGATTTCAAGCTGGTGGCGGTGATGGTGTATGTACTGGGCATGGCCCTGTTCACCGTTATCATGGGCAATGGCTTTGCGGCTTTCCCGGTCATGACCGGCGGTGTTGGCGTGCCGGTACTGGTGGGTATTTATGGCGGTAACCCGGCGGTGATGGCGGCGATCGGTATGTTCTCCGGCTATTGCGGTACGCTGATGACCCCCATGGCGGCCAACTTCAATATTGTGCCGGCAGCGTTACTGGAGTTGCCGGACAAGAACGCGGTGATCAAGGCGCAACTGCCGACCGCATTAATGATGCTGGTCGTCAATATTGTCCTGCTCTACCTGTTGATGTGAGGCCAAGATGCAAACTGTACTGCTGATGGGCTTCGAGCCCTTTGATCAAGACCCGGTCAACCCGTCCTGGGAGGCCGTGCGGCAGTTGGATGGCGTGCAATTGGCCGAGGGTGTGCAGATTGCTGCGCGCCGCCTGCCCTGTGCGTTTTCCACAGTAGGGAAGTGCCTGACGGGGCTGATCGCCGAGCTGCGCCCGGCGATGGTGATTGCCACGGGTCTTGGGCCTGGGCGTAGTGATATCTCCATCGAGCGGGTGGCGATCAACGTCAACGATGCACGCATCCCCGATAATCTGGGCGAGCAACCTATCGATACGGCGGTGGTGGTTGGCGGGCCGGCCGCCTACTTCAGCACGCTGCCGATCAAGGCTATGGTCAAGGCATTGCGCGACGCTGGGGTTGCGGCGTCGGTTTCGCAGACTGCGGGCACGTTTGTGTGTAATCAGGTGTTTTACCTGTTGCAGCACGCGCTGGTCGGTACGGACGTTCGCAGCGGATTTATCCATGTACCCAACCTGCCGGAGCAGGTCGCTGATACTGGGCAGGCGTCAATGCCGCTGGTGACGACAGTCGAGGGGCTGCGCGAAGCGGTACGTGTGGCGTGGAGCACTGAGGTTGATACGGTACAAAGCGGTGGGCAGATCAGTTGATCTGCCTTAGCCGTTCAACAGTCGGGTCAGGCCGAAGGTAATGGCGCACGCGAGCCCGGTCATTGCGAACGCGGTGGCCACGTACCATTTGATGAGATTCAGCTCCGTGGTCGCCAGGTCCGCCTTGGTGGCGAAGTGCTTTTCCATGGAGTCTGCCCTGCTCGAAACGGCGAATAGCTTCACTTTCATTTCAGCCAGCCCTTTTTCCAGTAAACCCAAGCGTTTTTCCATACCCGAACCTCCGTCATTACCCCCACCGGCTCGACCTTGAACCGGGATGTTCAGCGTGTTCGCCCAACCAAGCCGATACTGTTTTTTCTCCAACGCGTGACCCCTTTTTTAGTTGAAATGAGAGAGCGCCTGGGAACGAAGATTAGTGCGAGTTTGGGCCGGCCGTGAGCGACAAATTTTTGCAAAATACCACCAGGGTTCTGGCCTGGGGTATCAGGCTTCCCGCTTTGGAAAGAACAGCTCAAAACACGTCAGCCCTGCATCACTGGTAACGCTGTAGCGACCGTTATGCAGGAGCATGATCGTCGCCACAATCGACAGCCCCAACCCATTGGACTGGGCCGAGCGTTCCCGCGACTCATCCACTCGGTAAAACCGTTCGAACAGGCGCGGCAAATGCTCGGCAGGGATGGTTTCGCCCCGGTTGCTGACCCGCAGGTTGATGCCATCGGTATTCGGAACCGCCTGAATCAGCAGGTCCGAACGCGGGGCGCCGTACTTGATAGCGTTTGCACACAGATTGGCCAGTGCACGACGCAGTAGCATCGGTTCAGCCCAGATCACACCGTCACCCTCGGCGAGAATGCTGATACCCACGTCGCTCGCCAACCCTTCGAAGTAGTCAGCCATACGCTCCACTTCATCCGCTGCACTCAGCGCCTGGCGCTGGCGCAGGGCGCTGGCCGGGTCGGTGCGGGCGAGGAACAGCATGTTGTCGAGCATCCGCGCCAGGCGTTCGAGTTCTTCGACATTGGAGGCCAGCAGTTGCTGGTAGCTTTCGATGCTGCGGCTCTGTTGCAGCGCGACTTGCGTTTCGCCCAGCAGGTTGTTGATCGGCGTACGCAGTTCGTGGGCCATGTCGGTGGACACCTGGCCCAGTTGCACGAAGCCTTTGGCCAGTCGCTCCAGCATGGTGTTGAAGGCGTCGATCATCGGCAGCAGCTCTTTCGGTGCGCCGTGGCTGTCGAGTCGCTCGGCCAGGTTGCCCACGCCGATGCCTTGGGTGTGCGTGGCCAGGCGCCGCAACGGCAAAAGCCCGCGGTACACCAGCAGGTAACCCACCAAGGCGAGAATGATCGCTGCAATGGTTGCCAGGACAAACACGCTCAGGCGATAGCTGGCGAGCATGGCGGTGCGTTCAGTCATCAGGCGCCCGGTGGTGACTTGCAGGCTGCCGAGGTCTCCGGAGTCGATGGATGCAGCTACGGTGGCGAAAGGCACGCCATTCACACCGGGCAAATGGTGCACGTCGGAAAAGCCCAGCTCGTGGTCTTTGGGGACGGGAACTACGGACGGCATTTCAATGTTGCCCGGGTTAACCAACAACAACGGCTTTTGCCCCGGCGCCGCGATGCTCAGCACCGACTCGCTGTTGCCCAGCATGTTCTTGAACAGCTCTGGCTTGGTCTTGATCAGGTCCAGGGTATTGCTGTCGTTGAGCAGGTTGCGTAACTGGTCGGCGCGATAGATCAGGGCGGCATCGTCGCGCTTGACCAGTTCACGCTCAAGTTCGCGATACAGCGCAACGCCCAGGGTGGCCAGCAGGGCGAAGGCGAGCAAAGCGAAGATCAGCGCCAGGCGCAGAGTCAGCGAGTAGTGGCGGCGGTGGTTCATGGCTGTATGTCGAAGCGGTAGCCAATGCCCCGCACGCTGTGAATTAACTTGAGCTGGAACGGGTCATCGATTTTCAGGCGCAAGCGTCGTACGGCGACATCGACCACATTGGTGTCGCTGTCGAAGTTCATGTCCCAGACCCGCGAGGCGATCATCGAACGTGACAGCACCTGATCCTGGTGGGTGGCGAACAGGTGCAGCAGGGCGAACTCCTTATTGGTCAGGGTAATGCGTGTACCGGCCCGCGTGACCCGGCGTTTCAGTACATCGATTTGCAGGTCGGCAATGTGCAGGTGCTCTTCTTCGCGACTGGGGCCGCGGCGGGTCAGGGTGCGTAACCGGGCGACCAGCTCGGCGAAGGAAAACGGCTTGATCAGGTAATCATCAGCACCCAGTTCCAGGCCTTTGATACGGTCGGCAATATCATCGCGGGCGGTCAGGAACAGGACCGGTGTGTCAGCCTCCTTGCGCAGGCGGCGCAGCACTTCCCAGCCGTCCATTTTTGGCATCATCACATCCAGCACGATTACGTCGAACGGCGTTTCCAGCGCCTGGTGCAAGCCGTCCACGCCGTCCCGGGCGAGGCTTACCGAGTAACCCAGTTCCTGCAGGCCGTTGAGCAGGTAATTGCCGGCCTTGGGTTCGTCTTCGACTACGAGGATGTTCATGGGAAGTGCCCTGATTCTAAGCGTTGCGCAAGTGTAGCCCGATCAATTATCACTGGCGCAGCCAATGCCTTGAACCTGATAGTCCAGCACGTGTTCGCGACCCTGATGGTCCAGGTAATCGAGGCGGGCGGGGACGATACCGCACTGGCCGTAGGTGTCGGTGCTCGACAGCACTTTGTCGACATCCAGGTGCACGAAGAAGCCGGTCTTGTCGTGGATCACGTTGGTGGCGGGGGTTGTGTCGGCCGCGAACACTGAGCCGGTGGCAAGTAGGGCGCTGAAGCCGAGGATAAACAGTTTCATGGTGGTCTCTCTCTTTAAAGGGTTGGCTGCCCGCTGCTGGCAGTGAGTTCACAGTAACCAGGCAGCTCAAACAGCCAACCAACAGGATCATGACAAGTTCGTAATGAACGGTTTAAGGCTGGCGGCCGGACGCTTCGAGGATCAGGTCAGTGATTTCCCTGGCGTGGGACACCAGCGACAAGTGGCTCGACGGCAGCTCGATGGTGGTGGCGTTCATGCGCTTGGCGAGGAATCGCTCAAGGTCCGGGTTGATGGTCTGGTCATTGCTCGACACGGCGTACCAGGACGGCTTGGTGTGCCAGGCCGCATTGACGGTGCGGCCGCTGAACAGGCTCTTGGCAATCGGTTGTTGTACGGCGTACAGCTCAAGCGCTTTGGCGCGTGGCACATCGGCGGCGAAGTATTTCAGGAAGGCATCCTGGTTCAGGGTCAGGTAGCCGTCGTGCTCAACCACACCGGCGCGGACGGGCATGCTCGGGTAGTTGGCGGAAAGGGCGACGAAGTCTTCGTTGGCGTCCGGTGCACGGGCTGCCACATACACCAGGGCGCTGACGTGCGGGTTCGCACCGGCGTCGCTGATCACACTACCGGCGTAAGAATGGCCGACCAGCACGGTAGGGCCGTTCTGTTGGTCGAGTACGCGATTGGTCGCGGCGACGTCATCGGCAACCGATGTCAGCGGGTTCTGTACGGCGGTCACGTGCAGGCCGGCGGCCTGGAGGCGGGTAATGACGTCTGACCAGCTCGAGCCGTCAGCCCAGGAACCGTGCACCAGCACCACGTTGTCGGCTTTGACCGGTGCGACGGTGCCGGCCATGGCGGTGCCGGTACCCAGTATCAACAAGCTGGCGGCAATCAGGCAGAGTTTGCGTGCAGGTTTCATCGTGCGGCCCTTCATCTTCAGTGGGAAGTTGTGCCACCCGATGTGGGTGACTGACGACGCCACTGTAGGAAGTGAGGGTGCTGATAAGACTTACGGGTTGATGACAAACCTGTCATGCAATCGCTTGGTTAGCGGCGCGGCGCTGGCGTTTACAAGCGAGGAGGTGACCCGTAGATTGCATCGGGTCGATTATTTGTTAAATCCAAGAGGAATCCGCGTCGTGTCCATCCGAGGTTCTGCCGTATTTGCCCAACGTTACCGCGCGTTCCTGTTCGATATGGACGGCACGCTGCTCAACTCTATCGCGGCCGCCGAGCGTGTATGGAGCACTTGGGCTGAGCGCCACGGGCTGGATGTGTCGGCCTTCCTGACCACCATCCATGGCGCACGCGCCATTGACACCATCACCCGTCAAGCATTGCCAGGTGTGGACCCCAAAGTTGAAGCGCAGTGGATCACTGAGGCGGAAATCAACGATGTCGAGGGGGTCGTGGCGATTGGCGGCGCGGTCGAGTTTTTGAACGGCCTGCCTGGCGATCAATGGGCGCTGGTCACCTCTGCACCCAGGGAACTGGCGTTACGCCGCTTGGCTGCTGCGGGTATTGAACCGCCGGCAGTCTTGGTAACGGCTGAGGACGTTGCCAGCGGTAAGCCTGACCCCGCCTGTTATGTACTGGGGGCGCAGCGTTTGGGCGTACCGGTGCGCGAGTGCCTGGTGTTCGAGGATGCAACCGTGGGTATTCGAGCCGGGGTGGCGGCCGGCGCGGATGTCATGGTGGTTACCGCGACGCACCTGAAGCCCATGGCCACTGCGCATGCCACCATCCAGGACTATGAGCAGTTGCGGGTCCAGCGCGACACTGACGGCCTGCTGAGCTTGCAGGGCCTGGCGGACTGAAATGAAAAAAGCCGAGCCGTTTCCGGTCTCGGCCTTATTTGCGAGAGGTTTGATCAGGGGGTGCCTGTAGTCGGCTGTTTCTCATTCCCTGGCGTGAGATCACCATCTCTCTGAGGATCTCATTGGCGAGCTGAGCAATCGCTTCGGCACCGCGATAATTCGCGCGCACGATTCCGGTAATCGCGAAATGGTCGGTTTCCGGGCCACTGAGGATGGCAGACAGGGTGCCGTCAGCGTGCAAGGTACACGTAATCTTGTAGCTGGGCAGGCGCGCCGCCAGTGCCGACTCGATTTGGTATTTGTTGAGGCTGTCCATCTGCTTTAACGCCTTTGACTGACCGTGCAAGACCAAGCATAGATCCTGCTGCAAGGCTGTAAATACCAGCGATCAGATAGCGGACAAGCGAGCCTCAGCGGGCGGTTTTCTGCGTGGGACGTTGCGCGGCTCGTTGGCACAATTTGCGCAGAACAGCTTTTTGGATGGGCTGGAGGCAGAACGCAAACAGGTAGCCAGACAAGAAGAGCGCCAGGTCCAGCCACGAACGCTTGCTGGGGTCGCTGATCGCTTCAATTTCAAACCTCACGCCATATCCCAGCGCCACGAAGACCAACCCTATCAGCAGGGCTATTCCCCAGGACTTGGAAACCAGTGGCTGCTTTGCGTTTGGCCTCATCGACGTGCTCCTGAACGCACTCGGATGGCAGGATAATAATCAGGAGATTCGGCTGCGAATTACGCAACAAGTTCCAGGCGCCAAGACAGTTTCATCTTGCAGCGAAGCTGAACGCGTCTAGCGCGCGGATCGCGCAAGAAAGCGCGAACAGGCTGGAGGGATTTCGCCAGCCGTTACAGTGAACGAAAAGGCTGGCTACTGAGCAGGGCGTCAAGGAGTCTGGTTTTTGTCCGGAGCCGTGAGGCCGGCCTGGATGCGCTGGTAAATCTCCTCGCGATGCACGGCAACGTCCTTGGGGGCGTTGATGCCGATTCGTACTTGCTGGCCGCTGACGCCCAGAATGGTGATCGTAATGTCATCACCGATGTTTATGCTTTCACCAACTTTGCGGGTGAGTATCAGCATGGACTTCTCCTTGATTACTTTTAAGGGCACATGTTTCAGACAGGGCACGTGTCGGATGTGTGTAGCTTACTGCTAAGCGCTTCCCTGTGACTGCCTCTTTTAGGACGCATAGAGGCGACATTAATTCCCATGGCGGCATCATACAGGTCTGCGGTACATCATTCGCATTGTTTAAGCCAACGTTTATGACGGCCAGAATAGACAGTGAATGATAAAGTTGCCTCTTTATCCTTAAAGGAGCAGGGCAGTGCGTAAAGTAGCGATGGCAATTGTGGTGTTGGCATTGGCCGGTTGCGGTGAAGGTAAACCGGTCGATGCCCCCAAGGCCAAGCCTGCCGTGACCGAGAACCAGCCTCAAACCGGGGTGATTGCCGCTCAGGAGTGGGACGTGTGGGTGGGCCCGCCAGACCACAAACTGCAGGCGATCACCGACTTGACCGCCTGGCTGCTGGAACATGGTTTCAATTTTTATATCGTGAAGACCGACGGCAAGGACGAGGTTTTGCTGGGCCCGTTCGCGAGCAAGGCCGAAGCTGAAGCCAAGCAGGCCCTGTTGACCGAAAAACTGGCACGCGCCAAGAAAAATGATACCGAGTCGCAGGTTATCGAGCACAAGACTGCGCAGTAACCGGCAGGTTGGGCGGCAGTCCCGCCCATTTTCAGCCGCAGGCTTTCAGGTTCACCGGGCCGACAAACTCGTTACCGCGGCCCATCACACACGCCACGGTCTGGTTGCGCTGACGCTCCCAAGGTTGCACGGGGTAGGTCTTGTTCCAGGCTTCATACAGTTGGCGGTCCTGTTTGGAGAGGCGCAAGCCGTATTGTTTGCTCATATAGAAATAGGTCCGGGCGATCATCCCGCGAATGGATGGGCGGGGCATGACCTTCTTGGCCTTGAAGTCCACCTGGGTCAGGCATGACCCGTACTGCCCACGTTGCACCGGCAGCCATCCAAAACTGAAGTTGTTACGGTCGCCATTGACCTCACCGATGCTCGGCACCAGGTTGTGCAGGTCCGCCTCGGCGCGCTTGAACACGTCGTCGTAGCGCGTACAGTTTTTGCGCCCACCGGCTTGCCAGCACTGGCGCTGATGCCCGATCTGCCAGGCCGGGACGATGTGTTCCCATTCGATGCGTGCAGCGCGGTTGGCATTTTTGCGTGGGACGTAACCGCAGGCTTTCAAATCCACACGGTTGCCATTGTATTTGCAGCCGCAGTAGAACTCCGTGGACTGTGGTGCGTAGAGCTTCCAGGCGACTTTCTTGGCTTCACTGAAGGTTCGGGGCGCCTGAGCATGAGCGGTAACGGTAAAAAACAAGCAAAAAACAGCAATAAAACGGGCACTCATTGAATCAATCTTCCTTCGGCACAACCCAGAATATCTGCACGCCGCCATCATCCCGATAGGCGAGGGTGACGTTGTCGTTCTCGGCTATTTCTTCCAGCAAGCGCCCCCATTCCTCCTCTGGCTCGTCCGGCAAACGGAAGATCAGGGCGGCCTTGGCTTTCTGGGCGTTGGTCGAATTGATGATTTTTTGCACACGAACGGCGAGTCGCGTATAGGCGTCAGGCGAGGTTTGCGCTGCGGAAGAAGACGTTGCCACGGAATATTCCTTACTGTGCTGTACGTGCATACAGTATTTAACTGTTACGAATTTCGCAACTTATTAAAATCAAGCCAGTTGGTTTTGACGGTCCATTCAGACAGCGGGTGTCGCGCGGGGAATGTGTAGCGAGGGGCGAGCGGGGAAGTAGAGGCAAGCAAGCCCGCCTCTACCGGTGTCACCAACAATCAATATTCCCAGAACATCCGTTGCAATTCTTTGCTGTCCTGGGTCTTGGTCAGGGCAACCATTGCCAGAATGCGGGCTTTCTGTGGGTTAAGGTCGTGTGCGACAACCCAGTCGTACTTGTCGTCAGGCTGTTCAGCATTACGCAGAACGAAACCGCCGGCATTCACGTGGGAAGAGCGAATGATTTGCACGCCTTGCTTGCGCAGTTCCTGCAGGGCAGGGACGACTTTGGAAGACACCGAACCATTGCCGGTGCCGGCATGGATGATGGCTTTGGCACCGGCCTGGGCCAGGGCCTTGACGGCGGTGTCGCTCACGTTGCCGTAGCCGTAGGCGATTTCCACGTCTGGCAGGCTTTTGATGGTCTTGATGTCGAACTCGGAATCCATGGTGTGCCGCTTGGCAGGCAAGCGGAACCAATAGGATTTGCCTTCAACGACCATGCCCAACGGGCCCCACGGGCTTTTGAATGCTTCGGTCTTGATGTTAATCATTTTGCTGACGTCGCGACCCGATTGGATCTCATCGTTCATGGTGACCAGTACACCCTTGCCGCGAGCGTCTTTGCTGCCGGCGACAGCCACGGCGTTGTACAGGTTGAGCATGCCGTCAGCCGACATGGCGGTACCAGGACGCATTGAACCGACGACGATGATTGGCTTGTCGGTCTTTTCCACAAGGTTCAGGAAGTAAGCGGTTTCTTCGAGGGTGTCGGTACCGTGGGTGATAACGATGCCGTCCACGTCCTTGCTGTCAGCCAGTTCGGCTACTCGGCGACCCAACTGCAGAAGGTTTTCGTTGTTGATGCTCTCGGACGCAATTTGCATCACTTGCTCGCCGCGGACATTGGCGATCTGGCTAAGCTCAGGAACACCGGCGATCAATTGCTCGATACCGACCTTGGCCGCCTGGTAGGTGGCGCTGTTGGCGGCGCTGGCGCCGGCGCCGGCAATGGTCCCGCCGGTGGCGAGAATCACCACGTTGGCCAGCTTGGTCTTGGTTTCGACTTCCTTTGCCTGGGCAGCAACGGGGAACAGCAGCAGTAGGGCTAGGGCGCCCGGAACGAAGGTTTTCAGTGCAGATTTCATTATTTTTCTCTCTGGTTTTTGATGAGTGCGGTAGCAGGTTCATCTAGAACACCCGGGCGATTCTGAATGCCGCGAGGTGCTGAGAAAGAGCAGGATTTGTACCAGGCTGATGGTGGCCGAACATATAAATTAACGTGTTGATTTAAAACAACTTATATTGGTTTTGCAGGTGGGGCTGAGGGGCGTTTGTCCGGCTTTCCGAACAGTGAGGGGCTATTGCGTTCGGTTGTCCGAAAACCATGATGGAATATTCATGCAGGCGTGTATGACGGTGGGGCAGCTGCCTGTCGTTTCAGCGAGCGGTCGGGCGAAGGCCATGTTTAGTCACATCAGCTGTGCGGTGAAAGGCCTGGGTCAGATGAAAGGCAGATTTCCGTCGTTGACAAATCTCGACAAGGTTCTCATAGTTTGACTAACGCAAACGTTTGCGAGATGTTTCACGCAGCGCTCCCTGAGTATCGTGAAAACTCGTATCAGCCACCCGGGTGGGAGGGCTGCCGGAGCATTCTTCGGTGCAAGCGTTGCTTACAATAATCATAAGATCGGAGTGAACCCATGAAGCTGCCATTTGCTGGACGTCTTCTTGCTGTCGCTGTGCTTGCTGCCGCATCCGCTGCTCTACCTCTCTCCTCTGTATTCGCTGAAGACGCCGCCGCCAAACCCAAGGTCGGCCTGGTGATGAAGTCCCTTGCCAACGAATTTTTCGTGACCATGCAGGACGGCGCCAAGGACTATCAGAAAACCCACGCCGCTGATTTCGACATGATCACCAACGGTATCAAGAACGAAACCGATACCAGTGCGCAGATCGATATCGTCAACCAGATGATCCTCGCCAAAGTTAACGCCATCGTGATCGCCCCGGCCGACTCCAAGGCATTGGTCACCGTGCTTAAGAAAGCCTCGGATGCCGGCATCAAGGTCGTCAACATCGACAACCGCCTTGATCCGGACGTACTGAAAAGCAAAAACCTCAACATCCCGTTTGTGGGGCCGGACAACCGCAAAGGCTCCAAGCTGGTCGGTGACTACCTGGCCAAGCACCTGACCTCGGGTGACAAGGTCGGCATCATCGAAGGCGTGCCGACCACCACCAACGCCCAGCAGCGCACCGCAGGCTACAAGGATGCGATGGACGCTGCCGGCATGAAGATCGTTTCCACCCAATCGGGTAACTGGGAAATCGATCAGGGCCAGAAAGTCGCTTCCGCCATGCTGAGCGAATACCCGGACCTCAAGGCGTTGCTGGCGGGTAACGACAACATGGCACTGGGCGCAGTCTCCGCAGTACGTGCCGCAGGCAAGGCCGGCAAAGTGCTGGTGGTGGGCTACGACAATATCGAAGCCATCAAACCGATGCTGCAGGACGGCCGCGTCCTGGCGACTGCCGACCAAGCCGCTGCTCAGCAAGCTGTGTTCGGTATCCAGAATGCGCTCAAGCTGGTCAAGGGTGAACAAGTCGATGCCAAGGACGGCGTGATCGAAACCCCGGTCGAACTCGTCCTCAAGAAGTAATCCTGGCAGCACCCAACAGCGCCCGCTCGTCCTGAGCGGGCGCCTGGAGATTTTTCTTATGTCATCTTCCGCCCCGAACGCTGTCCTCTCGGTCAGCGGTATCGGCAAGACCTATGCCCAACCGGTTCTGTCCGACATCACCCTGACGCTCAATCGCGGGGAAGTGCTGGCGCTGACCGGTGAGAACGGCGCTGGTAAAAGCACGTTGTCGAAAATCATCGGCGGGCTGGTCACGCCGACCACCGGGCACATGCAGTTCAATGGCCAGGATTACCGCCCCGGTAGCCGCACCCAGGCTGAAGAGCTGGGCGTGCGCATGGTTATGCAGGAACTCAACCTGTTGCCAACGCTGACCGTGGCCGAAAACCTGTTCCTGGACAACCTGCCCAGAAACTGTGGCTGGATCAACCGCACCCAACTGCGCAAGGCCGCGATCGAGGCGATGGCCCACGTCGGGCTGGACGCGATCGACCCGGACACCCTGGTCGGGAGCCTGGGCATCGGCCATCAACAAATGGTCGAAATCGCCCGTAACCTGATCGGCGACTGCCATGTACTGATCCTCGACGAACCCACGGCCATGCTCACTGCCCGTGAAGTCGAGATGCTGTTCGAGCAAATCACCCGCCTGCAGGCCCGGGGCGTGGCGATCATTTATATTTCACACCGGCTCGAAGAACTGGCCCGCGTCGCGCAGCGTATTGCGGTGTTGCGCGACGGCAAGTTGGTCTGCGTCGAGCCGATGGCCAATTACAACAGTGAGCAGCTGGTCACCTTGATGGTCGGTCGCGAACTGGGTGAGCAGATCGACCTGGGGCCACGCACCATTGGTGGCCCCGCCCTGACGGTGAAAGGGCTGACCCGCTCGGACAAGGTCCGCGATGTGTCGTTTGAAGTGCGTGCCGGGGAAATCTATGGCATCTCCGGCCTGATCGGTGCGGGCCGGACTGAATTGCTACGCCTGATTTTCGGTGCCGACCTGGCCGACAGTGGCACGGTGGCCTTGGGGTCGCCAGCGCAGGTGGTGAGTATCCGTTCGCCGGTGGACGCGGTGGCTCATGGCATTGCTCTGATTACCGAAGACCGCAAGGGTGAAGGCCTGCTGCTGAGCCAATCCATCAGCGCCAATATCGCGCTGGGCAACATGCCGGAAATTTCCGGCGGCGGCGTGGTTAACCGCCGCGACGAAACGGCCCTGGCCAAGCGCCAGATTGATGCCATGCGCATCCGCAGCTCTAGCCCTGCACAGCTGGTGTCCGAGCTGTCGGGCGGCAACCAGCAGAAGGTCGTGATCGGCCGTTGGCTGGAGCGCGATTGCGCGGTGATGCTCTTTGACGAGCCAACCCGCGGTATCGATGTCGGCGCCAAGTTCGACATTTATGCGTTACTCGGCGAATTGACGCGCCAGGGCAAAGCGCTGGTCGTGGTGTCCAGCGACCTGCGGGAGCTGATGCTGATCTGCGACCGCATCGGCGTGCTGTCCGCCGGACGCCTGATCGAGACCTTCGAACGCGACAGTTGGACCCAGGACGAATTGCTCGCCGCCGCCTTTGCCGGCTATCAAAAACGTGACGCGCTGCTGAACGACGCAGTGCTTAGGGATACCCCATGAAAACAACAAACTCCCCGGGTAAAACCGGCGGCAACTTCTACGGCCTGGGTACTTATCTGGGGCTGGCCGGTGCCTTGCTCGCCATGATTGCGCTGTTCTCGGTACTCAGCGATCACTTCCTGTCCTATGACACCTTCAGCACCCTGGCCAACCAGATTCCGGACCTGATGGTGCTGGCGGTGGGCATGACGTTCATCCTGATCATCGGCGGTATCGACCTGTCGGTGGGCTCGGTGCTGGCCTTGGCGGCATCGGCGGTCAGCGTGGCAATTCTCAGCTGGGGTTGGGGCGTATTGCCGGCGGCTGTGCTGGGCATGGGCTGCGCGGCGTTGGCGGGTACCATCACCGGTTCGATTACTGTGGCCTGGCGCATTCCGTCATTTATCGTGTCCCTCGGTGTGCTGGAAATGGCGCGTGGCGTGGCTTACCAGATGACCGGTTCGCGCACCGCTTATATTGGTGATTCGTTTGCCTGGTTGTCCAACCCGGTTGCGTTCGGAATTTCGCCATCGTTTATCATTGCTTTGCTGGTCATCGTCGCTGCTCAGTTGGTGTTGACCCGTACTGTGTTCGGCCGTTACCTGATCGGTATCGGCACCAACGAAGAGGCGGTGCGTCTGGCCGGGATCAATCCCAAGCCCTACAAGATCCTGGTATTCAGCCTGATGGGGCTGTTGGCCGGTGTGGCGGCACTGTTCCAGATTTCACGCCTGGAAGCGGCGGACCCGAATGCCGGCTCCGGCCTTGAGTTGCAAGTGATCGCGGCAGTGGTGATCGGCGGCACCAGCCTGATGGGCGGGCGCGGCTCGGTTATCAGTACGTTCTTCGGTGTGTTGATTATTTCGGTGCTGGCGGCCGGCCTTGCGCAGATCGGTGCCACGGAGCCCACCAAACGCATCATCACCGGTGCCGTGATCGTGATTGCCGTGGTCCTCGACACCTACCGCAGCCAGCGCGCCAGTCGGCGGGGCTGAACCATGGCAACGATCAAGGATGTGGCAGCGCTCGCAGGTATTTCCTACACCACCGTTTCCCATGTGGTGAACAAGACGCGGCCGGTCAGCGAGCCTGTGCGGATCAAGGTTGAAGCGGCGATCAAGCAGTTGGACTATGTGCCGAGTGCCGTCGCCCGCTCACTCAAAGCCAAGACCACCGCCACCATCGGCCTGCTGGTGCCCAATAGCCTTAACCCGTATTTTGCCGAACTGGCGCGGGGCATCGAGGATTACTGTGAGCGTAATGGGTATTGCGTGATCCTCTGCAACTCCGACGATAACGCCGAGAAGCAGCGCAGCTACCTGCGCGTATTGCTGGAGAAGCGCATTGACGGCTTGATCGTGACCTCGGTAGGTGGCGATGACAGCGGCCTTGCTGCGGGATTGAGCGCGGTGCGCACGCCCATGGTGATTGTCGACCGGGCATTGGACGGCATTGATGTCGACCTGGTGCGTATCGACCACGAGGAAGGCGCTTACCTGGCGACCCGGCACTTGCTTGAACTGGGGCACCGGGACATCGCCTGCATTGGTGGCCCCGGCCACACCCGTGTGGCGCAAATGCGGCTTGCGGGCTACCACCGTGCGTTGCATGAGGCGGGCGTGGAAGTAACGGCCAGTCGCACCCTGGAAAGCGACTTCACCAGCACCGGAGGGTATGCCGCTGCGGTACAGTTGCTGTCGGAAAACCCGCCGAGTGCGATTTTCGCCAGTAACGACATGATCGGTTTCGGTGTATTACGTGCGGCAGCCGAGCGCAATATTCGTGTGCCTGGCGAGCTGTCGGTGATCGGTTTTGACGATATTCAAATGGGCCGCTACGTGTACCCGGCGCTGACCACGGTCGGACAGTCAATCCTGCAATTGGGCGAGACGGCCGCCGAACTCTTATTGCGACGAATTGCGACACCCCAACTGCCGATCGATCAGCGCATCGTGACGCCAAGCATTGTGTTGCGTGAGTCAACGGCGCCGTTTGCCGGTGTGTTCGCCCAATACCGCTGAACCGAATTGATGAGTACTGATGTATGCCAGCAAAAGTAGTGGTAATAGGCAGCTTGAACATGGATTTGGTCACCCGCGCCAGTCGCTTGCCGCGCGCCGGTGAAACCCTGATTGGCCAAACGTTTTCCACCGTACCGGGCGGCAAGGGCGCCAATCAGGCAGTGGCTTCGGCGCGCCTGGGCGCTGATGTGGCGATGATTGGCTGCGTCGGCACGGACGCCTACGGCACTCAATTGCGCGACGCGTTGCTGGTGGAGGGCATTGATTGCCAGGCCGTCAGCTCGGTAGACGGTTCGAGCGGCGTGGCATTGATTGTGGTGGATGACAGCAGCCAGAACGCGATTGTGATCGTTGCGGGAAGCAACGGTGAGCTGACGCCGGCTTCGTTGCAGTTGGCCGATGCGGTGTTGCAGGCGGCCGATGTGATCGTCTGCCAATTGGAAGTCCCTATGGACACCGTGGGCCATGCGCTTAAGCGCGGTCGTGAACTGGGCAAGACGGTGATCCTCAATCCGGCACCGGCCAGCGGCCCGTTGCCGAAGGAATGGTACGCCTCGATCGACTATCTGATTCCGAACGAAAGCGAAGCCGGTGAATTAACTGGCGTGACCGTCGACTCCCTCGACAGCGCCAAGGTCGCCGCGACGCAGTTGATCAAAGCGGGCGCCGGAAAAGTGATCATCACTCTGGGTGCACAGGGCGCGCTGTTTGCCGATGGCAACGGCTTTGAGCACCTGGTGGCGCCCAAAGTAAAGGCGGTGGACACCACCGCGGCCGGTGACACCTTCGTGGGTGGTTTTGCCGCCGCGCTTGCCAACGGTAAAAGCGAAGCCGAGGCCATTCGCTTTGGTCAAGTCGCCGCTGCGCTGTCGGTCACCCGCGCCGGTGCACAACCCTCTATCCCTGCATTGCAGGACGTTCAAGGTTTTATACCCTCATGAAAAAGACACCTCTGCTCAATATCGCCCTGTCGCGCGTGATCGCGTCTCTCGGTCATGGTGACATCCTGGTGATTGGCGACGCCGGCCTGCCGGTGCCGCCGGGCGTCGAGTTGATTGACCTGGCGCTGACTCAGGGCATTCCTGATTTCATCAGCACCCTGCGTATTGTGTTGAGTGAAATGCAGGTCGAAAGCCATGTATTGGCGGAAGAAATCCTGCTCAAGCAGCCTCCTGCGCTCACCTCGCTCAACGCGCTGACAGAACAAGCTGCCCTCGGCGAGCGTCGCCTGGTCAGCCACGAAGAATTCAAGCAGCTCAGCCGCAAGGCCCGCGCCGTGGTGCGCACTGGCGAGTGCCAGCCTTATTGCAATATCGCGCTGGTGTCCGGCGTAACCTTCTAGAGTTTTCTTACGACAAGGAGTGTGTCATGCAACGTGGTCTTCCAACCCTGAAAAACCTGTTTCGGAGTGTCCTGCTTTTGTCCGCGCTCACAGCCGCCAGCGCCCAAGCGGCGGAAAAAATCGACCTGATCATCGATACCGACCCAGGTGCTGATGACGTAGTGGCCTTGCTGTTTGCCATGGCCTCTCCGGAGGAACTGAGCATTCGTGCGCTGACCACCGTCGCCGGTAACGTGCGCCTGGACAAGACTTCCCGCAACGCTCGCCTGGCTCGTGAGTGGGCAGGGCGTGAGGAAATTCCTGTGTACGCAGGCGCGCCAAAACCGATGCTGCGCACGCCGATTTACGCTGAGAATATTCACGGCAAGGAAGGTATCTCCGGTGTCACCGTGCATGAGCCCAAAAAAGGCCTGGCTGACGGCAACGCGGTCGACTACCTGATCAAAACGCTCAGCACTGCCAAGCCGCACAGCATCACCATCGCCATGCTCGGCCCACAGACCAACCTGGCGCTGGCGTTGACCCAGGCTCCGGAAATCACCCAAGGCATCAAGGAAGTGGTGGTGATGGGCGGTGCGCACTTCAATGGTGGCAATATCACTCCGGTGGCTGAGTTCAACTTGTTCGCGGACCCTATCGCCGCTGAAATCGTGCTCAAAAGTGGCGTCAAGCTGACCTATCTGCCGTTGGACGTGACCCACAAGGTGCTGACCAGCGAAGCGCGCCTGAAGAAAATCGCAGCGATTAACAACAATGCGAGCAAAGTGGTTGGCGACATTCTCAATGAATACGTCAAAGGCGACATGGAGCACTACGGCATCCCGGGCGGCCCGGTACACGACGCTACCGTCATTGCTTATCTGCTCAAGCCGGCACTGTTCAGTGGGCGTGAGGTTAACGTGGTGGTGGACAGTCGCGAAGGTCCGACCTTCGGCCAGACCATCGTCGATTGGTATGACGGCTTGAAACAGCCGAAGAACGCGTTCTGGGTTGAGAACGGCGACGCCCAAGGCTTCTTCGATCTGCTGACCGAGCGCTTGGCGCGCCTGAAGTAATCTGTGTAGCGGTCGGCGCTCGCCGGCCGGTTCTTATTCGCGCTCGGGCTTGTGTGCGCCCATGTGATCGGCCGGGTACTTCTCGAATACCTGGCCGATGAAGGCCTGCGCGGCCTGAGTGCCGAGTTCCTTGACCAACAGGTCGATTCCGATGATTGCCAACTCCTCCGGGCTTCCGGGGCTGTAGGAGCTCTGTCCTTGAGGCCACTTGGCTTTGATGTCGGCTTGGAGGGTTACAGTGGTCATGGGGGGCTCGCGGGGTTGGAAGTGCTGGGCAGTGCGCTGTTACGCGGTTTTAATCGCGGCAGTTAACCATTTTTGCGTGGTCTTTGGCACTGCTACTTAGGCATGAGGTACTTCGGGTTGAGGCCGGCGCTGTGCGACACTGTTGTTCAATTCAATTGCCGGGGAACCCCAGGTGCAGATCGATTTGAACAACCCCGATAACCTCACGTTGGAGGCGGTTCGTCAACTGCTCGCCAGTGCCAGTGACGACGAGCATACCCAGTTACGAGTGACCAAGGCCGGTATCGCGTATATCTCCTCCGGGAAGGCCGTAGGCGGTGTCGAGATTGACGGCCTGCTGTTTCGCCTGGAAACCTGGGCGAAGGGTTCGGGTTATGTCGGTAAAGTCGCGGCCAGCGATGAGGTCTGGGTCATGCAGATTTTCAATGCGCTCGCGCAGAATTGGCCAACCCCACCGTTTGATTACATCGACATCTACTGAGTGCGTTCATATCTGGTGACGATTGACCGGGCGAATGCTCGCCTTGAGTCAGGCAGACTTGCCGTCAGCCGATTTACGTCTTGAAACCAAACGGCCAGATCGCGGTCGCACGATCTCTGTCCATTTTTATCATAGGAGGCTTCATGCCTTGGAAGCTCGCATCATTCGGCACTTTGTTGGCAGCACTCGCGTTGGCGGGTTGCAGCACCCCGGGTGCCCCAGAGCCAGGCAAAGGCGTCGCCGCTGCTGACGCAGGCCATAGCCGTTGTGAGTCGAAAGCTGCCGAATTCGCCATCGGCCAGAAAGCCTCGCCTCAGTTGCTGGATCAGGCGCGTACCCGTGCCGGCGCGCAGAACGCGCGGATCCTCAAGCCTAACGACATGATCACTCTGGAATACCGCTCCGACCGCTTGAACCTGAACACCGACGACAACCTGGTGATCACGCGGGTCAACTGCGGCTGATAGCGCTCCGGCTTTTGCAGCGCCCATAAAAAACCCCGTCACATGGACGGGGTTTTTTTAGCTCAGCACAGAATTACTCTGGGCGAACCTGTGCAGCTTGCATACCCTTTTGGCCTTTCTCAGCCACGAAGGAAACGGTTTGGCCTTCTTTCAGGCTTTTGAAACCGTCGCTTTCGATAGCTTTGAAGTGTACGAACAGGTCGTCACCGCCACCTTGAGGAGTGATGAAGCCGAAGCCTTTTTCATCGTTGAACCATTTAACGGTGCCGGATTGGCGATTAGACATGGTGTATCTCCAAGAAACATATATTTTCAGTAGTGCTGTGCTGCTCAGGCCAACTGGGCACACTTGGCTATCATAGTCGAAATGTTCGGCTTGGGAGCCCCCCCAAGGCATTGTTTGCTAATCAATGACGTAGCGTTTAGTGCCTTGATCGGCTGAAAGCCCCGATCTACGGGGTTTTGCTGCGAAATATCAGCTGTTAAAAAAAGCCGTAAAAGCTGCGTAATTTGTGAGAAATGGCAGTTTTAAGGCTTTTTTTTCAGCGAAATGGCTGCCTGATCAGTGGTCGTTCTTACTTTTTCTTCACGACTTTGCAAGACGAAATAGCCGTGACCGCTTTGTTTTTAAGCTCCTGCTTGGCGTTCTGGTTGGTCATGAGCTCCTTGATTTCAGCGGTGCTCAATTCCGCATTGATCTTGTCGGCGCCACATTCGCAATGGTCTTTGGCGGTTTTGGCGTCAACGCTCTGCTGAGCGGCCGACGTGCAGTCTTTGACGAAGTTTTCCCGTTCAGCGGCCGAAGGCCAGTTCGATGGGGCTGCAGCCTGCGCACCGAAGGAGAGGAAGGCCAGCGATGCAGCAAGCGCGAAGGTCGAGGAAAAACGCATAGTTAAAGGCTCCTGAAGTCTTGAGGACGAACGGCGATTCTCGGTGTGTTTGAGGCCTGTCGTACAGCTCAAGTTCACTTTTGCAGCTATAAACGCTGGAATTTGTATTTCGTAAGGCCGTGTCGGCGCGATGACCGTTCATCTGTGCTAGCATCCTGCGCTTGGCTATTTACAGGCGTGCCAATTGCCGCCTTGCCATGTTCTTTTTTGAGTTCACTCCAGTCACTCTGGTTCGATTATCGGTTGGCCGAAAGGCTCCTGCCGCTGTAAGGCAGGCGTTCATCACTGAACGGCCTGGTGTTGGATCTTGTACTGGCTCATCCCAACCCACGTGACCTTTGGTAGGGGTCACCACTAGGAGAGGAGGCGCCATGCCAACTATTACTCTTCCCGATGGCAGTCAACGTTCATTCGATCATTCGGTTTCCGTAGCCGAGGTCGCCGCATCCATTGGTGCTGGCCTGGCCAAGGCCACCGTGGCCGGCAAGGTCGACGGCAAGCTGGTTGACGCCAGTGACCTGATCACCGCCGATGCCAGCCTGCAAATCATTACGCCGAAGGATCAAGAGGGGCTGGAGATCATTCGCCACTCTTGTGCCCACCTGATTGGCCATGCGGTCAAGCAGCTGTACCCGACCGCGAAGATGGTCATCGGCCCGGTCATTGACGAAGGCTTCTATTACGATATCGCCTACGAGCGTCCTTTCACTCCGGACGACCTGGCGGCGATCGAGGCGCGCATGCACGCGCTGATCGAAAAAGATTACGACGTCATCAAGAAAGTCACGCCGCGCGCCGAAGTGATCGACGTGTTCACCGCGCGTGGTGAGGACTACAAGCTGCGTCTGGTGGAGGATATGCCGGACGAACAGGCCATGGGCCTGTATTACCACGAAGAATACGTCGACATGTGCCGTGGCCCGCACGTGCCGAACACACGCTTCCTCAAGTCGTTCAAGTTGACCAAGCTGTCCGGTGCCTACTGGCGCGGGGATGCGAAGAACGAGCAATTGCAGCGGATCTACGGCACTGCCTGGGCTGACAAGAAGCAGCTGGCCGCCTACATCCAGCGCATCGAAGAAGCCGAAAAACGCGACCACCGCAAGATCGGCAAGCGCCTGAACCTGTTCCACCTTCAGGAAGAGGCGCCGGGCATGGTGTTCTGGCACCCGAACGGCTGGACCCTGTACCAGGTACTCGAGCAGTACATGCGCAAGGTTCAGCGCGATAACGGCTACCTGGAGATCAAGACTCCGCAAGTCGTTGATCGCGGCCTGTGGGAGAAATCCGGGCACTGGGCCAACTACGCCGACAACATGTTCACCACCCAGTCGGAAAACCGCGACTACGCCATCAAGCCGATGAACTGCCCGTGCCACGTGCAGGTGTTCAACCAAGGCCTGAAGAGCTACCGCGAGTTGCCGATGCGTCTGGCCGAATTCGGTGCCTGCCACCGTAACGAGCCGTCGGGTGCGCTGCACGGCATCATGCGTGTGCGTGGCTTCACTCAGGATGACGCCCACATCTTCTGCACCGAAGAGCAGATGCAGTCCGAATCCGCAGCGTTCATCAAGCTGACCATGGACGTTTATCGCGATTTCGGCTTCACCGAAGTCGAAATGAAGCTGTCCACTCGTCCGGAAAAACGCGTCGGCTCCGACGAACTGTGGGATCGCGCCGAAGCTGCATTGGCCGCAGCGCTAGACAATGCGGGCCTTGCGTACGATCTGCAGCCGGGTGAGGGCGCCTTCTACGGTCCGAAAATTGAGTTCTCGCTGAAAGATTGTCTTGGTCGTGTCTGGCAATGTGGTACTTTGCAGCTCGATTTTAACCTGCCGATCCGTTTGGGAGCCGAATACGTCTCCGAAGACAACAGCCGTAAGCACCCGGTTATGCTGCACCGGGCGATCCTCGGCTCGTTCGAACGTTTCGTCGGTATCCTGATCGAGCACTACGAGGGTGCATTCCCTGCGTGGCTGGCTCCGACCCAGGCAGTGATCATGAATATCACTGATAAACAGGCCGATTTTGCTGCTGAAGTTGAAAAAACTCTCAACGAAAGCGGATTTCGTGCCAAGTCCGACTTGAGAAATGAAAAGATCGGCTTTAAAATCCGCGAGCATACTTTGCTCAAGGTTCCCTATCTTTTGGTTATCGGAGATCGGGAAGTCGAGATGCAGACTGTCGCTGTGCGTACTCGTGAAGGTGCTGACCTGGGCTCGATGCCCGTCGCCCAGTTCGCTGAGTTCCTCGCGCAAGCGGTTTCCCGGCGTGGTCGCCCAGATTCGGAGTAATTATTATTAAGCGTGAAATGAGACAAGATAAACGAGCTGCACCGAAAGCCCCGATCAACGAGAATATCTCGGCACGCGAGGTTCGGTTAATTGGCGCTGACGGCGAGCAGATTGGCATCGTCTCGATTGATGAAGCGCTTCGTATTGCTGAAGAGTCCAAATTGGACCTGGTGGAAATTTCCGCCGATGCAATCCCACCCGTTTGCCGGGTGATGGACTACGGCAAGTCGATCTTCGAGAAGAAGAAGCAGATTGCTGCAGCGAAGAAGAACCAGAAGCAGATTCAAGTAAAAGAAATCAAGTTTCGTCCAGGGACGGAGGAAGGGGATTACCAGGTAAAACTGCGCAACCTGGTACGTTTCCTGAGTGATGGGGACAGGGCCAAGGTATCCTTGCGATTCCGCGGCCGTGAGATGGCCCACCAGGAGCTGGGGATGGAACTCCTCAAGCGGGTTGAAGCTGACCTGTTGGAGTACGGTTCTGTCGAGCAGCATCCTAAGATGGAAGGACGCCAGCTGATTATGGTCATCGCCCCGAAAAAGAAGAAGTAATCAACAGGGCACGGCAGGCCTTCTGATTATGTTTATCAACTGAATGCGGAGTATCCGAACATGCCAAAGATGAAGACTAAAAGTGGTGCTGCTAAGCGGTTTCTGAAAACTGCTAACGGTATCAAGCACAAGCACGCTTTCAAGAGCCACATCCTGACCAAAATGTCGACCAAGCGTAAGCGTCAACTGCGCGGTAGCAGCTTGCTGCATCCGTCTGACGTGGCAAAAGTCGAGCGCATGCTGCGCCTTCGTTAATTTTTGGATCAAGAATAGAGGAAGTAACTCATGGCTCGTGTAAAGCGTGGCGTCATTGCCCGTAAGCGTCACAAAAAAATTCTGAAACTTGCTAAAGGCTACTACGGCGCGCGTTCACGCGTATTCCGTGTTGCCAAGCAAGCGGTAATCAAGGCAGGCCAATACGCCTACCGTGACCGTCGTCAGAAAAAACGTCAGTTCCGCGCTCTGTGGATCGCTCGTATCAACGCTGGTGCACGTGTTAACGGTCTGTCCTACAGCCGTTTCATCGCTGGCCTGAAAAAAGCGTCCATCGAAATCGACCGTAAGGTTCTGGCTGAACTGGCCGTGAACGATAAAGCGGTGTTTGCTGCGATTGTCGAGAAAGCTAAAGCCACTTTGGCTTAAGTACCCCCGACAGTCACCCTGGGTTGCTCCTGCAACCCAGGGTGGTAAACGTCATAAATAGGGGAAGAGCCTTCAAGCTCTTCCCCTATTTTGTATCTGGAGTCTGTACATGGAAAACCTGGACGCGCTCGTTGCTCAAGCTCTTGAGGCTGTGCAAAGCGCTGAAGATATCAATGCCCTGGAGCAAATCCGGGTTCACTACCTTGGCAAAAAGGGTGAATTGACTCAGGTGATGAAGACCCTGGGGAATTTGCCGGCTGAAGAGCGTCCGCAAGTCGGTGCGCTGATCAACGTCGCCAAGGAGCGTGTCACAGAGGTTCTCAATGCGCGCAAGGCGTCGCTCGAGGAGGCCGATCTTGCGGCCAAGCTCGCCGCCGAGTCCATTGACGTCACCTTGCCTGGCCGTGGCCAGGCCTCGGGCGGTCTGCATCCGATCACCCGGACTCTGGAACGTATCGAGCAGTTCTTCACCCATATTGGCTACGGCATTGCCGAAGGCCCTGAGGTCGAAGACGACTATCACAACTTCGAGGCGCTCAACATCCCAGGCCATCACCCGGCCCGGTCGATGCACGACACCTTCTATTTCAACGCGAACATGCTGTTGCGCACCCATACCTCGCCGGTACAGGTCCGCACCATGGAAGCGAACAAGCCGCCGATCCGCATCGTCTGCCCAGGCCGTGTGTACCGTAGCGACTCGGATATCACCCATTCGCCGATGTTCCACCAGGTCGAAGGCCTGCTGGTTGATCGCGACATCAATTTCGCCGACCTCAAAGGCACCATCGAAGAATTCCTGCGGGTGTTTTTCGAGAAGGAGCTGGCGGTACGTTTCCGTCCTTCGTTCTTCCCGTTCACCGAGCCATCCGCCGAAGTCGATATGGAGTGCGTGATGTGCAGCGGTAAAGGCTGCCGCGTCTGCAAACAGACCGGCTGGCTGGAAGTGATGGGCTGCGGCATGGTTCACCCCAACGTGCTGCGCATGTCCGGGATCGACCCGGAAGAGTTCTCGGGCTTTGCCTTCGGCATGGGCGTTGAGCGTCTGGCCATGCTGCGTTACGGCGTGAACGACTTACGTCTGTTCTTCGACAACGACTTGCGGTTCCTCGCGCAATTTCGCTAGTCGTAACGAATCTTTAGGAGAGCAGGATGAAATTCAGTGAACAATGGCTGCGTGGCTGGGTAAGCCCGCAGGTAGATCGCGACGAGCTGGTTGCTCGTCTGTCGATGGCCGGCCTTGAGGTCGATAGCGTAACGCCGGCCGCCGGTGTTTTCAGCGGCGTGGTCGTGGGCGAAGTGCTCAGCACCGAGCAGCACCCTGATGCTGATAAATTGCGGGTGTGCCAGGTCAGCAATGGCACCGAAACCTTCCAGGTCGTATGCGGAGCGCCAAACGTGCGCCCGGGCCTGAAGATTCCGTTCGCCATGATCGGCGCCGAACTGCCCGGCGACTTCAAGATCAAGAAAGCCAAGCTGCGTGGCGTTGAGTCCAACGGCATGCTCTGCTCCCAGGCAGAACTGCAAGTGGGCGAGGGCAACGACGGCCTGATGGAGCTGCCGGCTGACGCACCCGTAGGCCAGGACGTTCGTGTCTACCTGGCGCTGGAAGACGCCAGCATCGAGGTCGACCTGACCCCGAACCGTGGCGATTGCCTGTCCCTCGCTGGCCTGGCCCGTGAAGTCGGCGCGTTGTACAACGTTCCGGTCACCCGCCCCGTGGTTGCCGCAGTCGCTGCCGTGCACGAGGAAGTGCGCCCGATTGAAGTGCTGGCGCCCAACGCTTGCCCACGCTACCTGGGCCGTGTGATCCGTAACGTCGACCTCTCCAAGCCAACCCCGCTGTGGATGGTTGAGCGCCTGCGTCGCGCCGATGTGCGCAGCATCGACGCTGCCGTCGACATCACCAACTACGTGATGCTGGAGCTGGGCCAACCGTTGCACGCGTTCGATCTCGCCGAAATCAATGGCGGTATCCGCGTGCGCATGGCCGAAGAAGGCGAGAAGCTGGTCTTGCTCGACGGCCAGGAAGTCAGCCTGCGCGCTGATACCCTGGTCATCGCCGACCATTCCCGCGCCCTGGCGATTGCCGGCGTGATGGGTGGCGAGCACAGCGGCGTGTCCGCGACCACTCGCGATATTTTCCTCGAAAGCGCGTTCTTCGATCAGATCGCCATCGCCGGCAAGGCGCGTTCTTACGGCCTGCACACCGATGCTTCGCATCGTTACGAGCGTGGCGTGGACTGGAAGCTGGCCCGTGAAGCCATGGAGCGCGCCACTGGCCTGCTGCTGGAGATCACCGGTGGCGACGCCGGCCCGATCACCGAAACCGTCAACGAACAGTACCTGCCGTCCGTTGCCCCTATTACGCTGCGCGCCAAAAGCGTCGAGCAAATGCTCGGCCTGGTGATCGAGCCTGCGCAGATCGAGCAATTGTTGTCGGCACTTGGCCTTGGCATTTCCGCTGGCGCCGAAGGGCAGTGGCACGTTGAAGTGCCAAGCCATCGTTTCGATATCAGCCTTGAAGTTGATCTGATCGAAGAGCTGGCCCGTCTGTATGGCTATAACCGTCTGCCGGTGCGCTACCCGCAAGCGCGCCTGGCACCGCAACCCAAGGCCGAAGCGCGTGCGCACCTGCCTGAGTTGCGTCGCCTGCTGGTTGCCCGTGGCTACCAGGAAGCCGTGACCTATAGCTTCATCGATCCGAAGCAGTTCGAACTGTTCAACCCAGGTGTCGAGCCGTTGCTGTTGGCTAACCCGATCTCCAACGACATGGCCGCCATGCGCTCGTCGCTGTGGCCAGGCTTGGTCAAGGCACTTTCGCATAACCTGAACCGTCAGCAGGATCGCGTACGCATGTTCGAAAGCGGCCTGCGTTTCGTCGGCCAACTCGACGGCCTGAAGCAAGAGCCGATGCTCGCCGGTGTGGTGTGCGGTAGCCGGCTGCCGGAAGGCTGGGCACAGGGCCGTGACGCCGTGGACTTCTTCGACGTTAAAGCTGATGTAGAAGCGGTATTGGGCTTTGCCGGTGCACTGAACGACTTCACGTTCGTGCCAGGCAATCATCCAGCGTTGCACCCGGGCCAGACTGCGCGTATCGAGCGCGAAGGGCGCTTGGTGGGCTTCGTCGGTGCGATCCACCCCGAGCTGTCGAAAAACCTCGGTCTCGACCGCCCTGTGTTCGTTTTTGAGCTGGTGCTGGCGGAAGTGGCGTCGGGCAAAATGCCTAAATTCAGCGAGTTGTCGCGCTTCCCTGAAGTGCGTCGTGACCTGGCGCTGATTGCCGACCGTGACGTGGCCGCCACTGCTGTTCTGGATGTAATCCGTGAAAATGCAGGGGAATGGCTGACAGACCTCAGGCTATTTGACGTCTATCAGGGTAAAGGCATTGATCCGCATAGAAAAAGCCTTGCAGTTGGCTTGACCTGGCAGCATCCATCGCGCACTCTTAATGACGATGAGGTGAATACCACGACACAAAATATCCTCACCTCGCTCGAACAAAGGTTGAACGCCACGTTAAGGAAGTGACGTATGGGGGCTTTGACGAAAGCTGAGATGGCGGAACGTCTGTACGAAGAGTTGGGTCTGAACAAGCGCGAGGCCAAGGAATTGGTCGAGCTGTTTTTTGAAGAAATCAGGCACGCTCTGGAAGACAACGAACAGGTCAAATTGTCCGGTTTCGGCAATTTTGACCTGCGGGACAAACGCCAGCGGCCTGGCCGCAATCCAAAAACGGGAGAAGAAATCCCGATCACGGCTCGCCGTGTGGTCACCTTTCGTCCAGGGCAGAAGTTGAAGGCCCGAGTTGAGGCTTATGCTGGAACCAAGTCATAACGACGAGCTACCCGTCATCCCAGGCAAACGCTACTTCACCATCGGTGAAGTCAGCGAGCTCTGCGCGGTCAAACCGCACGTGCTGCGCTATTGGGAGCAGGAGTTTCCTCAACTCAACCCCGTCAAACGCACCGGGAACCGTCGGTATTATCAGCGCCAGGATGTGCTGATGATCCGACAGATCCGCGCGTTGCTTTACGATCAGGGGTTCACCATCAGCGGCGCGCGCCAGCGTATGTCCGGTGATGAAGCCAAAGACGACACCACCCAATACAAGCAATTGATCCGCCAGATGATCTCCGAACTCGAAGATGTGCTGGTGGTTTTGAAGAAATAACCCAGGCTTTTAAAATACTTCCACATTTCAAAAGCTTGCGGTATATTCCTGATCGCTTCGTTGCGAAGCGAACCCAGTAACACGCCTAGTCGGGGCGTAGCGCAGTCCGGTAGCGCACTAGCATGGGGTGCTAGGGGTCGAGTGTTCGAATCACTCCGTCCCGACCATATTCTTCTTTGAAAAAGCCCAATCTGGAAAGGTTGGGCTTTTTCATGCGTCACACTTTCAGGTGGCTTCAGCCAGCCGTGCGTTCGCGCTGTTTGAGGTAGTCCACAAACGGGGTGATGTCCGTGCTGCAGAGCAAAGGCGCGATCGCGCAGACTTCGGTTTCCGACCATTCCCACCAGGCGGATTGCTCAAGGAGCAGGCGGGTGGGTTCGTCAAAGCGCCAGCGGATATGTTTGGCGGGGTTGCCGCCGACAATGGCATACGGCGCGACATCCTTGGTGACGATCGAGCCGGCGGCAACCACCGCGCCATTGCCGATGGTCACGCCTGACAGAATCTTCGCATGCGAGCTGATCCAGCAGTCATTGCCGATGGTGACGTCACCTTTGCTGCCGCCGAAGTCGGTGATGTGGGCGAGGCTTTTAACCTTGGCCGGGAACGGGTAGCAGCTGAGCCAGTCAGTGCGATGGTGACCACCCAAATACACTTCGACATTGCCGGCAATCGAGGTGTAGGCGCCTACTCGCAGGGTTGTGCCCTCATGCCAGTCATGAACCTTCAAGTCTCCGTAGGTGCCGATGCCAAAACTGTAATCGGGGTAACGGTTGCGCAGTTTTTGCGTAGAGCGCTCCAGCGGGGAGAGCGCGCGTAATGCCTTGCGCGCTTTATGTTCGCGCCATTTACGCAATAGCTTCATGGGGTGAGCCTTCTTGCAGAGATTGAAATCAGGCGACATCGTGAGGAATGGGTGCCGTCTATGCAAGACGAAGGTGGAGCCGTTTATTGATCTTCTGAAAATAGTCGTCGAAGCCTGTCCCTTTTTTTCACCTCGCCTGTCATTCCAGGCAAGTGAACAAAATCGAGAGCTTCCCCCAATGCCCGCAGTCTCACCCTTGCGCTTGCGCCCGTTGCTGAACCTCAGCCTGATGCTGAGCCTCTGTGCCAGCCCGTTATTTGTCCCGATCAGCTATGCCGAAGACGGCACTCAGCGCCGCAGCTATGAGGTGCCGGCCGGTAGCCTGAGCGCCGCATTGACCCGTTTTGCCGGGCTCGCCGGGGTCAACCTGTCGGTGGACCCGGCACTGGTCAGCGGTCGCAGCAGCGCCGGCTTGTCGGGTGAATACGCGGTGGAGGAGGGCTTTGCGCAGTTGCTGGCGGGATCGGGCCTGCAACTGCAAGCGCTGGGCGAGCAGGCGTATAGGTTGGTGCCGGTGCCGGAGGGCGGCAGCCTGCAACTGGCGCCCACGTCGATCCTTGGTATGACGGGGCAGGCCGATGGGGATACCTACGCCGGCGGCCAAGTGGCGCGCCGCGGATCGCAAGGTCTGCTCGGCTCGCGTGACTTTATGGAAACGCCGTTCAGCATGACCACCTATACCGCCGAGGCGGTGAAGAACCAGCAGGCGCGCACCCTCGGCGAGCTGGTTGCCAGCGACCCGTCGGTGCGCACCACCAACCCGGCGGGCGGGCGCTACGAGCAGTTCACCATTCGCGGGTTCAGCCTGTTCAACAGCGATGTGGCCTACAACGGCCTCTATGGCGTGCTGCCGACTTACACCATCGACATGGAAATGGCCGAGCGCGTCGACATCCTCAAAGGCCCGAGCCAGTTGCTCAACGGCATCTCGCCGCGCGGCAGCGTCGGCGGCGGGATCAACGTAGTGCCCAAGCGCGCCACCGACAAGGACATCACCTCGTTGACCGGCACCTGGGCCTCCGGCAGCCAGGCCGGTGGCGCGGTGGATGTGGGACGGCGCTTTGGTGAGGACAACACATTTGGCCTGCGTTTCAATGGCGTGAAGCAGTCCGGTGATACCGAATGGGATCACCAGCGTGTCGACCGTGAAATGGCCGTGTTGGGCCTGGATTTTCGCGGCGAGCGCCTGCGCCTTTCCACGGATATAGGCCACACCGAGCGCGACACCGACGCGCCGCAAGAACGTGTACAAGTCGGCGCCAATGCCAGGGTGCCGAGCGCCAACGATGTGCGCCATAACTACGCACAGCCCTGGAGCAAAGCCCGCACCGATGACACCTTCGGCACCGTTAACGGCGAGTTTGACCTCAGTGACAACGTGATGCTCTATGGCGGTGTGGGCGCGCGTAAGAGCCACCACGACTTCCTGCGTCACGCGGTTTCCGTCACCAACAACGCCGGGGATTTCAGCGTATTGCCACGGGATTTCACCCGCGATGAAAACGTGCGCACCGCCACAGCCGGGGTGCGCAGTTGGTTGCATACCGGAGCTGTTAGCCATGAGATCAACCTGGCGGCCAGCTACTTCTACATGGATTTTGAAAACGGTGGTGCGCGGTATGCGGCGGCGCCGAGCAACCTGTATAACCCGGTAGAAACCCCAACCCCTTCACGGCCAACACGCCTGGATTCCAGGGTCTACACCGAGAACCGCTTCAGTGGCGTGGCGCTGTCGGACACCCTGGGCTTTTTCGACGAGCGTTTATTACTGACCCTCGGCGCGCGCTGGCAGCGGGTGAAGGTCGACGACTGGACCGACAACGTCAAAGGCGATACGGCGTATGACGAGGAAAAAGTCTCGCCATCGGGCGGCATCCTCTTCAAAGCCACCGACAAGTTGTCGCTGTATGCCAACTACATGGAAGGCTTGAGCCAGGGCAAAATCGCGCCTTCGACCTCGATCAATGAAGATGAAATCTTCCCGCCGTTTGTCAGCCGCCAGGTTGAAGTCGGCGCCAAGTACGACGCCGGCGCGTTTGCCGTGACGGCTGCGGTGTTCCGAATCAAGCAGCCGGCCTACGAGACCAACGCCACTACACGGGTGTTCGGCCCCAACGGCAAACGCCAGAACGACGGCGTGGAACTGAGCGTGTTCGGCGAGCCGCTCAAGGGCGTGCGCCTGCTGGGTGGCGTGATGTTTATCGACAGCGAACTCACTCATACCACCAACGGTACTTTCGACGGCAACCGCGCCCCGGCCACGCCCAAGTACAACGTCAACCTGGGCGCCGAATGGGATGTGCCGACGGTAGAAGGTTTGACCCTGACCAGCCGTGGTATCTATTCCAGCTCGCAGTACCTCGACCAGTCCAACGTCAAGGAAATCGACGCCTGGACCCGCCTTGACGTCGGTGCGCGCTATGCCTTCAAGGTCGACGATAAGCAGATCACCTTGCGCGCGAATGTCGAGAACGTCGCCGATAAACGCTACTGGAGTTCGGCCGGTGCTTCGGATGACAGTGAACCGGGCCTCACCCTGTCCACGCCGCGTACCTATTTGTTGTCGGCCACGGTGGACTTCTAAGCACCGGGGCTATGTGGACGCTGGCGCCCACATAGCCCTGGGCACACCCCAGACTCGCCGCGTTAATAAGAATGTTTTTTGATTGCATCGCCGTGATATGGAATAGTACCCGCCGTTTTCCCAGGCCTCTCCCGCCTGGGTGTTTTAACGCCGAGGTCTTTGTCATGCGAATGCTGCGCTCCATCCCGACCCTTGCCGCCTGCCTCCTGGCATTCTCCTCCAGCGTGTTGAACGCGGCCCCCATCGACCTCAATGACGGCCAGCATGCGGTGCACCTGCCGGATGCGCCCAAGCGCGTGGTGGTGCTGGAGTTTTCTTTTCTCGACAGCCTGGCTGCCGTTGACGTCACCCCAGTCGGGGCCGCCGACGATGGCGATGCCAACCGAGTGTTGCCGCGTGTGCGCCAGGCCATCGGCCAATGGACGTCAGTGGGCTTGCGTTCGCAACCAAGCATCGAGGAAATCGCCCGGCTCAAGCCGGACCTGATCGTCGCTGACCTCAATCGTCACCAGGCGCTCTACAGCGACTTGGCGAGCATCGCGCCAACCTTGTTGTTGCCATCACGCGGTGAGGATTACCAGGGCAGCCTGAAATCCGCCGAACTGATTGGCAAGGCCCTGGGTAAAAGCCCGCAGATGCAAGCGCGTATCGCGCAGAACCGTGAGCACCTGAACGCGATTGCGCAGCAGATTCCCGCCGGCGCCAGCGTACTGTTCGGCGTTGCGCGTGAGGACAGTTTTTCCGTGCACGGCCCGGACTCTTACGCCGGCAGTGTGCTGGAGGCGATTGGCTTGAAAGTGCCGTCGGTACGCGCCAAGGCTGCACCAACCGAGTTTGTCAGCCTGGAACAATTGCTCGCGCTGGACCCAGGTTGGTTGTTGGTAGGGCACTACCGTCGCCCCAGCATCGTCGATACCTGGAGCAAGCAGCCGCTGTGGCAAGTGCTCGGCGCGGTACGCAATCAGCACGTCGCTGAAGTCGATGGCGACAGCTGGGCGCGCAACCGTGGTGTATTGGCCTCGGAGCAGATCGCAGAAGACGCCCTCGCGATTCTTAAAGGCGGCCATGCCGTATTGAGCCAATAACCGTGCAGCGCAGTGTCGCGGCGATCAGTATTGTGCTGCTGGGGGCCGTGTTGTTCTGGTGCTCGCTGTACAGCTGGTCGCCGTTTGTGATCACCCCGACCGATGCCTGGAATGGTCTGGTTCACCAAGGCCACACAGGCGGCAATATGGCTTATATCGTCGCCCAGTTGCGGGTGCCGCGAGCAGTGTGTGCGGCGTTGATCGGTGCCTGCCTGGGGCTGGCCGGTGCGCTGATGCAGGGCATCACCCGTAACCGTCTGGCGTCGCCTTCGCTGTTTGGCGTGACAGCGGGCGCAGCGCTGGGGCTGGCGTTGTTTTCGACCGGATTGGTTGCACCGCCGTTCGCCGGCGGTGCGTTGTTGATGACCTGCCTGGGCGGCGCGCTGGCGTGGGTAACGGTATTCAGCCTCGGCGGTGCCTGGTCGCCGACCACTGCGCAAGGTCGGCTGGTATTGGCCGGTGTGGCCGTGGCGGCGCTGTGCGCGGCATTGACTCGGCTCACCGTGATTCTGGTCGAGGCGCAGGCGCAAAGCGTGTTGAACTGGCTGGCCGGTTCCCTGGCGAATGTCGGAGCGGCCCAGGTGCAATTGCTCTGGCCCTGCACGTTGATCGGCGGCCTGTGGGCGCTGTGGTGCGCTCCGCGCTTGAACCTGATCAACCTCGGCGAAGACGCTGCGCGCTCATTGGGCGTGGGTATCGCCAGCCTGCGCCTGCAGGTGTTTGTCGCCAGTTTGTTACTGGTGGGCGCCAGCGTCTGCGCGGTCGGCCCGATCGGTTTTGTCGGGCTGATCGCGCCGAATATCATTCGGCAATTTCTCGGTAACGACTACCGCTGGCTGATTCCGTTGAGCGCAGCATTGGGCGCGGTGATCGTGCTCGGCGCCGACCTGCTCAGTCGCGCCGTGGCCTTTCCGGTGGAAACCCCGGCGGGCGTGGTGACCGCGCTGATCGGCGCGCCGTTCTTTCTGTTCCTTGCCAGGCGTGCCCTATGAGCCGGCCACGCTTGCGCTTATGGCTGCTGCTGGGCCTGTTGCTGCTGACACTGTTGGTGAGCCTCAGTGCCGGTACGGTGTGGCTCACGCCCGCAACCGTGCTGGATCGCCTGGTGGCCCACGACGCCCTCGATTTTGAAGTGTGGAACCACCGCCTGCCACGCAGCCTGATCGCCATCCTGGCCGGGTGTGCGTTCGGTCTGGCGGGGGCAATTGTGCAGGGGGTGATTCGCAACCCGCTGGCCTCACCGGAAATTCTCGGTGTGACGCAGGGTGCAGGGTTGGCGCTGACGGTGGCGATCATCAGCTGGCCGCAACTGCCGATTGCCTGGCTGCCGCTGGTAGCCTGCCTGGGCGGGGCGTGCGGCGCCTTGCTGTTGGCGCTGTACAACACCGGCGTGAGTTTTTCCGGGGTGCGTTTTGCGCTCTCGGGTGTGGCGATTGCGGTGACCTTATCCAGCGTCACCGAGTTTTTGATCCTGTCTCACCCGCTGGACATCAACACCGCGTTGCTCGCACTGACCGGCAGCCTGTGGAGTCGCAATTGGCACCATGTGATGTTGGTGCTGCCGTTTCTGCTGCTGATCCCGCTGGGCCTGTGCCTGGCCAAACCGCTGAACCTGATCGCCCTCGGCGACGAAGCCGCCCACAGCCTGGGCACCGCCCTCGGCCGTACGCGCTGGCTGGCGATGGCCTGCGCGGTGGTGCTCACCAGCCTGGGCGTCGGCGTGATCGGGCCGATTGGCTTTATCGGTCTGGTCGCGCCGCATATGGCGCGGCGCCTGGTCGGCGGGCATCACCACTACTTGCTGCCCGCCGCGATGCTGATTGGCGCGCTGCTGCTGGTGCTGGCCGACACCGTCGGGCGTACGTTGATCGCGCCCAGCGAAATCCCGGCGGGCATTCTCACGGCGGTGATTGGTGCGCCGTATTTTCTTTGGTTGCTGGCACGGTTCAAAGGCTGATGACATGAGTATTCTTCAGGCACGACAGCTCGACATTGGCTACGGTGCAACGCGAATCGTGCAGGGGTTGTCGTTCACACCGCCAGCGGGTCGCGTCACCGCGTTGATCGGCCCCAATGGCTGCGGCAAGTCCACCTTGCTCAAGGCGTTTGCGCGCATCCTTAAACCCACCCAAGGCGAATTGAGCCTTGATGGCCAAGCCTACGCCAGCCTGTCCGCGCGCCAGTTGGCACGGCAAATTGCGTTTTTGCCCCAGGTGCTGCCGGTGCCGGAGGGTGTCAGCGTGCGCCAGTTGGTCGCTTATGGTCGCAGCCCGCACAACTCGCTGTGGGGGCGCCTGAGCGGCAACGATCAAGCCCATGTGAGCCAAGCCATGCAACGCCTGGAACTGGACAGCCTGGCCGACCGCGCGCTGGCGGATTTGTCCGGCGGCCAGCGCCAGCGCGCCTGGCTGGCGATGGTGTTGGCGCAAAATGCGCCGGTGGTGCTGCTTGACGAGCCCACCACCTACCTCGACATCAGCCATCAGGTCGAGCTGCTCGACTTGATGGGCGAACTGGCCGCCGAAGGCAAAACCGTTATCACCGTACTGCATGACATCAACCAGGCCTGCCGCTATGCCGATCATCTGGCGGTGATGCACGGCGGCAAGCTGGTTGCCGATGGCGCGCCTGCCCAGGTGATCAGTGCCGAACTGATGCGCCAGGTGTTCGATGTGCACGTGCAGGTCATGCAGGAGCCGCTGGCCGGTACGCCTATGTGCCTGGTGGAAAAAAGCACCCGTGCCCGTGCCTGATGTGATCGCAAACGCGGCAAGCGGCTTGCCCGCAAATCGCGTTCTGTTCGGCATGAATATTATTTATATGAATAATGTTTTTACAAAAGATGAAAGTGTAGAATATTAGCTTATTACCAAATAGCATTATATTTTTGAAATTCATTCCGTTATGTTTGATCGCAACAGCCTACCCCTGACCTCGGATGGTACCCAGCGTGATTCAGATTCTGCGCGCCATAACCGGGTAATGACCCTGCGGCAGAATCGTTGGAACGGAGTTCAACGTATGTTGCCATTTCAAAGCCCTCGCTCGCCCCACACCTAGTTACAGATCGCTTACACCTCCCTGATAACCGTGCACCTCGCGCCGTCCCGACGACGGCGTGACTGCCCGACTTCGCGATCTGGAAAGTTTGGAGTGGCCATGAAGCACGTTTTACAACCCACCACCGCACTGGCGCTGGCCCTGTTGGCCGGCGCCGCACAGGCCCAGGACGACAGCACCCTGTCCACCGTGGTGGTCACCGGCAACCGTGGCGCCGAACAGCGCACCGTCACCAGCAGCCCGGTGCCGATCGATGTGGTCAGCGCCAAGCAACTGCAAAACACCGGCAAGCCCGGCTTGATGGAAGCCTTGAGCGCGGTCATCCCGTCGCTGACCCTGCCGGAAAAAACCGGCTGGGATGCCAGCGGCATTGCCCGCGCACCCAACCTGCGCGGGTTGAGCGCCGCCGAAGTGCTGGTGCTGGTCAATGGCAAACGTCGCCACACCAGTGCCACCCTGAACATCAACGGCATCAACACCGGCGCGGCGCCGGCAGATCTCGACTTGATTCCCATCAGCGCCATCGACCATGTGGAAGTGCTGCGCGACGGTGCCGCAGCCCAATACGGTTCGGATGCGATCGCCGGGGTGATCAATGTGATCCTCAAGGCCGACACCAGTGGCACCGCCGTGACCCATATCGGGCAGGGTTACGACGGCAAGAAACAGACCGTGCAACAGAGCCTCAACAAGGGGTTTGAAATCGGCGACGGCGGCATCGTGCAGTTGGCCCTGGATGCACGCAGCCAGAATGACGACAACAAGGCCAGCGCCAACGGCTACACCTATGAGCAAGCCTACAACCAGGCCGGCAGGGCCACCTATGGCGGTTACGGTACGCCCAAGACCAACCTGCTGACCTTGGGCTACAACGCCGAGCTGCCGATCGATGACGGTCTCAGCCTGTATTCCTTCACCACGTACTCACGACGCAACGCCGAGCAGGGGCAGAACTACCGCCTGCCCACCATCACCAACACCATTACGACCGGACCGAACGGCTACCCGGCCGGTTATACGCCGACCTGGTTCATCGACGAGGATGATTTCCAGGCCGCAGTCGGCGGCAAAGGCAGCGTCGGCGCGTGGGACTGGGACGTGTCCACCACCTACGGGCGCAACGAAGCGGAGCAGGGCACCACCCACAACCAGAACCCGTCGCTGGGTGAGTACACGCCAAACAGTTTCACCTCCGGCACCTGGATTTCTACCGAGCTGACCACCAACCTCGACTTCAAGCGCGGCTTCGACGTCGGCCTGCAAAAACCGTTGGACCTGTCCTACGGCTTCGAGCATCGACGCGACACCTATGAGGTGCAGGCCGGTGACTATGCGTCTTATGCCAACGGCGGTTATTGCGTGGCACCGGGCAACTGCGCGTCATCCGGGGCCCAGGTCACCAACGGTATTTCACCGGACGAAGCCACCAGCGCCTCGCGCAACAGCCTAGCCAGCTATGTCGATGTGGGTTTCAACCCGCTGCCGGACTGGTACGTGGGCACCGCCTTGCGTTATGAGCATTACAACGAAGGCGTGGGCGCCACCCGCAGCGGTAAGCTGACCACGCGCTACGATTTCACCCCGCAATTTGCCGTGCGCGCCACGGTCAGCAATGGCTTTCGCGCGCCTTCCCTGGCCAACAACCTGTTCAGTGCGCGCTCCACCACTTATGGCGTGGTCGACGGGGTCTACCAGTCGATCAACTACGGTGTGCTGCCGGTGGGTTCGGCGGCGGCCAAGGCCCTCGGCGCTCAAGAGCTGAAACCCGAGCGCTCGACCAATTTCAGCCTGGGTTTCACCCTCACGCCCACCGACCGTTTGAACTTCACCGCCGACGCCTATGTGATCAACCTGCGCGACCGCATCACCCTGACCGGTACCTTGCTCGGGCCGCAAGTCACCCAGGTGCTGCAGAACAACGGCATTAACTCAACCTCCGGCGGCCAGTACTTCATCAACGGCGCCGACACCCGTACCAAAGGCGTGGATCTGGTCAGCAACTACAACCAGGACATTGGCCAGTACGGCTCTTTGAAGTGGACGGCGGCGTTCAATTGGAACCAGACCCGGATCCTCAACTACAAGGCGTCCACCACCATCCTGGGCACCGCCTATGACCTGATGGATCGCCAGGCGCGCAACCTGATCACCGGCGTCCAGCCCAGCACCAAGCTGATTCTCGGCGGCGACTGGAGCCTCGACCGCTTCAACCTCAACCTGGCCCTGACACGCTATGGCACCTACAAGGAAGTCAACGTCTCCGCCGACCGCAGCCTGGACCGACTCTACAGCGCCAAATGGATCACCGACCTCGACCTTGGCTACAACCTCACCAAAGCCCTGAACATCGCGGTCGGCGCCAAGAACCTGTTCGACCTCTACCCCAAGAAACAAGGCGTGCCGAGCAGCACCATGCTCGCCAGCTACGGCACCTATTCGCCCTACGGTTTTACCGGCGGGTACTACTACACCCGGCTGACTTATGCCTTCTAAGGCCGCTACCCGCGAGGAATAGAACATGCCCATTGTCGCCAAAACCTATGACCTGATCGATGAGGTCACCGACTACCCGGTTCGCCAGCGCCGTGTCTCCCCGCCGATCAAGGCACTGCAGGTGGTCCCGGCCCGGCACCCCTGGCGCTGGGCGGGTTCGATCTTCGCCGCGCTGGTGTTGCTCGCCATCGTGCATTCCCTGGCCACCAACCCGCGTTGGGAATGGGCGGTGTTCGGTCAATGGTTCTTCTCGCCGTCGGTGCTGCGCGGCCTCGGCCAGACGCTGTTGCTGACGCTGCTCAGCACGGTGTTCAGCATCATCCTTGGCACTGCGCTGGCCCTGGCGCGGCTGTCCGGCTCGCCGCTGCTGGCGGCATTGGCGTGGGGCTATATCTGGTTTTTCCGCTCGATGCCGGCGCTGTTGGTGCTGATCATCCTGTACAACTTCGCCTACCTGTATGACCACATCGTGCTCGGCGTGCCGTTCACCGCTGTGGTGTTCGCCGAATGGTCGACGGTGGATGTGCTCAGCCAATTCACCGTGGCGGTGCTGGGCTTGAGCCTGATGCAAGCGGCGTACGCGGCGGAGATCATTCGCGGTGGCCTGATCGGCGTCGACGCCGGCCAGCATGAAGCCGCGGCGGCATTGGGGCTGCCGGCCTCGCGCCGGATCTTCCGCATCATCTTGCCCCAGGCCTTGCGCTCGATCCTGCCCTCGGGTTTCAACGAAATCATCGGCCTGGTCAAGGGCACGTCCATCGTCTACGTACTCGCGTTGCCGGAGCTGTTCTACACCGTGCAGGTTATCTACAACCGCACCCAGGCGGTCATTCCGTTGCTGATCGTCGCCACCGTCTGGTACCTGATCATCACCACCGTGCTGACCAGCGCCCAGTACTACGTCGAGCGCTATTTCGCCCGAGGCACTGCGCGCGTGCTGCCGCCGACACCGCTGCAACGCATAGGCCGCTGGCTCAAGGAGAAAACCCATGGGTGAAGCACGCGCCGGGCGCATCCAGATCCAGGGCGTGGGTAAGCGCTTTGGCAACCAGCAGGTGTTGAAAGACATCGACCTGACCATCGACCCGGGCAAGGTCACGGTGATTCTCGGCCCCTCCGGCTCGGGCAAATCCACCTTGCTGCGCACCATCAACCACCTGGAGAAAATCGACAGCGGGCATATCACCATCGACGGTGAATACGTCGGCTACCGCCGCAAGGGCGACCTGCTCTACGAGCTCAAGGAACGCGAGATTCTCAAGCGGCGTATCGACGTCGGTTTCGTGTTCCAGAACTTCAACCTGTTCCCGCACCTCACGGCCTGGGAAAACATCGCCGAAGCGCCGCTGGCGCACAAGCGTTGGCGCAAGGCCGAGGCTCAAGCCAAGGCGTCCGCACTGCTGGCCAAGGTCGGCCTGGCGGACAAGCTCGATGCCTACCCGCGCCAGCTGTCCGGCGGCCAGCAACAACGTGTGGCCATCGCGCGGGCCCTGGCGCTGAACCCCAAGGTGTTGCTTTTCGATGAGCCTACTTCGGCCCTCGACCCGGAGCTGGTGGGCGAGGTGCTCGACGTGATCAAGGGCCTGACCCAATTGGGCGTGACCCTGGTGATCGTCACCCACGAGATCGGGTTTGCCCGCGAGGTAGCCGACCACGTGGTGTTTCTTTGCGAAGGCCAACTGATCGAAGAGGGCCCGCCCGAACAGGTTTTTCGCCAACCCCGACATCCCCGCACCGTGGCCTTTCTCGGCAAGGTGCTTTAGTTCAAGGAGTGACTGCTCATGTTCATCAATACCGCCCGTGTGGCTTTGCTGACGCTTGCTGTCAGTGCCGCGCATACGGCTTTCGCCGCCACGCAACCCGTCGACCTCAGCCCTGACCGCGCACGCATTCATGTGCCACGCAACGAGGCGGCCATCGCGCAAATCCCGCCGGGCTTCAAGTTCGCCCAACCGGGCAAATTCACGGTGGCGGTGTCCGGCGTGGCCGGGCCACCGCTGGCACTGCTGGCCAGTGACGACAAGACCACCATCGGCAGCGAGGCCGACACCGCGCAACTGGTGGCCGACAGCCTCGGCCTGCAACTCAACGTGGTGCAGACCAGTTGGGAGGATTGGCCGCTGGGCGTCAGCTCGGGCAAATACGATGCGGTGATCAGTAACGTCACCGTGACCGAGGCGCGCAAGAAGCGCTTTGACTTCGCCACCTATCGCCAGGATGTGCTCGGCTTTTACGTCAAGAGCACCAGCAAAATCACCGAGATCAAACAGGCTTCGGACATTGCCGGGTTGAAGATCATCGTCGGCTCGGGCACCAACCAGGAAAAGGTTCTGCTGGCATGGAACGAGGCCAACGAAAAGGCCGGCATCAAGCCTGCGTTGTTGCAGTACTTCGACGATCAGGCCGCCGCGCAATTGGCGGTGCAGTCGGGGCGCAGCGATGCGCTCTTCGGGCCTAACTCGGTGTACGCCTATTCGGCGGCGATTACAGGCGGCATCAAGCGTGTCGGTACGGTCAACGGTGGTTGGCCATTGAAGGCGGATATCGCGGTGACCACGCGCAAGGACAACGGCCTGGTCCAGCCTATTCATACCGCCCTGGAGGGCGCGATTGCCGGTGGCCAATACGAACAGGTGCTGCAGCGTTGGGGCCTGGAGGTGGAGCGCGTCGACACGTCGCTGATCAACCCGCCGGGCTTGCCGGACTAGGAGAATCGAGATGGGACTGACACGACGTGAAGCGTTGTCGAGCATCGCCGCGGTCGGCGGCGAGAAGGCTGTCAAGGATGCACTGGCGGTATTGGGTTTGGGCCCCTCGTCACATCGGCGGCCGCAACCGCTGAAACTCAAGGACGGTCTGGGGCAAGGCACTCGCGTGCTGGTGTTGGGCGCCGGGATCGCCGGGTTGGTCACCGCCCTGGAGCTGACCCGCGCCGGGTTCAGCGTGCAAGTGCTGGAAGCCCGTGACCGCGTCGGCGGGCGCACCTGGACCCTGCGCCAGGGTGATCGCGTGGACTACAAGGACGGCCGCACGCAAACCGTGGCGTTTGACCCAGGCCTGTATTTCAACGCCGGCCCCGCACGCATCCCCAGCCAGCACCGCACGATTCTCGATTATTGCAGCGAGTTGGCTGTGCCGCTGGAGGTGTTGGTCAATAGCAGCCATGGCGCCCAGGTGCGCCCGGATCTGCAACAGCCGGCGTTCACCGTCGGCCAGGCGATCAACGATGCGCGTGGGCACCTCTCCGGTTTGCTGGCCAACGCCGTGCAGCGCGATGCACTCGATGATGTGTTGAGCGGCGAAGAACGCACGCGCTTGCTGGCCTTCTTGCAGGTCTACGGCGACTTGTCGCAAGAACTTGCCTATGAGGGCAGCCTGCGCGCCGGTCATCTGGATTCGCCTGCACACCCTGGCGCATTGCCCGCCAGCCGCAGCCCGTTGGCGCTGGAGCGCTTGCTGCATCCCGAGCTGTGGGGCGCCTTGCTGCACACCGAATTCCCCGAGTTCTCGGCAACCATGTTCCAACCGGTCGGCGGCATGGACCGCATCACCGACGCCTTCTACCAGCGCGTCAGCGAGCACGTGCAGTTGGGCGCTCAAGTCCGGCAGATCCGTCAGTTGGAAGATGGCGTGGCGGTGACTTACCACGACCAGCACAGCGGTCGCGAACAGGTGGTGCGCGCCGATTATTTGATCTCGACATTACCGCTGCCGCTGCTGGCCAGACTCGACACCGACTTCAGCGAGCCGGTCAAAGCCGCGCTGCTCAGCACCCGCAGCGACCAGGCGACCAAAGTCGCGTGGCAGTCCCCACGCTTCTGGGAGACCGACTACCGCACCTACGGTGGCCTGTCGTGGATAGAGCACCCGGCGCGCCTGCTGTGGTACCCGAGCAATGACCTCAACACCCGCGAAGGTGTGTTGGTGGCCGGTTACGTCACCGGCGAGGGTGCCGACGTGTTTGGCGCGCAAGCGTTCGCCCAGCAATACGCCACCTCCAAGGAGGCCGTTGAACTGCTGCATCCGGGTTACTCACGCTACCTGCGTAACCCGCTGGCGGTGTCCTGGGAACAGATTCCCTACAGCGAAGGCCCCTGGCTACAACGCGAACACTTTCCGGCCGACGCGAGCCGCCTGCTGGAACAGGCCCATGGCCGTGTGTACTTCGCCGGTGACGGGTTGGTGCAAAGCGGCGTGGGCATCTGGCAGGAATCAGCGGCCAACTCGGCCCGCTTTGTGGTCGCTCAACTGGCTGAGCGGGTTACCCAACAACGACACATTGCGGCCGTGGCCGCGTCTTGAGGAGCAATATCATGAGCGACAGCATTCAACGCACCCGTGTCGGTGATTTCCCGATTTCGCAAACGGTCACTGTGCCGGCTTCCGCCAGTCTGGTCTTTGTCAGTGGCACCTTGCCGGACCTGGCTGACCCGAACGCACCGGCCGGCACGCCGGCGGCCTATGGCAATACCGAAGTGCAGACGGTGTCGGTGTTCAACAAGCTGCGCAAGATCCTTCGTGAGCAAGACCTGGACCTGGGCGATATCGTGCAGTTGCGGGTCTTCCTGGTGGGCGCTGAAGAAACCGCCGGCAAGCTCGACTTCACTGGCTTGCAGCGTGGTTATACGCAATTCTTTGGCACGCCCGAGCAGCCGAACAAACCGGCGCGTACCGCGTTGCAAGTGGTGGCGTTGCCATTGCCGGGGGCGTTGGTCGAAGTCGAAGCCATCGCTGCCCGCACCACGTGATCTTGGCGTGAGCCGCTGGGGGGTGGCAAGCCCGCTCGTTACCCCATAAACATCATGGGGTGGCAGGAGGCTGGGCATCCTTGCCGGGCAGTGGCCAGATGTGTTCGCGGTCTGTTTCCCCGAGCCACACCATGCCGTGCATAAAGGTATCGCGCTCCTGGGGTGTGGTGAGGGGGAAACTGGCGTAGTGCGTGTGCGCCATGACCCGCAGTTCTTCGGCCCATGCCTGCTTTTCCTGCTCACTGTCGAGGTTGCAGCCCTCAAGGACATCAGCCGGCATGAAGGTGCTCAGCTCCATGGGCAGCGCATCACGGGTGCCCAGGCGTGCGTTGAGGGTGGACGTGCAGATTTCTACGGTCAGCCCGGTGATCCCCTTGGCCAGGAGCTTTTTCAGCGGCTTGATCTTGTGGTTGGCGGCGAAGTTCGTCGACTTGAGCAGGGTGTTGTAGTGCGGCTTGAAGTGGTTGATCAGCGCGGCCTCCGCCAGCGTGACCACCTCATCGCGGTTCAAACGCACATTGCGCAGACGTTCGAAATGCGCCGTTTCGTCCTGATCGCTGGCAATCGGTTCGGCATTCAGGTCACCGCCATTGCTGATCATCGTCCGGCCGTGCTCAAACCGATAGAGCAAAATTGAAACCTCCAGCTCCGGGCTGTTGGTCGAGGTTTCAGCGAGGATGCGTTGCAGGGTGGTGTGGTTCAACAGCCGGTCCACCGCCGTGCGTGTGTGCACCTTGCCGATGCCCTGGCCGACATACAGCACGTTCATGTCCCGATGGTCCGCCTCCAGGGCGCTCATCGCGTTCGCCACCACGATATGCGCGGCAGTGGTCATTTGCCGTGAGGTCGACAGAATGATCAGGTGCGTACCGTTCGGCGCCACGAGAACCTGTTCGATCTCATCCTGATCATCCGGCCCGATCCGCGGGATGTCGTATCGGAAGGGCACGGATTGCACGCCTTGCTCGTCCATCACGATAAAACTGCCATAGGCTGCTCGACCGAGCAGTTGCAGGTTGTGAGGGTTGATCAGCACCCGCCGCCGGGCGGTGATCAGGTAGATATTGCTGCCGGCAATCGCTGCCCGAAAATGCGCGTCGTCCTTGGCGCGGTAGAGGTCGGCGGGCGTCAGTACCGAGGGTGGGCTTGAGTAAAGGTGGGTGGCGCCTTCGGCAGAAAACTGGCGAATGATCGAGTCCATATGGGTCATTTTTTCTTCCTTGCGGGGCTGTGCTCAGTGGCAGCGTCGCGCAGCAGTTTGCCAAAGTTGCGACGTCATGGGCACTGACTGATTGGATAGGTCGTCAGCGTTTGCTCCTGGGCGTGTGCCGATGAATGTGTTGAGGGCTTACCGCCCTTTCCAGCGGCCCTGTTTGTTCAGGGTGAGGATGATGCCTTCGCGCTTTTGGCGGATTTCTACCATCTTGTGGCGCAGTTCGCGGCAGCGGTGGCTGTTGAGGATCAGTAGGCCGATCAGAGGGCTAAGCAGAGACATGGCGTATAGAAAAAACGGGGGGCGGTACGCTATCGCGGGCAGCGATATCAGTAAGCAGGTGACGTAGATGCCGACACTGACCCATACCAAGTGGATTCGACCATAGGTGATCTGAGCCTTGGAAAAGAACAGGACAAGGCTTGTTGCAACGCTGCCGAAAAAAAAGAGTCTGACTGCACGTTCTTCCGGCAGGCTCGAGAGAAATGTCACCAACAATAGGAGGGCAGTCATCGCAATCGTAAAACAGCCGGCAAGTAGATCGGCTCCAATTACTAGTGCATAGCGTCTCCTGAACTCCCGTGGATTTTCAAAGTAGCAGTAGGCGTAGGCGTGCTCCTCGGACGTCAGTGCTTTCCATGTTTGATCCTTTGCGGATTTGCCAAGGTCTTTTACCGTTTTGCGCTTGCTCACGGAGTGACTTCCTCGTAGAGACCAATAGCCCATGTCTTTATTTTTTCTGGCATCGAGCTGCTGGCGAAACCCAGGGTTGCAGCCACGGCATCTCTTATGTGATTGGCGGTGGAAAGTTGCATTTCTGTCGCACTTAATCCGCAAGCGAAACTGGTGGTGCGCAAGGCGGGAGGCGCGAGCCCGGTGGAGTATCTGGTGATTACCCTGAAGGAAGTCATGGTGGTGTCCTACAGTACCAGCGCTGAAAACGGCGCCGATGTCCTGCAAGACAGTGTTGCCCTGAACTTCGCCACCGTCGACGTCAGTTACCAGCCGCAGAAAGCCGACGGAGGCAAGGACGGCGGGCCGGTAAAGTTTGGCTGGAATATCCGCCAGAACGTGAAGGCCTGAGGCCTCATCGACCGGTGTCGAGAAGGCGGGCGTATCGGCTGCACCTTAGCCTGAACGGCGCGCCCGCATTGAGCGCCCTGTACGTCAGGTGGAGGGTGCAGATGTCCGCGCCCTCAAGGCGTACACACCAGTGCCTGACGCTCATAGTTCAACGCTTTGTTCTGCGGCGGTAACGCATAGGTTGCGTTGCATTGCTGCTCGCCCCACTTGATGATCAACGTGCCCTGATCCTGTTCCACCAATGCCAGCGCATTCCCGTTCGGATCCGCAATCGCCAGTTGCTTGCCATTGGCGTCCTCCAGCGAAGCCCCGAACGACAGCGGTTTATGCTGTGCATCGTACAACTCAAACAACACCCGGCGTCCGGTACTGCCACTGTAGCGCGCCACCACGACGGCGCCACGGCGCGGTACCAGTTGCTGGGTGGCATTGGTGATTTCCACATCGCCGCCCAGGTCGCGGGTGTCCAGGCTGATCCAGTTGACCCGATAAGGTTGGGCCGTGGGGATTACCGCATAGCCGTTGTAGCCGGTTTCGACGCCGCTGTAGCTGCTGATCTTCGCCCCGGCGATGCCCGGCACCTCGGCCAGTGCGAAGGTCTCACTGACGGTTTGTCCCAGGTTGATGCCGCCCGCATGGGCCACCACGGAACCCGCAAGGTTGAGGTTCTGCGCGTTGTAGCCCTGGCCCTGGCTGTAGCCGACGCTGACATCCGCCACCGAGGTGCGGCTGTTGATATTCACCGAACCGGAGTCACCGCTGGTGTCGCTGTGGCCCGCCTGCACCGAATAGAACGTGTCGCTGGTATCGGCGACGTAGCCGTTGAGACCCGCCTGCGTCGTGGTGTCGCCATGCTGATGGCTGGTGGTGACAAACGCTCGGGGGGCGCGGGCCTGGCTGCCCAGCGGGAACGAGACGGACAAGTTCACCTGCGTGTCGCTGCTGGGCTCGCCCAAGGTGACGATTTGCTTGGTGCGCGTCACGCCAACGTTGTAGCTCATGTCGCCCCAGTTGCCGGTGTAGCCGGCGGATAAACTCTGCGACCCGCCGCGGTTCCAGTAACGCTGGTCGCTGGCATTCACATACAGGCTGCCGAGCGCATTGTTGCGTCCCAGGCTCTGGTTGATGGTCAGGTCGGTCCGGGTTTTCGAATGCCCGGTCCGCACGCGCACGTCTTCGCTCATGTCTTCCACATGGTCGGTGAGCGTGCGGTAACCCTCGGTGGAGTAGCGGTAGGCGGCCAGGGTGAAGTTGGTGTCGGTGCCGGCAAAGGTCTTGGCGTACAACGCACGCACGCTGCTGCCCTGGGTGGTTTGCCCGCGGGCTTTGCTGGACGAGTGGGTGGTATCCAGGGAAAAAGCGCCGAACGCGGTGTTCTTGCCGGCGCCGATCGACAGCGCGCTGTAGTCGTCACTGGCTTGCAGGCCGACGATACCGCTGAGGTTGCTGGTCAAGCCGTACGCCAGGGTGCTGCTGATGAACGTCGGGCTCGCCAGGCCATCGGCGTTGCTTTTGAAGGTACCCGCCGAGACGCTGTATTTGATCTGGCCTTCACGCACCATGATCGGCAAGCTGGAAAATGCCTGCATCGTCACACGCCGGCTGCCGTCGGCTTCGATCACGGTGATTTGCAAGTCGCCGTTGGAGCCGCTGGGGTAAATGTCGTTGATCTCGAACGGGCCGGGCGCAACGTTGGCGGTGTAGAGGATGTAGTCGTTCTGGCGAATCTCTACGGTCGCGTTGGTCTGCGCCACACCACGGATCACCGGTGCATAGCCGCGTTCGCTGTCGGCCCGCATGCCGTCATCGGAGGCGAGTTTCAGGCCGCGATAACGCACGCTGTCGAACAAGTCGGTGTCGGAGAAGATCTCACCGGCGCTGAACTGGCCCTTGATCGCGGTCACGTCATGCTGCACGTAGGTGCGGTTGCTGGTGAAGGTGTTCGAACGCCCGGTGCCGTTGCTCATGTTCGATTCGTTGCGCAAGCGCCAGGCACCCAGGTTGATGCCGTTGCGCAAGCCGAGGTTATTGGCGATGCGGGTTTTATAGTCACCGGCCGTGCGGCTGCTGTTGAGCTGGTAGTTGATGAAGGCGGCGGGAACGCCGTCGTCCCACAACTGCGGGTCTACATAACCGCGCAGGCCGCGCTGCATGGCCACTTGCGGAATGCTGGCGAGCAGGCGCAGGCGGCTGCTGTCGTAGCGCACGCTGGCGTCTTCAATCAACTCGGCGAGGGCGTAGCAGGCTTGTGGCTGCTGCGGGTCGAGTTTGCCTTCGGCCTGCAAACGGGTCATGTCGATACCCAACTGCTTGAGCAGGTCGAGGGTGAGGCAGGCCTCGACGCGAGCGTTTTTCGGGTTGCGCTTGAAGTCGATATCGCGCCGGCCCACCAGTACTTCGTTGCTGTACAGATCAACCCGGTAATTACCCGGCAGTACGCTGTTGGCCGAGAGCAATTGCTGCAAGTCGACCGGCGACTGCGAGCCTTGCAGGAAGGTGGTGTTGAAGGTTTCCGCAGCCTCATCGGCCATGGCCCACACGGGCAAACTGGCGGCGATCGCGAGCGACAGCGTCTTCAACTTCAGTGCGCCCCGTGCGGGCCTGTTGCTGGAAAGAAAAGACATGCGAAGACCTGTGACATCCCTGATTGGCGAACAGCCGGGCACGCAAACACGCACGCGAAGTGAGCCTGTGGGTTAGAGAAAAGGCTTAGGGTTTGAGGCGCGCTTCAGTAGCGTGCGAGGCAACGCCTGACACAGCGGCGGTGTAGTGGTTCTGCGCGCCATAGTCATTGATGCTGGAAAACGACAACTGCACTGCGCCGCTGGCGATTGGCGCACTGAGCGGGAACTGTTTTTCCTCGCCGGGCGCAATCATGGTGGAGTCGCTGGCCAGTTGCGCCTGCACTTTGATGTCCGCCATGGACACGTGGTACAGCGTCGGGTTTTTCACCTGCAACAGCGTCTGGCTGCCGTGTTTGGCCAGCGTCCATTCGAGCTGTGCAGGTGCTTGCAGCGCGCTGCCGGTGAGGCCGGCAGGGCGGTAAAAAATCTTGATGCGTTGGCGGATCGCCAACTGCAAGGTGTTCTCGGTTTCGCTGGCCTTGGGGATTTCCTGCACGTTGAGCCACACCACCGACTCACGGTCCGTGGGCATGCCTTTGCCTTCGTACAGAATACGCAGCAGTTGTTGTTCCTTGGCGAATACCCGCGCCAGTGGCGGGGTGACGGCAAACGGCGCACGGCTGCCGCTGGCGTCGTTCATGTCGACCCAGGATTGAATCAACACATCCTGGTTACCGTTGCGCACGGTGATGTTGGCTTCCTTGTGGTCGCCATCGAATACGATACGGGTGGCATTCAGTGAAATGCTGGCGGCGGCCTGGGTAGCCATAAGCATGCCCAGCAGCCCCAGGCATGCGGCGATAGAACGAGGCAGCATGAGGGTTATCCGGTGTAGTCAAGAAAAATGGCGAGGCCGCAGGGCCTCGCACGTTCGGTGCGCGGGGCGCCGAGTTATTCGTATTGCAGGATGAACGGCAGGGTTGCGTCACCGCGACCGGCCGTGGAGGCGTTGGTTGCAGCGGTAGTGACGTAGGCGGCTGCGAAGCTCAGGGTGGCGTCGCCGCCTGCAGTGCCGGCGCCGTGCATGGTGCTTTCAATGCGCGCGGTGCTTGGCGAGCTGAGGTCGATCAGGCCGCCTTTGCTGTCGAGCAGGGCGATACCGACGTTTTGTGCAGTCGCCGAACCTGGGTTCAGGGCCAGTACTTTTTTGCCGGTGACCAGGCCCGAACCGCCGTTGTTGGCGTCGAAGATCATCGCGACTTTGGTGCCCTGGTTGCAGTTGACGTTCAGGTTGAAGTCTTTGGCGGTGACGCGACCGGCAGTTGGGTTTTCCGCGGTGCCCATGTCTTTGATCGACACGTTGCCCATGTCCACCGAAATGGTACGGTCGGAGTTCGCGCCGTCAACCGAGCACGCGTCGTTGTTGATCACGCCGGTGAAGGTGATTTTACCGCTGCCGCCCAGGGTTGGCGTCGGTGCAGGATCAGCGGCAAAAGCGCTGCCGGAAGCGGCGATAATGGCCGAGGCGATAACAGCCAGGGAAAACTTCTTCATGGTGATGTCCGTTAGTGTTAGTTGGAAAATGCTGTTGTTGAACTGCGAGGAAAGAGTAAGCGGCGAGGCGGCGGGCGCGAATAAGACGATTCTTATAAGCGTGGAGGCGGGCAGGTTAGTTACGCTTTTGAAGGGGCGGGAAGCCAGCAAATAAAGGGCGAAGCCATTATCCAGGAATGGCTTGCAAGTAAGTGGTTAGTTGAAAATGTTACGCGCCAGGCAATACGCAAGAAGGTCCTGGTCGCTGCTCACTTCAAGTTTGCGCATGGCCGATATTTTTTGTGCGCTGATGGTTTTGGAACTTCGGTTCTGGCTGCGCGCAATATCACTCACGCTCATGCCGGAAATAAATAAGCGCAGGATCTCGAACTCTTTGGGCGACAAGCTGGTGAAGCGCTCGTCGATCGCCGTCAGGGTCTCGATCACTGACGTCTTGGGCGGTTCCAGGCTGCGATAGGCGCTCTGCTGTGCAATCGCCTTGAGCGCCAATTGAATCTCGGTGTGCAACTGGCTTTTCTGAATGATGCCGACCACGCCCAGCTCCTGCAGGCGCGTGAGTATCAGGTGGTTGGAAATCATCGTCAGGATCAGGATCTGTACCTGTGGGAAATGCCGTTTGAGGTATTCCACCAGCTTCAGGCCATCGCCGTACGGCGAGTCGCCCGGCATGTTGTAATCGGTGATCACAATGTCGGCGCCCTGGCGCTGCAACAGCTCGATCAGGCCGGCCGAGCACACGGCTTCGCCGACCACTTGAAAGCGCGTGTCGCGCTCCACCAGTTCGCGAACGCCAAGCAACACGATCGGGTGATCGTCCGCGATTACCACGTTGAATTTTTTCATAAAGGGCCGTCCGTAGTGCCAGTTCAAGTAAGTGAAGTGTGCCCGGGCTGGAGAGACTCCAGAACGGCCGACAGACGCTGCATCACAGTCTTCACCTTGAGCTCAAGCGGGGTGTCGAGGCTGCCGCGGTTAAGCGCGCTTTCCAATTCGATGCAGGCCTGGGCCAGGCTCAGCGCCTGCACTGCGCCGAGGGCACCGGCGGTCGAATGCAGCAACTGGCCGAGGCCGTGGGCATCACGCTGCGCCAGCGCCACGCCGATGCGCTGCAAGTCATGCTGCACGCTACTGATGAACAGCGGGCGCATCTTGTCCGACAGCTGCACGCTGTCGTCGAATACCGCCGCGACAGGCGCGAGCGGCGGCTTGACCTTGCACAGCTTGACCAACTGGCCGCGCAGGGTTTGCAGGCTCAAGGGTTTGACGATCCAGGCGTTCATGCCCACTGCCAGGCAACGCACGCCTTCCTCGCGCATCGCATTGGCGGTCACGCCGATAATCGGCAATTGCGGGTCATGCTCGCGCAAGGTCCTGGCCAGTTCATAGCCGTTCATCAGCGGCATATTCACGTCGGTCAGCACCAGGTCGAAGGCCTGCGGTTGCCACAGTTGCAGCGCCTGTTCGCCGTTGGCGGCCAGGCTCACCGAGCAACCGAGCGCTTCCAGCTGTTCCTTGATGATCGCCTGGTTGACCGGGTTGTCCTCGGCCACCAGGATGCGCAGCCCCAACTGCCCGGCGCTTTGTGGTCGCGCTGCCGCAGGTTGCTCATGCTTGCCGTGCTGCGCCAGTGAGACGGTGGCGGCGATGCTGCGTATGTCGTGCATATCCACCACCCAGCCTTGCGCCGTATGCAGCGGCGGGCTGTGTGCACCCGGCAGGCAGAGCACACGTTGACCGGCCCAGGGTTTGGCGGACTCGTTGGGCAACAGGTCCACCAGCACCGCCTGGCGGCTGTCCTTTTCGGGGCTGGTCGCCGCCAGGGCGGCCGCAATGCCCAGGCGGTTGAGCCAGTCACTCATCGACTGCGCCAATTCGCGCACCGGTGCCTGTACATACACCGGCGTCGCGCTGGGTTCGATCTGCGGCAGGTTGGTCAGCGTGCCGCAACACCGTGGCAGGCGCATTTTCAGGGTAAAGCTGCTGCCCAGGCCGGGCTCGCTGACCACGCGGATTTCTCCGTCCATCATCTGCGCCAACCAGCGGCAAATCGGCAGGCCCAGCCCGGCGCCGCCTTCGCTCGCGGTGTCCGGCGCCTGGTAAAAAAGATCGAACAGCTTGGCTTGCTGCGCCTCGGGAATGCCGACGCCGGAGTCGGTGACTTGCCATTCCAGCTCAACGTTGTCGGCATCCAGCGCCATGACCCTGACGCGGATCACCACGCGTCCGACATCGGTGAACTTGATGGCGTTGCTCACCAGGTTATTGAGGATCTGGCGGATGCGCATCGGGTCACCCATCACGCAGTCCGGCAACTGCGCGTCGATGCAACTGTACAGTTGCAAACCCTTGCGCTGGGCGGAGGCCGTGTAAGTGTGGAGAGTGTCTTCGAGCAGGTCCAGCGGGCAGAAATCCACGGCTTCTATCGCCATTTGCCCGGACTCGATTTTCGACACGTCCAGCACATCGCTGATCAGCTGAAACAGCGTGCCCGACGAACGCTGGATGGTGTGCAGGTAGGTTTTCTGGTGCGCGTCCAGGTCCGTGAGGCCGAGCAATTCCAGGGTGCCAAGCACGCCATACAGCGGTGTGCGGATTTCATGGCTCATGGTCGCCAGGAACAGCGTCTTGGCCTTGTTGGCCGCATCAGCGGCGTGGCGCGCTTCTTCCAACGCCTGGGCGTCTTCGATATGCAGAGTGATGTCGTTGAACGCATACAGGCGCACGTTCTCGGCCTGATAGCGGGTCGACACAAAGCCGATTTGCAGGTGCCGGCCTTCGATTTCCAGGTGCGTCTCGCCACTCTCGGCGCTGTCGTGGGTACCGGCCATGGCCGCCACCAGGCGTGCGCTGCCCGGCCACTGTTGCGCGCGCTGGTTTTCGATCAGCACTTTGCCGTCACTGCGCCGCACCACGCACAGGCCGGTGGGCGCGGTGTCGATGATCACGCGGCTGAACGCGACACTTTCGGCTATGTGTTCGTGGGCCAGGCGCGCTGGGGTGATGACCTGGCGCCGGTACCAGCGGCTGCCGGCCCAGCCCAGGGCAATCAGGCTGCCGAAGAGCAGGGCCAGGGTACTCAGCGGCCACAACGCGGAGTGGAAGAAGTGCGAGTAGTTCAGGCCATACACCGCGCTCCACGGTTGCTGACCCGCTTGGGTTATCTTGAATTCGAAGCCATTGGCGGTGATGTGCATGCCATCGCTGAGTGGCGCTTCGGTTTCTGGCCCGATCAACCGCGTGCCGTCGGGGGCAATCAGGGTGAAGCGATCAAACGCCGAGTGGTCGAGGGCGCGCTGCACATCGTCGGCCAGGGCCAGGTCGAGCAAGGTGCCGATCACCACCTGGCCCTGGCCATCCAGAGGCAGGCCGATGTACGCCAGCAAGTGTTCGGACTCGGGACCGGCCTGCCAATACACGCGATCCTGCTCCAGCGGTTGCGGCGTTTGCTCCAGGGTGTTTTGCACGGCGTTGACCACCGCCACCAGGTTGCCGGTTTCCTCGGTGCTTTCCCGACGCTGGTAGCCCACGGAGGGAACGGTGATGGTGTAGTTCGCCTGGCGGTTGAGCAAAAAGGTTTGCGGCGCCTCGTACGGTGACGAGGACCAGAAGGCGCTGTAGTAGCTGGTCAGGTGCGCGCCCAGGGCAAAAATCTGCGGCCTGGCGGCGGCGCTGACTTGCTGCTCATCGAACTTGGCGCTGAATGGCACTGAAAACGAATACTTCTGGCCTTCATAGAGCGTACGGCGGTTGTCGACCATGCGGCTTTTCAGGCTGACCTGAACGTTGGTGGCACGCAGCAGTTCGGCCTGGATGCCTGGATGCGTCAGGCTCCTGAGGTACGACTCTTGCTCCTGCAGGTTTTCCATCAGCCGCGCGAAGTGAAAAAGCGTTGCGCCGTAACGGGTTTCGATCCCTCGTTGCAGTGACCAGTAATTGGTGAGGACCAACAGCAACGCGATCCCGATCAGCACCATCAGGCCTTTGTTCAGGCGCAACGAGCTGCGGGTAAAGGCTTCGAGGATCGCGTTGTTGTGCTTCATCAGAGGTTTCCGCAGGCGCAGGATAAATCGGCACTGGATGGAGCTTACTCCTTACTATGGAACAGATAATCCATGGCCACCAGCTAGTGAGATGTCGCGGGGCCATCATTGTTCAGTAATTGCTGAAATTGGTCCGAAGAGACCGCATGGGAAATCAGGAAACCCTGTACTTGATTGCAGTCGATTTTGCGCAGCAGGGCTAATTGCTGAGGGGTCTCGACGCCTTCGGCGACCACGGTGAGCCCGAGTTTGCGGCCCAGCGCGATGATGCTCGCCAACGCCTGGGCAATGCCTTCGTTGTCGTGACTGCCCTGGACCAGCGCCTGGTCGATCTTGAGTTCGGTAAACGGCGTCGACACCAGGTTCAGGTACGAGCTGTAGCCTTTGCCAAAATCATCCTGGGACAGGCCGAAGCCCTTGATGCGCAGACGGCAGGCACCGGCATAGAAATTACTGATGTCCTGCGGCACCGAGCACTCCATCAATTCGAAACAGATCATCCCCGGGATGCCATCGTGGTGCAGCACGAACTCCAATAAACGGTCAGCCAGGTCGTGACTGTTGAGCAGGTGAGTGGGCAAGTTGATGGAGACCGGAATTTCATAGCCGCGCTGGCGCCAATGCTCTTGAGCGTGGATGGCTTGTTTAAGCACCAGCCACAACAGCCGTTCCTCCAGTTCAAATGCCTTGATCGCCGGCAGGAATGCGGCAGGCAGCATCACGCCTTGCTCCGGGTGCATCCAGCGCACCAGGGCTTCAGCAGCGACAATACGGCCGTTGGCCAAGGATTTTTTCGGTTGGAACCAAGCCTGGAACTGGCCGCTGCTCATGGCCTGAACCAGCGTGTGACGGTCGATGTCCATGTGTTCGGGTAATTCGGGGGAGGGCTTGCGTACCTTGTTCCTGAGCTGTTCCACCAGGCTGCGCAAGGCATCGGCGGCAACCGGTTTGGAGATCAGCCCGATCACTTCCACGTCGAGGTTTTTCGCCACCAGGCTGGCCGCCATCAACATGCGCCGCGACGCCGCACTCATGATCGCCAGTGCCGGTTTGCAGCGCAGGCTGGCCAGGCACTGAATAAACTGCACGCCGTCCATGCCGGGCATCAGCAGGTCGGTCAGAACCAGATCGAAGTCGCGCTGGCGCAGTCGCTCCAGCGCTTCTTTGCCGTCCTCGGCGGTCTCGAGCATGAAATCCCCCAACTCACTGAGCAAGTGCTGCAGGTAGATGTGCTGCAGGGGATGGTCCTCAACAATCAAAATACTAAGGGGCTTCATGAGTGTTCCGTGCATAAGGCGCCAGGGAGTTGAATAGAGCCCGCAACGCAAAGGGTTTGACCAGACAGTGGTTCATGCCGGCGGCCAGGCACAGGTCGGCCTCGCCGCGCATGGCGTTGGCGGTGGCCCCGATAATCGGCAACGGTGAGCCCAGGCGGCGCAGTTCGCGCGCCAGTTCATAGCCGTTGACGTGGGGCATGTTCACATCGGTCAACACCACGTCGAAGTTGCCGGCGGTGTACAGCTGCAACGCTTCCTGACCATCGGCCGCCAGCTCCACGGTGCAGCCGAGTTCTTCGAGTTGGTCACGCAATATCAACTGGTTGATGATGTTGTCTTCGGCCACCAGCAGGTGCAGGTTGAGTTTGTTCAGGTCGCGCTGGCGCGTTTGTTCACCGGCACGCGCCACCCACAGCCCTTGTGCCTGGCTCACGGCCTGGTGAATCGCACCCAGATGGTTGAGGTTGACGTGCCAGGCGCCGGCTTCGGCTTCCACGGCGGTAGAGGCGTTGCTGCTCACGTGTATCACCGGCCCCGGCCACTCCGGCACCAGCAACGGGTCGACGCTGCCGGGATGCACTTGCAGCAGCAGGTGGTTGTCCGGCAGCGTCGGCAGACCGGTCTGGGCCCGCGCGCCCCAGCGGCGCAACCAGCCGCTGACGGAGTTCGCCAACTCCGGGATCGGCGAGGCCACGTAGATAGTCTCGGCCAGCAACGCGGGCATCGGCGTGGTGGGCGCTTCCTCCAGCGGCAGGATCAGGCTGAAGCTGCTGCCCAGGCCGAGTTCGCTGACCATACGGATATTGCCGTTCATCAATTCCGTCAGGCGCTGGCAGATCGGCAGGCCCAGGCCGGTGCCGGCGACCACGTTGGTGTTGCCTTCACTCTGGTAAAACGGTTCGAAAATCATCGCCTGGTCTTCCTGGGCGATGCCTTTGCCGGTGTCCGAAACCTGCCACAGCAGGCTGGAGCGTTCGCCATCGCGGCCCAGCACTTTGACCCGCAGCACTACGCGCCCGTAGTCGGTGAATTTCACCGCGTTGTTGAGCAGGTTGTTGAGAATCTGGCGGATACGTGTCACGTCGCCGATCAGCCGTTCCGGCAACTTCGGGTCGAAGCAGGCATACAGTTGCAGGCCCTTGCCTTGGGCGGCTGCGGCATAGCCCTGGATAATTTCGTGGACCAGGTCCAGCGGTGAGAATTCGCTCAACTCCAGGGCCAGTTGCCCGGCCTCGATCTTCGACACATCCAGCACATCGCAGATCAATTGCAGCAGGGTCGACGACGAGCCCTCGATGGCGTGCAGGTAGTCTTTCTGTTGGCTGTCGAGTTGGGTACGTGCCAGCAGTTCCAGGGTGCCCAACACGCCATACAGCGGCGTGCGGATTTCATGGCTCATGGTTGCCAGGAACAACGTCTTTGCGGCGTTGGCGGCATCTGCCGAATGCCGCGCCTCTTCAAGCGCCGCCTCGACCTGCTTGCGCGCGCTGATGTCGCTGAACGCGCAAAACAGCACGTCCTCGCCTTTATAGCGGGTCGGTGCGCTGCTCAGGTACAGGTGGCGGCCGTCGATGGTTTCAAAGTAGTCACTGCGTTCGGACGGGCCGTTGGCAAAGGCTTGCTCGATCCAGCCGGCGCGCAATGCTTCGCGCTCCGGGCCGTTGCCCAACCACTGCTGGGCCAGGGTGTTTTCCAGCACCACCTGGCCGTCGGTGCGGCGCAGCACACAGAGCGCGACGGGCGCGGTCTGGATCACATCACGGCCGAATGCTTCGCTTTCGATCAGTGCCTGGATGCGATGGATCGAGGGAATAATGAAACGCTGGTCGACCCGGCGCATCACCAACCAGATCAGCATCAGGCTGAACAGGCAGAACAGCAGCGAACCGAGCAGCTGTTTCCATAAGCCGGTGACCACTGCGCGCAGGTCGATGGAGTACATCAGTTGCCACTCCGAAGACTTCAAGTGCTTGCGGATCACCAGGTGGTCGGGCAAGAGGCCGCTGCCGACAAAACCGAAGAAGCTCTCTTCGTCGGGTTTCAGGTGTTGCCGGCTCAGTTTCGTATCAGGGCTGTTGGTGAAGACCAGCATGCCTTGGGAGTTGAGCATCATGAACGCCCCGGCGCTCTGGTCGCTGAGAGTCAAGGACACCTCACGGCTCTCCATTTCCAGGCCGAGCCAGCCGGAATTGGCATCACGGTCGTCCAGGCGAATGAAGATGTACAGGTGCGAGTGGTGTTCGGTGTTGTCGCTCAGCCATAGCTCGTTGAGCGTGGCCGGGTCGCTGTGTTGCAGGGCCTTGAGGCGGTTGAGCATGCACTTGGAAATCGGCAATACCTGTGCAGTCGCGTCGTACAGCCGCGTCACCTGCGGGCTGGGGTCGGGGCTCACATAGAGCAGGTTCAGTTGCTTGGCCTTGAGGTAGTCACGCATGCGTGCGGTCAGCCAGATGCTCCATTGGTTGCCGGGTGAATTACCCAGCTCCAGGTGTTGTTCTTCCGGCGAGGACGGGTAAAGCCGCGACTGCTTGCGCACCGCCGACAGGCTCAGGCTTTCGAGCAGGGCCTGGCGGTTGGTGAAAAAGGTATGGGCTTCGGCGATGGCGCTGCTCATGTAGCCGCGGCGCTGGGAAATGTCGTTATTGAAGGTCGAGAGCAGAAAGGTATAGACCCCGCTCAGGATGCCGACGAGCAGCACGGTCGCAAAAATACGAAGCAGCCTTCTGGCTGCTTCGGGTCGGGAGAGGACGGGGTTGATCTGGAGCAGATAACTTTTCAATCGCATCGGCAGACTTTAAGCGCGGGCCGTTGCGCCTGGCATAAGACGATCCTTAAAAATCATCTACTTGTAGTACATATCCACCACCACGGCGGCGTCGAACGCGCCGGGTTTTGGCAGGGTGCGCCATTTCAGGTCGGCGCGGAATTCATCGTGGCTCTGGCCCAGCCCCATCAGTTGCTGCAGGGTGAACCAATCGTTGAACGGCAATGGCTGGTCGCTTTCGGCGCGGGACAAGGAGATGCCCACCGAATTGTTGTTGTCCGGCACCAGCAACCCGTTGATCACGCTGCCGCCTCCCGAGGTGCTGGCGAAGCGGGCGCTGACGGTGTAGGGCGTGTCGCAGCCCTTGCGCAGGTTCAGACTGAAGTTCGCGCTGCTGGCGACTTCACCGATTGAAGCCTTGCGCGACGGTGTGGGGAATTTCACCACGTTAGGGGTGATGGTCAGTTCGGGGGTGCAAGGCACGAAGCGGATGCCGTTCATGCCGGTGACCACGTAGTTGAAGTTGCTGTTGGGCCTTGAGTTGAGCCCGCGCACGCCGTCCAGTTGGAAGACGCGGTACGAGGTCAATGTACTGGCTTGGCCACTCGGTGGCGTGGGGTCGTACTTCTCGATGAAGACACTGAAGTTGAGGGTAAAGCGCGCCTTGTCCCAACCGATGCAGTTGGAGGTGCAGCCCCGGTCGGAAAAGAACCCGGTGCCGACCTTGCCAGTGCTTTGGGTAATCGGCTGGTTGTTGTAGCGGATACCCACGCGAATGCCCGTGCCGATGCTCACGCCGGCCGGGTTGACGTAGAAATACACCTCTTCGCGGCCGACGTTGTAGTCGTCCTTGCAGATCACATTGGTCGAGCGTGGGCCCGACTCCCAGATAATGCTGCCGTTGGGGGCGTCGGCGGCGACGGCCAGCGCGGTGCCCAACGCTTCCTGGGTGATGATCGAGCCGGTGCCGTCCTCACGGCACGCCAGCGCATGGCTGGTGGCGGGCAGGGCCGCGCAGACCCACAGCAGTATTGGTAAGCAGCGTTTGGTCAGTGACATAGGTGTAAATACCCCGCGATCTATCACTTGAGCGCCGCGCTATGGCGGGCCTGCAAGCCGATATCGGTGATTTCGGTGAAATGGAGGGTGGTGCCCTTGGGCAAGGCGCTCGGTGCCGTCAGGGTTTTGCTCTCATGAGGTTTGAGCAGCAGGTAATCGCTGAGCGTCACGCTGTCGGTCTGTACGTTCACCAGCGACAGGTGAAACGCGCTGGGGTTGCGGACCGTGAGGGTGTGCCCGTCAGTGCTGCTCCAGACCAACTGCTGCACCGCCTCGGCCGAGCCGCCCTTGAGCGCGGGCGGCCGATAGAACAGCTTGAGCCGTTGGCGTATCGCAAACTGCACGCTGTCAGGGTCTTCCGGCTTGAGCGGAATCTCCATGATGTTGAGCCAGAACAGCGATTCGCGGTCAGTGGGCAAGCCTTCGCCGGCATACAGGATGCGCAGTGGGTGATGCTCCCCCGCGCCCAGTTGCACCAGCGGCTCGGTGGCGGCAAACGGCACCGCGCCGCCGCTTGAGTCGTCATCGCCGGTGATCCAGGTTTGCACCACCACCTCGCGCGATGCCTGGTTGATCACGTTGATGCTGGCGGCCTTGTCCTGGCCGAAATAGATCAAGCGCGTGCCTTCGATTTTCAGTGCCGCGCTGGCGGGCGGCGGCGCGAGAACCAGCAGCCCGCAGGCGATCAGCACCATTCTGAGTAAAAACATGAGCACAGACGAATTCCATGGCAGCGTGAGAGGACGCAGGCCATGGTAGGGGCGAGGTGATGCGAGGGCTTTCAGGCGATTCTTAAAAGTGGACCGGTGCGCCCGGTGACCGTTTCAGAATCGCCTTAAAGTCAGGTTTCCCGCTGACGGTTACCGTGTTCAGCGTTGAATGATCGACGCTGATGCCCAACTGTCAGGTTTACCCTATGTCCAATAAAGCGTTACGCCTTCTGATTGCTGATGCAGACTTGTTGCAACGGATCAAGATCGAGAAAATGCTCAACCAGCTGGGCTATCACCGTATCGCCCCCTTGAGTTCGTTCGAGGAGTTGCAGGCGTTGACGCGCTCAGGTTGTGTGGCGTTCGACTTGTTGATCATCAACACAGCGCTGGTGCGATCCAGGCACGTCAACCTGTTGAAGTATTGCCATGACAACCCGCTGATTCGCCACACGCTGATCTATGACGGGCAATGCGCGCAGAGTTCGGTGGTGTCGGTATCGGTGAGCCAGACGCTGCACCTCTCGCTGTCGCAGTCGCCGGACTTCAACTCACTGCGCCGTTGCATGGAAATTGTCGACCCCGACCATAGCCTGCCGGCCGTTGAGCGTCCGGTACTGCGCGCCGTCGACAGCCGTACCCAGCCACCCTCGGTGGGCCCGCGCGCGATCCCTTTGGGCGACCCGGCGGTGGTGGCGTGCGCCGTCGGGTTATCGCCCAAGCGGTAAGCGGGTGTCAGTCACGCCAGATGGGCAGGCAATTGCTGCCCAGCGTCCAATGCGCTTGGCCGGGTGTGAGGCACACGCCTCCGACCCAGCGCGAATGGCCGGCGTGGTCGAGCCAATACGCATCCCCGTCCAGCACCTGCGCCCCCAGCGGCGTCAATCGCAGCTCGCGGCGTGGCCATTCGCGCTCGGTTCCGGTTTCGATCAGCAAGGGATTCGGCCCGTCGATCAACGGCCGCAGCAGTGCATGAAACATCATGTCGCCCAGGAATGGCAGCGGCTCGCGCTTGGCCATCAGTTCGGCAAACACTCTGCCGAAGGGCACCGGTCCAACTTCGGCGATGTACCCTAACGACAGGCGCTCGGTGAGCGACAGGCCGTCCACAAAACCTGGCAGTTCCTGCAACTGGCGCAGTAGCGCTGGCGCGAGGAACGGCAGCGATGCGTGCGGACTATGAGCCAGTTCCGCGAGCTTGACCGGTGAGCTGTCGCAGTACGCCGACCAGGCCTGTTGGGCCAACTGCACTGCCGCGTCATTGATCACGCGTCGCTGCGGCCATAGCCACGCCAGCACATCGGGTGCCAACTGGCCAATGCCGATAAAGCGCTCGACGCCGGGAATACGGTCAACTTCAATCAACTCCAGCCTGGGCGGTGCCTGCTCAAGACCGGCCAGTGCGCGGATCAGAAACAGCTGGTCGTAGGCATCCGCCTCGCACCACAGCACGCTGTGGTTGGCGCTGGCCAAGGCGTCCAGTTGGTTATATTCATCGTCGACACGGCGCGCTGCATCCATGTAGTCCAGCGCAAACGTCTGGCTGATAAAGGCACTGCGCAAGGCGCGGAAATCTTCGCTGGGCAGGTCGCGAACCGGCCCCATGCACAACGGGTCGGTGAGCATCCGGAACTGCCCTTTGAACCCCGCCAGTTGCAGGCTGTGGGCTATGTCACTGCCACAGCGCCAGTGGGTGGTGCGGGCTTCATCGCAGGCCTCGAACATGGGGTGGCGGGCGGCGAAATCGAGGGCGTCGACATGGGCCTTGAGTTTGGGCCAGCTGCTGAAACCGAGCTGTCTGGCAACCTGCCATTGGGCCTGCGACAGGGTGGCGCCGGGGTCCTGGCTTTTCAGCTGTGCCAATAGCTCCTTGGCGCGCTTGCGCTGCTGCGCAAGGTTAATACGGCCGTCATGGGGCGAGGATACGGGGCGTGGCGACATACGATCTCCTTGTACAAACCTTTTCCGCTTTAAGGTTGGGAGTCGTAGTAATGAGGTGGTGCTTGAGTGTCTTGGGCGCAGCCCTTTCCGCGGAAGGTGGCGTAGAGAGCGCCAGGCGGGAAATATAGGCAGGATTGCTGTTCAGTGCAATTCAAAACTGTGGGAGCGGGCTTGCCCGCGATTGCGCAGTCTCAGTCACCAGATTCGCTAACTGATCCACCGCTATCGCGGGCAAGCCCGCTCCCACATTGGGATTTGCGTGACCGTTTACTTATCTTTTCTGGCATCCATGGTCTTTTGATGTTCCGCCAGGAACGGTTGCTCCGCCGGATCAAAGCGATCAATCCCGGCGGTAAACCGATGCCAGTACGGGTACAGCGGCTGTCGGCGCGTTACGGCCTCGATACGCGAAGATTGCGCCTCGGTGAGTTTCAGCTCAGTGGCCGCCAGGTTGTCGCGCAGGTGCGCTTCGGTGCGGGCGCCGACGATCAGCGAAGTGATCCCCGGGCGGTCCTTGAGCCAGGCCAGGCAGGTACGCGCCACTGACACGCCATGCTCATCACCCACGGCGGCAAGGGTCTCGATGATATCCAGCGCACGCTCCGGGTCATGCACATAGGGTTCCGGCCAGCCGCTGCCCTGGCGGGTGTTGGCCGGCGGCTTGTGCCCGCGCCGGGTCGAGCCGGTCAGCAGGCCTTCGCCCATCGGGCCCCACACCAGGGTGCCGATGGACTGGTCCAGCGCCATCGGCAGCAATTCGTACTCGGCTTCGCGAGATTCGGGGGTGTAGTAAATCTGCTGAGTGATGGGTTTGAGCATGCCGTGCAGCTCGGCTTTGCCCAGGGTTTTCATCATCTGCCAGGCGGTGAAGTTGCTGGTGCCGAAGTAGCGAATTTTCCCGGAGCCCACTAACAGGCGCAGGGCTTCGAGGGTTTCCTCGATGGGCGTCACGCCGTCCCAGTTATGCAGCTGGTAGAGGTCGATATGATCGGTGCCCAGCCGCTTCAAGCTGGCTTCGCAGGCGCGGATCAGGTGGAAGCGCGATGAGCCGGAGTTGTTCGGGTTTTTGTCCACGGGGCTGCGGCCCTTGGTGGCCAGCAGGATGTCGTGACGTTTGTCACCCAAGGCTTTACCGACGACTTCCTCAGCCAACCCGTGGGAATACAGGTCGGCGGTGTCGACCATATTCACCCCGGCGTCAAACGCGATGTCGAACATGCGCTTGGCCTGGGGCACGTCCACCGCGCCGCATTTTGCAAATTCGGCGCGCCCCCCAAATGGCACGGTGCCGAGGATGATTTCGGATACCAGCAGGCCCGAATGGCCCAGTTGACGGTATTGCATGTCGCCTCCTGTTTTACGTTGCACGTGAACCTGTGAACGACAGGGGTGGCGATAGTTTGAATTTTTTCATGAAAACTTCCTGCGCGTGCCTCACCATGGCACCCAACACGGTTTAAGAGGAACCCCGCGTTCATGAGCGCACTGATAGAAACCCGCGGCCTTACGCGCAGGGACGAGCGCCGCCAGGTGGCGTTGCTGCAACCCACGGACTTCTGCTTGAACCGCGCCGACCGCGTGTCCATCACCGGCTCCTCGGGCTCCGGTAAAAGCGTGTTCCTGCGGGCGCTGGCATTGCTGGATGCGCCCACCAGCGGGCAGATCCTCTGGAACGGCCAGCCCATCACCGACGCGCAGATTCCCCACTATCGCAGCCACATCAGCTACCTCTCACAACGCCCCGCGCTGATCGAGGGCACGGTCGAAGACAACCTGCGTTTCCCCTTCAGCCTCAAGACGCTGCGCACGCGCAGTTTTGATCTGCCAGCGGTCACCACGCTGCTGGGGCACGCCGGTAAAACGCCGGACTTCCTGGGCAAAAACGCCGCTGACCTGTCAGGCGGTGAGTCCCAGGTCGTCTCACTGATTCGAACCCTGCAACTGAACCCTGAAGTGCTGTTGCTGGACGAACCGACCGCGGCCCTCGACCCGACATCCTCGCGTGATGTCGAAGCGCTGATCACCGCCTGGTATGCCGCCGATAATGCCCGCGCCTATGTCTGGGTGTCCCATGACCTTGACCAGGCCCAACGCATGAGCGCCCTCCACCTGCACATGACTGCCGGTGCGCTGAGTGGAGCGGCCCAGCCATGAACTATCAAAACCTCACCGCGCTGGACATGGGCATCGCCGCCTCGCTGATCCTGATCAACGGCGCGCTGTCATTGCTGCTGCGCCTGGGTCTCGGTCGCCAATTGCTCTGGGCGGCGGTGCGTACGGTGGTGCAATTGTTGGCCATCGGTTACCTGCTGGGGTGGGTATTCGAGTTCGCGTACTGGTATGTGGTGCTGCCGTTGATGTGTGCGATGACCTTGATTGCCGGGTTGTCGGCGGCGGGGCGTGGGCGCAGGACCTATCGCGGGCAGCGGGTCGACAGCATCCTGTCGGTGTGGGGCAGTTCCTGGTTGGTGACGGCGGTGGGTTTGTTTGCGGTGATCCGCATCCACCCGTGGTACGAGCCGCAGTATGCGATCCCGATTTTGGGAATGATCCTCGGCAATACACTGACCGGTGTGTCCCTGGGGATAGAACGCATGACTCAGGAACTGACCTCGGGGCGCAACACCATCGAGATGATCCTGGCCCTGGGCGGTTCGCGTTGGGAAGCGGCGCAGGAAGCCATCCGCCAGGCGGTGCGCGCCGGGATGATCCCGACACTGAACCAGATGACCGTGGTGGGCATCGTCAGCCTGCCGGGCATGATGACTGGCCAGGTGCTGGCCGGGGAGAGCCCGGTGGACGCGGTGCGCTACCAGATCGTCATCATGTTTTTGATCGCCGCGTCGTCGGCGCTGGGCACGGTCGGTGCGGTACTGCTCACCTACCGGCGGCTGTTCTCCAGGAGCCACCGGTTTTTGCGCGACCGATTGGAAGAGCGCTGACCGTCAGCCCGCGTCGGGCACACCAAAGTCCAGCACCACTTTCATTGCCTGAGTCTTGTCCGCGGCCAATTCAAACGCCTGCACCGCGTCGCCAAACGGCACGGTGTGGGAGATCACCGGGCGCACATCCACGATGTGGCGATTGAGCAAGTCCACCGCCTGAGCGAATTCGCTGTGGAAGCGGAAGGTGCCGCGTAATTCAATCTCGCGACTGACCAGCACATTCAGTGGCAGCGACACATCACCCCCCAGCCCGACCGTCACCAGCACACCGCGCGGGGCGATGCACTCCAGGCCGTTGCGCAGGGCCTGGGCACTGCCGGAGACTTCGAACATGACATCGAAATAGCCCTTTTCAGCGCTGTAGCGCTTGAGCGCATCGTTGCCGTCAGCCAGGTTGTGCAGGCGCGAGGCGCCCATTTTTTCGGCGCAGGCGAGGGCGCTGGCGGACAGGTCAACGGCGACGATCTCAGCGGCACCGGCGGCGCGCAGGCTGCCGATCAGCAGGTTGCCGATCGGGCCGCAGCCGGTCACCAGTATGCGTTTGCCGAACACCGTGCCGGCGCGTTGGATCGCATGCAAACCCACCGACAACGGCTCGGCCAACGCACCTTCGGCGAGGCTGACGTGGTCGGCCAGGCGATGGGCCTGATGCGTCTCGATCACCAGGCTTTGGCGAAACGCGCCCTGGATATGCGGGAACGGCATGGCGCTGCCGTAGAAGCGCATGTTCAGGCAATGGTTGGGCAGGCCTTGATGGCAATACCGGCAACCGCCGCAAGGGCGCGATGGTGAAACGGCAATGCGTTGACCGACCTTGAACGAACCGGCGTCACTGCCCACGGCGTCGATCACCGCCGACACTTCGTGGCCGAGCACCATCGGCTCGCGCAGGCGCACGCTGCCGAAGCCGCCATGCTGGTAATAATGCACATCCGAACCGCAGATACCGCCACGGGCTATGCGTACGCGCAGTTGATCGGGCGCGAGGGTTTGCGGTTCATCCTGGGGATCGACCCGCAGGTCTTTCGAGGCGTGACAGACGATAGCGTGCATAAGGTTCTCCGGTTTACAGCGAGGCGGTGATGCCACCGTCGACATACAGGATATGGCCATTGACGAAGCTGGCTGCGTCACTGGCGAGGAAGACGGCGGCGCCGGCCAGTTCGGCCACCTCACCCCAGCGGCGGCTCGGCGTGCGCTGCACCAGCCAGTCGCTGAATTCGGGGTTGGCGACCAGCTGTGCATTCAGCTCGGTCTTGAAATAGCCGGGGCCAATGCCGTTGACCGTCAACCCATGGGGGCCCCAATCGATGGCCATGCCCTTGGTGAGCATTTTCAGTGCACCTTTGCTCGCCGCATACGGTGCGATGCCCGGACGGCCCAGTTCACTTTGCACCGAGCAGATATTAATGATGCGCCCACGTTTGCGCGCGATCATCGCCCGCGCCACGGCCTGGCCCACCAGGAAAGCGCTGTCGAGGTTGGTGCTGATCAGCTCGCGCCAGTGTTGCTCGCTGTAGTCTTCCAGCGGCCCACGGCGTTGCATGCCGGCGTTGTTGACGAGGATGTCCAGCGGGCCAAGGCGCTCTTCAATATCGGCGACGGCGGCGTGGATGGCCGCGCTGTCGGTGACATCAAACGCCTGGGTGTGCACCTCCAGGCCTTCCAGCGTCAATATGGCGGCCGCCTCCGCTAAGGTGCTGCGGTTGCGCCCGTTAAGCACCACTCGCGCACCGGCCTGGGCCAGGCCACGAGCGATGGCCAAGCCGATACCGGCGCTGGAGCCGGTGATCAGGGCAAGCCGACCGTCGAGGCGGAACGTTTCCAACACGTTTTGCATGGGGTTGTCTCTCCTGGCGCGCTTATGGTGATAAGCGTTTGATCCACTGGCGCTTACTTCATCCCAGTGTAGGGTGCAGGTCCAATGTTCATTTATGATCGCCTGATCAATATCGGTGATAACCAGGAGGGCGGATGGAGCTCAAGCACTTGCGCGCGTTTGTGGTACTGGCCCAGGAGCTGCATTTCGGGCGGGCGGCGGCTCAGTTGTCGATCGTGCAACCGGCGCTGAGTATGCAAATAAAACTGCTGGAAAGTGGCCTCGGCGTGCGCCTGCTGGACCGCAACCGCCACTCGGTGACGCTGACCGACGCGGGGCGGGTGTTTCTGCCGGAAGCCCAGGCCACCTTGCACCAGGCGGCGCGGGCGGCCGATACGGCACGCGCGTCCAACCGCGGCGAAATCGGGCGGGTGCGCTTGGGGTTTGTGTCTTCGGTGTTGCCACAGTTATTGCCCGAGTTAATCCGTGCGGTGCACCAGCGCTACCCGCGTATCGAACTGGAGCTCAAGGACATGCCCGGCCCTGATCAAGCGGCCGCCTTGAAGCATGGCCAGCTGGACTTCGGCCTGATGCGCCTGCCGGCGGCCCACCCCGGCGTGCACACCCGCGCGGTGCTGCGCGAGCATTTTTGCGTGGCGTTGCCCATCGATCATCCACTGGCGGCCCAGGATTTCATCCGGCCTGGCGACCTGCTCAAACTGCCGGTGTTTATCCTGGCACGGCGTTACGCGCCGGGGTTCTATGACGAGTTTATCCAGGCCCTGGGCATCCCGCTGGCGATCGCCAGCGAACTGGGCGAGTTCACCACCATGCTCGCACTGGTGTCCGCCGGGTTGGGCATCGGGGTGTTGCCGCAGCAGGCGGCGCGGGCGTTGCCTGCCAATTGCGTGTCGCGGCATTTGCAGCTGGGCGGCTTCCAGGCCAGTACCGGGTTGGCCTGGACCGAACTGGACAGTGCGGTGAAGAGCACCGTGTTCAATCTGATCGTGGAATTGTTTGGCGAGTGACATCGGCTACCCACCGGGGTGCTAAGCCGCGGCGGATTTCAACCGGTTTTTCCGTCGTTACCCACAGATGACGCCGGGGGCGTACCGGCTGCGGCAGTCGGGGTTGAGTTGACGTTCCACGCGCCGCCCAGCGCCGTATACAGGTTCACCTCGGCGACCAATTGGGCCAAGCGGTCGACGATCAGTGCCTGCTGTGAACTGAACAGCGAGCGCTGCGCATCAAGAAACGTCAGGTTGCTGTCGACGCCGCTGCGGTAGCGGTGTTGGGCCAGGTCGTAATAGGCCTGGTTGGCCGCGACGAAATCCCGTTGCGCCTGCAGTTGGTCATTGAACGTCTGGCGCGCGGCGAGGCCGTCGGCAACTTCCTGGAACGCGGTCTGGATGGATTTTTCGTACTGGGCCACCGTAATGTCTTTCTGCAATTTGGCGTAATCAAGGCTGGCACGCAGGCTGCCGGCGTTGAAGATCGGCAGATTGATTTGCGGTTGGAAGGTCCAGGTGCCGGTGCCGCCCTTGAACAATCCTGACAGTTCGGTGCTGGTGCTGCCGGCGTTGGCCGTGAGGGTGACCGACGGGAAAAACGCTGCGCGGGCCGCGCCGATATTGGCGTTGGCCGCTTGCAACTGGTACTCGGCCTGGAGGATATCCGGGCGCCGTTGCAACAGGTCGGACGGCAAGCCTGCGGGCACGCGTGCCACCAGGTCATCGGCCAGTGGCCGCGACGGCAGGTGCTCATCCACCGGGCCGCCAACCAGCAACGCAAGGTTGTTGAGGTCCTGGGCGACCTGGCGTTCATAACGGGCCACGCTGGCACGGGTACTTTCGACGGCCGTGCGGGCCTGTACCACGTCCAGCGCCGACGCCTTGCCCGCACTTTTGCTGCGGCTGGTCAGTTGCCAACTGTGATCGTTGGCCGTCAGGGTGTGCTGCGCCAGGGCCAGCAGCTCCTGGTCGGCGCGCCAGGTCAGGTAGGCGTTGGCGACATTGGCGACCAGGCTTAGCTGAGTGCTGCGCCGGGCTTCTTCGCTGCCCAGGTAGGTGAGCATCGCCTGCTCGCTGAGGCTGCGCACGCGGCCAAACAAATCCAGCTCATAGGCGCTGAGCCCTAACGTGGCCGAATAGTTGGAGGTGATCGCCGACTTGCCGGTGCCGGTTACACCGGCCGGCAACTTCTGGCGCTTGCCGGCACCTGTCGCGGACACCGCCGGGAACAGGTCCGCACGCTGGATGCGGTACTGGGCCTGGAACGCTTCCACATTCAGCGCGGCCACCCTGAGGTCACGGTTGTTGACCAGCGCGCTGCCAATCAACTGTTGCAGGGCCGGGTCGTGAAACAGTTGCTGCCAATCCGGCTTTACCGCTACGGCGTTGACCTGCGCCAGGCGGTAGACGCCGCCTTGGGGGTACTGCGCAGGGGTCGGCGCCGCAGGCCGTTGGTACTCGGGGATCAGCGAACAACCGCCGAGCATCCAGGCCATACCGACGCTGGTGAGTGTCCATTTGTTCATCAGGCGCCAACCATCCATTTGGCCAAACCATGCCGCCCACTCACGCCCAACTTGGCGGCGGCGCGCTTGAGGTAGGTTTCGATCGAGCTGTTTTTTACGCTGAGTTTTTCGGCTATCTGCGGCACGGTGCCGCCGGTCAACAGGCCCAGGCAAACTTCCTGCTCGCGCGCCGACAGGGTGATATCGCTGAGGGACAAACGCGTGTAGAACTCGCGCTGCAACTGCGATTGCTCGAGCAGATTCTGGGCCGGCTCGGACTCGGCGTGCGGCACCAGACGCAGCAGGTGTGCATGCCGCTCCATCAAGGGCAACAAGGTGTCCGACAAGCATTTGAGAAACGACAACTGCGCCAGGGAAAAGGCTGGCTGGGTGGGCGAGCGATAGAACGAAATCACACAGCGCCGGTTGCCCTGACGCGATACCAGATTGCACTGGTGCGAACTGCCACGCGGGTGCGCGCTGTTGGCATTGGCTTTCATCTGGATCAGCAGCGGGTCTTGCATGCGCAGCATTTCCCGCAACAGCGGATGATCATTCAGTGCATGCACGGTCTGCGGCGCAGACACGTCCTTTTGCAGCCCGGCGCTGCCGAGCAGCTTGATATCCAGCACGCTGTCGCGCAGTTCGTCCAGGGTCCATTCACTCAGGTCGACCAAGTGCATCGGTACCCATTTATCCACCAGCTGCAGCATGTTGGCGGCGAAGGTTTCCTGGCCGCTGTTTGAAATCAACTCGCCCATTTCTGCATAGAAATGCGGGCTCTGCGTGTCACCGATACTGCGGGTCAGACTCATAGCCATCTCATCCTTGATGTCGAAAACCGTCAACGGACGCCCTGGGTCTGTGTGGGGCGATCCGTACTTCTTGAACGTAACTCGGCGTTCGAGATTTCATTTAGCCATAGCGATTTATCCTACGTATGTAGCGGAAACGAGGGACACAACCTGCCATAAAATCCACGTCATTAATTCGACGCTTCTGACGGTGGATTCCGCCCACGAAAAGCCATGAACGAATTTTAGGATTGTTTAAATCATTGATATTTAAATAGAAATTAATTCAGCTAAATACGCTGGAGAAAACCGCAGCGGCCACATATAGCCAATTTCCTACAAGGCTTTAATCGTTCCAGCAGTGAACCATCAGCCAAGCCCGCTGCTGCCGCCTCGGATGTCCGGGTTTAGGGTGACAGACAGGTCCTGACCCCCATGCTCAAATCCGGCAATTTCGGCGTAATGGGCCCCTGCGCGGCCAGTGCCTGACCCCATGAGAAGGATCTTATGAAGCATTCCACCAGCCTGCCGCCCAGCTTCCCCCTGACTGCCGCCCAACAGGACATCTGGCTCGATCAACTGCGGGTGGGCAACTCGCCGCTGTACAACATTGGTGGGTATGTCGACTTCGCCGGCCCAATCGTGCCGGAGCTGATCCAGCGCGCCATCGAGCTGCTGGTGGCCAAGCACGATGCGTTGCGCACTCAACTGCACAGCGACGCGAACGGCTTGCCCCGGCAAACCTTCGCCGCCGCGTTGAAGGTGCAGGTGCCGCAGCATGATTTCTGCGCGTTGCCCGATCCGCAGGCTGCCGCCCAGGCCTTGATGCAAGCGCAAATGGCGCGGCCCTATGCCATGGCCGGTGAACCGCTGTTTCGCTTTTTCCTGGTCAAGCTCGACGACGATCATTACCGCCTTGGCACCCAGGCTCATCACCTGATCCTCGACGGCTGGGGCTTCGGCCAAATGCTGCAATCCCTGGCTCGCCTCTACACCGACCTCAATCAGGGGCGCGCACCGGAGCCGCATGCGCCGTCCTATATCGACTTTATCGACACCGACCAGCGCTACCTCCAATCCGCCCGTTATGCCCGCGACCGGGCTTACTGGCTGGACAAATACCAGGTATTGCCGGAGCCATTGTTGGCACCTCGGCACACTGCCCAGGCGCCGAGCAACACCCTGGTAGAACCGTTCCCGGTGGCACTGCTCAACCGCATGGAGCAAGTGGCCAACCGTTACCAGGCCTCGGCATTCCATGTGCTGCTGGCCGCGCTGTACGTGTATTTCACCCGCACCAGCCAGCGCGATGAGTGGGTGGTGGGGTTGCCGATTCTTAACCGTTCCAACGCGCGTTTTCGCTCCACCGTCGGGTTGTTTACCCAAGTCAGCGCGGTGCGGTTTCAGTTTGCTCAGCAACTGCCTTTCAGCGCACTCGTGCGTGGCGTGCGTGATCAGCTCAAGCAGGACTTTCGCCACCAGCGTTTCCCCTTGAGCGAAATGAACCGTGAGCTGGGCCTGCGCAGAGCCGATCGCGGCCAGCTGTTTGACCTGTCGGTGTCCTTCGAGCAAGACGACCATGACCTGCGTTACGGCCAGGTCCAGGCTCGTGCGATCAAGGTGTCCAACCACCATGAAGCATTGCCGATTGCCATCCACCTGCGCAGCAACCGTTACCAGGACACCGCGTGCCTGCATTGCGTATACAACGAGGCGTATTTCACGCACGACGAGGTACAGGCGTTGGCGCAGCGCTTCACGAGTCTGCTGGAACAGGGGTTGCAGAACACGGCGTTGACGGTCGCCGAGTTTTGCCTGGTGACGCCCGAAGAACAGGCCCAGTTGCAGCAGTGGAATGCCACTGCGCAGCCCAATGCCACACCGCAAACCCTGCACCGGCGCATTGAAGCGCAGGCCTTGCGCGCACCCGACGCGATCGCGGCGGTGTACCAGGGGCAGCAACTGACCTATGCCCAACTCGATCAGCAGGCCAATGCCCTGGCGCATCAACTGCTGGAACACGGCGTACAGCCGGATGATCGCGTGGTGATTGTGGCCCGACGTGGGCTGGACACCTTGGTCGGGCTGCTGGCCATCCTCAAGTCCGGCGCCTGTTATGTGCCGGTGGATCCGGCCCATCCCGCCGAACGCCTGAACTACCTGCTGCACGACAGCTCACCGGTGGCGGTGCTGACCCAGCATGACCTGCTGCCGCGCTTGCCCATGCTGGACGTGCCGGTGATCCGGCTGGACCAGCAAACCGGCGCCCTCAGTGACAGCCCGCGTGTGGTGGTCACACCGTCAAACCTTGCCTATGTGATCTACACCTCGGGCTCTACGGGGTTGCCCAAAGGTGTGATGGTCGAGCACCACTGCGTATCGAACCTGGTGGACTGGCACTGCCGGGCGTTCAACCTGCACGCGGGCAGCCACACCGCCAGCGTGGCCGGGTTCGGCTTTGATGCGATGGCCTGGGAAGTCTGGCCAGCACTGTGCGTGGGGGCCACGCTGCACCTGCCGCCAGCTCACGACGGCGGCGAAGACATTGACGCGCTGCTCGATTGGTGGCGTGCGCAGCCGCTGGACGTGTGCTTTCTGCCGACACCGGTGGCCGAGTACGCCTTCAGCCAGCGCCTGGAGCATCCGACCCTGCGCACCTTGCTGATCGGCGGCGACCGCTTGCGCACGTTCAGCCGGGCGCAGACCTTTGATGTGATCAATAACTACGGCCCCACCGAAGCCACCGTGGTCGCCACGTCCGGGCGTGTCGAGGTCGGCCGACCGCTGCATATCGGCGCGCCGGTCGCCAATGCCACGGTGTATTTACTGGATGAACAGCAACGGCCGGTGCCCATCGGTGTGGCGGGGGAGTTGTACGTCGGCGGTAAGGGCGTGGCGCGTGGTTATCTGAACCGCCCGGAACTGAGTGCCGAGCGCTTTGTGCACGACCCTTTCAACCCCGGCCGGATGTACCGCACCGGTGACCTGGCGCGCTGGATGCCCGATGGCACTCTCGAATACCTGGGCCGTAATGATGACCAGGTGAAAATTCGCGGCGTGCGTATTGAGTTGGGAGAAATCGAGGCCGCACTGGCCAGCCATCCTGCGGTCAAGGAAGCGGTGGTGCAGTATCGTGAAGGTCAACTGTTGGCCTGGTTCATTGCGCAGTACAGCGTCGACATCGAAGGGCTGCGCGCCCATCTGCAAGCGACGCTACCGGATTACATGCTGCCGGCCGCGTACGTGAAGCTGGAGGTGCTACCCCTGACCGCCAACGGCAAACTCGACCGCAAGGCCCTGCCAGCACCCACGCAGGCGGCGTTTGTCACGCGCTTGTTCGAGGCGCCGCGCGAGGGCGTGGAAACCCGACTGGCGCAGATCTGGGCCGAGCTGCTGCAGGTGCAGCCGATCGGGCGGCATGACCATTTCTTCGAGCTGGGCGGGCACTCGCTGTTGGCGGTGCAACTGGTACAGCGCATGCGTCAGGCAGGCTTGCATGCCGACGTGCAGGTGCTGTTCGGCCAGCCGACGCTCGCCGCGCTGGCAGCGGTCACCGGTGGCAGCGATGTGCACGTGCCTGCCAATCGGATTCCGCCGGGTTGTACCCAGATCACGGTCGATATGCTCGCACTCGCCGATCTCGACGCGCCCAGCCTTGAGTGCATCGTCGCCGGCATCCCCGGTGGCGCCGCCAACGTGCAGGAAATCTACCCGTTGGCGCCCTTGCAGGAAGGGTTGCTTTACCACCACATCACTGACGAGCGCGACCCCTACCAGCAACATGCGATGTTCAGCTTTGCGCGCCGCGAGCAATTGGACGCGTTTGCCCAGGCCTTGCAGCAGGTGATCAACCGCCACGATATCCTGCGCACCAGCCTGGTGTGGGACGCCCTTGAACAGCCGATGCAAGTGGTGTGGCGCGACGCCCGATTGCCGATTGGGCCGCTCAGTGAAGAGCATGCGCCGCTGGACTTGCGCCAAGCCCCGCTGATGGCGGTGGATTATGCCGAAGACCCGCACCACCAGCGCTGGCTCGCCAGGTTGCGCTTCCACCACCTGGTCAATGACGCCACGTCGATGACGGTGCTGGCGGACGAAATTCGCGCGCACATGCTGGGTCAACAGGCGCAGCTTGCGGCGTCGGTGCCGTATCGCAATGTGGTGGCGCAGAGCCGCTGCGCGGCGCGACAGGCCGCTCACGAGGCGTTCTTTCGCGAGCAATTGGCGACTGTCGACGAGCCGACCCTGGCCTTCGCTATGCAGGAACACCAGGTTGATCGGGCTGAGATCGAAGCCTTTGAATGCCCGATAAACGACGCCCTCAGCCAACGCCTGCGCGGCCAGGCGCGTGCCCTTGGGGTGAGCGCCGCGAGCCTGTTTCATTTGGCTTGGGCTCAGGTACTCAAACAGGTGTCAGGGCGTGACGACGTGGTGTTCGGTACTGTGCTGCTCGGCCGTTTGCAGGCGGGCGAAGGCGCCGACCGTGCCCTGGGCATGTTCATCAACACCTTACCGTTACGCCTGCGCCTGGCCGGGCAAAGCGTGGTCGACGCGCTGAGCGACACTCACACGCAGCTGAGCGCCTTGCTCGCGCATGAACAGGCGTCTCTGGCGCTTGCCCAGCGTTGCAGCAGCGCGTCACCGCTGTTCAACAGCTTGCTCAACTACCGACACGCCAGCGCCGACAGGGATTTCAAGCTGGTGCCGGGCGTCGCGTTGCTCAGCAGTGAAGCTATCCTCAGTTACCCGCTGATGGTCACGGTGATTGATGGTGCAAGCGGCTTTGACCTCAAGGTCATGGCGCCGCGCAAGGTCGGCGCCGAACGCCTCTGGGGTTATCTCGATACTGTGCTCAACGGGCTCGTGGACGCGCTTGAACACACGCCGAAAGCGCCCTTGCGCGAGGTGCCGGTGATACCTGGCAGTGAGTTACGCAGGCTATTGGTGGACTTCAACGCGACCGAAACCGACTACCCCGACAACCTCACCGTACACGCATTGTTCGAAGCGCATGCGCGGCAGATTCCACATGCCATCGCTGTGCAGGCCGGCACGCGGCAACTGACTTATCGCGAGCTCAACGAACGCGCCAATCAGTTGGCCTTCCACCTGCGCGAGCGTGGCGTGCAGCCCGATTCGCGGGTAGCGCTGTGTGTCGAGCGCGGCCTGGATCTGGTGGTAGGGTTGCTGGCGATCCTCAAGGCGGGCGGGGCCTATGTGCCACTGGACCCGGGCTACCCCCGCGAGCGCCTGCTTTACATGCTTGAAGACAGTCGCCCCGTGGCATTGCTGGTGCAGGCGGCTACCCGCGATCTGCCAGGCGACGTGTCGATCCCGGTGCTCGACTTCGACCGCTGTGCCTGGAGCCAGGCGCCGACCGGTAACCCATTGGTGCCAGGCTTGACCGTCGCCAACCTCGCCTATGTGATGTACACCTCCGGCTCCACAGGTACACCCAAGGGGGTGATGGTCGAGCATCGCGGCCTGGGCAACCTGATGCAGTGGGCTTCCCGGCTGTGCCCGAACGCCGAGGGCGGCGCGTTGCTGCAAAGGGCGCCGTTCAGCTTCGATGGCTCGGTGTGGGAGCTGTTCTGGCCGTTGACCAACGGCATGCGCCTGGTACTGGCGAGGCCTGATGGTCATCGCGACCCGGCCTACCTGGCACAGGTGATTCGTGAGCAGCACATCAGCGTGATTAAGTTTGTGCCCGCGATGTTGCAGCAGTTCCTCGAACTGGAGCAGTCGGCGCTCTGCACCAGCCTCACTGACGTTTTGTGCGGCGGCGGTGAACTCTCCGAAGCCTTGGCCCGTGGCGTACAGGCGCGCTTGCCCAACGTGCGATTGCACAACGTCTATGGCCCCACCGAAGCAACGGTGGACAGCAGCGCCTGGACCCTGGAGCCCGGTGCGCCGGTGCCCACCCGGCAACTGCCGATCGGGCGGGCGATCAGCAACACCCGTCTGTATGTGCTGGATGACAACGATGCTCCGGTGCCAATGGGCGTCAGCGGCCAATTGCATATTGGCGGGGTCGGCGTGGCTCGCGGCTACCTGGGGTTGGCCCAGATGACTGCCGAGCGTTTTATCGACAGCCCGTTCGTGGTCGGCGACCGTCTGTATCGCACCGGCGACCTGGTGCGTTACTTGCCGGACGGCAACCTGGAATTCCTCGGGCGCAATGACTTTCAAGTGAAGTTGCGCGGCGTGCGCCTGGAACTGGGTGAAATCGAGTCACGCCTTGCGGCGCACCCGGCGTTACGAGAGGTGGCGGTGTTGATTCGCGATGAGCGTTTGGTGGCGTATTTCTCCCTGCGCGGCCAAGCGCCGAGCGTGGAAGCCTTGCGCGCCCATGTGCTGAAGCAATTACCCGAATACATGGTGCCGGCGGCCTTTGTGCAGCTTGACGCATTACCCCTCAACCCCGCCGGCAAACTCGACCGCAAGGCACTGCCGGAGCCAGGCGTGGAGTCGGTGGTGAGTCGTGCGTATGAAGCACCGGTAGGCGAAGTGGAAACGTTGATGGCGGGTATCTGGGCCGACGTCTTGAAGTTGGAGCGGGTAGGGCGCCATGACCACTTCTTCGAACTGGGCGGGCATTCCTTGCTGGCGGTAAACCTGGTGGCGCGCCTGCGCAAGGCCGGGCTGGCGGTGGATGCGCGAACCCTGTTCAGTCAGCCGACACTGGCGCAGTTGGCCGCGTGCACGGTGGCGCAGGTGTCACGCGTAGAGGCGCCTCAAACCGCGATCCCCCAACTGAACCGCCGTCGCCGGATCTGAGGCCTGGACGCGGCTGAGCCGGGCGTGGGGCTTCGCCGCGCTAGCCAGGTGTCAGTCAGCGTGGTGTGGGAATAAACGCCACGCTGCCGCCCGAACGCTTCTGGAACATCCGCTCGCCATTGTCGGGTTGAGTCGTGATCACCGTGTGATCGTTACCCAGGTAGGCCAACGGCGTCGGGTCTTCCTTGGAATACTGCGCGACGATAATCGTGTGCTGCGGGTCGAAGTGCTGGCCGCTGGTGTGTTCCAGCCAGGCCATCAACGCTGCGCTGTCGCCCTGGCGTGGGAAGTCCTGGGTTTCACTGACGTAGTAGAACGGTTTGCCGCCGTTCTGCAGGTACATCGGCAGCTTGTTGTCGACTTCCACCAGCACCATCTGCCATTGGTTCCACGGTGCGTGCTTGACCGCCTCGGCTTGTACATCCTCGGCGAAGCGGGTTACCCCGCCATTGCCGGTGGTCCAGGGGTAGATCACACCCAGCACCAGCATTAAAAAGCCCGCGGTAATCCCAAAGCCTTTTTGCCAGCGTGGCCAACTGGCGGTTTTTTTCTCCAGGCGCTCACTCAACCACCAGGCGGCCAGCAACTGCGCGAAAGGCACCAGTGGCAACACGTAATAGCTGCGGCGGCTGCCACTGGCGGTGAAGAACACAAACAGCAGGCCCAGCCCCCATACCAGCCAGCGTACGTTGGGTGGCGTCTGGCGCCAGTGGCGCACAGCCAGCCACAAGCCGAGCAACCAGCACGGCGCCCATGGCAGGGTGTAGGCAGGCAGGTAGATCAAGTAGGTGTAGATCGGCCCCATGTGGTCAAACGGGTCGAAGAAACGTACGACGTTTTCCTTGAACACCAGTTCGAGGCCGCTTTCGCCGTAGGTCGGTGCGCCATAGAAGTGGGACAGCACAAAAGGAATCGCGTAGAACGCCGCAGCGATCAGCATGGCCAACAACAGCCGCAGGTTGAGGTGACGCTTGTAGCGGTGTTCGCTGAGCAGGTGCGGTAACAGCACCAGGCCCGGCAGCACAAAGCCGATCAAACCTTTGAGCAGTGACGTCGCGGCCAGCAGCAGGAAAAATACCGTGTAGCGCCCCAGCCGGGTGTCATCCGGCCCGCGCCAGTACCACCAGACAGCGGCCAGCACACCACATACGGTGAGCACATCGGCGGTGGCTACCCGTGCCCAGAACAGAAAGTAGAAGGTGGTGGCCAGCATCCAGCCGGCAATCAGCCCGGTGCCTTTGCGAAACAAGCGTTCGCCAATCAGATAGACCAGCCAGATACTCAGCCAGGCCCCGATGACCGATGACAGGCGCAGTGACCACGGGCCGAGCCCGCCCATCACGTTGGCAAACGCGGTGATCAGCCAGTAAGAGGGCAGCGGTTTGTCGTAATAGGGCGCGCCCTTGAGGTACGGGTCGAAATAATCACCGCTCTGCAGCATCTGCAAAGCGATGTTGGCCCAGCGGGTTTCCGGCCCCCACAAGTCGCGACTGCCCAGGCCCAGCAGCAGGAGTAACGCCGAGACGCCCAGCAGCAACACCAGGGCGCCGCGTTCGGTTTTCCAGAAGCTCATGGGCTTTTCTCACGGCAGACGTAACGTTAAGGAAGCTTCGGATAGATGATCAGTAACAGGGCGCCCTTGCGATACCGCTTGCCCCCCGCTGGTAACTGGCCTTCTTCACGGTGTTCGCTGGTGCTCTTGACCCGCATCAGCACGCCCACAGAACCTTGCTGGCGCGCCTCGGCAAGCCAGGTCTGGACGCTGTCCAGGTCGACCTTGCGCTGCACCGAATCGGCATACGTCAGGCCATAGCGCAGTTCGCCTTCGGTGTCATAAAACGACACTTGCGGCCGACGCAGACGCCAGGACAATGCCGACGCCGAGCCCAGCTCGTTGCTTAGCAGAGCATGGGTTTGTTGCAGTTCATCCAGATGCTCAAGCACGAACTGATCCGGCATCTCGGTATCGGTGATCATGGCCGGCATGCCTGCCGGCAACAACGCGACCAGCAAACCAATGCCCAGCGCCGGCATCGCCCATAAGGTCAGCGGGCGAACCGCTTGCAGCAGGTTGGCCAGGATCCAGGCCAACAGCACGATGAAGGTCAGGGACAGGCTGAACATCTCGGCGTGACTGTTGCCGTACACCGGGTTGCTCATTTGCAGGTAGATCAACCCCACCATCGCCACCAGGCCGAGCACGGCGTTAGCCAGGCCATTGATCAGGATGGTGCGGGTCTTGCCTTGTTTGATCAGGTCAGTCAGCGCATGGCCCATCAGCAGCGCCAGGGGCAACAGGCACGGCATGATGTAGGTCGGCAGCTTGCCGCGGCTGAGGCTGAAGAAGGCCAGGGGCAGCAGCATCCACAGAGCGATGAAGACGATCGGCGGCTGGGCTTTTTCTTTCCAGGTTTTGCTCAGGGTGGCTGGCAACAGCCCGGCCCATGGCAAGCAGGCCACGACCATGATCGGCAGGAAGAACCACCATGCGCGCGCGTGCTGTGCATTATCGGCTGCGAAGCGGCGGATGTGCTCATGCCAGAAGAAGAAGCGCCAGTAGTCCGGTTCCTGCAAGTGAATGGCCAGGACCCACGGTACGCAGACCAGTGCCGCGACCACGATTGCCAACGGGCCATACCGCAACAACTCGCCCACGCGACGCTGCCAGAGTATGTACGGCACCGCGATCAGCACGGGCAACAGCCAGGCCAGAAAGCCCTTGGTCAGGAAACCCATGCCGCACGCCACGCCCAGCACTGCCCAGGCGCCCAAGCGGCCACGCGAGGTGCGGCTGTCCAGCGCAAACCACAGCGCAACCAGGCTGAGGTTGACCCAGAAAGTGAACTGCGGATCGAGGTTGGAATACCCGGCCTGGCCGGCCACCAGCCCGAAACTCATGTAGAGCAGGGCGCAGGCGAAGCTTTTGCGTGGGTCGTTCCACACGCGGCGGGCGATGAGGTAGGCCAGCACGACGCTCAGCCCGGTGGTCAACGCCGAGGCGATGCGCACGCCGAACAGGTTTTCGCCGAACACCGCCTGGCCCAGGGCGATCAGCCAATAGCCGGCGGCGGGTTTTTCGAAATAGCGCACACCCATGAAATGCGGTGAGATCCAGTTGCCACTCAGGAGCATCTCCTGACTGACCTGGGCGTAGCGGGTTTCATCCGGGATCCACAAGCCGTGCAAGCCCATGGGCAACAGGTAAAACACCGCGAAGGCCAATAGCAAAAGCGGTAGGGGTTTCAATCGGGTCATGAAAACGTCGCTCCCTGACGTTTAATGGCTGAATAGGAGGGCGTGCAAGTATTAACGTAAAGCATCACAAAGTTCACTAAGTGGCTGAAAGTATTCATGACGTCCTGAAGTAACGGGCGCAGCTAAACATGCCAGAAGAGGGCTGTCGCCTTGCTGAACATGAATGTTGCGAAGTGTGTCGAAAAGTGTCTAGAGCTTCTTCAGGGCGTTAGCCCAAGCCACGCTGTTGATTTTTCCCAGTGTTTCGAACTTGCCGTTAGCCAGCACCCGCACAAACAAGGCACTGCCATACTCGGAAAACCGCGCACGGGGGAAACCCAAGGCTGTTTCGAAGTCGGAGATACAGCCACTGTGAGTGACAAACACCAGGTTGCGTCCCGGTTGTTTGTGGCTGAGGAGTTCTTCGCCAATGGCTTTGCCGCAAATGGTTTTTTCGTTGGTGGTCAACTCGGCCTTGCCGAACATGAAGTGCGATGTCTGTGCCGTACGCAAGGCCGGGCTGGCAATCACGTCGCTGTTTTCCATGCCCAGGACCTTGAAGGCCTTGCCCACTTCTTCTGCACGCTGGGTGCCCAGAACGGTGAGGCCTTCAGGCGCCGCGAAGCACGGGTTGGCCGAACGGTCGCAGCGCTCTTCATGACGCACCAATACGATCAATTCGCCATTGCGCCATGCAGGTATTACTTGTGAGTTCAGCAGGCGATCGCCAATACCCAAGTCACGTGGCGATGCAGGCCACAGCATAAAACCGGCGAGCAGCAGCACGATGACTGCAAGGCCTGCCCACCACTTTTTGAAGCCTTTGAAATAGCCACGGCGCACGCGCGGTTTGGTCAAGGTAAGGTCAACCACATCATTCACCATGGGCACTGTAGGCAGTGTTTTATTAAGTAGGCGCAACGCATCGACGCAATCCCGTAGGGGAATGAGAGGCTGTCATAGGGCTGCTGTCTTTTCGCTGAACATCTCGCGGTTATAAAAAGTCGCGGCTGGCAACTAACAAGTTGCCGAATTTCGACGCTTGGAGGGCAATTTAGAGGGGCAGGGGTGGGCAAGCAGTGAAATCCATGTGAAAAATTTGCGTAGGGCTGACGGTCAGCCGTTATTCTCGTTCGGAGTCCTTCAAACGAGCGTTCTTATGTTGCAGGTGCAAGGTGTGCTGAAAAGCTACGTCACCCCGCAAGGCCCATTGCCAGTGCTGGCGGGCGTCGACTTGTACCTGAGCGAGCGTAGCAGCCTGGCGCTGATGGGCGAGTCGGGCAGCGGAAAAAGTACCTTGCTGCACTTGGTGGCCGGGCTTGATCGGGTCGACGGCGGCCGTATTCAGGTGGGCGAGCAACGTCTGGATCAACTGAGCGAGGCGCAACTGGCGCGCTGGCGTCGTACCGAAATCGGCCTGGTATTCCAGCAGTTCAACCTGATCGGCAGTTTGCGCGTCGAGGACAACCTGGCGTTCCAGGCACGCTTGGCAGGGCGCTTTGATCCGCGGTGGCAGGCGCAGTTGGTTGAGCGCCTGGGCCTGGGGGACTTGCTCAAGCGTTATCCCGAACAGCTGTCCGGCGGCCAGCAGCAGCGGGTCGCGGTAGGGCGCGCGTTGGCGTCGCGCCCGGGTTTACTGCTGGCCGATGAACCCACCGGCAATCTCGACGAAGCCACCAGTGATGATGTGCTGCAACTGTTGCTTGACCTGCTGCGCGACAGCCCCACCAGCCTGTTGATGGTCACCCACAGCCCGCGCATCGCTGCGCGCCTGGACCGGCAGGTGGTGTTGCACCGTGGGCGTGTCGTGCCTGCGGACGCGTGTTGAGATGGCGGTGTTTTATTGGGCGTTGCGCGCGCTGCTGAGCCATTGGCGGCGGCACCCGGTGCAGTTTTTCAGCGTGCTGACCGGGCTGTGGCTGGCCACTGCGCTATTGACCGGGGTGCAGGCGCTCAACAGTCAGGCGCGAGACAGCTACGCGCGTGCCAGCCAACTGATTGGCGGTGAGCCCCAGGCCAGTCTCACTGCGCCGGACGGTGCGAGCTTCCCCCAAGCACTGTTTGCCGAGCTGCGCCGCGCCGGGTGGCCGGTGTCGCCGGTGGTGCAGGGGCGTTTGCTGCTCAAGGGGCATGAGGCGCAACGCCTGCAATTGATGGGTATCGACCCGTTGTCGTTGCCTGGCGGTGGGGCGGTGGCGGGACAGCGCTTGAGCCAGGCCCAGAGGGTTGCGTTTTTCACGCCGCCGGGGCGCACGTGGATCGCCCCGCAAACCCTGTTGGCCCTGGGCTTGCGCGAAGGTGAGCAAGCGCTGACCAGCAGCGGGCAAGCCTTGCCGCCGTTTCAGGTGCAGCAGGACATGGCCCCCGGCGTGTTGTTGACCGATATCGGCTATGCCCAGCCCTTGCTGGAGATGCCTGGGCGACTGTCACGCTTACTGCTGGACAAGGCGTTTGCCGCCCGCCTTCCCACACCGCCGGCCGCGCTGCAACTTAAGCAGGCTGAGGAAAATAACCTGGCGCGCCTCACCGAAAGTTTTCACCTGAACCTCGACGCCCTGGGCTTTTTGTCCTTTGTGGTGGGGTTGTTTATCGTCCACGCGGCGATCGGCCTGGCGTTGGAGCAACGCCGTGGGCTGTTGCGCACCTTACGCGCTTGTGGGGTCAGTGCCCGGATACTGATCCTCAGCCTGGGTGTCGAACTCGGCGTATTGTCGCTGCTGGGCGGCGTGCTCGGTGTCGCGAGCGGTTACCTGTTGGCCAGCCTGTTGCTGCCGGATGTGGCCGCCAGCCTGCGCGGTCTGTACGGCGCCGAGGTACCCGGCCAATTAAGCCTGAGCCCAGGGTGGTGGCTCGCAGGATTGGGTTTGAGCCTGTTCGGCGCGTTGCTCGCGGGCGGCAGTAGCCTGTGGCGCGCGACGCGTTTGCCGTTGCTGGCGCTGGCCAATGCCCAGGCCTGGCATGAGGCTCATGGGCGCTGGTTGCGGCGTCAGGGGTGGGTGGCGGGGACCGCGCTGGTGATCGCCCTGCTGGCGCTGTGGTTGGGTGACAGCCTGGCCGCCGGGTTCGTGCTGATGGCCACGCTGTTGCTGGGGGCGGCGCTCGGCCTGCCGGTGCTGCTCAATGGGGTGTTGACGGTGGGGCTCGGGCGCAGTCGTGCGGTGCTCGGCCAGTGGTTTCTCGCCGACTGCCGCCAGCAACTGCCTGCCTTGAGCCTGGCACTGATGGCATTGCTGTTGGCGCTGGCGGCGAATATTGGTGCGGGGTCGATGACCTCGGGCTTCCGCCAGACGTTCAACCATTGGCTGGAACAACGCCTGACCGCCGAGTTGTACCTCAACCCACAAAACCCGGCCCAGGCCGACCAGCTGACGACCTGGTTGGCGCAGCAACCGTTGGTACAGGCGGTGCTGCCTACGTGGCAAGTCGCGGTGCAATTGCAGGGCTGGCCGGCGGATGTATTTGGCGTGGTCGACGACCCGACCTATCGCCAGCACTGGCCATTGCTGGAGGCTACGAGCACGCCGTGGGACCGCTTACTGCAAGGCGACACCGTGATGCTCAGTGAGCAATTGGCGCGCCGCTTGAACGTGCGTCTGGGGGACGCGATTGCTATCCCCACGCCTGCGGGGCGGTGGTCACCCAACGTGGTAGGGATATACGCTGACTACGGCAACCCCAAGGGCCATCTGCTGGTCAATTCGCAGCACCTGTTGGCGCATTGGCCGACGCTGACACCGGCACGTTTCAACCTGCGGGTGCTGCCGCAAAACGTGCCGCCGCTGGTGCGTGAAATACAGCGCGTATTTGCCCTGGAGGACAGCCGCATCATCGATCAACAGCAACTCAAAGGGTGGTCGAGCCAAGTGTTCGAGCGCACCTTCGCCGCCACCGCCGCCTTGAACAGCCTCACCCTCGGCGTGGCCGGTGTGGCGTTGTTTATCAGCTTGCTGACCCAGAGCCAGAGCCGTCTGGGCCAACTCGCGCCGCTGTGGGCGCTGGGCGTGACGCGGCGGCAGTTGATGCTGCTCAACCTTGGCCAGACCTGGCTGCTGGCCGTGTTGACCCTGGTGCTGGCTTTGCCGTTGGGCCTGCTGCTGGCATGGTGCCTGGACGCAGTGATCAATGTGCAGGCGTTCGGCTGGCGTCTGCCGTTGCAGGTATTCCCGTGGCAGCTTGCCCAACTGTTGGGGTTGGCGATGCTTGCCACCTTGTTGGCGTCGGCCTGGCCGCTGTGGCAGTTGTACCGCAGCCGCCCGGCGGATTTGCTGAGGACCTTTGCCAATGAAGATTAAAGCGCTGTTGTGGGCAACGCTCGTGCTGTTGAGCGCGTGCGACAAAGTGCCGGCGCCGGAAGAAAGCTTCGCGGGCCTTGGCAGCGATGCGGCGGACTTCGCCCAAGTGGTGCCCGGTAAGGTCTTCAGCTTTCCCGAAGACCATGGCCCACATGATGGCTTTCGCATCGAATGGTGGTACGTCACTGCCAATCTCAAGGATGCGCAAGGCAACCTGTTTGGCGTGCAATGGACATTGTTTCGCAATGCCTTGAAGGCCGGGCCTACACAGCCGGGCTGGCACGACTCGACGGTTTGGCTGGGCCATGCCGCCGTCACCTCTGCGACCCGCCACTATGCCGCCGAGCGCTACGCCCGTGGCGGCATTGGCCAAGCGGGCGCTCAGGCGGTGCCGTTCAACGCCTGGATCGACGACTGGAATTTCGTCACCCGCCCAGACGCCGCAAGCCCGTTGGCGGATATGCAACTCACGGCCCGCGGACCGCAGTTCGCCTACGACTTGCACCTGACGTCGAACCGACCACTGGTGCTGCAGGGCGACAAGGGCTACAGCCGCAAATCTGATCAAGGGCAGGCGTCTTACTACTACAGCCAGCCGTTTTTTGCGGCGGCCGGCAGCATCACCCTCGACGGTAAAACGTACCCGGTCAGCGGCCCCGCCTGGCTCGACCGCGAATGGAGCAGCCAACCCCTGGCAGCCAGCCAGACCGGTTGGGACTGGTTCTCGCTGCACCTGGACCGTGGCGAGCAGTTGATGCTGTTTCGCGTGCGGCAAAAGGACGGCGCGGGTTACCTGACTGGCACCTGGATCGACCAGCAGGGCCACACCCAGACCCTGCACAATGCCGATATCCAGCTCACACCACTGGCCACCACCGACATAGACGGGCGCAGTATTCCCACGCGCTGGTCGCTGAAAATTCCCGCCAAACAACTGGATATCACCCCCCTGGCCGTTAACCCGAACGCGTGGATGAACCTGAGTATTCCGTATTGGGAAGGGCCGGTGCAGTTTGACGGTGGCGTCGGGTATTTAGAGATGACGGGGTACTGACTGCGCGTGGTCTTTTTCCTGTAGGCGCGAGTTCACATCCGCCTAAAAAATACTGTACATGCATACAGTCATGTTCTACAGTCCATCCCAGGTGACCGGATGTCACCGGTCACCCGAGCTTCAATTTTTTAACTATGGATGGATAAAAAATGAAACCCACAAAAGCCCTGATGCTGGGCGCGGCCATGATGGCCTCCTGCTTGATTTCGGCCTCTGCCTTGGCCGAGCAAACCCTTCCCCAACTCACCCCCGGAACGGTCAATCAAGGTGTGATTGACGCGCTGAAACCTGGCGGCACTCTGACTGCGGTGCCGATCTCGGACGAGCTGCGGCAAAAGTTTTTGGACGCCAAAAATGGCAAGGCCAAAGCCCCTTCCAAAGCGGCCAAGTCGGCGCCGTTCAACACGGCTGTCAGCGCGTTGAAAAAACCGAGCCAGGCCTCCCTTAAAAGTGCGGCTGTCGCCGCCTTTGAACCGCTGTTTCCCACCCTGGAGATCAACACGCTGTACACCATCACCGAGGTGCAAACCGGCCAGGAATTTCCTTACCACTTCAACCTGCCGCAAAACGCCCGGGTGCTGGTGCAGTTGATCGATCAGAGTGCTGGCGCCGATATGTCGCTGACCCTGTTCCGTGATGACGGCCAGGGTAATCCGCAGCTGATCGACACCTCCGACAACCCGGGCAATGCCGATGAATACCTGGGCGGCGTGCTGCCTGCGGGGGACTACTACTGGTACATGGTGGCCAAGACCGCGAACAACGCGCAGTTCAGTTTCGGCGTGGCGGTGGATACCAACATCGATGCCTTTGAGCCGAATGACAGCGCGCAAACTGCCTTTGTACTGCCGGACTCGATGAACAAGGTGACCGGTAATCTCGACAACGCTAACGACGTCGATTACTTCGACTTCAAGGCCGTACGGGGTCAAAGTGTGAGCATGTACCTGGCAGGCGATGAGAGTGGTAGCCGCAACCAGTGGATCTTCGACCGCTTCGATGGCACCAATTGGGTCACGGTGCCGGCCGGTTCCACCTCGACGTACCCGAGCGTAACGCCGGGCACGACCGTCAAGGTGCGTGTGCGTGCCAATCCTGCGGTGACGCAGGACCCGACCAAGCAGTACGCATTGAGCCTGGGCTCTACGCCACGGCTGAACACGTCGGATGTGAAGGGCGACAACATCGTGCGGGTGCCGGCATCGATCTTCTGGATGGCGACCCAGGCCGGACGCACGTTGAACTGGAGCACCAACTGGTCCGACTCCACTGGCGCACCTCTGTTGGGCGTCACGCCGATCCTGCGCGTCGACAAGCGCTTTGAGGGGACCGAGTTCCACTGGACCGACTTCAAGGCCAGCACCAACAGTGCGGGCACATCCCAGGCGAGTGCCGCGCTCGGTGAATGCTTCGGCGAATACCGCGTGCAATACCCGGACAGCAGCACCGGTGTGAAGTACAACTGGGACACCACCTTCAACTTCGGCGGCTGGCGTATCGAGTTGGACGAGTTCCCAGGCGTGGGTGTCGGCGGTGACAATGTGTCTTATGTGACCTTTGGGCACATCTGCACTCAGAACATCATCCATTGATCCGCTGATGCAGTGGAAAAGGGGCAGCCTGATCAGGCTGCCCCTTTTTTGTCAGTCACGCGCCAGCGCCAGCTTCAGCGGCAAGCGCGCCATGCTCTTACTGTTCAACGAGCCCAGGTACAACCAGTCGCCGTATTCCCGCGCGCTGGTGATCGGCGAGTAATTGCCTGTGCTGCCATCCTGCAAGTTGGCGATGACCTTGCCGTCGGTGTCCAACCCGAGCACGAAAGCTTTGTGCTCGATGGGGTTGGGCAGCACCATCAATGCCCGCACCATCACCTTGCGCAACAAGGGGTAGCCGGCGAAACCATCGAGCAATGGATTGCGTGGCGTGTACAGGGCGACCCAGAAACGCTCGTGCCCGTTGAAGCTGAGGTTGTCCGGCAAGCCTGGTAAGTTCTCGGCAAACAGATCGTGGCTGCCGGCTCGCTCGCCTTTGAGCCAATAGCGGCTGATGCGATAGGCGCCGGTTTCATTGACCAGCACATAGTTTTCATCCGGTCCCAAGGCTACGCCGTTGGCGAATTGCAGATGATCGAGCAACACCTGCGTGGTGCCGTTACTGAAGTCATACCGCAACAGGCGGCCATCGCCGCCATGCTCGATCACCGCTTCAGCGTCCTGGCCATAGCCCCAGCGGCGTGATGCATCGCTGAAATACCCATAGCGCCCACTGGCGTCGATGCTCACGTCATTGGTAAAGCCAAACGGTACGCCATTCGCGGCGCTGCTTAACGGCGTGAGTTGGCGGTTGGCATCGAGTGCAAGCAAGCCCTTGACCCCGTCAGCCACGATCAAACGCCCATCCGGGTGAAAGGCCAGACCGAGGGGGCGGCCGCCGGTGTTGGCCAGCACCTCCAGGGTATGGCTGTCGGGCGCGGTGCGGATGATGCGACCGTCATGCAAGCCACTGATCAGAAAACCCTGCGCATCCAGCACCAGAGCCTCAGGGCCTTGAATGTCTTGTGCGCCAATCTTTTGTACGGCCTTAAGCCGCTGGTTCTCGGCGTAGGTGCCTTCCTTCATCGACGGCGCCGTGGGCGGGGACCAATTCACCGGTTGCACTTGGGTCGGCATCAGCAGCAGAAAGGTAATCACCGCAAGCGCAAGCACGAACAGTAAATGACGCGGGTTTTTGCGGCGGTGGCTCATGGCTTTTCCTGGTTGTCGTGGGCGCTCGGTTCCCAGTGCAAGGTGCCGAACAGGTAATCCATCAACGGTAGAACGATATTGAAGTTGCGCCCTTGCATAAGCTCGCGACGGTGATGCAACGCGTGCAGTTGATGCATCTGGCGAATCCACGGCAGGCGTGCCACCGGGTGGTGAGCGGGCAGGTGTTCGCAGGCATGGAACACTTCATAGAGCAGGTAGCCGAGGATCATGCAGCCGGCAAACAGCCCGGCCACATTCGGGCTCAACTGCTTGAGCAGCCACCACGCGGGGAGGCTGATGATCAGGCTGTGCAGCACGATCAACCAGGCGGGAAACAGAATTACGCGCCAGTCCTTGGGGCTGTCGTAGGTCATGTGGCCGGGGGTGAAGAAGCTGTGATGATCACCGGTGTGGCGTGCGTAGAACAGCCGGGCGAAGGTATGTTTGCGGTGGCCGAGGTGGCGGTGGACGAGGTAAATGCACAGGTTGAAAAACACCAGGGTCAGCGGCACTGCCAGCCACTGGAGGGGAGTGATGTGCTCGGTAGAGGACCAGGCCAGGGTGATGCAGACGATGCCGTAGCCGAGCACAAAACCTGCATGCAGCCATGGGTTGTAATGGCGGTTCACTTCGCTGCGGTAGCGGCTGCGAAACGTTTCGGTGGGGTGTGCCATGGCGGGAAGCTCAGGATGTTTTTGTTGGAGGCTGAGCTTAGTTGGCGCGCGCGATTGTGCGAGTTTTTGCGCAGTGCACACCGCCTCTGTGGGCGCTGGCTTGCTGGCGATGGCCTCCACTTGGAATGCCTGATGCACCGAGGTGTCTGCCTCGCCGGCCAGCCAGTTGCCCCATTTGACCGGGTTCAATCTGCAGTGCCATTGAACCCCGAGTGACCAATGGCCTCTTGCACAGCACCCATTTACTTGCTAGCTTCTCGAAAAATGTTAACGATAACATTTGCTCTAAAAATAAAAACAAAACAGAGATCCACGCCATGAAAATGCTCCCGAAAACCCTGTGTTTACTGGCTGTCAGCATCACCCTCGGCAACGCGGCCCCCGCTTTTGCCGACGCCGCCAAGCCCATTCGCATCGGCGCCTCCTTCCAGGAGATCAACAACCCCTATTTCGTCACCATGAAAAACGCCCTTGAAGAGGCGGGCGCAACCATCGGCGCGAAACTGATCATCACCGACGCCCGCCACGACGTGTCCAAGCAAGTCAGCGACGTCGAAGACATGCTGCAAAAAGGCATCGATATCCTGCTGATCAACCCGACCGATTCGGTCGGCGTGCAGTCTGCAGTCAAATCCGCCCACGCTGCCGGTGTCGTGGTGGTGGCCGTGGATGCCCAGGCCGACGGCCCGCTGGACTCTTTTGTTGGCTCGAAGAACTTCGACGCCGGCTTCCAGGCGTGTGAGTACCTGGCTAAAAACATTGGCGACAAAGGCAATATCGCGATCCTCGACGGCATCGCCGTGGTGCCGATCCTCGAACGTGTACGCGGTTGCAAAGAGGCCGTGGCCAAGCACCCCGACATCAAGATCGTCAGCGTCCAGAACGGCAAGCAGGAACGTGACCAGGCGCTGACCGTCACCGAAAACATGCTGCAGGCCCAGCCCACGCTCAAGGGTATTTTCAGTGTGAATGACAACGGCTCCCTCGGTGCACTCTCGGCCATCGAAGCCAGTGGGCTGGACGTGAAGCTGGTCAGCGTCGACGGCGCACCCGAAGCGATCAAGGCGATCCAGAAACCCGGCAGCAAATTCATCGCCACCTCGGCGCAATACCCCCGCGACCAGATCCGCCTTGCCCTGGGCATCGCCCTGGCCAAGAAGTGGGGCTCGCAAGTGCCCGCCACGCTCCCGGTGGACATCACCTTGATCGACCAGGCCAAGGCCAAGGACTTCAGCTGGTAATTCGCCCAGGCCCCACGCCAACCCGTGGGGCTTAAGGTCACCTACTGAATACGAGGTCGGCGGTATGAGCAGTCTTCTGAAGCTGGAAAATATCTGTAAGCGTTACCCGGGCGTACAGGCCCTCAAGGCCATCAACCTGCAAGTGGAGCGCGGCGAAATCCATGCCCTGCTCGGCGAAAATGGCGCGGGCAAATCGACCCTGATGAAGATCCTCGGCGGCGTCGAGCATCAGGACGAGGGGCAAATCCTGATCAACGGCCAGGTGCAGCAGTTCGCGACCTACCGTGATGCGATTGCCGCCGGTATCGGCATCGTATTCCAGGAATTCAGCCTGATTCCCTACCTCACGGCGGTGGAAAACATCTTCCTCGGCCACGAGCTGAGCAACCGCTTTGGCCTGTTGCGCAAGCGCGAGATGGTCGAAGCATCGGAGGCGTTGTTCAAGCGTCTGGGCGTGACGATCGACCTGCAATGTGCGGTCGAGCACCTGAGTGTGGCCGAGCAGCAGTTTGTCGAAATCGCCAAGGCGCTGGCCCTGGATGCGCGTTTGCTGGTGCTTGATGAGCCGACGGCAACCCTCACGCCCAGTGAAGCCGAGCTGCTGTTCGAGATCATGCGCGAACTCAAGCGCCAGGGCGTGGCGGTGATTTTTATCTCGCACCACCTGGAGGAGATTTTCCAGGTCTGCGACCGCATCAGCGTGCTGCGTGACGGCGGCAATGTGGGCGTGACCGATGTGGCCGACAGCGATATCGACCGCCTGGTCGAGATGATGGTCGGCCGCCGCCTGGAATGCAGCTTTCCAGCCAAGCCGACTGCCGAGCGCGGCCCGCTGTTGCTGGAGGTCAAGGACATCCAGCTGGTGCGCAACGGCCCCCACAACAGCTTCCAGCTGCACAAAGGCGAGATCCTCGGCTTCGCCGGGCTGGTGGGCTCAGGCCGCACCGAACTGGCGCTGGGCATGATGGGCGCGCTGCCGTCGGTGAGCAAAGACGTATGGCTGCGCGGCGAAAAAATCACCCTCGACGACCCGGGCCAGGCCCTGGCCCATGGCATCGGCCTGCTCCCGGAAAGCCGCAAGAGTGAAGGGCTGATCACCGACTTCAGCATTCGCGAAAACATCACCCTGAACAACCTGCGCAAATACCAGAACACTGGCGGCTTGATCGATAAGGGCCGCGAATGCGCCAGCGTCGACAGCCTGATGAAGCAGCTGTCGATCAAAGCCCCCAGCGGTGAGAGCCGGGTGTTCAACCTCAGCGGCGGCAATCAGCAAAAGGTGGTGATTGCGCGCTGGATCAATCACCACTGCGACGTGCTGGTGTTCGATGAGCCCACCCGTGGCATTGATGTTGGCGCCAAGGCGCAGATCTACGCACTCATGCGCAGCCTTACCGAACAGGGCTACGCAATCATCATGATTTCCTCCGAACTGCCGGAAGTCATCGGCATGTGCGACCGCGTCGCCGTGTTCCACAAGGGCGCCATCGTCAAGGTACTCGAAGCGTCCGCCGTCAATCCTCAAGAGGTCATGCGCCATGCAACAGGGGGCTCAAGTGAATACGTCCATTAACACCGGCGACACCGGCCGACTGCGCCTGAACCTGGCGCGGCTGCTGCGTTCGCCGGCGTTTTATCCCTTTGTCGGGCTGGTGGTGGTGACCCTGGTGATGATTCTTGCCAGCGACACCTTCCTCACCGCCAGCAACCTGTCGAACATCGCCCGCCAAGTGTCGATCAACGCGATTATTGCGGTGGGCATGACCTGCGTGATTCTCACCGGCGGCATCGACCTGTCGGTGGGGCCGGTGATGGCGCTGTCCGGCACCCTGACCGCCGGCCTGATGGTCGCGGGGCTGCCGCCGGGCCTGGCGATTGGCGCCGGGATGTTGATCGGCGTGGCCTTTGGCATCGGCAACGGGCTGTTCGTCGCCTACCTGCATATGCCGCCGATCATCGTCACCCTGGCGACCATGGGCATCGCCCGTGGCCTGGGCCTGATGTACACCGACGGTTACCCGATCTCCGGGCTGCCGGAGTGGTTCGGCTTTTTCGGCCGCCAGAGCCTGTTCGGCATCGAAGTGCCGATCCTGATCATGCTGATCACCTACTTTGCCGCCTACGTGTTGCTGCAACACACGCGCATCGGCCGCTACATCTACGCCATCGGCGGCAATGAAGAAGCGGTGCGTTTGTCCGGGGTGCGCGCGGCGCGATTCAAGTTGCTGGTGTACGGCATCAGCGGCCTGACGGCGGCGATTGCCGGGCTGGTGCTGACTTCACGCCTGATGAGCGGCCAGCCGAATGCCGGCGTGTCATTCGAGCTGGATGCGATTGCGGCCGTGGTGCTCGGCGGCGCCTCGATTGCCGGCGGGCGCGGCGTGATCGTCGGCACGTTGCTCGGCGCGATGTTGCTCGGCGTATTGAACAACGGCCTGAACATGCTCGGCGTCTCGCCCTACGTCCAGAGTGTGATCAAGGGCGCAATCATCTTGCTGGCGATCTTTATCAGCCGTCAGCGCCATAAATAAACTCCTCTCAAGACAGGATCGAACACCATGGACAAGCACACCGAAATGCAAGCCGTCGTCTGCCACGGCCCGAAGGACTACCGCCTGCAACGCATCAGCAAACCTCAGGCACGCCCCAATGAACTGGTGATCCGCATCGCCGCCTGCGGCATCTGCGCCAGCGACTGCAAATGCCACTCGGGGGCGGCGATGTTCTGGGGCGGCGACAACCCGTGGGTCAAGGCGCCCGTGGTGCCGGGCCACGAATTTTTTGGCTACGTGGTGGAAGTCGGCGAGGGCGCTGAAGAGCACTTTGAAGTGGCGGTCGGCGACAAGGTCATCGCCGAACAGATCGTGCCGTGCGGCAAGTGCCGCTTCTGCAAGTCGGGTAAATACTGGATGTGCGAGGTGCACAACATCTTTGGCTTCCAGCGTGAAGTGGCCGAAGGCGGCATGGCCCAGTACATGCGCATTCCCAAGACCGCCATCGTGCACAAGATTCCGGAGTCGGTCTCGCTGGAAGATTCGGCGCTGGTGGAGCCGATGGCCTGCTCGATTCATACCGTCAACCGTGGCGAAATCCAGCTGGATGACGTGGTGGTGATCGCCGGTGCGGGCACCCTCGGGCTGTGCATGGTCCAGGTGGCCGCGTTGAAGACCCCGAAAAAACTGGTGGTGATCGACATGGTCGATGAGCGCCTCGAACTGGCCAAGCAATTCGGCGCCGACGTGGTGATCAACCCATCCCGCGACAACGCCCGTGAGATCATCAACGGCCTCACCGACAGCTACGGCTGCGACGTGTACATCGAAACCACCGGCGTACCGGCCGGCGTGACCCAGGGCCTGGACCTGATCCGCAAACTCGGGCGTTTTGTCGAGTTCAGCGTATTCGGTGCCGAAACCAGTGTCGACTGGTCGATCATCGGCGACCGCAAAGAGCTCGACGTACGCGGCGCGCACCTGGGCCCGTATTGCTACCCGATTGCCATCGACCTGTTCGAGCGCGGCCTGGTCACCTCCAAAGGCATCGTCACTCACGACTTCCCGCTGGATCACTTTGCCGAAGCGTTCGAGTTGGCCAACTCGACGAAGTCGATCAAGGTGCTGTTGAAACCGGTGCTTTGAGATGAACTATGTCATGGGTGTCGACATTGGAACCCAGAGCACCAAGGCGCTGCTGGTGGATGCTCAAGGCACGATCATCGCCCAGCACAGCCAGGGGTATCGCGTCGATACCCCGAAAGTGCGCTGGGCCGAGCAATGGCCGCAGGTCTGGCTCGACGCGGTCGAGGCCTGCGTGGCGCAGTGCATGGCCAAGGCCGGGGTGGCAGCAGAGCAGGTCAAGGCGCTGTGCATCAGCAGCCTGTACGGCGGCTCGGGGATTGCCGTGGATGCGCAGATCACGCCGCTGCACCCGTGCCTGATCTGGATGGACCGCCGTGCCGGCGAGCAGGTGGCCTGGGTGCGCGAGCATGTTGACCTTGAACGCTTGTTCGCGGTCACCGGCAACTCGGTGGACAGCTACTACGGCTTCACCAAGATGCTCTGGCTCAAGCAGCATCAGCCGCAAGTATGGGCCAACACGCGTTACCTGCTGCCGCCCAACAGCTATATCAACTGGTGCCTTACCGGTGAACTGGCAGTGGACCACAGCAGCGCCGGCAATATCGGCGGCGTCTATGACGTGGCGCAGCGCGGCTGGTCCGAAGACATGCTCGCAGCACTGCAGATACCGCTGGCAATGATGCCTGAGCGGTTGGTGTATTCCGGCGAGGTGGTGGGTGGGCTGCTGGAGACCTGGGCCGCGCGCCTGGGCCTGCAGGCAGGCACACCGATTCTCGCCGGTGGCGTGGACGCGGCGATGGCGACCCTGGCCGCAGGCGTTACGCAGCCGGGCAACCATGTGGCAATGATCGGCACCAGCATGTGCTGGGGCTATCTGAACCAGCACGTCGACGCACGCCACGGCCTGGTGAGCATGCCCCACGTCTATAACGGCCATCGGGACCTGTACATCTTCGGCGGTGCAATCACCGCCGGGGCATCGGTCAGCTGGTTTCGCGAGCAGTTCTGCCAGGCCGAAGAGCAACAGGCCAAGGCTACTGGCCAGGACAGTTTGGCGTTGCTGGAACAGCGCGCGATGAAGATCCCGGCAGGCAGCGAAGGCTTGTTGTTCCTGCCGTACTTGATGGGCGAACGCAGCCCGGTGTGGGATGACCGTGCCAGCGGCAGTTTTGTCGGGCTGAACCTGTATCACAGCCGCATTCACCTGTACCGCGCGGTGCTCGAGGGGGTGAGTTTTGCCCTGCGGCACAATATCGAAGCCGGCACCCAGGGCGCGCAATCACTGGACCCGCGGCTGATTGTGGTCGGTGGCGCGAGTCATTCGGATTTGTGGATGCAGATTATTGCGGACATCACGCGGTACCCGGTTTACACCATCGTGCAAGAAGTTGAGGCGGCAATGGGCGCGGCGTTGCTGGCTGCGCATACGCTGGGGTTGGTGAGCGATGCGCAGATGGACAAGGGCTGGGTGCAATTGGAACTGCGCGCGCAGCCCAAGCGCGAGAATGTCGTGACCTATGACCGCGCGTTTGGCGAGTATTTGAAGCTGTATCCCGCGTTGAAACCGATCATGCACAGCTTGCAATCCGATTGATTCAACACGGTCCGAATGTGGGAGCTGGCTTGCCTGCGATAGCGGTGTATCAGTGGCAAATGGGCTAACTGGCCCACCGTAATCGCAGGCAAGCCAGCTCCCACAGTGGACCTTTATTGTCTATGGAAGAGTGACCATGACCACCACCTTCAACTTCACCCACCGGCGCATTCTCGTCACCGGTGCCACCAGCGGCATCGGCCATGAGATTGCCCTTCAGCTCATCAACAGCGGCGCCGAAGTCTTCGCCCTCGGCCGCGACGCCGAGGCCTTGGCCAGGTTGGGCTGCCACGCGGTGTGCGTGGACATCGCCGACAGCGCCGCCCTCGACAACGCCCTGCATGACCTGCCGCCACTGCACGGCCTGGTCAACTGCGCCGGTATTTCCCGGCTTGAACCCGCCGCCGCGATCAGCGCCGCCGCCTTCGATCAGGTGATGCACGTAAACGCCCGTGCCGCCGCCCAGGTCGCCAGCCGGGTCGCGGCAAAAATGATCGAGGCGAAGCTCGCCGGCAGCATCGTCAACGTCTCCAGCCAGGCTTCGTTGGTCGCCCTCGACGATCACCTCAGCTACTGCGCCTCCAAAGCTGCCCTGGACGCCATCACCCGCGTGCAATGCGCCGAGTGGGGCCGCTTCGGCATTCGCGTCAACAGCGTCAACCCCACGGTCACCCTCACGCCGATGGCCGCCATGGCCTGGTCCGACCCAGCCAAGCGCGATCCGGCGTTGGCGGCCATTCCCTTGGGGCGTTTTGCTCAGACGCTGGACGTGGCGCTACCGGTGCTGTTCCTGCTCAGCGATGCCGCCGGCATGATCAGCGGCGTGAGCCTGCCGATCGATGGCGGCTACACCAGTCGCTAGCCGTTTTCCAACTGGCCGGCGATGACCACCTTGTCCCGTGGCTTGTACGGGTCTTCCAGGCGGTCAAGCAGCAGGCGTACCGCGCTGCTGCCGGCCAGGGAGGCGTCGTGGGCCACGCAGGCGATTGGCACGCCAAAGATATCGGCGAAGGGCAGGCGGTCGATGCCGCAGATGGTCAGGCTGTCATGGGGGATGTTGTGCATGCGCAACGCGCGCAGGGCACCGAGGGTGATCAACTGGTTAAAACCCATGATCGCGTCCGGCGCCGAGTGTTCGGCGAGGTAGTCGAGGGTATGCAGGTAAGACGGCATCAGCGTGTAGTCGCCAGCCTGCACTTCGACCTGTACGTGCGGATGCTCAGCGAGCACTTCGCGCAGGCCCTTGAGGCGCTCCACGGTGATCCGTGAATGCTCGGGGCCGGTCAGCACCAGCAGGCGCTTGAGGTCGGGCGTCTGGCGCAACAGGTAGTGCGCGGCCTGAATGCCGCTGTGGTAATTGTCGAGCACCACGCGGCTGAACGGGCTGTCGTGGATCGTACGGTCGAGCAGCACCACCGGGGTCTTGCCGTTGCCCAGCCGCTCCAGGTAATCGGGCTGGTAGCTCGGCTCATCAGAGACCGGCGACAGGATGATCCCGGCCACGCGGTAGCCCAGCAACGTGTCGACGGCTTTGCTTTCCAGCTCCGCCAGCTCGTCGGTGTCCACCAGCATGATGGTGTAGCCGTGCTGCTTCGCCTCGCGGGAAATCGCCTTGATCATTTCGCTGTAGAACGGGTTGTCCACCGACGCGGTGATCACGCCAATGATCAGGCTTTCACTGCGTTTAAGCCCACGGGCGAAGGCGTTGGGCACATAGTCCAACTCCCGCGCGACGTCGAGGATGCGCGCCAGCGTGGCGGGTTTGACCTGGTCAGGTTTGTTCAGCGCTCGCGAGACCGTGATAGTGGTCATGCCGACCCGTTTGGCGATGTCGCTGATGGTGACGGACTTTTTCTTGTTCATCGATAAGGCTGCGAAAGGAAACACCCGCAGGCTAGCACGCGCCGTGGTGTACGGTGATTCAAATCAGCGGGTCCCAGCGTTGTGACCAGTCACTTTCGGCTTTGACCACCTCGCGCAGCAGCGCCAGCGCCTGCTGCAACACGGCACTGTCGCGCGCCCGTGAGTACACCAGGTAGGTCGGGAAACTGAATTCCGGCGCCTTCGGCACCCGCTGCATCACGCCGCTGTCCAGGTAGCTCTGCACCACGCGCGTGCGGAAATACCCGGCGCCGCCATTCTCCAGGATGTACTGCAACGCCAGCGGCCCGAGGTTGAAGCTCAGCGCTGCACGGGCTTTGTCGGGCAGCGCGGCATCATGCTGCTGGCGAAAGCCCGGGCCCCAGTCAATGTAGATATACGGCGCCGGCTTGCTCACCCGTTGCACCAGGATCAGTTTTTCTTCCAGCACCTGTTCCACCTGCAACCCCGGCCAGTACTGCGGTTGGAACACTAATGCGGCATCCAGCACACCCAGTTCCAACTGGCGCAGCAGGTACTCGCCTTCGCGTATTTCGGTGCGCAGCGCGTGCCCTGGGATATGTTCGCGCAGGGCCTGCGCCCAGCCGAGCATCAGCGGGTTGCACAGGCTGACCTCGCCGCCGATATGCAGCACGTTGCGGTAGCCATCCGGCAGCGGCAGGTCACGCTTGGCGGCTTCCCAGGTTTGCAGCAATTGGTTGGCGTACACCACAAAGGCTTCGCCATCGGCGGTCAACCGCGCACCGGCGCGGTTGCGCACAAACAGCGTGCTGCCCAACTGGCTCTCGAGGTTTTTTACGCGTGCGGTGATGGCGGTCTGGGTGACGTGCAGTTTCTCGGCCGTCGCAGCCAGGCTGCCGCAGCGGGTGATTTCGAGAAACGTGCGTGCCAGTTCGATGTCCATAAGCGTCCCGGGTGAAGAAGAGGGACAGTGTAATGGAATGTGCTTGTAACGGTGGGCGCCGGCGTGCCGGCGCCCACCGTTGATTGCCTTTCAGCTCAAGCTCGGCTGAGCGTTATTGAAGACCGATGGACCAGCTGTGTGTGGTCTGGTCGTCGTGGCGCTGTTCAAGGTCATCTTCATACTGGCAGCGCGGGCCTTTGCAGGCGTACTCGAATGTCACCGGCGGCTTGGTCTTGACCGGGAATAACGAGGTGGCGGTCGCGGGGGCGTCGTGTGGCGCTGCCTCGGTGACAGGTGCTTCGTACGTCAAGTCCAGCGCGCTGGCGTGGGCCATGGCCGGCAGGAGGGCGAGTACGGCACTCGCCAGAACGGTCCTGGTGAATCGCATTGGAAACAATCCGCGCAAAAAAAAGAGGCGCGAATTATAAGCCAAACGCGACCGGAGGTGCACAGGGCCGTCCCCGGTCGAAAGCTGCGGTTCAGAGTAGGCGCGGTGCGGCAAGGTGTTCGGTGGGGAATGCCTTGGCATACACCTGGCAAACCCGCAGCACCTGCTCATCGGCAAATCGCGCGCCCACCACATGCAAGCCCACCGGCAAGCCATTCGGGGTCAACCCGCACGGCACTGACGCCGTCGGTTGCTGCGTGAGGTTGAAGGGATAGGTAAACGGCGTCCACTCCATCCATTCCTGCATGCCCGAACCCGGTGGCACGTTATGCCCGGCCTCAAATGCAGTGATCGGCATCACCGGCGAGACCAGCACGTCGTAGTGCTGATGGAACGCCGCCATCCTGGCGACCAGTGCCGCGCGGGCTTCGAGGGCCGCGCTGTAGTCGCTGAGGCTGAGCTGTTCGCCGCGTTGCGCAATGCGCCGCAAACCCGGGTCCAGCAAGTGTTTTTGCGCCTCGCTCATCGGCCCGGTCAGGCGTGCGGCGCCGGCGGCCCACAAGGTGCTGAACACCTCCAGTGGGTCGCTGAAGCCCGGGTCGATCTGCTCGACATGCGCGCCCAACTGCACCAGGCCCTCAACCGCTTGGGCGACCACCTTGGCGACGTGCGGATCAACATCCACGTAGCCGAAGGTCGGGCTGTAGGCGACTCGCAGGCCTTTGAGGTGCGTACCTGGCGTGAGCCACGGGGTGGTGCGCGGTGCGCCGATCAGGCCATCGCGTGCATCCGGTTGAGCGACGGTTTGCAGCATCAGCACACTGTCTTCGACGGTGCGTGTCATCGGCCCCAGGTGCGACAGGATCGTCATGGAGCTGGCCGGCCATTGCGGTACGTAACCAAAAGTTGGCTTGATACCGAAGGTGCCGGTGAAGGCGCACGGAATTCGGATCGAGCCACCGGCATCGCTGCCTTGGTGTAGCACGCCAAGGTTCAGCGCTGCCGCCGCACCGGCGCCACCGGACGAGCCGCCCGCCGTGGTGCGGGTGTCCCATGGGTTGCGGGTGATGCCGTACAACGGGTTATCGGTGACGCCTTTCCAGCCGAATTCAGGCGTGGTGGTCTTGCCCAGCAGTACCGCGCCGGCTCTGCGCATCAAGGCCGAGAAGGGCGCGTCCACGTCCCATGGGCCTTCGGGTGAGGAGGTGCGTGAACCCTTGCGGGTGGGCATGCCAATCGTCAATGTGAGGTCTTTGATGGAGGCAGGCACCCCATCGAGTGCGCCGCACGGTTGGCCCTTGAGCCAGCGTTGCTCCGACGCCCGCGCAGCCTGCAATGCCCCTTCGGGGTCGACATGGCAGTAGGCATTCACCACCGGGTTGTAGCGTTCGATACGCAGCAAGGCGTCCTCGGTGACGTCCACCGGCGACAGGGTTTTGTCCCGAAAGTGCTCCAGCAGTTGCACTGCCGTCAGTTGGCCAATCTCACTCATGCCAGATCCCCCTGGGCTGCGTTGACCATGGCGCGCAGCAACACCGCACAGCCCGCCGCGAGGTCATCCGGCGCAGCATTTTCGATTTCGTTGTGGCTGATGCCGCCTTCGCACGGCACAAAGATCATCCCGGCCGGGCCGAGTTCGGCGACGAAAATGGCGTCATGCCCGGCGCCGCTGACGATGTCCATATGGCTCAAGCCCAGGGTCATCGCGGCGTCACGCACGGCGTTGACGCAGGCCGGGGCGAAGTCCAGTGGCGGGAAGTCGGCGGTGGGTGTCAGTTCAACACTCAGGCCGTGGCGTTGGGCCGTGGCTTCGATCACGCCGCGCACCTCATCCACCATGGCCTGCAAGGTGTCGGCATGCAGGTGGCGCAGGTCGATGGTCATGTGCACCTGGCCAGGAATCACGTTGCGCGACCCTGGGTGCAGGTTCAGGCAGCCGACGGTGCCACAGGCGTGAGGCTGTTGCTGATGGGCGATACGGTTGACCGCGCTGACCACCTCGGCGGCCCCTACCAGGGCGTCCTTGCGCAGGTGCATCGGCGTGGGGCCGGCGTGGGCTTCAACGCCGGTGAGGGTCAGGTCGAACCACTTCTGGCCGAGGCAGCCCATGACCACGCCAATCGTGGTGGCCTGGTCTTCCAACACTGGCCCCTGCTCGATATGCGCCTCGAAATACGCCCCCACCGGGTGGCCGAGCACCGCACGCGAACCGGCATAGCCGATGCGCTGCAGTTCGGCGCCCACCGACAGGCCCTGGTCGTCGAGTTTGGCGAGGGTGTCCTGCACGTCGAACTTACCGGCAAACACCCCGGAGCCCATCATGCACGGCGGGAAACGCGAGCCCTCTTCGTTGGTCCACACCACCACTTCGATCGGCGCTTGCGTCTCCAACTGCAAGTCATTGAGTGTGCGGATCACTTCCAGCCCGGCCATCACCCCGTAGCAGCCGTCGAACTTGCCGCCGGTAGGTTGGGTGTCGATATGGCTGCCGGTCATGACCGGGGGCAGGGCGGGGTTACGCCCGGCGCGGCGTGCAAAGATATTCCCGATGGCGTCGACACTGACGCTGCACCCGGCCGCCTCGCACCATTGCACGAACAGGTCGCGGGCCTGGCGGTCGAGGTCGGTGAGCGCCAGGCGGCACACGCCGCCTTTGACGGTGGCGCCGAGCTGGGCGAGGTCCATCAACGATTGCCACAGGCGGTCGCGGTTGATCAGCGGGGCGTTGCTCTTGAGGGGGTGCGCAAAACTGTTCATGTGCAATCTCCGGTCAGGCACTCAGGGCCAGGTAGCGGTTCTTGATCGTCGGGTCGGCACGGAAGGCGGCGGCGCTGCCTTCGTACACCACGCGGCCCTGTTCGAGCACGTAATGGCGGTCGGCGAGCTTGTCGCAGACCATCAGGTTCTGTTCCACCAGCAGCACCGGCAGGCCGTCGTCCTTGACCTTGCGCAGGATCTTCACCAGTTCGTCGACGATCACCGGGGCCAGGCCTTCGGTGGGTTCGTCGAGGATCAGCAACTTGGGGTCGTTGAGCAGGGCGCGGGCGATGGCGAGCATCTGTTGTTCGCCACCGGACAGAGCGTGGCCGGCGTTCTTACGGCGCTCCTTGAGGCGCGGGAACATGCCGTACACGTCCTCCATCTGCCAGCGGCTGGTCTTGCGCACCGCGATGCGCAGGTTTTCCTCGACGGTCAGCAGGCGGAAGATCCCGCGGTTCTCCGGGACCAATGCCAGGCCCTGACGAGCGATTTCAAAGATTTTTTGCCCGACCAGCGCCTGGCCGTTGAAGTGAATCTGGCCCTGACGCGGGCAGATAATCCCCAGGATGCTGCGCAAGGTGGTGGTCTTGCCGGCGCCATTGCGCCCCAGCAGCGTGACCAATTCGCCGGGGTTGACGGTCAACGACACGCCTTCGAGTACGTGGCTTTTGTCGTAGTAGGAATGGATATTCTCGACGATCAGCATCAGGCGGCCTCTCCCAGGTAAGCAGTGCGCACGCGTTCATCGGCGCGCACGAATTCCGGCGTGCCTTCCACCAGGATTTGCCCGTGGCTCATCACCGTGATGCGTTGGCTGATGGACATTACGATGCTCATGTTGTGTTCGATCAGCAGCACCGTGTGGTCGCGGCCGAGGTCGCTGATCAGTTGGGTCATGATCGGGATGTCATCGATGCCCATGCCCGAGGTGGGCTCGTCAAGCATCAACAGCTTTGGTTTGGAGCAGATCGACATACCCACCTCCAGCACGCGCTGCTGGCCGTGGGACAACTCGCCGGCCAGGGTGCCGGCGCGGGCCGTGAGTTGCAGGCGTTCGAGCACCTGGTCTGCCATCTCCAGGTGTTCGCGCTTGCTGTCCACCCGGCGCCAGAAATTCAGTGCCTTGGCACCGTCGCGGCCTTGTGCAGCCAGGCGCAGGTTCTCGCGCACGCTGAGGTTCTGGAACAGGCTGGTGAGCTGGAACGAGCGCGCCATGCCCAGGCCGACACGGGCGTGAGCGGGCTTGCGCATCAGGTTCTTGCCGTCGAAATGAATCGCCCCGGCGGTGGCCTGGCGTTCGCCGGTCAGGCAGTGGAACAGGCTGGTCTTGCCCGCGCCATTAGGGCCGATGATGGTGTGGATGGTGCCGGCTTCGACCTTGAGGTTAACGCCGTTCACCGCGTGGAACGCGCCATAGGCCAGTTCCAGGTCTTTGGTTTCCAGCAGGATGCTCATAGCCCTTCCTCCTTGACGACGGCGGCGGTTTTGCGGCTGCCGCGTACGCGTTCGAACAGCGCCGACAAACCGCCCCACAAGCCACCACGCATGAAGATCACCACCAGGATCAGAATCACCCCGAGCAGCATCAGCCAGCGCGGCCACAGGTCGGAGAGGAAGTCCCCCAGCAGTACGATGGAACCTGCGCCCAGCAACGAGCCAAACAGCGAGCCGGTGCCGCCGACGATGGTCATGATCAGGATGTTCTCGGACATCGCCAGGTCGATATTCGACAGCGGCACAAAGTGCAGCAGCATGGCGTACAGCGCGCCCGCAATCCCGGTGACCGCGCCGGACAGCACGAACACCAGGATCTTGAAATGGCGCGTGTCGTAGCCGATGGCCGAGGCGCGGGTTTCGTTTTCGCGGATCGCCATCAAGGTGCTGCCGAATGGCGACGCGATCACGCGGCGTGCGCCGATAAAGATCAACAGGAACAGCACGGCGACAAAGCCGTAGAACGCGCGGGCGTCGCTCAACGACAGCAGCACGCTGTCACCGAGGCGAATTTCCGGGCGCGGCACGCTGAGCAGGCCGTTGTCGCCGCCGGTCCAGTCGCTGAGGGTGTAGGCGACGAAGTAGGCCATCTGGCTGAACGCCAGCGTCAGCATCACGAAGTAAATACCGGTGCGTCGGATCGCCAGGGCACCTACCAACAGCGCCAGGAAACCACCGGCCACGGCGGCGCCGAGCAGGGCGGTGAACAGGCCCAGTTGCAGGTGGATCATCAGCAGCGCTGCGCAATAGGCGCCCGCTCCGAAGAAGATGCCTTGGCCAAACGACAACAGCCCGGTGTAGCCCAGCAACAGGTTGCAGGCCAGGGCGGCCATGGCAAAGATCAGGATTTCGCTGGCCAGGGTGGCCGACGGTAAAATCAGCGGCAGGCCGATCAGCACCGCCAGTACCCAGAGCAGCATGGCTTTGGACTGAGTCTTGGCAAACGGCAGGGGGTTTTTCTCGCTCATGTCAGGCTCTCCCGAACAGGCCGTAAGGACGCACCAGAATCACCACGGCCATCGCGCCGTAGATCATCAGGCTCGCGCCTTGGGGCCAGAGTGTGGTCATCAGGCTTTGCACCACGCCCACCAGCAAGCCGCCGACCAGTGCGCCGCTGAAGGAACCCATGCCGCCGATCACCACCACCACGAAGGCGACCCCGAGAATTTCCGGGCCGACGAAGGGTTGGGCGCCGCGCAGCGGCGCGAACAGCACGCCGGCCACGCCAGCCAGGGCCACGCCCAGGGCAAAGGTCATCGAAAACAAACGCAAGATATTGGTGCCCAGCAGCGATACGGTTTCAGTGCTTTCACTGCCCGCGCGCACCAGGGCGCCGAAGCGTGTGCGTTCCAGCAGCAGCCACAGGCCCAGGCCCACCAGCCCGGAAAACACGATCAGAAACAGGCGGTAGTAGGGGTAGACGAAATCACCCACCACCAGCACGCCGCGCAGCAGTTCCGGCACGGCGACGCTTTTGCCCACCGGGCCCCAGATCATCACGCTGGCTTCCTGGATGATCAGCGCAATCCCTAAGGTCACCAGGATCTGGAACATGTGCGGCAAGTGATAAATCCGCTGGATCAATAATCGCTCGATGACCCAGGCCAGCGCGGCCACCACCAGCGGCGCAATCAGCAGCGCCAGCCAGAAGTTGCCGGTGAGGCTCACGGCGGTGTAGCAGATGTAGGCGCCCAGCAGGAAAAACGCGCCGTGGGCGAAGTTGACGAAGTTGAGCAGACCGAAAATGATCGTCAGCCCGACCGCGATCAGAAAGTAGATCATCCCCAGCCCAAGGCCGTTGAGTATCTGGAACAGGTAAAGATTCAGCATGCAGAAACCCTCGGACAGCTGGCCGCGGGGGCGGCCCTGTCGTGTGCAACCGGTGATGGTTCAGCGGATCAGCCGAGCACGCAGCTCGTGGCGTCCACCGGCGGGAAGGACTGGCCGGCGCTGAGCACCTTGGCCAGGTCGTCCTTGTCGGCCATCTCGGCGCTGGCTTTGCCGATCATCAGGTAGTAGTCCTTGATCACCTGGTGGTCACCGGCGCGGATTTGCTCCTTGCCGGTCGGGCCTTCGAAGCTCAGGCCTTGCAGGGCCTTGGCGACGGTCGGGCCGTCGAAGCTGCCGGTGGCGATAATGGTGTCGAGCATTACTTTGGTGCTGATGTAGTCGGCAGCCAACGGGTAGGTGGGGTTGATGCCGTATTTGGCCTGGGTCAGCTTGACCAGTTCACGGTTGAGCGGGCTGTCGACCTGATGCCAATACTGCGCACCGAGGTACACGCCTTCGAGCACATCGCTGCCCAGTTCCTGGAACTGATCAAGGCCGGCGGACCACACTAGCAGCACTTTCATGCGCTCCTTGATACCGAAGTTCACCGCCTGGCGCAGGGTGTTGGATGACTGGCTGCCGAAGTTGAGCAGGACCAGCACATCGGGCTTGGCCGCGATGGCATTGGTCAGGTAGCCGGAGAACTCTTGCTCCTGCAAAGAGTGATAGCTGTTGCCGACGTGTTCCAGACCGTGGTCCTTGAGCACGGTTTTCGCGCCTTCGAGCAAGGCTTCGCCGAATACATATTGCGGGGTGATCGTGTACCAGCGCTTGGCGTCCGGCAGCAGCTTGATCAACGGCACAATGGTTTCGCGGATCGCGCCGTAGGTCGGCACCGACCAGCGGAAGGTGGCCTTGTTGCAGTCCTTGCCGGTGACTTCATCGGCGCCCACCGGGGTCATGAAGACGCCGCCGACCTTGTCGACTTCCTTGGCCACCGCCAATGCCGATGACGACAGCGTGCAGCCCTGGAAGAACCGTGCGCCATCCTGCTGGATCGCCTCCTGGACCTTGCGCACCGCCTTGCCGGCGTTGCCTTCGGTGTCGATGACTTTGTAGTTCAGTGGGCGGCCGAGGATCTCGGGGTGCTGCTCTACCGCCAGGCGCGAACCCATGTCGGCAAACTTGCCATAGCTGGCAAAGGCGCCGGACATGGACTTGAGGCCGTAAAAGGTAAACGGCTCGGCGGCGAATGCAGAGCGCACACTCAACGGAAGGCTGAGCGCGGCGGCGGCGGTAAGGCTGGCTTTCAACAACGTACGACGCTGCATGGGGTGACTCCCTGGTTTAGTTATTGGCAGGAGCGGCAATGGCGATACGGTGGAGCAGGGCCTGTGGGCAGGCCTGTTATTGAGTTGGGTGAAACGGTCCGACGGTTGAAGCTCGGTCAAGTGTGGGCGCTGGGTTTGCACAGGGTGATTGCTGGTGTTCTCAGTGGTTGTGATCAAACTCCAGCAAAAAGTGCGGGCTGACCTCGCCTTCAAGGGCGGTCATATGGTGTTCGGCATCGCACATGTGCTCGTGCATCAAGCTGCGCACCGCGCGTTCGTCCTCGGCGCGGAAGGCGAGCAGCAACTGCTTGTGGTAGTCGAGGTTGGCCGCGTCGAACTGCTTGCGCTTGGGTTTGTAGGCTTTTTTCAGCACCACCAGATCGCGCAGCAGGTCGTTAAGAAATTGCGCCATAAAGCTTAACAACGGGTTGGGGCACGCCTTGGCCAGCAGGTTGTGGAACTCGAGTTCGGCCAGACGCTGTTCACGTTGGCCGGCTTCGCTGTCTTCCGGTGCACTGCAAAAATCGACGTTGTCTTGCAGGGCCTGATAGTCGTCTTCGCTCAAACGCCCGAGCACTGACACGGCCAGTTCCACCTCGATAACCTTGCGCAGTTGGTACACCTGCTCGCCATCCAGGTGCTGGAAGTGCAGGTAGTTGCGCAAGGCGCGGCTTGCCGGTTCGGTACCGGCCTGATTCAAGTAAGCGCCGCCACTGGGCCCGGTGCGCGTGCTCACCAGGCCTTCCACTTCGAGTGCCTTGAGCGCTTCACGCGCCGAGCCTTTGGAGCACTGGAAGCTTTCCATCAGCTCGCGTTCGGTGGGCAGGCGGTCGCCTGGCTTCAGGGCATCGGTGACGATGGAGCGCTTGACCGACTCGACAATCACGTCGGAGAGCTTCTGGCGTTTGCGTCGTAGCGGACGGCTGAGCATGGCGGTCTATTGATCCTATTAATGCGGATTAATAGCACTTAATAACGATTGAGCGAGAGCGTCAACGCAGTGTGTCGTTTTCGGCGCGAACAGGTCGTAAACACGGTGGCTATTCCCAGTTACCCAAGTCGAGGCAGCGCGTCGAAGGCGGCGGCTGTGTGCCGGACACCAGAAAATCACCCACCCACCGTTTGACGCACCCGGCGGCGACGGCGCGAGCCGACTCCTTGAGCAACAGTTGCTCGACACCGGACGCGGCCGGTTCACGGTCCTCGACGTTAACCAGCACCATGCGTGCAACGCGTTCCGGAAACAGCGCGGCATATCGCCCACCGACCCGGGTGCCTTCAGCATTGCCCAGGTAGTTGAGCTGTGTGTCGCCCAATTGCGCGCGCACAAACTCCATATCACGTGCGGCCTGCTCGACCCCGTTGGGTTGGCTGAGGTCGCGGGCGCTCAATTCGATGACGTCATAACGGTTGACCAGTGTGCGATAGGCCTGGGTGGCGTAGGACTCCCAGCGGCTGACCAAATGGACGGCGAAGGTCGTGCCTTGACCCTTTTGCGGTTCACCCGATTGGATGAACACCATGCCCTCACGGCTCAGCGGCTGCCGTGCGCCGACACGGGTCAGCGATAGGAGCACATTGCCACGCTGGGGGGCGGCATAGTCGCGAGGCACGTTTACCCTGCCGCATTGAGTTCGGTCCAGAACCTCGGGGTCCGGCCGTTCGAAGGCGGGGAAGGGGCAGTCCAGCAGCCAGTCAATTGCGCTGGGCGCAATCAGTGGCGCGGTAAGCGCCCGGCTTGCTATCAGCCAGAGGCAGACGCACACCAGGCTTCTTACAAGAACGCTGGGTTTCATCAAGAGGTTCCGGGCAGCCGTTTGAAGGCGGCTTTTTTACCAAGGACCTTGGGTCAAAGAATGTAGGTTGGATAAACGCTTTGTGTAGGAATGTGGAGTTTTGTTATTGGGACTTGGCCTCCCAGCCGCCGCCCAGGGCTTTGTACAGCGCAATGCTGGCTTGCAGCCGTGACAGTCGCAGTTGCACATTCGCGTCCTGGGCCGCGTACAGCGTGCGTTGGGTTTCGAGCACAGTCAGCAGGTCTTCCGCGCCGGCCTGGTAGCGGCTTTCGGCGATCCTGAAGGCAGTCTGGGCCTGTTGCAATTCCTCGGTCTGCCATTCGCGCTGCTGGTCCAGGTGGGTGATGCTGCTGAGGGATTTCTCCACATCGGCAAAGCCGTTGATGATCGCGCCGCGATAGGTTTGCAGCAGTTCGTCCTGCCGCGCACGCGCCTTGTCGCGTTCAGCGCTTAAACGGCCATTATTGAAGATCGGCGCCACCAGGCCCGAGGTCAGGTTGTAGAACGGGCTGCGCAGCAGATCGGCGGCCTTGTAGGAACCCGAACCGAGCGTGGCGCCCAGGGTCACGGTGGGCAGCATCGCCGCACGGGCCACTCTTACATCGGCACTTGCCGCAGCCAGCTGTGCCTCGGCCTGGGCCAGGTCGGGGCGGCGGCTAAGCAGTTGGCTGGGCACGCCCGGGCCAATCACCGGCCAGGTCAGCGCCTGGAACGACTCGGTGCCCAGGTCCAGGGCCTGGACCGGCTGGCCAAGAAGGGCTGCAAGGGTGATCAACGATTCTTCGGCCACTTGTTGAATCAGCGGCAACTGGCGTTGCTGGCTGGCCACCAGACTCTTTTGTTGCGCCAGTTCCAGTGCGGTGGCGGAGCCCGCATCGTAGCGGGTTTGCACGAGGTCGAGCACATGGCGGGCATTCGCCAGGTTCAGCTCGGCGATCTGTTGGCGTTGGCGAGCAGCAAGCGTTTGCGCATAGCGGTCGGCGACGTTGCTGAGCAGGGTCAGCTCGACCGTGGCCTGGTCGAACTCACTCGCTCGCAGGCTTTGCAGCGCACTGTCGCGAGCGGCGGCGCGCCCGCCCCAGAAGTCCACTTCATAACTGGCGGTGAGGTTGGTGCCAAAGCTGTCGACGGTTTTGTTGCTTGCTGTGGCATCCAGCGATGCGTTGCCGCTGCCGTGCAGGAGTTTTTCGCGGCTGGCGGTGAGGTTGAAGTTCACTTCGGGTAACAACGGTGCCCCGGCAATGACCGCACTCGCCTGGGCCTGGCGCACCCGTGCCATGGCGGCGGCCACGTCATAACTGTCACGGCGAGCCTGGTCGACCAAGCGGTTGAGTGGCGGGCTGCCGAAGTGTGTCCACCAGCGCTGGTTGGTCGCCTGCGTTGCCTCCCGCTCGGCATATTGCCACGCCCGCGGCGGCGCTATGCTGCTGTCGACGCCGTGAGGAGTGCCTGCGCAGGCGTTGAGCAACAGGCACAGGCCAAGGACCGACAGGTGCGGTGTGATGAGTCGTTTATTCACTGGTCAAGGCCTTAACCGGATCGAGCCGGGCAGCTTTACGGGCCGGCATGAAGCCGAATGCGACACCGGTGACCAGTGCACAGCCAAATGCGCCGAGTACTGCCACCAGGGAAAACTGCACGGCGACTTCTGCCAGCATCAGCACGCCGCCCACCAGCAATGCCAGGGCAATGCCGAACAGGCCGCCGACGACCGAGAGCATCACCGCCTCGGTAAGGAACTGGCGCAGGATGTCACGCTGGCGCGCACCGGTGGCCATGCGGATGCCTATTTCGCGAGTACGCTCGCGCACGGTCATCAGCATGATATTCATCACACCAATCCCGCCCACCAACAGGGAAATCGCGGCAATCGAACCGAGCATCAGCGACAGCGTATTTTGCGTGCGTGCCTCGGCCTGGATCATCGCCGCGTCATTGGTCAGGTGGTAGTCGCGCTTGTTGTTGTGCAGTGTTTGCATCAGTTGATCGATGGCCAGTTCCGCCTCGTGCACCTTGCGTGCATCCGCAGCGGCAATCACCACGTATTCGGGGTTATAGCTGCCCAACAGGCGCACGCTGGCGGCGGTGTAGGGGATGGCAACACGGTCGTCGCTGTCTTGCAAACCGGAGCTGGAGCCTTTTTCCGCCAGCACGCCAATCACCTGGAATGGCACGTTTTCTATCAGAATGTATTGGCCGATGGGGTTGATGACGCCCTTGAACAGCTTTTCGCGTACACGGTGACCGATCACGGCCACCGTTGCCCCGGAGCGCTCGTCGGCCTCGGTGAAGTAGCTGCCCTCGACCACCGGCCAGTTGAAGATCTCGGGAAAGTTGGTGTCATTGCCACCGACATAAGCCATGTAGTCGACATTGCCAAAACGCACACCGGCATAGTTGCCGTTGACGGGCATGATGCGCTTGACCTGCGGCAGCGTCGCCAGGGCCGCCACATCGTTGAGGGTCACAATCCCCATCGGGGTGCGCGGGTTGGGCGAAGAGCCACTGAGGTAGATGATGTTGGAGCCGAACGCGCCCATCTGTGCCATCACCTGGCGTTTGCTGCCTTCGCCCACCGCCAGCATCACCACCACCGACGCCACGCCGATGATGATCCCCAGCAGCGTCAGCGCAGTACGGAACCGGTTGATCCACATGACCCGCCAGGCCGCCAGCACGGCGTCGATCAGTTCGGCTTTCCAGGCGCCGTTATGTTCGGCGCCGTCGGCGAGGCGCTGGCGCAGGTCTACGGCTTGCAGCGCGTCGCGGTTGGCCGTGACGGGCACATGGGTTTCACTCAGCGCCGAATCGCGGATGATCAGGCCGTCGCGAATTTCGATGATGCGGTTGGCCCGCGCCGCGACTTCGCGGTCGTGGGTAATCAGGATGACCACGTGGCCCTGGCTCGCCAGCTCGTCGAGCAGGGCCATTACTTCGGCGCCACTGTGGCTGTCGAGCGCGCCGGTGGGTTCATCGGCGAGGATGATATGCCCGCCGTTCATTAACGCGCGGGCAATCGACACGCGTTGTTGCTGGCCGCCGGAGAGTTGGTGCGGGCAGTTGGCGGTGTGATCGGCCAGGCCCAGGCGGGTGAGCAGGGCCTTGGCGCGGGCGTGGCGTTCGGCGGCACTGATACCGGCATAGATCGCCGGCATCTCGACGTTTTCCTGGGCCGAGCCCGAAGGGATCAAGTGGTAACCCTGGAACACAAACCCAAAGGCTTCTCGGCGAAGCCAGGCCAGTTCGTCGCTGCCCAGGTGTGCGACGTTTTCCCCGGCGAACCGGTATTCGCCTTCCGTGGGGCGGTCGAGGCAGCCGAGGATATTCATCAAGGTGGATTTGCCGGAGCCGGAAGCGCCGACGATGGCGACGAATTCCCCGGCATGGATCGACAGGTCGATCCCGCGCAATACATCGACCTGCGGGCTGTCGCCGCCGCCATAGGATTTACGGATGTTCTTGAGTTCGATCAGCGGCGTGGTCAAATCAACCCCCACTGCCGTTGGCCGGGCCGATCAACACATGATCGTCTTCCTTCAGGCCTTCCAGCACTTCAACCCGCAAACGGTCGCTGATACCCAGGCGTACTGCGCGTTTCTCGATGGAGCCGTTTTTGGCCACGACCCGAGCGATCGGCTGGTCGGTGCCGGGACTGCCGAGCAGGGCCGCAACCGGTAGGGTGAGGACGTCCTTGACCTGGCTGGCGACGAAGAACACTTGAGTGGTCATTTCGGCCATCAGCGCGTTATCGGTGTTGTCCACATCCAGCAGCACGGTGTACAGCACCACACGGCCACTGCCGGTTTTGCTCGTACTGTTCGGGCTGCCATTGCCCTGGCTGGTTTCATTCAGCGGCTTGGGCGGTATCGGCAAAATCTGGCGCACGGTGCTGGTCCAGCGCCGGCTGCCGCCGCTGAGGGTGGTGAAGTAGGCGGTCATGCCGGGTTTGACGTGGCCAATGTCGGCTTCGGAGACCTCGGCCCACACGGTCATCGGCGACAGCCTGGCGATGCGCAGGATCAGCGGCGTCTGTTGCTGAGCATTGAGCGTCTGGCCAACCCGTGCGTCCACCGCGACGACGGTGCCGGCCATTGGCGCGAAGATGCGCGTGTAGCCCAGCTCGGCCTCGTCGCTGCGCAGGCTGGCCTGGGCCTGGCGGATCTGCGCCTGGAACATCCCGACGCGCGCCTGGGTGGCGTCCAGCTCGGCCCTGGCGGTTTGCACGTCTTCCTCGCGGGTGGCGTTACCGGCGGCCAGGCGTTGCTGGCGTTGGTATTTCTGGCGCGCCAGCGCGTGCTGAGCCTGCTGCTCCTGCAACTGGGCCTTGAGGTTTTCTATGGCGTAGCGGCTGGCGTCGAGTTTGGCCTGCTGCGTGGCGGGGTCGATTTCCACCAGCAATTGGCCTTCCGAGACCTGATCCCCGGCTTCGACATGGATCTTGCGGATCTGCCCGGACGCCTGGGCGCCCACATCGACGTACCGGCGCGGTTGCAGGGTGCCGAGTGCCGTGACGCTGTTTTCAATGTTACCGCGCGTTACGGTGACCGTGGTCAGGGTGTCGCGGCCCGACGGCAACACCTGCCAGGCGGCCAGCGCAATGAGGGGAATCAGGCACGCGACAGCGAGCAGAGCGCGTCGGACGGGGCGAGGGCGTTTCATGCGTTGGTTCCAGCCAGGAAGTTTGGACCGCAGTTGCGGGGAGCTGACTGTTATACGAGAAAATCGCCCGAATATTTAGGTGCTTACATATGCCGTAACAGCTCCGTCGAATAAAAAAAACCGCCGTTGATGCAAGACTTCTTTAAAAGTAGATGAGAATTACTATAAATTGCACGCACTCAAACTGCCACTATCCGCTGGCTGTCGTCTTTAGCATTCAAGGATCTGATGCCGTCTTCCCAGACGGTCGGGAGTCATGTTGGAAAACTACTATCGCGAGCTGGTGTGTTTCCTCAACGCCAAGCTGGGCAACCGACAGGTGGCCGAGGATGTGGTGCATGACGCTTATGTCCGAGTGCTGGAGCGCGCCAGTGACACGCCGATTGAACAACCGCGGGCGTTTTTATACCGCACTGCGCTGAACCTGGTGATCGACGGCCATCGGCGCAACGCCTTGCGCCAGTCCGAACCCCTGGAAGTGCTGGACAGCGAAGAACGCTTCGCCACCAGTTCGCCCCACGCCAGCCACGATCAAGCGCGCCGCCTGGATATGCTCGAACGTGCCCTGGCCGAGCTGCCGGCGGCCTGTCGCGAGAGCTTCCTGCTGCGCAAGCTTGAGGGCCTGTCCCACCCGCAAATCGCCGAGCACCTGAGCATTTCCCGCAGCCTGGTGGAAAAGCACATCGTCAACGCCATGAAGCATTGCCGGGTGCGCATGCGCGAGTGGGATGCGCACTGACCAATGATTAGTTAAATTTTATTTCACTGTCCTCGTTTCCTATCAACACACGGCCTGTTGTTCAGGCCTTGCAGGTATTCCCGCCCCACCGCCAAGGGGCTTATCCAGAGGACACTGGAATGACACAGGCAATTGCTTCGCCCGCGGTTCACGACCTGATCGGGATCGGTTTCGGCCCCTCGAACCTTGCGCTGGCCATCGCCCTGCAGGAGCGTGAAAAAGCCCAGGGCAAACTGGATGCACTGTTTCTCGATAAGCAGGCCGACTACCGCTGGCACGGCAATACCCTGGTGACCCAGAGTGAACTGCAGATTTCGTTCCTCAAGGACCTGGTGACCTTGCGCAACCCCACCAGCCCTTACTCCTTCGTCAACTACCTCAAGGCCCACGACCGCCTGGTGGACTTCATCAACCTGGGCACCTTTTACCCGTGCCGCATGGAGTACAACGACTACCTGCGCTGGGTTGCCGGGCAGTTCCAGGCCCAGGCGCGCTATGGCGAGGAAGTGCTGGCCATTGAGCCAATCCTGCATCAGCACCACGTCGAAGCGTTGCGTGTGATCTCCCGCGATGCGCTGGGCGAGCAGCATGTGCGCACCACCCGCTCGGTGGTGGTCAGCGCCGGTGGTACACCGCGTGTGCCGCCCGCGTTCAAGGCACTCAAGGATGACGGCCGGGTGTTCCACCATTCCCAATACCTGGCGCGCATGGCCCAGCAGCCATGCGTGGAAGGTAAGGCGATGCGTATTGCGATCATCGGTGGTGGCCAGAGCGCGGCGGAAGCCTTTATCGACCTCAATGATAGTTTTGCCTCGGTGCAGGTCGATATGATCCTGCGCGGTTCGGCGCTCAAACCGGCCGATGACAGCCCGTTCGTCAACGAAGTGTTTTCACCGGCGTTTACCGACCTGGTGTTCCAGCAAGTCGGCGCCGAGCGTGAGCGCCTGGTCGCCGAATACCAGAACACCAACTACTCAGTGGTGGACCTGGACCTGATTGAACGGATCTACGGTATTTTTTACCGCCAGAAAGTCTCCGGCGTTGCCCGCCAGGCTTTCCGCACCATGACCGTGGTCGAAAAAGCCAGCGCCGGGCCGCTGGGCATCGAGTTGACGCTGCGCAACAACGCCAGTGGCGAAACCAGCCTCAGCCATTACGACGCAGTGATCCTGGCCACCGGCTACGAGCGCCAGATGCACCGCGAACTGCTGGCGCCGCTGCAAGCCTACATGGGCGACTTCGAGGTGGCCCGCGACTATCGCATCGTCACGGACGAGCGCTGCAAGGCGGGGATCTATATTCAGGGTTTCAGTCAGGCCAGCCATGGTTTGAGTGACACGCTGCTTTCGGTATTGCCGATTCGTGCCGACGAGATTGCCGCGTCGCTGTACGAAAACGATCGCAGCCGGGGCAAGGGGCGTTCGGTGCAGGATTTGCTGCTGGCAACTGCCAGCTGACAGGCTGCACTTGTGACAGGCAGGGCCGCCTGATACTGTACAAAAAACCAGTATCGGTAGCCCTCCATGCAGTTGATCGAAAAACTCAGCATCCTTGCCGACGCCGCCAAGTACGACGCTTCCTGCGCCAGCAGCGGCGCGCCCAAGCGCAGCTCCGAGGGCAAGGCGGGCCTGGGCTCCACTGATGGCATGGGGATCTGCCACAGTTACACTCCGGACGGGCGCTGTGTGTCGTTGCTCAAGGTGTTGCTGACCAACTTCTGTCTCTACGATTGCCAATACTGCGTCAACCGCCGCTCCAGCGATGTGCCCCGCGCGCGTTTCAGCCCGGAGGAGGTGGTCACCCTGACCCTGGATTTCTACCGGCGTAATTGCGTCAGCGGGCTGTTTCTCAGTTCCGGCATCATTCGTTCGGCTGACTACACCATGGAGCAACTGGTGCGGGTCGCCAGGCTCTTGCGCGAAGAGCATGACTTTCGCGGCTATATTCACCTCAAGACCATTCCCGAAGCCGACCCGGCGTTGATCGCCGAGGCCGGGCGTTATGCCGACCGGTTGAGTGTGAATATTGAACTGCCCACCGATGCCAGCCTGCAAACCCTGGCGCCGGAGAAGCAGATTGTGTCGATCAAGCAAGCGATGCAGACCATCTACACCGGCGAACAGACCGTCCTCAACGAGCCGCGCGCACCGCGTTTCGCTCCGGCTGGGCAGAGCACGCAGATGATCGTCGGCGCCGATGACACCGACGACAGCACCATCCTGCATGGCGCCGAGGCGTTGTACGGCAACTTCAAGTTGCGCCGTGTGTATTACTCGGCGTTCAGCCCTATTCCCAACAGCCCGAAAAGCGTGCCCCTGGCGGCACCGCCACTGATGCGCGAGCACCGTTTGTATCAGGCGGACTTCCTGCTGCGCAGCTACGGTTTCAGCGCTAATGAATTGTTTGAAGGCCCCGGGCACCTGGCGCTGGATATCGACCCCAAACTCGCCTGGGCCCTGGAGCACCGCGAGGTGTTTCCGTTGGACCTGAATCGCGCCGAACCGACCTTGATTGCGCGTATTCCCGGCATCGGTCTGCGCACCACCCAGCGTTTGGTGGACCTGCGCCGCGAACGCAAGATCCGTTTCGAAGACCTGGCGCGCATGCGCTGCGTACTGGCCAAGGCCAAGCCGTTTTTCATCACCAGCGATTACCACCCGCAACAGGCTGAAAGCACCAGCGTGCTTTTGCGCGAGCAATTGCGCGACCGCCCGCAGCCACAGCAAATGGGCTTGTGGGGATGATCAGCCTGGAATGCGACAATCTCTTCAGTACCTGGCGCGAACAGGCGCGTTGGTTGCTCAGCCATCAGGTCGACCCCAGCCAGGTGAGCTGGGGCGAAGCGCAAGGGGCGGACCTGTTTGCTACCGATGAGCCGATACCGGAAGGGCTCGGCCCGTTCCAGGCGCGGATTCCCAAGGCGCTTTTGGAGCTGCTTGAGTCGGCCGCCTGTTATCACGGTGACCAGCGTTGGAGCTTGCTGTACGAGGTGCTGTGGCGGGTCAGCCATGGCGACCGCACCGCGATGCTGGCGGGTGACAAGCTGGGCAGCGAGTTGCAACGGCGGATCAAGCAGGTCAGCCGCGAAGCGCATCACTTGCATGCGTTCGTGCGGTTTATCGCATTGCCGGCGCAGGCGGGCGCAGCGTTACCGGAATACGTGGCCTGGCACGAGCCGGCCCATGACATTCTCAAATCCGCCAGCCAGCACTTTATCGGGCGCATGGGCCGCCATCGCTGGATGATCGCCACGCCCCTGGACGGGGTGTATTACGACGGTGAGCAGTTGATTCATCAACGGGAATGCCCTGAGGCGTGGCGGCAACTGGCACAGAATGTCGACGACCCTCACAGCGCGATGTGGCTGACGTACTACAGCCACATTTTCAACCCGGCACGGTTGAACCCCAAGGTGATGGAGGGGCATTTGCCGAGTCGTTTCTGGAAGAATTTGCCGGAGGGTAAGTTGATTCCAGGGTTGATCAGTGAAGCGCGGACGGGGAAGCAGCGCGATGGGCAGGCGAAGATGATTGGCGTGAAACCCGGCAAGCGCATTGGGAATCCGGTTAAATAGGTATCCTGATGTTTGTTATTGCGGTGTCCGCCAGGAGGAATCATGTCTACCGCCGTTCGTCTCGCCCAGGCAGTCGATGCCGAGGGGATCAGCCAGGTCATCCTGGCAGCCTTGCACAGCAGCAATGCGCGGGATTACCCGGCGGATGTGATCGCGCGGGTCGCCAGTCACTTCACCCCCGACGCCGTGCGGGTCTTGCTCCAGCGGCGGGTTGTGCTGGTGGCCATCCAGGACGTGGAGATCGTCGCCACCGCGGCGCTTGATGGCCACGTGGTGCGCTCGGTGTTCGTCAACCCGGCACTGCAGGGGCAGGGCATTGGCCGCCTGCTGATGATCGAAATCGAACTGCGCGCCCGTGACGCCGGGGTCACGGTATTGAGTGTGCCGTCCTCGCTGACCGCTGAGCCGTTCTATACCAAGCTGGGTTTTCAGACGGTGCGCAATGTTTATCACGGTAACGAGCGCACCCTGGTCATGGAGAAGGCGTTGTTATCTCGCCATCCCATTGGGCCGTATCGCGACCGTCAGCACCGTGCGCAAGTGGTGGCCTTGTGGCAGGAGGCTTTCGGCTATGACACCGCCCACAACCTGCCCACCCTGGCCATCGATAAGAAGCTGGCGGTCAACGATGGACTGTTCTTCGTGGCGACGGATAAAAAAGCCGTGATCGGCACTGTCCTCGCAGGTTACGACGGGCATCGAGGTTGGCTGTATTCGGTGGCGGTGCACAGTGAATATCGTCGGCAAGGCCTGGGCGCTTCGTTGGTGCGGCATGCCGAGCAGGCGTTGACTGCCTTGGGGTGTATGAAGATCAACCTGCAGATTACGCGGGGCAATGACGCGGTGGTGGGGTTCTACGAGGCGTTAGGGTATGGGGAGGAGCCGAGGATCAGTATGGGGAAGAAGATTACCGCGAATATCCCGGCTCAATCCTGAAAACACTGTAGATCAAATGTGGGAGCGGGCTTGCTCGCGAATGCGCAGTGTCAGTCACCTGATTCAGTGCTGACAGACCGCATTCGCGAGCAAGCCCGCTCCCACATTGGGTTATGCGTGTGGGCTGTTAGACCTTGACGATCCAGCCTTCCGGCGCTTCAACGTCACCGGTCTGCACACCGGTCAGCTCTTTGTAGAGCTTCTGGGTGATCGGGCCCACTTCCGTTTCGCTGTGGAACACGTGCAGTTTGCCGTTGTACTGGATACCGCCGATCGGCGAAATCACCGCCGCAGTGCCGCAGGCACCGGCTTCCTTGAACTGGTCCAGTTTGTCGATGAAGACTTCGCCCTCGACCACTTTCAAGCCCAGGCGCGACTGGGCCAGTTCGATCAGCGACAGGCGGGTGATACCTGGCAGCACCGAAGGCGACTTCGGCGTGATGAACTGGTTGTCGTGGGTAATCCCGAAGAAGTTGGCCGAGCCGACTTCTTCGATTTTCGAATGGGTCATCGGGTCCAGGTAGATCGCATCAGCGAAACCGGATTTCTTCGCTTCGGCACCCGGCATCAGGCTGGCCGCGTAGTTGCCGCCGACTTTGGCGGCACCGGTGCCCTGTGGCGCGGCGCGGTCGAAGGTGGAAATCTGGAAGTTGTGTGGCACCAAACCGCCCTTGAAGTAGGCGCCGACCGGAATGGCGAAGACCGAGAAGATGAACTCCGGCGCGGTACGCACGCCGATGTTGTCACCGGTGCCGATGACGAACGGGCGCAGGTACAGCGCGCCGCCGCTGCCGTACGGCGGGATGAACCGCTCGTTGGCCTTGACCACTTGTTTGCAGGCGTCGATGAACGCGTCGGTTGGCACGTGCGGCATCAGCAGGCGGGCACAGCTGCGCTGCATGCGCGCGGCATTCTGGTCAGGACGGAACAGGTTGATCGAGCCGTCCTTGCAGCGGTAGGCCTTGAGGCCTTCAAAGCACTGCTGGCCATAGTGCAGGGCCGTCGAGCCCTCGCTGATGTGCAGCACGTTGTCGTCGGTCAGGGTGCCTGTTTGCCATTCGCCGTTTTTCCAGACTTGGAGAAACCGCTTGTCGGTCTTGATGTAGTCAAAACCCAATTTGTCCCAATTGATGCTTTCGTTACCCATGACACCCTCTATCTCTGGTCAACCGCCTGGTCGAAGGCAGGCTTGTCGGTTTTTTTCTGGATGGGCGCAACAATACTTCATTCTTGGCCGGTGTGGGAGCGGGTGGGCAGGCCATTCAGCCGGTGTGTTGGCTGATCCGCCACTATCGCAAGCGAACCAGCTCCCACCCTGGAATGCATTTCCCTGTGGGCGTCGGGCTTGCCCGCGATGGCCTCTGCGCGTTTTTACAGGTGCAGCGCGTGACCCAAGGCCCGTAACGCAGCTTCCTGCACGGCCTCGCCGAGGGTCGGGTGGGCGTGGATGGTGCCCGCCACATCTTCCAGGCGCGCTCCCATTTCCAGGCTCAGGCCAAAGGCCGTGGACAGTTCGGATACCCCCACGCCCACGGCCTGCCAGCCGACAATCAGGTGGTTGTCACGCCGCGCGACCACGCGCACGAAGCCGGCTTTGGACTCCAGCGTCATTGCCCGGCCATTGGCCGCAAACGGGAAGCTCGACACAATACAGTCCAGGCCCGCCGCCTTGGCTTCGTCCGGGGTCTTGCCCACCACCACCAGTTCCGGGTCGGTAAAGCACACCGCCGGGATCGCCGCCGGGTTGAATTCCCGCGATTTACCACTGATCAGTTCGGCAACCATCTCACCCTGGGCCATGGCCCGGTGCGCCAGCATCGGCTCGCCGCTCAGGTCGCCGATCGCGTACACATTGCGCATGCTGGTCTGGCAACGGCTGTCGATCTTGATCGCCGCACCGTTCATGTCCAGGTTCAGCGCTTCGAGGTTCCAGCCCTGGGTGTTGGGTTTGCGACCCACGGCCACCAGCACCTGATCCGTCTCCAGCGACAGGGTGTCGCCATTCGGGTCACGCACTTGCAGGCTGTTGTGCTCAAAACCGGTCACGCTGTGCTTGAGGTACAGCTTGACCCCCAACTGTTTGAGGGATTCAGCCACGGGCAGTGTCAGCTCGCCGTCGTAAGCGGGCAGGATACGTTCTTGCGCCTCGACCACACTGACCTCGGCGCCGAGCTTGCGGTAGGCAATGCCCAGCTCCAGGCCGATATAGCCGCCACCCACCACAACCAGGCGCTTGGGCACGCGGGTAGGCGCCAGCGCTTCGGTGGAGGAGATGATCGGCCCGCCAATCGGCAGCATCGGCAGGTTGACGCTTTTCGAGCCGGTGGCCAGCAGCAGGTGTTCGCACTGGATACGCTGGTCGCCGACGTCGACGGTTTTGCCGTCGACTACCTTGGCCCAGCCGTGAATCACGTGCACTTTGTGCTTTTTCAACAGCGCGGCAACGCCGGTGGTCAAGCGGTCGACGATGCCATCTTTCCATTCCACGCTTTTGCGGATGTCCAGGGTCGGCACATCCACTTCGATGCCCAGCTGTGAGCCCTGGCTATGGTGCACGGTTTGCTGGAACTGCTCGGCCACATGGATCAACGCCTTGGACGGAATGCAGCCGATGTTCAGGCACGTGCCGCCCAGCGCCTGGCCTTCTACCAAAATAGTCGGAATACCCAGCTGGCCCGCCCGAATCGCGGCCACATAACCACCAGGGCCGCCGCCGATAATCAGCAGCGTCGTGTTCAATGTCTGAGACATGCCTTACTCCAAAAACAGGCTGGCGGGTTGTTCGAGCAGGCCGCGAATGGCCTGGATGAATTGCGCCGCATCCATGCCGTCGACCACGCGGTGATCGAAGGAGCTGGAGAGGTTCATCATCTTGCGCACCACGATCTGGCCTTTGATGACCATTGGCCGCTCGACAATCCGGTTGACGCCGACAATCGCCACTTCCGGCAGGTTCAGCACCGGCGTGCTGACGATGCCACCGAGCGCGCCCAGGCTGGTCAAGGTAATGGTGGAGCCGGACAGCTCATCCCGGCTGGCCTTGCCATTGCGTGCAGCGGTGGCCAAACGTGCGATTTCCTCGGCATTGCCCCACAGGCTGCGTGCTTCGGCGTGGCGCACCACCGGCACCATCAAGCCCACGTCGCTCTGGGTGGCGACACCCACATGCACCGCGCCGAGGCGGGTGATCACCTGGTTTTCGTCGTCGTAACGCGCGTTGATCTGCGGGAAGTCGCGCAGCGCCACAACCATGGCGCGCACGATGAAAGGCAGCAGGGTCAGTTTGCCGCGTGTCGCGCCATGTTTCTCATTGAGGTGCACGCGCAGCTCGTCGAGGGCGGTGACGTCGATTTCTTCCACGTAGCTGAAATGCGCGGCGCGACGGGTGGCGTCCTGCATACGCTGGGCGATCTTGCGGCGCATGCCGATCACCGGGATCTGTTCTTCGCTGTTGCGTTCGGCGTAAGGGTTGCCCGCCGCAGAGGGTGTTGCCGGACCCTGAAGCAAATACGCCTCGAGGTCTTCGTGCAAAATGCGCCCCGCCGGGCCAGTGCCCTGGACCAGACGCAGCTGAATCCCGGCATCCAGCGCATGCTTGCGCACGGCAGGGGAGGCCAGTGGGCGTTCGTCGGCTTCACGGGCCACAGGTGCCTGAGTGGCCACGACCGGCGCGGGTTTGCTGGCGGCTGGCGCAGGCTTGGCTTCCACCACCGGCGCCGGCACTGCTTTTACCGGCTCAGCCACCGCCGGCGCCTCTTTGGCATTGCCTGCGCCTTCCACTTCGATACTGATCAAAATACTGCCCACGGCCATGACTTCACCCGGCTCGCCGCCGAGGGAAATCACTTTGCCGTGCACCGGCGAGGGAATGTCCACCATCGCCTTGTCGGTCATCACATCCGCCAGCACCTGGTCTTCAACCACCAGGTCGCCCACCTTCACGTGCCATACCGACAGTTCAACTTCTGCGATGCCTTCGCCGATGTCCGGCATCTTGATAACGTGCGTGCCCATTCAGACCTCCATAACCCGTTTCAACGCCGCGCCCACTCGGGACGGCCCTGGGAAATACGCCCACTCTTGCGCGTGCGGGTAGGGCGTGTCCCAACCAGTGACGCGTTCGATCGGCGCTTCCAAGTGGTGGAAGCAATGCTCTTGCACCAGCGCTACCAGTTCGGCACCAAAGCCGCAGGTGCGGGTGGCTTCATGCACCACCACGCAACGGCCGGTCTTTTTCACCGACTTGACGATGGTTTCCAGGTCGAGCGGCCAGAGGCTGCGCAGGTCGATGACTTCGGCGTCGATGCCGGTTTCTTCGGCGGCCACTTGCGACACATACACCGTGGTGCCGTAGGTCAGCACGGTGACGGCCGAGCCGGGGCGCACGATGGCGGCCACGTCCAGCGGCACGGTGTAGTAACCGTCCGGCACTTGCGCTTGCGGGTGTTTCGACCACGGCGTGACCGGGCGATCGTGGTGGCCATCGAACGGGCCGTTGTACAGGCGCTTAGGCTCGAGGAAGATCACCGGGTCATCGTTTTCGATGGAGGCGATCAGCAGGCCCTTGGCATCATACGGGTTGGACGGCATTACCGTGCGCAGGCCGCAGACCTGGGTGAACACCGCTTCGATACTCTGGCTGTGGGTCTGGCCGCCATAAATGCCGCCGCCACAAGGCATGCGCATGGTCAGCGGCGCCGTGAACTGGCCGGCCGAGCGGTAACGCAGGCGCGCCGCTTCCGAGATGATCTGGTCGGTGGCGGGGTACACGTAATCGGCGAACTGGATTTCCGCGACCGGGCGCAGGCCATAGGCACCCATGCCCACGGCCACGCCGACGATGCCGCTTTCCGAGATCGGCGCGTCGAAGACCCGCGAGCTGCCGTACTTGTTCTGCAAGCCTTCAGTGCAACGGAACACGCCGCCGAAGTAACCGACGTCCTGGCCGAATACCACCACATTGTCGTCACGCTCAAGCATCACATCCATGGCCGAGCGCAGGGCCTGGATCATGGTCATGGTGGTGGTGGTCATGGCAGTTTCCAGTTCAATACTGTTGTTGTGATCGTTCATGTCAGATCCCCAACGCTTGACGCTGGCGCTTCAAGTGCTCCGGCATCTCTTTATAGACGTCTTCGAACATGGTCGCGGCGCTTGGAATCTGGCCGCCGGCAAGGGTGCCGTACTGTTCGGCTTCTTTTTGTGCGGCAATGACTTCGGCTTCCAGTTCGGCACTGACCGCCGCATGTTCCTCTTCGGACCACTGGCCAATCTTGATCAGGTGCTGCTTGAGACGGGCAATCGGGTCGCCCAGCGGGAAGTGGCTCCAGTCGTCGGCGGGACGGTATTTGGACGGGTCATCGGAGGTGGAGTGCGGGCCGGCGCGGTAGGTGACCCACTCGATCAGGGTCGGCCCGAGGTTGCGGCGCGCACGCTCGGCGGCCCAGGCGGAGGCGGCGTACACCGCGATAAAGTCATTGCCGTCCACACGCAGGGAGGCAATCCCGCAACCGACGCCGCGTCCGGCGAAGGTGGTGGCTTCACCACCGGCGATGGCCTGGAAGGTCGAGATCGCCCACTGGTTGTTGACCACGTTGAGAATCACCGGCGCACGGTAGACGTGGGCGAAGGTGAGGGCGGTGTGAAAGTCGGATTCGGCGGTGGCGCCGTCGCCAATCCAGGCCGAGGCGATTTTGGTATCACCTTTGATCGCCGAGGCCATGCCCCAGCCCACACCCTGTACGAACTGGGTGGCAAGGTTGCCGGAAATCGTGAAGAAACCGGCGTCTTTGACCGAGTACATGATCGGCAACTGGCGGCCCTTGAGCGGGTCGCGCTCGTTGGACAGCAGTTGGCAGATCAGGTCGACGAGTGGCACTTCCCGGGCCATCAGGATGCTTTGCTGACGGTAGGTGGGGAAGCACATGTCGTCGATGTTCAAGGCCAGGGCCTGGGCGCTGCCGATGGCTTCTTCGCCAAGGCTTTGCATGTAGAACGACATTTTTTTCTGACGCTGGGCGACCACCATGCGGTTGTCGAAAATCCGCGTCTTGAGCATGGCGCGCATGCCCTTGCGCAGGATCTCGACCGGTACACCTTCGCCCCACGGGCCAAGGGCCTGGCCCTGGTCGTCCAGTACGCGAATCAGGCCTTTTGCAAGGTCGGCGGTGTCGGCGGGTTCTACATCGATGGCGGGTTTGCGCACCAGGCCGGCGTCGGTCAGACGCAGGTAGGTAAAGTCGGTCTTGCAGCCTGGGCGGCCCGAGGGTTCGGGAACGTGCAGGCGCAATGGTGCATATGGCTGATTCATGGCTTTCTACGCTCGATCTTGTGAATTCTTGTAGTGGGCGCGCTAGCTGACAGTCAGTCTCCGGGTAGGAGAAATCTTGTCCTACAAACATCATAGGCGTGGCGTAGAAGAATATTTATCTGTGTTTCGTTGCGCTCGCGGTCATTTGCGGATAAAAAAACTGCATAACCATAATAAACAGGTGATTTTGTCTCATGCGTAAACTGGACCGTACCGATATCGGCATTCTCAACGCCTTGCAGGAGAATGCCCGCATCACCAACGCCGACCTGGCCCGTTCGGTCAACCTTTCACCCACGCCGTGTTTCAACCGGGTCAAGGCGATGGAAGAATTGGGCCTGATCCGCGACCAGGTCACGCTGCTCGATGCGGATCTGCTCGGGCTGCATGTCAACGTGTTCATCCATGTCAGCCTGGAAAAGCAGAACGAACTGGCCTTGCAGCAGTTTGAAGGCGCGATCTCGAACCGCCCGGAAGTCATGGAGTGCTACCTGATGGCCGGCGACCCGGACTACCTGATCCGCGTGCTGGTGCCAACAATCCAGTCACTGGAACGCTTCATGATGGACTTTCTGACCAAGGTGCCGGGCGTGGCCAACATCCGCTCAAGCTTTGCGCTCAAACAAGTGCGCTATAAGACGGCGTTGCCGCTGCCGCCGGATGGTTTGATGGTCTGATTGAAGGTTGACGGCGGCGCTACCTTGTGCTGCCGAGTCATAGGTTGACTGTGTGCAGAGACGTTTCCATCTTTTTATTGAGGCTTATCAATATAACCTGAACTTTTATCTGAGCGTTCCAACGCACCTGCTAAGCTGAACTTTTAAATGGCGGGATACGTCATGGATAATCAGCAATTAATATGCCGTGCGCTCTACGACTTTAATCTAACTCAGCTTTCTATTGCCGCAGCGCTGGAAGATATGGCCGCGCTGATCGAAACGCTAAGTTGCCTGCCGCCGCCGATCAGTGCGTCATTGAAACGCCACCTGGAAACGGTCGGCCGAAACTGTGATCGCTCCTGTAATGCGATGTATTCGCTACTTAGTGAAGAGGCTGAAGTCGAGTGACCTAGCGGGTTGTACGCAAGGATTGGGCAACTTTGTTTGTTAGCTAAGTAACAGAAAAGTCTGAACGTTGTTTGCCGAAATAATAAATTTTTACGTGAGTGCTCACATATTTTTCACACATGACTACACACGATGGTAGCTATAGGCCACTTAACTAATAAGACCAGGCAAGAGGTGAGTAGATATGTCCATGAGATCCGTGAAGTTAAACCTCCGTGCCGCCCTTTGTTTTGGCGTCGTGTGCCTTCTGCTATTAATTCAGGGGGGCATGACGCTGGTAAAAGTCGATACCATTTATGCCTCGACGGTTGAAATTGAAACCAACTGGCTGCCGAGTGTTCGTCTGGCCGGGGAAATCGACTCGGCACTGTATAAGCTGCGCCTGGAGTTGCGCGGCTTTGCAATGGATGTGGTCATGAAAACTCAAGGCTCACCGGAGACAATCCAGAGCATCCGGGCCGACCTGACCAAGGTCACCGAGCGTTATGCGGCCATGGTGTCGAGTGCCGAGGAGCAGGCTAAATATGACGAGGTCCTCAGTGGTATTCGAAGTTACAACCAGCAGGTCGACGGCTTTCTTGCGCTCGCTGCCACTGGGGACGCTGCACGGCTCGCGGTCTACATGCATGACGTGCTGAGCCCCATCGCCGTAAAGGTACAGGGTTCGATCAGCGAATTGATCCAGTTCAACGAACGCGGCTCGCAGCAGGCCGTGCAGGTCGCCGCCAGCGAGCACACGGCGACGCGTCTGTTTACCTGGGGGCTGATGGCGGTTTCACTGCTGTTGGCCGTGGCAGTCGCCGGCCTGTTTACCCGCAGTATCATTAAACCGGTACGTGAATTGCTCGTATCGACCGCGAAGATCGCTGAAGGCGACCTACGCGTGGCGATTACCGTGGATGGCAAGGATGAGCTAACGGCGCTTCAGCAATCCACGGCGGCCATGCAGATGAACCTCAAGACCACCTTGCAGAACATCTCCGAAGCTTCCGGGCAATTGGCTTCGGCTGCCGAAGAGATGAGTTCGATTACCCGTGAGTCCAGCGCAGGTATTGAGCGCCAAAGCCAGGAAACCGATCAGGCCGCCACGGCGGTCAATCAGATGACGGCTGCCGTGGAGGAAGTGGCGCGCAATGCCGTTTCGGCCTCCCAATCGACCCAGGATTCCCAGCGCTCGGCGAAAATCGGCCAGGAGCGTGTCACGCAGACCATCGCTGCGATTGAAAAACTCAGCACCACGGTGCAGCAGACCGGTGTGGAAGTCGAAGGCCTGGCCAGGCAGGCGCAGGACATTGCGCGGGTGGTGGAAGTGATCCGTTCGATTGCCGAACAGACCAACCTGTTGGCGCTGAACGCCGCCATTGAAGCCGCACGCGCCGGTGAGCAGGGCCGCGGCTTTGCGGTAGTGGCCGATGAAGTGCGCGCATTGGCTCACCGGACGCAGACCTCGACGCAGGAAATCGAGCAGATGATCGCGAAGATCCAGACCTGCTCCAGCGACGCTGTCGCCTCCATGAATATGAACCGCAGTGAAGCGGTAGATTCATTGAAAATTGCGCACGAAGCCGGCCAGGCCATCATTCAGATCACCGAGGCCATTGCCGATATCAATGACCGAAACCTGTTGATCGCGACGGCCTCCGAGGAACAGGCGCAGGTGGCCCGCTCGGTGGATCAGAACCTGATCAGCATCCGTGACCTGTCGATCCAGAGTTCGTCGGCCGCCGGGCAGACCTCCATTGCCAGTCACGAGCTGTCGAAACTGGCGATGGATCTCAAGCACATCGTGGCCCGTTTTTCGATAGCCTGACGGTGCACGCAGTGAGGGCTGGCCTATGTTGAAACGCATTCCAGCGGCGCAAGCGATCTTGGGCATGTATATCCACAAACTCGAGGGTGCCTGGATCGAGCACGGTTTTTGGAAGAATCATTTTTTACTGGAGCGCACTGAGGACCTGCAACGCCTGCAGGCGTCGCAGGTTCAAGATGTATGGATTGACACGCTCAAGGGGTGCGACGTGGCCCCCGTTTTAGAGGCCACGGTGCAACCTGCACCCGCGCCGGCCAAGCCCCGGGAAGTGCTGACCCGCCACGAGATGAAGGCGGAAGTGGCCCGCGCGGTAAAGTTATGCGGGGTTGCCAAGCGTGCCGTTATCACCATGTTCGGGGAGTTGCGCATGGGCGGTGCGGTCGACCCTACGCAGGTGACCCAACTGGTGGACGACATCTCCCAGTCGTTGCTGCGACACCCCCATGCGTTGCTGAGCCTGGCCCGCCTGAAGACCGCGAATGAGTACACCTACATGCACTCGGTGGCCGTGTGTGGGTTGATGATCGCACTGGCGCGCCAGTTGGAAATGTCACCGGCCATGATCCAGGAAGCGGGTTTGGCCGGGTTGTTTCACGACGTTGGCAAAATGGTCGTTCCCGAGGCGATCCTGAGTAAACCTGGGGCGTTGACCGAGCTAGAGTTCGCCTCGGTGCGCGAGCACCCGGCGCAAGGCGCAGGCATGCTGCGCCAATGCCCACAGATCAGCGCACTGGTACTGGATGTGTGCTGGCATCACCATGAAAAATGCGATGGCAGCGGCTACCCGCACGGGCTGGTCCAGAACCAGATCAGCCTGTTCGCGCAAATGGGGGCTGTGTGTGACGTGTACGACGCCATCACCTCCGAGCGCCCCTACAAGCGCGGATGGGCACCCGCCGAGGCGATTCAGAAAATGGCCGAATGGAAAGGCCATTTTGACGAGAGGGTGTTTCAGGCGTTTGTGCGGTGCATGGGCATCTACCCGGTAGGCACCCTGGTGCGCCTGGAGAGCGGCCGTATCGGCGTGGTTATCGAACAAACCCCCACTTCACTGCTCACGCCGCTGGTAAAGGTGTTCTTTTCCGTACGCTCCCGTTTGCCTATTGCCCAGGTGGTGGTCAATCTGGCCAAGCAACCCGACAAGATTGTTGCGCGCGAGAGCGCGGAGGAGTGGGGCTTCAAGCACATCGACGAGTTGTGGTCGGGGCTCCCGCACCCCAAAGGGTCCTATTTCGATTAGCCGCTCACAGCTGATTCAACGGGATCTTCAGATAGACCACGCCATTCTCTTCCGCTGGCGGCATATGCCCCGCCCGCACATTCACCTGGATCGCCGGCAGCAACAGCGTCGGCATCCCCAATCCGGCATCGCGTTGGGTGCGCATCGCGACAAACGCCGACTCATCGACCCCATCATGCACATGAATATTCTCCGCCCGCTGTTGCGCCACGGTCGTCAGGCACTTGGCCTCACGGCCTTGCGGCGGATAGTCGTGGCACACATACAGTTCGGTTTCAGGCGGGAAGGCCAGCAGCTTGCGCATCGACGCATACAACTGGCGCGCATCGCCGCCGGGGAAATCGCAGCGGGCGGTGCCGACGTCGGGCATGAACAGGGTGTCGCCCACCAGGATCAAGCGGTCGTCGATCAAATACGCCATGTCGGCCGGGGTATGTCCGGGCACATGCAATGCCTGGGCTTTCAGGTGGCCGATATGAAAGATCTCATCCGGCGCAAACAAGTGGTCGAACTGCGAGCCATCGACGCGGAACTCCGGCTCCAGGTTGAACAGGTGCTTGAACACGCCCTGTACCTTGCTGATCGACTCGCCGATGGCGATTTTGCCACCCAGCGTACGCCGCAGGTAGGGCGCGGCGGACAGGTGGTCGGCATGGGCGTGGGTTTCCAGCAGCCATTGCACCTGCAAGCCATGCTCGCGCACAAAGGCGATGACTTTGTCGGCTTGGGCCGTATCCGTGCGCCCGGCCGCCGGGTCGTAGTTGAGCACCGAGTCGACGATGGCGCATGGGCCACCGTCGTTTTCATAGATGACGTAGGTGAAGGTCGACGATGCCTCGTCCAGAAAGGCTTGAATCAACGCTGGCATGGCGGCTGTCCCTGCTGAGGAAAAAATCATGAAGAAAATGTGGTTACAATCAGTTTACGATTACACATAATGTTTTGAGCTTAAGTGACGTAAAGGACCCAAGGCAAATGGAATCTACTCTGAGTGAGGGCGAAGTCGCCCAACTGCGCGCGTCGGCGTCCAAGGCCTGTTCCTTGCTCAAGGCGCTGGCCAATGAAGACCGCTTGTTGATCTTGTGCCAACTGACCCAAGGCGAGCGCAACGTCGGCGAGCTGGAAACCATGACCGGCGTTCGCCAGCCCACGCTGTCTCAACAGTTGGGCATTTTGCGTGACGAAGGGTTGGTCGCCACCCGTCGGGAAGGCAAATACATTTTCTACGGGCTGGCCAGCCACGAAGTGATTCAAGTGATGAAAACCTTGTCCGGGCTGTACTGCGGCGCGGTGATGAAAAGCTGGGCGTGACGCCATACGGCAGCGACCCTTGTGTGCACTGACTATAAAAGGCAAAAGACCATGACCGAGCAACACTGTGGCCCTACCATCAGTGGCGACATCGTAGTCATCGGCGGCGGCTCGGCAGGTATCGGCCTGCTGGCCAGCCTGCTCAAGCGCGACCCGCAGTTGAACATCCTCCTGATTGAACCGAGCGACCATCACAGCTACCAGCCGGCCTGGACCTTGGTGGGGGGCGGCGCGTATGACCTGAAAAAGACCCGACGCCCGCTGGCGGATGTGCTGCCCAATGGCGTCACCTGGGTGCAGGCCGCCGTTAGCGAATTGCTGCCCGACGAACACACCCTGGTGCTCGACAGTGGCCAGCGGGTCAGCTGGAACAACCTGATCGTGTGCCCCGGCCTGCGCCTGGCCTGGGAGAAAGTCGAAGGCCTGGCAGACACCCTCGGCCAGAACGGCGTCACCTCCAACTACAGCTATCAGCACGCTGCCTATACCTGGCAATTGGTACAGCAACTCAAGGGCGGCAAGGCGATCTTCACCCAGCCCGCCATGCCGATCAAATGCGCGGGTGCGCCGCAAAAAGCCATGTACCTGTCCTGCGATCACTGGCTCAAGCGCGGCCACCTGAACAACATCAACGTTGAATTCAACCTGGCGGGGGCGGCCCTGTTTGGCGTGGCCACCTTTGTGCCGCCGCTGATGAAATACGTCGAGAAATACCACGCGCACCTGGCGTTCAACTCCAACCTTGTCAAGGTTGATGGCCCCGCCCGCAAGGCCTGGTTCGAAGTCAAGAACGCCGAGGGCACTGTCACGGTTGAAGAGAAAACCTTTGACCTGCTGCACGTGGTTCCGCCGCAGGTTTCCCCGGACTTCATCCGCCAAAGCCCGCTGGCCGATGCTGCCGGCTGGTGCGAAGTGAACCCGCACAGCTTGCAGCACCTGCGCTACCCGCACATCTTCGGTCTGGGGGACGTGTGCTCTACCACCAATGCCAAAACGGCCGCCGCGGTGCGCAAGCAGATTGTGGTGGTCGCAGAAAACCTGCTGGCCCTGCGCAAGCAGGCGCCGCTGCCGCTCAAGTACGACGGCTATGGTTCCTGCCCGCTGACGGTGGAGAAGGGCAAGGTGGTACTGGCCGAGTTCGGCTACGGCGGCAAGCTGCTGCCGACCTTTCCATTGGACCCGACCCAGTCGCGCCGCTCGATGTGGTTCCTCAAGGCCACGTTGTTGCCGTGGTTCTACTGGAACGGCATGCTCAAGGGCCGCGAGTGGCTGACCCGCCTGAGCAAGGTGGATTAAATGCTGCTGGCGAGCATGTTGGGATTATTGATGGGCCTGGTCATGGGTCTGACTGGCGCGGGCGGTGGCATCCTCGCGGTGCCGGCGTTGGTACTGGGGCTGGGCTTGACCATGACCCAGGCGATGCCGGTGTCGTTGCTCGCCGTGGGGGCGGCGGCGGCGGTCGGGGCGATCCATGGGTTGCGTCACGGCCTGGTGCGCTACCGTGCCGCGTTGTTGATTGCGTTGCTCGGCGCGCTGTTTTCACCGCTGGGTGTGTTTGTCGCTCACCAGTTGCCGGAGCACCTGCTGATGGGGTTGTTCAGCGCGTTGATGGTGCTGGTGGCCTGGCGCATGTTGCGCCGTGAAAAGGTTGAAGCGGGCCCCAGTGACCACGGCGCGGCTTCGTGGGGCCAGAAGAACTGCATGCTGGATCAACAGACCGGGCGCCTGGCCTGGACCGCCAAGTGCACGGCCACTCTGGCTGCGCTCGGCGCGGTAACCGGCGCGGTGTCGGGCTTGCTCGGCGTGGGCGGTGGCTTCCTGATCGTGCCCGCGTTCAAGCAGCTCACCGATGTGCAGATGCGCGGTATCGTCGCCACTTCGTTGATGGTAATCAGCCTGATTTCGCTGATCGGTGTGGTCGGCGCGCTGCATGCCGGTGTCAGCATCGAACCCATGGGCTGGGTGTTTATCGGTGCGAGTATGGTCGGCATGGTGGCCGGCAGGCGCCTGTGTTCGATGATTCGTGCACGCACGTTGCAGGTGGGGTTTGCCAGCCTGTGTGGGGTGGTGGCGGTCGGGATGCTCATCAAGGCAACACTCTCACCCTGACTTGGAATACCGTCCAACTGTGGGCGCGTGTACACATGTGCCATGGCAAGATGAACGCCGCTCAGGTTTACTAGTCCCTGAGTAGTGGTTTACCGACCTTGCACGTCGGCTCATCAAGGTCACCGAATGGATAAATACACCCCCCACACCTGGCAGCCCCACGAGCGACCGAGCCTGCCCGGCTCGCCGTCGACGCCGCTGCACCCCACGCACAAGCGCTGGCTGTTTGCGCTGGTCGGCGTGCTGGTGGCGATTACCGGTGGGCTGGGCAATGCCCTGGTGATCGCCAACCTGCAATACCTGCAGGGTGCTCTCGGCGCGACCACCGCCGAGATGGCCTGGCTGCCCGCCGCGTATGTCATGACCAACGTGTGCATGAACCTGCTGCTGGTGAAGTTCCGCCAGCAGTTCGGTTTGCGTGCGTTTACCGAGGTGTTCCTGGTGCTGTATGCGCTGGTGACTTTCGGCCACTTGTTCGTCAACGACCTCAGTTCGGCCATTGCCGTGCGAGCGGCCCACGGCATGGTGGGGGCGGCGCTGAGTTCGTTGGGCTTGTACTACATGATCCAGGCGTTCCCGGCGAAGTGGCGCATGAAAGCCCTGGTGCTGGGGCTGGGCACCGCGCAGTTGGCGTTGCCGCTGGCGCGCCTGTTCTCCGAAGATTTGCTGCAAATCGCCGAGTGGCGCGGGCTGTACCTGTTTGAACTGGGCCTGGCGCTGATCTGCCTGGGCTGCGTATTTCTGCTCAAGTTGCCGCCCGGCGATCGCTTCAAGACCTTTGAAAAACTCGATTTCCTCACCTTCGGTATCCTCGCCAGCGGCGTGGCACTGCTCTGTGCGGTGCTGTCCCTGGGGCGTATCGACTGGTGGTTGGAAGCACCGTGGATCGGCGTGGCCTCGGCCTGTTCGCTGGTGCTGATCATGGCCGGCCTGGCCATCGAGCATAACCGCAAGAACCCGTTGCTGATGACCCGTTGGTTGGGCAGTGGCGTGATGATCCGCCTGGCGCTGGCGGTGGTGTTGATTCGCATGGTGCTGTCCGAGCAGTCCACCGGTGCCGTGGGGTTCATGCAGATATTGAACATGAGCTACCAGCAGATGCACACGTTGTATGTGGTGATGCTGGCCGGGGCGATTGCCGGGCTGGTGGTCAGTGCGCTGACGATCAACCCGGCCCACTTGCTGATGCCGTTGATCATCTCCCTCGCGCTGATGGCCACGGGCTCGGTGATGGACAGCTTCTCCAGCAACCTGACCCGCCCGCAAAACCTTTACATCAGCCAGTTCCTGCTAGGCTTTGGCGGCACCTTCTTTCTCGGGCCGACCATGGTGCTGGGCACGAAAAACGTGTTGACCAACCCGCGCAACCTGGTGAGTTTCTCGGTGATGTTCGGCATTTGCCAGAACCTGGGCGGCCTGATTGGCGCGGCCTTGCTGGGCACCTTCCAGATCGTGCGCGAGAAATACCACTCTAGCATGATCGTCGAGCACCTGACCCTGCTTGACCCGCGTGTAGCCGCACGGGTACAGAGCGGCGGCTCGGCCTATGGCGGCGTGATCGCCGACCCGGAACTGCGCAACCTGATGGGCATCCGCAGCCTGGCCACGGCGGCCACGCGTGAAGCGAACGTGATGGCCTACAACGATGTGTTCATGCTGATCGCGATCATCGCGATCCTCACCATGCTCTGGATCTTTATCCGCAGTCTGTGGCTGATAAGTACCACCAAGACCGCAGCCCCTCCCGTTCAACCCAGCGGCGTTACTTCATGACCGAACCGACCACCAGCACCACGACCACCACTAACGCCATCGCGTCCACCCCCGAAGGCAGCACGCCGCCGGGTGCATCGGTCACCGAGCCGCGCTCGTTGCGGGTACGCATCATCTCGTCGCTGGGCTTTGCCGCAATCGCCATCGTCGGTGTGTTGATCGTGCTGTATGCCTGGCAGTTGCCACCGTTCAGCAGCGCGGTGGAAACCACCGAGAACGCGTTGGTGCGCGGGCAGGTGACGATTATCGGCCCGCAACTGAGCGGCTATGTGTATGAAGTGCCGGTGCAGGACTTCCAGTTCGTCAAGGCCGGCGACCTGTTGGTACGCCTGGATGATCGCATCTACAAACAGCGTCTCGACCAGGCACTGGCGCAACTGGCCGTGCAGAAAGCTTCATTGGCCAACGTGGTGCAGCAACGCAACAGCGCCGAAGCGACGATCAAACTGCGCCAGGCCGCACTGGTGGACAGCCAGGCCCAAGCGCGCAAAAGCACTGCCGACCTGCGCCGCAATGAAGCGCTGATCAGCGACGGTTCGGTGTCCAGGCGTGAGCTGGACGTGGCCCGCGCCGCGAATGCGCAGACCGTCGCAGCGGTCGCCCAGGCACAGGCCAGCCTGGACATCGCCCGGCAGGACCTGCAAACAGTAATCGTCAATCGCGGTTCGTTGGAAGCTGCGGTGGCAAGTGCCGATGCGGCCGTGGAACTGGCGCGTATCGACCTGGCCAACACCCGCATCATCGCGCCGCGTGACGGGCAACTGGGGCAGATTGGCGTGCGCCTCGGCGCCTACGTCAACTCCGGCGCGCAGTTAATGGCCCTGGTGCCACCCCAGTTGTGGGTGATTGCCAATATGAAAGAAACCCAGATGGACAATGTGCAGGTTGGCCAGCCGGTGACCTTCACCGTGGATGCGCTGAACCATCGCAAGTTTCACGGCACGGTGCAGCATATTTCCCCGGCGACCGGGTCGGAGTTCAGCCTGTTGCAGGCGGACAATGCCACCGGCAACTTTGTGAAGATTGCCCAGCGGGTGCCGGTGAGGATTACGGTTGACCCCGGCCAGGCCGAGATCGAGCGACTGCGGCCAGGGTTGTCGGTGGTGGTGAGTATCGACACGGCAGGGCGCCTGAAAAACACCCCGCCCTGACACGCACGTGTGGCGGCGGGCTTGCTCGCGAAGGCGCTGTGTCAGTCGCTGGGTGTGTCAGCGATCCACGGCATTCGCGCGCGCACCCGCTTCCACCGTTGGATGGTAGTCGAGGCTGAAATCGAGTTGGATTGATTGGCCGTGTTCTAACAGTCTGAGGCCGGGCCGCCCCGGCAGATGATGGGCATTTACCGGGTGGCTCACCGGCTCAATGCAAAAGAACCCCAACCCCGGCGGGCAGTACAGCAGGAAGTAATCGGCGCCGGTCGCCCGGCATTCCAGCGTATACCCCAACTCCGGCTGCTCAATCCGGCAATGCCCGTCCCATTGGCAAAACCCATTGTCCACCAGGCCTGCGGGCAGCGTTTTTGAGCGCGTGAAGTCCCAATCCTGCGGTATCGGCGCCAGCCCGGTCGGCAGCTTCGACGCATCACTCAACCACACCTGCTTCGCCCTGGCCTGTAACCGTGTGCCTGGCTGACGCGGCAAGTAGGGATGCAAGCCCAAACCGTGCCACGCCGCATGCTCAGCCAGATGCGTGACGCGCAACGCGATGCTCAGCTCACCATTATTCAAGCGAAACCGCTGCTCGGCGCGGTAGGCGAACGGTGTGTCGCACACTGATTCGAGCACCACTTCATCCGCCGTCTGGCTGAGCACCTGCCACACCTGTTGCCAGGCTGAGCCATGGATCGGCAGCGGATCGGTAGGGCTGTTGGGCGTCAGGCCCAGCCAGCCGGTGGGGTTGTCAAAACCGCCTTGGGCGATTCGGTTGGACCAGGGCGCCAAGGGATAACAGCCCAGCTTGCCCGGCAAACCGCTGTTCAGCGCATGCTCATCCGTGTGTCGCAACAGCGGCTGCCCGGTGGCGCGCACACGCCAGTTGACGATGCTGCCGCCCACGGCCGGAGCCAGGGTGAGCTGGGTGAGGTTATCTTCGAGTTCAATCAGCATCGCAGTCCAACCCACTAGAGGGCAAAGGTCGGTTCGGGCAGGCCCTGCACGCCAGGGTTCAGGGCGAATACGCCACCGGCCAGCGACTGTTCACTCTGGTCGTCACGGATCGAGGTGACGAACAACGTGTCCAGGCGGCTGCCGCCAAAGGCGCACATGCTGGGTTTTTTCACCGGCACGCTCAGGGAACGGTCGAGGCGCCCTTCGGGGGTGAAGCGGTGAATCAGCCCGGCGTCATTGGCGCAGCTCCAATAGCAGCCGTCGGCATCCACCGCTGCGCCATCGGGGCGCCCGGGGTACTGCTGCATATCGACAAACACGCGGCGATTGGATGGCGTGCCGGTTTCGATGTCGTAATCGAAGGCCCAGACCTGCTGCACCAGCGGATGGGAGTCCGACGCGTACATCGTGCGGCCGTCAGGGCTGAAGGCCAGGCCATTAAGGGTGATAAAGCCGCTCAACTGAGCCTGCGGCGCCGCACCTGAGGCGTAGCGGTAAAGGCTGCCCTCGGCCGCGTTCAAGCCCATGTTGAGCACCATGCTGCCGGCCCAGAAACGGCCCTGGCGATCACAGCGGCCATCGTTGAGGCGCATGTCCGGGCGCGGGTGCTCGACACTCGCCAGCAGCGTGGTGTCGAGGCTGCCATCGTTGTGCGGGGTGAGTTGGAAAAAACCGCTTTCCATCCCGGCGAGCCAATTGCCCGCGGTGGTGCGGGCGATGCACGCAAGCATTTGCGGCGCTTTCCAGGCGGCGATGTGGCCGGTCGCGGCGTTCCAGCGTTGCAGGCCGCCGTTGGGGATATCCACCCAATACAGCGCGTTTTCCTGCGGCACCCACACCGGGCACTCGCCCACGGCATTGCGGGCGTCAACAATCAATTCAGCACTCATGGTCACTCATTCCCTTGGGTTGCTGTGCGGTCAGTCACCGAACGGTCCCGCCGCGCAGAATGCGCCGCCTTGATAGCGTTTCGCCGGGTCATCGGCAGCGACGGGTGGCAGCGTTTCGACCTGCGCCCGGAACACTTCGGAGGTGTCCTTGGGCGCATAACCCAGGTGCGCGGCGTAGCGGTTGTCCCACCAGGTGTCGAGGTTATCCGACATGCCATAGACCACGGTGTGGCCGACGTTCGGTGTGTACAGCGCGCGTTCGAGCAGTTGAGTCAGGTCATCGAAACTCAGCCAGGTGTGCATCATCCGGCGGTTTTGCGGCTCGGCGAATGAGGAGCCGATGCGGATGCTCACGGTCTCGATGCCATAGCGATCAAAGTAGAAACTCGCCATGTCTTCACCGTAGGACTTGGACAAACCGTAGTAGCTGTCCGGGCGGCGCGGCGAGTGTGCGTCGATGGTTTCGCCTTGCTTGTAGAAGCCGATCACATGGTTGGAACTGGCGAAGATCACGCGCTTCACACCCTGGCGGCGGGCGGCTTCATAGATATGGAAAATCCCGCAGATATTGGCGCCGAGCACGTCTTCGAACGAACGCTCTACCGAGACGCCGCCAAAATGCAGGATGGCGTCGACGCCTTCTACCAAATGGTGCACCGCTTGTTTATCGGCGAGGTCGCACGGCTGCACTTCTTCGCCGGCATCGATGGCCGGGGCCATGTCGGCGATGTCCGACAGGCGCAGCACCTTGGCGTAAGGGCGCAGGCGTTCGCGCAAGACTTTACCCAGGCCGCCGGCGGCACCGGTGAGCAGCAGGCGGTTGAAGGGAACGGGTACGTTTGTAGGGGGGGTCATGAGGGTTCCATTATTGTTGTAGGTTGTCGTATGACTTGGTGGAAGTATCGTTTTGCATTCCCTGCGTTGTCAACGTTCTTCCTGATGACAAGTGACTCATTGTGGGCGCTGGCTTGCGATGGTGGTCGGTCAGTTGATAGTGCGGTTACTGATACACCGCTATCGCAGGCAAGCCAGCTCCCCCATTGACCGAGTTACAACAAGGAAATCGGGTAGCTGATAAAGAGCCGATTCTCATCAAATTCATTGTTGCTGAAATCCCGACGCAGGGTCGAGTTCCTCCAGCGCACGTTCAGGTTCTTCAACGCACCGCTTTGCACGGTGTAGGCAAGTTCCGATTCGCGCCCCCATTCCTTGCCATCCGTGATCGCGCCGGTGTGTACGTTACTGCCGCTGATATAGCGGTTCATCATGGTCAGCCCGGGAATACCGAGCACCACGAAGTTGAAGTCATGGCGCACTTGCCAGGATTTTTCCCTGGCGTTGTCATAGCTGGAGTTGTAGCTGTCGTTGGCCAGGGTGCCGCCGCTGGTGCCATTAACCCTCATCCACAGGCTGTCACCGGTCAGTTTCTGCACGCCCACATAGAAGGTGTTGCCGTTGTATCGGGCCGAGAGCAAGGCGGAGAGGGTCTTGTTGTTCAGGTCACCGGCCAGGGCGCTGCCGTCTTCCTTGCCATTGAAGTAACCGAGGTTGGCGCCCAGGGTCCAGTCGCCTATGGGCTGGCTGTGCGTCAGGTTGAAAAACTGTTGCTGGTAGATATCGCTCAGTTCGGCGTACCACACGCCGACTTGGGTGCGTTTGTTGTTGAAGCTGTATTCGCCGCCGGCAAAATTGAAACGGTTGGAGGTGAACGCGGCTTTGCCGTTCATGAACATGTCTTCCATGCTCGCATCGTTACGCGGGCTGTTACCGCGAAACTGCCCGCCATAAAGGGTCATCCCGGCGATTTCATTGGAGGTAACCTGTCCCCCGCGAAAGGTCTGGGGCAGGGACCGGCCATCATCGGAGCGCAAGATCGGCAGCACCGGCATCCATTCGCCGACTTTCAATTCGGTCTTCGACAGTCTGGTTTTCAGCGCCACGCCCAGGCGTCCGAAATTGTCGGCGGGGTGCCCGTCACGGCCGATAGGTAACAGTTGCGTGCCCCCGGTGCCTTTACCGCCATCGAGCTTCTGCGAATACAGGCCCAACACATCAAGCCCGAAACCGACGGTGCCTTGGGTGAAGCCGGATTTTGCATCGAGGATGAAGTTCTGCGTCCACTCTTCTGCCTTGGCCTGAGGATAGGTCGGGTTGGTGAAGTTACGGTTGAAGTAGGCGTTGCGCAGGTTAAGTGTGGCCGTGGCGTCATCGATAAAACCGTCGGCCTGGGCGTTGAGGGGCAGGGTGACTGCCAGGCTGCTGAAGCCGATAAGACCGAGACGCGAAGAGAAAGGGCGGGCGAATTGACTCACAGTGAGGCTCCGTTTCGTTTGTTGTTTTTATTATTTGTCGTACGTCGTCGTACAACATTTGGCGAGATATTTGCGAGGTTTTCGGGGAGTGTCAAGCAGAAGTTATACGATGACTATGCATGAACGCTCTGAGTTGGGCGCGTCCGTGTGGGAACGGGTTTGCTCGCCAAAGCGGCGTAGCCATCGCCAGGTGTATGGCCTGATCTGCCACATTTGCGAGCAAGCCCGCGCCCGCAGGTCATCGAGTGGGACTTGAACGTGCGGTGAACTCAGCCGGCCATCACCATCGGAGGAAGGGTGCCAAGGAGGGAAACAGCGGCGACTGCACAAACGCCTAACAGCCATTCCAGCATCACGCTGGCTTTCAGACTGCCCAGCCGTTGCTCGCCATGCTCGATGCGTAGTCGGTTCAGCAGCGCCAGCGCCAACATGCCCAGCACCAGCAGCACTTTGATCAACAGAATCAGCGCAAAGCCGGTGAACAACGGCGTGGGCCATAGCTGCCCGGTCAGCACGCGCACATTGATCAAACCCGTCACCAGCAGGCCGGCGACCAGGCCGTAACCCACGCCGCTGAAGCGTTTGAGGATGGCTTGCAGTGCGTGCGTCGGCGACTGCCTGAGGATCAACACCAGCAACAACAGCCCACCGAGCCAGGCACCGACGCATACCAGGTGCACCACCTGATTCAGAATCAGCAATTGCCCGCTCAGCCCATTGAGCATGGCGCCATGGCCAACGGGGGCCAGCGTCGCCAGCAGCAGTGCGCTCAACGGCAGGCGCAACAGCGGCCAGGGTTTGATCAGCACGATGACCAGCAGCAGGTTGAGCAATAAATGCCAGACCCACACCTGGCCGAAAAAGGTTTTGCCCAGCACCAATTGCACGGTTGCCGGTTGCAGGGCCGCCTCCCAACTGCCGGCCATGCTGGCGGTGATTAACAGCAACCAGGCCACCCCGGAGCCCAGCCCCAGGCCTGCCAAGGCACGGTGGATGCGCAGCAGTTGCCGGTCCAGTGTCGGCTGCGGTTCAGCGCCCAAGAGCCAGGGCCTGAACACGCAGGCCCCGAACATCAACAGCACGACGATGAAATGCAGGAAGCGACACAGCACCAGCAGGGTCGCCATGGGTTATTGGCCGACCTTGAAGCTGTATTCACCGTTGCTCTTGTGGGTGTCGACCGACACGGCGTTCCACACCACTTTGTAGGTGCCGGGAGCCAGCGGTGCGGCTGGCGTGACCACCAGGGTTTTCTTGTCGGCGTCCGGCGTTTCCAGGCCTTTGATCGCAACTTCGGTGCCGTCCTTGCTCAGCGACACCTTGGTGAAGGTCGCTTCGACGCCTTCGCTGAAGGTCAGGCGCACGTCAGCGGGCGCTACGACAGTGCTGTCGGCGGCGGGTGTTTGGCTTTTCAGGTGGGCATGGGCAAATGCCGCCGAGGCGCCCAGCAGAGAAGCGAGCAGGGTGACGGTGGTCAGGGCTTTCTTGATCAACATTGTTCAGTACCTTCAGTGGAGGGCTTTGGTAATGCCATATGCAGCAGGGGAAAGGGTTTGCCTTCGCCATCCAGCGGCGAGCGCGCGACCTGGATAAAACCATAGTGCAGGTAGAAACCCACGGCTTGCGAGTTTTGTTCATTAACATCGACCGTGAGCGTGTCATGGCGTGCGCGGGCATGCTCGAGCAATTGCCGGCCGATACCCTGGCCACGGCGGTCGGGGTCGATAAACAGCATTTCCACGTTATGCCCGCCGGTGGCGATAAAACCGGCGAGGCCTTGACTGTCTTCGAACACCCATACATCAAGTGCGGGCATCGGCAGGTAGGTGTCACGGACCAGGGGCAGCAAACGCTGGATGTCATCCTCGGGGAGGAAGTCATGGGTGGCCCGTACCGAGCGCTCCCACAGCGCTCCCAGCACTGTGTCGTCGGCGGCCACACGAGGTCGAATAGTCATTGCAATGATCCTTCATGGGGATCGCGATCCTAACCAATCCGTTTTTGGGGGGGAAGGTTCGCGTATGAAGTTTCATTATGCCCTGTCGCCTCGGTCTAGAGCCGGTGGCAGTCCCCAAGCCCTGGTGTTGTCGGCGAGATTGACCAGCGAAAAGCGCGTCACTTAACAGTAATTCGCTGCCGTTTTATCCGGTACATATCACTGTCGGCGTGGCTCAGCAGCGTGTCGGCGTCCTCACCGTCCGCGGGATAAAACGCCACGCCCACGCTGCAAGACGGCATTTTGACCCGGTCAAACTCGGCGCCCAACGGTTCGGCCATGACCGCGAGTATTTGCGCCACTATCCCGTACACCGCTTCCTGCGACTGCATATCCGTCAGCAGCACGGTGAATTCATCGCCGCCCATCCGAGCCACCAGGTCGCTCTCGCGCACACAGCGCTCCAGCCGGCGGGCGATCACGCAGAGCAGCCGATCGCCCACGGCATGCCCATGCCCATCGTTGATGCCCTTAAAGTCATTAACGTCCAGAAACAGCAACGCCAGCGTCGTGTTGTGGCGCTGTGCGGCTTGCAGGGCCGAATCCAGCCCGGCGTTGAACAGCGAGCGGTTGGTGAGGGCCGTCAGCGGATCATGATGGGCGAGGAAACGTAATTCTTCCTCGGCCTGGGTGAGGGCGGTTACGTCCCTGGCAACGCCGATCCGCGCACCGACTTCTTCGGACCAGAACGCCGCCCACAGGATGTGTACGGCGTTGCCATCCTTGCGGATATAGCGGTTGCGGAAATCGACGTGAGGCTTGCCATTCATCACCCGCATGATTGAGGCCCGCGTGCGCGCCAGGTCCTCCGGGTGCATGTAGTCGGTGATGAGTGTGCCGGTCAGCTCGTCGGCGCGGTAACCGAGCAGCGCTTCACAGGCATCACTCACAAAGACGATCAGGTTGTCGCTGTCGACCACGAACACCGTGTCCAGCATCAGGTGTATCAATTTTGGATAGAGGGCTTGCAGGTCAACGGCCATAGGTCGGGGCGTCCGGTTCAGATGCGCCGATAATAGCCCGATCACGACGGACGTTGCCGGGGAATCCTGCAGACTTTCAGGTGCTGTGCCTGATCTGTCGATCAACGGCGCTCAAAGGCCTGCGCCAGCGCAGTGCAGACGAGCAATCTGCTCGGCATATCATGACGGCGAGTAGCCTAATGTGGCGGTTCGTGATGTGATGGAGGGCGTTGGAATCTGAAGATTCATCACCCGATGTCCCTGCAGCACGCTATGGCGCGCGCAGCCCCCACGTGCGTGGGCACGGCGCAAAGCAGGCGCGACAGGGGGTTGATGTGTCGAAGGTCAATTGCATCTAACAGTGAGTGGGCTTCCAGCATTTATGGGCAATCACAAGATCGGCATTCGTCGGGTCAACGTCGAAAAAATTCTGCTGGCAGCGGAGAAAATCTTCGCTGAGAAAGGCTATGGCAGCACCGCCATGGCTGACATCGCCGAAGAAGTGCAGTTGCCGCGCTCCAACCTGCATTACTACTTCACCACCAAGAGCGAGCTGTACAGCGCGGTGCTGTTCGACCTGCTGGAGTTGTGGAAGCAGGATGCCCTGAGCTTCGAAACCTTCGATGACCCACGGGTGGTGCTCAGCAGCTACATCCGCGCCAAGATGCAGCGCTCGCGCACGCGGCCGTATGGCTCGAAAGTCTGGGCCAATGAAATCATCCACGGCGCGCCGACACTGGGTGAGGCGCTGGACGAAAGCCTGTACGACTGGGCCAAGATGAAGGAAGCGAAAATTCGCCAATGGGTGGAGGACAAACGCATCCTGCCAGTGGAGCCGTCGAGCTTGCTGTATATGATTTGGGCGTCGACCCAGCACTATGCGGACTTTGATCACCAGGTGAAGATTTTGAATGATCACCAGCCGTTGTCGGATATGCAGTTTGAGAAGGCGATCCAGACGGTGACGGGGGTGATTCTACGGGGGATTGGGTTGGAGCCTTAAGAGGTGGGGTGAGGCTTAGGGCCCTTCGCGAGCATGCCCGCTCCCACCGTTGACCGCGTTTTGTCTGAAGCAGTGCAGTCGAAGGTGGGAGCGGGCTTGCTCGCGAGGGTGGTCCAAGCAGCTACACCGCCTCCCGGTAAGGATTACGCGGGTCCTGGGTCCAATTCAAAAACGGTTTCCCCGTCTCTATCGGCACCATCTCAATGCAATCGGCCACCGGGCAGGTGATCTGGCACAAATTGCAGCCTACGCACTCATCGTCAATGACTTCGTATTTGTGCGTGCCATCCGCCTGTTTCAAACTGGCGATGGCCTGGTGCGACGTGTCCTCACAGGCAATATGGCAACGTCCGCAGCCAATGCACGCGGCCTGGTCAATCTTCGCAATCACCTGGTAGTTGATGTCCAGGTACTTCCAGTCCGTGGTATTGCCCACCGCCCGCCCGGAAAATTCCTGCAAGCTTTTGTAGCCTTGGGTGTCCATCCACCGCGACAGGCCATCCTTCATCTCCTCGACAATTCGAAACCCATGCAGCATCGCCGCCGTGCACACCTGCACTGCGCCGCACCCCAGGGCGACGAATTCCGCCGCGTCACGCCAGTTGCCGATGCCGCCAATCCCGCAGATAGGCAGGCCCTGGGTCTGTGGGTCACGAGCGATTTCCGCGACCATGTTCAAGGCGATCGGCTTCACCGCCGAGCCGCAATAACCGCCATGGGTACTTTGGCTGCCGACCGTGGGCAGGGCGACCATGCGCTCAAGGTCGACACTGGTGATGGAGTTGATGGTGTTGATCAACGACACTGCATCCGCGCCCCCGCGATACGCCGCGCGTGCCGCCACGCGAATGTCGGTGATATTCGGCGTGAGCTTGACGATCACCGGCAGCGAGCAATACGTCTTGCACCAACGCGTCACCTGTTCCACATACTCCGGGACTTGGCCGACCGCCGCGCCCATGCCGCGTTCGGGCATGCCATGGGGGCAGCCGAAGTTGAGCTCAATGCCGTCGCAGCCGGTGGCCTCCACCAACGGCAGGATAGCTTTCCAGGATTCTTCGACGCAGGGCACCATCAACGACACGATCAGGGCGCGGTCGGGCCAGTCCTTTTTGACCTGGGTGATTTCCCGCAGGTTGATCTCCAGTGAGCGGTCGGTGATCAGCTCGATATTGTTGATGCCCAGCACTTCACGGTTGGCGCCGTAGTGCGCCGAGTAGCGCGACGACACGTTGACCGCCGCCGGGTCTTCACCGAGGGTTTTCCACACCACGCCGCCCCAGCCCGCTTCGAACGCGCGGACCACGTTGTAGGCCTTGTCGGTGGGCGGCGCGGAGGCCAGCCAGAACGGGTTGGGGGCTTTGATACCGGCGAACACAATCGAGAGATCGGCCATTACGCAGCCTCCACATTCAGCATGAGTTGGGCGTGCATGGCTTCGGCGGCCAGCTTGCCGTGTTGCACTGCTTGTACCGTGAGGTCCTGGCCGAGGCTGACGCAATCGCCGCCGGCGTATACCCCGGGAATGCTGGTGCGCAGGTGTTCGTCGACGAAGATTCTTTCGCCCACACGGTGCAGTTGCTGGGCCAGTGGGTCGTGCAGTGCGGCGTTATCGAAACCTTGCCCGATGGCTTTGAAGATCGCGTCGGCGGCCAGCTCGAAGGTCTCGCCAGTGGCGTGCAGTCGCCCGTTTTCCATGCGTGTACGGGCGAAACGCATGCCGCGTACGTGGCCCTGATCATCGAGCAAGACCTCTTCGGGCTGGGCCCAGGTCAGCAGCCGTACCTGATTGGCTTTGGCAATGTCCTGTTCATGCTGGGTGGCGCCCATGTCGGCAAGGCCACGGCGGTACACCAGGTTCACGTCACGCGCACCGAGACGGGCCATTTGCACGGCCATGTCGATGGCGGTATTGCCCGCGCCGAGCACGATACAGCGGTCGGCCAGAGGCAGTTGCGAGAGGTCGTCGGCCTGGCGCAGTTCGCGAATATAGTCGGTGGCGGCAAGCAGTCCGGGGGCGTCCTCGTGGGGTAAACCGAGCTGTTTGCTGGCGGCGAGGCCCAGGCCAAGGAATACCGAATCGAATTGCTGGTGCAGTTCGCTCAAGGTGAGGTTGTCGCCCAGGCGCTGACCGTGGCGGATCTCGATGCCGCCGATCTGCAAGAGGAACTCCAGCTCCTTCTGGGCGAAGTCATCGACCAGTTTGTATTTGGCGATCCCGTATTCATTCAGGCCACCGGCCTTCTCGCGCGCTTCGAATATCACCACGTCGTGACCGTGCAAAGCGGCGCGATGGGCACAGGCCAAACCCGCTGGTCCGGCGCCGACCACGGCGATGCGTTTGCCGGTCGGCGCAGCGCGTTGGAACGGGTGTTCGCTGAAGTGCGCATTGTCGATGGCGTAACGTTGCAGCAGGCCGATCAACACCGGCGCGCATTCTTCGGCGTTGTTACGCACGCAGGCTTGCTGGCACAGGATTTCGGTGGGGCAAACACGTGCGCAACTGCCGCCGAGGATATTCGCCGAGAGGATTTTCTGCGCCGCGCCTTGCACGTTTTCGGTGTGGATATTGCGGATGAACGACGGGATATCGATCTCGCTGGGGCACGCATTCACGCACGGCGCGTCGTAGCAATACAGGCAGCGCGAGGCTTCCAGTTGGGCCTGGCGGGCGTTGAGCGGCGGCGCCAGGTCGGTGAAATGGCTGGCGAGTGTCGCCCCATCTTCATGGGGATGGGGGAGGTGGGTCAGGGTCTGGATCACGGTTTTGGCCTCACGGTTTCTTTTGGATTGCCTCTAGCGGGCATCTTTGTTGCCTGTGCTGGCGCCGATTGGCGGTATCAGCGTTTCACGGCAGTGGGCCTGGAATGCTCCGCCCGCTTGCTCAACTGCTCAAACACCGATGGGTACGCGGGGCGTTCAACATATCGCCCGGCACCGCGTTCGGCGCGCAGGTCGCCATCGGCCCAGACCAGCTTGCCCTGGCTGATGGTGTGGCTCGGCACGCCGCGCACGGTCTTGCCTTCGAAGATGTTGAAGTCGACTTTCTGGTGGTGGGTCTTGGCCGAAATCGTGCGCGTGCCCTCGGGATCCCACAGCACCAGGTCTGCATCGGCGCCCACGCGGATCGCGCCTTTGCGCGGGTACAGATTGAAGATCTTCGCGGTATTGGTCGACGTCAGCGCAACGAACTCCTGCATCGACAACCGCCCGGTGTTCACGCCTTCGTGCCACAGCAGCGCCATGCGGTCTTCGATACCGGCGGTGCCGTTGGGGATCTTGCTGAAGTCATCACGCCCTGCGGCTTTTTGCTCAGCGCAAAAGCAGCAGTGGTCGGTGGCGGTGGTGTGCAGGTTGCCCGATTGCAGGCCGTGCCACAGCGCTTCCTGGTGCCCGCGCGGGCGGAACGGCGGGCTCATCACATAACCGGCAGCGGTGTGCCAGTCGGGGTGCTGGTAGACACTGTCGTCCAGCAGCAAGTGGCCGGCTAGCACTTCGCCGTACACCGGCTGGCCCTTGCCACGGGCATAGGTGATTTCGTCCAGGGCTTCCTTGGTTGACACGTGCACCAGGTACAGCGGCGTACCAATTGTCTCGGCGATGCGGATCGCACGGCTGGCCGCCTCACCTTCCACCTGCGACGGGCGCGACAGCGGATGCGCTTCCGGCCCGGTGATGCCCTGGGCCATCAACTTGCGTTGCAGGTGATACACCAGTTCGCCGTTTTCCGCATGCACGGTGGGCACTGCGCCCAACTCCAGGCAGCGTTCGAAGCTGGCGACCAGCGTGTCGTCAGCCGCCATGATCGCGTTCTTGTAGGCCATGAAATGCTTGAAGCTGTTGATGCCGTGGTGGCTGACCAGCTCGGCCATCTCCTCACGCACTTGTTCGCTCCACCATGTGATCGCCACGTGAAAGCCGTAGTCGGAGGCGGATTTTTCTGCCCAGCCGCGCCACTGGTGAAAGGCTTCCATCAAGGACTGCTGCGGGTTGGGAATCACAAAGTCGATGATCGACGTCGTGCCCCCGGCAAGGCCTGCTGCGGTGCCGCTGAAAAAGTCTTCACTGGCAACGGTGCCCATGAAGGGCAATTGCATATGGGTGTGGGGGTCGATGCCGCCGGGCATCAGGTATTGGCCGCTGCCGTCGAGCACTTCAGTGCCGGCGGGAACATCCAGACCTGTGCCAATCGCGCGAATTAGACCGCCTGCGCATAAAACATCGGCGCGGTAACGTTCATCATGGGTAATAACGGTGGCGCCACGGATCAACAGCGACATGTCGAGTTCCTCACAGGCTTGACCGGCTGGTGCCAGTTCTAAGTGTTGTAGTGCTGCGTGCCGATGGCTATTCAAAACCTGTCATCGATGACAGGAATAGAAACTAGCCCGAGTTTTTATAATGAGCAAGAAGATTTTTTATAAGCATATAGCATGTTTAAAGTATTGATTATTAAGGATAAAAAACAAATATCACCAAAATGTAGCGACCTCTCACCATTTTGACGCACTTGACAGGTTATCAATTTGAGCAACATTTCTTATTGCAAATCAGACGCTTGAGAGATGCCTCTTGACGGGGGCGGGAAATAAAAATAATTGTGTTGCACCAGATTGAGTCCCGCGGCGTCGGACAACTTCCGCGTTAGTTAGCCTGAGTGGCGCGGACAGTACCGAGGGGCCAATCGGATAAAGAAATAAAGCTGATAAACATCAGCAGGTTATATAAGCGGTGCGGGTTAAGTGGCGGTTGTCGGCACGGTTATTGAGTGCAGTGGCGGCTGGCCGGTCCCGTGATGTCATGTTGTTTACGAGGTACTCCGGCCACCCCGCACTCAGCGTGGGGGTGAGCAACAATAATTCGAAAAAACCGTGGAGCGGCCATGCAACAGAACAGATCGCAAGTCATTGAGCGCAACGGCCTGTACGAACTCGACGCCGGCCCCGACGTCCTCGACAGCCCTCGCTACAACCACGACATGGCACCGACGAAGGTGCACGAACGCACCTGGAACAAATGGCACATCACCGCGCTGTGGGTCGGCATGTCGATCTGCGTGCCCACCTACACCCTCGGCGGGGTATTGACCGCGTACTTCGGTTTGTCGGTGGGCGAGGCGTTGATGGCGATCCTGCTGGCCAATATCGTGGTGCTGATTCCGCTCACCCTTAACGCGTTTCCCGGCACCAAGTACGGCATTCCGTTTCCGGTATTGCTGCGTTCTTCCTTTGGCATTCTCGGTTCCAACGTGCCGTGTTTGATTCGGGCGCTGGTGGCGTGTGGCTGGTTTGGCATCCAGACGATGTTTGGCGGGTTGGCGATTCACCTGTTTCTGGGCTCGATTTTCGAGGGTTGGAAAGCCCTTGGCGGCACCGGTGAAGTGATCGGCTTCATGATTTTCTGGACCTTGAATTTGTGGGTGGTGCTGCGCGGCGCCGAGTCGATCAAGCGCCTGGAAACCCTGTCGGCGCCGTTGTTGGTGGCGGTGGGGATTGGCCTGCTGGTGTGGGCAATGCCGAATGTATCGCTCAGCGAGCTGATGGCGATTCCCCCCAAACGGCCTGAAGGCGCGAGTCTGACCGGTTACTTCATGGCGGGGCTTACTGCGATGGTGGGCTTCTGGGCCACCTTGTCGCTGAATATTCCCGACTTCAGCCGCTACGCCAAAAGCCAGAAAGACCAGATTCTCGGGCAGATTTTCGGGCTGCCGCTGACCATGTTCCTGTTCGCCGCCCTCGGCGTGATCATGACTGCCGCGTCGGTGAAACTGGTGGGCGTCAGCGTCTCTGATCCGGTGACCCTGATCGGGCATATCCAGAGCCCGGTGTGGGTGGCCATTGCCATGCTGCTGATCATCATCGCCACCTTGTCCACCAACACCGCAGCCAACATCGTCTCGCCCACCAACGACTTCCAGAACATCGCGCCCAAGCTGATCAACCGCACCACGGCGGTCATCCTCACCGGCCTGGTCGGTCTGGTGTTGATGGGGCATGAGTTGCTGAAAAAACTCGGGCTGATCGTTTCGGATGTGAGCCTGGAAACGGTCTATTCCAACTGGTTGCTGGGTTACTCAAGCCTGTTGGGGCCGATTGCCGGGATCATGGTGGTGGACTACTTCATCACACGCAAACAGCAGTTGGACCTGGCCGGCCTGTACCGCGATGACGTTTATCCTGCGTGGAACTGGAGTGGCTTTGTCGCCTTCGGCGTGCCGGTGGTGCTGACCCTGTTGTCGCTGGGCAGTGATGCCTTCAGCTGGTTCTACAGCTACGGCTGGTTCACCGGTTCGGCGTTGGGCGGCTTGCTGTATTACGGCCTGAATGCCAAGCGCAGAGCCAGCCCGTTGGCGCTGAAAACGCCGTTATAAAAGATTGAAAGGCAAGCCAACTGTGGGCGCGGGCGTGCTCGCGAAAGCGTTGAGTCAGTCAGCGCATCAGTCGCTGACAGACTGCATTCGCGAGCACGCCCGCTCCCACATGGATGACCTCATTCCAGTACTGGAATCGAGTCAACTCATAAGAAATGTAGCCTGAGGAGATCCCCATGAACGCTGCCCTGGACGTTCTGCAATCCACCCATCAGCACATCAACCGCGACCGCTTGTGGCAATCCCTGATGGACCTGGCCAAGCTCGGCGCAACGCCCAAGGGCGGCGTATGCCGCCTGGCCCTCACTGACCTTGACCGCAAGGCTCGCGATCTTTTTGTGCAGTGGTGTGAGGCGGCGGGTTGCAGCGTGACCGTCGACGGCATCGGCAACATCTTCGCGCGCCGCCCGGGACGCAATCCCAACCTGCCACCGGTGATGACCGGCAGCCATATCGACACTCAGCCCACGGGCGGTAAATTCGACGGGTGCTTCGGCGTGCTGGCGGGTGTCGAGGTGCTGCGCACCCTCAATGACCTCAACATCGAAACCGAAGCGCCGCTGGAAGTGGTGGTGTGGACCAACGAGGAAGGCTCGCGCTTCCCGCCGTGCATGATGGGTTCCGGGGTGTTTGCCGAGAAATTCACCCTGGCCGATACCCTGGCCAAAGTCGACGTGGACGGAGTCAGCGTCGGCGATGCATTGAATGCGATTGGCTATGCGGGCACGCGGCCAGAGAGCGGGCACAAGGTCGGCGCGTATTTCGAGGCCCATATCGAACAAGGCCCGATTCTTGAGGATGAGAAGAAAACCATCGGCGTGGTGCTGGGAGCCTTGGGGCAAAAGTGGTTCGACCTGAAGCTGCGCGGCGTTGAAGCCCATGCGGGGCCGACGCCGATGCACCTGCGCAAGGATGCTCTGGTGGGCGCGGCGGCAGTGGTGGCTGCCGTGAATGCGGCGGCGTTGGGGCACCAGCCGCATGCGTGCGGCACCGTGGGTTGTTTGCAGGCCTATCCTGGCTCGCGCAATGTGATCCCGGGTGAAGTGCGCATGACCCTGGACTTTCGTCATCTGGAACCGGCACGCCTGGATTCGATGATTGCCGAAGTGCGCAAGGTGATCGACGACACCTGTGCCAAGCACGGCTTGAGTTTTGAAATGGAACCGACCGCCGACTTCCCGCCGTTGTACTTCGACAAGGGTTGCGTGGACGCTGTGCGTGACGCGGCGAATGGGTTGGGGCTGCCGAACATGGACATCGTCAGCGGGGCAGGGCACGACGCGATCTTCGTCGCCGAACTCGGCCCGGCCGGGATGATCTTTGTGCCCTGTGAAGGCGGCATCAGCCATAACGAAATCGAAAACGCCGCGCCGGACGATCTGGCAGCCGGGTGTGCGGTGTTGTTAAGGGCAATGCTGGCCGCTTCGGCAGCAATCGCCAGCGGCAAACTGGCCGCCTGAAATGCCGTAGGAACATGTGGGAGGGGGCTTGCTCCCGATAGCGGCGACTCGGTCTCGACCTATACCCAAATCGCATCCCACAACGGGTAGTCGCCAATCTTCTTCACTAATCCCGCGCGCAATGGATTGGCCACCACCTACCTGGCCATTTTCACCAAGTCGTCTTCCTTGCGTAGCGCCCGGTCATGGAAGCTTTCCTGCCAAAGCCGTCCCTTGCGCCCCGTGACACCGTTCACGTTTCGCGTGCTTTTAGATTTCACCTGACACATCAGGTCCGCCAGCGAGCCTTTTTGCAGTTCCAGCAGCCAATGGAAATGGTCTGGCATGATCACCCACGCCAGGGAGTTTGCCAGCCCTTGGTACTGGGCGACCCGCAATTGCCAGACAACTAAGCGACCGAGGTGGAAGGCGCTGAATATCGGTGTGCGTTCGTGAGTGTTGGTGGTGATCAGGTAGATGCGGTTTGGTTCGCTGAATCGGCCTATGCGCAAACGGTGTGAAGCGGGTAGTTCAGGCATTCCTTGGCCTCTCTCAGGGTGTGTGTTGAGAGGCTAGATCGGGTGTCACGAGGAGGGTCGACAGGCTTTTGGCAGGATGTGTCTAAGAGGTTGCTATCGGGAGCAAGCCCCCTCCCACAGGGGGCAGCGGTTTTCATACAGTGTGTGTCTACCGCAGTATTGAGGGGGGAGGGAGCAAGTCCCTCCCCCATTTATCAGGCGCCGGGTTGCCAGCCGCCGCCGAGCGCGGTGACTAATCCCACACTTGCCTGCAATTGCCGCGTCTGCACCGCCTGCAATGTGCGTTGCGCCTGCAACGCCGCCGTCTGCGCGGTTACCACGTCCAGGTAGCTGACGGCTCCCGCCTGATAGCTGTTCATCGCTAGCGATTGCGTATGCTGCGCGGCATCTGCCGCTGCCTGCTCATCCTGGGCCTCCTGCTGCAAGTCGCGCAGTTGCGCGAGGTTGTCTTCCACCTCACGCACGGCTTTCAGTACATGACTGCGGTACTGCGCCGCAGCCTCTTCAAACTCGGCCTTGGCCTGTCGCTCGTTGGCACTCAAGCGTCCACCGTCAAAGATCGGCAAATTAACCAGCGGCCCCAGCGCCCAATAGCGATTACCGGCGGACAGCAAATTACCGACCCCTTGTGTCTGGCCGCCGATCAACCCGGTCAAACTGAAGTCCGGGTACCACGCCGCTTTCGCCACGCCGATATTCGCGTTGGCTGCGAACACCCGGCGTTCCGCTGCGGCGATGTCCGGACGACGTTGCAGCAGGTGGCTCGGCAGTTGAGAGGGAATCCCCGGCAACGCGATCAATTGTTGACTCGCCGGCAACCTGAAGTCGCTGGCTGCGACACCCACCAGTTCGCCAATCGCATGCTCGGTCAGGTTGCGCTGGCCGCGCACTTCGTCCAGTTGCGCCTTGGCTTCGGCCAGTTGATTTTGCGCGCGGGTCAGGTCCAGCTCCGAGGCAATCTGGCCCTCATAACGACTGCGCGTCAGTTGCAATGCCTGGCTGAAATCATCCAGCGAGCTATTCAGAATCCGGCGCTGCGCATCCAGCCCATTGAGCTGCACATACAGCGTCGCCAATTGATGCTGCAGGCTCAGGCGCGCCACCGCCAGGTCATCCCCGGAGGCTTGCGCCTGGGCATCGCCTGCCGCGACCTGGTTGCGGATTTTGCCCCACAGGTCCAAGTCATAGCTCAACGAAAAGCCCGCCGTATTGCTGTTGTAGACCGACGGCTGGGTATCGCCTCGCAGCGGTCGCGAGTCGGATTGACGCTGGCGTAACGGCTGTGCGCTGGCGCTAATCTGCGGGAACAACCCGGCATGTAACTGGCTGGCATAGGCCTGGGACGCATCGAAGTGCGCCAGCGCCGCCGCGAGGTCCGGGTTGGCCTTGAGCAGTTGTTGTTGCAGGTCATTGAGGCGCGAATCGTTGTAGAGCTTCCACCATTCGGGCGCCAGTTGATCGGACGGTTGCGCACTGTGCCACGGGCCATCACTGGTTTGTTCGCGGTAGCCGGCCGGCAGGTCGACCGACGGCACCGTATACGTGGGCGCCAGCGAGCAACCCTGCAAGGCCAGCAGCACCAACGCCGCGAGGGGGTTAAGCCTTGGGCGCATGCGCACCTCCGGCGTCGGCGAGTTGCACGGGGTCGCCCTCGCGCAGGGCGTCCGGCGGGTTATCGACGACACGGTCGGCGGGCTTCAGGCCTTGGTCGATCACCAGACGCTCGCCGAGGTCGAGGCCGATGTGGATGTCTTGCAAGTGCACATGGTTGTGCGCATCCAGCACGGCGACCTGGGTGCCTTGGGCGCGGAAGATCAGGGCACTCGCCGGGATGCTCACGCCATGGGTGTCCGCTGGAATCGGCAGGGTGGCTTCAGCGTAATCGCCAGGCAGCAATTCGCCGTTGGGGTTGTCGGCCACGAACTGGGCGAGCAAGGTGCCGGAGCGGCGGTCGATGGCGGTGGAGTCGCCGATCAGGCGCGCCTTGAAGTGCTCGCCGGGGTGCTCGGGCACGGTCAACTCGGCTTCGAGGCCGGGGTGGATGACCGCCGCGTAGTTCTGCGGCACCGGCACGTAGAGGCGCAACTGGTGGGTGTCGGCGATGTTGAACAGCTCGGGATCGCTGTCGGTGTCGGCCTTGATCAACTGGCCAATGTCGGTGTTGCGCGCGGTGATGGTGCCGGCGAACGGTGCGCGGATGGTCTTGTAGCTTTCCAGGGCGGACAGCCGCGCATAGTCGGCCGCCGCCGCCTCGGCGTTGGCTTTGGCCGCGGCGGCGTTGGAGGTTTTTTCATCGGCCTCCTGACGCGACACCGAATGGCTGGCCAACAGGTTTTGCCAGCGCGTGGCGGTGGTTTCGGCCAGGCGCGCGTTGGCCTGTTCCTGCACCAGGCGGGCGTGGGTTTGCGCCAGTTGCTGGTCAAGGTCCGGGCTGTCGATTTCGGCGAGGACTTGCCCGGCTTTGACCTGGGTACCGATGTCGGCTTTCCAGTCTTTCAAGTAGCCGCTGACCCGCGCGTGAATCGGCGCCTTGCTCCAGGCCTCAAGGTGCGCGGGCAGGCGCAAGGTGTCGCCGGCCACGTTCTGTTTCGGTTGGAACACCATCACTTGCGGGATCGCGGCGGTTTCGGTCCAGGCGGTGACCGATTGTTCGTGCATCGTGCGGGCGTGCAGGCCGTTGGCGACCAACAGGGCGGCCAGTGTCAGGCCGCCGACACCCATGAGCATCAGACGCTTGCGCGAGGGGTTGTGATCAGACGACATGTGAAGTTTCTCCAGCAACTGCGCGAGTAGGGTGACGACCGTGGACCAGGCTGAAGACCACGGGAACAAACAACAAAGTGGCGACGGTGGCGAAGATCAAGCCACCGATAACGGCACGGCCAAGCGGGGCGTTCTGCTCCTCGGAAATTGCCAGCGGCAGCATGCCGATGATCATCGCCAGCGCGGTCATGCACACCGGCCGGAAGCGCGTGTAACCGGCTTCCAGGGCGGCCTTCAGTGCATCGCCATGTTCGGCCAGGCGTTCACGACAAAAGCTCACCACCAGGATCGAGTTGGCGGTGGCCACGCCCATGCACAGGATGGCGCCGGTGAGTGCCGGCACCGACAGCGAGGTGCCGCTGAGGAACAGCATCCACACAATCCCTGCCAGCGCCGCCGGCAGTGCCGTGATGATCACGAAAGGGTCGGCCCACGATTGGAAGTTGACCACGATCAGCAGGTAGATCAGCACCACCGCGCCAAGCAAACCAAAGCTCAAACCACTGAACGCTTCATGCAGGGCATCGATCTGCCCGTGCAGGCTGATCACCGCACCTTTGGGGCGCATGGAGGCGGTGTCGTCCAGCACTTTTTGCACGTCGCGGGCCACGCCACCGAGGTCGCGACCTTGCACGTTGGCGTACAGGTCCAGGGTCGGTTCGATGTTGTAGTGGGTCACGACTGCCGGGCTTTGCACGCGCGCGATGGTCGCCACGCCGCCGAGGATTTGTGATTGGCCATTGGCACCGGTCACCGGCAAGGCTTCCAGCGACGGCAGGCTGTCGAGGCGGTATTGCGGGGTGGCGGCGACGATCGAATACGACACGCCGTTGGCCGGGTTGAGCCAGAAGGTCGGCGCGGTTTGCGAGCTGCCGGCGAGGGAGGCGACCATGCTGTTGGTCACGTCACGCTCGGTGATGCCCAGGCCATTGGCGCGCATACGGTCGACGTTAACTTGCAGCGACGGGTAGCCGGTGGACTGCTGGATACGCAGGTCGGCGATGCCCGGCACGTGTTGCAGGCGCCGCTCAAGCTCCACGGCGTAGGCACGGTTTTCTGCATCGCTGCGCCCGGAAATTTTTACATCCAGCGGCGCGGGTGCACCGAAGTTGAGGATCTGGCTGCTGATATCCGCGGGCAGGAAGGCGAAGTGGCTGCCGGGGAAACTTTCCGGCAAGGCTTCACGCAGTTTTTTTACGTAATCGGCAGTCGGTGCGTGGTGCTTTTTCAGGCTGACTTGAATGTCGCCATCCTGTGGGCCGATGGTGCCGCTGCTGCTGTAGGCCATGTCGATGCCGCTGAGCGGAATGCCGATGTTGTCGACGATGGTGTCGAGTTCTTCGGCCGGGATTACTTCGCGAATCCGCGCTTCAATCCGGTCGAAGGCGGCGGCGCTTTCTTCAATCCGCGTGCCCAGCGGCAAACGTACGTGAAGGGCGAGGGCGCCGGCGTCGGTGGCCGGGAAGAAGTCCTGGCCCAGGCTCGGCAGCAGCAGGAACGACGCCAGCACGCAGGCCAGGAAGCCGACGATAAAGCGCTTGCGGGCGCCGAGGGCCAGCGTCAACAGACCGTGGTAGGTATCGCGGATAGTCGAGAAGTGCCGCTCGAACCCTTGCTGGAAATTCAGCACTGCTTGCAGCACACGATTGCGAGGTTTGTTGTGCTGCTCACCCTCGTGGTGGTTGATGAATTGATCTTCCGGGTGATGCCCTGCGCCTTGTTCCGGCATATGTGGCTTGAGCAGGAACATCGCCAGCGTTGGCACCAGGGTGCGCGAAAGGATGAACGAGCTGGCCATGGCGAAGATCACCGCGAGGGCCATCGGCCGGAACAGGTAGCCGGCGATGCCTTGCAGCAGGAACATCGGCACAAACACGATGCAGATGCACAGCAGCGAGACGAACGCCGGACCGACAATTTGCGCGGCGCCGTCGAGGATCGCGGTCTTTACCGCCTTGCCTTGCTCCAGGTGCCAGTTGATGTTTTCGATGGTCACCGTGGCGTCGTCCACCAAAATCCCCACCGCCAACGCCAGCCCGCCGAGGGTCATCACGTTGAGGGTTTGCCCGCTGACGGCCAGCAGTGCGATGGCGGACAGCACCGCCAGGGGAATCGACGCGGCGATGATCAGTGTCGAGCGCCAGCTGCCGAGAAACAGCAGGATCATCGCACTGGTCAGCAGTGCGGCGATGATGCCTTCCTGGGCCACGCTGCCTACCGACTGCTTGACGAACACCGAGGCGTCACCCAACAGCGAAGTCTTCAGCGACGGCGGCAGGGTTTCGTTGATACGCGGCAGCATCTGGCGGATGCCATCGATGATCGACAGGGTCGAGATGCTGCCGTTTTTCAAGGCCGGCATGAGTACTGCGCGGTGACCGTCGACGCGCACGATGTTGGTCTGCGGCGGCGAGCCGTCACGCACGTGGGCCACTTGGCCAATGGTGATGATGGCGCCGTCGACGGTCTTGATCGGCAGGTCGTTCAGCTCGTCAATCGCCTTGGGGCTGTTGTTGAGCAGGATCGTGTATTCGTTGGGGCCGAGCTTGGCGGTGCCCACCGGGATGATCTGGTTTTGCAGTGCCAGGGCATTGCCTACGTCCTGCGCCGACAAACCTTTGGCGGCCAGCGCCTGCGGGTCAAGGTCGAGGGTGATCTGGCGTTGCTTGCCGCCCATTGGCGTCGGCATGGCCAGGCCGGGCAGGGCACTCAACGGCAGCCGGATATTGTTCTGCACCAGGTCGCGGATCTTGGCTTCCGAGAGGCTGGGGCTGGAGAACGCCATTTGCAGGATCGGCACCGTGGAGGCGCTGTAGTTAAGGATCAACGGCGGCGTGATGCCCGGTGGCATCTGCTTGAGCACGGTTTGTGAAACCGCCGTCACTTGGGCGTTGGCGGTGCGGATGTCCACGCCGGGTTGGAAGAAGATTTTCACGATGCCCATGCCGGGCAGCGATTGCGATTCGATGTGTTCGATGTCGTTAACGGTGGTGCTCAGTGAACGTTCGTAGGTGTAGATCACCCGACCGGCCATGGCGTCCGGTGACAGGCCGTTGTACTGCCAGACGACGGCGACGACGGGTATGCCGATATCGGGGAACACATCCGTAGGGGTTCGCAGGGCCGCCATCGGCCCGATGATGCAGATGAATATGGCCAACACGATGAACGTGTACGGCTTTTGCAGTGCGGTCTTTACCAGCCCGAGCATGCGTGAACCTCCGAAGGAGCAGGATTGCAAACCCCGGCAGTCTTGCCCGACCCACCTAACACGCACCTTTCAGCCAGGTGAAGGAACATTTAGTTAAGCGCTGAAGATCGTTTCATATGTATTCATTTGTTCTACAAAGGGTGGGTCTCCAAGCTTGTCCCCCATCGGACTCGACACCTTTCAGATCCGGACAACGTTCTTTTTTGGAGCCCTGCCATGACATTTAAAGCACTCAAACCCCTGTTGTTGATTCCCGCCCTCGGCGCTGTTCTGTTGTTGTCGGCGTGTGCCGGCCCGCTGCCCAAGGCTGACCCGAGCGAAGCGTGGATAGGATTGACAGAAGAGGCCCCGAACGACCTGATGGCCGAGCGCGTCGACGGCAAGCGCGTGGATGACGGCCGCTACTTTGAAGTGACTCCGGGCGACCACCGTCTGGACGTGACGTTATTTGAAGAAGAGGCGGGCGACGACAACCAGCAAGACTGCCAGGGCCGGGTCGAGTACAAGCACTTCAAGGCGGGGGAACACTACACGTTGGCGGAATCGAGCCTGGGCACCACCGTACGTGCCGTCCTCAAGGACGGTCACGGCAAGGAAGTCGCGGCGACTCAAGACTTCAATTGCATGCCAGGCTAAGCGTGGTGCGCCGCCGCCTTGTGGGGCTTGGCCGGTGCAGCAGGTCTGACGTGGGGGTGATGATGCCGGCGGGTCACGCGCATCACGCCCCACAACATGGCGCTGGCGACCGCCAGCCAACCGCAGATCAACAGGAAAATCGTCGTTGCAAGGCTCATTCTGGCCTCCTTTCGCCCCGCTGGGGGCACACACAGTCTTCTCAATGGACAGTCTAGCTACCTGGCGGTTGCGTGCTATTGACCAATGGTCGAGTCCATCCAACTTGTTTGCTATATCCGCGCCTCCTCTCTGTTACCTAAACGCGATTGGGCTATGATCAGGGCCCTCACCGGCCGTTGATCAAGCGAGTCAAAAATTGCGGTTACGTTCGAACATTAAAACTTCTTTGCTGCTGGCATGCGCCCTCGGGCTTGCCGCCTGTTCCGGTCACCCCTCGAAACTGGCGGGCTTGCCGGAGCGTGTCGAACTCACCGGGGTGCCGGCCTTTCGCAGTGAGGCTTACCTGAGTGGTCCATCGGCTTTAGCCAGCATGCTGTCGCAACAAGGCATTGTGATGACACCCGGCTTGCTGGATAAACCGCTGCACCTGCCCGGCGCTGAAGCTGATCTTGAGCGCAACATGCAGGTCCTTGCGCGTGAATACGGGCTGATGGTGTACCCGCTGGATAGCCGGCTCACGGCGGTACTGGAACAGGTGGCCGCGGGGTATCCGGTGATGGCGCGGATCGACTCAAGCTTCTGGTCCGGCGCGCGGTACGTCGTGGTGGTGGGGTTCAATCAGCAGAAGAGCACCGTGCTGCTGCGCTCGGGCAAGGAACGACGTTTGTTGATGAGCTTCAGCGATTTTGAGTCGGCGTGGAAGAGTGCCGGTCACTGGGGCATCCTGACCCAGCGTCCGAGCCAGTTGCCGGCAAATGTAGATGCGCAGCGCTGGCGGGAGGCGGCTAACGCGACCGCCCAAGCCGGCCAGGAGCAGTCAGCGGCGCAGGCACTCAAGGTGCTGGCAGAAAGGAAATAACCTACCCAGGGTTCAACAGTACGGGAGGCTGGCTTGCCCGCGATACCGGCAAGCCAGCCTTCCATCTTCGAACGGCGTTGCTCAGCGACGTACTTCAGCCGCGTTCGGGCGATTCTTCAGGTTCTTGTCGGCCTTGTAGCGCAACGCGACGTCCGGCACCGAACCACTTTTGCCGGTCTCAACCCAATTGCGGATACGCGTGGCATCGGCGAAGTGAGTGAACTTGCCGAAGGCATCAAGAATGACCAGCGACACCGGGCGGTTACCCATGCTGGTGACCAGGACCAGGCAGTGGCCGGCCTGGTTGGTGAAACCGGTCTTGGTCAGTTTGATATCCCATTTGGCACGGTTGATCAGGTGGTCGGTGTTGGAGAAACCCAAGGTGTAGTTGGGTTTACGGAACGACACGGTCTTTTCTTTGGTCGTGCTCAGTTGGCTGAGCAGCGGGTATTTGCGTGCGGCGGCCAACAGCTTGCTCAGGTCACGGGCGGTGGACACGTTGTGAATCGACAGGCCGGTAGGCTCGACGTAGTGAGTGCTGGTCATGCCCAGCGCCTTGGCTTTGGCGTTCATGGCGGCGATGAAGGCCGGGTAGCCGCCAGGGTAGTGGTGCGCCAGGCTCGCGGCAGCGCGGTTTTCGGAGGACATCAGGGCGATCAGCAGCATTTCCTTGCGGGGCATTTCGCTACCGATTTTCACTCGGGAGAACACGCCTTTCATTTCCGGCGTGTCTTTGATGTTGATGTCGATGTATTCATCCATGTTTTGCTTGGCTTCCAGCACGATCAGGCCGGTCATCAGCTTGCTCACGGAAGCGATCGGCACCACCACATCGGGGTTGCTGGAATAGATGACTTTGTTGGTTTGCAGGTCGACCAGCATGGCGCTGCCGGAAGCGATTTGCAGTTTGGAGGTATCACGCGGAGCCAGAGTGGTTTCGGCTGCGTGCGCGAAGGTGCCTGTAAATGCGAAAAATAGGCTGACAATAGAGAGACGAATTTTCACGCGGATGAACTCGCTAAAAAGTAAGGAAATACCGTTTGGAAACGGGTTTTATGACAAATGCCGTTACATTTTAGGAGTATGGATCAGAAACTGTCGAATGTTCTTCGAGAACCAGACGAAAGTGCTTAAAAACTAACAAAAAACGGGTTTTATCCGCGCATTAAAAAGCCCTGCTATAAGGCAGGGCTTTTTCAGTACGACGGGTTATTAGCTGTGCAGCGTTTCTGCCGCATACAGCGTGTTTTCCAACAGGCAGGCACGGGTCATCGGGCCGACACCGCCGGGTACTGGTGTGATCCAGCCAGCGCGGGGCAGGGCGGTTTCGTACACCACATCGCCTACCAGCTTGCCGTCTTCCTGGCGGTTGATGCCTACGTCGATGACGATGGCGCCTTCCTTGATCCACTCACCCTTGACCAGGCCCGGCTTGCCGGCGGCAACCACCACCAGATCGGCACGGCCGACATGGCCGGCGAGGTCCTTGGTGAAGCGGTGGGTGACGGTCACGGTGCAGCCAGCCAGCAGCAGTTCCATGGCCATCGGGCGACCGACGATGTTGGAAGCACCGACCACCACGGCATCGAGGCCGTACAGATCGACACCGGTGCTTTCCAGCAGCGTCATGATGCCTTTCGGCGTGCAGGGGCGCAGCAGCGGGATGCGCTGGGCCAGACGGCCGACGTTATAAGGGTGGAAGCCGTCGACGTCCTTGTCCGGGCGAATGCGTTCCAGCAATTGGGAAGCGTCCAGATGCTCGGGCAGCGGCAGTTGAAGCAGGATGCCGTCGATGCTCGGGTTTTCATTGAGGCTGTCGATCAGGTCGGTAAGGGCCTGCTGGGTGGTGTCCTCCGGCAAGTCGTAGGCTTTGGAAATAAAGCCGACTTCTTCACAGTCTTTACGCTTGTGCGAGACATAAACCTGAGAGGCAGGATCGCTGCCGACCAGGATCACCGCGAGGCCAGGCGTGCGCAGGCCTTGCTGGCTACGCTCGGTGACGCGTTTGGCGATCTGCTGGCGCAGGCTGGCGGCGATTGATTTGCCGTCGATAAGTTGTGCAGTCATTACGCGTGATTAACCATCGAGAGGGGGAAGAAAAGTGCGCGTATTCTCGCACGCCAGGACGTGAGGGCAAAGGCGCTTGGTCTGCAAATTGGCCTAACCCCTTAAATAAAATGAATTTTTTTCAAAAAAGATTTGACGGGTTTCAAGGCCCTCTATACTATTCGTCGCACTTGTCGGGCACAGCCTAGCACTGCTTAAGAAGGTCGAGCAGAATTGCTGTTCTGTAAGGCTGGAAGCACTTAGTTTGTAATCCTCCAAGAGTACAGATTAATAAGGCGCCCGTAGCTCAGCTGGATAGAGCATCCGCCTTCTAAGCGGATGGTCGCAGGTTCGAGTCCTGCCGGGTGCGCCATTAGGCAGCTTTGGCACAAGTAGCGCTATATGGTGGGCGTAGCTCAGTTGGTAGAGCACGGGATTGTGACTCCCGTTGTCGAGGGTTCGATCCCCTTCGTCCACCCCATATTTAGAAAGGCGCCAGATTAATCATCTGGCGCCTTTGCTTTAAGAGCTTCAAGCGCGGATGTGGTGGAATTGGTAGACACACTGGATTTAGGTTCCAGCGCCGCGAGGCGTAAGAGTTCGAGTCTCTTCATCCGCACCAATTAAAGCGTTGCCGGGCCATCAGGCGCGGTAAGGCTCGACAAAGAAGATGTGTGAGTTCTTTGTTAATGCAATATGGTGGGCGTAGCTCAGTTGGTAGAGCACGGGATTGTGACTCCCGTTGTCGAGGGTTCGATCCCCTTCGTCCACCCCATATTCAGAAAAAGCGCCAGATCAGTGATCTGGCGCTTTTTTTTGCGTCAGAAATTTCCGATTGGCCGTGCAAGTCAGCTTGACGCCAAGAAAAAGCAAGCATTCTCAATGCCTTGGCGTTAGAATCGTTGCCGGTTTTGAGCGTGTAGAACTGATCCAGGGCTATATCAGGGTCGGTACAGCTATTTAATAGCGATAACGGCGCAGTACCTGAAAAAGGGCTGTGCCGTTTTTGTTTAAGTGTTTTGAGTTTCAGGGCGGGGCGTTTCGTCGTATTTGTGTTTCTCGATGCTGCCGCCGTGCCCTCCGGTCTTGTTTGCAAGGTCGGTCGCCAGGGGCGTGCGTTTCGGCGCTTTTATATATAGAAGGGTTGATGCAGAGCCCTGGCGTGTTGAGCTGTATTTGCTAACGGGATGAGGTGCATGCGTGCACTTGAACCTATAAATGGCCTGCTGTTTTTCTACCCGTTTTCAGTAGGGTGACTTCTTGAGTTTGACCCACTAGAATGCATGCCCTTGATTCTGGGGTCGGAAACGGCCGGCTAACGTCTGTGCAACGAGGAATATCCATGCAAGTTTCTGTTGAAAATACTACTGCTATCGAGCGCCGCCTGAGCATCACCGTGCCGGCAGAGCGTATTGAGACTGCGGTCAACAAGCGTCTGCAGCAGACTGCCCAAAAGGCCAAAATCGCTGGTTTCCGTCCAGGCAAAGTGCCAATGAGCGAAATCAAGCGTCGTTTTGGCGCCGATGCGCGTCAGGAAGCTGTGGGTGACGTGATCCAGGCTTCTTTTTACGAAGCTGTTGTTGAGCACAAGCTGAACCCGGCTGGCTCGCCTTCGATCGAGCCTAAGTCCCTGGAAGCAGGTAAAGACCTGGAATACGTTGCCGTATTCGAAGTGTTCCCGGAGTTCACCGTTGCCGGTTTCGAAGACATCGCTGTTGAGCGCCTGAGCGCCGACGTGGCTGATGCCGACCTGGACAACATGCTGGAAATCCTGCGCAAGCAGAACACTCGTTTTGAAGTGGCCGATCGCGCTGCCCAGAACGAAGATCAACTGAACATCGATTTCGTTGGCAAGGTTGACGGCGAAGCATTCGCTGGCGGCTCCGCCAAGGGCACTCAGCTGGTGCTGGGTTCCAACCGCATGATCCCTGGTTTCGAAGACGGCCTGGTTGGCGCAAAAGCCGGCGAAGAGCGCGTTCTGAACCTGACCTTCCCAGCTGACTACCAGAACCTGGACCTGGCCGGCAAAGCCGCCGAGTTCACCGTGACGGTCAACAGCGTATCCGAGCCTAAGCTGCCAGAGCTGAACGAAGAGTTCTTCGCTCAGTTCGGTATCAAGGAAACCGGTATCGACGGCTTCCGCACCGAAGTTCGCAAGAACATGGAGCGCGAGCTGCGTCAGGCCATCAAGTCCAAGGTCAAGAACCAGGTAATGGACGGCCTGCTGGCTGCCAACCCGATCGAAGTGCCTAAGGCTCTGCTGTCCAACGAAGTGGATCGCCTGCGCGTTCAAGCGGTTCAGCAGTTTGGTGGCAACATCAAGCCTGACCAACTGCCGGCCGAGCTGTTCGAAGAGCAAGCCAAGCGCCGCGTTGTGCTGGGTCTGGTCGTCGCAGAAGTGGTCAAGCAATTCGACCTCAAGCCTGACGAAGATCGTGTTCGCGAAATGATCCAGGAAATGGCCTCGGCCTACCAGGAGCCTGAGCAGGTTGTAGCTTGGTACTACAAGAACGACCAGCAGCTGAACGAAGTACGTTCGGTTGTGCTGGAAGAACAAGTTGTGGATACTGTTCTGCAGAAGGCTAAGGTGACCGATAAAGCGGTCTCTTACGAAGAAGCAGTCAAACCGGCGGAAGCAGCACAAGCCGACTGATTGTCCAACTCGTTCGAAATACAACCATAAGCCAGCCTCGCGCTGGCTTATGCGTTTTCAAGACATGACTATTTGGGAGTAACTGCAGAGCATGTTCCGTAATTCCTATATTCAGCAGAACTCTGATATCCAGGCCGCTGGCGGCCTGGTCCCGATGGTTGTCGAGCAATCTGCTCGTGGCGAACGCGCCTATGACATCTACTCGCGCCTGCTCAAGGAACGAGTGATTTTTCTGGTCGGCCCTGTAGAGGACTACATGGCTAACCTGATTTGTGCGCAACTGCTGTTCCTTGAAGCGGAAAACCCGGACAAGGACATCCATCTTTACATTAACTCTCCGGGTGGCTCGGTGACGGCGGGTATGTCGATCTACGACACCATGCAGTTCATCAAGCCAAACGTGTCGACCACTTGCATCGGCCAGGCCTGCAGCATGGGCGCTTTCCTGCTGACCGCAGGTGCCGAGGGCAAGCGTTTCTGCCTGCCTAACTCGCGCGTGATGATTCACCAGCCACTGGGCGGCTTCCAGGGCCAGGCGTCGGATATCGAAATTCACGCCAAGGAAATCCTGTTTATTCGTGAGCGCCTCAATACATTGATGGCCAAGCACAGCGGGCATACCCTGGAAGAAATCGAGCGTGACACCAATCGCGACAACTTTATGAGCGCGGAAGCTGCGCGTGCGTATGGGTTGATCGACGCGGTGATCGAAAAGCGCCCCGCTTAATATAAGCAGCTCAAAATAGGGCTGGTCGGCGTGTCCGACTACCGGCGGGCTTGAAAAAGCCCGCATAAGCCTTCATCTTGTGTTGCAAGCCTATCGGATTTGGATCGAACGAATGACTGACACCCGCAACGGCGAGGACAACGGCAAGCTGCTCTATTGCTCCTTCTGCGGCAAAAGCCAGCATGAAGTACGCAAATTGATTGCCGGCCCCTCGGTGTTTATCTGCGACGAGTGCGTCGACCTGTGCAATGACATCATCCGCGAGGAGGTGCAGGAAGCCCAGGCCGAAAGCAGCGCGCATAAATTGCCTTCGCCTAAAGAAATCAGCGGCATCCTTGACCAATATGTGATTGGTCAAGAGCGTGCAAAGAAGGTTCTGGCCGTAGCGGTGTACAACCACTACAAGCGCTTGAATCAGCGTGACAAAAAAGGCGACGAGGTCGAACTCGGCAAGAGCAACATCTTGCTGATCGGTCCTACTGGCTCGGGTAAAACCTTGCTGGCGGAAACCCTCGCGCGCCTGCTGAACGTTCCGTTCACCATCGCCGACGCCACCACCCTCACCGAGGCTGGCTACGTGGGTGAAGATGTCGAGAACATCATTCAGAAATTGCTGCAGAAGTGCGACTACGACGTAGAGAAGGCCCAGATGGGTATTGTCTATATCGACGAAATCGACAAGATTTCGCGCAAGTCCGACAACCCGTCGATCACCCGTGACGTTTCCGGTGAAGGCGTGCAGCAAGCGCTGTTGAAACTGATTGAAGGCACGGTAGCTTCCGTACCGCCTCAAGGCGGCCGCAAGCACCCGCAGCAGGAATTCCTTCAGGTTGATACGCGTAACATCCTGTTCATTTGTGGCGGTGCTTTCTCCGGTCTGGAGAAGGTTATTCAGCAGCGTTCCACACGTGGCGGTATCGGTTTTGGTGCGGAAGTGCGCAGCAAGGAAGAAGGCAAGAAAGTGGGCGAGTCCCTGCGTGAAGTCGAGCCTGACGATCTGGTCAAGTTCGGTCTGATCCCGGAATTCGTTGGCCGCTTGCCTGTCCTGGCCACGCTGGACGAGCTGGATGAGGCTGCTTTGATTCAGATCCTCACCGAGCCGAAAAACGCCCTGACCAAGCAATATGCCAAGTTGTTCGAAATGGAAGGTGTAGACCTCGAGTTCCGTACCGATGCACTCAAATCAGTGGCCAAGCGGGCACTGGAGCGCAAGACCGGTGCACGTGGTTTGCGCTCGATCCTCGAAGGCGTGTTGCTCGACACCATGTACGAAATCCCCTCGCAGTCTGAGGTGAGTAAAGTGGTGATCGACGAAAGCGTTATCGAAGGCAAGTCCAAGCCACTGTATATCTACGAAAACAGTGAGCCGGCTGCCAAGGCTGCACCCGACGCGTAAGCGTTTAGCTGTCGCAGTACAAGCAAGGGGCCTTTCGGGGCCCCTTATTTATTTTCGGGCGATTTTGCAGCGTTGTTTTTTAATTCGCGTTTATTCATGCGTTTAACTGCCAGCATTGAGCTTGTTTTTTTTGCATGCAGCCCCCATCTTGGTTTCAAGCTAATTTTTCAACTGTCATAGAGGCGAAATCATGAAGACAACCATCGAATTGCCTCTCCTGCCGTTGCGTGATGTCGTCGTCTATCCGCACATGGTTATCCCGCTGTTCGTGGGGCGCGAGAAGTCTATCGAAGCCCTCGAGGCCGCGATGACGGGCGACAAGCAGATTTTGCTGTTGGCCCAAAAGAATCCTGCTGATGATGATCCAGGCGAAGACGCACTGTATCGCGTCGGTACCATTGCCACCGTATTGCAATTGCTCAAGTTGCCTGACGGCACCGTCAAGGTGCTGGTGGAAGGTGAGCAGCGTGGTGCGGTCGAGCGCTTCATGGAGGTGGACGGCCACCTGCGCGCCGAAGTGGCGCTGATCGACGAAGTCGAAGCTCCAGAGCGCGAATCCGAAGTGTTTGTGCGCAGCCTGCTCTCGCAGTTCGAGCAGTATGTGCAGTTGGGCAAAAAAGTCCCGGCTGAAGTCCTGTCTTCCCTCAACAGCATTGATGAGCCAAGCCGCCTGGTCGATACCATGGCCGCGCACATGGCGCTCAAGATCGAACAGAAGCAGGACATCCTCGAAATCATCGACCTGTCGGCTCGTGTTGAGCACGTGCTGGCGCTGCTGGATGGCGAAATCGACCTGCTGCAGGTTGAAAAACGCATCCGCGGTCGCGTGAAGAAACAAATGGAGCGCAGCCAGCGCGAGTACTACCTGAATGAGCAGATGAAGGCCATTCAGAAAGAACTCGGCGACAGCGAGGAAGGCCACAACGAAATCGAAGAGCTGAAGAAGCGCATCGATGCCGCCGGCCTGCCGAAAGACGCCCTGACCAAAGCCACCGCTGAGCTGAACAAGCTCAAGCAAATGTCGCCGATGTCGGCCGAAGCCACTGTGGTTCGTTCCTATATCGACTGGCTGGTGCAAGTGCCGTGGAAGGCCCAGACCAAAGTGCGCCTGGACCTGGCGCGTGCCGAGGATATCCTCGACGCCGACCACTACGGCCTCGAAGAAGTCAAAGAGCGCATCCTCGAATACCTCGCCGTGCAAAAGCGCGTGAAGAAAATTCGTGGCCCGGTGTTGTGCCTGGTCGGTCCTCCGGGGGTGGGTAAAACCTCCTTGGCGGAGTCGATTGCCAGCGCCACCAACCGCAAGTTCGTGCGCATGGCCCTCGGTGGTGTGCGTGACGAGGCGGAAATTCGTGGTCATCGCCGTACTTACATCGGTTCGATGCCAGGAAGATTGATTCAAAAGATGACAAAAGTTGGCGTGCGCAACCCGCTGTTCCTGCTCGATGAAATCGACAAAATGGGCAGCGATATGCGTGGCGACCCGGCGTCGGCGTTGCTCGAAGTGCTCGACCCGGAGCAGAACCACAATTTCAACGACCATTACCTGGAAGTCGACTACGACCTGTCCGACGTAATGTTCCTGTGCACCTCCAACTCCATGAATATTCCGCCGGCGTTGCTGGACCGGATGGAAGTGATTCGTCTGCCGGGTTACACCGAAGACGAGAAGATCAATATCGCCGTCAAATACCTCGCGCCCAAGCAGATTTCGGCCAACGGCCTGAAAAAAGGCGAGATCGAATTTGCGGTCGAGGCGATCCGCGACATCGTTCGTTACTACACCCGCGAGGCCGGTGTACGGGGCCTTGAGCGTCAAATTGCGAAGATCTGCCGCAAGGCGGTCAAAGAGCATGCGCTGGAAAAACGCTTCTCTGTGAAGGTAGACGCCGACTCCCTGGAACACTTCCTGGGCGTGAAAAAATTCCGTTACGGCCTGGCTGAGCAGCAGGACCAGGTAGGCCAGGTGACAGGCTTGGCGTGGACCCAGGTGGGCGGCGAATTGCTGACCATCGAAGCTGCGGTAATCCCGGGCAAAGGCCAATTGATCAAGACCGGTTCGCTGGGTGATGTGATGGTCGAATCCATCACGGCTGCGCAGACCGTGGTGCGCAGCCGCGCGAAGAGCCTGGGGATCCCCCTGGACTTCCACGAGAAGCACGACACTCACATCCACATGCCGGAAGGGGCGACCCCGAAGGACGGCCCTAGCGCCGGTGTAGGGATGTGTACGGCATTGGTGTCGGCATTGACCGGCATACCTGTACGCGCCGATGTTGCCATGACCGGCGAAATTACCCTGCGTGGTCAGGTATTGGCCATCGGTGGTCTGAAAGAGAAATTGCTCGCTGCACACCGGGGCGGTATCAAGACTGTGATCATTCCTGAAGAGAATGTTCGCGACTTGAAGGAAATTCCTGACAACATCAAGCAGGATCTTCAGATTAAACCGGTTAAATGGATTGACGAGGTCCTGCAAATTGCGCTGCAATACGCGCCGGAGCCCTTGCCAGATGTGGCTCCGGAGATTGTCGCGAAGGATGAAAAACGCGAGTCTGATTCCAAGGAAAGAATTAGTACGCATTAATGCCGTTAAGCCTGGGGGCTTCCTTGACAGCTTTTTAGAGCCCTTGTTATAAAGCGGCTCTTAAGTGTCTGTAGGCCATTCAGCACTGGTTTTTGCTTTCACCAAAAAACTTAGAACCATACTCAATAGATATATAAGGGGACTTAGAGTGAACAAGTCGGAACTGATTGATGCTATCGCCGCATCCGCTGATATCCCGAAAGCTGCTGCTGGCCGTGCGCTGGACGCAGTAATCGAATCCGTCACTGGCGCTCTGAAGGCCGGCGACTCCGTGGTACTGGTAGGCTTCGGTACTTTCTCTGTGACTGATCGCCCAGCTCGCACTGGCCGTAACCCACAGACTGGCAAAGCACTGCAAATCGCTGCCGCCAAGAAACCAGGTTTCAAAGCCGGTAAAGCCCTGAAAGAAGCTGTTAACTAAGTTTCGCTCAAGCCTTACCTACCCGGGTCAGACGCAGGTCTGGCCTGGCAGCGGAGCGGCAGCTGACCCAAGTATCCATCGGGTCGCCACGCCGGGGGTGTGGGTTCAAACCCCCGTCCGCTCCGCCAGTTACGAGAAGGCGCATCCTCGGATGCGCCTTTCTTCTATCCGGACTCTACCCACGCTCCACGGTTGCCTAATTTTTGAAGATCAACCGTTTCTGGGGGACGCATGCTGCAGAATATCAGGGACAATTCACAAGGCTGGATTGCCAAAACCATTATCGGGATCATCGTCGCATTGATGGCGTTCACCGGTATCGAGGCCATTTTCCAGGCTTCGACCAACAACAAGCAGGACGTGGCCAAGGTCAACGGTGAAGAGATCACCCAAACCGAACTGAGCCAGGCCGTCGACATGCAACGTCGCCAGCTGATGCAACAGCTGGGCAAGGATTTTGATGCGTCTCTGCTGGACGAAAAACTGCTGCGCGAAGCGGCCCTCAAAGGGCTGATTGATCGCAAGCTGTTGCTGCAAGGCGCGGCTGATTCCAAGTTCGGCTTCTCTGAAGCTGCTCTGGATCAGGTGATCCTGCAGACGCCGGAATTCCAGGTGGACGGCAAGTTCAGCGCTGAGCGTTTTGACCAGGTGATCCGTCAGCTGGGCTACAGCCGCATGCAATTCCGTCAGATGTTGAGCCAGGAAATGCTGATCGGCCAGGTTCGCGCAGGTATTGCCGGCAGCGGTTTCGTCACCGATGCTGAAGTGCTTGCATTCGCCCGTCTGGAAAAGCAGACCCGTGATTTCGCGACCGTGAACATCAAGGCCGACCCTGCGGCGGTGAAACTCACCGACGACGAGGTCAAGGCTCACTACGACCAGCACGCCAAAGAATTCATGACCCCGGACCGGGTGGTCATCGACTATCTGGAATTGAAGAAGTCTTCCTTCTTCGACCAGGTCACCGTGAAGGATGATGAGCTGCAGGCTGCCTATCAGAAAGAAATCGCCAACCTCGCTGAACAGCGTCGTGCCGCGCACATTCTGATTGAAGTCAACGACAAGACCACCGACGCTCAAGCCAAGGCGAAGATCGAAGAAATCCAGGCACGCCTGGCCAAGGGTGAGAAGTTCGAAGCCCTGGCCAAGGAGTTCTCCCAGGATCCAGGTTCGGCCAGCAATGGCGGCGACCTCGGTTTTGCCGGCCCTGGCGTCTACGATCCTGACTTCGAAACGGCCCTGTATGCCTTGAACAAGGACCAGGTGTCGGCACCCGTGCGCAGCACATTCGGTTGGCACTTGATCAAGCTGCTGGGCGTCGAAGCACCGCAAGTGCCATCGTTCGCCAGCCTGAAAGACAAGCTGACTCGCGAGCTCAAGACCCAACAGGTTGAACAGCGCTTCGTCGACGCTTCCAAGCAATTGGAAGATGCGGCATTCGAAGCGTCCGACCTGGCGCAGCCGGCGTCGGATCTGAAGCTGACCGTGCACACCTCCGCGCCGTTTGGCCGTGAAGGTGGTGAAGGTGTTGCGGCCAACCGTGCCGTGGTGACTGCTGCGTTCAGCCCGGAAGTGTTGGATGAGGGTGCCAACAGCGGCGCCATCGAGCTGGACCCGGAAACCATCATCGTGCTGCGTGCCAAAGAGCACTTGAAACCTGCACAACTGCCTCTGGAAAGCGTCTCTGCGGCGATCCGCACACAGATGACCAAAGAGCGCGCCAGTGCAGCGGCCAAAGCCCATGCCGACGAGTTGATCGCCAGCCTGCGTGATGGCAAGACCCCACTGAACCAGGCGATTGACGGTCAGGCATGGAAAGTCACTGAAGCGGCTACCCGTAGCCAGGAAGCGATTGACCCTGCTGTGTTGCAAGCCCTGTTCCGCATGCCCAAGCCTGCGAGCAAGGACAAGCCGACCTTCACCACGGTTACCCTGGCTGACGGTAGCCTGGTGATCGTACGCTTGATTGGTGTCAACGAAGCGGCGGCGCCTACGGACGAAGAAAAGGCGCAATACCGCCGCTTCCTCGCTTCCCGTATTGGCCAGCAAGACTTTGCTGCGTACCGCAAGCAGTTGGAAACCAAGGCTGACATCAAGAAGTTCTGATGGTGCTTTGACTCAAAAGCCCTCGGTCTGAAAGGACCGGGGGCTTTTTTATGGGCGCTGTCGTGTGCCGATCAAGGCCAGCGACATCAGTAGCACGACCGCCCATGCAAAGGCTGTGACGCCCCAGCTTTGCAAGAGCAACCCGCCCGCCAACCCGCCGCCCGCTATTCCCAGGTTCCACACGGTGACCAGCATCGACTGCGCGGCATCCGCCGACGCTCCCGCCGCCTTGGCCAATGCCGTTTGCAGCAACGCCGGCAAACCGCCAAACGCCAGGCCCCATAAAGCCACCGCGCTATAGATAACCGCGGGCGAACTGATCCAGAACGCCAGCATCCCGGCGATCAAGCCAAACAGCCCACAGCTGACCACCAGCAGTGCGGCCAACCACCGATCAATCAGCACGCCGGCTAACCAAATACTCAGCAGCGCTGCCAGGCCGAATACCAGCAATACCCGGTCGATGTCGGCAGTCATCCCGGCAGGCACCAGCAGCGGGGCGATATAGGTGTAGAGAATGTTGTGCGCCAGCACGTAGGTAAAGGTCACCCACAGCACGGGGCGTATGCCTGGCAACGCCAGTACTTGGCGCAGAGCCAGGCGCTTTTCGGCCGGTTCGCCGGCGAAGTCCGGGAGCTGCCAGCGCGCCTATACCAGCAGCACTAGCGTCAGGCCCGACATGATCGCAAAGCTCAGGCGCCAGCCGATGGCCGTGCCCAGGAGCGTGCCCGCCGGTACACCGAGGGACAAGGCCAGCGGAGCTCCCAGCATGGCCACGGCAATCGCCCGACCTTGCAGGTGTGGCGCGACCATGCGGCTGGCATACCCTGCCAGCAGCGCCCACAGCAGCCCGGCAAATACCCCGGCACAGAAGCGCGCGGCGAGGGTCAATCCGTAGTGGCTGGAAAGCGCAGTGACGCTGTTGACCAAGGCAAAGCCGCCGATGGCCAGCAGTAACAGCGGCCGCCGACGCCAGCTGCGAGTCAGCAGTGTAAGCGGGATAGCGGCGAGCAGTGATCCGAGGGCGTACAGGGTGACCAACTGGCCGACCAGTGCAGGCGAAACACTCAACCCCTCGCTCATCTGCGGCAACAGCCCGGCCGGCATGGCTTCGGTGAGGATGGTAATGAAGCCCGCCGAGGCCAACGCCAGTAGGTCGCCGAGGGGGAGCGTGTCGCGTTGGGTGGCAGGTGCTGCATCGGTAAGTGAGGGGCTGTGGTTCATCGCGCTCTATCCATGCATAAGGGCAAGGCATCAGGGTAGAGGGCTGTTAAGGGCGGAAAAACAGGCTAAGGTTCCGAACTTATCGGACGCTGATGTCCGTAATCTACTGGGGTAGGGCGATGGACAGTCTGAGCAGCCTTTCGGTATTCGTGCAGGTTGCGGAGATGCGTAGCTTTACGGCCGCTGGCCGCGTGTTGGGGGTGTCTTCTTCTGCCGTGGGCAAAAGCATTGCCCGCACCGAAGAACGCTTGGGCGTGCGCTTGTTTCATCGCAGCACGCGCAGCATCACCTTGACCAGCGAAGGGGCATTGTTCCTTGAGCGTTCGCGACGGATTCTGGCCGAGGTCGAGGCGGCGGAGCAGGAATTGACGGCGGCCAGCGCCACGCCCCGGGGCAAGCTGCGTATCAGCCTGCCACAAGTGCGCGGCCTGTTGCTGCCGGTGCTCAGTGACTTCATGCGCAGCTATCCGGACATTGAGCTGGAGGTGGATTTTTCCGACCGCATGGTGGACGTGATTGAGGAAGGGTTCGATGCGGTGATTCGCACCGGCAAGCCGGAGGATTCGCGTTTGATGGCGCGGCATCTTGGGCATTACCGCTTGGTACTGGTCGGCACCCCGGCGTACTTCGCGCAATACGGTACCCCGCAACAACCACCGGACCTGGCCGGCCACGCTTGTCTGCGTCACAAGTTCTGCGCTACCGGCAAGCTTGAGCCCTGGCCCTTGCGAGCGGTGCCAGGCGCGGTGGAGCCTGTTTTGCGCGCACCGCTGATCACTACCACCATCGAGTCCCTCAACCATGTCGTGCTCGAAGGCCTCGGCGTCGCTTGCCTGCCGGACTTCATGGTCAACGAGGCGGTGCAGCAGGGGCGCTTGCAGCGGGTGCTGGACGACTACCTGGAACATCGCGGCAGCTTCTGGATGTTATGGCCATCAAGTCGCCACGCTTCGGCCAAATTGCGCGTGTTTATCGACCATATGTGTGCCGGGCTTTTTCCTGCAGGCCCCGTCCTGTAAGGCTGTGACGTTTTACCGACAGGAATGCGCGCGCCGGGACCCCGTTCTGTAGCACAATACCGCCCTGACTGTTTTCCTCAGGATTTTCGATGTCGACATCATTTCACTTGCGTAGCCTCGGGCTGGCGCTGGTGCTGGCGGGCGCCGCGGGCTGCTCGTCACCCAAGACCGCCATTTACGAACATGAGAATTTCGACGACTCCGGCACGTTCTCCCGTGATTACCCGGTCAGCGACGCGGCAGCCTGCGAGGCTGCGCGGCGCGCGCTGTTGAGCCAGGGCTACATCATCACCAGCAGCGATCCAAAGCTGGTCGTGGGTAACAAGAGTTTCCAGCAGACCGGCGAAACCCACCTGCAGATCAGTTTCAACGTGGTCTGCGCCGATGATGGCAAAGGCAATAACCACTCGACGATGTTTGCCAACGCCTTGCAGGATCGCTACGCGCTGAAAAAGGTCAACAACTCCGCTAGCCTCGGTGTGGGTGTGTTGGGCTCGGTGTCGATGCCGATTGGCTCCACCGATGACTCGATGGTGAAGGTGGCGAGCGAGACGGTTTCGGCGCCGAAGTTCTATGAGCGTTACTTCTCGCTCGTGGATGTATTCCTGCCGCAAGAAGTGAAGAAGGCTGCGCATATTCCAGAGACGCCAAAGGCGGAGCTGGGCGTGCCGGAGCCGAAAGCGGCGCCGGTTGCTGAAAAGGTTGAGACGCCAACGGAAACACCGGCAACGCCTGCCGCTTCGGAGCCGGTTGCCACGCCACCGGAGGCGGCACCGATTGCGCCCAAAGCAGAGCCTGCCGCAACGCCTGCCGCTGAGCCTGCCCCTGCGCCGACCAATCCAAACCTGCCGGCGCCCACAGAGGCGATTCCGCCCCTGCCAACCCCTTCGCAGTAACGTCGAGCGCTACGGGGTGGGTTTTTTCGACCTTCCCCCCGTAGCGGCTCAAGCTGCCACGGGCACCTTTGCGACCGATTACCCACACGCCAGCGGCTCAACACCGCCAGTGCGATGAGGCGCGCGCGTTCGTCTCACAGCCCTGAGTGCTAATTCCGCTCAGCGCTGCTACGTTTTATCTTGAAGTGCAGGAACGTCACGGCGTCGACATTTTTTCGTCATCACGGCACTTTAGGCTGGCTGTGCAGGTCATTTATTGGCAGCCGCTTTAAACCAACAAGGAGTCCACCATGGACGAATACCAAGAAGAACTGCTTGAGTACCACGCGTTTGAATTGGATCCGCTGGATCCGGTCGATGACGCAACCGAGCTGTAAGACCGACTTCAGGCGGAATGCCGCTGACTGCGGCGAAATTCCCCTGGGGTCTGGTTGTTCCACCGCCGGAACGCCCGTTGAAAGGCCTGGGCTGAGGCAAAACCGAGCAAGTAGGCGATCTCGCCGAACGCCAGCTCCGTATCGCGAATGTAGGTCATGGCCAAGTCGCGGCGGGTGTCGTTGAGAATCGCGCGAAACTGAGTGCCTTCTTCGGCCAGTTTGCGGCGCAGCGTCCAGGTAGGCAGCTTCAGGCGTGCCGCCACTTCTTCCAGGTCGGGCTCCCGGCCGCCATTGAGCATCGGCCCGAGCAACCGGGTGATGCGCTCGCGCAGGCTGCGCGTGCGGGTCAACTGCTCCAACTCGTGTTCACATAACGTCAACAACAGGTGCCAGGTACTGGGGCAGTGCTGCGGGTTACGCAGGGCCAGGGTCTGCTGGTTGAGGCGCAATTGATTGGCCTCGGCGCCGAAGTGGATCGGGCTGTCACCGAGTACACCGTACTGTTCGCTGTACGCCGGGGCTTCAAACTCGATCTCGATGCGCTGTGCCTGCACCGGTTGCTGTGCCACGCTCGACAATTGCTGCAGCCAGCCGGCGATGATCGAATCCACCACAAAGCGGTTGTAGGCGTTGTAAGGGCTGATGGAATAGAAACGCAGCCAGGCGCCCTCGGGGTCTTCGTGAAAGCTTGATTGGCCGCGGTAGTTGGAGCCGTACAGCGCTTCAAAACGCGTCAATGTTCGCGCCGCTTCTCGCACATTCGGTGCCTGTGCGGCAGTCACTCCGGCCAGCCCGGCCTGGCTCAGACGACTCAGTTGGCCCATGCGCAGCCCCAGGCCGGGGTCGCCGGTCAGTTGGATGGCGGCATGGCCCAGGCGCATGTAGCGCGGAATCGACAGGCGCGCGCCGGCTTCGGCGAGGCGCGCCGGGTCCAGGCCGTATTGCAGCAGCAGTGGTTGCGGGTCCAGGCAGTGGCTTTGAATGGCGTCCGCCAGGGTGTGCACGAAGCCCACCGAAAGATCGCCCAGGCGCACCGGCTTCACGGCGCTACAACCAGATATTCAGCAGGCGCGCGCCACGGGCGTCATTGCCTGTGACGACGTGCCCGTTGCTGCTGAGGAAGCTGTGCCCGGCGGTGCCCAGGTCCCAGAATTGCCCGCGCAGGAATACGCTCATCCCGGCGTTTGCCTGGCTGATCGGCTGTTGGCTGATCAGGGTGAGGCGGCGCCAGGCTTCGCCTTCGCTGAGTTCTTCGGGTTTGAGGCTGATTTCCTGCGGCGTGGAAACGCTTTTGAAACCGCGCCATGGACGGTCCCAGGTGTCGCGGCCGGTCACAAAGGCGGGCACTGCGACCAATTGCGCGCCTTGCTCGTTGAGTTTGCGGTAGTTGTCCGGGTACCAACTGTCGCTGCCGATCAGGATGCCCAGGCGCCCGGCCGGGGTGTCGACCACGCTGACGATGTTCTCATCGCCCGGCTCGATAAAGCCGCGCTCGTCGTAGATCGGGTAGAACTGGCGCTGTGGCTGGCCGACCGGCAAACCGTCCGCACCAAACACCAGGCTGGCGTTATATAACGCGCCATGCCCGACCTGCAGTTGCCCCTGACTGACACTCGGGTTGGGCAGGGCGATAGAGCCGGCCACCAGCGTGACCCCGAATTCTTTGGCCAGGCCGCCAAACAGCGCCTGATAGTCGCGGGCCATGGCCGGTGCTTTCATGCGCAGGTAAGCGTCGTCCATGCGGTTATCGCCCGTGGCGCTGATCCACGCGCGGGCGAATTGCAACGGGTTGCTGGCCGACAGCCAATTCATTGCATCTTTCAGGTGAACCGCCTGGTACAGCTCGTTCTTCTCGCCGCTGAGCATCAGCCAGGTGCCGATGTGTTCCGGCAGCACGACAATCGTCTTGTCGTTGATCAAGCCTTGGTCCCGCGCGTTTTGCAGGTAAGCCGCGAGCTTCAGGTGCAGGCGTTCCAGGCTTTGATAATCAGCGGGAAACAGCTCCGGCTGGATACCCAGCAAGTTGCCACGATCGGCGGGTTGGCCTTCGTTGATGGCCAGGGTGATGCGCAGGTCCGACAGGTAATGCGCCACAGGGCGCTCCTGGGTCCAGACCAGATACGCGGCGACGGCGGCAACCAGGGCCATGGTGACGGTGAACGCTAGAAGTTTACGCATGGGGCAACAGACAACAGACCGGGTGCAGGGTTCGCCGACTAGGGTAGGGCCCAGGCAGCGGCTTGCCAAGGGGCGCTGTACATTTGGATCAATAACTTGTCAGTTTCAGTCATTGAGCGCTCGTCCGTCGCCTCTTAGTCTGTGGGACATAAACCGATGGCGCGCCGTTCGAGCGCGTCACGTCCCGTGATGATCCGTTGTGGAGCTGTACCATGACCGCTGCTGCCTACCCGCACCTGCTGGCCCCGTTGGACCTGGGTTTTACCACCTTGCGCAACCGCACCCTGATGGGGTCGATGCACACTGGCCTGGAAGAAAAACCCGGTGGTTTCGAACGCATGGCCGCCTATTTTGCCGAGCGCGCCCGTGGCGGCGTCGGCCTGATGGTCACCGGCGGTATCGGCCCGAACGATGAAGGTGGCGTGTACGCCGGTGCAGCCAAACTGACCACCGACGAAGAAGCACAAAAGCACAAGATCGTGACCCAGGCGGTGCACGAGGCTGGCGGCAAGATCTGCATGCAGATCCTCCACGCCGGCCGTTATGCCTACAGCCCCAAGCAGGTCGCACCCAGCGCGATTCAAGCGCCGATCAACCCATTCAAACCCAAGGAGCTGGACGAGGAAGGCATCGAGAAGCAGATCCAGGATTTTGTCACCTGCTCGCTGCTGGCCCAGGTCGCCGAGTATGACGGCGTGGAAATCATGGGTTCCGAAGGCTACTTCATTAACCAGTTCCTCGTCGCTCACACCAATCACCGCACCGACCGTTGGGGCGGCAGCTACGAAAACCGCATGCGCCTGGCGGTGGACATTGTGCGTCGCGTGCGCGAAGCCGTCGGCCCGAACTTCATCATTATCTTCCGCCTGTCGATGCTCGACCTGGTGGAAGGCGGCAGCACTTGGGAAGAGATCGTGCAATTGGCCAAGGCCATCGAACAGGCCGGTGCGACGCTGATCAACACCGGTATCGGCTGGCACGAAGCGCGTATCCCGACCATTGCCACTAAAGTGCCGCGTGGCGCGTTCAGTAAAGTCACCGCCAAGCTGCGCGGCTCGGTGAAGATTCCGCTGATCACCACCAACCGCATCAACACCCCGGAAATCGCCGAGCAGATCCTCGCCGAGGGCGATGCCGATATGGTGTCGATGGCGCGGCCGTTCCTGGCCGACCCGGAGTTCGTCAACAAGGCCGCTGCCGGCCGTGGGGATGAAATCAACACCTGTATCGGCTGCAACCAGGCCTGCCTGGACCATACGTTTGGCGGCAAGTTAACCACCTGCCTGGTCAACCCGCGCGCGTGCTACGAGACCGAACTCAACTACCTGCCGGTGAAACAGATCAAGAAGATCGCTGTGGTTGGTGCCGGTCCTGCCGGCCTGGCGGCGGCCACCGTGGCGGCTGAGCGCGGTCATCAAGTGACGCTGTTCGATTCCGCCAGCGAGATCGGCGGCCAGTTCAATATCGCCAAGCGGGTGCCCGGTAAGGAAGAGTTTTTTGAAACCCTGCGCTACTTCAAGCGCAAGTTGCAGACCACCCATGTCGAGCTGTGCCTCAACACCCGTGTGGATGTCGCGCAACTGGCGGCGGGCGGCTATGACGAAATTATTCTGGCCACCGGCATTGCGCCGCGCACGCCGGCCATCCCGGGGGTCGATCACGCCAAGGTGTTGAGCTACCTCGACGTGATCCTGGCGCGCAAACCGGTGGGTAAGCGCGTGGCGGTGATTGGCGCCGGCGGTATCGGTTTCGACGTTTCCGAGTTTCTGGTGCATGAAGGCGTCTCCACCAGCCTGGACCGCGAGGCGTTCTGGAAAGAGTGGGGCATCGACACCCAACTGCAAGCCCGTGGTGGCGTGGCAGGCATCCAGCCGCAGCCCCATGCACCGGCGCGCGAAGTGTTCCTGCTGCAGCGCAAGCGCTCCAAGGTCGGCGATGGCCTGGGTAAAACCACCGGCTGGATCCACCGCACGGGCTTGAAGAACAAGCGGGTGCAGATGCTCAACAGCGTCGAATACTTGAAGATCGATGACGAGGGCTTGCATGTCCGCATCGGCGCCGAGGGTGAACCTCAGGTGTTGGCGGTGGACACTATCGTCATCTGCGCCGGGCAGGATCCGTTGCGCGAACTGCACGATGGCCTGGTCGCCGCGGGCCAGAACGTGCACCTGATCGGCGGCGCCGATGTGGCCGCCGAGCTGGATGCCAAGCGCGCCATCAACCAGGGCTCGCGTCTGGCTGCCGAGCTGTAAGGCGGCAAAACGGGGCGGTGGTAGACTACCGCCCCGGTTTTTATGCAGATGCTTTCCGATGGGTCCTTTCGACTGGCTTCCCCGTGCTCCACTTGAACCCTTGCCGCTGGATTGGCTGAACGGGGTCGAGTTGGCCGTGCTACGGCTGGACCGCATCGACCCACTGATCAGCGGCAACAAGTGGTTCAAGCTCACCCAGCACCTGGCCGACGCGCAACAGGCCGGGGCCGATGGGATCATCAGCCTTGGCGGCGCGCACTCCAACCATCTGCACGCGCTGGCGGCGGCCGGCAAGCGGTTTGATTTCCCCACCGTCGGCCTGTTGCGCGGCCATCCTCAAGACACGCCCACCATCCTTGATCTGAAAGCCTTCGGCATGCAGCTGCATTGGCTGGGGTATGGCGGTTATCGCGCGCGTCACGACGCCGGTTTCTGGCGGCCATGGCGCGAACAGTATCCGCACCTCTATCCCGTGCCCGAGGGCGGCGGCGGAACGGCCGGTGCAAGGGGGTGCGGGGTGTTGCTTGAGCAGGCGCGCGCGCAACTGAACGCGCTTGGTTGGGCTGATTACCACTCGTGGTGGTTGGCTGCGGGCACCGGCACCACACTGGCCGGGCTGGCGCTGGCAGAGGCGGGTGTGCATCCGGTATTCGGCGCCTTGGCGGTGCCGGATGATCACGGAGTTGCGCAGAACGTGCAGGCCATTGTGCAGCACGGCTATGAACTGCTGGACGCGAGCCGCGGTGGCTTCGCCAAGGTCGACCCGTTATTACTCAATTTTATCCAGGCCACGGAACAGGCATGCGGCCTACCATTAGAGCCGCTTTATACCGGCAAGGCCTTGCTGGCGTTGAAGCAACAGATCGAGGCCGGACGCTTCGTCCCCGGCACTCGCGTGATCTTCGTGCACACCGGCGGCCTGCAAGGCCGCCGGAGCTTGCAGAGCTAGCGCTTAGGCATCATGCGTAACACGGTGTTATCGCGCATGAAGTAATGGTGATACAGGCCGGCCACGGCATGCAGGCCGATCAGCCAATAACCGACGGTGCCGCCCAGCTCGTGCCATTCCTTGATCTGCTTGGACAGGTCTTTGTTTTCGCCAATCAAGGGCGGCAACTCGATCCCGTAGAACATCACGGAATGGCCTTGGGCACTGACGATCAGCCAGCCGAAAATCGGCATGCCGATCATGAACAGGTACAGCGCCAGATGCATCAGTGTCGCCAGTGCCGATTGCCATTGCGGCGGTGCCGGCACGATCTTCGGTGCAACGCCCAAGGTACGTGCAAACAGGCGCAGCCATACCAGCACAAACACGGTCAGGCCGAACATGTAGTGCATTTCTACAATCAGAGCCCGCCCGCCACTGCCTTTGGGAAAGACCCCGCGAAACTCAATGCAGGCGTAAACCACCGCCAGCAGCACCACCATCAACCAGTGCAGTGCAATCGACATGGTGCTGTAGCGCGTATCGGAATTTTTCCACGGCATCGCTTTCTTCCTCACTCATCAGGGCAAACCTCCGTTCTTTAGCGACGGAGTCCTATTACTGTAAGCCTGTTTTAGCGGGTTTGCCCGGTGCGAATGCCGTTGTATTGACCTCTATCAGTGGCTTTGCGGCATTTCACCGCGCGCCAGGCGCTGGTTGATGTCGGTGATCACCGCAGGCAGGTCGTTGATGGTGTCGATCAGGTAGTGCGGTCGCGAACCCTCGAACAACTTCTCGATGCGTGTGCGCTCGCTGGCCAGGGCGGCGGCGTCCAGGTCACGAAATTGCTCGTAGGTCAGGCCCAGCGCATTGCCGGAGCAGGTCAGTGCCACGGTCCACATGCCGGCGCGACGGCCTTCGAGGATGCCCGGTACGGTATCGTCGACCTTCACGCACGCTGCCACATCGTCAATGCCCAGCGCGATCACGTTGGCCAGTGCCTGGGCGGGCCACGGGCGGCCGTTGGGCACTTCGTCGGTGGCGACCACGTGGTCGGCGATGTAGCCGTTGGTGGCGGCCAGGGCGACCACCTTGTCCATCACCTGTTTGGGGTAGCCGGAGCAGGAGCCGATCTTGATGCCTTGCACACGCAGGCGGGCGATGGTGTCGAGGGCACCGGGGATCAAGGCCGAGTGCTCGGCGATTTTCTCGATCTGCAAGGGCATGAAACGCTGGTAGATCGAGGTCACATCGTCATCGGTCGGCGTGCGGCCAAAGGCTTTGCGGTAGCGTTCGGCGACCTGCGGTTGGTCGCAGAGCGTGCGGATATGGTCCCACTTGCCCATGCCCATCGGGCCACGGGCTTCTTCGATGGAGACTTGCACGTCGAACTCGGCAAACGCCTCGACAAAGATCTGCGTGGGCGCGAAAGAGCCGAAGTCGACCACGGTGCCGGCCCAGTCGAGGATCACGGCCTGGAGGGTGTTGGGGTTTTGATAGTTCATGGTTCAAATCCTGTGGGTAATGGGGGCAATCAGATGTCCAGCACTTCCATTTCTTGCAGCACCTGGCCGATCGCCTCGACCGCCGCCTGCATGCCCTGCGCGTCAACGTGGCCGATGCAGCCGACGCGGAAGGTTTCCACTTGGGTCAATTTTCCGGGGTAGAGAATGAAACCCTTGGCCTTGACCCGCTCGTAGAAGTCCTTGAACTGGTAGCGCGGGTCTTTTGGCGCATGGAAGGTGACGATGATCGGCGCCTGGATGGCGGCTGGCAGGAAGCTGCGCAGGCCGAGTGCGGCCATGCCGTCGAGCAGTGCCTGGCAGTTGTCGGCATAGCGTTGATGGCGCGCGGGCAGGCCGCCTTCTTCCTGGTATTGCAGCAAGGCTTCGTGCAGCGCGGCGACCACGTGGGTCGGCGGGGTGAAGCGCCATTGGCCGGTCTTGGCCATGTAGTTGTGCTGGTCGAACAAGTCCATTGCCAGGGAATGGCAGTTGCCTTGGGCGCCCGCCAGTGCCTGTTTGTCGGCGAAGACAAAGCCCATGCCCGGCACGCCTTCCAGGCACTTGCCCGAGGCGGCGATCAGCGCGTCAAACGGCACTTCGCGGGCGTCGATCGCCAGAGCGCCGAAGGAACTCATGGCGTCGATGATCAGGCGTTTATCGTGCTGTTTAACCACCTGCGCGATGTCCGGCAGCGGGTTGAGAATGCCGGTGCTGGTTTCGCAGTGGATCAACGCGACGTGAGTGATCGCCGGGTCGGCGTGCAGCAGGCGGTCGACGTCGGCGGCGGTAGTGGGTTCGTCTTCAGCGGTTTCGAAGGTGCTGAAGTCGCGGCCGAGCACTTCGCAGATCTTCGCCAGGCGCTTGCCGTAGGCGCCGTTGATCAGCACCAGTACCTTGCCGTTGCGCGGCACGAGGGTGCCAATGGCCGCTTCGACGGCAAAGGTGCCGCTGCCTTGCAGGGGCACGCAGTGGTGGCTGTCGGTGGCGTGCAGGATCGCCAGCAATTGTGTGCAGACGCTGGCGGTCAGTTGGTTGAAGCGGTCATCCCATGACCCCCAATCCACCATCATTGCCTGACGGGTGCGGTTCGAAGTCGTCAAGGGGCCAGGGGTTAGCAGGATCGGCGCGGCAGTGCTCATCTCAAGTCCTCGCAAGGTCATTGGGGGGTGAAGCTACGGCGCCTAAATTGCAGTTTGGCTTGTTATCAATCAAATTGTTTGTTGTTATGCGAGCTATCAGTGAGGCCGATACCTATGAATTTGTTTCAACTGCGTGCATTCGATGCCGTGGCCCGCGAGGGCAGCTTTACCCGTGCCGCCGCACGGCTGTTCATCAGCCAGCCGGCGGTGACCGGGCACATCAAGGCCCTGGAAGAGCACTACCAGATCGCGCTGTTGCGCCGTACCGCCCGGCGGGTGGAATTGACCGAGGAGGGCACGCGTCTGGCCGCGATCACTCGGGCAATTTTCGGCCTGGTGGATGAAGCGCAGGCGTTGCTCGAAGCCAATCGGCAGTTGCTCAGCGGACGCCTGGAAGTGGCCGCGGACGGCCCGCATCTGGTGATGCCGATGATCGCCAGCCTGCGTGCCCGTTACCCCGGCATCACCGTGAACCTGCGTCTGGGCAATGCCCAGGAAACCCTGGCGGCGCTGCTCTCCGAGCATGCGGATGTGGCGGTGCTGACGGAGGTGGAACCGCGCAATGGCCTGCACCTGCAGCCGTTGAGTGAGTCGCGGATTTGCGCGCTTGTCCCGGCCAGCCACCCGTGGGCGGCACTGCCCAAGGGCATTCGCCTGGAGCAGCTCAACGAGGTGATCATGGTATTGCGCGAGCCCAGCTCCATCACGCGGCGAACCTTCGATGATGCGTGTGGAGCTGCGGGTGTGCAGCCCAAGGTGCTGCTGGAACTGGACAGCCGCGAGGCGGTGACCGAAGCCGTGGCGGCCGAGTTGGGCGTGGGCGTGGTGTCGTCAATGGAAGTCAGCCAGGACCCGCGCGTGCAGGCCGTGACGATTCAGGGCGATGGGTTGTTGAACCGGCATATGCTCGGCTGTATGGAGCGGCGCCGCTCGTTGCGGCTGATTCAGGCGTTCTTTGAGTTGGCGTCTTGAGTTGAAGACCGAGTTGAGGCCATCGCGGGCAAGCCCGGCTCCCACATTGGTCCGGTTACTCAGGTACTACTCGGTCAACTGTGGGAGCCGGGCTTGCCCGCGATGAGGCCCTAAAACTCAGCGCAAACTGTCCCGCACAATATCGAGAAACGTCGCCACCACCCGCCTCGAACTCTGCTCCTTGAGGCACACCAGCGTTTCCTTCATGCGCTGGCTGCAATCGCGGATCGGCAGGGCATACACCCGCGAGTCGGCGCCGAGTTCCGCTGCCGACACCACGCCCACACCAATCCCCACCACCACCGCCTCCCGCGCGGCTTCGCGGCCTTCCACCTGGATCGCCGGGCGGATGCGCAGCCCGGCCTGACGCATTTCCTGCTCCAGGGTCTGACGGGTGACCGAGCCGATTTCCCGCAGTACCAGCGGCGTGTCATCCAGGTCGGCGAGGCAGATGGATTCACGCCCGGCCCACGGGTGGTTGCGCGCGACAAAGGCGAGTAGCTGCTCATCGGGCAGCGGCAACGACAGCAGGCGTTCATCGTCGACATCGCGCCCCAGCAGGGCCAGGTCGGCCTGGTAGTTGTACAGGCGAAACAGCGATTCATCCGTGTTGCCGGTTTCGATCTTCACGCTGATCCCCGGATACAACTGGCAGAAGCGTGCGATCTGCGGCAACACGTGCACGGGCGCGTCCACGGCCAGGGTGAGGGTGCCGGTGAGCAGGGCGCGGGAGTCTTGCAACAGTTCTTCGGCTTCGGCCTCGATCACAAACAGGCGCTGGGTGATGCCGAGCAGACGCTCGCCCAGGTCGGTGAGGCGCACGGCGCGTTTGTTGCGGTGAAACAGCAGCACGCCGAAGCGTTCTTCGAGCTTGCGCACCTGGTCGGAAATCGCCGGTTGCGTCAGGAACAGGCGTTCAGCGGCCTGAGTGAAACTGCCGTGTACGGCCACGGCGTGGAAGGCTTTGAGCTGGGCGTGGGAAACCGACATCGCAGATCCTCTTACAAGCTGAGCTTATAGGTGAAATACGATAAATCGATTTTACCTATTAGTCAGCCATTGCTTTGATACGCCAACCGCCGACGGCTGAGTCCTACAACCGCGGCGGCCATGGGTTCTGGCAAACCGGACCCATCTGACCAATGCCGCGCCCTCCAGGGCTTGGCATTGCAGTGCTCAACCATAAAAACAACAGGCATTTGCTTCTAGATCCTGCCGGCACACTCACCTGAGGTCAGAACCACAATGAATATCCAAACGGGTAGCATCAAGCGTTGGCGCGTGCAGATTTTCGCCATCACCTGGCTGGCGTACGCCGCGTTCTATTTCACTCGCAAAGCGTTTTCGGTGGCCAAGCTGGGCATCGTCGATGACCCCAGTTTCCCCCTCGACAAAATGATGATGGCCAACCTTGATGGCCTGTACCTGGCGGCCTATGCCGTGGGGCAATTCACCTGGGGCATGCTGGCGGACCGCTTCGGGCCACGAGTGGTGGTGCTGGGCGGATTGTTGATTTCTGCCGCAGCGGCGTTGGTGATGGGCACCTTTGCCACCTTGCCGATTTTTATCAGTTGCATGTTGATCCAGGGGCTGGCGCAGTCCACCGGCTGGTCGGGGCTGTGCAAAAACCTCGGCAGTTTCTTCCCGGCGCAGCAACGCGGGCGTGTGTTGGGGTTGTGGAGTTCGTGCTACGCCTTTGGTGGCCTGGTGGCATCGCCCTTTGCCGGCTGGTGGGCTTACACGCTGATCGGCACGTGGCATGCGGCGTTTATTTCCAGCGCGGCGGTGGTGGCGGTGGTGGCTGTGCTGTTCTTTATCTTCCAGCGCAATACACCGCAGGATGTCGGCTTGCCGGCTGTTGAGCCGGAGCCGGTCGTGGCGGCCGACACACAGCGAGTCAGCGTGCTGGAACCGCTGCGCGCGATCCTGCGTAACCGTACGGTGCTGGTCTTGGGCCTGGCGTACTTTCTGTTGAAACCGGCGCGTTACGCGATCCTGTTGTGGGGGCCGGTGATCGTTTATGAGCAAATGCCCTCGGTGGGCAAGGTGGGTGCGGCCATCGTGCCCACGGCGTTCGAGTTGGCCGGGTTGCTGGGGCCGATCATGATCGGGCTGGCGTCCGACAAACTCTTCGGCGCCCGGCGCATGCCGGCCTGTGTGCTCAGCCTGCTGGCGCTGACCGTGGCCCTGGCGTTGTTCATGGGCGCGCTGCACACCGGTAGCGTGATGCTGGTGATGGCCCTGCTGTTTGTGATGGGCCTGACGCTGTATGGGCCTGACTCGATGATCAGCAGCACGGCGGCCATCGACTTCGGCACCGCCAAGGCCGGCGCCACGGCCGCAGGCTTTGTGAACGGTTGCGGTTCGGTGGGGGCGATCCTTGGCGGCCTGCTGCCGGGCTACTTCGATACGGTCACGGTGTTTATCGTATTTGCCGGCGCGGCGTTGTTTTCTTCACTGGTGCTGATGCCTTACTGGAACGCCAGGCCCGCCGCGCTGGCGCAGGTTGGCGACTTTGTGCCCGACCGCAACGTCACGATCAAACCCTTGCGTACCTGAGGCACTTGGCCGGTTTTTTGGTGGATTAGAGTGTTTTTGCGCTATAAACTCTGCCCCCAAAGCGCCGGCCAGTAGACGTTTCGGCGCGATGGACGAAAAGAGAGTGAGTCATGGGCGCACAGTGGAAAGTCAAACATAAAGAAGCGGCATCCAATGCCAAGGGCAAGATTTTCGGCAAGCTGGTGAAAGAAATCACCATCGCCGCCCGCAACGGTGCCGACACCGCGACCAACGCCCACTTGCGTCTGGTGGTGGAGCAGGCCAAAAAAGCCTCGATGCCCAAGGAAACCCTGGAGCGCGCCATCAAGAAAGGCGCCGGCCTGCTGGGTGAAACCGTGCAGTACCACCGCGTGACCTACGAGGGTTTCGCGCCGCACCAGGTCCCGCTGATCGTCGAATGCGTCACCGACAACATCAACCGTACCGTCGCGGAAATCCGCGTGGCATTCCGCAAGGGCCAATTGGGCGCCTCCGGCTCGGTGGCGTGGGACTTCAACCATGTCGGCCTGATCGAGGCTTCGCCAGACAGCCCTGACGCTGATCCGGAAATGGCCGCCATTGAAGCGGGCGCCCAGGATTTCGAAGACGGCGAAGAAGAAGGCACCACCTTGTTCATCACCGAAACCACCGACCTCGATGCCGTGCAAAAAGCGCTGCCGGAGCAGGGTTTCACCGTGCTGTCGGCCAAGCTGGGCTATATCTCGAAGAACCCGGTGAGCGGCTTGAGCGATGAGCAGATGGCCGAAGTCGAAGCTTTCCTGGAAGGCCTGGACAACCACGATGACGTGCAGGATATGTTCGTCGGTCTGGCCGGCTGATTTGTAGCTGAATATATGCAGTAAAAATGTGGGAGCGGGCTTGCTCGCGAATGCAGTGTGTCAGTCGCCAGATCAGCTGACTGACACGCCGCATTCGCGAGCAAACCCGCTCGCACATGGGTTTAGCGGTGTGGCTGAGCGCTCAGCAGCGCTTCGATCTCTTCGAAGCCCGGTCGCGCCAACACATCCGGCTGGCAGCATCGTTTCTGCAGGTCTAGCAGTGCCTCGTCGTTGAACGCGGTGTCGATCCGTTCCAGCAACTCCCCCAGCAACACCCCAAACGCGCGCACTTCGATGCGCTGCAATGCCCGGGTTTCCAAGGTGTCCGCCGTGGCATGGAACGACGCCGCGCCGAAGTCCCCGAGCAAGCAATCGCCTGCCGCATTCCACAAAATATTGTGGCCGTACAAATCGCCGTGGGTGATGCCGTGCCGGTGTAAGTGGGCTGCCACCGAGGCAATGCCGCGTGCCATGCGCAACGCCACTTCAACGCTGAAACGCGTGTCCGGCGCGTAGATATCGCGTGTGCAGGACGCCAGGCTCGGCAATGCCGCCAGGTTGCGGTAGCTCGGATCGATCAGGTCCATGACCAGTGCGGCTTGGTCATCGGGATGACCGTTGATGCGGCCTTCTACCTTGATCAGGTTGGGGTGTAAACCGGCGGCGATGCACGCCTGCATTTCATGCAGCGGTGAACCGTCGCTGGTGATCGTGCCTTTGTACAGTTTGACGGCCACAGGCTTGGCCGCTGCTGCCCACCGCGCTTTACGAATGATCCCCGAGGCGCCTTCGCCGAGCACTTCGCCCAGGTCCAGTTCTGACCAGGGAATGTTCGGCGTCACGTCATCAGCGGCCACGTCCACGGCCATTTCCACCGGGTTACCGGCATAGGCCAGCCACGTCAGGCTCGGCAGCGTCAGCAGCCATTCCGGCAGTTGGGTCAGACGGTTGGAGGCGATGCGGATCAGCTCCAGATTTTTGCAGTTGGCCAGGCTCTCCGGCAGGTGCGCCAGATGGTTGCCGGCCAGCATCAGTTTCTGCAGCAACGGCCGCTCGCCCAATTCGCTGGGCAGTTGGCTGATGCAGTTGTCGGTGAGGATCAGCCAGCGTAGCTGCGGCGGCAGCGCGGCGGCGGGTACATGGCTGATCTGGTTGGCCTTGAAGCCGATCATGCTTAACTGGGCGCACTGGCCCAGGCATTCGGGCAGCGCGGTAAACGCATTGTCCGAACAGAACAGCACCCGCAAGTGCGACAGGCGATGCAGGTCGTCCGGCAGGCTGCTCAGGGCGTTACCCGTGAGGTTGAGGATTTCCAGGGTGTCGGCCAGCTCGAAGATCTCTTGCGGGAATTCGGTCAGCCCGCAGGACAGGTCCAGACGCTTGGTACCGGCCAATTGGCCAGTCTTGAGTTGGTCGAGGGTATTCATGAACGGCGCGGTCACTCGGCAATAGGCGGTAAAAGGCGCTCATGATACCGGGTCGGGCGCACGTTGCGGGCAGACGGTTTGCAATTGGTTCAGGCGGCTGGCAGTGCGGGCGAGGTCGATGGCCTGGCCTTCCAGAGACGCGGTCAACGGCTGTTGGCCGATCAGGGTCAGGCGTTTGTCCTGGTCGTAGAGCACGTCTATCAGGTTGATAAAACGCTGCTGCACAGCAATGGGACACTCGGCCAGTGGCGGCAGGCCATCGATCACCCAGTGGTCGAAGTCCACGCATAGCAGCAGGTAATCCATGACGGCTGTGAGCTGTTCGCACAGGTCATTGAAGGTGAACACGATGGTGCGCGCCTGATGGCCGCGGCAAACCAGCTGGCGGTTGCCGACCGTCAGGGCGTGTGCCGGGCCTTGTGTGGCGGGCAACCCGAGCGCTTCACGCTGGTCGGTGGTACCCGGCCATACATACTGGCCGCCGGTAAAGCGCTGTTCGGCATGGGCCTGGGGCAAGCTGCGAAAGTCCTCGGGCGAGCTGACCTCCAACACCGCCATACGCGCGGCGATCAGGTCAATCACCGGCTTGAACCGCTCGTGGTACAGCGGGTTGGGCAGCAACCCTTCGGGCGCATAGTTGGAGGTCACCAGCACCAGCACGCCGCGCTGGAACAACGCTTTGAACAACCGGCTGATGAGCATGGCATCGCCGATGTCGTGGACGTGGAATTCGTCGAAACACAACACCCGGCAACCCGCCAGCAGCTCATTCAGGGTGGCGGCCAGGGCGTCGTCATGCTCACGGTGCTTGAACATGCCCCGGTGCAGGCGGGCAAAAAAAGTGTGGAAGTGCACACGCTGCTTCTCGGCAATCGGCAGTGCCTGGAAAAAGCCATCCAGCAGCCAGCTTTTGCCACGCCCCACCGGGCCATACAAGTAAAGGCTGCGGGTGGGGCGCCCGGCGAGCAGGTGCTGGGTTTCGCGAGCGAGGGCAGTGATTGCCCGGGTTTGGCCGGCACTGAGGGTATAGCCCTGTTGCTCGGCCTTCGTCTGAAAAAAACGCGCGATCGGGGACGCGTCCGGGGTAGCCGTTTTGTTACCGAGCAGACGCTGAATCAAGGAAAGCACAGCCAATGCGATTCACTCTGTATTTCTGTGGTCCCTCACTTTAGGGCGCTCGGCGTGATTTGACCAATAGAGAAGGGCGCCGGCAGCTATCTCGAAAAGGCATGGATGGCGGCAAAACCTGACCGAACTGGCGGTTTATCGTTAAATGGCTAACCTCATACAAAGTTGTCACCCCTGTATAAGGAATTGGGGCTGTGAAGGGACGAGCAGTATTGGCAGTAATGGGCGCCATGCTCTGTAACACGTTGCACGCTGCGCAACTTCAGGTTGAGGTGCGCATTGAAGTGCAGCGCGGTTGTCAGCTGGTGGGCACCACCCGCAGTGCTGGCATCGAGCAACTTGGCGTACTGGATTTCGGCAGCGGCCCGCGTCTGGACGACGCGGCCGGCCCGCTCAGTGCGGCGCTGATCAGCCAGCGCCAACCGCGCCTGGAATGCAACCCTGATACACCTTACCAAGTGCGCGTGGATGGCGGCCTGCATGGCGGCACGGGCGAAGTGCGCTACCTGACCACCGCCACATCCTCCACCCCACCCATCGCTTACCGACTCTACGCCGACGCCGCGCGGCGTATCCCCTTGCCCGTGAATGAGCCCCTGAGCGGTCGCGTGCCGGACTCCGGCAGTGTCGATCTGCCGTTGTACGGGCGCATTGAACCGCTCAAGGACATCCCCGCCGTCGGTCGCTACACCGACCTGCTCAAGGTCACGGTCACATGGTAAGCCGGGGCTGGGCCCTCGTGGCGATGGGCGGCCTGTTGCTGCTGGCCGACGACGCCCAGGCGGCAGTCACCGGGCAGATCCACGCACGCCTGGTGATCACTGCCAGTTGCCAAGTAAGCAAAGGCGTTGAGGGCGCACCGGTCAGCCCTTCGGGCGGCGGTGCATTGCTCGACTTCGGTAGCCAGGGCCCGACATGGAGCAACCCATTGGGCGCCGGGGTGACTGACGGCGCCAGTGCCCCGGTGTCGGTGTCGTGCAACCCCTCGGTGGTCAGCAGCTTCACGGTGACCATTGACGGCGGTGCCCACGGTGACGGCACCACGCGACGCCTGAGCAACGGGCGCTACACCATTCCGTATCGGCTGTCCGCTGACGCGCTAGGCCACATCGCCTACAGCATCGGCCAGCAACACAATTTCGTCGTGGCCCAGGGCACACAAGTACCGATCCCGGTATTCGGCTCGGTGGTGGCGAATACCAGGGCCCTACCGGCCGGCATCTACACAGACACCCTGACGGTGACTCTGGATTGGTAAACCATGAGGATGAAGATCATGCATGCACTCGTATCGAAAGCAGTTTTTCCATTGATCGCGCTGGTGTGGGTGTCGGGCGCGCAGGCGGCGACCGTGGCCGGCACCGTGAGCGCGACCCTGGTGCTGACCAGCAGCTGCCAGGTCAATGGCGCGGCGGCCACCGGCGGGATGAGCTTCGGTAACTTGAACTTCGGTACGGCCAATAGCCTGTTCACCGAAGCCGACGGCCAGGTGTTGGGCGGAGGCGGCGGGGCGTTGTCGATTCTGTGCTCGGCGGGTACCACGCCGACATTGACGGTGTCTGCCGGCGCCAATGACGGCAAGTCCACGGGGGGCGCGCGCGCACTGTATGACGGCGTCGCCAATTACGTGCCCTACGATCTGTATACCGACAGTGGCTATTCGAATTTGCTGGCAATCGGTGGGGTGATCAACCTGGCGCCCAGTACCGGTGTGGCTCAAGCCGTGAATATTTACGGCAAAGCCAATGGCAAGGCGGGGCTGCCGGCGGGTACTTACACCGACACGGTTAACGTGACCCTGACGTTCTGAGAGCCATGAGCCGTGCAGCGTGGGCGTTGGCGGTGTGCATCGGCTGGGGAATGCCGGTGTCGCTGCAGGCGGTAACGAGCCAGTCGTTCCAGGTCAGCGCGACCATCACCCCCGGCTGCCTGGTGGTCGGCGGCGGCGCCAATTACGGCAGCCTGGCGTTCGGCACGTATTCGGCACTGGCAACCAGCACGGCGACCGTCGCGCTTACCGGTGGCGTGACCCTGCAATGTACCCCGGGGGTTGCGCTGAATATGACGGTTGATGGCGGTTTGCATAACAACAGCGGCCGCCGCCTGCAGCTCAATAGCGGCAGTGCGCAGGTTGGCTATCAGCTGTTTCGCGACGCGGCCTTCAGCCAGAGCCTTGGGATCAGCCAAAGCGTCAGCGTGGCTTACAGCAACGCCGCGAATATTACCTTGCCAATTTATGGGCGAGTGCAGTTACCGGGTAATCAGCCTGGGGGGACGTACAGCGACACATTGCAGGTGCAACTGTCGTGGTAAAGCGATTGGCAATGAGGAGTAAGACCTATGTATGCAGCGTCCCGGCACTGGTGGGCAGCGGGTTTGAGCGGGTTGTTGGGGTTGGCGGCGGGGCAGGCCCAGGCGGCCAGTTCAGTGCTGATCTGGCCCATTGATCCGGTGTTGGAGGCCGATCAACAGGCCAGCGCACTGTGGCTGGAAAATCGCGGCACAGAGACCGCCAACCTGCAAATCCGCGTGTTTGCCTGGTCCCAGAGCGGCTTCGATGAGCAGTACCAGAACCAGCGCGACGTGATTGGCAGCCCGCCGGTGGCGAAAATCGAACCGGGCCAGAAGCAATTGGTGCGCCTGACCCGTACCAAACAAGTGCCACCGGGCCAGGAGCTGGCCTATCGCATCATCATCGATGAGATCCCTTCGGCGACGCCTCCGCCGGCGCCTGCGGATGGCAAGACTGCCGCTGCGATCCGTTTCCAAATGCGTTATTCGGTGCCCTTGTTCTCTTATGGCCCCGGCCTTTGGAGCAAGGTTGACGGCACACGCGACCGTGACCCCAAGAGCGCGGGCAAGCCGGACTTGAGCTGGAAAAAAGTCACCGTGGGCGGGCGCAACTACGTCGAAATGCGCAACCAGGGTGCCGTGCACGCGCGCTTGACCGATGCCACATTCAAGCAGGGCGGCCAACCTCGTCCGCTGGTGGAAGGCTTGATGGGGTATGTACTGCCGGGTGCGACCATGCGCTGGCCAGTACCGGCTGGACTGCCGGCCGATCAGCCGCTGCAGGTACGCGTCAATGGTGCAACGCAATTGGAGAGCCTTGCGCCGGGGCGATAAAACACTGCTTGTCGGGCAAGGATCAGCCCGTTGTGTTAACGGATGGAGATGTCCATTGATGGACACAAAGCCTTGGTGAGCCTCGATAGGGCTCGTTGTCTATGGCGATCGGTGTGGGTGGTCAGTGGCTTGTCCGGGCTGGTGCTTGCGCCGCTGGGCGCGGCCGCGCCGTTGCCGCCCCCGCCGAGCAGTATGGAGGCTGTTGCCGATGCACAGTTATTCCTGGAGTTGGTGGTCAATCAGCGGGACACCGGCCGCGTGGTCGCCGTCAATCAGCGCGCTGGGCAGCTGTTTTTACCGGCGTCGGTGTTGCAGGAAGTCGGCATGAAACTGCCGGGTGAGGTCCCCGTCGAAGTGGCGCTGGAACGTCTGCCTGGCCTGCACACCGATTACGACAGCCAGGGCCAGCGGCTGATACTCACGGTGCCACCCGCCTGGTTGCCGGAGCAGTTTATCGGCAGTCGTGACAATTACCCGCGTACCCAGGCACTCACCAGTTTTGGCGCGTTGCTCAACTACGATGCTTACCTCAACGATACGGATGACGCGGGCACCTACCTCGGCATCTTCAACGAAGTCAGGCTGTTCGATACCTGGGGCACCTTGTCCAATACCGGCCAGTACCGCACCACCCTTGGCCGGGAGACCGTCGGCAGCAGCCTGGACAATGGCTATCGGCGCTATGACACCACCTGGCGATTCTCCGACGATGAGCGCTTGTTGACCTATGAAGCGGGCGACGTCATCAGCGCTGCCTTGCCGTGGAGCAGCTCGGTGCGCCTGGGCGGCGTGCAAGTGTCGCGGGACTTTGCAGTGCGCCCGGACCTGGTCACCTACCCGTTGCCGCAGTTTGCCGGGGAGGCGGCCGTACCGTCGTCGGTGGACCTGTTTATCAACGGTTATAAATCCAGCAGCGCCGATCTTCAGCCCGGCCCCTACACCCTCACCAATGTGCCGTTTATCAACGGCGCCGGGGAGGCAGTGGTAGTCACTACAGATACGCTGGGGCGACAGGTCTCGACCACGGTGCCGTTCTATGTCACCAGCACCCTGTTGCAAAAGGGCTTGTCAGACTTCTCAGTGGCAGCCGGTAACCTGCGCCGCGATTACACCCTGCGCGATTTCGGCTACGGCCCCGGCGTGGCCAGCGGCACCTTTCGTTACGGGCTGTCGGACACGGTTACCCTGGAAAGCCACGCCGAAGCCTCCAATGACCTGACCCTGGGCGGTGTGGGCGGCAACCTGCGCGTCGGCAATCTCGGCGTGCTCAACACGGCTATCAGCCAAAGCCGGTATGACGGCCGCACCGGGCAGCAATTGAGCCTGGGCTACCACTACAGCAACCCGCGTTACAGCCTGTCGTATCAGCGCGTGGAGCGCCGCGATCAATATGCTGACCTGAGCCTGATCGACACCCCCTACGCCAGCCTCAGCAAGCGCAGCCAGCAGGCGACTCTGAGCGTTAACCTCAACGATTTCGGCAGCCTGGGCGTGGGCTATTTTGATGTGCAGGCCGCCGACAATTCCCGCACCCGCCTGGTCAACATGACCTGGAGCAAGTCGCTGTGGCGCAACAGCAGCGTTTACCTGTCGGCCAACCGTGAAGTCGGTGACAGCAGTTGGGCGGTGCAGGCGCAAGTGGTGGTGCCCTTCGACGTCTACGGCAGTCTTAGCCTGGGCACAGAGCGCAGTAAAACCGGGCAAAGCCAGCAGCGGGTCAATTACAGCCGTGCGGTGCCTGTCGAGGGGGGCGTGGGCTTCAACCTGGGTTACGCCAGCGGCGATGGGCCGGCCTATCGTCAGGCTGACCTGACCTGGCGACTGCAGTCGGTGCAGTTGCAGGCGGGCGTGTATGGCAGCAGCGATGCGCAAACACGCTGGGCAGACGCTACCGGCTCGCTGGTATGGATGGACAATCAAGTGTTCGCCGCCAACCGCGTCAACGATGCGTTTGTGGTGGTGAGCACGGATGGCGTGGGGGGCGTGCCGGTGCGCTACGAAAATCAGGTCGTGGGCGAAACCGATCGCAACGGCCACCTGTTGGTGCCGTGGACCAGTGCCTACTATCGCGCCAAATACGAGATCGACCCGCTGAACCTGCCGTCCAACGTGCACGTGCCGAATGTGGAGCAACGGGTTGCCGTGCGCCGGGGCAGCGGCTACTTGCTTGAGTTCCCGTTGCGCCGGGTGCTCGCGGCGAGCATCACGCTGATCGATGCCCGGCATCAGGAACTGCCCCTGGGCAGCCAGGTACGCCATGAGCAAAGCGGTGCCCTGGCGGTGGTGGGCTGGGACGGCCTGGTGTACCTGGAAAACCTGGTGGCCCATAACACCTTGCAAGTCACGGTGGGCGACGGCCAGACCTGCCAGGCAACATTCGAGCTGGATACCACGCAAGCGCAGGTGCCGCTGATCGGGCCATTGGTGTGCCAATGACATAAGGAGTGTGCGTGTGCGGGTCAAGGAATGGTTGTTGGGGTGGCTGCTGTTATCAAGCCTGGGGGTGTCGATGCCGGTGCAGGCGGTGTGCTCGGTGGTCGCCACCGTGCCCGCCAGCTTTGGCACGTCGGTGAGTTCGATGACCGTGCGTACCACCTCCCAGCCCAGCTCAACCACCAACGCCGGCTTGAGTTGTACCCCGGCGGTGCTGTCGGTATTGACTTCCAGCGACCATTTCTACGCGACCATCACCGGTTCGTCACAGGGCGGCCTGGTCGGGCCGACCGGAGATGTCATCAACTATACGATCTACGCCAACAACACCCCGTCGTTTCCAATGACACGTGGTACTGCGTTCGATTTTGGCGGCAGTGGCGGCATCGCCGCGTCCCTGGGGCTGGTCTTTGGTCCCGGCACAAAAGTAGTGCCGCTGTACTTTGCCACCACGCTTGGCAGCAACGTGGCGGCGGGTGTGTACAGCGAGACCCTGAGCATTTTCTGGAACTGGAATTATTGCTCGGGCATTGGCATTGGCGGGGTATGCCTGGGCCGCGAGATCAACAGCGGCACGACCACGCTGAACGTCAGCATGACCGTGGTCAATGACTGCCAGATCACCACTCCACCGATCGCATTCGGCAGTGCCCCGGTGGTCAGTGCCTTCGCCACAGTCACCGGGCAGGCCAGTATTGCCTGCACCAAGGGCAGTGCGTATACCGTCGGGCTCAGCGATGGGCAGAACCCGGTCAGCGTGGGCGGCCGTCGGCAGATGGTGTCCGGCAGTAATGTGCTTGCCTATGACATCTTCCAGGGGGCGGGCTCCACCCGCTGGGGTAGCGTGGGCGCGGCGCGGCGAGCCAGCGCCTCGGCGGAGATCAACCCGGGCAACGGCTTGGGCACCGGCAGCCAGGTATTCAACTACAACGCGAAAATCTACACCGACCAGGCCACCCCGCCGGGCGGCACTTATCTCGACAACGTGGTCCTGGACGTGGGTTTCTAGAACTTCAACATCGGTGTGGAGGGCTGATCCACCGGGCTGACCATCGCATAGTTGTACCCGGCGCCGGACCAGTACTCGGCTTGCAAACCATCGGCGCTGCGGCTGCCACGGGGCAGGAAACCGTTGTCCGGGCCCGGCGGACGGATATAGAAGCTGATACGGCGACCTGTCGGGTCTTCGTACAGCACCATGGCTGCCGCGCCTTGGTCCGTGGTGAGCAGGCGCCCGCTCACCGGTTTGAAACCGGACGGGCTCAAGTCCGGCAGGCGATGCGCCTGGTTGAAATAACGGTCCAGCCAAGCCTGCATGCTGCCGCCATCCTGCGTCGTGTAGTCGGCGGGCATGATGCCGTCCTGGGCAAACAGGCGGTAAGCCTGCATGGCATCGGCCATCGGCAACATCGGCGGTTGAGTGGCTTCGCGCGCATGCCAACCCGCCACGCCGCCGAGGCTGACGGCGATCAGCAACACGGCGGCGGTGGCGAAGTGGCGACGGGACTGATGCTTGATCCGTTGGCGAATCAGTGCCGGGTCCAGGTCGGGGTTGGCCGGTTGTTGCAAGGCACCGCTCAGTGACGCACGCAGCAAGTGCGCATCCTGCTGCCACGCCTGTACCTGAGCGGCGACGTCGGGATGGGCCGCCAGGTAGGTTTCAAGCACGCGGCGGTCGCTCTCCAACAGTTGGTGGTCGACGTAGGCATGCAAATCGCGTTCGCTGGGGGGCAGGCTGATCATTTGAGTATCCGCAGGGAAGGGCTGGTAATTTCGCCATCGCTGAGTTGACGCAAGGCTTGGCGCGCCCGGGACAGGCGCGACATAACGGTGCCCACAGGCACCTTCAGAATATCGGCAACTTCCTTGTAGCTTAAGCCTTCGACCGACACCCACAGCAGCAGGGCGCGTTGTTCGGCGGTGAGTCGGTCGAAGGCTTGCAGGGTCGATTGGGCGATCACGATGCGCTCCACCGAGGGCTGCGCGTCGTCACGGCCGGTGAAGAATTCGAGCATGCGTGCATAGCGCCGACTGCGGCGGTGGGTATCGAGGAACTGCCGGTAGAGGATCGAGAATAGCCAGGCGCGAAGGTCGCCTTCGAGGCGTTTATCGGCCCAACTGATGATCGCCCGTTCCAAGGTCGACTGCACCAGATCGTCGGCGCTGCTGGCGTTACGCGTCAGTGACACGGCAAACCGCCGCATTCTGGGGATGAGTTCACGTAACTGTTCGTCGAGTTCATGCATGGCTGCGATTCTGATCGGTTTTGCAGAGGAAGACGCCAGCCAGCGTGAGTTATTCCATCAATGGCTGTGGGAAATTTTTAGGTTCTAACTAGGGATCATCTGCAATGCAGAAGGGGCTGTAATACAGCTCCCACACCTCAATCAATCGTCGTAACCGCCGGGAACAACTTCGGCGGTTAACTGATGAGGGTGTATGCATGACATGTTCTCCGACCGATAAACGTTTATTTTTCCGAACTGCATTGGCTCACTTGCCTGCCGCTCAGCAAGTCGTGTTTGAGCAGTGGGGGTGCGGCCTGTCTACCAAGGCTGCCTACGACAGTGTGCACCACGCTATCGAGTTTCAAGCGGCGCTGTCACCGCAAGCGATTGCTGCAGTGTGGGCGGGCCAGCGTATCAGCTATGAACAACTCAACCGTCAAGCCAATCGCTTGGCGGTGCACCTGATTGAGCTGGGCGTGAAACGCGGCAATACGGTGGGACTGTTCGTCGAGCGTTCGATTCCCATGCTGGTGGGGCTTTTGGCGGTGTTGAAGGTCGGCGCCGCGTATGTTCCTCAAGACGTCAGAATCGTACCGACGCTGCAACTGAGCATGGTGCTTGAGTCGTTGACCAGCCCAGTGATTCTGACCCTGTCGAACCTGGCCGATTGCATACCGGCCGCGTCGGCCCATCGCTGCCTGAGCCTGGACACGTTTCTGGCCGAAACACCCTGGATCGCCGAGGACAACCGTCAGGCGTTCGCCGCTGCCGACACCGATGACCTGTGTTTCGTGCTGTTCACCTCTGGCACGACCGGACGGCCCAACGGCGTCTGTGTCAGTCACCGCAATGTGTGCAACATCCTGCTGACGCAGCCGGGGCGGATGGGCATGGCACCGGGGTGCAACGTGGGGCAGATCCTCAATATCGGTTTTGATATGGCGGCCTGGGAAATACTCGGTTGTCTGGCGCATGGAGCGACCTTGTTGATTCGTGGTAAAGACATTGCGCAAACCGCTGCACAGTGTCACGTGTTAATCGCAACACCCTCGATATTGGCGAGCCTTGACCCTGAACAGTGCCCTGACCTCAAGACTGTTGCGGTGGCGGGCGAGCCCTGCTCCCAGGCGCTTGCCGAGCATTGGGCCGAGCACTGCACGTTCTACAACGGCTGCGGCCCCACTGAAACCACCATCGTCAATACCTTGCACCGGCATGTGCCTGGCACCCTATTGACCATCGGCAAGCCGACACCGAATAACACCGTGTATGTGCTCGACGAACACGGCCGCGCGTGTGAGCTGGGTGAAACCGGTGAAATGTGGGCCGGCGGCGCAGGGGTAACGGCCGGTTACTTGAACAATCCTGCACTGACCCAAGAGCGCTACCGGCCGGACCCCTTTATAGGCGGTGATGCCATGATGTTTCGTACACGGGACTTGGGGCGCTGGACGGACGAAGGGCAACTTGAACACTTGGGGCGCGTCGATGATCAGGTAAAGGTTCGCGGGTTTCGTGTGGAATTGGATGCCGTGTCCACGGCCCTGGAGGCTGGCGATGGTTGCACACGGGCTGTCACATTGAAACTGGACAGCCGCAATCTAGTCGCTTTTGTCTCGCCTGCCAGTGCTGACGTCGAGTCTTGCCGAGCCCAATGCCAGCAGCGCCTGGCCTACTACTGTGTGCCGTCGTCCATCTACGCGATGGAGCATTTTCCACTGACCGCCAGGGGCAAAATCGACAAGGCAGTGTTATTGCAACGGGCTCGGGAGAGGCACGTGGCAAGGTTGGCGCTCGCGACTGAGGAGGCCGCTCATGATTGATGCGCTGACCCGTACTGTCGTACCGCCCAAGCCGGCGTTATGGCGCCGCTGGACGTCACTGCCGATGTTTTCTTACTACAACCGCCTGATGGCAGTGGTGCTGCTGGGTAACGCAGCGTGTGTGCTGATGGTTGTCGACGTTCACACCATCACAGTTGAAACGCTCTCGGGCATGGTGTTGATCAACCTGTCGGTTGCCATTCTGATTCGCCAGCAATATCTGATCAACGCACTGTTCTGGCTGGCTACCCGCGTTCCGCTCGCATGGCCGCTACGTGTGCGGCGCAGCGCGGCCAAGGTCTACCACTTTGGGGGGCTGCACAGTGGCGCAGCGGTGGCGGCGACCGGCTGGTTTGCGGCCATGGTCGGTGTTCAGGTCGCGCGCCATCTGCAGCAGCCGGGCAGCGTTTCGTCAGCCTGGTTGTGGCTCAGCAGCGTGCTGCTCGGCCTGTTGATGTTGATCGTGGTCATGGCGCTGCCCTGGATTCGTGGCCGGTTTCACAATGGCTTCGAGCGGGTCCATCGGTTCGCCGGTTGGGGCGCACTGCTGCTGTTCTGGGGGCTGACGTTACTGGCGTCCAGCGAAGCCTCAACGCCCTTGTCGCACAGTGGGTCGTTCTGGGTGCTGGTGCTGCTGACGCTGAGTATTGCGTCGCCTTGGTTGCGTCTGCGTAAGGTGGCCATTAAACAAACGAGGCCTTCGACGCATGCGGTCCTTACCCGTTTCAGCCACACCACGCCTTTCGCAGGTTCATCCACCGCGATCAGCCGAAACCCACTGCTGGAGTGGCACTCATTTGCGAATATTCCTGCGCCAGGCGAAGCGGGGTTTCGCCTGATCATTTCCAGAGCCGGAGATTGGACCGGGCGTTTCATCGAGGACTTGCCCAGCCACGTATGGGTCAAGGGCATCACTACGGCTGGCGTTGCCAATGTGGAAACCCTGTTCAAGTCAGTGGTGTATATCGCCACCGGGAGCGGCATCGGGCCGGTCATGCCGCATTTGCTTGCAGCTCAGGTGCCGATCCAGTTGATCTGGTCTACCCGCAGCCCGAGGAAGACCTACGGCGATGAGTTGGTCGACGAAATCCTGCGCGCCCAGCCCGGCGCATTGATCTGGGACACCGACGAGCGCGGTAAACCGGACTTGGTGCAACTGGCTTATGGCGCGGTGCAAACCGTAGGTGCAGAAGCCGTGATCTGTATTGCAAACCAGGCCTTGACTCAGCGTGTGGTGCACGAGATGGAAGCGCGAGGCATACCCGCTTATGGCGCGATCTGGGATTCCTGAGGTCGCGTCAGTGGGTGACAACATCAATCAGAGGAGGTGTTTATGCACTTATTAGTGGAACGTCATGGTCGGGTAGTCCTGGTCAGGCTCAACCGTCCGCACGTCAAGAATGCGCTGAATTCGGCGCTGATGACGGAGTTGGTCAGCAGCCTGGATGCTTTGGATCGTGACCCTCAGGTCGGCTGTTTTGTCATCACCGGCAGTGCGGACTATTTCGCTGCAGGGGCCGATATCAAAGAGATGAGCGGCAAGTCTTACCTGGACATGCTCAACGAGGATTACTTCGTCGGCTGGGAAGCCTTTACGCGTCTGCGCACGCCAACGATCGCCGCAGTAGCGGGTTACGCATTTGGCGGTGGCTGTGAACTCGCGCTGATGTGCGACATGATTTTCGCCGCCGATACGGCGACCTTTGCGCAGCCGGAAATCAAGTTGGGTGTGATTCCGGGTATGGGGGCGACCCAGCGGTTAACGGGGCTGATCGGTAAGGCCAAGGCCATGGACCTGGTGTTGACTGGTCGGCCAATGACTGCCCAAGAGGCCGATCAAGCTGGGTTGGTGTCCCGTGTGTTCCCGGCGGCAATTCTGATGGAGCAGACATTGGCAGTGGCTGCGCAGATTGCCGGGTTCTCCCGGACAGCCACCCGGGCGGCGCGAGAGGCCGTTGAACAATCCCTTGAGGTGGGCTTGCACGACGGCGTGCGTGTGGAGCGTCGGCTGTTTCATGGCCTGTTTGCCACGCCTGATCAGCAGGAGGGGATGCAGGCGTTTCTCTGCAAACGTCCGGCAGTGTTTAACCCCACGTAGAAGGAAAATCGACTCGGCGGCGTATCTGTTCAGAAAAAAACTACAGTGAAAAGGGAATAGACCTATGTGAGGTTCGTCTCATAGTTCATTTTCCTTGCGGCCATGCGCCCTGGAGTTCTTCATGGTAGATCACTCATCACCGCCCCGTCCTCCCTTGGGTACCGCGAGCCTGATCGCGCGGCTCGCCGGTATCGGTGCCGTGGTTGCCGTTGTTGCTGGGGCGTTTGCCTACGTCAACGGCACGCTTGACCCACAGCGCCTGCGCCCCAAAACCCTGGTCAATGCTCTGGAAGCCAATAACGGTGTGCACCCGGGCTTCCGGCGTAACCATGCCAAGGGCGTGTGTGTAGCCGGTTACTTCGAGAGCAGTACAGAGGCGCGCGGGTACTCCAGCGCACAGGTGTTCAGCGCCGCTAAAACCCCGGTGATTGGTCGATTTGCCTTGCCCAGCGGCAACCCCTATGCGCCGGACAGCAGTGTGCCGATCCGCAGCTTCGCGCTGCAATTCAGCCAGGCCAACGGCCAGCAATGGCGCACGGGGATGAACAGCATGCCGGTGTTCCCGGTCGGCACGCCTGAGGCGTTCTACCAGATGCTCAAGGCCGGTGCGCCAGACCCGGCGACCGGCAAGCCGAACCCGGCGAGCATGCCGGCGTTTTTTGCCGCGCACCCGGAGGCAGCGCCGTTCCTGGCATGGGTAAAGACCGCCAGGCCATCGGCAAGTTACGCGACTGAAACCTATAACGGCATCAATACGTTTTACCTGGTGGGCGCCGACGGCAAGCGCCAGGCGGTACGTTGGGGCGTTGTGCCACAGAGCCAGGATGCGCCGGGTGATACCGCGCCGTCGGGCAGCGATTTCCTGGAAAAAGACCTGGTGCAGCGCCTTGCGTCGGGCCCGTTGCGCTGGCAGTTGAATATGACCCTGGCCAACCCCGGCGACCCCTTGGACGATGCGAGCAAACCCTGGGCCGGCGAACACAAGGTACTCAACGCCGGCTCGCTGGTCCTGCAAAGCAGCCAGCCGCAAGCGGACGGTGATTGCCGTGATATCAACTTTGACCCGCTGATTTTGCCCAGCGGTATCCAAGCCTCCAACGACCCGCTGCTGGCCGCACGTTCGGCTGCTTATGCCAGTTCGTACCTGCGCCGCGCCGGTGAAGTCAGCCCCTTGCACAGCGCCCCTCTGGAGTCGAAGCCATGAATGTTCAACCACGGTTTTTCGCGCCGCTGGCCCGCCTGCTGCATTGGCTCATGGCACTGATGATCATCGCCATGTTGTTTATCGGCGCGGGTATGGCCGCGTCGGTGTCGGAGCGCCATGAGTGGCTGATTCACCTGCACAAGCCGCTGGGTATCGCGATTCTGGCGTTGGTGATCGTGCGCTTGGTGGTGCGCTTTTCCACCCGGCAACCGCCGCTACCGGTCGATTTGCCGTTATGGCAAGTGCTGGCCGCCAAGGCTTCGCATGTGCTGCTGTACGCATTGATGCTGGTGCTGCCGGTGCTGGGCTGGGCGATGATTTCGGCGGCGGGTGACCCGGTGATGCTCAGCAGTTCGGTGCAACTGCCGGCGCTGATGGGCGCCAATGCGCCGTTGTTTGCGCTGTTGCGCAAAGCCCATGGCTATCTCGCCTATCTATTGTTCCTGACGGTGCTGCTGCACCTGGCGGCGGCGCTGTTCCACGGGCTGATTCGTCGCGACGGTGTGCTGCAAAGCATGACCGGCACCAAGGACTGATGCCGGGGGCAGCGGGGTTAGCGTAGCGCGGTGACGATGTCGGCCACGGTGCTCAATACGTCCTTGCCCAGCTGTTTGGAGCGTTCACCTGACCAACCGGTCTTCGGGTTGGGCGCGTCGTCGTTGTCCTTGAAGGGCATCTCCAGGGTCAGTGACAGGCAGTCATACCGTTCACCGACCGCATTGCAGGCCAGCGTCATGTTGGCTTCGCCCGGCAGGTCACGGGTGTAACCGTGGGTGGTCTGGAAGTCGCGGGTCAGGGCGCTCAAGTGGCTGCGGAAGTGTTTTTCCAGCGCCTCGATACGCGGGGTGTAACCGGGGTTGCCTTCGCAGCCGGCGGTGAACACGTAGGGGATTTCCTCGTCGCCGTGGATATCGAGGAACAGGTCGACGCCGTATTTTTCCATCTGTTGCTGGGCGAACAGCACTTCCGGGCTGATCTCCTGGCTGGCGTTCTGCCAGGCACGGTTCAGGTCCTGGCCCATCGCGTTGGTGCGCAAGTGGCCATGGAACGCGCCGTCAGGGTTCATGTTCGGAATAAGGTACAGGTCGGCGACGGACAGGAGTTTTTTCAGCTCGGTGTCACCGTCCTGTTGCAGGCGTTCGATAACCCCTTCCATGAACCATTCGGCCATGTGTTCGCCGGGGTGTTGCTGGGCGATGATCCAGACATTGCGCCGGCCTTCGCCACCTTTGCCGCGACGCAGCAGTTGGATGTCGCGGCCCTCGGCACTTTTGCCGGTAGCGAGCAATTGGGTGCCGGCGCGATTCAACGCCTGCTCGATCAGCCAGTCATGACGTTCACGGCTGTAGGGTTCGAAGTAAGCGATCCACGCGTGTTTCTCGCAGGTTTCCAAACTGATGTGCAGCGTTTCGCCATCAAAGCGCGTGGGCACGCGGAACCAGTTGATATGGTCGTAGGACGCCACGGCGTTATAGCCGCTCCAGGCGTTTTTGTAGGACGACTGGCTGGCGTTGCTCAAGCGGAAAGTGTGGGTGTGGCCCACGTGCATACCTTCGGCCTTGAAGTGGAACCATTGGAAATGCGCGCTGCGGGTATCGGGTTTGATCGCCAGCAACAGGTGGTACGCGTCGCTGGCATCCAGGACCTGGATGTTGCCGCTGTCGAAGTCGGTGTTGATCTTGATGGAGGTCAAGGCCACGGTCATAGTCTGGGCTGCCTGAGTATGATTGTTGTGGCGGATATCTTACACAGGAGTCGGACGAAATCTTGATGCAAAATTGTTGCATGGGGGAGGGGGCGTCATCCTTGACGCAACAGCAGCTTAGAATCTATGAGATTGATTCTCAAGCGCTATTTCGCAAAGATCCGGGCCAGAGCGGCCGCTCGACTTTGTTTTGGCAATGGTCTTTTGCTACCATGCGCGCCATCAAGCAACACACAGTCTTCATTAGCCTGAAGCCAAGCCAGGGAAACTGGCAAAAAAAAGACCCGGCCAAAGAGCCGGGTCAAAAACCGTGATTAGCCTGATGAGGAGATATTCCAAGAGTCCGACCTAAGGTCTCTTGGTCTATCGACTGATCTCGCGATCAGCTGGGTCCAATAGTAATCATTATCATTTGCAAGTCAAATGTTTTTATCCGTCGGATAGAAATATTTTTCTTTCGTGCCCGTCATGCGCTGGCTTGAGCCGCAGGCACGTGCAACGTCTGCTCCACCATCGCCTTCGCCATATCTATCAAATACACCACCGAAAACGCCAGGTCCCGTTGATTGCCCTGACGGCTGCTGGCCGATTCATAGGCTGCCGCTGCCGCGCTGCGTAACAGATCCGACGCGTGCACCAGTGCGTCCTCATGGCTGATGCCGGGCTTGATGTCGAAGAACGGCGCGTCCGTGATCGGCGCCGACACATCCTCTTTCAAGTAAAAATCGAGTGCGCGCTTGGCGGCGCCGCTGTTGCGCATGAGCAATAGTTCGTCGGATTCAATTGCGCCAGGCTGGTGATTGGGGCTGGTCGTCATGAGGGCGGTTACTCTGAGTGAATGTCGAAAACCTGCACCTGATATTAATACGAATCGTATTTATGTCATTTGATGGATTACTACAAACTGTTTATTGTCGTGGCGAACACGCAACGTATCGTCACGCCCCATGGATAACTGGATAGCGTTGGTCAAAGCCAACATGAAAGACCGCAAGGTCACGCAGGACGAGCTGGCCGAACGCTTGGGCATGTCCCAGGGCGGCGTTGGGCATTGGCTCAACAAACGTCGTGTGCCGAGCCTGGCGGACATGAACCGGGTACTCGCCGAGCTAGGGCTGGGCGACCTGGAAGTCGCGCTGGAAATTCGTGAGAGAGCCCATGCAGCGCCGGCTTTGGCAAAACACTACAACCCGTATTTTCGCTACCCGGTCAGCGACTGGAAGGGCGTCTGTGAAGTGCGTGAAGAACGCCCGACCTACGGCCCGGCACGGTTCGAATTAACCGATTACCACGCCCGGGGTGATGCCTTCTGGCTGCCCGTGACAGGAGACGCCATGACCGCCCCCAGCGGGCTGAGCATCGGCGCAGGCATGCTGATCCTGGTGGACCCGGCCATTGATGCCGAACCCGGTAAACTGGTAGTCGCGCAATGGGCCGACAGCACCCAGGCGACCTTCCGCCAGTTGATGGAAGAGAGCGGCCAGCTGTACCTGGTGCCGCTCAACCCGACTTACCCCAAATTACGGTTCACCGGCGATTGCCGAATTCTTGGGGTCGTCGTGCAAGCCACTGCGAAGTTCTAGTCCGCCGTTTCCAGCTCCACCAAGGCACTGCCTTCGGCAACCATTTCGCCTTCCTGGCAATACAGCGCCTTGACCACGCCGGTTTGCGGCGCGCGGATGCTGTGCTCCATCTTCATCGCCTCCAATACCACCAGTTGGGTTCCGGCTTCCACGCGTTGTCCGACCTCCACCAGCACCCGCACGATGCTGCCATTCATCGGCGCGGTGAGGCCACCCTGATGAGACTGGTTGGCCTCGACCGCCGCAATCGGGTCAAACAGCGTGACGGCGTGCATCTCACCGTTCCAGCGCAAGTACACAGCGCCTTCGTCACGCACCGCCAGATGAGCGCGGCGTACGCCGTTGTGTTCGACCAGTAGCTGATCGCCTTGCAACTGCGGCGAGTTCCCGCACAGCCTGACCCATTGATCTTGCCCATTGCAGCTCAGGTGCAGCGAAACCTCGGCCGGTAACCCCGCGCGAAACCCGCGTGTATCCGCCCAAGGCCCGTCACCGGCCGGCAAACTCTGCATAAACGCCGAGCCCGCTGCCTGCCAGAATTCATCGCTCAAGGTGCCGGCCACGGGCAGCAGCTCGTCCTGATAGCGCGGAATAAACCCGGTATCCAATTCAGCTGCCGCAAATGCCGGGTGGCCGATGATGCGCCGCAGGAAGCCGAGGTTGGTCTTCAGCCCGCCCACGGCGAACTCATCCAGCATGCTCAACAAGCGCAGACGCGCCTGTTCCCGGTCTTCGCCCCAGGCAATCAGTTTGCCGAGCATCGGGTCGTAGAAGGGGGAAACGCTATCGCCTTGTTCTACGCCGCTGTCCACCCGACGGCCCGGCCCCGGCGCAGATTCGCGGTACAGCGCAAGGCGTCCGGTGGCCGGCAGGAAATCATTGGCCGGGTCCTCGGCATACAAGCGCACTTCAATCGCATGACCGATCAACGGCACCTGGGCTTGAGTGATCGGCAGTGGCTCACCCTGAGCGACACGAATCTGCCAGGCCACCAGGTCGAGGCCGGTAATTGCCTCGGTCACCGGGTGCTCCACTTGCAGTCGCGTGTTCATCTCCATAAAGAAAAATTCGCCGCGGGCGTCCAGCAAGAACTCCACGGTCCCCGCACCCACGTAGCCGATCGCCTGGGCCGCGCGCACCGCGGCTTCGCCCATCGCTTTGCGCTGTTCAACCCCCAGGCCCGGCGCCGGCGCTTCCTCCACGACTTTTTGGTGACGACGTTGAATCGAGCAGTCGCGTTCATTGAGGTACAGGCAGTGGCCGTGCTGATCGGCAAACACCTGGATTTCCACATGGCGTGGCTTGAGCAGGTATTTTTCCACCAGCATCTGCCCGTTGCCGAAGGATGAAAGCGCTTCGCGCTGGGCCGACGCCAGGGCTTCGGCCAGTTGGCTGACTTCCTCGACCACTTTCATGCCTTTGCCGCCGCCGCCCGCCGTGGCCTTGAGCAACACCGGATAACCGATACGTTCACAGGCGTCGCGAAAGGTTTCCAGGTCCTGGGCGTCGCCGTGATAACCCGGCACCAGCGGCACGCCGGCCTTTTCCATCAATGCCTTGGCTGCCGATTTGCTGCCCATGGCGTCAATGGCCGAGGCGGGCGGGCCGAGGAAGATCAAACCCGCCGCTTCAATTGCACGGGCAAACCCGGCATTTTCCGACAGGAAACCATACCCCGGATGGATCGCCTGGGCGCCGCTGGCCTGGGCGGCGGCGATCAGCTTGTCGATTTGCAGGTAGCTGTCGGTGGCCTTGCTACCCCCCAGGTCGACACGAATATCCGCTTCGCGGCTATGTCGCGCATCGCGGTCCGTGGCGCTGTGTACCGCCACGGTGGTCAGGCCCATGGCCTTGGCTGTGCGCATCACTCTGCAAGCAATCTCGCCACGGTTGGCCACCAGCACGGTGGTCAGTGTGCTCATGAACGGGGCTCCTGCACTTGCCAGCTGGGCGAGCGTTTTTGCAGGAAGGACCGCAAGCCTTCCTGACCCTCGGCGCTGACGCGGATCCGCGCAATCGCATTTTCGCAGTAACGACGCAAGGCCGGGGTGAGTGCGCCGTTACCGACTTCACGCAACAAATCCTTGCTGGCGCGCATGGCGGCCGGGCTGTTAAGCAGCAGATTGGCGACCCACTGTTCTACGTGCTGGTCCAGTTCGCCCACCGGGTAACTGTCCGCCAACAAGCCGATATGCCGTGCCTGCTGACCGCCAAACCGCTCGGCCGTCAGCGCATAGCGGCGCGCCGCACGCTCGCCGATGGCCTGCACCACGAACGGGCTGATTACCGCCGGTGCGAGGCCGATGCGCACTTCCGACAGGCAGAACTGCGCGTCATCGGCGCCAATCGCCATGTCGCAGCAACTGATCAAGCCCAGTGCGCCGCCGTAGGCCGCGCCTTGTACCACCGCCAGCGTCGGGATTTTCAGCTTGGCCAGGTTGTACATCAGTTCGGCCAGTTCGCGCGCGTCGTCAAGGTTGGTGTGATAGTCCAGCTCGGCAGATTGCTGCATCCAGGCCAGGTCAGCACCGGCGCTGAAATGTTTGCCGCGTCCACGCAGCACCAGGAAACGCAGCGACGAATCACCCTGCACCTGGTCGAGGGCAATGATCAGTTCGCGGATCATCTCGGCGTTGAACGCGTTGTTCTTGGCTTCACGACTGAGCCACAGCGTGGCAAAGCCACGGCTGTCGGTGATCAGTTCGAGGGTGTTGAAATCGCTCATGGGTACAGCTCCATTTACATGCGGAACACGCCGAAGCGGCTCGGCTCGATGGGGGCATTCAGCGCAGCGGACAAGGCCAGCGCCAGCACGTCACGGGTCTGCAACGGGTCAATCACACCGTCATCCCACAGGCGCGCGCTGGAGTAGTACGGGTGGCCCTGGGTTTCGTACTGGTCGAGGATCGGCTGCTGGATGGCGGCTTCTTCCTCGGCGCTGAACCCGACGCCAGCACGTTCGGCCTGTTCACGCTTGACCTGGACCAATACGCCGGCCGCTTGTTCGGCGCCCATTACGCCGATGCGCGCGTTCGGCCACATCCACAGAAACCGCGGGTCGTAGGCGCGGCCGCACATGCCATAGTTGCCGGCACCAAAGCTGCCGCCGATGATCACCGTAAACTTCGGCACCTTGGCGCAGGCCACGGCGGTGACCAGCTTGGCGCCATGTTTGGCGATGCCGCCGGCTTCGTACTTTTGGCCGACCATAAAGCCGGTGATGTTTTGCAGGAACAGCAGGGGAATCCCGCGCTGGCAGGCCAGTTCAATAAAGTGCGCACCTTTTTGTGCCGCTTCGGCAAACAGAATCCCGTTATTGGCGAGGATCGCAATCGGGTAGCCGTGAAGGTGGGCAAAGCCGCAGACCAAGGTGGTGCCGAACAGCGCCTTGAACTCATCGAACACCGAGCCGTCCACTAGGCGCGCAATCACTTCGCGCACATCAAACGGTTGCTTGGCATCGGCCGGAATTACGCCATAGAGCTCTTCGCCGCCGTACAGCGGCGCCACCGGCGGGCGTTGTAACAGCTCGCCCTGTTTGCGCCAGTTAAGGTTGGCCACGCTGCGCCGCGCAAGGGCCAGGGCGTGTTCATCACTGTCGGCATAGTGGTCGGCGACACCGGAGATCTTGCAGTGCACATCGGCACCGCCCAGGTCTTCGGCGCTGACCACTTCTCCGGTCGCCGCTTTGACCAGTGGCGGCCCGGCGAGGAAGATCGTCGCTTGCTGGCGCACCATGATCGCTTCGTCGGCCATCGCCGGCACATACGCGCCGCCGGCGGTGCACGAGCCCATCACCACGGCGATCTGCGGGATGCCCTGGGCGCTCATGTTGGCTTGGTTGAAGAAGATGCGCCCAAAGTGTTCGCGGTCGGGGAACACTTCGTCCTGACGGGGCAGGTTGGCGCCGCCGGAATCCACCAGGTAGATGCACGGCAGGCGATTTTGCTCGGCGATGGTCTGGGCGCGCAGGTGTTTTTTTACCGTGAGCGGGTAGTACGAGCCGCCTTTTACCGTGGCGTCGTTGGCGACGATCATGCATTCGACGCCTTCTACGCGGCCGATCCCGGCAATCACGCCGGCGGCGGGTACGTCTTCGCCGTACACCTGATGAGCAGCCAGTTGGCTGAGTTCAAGGAACGGCGAGCCAGGGTCGAGCAGGCGGTTGATTCGCTCGCGAGGTAGCAGCTTGCCGCGTGAGGTGTGCCGCTCCTGGGCTTTTGCGCCGCCGCCTTGTTGCACGTGGGCGAGCAGGGTGTGAAGGGCGTCGACCTGGTGGCGCATCGCTGCGCTGTTGGCGGCAAACTCCGCCGAGCGCGGGTTGAGCTGGGTGTGCAGGGTGGCCATGGCGCGCTCCGTCAGCGGGTTTCGTTAAACAGTTCGCGGCCGATCAACATCCGGCGAATCTCACTGGTGCCGGCGCCAATCTCGTACAGCTTGGCGTCTCGCAGCAGTCGCCCGGCGGGGAATTCGTTGATGTAGCCGTTGCCGCCGAGAATCTGGATTGCGTCGAGGGCCATTTGCGTGGCGCGTTCGGCGCTGTAAAGAATCACCCCGGCCGCATCCTTGCGCGTGGTTTCGCCACGTTCGCAGGCCTGGGCCACCGCGTAGAGGTAAGCGCGGCTGGCGTTGAGCTGGGTGTACATGTCAGCCACCTTGCCCTGGATCAGTTGGAACTCGCCGATGCTCTGGCCGAACTGCTTGCGGTCGTGGATATAGGGCACGATCAGGTCCATACAAGCTTGCATGATCCCGGTGGGGCCGCCGGACAACACCACGCGTTCGTAGTCCAGGCCGCTCATCAACACTTTCACGCCACCATTGAGCGTGCCGAGGATGTTTTCTTCGGGCACCTCAACGTCATCGAAAAACAGCTCGCAGGTGTTGGAGCCGCGCATGCCGAGCTTGTCGAACTTGTTGCTACGGCTGAAGCCTTTCCAGTCGCGCTCGACGATGAACGCCGTGATGCCATGGGCGCCTTTTTCCAGGTCAGTCTTGGCGTAGATCACGTAAGTCGTGGCGTCGGGGCCGTTGGTGATCCAGGTCTTGCTGCCGTTGAGGACGTAACGGTCGCCGCGTTTGTCGGCGCGCAGCTTCATCGAAACCACGTCGGAGCCGGCGTTGGGCTCGCTCATGGCCAGGGCGCCGACATGCTCGCCGCTGATCAATTGAGGTAGATAGTTGAGTTTCTGCGCGTGATTGCCGTTGCGGTTGATCTGGTTCACACACAGGTTGGAGTGGGCGCCGTAGGACAGTGCAACCGACGCGGAACCGCGGCTGATCTCTTCCATGGCCACCACGTGGGCCAGGTAGCCCAGGCCCGCGCCGCCGTACTCTTCCGGCACGGTGATACCCAGCAGGCCCATGTCGCCGAACTTGCGCCACATATCGGCGGGGAACAGGTTGTCGATGTCGATCTGTGCCGCGCGGGGAGCGATTTCCTTGGCCACGAAGGACTGCACCTGATCGCGCAGCATGTCGATGGTTTCGCCGAGGGCGAAGTTCAGGGACGGGTAACTCATGGACAGGCACCTTAATGTGAGCATTGTTTTTGTGTGGGTTGAGCGCCGGGGAGGTTGCTCACCTTTACGTTAACGTAAGCTTGCGTTGCGAGGCTGTCAATCGTAGTTTACGTTTACGTCAAGCAACCGCCGTCCACCTTACAAAAAAGACAAAAGGGGTCGTTATGGATCAACCGAATCAGAGCTACAGCCGTGGCGCTCAGGACAAACCGTTGCTGGCCATGACAATCGGCCAAGCCTTCGACGCTACGGTCTCGCAGTACCCCGATGGCGAAGCGCTGGTGGTGCGCCATCAGCAGCGTCGCTACACCTGGCGACAGTTGGCCGAGGCCGTTGAGCTGCACGCCCGTGCGTTCCTGGCCTTGGGTATGCAAACCGGTGACCGTCTGGGTATCTGGGCCCCCAATTGCGCCGAGTGGTGTATCAGCCAAATCGCCAGCGCCAAGCTCGGGGTGATTCTGGTGAATATCAACCCGGCCTATCGCAGCAGCGAATTGGCGTACGTCCTCAAGCAATCCGGTTGCCAGTGGCTGGTGTGTGCCGGGTCGTTCAAGCGCTCCGATTACCACGCGATGCTGCAAGAACTGAAGCCCGAGCTGCGTGGCCTTATCAGCCTCGACCCCACCCCGCCTGCGGGATTCCTGCCCTGGTCACAATTGTCGGCCCTCGGCGCAGGCGTTCCGCCCGAACAACTGCACAGCCGCCAGGCCAGCCTGCACTTTGATCAAGCCGTCAACATCCAGTACACCTCCGGCACCACCGGCTTTCCCAAGGGGGCCACCCTCAGTCACCACAACATCCTCAACAACGGTTACATGGTCGGTGAAAGCCTGGGCCTCACGGCGCAGGATCGTCTGGTGATCCCGGTGCCGTTGTATCACTGCTTCGGTATGGTCATGGGCAACCTTGGTTGCATCACCCATGGCACCACCATGATCTACCCCAATGACGGCTTCGACCCGCTGCTGACGCTGACTGCCGTCGCCGAAGAGCGCGCCACTGGCCTCTACGGGGTGCCGACGATGTTCATCGCGTTGCTCGATCAACCGCGCCGGGGCGAGTTCGACCTGTCGGCCCTGCGCACCGGCATCATGGCCGGCGCCACATGCCCCATCGAGGTCATGCGCCGCGTCATCAGCGAGCTGCACATGGGTGAGGTGCAGATTGCCTACGGCATGACCGAAACCAGCCCGGTGTCATTGCAGACCGGCGCCAATGACGACCTTGAACGCCGTGTCACCACCGTCGGTCGCACCCAGCCGCAACTGGAAAACAAGATCATCGACATGGCTGGCAACACGGTCGCACGCGGTGAGATCGGCGAATTGTGCACCCGGGGCTACAGCGTGATGCTCGGCTACTGGAACAATCCCGATGGCACCCGTGACGCCATCGATGACGCGGGCTGGATGCACACCGGCGACCTGGCGAGCATGGACGCGCACGGCTACGTGTGCATCGCCGGGCGTAATAAGGACATGATCATTCGCGGCGGTGAAAACGTTTACCCGCGTGAGCTGGAGGAGTTTTTCTTCACCCACCCGGCGGTGGCGGATGTGCAAATCATCGGCATCCCGGATGTGCGTTACGGTGAAGAGATCGTGGCGTGGGTCAAGCTCCATCCTGGTCATGTGGCCAACGAACTGGAGCTGCAAACCTGGTGCGAGGGCCGCATTGCGCACTTCAAGACGCCCAAACACTTTAAGTTTGTGGACGAGTTTCCGATGACGGTAACCGGCAAGATCCAGAAGTTTCGCATGCGCGAGATTTCAATCGAGGAGCTGCGAAGCCAATCTAACTAGCCACATGAGGCCATTGTGGCAGCGAGCAAGCATGCTGCCACAATGTTGATCGGCGTCACACCCGGATTGGTCGAATCCCGCAAAGCACAAAGGGGACCCGAAGGTCCCCTTTAATTTGTCGTTGCGTGCTCTTTTTTTATTATTGAGGGGCGGTCTATTGTTGTTTTTGGCAACCGTTACCCTTTACCGCTGTTTTTGGCGACCCCCAGTCGGGGTCAAGAGCAAACGTATTTTTTTGAGCGCTGATCTGCTTCTTCGTCATCGATCCAACCAGTGGGTAGCTACCTGAGGTAGTTTTATTTTTCTCTAACCGGTTGCGGGTTTCGGCACGCCGAACCCTGCGAAGCACATCTTCTCCAAAAAAATCTGTTAGCTGCGTCTCTGCCGTGTTGTTTTTGTTATGTCAGAGTCGTTTCGTCTTATTTTTATTAGGTTTGGCGCTTTTTATTCTTGTTATGCAATAGACATAGCAGAAGGCGTGCCAACTTTTTAAATCCTTTTAAAATCAATCACTTGGTTTTTTTGTGGGAAATGGCCTACGGCAAATAAGACAAAATATGTTCCCGTGTTACTCGATGTGTAGTGGTGCGGTAACACATTGTCACGGCTAAGCTACTCAACCGGCTGTTCGGGCCTTCGCCACACGCGAACCGGTCGGGCGAGCCAGAACCTGGCTGATCTGCAGGCCCGCATGAATCAACGCCTGCAAGTCGACGCCGGTGTCGATACCCAGGCCGTTGAGCAGGTACACCACATCCTCGGTAGCGACGTTACCGCTGGCGCCCTTGGCGTAGGGGCAGCCGCCGAGGCCCGCAATAGAGCTATCGAACACGGTTATGCCCTCCAGCAGGCTGGCGTAGATATTGGCGATGGCCTGGCCGTACGTGTCATGGAAGTGCCCGGCCAGTTTGTCCCTTGGCACCTGCGCGCCGACCACGTCAAACAGCTGCCGCGTAGCGCCCGCCGTGCCGGTGCCGATGGTGTCGCCCAGGGAAACCTCATAGCAGCCCATGGCATACAACTCGCGCGCGACCGCCGCGACCTGTGCCGGGGCGACTTCACCTTCGTAAGGGCAACCCAACACACACGACACATAGCCGCGCACGCTGATGCCGTGCTGCTTGGCCGCCGCCATGATCGGCGCAAAGCGCTCCAGGCTTTCGCTGATCGAGCAGTTGATATTGCGCTGTGAAAACGCCTCGGAAGCGGCCGCGAACACCGCCACCTCCTTCACGCCTGCGGCCAACGCATCTTCAAACCCACGCAGGTTCGGTGCGAGCGCACCGTAGGTCACGCCGGGCTTGCGCTGTATCTGCGCAAACACCTCAGCGGAGCCGGCCATCTGCGGCACCCATTTGGGCGACACAAAACTGCCGACCTCGATGTAGCTCAAGCCCGCAGCGCTGAGGGCATCCACCAATTGGACTTTGTCGGCCACGCTGATGGGCTCGGCTTCGTTCTGTAATCCGTCGCGCGGGCCGACTTCCACCAGGCGTACGTGTGAGGGGAGGGACATGGCAGCTACCTTCTGGTTATTGGCCAACCTGGCTCATGGTCTGCGCCAGGGCCTGGGTGCAACGCTCTTCGGCGGTGTCCAGTTCCAGCTTCATCTGTTCGATATCCAGCAACTGTTGCTCAAGCTGTTCGCGGCGCTCGGCGATCTTGGCGAGCATGCTGTTGAGCTGGATGTGGTTGCCGCTGGTGGGGTCGTAGAGTTCGATCAGCTCGCGGCATTCGGCCAGGGAGAAGCCGATGCGTTTGCCGCGCAGGATCAGCTTGAGGCTGACCTTGTCCCGCGCCGAGTAGATGCGCTCCTGGCCCCGACGTTCAGGAGCCAGCAGGCCCTGTTCTTCATAGAAACGAATGGCGCGGGTAGTAATGTCAAGCTCGCGGGCGAGGTCGGAGATGCTGTAGGTCGTGCTCATGGGGGCGCTCAAGAAGGTCTTGGCGCTAAGCTAATGGCACGTTGACGTAAACGTCAAGCGCTGCCGCGTAGCCCAGCGCAAGCAAGCCCCCTGCGTCGTTCAGGCTGGCTTGCCATCGAGCTTCTTCTCATGCGCCGTCACCTGTTGGCACAATTCGATCATCTGCTCACGCATCCAGCGGTTGGCCGGGTCCTGGTCGGTGCTCTCGTGCCAGTACAGGTGGGTTTCGACCGGTGGCACGTCGTTGACCGGCAGGTTGAACCAGTGCAGTTCATGGCGGCGAGCGAAGCGCTCGGGCACGGTCATCACCATGTCGGTCTGCTGCAGCACTTGCGAGGCCATCAGGTAATGCTGGGAACGCAGGGCGATCTTGCGCTGGATGCCCATTTTGCCCAACGCCAGGTCGACATGGCCCAAGCCGTTACGGCGGCTGGAGATATGGATATGGGTCAGTGACAGGTAGTCATCCAGGCTGAATTTGTCCTTGCTAGCCATGGGATGGCCCTTGCGCATGGCGCACACGTAGCGGTCTTCCATGAGCTTGACATGACGCACTTGCGGGTCGGTGTTGAGCGGCGCGTCCACGGCAAAATCCAGGCGGCCGGCGGCCAGCTCCTTGGTGGTTTCACGGCGTTTGGAGAGGAAACTTTCGATCACCACGGTCGGCGCCAGGCGGCGCAGGCGCTGGAACAGCAACGGCAGAATCACTGCCTCGGTGAGGTCGGTCATGCTGATGCGATAGGTCTTGGCCGCCTGTTGCGGGTTGAAAATCCGGCTTTCCTGCACCGACACCCGCAGCAGCGACAACGCGTTGCGCACCGGGCCGATGATGTTCTGCGCCATCGGCGTGGGCACCATGCCTTGGGCGGTGCGTACGAACAGCGGGTCGTTGAACGTCTCACGCAGGCGCGCCAGGGCATTGGACACCGCCGGCTGGGTGATGCCGACAATCTGCCCGGCGCGAGTCAGGTTGGCTTCGGTGTAGATCGCGTCGAAGACGATAAAGAGGTTGAGATCGACCTTGCTCAGATTCATGTCGTTGCTCTTATTGTTAGGTGGCGATTTATTAAGGGCTCATACGCCGATCATATATCGGTGATGAATGTTAATACACGCCGAGAATAGGCTAGGTAAATTATCAGCGCTGTTCTAGCATCGTTTGCATGACCTAAACAACCTCTCAGAGAAGGGAGCTGCTCATGGATTTCGCCTATTCGCCCAAGGTTCAGGAACTGCGTGAACGCGTCACCGCGTTCATGGACACGTACGTTTACCCGGCCGAGCCGGTGTTTGAACGCCAGGTCAGCGAAGGTGACCGCTGGCAGCCCACCGCGATCATGGAGGAGCTGAAAGCCAAGGCTAAAGCCGAAGGCCTGTGGAACCTGTTCCTGCCGGAATCCGAACTGGGCGCCGGCCTGACCAACCTCGAATACGCGCCGCTGGCCGAGATCATGGGCCGCTCGTTGCTGGGCCCGGAGCCGTTCAACTGCTCCGCACCCGACACCGGCAACATGGAAGTGCTGGTGCGCTACGCCAACGCTGAACAGAAACAACGTTGGCTCGAACCGCTGTTGCGCGGCGAGATCCGCTCGGCGTTCGCCATGACCGAGCCGGACGTAGCGTCCTCGGACGCCACCAACATGGCCGCCCGCGCCGAACGCCAGGGCGATGAGTGGGTAATCAACGGCAAGAAGTGGTGGACCTCCGGCGCCTGCGACCCGCGCTGCAAGATCCTGATCTTCATGGGCCTGAGCAACCCGGATGCGCCGCGTCACCAGCAGCATTCGATGATCCTCGTGCCGGTGGACACCCCCGGCGTGAAGATCGTGCGCCCGCTGCCGGTGTTCGGTTACGACGACGCGCCCCACGGCCACGCCGAAGTGCTGTTCGACAACGTGCGTGTGCCGTACGAAAACGTATTGCTCGGTGAAGGTCGCGGCTTTGAGATTGCCCAGGGTCGTCTCGGCCCCGGCCGTATTCACCACTGCATGCGCTCCGTCGGCATGGCCGAGCGTGCGCTGGAACTGATGTGCAAACGCTCCGTCAGCCGTACCGCGTTCGGCAAGCCGCTGGCACGCTTGGGCGGCAACATCGACAAGATCGCCGACTCGCGGATGGAAATCGACATGGCGCGCCTGCTGACCTTGAAGGCGGCGTACATGATGGACACCGTCGGCAACAAAGTAGCGAAAAGCGAAATTGCGCAGATCAAAGTGGTCGCGCCGAACGTGGCGCTCAAGGTGATCGACCGCGCGATCCAGATCCACGGCGGCGCCGGGGTTTCCAACGACTTCCCGCTGGCCTACATGTATGCGATGCAACGCACCTTGCGCCTGGCCGACGGCCCGGATGAAGTGCACCGCGCGGCGATCGGCAAGTTCGAGCTCGGCAAATATGTGCCTAAAGAGCTGATGCGCGGCGGGCAGTAACACCGCGCTGCCCGTATCGCGGGCAAGCCCGCTCCCACAATTGACTGACTTCCAGCATGGGAATGAGGTCGCATGTGGGCGCGGGCTCGCCCGCGAAGAGGCCGGTGTTTACCCCACAGCACGCAAGGTTCAGTACACCCAAACCTCCACCCGCCGATTCTTGATCCGGCCTTCATCCGCGGTATTCGCTGCCACCGGCATCTGCGCGCCGAACCCGCGAATGTCGCGCAGCACCACGCCGCTTTTGACCAGTTCCCGGCGCACCGCCATCGCCCGCAATTTTGACAAGAGTGCCGCGCGCTGCGGGTCATTCTTGGCATCACCAAACCCCACCAGTGTCACGTGCCGGTCGAGCTTGCCGTGACTGCGGATATACGCCACCACCCGCTGCAAATCCTGGCGAGCCTTGTTGTCCAGGCTGGCACTGCCTTCCTCGAAACGAAAATTCACCGTCAAACGCTGGGCGTCACGGGCGATGGCCTGATAGCCGTCGGGCATTGAGTCACGTGGCGCCACGCCAATCGCCTGTACTTGCTGCGCGATAAAACCGTTGGCAGCCACAATCGCCTGGCCTTTGCTGCTCTGGGTAAAGTCCACCAATGCCTTGGCCCAAGGGTTGCGGTTAGCTGGCGGCCAGTAGAAATACAGGCGGCGTGACAGCGGGTAATCCTCGGTGGCAATCAGGCTGGTCAGCGCCGGCATGGGTTGTGAGTCACCATCGACAATCGCCACGGCTTTGGCCTGGCGTACGTAAGGCAGGCCGATGAACCCGATGCCGTGTGGGTCATGGCTGACCGCGTCGGACAACCCTTCACTGGACTCGAAGCGCTGGGCGGACGCGGCGAGAGGCTTACCGCGCAGGCGTAGCACCAGTTCCTTAAAGGTGTCGTAGGTGCCGGATTGATCATCCCGTGCATATAAATGAATGGCACCGCCGGTGCCGCCCAGCGCCTCCCAGGTGCTGACTTCGCCGTTGAAGATCTGCGCCAGTTGCGCGGTGTTCAAGGTCGTCAGCGGGTTTTGCGGATGCAGGATGATTGCCAGGCCGTCAATGGCGATCACTTGCTCGGCCTCGGGGCTTTTCAGGTCGCCCAGGGGTTCAAGGTCGACCAGTTCGCTGTCCTTGATCGGGCGCGAAGACGCCGCAAGGTCGGCGCTGGCGTTTTTAAGCGCGCTGAACCCGGTGCTGGAGCCATGGGCGGCCACCTCGATAATCACGCTCTTGCCCTGACGCGTCTTGCCGATCACCCGTTGTTCGTTGGCGCCTTCGCCGGGCTCGGCGTGCACCGCCTGCAAGCCCTGGTGCTCCATCAAACCCTTGACCAACGCGGGCCCCAAGGCCGCACCAATGGTATTGGAGCCCTGGATGCGCAATGCGGGGCCTTGGTCGGGAACGGGCAGGGCAGCGGCGACAGCGTAAAGCGGCAGCAGTAACAGGAGCAGAACGCGCAGCATCATGCCGGCACCTTCTTAAGCCAAAGGGAGTGCCGCCAGATTAAGTCAGGCAGGTTGCATAAATATGACGGGGCAGCGCTGATCAAAATGAGGGCGCTGGCCAGTCAGCGCCCTCACTGAACAGGGTGTCAGCTCAGTTCCAACCAGATCGGCGCATGGTCCGATGGCTTTTCCAAACCGCGCAAATCGTAATCCACCCCGGCATCCTTGACCCGTGACAGCAAGCCGTGGGACGCCATGATCACGTCAATGCGCAGCCCACGCTTGGGCTCATCCTCGAAGCCACGGCTGCGGTAGTCGAACCAGCTGAAGCGGTCGGTCACGTCCGGGTTCAAGTGACGGAAGCTGTCGACCAGGCCCCAGTTCTTCAAGCGCGCCATCCACTCGCGTTCTTCCGGCAAGAAGCTGCACTTGCCGGTTTTCAGCCAGCGCTTGGCATTGTCGGCGCCGATGCCGATGTCGCAGTCTTCCGGGGAAATGTTCACGTCGCCCATCACCACCAGCGCCTGGTCATTGCTGAACTGGCTTTCCAGCAACTGCTGCAAGTCTGCGTAGAAGCGCTGCTTGGCCGGGAACTTGGTGGGGTGGTCGCGGCTTTCGCCCTGGGGGAAGTAGCCATTCATGACGGTCACGGGGTTGCCGTTCTCATCGGCGAAGGTGCCCCAGATAAAGCGGCGCTGGGCGTCTTCTTCATCACTGGCAAACCCTTTGTGCACGCTCAACGCTTCTTTGCGCGAGAGCAGGGCCACACCGTAGTGGCCTTTTTGGCCGTGGTAGTACACGTGGTAGCCCAGTGCCTGCACTTCGGCCAACGGGAACTGGTCATCGTGGACCTTGGTTTCCTGCAGGCCAATCACGTCGGGTTGATGCTTTTCAATCAGCGCCGCCAGCTGATGAGGGCGGGCCCGCAGCCCGTTGATATTGAAGGAGACGATTTTCATGGTCGGCAGTCCAGTCTGGCAAAAAAGCCGATGCTAGCCGACAAGTCGGACGGGGGCCAGCGTGGCGGTAGGGCGCATGCACTGCTAATGTCTGGGAACGACTGGTGCTGCGTAGGTTCGTACCCATAAGAACGCCATCTTTTGAATGGCGCCCAGGGAGATTGACTGTATGCCTGACACTTCGACTGCCATCGCTGAAATTCGCCTGCTCAACAGCGGCTATTCCCGCGAGGCGCGTTCCCTGCTGTACCAGGCTTATCGGCATGAGCCGACCTTCGCCTATATCTTTGAAGCCGAGCGTTCGGGTTATGAACAGCGGGTGCGGGCCACCGTGCGCGAACTGGTCAAGCAGCACTTTTTTCAGAAACTTCCCGCCATCGGGCTGTTCGTCAACGACCGGTTGATCGGTATCGCGCTGATCGCGCCACCGCAGCGGCGCCTGGGCATCACCGAGAGCTGGGCCTGGCAATTGCGGATGTGGCTGAGCACGGGGGTGCGCGGTACTCGGCGTTACTTGGAATACCATTACGCAGTGCTGGCGTGCCTGCCCAGCGAGTCGGTACATGTGCTACCGCTGTTGGGCATTCACCCGCAATTCCAAGGCCAGCATTACGGCGAGCAGCTGCTGGAAGCTGTGCACAACTGGTGCGCGGATGACCCGCACTCATCAGGCGTCGTGCTCGACACTGGCGATTCGCGCTACCTGGATTTCTACAAACGCCAGGGCTATGAAGAGATCGGTGAAGTGGCCGTCGGTCCCATCCTGGAGCATGTGTTTTTCCATCCGAACCCTCAGTCGTTACAGGCTGCAAAGGTTTGAGACAGAATTATTCAGACAATTCCGGGTTCAAAGTGTCTCCCCAGCTCGTGTAGCATCCCCGCCTATGAAGCTCCCAGGAAGATTTACCAGCGGCTTGATTCTGCTGTTCACAAGCTGCGGCGCATTGGCGCAAAGCGAATTGGACGTGCGGATCAAGCCTTCAAACGACGCGTTGAAAGCCAACATCGAAGGCTATATCGGCGGGGTAGGCGATCGCGATGAAGAAGCCTTGCTGCGGTTCAGCCGTGGCGCCGAAGAGCAGGCCCGCAAAGCGGCGCAGGCTCTGGGCTTCTATCAGCCGCTGATCAGCAGTGACGTAAAGGGCGGTAAAAACCCGCGCCTGATCCTCACCATCGACCCTGGCGAACCGGTGCATTTGCGCAACGTGACCATTCGTGTCGACGGCCAGGCCGCGAGCCTCAAGGCTTTTCGCGTGCCCGACGGCAGCGACCTCACCTCCGGCGCCGTGCTCAACCACGGCCATTATGAAGACGCCAAGCGTCTGATCCAGAACCAGGCCTCGCGCTACGGCTTTTTCAGCGGGCGCTTTACCCGCCAGAAACTCATCGTTGACCCCAAAGCCGGCGTCGCCGATATCGAACTCGTGTACGACAGTGGCCCGCGCTACACCATGGGGAACGTCAGCTTTACCGGCGATACGCCGTTTGATGAAGACCTGTTGCAACGCATGGTGCCGTTCAAAAGTGGCACGCCTTACGACTCTGAACTGATCGCTGAACTCAATCAGAACCTGCAATCGAGTGGCTTCTTCGAAGGCGTGCGCGTGGACGCGACGCCCGCCGCCTCGGCCAATGACGTAATCCCGGTGGCCGTGCAACTGGAAACCCGCAAGCCACGCACCATGGGCCTGGGCCTCGGTTACTCCACCGACGTCGGCCCGCGTGGCAAGGCCAACTGGACCCGTCACTGGGTCAACCCTCAGGGCCACAGCTATGGTTGGGAAGCCGAACTGTCGGCGCCGCGGCAGAACGTCGGGCTGTGGTACGACATTCCACTGGACCCACCGTTGACCGACAAATTGCGCTTCGCCGGTGGCTATCAGAACGAGGAGCTGGCCAACACCGACACCCTGAGTAAATTGCTCACCCTTGGCCCTGAATGGCACAGCAAACTGCCCAGCGGCTGGACCCGGGTGATCTCGCTCAAATACCAGCGCGAGGAATATCGCCTGGGCAATGACTCGGGCCTGAGTAACCTGGTGATGCCGGGGATCAATTATTCCTACCTGCGCAGCGACAACCGCATCGACCCGCACAATGGCTATCGCCTGATGTTCGACGCCAAGGTCGCCAAGGAAGGCCTCGGCTCCGACACCAACCTGCTTTACGGCACTGCCACGATCAAAGGCCTGACTACCTTGTGGGATAACCACCGGTTCCTCGGCCGTGCGCAGTTCGGCGGCAGCGCCACCAACGGCTACCAGTCCGTGCCGCCGTCGTTGCGCTTTTTTGCCGGTGGTGACCAGAGCGTGCGGGGCTATGAGTACCAGACGCTTTCGCCGGAAAACGACCGTGGTGACCGCATTGGCGGGCGCTACATGGTGGCGTTGAGCGCTGAATATCAATATTCAATCGCGGAAAAATGGCGGATCGCGACCTTTATCGACCAGGGCAACTCCTTTAATACCCTGGAAATGCCCAGCCTGAAAACCGGTGTCGGCGTGGGCGTACGGTGGGTCTCGCCCGTTGGGCCGATTCGCCTCGACCTGGCCCATGCCCTGGAAGACCCGGGCGGTATTCGTTTGCACTTTTCCATGGGGCCTGAGCTGTGATGCGTGGTGTGAAAATAGCGGGGCTGACCCTCGTGGGCGTCCTCGCCTTAGTGTTGGTGGCGCTGTGGACCGTGCTCGGTACCCAGGCGGGCAGCCGCTGGGTCTTGAACCAAGTGCCGGGTTTGACGGTGGACAATTTCCAGGGCCATTTGGGTGGCCAATGGCGTGCCGATCACCTGCTGTGGCAGCAGGACGCCAGCCGGGTCGAACTCAACGCTGCGAAGTTTGACTGGTCGCCGGCGTGCCTGCTACGCATGACCTTGTGCATTGATCAACTGGACGTGGAGCAGGTCAGCCTGCAGTTTCCACCCAGCATAGAGGAAAGTAGCAGCGGGCCGATCCAATTGCCGCAGTTGAAACTGCCGGTAGCGATCCAGTTGGGCGACGTGCGCGTCGGCAGCCTGCTGTTTAATGGCAGCGAAGAGTTAAAGGGCCTGCAATTGGCGGCGCACTGGACGGCTGCCGGTATGCAGATCGACTCGGTGCATTTGCAGCGCGACGACTTGGTGCTGGACCTCGCCGGTGTGCTGCAACCCACCGGCAATTGGCCGCTGAATGCCACCGGCAACCTGAGCCTGCCTTACGCACCCGGCGGCGCACCGTGGAAGGTGGCCCTCAAGGTGGACGGCGACCTGCTCAAGACCCTCAAGCTCGATGCCGACAGTAGTGGCTACTTGCTCGCCAACCTCCGTGGCGAGCTGCAACCGCTGGCGGAGAACCTGCCCGCGCAGTTGCACATCACCGCCGACGGCTTCAAGCCCAGCGCCGAGTTGCCTGACACCCTGCAACTCAATCAACTGGACCTCACCGCCAAGGGCGACCTGAGCAATGGCTACCAACTCTTGGGCAAGGCCGTGCTGCCGGCGGACAAAGGCCCGGTGGACTTGCTGTTGCAAGGCAAAGTCGACGCCAAGGGCGCGCAGATCGCCGGCCTGGACCTGAGTGCCGGGGACAAGCAAAGCCTCAAACTCAGCGCCAATCTGGACTGGCAACAAGGCTTCAGCGCCGACGCCAGGATCGACTGGCGGGATTTCCCCTGGCACCGCCTCTACCCGTTGATCGATGAGCCGCAGGTCGCGTTGCGCACCCTCAATGGCGAGATCGCCTATAAAGATGGCAACTACCTCGGCAACCTCAAGGCCGACCTCGACGGCCCGGCCGGTACATTCAATGTGGTGACGCCGTTCAGTGGCGACCTCAAGCAGGTCTTCCTGCCCGAGCTGAAAGTGACCGCCGGCCAAGGCAAGGCCGAAGGCCACCTGAACCTGCAATTTGCCGACGGCATTGCCTGGGACACCGCCCTGGACCTGTCGGCGTTGAACCCGGCGTACTGGGTGGCGGAGTTGCCCGGCACCTTGGCCGGGCCGCTGCGCAGTAAAGGCGAGTTCAAGCATGAACAGCTCAAGCTGAACGCCGACCTCGACCTCAAGGGCCGTTTGCGCGGCCAAACCGCCGTGCTGGCAGCCAAGGCCGAAGGCGCGGGCGCGCAATGGACCCTCGCCAACCTGGATATTCGCCTGGGCGATAACCGCATCAACGGCAGCGGCAGCCTGCAACAACGCCTGGCCGGGCAGATCGATATCAAACTGGCGCGCCTGGCTCAGCTGTGGCCGCAGTTGCGTGGGCAACTCAATGGGCGCGTCGATGTGGCCGGGACGTTGCAGGCCCCCCAAGGCAAGCTCGACCTTAAAGGTCAGCAATTGGCCTTCGCCGATAATCACCTGCAAAACCTCAACCTTGACGCAACACTCGATAACGCCCAGCGCGCGAAGATCGACCTCAAGGGCACTGGCATCCAAGCCGGCGATACCCAGCTTGGCACCCTGACCGCCAGTGCCCAAGGCGATATCAAGGGCCAAAAGGTCCAGCTGGATTTAGCGGGGCCGCTGCTCAAACTGGCCCTGGCGTTGGACGGCAATCTCGACAAAGGCAACTGGCGCGGGCGCCTCGCCAGCGGCGATGTGCAAGCCGGTGGCCAGGACTGGAAACTGCAGGCCCCGGCCAAGATCGAGCGCCTGGCCGACGGCAAGCTGACCTTTGCGGCGCATTGTTGGGTGTCGGGTCCTGCCAGCTTGTGCGGCGAAGATCAACGGCTGCTGCCTGAGCCGAAGTTGCGTTACCACCTCAAGCAATTTCCGATCGACAGCCTGGCGGCCTTCTTGCCTAAAGATTTCGCCTGGCAGGGCAAGCTCAACGCCGATGTGCAGCTCGACCTGCCCGCCAGCGGGCCTAAAGGCGTGGTGGCGGTGGACGCCAGCGGCGGCACGTTGCGCGTGAAAGACAAGGACCAGTGGCTGGATTTTCCTTACGACACCTTGAAGCTGGAAACCACCCTCAACCCCAAGCGCATCGACACCCAGCTCAACTTTCGCGGCGGCAAGCTCGGTGAATTGCTGTTGCAGGCGCAGATCAATCCACTGCCCAAGAACAAGCCGATTACCGGTAATTTCAGCCTCAACGGTCTGGACCTCGCCGTGGCGCGGCCGTTTGTGCCAATGGTGGAAAAGCTCACCGGCAAGCTTAACGGCACCGGCCGCATCTCCGGTGGTTTGCTGGCGCCGCAGGTCAATGGCAACGTGAACCTCGTCGGCGGGGAAATCGCTGGGCCGGAATTACCGATCAGCCTTGAAGGCTTGAACATACAGGCGTTGATTGCCGGCGAAAGCGTGCAGTTGAACGGCGCCTGGCACAGTGGCAAAGCCGGGCAGGGTAGCCTCAAGGGGCAGATCGACTGGGGCCAGGCGCTGGTGGTGGATCTGCGCCTGCAAGGCTCGCAACTGCCGGTGACGGTAGAGCCTTATGCCACGCTGGAAGTGGCGCCCGACCTGAAGATCAGCCTCAAAAACGACAAGTTCGCGATTGCCGGTAAGGTGCACATTCCGCGCGGCGACATCACCGTGCGTGAACTGCCGCCGTCGACGGTCAAGGTCTCGGATGACACGCTGATCGTCGGTAACCAGACCGAAGAGGGCAAGCCGCCCATGGCGATGGCCATGGATATCGACGTGGAAGTGGGCGAAGACCAGCTTAACTTCGCGGGCTTTGGCCTGACGGCCAAAGTGCAGGGCCACGTGCACATCGGTGACAACATGGACACCCGTGGCGAGCTGTGGCTCAACGACGGCCGCTACCGCGCCTACGGCCAGCGGCTCAACGTGCGCCGTGCGCGCCTGTTGTTCGCCGGGCCGCTGGATCAACCGTTCTTGGATATCGAAGCGGTGCGTGTCGTTACCGAACCCTCCAGAACCGTTACGGCCGGGATTCGTCTGAGCGGCAGCGCGGAGCAGCCGACCACGCAGATTTTCTCCGAGCCGGCCATGCCTCAGGAGGATGCGTTGTCGTACCTGGTGCTGGGGCGTTCGCGTAACAACACCGGTGAAGACAACAACATGCTCGCCGAAGCCGCCCTGGGCCTGGGCTTGATGGGCAGCGCCGGGGTGACCTCCGATATTGCCAACAAGCTGGGCATCCAGGACTTCGACCTCGATACCCAAGGCAGTGGCAACACCACCGCCGTGGTGGCCAGCGGCAAGATCACCGAAAAACTCAGCCTGCGTTACGGGGTAGGCGTGTTCGAGCCGGCCAGCACCATTGCCTTGCGCTATTTGTTGAGCAAGAAGGTGTACCTGGAAGTGGCCAGTGGCGTGGCCAGCTCGTTGGATATCTTCTACAAGCGGGATTTCTAAACCCCGTACTGGGTAAACAATGTGGGAGCGGGCTTGCCTGCGATAGCGGTCCATCAGTCGATGATTCGGTGACTGACACACCGCTATCGCAGGCGAGCCCGCTCCCACATTTGTGTGCGTGACCGCCCACTTGTCGTGAAATTAGCAAGCAAGCTAATAATTCCATTTGACATTCGCTGCCTAAGCAGTAACATCTTGTCATACATTCACTGCCTAGGCAGTAATAAGGTGACTTTCGATGACCCACTTCACCCCTGACAGCTTTCGCAACTGCCACCTCGGCTTGTTGCTGGGCCGGGCTGCGCTGCTCAAGGACCGCATTATCGACACCCACATGGAACCTCACGGCGTGACGGCCGCGCAGTTCAAGGTGTTGATCATCATTGCCCAGTTTGACGTGGATACGCCGGCGGAGCTGTGCCGCAACTTGTCGCTGGACAGCGGTTCCATGACCCGCATGCTCGATCGCCTGGAGCAAAAGGGCCTGCTGGCGCGCAAACGTTCCGAACAGGACCGGCGCCAAGTGCAATTGGTGCTCACCGAAGACGGCCAGCGCCTGGCCGACATGCTTCCGCACATCGGCGCCCAGTCAATGAATGAACTGGCCGGCGCCCTCGAGCCCGGTGAGTTGCAGACCCTGGAAGCCATCCTCACGAAAATTCTGGTAGCTGCCGGTGACGCCATTGTCATCCAGCGGGTAGGTAATAAATGAACACACGTGCACTTAGCCTGGTGCTGGTGGCGATGAGCATGGCCGGTTGCGCCAACTTCAGCGGCCTCGACACCCAAGGCCAGCGCCTCGATGCCAACACCTTGCAAACCGGCAAATCCCTCAGCGGCGTGACCCTGTCGACTGCCGCATGGCCGCGTGCCGATTGGTGGAAAAGCCTGGGCGACCCACAGCTCGACGGTTTGATCCGTGAAGCCCTGCAAAACAGCCCCGACATGCAAGTCGCCAGCGCCCGTGCCCACCAGGCGCAAGCCGCTGCCTATGCCGCCGACGCCGCACGTATGCCGACCCTGGATGCCAGCGCCGGCGTGAGCCGTTCGCGCCTGGCCAAAGACCAGGACCCGCGCGGCGAGGGCGATGCCTACGCCACCGTGCGTAATATTGGCGCCAGCTTCAATTACAACTTCGACCTCTGGGGTGGCCAGCGCGCCGCCTGGGAAGCCGCCCTGGGCCAGGCGCGTGCCGCCGAAGTCGATCAGCAAGCCGCACGCCTGACCTTGGCCGCCAACGTGGCCAAAGCCTACAGCGACCTGGGCCAGGCCCATATCGTGCGTGACCTGGCCAATGACGACCTCAAGCGTACCCGCCAGATGCTCGACCTGAGCAAGCGCCGTCTCAGCTCCGGCATCGACAGCCAGTACCAGTACCAGCAGACCGAAAGCCTGGAAGCCAGCGCCCAGTCGCAACTGATCGATGCGGAAAAACAACTGCAAAGCGCCAAGATCGCCCTCGCCGTGTTGCTCGGCAAAGGCCCGGACCGTGGCAATGAGCTGGTGCGGCCGAACGTGTTGAAGCCCAGCGTCGTTGCCGTGCCTGCGGTATTGCCGGCCGAATTGGTGGGGCGCCGTCCCGACGTGATCGCCGCGCGTTGGCGGGTGGAGGCGGCCAGCAAAAACGTGGCCGCGAGCAAAACCCGTTTCTATCCCAACCTCAACCTGAGCGCGAGCGCCGGCGCCGAGTCGTTGTTGGGGGATGCGATGTTTGGTTCAGCCAGTCGTTTCTTCAGCATTGCGCCGACGATCTCGTTGCCGATCTTTGACGGTGGCCGCTTGCGTGCCGACCTGGATGCCCGCGACGCCGATTACGACCTGGCGGTGGCTCAGTACAACAAAACCCTGGTGCAAGCCTTGGGCGATATTGGTAACACCCTGATGCAGTTGCGCGAAACCGGGCGGCAGATCCAGGCACAGCAACATGCCGCGGACATTGCCCAGCAGTCTTACGACACCGGCGTTCAGCGTTACAGCTCAGGCATCGGTAATTACCTGGATGTGCTCAGCATCGAGCAGCAATTGCTGCAGGCCCAGCGTCAGCTGGCGACCCTGAATGCTGCGCAAATCGATCTTTCGATTCAATTGATGCAGGCCCTGGGTGGCGGATACAACGCCGACAACGTGGCCGCGACCACCCCAGCCACACGCACGGAATAATTTGAGGTATTTGTCATGGCCACTGCCGACAGCAACAACGTCACTGAAAAACCGGATAACAACCCACGCAAACGCAAAGTCATGCTGATCGGCCTGGCGCTGATCGTCATCCTCGGCGTGCTGGGCGTGTGGGGCTGGTATGAGTTCTACGGGCGTTTCAACGAAAGCACCGACGACGCCTATGTGAACGGCAACGTGGTGGAAATCACTCCGCTGGTCACCGGCACGGTCGTCAGTATCGGCGCCGACGACGGCGACCTGGTTCACGAGGGCCAGGTGCTGATCAATTTTGACCCGAATGACGCCGCTGTCGGCCTGCAAAGTGCCCAGGCCAACCTGGCGCGCACCGTACGTCAGGTGCGTGGCCTCTACAGCAACGTCGACGGCATGAAAGCCCAAGTGCTGGCCCAGCAGGCCAACGTGCAAAAGGCCCAGGACAACTACAACCGTCGTAAGAATCTGGCCGCTGGCGGCGCGATTTCCCAGGAAGAACTGTCCCATGCGCGTGACGACCTGATCTCGGCGCAAAACGCCCTGGCCAACGTTCAGCAACAGTTCAAGACCAGCAGCGCGCTGGTGGATGACACGGTGATTTCGTCCCATCCGGACGTGCAGGCCGCCGCCGCGCAGTTGCGTCAGGCTTACCTGACCAACGCTCGCAGCACCTTGATCGCCCCCGTCACCGGCTACGTTGCCAAGCGCACCGTGCAACTGGGCCAGCGTGTGCAGCCGGGGACTGCGTTGATGGCGGTAATCCCGCTGAACCAACTGTGGATCGACGCCAACTTCAAGGAAACCCAACTGCGCGATATGCGTATTGGTCAGCCGGTGGATATTGAGTCCGACATCTACGGCAGTGACGTGAAGTTCAGCGGCACCGTGGACAGCCTGGGCGCCGGTACCGGCAGCGCGTTTGCCCTGCTGCCGGCGCAAAACGCCACCGGTAACTGGATCAAGATCGTGCAGCGGGTGCCGGTGCGTATCCATATCAACGCCGAAGAGCTGGCCCAACACCCATTGCGGGTGGGCCTGAGCACCGTGGTCAATGTGGACCTGCACGATACGAGCGGCCCGGTACTGGCGCAGCAGGCGCCGCAAAAGGCTTCGTTCACCACCAACGTGTATGACCGCCAACTGGCCGAAGCCGATGCCATGATCACCCAATTGATCCATGACAACAGCCTCGCCGCACCCAAGGCTGTGCAACGCTGATGAGCAATAACGCCTCCTTCACGCCACCCAGCCTGTTGATGGCCACTATTGGCCTGTCGCTGGCGACCTTTATGCAGGTGCTCGACACCACCATCGCCAACGTGGCGCTGCCGACCATCTCCGGCAACCTTGGGGTGAGTTCGGAGCAGGGCACCTGGGTGATCACGTCGTTTGCAGTGAGCAACGCGATTGCCTTGCCGCTCACCGGTTGGCTGAGCCGGCGCTTTGGCGAGGTGAAGCTGTTTTTGTGGGCGACCATCCTCTTTGTGCTGGCGTCGTTCCTGTGTGGTATCTCCACGTCGATGCCCGAGCTGATTGGCTTTCGGGTCTTGCAAGGCCTGGTCGCGGGGCCGTTGTACCCGATGACCCAGACCTTGCTGATTGCGGTCTACCCGCCGGCCAGGCGCGGCATGGCCCTGGCGTTATTGGCGATGGTCACGGTGGTGGCGCCGATTGCCGGGCCGATTCTCGGCGGCTGGATCACTGACAGCTACAGCTGGCCCTGGATCTTCTTTATCAACGTGCCCATCGGCATCTTTGCGGTGATGGTGGTGCGTTCGCAACTGAAGAAACGGCCGGTGGTCACCAGCTACCAGCCGATGGATTACGTCGGCTTGCTGAGTTTGATCGTCGGTGTCGGCGCTTTGCAGATCATCCTCGACAAAGGCAACGACCTGGACTGGTTCGAGTCCAACTTCATCCTCATCGGCGCGGCGATCTCGGCCGTCGCCCTGGCGGTGTTCGTCATCTGGGAACTGACCGACAAGCACCCGGTGGTCAACCTGCGGTTGTTTGCCTACCGCAACTTCCGCATCGGCACGATTGTGCTGGTGCTGGGGTATGCGGGGTTCTTCGGGATCAACCTGATCCTGCCCCAATGGCTGCAAACCCAGATGGGCTACACCGCCACGTGGGCAGGCCTGGCGGTGGCGCCGATCGGGATTCTGCCGGTGCTGATGTCGCCGTTTGTGGGCAAATACGCGCACAAGTTCGACCTGCGCTTGCTGGCCGGCCTGGCATTTCTGGCGATTGGTTTGAGCTGCTTTATGCGAGCGGGCTTCACCAATGAGGTGGACTTCCAGCACATCGCCCTGGTGCAACTGTTCATGGGTATCGGTGTTGCGCTGTTCTTTATGCCGACCTTGAGCATCTTGATGTCCGATTTGCCGCCGGCGCAAATCGCCGATGGCGCGGGCCTTGCGACGTTCCTGCGGACCCTGGGCGGCAGTTTTGCCGCATCGCTGACCACCTGGATCTGGATTCGCCGCGCGGATCAGCACCATGCGTACATGAGCGAGAACATGACCACCTATGACTCGGCGACCCGTGATGCGCTGCAGGCGCTTGGCGGGGCAGGGCATAAGGCGTATGCGCAGTTGGACCAGATCCTCACCAGCCAGGCGTACATGATGTCCACCGTGGATTACTTCACGTTGCTGGGGTGGATGTTCATGGGCTTGATCGTGATTGTATGGCTGGCGAAACCGCCGTTTGCGGCGAAGGCGGGGCCGGAGGCTTCCGGCCACTGATCTGTAAAGGTTGGAATGCAATCAAGTGTGGGAGCGGGCTTGCTCGCGAAGGCGGTGGTTCAGTCAGTATCTGTGTTGACTGGCACACCGCCTTCGCGAGCAAGCCCGCTCCCACATTTGGCTCTCTTTTCACAAGAGATCGGTGGTGTCGGGAGGTCAGGCGCCGGGCAACGCCAACTGCGGATTGACGAAGTCAAACGCCGCCAGCTGAAACCCTTGCTCATCCACCTGCAATGCCCAACCCTGCTTGTCCCAATCCCCCAGCACAATGCGCTTGGCCGCCTGGTCACCAATCTGCAACTTATGAATGGCCGGGCGGTGCGTATGGCCGTGGACCAGGGTGCGCACGCCGAATTGCTGCATCACCTGCGGCACTTCCGCGGGCGTCACATCGACTATGTCGTTGGCTTTCATGCGGACCTGGGCGCTGCTCTCGCTGCGCAGTTTGCGCGCCAGCTTGTGCCGGGTACGCAAGGGCAAGTGACGCAGGATAAACAGCACAATCGGATTGCGCAGGATGCGCCGCAGCTTCATATAGCCGACGTCGCGGGTGCACAGGCTGTCGCCGTGCATCAACAGCACAGGTTCGCCATAGAACTGCACGACACTGGGGTCCTTGAGCAAGGTGGCGCCTGCCGCTGTGCAGAATGCCTTGCCGATCAGGAAGTCCCGGTTGCCATGCATGATAAAAATCGGGGTGCCGCTGTCGCTCAGCTCACGCAGCGCCGCGCAAATCGAACGCTGGAAAGGTGTCATTCCATCGTCGCCAACCCAGGCTTCAAAGAAGTCCCCCAGAATGTACAACGCCTGGGCGCCACGGGCGCGACCGTGGAGCAAATCCAGAAACGCCCGGGTAATGTCCGGGCGCTCCTCTTCCAGATGCAAATCTGAAATCAGCAATATCACCCAACGATCTCGGCTTTCTCGACGATCACGTCTTCTACCGGAACATCCTGGTGACCGGCTTTACCGGTGGTTTGCACGCCTTTGATCTTGTCGACGACGTCCTGGCCTTCGGTCACTTTACCGAATACCGCGTAACCCCAACCCTGCACGTTCTTGCCGCTGTGGTTCAGGAAGGCGTTGTCGGCGACGTTGATGAAGAACTGCGCGGAGGCCGAATGCGGCTCCATGGTACGGGCCATCGCGACGGTGTACTTGTCGTTGGAGAGGCCGTTGTCTGCTTCGTTCTGGATGCTTGGGCGCTTGTCTTTCTTTTCTTTCATGCCTGGCTCGAAACCACCGCCCTGGACCATGAAGTTGCCGATGACACGGTGGAAAACGGTGCCATCGTAGTGGTGAGCATTCACGTATTCGATGAAGTTGGCGACGGTGTTCGGCGCTTTCTCGGCGTTCAGCTCGATGACGATGTCACCGTGGTTGGTGGTCAGTTTGACTTGAGTCATGTTCACTACTCTTTTCAGGGAATTCGTGGGTTTGGACGCCGGGGCGTCTTACCTGTCTGGCTAAACGAGGGCCAAGGCGCGCAGTTTAGCGTGCCCAGCGGGAATTTCGAGGCGGTTTTTTATCGCCCCGGTCATTAAAAGCGGAATTAAACAGCAGTTTTTGGTCCCAGCCTGTCAGTGTCTTGACTGCTTCGGCTATTATGAGCCCTTTGTTTTATCTGGCCCCACCTGGCCACGAACCTGTCTGTTCAAGGATCCTATGAGCAAGCCCACTGTCGACCCTACCTCGAATTCCAAGGCCGGACCTGCCGTCCCGGTCAATTTCCTGCGCCCGATCATCCAGGCGGACCTGGATTCGGGCAAGCATACGCAGATCGTCACCCGCTTCCCGCCAGAGCCCAACGGCTACCTGCACATCGGTCATGCCAAGTCGATTTGTGTGAACTTCGGCCTGGCTCAGGAGTTCGGTGGCGTTACGCACCTGCGTTTCGACGACACCAACCCGGCCAAGGAAGACCAGGAATACATCGACGCCATCGAAAGCGACATCAAGTGGCTGGGCTTCGAATGGTCCGGTGAAGTGCGCTATGCATCCAAGTATTTCGACCAGCTGTTCGACTGGGCCGTCGAGTTGATCAAGGCCGGCAAGGCCTACGTTGACGACCTGACCCCCGAGCAAGCCAAGGAATACCGTGGCAGCCTGACCGAGCCGGGCAAGAACAGCCCGTTCCGCGACCGTTCGGTCGAAGAGAACCTCGACTGGTTCAACCGCATGCGCGCCGGTGAGTTCCCGGACGGCGCCCGCGTGCTGCGCGCCAAGATCGACATGGCCTCGCCGAACATGAACCTGCGCGACCCGATCATGTACCGCATTCGCCATGCCCATCACCACCAGACCGGTGACAAGTGGTGCATCTACCCCAACTACGACTTCACCCACGGTCAGTCGGACGCCATCGAAGGCATCACCCACTCCATCTGCACCCTGGAGTTCGAAAGCCACCGCCCTCTGTACGAATGGTTCCTGGACAGCCTGCCGGTGCCGGCGCACCCGCGTCAGTACGAATTCAGCCGCCTGAACCTGAACTACACCATCACCAGCAAGCGCAAGCTCAAGCAACTGGTCGATGAAAAGCACGTGCATGGCTGGGACGACCCGCGCATGTCGACGCTCTCGGGTTTCCGTCGTCGTGGCTACACCCCGGCGTCGATCCGCAATTTCTGCGACATGGTCGGCACCAACCGTTCTGACGGTGTGGTCGATTACGGCATGCTTGAGTTCAGCATCCGTCAGGATCTGGACGCGAACGCGCCGCGCGCCATGTGCGTGCTGCGTCCGTTGAAAGTCGTGATCACCAACTACCCGGAAGACAAGGTCGACCACCTTGAGCTGCCGCGTCACCCGCAGAAAGAAGAGCTGGGCGTGCGCAAGCTGCCGTTCGCGCGCGAAATCTACATCGACCGTGACGACTTCATGGAAGAGCCGCCGAAGGGTTACAAGCGCCTGGAGCCGAACGGCGAAGTGCGCCTGCGTGGCAGCTACGTGATCCGCGCCGACGAAGCAATCAAGGACGCCGAAGGCAACATCGTCGAACTGCGCTGCTCGTACGATCCGGAAACACTCGGCAAGAACCCTGAAGGCCGTAAGGTCAAGGGCGTGATCCACTGGGTGCCGGCCGCTGCCAGCATCGAGTGCGAAGTGCGTCTGTACGATCGTCTGTTCCGATCGCCGAACCCGGAGAAGGCCGAAGACAGCGCCAGCTTCCTGGACAACATCAACCCTGACTCGCTGCAAGTGCTTACAGGTTGTCGTGCTGAGCCATCGCTTGGCGACGCACAGCCGGAAGACCGTTTCCAGTTCGAGCGCGAAGGTTACTTCTGCGCGGATATCAAGGACTCGAAACCCGGTGCTCCGGTATTCAACCGTACCGTGACCTTGCGTGATTCGTGGGGCCAGTGATCAAGTCTTAAGGGATATGTCGTGCTAACGATCTACAACACACTCAGCAAAACCAAAGAAGTCTTCAAGCCGCTGGATGGCAACAAGGTGCGCATGTACGTGTGCGGCATGACCGTGTACGACTACTGCCACATCGGCCACGGCCGCAGCATGGTTGCCTTCGACCTGGTGACGCGCTGGTTGCGTTTCAGCGGCTATGACTTGACGTACGTGCGCAACATCACCGACATCGACGACAAGATCATCAACCGCGCCAACGAAAACGGCGAGTCGTTCGACGCACTGACCGAACGCATGATCGCCGCCATGCATGAGGACGAGGCCCGCCTCAACATCCTCAAGCCGGACATGGAACCGCGTGCCACGGACCACATCCCTGGCATGCACGCGATGATCCAGACCCTGATCGACAAGGGTTACGCCTACGCCCCGGGCAATGGCGACGTGTACTATCGCGTCGCCAAGTTCATGGGCTACGGCAAGCTGTCGCGCAAGAAAATCGAAGACCTGCGCATCGGCGCACGCATCGAAGTCGACGAAGCCAAGCAAGACCCGCTCGACTTCGTGCTGTGGAAAGGCACCAAGCCCGGCGAGCCAAGCTGGGAGTCGCCATGGGGCGCCGGGCGTCCGGGCTGGCACATCGAATGCTCGGTGATGTCCACGTGCTGCCTGGGCGAGACCTTCGACATTCATGGCGGCGGCAGCGACCTCGAGTTCCCGCACCACGAAAACGAAATCGCCCAAAGCGAAGCGGCTACCGGCAAGACCTACGCCAACGCCTGGATGCACTGCGGCATGATCCGCATCAATGGCGAGAAGATGTCCAAGTCCTTGAACAACTTCTTCACCATTCGCGACGTGCTGGAAAAGTACCACCCAGAAGTTGTGCGTTATTTGCTGGTGTCCAGCCACTACCGCAGCGCCATCAACTATTCGGAAGACAACCTCAAGGACGCCAAAGGCGCTCTGGAGCGTTTCTACCACGCGTTGAAAGGCCTGCCCGCCGTGGCGCCTGCCGGCGGCGACGCCTTCGTGGCACGCTTTACCGAAGTCATGAACGACGACTTCGGTACGCCGGAAGCCTGCGCGGTGCTGTTCGAGATGGTGCGTGAGATCAACCGCCTGCGCGAGACGGATCTCGAAGCGGCGGCAGGTCTGGCGGCGCGCTTGAAAGAGCTGGCCAGCGTGCTGGGTGTGCTGCAGATGGAAGCTGATGACTTCCTGCAAGCCGGCGCCGAAGGGCGCGTGGATGCGGCCGAGGTTGATGCGCTGATTCAAGCGCGCCTGGCTGCGCGTGCCGGCAAAGACTGGGCGGAGTCCGACCGTATCCGTGACCAACTGACCGCGATGGGTGTGGTGTTGGAAGACGGCAAGGGCGGCACGACGTGGCGGTTGGCTGATCAGGCTTGATCGGTAAACCCTGAATAAAAACCCCCCGACTGGTTCGGGGCGTTTTTTTGGCCGGTGTTATTTCAGCGACCTACTCAACCCAAATGTGGGAGCGGGCTTGCTCGCGAATGCGGTGGATCAGTTAAAGATGTATCAACTGACACTCCGTCTTCGCGAGCAAGCCCGCTCCCACATTTTACCGTGCCCGCTCTGCATACCCGCTGTTGTTGGATTTATCCCTGGGTTTGGCTGGAATTGAGGCTTAGTGTTTTTTCCACCATCAACTGGATTCCCTCCAGCATCCGGCAAATTCCAAGCACCACGCTGCGCGGATTGCCGTCTACCTCAAACGCCAAATGCCTTGCCAGCGCCTGAACTGACGCAAGATCCTCCGAAACATTGACCAGCAGCGTCTCCACGTCTAATCCTTCGCGCACGGTAAACACACCATGGCTTTCAGCAGATGGCGCTGGTTGCTCGTTTGGTTCAGGTAGCGGTTAATTGCTCAGTGCGCAGTAGCGTGAAACGCTATTTGGGTGGCAGCTGTACGCAGGTTCGCAGACCGGGACTCTAGGCACCCGGCATACCCGAAGGTATCCCGCGCACAGCCGCCATAACATCAGGCATTAAAAAGCGCCCGCTATCTGAGGTGGACGCTGTGCGTCTAGAGTTTAACCGAGCTGCGAAACCCGGTCGCTGAATTTGCAGCGACCGCCAAAGATTAGGCGGCCATTTTCTGAGCGGCAACCCTAAAGAGCTGTAGGGCGTTTCCTTGCAATGGGCTCCGAAGTGCTGCTGAGTTCATATGCACTACCAGTCGTGTAGTTATGAACAGTCGCGTGGTATTCACCGTTCTTGAAATGCAGGGCAACGCCGTCATCCAGCGCGTAGGCGGGGTGTATGTTTTTAAGTCGAACCAGTTCAACAAACGAAGATTCTCTCCCCGCCTCTGAGCTGAAGTGCGGGCACAGCGCGCCAGGGAGAAAACCCAGTCCGTCGACCAGCGCATATACGCCCCCTGAGTCGGAATGCCCGTGGTCGAACCAGCAGATGGCGCCGGCACTGACGCCGCAAAGCACTTTGCCGTGTTCCTGGGCTTGCTTCAAAAGGGCGGTCACGTCAAATTCACGCCAGATGGCCAGCAAGGCTCGGGTGTTGCCGCCGGCCACATAGATGATGTCAGCCTGTTCAAACAGCGCGGCAACATGACCCGGGGCTGGAAAAGGCGGAATGAAAAACGTCAATGGCACAACGGTGCAGCCGGCGCTTTGGTATTTGAGCGTGAAGTCGGCAATCTTCGTACGGTCATCGCCATTGGCGGTGGAGATATAGAGCACCGTGGGCTGGGTTTTGCCCGAGGAAGCGACGATATATTCGTCGATGCGGGTCATGCGCGTCATGTCTTCGCTGGACTCGCCGCCGATGACAATAATGTTTTTATCCATGGTGAACTCCTGTCTCAGCACAGCGGGCATACCCAGGTCTTAGGACATTTCCCAAAATGCCCGTAGGGTTTGACGCTCATTCCATCCTAGCTTTAGATGGTTGCCACGACCAAACCCAAGACGAAACTGGCGGTGATTCAAATGGATTGTATTTTCTGCAGCATCGTTCAAAAGACTTCCCCGGCGCACATCCTGTGGGAAGACGACCACCATATGGCGTTCCTTTCGATCTTCCCAAACACGCCAGGTTTCAGTGTGGTGATCCCCAAGCAGCACTACGGCAGTTATGCGTTCGCGCAGTCGGATTCGGTGCTGGCTGATCTGGCTGTGGCGGCCAAAAAGACTGCGTTGCAGATTGACCGGGCGTTTCCCGATGTGGCGCGCACGGGGATGATTCTGGAAGGGTATGGCGTGGATCATCTGCATGCGAAGCTGTTTCCCATGCACGGAACGGGGCAGGACAGTGCGTTCAAACCTCGCAGCTCGAAGGTGGATAAGTACTTTGAGACGTATGAGGGGTATATATCGTCTCACGATTCGGTACGGGCTGATGATCAGGGGCTGGCTGAACTCGCTGCGCATATCAGGTCATTTAGCTAACCTTTTGGAGGGCTCATGCAGCAGTCATTGGGCATTCTTTTGCGGGGCGTGGATCTTGCGGTACTCATTGGGGCTAATGCCCAGGCGACGCACGAACGCACGCCTGAAACCATCCACATTGGCGTACCCAACCTGATTGGCCAGACGCTTGAGGGATACATCGGCGCTGTCGAGCAGTTGGCGGGCTCCGTCGATGCGCGCCCGTTCAACGAATTCGGCTGGGGTCTGGCCGGCGTCAGCCTTGAATACCCTGGCGAAATTGCGTTCGCTCATGCCCATGTGTCGGGCCAGTAGTGGCACGCTGAGGTCGGTCGCCAAGTGTTCGATGATGTAATGCTGTATATCGCGAATCGCGCTGCGCTCGGCGCTCTGGGCTGCCAATTGGGCACTGAACTGCGATTGGCCGCCGGGGCGCTTGAGGTACATCACCATTTCCCTGGCCACGCTCAGTGCCAGGTCCCGACCGTGATCCTCTTCCACCAGGGCCAATGCCAGGTCCATCCCCGCCGTGATGCCCGCCGAGGTATACAGGTTGCCATCGCGGATGAAGATGCTATCGGCGTCCACCTGGATGTTCGGGTACTGGCGAGCCAGGGCCGCACTGGAGTTCCAGTGGGTGGTGGCCCTACGGCCTGCCAGCAGCCCGGCTGCAGCCAGTACGAAGGCACCGCTGCACACCGAGCCGACACGACGCGCCTTGCCCGCCTGCCGACGCACCCAGTGCAATACGCGAAGATTATCGGTGATATCGCCGATTGCCGGGCTGCCGGCGATGAGCAGGGTATCGATGTGGGCGTCGAAGGTTTCAATGCAGTCATCCGTTTCCACGCGCAAGCCACTGGTACCCTTGATAGGGCCGGGTCGGACCCCGATCACCGCTATTCGGTAGGTACGAGGTTTACCCAGTTGGCGTGCGGCTTCAGCGAATACATCGGTCGGTCCGACGAGGTCGAGCATTTGGATGCGTGGGGGTGCAAGAAGAGCGATTTTCATCGAGTTGCCCGTCTAGGCTGTGAATTTGGCTGAAAACGTCGTTAGTTGATGATTGTTGTCATATTTCGATTGGCTGAAAATAGCGTCTACGTCATTTTCAGTCAATTGGGTATATCATGAGTCATAGCAATCTGTCGGTGGCCAAGCCTGCCGAGTCGAGCCAAGGTACACATTCGATCAAGAACCTCCCCATCAACTTGTTTGGCAGTGTCATGGGGCTTGCCGGCTTGAGCTTGGCGTGGCGGTTAGCCAGCCCTGGCCTGAGTGAGGCCAGTATCTTCGGCGAAAATCTTGCCGAGTTCATCGGCATGCTTTCGGCTCTGGTGTTTGTCTTATTAGCGGTGGGTTACACGAGCAAATGGATCAAACACCCTGAGGCGGTAAAAGCAGAGTTTTCTCATCCGGTAACCGGCAACTTTTTTGGCACCGTGACTATTGCGTTACTGCTGCTTTCGGCCATAGCGATGTCATACAGCACGCTGTTGGGCCAGGTGTTATGGGCGGTCGGTAGTGGGCTGACTGTGTTGCTGGCGGCGGTCGTGGTTTTTCGTTTGCTCAGCGGCGGCCGGGAGGCCCAGTTGGCCGTGCCTGCCTGGTTGATTCCAGGCGTTGCGGCATTGGATATTGCGGTGACCGGGGCCCATATGCCCATGGTCTGGGCTCACGAACTCAACCTCTTCGCCATCGCAATGGGCAGCACATTGGCAGTGGTGCTGTTCAATCGAATTTTCGCCCGGCTGATTCATGAACCGGCGATGGCCAAGGGCATGACGCCTTCACTTATGGTGATGGTGGCGCCTTTTGCCGTAGGATTTCTGGCTTATGTGAACGTTTTCGGTGCTGTTGACCGTTTTGCCAGCGTTCTTTTTTACTTTGGCCTGTTCCTGTTTGTAGTGTTGGCGTTCAAAGTGTTTCGAAACGCAGCGCCTTTCTCGCCAGTGTGGTGGTCGATCAGTTTTCCCATTGCGGCATTGAGCAATGCCGCGTTGAAGTACGCTGATGCGCAACAGAGCTTGTTTTTAAGCCTGGTAGCTTATGGGTTGTTGGTGTTCCTGACGCTTGCATTGGCTGTTATGCTCGTCAAAACGGTGAAAATGGCACTCGACGGGCGCTTGTTGGCAAGCTGACGGGCGCTCTGGCAAGCATTTTCAGGCGCACGCTGGCTCGCTCTTACCTGCTTTTTTCTGTGCGGCTACTGACTTCGGTGGGCACATCATTGCCCGCCATGCGCTTTCTAAACAGCGCAGTACGCGCCAGCAGCAAGGTGGTCACCGGCACCGTGATCGCCAACAAAATCGGAATCAACCAGCCGTGCAGCACCGGCGCGGACTTGAGCACCGAAAAGTAGATAATCGACGCCAACGCCACACACCACGCGCCCAGCGTCGAGGCCAGTGCGGGTGGGTGCATGCGTTGGAAAAAGTCCTTCATGCGCAGTAACCCAATCGCGCCGATCAGTGCAAACAGGCTGCTCAGCACCAGCAGCACCGCCACGATGACTTCAACCCATAACGGCATCATTCAATCACCTCGCCACGTAGCAGGAATTTCGCCAGGGCGAACGACCCGACAAAGCCAAACAGCGCAATCAGCAGCGCTGCTTCAAAGTAGGTGTCACTGGCATAGCGAATACCGAGCACCAGCATCATCAGCATCGCCAGGATGTACAGATAATCCAGCGCCAGGACCCGGTCTTGTGCGGAGGGGCCTTTGAACAGGCGTAACAGCGTCAGCACCATTGCCAGGGAAAACAGGAACAGGCTGAACAGGATCGCATTGGAGAGCAGGTCGCTCATTCGAAGATCTCCATCAGGGGCCGTTCGTAGGCGTGTTTGAAGTGCTGGATAAACTGCGCTTCGTCACTCAGGTCGAACACGTGGATCAGCAAAATACTGCGGTCCAGCGCCAGTTCCGACCAGACGGTGCCGGGGGTGACACTGGTGATCATCGACAGCACGGCCAAGCCGTTGGGGTCGCGCAGGTCCAGCGGGATTTTCACAAAGCGCGAGCGCGGTGGCCGTGAGCCGCACACCAACACGCCCCAGGCTACTTGCAGATTGGATGCGATCACATCGCGACCCACCAGAAAAAACAGGCGGATGATCACACCTGGGCGGCGGATGCGGATCGGCAAGGGGCGCAACGGTGCCATCAGCAGCGGCGCGAGAAAACCCATCAGCGCGCCCAGCAACAGGTTGCCGGGGCTGATCGACAAGTTCAACACCAGCCACAACACCCACAATGCCAGCGACAACCACGGGGCCGGAAACAGACGCTTCATGGCTGCACCTCCAGCGCGGCGGCTTTGGCTTCAGGGCTGGGTATCGGTCGCGTCGCCATCACCGCCATCACATAGTGTTCCGGGTTGTTCAGGCTCTCGGCGGTGGCTTGGGTGTAGCGCATCAACGGCTCGGCCTTGAAGGTCAGAATGATGCTCAGGCCGAGCAGGAAGAAAATCGGTATGCACTCGTAACGACGCAGCAGCGGCGAGGGGCGCTCTTCCGGGGTCCAGAAACGCTGGATGCCCAGACGGGCGAAGGCGATCAGCGACGCCAGGCCAGACAGGATCAGCAACGCCACCAGGCCCCAGGCGGCCGGACGGATCGGTTCATCCACTGCGTTGCCCAGGCCCATGGGATTGACCAGCGCACTCAACAAGCTGAGTTTGCCGATAAACCCGGACAACGGCGGCATGCCGATAATCAACAGCGCGCAAGCGACAAAGCTCAAACCGAGAAAGGCCATGGTCCAGGGAATCACCTGGCCGACCACGGCTTTCTGCTCATCGTCCAGGTTCACGCCCGGACGCGGGTGCAGGGACTCCATGGCCTTGGGCAGTGCATCGATTTCTTCATCCAGCGGCAGGTCATTGGCCGAACGCGAGCGCTCGATCAACTCAGCCAGCAGGAACAGCGCGCTCAAGGCCAGTGTTGAGCTGACCAGATAGAACAACGCGCCGGCGGTGAGGCTTGGCTGGGCAAAACCCACGGCCGACAGCAGGATCCCGGCCGACACCAGAATGCTCAAACTGGCCATGCGCTCCAGCCGTTGCGCGGCCAGCATCGCCAGCGCCGCGCAGATAATCGTCGCCATGCCGCCGTACACCAGCCAGTCGCCGCCAAACAACGCCGAAGCACCGGCCTGGCCGGAAAACAGCAGGGTCCACAGGCGCAGCACGGTATATACGCCGACCTTGGTCATGATCGCAAACATCGCCGCCACCGGTGCGCTGGCCGAGGAATAGGCGGGCGCCAACCAGAAATTCAACGGCCACATGCCGGCTTTGGCCAGGAATGCCGTCGCCAGAATCGCCGCGCCAGCGTGCAACAGGCCGCGATCCGCCTCCGGCACCAGCGGGATTTTCAGTGCCAGGTCAGCGAAGTTCAGCGTGCCGGTTACGCCGTAGATCATCGCCGCGCCAATCAGAAACAGCGACGACGCCAGCAGGTTGATCGCGATGTAATGCAGCCCTGACGACACCCGCGCGCGGCCCGAACCGTGCAACATCAAGCCGTAGGACGCCGCCAGCAGCACCTCGAAGAACACGAACAGGTTGAACAAGTCCGCGGTGAGAAAGGCGCCGTACAGGCCCATCATCTGAATCTGGAACAGCGCATGAAAACTGGTGCCGGCACGGTCCCAGCGGGCCATGGCGAACAGCAGCGCACTCACGCCGATGATGCCGGTGAGCACCAGCATCAATGCCGAGAGTTGGTCCACCACCAGTACGATACCGAACGGCACCTGCCAGTTGCCCGGCAGGTACACACCAATCGAGCCGGGGCCGCCTTGTTGCGTCCAGTACAGCAGCAGGATGGCAATGCCCAGGCCGACGATGCTGGAGAACAGGTTGATTTTTGCCTTCAGCGGGCGACGTTTTTCGCCAAGCATCAGCATCAGTGCAGCCGTCAGCAGTGGCAGCAGGATCGGCGCGACGATCATTTGGTTGACCCAATTCATTCCTTGGGCTCCCGGCCGTCCACATGGTCAGTACCGGTCAGGCCCCGGGAAGCCAGCAGTACCACCAGGAACAATGCGGTCATGGCGAAGCTGATCACGATCGCCGTCAGCACCAGCGCCTGAGGCAGCGGGTCGGTGTAGTTGAGCAGGTCTTGCGGCACGCCGTCCTTGATGATCGGCTCCTTGCCGATAAACAGGCTGCCCATGCTGAATATGAACAGGTTGACCCCGTACGACAGCAGGCACAGGCCCATCACCACCTGGAACGTGCGTGGCCGCAGGATCAGCCAGACGCCGGAGGCCGCCAGGACTCCAATGGCAATTGCGATGACTTCTTCCATCAGGCGGCTCCTTCCGTTGCGGCAACGGCTTTCGCCTGGTTGCTCGGTTTATGGGCCCGCACGGATTGGTGACCGAGGGCGGTGAGCATCAACAGCGTCGAACCGACGACCATGGCGTAGACGCCGATGTCGAAGAACAGCGCGCTGGCGATATGGATATCGCCCAGCACCGGCAGGCTGAAGTGCCAGGTGTGGGTCGTCAGGAACGGGTACCCGGCAAACAACGCGCCGAGCCCGGTCAATGTCGCCGAGAGCAGGCCAAAGCCCATCCAGCGCATCGGCCGCAGGCTCATCTGCGCCTCGACCCACTGGGTGCCGGCCACCATGTATTGCAGGATAAACGCCACCGACATCACCAGGCCTGCGACGAACCCGCCGCCTGGCTGGTTGTGGCCGCGCATAAACAGGTAGAACGACACCACCAGCGCAATCGGCAGCAGCAGGCGCACCAGCACCGCCGGCACCATCATGAAGCCCAGGGCGGTGTCGCTGGCCTGGCGCGGGTTGACCAGGTCGGTGGCCACGTCCGGCGCCAGTTGGCGTTGTTGTGCGGGCAGTTGCATGCTTTCTTTCGAAGGACGGAACCGGCGCAGCAGGGCGTAGACGGTCAGCGCTACGGCGCCAAGCACGGTGATTTCGCCCAGGGTGTCGAAGCCCCGGAAGTCCACCAGCATTACGTTCACCACATTGCTGCCGCCGCCTTCGGGCAGGGCGCGGCTGAGGTAGAACGAGGAGATATCGTTGGGCGTCTGGCGGGTCAGCATTGCGTAGGACAACAACGCCATGCCGCCGCCCACCACGGTGGACAGCAGGAAGTCACGCAGACGCCGGATGCGTGCCTTGCGCAGCGAGCTGGGCAATGGCGACACTTCTTCGATCCGCCGTGGCAGCCAGCGCAGGCCCAGCAGGATCAGCACGGTGGTGACGACTTCGACCACCAGTTGCGTGAGGGCCAGGTCCGGCGCCGAGAACCACACGAAGGTGACGCAGGTGACCATGCCGCACACGCTGACCATGGTCAGGGCTGCCAGCCGGTGATACTTGGCTTGCCAGGCGGCGCCCAGTGCACAGGCAATCGCCAGTAACCACAGGGTCACGAACACGATGGAACCGGGGATCTTCGGCCTGTCGCCCCAGCTGATCCCGCTGTTCAGCATCGGGATCAAACCTGCCACCACCGCCGCCAATACCAACAGGAATAGCTGGGTTTGCAGGCGCTTGGTGCTGATGCGTTTTTCGATCTTGCGCACGCCGCGCATCATCACCACCAGGCAGCGCTCGAACATGCGCTTGCCGTTGAAGTAGCTGATCACCGGCGGGTATTTGAAGCGGCCACGCTTGAGTTGCTTGCGCAGCAGCAGGTACAGCACCACGCCGCCGGACATGGCTACCAGGCTCATGATCATCGGCGCATTCCAGCCGTGCCAGATCGCCAGGCTGTATTCGGGCAGTTCACCGCCGACAACCGGCAGCGCGGCGGCGGCGAGGATCGAACCGACCACCTGGGCCGGGAAAATCCCCACCAGCAGGCAAGTGAATACCAGCAATTCAACCGGTGCGCGCATCCAGCGCGGCGGTTCGTGGGGCGTGTGGGGCAGGTCGGTTGCGGGCGGGCCGAAGAACACATCGACCGTGAAGCGCAGCGCATAGGCCACGCTGAAGGTGCCGGCGATGGTCGCGATCATCGGCAGGGCGATTTCCACCCAGGCGGTCGATGACACGAACACGGTTTCGGCGAAGAACATTTCTTTGGACAGGAAACCATTGAGCAACGGCACGCCGGCCATGGATGCACTGGCCACCATTGCCAGGGTCGCGGTAAACGGGATCAGCCGCACCAGGCCACTGAGCCTGCGGATATCCCGCGTGCCGCTTTCATGGTCGATGATGCCCGCCGCCATGAACAGCGAGGCCTTGAAGGTCGCGTGGTTGAGGATATGAAACACCGCCGCGACGGCGGCCAGCGGGCTGTTGAGGCCCAGCAGCAGGGTAATCAGCCCGAGGTGGCTGATGGTGGAATAGGCCAGCAGGCCCTTGAGATCATTCTGAAACATGGCGCAGTAAGCGCCGAGGAGGAGGGTGACTGCGCCGGCACCGCCGACGATCCAGAACCATTCTTCGCTGCCGGACAGCGACGGCCACAGGCGGGCCAGCAGGAACACGCCGGCCTTCACCATCGTCGCCGAGTGCAGGTAGGCAGAAACCGGAGTCGGTGCCGCCATCGCGTGAGGCAGCCAGAAATGGAAGGGGAACTGGGCGCTTTTGCTCAAGGCGCCGATCAGCACCAGAGCCAGCATCACCGGGTACAGGGAGTGCGCACGAATCTGATCGCCCGCCGCCAGCACCTGGTCCAGGTCATAGCTGCCGACGATATGCCCCAGCAGCATCACGCCCGCCAGCAGGCACAAGCCGCCCGCGCCGGTGACCATCAAGGCCATATAGGCGCCACGCCTGGCGTCGGCGCGGTGGTGCCAGTAGCCGATCAGCAGGAACGAGAACAGGCTGGTCAGTTCCCAGAAAAATACGATCTGGATCAGGTTGCCGGAAATCACCAGGCCGAGCATGGCGCCCATAAAAGCCAGGAAAAATGCGAAGAAACGCGGCACCGGGTCGTCCGGCGACATGTAGTAACGCGCATACAGCGACACCAGCGTACCGATGCCCAGCACCAGCATCGAGAACAACCAGGCAAACCCGTCCATGCGCAACACGAAGTTCAGCCCAAGGCTGGGCAACCACATGAATTCTTCGCGGATCACGCCACCGTGGGCGATCTGGGGGTAGAGCAGGGCGACTTGAACAGTGCCGACCAAGGCCACCAGGCCGGCCAGCAGGGATTCGGTGTTACGTGCATTATGCGGCAGCAAGGCCGCCAGACAGCTGCCGATAAAAGGCAGAAGCAGTAGAACTATCAGGGACATAGGCTTCTAATCTGCGGGAGTTTGGGATGCATCATACGTGCCGCTTTCTCGATCACCAAACGGCAAGATGTGGCAGGATCCTACAAGGTAGGCCGAAAACCCCCGTTTGGCATTGTTTCAGGTGGCCCCTTTCAACAACGCACCACGCTCCTGTGTGGGCGCCGGGCTTGCCCGTAATGGCAATCTGACAGTCGGCCTGCATGTCCGACCTTACCCTTGCTGTTCCTGTTCCCTTTCATCGCGTAATTCGAGTGCCTTCTGCCCCTTCGTCTTCCACTCACTGACAATCACCGCCGCCACAATCAACGCCGCCCCGACCATTGCAATCGGTGGAAAGCGCTCCCCGGCAATCCGCCCGATCACGCCTGCCCACACCGGCTCACCGGCATAGATCAGGGTGGCACGGGTGGGCGAAACACTCTGCTGCGCCCAGTTCATCGCGACCTGGATCACCGCACTGGTCAAACCCAGGCCCACGGCGCTGAACAGCAGCAACCAGGAGAACCCGGGCAATGCCTCACCCATCGGCACCACCATCAGAAACGACAACAGCGACGCCGTGGCCAATTGCACGACGGTTACCCGACGCACATCCACCTGCCCGGCAAAGGCGCTGATCAGGATGATTTCGGCCGCCACCGCCACGGCGCAGATCAACGTGGCAATTTCGCCGGGGCTGAAGTTCAGCGAGGCACCGGCCGGGCCGGTGAGCAGCATCAACCCGGTGAACGCCAGCATGATGCCGATGGCCGGCATCAGCGCCGGGCGGCGTCCCAGCACCAACCACTGCAACAGGGGCACAAACGGCACATACAGCGCAGTAATGAACGCCGATTGGCTGCTCGGAATGGTCTGTAAGCCGATGGTTTGCATGCCGTAGCCGAACATGATCGACGTGCCGATGAAGGCGCCGGCTTTCAATTCAAACAGGGTCAGGCCGCGCAGGGTGCGCAATGAGAAGAAACCCACCACGATGGCTGCCGCGGCAAACCGCAGGCCGACAAAAAACATTGGCCCGCTGACGGTCATGGCATGTTGCACGAGCAAAAACGTGCCGCCCCAAATCATGGTGATCACCACCAGGATGCATTCGGCTTTACTGAAACGGTTGAAACGTGTGGAAGCGTTCGGGGCGGTCATGGCGGCTCGGTCTTGCAAGGGAAAGGCACGGACCGCACAATGCGCCGCACGCTGGGCAGTATACTGCGCACACCTACCTATTGAGCAATATAGTGCACAAAGAAAATCCACAACGGGCTTCGGTCCTGCAACACGTCAGCCAGAACGTTCGTCGTCTGCGGCATGCTGCCGACTTGAGCCAAACCGCGCTATCGGAAAAGTCCGGGGTCAGCCGCCGCATGCTGGTGGCTATCGAGGCGGGCGAGAAAAACGTCAGCCTGTCCACTTTGGACCGTGTCGCCGAAGCGTTGGACGTGGCCTTCAGCGACCTGATCCAGGCGCCGGATGCGGGCGACCACAGCCGCATCAACGAGCTGGCCTGGGCCGGTGACATTCCCGGCAGTAAAGCCGTATTGCTGGCCAAAGCCACCGCGCGCCGCGAAGTGGAATTGTGGGAGATGCGCCTGGAGCCCGGTGATCGTTACAACCCCGAGCCAGACCCGGAAGGCTGGAGCGTGCAGCTGTTCGTCTTCGAAGGCAGCCTGACGCTGATTCTCGATGGCGTAGAACAGCACGTCGCCGCTGGCGAGTTTTACATGTTCGCCAGCCGCCAGGCCCACGGCTATCGCAATGACGGTGAGGTCGCCGTGCGCTTTGTGCGTAACGTGGTGATCTAACTGTTTACCCGGCAACAGTCGATGGACACTTTGCTGGTTTGACGTGTGGTCAATCGCCGTGTTTTACCAGCAACGCACTGATTTTATTGGCGATTGAATTCAGGCACGACTCCTGCAATCACCCAGGTATCCCATCGGAGCCTGGAGTCGGCCCATGTCAGCCCATCCTCAACAACCTGCCCATATTATCCGCTCGGATGCCGAAGCGATTGAGGTCGCCATTCGGTTGGCCGCCCGCTTCGCTGTCGACGCCAGCGTGCGCGACCGCGAGCGACGCTTGCCGGTCGCCGAACTTGAAGAGTTTTCCGCCAGCGGCCTGTGGGGTATCACCATTCCCAAGGCCTACGGTGGCGCCGAGGTGTCCTATGTGACCGTGGCCGAGGTGATCAAGGTGATCTCCGCCGCCGACCCGTCCTTGGGGCAAATCCCGCAAAATCACTTGGGCGTGGTGGACATCCTCCTGCAAACCGCCAGCGAGGAACAAAAGCGTCACTACTTCGGCAAGGTCCTGGCGGGCTACCGATTCGGCAACGCCTTCTCTGAGGCCAAGAGCAAAAACGCCGGCACGTTTGACACCCAGATTCGTTTCGACGGCGACACCGCGCAAATCAACGGCGAAAAGTTCTACTGCACCGGCGCGTTGTTCGCCCATCTCGTGCCCACCGTCGGCAACAACGAATACGGCCAGGCCTTCATTGCCTTCGTCGAACGCGATGCGCCGGGCCTCACGGTGGTCGACAGCTGGGACGGCTTCGGCCAGCGCACCACCGCCAGCGGCGGCGTGACGCTCGATGGCGTGGTTGTGCCACGCAGTGCGGTGATCCCGGCCCATCAGGCCTTCGACCAACCCACCGCCAACGGTCCGATCTCGCAGATTATCCAGGCGGCCGTCGATACCGGCATCGCCGTGGGCGCGCTGGAACAGGCGAAAACGTATGCGCGCCAGGCACGCCCGTGGATCGACAGCCAGCAGGAGCACGGCTGGCAGGACCCGTTTACGATTGCCGCCATTGGCGACCTGGAGTGGCGCGTGCACGGCACCGAAGCCATCCTCGCCAACGCTGGCAAGGCGGTTGACCTGGCCCTGGCGGAGCCCAACGAAGACACCGTGGCCAACGCCTCGCTGGTGGTCGCCCAGGCCAAAGTCCTGTCGGCTGAAACCGCTTTGCTCGCCAGCAGCAAACTCTTCGAACTGGCGGGCACCCGCTCGGTCACGGGCAAGCACAACCTCGACCGCTTCTGGCGCAACGCACGCACCCACACGCTGCACGACCCGGCACGCTGGAAATACCACTTGATCGGCAACTTTGTGCTCAACGGCGTGAAGCCTGCACGCCACGCCTGGAACTGAGGAGCCTGACCCATGACCGCACTCAACGATGCACTCAAGCCTGCGCTGAATCACCCCCTGGACCAGGCGCGCCAACTGTTGGAGAACAGCCGACGCTTTGTGCAGGCCAGCGATGACCCCTATGTGATCAGCCGCTTCGGCGATGTGCAAATTCGCATCGACGTGGCTGCTGCGCTGCTCGACCGCGCCGAAACCCACCCCAGCCCCGTCGCCTTGACGGAAGCGCATATCGCCGCCGCCGAAGCCTTGATTGCCGCCAGCCTTGCTGAATTCGAACTGACCGGCCAGCGCACGGTGCTGCCGTCGACCCTCGACGACCCGCTGCGCCGCAAATACCAGGTTGTCGGCAACTACCACCTGAACGGAGTGCTGTGATGTCCCGTGAAATCCGTTTGAATGCCTTCGACATGAACTGTGTCGGCCACCAATCTCCCGGCTTGTGGGCGCACCCGCGTGACCGCTCATGGCAGTACAAGGACCTGGAGTATTGGACCGACCTGGCGAAAATCCTCGAGCGCGGCAAGTTCGACGGGCTGTTTATCGCCGACGTGCTGGGCATCTATGACGTGTACAACGGCAACGGTGACGCGGCGATTCGCCAGGCCGCGCAAGTGCCGGTCAACGATCCTTTGTCACTGATTGCGCCGATGGCATTGGTCACCGAGCACCTGGGCTTTGGCCTCACCGCGTCGCTGTCCTTCGAGCACCCGTATCCGTTTGCGCGCAGGCTTTCCACCCTCGATCACCTGACCAAGGGCCGCGTGGGCTGGAACATTGTCACGTCGTACCTGGAAAGCGGCGCCAAGAACCTCGGCCAGAAAGCCCAGACCGAACATGACGCGCGTTATGACTATGCCGAGGAATACCTGGAAGTTTGCTACAAACTCTGGGAAGGCAGTTGGGAAGAGGGCGCTGTGCTGCGTGACCGCGAACGACGGATTTTCAGCGACCCGAGCAAAATCCATGAGATCCGCCACGTCGGCAAACACTTCCAGGTGCCCGGTATTCACCTCTGCGAGCCATCGCCGCAGCGCACGCCAGTGCTTTACCAGGCGGGCGCGTCCAGCCGTGGCAAGCAGTTCGCCGCCGAACAGGCCGAGTGCGTGTTCGTCGCCGCGCCATCCAAGGTGCTGCTGAAGAAGACTGTCGCTGACATTCGCCGCCGCGCCGCTGAGGCGGGGCGTGATCCGAACAAAATCCTGATCTTCAACTTGCAGACGGTGATCGTCGCTGAGACCGACGCCAAGGCGAAAGCCAAGTTTGACGAGTACAAATCCTATGTCAGTTACGAAGGTGCAATGGCGCTGATCTCCGGCTGGACCGGCATTGATTTCAGCCAGTTCAAACCGGATGAGCCGCTCAAGCATGTGCACACCAATGCGATTCAATCGGCCGTGGAAGCCTTCTCCACAGCGGACCCGAACAAGGTCTGGACACCGCACGAACTGGCCGATTGGGTCGGCATTGGCGGCTTTGGCCCGCTGTTTGTCGGCAGCCCCGAAACCGTGGCCGACCTGCTGCAGGAGTGGGTTGAAAAGACCGATGTGGACGGCTTCAACCTGGCCTACGCACTGACCCACGAAACCTTTATCGACGCCGTGGACTGGCTGGTGCCGGAGTTGCAAAGGCGCGGCGTGTACAAGACCGAATACGCCCAGGGCACCTTGCGCGAAAAGCTGTTCGGCGAGGGCGCGCGGCTGGCGTCGAACCATCCGGGCGCCGGCTATCGCGATTTGTCGGGTTCACACAAAACCACTGTGGGAGCGGGCTTGCTCGCGAATGCGGACTGACATTCAACATCAATGTTGACTGAACCGGCGCTTTCGCGAGCAAGCCCGCTCCCACAGGTTGATCTTCATTGTTTGATCTAATTCAGCCAGCGGACCACCGCACGCTTAACCACCCAATAGGAGCATTACCCCTATGAGCGTGCACGAACTCAAACGCCCGGCGGTGCCGGAGTGGCCCGCCGAATGGCTTGGCCCATTACCCAAGGCCCAGGCGCACCTGCACCACTGGGCGCAGATCACTCCGCTGCACACCGCCTTGCGGCACAAGCGCCAGGGCCAGTGGTATGCGTGGCGCTGGATCGATGCCTTGCGCGATGTGGAGCGCCTGGCCGACGGCCTGCGCCAGCAGGGTTTTGGCGCGCAGTCGCGGCTGGCCCTCAGTGGGGCTTTCGAGCCCAACCTGTTGCTGCTGGCGCTGGCCGCACAGTCCGTCGGCGGGCAGGTAGTGACCCTGGCCGACGACCTGGAGCCCGAGGCCTTGTACCAGCAGCTATGGCGCATTCAGCCCAGCCATTCTTATGCGCAGGGGCGTCAGCAGGTGCGGCATTGGCAGTCCGCCAACCCGTTGAGTTTTAGCCAATTGCTCGGCCCGGTAGACCCGGCGCAACCGCTGCATCGCTGGTGGCCATCAAGGCCTGAAACCGTGCTGTGGAGTGAGGAGGGCACTCACTGGCAAGGCGGTCTGCAAGTGGTGCTGGAGCAATGGTTGAACAGCGGCCACGGCCTGGCGTTTCCCGAAAGCCTCGCCTCGGCCCGGCGCGATTGCAGCGAGGTCGTGCCTACCGGCCTGCTGCTGTCGCCCGAGCGCTTGCAGCACCTGGCCGATGATATCGAACGCCGTCTTGCGCCCCCCGGCACCTGGCGTCGACGCCTGTGCGACTGGGCCATTGCGTACCCACAAAGCGGTGTGCGGCGCCTGATCAAAAACCGCGTGCGCAAGCTGCTGGGCTTCCAGCGCCTGGCATACATCTGGCAGCCACCCAGCACGCAAAAGACTCACAACGACCCAGCATGGCTGGCTGAATTCAAACGGGACATCGCATGAGCCAGGCCATTCTCCAGGTACGGGATATCTCGCTGTCGTTCAAAGGGGTCAAGGCCATCAATGCCTTGTCCTTCGAGGTGCAGCGCGGCGAAATCTGTGCGCTGATCGGCCCCAATGGCGCCGGTAAAAGTTCGTTGCTCAACGTGCTTAACGGCGTGTATCGCTTTGACGCCGGTGAAATCGTTTTTGAGCAACACCACTTCCACCGCATCGACCCTTTGGGCGCCGCGCGTCGCGGCATCGGCCGCACGTTCCAGAACAACGCGCTGTTCAAGAAGATGAGTGTGCTCGACAACATCCTCACCGGCCTGTCGCGGCATATGCGCACCACCTTTATCGAGCAAGCCCTCGACTTGCCGCGCGCGCGTCGAGAGGCCGCAGCGTTTCGCCTGCGTGCCCAAGGCATTCTCGAATTTCTCGAACTGCAAGCCCATCGCGATGTGCTGGTGGGCAACCTGTCCTATGGCCTGCAAAAGCGCGTAGAGCTTGGCCGCGCGTTGATCGCGGGCCCCAGCCTGTTGCTGCTGGATGAACCCATGGCCGGGATGAATGCCGAGGAAAAACAAGAAATGGCCCGCTTCGTCGCCGATGTGAACCGCGACCTGGGCACCACCGTGGTGTTGATCGAACACGACATGGGCGTGGTCATGGGCTTGTCGGACCATGTGGTGGTGCTCGACTACGGGCGCAAGGTGGGGGACGGCACGCCCGCCGAAGTGCAAGCCAATCCGGACGTGATCGCGGCCTATCTGGGAGTCGCACACTGATGACCTTCTTCTTCGAAACCCTGCTCGGCGGCCTGCTCGCCGGCACCCTGTATTCGCTGGTCGCCATCGGCTTCGTGCTGATCTATAAGGCCAGCGGTGTGTTCAATTTCGCCCAGGGCTCGATGCTGCTGTTTGCCGCCCTGACCTTTGTCAGCCTGCACGACCAGGGTGTGCCGTTTGCCCTGGCGCTGTTGCTGACAGTGATTGTGATGATCGTCGGCGCGTTGCTCATCGAGCGGCTGGTATTGCGGCCGCTGGTCAACCGTTCACAGATCACCCTGTTCATGGCCACCTTGGGCCTGTCGTTCATTATCGAAGGCCTGGCCCAAGGCGTGATGGGCTCGCAGGTGCGCGCGCTGGATTTGGGCATCGACGATGTGCCGCTGTTTGTCGGGCCGCTGATGCTCAGCCAGTTCGACCTGATCGCCGCCGCAGCGGCCGTGGTGCTGGTGACCGTGCTGGCGCTGCTGTTCAACAAGACGCGCATCGGCGTATCACTGCGGGCGGTGGCGGATGACACCACGGCGGCGCTGTCGATCGGCATCAACCTCAACCGTATCTGGCAGATCGTCTGGGCGGTGGCCGGCATTGTCGGCCTGGTGGCGGGCCTGTTGTGGGGCGCGCGCCAGGGCGTGCAGTTTTCGCTGTCGCTGGTGGTGCTCAAAGCCTTGCCGGTATTGATCATCGGCGGCTTTACCTCGATTGGCGGGGCGATCGTCGGCGGGCTGATTGTCGGCGCGGCGGAGAACCTCGCCGAGGTGTACATCGGCCCACTGATCGGCGGTGGCATCACCCCATGGTTCGCCTACGTATTGGCCCTGGCCTTCCTGTATATCCGTCCCGCCGGCCTGTTCGGCGAGCGCGCCATCGAGCGAGTCTGAAACCATGTCGATTCCTGTAGTTCAAGAAACTGCGCCGTTGCTGTTGATTCAGCGGCGTCTGCCCTGGGGCCTTCTCGGCCTGTTGGTGCTGGCCTTTATCGTGGTGCCATTGTGGGGCAATGACTATTGGCTCAATGCGATCCTGATTCCATTTCTGGTGCTGTCGCTGGCCGGGCTGGGCTTGAACCTGTTGACCGGCTACACCGGGCAAACCTCGGTGGGCGCGGCCGGGTTCATGGCCGTCGGGGCGTTTGCCACCTACGGCTTTCTGCTGCGCCTGCCGGAGCTGGGCTTGCCGGTGGCGCTGCTCGGTGGCGGTATCATCAGTGCGTGGGTGGGGTTGGTATTTGGCCTGCCCAGCTCGCGGATCAAGGGGTTCTACTTGATGGTCACGACGCTGACGGCGCAGTTCTTCCTGGAGTGGCTGTTCGTCAAATTCCCCTGGTTCTACAACTACGGTTCTTCCGGCACCATTTCCGCGCCAAAACTCGCCCTGTTCGGCCATGACCTCAACACACCGCTGGGCCGCTACCTGTTGACCCTGGTCACGGTGCTGCTGCTGACCTGGACCGCCGTCAACCTGGTGCGCAGCCAAGTGGGCCGAAACTGGATGGCGATCCGCGACATGGACACCGCCGCCGCCGTGGTCGGCATCCCGGTAGTGCGCTACAAGCGCCTGGCCTTTGCCATCAGTTCGTTCTATCTCGGCATTGCCGGCGCGCTGTGGGCGTTTGCCTACCTGGGCACCGCCAGCGCGAGCAGCTTCGACATCAACCGCTCGTTCCAGATCCTGTTCATCATCATTATCGGTGGCATGGGCAGCATCGCCGGCAACTTCGTGGGCGCGGCGTTTATCAGCCTGCTGCCGATCTTTCTCAGCCATGCCGGGCAGGCATTGTTCGGGGGGTCGGTGGACGCAGGGCAGCTGCAGAACCTGCAGAAAATCATCTTCGGCGTGTTGATCATCGTGTTCCTGATCAAGGAACCCGAGGGGTTGATTCGCCTGCTGCACAACCTGCGTGACCGCCTGCGGCAGTGGCCGCTGCGCTTCTAACATTCCCTCAAGAGAATCCAATATGCGTGCAACCCTGAAACGTTCCCTGATCGGCGCCGCCTTCGCGCTGGCTGCCCTGGCCGGTGCGGTGCCCCAGGCGCTGGCTTCGCCCGACCAGCAATTTATCCCGTTGGCCACTTATCGTGTCGGCGCATATGCGTCCAGCGGCGTGCAGGTGTGGGCCGGGATGATCGATTACCTGCGCTATATCAATGAGATTGAAGGCGGCATCAACGGCGTCAAATTGGTGTGGCAGGAATGCGAGACCGAATGGACGGCGGAGAAGGGCATTGAGTGCTACGAGCGCTTCAAAAACGGCCTGGATGGCGCGCCGGTTGCGGTCTATCAGCCCAATGGTGCACCCGCCGCTTATGCCCTGAGCGAGCGGGCGGAAGTGGACAAGATCCCGCTCATCACCCTCGGCTACGGCCGCACCGAAGCGACCGACGGCACGGTGTTCCCGTATAACTTTCCGGTGATGCTGACCTTCTACAGCGAAGCGTCGACCCTGGTGAACTACATCGCCCAACGCGAAGGCGGCTTCGACAAACTCAAGGGCAAGAAGATCGCCACGGTCTATCACGACTCGGCCTACGGGCGGGAAACCCTCGGCCCGTTAAAACTCTTGGCTGAGAAATACGGCTTTGAAAATATCCAGATTCCGGTGGCCGACCCCGGTAACGAACAGTCGGCGCAGTGGCGCCAGGTACGCCAGGCCAACCCGGACTGGGTATTCCTGCGCACCTGGGGTGTGTCGACCCCGGTGGCGGTGAAAACCGCTGCGCGTTTCGGCTTTCCGGTGGACCACATCATCGGCGATATCTGGGCCAGTTCCAGCGAAGACGTGTTGCCCGCAGGCGCCGCCGCCAAAGGTTACCTGGCGCTCACGCCATATCCGGCCGGCGCCGATTTCGAGATCCACAAACGCCTCAAGCAGTCCGTCCTCGACAAGGGGCACAGCGACCTTAAGGACCTGAAAAACTTCGGCAGCGTCTACTACAACTCGGGTTTGGTCAACGCCGCCGTGGCCGTGGAAGCGATTCGCACCGGCCAGGCCAGGTTCGGCAAACGCCCATTGAATGGCGAAGAAGGCCGCTGGGGCCTGGAACACTTGAACATCGATGACGCGCGCCTCAAAGCCATGGGCTATCTGGGCCTGATGCAGAACCTCAAGCTGTCGTGCCGCGACCACGAAGGCGGTGGCTCGGCGCGGGTGCAACAGTGGGACGGTGCCAACTGGACGCTGATCAGCGACTGGATTGCCGCCGACCGTGCGCTCTTGCGCCCACTGATCGATGAAAAATCCGCTGCGTTCGCCAAGGAAAAAGGCCTGACGCCGCGCACCTGCACCGGGGACGAATAAGCCATGAGTCAGCCCGCCGCTGAACCCGCGTCCCCGTCGCTGCTGACGGTCAACGACATCGAAGTGATCTACGACGGCGCGATCCTGGCGGTGGCCGGGGTCTCATTGAATGTGCCCAAGGGCGCCATTGTCGCCTTGCTGGGTGCCAATGGCGCCGGCAAGAGCACCACCCTCAAGGCGATTTCAGGGCTGGTGCGTGCCGAGCGGGCCGAAGTCAGCCGCGGCATGATCGAGTATGCCGGCCGCGATCTGGCCGGCGTCGACCCCAGCCAACGCGTCCGCCAGGGCATGGTCCACGTGTTGGAGGGCCGGCACGTGTTCGGCCAATTGAGCGTGGAAGACAACCTGCGCAGCGGCGGCTTTGTGCGGCGCCTGAGCCGCAGGGACATGGAACACGACCTGGAACGCCTCTACGCCTGGTTCCCCCGGCTCAAGACCAAGCGCCATACCCGCGCCGGGCTGACCTCTGGCGGTGAGCAGCAAATGGTTGCCATCGGCAGGGCATTGATGACTCGCCCGACCCTGGTGCTGCTCGACGAGCCGTCGATGGGCTTGGCACCGATGATCGTGCAGGAGATTTTCGAGATCATCGCGCAGCTCAACCGCGAGCAGCAGGTGAGCTTCCTGATCGCCGAGCAAAACATCAACGTCGCGCTTAACTATGCGTCCCAGGGCTACGTGCTGGATACTGGGCGGGTGGTGTTGAGTGGCAGCGCCACAGCGTTGCTGGCGCGGGGCGATTTGCATGATATTTATCTGGGTAAACACTAAGGGCAAATGTGCATGACTGAATCCATCCGCAACGCTGATGTGCTGATCATCGGCGGCGGTCTGAGCGGCACGATGTTGGCGGTGCAACTGCTGCGTTTGCCCGGGCAGCGGCAAATCCTGGTGATTGAACCGCGCGCCGAGCTCGGCCGTGGCGAAGCCTACAGCGCCGTCGAGTTGGGCCACACCCTCAATGGTAACGCTGCGCGCATGAGTGTCGACCCGGACAACCCGGATGATCTGACGCAATGGCTCACCGGCTACCTTGACGCCGGTGGTTGGCCGCAGGCGCACCAGCAGCCGGTGCCGATCAGTGAGCTGTTCCCGCCGCGCGGGATTTTTGGGTTGTACGCGCAGCAGCGGTTGGCGCAGGCCACGGCGCTGTCAGCGTCGACGGTCGAGCACATCCGTGCCGAGGTGGTCGACTTGCTCGTGGACGACACGTGCACCCGCTTGACCCTCGATAACGGCCAGCAACTGCGCGGCGCCCATGCGGTGTTGGCCACGGGGATGTTCCCGGCGGCGCGCACACCACAGACTCATTCCAGCGGCTTGAACGCCGCGGCGGTGGACCCGTGGGACGTCCAGGCGATGACCCGGATCGACCCGCAATCGACGGTGCTGATCATAGGTTCCGGGCTGACCATGGTGGATGCCGTGGTATCCCTGGAGCAGGCCGGTCATCGTGGGCCAATCGAGATTTTCTCGCGCCACGGTTTATTGCCCCATGTGCGCCGCCAGCCGCCGAGCTGGGAGGATTTTCTCGCCGCTGACCCCAGCCTGCGCAGCCCTCGGCAATTACTGCGCGAGGTGCGGCGCCAATGCCGCATCGCGCAGGCCCAAGGCATCGACTGGCAAGCCCCGCTGGACACCGTGCGCGCGCATATCGGGCGCCTGTGGAGCCAGGCTGGCGAGCGCGAAAAACGCCAGTTCGTGCGCCATGTACGGCCCTGGTGGGAAAGCCATCACCACCGCTCGCCACCGTTGAGTGCGCAGTTAGTGGCGCGATTGCAGGAGGAAGGGCGACTGCGCATTCAGGCGGCGTCGTTCAAGGGCCTGGTCGCTTGCGAGGATGCCGTGACGATCAACGTGCGTCGTCGCGGCGAGCAGGTGGTCACTCAGGTGGCGGGCGCGGCACTGATCAATTCCAGCGGCATTGAATACGATTGGCGCCGCGTGGCTCGGCCGTTGCCGCAACAGTTGCTCAAGCGCGGGTTGATCCAGCCCGGGCCGCTCGCACTGGGGATTGCGGCGGATGTGTCCGGCGCGGTTGTCGATGCCGAAGGCAAGGTCAGCCAGCGCCTGTTCGCCATGGGCCCGCCATTGCGCGGGATGTGGTGGGAAAGCACGGCGGTGACCGATGTGGCGATTCAGGCCAAGGCGCTGGCGGCCAAGCTCACCCAACGCTAAAGGTGGGAGCGGGCTTGCTCGCGAAAGCGGTGGATCAGTTAGCCCCTTGCCGACTGATACTGCGCTTTCGCGAGCAAGCCCGCTCCCACATTTGGATCTCTATTGATCTTGAGAGTGTGTTCAACTTCCTGCTTTTACGAACCCAGGCTTGAGCCCGAACACTTCAACGCCTTGGGCGGTCGACTGTCCGGTTGTCACCTTCACCCGCTCCACCGGCTTATCCATTGCCGCCCGATACTCCACGGTCATGTCATCGCGGTTAATGGCCTGGCTCGGCACCACGATCGCCTGCGCATTGTTGTACGTCACAATGGTCAAGCGTGCGCTCATCCCCAGCCGCACCCGTTGCAACTGCTGGGCGGTGAGCTTGGGGATCGACAACGTCACCGGAAACTGCGCGCTGCCCTGGCTGTCGCTGGCAATCGCCAGGCCGCTGACCACACTGACGGACCCGGTCAGCCGCTCGCCGTCGAACCCATCGCCCATCACCTCTACCGCCTGGCCCGGGTGCAATTGGTTGATGTCCAACTCCGACACCCTGGCGACAATTTTCAGCCGCTCGATATTGGCCAGGCCGAACAACACCTGCCCCTGGCTCACCTTGCTGCCGGCCTGCACCGGCGCGTTGTTGTTACCGCCACTTTGAGGCGAATTATTACTGCCGGGTGCGGGCACCACGATGCCGGAGAACGGCGCCTTGACCTCCTTGCCATCGAGCAATGTGTGCAGCGCCTCGTACTTCACTGTGGCATTGGTCAGTTCCATGTCCGCGATTTGCCTGTACTCGCCCTGGCCCTGCGCCTGTGCCTGCTGCAAATCCATGCGTGCAGAGGCGAGGTCGAGTTGCTGCTGCTGGGTCTGCTGCTTGAGGTCATCCAGTTCGTTGCGCGGGATGATGCCGCGCTTGAAGAGGTTTTCACTCTCGGTGAGTTTGCGCTGGGTGTTACCGGCGGTCATTTCGGTGGTGCGCAGGCTACGGCGCGCACGGCTGACGGCGGGGCTGCTGTTCCAGTCCTGCATCTCTTGCACGGTGCGCCGGGCCTTGAGCTGGGCGGACAAGGCATCGCGCAGTTGCACTTCGAGGGTGGCCGGGTCCATGCGCAGCAGCACCTGGCCGGCGTCTACCCGCTGGCCCTGTTCCACCAGGTTGGCCAGCACGTTGCCGTCGAACGGCGCGGTAAGGGTGATGATGGTGTCGGGTTCGATCTTGCCCACCAGGCCAATCTGATGCACCAGTGGGTCAGGTTTCACGGCCAGCCATTGTTCGGCTGTATCGGTCTGCCCGGCATCGCTGCGGTGGCTGAGCGCGGTGACGCCGGCGCCCGTCAGCAGCACGATCAATGCAGCGCCCAGCAGGCGTTTTTTATTAGTAGTCATTGAGGGCGATTTCCCAACTTTCCAGCGTCATGCCCAGTGTCAGGTCGAACTGGGTCTGGGCGTTCAAATAAGCGATCAGCGCGTTGAGCTGCGCGTTCTCGGCATTGCGCAGGTCGGCCTCGAAACTCAGCACCTGGAAGTTGCTGGAGCGCCCGGCGCTGAGTTTCTCCCGCTCGATCTCGATCTTGCGGCGCGACAGTTCCACGGCACGCTGGGAGATTTCATACTGGCGCCAGCGGGTGCCGAGGTCACGCACCACGTCGTTGACGTTGCGCTCCAGTTCCTGGCGCGCATCGGCGATGCGGATCTCCTGATCCTCCACATTGACCCGTGCTCGCACCTCGGCCTGGCGCGTGCTGATGTCGCCAATCGGGATCTGCACCTGCACACCGGCGTAGCTGTTCCAGGTGCGGTTATGGTTGTTGCCATTGTCGATGTTGCTGTTGCTGTAGGCATCGCGTACCTGGTTGGCCCCGGCCACCAGGTCCACTTGCCAGCGTCCGGAATCCTTGGCGATGACCAGGTTGAGGTCGGCCTGCTGGCTACCGAGCAGGGCGGCGAGGTATTCCGGCTGCTGGGTTTGCGCGAGGTTGAAGGCCTGGCGCTTGTCGATGACCATCGGCTTGGCTTCCAGCGCCTCACTGGCGCGGATCGGCGTCGACAGGTCCAGGGCCAACAGGCGCAATAGCGCCAGGCGGCTGGTGTCCAGCTGGTTGCGGGCTTCTTCCACACCGAGTTGCTGAGTCGCGATATCGGCTTCGGTCTGCACGATTTCGAACTCGGCCATGCGCCCCGCGCTGATCAGCGCCTTGTTCACTTCCAGCAAGGTGTTGGAACGTTTCAGGGCATCCTGGACGATGCTCAACTGCTCCTGAGCGCGCAGCAATTCACGGTAAGTGGCGATGATCTGGCTGATGGTCTGCGCCACGGTGGCCTTGAGGTTCAGGCGGTTGGCCTGCTCCGACAGGCGCGACAGGCGCAGCGGCGCGGTGGTGGCGTCCCAACCTGCGCCGCGCATGAGCGGCTGGATGAGCGCCAGGTCCAGGCCGTCGCTGCGGTAGCGGCCAGCACGGTCGGCGGTGTTCAGTTGTTGGGTCCAGGCCATGCTCAGCCGGGTGCCGTACTCGCCAAGCAGGGTTGCATTCGGGGCCAGGTTGGCATTGCGCGAGTTATCGACCGAGCCGCGACTTTGGCGGTAATAACTGTTGAGGGTGAGCTTGGGGTTGAACGTGTCTTCGGCCACCCGCAGATCGAACTTCTGCGCCACCCGCTGCAGGTAGGCACTGCGGATCGCCGGGTTGTTGCGCAAGCCCAGGTACACCGCATCGCCCAAGGTCATCGTGGTGACCTGCGCGTTCAGCGACACGCTTTGATCGTAACCACTGCGCGTGGTGCTGGGGGCGGACGGGTTGATGACCACGTCGGCGGCCATGCCCGGCAGGCTGACCAGCACGAGCAAACCGAGCCATTTATTCATCACGCAAGGCCTCCACCGGCTGCAGCCGCGAGGCCGAGACCGCCGGGTAGATGCCAAAGAACAGGCCGACCAGCAGTGTACTGCCGACCCCCAGCGGCAGGGCGGCGGCAGCCAGGGCAAACTGCCAGCCCGACAGCCAGGCGTAGAGCCAGGCGGCAGTCATGCCCAGCACCGCGCCGCATAATGCGCCGACGGCCGTCAGCGTGACGGCCTCCAACAGGAACAGGTTGCGGATGTCGCGCTGGCGCGCACCCAAGGCCATGCGAATGCCGATTTCACGACGGCGCTCCGAGACATTCATCAGCATTACGTTCATCACCCCGACACCGCCGCCAACCAGAGAAATGGCACCCAGGGCGAGCAACAAGTAGGCGAACGTGCGGCTTTGCCGAGTCATGCCGTCGATCATTTGTTGGGGCACCTGGATGTCGACATCGCGGTCGGTGAGCTGGCTTTTCAGTGCGACGGCGGCGTCGCGGGCGATGCGGTCCATGTCCTGGCCGGGCAAGGCACGGATGAGCACATTGCTGATTTGCGGGGTCGGGTAGATGCGGCGCATGCCTTCGGCGGGGATGAACAGGGATTCGTTGGCTTGCACCGGCATCAGCATGGCGCGGGGTTGGTTGTGCAGGATGCCCACCACCAGGAACAGGTAATCGTTGATGCGCACGCGATCACCCAACTTCAGTGGGTCGCCCGGCGTACTCAGGGCCTGGGCAATCTGGTCGCCGACCACGCCGTAGGTTTCGCCGGCGTCGAAGTTCGATAGAAAACGCCCCTCACGCACCGCCAGGCGCATGGCGTCCTTGATGTCCGGCGTGGTGCCGACAACGTTGGCGCTGACCGTGCGACCGTGGAACACGATGGGCCCGCCGAACACACTGAGCGCGCCGATATGACCGATGCCCGGCACCGTTCGGCGTACCGCGTCGAGGTCGAGGCTGGCGCGCATCAGTGCATTGCTGTTGCCTTTGGGCGGGAACTGGGCGACCAGGGTGTCGGTGCCCATGTCCTTGAAAATCAGCGCGGCATCCACCGCCGCGTTGTGGCCGATATTGATCAACGCCACCACCGATGAACTGCCGATCACGATACCCAGCAGTGCCAGGACTGAGCGTTTGCCCAGGGTGCGCAGGCTGACGAACGCTTCATGCAGCAGTTGGCTGAGGCTCTGTTCAACCCGCAGGCTGCGCTCTACCCGCAGGCTCATAGGCGCTCGGCCTCCTGCACCACGCCATTGCGTACCAGAATCTTGCGCTCCAGGCGCTCGGCGATATGCGCGTCATGGGTGACGATGATCAGCGTCACCTGCTGTTCGCGGTTGAGGGCCAGGAGCAAGTCCATGATCTCCTGGGCGGTGGTGCTGTCGAGGTTGCCGGTGGGTTCGTCGGCGAGGATCACCGAGGGTTTGCCGACCAGGGCGCGAGCAATCGCCACGCGCTGGCGCTGACCACCGGAGAGGTCGGCGGGGCGATGGTGGGCGCGCTCCGCCAGGCCGACTCGCGCGAGCATGTGCAGTGCCTGCTCCACTGATTCATGGCGCGACACACCGCGGTAACTGAGGGGCAGGGCGACGTTGTCCAGCGCACTGAGGCGCGGCAGCAGGTTGAAGCTCTGGAACACAAAACCGATCTGCTGGTTGCGGATCGCGGCCAGCTCATCGGGCGTCGCGCTGAAAATATCGTGACCGGCAAAGTGGTACCGGCCGCAGTTGGGCAGGTCCAGCAAGCCGAGGATATTGAGCAGGGTGCTTTTGCCGGAACCGGAGGCGCCGAGAATGCCGCAGCTGTCGCCGCTGGCGATGGACAGGCACACATCATTAAGAATGGACAGGTGTTGCCCGGCGAGCTGATAGCTTTTGCCGATGCCTTGCAGGGAGATCAAGCCTGGGTGCGCGGGGGTATCTGTCATCATGACTACGCCTGCAGTCTCGACGGTGCCGTCATGCCCCCGGTAAATCTTTGTAACAAGTTCGGGAGCTGCCTGGTACGCGTCACGGACTGGTTTTGTTTCTTGTTTTTAAAATATTGTTTGAATAGTAACCGCGTTCAATCCGCTTCGCCAGCGGTGGATGTAGAGCGGTTTTATCCTTTGAAAGCTTTTTTCTGCGGCTCGGTTCAGGCGCTCAGCAATGCCTTCGTCTATCTTCACAACGCCCGGTTATACAGGCTTTTATAGGGATGAAGGCGTGCCACTGCTTGCTTTCGACAGGCCGCCCCGGTATAAAAAATCAAATTATTTTTTAAAACAATATTTCCCCCCGTGGAACTCTTATGGTCGCGAAGAAACTCAGCGCTCCAAACGTTACCAAGACTCGACTGCTGGATGCGACAGAGGCTCTTTTCATCAAATACGGCTATGACGCCGTGCTGCTGCGGCAGATTACCGAGCGCGCGCAGGTGAACCTGGCCGCCGTGAACTATCACTTCGGGGACAAGGATTCCCTGATGAAAACCCTGCTGATGCAGCGCCTGGAGCCGCTCAACGAGCAGCGCCTGGAATTGCTTGCGCGCTGCGAAGCTGAAGCCAGCGGCCCGCTCGATTGCGACACCTTGCTTGGGGTGCTATTTGCCCCGGCCATGGGCCTGGAACGCAGCGACCCGGCCAGCGGCGAAGGGCGCTCGTTCATTCGTTTCCTGGGGCGGGTGTACAGCGACACCTCGCCGTTTATCCAGGAATACCTCAAGGTGCATTACCAGCCGGTATTTCAGCGCTTCTTCGAAGCCTTCGCCCTGGCATTGCCGGACTTGCCACGCAACGAGCTGGGTGTGCGCCTGCAATTTGCGCTCAAGGCGATTTCCGGGGTGATGGCGGGGACGGAACTGCGCTTGCTGATGAATTCCATGAGCCTGGGCCGGCCGGCCACTGATGCCGAAGTGATGGCTAAGTTGATCACGCTGGTCTCGGCCGCGATTCGTGTGCCGCAACAAAGTCCTGAGGCCGAAACCGCGCTGGCCAAGGTGCTGGATACCCAGCGTGCGATTCGTGAACAAGCTGCTGCGCCTGCTTCCAAAGCGGCCCGTTGAACCCCAAATCCAAGACAAAAAAAACCCGCTGGGGCGGCGGGTTTTGATGTGCAGCGTTTGTAACGGATGAGGCTTCACCCTACGGCTGCGGATGTGAATAAAGCGTGAAAAAAATGTAAGTAAAAGGCTGGGTGCAGAGAGATTCACGAATACCCGCAGAAACCGTTGTTTTTTGCCGGGCCCCATCCACTCGTCGCCACTGTCAATTCTGACAGTAGATTCGGCTCCTCTTCCCGACGTCTTATTCACCTTGCCTCGTGCGTCAGTGTGGCGCGCGTTCAACCAGTAAGGTAATAGTCATGTCCAGCCGGCCTACTGATTCTTATGATCTCGATCTTGCACCGCCCACTTCATATTTCCCTGCTGTGCAGTTACAGCCGCAATTTACCAGTACGCCTCCCCTGTACCCCGAGACTGCCGTATGGGGCATGGGCATCCGTCATGTATCGCCTGCAATGTTCACCTTTCTTCCGTGGGCTGAGCGTGCGCTCGGCGACTATTACGCAATCCGCATTCAGGACCTGAACAACCCTGCTGCTTCAAATACCATCAGTGACGCGGATGCCAGCGCTTACTACCTGACGGTGAACAAGCTGCCCCAGGGCGAAGTCCCTATGTTCGGGCGGCTCGTGCGAGCCAACAGTTTGCAGGAGAGCCGGTCGATCACCCAAACCATCCTGATCAAATTGACCAACCCCGGCGGCCGTGATCAGGAGGTCACGAAGAAGTGGCACAGTGGTTTGAATATGTCGATAGAAGGCCTGCCCACTGGCTCGGTCCTGAACAAGGACAACACCGCAGAAGGGCTGTGGTGCCTGATCACCAAATACCTGTATATCCGTAAAAACGACATTATCACCGTGCGCTATGACGGGCTGGCGGTGGAGCATGTGGTCAGTCCGGAAGAGGCTGCCGGGCCTGGGCCGATCCGGGTATTTATCAGCCCGGAGATTATCAAGCAGGGCAATCAGAATGGGCCGGTAGAGGTCGCCTTTACGGTTAAAGACGTGGTGGGCAACGTTCCCGAGGGGGAATGGCTGTATTGCAAAGCCTACAAACTGGTGTCGGAACTTGACTCGTCGTTGCTGGAATACCCGACCTTTCTTGTCGATGAGGTTGAGTCTGATCAACTGGACCTTAACCTCAATAACCGGTCCAAGTTGGAGGTGGAGGTCTATCGGCCGCGCAGGTCGCCCAAACCCAACCCGCAAAATCGGATCATGTTGATTTTCAAGCTTTTCCCGGAGAAAGGGCGAAGCAAGACAGTGACACTGGGGCCCTTCCCCGATACCACCAAGGCTTACCAACGGATCCCCGTCAGCTACGACCTTTTCACGGAGCTGGCCAAGGGGCGTTTTCAAGTGACGTACGAATTGAGCACCAGCGCTGGCGTACTGCTGGGCAAGTCGGGCAGTTACACGGTCAGTGTGACGGGCTTGCCGGTATCAATGCCGGCGGTGACCGTCAGCCCGTTTGAGGCGGGGCTGATCCCTTCGAATACCGACATTGTCGTAACACTACCTACCTACCAGCCGCACAATGAGTTTCTGTTGGAAACCCTGGTGCTCGAAGCCCTCGACGGCAGCGTAAGCCTTACCCTGCCGCAACCGGCAGGCGTCCAGGGCGGCACGCGCCGCGTGACCAAGGAGGCACTCAAGGCGTTTGAAGGCCTAGGCCCGTTCCAGATTTATTACACCACCGATGACGGTGAGGGCACATCGGCGTCCCTGCGTGAATCAGTGAAGCTGCAGGCTCAGGTGGGTGAGCGTGTGTCGGTGTTGGAAGCTCCGATCATTCAAGGCTCCCGCCGTAACAACATCGACCCTGCCGATGTAAAAGACCCTGAAATTCAACTGATCTTCCCCTACGGGAATACGATTGCCGGCGACGTGCTGCATTGGAGTGTGGTCGGCAAGGACGCGAACGGCTCTGCCAGTGGCAAAATCCCGATCAACAGTGCATACGCGGGGGCCGCCTTGCCGTTGGTGTTTTTCCCGGTTAACCGTAAAGTCCTGGATAACAACCTCAACGCCAGCATCAGTGTCAGCTACAGCATTGAACGTGCGGGGCCGCCTCGACAAGTCTTGCGCTCCAGTGTGCTTGATCTTACCGTCGGTGCGGAGGTGAAACTGGAACTGCCCAAAGTGCTGGAGGCCGGCAGTCTGCAGGACCAACTTGACCCCAAAGCGGTGGTCAAGGGCGCCACCGTGGAGGTCGCGTTCAAACAGATGCGCGCCGATGACCAGATTTTTGTCGAGTGGTTGGGAGCGTATGGGGTCAGCAGTATTGTGGTGCAAGTGGCGGGTGACCCGAAGACCAACAAGGTCAATGCCACTATCCCGCCTGAGGTGATTTCCAAGGGCGTGCGCCCCAACGGCAATAAAATCACCGTGCGGTACAGCTTTACCCGTGGGCAATTCACCTACAAGTCCGAGATATTGACGCTTGTCCTGCAGCCGCTCGCGAAGCTGCCGACGCCGATCATCGACGGGGCTGGCGAGACCCTGCTGCCGCTCTTTAGCCTGCCGAATACGGCCCGCACCCGTATCGCCGCATGGGATTTAATCAATAAAGACCAATTAATGTGGATGACCTACGAAGGCACTTTTGCCGACGGCACGTCCTATATCGAAGATACCTACACCGCCAATGAGGTGACGGCTGACGGCGTCGTCAAGGGCATTTCGCCTGCAACGCCGGTGGATCAACTGCGTCGACTCAAGGACGGCTCGCACCTGACCATTCGCTTTTGGGTCAGTTTTGCGCAGATCCCCGACAAGGACACCGCGCTCTTGTTTGGGACCGCCGACTATATTGTCCAAGCATTGGCAGCCACCCTGCCGGCACCGAGCTTTGCCAACAAACCTGGGGCCGCGATTACCGTTTACCCGTTGGACTATGAGAAAAATGCAATAGTGGCGGTGGCGTATCCAGCCATGACGGCTACGCAAAAAATTGTCCTGGAGTGGATCTACCCGGACGGCACCCTGGCCACGATCGCTGCACAGAACGGAGTGGCCGGTGGGCGCGTAGATTTCGCCATCAGTGCGCCAATCATCGCGGCGAGTGTGGGTAAGGTCATCACATTGCGTTACAAGGTGACGTCAGGCACCCGAGTGACGCCGTCTGATGCCCAGCAACTGACGGTACAAGCTGTCCGCGCGACAGACTTGCCGCAGGCAGTGATTAACGGGGTTGTCGATAAAGGCACGTTGGACCTGACCACGTTCAATGGCGATGGGTTCCTGGCATTGAGCCCCTGGCGTTTGAGTGCTGCCGGGCAAAAGGTGTGGATCACCGCACGCGCTGAGGGTGTAGTCCAATCAACTGTGCTGGGGGCCTATCCGATTAGTGGGGTTGAGGCGACGAGTGGCTTGAAGAATGTGGCAGTTTCCAGAGCCTGGCTGCAGGGGGTACGCAACGGTAGCAGTATCGTGATTGAGTGCCGAGTGACGTTTGATGGCAGTGATGATGTATCGACGTCCGTGGTATTTCCGGTCACGACCTACACCGTCAAACAACGGACGGGGGTTATCGCCAACGTTGCGGTAGGGCAGAGCCCGGAATTTGCGGTTCTTTCGAAGGCGGGTGACAAAGCGTTTGTCTCCAACCACCACGGCAATTCGATTTCAGTGATCGATGTGAATGCCCGCAAGGTCATTGATACCATCCCCGGAATTAATTCACCGTTCAAAATGGTGCTGAGCCCGGACGGCTCCCGACTCTATGTCGCCAACTTCTTTGGGCGCACCGTCACCGTCATCAATCCTGCAACCCACGGTGTGCTGATGAGGTTTGATGTGAAGGGTGTTGACGTGGTTCAGGGGGTTGAACTCAACGGGGATGGTTCACGCCTGTTTGTCTCGACGAATGTGCCGTCGCTGATCGTCGTTCTTGATGCAATCTCCGGCAGTGAGCTGCGTCGGATCCCCACTACGCCAAACCCTATCGCGATGGCGCTCAACCCGGAAAAAACGCAGATTTACTTCACCGCAGAACAGCAAGTAACGGCCGTCAATGCCAACGGATTGAGTGGTGTGGTAGCCAAAGTTACGGGGTTCTCCAGGCCTCAGGATCTCGTCTTCAATCCCAACAACATTCCATCCGCCCGTATCTATGTCGCGGATAACGATTTTGTGCGGATCATTAATCCTGTGAACAATGCCCTTATCAAATCGCTGGGGGGGTTCCATTACGCCTGGGGCGTCAAGATGCATCCGACTGCCCGTCAATGCTATGTGGGGTCAGTAGGCCCAGGGGGGACGACGAGTTATCGCGATTCGCTGTTCGTTATCGATACCGTGACGGAAACAGTCATTAATCGATTTACGGGTTTCGACAACCTTGCCGACATCACTTTCACCTCTGACGGTAGTCTTGCGCTTCTGGTTAATCAGGCAACGGGTCTCGTGTCGTTCTTTTCGATTTAAGGAGAGGGGTCAACCGATGTAGATGCAAGGGGCAGCTCCACGTGAGGGTGGACTGCCCCTTTTTTATCGGTTCAGATCTTCCAGTGGCTCGATGTCTTGGCAAGCTTCTGGCGCATGGCCTCCACGTTGCTCGCCAACTGCAACGTCAACAACCGATACCCATCCAACGCACTCTGCACCGGCGCCTCCAGCCCACTTTCGTCTGCGGCATGCACGGTCGAGCGCTCCAGCCGTTCGGTAAATCCCGACTTCAACGCCCGCGCCATCCCCACCCACTGCACGCGAATCTGCCGATGTTCGGCCTTCAACAGCATCTGCATCCGCGCCATCGCCTGTTCATCCCGTGGATCGGGCCGGGTATTGCCAAGAATCTCCAGGGTGCTGATGCACATGCGCAAATGCCGCTGGATCGCGTCCAGTTCGGTCATGGAAATCCGTACTTCCTTGGACACCGACGGCATCAACGAGCGCAGTTGCAGCATCGCCGCGTTCAGGCGGTTGAGCAGTTTGAGGTGCTCATCATCGGTGACTGACTGACCGCTGATGATCCGGCTATAAATCTGCGCGCAATCGCGCAACGCGCTGGCCAGGTTGTAGCGCCACGAGTACACGGCATACAGCGGCAAGGCGAACGAAAATGCCAGGGCCAGCACAATGCCGATCAGGATATCCACGGTGCGCCACAGGCCGTCCGATATCGGATTGTCCCCATGGCCGGCGACGATGAACACCGTGATCGCCGACAGCAGCGCGATGTAACCGCCCTTGCCGATCGCGTGGTAGGAAAAGAACCCGCACACCACCGACATCGACAGATAGGTCAACAGCGGTTGGCCGAAATACGCCTGTTGCACCACCAACAGCAAGCCCACGCTGGCGCCGATCAGGGTGCCATAGGCGCGCTCCACGGCTTTTTTGCCGATATTGCCGTGGTGCTGCAAGCCGCCGATGACGATCAGCATGGTCACCGAGGCCCATTCACCGTGGGGCAGGTTGATGCCGGTGGTGAGGAGGATCGTCGCCAGCAAACCGATGGACACGCGTACCGCGTGGATCAGCTTGGCATGGCGATAGCGACGGTACGGGTCCAGCAAAGGGCGCAACAAGCGCCGAGCGAACACGGGCAAATGCAGGTTCATCGGTAGTAAAGTGGCCTTAGTCGTGAGGGCGAACGCAGTCTGAAGTGTGGGAGCGGGCTTGCTCGCGAATGCGCTGGATCAGTCAAAGGTGTTTCGACTGACACTCCGCTTTCGCGAGCAAGCCCGCTCCCACATTTGAACTGCGCCATTTTTAGAAAATATAGTCAGTGGTCAAGAAACTTGAATCACGGTTGCGCAGGATGTCGCTGAGCAGTGCCTTGTTGCTCTCCTGAAACTTGGTCGCTACCAGCGTGCGGATCGAGAACACGCGCAGCGCGTCATGCACAGACAACGTGCCTTCGGCCGAGTTCTTGCGCCCGTTGAAGGGGAAGGTGTCCGGCCCGCGCTGGCACTGGGCGTTGATGTTGATACGACCGACCTGGTTGGCAAAAGTGTCCACCAGCCGCCCGACTTGCCTGGCGTTGGTGCCAAAAATACTCAGTTGCTGACCGAAATCCGAGTCCAGCACGTAGTCGATCACCGTCTCCAGGTCACGGTAAGGCACGATCGGCACCACCGGGCCGAACTGTTCCTCGTGATACACGCGCATCTGCGGGTTCACCGGGTACAGCACGGCCGGGTAGAAGAACGCACCGCGACTCGCGCCGCCATTGGTATTCACCACCTTGGCGCCGTGCTGCGCCGCATCGGCCACCAGTGCGTTGAGGTAGTCGACCTTGCCCACTTCCGGCAGCGGTGTCAGTGAAACGCCGTCTTCCCACGGCATACCAGGCTTCAACGTTGCCAGTTTGGCGTTGAATTTCTCAATGAAACGCTCGACGACGTCTTCATGCACAAACAGGATTTTCAACGCGGTACAACGCTGGCCGTTGAATGACAAAGAACCGGTGACCGCCTCATTGACCGCATTGTCCAGGTCGACCTCTGGCAACACGATGCCGGGGTTTTTCGCATCCAGGCCCAATGCCGCACGCAAGCGGTGCGGTTTGGGGTGCAGTTTTTTCAAATCGCTGGCGGCCTTGTTGGTACCGATAAACGCGAAGATATCGATCTTGCCGCTGGCCATCAGCGCGCTGACGGTTTCACGACCACTGCCGTAGATCACGTTGATCACCCCGGCCGGGAAGCTGTCGCGGAACGCCTCCAGCAATGGGCGAATCAACAGCACGCCGAGCTTGGCCGGCTTGAACACCACGGTATTGCCCATGATCAACGCCGGGATCAGCGTGGTAAAGGTCTCGTTCAGCGGGTAGTTATACGGCCCCATGCACAGTGCCACACCCAGCGGCACGCGGCGGATTTGCCCGAGGGTGTCCTGTTCCAGTTCGAAGCGGCTGGAGCGGCGGTCGAGTTCCTTGAGGGCGTTGATGGTGTCGGTGATGTAGTCGCAGGTGCGGTCGAATTCTTTTTGCGAGTCCTTGAGGTTCTTGCCGATCTCCCACATCAGCAGCTTGACCACCGCATCACGCTGTTCGCGCATGCGGCGCAAAAACGCTTCCACATGCTGGATACGTTCAGCGACACGCATCGTCGGCCATTCACCTTGGCCACGGTCGTAGGCGCGCACGGCGGCGTCCAGGGCGGTGAGGGCGGTGTCGGCATCCAACAGCGGCGTGCTGCCGATATGCACCCGCTCATCCCCCAATTGCACCGGGCTCAGCACCTGGGCCAATGGGCCGTTCCACACCTGCAACTGGCCGTCGACCAGGTAATCACGCTGTTCAATCGGCGCCCCCAGCCGAAATTGCTCGGGAATGTCGGCGGTGGAGGCGGGAAACAGCTGGGCGAGCAGGTTACTGGTGGTCATGTCGCTACCCCTGGAATAGTTGCAAAACATGACTAGAGAGTCGCCCAACAAGCGGCTCTATGGCAAGGCTTGTGCGCTTTCTTGTGCGCACCGCTGTGTGTGCCACGCTTGCCGGAGTAAACTACGCGGCTTTATTGAAGGAGTTCACATGAGTCAGTACCAGCCGGGCATTCTTGCCGCACCGGTGCCGTTGCAGGCACGCCATCTGTTTTTTGCCGTGGATTCCCTGCAGGCGGTGCCTGCTGCGTTGGACGCGCTGGTGCAGTTGACGGATTCGGCCGCGGTGGTCGGTGTCGGTGAGCCGCTGGTATCTGCCCTGGGCACTCAGGTGCAAGGGTTGCGCGCCTTTCCCGCCGTCAGCGGCCCGGGTGCGCATAACCCGTCCACTCAGCAGGCGCTGTGGGTGTGGCTGCATGGTGTGGATCGCGGTGAGCTGCTGTTGCGCAGCCGCACCTTTGAAAAAGCCCTGGCCCCGGCGTTTCGTCTGGTCCAGATGACCGAGGGCTTCCGCTACAAGACCGGTTTCGATTTGACCGATTACGAAGACGGCACCGAAAACCCCCACGACGACGCCGCCGTTGAGGCCGCCATGACCGACAGCGGCGCCAGCTTCGCCGCCATCCAGCAATGGCAGCACGACCTTGATGGTTTCGCCGCCTTGCCGGCCCAGGAGCGTGACCACATCATCGGCCGCCGCCATGGCGATAACGAAGAGCTGGACGACGCCCCCGCATCCGCCCACACCAAGCGTACCGCCCAGGAGAGCTTCACCCCGGAAGCCTTCGTGGTCCGCCGCTCGATGCCGTGGGCCGAGAACGGCCAGGCGGGGCTGATGTTCCTTGCGTTTGGCCATTCCTTTGATGCGTTTGAAGCGCAACTGCGGCGCATGAGTGGGTTGGAGGATGGGATTGTGGATGGTTTGTATCGCATCAGTACGCCGTTGACCGGTGGCTATTACTGGTGCCCGCCACTCAAGGACGGGCATCTGGACCTGAGTGCACTCGCGGTTACAGCGCAAAGCTAAACACTCTGTGGCAAGGGTCTTCACCCGCCATCCGTCACCCGCCTCGCAGGCAAGCCAGCGCCCATACTTATTTGTGTCTGACCTGAATCCTGCGCCTGCCGCAGTTCAACTGTGGGAGCCGGGCTTGCCCGCGATGGCGGTGTATCAGTAACAGCCAGGCTGACTGACCCACCGCCATCGCAGGCAAGCCAGCTCCCACACTTATTTGTGTCGGACCAGAATTCTGCGTCTGCTGCAGTTCAACTGTGGGAGCCGGGCTTGCCCGCGATAGCGGTGTATCAGTAACAGCGGGCTGACTGACCCACCACCATCACAGGCAAGCCAGCGCCCACACTTATTTGTGTCTGACCTGAATCCTGCGTCTGCTGCAGTTCAACTGTGGGAGCCGGGCTTGCCCGCGATAGCGGTGTATCAGTAACAGCCAGGCTGACTGACCCACCACCATCACAGGCAAGCCAGCTCCCACACTTATTTGTGTCTGACCTGAATTCTGCGTCTGCCACAGTTCAACTGTGGGAGCCGGGCTTGCCCGCGATGGCGGTGTATCAGTAACAGCGAGACTGACTGACCCACCGCCATCGCAGGCAAGCCAGCTCCCACACTTATTTGTGTCTGACCTGAATTCTGCGTCTGCCACAGTTCAAATGTGGGAGCCGGGCTTGCCCGCGATGGCGGTGTATCAGTAACAGCGAGACTGACTGACCCACCGCCATCGCAGGCAAGCCAGCTCCCACAGTTGACCTGGGTGGCTGATTGATTGAGGTCAGATCACGTCACACACCCGTCGCTCACCGCCAGCTCCCAAAGGCTTGGGTTGTCACCACCGGCGTGAATCATCAACGGCCTGTTTTTCCCACGGCATGAGCCGGCCCGATCAGCTGTTCTGCAGGCTTATCTGAGCAAACTGCGGCATCATCCCGGCACCTCGGCAGTGTCGGCAGCCATAGACCCCGAGTACGACAGGCTCCTTCGCCACGTCGACGTGCGCACGTTGGACCCAGGTGGGGGCGACAAAGCGGTAACCCTGGCCGGGCGCCGTAGCGATGTAGACAGACTCGTCGTCGCCGAGTGCGCGGCGCAGGGTCTTGATCTGTGTGCGCAGGTTGCATTCCTCCACCACCGTTTTCGGCCAGGCGATACCGAGCAATCGGTTTTTTTCCAGCAGTTCCCCAGGCCGTGAGGCGAGGGCGATCAGCAGGGTCAGGGCGCGGCTGCCCAGCGCCACGGGTTGCCCGTGCTTGAGCAGCAGATGACGTTGGGGCAGCAGTTGGAACGGGCCGAAGTGGATCTCGAACGAGGCGTCATCGGTGAGGTGGCTGCGAGTCGAATACGTCATGTCTTTTACCTTTATGCGTGGGAATCACAGCTCGGCGTGGCTCCTTTTCACCCCGAGCTGCCGGGAAGGGTCAGGTGTTGATGGCAGGGATCGGGTCTGCCGGGTAATCGCCCTCCATGGTCGGGCCGCCGGTCAAGCCGTATTGCTGCAGCACCGGGGCCAGCTGCCCGTAAAATGCGTCTTGCGCCTTGCCGTGGGCATCGGCCAGCGCGAACGGCAAAAACGCACTGCCGATACCGCCGAGAATCGCCGTGGCGCCGCCGAGAATGCCGCTGAGGGTGCCCGCCACCGCGCCGATTTCCGTGGCGCCATACAAACCGGCACCGGCTTCCACCAGGCCCGCCACGGCTGCGCCCGTGCCGAGTACACCGGTGGCGACCGAAAAACTGCCGGTGAGGTAATCACCTTTTTTCAGCGAGTCGACACCGCCGATAATCCCGATTACGCCGCCGATGATGCCGCCCGCCGACCCGATGATCTTGCCCGCCGCGCCGATATTGGCGATCTGCTGCGGTGACAGCGGGCCCTTGCCCACCGGCACCTTGCCGGGGAAATCGCCGAGGGTGCCGCCGTCCGGGCGGTTGACCCACGTGATGCCATAGCCGGCTTCCTTGGCGTATTTGGTACCGCCTTCGAGCAACAGCCCGGCAAATTGCAAGCCGGCCGACACGCGGTTGGCATCCGCCACCGGGGTGGTGCTGCCGCTGGCCGAACGCGCGATCAGCACGCCGCTCATCAACACCGCACTGCCGATGTGCAGCAGGCCCTGTTTGAATGCCGGGCTGACATCGCCGAACTTCATGCCTTCGATGGCTTTCGGCAAGGCGTCGGCGATCTTGTTGCCCTGGCGGCCGATGTCCCATACCGAACGCAGCATCGAGACCACTTGCGCCGGGTCAATCTTGCCGCCGTCGGAGGTTACGAACATCTGCGGATCTTTTTGCTGGGCATCGTTGATCGCGGCGGTGACTTTGGCTTCGTCAAAGTTGCCGTTGCCATCGCCGAGCGTGACGTTAAGCGTATCGGTGGTGGCACCACCGAGCAGCGCATCGCTGAGGTTTTCGTTGAAGTTGACCTGCAAGGTCGCCGCCTCATCCGCCGTCGCCTTGTCACCGAGGAACGCCTGGGCCGACGCGGTGCTTGCGGCGAAACTGCTGGCTGCGACGGTCGGGTCCATGCCGGCGGCCACGGCGTCGGTGAAGGCTTTGCCGGTCACCAGTTCGTTCTTGTAGTAGCTTTGGATCGCGTCGCTTTGCCCGGCGTTGGCGGCGACTTTGATCAAGTCGACATGGCCATTGCCGCCCAGCGCCAGGTTGGCGATGGTCGCGTCGTTGGCAGCGTTTTGCAGGCCAATGCCCATGTCGATCTGCTTGCCGTTCTGGTCCTTGGCGTTGAGGTTATCGTTGAGGTTTTTGCCTGACTCAATGCCATCGGCAAAGTAATTTTGCATGGCGACTTTCAGGGTCGGATCGCTGCCGACGATATCGCTCAGCGCAGGGCCACGGTTGTTCTGCAGGAACGCCTGGACGTCCGGGTCCGCCGACAGGGTCTCAATGCCGCTTTGCAACTGCGCCTTGATCTTGTCTTCGTTGGGGTTCAGGCCGTAGTGAGGCGAGGTGTACTTGTCCATCAAGCCTGCGTTGGGCACATAGTCGCTGACCAACAGGCGCGTCTGCGCATCGCTCAGTTGCACCAGCACCGCGGCTTTCTGTGCGCCCGTGTAGTTTTGCGGGTTGGCCAGGATGTCGGCGGTCAGCGTGGAGGTGTCCACACCGGCGACGGCATCGCGGGTGGCGGCGCTGTCAAGGAAGGTGAGGGTGTCGCTGTCGGTTTTCGGCGCCTGTTTTTCCAGCCAGGCACCGATATTGTCGCGGGTGCCAACGGCGTCGGATTTGCCGGTGGCCGGGTTGTCGCCGCCGGTTTCGAGGGCGTGGAACATGCCGGGTTTCGACCACATGGCGGCGGCACCCGTCAGCTCGTTGCTCAGGGCCGAATCGCTGCCCAGTGCCTCGAGGTTGTCGGGGCGAATCATGCCGTCGTTGCTGCGCTGTTGATCGCCCGGGCGCATGGCGGTGCCGGAGCTGGCCACCAGGCTTTCGTTAGCCATCACGATGGCGGCGGACTTGGCGTTGGCTTTGGCCAGGTCGCCTGGATGGCTGCCCATGAATGTGCCATAGGCTTTCGACGCGGCACCGATGTCGCTCTTGGTGTTGCTGATGAAGTGGTCGACGTCGGCGTGGGTGATGACATTGTCGGCTTTACCGCGACCGCCGCTGTCCAGCGCCGCCATCAGGTTTGGGCTGCTGGCTACGTACTTGAGTACCGCCTGGGCTTCGGGTGGCAAGGTGGTGGGCGGGTTGGCGAAGTCGATGGGCGCACCGTGCAGGCGCCACGCGTCCCAATTCTGCGAGAGCAATTGCGCGGCGGCGCGGGGGCGGTTCAGGTCCAGTTCTTCTTTGGTGGGCGTGCCGCTGGTGTTGCCGGTGAGGGTGTCCCAGTCCCTGGCGCCGGACACACCGAACGACGAGTTGTCGATCCACGAGGTGTCTGCAGCACCCGCCGCGCCGGTGGTCCCGGCGTACAACTTGGCCATTTGGTCATAGAGCGCGGGAGTAATGTCCTGGGACACGATCACCTTGTCGCCGGAGGCGGTGTTATAGCGAATCAGGCCGGGCCCGACTTCTTCGGGAGGGCCGACGTTGGCGGCCGGGTCCAGGGTCTCGTTGGGGCTGGCCAAACGGTAGCCTTCAGCCTGGCTGGCATTGATTGCAAACAGCTTGGCCGAGTCGCCGCTGACCTGGGCGAACAGCCCCGGGGTTTCTTTCTGGCTGACCACAATTCTGTCGCCGGAAGAGGTTTCGTAGCGGATCAGCCCGGGGCCCAGTTCCGTCGTGCTGCCGATCGCCTTGTAGTTGCCCAGGCCTGGCGCCACGGTGCTGGCGTCGGCCTCGATGTAGCCGGCCGCTTTGCTCGCGGCGAGGTTCTTTTCCAGGTTCGCATCGCTCTGCTGGGCGTTGTACTGGTCAACCAGCGTCTGGTAGAGACGCGGGTTATCGCTTTGCTTGAGGGTGACCGGCTTGTCGCTGCCCAGCGGTGTGTAGGTGATGCTGTTGTTCGCCGGTGCCTGCACATTCTGATAGGGCAGGGGAATCGACGGGCCACGGATTTTGGAGGGGTCGAAGGCAGGTTGGTTAACGGCCGTGAACAGCGCGGTTTCGAATTTTTTCTGGGGGCCGTCCGTGCCCTTGCTTTCGGCCGGATCAAGGCCACTCGGAATCGCAGTCATAGAACACCTGGAAGTTGTTTCATATATTAAAGCCCGCGCACTAAGGCTTTCGGCTATTAGTGCAACTGTACTAATTACGCGCACATCACTAGTTGTTCGCGGGCATTGAAGGTCGCTCACGCCGAGCTATCAAACGCGATGAGCAAGTCGCTTTTGTTACAAATGGAAATATCTGCGAAGTTGGGCAAAAGGCTAGTAGTGAAAAATGTGAAGTCGATACGAAAAAAATGCAGATGCCGTGATGAACCGCTCGTTTATAGGGTGGGAAAGAGCGGCTTAGTGTTCAGCCATATTCGAGTTCAGGTGCGCAATCCCCTGTAAACACTGGGTATTGGCGGTGTTTGGGCTTTTCGTTAAAAGTTCCACGGCGAAACGGGGATGAGTTTTTCTCAACGCCAGGTTGAGCCAAACCGTTCACACCCGGTATCTGAAACGTTTCACAAGCTTTCACAGCGAAGGCGTTTTGATCGTGAGTAGTATGGCCCCCATGCAAACCAACGACGGTTCGAAAGCTCACTGTCTGACGTTTTGGGCGTTCATCCGGTTTGCATACTTTCAGCGTGCTGATGCGCAACTGAATAACTTCCCTATCACTGCAAGGAGATGAACATGGCTGATGTCCCACCAGTAAAAGCAGGCGGCGCCGACGACGCTATCGCGAAGATGGAAGCGACCTTCAACATGGCTATCGAAAAGTCGGCAAAAATCACTGAAATCAGCACCGCCAAAAAAGCGGAACTCGACGCCACCAAACAGCGTCCGCAGAACTGATTCGCCAAACGGGCGGCGCCGGCGCTGCCCGTTTACTTCTGGCCCGCAGTTATCCTGATTCTTGACCCCGTTGCACATGCTCAAGGGGGCAAACCCGAAAATGACAGCCTTGATTTCCATGGGCCCGGTCGCCGGTATGGGTGCACCGACCCTGACGGTGACCAGCGGTTTGCACCAGGGCAGTTCCCTGGTGCTCGACCAGCCTGTCTACACCCTTGGCGCGGACCTCGCGGCCGACCTGGTACTTAGCGACCCCGCAATTGCCGGCCTGCACCTGCGCCTGCGTTTTTTTGAAGGCGGCCAGGTCGCGATTGAAGCGTTGGGTGGCGACGTGCTGTTCGGCGCGAATGTGTGCATTCCCCAGGGCAGCGGCCATCGCGCGCGCCTGCCTTTGCAGCTGCGTATCGGCACGGTAGGCGTGCGCTTGGCAGTGCCTGAAGGGGCGGAAAAACCTGCCCGTGCACGCCGTACAGTTGCGCCGTGGATTGTCGCAATCGCGCTGCTGTTTCTCTGCGCCGCAGCGCTGGCTTTTCGCAATGACTCGCCGCCGACGCGCTCGGCAGCCATCGTCGAGGCTCCGGTTGTGCAAACGCCGTCCCACGCGCAGGCCAAGGCCTGGCTGGAGCAGCAACTGCAAGCGGCGCATCTGGATGCGATAAAGGTCAGCAGCAGTAATGGTCAGCTCAGTGCCGTCGGCAGTTTCGAACAGTCACAAAAACCGCAATGGCTGGCGCTGCAACAAGCCTTCGACCAGCGTTATGGCCAGCAGATCGTGCTCAACCCCCGCGTCACCGTGCGTGCCGATGCCGCGCGGCCACGGGTGCGTTTCCAGGCCGTATGGTTCGGCACCAACCCCTATGTGATCAACGACAGCGGCAAACGCCTGTACCCCGGCGCAGCGCTCGCGGACAACTGGGTGCTGGAGCGCATCGAGAACAACCAAGTGATTCTCGCCCGTGGCGAGGAACGCTTTACCTTCACCTTATGAGTCGATCTATGCAATGCACGCACGCCAACGGTCGGCGCGGGCTGGCCTGCGCGGGTGCCGGTACAGCCCGCCGCGGTGGGGGTTGGCCGACCGACATCGCCACCCTTGACCGTGCCCACTTCCTCACGCAGGCCCACGCATGAAAGTCGAACCCCGCCCGTTGATTCCCAGTGATGTGCGCAGCGCGCCGGTCGAGGCTGTTCGCCCGGTCAATTCACGCCAGGCCACCGCCTTCGAAGCGGTCCTCAAGACGCGCAAAACCCAGACCCGGCGTTCCCTGCGCAGTGACCTCGAAGCGCTGACCAGCGCCGCCGGAGTTGATTCGTTGCTGTTCGGCAGCGCCCGTTCCCTGCAACTGCTCGAACACGTGATGGAACACATCCTGCCGACGCTGGACGCGGAGCCGGCCATTAAACAACTGGCCCACGAGCTGATCGGCGAAGAGATCGACATGCGCCGCAGCCTCGAACAGCAACGCTCGGAGGTACATGCCTGATGGCCCGCGATAACCACGACGCCGTGCAACTGCTCAAGGGCATTGGCGAGCTGTACCGGCGCAATGGCCAGTCGCAACGTGCGTTGGTGATGTTGCTGATTGCGGTCAGTGTCGCGCCCCATGACGGCGTGTTGCTGCGCTCGCTGGTGCTGGCGTTTACCGACAGCGGCGACGCTAGCCGAGCGCTGAGTGCGCTGGACCGCCTGGTGGCGCTCGAAGGCGAGTCTGCCAGCCTGTTGCTGCTGCGCGCTCGTGCGCTGTGGTACGGCGAGCGCAAGGACGACGCGCGTCAGTGTTTCAAACGCTACCTGGCCGCACGCAGGGCCGGCGCATGAGTGCACTCAACCGCCTCAATAATCTGGCGCGTATGGCCGCGCAGCGCACCGACGTGATCATCGTCGCGTTCATGCTGATGGCGATTGTGATGATGATCATCCCGCTGCCCACCTACCTGGTGGACATGCTGATCGGCCTCAACATTGCCTTGAGCATCCTGATTCTCATCGTCGCCTTCTACATCGGCCACTCTGTGGAGTTCTCCGCGCTGCCGCCGCTGATCCTGCTCAGCACGCTGTTTCGCTTGTCGTTGTCCATCACCACCACGCGCTTGATCCTGCTGCACGGCGATGCCGGGCATATCGTCAAGGCCTTCGGTGACTTTGTGATCGCCGGCCAGGTGGTGGTCGGTATGGTGGTGTTCCTGATCATTACCGTGGCGCAGTTCGTGGTCATCACCAAGGGCGCCGAGCGTGTGGCGGAAGTGGCCGCGCGTTTCACCCTGGATGCCATGCCCGGCAAACAGATGAGCATCGACAACGACCTGCGCAATGGCGATATCGACCAGGCCGAAGCCCGCCGCCGGCGCTCGCGCCTGGAGCGTGAAAGCCAGATGTTCGGCGCAATGGACGGCGCGATGAAGTTCGTCAAGGGCGATGCCATCGCCGGTCTGGTGATTCTGGCGGTCAACCTGCTGGGTGGCATGCTGATCGGCATGATCGAACGCGACATGCCCTTCGGCGTGGCGGTGCACACCTATTCGCTGCTGACAGTGGGCGACGGCCTGATCGCACAGATTCCGGCGCTGTTGATTTCCGTGGCGGCAGGCACCGTGGTCACCCGCGTCAACAGCGACGGTGAAGCCGGTGACTTGGGCAGCGAGATCATCAAGCAACTGGGTGCCAGCTATCGCGCACTGGGCCTGACCGCGTTGATCATGATTGGCGTCAGCTTGTTGCCGGGCTTTCCCACCTGGGTGTTTCTCGGGTTGTCCGCAGCCTTTGGCGGTGCGGCGTTCGTGATGTATCGCCGGCATACCCGCCAGCCCCAAGGCGAGTTGGAAACGTTGGTCGAGACGCCGGAACCGCTGGTCGAAGCCCAGGCCGAACTGGACGACAACCTGCTCCCCGAGACCCGCGTGCTGCTGACCCTCGGCAGTGGCGTGTCCCAGAGCGCGCCCCGCCAGTTGCTGCGCCAGCGGGTCGAAGCGCTGTGCCACGAGCTGCGCACCGACCTCGGCGTGGACGTGCCGGTGCCGGGCATCTACATGGAGGCCAAGGCCACGCCGGGCAGTTACCGCGTCTCCCTGGAAGGTGTGCCGGTCAGCGAAGGCGAACTGCCGATCAACTGCCTGCTGTTGCAGGACGATCCGGTGCATGTGCAGCTGCTGGACATCGCCACCGTGCTCGCCGACTCGCCACTCAACGGTCGCAGCGCGCATTGGATCGAGCGCCAGCACGAAGAGACCTTGCGCAACGCCGGGATTGGTTTCCTGCTGCCCGATGAGGTGTTGCGCGGTGTGCTGGAACGCAGCTTGCGCCGCTATGCCGCCGACTTCCTCGGCATCCAGGAAACCCGTCTGTTGCTGGAGCGCACCGAAGCCACTTACGGCGAACTGGTGAAAGAAGCGTTGCGCCTGGTGCCGTTGCAGCGGGTTGCCGAAACCTTACGCCTGCTGGTCGGTGAAGGCGTGTCGATCCGCAACCAGCGCGCCTTGCTCGAGGCCATGGTGGAGTGGGGCGCGCGCGAAACCGACGCCGGGCGCCTGGCCGAACACTTGCGTGCGGCACTGGCGCGGCAGATCAGCCATCACTACGCCGACCGCAATCGCGTGATCGGCGCGCTGGTGCTGGCGCCGGGGCTGGAAGACCAGCTGCGCGCGTCCCTGCGCCGCCAGGAGGCCCAGCGCGAATTGATCCCCGAAGACCTCAGCCGTGCCTTGCTCGCCCAACTGCGCCAGGCCTGCGACAGCACCCGTGAGGTGAACAGTGCGGTGTTGCTGGTGCACCCGGAGCTGCGCCGCAGCCTGCGCCGGCTGGTGCTGCGCGGCGAACTGGAACTGGCGGTGCTGTCGTTCCGCGAACTGGCCACCGAATACAACCTGCAAGCGTTGGTGACCATCAGCCTTACCGATATCTCGAACCGCCGTGCGCCTGCCACGGCCTCCGTCACTTCCCTGGCGTCTGCCTCATGATGCGTTTTTTTGTGTTGTTGCTCGCTTTGATCTCGTGTGCCAGCCAGGCCCAAGAGATTGCCAATGGCGCCGGTGGCTCGATCAACCTGGCGTCCGGTGAGGGGCGGATTTTGCACTTTGCCGCGCCGGTGGATTCGGTACTGGTGGCCGAGCCGAATGTGGCCGACCTGCAAGTGGTGTCGCCCGGTACGCTCTACATCTTCGGCAAGGCGCCGGGCAATACCAGCCTGATCGCCCTCGGCAACGACGGCAAACAGTTGGCCAGCCTGACCTTGTCCGTCAGCAGCGGCACCCAGGCGGTGACCACGCCGATGCAGGCGTTGCACCCCGGCAACGGCGCGCGCATTACCGGCGCCGGCAACCGCCTGATCGCCAACGGCACGCTTGGTTCGGTGGCCGAAGCGACTGACCTGAACGCGCTGCTCAACCCGCAGGGCCAAGGTTTTCAGAGTGCGATCAACACCACCGAATACGCCGGCGCAGCCCAAGTGAACCTGCGTGTGCGCTTTGCCGAAGTGTCCCGTTCCGAACTGCTGCACTACGGCGTGAACTGGAACGCGATGTTCAATAACGGCACGTTTTCCTTCGGCCTGATCACCGGGGGGCCGTTGGCGGCGGCGACTGCCGGGGGCCTGGCGACGGCAGGCAGCGGCTCGGGCAATGTGAATATCGACGGCATGCTTGATGCGCTGCAGGCCAACGGCATTTTGCAGATCCTCGCCGAACCCAACATCACTGCCATGACCGGCCAGACCGCCAGCTTCCTCGCCGGTGGTGAAGTGGCGATCCCGGTGCCGGTCAACCGCGACCTGGTGGGCATCGAGTACAAGTCATTCGGCGTGTCGCTGCTGTTCAACCCGACCTTGCTGCCCAACGGTCGTATCGCCCTGCAAGTGCGCCCGGAAGTCAGCAGTGTGGTCAGCGGCGGCACCGTGGATTTCGGAAACTTCCATGTGCCGTCCTTCAGCGTGCGCCGTGCCGATACGCGCGTGGAAGTCGGCAGCGGGCAGACCTTTGCGATTGCCGGGCTGTTCCAGCGTCAAAGCAGCCAGGACATCGAGAAACTGCCGCTGTTGGGCGACTTGCCGATCCTCGGCAACCTGTTCCGCTCCAAGCGCTTTCAGCGCAATGAAACCGAGTTGGTGATCCTGATTACTCCCTACCTGGTGGAGCCGGTGCGCGGTCGCACGCTCGCCACGCCCCTGGACGCACAACCGGCTACTGCAGCGGCCACCGGACCGCGCAGCGGCGGGGCGTTCGGTTTCTACATGAATTGATAAGGGGCCTGCCATGACTGCTTTTCGTCTGTTGATGTTGTTGCCCCTGGCACTGATGGGCTGCCAGGCCCACTTGGCGCCGGTGTATTACTCGCCGCACTACCAGGCGGATGGTTGGCCGACTCAGTGCCAGCAACCGGCGGCCAAGGATGCGATCGGGCTGGATGAGGATTTCAAACCGACCCTGCCGTTGGGCTGTGCGAACAATTTGAATTTGCTGCAGATGGTCGAGCGCAAGCAGGACCTGAACCAGGGCCGCGCCACGGGGCCTGCCATGGCCGCGCCGGTGGGGCGTGCGGCGCAGGTGTACATCGAAGGGTTTGATCGTGAGCAGTTGCAGCGGCGCAAGGATCAGCAGGAAGCCAAGGCCGGCGCCACCGGAGGTCAGCAATGATTGCGCGCGGCCCGATGTCCGGTGAGCGCGGGCGTGCTGGCGAAGGTCACGGATTCAGGCCTGCGTTTGGCCCGCGTGGTTTAACCGGGCGCCCAGGATTAAAAGCACAACCAAACCCCGATCAACCAACGGCCGGTCGTGTCTCAGCGCGGGTCAACCAGCCCCAGTTCCCTGGCCTGCGCCACCGGATCACTGATCGCTTTGATGCGCTTGGCTTCGATCACCAATCGCCCGCGCTCGGCGGCGGGAATATCGTCCAACGGCAGTCCGGCAACCTTTTGCTCATACCCCGCCAGCACCATCACCAGCAGCTCATTGCGCTGATGCCGGGGCAGGGCGCGGGGCGACTGGGTGACGGGGGCGATGGTGTCCAGCGCCTGTTGCGACTGCCCGCCGAGGGCGTAGGCCAGGGCCAGGTTGCAGCGGTTGTCGAGGTCGTCGGGTTGCAGGCTGAGGCTTTTCGCGAAAGCGGTTTGTGCCGCCGTGGCCTGGCCATTCAGGACCTGGGCGATGCCCAGGCGCGTGTAGGCGACGGGCAGGTGGTTGATGTCGGCAGCCTGGCCCAACGCAGTCACGGCGCGTTGGGTTTTGCCCAACTGCAACTGCGCAGTGCCGAGACCGAGCAGGGCGTCGGCGTTGTGGGCGTCCAGGCCCAGCGCTTGCTGGTAAGCGCGCTCGGCGCCGAGTGCGTCCTTGGCGTCAAGCCTGGCCTGGCCGAGCTTGAGCCACACGTCGATACCGGCTCCCGGTTGCTGGGTGGCGCGCTCGTACAACGCAGCGGCGCTGGCATAGTCGCCGCGCTTGCTCAGGTCATTGGCCAGTTGCAGGGACTTGTCGGAATCGGTCGCAGGTTTGCTGGAACAGGCAGCCAGCAGCAGGGTACTGGCAAGCAGAAAATTCTTGGTCATCGTCACAACTCGTCGGGCGAAGGCGCAGGCCATGTAAGCATATTTTTGCTGGCGCTCCTATGGCTGTTCAGCGCCGGTTTTGCCCACGCTGGCGAAGAGCCTGAATGGTTTTCCACACCCTATGCCTACGTGCTGGTCGATCAGGATGTGCGCAGCGCGCTGGAAGAATTCGGCCACAACTTGGACGTGCCTGTGGTGCTCTCGGAGAAGGTGCGCGGCAAGGCCCGCAGCACTCTTCGCGCCGCCACCGCCGGTGAATTTTTGCAGACGCTGTGCAGCACCAACGGCCTCACCTGGTACTTCGACGGCCACCTTCTGTACCTCAACAGCAGCGACGAGATCAGCACCAAACTGTTCAAGGCCAGTGCGCTGAACCTCGACCAGTTGCAGGCCTATCTCAATACCCTCGACGTATTCGGCCAGCAACTGTCGATGCGCAACGGCCCCGAGGGCGATGAAGTCTTCGTGACCGGCCCGCCGCCGTACCTGGCGCTGGTGCAACAGCATGTGGATCACCTGCAACCCACGGCCGTGGCCCCCCCGATGGCGCGCGAGCGCGGTGTGCGGGTGTTTCGCGGCGCGCAAGTCAGTACCGAAACCCCAACCCAGTAAAGGAGCAGCACCATGTCCGTAACGGCCGTAGACAGCAACCTCGCCCCCGGTGGCGTCAGCCCTGAAGCCAAGTTCAACGCCGCAGTGGATAACGCCAAGGCGGCGGATAAACCGGCAGATAGCACCGACGCGGACGACGCCAAGTTCAACGATGCGTTGATCACCCAGGCCGTCACGATCGGCGGCCAGTTCATCATCATGCCGAAGATGCAGGAACTGCTGAACGACGCCATGTCCGATGACGACGAAGAGTAGGAAGCCCCTATGACTATCAGTCTCGCCGCCGGCGCTACGGCCTTGCCGCCGTCCGCCGGTGCGGGGCCCGCCGGGGCCTCGCAGAACCTGTTCGAGCACATGGCAAACACCGCCAAAGGCATGCCCGAGGGCGCGAGCCCGCACCAGATCGGCTCGGGCCTGATGGAGCGTATGAACAGTTTCATCGACCGTACGCGGGCCTTCTCCGAGCGTGCCGACCTGCTCACCAACAACCCGTCGGCACCGCCGCCCGCTTCGGCTGAGATCCGCACTGCGAGTGCTTCACCGTCCGCTGAGCCGGGGAAAAAGGTCGGCGAGCAACAGGTCGATCAGATCGTCCATTCCCTGGGCAAGATGTTCGACTACTCCATCGAAACCCAGATGGTGGTGCGCGGTGCGACGCAGATTTCCGGTTCCGCCAACACGTTGCTCAAGGGGCAATAACACCATGCCAAGCCCAAACCGCGCACTGCGTCTGTTGCTGATCGGCCTGCTCGCCAGCCTGCTGCAAGCGTGCAACACCGACCTCTATACCAACCTCAGCGAACGCGATGCCAACGCCATGGTCGCGGTGCTGCTGCGCGGTGGGATTCCGGCGGAGCGCAAGACCCAGGACAACGGCCAGCTCAAAGTGGTGGTCGACGAGGAGCGCTTCGCCGAAGCGATGACGCTGCTCGACAACGCCGGTCTGCCGCAACAGAGCTTTTCCAATATGGGCGAGGTGTTCAAGGGCAATGGCCTGGTGTCCTCGCCGGTGCAGGAGCGGGCGCAGATGATTTACGCCCTGAGCGAAGAACTGTCGCACTCGGTGTCGCAGATCGACGGCATTGTCGCCGCCCGTGTGCACGTGGTGCTGCCGGACAATGACTTGCTCAAGCGCGTGATTTCACCGTCTTCGGCCTCGGTGCTGGTGCGGTACGACCCGGGCACCGACATCAACACGCTGATCCCGCAGATCAAGACGCTGGTTGCCAATGGTATTTCCGGCCTGAGTTACGAAGGCGTCTCGGTGACCGCGATCAAAGCCGCCGTCGCCATCAGCCAGAACCCGGCGCAACCACGGCTGGCGCGCTTCATGGGCTTGTGGCTGCTGGAAGACAACCTGCCCCAGGCACGTTTTATATTTGGCAGTTTGCTGCTGATCGCCCTGGGTGCCCTCGGGGTACTGGCCCGTCAGCATTGGGCGCGGCGCCAGTCCCAGGCGTTGTATGTGCTCAAGGAGGGTGAATGAGCGTGTTGGCGCGCTGGCAAGGGTTGATCGCCGAGCCTTTGCAGTTTGTGCGTGGCCCCAGCCTGGGCGCGTGCTTTGCGGCTGATTTGCCGGATGACGTGCTGCACGCCCTGCAGGGCCAGCCGCGTTTTCGCCCGCGCCTGGAGCAGTTGCTGGTCAGCCATTACCAACTGGCGCCCCTCGCACAGTTGGCCACCCCGCCAGTGAGTGATCTGCCGGTGTTGCTGCTGTCGCCTGCGCAATTTGCCCGTTTGCCGAGGTTGTGCGGTGCGATCTGGCATGGCGCGACCTTGAGCCGCGAGATCCGCCGCGACGTGGTCCAGGCGTTGCGTGAAGGCTTGGGCGCGGAGGTCTTCGTTCAGGCCCTGGCCTTGCGCCAACTCGGCGGCGCCGCGGATTTGCTGCGTGAACCTGCCGAACTGATCGAGGCAATCGACCGTGACGGCCACGGCTGTGTTGCCGCGTGGCTGCACGCCCAGCACGCCGATTGGCGGGGTTGGCTGCGTTTGCGTTTCGACTTCCCCAAGGGCTACAGCGCGCGGTTGCCGCGTGACCTGGAGATCGTCCAGGCCGCCGCCGCGTGCTTGCTGGCCGAGGACATCACACCATGAGTGAATTACCGAGCCGCCCCACGGCGCGCATTTTGCGCGCTGAAGACGCTGCGTTGTGGAGCGATGGTTTTGCGTTTCTGCAGGCTGCCAAAGCGCAGGCGGAGCAGATCAAGGCCGACAGTGACCAGTGGCTGCAAGCCGCCCGCGCCGAGGGCTTTGAAAGCGCGCGGCAAGAGGGCGCCGAGCACGTTGCGCAGTTGCTGGTGCAGACCCAATCCCAGGTGCAGCAGTACTTGAGCAGCCTGGAGGCGTCGCTGGCCGACCTGGCTTTAGGCATCGTGCGCGAAGTGCTCGGCGAGCTGGACAATGCTGAGCGTCTAACGCGGTGTACGCGTCAGGCCTTGAGCGCGTTTCGCCAGGACCAGGCCTTGACCCTCTGGGTGCCGCCTGCCGAGGTCGACGCCTTGCGCCAACGCCTCACGCGCGACGGCCTGGTGATTGCCGTGGCGGCAGATGAACAACTGGGTGCCGGCCAGGCTCGCCTGAGCAGCCCGGCGGGCTCGGTTGAACTGGGTGTCGAAGCCCAATTGCAAACCCTGCGCCGCAGCCTGCTGCCGTTTGCCGAAGAAGGTGTGGCATGAACCTGGCGCAACTGCTGCCACGCCTGACCGAGCGCCTCAACCAGACACGCCTGCGGCCAATGCACGGCACGGTGTTGAGCATTCGGGGTGTGCTGTTGCGCGCCAGTGTCGCCGGGGCAAGCATCGGTGAATTGTGCCAACTGCGCGACCCGGTCAGTGGCCGCAGCCTGAGTGCCGAGGTGATTGGCTTTGAGGGCGACGAGGCGATTCTTTCGCCCATCGGCTCCATGGAGGGCCTGTCCACGCGCACGCAAATCACCGCCACCGGCGAGGCCCTGGGTGTGGCCGTCGGTGACGCGCAGCTCGGTCGAGTGATCAGCCCGATGGGCGAGTTCCTCGACGGCGACGGCACACCGCCGACCCTGGCCTTGCACCATTACCCATTGCACGCCGAACCGCCGGCACCGTTTTCCCGGCAACTGATCGTGCGCTCCATGGCCCTGGGCATTCGCGCCATCGACGGCTTGCTGACCCTGGCCCAGGGCCAGCGCATGGGCATCTTCGGTGAGCCTGGGGTGGGCAAGTCATCGTTGCTCGCCAGCATCATCCGCAACAGCGAAGCCGACGTGATCGTGATTGGCTTGATCGGCGAGCGGGGCAGGGAAGTGCGTGAACTGCTCGACGTGCAACTCGATGCCCCGGCGCGCGCGCGCACGGTGGCGGTGGTTGCCACCTCTGATCGCCCGGCGGCCGAGCGTGTGCGGGCTGCATTTGTCGCTACGGCCCTGGCCGAATATCACCGCGACCAGGGCCGCAACGTGTTGCTGTTGATGGACAGCCTGACGCGTTTTGCCCGCGCCCAGCGCGAAATTGGCTTGGCCGTGGGCGAACCACCGACCCGTCGCGGGTACCCGCCGTCGTTTTTCTCGATCTTGCCGCGCCTGCTGGAACGCGCCGGCCCCGGCCCCACCGGCAGCATCACCGCGTTGTACACCGTGCTCACCGAAGGTGATGCCGCCAGTGACCCGGTGGCCGAGGAAGCCCGCTCGATTCTCGACGGGCACATCGCCCTCAGCGCCGAACTGGCCCAGCGTAACTACTTCCCGGCCGTCGACGTATTGCGCAGCCGCAGCCGCTTGATGGAGCAAGTTGCCGCAGAGGAACACAAACGCCTGGCCATGCGCATTCGTGAGCTGATGGCGCGCTACGGCGAAATCGAAATGCTGATCCGCGTGGGCGAATACGCTGCCGGCAGCGACCCGTTGGCCGATGAAGCCATCGCTCGCCACGCCGCTATCGAAGCCTTCCTGCGCCAGAACGCGGATGAACCCAGCAGCCTGGAACACACCTTGATCCGCATGCGCCAGGTATTGGCATGACACAGGAGCGAACCCAATGAAAACCGACCAACTGCGCACCCTGCAAACCTTGCGGGTGCTGCGCGAACAACGGGCCGCCAGCCAGTTGGCTGCCCAGCAGCAGCGCTGCGCGCACACCCATGGCGTATTGACCGACGCCAAGGAGCACTTGCGCCGGCACCGTGAAGCCATCGCCGAGGAAGCCCGTCAAGTGTACGCGTCCCTCACCGAGGGCTTGTCGGTGGCCAGTTGGCAGGCGGCCCAGGAGCGTTTGCGCGGCCTGTCGGATGACCAGCAGCAACTGGAAAACGACGTGACCCACGTGTCCACCACCTTGCACAGCCAGGAGCGCGAGCGTGATCTGTTTCGCCAGGAGCGCCTGAACCGCCAGCGCCAATCCGACGCCTGGCAAAGCCTGCTCGACGGCCGTGAACGCGCTGAGCGCCGGCTTGGCGAATTGCGTGACGAAGGCATTGGCACATGATCGCAGCCCTTGCCGTTCCATTGGCGCCGTGGCTGACGCACTACGACCCGGCCTTGCTCACCCTGCATAACCAACTGCACCGACGCCGTCGCGCCTGGCAGGGCCGATGCGCCGGGCAAGACCTGCGGGTGAGCTGGGCCGCCGCCACCGCCACCGTCAGTAGCCCGTGCGAGGTGCCGCTATTGCTCGGCCGCGCCCCGGCGCGCCTGCGCCTCTCGGCCGCTGCGGTGGAGCAGGCGCTGGTGCCGTTGGCGCTGCAGTTCGATGTGCAGTTGCTGCCCTCGTTGCCACGCGCGTTGTTACTGGAATTGGCGGTGCTCGACTTGATCGAGCGCCTCGAGCCGCTGCTCGGTCATGCGGTGCAGCTCCTGGCGGCCACCGACGGGCAGCGAGATTACGCCGTGCGCCTGTCGCTTGAGCTGACCTTTGGCAATCAGCCGGCCATGAGCGCGCACCTCGATCTGAGCGAAGGCGCCGCTGTGCTCATCGCGCAGTTGCTCGACCAATATGCCCAGCCTGAACCGGACCCATTGCCCAACCTGCGCCAGACCTTGGCGCTGGTCGCCGGGCGGCAGTCGCTGACCTTGGGTGAGCTGCGCAGTTTGCGCCCCGGCGATGTGCTGATGCTTGAGCCAGGCTCGGGCTTGTTGCTCGACCTGGACGGGCGCCTGCAGGCCCGCTGCCAATACCACGGTGAAGCCTTGCGTGTGCAGGAAGAATTGACAACGCCCCTTTTGGACATGGAGAACACGATGACTGAGGTTGATGCTGCTGCGGCCCTGGATGACCTGCCGCTCAAACTGGTGTGCCAGGTCGGCAGCCTGGAACTGACCCTGGCGCAATTGCGTGAGCTGGGCGCGGGCAGCCTGTTGCAGCTCAATACGCCCGACGTGGACAGCGTCGACCTGATGGTTAACGGGCGCCGCGTCGGCCAGGGGCAACTGGTGAAAATCGGTGATGGCTTGGGTGTGCGGCTGCTGAGTTTTGCCACTCCATGACCGGTTATCAGCCGAATCTGATCGAGATTATCCTGGTCGTTGCGACGATCGGGTTGATCCCGTTGGCGGTGGTGACGCTCACCGGTTTCATGAAGATCTCGGTGGTGTTGTTCCTGATCCGCAACGCCCTCGGCGTGCAGCAGACTCCGCCAAACCTGGTGTTGTACGGCATTGCGCTGATTCTTTCGGTGTACGTGACCACGCCCTTGATCGGCGATATGTACCGGCAGGTGGAGGGCCGCGATCTCAACATCGAGCATGTGGAGCAACTCAAGGACTTGGGCGATGCCCTGCGCCCGCCGTTGCAGGCGCACCTCAAGCGCTTCGCGAATGAGTCCGAGCGTGGCTTTTTTGTGCAGGCTACGGAAACGATCTGGTCGCCTGAGGCGCGTGCCGACCTGCGCGATGACGACCTGGTAGTGCTGATCCCGGCGTTTGTCAGTTCGGAACTCACGCGCGCCTTCGAGATCGGCTTTTTGCTGTACATCCCGTTTTTGGTGGTGGACTTGCTGGTGTCCAACGTGCTGATGGCCATGGGCATGTCGATGGTCTCGCCGAACTTGATTTCGATCCCCTTGAAGATTTTTTTATTCGTGTCGCTGAGTGGCTGGTCGCGCTTGATGCACGGTTTGATTTTGAGTTACGGCTGAGGCACGACCCATGGGCCAGGATGTTTTCCTGTCATTGATGAAACAGGCGCTGATGACTGTGCTGATGCTCTCGGCGCCCGCGCTGGGGGTGGCGATTATCGTGGGCTTGAGCGTGGGGCTGTTCCAGGCGCTGACGCAGATCCAGGACCAGACCCTGCCGCAGGTGGTGAAGCTGGTGGCGGTCCTGTTGACCATCGTGTTCCTGGGCCCGGTGTTGGCCGGGCAAGTGGCGGAGTTGGGGAGCCAGGTGCTCGACAATTTCCCGTTGTGGACACGCTGACCGCCCATGGATGCCAGCCTTACCGCGCAGTTCCTGGAAGTCGCCTACCCGGTGATCAGCGCCGCCTCGCTGGCCGCCTGCCGGGCCATGGGCGTGGTGGTGATTACCCCGGCCTTCAACCGCCTGGGCCTCACCGGGATGATTCGTGGCTGTGTGGCCGTGGCCATTTCCATCCCGATGTTCTTCCCGGTGTTCGAAGCACTCACCGCGATGCCCGAACATGGCAGCGTGTTCATCGCCGGGTTGCTGATCAAGGAATTTTTGATCGGCATTCTGATCGGGTTGTTGTTCGGCATTCCGTTCTGGGCGGCAGAGGTGGCGGGGGAGCTGATCGACCTGCAGCGCGGCTCGACCATGGCGCAGTTGGTGGACCCGCTTTCAACCGGCGAATCGAGTGTGATGTCGACCCTGTTGACGGTGATGCTGATCACGCTGTTTTTCATGTCCGGCGGTTTTATCCTGATGGTCGACGGTTATTACCACAGCTACCAGTTGTGGCCGGTGACCGCATTTACCCCGGTATTTGCCAGCTCGGCACTGCTGGCGGTGCTGTCGATCCTCGACCAGATCATGCGTGTTGGCGTGCTGATGGTTTCCCCGTTGCTGATCTCGCTGCTGATTACTGACTTGATGCTTGCCTACCTGTCGCGGATGGCGCCGAACCTGCACATTTTCGATTTGTCGTTGCCGGTGAAAAACCTGTTTTTTTCGATCCTGATGGTGATCTACATCGGTTTCCTGATCCCGTTGATGCTCGACCAGTTGGCGGCGTTTCGCGGCACCGTCGAATTGCTCAAAACCCTGGCAGGCATGGAGTAGCCGATGGCCGACACCAGCGAAGAGAAATCCCAGCCGGCCACCGACAAAAAGCTCAACGACGCCCGCAAGAAAGGCCAGGTCGCCAAGAGCCAGGACCTGGTGTCGGGCATGGTCATTCTGTTCTGCACCTTGTGCATCTCCATCCTTGCGCCCCGGGCCATGGCGCAGGTCACGGCGCTGATTGACCTGACCGCGCGCATCTACATCGAACCCTTCGCCACGGTGTGGCCCCGGGTGCTCGACCATGCCGAACAACTGATCATCGGGATCACGCTGCCGGTGATGGCGGTGACCACCGGCGTGGTGATCCTGACCAACCTCATCACCATGCGCGGCTTTGTGTTTTCGGTGGACCCGATCAAGCCCGAGTTCAAACGCATCAACCCGGCGGAGGGCATGAAGAAGATCTTCGCCTTGCGCAACCTGGTGGAGTTCCTCAAGGGGCTGGTCAAGGTGCATGTATTGGCGATCGCGTTTTACGTGGTCGGCAAGCACGCGTTACAGGCGCTGATGGAGTCATCACGCTGTGGTGCCGAGTGTATGGAATCGACGTTTTTCCTGGTGCTCAAACCGCTGGTGTTCACGGTGCTGTGCGCGTTTCTTACGGTGGGCGCGGTGGATGTGCTGATGCAGCGCTGGCTGTTCGGACGCGACATGAAGATGACCCGCAGCGAAACCAAGCGCGAGCGCAAAGACATCGACGGCGACCCGCTGATCAAGAGCGAACGGCGGCGCCAGCGCAATGAAATGCAGGCGCTGGCCACCAAGCTGGGGTTGAGCCGGGCGTCGATGATGATCGGCACCACCGATGGCTGGGTGATTGGCGTGCGCTATGTCCGCGGGGAAACGCCGGTGCCGGTGATCGTGTGTCGCGCATCACCGGAAGAGGCCTTGTTGATGTTGCAGGAGGCCTACGATCTGGGGATTCCCCATGCGCCGGACAAGTCCCTGGCGGCGGCTATCGCCAGGAAAGCCGTACCCGGCGACCCCGTGCCGGATGCCTCATTCCAGGCCGTGGCCGATTGGCTTGTGGCTGCGCGCCTGATCTGAGCCAACCTGAATCAAACCGTGGAATGACTTATTGTGATGAGCGGGCTTGCCCTAATGCCAGTCAGTTAAGCGAACGAAATGCTCAATGCAGCGAAGATCAAATGTGGGAGCGGGCTTGCCCGCGAAGACGTCGGCCCAGCAAACATTGATGTTAACTGACCCACCGCTTTCGCGAGCAAGTCGAATCGTCGCACCGCCGCTCCCACAGGGGATCTGCGCTTAACTGACTGGCATTAGGGCTTGCCCCGCGCCGGGCTGCGCAGCAGCCCCAATAAGATCAGATGGAGGTTGTAGCTCATCATCTACGAGGTCACTCAATTTCATTCGATGCCATCAGTTGCATCCGCCAGGTACGCCACTTATGATTCGCCTCGTCGTTGCCAATTCAACGACTCAGGCTTGGTCGCCTGAAACCTCAGTGCGCACAGGCGCCATCCTTCGAAAGTCGGCGTTTTTTTTCGCCCACACTTTCGTGTTATGGCAGCTGTGCGCGGGACGCCTTCGGGTGTGCCGGGTATCACTGAGGCCCGGTCGACCAACCTGCGTACAGCTGTCACCCTTTGTTTGGTCGCAAAAGTGGCAGCTCCCCTACCTCAGTGGAGTATCGCCAATGTCATATATCCCGCTTCAAATCAGTGCAAGTGAACACCCGGTGCTATTCATCAATTCTCAAGCATCTCTTTGTGACTTACACGCGGTTGCAGGGGAGAGAATGCGTGCCGCGAAAGACGCTATCGAAAGTCTGGCGTGTATGGATCTCAAGACAATCGATATCGAAGATCTGACTCATTTTGTTCAAACGGCTTCGTTGTTGGCGCAAGACGGCTATGCAATCTGGAAAGTATTGGAAGCCAGGGCGATGGAAATTGAGTATCCGCGCTAAACGGGTTTCTTAGATGTACAGATCGCCTCCTTTTTGGGGGGCGATCAATGTGCCTTTCAGGGCCGCTTCGCAGCCCAGCGCGGGGGAAGCCCGCTCACCACAGTAGTCATTCCAAATTTAGACCCCTAGCGATGTTGAAACCGAGGTAACGAAGCAATCCTCAATTTGGGTTCCTGCAGGCGTGCCAGGTCGGTTGCAATCTGTGCGCGCCAGAAGTGCGCGCCCGCCAGTTGTGCATCCACCCAGGCTTGGCGCAGCAGGACCTTGGCCTTGTCCTCTGAACCGCAGTCGCCCTGGCGCAGGGTCAGTTGCGCCTTGATCCGCAGTATTTGCGGTACAAACCAACACTCTTGGCGGCCGACAGCCACTTGCAGTGTGTCTTCCAGTACTTCCAGGGCAAGTTGCTCCAGGCCCAGCCGCGCCAGGCCCAGCGCGTATTCAGAGCGCAGCAGGCTATGGAGCTGGCTGTCGCCCTGGCCTTGCAGATGGTGCAGCGCCTCGCCCAATTGCGGCACGCCTTCTTCCGGCGAGCCTTGGCGGATCAGCAGGATGCTTTCGAAGCAGCGGCGAAATTGCCGCCAGATATGCAGGTCCTGGCAGGTGGTGCTGTCTTGCAGCAGGCCCAGGTAGTAGTGCATTTTCGGCAGGTTGGACGTAAGCAGGGCCAGGGGAATCGCGCCCAGGCACAGGGTGTACCAAAGGGTTGCCGGGTGGTCGAGTGAGACCGCTTCGTCGACGCAAGCGCCGATCAGGCGCAGTGCCGGGTCGACCTCGCCTTCGAGCAGTTGCACCTTGGCCTTGAGGCAACGGGCGGCGATGCGCTGGTCAAAATGCACGTCGATGATGTGCGAGCGCGGTGCCGACGGTGAGCCGAGGGCTTCGTCGATATTCTGTCGCGCGCCCTGCAGGTCGCCCATATGAAACAGTGCCACGGCGCGCATGCGTTTGCCGAGCAATTGCTGGTTACCGCTGCTGTTCAAGGCCAAATAACGCTCGGCCAGCTCCAAGGCTTCGGCATATTGGTTGCAGCCACAGCGGTCGGTCCACAGCCCCCACAAGGCGCGCATTTTGTGTTCGGCGTCGCCGAGGTCGCGGGCGTCATCACGAACCTGGCGCCAGGCTTCGCGCATCTCCCCACCGGTGCCGTAAGTCAGCATCAGCACACTGGCCAGAGCCGTGTGCAGCAACATGCGTTGGCGCAGCGGCAATGGGGTGATGGCGTTGCTCGCCAGGCCCTTGGCGACCCAGGTGCGGCATTCGCTGACCAGCGACAGACGCAGCCACAGCGGCACTCCGCCCAGGGTCAGTTCGATTGCCAGGGGCAGGTCGCCGTTGGGTGAATAGGCCCAGTCCAGGGCCGAGCGGATGGTGCTGTTTTCGGGGCCGTAGAGGGCGACCCAGGTTTCCGGCGACAGGCCATCCAGGGTCTGCCCGGCTTCCTGCAACATGCCGAGGGCATACCGCGCGTGACGCAGGCTGGTGGCATTGACCTCGCCCTGTTCGGCGAGTTTTTCCAGGGCATAGGCGCGGGTGGTTTCCAGCAGGCGATAGCGCTTGAGCAACTGCGATTGACCGGCGATCAGCAATGACTTGTCCATCAGGCTTTCGAGCAACGGCAGGGCGTTGCGTGGGTCCAGGCTGCTGTCGGCCGTCATGGCCTTGACCGCATCGAGGGTGAAGCAGCCGGTAAACACCGCCAGTTGGCGCAACATGGCCTGTTCGTCGCCACTGAGCATCGAGTAGGTCCAGTCCAGTGTGGCGCTGAGGGACCGGTGACGAGCGAGGGCAGTGCGCCGGCCGGTCATTTGCAGCCGAAAGCTGCCGTCGAGCAGGCCGACCAGATCCTGAATGCCAAAGGTGCGTACCCGTGCGGCGGCGATCTCGATGGCCAGCGCATTGCTGTCGAGTTTGCGACAGATGGCGCTGACTGCCGACACATCAGCATCGTTGAACTCAAAGCTGGGGTCGAGGGCGCGCACGCGTTCCACAAACAGGCGCACACCAGACCAGGCCAAGGCTTCGCTGGCACTCAGGCGCGCCTGTTCGTCAGGCACTTGCAGCGGCGCCAGGTCGTGCACCCGTTCGCCTTCGGCGCGCAACGGTTCGCGGCTGGTGGTCAGCACGTAGCATTGTGGGGCGCTGCTCAGCAGGGTTTCCACGGCGTCGGCGGCGGCCGGCAACACGTGTTCGCAGTTATCCAGCACCAGCAGCAAACGGCGGTCGGCCAGGGTCGCCGCGATGCTGTGGAGCGGGTTATCGCTGATCGTCTGGATGCCCAGGGCGCTGGCGAGTATGCCGGCCACCCATTGCCCGCTGGTGGCGGGCGCCAGGTCCACAAAGCAGGTGTCCAGCGTGAACGCACGGGCCAACTCGCGGGCCACCGCCAGGGCGACGGTGGTTTTGCCGATGCCGCCCGGGCCGGTGAGGGTGACGAAGCGCTGGCTGAGCAACTGGTCGGCAAGGCTGGCGATCAGCGTGTCGCGGCCGATCACTTCGCAGGGCAGCCGCGGCAGCGTGAGTTCCTCGGCCCGGGCATAGGGGACCGGCAGGGTTTCTTCGCTGGCGGTTTGCACGGTGACCGGTGCCACAAAGCGATAGCCTCGGCCCGGCACGGTGACGATATAACTGAAGTTGCCATCGTCGCCCAGTGCCCGGCGCAGGGCGACGATCTGCGCACGCAGGTTGCATTCCTCGACGACCACCTTGGGCCATGCGTAGGCGATCAGCTCGGCTTTTTCCAGTAATTCGCCGGCGCGCGTCGCCAGCGCAATCAACAGGTACAGCGCACGGCTACCCAGGGTCACGGGCTCACCGTTGCGCAGCAACACGTGCTGTCTTGCCAGTAACAGAAAGGGGCCAAAGCCGAGGACGCTCTCAGCGGGCGCCGGGGTGGGGTGGTCTGCATCCATATAGGACACTGCGTGGTTCTTGCTCGAGCTCATCAATTCGTCCTTTTTATAGTCGGGCTTGTTATTGACCATCAGGCCATTCGCCTTTTTTTGGGGTACAGATGTGCAGCAGCAGTCTTGGAAAGTTGATGTCGATCAAAGGGTCAGAAAAGCCGCCCTCCTTTGGGGCGTATTCGTTGTTATGGGTGTGTCGCGAATCCTGTCTCAGTGGATGAGACTGTCTCAACCCTGAAACATTTTATTACTGGAAATAGTGCTAAAGCAGAATGTATGCCAGTTGGCATGTAACAAAGATGACAACAACCGCATGAAATTTATGGTGATTTTCAGGTTGGTCGGGGCGGTTGAAGCGGATTTGTTCGGAAACACGAATATTTCTAATTGTGTCGTTCGGGATGCCGAATAAAACCGCCGTGGGGTGGCGGTGATGAATCGGTTTTGGGGGCCAAACGTCTCCATGCACCACCGTGGTACATCGGTATGACGTTCTGACAGATTGCTGATACGAACCGGACTGCGCACCCCTCGCGCCTTGGCCACACCCAGCCAAGTCAGCCGATATAGGGATGAAGCGCGACGGCGAATCAACACCCTCGGCGTACATGAAAATTCCGACAGCCAGGCAATTGTCCACTGAAAAAAATCCGCGCGCCCCGTACTCTAGAGGCCTTTGTCACCTGCGCGGATTGTTCATGTCCTCTGTTGCCGATGGGTTGCCCCTCAATAAACGCCTGCCCGCCGTCATCGCCATCTCCCTGGGGATCGGCATGGCGACCCTGGACACGGCCATCGTCAACACAGCGTTACCGACGTTGGCCGAAGGCATCGGCACCGACTCGGCCTCGGTGATCTGGGTCGTCAACGCCTATCAGTTGGCGATTATTGCCACGGTGTTGCCGTTCGCGTCGTTGAGTGATGTGCTGGGGCACCGCCGGGTGTATCTCGGCGGGTTGCTGCTGTTTATTGTCTCGTCGTTGTTTTGCGGGCTGGCCGGGTCGCTGTTGACCCTGACGGCCGCGCGCGTGGCGCAAGGGCTCGGTGCGGCGGCGGTGATGAGCGTGAACACGGCGTTGCTGCGGCATATCTACCCCTCGAAAATGCTCGGGCGCGGCTTGGGCTATAACTCGTTGGTCGTGGGCTTGGCGTTCACCCTCGGGCCCACGGCCGCGTCGGCGATTCTGTCGGTGGCGACCTGGCACTGGCTGTACCTGATCAACGTGCCATTGGGCTTGTTGGCATTGGGCCTGGGTCTGCGTTCATTACCGACGCTGCCGATGACCGGGCATGCGTTCGACCGCCTCGCCGCGTTGCTGTGTGCCGGGCTGTTTGCCTTGTTGGTGCTCGGGCTGGGTACGGCGGTACACGGTGCCCAAGGCGCACTGACCCTGGGCCTGATCGCTGTGGCGCTGGTCTGCGGCGTGCTGTTGTTGCGTCGGCAGGCCGGGCATCCGGCGCCGATGCTCGCCCTGGACCTGTTCAAGCGGCCGGTGTTTGCGCTGTCGTCCCTCACCGCCATCTGTGCGTTCAGCGCCCAGGGCCTGGCGTTTGTGTCGTTGCCGTTCCTGTTGCAGGCAGTCCTCGGCCATAGCCAGGTGGAAACCGGTTTTCTGATGACGCCGTGGCCTGCTGTGGTTGCGGTGATGGCCTTGGTGGCGGGGCGGTTGGCGGATCGGGTGTCTTTGGGCGTGTTGTGCGGTATCGGCCTGTTGATGCTCAGCGTGGGCATGGCGGCGCTGGCGACCTTGGGTAACGAGGCGTCGGCCTTTGACATCGGCTGGCGCATGGCCTTGTGTGGCGCCGGGTTCGGCTTTTTCCAGTCGCCCAACCTCAAGGCGTTGATGACCAGTGCACCGCTCGCGCGCAGCGGCGGGGCCAGTGGCATCGTCGCGATTTCACGCTTGTTGGGGCAAACGCTGGGCGCATCGCTGGTGGCGTTTTGTTTCCATCTGTCCCTGGCCAGCGGCCCGAAATATGCGTTGTGGCTGGGCTGCGTGTTTGCACTGGTGGGCAGCGTGGCCAGCGGTCTGCGCTTGCTGCCCTACGGGAAAAAAGCGTAAACGGCCGTTGTAAATGCGTCGTCGAGGGCGCTAGTGTGGCGGCCTGAATGTTTCGGAATATTTCAGATTTATGTCCAGCCAGGCCCAACGTACTGCTGATCGCACTTCCCGACGTGCCGCACTGACCCTCGCGTTGTGCCTGCCCAGTGACGTGTTGCTCTACCTGCTGCTGCCCATGGAGTCCCAGGCCTTTGGCATCACGCTGGCCCAGGCCGGGGTGTTGCTGGCGGCCAACCGCCTGGTGCGGATTTTCGGCTACCGGCATGTCTTGAATTTCTACGCACGCAACGGCGATCGCCTGACCTGCATGATCGCCGCCGGCGCGGCGACCGTGTGCGCTTTGGGCAACTCAATGTTGTCGGGGTTTGCGGCATTGTTGGGGCTGCGGCTGATCTGGGGGCTGTGTTTCGCCGCGTTGAACCTGTCGACGCAAGTGTTGGCGACTTCCGAACCGGCGGGCGCAGCACGCAGGGCAGGGCGCTCACGGGCGGTGATTGCCCTGGGGCCGATGTTGGCGTTGCCGCTCGGTGGCTGGTTGACCTTATGGGCCGGGCCGCGTCCCATCTTCGTGATTCTTGCCGGCTGCTGCCTGGTCGGCGTGTGGGTGGCGCGCGGGTTGCCCACCAACGGGCATGATTTGCACAGCACAGGGCGCCGCTTCAAGTGGCCGGATAGCGTCGCGACCTGGTCATTTATCGAAGGTGTGGCGCTGGACGGGCTGTTTATCTTTGGCCTGTCGATCCAGGCCCAGAAGATTCTCGGCGGCGACGCGGTGCTGATCGCCGGTGGATTAATGGCCCTGCGCTATGCCTCGGAAATGCTCCTGAGCCCACTGGGTGGCCGCGCGGCGCAACGCTTTGGCGCCACCTCGATGCTGCTGCTGTTCTCGTTTTTGAGTGCCTTGGCGCTGACCGCGTTCGGCAGTTACTGGGTGATTGTCGGCGCGGCCGCTGTGCTGGTGTTACGTGCGTTGCAACTGCCACTGGTCACCACCTTGGTGGCCGAGCGCAACCCGGGCTCGATGCGCGTTTCGGCGCTGGCGTCGAACGCGGTGTGGCGCGATGTCGGCGCGGGCCTTGGGCCGCTGATGGCGGGCCTGTTGCTGCCGGTGGCGTCGGCGCCGTGGGTGTTTGGCCTGGCGGGGGCAGCGATTGCGGTGAGCGCAGTGTTCTGCTGGCGGGCAAAGGTCAGCGGCTGACCGCGGCGTGCGGTCTCAAGCGCTTTTAATGCTGTCCATCCATGCAGGGTCGAAGCGGGTTTGCTCGGTGTCGATCCCCAGCGCCTGCATCTTTGCCGCGTGCGCGTCGATTTCACCGACCAGTTGCGCCTGGGCGCTGGAATTGGCATCCAGCGCATGCATCTGGGTCAGCCCCAAGTGGTAGAAGCGCAGGACCTTGATCGCCGTCGGGTCGTTGGCTTGCACGCGTTCAGTGACCGTGTGCATCACATTGGTCACGCTCATCAGGCTGCGTTTGAGCTGCCAGCCATATACCGCGGGTGCAAGCCAAGGCTGGGTCCAGAATGGGCCGCGCACCAGCGCGAGCGTGATCAATACCCCGGCAAACACGCCACCGACATTGAAGCGAAAGTTATCGCCGCCGGGTTCGCCGAACAGCATCACTGCCAGGCTCGACAGCAGCATCGCCAAGGCGATGAACAGCACGGCCACGATGAGTGTGCTGCGCCGCGTTTGTTGGCGGTAGGTAACGGGGTCGCAGGGTTTGAGCTCGAACATCCGGGGCAGGTCTCAACAGGGCGCGGGGTGGCATCTTCGCATGCTTTGGGCAAACAAGTTGAACGATGAAGCCTGGCGCTTTCTCTAATTTTGTGTAGGCCACCCACTCCCCTTGAGGTGAACGATCATGCCCGAATATAAACAACCCCCCCCTGGCACGCCCAACCCTGACCGCACACCCGGCGAGGAGGAGCGCGACAACGATGCGTTGCGTCCCAACGACCCGGCGGAGCGTCAGGACGATGATGAGCAGCAGGTTGAGCAAGACCTGGAAAACCTGCATGACAAAGCGCGCCCGCTTTAAATAAGGAGGTTATCGTGAGTGATTCCCCCAAAGGCCCGCGATCCAGCGAGCATGCCAGCGGCAAGTATGAACTGGGCTTCGACCCGGATTCCCCCGACGTCGCCGACCCTCAGGTCGACCCGATTGGCCCGGCGATCGCGCCCCTGGACAAGGGCAAGAAACAACCGGCGGAAAAAAAGCCGCCCTACGATCCGTTGGGCGACTTGAAGAAGTAAAGTCAGCCCCGCTATGGCGGGGCGTTTGCTTGTGTGGAGGTACTTACTTGGGCGGAGCCCAGGTGACCTCGGTAATGCCGAACTTCTCCGCCCAGGGGCGGGTGGTTTTTTTCACCTGTTCGTGACCCACGCGCCCAATGCGGCTGACATGCGCAATGTCGGCGTCGACCGCCGCCCAGTGCCAGGCCTCGGCGTTGTTCATGACCTCGGCGCGCACCACAAAGGACTTCGGTTGACCGTGCAGCTGATAGTGGATGGTGTAGATTTTTGCGGTACTCATGTTGCCTCCCTGTCTTGTTATAGATGGATAGGTAAGCGTTCAAAAAGGTTCACTCAAAATGACAACCTGCACACTGTCGCGGCATAGTGACGGCTTCGCCCTGCGCTAAAGGATCGCGCCATGCCCCGTCTGACTCACAGCCAGCTCTTACTGCAACGCCTGGGCTATGACTCGCCGCCACCGCCCACCCTGCAAACCTTGCAAGCGCTGCAACTGCGCCATGTGTGCACCTTCGCTTTCGAGAGCTTGTCGACCTTGCTGCGTGCGGCGGTGCCGATCGATTTGCCCAGCATCGAGCAAAAGGTTCTGCTGGAGGGGCGCGGCGGCTATTGCTTTGAGCTGAACCACCTGTTTCTGGCGCTGCTGCAGGAATTAGGCTTTGACGCGCGGGGGCTGACCGGCTGGGTCGTGATGGGCGGGCCACCGGACGCGCGCACCGGGCGTACCCATCGCCTGAGCCTGGTGACACTGGATGGCGTGCGTTATGTGACCGATGTGGGCTTTGGCGGCATGGTGCCGAGCAGCCCACTGCAGCTGGACACCGAGGCGGTTCAGGCCACGGCTCATGAACCTTATCGCCTGACGTTCAATGGTGCCGACTACACCCTGTGGACCCAGGTGGGCGAGGAGTGGCGGGGTTTGTATGTGTTCGACCTGCAAGTGCAGGCGGACATGGACTACCTCATCGGCAACTGGTACGTATCGACGCACCCGGCGTCAGTCTTCGTCGGGCAGTTGAAGGCCGCGCGTCTGGCACCGGGCAAACGGTATACGTTGAACAATGCCAACTATGCTCTGCACAGTCTCGACCAACCGAGCGAAAAGCGTGTCATCGAGAGCGCCGATGAGCTGATGAGCTTACTGCATGAAACCTTCGGCATTCGCTTGCCGGCCCATCCGCAGCTGCGCGAGACGCTTGCTGGCCTGGTGCTCGCACACTCGCAGGCGTCTTGACATAGACGCCGTCGCGCCAACGTTTTACCTGCAGGCCGATGCACAACACCAAGTGACCTGAGCGCTGTTTTCTGAGCGCGCTCAGGCTGGCCCAGGCCCGCCTGAGCGGCCAGCGGCTGGGAGCAGGCGACCATGTTGTTGCCCATGACGGGCGAGCGCGCGGACGTGTAGGGTTGGCTGTAATCCAGGTCATCCAACCTGCGTGGCCCTCTTTTGGCAGTGGTCAGTTGTTGCGCCCGGTGCGACACGTAAACCGTCCGCGAGCAGGATGACACACAGGATAGTTGCTCACCGCCAGCGCGGATGCCAGCAACGCAATCGGCGCACGCTGCGCGCTGATGTGCGTTCAATAGACGCCACCGCTCGCTGACTCAATAACGTGTCGCACAATCCAAAACGGCGCCCGAAGGCGCCGTTTTGTTGACTAACGTCCCGCTAGGCGATCAAACGCCCAGCACCGCATGCTGCACCAAGGTGAGCAACGGTTGAGGGTACACACCCAGGAAGAACGCCAGCAGGGCGATTGCCAGCAGCATCACGCCACCGGCTTTTTGTTCCCAGTGCAGCTCGGCGTCCACACGGCGCAGGTTTGGCTCGATCAGGTACAGGGTGACCATCACGCGCAGGTAGTAGAACACGCCGATGGCGCTGCCCAGTACCAGGGACGCAACCAACCACCACTCGTGCGCTTCAACACCGGTAGCGACGATGTAGAACTTGCCGATAAAGCCCGCGGTCAGCGGGATGCCGGCCAGGGACAGCATCATCACGGTGAGTACGGCGGTCAGGTACGGACGGCGCCAGAACAGGCCGCGGTATTCGTACAGGGCGTCGGCGTCACGGCCTTTGTACGGCGAGGACATCAGCGTGATAACGCCGAATGCGCCGAGGCTGGTGATGACGTAGGTGACCAGGTACACGCCAATCGCTTCCACGGCCAGGCCTTTGCTCGCCACCAGGGCGATCAGCAGGTAGCCGAAGTGAGCGATGGAGGAGTAACCGAGCAGACGCTTGAGGTTGTTCTGGGTCAGGGCCAGCAGGTTACCGAACAGGATCGACGCAATCGCGATCACGGTCAGCACGTTGCTCAGCACGCCGGTGTTGGCGGCAGGGGAGATCTGGAACAGACGCACCATCACCGCAAACACGGCAACCTTCGACGCTGTGGCCAGGAACGCCGCCACCGGCGCCGGGGCGCCTTCGTACACGTCCGGGGTCCACAGGTGGAACGGCACCAGGGAGAGCTTGAACGCCAGGCCGATCAGCATCATGGCCAGGCCCAACTGGGCGATTGGCGCAGGCATGCTGGTGGTTGCCAGGGCGTGACCGATACCGGTGAAGCTCAGGCTGCCGGCTTCTGCGTAGAGCAGGGCCATACCGAACAACAGGAACGCGGAACCGGCGGCCGAGAGCACCATGTACTTGATGCCGGCTTCCAGGGAGCGCTTGTTGAAGAAGGCGTAGGCCACCAGGCCGTAGGTCGGGATCGACAGCAGTTCCAGGCCGATGAACAAGCCCGCGAGGTGCTGCGCGCTGACCAGCACGATGCCACCGGCCGCAGCCAGCAGGATCAGCAGGTACAGCTCCTCCTTGTTGCCAGGGTAGCCGGTGCCGCCTTCGCCGAGGTAGGCATGCGCGAGGGTCACGCAGGCCAGGGTGGCGACGAGGATCAACGCGATATACAGCAGCGCGAAGTCATCGATCATCATCAGCGGGGTCACGGCCAGTGGCGCGACTTTAAGGGCCGGAATGATCGACAGCAGGGCCAGGTTCAAACCGGCACAGGACAGCAGGAACGTTTGCGAGTGATTGCGGCGCCAGGCGATCGCCAGCATCACCACCACAATGGTGAGGCTGGTAATCAGCAGCGGCGCAAGCGCGATAAAGTGTTGGATCGTGAATTCCATAGCGCTCTTACCGTGCCGAAGCGAGTTGAGTGAAGGCGGTGCTGAACCACTGCTGCACGCCATGCATCGTCGCGGCAGAAGTGTCCAGGAACGGTTGCGGGTACACGCCGATGTAGATCAGCAGCACCGCAAGGCCGAGCACCATGATCAGTTCGCGAGCATCCATCCCTTGCAGGACGGTGTCGGACTTGGCCGGGCCGAAATAGGCGCGGTGGATCATGATCAGCGAGTAAACCGAACCGAACACCAGGCCGGAAGTCGCAATGGCACTGATCCACGGTGTGTGCACGAACGAACCCATCAGGATCAGGAACTCGCCGATGAAGTTGCCGGTGCCCGGCAAGCCCAGGGAGGCGGCGGCGAAGAACAGGCTGATCGCCGGCAGGTAAGCGATGCGTGACCACACGCCACCCATTTCACGCATGTCACGGGTGTGCAGGCGCTCGTACAGCTGGCCACTGAGGATAAACAGCGCGGCGGCCGAGACACCGTGGGCCAACATCTGGATCACTGCGCCTTGCAACGCCAGCTGGCTGCCGGAGTAGATGCCGATCAGTACGAAACCCATGTGGGAAACGGACGAGAAGGCGATCAGACGCTTGATGTCGGTTTGGGCGAAGGCCAGGAACGCACCGTAGAAGATCCCGATCAGACCCAGGGTCATGGCGATCGGCGCAAACTCGGCCGAGGCATTCGGGAACAGCGGCAGGGCGAAACGCAGCAGGCCGTAGGCCGCCGTTTTCAGCAGGATACCCGCCAGGTCCACGGAACCTGCGGTCGGCGCCTGGGCGTGAGCGTCAGGCAACCAGGAGTGGAACGGCACCACCGGCAGCTTCACCGCGAACGCGATGAAGAAGCCCAGCATCAGGATGTACTCGGTGGTCAGGGACATCTTGGTTTTCAACAGGTCGGCGTAGTTGAACGTGATCACGCCCGTGCTGTTGAAGTTGACCAGTACCAGACCCAGGATCGCCACCAACATGATCAGGCCGGAAGCCTGGGTGAAGATGAAGAACTTGGTCGCCGCGTAGATCCGGGTTTTCTTGCCGTCCGAAGAACTGTGACCCCAGAGCGCGATGAGGAAGTACATCGGCACCAGCATCATTTCCCAGAAGAAGAAGAACATGAACAGGTCGAGGGCGAGGAACACGCCGACAACGCCGCCCAGGATCCACATCAGGTTCAGGTGGAAGAAGCCCACGTGACGCTGAATCTCTTTCCAGGAGCAGAGTACCGAGAGGATACCCAGCAGGCCGGTCAGCAGGATCATCAACAGCGACAGGCCGTCGAGGGCCAGGTGCACGTTGATGCCGAAGCGCTGGATCCACACGTGCTTGAATTCAAGCGCGAAGGTCGGATCGACACCCGGTGCCGGAGCAAATGAATAGTCGCCATGGGCCCACAGCCAGAGGCCGAGCGCGAGTTCCAGGGACATGGTCAGCAACGCAATCCAGCGGGGGAGGGTGGCGCCGAAGCGTTCACCCATCCAGCAGAGCAGGCCGCCGATAAAGGGGATCAGGATTAGCCAGGGCAGAATCATGACGGGCTCGTTTCCTTTTGCAAGTTCGCAAAGTACGCAATGTTCATAGTCATACCGCTACCACCACGATGGCGCCGATCACCAGCACGGCGCCGACGGCCATGGAAGCTGCATACCAACGCAATTGGCCCGTCTCGCTGCGGCTCAGGGCGGTGTGACCGGCCTTGGCGGCGCGCGGGATCAAACCGATGGTCTGGTCGAGCGGGTCTCTGCGCAGTACATGGCTGATCGCAAGGTAAGGCTTGACGAACAGTTTGTCGTAGATCCAGTCGAAGCCCCAGGCGGCGAACCACCAGGCCGAAAGGAAGCGGCCAATGCCACTGTTGGCGACGGCGGTCACGAAGCGACGCTTGCCGAGGAACAACAGGGCCGCCAGCAGGATACCGGCGATGGCGATAGCGCCGGAGGCGATCTCCAGGCTGTGCTTGGCAGCGCCGCCGGCATGCCCAGCGCTTTCCGGCAATACACCGGCCAGTGGCGGGGTGATCATGGCGCCGATGAAGGTCGACAGGATGATCAGCACCGACAGTGGCAGCCAGTGGGAGATACCGTGGCCTGCGTGTGCTTCGGTCTTGGCTTCACCGTGGAAGGTGATGAAGATCAGGCGGAAGGTGTACAGCGAGGTCATGAAGGCACCCACCAGACCTGCGTAGAGCAGATTCTGGTTACCGCTGGCAAAGGCTTCCCAGAGGATTTCGTCTTTGGAGTAGAAACCGGCGGTCACCAACGGCAGGGCAGCCAGTGCCGCACCCCCGACGATGAAGCTGGCGTAGGCCAACGGCAGTTTCTTCCACAGGCCGCCCATCTTGAAGATGTTCTGCTCGTGGTGGCAGGCAACGATCACCGCACCCGAAGCAAGGAACAGCAGCGCCTTGAAGAACGCGTGGGTCATCAGGTGGAAGATCGCCGCGTCCCAGGCGCCAACGCCCAGGGCCAGGAACATGTAGCCGATCTGGCTCATGGTCGAGTAGGCGAGGATACGCTTGATGTCGGTCTGCACCAGCGCGGCGAAGCCGGCCAGTACCAGGGTCACGCCGCCAACCAGGCCCACCAGGTGCAGGATTTCCGGCGCCAGGGTGAACAGGCCGTGGGTACGGGCGATCAGGTAGACACCGGCGGTGACCATGGTTGCGGCGTGGATCAGTGCGGAGACCGGAGTCGGGCCGGCCATCGCATCCGCCAGCCAGGTTTGCAGCGGCAGTTGTGCGGATTTACCCACAGCGCCACCCAGCAGCATCAGGGTCGCCAGGGTGATCCAGAAATCACCGACCTGGAACTTCTGCGGTGCCAGCACCAGCAGTTCCTGGATGTTCAGCGTGCCCACTTGTTGGAACAGGATGAACAGGCCGATGGCCATGAACACGTCGCCGATGCGGGTGACGATAAAGGCCTTGAGTGCCGCGTTACCGTTGTTGCGGTTGCTGTAGTAGAAACCGATCAACAGGTACGAGCACAGGCCCACGCCTTCCCAGCCGAAGTACAGGAACAACAGGTTATCGCCGAGGACCAGGAACAGCATGCTGGCGATAAACAGGTTGGTGTAGGCGAAGAAGCGCGAGTAACCGGCTTCGCCGCGCATGTACCAGGACGCGAACAGGTGGATCAGGAAGCCTACACCGACGACCACGCCAAGCATGGTGATCGACAGGCCGTCGATGTAGAGGGCGAAGTTGGGCTTGAAGCCCTCCACCGACATCCACTGCCACAGTACCAGGGTGTAGTGGCCGCCTTCCGGCGGCGCCACGTTGAATTGCCAGATGACATAGGCGGCGACAATCGCCGACAGGCCAATGGAGCCCACACCCACCAGGGCAGACAGGTTTTCCGACCAGCGTCCACGGGAGAACGACAGCAGCAGGAAACCGATCAGGGGAAATACGAAAGTCAGAAAGATCATGTTCATCCGCGCATCTCACTGGCAGCGTCGATATCAAGCGTGTGGAAGCGACGATACAGTTGCAGCAGGATCGCCAGGCCAATACTGGCCTCGGCGGCTGCCAGGCTGATCACCAGGATGAACATGACTTGTCCATCCGGCTGGCCCCAACGTGCACCCGCAACGATGAACGCCAGTGCTGCGGCGTTCATCATGATTTCCAGGCTCATCAACACGAACAGAATGTTACGGCGGACCATCAGGCCGACCAGGCCAAGGCAGAACAGGATGCCGGCGACCGCCAGACCATGCTCCAAAGGGATAGCAGGCATCGTCATTGCTCCTTGGCTTCGTTGCGGCCCAAGTGGAAGGCGGTGATGGCTGCCGCGAGCAGCAGCATCGAAGCCAGTTCGACCACCAGCAGGTACGGGCCGAACAGGCTGATGCCCACGGCCTTCGCGTCTACGGTGGTGTGGCCGATGGCCTGGCCGCTCTGGTGAGCGAACAGCACATACAGCAGTTCACCCAGCAGCAGGGCGGCCAGGACAACCGGGCCAAGCCAGATGCCGGGTTTGAGCCAGACGCGCTCCTGGGCGACCGAAGCCGGCCCCAGGTTGAGCATCATCACCACAAACACGAACAGCACCATGATGGCGCCGGCGTAGGCAATCACTTCCAGGACACCGGCGAACGGTGCGCCGAGGCTGAAGAAGGTCATGGCCACGGCGATCAGCGAAATGATCAGGTAGAGCAGGGCGTGCACGGGGTTGGTGTTGGTGATCACGCGAAGCGTGGACACCACTGCAATACCCGACGCGAAATAGAAAGCGAATTCCATCTTTCTTCCTTAAGGCAGCAAGCTCTTCACGTTGATCGGCTCGGCTTCGTTTTGTGCGGCGCCTTTCGGCTTACCGGCAACGGCCATACCTGCAACACGATAGAAGTTGTAATCAGGGTTTTTACCGGGACCAGAGATCAACAGATCTTCTTTCTCGTACACCAGGTCCTGACGTTTGAACTCGGCCATCTCGAAATCCGGTGTCAGCTGGATCGCAGTGGTCGGGCAAGCTTCCTCGCAGAGGCCGCAGAAAATGCAGCGCGAGAAGTTGATGCGGAAGAAGTCCGGGTACCAGCGACCGTCTTCGGTTTCAGCTTTCTGCAGGGAGATGCAGCCTACCGGGCACGCCACGGCGCACAGGTTGCAGGCTACACAACGCTCTTCGCCATCGGGGTCGCGGGTCAGCACGATACGGCCGCGATAGCGCGGCGGCAGGTACACCGCTTCTTCCGGGTATTGCAGGGTGTCGCGTTTGCGGAAGCCGTGACCGAACACCATCACCAGGCTTCGCAACTGGGTACCGGTACCCTTAACGATGTCGCCAATATATTTGAACATGGGTCAAATCCTCACTGAACCGCGCCGGCTGGCGTGTTCAACAACACAACGGCAGCCGTCACCAGCAAATTGATCAGGGTCAGCGGCAGGCAGAATCTCCAGCTGAAATCCATCACCTGGTCATAGCGCGGGCGCGGAATAGAGGCGCGCAGCAGGATGAACAGCATGATGAAGAACGCCGTCTTCAAGAAGAACCAGAAGAACGCCAGTTGCGGCAAGATGTTGAACGGACCGTGCCAGCCGCCGAAGAACAGCGTGACCAGCAGGGCCGAGATCAAGATGATGCCGATGTACTCGCCAACGAAGAACATGCCCCATTTCATGCCGGCGTATTCAATGTGGTAACCGTCGGCCAGTTCCTGTTCCGCTTCCGGCTGGTCGAACGGGTGACGGTGAGTCACGGCGACGCCAGCGATGAAGAAGGTGCAGAAGCCAAAGAACTGCGGAATGATGAACCACAGGTTCTGCGCCTGGTACTCGACGATGTCGCGCATGTTGAACGAGCCGACCTGCACCACGATGCCCATCAGCGCGAGGCCCATGAACACTTCGTAGGACACGGTCTGGGCCGAAGCCCGCAAGCTGCCCAGCAGGGCGAACTTGTTGTTACTCGACCAACCGGCGAACAGCACCGCGTAGACCGACAGACCGGCCATGGCGAAGAAGAACAGCAAGCCGATGTTCAGGTCCGCCACGCCCCAGGTCGGGGTGATCGGGATAACGGCGAAGGCGATCAGCAAGGCGCTCATGGCCACGACCGGTGCCAGGGTGAAGATCACCTTGTCGGCAAACGGTGGGGTCCAGTCTTCCTTGAAGAACATTTTCAGCATGTCGGCGGCGATCTGGAACATACCAAACGGGCCAACGCGGTTCGGACCGTAACGGTCCTGCCACCAGCCCAGCAGGCGACGCTCGACGAAGCTGAGCAGGGCGCCCGCGACGACCACGGCCAACAGGATCACGATGGCCTTGACGACCGAGATGATCACGTCGATCACTTCAGGGGTGAACCAGGTCATTGCGCTGCCTCCTGCAGACCGTCAACGGTTTGGCCAAAGATCGCAGGCGGGATACCGGCGAGGCCTTTCGGCAGTGCCACCAGACCCGCACCCAACTCGTCGTTGATACGCAGCGGCAGACGCAGGGTCTTGCCACCGACGTTCAGGCTGAGCAGGGCGCCGTCGTTGACACCCAGGCGATCGGCTTCGGACTTGGCCACGGACACGTAGGCGGCCGGAATGCGCTCTTGAACCGGTGCGGCTTTGGAAGAGGTTTCTTCGCTGCCGAACAGGTGGAAGAACGGCACAACCTGCCAGGTGCCCTGGGCCGGGTTGAACGGACGCGGGACGGCGGCGAACCAGTTCAGCGCATCACCGGTGCTTTCGATCAGGCGGGTGCCTGGGTCGCCAGCGCGGATATGACCACCGACTTCGTCCTGGAACTTGTTCCAGGCCTGCGGCGAGTTCCAGCCCGGCGACCAGGCAAACGGCACCTGTTGACGCGGCTCGACCGAACCCGAATAACCTTCCATGGAGAAGGCGAACGCGGTGTCGTTGTCCTGCGGTGTACGCGGTTCGTGCACGCTGATGTCAGCACGCATGGCGGTACGCCCGGAGTAACGCAGCGGCTCACGGGCCAGCTTCATGCCCTTGATGCGGAACGCGGCGGACGGTGCCGCGTCGACAATGCGCGCCAGTTGCGGGGCGCTTGCGGCGACGGCTGCGGTGACGTGGTCGAGCTGGGTCCAGTCGAGTGGCTGGTTCAGCAGGGTCGAGCGCAGGGCATGCAGCCAGCGCCAGCCTTCGTGAACCAGGATGCTGGCGTCCATGTATTTCGGATCGAACACCTGGAAGAAGCGCTGGGCACGGCCTTCCTGGCTGACCAGGGTACCGTCGCCTTCGGCGAAGGTGGCGGCTGGCAGCACCAGATCGGCACGCTCGCTGGTGGCGGTCTTCTGGTGATCGGCAACGATCAGCACCTTGGCGGCGTCCAGCGCGGCGTCAACCTTGGCCGAATCGGTGCGGGTGTACAGGTCGTTTTCCAGTACCACGATGGCGTCGGCTTTGCCGTCGGTCACAGCCTGCAGGGCGGCGTCGAGGGACTCGCCACCGAGCATGGCCAGGCCAAGGCTGTTGGCTTCCGGCACAACCAGGCTGATGGAACCGTTCTTGTCGCGCAGCTTGAGGGCTTTGGCGATGTTGGCGGCGGCTTCGATCAGCGCCTTGGAACCCAACGAGGTGCCGGCAATGATCAATGGACGCTTGGCGGCCAGCAGGGCGTCGGCGATGCGCTGGGCCAGTTCCGCGGCTTCCGTGTCCAGGCCTTCGACGGCAGGCGCGCTGGCATCGAGGGCGTGGGCCACGGCGAAACCGATACGCGCCAGGTCATCCGGCGCGGCGTGCACGCATTCTTCGGCGATGTCGTCGAGCTTGGTTTCAGCCAGGCTTGCGATAAACAGCGGGTTCAGCGCGTGCTGGCCGATGTTTTTCACCGCGGCGTCAAGCCAAGGCTGTACGCGCATGGCGTCGGCCATGTCTTCGGCCTTGCCTTTGACCGACTGACGCAGCGACAGCGCGATACGCGCAGCGGTCTGGGTCAGGTCTTCGCCGAGGACGAAGATCGCATCGTGGTCTTCGATGTCGCGCATGTTCGGAACCGGCAGCGGGCTGTCGTTCAGCACCTGCAGGACCAGGCGAATGCGCTCCAGCTCAGCGGCTTCGATACCGGAGTAGAAGTGCTCGGCACCGACCAGCTCGCGCAACGCGAAGTTGCTTTCGAGGCTGGCGCGTGGCGAACCGATACCGACGATGTTGCGGCCGCGCAACAGGTCGGCGGCTTTATCCAGTGCTTCGTCGGTGCTCAGCTTGGCGCCACCGGCCAACAGCGGCTGGCGTGGGCGGTCTTCGCGGTTGACGTAGCCATAGCCGAAACGGCCACGGTCGCACAGGAAGTACTGGTTGACCGAACCGTTGAAGCGGTTTTCGATCCGGCGCAATTCGCCGTAGCGCTCGCCCGGGGAGATGTTGCAACCGCTGGAGCAGCCATGGCAGATGCTCGGTGCGAACTGCATGTCCCACTTACGGTTGTAACGCTCGGAGTGCGTCTTGTCGGTAAACACACCGGTCGGGCAGACCTCGGTGAGGTTGCCGGAGAACTCGCTTTCGAGCACGCCGTCTTCAACGCGACCGAAGTACACGTTGTCGTGGGCGCCGAATACGCCCAGGTCGGTGCCGCCGGCGTAGTCTTTATAGAAACGCACGCAACGGTAGCAGGCGATGCAGCGGTTCATTTCGTGGGAAATGAACGGGCCGAGGTCCTGGTTCTGGTGAGTGCGCTTGGTGAAGCGATAACGGCGCTCGTTGTGGCCGGTCATCACCGTCATGTCTTGCAGGTGGCAGTGACCGCCTTCCTCACAGACCGGGCAGTCGTGGGGGTGGTTGGTCATCAGCCATTCGACAACGCTGGCGCGGAACGCCTTGGATTCTTCATCTTCGATGGAGATCCAGGTGTTGTCGGTGGCTGGGGTCATGCAGGACATGACGATACGACCACGGGTGTCGTTTTCGTCGGTGTACTGCTTGACCGCACACTGGCGGCAGGCACCCACGCTACCAAGCGCGGGGTGCCAGCAGAAATAAGGGATGTCGAGGCCTAGTGACAGACATGCCTGTAACAGGTTGTCCGCCCCATCGACTTCGAGCGCTTTGCCGTCTACGTGGATAGTGGCCATGGTTCAAAGTTCTTCGTTGGCCCGTTGTCAGCGGGCGTGGCTAATGGAATCTTGTTATTCATGTGCATCTACACAGCCATACAGGCGTCAGCACATGAGCAGGCGAAGGGCACGGACCCTTCGCCTGGTTAAGCGTTACGCGCCGACTACGATCGGCCTCGCCAGAGGCGGGACGGCGGCGCTGGTAGGCGCGATGCCGGCTTCGAACTCCGAACGGAAGTATTTGATTGCGCTGCCCAATGGCTCCACGGCGCCCGGTGCGTGAGCACAGAAGGTCTTGCCTGGGCCGAGGAAGCCGACCAGACCCAGCAGGGTCTCGATGTCGCCTGGCTGGCCTTCGCCTTTCTCGATCGCCATCAACAGCTTCACACTCCATGGCAAACCGTCACGGCACGGGGTGCAGAAGCCGCAGGATTCGCGGGCGAAGAACTGCTCCATGTTGCGCAGCAACGACACCATGTTCACGGTGTTGTCCACCGCCATCGCCAAGCCAGTACCCATACGGGTGCCGACCTTGCCGATGCCGCCGGCGTACATTTGTGCGTCGAGGTGCTCGGGCAGCAGGAAGCCGGTGCCGGCGCCGCCTGGTTGCCAGGCCTTGAGGGTGTAGCCGTCGCGCATACCGCCGGCGTAGTCCTCAAACAACTCGCGGGCGGTCACGCCGAATGGCAATTCCCACAGGCCCGGGTTCTTGACCTTGCCGGAGAAGCCCATGAGCTTGGTGCCCATGTCTTCGCTGCCTTCGCGGGCCAACGATTTGTACCAGTCCACGCCGTCGGCGATGATCGCCGGCACGTTGCACAGGGTCTCGACGTTGTTCACGCACGTCGGCTTGCCCCACACGCCGACGGCGGCAGGGAAGGGCGGCTTGGAGCGCGGGTTGGCGCGGCGGCCTTCGAGGGAGTTGATCAGTGCGGTTTCTTCACCGCAGATATAACGCCCGGCGCCGGTGTGCACGAACAGTTCGAAGTCAAAACCGGAACCGAGGATGTTCTTGCCCAGCAGGCCGGCGGCCTTGGCTTCTTCCACGGCACGGTTCAGGTGCTTGGCGGCGGTGGTGTATTCGCCACGCAGGAAGATGTAGCCACGGTAGGTTTTCAGTGCACGGGCACTGATCAGCATGCCTTCGATCAGCAGATGGGGCAGTTGCTCCATCAGCATGCGGTCTTTCCAGGTGTTCGGCTCCATTTCATCCGCGTTGCACAGCAGGTAGCGAATGTTGATGGATTCGTCTTTGGGCATCAGCCCCCACTTAACGCCAGTGGGGAAGCCAGCACCGCCGCGACCTTTAAGGCCGGCGTCTTTCACGGTCTGGACGATATCGTCCTGGGCCATGTCGGCGAAGGCTTTGCGCGCCGCGGCGTAACCGTTCTTGGCCTGGTACTCGTCGAGCCATACCGGCTCGCCGTCGTCACGCAGGCGCCAGGTCAGCGGGTGGGTCTCGGCCGAACGCTTGATCAGGTTGGCCGGGCCGAAAGAAGTCAGGGTCATGGGTAGCCCTCGAGCAATTGGGTGACGCCAGCAGGTTGCACGTCACCGAATGTGTCGTCGTCGATCATCAACGCCGGCGCCTTGTCGCAGTTACCCAGGCAGCACACCGGCAGCAGCGTGAAGCGGCCATCCGGAGTGGTCTGGCCGAGGCCGATGCCCAGCTTGTTCTGGATCTCACTGACCACGGACTCGTGGCCACCGATGTAGCAGACCATGCTGTCGCACACGCGAATAATGTGGCGACCCACCGGCTGGCGGAAGATCTGGCTGTAGAACGTGGCCACACCTTCAACGTCGCTGGCGGGGATGCCAAGGATCTCGCCGATGGCGTAGAGGGCGCCGTCCGGCACCCAGCCACGTTCCTTCTGGACGATCTTCAAGGCTTCGATAGACGCCGCGCGCGGGTCTTCGTAGTGATGCAGCTCGTGCTCGATGGCCGAGCGCTCGGTTTCACTCAAGGTGAAACGGTCTGTCTGGATAAGCGTGCTGTTCATGCTTAGCGGTCCACGTCGGCCATAACGAAATCGATACTACCCAGGTACGCAATCAAGTCCGCGACCATTTCACCTTTGATCACCGAAGGGATCTGCTGCAGGTGCGGGAAGCTTGGAGTGCGAATCCGGGTGCGGTAGCTCATGGTGCCGCCATCGCTCGTCAGGTAATAACTGTTGATACCCTTGGTCGCTTCGATCATCTGGAAGGATTCGTTGGCCGGCATCACCGGGCCCCACGAAACCTGCAGGAAGTGCGTGATCAGGGTTTCGATGTGTTGCAGCGTGCGCTCTTTCGGCGGCGGCGTGGTCAGCGGGTGGTCCGCCTTGTACGGGCCTGCCGGCATGTTGCGCATGCATTGCTCGATGATCTTCAGGCTCTGGCGCATTTCTTCGACGCGCACGATGCAACGGTCGTAGGCATCGCCATTGGCCGCCAACGGCACTTCGAATTCGAAGTTCTCGTAGCCGGAGTACGGGCGCGCTTTACGCAGGTCGAAATCGCAACCGGTGGAACGCAGGCCAGCACCGGTGACGCCCCATTCCAGGGCCTCTTTGGTGTTGTAGGCCGCGACCCCAATGGTCCGGCCCTTGAGGATGCTGTTGTCCAGGGCGGCTTTCTGGTACTCGTCCAGACGCTTGGGCATCCAGTCGATGAATTCCTTGACCAGGCGTTCCCAGCCATTTGGCAGGTCGTGCGCGACACCGCCGATGCGGTACCAGGCCGGGTGCAGGCGGAAGCCGGTGATGGCTTCGATGACCTTGTAGGCGCGCTGACGGTCGGTGAAGGTGAAGAACACCGGGGTCATGGCGCCGACGTCCTGGATGTAGGTACCCAGGAACAGCAGGTGGCTGGTGATCCGGAAGAACTCGGCCATCATGATGCGGATGGTGTCGACGCGGTACGGCACCTTGATACCGGCCAGCTTCTCGACCGAGAGCACGTACGGCAGGTTGTTCATCACGCCGCCGAGGTAGTCGATACGGTCGGTGTACGGGATGAAGCTGTGCCACGACTGGCGCTCGGCCATCTTCTCGGCACCACGGTGGTGGTAACCGATGTCCGGCACGCAGTCGACGATTTCTTCGCCGTCCAGTTGCAGGATGATACGGAAGGCACCGTGCGCCGAAGGGTGGTTCGGGCCCAGGTTGAGGAACATGTAGTCCTCGTTGGTGCCGGAGCGTTTCATGCCCCAGTCTTCCGGCCGGAAGCGTGCAGCCTCTTCTTCAAGCTGTTGCTTGGCGAGGTTCAGGCTGAACGGGTCGAATTCGGTGGCGCGCGCAGGGAAGTCCTTGCGCAGCGGGTGACCTTCCCAGGTCGGCGGCATCATGATGCGCGTCAGGTGCGGGTGGCCCGGGAAGTCGATACCGAACATGTCCCAGACTTCACGCTCGTACCAGCTGGCGTTGGGCCAGATGCCGGTCACGGTCGGGACGCTCAGGTCGCTTTCGGAGAGGGCGACCTTGATCATCACGTCGCTGTTACGTTCGATCGACAGCAGGTGATAGAACACGGTGAAATCGGCGCCGCTCGGCAGGCCCTGGCGCTTGGTCCGCAGACGCTCGTCCACGCCATGCAGGTCATAGAGCATGACGTACGGCTTGGGCAGGTTGCGCAGGAAGGTCAGGACTTCGACGAGCCTGGCGCGCGCCACCCACAGCACCGGCATGCCGGTACGTGTGGCCTGGGCGGTAAAGGCGTCAGGGCCAAAACGGTTATTGAGTTCGACAACCACATCCTGGTCGTCTGCCTTATAAGGCGGGATGTACAGAGCACTGCCTGTAGTCATGGTTTTTTATCGCTTTCGGTCAACGTAAAGAATGAAGCCAGGTTTTCGTTCTATAAAAGAAGCGGTGCTGGATCAGACTTCGTCGGGGCTGCGCAGGTTGGTGACTGCGATTCGCTGTTCGCGGCGCTGTTCCTTTTGTGACGGCATCTCGGCGCGATACACGCCTTGATCTCCGACAACCCAGGACAGTGGGCGACGCTCCTTGCCAATCGATTCCTGCAACAGCATCAAGCCTTGCAGAAATGCTTCAGGGCGGGGCGGGCAGCCAGGCACGTAGACGTCCACGGGCAGGAACTTGTCCACCCCTTGAACGACGGAATAGATGTCGTACATGCCACCGGAGTTGGCGCACGAACCCATGGAGATAACCCACTTCGGTTCGAGCATTTGCTCGTAGAGACGCTGAATGATCGGCGCCATCTTGATAAAGCAGGTTCCGGCGATAACCATGAAATCCGCCTGACGCGGTGATGCCCGGATAACTTCGGCGCCAAAGCGCGCGATGTCGTGGGGCGCCGTGAAGGCGGTGGTCATTTCCACGTAGCAGCAGGACAGACCGAAGTTGTACGGCCACAGGGAGTTCTTACGTCCCCAGTTGACCGCGCCACTCAGCACGTCTTCCAGCTTGCCCATGTAGATGTTTTTGTGGACTTGATCTTCTAACGGATCGGAAACGGTTTCCCGTTCGCCGATAGGGTACTGATCGTTAGGAGCATCCGGGTCGATCCTGGTGAGATTGTATTGCATCGCCAAAGCCTCATTGTTTCAGCTTCGCTTGCCGCTTACGACGAGCTTCCGGAGCCCAGTCAAGGGCGCCCACTCGAAATAGGTAGACAAGGCCTGCCAACAGAATTGCTATGAAAACGAGGGCTTCGACGAATCCGGTCCAGCCGCTTTCGCGGACGGACACAGACCAGGCAAAGAGAAAGAGGGCTTCGATATCGAAGATCACGAACAGCATCGCGACCAGATAGAATTTGGCTGAGAGCCGCAAGCGGGCGCCACCTGTAGGCAGCATGCCGGACTCGAACGGTTCATTTTTGCTGCGGCCCCAGGCTTTTGACCCGAGGAGGCTGGAGACACCAAGCATGAAGGCACAAAGGCCGACAACACCGAGGAGGAAAATGGCAAAGCCCCAGTTGTGGGCCATGAGTCCTGTCGCTTCGGTCATGCTGGAAATCCTTAACAGAGAGCAAAGGTCTCTGAGCTCGAAAAAGTAACGATGCAGTGACGATATGTCGCACTGCAATCAATCGCGGTGATTTTATGGCTAAACACCGGGCAAGTAAAATTCCTATAGCGAAATTATTCGATGGAATAAGCACATAGTGCACCTTTGTGGGGCTGCAGCCCTTGCGGGGTGGGCATTAGCGGGCTTTTTATCAAATATGTTTTGTTTAAGCTGTAAAGAAGTTTTCATGGGCTAAATGATAATGACTATTGTTTGGGTGGGTGTTAAGCGGGTGCGCGTGATGTAGCGGGGGAAGTTACTGTTACTTGCTAGATTGCCGCTAGTTGCTCGAAGGGATCTTTTAACCGATTTTATTCAGGCAAATACCGCTCTGGATCAATGTTTTGCGCAAAGCCTTCAGGTTCGGCCCAGTCCCTGTGTGAGCCGGGCTTGCCCGCGACAGGGGTGTGCCAGCCTGTGAAAGGGCGCTGACGGACCGCTATCGCAGGCGAGCCAGCCCCCACCTTTGATGCGTGTGCTGTCCGAGGGCTTTTCTGCGCACCAAAAAAAACGCCCCGAACCAGTCGGGGCGTCAGATCGTGCGGCATTGCGGTTAGGTCTTCCGTGAACCCGCAATGGCCGTGTACTCAGTTGATCAGTGGAACTGTTCTTCTTCGGTCGAACCGGTCAGCGCGGTCACGGACGAGGTGCCGCCCTGGATCACGGTGGTCATGTCGTCGAAGTAGCCGGTGCCCACTTCCTGCTGGTGCGCCACGAAGGTGTAGCCTTTGGACGCGTCAGCGAACTCCTGCTCCTGCAGCTTCACGTAGGCCGTCATGTCGTTGCGGGCGTAGTCGTGCGCCAGGTTGAACATGCTGTGCCACATGTTGTGAATGCCGGCCAGGGTGATGAACTGGTGCTTGTAGCCCATGGCCGACAGTTCGCGCTGGAATTTGGCGATGGTCGCGTCGTCCAGGTTCTTCTTCCAGTTGAAAGAAGGCGAGCAGTTGTAGGACAGCAGTTGGTCCGGGTATTCCTTCTTGATCGCTTCGGCGAAACGACGCGCTTCGTCGAGGTCCGGCTTGGCGGTTTCGCACCAGATCAGGTCGGCGTACGGCGCGTAGGCCAGGCCGCGAGCGATGGCCTGGTCGAGGCCGGCGCGTACTTTATAGAAGCCTTCCTGGGTACGTTCGCCGGTGACGAATGGCTTGTCGTATGGGTCGCAATCGGACGTCAGCAGGTCAGCAGCGTTGGCGTCGGTACGTGCCAGGATGATGGTCGGGGTGCCGGCCACGTCAGCGGCCAGGCGCGCAGCGGTCAGCTTCTGTACGGCTTCCTGGGTAGGCACCAGCACTTTGCCGCCCATGTGCCCGCATTTTTTCACCGAAGCCAGCTGGTCTTCGAAGTGCACGCCGGCAGCGCCAGCCTCGATCATGCTTTTCATCAGCTCGTAGGCGTTCAGTACGCCGCCGAAACCGGCTTCAGCATCCGCCACGATCGGTGCGAAGTAGTCGATGTAGCCTTCATCGCCCGGGCCTTTACCGGCTTTCCACTGGATCTGGTCGGCACGACGGAACGAGTTGTTGATGCGCTTGACCACGGTTGGCACCGAGTCCACCGGGTACAGCGACTGGTCGGGGTACATGGATTCAGCGGAGTTGTTGTCCGCTGCCACTTGCCAGCCGGACAGGTAGATCGCCTGGATACCGGCTTTCACCTGTTGGACTGCCTGGCCACCGGTCAGGGCGCCCATGCAGTTGACGAAATCTTTGTCGGGACGGAAGGACGGCTTGGCACCTTGGGTTACCAGGTTCCACAGCTTCTCGGCGCCGAGTTTTGCAAAGGTGTGCTCTGGTTGAACCGAGCCACGCAGGCGGACGACGTCAGCAGCGGAATAAGCGCGGGTCACGCCTTTCCAGCGTGGGTTTTCAGCCCAGTCTTTTTCAAGGGCTGCAATTTGCTGTTCGCGTGTCAGTGCCATGGGAAAAACCTCGTCGCGTCTTCGTGTGGAAAAACAGTGTGGAAAGATCCGTTTGCCAGCCCTGCATTCACTGCACAGGCGTGGCGCTCGCTGACCAGAAGCTTAGGCGGTCAAGTCAGGTTCGGCGGGGAAGGCGACGGGATGAACGAGTAGCGAGAGGGGAGTTGGGCAGGTAAGGGCGAACTGCGAACAGTCTTCGGGCGTCGTGGGCCTTTGTACGATCCATCAGTGTGTAGCCGGGTTACCTGGTTAGCTTCCGTCCCTCGGGACAACTTCGTTCCAGTCGCAACCTCGTCAAACACACCTTGTGGGCGGTACAGACACGAATCGGCTCAGATGGGTAGCTTAGAGCGACGATCCGAAGGCCCTTGCCAGGGCCCCTGATTAGCGGGAGCGAGGCCATCATGCCCATGCTTTTTTGGATCGTCAAACGTTTTGTAGTGCTTTTTTTATAGCACTACATCTTTAGTCTAATACGACTCGCCAGTCAGTTTTCGGTGCTTCAGTTCAAGGTGTCGACCTTGACCCGCAAAGTCAGGTCATCGCGTCCCTGAGTAGAGTAGCTGCGGGTTGTAGAGGATTTGTCGGCCTGAGTCTCACGGTTGATGCCTGCCAGCGAGATCCATTCACCCAGGCGCCCGCTGACGGTTGTGTCGGTACTCTGTACGTTCACTACATCGGGACGTTCCTGGCTCATACGGTCACGGTTGGTACTGATGGCCAGGTGTACGGTCTCGCCAGTGACGCTGGCGGTGACGTAAAAACCTTGGGTCACGTTGCGATACTGGGTCTGGTTTTGCGGGCGGCCATAGGCGTCTGGCTGGGTCGTTGTCAGTGGCACGCTCTGGCCCACCTGGATCAGCGCGGGCACTCCTTCGCTGGCCTGGATCTGCTGGATGCCTCCATCGCGGCTGGCGGTGCCGTAACTGATGATGCGCGTCTGGCTGTCGCCGGTGTTCTGCTGATTGTTTTCGTTGCTGTCGACGGTGATCAGCAGGCGCTTGGCGGGTGTGTCGAGTTGGGCGAGCAATGCGCGCAGGTCCTGGATCTTGCCGGGGTCGGCTTTGACAATCAGCTGGTTGCCGTAGGCGCTGACGGTGCCGTCCTTGCCGATGAAATTCTGCGCCACGGGCAGTAAATCAGCGCTGGTGCGATTGCTCAGGTTGACGACTTCGGTGTCAGCCATTGCTGAGACGCTGGCGGTCAGGAGGAGAGCGGTGAGCAGGGTGCGTAGGGACATGTCCGTTATCTCTGCGAGTCATTTAAGCTTGATAGTGCCAGTTTGTCGGCCTGGCAGGTCGCAAGTTGAATCGTAGACGGCAAAATGCCCTGGCAGGCAGGGCATTTTGGGTATTGCTGATGACGCTATCGCAGGCAAGCCAGCTCCGACAGGGGAATGCATTCCAAATGTGGCAGCTGGCTTGCCTGCGATAAGGGCGACTCGGTCTCGAATCAGCCCTCGCGCACCATATCGACATGTGGAATCCCGACTTCCAGGAACTCATCACTGACAATCTTGAAGCCCAGTCGCTCATAAAACGGCGCCGCATACACCTGCGCACTGAGGAACTGCTTGGTCTGGCCACGTTGCTCGGCCATGCCAATCACGGCTTCCATCAGCTTGTCGCCGACCTTCAGCCCGCGCCAGTCCTTAAGCACCGATACGCGGCCGATTTCGCCGCTGGGCAGCAGGCGCGCGGTGCCAATCGGAAAGTCACCTTCAAAGGCGAGAAAATGCACGGCGTCAGCGTCGTCTGCGTCCCATTCAAGCTCAGGTGGAACCGATTGTTCAGCGATGAATACCGCTTCACGAATGCGCCGAATCTCAGCGATATCCTTTTGCCAGTCCGCGACACTTACGTGAATCTTATTCATCGGCAAATCCCAGGCTTCCTTGCTTGACCAATTCGCACAGCAGGTCGCGACCGTCTTCGTCTGCGAGCCATGTACCAAGATTTTCGCTGTGCAGGGCGTCGGCCGAGCAGATCAGCTTCAACAGCTCGCGCAGTTTGCCTGGCAGGTAACGGCTCTGGCCGCTGGCGAACAGCAAGACATCATCGTCCACTTCCGACCACGCCATGCGGGCGCTTGGGTTGCGGACTAAAATCGCGCCGTCTTCCAGGCTGGCGATAAAGTCTTCTTCGACCAACTCTTCGCCTGCGACCATTTCCGGGTAGCGTGGCTCGGTCATGAACTGGCCGAACCAGGTCAGCAGCATGCGCTCGTCGCTCATGTGCTCGGCCAGAAGGCTTTTCAGGCGGTCAAGTGCATCGCCTTGAATCTGGTGCGGGTCGCTGACCGGTTGGGCGTCGGCGTCGGTGTAACGCTCTTCGTCCGTCAGGTATTGGCTGAGGAAGTCGGTGAAGTGGGTCAGGACTTCAGCGGCGCTCGGTGCGCGGAAGCCGACCGAGTAGGTCATGCAGTCATCTTCAGCGATGCCGAAGTGCGCCAGGCGCGGCGGCAGGTAGAGCATGTCGCCCGGTTCCAGCACCCATTCTTCGCTTTGTTCGAATTCGGCGAGGATGCGCAGGTCAGCGTGCTGCAGCAGCGGGCTTTCGGAGTTGCACATCTGGCCGATTTTCCAGTTGCGCTTGCCTTGGGCCTGCAGCAGGAACACGTCGTAGTTATCGAAGTGCGGGCCGACGCTGCCGCCGGGTGCGGCAAAGCTGATCATCACGTCGTCGATACGCCAGCTTGGCAGGAAGCGGAAGTGCTCCAGCAGCTCGGCCACTTCCGGCACGAACTGGTCGACAGCCTGCACCAGCAGCGTCCACTCGCGCTCGGGCAGGGTGCTGAAGGCGTCTTCGGCGAAAGGCCCGCGGCGCAGCTCCCATGGGCGCTCGCCGTGCTCGATCACCAGGCGCGATTCGACTTCTTCTTCCAGGGCCAGGCCGGCCAGTTCGTCGGCATCGATCGGGCTTTCGAAATCAGGGATGGCCTGGCGGATCAGCAGCGGTTTTTTCTGCCAGTAGTCGCGCAGGAATTCGCGTGCCGTGATGCCGCCCAGAAGTTGAAGAGGAATATCAGGATTCATGTGTAACCTATTGAAAAAAAGCACTTTTAAGACAGGAATAAAAACGCCCGGCGCGGCCGGGCGTCTCAAGAGGGCTTGCGCTAAATCAGATGCGCTTGGCTTGGGCCACCGCATTGCCGATGTAGTTGGCCGGGGTGAGCAATTTCAGCTCGGCCTTGGCGGCGGCTGGCATGTCCAGGCCGTCGATGAAAGTTTGCAGCGCGTCGGCAGTGATGCCCTTGCCGCGCGTCAACTCTTTGAGCTTTTCGTAAGGGTTTTCGATGTTGTAGCGGCGCATCACGGTCTGGATCGGCTCGGCCAATACTTCCCAGCAGGCATCCAGGTCAGCGGCGATTTTCTGCGCGTTGAGTTCCAGTTTGCTGATGCCTTTGAGGCTGGCTTCGTACGCGATCACGCTGTGGGCGAAGCCTACGCCGAGGTTGCGCAGTACGGTGGAGTCGGTCAGGTCGCGCTGCCAGCGGGAAATCGGCAACTTGCTGGCCAGGTGCTGGAACAGCGCGTTGGCGATACCGAGGTTGCCTTCGGAGTTTTCGAAGTCGATCGGGTTGACCTTGTGCGGCATGGTCGACGAGCCGATTTCACCGGCAATGGTGCGCTGCTTGAAGTAGCCCAGAGAGATGTAGCCCCAGATATCGCGATCGAAGTCGATCAGGATGGTGTTGAAGCGCGCAATGGCGTCGAACAGTTCGGCGATGTAGTCGTGCGGTTCGATCTGAGTGGTGTACGGGTTGAAACCCAGGCCCAGCTCGTCTTCGATGAAGGCGCGGGCGTTTTCTTCCCAGTCGATTTCAGGGTAGGCCGACAGGTGCGCGTTGTAGTTGCCTACGGCACCGTTGATCTTGCCCAGCAGTGGCACGGCGGCGACTTGAGCGATCTGGCGCTCAAGGCGGTACACCACGTTCGCCAGCTCTTTGCCCAGGGTGGTCGGCGAGGCCGGCTGACCATGGGTGCGCGACAGCATCGGCACGTCGGCGAAACGGATGGCCAGTTCGCGGATGGCGTTGGCGGTCTGGCGCATCAGCGGCAGCATCACGTCATCACGGCCTTCGCGCAGCATCAGGGCGTGGGACAGGTTGTTGATGTCCTCGCTGGTGCAGGCAAAGTGGATGAACTCGCTGACCTGGGCCAGTTCCGGCAGCTTGGCTGCTTGCTCTTTGAGCAGGTACTCAATGGCTTTAACGTCGTGGTTGGTGGTGCGCTCGATCTCTTTCACACGCTCGGCGTGCTCCAGAGAGAAGTTTTCCGCCAGGGTGTTCAGTACAGCGTTGGCTTCGGCGGAAAACGCCGGCACTTCGCTGATGGCGGGGTGAGCGGCCAGGCGCTGGAGCCAGCGCACTTCAACCAGAACACGAGCACGGATCAAGCCGTATTCGCTGAAAATAGGGCGCAGGGCCTGGGTTTTGCCGGCGTAGCGGCCGTCAACAGGGGAAACCGCAGTGAGCGAAGAGAGCTGCATGGGGTGTTCTCGGACAGTCGGGCAACGAAATGGGGCGCGTATCATACATGAAAAAATCCGCCGGTCCGTTGCCAACTGACCGGCGTATTACGCGTAACGGCTTGAAAATGGCCTGTCGGTGCGACTTATTCGTTGCGCATCAACGGGTAAAGCTCTTTGAGCAATTTGCGACGACTGATCACCAGTTGCCAGCGATGGCCGCCCAACTGCCGCCACAACCGTGCCGAGCGAATACCGGCCAGGAGCAGGGCGCGGATTTTCGAGGCGTTATTGGGTTGCTGCAGGTTGCGCATGTCGCCGTGTACCTGGATTCGCTGGCGCAAGGTGCTCAAGGTGTCCTGATACAGCGCGCCGCAAGCGGCAATCACGTTTTCGTGGGCCGGGCCGAAGTGTTCCACCTGGGACTGAATCTGCGGCAGGCGTTTGCCGATGGTTTCCAGCATGTCTTCGCGTTTGGCCAGTTGGCGTTCAAGGCCGAGCATCGACAGCGCATAGCGCAATGGCTCGCGCTGCAAGGTGCTCGGGTCGCGCTCCAGCGCGCCGATCAGCGCGCGATAACCTTCGCGCAGCGCCAAATCGTCACCGCCATAGACTTCCAGGGTGTCCTTGGGATCGCGGATCAGCAAGCTGCCGAGCATGCAGGTCAGGCCGGCTTCGGTGACCTGGCCGGTCTTGGCGATCTTGTCGACCAGCACGGCAGCGAGGAAAACCCCGCCAAGCGCCGTCAATTGCTCCTGGGTCGGGCTCATGCCGGGTTGCTCCAGGGCTCGGCGACTTCAATCACGCCGCCGCCCAGGCAAATTTCGCCGTCATAGAACACCACGGACTGGCCTGGGGTGACCGCGCGTTGCGGGTCATCAAAGGTGGCACGATAGCCGGTGGCGGTTTTTTCCAGGGTGCAGGGCTGATCACTCTGGCGATAGCGCACTTTGGCGGTCAGGCGGCGCGGAGTGCTCAGGTCGACAGGGTTGACCCAATAGATCTCCGAAGCGAGCAGGGCGCCGGAGAACAGCAGTGGGTGTTCATTGCCCTGGCCGACGATCAGCACGTTGTGCTCCAGATCCTTGATCAGCACGTACCACGGCTCTTCGCCGGCGTCTTTCAAGCCGCCGATACCCAGGCCCTGGCGCTGACCGATGGTGTGGTACATCAGGCCATGGTGACGGCCGATGACGTCGCCTTCCGTCGTCTTGATCTCGCCCGGTTGTGCCGGCAGGTACTGCTTGAGGAAATCACTGAAACGGCGCTCACCGATAAAGCAGATCCCAGTGGAGTCCTTTTTCTTGGCGGTGGCCAGGCCGTGTTTCTCGGCAATCCTGCGCACTTCGGGTTTTTCCAGCTCGCCGACCGGGAACAGGGTCTTGGCGATCTGTTCGCCGCCGACGGCATGCAGGAAGTAGCTCTGGTCCTTGTTCGGGTCCAGGCCTTTAAGCAGTTCGGTGTGACCCTCGATGTCGCGACGGCGCACGTAGTGGCCTGTGGCGATCAGGTCGGCGCCAAGGATCATGGCGTAGTCGAGGAACGCCTTGAACTTGATTTCGCGGTTACACAGGATGTCCGGGTTCGGCGTGCGACCTGCCTTGTATTCGGCCAGGAAGTGCTCGAACACGTTGTCCCAGTACTCGGCTGCGAAGTTAGCAGTGTGCAGCTTGATGCCTATCTTGTCGCACACGGCCTGGGCGTCCGCCAGGTCGTCCATGGCGGTGCAATATTCCGTTCCATCGTCTTCTTCCCAGTTCTTCATGAACAGGCCTTCCACCTCATAACCCTGCTCCATGAGCAGAACGGCGGAAACGGAAGAATCCACGCCGCCGGACATGCCGACGATGACGCGCTTCTTTTGTGTGTCAGAAGGGGCTGGATCACGCATAGGGTTTCAACGGGTGTCTTGAAAAAGGACGCGATTCTATCAGGCCCAAGCCCTCAAGGCTAAAGAGAAGGGCGGATCAATTCGAGACTGTGGCGCTGGCCGGCCAAATAATCATCGATACAGCGGATGATCAGCTCGCTGCGCCAGTCGTCGCGCACGGCCATCAGCTCGTCACGGGTGAGCCAGCGGGCGCGGATGATGCCGTCGTCCAGTTGATACTCCGGGTGGTGTTTGAGGGCCTTGGCGGTGAAGCACACGCGCTGGTAGGTCACACCATTGCTGGGCGCGGTGTACAGGTAAATGCCGACAATGCCGGTAGCTTCGACGTCCCAGCCGGTTTCTTCGAGGGTCTCGCGTACGGCGGCTTCGGTCAGGGTTTCGTTCGGGTCCAGGTGGCCGGCGGGCTGGTTGAGCACGGCGCGCCCGCCCTTGAGTTCTTCGACCATCAGGAAGCGGCCGTTGTCTTCGACGAGGGTGGCGACGGTGATGTGGGGTTGCCAGGTCATTCAAAACCTCGATTCATGATGCGGTGCGGTCTTTGGGCGGGGTTGCAGTCAGTGTGGGAGCGGGCTTGCTCGCGAATGCAATGGGTCAGATATGCATCAGGTGACTGGCACAGCGCATTCGCGAGCAAGCCGGCTCCCATATGTTGATTCGGTGTGTTCTGCAAAACCGCAGTGTGCTGAAACAGAAACCCCGGCGCGGGGCCGGGGCTTCTTTGCATCCTTACAACCTTACTTCAACTTGGCAATGGCCGCGTTGAGGGTGGTGCTTGGGCGCATGGCTTTGCTGGTCAGCTCCGGGTTCGGCGCGTAGTAGCCGCCGATGTCCACTGGCTTGCCCTGTACGGCGTTCAGCTCGGCAACGATCGTCGCCTCGTTTTCGCTCAGGGTTTTAGCCAGTTCGCCGAACTGCGCTTGCAGTGCAGTGTCTTCGGTCTGGGCGGCCAGGGCTTGAGCCCAGTACAGCGCCAGGTAGAAGTGGCTGCCGCGGTTGTCGATGTTGCCGACTTTGCGCGATGGCGACTTGTTGTTGTCGAGGAACTGGCCGGTGGCCTGGTCCAGGGTCTTGGACAGCACCAGGGCTTTCGGGTTGTTGTAAGTCACACCCAAATGCTCAAGGGAAGCGGCCAGGGCCAGGAACTCGCCCAGGGAATCCCAGCGCAGGAAGTTCTCTTCCACCAGCTGTTGCACGTGCTTTGGAGCCGAACCGCCGGCGCCGGTTTCGAACAGGCCGCCACCGTTCATCAGCGGTACGATCGACAGCATCTTGGCGCTGGTGCCTAGTTCCATGATCGGGAACAGGTCAGTCAGGTAGTCGCGCAGTACGTTGCCGGTCACCGAGATGGTGTCCTGGCCCTTGCGGGTACGCTCCAGGGTGAACTTCATCGCGTCGACCGGCGACATGATGCGGATGTCCAGGCCTTCGGTGTTGTGGTCTTTCAGGTAAGCCTGAACTTTCTCAACCACGACGCCGTCGTGCGCGCGCTGTGGGTCCAGCCAGAAAATCGCTGGGGTGTTGCTGGCGCGGGCACGGTTGACGGCCAGTTTGACCCAGTCCTGGATCGGCGCGTCTTTGGTCTGGCACATGCGGAAGATGTCGCCGGCTTCAACAGCCTGTTCCATCAGCAGGGTGCCCTTGCTGTCGGTGACGCGGACGACGCCGTCAGCCTTGATCTGGAAGGTCTTGTCGTGGGAGCCGTACTCTTCGGCTTTCTTCGCCATCAGGCCAACGTTTGGCACGCTGCCCATGGTGGTTGGGTCGAAAGCGCCATGCGCCTTGCAGTCTTCGATGACGGCTTGGTAGATGGTGGCGTAGCAGCGATCCGGGATCACCGCCTTGGTGTCGTGCAGCTGGCCGTCGGTGCCCCACATTTTGCCGGAGTCACGGATCATGGCCGGCATCGAGGCGTCGACGATCACGTCGCTCGGCACGTGCAGGTTGGTGATGCCTTTGTCGGAGTTGACCATCGCCAGGGAAGGGCGAGCGGCGTAGACCGCCTGAATGTCAGCTTCGATCTGCGCTTGCTGATCGGCAGGCAATGCCTTGATGCGAGCGTACAGGTCGCCGATGCCGTTGTTCAGGTTGAAGCCGATCTGCTCCAGCACGGCAGCGTGCTTGGCCAGGGCATCTTTATAGAACTCGGCAACAATCTGGCCGAACATGATCGGGTCGGAAACCTTCATCATGGTGGCTTTCAGGTGAACCGACAGCAGCACGCCTTGTTTCTTGGCGTCTTCGATTTCAGCGGCGATGAAGCTGCGCAGGGCTTTCTTGCTCAGCACGGCCGTGTCGATGATTTCGCCGGCTTGTACCGAGGTCTTCTCTTTCAGAACGGTCGCGGTGCCGTCTTTGGCGACCAGCTCGATCTTCACAGCGTCAGCGGCTTCGATCTGTACGGCTTTTTCGCTGCCGTAGAAGTCGCCGTTGCTCATGTGAGCGACGTGCGATTTGGAGTCCGCAGCCCAGGCGCCCATTTTGTGCGGGTGCTTGCGGGCGTAGTTCTTGACCGACAGCGGTGCGCGGCGGTCGGAGTTGCCTTCGCGCAGGACCGGGTTCACGGCGCTGCCCTTGACCTTGTCGTAACGTGCACGGGTTTCTTTTTCCGCGTCGGTGGTTACGGTTTCCGGGTAGTCCGGCAGGGCGTAGCCCTGGGCCTGCAGTTCCTTGATCGCAGCTTGCAGCTGAGGGGTCGAGGCGCTGATGTTAGGCAGCTTGATGATGTTGGCTTCAGGTGTAACGGCCAGGTCGCCCAGTTCGGCGAGGTGGTCCGGGATAGCCTGGGTACCCAGTTGCTCGGGGAAGCTTGCGAGGATGCGCGCGGCGAGGGAGATGTCGCGGGTTTCCACAGCAATATCAGCGGAAGCGGTGAAGGCCTCTACGATAGGCAGCAGTGAATAGGTGGCGAGGGCTGGGGCTTCGTCGGTGAAGGTGTAGATGATCTTCGAGCGGGTGGGCATATTCGGATTAACTCTCTTCTTTGCTGAAAGCGTGCGCAGAAACTCGAGATGCGCCGGGTGGAGCGCGTTCGTTCAAAGTCATCCATGAGCGAAATGTCGAGGTTTCTTCGCGGTGATGTTGGGTTGCATCAGTCGAGCGTCAAGCGGGTGGACTATTGTAATAGTCCTGCTTTCTGGCTGAAGGCTACTGTCTAGAGCGGTCAGCTGTCGTGACTCTTGGGTCAGCGGCGGCATTATACATAGGTCGCTATGCTTACGCCGAGCCTTCATACAAAAGGTGAGTCGTCCATTGGTCTAAAGGTCGCAGGGCCCAGACTGCGACCAAAGTCGCACGATGTGCTCAAGATTGGCGATTTTGCCTTTGCTTTCAGGCTTGTAGGCGACCAAATATGCTGTTTTCGATGCAAATGAGGATGGCGCGAGGTTTCAGTCGCCATTTATCTGGAGTAGGCTCGAACGCAGCCAGATGTTCAATCCATAGATGGAGTTCAGCATGGGATACAAGAAGATTCAGGTTCCGGCAGTCGGCGACAAAATCACCGTCAATGCAGACCATTCTCTCAATGTTCCTGACCAACCGATCATCCCTTATATAGAAGGCGACGGTATTGGCGTCGACATCAGCCCGGTGATGATCAAGGTGGTCGACGCAGCTGTTGAAAAGGCTTATGGCGGCAAGCGCAAAATCTCCTGGATGGAGGTTTATGCGGGCGAGAAGGCCACTCAAGTTTACGACCAGGACACCTGGCTGCCCCAGGAAACCCTGGATGCGGTCAGAGATTACGTGGTTTCCATCAAGGGTCCGCTGACCACGCCGGTTGGCGGCGGCATTCGTTCGTTGAACGTGGCCCTGCGTCAACAGCTCGACCTGTATGTGTGTCTGCGCCCGGTGCGTTGGTTCGAAGGCGTGCCCAGCCCGGTCAAGAAGCCTGGCGATGTCGACATGACCATCTTTCGTGAGAACTCCGAGGATATTTACGCCGGCATCGAGTGGAAGGCCGGTTCGCCGGAAGCGATCAAGGTGATCAAGTTCCTGAAGGAAGAGATGGGCGTCACCAAGATTCGTTTCGATCAGGATTGCGGCATTGGCATCAAGCCAGTGTCCCTGGAAGGTACCAAGCGTCTGGCGCGCAAAGCCCTGCAGTATGTCGTGGATAACGACCGCGACTCGCTGACGATCGTGCACAAAGGCAACATCATGAAGTTCACCGAAGGTGCCTTCAAGGAGTGGGCCTACGAGGTGGCGGCTGAAGAGTTCGGGGCGACACTGCTCGACGGCGGCCCGTGGATGCAGTTCAAAAACCCGAAAACCGGCAAGAATGTGGTGGTCAAGGATGCGATTGCCGATGCAATGCTCCAGCAGATCCTGTTGCGTCCGGCCGAATACGATGTAATCGCGACCCTCAACCTGAACGGCGACTACCTCTCGGACGCCTTGGCGGCGGAAGTGGGCGGCATCGGGATTGCCCCGGGGGCCAACCTCTCGGACACCGTGGCGATGTTTGAAGCCACCCACGGCACGGCGCCAAAATACGCAGGCAAAGACCAGGTCAACCCCGGTTCATTGATTCTGTCGGCAGAAATGATGCTGCGGCACATGGGGTGGACGGAGGCGGCTGACTTGATTATCAAGGGCACCAATGGCGCTATTTCGGCCAAGACCGTGACCTATGACTTCGAGCGCTTGATGGAGGGCGCCAAGCTGGTGTCGTCTTCGGGCTTCGGCGATGCGCTGATCTCACACATGTAAACAGCGGGCAATAAAAAAAACCGGCCATCTCTAATGGTTTGAGATGGCCGGTTTTTTATTGCAACCTGCTGGTTCAGTGGCGGATCAGGCCACGACTTTCTTTTCTTTTTTAGCAGCTGGGGTTGCGGGTTTTTCGTGTACTACGGCGTTCACTGTATCGATGTTCACTGCGTGCAGTCCTTTCGGTCCTTCGATCGTTTCAAAACTGACTGCTTGGCCTGCTTTCAGCGTCTTGTATCCATCCATGGTAATTGCCGAGTAATGCGCAAAAAGATCTTCGTCGGGTTTCCCTTCCGCGTTAATGAACCCGTACCCTTTGGCATTATTGAACCATTTGACCTTGCCATTGATCTTGACGCCAGACATACCATATCCCTCTGCACCAGACTCCATCACTGGAGTATCATCCAGTTTATCCGTCCTAACCCGAATAAATAAGGTTGACTGCGCGGACCTTTTTTACCCACTGTGGGCTCTATTGGTTGTAACACCGTTTCGCCGATAGTCAAGGCGACCGTATAGTCAGAGTTGAAATTCCGGCAGGTCGCCCCCACCACTGTATTTGAACCACTGACGAACCTTTCTTTCCATGCATGCAATCAGCCAGATTCGACTAACATTCAATCAGGATCGCCCGGATCAGGAACACGATGACGACGGTTCTGCAGGCATTGCTGTTCAGGAGGCTAAGCCTGCTCTACAGGCGCCGCCGATGTACAAGGTGGTTTTGTTCAATGATGACTACACACCGATGGATTTCGTGGTCGAAGTGCTCGAGGTGTTTTTTAACCTGAACCGCGAGTTGGCGACCAAGGTAATGCTGGCCGTTCACACAGAAGGACGGGCAGTATGTGGAGTGTTTACCCGCGACATCGCCGAGACAAAGGCCATGCAGGTCAACCAGTACGCCAGGGAAAGCCAGCATCCGCTACTCTGTGAAATCGAGAAGGACGGTTAACGCCGACCACTTGGGTATGAGGTGAAGCTATGTTAAACCGCGAGCTCGAAGTCACCCTCAATCTTGCCTTCAAGGAGGCTCGTTCGAAGCGTCATGAATTCATGACCGTCGAACACCTGCTGCTGGCACTTTTGGATAACGAAGCTGCCGCCACCGTTCTGCGTGCGTGCGGCGCCAACCTCGACAAACTCAAGCATGACCTGCAGGAGTTTATCGACTCCACCACGCCACTGATCCCCGTGCATGACGAGGACCGTGAGACTCAGCCGACGCTGGGCTTTCAGCGGGTGTTGCAGCGTGCTGTGTTCCACGTACAGAGCTCCGGTAAGCGTGAAGTCACAGGCGCCAACGTGCTTGTGGCGATTTTCAGCGAACAGGAAAGTCAGGCAGTGTTCCTGCTTAAACAGCAGAGCGTTGCCCGTATTGATGTCGTCAACTACATCGCCCACGGTATCTCCAAAGTGCCAGGGCACGGCGATCATTCCGAGGGTGAGCAGGATATGCAGGATGACGAGGGTGGTGAGTCTTCCTCTTCGGGTAATCCACTGGATGCCTATGCCAGCAACCTTAACGAATTGGCGCGCCAGGGGCGGATCGATCCGCTGGTGGGGCGTGAGCTTGAGGTCGAGCGTGTAGCGCAGATCCTCGCTCGTCGTCGCAAAAACAATCCGTTGCTGGTGGGTGAGGCAGGCGTGGGTAAAACCGCAATCGCCGAAGGCCTGGCCAAGCGCATTGTTGATAACCAGGTGCCTGACTTGCTGGCCAACAGCGTCGTCTACTCCCTTGATCTCGGGGCGTTGCTCGCCGGGACCAAGTACCGTGGCGATTTCGAGAAGCGCTTCAAGGCGCTGCTCGGTGAGCTGAAAAAACGCCCGCAAGCGATCCTGTTTATCGACGAGATCCACACCATCATTGGTGCCGGCGCGGCATCCGGTGGGGTGATGGATGCCTCGAATCTACTGAAGCCGTTGTTGTCGTCGGGTGATATCCGCTGCATTGGCTCGACCACGTTCCAGGAATTTCGCGGGATCTTCGAAAAAGACCGTGCCCTGGCGCGTCGTTTCCAGAAAGTCGACGTCTCCGAGCCTTCGGTTGAAGACACCATCGGCATCCTGCGCGGGCTCAAGGGGCGTTTTGAGGCGCACCATGGCATCGAGTACACCGATGAAGCGTTGCGCGCGGCCGCTGAGCTGGCGTCGCGCTACATCAATGATCGCCACATGCCGGACAAGGCGATCGACGTGATCGACGAAGCAGGGGCCTACCAGCGCCTGCAGCCGGTCGAGAAACGCGTGAAGCGCATCGACGTGCCTCAAGTCGAGGACATCGTGGCGAAGATCGCGCGGATTCCGCCTAAGCACGTCAACAGTTCCGACAAGGAGCTGCTGCGTAATCTGGAGCGTGACCTCAAGCTGACCGTGTTCGGACAGGATGCGGCCATCGACGCGCTGTCCACGGCGATCAAGTTGTCGCGTGCGGGCCTCAAGTCGCCGGACAAGCCGGTCGGTTCGTTCCTGTTTGCAGGCCCTACCGGCGTCGGCAAGACCGAAGCGGCGCGGCAGTTGGCCAAGGCCATGGGGATCGAGCTGGTGCGCTTCGACATGTCCGAATACATGGAGCGCCACACCGTGTCGCGCCTGATCGGTGCGCCTCCAGGCTATGTCGGGTTCGACCAGGGCGGTCTGCTGACCGAAGCGATCACCAAGCAACCGCATTGCGTATTGCTGCTCGATGAAATCGAGAAGGCCCACCCGGAAGTCTTCAACCTGCTGCTGCAGGTCATGGACCACGGGACCCTGACCGACAACAACGGGCGCAAGGCGGACTTCCGCAACGTCATCGTGATCATGACCACCAACGCCGGTGCTGAAACCGCTGCGCGAGCCTCTATCGGCTTTACGCATCAGGATCACTCTTCGGATGCGATGGAAGTGATCAAGAAGAGCTTCACGCCGGAATTCCGCAACCGTCTGGACACCATTATCCAGTTTGGTCGCCTCAGCCATGAGGTTATCAAAAGCGTGGTGGACAAGTTCCTTACCGAGCTTCAGGCGCAGCTGGAAGACAAGCGCGTGCAGCTGGACGTGACGGACGCAGCGCGCAATTGGCTTGCGCAGGGTGGCTACGATTCGGCAATGGGCGCTCGCCCAATGGCGCGTCTGATCCAGGACAAGATCAAGCGGCCACTGGCCGAAGAGATCCTGTTCGGCGAGCTTTCCGACCATGGCGGTGTGGTGCACATCGACTTGAAGGATGGCGAGTTGACCTTCGAGTTCGAAACCACGGCCGAGATGGCCTGATAGCTGACTGCAACACAGCAAAAAGGCGCCGAAAGGCGCCTTTTTGCTGTCTCCTGAACACTGAAGATCAAATGTGGGAGGGGGCTTGCTCCCGATGACGGTGTGTCAGTCGCTGAATATATTGACTGGCCCGCCGCTATCGAGAGCAAGCCTCCCCTCCCACAGGGTTTACAGTGTCAGGCAAATAGCGCACACACAAAAACGCCCGGCATAACCGGGCGTCTTGTATTGACTTGATTAACGAGCGCGGTAAGTGATGCGCCCTTTGCTCAAGTCATAGGGCGTCAGCTCGACGCGCACTTTGTCACCGGTAAGAATACGAATGTAATTCTTGCGCATCTTGCCGGAGATATGCGCGGTTACGACGTGCCCATTTTCCAACTCCACACGAAACATGGTGTTGGGCAGGGTGTCGACGACAGTGCCTTCCATTTCGAAGCTGTCTTCTTTCGACATGCAGTAAAGCCCTCGGTATCCAGTGAATGGCCCGGTGCAACTGCGCCAGGCAAAAGCGGCGTGCATTGTGCCCGAAAAAGGGTGTTCAAGCCAAGGGGTTCTAGTTAAGCGTTACCCATCTTTGATTAATCAGTAGCTCAATGGGCCGATATTGGGTCTTGTAGTTCATCTTTTTGCAGTTCTTGATCCAGTATCCGAGGTACACCGCTTCCAGTTCCAGGCGCAAGGCTTCGCCGATTTGCCAGAGAATGGCGAAGCGCCCGAGGCTGCGACGTTCTTCCATGGGTTCATAGAAGGTGTACACCGCCGACAGGCCATTGGGCAGCAGGTCGGTCACGGCGACCGCGAGCAGGCGCCCGTCGAGGCGGAATTCGTAGAAGCGGCAGAAGGGCAGGTCGCGCACCAGGAATGTCGAAAACTGATCGCGGCTGGGCGGAAACATGTCGCCGTCGGCATGACGCTGCTCGATGTAGCGCTGGTAAAGATCGAAATATTCTTCGCTGAAGTGTGGCTTGGTGGCGGTGACTGTCAGGTCGGCATTGCGCTTGAGGATGCGTTTCTGGTTGCGGTCCGGCAAAAACTGCGCGACCGGGATGCGTGCCGGTACACAGGCATTGCAGTTCTGGCAATGTGGCCGGTACAGGTGATCGCCGCTACGCCGAAAACCCATCTCTGAAAGGTCGGCATACACATGCACATCCATGGGCTGGCTGGGGTCGAGGAACAGCGTCGTTGCCTGCTCGTCGGGCAGATAGCTACAGGAGTGAGCTTGAGTGGCATAAAACTTCAAGCGCGCCAGCTCGGTCATGATCAACCCTCGGGATAAGCTTTGAAATAAGTGTAAGCCAGGTGCGAGGAAGTCGCCTAGGAAACCCACGGTCCAGAGCTGCGTTGGTCCAAATGCTTGCGCAGAAACTCAGCGAAATCACTGCGCGGTATGGCGCGGGCGCCAAGGCTGTGCAGGTGATCATTGGGCATCTGGCAGTCGATCAGCACAAAACCCCAGGCCTGGAGCTGACGGGTGAGTGTGGCAAAGCCGAATTTGGAGGCATTGTCGGCGCGGCTGAACATGGACTCGCCAAAAAATAGTTGGCCCATTGCCAGGCCGTACAGACCACCGACCAACTGCCCGTGATCCCAAACCTCCACCGAGTGCGCGTAGCCGCGCTGGTGCAGCTCCAGGTAGGCGTGCTGGATGCCTTCGGTGATCCACGTGCCGTCGGCATAGCTGCGCGGCGCGGCACACGCCTGGATGACGGCAGCGAAGTCCTGGTCGAATGTCACGGTATACCGCTGCTGGCGCAATAATTTGCCGAGGCTGCGCGAAACATGCAGTTCGTCGGGGAATATCACCGTGCGCGGGTCCGGAGACCACCAGAGAATGGGTTGGCCCTCTGAGAACCACGGAAAGCAGCCATGGCGATAGGCCTGGACCAGTCGTTCGGCCGACAGGTCGCCACCGGCGGCGAGCAAGCCATTGGGTTCGCGCATGGCCTTGGCCAGTGGCGGAAAAGTCAGCGAATCGCGTTGCAACCAGGTCAGCATGGTATCCAGGCTTATGGAAGGGGAGGGGAGTGGCAGGTCAGTCGCCTGCCGCAAGAGTGCTGATTATTGTCGACGCAGCGCTGTGGGGCCAGCCCGAATAGGGCATTGAGTGGGATTAGCGTGAGCGGGTGTTTCTGCAACTCTATGCCTGGGGCGCGGTCGTAATCGGGTCTGTGCCGTGGAGGCCATTGGCCAAGCTTGCCTGGTTTGCTAAATACAGCTCATAAGCCTTTGTCAGCAAAGGCAATGCATGCTCAAATTGAACAGGCTGTGACACTTCAATTGTCCAGGCCGCCGAGTGAAGGGCAAGGACGTGGCATCGCCGACGCAAACCCGTACAATGCGGCCATTATGGCGTGATCGTCATTTCGTCGATCCATCATCCGGTGTTAAAAAGTAGATTCAACGACGCTCGTTCATTTTTCATCTGCTCGGATTGGGCAGTATTTACAGTCATTCAATAGATGGACGCGCTAAAGGCGCAGGAAAAGACCCGTTTTGAAGAAATCCGCCGCAACACCTAAAGCAGCAGTCGTGCCGGCCTGGCGTCAGCACCTGCACTACCGACTCAAGGAAGGTGCGCTGATCGCCATTGGCGCGCTGTGCCTGTTCCTGATGATGGCCTTGCTCACCTATGGCAAGGACGATCCGGGCTGGAGCCACAACAGCAAGATCGAAGACGTACAGAACTTCGGCGGCCCCGCCGGTTCCTACAGCGCCGATATTCTGTTCATGGTGCTCGGCTACTTTGCCTACATCTTCCCGCTGCTGCTGGCGATCAAGACCTGGCAGATCTTCCGCCAGCGTCACGAACCGTGGCAGTGGAGCGGCTGGCTGTTCTCCTGGCGCCTGATCGGCCTGGTGTTCCTGGTGCTCTCCGGCGCGGCGCTGGCGCATATCCATTTCCACGCACCCACCGGCCTGCCGGCGGGCGCAGGCGGGGCGCTGGGCGAAAGCCTCGGTGACCTGGCGCGCAAGACCCTGAATATCCAGGGCAGCACCTTGATGTTTATCGCGCTGTTCCTGTTCGGCCTTACCGTGTTCACCGACCTGTCGTGGTTCAAGGTGATGGACGTGACCGGCAAGATCACGCTCGACCTGCTCGAACTGTTTCAGGGCGCCGCCAACCGCTGGTGGTCGGCCCGGGTTGATCGCAAGCGCATGGTCGCGCAACTGCGCGAGGTCGATACCCGTGTCAACGAAGTGGTGGCGCCGAGCACCCCGGACCGACGTGAGCAAGCCAAGGTCAAGGAACGCCTGATCGAACGCGAACAGGCCCTGAGCAAGCACATGTCGGACCGCGAGAAGCAGGTGCCGCCAGTGATTACGCCGGCGCCGGCCAAGGCGCCCGAGCCCAGTGCCCGCGTGCAGAAAGAGAAACAGGCGCCGTTGTTTGTCGACAGCGCCGTCGAAGGCACCTTGCCGCCGATCTCGATTCTCGACCCGGCCGAAAAGAAACAGCTCAACTATTCTCCGGAGTCGCTGGCGGCGGTAGGCCACCTGCTGGAAATCAAACTCAAGGAATTCGGCGTCGAAGTCACCGTGGATTCGATCCACCCAGGCCCGGTCATTACCCGTTACGAGATTCAGCCGGCCGCAGGCGTCAAGGTCAGCCGTATTTCCAACCTGGCGAAAGACCTGGCGCGTTCCCTGGCGGTGACCAGCGTTCGTGTGGTGGAAGTGATTCCCGGCAAGACCACCGTCGGTATCGAGATTCCCAACGAAGACCGCCAGATCGTGCGCTTCTCCGAAGTGCTGTCGACCCCGGAATACGACAACTTCAAATCGCCGGTCACCTTGGCGCTGGGTCATGACATCGGCGGCAAGCCGGTGATTACCGACCTGGCCAAAATGCCGCACTTGCTGGTTGCCGGTACGACGGGTTCCGGTAAGTCGGTGGGTGTGAACGCGATGATTCTGTCGATCCTGTTCAAGTCCGGCCCCGATGACGCCAAGCTGATCATGATCGACCCGAAGATGTTGGAACTGTCGATCTACGAAGGCATTCCGCACCTGTTGTGCCCGGTCGTGACCGACATGAAGGACGCCGCCAACGCGCTGCGCTGGAGCGTCGCCGAGATGGAGCGCCGCTACAAGCTGATGGCGAAGATGGGCGTGCGTAACCTGTCCGGCTTCAACGCCAAGGTCAAGGAAGCCCAGGATGCCGGCACACCGCTGACCGACCCGCTGTACAAGCGCGAAAGCATTCACGACGAAGCGCCGCTGCTGACCAAGCTGCCGACCATCGTGGTGGTGGTCGATGAGTTTGCCGACATGATGATGATCGTCGGCAAGAAGGTTGAAGAACTGATTGCCCGTATCGCCCAGAAGGCGCGTGCCGCCGGTATTCACTTGATTCTCGCCACCCAGCGTCCGTCGGTGGATGTCATCACGGGTCTGATCAAGGCCAACATCCCGACGCGGATGGCGTTCCAGGTGTCCAGCAAGATCGACTCGCGGACCATCATCGACCAGGGCGGCGCCGAGCAACTGCTTGGCCACGGTGACATGCTTTACATGCCGCCGGGCACCAGCCTGCCGATTCGTGTGCATGGCGCCTTTGTGTCCGATGACGAAGTACACCGCGTGGTGGAAGCGTGGAAGCTGCGCGGCGCACCGGAATACAACGACGATATCCTCGCGGGCGTTGAAGAAGCCGGCAGCGGCTTCGACGGCGGCAGTGGTGGTGGCGACGACGATGCCGAAACCGACGCGCTGTATGACGAAGCCGTGGCGTTCGTGCTCGAAAGTCGCCGCGCTTCGATCTCCGCAGTGCAGCGCAAACTGAAAATCGGCTACAACCGCGCCGCCCGCATGATCGAAGCCATGGAAAACGCTGGCGTTGTGACTGCTATGAACACCAACGGCTCGCGTGAAGTCATCGCCCCCGGGCAAATGCGCGACTGATCACATGCCGCGTGGCAGCACGCGGCTCGCCCTAACGACTCAATGAGGACTCCCATGCGTCTTATCCGCATGCTGTTGTTGCCGGCACTGGCCCTGACGGCTGTTTCGGCCCACGCCGACCCGGCCTCCGTAGCCAGCCTGAAGAACCTGTTGGACAAATCCCAGACCCTCACCGCGCGCTTCTCTCAGCTGACCCTGGACGCCGGTGGCACCCAGCTGCAGCAAACCGAGGGTGAAATGGCCGTGCAGCGCCCAGGGCTGTTCTACTGGCACACCGAAGGGAAGTCCGAGCAGACCATCGTTTCCGATGGCCAGAAAGTCACGCTGTGGGACCCGGACCTGGAGCAGGCGACCATCAAGAAGCTGGACCCGCGCCTGAACCAGACCCCGGCGCTGCTGCTCTCGGGCGACGTGTCGAAAATCAACGACAGCTTCGAGATCACCTCCAAGCAAACCAGCAACGTTATCGAGTTCACCCTCAAGCCGAAATCCAAGGACACGTTGTTTGACAGCCTGAACCTGTCGTTCGGCAACGGCGTGATCAACAACATGCGCCTGATCGACAGTGTCGGCCAGCGCACCGATATCCTGTTCTCCGGGGTCAAGGCCAACCAGCCGGTGCCGGCATCCAAGTTCAAGTTCGACATCCCCAAGGGTGCCGATGTGATCCAGGAATAACCTGCCTAGAGGTTTCAAACGCTGCCCATGGACCTGTTTCGAAGTGACCCGATTGCTCAGCCCCTGGCCGCACGCTTGCGTTCGACCAACCTGGATGAGTACGTCGGGCAAGAACACCTGCTCGCTCGCGGCAAGCCATTGCGCGAAGCCCTGGAGCAGGGTGCGCTGCACTCGATGATTTTCTGGGGGCCGCCGGGCGTGGGTAAAACCACCCTGGCACGCCTGCTGGCAAAGGTGTCGGATGCACACTTCGAAACGGTTTCTGCGGTGCTGGCCGGGGTCAAGGAGATCCGCCAGGCGGTGGAAGTCGCCAAGCAGCAGGCCGGGCAATATGGCAAGCGCACCATCCTGTTCGTCGATGAAGTGCACCGCTTCAACAAGTCCCAGCAGGATGCGTTTTTGCCGTATGTCGAAGACGGCACGCTGATTTTTATCGGCGCGACCACTGAAAACCCCTCGTTTGAACTCAATAACGCTTTGCTCTCACGGGCGCGCGTCTACGTGCTCAAGAGCCTGGACGAAGCGGCGATGCGAAAGCTGTTGCACCGCGCCTTGAGCGAAGACAAGGGCTTGGGCAAGCGTCAGCTCAGTCTCAGTGACGAAGGCTTCAAGATTCTGCTGAGCGCCGCCGATGGCGACGGCCGGCGTTTTCTCAATCTGTTGGAGAATGCCTCCGACCTCGCCGAAGACGGCAACGAGATCGGCGTCGACCTTCTGCAAAGTCTGCTCGGCGACACCCGCCGCCGCTTCGACAAGGGCGGTGAAGCCTTCTACGATCAGATCTCGGCGCTGCACAAATCCGTGCGCGGCTCCAACCCCGACGGCGCGCTGTACTGGTTTGCGCGGATGATCGACGGTGGTTGCGACCCGCTGTACCTGGCGCGCCGCGTGGTGCGCATGGCCAGCGAAGACATCGGCAACGCCGACCCGCGCGCGTTGAGCCTGTGCCTGGCCGCCTGGGAGGTGCAGGAACGCCTTGGCAGCCCGGAAGGCGAGTTGGCCGTTGCACAGGCCATTACGTATCTGGCCTGCGCGCCGAAAAGCAACGCGGTGTACATGGGCTTCAAATCGGCCCTGCGCGCCGCCGCCGAACATGGCTCGCTCGAAGTGCCGCTGCACCTGCGCAACGCACCGACCAAACTGATGAAACAACTGGGCTACGGTGATGAATATCGCTATGCCCATGACGAGCCGGACGCCTACGCGGCCGGCGAAGATTACTTCCCCGATGAGCTTGAGCCGCAGCCGTTCTACCAGCCGGTCCCTCGTGGTCTGGAGCTGAAGATCGGTGAAAAGCTCAATCACCTCGCCCAACTCGATCGCCTCAGCCCCAAACAGCGGAGAAAGTAGTGCTCAAGACGATTCTTGCCGTGTCCGTAGCCGGCATCGCTGGTACATTATTGCGTTTCGCCACCGGAACGTGGGTCAGCGCCAATTGGCCGAAGCATTTTTATGCGGCGACCCTGGCGGTCAACCTGGTGGGCTGCTTGATCATCGGGCTGTTGTACGGGTGGTTCCTGTTGCGCCCGGAAGTGCCGATTGAAATTCGGGCCGGCTTGATTGTCGGCTTTGTAGGCGGTCTGACGACCTTTTCATCCTTTTCACTGGATACGTTGCGCCTGCTGGAAAGCGGGCAGGCCCTGGTAGCCTTCGGTTACCTGGGCATCAGCGTGTTCGGCGGGCTGCTCGCCACTTGGGCTGGCCTGTCCTTGACCAAACTTTGATAAACGAGAGACCGACATGCTCGATTCCAAACTGTTACGTAGCAACCTTCAGGACGTAGCGGACCGCCTGGCATCCCGTGGCTTTGCCTTGGATGTTGCGCGCATCGAAGCGCTGGAAGAACAGCGCAAGACCGTCCAGACCCGCACCGAAGCACTGCAGGCTGAGCGGAATGCGCGTTCCAAATCCATCGGTCAGGCCAAGCAGCGCGGCGAAGACATTGCGCCGTTGATGGCGGACGTCGAGCGCATGGGCACCGAGCTGTCCGACGGCAAAGTCGAGCTGGAAGGCATTCAGAGCGAGCTGGATTCGATCCTGCTGGGCATTCCCAACCTGCCGCACGAGTCCGTGCCGATTGGCGAAGACGAAGACGGCAACGTCGAAGTGCGCCGTTGGGGCACACCCAAAGCCTTTGATTTCGAGATCAAGGACCATGTTGCCCTGGGCGAATTGACCGGTGGCCTGGATTTCGAAACTGCCGCCAAGATGTCCGGCGCGCGTTTTGCCTTGCTGCGCGGTCCGATTGCGCGCATGCACCGTGCCCTGGCGCAGTTCATGATCAACCTGCATACCGGCGAACACGGCTACGAAGAAGCCTACACCCCGTATCTGGTGCAGGCGCCGGCGCTGATGGGCACCAGCCAGTTGCCGAAATTCGAAGAAGACCTGTTCAAGATCAGCCGTGATGGCGAAGCTGATTTGTACCTGATCCCGACGGCCGAAGTGTCGCTGACCAATATTGTGGCCGGCGAGATCCTCGATGCCAAACAGCTGCCGATCAAGTTCGTCGCTCACAGCCCATGCTTTCGCAGTGAAGCTGGTGCGTCGGGCCGTGACACCCGCGGCATGATCCGCCAGCACCAGTTCGACAAGGTCGAGATGGTGCAAGTGGTTGAGCCGTCGACCTCCATGGAAGCCCTGGAAGGCCTGACTGCCAACGCCGAGCGCGTCCTGCAACTGCTTGAGCTGCCTTACCGCGTGCTGGCGCTGTGCACCGGCGACATGGGCTTCAGCGCCGTGAAGACCTACGACCTTGAAGTGTGGGTGCCGAGCCAGGACAAATACCGCGAAATTTCGTCGTGCTCCAACTGCGGTGATTTCCAGGCCCGTCGCATGCAGGCGCGTTTCCGTAACCCGGAAACCGGCAAGCCGGAACTGGTGCATACCCTCAACGGTTCGGGGCTGGCGGTGGGTCGCACCCTGGTAGCCGTGCTGGAAAACTACCAGCAGGCTGACGGTTCGATCCGTGTGCCTGAGGTGCTCAAGCCTTACATGGCGGGCGTTGAGGTCATCGGCTAAATGGAATTTCTGCCGCTGTTTCATAACCTGCGCGGCAGTCGTGTGTTGGTCGTCGGTGGCGGGGAGATTGCGTTGCGCAAATCCCGGCTGCTGGCCGACGCCGGTGCGTTGCTGCGGGTGGTTGCTCCCCAGATCGAAGACCAGTTGCGTGAATTGGTACTGGGCAGTGGCGGGGAACTGATTTTGCGCGGTTATCAGGAGCCCGACCTTGATGGTTGCGTGCTGATTATCGCGGCGACGGACGACGAGCCGCTGAACGCGCAAGTGTCCAGTGATGCCAAGCGTCGTTGTGTGCCGGTCAATGTGGTGGACGCGCCAGCCTTGTGCAGCGTGATCTTCCCGGCGATTGTCGACCGTTCACCGTTGGTGATTGCAGTGTCCAGCGGCGGCGATGCGCCGGTGCTGGCGCGCTTGATCCGGGCCAAGCTGGAAACCTGGATTCCGTCCACTTACGGCCAGTTGGCCGGGTTGGCGGCGCGCTTCCGTGCCCAGGTCAAAGGTTTGTACCCGGACGTTCAGCAGCGTCGTGCGTTTTGGGAAGAGGTTTTCCAGGGGCCGATCGCCGACCGACAGTTGGCCGGGCAGGGCGATGAAGCTGAGCGCTTGCTGATTGAAAAGGTCAACGGCGCGCCACCGTACGCGCCGGGCGAGGTTTATTTGGTGGGCGCAGGCCCGGGTGATCCGGACCTGCTGACCTTCCGCGCCCTGCGCCTGATGCAGCAAGCCGACGTGGTGCTGTATGACCGTCTGGTTGCTCCGGCGATTCTCGAACTGTGCCGCCGTGATGCCGAGCGCATTTACGTCGGCAAACGTCGCGCCGACCATGCCGTGCCGCAAGACCAGATCAACCAGCAATTGGTGGACCTGGCCAAGCAAGGCAAGCGCGTGCTGCGCCTCAAAGGTGGCGATCCGTTCATCTTTGGTCGTGGTGGCGAAGAGATCGAGGAGCTGGCGGCCCATGGCATTCCGTTCCAGGTAGTGCCGGGCATCACCGCCGCCAGTGGCTGCGCGGCTTATGCCGGGATTCCGCTGACGCACCGTGACTATGCCCAGTCGGTACGGTTTATCACCGGGCATTTGAAGAACGGGACGTCAGACCTGCCTTGGCAGGATCTGGTGGGGCCGTCGCAGACCCTGGTGTTCTACATGGGGTTGATTGGCTTGCCGATCATCTGCGAACAACTGATCAAGCACGGTCGCGCAGCGGATACCCCGGCGGCGTTGATCCAGCAGGGCACCACGTCCAATCAGCGCGTGTTTACCGGCACCCTGGCGGACTTGCCGCGCATGGTGGCGGAGCATGAAGTGCACGCGCCGACCTTGGTCATCGTCGGTGAAGTGGTGGTGTTGCGCGAGAAGCTCAAGTGGTTTGAGGGCGCGCAATCCCAGGTCTGATCCTTTAACGCATCGCAGGTAAGCCCGCTCCCACATTGGCCTGTGTGCACAGACCCAAATGTGGGAGGGGGCTTGCCCCCGATGAGGCCTTCAAACACAGCGACTGATTCGGATCAGCCCTGGACGCCTTTGCCACTTAGCCGCTTCCTGTCATGCCCGGCATCAAAGGTTTGCAACGGCCCTTTCGGCACAATCCCCGTCGGATTGATCGTCCGATGGCTCGCGTAGTAATGCCCCTTGATGTGCGCAAAATCCACCGTCTCGGCCACGCCCGGCCATTGGTACATCTCCCGCAGCCAGTTCGACAAGTTCGGATAATCGGCAATCCGCCGCAGGTTGCATTTGAAGTGGCTGTAATACACCGCATCAAAACGAATCAGCGTGGTGAACAGCCGCACATCGGCTTCGGTCAGGTATTCACCGGCCAGGTAACGGTGCGCGTCCAAGTGCCGCTCCAGGTGATCGAGCTCGGCAAACACATCATCAAATGCGCTTTCATAGGCCTTTTGCGAGGTGGCGAAGCCTGCGCGGTACACGCCATTGTTCATGGCCGGGTAGATGCGGTCGTTCAGCGCGTCGATGCTTGCACGTAGTGCTTCGGGGTAGAAGTCCAGCGTGTTGCCGGTCAGGTCGTTGAAGGCGCTGTTGAACATGCGGATGATTTCCGCGGATTCATTGCTCACGATGCGCTTGAGCTTTTTGTCCCAGAGCACCGGTACGGTGACGCGGCCGGTGTAGTCGGCAGTGTCCGCGGTGTAGCGCTGGTGCATGAATTCGAACCCATCGAGCCTGTCGCCGGTGGAGCCGTGGGCCTTGTCGAAGGTCCAGCCGTTTTCCAGCATCAGCCAACTGACCACGGAAACGTCAATCAGGCTTTCCAGGCCCTTGAGCTTGCGCAGGATCAAGGTGCGGTGGGCCCACGGGCAGGCGAGGGAAACATACAGATGATAGCGACCGGCTTCTGCCTGGAAGCCGCCTTCGCCGCTGGGGCCGGGCTCGCCGTTGGCTGTCACCCAGTGACGCCGTTGCGCCTGTTCGCGCTGGAAAGCGCCGTCTGCACTGCTTTCGTACCACTGGTCTTTCCAGTGTCCTTCGATCAGCAAACCCATGACTGGCTCCTTGGCTAATAAGCGTTGGAGCCCAGTCTAAAGGGATGAGTTCGAACTAAAAGCGCAAAGACTGCGGGGTAATGATCGATTAAATCGATTTGTCCCGCGCGTCCCAGTAATGCTGGGCCAGTTCAAAGGCCTGTTCCCGTGGGTGGCCGAGGCCGCGCAAGGCGAGGGCCATGGTGGCGATCAGGGCCAGTTGCGGGTAGCTGTCCTCGACATCGCCGCGCCACAGCGCTTTCAAATGCTCGGGCTCCAGGGTCGCGGGTTTGACGTGGCGCTGGTCGGAGAGGGCGGGCCACTCTTCGTCCCAGCTTTCGCCGCCGGTGGTGCCATAGAGGTGGCTCAAGGTGTCGGGGTTGATCTCGACCTCGCCACCATCGCCCTTGACCACAATCACGTTGTCACCGAGCAGGCCGCTGGCGTCACGGTGCACGCCCTGATAACCGGGGTGGAAAATACTTTGCAGGCCGCAACGTGCATTCAGCGGGTTGAGCAGACGCGCCAGGGAATGGATCGGCGAGCGCAGGCCCAGGGTGTTACGCAAATCAATCATGCGTTGCAGTTGCGGTGCCCAGTCACCCAGAGGCATAAACGCCAGGTTGCCGTGTTCGAACGCGCTTTCAACCTGCTGCCAATTACGGCACAACGGGATCTGCAGCCCGTCCAGCAATTGCTCGGTGTACAACCGGCCAGCGGTGTGAGCGCCGCCGCCGTGCATCAGGATGCGCACACCGTTCTGCGCCAGGCATTTGGCCGCCAGCAAATACCACGGCAGGTGGCGTTTTTTGCCGGCGTAGGTAGGCCAGTCGATATCAACGTTCAACGCCGGCGCATTCAGGCGTTCGCGCACCGCTTCGGTAAACCCGGCGAGTTCTTCCGGGCTTTCTTCCTTGTGCCGCAGCAACATCAGGAAGGCGCCGAGCTGGGTGTCTTCGACTTTTTCGTCGAGCAGCATGCCCATGGCCTCACGGGCTTCTTCGCGGGTGAGGTTGCGCGCGCCGCGCTTGCCTTTGCCCAGGATGCGCACGAACTGCGCAAACGGGTGTTCGGCAGGGGTTTGAAGGGGCAGCGGGGCAAAATCGGTCATAAGCAATTCGTCGGCCTGGGCAGGCCCGCCAGCTTGGCGGCGAGTTTGGCGGGAGTGCCGTTGAACAGTGTGTTGAGGTGCAGGCTATTGCCCTTTTCCGGGCCCAGTTTCAAGGCGGTGTACTTGATCAGTGGGCGCGTGGCGGGGGACAACTGAAACTCGGCGTAGAAACCCCGCAGCAGTTCGAGGATTTCCCAGTGGTCTGCCGTCAATTCCAGACGTTCGGCGGCGGCAAGGGCGTTGGCCACGTCGGTGGACCATTGATTCAGGTCGACGAGATAGCCGTCCTTGTCCAGTTCCAGGGTGCGCGAACCTACGGTCAAGGTGTTCATAGCCAGGTGTTGACCTTGTCGTAGTCGATCGACAACTGCACGAACCCTGGATAGTCCACGCTGTCGGCCCAGTCTGGCAGGGGCAGATTGCGCGCCTGCATGTCTTCGGCCAGCACAAAGACCTTCACGCCCTTGGTGTGCAGCGCTGCATCGTGCAGGCCGTAGGCGCCATCGCCGCACAGCAGGATCGCGTCTTCGGCGCCGCAAACGCGCAGGCAACTGGCGAGGCGGCTATCGGTGAATGGGGAGTGGGACACCACATGTAAAGTCGACATCAGAGGGTAATCACCTGGTCGTAACGGTCAATCAGTTGGGAAATCTGCTCGTTGCCCAAGGCCTGAGCACTGGCGGGTGGCGCGAGCCCGCGCGCGGCCAGGCTGTGGCTGCAGGCAAACACGTCATCGATCCCGAACAGGCCCAACGCCTGCAAGTTGGCGCTGAGGTCTTTTTGCTGCACGGCCTTGGCGTCCTGGTGTGGCGCCAGCTGAAACACGCCGTCATCCATAAACAGCAGGCCGATCGGCAGATCAAATGCGCCACCGGCCAGCACGATATCCAGCGCTTCACGCGCGCTCGGCCCGGACCACGGTGCCTGACGGCTGATTACCAATAAGGATTTGGACATCTCACGGCCCTCCAAAGCAGATCAGGCGGTCAGCGGCCTGGGCGGCGTCATGCAACTGCCCAAGGCCCGACAGCGCCCACGGCGCGTCGAGGTTCACAGCGCTGCGTTGATAGCGCGTGGCCTCTTCCTTGTTCAGCACGCCGCGGCGCAAGGCAGCGGCGATGCACACCACGCCGTCGAGCTGGTGCGCGCTGACAAACTCGCGCCATTGCCGGGCGATGTCTTGCTCATCCTGGGGCGCAACGATGTTAGTGGAGGCGCTGTACACCCCGTCCTGATAAAAAAACAGCCGCACAATCTCATGCCCACCGGCCAGCGCGGCCTGTGCGAACAGCAAGGCGCGGCGCGAGGAGGGCGCATGGGCGGCGGAAAACAACGCAATCGCAAACTTCATGGAACACTCTGCAAGCAAACGTAGGCCAATCATAAAGCCGCCGCCGCGAAAAAGCCCGCCGTGATCAAAACGGTCACTCGCGGTGATTGTTCTGACGATTGCCGCCAGGCGCAAGGCTGCCTACGCTGTGGGCATTCGAACCCCAAATGGAGTCGCCATGGCAGGTCCCTTGGCTTCGCTCAAAGTGCTGGATTTTTCCACCTTGCTGCCGGGTCCGTTCGCGTCCTTGATGCTGGCGGACATGGGCGCCGAGGTATTGCGCATCGAATCGCCCACGCGCATGGACCTCTTGCGGGTGTTGCCGCCGCATGATCAGGGGACATCGGCGAGCCATGCCTATCTCAATCGCAATAAACGCAGCCTGGCGCTGGATCTCAAGCAGGCCGAGGCCCTGGAGATCGTGCGCGAGTTGGTCAAAGACTACGACATCGTCCTTGAGCAATTCCGGCCTGGGGTGATGGAGCGTCTGGGCCTGGGTTATGAGGCGTTGAAGGCGATCAACCCGAAGCTGATTTATGTGTCGATTACCGGCTATGGCCAGACCGGCCCTTACAAAGACCGGGCCGGGCACGATATCAACTACCTGGCGCTGGCCGGTGTCGCCAGTTACACCGGTCGTCAAGACAGCGGGCCGCTGCCGCTCGGCGTGCAATTGGCGGATGTCGGCGGTGGTTCGCTGCACGCGGTAGTCGGTTTGCTCGCGGCGGTGATTGCCCGACAACAGACCGGGGTTGGCCAATACCTGGATGTGAGCATGACCGATTGCTCGTTCAGCCTGAACGCGATGGCCGGGGCAGGGTATCTGGCCTGTGGTGTGGAGCCGGGTTGGGAGACGCATGTGCTGAACGGCGGCAGCTTCTACGATTATTACCGCTCCCGCGATGGCCGCTGGATGTCGGTCGGCAGTCTGGAACCCGCGTTTATGCAGGCCTTGTGCGCGGGATTGGGGCGGCCGGAGTTGGCGGCCCACGGCCTGTCGCCCAAACCGGAACAGCAAAAAGCGCTGAAGCTGGGATTGCAGGTCGAGTTCGAGAAACGCAGCTTTGATGAGTTGTGCGAGCTATTTGCCGGGCTGGATGCATGTGTCGAGCCGGTACTGAGCTTGAGTGAGGCTGTGGAGCATCCGCAGTTGAAGGCGCGGCAACTGGTCAGCCAGGTGCCGCGCGGCGATGGCTCGACCCAGGCGCAAATCGCCTGTCCGTTGAAGTTTTCCGACGGGTTGCCGCAGCCTCGGCATATTGGCGCGGCTGTGGGGGCGCACAGTGATGAAGTGCTCGCCGAGTTAGGCTTCAGTGCTCAGCGGATCGACGCCTTGCGGCGGGCCAAGGTGGTTGGGTAGTGCCCGGGCAGGCGCTACCGCAGGCACCCTCCATCACTCCACCCGAGTTTCCCCGGTGTACACCAAGGTATGCCGGCACCGTCGGCACAAATAACGCCGCCCCTGGTTCACCAACCCATGCCGCTGGGCTGAGAACGGGAAGTCGCTGTCGGCACACGGGCAGCGGTAGATATAGCGGGTCACTTGTCGACGCTTGACTGCATAGGTGTGGCAGCGATCCGGCGGCAGTTCGTAAACCCCGCGCATGATCAATTGCCATTCCTCGCCATGGGGCTGGATGCGCTCGCCAAACAATTGGTGGGCAATCAGGTGCGCCACTTCATGGGCCACGGTCTGTTTAAGGAAGTGCTGGCTGTTTTCGCGGTACAACTGTGGGTTGAAGCGCAGCAGGTTCTCGTGCAAATGCGCGACACCGGCTTTCTGGCCCCGCAGCTTGAGGCTGACCTGGGGGCGTTTAAAGCTTCGTTTGAAAAAGGATTCGGCTTGCAGGAAACAATCTTCGACGCGGGTATTGAGTTGCTCGGGCATGCTGTACATATCTCCAGAGACGTCCAGTATGCCGCAAAAGCAGGTGTTTCCGAATCTGTCAGGCGCCGAATGGTCATGCATAACGCACAAAGCCACCTTGCGGTGGCCTTGCCCAGGGTTTATCAGCCTAATTGGTATAGATCGGTCCCACGCCCAGGCCCCAGACGATCACAGTAAACGCCATGATCGCCACCAGTACCACCAGGCCCACGGCCAGTACCGAGCTGGAAAACAGGAAGCCCTCGTCCGGGTCAATGCTCATAAAGGTCGGCAGCCCCACATACAGCAGGTACACCGTGTAGCAGATCGCCGCCGTGCCCACGACCATTCCCAGCCACATGTGCGGGTAGAGCGCTGCCAGCCCGCCGATAAACAGTGGGGTCGCCGTGTAAGTGGCAAACGCGACACACCGCGCCATGCTGGGGCTTGCGTCATAGGTACGGGCCATCCAGTGAATGAACGCGCCCATCACCGCCACGCCGCCAAGCATGGCCGCATACGACATCAGGGTCATCCACAGTGCGCTTTCCTGGGTCAGCATGACCGGGGAGCGGTTGCCAATGACCCAGCCGACGCGGGTGGTGCCGATAAAGGCAGAGACGGCGGGGATCGCCGCGAGAATCAAGGTGTGAGTGAGGTACATGTGGCCGATACTTTCTTCTTTATCGCCACGAATTTCCCGCCATTCCTGGTCGGGATGGGTAAACAGCCCCACGACGTGATGGATCATGCCAGTCACTCCTGTCGTAATTACCATCGCCCCCCATCGGAGCGCCCACGGGCCAAATGGCCTCAAAGGTCCTGGATAGTTGTGCGACCTCAAGTCGCAGTATAGGAAGTCATGACCGGAAAAACTGTAGGGCTTTAGAGCAAATTGCGCTGTAAACATTGGCGCTAATCGCGGTGAGGTCTGTCGGCCGCCACGCGAACGGCAGGGTGGGCTGCGGGCGCGCTCCCACCTTGGAACTTGGGCGTCCTTACCGCTAAAATACCGCGCTTTTCGTCACACACCTCTAGCGGATCCAAGCGCCATGGGCACTCTTACGGTCAACCAGAACAAACTGCAAAAACGCCTGCGTCGCCTGGCCGGTGAAGCGGTCGCCGATTTCAACATGATCGAAGAGGGCGACAAGGTCATGGTCTGCCTCTCCGGCGGCAAAGACAGCTACACCCTGCTTGACGTGCTGCTGCACCTGCAGAAGGTCGCACCGATCAAGTTCGAGATCGTCGCCGTCAACATGGACCAGAAACAACCGGGTTTCCCCGAGCATGTCCTGCCGGCCTATCTGAAAGCATTGGGCGTCGAGTATCACATCGTCGAGAAAGACACCTATTCGGTGGTCAAGGAACTGATCCCGGAAGGCAAAACCACCTGTTCGCTGTGCTCGCGCCTGCGCCGTGGCACGCTCTACACCTTTGCCGATGAAATCGGCGCGACCAAGATGGCCCTCGGTCATCACCGCGATGACATCGTCGAGACGTTTTTCCTCAATATGTTCTTCAACGGCTCGCTCAAGGCCATGCCGCCCAAGCTGCGCGCCGATGACGGGCGCAACGTGGTGATCCGCCCGCTGGCGTACTGCAACGAGAAAGACATCCAGGCCTACTCCGACTTCAAGCAATTCCCGATCATCCCGTGCAACCTGTGTGGCTCCCAGGAAAACCTGCAACGCCAGGTGGTCAAGGAAATGCTCGTGGATTGGGAACGCAAGACACCCGGGCGCACCGAAAGCATCTTCCGCAGCTTACAGAATGTGCAGCCGTCGCAATTGGCCGACCGCAACCTGTTCGACTTCACCAGCCTGAAAATTGATGAGACCGCCGCTTCGCGCTTCGTCAATGTTGTGAACCTCTAGCCCGTTTCAACGCTCTGAAAGACGGCGCTTGCGGGCGCCGTTTTCAATTCAATTGCCAGGAGAGGGCATGCGCGATTACAAGTGGCTGCACGAATATTGTCTGAACCGCTTCGGTTCGGCGGCCGAGTTGGAAGCCCATCTGCCTGTACCCAAGACCCCGGCGCAATTGCGCAAAATCAGTGATGACCGTTACCTGTCGACCCTCGCGCTGCGCGTATTCCGCGCGGGCCTGAAGCACAGTGTGGTGGATTCGAAGTGGCCTGCGTTCGAGCAGGTCTTCTTCGGCTTCGACCCGGAAAAGGTGGTGTTGATGGGCGCAGAGCACCTGGAGCGCTTGATGCAGGACACTCGTATCATCCGTCACCTGGGCAAACTCAAAAGTGTGCCGCGCAATGCGCAGATGATGCTGGACATCGAGCAGGAAAAGGGCAGTTTCGGCGCGTTTATCGCCGACTGGCCAGTGACCGATATCGTCGGTTTGTGGAAGTACCTGAGCAAGCACGGCCATCAATTGGGCGGGCTGTCGGCGCCGCGCTTCCTGCGCATGGTAGGCAAGGACACCTTTGTGCCGAGCGACGACGTGGTGGCGGCCTTGAATGCGCAGAAAATCGTCGACAAAGCGCCGACCAGCCTGCGTGATCTGGCGACGGTGCAGGGCGCGTTCAACCAGTGGCACGCCCAGAGTGGGCGGCCGATGTGCCAGTTGTCGATGATGCTGGCTTACACCGTCAACCATTGAGACCGAGGTGATGCCTTCGCGAGCAAGCCCGCTCCCACATTCGACCGCATTCCAAAGGATGTACGCGGACAAATGTGGGAGCGGGCTTGCTCGCGAAGACTGACTATCAGGCGCCGAATCTCTATCAGGCCTCAGCCAACCGCCGATTCAACTGATGCCGCCACCGCACATACAACAACGCGGTGCAAAACACCGCCAGGCTCGCGAGCATTTCCAGCACGCCGAACCACTGCCGGTTCGGGTCATACGCGGCCAGCGCGCCCTTGATGAAGTACAGGTTCACCACAAAGCACATCCACGAATGCCCGCGCGCGCTGCCGAGCAGCATCCCTGGGGCCAACAACACCAATGGCACCAGTTCGATGAGCAGGATTACCCATGGACGTGCGCCGTGCAGGTCGGCGACGAACAGGTAATACCCGCACAACAAACCCACCAACCCAAGAAACGCCAGCAGGCTCAGCACCCGTGCGACCTTGACCCGTGGTTCCAGCCACGCCCGGGGCGGCAGGACTTTAGGCTTTCTGGCCACGGCCGTTCTCCAGCAACACGGCGGTGTTGGCCAGGCGCAAGCCCAAGGCGCGGCACAGGGTGATTTCGTGTTGATCGAGCATGCGCTTGCCATCGGGCCCGGCGTGATGGCTGGCGCCATACGGCGTGCCGCCGCCCTGGGTGTCCAGCAGCGCCTGCTCGCTGTAAGGCAGGCCGGTGATCAGCATGCCGTGGTGCAACAGCGGCAACAGCATCGACATCAGTGTGGTTTCCTGGCCGCCATGCAAGCTGGCGGTGGAAGTGAATACACCCGCGGGCTTGCCGACGAGCGCGCCGGTGAGCCACAGGTTGCTGGTGCCATCCAGAAAGTATTTGAGCGGTGCGGCCATGTTGCCGAAGCGCGTCGGGCTGCCGAGGGCCAGGGCCGAGCAGTTTTTCAAATCATCCAGGCTTGCATACAGCGCGCCTTCGTCCGGGATACTCGGCGCCACGGCTTCGCATTCGGCGGAGATCGCCGGCACGGTACGTAAGCGCGCTTCCAGGCCACCTTGCTCGATACCTCGGGCAATCTGACGGGCCATTTCGCTCACCGAACCATTGCGGCTGTAATACAACACCAGCACATAGGGCGCAGTCACGGCAGGATCTCCAGCACGTTTTCCGGCGGACGGCCAATGATGGCTTTATCGCGGGTTTCCAGAATCGGGCGTTCCATCAGCTTCGGATGTTCGGCGATGGCGGCGATCAACTGGGTTTCGCTGAGGCTGGCGTCGGTCAGGTTGAGGGCTTTGTATTCCTCTTCGCCGGTGCGCAGCAGTTGGCGCGCGCTGATCCCCAGCTTGCCGAGCAAAGCCTTTAATTGCGCGGCGTTCAGCGGGGTTTCGAGGTAGCGAACCACGCTCGGATTGAGGCCGCGAGCTTCCAGCAGTTCGAGCGCTCCGCGGGATTTCGAGCAGCGCGGGTTGTGATAAAGCGTCAGATCGGTCATGTGCGGGTCGCATCTTGCGTAAGGTGGCGGGTATTCTACCTGCGCTGCGGCCCGTCCTTAAACCGTAAGAGGCGATAGGTCGCAGCCAACGTTCATTTTTGCGAAGGATTACCCCATGACTAGGCGACTGATCGGTGCATTGGCGATCATCACAACCCTGCTGCTCAGCGGCTGCGGTAACGATTACGGCGTTGACCAATACGGCAAGAAAGTGGCGGCCGAACGCTTGGACAAACAATGGGTGGTGGTCAACTACTGGGCCGAATGGTGTGGCCCGTGCCGTACGGAAATTCCCGAACTGAATGCCTTGGCCGAGCAGTTGAAAGGGCAGAACGTGGGCGTGTTCGGGGTCAATTTCGACAACGTACAGGGTGAAGAACTCAAGGCCGCCAGCGAGAAGCTGGGGATCAAGTTCACCGTGCTGGCGCAGAACCCCGAGGAGATTTTTGATATTCCGCGCAGTGAGGCGTTGCCAGTGACCTACATCATTGATGACAAGGGCAAGGTGCGTGAACAGTTGATGGGTGAGCAGACAGCGCAAGGCGTGTTGGCCAAACTTAAAGCCTTACGCGGCTAAAGCAACCACAAACCAATGTGGGAGGGGGCTTGCTTCCGATGGCAGTCTGTCAGCGACTTATTAGTGGACTGACCCACGGCTATCGGGAGCAAGCCCCCTCCCACATTTAGACCTCACCCGTATCTGGATCGGGGCTATCAGCCTTCTTCAAGCCACAGGCGAATCGGCTTGCCGTCGGCCGGCCAGAAGCGCGTCTGCTCGATCGGCGAGATGTCCCAACGCTCAACGCCTTGCAGGGCCTGGAAGAAGCGGTGTTCCTGCTCCATCAAGGCCTCGGCGCACAGTTTGCGGGTGCTGCCGATCTTGCCGAAGCTGAGCTTGTCGCCCTCGACGGTGTACGGTGCGAACCAGTGGTTGCAGCCGCCATTGCCATAGGCGCGGCCATCGGCACCGAGGGTGACGGTCAGGTTGGCGTAGTCCATCAGCGGGCGCTCGCCAATCCATTCCACGACATAGCTGTGATCCTGCTCAAGCTTCACGGCATCCCCGGCACAGCCCGTCAGGCCAACCGCGATGGCGGCGAGCATAAGCGCGCCTTTCATTGCGCGGCCTGCTGGCATTTCGGGCAGCGGTGCTTGTCGCCTTCGCTGGCCCAGCCCAATTCCTTGATGCGCGCGTTGGCGGCCGGTTGCAGCGGCTCTTTGGTCAGCTTGGTTTCCACCGCGAATTCAAACTCCAGCACGCTGTCGCAGCTGTCGCAATTGACCTTCCAGGTGTGAATCTCCAGCTCGCCGAATTTCGGCCCCTGGGCCATGGCGACCCATTGGCCCGCCGGACGGATGGAATAGCGCGCGTCACCTTCGACGGTCAGGCGCATCGACAGGGTTTTACTGCCGCGCAGGGTGACGATCAGAATGTCGCCATGCTTGATCGAACCGCCGTTGCCAGTGACTTGGTAACGGCCCGGCACCAGGGCGCGGCATTCGATCAGGGTGTGTTGCGGGCTCAGCAAGCTGAAGCGGAAATCGTGTTCGGCCATGGATCCTCCAAATAGGCGCGGCATCCTATCACGGGTGCCGGCCGATCATGAGCCTGGTATGTGACCGCTGATCAACCGTCGACCAGGTTCTGCGGCTGGCCATTGGCCCAGGCGGCAATGTTGGCCAAGGTGGTGCCGGCGATTGCCGCCAGGGCCTCACGGGTAAGAAATGCCTGGTGTGCGGTGATGATCACGTTGGGGAAGGTCAGCAGGCGCGCGAGCACATCGTCTTGCAGGGGCAGGTCGGAGCGGTCCTCAAAAAACAGTTGGGCCTCTTCTTCGTACACGTCCAGCCCCAGGTAGCCGAGTTGGCCGTCCTTGAGGGCTTCGATCAGCGCCGGGGTCTCTACCAAACCACCGCGACCGGTGTTGATCAGCATCGCGCCAGGTTGCAGCTGCGCCAAAGAGCGGGCGTTGATCAGGTGCTTGCTGTCGGCGGTCAGCGGGCAGTGCAGGCTGATGATCTGCGCTTGCGCCAGCAGTTCAGGCAGGCTGACGTAACGGGCGCCGAGGGCCTGGACCTGCGGGTTGGGGAAGGGGTCAAAGGCGAGCAACTGGCAGCCGAACCCGGCCATGATTTTCGCGAACGTGGCCCCGATCTGCCCGGTGCCGACCACGCCGACGGTCTTGCCCACCAGGTCGAAACCGGTCAGTCCATGCAGGCTGAAATCACCGTCGCGGGTGCGGTTGTAGGCGCGGTGCAGGCGGCGGTTGAGGGCCAGGATCAGCGCGACCGCGTGCTCGGCCACCGCGTGAGGCGAGTAGGCAGGAACGCGCACGATGCTCAGGCCCAGGCGCTTGGCGGCGGGCAAGTCGACATGGTTGTAACCGGCCGAGCGCAGGGCAATCAGGCGCGTGCCGCCTGCGGCCAACTGTTCCAGCACCGGAGCGCTGAGGTCATCATTGATAAACGCACAGACCACGTCGTGGTGTTCGGCCAGGGCCACGGTGTCGAGGTTGAGCCGGGCAGGTTGAAATTGCAGTTCAAGGCCGGTTGGCAGTGGCTCGCCGAGAAAACTGTCACGGTCGTAGGTCTGGCTGCTGAAAAGAATCACGCGCATGAAAAAGCTCCCTGCACTCGCGGAAAAAAATACATGACCCCGGTGGGCGCGGGCTTGCCCGCCCCCACACAGGCGCCTTAAACGCTGACGCGCGCCTCGCTGGCCAGCCGTGCAATGGCCATGTCCAGCTCGTCCAGCGCGGTGACGGCTTTGGCGTCGTCTTGCTTAAGCAAGGTTTCTGCACGTTGGCAGGCGGCGCGCAATTGCGGCACACCACAGTAGCGCGTGGCGCCATGCAAGCGGTGGACGCGCTCGATCAGGGCGTTGTTGTCTTTGGCTTCACGGGCGGCGGTAATGGCCAGGCGATCAGCTTCCAGCGAGGCCAGCAACATGGCGAGCATATCGGCCGCCAGGTCAGCTTTGTTGGCCGCCAGGCGCAGGCCTTCGTCATGGTCCAGTACCAGCAGTTGTACGCCTGGGCCAAAACTGTCAGTGGTGCGTTCCGGCCCTTGGTTGCGCAGGGCCAGGCCGGTCCATTTCAACACCACTTGGGCCAGTTGCCGCTCGCTGATGGGTTTGGTCAGGTAGTCGTCCATGCCGCTTTGCAGCAGGGCGCGTTTTTCGTTGGCCATGGCGTGGGCGGTGAGGGCGACCACCGGCAATGGCGTGCCGTGGCGCTCGCTTTCCCATTGGCGGATCGCCTCGGTGCTTTGGCGGCCGTCCATACCGGGCATTTGCACGTCCATCAGCACCAGGTCGAAGGTTTCCTGCTTCACAGCGTCGATGGCCGCGTAACCGCTTTCCACGGCCTGGACCTTGGCACCCATGTCTTCGAGCAGGGTTTGCACCAGCAGCAGGTTTGCCGGGTTGTCGTCCACGCAAAGCACACGGGGTGCGCGGCTGGACAGGGGCTCACCAGGCTCACTGCGCAACGGGCGCGGGCTGATCAGGTCGGCAAGGGCACGGCGCAGCTTGCGCGTACAGGCCGGCTTGGCCTGCAATTGGCTGTTGGGGTTGGGCACCGACTGGTTGAACAGCATCTGCTCGGTGGTCGGGCACAGCACCAGCACTTTGCAACCCAGGTGTTCAAGGTCCCAGAGATGCTGGTTGAGGCGTTCGGGCGGAATGTCATTGGCGGTGATGCCGAGCACGGCCAGGTCAATTGCCTGTTCGGTCTGATGGGCGCTGGTGATGCCGTTGGTGAGGCTTTCCAGGGTATTGAATGGCGTGACTTCCAGGCCGCAGTCTTCCAGTTGATGTTGCAGGGCCTGGCGCGCCAACTCGTGGTTTTCCAGCACGGCCACACGACGGCCGAGCAGCGGCGCGGAGGGCAGGTCTTCGGCGTCGTCGCGGGTTTTGGGCAGGTTCAGGCTGATCCAGAACTCCGAACCTTCGCCCGGCGTGCTGTCGACCCCGATTTCACCGCCCATCTGCTCGATCAGGCGCTTGGAGATCACCAGGCCCAGGCCGGTGCCGCCCGGTTGCCGCGACAGCGAGTTGTCGGCCTGGCTGAAGGCTTGGAACAGCGCGCGTACATCCTGGTTGGACAGCCCGATGCCGGTGTCTTGCACGCTGATGCGCAGTTGGACGCTGTCTTCCTGTTCGTCCTCGACCATCGCCCTGGCGACGATGGTGCCCTCGCGGGTGAACTTGATCGCATTGCTGATCAGGTTGGTGAGGATCTGTTTGAGGCGCAGCGGGTCACCCACCAGCGCCAACGGCGTGTCGCGGTACACCAGGCTGACCAGTTCCAGCTGTTTGGCATGGGCGGCGGGGGCGAGGATGGTCAATGTGTCTTGCAGCAAATCGCGCAGGTTGAACGGCACGCTGTCGAGCACCAGCTTGCCCGCTTCGATTTTCGAGAAATCGAGGATTTCGTTGATGATGCCCAACAGGTTGTCGGCAGATTTCTCGATGGTGCCCAGGTAATCCAACTGACGCGGCGACAGCTCGCTTTTTTGCAGCAGGTGGGTAAAGCCGAGGATGCCGTTGAGTGGCGTGCGGATTTCATGGCTCATGTTGGCGAGGAATTCCGACTTGATACGGCTGGCTTCCAGGGCCTCCTTGCGCGCCAGGTCCAGCTCGATGTTCTGGATCTCGATGGTCTCCAGGTTCTGGCGCACGTCTTCGGTGGCCTGGTCGATACTGTGTTGCAGTTCTTCCTGGGCATTTTGCAGGGTTTCGGCCATGCGGTTGATGCCCGAGGCCAATTGGTCCAGCTCCTGGCTGCCCAAAGGCGGCAAACGGGTTTCCAGGTTGCCGTCCTTCAGTTGTGCCACGGCCTGCTTGATCTGGCCGATCGGCGAGTTGATCGTGCGGCTGATCCGCAGCGCCAGGGCCGCGGTGAAAATCAGGCCGATGGCGATCAACAGCAGGCTGGCAAACAGGCTGCGATAGCCGCGCAGCAACATGCCATTGTGTGAAAGCTCCACTTCGACCCAGCCGAGCAGGCGGTCAGCTTCGTCGGGGATCAATTCGCCGGCAAGGTTGCGATGGCGACCGAATACCGGCAGCAGGTAGCGCGTGGCGTCATTGCCGGTGCGTTGCAGCAGGTGGGAGCTGTTGCCGACGGGCGGCTGGTTAAGCATGGTCGGGCCGGCGTGGGCCAGGGATGAACGGTCCGGCGCAAGGAACGACACGGCGCGCACGTCCGGTTGCTCCAGCGACTGGGTAGCGATGCGCTCCAGCAGGTCGGTGTTCTTGCTGCTTAACGCAGGGGCCACCAGCGGTGCCAATTGTTCAGCGATCATTTCGCCGCGTTGCAGCAATTGGGACTGCAATTCCGACAGCTGCATCCAGGTGAAATAGCCCCCTAACAGCAGGGCCATCAAGCTGGTCGGTAATAAGGTCAGCAACAGTACGCGGCCTTTTATCCCCATTTTTGTAAGCACGCCACTCTCCTGTTGCCACATTGTTTTCAATGATCCGCGCGGGCATCCGGCCCACGCCACCTGCGCAGTGTAGCCATTTGCGCGGTGCGGAATCTCGCAAATTAATGACAGACCGCAATCTGCGGGCCATTGGGCGCCAGCTGGCGATTGCCTGCGACAGTTTAATCTTGAATAATCAGTGATTGAGAATGACTTGCAGACGCTAATGAATCCCGCCGTGGTTGCTCTACCCAATATCCTGACGATCGAAGATGACCCTGTGCTGGGCGCGTACGTCCATGAACACCTGGGCCGCTGCGGCTTTGAGGTCACCTGGTGTCGCAACGGCGAACAGGGCCTGCAACTGGCGCGTGACCAGGTGTTCGACGTGGTGTTGATGGATATCCTGCTGCCCGGCATGGACGGCTTGTCGATCCTCACGCATCTGCGCCAGAGCCAGACAATCCCGGTGATCCTCATGTCTGCGTTGGGCGCCGAAGCCGATCGCGTCAGCGGCTTTCGTCTCGGTGCGGACGATTACCTGCCCAAGCCGTTCAGCATGGTCGAATTGCGCGTACGCATCGAGGCGATCCTGCGTCGCGTGGCCCTGGACCGTCGCCCGCCGCCCACTGTTTTACCGGCACGCGACGACAGTCGCCCCCTGTGCTTTGACGATGAGCTGTATGACGTCTGCTACCAGACGCTCTGGGCAGGGCTGACCCGCAGTGAATTTCGCCTGCTGGAAACCCTGCACCGCAATGCCGATGAAGTGCTCAGCAAAGCGTTCCTTTATCAGCATGTGTTGCAGCGCGGTTATGCGCCCCACGACCGTAGCCTGGACATGCACATCAGCCAGATTCGCCGCAAGCTCAAGGCCATCGGCTACAACGAGCGCGAAGTACGCACCGTGTGGGGCAAGGGCTATGTGCTGAGCGTGCATGATGAAGGGCTTTGAGCAACTGCCCGGCAAGCATTCGTTATTCTGGAAACTTGCCTGCCTGCTGATCGCCTTCTGTTTACTGATGATTTGGCTCAGTTGGTCGTGGGGCCGATACATGGAACAGCGCAGTGCCTATGTGGCCGAAGAGTCGCGGGCGATTCTGCGCGGCTATGCGGCGGGAGCGGAACTGGCATGGAGTACGCAGGGCCGCGCAGGCGTGGATGCCTGGCTACAGCTGATGGCCAAGCGCGAATCCACGTGGCTGGGGGTGATCGGGCACGACTTGCAGTCGCTGAGCAGCACGCCCTTGAGCGACAAAGAGAGCCAGCGCCTGACCTTCCTGCGTGGGCTGGAGTGGCCGGTCAGTCGGCATGTTAAAGGCCTGCCGTGGGTGAAAATCCCCTTCCCGGTGGACGCTGGGGTCGGTTCGCTGGTGATGGAGTTGCCGCAACGCTTTATGCCGGGGCGCTACCAAGTGTTCTGGCGCGTGGTCACCAATGGGGTGATTCCCGGCCTGTTTACCTTGCTGCTCTGTGTGGGCCTCTACCGGCTGCTGATCATGCCCCTCAACCAATTGCGCGAGCAGGCCAATGCGTGGCGGGCCGATCAATTGAATACGCGAATGTCCAACGAGGCCACCAGCCGCCAGGATGAATTGGGGGAGTTGGGCCGGGCCTTTGACCACATGTCCGAGCGTTTGCAGGGCACCGTGTTGTTGCAGCAACAGCTGCTGCGGGATATGTCCCACGAACTGCGCACCCCGTTAAGTCGATTGCGGGTGGCCTGTGACAGTGAGCAGGATCTGGCGCAATTGCGTGAGCGATTGAGTCGGGAAATCGACGCCATGCAGCGCCTGGTAGAAGACAGTCTGCAACTGGCGTGGCTGGATAGCGAAACAGCGCCGCTGCCCAACGAAGATATTCAGCTCCAGGCGTTGTGGGACATGCTGCGGGAAAACGCCTGTTATGAAAGCCACTGGCCGGCGTCGCGTTTGCCCTGCCGGTTGCCGGCGGATTGCTGGGTGCGGGGCAACCTGAATGCGCTGGCCCAGGCCCTGGAAAACATTCTGCGCAATGCCATCAGGCATTCTCCCGCCCACGGGGTGGTAACGCTGGACGGCTGTCGCGAAGGTGATGAGTGGCATATCTGGCTGGAAGACCAGGGCGGCGGCATTGCCGAGCAGGACTTGGAACGTATTTTCGCGCCGTTTACCCGATTGGAGGGCTCACGGCCCGGTAATGGCGGTTTCGGCCTGGGCTTGAGCATCGCCCGCAACGCTGTACAGCGCCAGGGCGGGCGTTTGTGGGCGGAAAATAGCGGGCAAGGCTTGCGCGTGCATCTGCGACTGCGGGCCGGTTAGCTTCCAGCGCGACGCTGCTTGCGCTTCTTCCACTGGTGCGCGACCCACCAACGCCAGTACCCCATCGTCAGGCAGTACGCCAGCGCGGCCAGCACCAGGCCGCACACCACGGAACCCAGCAGGAACGGTTGCCACAGGGTGCTCAACTGGCTGCTGATCCATTCCCAGGTCAAGTCATCGGGCAAGCTGCGTGGCGGCGTGTTCATCAGCCACGCCCCGGTCAGGTACGTACAGAAGAACACCACCGGCATGGTGATCGGGTTGGTCAGCCACACCAGGCTGACAGCAATCGGCATATTGCCGCGCACCGCGATCGCCAGGATCGCGGCCAATAACATCTGCAGCGGAATCGGGATAAACGCCGCGAACAGGCCCACCGCCATAGCGCGCGCGACGGAGTGCCGGTTCAGGTGCCAGAGGTTCGGGTCATGCAGCAACGTGCCGAGAAATCGTAAGGACTTGTGTTCCCGGATACTCGTGGGATCGGGCATGTACCGTTTAAAGAGGCGCCGGGGCATAAGGGGTCCAGGTCAGTGCGAGGGGCAAGTATGCCCGCATTCTATAAACAGAAAATTCAGACTTTGTGACAAAACATCATAGGCCGTGCTGAGCGGGCGACTAAGACTGAGTGAATCACTTGAAAAGGATGATTCATGAGAACAGGCATGTTCGCGCTCGGACTTGGATTGCTTACGCTGCGATTTTTACCGGCACTGCCGCCCACCGCATGGCTGCTGGCCATGTTCGTGCTGGCGTTGATGCTGTTGCCGTTTCGCACCTACCCGCTGGCGTTCTTCCTGCTGGGGTTGGGTTGGGCCTGCATCAGCGCGCAATGGGCGTTGAATGATCGGCTCCAGCCGGCACTGGACGGGCAGACGCGGTGGGTAGAGGGCCGTGTGGTTGGGCTGCCACAGCAAACGAGCACCGGCGTGCGCTTCGAATTGGCCGACGGCCGGTCGCGTACGGCTCGGTTGCCCCAGCGTATCCGAGTGTCCTGGCAGGGTGGCCCGCCGGTAAACAGCGGCGAGCGCTGGCGGCTGGCGATCACCTTGAAACGGCCCGCGGGGCTGCTTAATTTTCATGGCTTTGACTATGAGGCCTGGTTGCTCGCCCAGCGTATGGGGGCCACCGGTTCGGTGAAGGATGGCCAACGCCTGGCGCCGGCCCGCAATGCCTGGCGTGACAGCGTCCGGCAGCGCTTGAAAGCAGTTGATGCTCAAGGTCGCGAGGCGGGCTTGGCGGCGTTGGTGCTGGGCGATGGCTCGGGGCTGGCGACCGCGGATTGGCAGGTGTTGCAAGACACCGGAACCGTGCACCTGCTGGTGATTTCCGGTCAGCACATCGGCTTGCTCGCGGGGTTGATCTACGGCCTGGTAGCCGGGCTGGCACGCTACGGTTGCTGGCCCCGAGCCTTGCCGTGGCTGCCGTGGGCGTGCGGCCTGGCGTTTACCGCTGCGCTCGGTTACGGCCTGTTGGCGGGGTTCGGTGTACCGGTGCAGCGGGCCTGCGTGATGGTCGGGCTGGTATTGCTGTGGCGTCTGCGTTTTCGGCATTTAGGCGTGTGGTGGCCGTTATTACTCGCCCTCGATGGCGTGCTGGTGCTGGAGCCGTTGGCCAGTTTGCAGCCGGGGTTCTGGTTGTCGTTTGCAGCCGTGGCGGTGCTGGTTCTGGCGTTCAGCGGGCGCTTGGGCCCGTGGCGCATCTGGCAGGCCTGGACGCGTCCCCAAGGGTTGATCGCCATCGGTTTGTTTCCGGTATTGCTGGTGCTGGGCTTGCCCATCAGCCTCAGCGCGCCGGTTGCCAACCTGTTTGCCGTGCCGTGGATCAGCTTGGTGGTGTTGCCTCTGGCACTGCTGGGGACCTTGCTTATGGCGGTGCCGTGGGTGGGCGAGGGCTTGTTGTGGTTGGCCGGTGGAGCGCTTGATGGTCTGTTCAGGGGCTTGACGCTGTTGGCGGGGTTGCGCTCGGCCTGGGTGCCTGCCGAGGTGCCCGTGGGTTATTGGTTATTAAGCGCTGTGGGCGCGGTGTTATTGCTGTTGCCCAAAGGCGTGCCGTTTCGGCTGCTGGGCTGGCCGATGTTGATGGTGGCAATCTTTCCGCCGCGGGCACTGGTGCCGCATGGGCAGGTGGAGGTGCTGCAACTGGATGTCGGCCAGGGGCAAGCGGTGATCCTGCGCACGCGCCATCACACAATGCTCTACGACGCAGGGCCGCGCTCCGGGGCGGCCGACCTCGGTGCGCGCGTGGTGTTGCCGGCGCTGCAAAAACTGGGGGTAGGGGCGCTGGACCTCATGGTGATCAGCCACGCCCACGCTGACCATGCCGGCGGCGCCACCGCGGTTGCCCGTGCGCTTGCGGTCGGGCGGGTTGTCGGCGGAGAGTCCGCAGGGCTGCCGGCGTTTCTCGATACGCAGCCTTGCATCAGTGGTGAGCAATGGGAGTGGGATGGCGTGTCGTTTGAGCTGTGGCAATGGTCAGGCGCCACGAGCCCTAATCCGAAATCCTGCGTGTTGCGCGTGCAAGCCCAGGGCGAACGCCTGCTGCTGACGGGGGATATCGATCAAGCCGCTGAAAGGGCGTTCCTCACATCCCCGCTGGCGGTGCCGACGGATTGGCTGCAAGCGCCCCACCATGGCAGCCGCAGCTCCTCATCCTGGCCTTTGCTGCAACGCCTTGCGCCCAGCTCGGTACTGATCTCACGCGGGCGTGGCAATGCATTTGGTCATCCCCACCCACAGGTAATGGAGCGTTATCAAGCGTTGGGCAGCCAAGTCTACGACAGCGCGGAACGGGGGGCCGTGCGTCTGCAATTGGGTACCTTCCAAGCACCGGTTGTTGCGCGTAGTCAACGTAGATTCTGGCGCGAGGCGTTACCGTAATCCAGGGTTACCAAACACCCTGGTCCGTGAACGGCGGGCCTTTGGCCGGCGAACCACGCTGGCGAACCTATATGGTAAAGTGGCGCACTTTTTCGAGGGGACATTCACTGTGTGGGAATTGGTCAAATCCGGCGGCTGGATGATGTTGCCGATTATATTGAGCTCCATCGCCGCCCTTGGCATCATTGCCGAACGCCTGTGGACCCTGCGCGCCAGCCGGATAACGCCTGAGCATCTGTTGGGGCAAGTCTGGGGCTGGATCAAGAACAAGCAGCTGGATAAAGAAAAGCTCAAGGAATTACGCGCCAACTCGCCTTTAGGTGAAATCCTCGCGGCCGGCCTTGCCAACTCCAAGCATGGTCGAGAGATCATGAAAGAGTGCATCGAGGAGGCCGCTGCCCGGGTCATCCATGAAATGGAGCGCTATATCAACGCGCTTGGCACCATTGCGGCCATGGCACCGTTGCTCGGCCTGTTGGGTACGGTGCTGGGCATGATCGATATTTTCAGCTCGTTCATGGGGTCCGGCATGACCACTAACGCCGCCGTGCTGGCGGGCGGTATCTCCAAGGCGTTGATTACCACGGCTGCGGGCCTGATGGTCGGCATCCCTTCGGTATTTTTCCATCGTTTCCTGCAACGTCGCATCGATGAGCTGGTGGTCGGTATGGAGCAGGAAGCCATCAAGCTGGTCGAAGTGGTGCAGGGCGATCGTGATGTCGATTTCGTCGAGGGCCGAGCGTGAAATTTCGCCGCAAGCAACGGGAGAACGTGGATATCAACCTGGCGTCGTTGATCGACGTGGTCTTTATCCTGCTGCTGTTTTTTGTTGTCACCACCACGTTCACCCGGGAAACCCAGCTGCGTGTCGACTTGCCGGAAGCGGTGAGCGGCTCGCCGGCCGAAGACCAGGAAGTCAAGCAACTGGACATCGCCATCAGTGCCGACGGCGTCTTTTCGGTGAATAACCAATTGCTCGAGAAAAACGACCTGGCCAGCCTGATGGACGCCCTGCAGAAAGAGTCCGGCGGCGACACCAAAATGCCGCTGTCGATCAGTGCGGACGGCAAAACCCAGCACCAAGCCGTTATCACCGCCATGGACGCTGCCGGCAAGCTGGGTTTCAGCCACCTGCGCATGACCACCGTCGAGGCGGCGAGCCAACCCTGATGGCCATTTCCGATCGTCTGCTCAAGGCCTGGTACGAAGGGCATCCGGCACTCATGCTGCTGCGGCCGTTGGAGTGCTTATATCGCCGTGTGGTGCAGCGCAAGCGCGCGCGCTTCGTGGCCGGCGAGGGGGAGATCTACCAATCACCGGTGCCTGTGGTGGTGGTGGGGAATATTACCGTAGGTGGCACGGGCAAGACGCCGTTGATCCTGTGGCTGATCCAGCACTGTCAGCGCAGTGGCTTGCGTGTTGGGGTGGTCAGTCGCGGTTACGGTGCAAAGCCGCCACAGTTGCCCTGGCGGGTCGAGGCCAGCCACAGCGCAGCGGTAGCCGGGGATGAACCGCTGCTGATCGTGCAGCGCTGCGGTGTGCCGCTGATGATTGATCCTGACCGTAGCCGCGCGGTGCAAGCGCTGCTGGCCAGCGAGCACCTTGACCTGATTCTCTCTGACGACGGCCTGCAGCACTACCGCCTGGCTCGCGACCTGGAATTGGTGCTGATCGACGCCGCCCGTGGCTTGGGTAACCGCCGTTGCCTACCGGCCGGGCCGTTGCGTGAGCCAGTGGAACGCCTGCACAGCGTCGATGCGCTGTTGTACAACGGTGCAGGCTCCGACCCTCAGGATGGTTTTGCCTTTCGTCTGTTACCGACGGCGTTGATCAACTTGAGCACCGGCGAGCGCTGCCCGGTCGATCATTTTCCGCTTGGCCAGCAGGTTCATGCGGTCGCCGGCATCGGTAACCCGCAACGTTTCTTCAATACCCTTGAAACGCTACACTGGCAGCCGATACCCCATGCGTTTGCCGACCATGCGCCCTACAGCGCAGAGGTCCTGAATTTTACGCCGTCGTTACCGCTGGTCATGACCGAAAAGGACGCGGTGAAGTGCCGCGCCTTCGCCCAGCCCGACTGGTGGTACCTTGCGGTGGATGCAGTGCCGTCACCGGCGTTTGTGGCCTGGTTCGACACGCAACTGATGCGCCTGCTGCCCGCCCGACTCTTGCCTTAAATCGCTTCTTCCAGGAAATACTCATGGACACCAAACTGCTCGACATCCTCGCTTGCCCGATCTGCAAAGGCCCGCTCAAGCTCAGCGCCGACAAAACCGAGCTGATCAGCAAGGGGGCTGGCCTGGCTTACCCGATCCGTGATGGCATCCCGGTAATGCTCGAAAGCGAAGCCCGCACCCTGACCACCGATGAGCGCCTGGATAAATGACCACAGCCTTTACCGTCGTCATTCCATCACGCTATGCATCGACGCGCCTGCCGGGCAAGCCGCTGCAATTGATCGGCAACAAGCCGATGATCCAGCTGGTGTGGGAACAGGCCTGTAAAAGCAGCGCCGAACGGGTCGTGGTCGCCACCGATGACCCGCGCATCATCGAGGCCTGCAAGGGTTTCGGCGCCGAAGCGTTATTAACCCGCGAAGACCATAACTCCGGCACTGATCGCCTGGCCGAAGTCGCGACGCAACTCGGCCTGGCCGCCGATGCGATCGTGGTCAATGTGCAAGGTGACGAGCCCTTGATCCCGCCGAGCGTGATCGATCAGGTCGCCGCCAACCTGGCTGCCCATGGCGAGGCGCGCATGGCGACCCTGGCCGAACCGATCGAAGACATCGCCACCCTGTTCAACCCGAACGTGGTGAAGGTGGTCAGCGACATCAATGGCCTTGCGCTGACGTTCAGCCGCTCGACATTGCCGTGGGCGCGAGACGCCTTCGCCAGCAACCCTGACGTGTTGCCGGACGGCGTGCCGTATCGCCGCCATATCGGCATCTATGCCTATCGCGCCGGTTTCCTGCATGACTTCGTCAGCTGGGGCCCGTGCTGGCTGGAAAACACCGAGTCCCTGGAACAGCTACGCGCCCTGTGGCACGGCGTGCGCATTCATGTGGCAGACGCCCTCGAAGCGCCACCTGCCGGTGTCGACACCCCGGAAGACCTTGAGCGCGTTCGTCGCCTGCTGGGGGCCTGATGGAGGTCTTGTTCGTCTGCCTGGGCAATATCTGCCGTTCGCCCACCGCTGAGGGCGTCCTGCGCCACAAATTGCGCGAGGCGGGGTTGGCAGACCAGGTTGAGGTGGCGTCCGCCGGAACCGGTGAATGGCATGTCGGCAACCCACCGGACAAGCGTAGCCAGCGCGCGGCACTGGCGCGGGGCTACGATTTGTCCGCTCAGCGTGCCCAGCAGGTTTCCCGCGCTGACTTTGCGCGCTATGACCTGATCCTGGCCATGGACCACAGCAACCTGCGCAATCTCAAGGCGCTGCACCCCGGGCCAGGCAAGGCGGAGCTGGACTTGTTCCTGCGCCGGTATGACGCCGAGGTGGATGAAGTGCCAGACCCTTACTACGAAGGCGAGCAAGGCTTTGAGCGGGTTCTGGACCTGATCGAGCGAGCCTGTGATTTATTGGTGATCGAATTGAAGGGGCGGTTATGACCTTGCAAGTGCTTGCGCAGGTATCGCTCAAGCCATTCAACAGCTTCGGCATTGACGTGCGCGCCCAGTTGTTCGCCGAGGCCCATAGCGACGCCGATGTGCGTGAAGCCTTGACCTACGCTGCCGCACAGGCGTTGCCGCTGTTGGTGATTGGTGGTGGCAGCAACGTGTTGTTGACCCAGGATATCCCGGCGTTGGTGCTGCGCATGGCAACCCAGGGCATTCGCGTGCTGCAAGATGATGGCGTGCACGTGGTGGTCGAGGCCGAAGCCGGTGAAGCCTGGCATCCGTTTGTGCTGTGGACCCTGGAGCACGGTTTCTGCGGCCTGGAAAACCTCAGCCTGATCCCCGGCACCGTCGGTGCTGCGCCGATGCAGAACATCGGCGCCTACGGTGTGGAGATCAAGGACGTTTTTGCCGGCCTGACCGCATTGGATCGCCAAACCGGCGAGTTGCGCGATTTCAGCCTCGAAGCGTGCAACTTTGCTTACCGCGACAGTCTGTTCAAGCACGAGACAGGGCGCTGGCTGATCCTGCGTGTGCGCTTTGCCTTGAGCCGTGCCAGTCACTTGAAACTCGACTACGGCCCGGTGCAGCAGCGCCTGGCCGGGCAGGGCATCACCGAGGCGACGCCCAGTGACGTGAGCCGTGCCATTTGCAGCATCCGCCGCGAAAAACTGCCGGACCCGGCAGAGCTGGGCAATGCGGGCAGTTTCTTCAAGAACCCGCTGGTGTCGCAAACCCTGGCCGCAGAGTTGCAGGCGTTGTATCCGGACCTGGTGGCGTACCCGCAGGCTGACGGGCAGATGAAGCTCGCCGCCGGCTGGCTGATCGACAAGGCTGGCTGGAAGGGCTTTCGTGACGGCGATGCGGGCGTGCACAAGCTGCAGGCGCTCGTATTGGTCAACTATGGCGCTGCCACAGGGCACGACATTGCCAACCTGGCGCTGCGTATCCAGCAGGACATTGCTGAACGCTTCAAGGTTGACCTGGAGATGGAACCTAACCAGTACTGACGCGTTAACAACAAAAAGGCCCCGCATCGTTCGATGCGGGGCCTTTTTTATGCCGCTGTCCCGTCCTGAATAAGGTTTACACCTTCTGACCGATCTTCAGGAGGATTCAATGGATACGGGAAAAAGGCGGAGCCAGCGCGATTACACGCTAGCTTTTAAATTGTCAGTCGTAGATCAAGTCGAAAAAGGCGAGTTGAGTTATAAAGAGGCTCAACGGCGCTTTGGCATTCAAGGCCGGTCCACGGTGCTGGTTTGGTTACGCAAGCACGGCCGACAGGACTGGAGCCAAGGCGCCTCAATCCGAGCGCCGCGGAGCAGGCCGATGACCGACCCCAACCTCCCGCTGACACCCGAACAGCGGATCAAAGAGCTTGAAGAACAATTGGCGCTGAGCAATCAGAAGGCCCAGTTCTTTGAAGCTGTCGTGAACGTCTTGAAAAATGATTACGGTGTGTCCATCGTAAAAAAGCGACCCGGCAAGTCCTCTCGCAAGGGCAAATCCAAGACCTGAGCATTACCAGGGCTTGCCTGTTTATGGGCATTTCGCGCCAAGCGTATTACAAGCGCAACCGAGCCTTTGATGCGAGAGTTTGCCAAGACCAGCAGGTAGTGGAATTCGTTCTGGAAAAGCGTCGTCGCCAGCCGAGGCTTGGGACGCGCAAACTACACCACCTGATGGTAATTGAAGCCGCAGCGGCGCTACGTGTCGGTCGAGACCGCCTGTTTTCCATCTTGCGTGAGGCGCGAGAGCTGGTCCCTCGCAAACGTGCTTATCATAAAACCACGCATAGCCATCATCGCTTCCGCCGTCACCCCAACCTACTCAAAGCTGGCCCGGAACAAGTTGTAGCCAGCAGACCTGAGCAGGTTTGGGTCGCAGACATTACCTATCTCCCAACGCGGGAAAGTGTCGCTTACGTCAGCCTGATAACAGACGCGTACTCCCGCAAAATCGTGGGTCATCATGTGCACGGCAGCCTGCATACGGAGTCGGTGGTCAGGGCACTGCAGAAGGCTGTTAGTCAGCGAAAATCCAATCAACCGCTCATTCATCATTCAGATCGCGGAGCCCAGTATTGCTCCGATTTATACCAACGGATGCATGCCCGGCACGGAATCAGGTGCTCAATGACTGACGGCTATGATTGCTATCAGAACGCGATGGCGGAGAGGATAAATGGGATTTTGAAGACTGAGTTTTTGCTGCATCGTCCCAAAGACCTGGCGGATGCAGTGAAAATGGTGGATGAATCGGTGCAAATCTACAATCGGGAGCGGCCGCACTTATCCCTGAAATACAAAACGCCCGATGCGGTGCATCGGGCGTTTTGAGACTGAAACAGGTGTAAACCTATTTCAGGACTAGACACGCTAGTAATCAGTCATCACGGCTCATGATGCCGAAGATCTGCAACAGGCTGATGAACAGATTGTAGATCGATACATACAGGCTGATGGTTGCCATGATGTAGTTGCGCTCACCGCCGTGGATGATCGCGCTGGTCTGGAACAGGATGCACACGGAGGAGAACAGCACGAAACCGGCGCTGATCGCCAACTGCAGACCGCTGATCTGGAAGAACATGCCGGCGACAACGGCCGCCAGCAACACGAAGAAGCCTGCGGTGATGAAACCACCCAGGAAGCTCATGTCCTTACGGCTGATCAGCACGTAGGCCGACAGGCCGCCAAACACCAGGGCAGTCATGGCAAATGCCGAGCTGACCACTTCCGCGCCGCCGGCCATGCCGAGGTAACGGTTAAGGATCGGGCCGAGGATAAAGCCCATGAAACCGGTCAAGGCAAACGCCGACACCAGGCCCCAGGCCGAGTCGCGCAGTTTGTTGGTCAGGAAAAACAGGCCGTAGAAGCCGATCAGCACGACGAAGATATTCGGGTAGCCAACGCGCATTTGCTGCGCTACATACGCCATTACGCCGCTGAATGCGAGGGTAAGGGCGAGCAAGCCGTAGGTGTTGCGCAACACGCGGCTGACTTCAAGCTGCTCAGCCTGCGCGTTACCATTCACTGCGTAATTCTGTTCGCGCATGGCGACACTCCTTCAGTTTTGAAACATTCAGTCGCAAGGATCATAACAGACGCTCTGTAACAAGCCATGGCAAGAGTTTGACAGTGTGTTTCATTCGGGTATTATGGCGCCCGCTGACACGGGATGGGCTACTATAATCCTGTGATGCAAAAGGGAAATTGGCAGAGTGGTTGAATGCACCGGTCTTGAAAACCGGCGGACGTTAATAGCGTCTCCAGGGTTCGAATCCCTGGTTTCCCGCCAAGATTTATACGAAAGCCTCGCGAAAGCGGGGCTTTTGTGTTTTTGGGGTTTGGGTAGATAACGCCGGTTTTGGATAGGCGTTCCGAAACTTTGTCTATTTTGATGGTTTAGCAGTGGCGCCAATCCTCCTGTAAACCCGTTTGGTGATCTCCTGTTTGCTATGTCCCAGCAGTAGGCTTGCGTCGCCAATATCGATGATTTCCGATGCCCCCTTGGGACGGATGTCGCGAAACTGAAACTCTCCAATCCTTGCTGCGAGCATAGGGTCGCCCTGATCCAGCGCTTTTTGCTGCGCTTTCTCCCTTGCCTTGTCCCAGCGCAGGCGCAACATGCCTTTCGTCATCCTTTTTCCGTACTGGTTGATTAGTAGGTACTTGGAGGGGTGGTGTGCATTTCTTTCGGTTATCTCTCTAACCAATTTCCCGAGACTGTTTTCTCCGGATTCTGTCCGAATCAGAATTCTGAGTTTCTGCCCGGTTTTACCCTGGGTGACCAGGAAATAATCACCCTCAGTATCGTCGCTACGCATGATGATCACATCGGCAGGTCTCTGGCCGGTCAGGTAGGCCAGGTCCATGGCTTCCTTGAGTTCCGGGCCCGCCATACCGTAGACGGCGTCCCAAACCACCGCATTGGCGTAGTAGTCGCGTGGCACCTCCTATTCTTCCTGACGCCTTGGCAAGGATTCTCCCTCTCAGTGAGGCCCCGATCGCGTGACATATTGAACACGTGAGACAGAAGGGCCCCGCGCAGCTTTTCGTGGGGTATAAGTGCCTCTGCAGTAGCGCTGGTGGGAGCAATAATGCCTGCTGCTACGCAGGAGAGACTGTTTGTTTCTAGCGTGTCGACGCCGCTGTCAGCGCGGAGCAAAGCGGGCAGGGCGTTGGTGTTGTCCTGGTGGTTCGTCATGCCGCTTTTCTCCGGTGTTCAATAGCGAGTTGGTCCATCAGCCGCTGGTGGTAGGTGAGCCGAGCTTCGGCGGCAGGCCATGGGCGGATGGTTTCAATCATGGGTTCAACGCCGACCAAGCAATCCCAGATAGCCGGATCGGTTGGCATGAGGTCGCGGCGTTCGGTCGCCAGTGCAATCAGGTCGGCTTTGTAAATGCAGGCTGGGAGTTCTGGGACGATGTCGAACCGCTCGCAAACACGCCACCAGATACAGTCCTCGAAGTGTTGATAGGCGCTAATCCATTGCTTGAGTGGCCGCGTCATGTCGCCCAGGTACGCCATGGATGCGTCATGTAGTAATGCCGCGAGACTGGGTTTTGCGCAACACGGGTGTAGAGGAAGTGTGGGGTGTTGGTCGCAAGATGAAACTCCACCTGGATGCGATGGGCATTAGGTCGGCCATGGACCTGGCTAAGGCGGACCCCTGGACGCTACGCAAGAAGTTCAGCATTGTTATCGAGAAGACGGCCAGGGAGCTGGGCGGCATGTCGTGCTTGGAGTTGGGCGAGCCCGATCTACCGAAGCAAGAGATCTGCTGCAGCCGGATGTTTGGTAAGCGGCTGACTGAGCTGGCACCGATCAAGGAAGCGGTGGCGACTTATATGATGCGGGCCTCGGAAAAGCTGCGGGCGCACAACTCGCTGTGCAAGAAGGTTCGCGTCTGCATTCGAACCGGCATGTTCAACCCAGAGGAAGCGAAGTACGCCAACGGAGTGATAGTGGACATGCCGTACCGGCCGCTGACGTACGGCTACTTACGAAAGCAGCGGTCGACGCACTTGATCGAGTCTTCCGGCCAGGCTTTAAGTACAGCAAGGCCGAGGTAATGCTGCTGAACCTCTGTCAGCCAGGTGAGTACACCGACGATCTCTTCGCTACATCACAGCCGGCAGACGCTACTCGGGTGATGATGGTACTGGACCAGATCAACGAACGATGGGGCAGGGGCACCCTGCGTCCGGCCAGTGTGCCGACGAACCCAGGATGGGCCATGCGTCGTAATTTGATGAGTCGGAGCTATACGACAAAGCTTGATCAGTTGTGGGCCGTGAGCTGCAGGTAGGAGGATCTAATATTATTTGTTCGGATGCACATTATAAGTGTTTCCAGTGTTTTATCGTGTGAGTATTAAACTCATTTTGATTGATTGTATATAGAATATGTTTTTATTGGTCCGCTGGTCTTGAAAGGGGGAAAGGTGGTTGGGTTCTATGAGGAGTGATGGTGTCTAGTCGGTGCTAATGAATTTCATGACAGCTTTTAGGCGAGAGATTTGCTCTGATATATTTGTTGCCTCGGTGCTTAATGAGATGAAGGCCCCTATTTCCTGTGTGTTTTTATGTTTAAAATGATTGCTTATAAAGAATCGAAGTAAGTGCTCTATGTAAAGACATAATTGGAACATTTTGATATCTATATTTGTCGGTTTTTTACCTGCGTGTATATGTGTGTTTCTTGAGTGGCGAAGTGATTTTAAAATTGATCTGTGTAAGTCTTGTTTGGAGTAAAAGAAGGAAACTCTTTTGGTTAGTTTTTCTGTGTCGTCAGCCATGACTAACTGCTCAATAGTCACCCATAGTTTTGTTAGCCGTAGCTCTGCATTAACACATGATATTGCAGTTGAGTAGTTTCTAAGTCCGCTTTTTACATGTGTGTTATATGGGAGCTTTTGAATTTTTTTGAGCGTTTTTTTTAAATGAGAAATCGTAGCTGATGGATTCTTTAGACTTATTGGGTGTTGATTGGCTTTGAAGTCTGGATTTTCCCATAAGGAGTTTGGGTGGCAATGACCTCTTTGATCATGAATTGTTTGAAATTGACCTAGGCTCAATATACATTTGGTTGGGTATCGGAATTCATCTGTTGAACCAAGAAAATTAATGCTTTTTTTGAATCCTATTTGTAATGTTGCTAAGACGATATCAAACGCTTCACTGCTACGGCTAATGGCGGATTCTATATTTGGAGCTATGGTTGATACAGTAACTATTGTATGCTTGCTCTCCTGCTCACCTAGGCTTGATGAGGCGGTCTGGATTTCTTGAGTTCTATGTTTTTTGTACTTTAAAGGAGTAGTGTTGTAAAAGGTTATAATGCATTCATCGATATGGAGTCGTGGGAAAGCGTAAATATTTTTTAGAGCTATAGGGAATACAATAGTAAATTTTTCTTTTTTATTTGATTTGTGACAGCGCTTGTCAAATTCCACGAGCAGATGATTGTGGTTTTTTATCATGTCTTTTTTGAAGCAGTAAAAAATAGACTCTTTAAAGGTTTTAAAGAGTGTTTCGCTGTCTAAGTTATGGTTGTGCTCAATGAGGCCGTACAAGCTGTCAAAGTTGAAGTCTGCGCCAATGCGATAGGATACCTGGCCTTGAGGCGATAAGCTCAGCAATGATATAGTTTCATTAATTAAGGAGGTCGGGCAATTGTAAATCCATTTAGACGCCATATTAAACCTTGGTTTGATAGATTTGAAATGATGAGCTGAGAGTTTTTACTATTTCGATACTAACTGATCACGTTAATTGTTGCGAGAACCCGCTTGAGCTTCGCTGCCACGAAGGCTGTCATGCAGCCCTACAAAGCACTTTACATTGCCAGCAATCACTCTTGCCCGAAGCATTCATGAGCTCGATGGAAAAGATAGGAATGGGGCAAAAATGGGGCAATCCAAAGGCCAATCTATGCCATCTCATGCCAATTATGCATTTATGCAACATTTCGTAGGATGGCGTTACAGCCAACAATCACGGGCCGATCCCTCAAAATCCCCCACATACTCCTACACAATCGGCGTATGTATGAGGTAAGTCCGAATGGATCAAACCTGCTTAATCAGTGACCATTTAGCGCTTGGACCGTTGCCCGTTCGCATAGTGTAAGAAGCTTTTCTTAGAAAAGCACTGGTGTGAGTTGTGTTTTTATGGGCTAGAATTTGCGTAATGTTCTCGTTAGAGGCTTCTTTGAATTCCTGCAGATAATCGAATAATTTTACATGTTTGCTAGACGTTTTGCTGATTTTAAGAGGGTTCTGAGCTTTGAAATAGTTAGCCCATACAGGCTTGAATCGTACGAATATACCTTTATTAGTCCCGCACAGTTCAAGTTCGCTGTGGCGTTTTACGGAAGATTTGATGGTTTGCCAAGCGTTGCCGTCGTGCGCCGCTATCCTTTTTGCAAGGTCTACAACGTCCATATATCCTACTCGATACAAGCTATTGAATATCACTAGGTCAGGTAGGCTAAATTTTTCGGGGGAGGTTTGAACCTTTACAAATATCTCTGGAATAATCGCCTTTGCGGAAAGTGAAACTTCAACAGTGTCGAAAGCTTCTTTGAATGAAGGGAATTCCCTCCCGTAAGCGAGTGAGCCGAAGGTCATACGCTTTACTCCCATGCCGGCTCGATCGACAAGTTGGAAGTTCATTAATAGTTTGGCTAGCGCTTTATTTCGGTGGCGGGGTTGATGCGAGCTAATGTTTTCGGCTGTAACTCCGCCGTAAAAAACGCCTGGGTTGGTAACCATCATTCTGTCGAAGTTATAGTCGACTACAACCATGCCTTCTATAGAGTAGTCGCGATGGACCATGGAATTCATGAAGCACTCATGGAAAGCTATAGTATCTAATTTTTTGCACGGGTGTGTTTTGCCTGCATACTCAAGGAGAATTTCCGAGTTGCAGGAGTTGAAAAGGTCCTTCGTGCGTTGGATAGTGTTCCATAGGTTGTCATCCCAGACGACGTTCTTAATGAGTTCGCCAGCACTTTTTCGCCAGGTAAATCTATACTCATATGTTCCAAGCCATTTAGTTATGTCATTTGGTTTTCCAAGAAATAGAAGTCCGGATTTTGTCACCGCACCATTTGTTGTTGCGCCAATAGCTTCTAGAAAGGCAGCTATATTCGGACGTTTATCGTCGGAGTATTCTTTTCTGATGCAATAGTCTTGGAATGCGGCGTCGACGGCTTGGTGGTCGAGAGCTGTGTCAGGTATGTGGTCCAATACTTCTGCGGTCCAGTCATAATTGACAAGACCTGACACCGCCAAGCGAATCTCTCCTGGCTCCATCGGTCTACTGGAGCGGCCGTCGCGAATGCATGTTTTGCCACTTGAAGTCGAAACCAGCGTGTCTCTACGCGTTGGAACGTGAATCGCGAGGTAGTTCTTTCCTTCAAATTCTAAATATTGGGCTTTGAGATCTATATGAGGTCGAAGCTTACCTTTTATACGTTGCTCAATTTCGATATTGTCGGCTAGTTCAAAGCCTACGAGTTGGCTTGCCCACTCCTGATTTTTGACGTTTCCACCGTCTCTAATCCCAACAACAATGACGCCGCCCTTTTTGTTTGCTAGAGCGGAAACCTCTTCAGCTAACTCCTTTGAACCATGTAGAGATGATACGCTCGCGAACTCCTTGAATTCAACTTCCTCGCTCTCCAGGACCTCGCTGTTGACGTGCTTACAAGCTTGGATGATTGCTATGAGTTCGTCTTCGCTCTTCATGTACATTGGTTCCGAAATCCTATTCGCGCGGGGTGATGGATGAATCCTACATCATGGCGATTGGCTATGCCTATCCCAGCGCCAGTGAATAAAAGCGGTAGGGTTGGGCAGTGGCAACCATAGGCGCCTAGAGGGGCATAGCTGCACCCTTCATCAGGAAGGATGCAGCCCACTATCTCGAGACACACCACATCGAGTGGCTCTTAAGCGGGGGAGCCGATACGGTGGGAAATACTTTAGCGCTTTGACCCAATGGTCATAGAATAATGCACGTGCTAGACGACCAGGCAGATAGACAGCTTCTGGCGGCAAGGTTGAACGCTCACTAATACAGGTGCGGATTGTGGAAGAAGAAATTAGTTTTAATCATGGCGGAGTTACCCACACCGGCAGTTACAACGTGGAAGGAGATGAGCTAATTGTTAACCTTCCCGATGGTAGTCAACGGGCTACTACCCTGCGTGGCCTGGGCCCTGAAACGGCTGCATTGACTCATTTACGGGCGTTTGTGCTGCACTTGAAAAAAGGTATATCGGCTTAAAAACTACTCGCATAGGTATGGGTACGGCCGCTGCCGACGAAGACGACAAATGGTAGGTTTTATTTTAGTTGGCTAGGGATAATCTATTAATGCCATTCGCTTGAAAGGTATTAGCTATGATTCCTCGAACGCCAAGCAACAACGCAAAAATGGCTGCCGCCATGAAGTGGTCGGTCGAAGATGCAAGTCGGTTTGTGGTTGAAATCGTTGCCAAGTCTGATAATTCTGGGTACCGGCTTCATATCCACCAGGATATGCCTGGACGTATCCAATTGAAGCCACGCTACCTGGGTGACAAGTGGGTGATCGAAACCGGCCCAATCAACTTTGATACGCAGTGAAGCCGATGTCGCGGGGGCTCGACGATTTCTTCATCAGAGCCTCCGCAGTTTCTGGTCAAGCGGCGAGCGCCGGGTGGGGCAGAATCAGTTCCCAAATTAAAATCGTGCCCCTTGTAGAGTAAGGCTTGTAGCCTGACGGCTAACAGGGAGTTATGGAACGCTGTTCCCCTCAACACATCGGTCCGCTTGAATTTGCCTATCGGTCTTGAAAACCGGCGGACGTTAATAGCGTCTCCAGGGTTCGAATCCCTGGTTTCCCGCCAAGATTTACACAAAAGCCTCGCGAAAGCGGGGCTTTTGCGTTTCTGGGGTTTGATGCAGCCATCAGCTTGGGGTCTGATCGTTTCTGCATCATTTCAGACAGTTTCCGCAACGCCGCATAATTCACCTTCTGCGAGTCGGTTTGTAGATGAAGACGTAGGCGAACCGGAGGGCGGAGATCATGGCGTCACCTCGCGCTATTGTTCATACCCTTCGCCATATTCCCAGCAGTAGGTTGCCGGCCACGCTCCGCGAGTCGCTCGGTCAACGATGTTGTAGCTCCAACCGCCTTTCGCTGGTGTGGTTTTGATCCAGACGTGCTGTGCGCCGCCGAGATTCCAGTCGCCCTAATCCTTGACGACCTCGACCATGAACTCGCGCACGTCGTGGTGCCCGCGACTCATCACTATGTAGGTGTCACCGCCAATGCTCTCGACAGCGAGCGGATACTTTTCTTCAGGCATGCCCGGCTCCTTGCCACTAAAGCGGCTATCAAATTCATAGATTGGAGCGGTATCTTCACCTCTTCATAAATCGAGGTGAGATGTGGTCGTACACGGAGTTGAATAGCGGTTTTGCTGCGCCTCAAGCGTCGCCGTAGGACACGATGGCCTTGCGATGGAGTGCTGGAAAGGTAACCGCGGACCGAGGCACAGCTGGCGCGGGATTTGAAATAACCGCTATACAAATGTCATCACCGGCCATATAGGTTGTGCTATCGCAAGAACTCAGAGCGCTCGGCCATTGTGCCGGGTTTTTTATTGCGCTCAGTTTGTGCAAGGTCGAAAATAGAGCTTCCGACTATAAACTGAGAGAGCGTCATGGTTTTGCGTGGCATGGCACAGATGCATGTCGACGACTTGGCGGAACGGTTCAAGAAGTTGGTTGTAGGGCAGGCTGGTGAAGCGAATATTCAGTTTGCGTGGGTTGTTTTTTATCAGGGCCGAATGTTCGGGGCTTATTCAACGGCCGAGCTTGCGCTGGAGAAAATAACCGACATCGAGCACTGCATTAGCATCGACGAGGCCCCAGTCCCGCAAGCCTCAGACGACTAAAGTTTTCATTAAGCCCCGCCTGGAACGGGGCTTTTTGCTTTTCGCCGTTCGTCCAGTGTTCGGCACTCACTGCAACCTGCCGACTACCATGTTTAAGCACGGATATTCCGAGCGTTTGAACGGAGAGGCAGCATGGATATTGATAAGAATGCCCCAGGCAATATTTCGCAGCAGGAAGTGACACGCGGCACGGACAATGAAGCGGGTCACGACCCTCGCCGGGATGAACACGAGATCCGGCCGCCTCAGAATGACGATGCCTCCCTCGAAGAGGATATGTCGGATGTGGACGCTGCCGATTCGGTGGCGAGCGAGCATCCCGATAACTGACGAGTTTCATGTCAACGAGCCCGGCCATCGCGTCGGGTTTTTTATTGCTCACGGAAAGGGCGATTCAGCAAAAGGAATTTGCAGATGTTGAAAGAATTCAGATGCGGTAACTGCAAAAGACTTATCGCCCGTACGGAAAGGGTTTACAGAGCTCCAGATCAAATGTTCCCGATGTGGGACCTTGAATCATGTGAAGGCCACGCGCCTCGAGCAATCGCCTTTGAGCGATATGAAAGCGGAAATCTCCGCACCAAATCATTCGACTCAATAGGTGACAAAATGACTGTACGAGTACTCGGCAAACACTTCAAAAACGACCTAAAGTTCAGTGGTAGCGCCAGTCAGGTAGCGACGTTGTTCCCGCCACAAAAAAACGGGAATGGCATTATTTTTTATGACATTCGTACCTGGGCCCAAAACACCGTAAGTGTTGGTCTGACTCCACCACCCTATCGTTTTCAATTTACCCTATCGATCATTTATACGGGGGGTGAGGTATTTCAGCCCATCATGATTCCTGCGGGTCTTGGGGTTTATATGCAGTTGAGCGACAGCTACAACATTCCCGTGTATCTGTGCTGGGAGTATCTCAACGCCGACGGCACTGTGGCTCAACTCCCGCTGATGACGGCAGGTCTGTATAAGTGCGGGCCTACCCAGCAATATCGCGCAGCTTAGGTCGCGCAACTTTTCAAGGCCTCACCATCGTGCGGGGCCTTTTCGTTTTCGGCTCCACCACACCCGTTGCTCCCAGCTAGGAGTGCTGTGTGAGCCGATTAAATTCCGCAGGTCACGGCCTGTCGTGTTCCTAACTCCCTGACGGGGAGGAACTGAGATGCCCACCATGCCAGACAAACCAGAGACCTGGGCGATTGCGCTTGCGTGGTTGAGCCAATATTCGCCAATCCTCTATGCGGCTGCGTTGTCCTGCGCCATGGCCGTCCTACAAATCACCTACGGCGGTGGTACGCGGCGCCAAATGATTGTGGAAGGCGCTATCTGCGGCGGGCTGGCCCTGACCATAATCAGTGGGCTTGAGTTCTTCTCGCTACCCCAGAGCATGGCGACATTCGTCGGTGGGTGGCTTGGCTTCCTGGGTGTGGAGAAGATCCGCACCATTGCCGATCGCGTGACGGACTACAAGCTACCAAGCCGCAAGGTTGATTAGTCAGCGCCACGTTTTCGAGTGCGCCAAATCGTGGTGCGGGATTACTACGGCGTATGAGTGGGACTGGTTGATGCGGCGTAGCAAGCGCGCAAGGTCTGTTGATATTGCTCCATCATTACCTCAAGGGAACCAACCCGCTCTGGGTAGTATTTCATTGCCGAGCTGATGTCTGACCTTATATCGTCGACATCCAATTTGATGGGCGTACACCGATCGTTTTCCAACTGACGCACTCTCTCCTCTGAAGTTGCGAGTGTTGCGGCCTGCTTGTTGTACGCCGCTATCCATTGGTTTAGTGAAGTATTGAGGCCATCGTTTGTCTTTTTGAAGTCTTCTACTCGTTCTCTGACATTAATAAGGTCGCTGTCTTGGCGGCCGTAGTGAACCCCAACTGTCGCGATTGTTGATGCCACTCCAAGAGCAAAAGACCAAAATGCGATTGTGAGTTTAGGGCGGAGAGGAACCGCTTGTTTCATTTCACTCATGTGGACTTCCTTGTGATTTGACCACTATCAATACCGTTAACCTTTCACCAGTTCAAGGCGGAGTAGCACACCGATGACGACCATTGCCTACAAAGACGGCGTCATCGAAACGCAGTCGAAGCAGGTGCTTGGTCACCTGCCTGCCATCCTCTGTGATCACTGGATAGGGCCCCCGCACGCTGCGAGAACGTCTCTGCTCTATTAAGTCGGACGACCAAAACTCCCAGGTCATTCAGCACTCCAGGTTTCTTCGGTTGCGTTAAATTCTCGCGATACCTCTTTGTTCTTCCGCACGCCGGCGGCAGGGGGGACGATGAGACCTCACTCGTGTGCGATGTTGTAAATGTGCGACAGAAGCGAGATGTCCCGGTTGTCACGTACCTTCGCGGTACGGCCGTCTCGGTACTGGGCGATGACTTGCGGCGTTACCGCGTCTATGCGGAGCTAAAACCTGCAATACCGTCTACCTTTCAAGGTGGCATTCCCTTCCGGAGAAGACAGTCATGTTTAAATCTCGCTCGCTTGTAGTCACCGTTACCTGCCTTGCGTTGGCCGTAGGCTCAATGACAACCCTGGCCGACCCGGGCAATGGCAAGGGGCAGGGCAATGGGAAAGGCAACGCCGAGGGCGGCCAAGGGCATGGCAACCAAGGCAAGAAGGGGAAGGGCTCCAGCGAAGGTGATTGGGCGCGCGGGCCCAGCATTGACAGAGGTGGTGTACTGGGCGTGCTCGGTGGCTACCGTGACTATTGGCGGCCAGGCCCTTCGCTGCCACCCGGAATACAAAAGAATCTAGCCAGAGGAAAACCGCTTCCTCCAGGCATTGCCAAGAAGCTGGATGGCCGGCTGCTGGGCAGGCTGCCCCATTACGACGGCTATGAATGGCAGCAGGCGGGCACTGATCTGATTCTTGTCGCAATTGCTTCCGGCATTATTTACGAAGTTCTCAACGGAGCCTTTGATTGAGGGGCTTACGGTTCAATGCTCAAATCCAACACAGTCAATAGCTCGCAAGGAATCAGATTGGGTCAGTGACATCTCGGCCAGAGGGTCAATTCGGCATCAGCGCCGACAAGCGGGGCCACCTGCCGAGAACCTCGTTAAACACGGCTTTGCCTAGGCATTGTAAAATTTTTTATCTCCCCTCTTGAAATTTTTCCCGTCGCACATAAATTTTTATCACGCGACGCCGAATGCGGGTCGCGCACTTAATCACTTGGATTTAATCAGGAGATTTAGAGATGGCTACTACCCTTTCGTTGGCCCCGCTGTTCCGTCAATCTGTGGGCTTCGATCGTTTCAATGACCTGTTTGAGTCGGCGCTTCGCAGCGAGGCTCCGAATACCTATCCGCCTCACAATGTGGAAAAGCATGGTGATGACGAATACCGTATTGTCATCGCAGTAGCTGGGCTCACTGAAGCGGATCTGGATATCCAGGTCGAGAAGGGGGTTTTAACAGTCGTTGGCGACAAGCGTGAAACCGGGAAAGAAGTAACTTATCTGCACCAGGGCATCGCGCAACGAGCATTCCGATTGTCGTTCCGGTTGGCGGACCACATTGAGGTTCGCGGTGCTTCGATGAGCAATGGACTGTTGAGCATTGACTTGCTGCGCGTGATTCCTGAAGAAGCCAAACCGAAAAAAATCGCTATCGGTGGCGAAGCTACGCCCGAGCTGCGTCAGGTTGGCTTGCAGTAAGTTGGCGGTAAAAAAGGCGCTCTTAGTAGCGCCTTTTTTTGTGGCGCTGGAGTGAAGGCTTAGCCCTATGTACAGAGCCTGCAAACCTCTGGAGCCGTTTCCTTGACAGGCACGTCCCAACACCCGGCAAGCGCTGCACCTGCCGGGTATGCCGAGCGTTTAAGGCATCAACACCGAGTCGACAACGTGGATCACACCGTTGGACTGCATCACGTCTGCGATGCTGATACCGGCTTTGCCGCCCTTGGCATCGACCACCCACAGTTTGCCGTCGTGCAGTTTGATATTCAGCGACTCGCCTTGAACGGTTTTCAGCACAACGGTGCCTCCGTTCTTTTTGGCGTCGGCCATCAGCTGTGCCGATGTGTGAGTGCCAGGCACAACATGGTAGGTGAGGATTTTAGTCAGGTCGGCCTTGTGTTCAGGCTTGACCAGTGTGTCGACGGTACCTGCCGGCAGTTTGGCAAAGGCTTCGTTTGTCGGGGCGAATACGGTGAAGGGGCCTTTGCTGTTGAGGGTATCAACCAGCCCGGCGGCCTTGACTGCGGCAACGAGTGTTGTGTGGTCCTTAGAGTTGACCGCGTTTTCTACGATGGTTTTACTGGGGTACATCGCTGCGCCTCCGACCATCACGGTGTCGGCGGCAACGCTGAGCGTTGCGGTGACGGAGAGAATTGTGAAGCAGGCAGCTGCAGCAAGTTTTTTGTAAAAAGCGTGCATGATGTATCTCCTTGGCTCTTATGCCCTCCGAGTGAGGGTATTGAATCTACGAGCCAACGATCAAAGTGGATGCACCCCGTCCTGAAATAATTGTTCAAGCACTGCGCGGGCCTGTCCAGACCCGTGTTGCTGCCAGCGATGTGCGATTCACAATGGCCACTTGGCCAGGCCGCGCGTAACAAAAAACGCCTTCTATTTGCCTGGCTCAACCGGGTAAGTGCAGCCCATACCTCACCTCTGCCAGTGCTGCGCCGCCGCGCTGAAGTGTGCGCTCACTGCCTGTTTCCTCCACGCACCCGGCCCTGCGATAAAATCGGATAGCCCTGTCATTTTCGGTCAAGACCCAAAGCGTCAGGCGCTGATACCCCTGCTCAATCAAGCACTGCAAGCCTGCTTTCCACAAGGCCCGCCCGACGCCGGTTTGCCAATGGCTGGCTAGCACATAGATGGCCATGACCTCGCCTGTGTTGCCTTCAGTGGCATCTTCGTCACGGCTGGCGCCGACGGATACCCAGCCGACGACCTGCTGGTTCAGTTCCGCGACCCATACGTTTGACTCGTCTGATTCAATCGAGCGAGCCCAGGATGATTCGCGCTGAGCCAGCGTTGCGTCCAGCGCGTTCAAATAGTCGGCAGGCATCAGGTCACGATACGCGTCCTGCCAACTGCTGATGTGCACCTGAGCAATGGCCTGTGCGTCGCGGGGTAATGCTTTACGAATCATTGATGAACTCCGTGTTCGAGCACTGAATGCTCTGCGGTCATTCCTGTAAGCCCGTCGCTGGCGAAACGCGTGGTGTTGACGTGGTCCAACCTGAAAGCACCCACGTAGTCCAGCACAAATTTCTGTCAGTTCAGTTACTCCAGACGCACGTTGAGCGCGCTTATGGCTCCGTCGTTGCGATAAGCAAGCCGTCTAGATCAATGGTTGTAACGCAATTGAGGGTTGCCACAGGGAATTTTGGCCGCTAACCTGAAAATGTATGAATTGTTACGAATAGTTTCGTGCGTGACCTGTTTCGGGTTGCGCGACTTCAGGATGAGGAACGAAAAATGTTTTCACACGAAGGTCCCGCACTAGAGCTGTTGCTGTTCATTTTTGGCTTGGCAGGCCTGCTTTTGGTCGTTTGGTTTTTTCACCATCGATACGAGCGAAAGAACGGGAAAGGCGTAAAAAAACAACAAAATCGTAACGAAAGTCGCTCTGCGTAGGCGGTTGCTTACGATCAGATCAAATCAGATCGGGCCGGAGCAGTGGCGGCTTCCATCATGAGAAGTGGCCAGGCTCCGAGCCGGGTGCGGACTGGCCGCAAGCGATGCTTGAATACGCCGTGTCCGGTGTTCCAGCGAGCAAAATATGCTCAGGCCTGACGGCTACGACGACAGCGCCGGTAAACACGTGCAGTGGGTGCATGATGCGAAGGTGATTTCAGCGCCTATAGCCACGGTTCACCGGACAAAGAAAAGCCCACGATGGGGGCGCGGGCTTAAAAGGTGTTCACTTAGGAGCTGGATTAAGCCTAGGCGCTCAACTGTGAAAACCCCGTGAAATAAAAGTGCCGGTTATGTCTTTTACCGCCGACTGTTTGCTCGCGTACTGTGCGGGTTTCCTATCCCACCTATGCAACGGTGTTTTCATGTCAGATGAAGTTCGGCTTGTCGTGATTATCCAGACCCAGCCCGGTAAAGGTTCGCAGCAGTTGGCCGCATTCGAAGGGCTGGCGCCCAAGGTCAGGGCCGAGCATGGCTGCCTGCACTATGATTTGCACCCGGTTGCGGGCAACTCGGACCATTTTGTCCTGATCGAAACGTGGGCCTCCCAGGATGCACTGGATGCCCATCACCTGGCAGCCCATAGGGTGGAAGCGGCCAGGCACAATCCCTCGTTTCGTGCCGGGCCGGCTACCGTTCTGGTTTTAGACGACGCGGTCCTGTCTGCATAAGGCGGCGTTCAGAGCAGCACCCGGCGCAACCGGCCACTCAACGGCACCCCCGTGTTGTCGGGTGTGGGGATGCGCCGGCCGGCCAGCCCCATGCCTTCGCTCACTAACACCGCGCCGTGCACCCTGCACAGGTTGGACGGCGTATCCAGCCCGCGCGCCAATACTTCGACCGGCCCGGTGTGCAGGTTGCAACGCAACAATCGCCCACTGAAGCGAGTAAAACCGCCATGCAGCGGCTCGCCGCTCCAGTCCGGCGGCAAGGGTTGTTGCAGGTGGTTGCATAGCTCCAGCACCAGCAGGTTGCCCTGTGGGCACAGCGCCAGGCCCGTGGGCCATTGCAGGCCGCGTATCACCACCTCAATCTGCCCGCTGGCCGGGTGCACTCGCACCACTTGGCCTGCGAAGTCGGCAAAGTCGATGCCCTTGCGTGCCGGGTCGCCGTGCAGCTCCCCGGAGAACAGGCTGATCAGCACCGCGTCTGTCTGCGGTTCATACACCAGGGTTACGGGGACGGCTTCCTGGCCCATGTCCAGTTCGGGCAGTTGCACCAGCACCTGCTCGTCCTGGCCGTCGCGAAATTCCACCAGTTGGTTGGTATCGGGCTTGACCGCCAGCCAACTGTTGCGGGTCGGGTGATAACACAGCGCATTCAAATTGCCACGGCTGTGAAACACCGGCTCGGGCGGGCTGTATTGCAGGTCGAGCAGTTTCGAGCCGCCGACATAATCGGTCTGGCTGGCCAGGCAACGGCCGCCGCCGCAGGCGATGTCCGACAAGCCCATGATTTCATCACGCAGCATGCGCGCCTGCATGTTCATGGCGCGAAAGCCTTGTGCGAGGGGCTCGCTGGGCAGGTAGGCACCGGGCTGCAACGGGTCGGGACGCAGCCGACTGACGCGGCCGCTGAACGGCTGGTCGGCCAGGCCTGAGCCGGCCTCGGCCACTAGCAGGCTGCCATCGGCTTGCTCGCACACCCCGCGAGGGTTGAGCAGGTTCTCGGCAATCAGTGTGCTTGGGCGCAGGTTTTCGATGGGCTGCGCCGGGATATGCAGAGTCATGGGCGTTGCTCCTATTGCGGCGGCTGCCACGGGCTGCCGGTGAGATAGGCGCGCAGCAGCGCCCGTTGGGCCGGCGACATCGAACGCACCACCGGCATGAACAGTGTGGTGCCTTTGTAGGCGTCCGAAGTGCGCGCGAGAATCGCGTTCTTCGCGCCCATGATCGCGTCGGGTTGGTTCAGCGGGATGTAGCGCGACATGGCGGGGAAGGCCAGGTAGTGAAAGCGCAGCACGTTCGGGTACATCTGCTGCCAGGTGATGATGCTGCCCTTGGGAATGCCAAAGTCGGTCTGGGCATATTTGCGGAAGTTGGTGAAGAAGGCGCCGTCGTCCACGCCGTTGGCGGTGCAGGTCAGCGCGACAAAACCTGCCTGGCTGGCGCTGCCGGATTTGAGGCTGACCGGAAAACTCACCGTCTGTTGGCCGGCATTGACGGTCAGTGACGTCGGAAAGTTGAGGAAGTCGGTGTATTGCTTTTGATCATAAACCCCAGGTGCGCTGGCCCCCAGGCTGACCTGGGTGGCGTTGGGCACCGGCCCGCCCAGGTAGCTGACCTGTAAGGTGATGGTCAGGCCGTTGGGGTAATCCTCCAGGTACACATTGCGCTGATCGGCGTAGACCCGATAGGTCGATTCGGTCGCGTTGAGTTTTTGACCGTTCACCGGGTTGGGGGCGGTGATGTTCAACGCGCTGGTCTTGACGGCTTGCTGCTGGCTGGCATTGAGCGTCACGTCGACGATGCCGCCGTACACGTAGTAATTGACCAACGGGCTGGCGGTTGGGTTGAGGGTCATCAACGCGGCAGCGCCGGCCGAAATCGTCACCGGCCCGTAATTCGCATTCGGCCCGATCGGGCTGGTGATGTCATCCCGCACGGCCCGGAAGGTTTGCTTGGGGATGACGTTGACCATATCGAGGCTCAGCAAACCATTGTTGCCCAGGGCCGCATAGGCGGCATTGCCCGTGACCTGGTTGACCAGTTGCCGACCCGGCTGGCAGCCCAGCGGTTCGCCGGCAAACGCCGGAGCGAGGGTGCCGATCACGCGGCCGATGCTCGGGTTGGGTGTGTATTTACCCGCCGCATAATCGGCGTCCAGTTGCGCGGTGGTCATCTGCGGGCACATCTCGAACATCACGAAGCGCAGCACAATCCCGGTCGCGCCGGGGGCCTGGATAATCGCCTTGAGGCCGCTGCTGTTTTTGTTCCAGCTGACAATGCTGCTCAATGGGAAAGTCAGCTGGAACGTGCCGCTTGCATGGAACGAGCCCGGCGCGTCCATCTTCGCCGGGTCGAGCACGCGGCCGGTCACGTCGAAACTGCTGCACACCGCATTGCAGCGGATCAGCAACTGGATATTGTCACCGCTGCCGATTTGCAGGCCGCCGACGAATATCTGTGTGGTGGTCGACGCGCTGGGGTCGAGGTCGACCATCATCGGGCCGGACACCGGGCCTTGTCCGGTAACCGGGTCCACTGAGCCCAGCAGGTACACGGGCTGGCCGACCTGGTCGCCGGTGGTGCTGATGTTGCCCGGCGCACCTTGGGAACTGATCAAGGCGTTCTGCATGTCCACCACATGCTGGCCATAGTGGTTCCAGCCGCCCGCGGTGTAGTAGTTGCCGGCCGGCGCGTTGATCATGTTGTTCAACTGGTCATCGGTATACGACTGCGCACCCGGCGCGAGGGTCGAGGTGGTCAGGTCGAACAGCGGCCAGTTCGGGTTGCCGTTGAAGGGAATGGTCGGTGAGTTGTTCGGCAAACTCACGTCCGTGCGGATGCCGCCCCAGAAATTCAGTCGTGGTCCGTTGAGGATGCTCATGGTCTATTCCTTGTCCGTGGCGTGTGGGGTGACAGGCGGATTGGCGAATTTGAACAGGTAGGAGAAGTCGGATTTGAACGGGCTCTTCACCGGTGTCGCCATGGAGTGGCAGTTCATGCAACTGCTGTTGGGCTGGATATAGCTTTCCATGGTCACGTTGGCCGACAGCGCCGGTGTCGGTTGGCCCAGCGGGTTACTCGGGTTGTTCGGCATCAGTGGGCGCTGGGTGGTGATGAGCTGGTAGTACTTCAACACGCTGCGCTGCAGGTCGGGGTTGGCCTGGTAATTGGCGTTCACCCAGCGTGTGGCATCGGCGATGGGTGTCACGCGGTTCAGCGGGTTCGGCGTCTGGAACGTGGTGCCGGGTGTGGGTACGCAGACCAACTGCGTGCCCTGGGTTTGCCAGTTGCACGGTGACTGGTTGAGCGTCGCAGCCGGCGCGAGTGGGTTGTAGTAGGAATAGGCGGTGCCGGCGACAGGCTGGTCGACCCACTGGCCGTTGACCTTGGCCTTGGGCGGCACGTTTTCGATTTGCTCGAAGGTCGACCAGATCCACTGCGGGTAGCCATTGACCTTGGTGATGATATGCAGGCCCACCAACCCCAGGTAAGCCTCGGTCACGCCGGTGCGTTGGCCCTGGTTATTGAAGGTGGCCACGCGCGCGAACTGCGTCAGGTAATGGCTGGCGTTGTCCTTGGGCGTAAGGATGCGCCAGCTCGATTTGATCTCGATGACCCCATTGGGGAAGCTGATGTTGCTGGCTTTGGACACCACGTTGGCGTTGTAGTAATTGTTGCCCACGATGTAGTTATAGGAAGCCTGGTTGGCCGAGATGTCGTAGTAGGTCGGGTTACCCGCCTGATCGATCAACCAGCCACCGACCGCCTGGTCGACGGCGTTGACCAGCGAACTGTTCTTCAGCGCGGCGATGTTGATGATGCCCAGGCTGCGGGCGGTCAGCGGGCTGTTCCAGGGCCCCGGGTTGGCGGCTCCCGGCAGGAAGATTTCGCTGACCGTCTTGTAGGTCTGCCACACCGTGTAGCCGGCGTCGCCCGGTTGTTTGTTGCAGTTGGGCGTGCCGCGTTGCCCGTCCTGGGCAGGCCAGTTCAAGGCGATAAACATCTGCCAGCTGTATTGATCGAACTGGTCCTGCGGCGCATTGGCGGCGGGTGCGCTGCTTGGCGGCTGGCAATTGAGCTGCGTGGCCTGCGTCGACGGCTGAGGCGCTTCCCGCGCTTGGGCCGACAGGCTGACCAGCGCAAATACCATCACACTGAATAACGTTTTCATGGCGATCCGTCCTTGTGGGTCAGGGTTTGCGCTGCATGAGCTGGTTCCACTGCGCCTTGCGGCCGTTGCTTTGCGACGCCGGCGGATCGAACAGCTGGCAAGGCGGCGGGTTCGACGGGCACATCGCGGCCACTTGGTCCCAGGTCTGTTTCGGGTCGGGCCTGGCGATACGGAAGTTCGTGTAGTTCTGGCTCACGATGGGCGCATTCGCGACGCTGGCGTCCCCCGAAAAGAAGAATGACTGGGGCAAACGGTAGGGCGGCGACCCCGACTGTTGTGTGTTGAAGGCATACCCGAACAGGATCGGCCCCGCCGGTGATTGCAGGTCCAACGCATACGCCTGCACGCTGCCGTTGAGGTTTTTGCTGCGCGCGGCGCTGTACGGCAAGTGTTCGATAAAGCTTTGGCGTGGCGGATGATTCATCGGTGAAAACATGCAGCAGGCCGGCATGTCCTTCGGGCGGTCCTGCGGGTAAGTCAGGAAGTACGCCTTGTTGCCCAGGGACACGAACGAGCAGCTGTAGTTGTTGTTCTTGATCGGGAAGATCGGGAGGCAGTACTTCTCGTAGTGCTCCATCATCGCGCCGAAGCCGTCGCCGTCCGCCGGGATGTAGCCGGTGTCGTAGTAGCTGGTGCCCTTGGACACCGTGTAATCCGCAGGCGTGAGGGTGGAAGGCGGATTGCTGTAGGGCGGCGGGTTTTTCTCGTAGTTGTTCATTACCCGGTACATCGTCCAGTCGCTGATCCATTGCGCTGGGAAAAACGGATCGGACGGGTCGCCGGGTGCGCGTTTGGCAATGCAGTTGCCATTCTGTTGATTACAGCCCTCGCTGTTGTGCACCCCGTTGGTGAAGTACACGGCGCCGCTGTCGCCTGCGGCAAATGCGCCGGGGCTGAGCAGCACAATCAGCAGCAACAGTCGGTTCAAAAGGTGGCTATTCATATGACACTCCTGTGGGAGCCGGGTGCTTGGTTCGCTACCCGGCGGTCCTGTGTGCGGCTTAGTCGTAGTCGCTCATGCTGAGTGGGACGGGCGGGTAATTGCGTTTCACCAGGGCTTGCGCCCACAGCTCCAGCACCGCGCGACGGCTTTGCGGCATGTCCCGCGTGATAGGCATCGCCAGGGTGCTTTGTTCCTGGTATTCCTTGCTGATCAACACAATCAATTGGTCGACGGCGCCCTCGATGCGCGTCAACGAGTTGAGCGGCATGAACTTGCTCATGATCGGGTACAGGTAATAGTACGGCTGCAGGATGAACGGGTAGATGAAGGTCTCCCAGATCACGCTGCCCGCGTCCTTGTTCATATAAATGCGGTTCCACGCATTGACGAAATCCTGCTGCAGCTGTGGCTCCAACGGCAGTACGCGCAGCGGTGCGAGGAAGTCGGTGAAGGCCGTCGGCAGCGGGAAGCTGAACGGAATGGTGGGGGCCTGCTGACCCTCCTGCAGGAAAAAACGCAAGGTGGGGAAACCCGGTGCCACGCCCGTGACGGTCAGGTTGGCGATGCCATTGGCGTCGGTCTGAATCTTGGTCAGGCTGTAGTGCACCGCACTGTTCAGCGGGTCCTGCAACGTGCCCTGCATGGCAATCGGGTTGGCGAACTTAAGCGTCGGGCTCAAGGCGACAGCGGCGGGTGTCGGTAGAAATGCCTGATAGGTCACCGGCGTCATTTGATCCGCTGCCACCGCGAGCCGCGTGGCCATCAGCTGGCGACCGGTGCCCTCGGTTACCTGGCTGAGCAGCGTCGATGCGCCCGTGAATTGCGGCAGGTTCGCGCTGTTATTGGCCGGGTTTTGCGGGTCATTGTTGAACAGCGTGAAGTTGGCCGGGTTGCTGAATGCCAAGTAATAATCGGTGGTGCACAGCATGTAGGCATTGCCGTATTCCGCCACCCACAACGTGGTGCCGGCCGGGGCGGGCAGGCCATCGTATTGCACCATGACCTGCAGCGTCCGGGTGTCGCCCACGTCGATAAAGCTGGCGCTTTCGACCACTTCGGCGGTCCACATCTGCTGGGTCGCGGCAGTGACGGCGGCGGCGCCCTGCAGTTGCAGTTCCAGGGTGCCGGTTTGCAGTTGCGTCTGTGCTTGCGCCGTCAGCGTCAGGTCGAGGATGCCGGAGCGTTTGTCGAACGCCGCCTGTTGATAGTCGTCATAACCGAAGCTGGCCAGCGGGTTGAATTGCCCATTCTGGCGAATGCCAATCTGGTAGTTGCCCGCCTGGTACTTGGCGGCTACCGGAATGGCCGCGGTTTTGTCGATCGGATAGAACGGGAAGGCGTTGCTCAGGTCCAGCGACAAGGTCGCGCCATGGGCCTGGGCCGAGATCACGCCCAGTTGCGCCGGTGTCGATTGCGCCGGCGTGGTTTTGTAGATGGGCACGGGGCTGGCGGGCACCAGGCGTCTGCCGGCAGGGGCGGTGGGGAATTCGTCTTCGAACCACAGGCCCAGGGTGCCCACGGTGCGGCTATAGGCGGGGTTGAAGAAAATATCGCTGACGTTGTCCAGCCCCTGCTGATACATGGCCTGCACCTTGGCCTGGGCTGCCGCACTGGAGCTGTGGGTGTCGATGGGCGGGTAATTGTTGAGGATGCCGTTCTTGTCGTAGCAGGTCAGGTAGGTGGAAAAGCGGAACATCAGGCCCTTGGCATTTTGTTGCGCCATTTGCGTTTGCAGGTTTTGCAGCAAGGCCGAGTTGCCGATCACCCACTCCAGGTTTTCCTTCGGGAAACAGGTTTGCCAGGTGGTGGTGACATAGGCCAGGCCGCCCAGGTTGGCCCAGTTGAAGTTCAGGAAGCGGTCGAGCATGCGGAACTGGCGGTTGAGCGTCAGGCCGCACTGCGCATTGCCCAGCACCAGCTTGTCGAAATACAGCGCGGTGAAGGTGTTCTGCCAAGGGCTCACATCCACGAAGCGTGCCGGGGAGCTTGGGGCGCCGCCGAAGGGGTTGCCGAGCAACTGGAAGCTCTGGTTGATCAGCGGGTCCTGGCTCACATAGCCACCGTCGGGCAACTCACCGCCGGTGACCACCGATTGGGTCTGGTTGTAGCTGACGGTGCCGCACGCGTTGTCGCCGAACAGGTTCCATTCGCCGGGGATCATCGGTGTACTCAACTGCCCGGCATTGCCGGGCACCTGCATGACGTACGCCGGTACGCTGGCGGGTGACAGCGGCGCGATGGTCCACGGCAGCAAGGTGCTGACGGCGTTTTCCGGGGTGATGTTGAAGGCCTTCAAGAACGGCCAGTTCATCTGCATTTTCACCGCATCGTAGAGCGGGTACATGTCGTTGTTGTTGGCGGTCGGCGGGTTCCAGAACATATGGCCGCCCAGGTAGATACGCGGGAAATTCAAGACGCTCATGTGAGGCTCCTTAGCGTTGCCACTGGGCGCGTTTGAGCGACCAGACAAAGTCCAGTTTGTGGTAGCCGACAAAGTCTGCGGGCGGCAGTTCGGCCGTGGGGTACACGATGCCGCCCTGTTGTTTGAGGGCGAAATTGAAGTAGCCTTTTTTCGCTGAATACGCGGCAGTGCTGTGGCAGGCGAAACACGAAGACTCGCTCTGGAACGCCGACTCCAGCTGGGAGTTGGCGAGCAACGTCGGCACGGTATTGGACTGCACGCCGATCAACTCGTACTGCGCCAGGGCCGGGAAGTTGGCCTGAAACGTCGTGTTCACCGGCTGCGCCGCCTTTGTCGGCCCGGTGCTGTTGGTCATCGGCGTTGCAGGCGTCGCGTTGGTCACCGTGTACTTGCTGTTGTTGCGGTTTTCGAAGGTGGTCCACACCCAGTCGGGGTTCAGTTTGTTGATCACATGCAAACCGCTGAGCGCGGCGTAGCCGACCCGGTATTGGCCGTCCTGCTGATAGTAGGCCTGGGCGATGTAGTAGCCATCCTTGACCAGTTGCTGCTGATAAGTCGGGTCGTTGCCGATCCACAGCCAGGCGGCCTTCAACTCCCAGGCGGTGGAGGGGAATGCCAGGTCGCTGGTCAGCGCGGCCTGGCCATTCACGTTGTAGACGTTCTGCTGCACGATGTAGTTGAAGGTGTCCTGGCCCATCAACAGTTGAAAACGCACCGGCTGGCCTTTTTGCGCCGCCGGCACCTGGCCGCCCATCTGCAGGATCAACCCGTCCACTTGCTGCGTGGCATTGAGGTTGTGAAACATCCGGTTGAGGTTCATGCCGAGTTTTTGTGCCTGTGCAATCACGTCGTTCGGCAGGGGCTCGCGCTCGGCATACGGCAGGGGCTGGGCGCCATCGCTCAGGTAGACCTGATCCGAAGGCTTCATGGTCTCCCAGACCCGATCCGGGCTTTGCGCGGAGACGGTCTGGTTCAGGCAGGCAAACCAGTTCCAGGCGAGCGTGTCGCGGCTTTGCACGAAGGCCGCGCGGGTCTTGTCGAGGTTGCCTCCAAACTGCAGGAACTGGGTGCAGTCGAAAGGGGTGGCGTCTTGGGCATGGGCCAATCCGGCCAGTGCACTCAGGACAGTTATAGATAAGGCTCGCCGCATGGAAACTCCTTGGCTGTGGCCAGTTCGAGGTGGGGGCGCCCCAGGAAATGTTCCAGGAGCAGTTGCTTCACTGCCGTCGCCGCCAGGTGTTGCGGCAACGCCAGTGCGCAATTGGTGATCAGCAGCGGGCCGGTCTGTGCGCTGCTGGGTAAGCGACCGTGGCTGCCGCGTACCAGGGCGGTGTCCAGGGGTATGAGGTCCATGTAGTAGCGAAAGCCGAGCTTTTTTTGCAGCACGCGGCGCGCCACTTTCAGTCTGGGGAAACGAATCGCCGGGTCGATAAACAGCTCGACCGGGTCGTAACCGGGCTTGCGGTGGATGTCCACGGTGCGCGCGAAATCCGGTGCTTTGCGATCGTCCAGCCAGTAGTAGTAATCGAACCAGAAACCGGCGGCGGCCACGGCCACCAACTCGCCGCTGCGCGGGTGGTCCAGCTGCCAGGCGCGTTGTTCGGCCTTGTCCAGCACCTGCTCGATGCCGGGCTGGCGTTGCAGCAAGGCCTTGACCCGCGGGATGTCCTGCGCCTGCTTCACGTAGACATGCGCGACCTGATGGTCGGCCACGGCAAACGCCGCGCTGGCGCCGGGGTCGAGCAATTCCCAGCTCAGGGACTGGCGCACCTGCAACAGGCCTTCGGCGCGCAACACACGGTTGATCGACAGCGACTGCTCGACGGCCTCAATGCCATATTCAGACAGCAGCATCACCGCCGCGCCTTGCGCTTGGGCGAAGGTCAGCAGGCGCCCCACTTGCATGTCGATGGCCCGCACTTCATCAGCAATCGACGGGTGATCGGGCCCCAGGCGCTGCAAGCTGTAATCGAGGTGCGGCAAGTAGATCAACTGCAGGTGGGGCCGGTTGATCTGGAACTCGGCCATCGCGCAATCGACGATCCAGCGGCTCGAAGCAATACCTGCCGCCGGGCCCCAGAACCCTGGAAACGGAAACTCGCCAATCTGCCGTTCGATCTGTTCGTGCAGCCCGGGCGGCGACGAATACAGGCCGAATTGTTTGCGACCATCCGCCGGGTAGTGCGGGCGCGGGGTGATTGCGGCGTCCACGTCGGCGTACATGTTGTACCACCAGAACAACTGGCTGCAGCGAAAGCCCGGAAGCTCACGCTTGAGCGTGTGCCAGACCTTTTCACCCTGGATCAGCGCATTGGGTTGCAGCCAGAAACGCACTTCGGCCTGGTCGCGAAAGTACCAGCCATTGCCGACGATGCCGTGCTGCGAGGGCGGTGCGCCGGTGAGGATCGAGGCCTGGACCGTTGAGGTGACGGCAGGGAACACCGGTTGCAAGTGGGCCATCTGGGCGGTCTTGAGCAGCGCATTGATGTGCGGCGTTGCCTCACCCAGCAGCGACGGCGTCAGCCCGACCACATTGATCAGCAGCAGCGGTTGCTCAGAGCGCATGGGCGTAGGCCTCGTGCATCAGCGCGAGCAGCAGGTTGCGCTGGCGCAGTTGCTCCTCGACCCAGCGCAACTCGGCGGCGATCCCTTCCAGTTGCGCCCGCTCGGTGGTGGGCCGCAGTTGCGCAGGCAACACACCCCAGCTGTAGGTTTCCACTTCGAGCACCGGGCGGAAGTCGCCATGGGCCGCCAGGTAATCGAACGTCTGTGCCAACGCGGCCTGGCTGCCGCTGAGTTCAGGCAACAGCAAGTGTTCGCTGAACAGCGGGATATGGAAATGAATACGCAGTTCGCGCAACCCGTTGCAGTCAGCGAGCGCGGCCGGCAGGTCCGGCCAGCTGATGACGCGGCCGTAGGGGTCGAGGGCTTTTACCTGATGCAGGTAGGTGGTTTCGGCGAAGGTGCTCAGGGTGTTGAGCACGTGTTCGCGGCGCAGTGCGTCCTGAGTCGGCAGGCGGCAGATCATCGCGTTGGACAGCTGGATCTTGCCCACGGGCACCTGGGCTTGGCGCAGCCTGGCCAGCGATTGGTAGCAGTCCTCGAACATCACCGCCTGGTGGCACACGTCAAAACACAGGGCCAGGTAAGCATGGTTCGGGTCCAGGCGCTGCCGGCGCTGGAAGAACGCGATGGCCTGCGCGGTGTTCTCCAGCACGCAATCGGGCTCCATCTCCAGGCAGAACACGATCTGCTTGCCGGTTTCCCGGTGCAGGCTGGCGAGTGCGGCAGTGAGCTGGTTGAGGTGCTCGTCGGCGCGTGCCTGCATTGGCGCGGTCCACGTGGCGGCATAACCCAGCGGCACCGTGGAAATCACCCCTTGGTGGCAGTCGGCCGGCAAGGCCTGCGCAAGGATGCGCGCCAGGTTCAGGCTGTAGTCCAGCCGCTGCGGGTCGGCCCAGTTGGGTAGATACACCGCGGCTTTCACCGCGCCCTGATGGAATTCGCCATAGGGAAAACCGTTCAGCGACGTCAGGCGCAAGCCGGTGCGATCGAGCAACTCCAGAAATGGCGCGCACGCTGCAGCCTGTTGTAATTGCGCCGCCGCGTGAGCGCAGATCCACAAGCCGCTGTCCTGTTCGCGCAGCCCCCGCAGCTGTCGCACACCCTGAAAGTGCTGCTCGATAGAGGCGCGTAACCCGGCCAGGTCACGGGTCGGGTGCACATTGCTGCAATACCCGACCTGGGGCGCGGTCCAGCCGCTGCGGCGGCTCATTTAACCACCGGTTCCTGGCCGCGCAGGGCCGAGTTTTCCTGCCATTGCTTGCGTTGGTCGATGGGCAGCGGGGTGCTGACCAGGCCTTTGTCCAGCTGGCCGCTCTGGGCAAAAAAGTCCACTGGGTTGTGGAACAGCACCTGTTCTACCTGGGCTTCAGTAAAGCCCGCCGCCAACATTGCCTGGCCGGTCTTGGGCACCTTGAGCGGGTCGCTGATGCCCCAGTCGGCGGCGCTGTTGACCACCATTTTCTCGGTGCCGTATTCCTTGAGCAGGGCGACCATGCGCTGCTCCGACATCTTGGTGTTGGGGTAGATGGAATGGCCGCGCCAGCACTCGCTGTCCAGCACCAGCGGCAGGGTCAGTTCGTTGAGGTGGTCAATAATCACCAGGTGCTCGGCAATCCCCACCTCGCGGATGACCGCCAGTGTGCGTTTGGTGCCACCGATCTTGTCGCGGTGCGGCGTATGCACCAGCACCGGCAGGTTGAATTGTTTCGCCAGCTCAAGCTGCGCCGCGAGAAAGCGATCCTCTTCGGGGGTGATGTCGTCGTAGCCGATTTCGCCCACCGCCACCACGCCGTCCTTCACCAGATAACGCGGCAGGATTTCCAGCACTTCATTGGCGATCGACAGGTCATTCGCTTCTTTGGGGTTAAGGCCGATGGTGCAGAAGTGATGGATGCCGAACATGCTCGCGCGAAAGCGTTCCCAGCCCAGCAGCGTGTCGAAGTAGTCGACGAAACTGCCGACGCTGGTGCGCGCCTGGCCTTGCCAGAACGCCGGTTCGATAACCCCGGTGATCCCGGCGGCGGCCATGTTCTGGTAGTCGTCGGTGGTGCGGCTGACCATATGAATATGCGGATCGAAGTACTTGAGCATGGTGAATCCTCGTCAAGGGCAGGCGGTGTGCATCAATTCAAGTAGGCGTGCCATTCCGGCGGCAGGCGCAAGCCGCGCAGGCGTTGGTGTTGCGCCGGGCTGAGCAGGTCAAAGGCGATCACTCGGGGCAAACCTGGGGACACGCTGCGTGCGGCCGCCAGTTGTTCATCGAGCAGGTCGAGCGCCAGTTGGTTGAGGCTGACGCTGTGGTGCTGCGGCAGGCCGACCAGGCGCCCGATGTCGAGGCCCATGCCGAGTGCTTTCAACACCAACTGGTGAAAGGCGCGCTCCGGGTAATGCCGTGACGGGTAGGCCGTGTCGAGGGCGAGGGCGGCGAACACCTGCGGGTTGCTGGTGCGCCCGGCCTGCAAGGCCAGTTCCAGGCACACCCCTTCACTGTCGAGCCAGTCGAGGGCGCCCAGCAGGGCGATTTTTTCCTGATCGTCGCCCCACAGGAACAGTTGGCGCAGCAGCGGCAAGTGTGCGTCCTGCGGGGTGTGTTCCAGCGCATGGGCCAACGCCAACGCACGTGCCAACGCGACGGCATGGCCGGGCAGATGACGCTTGCACTGGCCGCTCAACAGCGCCGCGGTGGTGGCGTCCGGTTGTTGCGCAAGCTGCGCCTGAGCCTGCTGCCACCACTGCAATTGGGGCGCCTGCAGTTGTTGGCGCAAGGCTTGGCGTTGTTCGGTGAGGCGATCCAGGCGCATGTTCATGTCGGCTTGATCCAACGCTGAAAGTGGGGGAGCAGGAAAAACACCAGCACACACAGCAGGCTGCCCAACGGCTGGTTGGCCACGGCCAGCACCAGCGCGTCAAACAGTGGCAAGGCGGCCAGGCCTGCCCCGATAAACGCACGCACCTTGCGCTGTTGCGGGTGGGCCAGGTACGTCCAGTAGTGCCAGCCCAACCACCCCAGCCAGAGCAGTAGCACCGGCCAGAACCACAGGTTGTTGGCGTAGATCGCCAAGGCCAGCGGGCTCAGCATCAACAGCAACGGCAGGCGGCTGATCAGTTGGTTGCGGTGCTCCTGACGGGCCAGGTAGGTCAAACCGCTGATGTACACCCCGAGCAGGATCGCGCACAGCCAGATCGGCTCCGGCGGCACGGCCAGGCTGGCGGCCGCTGTGAGGTACAGCGCCGAGCGGCAGGCGCCCATCAGCCAGACGCTGTGCGCGTATTTCTTGTGCAGCAGGTTGTAGCCGAAGATGCAGCCCACCAGCAGCACCACGCTGCCGAGCAGCCAGTGCGGCTCGGCGATCAGCCGGCTCAGGCCCAGCACTGCCGCCGCCGCGAGGATCAGCAGCAGCGCCGTGGCCAGGCCCACGTGCTGACGGCTGGCCAGGCCCAGGGTGATCGGCCGCGGGTTGTGGTGTTGCTGGTCCCAGTCGGCGTCCAGCCAGTCGTTGAGCAGCATGCCGGCCAGGTACAGCAACGACAGCGTGATCAACAGCAGCACCCACACCAGTGACGACGGCGGTGCCATTGCCCCTGCACTGCTGGCGAGCAGGGCGGCGGCCAGGGTGTTGGTCCACACCGTGGGCAGGTTGGACACCCGGCCAAGGGTCATCCAGGTTTTCATCGGGCTCATTGCGCGTAACCCTCGCCCAGGGGCACTACCGCATCGCTGCGGGTCGACAGCCGTAGCAGCGCCGCTTGCATCTTCGCGCCGTCGATTTCATGCAGGTCCACCGACTGGCCGATGCGGTTGAGCATGGGGATCGACAGCTGCCCACCCAAATGCTGGCGAAATTCCTCCAGGCCGAGCAACAGCGGTGAGCGGCCCTGCGCATCCTGCAAGCTCAGCTCCGGTGGGCACAAGTTGAACCCCAGCTTGAGCAACAGGCTGATCACCCGTTGCGTGTCGACGTCGCTCAACAGCCCGAGTGCATTGGCATACAGCCCGTCCAAGGCCATGCCCACCGCAACGGCTTCGCCATGGCGCAATCGGTGGTGGCTGAGGTTCTCCAGTTTGTGTGCGGCCCAGTGTCCGTAATCCAGGGGCCGGCCGTTGCCACGTTCGAAGGGGTCGCCGGCGCCGGTGATGTGCCCAAGGTGCAGCTCGGCGCAACGGCGAATCGCGTAGCGGCTTGCCGCGTGGTCGAAGTGGGCGAGGGCGTCGGCGTGGCGTTCCATCCACTCGAAGAATGCCGGGTCCTTGATCAGCGCGACTTTCACCGCTTCGGCCAGCCCGGCGATCTGGTCGCGGCGGGTCAGGCTGGTCAGCAACTGGAAGTCATTGATCACCGCCGTGGCGGGGTAGAAGGCGCCCAGCAGGTTCTTCTGGCCGAAGGCATTGATGCCGTTTTTCACGCCGATGCCGGCGTCGTTCTGGGCCAGCACGGTGCTGGGAATACGGATCAGGCGAATGCCCCGGTGGAACGTGGCGCAGGCGTAGCCCACCGCATCCAGCACCGCGCCACCGCCCAGGGCCAGCACGTAGCAATGCCGGTCGAGGCCGTGTTGCAGCATGTCGGTGTACAGCTGCTCCAACACCTGTGAGGTTTTGCTCAGTTCACCGGCCGGTACTGCGAGGGGCGCGGTTTGCAAATGCAGGTCGGCATGGGCGGCGAAATAGGCGTCGATCTGTTCGCGCAACTGCGGCGCGCTGTGCAGCAGTTGCTCATCGGCGAACACCATCACCGTCACCGGGGCGTGGTGTTGCGCGGTGAGCACGCGGTGCAGGCAAGGGTTGCGCGGTTCGAACAGGTGGTCGGTGAAGATCACCGGGTAGTCGTAACTGACCTCGAACCGCCCGCGCAGGGGCGGCTCCACACCGGGCTTGCGCTTGAGCAGGCTGTAGCCGGCAACAAACACCACCGGCAATACCATGCTGGCGAGAAGGGTCACCAGTAGCGCGTTCTGTTCGATCAGGAACGTGCCGATGGCCGTGTAGGCCAGCGCGAGACCGGCATTGGCCAAGGTGGTAATCAGCAAAAACGCCCGCAGCGGATAGCGTTGCATCCCGGCGGCCACCACCGAGGTTTCCGCCAACACCGGCACACCGCGCAGGCAGATCAACGACAGCGTGCCCAGCCGATACCCCAACTGCCCAGGCGAGCGTTGATGCAAGCCGAGGCGCCCGGCCAACAGCCGAAAATAGCCGGCGCCCAACGCATACCCCAGCCCGGCGCCGAGGCACAGGCCGATAACAATCACCAGGTAACCACCGACGCTGCCGAGCACTGCCACTGCCAGCAATGCGACCATGCTGGAAGGCACCGGCAGCACCACGTCGAGGGCGAGCAGGGCGATCAGCAGCAGTGCAAGGTTCAGCGTCTGTGCAGGCGTGGAAGGCTGGTATAGGTTCAGATGAACCAGGAAGTCTTCAATCTGTTGTTCAAACAGCAGAAAGCTGGCAATCACCAGTGCCGAAAAGCACAACAATGACAGCCAAAAATGTTCGGCTGGCCCCTTTTTCGAAAACGCACGATACCACCGGCTGCGCTTCATCAAAGCATCCCTTTTGAGTGTTAAGACTTAAGTTCCGTGTCAGTGTCTGGGGCTGTTTTTAGAGCAATAAACTCCCTCGCCTGGTGGGCTGGCTTTAGGCGTAATGGCTGATGGCTTTCACGTTATTCATGAACTTAGCCGGTTGTGGTTGTTTTGCAAGTTTGCGAATCAAGGAGTTTTAAGCGGGGGTTTTAACGAGGCTGGTTTAACGCAAAATGTGCAGTTTTTACAATTAGTTGTATGGCTTTTTGTGGGGCGTCAAAAACGCGCTGGCGACAGCGTGTAGACGTATCAAGTTGATGACAACGCCTGGGTGTTCGTTAGGTGGGTTATTGCCGTTGGCTATAAGTCGTTTATTAATATCGGGTTGTTGAGAATGACTCCGCTTAATCCGTATGAATAGGTGTAAGGATCACCCGGTAAACCTGAAGCCGCCTGACAACTTATCTTTTAGATAGCTCACTAACGTACTCACCGACTTCGGTACATGGGGCGAGTACGGCCGAATCAAGTAAATCTCATCGGCAAATGCGCCTTTGAGTGTCCACCCCTTGAGTACCTGTACCAACTTGCCGCTGGTGAGCGCGGCATGCGCGCTGAAATCCGGGAGCAGGGCGATGCCCAAGTGGTTGAGCGCCGAATCACGCAACGCTTCGCTGTTGTTGGTGGAAAAACTCCCGGAGATCGGCACCGTGACGCGTTCGACCGTTTTGCCGCCGCGTTCGAATGTCCACGCGGGATGGTCGGCGCCCCGTGGGTAATAGAGGCAGTTGTGTGCCGTGAGATCGCCGGGCTCGCGCGGTTCTCCGTGGTGTTGCAGGTAGTCCTGTGTAGCGACCAGGACCGAGGTGGTGTCGCACAACTTCCACGCCACATGAGTTTCCGGCACCTGGAAGCCGTGCCGCACGGCCAGGTCGTAACCTTCGGCCGCCAGTGAACTCAAGGCGTCGGACACATCCAACTGGATACGCACCTGGGGGTACTGCTGCAAAAACGCCGGCAGGTGCGGCACCAGTTGCTGCCGCGCAAACGCCACCGGCGCGGTGAGGCGCACCAGCCCGCGGATCTCCCCGGCCGAGTCGCGCACCGAAGAGAAACTGCGCGCAATGTGTTCATAGGCGCTGCGCACTTCGCGGGTCAACGACAGCCCGGCATCGGTCAGCCGTACGCTGCGCGTGGTGCGGGTGACCAACCGCGTGCCGGTGGCCTTTTCCAGGTCCGAGATGCGCTGGCTGACGGCGGATTTACTCACCCCCAGGCGTGCGGCGGCAGCGGTGTAGGTGCCGTGTTCTTCCAGCACCGACAGCCAATGAATGTGGGTCCACAACCCTTCGATCTCTGCTTTTTCCATGTGGCTATTGTTCGCCTGTGAGGACAATCAGTTCTGGATTCTGCTCTGGTTTGGAACAAACCGAAAGCCTATCGTGTGTTCCAACGTTACCGACCAAGGGGCCACGGCCATGACTGCAACGATCGAACACTACATCAACGATGAGCGCGTGAGCCGCGATGATCGCTATCAGGACGTCTACAACCCGGCCACCGGTGACGTGACCGCCCGCGTCGCCCTGGCCAGCCGCCAGACCGTGGGCGAAGCCGTCGCTGCCGCCCAGGCCGCGTTCGCCGGCTGGGCTGACACACCGCCGATCCGCCGTGCCCGCGTACTGTTCGAGTACCTGCACCTGTTGCGTGAACGCAAGGACGACCTGGCGCGCATCATTGTTGCCGAACACGGCAAGGTCTTCACCGACGCCCAGGGCGAGGTGGACCGTGGCATCGACATCCTTGAATTCGCCTGCGGCATTCCCAACCTGCTCAAGGGCGAACATTCCGACCAGGTGTCCCGTGGCATGGACAACTGGACCCTGCGCCAGCCCTTGGGGGTGGTGGCCGGCGTTACGCCGTTCAACTTCCCGGTGATGGTGCCGATGTGGATGTACCCGATCGCCATCGCGGCGGGTAACACCTTCATCCTCAAGCCAAGCCCGACTGACCCAAGTGCCTCGCTGTTCATGGCCGAGCTGCTGCGCGAAGCCGGCCTGCCCAAAGGTGTGTTCAACGTGGTGCAGGGCGACAAGGAGGCGGTGGACGCGCTGATCGAACACCCCGACGTCAGGGCCGTGAGCTTTGTCGGCTCCACGCCGATTGCGCAATACATCTACGAAACCGGCGCCCGCCACGGCAAGCGCGTCCAAGGCCTGGGCGGCGCCAAAAACCACATGGTGGTGATGCCCGACGCAGACATCGAAAAAACCGTCGACGCGCTGATGGGGGCCGCGTACGGCAGTGCCGGCGAACGTTGCATGGCCATCTCCGTAGCCGTGCTGGTCGGCGATGTGGGTGACAAAGTCATCGCCGCCCTGACCGAGCGCGCCAAGCAACTGCGCATCACCGACGGCCGCGACTTGAAGGCCGAGATGGGCCCGATCGTCTCGCGTGCTGCGCTGCAACGCATCAGCGGCTATATCGAACAAGGCGTGCAAGCCGGCGCGCAATTGCTGCTCGACGGGCGCGACTATGTGCCCAGCGAACCCGGCCTGCAGAATGGCTTCTGGCTCGGCGCCACCTTGTTCGACCACGTGACAAAAGACATGAGCATCTACCGCGAAGAAATCTTCGGCCCGGTGCTGGCCTGTGTGCGCGTGGATGACTTTGCCGAAGCGATCAAGCTGGTCAACGACCACGAATTCGGCAACGGCGTCAGCTGCTTTACCCGCGACGGCAACATCGCCCGCGAATTTGCACGGCGTATCGAAGTGGGCATGGTCGGCATCAACGTGCCGATCCCGGTGCCGATGGCCTGGCACGGCTTTGGCGGCTGGAAGAAGAGTTTGTTCGGCGACATGCATGCCTACGGCACTGAAGGCGTGCGCTTCTACACCAAGCAGAAGTCGATCATGCAGCGCTGGTCGGAGAGCATCGAGCAGGGCGCGGAGTTTGCGATGCCGGTGTCCAAATAACCCAAGAACGCTGTAGATCAACTGTGGGAGCGGGCTTGACCGAGTGTTGCCGTTGGATCAGCGCCAACGCCAAACCGGCAGCCGCCACCATCACTTCAGCCTGACGCTAAACCAACTGTGGGAGCGGGCTTGCTCGCGAATGCGGCGTATCAGTCAACATATGTAGCGACTGGCACCCTGCATTCGCGCGCAAGCCCGCTCCCACATTTTTTACCGCGTTTCAGGTTTCAGGCATTTGATCGAGCGATCCACCGTGGTCTTGGCCATCTCCAGCAAATGCCACACCGCCAGAATCTTCGCCCGCTCGGGGCTGGCCAGCATCTCACTGCAATTGAGCGTGGTGGCCGAAGCGCTGTCGAGCAAGCTGGCGGTGTAGAGCAGGGCATCTTCGAAGCTCAAGTCTTCGATTTGAACACCTTGGGTGGGCAGGTAATGGTCGATGGCGCGGTTGAACGCGGCACGCGCTTTGGCTGAGCTGAGGGGGGGATCGGGGACGGCTTTATTCATGGTGTAACTCCTCGTGTAAATAAGGAGCCAACACCTGTCGCGACTAAACGATGGGTGGCGGCTGTACGCAGGTTAGTCGACCGGCCACAAGGTAAATCCGGCGCACCCGAAGGTGCCCTGCGCACAGCCACCATAAAACTTCATGTGACCATGCGCCTTGTGCCATCCGAGCGACTAAACCCGATCACTGATGAGCAGTGACGGAGCGCAGACTAGCCATCGATTCCAACAGGCGCAAGGCGGCACGGATTGTCTAGGAAACGTCCTGCAATTAAAAGCGAAGCGCCTTGCTGGCCTTTTAAAAACCAGCAAAAAAGGCGATTTCCTACTCATTGGGTGTGATCGCGTGTTGACGACGTACTCAATGTCCAATACTGTATATAAACACAGTGTTTAAGCGCTGATCAGCCAACCTCGGCATCACCCGCCACGCCAAACACTGTGTGCAAGTTAACGGATTAACTTGAATGCGCGGGCTCGCACCGTCGAGCCGCTTTTTATGAAAGAGAGGGATCTCATGTCGTATCCAGAAAGCAAGCTCACCGGCTTGACCGGTTTCGCCCTTGCGGCAAAAGTCACCGGTGGCTGGGCGGGCCAGGTGGTCAGTATCACCACGCTGGACCAACTCAAAGCCAATATTGGCGACACCACCCCGCGGGTGCTGGTGATCAACAGCAATATCTCGGCGGCAAGCCTGACCAAAGTGAACATGGGGGCTAACAAGACCCTGATCGGCTCCTTCCAGAACCGCACGCTGGAGAACATCCACCTGCGTGCCACGGCGCAGTCGCAGAATATTATTCTGCAAAACATTATCTTCAAGCATTCGGCAAGTATTAAGGCCAATGACGATATCCAGGTGTACCTGAACTACGGCAGTCAATACTGGATCGACCATTGCTCTTTTGTCGGCCACAGCTGGTCCACCACGGACGGCAGTGAAGATAAACTGGTGTATATCGGTGAAAAGGCCGACTACGCGACCATCAGCAACTGCTTTTTTGGTAACCACAAGTACGGCTTGATCTTCGGCCACCCGGCCGATGACAACAACCCCGCGTTCAACGGTTACCCGCGCCTTACCCTGTGCCATAACCGCTTCGACAACATGGAAGTGCGCGCGCCGGGTTTGATGCGTTACGGTTATTTCCACGTATATAACAACTACGTGAACAACTTCCACTTGGGTTTTACCCTGGCGCAGAACGCCAATATCCTTTCTGAAAGTAATTACTTCGGCGAGGGCAGCCAGAATAACGGCATGTTGGACGATAAAGGCACTGGCACGTTCACCGACACCAACAGTGTGCCCGCCATCACCAACCAGAAGTCGCCTGATGCCAAGTGGACAGCGCGTTCCAACTATAACTACACCTTGAAAACCGCGGCTCAGGCCAAGGAATTCACGCAAAAGCACGCGGGCGCTCAGGCGGTAGCGCTGGTGTTTGGTAGTTGAGTAGCTCACTTTCTATTGATCAGGTTGTTCATGCGCAGTGCCACTGTTTTTATATCAAGGATATCAATACAGTGATGGCACTTGTGGCTTAAATAATTCTTCATGTTGTGATCGATAGGCGTACATGTTAAACCTTGTTTCGCACTTATTGAGCGCATAACCGCTCGCTCTTTTCAGCTGGCATCAAGTTGCCGGCTGTGAGTGTTATTTAATCTTCGCTTGTCACTAAAGCGTCAGTAAAAGGACATCATCATGAAACATGCGAATCACACACCCACGCGTTGGACTCGGGCCGATGCGCTTAAAGTTAATGAAAATGACCCGACGACCACACAGCCGTTAGTGAGTCCTGACTTTCCTGTCATGAGTGACACCGTGTTTATTTGGGACACCATGCCATTGCGTGAATTGGATGGCACGGTGGTATCGGTCGATGGTTGGTCGGTTATCTTCACCTTGACTGCAGACCGTCGCCCGCATGATCCACAATTTATCAACGCCGATGGCCGTTACGACATCAAGCGTGATTGGGAAGACCGCCACGGCCATGCGCGCATTTGCTACTGGTACTCACGCACCGGCAAGGACTGGGTCTTCGGCGGCCGCGTGATGGCCGAAGGGGTTTCGCCGACTACCCGTGAATGGGCAGGCACACCGATCCTGATCAACAACCACGGCGATATCGACCTGTATTACACCTGCGTAACCCCGGGGGCCACCATTGCCAAGGTCAGGGGCCGGGTGGTCACCTCCGACAGCGGCGTTACCCTTGAGGGCTTTACTGAAGTCAAACCGCTGTTCGAGGCCGACGGCACGTATTACCAGACCGAAGCGCAGAACGCGACGTGGAACTTTCGCGACCCCAGCCCGTTTATCGACCCCAACGACGGCAAGTTGTACATGGTGTTTGAAGGCAATGTCGCGGGTGAACGCGGCACTCACGCGGTGGGCCCGGATGAACTCGGTCTGGTGCCGCCTGGCCATGAAGATGTCGGCGGTGCGCGGTATCAGGTCGGTTGCATTGGCATCGCCGTGGCCAAGGACCTCAGCGGTGAAGAATGGGAAATCCTGCCGCCACTGGTGACGGCGGTTGGCGTGAACGATCAAACCGAACGCCCGCATTACGTGTTCCAGGACAACCAGTACTACCTGTTCACCATCAGTCATAAGTTCACCTACGCGGACGGCGTGACGGGGCCGGATGGCGTCTACGGTTTTGTGAGCGAGCATCTGTTTGGCCCCTATACGCCGATGAATGGCTCGGGGTTGGTGCTTGGCAACCCACCGTCGCAGCCGTTCCAGACGTATTCCCATTGCGTGATGCCCAATGGCCTGGTGACGTCGTTTATCGACAGCGTGCCCACCACCGGCGACGACTACCGCATCGGCGGCACTGAGGCGCCCACCGTGAGGATTGTATTGAAGGGTGACCGTTCGTTTGTGCAGGAGGCCTACGACTACGGTTACATCCCGCCAATGCGTGATGTAGTGCTGAGTTAATCGACCCGCCAATAAGAAGCCACTCATTCGAGTGGCTTTTTTATTGCGCTGAGTCAGCGCCGCCCGGCCCGGGTACTCACATCGACCCACACCGCCAGCACCAGAATGCTGCCTTTCACAATCATCTGCCAGTAACTGTCCACGTCCAGCATCGACATCCCATTGTCCAGGCTGGTAATCACCAACGCCCCAAGTAACGCGCCATACACCGTGCCGGAGCCGCCGCGCATGGAGGTGCCGCCGATAAAGCAGGCGGCGATGGCGTCGAGCTCGCCCATGTTGCCCGCCGAGGGCGAACCGGCGGCGAGGCGGGCGGTGTTGACCATGCCGGCGAGGGCGCACATCACGCCCATGATGCCGAAGATCCACAGCTTTACCGCCTGCACATTGATACCGGACAGGCGCGTGGCCTCCATGTTGCTGCCCACCGCATACACGCGGCGGCCGAACACGGTCTGGCTGGTGACGTAACTGAACACGCCGAGCAGCACCAGCAACAGCAGCACTGGCACCGGAATACCGTCGTAGCTGTTGAGGGTGGTGACGAAGCCCGCCAGCACGGCGCCGATCAGCGCCACGCGCAATAGGTCGCGCACCAGGGCGTGGGCGGCCAGGCCATGCAGCGCGCGGTTGCGCCGTTGTTTCCAGGTCAGGAACAGCGTCAAGGCAAAGAGCAACACGCCGAGCCCCACGCCGACGTTGTGCGGCAGATACCCTTGGCCCACATACACCAGCGACGGCGACACGGGCGCAATGGTGGTGCCGCCGGTGATGCCCAGCAGGATGCCGCGAAACGCCAGCATGCCGCCCAGGCCGACAATGAATGAGGGTATGCGCAGGTAGGCGGTCATGTAACCGTTGGCCAGGCCGATCATCAAGCCGCACAGCGCCACCAAGCTCAGGTTGGCCAGCAGCGGCAGGTGATAGACCACGTCCAGAATCGCCGCCAGGCCGCCCAACAACCCGAGCAACGAGCCCACCGACAAATCGATCTCGCCGCTGATGATCACCAGCACCATGCCGCACGCCAGAATCCCGGTGATGGACATCTGCCGCAGCAGGTTGGAGAGGTTGCGCGGCGTCACAAAGCCGCCGTCGGTCTGCCAGCTGAAAAACAGCCAGATGATCGCCACGGCAATCACCAGGGCGAGCATTTTGTAGCGGGTAAAAAGCTGTTTGACCTGATTCATCTACGCGGTCTTCCGAGGGTTATTGTGTTGGCTGAGCGCGGCGGCGAGCACCTGTTCCTGGGTCAGGCCCTGGTTGACGAAGTCACCGCGCAACTGACCTTCACCGATCACCAGCACGCGGTTGGACACGCCGAGCACTTCGGCCAGTTCCGAGGACACCATGATGATCGACACGCCCTCGGCAGCCAGTGCGCCCATCAGCTTGTAGATCTCATATTTGGCGCCTACGTCGACCCCGCGTGTCGGCTCATCGAGGATCAGTACACGCGGCTTGGCCATGAGCATTTTCGCCAGCACGGCCTTTTGCTGATTGCCGCCGGACAGGCTGGTGATCGGCAAGAACGGGCTGGCGGTCTTGAGGTGCATGCGCGCGATTTGCTGGTCGATGCTGCCCAGTTCGGCCTCGGCGTCGATGCGGGTCAGGTGTGCGTAGCGGTCGAGCACCGCCAGGGTGATGTTCTGGCCCACCCCGAAGTCGGGAATGATGCCTTGGCGCTTGCGGTCCTCGGGCACCATGCACAGCCCGGCGCGAATCGATTTGAGCGGCGTGCGCGTGTCGATCAGTTGGCCGTCCAGCCACACCTCGCAGGTATGGCGGCCGGGGTAGGCACCGAACAGTGCCGATACCAGCTCCGTGCGCCCGGCACCCACCAGCCCGGCAATGCCGAGGATTTCGCCGCGCTTGAGCACGAAGGAAATAGCGTCGACGCGCTTGCGCTTGGGGTTATCGACGTCATAGCAGGTGACGTTGCGCGCCTCGAAAATCACCTCGCCCACCTCGTGGGGCTCGGTGGGGTAGAGGTTGCTCATTTCGCGCCCGACCATTTGCGTGATGATCTGCGGGATATCCATATCGACCATGGCGGTGGTCGCAATGTGTTGACCATCGCGGATCACCGCGATGGTGTCGCACACCGCGGCGACTTCATCGAGCTTGTGGGAAATGTACACGCACGCCACGCCCTTGGCCTTGAGGCCTCGGATGATGTCGAGCAGTACCTCGATTTCCGAGCGGGTCAGGGCCGAGGAGGGCTCGTCGAGAATCAACAGGCGCGCCTGTTTGTTCAAGGCCTTGGCGATTTCCACCAGTTGCTGGTAGCCGCCGCCGTACTGTGAAACCGGCAGCGCCACGTTCATGTCCGGCACCTTGAGTTCGCGCATTAACGCTTCGGCGCGCTGCAGCATCGCCGGGTAGTTCATGCGCCCGCCGGGCAGGGTCAGTTCGTGGCCCATAAAGATGTTTTCGGCCACCGACAGGTCCGGCACCAGGGTCAGTTCCTGGTGGATAATGACGATGCCCGCGGCCTCGGTTTCGCTGATCGACTGGGCCTTGAGTGGCTGCCCGTCCCAGAGGATTTCACCGTCCCAGGTGCCATAGGGGTAAACCGCTGACAGCACCTTCATCAAGGTGGATTTGCCCGCACCGTTTTCACCGCACAGGCCGACACATTCCCCCGGCCTTACCTTGATATCGATGCCGTTCAGCGCCTTGACACCGCCAAAGGTTTTGACGATGCCGTTCATTTGCAGCAAGTAGTCGGCCATGGCGGTCACTGCCCGGCAATCTGCTCTTTGGTATAGAACCCGTCTTTCTCCAGCAGATCGATATTGGCCTTGGTCAACGGCGTAGGCGTGAGCAGGATGGTGTCGACCTTCTTGCTGCCGTTGTCGTATTGCGAGCTGTAGGTGGGTTTCTCATTGCGCGCCAGCTGCACCGAGAGTTTCGCCGCTTCCGAGGCAATCAGTTTCAGTGGCTTGTAAACGGTCATGGTCTGGGTGCCGTCGATCACGCGCTTGACGGCGGCGAGGTCGGCGTCCTGGCCGGAAATCGGCACTTTGCCCGCGAGTTTCTGCGCGGCCAGGGCCTGGATCGCGCCGCCGGCAGTCGCGTCGTTGGAGGCGACGATGGCGTCGATTTTGTTGTTGTTTCGGGTCAGGGCGTTTTCGACGATGCTCAAGGCTTCGGTGGGGTTCCATTCCTTGACCCACTGCTGGCCGACAACCTTGATGTCGCCCTTGTCGATGGCCGGTTGCAGCACTTTCATCTGGCCTTCGCGCAGCACCTTGGCGTTGTTGTCGGTGGGCGCGCCGCCGAGCAGGAAGTAGTTGCCTTTGGGCGCCGCTTGCAGCACGCCGTTGGCCTGCATCTCGCCGACTTTTTCGTTATCGAAGGAAATGTAGGCGTCGATATCGGCGTTGAGGATCAGGCGGTCATAGGACACCACCTTGATGCCGGCCTTCTTGGCTTCGGCGACGGCGTTGGTCAGCACGGTGGCGTTGAACGGCACGATAACGATCACATCGACGCCTCGGGAGATGAGGTTTTCGATCTGCGAGATTTGCTTCTGTTCATTGGCATCCGCCGACTGTACGAAGACCTTGGCGTCGAGTTTTTCGGCGGCGGCGACGAAGTAATCACGGTCACGTGACCAGCGTTCCAGGCGCAAGTCGTCAATCGAGAAGCCGATTTTGGGATGGGCGGAATCGGCCATTACCGGCAGGGCGAGCAGGGCCAGGGCAGTGGCGAGCAGGGTACGTTTGAATGCTTTCATGGTGGTGCGTCCTTTTATTGTTGTTGGAAAGACACAGCGTGATGCGGGTAGAACTGTAGAGCGTCTCTCGACGCCCTGGGCACAGATTTGTCGTGCAAATGTCACCGATAGATAAACCGGTTGACCACACCTTCGAGCATCTCCTGACGGCCACTCACAGCCTGCGGGTTCAGCTCATGGGCAAACGCGTGCTCGGCCAACGATGCCAGGCTGAACTCGCCGGCCAAGACCGCCTGGCCCAGTGGCTGGTTCCAACCGGCATAACGCTGGTCCTTGAACTGCTGCAGCCGGTCGTTCTGCACCATCGCCGCTGCGCGCTCCAGCGCCAGCGCCAGCACGTCCATAGCGGCGACGTGGCCGTGGAACAGGTCGACATCGTCCAGGCTCTGGCGGCGTACTTTGGAATCGAAATTGTAGCCGCCGTTCTTGAACCCACCGGCCTTGAGGATTTCATAGGTGGCCAGGGTCATCTCTTCGACACTGTTGGGGAACTGGTCGGTGTCCCAGCCGTTCTGCGGGTCGCCACGGTTGGCGTCGATACTGCCGAAAATCCCCAGGGACACGGCGGTGGCAATTTCATGGTGAAAACTGTGCCCGGCCAGGGTCGCGTGGTTGGCCTCGATATTCACTTTGATCTCGTGTTCCAGGCCGTACTCGTGCAGGAAACCGAACACCGTGGCGCTGTCGTAATCGTATTGGTGTTTGGTCGGCTCCTGGGGCTTGGGCTCAATCAACAGGTCGCCTTTGAAACCGATCTTGTGCTTGTGCTCCACCACCATGCGCATAAAGCGTCCGAGCTGTTCGCGCTCGCGTTTCAGGTCCGTGTTCAGCAGGGTTTCGTAGCCCTCGCGGCCGCCCCACAGCACATAGTTGGCACCCTTGAGCCGCAGCGTGGCGTTCATCGCGCTGAACACCTGCGCGGCGGCGTAGGCAAACACCTCCGGGTCCGGGTTGCTGGCCGCGCCGGCGGCAAAGCGCGGGTTGCTGAAGCAGTTGGCGGTGCCCCACAGCAATTGGATGCCGGTCTGTTCCTGGTGGCGCTCCAGGTGGTCGACCATTTGCGCAAAATGGTTGCGGTATTCCTTGAGCGAGCTGCCTTCGGGGGCGACGTCCGTGTCGTGGAAGCTGTAGTAATCAATGCCCAGTTTGGAGAAAAACTCGAACGCCGCTTCCGCCTTGCCGATGGCCAGTTCCAGCGGGTCGCCGCTGCGCTGCCAGGGGCGCTTGAAGGTGCCTACGCCAAACATATCCGCGCCCGGCCACACAAAGGTGTGCCAATAGCAGGCGGCCATGCGCAGGTGCTCGCGCATGGGTTTGCCGAGGATGATTTTGTTGGCGTCATAGTGGCGAAAGGCGAGGGCAGCGTCGCTGTCGGGGCCTTCGAAGCGAACCTTCTCGACACCGGGGAAGTACGGCATGGTGATTTCCTTATTGTTCTTGGCGGTGACTCGATACTAGCAACGGCATCGGGCCTGCCGATTATGAAAATCACCAAGGTGTGGTGCGATTTTGAGTAGAGAGGTCTAGGCTGTGACGACCGGCTTTAAGGATAAAAACAATGAAAACCCTTCCGCCTGTTCACCGCATTGCCCTGCTGTTCAATGGCAGCAAGATTTACGACCGCGGCATCATTACCGGCATCGGTAATTACCTGAGCAGCACGCGCGTGTCGTGGGATCTGTTCCTTGAGGAGGACTTTTTGTGTCGCCTCAAAGGCATCGAACGCTGGCAGGGCGACGGCATCATTGCCGACTTCGACGACCCGCTGATCGGCGAGGCGCTGGCCGACATCAAGCTCCCCGTGGTGGCCGTGGGCGGCTCCTATCAGGATGCGCGCGCTTACCCCACGGGCATTCCCTATGTCGCCACTGACAACCATGCGTTGATGCGGATGGCGTACGAGCATTTGATCGAGGCCGGCTTGAGCCGCTTCGCCTGCTTCAGCCTGCCGCAAGCCCAGGCCAATCGCTGGGCCCAGGAACGCGAGAATGCCTTCCGCAGCTTGTTGCAACGTGATGGCCTGCACGTCGAGGTCTATCGCGGCCTGGGCACCAGCGCGCCGTTGTGGGACAGCGCCGTGGAGCAACAGATTGCCTGGCTGCACAGTTTGCCCAAGCCCATCGGCATCATCGCCGTCACCGACGCCCGTGCGCGGCAACTGCTGCAAGCCTGCCTCACCGCCGGCATCGCGGTGCCGGAACAAGTGGCGTTGATTGGCATCGACAATGACCCGCTGACCCGCACGCTGACGCGGGTGCCGTTGAGCTCAGTCATCCAGGGCACCGAGACCATGGGCCGCACTGCGGCCGCGCTGCTGCACCAGATGCTGCACGGCAAACCCTGCGCGGGCACGCAGATTCTGGTGCCACCGGATGCGATCAATGTGCAGGCGTCCAGCTTGCATCAACCGTTGGGCAACCCGTACGTGATGCAGGCGCTGTTGTTCATCCGCCAATACGCCTGCCAGGGCATCAAGACCGCCCAGGTGGCGGCCTATGTCGGTGTGTCGCGCTCCTCCCTCGAATCACACTTTCGCAAGGCGCGTGGCTGCAGCGTGCACGATGAGATCCTGCGCTTCAAACTCGCGGCCGCCGCCAAGGGCCTGGAAAATCAGACCCTGGCGATTGCCGAGGTGGCGACACGGTGTGGCTTTAAATCGGCGCAGTACCTGCACACCGTGTTTCGGCGGGAGTTTGGCTGTACGCCGCGTGAGTACCAGCATGGCGCAATTACACCGTAGAACAACTGTGGGAGCTGGCTAAGATCGTTCCCACGTGCCACGTGGGAATGCATCCCGTGACGCGCCGCGTCACACTTGCGCAGGTGGCGGGACGCGGAGCGCCACATGAGGCATTCCCACGCAGAGCGTGGGAACGATCCTGGAACACCTGGCGCTGATAAGATCGTTCCCACGTTCCACGTGGGAATGCATCCCGTGACGCTCCGCGTCACACTTGCGCAGGTGGCGGGACGCGGAGCGTCCCATGAGGCATTCCCATGCAGAGCGTGGGAACGATCCTCAACAGGGTTGACCGTGTTCGGGCCTTTAGAATAAGGCTTTGACCTGCAAACCCAGCACCAGCGCGTTATCGATGTTCTCACCGGAAAACGCCCCCGGCTCGATGATGTATTGCACATCCGGGCGCAACGTCAGCCACGGCGTGGCCTGGTAGCCGTAACTGAGTTCGATCAGCTGCTCGGCGTTGTTCAGGTTCGGGTACTCCGTGCCCGCGTTGAACGCGGCCAACGCCTGCACATCGCGGCTGCGCGGGTTCGGCACCGCACGGCCATAACCCAGGGCAACGGTGTCGCGCGGGCGGCCTTCAAACGGTTTGTACAGCACCACGCCTGCGCCATACCACTTGCTGAACGGCGAGGCGGCTTCGCTGGCGGCCGAGTATTGGCCGAAGGCATGCAGCGCGCGACCGGCCGATGAGCGGGAGGCCCACACCGCCTGGTCAATCAGCAGGTAGTGGCCGCCGCGACCGCTCACGGTGTTGTTGCTGCCGATGCGTTTGACGTCGGAGCTGTCGTAGTAGTAACCCAGCTTGTATTCACCCGGCAGCGAGCCCGCATGTTTGTAGACCAGCTCGATCGGTACCACCGTGCCGGTGGTGCGTTTGGGGTCCAGGCGCCAGGCGCGGCTGGAGTTGCCGTTACTGTCCGGGTCGACATTGAACGCCGCCACGCGCAGTTGCCAGTTTGGCGAAAAGTCGTATTTCACCCGCGCACCCAGGCGCGCATTCGGGTAGTTGGTCCAGCCGCTGCCACCCGACATGTTCAGCGGGTGGCCGCAGAAACCGGCGTTCATGAAGTTGCACAAAATGCCGCTGTCGAGGCCGCCGAGGTCATTGCCCATCGCCATGTAACCGAGCTTGATGTTCAGCGCGGGGGTGAACAGTGTGCGTTCGTAGCTCAATTCGGTGAGACGGGTGTAGAGGCCACCGTAGTTTTCCTGGATCGGCAGGCGGTTGCCCACCAGGTCTTCGGAGGCGCTGTTGCCGCGCCGGTCGTTGATGGTCAGCTGGATGCGGTCGCCGTTGGTCAAGCCGTAGAGCTTGCCCAGGTCCAATTGCACACCCAGCTTGATGTTTTGTGAGTAGCGCGCCGCACGGTGCAGGCCGCCGTCGGCGTTATAGGCGGTCTCGCCGCTGTAGTCGCCGGTGAAGCGGATGCCTTGCGCGTCGAGTTCACGGCGCAGGCCGCCCCAGTCGCCGGTCAGGGTGGTGTCGTCGGCTTGAGCGGGCAGGGCGGCAGCAAAGGCCAAGCCCAGCACCAGGCGCCCAATCGGTCGTTGAGAAGTGGAGGTCATGCAGGATTTTCCAAACGGCATGTGTAGTCGCAACGCGCGGTGCGGGAGCACCGCGCGAACAGAGGGTGGTTACGGCAGGGCGTAGGCGATCACGTAGTCGCCACGGTCAGTGGACTGGCGTGCGCCGCCGGCAGTGATGACGATGTATTGCTTACCGGTTTTCGGCGAAACGTAGGTCATCGGGCCGCCCTGGCTGCCGACGGGCAGGCGGGCTTTCCACACTTCATCACCGTTGCCGCTGTTGAAGGCGCGCAGGTAGAAGTCCTGGGTGCCGGCGATAAAGATCAGGCCGCCCTGAGTCGACAGTGTACCGCCGAGGGTCGGCAGGCCAACCTTGATCGGCAGGTGCATGCGGATACCCAGTGGGCCGGTGTCTTCAACGGTGCCGACCGGCACTTGCCAGGCGATCTGCTGGGTCTTCATGTCGATGGCGGTCAGGGTGCCGAACGGCGGCGCCTGGCACGGAATGCCGGCCACCGACAGGAAGCGGTTTTTGTTCACCGCGTAAGGCGTGCCCTTGAGCGGCACGGCGCCCATGCCGGTGTTCAGGGCTTCGCCACCGGACGCGGCCTGGGCCTTGTTCTGCGACGGGATCATCTGGATCCACAGGCCCAGGCGCATGTCGTTGACGAAGATAAAGCCGTGCACCGGGTCGGTGGAGATGCTGCCCCAGTTCATGCCGCCCAGGGAGCCCGGAAAGCTCAGCGATTTATCCGTGCCCGGCGCGGTGTACAGGCCGTCGTAGCGCATGCCTTTGAAGTCGATACGGCACAGCAACTGGTCGTACGGCGTGGCGCCCCACATGTCCGATTCGCGCAGCGTCTGTGCGCCGATCTGCGGCATGCCGACCGATTTTGGCTGGGTCAGCGAGTAAGGCTCATTGGGGATGTTCGCGGCCTTGACCGGGACTTCCTTGACGTCGGTCAGCGGCTTGCCGGTGGCGCGGTCGAGCACATAAATCTGCCCGGCCTTGGTGCCGATCACCACGGCCGGCACAGGCTTGTTGCTGCCCGGTGGGGTGAAGTCGATCAGGCTCGGCTGCATCGGCAGGTCGAAGTCCCACAGGTCATTGTGGACAGTCTGGTACACCCACTTTTCTGCGCCGGTGGAGGCGTCCAGGGCCAGTACCGAGGCGCCGTACTTGTGGTTGAGCTGGGTGCGTTCCACGCCATAGATGTCGGTGGAGGAGCTGCCCATTGGCAGGAACACCGTGTTCATCAGCGGGTCGTAAGACATCGGCGCCCAGCTGTTCGGTGTGCTGCGCACATAGGTACTGCCGGCCGCTGGGGCCTGCTTGTCTTCGGGGTTGCCTGGGTCGAAGGCCCAGCGCATTTGCCCGCTGATCACGTCGAAACCACGGATCACGCCGCCCGGCATGTCGGTTTGCACGTTATCGGCGACACGCCCGCCGACCACCACGGTGGTGCCGGCGATCAACGGTGCCGAGGACAGTTGGTAGTAGCTGTCCGGTACCGCGCCCAGGCCGGCTTTCAGGTCCACTTGGCCGTGGGAACCGAAGTCTTCGCAGAATTTACCGGTGTCGGCATCCACGGCGATCAGGCGTGCATCGATGGTGTTGGTCAGCAAACGGCGCTGGCATTGCGCACCGGCCGGGACGCTGGCGGCAATGATCGGCGAGCTGTTCGGTTGGGTCGGCTGGGCGATCGGCGCGGTGGCATCGAAATAGGCCATGCCACGGCAACGCTGCCATACCGCCGACTTGGCGTTGACCTCGTTCTTCCACAGCTCTTTGCCGGTATCGGCGTCCAGCGCGATCAGGTTGTTATGCGGTGTGCAGATGAACACCTTGTTGCCGATCTGCAGGGGCGTCAGTTGGTCTTCGGCACCGTTGCCGTCGCTGATGGCCACGTCGCCGGTGTGGTAGGTCCACGCCACCTTGAGCTTATTGACGGTGTCGCGGTTGATCTGGTCCAGCGCCGCAAAACGGCTGCCGCCTTCGGTATTGCCGTAGTGCGCCCAATCTTTTTGCGCGTCAGCTGCGGCGACCGGCGTGATGCCAGGGCCGGCGCCGGTTGGGGCGACGCTTGGGTGAGCGACGAACATATTGCCCGCCGCAACCGCCACGCCGACGGCCATCACGGCAGCGATGCCATACGCACCGCGTGCAGGCCGGCCAACCAGCAGCGGATACATCAGCGCCACCACCAGGCCGATCACCGCAAACATGAACAGCCGCGAGAACAGCGGCCAGAACACCAGCCCCACATCCGCCACCGCCCATACGGCCGTGCCGACCAAGAAGGCTGCGAATAGCCACGCGCCGGCCGGTTTGCGCTGCGCAATCATCAGGCCGGACACCGCCATGGCCACGCCACCGACGAGGAAGTACCAGGAACCGCCCAGGCTGACCAGCTTGGCGCCGCCAACGGCCAGGGCCACGCCGAGCAAGGCGATGACCACGCCCAGGCCCAGCAGGAGATATCGTGAGGCGCCAGTGGCGCGGGATGCTCGTTTCATGTCGACAGGACTCAACGGTGAGTGACTAAGGGTCGAATGTTAGCAAGATAAGTAACTGGTTAGTACATTCTGTCCTGTAATAGTCTTTTACAGGCTTGAGGGGGATCGGCGGTCTGCGGCGTCATGCCGCAGCCGCCTCGCTGGAACGCAGCCAGGCCGGTCATGTGCGCGGGCGGCGGGCTGACCTCATTCGGTCGGTGTGCAGGGCGCCTGCGGGGGGAGGGATGCGCCAGGCATCGAGCAACCGTCACTCGTGAGGCGACGCCTTAAAGGACAGTCGCCATGCCTGTTAAACCAACGCGCCATACGGCAATAGTCACGCGCTCATCGGCATCGCGACGCTGCGCTTTGCCTGTGGCGATTGCCGTGGCCCACTTTTCTAGAACTTGAAGCGCCCCACCAACCCTTTGAGCTGACCGGAAATGTCGGTCAAGCGGCCCGAGCCGGTCTGTGCCGAGTGGGCAAAGCCTTCCACCAACTGAGCATCGGCATGGATCTGCGCGATGTGCCGGTTGATTTCTTCGGCCACCTGATGCTGCTCTTCAGCGGCCGTGGCGATCTGGGTGTTCTGATCGCGAATCGAGTCCACCGAGCCACGGATCTTGTCGAAGCTGTCGCGGGCTTGCTGGATGCGCTCCACGCTGGTGTGCGACACCAGCAGGCTCCCCTGCATCTGCTGGGTGACTTCCTGAGTGCGGCGGGCGAGGTTGCCCAGCAGGCTGTCGATCTCGCCGGTGGAGTCGGCGGTGCGCCGGGCCAGGGCGCGCACCTCGTCGGCGACCACCGCAAAGCCACGGCCCTGGTCCCCGGCGCGTGCCGCCTCGATCGCTGCGTTGAGCGCGAGCAGGTTGGTCTGTTCGGCGATTGAGCGAATGGTGTCGAGGATGGTGTTGATGTTCTTGCTGTCCTGCTCCAGCAACTGCATGGTCTGGGTCGAGCGCTGCAGGTCTTCGCTCAGCTTGAGCACGCTGCCGGTGGCTTCACCGATGTGCTGCTGGCCGTCGTGCACGTCGCGGTAGCCTTCGTCGGCACTCGACGCGGCGGCGCTGCACGAGCGTGCGACTTCGTTGGCGGTGGCCACCATTTCATTGAAGGCGGTGCTCACCAGCTCCACGGCTTCGCGCTGGCGACCGGCCGCCTGGTTCATGTTGTTGGCCACTTCGCTGGTGTCGGCGGCAGCGGCTTGCAAGTCGGTTGAGGCACTGCCGATACGCTGCACCAGCTGGGCGATCATGCCCAGGAACTGGTTGAACCAGCCCGCCAGGCTGGCGGTTTCGTCCTTGCCCTGGACCTTGAGTTGGCGGGTCAGGTCGCCTTCCCCTTCGGCAATCTCTTGCAGGCCATCGGCGACCCCGCGAATCGGCCGCACGATGACCCGGGCGAAGCTGGCGCCGACAATTGCGAAGATCACCGCCAACACCGCAGCAATCGCCGCGATCAGCCAGGTGAGGCTGGAAGCTTGCGCCATCACTTCATCGCGTTTGATCAGGCCGATAAAGCGCCAGCCCAAATCTTTGGAACTGACCACGTTGGCCATGTAGGCCACGCCGTCGATGTCGATCTGGGTCACGCCGTCGCCGCGCTTGGCCAGCTCGGCGTAGTTGGCGCCCAGGTCCGCCAGGGGCTTGAAGTTGTGCTTGGCATCGCTGGGGTCCACCAGCACGTTGCCGTTGGCTTCCACCAGCATCAGGTAGCCGCTGTCACCCAGCTTGATGTTGCGCACCAGCTCGGTGAGTTGCTTGAGCGACACGTCCAGGCCGACCACACCGAGAATCGCGCCGCTGGCATCGGCAACCGTGTGCACGGTGCCGATCAGCGTCACATCGTCCGGCGCCCAGTAGTAGGCCCCGGTGCGCACGGTTTTGCCCGGTGCGGCGACGGCGGCCTGGTACCAAGGGCGCACACGCGGGTCGTAGTTGCTCAGTTTGGTGTCATCAGGCCAACTGGCGTAGCCGCCGTCCTTCAAGCCCAGGGACAAGTAGGCGGTGCTCGGGTGGCTCTTGGCGAACTGGTCGAAAATCGCCAACAGTTCTTGGTTGGTCGGCGTCAGCGGGATTTGCGCGGCGTCGGCGCCGGCGTAACGCTTCAGGTCTTTGGCCGCGACAACGCGCGGGTCCTTGGCCACGTACTCGACGTTCTGGCTGATGCCGTCGAAAAACTGCTTCATGCCATTGTCGATCTGGCGGATCTCACGGCCACTGCTGTCGAGGAAATTGGCCAGGGCCCCCTCGCGCAGGTTCAACACGACGAGCACGGCGACCAGGATAACCGGCACGCACGCGACAGCGGCAAATGCCCAGGTCAGCTTTTGCTTGATATTCATGACTTCTCCCGCGGGTATTTATAGTTTTGGCAAGGGGGAACGGTGCACGTCGCATGTGTTTTTAAGGAAGGAAGCGGCCCATGCTTACCCCGGTATATCGACCGGGGCAGCGGGCACTTGAGGGCTTAAACGCTGGGAAGACAGGTGGTCAACCGATACGGTCGCCACCCAGGGCATCACGCTGCATCGACTGCAGGTTTTTCTCGATGGTTTCGCAGATGGTTTCCATCTGGATCTGGTGTTCGCTGGAGCGGAACGGGCTTTGCAGGTCGGTGCCAATGCGCTCGATTGCCAGCAGCATAAAGCCCACCACCGTCGACGCCAGCGGGGTAAACCAACCCAGGGACTCCACCAGGCCCACCGGCACGATCAGGCAGAACAGCGAAATAAACAGCCGTGGAAAGTACACGTAGGGGTAGGGCAGCGGCGTGTTGGCGATACGCTCCATGCCGCCCTGGGCGTTGGACAGGTCCACCAGCGTCGACTCCAGGCGTGCCAGGCGAATGCTGTCCAGGTGCCCCGCCTTGTACTCCTTGGCCAGCAATGCCGCCGAGCCGGTGAGGATGTCATTGGCAAAGTTGTTGGTGGCGCCGTTGCGCGCGAACTCTGCGGCCGGGATAAACGCGCGCACTTCATCAGGGCACGGCTTGCCCCTGAGGTGCGCCGCCAGGCAATTCACATACGCCACATGGCGGCGTAGCAGGGTGGCTTTGATCGGGTTAACGTCGCCGTCCGCATCATCCAGCAGGGTCAGCACCTGGCGCGCGAAGCTACGTGAGTTATTCACCATGGCGCCCCACAGCGTGCGCGCTTCCCACCAGCGGTTATAGGCGCTGCTGTTACGAAAACTGATCAGCACCACCAGCGCCGAACCCAGCAGGGTAAGGGGCATCAGCGGCAAAGTGATCTTGGTGGTCAGGAACAGCATGAAGTCCACCGTGACGGCGACATCCCACAACAAGAGCCAGAACAGGGACCAGCCCACATAGCCCATGGTCTTGATGACCAAACGGTACTTTTTGATGATGGCGGCTTTCAAATGTGAACCTCGCGGCGGGCGGTAAGCAACAGTGCTTAAGCTCGGACGTCGGTTTGTGGAGAAAGGTTCGTGCTGGGCCTGAATCGTTTAAGTTACCTGAGACTCTGTTTCAAACATTCACTGACAGCCGGGTCGGCCAGGCGCACATTGCGAAGCGACGACGGGGTTGATTGTTACACAGCAAAAAAACCGCCGATTCGCATAGATCAGGCTTCCAGATAATCCATCACCTTTTAAACGCTGTCACTTTTGATAAAGGGCAAATATGCGCATATGCATTTAATTGTTTGCGCTAATGCATATTCACACCTAGGGTTACCTCGAGCCAGATCGGTACGCGCCCTCGAATACGGGCATCCCGGAACGTCGATAGCTCAGCAACACCGCTGCACCTTTACACGCTGGACGCGTGTGTTCATTCATGGAGGATTGAAAAATGTTAACCCCTGAAACAACCCGGTTCACCGGCGATACACAGCCCAACTGCCTGGTCGGCCATCTGCTCGACCCGCAATTGGTCGAGGTAGACGCGGCTCATCAGCTCAAAGCAATGGCCGCCGCCGGCCTGAATTTCAGCATGCAGAAACAAACCCAGACCAACTGGTGTTGGGCGGCGGTTTCCGCGTCGGTCGGTCACTACTACGGCACCGGGTCCTGGACCCAATGCGGCGTGGCCAGCAACGCGCTGGACCGCAACTGCTGCAACCAGCCGGGACCGTGCAACGTCTACGGCTATCTGGACGCCGCTTTGCGGATCACGCGCAGTTACAACGGCATGAATCAAGGCTCGCTGCAGATGTCGGCCATCCAGAAGCAGCTCAACATGGGCCGCCCCATCGGTTTGCGTTGCGCCTGGTACGGTGGCGGTGCGCACTTTCTGGTGATCTATGGCACCAACGGCAATTACCTGTTGATCGCCGACTCGATCTACGGCTATTCGACCCGTGCCTTGAACGCGTTCCCCGGTTCGTACAACGGCGGCGGCAATTGGACCAACACGTACTTCACCGTAAAGAACTGAGGAGGGCTGCATCATGCAACTGACTTATCCAAAGGCGCCTTCCAACGGCGTACAGGTACTGCGTCCAGCGCTGCAAGCTGCGCTGCACACCCAGGGCTTCGGCATCAATCGCCAATTCGCGGCCGCTGTGCCGGGCCAAATCAGGCTGAGCGAAGGCTATCGTGGCTACTCGCTCAGCCTGGAGGACCTGAGCCTCGGTAAAGGCCTGAAAGACGCTAAGGTCGGTGATTGGCATTACCTGGTGTTTGCCGATGGCGCGACGATTGCCGACGCGCAATTGGCCGACGTACGCGGGCACGTCGAGTTCGCGTCGCTCAACCATGGGACGCTGGCAGCGGCGACCGTGGAGGCGCTGAAACTGGCGGAACAGTCGGCGCAATTGCAGGGTAAAACCGTGGAACTGCGCGTGTTATTCATCTCGGCACTGCACGTTGTGGCCATCTGGCTGCACGCCGACGGCGAACAGGTGCTGATCCCGATTGAGCCGACGCCCAAGGACCTGGCGATCACGCAGTTGTACAGTGAGGCGGCGCTGCTTGCGTTGCTCAAGCCGGCGGCTGAACAGGCCCGTCAGCGCTTCGCTGCAGACACCCGTGGCGAGTTGGGCAGTTGATAACAGCCTGAGGTAAACAAGCCCGGACAGTGTCCGGGCTTGTTTTTCGAAGCGAGTCAGCGATGCGGGCGCCATGAAGCGTTACTGCGAATGTCGTCGGCCCATGGCCGGCGCCTCGAACTGCGCCCTGAGCGTAGACGATGCACTTACAACGGGGTCAGCACATTCATCACCGTGTCCAGCGCCACGCGGGTGTCATCCAGTTGCACCAGTGAGGCGTGCCGGGCGCCGAGCGCGTCGCGATTCTGGATGGCGGTGAGGATGGCCTTGTGGCGGGGCAGGCTGAGGCCCTGGATGTCCGGGCGGCGGTTGGTGATGTTGATCGACTCGCGCAGCGGCAGCGAGAGCATGTTGCACATGTAGGCGAGCAAGTCGTTGCGGGTCCCGTCGGCAATCGCCCGGTGAAAGTCCAGGTCGGCTTGCAACAGCTCGTCGTGGGTCTTTGCGGTCTCCATGCCCACGTAGGCTTTTTCGATGGTGGCGATGTCTGCGTCGGTGGCGGTGGTCGCGGCCATGGCGGCGATTTCCGGTTCGAGAATGCGCCGCACACCGGCCAGGGTGTTGAAGAACTCACTGTGGGGCGTGGACTGCATCAGCCAGGACAACACGTCCGGGTCGAGCAGGTGCCATTTCAAGCGTGGCCGCACCACCGCGCCCACCCGTGGCTTGGAATACACCAGGCCCTTGGCGCTGAGCACCCGCGTCGCCTCGCGCAACACCGAGCGGCTGACCTTGTACTCCTCGCAGAGCGTGGCCTCCATGGGCAGGCGTTCTTCAGGTTTGAAGCGGCCGGAAACGATGTGCATGCCCAAGTCCTGAACGATCTGGGCATGCATGCTCTTGCGCGGCTTGGGCGGCTGGTGATCCATAACGAACGGGAGGCTCTGGCTAAATAAGCGGCATCATAGCATCCCAATTAGTGGGAATGACGCGGGACTTCAGCCCCACGGCAACCCACCAGGAAGTCAAAGTCGCAGCCTTGGTCCGCTTGCAGCACGTGGTCGATGTACAGCTGACGGTAGCCGCCGACGATCAGCTTCTGCGGGGGGGCCAGGTCCGCCATGCGCGCCGCCAGCTCTGCGTCGGGGATGTCCAGGTGCAGGCGGCCATTGGCGCAATCGAGTTCGATCCAGTCACCTTCCTTCACCGTCGCCAATGGGCCACCGGCAGCGGCTTCCGGTGCCACGTGCAGCACCACCGTGCCGTAGGCGGTGCCGCTCATGCGCGCGTCGGAAATACGCACCATATCGGTCACACCCTGGGCCAGCAGTTTGGCCGGCAAGCCCATGTTGCCGACTTCGGCCATGCCTGGGTAGCCCTTGGGCCCGCAGTTTTTCATGACCAGGATCGAGTTGGCATCCACGTCCAGCGCCGGGTCGTTGATGCGGGCCTTGTACATGTCGAAGTCCTCGAACACCACCGCACGGCCACGGTGCTGCATCAACTGCGGGCTGGCGGCCGACGGCTTGAGCACCGCGCCCAGCGGCGCCAGGTTACCGCGCAGCACGCAAATGCCGCCGTCGGCGCGGATCGGGTTGTCGAGGGTGCGGATGACTTCGTCCTGGCCATAGATCGGCGAGTCCTTGGTGTTTTCGCCCAGGGACTTGCCATTGACGGTCAACGCGTGCGGATGCGGGATCAGGTTGGCTTCGCCCAGGCGGCGCAGCACGGCCGGCAAGCCGCCGGCGTAATAGAACTCCTCCATCAGGAAGCGTCCCGAGGGTTGCAGGTCGACGATGGTCGGCATGCCACGGCCCATGCGTGTCCAGTCATCCAGGTCGAGCTCGACGCCAATGCGCCCGGCAATGGCTTTCAAGTGGATCACCGCGTTGGTCGAACCACCGATGGCCGCATTCACGCGGATCGCGTTTTCAAACGCTTCCTTGGTAAGGATCTTCGACAGCTTCAAGTCTTCGCGCACCATCTCCACCGCGCGCATGCCGGACATGTGCGCCAGCACGTAACGCCGCGCATCCACCGCCGGAATCGCCGCGTTGTGGGGCAGGGAAGTGCCCAGGGCCTCGGCCATGCACGCCATGGTCGACGCGGTGCCCATGGTGTTGCAGGTGCCCGCCGACCGCGACATGCCACCTTCGGCGGCGAGGAAATCGTCCAGGGTAATCGTACCGGCCTTGACCTGTTCGCTGAGCTGCCAGACCACGGTGCCCGAGCCGATGTCCTGGCCCTTGTGCTTGCCGTTGAGCATCGGCCCGCCGGTGACCACGATGGCCGGCACGTCGCAACTGGCCGCGCCCATCAGCAGGGCCGGGGTGGTTTTGTCACAGCCGGTCAACAGCACGACGCCGTCGATGGGGTTGCCGCGAATGGCTTCTTCCACGTCCATGCTCGCCAGGTTACGGGTGAGCATGGCGGTGGGGCGCAGGTTGGATTCGCCGTTGGAGAACACCGGGAATTCGACAGGGAAGCCACCGGCCTCGATCACGCCGCGTTTGACGTGCTCGGCGATCTGGCGGAAATGCGCGTTACACGGGGTCAGCTCCGACCAGGTGTTGCAGATGCCGATGATCGGTTTTCCGTGGAACTGATGGTCGGCGATGCCCTGGTTCTTCATCCAGCTGCGGTACATAAAGCCGTTCTTGTCGGCGGTGCCGAACCACTGGGCGGAGCGGAGGGCGGGCTTTTTATCAGGCATGATGGCTTCTCTTATTGTATGACTATATGTTCTATATGTGGCTAAACATAAGCGCAAAATCGAAGCTTTGGAAGTGTTGTTTTGCAAATAGTCCTACTATATAGTCCGTCTTAACTGAGGCATGACCCTGGCGGATTTTCGCGAGAGGCGTCCCCCGAGCTTCTATAAAAACAACAATCGGAGATCGACCCCCATGAGCCAGGAACTGCGGCTTATTCGGCGCATCACGCTGAAACTGATTCCCTTCCTGATCCTGCTGTACCTGGTCGCCTACGTGGACCGCTCGGCAGTCGGCTTTGCCAAGTTGCACATGGGCGCCGACGTCGGCATTGGTGACGCCGCGTACGGTCTGGGTGCGGGGCTGTTCTTCATTGGCTACTTCCTGTTCGAGATTCCCAGCAACCTGATGCTCGACCGTTTCGGCGCCCGGCGCTGGTTTGCGCGCATCATGCTCACGTGGGGCGCCATCACCATCGGCATGGCATTCGTACAAGGGCCACAGAGTTTTTACCTGATGCGCTTTCTGCTCGGTGCGGCGGAAGCCGGGTTCTTTCCGGGCGTTCTCTACTACATCACCCAATGGTTTCCGGTGCGCCATCGCGGCAAGATCCTCGGGCTGTTTATCCTGTCCCAACCCATCGCGATGATGATCACCGGCCCGGTGTCCGGCGGCTTGCTGGGCATGGACGGCATTCTTGGGCTGCACGGCTGGCAGTGGCTGTTTATCGTGATCGGCACCCCGGCGCTGCTGCTCACCTGGCCGGTGTTGCGCTACCTGCCGGACGGCCCCAAACAGGTCAAGTGGATGAGCGAAGACGAAAAGACCTGGCTCACCGGCGAGCTCAATAAAGACCTGCAAGCCTACGGCCAGACCCGCCACGGCAACCCGCTGCATGCGCTCAAAGATAAGCGGGTGTTGCTGCTGGCGCTGTTCTACCTGCCGGTGACCTTGAGCATTTATGGGCTGGGGTTGTGGCTGCCGACGTTGATCAAGCAGTTCGGCGGCAGTGACCTGGTCACCGGGTTCGTCTCGGCGGTGCCGTACATCTTCGGCATCATCGGCCTGCTGATCATCCCGCGCAGTTCCGACCGCTTGAACGACCGCTACGGCCACCTCGCGGTGCTCTATGTGCTCGGCGCCATCGGCCTGTTTTTGAGCGCCTGGCTGAGCGTGCCGGTGCTGCAAATGGCCGCGCTGTGCCTGGCGGCGTTTGCGCTGTTTTCCTGCACGGCAGTGTTCTGGACGTTACCGGGCCGGTTTTTTGCCGGCGCGAGCGCGGCGGCAGGGATTGCGCTGATCAATTCGGTGGGCAACCTCGGCGGCTACATCGGTCCGTTTGTGATTGGTGCACTCAAGGAATACACCGGCACCCTGGCCTCCGGTTTGTACTTCCTGAGCGCGGTGATGGTATTCGGGCTGGTGCTGACCGGCGTGGTCTACCGCCTGCTGGAGCGCAAGCACGTGCTGCCGGTCGAGCAATTCGCCGCCAGTGCGCGTGGCGCCACACGTACTTAATCGAGGAGTCACTTCATGCGTTTAGTTCAGTTCGAGTTACGTAACGGCGAGCGCCGCGTCGGCGTCGTGGAAGGCCGCACAGTGCGCGAAGTGCAGAGCGCCCGCAGCGTGCGTGAGTTGGCGCTGGCTGCCATTGAAGCCGGCGTGGGCCTGGCGCAACAGGTCAACCGCCTGGGCCTGGGTGACAGCTACGACTACGCGGCGCTGTTGGCCGACCTGAAAATCCTGCCACCCCTCGACCACCCGGACCCGGCGCATATGTTGATCAGCGGCACCGGCCTGACCCACCTGGGCAGTGCTTCGGCGCGCGACAAGATGCACAAGCAAGTCGGTGACGACAGCGCCATGACCGACACCCTGCGCATCTTCAAATGGGGCGTGGAGGGCGGCAAACCCGCCGCCGGCCAAGCGGGCGTACAACCTGAATGGTTCTACAAGGGCGACGGCAGCATCGTTGTGCGCCCGGGCGCAGCATTCCCGGTGCCGCCGTTTGCAGAAGATGCCGGCGAAGAACCGGAGATCGGCGGCCTCTACGTGATCGGCCACGATGGCAAGCCTTATCGCCTTGGCTTCGCCGTAGGCAACGAATTTTCCGACCATGTGATGGAGCGCAAAAACTACCTGTACCTGGCGCACTCCAAACTGCGCAGTTGCAGCTATGGCCCCGAATTGCGCGTGGGCGAGTTGCCCCAGCACCTGGCGGGCACCAGCCGCATCCTGCGCGACGGCGAAGTGATCTGGCAGAACGAATTCCTCAGTGGCGAGGCCAACATGTGCCACAGCCTGGAAAACCTCGAATACCACCACTTCAAATACCGCCAGTTCCTCACGCCGGGCGATGTGCATATTCACTTCTTCGGCACCGCCACCTTGTCATTCGCGGACGGTATACGTACCCAGCCGGGGGATGTGTTCGAGATCAGCCAAACCGAATTCGGCGCGCCGCTGATCAACACAGTCGGTAAGGCCGACGCGGTGTTCGAACCCGGCAATGTCATCACCCTTTAAGGAGAACTCCATGACCTCGTTCCTCGGCCACAACTACATCGGCGGCCAGCGCAGTGCCCAGGGCAGCGTCACGCTCAACAGCGTCGACGCCAGTACCGGCGAATCCTTGCCCCTGGCCTTCTATCAAGCCACGCCCGAGGAGGTCGATGCCGCCGCCCGCGCCGCTGCCGCCGCTTACCCGGCCTACCGCTCGTTGAGTGCCTCGCGCCGCGCGCAATTCCTGGATGCAGTGGCCGACGAACTGGAGGCGCTGGGTGATGATTTCATTGAGTTGGTCTGCCGCGAAACCGCATTGCCGGCAGCGCGTATAAAAGGCGAGCGCGGGCGTACCAGCGGGCAGATGCGTTTGTTTGCCACGGTGTTGCGTCGTGGCGACTTCTACGGCGCACGTATCGACAACGCCTTGCCCGACCGCCAGCCACTGCCGCGCCCGGACCTGCGGCAATACCGCATCGGCCTCGGCCCGGTCGCAGTGTTTGGCGCGAGCAATTTCCCCTTGGCGTTTTCCACCGCGGGTGGCGACACCGCTGCGGCATTGGCGGCGGGTTGCCCGGTGGTGTTCAAGGCTCACAGCGGGCATATGGCGACCGCCGAGCGCGTTGCCGATGCAATCATTCGGGCGGCCGAGGCCACCGAGATGCCGGCGGGGGTATTCAACATGATCTTCGGCGGCGGCGTCGGCGAAGCACTGGTCAAGCACCCGGCGATCCAGGCGGTGGGCTTTACCGGCTCGCTCAAGGGCGGTCGCGCGCTGTGTGACATGGCGGCGGCCCGCGCGCAGCCGATCCCGGTGTTTGCCGAGATGTCGAGCATCAACCCGGTGATTGTCTTGCCCCAGGCGTTGCAGGCGCGCTCGGAAACAGTCGCCCGCGACCTGACCGCTTCGGTGGTGCAGGGCTGTGGGCAGTTTTGCACCAACCCCGGCCTGGTGATCGGCATCGCTTCGGCGCAGTTCACGGCATTCACCGAGCAAGTGGCACAACTGATCGGCGCTCAACCGGCGCAAACCATGCTCAACGCCGGCACCTTGAGCAGCTACGGCAAAGGCTTGGAAAAACTGCTCGCACACCCCGCTATTCAGCACCTGGCGGGTAATGCCCAAACCGGCAATCAGGCGCAGCCGCAGCTGTTCAAGGCCGATGTGCGTTTGTTGATCGACGGCGATGAAGTGCTGCAGGAGGAAGTGTTTGGCCCAACTACCGTGTTTGTCGCCGTGGCCGACCAGGCCCAACTCAGCCAGGCCTTGCACGGCTTGCACGGGCAACTGACGGCGACGATTATCGGCGAGCCCACCGACTTTGAGCAGTTCGCTGAATTGACGCCGTTGCTGGAGCAAAAGGTCGGCCGCATCCTTCTTAACGGTTACCCAACCGGTGTTGAAGTGTGCGATTCGATGGTCCATGGCGGCCCCTACCCGGCGACCTCCGATGCCCGTGGCACCTCGGTCGGCACCCTGGCCATCGACCGTTTCCTGCGCCCGGTGTGCTTCCAGAATTACCCTGATAGCCTGCTGCCTGACGCGTTGAAAAACGCCAACCCGTTGCGTATTCAGCGGCTGGTGGATGGCATGCCTTCCCGCGACCCGCTGTAACACGTACCTGAGAACCCTGCTCCAGGAGGCAACATGCCGTGTACCGCAGTCACCGCGCACCGTGCGCAGTTGGGCGAAGGCCCGTTCTGGGACGTGCCGACCCAGGCGCTGTATTGGGTCAATATCGCCGGCAAACAGGCGCTGCGCCTGATGGGCGGGCAATTGCAGATCTGGCAGTTGCCGGAGCATGTTTCGGCATTCATCCCGTGTGAAAGCGGCGATGCACTGGTGACCTTGAGCAGCGGCGTGTATCGCCTGGACCTGGCAACCGAGGCCTTGACCCTGCTCTGTGTCGCCGACCCGCAGCCCGGCAACCGGGGCAACGAAGCGCGCTGTGATGCCCAGGGCCGACTGTGGCTGGGCACCATGCAAAACAACCTCGGCGAGCGCGGTGAGGACCTGCCCATCACGCGGCGTTCCGGTGGTTTGTTTCGTATTGACGCCGACGCGCAGGTAACCCCGCTGCTGCATGGCCTGGGCATTCCCAACACCTTGCTGTGGAACGAGGACGGCACCCAGGTGCACTTCGGCGACAGCATGGACGGCACGTTGTATCGGCATTCGATCCAGGCGGGTGGCCAGCTCGATGCGGCCCAGGTGTGGTTCGGTCCGCATGCGCGCGGCGGGCCGGACGGCTCGGCGCTGGACAGCGAAGGCTATATCTGGAATGCGCGCTGGGACGGCAGTTGCCTGCTGCGCCTGTCGCCCGAAGGCGAGGTGGAGCGCATTCTCGAACTGCCTGTCAGCCGGCCCACCAGTTGCGTGTTTGGTGGCCCCAACCTCACCACGCTGTATATCACCAGCGCCGCCAGCCCCTTGGGCCACCCGCTGGATGGCGCGGTATTGGCCATTGAGCTCGATGTGCCCGGCACACCCTGTCACCGCTTTGCCGGTTAACCCCAAGACTTAAAAACAACAACAAGGAGTCACCCTATGAATCGTCGTCGTGGTATCCGTTCCCTGTGCTGCGCCGCTGTCGCGGTGTCGGCCCTGAGCTTGAGTGGCCTGTTGCTGGCCGCTGAAGAAGTGAAGATCGGCTTTCTGGTCAAGCAGGCCGAAGAGCCCTGGTTCCAGACCGAATGGGCCTTCGCTGAAAAAGCCGGCAAGGAGCATGGTTTTACCGTGATCAAGATCGCCGTGCCCGATGGCGAGAAAACCCTGTCGGCCATCGACAGCCTGGCCGCAAACGGCGCCAAGGGTTTTGTGATCTGCCCGCCGGACGTGTCCCTCGGGCCGGCCATCGTGGCCAAGGCCAAGGCCAACGGGCTGAAAGTGATTGCGGTGGATGACCGCTTCGTCGACGCCAAGGGCAACTTCATGGAAGACGTGCCGTACCTGGGCATGGCGGCCTTCGAAGTCGGCCAGAAGCAGGGCGCCGCGATGGCGGCTGAGGCGAAAAAACGCGGCTGGGACTGGAAGGACACCTACGCGGTGATCAACACGTTCAACGAGCTCGATACCGGTAAAAAACGCACCGACGGTTCGGTCAAATCCCTGGAAGACGCCGGCATTCCCAAGGACCACATTCTGTTCACTGCCGCCAAAACCCTCGACGTACCGGGCAGCATGGACGCCACCAATTCGGCGTTGGTCAAACTGCCCAGTGGCGCCAAGAACCTGATCATCGGCGGCATGAACGACAACACCGTGCTGGGCGGCGTACGCGCCACCGAAAGTGCCGGCTTTGCCGCAGCGAATGTCATCGGTATCGGCATCAATGGCACCGACGCCATCGGCGAATTGAAGAAACCCAACAGCGGCTTCTTCGGCTCGATGCTGCCGAGCCCGCACATCGAGGGCTACAACACCGCGAAGATGATGTTCGACTGGGTCACCACCGGCAAGGAGCCACCGAAGTACACCGCCATGGATGAAGTCACGCTGATCACCCGCGAGAACTTCAAGCAGGAACTGGAAAAAATCGGTTTGTGGAACTGATGGATTTCCTCGGCGGCCCCGGCAACGGGGCCGCCTGATCCGTGTGACGAGGTGGTTATGCACGCGCAAGTACAGACACACAACGCCGCTGCCCGGTTGTGCTTTAACGGTATCGGCAAAACCTTTCCCGGGGTCAAGGCGCTGGATGGCATCAGTTTCACCGCCTACCCTGGGCAGGTGCACGCCTTGATGGGCGAAAACGGCGCAGGCAAGTCGACCCTGTTGAAGATTCTCGGCGGAGCTTATCAGCCCAGCAGCGGTACGTTGCAGATCGGCGAGCAGGTGCTGGCGTTCAAATCCGCCGCCGACAGCATCGCCAGCGGCGTCGCGGTGATTCACCAGGAATTGCACCTGGTGCCGGAGATGACGGTCGCCGAGAACCTGTTTCTGGGGCATCTGCCGGCGCGCTTCGGGGTGGTCAATCGCGGCCTTCTGCGCCAGCAAGCATTGGCGTGCCTCAAAGGCCTGGCGGATGAAATCGACCCCGAGGAAAAACTCGGTCGCCTGTCCCTCGGCCAACGCCAACTGGTGGAAATCGCCAAGGCGCTGTCCCGTGGCGCCCGGGTGATTGCCTTCGATGAGCCGACCAGCAGCTTGTCGGCCCGCGAGATCGATCGGCTGATGGCGATCATCACGCGCCTGCGTGACGAGGGCAAAGTGGTGCTCTACGTGTCGCACCGCATGGAGGAAGTGTTCCGCATCTGCAACGCCGTCACGGTGTTCAAGGACGGCCGCTACGTGCGCACCTTTGACGACATGAACGCGTTGACCCATGACCAGTTGGTGACCTGCATGGTCGGTCGCGATATTGAGGATATTTACGACTACCGTGCGCGCGAACACGGCGAGGTCGCGCTCAAGGTTGACGGCCTGCTGGGCCCGGGCTTGCGTGAGCCGGTGAGCTTTGAGGTGCGCAAGGGCGAGATTCTTGGCCTGTTCGGGCTGGTGGGCGCGGGGCGTACCGAGCTGTTTCGGCTGCTCAGCGGGCTGGAACGCGCGAGCGCCGGCCACCTGCAGCTCTGCGGGCAACCACTGCAGTTGCGCTCACCCCGCGATGCGATCGCAGCCGGTGTGTTGCTGTGCCCGGAAGACCGCAAGAAAGAGGGGATCATTCCGCTGGCAAGCGTCGCGGAAAACATCAATATCAGCGCACGCGGTGCTCACTCCGCGTTCGGTTGGCTATTGCGCGAGGGCTGGGAAAAGGGCAATGCCGGCCAGCAGATCAGCGCGATGAAAGTCAAAACCCCGAACGCGGCGCAAAAAATCATGTACCTGTCCGGCGGCAATCAGCAGAAGGCCATTTTGGGCCGCTGGTTGTCGATGCCCATGAAGGTCTTGCTGCTCGACGAGCCGACCCGTGGCATCGACATCGGCGCCAAGGCCGAGATCTACCAGATCATCCACCACCTTGCAGCGCAGGGCATTGCGGTGGTTGTGGTGTCCAGCGACCTGATGGAGGTCATGGGCATTTCCGACCGCATCCTGGTGCTGTGCGAAGGCGCCTTGCGCGGCGAACAACAGCGTGAACACGCCACTGAATCCAACTTGCTGCAGCTGGCCCTGCCACGCGGCCCGGCGAACTGAGAGATGACCATGACAACCCAACACAACGCGTTGCCGACGGCACGCAAACCCCTGGATGTGCGTGCGCTGCTCGATAACTGGGCGATGTTGCTGGCGGCGATCGGGATCTTTGTACTGTGCGCCTTACTGATCGACAACTTCCTCTCGCCGCTGAACATGCGCGGGCTGGGCCTGGCAATTTCCACGGTCGGCATCGCCGCCTGCACCATGCTGTTTTGCCTGGCGTCGGGGCATTTCGACTTGTCGGTGGGCTCGGTGATTGCCTGCGCCGGGGTCGTCGCGGCGATCGTGATGCGCGATACCGACAGCGTGATGCTGGGCATTGGCGCCGCGTTACTGATGGGGCTGCTCGTCGGGCTGATCAACGGCATCGTGATCGCCAAGCTGCGGGTCAATGCCTTGATTACCACGCTGGCGACCATGCAGATCGTGCGCGGCCTGGCCTATATCTTTGCCAACGGCAAGGCTGTAGGGGTGTCGCAGGAGCAGTTTTTCATCTTCGGCAACGGCCAGTTGCTGGGCGTGCCGGTGCCGATCCTGATCACCATTGTATGCTTCCTGTTTTTCGGCTGGCTGCTCAACTACACCACCTATGGGCGCAACACCATGGCCATCGGCGGCAACCCGGAAGCGGCGTTGCTGGCCGGGGTGAATGTCGATCGCACCAAGATCCTGATCTTTGCCATGCATGGCGTGATTGGCGCGCTGGCGGGGGTGATTCTGGCTTCACGCATGACCTCCGGCCAGCCGATGATTGGCCAGGGGTTTGAGCTGACGGTGATTTCCGCCTGCGTGCTCGGCGGGGTCTCGTTGAGCGGCGGGGTAGGCATGATTCGCCACGTGATTGCCGGGGTGTTGATCCTGGCGATTATCGAGAATGCGATGAACCTGAAGAACATCGACACCTTTTACCAGTATGTGATTCGCGGTTCGATCCTGCTGCTGGCGGTGGTCATCGACCGCATGAAACAGCGCGGATAACCCGGTCTGTGAAAGCCAAAAAGGAGGGAGCGGGCAAGCCCGCTCCCAGCGTTTATTTGGCGCTGAACTTAAAAATGGTGTGTTGGCTATAGGTCTGGCCGGGGTTCAGGCGTGTCGACGCAAACTTCGGCTGGTTAGGCGCATCCGGAAAGTGCTGGGTCTCCAGGGTGAAACCGCTCCAGTGCTGGTAAGTCTTGCCGGCTTTGCCCTTGACCGTGCCGTCGAGGAAGTTGCTGGTATAGAACTGCACGCCAGGCTCGCTGGTGTAGAGCTGTAAATGCCGGCCTGACGCGGGGTCGTGTACTTCAGCCGCGAGTTTTTTGATATCGCCCTGAGTGTCCAGCGCCCAGTTGAAGTCAAACCCGCCCTGTTTCGGCTCGGCGAATTTGAGCTGTGGGTGGTCATCCTTGATGTGCTGGCCGATCGGCGTGGGTGCCAGGAAGTCCATCGGTGTGCCTTTGACCGGTGCCAGTTCGCCGGTAGGGATCAAGGTGGCATTTACCGGCGTGTAGTGGCTGGCATGCAAGGTCGCGACGTGCTTGAGGATGTCGCCGTTACCCGCGCCGGCGAGGTTGAAGTAACTGTGGTTGGTGAGGTTGAGCACCGTGGGTTTGTCGGTGGTGGCCGTGTAATCGATGTGCAGTTCGTTGTTGTCGTTGAGGCTGTAGGTGACCTCGGTTTTCAGATTGCCGGGGAAGCCCATCTCGCCGTCTTTGGACAGGTACGTGAGGGTCACGCCGACCGAGTCCTTGCCCTTGACTGGCTTGGCTTGCCACACGTGCTTGTCGAAACCCTGTGCGCCGCCGTGCAGCGCGTTGGGGCCGTCGTTGAGGGGTACCTGATAGCGTTTGCCATCGAGCTCGAAGGCGCCGCCCGCGAGGCGGTTGCCAAAGCGCCCGATGGTCGCGCCAAAAAATGCGCTGCCGGCCTGGTAACCCTGTACATCGTCAAAACCGAGCACTACGTCCTCGGCCTTGCCGTTTTTATCCGGTACTTTCAGCGACTGCAATACGCCGCCGTAGGTGATGACCGTGGCTTGCATGCCATGGCTGTTGCGCAATATGTACTGCTCGACGGCAGTGCCGTCATTGGTTTTGCCGAAGGGTTTTTGCTCGCTGGTGAGGCCTGCGGCCTGGACACCGCCGCTGGCAATCATCATGGACAGGGCAAGGCCGGAAAGCAGGTGACGAGGGTGCTTCATGGTCGAACTTCCTTTTGTTGTTTTCAGTGGAATAGTTCTACTAATGTGCGATATTTTGTCGATGGAACAGCAGATTTATAGCCTTTTACTGCCTTTTTGCAAAATAAAATAAGACTAATTGAGTGAGGCATCCGTTATATGAATATTGCGCAGGCTGTGTATCCCGACCTCAAGGGTAAGACCGTACTGGTCTCCGGAGGTGCTTCGGGCATTGGTGAGTTCATGGTGCGGGCCTTCGCCGCGCAGGGGGCGAGGGTGGGCTTTGTGGACCGGGCACAAAGCCAGGGTGAGCGATTGGCGGCGTTCTTGAGTGCCCAAGGGCACACCGTGCAGTTTTTGCACTGCGACATCACCGATGACATCGCCTTCCAGGCGGCGATAGAGCGTTTCGAACATTCGCTCGGCCCCATCACCGTGCTGGTCAACAACGCCGCCAACGATGTGCGCCACACCCTGGAAGAGGTCGATTCGGCGATGTTCGACCGGTTGATAGCCGTCAACCTCAAGCACGCTTTTTTTGCCGCGAAGGCGGTGGCGCCGATGATGAAACGCGCGGGCGGCGGGGCAATCATCAATTTGGGTTCGGTCGGTTGGATGATGGCGTCTGCGGGCTACCCGGTATACGCGGCCAGCAAGGCTGCCGCCCATGGCATGACGCGGGCGCTGGCCCGGGAGCTGGGACCGGAGCGCATCCGGGTCAACACCCTGGTACCCGGCTGGGTCATGACCGAAAAACAATTGGCGATGTGGGTAGACGACGCGGCCCGGGAGCTGATCAGCCGCAGCCAGTGCCTGCCAGGCAGTGTGCTGCCGGAACACATCGCCAATATGGCGTTGTTTCTTGCCTCTGAGGTATCGGCGATGTGTTCGGCGCAGAACTTTATTGTGGATGGCGGTTGGGTGTAGTCGCGTCAGGTGTAGTCGCGTTACTCGATCGGGTATCTGCGAAAGGCCGGATGCTGCTCAAGCGCGCGGGTATGGCGTTGCAGGTGGGGAAACGCATCGGCTTCGAGCACCGTCGGCAGTTTGAACCGGGTAAACGACCAGGCGACTGCCGCAGTCAGCGCGGCTTGGCTCAGCGGTTCGCTGCTGGGCTGGGCCAGGTGTTTTTCCAGCAGCGTATAGGCCGCCAGCAACTGCCCGGTGACGCGCTCGATCCACGGCGCGTGCAGTTTCTCCGCCGGGCGCAGGTGGTGTTCATAGACAATCTGCACGGTTTTCTCACACGCTGCCAGGGCCAACCCGAGCACTTGCAGCGCATGGGCGCGCGCCTCGGCCTGTGCGGGCAGGAGCTTCCTGTCGGGCGGCGCGAGGGCTTCGAAGTAATCCAGGATCAGGCTGGAATCCATCAGCACCGTCCCATCCTCCAGCACCAGGCTGGGCGCCTTGACCACCGGGTTGATCCGCGCGAATTCGTTGAAGGTGCTGAACACGGACAAGGGTTCATGCACAAAGTCTACGCCGTACAACTCCAGGGAAATTGCCACGCGGCGAACGTAAGGCGAGTCCAGCATACCGATCAGTTTCATGCAGCCTCCATTGCTATCCGGATCATTGGCTCAAGAGAGTAAGGGCTGTTGATCGGCGTGCGCAATGGCCTGACGTAACTGCCCATAGGCGCTCACCAATTGCTCCAGGCTGAACGCCAGGTTGCGCCCACTGGGGTTGGGCAACACCCACACCGACGCATCGCCCAATGATTGCGCTTGCAAGCCCCAGGCTATCGCGCGCTGGCCAGACAACGCGCTGTAACCGGCCTTGCCGAGAAAGGCCACGCAGCGTGGCCGGTAGTGGCGGACTTTCTGTTCGAACCCGGCCGCCGCGGCCTTGAATTCATGCCGTGCCAACTCGCTCGCACTCGCCGTCGGGCGCTCCACGACAGTGGTCAAGCCGCAGTGGTAGTGCAGCAAGGTACGCCCGTTTTCGGGAAAAATTTCATGGGGCGTGAAACCGGCCAGGTGCAGGGTGCGCCAGAAGCGGTTGCTGCGGTTGGCAAAGTGCTGGCCGAGCGCGGCAGAACCCTTGCCGGGGTTGATCCCGCAGAACACGACCGTCAGTTGCTCGGCCAGGATGTCTTCGAGTCGTTCGCTCATGTCGGGTCTGCCTGTCAGTGGGGGAGCGGCCATTCGCTGAAGCGCTGCGCCTGCGCAGCCATGGCCGCGGGCGGTGATGCTGGCCACAGCGTGACAAGCTATCCGCCGATAGCTTAACGTCCTTGGCCAGCGGGGGGCAGGCAAAGTCGTCGGCGGCGATAAGGTCCAGGGGCAGCGGCCGTTCACGTCAGTGCCCCTGCAAAACCCGCCATTAAACGCTAATGTGGGGCTGATCCACGCGCTGGGTGGCGGATCAAGCGTGGCCCGATTGTCTGCATCGAACCGTACTGAAACCAAGGAGAATCAAGCATGACCGATTACGTACCCGCGAAGGTGTGGACCTGGGACACCGAAAGCGGCGGCACCTTCGCCAGCATCAACCGGCCCATTGCCGGTGCGACCCATGACAAGACACTGCCAGTCGGCAAGCACCCGCTGCAACTGTATTCCCTGGCCACGCCCAATGGGCAGAAAGTCACCATCCTGCTGGAGGAGTTGCTGGCCCTGGGGCACGCCGGCGCTGAATACGATGCCTGGCTGATCAAGATCGGCGATGGCGACCAGTTCGGCAGCGGGTTTGTTGCGGTCAACCCGAACTCCAAGATCCCGGCATTGATGGACCATAGCGGTGACACGCCGATTCGGGTGTTCGAGTCCGGTGCGATCCTGCAATACCTGGCGGAGAAGTTCGGGGCGTTTTTCCCCACCGAACCGGCTGCTCGCGCTGAGTGCCTGTCGTGGCTGTTCTGGCAGATGGGCAGCGCGCCGTATCTGGGCGGGGGCTTCGGGCATTTTTATGCGTATGCGCCGAGCAAGATGGAATACCCGATCAATCGGTTTGCGATGGAAACCAAGCGCCAGTTGGATGTGTTGGACCAACGCCTGGCGGTGAGTGAGTACATCGCCGGGGATGAATACACCATCGCCGATATTGCGATTTGGCCCTGGTACGGTGGCTTGGTTAAAGGCCGCTTGTATGGGGCGGCAGAATTCCTGTCGGTGCAGGATTACAAGCACGTGCTGCGCTGGGCCGACGCCATCGAAGCGCGACCTGCGGTGCAGCGCGGGCGCCGGGTCAATCGGGTTTCCGGGGAACCTGCGGAGCAGTTGCCGGAGCGGCATGCCGCAAGCGACCTGGACTGAATGCACGCACCTTGACGGTCTTCGGGCCGTCTGTTGCGATGACCGGGTGGATGGCCGTGAAGTCACCGCGGGTCGGCTAATCTGCGCGGGTCAAAACCGCCCTCAGCGTGTGGACTTTTCACTATGAAGACTTGCCCTGTTCAAGCCCCTTTAGAGCCGCAGTCCGTCTGCCATCCCATCACCCGCAGCGCGATCTTTATGGTTGCTACCGTTACCCCCGGCAGTGAAGACCGCGTGCGCGCCTGGTGTGGCGACATCGCCGGCCTGGTGCGCTCGGTGGGCAAGCGCGTACCGGCGGGCAACCTGACCTGCGTCTGTGGGTTCGGCTCGCAGGCGTGGGACCGGCTGTTCGGCGCACCGCGCCCGGCGGCCTTGCATTCGTTTCGCGAGTTTGGGGTGGAAGGGCGCAAGGCCGTTTCGACACCCGGTGACATCCTGCTGCATATCCGTGCCGAGCAGATGGACCTGTGTTTCGAACTGGCCACGCAACTGATGGCGGCCCTGGGCGACAGTGTCAAGGTGGTGGATGAGGTCCAGGGTTTCCGCTACTTCGATATGCGCAGCATCATCGGTTTTGTCGACGGCACCGAGAACCCGGTGGGGCGCAAGGCGGTCGGGTTCACCATCGTCGGCGATGAAGACCCTGAATTCGAAGGCGGCAGCTACGTGCTGGTGCAAAAGTACCTGCACGACATGGCCGCCTGGAATGGCTTGACCGTGGAAGCGCAGGAGCGGGTGATCGGGCGCACCAAGCTGGCGGACATTGAATTGGACGAAGAAACCAAACCAAGCAACGCCCACAGCGCGTTGACCGTAATCACCGATGAAAACGGCGAAGAAGTGAAGATTCTGCGTGACAACATGCCGTTTGGCCGACCGGGCGCCGGTGAGTTCGGCACCTACTTTATCGGCTACGCACGCTCGCCGCAGCCGTTGGAGCAGATGCTGGAAAACATGTTCGTCGGCCGCCCGGTCGGCAATTACGACCGCTTGCTGGACTTCAGCACGGCGGTGACCGGCGGCCTGTTTTTCGTGCCTTCGGCCGACTTGCTCGACGCGCTGGCCGACCGCCCGCCTGCGGCTTAGCTCAATGCTGCTTAACTGAGCAGCCCGGTGCTGACCGCAACGATCAGGAAAATCCCCAGCAGCGCGCGGTAGATCACGAACGGCCAGGTGGAGAACCGCTCCAGGAACTTCATCAGGCCCCAGATTGCGAAGAACGCCGAGACGCTGGCGACCACCAGGCCGAAGAGCAAGTGCGACCAGGCGTGGGCGGGCAGCTCGGCGTGCAGCAACACCCACAGTTCTTTCAAACCGGCGAGGGCGATGGCCGGCAAGCCCAGCAGGAAGGAAAAGCGCGCGGCTTCTTCACGTTTGAAGTTGAGGAACAGGGCGGCGGTCAGCGTGGAACCTGAACGCGAGACGCCGGGAATCAGCGCACCAATCTGCGCAATGCCGACAATCAGTGCATCGCGCAGGCGCATTTCGCTCATGTCCCGCGTGTGGCGTGCCCGCACTTCGGCGACTGCCAGCAACACCGCCATGACCACACAGGAAATGCCGATCACCATCAGGCCGCGCAACGGCGAGTTGCAGGTGTTGAGGGTCGAGGACAAGGCCAGCCCGGCAATCCCGATCGGGATGGTCGCCAAAATGATCGCCACCGCCAGCTTGAACCACCGGTCGTTGTAATCACCCCGGCGCACCGCGCTGATGCTGCCGGTGGTCACCTGGTGCACATCGCGCCAGAAGTAACTGACCACCGCCGCCAGCGCCGCCAACTGCATGGCCGCTGAAAACGCCGAGCCCGGATCTTGCCAGCCGAGCAGGGCAGGCACCACGCGCATGTGGGCCGTGGACGAGACGGGCAACAGCTCGGTAATGCCCTGGATCACGCCCAGAATGAAGATCTGCAGGTAATCCAGGGAGGCAAAACCCACATCCAGGCCGGCGGAACAGACGTTTGTCAAAGTACATGTCCTTGAAAAATAGGGAGGCGGGCAAAGTTTATTCTAAATGTTTCAGGATTTTCGGCGGGGCCCGACAAATCCGCAATCGGTTCAGCAAACAGAAAGGTTAGGCAATGTATTGGCCTGCACGCGTGTTTTGTGAACAATGGCGCCCTGCTTTTTTTGACCGAGAGCCTCATGCCTGAAACCACCGTCGAATTGATCCAGACCGGCCCCGACGCGTCGGAGCTGATCCGCAATCTTTACCAGTACTACGCCTACGAGTCCTCGGACTGGGAGCAGGAAGATGTGGAGGCGGACGGCCGCTTCTACATCCATGACGAGCACCTGACGCGCTATTGGCAAGACCCGCAGTGGAGCGCCAACCTGCTGCTGGTCGATGGGTATATCGCCGGCTTCCTGTTGATCGAAGGCAGCGAACTGCCCGGCATCGATGCCCTGGAACTGGCTGACCTGTTCATCCTCAAGCGCTATCGTCGCAAAGGCATCGGCCGCGCCATCGCGACCCAGGTGTTGAGCAGCGGCCAGACCAATTGGCTGGTGCGTTTTTACGATCAGGATGAAGTGTCCCAGGCGTTCTGGCGCGCAGTGCTGGACGACCTGCCGCGCCCGGCGCAGACGCTTGAGCTGGATGATGACCCGCAGTTGGTGAGCTACCTGATTACGCGTGCGGCGCTGCATTGAACGCTTGCTGCATCGCCTGAGGCGGCTGCCCGAACGCGCGCAGAAACGCCTGGCGCATGCGTTCGCGATCACCGAAGCCGGTTTCGCGGGCCACCACTTCGACCGGGTGACGGCTGGTTTCCATCATCGCCCGGGCGGCTTCCACGCGCAGCGATTCGATGGCCTTGGCGGGGGTTTGCCCGGTTTCTTCGCGAAACACCCGGCTGAACTGGCGCGGGCTGAGCCGGGCCACATCGGCCAGGGCCTCCACCGACAGGTCATGGGTCAGGTTCTCGCGGGCATAGGCCAGGGCCAGTTGCACGCGGTCTGACTTGGGATCGAGCTCCAGCAAGGCCGACAATTGCGATTGCTCGCTGCCGCGACGTTGCGCAATCACCAGTTTGCGCGCAATACGCCGGGCGAGGTCGCTGCCCAGGTCGGCTTCTACCATCGCCAATGCCAGGTCCACGCCGGCGCTCATGCCGGCGCCGGTCCATACCTGGCCGTCCACCACGAACAACTTGTCTTCTTCCAAGTGAATATCCGGGTAGCGCTTGCGGAACGCGGGCGCGTGGATCCAGTGCGTGGTGGTGCGTTTACCTTGCAGCAGGCCGGCTTCGGCCAGCACGAAGATGCCCATGCACAAGGAGGCGACCCGCCGTGATTGAGCGGAGGCGGCCTTTACCAGTTCCAGCAGGTTGGCCTCCGGCAGACGAAACTCCAGATAGCCGCTGACGATCAGCGTGTCATAGCCCTGCGGCCGCAGAGGCGTGGTATTCACCGAAAAGCCCTGGGACGTCATCACCGCGCCGCCGCTCTCCGAAACCAGGTGGAACTCGTAGGCCGACTCACCCCTCAGCAGGTTCGCGCACTCGAACACCGAACCCAGGCTGAGGCTCAGGGACTGGAAGTTCGGGTAAACCATCAGCGCAACGCTGTGCATCGTCATTCTCCAAAGGGGCGCGAGCGGGGATTGTCGACGGGTGTCGGCGAAACGGCAATCAACTTTGCGTCATGTCCGGAATCCTTGCGGATATGACATTGTTGAAGTTTTTCTCGCCGCCTAACATTCCCTCAACGAACTAGACGACTGGTCTAATCGGACGGGAAGAACAATGAACAGCGAAACCAAAAGTACAAGGCAGACGATCCTGGATACGGCGCAATTAATTGTCAGCCGCAAAGGGTTTTCTGCGGTGGGGTTGAACGAAATACTTCAAGCCGCCGACGTACCGAAAGGCTCGTTTTATCACTACTTCAACTCTAAAGATGCATTCGGCGTTGTCTTGCTGGATACCTACTTCGATCACTATGTGCAGGGTATCGAGCAACTGTTCCAACAACCCGAACTGTCCGGCGGCGCCAAATTGATGCGGTATTGGCAAACCTGGGTCGACAACCAGACCGGCTGCACCGATGCGGGCAAATGCCTTGCCGTCAAACTCGGTGCTGAGGTGTCAGACCTTTCAGAGCCGATGCGTTTGGCCCTGCAGCGCGGCACCGCACGTACGATTGCTTTACTGGCCGAGGCCTTGCTGCAAGGCGTCGAAGACGGCTCGCTGACGGTTCAGCAACCCCCGCAACGCCTGGCCCAACGCCTGTATGCGCTGTGGCTGGGGACCAGCGTGATGAGCAAGATTACCCGAACATCTGCGCCGTTTGACGAGGCGCTGCTGCTGACCCGACACCTGTTGGGTTGCCCTGAACACACCGATGCTTACACCTACTGAAACCCATCGATCGAGGCACTGGAAAATGAAAGTATTAATGGTACTGACCTCTCACGACCAGCTTGGCGATACCGGCCGTAAAACCGGCTTCTGGCTTGAAGAGTTTGCGGCTCCCTATTACACCTTCAAAGACGCCGGCGCCGAGCTGGTGCTGGCCTCTCCGGCAGGCGGCCAACCGCCGCTGGACCCGGTCAGCGACCAGCCTGACGCGCAGACCGAACAGACCCGACGTTTCGCCGCTGACCCGGCTGCACAGCAGGCCCTGGCCAACACCGTCAAGCTCGACACGGTCAACGCCGACGACTTCGACACCGTGTTTTACCCAGGCGGGCACGGTCCGCTGTGGGACTTGGCAGAGTCGAGCACGTCCATCGCGCTGATCGAGTCGTTCGAGCGTGCCGGCAAGCCCATCGGCTTTGTCTGCCATGCGCCCGGCGCACTGCGTCACGTCAAGGCGGTCAATGGCGAGCCGTTGATCAAGGGCCGTCGCGTTACCGGCTTCTCCAACGCCGAAGAGGCCGCTGTCGGCCTGACCGATGTGGTGCCGTTCCTGATCGAAGATGAGTTCAAGACACTCGGCGGCCACTATGCAAAGGGCGCTGATTGGCAATCCTTTGTGCTTGAAGATGGTTTGCTGGTAACCGGGCAGAACCCTGCCAGTTCCAGTGATGTGGCTAAGGCCCTGCTGAAACTCACCGCATAACTTAATTAAATCGCTGTATGCATTGGCGGCTCTCACGAGCCGTCAATGCTTTAGCGCGCCTTGAATTTGGAAGTTCTTACATGACGAGTAGTTTAAATACCCCCGTAAAACTGGGTCACCACACCTTGAACAACCGCGTGGTACTGCCGCCCTTGACCCGCCAGCGCAGTGCCCAGCCTGGTGATATCGCGACCGACGTGATGGCCGAGTATTACCGTCAGCGCGCCAGCGCCGGTTTCATGGTCAGCGAAGGCACGCAGATCGAACCGCGCGGCCAGGGTTACGCCTGGACGCCAGGTATCTACAGCCCGGCGCAGATCGACGGCTGGCGCAAAGTGACGGACGCGGTGCACGCCGAGGGCGGGGTGATCTTCGCCCAGCTGTGGCATGTCGGTCGCGTGTCTCACCCCGCACTGCAACCGGAAGGCGCCGCACCGGTCGCGCCGTCGGCTATTGCGGCCGAGCAAGCCAAGGCCTTTATTGAAACCGGGCCTGGGGTTGGCGAACTGAAACAGCCGCCTGTGCCGCGGGCATTAAGCGTGCTGGAGATTGACGAGCTGGTTGCCCATTACGCACAGGCCGCGCGCAATGCGTTGGACGCCGGGTTTGACGGGGTGGAAATCCACGCGGCGAATGGTTACCTGGTCAACCAGTTCATCTCGGCCCACGCCAACCAGCGTGACGATGAGTACGGCGGCTCGCTGCACAACCGCCTGCGGTTTTTACGCGAGATCGTCGAAGCCGTCACGGCCGTGGTCGGGCCAGAGCGTCTGGGTGTGCGTTTTTCACCGTTGTTCAGCGGCACCGACCAGGACCGTGTGTATATCGGCCTGGTAGAAGAAGACCCGCATCACACCTACATTGAGGCGATCAAGGTGCTGCAAGCCTCGGGCATTGCCTACGTGTCCATCGCCGAGGCTGATTGGGACAACGCGCCTGACTTGCCTGAAACCTTCCGTCACGCGGTACGCAGCACGTTCAGCGGGCGGATCATCTACGCCGGGCGTTACACCGCAGCGCGCGGCGCAGCCCTGGTGGACGCCGGGCTGGCAGACCTGATTGCGTTCGGACGCCCATTCATTGCCAACCCGGATCTGCCGCAGCGGCTGTTCAACGGCTGGCCGCTGAACCCGCTGCGCGCCGAAGGCATGTACGGCGGTTCGGAGCAGGGCTACACCGATTACCCGGTGTACGCCGAGTAATCACTCCACCCGCAACACAATCTTGCCAATGTGGTCGCCGCCTTCCATCCGTGCATGGGCCTGGGCGGCGTCGGTGTACGCGTACACTTTGTCGATGATCGGCAGGCATCGCCCGGCGGACAGCACCGGCCACACGTATTCGCGCAGTTGTTCGGCAATCGCGGCTTTTTCGTCCTTGGTGCGTGCGCGCAGCAGCGAGCCGGTGATGACTGCGCGTTTGCCGAGGATGGTCAGCAGGTCGACGTCATTGGCCTTGCCGCCGCCGAGGAAACCCAGCATCACCAGATGCCCGTCCATGGCCAGCGCCTTGAGGTTGTTGTTGAGGTAGGAGGCACCCATGATGTCGAGGATGACATTCACTCCTTTGTCGCCGGTCTTCTGCGCGATGACCGCGGCGAAGTCCTCTTCGCGGTAATTGATCGGCTCGGCGCCCAGCTTGGCAATCGCCGCGCATTTGTCGGCACTGCCGGCGGTGGCAAATGCCTGAATCCCGTACTCGCGGCAGAGCATCAGCGCGGTGGTGCCGATGCCGCTGGTGCCACCGTGGATCAGCACGCTCTGGCCGGTGTGCGCGTCGCCGAGGCCGAACAGGTTGGCCCAGACGGTGAAAAAGGTCTCCGGCACGGCAGCGGCTTGAATCCAGTCCATGCCCTCCGGGATCGGCAGGGCCTGGCTTGCCGGTACGCTGCAAAACTGGGCATAGCCACCGCCGTTGGTCAGCGCACAGACTTTGTCGCCCAGGCTGTATTGCGTCACGCCGTCGCCGAGGGCGACCACTTCACCGGCGACTTCCAGGCCCGGAATCGGGCTCATACCGGGTTTCATCGGGTACTTGCCCGCGCGTTGCAGGGCATCCGGGCGATTGACCCCGGCGGCATGCACGCGAATCAGGATTTCACCGGGGCCTGCCACGGGCACGTCGGCCCGGCGAGGTTGCAGGACTTCAGGGCCGCCGGGGGCGGTGATTTCGATCAGGGTCATTTCTTTGGGCAGGGTCATTGTGCAATTCCTTTAACCGGGAGCGTATGGAGTGGGACCACAGTGCGCGAGCGTTGATTCAACCGGAACGCTGTCATGTCAGCACATGCCTGCAAGTCTACCGGCGCCGGTGCCGACACAATCGCCCCGGCTCCGGCGCACAGGCGCCGGGGGATTCTACGGGGACAGGCGGTTATGAACGAATCAAAGTACCAGGCGCTGGGGCTGTTGTTCCTGCGCGTCAGCGGCGCGGTGTTTCTGATGTGGGTGCATGGGTTGCCGAAGCTGCTGCACTACAGCGACCAACTGGCGTTGATCGAAGACCCGTTTCACCTCGGCACCCACGTCACGCTGTGCCTGGCGATTGTCGCCGAAGTGCTGTGCCCGCTGCTGATCATCGCCGGTGTGCGGGTGCGCCTGGCGTGCTTGCCGATCCTGGCCGTGCTGTGGGTGGCCTTGCTGGTGGTGCATCCGCAATGGACGGTGTTTGAGGGGCAGTTCGGCTGGCTGTTGTTGATTATCTTCACCAGCATTCTGATCGCTGGCCCGGGGCGGTTGGCGCTCAGCCAGCGGTATGCCTGAATAAAAAAAGGCCGGGCAAGCCCTAATGCCAGTCAGTTAAGCGCAGATCTCCTGTGGGAGCGGCGGTGCGACGATTCGACTTGCTCGCGAAAGCGGTGGGTCAGTCAACATCAATGTTTGCTGGGCCGACGTCTTCGCGGGCAAGCCCGCTCCCACAGGAGATCTTCGCTGCATTGAGCATTTCAGTTCGCTTAACTGACTGGCATTAGGGCAAGCCCGGCCAACAAGGAGCGGGGGGTTCAGCCGTTTCAGCGGTTCAGGAACGCCAACAAGTCTTCGTTCAACTGCTGGGTATGCGTGGCCGCAAAACCGTGCGGTGCATCCTTGTACACTTTGAGTTGCGCGCCCTTGATCATCTCGGCTGCCACTTTGCCGGTGGTCTCGAAGGGTACGACCTGGTCGCCGTCACCGTGGATCACCAGGGTGGGCACGTCGATCTTGGCCATGTCCGGACGGAAGTCGGTCTCGGAGAACACGGTGACGCAATCCACGGTCGACTTGAGCGACGCCAGCAAGGCAATTTGCAGGGTCTGGGTGAGTACGCCCTCGGAGACTTTTTGACCCTTATTGATGCCATAGAACGTCGGGTTGAAGTCGGCGATGAATTGCGCGCGATCGTTCAGCAGCCCGGCCTTGATGCCGTCGAACACGTCGGTCGGCACGCCTTGTGGGTAATCCGGTTTCTGGCCGAACATCGGCGTTACGGCGCCCAGCAAGACCAGGCCGGCCACGCGCGCCGTGCCATGGCGTGCAATGTAGCGTGCTACGTCACCGCCACCCATCGAGAAGCCCACCAGGGTCACCTCCTTGAGGTCCAGGTGTTCGATCAGTTGGGCAATATCGTCGGCGAAGGTGTCGTAGTCGTTACCGGTCCACGGCTGGTCCGAACGGCCGAAACCACGGCGGTCGAACGCAATGGTGCGAAAGCCACGGCTGCTCAGGTATTCCATCTGGTATTCCCACATGTCGGCGTCCAACGGCCAGCCGTGGCTGAACAGCACAGGTTTACCGCTGCCCCAGTCCTTGAAATAGATCTGGGTACCGTCTTTGGCAACGAATGTACTCATGGAAAACTCCTTGGGTAGTCGAGGGGAATGTCCGTTTTACTATTGCGTTAAACCGGACGAAGGGCTTGTACGGATGTGCTCGGTTGAACGGTTCAGCGTCTATATTGGTCCACTGATTCCTACCGTCAGTTCAACAGGTGAACCAAATGGCCAAGACTTACAGCTACGCCGCTCGGGATTCCAAGGATGCGCTCAAACCCTTTACCTTTGAGCGCCGTGCGCCAGGGGCGGATGACGTACAGATCGATATCCTCTACTGCGGCGTCTGCCACTCCGACCTGCACACCGCGCGCAATGAGTGGCACAACACCTTGTACCCGTCGGTGCCCGGCCATGAGATTGTCGGCCGCGTAACCGCGGTCGGCGCCAACGTGACGAAATTCAAGGTGGGCGACCTGGCCGGCGTCGGTTGTATGGTCGACAGCTGCCAGCACTGCGCCTCCTGCGCTGAAGGCGAGGAGCAATACTGCGAGAACGGGTTTACCGGTACTTACAACGGCCCGGTGTTTGGTGGGGAAAACACCTTCGGTGGCTACTCGGACACTATCGTGGTCAAGGAGAAGTTCGTGCTGCGCATCTCCCATGACGATACCAACCTGGCGGCCGTGGCGCCGCTGCTGTGCGCCGGCATTACCACCTACTCGCCGTTGCACCATTGGAAGGTCGGCCCCGGCAAGAAAGTCGGCGTGGTCGGCCTCGGCGGGCTGGGGCATATGGCGGTGAAGATCGCGCATGCCATGGGCGCCCATGTGACGCTGTTCACCACCTCGCCGAACAAACGTGAAGACGGCCTGCGCCTGGGCGCCGACCAGGTTGTGGTGTCGAAGAACCCGGACGAAATGGCCAAGGTCGTCAACAGCCTGGACTTCATCCTCAACACGGTTGCCGCGCCGCATAACCTTGATGCCTTCCTCAACCTGCTCAAGCGCGACGGCACCATGACCCTGGTCGGCGCGCCCGACAGCCCGCACCCGTCGCCTACGGTATTCAACCTGATCTTCAAGCGCCGCAGCCTGGCCGGTTCGTTGATCGGTGGTATCCAGGAAACCCAGGACATGCTGGATTTCTGCGCCAAGCACAAGATTGTCTCGGACATCGAGATGATCGATATCCAGGGCATCAATGAGGCGTACGAGCGGATGCTCAAGGGCGATGTGAAGTATCGCTTCGTGATTGATATGGAGAGTTTGAAGAAGGAAAGCCACGCGGCTTGAACGCAATCTCTACACCACTGAAGATCTAATGTGGGAGCGGGCTTGCTCGCGAAAGCAGTGTGCCAGTCGATGAATATTCTGACTGACACCGCGCTTTCGCGAGCAAGCCCGCTCCCACATTTTGTTTCGTGCCGGTCTTCAGGCCGACAAGTGCTCATACAAAATCGTCGCACCCACCAGCATCAGCACCACGCCACCGACCATCTCGGCGCGCTTGCCTACCACCGTCCCCAGCACCCGGCCGAGCATCATGCCAATGGTCACCATGGTCATGGTCGCAAGGCCTATCGCCGCTGACGCGAGCAGAATATTCACGTCGACAAATGCCAGGCCCACACCCACAGCCATCGCGTCGATGCTGGTCGCAAAGGCCGTCACCGCGAGGATCATGAACGAATGCTGAGTCGGTTTTTCCACCGCGTCGTCATCGGCCTTGAGCCCGTTGTAGATCATGTGCAGGCCCAGTGCGACCAGCAGGGTAAAGGCGATCCAGTGGTCCCAGCTTTCGACCCACCGCGTGGCGGCATGGCCGATGGCCCAGCCGATCATCGGCGTGATGGCTTCGATTACACCAAAGATCAGGCCGGCGCGCAGGGCTTCGCTCAGGCGTGGCTTATGCAGGCTGGAGCCTTTGCCGATGGCCGCCGCAAAGGCGTCCGTGGACATGGCAAGGGCGAGAAGAATCAGGGAAATGGGGTTCACGGTAGGGCTTCCAGTCGGGCTGTATGAGTCAACGACACAACCACACGCCCGACATTAGGCATGGATGTGTCGCTGGTCTCACCAACCTCAACGGTGTTCGTACCACGGCAGGTTGCCGAATATGTTGATACGAACGCTTCTGCACGGGTCAGAAGCCGGTTACTCCCCAACGAAGGGCCGCATGCTAGACGATCAACCATGAAAAAATTGTCAACGCCCTTCAAAGGCGGGTGGGCGACGTTCGGCAAAGGCTGCCAGCCCCTCACTCAAGTCTGCGCTCGCGCAGGCCTGGCGACGCAGTTCGGCGATCTGCTCCATGGCCTGCACGGGCATGGGTTGCAGGTCTTCGAGAATGCGCAATTGCTCCTTTACCGCCTCAATTGCCAACGGCGCCTTGGCGGCGATGCCTTGGGCGATTTCCACGGCGGTGGCTTCCAGCGCCTCGCTAGGGACCAGACGGTTGATCACGCCAAAGCGTTCGGCGCGTTCGGCGTCGAGTGCCTGCGCGCAGAAAAACAGCTCCTTAAGCACATGAATCGGCAAGTTGTTGAAGAACCGCAGCAGGCCGCTGGTGGTATAGGGCAAGCCGATGTTGGCCGGGGTCATGGCGAAGCTCGCGCTGTGGTCGGCCACTACCATGTCGCAACTCATGGCCAGGTCCACGGCGCCGCCCCAGGCCGAGCCTGAAATCAGCGCAATCACCACGCCGGGGTAGGCGCGGATTCGCCGCAGCAGTTGCTCCAGGGGTTTGCCATAGGCAACGGGGTCGCGGTCGCGGGCCACTTCGCCAAGATCATGGCCGGCGCTCCACACCGTCTGGCCGACGTCGGCACCCAGAATCACCACGCTGACGCGCTGGGCGGCGAGGGCGACCAGGTGTTCATCCAGGCGGGCGAGCACGTGCGCACTGAGGGCGTTGCGCTGAGTGGGGTTGCCGAAGGTCAGGCGTGCGATGCGCGTGTCGATAAGGTTGAGCGTCACAGTGGCAGTCATGATGCGGTTCCTGCTGAACATTCGGATGGGCTGGCCTGCACGCGCACGTTGGCCTTGAGCAGCCTTTGTACGGACGCCGGCTCCAAACCCGCTTCGCGCACTACCTCGACACAGGGTGCGCCGGGCAACGGCGGTGGCCGCGTCACGCCACCATAATAATTTTCGACACCAACTCCACCACCGTCTTGGCCTGCAACTTCTTCATCAACCGCGCCCGATGGACTTCCACCGTGCGGTGGGAGATCGCCAGGCGCAGGGCGATTTCCTTGGATTTGAGGCCGTTGACGATGTGCATGGCAATTTCCCGCTCCCGGGGTGTGAGGTCCCCGGTGCCCTGGTGGCTGCGATCGAGGCGTTCGAAGTGCCAGATCATCAGCTTGAACGGGTCTTTGGGCGTGAGCGTGTAGCCGTGGGACTTGGCCCAGAACACTTCGCCGCTTTTGTGCTGCATGAAACGTTCGTCGGAGTAGCGGCCGTTTTCACTGTCCAGCAACCAGTCGTGGCTGCGCTTGCCGATGGCGTGGTAGTCAGCCTGGGACGGGTAGATCAGCAGCGTCAGCTGGTTGACCAATGCGTCACGCGAGTAGCCGAACAACTGCAGGAAAGCGTCGTTGCAGTCGACGATCACACGGTTGCTGGTGACCAGTTGCGGTGCGGGGGACAGCTGGAACGCCAGGCGCCCGATGTCGTGGAGTTGTTGTGCAAACACAGTCATTGGGCATCCTGCCTCGTTGTTTTTCTCACCTCGGGCTACTTAGCCATGTAAGTAGTTACACGAATTGGCGCCGGCCCGCTGGTGGGTCATTGTAAGGAATGTCCGTATCAAGAACAGAAGAAATTGATTATGCCTGCTGATTGCGTCTCCATTGTTGCCGCTGGTCATTCGCGTTTTGGTCGCCTGGAAGGCACCACCCTTGAGGACCTGATCGTGCAGGTCACCCGCGAAGCCCTGGCGGATGCGGCCATTGATGCTTCAGCAATCGATGCACTGTTTCTGGGCCACTTCAACTCGGGGCTGGTGCCTGACGGGTTCGCCTCTTCCCTGTTATTGCAGGCCGACCCCGGCCTGCGCTTCAAACCGGCCACCCGCTGTGAGAATGCCTGCGCGTCCGGCTCGGCGGCGATCCAGGCCGGGGTCAATGCGATCCTGTCCGGCAGCGCGGAACTGGTGTTGGTGGTGGGCGCCGAAAAGATGACCCACACTTCCACCGCCGAGGTCACCCAGGCCTTGGCCGGCGCCGGCTATCAGAACGACCCGGGCGAAGCCGGCTTGAGTTTCCCGCAACTGTTCGGCCGGGCTGCCCGCCAATATGCCGAACGCTACCACTGCCCACTGGGCTCGATGGCGGCCATCGCTACCAAGAACCACTCCAATGCCATGGCCAACCCGTTGGCGCAGATGCACCGGGTGATGGATTTCGAACACTGTAACAACGTGTCCAAGAGCAACCCGTTTGTGGCCGAGTCATTGCGCCTGACCGACTGCTCACTGATCAGCGACGGCGCCGCCGCGATCATCCTGGCCTCGCCCAAACGCGCGCGGGCGTTTCGCCGTGATGTGCAGATCTGCGCGATGACCCAGGTCAACGATTGCCTGCCCATCGCCCAGCGCGACATCCTGGCCTTTGAGGGCCCGCAAAGGGCGATCCACACGGCATTGCGCGGTGCAAATATCACCCTGGCCGACTTGAGTTTCGCCGAGGTGCATGACTGCTTCACCATCGCCGAACTGCTGATCTACGAAGCCATGGGCCTGGCGCCAAAAGGTGAGGGCCATCGTGTGCTCGACAGCGGCGTGGTGCGCGCCGGTGGGCGGCTGCCGGTGAACCTTTCCGGTGGGCTCAAGGCCAAGGGGCATCCGGTGGGCGCCACGGGGGTATCGATGCATGCCCTGGCGTTTCGGCAATTGACCGGCGAGCCAATTGGCCTGGCGGTGCCAGACCCGGAGTTCGGCCTGGTGTTCAACATGGGCGGCATGGCGGTGGCCAACTACGCCTCGGTCCTGCACGCACGCCGGTGCTGAGCCATGAACATTGCCAACTGGCTGCACGACACCCAGCGCCGTGAGCCGCAGCGCCCGGCGCTGTTCGAAGGCACCCGGCAAATCGCCGATTACGCCACCTTTGCGGCCCATGTTCGTCAACGCGCCGCGTACCTGGTGGACCAGCACGGCGTGACGACGGGTGATGCCGTCGCGGTGCTGATGAAAAACAGCTGTGACTACCTGGAGTTGCTCTACGCCATCTGGTGGGTGGGCGCAGTGGTCGTGCCGATCAACGCCAAGCTGCATCCGAGCGAAGCGGCCTGGATCGCGGATGACGCCCAGGCGCGGCTGATCTTTACCGACGGCGGCCGGGTCTTTTCCTCATCGCGCGACTTGCCTCAGCGCTGTAAGGAATTGGACGGCCACACGCTGCCGCCGACCCGCGGCTGGCCGACGCTGGAGCAGCCGGTGGCACGTCAGGATCAGGACCTTGCCTGGCTGTTCTACACCTCCGGCACCACCGGGCGTTCCAAGGGGGTGATGCTGACGCACGGCAATCTGGTCGCTATGTCGCTGTGTTACGCCACGGATGTCGACCCGGTGAGCGGCGCTGACGCGGTGGTGTATGCCGCGCCAATGTCCCATGGCGCGGGGCTCTACAATTTTATTCATGTGCGCTGTGGCGCGCGGCATGTGGTGCCTGCGTCCCACGGTTTTGATGCCGCCGAGCTGTTCGGCCTGGCCGTCGAGCTGGGCGATGTATCGCTGTTTGCCGCGCCGACCATGGTCAAGCGCATGGTCGAACAGGCGCAGCGCCAGGGTTATCGCGGCGAAGGCATCAAGACCCTCGTCTACGGCGGCGGCCCGATGTACCTGGCTGACCTGTGCGCGGCCGTCGATACGTTTGGCCCGCGCCTGGTGCAAATCTACGGCCAGGGCGAAAGCCCGATGACCATCAGCGTGTTGCCCCGTGCGCTGATCGCCGACCGTCAACGCGAGGATTGGTCCAGCCTGGCCGCCTCGGTCGGGCAAGCGCACGCCTGTGTCGAAATTCGCATTCTCGACGCGCAGCACCAACCGCGGCCGACGGGGCAGCGCGGTGAGATTGCCGTGCGCGGGGCCACGGTGATGCAGGGCTACTGGCGCAACCCTGAAGCCACCCGCCAGACCCTGATCGATGGCTGGTTGATGACCGGCGATATCGGCTTTCTCGACCCGGCCGGCTACCTGACCCTGACTGACCGCTCCAAGGACGTGATCATCAGCGGCGGCAGCAACGTGTACCCGCGCGAAGTCGAGGAAGTGCTGGCGCAGCATCCCGAGGTATTCGAGGTGTGTGTGGTCGGTGAGCCGGATGCGCAATGGGGAGAGTCGGTGGTTGCTTTTGTGGTCACGCGCAACGGGCAGGCACTGGACGAAGCCGGGCTCACGGCGTGGTTTGTCGAACGCATGGCCTCGTTCAAGAAGCCGAAGAAATACGTGTTCCGCGACGAGTTGCCGAAAAACAGCTACGGCAAGATCCTCAAGACCGACTTGCGGCAGTGGTTGAAAGCAGCGAGTATCGCCGCGCTTCCCTAGACCCGCTATTCATGGACAGATCATCAGACAAGGAGTCCCTTCGATGGGCAATCAAGCGCAAGACACGGTCCGCAAGCGGCGCCGTGCATTTCTCGGTGCCACCTCCGGCCACTTGATCGAGTGGTACGACTACGGCGTCTACGGCTTTCTCGCCGTGTACATCGGCCAGGCGTTTTTCGTCTCCGATGATCCCACCACCAGCCTGCTTGCCAGCTTTGCCGCATTCGCCCTGAGCTTTTTTATCCGGCCGTTGGGTGGGCTGTTCTTCGGCCCGCTGGCGGACAAGATCGGCCGCCGCAAAACCCTGATCATGGCGCTGGTGATGATGACCGGCTCGACGGTGATGCTCGGCGTGTTGCCGACCTACGCGACGCTGGGCATTGCGGCGCCGATCCTGCTGATCCTGGTGCGCTGCGTGCAGGGCTTTTCGGCGGGCGGTGAAATCGGCACCGTCACCAGTTTTATCTCCGAATACGCCGGGCCGGGTCGACGCGGGTTTGCGACCTGCTGGTTGATGGTCACCGCCGTGCTCGGCCTGCTGCTGGGCGGCGCCGTGGCCAATGGCATGACCTGGATCCTCGGCGCCGACGTGATGCAAGAATGGGCCTGGCGCGTGCCGTTCCTGATCGCCGCACCGTTGGGCTTTATCTCCATGTACATCCGCCTCAAGCTGGAAGACAGCCCCGAGTTTCTCGCCCTGCAACGTGCCGGCCAGACCTCCCGCGCACCGCTGCGTGAGGTCTGGCAATGGAAGCGGGCGATTGCCCTGGTGTTCTTTATCATCACCTTGCACAGCTCGATCTTTTACCTGGTGCTGACCTTCGCGTCGACCTACATGGCCAAGATCCTCAAGTTCGACAGCGGTACCACGTTGCTCTACGTCTTCGTCGCGAGTTTTTCGGCGGCCTTCGTGATGCCGTTCGGCGGCGCGTTTACCGATAAATACGGGCGCAAGCCGTTCCTGATGGTGATTGGCACGTTGGCCACGTTGGCGATGTTCTGGCTGTTCAAGTCGGCGCCGACCGCAACGGCCGCGTCGTTCTTCGCACCGTTGATGGCGGTGGCGATTCTGTTCGGGCTGTATGCCTCGTCGACCTATGCGCTGATGAGCGAACTGCTGCCGACCCGCATCCGCTCCACCGGCATTGCGGTGGCGTACAACGTGCCGGTCGCCGTGTTTGGCGGCAGTGCGCCGCTGATCTCCACCTGGCTGATCAAGGTGACGGGCGATATCACCTCGCCGTGGTATTTCTACGTGGCCACCGGTGTGGTGTCGCTGATTGCCCTGGTGGCGCTGCGCAAAGCGGATTTTGTCGCCAGCGGCAGCCCGGTCGTGCCGCCGGTGAGCGCCACACAGTTACAGGCCCGAGCTGCTGCCGCCACGGTGAGTGCAGAAGCCCCGGTGGCGTAAACGTCAGCGCGGCAACACGCCGCGAAACGTTGCGCTCAACGTGCGCACTGTTTCGCGGGACCGCAGGTCACTGATGCGGCTGTACAGCACCACTTCACTGACGGGCAATGCGGGCAAACCGTATTGCTCGCTCACGTCCACCGCCCCGGCCGGGGCCACACGGTGGGCGAGGGCGGCAACACCCAACCCGGCGCTCACCGCCGCACCCACCGCCATCACACCACCGCCGACAAACACTTCAGTCCAGTCGATATGGGCCTCATCCAACGCCCTGACCGCCAGATGCCGAACCCCACACGGTGGCGCCATGGTTGCCAGGCGCAAGGGCCGGCCAGGGGTGTGTTGCCAGGTCGGCGCGGCGAACCAGCCAAAGCGCTCCACGGCCAACACTTCGCCGTCCTGGCGGTCGCCTTCGTTGCGCACGATCACCGCGTCCAACTCGCTGCGGTCGAACGCGGCCACCAGATCGCGGGAGGAGGCGATGCGGATTTCGAGGACCAGCAACGGGTCGTACGCGGCGAGGCGGCCGAGCCAGGTGGGCAAGTCGGGCCCGGCCACGTGGTCGCTGATGCCGATTACCAGGCGCCGCGAGGGCTGGGCGCCCATGTCGCCCAACGCGCGTTCATGGGCGTTGAGCAGGGCGCGGGCGGCCACGATGAACTGCTCGCCCTGGGGCGACAGCCTGACGTGGCGGGGCGTGCGTTCCAGCAGCCGATAACCGAGGCGTTCTTCCAGGCGCTTGAGCTTGAGGCTGATGGCCGCCTGGGACGTGTCGAGGGCCTCGGCGGCACGGGTGAAACTGGCGAAGTCGGCGACCCGGACGAAGGCCTGCACGGTGTCGATGTCCAGGGGTTTGAGCGCATCAGTCATATCAAATCCTTATCGCACCTATATCCGCTGATATCTTGTTGAAATCATTGCTGCTGCGCAAGCTCAACGCTCATCTTGCACAGGAGCTTCGCCATGTTTGCCAAACAGTATTCCCACCGCCTGCCTGCCGATTACGACATGGCTGTTATCCGCCGCCGCGCTGAGCAATTGGGGCCGTTGTGGGATCGCGCCGAAGGGCTGCTGTTCAAGGCATTTATTGCCCAGGAGCGCGGGCTAGCGACGGGCAATGTCTATGCGTCCGTGTACCTGTGGGCAGACCCCTTGAAGGCCGCCGACTTCTTGTTGGGCGAGGGTTTCCAGAAGGTGCTTGACAGCTTTGGCCGCCCGCACATCGAAAGCTGGTTGCCGCTGGACGTGCAGCAAGGGCCCGCGCGGCACGCGTTGAGTTTGTACCGGGAGCAATGGTCGTTGGCGCCAGGGGCGGATCGAGCCGGGATATTGGCCGAGGAAAAACGACGTAACCAGCAGTTGGCTGACAGCCCTGATACATTCGCGGTCTTCCTGGCGCTGGATGTGCAGGCGTGGCGCCTGGTGCGGATCACACTGTCGGCCAAGCCGCTGCAGATGGACCACCCGGGCACGGGTTACCAGGTGCTCTATCTGGCGCAAGGCGTTGCGCGATAGCGTCAACTGCGCCAGTCTTGCAGGCTTCTAACTCGTTACCGGAGCGATCTGCGGTGCCAGCCACGCGTTTGACACTGATCTGCCATGCCGCTACGGCGTCGCAAAAGCTGGGGCGGTTTGCCGATGACGAGTCTGTGAGCATGGATTGGCAAAACGCAGCGTTGTCCCTGGCCGGGCGCTACCAGAAAAACCTGCGCCTGGTGTGCGGGCCTGAGGCCAGGACCCGCCAGACGGCCGAGCTGTTCGGCGCTGACGCACACGTCGAAGATGCCTTGCGCGATGCTGATTTGGGCGCCTGGAAAGGCCAGGCCATCAACCAGTTGGACAGCGCGGCGTTGATGGCCTGGGCCACCGACAGCACCAGCACGCCCCACGGCGGCGAGTCGGTGGAGCAGGTTTGCGCGCGGGTCGGGCAGTGGCTGCAATCCCTCGAAACCCAACCCGGTCATGTGTTGGCCATCACCCACCCGTTGGTGATTCGCGCCGCCTTGCTCTATGTCATGCAGTTCCCGGTGTCGATGTTCTACCGGATCGACATTGAGCCACTGTCCGCCACCGAGCTGCGCTTCAATACTGTCTGGCGCCTGCGCCTGGAAACTCACGCCTGACCCGGCGAACATGGCAAAATCCACGCCCCGCAATGAGAGCAACCCATGAAACGCATCCTGATCATCGGCATTGGCGCCGGCAACCCTGACTACATCACGATGCAGGCCGTGAAGGCGCTGAACCGCACCGACGTGTTTTTCCTGATGGACAAGGGCCAGAGCAAAGACAAGCTGATCGACCTGCGCCGCGAGATCTGCGCGACCTACATCACCGAGCCCGGCTACCGCTTCGTCGAGGCCGATTGCCCCGAGCGGCTGCGCGGCGACATCGACTACACCACCGCCGTGCAGGACCTCAACCGCGACAAGCAGCACACCTTCGAGCGCATGATCAACGAGCACATGGCGGATGGCGAAGTCGGCGCCTTCCTGGCCTGGGGCGACCCTGCGTTGTACGACAGCACCATCCGTATCCTGCAGGCGATTCTCGCCAGTGGCCGCTGTGCGTTCGAGTTCGAAGTTATACCCGGCATCACCAGCGTGCAGGCCCTGGCGGCCCAGCACAAGGTGCCACTGAACCGCATTGGCCGCTCCATCGAGATCACCACCGGGCGCCGGTTGGCGGCGGGACAGGCAAGTGATGCGGACACCTTGGTGGTGATGCTCGATGCCGAAGATTCCTACCGTACCGTGGCTGATCAAGACCTGGATATCTACTGGGGCGCCTACCTGGGCACACCGGATGAAATCCTGATCAGCGGCAAAGTCAGTGACGTGGCGGAAGAAATCGAACGGGTGCGCAAGGCCGCACGCCTGGAAAATGGTTGGATCATGGACACTTATCTGTTGCGCAAACCCTGAGGAAACTTCCCCATGTTCAAGCTGTTTGCCCTGGCGCTGACCCTGATGGCCGGTGTCGCCCATGCCGACGCCACGCTGCACACCGACTTGCCGTTGGCGTACCTGGAACAGACGCAGAGCGATTCACGCAACCAACCGTTGGTGATTTTCCTGCACGGGTTCGGCAGCAACGAGCAAGACCTGTTCGGCATCAAGGACGCGCTGCCCTCCACCTGGACGTACCTGTCGGCGCGAGCGCCGATGCCGGTGGACCCGAACGGCTATCGCTGGTTTACCAAAACCTCGGGTGACGCCGAGTACAACGGCGAGACCGCCGACTTGCAACGCAGCGCGAAGCTGATCGAAGACTTTGTCGGCAAGGCCACGGCCAAATACCACACGCAAAGCGATCGGGTGTTCCTGGTGGGGTTCAGCCAGGGCGCGATCATGTCTTACGAAGTCGGCTTGCGTCAGCCCGCGTTGGTGCGCGGGATCGCGGCCTTGAGTGGCAGCGTCTTGCCGGTGCTCAAGGCTGAGCTCAAGCCCAACGAATCGTTGGGCAAGTTGGCGATCTTCATTGGCCATGGCACGCTGGACCAGGCGCTGCCGTATGGGTCGGCGACGCGCGCGAACGAGGTGTTGGTGGGCCTGGGGTTGAAGCCGGAGTTCCACGGGTATCCGGGAATGCCGCATACCGTGAGTGCGGCAGAAGTGCAGGACCTGAAGGCGTGGCTAGAGAAAACCTTGAAGTAAGCGCGATCAAAAATGTGCGAGCGGGCTTGCTCGCGAATGCACTGTGTCAGTCAACTCATCGTTAACGGATCCACTGTATTCGCGAGCAAGCCCGCTCCCAGATTTGATTTGTGTTGTCAGGGATGAGGCTTACTTGCCGCCGGTAATCTGCTTCACCAGTTCGGCATGCCCCTTCACATCATCCGCCCGCGAAATAGCCTGGATCACCAGCAAGTGCTTGCCGGAACCGCCCAGGAACGTGGAGTTCAAGGTCTTGCCGCCGCCCTGGGTGGCGGTGCTGTCCACCTGGCGCAGGCCCAGGCCTTTGAAGGTCAGTTTTTTCTCGTTTTGCTTCTTGAAGTCGGGCAGGGCAGCGCTCTGGTCCTTGACGAAGTCAGCCACGGCGCCGTCGAGGAACTGCGGGTCATTGTCTTTGATGGTTGCCCCGTCGTTACGTACGGTTTCGGCGACGATCACCACGCTTTTAGTCGCCGAGTTGGCGTACAGCGTGCCTTGGGTGTCGGCGGTGCCGTCCTCGGCCTTGCCGGTTGGCAGCGTGTCGGCGGTGTAGGCCTTGGGCAGGTTAAAGGTGAACTTGCCGCCCAGCGTCGAGATGGTCTGTGTGGCGGCGGGCTTGTTGGCGGCGAACACGCTACCGGCGCAAAGCGCAAGGGCCAGCAGGACGGCGGTCTTGGTGAAAGTGGCCATGAAGCGCTCCAGAGATGAACGAAATTGCGGCGTATTCTGTCAGAAAATTCGCAAGATCGTTCATCCGTAGCCTCACACCTTGTCGGACTCTTCTTCGAGGCGGTCCATCTCAAACAGCCGCGCCAGTTCCGTACGGGCTTCCTGGGCGGACTGCATCACTTTGGCTGCGTCGTCATACACCGCGTGTTGGGCGGCGAGTAACTGCAGGTCGTGATTTTTGAAGCGGGTGATACGCGCATCGGCCTGGGCCTGGCTCAAGCCGAGGCCGACCAGGGTACGGCGGCTCATTTCCAGGCTGGAGTAGAACGTTTCGCGTACGGGTGAGGCGTCCAGGTCCACCAGGCGGTGCACGTGCTGGCGGTTACGTGCGCGGGCGATGATGTTCATGTGCGGGTAGAGCGTGCGCACCAATTCGGCGGTCTTGATATTGATCTCCGGGTCGTCCATGGCGATCACCACGAACTCTGCCTGATCGACCTTGGCGGCGTGCAGGATTTCCGGGCGCTGCGGGTCACCATAAAACACCGGCATGCCGCCGAAACTGCGGGTCAGTTCGATGGTTTCGACCGAAGTGTCGAGGGCGATGAACGAGATGTTCTGCGCGCGCAGAATCCGCGCCACGATCTGGCCCATACGGCCCATGCCGGCAATCACTACGCGCGGCGCATCGCTTTCGATGGCGCGGTATTCATCGGGCACTTCCACGGGTTTGGCCTTGGACTTGAACAGCTTCGGGCAAATCAATAACAGCAGCGGGGTCACGGCCATGGACAGGGTAATGGTCAGCACCAGCACATCGTAAAGATGCGGCTCGAACAAGCCCTGGTCGCGGCCGATCTTGAACACCACGAAGGCGAATTCACCGCCTGCCGCCAGCACCACGCCCAGGCGCAGCGCGCTTTCGCGATTCAGGTCGCCTACCAGGCGGCCGACCGCGTACAGCAGCGGCAATTTCAAACCGATCAACAGCAGGGTCAGGCCGATGACCACCAGCGGCGAGCTGAGCAGCAGGCTGAGGTTGGCGCCCATGCCCACGCTGATAAAAAACAGCCCGAGCAGCAGGCCCTTGAACGGCTCGATCTGGGATTCGAGTTCGTGACGGTACTCCGAATCCGCCAGCAGCAGCCCGGCGAGGAATGCGCCGAGGGCCATGGATACGCCCACCAGCTCCATCAGCCAGGCGGTGCCGATCACCACCAGCAACGCGGTGGCGGTGGACACTTCGCGCAGGCCGGTCTTGGCGACGATGCGAAACACCGGGCGCAACAGGTAGCGCCCGCCGATGATCACCACGGCGATGCTGCCGAGGATCTGCAAGACGTGTTGCAGGCCTTGGGCTTCGGTGGTCGGGTGGTCGCTGCCGGCCAGCAGCGGCACCATCGCAATCAGCGGGATCGCGGCGATGTCCTGGAACAGCAGAATCGCAAAGGCCAGACGCCCATGCGGCTGGTTCAGTTCCTTGCGCTCGGCCAGGCTTTGCAGGCCAAAGGCAGTGGAGGACAACGCCAGGCCCAGGCCCAGCACAATCGCGCTGTTCCAGGTTTGGCCAAACAGCCACAACGCCACCGCACCCATCACCAACCCGGTCAGCAACACCTGCGCCAGGCCGACCCCGAACACCGCCTTGCGCATCACCCATAAGCGCTTTGGCGACAGCTCCAGGCCGATGATAAACAGCAGCAACACCACGCCCAACTCAGAGAACTGCGCCACGCTTTGCGGGTTGCCCACCAGGCCCAAGACCGACGGGCCGATGATCACGCCGGCAAACAGATAGCCCAGCACCGCGCCCAGTTGCAGGCGCTTGGCCAGGGGCACCGTTAGCACGGCGGCGAGCAGGAACACCACGGCTGCTTGTAACAGGTTGCCTTCATGGGGCATTGCGAACTCCAGAATCTTTAAAACGAATCAACAGGGGGCTATTAGAGCGCTTTTTTACAATTCTAAACTTGTATTTTTGATGCGAAAGGCAATGGCTGTTGGCTGTGATCCCATTCTTGCACGGCGTTTACGAAAGTATTAATACCATTTAATTCAATGACTTCGCTGAGGTTCGACTACCGTTTCGAAAAACCAGATCAGTTGTCACCGCGGTCAGGTATTTCGCACTCGATGCGTGTGAGTCAATTGCGGCAGCGTTGGACAGCGGCACCGCTGTCGGTGGTGCTGCTGCGCAGAATGCGCTGCTTACCTCGGATGCAACCGTGGCGCGTAGGGGCGTGGCCTACAGCTGGCATGACATCGAAAGCAAAACGATAAGGACCATGCGATGACGATCAGTTTCTCCCTCGGTTTCTGATCAAAGCCGAGCACCTTCAACCGCCCGAAAGGGCGGTTTTTTTTGCGGCGTCATGCACCACCGGTTTGCGGTAAAGCCCGACCGCCAGGCCGATGATAATGATGCTGATGAAGAGCCCATTGGTCGGGGAAATGCGTTCGCCGAGTATCAGCATCGAACTGGTGATCCCGAACACCGGGATCAAGAGTGACAGCGGCGCCACCGTCGACACGGGGTATGCCTTGAGCAGCGTATTCCAGCCCCAATAGGCGAAGTGCGTGGCCAGGTAAACCTGAAACAGCAGGGACCACACGGCGGTCAGGTCGAGGCGGGTCGGCAGGCCGTCGAACGCCGCGTTGCCGTGCATCCACCAGGCCATCAGCCACAGTGGGATTGGTGGAAACAGGCTGGCCCAGACCATGAACGAGAAAATTTCCTTCACGCCCGATGCCTTGATGATGACGTTGCCGACACTCCAGGCCAACGCACTGAACACGATCAACACAACCCCAACTACCGCATGCTCGCCTTCTTGGGCAGAGATGATGCCCGCCAGCCCGATCAATGCCATGACGGCGCCGAGCCATTGTGCGCGGCGGATTTTTTCCTTGAACAACAGGTAGCCCCAGCCCAGCGTAAAAAACACGCTGCACTGAATCAGCAACGAGGCGATTCCCGGGCTCACGCCAGCCTGAATGCCATAGTTGATCACGCCCCACATGCCCAACCCGAAAATAATGCCGTAGGCGGCCACATAGCCGAACTTGACGCCGGGGCGCTGGATGAACAACACCAGCGGCAAGGCGGCGAGGGCAAAGCGCATGCCTGTCAGCACGAACGGGTCGATGGCACGCAGGCCCAGCTTGGTAATGGGAAAGTTCAGCCCCCAGACCAGGGTGACGAGCAGGGCCAGTGCCAGATGTTTCTTTTGCATGGGAATTCCTTTGAGCACGCTGCTTTAAAGGCCTCCAGGGTAGGGCGCGCAGGGTTGGCCCGCTTGCTATGTCAGGTCATCTTTTGACAATATCGGGCCATGATTCCGACCTTTGACGATAATGCCCCCGAAGCGCTGGTCACCCTGCGTGAGTACCCGTCCGGCACCGTGTTCGAGCGGCATACCCACCCGCGCGGGCAGTTCGCCTACGCCTCCACCGGCGCGCTGAAAATGTTCACCGACCTAGGCAATTGGGTGGTACCGCCACAGCGGGCGATCTGGGTGCCGGGTGGCATTGCCCACGAAATGCACATGCGTGGCGACGTGGTCATGTTGAATACCTACCTCGATGCCCAGGCGGCCGAGCGGGCCGGGCTGCGCGAGCGTTGCCAGGTCGTCGAGGTGTCGCCACTGCTCCGGCATCTATTGGAAGCGGCGTTGGCTATTGGCCCATCGGCAGCGTCTGATACCCGGCGGCACTGCGTGTTGACGCTGCTGATCGATGAAATAGGCCGCATGCGTGCATTGCCCCTCAGTGCGCCGCTGCCCGCTGAGCCGCGCCTGGCCCGTGCTTGCCAGCGCTTTCTGGACGCGCCTACGCAAACCGTTTCCCTCGACGAGATGGCCACGTGGGCGAGCATGAGTCGACGGACCTTCACCCGCCATTTTCAGGACAGCACCGGCATGACATTTGTGGCCTGGCGCCAGCAGGTCTGTTTGCTGGAGGCCACCGCACGGCTCAGTCATGGTGCATCGATCACACAAGTGGCGTTCGAATTGGGGTTCAGCAGTTCCAGCGCCTTTACCTCGGTGTTTCGGCGCAACCTGGGGGATTCCCCGGCGCGCTACCTGGCCAAATCCCGGGCCGGGTCATTGTTCTGAGCCCACGTCGGTCAGGATTCACCGTGTTTGTAATCATGCTTTGTTACTATCGCTGTCCCTCGTCACCAGGAGTCACCGGCCCATGCAACACCAGTGGGATGAAATGCACCGCACCCGCAAGCCCACGTTCTTACTGTGCGGCGAGCCTCAGGGGGATGTGCTCAATCTCTATGTTCACGGTTACTCGGCCTTTTTCAACCGCCAGCAACTGTGCAATTTCAAGGCACAACTGGCAGGTATCGAAGGCTCGACCAACCTGATGCTGTTCTGGCCGGCGGGGCATTTTCTGGAAAACCTGTTCGCGCCCGTCAAGGATGTGATCACCTCGATGCTCGGCGGTGGCGGCCTGGGCGCGGCGACGGTGGGCGTGGGCAAGGCGATTGCGTATTTTCTTGATCATTACAAAAGCGTCGAGGCGCGTGTCGATGAAGTGGCCAAGACGTTATTGCCGGAGTTGGCCAGTTACCTGCACGCCGAATCGCTGCAAGTAAGGCGCATCAACCTGATCGGCCATTCCCTCGGCGCACGTATCCTGGTCAAAAGTTTGCTGGCCAGCCCCGAGATCGCCCGCGAACTGCCATTGAACAATTTGCTGCTGATGGGCGGGGCGATCTGTACGTCCAGCCCGTGGGATGACGTGTCGGCGCCGCTCAAGGGGCGCGTGATCAATTGCCACTCCAGCAAGGACTGGGCGCTGGCTATCAAGCCGGATACCGAGCGCTGCATCGGCCGCTATGCGATTGATGTCACGCCGGCACTCAAGGCCAAGGTCACCAATGTGCACCTGGCCACCTTTGACCATGCCGCCTACTGGCCGCAGTTGAAGACAGTGGTGCAGTACACCGACTTGTTGCAGGAGCGGCGCGGCCTGATTCGCTCTGATCTGCGCAGCAGTGAGGTGCGTTTTGCCGAGGAAGACGCGCACCTGTTCCCGGCACTGATGCAGGCGCGTCCGGAAGAGCTGAAGTTTCTCGCTGAATTGATGGCGCAAAAGCGCAGTGCCTCGATTGATGCCAGCGTGCGCGAGCCGCTGAAGCTGGCCATCGAGTTGCAGCGTATGGGCGGTGACAGCTTCATGAACCTCGCCCGTGGCCATGGCGTGAGTTATCGACAGATCGCCGAAGATGTGGCGCAAAAGCTCGCAATCAAGTTTGACGCGCCGCTTGAAACCGTGGCGCTGGCAGACATCGAGGCGCAGGTCGCGGAAAAACTGATCGAGCAATACAAACGCAAACTCAGCAGCGCCGACCGGCAGGCCTTCGACGCCGAACTCAAGGCAGCCGCGCAAAAAGAGCAGGGGTTGTTCAATCGCATCGACTTTGGCCGTTCGGCCACCACCGCGCTGAGCGGCACGGCGTTGGCGGGGTTGACCGGGTTTATCCTGCGCCGCGGCGCGGCCACGGCGATTCCGGTGGTGGGCCAGGCGCTGGCGGCGGCGATGTTGCTGGTGACGGGCGTGCGGGCGTTGTCCGGCCCGGCTTTTTCGATCACCACCTTGGCGGTACTGGTGATTGGTGTGATTCGCCAGCGCATGGAGCGCGAAGCGCTGAACCAGGAGATGGACCTGGTGGTGCAAGTCGTCGAAGCGTTTGATTTGCCCCGGGAAACGGTGATGCGCACGGTCGCGTCGGACTGATAAGCTGCGGTTCTGACTTGTGTGTTTGCCTGGGATACCGCGTGAAATTCAGCCTGCCGAAAATCGCTACCGCCCCGTTCTGTCCGCCGGAAGTGGCCGGCTCCGTTGTCGTTGACCCCACGGCGTCGTTTTTCAAACGGGCGCTGATGTTCGCCGGCCCCGGCCTGCTGATCTCCATCGGCTACATGGACCCGGGCAACTGGGCCACGGCCATCGAAGCCGGCTCACGTTACGGCTACAGCCTGTTATTTGTGGTGCTGCTGGCCAGCCTGGCCGGGATGGCGGTGCAATGCCTGTGCTCGCGCCTGGGCATCGCCACCGGCAAAGACCTGGCGCAACTGTGCCGCGAGCGCTACAGCCAGCGCGCCTCGCGCACGCAGTGGGTGCTGGCGGAAATCTCCATCATCGCCACCGACCTCGCCGAAGTGCTCGGTTGCGCCCTGGCATTTCACTTGCTGCTCGGCGTGTCACTGACCACCGGCATCGTGATCACCGCCTTTGACACGCTCTTGATCCTGGCCCTGCAGAACCGAGGCTTCCGCCGCCTTGAAGCGATCATGCTGGCGCTGGTGGCGACCATTGGCGTGTGCTTCTTTATCGAGTTGGTGCTGATCAAACCGTATTGGCCGGACGTACTCAGTGGCTTCACCCCGTCATTGTCGGCGATCAGCGATGCGGCGCCGTTGTACCTGGCCATCGGCATTCTCGGCGCCACGGTGATGCCGCATAACCTCTACCTGCACACCTCGATTGTGCAGACTCGCCTGATCGGCAAAGACCTCGCCAGCAAGCAGGACGCGGTCAAGCTGGCGCGTATCGACACCATCGGCTCCCTGGCCCTGGCGTTGCTGGTCAACGCTGCGATCCTGGTGTTGGCAGCGGCGGCGTTCTACAAGACCGGTCACACCGATGTGGTCGAAATCCAGGACGCCTACCACCTGCTTGATCCGCTGGTGGGTGGTGCGTTCGCCAGCATCCTGTTCGGCATCGCCTTGCTGGCTTCGGGGCAGAGTTCGACCTTTACCGGCACGATTGCCGGGCAAGTGATCATGGAGGGTTACCTCAACCTGCGCATTCCGTGCTGGCAGCGCCGTCTGATAACCCGCGGGCTTGCGCTGATACCGGCGTTTCTCGGGGTGTGGTTGATGGGCGACGATGCCATCGGCAAGCTGCTGATTCTCAGCCAGGTGGTGCTGAGCCTGCAGTTGCCGTTTGCGCTCTATCCACTGATCCGCATGACCGACGACAAACACCTGATGGGGCCATTCGTAAACCGACTGCCGACGCGGTTGCTGGCGTGGTTTCTGTTCGCGCTGATCAGTGGCGCGAATGCGTGGCTGATTGGGCAGTGGTTGTTTTGATCCCAACGTGCGTGCTGCGCGGCGACCCAAACCCGCACCGCCACTCCAGAGCAGAACAGGCCGGCGCAGCAGCAACCCGTAAACGCAGCGCGCTCACCGATCCCAGTAGGGCACCGTGCCGAAACACGCCACAAAATAATCAATCACCGTGCGCACCTTCAACGACAGCCGCCGACTGCCCGGCCACAACGCGGCAATCTGCTGCGGTTCCAGCGTGGTCGCCACTTCGTACTCCGTCAGCACCGCCTGCAAGGTGCCGGCGCGCAACCCTTCGCCAATCAACCAGGACGGAAACACCACCAGCCCAAGGCCTTGCTCTGCCGCGTGGGTGAGGGTATCGGCGTGGTTGCCGGTGATGGGGCCTTTGACGCTGTACGGCGTCCAGTCGCCCTGGTCGCGACGGAAGAACCAGCGTTGCTGGCCGGTGATGCCTTTGTAGGCCAGGCACTGGTGATGGACCAGTTCATCGGGGTGGCGCGGTGTGCCATGGCGTGCCAGGTAAGCAGGGCTCGCGGCGATACGAAAGCGCTGGGGCGCGAAGATGCGCGCCTGCATGCCCGAGTCGTTCAGCACGCCGATGCGAAACAGCAGGTCGGTGCCATCTTGCAGCGGGTCGACGAACGTGTCGGTTTGCTGGATATCCAGTTGCAACTTCGGGTAGCGCCGGCACAACTCGCCCAGCCAGGGTGAAAGGTGACGCTGGCCGAACACCATCGGCGCATTGATCCGCACCAGGCCGCTGGGTTCGCTTTCCTGTTCCTGCAGGGCCTGGCCGGCCGTTTCCAGTTGTTCCAGCATCACCCGGGCGTGATGCCCGAGCAGGCGCCCGGCCTCCGTGGGGCTGACCGCACGGGTATGGCGGTAGAGCAACTGTTGGCCGAGGGCCTGTTCCATCAGCTGGATCTGCCGCGAGATGGAGGAGGGCGCCAGGCTCTCGCGGCGCGCTACTTCGGAGAAGCTGCCGTGGTCTAGCACGGCCACGAACAGCCGCAACGCTTTGAAACTCAACTCATTCAAACCCTGCATCGTGCCTCCGAGCTGTGCGTATTTCGCAAAGGTGTTATCCGCATGATCCCATTTATCGCACAGGGCGGCGACCGGATAATGCGCGCCATGTTTCCTTTCCCGTTGTGCAGGTGATCTATGCAGGCAAGTTCGATCGAGGGCGTGGCGCAGGCCAGGCCAAAAAACAACCTTCTACGGTTGCTGTTGTTGCCGTTGGTGATTCTGGCGGGCATGGGCCTGTCGGTGGAGGCCGGTTTGCTCGGCCCATTGGGTGTGCAGGTCGGGCATTTGTGGGCGACGTTGAGCATCTTTGGCGTCGGCACCGCCATCCTGTTCTTGCTGCTGCTGTTCAGCGGCCCACAAAAGGGCCCGGCCCTCACCGATTTGCCCCGCTGGCAGTTGATCGGCGGGTTCCTCGGGCCGATGTACGTGGTGGTGCTGACACTCGCCACCCCGCATATCGGTATCGCCATGACGATGATCGCGATCCTGTCGGGGCAGGTGGGCAAGAGCGTGTTGATCGACCATTTCGGCTGGTTTGGCACGGCACGCAAGCGGGTCAATGGCGAGCGCTGGATTGCCCTGGCGTTGATTGTGGCGGCACTTGTTTTGATTGCTCGAGGGTAAGGCGATGAATCTGATTCTGTTATTGGTACTGGTGATTGCCGCCGGTGCGGTGTTGAGTGTGCAGGCGGCGATCAATGGTCGCCTGGGGCAGACGGTGGGCGTGTTGCGTAGCAGCTTGCTGACCTTTGCAGTCGGAGCCCTCAGCACCGCGCTGTTGATTTTTTTCTTCGAGCCCGCGCAGGCTGTCAGCCTGTTGGATGTGCCGAAGTGGCAACTGACCGGCGCGCTGTTCGGCGTGGTGTACATGATGGTCATGGTCGGCGCGGTGCCCATCGTCGGCACGGCAGTGGCAACGGTGGCGGTGATCGTCGGGCAATTGGGCATGGGCATGCTGATCGACAACTTCGGCTGGCTCGGCAACCCCGCCATCGAACTCTCGGGCAGTCGCATCGTGGCGATGCTCTGTCTGGCCCTGGCGCTGGTGTTCATGTACCGCAGCAATACCCGTCAGGCCGATTAACGGCGCTGAACCTTGGCGTCTTGCCGAGAGTCACTGCTTAAGGTGCAGCGCCCGCCGCACCTGGACGACCATAAAAAAGGAGTCTGACCATGGCTGATCAAACCTGTGCTTGCCCACATTGCAAATGCGTACTGGGCAAAGAGGCGGTGATGAAAGACGGTAAGGGCTACTGCTGCCAGGGCTGCGCCGAGCACCATGCGCATGGCGAGCCGTGTGCTTCGTCGACGGGTTGCGAGTGTGCCAAGTCGGCCCACGGCTAAAAAACCCTGAAAATCCGCTCGGATTATCGGGTGACGGTCATTACCATGGCCGTTCACCCTTGTCCGATGCGCTCTCATGGCCCTGGCCGCACCTCCCGACCTCAGTGATCATGCCGTCCCCGTGCAACCCTTGGCGCGTACTTACCCGCGTGGGTTGTATGTTGAACCCCATCGCCATGACTGGGGCCAGTTGCTGTACGCCATGAGCGGTGTGATGTGGGTCGAAACGCCGCGCGAAGCCTTGGTCGTGCCGCCGCAACGCGCGGTGTGGCTGCCGCCGGGGGTGGAGCATGGGATTCGCGTGGTTTCTGATTTACAGATGCGCAATATCTACCTGCGCCCGGCATTGGCGGCAACGCTGGACAGCCAGGTGCAGGTGATTGAAGTGGGCGGGCTGCTGCGCGAACTGATTGTCACGTTGGTCGATCATGGCGATACCGGCGATTCGGCGTACTACGACGCCGTGGTCGGCCTGGCCCTGTTGGAACTGCAACGTGCGCGCCGCTCGCAAATCCGCATTGCCATGCCGGTGGCAGCGGACCGCCGCTTGACCAGCGCCTGCCAGGCGGTGATGGCGGCGCCTTCCCTGGATATCCCCTTTGAGCAACACGCCGAGACGGCCGGTGCCAGCGTGCGCACGCTGGCGCGGCTGTTCCAGCATAACCTCGGCATGGGCTTTGCCGAGTGGCGCCGTCAGGTGCAATTGGCCACGGCGGTGGCGGCGCTGATCCAGGGCCAGTCGGTCAGCGGCATTGCCCGCTCTTTAGGCTATTCGCCCAGCAGCTTCAGTGACATGTTCCGGCGCGAACTCGGCGTGGCGCCATCGCACTACCGCGGTTGAAGGGTTGGCCGAAATCCAGAAGCACTTGGCCGATGCTTGGGTGATGGGCTCACTACACTGAGCCCATCAACCCACCAGGCGCCACCTCCATGAATTACCTGATTTCCCTTGCCATTGGCCTGTTTGTCGGCGTGCTCTACGGTGCGCTGGACTTCCGCTCGCCCGCGCCGCCCGCGATTGCGCTGGTCGGCCTGATGGGCATGTTGCTCGGTGAGCAGCTCTGGCCCATGGGGCGGCAGTTGGTCAGTGGTTGGTTGTCCTGAGTATTCTTTTCCCTTCGATGGATATTAGCCATGAAAGCGCTGCAATTTTCCGCCACTGGCGACCTCGCTGCCCTGCGTGTCGTCGAGGTCGCCACGCCGGCACCGGCCGCCGGTGAAGTGCTGGTACAGATCAAGGCTGCGGGCTTGAACCCCAGCGATGTTAAAAACGTGCTCGGCCGCTTTCCCTACACCACGCTGCCGCGGATTCCCGGGCGAGACTTCGCCGGTGTGGTGGTGCAAGGCCCGCCAGCGTTGGTGGGGCAGGAGGTGTGGGGCACCGGCCGTGACCTCGGGTTTTTCGCCGATGGCTCCCACGCCCAATACCTCACCGTGTCAGCCAAAGGCGTGGCGCACAAGCCAACGCACCTGAGTTTTGCTCAGGCCGCCAGCCTTGGCGTGCCCTACACCACCGCCTGGGATGCCCTGGCGCGTAGCGGTGTCGCGAAGGGCACGCGTTTGTTAGTGATCGGTGCCAATGGTGCCGTGGGCAGTGCAGCGCTGGCCCTGGGCAAAATTCGGGGTGCCCAGGTGTTGGCGGCGGTGCGTAAACCCGACCAGGTTGAGGCGTTGCAGGCGCAAGGGTTTGACGCAATTGCACTGGGCCAGCCGGACGCGCTGGGTGCGCAGGTGAACGCGGTGTTCAAGGGCGGCGCCGATGTGATCTTCGACACGACCGGCTTCTGGCTGCCGGCCGCTGTCGCAGGGTTGGCTCCATTCGGGCGCATCGCAATCATCGCCGCACCGGTCGACGGCCATGTGCAACTGCCGGCGCTGGCCTTGTATCGCAAGGGCGGCTCGGTGGTGGGTATCAATTCGTTGCTCTACAACTGTGAGCAGTGCGCGGAGATGCTGGAACAGTTCGGGCGCTTCTTCGATGAAGGGCTGCTGCCACTGCCGACCGGGTTGCGCGAAGTGGCGCTGGCGGACGGGGTGCAGTGCTATGAAGAAGTGAACCAGGGCAGTGCTGACAAGATCATCTTCCTGCCTTAATGCGGTTAAAAAATCTGGGAGCGGGCTTGCCTGCGATAGCGGTGTGTCAGCCAACACCTCTCTGACTGACAGGCCCTCATCGCGGGCAAGCCCGCTCCCACAGTTTGATCTTCACTAAGCTTCGGGAACGAGCTTGGCTCGGACCTTTCCCACACAGGTTTCAGGTTGTCGTTCGGAAGGGCGCTGACTAACCTCATTGCCGTCGCTGCCAATTCAGCGATCGGATTTGACCGTCCGGCCTTGTTAACGAAACGCTACGCCCTGTACCAATCTCAGGCGCTTTTTCTGTGCCTGAGGTATTGTGTCGCGGCAGTTGTGCGCGGGATACCTTTGGGTATGCCGGGTTCGTTGACAACCGGTCGGTCAACCCGCGTACAGCTGCCACCTTCACCTCGTTTGACCGCGAGCGTTGGCGGCTCCACTTGTCGACGGAGTTCCACCATGATTAAAGACAGCCCAAACCCCCCAGGCCAGCAAGACTTCGATACCAGCACCTTGCACGACGTGGCCTACCGCGCGATCAACCATTACCTCAATCCCGGCAAGCCCATCCCCGAACCCACCGACGGGCTCTTCAGCGTGCGCGCCGAGCTGGGCACGGAAACCTTGCTGGTGAATGCTTCCCAGGATTTGGCGTCCATCAGTGAGATCGCCAACCACCTGGCGTTTGAAATCGACGGGGCTCAACGCACTGTCGCGCTGGGTATCTGCCGAATGCTGGAGGGCGTGCAGTTGTTGGTCGATAAGGCACTGAACGTGGCCCATCCGACCGCCTAACGATTGTAACGCGGTCAAAAATGTGGGAGCGGGCTTGCTCGCGAAAGCGGTAGGTCAGTCACAGAAAGGTTGACTGAAACACCGCATTCGCGAGCAAGCCCGCTCCCACAGGTTGATATTTATTGGGCGTCGGGAACGCCTTTTTCCCAGGCTGACCAGTTCTTCAGAATCGCCTGTACCAGCGGGTTACCCGTGCGGTAGAGGTTCTCCAGCGCCGGTACGAACCCACCCTGGTCGGCGTATTTGAGCAGGTTATCGACTTCGCTGTAGCCAGGGTACGGCCGGTCGAAATCGGAACCTGCACGCACCACGGCCAAACGCTGGATATCCACCAGGCCTTCACGGCTGGCGCGCAGCAAGGCTTCGTAGGTGGAGTTGTCTTCCTGCTGGGTGGTGCAGTACTCGCCTTTGTTGTCGGTGAGCAATTTGGTCCAGACCTCGGCGCGCTCGCTCAGGCGTGTGCCCGAGAACCAGGTGTTGCCTGCCAGCGTGTCACAGCGGGTGACTTGCGGCGGCTGGTTGGCAGGGGCGGCCGGGTAGTGTTTGCGCCAGGCGCTGGACTCCTTGCTTTCCGTCAGCTCAACCTTGTGCGACAAGTCATACGCCCTGGCTTGTAGTTTGGGGTTCAGCTCAAACACTTCGGTCTTGTAGTCCAGTGGCGGTTTTTCGTTGGGGCCTTTGGTGTTGATGCCGATGTAACCGGTTGGCCAATCCTTGGGCGCATCCCGCGAGTCCAGCTCCCATTGGGTGCCGAATTCCACCAGGTAATGGGCCCAGGCAGCCGTGCCGATCGTGCCGTGTTTGGGACTGATACCGGCAATCCCGGCGATCAGGAAATAGCTCTGGCGCAGGTCGAACTTGGGCGACAAGGCCAAGGCCAGGGTCGACGCGGCGGCGTTGGTCTGGCCCATGCCGGTCACCAGCAGGCATACATCCTGGGTGTTGCAGCGAATCACCGGGTATTCAGCCGACAGGCCCGGCACGCGGACTTCCTGCTTGAGCGCCAGGCGGTCGATCCAGGTTTGCGCCTCGGGGGCGAACATGGTGATCAGCATCACTTTGGGTTTGATCGGCGCGGGGGCATCCGCCAGCACCACGTGAGGCAGCAGGGCCAGGCCAACGGCCAGCGAGAGACGGGTAAACGCTTTCATCTAATGCTCCTTTATCAGAATTGGTAGCCGACACCGGCGTAGTAGCCCCAGCCATCGGAGCGGGCGCGGAAGTTGCCTTCGCCGAAGTTCAGCTCGCTGCCGTCCTCCCAGTTGCCGCCGTTGTGAAAGTAACGGCCGACCAGGGTAAAGCGCAGGTGGGTAAACGAATACAGCAGCACGTTGGTCGCCACCAACGAGTTGGCGGTGCGCGCCGGGTTGTCCTTGTGCAGGTCCGAGCCGAAATCGTAGTTGGTGAAGCCGATATAGGTCAGCGACGCACCGTTATCGAAACTGCTGATAGGCACGATGTACTTCATTTGTGCACGGTAGCCGTCCCACGAATATTCATTGCTCGCGCCATAGTTTTCCCACTGGTAGCGCCCATAGAAGTTGGCCGACAGGTTGACCCGCGAGTGCGTGTCGATGTCGGTGCCGAGGCCGCTGTACAGGGTGTTGGCGCGGTTGGATTTATTGCTGCCATGGTCGTAGATCCAGTCAAACGCTACATACCATTCCTTGAACGGACCGATGGCCAGGCTGCGGCCGGCCAAGTAGTCGATGGAGATGCGCGGCTCGTGCTCCATGAATACCGGCGAGCCATGGTCCCACGCGCCTTTGTCATTACTGTTACCGATACCGAGAATCTTCGGCACGTCGATATAGCCGTACAATTCGAACGGGCCTTTGCGGCCGAAGTATTCGTATTCCAGATAAACGTCATCCTGCGGCTTGGGGCCGAAGCTGATGTCTTTGCTGCCGATCAGAGTCAGGTCCTGGTTGAACCATTCCGACAGATAAACGCCTTTTTTCGTGGGGCTGACGTCGGGGCGCTTGGTCTCAGGGCTGAGGGTTTCGCCCTGTGCTGAATCATCAGCAAGTTTTTCCTGCGCCAAAATGGGGGCGCTGAGTACTCCCGTAACGGCAGCCAGTAGCAAGGAAACACCAAAGGAAGCAGGACGCCTTGAGGTGGGGTGCATTGAAAGTCCCTATTCGTACGCGGTTTGAACCCGATACCTCGGGTAACGGTGAACTTGGCAGCCAAGTTCGTTCCGCAAACGTTTGCACAGGCTGTACCAACTTTGCTCAATGGCTTGAATAAAATGAAAAAAATCGGAATTAGTCGACCTTTTGATCAAAAATGACTGGGTGTCATTTTTGCAGGCCACTACGAGGATCCACTCACATGTTCGAGCGCTATTTGCAATCCTGGAACCTGAAGGTTGATGGCGTCCCCGTCGTGACGCCCGGCAGTCACCTGTTGCCCGTGCGCTGGCAAGGCCGGCCGGCGATGTTGAAAATTGCTCACACTTCAGAAGAGCAGCTCGGCGGGCAGTTGATGAGCTGGTGGGCGGGCGAGGGTGCCGCCCAGGTGTATGCCCATGACGACGTGGCGTTGTTGATGGAGCGGGCCACCGGCCCGGGTTCCTTGATGCGCATGGCCCTCAATGGGCAGGATGATCAAGCCAGCCGGATTGCCTGCGCCACGGTGGCCCGGCTGCATGCGCCACGGCCATCGCCACCGCAAGGGTTACTGCCCCTGCACACCTGGTTTCAGTCATTGTGGACGGCCGCTGAGGACACAGGCGGCGTGTTGCGCGACTGCGCAGCGATGGCGCATGCACTGCTGGCGGCGCCACAGGACGTGGTGGTGCTGCACGGTGATATCCATCACGACAACATTCTCGACTTCGGTGCTCGGGGTTGGCTGGCGATTGACCCAAAGCGGGTCATCGGCGAGCGTGGTTACGATTACGCCAACCTGCTCTGCAACCCGGATTTGCCGACCTGCCACGATCCGGTGCGGTTCAATCGGCAGATCGCGGTGATTGCCCAGGCGGCCAACCTCGCACGCCCGCGCCTGCTGCAATGGGTCGTGGCCCATGCAGGTCTGTCCGCAGCGTGGTTCCTTGAGGATGGAGAGCGCCAGCGCGCAGCCATTGACCTTGAAGTCGCGCGCCTGGCGCAACGGGCGTTGGCTCAATGGCCGAGGGTGTAGGGCAATGGCTGATCGGCGGTGCGGTTGAACAGATGCATCGCGGTTTCGCGCCGATACTCACTCGGTGTCTGGTTCATTTCGATCCGAAAGTGCCGGTTGAAGTTGGACAGGTTGGCGTAGCCCACTTCGAAACAGATAGCCGCCACCGACATCTCGCTTTGCAGCAGCAGCCGGCAGGCGCGTTGCACGCGGAATTTGCGCATCAGGTCGATAAAACCGTGGCCGGTGTTGCGCTTGAAGAAGCGTGAGAAGCCCGGCTCGCTCATCTCCAGCTGTCGCGCGATGACCGACAGGCGCAAGTCGCCGGTCAGCTCGCGCATCAGGTAGTCGAAGGCTTTATTGATGCGCTCGGCGCTGCGTGCGTCGAGAGTGGGGGCATAGCAGGGGCTGGCCAGGGCCTGCACCTGTGGTGGCGGGGCGGTTTTCAGGGTGTCGAGCAGTTGCAGGAACAGGATCAACCGTTGCAGGCCGTGGGCGTTGCCGATGTTTTCCATCAAGCCTGCCGCCTGCACGGCCGTGTCACCGCTGAACTGCAGGCCGCGCCGGGCCTGTTCGAACAGCGGCTGCAGGTCGCCGAGCTCCGGCAGGGTCTTGCGCAGGGCGAGGAGGGCGGCGCCGTCGAACTGCAGCACCACGTCGCGGCCGCTCAGGTATTCGCCGGGCGCCAGGTCACCGATCCAGTCATGGGGCAGGTCTGGACCGATCAGCGCAACATGCCCGGCACTGAACGCACCGATATAGTCGCCCGCCACCAATTTGCCGCTGCCTCGGCGGATCAGGTGGATTTCGAATTCAGGGTGGTGGTTCCAGCGTGCCAGGTCATACGGGTAGTCATGTTCGAACCAGCGAAAGCAGTGGTCCGGCTCGGGCAGGATGACTTCCAGTTCGGCGGGGCGGTGCTCGAACAGCTCGGCGCGACTGACGGGCATGGCGATGCCTCTTTTAGTGGTTGAGTCGCCCCCAAAATACGCGCACTCGCGAGCAATACGCTACCCCCGGTTTCGCCTGGCACTGATACTTTTTTGCGCCTGTGGGCGGGGTTAAAAAAGTACCAGCCAGGCATTCGCCATGCGTTTGTGAGGGCTTGAGCGAGCTGCTGTAATCGACCCTCAACAACAAAAACAACAGGTGGAAACCGCCATGCTCCCGACCCGCAACGCCACACTTGCGCAAGCGCTGTTCCTGATGACCGGCCTGGCGCTGGCCATGCCCAGCTACGCCGCCGACACCGTCACCATCGCCACGGTCAACAACAGTGACATGATCCGCATGCAGCGCCTGTCCAAGGTGTTCGAGCAGCAGCACCCGGACATCAAGCTCAATTGGGTGGTGCTCGAAGAAAACGTATTGCGCCAGCGCCTCACCACCGACATCGCCACCCAAGGTGGGCAATTCGATGTGCTGACGATTGGCACCTACGAAACCCCGCTGTGGGGCGCCAAACACTGGCTGGAACCGCTGAGCCAATTGCCGGCTGACTATGACGCTGACGATATCTTCCCTTCGGTGCGCCAGGGCCTGTCGGTCAATAACACCCTGTATGCCTTGCCGTTCTACGGCGAAAGCACGGTCACTTACTACCGCACCGACCTGTTCAAGCAAGCCGGCCTGAGCATGCCCGCGCACCCGACCTGGACCCAGCTTGGTGAATTCGCCGCCAAGCTCACCGCAAAAGATCAAGGCCAATACGGCATGTGCCTGCGTGGCAAGGCTGGCTGGGGTGAAAACATTGCGCTGCTCAGTACCATGGCCAACGCCTTTGGCGCGCGCTGGTTCGACGAACAGTGGAAGCCCGAGTTGACCAGCCCCGAGTGGACCGCAGCAGCCAACTATTACGTCAACACCCTGAAGCACTATGGCCCGCCGGGCGTCTCCAGTAACGGTTTCAACGAAACCCTGGCGCTGTTCAACAGCGGCAAATGTGCGATCTGGGTGGATGCCAGCGTCGCCGGCTCTTTCACCACCGACAAGCGCCAGAGCAAGGTTGCGGATGATGTAGGCTTTGCCGCCGCCCCAACGGAAGTCACCGACAAAGGCTCTTCTTGGCTCTACGCCTGGTCCCTGGCAATCCCGGCCACGTCCAAGCATAAGGAAGCCGCCAAAGCCTTCATCAGCTGGGCAACTTCCAAGGATTACATCCAACTGGTCGCCGATAAAGAAGGCATCACCAATGTACCGCCGGGCACTCGCCAGTCCACCTACAGTGCGGCGTATTTGCAGGCCGCACCGTTTGCCCAGGTGACGCTGGAAATGATGAAACACGCGGACCCCGCGCACCCGTCGGCCAAACCGGTGCCCTACGTGGGCATCCAGTACGTGACCATCCCTGAGTTCCAGGCCATCGGCACCTCGGTCGGCAAGCTGTTTTCGGCAGCGCTCACCGGCGGCATGACGGTTGACCAGGCGCTGCTCGAAGCGCAGGCCACCACCGAGCGCGAAATGAAACGCGCCGGTTATCCCAAATAATTGTTAACGGACACGTACCCCATGAAACGACTGGAAGGTAAGAGCGCGCTGATCACTGGATCGGCGCGCGGTATTGGCCGCGCCTTTGCCCAGGCCTATATCGCCGAAGGCGCCACGGTTGCCATCGCCGACATCAACCTGCAACGCGCCCAAGCCACGGCGGCAGAGCTGGGCCCACAGGCTTATGCGGTGGCGATGGACGTCACCGACCAAGCCTCCATCGACGGCGCGCTTGCCGCCGTGGTCGCCCACGCCGGCAAGCTCGATATTCTGATCAACAACGCCGCGCTGTTCGACCTCGCACCCATCGTCGACATCACCCGCGACAGCTATGACCGGCTGTTCACGATCAACGTGGCCGGCACGCTGTTCACCTTGCAGGCGGCGGCGCGGCAAATGATCAGCCAGGGCCATGGCGGCAAGATCATCAACATGGCCAGTCAGGCCGGGCGGCGGGGTGAGCCGTTGGTGGCCATCTATTGCGCGACCAAGGCCGCAGTGATCAGCCTTACGCAATCGGCGGGGTTGAACCTGATCAAGCAGGGCATCAATGTCAACGCCATCGCCCCCGGTGTAGTCGACGGTGAGCATTGGGACGGTGTGGATGCACTGTTTGCCAGGCATGAAGGCCTGGCGCCCGGTGAGAAAAAAGCGCGGGTCGGCGCCGAGGTGCCTTATGGACGGATGGGCACGGCGGAGGATTTGACCGGGATGGCGATTTTTCTGGCGTCGAAAGAGGCCGACTATGTGGTTGCCCAAACCTACAACGTCGATGGCGGCAATTGGATGAACTGAAGCCGAGCACCCATCAACCGTGTGGGAGGGGGCTTGCGCCCGATTGCGGTATGACCGTCAGCAAATGCAGTGGCTGACCCGCCGCTTTCGGCAGCAAGCCCGCTCCCACCGTTGATTTTCATTGTGGGTGAATAGCGAGTTACTCGGCAAAACTGCGATCAAAGAAGTAAATCTCTCCAGGCTTCAGGTTCTGCACCGTCGCCTGCGGCCTGCCGCCATTGCCGTGCTTCTTGCGCCCGGTCTCGCGCAGATATCCCGCCTCCGTCAGCTTCAACAAGCGCTGGCGAATACTGGTCTTCAGTACCGGCCGTGAAAGCACCAGCGAGAAAATCGTGGTGGCTTCCGGCGCGCTGAATTCATTGCCCAGGAACATCAGCGGCAGGTTGCTGTACAGCGACTTGGACAACAGCCGCTCCTGCACCGCCGCCACGATCAGGTTGTGATCGAATGGCAGCTTGATACTGCCAGCGGCCACTGCGTTCAGCGAAAACCAGCCTTGATGCTCACCCAGGCTCACCTCATCGGCGACGATGGCCAGGTAGTAAGTGGAGGATGACCAGCAGCGTGGGTCACGAAACGCATCGCCCACCGTCCCGACCTGTTCACTCAAGGCCAGGTTGAAACCTACCTTGTCACTCGCCCGCAAGCGTTCTACCGCATCCTTGAGGCTCAGATCTTGCACGCCGCCGTTCACCACCACGCCCGGTAATGCCCAGTGCCCGGCAAAAGGCTCGGCTTCGCGCTTATTCAGCAGCAGCTTCAATTCCCCGGCAGCACGGCAGTAGAACAGCACGCACAGGTCGACGGTATGGAGGTAAGCGCTAAGTGGCATGTGAAATCCTTGTAGACAGCGGTGGAGCACAGTCTAACCCATCGAACAGCCATGTCATGTACTGAATAAAGCCTAGTCAAATAAATGTTTCTTGCAATGAAAGTACACGACGTGTACTTTTGTTTGCAGGCCACAGGAGAACTGCCATGCCCCTTTCGAAAACTGCCATTGCTTCATTCGACGTCGATGCCCAGAAAAGCTTCACGCCACTGTGCCCCAACGAATTGCCTGTGGCCGGCGGCGACCAGATCGGCGCTGAACTCAACTACATGGCCAGCCTGGCCGGCCGTCGTGTCGGCAGCAAAGACGCGCACACCCCGCACGCGCCCTGGGTGGTCACGCAGCACAGCGAGATGCTGCAACCCACCGGCCTGGCCCACGCGGATGTCACCTGGGTCAGCCACTGCGTACCGGGCACCGACGGTTTTACATTGCTGGATGAATTACCCGTTCCGTATGACTACGACTACTTCATCTGGAAAGGCGTCGAACCCGATCTGCACCCCTACGGTGCCTGCTACCACGACTTGCACGACAAGCTGTCCACCGGCGTTATCGAGTATCTGAACGCCCACGGCGTCACCCGGGTGATCGTCGGCGGCCTGGCCCTGGATTACTGCGTCAAGACCACCGCGTTGCAACTGCTCAAGGCCGGCCTGGAGGTGATCCTGCACTTGCCTGCGTGTCGAGCAATCAGCGAGGAGGGCGGCGTGCAGGCCGTTGGTGAATTGCAAAAGGCCGGTGCCGTGATCAGCAACACCCGCGAAGAACTGGCCGCGATGGCCACGCGTTAAGGAGAACCACCATGGAAAGTGCGTACGACTATGAATCCCCGGTGATCCAGGGCTTGCTCGACACTGATTACTACACCTTCACCATGATGCAGGCGGTATTGCACCAGCACCCGAATGTCGATGTGGAATACAACTTCATCGTCCGCTCGCCGGAAAAGCTTGGCCACTTGATCCCGGCACTGCGTGACGAGCTGGAAAAGCTCGCCGGCCTGCACATGCGCGAAGGCGAGCTGCGCTTTCTGTTCAACCCACGCTTTCGCGAATACCTCACTGCGGATTACGAGCGTTTTCTGGGGTTGTTCCGCTTTAATCTGCGCTATATCCACGTCAGCGAGGTTGACGGCCAACTGAACATCCGCGTGGTGGGCCCGATGCTGCACTGCATCATGTTCGAACAGCCGGTTTTGGCGCTGGTCAGCGAACTGCGCAACCGCGACAAGTACCCCGACGTAAGCCTCGAAGACGTCACCCGCAAGCTTTACCAGAAGTTCGACTGGCTGGAGAAAAACCTCAGCCGCGATGAGCTGGCCGACTTGCGTGTCTCCGACTTTTCAACGCGCCGGCGGCTGTCATTCAAGGCCCAGCGCGAAGTGGTCGATATCATGCGCCGTGACTTCCCTGGCCAATTTGTCGGCACCAGCAACGCGCACCTGGCCTATGAGTTTGACCTGCCGCTGATCGGCACCATGGCGCACCAGTGGCTGATGGTGCACCAGCAACTGGGCCGCTTGCGCGAGAGTCAGAACGCCGCGCTGGAAAACTGGGTGCGTGAATACCGCGGCCGCCTCGGCATCGCCTTGACCGACTGCATCAGCACCGATTTTTTCCTCAAGGACTTCGACCTGTACTTCGCCAAGCTTTACGACGGCCTGCGCCAGGACTCCGGTGACCCGATCTTATGGGCTGACAAAGTTCTGGCGCGCTACAAAGCAATGGGCATCGACCCGATGACCAAGGACCTGATGTTTTCCGACGGCCTGAACTTCGAAAAATGCCTGCCGATCCTGCGGCACGTGCGTGGCAAGGCCCGGTTCGGTTTCGGTATGGGCACCAGCCTGGCCTGCGATGTCGAGGGCGTGCAACCGCTGAGCATCGTCATGAAGCTGGTGCGGGTGCACGGCGAGCCGGTGGTGAAATTTTCCGATGATCCGATCAAGAACGTCTGTGAAGACGCCTCGTTCTTGCAGTACGCGGCGAAGGTGTTCAACGTGGGCAGTGTGGAGGTGTGACATGCAAGCACGTATCGCTGAGGAACTGAACATCAACCGCGCGTTGGTCAGTGGCGGTGAGCCTCGGGAAATCCAGCGGCGCATCGATTTCATCAAGGCCACCTTGCGCAGCTCCGGCTGTAAGGCTCTGGTGCTGGGCATCAGCGGCGGCGTCGATTCGCTGACCGCGGGCCGTCTGTGCCAATTGGCGGTGGAGCAATTGCGTAGCGAAGGCTACGCCGCGCGCTTTATCGCGATGCGGCTGCCCTATAAAACCCAGGCCGACGAGCGTGATGCCCAGGCCTCGCTGAACTTCATCACAGCGGACCACGTCGACACGTTGAACATCGCCGCCAGTGTCGACGGCCTGATGGCCAGCCTCACCGCCACCGAGGCTGGCGCCGCTCAGGTCGACTTCATCAAAGGCAACGTCAAGGCCCGCACGCGGATGATCGCGCAATACGCCGTGGCCAATCTGCACAACGGGCTGGTGGTCGGCACCGACCACGGCGCTGAAGCACTGATGGGGTTCTTCACCAAATTCGGTGACGGTGCCTGCGACCTCGCACCGCTGTCAGGCCTGACCAAAACCCAGGTACGCCTGCTTGCCAGCGCCCTGGGCGCGCCCGCTGAGCTGATCCACAAACAACCCACCGCCGACCTCGAAGACCTGGCGCCAGGCAAGGCGGATGAGCAGGCGTATGGCTGCACCTATGCAGAGATTGACGCGTACCTGATGGGCGAACCGGTGAGTGCGCGGGTGAGGGCGATTGTCGAACGGGCTTATGCCAATACGGCGCATAAACGCGCATTGCCGGTGGTTCCCGACTCGATCGGCAACACCCACCGCGTCAAAAAATAAGAACTTTCTTAGATTTTTGCAGGACGCGACTCACTACTCTCTGTGTTTTTACACCCGCGGCTTCGGTCCGTGCCACGGCTTGACTGGGGAGGCCAGAGAGTGAGGGAGTCAACCATTAACCGTCTTGCCCAATGCTTGCCGGAAATGACCGCCATGGTGTTCATGGCCCAGTTCTCAGCGGCCACCGTTACGTTGCTGACTAAAAAGACCTACCTGTGCTCTGTGGCCGCGCCGCTGCAAACCGGAGGCTGCCTGGGCCTCTTTGTCGGCTTGACGGCTTTTTCTGCGTTTGCCCATTGGATGCTGGCGCGCGGGCGCAGCTGCGCAACCGGCTTGCAGCTGGGGTATTTCATTTTCTGCCTGCTGCTGGTGACACCGACCCTGCAATACCGGCCCCACGCGCTGGTTTACGCATTGGGTATCGTGCTTCCGCTGCTGGGCCTGATTCTGATGAGCACGCAGCGTTATCAAGACATGCAACTGAAACTGGCGGAAATTCGCGTGCGCAAAACTGCCACTCAAGCGCTCTTGAAGAAGTACTCACATAACCCAACCACCGAATCGCGCCACACGAGCCGCCCGTAACGCTCGCGCAAGATCACGCGAGCGCTGCTGGCTTTGCGGTTAGCGTTCGATCGAGCGGCTCCACCGCGCATTCCACTCCGGCCGCGCCTGATTGACCTGGTCCCAATCAATTGAAATCGCCGTCTGCAGGTAACCCTGCATTGCCTCCACCCGCGCACGGGTTTTGTCGGTGGTCGGTGTAGTTGGGTTCGACGGAATCTGGTCGCCGTCCTCCAACGCCGGCGCCTGGGCTTGTGCCGTCAACAAAAACGCCGCGAGTTTTTGCGCCAGTTCCGGTTGGTCATTACGGGCAATCACGCATTCGGCCACGTTGAGCACCACCGCGCCTTCCTTCGGTTGCGCATATTCCATCGGGATGCCCAGCAGTTGCTGAGTGGTGACTTGGGTCGGGGTCAGGGGGAAGATCGCGGCTTCATCGGTTTGCACCATCTCGGAGATCTTCGCGGAGCTGGCGATGTATTCCAGCACGTTGGGGCCGATGGTCTTCGGCCAGGCCTTGAAGCCCGGTTCCACGTTGGTTTCGGAGCCGCCCTGGATACGGTTGAACATCAAAAAGCCGTGCAGGCCGAAGGTGGAGGAGGCGAGGGACTGGAACACCACTTTGTCCTTGAAGCGCGGGTCGGCCAGGTCCATCCACGAGGTGGGTGCGGCCCAGCCTTTTTCCTTGAACATCTTGGCGTTGTAGCCCAGGCCGGTAACGCCCAGCGTCACGGCCACAGCCTCTTGCTTGATTTTCGCCTTGGCCGGGATCTGCTCCAGCGACGGGCTCGGCGCCAGCTTGTCGCACAGGCCCATGGCGATGGCGCGGTACATGATGCCGTCGTCGAGGAACATCACGTGCATCTGCGGGTTGTCTTTATTGGCCTGGACCTTGGCGAGGATGTCCGACGAGGTGCCGGGCACGATCACCACCTTGACGTTATTGGCTTTTTCGAAGGCGGGCAGCACCTTGTCGGCGTACACCCGCTCCATGGTGCCGCCGTTCATGCCCAGGTACAGCGTCGGCGCAGCATGGGCGAGGGAGGCGAGCAGTGCGAGGGGCAAGCAGGACAGCGCGATATGTGTGTTCATTGGGTTTTTCCTCTCAGGCTTGGAAACGACGGATGGAAAACGCTTCGATGGGTTGGCGGCTGGCCCCGGCGCAGACGATCTCTGCCAGGGCTTCACCGACGGCGGGGCCGAGCTGGAACCCGGCGCCGGCAAAGCCGAAACCGTGGAGCAGGCCAGGTTGGGTGCTGCTTGGGCCGATCACCGGCTCATGGTCGGGGAGGTAACCTTCGGTGCCGCTCCAGGTGCGGATCGCCTGGGCGCCCTTGAGGAACGGGTACAACTCGCCGGCATTGCGCAAAATCTCCAGCACTGCCGCTTGCCCCGGGCGCGCCGTTTGCGGGCCCAGCGCAAACCCGCGGCCGCCGCCAAGGATGCAATTGCCCCGGGCGACCTGACGCGCGTATATCCCACCGCCTTCAACCCCGGTACTGACGTTCATCACCACCGGCAGCGGCTCGGTGACCAGCATGGCCGGGTGCGCCGCGGTGATCGGCACCGGCTCGCCGAACTGTTCGGCGACGTGACCGGCCCAGGCGCCGGCGCAGTTGAGCAGCCAGGCTGCTTGCAGGTGCAGGCCGTTGGCGCAGTGCACGTGGAAGCGTTGGCCGTCATGTTCGATGCGAATCACTTCGGCCTGCTCGTACACCGAGGCGCCGAGGCGCTGCGCTGCACGGGCGAAGGCGGGCGAGACCAGGCGCGGGTTGGCATGGCCGTCTTCAGGGCACAGTGACGCGCCGACCGCCACATCGCCGACCCAGGGAAAGCGTGCGCGCAATTGCGCGTAATCCAGCAGTTGCAAGCCCAGGTCAAAGTCCCGGGTTTGCTCGGCATACGCCTGCAGCGCGGCGAAATCCGCCTGGCTGCGCGCCAATTTCAAATGCCCGCAGCGCACGTACTCGCCGTCAATGCCGATCAACCCCGGCAAGTCGGCCCACAACTGATGGGCGCGTTGCGACAACGGCAACTGATGCACCGGCCGCCCCTGGCGCCGCACGCCACCATAGTTGACGCCGCTGGAATGAGAGCCACAGAAATCTCGCTCTACCAGGGCCACACGCTGGCCTTTGTGTGCCAGCGTCCGCGCCGCCGAAGCACCGACGATGCCGCCGCCCAGTACGATGACGTCGATCATGGCTGCACCTCCACGCCAAACGGCAGCGGTTTGATCGGCGCCTGGCCACGCAGGCGGCCTACGCTTTCAATCCCTCGACCACTGCGCTCGGCCACAATCTCGGCTGCGGCCAGCCCGCACATGCGGCCCTGGCAACGGCCCATGCCGACCCGGCAATGGGCCTTGACGCGGTTGAGTTCCCAATGGCCTTCATCCACCACCGCGCGCACCTCGCCGACGCTTACCTCTTCGCAGCGGCACAGGATCAGTGCATCCGGCGCCTGCGCAGCCCACTGTTGAGGAAAGGGGAAGGCGGTTTCCAGGCCATGGCGAAAGCGCTGGATGCCTGCCAGTTGCTGCTCCAGTTGGGCAGCGCGGCGCTGATCGATGGTGCTGCCTGAATCTTCCAGCACGGCCAATGCCGCGCGTTCACCGGCGATTTGCGCGGCGTCGGCGCCCATGATGCCGGCCCCGTCGCCCGCCAGGTACACGTTGTTTACGCTGCTGCGCCCGGCGCTGTCGCGCTGCGGCAACCAGGCACGGTTCAAGCTGCTCCAGGCAAAGTCACAGCCGAGCAGGTCCGCCAATTGTGTCTCGCTGCGCAAGGCATGGGCGAAGGCCACGGCGTCGCAGTCCAACCGGTGCTCACCCCAGCGAATCCCGGTGACCCGCAGTTCGCCGTCAATCTGCGTGAGCGTTGCGCCCTGATGCACGGGAATGCCATGGGCTGTCAGCCAGGCGCGATAATACAAACCTTTGGCCAGGGTCGCCGGTTGCCCGAGTAACGCCGGTAATGCACGGCACTGTGCGCTGAACGGCGCGCTGTCGAGCACTGCGACTACCTTGGCGCCGGCCTTGGCGTATTGGTAAGCCACCAGGTACAGCAACGGCCCGCTGCCACACAATGCGACCCGTTCACCGATGGCGCAGCCTTGATATTTCAAGGCGATTTGCGCCGCGCCCAGGCTGTAGACCCCCGGCAAGGTCCAGCCGGGCACCGGCAGGATACGGTCCGTGGCGCCGGTCGCGACAATGATCCGGGCATACTCGATGCTCTGCGCACGGTGGTTATTCAACATGTCCAGCCGACCGTCCTCGGCGTTCCAGACCAGGGTTTGCGGTCGGTAGTCGATCAATGGCGCCAGCTCATCCAGGGTGCGGTGCACGGCCTCGGCCTTGCGCGCTTCAAACCCATAAAGTTGCTTGGGCGAGCGCTGGAAGTTCGCCGGTTGGCGCCGATAGATCTGCCCGCCACCGCGCAGGCTTTCATCCACCAGACAAGGCTGGATGCCATGGTCGAGCAGGGTACGCGCCGCGCTGATACCTGCCGGGCCGGCGCCGACAATCACGATGGGTTTCATGCCTGGCGCCCCGGATCGCGGCTGATCGCCTGGCCTTCTTCCAACAGCGTCGAACACGCCCGCACACGGCGCCCGTCGCCCAGCCGCACCCAGCAATCCTGGCAGGCGCCCATCAGGCAGAAACCGGCACGCCGCTCGGCACTGAAATCGCTGCCGCGCAGGTGATCGGCGCAGGTCAGCATGGCGGTCAGCAGCGTGTCGCCCAGCAAGCCCGTGGCCGGCTGCCCATCCAGGGTGAAGGCCAGGGCAGGGCGCGCGGTTTCGGCCAATCGTTTGAACAATGCCATCAATGTTTCCCCACCAGCACGCGGTCCAGGCCGTAGACCCGGTCGAGCAGGATCATGGTCGCTGCGGTCAGCGCAATCACCAGTGCCGAGACCGCCGCCATCATTGGGTCGATGGACTCCGTGGCGTACACGTACATGCGCACCGGCAAGGTTTGCGTGGCCGGCGAGCTGACGAAGATCGACAGGGTCACTTCATCGAAGCTGTTGATAAACGCCAGCAACCAGCCGCCGGCTACACCGGGCAAAATCATCGGCAAGGTAATCTGACGAAACAGCGTAAAGCGGCTCGCACCCAGCGACTCCGCCGCCTGCTCGGCACTGCGATCAATGCCGATTGCCGCGGCCAGCACCAGGCGCAGCACATACGGCGTGATGATCACCACGTGGGCGAGCATCAGCCAGGTGAAGCTGCCATTCACGCCCATCAAGGCAAACAGCCGCAGCATCGCCACCCCCAGCACCAGGTGCGGGATGATGATCGGCGACAGGAACAGCGCACTGAAAAAATTGCGCCCCGGGAATTGATATCGGCTGATCGCCAAGGCCGCCGGCACTGCGATCAGTGTGGCCAGGGTCGCGGCGGTAAACGCCAGGATCAGGCTGTTATAGAACGCCTGGATGAAGTCGGCACGCTCGAACACCGCGCGAAACCAGCGCAGGGAGAAGCCCGACGTCGGCAGGCTCAAGGTGTTTTCGGGGGTGAAGGCCACCAGGCATACCACCACCAGCGGCGCCATCATGAACAGCACCACCAAACCGTGGAAACCCAGGGCCAAAGGACCGTTTCTGGACATGCGCTTAAACCCCCAGGGACTTTTTGTAGCGGCTTTCGACCATGCGGTTCCAGCTCAGCATGATCAGCAGATTGACCAACAGCAGCACCACCGCGATGGTCGCGCCCATGGGCCAGTTGAGTTCCGAGAGGTACTGGTCGTACACCACGGTGGCGACCATTTTCAGGCGGCGCCCGCCAAGCAGGCCGGGGATCGCAAACGAACTGGCGGCCAGGCCGAACACGATCAGGGTGCCCGAGAGCACGCCGGGCATGACCTGCGGCAACACGATCTTGCGCATGACCGTGGCCTGGCTCGCACCCAGCGACAGGGCGGCCTGTTCGGCCGACGGGTCGAGCTTTTGCAGCGAGGTCCACACCGGAATGATCATGAACGGCAGCATCACGTGCACCAGCGCGATGATCACCGCAAACGGCGTATACAGCAGTTTCACCGGGCGCCCGCCGAGCGCCTGGATCACCTGGTTCACCAGCCCGTCGGCACCGAGCAGCAGGCTCCAGCCGAAGGCGCGCACCACCACCGAAATCAACAGCGGCGTGAGGATCAGGATCAGGAAGATCGAGCGCCACGGGGTGCCCATGCGGCTGAGGATGTAGGCCTCGGGCACGCCGATGACCACGCACAACAAGGTCACCAAGGCACTGATCCAGAAGGTGCGCCAGAAGATCTCGTAAAAGTACGAGTCACTGAACAGCGACAGGTAATGCGCGACGGTCCACTGATCGGCCTTCACGCCGACCTGGTAGTCGAACACGTTGAACGACAGCACCAGCGTCATCAGCAGCGGCAGGATCAACAGCCCGGTAAACAGCACCAGGGCCGGTAACGACAACACATAACCCCGACTCATGCGCGCACCTCATCCGCCGCCAACACGCGCAGCAGCCCGGCGTGCCAGTCCAGGCCCACCGCGGCGCCGCAAGCGAGCGGCGCGCTGCCGTCGTTGCTGCGCACCACGGTGATTTCACCCAGAGGGGTATGGACGCGGTACAGCCATTGGCTGCCGAAGAAGTAACTGTCGAGGACCTTGCCTTGCACGCGCCCGGTGCCGGCGTCCACCAGGGTGATTTTTTCCGGGCGCAGGCTCAGGGTCAGTTCACCTGCGCCGCTGATGTAACGCACCTGGGGGGCGCCGAGTTCGTCATAGTCGCCCGGCAACAGGTTGGCTTTGCCGACAAAATCCGAGATGAAGCGCGTGCGCGGGTGCTCATACAGGTTGTACGGCGCGTCGATCTGGGTCACGCGCCCGGCCTGCATCACCACCACGCGGTCGCTGATGGACAGCGCTTCGGCCTGGTCGTGGGTGACCATCAAGGTGGTGATGCCCACGGCGCACTGGATGCGGCGAATTTCAAACTGCATTTCTTCGCGCAAGTTGGCGTCAAGGTTGGACAGCGGTTCGTCGAGCAGCAACACCGGCGGCTCGATCACCAAGGCGCGGGCCAGGGCCACACGCTGGCGTTGGCCGCCGGACAGTTCACGCGGGTAGCGCTCGGCGTGGGGCGCCAGGCGCACCAGCTCGAGCACGGTTTTGACTTTGCTGGCGATCTCGGCGACCGGCACTTTGCGCATCTTCAGGCCGAAGGCGACGTTGTCGCGCACGGTCATGTGCGGGAACAGCGCGTAGCTTTGGAACACCACACCCAGGCCACGGCTGGCGGGCTTGGCGTGGGTGATGTCACGCCCGTCGAGCAGAATCTGCCCGCCGCTCACGTCGACGAAACCGGCGATCATTTGCAGGGTGGTGGTCTTGCCGCATCCCGAGGGGCCGAGCAGGGAAACGAACTCGCCTTTTTCCACCGCAAGGTCGGTAGCGACCACCGCGTCGACGGCGCCGTAGCGTTTGCTCAAGGCGTTGAGTTGGAGAAATGCCATGTCTGCGTTCCACCTTTTTTGAGTCGCGTCGAAACGCGCTTTTTTGTTTTGGGCAGATGCGAAAAGAGTGTTGCGGGTGCGTTGGCGCTCGATCTCGAGTCGGCTGCCATTTGTTGTTCATTTCGCCCCTGTGGACGCAGATTAGGACGAAGACTAGGATGGGCGAAAGATGGAATTTCACTGAATGGACTATTATTTTCAGTTTTATTCATTCACTAGAATTTATGCCTGGGTTTAGCCTTATGGATTCCACTGAGCGGAATGAAACCAGTAAAGAAGTCGGTGCGGGCGGCGTGTCTCGGCTGTTCGCGCTGCTGCGCACCTTGGGCGAGGTGCCGGAAGGCGGCGAACGGGTGACCCAACTCGCGCAACAGGTCGGCTTGTCCCAACCCACCACCCACCGCCTGCTGCGCAGCCTGATGGACGAAGGCATGGTCGAGCAGGACGCACGCAGCAAACGCTATCGCCTGAGCCTGGAGTTTTTCGCGCTGGCAGCCAACGCGGGCAAGACCGGCAACCTGCGCGACCTGGTACGGCCGAGCATGTTGCGCCTGAGTGCTTCCCTCGGCGATTCGCTGTTCCTGCTCGCGCGCAGCGGCTTTGATGCGATCTGCCTGGACCGCAGCGAGGGGCCCTATCCGATCCGTACGTTTACCGGCGATATCGGTGGGCGCGTGGCGTTGGGCGTGGGGCAGGGCAGCTTGGCGATTCTGGCGTTCTTGCCGGAGGAAGAGCGTGAGACGGTGATTCGCTACAACCTGCCACGCCTCAAGGACTTTCACCTGTATGACGAAGTGCTGCTGCGCTCGGAGGTCGAGAACGTACGGCGCCTGGGCTATGCAGCGCGCAATACCGGGGTGTTGGAAGGCATGGCGGGGGTGGCGGTGCCGATTCTGAATCGGGATGGGCATGCGGTGGCGGCGCTGAGTGTGGCGACCATCAGTGATCGGTTGGGGACGAGCCGCTTGCCAATGGTGGTTGAGTTGCTCAAGCGCGAAGCGGCGGCGATTGGGCCGAGGATCAACCCGTTTGATCCGACCCTGCGCAGGCCGTCGCAGACCTTCGGTGGGTAATCCGTCTGCGCCACGATGAAGCACCCGTGTGGGAGCGGGTTTGCTCGCGAATGCGATAGATCAGTTATGGATAGGTCAACTGACACACCGCTTTCGCGAGCAAGCCCGCTCCCTCCGTGTTCAGATCGCCGCCAGGGCCACGGACGTCGCGGCCGTGCGAGTCTCCACACCCAACTTCACGTACACATGCTCCAGGTGCTTGTTCACCGTCCTGGGGCTCAACCCCAAAATATCGCCGATATCCCGATTGGTCTTGCCGCACGCCACCCAGCGCAGCACTTCCACCTCGCGCTCGGTCAGTTGGAACCTGGCCGACAACAGCCGCTGCGCTGGCGCGTCTTCCAGGGTCAGCACACTCGGCTGCGTCGCCGCCCGTGCCGAGAGCAAGATGCGTGAGGTGCGCAAATGCGCTGCCACCCGTGCCAATACTTCGTCGGTCTGGATCGGCTTGGTCACATAGTCGCTGCCGCCCACTTCAAAGCCCTGCACCACATGCTTGCTGTCGGTCAGCCCGGTCATGAACACCACCGGGATGTCGGCGCTGGCGGGCTGCGCCTTGAGCCGCCGGCAGGTTTCGAAGCCATCCAGGCCGGGCATCATCGCGTCCAGCAGGATCAGGTCCGGGCGCCGTCGTTGCACGCGGTTCAGTGCGCTGAGGCCGTCGAGGGCGACCAGCACCATGTAGCCGGCGTCGTCGAGTGCATCGGAGAGCATGGCGAGGTTGTCCGGGGTGTCGTCGACGATCAGCACCACGCCGGGTTCAGTGCTGCGGGTGAGTGCATTCATCTTCGGCCTCCTTGAGGGTTCGGTTGAGTTCATCCAGGCGGAAACCCTTGAGCAAACCGCGCACTTTGCTGATGAATGCTTCAGTGTCCGGGCGGTGTTCAAGGATCTTGTCGAGTTTGTCGTGCAGGCCGCGCACATAGCCGATGGCGCTGAGTTCGGCGAGCGCGGCGAGGTCTTCAGGGCTGGGCAGGACCCTGGGCGGCGCCGGCGCCCTGGAGGTCTTGGTGCGGCGTAACCACTGCAACTGCAGATGCTGTTGCAGGCGCCCCAGCAGCTCCGGGGTGCGCACCGGCTTGGCCAGGTAGTCATTGCAGGCGGCGGCGATGCTGCGTTCGCGGTCGTCGGTAAAGGCGTTGGCCGAGATCACAATAATCGGCGCGCTGGACAGCGCGTTGCGGCGGATCAAACGGCTGGTTTCCAAGCCATCCAGCGTCGGCATCGACAAGTCCATCAGGATCAAGTCCGGTGCCAGCAACGCCACCTGGCGAATCGCCTCCTGGCCGTTACTGGCCTGGATCACTTCAAAACCCAAGGGGGTGAGCATGCCGCTCAGCACCTTGCGATGGTCGACGTGGTCGTCCACCACCAGGATGCGTCGGCGCGCACCCTGATAGCCGATGATGTCGTGCTCCACATGCACCACCGCTTGCGGCGCGCGCACCTGGGAAAGAAACAGCCGCACCTGGAAGCACGTGCCCTTGTCGAGTTCGCTGGAGACCCGCAGTTCACCGCCCATTAACGAGGTGAGCATGCGTGTGATGGTCAGCCCGAGGCCCACGCCCTTGTCCTGGCGCATTAAATCGCCGCGTTCGAACGGCTGGAAAATCCGTTCGATCTGCTCCGGATCAATCCCGATGCCGGTGTCGATGATTTCAAAATTGGCGGTCTCGCGCATGTAGCTGACCCGCAGGCACACCTCACCGCTGTCGGTAAAATTCACCGCGTTGCCCAGCAGGTTGATCAGGATCTGCCGCACGCGCTTTTCATCGCCACGCACCACGGCCGGGATCTTGCCCACGCAGTCGAGGCGAAAGCGCAGGCCCTTGTCCTGCGCCTGCGGAGTAAACATCTGCTCCAGGTCGTGAATCAGCTCCGGGAAGGGGATTTCGGTGAGTTCCAGGCGCAGCTTGCCGGCCTCGATCTTGGCCACGTCGAGCAGGCCGTCGATCAGCGACAACAGGTGCGAGCCGCTGCGCAGGATGGTCGCCAGGGCGTCCTGATGCTGCTCGGGCATAGCGTTGTCGCGCTGCAGTATTTGGGTAAAACCGAGGATGCTGTTGAGCGGCGTGCGCAGTTCGTGGGACAGCCCGGTGACGTAGCGGCTCTTGGCGGCATTTGCCGCTTCAGAGGCTTCCTTGGCCTGTTGCAGGGCTTGGTCGGTGAGGCTGTGGGCGTCGATTTCCTGCATCAAAAGCAGGGTCTGGCGGTCGGATTCTTCCTGGGCGACACGCCGGCTTTCGCGGGTCAGCACCACCCACCAGGCGAGTACGGCAGCGAATACCGAGAGCGTGAGAAACGCCTTGAAGAACGCCTGATACAGCGTCTCTGAATGCGGCAGCCCCTGGGCAGCCTGAACGTAGATCAGAGCCAGGGCCCCCGCGAGCAGCAGCACCAGAACCAATAACAACCCCAGATAATGTGCCAGCCGGGTATGCAGGCGGGGCATCAACGTGTTCGGCAACAGCCAGCGCAATGCGCTTTCAAACTGGCTGACCAGCCGGGCGTGGGGCTTGCAGCGATCACCGCAACGAGCATCCAGCGAGCAGCACAGTGAGCAGATGGGCGTGCTGTAGGCCGGGCAGAACGCCATGTCGGCGGTTTCGAACGGGTTGCTGCACAGGCCGCAGACCGCGTGGGTGGCAGGCGCCACCGGATGAATCAGTTGGACATCACTGGTGCGGGCGATGTAGTACTTGCCTCGGGTCAGCCAGGCCAACAGCGGCGCCATGATCAGCGCAGTGCCCAGCGCGACGAAGGGCGGCGCGGCCTGGGCGAGTGCGCCGAACACACCGAAGTGGGCGAGGATCGACAGCAATGAAGCGATCAGCATTGAGCCGACGCCCACCGGGTTGATGTCATAGAGGTGGGCGCGCTTGAACTCGATGTGTTGGGGCGACAGGCCCAAGGGCTTGTTGATGACCAGGTCGGCCACCAGCGTGCCGATCCAGGCAATCGCGATGTTGGCGTAGAGCCCCAGCACCTGGTCGATGACATCGAACACGCCAAGCTCCATCAGCATCAGCGCAATCGCCACGTTGAACACCAACCACACCACCCGGCCGGGGTGGCTGTGGGTTACGCGGGCGAAGAAGTTCGACCAGGCCAGGGAACCGGCGTAGGCGTTGGTCAGGTTGATCTTCATCTGGGAGATGAACACGAACAGCACCATCGCGCCGAGCGCCCATTCCGGCGAGCTGAACACGTAGCGGAACGCGACGAGGTACATCTGGGTCGGCTCGGCGGCGCGTTCCATGGGGATTTCATGTTGCAGGGCAAGGAAGGCCAGGAAGGCGCCCGCGAACATTTTCAACGCCCCGGGGATGATCCAGCCGGGCCCGGCACAGAGCAGCGCGGCCCACCAGCGTTTGCGGTTGGCGGCGGTTTTTTCCGGCAGAAAGCGTAGGTAGTCGACCTGTTCGCCAATCTGCGTCACCAGCGACAGCGCCACCGTGCAGGCGGCGCAGAACGCCAACAGGTTGAAACCACCGCCGTCGCCACTGCGCCCGACGAAACTGGTCCAGTCGCTGAAGGCATCGGGGTTCTTCCACCACACGAAGCCGTAGGGCAGCACCAGCAACAGCAGCCAGACCGGTTGCGTCCACAGTTGCAGGCGGCTGATCAGGGTGACGCCGTAGGCCACCAGCGGAATCACCAGCAGCGAGCAAATGACATAGGCGATGGCCAACGGGATATGAAAATACAACTCCAGCGCCAGGGCCATGATCGCCGCTTCCAGGGCGAAGAACAGGAAGGTGAAGCTGGCGTAGATCAGCGAGGTGATGGTTGAGCCGATGTAGCCGAAGCCGGCGCCGCGGGTCAGCAGGTCCATGTCCACGCCGTAACGCGCCGCGTAATAGCTGATGGGCAGGCCGGTGAGGAAGATCACCAGGCTGATCGCGAGGATCGCCCAAAAGGTGTTGGTGAAGCCGTAACTCAAGGCCAGGACACCGCCGATGGCTTCCAGCGCCAGGAACGACACGGCGCCCAGGGCGGTGTTGGCGATGCGCAGTTCCGACCATTTGCGAAAGGATTTTGGCGTGTAGCGCAGAGCATAGTCTTCCATGGTCTCGTCGGCGACCCAGGTGTTGTAGTCGCGGCGGATCTTGACGATGCGCTGAGTGCCAGGGGTGGGGTGCACGGTGGGAGGCTCCGCAGAGTGGGCAAGTTTAAATGAGCAAGTTCCATGCCCCGATTCAAAATGTAGGCACTGGCTTGCCTGCGACAGCGCTGGGTCAACCCCTGCAGATGCAGCCTGATACACCGCCATCGCAGGCAAGCCGGCTCCCGCATTGATCGAGGGTGTCCGGGCGGTCGGGATCCTGCTCGAAAATAGTGCGCAGCGGCATACGTCAAATGACGTACACCGTTACGTCAGGCTGCGTATACCCGCGCTGGCGCGCTGCCGCCATGCTGGAACCCTCATTGCAGAGGAGTCGCCCCATGGCACCACGATTGATCCGCTCCAAACCCCTCTTGGCCTTGTCATTGCTGGCGGCCGCGCTGTTCAGCCAGGGCGTGCTGGCTGATAACGAAGGCCTGGCCGTGACCCCTACCGAAGTGACCGTCGGCCAGTTGCACTCGGCCACCGGCACCATGGCGATTTCCGAAACCGGCTCGATTCAGGCCGAGCGTCTGGCTATCGAGCAGATCAACGCCTCAGGCGGGATTCTGGGACGGCAGATCAAGGTCATCCAGGAAGACGGCGCCTCCGACTGGCCGACCTTCGCTGAAAAAGCCAAGAAGCTGCTGGTCAACGATAAAGTCGCCGCCGTATTCGGCTGCTGGACCTCGGCTTCGCGCAAAGCCGTGCTGCCGATCTTCGAGAAAGAAAACGGCTTGCTCTACTACCCGACCTTCTATGAAGGCCTGGAACAGTCGAAAAACGTGATCTACACCGGCCAGGAAGCTACCCAGCAAATCCTCGCCAGCCTCGACTGGATCGCCAAGACCAAAGGTGCCAAGACGTTCTACCTGGTCGGCTCGGACTACATCTGGCCGCGCACCTCGATGAAGATCGCGCGCAAGCACATCGAAAACGTACTGCACGGCACCGTGGTCGGCGAAGATTACTACCCGCTGGGCAATACCCAGTTCGGCTCGCTGATCAACAAGGTCAAGCTGAAGAAACCGGACGTGGTGTTCGCGGCCGTGGTCGGTGGTTCCAACGTGGCGTTCTACAAACAACTGAATGCGGCGGGTGTGAACGCCGCCAAGCAAACCTTGCTGACCCTGTCGGTGACCGAGGATGAATTGCTCGGCATTGGCGGCGAAAACATGGCCGGTTTCTACGCCTCGATGAAGTACTTCCAGAGCCTGGACAACCCCAACAACAAAGCCTTCGTCGAAGCCTTCAAGGCCAAGTACGGCAAGGATGCGGTGATCGGCGACGTGACCCAGGCGGCCTACCTCGGCCCATGGTTGTGGAAAGCCGCGGTGGAGAAGGCCGGCAGTTTCGACGTGGATAAAGTCGTGGCCGCCTCGCCGGGCATCGAGCTGAAAACCGCGCCGGAAGGCTACGTGAAGATCCACGAGAACCATCACCTGTGGAGCAAGTCGCGTATCGGTGAAGTGCAGCCCAACGGCCAGTTCAAAGTGATCTACGAGTCGGATCTGATTGAGCCGAACCCGTTCCCCAAAGGCTATCAATAACACCGGGGCCGGCACTGATCCAACTGTGGCAACTGGCTTTATGTGGGAGCTGGCTGGCCTGCATCGCAGGCCAGCCAGCTTCCACATAAATCAACAGCAGAATGCATCTCAACCTCCCGCTCAGGAGACCATCATCATGGAATGGCTATCGGAATTTGGGGCCATCGCGGCAATGCAGGGGTTCAACGGCCTGTCCGTGTTCTGCGTGCTGTTGCTGATGGCATTGGGGCTGGCAATCATCTTTGGCCAGATGGGCGTGATCAACATGGCTCACGGTGAATTCCTGACCATCGGCGCCTACACCACCTACGTGTGCTCCAGCCTCACCGCACACTTTGCGCCGAGCTTCCAACCCTATTACTTCTTCTTCGCCATCGCCCTGTCATTCCTCGTCGCCGGCGCCGTCGGCTGGCTGGTGGAGTGGGCGATGATCAGCCGTTTGTACAAGCGGCCGCTGGACACCTTGCTCGCCACGTGGGGCTTGTCGCTGGTGATGCAGCAAACCTTCCGTTCGGTGTTTGGCGCCCGTGAAGTCAGCGCCGAACCACCGGCCTGGCTGATGGGCTCGGTGAACTTCACCGACGCCATCGAAATCCCGCGCAACGGCCTGTTCATGATGGGCCTGACCTTGCTGCTGACCGCCGCAATCTTCCTCATGCTGTACCGCTCGCGCTGGGGCTTGCAGGTGCGCGCCACGGTACAGAATCGCCTGATGAGCCGTGCCGTGGGCATCAATACGCGCAAGGTCGACCGCATGACATTCGCCCTCGGTTGCGGCGTCGCCGGTGTGGCGGGCGCGGCCTTCACCACCATCGGCTCCACCGGGCCGACGGCGGGTTCGCAGTACATCGTCGATACCTTCCTGGTGGTGGTGTTCGGCGGCGCGCAAAGCCTGTTCGGCACCATCGCCTCGGCGTTCGTGATTGCCCAGACCCAATCGCTGTCGGAGTTTTTCCTCAGTGGCTCGATGGCCAAGGTGCTGACCTTGTCGTCGGTGATTCTGATCCTGATGCTGCGCCCGCAAGGGTTGTTCTCCATCAAAGTGCGCAAGTAGAGGCGAGCAGATGAAGGCTTTAGACAAGCTGCTGGGCGGCCAGCAAAACCTGATCGGCATTGTGCTGTTGGCGCTGCTGATCCTGGTGGTATTTCCCCTGACCCTGGATGCGTTTCGCCTGAACATGGTCGGCAAGTACCTGACCTACGCGTTCGTCGCGGTGGGGCTGGTGCTGTGCTGGGGCTATGGCGGGATTCTCAGCCTGGGGCAGGGCGTGTTCTTCGGAGTGGGTGGCTACTGCATGGCGATGTTCCTCAAGCTGGAAGCCTCGGACCCCGAAAGCACCAAGATCCAATCCACGCCGGGCATTCCGGACTTCATGGACTGGAACCAGATCACCGAGTTGCCTTGGCTGTGGCAGCCGTTCCACAGTTTCAGCTTTACCCTGGTGACGGTGATTGCGGTGCCGGTGCTGCTGGCCTTCATTATCGGCATGGCGCTGTTCAAGCGCCGCGTGGGCGATGTGTATTTTTCCATCGTTACCCAGGCGATTGCGCTGATCCTCACGGTGCTGATCGTCGGCCAGCAAGGCCTGACGGGCGGCGTCAACGGCATCACCGACCTCAAGACCCTGCTCGGCTGGGACCTGCGCACCGACAGCGCGAAAATGATCCTGTATTTCATCAACGCCGGTTTGCTGTTCGGCTGCATCTTTATGGGCCGCTTCATTCTGGCGTCCAAGCTCGGCCGGCTGCTGATGGCCATGCGCGACAAAGAGGAGCGTGTGCGCTTCTCCGGCTATGACGTGGCCAGCTTCAAGATCTTCGTGTTCTGTGTGGCTGCCGCGTTCTCGGCGATTGGCGGGGCGATGTTTGCCTTGCAGGTGGGCTTTATGTCGCCGTCGTTCGTCGGCATCGTGCCGTCGATCGAGATGGTGATCTTCGCTGCTGTGGGCGGGCGCATGTCGTTGCTCGGCGCGGTGTATGGCGCGCTCTTGGTGAACTACGGCAAGACCTACTTTTCCGAGTCCTTCCCGGAACTGTGGCTGTACCTGATGGGCGGGCTGTTTATCGCCGTGGTCATGTACTTTCCCAACGGTTTGGCCGGTTTGTGGGAGAGCCATGGACGCCAGGCTCTGGCGACATTGCTACGGCGCAAACCGGTGGTGAAAGCCGCCGCATCCGTGGCCAAACCCAAGACCGAAAGCAAAATCCTGGAGACCCAGCCATGACCGCCGTCGGCTTTGAAATGAATAAACCGGTGCTGGCTATTGAAGGCCTCACGGTGTCGTTCGACGGCTTCAAGGCGGTCGACAACCTCAACCTGTATATCGACCGTAACGAAGTGCGCGTGGTGATCGGCCCCAATGGCGCCGGCAAAACCACCGTGCTCGACCTGATCTGCGGCAAGACCCGCGCCACCAGCGGCAGCATCCAGTTTGACGGCCAGGAACTGACCAGGATGCGCGAGTACAACATTGTGCGCGCTGGGGTGGGGCGTAAATTTCAGAACCCGTCGATCTACGAAAACCTCACGGTGTTTGAAAACCTTGAGATGTCTTATCCCGCCGGCCGCAAGGTTTGGGGCGCACTGTTTTTCAAGCGCAACGCGCAAGTGATCGCGCGGGTGGAAGAGGTGGCGCGGGAGATCTTCCTTGGCGATTTGCTGCAGCAACAGGCCGACCTCTTGTCCCATGGGCAAAAGCAGTGGCTGGAAATCGGCATGCTGCTGATGCAAGACCCCGAGTTGTTGATGCTCGATGAGCCGGTGGCGGGCATGAGCGTCAACGAGCGCGCGCAAACCGCCGAGCTGCTCAAACGCATCAGCCAGGGGCGTTCGGTGCTGGTGATCGAGCACGACATGGAATTCGTCAAAAGCATTGCCCACAAAGTCACGGTGCTGCACCAGGGCAAGGTGCTGGCCGAGGGCAGCATGGAGTCGGTGCAAAACAACCCTAAAGTTATCGAAGTGTATTTGGGCCACTGAGGAATCCGGCATGTTCAAGATTGACCAGTTGTCCTGCGGCTACGGCCAGAGCCAGATCCTCCACGACCTGGACCTGAACGTGGCCAAGCGTGAAATCGTCGCGGTGATGGGCCGCAACGGCATGGGCAAGACCACCCTGTTCAAAAGCCTGATGGGCATCCTGCCGCAGTGGAAAGGCCAGGTCAGCGTGGACGGGCACGATGTGTCGGCGCTGGAAACCCACGAGCGGGTGGCGCGCGGTATCGCCTATGTGCCCCAGGGGCGCATGATTTTCCCGAGCATGACGGTGCTCGAAAATATCCAGACCGGTTTGCCGGCATCCGCGCGGGGCAGGGTGCCAGAGGACTTGTATGCGTTGTTCCCGGTGTTGCATGACATGCAGTCGCGCAAAGGCGGCAACCTCTCGGGTGGGCAACAGCAGCAGTTGGCGATTGCGCGGGCGCTGGCGACCAACCCCAAGGTGTTGTTGCTGGATGAGCCTACGGAGGGGATTCAGCCGTCGATCATCAAGGACATTGCGCGCACGTTGAAAGAGATTCGCAACCTGCGGGACTTGACCATTGTGGTGTCCGAGCAGGTGTTGTCGTTCACCCTGGAAATCGCCGACCGATTCCTGGTGATTGAAAAGGGCCGCTTCGTGATCGAAGAAACCCGGGATCGGGTGGACGAGGCGACCATCAGCCGCTACCTGTCCGTCTAATCAATACCGATCAAATGTGGGAGCGAGCAAGCCCGCGAATAGGGTGTACCAGTCGACATATCTGTTAACTGACACACCGTATTCGCGGGCAAGCCCGCTCCCACAGTCGTTCTGCGTCCGCTCTGAAAAACTCATACGTCATCCAACGTATTCCCCGTTTCCCCCGGCTCCACGAGACTGGATCGAACGTACCACGCCATCCGTCCAGGAGCCAGTCCATGACCGAAACGCTGATCAAAGTCGACCTCAACCAGCCTGTCACCGAAAACGAAAATATCCATAACCGCTGGCACCCGGATATCCCGATGGCCTGTTGGGTCAAGCCCGGCGATGACTTCATCCTGGAGACCTACGACTGGACCGCCGGTGCGATCAAGAACAACGACGACGCCAGCGATGTGCGTGATGTGGACCTGTCCACCGTGCATTACCTCTCCGGCCCGGTGGGTGTGCACGGCGCCGAGCCGGGCGACCTGCTGGTGGTGGACTTGCTCGACATCGGCGCCAAGGCCGATTCGCAGTGGGGCTTCAACGGTTTCTTCTCGCGGCAGAACGGCGGTGGTTTCCTCACCGATCATTTCCCCAGCGCGCAAAAAGCCATCTGGGATTTCAAGGGCATGTTCACTAGCTCGCGGCACATTCCGGGGGTTAACTTTGCCGGCCTGATCCATCCCGGCCTGATCGGGTGCCTGCCCGACCCGGTGATGCTCGCCGACTGGAACCGCCGCGAGCAGCAATTGATCGACACCGACCCGACCCGCGTGCCGCCGCTGGCGAATGCGCCGCTGGCGGCCACCGCGCATATGGGCAAGCTCAAGGGCCCGGCGCGCGATGCCGCCGCTGCGACCGGCGCACGCACCGTGCCGCCGCGTGAACATGGCGGTAACTGCGATATCAAGGATTTGTCCCGCGGTTCGAAGATCTTCTTTCCGGTCTATGTCAACGGTGCCGGGCTATCGGTGGGTGACTTGCACTTCAGCCAGGGCGACGGCGAAATCACCTTTTGCGGCGCCATCGAAATGGCCGGCTGGGTGCATATGAAAGTCGAGCTGATCAAGGGCGGCATGGCCAAGTACGGGATCAAGAACCCGGTATTCAAACCGAGCCCGGTCACTCCGAACTACAAGAACTATCTGATCTTCGAAGGCATCTCGGTGGACGAGCAAGGCCAGCAGCACTACCTGGACGTCAACGTCGCCTACCGTCAGGCCTGCCTGAATGCGATCAACTACCTGACCAAGTTCGGCTACTCGCCGGCCCAGGGTTACGCACTGCTCGGATCGGCGCCGGTGCAGGGGCACATCAGCGGCGTGGTGGACATTCCAAACGCATGCGCCACCTTGTGGTTGCCGACGGAAATCTTCGAGTTCGACATCAACCCCAACGCCAACGGGCCGACGAAATTCCTCGACGGCAGTATCGACCTGCCCATCGCCCCGGACCTGTAGCCATGCCGACCTACGAATACGCCTGCCCAGCGTGCGGCACGTTCACCCTGCTGCGGCCAATCGCCCAGCGCCACGCACCCAGCCAGTGCCCCTACTGTGACGGGCCGGGCGGGCAACTGAGGGTGTCGGCGCCGGCGTTGCAGACCCTGTCGGCCAACCAGCGCAAGGCGATCGCCGGCAACGAACGCAGCGCCCACGCACCGCAAACCGTCGGTGAGTACCAGGAAAGCCGACGGCACCCCGCGGGTTGCAGCTGCTGCGGCACCAGCAAGCCGGTGGAACCGAGTAAGGCTAACCCGTTGGGCCTCAAGACCCGGACCGGGCCACGGCCGTGGATGATCAGTCACTAGACCAGGAGTGTTGTTATGCGTCATGGCGATATTTCCAGCAGCCCGGACACCGTCGGTGTCGCGGTGGTGAACTACAAGATGCCGCGCCTGCACGCCAAGGCCGAGGTGATCGATAACGCGCAGAAAATTGCCGAGATTATTCTCGGCATGAAACAGGGCCTGCCAGGCATGGACCTGGTGGTGTTCCCGGAATACAGCACCATGGGCATCATGTACGACCACGACGAGATGATGGCCACCGCCGCGAGTATTCCCGGCGAAGAGACGGCGATTTTCTCGGCGGCGTGCCGTCAGGCCAATACGTGGGGCGTGTTTTCCCTGACCGGTGAGCGTCACGAAGAACACCCCCGCAAGGCGCCTTACAACACCTTGGTGCTGATCAATAACCTCGGCGAAATCGTGCAGCGTTACCGCAAGTGCATTCCCTGGTGCCCTATCGAAGGCTGGTATCCGGGGGATCGCACCTATGTGTGCGAGGGGCCCAAAGGCATGAAGATCAGCCTGATCATCTGCGACGACGGCAATTACCCGGAGATCTGGCGCGACTGTGCGATGAAGGGCGCCGAATTGATCGTGCGCTGCCAGGGCTACATGTACCCGGCCAAGGAGCAGCAGGTGCAGATGTCCAAGAGCATGGCCTGGGCGAATAACTGCTACGTGGCGGTGGCGAATGCGGCAGGGTTCGACGGGGTGTATTCGTACTTCGGTCACTCGGCGATCATCGGCTTTGATGGGCGCACATTGGGCGAGTGCGGCGAGGAAGAGATGGGCATTCAGTACGCCCAGCTTTCTGTGTCACAGATCCGTGATGCGCGGGCCAACGACCAGTCGCAGAATCACTTGTTCAAGCTGTTGCACCGTGGCTACACCGGTATGCATGCCTCTGGCGATGGCGACAAGGGGGTGGCCGACTGCCCCTTCGAGTTCTACCGCACCTGGGTGCTGGACGCGCAAAAAGCCCAGGAGAACGTCGAGAAAATCACCCGCAGCACGCTGGGCGTCGCCGAGTGCCCGGTGGGGCAGTTGCCCCATGGCGGGACAGAAAAAACAGCGGGGTAGGGCATGCGCTTTACCTTTGAACCGGCCCAGGTGATGGCGTTGCTGCGTAGCCGTATTGTTGGGCAGGAGGCCGCGCTGGCCGAGGTTGAGCGCTTGCTCAGGGTGGTCAAGGCTGATATCGGTGAGCGTGACCGCCCCTTGAGCGTCAACTTGTTCATGGGGCCGACCGGCGTCGGCAAAACTGAAATCGTGCGCCTGCTTGCCCAGGCGTTGCACGGTCGCACCGACGGCTTTTGCCGGATCGACATGCACACCCTGGCCCAGGAACATTACGCCGCCGCGCTCACTGGCGCGCCACCGGGGTATGTAGGCAGCAAGGAAGGCATCAGCCTGTTCAACAGCGAGTTGATCCAAGGCACCTACAGTCGCCCCGGTATCGTGTTGTTCGATGAACTGGAGAAAGCCAGCCAGGAAGTGGTGCGCAGCTTGCTCGGCATTCTGGAAAACGGTCAGCTGACGTTGGCCGGTGGCACGCGCACCCTGGACTTTCGCAACAGCCTGATCTTCATGACCAGCAATATCGGCGCGCCACAGGCACGTCGTCATCGTCAGCGGTTTGCCCAGGGCTGGCGGCGCTTGCTGCGCGTCTTTGTGCGGAATGAGGCGGCGGTGCTGGAAGACGCGTTGCACAGCCACTTCGAACCCGAGTTTCTCAACCGTATCGACCGCATCCTGATGTTCGAACCTATCGACAGCCGCTGGCTGGACGCGCTGTTGGAGGTGGAGCTTGAGAAACTCAACCAACGCTTGGCGGCGCATCAGCGCTCGTTAAGCGTGGATGCGCCGGCGAGAATGTGGCTGTGTCGCCGGCACGATGCACGGTTTGGCGCACGCGCGCTGGGCCGACGCCTGCGGGTAGAACTGGAACCGGCGATTGCCGAGTGCTTGCTCAGTGACCCCACGGTGCAAAGGATGCGCGCGACGCTGCACGGCGAGCGTTTGCATGTTTCACGACAATCGCCTTGCACGCTGGAAAATGACGCCTAATATGATCCGGGTAAAACAAATAACACCCGGATAATAATTGATGTCGACGCAAAACACTCCCCGTTTCACCGCCTTTTTCCGCCAGCAGCGCGTGGCCACCGGTAGTTATCCCGAGGTGGCGACTGTTTTGGCAGGCCTTGATCTGCCGATGGGCAGCTTCCTGGTGTTCGACGACGCTACCGGCACCCAGGTCGATTACCCGTGGCCACTCGATTACGCGCCAGAGCAACCGGCCCAGGCTGAAACCGATGACGAGCCGCCCACCGCCCCCTCGGTCGGTCGCCCAAAGCTGGGCGTGGTCGCGCGGGAGGTCACTTTGCTGCCTCGCCATTGGGCGTGGCTGGGCGAGCAACGCGGTGGCGCTTCAGCGGCCTTACGCCGGTTGGTGGATGAGGCGCGCACCGCCAGCGCCTCCCGTGATCAACTGCGCCAGGCCAAAGAGGCCAGCTACCGTTTCATGAGCGCCATCGGCGGCAACTTGCCGGGTTTTGAAGACGCTTCACGCGCGCTGTTCGCTGAGGATGCGGCCGACTTTTCGCGCAAGGTCGCGCATTGGCCGGTAGACGTGCAGACTTACCTGGCCTGGCTGTCGCGCAATGCTTTCCCCGTCTAACAATAATTCCGGGACTCGAACCACCATGCAAGTTACTCAACAACGGCCGCTGTGGCAGATCTACCTGATTTTTCTGGCACCGATGGTGCTGTCCAACTTTCTGCAAAGCTTCTCCGGCACCCTCAACGGCATCTATGTTGGGCAAATGCTGGGCACCCAGGCGTTGGCGGCGGTGTCGGGAATGTTCCCCATCGTGTTTTTCTTTATTGCCTTGGTGATAGGCCTCGGGGCAGGGGCTTCGGTGCTGATCGGCCAGGCGTGGGGCGCCCAGGAAACGGGGCTGGTCAAGGTGATTACCGGTGCAACCCTGACACTCGGAGCGCTGGTGGGGTTGATCGCGGCAGTTCTCGGGAGTTTGTTCGCGCGCCCGGCATTGCAGGCGTTAGGGACACCGGTCGACGTACTCGACGATGCGGTGGGGTATGCCCAGGCAATGATGCTGATCATGCCGCTGCTGTTGGTCTTCATCCTCTACACCCAGCTACTGCGCGGCGTCAGCGACACGATTTCACCGCTGCTGGCGCTGATGGTCTCGACCCTGGTCGGCCTGCTGCTGACGCCGGCGCTGATTCGCGGCTGGATCGGCCTGCCGCCCATGGGCATCCAGAGTGCGGTGTATGCGGGCCTGGTCGGTAATGCCTTGGCCATGCTGTTTCTGATCCTGCGCCTGCGCCATAAACACCATGTGATGGCGCCGGACCGTGAACTGTTTGCGGCATTGCGCCTGGACCGGGTCATCCTCGGCAAAGTCCTGCGTATCGGCTTACCGACCGGTTTACAGATGGTGGTGCTGTCGCTGTCGGAGCTGGTCATTCTGGCCTTGGTCAACAGTCATGGCTCCCAGGCTACAGCGGCCTATGGTGCGGTGACGCAGATCGTCAACTATGTGCAATTCCCGGCGCTGTCGATTGCCATAACGGCATCGATCCTCGGCGCACAGGCGATTGGCGCCGGGCGCCTGGAGCGCATCGGGCCGATCCTGCGCACCGGGTTGTTGATCAACATTTGCCTCACCGGCGGCCTGATTCTGCTCGGTTACCTGCTGTCGCACTGGCTGCTGGGCCTGTTCATCACTGACGACGCAGCGCGGATCAAGGCTGAGCACTTGCTGCATATCATGCTGTGGAGCGTTCTGGTGTTTGGGTTCCAGGCCGTGATCGGCGGGATCATGCGCGCCAGCGGCGTGGTGTTGATGCCGGTCGCGATTTCGATCTTTTGCGTACTCTGCGTGGAGCTGCCGATGGCGTACCTGTTCAATGCGCACTTCGGACTCGAAGGGGTATGGATGGCGTTTCCGGTGACGTATCTGGCGATGCTCGTGCTGCAGACCGCCTATTATCGGCTGGTATGGCGGCACAAGCAGATCAAACGGTTGGTCTGATCGGCTGCCTCAGGCCTTGCAGCAAAAGCTCCAGGCCCAGCAGGCCTTCTTCCAGGCGTTCGCCCGGGTGTTCATCGCGGGCGATCCACAACGCGGTATTGACCAGGCTGCCATTGATCAATTGAGCCAGCGCGACGCTGGGGGCTTGCAGGATGGCACCGGTCTGCATCAACGCCTCCAGCAATTGGCGCAACGACTCCACACAATGGTGTTGGGACCCGGTGTCGCCTAATACGGCGGGCGCATCCTGCAACACAATGCGTTGGATCTCGCCCTCCTGGGCCATGCGCAGATAGGCTTGGCAGCGATCACAAAAACCGCGCCAGGGGTCCTGGGCCTGTTCGGTGATGTGCTGCAAGCGTGCGTCCATCTCACTGTCGAGTTGCGCGACCACCGCGGCCAACACACCTTTCTTGTCACCGAAGTGGTGGTACAACGCGCCGCGAGTCAGGCCGGCGCGCGCGGTAAAATCATCCATCGACGTGTTGGCGTACCCTTGCGTGGCGAAGGCCTCGCGGGCACTGGCGATCAGCCGGGCGCGGGTTTCTTCGATCATTTCGGTACGGGCTCGGCTCATCGATAAGGCTCGCCTTGGGCTGTTGAGTGATTGACATACGCTGCGTATGTTACGCATGCTCTGCCACATACGCACCGTATGTATTTTGCCTCGATCACTGCAGATAGCAAGTTTGAAGGCGCAAAGGAAGAGGTTAAGCAGGATGGCAAATCCCTATGCCGAGTTATTCCAGGTCCCAGGTAGCAGGGCTTTTGTCTTGGCGGGCATGCTGGCGCGCATGCCGATATCGATGACCGGTATCGGCCTGATTACCATGCTTTCGCAAGTACAGGGTGGCTATGGCCTGGCGGGCGCGGTGGCGGCGGTGTTCGCCCTGGCAACGGCGTTTTGCGCGCCGCAGGTGTCGCGGCTGGTAGACCGGCACAGCCAGGGCAAGGTACTGCCGATCGCCGCAATTATCGGTGGCGGGGCGTTGTTGCTGTTGTTGCTGTGCACGCGCTTGCAGGCGCCGAACTGGACCTTGTTCCTGTTCGCCGCCCTGGCCGGCTGTATGCCGAACATGTCGGCCATGGTGCGGGCACGTTGGACCGCGTTGTTGCGCGGTCAGCCGAGGCTGCAAACCGCGTTTGCCCTGGAGTCGGTGCTGGATGAGGTGTGCTTTATCATCGGCCCGCCGATCTCGGTAGGCCTGTGTGTCGTGCTTTTTCCGGAGGCCGGGCCGTTGGCCGCAGCCGTGTTGCTGGCCGTGGGGGTCACGACCTTCGTGCTGCAACGCGCGACAGAACCCCCTGTGCATGCGCACACCACGCATCACGGCGGTTGGCTGATCGCTTCGCCTTCGGTGCTGATCCTGATGATCCTGCTGCTGGCCATGGGCGTGATCGTCGGCGTCGTGGACGTAGTCAGCGTGGCGTTCGCCCAGCACCAGGGCCAACCGGCGGCGGCAAGCATCGTGCTGTCGGTATATGCCGTCGGTTCGTGTCTGGCGGGCTTGGCATTTGGCACCCTCAAGCTCAAGGCGCCGTTGCCCCGCCAGTTTCTGTTCTGCGGCGTGGCAACCGCGTTGACCACTTTACCGTTACTGCTGGTGACCAATATCACCGGGTTGGCGGTAGCGATCTTTGTTTCCGGTTTGTTCTTCGCCCCGACCTTGATCGTCTCCATGGCCCTGGTTGAGCAGGTCGTGCCACCCAGCCGCCTGACCGAAGGCATGACCTGGCTGATCACCGGCCTGAGCATCGGCGTGGCCATTGGCGCTGCCAGCTCCGGTTGGATGATTGATCATTTCGGCGCTACCAGCGGGTTTTGGGTGGCGTTGGCGGCCGGTGCAATTGTGTTGGGCGCCGCTGCGCTGGGGTATCGGCGGTTGGGACCGTCAACCGAGCACCGATAGCGGTTCTGCGCAGTGATGTTGCAAAAACTCATTCAACGCCTGGCGTGTCAGGTCATTGAGCGTGACTTTTTTACGTGTGGCCGCCAGTGCCGCTGCCAAGTGCAGGTCATGGCCGACCCGTACGTTGAATGAGCCCTTGCAAGGCTTCTCTGGCGTTTGCCCCAGCGCGTGGCATGTCGCGAGGTAGTCATCGACGGCCTCACGGAACGCAGCGTCCAACTCTGCGACGGTTTTCCCTTCGTAACTGACCAGCGCCTTGATAAACAGAATCTTGCCGAACAGGCAGTTGTCTTCGAGGCTGGCTTCGATAGAGCCGAAGTAGCCGTTGTATTTCAGTTGGTTGTTCACTGAATCAGTTCTCCTGATTTCAATTGTTCGATGATCTGGCGCCGAATGTAGTGTTTCAGTTCGTTGCCGGGGTGAGGCTTGTGCAAGCTGATCATTGCACTGGGGTCGCCGATGTCGAACTTGACGCGGCTTCCAGCCCCTTCAATCTGTGTGTAGCCCAAGCGATGCAGCAGCGTTACGAGCTCTGGCCAGGTAAAGGCCATGTGCTCGTTGAGCAGTTTGGCGAGCAGCTTTTCATTTTTTGACACGGCGATCCCTGCGTGTAACTAAATGTAGTTGCAAAAAGTGGTGTCCGTCAATGCTAGCTCGGTTTTGTGTCGCTTTAGCAGGATTGATGTAACCCCTGATGACACCTCGCTCCACGCCCCCCACCCCCGCTAATTTTTCCCCGCCCGGTTCGTTTTATAGGGACGACGTGCCTTTGTGCTTCCTGCCTATTGCTCCGGACTCCAAGAAATGAATGCTGAAGACTCCTTGAAACTTGCTCGCCGGTTTATCGGGTTGCCCCTGGAAAAACGCCAGGTTTTCCTGCAAGCCCTGCAGAAAGAAGGCGTGGATTTTTCCCGGTTTCCGATACCGGCTGGGGTGGCAGTGGAGGATCGCCAGGCGCTGTCCTACGCGCAGCAGCGCATGTGGTTTCTGTGGCAACTGGACCCGGCCAGCGCTGCCTACAACTTGCCCGGGGCCGTGCGGCTAAAGGGTGAACTCAACCTGGGGGCGCTGGAGCAAGCGTTCGCCAGCCTGGTGGCGCGGCATGAAACCTTGCGCACGGTGTTCCAGCGCCAGGCCGATGGGCGCCTGGCTCAGGTGGCGATAACGCCGTCGCTGGCCGTCGAACCTCTGGACTTCAGCAGCCTGGCCGCCGATCAGCGCGAGCAGGCCGTCAACGAGGCGGCAACGCGTCAATCGCTGCTGCCCTTCGATCTGGAGCACGGTCCGCTGCTGCGTGTGCAATTGCTCAAGCTCGACGCGCAGGAACACGTGCTGCTGCTGACCCTGCACCACATCGTCTCCGACGGTTGGTCGATGAATGTACTGATCGACGAATTCATCCGTTGCTATGACGCCCACGCGCGCAATGAGGCGCCGCAATTGCCGGCGTTGCCGATCCAGTACAGCGACTATGCGCTGTGGCAGCGTCGCTGGCTGGAGGCAGGCGAGCAGGCGCGTCAGCTGGAATACTGGCAGGCGCGTCTTGGTGATGAACATCCGGTGCTGGAGTTGCCGACGGACCGCTCGCGCCCGGCGATGCCCAGCTACCAGGGCACGCGGCATAATTTCGCGATCGACGCGGGCCTGGCTGCGCAACTGCGCAGCTGCGCGCAACAGCATAACGTCACCCTGTTCATGCTGCTGCTGGGCGCCTTCAATGTGCTGTTGCATCGCTACACCGGGCAGAGCGACATACGGGTTGGCGTGCCGATTGCCAACCGTAACCGCAGTGAAGTCGAAGGGCTGATCGGTTTCTTCGTCAACACCCAGGTGCTGCGCACGCAGCTGACCGGGCAGACCCGTGTTGCCCACTTATTGCAAAGCATCAAGGCGCACGCGCTGGGCGCGCAGGACCATCAGGAGCTGCCATTCGAGCGCCTGGTGGAAGCGCTGAAAGTCGAGCGCAGCCTCAGCCATACGCCGCTGTTCCAGGTGATGTACAACCATCAGCCGGTGGTCGCGGACATCGCTTCAGTGCGTACCGCTTCCGGCCTGGAGCTGGCACTTGTGGAGTGGCAGGGCCGTACCACGCAGTTCGACCTGACCCTCGACACTTATGAAAAATCCGGCACCCTGCACGCCGCGCTGACCTACGCGAACGACCTGTTCGACGCACCCTCCATTGCGCGCATGGCCCGGCACTGGATCAGCCTGTTGCAGGCCATGGTGGCCGACGGTGAACAACGTATCGGCGAGCTGCCGATGCTGGATGGCGATGAGCGGCACAGGTTGGTGCATCACTGGAACCAGACCGCTGAGACGTACCCGACCGACGTGGGTATTCATCAACTGATCGAAGACCAGGTGCAGCGTACTCCGCACGCGCCAGCGTTGGTCTTTGGCGCCACCACGTTGACCTACGCCCAGCTCGACGGCCGCGCCAACCAGTTGGCCCATGCCTTGCGTGAGCGGGGGGTTGGCCCGGACGTGCTGGTGGGGGTTTGCGTCGAGCGTTCCGTTGAAATGGTGGTGGGCTTGCTTGCGATCCTCAAGGCGGGTGGCGCCTACGTGCCGCTGGACCCGGAATACCCGCCGGAACGCCTCGCCTATATGATCGAAGACAGCGGCATCACGCTGCTGCTCAGCCAGCACAGCCTGTTGGCGGTGCTGCCCGCTGCAGGCCTCCAGGTGATTGCCCTGGACCAAGCGCCGGGCTGGCTCGAGGGCTACAGCCTCGAATCGCCCACCGTGGATAGCCACGCGCTCAACCTGGCCTACGTGATCTACACCTCCGGCTCCACCGGCAAACCCAAGGGGGCCGGCAACAGCCATCGCGGTTTGGTCAACCGCCTGTGCTGGATGCAACAGGCCTATGGCCTGAATGCCAGCGACGCGGTCCTGCAGAAGACCCCGTTCAGCTTTGACGTCTCGGTCTGGGAATTCTTCTGGCCGCTGATGACGGGTGCGCGCCTGGTCGTCGCTGCGCCTGGCGAACATCGCGAACCGGCGCGCCTGATCGACACCATTGGCCGTCACGGCATCACCACCGTGCATTTTGTGCCGTCGATGCTCCAGGCGTTTATCCACGAGCCAGACGTACATGCCTGCACCTGCCTCAAACGTATCGTATGCAGTGGCGAAGCCTTGCCGCTGGATGCGCAAGTGCAGGTGTTCGCCAAGCTGCCAAACGCCGGCTTGTTCAACCTCTATGGCCCCACCGAAGCCGCCATCGACGTCACCCACTGGACCTGTGTCGACGAAGGTGCCGACAGCGTGCCCATCGGCCGCCCGATCGCCAACCTCGCCACCTATGTGCTCGACGCCGAGCTCAACCCGGTGCCCGCCGGTGTGTCCGGCGAGCTGTACCTGGGTGGCACTGGCCTGGCGCGCAGTTATCACCGCCGCGCGGCGCTGACGTCCGAGCGTTTTGTGCCGAGCCCGTTCGTCAACGGTGAGCGTCTTTACCGCAGTGGCGACCGCGTGCGTCAACGAGCCGATGGGGTGATCGAATACCTCGGCCGTCTTGATCATCAGGTCAAGCTGCGCGGCTTGCGTATCGAGTTGGGCGAAATTGAAACACGCTTGATCCAGCATCCCTCGGTGCGTGAGGCGGTGGTGCTGGTGCCGGGCGGTAAACAATTGGTGGCTTACCTGGTACTCGAGAACGAACAACCCGCGGACCTCAAGGCCTGGCTGCTCAGCAGTTTGCCGGAGTACATGGTGCCGTCGCACTTCGTGCCCCTGGCCAAACTGCCGGTGACCGCCAACGGCAAGCTCGACCGCAAAGCGCTGCCGCTGCCGGAGGCTGCCCCGCAGCAAGCGTTTGTCGCCCCTGAGAACGCACTGCAAAAAGCCCTGTCGGCCATCTGGCGCGATGTGCTCGGTGTGCCGCAAGTCGGCCTGGATGACAACTTCTTTGAGCTGGGTGGCGATTCGATCATCTCCATCCAGGTGGTCAGCCGCGCCCGGCAAGCGGGGGTTCGCCTCAGCCCGCGCGACCTGTTTCAGTACCAGAGCGTGCGCAGCCTGGCGCTGGTGGCGAGCTTTGAACAGGCGAGCGTTATCGATCAAGGCCCGGTGACCGGCGAAGTGCTCCTGACCCCCGTGCAGCACAGCTTTTTCGCCCAGGCAATCCCGGCCCGCCACCATTGGAACCAGTCATTGCTGCTCACCCCGCGCGAGGCGCTGGAGCCTGCTCGGCTGGATGCAGCCCTGGCGCAACTGGTCAACCATCACGATGCGTTGCGCCTGCGGTTTACGCAGCACGCCGATGGCTGGCAACAAGCCCACGGCGCTCCGAGCACGCAATCAGCAGTGTGGCAAGCCAACCTCAGCACCGACGCTGAACTGGCTGCGCTGTGTGATGAAGCCCAGCGCAGCCTGGACCTGGAGCAAGGCCCGCTGTTGCGCGCAGCCCTGGTGCAGATGGCCGATGGCACCCAGCGCCTGCTGCTGGTGGTCCATCACCTGGCAGTCGACGGCGTGTCCTGGCGCATCCTGCTCGAAGACCTGCAACAGGCTTATCGCCAAGCTGCATTGCCGGCCAAGACCAGCAGCTACCAACAGTGGGCGCAGCAGTTGCAGGCCCATGCGCGTACCCTCCAGGGCCAACTGCCGTTTTGGCAGGCGCAGGCCTGCGAGGCTGAGCTGCCGTGCGACAACCCTCAAGGTGGCCTGCAAAATCGCCTCGGCGCCACGCTCGAAACCCGCCTTGATGCCGAACAGACTCGCCAACTGCTGCAGGATGCACCGGCGGCCTATCGCACCCAGGTCAACGACCTGTTACTGACCGCATTAGTGCGGGTGATCAGCCGTTGGAGCGGCCAGGCCGGCGCATTGATCCAGCTCGAAGGCCATGGTCGCGAAGACCTGTTCGACACCCTCGACCTGAGCCGCACTGTCGGTTGGTTTACCAGTTTGTTCCCTGTGCGTTTGCAGGCCGATGGCGATCTGTCGAGCGCGATCAAGTCGATCAAGGAGCAACTGCGTGCGGTCCCGGACAAGGGCGTGGGCTACGGCCTGCTGCGCTACCTGGGCGACGCGCAATCGCGCGACACCTTGGCAGGCCTGGCCGCGCCGCGTATCACCTTCAACTACCTGGGGCAGTTCGACCGCCAGTTCAATGACTCGGCACTGTTCGTACCGGCCGCGCAAAGCAGCGGCCAGGCTCAGGACCCGGAAGCGCCGTTGGCCAATTGGCTGACGGTGGAAGGGCAGGTGTACGGCGGGGAGCTGTCCCTGCAATGGGGCTTCAGCCGGGAGATGTTCACGCCGGCGACCATTCAGCATCTGGCGGATGAATACGCGGCGGAACTCAAGGCGTTGATCGAACACTGCTGCGCAACGCCGGCAGGGCAGGTGACGCCCTCGGACTTCGCGCTGGCTCGCCTCACCCAGCAGCAACTGGATGCGCTGCCCGTGGCCGGGCCGGATATCGCTGATCTCTACCCGTTGTCGCCGATGCAGCAGGGCATGCTGTTCCACACGTTGTATGCGCCCGAGGCGCAGGCCTATATCAACCAGCTTCGCCTGGATATTGAGGGCCTCGATCTGCTGACCTTCGGCCGTGCCTGGCAAGCGGCGCTGGACCGGCATGACATCTTGCGCAGCAGCTTCCACTGGCTGGGCCTGGACAGTGCCCATCAGGTGATCCAGCGTCAGGTCGACGTGCAATTGCAAGTGATCGAAGACGTGGCTGCCGACGTCGATGCACTGGCCGATGCCGAGCGCTCACGCGGTTTTGAGTTAAACGCCGCGCCGCTGTTTCGCTTGATGTTGGTACGCGGCGCCGGGTCCGGCTGGCACTTCATCTTCACCAGTCATCACATCCTGATGGACGGCTGGAGTAACGCGCAGTTGCTCGCTGAAGTCATTGCCCACTATGCAGGCCAGGCGTTGCCGGCGCCGCTGGGGCAGTTCCGCGATTACCTGGGCTGGCTGCAACAGCAACCCAGCGGCGAGACCTTCTGGAAACATGCGCTGGCGCCGTTGCAAGCGCCAACCTTGCTGGCCCAAGCCCTGCGCACGCCGGTCGACGGTGTGGGCATGGCTGACTATCAAGTGTCAGTGGGCAACGATTTTACCCAGGCCCTCGGCGAGTTTGCCCGCCACCAAAAAGTTACCCTCAATACCGTGCTGCAAGGGGCCTGGAGCCTGTTGCTGCAACGCTACACCGGCCAGGATTGCGTAGCGTTCGGCGCCACCGTCGCCGGGCGTTCAGCGCCGTTGCCGGGCATTGAACAGCAACTGGGCTTGTTCATTAACACCTTGCCCATCATCAGTGCCGCCTCGCCGGCCCAATCGGCGAGCGCCTGGCTGAGTGAGCTGCAAGCCCTGAACCTCAGCTTGCGCGACCATGAGCATGTGCCGCTCTACGACATCCAGGCGTGGGCCGGTCAGCAAGGCGCGGCGTTGTTCGACACCTTGCTGGTGTTTGAAAACTTCCCGGTGGCCGAAGCACTCAAGCAAGGCGCGCCCGCAGGCCTGACCTTCGGCCGGCTGCACAACCATGAGCGCACTCACTACCCGCTGACCCTGGGCGTCGAGCTGGGGGCCAGCCTGCGTCTGGAATTCAGCTACGATCGCGCCCACTTCAGCCAGCAACAAGTCATCCGGTTGGGCGCTAACCTGCGTCATCTTTTGACGCAACTGGTGGCGGACGCGCACGTACCGCTAGGCAACCTGCAGCTGCTGGACGCCGCCACACAGCAGCAGGTGCTCACACTTATCCAATCGGTCTGCGGCGCCCAGCGTCATCAACGGGTGCACGAGCGCATCGCCGCGCAGGCCCAGGCCACACCCGACGCACTCGCGGTGCAGGCGGGCAGTGAACGGCTGAGCTATGCCCAGCTCAACGCACGCGCCAACCGCCTGGCCCACCGCCTGGTGGAACTCGGCGTCGGGCCGGGCCAACGGGTAGGCCTGGCCAGTCGGCGTGGCCCGCAGTTGATCGTCAGCCTGCTGGCGGTTCTCAAAACCGGCGCGGCCTATGTGCCGCTGGACCCCACATACCCGGCCGAACGCTTGGCCTACATGCTGGCGGACAGTCGCCTCGACCTGTTGCTCAGCCAAACCGGTTTGCTCACCGAACTGGCACTGCCGCAAGGGCTGCTGCGCGTGGCGTTCAGCGCGTCCGGTGAAGAGCTGGACGGCTACCCTGCGACCAATCCAGCCAACTCGGCGGCGGCGGCCGACCTGGCCTACGTGATCTATACCTCCGGGTCTACCGGCCAGCCCAAAGGCGTGGCCATCGACCATGCTGCCCTCGGCCAGTTCTGCGACAGCGCCGAGGCGTACAGCCGCCTGTGTGCCGAAGACCGCGTGCTGCAATTTGCGACGTTCAGCTTCGACGGGTTTGTCGAACAGTGCTACCCGCCGCTGTGTGTGGGCGCCGCCGTGATCATGCGCGGCGATGAGCCGTGGGACGTTGGGCAATTGGCCGAAGAGATCGTTGAGCAGGGCGTGACCCTGGCCGACTTGCCGGCCGCCTACTGGTACCTGCTGGCCAAGGAATGTGCGCTCGACCGCCGCACCTTGGGCAACCTGCGCCAAGTGCATGTGGGCGGCGAGGCCATGTCGGTGGAGGGCGTGCGCGCCTGGCACGCGGCGGGGTTGGGCGAGGTGCGGCTGGTCAACACCTACGGGCCGACCGAGGCAACTGTGGTGTCCAGCGTGCACGAGTGCCAACTGGCGGATGCCAGTGATGCGTTCGGTGTGCCGATTGGTCAGGCGATCGCCGGTCGCTCGCTGTATGTGCTCGACAGCGGGTTCGAGCTGCTGGCCACCGACGGTGTCGGCGAATTGTGCATTGGCGCCGAGGCGGGCCTGGCCCAGCGTTATTTCGACCGTCCGGCATTGACCGCTGAACGCTTCCTGCCGGACCCGTTTTCGCGGGTGCCGGGCGCGCGGCTGTACCGCAGCGGCGACCTCGCGCGTTACAACGAGGCGGGAGCGCTGGAGTACGTCGGGCGTAGCGACCATCAGGTGAAAATTCGCGGCTACCGCATCGAAATGGGCGAAATCGAAGCCTGCCTGCAAGCCTTGCCGCAAGTGCGTGAAGCCGCTGTCATCGCCCAGCCGAGTGCGCTCGGTATGCAATTGGTCGCCTATGCAGTGCCTGCCCATGGGCAGACTCTGGATGCGCAATCGCTGGCGGCAACCCTGCGCCAAGCGCTGCCGGACTACATGGTGCCAAGCCATTGGGTGTTGCTCGCCGCGTTGCCGTTGAACTCTAACGGCAAGCTTGACCGCCGTGCGCTGCCCGCGCCCGACCTGAACCTGCGTCAACAGGCGTATGTGGCGCCACAAAGCCCGCTGCAAAAGCAGCTGGCGACGATCTGGCAAGCGGTGTTGCAGGTCGAGCAGGTGGGCCTCACGGACCACTTCTTCGAACGCGGTGGCCATTCGTTGTTGGCCACCCAGGTGATTTCCCGGGTGCGTCACGCGTTGAAGTGCGAAGTCCCGCTGCGCGCACTCTTTGAGCAACCGACGCTGGAGGCATTCGCCACGCTGTGTTCAGGTGTGCATCAACAGAGCGCGCCACCGCTGGTGGCCCTGGAGCGTGGGCAGCCGATGGCGCTGTCGTTCGCCCAGGAACGCCAATGGTTTTTGTGGCAATTGGACCCTGCCAGCGCGGCGTATCACCTCCCCACGGCCCTGCATCTGCGCGGCGACCTGGATATCCGCGCGCTGGAGCGTGCGTTCCAGGCGCTGGTGTTGCGCCATGAACCTTTGCGCAGCACGTTTGTTGAAGACGCTGAGCAGACCTGGCAGGTGATCCATCCCGCCCTGGCGATGCCTGTCGAGCAGGCGAAGGTAGAGGCCGCGGCGATCCAGCAGTGTGTGGAGCAAGAAATCCAGCGCCCATTCGACCTGCGCAGCGGCCCGCTGATGCGCGTCAAACTGTTGGTGATTGCGCCCGATCACCATGTGCTGGTCATCACGCAACACCACATCATCTCCGACGGTTGGTCGATGCGCGTGATGGTGGATGAGCTGGTGGCGCTGTATCAGGGCCAGGCTCAATTGCCGGCGCTGCCGATCCAGTACGCCGACTATGCCGTGTGGCAACGCAACTGGATGGCGGCAGGTGAAAAACAACGCCAGCTCGATTACTGGCAACAGCGCCTGGGCGATGAGCATCCGCTGCTGGAGCTGCCGCTGGACCACCCGCGCCCGGCGGTGCAGCGTTATCGCGGCGCGCGGCAGCAGGTCCAGCTTGAGCCTGCGCTGGTCAACGACCTCAAGGCGCTGGCCCAGCGCGAGGGCGTGACACTGTTCATGCTCTTGCTGGCCTCGTTCCAGACCCTGCTGCATCGCTACAGCGGCCAGTCCAGGCTGCGCGTCGGCGTGCCGATCGCCAACCGCAACCGCCTTGAAACCGAGCGGCTGATCGGCTTCTTCGTCAATACCCAAGTGCATCAGGCCGACGTCGACGGGCAGATGCTCTTCAGCCAATTGCTCGCTCAGGTCAAGCAGCGCGCCCTGGAAGCGCAGGCCCATCAGGATCTGCCCTTCGAGCAGTTGGTCGAAGCGCTGCAACCGGAACGCAGCCTCAGCCATAACCCGCTGTTCCAAGTGATGTTCAACCACCAGGACACACTGCGTGCCGGCCCTGTGCACTTGCCAGGCCTGGCGTTGCAGCCGCTGGATTGGGCAGGCCACACCACACAGGTTGACTTGAGCCTCGAAACCGAAGAGTCCGCCGAAGGCCTGTGGGCCTCACTGACCTACGCGACCGACCTGTTCGAGCCCGCAACTGTGGAGCGCCTGGCGCAGCATTGGCAGAACCTGTTACGTGCGGTGGTGAGTGACGCCGCGCAAGCGTTGGATGAGCTACCGATGCTCAGCGCGCAGCAATGGCAACAGACCGTACACAGCTGGAACGCCAGCCACGTCGATTACCCGCACACGCGCGGCGTGCACCAGTTGTTCGAGGCCCAAGTACGCGCGCAACCGGACGCGAGTGCGCTGCAATTCAATGGCGACGCCCTCAGCTATCGCGAACTCAACCGCCGCGCCAACCGCCTGGCCCATCGCCTGATTGCGGCGGGCGTCGGCCCTGACGTGCTGGTGGCGGTGCATGTCGAGCGCTCGCTGGACATGGTGGTCGGTCTGTTGGCGACCCTCAAGGCCGGTGGCGCTTATGTGCCGCTCGACCCGCAGTTCCCGGCCGATCGACTGGCCTTCATGCTGGAAGACAGCCGCGCCCAGGTGTTGCTGACCCAACCACACCTGAACGGTCGCCTGGCGCAACCGGACGGTCTGCAGGTGCTGTTGGTGGACGCGGTCGACGCCAGCGGTGCCGAGCATGATCCGCAGGTGACTATCACGCCGGAGCATTTGGCTTACGTGATCTACACCTCCGGCTCCACCGGCAGGCCCAAAGGCGTGATGGTCCGTCATCAGGCGCTGTGCAGCTTTGCCTGCGGCATGGCCGCTAGCCTGGAATTTGGCTCCGACGCGCGGGTGCTGTCGCTGACCACCTTCTCGTTCGACATCTTCGCCCTGGAACTGTACGTGCCGCTGAGCGTCGGCGGTACGGTGCTGCTGAGCGGCCAGGAACTGGCCCTCGACCCGGAGGCGATTATTGATCTGGTGCATAACCAATCCGCCCGCGTGCTGCAAGCCACCCCATCGACCTGGCGCATGTTGCTGGAAAGCCCGCGCGCCCATTGGTTGCAGGGCATCAAGTGCCTGTGTGGCGGCGAAGCGCTGCCGGTTGACCTGGCCCAAGGCCTGCTCGATCTGCAGGGCCCCGTGTGGAATCTCTATGGTCCGACGGAAACCACGATCTGGTCGGCTGCCCATCGTCTGTCAGCGGCGCAGCCTTTTGTCGGGCGACCGATTGCCAACACGTCGTTGTTTATTCTCAACGCCGGGCTAACGCCTTGCCCGCAGGGCGCGGCCGGTGAATTGTTGATCGGCGGCGCGGGCCTGGCGCGTGGTTATCACGAACGGCCAGCGCTGACCGCAGAGCGCTTTGTGCCCAACCCGTATGGTGCACCGGGTGAACGCCTGTACCGCAGCGGCGACCTGGCACGCTATCGCCCCGACGGTGTGGTTGAGTACATCGGCCGGGTCGATCAGCAGGTCAAGGTGCGTGGTTTCCGTATCGAGCTGGGTGAAATCGAGGCGTGCCTGCGTGAGCTCGTGGCGGTGCGTGAAGCTGTGGTGCTGGCCGACAACGACCGCCTGATCGCCTACCTGGTGACCTTCGCCGCCGAACAGCAGGCGAGCTTGCGTGACCAGTACAAGGCGGCATTGCGCGAGCGCCTGCCGGACTACATGGTGCCGGCGCACTTGGTATTCCTTGATAGCCTGCCCTTGACGCCCAATGGCAAGCTCGACCGCAAGGCGCTGCCCAAGCTGGATGCCGGTGTGTTGCAGAAAGCGCCGGTGGCCCCGGTCAGCCAGCGAGAGCAACAGGTCGCGGCCATCTGGGCGCAGGTGCTGGAGCTGCCGCAGGTGGGCCTGGACGATCACTTCTTTGAGCTGGGCGGGCATTCGCTGCTGGCCACGCGAGTGGTGTCGCGGGTACGTCAGGCACTGGCGCTGGAGGTTGCGCTCAAGACCCTGTTCGAACAGCCCGTGCTGGGTGATTTCGTGCGCGCGTTGGGCGCGGCGGGCGTCACGGCGCCGGCGCTGCTCAAGGCCGATCGCACGCAACCCTTGCCACTGTCCTACGCCCAGGAACGCCAGTGGTTCCTCTGGCAACTCGACCCGCAAAGCTCGGCGTACCACATCCCCAGTGCCCTGCGTTTGAAAGGCGCGTTGGACGTGGCGGCGCTGCAACGCAGTTTCGACACGTTGCTGGCGCGCCATGAAAGCCTGCGCACACATGTGCGCCAGGACGCCAGCGGCGCCGTGCAAGTGATCGAAGACCTGGGCCTGATCGAAATCGAACGGGTCGACGCTGATGAGGCCGCGCTCAAGGTGCACATCGCCGAGGCGGTTGCGCAGCCGTTCGACCTGCTGCGCGGGCCGTTGCTACGGGTCAAGTTGTTGCGCCTGGCCGAGGACGATCACGTCGTGGTGCTGGTGCAGCACCACATCGTTTCCGATGGCTGGTCGATGCAGTTAATGGTCGAGGAGTTGGTGCAACTGTACGCAGCCTTCAGCGTCGGCCGCACGCCGCAACTGCCGGCATTGCCGATTCAGTACGCCGACTACGCGCTGTGGCAGCGCAACTGGATGGAAGCCGGCGAGACCGCGCGGCAATTGACCTACTGGCGTGAGCAGTTGGGCGGCGAGCAGCCCGTGCTGGAGTTACCGTTCGATTACCAGCGCCCGGCGTTGCCAAGCCATCGCGGTGCGCGCCTTGGCGTTGAACTGGCAGCTCCGCTGCTGGCCGGCTTGCGCAACCTTGCGAACAAAGCCGGCGTCACCTTGCCGATGGTGTTGCTGGCGGCGTACCAGGTCTTGCTGCATCGCTACAGCGGCCAGGAAGACGTGCGCGTCGGGGTGCCGATCGCCAACCGCAACCGCCTTGAAACCGAGGGGCTGATTGGCTTCTTCGTCAACACTCAGGTGCTCAAGGCCGACCTCAACGGCCAGATGAGCGTGGCGCAACTGTTGCGCCAGGTGCGCCAGCGGTCGTTGGAGGCGCAGGCTCATCAAGACCTGCCGTTCGAGCAACTGGTGGAGGCGTTGCAGCCGGAACGCAGCATGAGCCTGAGCCCCTTGTTCCAAGTGCTGTTCAACCACCGCGTGACCTCGGCGGGCAATCATTTGCAGCGGTTGCCGGGGCTGCAGGTCGAGGTGTTGAGCGGGGATGAAGGCGTTGCTCAGTTCGACCTGGCGCTGGATGTGGAGGAATCCCGCGACGCGCTGCGTGCATCCCTGAGTTACGCCACCGATCTGTTTGCGCACCG
>NZ_JAEKEA010000002.1:0-649 GCF_016651355.1 Pseudomonas sp. TH04
TACCGATAAAGTCACTACCACTGTGACTGACACTCCGGGCACCGCCGATACCACCACCGTGACCCTGACAGCTCCGTCCGAGGTGAGTGAAGGTGGCCAGATTACCTACACCGCTACGCTTTCTAATAAAGCGGGTACCGACGTAACCCTGAAACTCGACAACGGCTCAACTATCACCATCAAGGCCGGCGACACCGTCGGTACTGTGACTGTCCCAGCGCCAAGCGATGACGTGTTCATCGACAAGAGCACTCAAACGGTCAAGATCACTGACACCGCTGGCGGTAATTTCGAGAAGCTGGAAGTTGCTGGTAACGGTGCGACCACCACGATCAACGACACCATCGATAAAGTTGATGTGGTTCTGACTGCCAATACCACTGTTGGTGAAGGCGGCAATATCGTCTACACCGCCAGCCTTGTGGATAAAAACGGCGCGGCAGTGACTAACATCACCAACCCGTTGACCGTGACCTTGGATAACGGCCAGACCATCACCATCGGTGTGAACCAGTCGAGCGGCACCGTTACAACCGTTGCGCCGAACGATGTCTATAACGGTGATCAGACCGTCACCACCGCAATTAAGGGTGTGACTGGCGGCGAACATTTCGAAAACCTGGTGCCAGGTACCGATAAAGTCACCACC